>NZ_SROX01000009.1 GCF_013141915.1 Cupriavidus necator | reverse complement strand
CATTGGTGATGGACGGTGCCGCAGCCGACCATCAATTACCGTGCTCGCGCATCCATCGAATCTCGTGCTCACGCACATTGGCACCTCCGGTTTCAATGCGGCTCATGTAGGTGCGCGCAAAGCCTACATGATCCGCAAATGCTTCTTGGGAGAGGCCGGTTGCTTGCCGAAGTTCACGTATTCGCTTGCCAAAGCGATGGCGTAGGGTTCTTTTCATACCCCTTACTGTCGAAGCGTGAACACTAATCAGCCACACACTAATCGTGACATTCTGAGTAGGATTGGGTATGCTACGTCTGCGTCGGCATCCTTGGCGGCGCCGAACCGGAGCAATTCTTACCATGAGCGGCATGTTTGTCCTCTGGCAAACGGCGCGCCACGCCGGCAATCTTGCACGGACCGCTGCACCGTTCCACGCCCTAGGCGCTACCTTGGCGCATCGGCCATTTCGCCTTCCTGCTTCCCAGCAGGCTATTGCAGTGCAACTGCACTCGCTAGTGGCAGCCTACCTGCAATACGAGCAGGGCAAGCTGGCCCACTATCAGCCAGCTGTGCAATGCGTTGCTGCTTGTGCTGCCTACTGGCAGGGCAAGGGCATGTTGCCTTGCCACTGGCGCAGGATACGAAACCAGGTGCTGCGCTTCGAATTCAACCTAGGACGTCCCCTCTTTCTGTCGAGCCGCATTTACGCAGTTGGGCAGGAGCTATTCCCCTATGTCCTACACTGAATCTCAGGATGATTGCTATGACGATCGGCTTAGCTGTCTTGATGGTAGGGGCGCCCATCGCGGCCTTCTTCATTTGGGTTGCTCGGAACAGTCTTCGCGCTCAGGAGAAGGAGTGGGAGGAGCGTCATCTGCGAGACTGCCATTGCCGATGTCGTCAGGGCGGTGCAGATCACGATTTGTCCCCATAGCCGATCGTCATAGAGCCATTTAATGTCTAGCGCCAAAGCATATCGATGGGAGCGCAGATGCTGGCAATTCGAAGGACTCATGGCATTCGTCAACTATCTTGGCACGCGCGGTGCAGATACCTGGCCCCTCGTTGACTGCTGTGCAGTCAGTCCGCTAGCACGAGAAGGGCTCAGAAAGACCGCACGGGATATAGACAGGCTTGCCAAATTGGATGCGACGCACTAATCTAACGAGCACTTCTCGCCCTTCGGGCATCGACATTGGCATTGCGTGCCACAAGTAGGCGTGGCAAGACTACTATATGGTGAGGCGCTTGGCGCTGTAGCTACTATTTTAGTCATACCTGTCTAATTTTTTGGCTGATCAGCTGGGCTGTCTAAGTCCGTCCAGCTGCTGATCAGCCCCCCTTTCGATGGGGCTCCGTAGCAACTGCGGAGGTCATTCTTTCAGCGTCCTTCACTGATTCCTCCGTCCTTCCCTAGACCTTAGCGGAGGGCTTCGCGTGCCTCGCTAACACATCTTCTTGCCCTCTCGCTATAGCCGTATTCGGCGGCGTTGATAAGGGGTTCAAGGCCTTTCCCCCTCCTTGTTTCCTCAGGACACCCTGAGCATAGCCAGAACTTGTCTGGCGAGTCCGTCTGCACTCTCAAAGCAGACATCCAACGGAAACCAGGTTGCCTGTTTGGAAAGTAAAGAAGGTGGATTAGGGCTCCGCCTAACGTAGTCACCGCATGTTATCGCCAGAACGTCTGTGTGAGCCCGACGGGACACACGGGCCGGCTGGTAATGCCGTGGCTGGTCGCTTTACCCGTACCGCGTACCTGAGGGTCACGGTGCTAGGGCTGGTTTAGCCAGTCGCAGTTAACACTGACCAAAGTTAAGACGAGTGAGGATACCGGTGAAGATCGATATATTCGTAGACCTGATGCGCTTGGTTGAGCGCAACCGTGATGGCTCATATGCGACCCGAGCGGCCCGCAAGGAAGTGCTCGCGCAGGTAGCTCATGACCTTAAAGACATAGGCTTCCGGACACTTCCCGCTACGGGATTGAAGCCAAAGCATGTTGCAGTGTTGGTCGAGCGTTGGAAGACGTCCGGTATTGCTGTGGGCACCATGAAAAACCGCATGGCACATGTGAGGTGGTGGGCTGAGAAAGTTGGCAAACAGAATTGCATTCCACGCACCAATGCTGAGTTGGGTATTGGAAGGCGCCGCTATGTGACGAACATTTCAAAGGCGCTTGTGCTCGCGTCGGGGGATCTCGAGAAGATTACCGATGAGCGTCTGCGTTGTTCCATCGAGTTGCAGCAGGCGTTCGGACTGCGTCGAGAAGAATGCCTGAAATTTCAGGCGACGTATGCGTTGGCAGGGCTGACGGCCGATGTCGCGCACGAAATTAAACTCAAGCCGACGTGGTGCAAGGGCGGTCGGGCGCGTGCTGTACCTATTACGGACGAGCATCAGCGGGCGGTGCTTGCACGTGCAGTTACGTTTTGTGGGAACGGTTCCATGATCCCCAAGGAGCTCAAATATGTCGACCAGCTTCGTCGCTATGTTTCAGCCGTCAAAAAGGCCGGCATGTCGAAGTTACACGGGCTTCGGCATGAGTATGCTCAGCGTCGCTATCAGCAGCTCACTGGCTGGCCAGCTCCTGCAGCAGGCGGCCCAGTTTCATCACAGCTAACGCAGCAACAACGGGTTGTGGATAACTCAGCACGGCTACAGATTTCGGCGGAGTTGGGTCACAACCGGGAGGAGATTACAGCCGTTTATCTGGGCCGCTAACGCGCTGCTGCCCTCATTGCTCAAAGCTTTGGTGATATCCGCTGTTGCCCGCTTCGAAGGCATCGGTGCTTTTTTCCTTGTTTGATCTAATCTATTTGAAGGAGAGATACTTGACAGATCTATTCGAAAATCAGTTCCTTGCCTTGCTTGCGCGCGATTTAGTGAAATTTGTCGAAATTTTGCCAGCACCGGCGGGTTGGTATGTGCGCGTCAATGGCTTCCAGTGGTTGCGTTCGAGTAAGGGGCCGCACCGCTTTGACAGACTGGAAAAGACATTGGAGTACCTGCGCGAGTTGGGTTGCATGCGCGTGATGGTTGATTTGAGCACTTGGCCAGACGCATCATAGTTTGCTTCTGAACTGGTCCTTAGCGGTTCAAACCGCAGTCCACCGTGGGGCCCTCTTTGAGGCGATAGCCAAGATGTTGAGCCCTATTATCGCGGCGGCAAGGCTACGGAACATCGCCGAATTTCCGGCGGAGGCGAACGGCAGACCGCGAGCCGTGAACCTGGAGGAGGGCGAGACCGGGGGTACTGTCGCCGGGTGGGGGCTTCCGGATGTACCAGTTGTCCGCTGGCGCGCGAGACGGCGTATAGTGGGTGGCAACGCCGGCGCTCCATATCGGGCAACCGGCGCCTTTGATTCGCAACGTCAGGACGCCAACACCTTGACCACGGACTTCTACGCTCGCTTTGAAGCGGAATGCCTGCCCCGCATCGTCGATGCAATCGGCAGGCAGCACCGTCGCGTGCAGCTGCATACCTTGCCCGCCGAGGTCCCGAACCACCCTCCACGCCTGTGCATGACCGGGGAGGGGCCGCCTGAGCTGCGCCGTCATCCGCATTCGCTCGATGTCACGCTGGCATGGGACGGGCTGGAAGTGCAGCGCCTGTTCGCGGCCGGCGGCGAGGCCCGCTTTGCCGGCTACCTCGCGGCGCTGCCGTCCAAGCTGCGGGCGTGGCAGGAGCCGCGCGGCATCGATTTCCGCTCGCTGTCGCAGGCCGATCCGCAGATCCTGATCGGCGGGCTTGATTTCGAGCACTGAGCCGACCTCTGGCCAACGGCAAGGGCCCCGGCGGAATCAGCCCGCCACGCGCAGCCGGCATACCGCGCTTTCGGTCTGGCCGGGCGCGAGCCAGCGCAGCCCCTGGCCGTGGTGGATGGCGTCGGGCAGGCCCACCCACGGTTCGACGCAATAGAAGTCGCAGGTCTCGCTCTCAGACCAGGTGGTCACGGCATGCCAGGGCACGCTGCCGGGCAGGTCGAGCTCGAAGCGGATCTCGCGCCCTGGCATGGACAGCATGGCGGACGGGCTGTCGCGGAAGACGTGGAACGTGTCCTGCAGCCGTGGATCGTCGAGCCGGTATGTCGACTCGCCCGGCCCCGCGGGGCCCGGCTTGCCATCCGGCAGCTGGCGCAGGCGCTCCGTGCGCGGCAGCGCCAGCGAGGCCGCGGCGCGTTGCGCGTGGGGCAGGGCGAAATAGAAGTGGTGGCCGGGATAGCACGGCAGGCGCTGCGTGCCGGTATTGGTGGTGCGCAGCGTGACTTCCAGACCGTCGGGCAGCAACGCGTAGACGGCATCGAAGGCAAAGGCAAACGGGAAACCGGCGCGGGTGGCTGCGCTGTCGCGCAGCGTCATCGTGATCGTAGACTGCGGGTCGAGGGCGCTGACGTCGAAGGGCAGGTCGCGCGCAAAGCCATGCTGCGAGAGCGTATGCACCGTCCCTTGCTGGTCTTGCCACTGTCCTGGCTTGGCCTCGGCAAAATGCCGGCCGATAAACGGGAACAGCAGCGGGTTGCCGCCGCGGACCTTGGCCGGGCGGCTCCAGTCGGCGGCCTCGGGCCAGTACAGGACGTCCTGGCCGCGGTGCACCCAGCGGACCAGGCGTCCGCCATGTTGCGGCGCCAGCAGCAGATAGGAATCGGCGTGACCTATTCGCACCAGCGACTGGCCCTGGAAATCTTCGGTCGGTTGGTTTTGCATGGCGTAGAAGGTGTAGGCGCCGGCGTTCAGGTTGCGGCCGATTCGGCCTGCCGCGCCTTGAGAAAGCGCGCGGCGTAGTCGAAGTACCAGTCGAGCGTGTCGGGATTGGCCATGGCGTCGCGGTTGGCGATGCTTTGCGGGGCATGGCCCAGCAGCAGCTTCTTGATCGGCACCTCCATCTTCTTGCCCGACAGCGTGCGCGGCACGCCCGGTGCCTGCACGATCTCGTTGGGCACATGGCGCGACGACAGCGCGCTGCGGATGCGCGCACGCAGCGTGTCGCGCAGCGCGTCGTCCAGCACCACGCCTTCGCGCAGCACCACGAACAGCGGCATGTACGATTCGCGGCCCAGGTATTCCAGATCGACCACCATGCTGTCGAGCACCTCGGGCAGGTCTTCGACCACGCGGTACAGCTCGCTGGTGCCCATGCGGATGCCGTGGCGGTTGATGGTGGCATCGGAACGCCCGTAGATCACCGCGCCGCCGTGCCTGGTGATCTTGATCCAGTCGCCATGCCGCCACGCGCCCGGGTAGGTGTCGAAATAGCTGTCGCGATAGCGCTTGCCGTCGGTGTCACCCCACAGGTAGAGCGGCATCGACGGCATCGGCTCGGTGCAGACCAGTTCGCCGACCGCATCGACCAGCGGCTGGCCATTTTCGTCGAAGGCTTCCACCTTGGCGCCCAGGCAGCGGCACTGCATCTCGCCCGAGTAGACCGGCAGCAGCGGGCAGCCGGCGACGAACGAGCCGGCGAAATCGGTGCCGCCCGACATCGGCACCAGCCAGAGGTCTTCGCGCACATGGCGGTAGACCCAGTCGTAGGCCTCGACCGGCAGCGGCGAGCCGGTCGAGCCGAGCCCGCGCAGGCGCGACACGTCGGCGATGCGCGCCGGCTCGATGCCGGCCTTCATGCAGTTGGTGAAGAACGCCGCGCCGGCGCCGAACAGCGTCACGCCGGCATCGTCGACAAAGCGCCACAGCACGCCGGCGTCCGGCCACGCCGGGTTGCCGTCGTAGAGCGCGATGGTGGTGCCCAGCAGCAGCCCCGCCACCTGCGCGTTCCACATGATCCAGCCGCTGCTGCTGTACCAGTGGAATACATCGTCCGGGCCCAGGTTGTTGTGGAACGCCATCAGCTTGAGCTGCTCGATGACGATGCCGCCATGGCCATGCACGATCGGCTTGGGCATGCCGGTGGTGCCGGACGAGTAGACGATCCATAGCGGATGGTCGAACGGCACCGGGTCGATCGCCAGCGGCACGTCGTGCGCCAGCACGTCCTGCCAGGCGTGGACGCGCACGCCGGCGGGCGGCGCAGCGATGCTGCCGGTTTGCGGCAGCAGCACCAGGTCGGTCAGCGAGGGCAGGGCAGCGACCAGTTCGGCCAGCACCGGCGCGCGGTCGTAGACCTTGCCGCCGTAGCGGTAGCCGTCGACGGCGATCAGCACCTTGGGCTCGATCTGGCGGAAACGGTCGGCCACCGCCACCTGGCCCATGTCCGGCGCGCAGCCGGACCAGACCGCGCCCACGCTGGCGGTGGCCAGGAAGGCCACCACGGTGGCGGGGATATTCGGGAGATAACCGGCGATGCGGTCGCCGCGCTGCACGCCCATCTGGCGCAGCGCATGCGCCAGCGATGCCACCTGGGCTTCCAGCGCATGCCAGCTGATATCGGCCAGCGGCTGCGCCTCGCCGGCATGGCGGATGGCGGTGCGCTGGCGGGCGCTGCCGCTGCCGGCATGCCGGAATACCTGCTGCACATAGTTCAGCGTGGCGCCGTCGAACCAGCGTGCGCCGGGCATGGTGCGCCGGTCCAGCACTTGCGTGGCCGGGGTGTCGAAGTGCACGTCGAAATAGGCGCGCACGGCGTCCCAGAACGCTTCCAGCTCGCTGACCGACCACTGCCACAGGCTGTCGTAGTCGTCAAAGGCCAGGCCGCGTTCGTCACGCAGCCAGCGCATGAAGCGCGCGACCTGGCTGTTGTCGCGGAACGCCTCGGACGGCGTCCACATCAGGTTGCCTTCGGCGAGCGGGGCGGCGGTCGTCATGTCTCCTCCTTGCGCCCGTCTGCCGCGGGCATCGGATGGTGCGATGGTGGGCTGCGGGCGCCTTGCGGGCGCCCGGCATCAGCGTGACATGATAACGGCGGTTGGATTCAGGCGCCTGCCTGCGGCCGTCAGCGCTTGGCGGGGTGCTCGAACAGCGTTTCCCACAAGCTGTCGACCTTGGCCTTGACCGCCGCATCCATGGCGATCGGCGTGCCCCATTCGCGGGTGGTTTCGCCCGGCCACTTGTCGGTGGCGTCGATGCCCATCTTGGAGCCCAGGCCCGACACCGGCGAGGCGAAATCGAGGTAATCGATCGGCGTGTTGTCGACCAGCACGGTGTCGCGGCTGGGGTCGACGCGGGTGGTGATGGCCCAGATCACTTCCTTCCAGTCGCGCACGTCGACATCGTCGTCGACCACCACGATGAACTTCGTATACATGAACTGCCGCAGGAAGCTCCACACGCCGAACATCACGCGCTTGGCATGGCCGGCGTACTGCTTTTTCATCCGCACCAGCGCCATGCGGTAGCTGCAGCCCTCGGGCGGCAGGTAGAAGTCGGTGATCTCGGGGAACTGCTTCTGCAGCAGCGGCACGAACACCTCGTTCAGCGCCACGCCCAGCACGGCCGGCTCGTCGGGCGGCTTGCCGGTGTAGGTGGAGTGGTAGATCGGGTCGCGCCGCATGGTGATGCGGTCGATGGTGAAGACCGGGAACCAGTCCTGCTCGTTGTAATAGCCGGTGTGGTCGCCGAACGGGCCCTCCAGCGCATGCTGGTAGCCGGACGGGTGGTCGGGGTCGGGCTGGATATGGCCTTCCAGCACGATCTCGGCCGAGGCCGGCACGCTCAGTTCGGACAGCGTCGGCGTCAGGCAACCCGCCAGCGCGGTGCGGCTGCCGCGCAGCAGGCCGGCGAACTGGTATTCGGACAGTGTATCGGGCACCGGCGTCACCGCACCCAGGATGGTGGCCGGGTCGGCGCCCAGCGCTACCGCGATCGGGAACGGCTTGCCCGGGTTGGCCAGTGCATGCTCGCGGAAGTCGAGCGCGCCGCCGCGGTGCGCCAGCCAGCGCATGATGACCTGGTTGCGGCCGATCACCTGCTGGCGGTAGATGCCCAGGTTCTGCCGCATTTTATGCGGGCCCTTGGTCACCACCAGACCCCAGGTGATCAGCGGCGCGGCGTCGCCGGGCCAGCAGGTCTGGATCGGCAGGCGCGCCAGGTCGACGTCGTTGCCCTCCCACACCACTTCCTGGCACGCCGGGCTGCTGACCCGCTTCGGTGCCATGTCCCACACGGATTTGGCCAGCGTGAAGAGCTTGCCAGCCTCGCGCAGGCCGCGCGGCGGCTCCGGTTCCTTCAGCGCCGACAGGACCCGGCCGATGTCGCGCAGGTCTTCCATCGATTCGGCGCCCATGCCAAATGCGACTCTGCGAGTCGTCCCGAACAGATTGGCCAGCACCGGCACGCTATAGATGTCGCCGTGGGGGGCGCCCGCAGGCTGCTCGAAGACAACCGCGGGGCCGCCGGCACGCAGCAGGCGGTCGCAGATTTCGGTCATTTCCAGGTTGGGCGACACCGGCCGCGCGATGCGCCGCAGCTCGCCGAGGCCCTCAAGTTGGCCGATAAAATCGCGCAAGTCTTTGTATTGCATGGTGAATTCTGTTGTGGTGCGGCATTCGCACGGGTTCCGGCGAGGCGGCGGTCAGGTCGGTGACAATACACATTCCTCCGAGCAGCGGCAAAAAAATCGCCAGGCCGGTGCCCCGGAAATTGTAAGTTTTTTGCCCGGCCGTGGGCGGGACTTGTCGCGGCGAGCCAAGGCCACGCCTGCGTTTGCGGGCGGGCGAGTGATGCCGGATCGACGAGTGTCGGCTTGTTACAAATAACTAAAAGTTTTGTATTTAACTGTTTTTATTCTTGACGGGATATAACACCGTTCCTACAATCCGGTCTGCTCCATGGAGTGTTGCGTCGCAACATGGATTTTCCCCCTGTGTCAAGGGGTGCACATCAAAAGAACGTGCCAGAAAGTCCCTCCAGCAAGGACCGATGGTCAAGGCCCCGCGCGAATGGCGGGATGACCGGTCGCCTCCGGCGACATGCCGGAGTGTAGAGAGTTAAGTCGTGGCAGGTGGTGCTCCCCCAGAGTGCAACCTGTTTCCAGTTGGGCGCATGGGGAGCGCCCTGCCAACAGGTGCTTGGTCGTCTCTGCTAGACGGCGCGGCATCCTTACTTGAGTACGTTGAGATCGGGCGCGCGCCGCAGTTTGGCACGCGAAGCGGGCAACGGATGGAGGTAAGCATGAGCGGTTGGAAAACCCTTCATCTTCCCGGCATCGGGCGGGCCTTGCAGGTTCGCCTCCGACAGCCGGTACCCGGAGTGAGTCGGGCATTGCAGGTCCGTCTCGCGCATCCGGTCGCGGGCCGCGCGTTGCGCGGGGGCCGTGCAACGCTGAAGTACGCCCTGAACAGCCTGGGCGTGGTGGCGGTCGTTTCGGCGGTGTCGCTGTCGGTGAGCCAGGAATGGCGCACCACGCTGGCCGCCTTGCTGGCCGGCGACGAAGCCCCCGCGGTGCTGGTGAGCGCAGCCGTGGCAGCGCCGGCGCATGCCGGCACTGCCAACAGCGCAGCCGTCGCCAGCCCCGTTCCGCCCAGCACGGCGGACGTCGCGGCGGCCAAGCTGGGCTATGGCGGCGGCAATGGCCGCGGCGGCAAGCTTGGTCTGCCGACCGTGTCGGGCGTCGACGAATGGACCCTGGCTGCCAATACCAAGGTGCCGTCGGTCGCGCACCTGGCCGCGCAGATTCCGGTGACGCGCGTGGCGATGGACGCCCGCAGCACCAGCGGCACGCTCGGCAGCGCGCGCGAGCAGGCCGCCGTAGCCGACTATATCGCCCGCAAGTACCGCGTGGCGGCGCAGGCCACGGCGCAACTGGTCAAGGCGGCCTACCTGACCGGCCGCGAGGTCGGCATCGATCCGCTGCTGATCCTGGGCGTGATCGCGATCGAGTCCAGCTTCAACCCGTACGCCGAAAGCGGCGTGGGCGCGCAGGGCCTGATGCAGGTGATGACCAAGGTCCACCAGGACAAATACGAAGCCGTCGGCGGCGTGTCCGCGGCGCTGAACCCGTACGCCAATATCAAGATCGGCGCACTGGTGCTCAAGGACTGCATCGCCCGCGCCGGCTCGCTCGAGGGCGGCCTGAAGTACTACGTCGGCGCCACCACGGCCACCGACGGCGGCTACGGCGCCAAGGTGCTGGCCGAGCGTGCCCGCCTGCGCCAGCTGATCGGCGTGCGCAGCGCGCCCGCCCACGCCGACAAGCCGGCCGAGGACAAGGCCCCGGCCGAGCACGCGCCGACCGAGAAGCTGGAAGCCAACACCGGGCCGCACAACGCCTGAGGCTGGCTGCGGCAACGCCCAAAAGAAAAGCACCCCGCGGGGTGCTTTTCTTTTTGCCGGTCCTCCGGCATCCGGCGCGGTCAGCGGAACAGATTGCCCAGCCGCGCCATCGCTTCTTCAATATTCTCGCGCGACGTCGCGTAAGAGATCCGGATGTAGTCCCTGGCCGTATGCGGGCCGAAGTCCTGCCCCGGCACCATCACCACGCCCGCATCGTGCAGCATCGACTGCGTCAGCCGGTCGGCGTCGCCGGCGGCCGGGTGGTTGACGCCGCGGCAGTCCGCATACACATAGAAGGCGCCGTCGGGGCGCACCGGCACGCGCAGGCCCAGTGACTCCAGCGCCGGCACGATCAGGTCGCGGCGGCGGCGGAATTCGGCCTTGCGCTCGTCGTAGATGGCCAGCGCCTCGGGCGTAAAGCACGCCAGCGCGGCGTATTGCCCCACCGCGGAGGCACAGATGAACAGGTTTTGCGCGACTTTCTCGAAGGCCTCGACCAGTGCCTCGGGCACCACCAGCCAGCCCAGGCGCCAGCCGGTCATGTTGAAGTACTTCGAGAAGCTGTTCACCGTGACCACGTCAGGGTCCAGGCTCAGCGCCGACACCGGCGGGGCGTCGTAGGACAGGCCCTGGTAGATCTCGTCGAGGATGGCAAAGCCGTTGCGCGCGCGCACCGCCTGCAGGATCCGGGCAAGCTCGTCGGGCAGGATCGAGGTGCCGGTCGGGTTGGACGGCGAGGCCAGCAGCACCCCCCGGGTCTGTTCGCCCCAGTTGGCCTCGACTTGCGCCGCGGTTAGCTGGAAGCGCTCGGCCGGGCCGCTCGGGATCATGCGCGCGGCGCCGTCGAAGGCGGCCACGAAGTGGCGGTTGCACGGGTAGCTGGGATCGGGCATCAGCACCTCGGCGCCGATCTCGACCAGCACCGCGCACGCCAGCAGCAGCGCGCCCGAGGCGCCGGCGGTGACGATCACGCGCCGGGCCGGGATATCCAGCCCGTAGGCCGTCTGGTAATAGCCGGCAATGGCCTCGCGCAACGGGTGGATGCCAAGCGCGCCGGTGTACTGGGTGACGCCGCGGCGCATCGCAGCTTCGGCCGCGCGCACCACCGGCTCGGCCGCAGTGAAGTCCGGCTCGCCGATGCCCATGTGCACGATATGGCGGCCGGCACGTTCCAGCGCGGCGGCCTGCTTGGCCAGCTCCATCACATGGAAGGCGTCGATGTTGGCGAGGCGGGAGGCGGTGGCCAGGCGTTGCAAGTCCATGGTGTTCCAGGGCGGGCAGGGGCCCATTCAGCAAGAAGGGGTAGGTGGGAACGAAAACACCCGCCGCGGCGGGTGTCGTCTTCATCGGCGCCGGCGGCAGGGCCAGCGTGACGGCACGGCAAGGCCGCGGGGCAGGGCTCAGCGGCGCGCAGCCACCTCGGGGGCGCGCACCTGGGCGGCCAGCTTGTCCAGCACGCCGTTGACATACTTGTAGCCCTCGACGCCGCCGAAGGTCTTGGTCAGCTCGACGGCTTCGTTGATGACCACCTTGTACGGGATGTCGAGGCAGTGCACCAACTCATAGCTGCCGACCAGCAGCGCGGCGCGCTCGACCGGGGAGAGCTCGTCGACGGAACGGTCCAGGAACGGCTCGAACGCGGCGGTCAGGCGGGCTTCTTCGCGCACGGCGCCGTTGAGCAGCGCGTCGAAGTGCTCGCGGTCGGCTTTGTTAAAGCCTTGCGCGTCGTGCAGGTGGGCCTGGATCGCGCCGATGTCGTTGCGGTTCAGCAGCCACTGGTACAGGCCCTGCAGGGCCAGCTCGCGCGAGCGGCGGCGCGCGCTCTTGGGCGGGGCCTTGGCTTCGGTGCGGGCCGCGCCGGACTTGCCGCCAGCTGCCTTGCCGGCTTCGGCGCCGGCCTGCTGGTCGGGATGTTTCGACGTATCACTCATCGTCGTCCTCGTCTTCGTCTTCCTGGCCGCGCAGCGAATCGAGCGCCGCCACCAGGTTGGCCATCTCCACCGCGGCGCGGGCGCAGTCGCGGCCCTTTTCGCGAGTGCGGGCGTGGGCCTGCTCGTCGGAGTCGACGGTCAGGATGCCGTTGGCGATCGGCACATTGAAGTCCAGGCCGACGCGGGTGATGCCGGCGCCCGACTCATTCGAGACCAGCTCGAAATGATAGGTCTCACCGCGCACCACCGCGCCCAGCGCGACCAGCGCGTCGAACTGGCCGCTCTCGCACATCTTCTGCAGCGCCAGCGGGACTTCCAGCGCGCCGGGAACGGTCACCACCAGGGTGTCTTCGCCCTCGACGCCGAGCTTTTCCAGCTCGGCCACGCACGCCTCGAGCAGCTCGGCGCAGACCGGCTCGTTGAAGCGGGCCTGCACGATGCCGATACGCAGGCCTTCACCGTCGAGGTTGCTGGGGTAGAAGCCGTGATCCATTGTTCAATTCTCCAGTTTTCGGGAGGGCCGCGGCGGCATGCGCCGCGGCCCGGGTATGTGGGGCCAGCTCAGTCGGCCTGGCCGTTCATCGGCTGGTAGCCGGTCACTTCCAGGTCGAAGCCGGTCATGCTGGGCATGCGCTGGCGGGCCGCCAGCACGCGCATCTTGCCGACGCCGACATCCTTCAGGATCTGCGCGCCCATGCCATAGGTGCGCAGGTCCGGCTTGCGGCGGGGGCGCGATTGCGGGGCGTCGAGCGCGCCGAACTGCGTGAACAGCTGCTCCACCGTGTCGCCGCAGTTCAGCAGCACGATCACGCCGTTGTCGGCCTCGGCGATAGCGTGCATGGCCGCCGGAATGCTCCACGAGTGGGTGGTGCATTTCACTTCCAGCAGGTCCAGCACCGAGAACGGCTCGTGCACGCGCACCAGCGTTTCCTGTTCCGGGGTGGGCTGGCCCTTGACCAGCGCCAGGTGGGCCTGGCCGGTCGGCTTGTCGCGGTAGGCGATGCTGTGGAAGGTGCCGTAAGGGGTTTGCATGGCGCGCTCGCCGACGCGCTCGATAATGCTCTCGGTGCGGCTGCGGTAGTGGATCAGGTCGGCGATGGTGCCGATCTTCAGGCCGTGCTCCTGCGCGAACTCGACCAGGTCGGGCAGGCGTGCCATGGTGCCGTCGTCCTTCATGATCTCGCAGATCACGGCTGCGGGCGTCAATCCGGCCAGCGCGCCCAGGTCGCAGCCGGCCTCGGTATGGCCGGCGCGGATCAACACGCCGCCGGGCTGCGCCGTCAGCGGGAAGATATGGCCCGGCTGGACCAGGTCGGCCGGCTTGGCGTCGCGCGCGACGGCGGCCTGCACGGTGCGGGCGCGGTCGGCGGCGGAGATGCCGGTGGTTACGCCCTCGGCCGCCTCGATCGACACCGTGAAGTTGGTGCCGTGCTGGGTGCCGTTGCGGCTTACCATCGGATGCAGGTCCAACTGGCGGCAGCGCTCGGCGGTCAGCGTCAGGCAGATCAGGCCGCGGCCATGCTTGGCCATGAAGTTGATGGCTTCCGGGGTGACGAAATCGGCAGCCAGGACCAGGTCGCCCTCATTTTCGCGGTCTTCCTCGTCGACAAGGATGACCATGCGGCCGGCGCGAATGTCGGCAATGATGTCTTCGGTACGGGCGATTGTCATGGCGTGCTGAACGGCAAGTTGGGGCGAAGTCGGGCGAAAACCGGCGAATAACTGGGGCAGGAACCATGGCCGCGGTGGAAAGCGGCCGGACTGAGGCGGGGCATGGGGCCAGGACCGCCGGGCTATATACGCCCCGCGGGTTGCCCAGTCAAGCCGGGTATTGTACGCCAAGGCAGGCCATGCGGGAGGCGGCGGCAGCGGAAAGTGCGCCGACTGTCGTGGTGTGTGGAGAGGCGCGCGCCGCAGCGGAGCGCCGGGGCCGGCCGGGGTGCCGACTGCGGCGCCCTGGCCGGAATGCGTCGGCGTTACGCGGCCTGGGCCAGTGGCGTCCGCGAGGCGGCCTCGGCCGCGGTGCGCAGGCGCGAGGTCCTGGCGATGCGAGCCCGGGCTGCGCGCGTTGCGTCAGCCAGCGCGAGTTCGCGGGTAGGGAGGCCGGCGTTGGGCTGGGCGAAGCTGGCATGCGCATCGAGCGCATATGACCATTCCCATTTGCCGAAGCTGACCTCGGCCAGCGTTACGACAACGTGGCAGTGCTGATAGAAGAAGCTTTCGCCCATGGTGGTTCCATTTGGTTGGCGCTGCGCAGGCGCGTGAGATACGGCGAGATGGCGATACGCTGCATTCCCTCAGACAGGAGGCCGGCCATGGCACCACGGAAAGCCGGCATAGCGCCGTGTGCCGGCTCGCCTGAATGGCCTGAACAACGGCCATGACGGCGGCTGCAAGCGCGGCCAGCCGTTGCCGACGGCGCGATCCCAGTCGATCAGCAGCGTGACGGCGCGCCGCAGCGGTGTCGAACTGAGCCGCAGCAAGCCCATCTGCTGCGGCGCGCGGGCGGCATGGCGCCGGTCCTGCAGCCGCGGCAGCGCGGCAATCCAGCGGTAAGTCATTCGGGTGGCGAGCTCAGGCATGGTCGTTCCTCTGGTTTGCCGGCCGCGGCGGCGCAGCGATCGCTGCCGGGCGCGAGCCGGCACGGCGGCCACGGCGCTGGCGCGCGGCGTGGCGGGTGCATGGAAACGCCAGGGGGACAGAACGCGACCGCCGGGGTCACCGTCCGAAGAGGCGTAGGCGAGGGAAAGCCGGAAATGCTTGGCGTGCGCCGCGGCCAGACCGGCCATCCGCGCAACTGATTCATTCTAGGCGCGTGGCGCCGTCTGTCCCAGCTCTCTTACAAGATAGCCATCGCGGCAAGAAAACCGCCACGAAGGGCGCCGGGCAGCGTAAGCTGCACCAGTGGCGGAGCAGAAGTGCCCGCCGGACTGCGGATCCGGCCCCAGTCCGCTCGCGTCCGCAGGGTTGCACAACTCAGGGAGACAGCGATGTCGAGACAGATCAAGAACAAGGCCGAACTGCGTGCGATGGTACGGGCACAGCTGGCCAAGGTGCCGGCCTGCGAGGGCGCCTGCTTTGGCGATATCGTCTGGCACGCGCCGGATGCCAGCGGCTGCAACTGGAGCCTGTCGACCATGGAAGGCGGCGACAGCGCCGCGTGCGTGGAAGCGCTGCGCCCCTTCACGGACCAGCTGCGCCAGGCTTACAACGTGCCCGACGAGGGCAAGTAGCGGCGCCGCTTACGCGGGAACCTGCGCGGTCGACAGCATCCGTTCCACATAGCGCGCGATCAGGTCGATCTCGAGGTTCACGCGCGCGCCCGGCTTGAGCTCCTGCAGCGTGGTGACTTCGACGGTGTGCGGGATCAGGTTGATCGAGAACTCGCAACCGTCGGCGTTATCGCTGACGCGGTTGACGGTCAGCGACACGCCATTGACCACCACCGAGCCCTTGTAGGCCAGGTAGCGCGCCAGCTCGCGCGGGGCGCGGATGCGCAGCTCATGCGATTCGCCCACCGGCGCGAAATGCACCACCTCGCCCAGGCCGTCGACATGCCCCGACACCAGGTGGCCGCCCAGCCGGTCCGCCAGGCGCAGCGCCTTTTCCAGGTTGACGCGGCCCGGGCGGTCCAGCCCGACGGTCTTGTCGAGCGATTCGCGCGAGACTTCGACGTCGAACGCGTCGGGCGCCATGGCGATCACGGTCATGCAGGCGCCTTGGATGGCGATGCTGTCGCCGATGATGACGTCCGACAGGTCCAGCCCGCCCGCGGCGATGCGCAGGCGCACGCCGGCGTCGGCGGCGGCGCCGAGCGGGGAAACGGATTCAATGCGGCCGACCGCCGCGACAATGCCAGTAAACATGGTGGAGTCTTGTGCTTGAGGTTTTGGGAATCTGGGATGCGCTGGCGCAACTGGCGCTACGTGTCATTGCGCCGGGCGATCAGGCGCAGGTCATCGCCAATCTGCCGGACTTCATGCCAGTGGAACTGCTCGGCATCCTGCAGCCGTGCCAGCGGCGGCAGGTTGAACATGCCCTGGGCATCGCCGAGCAGCTTGGGCGCGAGGTAGATCAGCAGTTCGTCGGCGCAATGCTCGCGCACCAGTGAACCGTTGAGCTTGAAGCCCGCCTCGACGTGCAATTCGTTGATGCCGCGGCGGCCGAGCTCTTCCAGCATGCGGCGCAATTCGACCTTGCCGTGCGGGTTGGGCAGCACCACGACTTCAGCGCCGCGGCCCTCCAGCGCGCGCTGGCGCTGGCGGTCTTCCACCGCGCAGAACACCAGCACGGGCTTGGCGAACTCGCCGGTGTCAGGCGCCAATATCTGGGCGTCGAGCGGCACTTCGAGCCGGGAATCGACCAGCACCCGCTGCGGCTGGCGCGGCGTGGCGATGGCCCGCACGGTCAGGGCGGGATTGTCGTCGCGCACGGTGCCGATCCCGGTCAGGATGGCGCAGGCGCGCGCGCGCCAGGCGTGCCCGTCGTCGCGCGCGGCCTGGCCGGTGATCCACTGGCTGGTGCCGTCATGCAGCGCGGTGGCACCATCCAGCGAGGCCGCCACCTTGACGCGCACCCACGGCAGCCCGCGCGTCATGCGCGAGACGAAGCCGATATTCAGGTCGCGCGCCTCTTTTTCCAGCAGGCCGCAGCGCACGTCGATGCCGGCATCGCGCAGGCGCTGCAGGCCGCGCCCGGAGACCGACGGATTGGGGTCTTCCATCGCTGCCACCACGCGCGTCACGCCAGCGCGCACCAGCGCATCGGCGCATGGCGGCGTGCGCCCGAAATGGCTGCACGGCTCCAGCGTGACATAGGCGGTGGCGCCGGCCGGATCGAGCCCCCGTGACAACGCGTCTTTCATCGCCTGGATCTCGGCGTGGTCCTGCCCGGCCGGTTGGGTGAAGCCCTGTCCGATCACCTGGCCAGCCTTGATCAGCACGCAGCCGACGCGAGGGTTGGGCGTGGTGTTGAACATGCCCCGCGCGGCGAGCGCGAGCGCCTGTTGCATGGCGGCGTGGTCGGTATCGGAAAACATTCGGCGATCGGGTGGGCCTTGGCGCTGCGATTGGGGTGACAGGGCAGCCGGGTCATGGCGGCTCGGAGGATTCCGCCGCCTCGCAGTCAGCGTCGCGGCCGGGTGTGCAGAGTCGGATACGTCCCTGCGCGCCCAGCCTGACTTGCCGCTGCTCGCCACGGCAGCCAAGCGTGAAGGTGGCGGCCTGAAAACCGCCCTGCTCAGATCGAGAGTATCCCACAGGCAGGAATTTCAGCACATTGGCGCCGCGCACGGTTTGCCGCAGCGTCACGGACAGGCACGGCATGCCCGGCTCAACCACGGACAGCACCACCTGCCGGTCCGGTCCGGCGCCGTCCGTCACCAGTTGCCAGCCCGGACTCAGCGTGGCCTCGCCCGGCAGCGGCTGCAGCGTCACCTCGATGCGGCGTGACAACGCGGTGGCGCGAGCCAGCGCGA
This sequence comes from Cupriavidus necator, assembly GCF_013141915.1. Lineage (GTDB taxonomy): Bacteria > Pseudomonadota > Gammaproteobacteria > Burkholderiales > Burkholderiaceae > Cupriavidus > Cupriavidus necator_B. Next base: position 226,350 of record NZ_SROX01000009.1, on the reverse strand, counting down.
GCGACATTGCTAGCCTGTCGGCCGCGAGCGTGACCTGCTGGCGCGCGAGCATGCCGCTGAAGAGCGGATAGGCGGCGGCCGAGAGCAGGCCAAGAATGGCCAGGCCGGCGGCCAGTTCGAGCAGCGTCAGGCCATCCGGAGCGCGCTGCCTGCCGGCATCCCATGACATGTCCATCATGGCCTCAGCAATGGGGCGGCAACGGCCGCGGCACTGTGTCTTCGGGCTGCGCCAGCCACTGGCCGGTGCTGCGCAGGATCAGCGTTCCACATTCGGGATCGGTGGCTTGCGGCGTCGCACGGAGTTCGACGCAGGTGTCCAGCGTGGCTTGCGGACAAGCGCCGGCGCTCACCAGATGGCGCACGGGGCCGCTGTCCGGTACGCGCAGCGGCCACTCGCCGGCAACCACGTCAGACCCCGGCGCGACGGCAAAGGTCATGGCCTCGAGCGCGTGTCGTTCCCGTTGCAGCATCGCGCCGGCCAGCGCGGTGCGGGCCTGCGCGCGCCAGCCTCGCGCCAGATGGCGCTGCCACGCGGGCACGGCAATGGCCGTGAGGATGGCCAGCACGGCCAGCGCCGCCGCCAGCTCGATCAGGCTGAAGCCGCGCCTGCGCCGGCAAGTCGATGCCAGGGTCATCATGGTGAATCCTCTCGTGCCGGGCCGACGAGCTCGCGCCAGCGCAGGCGCCCGGTGCGGCGCGTGGCCAGCGTTTGCGCGACGCGCGTGACGGCGTTGCCGGTAGCGGACCACACCGAGAGCGAATATGCCTGGCGCCCGGGCTCGCCCGCTTGTGCAGGCGTGCCCGGCAATTCGATGCGGGTCGCGAACACGCTCGCCTCGGGCGGCAGCAGCTGGCCGGTGGCGACGAGCAGGCGCTCGGTGCTGCGCTGGACCAAGGATTCCCCGGTTGCCGCCAGCACCAGGTAGCTGCGCTGCGCCCCATCGGGCGTGCGTGTCACGAACAGCAGATAGCCGGGGAATAGCGGCTGGATCTCGACCAGTTGTTCGCCGGCATGGGGCAGGGTCAGGCGCCAGCCGGCATCCTCCGCGCCGCCCGGTATCGCACGCAGGATATGGCCGTTGTCCGTGGCCTGGGTCGTGACCTGCCGCGCCGTGCGCGCTGTGGCGCTGCGCGCGGCAAGGTCATCGGCCACCGCGGCCAGTTCGTTGCCGGCGCCGTAGACCACCATGGGCGCCGTCGGCGCTCCGAGCAGCACGGGGGCTTCGTCCCCGGCCGGCTGCGCAAACTGGCGCATCCGGTGCAGGCATGCCGCGGCAAGGCCGGCCCCGGCCTGCGGCGCGTCGGCGAGCGGAAAGCGCCAGAGCTGGCCGGCATCGTCGGTGGCGTAGGCAGCGAGCGCGGCGCCGGTGAGATCGGACAGCACGCTGACCGCCACCAGCTGGCTGGCCGCGGGTTCGCCCAGGCAATCGCGTTCCGGCAAAGGCATGGTGCGAATGGCATGCTGGCCGGCCCATGCGGCGCCGGCTGGCTTGTCCAGTGGCAGCAACGCAAGTCCGGCACGGGCTGCGCCTGCCGCGCCCTTGGCGCTGGCGCCAAGGATCACCACCGCGAACCAGCGCAACCCATCCGCGCCACGGATGCCGGCGGCACGTACCGGCCCGCGCCCGGCCAGTGGCAGGGTCTCGGTCGCGGCGACTTCCCATATCGGCACGAAGGGCATCTGCCCGTCGGGATCGGAGACGTCGAGCACAAAAGCCGCCGGGGGGTTGCCTGCTCCGGCACTGGCCGGGATGCCGCACAGCAAGACTGTGCGCCATGCGCCGAGGATGGCCACATCCTGCGCGTCAGGGCGCGGACACGGCGACGGCACCGTTGGCGCACCCGCCGCCGTCATGGCAACGGCATAGGGCAGCAGCGCGCCTGGCAGGTACGCGGCACGCTCCTCGCCGGTCGCGGCATCGAATGCATGCAGCAGGCCGTCGCTGGTGCCCAGCCAGGCCATGTGCGGGCGCAGGCCGTAGCGCAGGCGAAAGCCGGCGTGGCCCGGCTTGCCGGGCGACCAGGCCGGCGGTGCCACCACCCGCACCCGTGCGCCTGCCGCATGGCCCAGGCGCGTGTCGCGCGGGCGCAGGCCGGGGTGGGGCTGGTCACCGCGCAGCCAGTCCACCGCGGCGCGGTCCGCATCGGGCAAGACGCGGGCCACGGCATCCCATTGCAGCGGCATGGCCCATGCCGTCTCGCCGGCCGGTGCCGCATACGTGAATATCCGCCGCGATGGCGCCGTCCGGCGGTCAAGGCGGTCGCCGGCTTCCCACAGATCCGGCGAGGGTGCCTGGGCGGGATCCTGCCAGCCGACCGCGAACAAGCGCCCGGTCCACGGATAGGCGCCGTTCGTGGTGCGGTAGGCCAGCGGCAGCCGCCCCGCTTCAGACCCGGCGGCGTGGCATGCCGGGGCCAGGACGAGGGCAAGGCTGACAAGGGCGTAGCGAGCGGCGAGGCCGATCATGGCTGGATCACGCTTTGCAACAGGGCGCGTACGGCGCGGGTGTGGCCGAAGCCGATCGCGGTGACCCGGAGCCGCGGTGCCGGGGCGAAGGCGGCAGCCGGATCCGGCGCGCAGTAGCCGGCCGGCGCTTCGTCCAGTATCTCCGCGACATAGCGTGGGGGCGCCTGCGTTGCGGCGGCGTCAGCCGGCGGCGCCGGCAGGGCTGCGCCGGTAAAGCGCCCCAGCGGCACGCCGATGGCGTCGACGCCGGCATCGGCGCGCAGCCACGGTTGCCACACCGGCGGCCCGGACACCCCGGGTCGGCAGATGCCAGCCTGCTGGCCGCTGCCGCAGCGGCCCGGCGCCGGCCACTGGCCCAGGCGATCGTGCCGGTCGAGCGATGCCGCGGCGGCCAGCAGTTCGGCCTCGCCATCGCGCAGGGCCGCCTCGGCGGCGCGGAAGGCGAGTTCGCGCTCGCGCTGCATGACGGCAAGCTGCCGGCCGGATAGCAGCATATGCAGCGTGGCGGCGGCGATCAGCACCACCATCAGCAGCATGGTGCCGCATAGCAGCAGCGTGACCGCGCCGGCCTGGCGCGGGCGTGTCAGGCCGCGCGCTAACACAGCGTCTCCTGGCAGCGGGGCGCATTGCGCAGCCGTATCGTGGCGGCGAACACGCGATGTGCCGTGCTGGCCTTCGCTGCCGCGGGGGGCGGCAGGTCCCCCGCCGCGGTGCCGGCCGGCCACGCCGCGCCCATGCCGCCGCCTGGGAGTGGCGTGGCCGAGCCCGGCCGGTCGCCCCGCACGGCAATGGCGATCTGGACCGCCACCACGCGTTGCCAGGCGGCTTCGCCCAGCGCAGGGAGGGCCGATGCCGTCTCGAAGCGTTCGGGCCGGCCGTCCTGGTCCAGATCCAGCCCATAGCGCAATTGCAGCGATTCCACGCCGCGCACCAGCGCGCCCGAAGTCCAGCCGCCGCCGTCGATAAGGCCATTGCGGCGGGTCGGGTAACGGCACAGCAGTTGCGGCACGCCATCGGTGCCAGCCGCCACATAGAGCAGGTTTTCCGCGACATAGCCGGGGGTTGCCTCGGCGCCCGCCAGCCGGGCCGCGACCGGATAGCCGCTGCAATCGGTCATGGTGTCGTCCGGCTGCGCCGGCGCGACGGGCCGGCCGCTGCCGCTGAAGCGGACCAGCAGCGCGTCGCTTTGGCCGACCGCAGCCTTTGCGCAGGCAGGCACGGCCGCCATGGCGGCTTGCCCGCAATTGTCCGCGCCGCTGACCGGGGGCAGGGCGGTGTTGGCGCTGCCGGACGCAGGCTCGCCCGGCCATCCGGCCTGCCGCAGCAGCATGGCGACGATGGTAAGCGCGCGCTGGCCCCGTTCTTCGATCAGCACGCGGTCAGTGGTGGCCAGATACGCCGCGTGTGCGGCCAGCAAGGCGGCGCCGGCCGCGGCAGCGGCGATCAGGCCCAGCGTCATGCCGACCATCAGCTCGACCAGTGAGAAGCCGCGCGTGCGGGCCCACGAGATCCGTGTGCCAATGGGCGCGTTCATAGGGCACCCCCGGTTGCGCCGGCCGGCGGGCAGCCGCCGGCATCCGGCATCGGCACCATGGCGGCGACCACGGTTGCCAGGGACGCCGCGCAGCCGCCCAGTTCGGCATCGTCGGCCGCGCTGCGCGTGGCTTGCGCCAGGCGCTCCAGCTGGCGCAGCCAGCCCAGGCCGGTGGTGCCGATCACCGTCATCGGCAGCAGTCCGGCAAGCACGATCGACAAGGCGCCAAGCGCCTCGATCAAGGCGTAGGCGCGCTGGAGCCGCGGTTGCGGGGTGGTTGGCGGCGGCGTTCGGCGCGGGGTTGCAGGTGAGGGCATGGCACGGGCTGTGAAGGCGACGGACCAAGGTTAGCGAGCCGTCCCGGCCGCGAACGTGCCGAAACGTAAAGCGGGGAAATCCGCACCATTGTGTTAAGCGGGGGCATGCCGCGCCCGATTGCCACGCTTGCTTGCGGGCAGTTGCGGCGGCCCAACGCAGCGCCGCCCGACCGCCGAACCCTGCGCGATGTAATTGACAGGAATTATCAAATTCCCCACTATCGCGGGTGTTGCAAAGTCGTAACGATTTCGCTATTCGCGGCATCCCGTTGCCCGTCTTCTCAGCCGGCAGCGAGGCATAGAACAAGAATTTTCGGGTGCGGGCTGGCCTTTCCGCCGTCAGAGCGGGGTGCCTTGCCCAGGTAACAAAGCCATTTATCGGGGGTCAACATGCATCGGGTCATCCTGGCAGTTCCTTGTCCATCGGCGGCGGCACCTCTGCCCGCGCGCTGACATGCCGGCGACGGTTCGCCTTCGCGAAACCGCGCCCCCCCGCCTTCACCACGATATGGCCATGTCCGGCCCGGGCATGCCTGTGCGCGTGGCTTGCAGCGGCAGCGGCATTCGCGGCAACCTGCATCGGGCCCGGCGCGGCGCGAGCGTCAGCCCGCGGGCATCGCGCCGGCACTGCCGCGGGCTGACGCTGGTCGAGCTGATGGCGGTGGTGGTGATGGTGGCGATCCTCGCCGCGATCGGCACGCCTTCGTTCGTCTCGCTGCTGCGCACCAGCCGGGTGGACAGCGAAATCCAGTCGATGGTCGGCAGCCTGCAGCTTGCGCGCAGCGAGGCCATCAAGCGCGGCTTGCCGGTCAGCGTGTGCCCGTCTGTCAATGGCACCGCCTGCCTGGGGGCCGGCAACTGGGCGCGCGGCTGGATCGCGTTCGTCGACCGCAATGCGTCGGGAACGGTGGACGCGGCGGCGCCGGCCGACGAAGTGCTGCACTACCGCGCCGGCTGGTCCGCCACCGACACCTTCACCACGCCTGCCAACGCGACCTTCCTGACATATAACCGCGATGGCTTCGCCGTGCTGCCCGGCGGCGCGCTGACCATGACCTTGCACACCACTCCGGTGGCCGCCGAAGCCACGCGCTGCATCGCCATCAACATTGCCGGCCGGCAGACGATACAGCGCGCGGGGGAGGGCGCATGCCAGTGACCCGTCACCAAGGCCTGCGCTTGCGGCGCGTGGCACGCGGATTCTCGCTGATCGAGGTGCTGATCACGCTGGTCATCACCTCGGTAGGGCTGCTCGGCCTGGCCAAGATGCAGGCGGCGGCGCTAGCCAATACGCAGATTGCGCGCGGGCGTTCGCTGGTGGCGCTGCAGCTGGAAAGCCTGGCCGCGGCGATGCACGGCAACCGCGGCTTCTGGGCGGCGGGCACGGCGCCGGCGACGTTCACGCTGTCCGGCGCCACGGTGACGGACAGCTCCGGCGCGCTTAGCACCGCTGCACCCGACTGCGCCAGCGTAGCCTGCACGCCAATCCAGGTGGCCGCCTACGACGTGCAGCAGTGGGCCGCGGATATGGCGGCGCACTTTCCCACCTACGCGGCCACGGTCAACTGCACCAACGACATCAGCCGCCCGATCCGTTGCAGCCTGACCGCGACCTGGAGCGAGCATTACGTGGCCTACAACCAGACCACCGCGGCGCAGACCGCAGCCATGGCCGCCACGCAAAGCCTGACGCTGCACGTCCAGCCATGAGAGCCATGCTTCGAACTCCGCGCGGCTTGCCTCGCCGCAGGCAGACCGGTGTCTCGCTGGTCGAGGTGCTGGTGGCGATGGTCATCGCGCTGTTCATGCTGGCGGCGCTGATGACGGCGTTCCTCAACCTGCGCGGCACGGTGCGCGACCAGGAGCGGCTGGCCGCGCTGCAGGACAGCGAGCGCCTGGTGATGACGATGCTGGCCAACACGGTGCAGTCGGCGGGGTACTTCCCCGATCCGCTGAACCAGGTGGCGGCGGACGCTTTGCCGGCGCTGGCGGGCAACGCCTTTGGCGATTTCGCCGCGGGCCAGGCCATTGTCGGGCAGTCCGGCGCCGACGGTGCGAGCGATACGCTGACGGCGCGCTTCGTCACCGCCAGCGGCGACGGCATCATGAACTGCCAGGGCGCGGCCAATGCCTCGGGGGCCAGCGTCGCCTACCTCAATACCTTTGCCGTCAATGCCGCCAACGAGCTGACCTGCGCGGTCAACGGCGGTGCGGCGGTGCCGCTGGCCGGCGGCATCACGGCGCTGCGGGTGCGCTACGGCACCGACACCGGCAATGGCGGCAACGTCGACACCTACCTGAGCGCGAGCGCGGTCGCCGCCGGCGCACTGTGGGGCCAGGTGCGCACCGCGCGCGTGACGCTGACGTTTGCCAATCCCTTTGCGGGGCAGCCCGGCCAGCCGGCCACGCTCGGCTGGACCCAGACCATCAGCCTGATGAACCGCCCATGACCCGCGCCATGCCAGCCAGTTGCCGCGCCGGCGCCGCGCCGCGCGGCTATGTCCTGATCATCGGCCTGCTGTTTCTGCTGATCCTGTCGCTGCTGTCGGTGACGATGTTCCGCGGCTTCGGCCTGCAGGAGAAGATCGCCGGCAACACGCGCGAGAAGCAGCGTGCGTTCGAAGCCGCGCAGGGCGCGCTGCAGTTCGGCGAATGGTGGCTGGGGCAGGGCAACGGCTCGGCCGGCGCCGCCTGCAACACGGTGATCGACGCCAACGATCCGGCCAATCTGCAGGTCTGCGCCAATGCGCTGGCAGACCCGGCCAACCTGCCATGGATGCCGGCGCGGGCCGACTATGTGCCGCCGTCGATGAACGTCGCGAGCGCCGGCCGCCCGGGCGGCATGACTGGCGATGATGTCAATTACACGCGCGCCCCCAGCCTCTACATCCACTATCTGGGCCTGTCGCCGGATGGGCTGTCGATGCTGTTCCGCGTGACCGGCGCCGGCTATGGCGGCAGCGACGGCACCGCCGCGGTGGTGCAGAGCACCTACCAGCTTGGTGCGGGCACCAAGGACCTCGGGAAAGAATGATGAGCCGACCTCTACGCCTTGCCTGCCTTGCCGCCGCCGTAAGCGCCGTCGTGAACGCGGTCCTGGCCGGGCAGGCGCATGCACTGGTGATCCAGGACAACCTGAACGGGGCTTCGTCCTCGTATGACTGGGTGGCGCTGAATGGCGCGTGCCTGACCGCAGGCAACGGCACCGGGTCGATTCCGGGCTGCGCCACGTCGAGTTTCACCTACTATCGGGACCGCAACTCGAAGCTGGTCGGCGGTGCAAGCGGTACCGTGCCGGACGCCGCGGGCTACGGCGCGCTGCGCCTGACCAATGGCGACACGGCCGAGGGCGCCAACGGCGACAACCAGACCGGCGCGGTGGTGTCGAGGTTCACCTTCGGCATGCAGGAAGGGCTGCAGGTGACGTTTTCCACCGTCACCTATGGCGGCGACAACCTGCGCGGCACCGGCGCCGACGGCATCAGCTTCTACCTGGCCGATGGCAGCAGGAGCCCTACGGTGGGCGGACTGGGCGGCAGCCTGGGCTACAGCTGCTCGAACGCCAATGCCGCGTACGACGGCGTGGCGGGCGGCTATATCGGCATCGGCATCGACGAGTTCGGCAATTTCTCGAACAAGGCGGACAACACCGACTCGGGCCCGGCATTCCAGGCCAACCGGATCAGCGTGCGCGGCTCGGGCGACACCAACTGGGCCGGCCTGCGCGCCGCCTATCCGGCCTATTACCCCGACACCCTAAGCAGCAGCAAGCGCGCGCAGGCCGTGCAGAACACCTGTGCGCGCGGCTACGTGCAGGACTGGAGCAGCGGCAAGGACGGCGGCGATATCAAGGCGCGGCGGCTGGCCTACAACTACCGCATCCTCGGCATCAGCGACCTGCCGGACAAGATCGCCAACCAGCAGGCGGTGTCCAGGCCAACGCGGGCCAAGGGCATCCCCATCGTCTATTCGCTCAAGCTGACCCAGAACGGGCTGCTGAGCATGTCCTACAGCTATAACGGCGGCGCGGCCACGCCGGTGATCACCGACCAGGACATCATCCAGGCCAACGGACCGGTGCCGGCAGCGCTGCGCTTCGGCTTCGCGGCCGGCACCGGTAGCGGCAGCAACGTCCACGAGATCACCTGCTTCAAGGCCGAGCCGGTGGGCCAGTCCAGCAGTTCGGCCGGCACCAACGTGCAGCAGTCCGCGCGGGTCGAAGCGGGCTCGCAGGTGTACCTGGCCTACTACCATCCGACCAACTGGTGGGGCGAGCTGAGCGCGCAGAACCTGCTCTACGATCCCGCCACCGATTCGGTGTCGATTGCCACCGTGGCCAACTGGAACGCCCATTGCACCCTGACCGGCGGCAGCTGCGTGGCTACCGGCACCGCGGTGGTAGCGCAGGCGCCGGACAGCCGCAAGATCCTGACCTGGAGCGGCAGCACCGGTATCCCGCTGCGCTGGGATGCCAACCTGCCCGCTGCGCTGAAGTCCAGGCTGACCGCGGGCGATGCCGCACCGGCCGGCGACCGCCTTGACTACCTGCGTGGGGACCGCAGCAAGGAGCTGGCCGCATCCGGTGCCGGCCTGTTCCGCAAGCGCACCGGCGTGCTGGGCGACATCATCGATTCCAGCCCGGCCTGGGTCGGCGCACCATCATCGCCGTACAGCGGGCCCTGGACCGATGCGCTGTACAAGAGCGCCAGCGCGCCCGAGCCGGCCGGCAGCTATGACGCCTTCCGGCAGGCCAGGGCGCAGCGGCTGAACGTGGTCTACGTGGGCGCCAATGATGGACTGCTGCATGGCTTCCGTTCCGGCTACTACAACGCGGCGGGCGCCTTCGTCGGCAACGACGCCAGCAAGCCTAACGACGGCCGAGAGGTGCTGGCGTACATGCCCGGAGCGGTGCTCGACACCATCCATTCGACCAATGCGGCGCTCGCCTACAGTTCGCCGCAATACGTGCACAACCTGTTTGTCGATGCCACGCCCGGCACCGGCGACCTCTATTACGCCGACGCCTGGCATACCTGGCTCGTCGGCGGCCTCGGGCCTGGGGCGAACCGCGGCGGCCCGCTCGCCAGCAAGACCGCAACGGCGACCGGCGGCGCACTCTACGTGCTGGACGTGACCGACCCGGAGCGCTTCAGCGATACCCCGGCAGCGGCCAGCGCCACGGTGATTGGCGAGTGGAACAACACGCTGCAGTGCGCCGGCGATACCGCCTGCGGCGACAACCTTGGCAACACCTATGGCACGCCCGTGATCCGCCGCCTGCACAACGGCCAGTGGGCCGTGCTATTCGGCAACGGGCTGGGCAGCAAGAGCGGTTCGGCCGGCCTGTTCATCATGCTGGTCAACCCGGCCGACGGCTCGCGCACCTTCCGCTATCTTGGCACCGGCTACGGGCCCCAGGAGGATCCTGCGGGCGCCAGCGGCAAGAACGGCATTGCCTATGTCACCCCGGCAGACCTCGACGGCGACCACATCACCGACTATGTCTACGCCGGCGACGTGTTCGGCAACCTGTGGCGCTTCGACCTGACCTCGGACAATCCGGACCACTGGCGCGCCGGCAGCCGCCCGCTGGTGCAGACCGGTGGCAAGCCCATCTCCACGAAGGTGGCGGTGGGCTCGGTGCCGGGCACCGGCACCGGCGCTGCGGCGATGCCGCGCGTGGTGGTGGCGTTCGGCACGGGCCGCCGGCTGGAGCAGACCCAGGGCAGCGAAGCAGTGTTCGAGCCGGGCGGGCAGGCGCTATATGGCGTGTGGGACTGGGACATGGCGGGGTGGAACGCGATCGCCGGCGCCCAGGCCCGCTATGCGTCGCTGGCCAGCGCCACGCGGCCGCTTGCCGGCGCCCACCTGACGCAGCAATCGATTACCGCCGAAGGGCGCGCGGCCGGCAGCACGGTGATGGTGCGCACGGTCAGCGCGAACAAGGTGTGCTGGCAAGGCTCGAACGCCTGCGCGAGCGGCAACAACAAGTACGGCTGGCAATTGCCGCTGCCGTCGGCCACGCGCGAGCAGGTGATCTACAACCCGGTGGTCGCCTACGGCATGGTGATCGTGAACACCACCATCCCGCCAGGTTCGGCCCTATCGCAGGCACTGTCGTGCAATGCCGAGGTGCCGTCCGGCTTCACCATGGGCGTGTCGATGGCCTCCGGCGGCGCGGCCGCGCAGTCGTTCTTCAGCAGCACCAACAGCAGCACCTTCCCGCTGCTGAACAACGGCATCGTCAGCGGCATCGGCCTGAGCGGTACTGGCACGCCGTCGGTGGTGACGGCGAAGAAGCGGCCCTACCTGGTGCAGCAGACCGTGGGCGGCAGCGGCGCTATCACGCAGATCAATCCCGGCGCCAACGGCGCCGGCGCCCGCCTCAACTGGATACGCCTGCGCTGATGACCATGAACCTGCCCCTGCCTGGCTTTGCCCGTACGCGGCGTGCCGCCGCCGGCTTCACGCTGATCGAGCTGATGATCGCGGTGGCGATCGCCGCGGTGCTGGCCGCGATTGCCTATCCGTCATACACCGAGCATGTGCGCAAGTCGCGCCGCACCGACGCCAAGACGGCCTTGCTCGACCTTGCGGCGCGCCAGGAGCGACTATTCAGCACGCAGAACGTGTATGGCGGCACGCCCGCGGCGCTGGGCTATGCCGGCGCGGCGTTCCCCGTGGCGATCCAGTCGGGCGGCCAGGCGTACTACCAACTGACCGTGGTGGCGGGCAATCCGGCGACCAGCTATACCGCGACGGCGACGCCGGTCGGCGTGCAGCTGGGGGACGACTGCGGCAGCTACACCATCAACCACCTGGGGGTGCAGGGAAACACCGGGATGCGCGCCGGCGTGGCCTCGGCCCAGTGCTGGTAGCGCAGGGCTGGCGCGAGAGCGTCAGCGCTTGCCGCTGCCCGCGGTGACTTCCGCGAGCACGTCCGAGAATTCGGACACATCCTCAAAGCTGCGGTACACCGAGGCAAAGCGGATATAGGCGATCTTGTCGAGCTTGCGCAGCTCGCGCATCACCAGTTCGCCGACCTGGCTGCTGGGGATTTCTTTCTCGCCCAGGGCCAGCAGCTTTTCTTCGATGCGGGTGATGGCTTCATCGATGGCCTCGGCCGAGACCGGGCGCTTGCGCAGCGCCAGGCGCATCGAATCCTTCAGCTTGGCGCGAGCGTAGTCCACGCGCGAGCCGTTTTTCTTGACGATGGCGGGGAAGAACAGCTCGATCCGCTCATAGGTGGTGAAGCGGCGGTCGCAGGCTTCGCAGCGGCGGCGCCGGCGCACGGCATCGCCGTCTTCCGACATGCGTGTGTCGAGCACCTGGGTATTGGAATGACCGCAAAAGGGGCATTTCATGCCGGACCACCTTCAGTTGAACCCCATCGCCTTGTCCGTGTTGTGGTTCTGCGGCGGCGGGGCGGGTTGGCGAGGCCCGCAGCCCGCGCCGAGGCGCTGGCTTGCGGAGCCGCCGGCCGCCCATGCACGCGCACGGGCGGCCTCGTACCATCAGCCGTAGACCGGGAAACGCTTGGTCAGGGCCGACACCTGCTCGCGCACCGCGGCGATGTTGGCGGCGTCGTGCGGGTTGTCCAGCACGTCGGCGATCAGGTTGCCGACGATGCGGGCTTCTTCTTCCTTGAAGCCGCGCGTGGTCATGGCCGGTGAGCCGACGCGGATGCCCGAGGTCACGAACGGCTTTTCCGGGTCGTTCGGGATCGCGTTCTTGTTCACGGTCAGGTGTGCCTCGCCCAGGATGCGCTCGGCTTCCTTGCCGGTGATGTTCTTGGCGCGCAGGTCGACCAGCATCACGTGGCTCTCGGTGCGGCCCGAGACGATGCGCAGGCCGCGCGCGATCAGGGTCTCGGCCAGCACGGCGGCGTTCTTCACCACCTGTTGCTGGTATTCCTTGAACTCGGGCGTCAGCGCTTCCTTGAAGGCCACCGCCTTGCCGGCGATCACGTGCATCAGCGGGCCGCCCTGGATGCCAGGGAAGATCGACGAGTTGATCGCCTTCTCGTGCTCGGCCTTCATCAGGATCACGCCGCCGCGCGGGCCGCGCAGGCTCTTGTGCGTGGTGGTGGTGACGAAGTCGGCGTGCGGCACCGGGTTCGGGTAGACGCCCGCGGCGATCAGGCCGGCGTAGTGCGCCATGTCGACCATGAAGTAGGCGCCGATGGAGCGGGCCACCTTGCCGATGCGCTCGAAGTCGATGCGCAGCGCGAACGCCGAGGCGCCGGCGATGATCAGCTTGGGCTTCTTCTCTTGCGCCAGCTTTTCCAGCGCGTCGTAGTCGATGTCTTCCTGGGCGTTAAGGCCGTAGCTGACCACGTTGAACCACTTGCCGCTCATGTTCAGCGCCATGCCATGGGTCAGGTGGCCGCCTTCGGCCAGGCTCATGCCCATGATGGTGTCGCCTGGCTTGAGCACGGCGAAGTACACGCCCTGGTTGGCCTGCGAGCCCGAGTTGGGCTGCACGTTGGCGGCCTCGGCGCCGAACAGCTGCTTGACGCGGTCAATGGCCAGCTGCTCGACGATGTCGACGTACTCGCAACCGCCGTAGTAGCGCTTGCCGGGATAGCCCTCGGCGTACTTGTTGGTCAGTTGCGAACCCTGCGCGGCCATCACGGCCGGCGAGGTGTAGTTCTCGGAGGCGATCAGCTCGATATGGTCTTCCTGGCGCTGGTTTTCCTGCTGGATGGCGGCAAAGACTTCGGGGTCGATCTGGTCGATCGTAAAACGGCTGCGTTCGAACATGGCGAAACTCGTCTGAAAAAAGCGAATCCGATGCGGGCATCGGGGGTAGGGCGCGCGGGGAAGGCTAGCGGCGACCGGCACCGGCGGCGGGTAGGAGCCGTCCGGCGCAGGGCGCACCCTGCTTCCCATTCGCTGCCCAGGCGAGCGGCAGGCATGACTCGCGTCAACGCCATGGCGTGAGGAAATCACGCCAGAGAACTTGCGCTTCCTCGTGGTAGTACCCACTGACTTCGCCAGTCGCGCAAGATGGAATGGTTGCGCGCAGTGTAGCGCGAGGCGGCCGCCCGCCGCAAGCCGTGGACCCGCCAGCCAAGCCCTGGCAAGGGCTGGCGCGGCCCTGGCCAGCAACTTGCTGTTGCAAAGTCGTCCTGCGGGTTTACACGAAACGGGTATCGCTCTCCGTTACAATCGCGGCCATGACAAACTTTGTCTGGACCCTGCGGGTGTACTGGGAAGACACCGATGCAGGCGGCGTAGTGTTCTACGCCAACTACCTCAAGTTCTTCGAGCGGGCCCGCACCGAGTGGCTGCGCTCGCTCGGCATCGAACAGCAGGCGCTCGCCGAGCAGGCCGGCGTGGTCTTTATCGTCCGCAGCACGGCGGTCGACTACAATGCGCCCGCCCGGCTGGACGACCAGCTTGAGATCCGCACGCGCATCGACCGGGTCGGCCCGGCTTCGGTGCAGTTCACCCAGGAAGCCTGGCGTGGCGAGCTGCTGCTCGCGACCGGCGCCATCCGCGTTGGCTGCGTCGACCAAAGCACTTTCCGTCCCGCCCCGATCCCCGACCCCGTTCTAGCCACCATCAAGTCAGCACGATGAATCCCGTGACCGTCACGCAAGACATGTCGATCGTAACGCTGGTGCTCCACGCCAGCGTGCTGGCACAGGCCGTCATGGCGCTGTTGCTCGTCATGTCGCTGTTTTCGTGGACCTATATCTTCCGCAAGCACCTGGCGGTGCGTTCGGCGCGCACCCAGACCGAAGGCTTCGAGCGCGACTTCTGGGCGGGCGGCGACCTGCAGGCGCTATATAACAGTGCCGTCAACAACCGCCACAACACCGGTGCGCTGGAACGGATCTTCGAATCCGGCATGGGTGAATTCCTGAAAGCGCGCGAGCGCGGCAACGAGGCCGGCGCGCTGCTCGACGCCGCCCGCCGCGCCATGCGCGCGGCTTACCAGCGCGAGATGGACGTACTCGAGTCGCACCTGCCGTTCCTGGCGTCGGTCGGCTCGGTGAGCCCCTATATCGGCCTGTTCGGCACGGTGTGGGGGATCATGAACGCCTTCCGCGGTCTGTCCAATGTGCAGCAGGCGACGCTTGCATCGGTGGCACCCGGCATTGCTGAAGCGCTGGTGGCGACCGCGATCGGCCTGTTCGCGGCGATTCCGGCGGTGATCGCCTACAACCGCTATGCGACCGAAATCGATCGCCTCGCGATCCGCTTCGAGAGCTTCATGGAAGAGTTCCTGAACATCCTGCAGCGGCAGACCCGCTAACCGTATTCCCTATCAACGGTCCGGGCGCAAGCCCGGGCCGGTGTCTCCAGGAGTCCTGCAATGGCAGCCATTCAGCGCCGCGGCGGCTCGCGCCGCCGGGCCAGCGCCGAGATCAATGTCGTGCCGTATATCGACGTCATGCTCGTGCTGCTGGTCATCTTCATGGTGGCCGCGCCGATCGTGAGCCCCGCCACCGTCGACCTGCCCACCGTGGCCAATGCCACGCCGCAGCAGAAGGCGCCGCCGATCGTCGTCACCGTGCATGAAAGCGGCCAGCTGACCGCGCGCGGCAAGGACAACGCCGGCAATGCCTTCGAGCGCAAGCTCGACAAGCAGGGCCTGCTGGACTTTGTCCACCAGCGCCAGAACGAGAACCCGGACCAGCCGGTGGTGATCGCCGCCGACCGCGCGGTCAAGTACGAAGCGGTGCTGGACGTGATGTCCATCCTCAAGGCCGATGGCGTCAAGCGCGTGGGCCTGATGGTCAAGTCCAAGACCTCCTGACGCGTTGAAGCGCCTATCCGATTGCCGTTGCGCCTGATGACGACCGCCGCCGCCTATCCCTACCAGCCGGTCAAGGAGCGGGGAACCCTGCGTTCCTTCCTGCTCGCGCTCCTCATGCACCTGATGCTGGCGATCGTGCTGTACTACGGCGTGAGCTGGCAGAGCAGCACCCCGGTCGGGGCCGAGGCCGAACTGTGGGAGGAAATCCCCGCCGCTACCGCACCCCCGCCGCCCCCGCGGCCGGAGCCGGAGCCGGTGGTGCAGCCGCGTCCGGCGCCGCCGCCGCCCCAGGTGAAGAGCAAGGTCGAGGACGACGCCGATATTGCGCTGGAGCAGAAGAAGCGCCGGGCCGAAGCGGCCGCGCGTGAAGAAGCCGAGCGCAAGGAAGCGGCACGCAAGGAGGCCGAGCGCAAGGAGGCCGAGCGCAAGGAAGAAGCGCGCAAGGAAGAAGCGCGCAAGGAAGCCCTGCGCAAGGACGCTGACCGCAAGGAAACCGAGCGGCGCGAGGCCGAGCGCAAGGAAGACGCGAAGAAGAAGGCCGCGCAGCAGGAGCAGGATCGCAAGGAACAGGCCGAGCGGGAGCGCAAGGAAGCCGCCGAGGCCAAGGCCAAGGCCCAGGCGGATGCCAAGGCGAAGGCCCAGGCCGATGCCAAGGCCAAGGCGGACGCCGATGCCAAGGCCAAGCGCGAAGCCGCCGCCAATGCCCAGCGCAAGAGCGAGTTGGCGCGCCTGCAGGCGCTGGCTGGCGGCTCTGGCGCCGGCGGTGGCGGCGTGGGCAATGCGGCCGGCGCCGGTGCCGGCGGTGGCGGCAAGGCTTCGCCTGGCTATGCCGACCGCGTGCGCCGCCGGGTCAAGCCGAACATCGTCTTTACCGAGGACGTGCCGGGCAACCCGACCGCGGTGGTATCGGTGCAGCTGGCGCCGGACGGTTCGCTGCTGTCGGCGCGGCTGTCCAAGTCCAGCGGCAACTCCGGCTGGGATAATGCCGTGCTGCGCGCGGTGGAGCGTTCCGATCCGCTGCCGCGCGACGAGAACGGCAAGGCGCCGGCCAGCTTCACCATTACCTTCCGACCGAAGGACTGAGTGACCGGCACGGCATGATTTGCAACATAATGCAACCTTCATCGCCGGGTTCTGGTCCCAGCGCTAGCATGACAGGTTGCCTGACGCAGCCGACGGTGCGGTACGCACGCGGACGGGGCATGCGCCACGCGCTGCAATGCCGCATTTCCCGTGTTGCCGATTGCCTGTCGTGCCCGACGAAACTTGAAATCGACTGAGGAGCAGCATGCGAAAGCTTTGGGCCCCCAACTGGCTGTCCGCAAGGCGGCACAACGCAAATTCACCCGCATCCCCCCGCGCCAGCCGGCCGGTGCCGCTGGCGGGCCGGCGCGCGCTGATGGCGTGGCTGGCCGCGGCCATGACCATGGCAGCCGGCGCCGCGCACGCGCAGCTCAACGTTGAAATCTCCGGGGTCGGCGCCAGCCAGATCCCGGTGGCTACCGCCAACTTCCAGGGCGAGGCCCAGGCCCCGCAGAACCTGACCGCGATCATCCGCGCGGACCTGGCGCGCAGCGGCCGTCTTCGCAATGTCGACCCCGGCGGCGCCACCGTGGCGGAGTCCGCCAATGTCGACCTGGGCAGCTGGAAGACCCGCGGCGCCGACGCCTTTGTCGCCGGCAGCGTGACCCCGGCCGCGGGCGGCAAGTACGAAGTGCGCTTCCGCCTGTATGACACCGTCAAGGGCCAGAGCCTGGGCGGGCTGGCCTTCACCGTCACCCAGTCGCAGTTGCGCGTGACCGCGCACAAGATCGCCGACTACATCTATGAGAAGCTGCTGGGTGAGCGTGGCGTGTTTGCCACGCGCTTGTCCTACGTGTCGAAGGTGGGCGGCCGCTACCAGCTGCTGATCTCCGATTCGGATGGCCAGAACGCGCAGGTGGCGCTGACCAGCAACGAGCCCATCATCTCGCCGTCGTGGTCGCCGGACGGCGCGCGCGTGGCCTATGTCTCGTTCGAGGCCAAGAAACCGGTGGTGTATGTGCACGACCTGGCCAGCGGCAAGCGCACGCTGGTGTCGAACCAGAAGGGCAACAACAGCGCGCCGTCGTGGTCCCCGGACGGCCGGCACCTGGCGCTGGCGCTGTCGCGCGACGGCAATACCCAGGTCTACCAGGTCAACGCCGATGGCTCGGGCATCCGCCGCCTGTCGCGCAGCAGCGCCATCGACACCGAACCGCAGTATTCGCCCGACGGCAAGAGCATCTACTTCACCAGCGACCGCGGCGGTGCGCCGCAGGTCTACCGCATGCCCGCCTCCGGCGAGGAAGGCGGCGGCGCGCAACGCGTCACCTTCAAGGGCAGCTACAACGTAAGCCCGCGCATTTCGCCGGACGGCAAGTACCTGGCGTACATCTCGCGCGCGGGCGGCTTCAAGCTGCAGCTGCAGGACCTGACCAACGGCGACGTGACGTCGCTGACCGATACCGCCAACGACGAAGCGCCGAGCTTCGCCGCCAACGGCAAGTACATCCTTTATGCCACCCGCGTGGGCGGTCGCGCGGTGCTGGCGGCGGTGTCCACTGACGGGCGTACCCGGCAGGTTCTGTCCCTCCAGTCCGGCGATGTTCGCGAGCCGTCCTGGGGTCCTTTCATGCAATAACAGGAGTCATTCACCATGCCTCAACTGATGACCAAAACCCTTGCCGTTGCCGCACTGCTTGCCCTTGGCGCCTGCAGCTCCGGCGTCAAGCTTGACGATACCGCCAATGCCGGCGCCGGCACCGGCGGCACGGGTGCCGATCCGCGCGCCGTCACCCCGGTGACCGCCGCCGATCCGCTGAACGACCCGAACGGCCCGCTGGCCAAGCGCAGCGTCTACTTCGACTTCGACAGCTACAGCGTCAAGGCCGACTACCAGGGCATGCTGGGCGCGCACGCCAAGTACCTGGGCACCAACCAGGGCCGCAAGATCCTGATCCAGGGCAACACCGACGAGCGCGGCACCAGCGAGTACAACCTCGCGCTGGGGCAGAAGCGCGCCGAAGCCGTGCGCCGCTCGCTGGCCTCGATGGGCGTGCCCGACGCGCAGATGGAAGCCGTCAGCCTGGGCAAGGAAAAGCCCAAGGCCACCGGCCATGATGAAGCCTCTTGGGCCGAGAACCGCCGCGCGGACATCAACTACTGATCTGGACCGCCTTCCATGAAAGCACGCGTTTCCACCCTGTTGTGGCTCGCCGCCGTGGCCGGCGGCGGCATGCTGCCGCTGTCGCAGGCGCATGCCGGAGTGTTCGACGATGACGAGGCCCGCAAGGCCGTCATCGGCCTGCGCGACCAGTTCAATGGTTTCCAGGCGACCGCGACCCAGCGCATCGAGCAAAACAGCCGCACCACGCTCGAGATGCAGAACCAGCTCGAAGGCCTGCGCCAGGAAGTGGCGCGGCTGCGCGGCCAGAACGAAGTGCTGCAGAACACGGTGGACACGCTGCAGAAGCAGCAGAAGGACTACTACGCCGACCTCGATGCGCGCCTGAAGAAATTCGAGCCGCAGCAGGTCACGGTCGAAGGCCGCGAAGGTGTGTCGCAGCCGGGCGAAAAGCCCGAATACGATGCCGCGCTCAAGCAGTTCCAGGCGGGCGATTTCAAGACCGCCGGGAATTCGTTCTCGGCGTTCGTGAAAAAGTACCCGCAGAGCCCGTACCTGCCGCTGGCGCAGTACTGGCTGGGCAACTCGCTATACGCGCAGCGCGACTACAAGGGCTCGACCTTCGTGCTGCAGAACATGGTCAACGCCAACCCGACGCACCCCAAGGTGCCGGACGCGATGATCGCCATCGCCAACAACCAGCTCGAGTCCGGCCAGAAGGCGGCCGCGCGCAAGACGCTGGAGCAGGTGGTGGCCAAGTATCCGGGCACCGAAGGCGCGCAGGCGGCGAGCAACCGGCTCAAGACGCTGAAGTAAGCGTCGGCGGCGACACCGCCCGCCATGTCAGGGCCCGCTTCGGCGGGCCTTTCTCGTTTGTCGCGATAGAATATGCGATTCGCCTGAATTTCTTGCGCGCCGCCCCCGGCACGCCCCCCCCCCCCCCCGCACCATGACCCAACGCGCCATCGTCCTGCTGTCCGGCGGACTCGACTCCGCCACCGTACTTGCCATGGCCCGCGCCCAGGGCTTCGAGACCTATGCGCTGTCGATGCGCTATGGCCAGCGCCATTCCTCGGAACTGGAGGCCGCCAAACGCGTGGCCGCTGCCCTCGGCGCCGTCCGCCACGAGATCGTCGACCTCGACCTGCGCCGCTTCGGCGGCTCGGCGCTGACCGACGACGCGCTCGAAGTGCCGACCGACGGCGCCACCGGCGGCATCCCGGTCACCTATGTGCCGGCGCGCAACACCATCATGCTGTCGCTGGCGCTCGGCTGGGCCGAGGCGGTGGGCGGGCGCGACCTGTTCTTCGGCGCCAACGCGGTCGACTATTCCGGCTACCCGGACTGCCGCCCGGAATACGTCGCGGCCTACGAGACCCTGGCCAACCTGGCCACCAAGGCCGGTGTCGAGGGCGACCGCTTCCGCGTGCATGCGCCCATCATCGACATGACCAAGGGCGAGATCATCCGCGCCGGCATCGCGCTGGGCGTGGACTACAGCCTGACGGTGTCGTGCTACCAGGCCGACGACGAGGGCCGCGCTTGCGGCGTGTGCGATTCCTGTCGCATCCGCCGTGCCGGCTTCGAAGCCGCCGGCGTGCCCGATCCGACCCGCTACCAGGCCGCCGCCTGATCCTGAGCCCGCCGTTCCCGCCCCCATGCCTGAAATCGATCTTGCCGCGCTGTCGCGTTCGGTGCTGCTGAGCACCTTTGTCCTGACCTTCCTGTTCGGAGCCCTGCTGCAACGCACCCACTTCTGCACCATGGGGGCGGTCTCGGACATCGTCAACATGGGCGACTGGAGCCGCATGCGCATGTGGGTGCTGGCGATCGGCGTGGCCATGATCGGCACCGGCGTGCTGGCCTGGAGCGGCGCGATCGACCCGACCAAGACCATCTATGCGGCCAGCAAGCTGGCCTGGCTGTCGGCGCTGGCCGGCGGGCTGATGTTCGGCTTCGGCATGGTGCTGGCCTCCGGCTGCGGCAGCAAGACGCTGGTGCGCATCGGTGCGGGCAACCTCAAGTCGCTGGTGGTGTTCGTGTTCCTGGGGCTGTCGGCCTACATGACGCTGCGCGGGCTGTTCGGCGTGGTACGCGTCAATACCGTCGATGCGGTGGCGCTGGCGCTGCCCACCACGCAGGACCTGCCATCGGTGCTGGCGCAGGGCACCGGCGCCGCGCGCGGCGTGCTGCAGCTGGGCCTGGGTCTGGCGCTGGGCGGCGTGCTGGCAGCGTGGGCGCTGGCGGGCCGCGGCTTCCGTACCTTCGATAACCTGCTGGGCGGCATCGGCGTCGGCCTGATCATCGTGGCGATGTGGTACGTGTCCGGCCACCTGGGCTACGTGGCCGAAGACCCCAACACGCTGGAAGAACTGTTCGTCTCGACCAACAGCGGCCGCATGGAAAGCCTGAGCTTTGTCGCGCCCTATGCCTACACGCTCGACTGGCTGATGCTGTTCAGCGACAAGAGCAAGGTGCTGACCATCGGCATCGTCAGCGTGTTCGGCGTAATCGCCGGCGCCGCCGCGTATGCGCTGGCCACGCGCACATTCCGCTGGGAAGGCTTCGGCAATGCCGAAGACGTGGCCAACCATATGGTCGGCGGCATGCTGATGGGCGCGGGCGGGGTCACCGCGCTGGGCTGCACGGTGGGGCAGGGGCTGTCGGGCGTGTCGACGCTGGCGCTGGGATCATTTATCGCGCTGGCGGGTATCCTGGCCGGGGCCGTGCTGGCATTCCGCTACCAGATGTGGCGCCTGGAACGCATGGTCTGATGGCGATGGCGCGCCCTGCGTCCTTGACACATCGAGAATCGCGTCACTATAATCGCGGTTCTGTTTTTTCGGGTCGTTAGCTCAGTCGGTAGAGCAGCGGACTTTTAATCCGTTGGTCGCGTGTTCGAGTCACGCACGACCCACCAGCATTACGAAGGGCCTGTGGCGCACGCCACAGGCCCTTTTTGCGTCTGGCATGCCCCGATGGTAGGGGGTGGGTTTAACTAGTTCGAGGTAGAGACTTGGGCCCGGCGTGGGCAGCACAATGGCTCAACCGCGGCATGTGGACCGCGGGCCTTCAGAACGGCCGCGAGACACGGCCTTCGAACCAGACCCTATGCGGCAAGCAGGCGTTTCCTTGCCGGCCAGCGGGCACGTGCTGCGCATTATCTGGCCGTTCGTACCGGTGGTCGTTGCGCTGGCGTTGTTCAGCATCGCCAGCCTGGACCTGTTGTCGGCCGCGCGCGCCTTTGTTGCCGGCGAGAGCCAGTGGTCCAAGGGCCAGAAGCACGCCGTGCTGCACCTGCTGCGCTACGGTGCGGACCGTGACCCGGCCGATTTCGACGCCTACCTGTCGTCCATCGGGATCCCGCTGGGGGACCACCGCGCGCGCCTGGAACTGGACCGCGCCGAGCCCGACCTGGAACGCGTGCACGAGGGCCTGCTGGCGGGCGGCAACCACGCGGAAGACATCCCGCGGATGGTGCGCCTGTACCGGAATTTCCGCCGTATCCATGAGGTCGACGCCGCCATCCGCGTGTGGGCGCAGGGGGATCTCGAGATCTTTGCCTTGCATGAGCAGGCGCTGGCGCTGCGGCGGCTGGCCAGCCAGCCTGGCTGCGATGACGCCTGTGTCGCGCCGGT
The DNA here is from genome assembly GCF_013141915.1 of Cupriavidus necator. Lineage (GTDB taxonomy): Bacteria > Pseudomonadota > Gammaproteobacteria > Burkholderiales > Burkholderiaceae > Cupriavidus > Cupriavidus necator_B. The sequence goes on along the minus strand of NZ_SROX01000009.1, from coordinate 204,482 downwards.
GCTGCGCAATATTGCGCAGATCGACGCCAGGCTGACGCCGCTGGAACGCGCCTTTTCGGGCCACCTGGGCCAGGCGTCGCGCCGGGTCACGCGGCTGCTCACCACCGGCAGCGCGGTGATGGCGGCGGCGCTGCTGATGTCGGCGATCCTGCTGTCGGTGGGGCCGCTGCGGCGCGAGCGCCGGCTGCGCGAGGCCCTCGCGCAGCGCGAAGAGCAGCTGCAGCTGGCGGTCGAAGGCAGCAACGACGGCCTGTGGGACTGGCACCTGGGCCGCGGCGAGCTGTATTTCTCGCCGCGCTGCGCGCAGATGCTGGGCTACCGCGACGACGAGCTGCCGCATGCGCGCGAAACCGTGCTGGGCCTGCTGCATCCGTCCGACCTGTCGGCGTTCGAGGCCAAGCTGGCGCACCACCTGCGCAGCGGCGAACCCTACGATGCCGAATTCCGCTTGCGCAACCGGGCCGGCGACTACCTCTGGGTGCGAGCCCGCGGCCGGCTGGTGCGCGGCGCCGGGCGCCGGCGCGCACGCATGGCGGGCTCGCTGACCGATATTTCCGAGCACAAGCGCTACGAGACCCAGCTGTTTGCGGAAAAGGAGCGTGCCCAGGTCACGCTGCAGGCGATCGGCGACGCGGTGGTGACGGCCGATGTGTGGGGGCGCGTGCAATCGCTCAATCCCGCGGCCGAAGCTCTTACGGGATGGCGCGAAGCCGAAGCCCGGGGCCTGCCGCTGAGCGAGGTCTGCGTGCTGCGCGACGAGGACAGCCTGGCGCCGCTGCCCGATATCGTGACGCTGGCGCTGCGCCAGCGCTGGCACAGCCGCTCGGCGCAACTGGTGCAGCGTGACGGCGCCGGGGAGCCCGGACAGGCGCTGGCGGTCAAGCCATCGGTGGCGCTGATCCGCGACCGTGCCGCGCAGGCCATCGGCGTGGTGGTGGTGCTGCACGACATCACCCAGGAGCGCGCGCATGCCGCGCGGCTGGCGTACGAGGCCAGCCATGACGCGCTGACCGGCCTGGTCAACCGCGCCGAGTTTGAGCGCCGGCTGGCCGCGGCGATCGAGCGCGCGCGCGCGCAAGGCACCCCCCACACCTTGATGTACCTGGACCTGGACCAGTTCAAGGTGGTGAACGACACCTGCGGCCACGCCGCCGGCGACGAGCTGATCCGGCAGATGGCGGAGGTCATGCGGGGCCAGTTGCGCCGCAGCGACACGCTGGCGCGGCTGGGCGGCGACGAGTTCGGCGTGCTGCTCGAGCATTGCGGCACGGCCGACGGCGAGCGCGTGGCCGAGGGCTTGCGCCACGCCATTGCAAGCTTCCGCTTTGCGCACCGGCAGCGCACCTTCGCGGTCGGGGTCAGCATCGGCCTGGTCACGCTGGACCGGCACACCGGCAGCGTGGCCGAGGCGCTGAGCGCGGCCGACGCGGCCTGCTACGTGGCCAAGGAGGGCGGGCGCAATCGCGTGCAGGTCTACCATCCGCTGGACAGCGTGGTACAGGCCCGCCATGGCGAGATGGAATGGGTCAGCCGCGTGCACGCGGCGCTGGCCGCTGGCCGCTTCTGCCTGTTCTCTCAGGAGATCGTGCCGGTGCAGCCGGTTGCGCTGCCCCCGCCCGGACGCCACGTGGAACTGTTGCTGCGCATGGTGGACGAGCGCGGCCGGCTGGTGCCGCCGATGGCGTTCGTGCCCGCCTGCGAGCGCTACAACCTGATGCCCATGATCGACCGCTGGGTGGTCGAGACCGCGTTTGCCACGCTGGCGGGACGTCAGGCCGAGATCGCCACCTGCGCGATCAACCTGTCAGGCTCGTCGCTGGCGGACATCCAGTTCCCGGCCTTCGTGCGCGAGCAGGCGCAGCGCTTCGGCATTGCGCTGGACGGCATCTGCTTCGAGATCACCGAGACCGCAGCCATTGCCAATCTGGCGCAGGCGGGCGCGTTCATCATCCAGTTGCAGCAACTGGGCTGCCGGTTCGCACTGGACGACTTTGGCGCCGGCATGTCGTCGTTCACCTACCTGAAGCACCTGCCTGCGACCTACCTGAAGATCGACGGCAGCTTCGTGCGCGACATGCTGGCCGACCCGGTCAACCTGGTGATGGTGGAGGTGATCCAGCGCCTCGGCCACGCCATGGGCAAGCAGACCATTGCGGAATTTGTCGAGAACGAGGCGATGCTCGAGCGGCTGCGCGAACTGGGCGTGGACTTTGCCCAGGGCTATCACATTGCGCCGCCGATACCGTTCGCACCCGCCGGCCCGGATGCCGGGGCGCGGCCGGCGCTTGCGCTCGCCGGCTGAGCCAGCGCCGAAAAGGCTGGCGCCGGCGCCGTCAGGGGATCAGCGGATCGCGGAAGCCGGTGTCGGCGACGGGCGGGGTGCCTGCCGGGGCCGGCGTCGGCACGTTTGCCGGCGGCACCGCCTGGCCCTTGGCGTCACGCCAGGTGTTGTAGGCCCAGTAGGCCGCGCCCGCGACCATGCCGAGCTTGGACAGTTTCCAGGTCCAGCGCAGCACCGGCGCACGCTTGACCAGCGGCAGCGCCAGCGTCACCGCGGTGCTCAGCAGCGGGTAGTCCTTGGTCAGGCCGACCACCTTCATCCACGAGCCCGGCCTTGCGATCCGCGGCAGCCAGGCACTGAGGGTGCTCAGGCGGTGCACGCCGCCGCGCACCGCGTGCAGCGCCTGCAGGCAATCGTGGCGTTCGAGGGCGGCGCGGGTCAGCAACAGTTCCTTGCGCACCGCCAGCGGCAGGCGCACCTCTTGCGTGAAGCGGGGCGCGCGGGGGTATTCGCCGCGTTCGCGTGCGGGCGTGCTGTCGTCAGGGTCTAGTGTGCTCATCGGCGCAGGATCTCCCGGTCTTTGTCGATTTCGGCGAGCGTGGCTTCCAGCATCGGCGGCGCGTCGCGCAGCACGCTGCGGGCGTACCCGAGGCAGATCGCGCACAGCACCAGGTAGAGCCCGGTCAGCGCGCCCAGCGCCTGCCAGCGGTACGTGTCCCAGAACAGGATCGCGATAAGGGCGGTCAGGGTGACCATGCCGAGCCCGAAGAACGCCAGCCCGAACAAGGCCAGCAGGGCGACCTTCAGCAAGCGCGTGCGCTCCTCGGCCAACTCCACGCTGGCAAGCTCCAGGCGGGTCTGGACCATGGCCACGAGCGAGCCGGCCAGGTTGCGCACGGCGTCGAGGAACTTGGGGGAAGGGGTGGCTTCGCTCATGCGGCTCCGGCGTGAAAGAGCGGTGCGCCGGCATGGCCGTACGCACCTATCCAGCGGGCGAGGCCGGATGCGGCGTCAGAATGTGTCAACAACGATCGTGTCACCAACACCCGGGCGCCCCGGCCATTGGCAACCCGCCTACCGGGTTGCCGCGATGGCGCGGCATGGGCGTGCCGCGCCGGATTGCAACCGCTTACTTGCGATTCAGCAGCAGACCGATCAGCAGGCCCACGCCGGCCGCCACGCCCACGGCGCGCCACGGGTGGTCGTGCACGTAGTCGTCGGTGGCGCGCGCGGCGGCCTTGCTCTTGGTTACGACGGCGTCTTGCAGGTCCTGGGCCTTTTCCTTGGCTTGCTTGAGCAGGCCCATGCCACGCTCGCGCAGTTCGGCGGCCTTTTCCCCGGTGGTCGAGGCGGCTTGCTTCAGCAGTTCCTCGGCGTCGGACAGAACGGTCTTGACATCGCTCATCAGTTTCTCCTGTTTGCGGGCGGTTGGTTCGGTTTGTGCGGATTCTGACATTTTCTTCGCTCCGAGGCTAACGGCATTTGTCGGTCTGATACTTAGCATATGTGGCGACACGTCGCCCTTTCAAGGCAACGCGGCCGGAAGCTGGTCGCGCTGCGGGTCGGACCCAAAGTATTGCCAGCATGCACGAAAGCGGGCGTGATGAATGTCAGAGAATGTCTATATGACTGCGAGTGATTTTGTGGTGACTTTATATTCGTTTGGGTTGGATATCAATCCAGTGACGCCGGTTCCACCGTGAAATCTGGACAACCGGCCCGCTTTAACCCACCGGACCAATGCAAACGGCCCCGCCAGGGCGGGGCCGTTTGCAAGACAGGTGTCGTATCGACGCCTGTGCGCAAGCGCTGGATTGCGTTCAGAAGAAGGCTTGCAGGCCGGTCTGGGCGCGACCGAGGATCAGCGCGTGGATGTCATGGGTGCCTTCATAGGTGTTGACCACCTCCAGGTTCACCACATGGCGGATCACGCCGAACTCGTCCGAGATGCCGTTGCCACCCAGCATGTCGCGCGCCACGCGGGCGATGTCGAGCGACTTGCCGCACGAGTTGCGCTTCATGATCGAGGTGATCTCCACCGCGGCGGTGCCTTCATCCTTCATCCGGCCCAGGCGCAGGCAGCCTTGCAGGCCCAGCGTGATCTCGGTCTGCATGTCGGCCAGCTTCTTCTGCACGAGTTGCGTCTGCGCCAGCGGGCGGCCGAACTGCTTGCGGTCCAGCGTGTACTGGCGCGCGGTGTGCCAGCAGAATTCGGCGGCGCCGAGCGCCCCCCAGGCGATGCCGTAGCGCGCCGAGTTCAGGCAGGTGAACGGGCCCTTCAGGCCCTTCACGCCCGGCATGATGTTCTCTTCCGGCACGAACACCTGGTCCAGCACGATCTCGCCGGTGATCGAGGTGCGCAGGCCCACCTTGCCATGGATGGCGGGCGCGCTCAGGCCCTTCCAGCCCTTTTCCAGGATGAAGCCGCGGATCTCTTCCTTGCCGTCTTCGCCCGCCAGCTTGGCCCAGACCACGAACACATCGGCGATCGGCGAGTTGGTGATCCACATCTTGGCGCCGCTCAGCTCGTAGCCGCCGTCGACCTTTTTGGCGCGGGTGACCATCGAGCCCGGGTCGGAGCCGTGGTTCGGCTCGGTCAGGCCGAAGCAGCCGATCCACTCGCCGGTGGCCAGCTTGGGCAGGTACTTCTGCTTTTGCGCCTCAGTGCCGAATTCATAGATGGGAACCATGACCAGCGACGACTGCACGCTCATCATCGAGCGGTAGCCGGAATCGACGCGCTCCACTTCACGCGCGATCAGGCCGTAGCTGACGTAGTTCAGGCCCGGGCCGCCGTATTGCTCGGGGATGGTCGGCCCCAGCAGGCCCAGTTCGCCCATCTCGCGGAAGATCTCGATGTCGGTCTTCTCGTTGCGGAACGACTGCAGCACCCGCGGCATCAGCTTGTCCTGGCAGTACGCGGCGGCGGCGTCACGCACCATGCGCTCGTCGGCGCTCAGTTGCTGGTCGAGCAGCAGGGGGTCGGCCCAGTGGAATTCGGCGTTGGCAGCCATGCAGGTCTCCTTCGGTAGCGCGGGGAAGCGCCGGGCGGGCGGCTGTATGCCGCTGTCCGCGCGGGCGGATCCAAGATTCGTAACAGGTTCGGTGATCGTGCGGAGGATTTTTTCGGGATCCTGATGGTTCCGCATTGCGGAACTGTGTTCCGTTGAATTAGTATATCGCAATGGTCTTGCCACGCAACAGGCGAAACCCTGAACCCCCGCGCCTTTGTGCGATGAACGGACACGCACCGACTGGAGCAGCGAACCTTGGCCCATCCGAATCCCGATCCGTCACTTTCCCAGGACGCTGTCCCCGCGGCGCCCGTGCGCGACAGCGATCCCAACTTTGTCACCGCGCTGGCGCGCGGCCTGGAGCTGCTGCGTTGCTTCCGCACCGGCGAGGCCATGCTCGGCAACCAGGAGTTCGTGCGCCGCACAGGGTTTCCCAAGGCCACGGTAAGCCGGCTGGCGGGCACGCTGGTGCAGCTTGGCTACCTGCGCTATGACGAGAGCCTGGGCAAGTATGCGCTGGATGCCGGCGTGCTAGCGCTGGGCTACGCCTACCTGTCGGCGTCGGACGTGGTGTCGCTGGCGCGCCCGCATATGCTGGCGTTCGCGCAGTCGTACGGGGTCTCGGTGTCGCTCGGCAAGCGCGAGCGCATGGAGGTGATCTACCTGGAGTCGATCCGCAACGACGCCGGCGTGATGCTCGGGCTGGGGGTCGGCTCGCGGCTGTCGCTGGTGTCCAGTTCGATGGGGCGGGCCTACCTGGCGGCCTTGCCAGCGGCGCGCCGCGAGCGCGTGATGGCGGAATTCAGCCAGGCCTTCCCGGAGCAATGGAAGCAGCAGGAGGCCGCTACCCGCGCCGCACTGGCCGAGGCGCAGCAGCGCGGCTATGCGGCATCGTTCCGCGACTGGCATCCGGCCATCCATGCCTGCGCGGTGGCGTTCCGGCCGGTGGGCGAGAAGGAGCTGCACATGCTGAGCTGCAGCGCTTCCTATGGCGCGGTGGACGAGGCGGTGTTCCACCAGACGCTGGCGCCGGCGTTGCGGGCGCTGGCCGCAAGGTTGTCCGAGCCGGCGGGTTGAGGCCACCCGCCGTCCCTGTGCGCAGGGACGGCGCGGATCACAGGTCGGTGCGCAATTTCCACAGTTCGGGGAACAGCACCACGTCCAGCATCCGGCGCAGATAGCTGACCCCTTCGGTGCCGCCCGTCCCGCGCTTGAAGCCGATCACCCGCTCGACCGTGGTCACATGGCGGAAGCGCCATTGCCGGAACGCGTCTTCCAGGTCGACGAACTTTTCGCCCAGTTCATACAGTTCCCAGTGCGCGTCAGGGTTGCGATAGACCTCCAGCCACGCCGCCTCGACCGATGCGTTGTACGCGGTGGGCTGGGTCCAGTCGCGCTCGACGCAATCGGCGTCGATGGCAAAGCCGCGCCGCGCCATCAGCCGGATCGCCTCGTCGTACAGCGACGGGGTCTTCAGCGCGGTCTCGACCAGCGCCAGGTGTTCGGGCCGGTGCGCATGCGGCCTGAGCATGGCGGCGTTCTTGTTGCCCAGGATGAACTCGATCTCGCGGTACTGGTAGGACTGGAAGCCCGACGACATGCCCAGGAAGGGCCGCATCGCCGAGTATTCCGGCGGCGTCATGGTGGCCAGCACGTTCCACGCCTGCACCAGCTGGTCCATGATGCGCGACACGCGGGTCAGCATCTTGAACGCCGGCGGCAGGCTGTCAGCCTTGACCGACTCGCGCGCGGCGCGCAGCTCGTGCAGCATCAGCTTCATCCACAGCTCGGTGGTCTGGTGCTGGACGATGAACAGCATCTCGTTGTGGTCCGGCGACAGCGGATGCTGCGCGCTCAGGATCTGGTCCAGGCCGAGGTAGTCGCCATAGCTCATGTCCCTGGCGAAATCCATCTGCGCGCCATGCCAGTCGTCGCCTTGCGGCGTGGCGGCCGGCGCCGCGCCGGAGAACGGGCATCCCTTGAATTCACTCATGATGCGCTCCCGATCAGGTCACCTGGCCGCGCGTCTGGAAGCGCGCCTCGCGATAGGCGCCGCGGTCCAGTACGTCGCGCAGGATTTCCACAGCATCCCACACCTCGGCGAAGCTGGTGTAGAGCGGCGTGAAGCCGAAGCGGGCGATGCGCGGCTCGCGGTAGTCGCCGATCACGCCGCGCTCGATCAGGGCCTGCACCAGGGCATAGCCCTCGGGGTGCGCCAGGCTGACCTGGCTGCCGCGGCGCGCATGCTCGCGCGGCGTGACCAGCGTCAGCGGGTGGTGGCCGCAGCGGGCTTCCACCAGCTGGATAAACAGGTCGGTCAGCTGCAGCGACTTGGCACGCAGCGCCTGCATGTCGGTCTGCGCGAACACGTCCAGGCCGCACTCGACCATGGCCAGCGACGTGACTGGCTGGGTGCCGCACAGGAAGCGGCGCACGCCATCGACTGGCCGGTACTGCGGCTCCATCGCGAACGGCGCGGCGTGGCCCCACCAGCCCGACAGCGGCTGCCAGAACGCATCGCGCAGCGCGGGCGCGACCCAGACGAAGGCGGGCGAGCCCGGGCCGCCGTTCAGGTATTTGTAGGTGCAGCCGATGGCGTAGTCGGCGCCGGCTGCCTTAAGGCCGACCGGCACGGCGCCGGCCGAGTGGCACAGATCCCACACCGTCAGCGCGCCGCGGGCATGGGCCAGCTCGGTCAGCGCGGCCATGTCGAGCATTTCGCCGGTCTTGTAGTTGACGTGGGTCAGCATCAGCACCGCGGTGTCTGCGCCCACGGCGGCGTCGAGCTCGGCCGGCGAGTTCACCAGGCGCAGCGAATAGCCCTGCTGCAGCAGGTCGGCCAGGCCTTGCGCGATATACAGATCGGTCGGGAAGTTGCTGGCCTCGGACACGATCACCTTGCGCGCCGGGTCGCGTGTGTGCTGCACGCGCAGCGCCGCGGCCAGCACCTTGAACAGGTTGATCGAGGTGGTGTCGGTGACCACCACTTCATCGTGGCCGGCGCCCACCAGCGGCGCCAGCTTGTTGCCAAGGCGCTGCGGCAGGTCGAACCAGCCGGCGGTGTTCCAGCTACGGATCAGGCCGTCGCCCCATTCCTCGGCCACCACCTGGGCGGCGCGCGCGGCGGCGGCGCGCGGGCGCGCGCCGAGTGAATTGCCGTCGAGGTAAATCACGCCCTGGGGCAGCGCGAACTGGTCGCGCAGCGGGCGCAACGGGTCTTGCTGGTCGAGCCGGATACAGTGCTCGCGGTCAAATGTCGTCATGTGGTGGGATAGGAGTGTGGTTCGGCAGGAGTTCAGTCGAGGCTGCGCAGCACCGCGCGCACCGGGCTGGCATCCAGCGCGGCAAAGCGCAGCGGCAGCGCGATCAGCTCATAGTCGCCGGCATCGACCTGGTCCAGCACGATGCCTTCCAGGATCGCCAGGCCGTGGCGGCGCACGGCGTTGTGCGCGTCCATGGTCTTGGAGTCCTGCGGATCCAGCGACGGCGTGTCGATGCCGACCAGCTGCACGCCGTGCGCGGCCAGCAGCGCGATGGTGTCGGGCGCCACGGCACAGAAGGCCGGGTCCCACTGCGCCAGCGGCGCCTGCCGGTAGGTGCGCAGCAGCACCCGCGGCGGCAGGCCTGCCAGCGCGTGCTCGACATGGCGCGGCTGCACCAGCGGCGCGGCGCCGATGCAGTGGATCACGCGGCAGGGACCAAGGTAGGGCGCCAGCGGCACCGCGCCGATCGGCGCGCCGTCGGCGGCGTAGTGCAGCGGCGCGTCCGCATGCGCGCCGGTGTGCGGCGACAGCGTGATGCGGCCGACGTTGACCGGGCAATGCGCGTCGATCTGCCAGGCTGGCTGCTGCTGGAACGGCGTATCGCCGGGCCACACCGGGGTGGCGGGCGAGAGCGGCGGGCTGATGTCCCACAGCCGGCGCGGGTCGGGATTGGGGGCGGTCATGGGTGCGCGGCGCCGTCTGCTGGCGCCGTTTCTGTGTGCCTCGATGTCGGAAATCATAGTCAAAATCGGCGGCAAGAGGCTTGCTAAATGGCCCATTATTCCGGCTGTCTTTCGCATAGAATGCGAAAAAATGCCGATTTCTCGAAGGAAATTCGAATGAACCTCGATCCCACCGATCTGCGTATCCTGACCTGCCTGCAGGAGAACGGCCGCATCAGCAACCAGGACCTGGCTGAACGCGTGGCGCTGTCGCCGTCGGCGTGCCTGCGCCGGGTACGGCTGCTGGAAGAGTCCGGGGTGATCGGTGGGTATCGCGCGTGGTTCGATGCCGAGCAGCTGGGACTGGAGCTGGAGGCGATCGTGCAGGTGTCGATGCGCCATGACGTCGAGGGCTGGCACGACACGTTCATTGCCGCGGTGCAGTCCTGGCCCGAAGTGCTGTCGGCCTACATCATCACCGGCGACAGCAACTACATCCTGCGCGTGCAGGCGCGCAACCTGAAGCACTACTCCGATTTCATCGTGAACCGGCTGTACCGTACCCCGGGCGTGATGGATATCCGCTCGAATATCGTTTTGCAGCGGCTCAAGGTGGACAGTTCGCCGCTGGCGATCCTGAAGTCCGACGCCTAGCGCTGGGTGTGCAGCGCGATCAGCTGCCGCAGCGTTTCCTTGAGCTGCGCGCCCTGCCGCACGCCGAAGTCATTCAGCACGGCGCGCTCGTGCTGCGCGGCGCGCTCCAGCAGCGGCCGGGCCAAGGCCAGGCCGCGCGGCGTGATCGAGATCAGGGCCTGGCGGCGGTCGGCCTTGCCGGCGCGGCGCCTGACCAGGCCATCCTGCGCCATACGGTCGACCAGCTTGGTCAGCGTGGGCTGCTTGGTCAGCGTGATTTCCGCCAGCATGCCGATGGTGCAGTCGGGGCGGTCGGCGAGCGTGGCCAGCACGCGCCATTCCTGCACCGACAGGCCGCTGGCTTCCACTTCGCGATGGAATTCGCCCGAGACCAGATGGCTGGCGCGGGCCAGCAGGTAGGCCAGGTAGCCGTCGACGAAGGGCAGGGGCGAGGGGTCTGCCGGCAGATCAGCCATGATGGGCCAGCCCTGGTCAGAGATCGAGCGGGGCGGTGGTGGTGAACTGGCCGCCCTGGAACACCAGCGGGCCGTCGTCGCCAGCGAGCACGCCGCAGCGCTCCACTTCGCCGACGAAGATGACGTGGTCGCCCTCGTCGTAGCGGCTGCGGTTGTGGCATTCGAACCAGGCCAGCGCATTGGACAGGATCGGCAGGCCGGTCGCCGAGAGCCGGTAGTCCACGCCGGCGAAGCGGTCCCCCTTGAGCGTGGCGAAGCGCTGGCACAGATCCAGTTGCGAGGCCGACAGCACGTTGATGATGTAGTGGGTGCCGTCGCGGAACATCGGCAGGCTGTTGGCGCGCGTGGCCATGCTCCACAGCACCAGCGGCGGCTCCAGCGACACCGAGTTGAACGAGCTCGCGGTGATGCCGATGAACGGCGGCGCGCCGGCGGCGATCGACTGGTTGCTGGCGCGCGTGGTGATCACCGTAACTCCGGTCGCGAACTGCGACAGGGTATGGCGGAAGTGCATCGCGTCGAAGTCAGGGGCGGCGGCTACGCTGGCGATCCGTGGCCGGGCCTCAGGCATGCCCATGGGGGCTCCACTGGAGTTCATGAAATTTCATATATATTATTCGCGCCAGGGGCGGCGAGTTCAAGTCCGGCGCCGCGCATGACACGCCGCAGATGAGGGCTGGCCCACAAAACCCGGGCAGCCCGCCCCATAGCACCAGCAGCGAACAACAAGCAGCAGGAGACAAGCGCATGCTCATCGAGCAGATCGAACACCGCTGGCTGGCGGCGTTCCGCCGCACGCTGGAACTCTGTGCCCTGCGGCACGGGGATGTCGTCGGAATTGTAACGGAGTCCCAATCCCGCCCCGTCAACGTGGCCTTGGCCGAACTGGCGGTGCAGGCGCTCGGCGCCACGCCGGTGCGTATCCAGGTGCCGACGCCGGCGCTTGCCGCTCCGGCACCGGTGCGCTCCACGGGCGCCAGTGATGCCCTGCAGCAACTCGCTCCCGTGCTGGCGGCGCTGTCGCGCTGCCAACTGGTGCTCGACTGCACCGTCGAAGGCCTGCTGCACGCACCGGAATTGCCGCAGATCCTGCGCGGCGCCGACGGCGTGGTGCCGCGCATGCTGATGGTCAGCAACGAGCACCCCGAGATCCTCGAGCGCTGCCAGCCCGACCCGTCGCTGGAGACCACCGTGCGCGGGGCGATGAAGCGCCTGCGCGGCGCGCGCGAGATGCGCGTGCATTCCGCCGCCGGCACCGAGCTGCGCATCGGCCTGGCCGAGGCGCGCGTGGGCGGCGTCTGGGGCTTCTGCAACAAGCCCGGGCAGGTCTCGCACTGGCCCGGCGGGCTGTGCCTGGCGTTCCCGGCCGGCCGCCAGGTCAACGGCACGCTGGTGCTGGCGCCAGGCGACGTCAACCTGACCTTCAAGACCTACTTGCGCGATACCGTGGTCTGCCATATCGAAGACGACTATATCGTCGCTGTCGAGGGGCAGGGCGTCGACGCCGACATGATGCGCGGCTACTACCAGGCCTGGGCCGACCGCGAAGGCACGCGCGACGCCTACGCGGTCTCGCATGTGGGCTGGGGCCTGAACCGGCTGGCGCGCTGGGACGCGATGACGTTCTACGACAAACGCGATTGCAACGGCACCGAACTGCGCGCGTTCGCCGGCAACTTCCTGTTCTCGACCGGCGCCAACGAGGTCGCCGGGCGGCATACGCTGGGCCACTTCGACCTGCCGCTGCGCAACTGCACGATTTCGCTCGATGGCCGCAACGAGGTCGAGGCGGGCACGCTGGCGGAGGTGGCGGCATGAGCGCGACCGCGATCAACCAGCGCCACGCCAACGGCATCGCCACGCTGGCTTGGGGCGACGGACCGGTGGCGGTGGTGATGCTGCATGGTATCGGCGGCGGCAAGGCCGCCTGGCCCGCGCAAGGCGAGGCGCTGGCGCAGGCTGGATACCGCGCGGTGGCGTGGGACATGCCCGGCTATGGCGACAGCGCCATGATCGATCCCTATGACTTCGACGGCCTGGCCCGGGCGCTGGCACCGGTGCTGCTGGCCGAGCGCGGCGACGGCCGGCGCGTGGTGCTGCTGGGCCACAGCATGGGCGGCATGGTCGCGCAGCAGGCCTGCGCAGCCATGCCCGCGCTGATCGACGGCATGGTGCTGTCCGGCACCTCGCCCGCCTTCGGCAAGGGCGATGGCCCGTGGCAACGCGAGTTCGTCGCGGCGCGCACCGCGCCGCTGGACGCGGGCAAGACCATGGCCGAGATGGCGGCCAGCCTGGTGCGCACCATGGTCGCGCCCGCTGCCGACGCGCAGGCCGTGGCCTTCGCCACGGCGGTGATGGCGGCGGTGCCGGCGCCCACGTATCGCGCCGCGCTGGCTGCGCTGGTGCGCTTCAACCAGCGCGACGCGCTGCCCCGTATCGCGGTGCCGGTGCTGGCGCTGGCCGGCCAGCACGACACCAATGCCGCGCCCGAGGTGATGCAGCGCATGGCGCAACGCATTGCCGGCGCCGAGTACCACTGCCTGCCCGACGTGGGCCATCTGGCCTGCATGGAGCGGCCCGACCCGTTCAACCAGGCGGTACTGGACTTCCTGCGCCGGCACTTTCCCGTGCACTGACGCGCGCGCCGTTCCGGCAACGCCGGCATAAGAACCACCGCCGCGCCGCTCCCGTATCCGGCGCGAGCAGCAAAAACAGGAGACCGCGACATGCCATCCGGCCAGCTCGATTTCATTCCCGCCGTCGGTACGGCGGACTTCACCCCGGAACAGGCGCGCCTGCTGACGCTGGCCAACCGCCTGGGCCGCGAGCGCTTCGCGCCGCGCGCGGCCACCTGGGACCGCGAGGCCAGCTTCCCGTTTGCCAACTACGACGACCTGCGCGAGGCCGGCCTGCTGGCGCTGTGCGTGCCGCAGGCGTTCGGCGGCGCGGGCGCGGACTTTGCCACCTATTGCATGGTCGGCGCCGAGATCGGCCGCTTCTGCGGCGCCACCGCGCTCACGTACAACATGCACATCTGCTCGACCATGTGGACCGGTGTGCTGTCCGACGGCATCGACATGACGCCGGCACAGCGCGCCGAGCACCAGGCCCGGCGCGAGCTGCACTTCGCGCGCGTGGTGCGTGAGGGCGCGGTGTACGCGCAGCCGTTCTCCGAAGGCTCGGCCGCCGCCGCGGGCAAGGCGCCGTTCGGCACCACGGCGCGCAAGGTCGACGGCGGCTGGGTGCTGAATGGGCGCAAGATCTTTGCCTCGCTGTCCGGCGCGGCCAACTACTACGGCATCCTGTGCACCGAGGACCGCGGCGACCAGCATCCGGACATGCGCGACACGCTCTACATTGCCGTGCCCGGCCAGGCGGATGGCCTGACCGTGACCGGCGACTGGGACCCGATGGGCATGCGCGGCACGGTGTCGCGCACGCTGCTGCTCCAGGACGTGTTCGTGCCCGACCACGAGCAACTGATGCCGCGCGGGGTCTACTACCGCGCCGCGCAGAACTGGCCGGCGATGTTCTTCACGCTGTCGCCGACCTACCTCGGCGTGGCACAGGCCGCGTACGACTTTACCGTGCAGTACCTGCGCGGCGAGGTGCCGGGGCAGCCGCCGGTCAAGCGCCGCATGTACCCGACCAAGCAGATCGCGGTGGCGCAGATGCGGATCCAGCTTGAGGCCATGCGTTCGCTGTTCTGGCGCGCAATCCATGAGGCCAGGCCCAATCCGTCCAAGGACGAGCGCCTGCGCTTGTACGCCGCGCACTACACCGTGATGGAAGGCGCCAACGATATCGCCCGGCTGGCGATCCGCACCTGCGGCGGCCAGTCGATGCTCAAGGACCTGCCGCTGGAACGGCTCTACCGCGATTCGCGCTGCGGCGCGCTGATGCTGCCCTGGACCGCCGAGCTGATCCTCGACCGCATGGGCCGCGAAACCCTGTACGAATCCGGCGAGCGCGACGAATGAGCACGCCGCCTCGTGCCACGCGGCCTGGTGCAACCGGGCTGGGCGCGCTGCCGGGCATGCTCCATGGCCATGCCGCCGCGGCGCCGGACCGGCCGGCGCTGCACTACCTCGGCCGGACCTTCACCTACGGCAAGCTGTGGCGGCGCGTCGAGCGTGCCAGCGCTCACCTGGCCGCAACCTGGGGCATCCGCGCCGGCGACCGCGTCGGCACGCTGTGCCTGAACCACGAACTGCAGCTGGTGTTGCTGTTCGCCTGCGCCCGCGTCGGGGCGATGTTTGTGCCGCTGAACTACCGGCTGGCGCCGGCCGAGTTGCGGGCGATTGCCGCCCACGGGCAACTGGCCGCGCTGTTCCATGATGCGGCCCATGAAGCGCTGGCGCGCGACGCCGGCGGCGCTGGCCTGGTGGTGCCGCTAACGCGGCTGGTCGACCCTCCGGCGCCGTTCGGCGTGGTCCATGCTCCGGTGCCGGACCATGCGCCGCTGCTGCTAGCCTATACCTCTGGTACCACCGGCAAGCCCAAGGGCGCGGTGCATACCCAGGCCGGCTTGCTGGCCAACGCGCGCGCCAGCTGGTGGGCGCATGGCATGACGCCGGACGACCACGTGCTGTCGGTGCTGCCGATGTTCCATGTCGGCGGGCTGTGTATCCAGACGCTTCCGGCGCTGCTGGCCGGCGCGCAGGTCACGCTGCATGACCGCTTCGCGCCGCAGGCGTGGCTGGACGCGGTGGCCAAGGTGCGGCCAAGCCTGTCGCTGATGGTGCCGGCGACGCTGCGCGCGGTGCTGGAGCATCCGGGCTGGGCCGATGCCGATCTGGCCGCGCTGCGCGGGGTGATGGCGGGATCGTCGACCATCCCGCGCTCGTATATCGAGGCATTCCACGCCCGTGGCGTGCCGCTGGGGCAGGTCTATGGCGCCACCGAGACCGGCCCGGTGTCGGTGGTGCTGAAGCTGGAAGATGCCATGGCGCGTCCCGGCTATGCCGGCTGGCCGCAGCCCGAGGCCGACGTGCGCCTGGCCGGCCCCGACGGCACCGAGGCGCCGCCGGGCGCGGTCGGCGAGCTATGGGTGCGCGGCGCCAATCTCATGGCCGGCTACTGGAACCAGCCCGACCACGGGCTGCCTGGCGGCTGGTTCCATTCCGGCGACCTGGCGCACCGCGATGCCGACGGCTGCATCGAGGTGGTCGGCCGCAGCAAGGACATGATCATCTCCGGCGGCGAGAACATCTATCCCGCCGAGATCGAGAACGTGCTGGTCGGCCTGCCCGGCGTGCAGGAATGCGCGGTGGTCGGCGTGGCCGATGCGCGCTGGGGCGAAGTGCCGGTGGCGGTGATCGTGCCGGCGCCGGGAGCGCCGCACGGTGCGCTCGCGGCCGAACCGCTGCGCGAGCTGCTGGCCGCGCGCATTGCCCGCTTCAAGCTGCCGCGCGAGGTGGTGCTGATGGACGACCTGCCGCGCAGCGCCCTTGGCAAGGTGCTCAAGCCGCAATTGCGCGCCATGCTCGAGGCCCGGCGCCGATCCGGCTGAATCCGCTGCAAACGCGCCGATCTGCGCTTATGCTTGAGGCCGTGGCACGACAGACCACAACCCAAGGGAGCGGCGCAAATGGAACATGGATTGGAAACCGCCACGCTGGGCGGCGGGTGCTTCTGGTGCCTGGAAGCGGTTTACCAGCAGGTCGACGGGGTCGTCGCGGTCGAGTCCGGGTACACCGGCGGGCATGTCGACCACCCGACCTACCAGCAGGTCTGCGAAGGCGCTACCGGCCATGTCGAAGTGGTGCGCGTCAGCTTTGATCCGTCGGTGATCAACTACCGCGAGATCCTCGAGATCTTCTTCGCCATCCACGACCCGACCACGCCGGACCGGCAGGGCAACGACGTAGGGCCGCAATACCGCTCGGCCATCTTTACGCATTCGGAGGCGCAGCGCGCGACGGCCGAGTACGTGATGCGCGAACTGGCCGCCGCCAAGGTGTTCGATGCGCCGATCGTGACGCAGGTCGAGCCGGAGCAGCCTTACTGGCGCGCCGAGGCCAGCCACCAGAACTACTACCAGGACCATCCCAGCCAGGGCTACTGCGCGTTCGTGATTTCGCCCAAGCTGGCCAAGTTTCGCCAGCAGTTCGGCGCGAAGCTGCGCAAGTAAGGGGCAAGGGCGGGCGCCGGCGCGGCGGCGCGGTCAGCGCTCCAGCCGCGCCGCGATGGCCTCGGCCAGCCGCACGCAGCTCAGCGGTGCGCAGCCTTCGGCGTTGTTGCTGACGATGACGATGGCGGTCTGCCCCGCGCGCAGCGTGCGCGCCACTACGTCTGCGATGGCGTGGCGGGTATCGGGATCGTCGTCGACGATGCGATCGAAGGGCGCATAGCGCTTCTCCGCGTAGGCGTAGGGACGGCCCGCATGCAGCATCCAGCGCAGCACCAGCGGGCCCGTCGCGGCTTCATCCATCAGGGCCTGCGCTGCCGCCTGCCGCGGCACCGGCGGCAGCCGGTCGCGCGCGGACAGGCAGAAGCGCACGCCGTGGCGGCGCAACAAGCGGATGTAGCGCGGCGTCAGCAGGGCCGGATCGCGCAGCTCGACGGCATAGGCGGCGTGCGGGGTCAGCGCGGGATCCAGCGCCGGCAGCGCGCCCAGGAAGGCATCGAGCCGCTCCAGGAATACCGCGCTGTCGGCCAGCGCGCCCATCGGCGACAGCTGGAACAGCAACGGCCCGCACTTGTGGCCCAAGCCGCTGGTGGCCGGCACGATGAAGTCGCGTGCCGCGATCTCTGCGTCCAGGAAGGCGGCGTTGGCCAGCCGGCCTTCGCCGTCGGGGCCGCGCAGCCAGGCGTCGCAGACGCTGGCCGGGGCCTTGACCAGGAAACGGAAGCCCTCCGGCACCTGCGCCGCATAGGACAGGTAGTCGGCCAGCGGGATCGGCCCGTAAAAGCCGCGGTCGATGCCGGCGGCGCGCAGCAGCGGGTGGCGCGAATAGGCGGCAAGGCCCTTGCGCGAGAGCAGGCTGTCGCCGTACTCGCCGTCATAGACCAGCCCGTTCCAGCCGGGATAGGCCCATGACGAGGTGCCGAAATACAGGTGCGGCGGCAGCCGCGCGGCGAGCGCCTGCAGCGCCGGCGATGCCGGCAACGGCTGCACGCTCTTGCCGCGCGCCGGTTTGCCCGGGGATTCGGGTGGGGCGGCCACGCCGCCAGCGGGTGTGGCGGCCGGGGCGGGCAGGGACAGCCCGCCAAAGAGATCTTCAGTCAAGCGCCTGGGTTGCCTTCAGTCGGTGCGGCCGATGGGCTGCTCGTAGATATAGCGGCGCGACCATGGCAGCGAGTCGGCCTGCAGCCCGGACTTGTGGCACACCACTTGGTAGATCGACATCTTCTCGGTCTCGAAGGCGTGCGCGCAGCCGGCCAGGTAGACGCGCCAGATGCGGTATTTCTTCTCGCCGACCAGGCTGCGGATGATGTCGCCGCGCGCTTCGAAGTTGTCGGCCCAGTGGTGCAGCGTGCGCGCGTAGTGGCGGCGCAGCAGCTCGACGTCAAACGCTTCCAGGCCGCCCTGCTGCAGCGTGCGCAGCACCAGCCCGATATGCGGCAGTTCGCCCTGCGGGAACACGTAGCGGTCCATGAACTCGGCGCCATCCATCGGCGTCGCGCCGTTGTCCGGGTCGGGCGAGGTGATGCCGTGGTTCATGGCAAAGCCGTCGTCGGTCAGCAGCTCGCGGATGCGGCTGAAATAGCCCGGCAGGTTGTCCTTGCCCACATGCTCGAACATGCCGACGCTGGTGATGCGGTCGAAGGTGCCGGCGGTGTCGCGGTAGTCCTGCAGCCGGATCTCGATGCGGTCGGACAGGCCCGCGGCCCGGACGCGCTCGGTGGCCAGCTCGAACTGGTTCTGCGACAGCGTGATGCCGACGCAGCGCGCGCCGAACTTCTGCGCCGCGCGCATCACCAGCGCGCCCCAGCCGCAGCCGATATCGAGCAGCGTCTGGCCGGGCTGCAGCCGGATCTTGGTCAGGATGTGGTCGATCTTCTTGAGCTGGGCGGTGGCCAGGTCTTCGTCACCGTGCTCGAAGTAGGCACAGGAGTAGACCATGTTGGGATCCAGCCAAAGCTGGTAGAAGTCGTTGGAGACGTCGTAGTGGTACTGGATCGACTCCTTGTCTTTCTGCTTGGTATGGGTGAAGTGCTGCGCCACCTTGTACAGCGCCCCGCCGGCGCGCCGCGTGGCCGCGGCCGAGAAGCCGTAGCCCACCTTGATGATGTCCGCCAGCCGGCCCTCGAAGTCGATCTTGCCCTGGACGTACGCTTCGCCCAGGTTGTCCAGGCTTGGTGTCAGCAACAGCGGCAGGGCCGCCGCTTCGCGCACGGTCAGCGTCACCACCGGCTTGTCGAATTGCCCGAGCGGGTATTCGGCGCCATTCCACAGCCGCAGGCTGACCGGGAGATTGGCGTTCTCTCGCAGGTCGGCGATCCAGTTGTCGAGTTGCTTTTCCAGGGTTTGCTTGAAAAACATGCGCTTTACCTCCCGATGGTTGCGGCACACGCTTCGGCGGACGCATCAGGCAAGGCGGGAACTGCGCGCAAACCTTGCACGATCCGTCGCGAGCGCTGCAAGAAAAGAGTAGCCAAGCGACGCCTGTCTCACTTTAATCCAATTCCGCAGCCTGTGCAGCGCACCGTCCGGAAGACCCTGCCGGCGTCCCGGCAGGGCGGTAGTGCGGACGCGCGAGGCGTCCGCCGGCCGGCTCAGGGCGACAGCCGCACGATCTGCCAGCCCGTGCCGGGCTGGATCCGGTAGGCGATGCGGTCGTGCAGTCGCGACGGCCGGCCCTGCCAGAATTCCAGTGCGGTCGGCACCAGGCGGTAGCCGCCCCAGTGGGGCGGGCGCGGCGGGTTTTCGCCGAACTTGCTGCGGTATTCCTGCTCGCGCTGTTCCAGAACGTCGCGGCCGGGCACTTCCCGGCTCTGCGCGGAAGCCCAGGCGCCCACCCGCGAGCCCAGCGGCCGCGTGGCGAAATAGGCGTCGCTTTCGTCCTCGGAGACCTTTTCGACGCGACCTTCGACGCGCACCTGGCGTTCCAGCTGCACCCAGTGGAACAGCAGCGCGGCGCGCGGGTTAGCCGCCAGGTCCAGGCCCTTGCGGCTTTCATAGTTGGTGAAGAAGGTGAAGCCGCGCTCGTCGATGCCCTTGAGCAGCACGATGCGCGCCGAAGGCTGGCCATCGGCGTCGACCGTGGCCAGGGTCATGGCGTTGGGTTCGGGCAGCTTGGCCGTGACCGCTTCGTCAAACCAGCGTTTGAACTGGCTCATCGGGTCGGGGGCCACGTCGGATTCGGACAGGGCGCCCAGCACATAGGTTCGGCGCAGGTCGGCAAGTTGGGTCATGTCGCAATCATCTGGGAATCGGTCCGGAAGCGCGGTGCGCCCGGGGGGCGGCGGCCGCAGGTCCAGCTGATTCGAGTATAGCGAATGCGCCGGGGGCCGCATTTGCGCGGCGACAAGCGGTACCGGGCGCAGCATCCGCAGGAATCACCCGCCGGCGCTCGGCTGTGCCGGCGGCGCCAGCGCCTTGCGTCCCTGGCGCCGCGAATAGTAGCCGGCCGCGCCCATCGCGCCCGCCATCGACAGGAAAATCGGCAGCATGCCCAGCGCCGTGCCGACCACGCCGAAGGTAAGCGGCCAGACCACCTGGCTGGTGTTCAGTACCGCCGAGCGCAGTCCCAGCGCCTCGCCCGCGCGGCCGTGCGGCGACGCGCTGTGCAGGATATTCATGACATTGGGCTGGGCGCTGCCCAGCGCCAGGCCCAGCACGAAGGCCAGTCCGCACATCAGCCAGAAGTGCGCGACAAAGGGGTAGGCCAGGTAGGCCAGCGCGCCGACCAGCAAGGCGGCGCGGATGATCTTCCATTCCGATAGCCGGCGCGACACCGCCGGCATCGCCACCCGGATGGCGAAGGTGGCGATGGCGAAGGCACCCAGCACCCAGCCGATCGAAGACGGCGACAGCCCGATGCGCGAGCCCTGGATCGGGATCAGGAACGCGTGCAGGTCCCATGCGGCCGACAGCACCGCGCTGGCGATGAAGACCGCGCGCAGTTCGGGATGCTGCAGCAGGTCCAGGGTGGAGTGGCGGGTGCCGTCCTCGATGGCGATGCGTCCGGCGTTGCCGCCGTGCGCGGGCAGCCGCGGCCGCACCCATTGCAGGCCCGCCTGCCCGGCCAGCGCCACCGCCGCCAGCACCGCGAAGGCAGGGCGGAAGCCCGCATGCTCGATCATGTAGCCCATGGCCACCGGCCCGAGCGTGCCGGACACCGACAGCCCCAGCGCATGCCAGGTGTAGTTGCGCAGCCGGGTGGCATCGGTAGAGACCTGCCCGATCAGCAGCTGCATCGCCACCTGGACCAGCATGAAGCCAACCCCGATCAGCGCGCACGACAGGTACAGCGCGCCCAGCTCGTGCCACAGCGCCGGCAGCAGCGTGCCTGCCACCACCATCAGCGAGCCCGCCGTCATCGGCTTGCGCGGGCCGATCCGGTCGATGCGCTTGCCGGCGCGGATTGCCAGCAGCATCGGCAGCAGCGCGTACAGCGACATCAGCACGCCCAGCGTAATGGTGGAAGCCTTGAGCGAAATCGCGAACAGCGACACCACCACGCGGCTGGCATTGAAAGCCACGTGGTTGCACACCGTCAGTGCGATCAGCCAGGTGATCGGCGGGACGGCGGCATGCGTCAGCGTCATGGGGGCGGGCGAAGGACGTTGGTGGGACCGTTCTCGGTGCCGGCGGAGCGCCGTGCCAAGGCGGCGAATCAGGAAAATGGCCGCAGACCTGCGGCGAAAACAAAGGGCGGCCGCAGCCGCGCCTTTCGAAGGACGCGTACGGGCGAGCCCGCGCCGCGTCCAATGCTTGCCATGCTTAAACTTCTTGTAAATGGCCGTTTAATTATGCGCCTGAGCGCGGCTCGGTACAACGGCAACGTGCGTCAACTTGTCGCAGCAGGGCGAAGTGTTGCGATTTTGTTTAATCCTCGGGCCGTGCGCGCCTTTGCGCGGGGCGGGGGGGCGCGTGGCGAGGCGGTTTATCCGCCCTGGTAGAACGACCGGTCGTTGCCCGGGCGCTGTGGCTGGCGCTGCCCCTGGCCCGCCGGCCGGGTCGGCTCACGCTGGCCGGTGGTGGAAGGCTTGCCGGTGCCGGCCGCAGCGGCCGGCGCACCGGGCCGGCTGGCCGCGGTCGCTGCGCCGCGGGTGTCGGCAGGCGCCGCCGCTGCCTTGGGATCCTGGTAGGTCTTGCCAGGCGGCGGCGCGGTCGGGCGCTTGCGCAGATCGGCCAGCAGCCTGGCGCACTGCGAGTCGTCGCCGCCCGGGGAGATGTCAAGCAGCGGCAGCACCGCGGTGGCCACCGGGGCCAGCAGCGCCAGCGACAGCGCGCCGCCGGCGCGCAGGGCCAGCACGCCGATATCGGGGCTGACCCGCGGGTGCTTCATGGTGCCGCCGACATACAGCGGCGAGCGCAGCGAGAAGATGCGCAGGCCCTTGGAGTCGGGGTGGATGGTCAGCGCCAGCCGCTCGCTGCGCAGGTCGATGCCGCCGGTGGTCTCGATCACCGCGTCGTGCGTGTCCAGCACGAAGGTGCGCGCACGCGCCACACCGTCGGTCATGGCGAAGTCGCTGACGCCGCAGTTGATCTGGACCGGCTTGTCGCCGAACAGCTTCGAGACTACCAGGCTGCCGACGTTCAGGCCGATCGCCTCGAGCAGGAACTTGCTGACCGTGCCGTTCTCGACCAGCAGCCGCGCCTCGCCGTTGGACGAGCCCAGCAGCGCAGCCACCGAATTGCCGGTGGCCGACAGCTTGGCGCTGCCGTTAAGCTCGCCGATGCTGGCGCGCATCAGGTCGACGGTCGGGAACAGTTGCTTGAGCTTCATGCGCCGCGCCGTCATGTCGATCATCGCGCCCATCGGCTCGCGCTTGCCGTCGAGGCGCACGGTCGAAACCAGGTTGCCGCCCGCCACGCCGAAGTTGAGCGGGTCGAGCAGCAGCACGCCGTCCTGCAGCTTCAGGTGCGTGACCAGGTCGGTGATCGGCAGCTCGGCATCGCGGATGATGCGCTTGCCGGTGAAATGCACGTCGGCGTCGATCTCGTCCCAGCGCTCGGTGCGGAACGGCGCCACCGGCAGCGCCTTGTCCGCCGGCTGGGCCACCGGGCTGTCCTTGGCCGGGCGGCCGGGCTTGGCGTCGGCGCCGATCAGCGGGGCCAGGTCGACAAAGCGCAACTGGTTCGACACCAGGTTGCCGGCCAGCAGCGGGCGCGGCTCGCGCTTGGTGAAGGTCAGCGTGCCGGACAGATCGCTGCCGCCGACCCGGCCGGTGAACTTCTGATATTCGTAGATCGAGCCTTCCTTGCGCAGCGTCGCCATCAGCCGGCCGCGGGTCTGGTACGGCGGTGTCGACGGCAACACGACGCCGGTCAGCGCATAGAGCTTGGCCATGCTGTCGCCGGCCAGGGTCAGGTGCACGTCGAGCGCAGCCAGGTGGGCCGGGTTGGTGACGGTGCCTTCGATCTGCGCGCGCGTGGTCCCCACGCGTACATCGGCCTGGATCGGGAAGGGCACGTCGGTATTGCGCAGGCTCAGCACGGTGCCGGCGCGGCCGTTGGCGTTGATGGTGGCGTCGTTGTAGCGTCCGGTGGCTTTCCAGCGCACGCCGTAGCGGCCGTCCGCGCCAGTGGCGGCGGCAGCGGATGCCGCGCTCGGCGCGGGCGCCGATGCCGCCTGCGGCGCGCTGCCCGGCGGCCCGGGCGGCACCGCCGAGGCCTGCGGCCCGACCAGCGCACCGTCGCGCGCCTTCTCGTAGAGCGGCGCATTGCCGATGGTATCGAGTTCGGCCTGCAGCTCGATCTTCTTGAGCTGGTCGGTCAGTGCCAGGTTGCCGCGCGCCAGCACCACCTCGCCGACATCCAGCTGCCATTTGGAGGCGCCTTTCTTCGGACCGGTTTCGAAGGTCCAGTTGTTGCGGGCGTCGGGCAGGCGCTCGAGCCATACCGCGGGGCTGTCGATGACGATCGAGGGCACGGCGATCTCGTGCGCCAGCAGCGGCAGCGGCCGCAGCACGAAGATCAATTCCTGCACCGTCGCCATGTTGGGCTGCTTGGCCCAGTCCGGGTTGCCGACGGTGATGTCGCGCGCCGACAGGCGCGGCCATGGCACCAGCGTACGCCAGCCCCTCTCGCCCTCGCCGCGGCGCCAGGTCACGGTCAGGTCGCCATTGATGGCAAAGGGACGGCCGATGGCTTCGGAGACGCGCTCGTTGAGCCAGGGCTTGATGCGGTTCCAGTCGAAGGTCAGGATCACGATCACCAGCAGCGCGATCAGCGCGACCGGTGTCAGGACACTCCACAGAACGACCTTGCGGCGCACGGGCATGAGGCGGGCTCTCCTGGCTGGCGGGGCGAACGGACCACTGCAGGTCTATTGTATAGTTGCGCGCTTCCCGTCCTTGTCGGGGACTGGCTGACATCGCCGCCGGAAAACGCCGGATTTTTTGCCCTGGCGTGGCCGTGCCCGGCGCGGCCGGCGTCCCGCGATCCAAGCTTTTCCTTATGAACGATGCCGCACACGAGCTGGCCAGCCTGCCTGAACCGCTGACCCATGAAAGCCCGGCCGACGACGATTACCACCGCCGCTTCGGCGGCGTGGCGCGGCTGTACGGCGCCGCTGGCCTGGCCCGCCTGGAGGCGGCGAGCGTGTGCGTGGTCGGCATCGGCGGGGTCGGCAGCTGGGCCGCCGAGGCGCTGGCGCGCAATGCGGTGGGCCGCATCGCGCTGATCGACCTGGACCATATCGCGCTGTCCAACACCAATCGCCAGATCCATGCCCTGGGCGACGCCTACGGGCGTGCCAAGGTCGAGGCCATGGCCGAGCGCATCGTCGCCATCAACCCGCGTTGCCGCGTAACGCAGATCGACGACTTCGTCACCGCCGACAACGTGCCGGACCTGCTTGGCGCCGGCCATGACTATGTGATCGACGCCATCGACGCGGTCCGGGTCAAGATCGCCATGCTCGGCTGGGCACGGCGCCAGGGCGTGCCGGTGATCACCTGCGGCGGCGCCGGTGGCCAGCTCGACCCGACCCGCGTGCGCATTGACGACCTCGCGCGCACGATCCAGGATCCGCTGCTGGCCAAGGTGCGCGCCGGCCTGCGCAAGCAGTGGGGCTTTACCCGCGACCCGAAAAAGAAGTTTGGCATCGCCGCGGTCTATTCGGATGAGCCGCTGCAATACCCGGAGCCCGAGCAGCAGGCCTGCGAGCTCGACGAGGCGCCGCCGGAGGCCACGGCCGGCGAGCCCGCCGCGCGCGGCCCTCATGGGCTGGCCTGCGCGGGCTTCGGCTCGTCGGTGGCGGTGACGGCGGTGTTCGGCTTTGTCGCGGCGTCGGCAGTGATCGGCGCGATCGCGCGCGGCTGAGGCCTTGCGCCACGGGGCCGTTCAGGCGGCCAGCGCGCGCAGCAGCGCGTCGACCTGGGCATCCCCCGGTGCCTGGTTATCAAAAAAGATCAGTTCCGGATAGTCATCGGGCGTGGGCATGAAGCGCCGGGTCCGGTACGCGTCCCAGTGGGCCAGCTTGTACGCGTCGTTGGGGTTGCCGCGCCGGATGATGCGCGCGTGGGCCTCGTCCTCGGGCAGGTGGACCCAGACCGTGCGCACCGTGGTGCCGGCGGGGACGTGCAGCCAGTCCGGGTCGTTCAGCAGGTGGGCCCGGATCTCGCGCGACAGCGGGCCGATCACGATCGCGCTGATGCCCAGCGCCAGGTTCTCGCGCGCGGTGTCGAGCAGGCCCTGGTATTCGGGGTCGCGCAGGTGGTCAAGGTAGGCCGGGCTGTCGCGGTCGTTGGGGTCGCCGGTGATGGCGGCCATGGCCGCGGCGCTGTAGCGGCCGTACAGCGTGTCCTTGTCGAGCAGGCAGAACGGCTCGCCGGTGGCCTGCATCAGCGGGCCGATCAGGCGATGGGCGAGGGTGGTCTTGCCGGTGCCGGCATGGCCGCAGAAGAAGATCAGTCGTGGCATGAGCGAAAGCGGTGGCGCTACGGGTGATGGACGGGGCGCATGGTCCACAGCATACCCCCTCGCTTGCGCCAGATCAGGCCCCGCACGCGCTGATTGGGTATCCTTGCCGTTTTTCTCCCACGCTTGCCGCCGCCTCCCATGGACGCCAAAGACCAGCTTTCCTCCGCCGGCCTGCCGGATCACCTGCATCTGGGCGAACCAGTCACCGATGCCACCCACGCCGAGTTCGTGCAGCTGCTGGCCGCCGTGGCCGGCGCCAGCGATGACGCTTTCCTGCCGGCGATGGACGCCTGGATCGACCACACGCGCCATCATTTCGCCCAGGAAGAGCAGTGGATGGAGGCCATGGCCTTCGGCCCGCGCCATTGCCACGCGGGCGAGCACCAGCAGGTGCTGGCGGTCGCCGTGGCGGTGCGCGACAAGGTGCACAGCGACGCCGAGTTCCAGCTTGGCCGCCGGCTGGTGGCTGAGCTGTCAGGCTGGTTCGACCATCACGTCAAGTCGATGGACGCGATGATGGTGGAGCAAATGCGCGAGCACGGCTTCACGCTGGTCGAGGGCCCCGCCACGGCGGCGTGATCGTGGCGGGCGCGGCGCTCAGGCCTGCCGCGCCGCGTCGCGGTCGATCACCACGAAGTATTTGCGCACCGGGGCCAGCACTTCGAACAGCCCCGTAAAACCGCCCGGTATCACGCAGGCATCGCCGGGGCCGAATTCCCTGGCCTCGCCGCTGTCGTCGCTGATGCGGATGCGGCCGCTGAGCACGTGGAAGAACTCTTCCTTGCCGGCCGGGAAGGCGATGCGCCAGGCGCCCGGCTCGCACGCCCAGATGCCGCAATCGAAATCGCCGTGCTGCGCGCTGTAGTGGGTCCAGGTGGTGCGGTCCGGATTGCCCGATACCAGCCGGTCGGCGCGCGGACGGTCGTGGGTCGGGGCGGGCGCTGACTTGAAATCGATCAGGCGGGGTGCAGACATGGCGATCGGCTTCCCGCTCAGTTCAGCGACGTGCTGAGTTGCCGGCGCCAGCGCGACACCACGTCCGGCCGGTCGGCCAGCATCTCGAACACTGACAGCATGGTCTTGCGGCCGATATCGTCCTCGAAGCCGCGGTCGGCGCGCACGATTTCCAGCAATTGCGCCAGCGCGGGCTCATATTGCTGGCGCGCGATCATCAGCCGCGCCAAGTCCCTGCGCGCGGCGAGGTCGCGCGGATCGTTGTCGATGCGGCTGGCCAGGGTGGCCTCGTCGGGCAGGCCGGCGGCATTCTCCATGGCTTCGATGCGGGTGCGCAGCGCGCCGTAGCCATCTTCCTGCTCGGCGCGCGGCGACAGCGCCGCGAATTCGGCCGTGGCCCGGTCAACGGCGTTGCCGTCCAGCAGGAAGCCGATATAGGCCAGCCGCGCCACGTCGGATTCCGGATCGGCCGCGATCGCATCGGCGAACAGGGTCTCGGCGCCGTCGCGGTTGCCGGCGGCGGCCAGTGCCTGTGCCTCGGCCAGCGGCGAGGGGGCCTGGCCCGGCGCCAGCCGGCCCAGGAACTCGCGCAGGCCCGACTCCGGCAGCACGCCGACGAACTGGTCCACCGCCTGGCCGTCGGCGATTGCCACCACATGCGGGATGCTGCGCACGCCGAAGTGCGCGGCCAGCTCCTGGTTCTCGTCGACATTGACCTTGACCAGCTTCCACTGGCCGTCCGACTCGGCCTCCAGCCGTTCCAGCATAGGGCCCAGCGTGCGGCACGGGCCGCACCACGGGGCCCAGAAATCGACCAGCACAGGCGCCTGGCGCGAGGCGTCGATCACTTCGGTTTCGAAATTCTGCAGGGTGACGTCGCTCATGGGGAATCCTGGACGGGAGAAAGGTGGGGATCAATACCCCTATTGTGAGGGCGAAGGCGCCGAATGCAACGCCCGTTGCCATGGGCCGACCGCGGCGGTTCGGGAAGTCCCCGGTTGAAAATAGAACGATCGTTCGGATATAGTCCTTGACCATACCGAAACACCCGGTCCGCGAGACCGCACAGGAGACCATCCATGCCGACCCCCGCCCGCCCGCATTTCCAGTTCTGGCCAAAGCGCCTGCCGACCGCCATCGTGCTGCCGGAAACGTCGCTGTGGGCCAACCTGGAGGTGTCGGCGCTGCGCTATGCCGACAAGGCCGCGATCCGCTATTTCGGCAACGCCACCAGCTTCCGTGCGCTGCACGAACAGGCCACCGCGCTGGCAGGCTGGCTGCAGCAAAAGGCGGGCGTTAAGAAGGGCGACCGGGTGCTGCTGTACATGCAGAATTGCCCACAGTTCATCGTCAGCTACTACGCCATCCTGCGCGCCGACGCGGTGGTGGTGCCGGTCAACCCGATGAACCGCGCCGAGGAATTCAAGCACTACGTCACCGATGCCCAGGCGCGCGTGGCGATCTTCACCGCCGACCTCGCCGCCGGGGTCGAGCAGGCTCAGGCCGAGCTGGCGCCGGCGGAGCGCCTGCAGCACCTGCTGGTGACGCAATATGCCGACGCGTTGCCGCCGGCCCACGAACATCCCGAAGACGCACCGCCGGCGTGGCTGACCACGCCGCATCCGTTGCCGGCCGGCGCCACCGCATGGGCCGACGCGCTGGGCGCTGGCCTGCAGCCCGGCCCGCATACCGCCGGCCCCGACGACATGGCGGTGATGCCCTACACCTCGGGCACCACTGGCTTCCCCAAGGGCTGCATCCATACCCACCGCTCGGTGATGCACAACATTGTTGGCGGCGCGACCTGGTCGGGTTCGGGCGCGGAATCGGTGGTGCTGTCGGTGCTGCCGCTGTTCCACGTCACCGGCATGCAATACGGCATGAACGGCCCGATCTACAGCGGCGCCACCGTGGTGATGCTGCCGCGCTGGGACCGCGAAGTGGCGGGGCGCCTGATCTCGCGCTACCAGGTCACGCACTGGACCAATATCCCGACCATGGTGATCGACTTCCTGGCCAGCCCCAACCTGGCCGAATTTGACCTGTCGAGCCTGCGCTATATCGGCGGCGGCGGCGCGGCCATGCCGCAGGCGGTGGCCGAGCGCCTGCGCGAGCAGTTCGGGCTGAACTACCTGGAAGGCTACGGCCTGTCCGAGACCATGGCGCCGACCCACAGCAACCCGTCGGACCGGCCCAAGCTGCAGTGCCTGGGCGTGCCGACCTTCAACACCGACGCGCGCGTGGTCGACCCGGTCACGCTCAAGGAGCTGCCGCCCAACGAGATCGGCGAGATCATCGTCAGCGGTCCGCAGGTATTCAAGGGATACTGGGGCAAGGAGGATGCCACCCGCGACGCCTTCATCGAGTTCGAGGGCAAGACCTTTTTCCGCACCGGCGACCTCGGCCGCATGGACGAGGAGGGCTATTACTTCATCACCGACCGCCTCAAGCGCATGATCAATGCGTCGGGCTTCAAGGTCTGGCCGGCCGAGGTGGAGAACCTGCTGTACAAGCACCCGGATGTGCAGGAGGCCTGCATCATCGGTACGCGCGACCCGTACCGCGGCGAAACCGTCAAGGCGGTGGTGGTGCTGCGCGCCCATGCCAAAGGCAAGACCACGCCCGAGCAGATCATCGAATGGGCCAAGGACAACATGGCCGCCTACAAGTATCCGCGCGTGGTCGAGTTCGTCGACGCGCTACCCAAGTCGGGCACCGGCAAGGTGATGTGGCGCCAACTGCAGGAAAGCGAGAACGCGCGCGCGGCAGTCTAAGGCAGAAGACGAAGCCAACGGTTTCGCCCAACCCCTCCCGCGAAACGCGAAGGGGCCCCCCTCGGCAGGCGGGTCGCTCAGTGCCCGCGCACCCGCATCAGCATCTTCACCATGGTCTTGTAGCCGCGCTCGCGCGCATGGCGCGTGGGCGTCACGCCTTCGCGGTCGGCCAGGTTGGCGTCCGCGCCCGCATCCAGCAGCAGCTGTACGGTATCCTCGTAGCGTGCGCTGCCGTCGCCGAGGATCACCGCCTCGAGCAGGGCGGTCCAGCCCAGGTCGTTGACGTGGTCGACGGCGATGCCGGCCTTCAGCAACAGCTTCACCACTTCGACATGGCCGTGCTGGCTGGCGACGATCAGCGCGGTGCCGTCGTAGCGGTCGGTGCTGGCGAGGTCGGCGCCATGCGCCAGCGCCAGCCGCACCACGTCGGCCTGGCCGGTGGCGGCGGCCAGCAGGAATGGGCTGTTGGCATCGGCATCCTTCAGGTTGACGTCGGCGCCGGCCAGCAGCAGCGTGCGCGCGACCTCGGTGCGGCGGTTCTGCACCGCCGCCAGCAGCGCGCTGCGGCCACGTTCATCGGCCGCGCGCGCCGAGGCGCCGGCAGCCAGCAGGCGCACCACCAGTTCCTGGTCGCCGGCGCTGGCGGCCGTGATCAGGTTGCGGTCGAGGGTGCCGATGGCATCGCGGCGGGTCGAGGCGTGGTTGGCCGTGCCGTGCGCGGGGCGCGTGGCGGGCTGGCTGGCGGCACCGCCGGCGGGCCGTGCCGCCAGCGTCTGGCTGCCTTGCGCTGCCAGCAGGCCACCGCCCATCAGCAAGCCCACCAGGCCCAGCAACTCATTGAGTGCTTGTCTGCGGGTGCGGGCGGCGGGGCGCGTCATGGCGGCAGCTCCTGGGCTCAGACAGTTTCGTGAAGGCTGGCCAGCCGCGCGGCGCGTTCGGCGTCGGCGGCATCATCGGCCTGCAACTGGCGCCACAACCGCCCGAGGTAGGGATCGTCGACGCCGTTGGTGGCCAGCCCCAGCAGGGTTTGCTGGAGGTATTCGCGCGCCGGGCCGTAAAGCCCGGCGGCATGGCGCAGCCGTTCCACCACGCTGGCGTCTGGCAGCCGGCCGGCGTAGGCCTCGTGGGAACGGTTCATGACGAAGGCCAGCGCGCGCTGCTCGGGCGCGCCGGCCGCGCCGACGCGCAGGCGCAGCCAGCGCGGATGGTAAGCGCCGGTCAGCATCTCGCGGCGCCACAGCACGCGAAACTCCTGCTCGACCACGTGGCAGGGCACGCGGAACACCATGCCATGGCAGCAGCCGCCGCGGTCCAGGCCCAGCACCAGGCCGGGATTGTCCCAAGTGCCGCGGTTGATGCGGGAATAGAGATAGAAGCCGCGGTGATAGCCGTGCACCGTGGCGCGCTGGCGCTCGGTATGCACCACCATCGGGTTCCAGATCAGCGAGCCGTAGCCGAAAACCCAGACATCGCCGCCCAGCGCGGGATCGTTGGGGCGACGCGCCAGCGTATCGGCCAGCGACTGTTCCAGCGCCGCCTCGGGCAACAGCGAGGACGCGACCGGGGTGCTGCACAGCGAGGTGCGCAGCCGGTCGGATTCGAGGTCCTGTCGCGTGATGGCCATGCTGCAAGCATAAATCAAAGCAGCGTCCCGGGCGGGCAGGGGAAATGCCACAAGTGGCAGTTTGGCTCGGAAATGTCCGAGTCAGCGGGCCGGGTGTGGGTGCCTGACAACGGTCAGGGCCGTGTGCCGCCGCTGCCACGCGCCATGGCCGGGCTGCGCCGCCCTTTGTCGGCGGTCAGGCCGGCGCGAAATGCGCGCCGCTGGCGGCGCCGAGTCCTTACAATGGGATCTCAATCCAACCAGGGGGAACCCGCGATGGCACGTACGCTTACGGTGGTGTTCGGCAGCGGCAAGGCGTTTGACTTCACGATCGGCACGGACGAGCTGGCCGCGGTCACCGAGGATGCCGCCTGGCGCTGGTTCGACCGGGAATACACCGAGCTGGACTGTCAGGCATCGAGCCCGGTGGGCAAGGTGCTGGTGATCGACAAGATCCTGAATGTCGCCAAGTTTTCGGGAGAAGCGCGCTTTTCCGGCGATGCTGCCTGGGCGCAGGATTATGCGCGCCATGCGGCGCGGCTGCTGGACCGCGACAAGGTCCGCGTCGATGTCGGCAACGCCGCCATCGGCTTCTGAGGCGCCCCGGGGCAGGGCGCCGGCACTGAAGACTTCAGCCGGACGCTGCCCCCGCGTGTACGGGAGCAGCGTCGCGCCGTCTTAGACCGCCAGCAGTTCCACTTCAAACAGCAGCGTGGCGTTCGGCGGAATCACGCCGCCTGCGCCGCGCGCGCCGTAGCCCAGGTCGGCCGGGATCACCAGGCGGCGCACGCCGCCCACCTTCATGCCCTGCACGCCCTCGTCCCAGCCGCGAATCACGTGGCCGGCCCCCAGCGGGAACACGAACGGGTCGTTGCGGTCCTTGCTCGAATCGAACTTGCGGCCAGCCTGGCCGTTCTCGTACAGCCAGCCGGTGTAGTGCACGGTGACGTGCTTGCCGGCGGTGGCTTCGGCGCCGGCGCCGACGGTGGTGTCTTCGTATTGCAGGCCAGAGGGCGTGGTTTGCATGGCGTATTTCCTTCCGATGGGAACAGACGTGGAGAGAAGTGAACGCAGCGCGGCTGCGTTCAGGCTTGGGCGCGCTGGAGCACATCCAGCGTCAGTTGCACGTTATGGTCGTCGTCGGCCACCCAGATATCGCCGTCCTGGATGGTCACCGACAGGCGCATGGCGCGCTGCGCCAGCCCGGCCAGCGCGTCGACAGCCTCTGCCGGGACATTGTAGACGGTGACGTTGCGCAGCTTGCCGGCCTTGCCCGCCATGCCCTTCCACCATTCGCGCGCGCTGGCGGCGTTGTAGGTGTAGACGGTCACGCGCTCGGCACGGGACGCGGCGCGTTTCAGGCGGGCTTCGTCGGGCTGGCCCAGCTCGACCCAATGGGCGATGTCGCCGGTCAGGCGCTTGTCCCACAGGTCGGGCTCGTCGGGCTCGTCCAGGCCGCGGGTGAAGGCCAGGGTTTCAGTGGCTTCGCAGGCAAAGGCCAGCAGGCGCACCATCATGCGCGCATCGTTCTCGGACGGGTGCTGGGCAATGGTCAGGCTGTGGCTGCCGTAGTAGGGGCGGTCCATGTCCGAGACGGACAGTTCGGCCTTGAAGATGGTGGATTTGAGCGCCATGAGGTGAAGTGAGCGGCAGGCGCCCCGGGCTGGGGTGCGTACGACGCAAAAGGCCGCATCATACGCGATTCAAAGCGGGCGATTCAAAGCGGGCGATTCAAAGCACGCCATGCTTAAGCCTGGCGGCTCAGCGCTTGCGGTATTCCTTCAGGTAGAAGCGCAGCAGCGCCGAGACCAGCAGGGTGCCGAGGAAGGCCGCGGCCACCAGCAGCGCCTGGCCGGGCGCGGTATCGAGCTGGCCCGCCAGGCCGAGACGGAACAGCCAGGTGGCGACCATCATCGCCAGGAACGGCATCAGCAGCGCGCCGCGCCCGTAGCTACGCACGGCCCACAGCGGGAAGCGGCGCAAAAAGTCGCCCGGAATGCTGCAGGCCAGGCAGGCGCCGGCCGCCGCCAGCGCGGCCGCCACGATGTCGCCGGTATGGATATCGAACATGGTCTCTGTCTCGCGTCGCCGCACACGCGGACGAGCGTGGCAGGAATTTGGCAAAGCGCTGATTCTACAAGAGAAATTTGTGGCGCAGGTGACGAGTAGGGTAAGCGCGGGGTTAGCGCGGAGCGCGCTCGGCGGGCGATGCCTCGACCGCCACTTGCAGCGTCACGGTGTCGCCGACCTCGGGCAGGAAGCGGGTCATGCCAAAGGCACTGCGCGGCACTTCAGCGCGGAAATCGCCACCGCACACCTGACGGCGCACGCCGAACAGCGTGACCTCGCCGCAGCTGAAGCGCTCGGCCACCAGGCGCACGGGCCGGGTCGCGCCATGCAGCGTCAGCTCGCCCTCCACCGCGGCAAGGCGGCCGGATTCCATCGAGAACCGGTCGGCGCGCAGCCGCGCCACCGGGTACTGGGCAATATCGAAGAACTGGGCCGAGCGCAGCACGCCGTCCAGCGTGCGGTTGCCGGTATCGACGGAACCCAGGTCCACGGTCACATCGAGCGCGCCGGCGCCGCTGTCCGCGTCATAGAGCAGGCGCCCGTCGATCTTGCCGAAGCGCCCGCGCACCGAACTGCGCTCGAAATGGCTGGCGGAAAAATAGACGGTGGTATGGGCCGGATCCAGGGTGTATTCAACCGGTGCCGCGTAGGCCCCGGCGGTGCCGGCGGCCGCCAGCAGAGCGAGCACGCGCAGGGCCATGACGCTCAGGGGACGAACACAGGCAGCAGGAAGATCCCCACCACCGTCAGGTAGCCGATGGTCCAGCACAGCGTGCGCAGCGTGGCGCGGTCGGTGATGTAGCACAGGGTGTAGAGCAGGCGTACCGCGATAAAGGCCATCGCCAGTTCGTCGATGCGGGCCTGCGGCGCCTGCAGGTAGGTGGCGCTCAGGACCGCGGCGGCAAAGAAGGGAAAAGCCTCGAAATGGTTGCGGTGCGCCATGTCGGCGCGGCGCGCGCGGCCGGACTGCCGTTCCAGCCAGCCGCGCGGGTCATGGTTGTCGAAACCCGGCGCACCGGCCTTGGCGATGGCGACCGTCGCCACCGGCAGGATGCCGGCCAGCAGCATGCACCAGAAAGCGATCGGCATGGTTTTCCTTTCGGTAGCGGTGCCGGCGCACGCCACACGGGCGGCGCCGGCCGGACCGCATGGTCAGGCCGCGACCACGCGGATCTCGATGCCCGCCAGGCCCACCACCTGCCCGGCGCGGATCTTCGCAGTCTTGCGCGATTCGGGCGCGCCGTCCACCGACACTTCGCCGGCCGCGACCAGCGCCTTGCCGGCGCCACCGCTGTCGCACACGCCCGCCAGCTTGAGCAGGTCGTTGAGGGCGATGAACTCGCCCTCGAGTGGGAAGGTGATGGTCTGCACGGCTGCCTTGCCAGGTTTGGCCATCACTTGCCCCAGCTGTCTTTCAGGCCGACGGTGCGGTTGAACACCGGCTTGCCCGGCGTCGAATCGCTGCGGTCGGCGACAAAGTAGCCATGGCGCTCGAACTGGAAGCGGTCTTCCGGCTGCGCCTCGCGCAGGCCCGGCTCAAGGTAGGCGGTGATCACCTGCTTGGAGTGCGGGTTGAGCGCATCGAGGAAGTTCTTGCCGCCGGCATCCGGATTGGGATCGTTGAACAGGCGGTCGTACAGCCGGACCTCGGCTTCATACGCGTGCGCCGCGCTGACCCAGTGGATCACACCCTTGACCTTGACGCTGTCGGCGCCCGGCGTGCCGCTCTTGGTGTCGGGCAGGTAGCTGGCATGCACGGCCACTACGTTGCCGTCGGCATCCTTGTCCACGCCGGTGCACTCGATTACGTAGCCGTACTTGAGCCGCACCTTGTTGCCCGGGAACAGGCGGAAATAGCCCTTGGGCGGGGTCTCGTTGAAGTCTTCGCGCTCGATCCACAGCTCGCGCGACAACGGGAACACCCGCTTGCCCAGTTCCGGCTTCTTCGGATGGACCGGGGCCGAGCATTCCTCGCTCTGGCCTGCGGGGTAGTTGTCGAGGATCAGCTTGAGCGGGTCGAGCACCGCCACGCCCCGCGCGGCGCGGCCGTCGAGGTCGTCGCGCACCGAGCCTTCGAGCGTGCTCATGTCGATCCAGCTGTCGGCCTTGGCCACGCCGACGCGGTCGCAGAACAGCTGGATCGATTCGGGCGTATAGCCGCGGCGGCGCACGCCCACCAGCGTGGGCATGCGCGGATCGTCCCAGCCGTCGACACGCTGTTCGTCGACCAGTTGCTTCAGCTTGCGCTTGCTGGTGATGGCGTAGGTCAGGTTCAGCCGCGCGAACTCATACTGGTGCGGCAGCGGGTCGCGGAACACGCCGCTGTCGCGCAGGTGCTCCAGCACCCAGTCGTACAGCGGGCGGTTGTTCTCGAACTCCAGCGTGCACAGCGAGTGGGTGATGTTCTCCAGCGCGTCCGAGATGCAGTGCGTGAAGTCGTACATCGGGTAGATGCACCACTTGTCGCCGGTGCGGTGATGGTGCGCGTGGCGGATGCGGTAGAGCACCGGGTCGCGCATGACGATATTGGGTGCGGCCATGTCGATCTTCGCGCGCAGCACGTGCTCGCCGTCGGCGTACTTGCCGGCGCGCATGTCGCGGAACAGCTGCAGGTTTTCCTCGACAGTACGGTCGCGGTACGGCGACGGCTTGCCCGGCTCGGAGAAGTTGCCGCGGCTGGCGGCGATCTGCTCGGCCGACTGGCTGTCGACATAGGCCGCGCCGCGCTCGATCAGGGTTTCGGCAAAGGCGTAGAGCTGGTCGAAGTAGTCGCTGGCGTAGTACAGGTGCGGCTGCTTCTGGCCGTCCTTGCCTGCGCTGTCCCAGGAGAAGCCGAGCCAGTGCACCGCGTCGATGATGGAATCGACGTATTCAGTGTCTTCCTTGACCGGGTTGGTGTCGTCGAAGCGCAGGTGGCAGCGGCCGCCGTAGTCGCGCGCCAGCCCGAAGTTCAGGCAGATGCTCTTGGCATGGCCGATATGCAGGTAGCCGTTGGGCTCCGGCGGGAAGCGGGTGATGACGGTTGGCAGCGGCTCGCCGGCCTTGTCCTGGCGGCCGGCGTAGGTGCCGGCGGCGAGATCCTGGTCAATGATGCTGCGCAGGAAGTTGGAAGCGGCGGGGGTGCTGTCGGTAGGCTTGTTGTCGTGGCTCATGATGGCGCCGGTTGGCCGGCCGCAAGCGCCTGGAGGCGTCGGGCCGGGTCGTCAGATTGCGTGGCGGAATGCCAATAGCGGGATTTTACCGTGCCGGCGGCGCCGCATGCCGTGCGCGCCGGTGCATTTGTGGACTTGTCCGTTGCCGACGCCGCCGGGCGCAGCGGAAAGTGATGTGCCGGAGTAGCATGGAGGCCCGTGCCGGCCGGCCGCGGCCGCGCGTCATCCATTGCAGCAGGAACGCCATGAACGCCCCCACCGAAGCGGCACAAGTGCCGCCCATGCCCCACGATGTCGTTGCCGCGCTGTGGCGCGATGCCGGCCTGCCGGCCGAGGCGCTGGCCCACCTGCGCCTGGACGGTGCCGAACCGGTACTGCCGTCGAGCTTTGCCGTGGGCACCGCGGCGCAGGCCAGCCTGGCCGCCTCGGCGCTGGCCGCCGCCGCGCTGTGGCAAGCGCGCGGCGGCGCCTGGCAGGAGGTCAACGTCGACATGCGCCACGCCATCACCGAGTTCCGCAGCGAGCGCTACCTGCGCGTCGACGGCGGCCCGGCGCCCGAGCTATGGGACCAGATCGCCGGCGTCTACCGTTGCGGCGATGGCCGCTGGATCCGCCTGCACACCAATTTCCCGCATCACCGCGACGGCGTGCTGCGCCTGCTGGGATGCGCCTATGACAAGGCGGCGGTGCAGGCGGCGCTGGAAAAATGGGAGGCCGAGGCGTTCGAAGCGGCGGCGTCCGACGCCGGCCTGGTGGTGGCCGCGCTGCGCAGCTTCGACGAATGGGACCGCCATGCGCAAGCCGCGGCGCTGCGCGGCCTGCCGCCGGTAACGCTGGAGCGGATCGGCGACGCCCCGCCGCAGCCGCTGCCGGCGCCGGTGTCCGCGCAGGCGCAGCCGCTGTCGGGCGTGCGCGTGCTCGATTTCACCCGCATCATCGCCGGCCCGGTGGCGGGCCGCACGCTGGCCGCGCATGGCGCCGACGTGCTGCTGGTCACCGCGTCGCACCTGCCCTCGATCGCACCGCTGGTGATCGACACCGGCCGCGGCAAGCGCAGTTGCCAACTGGACCTGCGCGATCCGGACGACAAGCGCACGCTGCACAAGCTGCTGCACGGCGCCGACGTGCTGGTGCAAGGCTACCGCCCCGGCGGCCTGTCCGATCTTGGCGTGGGCCCCGAGGCCGCGGCGCGCGCCCGTCCCGGCATCGTCTACGTGTCGCTGAGCGCTTATGGCCATGTCGGGCCGTGGTCGGCCAAGCGCGGCTTCGATTCGCTGGTCCAGACCGCCACCGGCTTCAACGCCGCCGAGGCGCAAGCGGCCGGCACTGATACGCCCCGCCCGTTGCCGGCCCAGGTGCTGGACCACGCCGCGGGCTACCTGCTGGCTTTCGGCGCGATGGCGGCGTTGCACCGGCGCGCGGTGGAAGGCGGCAGCTGGCACGTGCGCGTGTCGCTGGCGCAAGTGGGGCAGTGGCTGCGCGGGCTGGGGCGCGTCCCCGACGGGCTCAAGGCGCCCGAGCAGAAGATCGACGACGTGGCCGACTTGCTCGAGGCGGTGCCGTCGGGCTTCGGCATGCTGACCGTGGTGCGCCATGCGGCGCAGCTGTCGCAGACGCCGGCGCGCTGGACGCTGCCGTCCGAGCCGCTCGGCACGCATGCGCCGGAATGGCTGCCGCGCTAGTAGAGCGTGTTGCGCTGCCGCTCGGGCAGCTCGCGGTCATAGGCGGCGCCGTCGATGGCGTTCTGGCTCAGCGTGGCCAGGATCTCGCCGTTGCTCGGCAGCGTCTGCCGCGCGACCTGCGCCTGGGCGGCCCACAGGCGCGAGCGGATGAGTGCGCGGGCGCACTGGAAGAACACCGCCTGCACCGTGATCACCAGCACCGTGGTCGGCGCCTTGCCGTCGACCACGCAGCGCGCGATCAGCGCGGGGTCGACGCTGAGCTGCGCGGTGCCGTTGACGCGGATGGTCTCATTGATGCCGGGGATCACGAACAGCAGGCCCACGCGCGGATCGGCAACGATATTGCGCAGGCTGTCGATGCGGTTGTTGCCGCGCCGGTCTGGCAGCAGCAGCGTGCGGTCGTCCAGCACCTGCACGAAGCCCGGCGCATCGCCGCGCGGCGAGCATTCGGCCCAGTCCTGGCCGACCGTCGACAGCAGGCAGAAGGGCGCCGCCTCGATAAAGGTCCGGTAGTGCGGGTGCAGGTAATCGACTTCCTTGGATAGCGAGGGCGCCGCCGGTTGCGCGTAGAGCGCTTCCAGTTCGGCCAGCGTGGTGATGGCGTGCGGGGTCATGGCAGGCTGGGCGTTGGGGGCGAAAGCGTCAATGTAGCGCACAAGCGCAGCGGGGGCTTCGGCCCAGGCTGCTTGGCGGCCAGAGGTCGAGCCGCGCGCTGTCCGGATGGGCGCGGCGCACGGCGTCGACACTGCGGCGGACACGCCGTGCACACTTGAGCCAATCGCGGGCGGGCCAGTTGAGTATCCGCTTCTGCCGGTTTGCTCCCCTCTCCCGCTTGCGGGCGAGGGGCAGGGGGTGAGGGCGGGGGCGTCAAAGGCTGAAGGTAGTGGGCGAAAACCGTTGGCTCCGCTGGATGTGGCGCCTGGCCAGAACACCCCTCACCCCGGCCCTCTCCCCATGAGGGGAGAGGGAGAACACCTTGCTTGGGCTAGCTCGGGCGGTCTTGGAGCACCCAAAACCGCGTTCCTTTTTTAGGCTTCAGAAGCCCACCGCCTGCCCGTCGCGCCGGCTGTCGCTGGCCGCGACGTAGCCCTGTTCCGGATCATCCGACAGGCGCCAGATGAATTGCCCGGAGCCGAAGTCCATGTACGGGTCGTCCACCGACTTGAGCTGGTGGCCGCGCGCCTTCAGGCCCGCGACCGTGGCCGGGTCCATGGTGCCTTCGACGTCCAGCGTGAAGTCGCGATTGACCTTCCAGCGCGGCGCGCAGCAGGCGGCCTGCGGCTGCTGGTTGTAGTCCAGCATGCGCACCACGGTCTGCACATGGCCCTGTGGCTGCATGTCGCCGCCCATCACGCCGAAGCTCATCACCGGCTCGCCGTTCCTGGTCAGGAAGGCCGGGATGATGGTGTGGAACGGACGCTTGCCGCCCGCGACCACGTTGGCGGACCTGGGATCCATCGAGAAGCCCACGCCGCGGTTCTGCAGGCTGATGCCGGTGCCGGGCACCACCACGCCGGAGCCGAAGCCCATGTAGTTCGACTGGATGAACGAGATCATCATGCCGTTCTCGTCCGCCGCGGTCAGGTAGATGGTGCCGCCAACCTTGGGCATGCCGAAGTTGAAATGGGTGGCGCGCTGCATGTCGATCAGCTTGGCGCGTGACTTCAGGTAGGCGTCGTCCAGCATCTGTTCGGGCGTGACCGCCATGCTGCGCGGATCGGCCACGTACTGGTAGAGGTCGGCGAAGGCCAGCTTCATCGCCTCGATCTGCAGGTGCTGCGAGTCGACCGAATCGACCGGGATCGAGGCCAGGTCGAACTGGTCGAGGATGCCCAGCGCGATCAGCGCGGCGATGCCCTGGCCATTGGGCGGGATCTCGTGCAACTCGTAGCCGCGGTAGGACTTGCTGATCGGCTTGACCCAGTCGGGACGGTAGTTGCGCAGGTCGTCGAGCGTCATCGCGCCGCCGCACTGCTGGCTGAAGGCGGCGATCTTCTCGGCGATCGCGCCTTCGTAGTACGCGCGGCCACGCGTGGCGCCGATCTGGCGCAGGGTCTCGGCAGCGTCCTTCATGGTGAATTTCTCGCCGACCGCCGGCGCGCGGCCGTTGGGCATGAAGGTCTCGGCGTAGCCCGGCTGGTCCTTCAGTTCCGGCACGGCGGCGGCCCACTTGTGCGCCACCACCGGCGGCACGGCATAACCGCGCTCGGCGATCTCGATCGCCGGTTCCATCAGGTCGGCGAACGGCAGCTTGCCGAAGCGCTCATGCAGCGCGGCCCAGCCGGCGACCACGCCGGGGACGGTGACCGAATCCCAGCCGCGGACCGGCCGGTTGGCGAGGCCGTTGGCGTCGGTGCCGTATTTAGCCTTGAAGTATTCCGGGCTCCATGCGGCCGGAGCCACGCCCGACGAGTTCAGGCCGTGCAGGGACTTGCCGTCCCACAGGATGGCAAAGGCATCGCTGCCCAGGCCGCACGACACCGGCTCGACGATGGTGATGGCGGCGGCCGCGGCGATGGCGGCGTCGACGGCATTGCCGCCCTTGAGCAGCATGCGCAGGCCGGCCTGCGCGGCCAGCGGATGCGAGGTCGACACCACGTTGCGCGCAAACAGCGGAATGCGCACGGACGGATAGGGGTTGGTCCAGTTGAAGTTCTGCATGGCTATGTCCTTTGTGTTCGGTGCGGCCGTGGCGCTTATTCTGCCGTGATCTTGCGATCCTTGATCAGCTTGCCCCAGCGCGCGCTGTCTTGCTTCACCATGGCGGCGAACTGGGCGGGCGTGCCGCCAACCGGTTCGGCCCCCAGCTTGCCCAGCCGTTCTTTGACCTCGGGCGACTGGATCGCCTTGTTGAACTCGGCGTTGAGGCGGTTGACGATCTCCGCCGGCATGCCCTTGGGCCCGTAGATGCCGAACCAGGTATCGGAGACGAAGCCCGGCAGGCCGGACTCGCTGGCGGTGGGGATTTCCGGCGCCAGCGGCGAGCGCTTCGCGCTGGTAACGGCCAGCGCCTTGAGTTTGCCGTCCTTCACATGCGGCAGCCCCGACACGATGCTGTCGAACAGCACCTGCACCTTGCCCGAGATCAGGTCAGGCACAGCCAGCGCGGTGCCGCGGTAGGGGATGTGGGTGATGAACACGCCCGCTTGCGCCTTGAAGGCCTCGGCGGTCAGGTGCACCACGGTGCCGTT
Source organism: Cupriavidus necator (assembly GCF_013141915.1). Taxonomy (GTDB): domain Bacteria; phylum Pseudomonadota; class Gammaproteobacteria; order Burkholderiales; family Burkholderiaceae; genus Cupriavidus; species Cupriavidus necator_B. The sequence continues at coordinate 163,687 of NZ_SROX01000009.1, read as the reverse complement.
GCCGCTGGAGGCGTAGTTCAGTTCGCCAGGGTGCTTCTTGGCGTAGTCGATCAGTTCGCGCACGTTCTTGACCGGCAGGCTGTTCGGCACCACCAGCAGGTTGGTGGCGATCGCCACCTGGCCGACCGGCGTGAAATCAGCCTCGGTGTTGTACGGCAGCCGGGTGTTGATATACGGCCCGATCGAATGCGTGCTGGTGGTGGCGATCAGCAACGTATAGCCGTCGGGCGCTGCCTTGGCGGCCATGTCTGAGCCGATTGCGCCGCCCGCGCCGGGGCGGTTGTCGACCACGATCTGCTGGCCCATGTTGCTGCCCACCTTCTGCGCGATGGCGCGGGCCAGCAGGTCGGTCGCGCCGCTGGCGGGGAAGGGCACGATCAGGCGGATCGGCTTGCTCGGGTAGGTATCGGCCATTGCGGTGGTGGCGGCCAGGCACAGGCCGATGCCGAGGCCCGTGCCGACGCGGCGCAGCCAGGATGTCATACGTATCTCCGAGATCAGGCGCAGGGCCTTCATTGATGATCGGCCTTCATTATTCCGCGCCTCCGGTCACAAAGAAAGCTAATATTCCTTGCCGATGTCTCAAGAAATTTTTAAGTATCCAACGCCCGCCGGCAGGACGTTTCCCGCCGCATTGGGATGCACCGATGAGCACTGTCCGCTTCCTTCGTACCTTTGTCGCCGTGGCCGAGCACGGCTCTTTCGCCGCCGCGGCCGGGCAGGTGGCGCTGACCCAGGCCGCGGTCAGCTTGCAGATGCGCGCGCTGGAGACCGAGTTGCGCCGGGCGCTGTTCGACCGCAATGGCCGCGTGGCGGTGCTCAATGCGGACGGCCGCGCACTGCTGCCGCAGGCGCGCAGGCTGCTGGCGCTGTATGAAGAGATGCGGCTGCCGCTGGCTTCGGCCGAAGCCATGGCGGGCGCGGTCGCGGTGGGCGCGGTGGTGTCGGTGATGGGCGGGCTGTCGCACGCGGTGGCGCGCATGAAGCGCACCTATCCGGCGCTCGATGTGCGGCTGGTCGGCGCCAAGTCGATCGAACTGGCGGCGCAGGTGGAAGCCGGCGAACTCGACGCCGCCATCCTGGTGGAAGGCTCGGCGCGCGTGCCGGGCACGCTGCGCTGGACGCCGCTGTACCAGGAGCCGCTGGTGGCCATCGCCGCGCGCGGCAGCCCCGGCCGCGATGCGCGCGAGGCGCTGGCGGCCAACCCCTACCTGCGCTTCGACCGCAGCCAGCGCACCGGCGTGCTGGTGGAGCGCGCGCTGCGCCGCGCGCACCTGAAGGTCAATGAATTCCTGGAATTGAACGCGATCGAGGCGCTGGTCGAACTGGTGCGGCAGGAAGTGGGGGTGACCGTGGTGCCGCTGCTGCGGCGCGCGCGCTGGCGCGACGATGACGCATTGCGCGTGCTGCCGCTGCTGGTCAACGGCGAGCCGGTGATGCGCAATATCGGCATGCTGGAGCGGCGCGACCATGCCCGTGGCCAGGTGACGGCGGCGGTGCGGGCGGCCTGCGGCGAACTGTTCGGGGCCTGACTGGTCCCGGCGCCGGACGAAAAAAAGGGCACCTCGCGGTGCCCTTCGTACGGGTTGCCTGCCGGCGCGAGGCCGGCGATATTTCCTGCTTATTCTTCTTGGAAGGCTTCTTCGCGCTTGGCCTTGATCGACGGCAGCGCCACGATCACCACCAGCACCGCGGCGGCGATCAGCAGGCCCATCGACAGCGGCCGCGTCACGAACACGCTGAAGTCACCGCGCGACAGCAGCAGCGAGCGGCGGAAGTTCTCTTCCATCATCGGCCCCAGCACAAAGCCGAGCAGCAGCGGTGCCGGTTCGCAGCGCAGCTTGATGAACAGGTAGCCGATCACGCCGAAGGCGGCGGTCTGGAACACGTCGAAGGTGGTGTTCTGGACCGAGTACACGCCGATGCAGCAGAACGTCAGGATGGCCGGGTACAGGTAGCGGTAGGGCACCTTCAGCAGCTTCACCCAGATGCCGATCAGCGGCAGGTTCAGCACGATCAGCATCAGGTTGCCGATCCACATCGAGGCGATCAGGCCCCAGAACAGGGCCGGGTTGCTGGTCATCACCTGCGGACCCGGCTGGATGTTGTGGATGGTCATCGCACCGACCATCAGCGCCATCACCGCATTGGGCGGGATGCCCAGCGTCAGCAGCGGGATGAACGAGGTCTGCGAGGCCGCGTTGTTGGCCGACTCCGGACCGGCCACGCCTTCGATCGCGCCCTTGCCGAATTCGTGCGAATACTTGGAGGTCTTCTTCTCCAGCGAATACGCAGCAAACGAGGCCAGCGACGCGCCGCCGCCCGGCAAGATGCCCAGCGCCGAGCCCAGCAGGGTGCCACGCAGCACCGCGGGGATCATGCGCTTGAAATCTTCCTTGGTCGGGAACAGGTTGGTGATGTGGTCGGTGAAGGTCTCGCGGTGTTCCTTCTGCTCCAGGTTGGCGATGATTTCGGCAAAGCCGAACACACCCATTGCCACCGAGACGAAGTTCAGGCCGTCGGTCAGTTCCGGCACGTCGAACGAGAAGCGCGCGGCGCCCGAGTTGACGTCGGTGCCGACCAGGCCCAGCAGCAGGCCCAGCACGATCATGGCGATAGCCTTGACCAGCGAACCCGACGCCAGCACCACGGCGCCGATCAGGCCCAGCACCATCAGCGAGAAGTACTCGGCGGGACCGAACTTGAACGCCAGTTCCGACAGCGGCGCGGCAAACGCGGCCAGGATCATGGTGGCGACGCAGCCGGCGAAGAACGAGCCTAGGCCGGCTGTCGCCAGCGCCACCCCCGCTCGCCCTCGTCTTGCCATCTGGTAGCCATCGATGGTGGTCACCACCGACGACGATTCACCAGGCAGGTTCACCAGGATGGCGGTGGTCGAGCCACCATACTGGGCGCCGTAGTAGATACCGGCCAGCATGATCAGCGCGGCCACCGGCGGCAGCGTGTAGGTGACCGGCAGCAGCATGGCGATGGTGGCCAGCGGCCCCAGGCCCGGCAGCACGCCGATCAGGGTACCCAGCACGCAGCCCAGGAAGGCGTACGCGAGGTTCTGGAAGGTCAGGGCGGTGGAGAAGCCCAGGCCCAGGTTGGCGAGTAGTTCCATGTTGGCGGCCTCCTTAGCTTGCCAGGAAAGCCGGCCACACCGGCATCTGCAGGTTGATGCCGTACACGAACGCGCCCAGGCTGATCAGCACCAGGATGATCGAGTTCAGGATGGCACCCTTCCAGCTGAATTCATGGCTGGCCATCGACGACACCAGCACCAGCACCAGCACCGACAGCACCATGCCCAGCGGCTTGAGCAGCAGGCCGAACAGCACCACCGAACCGAGGATCCACAGCAGCGTCTTGATGTCCCAGCGGGCCAGGCTGTCTTCTTCCGCTTTGGAAGACAGCGAGCCAAACAGCACCAGCGCGCCCAGCAGGGCGAGCACGATGCCGAGCCAGAACGGGAAGTATCCCGGTCCCATTTTTGCGGCGGTTCCCATGGAATAACCGCGTGCGACCCAGGAAAAGCCGAATCCGACCAGGATGAACATCAGGCCGGAGGCAAAGTCCTTTTGGCTACGTATGCGCAAAGTGAATCTCCTCGATAAGACAGCTTGAAATCTGCGGCAGGCCTCTTTCTTGCCTCTGTTGCGACGCAACATTACGGCGTTTTCCGACGGCCTGCCGGCGGGCAGGGTGGAAGGTAAGGGTGCGACCTTTCAGCTACCTTTCAGATGTCTGCAAATGGGGTCATGGTTCGGGTATCCCCTAGTGAAAGTGCGCTGAAAAGTGCTGCTGTGCCAGGCTGCAGGCGGCCTGGCGGGTGGCAGCCCAGGGCCGTGCGCTATCATCGGGAACCGTCTTGCGCGCGGCGGCGGCCGCCACGGCCCAAGGGGCCTGAAAGGTTCCGAAAGCCTCTGAAAACGAAAGCTTCCGCAAGCGAATTCCCAGGCAACACAAGGAGCGGTTTGGAAAGCATCGACCATGTCATCCTGCTTGGCGCCGTCGTGATGTCGCTGGGCATCGTGCTGGGCGCGTTCTCGGCGCGTTTCGGCGTGCCGTTCCTGCTGGTGTTCCTGGCCGTGGGCATGCTGGCCGGCGTGGACGGCCCGGGCGGCATCCGCTTTTCCGATACCTGGCTCAGCTTCCTGGTGGGCAACCTGGCGCTGGCCATCATCCTCCTCGACGGCGGGCTGCGCACGCGTCTGGCCACCTTCCGCGTGGCGCTCAAGCCCTCGCTGTCGCTGGCCACGGTCGGGGTGCTGGTGACCGCCGCGCTGGTGGGGATCTTCGCCGCCTGGCTGCTCGGCATCGACTGGCGGCTGGGGCTGCTGCTGGGCGCCATCGTCGGCTCGACCGATGCCGCTGCGGTGTTCTCGACGCTCAACAGCAGCGGCATCCGGCTCAAGGACCGGGTCGCCAGCGTGCTCGAGATCGAATCCGGCATCAACGACCCGATGGCCATCTTCCTGACGCTGACGCTGATCGAATGGCTGACCGCGCCCGGCGGCCTGACGCCGCTGGGGCTGGTGCTGCGCCTGCTGGTGCAGTTCGGCGTGGGTGGCGTGCTGGGCCTGGCGCTCGGCTATTGCCTGGCCAATGTGCTGGAGCGCACGCGGGTGGCCGAGGGGCTGCAGTCGATCCTGCTGTGCTCGGGCGGCGCGATGGTGTTTGCGATCGTGCAGACCGCCGGGGGCAGCGGCTTCCTGGCGGTGTACCTGACCGGCATGCTGATCGGCAACCGCGAGCGCGCCGTCACCGCCGACACCATGCGCGCCATGGACGGCATGGCGTGGCTGGCGCAGTCGGCCATGTTTTTGTTGCTGGGGCTGCTGGTAGCTCCGCACCGGATCTGGGAAGTCGCCGGCCCCGGGGTGGCGGTGGCAGCGTTCCTGATCCTGGTGGCGCGGCCAGTGGCGGTGTGGCTGGCGCTGCTGCCGTTCCGCTTCAATGCGCGCGAGACCGGCTTTATCGCCTGGATGGGGCTGCGCGGCGCGGTGCCGATCGTGCTGGCGCTGTTCCCGCTGCTGCGCGAGGTGCCGCAGTCAGGCCTGCTGTTCCGCATTGCCTTTGCGGTGGTGCTGGCCAGCCTGCTGATCCAGGGCACCACCGTGTCGGTGGCGGCACGGCTGGCGCGCGTGCTGCGCCCCGGCTACCCGGAGCCGCTGGCGCGTTCGCGCCTGCGCGGCACGCGCGCGCCGATACTCGAGGTGATGCAGTTCGAGGTTGGCCCCAATGCGCCGGTCGAGAACGTGCGCGCCGACCAACTGGAACTGCCGCCGCGCTGCCGGCTGATGACGGTGGCGCGCGAAGATGCGCTGGCCGACCCCGGCCAGACCGTATTGCGCGCAGGCGACTCGGTCTGCGTGCTGGGGCCGACCACCTCCTTGGCGGTGCTGTCGGCGTTGTTCCAGACGCCGGGCCGGGCGCCCACTTGGGAACAGGCGTCGCACGATTTCCTGCTGTCCGGCGACGCGCCGCTGCGCGACGTGGCCGCGCTCTACGGCACGCGCGAGCTGACCCCAGAGGAGGCGCCATTGACGCTGGAAAGCGCGATGCAGCGCGTGTTCACGTCACCGCCGGTGGAGGGCGACAGCATCGAGATCGCCGGCCTGCCACTGACGGTAACGCGCATGGAAGGCGCGCAGATCCTGCAGGTGGGACTGCTGCTGCCACGGCTGGAGGGGGATTCGGGCGGGAAGTTGTGGCTGCGGCGGCGCCGGGAGGAAGCGCGCCGCGAGCGCGTTTGACCCGCGCGGTTTGCTCACCTCTGCCGCTTGCGGGAGCGGTGCAGCCGGTGAGGGTGGAGGGTCAAAGGCTGGGGGCGGCGGGTAATACCGTTGCCCTTGCTTGATGGGGGGCCTGGCTGAACCACCCCTCACCCCGGCCCTCTCCCCGTGAGGGGAGAGGGAGAACACCTTGCCTGGGCCAGTTCGGGCGGCTTGGGAGCACCAAAAGCGTTGGGGCTGCGTGGGTTTGTGGTTAGTCGACCTTTGCGCCCGACACCTTCACGATCTGCGCGTACTTCTTCAGTTCCTTCTGGATCAGCGCCGCGAACTGCTCCGGCGTGGTCGGCGCTGGCTGCGCCCCGATGCGGGCCAGGCGGGCCTTCATGTCGTCGGTCTTCAGGATCGCGACGATCTCGTGGTTCAGTTTCTCCACGATCTCGCGCGGCGTGTTGGCCGGGGCGAACACGCCGAACCACGTCGAGATGTCGAAGCCTTCCAGCCCCAGCCCCTTGCCGGCCTCGGCAATGGTCGGCAGGTCCGGGAAGGACGCGGCGCGGCCGGCGGTGGTGACGGCGAAGGCCTTGAGCTTGCCCGCCTTGATATTGGCCGACGCCGAGGCCAGGTTGTCGAAGATCAGGTCGGTCTGGCCCGACAGCACCGACAGCTGCGCCGGCGAGGCCCCGTTGTAGGGGATATGGACCATGCTGACCTTCGCCATGCTCTTGAACAGCTCGCCCGACAGGTGGCCGGCGCTGCCGTTGCCGCCCGAGGCGTAGTCCAGCTTGCCTGGGTTCTTGCGCGCGTACGCGACCAGGTCGCGCACGTTGTTGATATGCAGCTCGGCGGCCTTGCCCGGATGCATCACCAGCACGTTGGGCACGTCGGCAACCAGCGTGATCGGCGCAAAATCCTTGACCGGGTCGTACGGCATCTTGCTGAACAGCGTCGGGTTGATGGCATGCGTGGCCACCGCCCCCATGACGATGGTGTAGCCGTCGGCGGGCTGCTTGGCGACATAGTCTGCACCCAGGTTGCCGCCGGCCCCCGGCTTGTTTTCCACCACCACGGGCTGGCCCAGGCTGTCGCGCAGCTTGTCGCCGATGGCGCGCGCAACGGTGTCGAGCGGGCCGCCGGCGGGGTACGGCACCACGAAGCGGACGGGCTTGGTGGGATAAGCGTTAGTGGCCGCCATGGCGGGCATCAGCGCCGCGGTCAGCGCGGCGGCAAGCAGTTTCTTCAGCATGTTGCGGATGGCAGAGGGATTGGGATTCTTAGCGGGCCCCGATGCCGCGCGCCATCATCACGGCGCACAGCGGCAGCAGGATCACCAGGTGCGATTCGATCATGACCCAGCGCCGCGCCGCCTTGATCTCGGACGGCGGCGGCACGTAATCGGGCAGCTTGCGCGCCTGCTTGCGCCAGCGCGTGATGGCAAAGGTCGGCGGCAGCGAGCACAGCGCGATCAGCACGAACACGCCCATCTTGGCGTGGAACCACGGGTTGTGCAGGTAAAAGTCGACGCCCTTGGCGCCGTAGAACAGACGCAGCAGGCCGGTCGCCAGCGCCAGCATCGCCGAGAGGAAATAGAACAGGTCGTACAGCGACAGGCGCCGCACCGTGGCCGGGTTGAGGTCCGGGCGCAGCGCCACGGCCTCGGCGGCCATCAGCGTGATCAGGACAAAGATCGCAAGGAAATGCAGGAAGGCCAGGATGGCGTCGGTCAGCATGGGTTCTCCTTTGCTTTGCGCAGGCCCGCGCGGGTGGCGCGAGCCCGGGGAAAGTACTTCAGTCGGGACTGAACTTCCGGAAAGCGCCTGCGGCAAGGCATGCCTGCAGCAGGCAGGAGGAGAATCTTACAGCACACCTTTTGCGCGAAGTGCGGCGATCTGCGCGGCGCTGTAGCCCAAGGCCCCGGCCAGCACCGCGTCGGTGTGCTCGCCCAGCAGCGGCGGGTGGCGCAGCGCCTGCGGCGGCGTCGCGCTCATCTTGATCGGGCTGCCGACCAGCTTGACTTCGCCCGCGCTGGGGTGCGGCAGGTCCACGCGCAACCCGCGCGCCTTGACCTGGTCGTCTTCGAACACGTCGTCCAGCGTGTTGATCGGTCCGCACGGCACGCCGGCCGCTTCCAGGTCGCGGATCCATTGCGCGCGGGTGCGTGGGCGCACCATCTCGGCCAGGATCGGCACCAGCACGTCGCGGTTGGCCACGCGCTGCGGATTTTTGGCAAAGCGCGGGTCGTCAGCCAGTTCGGGCTTGCCGCCGTCGGTGACGAACTTGCGGAACTGCCCGTCGTTGCCCACCGCGACGATGATCCAGCCGTCGGCGGCCTGGAAGGTCTGGTACGGCACGATGTTGGGATGCGCATTGCCCCAGCGGCGCGGCGCCTCGCCGCTGGCCAGGTAGTTGGTGTTCATGTTGGCCAGCATCGCCACCTGCACGTCGAGCAGCGCCATGTCGATGTACTGGCCCTCGCCGGTGCGGTCGCGGTGCGCCAGCGCCGCCAGCACGGCGATGGTGGCGTACTGGCCGGTCATCAGGTCGGAAATCGCCACGCCGGCCTTCTGCGGGCCGCCGCCGGGCAGGTCGTCGCGCTCGCCGGTCAGGCTCATGAAGCCGCCCATGCCCTGGATGATGAAGTCATAGCCAGGGCGCGCGGCGTACGGGCCGGTCTGGCCGAAACCAGTGACCGAGCAGTAGATCAGGTCGGGCTTGACCTGCCTGAGCGAGTCATAGTCCAGGCCATATTTCTTCAGTTGGCCGACCTTGTAGTTCTCCAGCACCACGTCGCTCTGCGCGGCCAGGTCGCGCACGATCTGCTGGCCTTCCGGCGTGCTGATGTCGCACGTGACCGAGCGCTTGTTGCGGTTGGCGGCCAGATAATAGGCGGCCTCGGCGGTGTCGCGGCCGTCTTCGTCCTTGAGCCAGGGCGGACCCCAGGTGCGGGTGTCGTCGCCGGCGCCGGGACGCTCGATCTTGATCACGTCGGCGCCGAAGTCGGCAAGGTTCTGGGCGCACCACGGCCCGGCGAGGACGCGGGTCAGGTCGAGGACGCGGAGATGGCTTAAGGCTCCCATGGCGGTATTCGAGGCAGAGGGTGAGGCGGGAATCGGGTCCGGAATGCGGGCGCTCGGGGGCGCCCCCCCGAAAGGGGAGCGCGGGTTGGCTGCACTGTACCACCGGCAAAGCGCTGGCGCTGTTATAAGTGCTTTATGCTGCTCTCGAAGTGACGGGATTCAGGGCGATAGCCGGCCGCTTCCCGGGCGCCTTGGCTGACGTGCCCGACGACCTGCCTTGCCCGTATAATCAACGGTTTGCAAATCCCATACTGATTCGTCGCGCCCGGCCACGCCAGGGCAAGCGTCCGCCATCCCATGAAAGTCTCAGACATTCGCAGCAAGTTCCTGCAGTTCTTCGAATCGAAGGGCCATACCGTGGTCCGCTCGTCCAGCCTGGTGCCGGCGAACGACCCGACGCTGCTGTTCACCAATTCCGGCATGGTGCAGTTCAAGGACGTGTTCCTGGGCACCGACAAGCGACCGTACACCCGCGCCACGTCGTCGCAGCGCTCGGTGCGCGCCGGCGGCAAGCACAATGATCTGGAGAACGTCGGCTACACCGCGCGCCACCATACGTTCTTCGAGATGCTGGGCAACTTCTCGTTTGGCGACTACTTCAAGCGCGAGGCGATCCAGTACGCATGGGAACTGCTGACCAAGACCTACCAGCTGCCGGCCGAGAAACTGTGGGTGACGGTCTACGCGGAAGACGACGAGGCCTACGACATCTGGGCCAAGGAAGTGGGCGTGCCGACCGAGCGCATCGTGCGCATCGGCGACAACAAGGGCGCGCGCTACGCCTCGGACAACTTCTGGCAGATGGCCGACACCGGCCCGTGCGGCCCGTGCTCGGAAATCTTCTACGACCACGGCCCGGACGTGTGGGGCGGCCCGCCGGGATCGCCCGAGGAAGACGGCGACCGCTACATCGAGATCTGGAACCTGGTGTTCATGCAGTTCAACCGCGACGAGCAGGGCAACATGACGCCGCTGCCCAAGCCGTGCGTGGACACCGGCATGGGCCTGGAGCGCATCGCCGCGGTGCTGCAGCACGTGCACAGCAACTATGAGATCGACCTGTTCCAGGCACTGATCAAGGCCGCCGCGCGCGAGACCCATATCGACAACCTGAACCAGAACTCGCTGAAGGTCATCGCCGACCATATCCGCGCGTGCGCGTTCCTGATCGTCGACGGCGTGATCCCGGGCAACGAAGGCCGCGGCTATGTGCTGCGCCGGATCATCCGCCGCGCCATCCGCCACGGCTACAAGCTGGGCCGGAAGACCCCGTTCTTCCACAAGCTGGTGCCGGACCTGGTCGCGCAGATGGGCCAGGCCTATCCGGAACTGGCCGACGCCCAGTCGCGCGTGACCGAAGTGCTGAAGGCCGAGGAAGAGCGCTTCTTCGAGACCATCGAGAACGGCATGTCCATCCTCGATGCCGCGCTGGCCGAGCTCAAGCTCAAGGGCGGCAAGACGCTCGATGGCGAGCTCGCCTTCAAGCTGCACGATACCTTCGGCTTCCCGCTGGACCTGACCCAGGACGTGTGCCGCGAGCAGGAAATCGCCGTCGACGAGGCTGCCTTCGACGCCGCCATGAACCGCCAGCGCGAGCAGGCGCGCGCCGCCGGCAAGTTCAAGATGGCCGCCGGCCTGGAATACTCGGGCGACAAGACCGTGTTCCACGGCTATGAGAAGCTGGAACTGCCGCAGGCCAAGGTCACCGCGCTGTATGTGGACGGTGCCGCGGTCGACGCCATGCAGCCGGGCCAGACCGGCGTGGTGGTGCTGGACCACACCCCGTTCTACGCCGAGTCCGGCGGCCAGGCCGGCGACCAGGGCCTGCTGAAGTCTGGCAGCGCGGTGTTTGCCGTGGCCGACACCACCAAGATCCAGGCCGACGTGTTCGGCCACCAGGGCACGCTGCAGGGCGGCGCGCTCAAGGTCGGCGATGCGGTCTCGGCGCAGGTGGATGCGCTGCGCCGTGCGCGCACCGTGCGCAACCACTCGGCCACCCACCTGATGCACAAGGCGCTGCGCGAAGTGCTGGGCAGCCACGTGCAGCAGAAGGGCTCGCTGGTCGATGCGGACAAGACCCGCTTCGACTTCTCGCACAACGCCGCGCTGACCGACGCACAGATCCGCCAGGTCGAAGAGATCGTCAACGCCGAGATCCTGCGTAACGAAGACACGCACGCGGAAGTCATGCCGTTCGACGACGCGGTCAAGAGCGGCGCGATGGCGCTGTTCGGCGAGAAGTACGCCGACGACGTGCGCGTGCTGTCGATCGGCACCTCGAAGGAACTGTGCGGCGGCACCCATGTGCACCGCACCGGCGATATCGGCCTGTTCAAGATCGTGATGGAAGGCGGCGTCGCCGCCGGCATCCGCCGCGTCGAAGCCATCACCGGCGACAACGCGCTGCATTACCTGCAGGGCCTGGATGCGAAGCTGAACGAAGCCGCCGCCGTGCTCAAGGCGCAGCCGTCGGAACTGGTGCCGCGCATCGGCCAGGTGCAGGACCAGGTGCGCGCGCTGGAGAAGGAGCTGGAGCGCCTGAAGAGCAAGCTGGCCGCGTCGCAGGGCGACGAGCTGGCGGCGCAGGCGGTCGACGTGAAGGGCCTGAAGGTGCTGGCCGCGCAGCTGGATGGCGCCGACGTCAAGACCCTGCGCGAGACCATGGACAAGCTCAAGGACAAGCTGCAGAGCGCCGCCATCGTGCTGGGTGCGGTGGCCGACGGCAAGGTCAGCCTGATCGCCGGCGTCACCGCCGATGCCACGGCCAGGGTCAAGGCCGGCGAGCTGGTCAACTTTGTCGCCCAGCAGGTGGGCGGCAAGGGCGGCGGCCGTCCCGACATGGCGCAGGCCGGCGGCACCGAGCCGGCCAAGCTGCCGCAGGCGCTGGCGGGTGTCAGCGAATGGGTGGCAGGCAAGGTCTGATCGGCCGAGGGTTTGCTTCCCTCTCCCGCTTGCGGGAGAGGGAAGCAAACATCAGGCCGGCTTGACGTTGTCACCAGAGCAAAAAGGGCGCCGCGGCGCCCTTTTTGCTTTTTTACTTTTCCGGCGTGCCCTTGCCGCTGCCCAGCACCGTCAGTAACTCCATCGGCAGCGGAAACACGATCGTCGAACTCTTGTCGCCGGCGATCTGCGTCAACGTCTGCATATAGCGCAACTGCATCGCCTGCGGCTGGCGCGCCAGCATCTGCGCGGCTTCCAGCAGTTTCTCGGAAGCCTGCAGTTCGCCCTCGGCATGGATCACCTTGGCGCGCCGCTCGCGTTCGGCCTCGGCCTGGCGGGCAATCGCGCGGATCATGGTCTCGTTCAGGTCGACGTGCTTGATCTCGACGTTCGAGACCTTGATGCCCCAGCCGTCGGTCTGCGCGTCCAGCGCCTGCTGGATATCGAGGTTGAGCTTCTCGCGCTCGGCCAGCATCTCGTCCAGTTCATGCTTGCCCAGCACCGAGCGCAGCGTGGTCTGCGCCAGCTGGCTGGTGGCTTCGAGGAAGTTCGCCACCTGGATGATGGCGCGCTCCGGATCGACCACGCGGAAATACACCACCGCATTGACCTTGACCGAGACGTTGTCGCGCGAGATCACGTCCTGCGGCGGCACGTCCATCACCACTGTGCGCAGGTCGACCCTGACCATCTGCTGCACCGCCGGGATCAGCAGCACCAGGCCCGGGCCCTTGACCCGCCAGAAGCGCCCGAGCATGAACACCACGCCGCGTTCGTATTCGCGCAACACGCGGAACGACATGATGACCAGCAGTGCCAGCAGGAAGATCACGCCGCCGAAGCTGAATCCGTAGACCATGGTCAGGCTCCCTTGTCTGGAGTCGGTTGGGATGGAGAGGCAGGAACCAGCGGGGCGCTGCCGGCGGCGACCACGTCAAGCACCAGCCCATGGCGGGCGGTAACCACCACCGGCGTGCCGCGCGCCAGCGGGGTGGCGCTGCGCACGCGCCAGGTTTCTCCGCGCAACGTGGCCCAGCCTTCCTCGCGCAGGTCGTCCAGCAGTTCGCCGCGGGCGCCGACCAGCGTGTCGGCACCGCTGACCACCGGGCGCCTGCGCGAGCGCACCAGCATCGCCGACATGCCGAACACGAACACCGCCGACAGCGCCGACATCGCCGCCACCATCGGCAGCGGCACACCGAAGCCGGGCACGTCGGTGTCGATCAGCATCACCGCGCCGAAGGCGAAGGCGATGATGCCGCCGACCCCGAGCGCGCCGAAGGTCGGCAGGAACAGCTCCGCCACCATGCAGCCGATGCCCAGCGCGACCAGCGCCAGCCCGGCGTAGTTCACCGGCAGCATGTGCAGCGCGAACAGCGCCACCAGCAGGCAGATCGCGCCGGCAATGCCGGGCACCACCATGCCTGGCGTGGAGAACTCGAAGATCAGTCCGTAGATGCCGATCATCATCAGCAGCAGCGCCACGCTGGGCTCGGTGATCACCGCCAGGAAACGGCTGCGCCAGTCGGGCTCCAGCGTCACTACCGGCGCATTGGCGGTATGCAGCACGCTGGCCTTGCCGCCAGCGGCGGTGAGCTTGCGGCCCTCGGCCTGTCGCAGCAGCGCGGGCAGGTCGGGGGCGACCAGGTCGACCACGCGCTGGGCCAGTGCTTCGTCCGCCGACAGGCTGACCGATTCGCGTACCGCGCGCTCGGCCCATTCGGCATTGCGTCCGCGCAGCTGCGCCAGGCCGCGGATATAGGCCGAGGCATCGTGCACCTGCTTGCGCGCCATGGTATCGCCTGACGCGGGCTCGCTGGCCGGCGCCGAGGCGGGGCGGGCGCCAGGCACGGACTCAGGCTTCTGCGGCCCGCCGATGCCGACTTGCACCGGCGTGGCCGCGCCCAGATTGGTGCCGGGCGCCATCGCCGCGATATGGCTGGCGTAGAGGATGTAGGTGCCCGCGCTGGCCGCGCGCGCCCCGCCGGGATAGACATAGCTGGCCACCGGCACCGGCGAGGCCAGGATCGCCTGGATGATCTCGCGCATCGACGCGTCGAGCCCGCCGGGGGTGTCCATCTCGAGCACCACCAGCTGCGCGCCGGCCTCGCGGGCCCGTGCCATGCCGCGCAGGATAAAGCTGGCGCTGGCGGGGCCGACTGCCCCCTTCAAGGGGATCACGTAGACCGGCGCGGTGGCAGTGGCGGTGCCCTTGGGCGGCGCCGCGATGCCGCTGCCGCCGACGGCGAGCGCGCAGCATGCCAGCGCCAGGCTGGACAGCAGCCGGAAGACCCGCAGCAACGCGGTGGCAGGGTTCATGGCAGGGCGAGGCACGCAAGGTGCCGTGGTGGCGCCACTTCAAGTGTAGGCCACCGGGCACATCTTGCACGCTGTGTGCCCGACCGGCAGCTCAGGCCGCCGCCAGCGCGGGACCGGTGGTACCGGGAGACCCCGGCGACAGGTTGGGCAGGGCATCGACCAGCGCATGCAGCGCGGCGCTGGCCATCGACGGCTGCCAGGCCAGCAGCGTGCGCACGCGGCCCGCCGCGCCCAGGCCGTGCTGGCGGATCGCGGGCAAGTCCCGGTACAGGCCCAGCACCGAGCGCGGCACGATCGCCGCGCCGATGCCGGCCGCCACGCAGGTGACGATGGCATGGTAAGAGCTGAGCTGCAGCACGCGCGGCGTCGGCGCCACGCCGGTCCCGTACCAGCTTTCCAGCCGCGCACGGTAGTTGCAGCCGGGCTCGAACGCCAGCAGTGTCGGCACTTCCAGGTCCGCCGCGGCGCGCACCGGGCGATGGTGCGCGCGCGTGATCACCACCAGTTCTTCCTCGAACACCGGCACCGCGCGCAGCGCCGGGTCGGCCAGCGGCTCGGCCACGAAGGCGCAATCGACCTCGAAGCGCGCCAGCGCATCGAAGGCCTGCCGCGTGGCCAGCGTCACCAGTTCCAGCTGCACCTCGGGCCACGCCTGGTGATACGCGGCCAGCACCTCGGGCAGGCGGCTCGCGGCGGTGCTTTCCATCGAGGCAATGCGCAGCCGGCCGTGCGGGCGCGCCGGCAACACCGCCTGGCGCGCTTCGTCGGTCAGGGTCAGGATGCGGCAGGCGTAGTCGAACAAGGTCTGGCCGGAAGGCGTCAGCACCATGCGCCGGCCGTCGCGCACGAACAGGTCGACGCCGAGCGACTGTTCCAGCTGGCGGATGCGGGTGGTCACATTGGACTGGACCCGGTGCAGCCGCTCGGCCGCGCGGGTGATGCCGCCGGCTTCGACCACGGCGCGAAAAATCTCGAGGGCGGCAAGATCCATGAGGGGCCTCCGGTTATTTCCATCTCAAGACAAGATGCATGGCATCTTGATAATTCATTTTTCGGGATGTCGGTGCCAGCGTAGCATACAGGGATCGCAATGCAACGGCTGCCCCCGCGGCCCCTCATCATGCCGACGCCCCAAAGCCTGGAGCCCGATCACCCTGTCGCGCCGGTGGCCGCCGCCACGCCTGCGCGCCGGCAAGCCGGCCCGGTTGCGGTGGCGATGGGCGGCCTGGTGTCGCTGGCGGTGGTGATGGGCATTGGCCGTTTCGCCTTTACACCGCTGCTGCCGATGATGTTGCGTGACGGCACCGTCACGCTGCAGCAGGGCGGCTGTCTGGCCACGGTGAACTACATCGGCTATTTCCTCGGTGCCGCGGCGTGCATGTTTATCCGGCCTGATCCGGTACGCATGGTGCGCTGGGGCCTGGTGGCCACGGTACTGCTGACGCTGGGCATGGCCTTGCCGGGCGGCATGCCGGCGTGGTCGCTGTGGCGCGCCGCCGCGGGCGTGGCCAGCGCCGTGGTGATGGTCTACACCGCCGGCTGGTGCCTGCAGCGGCTGGCCGAGCAGGGCCAGCCCGAACTGGCCGGGCTGATCTTCTGCGGCCCGGGCCTGGGCATCGTGGTCACCGGGCTGGGCGCGTCGGGCATGGTCGGCGCGGGCTGGCATGCGGACCATGGCTGGCTGGCATTCACCGCGCTGGCGGTGGTGCTGGTGGCGGCGGTCTGGCGCGTCTTCATCGCGCGGCCCGCCGTGGCGGCTTCGGCATCGGCACCGTCCCCGGAGACCGCCGCTGCCGGCGCCGCGCGGCTCGACGCCCAGACCTGGGTGCTGACCCTTGCCTATGGCCTGGCCGGTTTTGGCTACATCATCACGGCGACCTTCCTGCCCGTGATCGCGCGTGAAGCGTTACCCGGCACGGTGTGGGCCGACCTGTTCTGGCCGATCTTCGGCGCGGGCGTGGCGGTGGGCGCGTTCCTGGCGACGCGGATCGGCATGGCGCACGACAACCGCAAACTGCTGGCGCTGCTGTACGGCATGCAGGCGCTGGGCGTGGCGATCGCGGTGGTGTTTCCGAGCGTGGCCGGCTTCGCCGTCAGCAGCCTGCTGGCGGGGCTGCCCTTCACCGCGCTGGTGGCGTTTGCGATGCGCGAGGCGCGGCGGCTGTGGGGACCGCATGCACCGCGCCTGATGGGCCTGATGACTGCGTCCTACGGCCTCGGCCAGATCGCCGGCCCGCCGCTGGCAACCGCGCTGGTGGCGCGCACCGGCGGCTTTGCCGCATCCCTGGCATGCGCCGCGGCGGCGCTGGCGCTGGGGGCGCTGGTGTTCGCGTGGATGCGCCGGGCCTGGCCGCTGGCAGCACCCTGAGCGCCACCGTGAGGCCGGGCGCCAAGGTGCGCTAAAGTATTGCCTTTGCCGCCCGGCGCCACGCGCGCGGTTGCGCGCCCGCCGTGCAGCCCGCGGCGCCGCACAGAAGGCCGGGGCCGTACCCGGCACGCCAGACCGGGCGGCGCAGGAGCGACCCCATGTCTTTTGCCTTGCAGCCCGCGCGCGCCGCGGGCGCTTCCCATCCCGTGTCCGCCGAAGAGCAGCGCGTGCGCGTCGACCTGGCGGCCGCCTATCGCCTGGCCGCGCGCGAGGGATGGGATGACCTGATCTACACCCATATCTCGGCCACGGTGCCGGGCGAGCCGGATCACTTCCTGATCAATCCGTTCGGCTTTGCCTTCGACGAGATCCGCGCCAGCGACCTGGTCAAAATCAACGGCCGCGGCGAAGTCGTCGGCGACACCGTGCACCCGGTCAACGTGACCGGCTTTGCGCTGCACGCCGCGGTGCATGCGGCACGCTCCGACGCGATGTGCGTGATGCACCTGCATAACACCGCCGGCATTGCGGTCTCGGCACAGGCGGCGGGGCTGCTGCCGCTGTCGCAGCACGCCATGCGTTTCCATGGGCGCATCGCCTACCACGATTACGAGGGCCTGGCCTTCACCCCGCCCGAGGGCGCGCGGCTGACCGCATCGCTGGGCACGCATCCGGCCATGCTGTTGCGCAACCACGGCACGCTGACGGTCGGTCGCACCGTGGCCGAGGCCTATGTGCTGATGGCGACCCTGATCAAGGCCTGCGAAGTCCAGATCGCGGCGCAGGCTGGCGGCGCACTGGTGCAGCCTGGCGCCGCCGTGGCGGACAAGACTTCCGAGCAGCTCTATGACGATGGCGCCGTCGAGGGCGTGCTGGAATGGCCCGCGCTGCTGCGCAAACTGGATAGAATCGATCCTTCCTACCGGGACTGAAGGGGGTAAAGGTATCCCCACCGGACGACAACAATCAACACAGCACAGGAGCAATGTATGCCGACTTTCCACGTCGAAATGTTCGAAGGCCGCACCATCGAGCAGAAGCGCAAGTTTGTCGAGGCAGTGACCCGCGTCAGCTGCGAAACGCTGGGCTGCTCGCCGTCGGCGGTCGACATCATCATCACCGACATCAAGCGCGAAAACTGGGCCACCGGCGGCGAGCTGTGGGCCGACAAGAAGTAAAGCACCCGGCCGCCTCATACTGAACACCATGCAGCACTTCGCCTCCGACAACTACGCCGGCTTCTGCCCGGAATCGCTCAAGTATTTCCTGGAAGCCAACGGCAGTGGCCATGAACAGGCCTACGGCGACGATAGCTGGACGCAGAAGGTGTGCGACCGCATCCGCGACCTGTTCCAGACCGATTGCGAAGTGTTCTTCGTGTTCAACGGCACCGCGGCCAACTCGCTGGCCCTGTCGGCGCTGTGCCAGTCGTACCACTCGGTGATCTGCCACGAACTGGCGCATATCGAGACCGATGAATGCGGCGGGCCGGAGTTCTTTTCCAACGGCTCCAAGCTGCTCACCGCACCCGGCGAGCACGGCAAGCTTACGCCCGACGCGGTCGAGGCGCTGGTCACGCGCCGCGCCGACATCCATTACCCCAAGCCCAAGGTGGTGTCGCTGACGCAGTCGACCGAAGTCGGCACCGTCTACAGCGTGGAAGAGGTGCGCGCGATCGCCGCCATCGCCAAGCGCCGGCAGTTGCGCGTGCATATGGACGGCGCGCGCTTTGCCAACGCGGTGGCGTCGCTGGGTGTGCATCCTTCCGAAATCACCTGGCGCGCGGGCGTCGACGTGCTGTGCTTTGGCGGCACCAAGAACGGGCTGCCGGTGGGCGAGGCGGTGGTGTTCTTCGATCGCCGCCTGGCCGAGGACTTTGCCTACCGCGTCAAGCAGGCCGGGCAGCTGGCGTCGAAGATGCGCTTTATCTCGGCGCCGTGGCTGGGCTTGCTCGAGAACGACGTGTGGCTCGCCAACGCGCGCCATGCCAATGCGATGGCGCAGCTGCTGCAGCAGCGCATCCGTGAGATTCCGGGCGTTCGCATCATGTTCCCGACACAGTCCAATGCCGTGTTCGCCGAACTGCCGCTGCCGGCGATCGAAGCGCTGCGCGCCAGGGGCTGGCGCTTCTATACCTTTATCGGCGCTGGCGGCTGCCGTTTCATGTGTTCATGGGACCTGCAGCCGCAGACGGTCGAGGCGCTGGCCGCCGACATGCGCGCCGCGTGCGGCGCCTGACCGGCGCACCATACCTATAACGACGAGACACCATCAGGAGCCCCCATGCCATACCGATTCTGCCCGCAGTGCGGCGCGCCGCTCGAGGTGCTGCCGCTGTCCGGGCGCGAACGCCATGCCTGCGTGCAGCAGGAATGCGGCTTCGTGCACTGGAACAACCCGCTGCCGGTGCTGGCGGCGGTGGTCGAGTACCAGGACAAGCTGCTGCTGGCGCGCAACGCGGCGTGGCCCGAGAAGATGTTTGCGCTGGTGACGGGCTTCCTGGAGCGCGACGAGCCGCCCGAGCTGGGCGTGGCGCGCGAACTGAAGGAAGAGACCAACCTCGATACCGAGTCGGTCGCGCTGATCGGCGTCTACGAATTCATGCGCAAGAACGAGCTGATCATCGCCTATCACGTCAAGGCGACCGGTACCGTCGAACTGTCCGAGGAACTGGCCGAGTACAAGCTGGTGGCGCCCGAGGACGTGCGCGTATGGACGGCCGGCACCGGCTTTGCGGTGGCCGACTGGCTGGCCGCGCGCGGCTACCCGGTGCGCTTCTTCGACCGCCAGAGCGGCGCCGACATTCCGGACCCGCGCCGCCCCCATGACTTCAGCCAGGTCGGGGCTTCGCTACAATACCGCTGGTAAGGCCGGTGTTCCCACCGGCCTCCCGCCCCCAGGCATCAAAGGAAGAGACGAATGGAGTTCCAGAAAGAAGTGGATGCGCGCGGCCTGAACTGCCCGCTGCCGATCCTGCGCACCAAGAAGGCCCTGGCCGACATGGCCAGCGGCGACGTGCTCAAGGTGCTGGCCACCGATCCCGGCGCCACGCGCGATTTCCAGGCCTTTGCCAAGCAGACCGGCAATGAGCTGCTGTCGCACTCGGAAGTGGACAAGGTGTTCGTGTTCTATATGCGCCGCCGCTAAGGCGCGGCCATCGGGCTCCGCACCGGGCGGGCCCGGACGAAGAAAAAGCCGCTTGAAGCGGCTTTTTCTTCGTCCGGCATGTGCCGGTCAGCGGGCGGTCAACGGCCGATGCCGGTCAGGTGCTCGCGCGATTCCAGGTAGGCGCTGAAATCGGTGCCGACTTCGGGGTGCTTCAGCGCGAACTCCACGGTTGCCTTCAGGTAGCCCAGCTTGCTGCCGCAGTCATAGCGGCGGCCCTGGTAGCGGTACGCCAGCACCTGTTCCTGGCCGAGCAGTGACTGGATTGCGTCGGTCAGCTGCAGCTCGCCGCCGGCGCCGGGCTTCAGTTCGCGCAGGTGGTCGAAGATGCGTGGCGTCAGGATGTAGCGCCCGACCACGCCGAGGTTGGACGGCGCGTCTTCCGGTGCCGGCTTCTCGACGATGCCCGAGACCTTGATCACATCCTCGTCCCACTCGCGGCCATCGATCACACCGTAGGAGCGGCTCTGGTCGGGGGTGATTTCCTCGACGCCCAGCACTGAGCAGTTGTAGTGGTTGAAGGCATCGACCATCTGCTTCATCACCGGCGGCTTGCCGTCGATCAGGTCATCGGCCAGCATCACCGCGAACGGGGTATCGCCGACCAGCTTGGCCGCGCACAGCACCGCGTGGCCCAGGCCCAGCGCTTCAGGCTGGCGCACGTAGTAGCACTCCACGTTGGCCGGCTTGATCGAGCGCACCACGTCCAGCAGCGCCTGCTTGTTCTTGGCCTCGAGTTCGACCTCCAGTTCGAAGGCCTTGTCGAAATGGTCCTCGATCGCGCGCTTGGAGCGGCCGGTGACAAAGATCATCTCGGTAATGCCGGCGGCCATGGCTTCTTCCACGGCGTACTGGATCAGCGGCTTGTCCACCACCGGAAGCATTTCCTTGGGGCTGGCCTTGGTGGCTGGCAGGAAGCGGGTGCCCAGGCCCGCAACCGGGAACACAGCCTTGGTGACGCGATTTTCCATATCAGGTGTACCTCTCAGATTCCAGTCCATAACCCTGCCAGCCAGCATGGGCGCCGTCTGTCCGGTTCTGTCCGACGATGTCGCACAGAACCCCGCGGCTGGCGGGGACGTGATGCAGGCCGCCTGACTGACCCTGGGTCAGGCCGGCAGCCGCTGCAGCTGGCCCTGCAGCTTGGCCAGCGTCTGCTCGAAATCGGACAGGCGCTGCGTCTCTTGCGCCACCACCGCGGGCGGTGCCTTGGCGACAAAGCTCTCGTTCGACAGCTTGGCGCGGCACTTGCCGATTTCGCCACCGATGCGTTCGACCTCCTTCGACAGGCGCACGCGCTCGGCGGCGATATCGATCTCGATCTTCAGCAGCAGGTGGTTGCCCCCGGCAATGGCGACCGGCGCACCGGCGCCTTCCGCTTGCAGGGTGGCTTCATCTTCGAAGACGCGCACCTCTGAAAGTTTCGCCAGCGCCTGGATATGTGCGCTCGCCGCCTTCAGGAAGGCGCTGTCGCCCTGCGCGTACAGCGGGATGCGCTGCGCCGGCGAGATGTTCATTTCGCCGCGCAGGTTGCGGCAGGCGTCGATGACTTCCTTCAGGCGCGCGACCCATTGCTCCGCATTCTCGTCGATCTTGGCGACGGCGGGCAGCGGATACGGCTGCAATGCGATCGTTTCCGCACCATCGGCGCTGGCGCGGCCGGCCAGCGGGGCCACCTTCTGCCACAGTTCCTCGGTGATGAACGGGATGATCGGATGCGCCAGGCGCAGCACGGTCTCGAGCACGCGCAGCAGCGTGCGGCGGGTGGCGCGCTGCTGCGCCGGGGTGCCGTTCTGGATCTGCACCTTGGCCAGTTCCAGGTACCAGTCGCAATACTCGTCCCAGACGAACTTGTAGATGGCGTTGGCGATATTGTCGAAGCGGTACTCGGCAAAGCCCTTCTCGACGTCCGCCTCCACGCGCTGCAGCAGCGACACGATCCAGCGGTCGGCCTGCGAGAAATCGAGATAGCCGTCCGGGCCGCAGTCCTGGTTGCACGGGCCCATGCCGCAGTCATGGCCCTCGGTGTTCATCAGCACAAAGCGGGTGGCGTTCCACAGCTTGTTGCAGAAGTTGCGGTAGCCCTCGCAGCGGCCGGTATCGAAATTGATGTTGCGGCCGAGCGTAGCCAGCGACGCAAAGGTGAAGCGCAGCGCGTCGGCGCCGAAGGCCGGAATGCCGTCGGGGAACTCCTTCTTGGTCTTCTTCTCGATCTTGGGCGCGTCCTTGGGCCGGCGCAGCCCGGTGGTGCGCTTCTTCAGCAGCGTGTCGAGGTCGATGCCATCGATCAGGTCGACCGGGTCGAGCGTGTTGCCCTCGGACTTGCTCATCTTCTTGCCTTCCGAATCGCGCACCAGGCCGTGCACGTAGACGGTATGGAAGGGCACCTTGCCGGTGAAGTGCTTGGTCATCATGACCATGCGCGCCACCCAGAAGAAGATGATGTCGTAGCCGGTGACCAGCACCGACGACGGCAGGAAGTGCTTCAGCTCAGGCGTCTCCGCGGGCCAACCCAGCGACGAGAACGGCACCAGCGCCGACGAGAACCAGGTGTCGAGCACGTCTTCCTCGCGGCGCAGCGTGCCGGTGCTGCCGGCGGCGCGCGCCTTGGCGAGCGCTTCTTCTTCGGTGCGGCCGACGAAGCAATTGCCGGCATCGTCGTACCATGCCGGGATCTGGTGGCCCCACCACAGCTGGCGCGAGATGCACCAGTCCTGGATATTGCCCAGCCACTGGTTGTAGGTGCTGATCCAGTTCTCCGGTACCAGCTTGATCTCGCCGCCCTGCACGGCTTCGAGCGCCACCTCGGCGATCGAGCGGCCCGGGTAGAAGGTGCCTTCCGGCGCCGGCTTGCTCATGGCGACGAACCACTGGTCGGTCAGCATCGGCTCGATCGCGCTGCCGGTGCGCTCGCTGCGCGGGGTCATCAGCTTGTGCTTCTTGACGTCTTCCAGCAGGCCTTGCTTGTCGAGATCGTCGACGATGGCCTTGCGCGCGTCGAAGCGGTCCAGGCCGGCGTAGGCGGCGGGTGCGTCGGCGACGATCTTCGCGTCCAGCGTCAGGATCGACAGCTGCGGCAGGTTGTGGCGCAGGCCCACCGCATAGTCGTTGAAATCATGGCCCGGCGTCACCTTGACCACGCCGGTGCCGAACTCGCGGTCGACATACTCGTCGGCGATCACCGGGATCTGGCGGCCGGTCAGCGGCAGGTGCACCGACTTGCCGATCAGGTGCGCATAGCGCTCGTCTTCCGGATGCACCATCACCGCGACGTCGCCCAGCATGGTCTCGGGACGGGTGGTGGCCACGGTCAGGTGGGTCAGGCCGCCTTTGGCGTCAGCCTCGACCAGCGGATAGCGGATGTGCCACAGCGAGCCTTCTTCCTCGACGCTGTCGACTTCCAGGTCGGACACCGCGGTGCCCAGCACCGGATCCCAGTTGACCAGGCGCTTGCCGCGATAGATCAGCCCCTGTTCGTATAGCCGAACGAACACTTCGGTGACCGCCGTCGACATCTCCGGCGACATCGTGAAGTACTCGCGGCTCCAGTCGATCGACGCGCCCATGCGCCGCACCTGGCGGGTGATGGTCGAGCCCGACTCTTCCTTCCAGGCCCACACCTTCTCGGTAAACTTCTCGCGGCCCAGGTCATGGCGCGACACCCCTTGGCCCTCCAGCTGGCGCTCCACCACGATCTGCGTGGCGATGCCGGCGTGGTCGGTGCCCGGCACCCACAGCGTGTTGGCGCCGGTCATGCGCGCATGGCGCGCCAGGCCGTCCATGATGGTCTGGTTGAACGCATGGCCCATATGCAGCGTGCCGGTCACATTGGGCGGCGGCAGCTGGATCGCGAAGTCCGGACGGGCGGGATCGAAGGTGGGCTGGGCGATGCCGCGCTTCTCCCACTCGGGGCCCCACTTTGCCTCGATGGCGGCGGGTTCGAAGCTCTTGGCAAGCGATTGGTCTTGGGCGGTCATGCTGGGATGTCGAGGTTGGCGTCTAGATGCGTGGCAGGTGCGGTGCCCTGCGCCTGGCGGTCGCTGGCGGCCTGCGATGGCCGGCCTGGCGCCAGTGAAACGACAAATTATACGGGGGCGGGCCGCCTGTGCCTATTTCGTGGCCGGGCGGGCGCCCCCCGGCGGCGCGCGGCCGGGAGTTATGGAACAGGGCCCCCCGGTATAATTGCGGCGACTCCACTAGGCCCTTCCGATGTCCGACCTGCTCGCCAACCTGAACGCCGAACAACTAGCCGCCGTCACCCTGCCCGACGAACCGGCGCTGATCCTGGCGGGCGCGGGCAGCGGCAAGACCCGCGTGCTGACCACGCGCATCGCGTGGCTGATCCAGAACGGCCATGTCTCGCCGGCCGGCATCCTGGCGGTGACCTTTACCAACAAGGCCGCCAAGGAAATGCAGACACGGCTGGCGTCGATGCTGCCGATCAACACCCGCGGCATGTGGATCGGCACCTTCCACGGCCTGTGCAACCGCATGCTGCGCGCGCATTTCCGCGATGCGGGGCTGCCGCAGACCTTTGCCATCCTCGACAGCCAGGACCAGCTCTCGGCGCTCAAGCGGCTGCTCAAGTCGCTCAACGTCGACGACGAGAAGTACCCGGCCAAGAACCTGCAGTACTTCATCAACAACGCCAAGGAGCAGGGCCTGCGCCCGGCCGACGTCGAGGCCAACGACGACTTCAACAAGCGTTTCGTCGACCTCTACGCCGCCTACGACATGCAGTGCCAGCGCGAAGGCGTGGTCGACTTCGCCGAGCTGCTGCTGCGCTGCTACGAACTGCTGCGCTACAACGACGCCATCCGCCAGCACTACCAGCACCGCTTCCGCCATGTGCTGGTCGACGAGTTCCAGGACACCAACGTGCTGCAGTACCAGTGGCTCAAGCTGCTGGCCGGCCACGGCACGCAGAACCCGGCGGCGGTTTTCGCCGTGGGCGACGACGACCAGAGCATCTATGCGTTCCGCGGCGCCAACGTCGGCAACATGCGCGACTTCGAGCACGAGTTCCGCGTGCGCCGGATGATCAAGCTGGAGCAGAACTACCGCTCGCACGGGCATATCCTCGATTCGGCCAACCACCTGATCTCGCACAACGCGCGCCGCCTGGGCAAGAACCTGCGCACCGACGCCGGCCACGGCGAGCCGGTGCGCGTGTTCCAGGGCGGCACCGACGGCCAGGAAGCGGCCTGGATCATCGAAGAGATCCGCGACCAGATCGCGCAGGGCGCGAGCCGCGCCGAGATCGCCATCCTGTACCGCAGCAACGCGCAGTCGCGCGTGATCGAGCACGCGCTGTTTTCGGCCGGCATCCCGTATCGCGTCTATGGCGGCCTGCGCTTCTTCGAGCGCGCCGAAATCAAGCACGCGCTGGCCTACATGCAGCTGCTGGAGAACCCGCGCAACGACGCCGCCTTCGGCCGCGTGGTCAACTTCCCGGCGCGCGGCATCGGCGCGCGCTCGCTGGAAGTGCTGCAGGACATGGCGCGCCAGTACGACTGTGCCTTGTCCGAGGCGGTGGCTTACGTGCCCGGCGCGGCCGGCAGCAAGCTGGCGGCGTTCGCGCGGCTGATCGACGCGATGCGCGAGGAAACGCGCCGCCTGACGCTGCCCGAGACCGTCGAGTATGTGATCAACAACAGCGGCCTGATCACCTACTACCAAGGCGAGAAGGAAGGCCAGGACCGCATCGAGAACTTGCAGGAACTGGTGACCGCCGCGCAGGCCTTCGTGACGGAGGAGGGCTACGGGCTCGACGCGCTCGCCGCGGTGATTCCGGCCGACCGCACGCCCGCCGCGCCGGCGCTGGCCGCGGGCGACCAGGCCCAGCAACTGCTCGACCCCGAGGCGTTGCCGGTGGTGATGACGCCGCTGGTCGCGTTCCTGACCCACGCCTCGCTCGAGGCCGGCGACAACCAGGCCCAGGCCGGCCAGGACGCGGTGCAGATGATGACCGTGCACGCGGCCAAGGGGCTGGAGTTCGACGTGGTCTTCATCAGCGGGATGGAAGAAGGGCTGTTCCCGCACGAGAACAGCATGATGGACCCCGACGGGCTGGAGGAGGAACGCCGGCTGATGTACGTCGCCATTACGCGCGCGCGCAAGCGGCTCTACATGTCGTTCGCGCAAAGCCGCATGCTGCACGGCCAGACCCGCTACCACGTGCGTTCGCGCTTCTTCGAGGAACTGCCCGAGCCCTCGCTCAAGTGGCTGACGCCGCCGGCGCAGAGCTACGGCGGCGTGCGCCGCCAGGAACGCGACAACGCCTGGGGCCGCGACTGGTTCCGCAAGCCCGAGGACGTGCCCTATACCGGTACCAGGCCGACCGGCGGCATGGACAACGGCAACGGCTACGCCGATGCCAAACGCGAGGCCGGCACCGGCTTCCGCGTCGGCCAGTCGGTGTTCCACAACAAGTTCGGCGAAGGCGTGATCACGGCGCTGGAAGGCGAGGGCGCCGATGCCCGCGCCAATATCAACTTCAAGCGCCACGGCGCCAAGTGGCTGGCGCTGTCGGTGGCCAAGCTGGACGCGATCGACTGAGCGCGGTCCGGCTGCGCCGGCCGCCAGGAGGCGGCCAGGGCTGGCTCAGGACAACGCGTGCCGCACCTCGCCGGGTTTCGGGTCCGGGCTGTCCACCGTCAGCAGCGGATTGATGAACAGCGAGGCCAGCGCGCCAACCCCGAGCAGTGCCGCCGAGATCATGAACGGCAGGTCATAGCTGCCGGTCCGCTCGATCAGGTAGCCGAACACCACCGGCGAGACCATGCCGGCCAGCCCGAAGCCGGTGTTCATCATGCCGCCCGCGGTGCCGGCGTACTTGCCGGCGATGTCCAGCGGCAGGCTCCACAGCACGGCGTTGGTCAGCTCCAGGAAGAAGAACGACAGCGACAGCAGGATCACGGCGTTGACGGCATCGGCGGTGTAGGTCATCGGCACGATGAACATCAGCGATCCGGCCAGCCCGACGAACAGGATCGCGCCGCGCGCGAGGCGCAGGTTGCCGGTGCGGCGGTAGAGCCGGTCCGACAGCACGCCGCCGAGCGTGTCGCCGACCACGCCCGCCATCAGCGGCAACGCGGTGAACAGCGCCAGTTGCTTCAGGTCGAAGCCGCGCGCTTCCTTCAGGTACGAAGGCAGCCAGGTCAGGTAAACCCACAGCGACCAGCCATAGCAGAAGTCCACGAAGGTCACCAGCCACATGCGCCGGAACAGACGGCGCCAGGGCGTGGGCGCTTTCGCGGCCTGCTGGCAATCGCCGCGCCGGTAGCCGATCTCCTGCAATTCCGCCGCGCTGACGCGACGGTGCTGGTCAGGCGAGTCCTTGAACACGAAGGCGTACAGCAGGGTCCAGCCTAGGCTGACCGCGCCCAGCACGATAAAGGCCTCGCGCCAGCCGGCGGTGGCGACGATGGCCAGCACCACCGGCGGCGTGATCGCGCCGCCCAGCCGCGCGAAACTGTGGGTGATGCCCTGCGCAAAGCCGCGCTCCGCCACCGGCATCCAGTAGGTGAAGGCGCGCGTCGCGGTCGGGAACGCCCCGCCTTCGCCGATCCCCAGCGCGAAGCGCAACGCCACCAGCATCAGCACACTGCCGGCAAAGCCGGTCAGCACCGTGGCCACGCCCCAGATCAGCGACAGCACGATCAGCACCTTCTTGGGCCCGAACTTGTCCGACATCCAGCCGCCCAGGATCTGCATGGCGGCATAGGGGTAGGCAAAGGCCGAGAACACCAGCCCGAGTTGCGATGCGGTGAGCCCCATTTCCTCGCGGATCAGGGGCGCGGCGACCGAGATATTGACGCGGTCGATATAGGCGATGAAATACATCAGGCACATGACGCCGAGGATCATGTGCCGGGTCTTGATGCGTTGCTTCATACCACCTCCTGTGCGCGGCGAGCGCGCGTGGCGTCGACGGGGCGGCGGCCGGCGCATGGTCTGTCGCCATGCGCTTGCGGCGCGCCGGGGCGCGGCACCGGCCGCGCTGCCCCGTCCTTGAGCATCTGTCTGTCGAAGCGTGTCTCCAGGTGTCGTGAATGCGGGTCCGGCAGGCTCCTTGGCGATCGTTGTGGAAGAAGAGGGGAAGCGTCAGGCGCGGTCGAGCAGCTTGAGCCGCTGCACCTTGCCCGACGGCCCGCGCGGCAGCTCGGCGATAAAGCGGAACTCCTTCGGCGTCTTGTAGCGGCCCAGCTCGCGCAGGCAATGCGCGCGCAGCGCGGCGTCATCGCAGCGCGCCGCCTCGCGCATGACCACGTAGGCGACGATCTCCTGCCCGTAGGCGGGGTCGGGCACGCCGACCGCCGCGGCCTCGAGCACGGCCGGGTGGCGCAGCAGCGCCTCGTCGATCTCGCGCGGGGCAATGTTCTCCCCGCCCTTGATGATCAGTTCCTTGGCGCGCCCGGTGATGTAGAAATAGCCATCGGCGTCGCGGTAGCCAAGGTCCCCCGTGCGCAGCCAGCCGTCCGGCGTAAAGGCCTCGCGCGTGGCCTCCGGCGCCTTGTAGTAGCCAGCCATCACGTTCTCGCCCTGCAGCACGATCTCGCCGACCTGTCCGTCCGCCACCGGCTTGCCGTCGCGCCCGAGCACGCGGGCGCGCGTGCCCGAGGGCCGGCCGATGCTGCCGATGCGCCGCCGGCCCGGATCGAGCGGATTGCTGAACGCGGGGGCGGCGGTCTCGGTCATGCCCATGGTCTCGATCACGCCGATGCCGAAGCGCGCTTCGAAGGCGCGGTGATGCTCGGGCGGCAGCGCGGCCGAGGCCGAGCGGCAGAAGCGCACGCCGGCGGGCGCCTGGCCGTGCGGGTCGTTCAGCAGGTAGGCGATGATGGTCGGCACCACGTTCAGCCAGGTGCAGCCGTGGCGGGCGCTGTCCTGCCAGAACGCGCTGGCCGAGAAGCGCATCGGCATCACCACCGAGCCGCCGTGCACCAGCGGCGCGATCGCGGTCACGACCAGGCCATTGATGTGGTACAGCGGCAGCGTCGCCAGCACCCGGTCGGCCGGCCCCAGCGCATGCTCGCGGCTGACGTTGGCGCCATTGGCCACCAGGTTGCGCTGCGTCAGCAGCACGCCCTTGGGCGTGCCGGTGGTGCCGGACGTATACATCAGCAGCGCGGGCGCGTCCGGCCGCGGCGCGGGCCATGGCGGCGCTTCCTGCCGCACGGGCAGGGCCGGCACGCTGCTGGCGTCGGGCGTGGTGACGATCACCGGCACGTCCAGTCCGGCTTCGCGCAGCGCCGCGCGGATGGCCGCTTCGCCGTCCGGCCAGGTGAACACCAGCCGCGTATCCGCATGCGCGACGATGTAGCGCAGCTGCGCCGGCTGGCACAGCAGGTTGATCGGATTGACCACCAGCCCGCAGGCCATGGTGCCGAGCAGCAGGCGCGCGGTCTGCTCGCCGTTGGGCAGGTACACCGAGACCGTCTGCCCGCTGCCCAGCCCGGCGGCCGCATAGCGGCGCGCCAGCATGCCGGCATCGGCCGCCAGTGCGCCGAAGGTCAGCACCTTGCCGCTGTCCGGGGACAGCAGGTAGGGCTTGTCGGGCCACTGCGCCGCGCGCATGGCCACCAGCGCGGCGAGGGTGTCGAACACCTGGGGTTCCGCGCGCGCGTTCATCGGCCGACCCTCGCGAAGTAGTCGCCCAGCAGGTCCGCTTCGTCGGGCACGTGTTCGGCGATGGGCATGGCGATGCGGGTGAGGTTGAGGTACTGGCGCCAGCCGAGGTTGTCCGAGAAGTTGTTGCCGCCCCAGGTGCCGCAACCCATCGACAGCGAGAACGGCAGGCCGTTGTCGAAATTGCCGCCGGTGGCGAAACAGTGCGCCTGGTTCACGATCACTCGCGCCACCGGCAGTTGCTGCCCCAGTTGCAGCGCCTGGCGCGGGTCGGACGAATGCAGGCCGACTGAATGCCCGGCGCCCATATAGGCGTACAGGCCCGCTACCCGCTCGAGCGCCGCCGCGAAGTCGGCGGCGCGGTACAGCGTCAGCACCGGCGAGAGCTTTTCGCCGGAGAAGGGGAAGTCGCTGCCGACGCCGGTTTCTTCCACCAGCAGCATGGCGGGCCGCAGCGCGCGCACGCGCTCCAGCCCGGCAAGTTCGGCAATGCGCGTCGCGCTCTGCCCGGTGAAGGTGCCGGCGAGCTTGCCGTCGTGCCACATCAGCGCCTGCAGGCGCGCCTTCTCCGCAGCCGTGAGCAGCACGCCTCCGACCGACGCCAGCGCGTCGAGCATGGGCAGGTAGACGGCGTCGAGCACGACCAGGCTGTTTTCGGACGAGCAACTGGTGGCGTTGTCGAAGGTCTTGGAGCGCGCGACCTTGGCCGCCGCGTCAGCCAGCGCGGCGCTGGCGTCGATGATCGAGGCCACGTTGCCTGCGCCCACGCCAAAGGCCGGCGTGCCGCAGGTATAGGCCATGCGGACATTGGCTTGCGAGCCGGTCGCGACGACCAGGTCGGCCTGCTGCATCAGTGCTGCCGTCGCGGCCTTCGAGACCGGCGCGGGCAGCATCTGCACCAGGTCCGCCGGCAGGCCGGCGCGGGCCAGCTCGGCGTGGATGAACGACAGCAGCAGCGCGCACGTGTCCTGTCCCTTCGGCGACGGCGCCACGACCACGCTGTTGCCGCACTTGAGCGCGTTGATGATCTTGTTGGCCGGCGTCGCCGCCGGATTGGTCGACGGCGTAATCGCCGCCACCACGCCCACCGGCCGCGCGATCTCGGTGATGCCGGTTGCCGCGTCGTGCGCGATCACACCCACGGTCTTGCGGCCGTGCAGGTCGCGCAGCAGCCCGAGCGTCTTGCGGTGGTTCTTGCGGATCTTGTCGTCGACATTGCCCAGGCCGGTGTCGGCGACGGCACGCTCGGCCAGCTGGCGGTTGCGCGCGGGCTCCATGATGGCCCACGCCGCGGCGGCGACGGCGATGTCGACGGTGGCCTGGTCGGCGCGCGCGAAGTCGCGTTGCGCCTGCCTGGCCCGGGCCACGACTGCGGCCACGGCTTCGCTTGCGCAAGGGCTGGCTGCCTGCGTCGGCAGCGACGGCGCCGCTAGGGACAAATCGGAATTGTTGGACTGCCGGCGATGCAGTAATTGCACACTCATGGATTCGACTCCGCGGTTTGAACGGTGCGGGCCGCCGCGCTTTGCCGTGCAGTTCGCGGCACCGGCCGGCGGCCCTGGATCGAATCTAGTGAAGCGCGGCAGGCGCTCCGTCCCAATTTGTGCGCTTTCGCGAGCGCACCGTGCGGGTGCGAATCAGAATTCAGTTTTCGGGACGCCCAGGCGTCCCGGAATCCCTTAAATTTGATCCATGAGCAATCACTCGAATGCCGCCGCAGTGCGCGCCTTCCGCATCCTCGAGATCCTGTCGGCGGCCGACGGGCCCTTGTCGCTGGCGGCCATCGTGCAGGCGATCGAACTGCCGAAGCAGACGGTCCACCGCATCCTCAAGCAGCTGGAAAGCACCTGGCTGGTGTCGCGCACCGCGGGCAACCGCCACTACGAGTGTTCTTCGCGCGTGCGGCAACTGGCGGTCAATGTGCTGATGCAGGCGGGGCCGGCGGCGGCGCGGCATGCGATCCTGCAGCAACTGGTCGACAAGATCGGGGAGACCTGCAACCTGACCATGCTGTCGGGGGATGACGTGGTCTACCTGGACCGGGTAGAGACGCAATGGCCGCTGCGCATGCATTTGCAGCCGGGCTCGCGGGTGCCGCTGCATTGCACCGCCAGCGGCAAGCTGCTGCTGGCATTCCTGCCGAGCGCGCAGCGCCTGCGCCTGGTCGCCACCCTGCCGCTGCGCGCGCACTCGGCACGCACCATCACCAATGCCGAGGCACTGCATGCGGAGTTGGCCGAGACGCGGCGGCGGCGCCTGGGCGTCAACAATCAGGAAAACCTTGAGGGGATGATCGCGGTCGCGGTACCGGTCATGCGCAACCGGCACCGCGCCTGCGCGGCGATTGCCGTGCAGGTGCCCATGGCACGCATGACGATGGACCAGCTGATGGCGTTCGTGCCGGACCTGCGCCTGGCCGCGGCGGAAATGGTGAAGACGTTCTGCGAATAACCGTGAGGGCGGTCTGCTCCCTCTCCCGCAAGCGGGGCAGGGAGCAAACAATCGGCATTCGGGAGGCTCTCAGGTGCCAGCGCCTGGCGCCATCGGCGCGGCCGGCTCGACTCCCGGCGGCGTCACGTTGAAGCAGCCGCGGTAGGTGGCATAGAACGAGCAGTACAGGATCGCCAGCATCAGCAGCGAATACGGCGTCACCAGAAAGGACAGCACGGTCTCGGCGCCGAACGCGCTGAACACCGCCTCCAGGAAGAACGGAATCGCCACCAGCAGCATCGCAAACAGCACCGCATAGGTGAAGAACGCGCCGCGGTTGCGCCAGCACGCGGTCCAGCTGAAGAACAGCGCCTTGACCGGCGGCACGCCGTGCCACGCCGCCAGCAACGGTGCGAACCAGAACATCATCGCGATCGGCGTGTACAGCAGCGCGCCGATCAGCATGGCGTAGTACAGCTGGCGCACCGCCTCGGCGGTCGGCGCCTCTTCTTTCAGCACGATCGGCACCAGCGCGCTCATGTCGACCACCGCGCCGGCGATCAGGCCCAGCACGAATACCAGCCCGGCGTAAATGCCGCCCAGCACCAGCAGGTTGCGCGTGGCTTCCTTGCCGTTGGCGCGAAAGCCTGCCAGCAGCACGGTGGGCAGCACCCGCTTGTTCTGGATCACGTCGCGGCACGCGGTCATCACGCCGACCGACAGGCCCGGGGTGACCACCAGCAGCGCGATGATGCCGATCAGCGGCACCACGATGGCCAACTGCGCGGCGATCAGGTAGACGAACAGCAGCATCAGGAAGGTCAGCGGGTTCTTGCGAAACAGCCAGATGCCCTGGCGGAACCAGGTGTAGCCTTCCTTGGCGGGGACTTCCAGTAGTTGCATACGGGTCAGATCCAGGGGAGCGGGGCGCTCGCGGGGTTCGCGGGGTGGGCGTCCAGGCGCCGGCGCAGGATGCGTTCGAAATGGGTCGGATCGTGCGGCTGCAGCATGTCGGCCTCGCGCGGCAGGTAGAAGTCCCACAGTCGCGACACCCAGAAGCGCAGCGCGCCCGCGCGCAGCATGTCCTGCCAGTGCGCGGCCTCGGTCCCGGTCAGCGGCCTGACCGCATGATAAGCCCGCAGCAGCGCCTGCGCGCGCGCGGGGTCGAGTTCGCCGCTGGCCAGGTCGATGCACCAGTCGTTGACAGTGACCGCCACGTCGAACAGCCACTTGTCGTGGCCGGCAAAGTAGAAATCGAAAAAGCCGCCCAGCCGGTGGCGCCCGCTGCCGTCTTCCTCGAACAGCGCGTTGTCGCGGAACAGGTCGCAGTGGCACGGGCCTTCGCCCAGGCTGGCGTACGCCGGGCTGGCAAAGAACGCTGCCTGGTGCGCGATTTCCCGTTGCAGCAGCGCGCGTTGGCCGGCATCGAGGAACGGCAGGATCTCGCGCTCGGTCTGCTGCCACCAGGGCAGGCTGCGCAGGTTGGGCTGGCGGCGCGGGTAATCGACGCCCGCCAGGTGCATGCGCGCCAGCATGTCGCCGACCTCGGCGCAGTGCTGCGCGTCGGGCGCCAGCTGCGACGCGCCGGGCAGGCGCGTGACGATGGTGGCGGGCTTGCCCTTGAGCGGGCGCAGGATCTCGCCGTCGCGCGCCGGGATCGGCGCGGGCACGCGGATGCCGCGCCCGGCCAGGTGCGCCATCAGGTGCAGGTAATAGGGCAGCTGCGCGAACGAGAGCCGCTCGAAGATGGTCAGCACGTACTGGCGCGTCTGGCCCTTGTGCTCCATGGTGAGGAAGAAATTGCTGTTCTCGATGCCCGAGGCGATGCCGCGCAGTTCGCGCACTTCGCCAAGGTCGAAATCCAGCAGCCAGCGGGCGATCTCGTCCTGCGAGACCGTGGTGAATACGGCCATACTCGTTGTGTGAAGCGAATCGGAAAGCGGCGGGGGCCGGTTTCGGACAAAGTCCGGGCCGCCGCCGCGGCATGACTGCCGGAGGGCCGGCGCGGCCTGGCGCTCATGCCAGGCCGTGGGCAAGCGGGCTCAGAACTTCAGGTTGACCGAAGGCACGCGGTTGACGTCGTGCTCGCGGATCTTGGGCGAGCTGTCTTCCGGCTTGCTCATCTCGTACCTGGTGCCGAAGCCGGACCGGACCTGGATATCTGTGGCCCGGCCCTTGTCGCGGTACTCGCGCACCTGGGTGCCATCGCGTTCATTGAGCTGGAAGCTCGGTTCGCGCGGCTGGTTCAGTTGCGACTTGGCGGCCGGGGCGATCGGCCGGTTATTGATCTGGTTCAGCTCCTGCTGGGTCAGCGCGCTGCTTTCCTGCGCAAGCGCCCAGCCGGATGCCAGCGCCAGCGCCGCCGCCACGGCAAGGCCGGACACTGAGCGCCTGGCAGGCAGTTCAGGCTCGCCGGCCACGGCGGCTGACCGCGTGGACCGGACCGGGCGGACGGAAGAGGGGGAGGTCATCAGGTGCTCCTGTGCGGGCTGCGGCATGACAGGCGCGCAGCGCCGCGGCGTGCGGCGGTTGGACTGCAACCCGGCGGCGCCGGGCTTGGCAGACGGACAGGTTCCATTCTAGCAATTCCTGCCCTGCGCAGGCCGCCGCCGTGCACCGCGGGGCACCCGCGCCCCGGTGCCGGGTGGCGCATGCGTTGCCGCGGCGCCCCGGCGGCCCTTAAAGGTAGAACATCTCTTCCTTTGGCGGAATCGGCTTGTCGCCGCCGCGCTGCTCGTAGTAGTCGTAGACCGCTTCCAGCACTTCGTGGGGCTCGTCGACGATCTTCATCAGGTCCAGGTCGTGCTCGGCGATCAGGCCCATCGGCAGCAGCGTGAAGCGGAACCAGTCCAGCAGGCCCTTCCAGAAGCGGCTGCCGAACATGATCACCGGCACCGAGCGCGACTTGCCGGTCTGCACCAGTGTCAGCACCTCGGCCAGTTCGTCGAGCGTGCCGAAGCCGCCCGGCATCACGATAAAGGCGTCGGAATTCTTGACGAAGGTGACCTTGCGCGTGAAGAAGTGGCGAAAGCGCATGGCAATGTCCTGGTACGGATTGCCCTGCTGCTCGTGCGGCAGTTCGATGTTAAGGCCGACGCTGGCCGACTTGCCGGCATGCGCGCCCTTGTTGGCCGCTTCCATGATGCCGGGGCCGCCGCCGGAGATCACGGCAAAGCCCGCATCCGAGAACAGCCGGGCGATCTCGATGGTGCGCTGGTAGTACGGCGAATCCTCGCGCAGGCGCGCGCTGCCGTAGATCGACACCGCCGGTCGGATCTCGGACAGGTACTCGGTGGCCTCGATGAACTCTGCCATAATCGTGAACATTTGCCACGAGGCGCGCGCCTTCTTAGCGGTAGCGCGGTCTTCGTCGGCCAGCGCACGCAGGCTGGGGATCATCTTGCGCGGGTTGGCGCGCGCCGCCGCCGCCGCAGCCTTTTCAGCAGCAACTTCTGGCGGATTGCCCGCGGCGGCGGCGTCGGCCGCGGCGGCGATCGCCGCGGCGTGCTCGGCGGCAGCCTCCGGCGGGGGTTGTACGGTATCGCCGGAGATATCAGAAACATCCGGGTCAGCAAGGGGGGCGGTCGAGGCACCGCCTGCAGCGGCACCAGTCAATTTTGAGTCCATGGGAATGTCGGATAGTCCAAAAACACTCTTGCTCGTCGATGGATCGAGCTATCTGTATCGCGCTTATCACGCTTTGCCGGACCTGAGGAATGGGGAGGGTCTGCCCACAGGGGCAATCTACGGCATGATCAACATGCTGCGCAAGTTGCGCAACGACTACCCGGCAGAGTATAGCGCGTGCGTATTCGACGCCAAGGGCAAGACCTTCCGCGACGACCTGTATCCGGCCTACAAGGAGCACCGGCCGTCGATGCCCGAGGACCTGGCGCGCCAGATCGAGCCGATCCACGAGGCCGTGCGCGCGCTGGGCTGGCCGATCGTGGTGGTCGACGGCGTCGAAGCCGACGACGTGATCGGCACCTTGTCGCGCCAGGCCATGGCGCAGGGCGTGCGCACGGTGGTGTCCACCGGCGACAAGGACCTGGCGCAGCTGGTCAACGAACACGTCACGCTGGTCAATACCATGAGCGGCGAGGTGCTCGATCCGCCCGGCGTGGTGACCAAGTTCGGCGTGCCGCCCGAGCGCATCATCGACTATCTGTCGCTGATCGGCGATGCCGTGGACAACGTGCCGGGCGTGCCCAAGGTCGGCCCCAAAACCGCCGTCAAATGGCTGGCCGAGCATGGCTCGCTTGACGGCGTGATGGCGGCTGCGCCAGGCATCAAGGGCGTGGTTGGCGAGAACCTGCGCAACACGCTGGAATGGCTGCCGATGGCGCGCCGGCTGGTAACGGTCAAGACCGACTGCGACCTGAGCAAGTCGGTCGCCGATTTCCACGCGCTGCGCGAGACCGGCGAGGACAAGGACCAGCTGGTGGCGTTCTTCCAGCGCTATGGCTTCAAGACGTGGCTGCGCGAGGCCACCGGCGAAAGCCTGCCCGATGCGCGCGCCCAGGCCCGTGCCCGCGCCGCGGCCAGCGCGCCCGCGCAGGGCGGCCTGTTCGATGCGCCCGCCGCCGCGCCTGCCACCGCGCCTGACACCGGTGCGGCGCCCGAGGACGTGGCGCCCACCGAAATTCGCTACGAGACCGTCACCACCGAGGGCATGCTGGAAGACTGGCTGCGGCGTATCGAAGCCGCGCCGCTGGTGGCGATCGACACCGAGACCACCTCGCTGGATCCGATGCAGGCGCAACTGGTCGGCATCTCGCTGTCGGCGGCGCCGGGCGAGGCCTGCTACATCCCGGTGGCGCACCGCGGCCCCGACGTGGCCGGCCTGCCCGACCACGGCCAGCTGTCGCGCGAGTTCGTGCTGGAACGGATGCGCGCCTGGCTGGAAGATGCCAGCCGCGCCAAGCTCGGCCAGAACCTGAAGTACGACGTCCATGTGTTTGCCAACCACGGCGTCCAGCTGCGCGGCGTGGCGCATGACACCATGCTGCAGAGCTACGTACTGGCCTCGCACCGCAACCATGGCATGGATAGCCTGGCCGAGCGCCTGCTGAGCCTGAAGACCATCACCTATGAGGAAGTGTGCGGCAAGGGTGCCAGCCAGATCGGCTTTGACCAGATCGACCTGGCCCGCGCCACCGAGTACGCCGCCGAGGATGCCGACGTAACGCTGCGCCTGCATCGCAAGATGTTTGCGCAGGTGGAAGCCGCGGCGGGGCTGCGCCGCGTCTATGAAGAGATCGAGATGCCGGTCTCGGTGGTGCTGCAGAAAGTCGAGCGCAACGGCGTGCTGATCGACGCCGAGCGCCTGGCCGCGCAGAGCGCCGAGCTGGGCCAGCGCATGCTGGCGCTGGAGCAGTCCGCCTACGAGGCCGCGGGGCAGCCCTTCAACCTGGGCTCGCCCAAGCAGATCGGCGAGATCCTGTTCAACCAGATGAAGCTGCCGGTGGTGAAGAAGACTGCCAGCGGCGCGCCCTCGACCGACGAGGAGGTGCTGCAGAAGCTGGCCGAGGACTACCCGCTGCCCAAGCTGCTGCTGGACTATCGCGGCCTGTCCAAGCTCAAGTCCACCTACACCGACAAGCTGCCGAAGATGGTCAATTCGCGCACCGGCCGCGTGCACACCAGCTACGGCCAGGCCACCGCGGTGACCGGGCGGCTGGCGTCGACCGAGCCCAACCTGCAGAACATCCCGGTGCGCACCGAGGAAGGCCGGCGCATCCGCGAGGCCTTTATCGCCGAGCCCGGCAGCGTGATCGTCTCGGCCGACTATTCGCAGATCGAGCTGCGCATCATGGCCCATATCTCGGGCGACGAGAACCTGCTGCGCGCCTTCGCCAACGGCGAGGACATCCACCGCGCCACCGCCGCGGAGATCTTCGGCGTCGAGCGTGACGCCGTCAGCAGCGAGCAGCGCCGCTATGCCAAGGTGATCAACTTCGGCCTGATCTACGGCATGAGCGCGTTCGGGCTGGCCAGCAACCTGGGCATCGAGCGCGACGCCGCCAGGCACTACATCGACCGCTACTTCATGCGCTACCCGGGCGTGGCCCATTACATGGAAGAGACCCGGCAGACCGCGCGCGAGCAGGGCTATGTCGAGACCGTGTTCGGCCGGCGGCTATGGTTGCCCGATATCAACGGTGGCAGCGGCCCGCGCCGCCAGGCCGCCGAGCGCGCCGCCATCAACGCGCCGATGCAGGGCACCGCGGCCGACCTGATCAAGCTGTCGATGATCGCGGTGCAGGACTGGCTGGAGCGCGATGCCCTGCAGACCCGCCAGATCATGCAGGTGCACGATGAACTGGTGCTGGAAGTGCCCGAGCATGAGCTGGACCTGGTCAAGGCGCGCCTGCCGGAGCTGATGTGCACGGTGGCGCAGCTGCGCGTGCCGCTGGTGGCCGAAGTCGGCAGCGGCGCGAACTGGGAAGAGGCTCACTGAAGCCTTGACATGACGAGCCGGCGCGTCCGGCTCGTTGCCCCCTGCGTGGTGGTATCGAATGAAGCGACTGCTGAGTCGGCGTGCCCCGCTTGCCAGCAATGCTGCAATGCAGCAGACTGTGGAAAACGCCTCAGGCAAGCATTCACAAAAACGCATCAGGTAGACCATGACAGAAACAAGGACGCACCGCATCGTTGTCGTCGGCGGAGGGGCAGGAGGGCTAGAACTAGTGACCAGGCTGGGCGACAAGCTTGGCCGCAAGGGC
The DNA here is from genome assembly GCF_013141915.1 of Cupriavidus necator. Lineage (GTDB taxonomy): Bacteria > Pseudomonadota > Gammaproteobacteria > Burkholderiales > Burkholderiaceae > Cupriavidus > Cupriavidus necator_B. The sequence goes on along the minus strand of NZ_SROX01000009.1, from coordinate 125,298 downwards.
GCGGCGCAGGTGGTGCTGGTGGACCGCCTGCCCACGCATATCTGGAAGCCGCTGCTGCACGAAGTGGCCGCCGGCAGCATGGATCCCAACACGCACCAGCTGGAATACGCGGCGCAGGCACGCTGGCATCATTTCGAGTTCCAGCAGGGCGAGCTGACCGGGGTCGATCGCAGCCGCAAGACCATTGCGGTATCGGCCTGCCTGGACCAGGACGGCGCCGAGCTGCTGCCTGCGCGCGAACTGCCGTATGACACGCTGGTGCTGGCGATCGGCTGCGTCACGCATTTCTTTGGCGTGCCGGGCGCCGCCGAGCACGCCATCGCGCTCGACACCGTGGCGCAGGCCGAGCGCTTCCGCAAGCGGCTGATCGCGGCCTGCGTGCGCGCCCAGAACGGGCGCGGCCGCATGGGCGAGGACGGCCGTCCGCGCGTGGACGTGGCCATCATCGGCGCCGGTGCCACCGGCGTGGAACTGTCGGCCGAGCTGCGCAATACCGCGCACGTGCTCAGCGCCTATGGCCTGCATCGCCTCGACCCGCGCCGCGACGTGCGCATCCACGTGGTCGAGGCCGGCCCGCGCATCCTGCCGGCACTGTCCGAGCGGGTTTCGGCCGAGACCGCCAAGCTGCTCAGCAAGCTGGACGTCGGCGTCTTTACCAGCGAGCGCGTGACCGAGGTCACGCCGCAAGCCGTGCTGACCGCCAGCGGCAAGACCATCGATGCGGACCTGACGGTGTGGGCCGCCGGCATCACCGCGCCCGCGGTGCTGGCCAGCCTGGGCCTGCCGGTCAGCCGCCAGGGGCAGATCATGGTCGGCCCCACGCTGCAGAGCGAGGGCGACCCGGACATCTTCGCCTTTGGCGATTGCGCCAGCTGCCCGTGGCCGGAAAAGCAGACCGCGGTGCCGCCGCGCGCGCAGGCCGCGCACCAGCAGGCCACCTTCCTCTACGAGGCGCTGTGCGCGCGGCTGGCGGGGCGGCCGCTGCCGCAGTTCGCCTTCAAGGACTTGGGTTCGCTGGTGTCGCTGGGGCACTTCAGCGCGGTGGGCAGCCTGATGGGCGGGCTGATCGGCGGCTCGATGTTTATCGAAGGGCTGATGGCGCGCTTCATGTACACCTCGCTGTACCGGATGCACGTGATGGCGCTGCACGGCGCGGTAGGGATGGCGCTGGATACCGTCTCGCACTGGCTGCGCAGCAAGACCAGTCCGCGCGTCAAGCTGCACTGACGCACCGCCCGCCCGCTCCGATCGGGGCGTCGGCGCGCATGTTTTCTCCATGTCTGCTTAAAATCTGCGCTGGCGCCGCGTGGCGGCCCAGCCACCAACGATCCTGGAGACATGCGCATGCTCAAACCAGAAGTGGATAGCCTGGTCCCCGGCCAGACCTTCGACCGCCGCGGTTTCGTCAAGACTGCACTGGGTTCCGCCTTTGCGGCCGCCGCGCTGCCGGTGATGGCGCAGCAGGCCATCAAGACCGATTTTGCCGGCCTGAGCGCGGGCGAGGTCACCATCCCCTCGGGCGGCTTCAGCATGCCGGCCTATCGTGCCCAGCCCGAAGGAAAGAAGAGCCTGCCGGTGGTGCTGGTGGTCAGCGAGATCTTCGGCGTGCACGAATATATCGCCGACGTGTGCCGGCGCTTAGCCAAGCTGGGCTACCTGGCGATCGCGCCGGAACTGTTCGCGCGCCAGGGCGATCCGCAGAGCTTCGGCTCGATCCAGGAACTGCAGCGCGAAGTCGTCAACAAGGTGTCCGACGCGCAGGTAATGGGCGACCTGGATGCCGCCGCAGCCTGGGCCGGTGCCAACGGCGGCGACCTGTCGCGGCTGGCGATCACCGGCTTTTGCTGGGGCGGGCGCCTGGTCTGGCTCTACGCCGCGCACAGCAAGCGGCTGAAGGCGGCCGTGGCGTGGTACGGGCAACTGGTGGGCGAGTCGACCCCGCTCAAGCCGAAGAACCCGCTGGATATCGCCGCCCAGCTCCATGCGCCGGTGCTGGGCCTCTACGGCGGCAAGGACACCGGCATCACCCACGCGCACATCGAGAAGATGAAGGCGGCGCTGGCGGCGGCGGCCAACCCCAACGCCAGGGGCTCGCGCTTCATCGTCTATCCCGAGTCTGGCCACGCCTTCCATGCGGACTACCGGCCCAGCTACCGCGAGGCCGATGCGAAGGACGGCTGGCAGAAGTGCCTGGACTGGTTGCGACAGCACGGCGTGGGCTGAGACCGGCAGCGCCATCTTCGCGGTGCCTGCCACCCCATGCAGGATTGCAAAGTCCCGGCGGATACGTACAATGCGGCCTTTGAGTTATTGCAACATTGTTGCGTTTGCCGCCCGGCGCGATGCGGGCGGAACGGCGGCGCCGCCCGGCGCCGCCACCCCGGGAGCCCATCATCCATTCGACGCTTTTGTACATCCTGCTCGCCGCCACGATCTCGGGGGTGGGCAGCATCTTCGGGGCGGCGCTGCTGTCGCTGACGGTGGCGTCCCGCGTGGTCGAGCGCATGGTGAGCTTCTCGGTGGGCGTGCTGCTGGCTACCGCGCTGCTGCATTCGCTGCCCGAGGCGTTCGAGTCCGGCGCCGATCCGCGCGCGCTGTTCGGCACCTTGCTGGCGGGGCTGCTGGGGTTCTTCCTGCTGGAAAAGCTCTCGCTGCTGCGCCATTCGCACCATCACGAGGGCGACGGGCACCACCACCACCATGGCCATGACCGCGAGGAAGCGGGCCGCAGTGGCCTGACCATCCTGGTCGGCGACACCTTCCACAATTTTGCCGACGGCATCGTGATCGCGGCGGCGTTCCTGGCGGACCCGCATATCGGCGTGGTTACCGCGCTGGCGATCGCGGCACACGAGATTCCGCAGGAGGTCGGCGACTTTATCGTGCTGCTCAACGCCGGCTTCTCCAAGGCGCGCGCCTTCGCCTTCAACCTGCTGTCGAGCCTGGCGGCGATTGCCGGCGGGGTGGTCGGGTACTTCCTGCTCGACCAGCTGAGCGGGTGGATCCCCTACGTGCTGGTGATCGCGGCCAGCAGCTTTATCTATATCGCCGTCAGCGACCTGATGCCGCAGATGCAGCGCAAGCCGCGCTGGCGCGAGTCGGCGATCCAGGTGGTGCTGGTGGCCGCGGGCATCGCCGGCATCGTCTTCATCACCAACGGCGTGCACGAACGGCACAGCCACCTCGGGCACGGCCACGCCGCGCCCGTCGCAGCGTCACACTAGCCCGTTCAGGCCGCGCCGGTGGCCACCGGCCGTGCCGGATCGGCGCACCACTCGCTCCACGATCCCGGATACAGCGCCGCGCCGCCCAGACCGGCGACTTCCAGCGCCAGCAGGTTGTGGCAGGCCGTCACGCCCGAGCCGCACTGCATCACCGCTTGCCCGGCGGCGTGCGTGCCCAGTATGGCCCCGAATTCGGCGCGCAGCGTCCCGGCCGGCTTGAAGCGGCCATCCGCCTCCAGGTTGTCCTTGAAGAACCGGTTGACCGCGCCCGGGATATGGCCGCCGACCGGGTCCAGCGTCTCGTTCTCGCCGCGGAAGCGGTCGGCCGCGCGCGCATCCACCACCAGCAGCCGGCCGCTGTCGAGATTGGCGACCAGCGCATCCGCATCGACGGTCGGCACCAGCGACTTGCCGCGGCGGATCTTGCCCGGGAATTCCGGCTCTTCGGCTGCATCGTGCTCCAGTGGCAGGCCGGCCTTGACCCAGGCATCCTTGCCGCCATCGAGCACCGCCACGGCGTCGTGGCCGATCCAGCGCAGCAGCCACCACAGCCGCGCGGCGAACATGCCGCCCTGGGCGTCATAGGCGACTACGGGGGTGTCGTCGTCGATGCCAAGCGCCTGCAGGCGCGCGACCAGGTCGTCGGCATCCGGCAGCGGATGGCGGCCGTTGCGACCGGTGCGGGGACCGGACAACTCGTTGTCCAGGTGCAGGTAGAAGGCGCCGGGCAGGTGGCCGGTGCGGTACGCCTCGCGGCCGGCGGCCGGGTCGGCCAGGTCGAAGCCGCAGTCGATGACGACGCCGCGGCGGGGCCCGGCCAGCAGAGACTGCAGTGCGGTGACGGAAATCAGCGGTTTCTGCATGGGAATCCTGTGCGATCGAAGGAAGACATCTAAGGCAGTTCGGCTTTCCGAATGCTACACCGCGGCTACACCTCGGGGTGGACTTCCGCCTCCGGCGACTTGACCGGCGTGGCGGGCGTGGGCTTGGCGTCGGTGCCCTGGCGCGCGCGCATCAGCGTGGTGGCGATGCCGCTGGCGATGATCAGCCCCATGCCCAGCCACGACAGCCAGTTCAGCCGATCGGACCAGATCATCATGCCCCAGACGCTGGAGAAGACGATGCCGGCGTATTGCAGGTTGGCGGTCAGCAGGGTGTTGCCGCGCTTGTAGGCACGGGTCATCGCGGTCTGGCCCAGCGTGGCCAGGATGCCGATCGCCAGCAGCAGGCCGGCGCCGTACCAGGTGTGCGGGCTGGTGCCGCCCAGCAGCATCCAGGCCAGCCCGGCGATCATGCCGACCAGCGAGAAATAGAACACGATGCGGCCCTCGGGCTCGCCCAGCTGGCCCAGCTGGCGCACCTCGACATAGGCCAGCGCGGTGAACATGCCCGAGATCAGCCCGACCAGGCCGCCGGTCAGCTGGTCCTTGCCCACCGATGGCTGCAGCAGGCAGATCACCCCGGCAAACGACAGCAGGATGGCCAGCACCAGCCGGCGGTCGGCGTTGCCGGCGGTGCCGGCCAGCGCCGCGCTGGCGCCCAGGATCAGCGCGATCCACACCGGCGACATGTAGTTCAGCGTCATCGCGGTGGCCAGCGGCAGCAGCGAGATCGACGTGAACCACAGCATCAGCGAAGTCACGCCGAACACACTGCGCTTGATATGCGACAGCATGTAAGGCGTGCGCACCGGGATCCCGCGCGAGGACAGCAGCATCCACATGATCACCACGCTGATCAGGCCGCGGTAGAAGACGATCTCGCCGGTGGTGTACAGATCGGACGCCAGCTTGACGCCAACCCCCATCAGCGAAAAGGCGAAGGCGGCGAACAGCATCCAGAGCGATTGCATGGCGAGGGCGCGGTGAAGCGGGCAGGGAGCGAAAAGAGGGGGGCGGCGCGCGGCGGCATGTGCTGCCGGCACCGGACAATGATTCTAGCAGCGCACATCGCGTCCCAAAACAAAACGGACCGCGGTGGCGGTCCGTTGTGGCTGGCGCTGTGCGGTGATCGCGCACGCGTCGCGGTTTACCCGGCGTAGGCCATGGCGCGGCGGTACCACTCATGGAAGTGCTGCATGCCGTCTTCCATCGGCGACTGGTACGGGCCAACCTCGCTGGTGCCGCGCTTGAGCAGCGCCAGCCGGCCGGCATCCATGCGCTCGGCGATCTCGTCGTCCTCGATGCAGGTTTCCATGTAGGCGGCGCGCTCGGCCTCGACGAACTCGCGCTCGAACAGCGCGATTTCCTCGGGGTAGTAGAACTCCACCACATTGCGCGTCTTGCGCGGACCGACCGGATGCAGCGTCGAGATCACCAGCACGTTCGGGTACCACTCCACCATGATGTTGGGGTAGTAGGTCAGCCAGATCGCGCCGTGCTTGGGCAGCACGCCGTTGTTGAAGCGCAGCACGGCGTCGTGCCATTTCTGGTACGTCGGGCTGCCGGGGCGCTTCAGGCCGGCGTGCAGGCCCACGGTCTGCACGCTGTGCCATTCGCCGAACTCCCACTTGAGGTCGTCGCACGAGACGAAGCTGCCCAGCCCCGGGTGGAACGGCACCACGTGGTAGTCCTCGAGGTAGACCTCGATGAAGGTCTTCCAGTTGTAGTCGCACTCGTGCACCTCGACGTGGTCGAGCATGTAGCCGTCGAAGTTCAGGTCCTGCGCCACGCCCAGCCGGGCCAGGTCGGCGCGCACGTCGCGCGGGCCCTCAAACAGCAGGCCGTTCCAGTTCTGCAGCGGCGAGCGCTTCAGGTGCAGGCAGGGCTGCTGGTCAAAATGCGGTGCGCCTAGCAGTTCGCCCTTGAGGTCGTAGGTCCAGCGGTGCAGGGGGCAGACGATGTTCTGCTTGTTGCCGCGGCCGTTCAGCATGATGGCCTGGCGATGGCGGCAGACGTTGGACATGAGCTCGACGCCGGCGGCGTTGCGCACCAGCATGCGGCCTTCGTCCTCGGCCTTGAGCGTGTGGTAGTCGCCGGTTTCCGGAACCATCAGTTCATGGCCGACATAGCCCGGACCATGCCTGAACAGCCGTTCGAGTTCTTGTTGATGCAGCGCTTCGTCGAAGTAGACGCCGACGGGCAGTTGCGAATCAGCCGGCGCCAGGTTGAGCGCGGTGCTGAGATTGGACATTATCCCCACTCCCAGATGAACAGGTGAAAGCAGTGAACAACCCAACCATCGAAAATGGAATCGATTTGGGAAAGACTGCCGCCCGGGAACGCTCTCGCGACCCCTGGCGGCGAACGAAAGATTGTACCCGACCCAAAAAGTTAAGGGACTGATTTTTTTGCCTTTTTAGCGAAAAAGTCGACCCGGGTCGTCATCGGGGTGCCGTAGCGGCCGCATTCGGAAAGACGACCCGAGCGCACAAGTCACTTATGCAACGATGGCACCCGATGGGGGCACGGCAGACGGCTGCAAGATGGGGGCAGTCCCGCGCTTTGGCGTAAAATCCGGGCTTCCCCATCCGGGTTTCCCCCGGGTTCCAGATTCCAGGGCCTGATATGCCAAAAACGATGACCGATCCGGTCCAGACCGACAACACCGCCGACGCCGCCGCGGCGCCGCCCGCCTCCTACGAGGCGGCGATGGCCGAACTGGAAACGCTGGTGGCCAGCATGGAAAGCGGCGAGCTGCCGCTCGAGGCCTCGCTGGCGGCATACCGCCGCGGCGCTGAACTGGTGCGCTACTGCCAGCAGAAGCTGGAGCGGGTCGAGCAGCAGGTGCGGGTGCTGGAGGGCGACGCGCTCAAGCCGCTGGCGGGCGACGGCAACGGTGCCAACGGTGCACAGGGGACGGACCAGGCATGAGCGACTTCGCACAATGGATGCAGGCGCAGGGCGCGCGCACCGAGGCGGCCCTGCAGGCCGCGCTGCCCGATGCTGGCACGGTGCCGCACACCCTGCACGAAGCGATGCGCTATGCTGCGCTGAGCGGGGGCAAGCGCGTGCGCCCGCTGCTGGTGCATGCCGCCGGCGAAGTCAGCGGTGCAGCCCCGGCGGCTTGCGACGCGGCCGCCTGCGCGGTGGAGATGATCCATGCGTACTCGCTGGTCCACGACGACATGCCGTGCATGGACGACGACGACCTGCGCCGCGGCCGGCCGACCGTGCACAAGGCCTATGACGAGGCCACCGCGCTGCTGGTCGGCGATGCGCTGCAGACCCAGGCGTTCATCGTGCTGGCCGAGGCCGGGCCGATTGCGCCCGCGGTGCGGCTGCAGCTGGTGGCGGAATTGGCGCGGGCGTCGGGATCGGCAGGCATGGCCGGCGGCCAGGCGATCGATCTGCAGCACGTGGGCCGGGCCATGACGCGCGACGCGCTCGAGGCCATGCACCGCATGAAGACCGGCGCGCTGTTGCGCGCCAGCGTGCGCATGGGCGCCCTGTGTGGCGAGATCGATGCCCAGGGCCTGGCCGCGCTGGACCGCTATGCGGCGGCGATGGGATTGGCGTTCCAGGTGGTTGACGATATTCTGGACGTCACCGCGGATACCGCGACGCTGGGCAAGACCGCCGGCAAGGACGCCGCCCATGACAAGCCGACCTACGTGTCGCTGCTGGGCCTGGACGCGGCACGCGAACTGGCCGGGTCGCTGCGCGCCGAGGCGTACGAGGCGCTGGCCGGCTTTGGCGAGCGCGCCGCGCGCCTGCGCGACCTGGCAGACCTGATCGTGCTGCGCACGCATTAAACTGAGAGCCGGCCGAACGGACATCATGACCTACGCACTCCTCAACAAGATTGACGCCCCCGCGGACCTGCGCAAGCTCGACCGGCGCGAGCTGCAGACCCTGGCCGACGAACTGCGCGCCTATGTGCTGGAGTCGGTCTCGCAGACCGGCGGCCACCTGTCATCCAACCTGGGCACAGTCGAACTGACCATCGCGCTGCACTATGTCTTCAACACCCCGGACGACCGGCTGGTGTGGGACGTGGGCCACCAGAGCTATCCGCACAAGATCCTGACCGGCCGCCGCGAACGCATGCATACGCTGCGCCAGTGGGGCGGCATCTCGGGCTTCCCGCGCCGCAGCGAGAGCGAATACGACACCTTTGGCACCGCGCACTCGTCGACCTCGATCTCGGCCGCGCTGGGCATGGCGCTGGGCGCGCGCACGCTGGGCCAGCAGCGCGTCTCGGTGGCAGTGATCGGCGACGGCGCCATGACCGCGGGCATGGCCTTCGAGGCGCTGAACAATGCCGGCGTCTACAAGGACCTGCCGCTGCTGGTGGTGCTCAACGACAACGACATGTCGATCTCGCCGCCGGTGGGCGCGCTCAACCGTCACCTGGCGCGGCTGCTGAGCGGCCAGTTCTACGCGGCCACCAAGAAGGGCATCGAAAAGGTGCTGTCGGTGGCGCCGCCGGTGCTGGAGTTCGCCAAGCGCTTCGAGGAACACGCCAAGGGCATGATGGTGCCGGCCACGCTGTTCGAGGAATTCGGCTTCAACTACATCGGCCCGATCGACGGCCACGACCTGAATTCGCTGGTGCCGACGCTGCAGAACATCCGCCAGCGCGCGCTCGAAGGCGGCGGCCCGCAGTTCCTGCACGTGGTCACCAAGAAGGGCCAGGGCTACAAGCTGGCCGAGGCCGACCCGATCCTGTACCACGGCCCCGGCAAGTTCAATCCCGCCGAAGGCATCCGCCCGGCTGCCAAGCCCGCGCGCAAGACCTACACCCAGGTGTTCGGCGACTGGCTGTGCGACATGGCCGCGGCCGACAAGCGCCTGGTCGGCATCACCCCGGCGATGCGCGAGGGCTCGGGCATGGTCGAGTTCGAGCAGCGCTTCCCGGAGCGCTACTACGACGTCGGCATCGCCGAGCAGCATGCGGTGACCTTTGCCGGCGGCCTCGCCTGCGAAGGGCTGAAACCGGTGGTGGCGATCTACTCGACCTTCCTGCAGCGCGGCTACGACCAGCTGATCCACGACGTGGCGCTGCAGAACCTGCCGGTGCTGTTCGCGCTGGACCGCGCCGGCCTGGTCGGCGCCGACGGCGCGACGCACGCGGGCGCCTACGATATCGCCTACCTGCGCTGCATCCCCAACATGATGGTGATGACGCCGTCCGACGAGAACGAGTGCCGCCAGCTGCTGACCACGGCGTTCCAGCAGGACGGCCCGAGCGCGGTGCGCTATCCGCGGGGCTCCGGCCCGGGCGCGGCAATTGCCGCCGACCTGGCCCCGGTGCCGGTCGGCAAGGGGGTGGTGCGCCGCGAGGGCGGCGCGCGCGCCGGGCAGCGCGTCGGCTTCCTGGCGTTCGGCTCGATGGTGCAGCCCGCGCTGGGTGCGGCCGGGGCGCTGGACGCCACGGTGGCCGACATGCGCTTCGTCAAGCCGCTCGACGTGGCGCTGGTCAAGCGCCTGGCAGCCGACAACGACTACCTGGTGACGGTGGAAGAGGGCAGCGTGATGGGCGGCGCGGGCAGCGCCGTGCTCGAAGCGCTGGCCGAGGCCGGCATCGACAAGCCGGTGCTGACGCTTGGCCTGCCCGACCGCTTCGTCGACCATGGCGATCCGGCCTACCTGCTGCAGCAATGCGGCCTCGACGCGGCCGGCATCGAACGCTCGGTGCGCGAGCGTTTCGGGCTGGACCAGCCCAAGGTCACGGTCGCCTCGCGCGTGGCCTGACCCCCTGCCAGACCGAGGGAATTCGGGACCCCGCACGACGGGTGCGTCCGAATTCCCTTAAACTCCGTTTTTTGTGTTCGCAGCTGCGGGTCGGCACGCCAGTGCCGGGTCCCGTGGTTTCACACTCGTTGCGCGGCATGGAGGGACTGCGAAAATGCCGCGACCGTAAGGGCTGGCGCTGTGCTGGCGCCGCCCTGGAGGAAACCGTAGATGAATGACATCAACCCCGCCTTCGTGATGCCCGACGTCCAGTCGAGCCCCGACACTCGCCAGATCCCGATCCAGCGTGTCGGCGTGAAGGGCGTGCGCTATCCCGTGACCCTGAAGACCCCGGCCGGCACCATGCCGACCGTCGGCACCTTCAACCTCGACGTGCACCTGCCCGCCGACCAGAAGGGCACGCATATGTCGCGTTTCGTGGCGCTGCTGGAAGAAGAGCGCGCGCCGCTGGAACTGGCCAGCTTCCGGCTGATGCTGGACAAGATGCTGGAGAAGCTCGAAGCCGAGGCCGGCCGCATCGAGGTTACGTTCCCGTACTTCATCAGCAAGATCGCGCCGGTGTCCGGCGTGGAGTCGCTGCTGGACTACGAGGTCACGCTGACCGGCGAGGTGCGCGACGGCGCCACGCGGGTGTTCCTGAAGGCGCTGGTGCCGGTGACCAGCCTGTGCCCGTGCTCGAAGAAGATCTCGCAGTACGGCGCGCACAACCAGCGCTCGCATATCACCATGAACGTGGAGCTCGCCGGCGAACTGCCGGTGGAAGCGCTGGTGCGCATGGCCGAGGAAGAGGCGTCGTGCGAGCTGTGGGGGCTGCTCAAGCGGCCTGACGAAAAATTCGTAACCGAGCGTGCCTACGAGAACCCCAAGTTCGTCGAGGACCTGGTGCGCGACATCGCCATGCGGCTGAACGCGGATGATCGCATCGTGGCTTATGTGCTGGAGGCTGAGAACTTCGAGTCGATCCACAACCACAGTGCGTATGCGGTGATCGAGCGGGACAAGCGCATCGACTGACCGCGTTGTCGCTGCTATGGAAAGAGCCACCGCATGCGGTGGCTCTTTCTTTGGGCGTTTCGTTGCCTAGTGTTTGCTTCCCTCTCCCGCTTGCGGGAGAGGGAGCACCCAAGCGCTCATGCGACACACTGGGGTATGCAACGGTCAGGCCGCCGACGGCAACCGGATATCCGCCAGATCCCACCGCGGCGTCACCCCATAGCCATACTCATGCCGCGCCAGCCCCGGCGCTGCCTGCAATCGCATCGCGCCGGCGAACGCGATCATCGCGCCGTTATCCGTGCAGAACGCCAGGTCGGGGTAATACACCTCGAGCTTGCGCTGCCTGCCCAACTGGTCCAGCCGGTCGCGCAGTTGCCGGTTGGCCCCGACGCCGCCCGCCACCACCAGCCGCTTGTGCCCGGTCTGCTTGAGCGCCGCCATCGACTTGGCCGCCAGCACATCGACGATCGCCTCGACAAAGGCACGCGCCAGGTTGGCGCGATCCTGCTCGCAGGTGTTGGCCAGCTTGCGGGTTTGCGTCAGCACGGCGGTCTTCAGGCCGGCGAAGGAAAAATCCAGGTTGCCCGAATGCAGCATCGGCCGCGGCAAATCGAATGCGCCGGGCAGCCCGAACTCGGCCAGGCGCGACACTTCCGGCCCGCCCGGATAGCCGAGGCCCAGCAGCTTCGCGGTCTTGTCGAACGCCTCGCCGGCGGCGTCGTCCAGGGTTTCGCCCAGCAGCGTGTAGTCGCCGATGCCGCGCACTTCCATCAGCTGCGTATGTCCGCCCGACACCAGCAGCGCCACGAACGGGAACGGCGGCGGCTCGCGCGTCAGCAGCGGCGACAGCAGGTGCCCTTCCAGGTGATGCACGCCCACCATCGGCACGTTCAGCGCGAAGCCCAGCGCATTGGCCACCGAGGCACCGACCAGCAGCGCGCCGGCCAGCCCGGGGCCCTGGGTGAAGGCGATCGCGTCGATGTCCTGGCGGGTGCGGCCGGCCTCGGCCAGCACCTGCTCCAGCAGCGGCAGCACGCGCCGGATATGGTCGCGCGATGCCAGCTCGGGAACCACGCCGCCGTAGTCGCGGTGCATGGCGATCTGCGAGTGCAGCGCGTGCGCGAGCAGGCCGGCGCCGGTGTCATAAAGGGCGAGGCCGGTTTCGTCGCAGGAAGATTCGATGCCGAGGACAAGCATGGGAGGCGGACGACGCCGTCTCCGATGTCGGAAACAGCTGTCGAAACAAGGGTTTGCAGGAAGCGCGCAGGGTAGCACAGCGGCGCGCGGCGCGCTTTTCGCTACAATCTGCCCTTTCTCAGGCGGTGGCAAGACACATGGATTCGCGAGGCGTGCAATGAGCGGGGCAGCCCAGGCCCGGACCGGCCGGTATGACGTGGCGGTGCTGGGCGCCGGCGCCGCGGGCATGATGTGCGCAGCCGTGGCGGGGCAGAACGGCGCGCGCGTGGTGCTGATCGACCATGCCACCCGGCTTGCCGAGAAGATCCGCATCTCCGGCGGCGGCCGCTGCAATTTCACCAACCTGCAGGCCGGTCCCGCCAATTACCTGTCGTCCAATCCGCACTTCTGCCGCTCGGCGCTGGCGCGCTACACGCCGCAGGATTTCCTCGGCCTGATGCGCCGCTACGGCATCGACTGGCACGAGAAGCATCGCGGCCAGTTGTTCTGCAACGACAGCGCCGAAGACGTTATCGCCATGCTGCGCGCCGAATGCGACGCAGGGCAGGTGCGCTGGCAGACCGGCTGCGCGGTGGCGGAAGTCCGGCGCGAGGGGGATGACTTCTTGTTGCTCACCGCCGCCGGCACGGTCCGCGCGGGAGCATTGGTAGTGGCCACCGGCGGCCTGTCCATTCCCAAGATCGGCGCGACGGACTTTGGCTACCGCATTGCGCGGCAGTTCGGGCTGGGCATCGTCGAAACCCGCCCGGCGCTGGTGCCGCTGACCTTCGATGGCAAGGACTGGGCCCCGTTCGCGCCGCTGGCGGGGGTGTCGGTGGAAGTGGATATCGCCAGCGGCAACGGCAAGGCCGCCGGCGCGTTCCGCGAGGACCTGCTGTGGACGCACCGCGGCCTGTCGGGGCCCGCGGTGCTGCAGATCTCCAGCTACTGGCGTGCCGGCACGCCGATCGCCATCGACCTGTTTGACGGCGAGGACGCCGCCGCGTGGCTGCTGGCGCAAAAGGCCGGCAGCCGCAAGCACCTGGGCAACCTGCTGGCGCAGCGGCTGCCCTCGAGGCTGGCCGATGCGTGGTGTACCGCCGCCGGCGTCGCGGCGACGATGCCGCTGCACGATGTGACCGACAAGGCCCTGCGCAAGCTGGGCGCCGCGCTCAACGACTGGCGCATCGTGCCGTCCGGCACCGAGGGTTACCGCAAGGCCGAGGTCACGCTGGGCGGGGTCGATACGCGCGCGTTGTCGTCGGCCACCATGATGGCGCGCGAGGTGCCGGGCCTGTATTTCATTGGCGAAGTGGTCGACGTGACCGGCTGGCTGGGTGGCTATAACTTCCAGTGGGCCTGGGCGTCGGCGGTGGCGGCGGGGCAGGCTGCGGCGGAGTCGGCACGGATGGCGCGGGCGGGTCAGTCGATGGCGTGAGGCGGAGCCCTGGTGTCCCGCATGCGCCCTAGGCGTCACGTGCGCGGTGTCCATTTCGCGCCACTTCCGCGCCGAATTGTTGGTGCTACAATTCCGAACTTCGTATCGCCGCCATCCCGAGAATCCATTCATTTCCGGCCAAATGACTACGATCCGTCTCAAGGATAACGAGCCTTTCGAAGTTGCCCTGCGCCGTTTCAAGCGCACCATCGAGAAGAACGGGCTGCTCCCGGAGTTGCGGGCCCGCGAGTTTTACGAAAAACCCACCGCCGCGCGCAAGCGCAAGAAGGCTGCCGCAGAGAAGCGCCATTACAAGCGCATCCGCAGCCAGATGCTGCCGAAGAAGCTGTACTGACGCTGGCTTCGCGCTTGTTCCTCACCCGCTGTGGCGTCGGCTCGGCGGGTTTTTGCGTTGTGGGCCTTGCAGAGCGCGGTATCCGTCGCCATGTGTAAGCGCCCGCCCACTTTCTGGAAGATCACGATGCCCCTCAAAGCCCGTATCAGCGAAGACATGAAGACCGCCATGCGCGCCCGCGAAACGGAGCGCCTTGGCACCATCCGCTTGCTGCTGGCAGCGATCAAGCAGCGCGAAGTCGATGAGCGCGTGGAACTGGACGACACCGCTGTGCTGGCCGTGGTAGAAAAGCTGATCAAGCAGCGCAAGGACTCGATCGCGCAGTTCCAGCAGGCAGGCCGCAACGACCTGGCCGATAAGGAGCTGGCCGAGGTCGAGGTGCTGAAGGTTTATATGCCCGCGGCGCTGTCCGATGCGGAAGTGGCCGCCGAGGTGGAGCAGGCGGTCGCCGCCACTGGCGCCGCGGGCCCGCAGGACATGGGCAAGGTGATGGGCGTGCTCAAGGGCAAGCTGGCTGGCCGGGCCGACATGACCGCCGTGTCGGCTCTGGTCAAGGCTGCGCTTGCACCAAAGTAAATACTGATTTAATCGGTTGTAAGCATAATGTGGGCAAAATTCTGAGTGATGGCGGGACTTGCGTGCAGATGTGAAGACATCCGGGCGGCCGTACCGCGCTGCACTACAATAATCCGATAGCAGCCGGGCGCCGCACCGGTCACGCATTCCAAAAAAGGCCGCCCGCCGTGGGACGGCCAAGCCTCAGGACGGTCAGTCGGGTGATTCCGCAATCCTTTATTCAGGACCTGCTCAACCGTGTCGACATTGTCGATGTGGTGGGCAAGTATGTGCAGCTGAAGAAGGGCGGCGCCAATTTCATGGGCCTGTGCCCGTTCCATAACGAAAAGTCCCCGTCGTTCACGGTGTCGCCGACCAAGCAGTTCTATCACTGCTTCGGCTGCGGCGCCCATGGCTCGGCCATCGGCTTCCTGATGGAGTTTTCGGGCCAGTCCTATCCGGAGGCGGTGCGGGAGCTGGCCCAGTCGGTCGGCATGACCGTGCCGGAAGAGCGCGACCGCCTGCCGCCCGGCCAGCGTGCCGAGCAGCAGGCGCGCTCGGTGGCACTATCCGACGCCATGACCCGCGCCACCGATTTCTATCGCCGCCAGCTGCGCGGCGCCCCGCAGGCTATCCAGTACCTGAAGGGGCGGGGGCTGACCGGCGAGATTGCCGGTCAGTTCGGCCTGGGCTATGCGCCGGATGACTGGCAGGGGCTGGAAGCGGTGTTCGGCAGTTACCGCGACGACAATGTGGCGGCGCCACTGGTCGAGGCGGGCCTGCTGATCGAAAGTGACAAGCGCGACGCGGACGGCAAGCCGCGGCGCTACGACCGCTTCCGCGACCGCATCATGTTCCCGATCCGCAACACCAAGGGCGCGGTGATCGGCTTTGGGGGTCGCGTCATGGGGCAGGGTGAGCCCAAGTACCTGAACTCGCCCGAGACCCCGTTGTTCAGCAAGGGCACGGAACTGTACGGGTTGTTCGAGGCCCGTCATGCAATCCGGGAAACTGGCTATGTCCTGGTGGTCGAAGGATATATGGACGTCGTGGCGCTGGCCCAGCTCGGTTTTGCCAATGCCGTCGCCACCCTGGGCACGGCGTGCACGCCCGTGCACGTGCAGAAGCTGCTGCGCCAGACCGATGCGGTGGTGTTCTCGTTCGACGGTGACTCGGCCGGCCGACGCGCCGCTAGGCGGGCGCTGGAAGCCTGCCTGCCGCACGTGGCCGACAATAAGACCATCCGTTTCCTGTTCCTGCCAGCCGAGCACGACCCCGACAGCTATGTGCGCGAAGAGGGCACCGAAGCCTTTGCCGCGCAGGTGCGCAACGCGATGCCGCTGTCACGCTTCCTGCTGCAATCGGTCACCGAGGAACTTGACCTGCGCCAGCCCGAGGGCCGTGCGCGCGCCCAGTACGAGGCCAAGCCGTTGCTGCAGGCCATGCCCGCGGGTGGGCTGCGGCTACAGATTGTGCGCGAACTTGCCGATGCCACGGGGACGACCCCGGCGGAGATCGAGGCGATCTGCGGCCTGCGCAGCGATCCGGCGCGGGTCGGCCGCTTCGCCCAGCCGCGTCCGCGCGCGCGCCGCCAGGCCCCGACTGGCTTGGAGCAGCGGGTGATCCAGCTGCTGATGTGCTATCCCGCGCTGTCGGCGCGGCTCGATGAAGATGCGCGCGCGCTGCTGCTGGAAGGGGAGGGCGCGGACAGCGAAGTGCTTGCCCACCTGGTCAGCGCGTGCGACGGCGTCGAGGGCGAGGTGAATTTTGCGGCCTTCAGCGAGCACCTGGCGCAGTCGCCATATGCCGAGGTATATGCCGCGGCGCGCACGGCGGTGCTGCGAGAAGAGATTGAAGAGGCGCCCGCCATACAGGATTTCGACGCGGCCATTACCAAGTTACTGGCAGAGCCGCTGCGGCGCGAACTCGACAGCCTGCAGGCCGAAGTGGTGGCCGGCACGGCCGATGAAGCGGCCAAGCAGCGCATGCGCTGGCTGGTGGGTGAAATCCACCGGCGGCGCCAACTTGGCTGAGGCGCCGGCGGGCGCCCTGACCTTCAACCGGGAGGCGGCAGCAAGCGTTGGATTAGCATTGGATCAGGGACCGGGCCCGGCTGTGCCGAGCTTAAGCCTTGATTTTTCAGGTGAAAACCTCACCTGACAGGGAGCCGGCTATGCGTGGCGTGCTACAATAGCCGGTTTGGATTGCGAAATCTTTCTCTCCAGTTCTGGTGAAAGTGAGCGTGCCAATGGCAAAGGCCAAAGCAACCGAAAGGGTTACCTCTAAAGCTCCCCAATCAGGGAGCGGCAAGGCGTCTGTGAAAACCACGGCGGCGAAGACATCGACCGCGACCGTCAAGACGCCAGCCCGGTCTGCGCCATCAAAGTCCGTGCGCCGCGCGCAAGCGCCCGCCGTGACGACTCCCACCAGAACCCGCACATCCGAAAAGACAAAGGCCTCGACTTCGGCACGCGAGAGCGGCAAGAGCGCCAGTACGAGCGGCAAGGTTGCCGCGTCTGCATCAGCATCTGCACCAGTGAAAGGCAAGAGTATCACCGTGGCGAAACAGCAGAATACCGAAGTCGAGAGCAAGCGAGCGGCAGCCGCCGGCGCCAAGAGCGGAGGCGCCAAGCAAGGCGCGGCCACTACGGCAACCAAGGCGCGTGCCGCGACCCCTGCATCCGTTGCATCCGAGCGTCCCGCTGCGCCGGCAATCAAGCCGGAGCCGAAAAAGCGTGGCCGCAAGCCCAAGGCCGAGATGCAGCACGACGACAGCACAACAGACGACGTGACTGAAGAGTTTTACGAGAACGATACGCGCCCGGCGGCAACACCGGCCGTGGCGCCGAAGACCGAAAAGCAGAAAGCCAAGGACCGCAAGGCCAAGGAAAAGGCCCTGCTCAAGGAGTTCGCCTCGACCCAGCAAGGCACCGAGGAAGAACTCGAGCTGCGTCGCCAGAAGCTCAAGGCGCTGATCAAGCTGGGCAAGTCGCGCGGCTACCTGACCTACGCGGAAATCAACGATCACCTGCCGGACGACATGGTCGATTCGGAAACGATCGACACGCTGGTCGCCACGCTGAACGACATCGGCATCGCCGTCTATGAACAGGCGCCCGATGCCGAGACGCTGCTGCTCAACGACAACGCCCCGTCTGCCACCAGCGAGGAAGAAGCCGAGGAAGAGGCCGAAGCGGCCCTGTCGACGGTCGATTCCGAGTTTGGCCGCACCACCGACCCGGTGCGCATGTACATGCGCGAGATGGGCACGGTCGAGCTGCTGACGCGCGAAGGCGAAATCGAGATTGCCAAGCGCATCGAGGCCGGCCTGAAGGACATGGTGATGGCGATTTCGGCTTGCCCGGTCACCATCTCCGAAATCCTGGCCCATGCCGAGCGCGTCGCCAACGACGAGATCAAGATCGACGAATTCGTTGACGGCCTGATCGACCCGAACGCCGAGGAAGTGGCCGAGTCCCCGGCCGCGGCCGCGGCGCCCGCCGCCGACGAAGAGCTCGATTCCGACGACGAAGAAGACGCCGACGAAGAAGACGACGAGGAAGGCGGTGCTGGCGCCGGTGCCTCAGCGCGCCAGCTGGAAGAACTGAAGCAGAACGCGCTGGAGAAATTCCGCGTGATCGCCGAGCAGTTCGACAAGATGCGCCGTGCGTTCGAGAAGGAAGGCTACAACTCCAAGCCCTACGTCAAGGCCCAGGAAGCGATCCAGGCCGAGTTGATGGGCATCCGCTTCACTGCCCGCAACGTCGAGCGCCTGTGCGACACGCTGCGCGGCCAGGTGGACGAAGTGCGCAAGCTCGAGCGCGCCATCCTGAATACCATCGTGGACAAGTGCGGCATGCCGCGCGCCGATTTCGTCGCCCGCTTCCCGGGCAACGAGACCAATCTCGAGTGGATCCACACCGTGGTTGCCGATGGCAAGCCGTACAGCACCATCGTCGAGCGCAACGTGCCGGCCGTGCACGAGCTGCAGCAGAAGCTGATCGACCTGCAGGCCCGCGTGGTGCTGCCGCTGAAGGAACTGAAGGGGGTCAACCGCAAGATGGCCGAAGGCGAGCGGCGTGCCCGCGAAGCCAAGCGCGAGATGACCGAGGCCAACCTGCGCCTGGTGATCTCGATCGCCAAGAAGTACACCAACCGCGGCCTGCAGTTCCTCGACCTGATCCAGGAAGGCAACATCGGCCTGATGAAGGCGGTGGACAAGTTCGAATACCGCCGCGGCTACAAGTTCTCGACCTACGCCACGTGGTGGATCCGCCAGGCCATCACGCGCTCGATCGCCGACCAGGCGCGCACCATCCGCATCCCGGTGCACATGATCGAGACCATCAACAAGATGAACCGCATCTCGCGTCAGATCCTGCAGGAAACCGGCAACGAGCCGGATCCGGCAACGCTGGCCGAGAAGATGGAGATGCCGGAAGACAAGATCCGCAAGATCATGAAGATCGCCAAGGAGCCGATCTCCATGGAAACGCCGATCGGTGACGACGACGACTCCCATCTGGGCGACTTCATCGAGGACACCAACACGCTGGCCCCGGCCGAGGCGGCGCTGCACGGCTCCATGCGCGACGTCGTCAAGGACGTGCTGGACTCGCTCACGCCGCGCGAAGCCAAGGTGCTGCGCATGCGCTTCGGCATCGAAATGAGCACCGACCATACGCTGGAAGAGGTCGGCAAGCAGTTCGACGTCACGCGTGAACGGATCCGCCAGATCGAGGCCAAGGCCCTGCGCAAGCTGCGCCACCCGAGCCGCTCGGACAAGCTGAAGAGTTTCCTGGAAGGCAACTAAACGCTTCCAAGGGCCTCTAGCTCATGCCTGGTTAGAGCAGCGGACTCATAATCCGTTGGTGCCGTGTTCGACTCACGGGAGGCCCACCAATGCAGTCAGAAAGGGGTTACGGTGAATGCCGTAGCCCCTTTTTTCATGGCGGCGCCCGCAGCCAGCATCCAGCGCTGGTCATGGCTGTGGAGAACGGCAAGTCATTGCGCCACCGCGGTCAATACTCCAGCACCATCCTGACCGCGTCGTGATCGCTCGGCATCGGTTCGATCAGTTCGACTGTCGCCGACACCTGCTGCTTCGCCAGCACGACGAAGAAGTCGAGCTCTCGTGTCTGGCGCCCGCGGTGGGTGGCCTTGCCGCAGTGGAAGACCTGGCGGTATGCATACCTCAGCCTGGCCTGGGTACGATCGTTCTCGCGCCCGAGCATCGCGCTGATGTCTTCCGGGCTGGCGTTGAAGTCGCCACCGATGACGATGAGGTCGTACTTCTCATAGCAACTGGCCTTGTCGAAAGCGCGCAGCAGCGCACGCGTGTCGCCGTTCTGCGGCGCCGCGATCGAATGCCATGAAATGAACAGCACCTTGTCGATGGCGACGCCGCTGGCGGTGCGGCCGGCGACGCCACCTGCAAGCACCACGCCGTCCCGCTCGTCGACAATGTCGACCTGCGTGGCGCGAACCTGCGCCGCGAAGGTTGTCTCCAGCAACACGTATGGAATGCAGCGCTCATCGAATGCCCCGACCGTGCATCCATCAAACACCTTCCAGTTGGCGGCAGCACCGCTGCTCACCAGCTTCTCGCTGCCGCCTTCCTGCAGCATGATGATGGTGGGGCCGGTCGCGGCCATGCGGTCGATGGCGCGCTGCTTGTCTGCGCGCGTGTGGTTGCCCTGGCTGTTCCACGAATAGACGATGATCTTCGACATGGTGTTCCCCTTGCTCGTCAGGCCTTGCCGCGGACTCCCGCTGAAACGGGCTGGCGCAGGCGCGGCGTCGGCGGATGATGGGTCATTGCGCCAGATGCGGGAGATGCGGTGACAGCGTCAGCACAGCGCGGCGGTGGCAACCTTCCAGCGACGCAGGCGGTCCTCCAGGCCGTTGGTGCCGCCGTTGATGCGCCGCGTCAGCGCGATGAAATCGCCGCTGTCGGCAAGCGCATTGCAGCCGTGCGCGCGCCACCACCATGCCGCCGAGCGCGCGGCCCAGGCGTCCTGTTCAAGCAGCTCGGGTGTGGCGGTCAGGTCGACGCCAAGCGCCGCGGCGCACGCCGCGTAGTTGGCGCGGCCGGTGATCTGGATCAGCCCCCGGCCGCGGAAGCGCTTGCCGTCGCCTGGCCGCACGTTGCCGAGCGCCATGGCCTTGCGCGAAGGCGGCTCGTACAGCGCCTGCGCCGGCGTCGGTCCCCACAGCTCATGGGTGAACTGGAAGCCGAGCGACTCGTGGCCGGTCTGTGCCAGAAACGCCGCGATGCGTGCCGCGCCCGCGATGTCGTAAGCCTGCATGGCGTCGCTCAAGCGGGGCAACCAGCGCGCGCACTGCGGCTCGCTCAGGCCGGTGGCGGCGCGGAACTGTTCTGGTGTCATCTGCATCGGCTGGTCTCCTTGTTGTGATGGCTGCGGTGGTAGTGGCGGCTCATGTCGGTGCGGGCACGGCTACTGCGCCGGCCAGGTGCCGTTGGCCACCAGGGTGTCGATGGTGTGCTGCAGCGGGTCGGCGCTGACGCTGAATTCGCCGGCGAACGGGCGATCGACCGCGAGCAGGAAGAAGAACGCCAGGCCGATGGTGACGGCCCAGGCGGTGATCAGCGCCAGGTTGAAGGGCGTGGCCGGCAGCACGTACAGCAGCGCGAACGACAGCGCGCTGACGATGACGATCACGCCCCACAAGGTGTTGGGCATCGCGGCGTGCAGCGTCAGGATCCGCTGCTGGCGGTACTTGACCATCTCGTTGACGCGCGTCAGCACCTCCGCCAGCAGCACGGTCTGGCGGCTGTCCAGCGGTCGGATCCGGTTGGCCAGGTCGAACATCGCGTCAAAGCGCTGTTCGGTGTGCGCATCGGGCTTGCCGTGGCGCTGCATCTGCGGCCATTCCTGGTGCACCACCATGACCAGGTACGTGCGCAAGGCCTGGCCGGCGGCATCGGCGGCGCTGCTGTCGAACGCGGCCAGGTCGCGCGCCAGTTCGCCCGCCGCGGCGGCTTCGGCGGCAACGGTGCGGTCGGCGGAGTTGTAGGTGTCCCAGACGTTGATGGCGGCAAAGGCCACCAGCAGCGAGTTGATGGTGGTGATGATCGAGACCATCGACACTGCCATCGCGCGCTGCTCGGCATCGAGTTCGATCAGCGTGAAGCGGCGCGCGATCGCATAGCCGGCCAGCACCAGCACAACGATGCCCGACACCACCAGCGCGGCCATGCCGGTGCTGGGCAGGCTGTAGAGGAACAGCATGGCGCTCACTCCTTGCGCGGTTCGCGCGGCGCATTGCCGCGCACCGCGGTTTCGACGATCTCGACGATGCGCTGCAGCAGCCGATGCACGGCGGTCGCTGAGAAGCCGCCCAGCATCGACAGCGCCGGCTTGCCGAAGCTGCGCATGCCGGCCGAGTCGAACAACTGCGGCGGCAGCATCTCTACCAGGATCAGGCCGGACATGACGCCAAGGATCAGTTGCGCGGCGTAGGCGGCGTCGTACTTGGGGTCATAGGTGCCCTTGGCGATATAGCCGTGGACCTGGAACAGCGAGGCGAACGAGGCCCCCAGCCCGGCGCAGAACAGCAGGAACAGCATGTTGAACAGCAGCGTGCGGCCCGACGAGGCCAGGATGCCCGCGCGCATGTTCTCCATCGACACCTCGGCGGGCAGGCCGGTCAGCACCACCGCCAGCAGGCAGCACACCGCGGTGCCGGTCAGGGTGCGCACCAGCGGCACCGGTCCGAGGCAGGCGAGCGGATGCGCGCGGCGGCGCTCGTCGTCGAGCAGCGCAATGCATTGCGGCGTGGCCGGCGCGAGGGCGCGGGCAAGGGCCTGGTGAAGCTGCGCGAGCTGCCGCATGGAAGCGGCCGGCACGTCTTGCGGTAGCGACGAAGGCGCTGGCGCCGCGGCGCCTGCCGGCAGCGACGTATCGCTGGCCGTGGCCGCCTCGCGCTCTTGCCCGAGCAGTACGATCCAGTCCGCAGGCATCGGGATGCCCAGCCGCAAGGCATGACTCGCCATGGCTTCGCATTCATGCCGGAGTTGCCCGTCAAGGGGCAGCAGGCTGGCGGGCGCATACGGAAGTCCGCGCGGCGCTGCCGGTGTCGGCGTTGCCGTCGCCGGGCTGGCTGCCCCTGCATTTGCCGCGGCGGCAGCGGCGCGCCGCAACGGCGCCGAGGTGAAGTCGAGAGTGCGCATGATGTCGGAAGACGGAAGCGGCGGCCCGGCATGCCGGGCCGCAATGCCCGCGAAGCGGGAGGTGCGTGCTACTGCGGGCGGCCCAGCAGGCGCTGCAGGTTGTGCAGCTGCGGCAGGCCGACGCCAAAGCGGTTCTCGGGGTCGTGCGCCACGATCGGCGAGCTGATGGCGCGGATCAGCTGGAACAGCGCCGCGACGCGGCGCGGTCCGCGCGGCCCCATCCACGCGGCCAGTTGCGGATCGGACAGCAGCAGCGCCGCCAGTCCCGCGATATGCGGCGCGGCCATCGAGGTGCCGGAATCGGGCATGAAGGCGGCGCCGGGCACGGTCGAGATGATCCCCACGCCAGGCCCGCACACGGCGATCTGCGGGCCGAAGCACGAGAACGTCGGCGCAAACAGCCCGGCGCGCGTGGCAGCGTGCTGTACCACCTGCGTACGCTCCCAGACGTCATGCGGCAACTCGCTCTGCAGGCCCAGCGCCGATACCGCCAGCACCGACGGCGACGCCGCCGGGTACTGCACCGGCCCGCCCGAGTTGCCCGCGGCGACGATACAGGCCACGCCGCTGTGCACGGCCTCGATCAGCTTCTGTTCCACCGCCTGCGACGGTTGGGGCGCGCCAAGGCTCAGGTTGACCACGTCGATGTCGTGGTCGACGCAGTAGTCGAGTGCCTGCAGCAGCGTGCTGAACTGCCCGCCCGGAAAGATCTTGAGCGCATGCATTTCTGCCTCGGGCGCGAAACCCAGCATCGTGGCCTGGGCCTCGGCAGCCGCGCGGCCCGGTTCGGCCGGCTGCGGCCGCGCGCCGATCACGCCGGCGCAGTGCGAGCCATGGCCGATGGTGTCGAGGCGCCAGGTGTCGTCGGTGCCGGTGCCGGTCAGGTCCCTGCCATGGCGGATATGCGCCAGCAGCGGGTGCGCGGCATCGGCGCCGGAATCGACCACCGCGATGCGCACGCCGCGCCCGCCGAAGCTGCGCGTGAGCCGGTCCAGCCCCATCAGCCGCTGGCCCCAGCCGAAGCGCGCCTGCGGCGGCACATCGGGATTCGGTTGCGACAACGGCGTCACGCGCACCACGTTGGGCTGGCCGGACACCACCTGGGGCGACAGCAGATA
This sequence comes from Cupriavidus necator, assembly GCF_013141915.1. GTDB lineage: Bacteria > Pseudomonadota > Gammaproteobacteria > Burkholderiales > Burkholderiaceae > Cupriavidus > Cupriavidus necator_B. The sequence continues at coordinate 101,607 of NZ_SROX01000009.1, read as the reverse complement.
CTTGTTCCAGTAGCCGCTGAGCGGCCGCACGAACAGCGAGCGCGCCGGCCCGGCTTGCTGCTGCACCAGCGCCAGCGTGGCTTCGCCGCTGGCGTCGGTGGTGGCGGTCGCGGGAAAGCCATCGCCCGCGAGCGTGATGGCCACGCCCGCCAGCGGCGCGTCGCCGGTGCCCAGCACGCGCACCAGCACCTGGCGCGACACCGGGCCGTCGAAGGCCGATTGCGGATGCAGCCGGTCGGAGGTCTCGATTTCGGACTTGCGGCCGTAGCCGAGCGGATGGTCCTCCTCGACGATCATGTGCGGCGGCGCCGTGGCCTGCAGCATCTGCGCGTGCGCGGCGTCGAGCTTGACCACATAGGTCTTGGCGGCCTCGTCGGGGCGCACCGAATGCAGGTGCGTGTTCTTGTGGCCTTCGACCACGTCCACGATTTCCACACCGGGCAGCTGCGTGACCGTGCTGTGCAGCTCGCCAGCCGACATCGGCGTCACGCCCGCCTGCTGCGCCAGCGCGTGGCGCCGCGGCGCGATCAGGTATTGCTTGCGGCCGGCGTCCAGCGCCACGGCCTCGCGGCCGGCGGAGCCGCCATGGCTAGCTGCGCCGGCGCGCGCGGCGTCAGCCTTCTTGTCTCGTTCCATTTGCTTTCTCCACCGCGGCGCCAGCAGGCGCGCGTATCGATGCGGGCGGGCCGGCGCGGTAGCGCGGGCCCGCGGCGAGGCGCCGTCGGGCGCCTGGGGTCATGCGCAGGGCATCCTGTGCGCGGTCATGCGTAGACCATTTGCGGCTGGGCCGAGAATGGCAGCAGCCCGCCGAGATGCCCGGCCACGGTGCCGATCTGCTGGCCTACGCCGGCATTGCCGAGCAGGCCGCCCACGGCATGGCCGAGGGTCGGCGCCACCGCGCCGATCAGCGAACCGAACACGCCCTGCGGGGCCAGCGCAACCTGCGGCTGGGCCGAGAACGGCAGCAGCCCGCCGAGATGCCCGGCCACGGTGCCGATCTGCTGGCCCACGCCGGCATTGCCCAGCAGGCCACCCACGGCATGGCCAAGGGTCGGCGCCACCGCGCCGATCAGTGAACCGAACACGCCCTGCGGTGCCAGCGTGACGGTGGGCAAGGCAGAGAACGGCAGGTAGCGTGCGCCTTCGCGGACGATGTTGGCGCCGTGAATGGCCACCGTGGGGTAGCCGGCGGCAGTGCCGGCCGCCTGGATGAACCCCGGCGCGTGGGTCGAGATGACGGTGCCGATCGGGCCGGTATGGCCGGGCTCGGGGAACGGAATATGCTGGGCCAGCGCGCCGGCCGCGGCGCCGGCGACATGGCCGATCACCGGGTTCACGTAGTGCGTGACCACGGTCTGCACGCCGTCACGCACGGCCGGGGCCACCGCGTCGTTCATCGCGCTCTGCGGCACCAGCATCGGCTGCGCGGAGAACGGCAGCAGGCTGCCGATGCCGCTGACAAGATTGCCGAGAACACCCTGCGGCGCCAGTACGGCAGTGTGGATGGGGTAGGTCATGACGACTCCTTTGAGCAACTGCATGGATTAAGTGAGTTGAGGTGGCGCCGCGCATAGCGGCGCCGATGCCGCGCCTGTCGCCTTGCAGCGCATTTGCGCGGCACTGGGGCAGGTGGACTCATTTTTGGTTTTTGGCCCGGGCCATCGCCATTGGGCAAATGCGGTATTGGCAGTGGATAATGCCGGGCAACAATCAGAATTAAAAATCGCGCAGCATGAATTGGCTTTTAAATACAAAAGCCAGCACCTAGAATTCGCCACTGCTGCCCGCATCCGGATATTCCGGATCGCACTGTCGGGAAGTGCGAACCACCATGCCGGCGCAACACCGCAAGACATCGAAAAAAAAGCAGTGATCTGGAGCCCGGCCGGGCCGCCCCCGGTTCCGCTCGTAGGTCCGAACTAGCCTTGCACTAAGGGTCCTGTGAATGCACTGACGCACAGTTAGACGCGCGGCTGCCGCTCCTGCGACGGAACCATTCGTTCCAACGCATGGAGTCCTCCGCATGAACCTCACCACTCGGGAAGAGACGGTGCTCGCCTGCATTGCCCGCGGCATGAGCGATCGCGAGATCGCCGCACGTCTTGCCTTCTCGGTATCGACGGCGCGCAAGCACCGCGAGCATCTGCTCGCGAAAATGCAATTGCGCAAATCCTCGCAATTGACGATGTACTATCTCGCGCGCCAGCGCGAGCTGTTTAAAAAAGCGGGCCCGCTCCCGCGGATAATCCATTCTCGCAACGCGAGCGCGAATATCTGGAATGGCTGGGGCGCGGCCTGAGCGACAAGGAAATCGCACGCGCGCTGGGCATCAGCGACCAGACCGCGCGCACCCATCGCGCGCGGCTGCTGCAGAAGACGGGCGCAGGCAATGTCTGCGCCCTGTTGTTTTTGTGCGTGCGCAGGGGGTGGCTGGCGCTGCCGCGCGACCAGACCTGCGGCGCCGCGCCGGCATAGCGCCGCCACGCACTGTTGCGCGGTACCGCATTTGCCCAATGGCCCGGCACAGTGGTGGCTTCCGACAATGGACCATGCAGCCGCCGCATGGCGACTGGCGTGCTGCGCGCCTGGACCTGTCCGGCCTTTCGATCCCAGTCGCCGTGCAAGGAACCATCATGATCCGATGCAAGCCAACCGCCCGCTACCGGGCCCTTGCCGCGGCCTGCGCGCTCGGCGCCAGCGCCGGCGCCGCGGCGCAGACGCTGCCCGCGCTGGGTGCGGACGTGGCGCAGACCTCGGTGTCCGGGCTGTCGTCAGGCGCGTTCATGGCCACGCAGTTCCACGTGGCCTATTCCGCCACCATGGTCGGCGCCGGCGTGGTCGCGGGCGGGCCGTTCTACTGCGCCGGCCTGTTCGCGCCCACGCCGCCCGCCACCGCGGCGGCGACCCAATGCATGCAGCCGGTCGGCGATACCGGTCCGGATGGGCAGGCGGCGCTGGACGCGGCGCGCACCTTCGCGCGCGACGGCCGCATCGACGCCGTGCAGAACCTGGCGCGCCAGCGCGTCTACGTGTTTGCCGGCACCCAGGACAAGACCGTGCTGCCGCGCGTGGTGGCGCAGGTGGGGCGCTTCTACACGCTCGCTGGCGTGCCGGCATCGCACCTGCAGTACGTCGCCGATGTCGCGGCCGGTCATGCCTTTATCACCAGCCAGGCCGGCGATGCCGCCTGCGCGGTGAGCGCGTCGCCATACCTCAACAATTGCGGGCTCGAGCAGGCACGGCAGATCCTGCAGTGGATCTATGGCGAGCTGAAGCCGGCGGCGCGGCCGGCGGGCGAACTGATGCGCTTTGACCAGCGCGCTTTCGATCCCGGCGGCAAGGCGCTGCTCGCCGACAGCGGCTATGTCTACGTGCCGGGCCAGTGCGGCGCGGGCGCTGCCGATGGCGGCGCGGGTTGCCGCGTCCACGTGGCCTTCCATGGCTGCCTGCAAGGCGCGCCCGCCATCGGCGAACGCTTTGTGCGGGGCGCGGGCTACCTGGAGAGTGCCGACGCCAACCGCATCGTGGTGCTGTTCCCGCAGGTCGGCGCATCGCGGCACAACCCGCTCGGCTGCTGGGATTTCTGGGGCTATACCAGCGCCGACCCGGCCCAGCCGGACTTCTTCTCGCGCGACGCGCCGCAGATGGCCGCGGTCATGCGCATGGTCCGCCAACTCGGCGCGGCGCGCCAGTGAGCACCGCCGCCACCGACCCGTCCGATCCATTGCTTCATCCCGCAAGGAGAACTGCCATGCTGTCGATCCTGCAAGCCCAATGGGAAAGCGCAAGCCGTACCGCGCTGGAGCTGGCTCAGTGCCATATGCAAGCCGCCGCCGCGCTCGCGCAGGCGCCGTTCAGTGCCGCCGACCCCAGGCTGGCGCGGACGCTGGCGCGCCAGACGCTGGCCGCGCTGAACCGGTATGGCGAGGAACGCACCGCGCACCAGTCGCAATGGTGGCGCGCGGAGCGCGACCGCCTCGACCTGCCCGCCGTCGCGCATGCCTGGCGCGGCCTGGATGCGATGGAGGCGGACCTCGCCGCGCGCGCGTCGCAGGCCAGGGCCGGCTACAACGACGCCGTGCGCGAAGCGATCGCGCGCTACCTGGAAGATGTCGGCGATGCGCGCGACGGCAACGACCTCGGCCTGGCCATGCTGCGCGCGCTGGGGGACTGGCAGGAGGCCGCCAAGGCCTGCGCGGCACAATCCGCCGCGCTCGGCGCCGCCCTGGTGCCGGCCTGGACCCGATGGCTGCAGTCGGCGCTGGCGGAGCCGGTGGCGCGCGCTGCGGTAGCCGACGTGGCGGGGCAGGGCGCAGCGGGAGACGCCTGAGCCGAGTGGCTCAGGCCGGTGCGGCCGGCGATCCCATCGCCGGATCGCTGACCGTATGCCGGCCGGTTTCCACCCGCCCGGCAAAGCGGCGATAGAAGGCTGGGTCGCTGTCGCACGTCACGGCGAAGTCGTACCACTGTCCGCTCTGCTCGAGCGACCAGTGCACCGCCTTGTCGCCGTTGGCGCCGACGGTGACCGGCCACGGGCCATCGCCGCGGTACGCCAGCGCCTGCACGTTGAAGCGGCATGCCCGGCGGCCGGCGTTGATCAGGTCGACGTAGACATCGCCATTGGCAATGTCGTAGCAAACGCGGATCTCGGGGGCGATGCCGGTGTCGCCGATGCGCCTGGTATCGCCGCGGAAATGCCGGTGAAAGCCGTTGGGCCCGAGCACCCACAGGTCGTATTGCCCGGCATTGTCCTGGAACGCGTTCCAGGTATCGCTCAGCGACTTGCCGGCTTCGACGACATAGCGGCGCGGAATGCGTCCCAGCTGGTGGCGGTCGTAGACGTGGAACACCGCGGCCTGGGTGCCGGTGTTGGCAAACACCAGCTCGACCTGGCCCACGGCGCTGCAGCGCGCGCTGGTGTGCAACTCATACGGCAGCGCGCGCGACGGGCGAGTGCCGGCGGCCTGCTGCGGCATCTGCATGTCGGCCGGCAGCGGCACCGCTGGCAGGGCCTGCTGCGCGCGGCGCAACTGGTCGGCGTCGCTGCGCGTGATGCGCCCGCCGAGCGTGGGCAGCGCCTCGGTGTTGGGCGTCTTGAAGTTGAAGGCGCTGGTCAGGTCGCCGCACACGGCACGGCGGAATGGGCTGATATGGGGTTCGGCCACGCCGAAGCGCGCTTCCAGGAAGCGCAGCACGGAAGTGTGGTCGAACACCTGCGAGTTGACCCAGCCGCCGCGGCTCCACGGCGAGATCACGTACAGTGGCACGCGCGGTCCCGGGCCGTAGACGCGGCCGTCCGGCGCGGGCTGGGTCCGGCTGCCCGGCGGCGCCGGCTGGTTGAAGTACTCGGCCTGCATCTCGGCGTCGCTCAGCGTCGACTTTCCGGCGAGCGTCTGGTCGGGATTCACTGACGGCGCCGAGGGCGAGGGGACGTGATCGAAATAGCCGTCGTTCTCGTCGAAGTTGACCAGCAGCACGGTCTTGCTCCAGACCTCGGGCACCGCGCTCAGGGCATCCAGTACCTCCTGCAGGAACCAGGCGCCCTGCACCGGGCTGGAGGGACCAGGATGTTCGCAATAGATCGATGGCGCGTTGATCCACGATACCTGCGGCAGCCTGCCTGCGCGGATATCGCGGCGGAAGGCATCGAGATACTCGTCGGGCCGGCTGCCGGGCAGGGTGTTGGCCACGCCCTTGTACAGCGGGTTGCCGGGGTTGTCGGTGGCGGCATCGTAGGCGTGGTAGGGCAGCGGCTGGCCGGTGTTGGCATAGGGCGCGCCCGGCCCGCCGCCGCTGGACACCGGATAGCCCGACGCGAGGTTGGCCTGGCGGAACTGCTGGAATGCGCCCAGCATGTTGTCGCCCCATTCGTCCGGCATGTTTTGGTAGCAGATCCAGCTGATGCCGGCGGCTTCCAGGCGCTCGGCGTAGGTCTTCCAGGTGTAGCCGGTGTTGGCCGAGGCCGGCAGGCCGTCGATCGCGTCCCACTCATTGTTGACGAAGGCAACGTTGGCGGCGGTCGGGCCATTGGTACCCGTCAGGTGGAAGGCACGGTTCGCGTCGGTGCCGGTATGCATCGCGCAGTGGTACGCGTCGCACAGGGTAAAGGCGTTGGCCAGTGCGAACTGGAACGGGATCTCCTGTTCCTTGAAGTAACCCATCGACGTGCTGGTCTTGTACGTGGGCCAGTTGGCCATGCGTCCGTGGTCCCAGGCCTGCTGGCTGTCCAGCCACGCATGCGGCGTGCCGGCGGCGCGCTGCGCGTTGTTGCTGGTGCCATCGAGGTGGTACGGCGTCAGCACAGCACCATTGGCGCGCTGCTGCTGCCATACGTTGCGCCCGCCGGGTAGCGGGATGGCAAGGCGGTCGCCGAAGCCGCGCACGCCGCGCAGGGTGCCGAAGTAGTGGTCGAAGGATCGGTTCTCCTGCATCAGGATCACCACGTGCTCGACATCGTTGATGGTGCCGGTGGCATTGTTGGCCGGGATGGCCAGGGCCTTGCGGATGCTGGGCGGGAACGCGGCCAGCGCGGCGGCGGCAAAGCCGGTGCCGGCTGCGGCCTGCAGGAAATTACGGCGAGAGACCATGGTTTTGTCGGATGGGCTTGCGAGCTTGCGGAGGGGTTCAGGGAGCGCAGCGGATGACCGGTTCTGGCCGCTGGTCCGGCTTGTTGCCGGGCTGTCCCGGCTTGCCCGGCAGGGCCGGGGTGAGCGCCGCCGCCGGCGACAGGGTGGCGCCGTCGCCGTCGCCGTCGCCGCCGCCGCAAGCGCAGAGCAATGTCGCCGCGATCAGCATCGCGGCCAGGGGAGTGGGCAGTCTGCGGGAGAGCATGGATTCACCTGAAGTTGTCGTGGCGGCCGCTGGAAGCCGGGGCCAGGCGAGTGTAGGTAGGGGCGGTGACGCGCCGATGACATGGCATCGTGCGCTGACGCCGCGGCAATGGACTATGGTAGTCAGACGCGTTTGCGTTCTAGCTAACGCAAGCCGATTCAACCTCACCAGGAGTGAAGTCCATGTCCTATATCGACGGATACGTGCTTGCCGTTCCCCAGGCCAATCGCGACCGATATCGCGAGGTGGCGCAAAAGGCCGCCGCGGTGATCAAGGAACACGGCGCGCTGAAAGTGGTGGAATGCTGGGGGGACGATGTGCCGGAAGGCAAGGTCACGTCCTTTACGATGGCGGTGCAGCGCAAGGACGATGAAGCGGTGGTGTTCTCGTGGATCCTGTGGCCGTCGCGCGAGCAGCGCGACACCGGCATGAAGGCGGCGATGGCGGACCCGCGCCTGAAGGAGGGCATGGACCCGATGCCATTCGACGGGCAGCGGATGATCTTTGGCGGCTTCGAGGTGATCGTCGAAGCGTGAGCGGGCCGGGCGCCGGCGCGGCAGCGCCGGCGCCCGGGTGGTGGCTCAGATCAGGTGGAAGACCATGCCCAGGGCGATCGCGCCGCCCAGGGTTTCCACTGCGGCAAGGGCGAGAAGGTTTTTCAGTACGAAAGCCTCTTCTTTCTTCGTCACCATGGTCTGTCTCCCGGTCATTGGACTAGTTCTGCAGCACCATCGGCGGTGGCAATCCGGGTTGCCGGTGCCAGGGGCGTCGATGTGAGACCAGTAGACCGCATCCGGGCGCCGGCCGAAAGCTGGCGAAAACCCGCTCGGCGAAAACCCGGATTCCTGCAAGCGCGTGACAAGGCCATGATTGACTGGCTTTGCAGCGTGCGCCTGCAGCCTGCCAGCCACGCGGCCCTGGCGATGGCCCGCATTTGGGGGATGCCCGCGGCGGCGCGATGCGCCAAGATCGACAGCGTGGGTGGTCGAACCGATTGCCCCGCTACCGTTTGCGCCCCGCTGCCTCCCCGGCACGCGGGGCTTTTCTACATGGGCCGGGCGCGGCTCAGCGCGCCTGCAGGATGGCTTCGATACGGGCGGCGGCCTCGCGCAGCGGCGCCAGGAAGCATGCTTCCAGGTGGGCCCGGTCGCGGCTGCCCAGCACCATGCTGAAGCCCAGCCCGGCCACCACCGTGCCGGCCTGGTCGCGCAGCGGCACCGAAATCCCGGCGTAGCCGTCTACCAGTTCGCTGACCAGCACGCAGTAGCCGTCGGCGCGCACCTGGCGCAGCGTGCGCGCCAGCGTCGCGCGCGAGCTGACCGTGAACGGCGTCAGCTTGCGCAGGTTCGCGCCCGCCAGGTAGGCTTCCAGCGCGCTGTCGTCCAGGCCGGCCAGCAGCACCCGGCCCAGCGAATGCGCATAGGCCGGCATCCGGCGCCCCAGCGCCATGTCCACGCGCAACAGCTGGCGCGGCTCCTCGCGCGCCACCAGCACCACCGATTCCGCATCGAGCACGCCCAGCGAACAGCTTTCGCCCAGGGTCTCGCACAACTGCTGCAGGTAGGGCCGCGCCATCTGCGGCAGGCTCATCGAGGCAAAGTAGGCGTAGCCCAGTTCCATCACCCGGGGCGTCAGCGCAAAGTGGCGGCCGTCCTGCGCCACGTAGCCGTTGTGCTCCAGCGTCAGCAGCAACCGGCGCGCGGCGGCGCGGGTCACGTCGAGCTGCTCGGCGACTTCCTGCATGGTCAGGCGCTCCGCGCCCGCGCCCAGCAAGCGCAGCAGCGCCAGGCCCTTGCTGAGCGACTCCAGCAGTTCATCCTTCTTGGCGGTGTCGGCTGGCATTGGAAGTTTGCAGGGAGTTCGTTAAATGGACGATCAGCCACGCGCTGACGAGGCTGCCCCGGGAGGGCTTGCGCCGACCGGCAGCATCTCCGTATGATAGCGTTTTCCGAACAAATGTTCGCAAAATGAATTACGGAAAGCGTGCCGCCAGCGATGCGGGACGGCACGACGAAAATCCGGAGACAGCGATGAAGGTAATCACCGCGCATGAAGCGGCGGCACTCGTGCAGGACGGCTGGACCGTGGCCAGCGCGGGCTTTGTCGGCGCCGGCCACGCCGAGGCCGTGACCGAGGCGCTGGAGCAGCGCTTCCTGCATAGCGGGCTGCCGCGCGACCTGACCCTGGTGTACTCGGCAGGGCAGGGCGACCGCGGCGCGCGCGGCGTCAACCATTTCGGCAATGCCGGCATGATCGCCACCGTGGTGGGCGGCCACTGGCGTTCGGCCACGCGTCTGGCCACGCTGGCCATGGCGGAGCAGTGCGAGGGCTACAACCTGCCGCAGGGCGTGCTGACGCACCTGTACCGCGCCATCGCTGGCGGCAAGCCCGGCGTGATGACCAAGATCGGGCTGCACACCTTCGTCGACCCACGCACCGCGCAGGACGCGCGCTATCACGGCGGCGCCGTCAACCAGCGGGCGCACCGCGCCATTGCGGAGGGCAAGGCGTGCTGGGTCGACGCGGTCGAGTTCCGCGGCGACGAATACCTGTTCTATCCCAGCTTCCCGATCGACTGCGCGCTGATCCGCTGCACCGCGGCCGATGCGCGCGGCAACCTCAGCACCCATCGCGAAGCCTTCCACCATGAGCTGCTCGCGCTTGCGCAGGCGGCGCACAACTCGGGCGGCATCGTGGTCGCGCAGGTCGAAAGCCTGGTCGACCACCACGAGATCCTGCAGGCCATCCACGTGCCCGGCATCCTGGTCGACTACGTGGTGGTCTGCGACAACCCCGCCAGCCACCAGATGACGTTTGCCGAAGCCTTCAACCCGGCCTACGTGACGCCTTGGCAGGGCACGGACGCCGCCGACGAGGCGGCTGCGCCGTCGCCCGAGGCGGGGCCGCTCGACGCGCGCACCATCGTGCAGCGCCGCGCGGTGATGGAGCTGGCGCGACGCGCGCCGCGCGTGGTCAACCTGGGGGTCGGCATGCCGGCGGCGGTGGGGATGCTGGCGCACCAGGCCGGGCTGCACGGCTTCACCCTGACCGTGGAAGCCGGCCCCATCGGCGGCACGCCTGCGGATGGCCTCAGTTTCGGTGCCTCGGCCTATCCGGAAGCGGTGGTGGACCAGCCCGCGCAGTTCGATTTCTACGAAGGCGGCGGCATCGACCTGGCCATCCTCGGCCTGGCCGAACTGGATGGCCAGGGCAACGTCAACGTCAGCAAGTTTGGCGAAGGCGAGGGCGCGCTGATTGCCGGCGTCGGCGGCTTTATCAACATCACGCAGAGCGCGCGCGCGGTGGTGTTCATGGGCACGCTGACGGCGGGCGGGCTGGAAGTGCGCGCGGGCGACGGCAGCTTGCAGATCGTGCGCGAAGGCCGCGTGAAGAAGATCGTGCCGGAGGTGTCGCACCTGAGCTTCAACGGCCCCTACGTGGCGTCGCTGGGCATCCCGGTGGTGTACATCACCGAACGCGCGGTGTTCGAGATGCGCGCCAGCGAGGGCGGCGAAGCCCGCCTCACGCTGGTCGAGATCGCCCCCGGCGTCGACTTGCAGCGCGATGTGCTGGACCAGTGCGCAACGCCGGTGGCGGTGGCACCGGACCTGCGCGAGATGGATGCACGGCTGTTCCAGGCCGGCACCATGCGCCTGTAACGGCCGCCGCGCCACAACACCATTCCATCGGACGGGCCGGCCATGACCGGCTCGCAAGGAGGCACGCCAGATCGGTCATGACGTTACGCACCCGCAGTCGCTTCATCCGGTGCGGCCCTGGGCCGCGCATCGATTCTGATTTATCGCGATTTACCGCAGGACATAGCCAGACCATGCAGAACAACAGCCGCCGTACCTTCCAGCGCCGCCTGGGCGCCGTCCTCCTGAGCGCCACGCTGCCGCTCGCCGCCGCGCCGGCCCTGGCCGAGACCTACCCCAGCAAGCCGATCCGCCTGGTGGTGCCGTTCCCGCCGGGCGGACCGACCGACACCGCCGCGCGCATCATCGGCCAGAAGCTGAGCGAAACGCTGAAGCAGCCGGTGGTGGTGGACAACCGCCCCGGCGCCTCGGGCACCATCGGCGCCGAAAACGTCGCCAAGAGTCCCGCCGATGGCTACACCCTGCTGGTGCTGGCCACGCCCACGCTGCTGGCGCCGCACCTGATCCACCGCAAGGGCTATGACATCTTCAAGGACTTCACCCCCATCGGCGCGGCCTACGACCTGCCGATCGTGATGGTGGTCAACCCGCAGGCGATGCCCGACGTGACCAGCCTGCAGCAGTACATCGCCAAGGCCAAGGCCAGGCCGGGCGCGCTCAACTACACCAGCGCCGGCAATGGCAGCTTCGGCCACCTGTCGACCGAGCTGCTGAAGAACCTGGGCCACTTCGACGTGCAGCACGTGCCCTACAAGGGCAGCGCTCCCGCCATCGCCGACCTGCTGGCCGGCCAGGTGCCAATGATGTTCTCGGACATGATCGCGGCGCTGCCGCATATCAAGGCCGGCAAGCTGCGCCCGATCGCAGTGGGCTCGAGCAAGCGGGTCAGCTTTACGCCGGAGGTCAAGACGGTGGCCGAACAGGGCTTCCCCGGCTTCGACGCCACCGCATGGGGCGGTCTGCTGGCGCCGGCCGGCACGCCCAAGGAGGTGGTGGCGACGCTGTCGGCCCAGCTGAAGCAGGCGCTGGCCGATCCGACCGTGCAGCAGAAGATGCTGGGGGCCGGCACCGTGGCCGCCTATATGCCTCCCGAGCAGCTGGCCGCGCGCATGAAAACCGATTACAGCAAGTGGGGCAAGGTGATCCAGGACAACGGCATCCGCGGCGACTAAGTGGTGCCCAGGGCCAGTATGCGGGCCGCCGCGGGGTCAGGCGGGCTGCCTGCCCTGGGGCGGGCTGGCCGGCAGGGCGGGCAGAGTCGGCATCGGCAGCGCCGCGTGACGGCCGGCAGCCGCCAGTCCCAGGAACTGGCTGGAGGTGCGCAGGAATTGCTGGCAGGTCTGGCGAAACAGCTCAAAGTCCATGTCAATCTCGATGTGGAAGGCGCCGCGCAGTCCGGCATGGCCGCCGCGCCGCCGGCATCTTGCTTGGCCGATATGACAATGTCTTGACAATGCGCGCGCCGGCCCGCCGCACGCGCCTGCGTACGGCGGCGCCAGAGCGCCCACTGCGCGGGCAGAGATGCTAAAATCTAAGTCTTTGATTCTCTTGGCCAAATGCTGCAGGCAGCAGGGCCGCGCCGGACCTTGCCGGCGCCAGGCGAGATTCAGGGCGAGATGAGTTCCAGACGCGTATCCGTTTGTGCCGGGTTCGCCTCCCGCCAATACCGATACCCATGACCACTACGAACGCACCAGAACCTACCACCGCGGTTCCGACCGCTGTGCAGACCTTCGACAGCTTCGGCCTGGACGCGCGCATCCTGCGTGCCTTGTCCGACCAGGGCTATACCTCTCCCACGCCGATCCAGGCACAGGCCATTCCGGTCGTGCTGCTGGGCAAGGACGTGATGGGCGCCGCGCAGACCGGCACCGGCAAGACCGCGGGCTTCGCGCTGCCAATCATCCAGCGCCTGCTGCCCATGGCCAATGCCAGCGCCTCGCCGGCGCGCCATCCGGTGCGCGCGCTGATGCTGACCCCGACGCGCGAGCTGGCCGACCAGGTCTACGACAACGTCGCCCGCTATGCCAAGCACACCGATCTGCGCAGCACGGTGGTGTTCGGCGGCGTCGACATGAACCCGCAGACCGACGCACTGCGCCGCGGGGTCGAGATCCTGGTGGCCACGCCCGGCCGCCTGCTGGACCACGTGCAACAGAAAGCGGTGAACCTGTCGCAGGTGCAGATGCTGGTGCTGGATGAAGCCGACCGCATGCTCGACATGGGCTTCCTGCCGGACCTGCAGCGCATCATCAACCTGCTGCCGGCGCAGCGCCAGACGCTGCTGTTCTCGGCGACGTTCTCGCCGGAAATCAAGCGGCTGGCGTCCAGCTACCTGAAGCAGCCGGTCACCATCGAAGTGGCGCGCAGCAATTCGACCAACGAGAACGTGCGCCAGGCGGTGTACCAGGTCGAGGACGGCCACAAGCAGGCCGCCGTGGTGCACCTGCTCAAGCAGCGCGCCGAGCAAGGGCTCTCGCGCCAGTGCATCGTCTTCGTCAACAGCAAGATCGGCTGTTCGCGGCTGGCACGGCACCTCGAGCGCGAGGGCATCAACGCCGCCGCGATCCACGGCGACAAGACCCAGACCGAGCGCATGCAGACGCTCGACGGCTTCAAGAGCGGCACCATCGATGCGCTGGTTGCCACCGACGTGGCGGCGCGCGGGCTCGATATCCCCGACATGCCGTGCGTGATCAACTTCGACGTGCCGTACAGCGCCGAGGACTATGTGCACCGCATCGGCCGTACCGGCCGTGCCGGCGCCAGCGGCGATGCGCTGTCGATCTACGTGCCCGGCAACGATGAGCGCCTGCTGTCCGATATCGAAAAACTGATCAAGCGCAGCATTCCGCGGGCCAAGCTGGAGGGCTTCGACCCCACCGGCGAACGCTCCCGCCAGGTTGACAGCGAGCGCCGCCGCGAGCGCGGCGAAATGCGCCGCGCGCGCGGCAGCACCGACAGCGAAGACCGACCGCGCCGCCAAGACCATGGTGCCAACCGCCAGACGTTCCGCGCTTCGGACGACCCGTTCTTCTCGCGCCCATATGAGCCGAGTCCCGCCAGCGTGGCCCAGGCCAAGGCCGCCGACGAAGTCGCCGCTGCGCTCACGCGCGGCCGCCAGGCGCCCAAGCGTCCGGTGGCGGCCTTGCTGGGCGGCGTGCCGCGCAAGTCCTGACCGAGTTGCTGCTGTCGTCCTGAAGATGGCCCGCCTGCGCGGGCCATTTGTTTTTTGGCGCGGCTAGGCTGGGGCCGGTTGCGGCAAGGTGGAAAGCCGCGTGCGCCAGCCGTCGGTGGCCTGCGCCAGCCAGTCCTTGATATTTCCTGCGTGGTTCGATAGCCCAAGGTGAGCACCGGCCTCGCGCAGCGCGTCCAGCGGCGCGCGCGTATTGATCGCCTGCGCGCCGCTCTGCTTGCTGAGCTTTTCACCGGCCTGGTTCACCACTACCGGTACGTGCAGGTAGGCCGGCGTGGGCAACCCCAGCAGGTGCTGCAGGTGGATCTGCCGCGGCGTGGAGTCGAGCAGGTCGGCGCCGCGCACGATATGCGTGATGCCCTGCAGGCCGTCGTCGACCACCACCGCCAGCTGGTAGGCCCACAGCCCGTCGGCGCGGCGCAGCACGAAGTCGCCCAGCTCGGTTTCCAGGTCCTGGCACTGGCGTCCCTGCCAGCGGTCTTCGAAGCACACGGTGGCGTCCGGCCCGTCCGGCACGCGCACACGCCAGGCGCGCGGCAGCTTGCCATTCAAGCCGTGGCGGCAGGTGCCCGGGTAGCCCAGGGTCTGGTGCCGTTCACGCACATGCACCAGCGAATCGGCGATCTCCTTGCGCGAGCAGCCGCACGGGTAAAGCTGCCCCTCGGCATCGAGCCGGCGCAGCGCTGCGGCATAGTACGGCTCGCGCTGGCTCTGCCACACCGGCGGCTCGTCGGGCGTCATGCCGACGCGCTCCAGCGTGTGCAGGATGTGGTGGTCGGCGCCGCGCACGCAGCGCGGGGTGTCGATGTCTTCGATGCGCACCAGCCATTGCCCGCCATGCGCGCGCGCGTCCAGCCAGCTGGCCAGCGCGGTGACCAGGGAGCCCATGTGCAGCGGCCCGGTGGGCGAGGGCGCGAAGCGGCCGCGATAAGCGGCCGCGGCAAGCGCCGGCACTGCCGTTGCCGAAGGGGCTGCCGTGACTGCCATGAGGCTGCCCTCAGCCCGCAAAATCGGGTTGCTGCAGCAGCGCCTGGGCCAGGCGCGGGTCTTCCAGCTTGCCGGCCCACCACTGCAGCGCCTTGCCGCGGTTGCTGGTGCGCCACGCGACCTTGAAGTTGCCCGGGGCGCGCACCTCGACGGTCTCGCGTGCCTGCAGCACGCCGCTCTCGATATGCGGCTGCGCCATCGGCGCCGGCAGCCAGCCGCAGCCCAGGCCGCGGATCTGCGCTTCGAGCTTGTCGCGCATGGTCGGCACCACCAGCACGTCCTGCCCGGCCAGCACGCCATGGGTGCGGGCCGGCAGGTTGCGCGAGGTATCGCCCACCGCGACGATGCGGTGCCTGGCGATCTGGATGGTTGTGAGCGGGCCTTCCTCGGTGGCCAGCGGATGGTGCGCGGCCACGGCGAACACGAACGGCATCGACCCCAGCGGCCGGATCTGGAAGCCCTGCGTGCTGGGCGCGTCGTAGGCGCCGCCGATCACCAGGTCGGCGCGGTTGCTGACCAGCGCGTCCCATGCGCCGCCCAGCACCTCCTTGGAAAAGCGCAGCCGGGTGGCGGTGTTTTCGGCATAGAAGTCGTGGATCACCGGCAGCAGCGCGCGGAAGTTGATCAGGTCGTCGACCACGATGGTGAGGGTGGCCTCCCAGCCGGTGGCCAGCCGCTTGACGCGGCGGGCCAGGTCGTCGGCGGCGTGCAGCAGGTGGCGCCCTTCATCGAGCAGCGCGCGCCCCGCCGGCGTCAGTTCGGCCCGATGGCGGCGCCGGTCGAACAGCAGCACGTCGAGGTCTTCTTCGAGCTTGCGCACCACGTAGGTCAGCGCGGACGGGACCTTGCCCATCTCGTGGGCAGCGGCGGCAAAGCTGCCCTTGCGTTCGATGGCGTCCAGGACTTCGAGGGATTCTAGCGAGAGGGCCATGTTCAGAAATTCTGAATAACTGCTTCTAAGTCGATCTCCGTAAATATACGCCTGAAGGCCTAAACTGCCTAGCATCCAAAGCGACAACGTATGCCACAGCGCGGTTCGCAAGACAGTGCTGTCGCTGAAACGGCTCAAGGAGGGCCATCAAAATGATTGAAATCAGAAAGTCCGCAGAGCGTGGATACGCCGATCACGGCTGGCTGAAGTCCTATCATTCGTTCTCGTTCGCCGACTACTATGACCCGCAGCATGTGCAGTTCGGGCCGCTGCGCGTCATCAATGAAGACCGCGTCGCGCCGGGCATGGGGTTTGGCACCCATGGCCACCGCGACATGGAGATCATCAGCTACGTGCTGGAAGGCGAACTGGCGCACAAGGACAGCATGGGCAACGGCAGCGTGATCCGTCCGGGCGACGTGCAACGCATGAGCGCCGGCACCGGCGTGCGCCATTCGGAGTACAACCATGCCCAGCACGACACCACCCATTTCCTGCAGATCTGGATCATCCCGGCCGAAAACGGCATCGACCCGGGCTACGAGGAAAAGCACTTCGACGCGGCCGACAAGCGCGGCAAGCTGCGCCTGGTGGCCAGCGCCGACGGCGCCGAGGGCTCGGTGGTGGTGCACCAGGACATCCGCCTCTACGCCGGCCTGTTCGACGCCGACGAAGCCGCCGCGCTGGCGCTGGCGCCGGGCCGCCGCGCCTATGTGCACGTGGCGCGCGGCCGGGTGGCGGTCAACGGCAAGGCGCTCGAGGCCGGCGACGCGGCGCGGCTGGAGGACGTCGCCGAAGTCGCGCTGTCTGGCGGCGATGGCGCCGAGGTGCTGGTGTTCGACCTGCCCTGACATCGTTCTCCGGTCCCACGCGGGAGCCCGCCCGATGGCGGGCTTTTTGCCGTTTGCGCGGCGCGCCGGGGTGCCGGCGGGTAGCCCTGTGCTATCTTCTCGCTATGCATTGCGCCTGCGCCGGCACATCGCCGGCCAGCCCGAACGGGCCGGCGTGCCCTTGGAACACCCCGTACCAAGATGACCTTTGTTTCCATTCTCCTGGCGCTGATTGCCGAGCAATTCCGCGCCCTGGGCCGCAACAATCCGATCTACGAGATCGTGCGCGCGCTCGGCGACCGCGCCGAACACGCCTTCGACACCGGCCGGCCGCGCGACGCCGCGCTCGCCTGGCTGACCGTGGTGCTGCCGTTGACGCTGGCGGTGATCGTGGTGCACTACTTGCTGGCCTCGATCAGCGTGGCGCTGACGCTCGCGTGGAATGTGCTGGTGCTGTACATGACGCTGGGCTTCCGCCAGTTCAGCCATTACTTCACCGACATCCACGAGGCCCTGAACCGCGACGATATCCATACCGCGCGCACGCTGCTGCACGAGTGGACCGGGCTGGACGCGATCGAGATGCCGGTGTCCGAGATCGTGCGGCATACGCTGGAAGCGGCGATCATCGCCGTGCACCGGCACGTATTCGGCGTGTTCTTCTGGTTCCTGGTGCCGGTCGGCCCCGGTGGCGTGGTGCTGTACCGCACCGCCGAATACCTGGGCCGCCACTGGAACCTGCCGTCGACCGAGCGCAGCCCGGCGCTGGGCCGCTTCGCCGCGCGCGCCTTCTACGTGCTGGACTGGATCCCGTCGCGGCTGACTTCGATCGGCTTTGCCATCGTCGGCAACTTTGAGGACGCGGTTTACGCCTGGCGCAACCATGCGCGCAAGTGGAACGATGCCGTCAACGGCATCCTGCTGGCGAGCGGGGGCGGCGCGCTGGGCGTGCGGCTGGGCACGCCGCTGGCCGAGGATGACTCTACCGTGGTGCTGCGCACCAGCGTGGCCGGCCCGGCGGTGGACTATGCCCCCGGCATGGAACACGCCGATGGCGTCAACGGCGGCCCGGAGCCGGTCCCACCCGAGTTCGGCTCCGAGCCCGGCGTGCGCACGCTGCAGTCGGCCGTGGGGCTGGTCTGGCGCGCGGTGGTGTTGTGGATGCTGCTGCTGGCGATGCTGTCGCTGGCGCTGTGGGTGGGCTGAGCAGCGTGTTGAAAGCCGGGCCGGCCGGTTGCGGCCGGCTGCCTGGCACCCGCTAGTCGCGGGCCGCCCCGCACCGCCAGCACGCGCCAAACTGCGCCTCATGCCATTCCCCGCAATGGCCGCATTGCCAGCTGGGACCCGGCACCGGATTGGCCGCGGCATTGAGCACCGCCCACGCCTGGGCTTCCATCTCGTCATCCACCAGCCACACCTGCGGCGCGCTCTCGCGGAAGGGGATCTCGCCGGTCGCGCCGGCCAGCCAGGTATTGCGCAGTTCGGCCCGGATGCCGGCCGCGCGCAGGACGTTGCGGCAATGGGCCGCATGGACGAGGGACGTGGCGGACAGCAGCAGTTTCATGGCAGCACACCGGGAACCCAGGTGCGCTTACCTTACCACGGCTTCACCACGGTTTCTGCTGGCTGGATTCGTGCAGCAGCTGCGCGTAGAGCTGGTGCCGGCGCTCGGAAATGGCGCCGGATGCCACCGCGGCCAGCACGCCGCAGCCGGGCTCGTTCACGTGGTGGCAGTTGTAGAAGCGGCACTCGGTCAGTAGCGGCCGGAATTCCGGGAAGGCGCGTTCCAGCATGCCCTCGCTGAGGTGGTAGAGGCCGAATTCCTGGAAGCCCGGCGAATCGATCAGCGCGCCCTGGCGGCCATCCACGGTACCCCAGTCGTCCGGCAGGTGGTAGAGCCGGGTGAAGGTGGTGGTGTGCTTGCCGGAATCCAGCTTGGCCGAGATCTCTCGGGTCTGCGCATCCACGCCGGGGATCAGCAGGTTCAGCAGCGACGACTTGCCCATGCCCGATTGCCCGATCAGGATGCTGGCCAGCCCCGCCAGTCGCGGCTTGAGCACCGCCAGCGCATGCGCCGGATCGGCACGCACCGACAGTTCGAGCGTGTCGTAGCCGAGCCCGCGGTACAGCGCCAGGCGGCCGCGGGCTTCTTCCAGGCGCTCCGGCAGGTCGGTCTTGTTGAGCACGACCAGCGGCCGGATCTCCAGCGCCTCCGCCGATACCAGCGCGCGCCCGAGCAGGTCTTCGGAGAATCCCGGTTCGGTCGCCAGCACGATGATGACCTGGTCGATATTGGCCGCCAGCAGCTTGGACTTGAACTGGTCCGAGCGGTGCAGCAGGTTCTTGCGCGACGCGACCCGGGTGATCACGCACTGGTCGGCGGCGGCACGCTCGACGCTGACCTGGTCGCCCACCGCGCAGTCGCTCTTCTTGCCGCGCGGGAAGGCATGCATGCGGCTGCCGTCGGCCAGCTCGACCACATAGTGGCGGCCGTGTGCGGCGATGATCAGCGCGGTTTCGGTCGAGGTGCCGGCGTTGGTGCCGCCGCCGGCGTTGCGGTGACGCGTGGCGCGGCTCATGCGTGCGCCAGCAGGCGGTCGATCCGCTGCGCCGCGGGCGGATGCGAGTAGTAGAAGGCGCTGTAGAGCGGGTCGGGCGTCAGCGTCGAGGCGTTGTCCTTGTACAGCTTCACCAGTGCCGATACGAGATGGCCGGCGTCGGTCTGGTCGGCGGCGAAGGCATCGGCCTCGAATTCATGGCGGCGCGACGACTGGCTCGCCAGCGGCCCCAGCAGGAAGGTGAAGACCGGCAGCGTCAGGAAGAACAGCACCAGCGCCAGCGCGCTGTTGGACACGCCCAGGTTGGGCACCACGCCCAGCCCGGTGTAGAACCAGCTGCGCGTGGCCAGCCAGCCCAGCAGCGCCAGGAACAGCAGGCTCAGCGCGAAGGTGACGGCGATGCGCTTGGCCACGTGGCGGCGCTTGAAGTGGCCCAGCTCGTGCGCCAGCACCGCCTCGATCTCGTCGCCCGACAGGCGCGACAGCAGCGTGTCGAAGAAGACAATGCGCTTGGCCGCGCCGAAGCCGGTGAAGTACGCATTGCCGTGCGCGCTGCGCTTGCTGCCGTCCATCACGAACAGCCCCTTGCTGGCAAAGCCGCAGCGTTGCATCAGGCTCTCGATGCGCTGGCGCAGCGATGCGTCGGTGAGCGGCTCGAACTTGTTGAACAGCGGCGCGATAAAGGTGGGAAACACCACCAGCAGGAACAGGTTGAACGCCATCCACACCAGCCAGGTCCAGACCCACCACAGCGAGCCGGCGCGCTCCATCAGCCACAGCACCGCCAGCAGCAGCGGCAGCCCTAGCGCGCTGGCCACCAGCAGCATCTTGACCACATCGGCCAGCCACAGGCCGAAGGTCATCTTGTTGAAGCCGAAGCGCTGCTCGATGCCGAACTGGCCATACAGCGAGAACGGCAGGTCGACCAGGCCGCCGATCAGCGCCACGCTGGCCACTAGCGCCACGCCATAGGCATAGCCCGGACCGAAGGCTTCCAGCCAGAACTGGTTGAGCCACTGCAGCCCGCCCAGCATGGTGAAGCCGACCAGCACCGCGGCGCCGGCCAGCACTTCGAGCATCGACAGCCGGGTGCGGGCGATGGTGTAGTCCGCGGCCTTCTGGTGCGAGGCCAGGCTGATGGTGTCGGCAAAGCGCGCCGGCACGGCCTGGCGGTGCTGCGCGACATGGCGCACCTGGCGCGCGGCCAGCCACAGCTTGGTCAGCACCATCAGCACCAGGGCGGCGAGAAAGACAATCGTGAACATCGGCAAGCGCCTTGTGGGTGCGGGCGCCCGGCGTTGCAGGCGACGGGTGCCCGTGGGGACCGCGCCGCGGGGTGGGGCAGGCGGCGGTCCGGGACTTCCGAAAACGGTGCCGCGCTGGTGCGCAGGCAGCCGTCCCGGACGGATATGCGAGAATTATAAATTGTTCGCGCCCGGCCCCGCCGCTCGCGCTTCCCCCAAATCCCTATCTCCCGCAGTCCCGATGACAAGCCAAGCCGCCGCCAAATCCGTCAAAAGCGAAAACAACCTGATCTGGCTGGACATGGAAATGACCGGCTTGCAGCCGGATACCGACCGCATCATCGAAATTGCGATCGTGATCACCGACTCCGAACTCAATATCCTGGCTGAAGGCCCGGTGCTGGTGATCCACCAGAGCGACGCTGTGCTGAACGGCATGGATAACTGGAACAAGGGCACCCATGGCCGCTCCGGCCTGATCGACAAGGTCAAGGCGTCCACGCTGACCGAAGAGCAGGCCGAGGCCGAGCTGCTGGCCTTCCTCAAGCGCTGGGTACCGGCGGGCAAGTCGCCGATGTGCGGCAACTCGATCTGCCAGGACCGCCGCTTCATGGCACGCTACATGCCCAAGCTGGAGGCGTTCTTCCACTACCGCAACCTGGACGTGTCGACGCTGAAAGAGCTGTGCAAGCGCTGGGAGCCGGCCATCCACAAGGGCTTTATCAAGCGCCAGCTGCATACGGCGCTGGCCGATATCCTGGAGTCGGTCGAAGAGCTGCGCTACTACCGCACGCACTTTATCCGCCACGCCACGCCGGCTGCGGCGCCGTCCGCCGAGGCACCGGCCGCCGGCACGCCAGCGCAGTAACCGGAGCGCGGCTCCGCCAGCACACCACCACTACCGGCGCGCCGTCCCATGCAGGCGGCGCGCTGCCCGCCCGCCTGCCGCCCATGTTCGAGCGCATCGTCTCCATCATCACGCCAGTCATCCTGATCATCCTGGTCGGGTGGCTGTACGGGCGCAAGGCCCATCCGGACATGGCGGGCATCAACCGCGCCACGCTGGACGTGATTGCGCCGCTGCTGGTGGTCTCGGCCTTCGTCAGCAAGGACTTCGTGCTGGCCGACCAGCTGGTGCTGCTGGGCTGCGCGGTGGCGGTGGTGCTGGGCTCGGGCGTGCTGGCGTGGGGGCTGGCGCGGTGGATGAAGGTCGATCCGCGTACCTTCGTGCCGCCGATGATGTTCAACAACTGCGGCAACATGGGGCTGCCGTTGTCGGTGTTCGCGTTTGGCCCGGCCGGGCTGGCGCCCGCGGTGGCGCTGTTCGCGGCGTCGAACCTGATGCACTTCACCATCGGCATGAAGATCGTCAACCGGCATGCGTCGCTGGCGCAGATCGCGCGCAACCCCATGGTGCTGGCCACCGTGGCGGGGGTCGCGCTGGCGCTGGCGCGGCCGTGGTTCACGCTGCCGGACCCGGTCTACCAGTCGGTCAAGCTGCTGGGCGATGCCACCGTGCCGCTGATGCTGTTTGCGCTGGGTGTGCGCATGAAGGACGTAAGCCTGCGCAACTGGGGCATGGGGCTGGTCGGCGCGGCGGCATGCCCGCTGACGGGCATCGCGGTGGCGCTGGCACTGGCGCAATGGGTGCCGCTGAGCGAACTGCAGCGCGGGCTGCTGTTCGTGTTTGCGGCGCTGCCCCCGGCGGTGCTGAACTTCCTGGTGGCGGACCACTTCCGGCAGGAGCCGGACCAGGTGGCGTCGATCGTCCTGCTCGGTAATATCGCCGCGGTGGTGTTCGTGCCGGTGGGGCTGTACCTGGGCCTGCGCTAAGGCAGGAAGCCCGCGCGGCGCATGCCGGCGGGCGATCGGGGCTGTCAGGCCGACGGTTTGGCCCGCACGGCGTTCTTGGGGCGCCAGGCCTTGACGATGGTCTCGTTGGTTTCCATGTAGGGCCCGCCGATCAGGTCGATGCAATACGGCACCGCGGCGAAGATACCTTGCACCACCGGCTTGCCGTCGGCGTCGCGCAGGCCTTCCAGGGTCTCGCGGATCGCGCGCGGCTGGCCGGGCAGGTTGATGATCAGCGCGGCGCGGCTGGCGGTTTCGCGCACTACCGCCACCTGGCGCGAGAGGATCGCGGTCGGCACGAAATGCAGGCTGACCTGGCGCATCTGCTCGCCAAAGCCCGGCATTTCCTTGGTGCCCACGGCCAGCGTGGCCTCGGGCGTCACGTCGCGGCGCGCCGGGCCGGTACCGCCGGTGGTCAGCACCAGGTCGCAGCCGGCGACGTCGACCAGCTCGATCAGCGTGCGCGAGATCTGCGCCTGTTCGTCGGGGATCAGGCGCTCCACCGCCTGCCAGGGCGAGGTCAGCGTGCGCCCGAACCACTCGCGCAGCGCCGGGATGCCTTCGTCCTGGTAGGTGCCGGCCGAGGCGCGGTCCGAGATCGAAACAAAGCCGACAACGAGTTCGTCGGGATGGTGGCGGACAACCGGCTGCGTAGTCTGGGTCATGCGTCGGGCTCCGGGGTAGGGGAGGGTTCCTCGGCGGCGCCGGCCTTGCCGTCCTTCAGGTCCAGCGCCGTCTTGATCGCCTGGAACAGCTCGCGGAAATAGCGCGGCGGCTTGCTCAGCTCTTTTTCCTTGCGCGCATTGCGGATGGTGTTGCGCAGCGCCTGCACGTCGATGCCGGGATGCTCGGCCAGGAACCGCGTCAGCGCCGCGTCGTCGGCCAGCAGCAGCTCGCGCCAGCGCTCGATCAGATGCATGCGGGCGGTTTCGGCCTTGCTGGTGCCCTTGAAGCCCTCCAGCGCTTGCCGGATCACCTCGACCTCTTCGTCCTCGAGGCCGCGCATGATCTTGCCCACGAACTGCATCTGGCGGCGCTTGCCTTCGTGGCTGTTGATGCGGCGCGCCTGGTGGATGGCGTCGGCCAGAGCTTCGGGCATGGGCACGCGCGCCAGGCGGTCCTTGGGCAGCGCTTCAAGTTCGGCGCCAAGGTCCTGCAGGGCGGTCATGTCGCGCTTGCGCTGCGATTTGCTTTTCGGCTCGTCGTCTTCCGGTTCGGGCGCAAAGCCTCCGGGAAAGCGCGAGCCTTGGGGGTTACGGGAATTTCGCGTCATGCCCGGCATTTTATCTTGCTATGATTGCCGCTTGGACTTTTGATGACACCCCGCCCAGCATGGACCAGATCGCCGAACAGACCGCGCATTTCACCTACACCCAGGCCCAGCTCAGCGAGATGGCCGCCGATGTGCTGCGGGTGGCACGCGAACTGGGGGCGACCGATGCCGCCACCGAGATCTCGGAAGGCAGCGGCCTGTCCGTGTCGGTGCGCAAGGGGCAGGTGGAAACCATCGAGCAGAACCGCGACAAGGTGGTCGGGGTCACGGTGATGATCGGCAAGCGCCGCGGCAACGCCAGCACCTCGGATTTCTCTCCGGCCGCGCTGCGCGCCACCGCCGAGGCGGCCTACAACATCGCCCGCTTCACCGCCGAGGATGACTGCGCCGGCCTCGCCGAAGAAGAACTGCTGGAGCGCGCGCCGCAGGACCTGGACCTGTTCCACCCGTGGGCGCTGGACGCCGAAGCCGCCATCGACATCGCCACCCGCGCCGAGGCCGCCGCCTTCGCGGTCTCGCCGCGCATCCGCAACAGCGACGGCGCCAGCGTCTCGGCCCAGCATTCGCAGTTTGTGCTGGCGACCACGCGCGGTTTCAGCGGCGGCTATCCGTATTCGCGCCATTTCATCTCGTGCGCGCCGATCGCCGGCAGCGGCAGCGGCATGCAGCGCGATGACTGGTATTCGTCCAAGCGCTCGCCGCTGGCGCTGGCCGCGCCCGAGGACATCGGCCGCTACGCCGCCGAGCGCGCGCTGGCGCGGCTGCAGGCGCGCAAGCTGTCCACGCGCCGCTGCCCGGTGCTGTTCGAGGCGCCGCTGGCCGCGGGGCTGCTGGGCGCGTTCGTGCAGGCGGTGTCGGGCGGCGCGCTGTACCGCAAGTCCACCTTCCTGTGCGATTCGCTGGGCCAGGCCGTGTTCGCGCCGCATATCCAGATCCATGAGCAGCCGCACACGCCCGGGGCCATGGGCAGCGCCCCGTTCGATGAGGAAGGCGTGCGTACCCGCGAGCGCGACGTGGTCAAGGATGGGGTGGTGCAGGGCTATTTCCTGTCGACCTACTCGGCGCGCAAGCTCGGCATGCAGACCACCGGCAATGCCGGCGGCTCGCACAACCTGACGCTGTCAAGCAACCTGACCCGGCCCGGCGATGACTTCCCGGCGATGCTGCGCAAGCTAGGCACCGGCCTGCTGGTGACCGAGCTGATGGGCCAGGGCGTCAACTACGTCACCGGCGATTATTCGCGCGGCGCGTCGGGCTACTGGGTCGAGAACGGCGTGATCCAGTACCCGGTCGAGGAAATCACCATTGCCGGCAACATGGCCGAGATGTTCCGCCAGATCGTCGCCATCGGCGCGGATGCGCTGGTGCGCGGCACCAAGGAAACCGGCTCGATCCTGCTTGAGCAGATGACGATTGCCGGCAACTGAGCAGTGCGTCAGTCAAATAAAAAAGCAGGCATCGCCTGCTTTTTTTTTTATTTCCGGTCAGGATTCCTCCGACGGCGGCCGCTCATACGTGACGAAGGCATAGTCGAAGCCGTTCGCCGCCGAATGATGGGTCTCGCGGGCGGTTTCAAGCCATTGCGTGCGATCGATCTCGGGGAAGAAGGCGTCGCCTTCCACATCGGCGTCGATCTCGGTCACCACCAGCCGGTCCGCGCTCGGCATGGCCTCGGCATACAGCTGCGCGCCGCCGATCAGGAAAATTTGCTCCACGCCCACGCAGAGGCGCTGCGCGTCTTCCAGCGACGACGCGACCTCGGCGCCCTCGATGCGCAGGTCGGGATTGCGGCTGACCACGATATTGCGGCGCCCCGGCAGCGGGCGGCCGATCGAATCCCAGGTCTTGCGCCCCATGATCACGGGCGCGCCCATGGTGGTGCGCTTGAAGTGCGCCAGGTCTTCCGGCAGGCGCCACGGCAGGGTGTTGTCGCGGCCGATGGTGCCGTTGCGGGCGCGCGCTACAACCAAAGTCAGCAGCGTCATACGGCCACCGGTGCCTTGATGGCGGGATGCGACTGGTAGCCGGCCAGTTCAAAGTCTTCGTAGCGGTAGTCGAAGATGCTGTCGGGCTGGCGCAGGATCTTCAGGTGCGGCAGCGGCAGCGGCGCGCGCGCCAGCTGGGTCTGCACCTGCTCGAAGTGGTTGTTGTACAGGTGGCAGTCGCCGCCGGTCCAGACAAAGTCGCCCACTTCCAGCCCGGTCTGCTGCGCCATCATGTGGGTCAGCAGCGCGTAGCTGGCGATATTGAACGGCACGCCCAGGAAAATGTCGGCGCTGCGCTGGTACAGCTGGCACGAAAGCCGGCCGTCGGCCACGTAGAACTGGAAGAACGCATGGCAGGGCGGCAGCTTCATGCGCGGGATGTCGGCCACGTTCCAGGCCGACACGATTAGCCGGCGCGAATCCGGGTTGGCGCGGATCTGCGCCACCAGCTCGGTGATCTGGTCGATATGGCGGCCGTCCGGCGCCGGCCACGAACGCCATTGCGAGCCGTAGACCGGGCCCAGTTCGCCGTTCTGGTCGGCCCACTCGTCCCAGATGGTGACGCCATGCTCCTGCAGCCAGCCCACATTGGTCGAGCCCTGCAGGAACCACAGCAGTTCATAGATGATCGACTTCAAATGCAGCTTCTTGGTGGTGACCACCGGGAAGCCTTCGCGCAGGTCGAAGCGCATCTGGTAGCCGAACACCGAGCGCGTGCCGGTGCCGGTGCGGTCGGCCTTGTCGGTGCCATGCTCGTAAACATGGCGCATGAAGTCGAGGTACTGTTTCATCGGCGCGGGGCGGGATGGAAGAGGTGGCGCGGGCGCCTGCGCCCGCGAAGCTGGCATTTTAAAGCAAGACGGGCCGCCCTTCCGGGCAGCCCGTCTTTTACGGCAAGGCCAGGGCCCAGGGCCCTGGCGCCGGGGCAGGCTTAGTGGCTGCCGGCCGGCTCCTGCTGCTGCCCGCGGCGCTTCTGCACCAGGTAGCCGGCGCCCAGCACGCCGCCGACGATCAGCACGTACAGGCCCCAGTTGACCACCGGGTTGGCTTCGAAGAACGCCTTGATCATCGGCTCGTGCACGATCATCTTGACCGCCGTGAACGCCAGCACGCCGGCACCCAGGTAGATGATGACCGGGAAGCGGGCCATCAGCTTGAGCACCAGGCTCGAGCCCCACACCACGATGGGGATGCTGATCAGCAGGCCCAGCACCACCAGCAGGAAGCTGCCGTGCGCGGCGCCGGCCACGGCCAGCACGTTGTCAACGCCCATCACCGCGTCGGCGATGATGATGGTCTTCATCGCGCCCCACAGGGTCGACGCCCCGGAGCCGTGATCGTCGCCATCGCCTTCGTCGGACAGCAGCTTGTAGGCAATCCACACCAGCGCCAGGCCGCCCACCAGCATCAGCCCCGGAATCTTCAGCAGCCAGACCACGCCGATCGTCATGGCCGAGCGCACCACCACGGCACCCACGGTACCCCAGACGATGGCCTTTTTCTGCAGGTGGGCGGGCAGGTTGCGCGCCGCCAGGGCGATCACGATGGCATTGTCGCCGGCCAGCACCAGGTCAATGACGACGATGGACAGCAGTGCCGTCAGGAACTGCATCGTGAACAGATCGGTAAACCACTCCATGAACTCTCCTCAGGGTACGAAACAGCGCGGGGCGCATTGGGTTCGCCTGGATTCCTGGAGCACGGAGGGTTGGGGCCGCCTTTGCAAACCATGGAAACCAGGTTGCAAAGGTCTTGCTCGACCACTGGCGCGGTATGCGCACCGGTGGTCAGCACAACCGGGGACATCGGTCCCGGAATGACGATTGTGCTAAGGGCTTGCGCCCCGGAGCTACTCCCCTTTGAGGGACGCGACCCCTTCGGGGGACGCGCTGGGCGGGATTATAAACGAACTGCAACGGACATGCCCCATTAGGAAAGATACTGACTCAAGTTCGTCGAGGTGCCGTAATCGGCTCGCTGTGGCGGCCATGGGGCTGCGCGATCCGCCGGATCGGCCTATCCTTGAGGTTCGGCTCCGACCGATGCGTCGCGGACAGCACAGGCGGGCATTGCGGAGACCGGCGCGCCTGACTTGCACAGCGCGGCCTTGGGGAATACGCAGTGAAGCAGTGCCCATTTGCGACCACACAAGGAAAACGACATGCCGGCTGTCCCGAACCCGCCGAACCCGCCCTCACACCACAAAGCCCCGCAGACACCCCTCCCGCCCCTGAACCACCATAACGGCCACGCTGCGGCGCCGCCCGCGCTGGTGGCGCTGGCCAATGGCCGCGCGCAGCGCCCGCCGCAGCCGGAGTTCGTGCAGCAATACCGTGAAGACAGTGGCGCATTGCGCGAGCAGGTGCTGTCCGGCCTGCGCGCGGCGCAGGCGGCGATCAGTCCCAAGTTCTTCTACGATGTGCTGGGCTCGCGCCTGTTCGAAGCCATCACCGACCTGCCCGAGTACTACCCGACCCGCACCGAGGCCGCGATCTTTGCCAGCGCCGCGCCCGCCATCGCGGCGCGCGCGGGGAGCGCCTGCGTGCTGGTGGACCTGGGCGCGGGCAACTGCGAGAAGGCGGCGCGGCTGTTCGGCAGCCTGCGCCCGGCGCAGTACGTGGCCGTGGATATCTCAGTAGACTTTCTGCGCGCCACGTTGTCGTCGCTGCAGCAGCAGCATCCTGACATCCCGATGCTGGGGCTGGGCGCCGACCTGTGCGCGCCGTTCGACCTGCCGGCCAAGGTCAGGCGTGGCAGGCGCCTGTTCTTCTATCCGGGCTCGAGCATCGGCAATTTCGCCCCGGTGGAGGCTCTGGCGCTGCTGCAGCGCCTGCGCGGCGCGGCCGGGCGCGGCGACGGCGTGCTGATCGGCGTGGACCTGCACAAGGACGAAGCCACGCTGGTTTCGGCCTATGACGATGCGCTGGGCGTCACCGCGGCCTTCAACCGCAACGTGCTGCGCAATGTGAACCGCATCGTCGGCACCGATTTCGCGCTGGACGACTGGCGCCACCTCGCCAGCTTTGACCGCGAGGCCTCGCGCATCCAGATGCACCTGCAGGCGTGCCGCGACGTGCGCGTGCAGTGGGACGGCGGCGCGCGCGAGTTTGCCGCCGGGGAGCGCATCCATACCGAGGATTCGTACAAGTACCGCGCGGAGGACTTCGCGTTGCTGCTCGAAGCCGCCGGCTTTGACGACCCGGTGTACTGGTCAGACCCGCGCGGCTGGTTCGCGGTGTTCCACGCGCGCGGCTGACCAGCAGCCTGCCGGGGCGGGCCGGGTCCGGGTCCGACCGGCGGGTAGTGTCATAATGGCCGCAGCCGGGCGTGGTGCGCCAAGTCCGCGGTGGTCCAGCGGCAGCTGGCTGCCGCGCGCCCGGAACGCTGCCGGTCCACCCTCCATTCCCTGCGCGGATTTCCCCGATGAGCGGCTTCCCCATGCTTCCCGATCTCTACTTCACCGGCGGCAAGGCGACGTGGTCGGACCCGCGCCGGCTGCCGCGCGAAGGGCTGGCGCAGGCCTTGGTCGACGCGCGCAGCCGCACGCTCGCGTGGCTGGCGCCGTTCGGGCAGACGCGCCGCGCCTGGGACGTACCGCGCCAGTACGATGCCGAGCCGCCGCTGTGGACGCTGGGTCACGTCGCCTGGCATGCGGAGTGGTGGTGCCTGCGCGGCGTGCGCCAGGTCGACCGCGGCGGCGTGCCGGTGCCGGTGGCGTCGGAACCGTCGCTGCTGGACGGCGCCGATGAATGGTTCGACCCCGATCGCATCGGGCCAGACGAGCGCTGGGAGATCGCGCTGCCTGATGTCGCGGTGGTCAAGCGCTATGCCGCCGAGGTGCTCGACGGCGTGCTGCGCCGGATCGCGCTGCTGCCCGACGACACCGACCTGACCCTGTACCCGTACCGCCGCGCGCTGCTGCATGAAGACGCGCAGGGCGAGAGCGTGGCCGCGCTGCTGCAGGCGCTGGGCATGGCGCCAGCGGAGGCCATCGGCGCCGCTGCGGCGCAGCCAGCCGGGCACGGCGGCACGCTGCATTTCCCGGGTGGACGCTTCACGCTGGGCTGGAGCGATGCCGACGGCTTTGCCTGGCCCGACGAACTGCCGCCGCAGCCGACCTACGTGCCCGCGTTCGAGATGGACATGGCGCTGGTCAGCAACGCGCAGTTCCTGGAGTTCGTCGAGGACGGCGGCTACGAGCATCCGGCGTGGTGGTCGTCGGCGGGACGCCAGTGGCTGATGACGCAGGAACGCTCCGCGCCGCGCTACTGGTCGCGCCATCCGGAATCGCGCGCGTGGATGCTGGAGCGCTTCGGCACGCTGCGCACGCTCAATCCCGACGAAGCCGTGCGCCATGTCACGCTGTACGAGGCGCAGGCGTGGTGCATCTGGGCCGGGCGGCGCCTGCCGGCGGAATCCGAATGGGAACTTGCCGCGACCCAGAACCGGGGCCTGCAGTGGGGCGCGCTGCGCGAGTGGACGGCCACGCCCTACGAGCCGTATGCGGGCTTTGTTGCTGCGCCGTCCGAAGGCGGGATAGTGGGGCGCTTCGGCACGCACCAGGCGGTGCGCGGCGTCTCGTTTGCCAGCCCGGCGCGGCTGCGGCACGTGCGCGCGCGCTGGGCGCGGCTGCCCGAGGACGACCTGTCCTTTATCGGCTTCCGCACCTGCGCGCTGTAGCACGGCGCGCACGGCAAAAAAACAGGGCACCCGAGGGTGCCCTGTCTGCTGTCTGGCAGGTGCGCTCAGCGCACCGCGCGATCAGCGCTCGTAGCGCGAGCGGCTGTTGCGGTTGCCGTTGCCATTGCCGCCGCCGTTGCCGCCGTAGCCACCGCCAAAGCTGCGGTTGCCGTCACGGTTGCCGTCGCGGTTGCCGAAGCTGCGGCCTTCGCCGTTGCCGCGATAGCCGCCGCCGGTGCCGCGGTTGGCGTCGCCGAAGCTGCGGGTGGCGCCGTCGCGGTTGCCGAAGCCGCCGCGGTTATCGTCGCCGAACGGGCGGCCGCCTTCACGGTTGCCGAAGCCACGGGCGCCGTCGCTGGCGCCGCGGTAGCCGGTGCCCTGGCCACCCTGGCCACGGTAGCCGCCTTCACGGTTGCCGAAGCCGCCGCGGTTGTCGTCGCCAAACGGGCGCGCGCCTTCCACACGGTTGCCGAAGCCACGGCTGTCGCCGCTGAACTTGCGCTCGCCGAAGCCGGTGCGGCTCTCGCCGCCGCCGAACTTGCGGTCGCCGAAGCTGCGCTCGCCGCCCCGGTAGCCGCCATTGCCGCCGCCGTTACCGCGGAAGTCACCACGGCCGCCCGGCTTGCCGCCGAAGTTCGAACGCGGCTTGGGCGAACGGCGCGGCTCCAGGCCCTCGATCACCGAAGCGTCGATGCGCTGGTTGGTGAAGCGTTCGATGCGCTTCCACTGGAACATGTCGTTGTGGTTCACCAGGTTGATGGCGGTGCCCGAGCGGCCCGCGCGGCCGGTACGGCCGATGCGGTGCACGTAGTCCTCGGCCTGCTTGGGCAGGTCGAAGTTGACCACGTGGGTGATGTCGGGCACGTCGATGCCGCGCGCGGCCACGTCGGTGGCCACCAGCACGCGCAGGTTGCCGCGGCGCAGCGCGGTCAGGGTGCGGTTGCGCGCGCCCTGGGTCATGTCGCCATGCAGCGCGCCGGCCGAGAAGCCGGTGTCGGACAGGCGCTCGGCCAGCGAATCGGCATCGCGCTTGGTCGCGGTGAAGACGATGGCCTGCTTGAGCGACGCGTCGCGCAGCAGGTGGTCGAGCAGGCGCTCCTTGTGCGACATGTCGTCGGTGAAGTGCAGGCGCTGCTCGATATGGCTCTGGTCGGCGCGGGCCGCGGCGATCTCGATGCGTTGCGGATCCTTCAGCTGGCGCGAGGCCAGCTGGGCGATGCGCTGGTCGAGCGTGGCCGAGAACATCAGCGTCTGGCGGGTCGTCGGCGTGGCGGCCACGATGGCGTCGATGTCGTCGGCAAAGCCCATGTCGAGCATGCGGTCGGCTTCGTCGAACACCAGCATGTCCAGCGCGGACAGGTCGATGCGGCCGGCGTCGATATGGTCGAGCAGGCGGCCCGGCGTGGCCACGAGGATGTCAGGCATCTTGGACAGCGCGGCCAGCTGCTTGGGGTAGGGCATGCCGCCCAGGATGCTGGCGCAGACGATGCGGCGCAGGTTACGGCCGTACTTGGCGGCAGCTTCGGTCACCTGCAAGGCGAGTTCGCGGGTCGGCGTCAGCACCAGCAGCGCGGGCTGCGCGGGCGACGGACGGGGGCGCTTGCCCTTCATGCGCTTGACCGGCTCGTCCGGGCGCGGACGGTTCGGGGCAGCCTTTTCGCTGATGCGCTGGATCGCGGGCAGCATGAACGCGGCGGTCTTGCCCGAGCCGGTCTGGCTCGAGACCAGCAGGTCGCGGCCGGCCAGGAAGGCCGGGATGGCCTGGGCCTGCACCGGCGTGGGCGTGTTGTAGTTCAGTTCGGAGAGGGCGCGCAGGATGGCCGCATCGAGGCCAAGCTTGGCGAAACCGCTTTCCACGGCCGGGGCTTCTTCCACTGCCGGGCTGGGGTTGAGCAGCGCGTCGAGCTTGTCGAGCGGGCTCTGGGCAGCGTCGGAAGTGATCGAAGCGTCGGTCGCGGAGGCAATAGCTTGCTCCGCACGAATGTCGTGCTGGGTCATGTCGGAATGGTCAAATAAATGCATGGCACCCCGGCAAAGCAAAAGGGGGTGGGCGCAGTGCAAAGTCTTAAAAAGGCTTCGGCGCCAATCGGTGAGGCCGTTACGACAGACACAGCTGGCAGTACGGCGGCAGGCAGGGCGGTGGCTGGTCCCGCTGGGCGGTCCGGCCGTATCCCTGGCAGGCAAACAGCTCAGGTTTCAGGCTGTTCAACAGGATCGGAGACGAGGCGACGTCAGGTGAGCGGTGCGTTCTGCTGGGCGGCTGGGGCCAAATTGTGATGACTAGGCGTCCGGCAGCGAGGAAACAGAGCTTGGGAGGGCAGCGGATTCGCCGCGGCAGGAAGCCGGGCGTTTGGCGGATCTCACAGTTGCGAAACTCACGGCGCGGATTATAGCAGAGTGCCAGAATTTTGTTGCACTGCGAAAACGTAACCGGATATGTCAGCCGCCGGTCACCTGCCGTATCGGCTGGCCGGTCGCTGGTTGAAACCGGAAAAGCCCCGCCTATACTGGAGGCGCGAGCACACAGGATGCCCGCACGGGGCGGACGAACACGTTCCCGCTTGACCTCCTCCAGCGGCATGGCGCTGCTGTTCGCGGCAAGCATTGCGGTCATTGAATCCACGCGCCAGTCTTCCTGCGACTCTCCGGGTGGTCCGGATGGGCGTCCGCGTCATGGGCGGAATCATGGGAAGCCTGCAGGGAAACAGCATGACCGAACTGCTGACCGCGTGACCCGGGCGGTCCGGGCCCGTCCGCATCCAAAGCCCGCCAGCGATGGCGGGCTTTTCATTGGCGCGGGCCGGTCCGTTCAGCCCTCGGCGTCTTTGCCGGCGGCCTTGCGCGGCAGGCGGCCGCGTGGTGCCTCGCGCGGCATCACATGGCGCTTGCCGGGCAAGCCCCCCGGGTAGTCGACGATGCGCGCGGCGCCCTGGTGGCGCAAGCCATGCCACGGCTGGCCAGCCGCGGTGCGCCCGCCACCGAGGATGGTGGTCATGGCCTGCCGGTCGAGATCCATGCTGTCGGGCAAATCCTTGATGACGATCACTGCCATGGCGGTCTCCGGTCAAGCGGGGCCGCGGCCCTGCGGCCGCGGGACCGCTTCAGTATAGGCGAGGCGGTCCCGCGTTCCTGCGCGGGCGCGCCTCGGGTTGTGCTCAGACTGCGGCAAAGTTGCCGGCCCATTGCGACGGGTTGACGTTGACCCGCACCGGGCCGACGCCGGGGCCGACGAAGCTGTTGTTGAGCGTGTTGACGTTGATGCTCTGCAGTTGGGCGATGTTCTGGTTGACGTTGACGGTAACGTTGGCGAGGGGGCCGACATCGCCGACGCCGCGGGCGAGCCACGAATTGCCGCCGCGTACGGTGCACAGCGAGGCACGGTCGAGTTCCTTGCTCAGGGCCAGGTCGCGGACGAGGATGGTTGACATGATCATGCTCCTTTGATGGGGGTGCCGGGGCGGCTGGCGCGGAGGTTGCTGCGTTCAGGCAGGCTCTCCGCGCGCGCTGCGCATCCGGTATCAGCCGAAGATGTTGTTGGTCGCGTTCTGGTTGGTGTGCACGTCAGACTTGACGTGGTCCAGGAAGGCCGAGCCGTTGCCGTTCAGGTTGGTCACGGACTGCATCTGCGCGATGTTCTGCACGGCGTTGATGCTGTGGTCGACCGACACCTTGATCGGCGTGTAGACGGCGGCGAAGGGCAGGTACGACATACCGCCGCGCACGGCTTGCATGCGCTTGCTGTCGAGGGTTGCGGCGGCGGACAGGTCCTGGATGGTCAGCGTGGTCATGATGGTCTCCGGTATCGATGGTCAGTGCTTCGGTTCAGTCTGCTGGCGCGAGGGCTCAGCCGTAGATGTTGTTGGTGGCGTTCTGGTTGGTGCGCACGTCGGACTTGACGTGGTCCAGGAAGGCCGAGCCGTTGCCGTTCAGGTTGGTGACGGACTGCATCTGCGCGATCTCCTGCACGGCGGTGATGCTCTTGTCGAACGACAGGTTCACCGGGCTGTAGACCGCGGCAAACGGCAGATAGGCGAGGCCGCCGCGCACGGCGTGCATGCCCTTGCGGTCCAGGGTTTCGGTGGAGGACAGGTCCTTGATGGTCAGCGTGGTCATGATGGTCTCCTGGTAGAGGAAGGTGTTGCGTTTGGGTTGGGGTTCGAGCATCGGGTTGGTGTCGCGCTCGAAGGTACTAACGCAGGGACTGTGCCAAGGCCTGCGGAGCGCCCGATGGTTGCGCATAACTGCCTGAAAACATGGGGGATTCAGTCTCGATGTTGGCCTGGGCGCACGGCCATCCGGCGCGCATGCGGGCCGCGAATGACGGGCCGCGGCCAACAGGCGCGGCGCCGGTGTTGGCGCCGCCGCGACAGGCGCGCACCGCAGTGGCAGCGGCGCGGCCGGGCCGCACGGGCGCGGCGCTGCACGGTGGCCGCGCGCGGTTTGCGCATGCCTTGGGTGCGCACTAGTATCCATCGAAGAGAGGGCATATCCGCAGGGTGGGACGCGTCCTGCCAGCAACCATGTCGGGGCATCCCGTGGCCAGTCTCAAAGACCTGATCC
Organism: Cupriavidus necator; assembly: GCF_013141915.1. GTDB lineage: Bacteria > Pseudomonadota > Gammaproteobacteria > Burkholderiales > Burkholderiaceae > Cupriavidus > Cupriavidus necator_B. The sequence goes on along the minus strand of NZ_SROX01000009.1, from coordinate 67,022 downwards.
GCAAGTTCCAGAACGGCGGTCTCTCCGACGACGAGTTTGTCGCGTCGTTCGAAACGGCCCTGGCGCAAGACCCCACCACGCCCAGCCAGGCTGCACGTGTCGTGATCGAGGAAAATACGCGCTTTCCGTTTCCGCCCGCGGTCTATGCCGAAGTCATGCGCCGCATCGAGCGCCGCGGCGCCACGCAATACGATAGCGTTGGTGAAGGCGCCCCCGACGCCACGCGCCTGGCCGGGACCGAAACCGGCTCGATGTATGCCGCCTCGCCCGAAGCCGGCACGCTGCCGCAGACGCCGGCCACCAAGGGCGTGGGCGATACGCTGAATGGGCGCTTCGTGCTGGAGGAATGCCTGGGCGTGGGCGGCATGGGCACGGTCTACAAGGCGCTCGACCTGCGCAAGCTGGAGGCCTCGGACCGCAGGCCGTATATCGCCATCAAGGTGCTGAACCTGCAGTTCAGCGGCCATCCCAAGTCGCTGATGGCGCTGCAGCGCGAGGCGCGCAAGGCGCAGACGCTGGCCCACCGCAACATCGTCACGGTCTATGACTTCGACCGCGACGGGCCGGTAGTCTTTCTCACCATGGAGTACCTGTCGGGCTCGTCGCTCAACCATGTGCTCAAGGCCCCGGGCTTCGCCGGCATGCCGATGGCGCGCGCCATGCCCATCATCCACGGCATGGGCAATGCGCTGGCGTATGCGCACGAGCGCGGCTTCGTGCATTGCGATTTCAAGCCCGCCAATGTCTTCCTGACCGACAACGGCGAGGTCAAGGTGATCGACTTCGGCATCGCGCGCGGCTTCCTGCCGCCGGCCGACGAATCCGACCGCACGGTATTCGATCCCGGTTCGCTGGGCGGCATGACGCCGGCGTATGCGAGCCCGGAGATGTTCGAGCATCGCGAGCCCGACCCCCGCGACGACATCTATGCGCTGGCCTGCGTGACCTACGAGCTGCTGAGCGGCAAGCATCCCTACCAGCGGCTCTCGGCCAACCAGGCGCGCGAAGCCGGGCTCAAGCCGGCGCCGCTGGCGCAGCTGGGCCGCACGCAATGGAAGACCCTGCGCGAGGCACTTTCGCTTGACCGCGAGACGCGCACGCCGACGGTCGCGCGCTTCCTGCAGGGCATGAGCGCGGCGCCGGCCGCGCCCGCGCGCCGCGCCGAGCCGCTGATGGCGGGCGGCGCGCTGGCCGTGCTGGCAGGCGTGGCCGCACTCGGCTACTACGCCTGGCATTCGCAGCGCCAGGCCGAAGCCCCCGCCGCGGCTTCCCGCGCGACCCCGCCGGTGAGCGCCGCCGCGCCGGCGCCCGCGGCGCCAGCCGAGCCCGTGCCTGCCCCCGCAGCGCCTCCCGCGCCTGCAGCAGCCGCTGCGGCGGAGTTATCGATGGCCGAGGTCGGCAAGCTGCTGGCGGCGGTGCCTTGCTCGCTCCTTGCGGCCGCGCGACAGGGGCAGACGCTGCACGTGCACGGCTACCTGGCCGAGAGCGTGGGTGCCGCGCGCCTGCGCGAACAGCTCGGCGGCTTGCCGGGGGCCAAGGCGCTGCGGGAGGTAGTGGTGGAGGCCCAGCCGCTGGCTGCCGACAAATGCGAGGTGGCCGCGCTGATCGCGCCGTACTGGTCGGGCCTGCGGCAGGGCGCGACGGCGTCATCGCTGCAGTTGCGCGGCAAGGGCACGCAATTGACCGAGGGCGCGCCAATGGTGCTCGAGCTGCGCACGCCGGCGCAGGATTCCTACGTTTACGTCGACTATTTCGCGGCAGACGGCAAGGTGGCGCATATGGTGCCGAGCCAGCGCATTCCGGCGCACCAGGCGCCGCCTGCGTATAACGCCTCGATCGGCGACAGTGGCGACTGGATCGTCTCGGCGCCCTTTGGCAACGAACTGGTGGTGCTGCTGACCACGCCGGCGCCGCTGTTCGCGTCGCGCCGTGCCGAGGTGGAGTCGCGGCAGGCGTACCTGCGCGCGCTGGAAAAACCGCTGGCGCAGATGGCGCGCACTTATGGCCGGGACCGCATCAGCGCGGACCTGGTGCAGATTTCCACGCGCGCGCGCTGAGGGCGGTCCGGACCGGCTTGCGCTTTACGCCGCCAGCCGCCGGTTCACTTCATGTCGCGCGCCACGCGAAAGCCGTTCTGTGATTGCCGCACACTGGGGCTGTACTTGAAGCGCGTCGACGACACCATGTAGCTGGCTCCTTCGCGCCACGAGCCGCCACGGATCACGCGCGCACCGCAGGCGTTCTCGTTCCATGCGCGCCCGTCGGGGGGCGCGCCCTTGTAGGAGCTGTGCCAGCAATCGGCCACCCATTCCCACACGCTGCCGTTGACGTCATGCAGGCCGTAGGGATTGGGTGCGAACGAGCCCACCGGCGCCGGCGCGTCCTGGTTCCACGGATCGCCGCAGTCCTTGCAGTTGGCATTGCCCTTGCGCATCTGGTCGCCCCACCAGTAAGCGGTGGCGCTGCCGCCGCGCGCCGCGTACTCCCATTCCGCCTCGGTGGGCAGCCGGTAGCTCTTGCCGGTGGTCTTGCTGAGCCAGGCCACATACTGCTGCGCGTCGTCCCAGCTGACGTCGCGCACCGGCGCGTTCTTTGCGCTGTCGGCGGCAGTGGGAATGCGCTGGCAGCCGCCGGCGTCGGCGCAGGCGTTCCATTGTTCTACCGTGACTTCATAACGGCCAATGGCAAAGGGCTGGGCGATGGCGACGTGATGCGGCGGCTTTTCGGCCGGATCACTGGCGCTGCTGCCCATGGTGAAGCTGCCGGCCGGCACCGTGACCAGCGCCGGGCAAGCCGGACAATCGCGGATCTCGGCGGTGCGCAGCGTGGTGCCGGCCACGCCTTCGCCTGCAGTGCCGGTGCGAGGCGCTGCGGCCGCTGGCGCGGACGGCCGCGCAGCCGCGGCCGGGGCCGGTGGCGCCGGGGCCGCTGCAGGCGGCGGGGAACGCGAGACTTGCCCGCTGGCGGTCGCGCCGGCGCGTGGCGGCGGCGCTGGCGCTGGCGCCGGCGCTGGCGGCTGCGCCTTCGGGGCAGGGGCGCTGGCCGCCAGGCGCTCCAGCCTCGCCTTGGCCAGCCCGGCGAAACGTCCGTTGGGGTACTGCTTCAGGTAGGCCTCGTAGTCGGCGGCGTAATTGCTGTTCTTGATCGATTCCCAGAAGCTCAGCTCATACTGCTCGTCGGTGTTCTTGGGCAGGATGCCGGCCAGCAGCAGCGGCCAGGCTTGCGGCGATTCACCAGCCGCGGCCACGGGTATCGCAGTGGCGAGGAGCGCTGCCGTGGCGGCTATCGGGATCATCGCAGCCACGCGTACGACTGGTAGGTTGCGCCACATCTTCACACCTCGCTGGAGCCGCCGCGCTTGCGCTGCATGCCGGTACGCGATGGCATGCGTCGGGCGCATTGTGGTGTTGCCGGGACGTCGACCGGCTTGCTTCAAGATAGCACAGCGCGTGTGTCCGCGGCGGGGCATCGCCACGCGGTTGCGGCACGCCGGGGTCGCATTTTCCGGGCTTGCGTCCTAACCTGAATGACGAATCGCCGAGCGCTGACCAACAAGCAACAAGAAGGGGCTTTCGGGACAACGTGATCGGGTTTCGGGATAGATCTCCGGGAGGCGACGCGTATGTCCAGACGATTCCTGCTCCGCCTGGTGGCGGCTGCCACGCTGGCCGCCGCGCCTTCGCTGTCGTTGTCGACGGCAGCGCCGCCCAATGCCGAGGTCTATATCATCTGGCCGTACGACGGCGCTGTCATTGGTGGCGGCAAGTTCTGGGTGCGCATGGGCCTGCGCAATATGGGCGTCTGCCCCAAGGGCGTCGAATCGCCGCGCTGCGGGCACCATCACCTGCTGATCGATACCGAGCTGCCGCCGCTCGACAAGGAAATCCCTTCGGACAAGAACCACCTGCACTTCGGCGCGGGCGAGACCGACGCGCGCATCGAGCTGCCGCCCGGCAAGCACACGCTGCAATTGCTGATAGGCGACGCCAGGCATGTGCCGTTCGAGCCGCCGATTTATTCGAAGAAGATCACGGTGACGGTGAAATAGCGGCAAATCGCGGCGCCGCGTGCGCCGCGCACGCCGGCCGAGGCCGATCAACCAGGGGAGAGCGCCATGTCCCGACTACTTGCCGCGGCTGTCTTCGCCGTCAGCCTGTTGCTGTCCGCATGGGTGCAGGGCGGATCCACGCCCGCGCCAGCCAATGCCTATCTGTACATCGGCTGGCCCAATGACGGGCAGACCTTGCCGGCCGGCAAGCCGTTCAAGGTGTGGTTCGGGCTGCGCAACATGGGGGTGGCGCCCAAGGACGTGAAGTTTCCCAATACCGGTCACCATCATTTGCTGATCGACGTGGACTTGCCGCCGATGGACAAGGAGATTCCCAACGACCGCAACCACCTGCATTTCGGCGCGGGAGAGACCGAGACCGCGATCGAACTGGCGCCGGGCAAGCATACGCTGCAGCTGCTGATGGGAGACGACAAGCACATACCGACCAACCCGCCGGTGTATTCGAAGCGAATCACGATCTACGTGAAGTAGATATCCGGGGCGCCGGCTCAGCGACCGCACAGGGATCGCGCCCGGTTGTTGGCCGGGTCCCAACAACACCCCTGCGATCTGTTGGCGGTCTCCCGCCACCTCGCACTGCCTTCATCCTGGCGCAGCTGTCTCCGGCCACGCGCCGACAGCGAAAAACCCCCGTGTTTACAGGCACTTCCACCATCGCGACCCGTCTTGCAGGCGCCCTGGCACAGTCCCTGCGTTTGTCCCTCCGGAGCGCGACATCTACCCGATGCTCGAACCCGAAACCCCAGGCAATACCTTCCTCTACCGGAGACCATCATGACCACGCTGACCCTCACCGACCTGACCACCGCCGAAACCCTGGACCGCAAGGGCATGCAAGCCGTTCGCGGCGGCCGCGCGCTGCTGCCGTTCGTGACTGTGTTCCAGCCGCTGAACCTGTCGTTCGACAAGAGCATCACCGCCGTGCAGGAGATCGCGCAGATGCAGTCCGTGACCAACCTGAACGGCAATGGCTCGGCCTTCCTCGACCAGGTCCGTTCGCATGTGGATACCAACCAGAACGCCAGCAACAATATCTCTCGTTGAGAGGATGCTTGAGATGGCGCTGCGCCGCGGGGGCGTCCCCGCGGCGTTTTGACTGACCCCGTTCTTGTCGGGGTTGGAGCGAGCGCCCGCGCGCACCACAATACAGACAGACGCGGCGGCCACGCGGCAACGGCAAGACGCAAAGCCATGCCGGCCACCGCCGTCGCACGCAGGAAATCACCGTGCCCGAGTGCCCCCATCCCCCGTCCGTGCTTGCGGTGACCCGCGTGCCGCGCCGTGCCGCCTGGTTTGCCGCGCTGGCGGCAGGCCTGGCCATGCTGGCGGGCTGTGCCGACTTCCGCCCGCCGGTGTACCAGCGTCCCGAGACGCCGGCCAAGGCCGAATGGTCGCGCCAGGAATCGATCACGGTATCGCCAGCCGAAGCGGTGCAGCCCAACTGGTGGCTGGGCTTCAAGGACCCGTACCTGAACCAGCTGGTCGAACGCGCGCTGGCCGGCAACTACGACATCAAGGTGCTGGCGGCGCGCATTCGCGTGGCCAACGCACAGATCAGCGAGGCCCGCGCCGGCGGGCTGCCGGTGATCGATGTCGGCGCCGGCGCGAGCTTCGAGAAAAGCACCGGGCAGAAGTCCACCTGGACCTATAACGCCGGGGCCCAGCTGAACTGGGACATCGATATCTGGGGCAAGGTCGAGAAGGGCGTGCAGGCGCAGGCCGCCGAGTTCCGTGCCACCGAGGCGGACTGGCGCGCCGGCTACCTGACGCTGGTGGCCAATGTCTCCACCACTTACTTCCAGATCCTGCAGTTTGACGAGCAGATCGAGCAGCAGTCGCGCACCGTGGCCAAGAACGGGCAGATCCTGTCCACCTACCAGGCGATGTACCAGAACGGGCTCGTGCCGAAGATCCGCGTGATGCAGCAGCAGGCGGAAATCAATCGGCTGAACAAGGACCTGCTCGAGCTGCGCCGTTCGCGCGACGTGGCGGAGAACGCGCTGGCGACGCTGGTGGGCGTGCCCGCCGGCAATCTCAAGGTACCGGCAGGACGCCTGCAGGACCGCGTGCAGCCGCCCGCGGTGCCGGCGGGGCTGCCGTCGCAGTTGCTGGCGCGGCGCCCGGATGTGGTGGCGGCGGAGTACCGCGTGCTCGCCGCCTACAACATCGTCGGCCAGGCCCGCCTGGCGCAATTGCCCAGCATCAGCCTGACCGCGCGCGGCGGCACCGCCAGCTTTGCCTTGAGCGACCTGCTCAAGTCCTTCACCTTCGGCTTCATGCCAAGCATCAACCTGCCGATGCTGGACCCGGGGGTGCGGGCGCGGGTGAAGACTACCGAAGCGCAGGTGGGCGTGGCGGAAAACGAATATGGACGCACGGTAATGACCGCGTTTGAAGAAGTCGAGACCGCGCTGGTCAACGTCGACGCCCACAAGAAGCAGCGCATCGAATTGCAGCAGCAGGTGGAGCAGCTGCGCGTCGTGTCCGCGCAGATCGAGGCGCAACTGAAGGAAGGCGTGGTCTCGCAGCTCGAAGTGTTCGAAACCGAGCGCTCGCTGCTGGCGGCGCAGCTGCAGTTGTTGGCGGTCCACCAACAGATCCTGGGCGACACCATCACGCTCTACAAGGCGCTGGGCGGAGGCTGGCCCGCGGCGGATGTGCGCAACACCGCCCTGAATCCGCCCCAATAAGTGGTGCCAGCGATGCCGCGCCTCGGGCGACTTTGCGCGGCGTGCCGCCCCGCGCGAGGCGCTTGCCTCGCGACAATGACGCTGCGAGCCCAACCCCGCGTGCCGCGCTCGATTGACTAGCCTAAGCCGTCGCCTACTATGTTCTTAGTCGCTTCATCCCCCCTGGCCCGCCGCCGCGGCAGCCGCGCTGTTGGCTCGCTGGAAACATGGCTCCTGACGAAGCACTGATCATGGAAATGCCGGTGAAAATGGCCCAGGGATTCGCACGGGAACTCGCGCAGGACGCGGCGCAGGAATTCGATGTATTCCTGGCGTCCGTGGCACGCCCCGAGCTTGGCGAGATCCGCATCGACGAAGCGCTCTTCGCCGTCGGCCGCAGCGAGCTGCCGTTCGCCGCCTATCCGGAAGCGCTGGCTGCGCCGCTGTCGCGGCGCCATGCGCGCATTTTTACCGAGCATGGCGCGGTCTATGTGGCCGACCTCGGCAGCAAGAACGGCACGCGTGTCAACGGCGCCACGGTAGCGCGCCAGCCCGCGCGGCTCCGCGATGGCGATGAAGTGGCCTTCGGGCCGGCGCTGTCCTTCCGGGTGCGGCTGTCGCCGCGCGCGCCGCAGCCGGAGCCGCCACGCGTGGCGCTGACGCTGGTGCCGGAGCGCCATGACGTCGGCCTGCAACCGCTGCACGTGGATCAGTTCCCATACCTGATCAGCAAGGGCGACGATGCCTTCGCGCGCTTTCGCGACAGCTATCCGCAACAGGTCAACTACCTGTCACGGCGCCATGCGCATGTGTATCTCAAGGGGGGCATCCCCTTCGTCGAGGATCTCGGCAGCACCAATGGCACCTTCGTCAACGGCAAGCGGCTGGCCGACCACGGCGTGCCGCTGGACGATGGCGACCGGATCGCGTTTGGCGGCAACCACTTTGTCTACCAGGCGCAGCTCCGCTACGCCGGCGATGGCGATGCCACCGCGACGCGCTCGCTGCTGGAGCCCGTCGCCGCGGCGGACACGCCGGCCGCGTCCGACCCCGCCACGCCAGGCGCCCGCGATGACGGTGACCGCACCACCTTTGTCGGCGCGCCCGATTCCTTCCTCGACATCTTCTGCGTCGACTACGCCGCCCGTCAGGAGGATGAGGTCAACGCCGAGGCCGAAGCCCTGGCCGCCGCTGCCACCGCTGCGCAAGACGGCACGCAGGGGCGCCGGCGCGGCCGCGGCGCGCTGCTGGTGGCGGAAGGCGCGCGTCTGTTCGGGCTCGACGACACGGCGCGCACACGGCGCGCGGCGCGCTGGGGAGGAGCGTTGCTGCTGCTCGCGGTGGTCGCGGGCGCGGCGCTCTACTGGCGTGGCGCGCCTGAGCGCGCGGTGCAGTCACGGTTCGCCGCCGGCGACCACGCGGGCGCGGCGCAGGCGGCCGACAGCTATCTGGCGCGACATCCCGACGATATCCGGGTCCAGGCGCTTGGCACCGAAGCCTTGTTGCGGGCGTATGTGCCCGATTTCGCCGCCAGGCTGAAGGCCGGCGACATGGCTGCAGCCGCTGCCGTGCTTGCGCGGATGCGCACGCTGGGCGCGCACAACGCGGAGGCGCGGCCGCTGGTGGCCGAACTCGACTGGATCGGCAGGCTGGAACGCTTCACCGCGCCGCGCGGCGCCGATGCGCCGATCCGTCTCTACACCGACGAGGCGCCGATCCGCGCGCTGCTGGCGTACTGGAACCAGGACACCGCGGCACACCAGCGCGCACTCGGGCGCATTGCGGGCGAGGTGCCGGCGTTCCGCGACCTGTATGCCGATGCGCTCAGCGATGTGCGCCGGCTGCAGAACGACGCCTCGGTCTATCTGGCGGCAATCGACCGGCTCAATGCCACCATCACTGCCGAACTGGGCCGCGATCGCCCCGAGGCCTTGCAGCCGGTACTGGCCGAATACCGCGACAAGTATCCACGCCTGGCGGGTTTGGAGCGCGTGCAGTCGGACCTGGATCGCTATACCAGCCTGATGCAGGCATTGCGTGCGCGCCGGCCGGGGCAGCTGGTGGCCCGGCTGGCCGACAGCCGTCTGGCCACGCCGCCGTTCCAGGCGCAGCTTGCCAGCCTGGCCGCGCGCCTGCCGCCGCCGGAGCTGGCGCGCCAGTATGCCGGTGCGGCCCGCGCCTGGCAGCAGGGCGACAGCAGCGCCGCGCTTGCCGCGCTCGGGCAGATTCGTGGCGGGCCGTGGGCCGACGACCTGGCACGCGACATGGCGCACAAGCAGAAGGTCGCGGCGCAGTACGCGGCGTTGCAGTCCGCGCGCGGCAGCCGTGGCTACGAGGACCGGCTGCTGGATTTCTACGCGATGCTCGATGCGGACGAAGACGGCTATTTTGCCAAGGCGGTCGAGGCCGATGTCAACGGCGTGCGCGACAGTGCCCTGCGTCGCGCGCGCGAGCTGATGGCGAGCGCGGTCGCGGCGTGGAAGCAGTATCGCGCCAACGGCGTGATCGGCGGCGAGCAGCGGCTCGAGCCCGGCATCTCGCCCAGGTTCCGCGCGCAGGCGCGGCTGCTGTCGCAGGCACAGGACGACGCGCGCCAGGGCATGCGGATCTTCACGCAACTGCGTGCCGGCGAGAGCGCCGACCTGGCGCAGCTGGCCAAGGTCGAGCAAGAGATACGCGCCGAGGCCGACCAGCAGCGGCACGCGCTGCGCGAACTGGGCACGGTGCTCGATCCCGCCGTGCTCAAGGCCAAGCTCGAGTTGATCGGCGGTGAAGACACCGGCAAGGCGCCGGCATCGTCCGCGGCGGCCGCGGCCACGCCACCAGGTCCGGCGGGGAAACCATGAAGGACGATGCCCGCCACGCCGGCCTGAAGCCACTGTCCGAGGCCCTGGAAGACCACGGCGCCGAAGGCATCGGCCTGCTCAGCGCCGAGCCGTCGCGCCTGGGCCTGCTGACCATCGTCACCACCTTCGCGCTGGTGCTGTGCGGGCTGGTCTGGTCGTTTGTCGGGCATGCCGATGTCATCGTGACGGCGCAGGGCACGCTCGCGCCGGAATCCGAGGTGCGGCGCTTCTATGCCCCGGTGGACGGCGAGCTTGCCGACCTTTACGTGGCCGAAGGGCAGCCCGTGTCGAAGGACGATGTGCTGGCGCGCCTGAATGCACGTGGCGCGATCGAGGCCGCCGCCAACGCGCTGGAGGCGCAGCTCAAGCTGGAAGACTCCGAACGCGAGTGGAAGCAGTTCCCGGACAAGAAGGCGCTGATGGAACGCCGCGCGGCGGCGCTCAAGCAGCAGATTGACGTGGCCACGCGCCAGCATGAGACCCGCATCGCCGAAGGCACCACGCGGCTTGCCGAGCAGCAGCGCGCCCAGCTGCAGGAAGCGCGCAGCAACCTCGAGAACGCGCGGCGCGCGCGCGAGTTCGCGCGCCAGGAACAGGACCGCTATGCGCGCTTGCTGGCGCTGCCCGGCGGCGGCGGTGTGTCGCAATCGCAGGTCGACGCCAAGCGCGCGGCGGCGCAGGACGCGGAGAACACCCTGCGCGTGGCGCAGTCACGGCTGACCGAACTGGAGGCGCGCCTGGGCCGCGAACTGACCCAGGCCAGTTCCGAGCTGGAAAGCAGTGGCCAGGACCTGGCGGGCCTGCGCGTGCAGTATGACGCGGCGCTGCGCGAGATCGCCAATACCGAGGACAAGCTGCGCCTGCAAGTGCAGACCGCGCGCCTGGTGGCGGACGCCGCCGCGCGCATCCGCTTCGAGAATATCGACAAGGACAACTTCCTGCTGATCCTGGCGCCGGTGTCCGGCGTGATCACCGATGTCACCTCGACCCAGCGCGGCGACAAGGTGCAGGCCAATACGCCGCTGGGCGGCATTGCGCCCAAGGATGCGCGCCCGGTGGTGAAGATCGTGATTGCCGAGCGCGACCGTGCCTTCCTGCGCGAGGGCTTGCCGGTCAAGCTGAAATTCAACGCGTTCCCGTACCAGCGCTACGGGATCATCGACGGCACGCTCGAGTTCATCTCGCCCGCGACCAAGCCGGGCGGGCCGGACAAGCAGCCGGTCTACGAGGGCCGCGTGCGCCTGGCGCGCGACTATTACACCGTGGCCGATAACAAGTATCCGCTGCGCTATGGCATGACCGCCACCGCGGAGATCGTGGTGCGCGCGCGGCGCCTGATCGATCTCGGGCTCGACCCCTTCCGCGAGGTGGCCGGCTAGCGCCCCGGTGGCACACAGCAACAGCATCTGGACAGCCGGGCGCGCAGCCGCGCCGGGCCGTCAAAGGAGTAGCAAACATGACTGGCATCGTGCGTATCGACGACGAGGTGCTTGGTGTCGAGGAATTCGTGCGCCTGCTCAAGCTGACCGGGCAGTTTGAAGGGCTGGTCGAGCAGATCGTGCGCGACAAGCTGACCGTGCACGCGGCCATGCGACAGGGGCTGGTGGTCACGCCGGAACAGATCCAGGAACGCGCTGACCAGTTCCGCCGCGTGCAGGGCCTGCACCGCGCCGCCGACATGAACCACTACCTGGATGCCCTTAACGTCAGCCTGGACGAGTTCGAGGCCTTTATCACCGACAACCTGTACCAGGAGCGGATGATGGAACAGGTGTGCAGTGAAGCCGCGGTGCAGGAATACTTTGCGCTGAACTCGCCACGCTTCGACAGCATCGAGGTCAGCCATATCGTGGTCGACAGCGAGGGCAAGGCCAAGGAGCTGATCTCGTACCTGCAGGACGACCCCGAGGCCTTTGCCGAGATGGCGCGCGAGCACTCCATCGCCGACACCCGCGAGCGCGGCGGCGAGATCGGCAAGGTGCTGCGCGGCTCGCTCAAGACCGATATCGAGGCCAAGGTTTTCAACGCCGAGCCGGGCGACCTGCTGGGGCCGTTCCCGTCGGCGGACCGCTCGTTCTTCGAGGTCTTCCTGGTGCGCGGCAAGCACCCGGCCACGCTCGACAGCGAGGTGGCGGTCGAAGTGCGCCGCCTGCTGCGCGAGGACTGGCTGATGGCGAGGGCGCAGGAACATGTCATCGAAGCCCGCTAGCGAGGCCGGACCGGCCGGCGCTGGCGCCGCCACGGCCGCGCCGCAGCAGCCGGAGGCGGGGCCGGCGCTGGCCGCGTTCCTGGCCGGCGTCGAGATCCTGTCGGTGCTGACGCCGGAGGAACTGGCGCGCCTGGCCGAAGCCGCGCAGGTGCTGAGCTTCGGTTTTGGCGACACCGTCTGTAATGCCGGCGATACCGCGCCGGGCCTGTTTATCGTCAAGTCTGGCTCGGTGCGCGTGTTCAACGAAGAACACGGCAAGGAAATCAGCATGGGGGTGCGCAAGGCCGGCGAGGTCTTTGCCGATATCGCGCTGCTGCGCGACTACCGGCACGAGTCGTCGGTGCGCGCCTCGGGCAAGACCGAGCTGCTGATGATCCCGCGCAGCGTGAGCGAGCCAGTGGTGGCGGGCAACCCCGCCGCGCTCGCCTTCATCACCAGCTATGTCGCGATCAGCTCGGCCGGCGGCTTTGTCGCGCGGCTGTTCGACCTGCGCGGCAAGCTCGACAAGCAGGAGCTGGAGGACGCGGTGCGCAGCGTCGGTGTCAAGCGCGTGGCGGCCGGTCGCGAAATCCTGAAGCAGGATGGCCGCGAGGACCGGCGCCTGTACGTGGTGCGCCAGGGCACCGTGCGCATCGTGCGCAGCGAAGAGGGCAGCGAGTTTCCGCTGGCCACGCTGGGGCAGGGCGATATCTTCGGCGAGCGCGCCTGCGTGATGCGGCAGGAGCAGCTGGCCTCGGCCCTTGCCGAGACCGACGTGCGCTTGCTGGTGATTCCCGAGAAAACCGTGCAGGTGATCCTGGAGCGCAATCCGCGCCTGCGCGAGGTGCTGGAGGAGCGTATCCGGGTGCTCGATCGCGAGCTGCACCGGCAAAAGAAGCTGGCCGAGCGGCGCAAGCGCCCGGTGCTGCTCGACCTGGCCTCCAAGCCCGAGCTGGGCGAGAAGCTGATCCGCCGCTTCGCGCTGGTGGAGCAGGCCGAGGAAATGGATTGCGGCGCGGCCTGCCTGGCGATGATCTGCCGGCACTACGGCATCCCGATGACGCTGGGCAAGCTGCGCGAACTGGCCAATGTCACCACGCAGGGCGCCACGCTCGACAGCCTGGCGCGGGCGGGGGAATCGCTGGGGTTCACCACGCGCGGGGTGCAATGCACGCGCGATTCGCTGATGGGCTTCGAGCTGCCGTTCATCGTCCATTGGGAGGGCTACCACTACGTGGTGGTGTACGGCATCTCGTCGCGCTGGGTGTGGGTGGCCGACCCGGCCATCGGCTTCCGCAAGATGAGCGCCGAGGAATTCGAGCGGGGCTGGAGCGGCACGTGCCTGCTGTTCTCGCCGGGCGAAAGCCTGACGCAGCTGTCGGTGCAGCGCTCGCCATGGCTGCGCTTCATCGGCTATCTGGCGCCGTACAAGAAGATCCTGGCGCACCTGTTCCTGGCGACCTTCGTGATCCAGATGCTGGGCGTGGTGCCGCCGTTGATCATCCAGAACATCCTGGACGGCGTGGTGGTGCACCAGAACGTGGGGCTGCTGCACCTGCTGATCGCGGGGCTGGTCATCTCCAGCGTGTTCTCGCAGCTGATGTCGACGATCCGCGCTTACCTCGCCAACTTCATGGTGCGCAACATGGATTTCGCCATGATGTCGCACTTCTTCAAGCACACGCTGTCGCTGCCGTTATCGTTCTTCGCCAAGCGCAAGACCGGCGACATCTTCGCGCGCTTCCAGGAGAACCAGACCATCCGCGCCTTCCTGACCGAATCGACGGTGACCACGGCGCTGAACCTGCTGATGGTGTTTATCTACTTCACCATCATGTTTCTCTACAACGTCAAGCTGACCCTGCTGCTGATCGCCTTCGTGATCCCGATCGCCGCGCTGACGGTGGTGGTGACGCCCCGGGTCAAGGCCTATGCCCGCGAAGTCTTCGCCGCCTCGACCGATGCCAAGGCCTACCTGATGGAGACGCTGGGCGGCGCCGAAACCGTCAAGGGCATGGGCATCGAGCGCCCGGTGCGGCTGCGCTGGGAGCGCAAGTACACCAAGGCGCTGGAGGCGCAGTACAAGGCGCAGGCGTTCCATATCCTGGTCGGCCTGGCCAGCCAGCTGCTCAATGCCGCCACCACCATCGCGGTGCTGTGGGTGGGCGCGACGCTGGTGCTGGAGCGCGAGCTGACCATCGGCCAGCTCATTGCCTTCAATGCCTTCATGGGCAGCGTGCTCGCGCCGCTGATGGGGCTGGTGGCGCTGTGGGGCCAGCTGAACGACGCCGGCGTGGCGATGGAGCGTCTGGGCGACGTGCTCGACCTGGAACCGGAGCAGAAGCCGCAGGACGTGCTGTCGCGCGTGATGCTGCCCGACTTGCAGGGCGAGATCGTGATGAAGGACCTGTACTTCCGCTACGGCGGTGAAGACACGCCTTATGTGCTGGAGAACATCAGCTTCGCCATCCGGCCCGGCGAGATGGTCGCCATCGTCGGGCGCAGCGGCTCGGGCAAGACCACGCTGGCCAAGCTGCTGGTGGGCTTCTACAAGCCCACCGAGGGTTCGATGACGGTGGACGGCTATGACCTCAACGTGATCGACGCGGCGTTCTACCGCGCCCAGGTGGGTTACGTGATGCAGTCCAACCTGCTGTTTTCCGGGACCATCGCCGAGAACATCGCCTGCGGCGACGACAGCCCGGACCGGCGCCGCATCGAGGAAGTGGCGCGCATGGCCGACGCGCATGCCTTTATCAGCAAGCTGCCGCTGGGCTACGAGCAGGTGGTAGGCGAGCGCGGCATCGGCCTCTCGGGCGGGCAGATCCAGCGGCTGTGCATTGCGCGCGCGCTGTACCACGACCCGCGCCTGCTGGTGTTCGATGAAGCCACCTCGGCGCTGGATACGCAGTCCGAGAGCAACATCCTGGCCAATATGCAGGAAATCCTGCGCGGGCGCACCGCGGTCATCATCGCGCACCGGCTCAGCACCATCATGCAGGCCGACAAGATCCTGGTGCTGTACGAAGGCGCCATCGTCGAGCAGGGCCGGCATGATGAGCTGCTCGAACGCAAGGGCATGTATTTCCAACTGGTGCAGAAGCAACTGAGTGCCGCATGAAGCTATACAACCAGGGTGCCACCCCCGTCTCGGTGACGTCGCCGGTGTCGTTCGCCGGCCTGATCGAGAAGATCGAGATCCTGCGCTCGACCCTGCGCTGGGCGTCGAAGCTTGACCGGCCCGAGATCGAGAAGCTGCTCAAGCAGGCCACCACGCTGCGCGACGAGGTGATGGGCCTGTCGCACAAGGAGCGCTTCGTGCAGGCGGCGTCGGCCGAGGCCGCGCCGCCGCAGCCGGAGGTCGAACGCCTGCCGCGCGAGCGCCGGCAGGCGCTGATGGAGCGCAGCTTTATCTTTGAAGGTACCTTCGGCGACAACCCCAGGCTGCTCGAAGCGCTGGAAATCGCCGAGAAGGCCGCGCCCACCGACCTGCCGGTGCTGATCGACGGCGAGAGCGGCACCGGCAAGGAGCTGATGGCCAAGGTGATCCACGCCAATGGCGCGCGCACCGACAAGCCGTTTATCTCGGTCAACTGCGGCGCCATCCCCGACAGCCTGCTCGAGTCCGAGCTGTTCGGCCACAAGAAGGGCGCCTTCACGGGCGCCAGCAACGACCGGCGCGGCAAGTTCGAGAGCGCCCATGCCGGCACCATCTTCCTCGACGAGATCGGCGAACTGCCGCTGACCGGGCAGGTCAAGCTGCTGCGCGTGCTGGAGGCGCACGAAATCCAGCGCGTCGGGTCGGACGAGATCATTACGGTCGACGCGCGCATCGTCGCAGCGACCAACAAGGACCTGCGCCGGATGAGCCAGGCCGGCACCTTCCGCGAGGACCTGTTCTATCGCCTGAGCGTGATCCACGTCAGCCTGCCGGCGCTGCGCGAGCGGCGCGACGAGATCCCGCTGCTGGTGTCGTTCTTCAGCGACGAGGCCGCCGGCATGCTCAGGCGCGCGCCGGTCCGGCTGACGCCGCGGCTGCGCGACTTCCTGCTGCACTACGACTACCCCGGCAATATCCGCGAGCTGCGCAACCTGCTGTACCGGCTGAGCTGCCTTGCCGGCGATACCGCCGACCTGCCGCATTTGCCGCAGGACATCCGTCCGAAGCCCGCCGCGCTAGCCGTGGTCGGCAACGGTGCGTGCGGCGCGGACGCCGCCATGGCGACATCGCTGAGCGAGGCCAAGCGCGCGGCCAGCGACGAGGCCGAGCGCGCCTTCCTCGAGCGCGGACTGCAGGAGGTGGGTGGCACGGTTGCCGAACTGGCGCGGCGCTTCGACATGAACCGGTCGCACGTGCAGATGCTGCTCAAGAAGCACGGCATCCATTCCAAGGACTTCCGCGCCAGCCGGCAGGCGGATGGCGGCAAGGGGTAACGCGCGCGAGGCGTCAGGCGTCCAGTTCCGGATTGACCAGCGTGCGGTCGGAGCCGTACGGATCGGCCGCGCGCAGCACCACGACCGACACGTTGTCGCGCCCGCCCGCATCGAGCGCTTTCTGCACCAGCGTCAGCGCGGCCTGCGCCACGTCCTGCTGTGCCAGGACCGCGGCGATCTCGTCATCGTCGACTTCATTGCTCAGGCCGTCGCTGCACAACAGGTAGCTATCGCCGTCGACCACGTCGGTCAGCAGCTGCTCCGGCGCCAGCGCCGGGGCCGCGCCGACCGCGCGCGTGATGGTGTTCTGCGCGGGATGGTGGCGCGCCTGTTCCGGCGTGATCAGGCCCCGCGCCAGCAGGCGTTCGACCTGGTTGTGATCCCGCGTGAGGCGCACCAGCTGGCCGCCGCGCAGCCGGTACAGGCGGCTGTCCCCGGCCCACAGGCAGGCACAGCGGCTGTCGCCCGCAAGCAGGACCACCACAGTGCTGCCGATGCAGCGCACCCCCAGTCGCGCGGCTTCGTCGACCAGCGCCAGGTTCACCCCCTGCAAGGCCGCATGCGTGGCGTCGATGCGGTCTTCCAGCCGCGCCTGCGGCGGCAGCGCCGCCAGCGCGCGCACTACCGCCTGGCTGGCGAAATCGCCGACGGCATGGCCGCCCATGCCGTCGGCCACGGCCCACAACTGCTGGCCGGGCAGGTCCAGGCAAGCGTCCTCATTGCGCTCGCGCACGCGCCCGACGTCCGTGCACGCCGCCGAGGTCCACCGGAAATGCGAGTCGCAACCCAATCTCGTCTCCGCTCCGCATCCGCCCGGTCTACGCCACCGCGCCGGTCGCGCCCGAGGCATTGGCCACGGACGCACCAGCACTCAATTCCACACCGGATCAGACCAGCCGGCCGTCGTTCCTGGCACCCTGGTCGGCCCGGACATTGATGTTGGCATTGGGCGCGTTGTTGCGGATATCGATGTTCTGGAACTGGTTGTTCATCTGATCAGCATAGAAGCTGTAGTTGATCTCGTAAAAGTTGATCACCGCGCCGAGCGGCGCCGGCGACGAGGGCACGAACGGGCGGATCCAGCCGAACACCCACTGTCCGCCGGCGCCGCGCACGCGCGCCATGGCGGCGGGAGCCAGTTCGCGGCAGCTGGCAAGGTCACGGATCGAAAGGTTGGCCATGATGCGGTCTCCGGGAGAAGCGGCGTTGCGCCGGGGCGGTACGGACATTGAGCAAGCGGCGTGCCACGGCCGCGAGCCGACCGGCGCAGACCGGAAACCCAGGCGCGCCGGGGGTGCCAGCCAGGCGCGGCCCGCAGCCGCCCCCGGCCGCGTTGGTTGACTGCCAACACCCCGGCAGGCCAGTGTCGGTCAACCCCCACCACTGCAGCGGCGCCGGGCCGCGGGTGTGCGGATTTTGATATACTCCGGCCCGTCTCCAGGATCACCGCGCCCGCGGCTTGCCGTCCTGGCAGTCCTGTCCCTCGCCGTAGTTCAATGGATAGAACGAGCGCCTCCTAAGCGCTAGATACAGGTTCGATTCCTGTCGGCGGGACCATAGAATAGTTCGCGGCAGTTCGTCAAAGTCCTCATCTCCCAAGTAAATCGAGGCTTAGCGTCGCATCGGCGTTCGCTATAGTTCGTCTTGGACCGTTGTATCCGTCACTTTTGAGGGATCCTAAGGGACATCTTCGAATGCCCCTATTTTCGGTGCCCTCGAGCTAACCACGAAGGGAGACACAGTGCTGGGTTCTTCTCCAACATAAGGAGCGCGAAGAGAAGCCGTGGTGGCACCGACCGGAAGCTAGATGCCAGTCAAGGGCTGAGGCGCTCAGAATGGCGATTGCGCTTAGAACCGGCGTTGGTATGCGCTGGCGTTAAGATGTGGAAATAGCGGTAGACCATACCCACCAAAGCCCCGAAGGCGAAATCCAGCAGGATCGGATTCGTCGCAAAGTCGAGGTTGATGTTGTCAAGGACAGGTGGCCTCTCTGGGTAGAAGGTGAAATACCCGTTCAGGGTTGGCACGAGATACGAGAAAGAAAAGGAACATGCCTAGAGTAGAAGCTTAAGACTCCGGAATAACATCGAGGGCGCGAGGAGCATAGAACAGCATTACATAGTTCAGCGTCACCCGACGGTAAGACTCGGCTAAAAACAGTGGCTTCTCCAGTTTTTGCTGGAAGAAGCAAGAGGCTCTCCGGCAACATCGAGGACGGATGGATGGAGCTCGACGTTCTGCCGTAGGCAAATCCAGGCTGCGGTCTAGGAAGCATTGGCAGGCCACACACGGGCGAATCGCTTCACGAGAAATTCCGCGGCGCTCTTTAAGCCCCGTTGGCGCCCCATGTCGTGTGAACCATGATGAAGCCACCGATCATGAAGAATAGGTCGACATCGACGCCCCCCATCGAGAGGAAGTGGCGCAAGCCTGGAAGATCATCGCTTCCTGCAAGCAGGTAGACGGAGTGCTTAAGGACACGAGGAGTGCAGCAACACCCCCATAGCGTGGACGGAAGGGATAGGCGTCTAGTCATCAAGTTCTGCTTTCTTTGCGTCGTGTGGCAATCGTATCGCCAGCAGCAGAGAGACCTCCGAGTCAGCCTGGATATCCGCAAGCGATTGTGTGGGCCACCCCAGCCCACCATTTAGGCTCACCTTGCGATAAGTCGGTCTGCAACCCTCAAGCATGGTCCAGTGACGAATGTCTGTATCACTGCGGCGACGAGGAGCGATCCGAGCAGTACTGTAGATGTCAGCAAAAAAGTGTTCCAGATCGGATGGAACTCTGTCATCTCGAACACCTTGTCCCGCAGCCATACCAAAACCAATGGGTGTACCAGATAGATTTCGTAAGAGTAGGTGGAGATCGTGTTCATCACCCGGTCCAGTATCGCCCCATCAGCTGGTAGCCGCGTCGAACTCATGAATAGCCCGAACACGCCTAACGATAGGGCGTACATGTTCAGGCCTTGATCGAAGATTCCAATCTCTAATTGCCAAGCACGCGCGAAGAAGGTCGTAACAAATCCTAGCGCCGTCAGCGTCAGGAACGCTGGTCTGTATCGCTTCCCATCTACCCTGGTGATGGCATACCCGCCAACAAGGTAAAGAAGCCACGGGCCTATGGTGACCAGACTTCCGTTGATATGGAGTCCTACAAGAGGGGAAAGCTGCCGCAACTGCAACAGCGTCATCGAGACCAGTAGCCCTGTCCATAGCATTCTGTTGTCCATCTGCGTTACGGCGATCGATATGAAAGGTACGATGAAGTAGATGCCAATAAGGGTATAGACGAACCAAAGATGGTAGAACTGCGGTTCGCGAACTATTGCCATCCAGAAGTCGCCGAAGGACATTGGCGACGGCTTCTCGACCAGGTGCCCGTAGACGTAGTAGGCCGCCGAGTAAAGGATGAACGGTATTAGGATCTTTGGGAAACGTCTTAGGTAAAAGCGGCTCACCGAGTCACAAGGCTTAGTCAAAAGCAGCGCGCCGCTGATCATGAAGAACAACGGCAGTCCAACCCGTACTGTCGTGTCGATGATGCCACCCACGATTCCGGTCGGACTCCACATGGCAGGCTTATGGAAAAACGGGCCGTGTGTGTGGATTCCAATCACACAGATCGCCGAGAAAGCCCGCAGGTGGTCTACGTACTTTTGCCTTGTCATTATCAAAAAATGGCAGATCCTCTGGATCGGCCATTCTACCAACGTCATAGCCGCCACCCGTCGTGGCGATTCTCAGCCCGCTCGCGTGGGCAATTTTTGTTTCCCGAGCCGCCATGCCACTCACTATTCCCGCAACTCTGCCGGGAGGCCAGAACATGGCAGCCTTCCTGGACATGCTGGCATTCAGCGAGGGAACGTCACCCGTTCCGGGGAAGGTCGACGGCTACAACGTCAACGTCGGCCGCACGCTGTTCCAGGCGACGTCAACCACCCACGCATAGCGGTCCTGACGCGGTCGGGCTGGAGCGACGCCGCAGCCGGTACCAGGTCATGGCAGCCATTCCGGGAAGGCCAAAACGGATGCCTGGGACTGGGCGAGCCGCGCGTGCGGGGTGCAGGATTTCAGTCCGGCCGCGCAGGACAAGGTTGCTGTCTACCTTATCACCCGCCGCGGCGCGCTCGCCGACATCCCAGGTCGGCCGTCTGGCCGACGCCATCGCGAAATGCCGAAAGGCTGATGTCGATCAACCTTGTGGCGAACGCCATCATCTGGGGCGGCTCGATGTGGGCCGTGCTGACGCAGAGGGTGCGGAACCGGGCCGGCGGTGCCATCGTCGTGCTGTTGCTGGTCAACTTTGCAGCGCTCGGAAACACGATTAGTCCATGGACATGCCACAGCGAGCCAGAAGTCGGGCTGAACACCGCCGTCGCGCTAGGTGTCTTGTGGGGCATCTGGCGACTGGAACTGCAGCACCTAGTGAAGCGGAGGCTGGCGTGCGCATTCTCGATCCTCGCCTGTGGCTGGCTGTCCTGGTGGTCCTTGGCGCGGCTCGCGGTGCCGGCTACGTTAAGGGCAGATTAGACCGGAAGGCCGTGGAGCGTGCGGCCGCGCAGAAGGAGGTCGGTGACTTGGCGCACCAACGCCGACGCCGCCTTCAGCCTGTACCTGGAAATCCGCGACAAGAAGACGGTGCAGTACCGCACCATCACCGAGACCGTGGAGGCTGCCAAGCATGCGACGCCTGACATTGCTGATTGCCGCACTGGTGACGACTGGATGCGCATCTATCGCGATAACGCCGCCATTGCCAACGGCACAGACTTGTTCGCGAGCACTGGAAGCGTCGACGGGGCCGACGCTCGCTGATCTCAGGCAGTTCGCCCTTGACCTGCAGTGTCAGAGCCGCGAGTGCCGGGACCGCCATCAGGCGTTGATCGACTCGCTTGGTTGGAAGTAAGGCGCCACGTCAAGTATCGCCGCGCCGGCTGCTCGACGGTGTAATAGGTGAGTGTAGCCACCAGCAGTACCGCCCCTACCGCCACGATGCCGCGATACGGCGCCGGCAGATCAAGGAATCGAGACACAACACGCGCGACCAGCGGGTGCATAAGGTAGACCGAGTATGAGATGTCGCCGAGGAAAACCAGAGGCTTCGTACGCAGAATGGACGAAAGGAATGAGCGGCCTAGCGAGATGAATACCAAGGCCGGGTAGATGAACAGCACCACGACATAATCGGCCCCCTCCATCCCCGGCGTCTTGTATGCATAGCTCACCCAAGCTAGCAGAGCCAATACAGCGATTGCCGCTGCATTCCCGCCCAGCGACGGTGTGCCATGGACGGTTAGCGTGCGCGCCATCACTACGCCTAGCGAGAATCCCATCACGCAGCGCACCAGCCCGATATTGATGCCGAACTTGTTGGCGAAGGTGAAATCTAGATTCGGGCCCATAGTGGTGAAGATGAACAGGCCCGCTACGATTACCGCCGATATGAAGAACGCAGCCGTCGGTCGTAGCTTCACGAGCACATAGAACCACAGCAGGTTCACGACCATTTCAGTCGAGATCGACCATGACACATCGTTCCATGTCATTTGGCTGGTCAATCCTACGTTCTGCAGGAACACCAAGTTCAAAAAAAATGAGTAGAGCGGCATGTACCAGTTCACTACGTGCCCATGTCCCGTCACCCATGACCACAGCTCGGCCAGCAGAAATAACGCTAGTGCCAGATAGTGAAGGGGTGCCAGCCGGGCAAATCGCCGTGCGAGGAAATCACGCGCGCTAATAGAGCCGGATAGGATCTGAGCCTCATAGGTCTTGGTTAGGACGATCCCGCTCAGAATGAAGAACAGGTCGACAGCAAGGAATCCCCAATGCACAACGCGCGACCAGAAGAACGGCTGGAAATGGGTGAAGACCACGATGAGGGCGGCGATCCCTCGTAGGGAATCAATCTCATATATGCGGCGGTTGCTCATGTGTCGGCCTTGGTGCAAGCAGCGCGCATTGTAGCGCGCGCTGATACTTCCCCACCCGCCAATATTCCACTAAGGCGGAGGGGAAACTTCTCGGAATTCCTCCGAGCATGCGGATTTCGACCGGGTCCAAGCGCTCCGGCGGCACGCCGCCGGGGGGACTTCAACCGCGGCGCGTCGCCAGTGGTAAACAGCGGGCGGTAGCCGTCGTATTTGATCTCGAAGTGCCAGCCGGGCTCGCTTGGGATGGTTTTGCGCTCGCACACCAGCATCGGCGTAGCTCTGCCAGGGTCGGTACCGGTGGCAGCGCGGGCATGATCGTTATCCGACGAAGTCAGCGGGATTGGTGCTTTCGGCACGCAGTCGCACGCCGGCCGCCCAGTGGCTGGATGTGCAGCTCGATATCCTCGCGTCGAGCTCCGGCCCACCCCACACTGATGGCGGCTTCGAGCGCAGGCTGCCAGTCTCCGCTCGCTCGCCGATATCAGTCGCCGTCCGACATGCCAGAACCTCTATCGCCATTACCGATCCATTTTTTCTGGGTCGAGCGCTACCGGTCCTACAAGTAGTCCGTAGTTCCATCTCGGCGCGGAAGGCCGCCCAGTAATAGTGGCTGTGGCGGTTATGGCGTACAAGGCTTCTTCTCGACGAAGAGACGCACGGTGCCAAGGTGGCCAGCTTCTATCAACACCTCATGATGATTCGGCGTTGCCGCCGTGGCCGGCCCAGCGTCTGCAGGCTGGCGGCAATGTGGTCACCTTGGACGCGTCCGAGGATGCCGTTGGCCCTGGTGGTTGGATAGGACTCGGGAATTGTCGCTGGCAGGTGGCAGCCGGCGGCGAGTTTGCTATTGCCCGTGGTCGACTTCCGCAATCGCTGCGTGCTCGCGCCGCGCAAACACGCCCGTGCTTGGCGCGGCCTCAGCCCAGCCACTCACTGCGTGCCGCCGCACCTGTCCAGCAGCCTGAAAAGAGACGAAGTCCGGCGTCCAGCGCAGCGCGCGGACGTGGCGCACATCGAGACCATGGACGACGATTTTGTCCCGCCTCTCGGTGATGGCTTCGCAGTCCAGCCGCTCTTCGACCTGGTCGTCGGGAAGGAACTGTGCCTCGAGGAATACCGCGGACATGTCGCGCAGTTCAGTGGACATGCTTCCATGCCTCCACAATGATGCTGAAGGTCACCGCAACCGCGCCGGCGCTGCCGAAATCGACGGGCTCATCGTTCTTCGGATACCCCACCAGCGGCGACGCGCGCATCATGCGCAGGATGCCTGGGTTCACCTTCCGGCTCGCCTCAACGGCGGCGACAACCTCGTCTTCGATCTGATGCAACAGGCGCCAGGTCAGGTGCCCGGCGGCTCGTGGCGGGCTACGATGTCCGGCGCAGCCTCGCGAATAGCGGTTTCGGCTACGTGGATGGGATCCATGGGTTTCAGTATTGAGTACTGTATGGATATACGTGTACCCAAGCGCCAAAACCCCAGCATTATTTTCGGGGCATTGGTAGGGGCACCGAAATACTCACAGGACCGGTATCCCGCGTACCTAGCGGATTTCTAGCGTTTTTATGAATCCTGTCGGCGGGACCAGCCCATTTCCCCGCTTCCAGCAATTCCCGGCAAGGCACCGTAGCGCTAGGCTATCCGGCGGATCCAGCCTTCGCTGTTCCCGAGTTTCCTTTGATCTGCGCTCGGCATATCAGGACAAGTCATTTGCCGAGGATTCTGTGTCCCCGGCAGATGGCCCTTTTACTGATCACCATCAGATCCCTGCGCTGCATGGCTGCATAAAGTCGCTGTCGGCCATGTCCTTCGCTATCCCGTTCCTGCTGGCCCCGCGTCAACGAGAATGTTTCTCAAGGCGTTACGAAATCTTACTGGGCGAATGCCGGCGGCCGGCCGCGGCGGGCAGGGATTCGACCCATTGTGCGAAGGGTTGCAATCGATTTATCTTTTGCTTTCAAGGGGATGGACGCAAGGATCAGCAGTCCCCCTTGCCTGAAGGCGGGTTTGAGCCACTTTCCTTCCAGGTCCGGCGTAATGGTTTGTAAGAATAAGAGAATGCTCTGAGCATAAAAGAGCACTCAGTGGAGGAGAAATTGAGAGTGCTTTTTACGAACTTCCACCGCGAAAACGGTGGGGGGCATGATACTTATGTCGTCAATCTGTTGACGGGACTGGCGCCCCAGCATGAAGTCACCGTCGCCGTTCCGCGCACGAGCCGTTTATACCGGCTTGCCAGCGTCCGCCCTGCGGTCCGTGTAGTTGCGCTGGACTATGCTCCCCGAGGCCTACGCTGGCTGTGCGAAGTCTGGGCGCTCTGGCGGCTCATCAGCCTGGGGCGGTTCGATATCATCCATGTCAACGGCTCGGCGGACCACAAGCTGGTTTCGCTGGTACGCCTCATTGCCTTGCGTCGGCCACGCATTATCTATACGAAACACAATGACCATCGCAGCACAAGTTTCGGTAATTGGCTGCGCGCCTGGATCGGTACGGATCATGTGATTGCAGTCAGTGACTATGTCGAGCGTAAGCTGCGCTCGTCTCCATACTGCCGTGTGCCGATGACCACTGTTCCGCATGGCCTCGATCCCGAGTATTTCGCACCGCCCGATCTGGCGCGCGTCGAGGCGGCGCGGGCGCGGTATTTTGGTCCCGACGCTGCTTGCACCGTTTTTGTCAGTACCGCCGGCACCCGTTATGAGAAGGGCTGGACGGATTTGCTCGCGGCTGTTGCGCAACTGCCTTGCGACGTGCGCAGCGGTGTGCGCGTGATCCTGGCCGGCGAAGCGCCCTTGCCCTGCATGACGAGTAAAGTCGCTGCGCTCGGTCTTACCGATCAAGTCGTGTTTACTGGCTTGCTCGACGATGTTCGCCCCGCCCTGGCGGCGGGGCATGCTGCTTTTGTGCTGTCGCGAAGCGAGACCTTGTCATTTGCCTGCCGTGAGGCGATGGCGATGGGCCTGCCGGTACTGGTCAGCGATGCCGGCGGCCTGCCGGAGAATGTCACCGATGGGCAGGACGGCTGGGTCGTACCCCGCGCTGACATCGCGGCACTGAAGGCGCGTCTCGAGCAGATCCTGGCTACGCCTGGCCAGCTGGGTGAGATGGGGCAGGCTGCCCTGGCGAAAAGCGCGACTTGCTTCGGCATGGATCGCTTCGTGGCCGCCACCCTCGGGGTGTATCAGGCGGCGCTTGCGCGCGGTGCCCGGTTCCACGTGCTTCCTGCCGCGCCTCGGCGTAGCCTCGGCCAGTAAAGCCGCGCCTTTCTTCCGCCATGTCGATCCCGATCCTGACCTATCACCAGATTGATATCGTGCCGCCCGCTGGCACGCCATTTCGCGGCCTGACCGTCAGTCCCGCGCAATTTCGTCAGCAGCTGGCGTGGATGCGCCGGCTCGGCTATCGCGGCCTGTCGATGCGCGAGCTCATGCCCTA
Organism: Cupriavidus necator; assembly: GCF_013141915.1. Taxonomy (GTDB): domain Bacteria; phylum Pseudomonadota; class Gammaproteobacteria; order Burkholderiales; family Burkholderiaceae; genus Cupriavidus; species Cupriavidus necator_B. The sequence continues at coordinate 41,436 of NZ_SROX01000009.1, read as the reverse complement.
TCTGCGAGGGGAGCGGACGGGCAAGGTGTTCGGGATCACGTTTGACGACGGTTTCCGCAATGTCCACCGCCATGCGTTGCCCGTCCTGGCCGAATTTGGTTTCAGCGCCACCAACTACTTTGTGTCTGGCCAGATCGACGGCGGCAACGTCTGGGACGCAGGCCAGGGCATTCCGCATGCGCCGCTGATGAACGCAAGGGAGGTGCGGGAGTGGGCACGCCTTGGCAACGAGGTGGGCGCCCATACGGTCGATCACGTCCACTTGCCCGCCTTGTCGCCGGAAGAAGCGCGCCGCCAAATTGAAACGTCGAAAGCAGCCCTGGAGGACCTGGTGTCGATGCCAGTCACCGCGTTCTGTTACCCCTATGGCGAACAACTGCCGCTCCACCGGGACATGGTGCGCGAGTCCGGGTTCGACAACGCCACGCTGACGCAGCGTGGCCTGGCATGTGCCGATGACAATCCGTTCGGCCTGCCGCGCGTGCACGTGCATTGCGGCACCAACCTGTTCCGCTTCCTGCAGAAATGCCTGACGCGACATGAAGATAAGCGGCGAGCGAAATCGGAGGGATCCTGACATTGGCGCGCCACTTGAAGCAAAACTGGTAGCGCGGTACCCATGCCGCGTCAATGCGCGCTGGTCTTCGAAAACAGCTGGATCACCGCCACGCCGGCAATGATCAGCCCGATCCCGACACAGGCCGCCAGGTCCGGCACCTGCCGGTACAACACCACGGCGATCAGCGATACCAGCACGATCCCGGCGCCGCTCCAGATCGCATAGGCGATGCCGACCGGCACCGTGCGCATCACCAGCATCAGCAGATAGAAGGCGGCGACGTAGCCGGTGACCACCAGCACGCTGGGCATCAGCCGCGTAAAACCCTGCGAGGCTTTCAGGCTGCTGGTGGCGATGACTTCGGCGACGATGGCGAGGGCGAGCAGCAGGTATCCGTTCATGGCTTGCAGAAGTGGTTGGCCGGTTTGGGCCTGATCCGGCATCTTAGCGTCCTGCGCATGTTGCGCCAAAGCCGCGTCCCTCCCTCGCGGTGGTTGTGCGAAGCGGCCATGCAGGATTGAATGTGCCGATCAGGACCGCACCGGGCGGGCGCACGCTGGCCTGCGGCAGGACGGTTGTCGAGGCAGTCGCGGAAGTTTGCCTGACCAAGCCGGCACGCACGATGCCGGTGGCGGGCGCGGGGGATAGGGGAGCGGTATGCAACACACTGGCATCGACGGCGCGGCCGTCTCGGCGTCATCTGCGTCCGGGGACACCGTCATCACGCCTGACACGAATCCATGGCAAGACACCATCGCGGCGGCGGACCAGGCGCTGGAAGAAGCCGCGCGGATTCAGCGCGGGGTGCAGCACAACCTGAGGCTGATGCAGGAGGTGCGCGCGCTGCGTGAGGAACTGCGCAAGGCCCATGCAGAGGCCGACCGCTACCGCGGCATGCACGCCCGGGTAGTCGTGGGCATGCGCCAGCTGGAAGAAGAGCACACCGGCGCAATCAGCCGGCTGCATGCCGACAACGAGATGCTGGTGGTGCGGCACCGGGTCTACCGGCTGCTGGCCGAGCACTACGCGCGCGTGGCGCTGCGGCTGGATCCGCAGGCCTTTGCCGGGGACCGCGACCGCGTGCTGCAGCACATCCTGTTCCAGCGCCGCAAGGGCGTGCCGCCCGAGGAAATCGGGCTGTCCGACCTGGCTTTCCTGCTGCTGTAGCGTCCCGGCGCGGGCCTGCCGTCAGGCCGGCCGGGGGCGCAGCACGTGGTAGGCGAGCACGCCGCCCACCACGCCCCAGAACGCCGAGCCGATGCCCGCCAGGGTCATGCCGGAGGCCGTGATCATGAACGTCAGCAGGGCAGCTTCGCGCTCCGCCGGGATTTGCATGGCCACGGTCAGGCCGTTGGCGATCGAGCCCATCAGCGCGAACGCGGTCACGCCCACCACCAGCGCCTGCGGAAAGGCGGTGAACAGCGCGGCAATGCTGGCGGCAAGCGTGCCCGCGACCAGGTAGCCGACGCCGCACACCACCGCCGCGGTATAGCGGCGGTGGCGGTCGGGATCGGCCTGCGGTCCGGTGCAGATCGCCGCGGTGATGGCCGCCAGGTTGATGCCGTGCGAGCCGAACGGCGCCAGCGCGGCCGAGGCCAGGCCGGTCACGGTGATCAGGCGCGAGGCCGGCACGTGGTAGCCGTCGGCCTGCAGCACGGCCAGCCCGGGGATGTTCTGCGAAGCCAGTGCAACGATGAACAGCGGGATCGCCAGGCTGATGAAGGCCGGCATCGAGAACGCCGGCGTGGTCCACACTGGCACCGCGAGTTCCAGCCGCACGGCCGAGAAATCGAGCTGGCCGAGTCCCCCGGCGACAACCACTCCTGCCAGCAGAACCCCCGGCACCGCATAAGCCGGCCACAACCGCCGCCCCAGCAGGAAGGCGGCGAACATCGCCAGCAGCAGCACGGTCTGGTGCTGCGCCTGCACGAACACGTCCACGCTGATGCGGAACAGGATGCCCGCCAGCAGGGCCGAGGCAATGCTGGCCGGCAGGGCGCGCATCAGCTTGTCGAACCAGCCCGTCATGCCGGCCGCCGTCATTAGCAACGCGGCCAGCAGGAAGGCCCCGATGGCCTCGGCATACGGCACGCCCGGCAGGCTGGCGATCAGCAGCGCGGCGCCGGGCGTCGACCATGCCACCACGATCGGCACGCGCAGCGCCAGCGACAGGAAGATGGTGGTGATGCCCATGCCGATCGACAGCGCCCAGATCCACGACGAAATCTGCGCGTCGGTCAGGTGGGCCGCGTGTCCCGCCTGGATCATCAACACCAGCGAACTGGTATAGCCGGTGAGCGTGGCGACCAGCCCGGCGACAAGCGCCGACACGGACAGGTCGGAAAATTTCAGCGAAGCGGTGGTCATGGGCGAGGCAGCAGGCACTTGGATACGGCCGCCATCTTCGCATGAGTGGCTTGGCCGTACCAATTTGGCCCGGCGCGCCGGGGGCGCAGCGCGGCGGCCATCGTTGACGGGGCTTTCCCTTACGGACTTGTCCGACTGGAGCCGGCCGTGGGCCGTTGTTATGCTGGTTTCGTGCCTTGCGAGCAGGGCACCGAGGAGAGACTCTTGGGCCCGCAGTGCGCGGGCCCTTCTTTTTTGCCCGGCCGGGTCGCGGTGCTGGTCGTCTACAATGCGGGCTGCCGCCGTGGTCCCGCGCCGCCGGCTCGTCCCTTCTTTCCTCGCTGTCTCGTCTTCCTTCCCATGGCCCTGTTTTCCATTACCGACGCCCAGCTTGCCTTCGGGCACGTGGCCCTGCTCGATCACACCGACTTTTCGCTGGAGGCCGGCGAGCGCGTTGGGCTGATCGGGCGCAACGGCTCGGGCAAGTCCTCGCTGCTGAAGATCGTGGCCGGGCTGTCGGCGCCGGATGACGGCCTGATCGCCCGCCAGAGCGGCGTGACCAGCGCCTACGTGCCGCAGGAGCCGCAGTTCGCGCCCGGCATCACGGTGTTTGACGCCGTCGCGCAGGGCATGGGCGATGCGCACGACCTGCTGGTGCATTACGAGGCCGCGGCAGAACGCGTGGCCCAGCATCACGACGACGAAGCCGCCCTGGCCGAACTGCATCGGCTGCAGTCCGAACTGGATGCCGCCGACGCGTGGCAATTGCGCACCCGTGTGGAAACCACGCTGGCGCGCCTCGGCCTGGACCCGCACACGCGCGTCGATGCGCTCTCGGGCGGCCTGCAGAAGCGCGTGGCGCTGGCGCAGGCGCTGGTGGCCGAGCCCGACATCCTGCTGCTCGACGAGCCGACCAACCACCTGGACGTGGAAGCGATCCGCTGGCTCGAAGACCTGCTGCTGCAGTTTCGCGGCAGCGTGCTGCTGATCACCCACGACCGTGCCTTCCTTGATCGCGTCGCCACGCGCATCGTCGAACTGGACCGTGGTCGGCTGGTGTCGTTCCCTGGCAACTTCGCCGCCTACCAGGCCCGCAAGGAAGAGATGCTGGCCGCCGAGCAGGTCGAGCAGGCCAAGTTCGACAAGCTGCTGGCGCAGGAAGAGGTGTGGATCCGCAAGGGCGTGGAAGCGCGCCGCACGCGCAGCGTGTCGCGCATCCAGCGGCTGGTGGCGATGCGCAACGAGCGCGCCGCGCGCCGCGAATTGCAGGGCAACGTCAAGCTGGAGGTGTCGCAGGCCGACCGCTCCGGCAAGATCGTGGCCGAGCTGACGGATGTCAGCAAGGCGTATGGCGACAAGGTGGTGGTGCGCGATTTCACCGCCACCATCATGCGCGGCGACAAGGTCGGCCTGATCGGCCCCAACGGCGCCGGCAAGACCACGCTGCTGCGCCTGATCCTGGGCGAACTGGCGCCGGACAGCGGCACCATGCGCAACGGCAGCAACCTGCAGGTGGCGTATTTCGACCAGATGCGTACCGCGCTGGACCTGGAGAAGTCGCTCGCCGACACCATCAGCCCGGGCAGCGACTGGGTCGAGGTCAACGGCCAGCGCAAGCACGTGATGAGCTACCTGGGCGACTTCCTGTTCGCGCCCGAGCGCGCGCGCTCGCCGGTCAAGTCACTGTCGGGAGGCGAGCGCAACCGGCTGCTGCTGGCGCGCCTGTTCGCGCGTCCGGCCAATGTGCTGGTGCTGGACGAGCCCACCAATGACCTCGACATCGACACGCTGGAGTTGCTGGAAGAACTGCTGCAGGACTACGGCGGCACCGTGTTCCTGGTATCGCATGACCGCGCTTTCCTGGACAACGTGGTGACCTCGACGCTGGCCGCCGAAGGCGATGGCGTCTGGCGTGAATCGGTGGGTGGGTATTCCGACTGGGTCGAACAGTCGGCCCGCAGTGCCGCGCTGCAGGCAGCGCGCAAGCCCGCCGAGCAGAAGGCGGCCGAGCCGGCCAAGGGCAAGGACTCCCGCGAGGCGCGTGGGGCCAATCGCACCGTCAAGCTGTCGTACAAGGAGCAGCGGGAACTGGATGCGTTGCCCGAGCGCATCGCTGCGCTGGAGAGCGAGCAGAAGACGATCTCGGCGCAGCTGGAGGATGGGTCGCTGTATGTCAGTGATGCGGCCAAGGCAGCTTTGCTTGCCACGCGGCATGATGAGATCGAGATGGAATTGTTGGAGGCGTTGGAGAGGTGGGAGGGGTTGGAGTTGAAGGGGAAGGGGGAGGGGGTGTAAGGGGGTTTTTTTGGGGCAGTGTTTGTCGCTGTTGGTGACATGCTGTCGGCTGTTGAACCAGGCGGTCCAAAAGCCGACAGCATGTCACCAGGGCCTGTCAGCGTTTTTGTGTTCAGGGCAGATAAAGGCTCACCGTGGATTTGACCGGTGAGCCAGCATTATCTCAATGATGCGGGTGGGTGAAGCGCTCTTCGTAAAGGATGGCGAACTGGTTCATGGCAGCCTTCCAGTCATGCGTTGAGCTGCCCCACTTGCCGGTGATGTTGCGCAGGGCCAGCCACAGCAGCTTGGTCGCCGCTTCATCACTGGGGAAGTGTCCCCGGGTCTTGATGATCTTGCGCAATTGCGCATTGATGCTTTCAATGGCGTTGGTCGTGTAGATGATCTTGCGGATTGCCGGCGGGAAGGTAAAGAACGGGATCACCTGATCCCAGGCGCGACGCCAGGATGCGGCAATGGGGGGGGGACCTGTCCGCATTTTTGTGTGCGAGGCGGTTTTTGAATTCTGTTAGCCCCGTGCCGCAGTAAATCGCTCGCCATACAGAATAGCAAACTGGTTCATGGCGGACTTCCAGTCATAGGTCGTGCGAACGGACTTGGCCAGCACGTTGCGCAGCGCCAGCCACAGCAGCTTGACAGCGGCTTCATCCGAGGGGAAGTGCCCTCGGGTTTTGATGATCTTGCGCAGCTGCATATTCAAGCTTTCGATGGCATTCGTGGTGTAGATCACGCGCCGGATCTCGGGCGGGAACACGAAGAAAGGCGTGACGTGCTCCCAGGCGCGTCGCCACGACTGGGCGATCATCGGCAGTTTTTCACCCCACGGGCCGTCGGCGAAGTCCTGCAGCGCCTGCTCGGCCTCCTGCTCGCTGGCCGCGCTGTAGATTGGCCGCAGCGCCTGCGCCAGCACCTTGCGGTCCTTATAGTTGGCGTAGTCCAGGCTGTTGCGGATCAAATGCACAATGCAGGTTTGCACCGTCGTGCGGGGATAGGCCGTCGCAACGGCCTCAGCCAAGCCTTTGAGGCCATCGACCACCGCGATCAGGATATCCTGACAGCCGCGGTTCTTGAGCTCGTTGAAGACCTTGAGCCAGAACTTGGCACCTTCGGTCTGCTCGACCCACAGGCCCAGCACATGGCGTTGACCGTCTGCCTGGATGCCCAATGCCAGATACACGGCCTTATTGCTGACCACGCCGTCGGTGCGGATCTTGACCCGCAACGCGTCGAAGAACACGACCGGGTACATGGCTTCGAGCGGGCGGCTCTGCCACGCGATTGCCTCGGCCATGACTTCATCGGTGACCGAGCTGATGAAGTCCGGTGAGACTTCGGTTCCGTAGCTCTCAGCCAAGAACGCCTGGATCTCGCGCACGCTCATGCCGCGCGCGTACATGGCAATAATGCGCTCGTCGAATCCGGTAAAGCGCCGCTCATGCTTGGGGATCAAGACCGGCTCAAAGCTGCCATCGCGGTCGCGCGGCAATTCGACCCGCACCGGGCCGCGGTCGGTGATAACGGTCTTGCCCGTGAGGCCGTTGCGCGCATTAGACTGCTCGGCCGGCTTGGGGTCGCCCGGCTTATAGCCCAGGTGCATGCTCATCTCGGCGCCCATCGCTCGCTCGATGATGGCTTTGTTGAACGCCAGCATCAGATCCTGGACTTCGCTGGGCGTCATCGGCCCTTTAATCAGTTCGTCAAGCAACCCCTCCGGCAAAGCCGGCAGCGGCCCGCGGGCCGCTGCCTGAGACGCAACCGTACGTTTCTTCTTCATCGGCATATCCATGGTCATTACCTCTCATGATATGCCTCGTACACAAAATTCCGGATAGGTCCGCCTTGTTGCGCACCACCCCGTCCTCGCGCATCTTGACCCGCAGCGCGTCGAAGAACACCACCGGGTACATCGCCTCCAGCGGGCGGGCCTGCCAGGTGGTGACCTCGTCCATGACCGCATCGGTCACCGAGCTGATGAACTCGGGCGATACCTCGGTGCCGTACTGCTCGGCCAGGAACGCCTGGATCTCGCGCACGGTCATGCCCCGGGCGTACATTGGCGATGATCTTGTCGTCGAACCCAGTGAAGCGCCGCTCGTGCTTGGGGATCAGAATTGGATCGAAACTGCCGTCGCGGTCGCGCGGAATGTCTATCCGCAGCGGGCCGCCGTCGGTCAGAAGGGTCTTGGCGCTCTTGCCGTTGCGCTGGTTGACCGTGCCGGCCGGGCGCTCGGCGCCAGCCGCGTAGCCTAGGTGATGGCCGAGCTCAGCGCCCAGGGCGCGTTCGATCAGGGCCTTCTTGAACGCCATCGAAGCGTCTTGGACCGCCTCGGCAGTCATCGGGCCCTTGACGAAATGGGCAAGCAACTCCTCGGGGATGGTCGGCAACTCACGGTCGGCGGCCTGGCTCGTCTTGGTTCTGCGTGGCATACATGCTCCTTGGCAACATGTTATGCCCTAAACACAAAATCTCTGACAGGTCCGCCGACAGCATGTCACCACGAGCGACCACCCAAAACGCCCGCAAAAAAACCCCCTCACCCACACCAAGCCAACACCATATTAGCCAGCCCAACCACAAACGCAGGCCGCAAATACCCCACGAACCCCAGCACCAGCACCCCCGCCAGCACCGCCAGACCGGCCGCCTTCGCCATGGTCGCCCGTCCCGAGGCCATCACGCCGCCGCCGGCTGCGCCCGCACCAGCGCCTGCTCGCGGATCGGCAGGTTGACCAGTGCCGCCAGCACGCCCAGCCCGATCGCAATCACCCACACCGTGTTGTAGCCGCCGGTGCGGTCATAGAGGTAGCCGCCCAGCCACGCCCCCAGGAAGCTGCCGATCTGGTGCGAGAAGAACACCACGCCGGACAGCATCGACAGGTACTTCACGCCAAATACCTGCGCGATGATGCCGTTGGTCAGCGGCACGGTCGATAGCCAAAGGAAGCCCATCAGCGCCGCGAACACCCAGGTGCTGGCCACGGTCAGCGGCAGCATCAGGTAGCCGGCGATCACCACCGAACGCGTCAGGTAGATGGCCGACAGCAGGTAGCGCTTGGGCAGCCGCTGCCCCAGGGCCCCGGCGGTATAGGTGCCGAACACATTGAACAGCCCGATCAGCGCCAGCGCCACCACGGCCACCTTCGGGTCGGTCAGTCCCTGGTCTTTCAGATACGGTGCCAGGTGCACGCCGATAAACACGACCTGGAAGCCGCACACGAAGTAGCCCAGCGTCAGCAGCTGGAAGTTGCGGTTGCCGAAGGCTTCATGGATGGCCTGGCCGATAGTCTGGTGGTGGCCACCGCCGTGGGCGGACTCGCGCGGTTCGCGCAGGGTCAGCGCCAGCGGCAGCATCACGCACGCCATCAGCGCCATCACGTACAGCGCGTTCTGCCAGCCCAGGCCGGAGATCAGCCCCTGTTCCACCGGAATCATCAGGAACTGGCCGAAGGAGCCCGCGGCGGCGGCGATGCCCATCGCCCAGACCCGCTTTTCCGGGCTGGCGACGCGGCCGATCACGCCATAGACGATGCTGTAGGTGGTGCCGGACTGGGCGATGCCGATCATCACGCCGGCGCCGGTGGCGAAGGCGGTGCCGCTGGTCGCCATCGCCATCACCACCAGTCCGGCCACGTATAGCGCCACGCCCACCAGCATGATGCGCAGCGCGCCGAATTTGTCGGCCAGGGCCCCGGCGAACGGCTGGCTCGCGCCCCACATCAGGTTCTGCAGCGCCAGCGCAAAGGCGAAGGTCTCGCGGTTCCAGCCGTGGGCCTGCGTGATCGGCAGGTTGAACAGGCCGAAGCCGTGCCGGATGCCCATCGAAAGGGTGACCAGCAAGCCACCGCATACAAGGACGGTGGTCAGGGAGAGTTGTCGGTTCTGCATGTCTTGGCTCGGTGTGCGGTCGCGCCGGGTGGGGCGGCGCCGAGGGGGATGGTCTGTTGCTTGTTGTTTTTGCCGCGCCGGAACGGCAATCAGGCTTGCCGGGGCCGGGTGGAGGGGAGTTTACTCCGGCTCGGGAAAACGCGTACGGCGGCGCCGTCACCTGGGGTGCCGGGGAAAAAGTGCCGGTAGCCCGGCAAGCCGGGGCCGGCACGAGGCGTGCGGGTCCTTGGCTTTTTCCGCGGGATTGGCGTCGCGCGCTTCCATTACAATGCAGTGCCCGGTGCCCCGGCGCGTGCACAGTTGTACGCCTCGCGGCAGCCGGCCCCTCACTTTCGTAGCGACTCCATGGCGAGCAAAACCAGTCAGTACAGCGAATCTTCCATCCGGGTCCTGAAGGGCCTGGAGCCGGTCAAGCAGCGCCCCGGCATGTACACCCGGACCGACAACCCCCTGCATATCGTGCAGGAGGTGATCGACAACGCCTCGGACGAGGCCCTCGGCGGCCACGGCTCCGAGATCCTGGTGACCTTGCATCGCGACGGCAGCCTCAGCGTGGAAGATGACGGCCGCGGCATCCCGGTGGGCGTCCACCCGGAAGAGGGCGTGCCGGTCGTCGAGATCGTCTTTACCCGGCTGCACGCCGGCGGCAAGTTCGACAAGGGCAAGGGCGGCGCCTATGCGTTTTCCGGCGGCCTGCATGGCGTGGGCGTGTCGGTGACCAATGCCTTGTCGACGCAGCTGGACGTGACCGTCTGGCGCGACGGCATGTGCTCGACGCTGACCTTCTCGGGCGGCGACGTGACCGTGCCGCTGGCTTCGCGCAAGCTCGAGCGCGGCGAGAAGAAAAACGGCACGCGCGTTCAGGTGTGGCCGGATGCGAAGTATTTCGATTCCGCCGCGATCCCGCTGGCGGAGCTGCAGCGCCTGCTGCGCAGCAAGGCGGTGCTGCTGCCGGGCGTGAAGGTCACGCTGGTGACCGAGAAAACCGGCGAGCGCCAGACTTGGCAGTATGACCAGGGCCTGAAGGGTTACCTGGTCGAAGCGCTGGCGCAGGGTAGCGGCGCCGAGCTGGTGATCCCGATGTTCGAGGGCGAGCACTTCGCCGACCCCGACGCCAACCCCGGCGAGGAAGGCTTTGCCGACGGCGAGGGCGCGTCGTGGGTGGTGGCCTGGACCGAGGACGGCGCGCCGGTGCGCGAGTCCTACGTCAACCTGATCCCCACCCCGGCCGGCGGCACCCATGAATCCGGCCTGCGCGAAGGGCTGTTCCAGGCGGTGAAAAGCTTTATCGAGATGCACGCGCTGCAGCCCAAGGGCGTCAAGCTGATGAGCGAAGACGTGTTCGCGCGCGCCTCGTTCGTGCTGTCGGCCAAGGTGCTGGACCCGCAGTTCCAGGGCCAGATCAAGGAACGCCTGAACAGCCGCGACGCGGTGCGGCTGGTATCCACCTTCAGCCGCCCGGCGCTGGAGCTGTGGCTGAACCACCATGTCGAGTACGGCAAGAAGCTGGCCGAGCTGGTAATCCGCCAGGCCCAGGCGCGCACGCGCGCGGCGCAGAAGGTCGAGAAGAAGAAGGGCTCCGGCGTGGCGGTGCTGCCGGGCAAGCTGACCGACTGCGAGTCCACCGACATCACCCGCAACGAGCTGTTCCTGGTCGAGGGCGACTCCGCCGGCGGCTCGGCCAAGATGGGCCGCGACAAGGAATTCCAGGCGATCCTGCCGCTGCGCGGCAAGGTGCTCAACACCTGGGAGACCGAGCGCGACCGCCTCTTCGCCAACAACGAGGTGCACGACATTGCCGTGGCGATCGGCGTCGACCCGCACGGCGCCAATGACGAGCCCGACCTGTCCAACCTGCGCTACGGCAAGATCTGCATCCTGTCCGATGCCGACGTCGACGGCGCGCATATCCAGGTGCTGCTGCTGACGCTGTTCTTCCGCCATTTCCCCAAGCTGATCGAGACCGGGAACGTCTATGTGGCGCGGCCGCCGCTGTTCCGCGTCGATGCCCCGGCGCGCGGCAAGAAGCCGGCGCAGAAGCTGTACGCGCTCGACGAAGGCGAACTGGAAGCCATCCAGGACAAGCTGCTCAAGGACGGCGTCAAGGAAAACTCGTGGCAGATCTCGCGCTTCAAGGGCCTGGGCGAGATGAGCGCCGAGCAGCTGTGGGAAACCACCATGAACCCCGATACGCGGCGCTTGCTGCCCGTGATGCTGGGCGAATACGACCTGCCGCAGACCGTCGAGATGATGAACATGCTGATGGGCAAGGGCGAGGCCGCCCAGCGCCGCAGCTGGCTGGAAGAGAAAGGCAACGAGGTCGAGGCCGATATCTGAGCCGGGCCGCTGCGCCGCGGGCGGGGCCGGTCCGGTGCCGGCCCCGCCCGATTGGCGCATAATGCCGGCTCCGGTCCGCCGTACTCTGGAACGCACGATGAAGACGAGAACCCCCGGCAACCCATGGCGCAAGGCGACGGCAGTGCTGCTGGCGCTGGCCGGGCTTGCCTGCGTGCCGGCGGCGCATGCCGAGCTGTGGGGCTACATCGATGACGACGGCGTGGCCCACTTTGCCGACCAGAAGCTGGACGCGCGCTACAAGCTGTTTATGAAGGACGGCGGCAAGCTCGACTCCGCGCGCCTGTCCGCACGGCAGGCGCAGGCCGCGGGCGCGGACATCGACCTGGAACAGCACAAGCTGTACCGCTACGTCGTCAACCATCCCAACATCAAGACCGTCGAGCCGCTGATCCACCAGATCGCCGGCAAGCAGGATGTTGATCCCGCGCTGGTCAAGGCGGTGATGGCGGTGGAGTCCGGTTTCAACCCGGCGGCGGTGTCGCCCAAGGGCGCGATCGGCCTGATGCAGGTGATCCCCGATACCGGCGCGCGCTTTGGCGTCAGCGCCGATGCGCGCCGCAGCATCGAGCAGAAGCTGGCCGATCCGCGCACCAACATTACCGCCGGCGTGCGCTACCTGAGCTGGCTGATGCAGCAGTTCCCCAACAACCTCGAACTGGTGCTGGCGGCGTACAACGCCGGCGAGGGCGCGGTGCAGCGCTACAACAACCGCATTCCGCCCTATCCGGAAACCCGGCAGTATGTCAGCACCGTGCTGCAGTTCTACCGGCTGTACCAGCCACAGCAGGGCGTGGTGCTCAAGCGCGCCAGCGCCGGCGCCGGCGACGACGGTCCGCGCGTGAAGATGGTGATCGGCGCGCGCCGTGCCATGCCCTGACCGGCACCCACGAATCACAAGCCACCCGGTGCGCCCGCCATTGAAGTCCAACGCGTGGCGCGCCGAATCCTTGCCTATCCATGGAACAACAAGACATCACGTTTCAACCTGAAGAGCCGGCCGATTCGCTGACGCTGGCCCGCTACGCCGAGCGCGCCTACCTGGACTACGCCGTCAGCGTGGTCAAGGGCCGCGCGCTGCCCGAGGTGGCCGACGGCCAGAAGCCGGTGCAGCGGCGCATCCTGTTCGCGATGCACGAGATGGGGCTGCGCGCCGACGCCAAGCCGGTCAAGTCCGCGCGCGTGGTCGGTGACGTGCTGGGCAAGTTCCACCCGCATGGCGACCAGTCCGCCTATGACGCGCTGGTGCGGCTGGCGCAGGACTTCTCGCTGCGCTATCCGCTGATCGACGGGCAGGGCAACTTCGGCTCGCGCGACGGCGATGGCGCCGCGGCGATGCGCTACACCGAAGCCCGCCTGACGCCGATCTCGCGGCTGTTGCTCGACGAGATCGACGAAGGCACGGTCGACTTTATCGCCAACTACGATGGCTCGATGCAGGAGCCCAGGCTGCTGCCGGCGCGGCTGCCGTTCGTGCTGCTCAACGGCGCCTCGGGCATCGCGGTGGGCATGGCGACCGAGATCCCGCCGCACAACCTGCGCGAGGTCGCAGGCGCCACCGTGGCGATGATCCGCAACCCGAATATCTCGCTGGCCGAACTGCTGGCGCTGATGCCGGGGCCGGACTATCCCGGTGGCGGCCAGATCATCTCGCCGGCGGCGGACATTGCCCAGATCTACGAGAACGGCCGCGGCAGCCTGAAGGTGCGCGCGCGCTGGACCATCGAGGAGATGGCGCGCGGCCAGTGGCAACTGGTGGTGACCGAGTTGCCGCCCAACACCTCGGCGCAGAAGGTGCTGGAAGAGATCGAGGAAATCACCAACCCCAAGATCAAGACCGGCAAGAAGGCGCTGACGCAGGACCAGCAGCAGCTCAAGGCCACCGTGCTGGCAGTGCTCGACGCGGTGCGTGATGAGTCCGGCAAGGACGCGCCGGTGCGGCTGGTGTTCGAGCCCAAGAGCAAGAACGTGGGCCAGCAGGAGTTCATCCAGACGCTGCTGGCGCATACCAGCCTGGAATCCGGGGCGCCGATCAACCTGGTGATGATCGGCACCGACGGCCGTCCGCGCCAGAAGGGCCTGCGCGAGATCCTGGGCGAGTGGATCGCGTTCCGCTTCAACACCGTCACGCGGCGCACGCGCCATCGCCTGGGCAAGGTCGAGGACCGCATCCATATCCTCGAAGGCCGGATGCTGGTGCTGCTCAATATCGACGAGGTGATCCGCATCATCCGCGAGAGCGACGAGCCCAAGCCCGCGTTGATCGAGGCCTTTGGCCTGAGCGACCGCCAGGCCGAGGACATCCTGGAAATCCGCCTGCGCCAGCTGGCGCGCCTGGAAGCCATCCGGATCGAGAAGGAACTGAAGGAACTGCGCGAGGAGCAGGCCGAACTGGACGTGCTGCTCAAGTCCGAGACCATGATGCGCCGTCGCATCATCAAGGAGATCGAGACCGACGCGAAGCAGTACAGCCCCGAGGACAAGGATCCGCGCCGCACGCTGATCCAGGAAGAGCGCCGCGCCGCGGCCGAGGTGCGCGTGATCGACGAGCCGGTCACGGTGGTGATGTCGCAGAAAGGCTGGGTGCGCACGCGCCAGGGCCATGGCCATGACGCACAGCAGTTCACCTTCAAGGCCGGTGATGCGCTGTATGGCACCTTTGAATGCCGCACCGTCGACGTGCTGCTGGCGTTCGGCACCAACGGTCGGGTCTATTCGGTGCCGGTCGCCGGCCTGCCGGGCGGGCGCGGCGACGGGGTGCCCATCACCACGCTCATCGAACTGCAATCCGGCAGCCAGGTGGCGCATACCTTCGCGGGCGCGGCCGAACAGCGCATGCTGATCGCCACCGTGGGCGGTAATGGCTTCCAGACCCGGGTCGCCGACATGATCAGCCGGCAGAAGGGCGGCAAGTCGTTCCTGACGCTCGACGACGGCGACACCCCGCTGGCCCCGGCGCCGCTGGGCGACGAGGCCACCCATGCCGCGTGCTTGTCGGGCAATGGCCGCCTGCTGCTGGTGGCGCTGGATGAAGTGAAGGTGCTGTCCGCCGGCGGGCGCGGCGTGATCCTGATGGAGCTCGAGCCCAAGGAGAAGCTGCTGCAGGCGGTTGCCGTGGGTGCGCCGGGACTGGTGCTGTCCGGCGCCGGCCGCGGCGGCAAGCCGTCGTCGCAGAAGCTGGCCGGGCAGTCGCTGCTGCCCTACGTGGGCAAGCGCGCGCGCAAGGGCAAGCAACTCGAGGCGAAGCTGAAGGAGCCGATGATCGAGCCGGTGCGGGTGGAGCCGCCGGGCAGCGGCAACTAAGCTTCATCGAAGCAGGTGTTTTCTCCCCTCTCCCATGTATGGGAGAGGGGCGGGGGAGAGGGCCAGCGTGTCCACGAAGTGACCCGCTTTCCTGCTTGCCGATTGGGTTTTCCTGGCTCAGCGAGGGCCCACGCATCCCGATGCGCCGGCCCTCTCCCCCGGCCCCTCTTCCGCGAGCGGGAGAGGGGAGCAAACCGGCCGCCTCAATCCACTCCCACGAATCCCCCGGTCTGATGCGCCCACAAGCGCGCATACAGCCCCCCATGCGCCAGCAATTCCGCGTGCGTGCCGTTCTCCACGATATGCCCGTTGTCCAGCACCACCAGCCGGTCCATGCGGGCGATCGTCGACAGCCGGTGCGCGATGGCAATCACGGTCTTGCCTTGCATCAGCGTTTCCAGGCTTTCCTGGATGGCGGCTTCCACCTCGGAGTCCAGCGCCGAGGTGGCTTCGTCGAGGATCAGGATCGGCGCGTTCTTGAGCAGCACCCGCGCGATCGCGATGCGCTGGCGCTGGCCGCCTGACAGCTTCACGCCGCGCTCGCCGACCTGCGCTTCCAGCCCGGTGTTGCCGTGGGCATCGACCAGGTGGGGGACGAACTCGTCGGCGCGGGCCCGGTGCAGCGCCGCGGCCAGTTCGGCTTCCGTGCTGGAGGGCTTGCCGTAGAGCAGGTTCTCGCGGATCGAGCGGTGCAGCAGCGAGGTGTCCTGCGTGACCATGCCGATCTGCGCGCGCAGGCTTTCCTGCGTGACCGTGGCAATGTCCTGGCCGTCGATCAGGATGCGGCCGCGCTCGACATCGTAGAGGCGCAGCAGCAGGTTGACCAGCGTCGACTTGCCGGCGCCGGAAGGGCCGACCAGCCCGATCTTCTCGCCCGGCCGCACGGTCAGGTTGACGCCCTCGATCACGCCCGAGCCCTTGCCGTAGTGGAAGCCCACCTGCTCGAAGCGGACTTCGCCGTGCGCGACGTGCAGCGCTTGCGCGCCTGGCCGGTCGGTCACCTTGCGCGGCACCGCGATGGTTTTCATGCCGTCCTGCACCTGCCCGACGTTCTCGAAGATGCCGTTGACCACCCACATGATCCACGCGGACATATTGTTGATGCGGATCACCAGCCCGGTGGTCAGGGCGATCGCGCCGGTGGTGACATGCCCGGTGCTCCACAGCCACACCGCCAGGCCGGTGGTGCCGGCGATCAAAGCGCCGTTCATCGCGGTGATGGTGATGTCCATGCCGCTGACCATGCGTCCGGCCTGCCGCGTCTTCTCGGTCTGCTCGGACATGGCGTCGCGCGCGTAGTCTTCTTCCTGCCGGGTATGGGCAAACAGCTTGAGCGTGGTGATATTGGTGTAGCCGTCGACGATGCGCCCCATCAGCCGCGAGCGCGATTCGGTGGCGACCACCGAGCGCTGCTTCACGCGCGGCACGAAGTACAGCAGCGCGGCGACGTAGCAGCCGATCCACAGCAGCAGCGGGATCATCAGCCGCCAGTCGGCCTGGGCGAACAGCACCAGCGAACTGACCGCGTAGATCAGCACGTGCCACAGCGCATCGACGGCCTGCACCGCCGAGTCGCGCAGCGAGAAGCCGGTCTGCATGATGCGCTGGGCGATGCGCCCGGCAAAGTCGTTCTGGAAGAACGACAGGCTCTGCTTGAGCACGTAGCGGTGGTTCTGCCAGCGGATCAGGTTGGACAGGCTGGGATTGATGACCTGGTGCACCAGCACGTCGTGCAGGCCTAAAAAAACGGGCCGCAGCAGCACGGCCACCACTAGCATCCACACCAGCTCGTTGCGATGCCGGGTAAAGAACTCCGCGCCGGGCGTGGTCTGCGCCATGTCGACCAGCCGGCCGAGGAAGCTGAACAGCGCCACCTCGATCAGCGCGCCGACCAGGCCGACCAGCAAGAGCAGCACGAATACGCCCCAGACTTCGCGCAGGTACCACGTGTAGAAGCGCAGGACCTGGCCCGGCGGCTCCCGGTCGGGCATGTGGCGGAAGGGATCGATCAGTCTTTCCAGGCGACGCAACATGGCGGGTTCCGTTGTGCCAGGCGTGCCCGCTGTCTTCGTGGGACGGGGGCGCGCGTGCGGCGGAGCAGACGCAACATGATACGCGCGTCGCGCCACGGAAAAGCCCCGCCGGGGCGGGGCTTTGTCTGCAATGAGGTGCGGCCGCGGCCGCAGTATCAGTGGATAACCATATGCGTGAACGGCGGCACATAGGCCTGCAGCGTAACGAAGATGCCGACCAGGATGGCCAGTGCGATCGAATGGAAGAACACATAGCGCAGGATGTCGCCTTCGTGTCCGTACCACTTGGTCGCGGTCGAGGCCACCACGATTGACTGCGCGTCGATCATCTTGCCCATCACGCCGCCCGAGCTGTTGGCCGAAGCCATCAGCACCGGCGACAGGCCCAGCTGCTCGGCGGTGGTTTTCTGCAGGCCGCCGAACAGCACGTTCGAGGCAGTGTCGGAACCGGTCAGCGCCACGCCCAGCCAGCCCAGCATGGTGCCGAACAGGGGATAGAGCACGCCGGTCTGCGCAAACGCCAGGCCCAGCGTTGCGTCGAGGCCCGAATAGCGGGTCAGGTAGCCGATGCCGAACATGGCGCTGATGGTCAGCAGCGAGAACTTGGTCAGCTTGATGGTTTCCCAGTATTCCTTGAGCAGGCGCGGCACCGAGTAGCCCATCAGCAGGCCACCGACCACGGCCGATACCAGGATGCCGGTGCCGGCCATCGACAGCACATTGAACAGGAACACGGCCGGCTCGGCAATTTCCTTGGGCGTGACCGGCGGATGCTTGATGATGGCCTTGTCCAGCCCGGGCACCGGGAATTTGAACTGCCACACGGCGTCCATCATCTTCTTGAACTCGGGGATGCCCCACACGAAGACGAACACGGTCAGGATGACCCACGGCATCCAGGCCTTCACCACCGAGATGCCGGCCGAAGCGGCGGTAGCGCGGGCGTCGGCTTCGAGCGCTTCGGGATGGTCGACTTTGGACTCGTCGTGACGGCCGAGGATCTTGGTCGAAGTCCAGATCTCCTTGGGGTGCCAGATCTTCAGGAACAGGGTCAGGCAGCCCATCGACACCAGCGAAGAGATCACGTCCACCAGCCAGGGGCCGTGGAAGTTCGACACCAGGAATTGCGGAACGGCGAAGGTCACGCCGGCCACCAGGATCGCAGGCCAGATCGCGAGCATGCCGCGGAACCCGGCGAAGGCCCAGATCAGCCAGAATGGCACCAGCACGGAGAAGAACGGCAACTGGCGCCCGATCATGGCCGACAGCGTGACCTGGTCGATGCCCGTCACCGACGACAGGCCGATGATCGGGGCCCCCAGCGCGCCGAACGCCACCGGCGCGGTGTTGGCGATCAGCGCCAGGCCCGAGGCCGCCAGCGGGGAAAAGCCCAGGCCGATCAGGATGGCGCCGGTCACTGCCACCGGCGTGCCGAAGCCGGCCGCGCCCTCGAAGAAGGCGCCAAAACTGAACGCCACCAGCAGCAGCTGCAGGCGGCGGTCTTCGGTCACGCCAGAGATGGAGCCCTGCAAGACCTTGAACGATCCGTTCAGGGTTGTCAGCCGGTGCAGGAAGATGATGTTGAGAACAATCCAGCCGATCGGGAACAAACCGGAAATGATGCCCAGCCCCGCGGCCTTGCCGGCCATCGCGGCGGGCATGCCGAATACCACGGCGGCCACCACCACGCCCACTACCAGTGCCAGGCCTGCGGCCAGATGCGCTTGCATATGAAAGAACGCTAGTGCGACCAGCAGCACGGCGACGGGTATTCCCGCGGCAATGGTCGACAGCGCCATATTGCCTAGCGGGTCATAGACTTGACTCCACACGATCGAAATCCTCCTCTGGTTTGGCTCAGGTGACCGGGCGATCTGCGTGCCCTGGAACTCCCGCATGCGCTTTGCACCGGCGTGCGGCATCCGCCGTGCCGGCAAAGAACAAGGATTTTAAGAAAGGGCCCGCCCCCGGCCGCAGTACATCGCGTCATGCCCGCGATGAGCCACATTCACGGATCAGGGTTTGCCCCAGGGAGCAGGGCGGCGCACATGCGGCCCTTGCGGCACACCGACCAGAGTACTCTAAACGGCGCCCATTGCAAAAGTACGCAAGCCCGCTGCGGCGCCGCATGGCTTGGCTGTGGCGACGATTCCGGCCGCTGGCGCGGGCGCAGCCATGGCGCCATACTGGCGGACAGCGCGCCGGCGTCCGGTCGGCGCCATCCCACTTCGAGGGGAGGTTTCCCATGACTGAATTGCTCCCGCCGTGGCCGCTGCTGATGGCCTTCGTGGTGGCCAGCCTGGCGCTGGCGATCACGCCGGGACCGGCCGTGGTCTATATCGTCACGCGCACGCTGGCGCAGGGCCGCCAGGCTGGCCTGGCCTCGATCGGCGCGGTGGCGCTGGGCAACCTGGGCAATGCCATCGGCGCTTCGCTGGGCCTGGCGGTGCTGTTCTCGGTCTCGGCGCTGGCCTTCACGGTGGTCAAGTACGCCGGGGCGGCCTACCTGATCTGGCTGGGCCTGCGTGCCTTGCGCGGCGGCGGCAGCGGTGCCGATGGCGGCACCGCGGAAGCGTCGCCGCGCAGCCTGCGCCAGGTGGTGCGCGATGGCTTTGTGGTGGCCTTGCTCAACCCCAAGACCGCGATCTTCTTCGCGGCCTTCCTGCCGCAGTTCATGAACCCTGCGGGATCGGCGCTGGGGCAGAGCCTGGCGCTGGGCGTGGCCTTCGTGCTGATCGCCGCGACCACCGATGCATGCTATGTGATGGCCGCCGCCGCGGTGATGCCGGCGCTGCGCCGCGCCGGCCGGGCGCGCGCGCTGGGCCGCTACCTGACCGGCGCGGCCTTTATCGGGCTGGGGATCTTTACCGCGGCGTCGGGCTCGCGCGCGCCGAAGTAGGCGACGAGGGCTGGGCGGAAACCGCTGCGCCTCAGCGCAGCGGCAGCTCCAGGATGCCACCGGCGGCGGGGCGGGCGCGCATGGCGTTGAGCCAGCGTTCCAGGTCGGGACGCGGCTGGTGCTTGCGCGGCAACCCCATCCAGCGGTGCGCGGCGCAGGCCAGCGAGATGTCGGCCATGGTGAAGCGGTCGCCGCCGACGAACTCGCGTCCGGCCAGCGCCTTGTCGAGCAGCGCGGCCAGCGGCTCGGTGCGCTCGCACGAGGCCTGGATGGCGGCCTGGTCGCGCTCGGCTGCGGGCTTGCGCACCAGGTTCAGGAATGCCGTCACCATGGCCGGGCTGAAGGCGGTGGTCTGCCAGTCCATCCAGCGGTCGGCCGAAGCGCGTGCCTTGACGTCCTCGGGCCACAGCGTGCCTTCGCCGTAGCGCGCGCACAGGTAGCGCACGATCGCATTGGACTCCCACAGCACGAACGGCTCGCCGCCGACATCGGTGCCGCGGAAATCCTCGATCACCGGGATCTGGCGGTTCGGGTTCAGGCGCACATAGGCCTCGGTGTCGAGGTCGCCCTTGGTCACGCCGATATCGACGCGCTCATGGTCCAGGTGCAGCTCGCGCGCGCACCAGACCACCTTCTGCACGTTGATGGAGGAAAGCCGGCCCCAGATACGCAACATGTCGTCTCCCAAGTGAGATGTGCCCGTTTGCCGTGGCTCAGGCCGCGCGCGGCTGCCGGGTCGCGGCAATGGCTTCGCGGAACAGTTCGCCGAGGATCGCCACGCCTTGCTCGATGCGCTCCGCCGGCACCGTGACAAAGGCCAGGCGCAGCGCGTTGCGCTTCGGGTTGCCGGCGTAGAACGGCGCGCCCGGCACGTAGGCGACGTTGCGCTTCACCGCTTCTTCCAGGATCACCATGCTGTCCAGGCCCTCGGGCAGCTCCATCCAGATGAACATGCCGCCTTCGGGCGCATTCCAGCTGACGCCCTCGGGCATATGGCGCCTGAGCGCGTCCAGCATGGTCTGGCACTGCTTGCTGTAAAGCTCGCGGATGGTCGGGATGTGGGTGTCGAGCAGGCCGTCGCGGATGGTCTCGTAGGCCACGCGCTGGGTGAAGGTGGGCGTGTGCAGGTCAGACGCCTGCTTGGCCTGGCACAGCTTGAAATGGAGCTCGGGCGGGGCGATCACGTAGCCCAGGCGCATGCCGGGCGCCAGGATCTTCGAGAACGAGCCCATGTAGATCACGCCATCGGGGTTCATCGACAGCAGGCTCGGCAGCTGGTCGCCGGTGTAGCTGAGCGCGCCGTAGGGGTCGTCCTCGACCAGCAGCACGCCTTGTTCCTGCGCGCGCGCCACCAGCGCCTGGCGGCGCTCCAGCGGCAGGCGGCGCCCGGTCGGGTTTTGGAAGTTGGGCAGGGCGTACAGGAAGCGGGCGCCGGCGGTCAGTTCGGGCGTCAGCGCCTCGGGCAGCAGGCCCTTGTCGTCGCTGGGGATCGAGACGAATTCCGGCTCGAACAGCGAGAATGCCTGCAGCGCGCCGAGATAGCTCGGGGTTTCCACCATCACCTTGCTGCCGGGGTCGATCATCACCTTGGCGATCAGGTCCAGCGCCTGCTGCGAGCCGGTGGTGATCAGCACGCGCTCGACCGACACCTCATGGCGCCGGGCGATGAACTCGCGCAGCGGCAGGTAGCCTTCGGTGGCGGCGTATTGCAGCGCCGCCTGCGGGTTGTCGGCGAAGACGCGGGCCGTCGCCGCTTCCATCGCCGCTACCGGGAACGAGGCCGGCGACGGCAGGCCGCCGGCGAACGAAATGACTTCCGGACGCTCGGTGACCTTCAGGATTTCGCGGATGGCCGAGCTGGTCAGTTGCTGCGCCCGGCGGGAGATGGCCCATTTCATGATGTGTCTCTTGTGGTCTGCGGTGATTCTGGGGAGAGCGGCCATGGCAAGGCCTGCCGCTCAGTCAACGATAAATAGTCTGGCACCGGTGGGCGACGACGAACGGTGCGCTTCCGCCTGGTCGGCAACCTGATAACTGGTGCCCGCGCCCAGCACGAACTGCCGGCCGTCTTCCAGTTCGGTATGCAGCTCACCCTCCAGCACGAACAGGATATGGCCCTTGCTGCACCAGTGGTCGGCCAGGTAGCCGGGCGAGTATTCGACCATGCGCACGCGGATGTCGCCGAACTGGCGCGTGCGCCAGTTGGCGTGGCCCTGCTCGCCGGGGTGGCGGGTCGGGGCGATGGCCGACCAGTCGGTGGTGCCAAAGGGCAGGTTGTCGATGCGCATGCGCTGGCAGCCCTCGATCAGCCCTGCACTTCGGCGATCAGTTCGATCTCGACGCAGGCGCCCAGCGGCACCTGCGCCACGCCAAACGCGCTGCGGGCATGCTTGCCCTTCTCGCCGAAGACTTCGGCCAGCAGCTCGGAGGCACCGTTGGTGACCAGGTGCTGCTCGGTAAAGTCGGTGGTCGAATTGACCAGGCTCATCACCTTGACGATGCGGGTCACGCGGTTCAGGTCGCCGACATGCGCATGCAGCGTTGCCAGCAGGTCGATGGCGACGGCGCGGGCTGCGGCCTTGCCGGTTTCGGTGTCGATGTCCTGGCCCAGCTTGCCGGCCCATACCTTGCCGTCCTTGCGGGCGATATGCCCGGACAGGAACACGGTGTTGCCGGTCTGCGCGGCCATCACATAGGCGGCGGCAGGGGCGCTGACGGCCGGCAGTTCGATGCCGAGGCGGGCAAGGATATCGTAGACCGAGGTTTGGGACATGTAGGCTCCAGTCAGTGAATGCGTCCGGGAAGGATCGGTGGGGGTTCCGGGGCAGGGGCGGGTGCGGCTTGCTGCACGGCGGCGCGGCGGCCCAGGGCCACGACGGCAATCACCGCCACCGCGAAGGCGAGGGTGGGGGCGTCAAGCGGCTCGGACAGGATCAGCGCGCCGCCCGCCAGCGTCAGGAACGGCTGCAGCAATTGTATCTGGCCGACGCGGGCCACGCCGCCTTTTGCCAGGCCGGCGTACCAGAAAAGAAAGCCCACGAACATCGAGAACACCGAAACATAGGCCATGCCGCCCCAGGCCCGCGGCGATGCCGCGGCAATCGCCGGCAGGTCGCGCAGCGTCAGCCATGCCACCACCGGCACCAATAGCGGCAGCGATACCACCAGCGCCCAGCTGATGGTTTCCAGCCCGCCCAGCTCGCGCGACAGCTTGCCGCCCTCGGCGTAGCCGAGCGCGCCCAGCAGCACCGCGCCGAACAGGTACCAGTCGGCATGCTGCAGGCCGCCGGCGCCTTGCCACACGGCAAAGCCGACCACCAGCGCGCTGCCGGCCAGCGCCGACAGCCAGAATGCAGCCGATGGCCGCTCGCGCCCGAACCAGGCGGCGAACACCGCGGTCGCCAGCGGCAGCAGGCCGATCACGATGGCGCCGTGGCTGGCCGGGACCTCGCGCATGGCCAGCGAGGAAAACAGCGGAAAGCCCGCCACCACGCCCAGCGCGGTCACGGCCAGCCGCGGCCATTGCCCGCCGCGCGGGCGCCGGCTGGCATGCAGCGCACCGCGCCACGCCAGCAACCCCAGCGCCAGCAGGGCGGCCAGCACAGCCCGCGCCAGCGCGACGAAGATCGGGTCCAGTTCCGCCACCGCCATGCGCGTGAACGGCAGCGTCTGGCTGAAGATCGCCACGCCGGTCAGGCCCAGCAGCATGCCGCCGGACGCCGGCGCGGCAGGGGCCGGAGGTGTCGATGAAAAAGGAGGATGGGGAGCGGGGCGGCTGGCGCGCATGGTTGGCTTCTCGGTATTGATCTACGGGCAATCCGGAGTCAGGCTGCCGCGGGCACGCCGGGCCGGGCCCCGACCGCGATCCACAGCGCCGTCAGCGCCAGCGCCACCCCCATGGCCCGGTTGAACCAGCGCACGCGCCGGCCTTGCTGCAGCCACTGCCGCAGCGACGCGCCCACCGCGCCATAAACGCCGTTGCTGACAAAGCCCAGCACGCCAAATACGCCGCACACCAGCAGCACGCGCTGCAGCGGCGACGACGCGCCCGCCATGTACGAGGCCGCCACGGCCAGCGCCAGCATCCACGCCTTGATGTTGGCGTACTGCAGCGCCGCCGACTGCCACACGCTGAGCGGGCGCAGCACCTGTTTCTCCGCCAGCGCCGTGCTGCGCGCGATTTTCCACGCCAGCCACAGCAGGTAGGCCACGCCGGCCGCGTGCACCACGGCGGCCAGCGCCGGCTGGCCCAGGATCAGCGCGCCTACCCCCAGCGCGCATAGCGCCAGGATGCTGGCAAAGCCGAACGCGACGCCCACGCAGTGCGGCAGCGTGGCACGCAGGCCGAAGTTGGCCCCGGTCACGGCGGCGATGGTGGTGTTGGGCCCGGGTGTGAACAGGCCGACCGTGAGCAGCGTCAGCAGCGCCGCGAACTGCGCCGCGCTCAGGCCGGTGAGCAGGCCGGTGAGCAGGCCGGCCAGTACTCCGGACGTCGTCATGCGAAGGCCACCGCCACGCGCCGGTTGGTGCGGCTCTTCTTTTCGATCTTGGTCACCACCACCGCGCCGATCTCGCCGGTGTTGGCCACATGCGTGCCACCGCACGGCTGGCGGTCCACGCCGGGGATCTCGATGATGCGGATGCTGGCGGTACCGGCCGGCGGGGCCGCGCCGATGGTGCGCACCAGGTCGGGCTGCGCGGCCAGTTCCTGCGGCGTGATCAGGGTGGTGCGCACCGCGGTGTTGGCGCGGATCAGCGCGTTCAGGCGCTCGGACAGGTCAGCCTTGTCGAGCGTGGACTCGGGCAGGTCGAAGTCGATGCGCGCCGATTCCGGCGAGATGCCGCAGCCCGTCACCGGCACCGGGATCAGCGAACCCAGCAGGTGCAGGCAGGTGTGCAGGCGCATCAGCCGGTGGCGGCGGGCCCAGTCGATCGCGACCGTGACGCGCTCGCCGACGCGCGGCAGCGGCGCCCCGGGCGCCGGCACATGCAGGATCCGGCTGCGGTCGTCGGCGTAGACCGTGTCGATGATGGCGACGGTGCCCCCGTCAGGCAGCGCCAGCGTGGCGGTGTCGCCGGCCTGGCCACCGCTGCGCGCATAGCACACGGTCTCGTCGAGCTCGATCCCTTCGGCGCTGGCGGCCACGACGGTGGCGGTGCAGTGGTCGAGGTACGGGTCTTCGTCGAAGCGCTTGCGGGTGGCGGACATCGGGGACTCCTTGGCGTTGTTATGGGTATGGCTAGCGCAGGGTGCGGATGCCCTGCGGCGTTTCGATTTCGGCGACCAGTGCAGGCGGACCGTCGTCTTGCTCGACGGCGATCAGGTGGTCGGCGCCCATCCAGGCGAGCCCCTGGCGCAGCAGCTCGGCGCGCGGATGGCGCGCGCCCAGCCGGCGCAGCGCCAGGTCCTGCCGCGGCAGGCTGGCGCCGGGCCAGGCGGCCACATCCCATTGGATCAGGCTGGGCAGCGCGCCGTTGCCGGCGCTGCCGGCTTCGCCAGGCCAGGCCGGCAGGCTACCGTCGGCGGGCACGGTGATGCGCCAGTGCAGGCTGCCCCGGCCCATCGGGATGACGGGGGCGATGCGTTCGGGATACTGCGCCTGCCATCGGCTCAGGTCGGCCGGCCGTTCCACGCGCGCGGCCCAGTGCAGCAGGAACGGGCCATCGCGCAGGCGCTGCTGTACCGCTTCGGTGTCCAGGCCGAACCAGCGCGGCCGCGCCGGTTGGGCAGCGGCCGGGTCGATTGCGATCACTTCCAGGTAGAGGCCGCCGAACAGGCCCAGCACGCGGTTGTGCGTGCCCATGGCCGCATGCGCGCCGCCGCCCTGGGGCGCAATGCCCAGCACGCCGGCAACGTAATCGGTGCCGGCGTCGAGGTCGGGGGCGGCAACCACGAGGTGATCGAGAGCTAGCTTCATGTTGGCATTGATGGTAGACAAGGTAGTCGGTACAGTACCGGTACAGTTCAGCGGATCGTCTTCAGTACAGTTGCAGGAGCAGCACATGGAGTCCAACAGCAGCAGCGGCGACGCCGCGGGCGACAGCGTCGTCCAGACCGGCGCCATGGCCCGCCAGAAGGATAGCCGAGGCGGCCCGCAAGCCGCATCCGGCAGCGTGCCGGCGCGCGCGCTGCAGCTGGTGTTGCCGCCCACGGCGCGGCTGCCGGACCCGGTCCCGTCCGCGCAGATGACGCTGGTCGAGCAGCTGACCGAATGGGCGCGCATGCGCATCGACGAGCGCGTGTTCCGCGCCGGCATGCGCATGCCGTCGATCCGCCAACTGGCGCAGGAGAAGGGCATCTCGCGCTTCACCGTGGTCGAGGCGTATGAGCGGCTGGTGGCGCTGGGCTACCTGGAATCGCGTCGCGGCTCGGGCTTCTACGTCCGCGAGCGGGCCCCGGCCGCGCCGGCGGCGCCGGTCTCCCGCGACGCCGCGGTGGCGCGCAAGATCGACGTGACCTGGCTGCTGCGCAGCATGTTCCATACCGCCGAGGCGCACAAGGCGCCGGGGCTGGGCTTCCTGCCCAACGACTGGCTCGACGGCGAACTGATCGCCAGCGCGCTGCGCGGGCTCGGCCGCCAGCCCGGCAACCATTTCCTGGCGAGCGGCACGCCGCAGGGCTTCCTGCCGCTGCGGCAGCAGCTGCGCACGCGGCTGGAAGAACTGGAGATCCGCGCCGGCGCCGAGCAGATTGTGCTGACCTCGGGCATCACCCAGGCGCTCGACCTGATCGCCCGACTCTACCTGCAGCCCGGCGACGCGGTGCTGGTGGGCGACCCGGCGTGGTTCGTGATGTTCGGTCGCTTCGCCGCGCAGGGCGCGCAGGTGATCGGCGTGCCCTACACCGGCGAAGGGCCGGACCTGGAGGCGCTGGAGCGCATCGTGCAGGCGCGCCGCCCCAAACTGTTCGTGATCAACTCGGTGCTGCACAACCCCACCGGCACCTCGCTGTCGGCGGCCAAGGCCTTCCAGCTGCTGCGCATGGCCGAGCAGTATGACTTCCTGATCGTCGAGGACGACATCTACTGCGACCTGTGCCCGCCCGGCCACGCCGCCACGCGGTTGGCCAGCCTGGACCAGCTGCGCCGGGTGATCTACCTGGGTAGCTTCTCCAAGACGCTGGCGGCCAACCTGCGCGTCGGCTTTATCGCCGCGCACCCGGAGACCGCGGCAGCGCTGACCGACAGCAAGCTGCTGGCGGGGCTGGCTACGCCCGAGATCAACGAGCGGGTGCTGTACAAGGTGCTGACCGAAGGGCATTACCGCAAGCACGTCGAGCGCGTGCGCAGCCGGCTCGACCGCGCCCGCGACGACACCCGGCGCGCGCTGGAACGGCTGGGGATGCGGCTGTTTCCCGGCCAGCATGCCGGCATGTACCTGTGGGCCGATACCGGCCGCGATTCCAACGCCATTACCACCGCCGGCCATGAAGAGGGCTACCTGTTCGCCCCCGGCAGCCTGTTTTCGCCGTCGCAGATGCCGTCCGGGTGGATGCGCTTTAACGTCGCCAGCAGTGGCGATCCCGACATGCTGCGTTTCCTGGCTCGGCAACTCGAACGCCTGTAGGGCCGGCAGTCGGCTGCGCCCCGGGTCTTGAAAATGGCCCGGGCGTCCCTATTTTTGCCGTCACGGCCCCCGCGGCCACCCAACCCATTCCAGATTCGCCTGTTTTCAAGAGGAGAACCATGACCGCACCGCACGAGACGATGAGCTTCCAGGCGGAAGTGAAGCAGCTGCTGCACCTGATGATCCACTCGCTGTACAGCAACAAGGAAATCTTCCTGCGCGAGCTGGTCTCGAATGCTTCGGACGCCACTGACAAGCTGCGCTTCGAGGCGATCGCGAATCCCTCCCTGCTCGAGAACGACGCCGACCTGGCGATCCGCATCGAGGCCGACGCGCAGGCACGCACGCTGACGATCACTGACAACGGCATCGGCATGAGCCGCGACGAGGCCATCCGCAACCTGGGCACCATTGCCCGTTCGGGTACCAAGGAGTTCTTTCAGCAGTTGTCCGGCGACCAGCAGAAGGACGCCGCGCTGATCGGCCAGTTCGGCGTGGGCTTTTACTCCGCCTTTATCGTCGCCGACAAGGTCACGGTGGAAACGCGCCGTGCGGGCCTCGGCGTCGAAGAGGCGGTGCGCTGGGAAAGCACCGGCGACGGCGAGTTCACCGTCGATGCCATCGCGCGCGCCGAGCGCGGCACCACCATCACGCTGCATCTGCGCGAAGGCGAGGACGATTTCCTTTCCGCCTGGCGCCTGAAGAGCATTATCCAGAAGTACTCGGACCATATCTCGCTGCCGATCCGCATGCCCAAGGAAGTGTGGGACGCCGAAGCCAGCACCTACAAGCGCACCGACGAGTGGGAGAGCGTGAACCAGGCCAGCGCGCTGTGGACCCGCGCCAAGTCCGACATCACCGACGAGCAGTACACCGCCTTCTACCAGCACATCGCCCATGACAACGAGGCGCCGCTGGCGTGGACCCACAACCGCGTCGAAGGCCGCAGCGAATACACCCAGCTACTGTACATCCCGGCGCGCGCGCCGTTCGACCTGTGGGACCGCAACCACAAGGCCGGGCTGAAGCTGTACGTCAAGCGCGTCTTCATCATGGACGATGCCGAGCAGCTGCTGCCGGGCTACCTGCGCTGGGTCAAGGGCGTGGTCGATTCCGCCGACCTGCCGCTGAACGTCTCGCGCGAGCTGCTCCAGGAGAGTCGCGACGTCAAGGCGATCCGCGAAGGCTGTACCAAGCGCGTGTTGTCGATGCTCGAAACGCTGGCCGACAGTGAAGACGAAGCGGAACGCGCCAAGTACGCGACCTTCTGGCAGCAATTCGGCCAGGCGCTCAAGGAAGGCGCCGGCGAGGACCAGGCCAACCAGGAGCGCGTGGCCAAGCTGCTGCGCTTTGCCTCGACGCACAACGACACCGCCGAGCAGAATGTCGCGCTGGCCGCCTATGTCGGCCGTATGAAGGAAGGGCAGGACAAGATCTACTACGTGACGGCCGACACCTGGGCCGCCGCCAAGAACAGTCCGCACCTGGAAGTGTTCCGCAAGAAGGGCATCGAAGTGCTGCTGCTGACCGACCGCGTCGACGAGTGGATGCTGTCGTTCCTGCGCGAATTCGACGGCAAGGAACTGGTCTCGGTGGCGCGCGGCGACCTCGACCTGGGCAAGCTCGCCGACGAGGCCGAGAAGGCCGAGCAGCAGAAGGCCGAAGCCGACTGGAAGGACGTGGTCGACCGCGCCAAGGCCGTGCTCGAAGGCAAGGCCAAGGACGTGCGCGTGACGCTGCGCCTGACCGCATCGGCCTCGTGCCTGGTCTCGGACGACGGCGACATGAGCGGCTACCTGCAGCGCCTGCTCAAGCAGGCCGGCCAGAAGGCGCCGGACGCCCAGCCTATCCTCGAGCTGAACCCGGAGCACGCGCTGGTGCAGAAGCTGCGCGATCTTCCCGAGGGCGACGCCTTCAGCGACCGCGTGCAGGTGCTGTTCGACCAGGCGCTGCTGGCCGAAGGCGGCATGCTGGAAGACCCGGCGGCCTACGTGCAGCGCGTCAACAAGCTGCTGGCCTGACGGGCCACGCTGCGCCTGTGCGGACGTGCAAGGCGTCCGCACCGCGCACGGCACGGCCGTGACCCTCATGACCCTGAAGCGTTGTTTCCCCCCGGTTGTCGATGCCAACACGCGGGTCCTGATCCTGGGCAGCCTGCCCGGCGAGGCGTCGCTGGCTCGCGGCCAATACTATGCGCACCGGCTGAACCAGTTCTGGCGCCTGGTGGGCGATACGATCGGCGTGGACCTGGCGTCGCTGGACTACGATGCGCGGCTGCAGGCGCTGCGCGCGCATCGCATCGGGTTGTGGGACGTGGTGGCCGAGGCGCGGCGCGAGGGCAGCCTCGACAGCAACATCCGCGGCCATGCGGGCAATGACCTGGTCGGCCTGGTCGAGTCTTTGCCCGGTCTGGCGGTGATTGCCTTCAATGGCGGCGCGGCGGCCCGTATCGGCATCAAGGCGCTGGCGCATCACGCGGACCGGCACCGGCTCGTCATGCTGCCGTCCAGCAGCCCGGCCTACACCCTGGCGTACGCGCAAAAGCTGCGTGCCTGGCGCAGCCTGGCCGAAGCATAGCCACACCGATCCGGACTCGACGGATCAGCCGAATTCCGGCTGCGTGGCGGCGTAGCTGGGCCGCGCGCGCATGACCGCGTGGCCACGCCGGAGGTTGGGCCGCGTCTCCAGCATCGCCGCGCTTTCGGGGAATCGCGCCAGATACTCGATGATCGGCGCGAGAAACAGATCGGCCATCGACAAGGTAGTGCCGACCAGGAAATCGCGCCCGTCGTAGGCCTGCTCGAGTGCATCGAGCTGGCTTGCCATCTCGGGTAGGGCCGCCTCGATGGCGGCACGATCGGGCTGGCCGTCCTGGCCCTTCGGGAACACGTAGTGCAGCACGTAGCGGCGCACCATCGCATCGTAGCCGTGGCAGTTGATCAGGCTGATCCATTGCTCGCAGCGTGCGCGCGCAATCGGGCCGGTCTGCGGAATCAGGTTCGGGCCGCCAAAGACATCGTTGATATAGCTGAGGATGGCGCGCGTTTCGTAAAACTCGATCGGACCGTCGGCAAATGCCGGAATGCGGCCGAACGGGTTGTGCGGCAGCAGTTCGTCGTGGTGCGGCGCCAGGGGCTTGAGGGTGTACGGTACGCCTTTCTCTTCGAGCGCCAGCCGCACGGTGCGGACGTAGGTACTGCGGGCATCGCCGTAGACGGTCAGCGTGCCGGCGCTGCCTTCAGGGTCCACATAATCGCTCAGGTTGTTGAACACCGATTGCCAGCCACTGGCGTGCGAGTCGCGCGTGGCGGCGTCCGGGAAGCCGCTATGGCGCATATGCAGGTGCGTGCCGCCGTCCCGGTCGGTCAGCGTGATCTCGATGAGCGTGCGCACGCCGGCGGCTGGCTCGCTGCCTTGCCATTGCCACGTATAGGCCAGGAAGTCCGCGCGATCGAGCTTCTGGTACTCGCCGCCGACGATGTGCTGCTCGCCGTCCTTCGCGCCCATCACCAGCCGATAGCGGCCGCCGACGCGCGCATCGGCGCTGGCTTCCAGCACCTGCATGCCGCGCGGGCAATGCCAGACGGCCAGTGCGGCCTGGTCGGTGAAAGCGTCAAATACCCGCGCGCGCGGCGCGCGGATCTGGCGGCTCATCTCAAGCTGAAAGGTTGCTGCTTCGGTCATGACTTGATCCCCTTTTTTCGATGGGTGACAGCGGCCTCGCCCTGCGTTTGCTCGACAAAGGCCACCAGCCTGTCGAGATTGCCTTCCCAGAGCTGGCGATAGTTCTCCAGCCAGCCGTGCGCGTCGCGCAATGCGCCGGGGCGCAAATGACAGATGCGCCATCGTGCGTTGACTTCGCGCTCGATCAGTCCCGCGTCGGCCAGCACACGAAGATGCCGGGAGATGGCCGGAGCGGAAATCTCGAACGGCCGCGCCAGTTCGCCGACCGGGGCGTCGCCCTCGGACAACCGCGCGAGGATCGCGCGGCGCGTCGGGTCTGCCAGGGCAGCAAAGATGGTGGAGAGGGAGTCGCTGGGATTCGGCATGGCTTCATTTAACGTGTTGGTTAAATGAAGATCAAGCGCTGTTACATCTGCGCCGCCGCGCGCATGGATGGAGCGCGGGCGGGTGACCATGCTGACGCCGCACGGGTGCCGGCATTCCCGCCGGCGGCTGAAACCAATCCGAATGCCTTTCTGTCACAATGCCGGCGGCGGCGTGACCGCCATGTTTTCAAGGTGATTTCCCTATGCGTATCTTCGGCATCAGCATCCATATCATCGTTGCACTGTTCTTTGCCGTGCACGCAGTGCGCACGCACCAGAACATGTACTGGCTGCTGATCCTGTTCCTGTTCCCCGGGCTGGGCAGCGTGGTCTATTTCTTTGCGATCTACCTGCCCGAACTGCGCCAGTCGCGTGGTGCGCGTGCGGCCACGCGTGCCATCACGCAACTGGTCGATCCGAACCGCGCGGTGCGCGAAGCCCGCTCGGACTTTGACCGTGCCCCGACGGTGGCGCACCGCATGCGCCTGGGCGCGGCGCTGCTGGCCGCCGGCGAGCCGGCGGAGGCGTTGCAGCATTACCAGGCCGCGGCCAGCGGGCCCTTTGCGACCGACCCCGCGCTGCTGCAGGGCCTGGCGCAGGCGCAGTTCGCCACCAGCGATGCGCCCGGCGCGCTGGCGACGCTGGAAAAGCTGTTCGCCGCCAACCCGCAGTCACGCCAGCAGCCCGAGCCGGCCCTGCTGTACGCCCGTGCGCTGGCGACCACCGGCGTGGCCGGCACGCGGGCCGCTTTCGAGCAGGCCCTCGTCAGCGCCAGCGACGCCGCGCCGCGCTGCCTGTTTGCCGACTGGCTTGCCGCCCAGCCCGACGCCGCCGACCGCGAGCGCGCGCAGCAGCTCTATGCCGATATCGTCCACGATGCCCGCCACTGGCCGCGCCACGCCCGCGAACATAACCGCGACTGGCTGCAGCGCGCGCAGGCGGCACTGGGCAAATAATCCGTGTCCTCCCCAGCGAAGCTGGAACGGGCGCTGAATGCCTTTCTCGACAACATGACCCTACTGAAACGCAAATCGATTGAAGCCGTGGCCTCGCGCCGACCGGCACGTGGCACCCGCACCCGTGGCGAGGCGCCGGACCGCGCGGAAAAACGCATGACGCCGCGCTTCGCGCCGGTGACGTTCTCGGAGATGGAAGGGGTGCGCTACCTGCACTTCGGCACCGAGTGGGTCCAGGGCGCGATGCGGCTGCGCAAGCCCGACGCGATCGAACTGGAATACGCGCAGCAGATGATGGCGTGGCTGCTGTTCCTGTCGCCGTCGGTCGAAGAATTCCACGTGGTCCAGCTGGGCCTGGGCGCCGCCGCGCTGACCAAGTTCTGCCACCGCCAGTTCAGCCGCGCGCGCGTGACCGCGGTGGAACTGAACCCCGCCGTGATCATCGCCGGGCGCAGCATGTTCGGCCTGCGCGAGGACGATGCCCGCCTGACGGTGCGCGAGCAGGACGCCTGGGACTACGTGATGGACGGCGCCCACACCGACGCCATCGATGTGCTGCAGGTCGACCTGTACGACGCTACCGCGCGCGGCCCGGTGCTGGACACCACCGCGTTCTATCGCGCCTGCCGCCGCACGCTGAAGGCCCCAGGGGTCATGACGATCAACCTGTTCGGCGACCACGACAGCTTTCCGAAGAACATCGAACGCATCTGCGAGGCCTTCGACAACCGCGTGCTGGTGTTCCCGGAAGTGCATGACGGCAACATCATTGCGCTGGCCTTCAACGGGCCGGAGATCGATGTATCGTGGGACGTACTGGAAGCGCGCGCCGACGTGGTCGAGGACACCACCGGGCTGCCGGCGCGCGACTGGGTGCAGAAGCTGCGCGCGGCGAATGCGCGGCAGGACGAGCGGCTGAGGATCTGAGCGAGAACAAAAAAGGGGAGAGCGGTGTTGGGTGCGCCCAAGCCGCCCGTACTCGCCCAAGCAAGATGTTCTCCCTCTCCCCTCATGGGGAGAGGGCCGGGGTGAGGGGTGGTTTAGCTAGGCACCAGGCCAAGCGAAGCCCTCGGTCTTAACCCACAGGCCTCAGCCTTTGAAGCGCCGCCCCTCTCCCGCAAGCGGGAGAGGGGCGAAAAAACTCAGCAGGCAGACGCCCTCACTCCTTGTGAAAAAACTGCGCCAGCGACCACTCGTCGGTGCGCGCCTCATACTTCAACCCTTTCTTCATCGCCCACATCGCCAGCTGGCTGTGCGATGGAATGATCGCGTGGTCGGCCAGCGCAAACTTTGCCGCCACGCGGGCGTTTTCCTCGCGCGCCTTGTCGCTGCTGACGGTGGTTAGCGACTTCTCGATCAGCTGGTCAAGCTGCGGGTTGCTGTACTTGCCCCAGTTCCAGGTGCCGTAGCCGGTCTTGGGGTTGGGCGTGCCGGTGATCGAGCGCAGCGCCACGTCGGCGGCGGCCGAGCCCCAGCCCAGCATCTGGAAGGCAAACTCGCCCTGGCGCGCGCGCGTGAAGTAGGCTGCCACCGGCATGGTTTCCACCTTGGTCTGGATGCCGATGCGGGTCAGCATGCTGGCGGTGGCCTGCGCCACGGCGGCGTCGTTCAGGTAGCGGTTGTTGGTGGCGTGCAGCGTCAGGCCGAAACCGTCCGGGTAGCCCGCCGCGGCCAGCAGCTTCTTTGCGCCTTCCGGGTCGTAGGCTTCGGGCTTGGTGCCGGGATGCCCGAAGATCTGCGGCGACACGATCGACGAAGCCGGTACCGCCAATCCTTCCATGATGCGGCTGACGATGGCGTCGCGGTTCAGCGCCTTGCTGACCGCCGCGCGCACGCGCGCATCCTTGAAGGGATTTTTGCCCAGCGGCTTGCCGGCCTTGTCGGTGACGAAGGGCGGGTTGTCGCGCGACTGGTCCATCTGCCAGAAAATCGTGCGCCACGACACCTGCTGCTCGATCCTGAACTTGGGATTCTGCTTCAGCTTGGCCACGTCGGCGGAGGGCACGCTCTCGATCACGTCGACATCGCCCGCCAGCAGCGCCGCGCTGCGCGCGCCGTTGTCGGTGATGATGCGGAACACCGCGCGGTCCCACTCGGGCTTGGGGCCCCAGTAGTTGGGGTTGCGCTCCATCACGATCTCCTGGCCGCGCGCAAAGCGCACGAACTTGAACGGGCCGGTGCCGATCATGGCCTTGCCCGAATCGAAATCGGTCTGGGTCAGCGTGGCAGCGATCTTTTTCGGCATGATCGGCACGCTGTTCAGGTCATTCGCCAGGTTGGCGTAGTTCGGTACGTTCATGGTCAGGCGCACGGTCAGCGGGTCGGGCGTGTCGATGCGCGCGATCGGCTTGGTGTAGCTGGTGAACGAGCCCGGGCTGTTGGTCAGCTTCTCCGGGCGCTCCAGCGAGGCCTTGACGTCCTCGCTGGTAAACGGCGAGCCGTCGTGCCACTTCACATTCGGACGCAGCTTGATTTCCCAGGTGATGGCGTTGACCGGCTTCCACGACAGTGCCAGGCCGGGGATGTAGCGGGCGTTCTTGTCCATGAACACCAGCGACTCGAAGATATGCAGGGCGATGGCGTTGTTGGGGCCCGCATTGTTCCAGTGCGGGTCCATCGAGGTGACATCGGCGGCCAGGCCGATGCGCAGGTCTTCGGCATGCGCGGCGCCGGCCGGCAGCAGCGTGAAGGCGGCGCTGCCCAGCACCAGCGCCGCGGCGGCATGGAGGACTGCGCGGCGCGCGGGGTGGGCGGGGCGGCGCGGCGGACGTTGCGGCGGCAAGGCGTGGATCGTTGTCATCAGGCAGGCTCCTCGTACGGGTCCGCGCGGACGCGGACGGGTTCTGAGACGGTTTGTCCCGCATTGTGCCGCTAAAGTGACATGGTTGCAGCGTTTGGCGGGGCGGGGGACGATCCGGCGAGGCCAGGCCGGTAAAATGGCGCCCATGTTTGCCAATTCCCGCACCATCGTCTCGGCGCAGTCCGATATCCACGAACACCTGGCCGCGCGCGTCGTGCGCCACCTTGCCGAACCGTTCCGCAAGCCCATCGGCGAGCCCAGCCGGCGCGAGCTGGCCACGGCGCTGCAGCGCTGGCGGCAGGCGGGCAGCGCGCCGCTGATCCTCGATGCCGGCTGCGGCGTGGGCGAAAGCACGCTGCGCCTGGCCACACAGTTCCCGGACCACTTCGTTATCGGCGTCGACCAGTCCGAGAAGCGCCTCGCCGCCGGCAAGGACTGGTGGGGCGATGCGCCGATGCCCGCCAATTTCTGCTGGGCCCGCGCCGATCTGGTCGATGTCTGGCGGCTGCTGCAGGCGGATGCGGTGCCGGTAGCACGCCACTACGTGCTTTACCCGAACCCATGGCCCAAGATCGGCCACCTGGGCCGGCGCTGGCAAGGGCACGCGGTGTTCCCGGCGCTGGCGGCGTGCGGCGATTACCTGGAGTGCCGCAGCAACTGGCGCATCTATATCGACGAGTTTGCGCAAGCGCTGTTGCTGGCAGGGCGGCCGGCGCGGGTCGAGGCCTGGGCGCCAGCGCAGCCGATGACGCCGTTCGAGCGCAAGTACGGGGCCTCCGGCCATGGCTTGTGGCGCTGCGTCAGCGAACGCCGGCCGGTCTGAACGCCCAAAATGAAAACGGCCCGCATCGCGGGCCGCTTCGCTGTCTGGCGCGCCAGTGGGCGTCAGTGGAACAGCGGCTGCTGCGTGGGCGCGTCCTCGGGCAGTTCGGCATGGACGATCTCGCCATTGCGGTCGGCATACAGCGGCGTGCCGCAGTCCTCGCAATATTCCGGATCGAACAGCGCCGCGTGGCGGAAGATGTCTTCGACACCGGCGTTGCGCAGCTCCTCGCAGATCTGCTCGAGCGGGTTGCCCTTTTCATCGGCATCGACCTCGCCGGCTTCGCGGCCGTAGACCGGCCAGACGATGCCGTAGATCACATCCTTCTCGCCGCGCATGGTGAAGCCGACGCGGTATTCCTCGACCACCTCCTCGCCGAAGGCCGCCACCACCGCGGCCAGCTGCCCCGCGGAGATATCCAGCGTGCCGCACAGGTAGTTGACGGCGGCGCGCACGGTCAGCGGGCGGATGCTCTTGTCGGACTCGCGGCAGGACAGGAAGAACGCGTCCGGCAGCAGCAGCTCGAACTCGCAGCCCGGCAGCAGCAGCGCCACCGAGGGCTGTACCTGGCTGCGCCATTGTTCCAGGCAGGTCGAGCGCTCGGCGTGGTGCTCCTTGGCGTCTTCCTGCCAGCGGAACAGCGCCTGTTCACGCGGCGCCACCACCACCGCCAGCAGGTAGCGCGGGTCGGCCAGGATGGGCGCGGTCTCGGGCAGGTCGCGCAGGTCGACCTTGGGCACCGCGCCGGCCAGCGCCGCCGCCGCCAGCTTGTGCGTCAGCGCGAAGGTGTCGCTGTGCGTGCGCGGCAGCTGGTCGATGCTGTAAAGATAGGGCGACAGTGACACCTTGGTGCCGTTGGCCAGCACGTGCGCTTGCAGGTGCACCGCCAGCGTCTGCGCCAGTTCCGGCTTGAGCGCGCCGGACGGGATGGCGTAGCGGGTATGCGCCAGGATCGGGGCGGCGATCAGCAGCGCGTCATAGGACTGGCCATCGACCTCGATGCTGGCGGATTCGGCCAGTGTCTCGGCCTGCTCGGCCAGCACGTCGGAGGCGTCCGCATTGTGCTTGAACAGGTGCTCCAGCGCTGCGTCGAGCGCGGTCTGGCTACCGTTCTTCAGCAGGCGGCCAAGGCGCTGCGAAAGCCGCCGCTCCCAGTATCCATCCTCCATGCGGCTGCCCGATGCGTCGAGGGCGAGCGCATCGGCGACCAGACGCTCGGCGTCGGGAGAGAGTCGCGGGGAAGCCTTGGGGCGAAAACCTGCCATAGAAAGAAACCGTCCGTTTTTTGCGTAAAACGGTATTCTACTCGTTGCGTTGACAGGGAGACCGCTATATGCGTGCGGCCGGTGTGAACGTTGCTGCCTGCGAGCGATTATTTCTCGGCCGGGGCGGAGGCTGCCGGGGCTGCGGGCGCATGGCTTTCGACGCTGTGCGACTCGCCGGAAATCGACACGTCGCTGCCGCCCTTGGTCAGCAGGTAGAGGGCCGCGCCGGCGACCACGATGAAGGCGATAAGGATCTTGACCATGGTGTCTCCTGGGTCTGGGTGATGCCGGGGTCCGGCTTCCGGTCGTTCGACCGCGTTGTTGTGCGACACAGTTTGACAGCCATGGCTTGCGTGGAACTTACACGCGCGGCGCCGCGCTTTAGGTGATGCCCGGGTCGCAAGCTCCCATGGAAAACGCCGCCCTGTCACGCCCGGAAGAGGCGTGGCGCGGGCGGCGTCCATGGCGCGGTGGGGCGCTCAGGCGGCCAGCAACTGGCGCAGCACGAACGGCAGGATGCCGCCGTGGTTGTAGTAGTCGACCTCGATCGGCGTATCGATGCGCAGCAGCACCGGCACGCGCTGCATGTCGCCGTTGGCGCGCTTGATCACCAGCACCACGTCCTGTTGCGGCTTGAGCTCGCCCTCGATGCCTTCGATGTCGAAGGTCTCGTTGCCGGTGATGCCCAGCGTCTGGGCGCTGTCGCTGCCCTTGAACTGCAGCGGCAGCACGCCCATGCCGACCAGGTTGGAGCGGTGGATGCGCTCGAAGCTGCGCGCAATCACGGCCTTCACGCCCAGCAGCTGGGTACCCTTGGCTGCCCAGTCGCGCGACGAGCCGGTACCGTACTCTTCGCCGCCGAACACCACCGTGGGCGTGCCCTCGGCGACATACTTCATCGCCGCGTCATAGATCGACATTTGTTCGCCGGTGGGCTGGTGGATGGTGATGCCACCTTCCACGCGGGCGCCGTCGGCTGTCGGCGGGATCATCAGGTTCTTGATGCGCACGTTGGCGAAGGTGCCGCGCATCATCACCTCATGGTTGCCGCGGCGCGAGCCGTAGCTGTTGAAGTCGGCCTTCAGCACGCCATGCGACAGCAGGTACTTGCCTGCCGGCGAGGTGTCCTTGATCGATCCGGCCGGCGAGATGTGGTCGGTCGTCACCGAATCGCCGAAGATGCCGAGCGCACGCGCGCCGCGCACGCTGGCCGAGGCCGTCGACGGCTCCATGCTGAAGTCCTGGAAGAACGGCGGCTCGGCGATATAGGTGGATTTGGGCCAGTCGTAGACCTGGCCCTTGGTGCCCTGGATCGCGCCCCATAGCTTGCTCGGCTTCTTGACCTGCTCGTAGTTGCCCTTGAAGGTCTTGGCGTCCATCGCGAACTTCATCAGCGCGTGGATTTCTTCAGAAGTCGGCCAGATGTCGCCCAGCCAGATCTCGCGGCCGCCCTTGCCCTTGCCCACCGGCTCGGTCATCAGGTCGCGCGTGACATTGCCGGCGATGGCATAGGCCACCACGAGCGGGGGCGATGCCAGGAAGTTGGCGCGGATGTTCGGGTGGATGCGGGCTTCGAAATTGCGGTTGCCCGACAGCACCGCCGC
Organism: Cupriavidus necator; assembly: GCF_013141915.1. Lineage (GTDB taxonomy): Bacteria > Pseudomonadota > Gammaproteobacteria > Burkholderiales > Burkholderiaceae > Cupriavidus > Cupriavidus necator_B. The sequence continues at coordinate 2,697 of NZ_SROX01000009.1, read as the reverse complement.
CGCTACCAGGTCATTGCTGGTGATGGCGTCGTTCAGTTCCGGCGTCAGGTCGCCGGCATTGCCGATGCAGGTGGTACAGCCATAGGCGGTCACGCCGAAGCCCAGCTTTTCCAGGTACGGCAGCAGGCCAGCGGCCTTCAGGTATTCGGTGACCACGCGGCTGCCCGGCGCCAGCGAGGTCTTGATGTGCGGCGCCACGCTCAGGCCGGCTTCGACCGCCTTCTTGGCCAGCAGGCCGGCGCCCAGCAGCACGCTCGGGTTGGAGGTGTTGGTGCAGGAGGTGATGGCGGCGATCAGCACGTCACCGTTGCGCACTTCGATGCCGTCGGCGGTGCGGTAGCTGCGGTCCAGCTCGGCGGCATCCTTGTTGAAGCCGTTCTCGGCCACCGGCTTGCTGAACAGCGAGGCAAAGGTGCTCTTGACGTTGCCGATCTCGATGCGGTCCTGCGGGCGCTTCGGCCCGGCCAGCGACGGCGCCACGGTGCCCAGGTCCAGCGTCACGACCTTGCTGTAGTCGATCTCGCCGGCCTGGGGAATGCCGAACATGTTCTGCGCGCGGAAATAGCCCTCGAACGCGGCGATTTCCTCGTCGGTGCGGCCGGTGCCCTGGAAGTACTCGATGGTCTTCCCGTCCACCGGGAAGAAGCCCATGGTGGCGCCGTATTCGGGCGCCATGTTGCCGATGGTGGCACGGTCGGGCAGGGCCAGGCTGGCGGTGCCTTCGCCGAAGAACTCGACGAACTTGCCGACCACCTTCTCCTTGCGCAGCATCTCGGTGATGGTCAGCACCAGGTCCGTCGCGGTGACGCCTTCGCGCAGCCGGCCCTTGAGTTCGACGCCGACCACGTCGGGCGTCAGGAAGTACACCGGCTGGCCCAGCATGCCGGCCTCGGCCTCGATGCCGCCGACGCCCCAGCCGACCACGCCGATGCCGTTGATCATGGTGGTGTGCGAATCGGTGCCGACCAGCGTGTCGGGGTAGTAGACGCCATCCTTCTTGTGCACGCCGCGCGCCAGGTATTCCAGGTTGACCTGGTGCACGATGCCGAAGCCCGGCTGCACCACGCCGAAGGTGTCGAACGCCTGCATGCCCCACTTCATGAACTGGTAGCGCTCGTTGTTGCGCTGGAATTCCAGCTGCATGTTCAGGTCCAGCGCCTTCTTTTCGCGGAAATGGTCAACCTGCACCGAGTGGTCGACCACCAGGTCCACCGGCACCAGCGGCTCGATCTGCTTGGGGTTCTTGCCCATCTTCTCGGCGACGTTGCGCATCGCCGCCAGGTCGGCCAGCAGCGGCACGCCGGTGAAATCCTGCAAGACCACGCGCGCCACCACGAACGGGATCTCGTCGACGCGGTCGGCATTGGGCTTCCAGTTGGCCAGCTGGCGAACGTGTTCTTCGGTGACTTTCTTGCCGTCGCAGTTGCGCAGCACCGATTCCAGCACCACGCGGATCGACACCGGCAGGCGCCCGATGTCCAGGCCCAGAGCCTCGCCCAGCTGGGGCAGCGAGTAATACTGGCCCTTGCCGGAAGAGCCGATACTGAATTCTTTTAGCGTGTTCTTGAGGTTGTGGGGCATTGCCGTACTCCGATCGAAGGATGATGCGATGGCATTTGGCTCGGACCTGAATCGGGACCCCGATGCGCTGCCGCGGTGTTGACCGCGGTCCGAGGCCGGCAGCGCACTGCAACTGCATACTCTAACCGGCGCGCGGCGCCGCCGCCACCCCGGGCGGCATCGCGCCGGGCAAAACCCGGCGCAGGCGCCTGCCTGGCCGGGGAAGACCGCCCCGACAAGGCAAAAAGGGCGTTGGCGGCCCCGCCTGCGCCGCCAACGCCCTCGCCAAGGACTTACTGCCGAGGCGAAGTGGGTTGCTGGCTGCCTTCCGTCTGCAGCAGCGGACCGCCCGGCACCTGCGTCGGGCCGCCCGGGGGCGTGACCAGCAACGGCGTGGTTGCCGGCGCGCGCAGGCCGCCAGCCTGGGTCGGGGCCGCGGCGCCGGCCTGCATGGCGGCGCTCTGGCAATCGTCGGCCAGGCGCTGGCCGAGGTTCTTGTTGAACAGCATGGCCTTGCTCGGGATCACCACCAGGTCCAGGCCGGTGCGGGCATCGTAGTAGCGGTCCGCCCCGGTCACCGTGGGCTGGCGCGGCAGCTTGTAGTCGCGGCCTTGCCAGTGCACGGTCAGGATTTCGTCGCGCAGCATGTCGCCGGCGATATAGAGGCTGTTGCCCAGCTCGCACTGCCACTTTTCGCCGGTCGGCGTCACCGCCGCGGCAGCGCCGGCCGCCGCGGCCGTGCCGGCGGCGGCCTTCTTGGTCGACGCCTTCTTCTTGGTGGTGGTCTTCTTGGCCGGTTCCTGCGCCATGACGGCGGTGGCAGTGGTCAGGCTGAATGCGCCGATGCAGGCGGCAAGGACAAGATGTTTCATGTTGGGAGGGCCCTTTCGGATGCTGAAATCGATTTTTCGTCATTCGCCGCCGGCAAAGCAGGCGGCGCCGGGATAATTTCCGCCGCTATTCTCTACGATTTGGCCAGGGTGGCGTAGTGCTCTGGGCTTTGGTTACATAATCGGCGCCGCTGTTGGGCCGGCTTCACTTGCGCTTGCCGATCGGCACAAACTTCAGGTTCTCCGGCCCGGTGTAGTTGGCGCTGGGGCGGATGATCTTGTTGTCGATGCGTTGCTCGATGATGTG
>NZ_SROX01000008.1 GCF_013141915.1 Cupriavidus necator | reverse complement strand
CACAAGTTGATCCGGCGCCTGATGCTGCAGTTGGGCTTGAAGTCGCTGGTACGACCGAAGAAATACCGCTCTTACCGGGGAATGCTGGGCCAGGTGGCGCCGAACTTGCTCAACCGGCAGTTCGCTGCGCAACGGCCCAACGAGAAATGGGTGACGGACGTGACCGAGTTCAACGTGAAGGGGCAGAAGCTGTACCTGTCGCCAGTCATGGACCTGTACAACGGCGAGATCATCGCCTGGCAGAGTTCCACACGGCCCACCTTCGATCTGGTCAGTGGCATGCTGAAGAAAGCGATCTCACACCTTAAACGTAGGGAGCGGCCCTTGCTGCATTCGGATCAGGGCTGGCAGTATCAGATGCCAGCCTATCGGCGCCTCCTGGGCAAGAAGGTCCGCCAGAGCATGTCCCGCAAGGGCAATTGCCTTGATAATGCTGCGATGGAGAGCTTCTTTGGAACGCTCAAGTCGGAGTTCTTCTACCTGAACGAATTCGACAGCGTGGAGCAGTTGCAGGCTGGCATCCGGCAATACATCCACTACTACAACCACGAACGTATCCGACTGAAACTAAAAGGGCTGAGTCCCGTGCAATACAGGACTCAGCCCTTGCAAGCCTAGTCTTCTCGAACCGTCCAACTTCTGGGGTTCAGTTCACTGATGCGGGCTTTTTGCTTTTCGGGCGTGTTGCGCTTATTCCTGCGCGGGCACGTGGCCATGCGGTGTGAGCCGGTCGATAAGTTCCGGCAGGCCTTCGCTCAGCTGCGCCGCCACGTCGTCCTGCGACATGCCGGTGCTCTGCGCCAGCGACTGGAGCGCGCCAGTGTCGCTCAGCGCGTCGCTCAGTGCCGAGGGCGTGACCGGCTGGTTGGCGCCGCTGCCGATCCACGAATTGACCTGCTCGCCCAGCCCGGCTTGCGCCAGGATCTGCTGCAGCGCGCCGATGCCGCCGGCGGCCGCGCCCAGCGCCTGGCTGTTGGCCGGCGCGCCGCCCTGGCCGCCAAGCAGGCCGCCAAGCAGCGAGCCCAGGTCGAGTCCGCCAGTGGCGTCGCCTGGCGCGGTGCCACCACTGCCGCCGCCGAGCATGCCGCCCAGCAGCCCGCCGAGACTGCCCAGCCCGCCCAGGCCGTCATCGGCCGCCGGCGCGCCGGCGGCATCGCCGCCCTGGGCGCGGCTGCGCATGGCCAGCGTTGCCAGCAGGCCGAGCGCCATCATGAGCTTGGGATCGAGCCCGCCGGCCTGGCCGCCCTCTCCGCGCGCGCCGCCGAGCTGTCCGAGCACACCGCCCAGCACGCTATCGAGTAGTCCCATGGTCGACTCCTTTCAGTCAGGGTTGCAACGTGACACAGGGCCGGAGTGGCCCGTCGTCAGAATCCGCCCAGCAAGGCGTTCAGAGTGGCCAGGCAGGCGAGCCCAGCGGTCTCGGTACGCAGGATGCGCGGGCCGAGCGACACGCCGGTGAAACCGGCCTGCAGCGCGGCTTGTTCTTCTTCGGGGGCCAGGCCGCCTTCCGGGCCGATCAGCAAGGTGACGCCATCGGCCAGCAACGCCTCGCGCCGTTCCGCCACCAGCGCCGGCAGCGCTTGCGCGGCACGCGGCGACACCAGCAGTCTGGTGCCGCCGCTGCCGGACTGGGCGACGCGCGCCAGCCACGTATCCAAGTTAGTGACCTCTGCCACCGCCGGCAAACGATTTCGGCCGCATTGCTCGCAGGCGGCCTGGACCAGCGCCTGCCAGTGCGCCTGGCGCTTCTGCGCGCGCTCCCCGGACAGGCGTACCACCGAGCGGCTGGCCTGCAGCGGCTGGATGGCCGCGACGCCAAGTTCGACGGCCTTCTCGATCAGCCAGTCCATCTTGTCGCCGCCCGCCAGGCCCTGTGCCAGCGTGACGTGGAAGGGCGGCTCAGCCTCGGCCGCGTCATGCGCGCCGATGCGCGCCAGCGCGTGGCGCTTGCCCAGTTCGACCAGCGTGGCGGCGTGGCTGCCGCCGCGGCCGTCGAACAGCGTGATGGCGTCGCCCGGCGCCAGGCGCAGCACCTGCGCGTGGCGCACCACCGGTTCGGGCAGCGGGAAATCCGATTCGGCAGCCAGCACGGCATCAGCGCCGCCGACGAAAAATCGTGGCGCCATCAGCTTGCCTGGCCTGCCTGGTCAGCCTGTGCCAGCGGCTTGCCGAAGCCCCAGCGGTAGCCATCGGGATCCTCGACCATGCAATAGCGGTCGCCCCAGAACTGGTCAGCCGGCGCCATCAGGCTCACCGCGCCGGCGTCAACCGCGCGCTGGTGCATGGCGTCGACATCGTCGCAATAGACATAGAAGGTTTGCGGGCACTCCACGCCCAGCGAGCGCGGCGTGCGCGCGGTGCTGCCCCAGGCGCCCTCGGGCGCGAACATCACCACCAGCTGGCCCTGGTAATGCATCTCGGCGTGGGTGGGGACGCCGTTCTCGTCGACCACGTTGCCGGGGGTGAAGCCAAAGGCGCGGCCATAGAAGTCCAGCGCGGCGCGCCCGTTGGACACGGTCAGGTAGGGGGTGAGCCAGGGCGTGTTGGCCGGTCTGGTCATGATCGTCTCCGAATGGCGGGAAACCCGGCGCGGCTGGCGTGCCGCGCGCTGCGAGAGTGCATCTTACGCGTGCCGCGCTAAGCTGTCGAAGCGGCGCGCGAGGGCGCCGGCGTAGCCCCGGGGTGAAGCATCAGGCATGCCGCGCCCCGGATAGTTCCGGTTGCAGGCTCGCGATGGCGAGGCATGACTGCGATGATCGCCCCGACTCCGCCGCAGGGACCCTCCCGGGGGTCCGGAAAACCCCCTAGCTTCTGCTAAAATTGCGGTTTTCCTGCCGCCAAGGCTCACGCCGAATCCGCCCGCATGTCCGCCCTTGCCCATCCCGCCACAAGTCCTTTTGCTTCCCAGCCCGCCAAGCTGATGGCCGACGCCATCCGCGTGCTTGCCATGGACGCCGTCCAGCAGGCCAATTCCGGCCACCCCGGTGCGCCGATGGGCATGGCAGACATCGCCGTGGCGCTGTGGGGCCGACACCTGAAGCACAACCCGGGCAACCCGCAATGGGCCGACCGGGACCGCTTCGTGCTGTCCAACGGCCACGGCTCGATGCTGATCTACGCGCTGCTGCACCTGACCGGCTATGACCTGCCGGTCGAGGAGCTGAAGAACTTCCGCCAGCTGCACAGCAAGACCGCCGGCCACCCGGAATACGGCATCACCCCGGGCGTGGAGACCACCACCGGCCCGCTCGGCCAGGGCATCACCAACGCGGTCGGCATGGCGCTGGCCGAACGCCTGCTGGGCGAGGAATTCAACCGCCCGGGCTTCGACATCGTCGACCACTACACCTATGTGTTCCTGGGCGATGGCTGCCTGATGGAAGGCATCTCGCACGAAGCCTGCTCGCTGGCCGGCACGCTCAAGCTGAACAAGCTGATTGCCCTGTGGGATGACAACGGCATCTCGATCGACGGCGACGTGGTGCACTGGTTCAACGACGACACCCCGAAGCGCTTCGAGGCCTACGGCTGGAACGTGATCCGCGGCATCGACGGCCACGACGTGGTCGCGGTCGACAACGCCATCGCGCAGGCCAAGGCCAGCGACAAGCCCACCCTGATCTGCTGCCGCACCAAGATCGGCAAGGGCGCGCCCAACAAGGAAGGCGGTCACGACGTGCACGGCGCCCCGCTGGGCGGCGCCGAGGTGCTGGCCACGCGCGAGGCGCTGGGCTGGGCCCACGCCCCGTTCGAGGTGCCGGCCGAGGTCTACGATGCCTGGGACGCCAAGGCCAACGGCCAGGCGCTGGAGCGCGCCTGGAACGCGCTGTTCGAATCGTACGCCGAGCGCCACCCGTATGAAGCCGGCGAGTTCACCCGCCGCATGAAGGGCGAACTGCCGGGCGCGTTCGACGCCGCCGTCGACGCCTTTATCGCCAAGTGCGAGGAAAAGGCCGAGACCATCGCCACCCGCAAGGCCAGCCAGAACACCATCGAGGCCCTCGGCCCGGTGCTTCCCGAGTTCCTCGGCGGCTCGGCCGACCTGACCGGCTCGAACCTGACCAACTGGTCGGGCAGCAAGGCCGTGCGCGTCGATGCCTGGGGCAACCACATCAACTACGGTGTGCGCGAGTTCGGCATGAGCGCGATCCTGAACGGCATCACGCTGCATGGTGGCTACATCCCCTACGGCGCGACCTTCCTGACCTTCTCGGACTACAGCCGCAACGCGCTGCGCATGGCGGCGCTGATGAAGATCCGCTCGCTGTTCGTGTTCACCCATGACTCGATCGGCCTGGGCGAAGACGGCCCGACGCACCAGTCGATCGAGCATGTCGCCAGCCTGCGCCTGATCCCCAACCTGGACGTCTGGCGCACCGCCGACACCACCGAGACCGCCGTGGCCTGGGCCGAGGCGATCCGCCGCGAGAACGGCCCGAGCTGCCTGATCTTCAGCCGCCAGAACCTGCCGTTCCAGCAGCGCGACGACGCTACCCGCGCCAATATCGCGCGCGGCGGCTACGTGCTGCGCGACAGCGTCAACGCCAGGACCGGCCGTCCGGATGCGGTGATCCTGGCCACCGGATCCGAAGTGGGCCTGGCCGTCGGCGCCGCCGATGCACTGGCCGCCGAAGGCGTGAATGTGCGCGTGGTGTCGATTCCCGCGACCACCGTGTTCGACAAGCAGGACACCGCCTACAAGGCCAGCGTGCTGCCGGCCGGCGTGCCGCGCGTGGCGGTCGAGGCGGGCGTGACGGATTTCTGGTGGAAATACCAGGTCCAGGCGGTGGTGGGCATCGACACCTTCGGTGAATCGGCCCCGGCCGGCGTGCTGTTCAAGCACTTCGGCTTTACCGTCGAGAACGTGGTCCGTACGGTGAAGGACACCCTTATCTAAGCATCCGGGCGCTGGAGCCGCGCGGTGCGCCGCGCGGCAGACGCGGCGCCCCCCGGTTTCAATCGATCCTCAGGAGAGACAGTCATGACCATCAAGATCGGCATCAACGGCTTCGGCCGCATCGGACGCATGGTGTTCCGCGCCGCCGTCGCCAACTTCAAGGACATCGAAGTCGTTGGCATCAACGACCTGCTCGAGCCTGACTACCTGGCGTACATGCTGAAGTACGACTCGGTGCATGGCCGCTTTGACGGCGAAGTGTCGGTCGACGGCAACACGCTGGTCGTCAACGGCAAGAAGATCCGCCTGACCGCGGTCAAGGATCCGGCCGAGCTGAAGTGGGGCGAGATCGGCGCCGACGTGGTGGTCGAGTCCACCGGCATCTTCCTGACCAAGGAAGGCGCGCAGAAGCATATCGACGCGGGCGCCAAGAAGGTGATCATGTCGGCCCCGTCCAAGGACGACACCCCGATGTTCGTGTATGGCGTGAACCACGACACCTACAAGGGCGAGGCGATCATCTCCAACGCCAGCTGCACCACCAACTGCCTGGCCCCGGTGGCCAAGGTGCTGAACGACAAGTGGGGCATCAAGCGCGGCCTGATGACCACCGTGCACGCCGCCACCGCCACGCAGAAGACCGTCGACGGCCCGTCCAACAAGGATTGGCGCGGCGGCCGCGGCATCCTGGAAAACATCATCCCGTCGTCGACCGGCGCCGCCAAGGCCGTGGGCGTGGTGATCCCGCAACTGAACAAGAAGCTGACGGGCATGTCGTTCCGCGTGCCGACCTCGGACGTGTCCGTGGTCGACCTGACCGTCGAGCTGGAAAAGTCGGCCTCGTACGACGAAATCTGCGCCGAGATGAAGGCCCAGAGCCAGGGCGCGCTGAAGGGCGTGCTGGGCTACACCGAAGACAAGGTTGTGGCCACGGACTTCCGCGGCGATGCACGCACCTCGATCTTCGACGCCGAAGCCGGCATCGCGCTGGACGGCACCTTTATCAAGGTCGTGAGCTGGTACGACAACGAGTGGGGCTACTCGAACAAGGTGCTGGAAATGGCCCGCGTGGTGGCCAAGTAATCGGCGGCTCTCGCCACCATGGAAAACGCGCCTGCGGGCGCGTTTTTGTTTATTGGGCAGGGACCTGGGCGAGTTGCGCGGCCGGCGCCGTTTCTTGGCCGCGGCGTTGAAATACTTGCGTCAGAAAAGAATGATAAAAATGGAAGGCGGGATGCTGGTGTACCCGGCGGTAAAAGTGCTCGCTGCGCCGCCGGCCATGTACGCATTTGCAATCAATAGCGGCAAAAGCGCGCAATTTTTCGTAGTTATGCCATCGGCAGCGCGTTCAGAAGTGCCGAATTTGCTTTCCGAGCTTGATTTTTCCTCTTACACTATTAAGACGCTGTTGAAATCTGATGTGCAGCCAGTGCAAGTGGTGGGGCCATCTAAGCTGTGAAAAATCTGACCGGGGGCCTGATCATGGTGAACGTAGACACAAAGCTGTTAGTGATCTTCACCGAGCTGCTGAGCAAGCGCAATGCCACTTACGTGGCTGAGAAGATGCACATGACCGCGCCGGCGGTCTCACATTCGCTGGGCCGGCTGCGCGAAATCTTTGACGATCCACTTTTTATCCGCGTCCCGCACGGACTGACGCCGACGCCGCGCGCGCTCGAGCTGGGGCCGAAGATTCGCGACATGCTGGATCTGTGGTCGTCCATCAACGAGGGCGATGCGGACAACTTCGATCCGGCTACTGCCACTGGCACGCTGAGCATCGGCTTTGCCGCGGAACTGGGCGATACGGTGTTCAACCGTTTCGTGTTGCGCATCAAGGCGCTGGCGCCCGACCTGCATATCAAGCTGGTCGAGTCCCATTCGTGGGAAACCGATGTCGCGTCGATGCGCGCCAATGAACTCGACCTGGCATTCTCGCCGTTCCCGACCCGCCATCCGGAAATCGTCGAGGAGATGGTCACCTCGCTCAACCTGTGGGTGTGCGCGCGCAAGGACCATCCGGTACTGAAGGGCCATTGCACGCTCGAGCAATACCTGGACTGCGGCCATATCTTCATGGCGCATTCGGGCAGCGCGGGCCGGCCGGCGCCTTCGCTGATCCCGCTCGACTACGCGCTGCAGCAGCGCGGCCTGAAGCGCAATGCATCGCTGACGGTACATTCATGGCGGGCCCAGGCCGAGCTGGCCTCGCAGACGGACATGATCTTCACCGTCAATGCGCTGACCAAGGACATGGCTTGCGAAACCTATGGCCTGAAGGCGTTCCCGCTGCCGGCGGAGTTGAACACCACGCTTGGCCTGAACATGTTCTGGCACCGCAGCCGCAACACCCACCCGATGCTGGTGTGGGCGCGCGGCCTGTTCCGCCAGGTGGTGGGCGAGTTCGTCGGCCTGCCGCCGGCACGCCCGGCCCGGGCGGTGACCGAGCAGGACCTGCAGGATCTGCAGGCACGCTGACCGGCGTCGGCAAGCCTCCAACAAAAAACCGGCGCCTGGCGCCGGTTTTTTGTTGCACGTCTGCGCTCCGTCAAGGGAGCGAGCGGCTTATCGTTTGAGTCTGTGGGGACAGTTGGTTTTGGTGCAGTTGCCGTACAGCGACAACGCGTGTTCCTGCAGGGTGAAGCCGCGCTCGCGCGCAATGCTTTGCTGGCGCTGCTCGATCTCGGAATCGAAAAATTCCTCGACCCTGCCGCAATCCAGGCACACAAGGTGATCGTGATGCTTGCCTTCGTTGAGTTCGAAGATCGCCTTGCCGGACTCGAAGTTGTTGCGCGACAGCAGGCCAGCCTGCTCGAACTGGGTCAGCACGCGGTAAACGGTGGCCAGGCCGATATCCATATGCTCGTTCAGCAGGATACGGTAGACGTCTTCCGCGCTCAGGTGCCGCTGCTCGCTGGTTTGAAAAATTTCAAGAATCTTCAGCCTGGGCACGGTCGCCTTCAGGCCGATATTCTTGAGGTCCGCCGGACTCGGCATGTGGGTGACTCCCTAGAGTACAATGTCTCGATAGTTGAATCATAAGGGTTTTGGCAGCAAAAGTCGCTCGCGCCGACGATGTCCCAGGTCGGCATCGCGCGCCGGGCGAGGTTGTCGTCCCATGTGGTTGTGGCGGCAGATGCAATCTGTTCGTGTGGTGCAATCGGCGCATTGAGCGCCGTTTTCATGCCTGCGCAGCGTCCTTTGCCGCGTTACTTTTCTTTCCCTCCCGGAAGCGAGATCCATGCGTTCTATCCGTTCGTCCGCCATGCGTCCGACGCTGGTTGTCTCCCTGCTGGCCGCGGCCCTGCTGGCCGGCGCCTGCTCGGCCTACGATTCCACCTCGCGCAAGGTAGCCAACGCCATCACGCCGTACCGGATCAATATCGTGCAGGGCAACTTCGTCTCGCGCGAAGCCGCCTCGCAACTGCGCGAAGGCATGACCCGCGACCAGGTCAAGTTCCTGCTCGGCACGCCGCTGCTGACTGACGTGTTCCATGCCAACCGCTGGGATTATGTGTTCTCGTTCCGCCGCGGCAATACCCCCGTGGTGCAGCAGCGCCGCTACACGGTCTTCTTCGACGGCGACAGGCTGGTCAAGTTTGGTGGCGACGAACTCCCGTCCGAGTATGAGCTGATTGCCGAAATCGACGGCATGAAGAAGGCGCTCAAGGAGCAGACGCCGGGCAAGATCTCCACCAGCGCCGCCGCGGCCCCGGCCGAGCCGCAGACCACGGTTGAGAACTTTGTACCGCGGCAGGCACAGCAGCCGGAAGCCGCCGCGCAGCCGGCGCAAGCGGCCCAGCCCGCAGCCGAAGCGGCGGCCCCGGCGCCGGCCACCGCCCCGGCCGACGCGCCCAAGCCAGCCGCCAACTGATCCACCATGCGCGCCCGCTGCGGCGCGCCGCCGGTTTTCCGGGCTGGCCAGGCATGGCCGGCTCGTTCCTCTTTCGCGCATCGCGCATATTCCGCTGAGCCAGACACCATGAACATCGCCATCGCAGGCGCATCGGGCCGCATGGGCCGCATGCTGATCGAACAAGTGCTGAACACCGAGGGCGTGAAGCTGTCAGGCGCGCTCGATGTGCCGGGCTCGCCGGCGCTGGGCCAGGATGCGGGCCTGTTCCTGGGCCGCAACACCGGCGTGGCGATTACGGCGGACATGGAAGCCGGGCTGGCCGGCGCGGACTGCCTGATCGACTTCACCCGTCCCGAAGGCACGCTGGCGCACCTGGCCGCGGCGAAGCGGCTGGGGGTCAAGATGGTGGTCGGCACCACCGGCTTCGACGAGGCCGGCAAGGCAGCGCTGGCCGACGCCGCCAGGTCGATCGGCATTGTCTTCGCCGCCAACTTCAGCGTCGGCGTCAATGCCACCTTCAAGCTGCTGGAAGTGGCGGCCAAGCTGCTGTCGACCGGCTATGACATCGAGGTGATCGAGGCCCACCACCGCTTCAAGGTCGACGCCCCGTCGGGCACGGCGCTGAAGATGGGCGAAGTGATCGCCGATGCGCTGGGCCGCGACCTGAAGACCTGCGCCGTCTATGCCCGCGAAGGCCATACCGGCGAGCGCGATCCCGGTTCCATCGGCTTTGCCACCATCCGCGGCGGCGACATCGTCGGCGACCACACCGTGATGTTCGCCGGCATCGGCGAGCGCATCGAAATCAGCCACAAGTCGTCCAGCCGCCAGTCGTATGCCGACGGCGCGGTGCGTTCCGCCCGATTCCTGGCCGACAAGCCCAGCGGGCTGTTCGACATGCAGGACGTGCTGGGCCTGAAGTAAGGGCGCGTCGGGGGGCGGCCAGCGCTGCTGCCACGGTTATAATCGATTGCTTTAGCATTGCACGCCGGGCGGGCGCCCAGACAGCCCCCGCCGCTTACCTTCCAACGATTCTCCCCGGATGCCGGCAGGCCAGTTGCCGCGCAGACGCTGCCTTGACCATGCAAGACAAATACCTTCCTTCCGCCGTTGAACAAGCCGCCCAGCAGCACTGGCAAGCCATCGACGCCTATCGCGTGTCGGAGCATGCAGCCGGGCCCGACGGCAAGGAAAAGCCCAAGTTCTACGCCTGCTCGATGCTGCCGTACCCGTCGGGCAAGCTGCACATGGGCCACGTGCGCAACTACACCATCAATGATGTGATGGCGCGCTATCTGCGCATGAACGGCAACAACGTGCTGATGCCGATGGGCTGGGACGCCTTCGGCATGCCGGCCGAGAACGCGGCGCTGAACAACGGCGTGGCGCCCGCCGCCTGGACCTACGACAACATCGCTTACATGAAGAAGCAGATGCAGTCGATGGGCCTGGCGATCGACTGGTCGCGCGAAGTCGCTACCTGCAGCCCCGACTATTACCGCTGGAACCAGTGGCTGTTCCTGAAGATGCTGGAAAAGGGCATTGCCTACCGCAAGACCGGCACCGTCAACTGGGATCCCGTGGACCAGACCGTACTGGCCAATGAGCAGGTCATCGACGGCCGCGGCTGGCGCTCGGGCGCGGTGGTGGAAAAGCGCGAGATCCCGATGTACTACCTGCGCATCACCGACTATGCGCAGGAGCTGCTGGGCGACCTGGACCAGCTGGGCTGGCCCGAGCGCGTCAAGGTGATGCAGCAGAACTGGATCGGCAAGAGCGTGGGCGTGCGCTTTGCCTTCACCCATGACATCCCGGGCGAGGACGGCAAGCCGATCAACGACGGCAAGCTCTACGTCTTCACCACGCGCGCCGACACCATCATGGGCGTGACCTTCTGCGCGGTTGCCGCCGAGCACCCGTTGGCCACGCACGCCGCGCTGAACAACCCCGAACTGGCTGCCTTCATCGACGAATGCAAGCACGGCTCGGTCATGGAAGCCGACATGGCGACCATGGAGAAGAAGGGCATGCCGACCGGCCTGCAGGTCGTGCACCCGCTGACCGGCGAGAAGGTCGACGTGTGGGTCGGCAACTACGTGCTGATGAGCTACGGCGACGGTGCGGTGATGGGCGTGCCGGCGCACGACGAGCGCGACTTCGCATTCGCCAACAAGTACCAGCTGCCGATCAAGCAAGTGATCGACGTCAAGGGCCAGCCGTATTCGACCGACGCCTGGCAGGAATGGTACGGCGACAAGGAACACGGCACCTGCATCCACAGCGGCAAATACGATGGCCTGGGCTATCAGGCCGCGGTGGAAGCCATCGCGGCCGACCTGGGCGCGATGGGCCTGGGCGAGAAAAAGACCACCTGGCGCCTGCGCGACTGGGGCATCTCGCGCCAGCGCTACTGGGGCACGCCGATCCCGCTGATCCACTGCGACAGCTGCGGCGTGGTGCCGGTGCCCGAGCAAGACCTGCCGGTGGTGCTGCCCGAAGACCTGGTGCCGGACGGCACCGGCAACCCGCTGGCCAAGGATCCGCGCTTCCTGCAGTGCACTTGCCCGTCGTGCGGCAAGCCCGCGCGCCGCGAGACCGACACGATGGATACCTTCATCGATTCGTGCTGGTACTACATGCGCTATACCTGTCCGGACGCGGCCACCATGGTCGATGCCCGCAACGACTACTGGATGCCGATGGACCAGTACATCGGCGGCATCGAGCACGCGATCCTGCACCTGCTGTACGCGCGTTTCTGGACCAAGGTCATGCGCGACCTGGGCCTGGTCAAGTTTGATGAGCCCTTCACCAACCTGCTGACCCAGGGCATGGTGCTCAACGAGACCTACTACCGTGAAGACGCCTCGGGCAAGAAGCACTGGTACAACCCGGCCGAGGTCGACCTGCGCACCGACGAGCGCGGCCGCCCGGTGGGCGCCACGCTGATCGCCGACGGCCAGCCGGTGGTAATCGGCGGCGTCGAGAAGATGTCGAAGTCCAAGAACAACGGCATCGACCCGCAGGCGCTGATCGACCAGTACGGCGCGGATACCGCGCGCCTGTTCGTGATGTTCGCCGCGCCGCCCGAGCAGCAGCTGGAGTGGAGCGGTTCGGGCGTGGAGGGCGCGTCGCGCTTCCTGCGCCGCGTGTGGAACTACGGCTATGCCAACGCCGCGGCCATCCGCGATGGGGCTGCCGGCGCGACGGGCGCGGACGATGCCGAACTGCGCCGCGAGATCCACGGCGTGCTCAAGCAGGCCAACTACGACTACCAGCGCATTCAGTACAACACCGTGGTGTCCGCCACCATGAAGATGCTGAACGCGCTGGACGACGCCAAGGCCGCGTCGCCGGCCGCGCGCCGCGAGGGCTTCGGCATCCTGCTGCGCGTGCTGTACCCCGTGGTGCCGCACATCACCCATGGCCTGTGGGAACAGCTGGGCTACGCCGCCGAGGCCGGCGACCTGCTCGACGCGCCGTGGCCGCAGGTCGATGAAGCCGCGCTGGTGCGCAGCGAGATCGAGCTGGTGCTGCAGATCAACGGCAAGGTGCGCGGCAGCATCACCGTGCCCGCCGACGCCGACCGCGCCGCGATCGAGGCCACCGCCGCCGCCAGCGACACGGTGGCCAAGTTTGCCGAAGGCAAGGCGCCGAAGAAGATCGTGGTGGTGCCTGGCCGCCTGGTCAACGTGGTGCTTTGACGGCGCCGATGGCCCGCACCAACCTGACAAAGGAATCGCCAAGAATGAAGCGACTGAACCTGGGACGCCGCAAGGTGCTCGCGGCAATGCTGGCAGTGCCGGCCATGGGCCTGCTGGCCGGCTGCGGCTTCCATATGCGCGGCAACTCGGACTTCGCCTTCAAGCGGCTGTATATCGGCATCCCGCCCAATTCGCTGATGGGCGCGGACCTCCGCCGCGCCATCCGGGGCGGCTCGGACACCCAGGTGGTGGCGGACCAGAAAGAAGCGGACGCGCTGCTGGACGTGCTGCAGGACACCCGCACCAAGACCATCCTGTCGATCACGACCGAGGGCGTGGTGCGTGAATACCGCCTGACCCAGCGCTTCACCTTCCGCCTGCGCGACCCCGCCGGCAAGGAACTGATCGCGCCGTCGCAACTGGTGCTGACCCGCGACCTGACCTACAACGAAGCCAATACGCTGGCCAAGGACTACGAAGAGCAGCAGCTGTACCGCGACATGCAGCGCGATATCGTGCAGCAGCTGATGCGCCGGCTGGCCGCCGTCAAGGCGATCTGAGCGGGCGCGGGCAGGCTTACGGCATGCAGCTCAAGCTCGACGGGCTCGACGCGCACCTGCGCCAGGCCAAGGCCAAGGGGCTGGCGCCGCTGTACGTGGTGCACGGCGACGAGCACTTGCTGGTGCTGGAAGCGGTCGACCGCCTGCGCGCGACGGCGCGGGAAGCCGGCTTCTCCGAACGCGAGGTGCTGGTGGCCGAGCGCGGCTTCCACTGGGGCCGGCTGGTCGAGGCGCAGCAGTCGATGTCGCTGTTCGGCGACCGCAAGATCGTTGAACTGCGCATCCCCTCCGGCAAGCCTGGCAAGGATGGCGGCGAGGCGCTGCGCGCGGTGGCCGCACAGCCGTCGCCTGACGTGGTGATGCTGGTGACGCTGCCGCGGCTGGATTTTGCTGCGTCCAAGTCAGCCTGGTTCCAGGCGCTGGAAGGCGCCGGCGTGTCGATCAAGGTCGACACCGTGGACCGTACCCGGCTGCCGGCCTGGGTCGGCGAACGGCTCGCGCTGCAACAGCAGCGCGTGCAGGGCGGCACGAACGCCGAAAACGGCCGGCGCGCGCTGCAGTTCATCGCCGACAAGGTCGAAGGCAACCTGCTGGCGGCGCACCAGGAAATCCAGAAGCTGGGGCTGCTGTATCCGCCCGGCGAACTGAGCTTCGATCAGGTCCACGACGCGGTGCTGAACGTGGCCCGCTACGACGTGTTCAAGTTGTCGGAATCGATGCTCTCGGGCGACGTGCCGCGGCTGGTGCGCATGCTCGAAGGGCTGCGCGGCGAAGGCGAGGCCACGGTGCTGGTGCTATGGGCGCTGACCGAGGAAATTCGCGTATTATCCAAGGTCCGGCAAGGGCTGGCGGCCGGCAAGCCGGCGGGCGTGCTGATGCGCGAACTGCGCGTATGGGGTCCGCGCGAGCGGCTGGTGCCGCAGGCCGCGCAGCGCCTGGCGCAGCCGCGGCTGGAAGCGGCGCTGGCGCTGGCCGCGCGGTTGGACCGCCAGGTCAAGGGCTTGCAGGACCTGCCGCCACCGGGCGGCAGCCCGCTGCCGGCGGAACCATGGGACGGCCTGCAGCAGCTGGCGCTGATGATCGCGCGCTGACACGAGTGCCGCTGGTTTGCTCCCCTCTTCCCGAACCCCTCTCCCGCGAGCGGGAGAGGGAGGAACACACACACTGACGGCCACCACCCTAGGGCCACTGACATGACCGAGCTCGACCTCACCCAATACATGGACCGCGTCGGCCGCCAGGCCCGCGCGGCGTCGCGCGCGATGGCGCGTGCCTCCACCGCCGACAAGAACCGTGCGCTGCTGACCATCGCCGCCGCCATCCGCCGCGATGCCGACCAGCTCAAGGCCGTCAACGCCCGCGATGTCGAGCGCGCCCGCGCCAACGGCCAGGACGCCGCCTTTATCGACCGCCTGACGCTGTCGGACAAGGCCATCGCCACCATGGCCGCGGGCCTGGAGCAGATTGCCGCGCTGGCCGACCCGATCGGCGAGATCTCGAACATGAAGTTCCGTCCGACCGGCATCCAGGTGGGCCAGATGCGCGTGCCGCTGGGCGTGATCGGCATCATCTACGAGTCGCGCCCCAACGTGACCATCGATGCCGCCGCGCTGTGCCTGAAGTCGGGCAACGCCACCATCCTGCGCGGCGGGTCCGAAGCGATCGAATCGAATACCGCGCTGGCCGCACTGGTGGCCGAGGGCTTGTCCGCGGCCGGCTTGCCGCCCGAGGCCGTGCAGGTGGTCGAGACCACCGACCGCGCCGCGGTCGGCCGGCTGATCACCATGACCGAATACGTCGACGTGATCGTGCCGCGCGGCGGCAAGAGCCTGATCGCGCGGCTGATGGAAGAAGCGCGCGTGCCGATGATCAAGCACCTGGACGGCATCTGCCACGTCTATATCGACGCCGACGCCGACCTGGACCGCGCCGTGCGCGTCTGCGACAACGCCAAGACGCAGCGCTACGCGCCCTGCAACACCATGGAGACGCTGCTGGTATCGCAAGACATCGCCGCCGCCGCGCTGCCGCCGCTGTGCCGCATCTATCAGGAGAAGGGCGTCGAGCTGCGCGTGTGCCCGGCCACCCGCGCCACGCTGGAGGCGGCGGGCTTCAGCGGCCTGGTCGATGCCAGCGAGGAAGACTGGCGCCTGGAGTACCTGGCGCCGATTCTGGCCATCAAGACCGTTGCCGGCCTGGATCAAGCGATCGCGCATATCAACGAATACGGCTCGCACCATACCGATTCGATCATCACCGAGAACTACTCGGCAGGCATGCGCTTTATCCGCGAGGTCGATTCGGCCAGCGTGATGATCAACGCCTCGACCCGCTTCGCCGATGGCTTCGAGTACGGGCTGGGCGCGGAGATCGGCATCTCCAACGACAAGCTGCATGCGCGCGGCCCGGTCGGGCTGGAAGGGCTGACCTCGCTCAAGTACGTGGTGTTCGGGCACGGCGAGATCCGCACCTGACGCAAGCGCCGATAACAAGAACAACCTTACGCCAACGTCTGCCTGCCGATGCTCTGGATCAAAGCGCTGCATATCGTCTTCGTGGTCTCGTGGTTCGCCGGCCTGTTTTACCTGCCGCGCATTTTCGTCAACCTGGCGATGGAAAACGATGCCGCCAGCACGCAGCGCTTGTTGCTGATGGCGCGCAAGCTGTTCCGCTTCATGACCATGCTGGCGGTGCCGGCGGTGGTGTTCGGGTTGTGGTTGTACCTCGGCTACGGCATCGGCCGCGGCGCCGGGCAGGGCTGGATGCACGCCAAGCTGGCGCTGGTGCTGGTGCTGATCGGCTACCACCACGGCTGCGGCGTGCTGCTGCGCAAGTTCGAGGCGGGGCGCAACGCGCGCTCGCACAAGTTCTATCGCTGGTTCAATGAGCTGCCGGTGCTGGTGCTGCTGGCAGTGGTGATCCTGGTCGTGGTCAAGCCGTTCTGAGGCTGGCCGCCTTTACATTGCTGCCTATTCCGTCGCGGAAACCGAGATGAGCAAACTCGTTGATTACTACCTGACGCCGCAATCGCCCTATGTCTACATGGGTCATGCCCGATTCAGCGCCATCGCCGCGCGCCACGGCGCGCAGGTGAACCTGAAGCCGTGCGACCTGGGCAAGGTGTTCTCGGTCTCCGGCGGGCTGCCGTTGGCGCAGCGTCCGCCGCAGCGGCAGGCGTACCGGCTGGTGGAGCTCAGGCGCTGGAGCGAGTTCCTGAACATTCCGCTGAACCTGGCGCCGACCTTCTTCCCGGTGTCGGCCGACGCCGCCAGCAAGCTGATCATTGCCGCGCAACTGGCGCACGGCACCGCGCGCGCGATGGCGCTGACCGGCGCGATCGGCGCGGCGGTGTGGGCGCAGCAGCGCAATATCGCCGATGCCGCCACGCTGGCGCAGATCGCCGACGAGGCGGGCCTGGATGGCGCCGGCCTGCTCAAGGCCAGCGAGGCCCAGTCGGTGCAGGCGGCCTATGCGCAGAATACGCAGGATGCGATCTCGGCCGGCGTATTCGGCGCGCCGTGGTACGTGTACGACGGCGAGCCCTTCTGGGGCCAGGACCGCCTCGACTTTCTCGACCGCGCGCTGGCCGCGGGTTGACCTAAGCTACCGATACTTCCCCGTCCGCCACGGCGGACGTTTTTGTTTGCAGGAACCTCACTCATGACCCAAGCCTTCTTTGCCCCTTGCCCGCGCGGCCTGGAGAGCGCGCTCGCCGAAGAGCTGCGCGAGATCGCCGCGATGCCGGGCATGGCCGCGCTGGCGCCGTTCACGGTCCACCAGGAAGTGCCGGGCGGCGTCAATTTTTCGGGCGAGATGGCCGCCGCCTATGCGGTCAACCTGCATTCGCGCATTGCCAGCCGGGTGCTGATGCGCGTGGCCGCGCGCGGCTACCGGCACGAGGACGACATCTACACGCTGGCGCGCGGCGTGCGCTGGGAGCAGTGGTTCTCGCCCGACGAGTCGCTGCGCGTGGACCTGACCTCGCACAAGTCGCCGCTGCGCAGCCTCAATTTCACGGCGCTGCGGGTCAAGGACGGTGTCTGCGACGCCATGCGCGAGCGGTTGGGAGCCAGGCCCAGCGTCGATACCGTCAGCCCGGATGTGCGCATCTATGCCCACTTGACCGAGCGCGACTGCACGCTCTACCTCGACACCACAGGTGAGCCGCTGTTCAAGCGCGGCTGGCGCACCGAAAAGGGCGAGGCGCCACTGAAGGAAAACCTGGCGGCCGGCATCCTGCGGCTGGCGGGTTGGGTGCCGGGCCAGACTTCCCGCCCGTTCTACGACCCGATGTGCGGCAGCGGCACCTTCCTGGTCGAAGCCGCGCAAGTGGCCCTGGGCATCGCCCCGGGTGGCAGCCGCAGCTTTGCCTTCGAGTGGCTCAAGGGCATGGATACCAAGGCCTGGCAGAAGCTGAAGTCGGACGCGCAGCGCGCCCGCATGCTGGCCTCGGACGATGCGCTGCAGGTGGTGGGCTCGGATATTTCGACTGACATGCTGGCGATCACGCGCGCCAACTGGGAACGCGCCGGCCTGCCGGGCGAGGCGCGCACCAAGCAGGTGGACGCGCGCTTCGTGCAACCGCCTTATGAGGAGCCGGGCTTGCTGTTGATGAATCCCCCGTACGGCGAGCGCATCGCCGTGCGCGGGCAGCGCCGCGCGCCCGAGGACGAACTGCCGCGCGACGAGGTGGAAGAAGCGGCCGCCAACCAGTTCGCCAGCGCCTTCGCCACCACGCTGAAGCAGCATTTCGCGGGCTGGCAGGCGTGGGTGTTTACCGGCGACCTGGGTTTCCCGCGCCGGCTGCGACTGAAGGAATCGCGTCGCACGCCGCTCTACAACGGCAATATCGAGTGCCGGCTGTTCCGTTTCGACATGGTGCGCGGCGCCAACCGCGCGCCGCAGGCCGACTGAACGCGGCCGGCCGCCGCTCCTGTGGCGTCAGGGGCGCTTGCGCCCAGTAAGCGCGTCCGGGTTGCGGCTGAAGTCCGCGAGGAAGCTTTGCAGGCTGACCACCGGTTCCTGTAGCAGGTGGCGCGGCAGGTCGAACAGCGCATAGAAGAACTCTTCCCTGCCTTCGCAGCGCTCGGCCGGCAGGCAGTATTGTTCCCAGTCGACGCAGGCCGGCGTGTACATGCCGTTGCCGGGCCAGAAGAACGGCACCAGCCGGCCTTCGCGCAGGCCTTCGATCAGCGCGGCGGGAGCATCGTAGGCTTCGGCCGATTCCACCTGCGTCATCAGCCCGGCGCGGGTCTCGATCACCATCAGCGTGGCGTGGCCCTGCGCGGTCAGCAGCAGGATGCCGGCCGGATTGGGATACAGGTAATACTCGACAAAGCCGTAGCGCGCGGTCAGCTGGCGCACGCGCTCGGTCATGGCCGGATCGGACAGGAACGAGAACGAATGTCGCGTCAGCAGCTCGCGCAGCGTGCGCGACAGCGTGGCGAAGTACGCCTGCTGCATGGCTTCGATTTCCTGGTCCAGCCGCTCCACCATATTGCTGTCGTGCTTCTTCACGTAGCGGTCGATCAGCCCGTGGTTGAAGCCCTGCACGGCGATGCTTTCGTCAGCGGTGCCGGTCAGCAGGATGGTCTTGCACGGCAGGTCCTGCAGCGCCTGGCAGAATTCCAGGCCGTCCATCTGCGGCATCGAATAGTCGACCACGACCACGCCGGGCTGCAGGAAGCGGTTGACGTCGTGGATCTGGCGGTAGATGCGGTCGATGTCCAGCTGGACTGTGCGGCGCTCGGTCAGGAAGGTCAGGTCGTCGTGCGTGACGCGCACCGGCAGGAAACCCGGGAAGCGGGTGGCGTAGGCTTCGCGGATCCACTGCAGCGCTTCGCGCGGGTCGGTGAAGGTGATCACCCCGCGCGCGGCATCCATCTGGAACGCCAGGCTGTCGATGAAGGACTTGCTGTCATCCACAAGGACAGTCAGGACTGGGTGATGGAAGACCGACAGATTCCTGTCGTGCGGATTGAAGGTCATGGAGCGGCGGGCAGGGGTTGGCACAGGCGTGGCGCAAGTGGCAAGCCAGCGTGCGTATTCGCAGGCCAGTATAGCGCGCCATGGCTGCCTTGCAAGGCACGCCTTGCGGCCGGGGCGGCATGCAGCGGGCAGCAGGGGAGGGCCGGCCCTTGTTGCCGCAGGGCTGGCGGGCGCGGATCATGGCTCGCGCCAGGGTCGGCCAGCCCCTGGCCCGCGCGGGGGCCGGGGGCTGGCCTGGGCGGCCTTAGTCGACCGCCTTGAACATGTCCTCGACCACCTTCTTGGCGTCGCCGAACACCATCATGGTCTTGTCCATGTAGAACAGCTCGTTGTCGAGCCCGGCATAGCCTGCGGCCATCGAGCGCTTGTTGACGATGATGGTCTTGGCCTTGTACGCCTCCAGGATCGGCATGCCGGCGATCGGCGACTGGGGATCGGTCTTGGCCGCCGGGTTGACCACGTCGTTGGCGCCCAGCACCAGCACCACGTCGGCCTGGCCGAACTCGCTGTTGATGTCTTCCATCTCGAAGACCTGGTCGTAGGGCACCTCGGCCTCGGCCAGCAGCACGTTCATGTGGCCCGGCATGCGGCCCGCGACCGGGTGGATTGCGTACTTCACGGTCACGCCCTTCTCGGCCAGCTTCTCGGTCAGTTCCTTGAGCGCGTGTTGGGCGCGTGCAACGGCCAGGCCGTAGCCCGGCACGATGATCACGGTCTCGGCATTGCCCATCAGGAACGCGGCATCGTCGGCGGAACCCGACTTGACCGGGCGTTGCTGCTGGTCGCCCGTTGTTGCCGCCGCCGTCGCGCCGCCGAAACCGCCCAGCAGCACGTTGAAGAACGAGCGGTTCATCGCCTTGCACATGATGTACGACAGGATCGCACCGGACGAACCCACCAGCGAGCCCGCGATGATCAGCATCGGGTTGTTCAGCGAGAAGCCGATGCCCGCCGCGGCCCAGCCCGAGTACGAGTTCAGCATCGACACCACCACCGGCATGTCGGCGCCGCCGATCGGGATGATGATCAGCACGCCCAGCACGAAGGCGATCGCCAGCATCACCAGGAACGGCAGCCACTCCTGCGTCATGAAGAACGCGATGCCGAAGCCGAACATGGCAACGGCCAGCCCCAGGTTCAGCATGTGCTGGCCCGGGAACACCACCGGCGCGCCCTGGAACAGGCGGAACTTGTAGCGCCCGGCCAGCTTGCCGAAGGCGATCACCGAGCCCGAGAACGTGATCGCGCCGACGAAGCAGCCGATAAAGAGCTCGATGCGGTTGCCCAGCGGAATCAGGTGCGAGCCGGCCGGGCTGATGCCGAACGCGGCCGGCTCGGCCACCGCCGCCACCGCGATGAACACCGCCGCCAGGCCGATCAGCGAATGCATCGCCGCGACCAGTTCCGGCATCTTGGTCATCTGCACCTTCTTTGCCACGTAGGCGCCGATGCCGCCGCCCACCACCAGCGCGGCGAAGATCAGCGCGATGCCGGTGGCCACCGACGACTGGGCCGTGCCCGCCGCCAGGAATTCATTCTTCAGCTTGACGATCAGCACCAGCGTGGTGACCACGGCAATCGCCATGCCGATCATGCCGAAGGCATTGCCCTTGCGCGCCGAGGCCGGGTGCGACAGCCCCTTGAGCGCCTGGATAAAGCAGACCGAGGCCACCAGGTAGAGCAGGGTGACGAGGTTCATGCTGACAAGGCCGGTCATCACGCGCCCTCCTTGGCCAGTGCCGGCTTGGCTTCAGGCGCCTTGGCCTTCGGCTCCTTCTTCTTGAACATCTCCAGCATGCGCTGGGTGACCAGGAACCCGCCGAACACGTTGACCGCGGCCAGCGCCACCGCCAGCGTGCCCATCACGCGCCCGACGCCGCCCTCGGTCAGGCCCGCGGCGAGCATGGCGCCGACGATGATGATGGCCGAAATCGCGTTGGTTACCGCCATCAGGGGCGTATGCAGGGCCGGCGTGACCGTCCAGACCACGTGGTAGCCCACGTAGATCGCCAGCACGAAGATGATCAGGTTGATCACCGTGTGGTTCACCATCTCCATCGACTTCTCCTCCGTTGCTTTAAAACCGGGATGCTGCGTGTTGTCGCTATGTTGTTCTTTGCAGTACTACGGTCGGCGCACGCCATCGGTCAGTGGCTCTTGATTAACCGTTGGCGTGCGCCCTCTCCCGCGCGCGGGAGAGGGCTGGGGCACAGGCAGTCGGTATTGTCGGGGCCGGCCCGGATGCGCTGCGCCCGTTGGAACTACGCCGCCTCGCGCACGACCTGGCCGTCCCTGCACATCAGGCAGGCGGCGACAATGTCGTCTTCGAGATTGAGCGTGAACTGGCCGTCCTTGTCGACCACCAGCTTGAGGAAGTCCAGCACGTTGCGGGCATAGAGCGCCGAGGCGTCGGCCGCAACCATGCTGGCCAGGTTGGTATGGCCGATCAGGATCACGCCGTTGTGGTTGATCACTTCGTCGGCCACCGTCAGCGGGCAGTTGCCGCCTTGCGCCGCGGCCAGGTCGACCACCACCGAGCCGGGCTTCATTTGCGCCACGGTGCTTTCCTGCAGCAGCACCGGCGCCTTGCGGCCCGGGATCAGCGCGGTGGTGATGACGATGTCGGCCTGGACCGCGCGCTGGTGCACCAGCTCGGCCTGGCGCTTCATCCAGTCGGGCGGCATCGGGCGCGCGTAGCCGCCCACGCCCTGCGCGATCTCGCGCTCTTCATCGGTCAGGAACGGCACGTCGAGGAACTTGGCGCCGAGCGATTCGATCTGTTCCTTGACCGCGGGGCGCACGTCGGAGGCCTCGATCACCGCGCCCAGCCGCTTGGCGGTGGCGATGGCTTGCAGGCCGGCCACGCCCGCGCCCAGGATCAGCACACGCGCCGCCTTGACGGTGCCGGCGGCGGTCATCAGCATCGGCATGAAGCGCTGGTAGTGGTGCGCGGCCACCAGCACGGCCTTGTAGCCAGCGATGTTGGCCTGCGACGACAGCACGTCCATGCTCTGCGCGCGCGTGGTGCGCGGCGCGGCTTCGAGCGCGAAGGCGGTGATGTTCGCCGCCGACATGCGCGCATTGTTCTCGGCATCGAAAGGATTGAGCATGCCGATCAGCACCGCGCCTGGCTTCATCTGCGCCAGTTCGGCGGCATCGGGCGCGCGCACCTTCAGCACCAGTTGCGCGCCAAGCGCGTCGGCGGCGCTGCCGATGGTGGCGCCGACCGCCTCATACGCGCTGTCGGGCTGGCTGGCACTCAGGCCGGCGCCGGCCTGCACCACCACCTTGTGGCCCTGGGCGACGTATTTCTTGACGGTCTCCGGGGTGGCGGCGACGCGAGTCTCGCCGGCCCGCGTCTCCTGCGGGATGCCGATGTACATCGTCAATTTCTCCTTTAGCTGGCGTCTTGTCTGGTTGGGCGGACCGACGTCTGGCCCGTGCGCGCTGCCGGACCGGGGTTAAGCCGCAGCGCACAATTTTTCCGCAGCTTACAGGAATCTGACATGCAATGGTGACCGGCCGGTCGGCTTTTGCCGGGCCTGGAGCGAGGCGCTGGCGCCCGCCGCCACGCTGCACGATGGGCCGGCAACCGGTAGAATGCGGGATTGCCTAAAAATTGAGCATCATGTCAAGTGATTGGAATGCCAGCGTGACCGTTGCCGCCGTGATCGAGCGCGGCGGCCGCTTCCTGCTGGTGGAAGAGGAAACCGCCGACGGGCTGCGCCTGAACCAGCCCGCGGGGCACCTGGATCCGGGCGAAAGCCTGATCCGCGCCGTCATCCGCGAAACCCTGGAAGAGACCGCCCACACCTTTGAGCCGCGCGCGCTGCTGGGCTGCTACATGGGGCGTTCGCTGTCGTCGCGCACCGGTACCGACGTCACCTACGTGCGCTTTGCCTTTACCGGCGACCTCGGCTCGCTCGATGCCGGCCGCCAGCTCGACACCGGCATCGTGCGCACTGTCTGGATGGGTGCCGACGAACTGCGCGCGTGCCCGGAACGGCATCGTTCGCCGCTGGTGATGGCGTGCGTGGAAGACTACCTGGCCGGCAAGCGCTTCGCGCTCGACGCGCTGTACACGCACCCGTCGGTGCTGCAAGCGGGGGCGCAGTCGTGAGCGGTGCCGCCAAGCGTGTCGTGGTGGGCATGTCGGGCGGGGTCGATTCGTCGGTCACCGCGTGGCTGCTCAAGCAGCAGGGCTACGAGGTCATCGGCCTGTTCATGAAGAACTGGGAAGACGATGACGACAGCGAATACTGCTCGACCCGCCAGGACTGGCTCGACGTGGTATCGGTGGCCGACCTGATCGGCGTCGACGTCGAGGCCGTCAATTTCGCCGCCGAATACAAAGACCGCGTCTTTGCCGATTTCCTGCGCGAATACTCGGCCGGCCGCACGCCCAACCCGGATGTGCTGTGCAATGCCGAGATCAAGTTCAAGGCTTTCCTCGACCATGCCATGTCGCTGGGCGCGCAAACCATCGCCACGGGCCACTATGCGCGCGTGCGCCAGAACGCGGCCGGCCGCTTCGAGCTGCTCAAGGCGCTTGACCATACCAAGGACCAGAGCTACTTCCTGCACCGGCTGAACCAGGCGCAACTATCGCGCACGCTGTTTCCGCTGGGCGAGATACCCAAGACGCGCGTGCGCGAGATCGCGGCCGAGATCGGGCTGCCCAACGCCAAAAAGAAGGATTCGACCGGCATCTGCTTTATCGGCGAGCGCCCGTTCCGCGACTTCCTGAACCGCTACCTGCCGACCAAACCGGGTCCGATGAAGACGCCAGAGGGCAAGGTGGTCGGCGAGCATATCGGCCTGGCCTTCTACACGCTGGGCCAGCGCAAGGGCATCGGCCTGGGCGGCAGCCGCGACGGCAATGGCGACGCCTGGTATGTCGCGCGCAAGGACATGGCGAGCAATACGCTTTACGTGGTGCAGGGCCACGACCATCCGTGGCTGCTGACGCCGGTGTTGACGGCGTCGGACCTGTCCTGGGTGGCCGGCGAGCCGCCCGCCGCGGGCGCGGCGATGGCGGCCAAGACCCGCTATCGCCAGAGCGATGCCGCCTGCACGGTGCAGGCGGTTGACGGCGACGCGCTGACGCTTGGGTTTGCCGAGTCGCAATGGGCGGTTACGCCCGGGCAGTCGGCGGTGCTGTACGACGGCGACATCTGTCTTGGTGGCGGGATCATCCAGTAAGCACCGCCGCAGCATGAAAAAACACCCGCGAGCGCGGGTGTTTTTCTGTCGGGCGCGAGGGATCAGCCGCGCGGCGGTTCCGTATCGATGAACGACTGCCGCTTGGCCAGCTTTTCCTCAAGCGCCGCCAGGTTCGGATGGCGTTCGCGCCAGGCAATGTCCGGGAAGCGGAAGTCCAGGTAGGACAGCGCGCAGCCCACCGCCACGTCGGCCAGCGAGTAATGCGTGCCGGTGCAGAACGGGCGGTCGGCCAGGCCGTGGGCCATGGCCACCAGTGCCGCGTCGATCTTGCCGCGCTGGCGCTGCACCCAGCGCTCGCTGCGCTCGTGCGGCTCGCGCTGGGTTGCCTCCAGGCGCACCAGCAGCGCGGCGTCGAGCAGGCCATCGGCGAGCGCCTCCCAGCAGCGCACTTCCAGGCGCTCGCGCCCGCCTTGCGGGATCAGCCGGCTGACCGGCGTCAGCGTGTCGACATATTCGACGATCACGCGCGAGTCGAAGATGGCGGCACCGTCTTCCATCACCAGGCACGGCACCTTGCCGAGCGGGTTGTACTGGCCGATCCGGGTTTCAGGCGACCAGACGTCCTCTTCGATCAACTGGCATTCGATCTTTTTCTCCGCCATCACCACGCGCACCTTGCGCGCGTAGGGACTGGTCCGGGATGCATACAGCTTCATGTTCTCCCCTTGAGCTTGTTATGAAGTGCATCGTCGCTAGGTGGCAGCGGCTGCGGGGAGGCGGCGATGGCTTGCCCGATGCACTTCATAACAGGCTACTGGAACGGCGTGCGCGAGTATACCCGCGGCGCATGGCGAATGCGGGCTCGCGCACCGATGCCCCGCGGCCGCGCTTTACCGCTGCCCGGAGCCGGGGCAGGGGTGGTAAAATCGCGCGTTGCGCAGCGCCGGCCGCCGGCGCCGCGTGTGCGAGCGGCCCCGCCGATGCGGCGTGACGTGCGCATCCAGCTACCGTTCGCGTCCGCCAGCACTGACAGCGCCAGCCCCCGCGGCGCCTCTTGTTTGTCGCCTTCTTCTTCCATTTCCTTCCCGGTTTCCAGCATGACCTCCTCCTCGCTTTCGCCGCTCACCGCCCTGTCCCCGATCGATGGCCGTTACGCCGCCAAGGCCGATGCGCTGCGCGAATGGCTGTCCGAGGCGGCCTTCATGCGCAATCGCGTCAAGGTCGAGGTGCACTGGCTGATCGCGCTGTCGCAGGCTGGCCTCCCCGACATGCCCAAATTCTCGGCCGCGTCCGAGGCCGCGCTGCTGGCGCTGGTGGACCAGTTCAGCGAGGCCGACGCGGCCCGCATCAAGGAAATCGAGGCGGTCACCAACCATGACGTGAAGGCGGTCGAGTACTGGCTCAAGGAGCAGGTCAAGGGCAACGCCGAACTGGAAGCCGCCAGCGAATTCATCCACTTCGCCTGCACCTCGGAAGACATCAACAACACCTCGCACGGCATGATGCTCAAGGGCGCGCGCGAGGCCGTGGTGGTGCCGACGCTCAAGCGCGTGCACGCCCGCCTGGTCGAGCTGGCCAGGCTCAACGCGGCCCAGCCGATGCTGTCGCGCACCCACGGCCAGCCGGCCAGCCCGACCACGCTGGGCAAGGAGATGGCCAATGTGGCCGCGCGCCTGGCGCGCGCGATCCAGCGCATCGAGCAGGTCGAGCTGCTGGGCAAGATGAACGGCGCGGTGGGCAACTACAACGCCCACCTGTCGGCCTACCCCAGCTTCGACTGGGAAGCGTTCTCGAAGCAGGTCATCGAGACCCGCCTGGGCCTGACCTTCAACCCGTACACCATCCAGATCGAGCCGCACGACTACATGGCTGAGCTGTTCGATGCGGTCGCGCGCGCCAACACTATCCTGCTCGACCTGAACCGCGACGTCTGGGGCTATATCTCGCTGGGCTACTTCAAGCAGAAGACCAAGGCCGGCGAGATCGGCTCGTCGACCATGCCGCACAAGGTCAACCCCATCGATTTCGAGAACTCGGAAGGCAACCTGGGCCTGGCCAACGCGGTGCTGCGCCACCTGTCCGAAAAGCTGCCGGTGTCGCGCTGGCAGCGCGACCTGACCGACTCGACCGTGCTGCGCAATATCGGCGTGGCCTTCGGCTACAGCCTGCTGGCCTACGAGGCCTGCCTGCGCGGCCTGGGCAAGCTGGAAACCAATCCGGAGCGCCTGGACGAAGACCTGGACAACTGCTGGGAAGTGCTGGCCGAGCCGGTCCAGACCGTGATGCGCCGCTTCGGCATCGCCAACCCGTATGAGCAGCTCAAGGAGTTGACCCGCGGCAAGGGCATCTCGCGCGAAGCGCTGCAAACCTTCATTAACGGCCTGGCGATCCCCGAGGACGCCAAGCAGTTGCTGCTCGAGATGACGCCCGCCAGCTATATCGGCAAGGCAGTCGTGCTAGCCGAGCGCATCTGACGCCACATGGCGTGCGCCCAAGGGCGGGCGGCAGTGAAAGGAAAGCCATCCTGCGGGATGGCTTTTTGTTTTGTGGCCAGCTTGCCGGGCTGTAGCCCAGCCGTTGTGACGGCTGCGCCGGAATGTCGCTTCAAAGCATTTGAATAACTTAATGAAGGACTGTCCTGCATCGGCGCACATCCGGCCGCAATAATGCGAGAATCTTAAGCGCACTGGCGGTTCGACCCCGCCCTTGCCTTCCCCAAAATTGTGAAACGCCCGTGCCGCGGGCGAGAGGAATCCGATGCGTTCTACTGCCACCGCCCCCGCCGGCTACGGCGCCACCGCGATTGCCCTGCACTGGCTGATCGCGCTGGCGATATTCGCCGCGTTCGGGCTGGGCCTGTATATGACCGGCATTCCGGGGCTGACGCCCACCAAGCTCAAGTTGTACTCCTGGCACAAGTGGCTCGGCGTGACGATCTTCGCCGTCGCCGTGCTGCGCGTGCTGTGGCGCGCCACCCACGCCGCGCCGCCGGTCGCGCCCGGCACGCCGGCCTGGCAGGCCAGGGCGGCGGCCGGGGCGCACCACCTGCTGTACCTGCTGATCGTGATTGTCCCCATCAGCGGCTACCTGTACAGCTCGGCCGCGGGCGTGCCGGTGGTTTACCTGGGCCTGTGGAAGATGCCGGCGCTGATCGAGAAAAGCGATGCCCTGAAGGAAGTGCTGAAGTTCACCCACATCTGGCTGAACTACCTGATGGCCGCCGTCGTTGTGGTCCATGCGGCGGCGGCGGTGAAACACCAGTTTGTCGACCGTGACGGCACCCTGGGCCGGATGCTGCCGTTCCTGCGCTGAACCTGGCGCGCCAACTTTTTCGTACCGCGGCGCCCCGGCGCCGTTCCTGACAGGAGTTTTCTGTGATGAAACGCAATTCCCGCCGCGGCTCCGCCACGCTCCGCGCCACCGTGGCCGCCCTCGTGGCCGCCACCGGCATCGCCGCCAACCTGGCCTGGGCCCAGGTCGACGCCGCCAAAAGCTCGGTGACCGCGGTGGCGCGCCAGATTGGCGTGCCGATGGAGGGCAAGTTCAAGAAGTTCGACGCCAATGTCAGCTTCGACCCCGCCAAGCTGGCGACGTCATCGGCCAAGATCGAAATCGACGTGTCCAGCTTTGAAATCGGCGATGCCGAGACCACCAAGGAAGTGAAGGGCAAGGACTGGTTCGATGCCGCCAGATATCCCAAGGCGGTGTTCCAGTCGACCAGCATCAAGAACGGCACGCCGGGCAAGTACGACGTGGCCGGCAAGCTGACCATCAAGGGCAAGACCGTGGACGTGGTGGTGCCCGCCAGCTACCGCCAGGAGGGCGGCGCGCAGGTATTCGAGGGCGCGCTGCCGATCAAGCGCACCGCGTTCAATATCGGCGACGGCGAATGGAAAGACACCTCCGTGGTAGCCGACGACGTCCAGATCAAATTCCGTATCGTGCTGGCCCGGAAGTAAGGCCGGCATACCGCTGACGTACCCAGGACTTACCTCAACCGCTCCATCTCAACCCTGATTTGTCGGGAGACACCATGAAACTGCGTTCCCTCGTTGCCGCCGTCGCGGCCGTTTCCGCAACCGCCGCCTTCGGCGTGGCCTCGGCCAACACCGTGACGTACAACCTCGATCCGACCCATACCTACCCCAGCTTCGAGGCCGACCACCTGGGCGGCCTGTCGACCTGGCGCGGCAAGTTCGAGAAGTCCACCGGCGTAGTGACGCTGGACCGCGCCGCCAAGGCGGGCTCGGTCGAGGTCAAGATCGACCCGGCTTCGGTCGATTTCGGCAATGCCAAGCTGAACCAGCACGCCAAGGGACCGGACATGTTCGACGTGGAAGCGTTTCCCGAGGCCACCTACAAGGGCAAGTTCTCCAAGTTCAAGGGCGACGTGCCGACCGAGGTCGACGGCGTGCTGACCCTGCGCGGCGTGTCCAAGCCGGTCAAGCTGGAAATCCGCGACTTCAAATGCATCCAGCACCCGATGCTCAAGCGCGAAGCCTGCGGCGCCGATGCCGTGGGCCAGTTCAACCGCGCCGATTTCGGCCTGGACTATGGCGTCAAGATGGGCTTCAAGCCCGAGGTCAAGCTGGCCATCCAGGTGGAAGGCGTGCGCGCCGACTGAGCGCGCGGCCCGCTGCGGTGGGTAAACTGCTGTCAAGGCCGGCCCATGCCGGCCTTTTTTGTTGTAATGCACCATGCGCGGGGCTGCCACGGCACTTTGTTGTGCGAGTTGCGACGGGCACAGTACAATGACCCGCGGCAATTCACCATGATCCGGGTGTTGCGACTCCTGCTACGGCGGGGGGCAGCCATGCCCGCAACCGGCTAAAGCGCATCACTATGAGCATTCGCTGCATGTCCCGACACCGGTAGCCATTCCCGCGACCCCCTCGCCCTCATGCTGTACCCGGCCGTTCTGCCCTGGCTGTATGGCCCGCAGCGTTTCCCGGTTTTCCCTGGCGCTATACCGTGTACTCCAAAACGCAAATCGATCCGGTAGTTAGTTTCCGCAACTCGCAGGGCGAGCAGGTGCGGGGCACGATCATCAATCTCCAGAGGAAGTCTCTGGTGATGGAAATCTACAATCCGTATTCGATCGTGCAGGTCAGTGAGGTGCTGAGCGAGCTCAGCGTCCGCATGGGCGCCAAGAATGCCTATCTGGGCAAGGCCGTGGTGATGAGCCTGGTGAACACCGGCCTGACCGCGGTGGTGTCGCTGACGTTGATCGACGAGTGGCGCGAACTGTCCGACCTGAACAACGAGCCCAAGTCGGTCGCGCGTGAAGCCGAGCTGTTCGTGCAGGATTGGGACACGCGCTTCAATATCCGGCGCGATTACCAGATCGTGGTCAACGAGATGCGCGCCTTCCTGTCCGAGGTATCGCGCTGGGTCGAGCAGGTGGACCTGACCGAATCGCTGCCCAAGACCGAAGGCAAGCTGCGCGAGGACGTGTTCTACGAGCTGGCCACGCCGATCATGGCCAAGACCAAGACCTACCTGGACTGGCTCGAGGGCGAGGCCCAGCGCGTGGACGCCGAAATCGCCCCGGTGCACCGCACTTACGCGCAGTCGGCGCTCCACCCGTTGCTGCTGCGCGCGCCGTTCGTGTACCGCACCTTCACCAAGCCGCTCGGCTATGCCGGCGACTATGAAATGGTGAACCAGATCCTCGGTGATCCGCAGCAAGGCCCGACCACCTACTTCCAGATCGTCAATACCGCCTTCCTCAAGGCGGCGGTGGCGACCGCGCACCGCAACCGCATCGATCTGCTGATCGATTTCCTCACGCGCCAGGCCGAACGCGCGCGCGCCGCCGGCCGGCCGTTCCGCGTGCTCAACGTGGGCTGCGGCCCGGCCTTCGAGATCCAGCGCTTCGTGCGCGAATACCCCAACCCCGAGCTGCTGTCGTTCCAGCTGGTCGACTTCAGCGAAGAGACGCTCGAATACACGCGCAATTCGATCGAGCGCTCGGCCAGCAGCGCCGGCAACAAGTTTGCCGTCGAGATGGTGCACCAGTCGGTGCACGAACTGCTCAAGCGGCGCATTTCGCCGGACGATGCCGCTGCGCGCGAATTCGACGCGGTCTATTGCGCCGGCCTGTTCGACTACCTGTCCGACAAGGTCTGCGCCCGGCTGCTGTCGTATTTCGCCTCGCGCTCGCGGCCGGGCGGCCAGATCCTGGTGACCAACGTCCATGCCAATAATCCGGAGAAATTCGGCATGGAGCACTTGCTCGAGTGGTACCTGATCTATCGCGACGATGCGGGCATGGCGCAACTGCTGCCCGAGCACTCGCATTCGCACCGCATTTACGTCGACAGCACCGGAGTCAACGTATTTGCGGAAGCCACCATTGACTGAGGCTGTCCTCGCGGGCCACGCCATGAGCACCAACCAACTCTACGCCGGCTACCAGTCCGAACTGGTCGATTTTCGTCTGGCCTTCAGCCGCGGCGGCGCCTATACCGCGATCGTGCTGGTCCTGCTGGGCGTCGGACTCGACTACGGACAATATCCGCAGCAGCAGTTTGCCTTTGCGGTGGCGCGCGTCGTGGTGTCGCTGCTGATCGCCGGGGTCGTGGTGGTCCTGTATAGCGCCGCCGGTCGCCGCCTGGCGCCCTGGCTGACGCTGACCTGGCTGCTGCTGCCGCAGATCATGATCGCCTGGATGATCTCCCAGACCGAAGGGGTGCAGTCGCCCTATTACGTCGGACTGAACCTGGCGATCTTCGCTTCGGGCATCGCGTTGCCATTTGGCCTGTGGCAGAACCTGGTGTTCGGCGTGCTTTCATACCTGCTGTATGTGCTCGCCTGCCTGTTTCACCCCGGCGGCGTCGAGCCGCTCGGCACGTTTATCGTCAATTCGCTGTTCCTGTTGTTTGCCGCCGCGGCCAGCGGCGTCTACACCTATTTCAACGAGCGTGCGCGCTTCATGCTGTTCCGCCTCAAGGCGGAGGTGGCCGAGAAGAACGCCGAACTCGAGGTCATCAACCGCAAGCTGGTCGACATCAAGGGCCAGATGCTGCAGCAGGAAAAAATGGCCGCAATCGGTACGTTGGCCGCGGGTCTGTTGCATGAGGTCAACAATCCGGTGAACTTCTGCCTGATGGCGATCGAGGTGGCAATGGAAGAACCCCAGGCCAAGGAAAGCGAGTCGCTGACCGAATGCCTGGTGGACGCGAAGCAGGGGATGCAGCGCATCCAGCATATCGTCTCGGATCTGAAGACCTTCGCCTACCGCAAGCCGGGCGCGGAGGTGGAAGGCACGCCGTTCATGTTCGAAAAGGCGTTGGATTCCTCGATCCGCCTGACCGCGCATGAGTTGCGCGGCGTCAAGGTTACGCGCGAGTTGCCCGCAGATACGCTGGTGCTGGGCGACGAGGCCGCCATCATCGGCGTGCTGATCAACCTGTTTTCCAACGCGGCCCTAGCCATGCGCAAGGCCGGCACGACCGAACCCGCGATCCATACCACAGTGCGCTGGACCGAAGGCCGATTGCACGTGTCCGTGCGCGACAACGGCCCAGGCATCGCGCCGGAACACCTGGCGCGGGTGTTCGAGCCCTTCTTCACCACCCGTGAAGTCGGGCAGGGCCTGGGCCTGGGGCTGTCGATCAGCTATGCGGTGATCGAGCGTCACGGCGGCCAGCTTTTTGCCGAGAGCGAGCTGGGCCAGTGGGCGGCGTTCAGCTTCGATCTGCCACGCGCGGAGTAAGTCGCATGAGCGAAGCCCAGCAAGCGCGGCCAAACGTTGTCCTTTATGTCGATGACGAGGACATGGCGCGCAAGTACTTTGCGCGCGCGGTCGGCAGCGAGTATGAGGTCCTGCTTGCCGCCGGCGCCGACGAGGCGATGGCGACGCTGCGCGCCGAGGGCGGACGGATCGCGATCCTGGTCACCGATTTCCGCATGCCCGGTCGCGATGGTGGCGACCTGCTGCGCGAGGTCGCACAGGCCTATCCGCAAATCGTGCGCATCCTGGTGACTGCCTACGCCGACAAGGACATGCTGTTGCAGACCGTCAACAGCGGCGAAGTCTTCCGCATCCTGGAAAAGCCTTTGAGTGTCAGCGACGTGCGCCAGGTGCTGCACCTGGCCGGCGACCGGCACCTGGAACGCGCGCTGCGCCAGCATCGTCTGATGGCGATCGACGAAACCCTGGCGTTCCTGGCACATGAACTGAACACGCCGCTGGCCGCCATCGCCAACTTCGCGCGGGGCATCGAAAGCCGCGTCCAGGCCGAGTACAGCGAACAGCGGCAAGGTGAGATCGGGCAGGCCGCGGGCGCCATGTACGACAACGCGCAGTACTGCCTGGCGGTGTTGTCGTCGTTCCTGGAGTCGGTGCGCAACAGCGCGGCCAGCAAGACGCCAGCGGCCGACGCCGGCACCGAGGTCAGCGCGGGCGCACTGGTGGCGTCCCTGCTGGATACGTATCCGTTCGCAGGCGGGCAGCGTCAGTGGGTCGACGTCGACATGCAGGGCGATTTCCCGGTGCAGACGCTGCCCAACTGCGTCGCGCTGGTACTGTCGTCGGTGATGAGCAACGCGCTGCGCGCGCTGGCGGGCGTGGCTCAACCCTCGCTGCGTTTCGTCGTGACAACCGAACCCAACCAGGAAATCCGCATCTGCGACAACGGCCCCGGTATCCCGCCAGAGGTGATGGACCGCCTGCTGGTCGATCCGGTCACAACCCACGCCAGCGCAGGCGGCAGTGGCCTCGGCATGATTTTCTGCAACCGCGTCATGCAGTCCTTCGGCGGTGGTATCCGGATCGCCTCCGCGCCCGGTGCCGGGACCACAGTGACGCTGGACTTTCCAAATTTTAGGAATCGAATGATTAGGAGTGACCGATGAGCGAACCGATTGCCACCCAGGCACCACCCCCGGCGATTCTGTTCGTCGATGATGAGGCGACTGCCGTCAAATATTTCCAGCGCGCGATCGGCGCGCTGGCGCCGGTGGTGACTGGCGGCTCGGTGGAGGAGGGCAAGACGCTGCTGGACGCTCACGCCGACAGCCTCGCTGTGCTGGTCTCGGACCAGCGCATGCCAGGCGAGTATGGCAACGAATTGCTGCGTTATGCACGCGAACGCTACCCGCATATCGTGCGCATCCTGACCACCGCATACTCGGAACTCGACCAGACCGTCGAGGCGGTGAACCAGGGGCAGATCCACCGCTATATCAAGAAGCCGTGGGACATCACCGCGCTGCGCATGGAACTCAAGCAAGCGCTCGAAATGTCGGGGCTGCGCAAGGAGCGAGACCAACTGGTGCGCGAGAAGCTGGCGGTGCTGCAGACCCAGACCGTGGCGACCCGCATCGGCATGCTGCACGCGCTGTGCGCGAGCCTGATTGGTCCCGGCCATTTCCAGCCGGTGGATACTTACCTTGCCGCGGTCGACCTGGTGGGGGCTCGCAACGCCGATCCGGACTGGCAGCGCATGGACTATGCCGACCTGGTGCGCGCCGAAGCCGAGCGCAGCGGCAACTTCGGCCATGCCGTCAGCACCCGCCTCGCCGTGCTGCGTAGCGCCAATGCCGGCAAGGGCGCTGCCGATGCCGCCGCCGTGATCGCCGACGCGCTTGGCAGCGAGGTGGTGCGCCGCGACGGCGATGCGGTGGTCTGGACCCAGCCGGCCGCGCTGGCCGAGTTTCTTGCCCAGCCCGTGGGCACGGCGGTGTCGGCCCAGCACGCCACCTGGCTGGCCAGCCTGCTGTGGCTGGAAGAGGCAGGTGGCGCGCTGAAGTTCGTCCGCGACGGCGACACCATCGTCTGCCGTGCCGCCCCGCGCAGCGAGAGCTTCGCCTCTGACCGGCTGGCCGCGTGGATCGAGCGGTTCTCGATGCCGGCCTGAATGGCTCCGGCCTTGCCATGAAAAACGGCGCCCCGCGGGGCGCCGTTCTGTTTTCCGGCAGGGCAGGGCTCAGGCCTGCGCGCCGTAGTTGGGGTCGTCGCGGTCGGTCGAGTCGGCCTTCTTCTCGCCCTTGACCAGGTCTTCGCGCTTCACGCCCAGCCACATTGCCAGCGCCGCGGCGACGAACACCGACGAGTAGATGCCGAACAGGATGCCCACCGTCAGCGCCAGCGCAAAGTAGTGCAGCGTCGGACCGCCGAAGAAGAACATCGACAGCACCATCATTTCGGTCGAGCCGTGGGTGATGATGGTCCGCGACATCGTGCTGGTGATGGCGTGATCGATGACCTCGTGGGTGCTCATCTTGCGGTACTTGCGGAAGGCCTCGCGGATCCGGTCGAAGATCACCACCGACTCGTTGACCGAGTAGCCGAGCACGGCCAGCACCGCCGCCAGCACCGACAGCGAGAACTCCCACTGGAAGAAGGCGAAAAAGCCCAGGATGATGACGATGTCGTGCAGGTTGGCGATGATGCCCGCCACCGCGAACTTCCATTCGAAGCGGAACGACAGGTAGATCACGATACCCGCCACCACGCACAGCAGCGCCAGCAGGCCGTCGGTCGCCAGTTCCTTGCCCACCTGCGGGCCGACGAACTCCACGCGCTGCAGCTTGACCTCAGGCGACGCCGCGGTCAGCGCGCCCATCACCTGCTCGCTTTGCTGGGCCGAGGTCACGGGCTTGCCGTCCGCGCCCTTCTGCAGCGGCAGGCGGATCATCACGTCGCGCGAGGTGCCGAAGTTCTGCACCTGCACGTCGCTGTAGCCCAGCTTGCCCACCTGGCCGCGGATCTTTTCCAGGTCGGCCGCCTGCTGGTAGCTGACCTCCATCACCGTGCCGCCGGTGAATTCGATCGACAGGTGCAGGCCCTTTTGCCAGAGGAAGAACACGGCCGCGGCAAACGTCAGGAAGGAAATCACGTTGAAGATCAACGCGTGCTTCATGAACGGAATGTCGCGCCGGATGCGGAAGAATTCCATGTTGAATCCTGTTCTGTACTACGTGTTGTGCTGCGGGCCGCTTACTTGGCGACCGGCGTGTCGGTGGTATTGCCCGGCTTCCAGATCTGGCCAATGGCCACGTTCTGCAGCTTCTTCTTGCGGCCGTACCAGAGGTTGACCAGGCCACGGTTGAAGAACACCGCCGAGAACATCGAGGTCAGGATGCCCAGGCAGTGCACCACGGCAAAACCGCGCACCGGGCCCGAGCCGAACGCCAGCAGCGCCAGGCCGGCGATCAGCGTGGTCACGTTGGAGTCCAGGATGGTGGCCCAGGCGCGCTCGAAGCCGACCGCGATCGCCATCTGCGGCGATGCGCCGGCGCGCAGTTCCTCGCGGATGCGCTCGTTGATCAGCACGTTGGCGTCGATGGCCATGCCCAGCACCAGCGCGATGGCGGCAATGCCCGGCAGCGTCAGCGTGGCCTGCAGCATCGACAGCACCGCGATCAGCAGCAGCAGGTTCACGCCCAGCGCCACCACCGAGAACACGCCGAACAGCATGTAGTACAGGATCATGAACACGCCGATGGCGGCAAAGCCGTAGGCGACCGAATCAAAGCCCTTCTCGATGTTCTCGGCGCCCAGCGACGGGCCGATGGTGCGCTCCTCGATGATCTCCATCGGGGCGGCCAGCGAGCCGGCGCGCAGCAACAGCGCCAGGTCGTTGGCGGCCTCGGTGGAGTAGGAGCCGGTGATCTGGAAGCTCGAGCCCAGTTCGGACTGGATCGTCGCCACGGTCAGCACTTCGCCCTTGCCCTTCTCGAACAGCACGATCGCCATCGGCTTCTTCAGGTTCTCGCGCGAGACGTCGCGCAGCACGCGGCCGCCCTGGGCGTCGAGCTTGATGTTGACCGAAGGATGCTGGTTCTGGTCGAAGCCGGCCGAGGCGCTTTCGATGCGGTCGCCGGTGAAGATGACCTGCTTCTTCAGCACCACCGGGGCGCCGTTGCCTTGCGTGAACAGTTCGCTGCCGAACGGGATCGGGTCGCCCGGGCGCGGGCTGCGCGGCGCGTCGTTGTCGACCAGGCGTGCTTCCAGCGTGGCGGTGCGGCCAATGATGTCCTTGGCCTTGGCGGTGTCCTGCACGCCCGGCAGCTGCACCACGATGCGGTCGGCGCCTTGCTGCTGGATCACCGGCTCGGCCACGCCAAGCTCGTTGACGCGGTTGTGCAGCGTGGTGATGTTCTGCTTGACCGCGGCGTCCTGCACGGCCCGGCGCGCGGCTTCGGTGAAGGTGCCGACGATGTTGTTGCCGTCCATGGCGAAGGCCACTTCGCGCAGGTTGTCAGTGAGCAGCGCGCGGGCGCGGCTGGCGTCGTCGGCGTTGTTGAAGCGCACCGTCAGGCGCTCGCCGTCGCGGTCGATGCCGCCGTGGCGGATGTTCTTGTCGCGCAGCAGCGTGCGCGCGTCGCCGGCCAGGCTGTCGAGCTTCTTGTCGACGGCGCCCTTCATGTCGACCTGCAGCAGGAAGTGCACGCCGCCGCGCAGGTCCAGGCCCAGGTACATCGGCAGCGCGTGCATCGCGGTCAGCCAGCGCGGCGAGCCCGACAGCAGGTTCAGCGCCACCACGTAGGCGGGATCGGCCGGGTCCGGGTTCAGCGTGCGCGAGAGCAGGTCCTTGGCCTTGAGCTGCTCGTCGGTGGTGCGGAAGCGCGCCTTGACCGAGCCCGACTGGCCGGAGATATCGAAGAAGACGCCGTCGGGCTGCAGCTGGTTCTGCGCCAGGATCTCTTCAACCTGCTTCTGCATCGACAGGTCGACCTTGACCGTGGCCTTGCCCGAGGACACCTGCACGGCAGGCGCCTCGCCGAAGAAGTTCGGCAAGGTGTAGATGATGCCGATGGCCAGGGCCACCAGGATCACGAGGTATTTCCAAAGCGGATAACGATTCATCTCGGGCCAGTCATTCAGCGGTTGGCGGGGCCGGCGCAGGCGTGGCGCGCCACGTCGGCGGGGCCGAACCGGTTTGGCAAACAGCCGCCTGGCAGCCGCGGATGGAAGCCGGGGAGGCTTCGTCGGGCTGGATCAGGCGGCTGCCGGGGCATGCGCGAACGGGCATGCCGGAAAAGACAAAGGCGGGAGTCGCGCGCGCTCCGGCGATCAGAGCGCCTTCAGCGAGCCCTTGGGCAGCACCGTGGTCACGGCATTCTTCTGCACCGTGATCTCGGTGCCTTCGGCGATTTCCAGGCTGACGTACTGGTCGGTGACCTTGGTCACGCGGCCCAGGATGCCGCCGGCGGTGACGACTTCGTCGTTCTTGGCCAGCGCTTCGAGCATTGCCTTGGATTCCTTCTGGCGCTTCATCTGCGGGCGGATCATGATGAACCACAGCACACCAAACATCAGGATGATGGGCAGGAAGCTCATCAGGCCGCCAGCCGCGCCGCCGGCACCGGCGGTCTGGGCAAATGCGTTAGAAATCAGCACGTTGATTCTCCGTCACAAAAGTCAGTCAGTTAATCGAACATTCTACCATTCGCACTCCGCCCGCCCCTGGCATTCTAGGGCGGAATACGGGTTTGTTCGGGTGCGTTGGGGACAACTTGCGCGGCGGGCGCCGCGCCTTGACCGGCTATTCGACCACCGGCGGCGCGAAAGTTCGCGCCGCCCGGGATGGTCACTGCGTGCCGCGGGCGCGGTCGGCGGCGAACTGGCGGCGGAAGTCGGCAAAGCGGTGCTGCTCGATGGCCTCGCGCACCTCGCGCATCAGCTGCAGGTAGTAATGCAGGTTGTGGATCGTGTTCAGGCGCGCGCCCAGGATCTCGCCGACGCGGTGCAGGTGGTGCAGGTAGGCGCGCGAGAAATTGCGGCAGGTGTAGCAGGCACAGCTCTCGTCGAGCGGGCGCGGGTCGTTGCGGTGCGCGGCGTTCTTGATCTTGACGTCGCCGTAGCGGGTGAAGAGCCAGCCGTTGCGCGCGTTGCGGGTCGGCATCACGCAATCGAACATGTCCACCCCGGCGGCGACGCCGGCGACCAGGTCTTCGGGCGTGCCGACGCCCATCAGGTAGTGCGGCTTGTTGGCGGGCAGGCGCGGCGCCACGTGTTCGAGCACGCGCATCATGTCTGCCTTGGGCTCGCCCACCGATAGCCCGCCGATGGCGAAGCCGTGGAAGTCCAGTTCGGACAGCCCCGCCAGCGACTCGTCGCGCAGGTCTTCGTACATGCCGCCCTGGACGATGCCGAATAGCGCATTGGGGTTGGCCAGCCGCTCGAACTCGTCGCGCGAGCGCTTGGCCCAGCGCAGGCTCATGCGCATGGATTTAGCGGCTTCCTCGTGCGTGGCGGGGCGGCCGTCGATCTCATACGGCGTGCATTCGTCGAACTGCATGACGATGTCGGAATTCAGCGTGCGCTGGATCTGCATCGATATCTCGGGCGACAGGAACAGCTTGTCGCCGTTGACCGGCGAAGCAAAGGTGACGCCATCTTCGGTGATCTTGCGCAGATCTCCGAGCGAAAACACCTGGAAGCCGCCGGAGTCGGTCAGGATCGGCTTGTCCCAGCCGATAAACCTGTGCAGGCCCTCATGGGCGTTGACCACGTCCAGCCCGGGGCGCAGCCACAGGTGGAAGGTGTTGCCAAGGATGATCTGCGCGCCGATCTCGTTCAGTTCCAGCGGCGACATCGCCTTGACCGAGCCATAGGTGCCCACCGGCATGAAGATCGGCGTTTCGACCACGCCGTGGTTCAGCGTGACGCGGCCGCGGCGGGCGTTGCCGTCGGTGGTGATGAGTTCGAAGTTGAGCATGTCGGATAGTCTGAAATCAGGCCGCGGCGGCGGCGTCCGGCTGCCGGGTCAGCAGCATGGCGTCGCCGTAGCTGAAGAAGCGGTAGCGCTGCGCCACCGCATGGCGGTAGGCGGCGCGGATGGCCTGCACTCCGGCCAGCGCCGACACCAGCATCAGCAGCGTCGACTTGGGCAGGTGGAAATTGGTAATCAGGGCATCGACCAGGCGGAAGCGGTAGCCGGGCGTGATGAAGATATCGGTGTCGCCGCTGCCGGCGGCGAGCGTACCGTCGGGCTGCGCGGCCGATTCCAGCGCGCGCAGCGAGGTGGTGCCGACCGCGATCACGCGGCCGCCCCGCGCGCGGGTGTCGCGCACGGCTTGCGCCAGGTCTGCGGAAATCGCGTACCACTCCGAATGCATCTTGTGTTCGGCCAGGTTCTCGGTGCGCACCGGCTGGAAGGTGCCGGCGCCAACGTGCAGCGTCAGGAAGGCGCGGCGCACGCCGGCGGCATCGAGGCGGGCGAACAGCGCGTCGTCGAAATGCAGGCCCGCGGTGGGCGCGGCGACCGCGCCGGGGCTGCGCGCGTAGACGGTCTGGTAGCGGGTTTCGTCGTAGGCGTCCGGGTCGTGCGTGATATACGGCGGCAGCGGCAGGCGGCCGTAGCGCTCGATCAGGTCCAGCGCCGGCTCGGGAAAGCGCAACGTGAAGAACTGGTCCACGCGTGGGCCCACGGTCACGGCGAAGGCGCCGTCGGCCAGGTGCAGGGCGCTGCCTTCAGCCGGCGTCTTGGACGCGCGCACCTGGGCCAGCACGGTGTAGGTATCGACCACGCGCTCCACCAGCACCTCGATCTTGCCGCCGCTGGGCTTGTGGCCGAAGAAGCGGGCCTTGATCACGCGGGTGTCGTTGAACACCAGCAGGTCGTCCGGACGCAGGTAGTCGACGATGTCGCTGAAGGCGCGGTCGACCATGCGCACCGCGTCGGCGGTGTCGCCGGGGGCGAGCCGGTCCACTACCAGCAGCCGGCTGGCGCTGCGGTCGGGCAGCGCGCTCTGGGCAATCAGTTCAGGCGGCAGCGGAAAGTCGAAATCGGAAAGCGTCAACATCGTGGGAAGGGCGGGCTGCGCGGTCTGCAGGGTGTGGCGGAGGCGGCGCCGGGCACGGCGCGTCACTCCGCTGCCCGGGTTGGCAGCCGGCATGGGTACAATCGGCGAATCCGATATTGTAAGGCCACGGGCGCGCTTGCCGCCGCGCCTGGCGTGATACCGTCCATTTGCCGGCGCCGCGCCAGCCAACCAGAAGCCCGCAGCGACTGCTGCCAATTTTTTCGCCGATGCCCGGAACCGCCGCCCAACCGATCCAGGACCCTGCCGACGCCAACGACGCGCCGGCGCCCGCGCGCGGCAAGGCCGGCGCGGCCAAGGGCAAGGCTGCTGGCTCTGGCACGTCTTCCGCCGCCGCGCGGCTGGCCAAGCTTGGCCTGCGCCGCCCGGTCGATCTGGTGCTGCACCTGCCGATGCGCTACGAGGACGAGACCACGGTGGTGCCGATCGCCGAGGCCATCCACCGTGCCGGGCTCGGGCTGCCGGCGCAGGTGGAAGGCGAAGTCATCTCCAACGAAGTCACGTTCCGGCCGCGCCGACAGCTGGTGGTCAAGCTTGCCGACGACAGCGGCGAACTGACCCTGCGCTTCCTGAACTTCTACGGCAGCCAGACCAAGCAGATGACCGAAGGCGTGCGCCTGCGCGTGCGCGGCGAGGTGCGCGGGGGCTTC
This sequence comes from Cupriavidus necator, assembly GCF_013141915.1. GTDB lineage: Bacteria > Pseudomonadota > Gammaproteobacteria > Burkholderiales > Burkholderiaceae > Cupriavidus > Cupriavidus necator_B. The sequence continues at coordinate 256,040 of NZ_SROX01000008.1, read as the reverse complement.
TTCGGCGCCGAGATGGTCCACCCGACGGTGCGCCCGGTGCTGGCGGGCGAGGCGCTGCCCGACCGCCTGACGCCGGTGTACCCGTCCACCGCCGGCATCCCGCAGGCCTATTTGCGCAAGGCCATCGGCGGCGCGCTGACCCGTACCCCCTTGCCCGAGACCTTGCCGCAGCCGGTGCTGCAGGGGCCGCTGGCGCGCCTGCAGCTGCGCCCGCTGGCTGACTGCCTGCGGCTGCTGCACGCGCCGCCGCCGCAGGAAAGCGAGGCCGCGCTGGCCGATCGCTCGCACCCCGCCTGGCAGCGCATCAAGTTCGACGAGCTGCTGGCGCAGCAGATTTCGCTGCGGCGCGCGCACGCGGCGCGCCGCGACAAGACCGCGCCGACCATGCCGCGCCGCGCGGGCGGGCTGCTGACGCGCTTCCTGGCCGCCTTGCCGTTCCGGCTGACCGGTGCCCAGCAGCGCGTGGTCGAGGAAATCGCCGCCGACATGGCCCTGCCGCACCCGATGCACCGGCTGCTGCAGGGCGACGTGGGCAGCGGCAAGACCATCGTCGCCGCGCTGGCGGCGTGCCAGGCCATCGATGCCGGTTTCCAGGCAGCGCTGATGGCGCCGACCGAGATCCTGGCCGAGCAGCATTTCCGCAAGCTGTCTGCGTGGCTGGAACCGCTGGGCGTGCCGGTGGCATGGCTGGCGGGCAGCCAGAAAGCGCGCGAGAAGCGGGCGGCCGTGGCGCGCGTGGAAGCGGGCGAGGCGCAGCTGGTGATCGGCACCCATGCGCTGATCCAGGACACCGTGCGCTTCGCCAAGCTGGGGCTGTCGGTGGTCGACGAGCAGCACCGCTTCGGCGTGGCGCAGCGGCTGGCGCTGCGCGGCAAGGCCGGTGCGGCAGAGGCTCCCGCCGCGGCGATCGCCGCGGCCGAAACCGTGCCGCACCAACTGATGATGTCGGCCACGCCGATCCCGCGCACGCTGGCCATGACGTACTATGCCGATCTCGACGTCTCGGTGATCGATGAACTGCCGCCGGGGCGCACGCCCATCGTCACACGCCTGGTCAACGACGAGCGGCGCGACGAAGTGATCGGCCGCATCCACCATGCCGCCGCCGAAGGCCGGCAGGTCTACTGGGTGTGCCCGCTGATCGAGGAAAGCGAGGCGCTGCAGCTGCAGACTGCGGTCGAGACCTACGAAACCCTGGTGGCCGCGCTGCCCGACCTGCGCGTGGGCCTGGTGCACGGGCGCCTGCCGCCGGCGGAGAAGGCCGCGGTGATGGACGACTTCAGCGCCAACCGGCTGCAAGTGCTGGTGGCCACCACCGTGATCGAAGTCGGCGTGGACGTGCCCAATGCCTCGCTGATGGTGATCGAGCACGCCGAGCGCTTCGGCCTGGCGCAGCTGCACCAGTTGCGCGGCCGGGTCGGGCGCGGCAGCGCCGAATCGGTCTGTCTGCTGATGTACCAGGCGCCGCTGTCGCCCACCGCGCGCGAGCGCCTGGCGACCATGCGCGAGACCACCGACGGCTTCGAGATCGCGCGGCGCGACCTGGAGATCCGCGGCCCGGGTGAATTCCTGGGCGCGCGCCAGTCCGGCGAGGCGATGTTGCGCTTTGCCGACCTGCAGACCGATGCCTGGCTGGTGGAGTACGCCCAGGCGGCTGCCGAGCTGATGCTGGCGCACTATCCGGAAGCAGTGGAAGCGCATCTGTCGCGCTGGCTCGGCGGACGCGAGCATTACCTGAAGGCTTGAGCGCCGCTTTGTGACGGTGCCGGCGCATACCAGCTGGCTGGGCGTCGGCACTCTGACAGATCCAGCAATCGAAGGTAAAATCTATCGCCTATCCGGATTTGATAAGTCATGACGCTCACCGAACTCAAGTACATCGTCGCCGTGGCGCGCGAGCGCCATTTCGGCCGGGCCGCCGAAGCCTGTTTCGTGTCGCAGCCGACGCTGTCGGTCGCCATCAAGAAGCTGGAAGACGAACTCAACGTGCAGATCTTCGAACGCGGCACCTCTGAAGTGTCGGTGACGTCGGTCGGCGAGCAGATCGTGGCGCAGGCCCAGCGTGTGCTGGAGCAGACCATGGCCATCCGCGAGATCGCCAAGCAGGGCAAGGACCCGCTGGCCGGGCCGCTGCGCGTGGGCGTGATCTACACGATCGGGCCGTACCTGCTGCCGTCGCTGGTCAAGCAGATGATCGACACCGTGCCGCAGATGCCGCTGATGCTGCAGGAGAACTACACCCACAAGCTGATCGAGCTGCTCAAGCAGGGCGAGATCGATTGCGCGGTGATGGCCGAGCCGTTCCCGGATTCCGGCCTGACGGTGCGACCGCTCTATGACGAACCCTTTGTCGTGGCCGTGCCGCGCGGCCATCAGCTGGCGCAGGCCCATGCGGTCGATCCTGCAGAACTGAAGCAGCAGACCATGCTGCTGCTCGGCAGCGGCCATTGCTTCCGCGACCATGTGCTGGGCGTATGCCCCGAGCTGTCGCGCTTTTCGCAGGCCGCCGATGGCATTCAGAAGACCTTCGAGGGCTCGTCGCTCGAGACCATCCGACATATGGTGGCCAGCGGCGTCGGTATCACCGTGCTGCCGCGCACCTCGGTGCCCGACCTGAAAGCCAAGGGCGACATGCTGTCGTACGTGCCGTTTGCCGACCCGGTGCCTGACCGGCGCGTGGTGCTGGCCTGGCGCAAGAGCTTCACCCGCCTGCCGGCGATGGAAGCGCTGGCCAACGCCGTGGCCGCCTGCGACCTGCCCGGCGTGCGCATGCTCGACGCCAAGGAACTGGCCGAAGCCGCCTGAGCATTCGGGCCCCCAGGACTGGCATGACAACGGCCGCAGCGGACATTCCGCTGCGGCCGTTGTCGTTTCCGCCACGGCCCCGGGGCATTTGGCCGGGCTCTCTTCGGACAGTGACCGGATGCCGGCATACGTTGCAGCAATCCGGGATAGATTTGACCTAATACATAGGTATAAATAATTAAATTCTCAACTTGATAGATCGTTTGTAGACTGGCTCCTGTCGATGCGGATGGCGTCGACGCAAGACAGGAAACGAGGATGAGCCCCAGCGCCCAGTCACTGACAACGACACCGATCAAGCCCCCGATTCCCCTCCGCATGGGGCGCTGCCTGCTCGATTGCCTTGCCTGCTATGCCGCCGCGCTCTGACGCGGCATCCCCTTGCAGCCCACCCACAAAGAGGAAAAGATGAGCAAGAAGGACACCCTTACCACTGCCGCCGGCGCACCGGTCGCCGATAACCAGAACTCGCAAACCGCCGGCCCGCGCGGCCCGATGTTGCTGCAGGACGTCTGGTTCCTCGAAAAGCTGGCCCACTTCGACCGCGAAGTCATTCCGGAGCGGCGCGTGCACGCCAAGGGCTCCGGCGCCTACGGCACGCTGCGCATCACCCACGACATCACGCAGTACACCAAGGCCTCGGTGTTCGCCGAGGTCGGCAAGGAAACGCCGCTGTTCATCCGCTTCTCCACCGTGGCCGGCGAGCGCGGCGCGGCCGACGCCGAGCGCGACGTGCGCGGCTTCTCGATCAAGTTCTATACCGATGAAGGCAACTGGGACCTGGTCGGCAACAACACGCCGGTGTTCTTCGTGCGCGACCCGCTCAAGTTCCCGGACTTCATCCATACGCAGAAGCGCAACCCGCGCACCAACCTGCGCGACCCGATCGCGGTGTGGGACTTCTGGTCGCGCCACCCGGAATCGCTGCACCAGGTCACCATCCTGATGAGCGATCGCGGCCTGCCGCAGAACTATCGGCAAATGCATGGCTTCGGCTCACACACCTACTCGTTCATCAACGCCAATAACGAGCGCTTCTACGTCAAGTTCCACTTCAAGTCGCAGCAGGGCGTGGAAAACTGGACCAACGAGGAAGCGGCCCGAGTGGTCGCCAACGACCGCGAGAGCGCCCAGCGCGACCTGTTCGACCATATCGAGCGCGGCAATTTCCCGCGCTGGAACCTGCGCGTGCAGGTGATGCCGGAAGCCGAGGCGGCGAAGTACCACATCAATCCGTTCGACCTGACCAAGGTCTGGCCGCACAAGGACTACCCGCTGATCGACGTGGGCGTGGTCGAGCTCAACCGCAACCCGGACAACTACTTTGCCGAGGTCGAGCAGGTGGCGATGAACCCGGCCAATATCGTTCCCGGCATCGGCTTCTCGCCCGACAAAATGCTGCAGGGGCGGCTGTTCTCGTATGGCGACACGCAGCGCTACCGCCTGGGCATCAACCACGGCCAGATCCCGGTCAATGCGCCGAAATGCCCGTTCCACAACAGCTTCCACCGCGACGGCGCGATGCGCGTGGACGGCAACCAGGGTGGCAAGCTCAATTACGAGCCCAACCGCGAAAGCGCCTATGCCGCCAGCGAGCGCGCGATGGAGCCGCCGCTGGCGCTGGACGGCGCCGCCGACCGCTGGGATCACCGCGTCGACTCGGACTACTACAGCCAGCCCGGCGCGCTGTTCCGCCTGTTCGACGAAGGCCAGCGCCAGCGTCTGTTCGCCAATATCGCCGCGGCGATGCAGGGCGTGCCCGAGCCGATCGTGCGGGTCCAGCTGGAGCACTTCACGCGGGCCGATCCGGCCTACGGCGAGGGCGTGAAGCGGGCACTGAACCTGCAATAAGCGCCGGCCCGGCAACGGTCAGTGGTGCGGCGTTTGGCCGGGACCGTTGCCCAGTGCAATAATGCGGAGTACCGCGCCGCCCGGCCCCGAATCGGCAAGCCCGGCGGCGCTCCTCGTGGCTATACCAGAACGGAGCGTATCTACCATGGCAAAGAAGAACGAGATGAGCGTGAATATCGGTATTTCCGACAAGGACCGCAAGAAGATCGCGGAAGGCCTGTCCAAGCTGCTGGCGGACACCTACACCCTCTACCTCAAGACCCACAACTTCCACTGGAACGTGACGGGTCCCATGTTCAATACGCTGCATCTGATGTTCGAGACCCAGTACAACGAACTGGCGCTGGCCGTGGACTCGATTGCCGAGCGTATCCGCGCGCTGGGCTACCCGGCACCGGGCACCTACAAGGAATACGCGCGCCTGTCGTCGATCGCCGAGGAAGAGGGCGTGCCCGAGGCCACCGACATGATCCGCAAGCTGGTCGAAGGCCAGGAAGCCGTGGTGCGCACCGCGCGTTCGATCTTCCCGGTGATCGACGCCGCCGGCGACGAGCCCTCGGCCGACCTGCTCACCCAGCGCATGCAGACGCATGAAAAGACCGCGTGGATGCTGCGCTCGATGCTGGCCTGAGGCCTGCTCGCTCTCCTGGCTGCCTCGCCTGCGGCAGCCGGCACTGCGCGTCGCAACCGTCCGGGCTGCGGCGCGTTTTCATTGAATCGTCCTTCCCGGATCCGCGCCGTGCAGACTCACTCGCCGTTGCCCCACACCCCCATGCTTGAACGCCTTGCCCTTTACGCGCGCCTGGTGCGCATCGACAAGCCCATCGGCACGCTGCTGCTGCTGTGGCCGACGCTGTGGGCCATGTGGATGGCCGCGGACGGGCCGCCGGCGTGGGCATTGTTCTGGATCTTCGTGGCCGGCACCTTCCTGATGCGCTCGTCAGGCTGCGCCATCAACGACTGGGCCGACCGCGACTTCGACAAGCACGTCAAGCGCACCAGGGAGCGGCCGCTGACCGCAGGCAAGATCGCCGCGTGGGAAGCACTGGCGGTGGCCGCCGTGCTGGCGCTGATCGCTTTCGCGCTGGTGCTGCCGCTGAATGCGCTGACCAAGTGGCTGGCGGTGGTGGCGGCGGTGGTGGCGGGCACGTACCCGTTCTTCAAGCGCTTCTTTGCGATCCCGCAGGCGTATCTTGGCATCGCCTTCGGCTTCGGCATCCCGATGGCGTTTGCCGCGATCCAGGACCAGGTGCCCCTGGTGGCGTGGCTGATGCTGCTGGCCAATGTGTTCTGGGCGGTGGCTTACGACACCGCCTATGCGATGGTCGATCGCGATGACGACCTGCTGATCGGCATGAAGACCTCGGCGATCACCTTCGGGCGCTTCGACGTGGCGGCGATCATGCTTTGCTATGCGGCGTTCTTTGCGCTGATGGCGTCGGCGGGCGTGCTGCTCGGCCTGGGGTGGCCGTATTGGGTGGGGCTGGTTGCCGCGATCGGCTGCGCCGGCTACCACTACACGCTGATCCGGGATCGCGACCGGATGCGGTGCTTTGCCGCGTTCCGGCATAACAACTGGCTGGGGGCTTGCGTGTTTGCGGGGACGGCGTTGGCGTATGCGGTGCGGTGAGACCTAACGCGGGCTGGGGGTTTGCTCCCTCTCCCGCTCGCGGGAGAGGGGAGCGTCGGCGACAGGCGGCAGCCAAGTCAGCGCGGCCGCGGTCTGGCGTGGCTCAGTCCTTCCCGAACTCCGCCCCCATCTCCTTGCCGCGCGCCGCCGCGGCATGCATCGCGCGCACGAAGGCATTGGCGATGCCGGAGGCCTCCATCGCCGTCAGCGCCGCGTAGGTCGTCCCACCCTTCGACGTCACGCGCTCGCGCAGCGTCGCCACCGGTTCGGGCGACTGTCCCGCCAGCGTGGCCGCGCCGCGGAAGGTTTCCACCGCAAGCTCGCGCCCTTGCTCGGCGCTCAGGCCCAGTTCGGTGGCGGCACGCTGCATCGCCTCGATGAAATAGAACACGTAGGCAGGACCGCTGCCGGAAATCGCGGTGACGGCATCGATCTGGTCATCGCCATCGACCCACACGCATTTGCCGACGGCCTCGGCCACAGCGCTGGCGATCGCCCGGTCTTCGGCTGACAGCCCGGCGGGTGCGGCCAGGCCCGTCATGCCCATGCCCGACAGCGCCGGCGTATTCGGCATCGCGCGCACCACGCGGCTGCGACCGCCGAGCCAGCGTTGCATGTCCTGCAGCCGGATGCCGGCGGCCACGCTGATCACCAGGTTGCCCTTGCCGCTGGCCGGCAGCAGCGGCAGCAGTTGCCCCGCAGCTTCGCGGAATTGCTGCGGCTTGACCGCCAGCACCAGCACATCGCTGGCGCCGAACGCGGCATCCGGCGCGCCGGCGGCATGCACGCCGAGATCGCGCGCCAGGCGTTGCTGCGCTTCCGGGAACGGGTCGACCACGCGGATCGCGCCGGCGGGCACGCCGCGGGCGATCAGGCCGCCGATCAGTGCGGAAGCCATGTTGCCGCCGCCAAGAAAGCCGAAGGTGAGGGTGTCGAGCATGTAGGTCTCTGGGGGTCTGAAGGATTCCGGTGGGGCGGGGCCGGTCAGCCGCGCGCGCCGAAGATGGCGGTGCCGATCCGCACCAGCGTTGCGCCCTCGGCGATGGCGGCATCCATGTCGCCCGACATGCCCATCGAGAGCGTGTCGAGCGCCAGGCCATCGGCGCACAGTGCCTGCAGCATGGCGCGCATGGCGGCGAACGGACGCCGCTGCGCGGCGGGATCGGCGGCGGGTTCGGGGATCGCCATCAGCCCGCGCAGCCGCAGGGCGGGCAGGTTGGCGACGGCATGCGCCAGCGCGGGGACCTCGGCCGGGGCGACGCCGCTCTTGCTGGCTTCGCCGCTGATATTGACCTGGATGCAGACCTGCAGCGGCGCCAGGCCGGCCGGCCGCTGTGCCGACAGCCGCTCGGCGATCCTGAGCCGGTCGATGGCGTGGACCCAGTCGAAATGTTCAGCCACCAGCCGCGTCTTGTTGCTTTGCAGCGGGCCGATGAAATGCCATTGCAGCTGGCTGCGCAGGTCGGCCAGCGCGGCGATCTTGTCGACGCCTTCCTGGGCGTAGTTCTCGCCGAAAGCGAACTGTCCGGCGGCGTATGCGGCCCTTATGCGGTCAGGGGAAACGGTCTTGGAAACGGCCAGCAGGGCAATGTCCGCGGGCTGCCTGCCGGCCTGTTGTGCCGCCGCCGCAATGCCCTGGCGCACGGCTTGCAAGTTGGCGGCAATCACAGACATAATCCGGCGAACATATATAACAGGTACATCAAGTACCGATAACAATCAGGGTGGGGTCATTATAGATGGACATCGCGCAGCTATTGGCTTTCGCCGTCAAGAACAAGGCGTCCGATCTTCATCTGTCCGCGGACATGCCGCCGATGGTGCGGATCCATGGCGACATGCGCCGGATCAACGTCGCCTCGATGACGCACAAGGATGTCCACGCCATGGTGTACGACATCATGAGCGACACCCAGCGCAAGGCCTACGAGGAACGCCTGGAAATCGATTTCTCGTTCGAGATCGCCGGCCTGTCGCGCTTCCGCGTCAATGCCTACAACACCCAGCGCGGCGCCGCAGCGGTGTTCCGGACCATTCCCTCCAAGGTGCTCACGCTGGAAGAGCTGCGTGCGCCCGCGGTGTTTGCCGACCTGTGCATGAAGCCGCGCGGGCTGGTTCTGGTGACGGGCCCGACCGGCTCGGGCAAGTCCACCACGCTGGCGGCGATGGTCGATCATCGCAATGAAAACGACATGGGCCACATCCTCACGGTGGAGGACCCGATCGAATTCGTGCACAGCTCCAAGAAGAGCCTGATCAACCAGCGCGAACTGGGGCCGCATACGCATTCGTTTGCCAACGCGCTGCGCTCGGCGCTGCGCGAAGACCCCGACGTCATTCTTGTGGGCGAACTGCGCGACCTCGAAACCATCCGCCTGGCACTGACCGCGGCCGAAACCGGCCACCTGGTCTTCGGCACGCTGCACACCAGCTCCGCGGCCAAGACCATCGACCGCGTGGTCGACGTGTTCCCGCCCGAAGAGAAGGACATGGTGCGCACCATGCTGTCGGAATCGCTGGAGGCGGTGATCTCGCAGACGCTGCTGAAGACGCGCGACGGCAACGGCCGCACCGCCGCGCACGAGATCATGATCGCCACCCCCGCGATCCGCCACCTGATCCGCGAGAACAAGATCGCGCAGATGTACTCGATGATGCAGACCAGCAGCGGCCTGGGCATGCAGACGCTGGACCAGTGCCTGTCGGACCTGATCAAGCGCAGCGTCATCAGCTACAACGACGCCCGCGCCATAGCCAAGAATCCGGACGCGTTCATGGGCTGAGGCCCGTGTTCGCCCTTCCTCCAGCAGGACACCGCCATGCTCGACCGCGAATCCGCCGCCAAGTACATCAACGACCTGCTCGAGCTGATGGTCAGCAACCGCGGCTCGGACCTGTTCATCACTTCGGACTTTCCGCCGGCAATCAAGGTCGATGGCAAGCTCACGCCGGTGTCGCAGCAGCCGCTCAACCCGACTCAGGCGCTGGGCCTGGTGCGTTCGGTGATGAACGAACGGCAGGTGCAGGACTTCGACACCACCCGCGAATGCAATTTCGCGATCACCGCGCCCAAGGCCGGGCGTTTCCGCGTGTCGGCGTTCATCCAGCAGGGCAAGGCCGGCATGGTGGTGCGCACCATCAATACGCGCATCCCGTCGGTAGCCGACCTGGACCTGCCGCAGACGCTGCATGACGTGGTGATGGCCAAGCGCGGGCTGGTGATCGTGACCGGGGCCACCGGCTCAGGCAAGTCGACCACGCTGGCGGCGATGCTGGACCACCGCAACGCGCATTCGTACGGCCATATCATCACCATCGAGGATCCGATCGAATACGTGCATGCGCACCAGAACTGCATCGTCACGCAGCGCGAGGTGGGCATCGATACCGAGTCCTGGCACGTGGCGCTGAAGAACACGCTGCGCCAGGCGCCCGACGTGATCCTGATCGGCGAGATCCGCGACCGCGAGACCATGGAGTACGCGATGCAGTACGCCGAGACCGGCCACCTGTGCCTGGCCACGCTGCACGCCAACAATGCCAACCAGGCGATCGACCGCGTGGTCAACTTCTTCCCCGAGGAAAAGCGCCAGCAGCTGCTGATCGACCTGTCGCTGAACCTCAAGGCGATGATCTCGCAGCGCCTGTTGCCACGCGCCGGCCGCAAGGGCCGGGTGCCGGCGGTGGAAATCATGATCGGCACGCCGCTGGTGGCCGACCTGATCTTCAAGGGCGAGATCCACGAGCTCAAGGAAGTCATCAAGAAGTCGCGCGAGCAGGGCATGATCTCGTTCGACCAGGCGCTGTTCGACTTGTACGAGGAAGGCAAGATCACCTACGAGGACGCGCTGCGCAATGCCGACTCGCTCAACGACCTGCGCCTGATGATCAAGCTGCACAGCACGCACGCCAAGGACTCGGACCTCGGTGCCGGCACCGAGCATCTCAACGTCATCTGAGGGCTGCGCGGCGATGCGCATGGCGGTATGCTTGGTTACCTACAGGAGTCTGCCATGAGCAATGTCTACCAGTTCGAAGCCAACTCGCTCGCCGGCCAGCCGGTGCCGCTGTCGCAATTCCAGGGCAAGGTGATGCTGGTCGTCAATACCGCCAGCGAATGCGGCTTTACGCCGCAGTACGAAGGCCTGCAGAAGCTCTATGACGAATACCACGGGCGCGGCCTGGAGGTGCTGGGCTTCCCGTGCAACCAGTTCGGCAAGCAGGAGCCGGGCGACGCGCAGCAGATCGGGCAGTTCTGCGAAACACGCTTCGCGGTGCGCTTCCCGATGTTCGCCAAGATCGACGTAAACGGGCCCGCCGCCCATCCGCTGTACCAGTGGCTGACCACCGAAAAGCGTGGCGTGCTCGGTACCCAGGGCATCAAGTGGAACTTCACCAAGTTCTTGCTGCGCCGCGACGGCACGGTGTTCAAGCGCTATGCGCCAACCACCAAGCCGGAAGAGCTGCGCGCCGATATTGAAAAGCTGTTGTCCGACCCTGCCGCCTGAGCCTCAGGTGCCGCTGGCGCGCACCGCGCGCAGGAAACCGTTGAGCGAGCGGTCCGGGGTCTCGTGGAAATGGTCGTCCAGCATGCGGATGGCGCGGCAGCGGTCCAGCCGGAAGCTGCGGTAGTCCTCGCGCGTGGTGCACCACGTGGCCAGCAGCCAGGCATTGCCCCAGAAGAACAGCCCCAGCGGCATCACCACGCGTTCGGTGACGCGCTGCTGCACGTCGCAGTAGTCGAGCAGCAACAGCTTGTGCGCACCCAGCGCGCCGTGCACCACATCGAAGGCCTCGCGCACCTGCGCCTGGTTGACGTACTCGGGCGCAAACACGCGGCTTTGCTGCGCCGCCAGCCGGCGCGGCGGCGGCAGTGCGGCCATCAGCTTTTCCAGCGCCGGATCGGCCGCGGCCGCCAGCGCGCCGCCACCCCAGGCCTTCAGCAGCCGCAGGCCGGCGACCAGCGCTTCGACTTCCATGGCGGTGAACATCAGCGGCGGCACATCGAAGTCGGCGCGCAGCCGGTAGCCGATGCCGGCTTCGCCCTCGACCGGCACGCCCGACAGGGACAGCGCCTGGATATCACGGTAGACGGTGCGTTCCGACACCCCGAGCCGCTGCGCCAGCAGCGCCGCCGTGGTCAGGCGGCGGCCGCGCAGCACCTGCACGATCTGGAACAGGCGGTCGGCGCGGCGGCTCATCGATCAGCGTGGGGCATGGCGGTCATCCGGCCACCGGTTCGTGCAAGCCGATGCGGTTGCCTTCGCTGTCGGTGATATGCGCGATGCGGCCGATCTCGCCCGGCAGGCGCAGCGGCCCGAACACGGTCTTGCCGCCGGCGCGCGCGGCGCGCTCCAGCAGCGCGTCCAGTTCCGGCGCGTGCAGGTACGGCACGGTGCCGTAGTAGTTGCTGGGGCGGTAACCTTCGCCGGCCACCAGCGCGCCGCCGGGATCGGGGTGCGGGAACACGGCCATGTCGACCTGGCTCATGGTCTCGCGGCGCAGCTTGAGCGCGAACACCTGCTCGTAGAAGCCGACTGCGCGGGACATGTCGACGACGGGGATTTCCAGCCAGTTGATCAGGCGATGGCTCATGATGGGCTCCTGGGTTCCATAGGTAGGGGAGGGAAGAGCCCGCATCATGCGCGGGGGCTGCTGACAGCGTGCTGTCAGGAGGATGTCAGTGCGGCATCCACGCCGCCATCACCGGCACCAGGATGGCGGTCAGCACGCCGTTCAGGCCCATGCCCAGCGCGGCGAAGGCGCCGGCCTCCTGGTTGACCTGGAACGCGCGCGCGGTGCCGATGCCATGCGCCGCCACGCCGGTGGCGAAGCCGCGCACGCTGTAGTCGCGGATGCGCAGCAGGTTCAGCACGCTGGTGGCGCTGATCGCGCCGATGATGCCGGTGGCCATCACCAGCACCGCCGTCAGCGACGGCAGCCCGCCGATCTTCTCGGCCACGCCCATGGCGATCGGGATCGTCACCGACTTGGGCGCGAGCGAGCGCACCGTTTCCGGCGAGGCACCGAGCAGCCAGGCAATGCCTACCGCCGACACCACCGCCACCACCGAGCCGGCCACCAGCCCTGCCAGCAGCGGGAACACATGGGTGCGCAGCTTGGGCAACTGCAGGTACAGCGGCACCGCCAGCGCCACCGTCGCGGGCCCCAGCAGGAAGTGCACGAACTGCGCGCCGTCGAAGTAGGTCTTGTAGGGCGTGCCGGTGACCGTCAGCACCGTGACCAGCAGCGCCACCGCGATCATCACCGGGTTGGCCAGCGGCGAGAAGCGCGATTTCTCATAGATGCGGAAGGCAAAGACATAGGCGAGCAGCGTCGCGGTCAGCCCCACCAGCGGGCTGGCGGCAAGGTAGACCCAGATCTCGTTCAGGCGGGGTGTCATCATGCCTGCTCCCCTTTGGCGTCGGTGCGCGGCACGTCGGGCGTATCGGTGCGCTTGCGCATCAGCATGCGCGTGACCACGGCGGCGGTGGCGATGGCCAGCCACGTGGACACCACCAGCGCGACCAGGATCGGCAGCCACTCGCCCTCGATGCGGTTGGCGTGGACCATGATGCCGACGCCGGCCGGCACGAACAGCAGCGACAGGTGCTTGAGCAGTTCGCTGGTGGTGCCCTGGATGATGGGCAGCAGGCGGTCGTCGAACACGAGCCAGCCGAACAGCAGGATCATGCCCAGCACGGGGCCCGGCACGGGCAGGGTCAGCGCGTAGCTGATCACCTCGCCGACGGACTGGAAAACCAACAGGATGGCAAAGGTCTGGAGCATTGGGGCGGTCGCTGGTTATGCATTGCTTCCCTCTCCCGCAAGCGGGAGAGGGGCGACAACCACGCGGCCGTGATCCGGCCCCTTGTGCCGGCCAGCCGGTCAGCCGAGCATCCGGTCGACCAGCTCGATCCAGTGCATGACCGGCGTATCGGTGCCGCCCTGCAGGTGCGAGATGCAGCCGATATTGGCCGAGACGATGGCTTCGGGCTGGGTCGCCTGCAGTTTGGCGAGCTTGTCGTCGCGCAGGCGCTGGGACAGTTCCGGCTGCAACACCGAATATGTGCCCGCCGAGCCGCAGCACAGGTGGCTGTCAGCGCAGAGTTTGACTTCCACGCCGAGGCCGGTCAAGAGCGCTTCGACTTTGCCGCGGATCTGCTGGCCGTGCTGCAGCGTGCACGGCGGGTGGTAGGCCACGCGCCGGCCGTCGCGTGGCACCGCGCCGGCGGCGGCGTGCAGGTCGTCGGCAAAGTCGGGCAGGACCTCGGACAGGTCGCGCGTCAGCGCCGAGATGCGCCGTGCGCGCTCGGCATAGCCAGGGTCGTTGCGCAGCAAATGGCCGTAATCCTTGACCATCGCGCCGCAGCCCGAGGCGGTCATCACGATGGCCTCGGCGCCCGCTTCGACATGCGGCCACCAGGCGTCGATATTGCGGCGCATATTGTCGAGGCCGCCATCGTGGTCGCCGGTGTGGAAGCGGATTGCGCCACAGCATCCGGCTTCGCGCGCCACCACCAGTTGTACGCCGACACGGTCGAACACGCGCGCGGTGGCGGCATTGATGTTGGGCGACATCGCCGGCTGCACGCAACCGTCGAGCAACAGCATCTTGCGCGCATGCGTGTTGCGTGGCCAGGCGCCGGGCGCGGCACTGGCGGACAGCGGCGGCACCTTGGCGCGCAGCGTGCCGGGCAGCAGCGGGCGCACCATCTGGCCCAGGCGCAGCGCCGTGCCGAACAGCGCCGGCCGCGTCAGCCCCTCGCGCAGCACCCAGCGCGTGATGCGCTGGCTGGCGGGGCGCCGCACGCCCTCGGCTTCCAGCTGGTCGTCGACCAGCTTGCGGCCGATGTCGACCAGGCGTCCGTAGCGCACCCCGGAGGGGCAGGTCGACTCGCAATTGCGGCAGGTCAGGCAGCGGTCCAGGTGCAAGCGCGTGCTTTCGGTGATGGCGTGGCCTTCGAGCACCTGCTTCATCAGGTAGATGCGCCCGCGCGGGCCGTCCAGTTCATCGCCGAGCAACTGGTAAGTGGGGCACGTGGCGGTGCAGAAGCCGCAATGCACGCACTTGCCGACGATGGATTTGGCTTCCTCGCCTTCGGGCGTGTCGCGGAGAAAATCGGCCAGGGTCGTTTGCATGGTGTGGGGAAGTTGGGCCTGGTTTTCTGGACCTGCGGGCTCAGAGCCCGGGGTACATGCGCTGCGGGTTGAAGATGCCGGCCGGGTCGAAGGTTTCTTTCAGGCGGCGGTGGATCGCCGCCAGCGGCGACGCCAGCGGCGTGAATACGCCCATCGACTTGTCGCCGTTGCGAAACAGCGTGGCATGGCCGCCGGCGGCCTGGGCCACCGCGCGCACGCTGTCGGCGTCGGCCCGGGCAGAGTCTTCTTCAGGCAGCCACCAGCGCTGGCCGCCGCCCCATTCGACCAGCTGTTCGCCCGGCAGCGCCAGCGGCGCGGCCACGGGCGGCACCGCCAGGCGCCACAGCGCGCGGCCGGCTTGTGCCGGCGCGAAGAACCGGTGGGTCTGCTCGCGCAGCGCTTGCCACAGCGTGGCAGCTGCTGCCGGGTCCAGGTGTTCGCCGCCCAGCCTCGCGCAGGCCGCGCGCACCGCGGCACTGGCGCCGGACAGGCGCACATGCAGCACTCCCGCATGCCACGCCGAAGACGCCAGCGGCAGCGGCTGGCCGCCCCACTGGTTCAGTTGCCGGATGGCTTCGGCCTGCGCCATCTCGAAGCGCAGCGTGGCCTCGTCGAACGGTGCCGGCAGCACCTTGACCGACACTTGCAGGATCAGCCCCAGCGTGCCGAGCGATCCCGCCAGCAGCCGCGACACGTCATAGCCCGCCACGTTCTTCATCACCTGGCCGCCGAAGTCCATCACCTCGCCGCGGCCATCCATCAGTTGCGCGCCCAGCACGAAGTCGCGCAACGCGCCTACCGATTGCCGGCGCGGGCCGGACAGCCCGGCGGCCACGGCGCCGCCCAGCGTCGCGCTGGCGGGCTGGCCGGGCAGCGCGAAATGGGGCGGCTCGAATGCCAGGATCTGGCGCTTTTCCGCCAGCGCGGCTTCGATCTCGGCCAGCGGCGTGCCGCAGCGCGCGGTGATCACGAGTTCGGCCGGGTCGTAGTCGACGATGCCGGTGTAGGCGCGCGTGTCCAGCAGCTGGCCTTGCGGCGGCTGGCCGTAAAAGTCCTTGCTGCCGCCGCCGCGCAGCCGCAGTGGGGTGCGGTATTCGGTGGCTTGCCGGACGGCGTCGCGGAAGGCGTCGAGGGTGGCTTGCATAGTCGGGCGAAATGGGAAGGAGGGTTCTGGCGAGGCTCAGGGGCCGGTCGGGCCATCGCGGCCGCCCGGGACTTCAGGCCGGTCGTTCTGATAGTCCGGCAGCCGGCTGCCGCAGTGCTTGCAATACTGCGCGTCGGGCTCGTGCCCTTCGGTCAGGCAATGGGTGCAGCTGCGCGTCGTCAGGGGCCGCTTCATGATGCTGGCGGCCAGCTCGGCACCCACGATGCCGGTGGGAAAGGCGATGATGCCGTAGCCCAGCAGGATCGTCAGCGAGGTGATGAACTGCCCCAGCGCCGTCTTGGGCACCATGTCGCCGAAGCCCGTGGTGGTCAGCGTCACCACCGCCCAGTACATGCTGACCGGGATGCTGTGAAAGCCGTGTTCGGGGCCTTCGACCACGTACATCACGGTGCCGAGGATCACGGTGATGATGAACACCGCGGCCAGGAACACGAAGATCTTGCGCCGGCTGTTGACCAGCGCGCGGTACAGGATCTCGGCTTCCTCGAAGTACACGGTCAGCTTCAGGATCCGGAACACACGCATCAGCCGCAGCAGGCGCACGTCGATCAGGAAATGCAGTTCCGGCACGAAGAACGCCAGCCAGGTCGGCATGATCGAGATGAAGTCGATGATGCCGTAGAAGCTCAGCGCATAGCGCCACGGTCGCCGCACCACCAGCATGCGCATGGCGTACTCCGCCGTGAACAGCAGCGTGAACATCCATTCCAGCGCCGTGAAGGCCCCGCCCAGCCGCTGGCTCATCGCCGGCAGGCTGTCGAGCATCACGATCATCACGCTGGCAACGATGGCGATCAGCAGCGCGACATCGAAGCTGCGCCCCTCGCGGGTGTCGGCCTCGAAGATGATGGTGTACCAGCGCTGGCGCCAGCCGGCCTCGGGCTGGCCCAGGCGCTGGCGCACGACCGCTTCCTGGTGCTGGCGCCGGCGGGGATTCTCGGGCATGGCGGGTTCGGGGATGGGGCTTAGAAGCGCGGCAATTCGGGATGCGGCAGCAGGCCTTTCTTCACGTGCAGCTTGCCGTACTCCGCGCAGCGCGCCAGCGTGGGAATGGCCTTGTCGGGGTTGAGCAGCCGCGCCGGGTCGAAGGCGGCCTTGACGCCGAAGAAGGCGTCGCGCTCCGCAGTCGAGAACTGCACGCACATGGAGTTGAGCTTCTCCACTCCCACGCCGTGCTCGCCGGTAACGGTGCCGCCCAGCTCGACGCAGGTTTCCAGGATGTCGGCGCCAAACAGCTCGGCGCGGTGCCACTGGTCCTCGTCGCCGCCGTCAAACAGCACCAGCGGATGCATGTTGCCGTCGCCGGCATGGAATACGTTGATGCAGCGCAGGCCGTACTTGCCTTCCATGGCCTCGATGCGCTTGAGCAGCGTGCCGATATGCTTGCGCGGGATGGTGCCGTCCATGCAGTAATAGTCCGGCGAAATCCGCCCCGCCGCCGGGAACGCGTTCTTGCGTCCGCTCCAGAAGCGCAGGCGCTCGGCTTCGTTCTGCGAGACCACGATGCGGGTGCAGCCCGATGCCTTCAGCACCGCGCTCATGCGTTCGATTTCCTCGGCCACTTCCTCGGGCGTGCCGTCGGACTCGCACAGCAGGATGGCGGCGGCATCGAGGTCATAGCCCGCGTGCACGAACTGCTCGACCGCGGCGGTGGCAGGCTTGTCCATCATCTCGAGCCCGGCCGGGATGATGCCCGCGGCGATCACATCGGCAACCGCGTTGCCGCCTTTCTCGACATCGTCGAAGCAGGCCATGATCACCTGCGCCAGCTGCGGCTTGGGGATCAGGCGCACGGTGACCTCGGTGACCACCGCCAGCATGCCCTCGGAGCCGATCAGCACCGCCAGCAGGTCCAGCCCGGGCGCGTCGGGAGCTTCGGAGCCGAACACCACCACTTCGCCCGCCATCGTCACCGCGCGCACGCGCAGCACGTTGTGCACGGTCAGGCCGTACTTCAGGCAGTGCACGCCGCCGGAGTTCTCGCTGACGTTGCCACCGATGGTGCAGGCGATCTGCGACGACGGGTCGGGCGCGTAGTACAGGTTGTGGGGCGCTGCGGCATCCGAGATGGCCAGGTTGCGCACGCCCGGCTGGACCACCGCGGTGCGCGAATAAGGATCGACCGACAGGATCCGCTTGAACTTGGCCAGCGACAGCACCAGGCCCTCGGCAATCGGCATGGCGCCGCCCGACAGGCTGGTGCCGGCGCCGCGCGGCACCACCGGCACGCCCAACTGGTGGCACAGCCGCAGGATGGCGCAGACCTGCTCCTCGGTGTCGGGCAGCGCTACCGCCATCGGCACCTGGCGGTACGCGGCCAGGCCGTCGCATTCATAGGGGACGGTGTCTTCCGGCTTCCACAGCACCGCGGCGTCGGGCAGGATCTGCGCCAGCCCGGCCAGCAGCGCGCCGCGGCGGCTGTCAGCCGCGGCCTGGGCGTTGCCGGCGGCGAGGGTTTGGGCTTCGTGCGGGGCATTCATGAACGACTCCTGTGGGGTCTCCTGGGCGGCGGCCGTGGCCCGGCCTGCCGGCCGCGGCGGTGCAGGGCCGGCTGCGGAGGACGGCTGACTATAGCGCAGGGCACCGGGCGCGGGCATCACGCCGGACGTGAATTCCGCATGGCACGCCGATCAAAAATGCTCATCATGGCCGGGCGTGCGCTGGCCCCGGTTTCAGCGTAGCACCGGCGGCCCCGGAGGGTGGCGCTGCGTTCAGCGTTCCGGCTGCGCGGCAGGGGCCGGCAGCCGCAGCACCATGTCGAGCTTGTCGTGGAAGTGCGGCGCGACGTACAACGCATCGGGCTCCAGCCCGAAGCGCTCGAACCCGAGCGACTCGTACAAGCGCACCGCGCCCGCGCTGCCGGCATTGACGCACAGCGTGACCTGGCGCACCCCCGGCATGGCGGCGGCCTGCTGCAGCGCGCGCCGCATAAGCGCCCGGCCGAGCTTGTGCTCGCGCCAGCCCGGCGCCACGTACATGCCGAAGATCGAAGCCTTGTGCCAGTGCTTGCGCCGGGGTTCGCGCATGACCCCGACCATGCCCACCAGGCCGCCCGGCGCGTCGCCGCCGGCACCCGGTGCGAAGGCACCGAACATGGCCTTGTCCGCGCTCGGCGCCAGGCGTTGCGCCACGGCCTCCGGCGCCAGCTCCTGCTCTTCCTCAAGGCTGGCGGCAAAGGCTTCGGGCGCCTCCGCCAGTCCTTGCAGGCGCAGCGCGTGGAAGGCTGCGGCATCGGCCGGGGTCAGCAGGCGGATTTCCATGCGGCGGTTCTCCTACCAGTCAAGGCTCAGCAGCCAGTCGACGAAATAACGCGCCTCGGGCTTGAGCGGGGCCTGTTCGCGCTCGACGATGTAGTAGCCATGCGGCGAGACCGATTCCACATCGAGCAGCCGCACCATCTGCCCCAGCGACAGCCAGTGCCGCGCCATGCGCTGGCGCACCAGCGCCACGCCCTGGTTGGAGGCGATGGCTTCCAGCATCAGCCCGATGTCGTTGAACTGCGGGCCGGTCTGCGGCTCGGGCCAGTCCAGTCCGGCGGTCTCGAACCAAGGCTTCCACGGCTCCAGCGGGCTGCGCAGCAGCACCAGCCCGTGCAGGTGCTCGGGCCGCGTGATGGCGCGCCCGTTGACGCGCTCGTAGTATTCGCGACCGCACGCCGGGAACACCGGTTCCACCAGCAGCCGCGTGGTCTTCAGGTCAGGGTAGCGGCCGGTGCCGTAGCGGATCTCGACGTCGGTGTCCTCGGCCTTGACGTCGAGGAACGGGATCGCCAGGTGCAGCTCGAGGTCGATATGCGGATAGAGCGCGCCGAACTCGGGCAGCCGCGGCACCAGGTGCTGGCGCCCGAAGGTGGGCGGGATCGCCACGCGCAGGCGCGTGCGCAGCTTGTTGTACTCCGGACGCGCCAGTTCATTGAGCGACTTGAGCGCGTCCTGCACGTTGCGCAGGTAGCGCGTGCCGGCGGCGGTCAGCCGCAGCGCGGCGTTGGCGCGCACGAACAGGTCTTCGCCCCACAGCTCCTCGAGGTTCTTGATACGGTGCGAGACCGCGCTGGGCGTGACCGACAGCTCCTCGGCCGCGCGCGCGAAGCTGCCCAGGCGCGCGGCGGCCTCGAATGCGATCAGCAAGTGCAGCGGCGGCACGCGGTTGAACATGGAAGCCATCCTTCGTTGCGCGTCGGGGGCGTTACTGCGCGCCGGCGCGCGTGGCGCTGAAGATCTTGCCCGGGTTCAGGATGTGGTTGGGATCGAGCGCGTCCTTGATCGCGCGCATCAGGTCCAGCGCGTCTTCACCGTGCTCTTCCACCAGGAAGCGCTGCTTGTGCAGGCCCACGCCGTGCTCGCCGGTGCAGGTGCCGCCCATCGCCAGCGCGCGTTCGACGATGCGCTGGTTGATGGCCTCGGCCTCGGCCATTTCCTCGGGCTTGTCGGGGTCGACCAGGATCGCCACGTGGAAGTTGCCGTCGCCCACATGGCCGACGATCGGGCAGGGCAGGGCGGACGCGTTCAGGTCCTTCTCGGTCTCGGTGACGCAGTCGGCCAGGCGCGAGATCGGCACGCACACGTCGGTGGTGACCGACTTGCAGCCCGGCTTGAGCTGCAGCATCGCAAAGTACGCGGTATGGCGCGCGTTCCATAGCCGGCTGCGGTCCTCCGGGCGCGTGGCCCATTCGAAGCCCTGCCCGCCGTACTCGGCGGTGATCTGCTGGACGGTCTCGGCCTGCTCGCGCACGCCGGCCTCGGTGCCGTGGAATTCGAAGAACAGGTGCGGGGTTTCCGGCAGGGTCAGGTTGTCGTGGCGGTTGATGGCGCGGATCGCCAGCGCATCGACGAATTCCACGCGCGCCACCGGCACGCCTAGCTGGATGGTCTGGATCACCGCCTGCACGGCGCTGCCCATGCTGGGAAAGGCGCAAACCGCGGCGGAGATTGCCTCCGGCTGCGGGTACAGCCGCACCGTGACCTCGGTGATGATGCCCAGCGTGCCTTCGCTGCCGATGAAGAGCCGGGTCAGGTCATAGCCCGCCGATGACTTGCGCGCCTGCGTGCCGGTGCGGATCACGCGGCCGTCGGCGGTCACCACCGTCAGCGCCAGCACGTTCTCGCGCATGGTGCCGTAGCGCACCGCGTTGGTCCCCGACGCGCGCGTGGCGCACATGCCGCCCAGCGACGCATCGGCGCCCGGGTCGATCGGGAAAAACAGGCCGGTGTCCTTGATCTCCTGGTTCAACTGCTTGCGCGTGACGCCGGGCTGCACGGTCACGGTCAGGTCCTCGGGCTGCACCGCCAGCACCCGGTTCATCTGCGACAGGTCCAGGCTGATGCCGCCGGCCACCGCCAGCAGGTGGCCCTCGAGCGACGAGCCGGCGCCATACGCGATCAGCGGCACGCCATGCTGGTTGCACAGCCGCGCCACCTCGGCCACTTCCTCGGTGCTGTGGGCGAAGACCACGGCATCCGGCAGCGCCGGCGGGAACGGCGATTCGTCGCGGCCGTGGTGCTCGCGCACGCCGGCGGAGGTGGTGAAGCGCTCGCCGAAGCGGGCCGCGAGGGCGTCGCCGAGCGCGGCGGGCAGCGGACGGCGGGCAAGCGAGGTGGACGGCGTGGGGTGGTTCATGCGGGTCTCCGGCGGGTCGGCGCGGCGGGGTGGCCGGCGATGCTGCCGGCGCGGGCGCTCCGGTCGAGGCAACGGAGGCAGGCGGGGGCGCGACCCGGTTGAATGGGCGAATAACGGCATTCTACGCCGCGCGGCGGCTCATGCACCTTCCGGCGGCGTCGGCCCGGCCGATAGCCGCACAAGCCGGCGGCCCGCGCCGGCCGGGATGCGGCAGCGCAGGCGCGCATGGCAAATCGATCGGCTCTGGCGCGATAATGCGCCATTTCCCCACGACAAACCGCTGAAAAGGAGACCGGCATGGGCAACCGCCTGTCGAAAATCGCCACCCGCACCGGCGACGCCGGCACCACCGGCCTGGGCGATGGCAGCCGCACCGGCAAGGACAGCCTGCGCATCGCCACGATCGGCGACGTGGACGAGCTGAACTGCCACGTCGGCGTGCTGCTGACCGAAGACCTGCCCGCCGACGTGCGCGCCGCGTTGCTGCATATCCAGCATGACCTGTTCGACCTCGGCGGCGAGCTCTCCATCCCGGGCTACACCTTGCTCAAGCCCGAGCAGGTAGCGCAGCTCGACACCTGGCTGGCCGACTACAACGCCAACCTGCCACGGCTGGCCGAATTCATCCTGCCTGGCGGCAGCCGCGCCGCGGCGCAGGCCCATGTATGCCGCACCGTGTGCCGGCGCGCCGAGCGCGCGCTGGTGGCGCTGGGCGCGGCGGAGCCGCTCAACGAGGCGCCGCGCCAGTACCTGAACCGGCTCTCGGACCTGATGTTCGTGTTGGCGCGGGTGCTGAACCGGGCCGGCGGCGGCTCGGACGTGCTTTGGCAACGTGATCGCGACGCTTCTTGAAAGTAATTTAGCCGCAACAAAATGCGGCTTGTGAGCGCTGGCGGCTCAAGCTTCGGCGGCGCCCGCCGTTGACCGGGGGCAGAAACCGAGAAAATTACTCGGATTTGCCGGTTCTGCCCTTGAAAAGCCCCCGGACGGCCACATTTCGGCCTCAGGTTGAATTGCAGCGGCGCGGATAGCGCTGGCTCAAGAGGAGAGAATAATGGGTAAGATCATCGGTATCGACCTCGGTACCACCAATAGCTGCGTCGCGATCCTGGAAGGCAACACGCCCAAGGTCATCGAGAATTCGGAGGGTGCCCGCACCACCCCGTCGATCATCGCCTACATGGAAGACGGCGAGATCCTGGTCGGCGCGCCGGCCAAGCGCCAGGCCGTCACCAATCCGCGCAACACCCTGTACGCGGTCAAGCGCCTGATCGGCCGCAAGTTCGAAGAGAAGGAAGTCCAGAAGGACATCGGCCTGATGCCGTACGCCATCGTCAAGGCCGACAACGGCGACGCATGGGTGTCGGTGCGCGACCAGAAGCTGGCGCCGCCGCAGGTGTCGGCCGAAGTGCTGCGCAAGATGAAGAAGACCGCCGAGGACTACCTTGGCGAACCGGTGACCGAAGCCGTGATCACCGTGCCGGCCTACTTCAACGACTCGCAGCGCCAGGCCACCAAGGACGCCGGCCGCATCGCCGGCCTGGACGTCAAGCGCATCATCAACGAGCCGACCGCGGCTGCGCTGGCGTTTGGCATGGACAAGAACGAGAAGGGCGACCGCAAGATTGCCGTGTATGACCTCGGCGGCGGCACCTTCGACATCTCGATCATCGAGATCGCGGACGTCGACGGCGAGAAGCAGTTCGAAGTGCTGTCGACCAACGGCGACACCTTCCTGGGCGGCGAAGACTTCGACCAGCGCATCATCGATTACATCATCGGCGAATTCAAGAAGGACCAGGGCGTCGACCTGTCCAAGGACGTGCTCGCGCTGCAGCGCCTGAAGGAAGCCGCGGAAAAGGCCAAGATCGAACTGTCGAGCTCGCAGCAGACCGAGATCAACCTGCCGTACATCACGGCCGATGCCTCGGGTCCGAAGCACTTGAACCTGAAGATGACGCGCGCCAAGCTCGAATCCCTGGTGGAAGAGCTGATCACGCGCACCATCGAGCCGTGCCGCACCGCGATCAAGGACGCGGGCGTCAAGGTCAGCGACATCGACGACGTGATCCTGGTCGGCGGCATGACCCGCATGCCCAAGGTGCAGGAACAGGTCAAGGAGTTCTTCGGCAAGGAAGCTCGCAAGGACGTGAACCCGGATGAAGCCGTGGCCGTCGGTGCCGCGATCCAGGGCTCGGTGCTGTCGGGCGACCGCAAGGACGTGCTGCTGCTGGACGTGACGCCGCTGTCGCTGGGGATCGAGACCCTGGGCGGCGTGATGACCAAGATGATCACCAAGAACACCACCATCCCGACCAAGCATGCGCAGGTGTTCTCGACCGCCGACGACAACCAGCCGGCCGTGACCATCAAGGTGTACCAGGGCGAGCGCGAGATGGCGACCGGCAACAAGCTGCTGGGCGAGTTCAATCTGGAAGGCATCCCGCCGGCACCGCGCGGCACGCCGCAGATCGAGGTCTCGTTCGACATCGACGCCAACGGCATCCTGCACGTGGGCGCCAAGGACAAGGCCAGCGGCAAGGAAAACCGGATCACCATCAAGGCGAACTCGGGCCTGTCGGAAGACGAGATCCAGCGCATGGTCAAGGACGCCGAGGCCAACGCCGAGGAAGACAAGAAGGCCCGCGAGCTGGCTGATGCCCGCAACCAGGCCGACGCGCTGATCCACTCGACCAAGAAGGCGCTGACCGAGTACGGCGACAAGCTCGACGCGGGCGAGAAGGAAAAGATCGAGGCCGCGATCAAGGCACTGGAAGACGCCGCACGCGGCGGCGACAAGGCCGAGATCGACGCCAAGGTCAATGCGCTGTCCGAAGTCAGCCAGAAGCTGGGCGAGAAGGTCTACGCCGACATGCAGGCCAAGGCCGGCGAAGGCGCCGCGGCCGGTGCCGCGGGTGCTGCCGGCGGCCAGCAGCAGGCCCAGCCGCAGGACGACAACGTTGTGGACGCCGAATTCAAGGAAGTCAACGACAAGAAGTAATCGGGATACGCGGGCGGCGGTGCAGGCACTGGCCGGCGCCGCTCCCGCCCCGACGCCGGGCGACGGCCATCAGACCTGCGGGAAACCGCCGTCGGATGCCGCGCTCGGCTTTTTTGCTATTCGCCGGCTGGTGCCGCTTGCACCGCCGGCCAATGAGGTAATGAGCCACCATGGCAAAACGTGACTATTACGAAGTGCTCGGGGTAGGCAAGAACGCGAGCGAAGACGAAGTCAAGAAGGCTTATCGCAAGCTCGCGATGAAATACCACCCGGACCGCAATCCGGACAGCAAGGAATCCGAGGAAAAATTCAAGGAGGCCAAGGAGGCCTACGAGATGCTTTCCGACCCGGAGAAGAAAGCCGCGTATGACCAGTACGGCCATGCCGGCGTGGACCCGAACATGGCCGGCGGCTTCGGCGGCGCGCAGGGCTACGGCGGCTTCGCCGAGGCCTTTGGCGACATCTTCGGCGATATCTTCGGCCAGGGCGGCGGCGGCCGCCGCGGCGGTGGCGGCCCGCAGGCCTACCGCGGCGCCGACCTGCGCTACAGCATGGAGATCTCGCTGGAGCAGGCCGCGCACGGCCACGAGGCGCAGATCCGCGTGCCGCACTGGGACGACTGCGACCACTGCCACGGCAACGGCGCCGAGCCTGGCTCCAGCGTGGAAACCTGCCCGACCTGCCACGGCGCCGGCCAGGTACGCGTGTCGCAGGGCTTCTTCACCATGCAGCAGACATGCCCGAAGTGCCACGGCAGCGGCAAGTTCATCCCCAAGCCCTGCACCAAGTGCCACGGCCAGGGCAAGCTGAAGTCGCAGAAGACGCTGGAAGTGAAAATCCCGGCCGGCATCGACGAAGGCATGCGGATCCGCTCGTCCGGCAACGGCGAGCCGGGCATCAACGGCGGCCCTCCGGGCGACCTGTATGTGGAAGTCCACATCAAGCCGCACGCGGTGTTCGAGCGCGACGGCGACGACCTGCACTGCCAGATGCCGATCTCGTTTGCCACCGCGGCGCTGGGCGGCGACCTGGAGGTGCCCACGCTGAGCGGCAAGGCCACCTTCCCGGTGCCCGAGGCGACGCAGTCCGGCAAGACTTTCCGGCTGCGCGGCAAGGGCATCAAGGGCGTGCGCTCCGGCTACCCGGGCGACCTCTACGTGCATGTGAACGTGGAGACGCCGGTCAAGCTGACCGAGGCGCAGAAGGACATGCTGCGCCAGTTCGACCGCTCGGTGCATGAGGGCGGCTCGCGCCACAGTCCGCAGGAGACCTCCTGGCTGGACAAGGTGAAGAGCTTCTTCAGCTGATCGGGGTTGCGGTAAGGAACCGGCCATGCGCGAGCGTGGCCGGTTTTGTTTTTTGGCGCGGCGCCGGGAGTCAGCGAACCGCTGGTTTGCTTCCCTCTCCCACTTGCGGGAGAGGGGCTGGGGGAGAGGGCGGGCGTGCCCATCGCCCACCCGGCTTGCGCCGCGCGATAATGCATCACTGCCTTCCATGCCGGCGGCGCCGGCAATCCTGTTTTTCCTGACGATTTCCCGTGGTAGCAAGCATCCAGCCCCTGCCCTCTCCCCCGGCCCCTCTCCCGCAAGCGGGAGAGGGGAGCACCCAGCCTGGGGTGGGGGACGCCTTCGTTCTGCTTGACGACGCCACGGCTCCGGCGGGGGATGCCGTATCGCGCCTCTACACCGGCTTCATCCGCGAAGACGTCTTGCCTGCCGGCAGCCACATCGCGCAGCTCGACGCCATGCTCGCCGACGGCTGGCGCCAGGGCTGGCATGCCACCCTGTTCGCCTCCTACGAATTCGGCGGCGCCCTGGTTGATGCTCCGGTGCATACCGGCAACGCGATGCCGTTCCACGACGGCGCGCTGCGCCTGCTGTGGTTCCGCGACCTGCGCCGGCTCGATGCCGCGGCGGTCACGGCGTGGCTGCAGTCGAACGCCGACCCGAAGCCAGCGGGCCTGATGGACGTGGCATCCGATACTTCCCGCGCGGAATTCGACGACGCCATCGCGCGCATCCACCGGTGGATCGAAGCCGGCGATACCTACCAGGTCAACTACACCCAGCGCCTGCGCTGCGATGCCTTCGGCGATCCCGTGGCGCTGTACGCGGCGCTGCGCGCGGCGCAGCCGGTGCCTTATGGCGTGCTGGCGAGGTTGCCGGATAGCGCGATGGTGCTGTCGCTGTCGCCCGAGCTGTTCGTGCGCCACGACGGCCAGGGCCATTTGCTGACGCGGCCGATGAAGGGCACCGCGCCGCGCGCCGGCGACACCGCGCGCGACGCGCAGGCGGCCGCCGCGCTGGCCGCCGACGCCAAGAACCGTGCCGAGAACGTGATGATCGTCGACCTGCTGCGCAACGACCTGGGCCGCATCGCGCGGCCGGGCAGCGTGGCGGTGCCGGAGCGCTTCGCGGTGCAGCCGTTCGGCGCGGTGCTGCAGATGACTTCCACGGTGACCGCGACGGCGCGGGCCGAGACCGGCTTTGGCGCGATGATGGCGGCACTGTTCCCGTGCGGCTCGATCACCGGCGCGCCCAAGCGGCGCACCATGCAGCTCATTGCCGAGCTGGAGCGCTCGCCGCGCGGCCTGTACACCGGCGCGATCGGCTGGATCGACGCGCCGTGCGGCAACGCCGTGGCGGGCCCGTTCGCCCTGTCGGTGGCGATCCGCACGCTGGTGCTGGCGCCGCGGGCGGCCAGCGGGCTGCGCGCCGGCGAGATGGGCGTGGGCGGCGGCATCGTCCATGACAGCGTGGCCGCGGAAGAATTTGCCGAATGCGGCTGGAAGGCGCGCTTCCTGACCCGGCACGATCCCGGCTTCACGCTGTTCGAGACCATGCGCGTGCAGGACGGCGCGTGCCCGCACCTGGCACGGCACCTGGCCCGCATCGGGGCGTCGGCGCAGGCGTTCGGTTTTGCCTTCGATGCCGACGCCGCGCGCGATGCGGCTGCCGTGCAGGCGGCGCAACTCGGTGCCGGCGGCTGGCGCCTGCGGCTCAGCGTGGACAAGGCCGGCACGCTCGCGTTTGCCAGCGGCGCGCTCGCGCCACTGCCGGCGGGCCCGGTGGGCATCGACATCGCCCCGGACCCATTGCCGGTTGCCGACCCGCTGCGCCGCCACAAGACCAGTGCGCGCGCCGTCTTCGACGCCGGCTGGCAGGCCGCCGAGCGCGCCGGCGGCTTCGACCGGCTGTTCTTCAACACGCGCGGCGAACTGCTCGAGGGCGGGCGCAGTTCCGTGTTCGTGCGCCTCGATGGCCGCTGGCTGACGCCGCCGCTGTCGGCCGACATCCTGCCGGGCGTGATGCGGGCGGTGGTGCTGGAAACGGGCAGCGCGGCGCTGGGCGCGCCCGGCGAAACGGTGGAGGAAGCCGTCATCACGCGCGCGATGCTGGCGCGCGCCGAGGCCATCGTACTGGTCAATGCCTTGCGCGGTGTGATGCCGGCGCGGCTGCGGGCCTAGCCGACGGCTACGGGTGGTGGGTGTCCAGCACGCCGTCGCCGAGCTTCCAGCGCACCACGCCCGGCAGGTTGATCAGCTCGCGGTCGTGGCAGATCATCACCACGGTGCGGCCTTCGGCGGCGAGGTCGCCGACCAGCGCAATCACCTGCTCGCGCGCGTGGCCGTCGAGGCTGGAGGTGGGTTCATCAAGCAGCAGCAGCTCAGGCTCCAGCACCTTGGCGCGCGCCAGCGCCACGCGCTGGATCTCGCCGCCGGACAGGTATTCGGGCGCGGTGTCCTGCAGGTGCGAGACCCCGGCCCAGCCCAGCGCCTCGCCTACGCGGCAGTCGATCTCATGAGGCGGCAGCCCGCGCGCGCGCAGTCCGTAGGCGATGTTCTCGCGCACCGAGGTACGGAACAGGTACGGGTGCTGGTGCAGGTAGGCAATGCGCCGGCGCAGTGCCGGCGGCAGCGGGGTCAGCGGGGCACTGTGTGTACCGTTCGCATCGGTCCATTGCGCCACCGCGCCGGGCGCGGCCTCGAGCCCGGCCAGCATGCGCAGCAGCGTGGTCTTGCCGGCGCCGTTCATGCCGGTCATCACGATCGCGGCGGCGCGCGGGATCACCAGCGTGTCGATGGCAAACAGCTTGCGCAGGCCGATGGTGCGCGCCAGTCCGCGCACGGTCAGCAGCGGGCCATGGGCGGCGGCCACGGACGGAGTCATTGGCGAAAGCCTCCGGCACCCTGCAGCCAGGCCATGCCGATATTGACCAGCAGCGCCAGCGCCACCAGCACCATGCCCAGCGCAATGCCTTGCGCAAATTCGCCCTTGCTGGTTTCCAGTGCGATGGCGGTGGTGATGGTGCGGGTCGAGCCTTCGATATTGCCGCCGATCATCAGCGCCGAGCCGACTTCGGCAATCACCCGGCCAAAGCCGGCGACCACCGCCGCCATCAGCCCGAAGCGCAGTTCGCGCAGCACCGTCAGGAAGGTGCGCCAGCGGCCGGCGCCTAGCACCCAGGCGGTCTCGCGCAGGCGCACGTCGGCACCCTGCAGCGTCGACAGCGCAAACGCCAGTACCACCGGGAAGCCGATCACCGCCTGCCCCAGCACCATGCCGGAAGGGGTGAACAGCAAGTGCAGGCCGCCCAGCGGACCCTGCCGCGTCAGCAGCAGGTAGAGGATCAGCCCGACCAGCACGGTCGGGAACGACAGGAAGGCCTGCGCCACCACCACCACCGCGCGCCGGCCCGGGAACTGCCGCGTGGCGATCAGCCAGGCCGCGGCAATGGCCGGCACCGTGGCGATGGCCAGCCCCAGCACCGCTACCACCAGCGAGGTCCAGACGATAAACCACAGGCCGGCGTCGCCGCTGGCCAGCAGGCGGAAGGCTTCGGCGGTGGCGGTGCCGATCTCCACCGCGTCAGGCGGAGAAGGTGTGCTCGACGGCGGGGAAGCTGCCATCCTTGACGGCGGCTACGTAGGCGCGCACGGCGGCCTCGATCGAAGGCTGGCCGTCCATGAAATTGCGCACGAACTTGGCCTTGCGGCCCGGGTAGATGTTGAGCATGTCCTGCAGCACCAGCACCTGGCCGGAGCAGTCGGCGCCGGCGCCGATGCCGATGGTCGGCACCGTCAGCGATTGCGTGATCTCGCCGGCCAGCGCCGCCGGCACCGCCTCCATCAGCACCACCTGGGCGCCGGCTGCCTGCAAGGCCAGCGCATCGCGCTTGAGCTGGGCCGCGCCGGCGTCGGTCTTGCCCTGCACCTTGAAGCCGCCCAGCGCATGCACCGACTGCGGCGTCAGGCCGATATGCGCGCACACCGGGATGCTGCGCTCGACCAGGAACTGCACGATCGGGGCGAGCCAGTCGCCGCCTTCGAGCTTGACCATCTGCGCGCCCGCCTTCATCAGCGTGACGGCACTGGCAAAGGCGGCCTCGGCCGTCGGATAGGTGCCGAACGGCAGGTCCGTCAGCAACAGCGCGGTCTGGTTGCCGCGCGCCGCGCATTCGGTGTGGTAGGCCATCTGTTCCAGCGTGACCGGCAGCGTGGTCTGCTGGCCCTGCATCACATTGCCCAGCGAGTCGCCCACCAGGATCATTTCCACGCCGCAGTAGTCGAGCAGCGCGGCGAAGCTGGAGTCGTACGCGGTCAGCATGGCGATTTTCTCGCCGGCGTCACGCATCGCCTGCAGTTTGGGAATCGTGATGGTCTTGCGGGAGGGATCGAGGAGGTAGCTCATGGCAGTGCCCGTGTAGGACGGCCTTGCCGGTGCCGGGAGGGCTGCCCGCACGGCAACGACAGCCGTCGTTATTGTGTTGTGTCTGGCAGGCGAGGCCTGTCAGGGCGCGGCGAGATTGAGGAAGGCCTTGCGGCCGCGCATGTTTTCAATGCGCGACAGTAGTGTACGGAAATCGTCGTCATTGTCCACCGGATTGAAATGGGCGGTGTCGACCACCAGCACCGGGGCGTCGTCGTAGCGGTGGAACAATTCGCCATAGGCGCCAGCCAGGCGCTGCAGGTAGTGTTCATCGATGCCGGCCTCGCCCGGCTCGCCGCGGCGCACGATGCGCTCGCGCAGCAGCGACGGGGTGGCCTGCAGCACGATCACCAGGTCGGCGCGCTGCGGCGGCAGCGCCAGCCGCCCGGCGATGGCGTCGTACAGCGCCAGTTCGTCTTCGGACAGGGTCAGCGCGGCATGCAGCCGGTCCCTGGCGATCAGGAAGTTGGTGATCATGCGCTGGCCGGCGGCAACGCCGGCTTGCCACTGCTGCAGCTGCGTGGCGCGCTGGGTCAGGCACCACAGCTGCAACGCCAGCGCATGGCGCGCGGGGTCGCGGTAGAACGGCTCGAGGAATGGGCTGCGGCGGGCGCTGTCGGGCAGTTCCTGCGCCTGCAGCGTGCGCGCCAGGCGCTGGGCCAGCGAAGTCTTGCCCGATCCGACGGGGCCTTCGACGACAATGCGGCGCAGGTGATCGAGCATGGCGTTCCGGGCGTCAGTGTGGAGAATCGCAGCGCCGCGGGCGCTGCCGGGCGGGCCTAGCCGGGCGTACCGCCATCGCCCGTCTTGCCGGCGGCGGCCTGCATGCGCAGGCACTTGCAGGTCGAGACCTTCTCGATGCGCTGCGCGCCCACGCCGGCCAGGTAGTCGGCGGCGCGGCCGCGCCCCGGGATCGCCAGCGCGGCATCCAGCTCCAGCAGCGGCACCAGCGTGAAGGCGCGTTCGGTCAGGCGCGGGTGCGGCACGGTCAGGTGCTCGTGGTCATGCTGTTCGTCGCCGAACAGCAGCAGGTCCAGGTCCAGCGTGCGCGGCGCGTTGCGGAACGGGCGCTCGCGGCCGAACTGGTCTTCGATGTGGTGGCAGATGCGCAGCAGCTGCGCCGCGGTGAACGAGGTCTGCACCTTGACCACCGCGTTGTAGTAGTCGTCGCCGCCGGCATCGACCGGGGCGGTGCGATAGAGCGACGAGCGCGCCAGCACCGTGATGCCGACCTGCTGGGCCAGGCACACGATGGCGTCCTTGATGGCCTGGCGGGCGTCCCCCAGGTTGGCCCCGATGCCGATGAAGGCAAGCGTCATTTAAGTTTCCTCCGGCTGGCCGGGGCCGGCATGTGCTGCCTCGCCCGCGTCCGTATCGCTCCGGGAGGACACTTTATCCGATTTCCGCGGACCGCGCCGGCGGCGCTTTTTGCGGGCCGGGCCTTCGCCCTCGCTGCCCTGGCCGGCCTGGTCGCCATGGCCGCCATGGCCGCCATGGCCACCGGCACCGCGCGCGCCGCGCACCGCATCGATCAGGTCTTCGCGCTCGCCCGGGTCGGCGTCCTGGAAGTCCTGCCACCACGCGGACAGTTCCTCGGGCAGTTCGCCCGACTGGCAGCGCAGCTGCAGGAAGTCGAAGCCGGCGCGGAAGCGCGGCGACTCCAGCAGCCGGAACGGCATGCGGCCCACGCGCTTCTCGAAGCGCGGCTGCATGCCCCAGATATCGCGCATGTCGGTGACAAAGCGGCGCTGGATCGCGAGCTGGCCGGTCTGCTTTTCCAGCACCATGTCCATGGCGGTGTTGAGCGCGGCGATGGCGTGCTCGCCTTCGTCGCGCAGCTTGTTCCAGCGCTGCAGCACGTGGTGCCACAGCAGCGCGGCGAACAGGAAGCCCGGTGACACCGGCTTGCCGGCCTGCACGCGGCGGTCGGTGTTGTCCAGCGCCAGCTGCACGAAGCGCTGGCCCATGGGCTGTTCCAGCGCCACGTCCAGCAGCGGCAGCAGGCCCTGGTGCAGGCCGGCCTTGCGCAGCTCCTGCAGCGAGGCCCAGGCGTGGCCGGACATCAGCAGCTTGAGCATCTCGTCGAACAGGCGCGCGCTCGGCACGTTGTGGATCAGCTCGGCCAGCCCGGCGATCGGCTCGCGCGTAGCCTCGTCGATGTCGAAACCGGTCTTGGCGGCAAAGCGCACCACGCGCAGCATCCGGATCGGGTCTTCGCGGTAGCGCGTGACCGGGTCGCCGATCATGCGCAGCGTGCGCGCGCGGATGTCTTCCATGCCGTGATGGTAGTCATGCACGGTCTGCGCGGCCGGGTCGTAGTACATCGCGTTGATGGTGAAGTCGCGGCGTTCCGCGTCTTCGGCCTGCGAGCCCCACACGTTGTCGCGCAGCACGCGGCCCGAGGCATCGATAGCATGGGTCTTGCTGTCGAGTTCGGCACGCTTCAGGCGCCGGCCTTCCGGCAGGGTTTCGCTGGCGATGGCGTCGACCAGCGCGCGGAAGGTCGAGACCTCGATGATTTCCTGCTCGCGCCCGCCGTAGAAGGTCACGTGCACGATCTGGAAGCGGCGGCCGATGATGCGCGAGCGGCGGAACAGCGCCTGCACCTGGTCGGGTGTGGCGTTGGTGGCGACGTCGAAGTCCTTGGGCTTGATGCCGAGCAGCAGGTCGCGCACGGCGCCGCCCACGATGTAGGCCTGGTAGCCGGCCTGCTGCAGCGTAGAGGTGACCTTGACCGCATTGCGCGACAGCAGCGACGGGTCGATCTGGTGTTCGTCGGCGCCGACGATGCGCGGCGTATGGGCGCGGCCGGTACGGCGCTGCTTGGGGCCGGGTTTGCCCAGCAGCCGGGTAATGAGCTTCTTGATCACGTCAGAACAGATCCATGATGCGCCAGCCTGCCGCGGCGGCGTGGTGGCGCAGGCGATCGTCCGGGTTGGTGGCGATCGGCTCGGAGACCTTCTCCAGCAGGGGCAGGTCGTTGGCCGAGTCGCTGTAGAAGGTGGTGGTCTCGAAATTGTCCCAGCCCGCGCCCTGGGCCTTGAGCCAGGATTCGACGCGGGTGATCTTGCCTTCGCGGAAGCTGGGCACGCCCTCGACCTCGCCGGTGAACTGGCTGCCGGGCTTGCCGTCGACGGTGGCCGGTTCGGTCGCGATCAGGTGCTTGATGCCGAAGGCCGCGGCGATCGGCGCGGTGACGAAGCTGTTGGTGGCGGTGACCACCGCGCACAGGTCGCCGGCTTCGAGGTGCTTGTAGACCAGCGCGCGCGCCTGTGGCGTGATCACCGGGTCGATCACCTCGTGCATGAAGCGCACCCGCATGGCATCGAGCCGGTCGCGCGGGTTGGCCGCCAGCGGCGCCAGCGCAAAGCGCAGGAAGGCCTGGATGTCGAGCGTGCCGGCCTTGTAGTGGCCGTAGAACTCGTCGTTCTTCTGCCGGTAGATTACCTCGTCGACGACGCCCAGGCGGACCAGGAAGCGGCCCCATTCATGGTCGCTGTCGGTCGGGATCAGGGTGTGGTCGAGGTCAAAGAGTGCCAGATTCATGGGCGGCGATTTTACCTGAAGGCAGGATGGGGGGCGGGGAGCGTGCGGGCCGGGCCGCCGCCTAATCCCGGAATTCGGCGAACATCTCGCGCAGCAGCGGCAGCGTGACCGGCCGCTTGCGTTCGAGCGAGTAGGTGTCGAGCGCGTCCAGCAGCGCCATCAGGCTGGGCATGTCGCGGTAATGCCGTGTTACCAGCCAGTGCGTGATCTCGGGCGACAGCTGCAGGCCGCGCTCGCGTGCCGCATGCAGCACGGCGGCCTTCTTGTCGTCGTCGGACAATGGCGCGACCTGGTACACCAGGCCCCAGCCCAGGCGCGTGCGCAGGTCTTCGCGCACCGGCATCGCCCGCGGCGCCAGGCCGCCGGCCACCACCAGCGCCGTGCGCACGTGGGCGCGCACCTCGTTGTAGAGCGAGAACACCGCGATCTGGCGTGCTTCGTCGAGCAGTTCGACGTCATCGACGGTGTACAGCTGGCACCAGGGGTCGAACAGGAAATCGGAAAGCGGGTGGTGCGGGCTCAGGTAGCGGCAGCGGATGCCGTGCTGCGGCCCGGCCTCGCACACTGCATGCAGCAGGTGGGTGCGGCCGCAGCCTACCTCGCCCCACAGGTAGATCAGGCGGTCGCTGGCGTGCTCCTGCGCGAGCGCGGGCGGCAGCTCGCGCAGCCGCTGCAGCGCCTCGCGGTTGGACGCGACCACGAAATTCTCGAAAGTCGAAGGCGGCGGGCTGCCCAGCTCGAGCGACAGTTGCTTGGGACGCGGGGACATGACGTATGGCTAACTTCGGGCTAGGTTCGTGAGCGGGGCGGCGCGCGGCAGCCGTTATTTTCGGTACAGGTCGCTGGTCACGTAAACCCGACGCAGCTGGCGCGCGCCCACCAGAAGCACCGCGCAGGTCGGCAGCGCCAGCAGCACGCCGAAGAAGCCGAACAGCTGGCCGAAGGCGAGCAGCGCGAAGATCACCACCAGCGGGTGCAGGCCGATGCGCTCGCCCACCAGCCTTGGCGTCAGGTAGAAGCTTTCGATGAACTGGCCGAAGCCATAGACTACCGCCACCGCGGCCAGCCCGTACCAGTTGCCGAACTGCAGCAGCGCGGCCAGCACCGCCATCACCAGCCCGACGCCGAAGCCAATATACGGGATAAACACCGCCAACCCGGTGAAGACCCCGACCGGCACGCCGATATCGAAGCCGGCGATGGTCAGCCCGATCGAATAGATTGCCGCCAGGATCACCATCACCAGGATCTGGCCGCGCAGGTATTGCGACAGCAGCGCGTCGGTCTCGTTGCTCAGCTCGCGCACCTTGGGCACCCAGCGGCGCGGCACCACGCCCTCGATGCGGCGCATCACCATATGCCAGTCCATCATCAGGTAGAACATGACGATGGGCACGATAAAGACGATGCCCGCCACCGTGATCAGCGCCGAGCCCGATACCTTGACGTAGTTCAGCAGCACCACCAGGAGGTCTTCCGGGCTGGCCGCGAAGCGGTCCGACAGCATATTGCGCAGGCCGGGGAAGTCGAAGCGCACGCGCACGCCGAACTCGGCCAGCCGCGGGGACACCACCGAATTGAGCTTCTTCAGCAGGATCGGCAACTGCTCGCGCACCTGCGGTATCTCGCGCTGGAGCACCGCGATCAGCAGCAGCGCCAGCATCACGCAGATCACCGTCAGCAGCAGGATCATCAGCGTTACGCCGACCGCGCGCGGCACGCGGCGGCGTTGCAGCCAGTCCACGCCGGGGTTCAGGATATAAGCAAAGATGAACGCGAAGAGGAACGGTGTCAGCACCGGCGCCAGCGCGATAATGGCGGCGAACAGCGCGACCGCCACGACGATCCAGAGCAGGATGCGCTTGGCCTCTTGGTTCAGCAGCGGGGCATTCATCAATGGTTGGGGGGAGGGCGGCAGCGCGCTTCGCGGCGCGGTCTCGCCGGAAACTGGAAGCAGGGGGCCTCTATCCGTTAAAATTGCGATTCTACTGGACTCGCGCCCGCCTTCCGATGCCAAGCGACGGAAGCGGCGGTGGCCCGAGCGCCGAATTCCTCACTTTATTTCCTCCAGGACAAGCAGGTTCCCATGAGCGCATCCCCGACCGCCGGCCAGGCAGGCCTTTCCTACCGCGACGCCGGTGTTGACATCGATGCCGGCGACGCGCTGGTCGACCGCATCAAGCCGTTCGCCAAGCGCACCATGCGCGAGGGCGTGATGGCGGGCATCGGCGGGTTCGGTGCGCTGTTCGAACTGTCGAAGAAATTCCAGGAGCCGGTGCTGGTGTCGGGCACCGACGGCGTCGGCACCAAGCTCAAGCTTGCCTTCCAGCTGAATCGCCATGACACCGTCGGCCAGGACCTGGTCGCGATGAGCGTCAACGACATCCTGGTACAGGGCGCCGAGCCACTGTTCTTCCTCGATTACTTCGCCTGCGGCAAGCTCGACGTCGACACCGCCGCCACCGTGATCCAAGGCATCGCCCGCGGCTGCGAACTGGCCGGCTGCGCGCTGATCGGCGGCGAGACCGCTGAAATGCCCAGCATGTACCCGGACGGCGAATACGACCTGGCCGGCTTCGCCGTCGGCGCGGTCGAAAAGAAGAAAATCATCGACGGCAGCACCATCACCCCGGGCGACGTGGTGCTGGGCCTGGCCTCGTCGGGCGCGCATTCCAACGGCTACTCGCTGGTGCGCAAGATCATCGAGGTGGCCAAGCCGGACCTGAACGCCGACTTCCACGGCCAGCGCCTGCAGGACGCCATCATGGCGCCGACCCGGATCTACGTGAAGCCGCTGCTGTCGCTGATCGAAACGCTGCCGGTCAAGGGCATGGCCCACATCACCGGCGGCGGCCTGACCGAAAACGTGCCGCGCGTGCTGGGGCAGGACGTCACGGCGGTGCTGCATCGCGATGCCTGGACGCTGCCGCCGCTGTTCCAGTGGCTGCAGCAGCAGGGCCGCGTGGCGGACGACGAAATGCACCGGGTGTTCAATTGCGGCATCGGGATGGTCGTGATCGTTGCCAAGGAAGACGCCGAACGAGCCATCCGGCACTTGCAGGCTGCCGGTGAAGCCGTGTGGCAGATCGGTGAGATCCGCGAGCGGGCCGAAGGCGAGGCCCAGACCATCGTGATCTGACGCAACCTCCGCTTCGATACAGAAAACGGCGCATGCCTTCGGGCATGCGCCGTTTTTTTGTGCCCGCTTGGCCGGATACGGTGCTTAGGTGTTTACCCGAGCCCCCGCCGCCATGTTGTGGCAGGACCCGCCTTAGTGCATTGCACCAACGTCCAGCATGCACATACACCATATCTGACAAACAATATTTTGCTTGATTGTATGGCGGTTTATGGCCTAATGTACTGAGCAAAGACGCCGCACAAGCATGCGGCGTCCGGAGACAACGCCTGAATCCGACGCCGGCTACCGGTGCACCAGGGCGGGCCAGGGACCATTGGAGGATCCAACCATGCAAGCAGTCAGCATCGACGCCGCCGACAACGGCGCGTCGACCCGGAAACAGTCAGTCGCGCGCGTCGCCGGGGCCAGCCTGGCCGGCACCACGCTCGAGTTCTACGACCACTTCATCTACGGATCGGCCGCCGCGCTGGTCTTCCCCAAGCTGTTCTTCCCGCAGAGCGATCCGCTGACCGCGACGCTGCTGTCCTTTGCCAGCTATGGCGTGGCCTTCGTGGCGCGGCCGCTGGGGGCGGCAATCTTCGGCCACTTCGGCGACAAGATGGGCCGCAAGTCCATCCTGATCATCACCTTGCTGATGATGGGCCTGGCCACCTTCGGCATCGGCCTGTTGCCGACCTATGCCGCGGCCGGCGCGCTGGCGCCGCTGCTGCTGGTGCTGCTGCGCGTGGTGCAGGGCCTGGCGCTGGGCGGCGAGTGGGGCGGGGCGGCGATCATGGTGAATGAGCTTGATCCCGAAGGTAAGCGGCGCGGCATGCTCGGCAGCCTGGTGCAGCTGGCGGCGCCGATCGGCCTGCTGCTGGCCAACGGCGTGTTCGCGCTGGTGACCTGGCAGGTCTCGGAAGAAGCCTTCCTCAGTTGGGGCTGGCGCGTGCCGTTCCTGCTGTCGGCGCTGCTGGTCGGGGTCGGACTCTATATCCGCTCCAACGTCCGTGAATCCGGCATGTTCGAGAAGCTGGAGGAATCGCATGCCGAAGCCCGCGCGCCGATCATGGAAGTGCTGCGCAACTACAAGAAGCAGCTGCTGATCGCCTTCGGCGCACGGCTGGGCGGCGACATCGCCTTCTACGTGTTCACGCTGTTCCTGCTGTACTTCGTGCCGACCAAGCTGGGCCTGCCCAAGAGCATCGCGCTCAATGCCGTGCTGCTGGGCGCGCTGGCGCAGATCCTGTTCATTCCCATCGCCGGCCTGCTGGCGGACCGCGTCGGTCGCCGTCCGGTGCTGATGATCGGCGGCATCGGTGGCGCGGTGTGGGCCTTTGCCTTCTTCGCGCTGATCAAGACCGGCAGCCCGGCGCTGATCATGCTGGCCTCGTTCGTCGGCATGGTGCTGGTCTCGTTCATGTTCTCGCCGCTGGCGTCGTTCCTGCCTGAGCTGTTCGCTACCCGGGTGCGCGTCACCGGCGCCTCGCTCGGCTTCCAGTTCGCCGGCGTGTTCGGCGGCGCGCTGGCCCCGCTGATCGCAGTGGGCCTGCTCGACCGCTTCGGCAGCACCATGCCGGTGGCGCTCTACCTGGCGGCAGTCTGCGCGCTGATCGCGGTGGCGGCATTCGCGGCCCGCGAGACCGCACGCATGCATCTCTCCGACGCTGACCGCTGAAGCGCCGGACTCTCCCTTGTCTTCCTGAAAAAAACCGTACCGTGAAACAGTTCGACCTCATCATCCGCAACGGCACCGTGGTGACCGCCAGCGACACCATGCAGTGCGATATCGGCATCGCCGGCGGCCGCATCGTGCAGCTTGGCCACGACCTGGGCGAGGCGGTGCAGACCATCGACGCCAGCGGCAAGCTGGTGCTGCCGGGCGGCGTCGATGCGCACTGCCACCTGGACCAGCCGATGCCGGACGGCTTGCGGATGGCGGACGACTTCCGCACCGGCTCGGTCTCGGCGGCGTGCGGCGGCACTACCACCGTGATCCCGTTTGCCGCGCAGGAGAAAGGCCACTCGCTGCGCGCGGCGGTTGCCGATTACCACCGGCGCGCCGGCGGCCAGGCCGTGGTCGACTACGCTTTCCACCTGATCGTGGCCGACCCCACCGAGGCCGTGCTGAACGACGAGTTGCCGGGCCTGATCCGCGAAGGCTATTCGTCGTTCAAGATCTACATGACCTATGACGACCTCAAGCTGAACGATCGCGAGATCCTCGAGGTGCTGTCGGTGGCGCGCCAGGAAGGCGCGCTGGTGATGGTGCATGCCGAGAACTCGGACTGCATCGCCTGGCTCACCGAGAAGCTGGAGGCGGCGGGCAATACCGCGCCGAAATTCCACGCGCTGGCGCGGCCGATGGCGATCGAGCGCGAGGCCACCCACCGCGCCATCACCTTCTCCGAACTGGTCGACGTGCCGATCCTGATCGTCCATGTCTCGGGCAAGGAGGCGGTGGAGCAGATCCGCTGGGCGCGCAACCGCGGCATGAAAATCTTTGCCGAGACCTGCCCGCAGTACCTGTTCCTGACCGCCGAAGACCTCGACCAGCCCGGCTACCACGGCGCCAAGTGCGTGTGCAGCCCGCCGCCGCGCGACCGCAGCAACCAGCAGGTGATCTGGGACGGCCTGGCCGACGGCCTCTTCACTATCTTCTCGTCCGACCATGCACCGTTCCGCTACGAAGACGCGCAGGGCAAGAAGCCCGGCGGCCAGGAAGTTCCGTTCCAGTACATCCCCAACGGCATCCCCGGACTGGAGACGCGGCTGCCGCTGCTGTTCTCGGCAGGCGTGGTGGGCGGCCGCATCTCGGTCAACCAGTTCGTCGCGCTGACCTCGACCAATCCGGCCAAGCTCTATGGCCTGCATCCGCGCAAGGGCACCATCGCCATCGGCGCCGATGCCGACCTGGCGATCTGGGATCCGCGCCGCGAAGTGACGATCCGCAACACCGACCTGCACCATGCCGTCGACTACACGCCGTATGAAGGCCTGCGCGTGACCGGCTGGCCGGTGACCACGCTGGTGCGCGGCAAGGTGGTGGCGCACGAGGGCGAGGTGATGGCCGAGGCGGGCCACGGCGAGTTCCTGCCGTGCGGGCTGCCGGAGATGGCGCGGCCGCGCTACCGCACCTCGGGCGGCAGCCTGTAACCACCGCCTTGCATGACTGACGCCTTGACCGACACTGTTGACATGGAACTGACCAACCGCCTGGACGCCGCCACCATCGCCGCCCGCGTCGCCGCCAGGCGCCTCGACCCTGCCGAGGTGGCCGCGGCCTTCCAGTCCCGCATCGCGGCGCGCAACGACCAGCTCAACGCGGTCTTCGAGCAACGCCAGGAACTGGTCGATGCCGATCTCGCGCAGTTGCGCGCGCGCCTGGCGCAGGGCGAGCGGCCGCTGCTGGCAGGCGTGCCGGTGATCGTCAAGGACGTGATCTGGTGCCGGGGCCGGCGCGTGACGCAGGGCTCGCAGCTGTACCGCGACTTCATCGCGCCCGCTGACGCGATCGCGGTCGAGCGCCTGCGCCGGGCCGGCGCGATCGTGCTCGGCATGGGCAACACCTCTGAGTTCGCCTGCAAGGGGCTGACCACCAACAAGGTTTACGGCCTGACCCGCCATCCGCTCGATGCCACGCTGACCGCGGGCGGTTCGTCGGGCGGCTGCGCGGTGGCGGTGGCGGCCGGCATGGCGCCGCTGGCGCTGGGCACCGATGGCGGCGGCTCCAGCCGGCGCCCGCCCGCGCATGCCGGCGTGGTGGGCTTCAAGCCTTCCTACGGCGCGATTCCCGATGCGATCGGCTTCCCGCACGCCTTCAACGGCATCCAGGTGATGGCGCCGATCACGCGCACCGTCGCCGATGCCGAGCTGATGTTCGAGGCGCTGGCCGGCACCGATCCGCGCGATCCCGATACGCTGGGCTTTTCACTAAGCGCCGCGCGGCCGCTGCATACGCTGAAGATCGCGGTCAGCCCGCGCCTGGGGCTGGACACGCCGGTCGACGACGACGTCGCGCAGGCGTTCGAGCACGCCGTGGCCCGGCTGCAGGCCGCCGGGCTAAGCGTTGAACGTGCCGATCCGGCATGGCCGCAGGGCGCCGACGAGGCCGCCCTGATGCCGCTGCAGCATGTCGGTTTGGCCCATCTCTATGGCGACGCCTGGCGCCGCGACCCGGACCAGTTCGATGTCGACGTCGCGCGCCAGATCGAGCGTGGCCTGGCGTGGACGGGCGCCGAGGTGGCGGGCGCCCGCGAGGCCAGCCGCCAGATCGCGCTGGCGCTGGCCGGCTTCTTCACCCGCTATGACCTGCTGCTGTGCCCGACCACGCCGTGCGTGGCCTGGCGCAACGACCGGCTGGGGCCGGAGCGGATCGGCGGCGTCGCGGTGGAGCCGCGCGCCCACGCGGTGTTCACGCCCTTCTTCAACCATGCGCTGGCGCCGGCCATTTCGGTGCCTTGCGGCAGCGGCCGCGACGGCCTGCCGGTGGGCCTGCAGATCGCCGGCCCGCGCGGTGCCGACCGCAATGTGCTGGCGGCCGCAAAGCTGGCCGAAAGCGTGCTGGCGTCCTTGCTCAACCCTGCCTGATATCGAATATGCGAATCCTCGTTCTCAATCCCAACACCAGCGAAGGCATCACCGCGCGCCTGATGGCCGCGGCCACCGAAGCCGCCGCGCCCGGCACCGAGCTGGTGCCGCTGACCGCCAGCCGCGGCGTGCCGTATATCGCCACCCGCGCCGAGGCGCAGATCGGCGGCGCCATCGCGCTGGAAATGCTGGCCGAGCATCACGGCCAGTTCGACGCGGCGGTCATCGCCGCGTTTGGCGATCCCGGCCTGATGGGCGCGCGCGAACTGTTCGACCTGCCCGTGGTGGGCATGGCCGAGGCCGCGATGCTGTCGGCATGCATGCTGGGGCGGCGCTTTGCCATCGTTACCTTTGCGCGGGCGCTGGGCCCCTGGTATGAGGAATGCGTGGACATGCACGGCCTGCGCGGCCGGCTGGCCGGCATCCGCATGCTCGACGGCAGCTTTGCCTCGGTGTCGGACGTGCAGGAAGAGAAAGAAGCGGTGCTGGTGGAGCTGGCCAACCGCGCCGTGGCGGAGGACGAGGCCGATGTGGTGATCCTGGCCGGCGCGCCGCTGGCCGGCCTGGCCGCGCGGGTGCGCGACCGCATTGCGGTGCCGGTGGTCGACCAGATGGCGGCCGCCGTCAAGCAGGCCGAGGCGCTGGTCGCGCTGCAGCCGCGCAAGGCCACCGCGGGCACGTTCCGCCGGCCCGATGCCAAGCCCACGCTGGGTTTGCCCGCGGCGCTGGCCGCGCGCATCGAGCACCGCTAAGCCGCATTTCCCCCTACGGTAACGCCGCGGCTCAGACCGCGGCGAACACCGCTTCCAGGTCTACCTTTTCTTCCGCGGGCAATTCCAGCCGCAACGTGCTTTCGACGTGGCCGAGGTGCTCGCGCATCAGCCGCGCGGCGCGTTCGCCGTCGCCGGCTTCGAGCGCATCGACGATATCGTCGTGCTCATGGTGCGGGCACGACGGCACGCCCGGCGCGTCATAGAGCGCGATGATCAGGCAGGTCAGCGAGCACAGTTCGCGCATGTACTTGCCCAGGTACTGGTTGCCCGTCATCTCGGCCAGCTTGCAGTGGAACTCGCCCGACAGCCGGATGATGGCGCGCCGGTCGTTGCTGTCGCGCGCCTGTGCTTCCTGCCGCGTGGTCTCGCGCAGTGCGCGCACACCCGGGGCGCCAATCACGCCGGCGAGGTCATGCACCAGCGCCGGCTCCAGCAGATGACGCGAATGCAACACCTGGCGCGCTTCGGCCACGCTCGGACTCGAGACGAAGGTGCCCCGGTTGGGGTGGACGGTCAGCACGCCCTCGTGCGCCAGCTTGGCGAAGGCAAGGCGCACCTTGGTGCGGCTGACGCCGAACACGCCGCCCAGCTTTTCTTCCACCAGCTTGGTGCCCGGCGGCAGGCGGTGCTCCCAGATCGCGGTCAGGATGCGATCCGCAATTTCGTCGACCGATGCGCCGCGCGCGCCGTCCGCCTCGGCGTCAGCGATACCGTCGGTGGGCTGTGCGGGCGGTGCGGCTTTGGTGCGAGGCATGGCGGTTGGCGCGGTCCGGAAAAAAGACAGTTGGTGCCGTCATTGTATGGCGGTTCGATATCAAGTGTATAACACCGCCGGTGGACCCGCCGGTGCACCCGTTGCTGCGTTACTTCGCGCCCAGCTTGTCCAGGGCGGCGCCGGTCACGCGGCAGATGCGCCAGTCGGGCAGCACATCGGCGCCCATGGCCTGGTAGAAATCGATCGACGGCTGGTTCCAGTCCAGCACCGACCATTCGAAGCGGCCGCAGCCACGCTCGAGCGCCAGTGCCGCCAGGTGCTTGAGCAAAGTCTTGCCCAGGCCTTGGCCGCGCCACGCTGGATCGACATACAGGTCTTCCAGGTACAGACCGGGCTTGGCAAGGAAGGTCGAGAAATTATGGAAGAAGAGGGCAAAGCCGACCGCCTTGCGCCCCGCTTCGGCATCGACTTCGACCAGCACGGCCTCGGCCTGCGGCTTCGCGCCGAACAGCGCGGCCTCGATCTTCTGCGGCGTGGCTTCGACGATATGCGTCAGTTTTTCGTACTCGGCCAGCGCCAGGATCAGGTTGAACAGCGTTTCGCTGTCGGCGGCGGTGGCGGGGCGTAGCGTGAAGGCAGGCTTGGACATTCGGGTCGGTTTTCCGGAGAGCAGGGATTCGGAATTATCGCCCGTCCGTCACTCGCCAAGCCAGCCGCGTGCTGGCTTAGTGCCCGAAGTCCGCCAGCTTGCGCACCTGGTCGACATAATCGGGCGCCAGGCAATCGACCACCAGCCGCTCGGGCGTGCTGCGCAGCCAGGTCAGCTGGCGCTTGCACAGCTGGCGCGTGGCGGCGATGCCGCGCTCGCGCATGGTGGCAAAGTCGGCGTCGCCGTCCAGGTACTCCCACACCTGCCGGTAGCCAACACAGCGGATCGAAGGCAGCCCGGGATGGAGGTCGCCGCGCGCGCGCAGCCGCTCGACCTCGTCGATAAAGCCGTGGGCCAGCATGGCGTCATAGCGCTGCGCGATGCGGGCATGCAGCTTCAGCCGGTCGGAGGGCTCGAGCGCGATCACGCGGTAGCGCTGGTCGGCCGCGCCGGCAAAGGTACGGCCCTCGGCCTGGCGCGCCAGCAGCGCCGACATCGGCTGGCCGGAGAGCCGATGGATTTCCAGTGCGCGCTGGATGCGCTGCGCGTCATTGGGGGCGAGCCGGGCCGCGGTGACCGGGTCGACCTCGGCCAGCATTGCATGCAGCGCCGGCCAGCCGCGTTCGGCGGCCAGCTGGTCCAGCTCGGCGCGCAGCGCGGCGTCGGCTTGCGGCAGGTCGTTGAGGCCCTGCGTCAGCGCCTTGTAATACAGCATGGTGCCGCCCACGATCAGCGGCACATGGCCGCGCGCGCGGATCTGCCCGATCAGCCGTTCGGCATCGCCGACAAACTGCGCGGCCGAGTAGCTGTCGGCCGGGTCGATGATGTCGATCAGGTGGTGCGGCGCCACGGCCAGTTCTTCGCGCGTGGGCTTGGCGGTGCCGATATCCATCTCGCGGTACACCAGCGCC
Source organism: Cupriavidus necator (assembly GCF_013141915.1). Taxonomy (GTDB): domain Bacteria; phylum Pseudomonadota; class Gammaproteobacteria; order Burkholderiales; family Burkholderiaceae; genus Cupriavidus; species Cupriavidus necator_B. Next base: position 211,817 of record NZ_SROX01000008.1, on the reverse strand, counting down.
GAGTCCAGGCTGATGATCTCCACCGGCGCGTCGGCCGCCAGCGCCAGCGCGGCGGCGGTCTTGCCCGACGCGGTGGGGCCGAGCAGGCAGATTACCGGCGGATGCGCGGCGGAATGGTGGGGGACGGCGGACATCGACAAGCCTTGAATCCAGGAGGCGCGCGGCTTATTGCCCGCGCAGGAACAGCCGGTCGAGCTCGGCCACGCTCAGCTGCACCCAGGTGGGCCGGCCGTGGTTGCACTGGTCGGCGCGCTCGGTGTGCTCCATCTGGCGCAACAGCGCGTTCATTTCCTCGACGGTGAGCTTGCGGTTGGCGCGCACCGCGCTATGGCAGGCCAGGGTGGCGAGCAGTTCGTTGCGGCGCTCGGCCAGCACGCGCGAGCCGCCGTAGGCATGCAGGTCGCGCAGCACGTCACGCGCCAGCGCCTCGGCGTCTGCCTGCTGCAGCAGCACCGGCACCGCCCGCACCGCCAGCGTGGTCGGCGACACCGGGGCGATATCGAAGCCCAGCAGCGTCAGCGTCTCCTGGTGTTCTTCGGCGACGCCGATCTCGACCGGGCTGGCGGGCAGCGTGACGGGGATCAGCAGCGGCTGCACGGCCAGGTCGCGCGCGTCGAGTCCGGCCTTGATCTGCTCATAGAGGATGCGCTCGTGCGCCGCATGCATGTCGACCAGCACCAGTCCGCGCGCGTTCTGCGCCAGCACGTAGATGCCGTGCAATTGGGCGATGGCATAGCCGAGCGGGTGTTCGTCGGCAGCGCCGGCTTGGGGTTCGGCATCGGCAATTGCCGCAACCGGCGGCAGCCGGTCCAGCAGGCCGGGCGGATCCCCGGCGCGCGCGGCCTGGGCGTCGGCCAGCCATGCCGGCGGTTGCGCCGACGCGCCGGTCCAACCGCCGGAAGCCGTCCCCTGCGTGCCGTACGGGCGTGGCGCCGGTGCCGTGGCTTCGCGCACCATGCCCAGGTACGCCTGGCGCGGCTGGGCAATGCCCAGTTCGGTCTGCCGTGCCGCCGAATAGTTGATCCATTGGCCCGCGCCGCCGGCGGCCGGCCCGGTTGCGCCGGCTGTCGGCGCGGCGCCGGGCGGCAGCGTGATCACGCCGTCGGCATCGGTATGCAGGCTGTCGCCGTTGGCGCCGGCCTGGCGCGCCAGGCAGCGCTGCACCGCATGGTAGACAAACTGGTGCACCGCGCGAGATTCGCGGAAACGTACCTCGATCTTGGACGGGTGGACGTTGACGTCGACCATCTCCGGCGGCAGGTCCAGGCACAGCACATAGGACGGGAAGCGGTCCCCGTGCAACACGTCCTGGTAAGCGCTGCGCACCGCATGGTTGAGCAGCTTGTCGCGCACGAAACGGCCGTTGACAAAGAAGTACTGCTGGTCCGGCCGTCCGCGCGAGGCGGTGGGCAGCCCGGCAAAGCCATACAGGCTCAGGGTGTCGGCGTGCTCGTCCAGCGCCAGCCGGGCCCGGGCGAAGTCGGTGCCCAGCACCTGCGCCGTACGGGTCGCGACGTCGCCGGCATTCCAGTGCTCCAGCGGCTTGCCGTTATGGTGCACCGAGACGGTCACGTCCGGCCGTGCCAGCGCCACCCGCCGGACCATTTCCAGGCAGTGGCCCAGCTCGGTTTGTTCCGTTTTGAGGAACTTTCTGCGCGCCGGCGTGTTGAAGTAGAGGTGCTGCACGTCGACGGTGGTGCCGACGCCGCCGGAAGCCGGCTGCACCGTACCCGAATCGGCGCTGACCTGAGTCGCATGCGCATCGGCCGCGGTGCGGCTGGTCAGCGACAGCTGCGATACTGAAGCGATCGAGGCCAGGGCCTCGCCGCGGAAGCCCAGCGTCAGCACCGATTCGAGTTCGTCGAGCGATGCGATCTTGCTGGTGGCGTGCCGCATCAGCGCCACCGGCAGTTCGGCGGCAGGAATCCCGCAGCCGTTGTCGGTGATGACAATGCGCCGCACGCCGCCTTCCTCGAGCCGGATGCCAAGCTGCGTGGCGCCGGCATCGAGCGCGTTTTCCAGCAGTTCCTTGACCACCGACGCCGGCCGTTCCACCACTTCGCCCGCGGCGATCTGGCTGATGAGCTGGTCCGGCAGGGGCCGGATCGGGCGCGGTTGCTGGGTGGTGCGCAAGGCGGTGCTGGAAGGAGAGGCTGGCATCCGCCGATTATACGTGGACGTTCCCCCACGCAGACGGGTTGCCCAGGTGAGGGAAAGGCGCGGCCGCTCTTGTATGATTCAGGCCATGGCGGCGTGGCTGGGACACCGGCGCCGCATGGAAACGAAACAGTCAATACACCACACGGGGAAAGACTTGGATCTCGCTTTGCAGCTCATCGACATGCTGGTGCATGTCGACAAATACCTCGGCACGGTCATCGACCAGTACGGCCACTGGGTCTATGCCATCCTGTTCCTGATTGTTTTCGCCGAGACCGGGCTGGTGGTCCTGCCGTTCCTACCGGGCGACTCGCTGCTGTTTATCGCGGGCGCCTTCTGCGCGACCGGGGCCATGAATGAATGGGCACTGATCGGCCTGCTGCTGGTGGCGGCCATCTCCGGCAATACCGTCAACTACCTGGTGGGAAGCTGGATCGGGCCCAAGGTATTCGACCACCAGTGGCGCTTCCTGGACCAGGATGCGTTGCGCCGCACCCATGACTTCTATGAGCGGCACGGCGGCAAGACGCTGGTGATGGCGCGCTTCGTGCCGATCGTGCGCACCTTCGCGCCGTTCGTGGCCGGGGTGTCGCAAATGACCTTCGCGCGCTTCCAGATGTTCAACGTGGTCGGCGCCGTGGCCTGGGTGGTTGGCCTGGTCTTTGCCGGCTACTTCTTCGGCAACCTGCCGTTCATCCGCCAGTACCTGAACCTGATCGTGCTGGCCGGCATCGGCGCGGCCGTGGTGCCGCTGGTGCTGGGCGGCCTGTGGAAACTGGTGCGCGGCAACCGCCGCCGTCCCACGCGGGTGGAGCGCTGAGGCGGCTCAATTGAGCCGCCTCAGCTGAGGCTGCGGCTCATCATCCGCAGCGCCGGCATGCGTTCGCGGATCTGGCCGATATCGGCGGCGTCGGGGCGCGCCTGGACATAGGCTTCCAGGTCAGCCAGCGCGGGGCGGAAGCACTCCAGGTTGGCATAAGCCAGGCCGCGGTCGCGCACTTCTTCGATCGACCCCGGCAGCAGGATCACCAGCCGGTTCTGCACTGCCAGCAGCCGCTGCCAGCGCGACTCCTGCAGATAGATCGCCTTCAGGTTGCGCAGCATGCGCGCGATGATCTCGCGGTGGCTCGCCGCGCGCAGGAACAGGCCCAGCGGCACCTGGCTGGCGTCGCTGATGCCCTCGCGCTCCAGGTATGGGTCCAGCATTTCCTGCAGCTGTTCCTTCGACAGGGTCTCGCCGGTGAGCGGGTCCAGTATCACTTCCCCGGCCGGGATCGTCATCCGCAGCAGGAAATGGTTAGGGAACGACACCCCCTTGAGCGGCAGGCCGATCTGCTGGCCCAGCTCCATGTGTAGCACCGCCAGCGAGATCGGGATGCCGCGGCGCTGGCGCAGCACCACGTTCAGGTAGGAGTTGTCGGGGTCGTAGTAGTCGTTGGCGTTCGCGCCGAAGCCGAGATCGCGAAAGAAGAAATGGTTCAGCAGCCGCAGCCGCTGGATCGCGGGGGTGCCTTCGGCGATCCTGCGCTTCAGGCGCAACGCCAGCACGTCCAGCGCCGCCAGTTCGCCCTGCAGGTCCAAATCGGGGTAGGCATCCTGCGCGACGGACAGCGCGGTCTCGGTCAGCGGGATGCCGTTTTCGTCGGCCACGAGGCTGGCGAAATAATCCAGGACTTTGGTGGATGTCATGTCGGTTTCCCGGTGCAGCCGCCGGCACCGTGCGCAGCGGGGGTCACCATTGCCGGCCATTCAGCCGGCGTTGGCGCATTCCGCAGGCCCATCAGCCGGCCCGGCGCCTGAAGGCAGAGTAGCGCAGTCCCATGAGCCACAGTGTACCGAAGTAGACCACCGCTGCAAGTACCAGGCACGAAGCCAGCAGTGCGATGCGCAGCAGCGGCGTCGCGCCCAGCCCGATCCAGTCGAAGTTGCGCGCGAACCAGAGCAGCATGCCGGACAGCAGCAGGACCGATGCGCTCAGCTGCGCCAGGAACAGCCACCAGCCCGGCGCGGGACGGTACAGGCCTCGGCGGCGCAGGCCGAAGAACAGCAGCAGGGCATTGAGGGTGGCGCCCGCGCTGATCGACAGCGCCAGCCCCGCATGGCCGAGCCAGGGCACGAACGCATAGTTGCAAGCCTGCGTGATCACCAGGACCAGCAGCGCGATCTTGACCGGCGTGCGGATATCCTGGCGCGCATAGAAGCCCGGCGCCAAGATCTTGATCGAAATCAGTCCCATCAGGCCCACGCCGTACGAGACCAGCGCCTGGCGCGTCATCTCGACCGCATGGGCGTCGAACTTGCCGTAGTTGAACAGCACCGCGGTCAGCGGCGCGCCAAACACGAACAGCCCCACCGCGCAGGGCACGGCCAGCAGGAAGGTCAGGCGCAGGCCCCAGTCGAGCAGGCTCGAGTACTCGGCATGGTCGCCCGAGGCGTTGGCCTTGGACAGGCTCGGCAGCAAAATCGTCCCCAGCGCGACGCCCAGCAGCGCGGTGGGGAATTCCATCAGCCGGTCGGCATAGGTCAGGTACGACACACTGCCCGCCGCAAGCCGCGAGGCGATATTGGTATTGATGATCTGGCTGACCTGCGCCACCGACACGGCCAGCAGCGCCGGCCCCATCTGGCGCAGGATGCGGCGCACGCCCGGATCCGACCACGCCGCGCGCAGGTTGAAGCGGATGCGCGGCATTACCCCCAGGCGCCGCAGTGCCGGCACCTGGATCGCCAATTGCAGCACGCCGCCGACCAGCACCCCCCACGCCTGCGCGTAGATCGGCTGGTCCATATGGGGACCAACGAAGAGCGCCGCCACGATCAGGCACAGGTTGAGCAGCACCGGCGTGAAGGCCGGCACCGCGAACTTGCGCCACGTATTGAGGATGCCGGACGCCAGTGCCACCAGCGAGATCAGGCCGATATACGGGAACATCACCCGCGTCATGAACACCGCCGCGGCATAGGTATCGGCCTGGCCGCGGAAACCTGTGGCGACCACCGTCATCACCAGCGGGGCGCCGATCACGCCCAGCAGCGACACGCCCATCAGCACCCATGTCATCACCGTGGCGACGGCGTCGACCAGCGCCTTGGTCGGCGCGTCGCCGCGCTTGGTGTGGTACTCGCCCAGGATCGGCACGAAGGCTTGCGAGAACGCGCCTTCGCCAAAGATGCGGCGCAGCAGGTTGGGGATGCGGAAGGCCACGTTGAATGCGTCGGTCATGTCCGACGCGCCAAAGGCGCGGGCGATCAGGATCTCGCGCACCAGGCCAGTGACGCGTGAGAGCATCGTCAGGCTGCTGATGGTGGCGAGCGCTTTGAGCAGGTTCAAGATGCGGACGGGTGTGCGGGACGGTGGATCGGTGCCGAGGCACTGTGGGCCGGGAGTCGCTGAGACGCGGCCTGGCCAATAAAGTTGCCGGCGCGCCACGTGCCTCCGGCACAATGTGGCGCATATTATACGGATCGCCCCCTGAGCCCGGCCCCTGCGCCGGCAAAGTCCCTGGCGTCTTGCCTTGTGCGGCGGCATCTGTGTATAATCGCCGATTCACAAGGACAGTTGCGTTCCGGATTCGTGTGTCAGTGCATCCCGGGTCGCTCGATATGACTTAATTGTTGTGTCCCCCGCGGCACGCATCTGAATTCAGGATATTTTTACATGGCAAATTCCGCACAAGCTCGCAAGCGCGCCCGCCAGGCCGTTGCCCAGAACGCTCACAACTCCAGCCTGCGTTCGCGTCTGCGCACCGCCGTCAAGGCCGTCCGCAAGGCTATCGACGCTGGCGACAAGGCCGCTGCCGCCGAGATCTTCAAGAACTCGCAAGCCGTGATCGACAGCATCGCCGACAAGAAGATCGTGCACAAGAACAAGGCTGCGCGTCACAAGTCGCGCCTGTCGGCTGCCATCAAGTCGATGGCTGCCTGATAGCTGCCCGGGCCGCCCCAGGCGGCCCAGCACCGGCGCATGCGCCAACAAAAAAGCTCGTCATCCGACGAGCTTTTTTGCTTTTCCGGCGCCGTGCCGCCGGGCTTATTCGAGCGAGCAGGCTTCCACCAGCTGGAGGTTGTTGTCGCGGGCAAAGTTCAGCACGAAGTCCAGCGCCTTGGGTTCGATGTCGCGCAAGCGCACGTCCACCACCACGCATTTGACGTTGCCCGCAAAGATCGGCCGCACATAAGGCGAGTAGGTCAGGCGCGGATCGCCGCTGTCGCCTTCGGGGCGGAACTGCGCCATCACGCCGCACAGTCGTTCAGCCCAGTCGCTCGGGCGGAAGGTCTTGCCTTCCTTGGTAATGCCTTGGATAAAGTATTCGCGAACGTTGGGGTTCATGAGGCTGGACACTGCGGGTGAGGCGGATGACTCGACGGTAAGCCCGCTGGACCGGGCGCCCGTTTGACGCGGCCGGGACGCGATTGGTTCGCGCGGGTTCCAGCCGGAAGGCGGGGCGTCGGTGTCCTGCAGGGGCACTTTTGATGCCGGCGGCGGGCACTGGCATGGGTATGCCGGGCCCCGCGTGAATCAGCCAGTATTATATCTTATATAAGAGTTGCGCATAAGGGCGAAATCCTGTCAGGAAGCTGTCAGCGCAACCGTGCGGGAAGCCGCGGCCGGGTTGATCCGGGCTCGCCAAAGCAGAAATAATCCCTTATGATCCTTGCAGTTAAATTGCGTATGCGACGCGAAAAGGCGGCTCCGCGACGCGCTTGGGTCATGAACAGTAGGTCACAGTTCGTGATGGCGCGTCCCCACCGAGCCGCCTTCTTTGTTTTATGAGCTCAACCCCGATCAAGCATTACCTCCAGTTCAGCGACTTCACTCCCGAAGAGTACGAGTACCTGCTGGACCGCGCGCGGATCCTGAAGGCCAAGTTCAAGAACTACGAGACCTGGCACCCGCTGCACGACCGCACGCTGGCCATGATCTTCGAGAAGAATTCCACGCGTACGCGCTTGTCGTTCGAAGCCGGCATCCACCAGCTGGGCGGCCATGCGGTGTTCCTCAACACGCGTGACTCGCAGCTGGGCCGCGGCGAGCCGATCGAGGATGCGGCACAGGTGATCTCGCGCATGGTCGACATCATCATGATCCGCACCTTCGGCCAGGAGATCATCGATCGCTTCGCCGCGCATTCGCGCGTGCCGGTGATCAACGGCCTGACCAATGAATACCACCCGTGCCAGGTGCTGGCCGACGTCTTCACCTATATCGAGCAGCGCGGCAGCATCCGCGGCAAGACCGTCGCATGGATCGGCGACGCCAACAACATGGCGTACACCTGGATCCAGGCCGCCGAGCGCCTGGGCTTCACCTTCCATTTCTCGGCGCCGCCTGGCTACCAGCTGGATCCGGCCATGGTCCCGGCGTCCGCCGCCAGCCTGGTCAAGGTCTTCGACGACCCGCTGGCGGCCTGCCAGGGCGCCAGCCTGGTCACCACCGACGTGTGGACCAGCATGGGCTTCGAGGCCGAGAACGACGCCCGCAAGCGCGCCTTCAAGGACTGGATGGTCACCACCGCGATGATGGACCGCGCCGAGGCCGACGCGCTCTTCATGCATTGCCTGCCGGCGCACCGCGGCGAGGAAGTCGAGGCCGCGGTGATCGATGGCCCCAAGAGCGTGGTCTGGGACGAGGCGGAAAACCGCCTGCACGTGCAGAAGGCGCTGATGGAATACCTGCTCTGCGGCCGCTACTGAGCCAGCGCGGAGTGGACAGAGGAGGGGCCGCCACGGCCCCTCTTTTTACGTCTGATTCAAGACAGTGAAGGAGATGGAAGTGAGCCAGTTCGACAACGTATCGGTCGTCAAGAAAGCCAACCTGTATTTCGACGGCAAGTGCGTGAGCCACACCGTGCTGTTCCCGGACGGCACCCGCAAGACGCTGGGCGTGATTTTCCCGGCGGCGCTGACCTTCAACACCGGCGCGCCGGAAATCATGGAAATCAATGCCGGCAGCTGCCGCGTGCGCCTGGCCGGCGCGGAAGACTGGCAGACCTACGGCGCCGGCCAGCAGTTCAACGTGCCGGGCAACAGCAGCTTCGACATCGAGGTGCTGGAGACGCTGGACTACGTCTGCCACTTCGCGTGACAGACGCGGCCGGGCCAGCCAGGCTGGCCCGTCAGACTTACAGCACCACCGGCTCGGGCTCGATGCGCACGCCGTAGCGCGCCTGCACGGTATCGGCGATGCGGTTGGCCAGCGCCAGCAGCATCGCGCCGGTGCCCCCGCCGTGGTGCACCAGCACCAGTGCCTGCTTGCCATAGACGCCCACCGGCCCGTCGGTCAGGCCTTTGAAACCGCAGCGGTCGATCAGCCAGCCCGCCGCCAGCTTGTATGTGCCGTCCGGCTGCGCATAGCTGACCAGATCCGGATGGGCTTGCAGCAGAGCTTCGCGCTGGGTCGCGCTCACCAGCGGATTCTTGAAGAAGCTGCCGGCGTTACCCAGCTGCGCCGGATCGGGCAGCTTGCGCGAGCGGATCGCCACCACGGCGTCGCGGATCGTGGCCGCGGTCGGCGCCGCCTGGCCGTCCAGTTCCCGCGCCAGTTCGCCGTAGGACAGCACCGGTTGCCATGCCTTGGGCAGGCGCAGCGTGACCGCGGTAATGATGTAGCGCCCGGCGCCCGAGCGCTTGAACAGGCTGTCGCGATAGGCGAAGTCGCAGGCTGGCAGATCCAGCCAGACGAAGCGGCCGGCCTGCCGATCATAGGCGCGCACGCCGGCAAAGCGCTCGCGCAGTTCCACCCCATAGGCGCCGATGTTCTGAATCGGTGCCGCGCCGGCGGTGCCCGGGATCAGCGCCAGGTTTTCCAGGCCCGGCATGCCGTCGGCGATGGTGCGGTTGACCAGCGCGTTCCAGTTTTCGCCCGCACCGGCGGTGACCAGCCAGGCATCGCCGCCGTCGCTGGTGGCTTCGGCCTGGTAGCCGGGGATTTCCATCAGGAGCACCAGTGCGTCGAGGTCGCCGGTCAGCACGACATTGCTGCCGCCGCCCAGCACCACCAGCGGCAGGCCTTCGGCGCGCGGGTCAGCCAGGGCGGCGCTCAGGTCGGCCTCGCTGCGCACAGGCACCGCAAAGCGCGCGCGCGCATCGAATCCGAATGTATTGTGGCGACGCAGGGGATAGAATTCGTGGAAATCTGCCATGCAAGGGAAAGGTGACGCGGCCGCCGCTGGTGCGCAGGCAAGCCGGAACTGCGAGGTAGGCTGGATTATACGGAAGGCGCCGTGCGCGGCCGGCTTCCGGGCATACGGATCACAAGGAGAATGCAATGCCGTCGTTTGACGTAGTGTGCGAAGCGAATATGGTCGAGGTGAAGAACGCCGTCGAGCAGGCCAACAAGGAAATCTCAACGCGCTTCGATTTCAAGGGCTCGGACGCGCGGGTCGAGCACAAGGAAAACGAGTTGACCGCCTTTGCCGACGATAATTTCAAGCTGGACCAGGTCAAGGATGTGCTGATCAGCAAGATGGCCAAGCGCAACGTGGACGTGCGTTTCCTGGATTACGGCAAGATCGACAAGATCAGCGGCGACAAGGTCAAGCAGGTGATCACCATCAAGAAGGGCGTGACCGGCGATCTCTCCAAGAAGATCGTGCGCATGATCAAGGACAGCAAGATCAAGGTGCAGGCCAGCATCCAGGGCGACGCGGTGCGCGTCTCGGGCACCAAGCGCGACGACCTGCAGAACGTGATCGCCCTGCTGCGCAAGGATGTGTCCGAGGCACCGCTGGACTTCAACAACTTCCGCGACTAGTGTTGCCCGCGCCGGCTTGCCTGCCGGCGCCCTGCAGCCGCCGTTCAGCGCGGCTGCGGCAAACCCCCGATTTTCGCGCCGGCCTTGATGCCTTTCTGCGCAAACCATCCCTGGTTCATTTCCAGCGCATAGCGGATCACCGTCTTCGGGCAATGGTTGCTCTCGGTGCGCGGCGCCATGTCTTCGATATTGACGATGGTGCCGTCGTCAGCGAGGAACGCGATCGACAGCGGCAGTTCGGTATTGCGCATCCAGAAGCAATGACCCGCCTTCTGCTCGAACACAAAGAGCATGCCGGCATTGGGCGCCATCGATTTCCGATACATCAGGCCTTGCTCGCGCGCGGCGGGCGTTGCAGCCACCTCGGCCTGGATCGCATACATGCCGGCTGTCAGCGGCACCACGGGCATTGCGCCTTGTGCGTTGGCAACTGCTGCCGACAGTGCGGCAACCAGTAAGCAGCAGCTTGAGGTCAGGCTTTTCAGCGGCAAGGGCATGATGGTCTGTCAGGGATGGCACGGCGTGGGCAGCCGCAAGCATAACGCACGTTGCCCGCGCGACGGTCACGCGGGGCGAAATCAGCATGCAACCATCGGCGCGCAACAAAAAAGGCAGGCGCCGGTATGGCGGCCTGCCTTCTTCTAGTGCCGGCACAGGGCCGGCGGGGACATCCGCGCCGGTTAAGCGGCCGGGGTGGCGGCAGGAGCGGCTTCCTTCTTCTTGGTGTGCTTCTTGTGGCTGACCTTTTTCTTGGTGGTCTTCTTCGGGGCTTGCTTGGTAGCCGCGGGCGCTGCGGGGTCGGCAGCGGCAGGCGCCGCGGCCTGGGCGAAGGCGCCGGTGGCAAACAGGCCAACAACCAGGGCAGCGATCAGTTTTTTCATGGCGTATTACCTCGAAGGATAAGAACAGTCGGAAAGTTGTGACGCGTGGATGGACGTGTCCCCGATAAGAACGGTGTCGCTGCTGCCTGCGTTGACGCGACATTCGTTAAGTTTTGTAACGTAAGCGCCGCTTGATTCCGTTCGCCTGTCTGTTCTTCGAGACATAAGGGCTAAGCCCTGCCTGGCGGCCGACGGACATCATCGGCGCAAGCCCCGCTGCGGCGAGGGGCACCTCGCAGCTTTCCCCCGGCCCCAGCCCGAGGGTGCGCAGGTCCAGCGGACCGACTGCCACGCGGACCAGCCGCAGCGTCGGGAATCCGACTGCTGCTGTCATGCGGCGCACTTGGCGGTTCTTGCCCTCGCGGATCTTCAGCTCCAGCCATGCCGTCGGGATGGCGGCGCGGAAGCGCACCGGCGGGTGGCGGGGCCACAGCCAGTCCGGGGCGTCGATGGCGCGTACCGCAGCCGGCCGGGTCACGTAATCGCCCAGGTCCACGCCGGCGCGCAAGCGGGCCAGGGCGCCGGCATCGGGAACGCCTTCGACCTGCGCGAGATAGGTTTTTTCCAGCTTGTGGCGCGGGTCGGCGATGCGTGCCTGCAGCGCGCCATCGTCGGTCAGCAGCAGCAGCCCCTCGCTGTCGGCATCGAGCCGCCCGGCCGGATAGACGCCCGGCACGGACACGCACGACGACAAGGTCGGCCGCGTCGGGTGTTCCGAGAACTGGCTCATGGTGCCAAACGGCTTGTTCAGGGCAATCAGGGTCATGGGGCGCAAGTATGCCGCAGCGGGGCGCTGGTTGCCGGCTGGATCGGGGTCCGGCCCGATTGGCGGATGATGAAAAATTGCTGCATAATATAAAATTAGTCTTGTGTCTTATATAAGACTGAACACGATCAGGCGTGGCGCCGGCATGATGCAAGGCAGTATGGACGGGCATCCCGGCCCGCTACAATGCACAGCGCCATCTCCCCGAATCTCGCTGCCCGGCCACGAGCCGGCGGCAGTCCCAACCGTTCCGTACTGGAGACGTCATGTACCAACACATCAAGGTTCCGGCAGGCGAAAAGATCACGGTCAACCAGGACTTTTCGCTGAATGTCCCGGACAATCCGATCATTCCTTACATCGAAGGCGACGGTACGGGCCTCGACATTACGCCGGTGATGATCAAGGTGGTCGATGCAGCCGTGGCCAAGGCCTACGGCGGCAAGCGCAAGATTGCCTGGATGGAGATCTACGCCGGCGAAAAGTCGACCAAGGTCTACGGCCCGGACGTATGGCTGCCGGATGAAACCCTGGACGTGCTGAAGGAATACGTGGTGTCGATCAAGGGTCCGCTGACCACGCCGGTCGGCGGCGGCATTCGCTCGCTCAACGTGGCGCTGCGCCAGCAACTGGATCTCTATGTCTGCCTGCGCCCGGTACGCTACTTCAAGGGCGTGCCCTCGCCAGTGCGCGAGCCGGAAAAGACCGATATGGTGATCTTCCGCGAGAACTCGGAAGACATCTACGCCGGCATCGAATGGGCCGCGGAAAGCGAGCAGGCGAAAAAACTCATCAAGTTCCTGCAGGACGAGATGGGCGTGAAGAAGATCCGCTTCCCGGCCACCTCGGGCATCGGCGTCAAGCCGGTGTCACGCGAGGGCACCGAGCGGCTGGTGCGCAAGGCGATCCAGTACGCGATCGACAACGACAAGCCGTCGGTGACGCTGGTGCACAAGGGCAACATCATGAAGTTCACCGAAGGTGGCTTCCGCGACTGGGGCTATGAGCTGGCGCAGAAGGAATTCGGCGCCGAACTGGTCGATGGCGGCCCGTGGTGCAAGTTCAAGAACCCGAAGACCGGCAAGGACATCGTGGTCAAGGACGCCATCGCCGATGCCTTCCTGCAGCAGATCCTGCTGCGCCCGGCCGAATACTCGGTGATCGCCACGCTGAACCTGAATGGCGACTACGTTTCGGACGCGCTGGCGGCGCAGGTTGGCGGCATCGGCATCGCGCCGGGCGCCAACATGTCGGACTCGGTGGCCATGTTCGAGGCCACCCACGGCACCGCGCCGAAGTACGCCGGCAAGGATTATGTCAACCCCGGTTCGGAAATCCTGTCGGCTGAAATGATGCTGCGCCACATGGGCTGGACCGAGGCCGCCGACCTGATCATTGCTTCGATGGAGAAGTCGATCCTGTCCAAAAAGGTCACCTATGATTTCGCCCGCCTGCTGGAAGGCGCGACCCAGGTCTCATGCTCGGGCTTCGGTCAGGTGATGATCGACAATATGTAAGCGCAGACTCCCGCTGCAGCGGGCGAACTGTCAGCAGAGCCCCGGTACCGGACACCCGGCACCGGGGTTTTTTCTTGCCGGCTGCCGCGGCGTTGGCTAGAACGTCAGGGTTCGACGGGCATCCCGCCCGGGGAGACTGGCATGGACGATCCCTTCCGCCGCACCGCCTTTGGCGCGGCACTCTTCTACAAGGATCCGCTAGCGGCGCTGGACTGGCTGGAGCGGGCGTTCGGGTTCGAGCGGGTCATGGTGATCCGCGACCAGCAAGGACAGTTGGTGCATTCCGAAATGCGTTTCGGCGACAGCTACCTGATGGTCGGCAGCGAGTGGGCCGACTTTACCGCCAGCCCGGCATCGATCGGGGGCAAGAATACACAGACCGTGCATGTGCATGTGCCGGACGGACTCGACCAGCATTGCGCGCGCGCCCGGGCCGCCGGCGCCGTGATCCTGCGCGAGCCGCAGGACGAGTTCTATGGCGACCGGACCTACACTGCCCGCGACCTGGAAGGCCATGTCTGGACCTTCGGCCAAACTGTGCGCAAGGTCACCAAGGAAGAGGCCGAACAGGCCAGCGGCCTGAAAATCGACGGCTGGGCATGAACCGTCCGCGACGCGGGCGCACGATGGCCGGAAGCCTGGCCAAAAACCAGAAAGCCCGGCGCCAGGCCGGGCTTTCCATCGGGTATGCGTGCAGCTGATGCGAGCCGGTGCCCGCTGCGCCGCCTTGGCGGCCAGCGGGGCGCTGGCATCGGTTCCCGTCCCGGGGGAATCCCCCACACCCTGTTGACCGCTCCGGTGGCTCTGCGGCCGGGGATGCGGTCGCGGCGCGCTTTAGCTGGCGTCCTGGATATTGGTGGCTTGCTTGCCCTTCGGGCCCTGGACCACCTCGAACGAGACGCGCTGGCCTTCCTTCAGCGTCTTGAAGCCCGCCATCTGGATAGCCGAAAAGTGCGCAAACAGTTCTTCTTCACCCTCGTCCGGCTTGATGAACCCGAATCCCTTGGCGTCATTGAACCATTTGACGATACCGCTTGCCATATACTCCCCCAACGAAATAGCAGATTTTTCAAGCGGGGAAGCTTGCTAGCCGGACGGCACGGACTGCGGCGCCATGGCTGGCCGCGTGCTGAAATGCGGCCGGCGATGACGCGCGGCGAGGTGCTATCGTGCGGCGGCCAGTCTGAGTGCTGACTCGCCGCCGCGGGCCGTGGGCCTCCCTGCTCACGGATCACCCGCCTTGGCTGTTGCTTTGGCTCGTTGGCCTTCGGTGGGTGTGCGACCGATTTTTCTGGCAAAGCCGGACCCTGTCAAGCTGGCGGATTCCCCACTGCCAGAAGGGTGTGGCAGGAACAGGACGGCGCCCGGTGTTACCGTTGCCAGGAATTGGCGGCCGGCGGCCCGGCTTTTGGGCCGGTGCCGCGACGTGCCTTGCAAGGCCTTCCGCGGGACCATCCGCTCCCATTCACCACGGAAAACCGGTGGCCGGACTCTTGAATCCACCGCCTTTTCCCCAAATTGCAGAGTTGCGAGTAAGGGTTAGAATAAAGCCATGGCTACACGGCTTGCGAATGTCCCACAACGCGAAGCAGGCACCATCCTGGAGCGGAAAGAGCAGGCGCTGAAACCGCCTGCCATGTTCAAGGTGGTGCTGCTGAACGACGACTACACTCCGATGGAGTTTGTCGTGATGATCCTGCAGCAGTATTTCAGCAGGGACCGGGAAACGGCGACGCAGATCATGCTCACCGTGCACCGGGAAGGAAAGGGCGTCTGCGGTATCTACACCAGGGATATCGCGGCGACTAAGGTCGAGCTGGTGTCAACGCACGCGCGGCAGGCGGGGCACCCCCTGCAGTGCGTGATGGAGGAAGCATGATTGCGCAAGAATTGGAAGTGAGCCTGCATATGGCTTTTGTCGAAGCCAGGCAGGCACGCCACGAGTTCATTACCGTGGAGCATCTGCTGCTGGCATTGCTCGACAATCCCACGGCAGCTGAAGTCTTGCGCGCCTGCGCGGCCAATATTGAGGACCTGCGCACCAGCCTTAAGAACTTCATCGCGGACAACACGCCGGTGGTGCCGGGTACCGACGAGGTCGATACCCAGCCCACACTGGGTTTCCAGCGCGTGATCCAGCGCGCCATCATGCACGTCCAGTCGACTTCCAACGGCAAGAAGGAAGTCACCGGTGCCAACGTGCTGGTCGCGATTTTCGGCGAGAAGGATTCGCACGCCGTTTATTACCTGCAGCAGCAGGGCGTGACGCGCCTGGACGTGGTCAATTTCATCAGCCACGGCATCCGCAAGGACCAGTCCGAGCCCGCCAAGCATGGCGATGCGGCCGGCGAGGGCGAGGGCGGCGATGGCAAGGAAAGCCCGCTCGAGCAATACACGCAGAACCTGAACACGCTGGCCAAGGCCGGCAAGATCGATCCGCTGATCGGCCGCGAGAGCGAAGTCGAGCGCGTGGTCCAGGTGCTGTGCCGCCGGCGCAAGAACAACCCGCTGCTGGTGGGCGAAGCCGGCGTCGGCAAGACCGCCATCGCCGAGGGCCTGGCCTGGCGCATCACCAAGAACGAAGTCCCGGACATCCTGGAAAAGGCCACCGTCTACTCGCTCGACATGGGCGCGCTGCTGGCCGGCACCAAGTACCGCGGTGATTTCGAGCAGCGCCTGAAGGGCGTGTTGAAGTCGCTCAAGGACAATCCGAACGCGATCCTGTTCATCGACGAGATCCACACGCTGATCGGCGCGGGCGCCGCCTCGGGCGGGACGCTGGACGCCAGCAACCTGCTCAAGCCGGCGTTGTCGTCGGGCCAGCTCAAGTGCATCGGCGCGACCACCTTCACGGAATACCGCGGCATCTTCGAGAAGGACGCGGCGCTGTCGCGGCGCTTCCAGAAGATCGACGTGGTCGAGCCGTCGGTGGACCAGACCGTGCAGATCCTGCGCGGGCTGAAGTCGCGCTTCGAGGAGCACCACGGCGTCAAGTACGCATCGTCGGCGCTGACCGCCGCGGCCGAGCTGTCCGCGCGCTTCATCACCGACCGCCACCTGCCGGACAAGGCGATCGACGTGATCGACGAAGCCGGCGCGGCGCAGCGCATCCTGCCGAAGTCCAAGCAGAAGAAGACCATCGGCAAGGGCGAGATCGAGGACATCGTCTCGCGCATCGCGCGCATTCCGCCGCAGAGCGTCAACCAGGACGACCGCAGCAAGCTGCAGACGCTGGAACGCGACCTGAAGTCGGTGGTGTTCGGCCAGGACCCGGCAATCGAGGCGCTGGCCTCGGCGATCAAGATGTCGCGCGCGGGCCTCGGCAAGACCGACAAGCCGATCGGCTCGTTCCTGTTCTCGGGCCCCACCGGCGTGGGCAAGACCGAGGTCGCCAAGCAGCTGGCCTTCATCATGGGCATCGAGCTGCTGCGCTTCGACATGTCGGAATACATGGAACGCCACGCGGTGAGCCGCCTGATCGGCGCGCCGCCGGGATACGTCGGCTTTGACCAGGGCGGCCTGCTGACCGAGGCTGTCACCAAGAAGCCGCACTGCGTGCTGCTGCTGGATGAAATCGAGAAAGCGCATCCGGATATCTTCAATATCCTGCTGCAGGTGATGGACCATGGTTCGCTGACCGACAACAACGGCCGGCGCGCCGACTTCCGCAACGTGATCATCATCATGACCACCAATGCGGGAGCGGAGACCATGAACCGCGCCACCATCGGCTTCACCAGCTCACGCGAGCAGGGCGACGAGATGGCTGACATCAAGCGCATGTTCACGCCGGAGTTCCGCAACCGGCTGGATGCCACCATCAGCTTCCGCTCGCTCGACGAGGAAATCATCCTGCGCGTGGTCGACAAGTTCCTGATGCAGCTCGAAGAGCAACTGCACGAGAAGAAGGTGGAAGCCAGCTTCAGCGAGAAGCTGCGCAAGTTCCTGGCGCACAAGGGCTTCGATCCGCTGATGGGGGCGCGTCCGATGCAGCGTCTGATCCAGGACTTGATCCGCAAGGCGCTGGCCGACGAGCTGCTGTTCGGCCGCCTGGTCTCCGGCGGCAAGGTGGTGGTCGATCTGGACGAACAAGACCAGATCAAGCTCGATTTCTCCGAGATCGAGCCCGAACCGCCCGAGGCCCCCGAAGAACAGCGCGCAGAAGCCTGAGCGATGATCGGCCGCGTTGCCTGCAACGGGGTCGATCATCGGGCAAAATAGCAGGGCGGCCGGACGGCCGCCCTGTTTCTTTTGTCCCGGCCGCCTGAACGCCTCACCTGAAAACCCTGATGTCCTCTGCCGAACGCACGCGGCGCCGCCGCCTGCTGCTCAAGATCCTGCCGTTGGGCGCCTTGCCGGGCCCGCTGCTCCATGCCGCCGCCGCGGGTGCCGCCGATGGCGCGGCGGGCAATCGCCCGATCGCGCTGGTGCTGCCGTTCCCGCCGGGTGGCAGCGTTGACATTGTCGCGCGCCAGCTGCAGCCCGCACTGAAGGCGGCGTTGGGGCAGACCGTGGTGGTGGACAACAAGCCCGGCGCCGGCGGGCTGATCGCCTCGAGCAGCGTGGCGCGCGCCCGACCCGACGGCAATACGCTGCTGATGGCGTTCGACACGCATGCGATCAACCCGTTTGCCTACAAGCAGCTGCCCTACGACACCTTCCGCGATTTCACGCCAATCTCGCAGCTGGTGCGCTTTCCGCTGGTGATCGCGGCCAACCCGGCGCTGCCGGCGTCGAACCTGCGTGAGCTGGTGGTGCTGGCCAAGGCGAGGCACGACGGCGTGCGTTTTGCGTCGTCGGGCATTGGCAGCCTGAACCAGCTCGCGGCCGAGGCGCTGGCCACCGAGGCCGGCGTGCATATGCTGCACGTGCCCTACAAGGGCGGCGGTCCGGCTGTGCAGGCAGTGCTGTCCAATGAGGTCGATATCTTCTTCAGCAGCTACGCCGCGGTGCAGGCGCACGTGGCCGCGCGCACGATCAAGGTGCTGGGCGTGACCGGCACCAGCCGCCTGCGCCAGCTGCCGCAGGTGCCCACGGTGGCCGAGCAGGGCATCAAGGGTTTCGAGGCGTATTCGTGGATCGGCGTGTTCGGTCCGGCCGACCTGCCGGCGGCGACGGTTGCGCGCATCCATGACGCGCTGGTCGAATCGCTGCGCCAGCCGCGCGTGGTCGAGGCGCTGGCCGCGCAAGGCTTCGAAATCGTCGGCGGCAGCCCCGCCGAACTCGGCAACCTGGTGCGCCGCGAGCATGACAAATGGCAGGCGGTGGCGCGCAAGGCCAATATCCAGTTCGAATGAGCCAGTCCGGCGCCGCCGCGCGCCGTGGTACCGGGGGGATGCCAATGGCAACGCAAGCAGAAATGTTCGACCACGCCGTGGTGGTGTGCCCCGACCTCGATGCCGGGGCGCAGGCCTGGCAGCGGCTCGGCTTTACACTGACGCCGCGTGGCTACCACACGCTGGGCTCGCAGAACCACTGCATCATGCTGCAGCGGGACTACCTCGAGTTGTTGCACGTGACCGCGCCCAATCCCAGCCGGCAGTATTACTGGGACACCCAGGCGCGCGGCGGCGGCTGTGCGGCGATGTCGTGCAAGAGCGCCGATGCCTTTGCCACCGCGGCGCGGTTGCGCGCGGCCGGCTGGCATACCTCGGACCCGATCGAGTTTTCGCGCCCGGTGCGCCTGGACGATGGCAGCGAGCATCCGGCCACATTCCGCGTGACCGCGCTCGACGACGCCCCGGGCGCGCGCTACTTCGTCTGCGAACACCGCACCCCGGAGCTGCTGTGGCGACCCGAATGGACGCGCCATGCCAACGGCGCGCAGAGCATTGCAACCATGTTCCTGGTGGTGGCCCCGGCCCTGGTCGACGCCGCCGCGCGCGCCTATGCGGAATTGACCGGCGGCGAACTGACGCAGTTGAGCGAACATGTCAGCAGCCTGGCGCTGGACGATGCCACGCTGGTCCTCAGCACGCCGCAGGCGCTGGCGTCGGCTACCGGCACCGCGCATATCCGACGCGAAGGTCCGGGCTATGCGGCGATCCGGCTGCGCACCGATGACCTGGCGGCGGCGCGCGCCGGCTGGCGCGAGCAGGGTGTGCCGAGCTACGACCTGGGCCCCCGCGAGACGCTGGTGCCGGCCGATGCCGCCAGCGGCGTGGCCTTGCTGTTCGAGCAGCGGGGCTGAAATGCAAACTGGCGCCCCGCGGGGCGCCAGTGCTTGATGCCGAGGCAGACAGCCGATCAGGCGCTGGCCTTGGCGTGATGCACGCCGGTCGAGCCAAAGCCGCCCGCGCCGCGTTCGCTGTCCTGGCTGAATGCTTCAACCGTCGAGAATACCGGCCGCAGCACCGGCACGAACATCATCTGCGCAATGCGCTCGCCCGGCTGGATCACGATCGGCTCGGTGCCCGGTGCGTTGCGGTTCCAGACGCTGACCATGATCTGGCCCTGGTAGTCGGCATCGATGACACCGATGGAATTGCCCAGCACCAGGCCCTTCTTGTGGCCCAGTCCGGAGCGCGGCACGATGGTCGCGGCCATGTACGGATTGCCCATGTGCACGGCGATGCCGGCGGGCACCAGCTGCGCGGCCGTTCCCGGCGCGATCGCGACGGGCGCGTCGACGCAGGCGTGCAGGTCGATCGCGGCAGCCATCTCGCTCTGGTAGGCGGGCAAGCCCCATTCGTTCAGGCGGGCATCGAGGACCTTGATTTCGACGGTCGGGTTCAGAGGCTGGGTCATAAGCGGTATCGGGAGAATTGGTTTCAACAATCAGGGGCGCGCGGGCCCGGGCAGGCGCTGGCCGATGGCCGCCACCAACTGCCGTGCCAGCGACAGCTTGTCGGCGCGCGGCAGCCGCGTCATGCCGGCGGCGTCGAACA
Source organism: Cupriavidus necator (assembly GCF_013141915.1). Classification (GTDB taxonomy): domain Bacteria; phylum Pseudomonadota; class Gammaproteobacteria; order Burkholderiales; family Burkholderiaceae; genus Cupriavidus; species Cupriavidus necator_B. The sequence continues at coordinate 191,853 of NZ_SROX01000008.1, read as the reverse complement.
GCACGATCTCGTTGTCATCCAGCCCGAACGTGTGGTGGCCGATATTGCCCACCAGCAGCGGCACGCCCTTGCGCTGGCGCTTCTGCTCGCCGTACTGCTCCAGGTTCTCGCTTTCGGCGGCAAAGCCGACGCAGTAGGGCGCATTGGTGCGGGCCGCGACCGCGGCCAGGATGTCAGGGTTCTGCACGAACTGCAGTGTCGGCGTATCGGTATCGTTGGCCTTCTTCAGCTTCTGCTGCGCGACCTCGGCAGGGCGCCAGTCCGCCACCGCGGCCACGGCGACAAAGACATCCACACCGGCCAGCTGTGCCATCACCGCGTCGTGCATCTGTTGTGCACTGCGCACGTCGGTGCGCATCACGCCGCGCGGGGTTGGCAGGCCGGTAGGGCCGACCACCAGCAGTACTTCGGCCCCCGCTTCGCGCGCGGCGCGCGCGATCGAGAAGCCCATCTTGCCTGAGGACAAGTTGGTGATGCCGCGCACCGGGTCGATCGCCTCGAAGGTCGGGCCGGCGGTGATCAGCATGCGCTTGCCTTGAAGCGGCTTGGGCTGGAAGAAGGCGATGATGTCGTCGAGCAGCTCCTCGGGCTCCAGCATGCGGCCGTCGCCGACTTCGCCGCAGGCCTGGTCGCCGCTGCCGGGGCCCAGGATCACCACGCCGTCGGCGCGCAGTTGCGCGGCGTTACGCTGGGTGGCGGGGGCGGCCCACATTTGCCGGTTCATCGCCGGCGCCACCAGCAGCGGGCAGTCGCGCGCGACGCACAGCGTGCTTAGCAGGTCGTCGCACAGGCCGTTGGCCAGGCGCGCCATAAAGTCGGTCGAGGCGGGAGCGATGACGATGGCGTCGGCCTCGCGCGAGAGGTCGATATGCGCCATGTTGTTGTCGATGCGGGCATCCCACTGCGACGTGAAGACCGGCCGGCCGGACAGCGCCTGCATCGTCACCGGCGTAATGAAGTGCGTCGCCGCCTCGGTCATCGCCACCTGCACGGTGGCGCCGGCCTTGGTCAGCAGCCGGACCAGCTCGGCCGACTTGTAGCAGGCGATGCCGCCGGTCAGGCCGAGAACGATGTGCTTGCCGCGCAAATCCATGGTGAGGAACCTGGCTGGGGAGGGAAAGGAAGGGATACCGGCGCGCCGCTCAGTGCTTGCGCACCCGCCGCAGCTCATCCACGATCAGCAGCACCGCGCCGACCGTGATGGCGCAGTCGGCCACGTTGAAAGCCGGCCAATGGTAATTGCGCACATAGAAATCCAGGAAATCGATCACGTGGCCGTAAACCACGCGGTCGATCACGTTGCCCACCGCGCCGCCCAGGATCAGCGACACGGCGAAGCAGAACAGCCGCTGGCCGGTATGGCGGTACAGCAGCCAGACGATAAACGCGCCCACCACCACGCCCAGCCCGGTGAAGAACCAGCGCTGCCAGCCGCCGGCATCGGCCAGGAAGCTGAATGCCGCGCCCTTGTTGTAGACCAGCACCAGGTTGAAGAAGCCGGTCACCGGGCGCGATTCGCCGTAGCTGAAGCTGCGCACGATCACGATCTTGAAGAACTGGTCGAGCAGCACCACCAGCAGCGCAAAGGCCATCCACAGCAGCGGTGTGGTGCTGCGGGCGGCCTTGTTGTTGCGGCGCGCCGGGCGCGCCGAACGGGACGTGGTCGATGCCATCAGGCATGGCTCCTGTGTTCGCCGGCGCCGAACAGGTTGCTGTTGCAGCGGCCGCAGAGAGTGGGATGGTCGGGGTTGTGGCCGACGTCGGCGCGGTAGTGCCAGCAGCGCTCGCACTTGGCATGCGCCGACGGCGTCACCGTGACCAGCAGGTCGCCGGCCTCGGGCGCGGGCGCGACCTTGGCCGACGAGGTCAGCAGCACGAAGCGCAGGTCGTCGCCAAGGCTTTGCAGGGCGTCCAGCACCGGGCCGCCGGCCTGGATCGTCAGCTCCGCCTGCAGCGACGAGCCGATCTCGCCTTCCACGCGCACCGCTTCCAGCTGCCGGGTGACCTCGGCGCGCACCTCGCGCAGCGTATGCCATTTCTGCAGCAGGTCGTCGGCGTCGTCGACTTCCGGCACGGCGTAGTAGGTGCTGGTGAAGATAGTGTCGGTGTGCGCGGTGCCATGGGCAAAGATCTGCCACGCTTCCTCGGCGGTAAACGACAGGAATGGCGCCATCCAGTGCAGCATCGCCTGGGTGATGTGATACAGCGCGTTCTGCGCCGCGCGGCGGGCCTTGGAGTCCGGCGCGGTGGTGTACAGGCGGTCCTTCAGCACGTCGAGGTAGAAGCCGCCCAGGTCCTCGGAGCAGAAGGTCTGCAGCTTGGCCACCACCGGGTGGAATTCGTATGCGTCGTAGTGCGACAGCACTTCCTTCTGCAGCTGCGCGGTCAGCGCCACGGCGTAGCGGTCGATCTCCAGCCACTCGGCGGCCGGCAGCGCGTGCTTGCCATGGTCGTAGTCGGACAGGTTGGACAGCAGGAAGCGCAGCGTATTGCGGATGCGGCGATAGCCTTCCACCACGCGCTTGAGGATCTCGTCCGAGATCGACAGCTCGCCGGAGTAATCGGTCGACGCCACCCACAGGCGGATGATCTCCGCGCCCATCTTGTTCGAGATGTCCTGCGGCGACACGGTATTGCCGATCGACTTGGACATCTTGCGGCCTTCGCCGTCGACGGTGAAGCCGTGCGTCAGCAGCGCCTTGTAGGGCGGCTTGCCATATAGCATCGAGGCGGTCAGCAGCGACGAGTGGAACCAGCCGCGGTGCTGGTCCGAGCCTTCCAGGTACAGGTCGGCCAGGCGGCCGTCGGGCTGGTCGGCGCTCGGGTCGTACAGGTCGTCGCGGTGCGAGCCGCGGATTACGGTCCAGTGCGTGGTGCCGGAATCGAACCAGACGTCGAGCGTGTCGCGGTTCTTCTCGTACTGGCTGGCCTCGTCGCCCAGCAACTCGACCGGATCCAGCGTCTGCCAGGCTTCGATGCCGTGTTGCTCGACGCGCTTGGCGATCGCTTCCAGCAGTTCAGGCGTGCGCGGATGCAGCGCGCCGGTTTCCTTGTGCACGAAAAATGCCATCGGCACGCCCCACTGGCGCTGGCGCGACAGCGTCCAGTCCGGCCGGTTGGCGATCATGTTGTGCAGGCGCTGCTTGCCCCAGGCCGGGTAGAACTCGGTGGCGTCGATGCCGGCCAGCGCGGTCTCGCGCAGCGTGGCAACGGGCTTGCCGTTTTCTTCCGCCGGATCCACGTCCATGCCCGCGAACCACTGCGAGGTGGCGCGGTAGATGATTGGCGTCTTGTGGCGCCAGCAGTGCATGTAGCTGTGGGTGTACTTGTGCGAATTGAAAAGGTTGCCCGAGGCCTGCAGTGTCTCGACGATCTTGGGGTTGGCGTCCCAGATCGACAGTCCGCCAAACAGCGGCAGCGTGGCGGCGTAGACGCCGTTGCCCATCACCGGGCTGATGATGTCCGAATCCGGCATGCCATGCGCCTTGCACGACTGGAAGTCTTCCACGCCATAGGCCGGCGCCGAGTGCACGATGCCCGAGCCGGTGTCGGTGGTGACGTAGTCGCCCAGGTAGATGGGGGAGAGGCGGTCATAACCCGACTCCATCCTGGCCAGGGGATGGTGGAAGCGGATTTCCGACAGGGCCGCGCCGGTGGTGGTGGCCACCACCTCGCCTTGGAGGCCGTAGATCTTCAACTGCTCTTCGACGCGTTCGGTAGCCAGGATCAGGTGGCCGCGCGGGGTATCGACCAGCGCGTATTCCACCTCGGGGTGCACGTTCAGAGCCTGGTTGCTCGGGATGGTCCACGGCGTGGTGGTCCAGATCACGATCCAGCCGGGCTTGGCGTTGATCTGCTCGACCGGCACCTTGAACGCGTGTGCCAGCTTGTCGGTCTCGGCGAACGGGAAGCCCACGTCGATCGACAGGTCGACCTTGTCCTTGTATTCGACTTCGGCCTCGGCCAGCGCCGAGCCGCAGTCGAAGCACCAGTTCACCGGCTTCAGCCCGCGGAACACATAGCCCTTTTCCATGATCTTGCCGAGCGCGCGCAACTCATCCGCCTCGTTGCTGTAGTTCATGGTCAGGTACGGGTGGTCCCAGTCGCCGAGCACGCCCAGGCGCTCGAAGTCCACCCTCTGCCGCTGGATCTGCTCGGTGGCATAGGCGCGTGCCTTGGCCTGGACTTCCTGCACCGGCAGGCCCTTGCCGAACTTCTTTTCGATCTGGATCTCGATCGGCATGCCGTGGCAGTCCCAGCCCGGCACGTAGACGGCGTCCAGCCCGGTCAGGCCGCGCGCCTTGATGATCATATCCTTGAGCACCTTGTTGACGGCGTGGCCGATATGGATATCGCCGTTGGCGTAGGGGGGGCCGTCGTGCAGCACGAACTTCTTCGCGCCCTTGCGCGCCGCGCGGATCTTTTTGTAGAGCTGCTTGTCTTGCCACTGCTTGACCCATTGCGGCTCGCGCTTGGGCAGGTCGCCACGCATCGGGAAGGGCGTGTCGAGCAGGTTGACGGGATACTTGTTCTTCTCGGGCTTGGCGCGTTTGTCGTCAGACATTTCGATTCTCAGGGCAATTCGGTTGGCGCGCGGCCGGCGCTGGGCGGCGGGCGCGCGTAAAGACTGGGGCAGGCGGGGTGCGAACCGGGCCCGCGCAGCGGGGTGCGGGGCGCCGGCCGCTACCTAATTCGGTCGGTGGCCGAGGTGGCGAAATCGCGGCTGCCGATGCCTTCCACCGCGGCGCCGGGCGCCGTCAGGCCGAAGAAGGCGCGCGCATCGGCGCTGTCCTTGGCGATCGCGGCGGTGAGTTCGTCGAGGGAGTCGAAGCGCGCCTCGTCGCGCAGCTTCTTCATGAATTCGACCCGCACCAGCTTGCCGTACAGGCTTTCATTGAAATCGAACAGGTGAACTTCCAGCAGCACCCGGCCGGCGTCCTCGATGGTCGGCCGCACGCCGATGCTGGCCACGCCGGGCAGCGGCTGGTCGGCGATGCCGTGCACCTGCACCACGAAGATGCCGCTGACGGCGGGCCGCTTGTGCGAAATGCGCAGGTTCAGCGTCGGGAAGCCGAGGTCGCGGCCCAGCTTGCGGCCGTGGATCACGTGGCCGCTGATGGCGTAGCCGTGCCCGAGCAGGCGTCGCGCGTGCTCGAGGTCGCCCTCGGCCAGCGCCTGGCGCACCGCCGAGCTGGAGATGCGGATGCCGCCCTCGGACACCGAGCCCATCTGCTCGACATCGAACCCGTAGCGGCGCCCGGCTTCCTGCAGGTAGGCAAAGTCGCCGGCGCGTTTGGCGCCGAAGCGGAAATCGTCCCCGACCAGCAGCCAGCGGGTATGCAGGCCGTGCCAAAGCACGTTCTCGACGAATTCCTGCGGCGACTGGCCGGCAAAGTGGGCGTTGAAATGTTCCACCACCACGCGGTCCACGCCGTTGCGGCGCAGGCTTTCCAGCTTGTCGCGCAGCAGTGCGATGCGGGTGGGGGCCTTGTCAGGCGTGAAGAACTCGCGCGGATGCGGCTCGAAAGTCATCACGCACAGCGGCAGACCGCGCGCGTCCGCCGCCGCGCGCGCACGCGCGAGCAGCGACTGGTGGCCGCGATGCACACCGTCGAAATTGCCGATGGTGAGCGCGCAGGGCGCCCGGCTCTCGGCGTTGGGCAGGCCGCGGAAGACTTTCACGGGGACGGCGGGAAGGGATTCGGGTAAAGCGAGCATTATAAGGCGAATGGGTCGGCTTGCCGCTGCCGCCGGCCCGGGCTCGCGCCCGCGCTGCGGCTTTTGTGCCGCAACCGGCCCTCCCGCCATGGCGCTATGCCACAAAAGGCGGCATGATAGGCGCCACTTTGGCTCACTGCGGTGGCCACTGCGATAGCCCACTACAGGCCTGACGCAGGCGTCGCCGCGCGGCGTGCCCGATCTTCGCCCATTCCTGATTCCCAGTTGAAAGCGCTGACCTATCGGTTCTTTTCGCGGCTCCTGCCCCGGGGCCTGCCTCAGTCGAGCGCCGAACTCGACGTCGAAACGCGCGCCAAGCTGATGGCGATCGTGCACAAGAATGCGCCGACCGCGATCGTCTCCTCGGTGCTGCTGCCCGCGCTGACCACCATCGGCTTCTGGAACGACGTCAGCCGCGCCGCGCTGCTGGGCTGGTGCGCGGTGATGCTGGTGCTGACGGCCGGCGGGCTGTGGTTTTACATTGGCTACCAGCGCGACCACGCCTTGATGAGCCGTTCCGCGCACACGCGCAAGTGGTGGAACAACATGCGCGCGGTCGCTTTCCTGACCGGCGTGACCTGGGGCAGTTCGGCGCTGCTGCATTTGTATACAGGCTCGCCGGTGTTCTCCAGCGTGCTGTACCTGCTGACGCTCGGGGTGCTTGCCGGCGGCGCGGTATCGCAGGCACCGGTGCCGTCGAATCTGATCTACGCCGGCGTGCCGATCCTGGTGCCAAACCTGCTGATGGCGGAATTCGCCTTCCCGGGCCATGGCGCCTATGTGCAGGGCCTGTTGGCGATCTACGCGCTGATGCTGTCGCGCCACGCCTTCAACCTGCAGCTCACGCTGGTGCGCGCGATCCAGCTGGAGGGCGACAGCCGGCGCCTGGCCAAGCAGTTCCAGGACGAAAAAGAGCGGGCGCTGCATGCCAGCGAAGAGAAGTCGCGCTTCCTGGCCGCGGCCAGCCATGACTTGCGCCAACCGGTGCATGCGCTGGTGATGCTGGTCGAGGCGCTGCGCGCGCGCAACCAGTCGAGCGCGCTGCATCCGTTGGTGGAGCAGGTGGCGGCGGGCACCCAGACCATCGACCTGTTGTTCCGCTCGCTGCTGGACTTGTCCAAGCTGGAAGGGCGCAAGGTGCTGCCCACGCTGGAGCCTTGCGAACTGGGCGCACTGATCCGCGATGTGATGAGCCAGTTTGCCGCCGATGCGCGCGAAAGCGGGCTGACCTTGACCCCGCGCGTGCCCGACGAGCTGTACGCGATGGCCGAGCCGGTGCTGCTGCGCCGGGCCCTGTTCAACCTGGTGCAGAACGCGCTGCGCTACACCCAGCGCGGCGGCGTGCTGGTGACCGCGCGCCAGCGTCGCAAGAACGTGCGGCTGGAAGTCTGGGACACTGGCGCCGGCGTCACGCCCGAGCATCTGCCGGACATCTTCTCGCCGTACTACCAGGTCCATAACCCGCAGCGCGATCCGTCGCAGGGTCTGGGCCTGGGGCTCGCGATCTTCAAGGAATGCGTGCGGCTGATGCGGGGCACCTATGGCGTGCGCTCGGTGCCGGGCAAGGGATCGGTGTTCTGGTTCGCGCTGGCGCCGGTGCCGGCCGAGACCGTGGCCAACGTGCGCGAGATGCGCGCCATGGCGCAGGCCGAGGAAGCCAAGCCCGATCGCCTGCAGGGCACGGTCCTTGTGGTCGACGACGACAGCCAGATCCGCAAGGCCTGGATTGCGCTGATGGAGGCCTGGGGCATCCGCGTGGCCTGCGCCGCGCATGGCGCCGAGGCCGACAAGCTGTTTGCCCAGGGCCTGCGCCCGGACATCATCTTCTGCGACCTGCGTCTGCCGGGCAGCGAGAATGGCCTGGACTTGCTCGAGCGCTGGCAGAATACGCAACCGCAGGCGCGCAGCGCATTGCTGACGGGGGATTTGAAGTCAGCCGCGCTGGCGGCGGCGGAAGAGGCGGGCTATTTCGTGCTGCCCAAGCCGGTGGATCCGGCCTCGCTGCGGATGCTGCTGCGGCGCTGGCTGCGGCCGGCCTAAGGGGCGGCCGCAGCCCAGCAGTGAGGGCGGTGGCTCGCCTTACTGGCGCAGCCGGAACCGTTCCATGCGCGACATCACCTGCATGCGGGTGCGCACGCCCAGCCGCTGCAGGATGGCGGACACGTGTTCCTTGACGGTGTTCTCGGTCAGCCCGAGCCGCCGCGCGATCACCTTGTTCGGCAGGCCTTCCAGCACCAGCGCCAGCACCGAGCCCTGGCGCGGCGTCAGGCCCAGTTCGGCGGGCGTGACCGGAATGCCGTGGGCCGGGCCGAACGACTGCGCGCGCCCGTTAAGGGCTTCATCGGTGGGGAAGGCGGTGTCACCGGCCAGAACCTTGCGCACCGCGGCGGTGAAGGCATTGGCATCCAGGTGCTTGCCGACGAAGCCGCACGCCGACAGCGCACGGGCCCGGCCGACGATTTCAGGGGTGGCCTCGGCCGACATGAAGATAAAGCGCGCGCCCGGGATCACGGTCTTGAACGTCTGCATGGCATCGAAGCCGGTACCGTCGTTCAGCCAGATATCGAGCAGCACGATATCCGGGCGCAAGCCTTGCTGCAGGCTGGCCAGGGCCTCGCGGGCGCTGCCGGCGGCATGGACTGCCACATCCGGCATGACTTCGGCCAGGAAGGCGGTGGTCCCTGACAAGGCCATAGGATGATCATCGACCACCAACAACGTCGGTGCAGCGTTCGACATGCGAATTCCCGTTCAATTTACCCGTTTCGTCCTTGTTGTCACCTCTGCAGAGGACCTGTGTCATGCACAGGAATGGCGCGTGGACGTGGGGCCCACTCTAGCAGAGGGGGCGAAGCGTCACAATCCGTCAATCGGGTGATACGGCTTCGCTACCACAGGTGCCCGGTTTGGCGCCTGTCCGGATCTCGTGAATTAAGCACGTACTGGTTTGGCTTTACCGGAGTTTAGCCCCTCGCCTTGGTAGAATTGCGCGATGAAAAAAATTGTCATCTTGATTTCCGGGCGAGGCTCCAACATGGAAGCCATCGTCCGGGCCTGCGCAGGCGGCGGCTGGCCCGCCCGCGTGGCGGCGGTCCTGTCGAACCGGCCGGACGCCCCGGGCTTGCAGTTTGCGCGCCAGCAAGGCATTGAAACCGGCGTGGTGGACCACCGCCAGCACCCTGACCGGGCCGCATTCGACGCGGCGCTGGCCGAGGCCATCGACGCGCACGCCCCCGACCTGGTGGTGCTGGCGGGTTTCATGCGTATACTCACGCCCGGCTTTGTCGACCGCTACGCGGGCCGGCTGCTAAACATCCATCCGTCGCTGCTGCCCTGCTTCCCCGGCCTGAACACCCACCAGCAGGCGCTGGATGCCGGCGTCAAGCTGCATGGCGCCACCGTGCATTTCGTGACGCCGGAGCTGGATCATGGGCCGATCGTGATCCAGGCCGCACTCGACGTGCAGCCGGCGGACACGCCCGCTACCCTGGCCGAGCGCCTGCTTGCGTGCGAGCACGTGATTTACCCCCGCGCCGTGCAGTGGTTCGTCGAGGACCGGCTGCAGCTCCAGAACGGCGTTGTCAACGTTATCAACCCGGCCGAACCGCAATTGCTGATGGCCATCTCCGCCGCAACCCCGGCGGCAGGAGTCGAGGCATGAGCCGTACCCAGGCAGGCAACCGTTCCCCGCGCGGCGAGGGCCGCGCCCCCGCGCGCAGCAAGGGCAAGGGCAGCCCGATCCGCAAGTCGCCCAACGCCAACGGCGCCCCGGTGCGCACGCATGGCGGGCTGCATGCCACCCATATCCAGCATATCGATCGCCTGCTGGGCAAGGTCATGCTGTTCGCGCGTCCCGCCGATGCGGTGGTCAGCTACTACTTCCGCGAAAACGCCAAGCTTGGCCACCGCGAGCGCGGCATCATTGCCGAAGCGATCTACGCGGTGCTGCGCCGGCGCGTCGAGTTCGCGCAGTTTGCCGAGAGCGGCACGGGGCCGGCCTCGCGCCGCCTGGCGCTGCTGGGGCTGGCGGCGACGCTGGGCCGCGATACGCTGTCGCCGTTCCTGTATCCCGATGAAGCCGAATGGCTGGACCGCCTGACCACCATCGAGCGTGCCAGCCTGGCGCCCCGCGTGCGCGCCAACCTGCCCGAGTGGCTGTACGACGAACTGGTGCGCCAGCATGGCGAGGCCTTTGCCGCGGCCCTGGGCGACGCCTGGCTGCGCCCGGCGCCGCTGGACCTGCGCGTCAACCTGGCCAAGACCAGCCGCGAGGCCGCGCTGGCCGAGCTGCAGGCCGCAGGCCTCGGCGCCGAACCGACGCCGATGGCGCCGGCCGGCATCCGCATGGCTGGCAAGCCGGCGCTGAACCAGCTGCCGATCTTCGTCAATGGCCTGGTCGAGGTGCAGGACGAAGGCAGCCAGCTGCTGTGCAACCTGGTCGCGCCCAAGCGCGGCGAGATGGTGGTCGACTTCTGCGCCGGCGCGGGCGGCAAGACCCTGGCGCTGGGCGCGGCAATGCGCTCGACCGGCCGGCTCTATGCCTTTGACGTCTCGGAAAAGCGCCTGGCCAACCTGAAGCCGCGGCTGGCGCGCAGCGGCCTGTCCAACGTCCATCCGGTGCTGATCGATTCGGAGCGCGACGCCAAGATCAAGCGCCTGGCCGGCAAGGCCGACCGCGTGCTGGTGGACGCCCCTTGCAGCGGCCTGGGCACGCTGCGCCGCAATCCCGACCTGAAATGGCGGCAATCGCCGGAGTCGGTGCTGGAACTGACCGCCAAGCAGAGCGCGATCCTGGACTCCGCGGCGCGGCTGGTGAAGGGCGGCGGGCGGGTAGTTTACGCGACCTGCAGCGTGCTGGAAGCCGAGAACGAACAGATCGTGCGCGACTTCCTCGCGGCGCACCCCAACTTCCGCCTGGTGCCGGCCGCCGAAGTGCTGGCCGAGCAGAAGATCGAAGTGACGGGACTGCCGGACAACGGCATGTTTGCCTTGTACCCGCACCTGCACCAGACCGATGGCTTCTTTGCCGCGGTGCTGGAGCGCACCAGCTGATTGCGGTTCCTCGCCGCGCCGCCCGCCACGCGTGCGGGCGGCCCACACTGAAGCTCCACCATGAACGGTGAAACCCTGCCCGACCTCGGCGGCCTGAAGGACCTGAAAGCCTCGCATTCGATGTTCGGCAAGATGCTGGACGACCTGATCCGCGATGCCGGCGGTCCCGGCTTTTTCTGGCAATTGCTGGTGCTGGCCGGTTGCCTGGCGGTGGCGTGGCCGCTGGCGCGCTTCGTGGTGCGGCGGCTGGAGGCGCGCTACGAAGGTTCCAGCTTCTCCGTGCGCTTTGCCGCCGCCAGCCTGGAGCGCGCGATGTTTCCGCTCGCCGGCTGGGCGCTGGTGCTGGTGGCCCGCTTTGCGCTGGCCCCGCTGATCCCGGTCAGCGTGCTGCGGCTGGCGCTGGTGCCGCTGTTCGGCATCACAGCGCTGAATTTCACCTTCTACGTGCTGCGCCGCGTGATGTCGGGCAGCGGCCAGCTGCACGGCATGCTGCTGCTGGTGGAAAAGGTGCTGACCACGCTGGTCTGGGTCGGCATGGCGCTGTATGTGCTGGGTGTGCTGGGCGACGTGGTGGGCTGGATGGAGAGCGTGCGCTTCTCCATTGGCGGCAAGCAGAAGATCAGCGTCGCCGAGACCCTGATGGCGGTGGTCTGGATCCTGCTGACGGTGCTGGTGGCGCTGTGGTTCGGTTCGTGGCTGGAAGAGCGGCTGATGCGTTCGGCCAACCTCGACGGCAACCTGAAAGTGGTGCTGACGCGGATTTCCAAGGCCTTGCTGCTGCTGGTGTCGCTGCTGCTGAGCCTGTCGCTGGTGGGCATCGACCTGACCGTGCTGTCGGTATTCGGCGGTGCACTCGGCGTGGGCCTGGGGCTGGGGCTGCAGAAGATCGCCAGCAATTACATCTCGGGCTTCATCATCCTGCTGGACCGCTCGGTCAAGCTGGGCGACCAGATCACGGTGGACAAGTACACCGGCATCGTGTCGCAGATCCGTACCCGCTATACCGTGGTGCGCAATGGCGATGGCGAGACACTGGTGCCGAACGAGCAACTGGTGGCACAGTCGGTGCAGAACCATTCGTTTTCGAATACCAATGTGCGCGTGGCGACGCGCGTGCAGGCCGACTACGGTGCCGATCCGGAAACCGTGATCGCCCTGCTGACGGCGTGCGTGCGCGACCTGCCGCGCGTGTTGCCTGATCCGGAGCCGGCCGCCTTCCTGGTGCTGTTCGCCGACAGCGGCATCGAGTATGAAGTCGCGGTCTTTGTGGCCGATCCGCAAAACGGCAAGCTCGGGGTGCAGTCGGCGATGAACCGCGCCATCTGGCGCACGCTGCGCGAGCACGGCATCTCCATCCCATACCCGCAGCGCGAGTTGCGTGTGATGCATGAGGCCCCGTTGTGGGGCCCTGGTGCGCCGACGGCGAACCGGTTGTCAGAGGCCGCCAACGTATCCTGAGTGCCTCGGCACGCTACCAGCCGGATGAGCGGCGGATTCAGCACCCATGGAACGAAAACCGTTGCGGCCCGTCCAAATCCGGGAAATAGCGTATGCTTGCGCCCTTTGCGATCCTGTAGAATACCGGGTTGTCGCGGGTTGAGGCATCCCGCTCCGACATCAGACAGCCGCCAGATTGCAGCGGCTCGTACCTGGCTCGATTCACGAGCCGCTAGCCACGGGCGGCGCCAGACTTGCCTGCCCTGGGGAGCCCGGAGGGGTCCTGTGGCAAGCGCCAGACAGCTATCGCAATCAACTGATTCGCAGCTATTTTTTCTGCGCGTTGTGTGTACCGGCCGAGCCGGCTTGCACGGGAAAGTCCATGTTTAACCGACGGAGAACAGTTTGTTCGACACTATTCTTGACTGGGCCGCCAATGGCCTTGCCAACTGGACCTGGTGGGAGATCGTCATCTACACGCTCGTGATGACGCATATCACGATCGCCGGCGTCACCATCTTCCTGCACCGCTGCATGGCGCACCGGTCGCTGGACCTGCACCCCATCGCGCAGCACTTCTTCCGCTTCTGGCTGTGGCTGACCACGGGCATGGTCACGCGCGAGTGGACCGCCATCCATCGCAAGCACCACGCCAAGTGCGAAACCGAAGACGATCCGCACAGCCCGCAGACCCGCGGCATCCGCAAGGTGCTGCTGGAAGGCGCCGAACTGTATCGCGCCGAGGCCAAGAACAAGGAAACCGTTGCCAAGTTCGGCCATGGCTGCCCCAACGACTGGATCGAGCGCAACGTGTACTCGCGCTTCGGCTGGCAGGGCGTCGGCCTGATGCTGATCATCGACCTGGCGCTGTTCGGCGTGATCGGCATGACCGTGTGGGCGGTGCAGATGCTGTGGATCCCGATCCATGCCGCCGGCGTCATCAACGGCCTGGGCCACTGGTGGGGCTACCGCAACTACGATTGCGAGGACGCATCGACCAACGTGTCGCCGTGGGGCCTGATCATCGGCGGCGAAGAGCTGCACAACAACCATCACACGTATCCGACCTCGGCCAAGTTTTCGATCAAGTGGTATGAGTTCGACGTGGGCTGGGGCTATATCCGCGCGATGCAGGCGGTCGGCCTGGCCAAGGTCAAGAAGACCCCGCCCAAGGCGCGCCTGGTGGAAGCCCGTCCGGTCGACCACAACACGCTGGAGGCCATCATCGCCAACCGCTATGACGTAATGGCGCGCTACGCCAAGGCCGTCAAGGGCGCGTTCCGCCAGGAGCTGGAAAAGCTCAAGGAAGGGCGCGTGGCTGAATACCGCAGCTTCAAGCCCGCCGGCAAGTGGTTCCACCGCGAGGAAACCAAGCTGGCCGCGCAGCAGCGCGAGCAGCTGGCGAGCATCGTCGAGCACAACAAGGCGCTGCAGACTTTTGTCGAAATGCGCCGTGAACTGGCCGCCATCTGGGGCCGTTCCAACCTGACGCGCGAGCAGCTGCTGCAGCAGCTGCAGGCCTGGTGCCACCGTGCCGAGGCCAGCGGTATCCAGGCGCTGCATGATTTCTCGCTGCGCCTGCGCCGCTACGCCTGATACAATTCGGCCGCGCCGTATGGTTTGACAAAGCCCCGCCCATGGCGGGGCTTTTGTTTTAGATAAACTCCCCCATGTTCTGGCCGGCCGCACCCTGTTGGCGGAGGTCTAGAGGAGTACCCGGAGATGACCCCACAATCGATCAAGACCGTCGAGTTCGAGAAGCCGAACCTGATGGATGCCGAAAACGCCGCAGGCGCCAGTTGCGTGGCCCATGCCTGGGCCAAGGTGCCGCCGGTGCTGTCGCCTGATGAACGCCAGTCGCTGAAGGCGCGTATCCGCCGCTTGCTGAAGGAGCGCAATGCGGTGCTGGTGGCGCACTACTACGTCGACGCCGACCTGCAGGACCTCGCCGAAGAAACCGGCGGCTGTGTTTCCGACTCCCTCGAAATGGCGCGTTTCGGCCGCGACCACGAAGCCAGGACGCTGGTGGTGGCCGGCGTGCGCTTCATGGGCGAAACCGCCAAGATCCTCAGCCCCGAGAAGACCGTGCTGATGCCGGACCTGGACGCGACCTGCTCGCTCGACCTGGGTTGCCCGGCCGACGAATTCGCCGCCTTCTGCGATGCGCATCCGGATCGCACCGTGGTGGTCTACGCCAACACCAGCGCCGCCGTGAAGGCGCGCGCCGACTGGATGGTGACCTCGAGCATCGGCCTGAAGATCGTCGAGCACCTGCATGCGCAGGGCAAGAAGATCCTGTGGGCACCGGACAAGCACCTGGGCAGCTATATCCAGAAGCAGACCGGTGCCGACATGCTGCTGTGGCAGGGGTCGTGCCTGGTGCACGACGAGTTCAAGGGCATCGAGCTGGACCTGCTGCGCCGTGAATTTCCCAACGCCAAGATCCTGGTGCATCCGGAATCGCCGGAGAACGTGGTGGCGCAGGCCGATGTGGTCGGCTCCACCTCGCAGCTGATCGAGGCCGCGCAGAAGCTGGACGCGACCGAATTCATCGTCGCCACCGACAACGGCATCCTGCACAAGATGCGCATGGCGGCGCCGGGCAAGCGCTTCATCGAGGCGCCCACGGCCGGCAACAGCGCCACCTGCAAGAGCTGCGCGCATTGCCCGTGGATGGCGATGAACGCGCTGACCAACCTGGCCGAGGTGCTGGAAACCGGGCGCAACGAGGTCCATGTCGACCCCGTGATCGGCCGCCAGGCGGTCACTTGCATCGACCGCATGCTGGACTTCGCTGCCGCGCAGAAGCGCAATTTGCGTCCGTCGGCCGACCTGGCCAAAGAGCAGGCGCTGTTCCAGGGGATTGGCCCGGCATGAGCGTGAACCCGATTTTCGATAGCTACGGCCCGGCGCTGCAGGCAGCGCTGCAGGCCAACGTGCAGGCTGCCATCGCAGAGGATGTCGGCAGCGGCGACCTGACCGGCCTGCTGGTGCCCGCGGACAAGGCCGCGCTCGCGCGCGTGATCGTGCGCGAGTCGGCGGTGCTGTGCGGCCAGCCGTGGTTCGATGCCTGCATGCGCGCGGTGGACCCGGCCCTGGCAGTGCGCTGGCTGCAGCAGGAAGGCGACCGCATGGCGCCGGACTCGCTGGTGTGCGAGATCACGGGCCCGGCCCGCGCGCTGCTGACCGCCGAGCGGCCGTCGCTGAATTTCCTGCAATTGTTGTCCGGCGTGGCGACCGCCACGCGTCGCTATGCCGACCTGATCGCCGGCACCCGTGCGCGCGTGCTCGATACCCGCAAGACGCTGCCCGGCCTGCGCCTGGCGCAGAAGTACGCGGTCCGTATCGGCGGTGGCGAGAACCAGCGGCTGGCGCTGTATGACGGCATCCTGATCAAGGAAAACCATATCGCCGCGGCCGGCAGCATCGGCGCGGCGATGCGGGCGGCGCTGGCGCTCGATACGCAGGCGTCGGTGCAGATCGAGGTAGAGTCCCTGGCTGAGCTGGAACAAGCCTTGGCTGCCGGGGCGAAGTCGGTGCTGATCGACAACTTCACCGTGCCGATGATGCAGGACGCAGTGAAGATCAACCAGGGAAGGGCGCTGCTGGAAGTGTCGGGCGGCGTCAACGCCGAGACCATCCGCTCCTTCGCCGAGACCGGCGTCGACCGGATCTCGGTTGGCGCGCTGACCAAGGACGTGCGCGCGACGGATTACTCGCTGCGGATCATTGCCTGAAGGCTTGTTTCCCTCTCCCGCAAGCGGGAGAGGGAGCACCCTGTCGGCAGATTGGCGGCTCAGCGCTTGCGAACTGCAGGCGGCTGCATGACCGTCGGCAGCGCTTTCGGCAACGAATCCGGATAGTCCCGGCTGAAATGCAGGCCGCGGCTTTCATGGCGCGAGTAGGCGCTGTCGACGATCAGCGAGGCTACCTCCACCAGGTTGCGCAGTTCCAGCAAATCGCGCGTGACGCGGAAGTTGGCGTAATACTCGGCAATCTCCTCGCGCAGCAGCACGATGCGGTGCTGCGCGCGTTCGAGGCGCTTGCTGGTGCGCACGATGCCGACGTAATTCCACATCATGCGACGCAACTCGTCCCAGTTGTGGGACACCACGACTTCTTCGTCGGCATCCGACACGCGGCTCTCGTCCCACGCTGGCAGCGCGATATTGGGCGCGCCGGCCTTGTCCTTCGCTGCGATGTCTTCCGCGGCGGCGCGGCCGATCACCATGCATTCGAGCAGCGAGTTCGAAGCCAGCCGGTTGGCGCCGTGCAGGCCGGTGCAGGCGGTCTCGCCCACGGCGTAGAGGTTGCCGATATCGGTACGGCCCATGGTGTCCGTGACCACGCCACCGCAGGTGTAGTGCGCGGCCGGCACCAC
The DNA here is from genome assembly GCF_013141915.1 of Cupriavidus necator. GTDB lineage: Bacteria > Pseudomonadota > Gammaproteobacteria > Burkholderiales > Burkholderiaceae > Cupriavidus > Cupriavidus necator_B. Next base: position 175,265 of record NZ_SROX01000008.1, on the reverse strand, counting down.
CGGGATGGGCTCGCGCGTGATATCGATGCCGAGTTCCAGGCAGCGCGCATGGATGGTCGGGAAGTGTTCTTTCAGGAAGGCTTCAGGCTGGTGCGTGATATCGAGATAGACGCAATCCAGCCCGCGCTTCTTCATTTCGAAATCGATCGCGCGCGCGACCACGTCGCGCGGGGCCAGTTCGGCGCGCTCATCGTGCTCGGGCATGAAGCGCGTGCCGTCGGGCAGCTTGAGCAGCCCGCCTTCGCCGCGCACCGCTTCGGAGATCAGGAAGGACTTGGCGTAGGGGTGGTACAGGCAGGTCGGGTGGAACTGGATGAACTCCATGTTCGACACCCGGCAGCCCGCGCGCCAAGCCATGGCAATGCCGTCGCCGGTGGCCGTGTCCGGGTTGGTGGTGTAAAGATAGACCTTGCCCGCGCCGCCCGCGGCCAGCACGGTGTGCGTGGCGGTGAGGGTGTGCACGGCCCCGGTGCGGTCGTCCAGCACGTAAAGGCCGTAGCAGCGGTTGTCCGGCAGCCCCATCTTGCGCGAAGTGATCAGGTCGATCGCGAAGTGGTCTTCCAGGATGGTGATGTTCGGGTGCTGCGTGGCCTGCTGCAGCAGCGTGCTGACCACGGCATGGCCAGTGGCGTCGGCGGCGTGGATGATGCGCCGGCGGCTATGGCCGCCTTCGCGCGTCAGGTGGAAGCCCAGTTCGGCCTGGGCATCGCGGGTGAACGGCACGCCGCGGTCGATCAGCCACTGGATCGCCTCGCGCCCGTGCTCCACGATAAAGCGCGTGGCGTCTTCGTCGCACAGCCCCGCACCGGCAACGAGCGTGTCCTGGGTATGCTCGTCGTGGCTGTCGCCCGAGTCCAGCACCGCGGCGATGCCGCCTTGCGCCCAGTCACTGGCGCCTTGCGTCATGGCGCGCTTGCTGAGGATGGCCACCCGATGGGTGTCGGCCAGTTGCAATGCGACCGTAAGGCCGGCCAGGCCGCTGCCGACGATGGCGACGTCGAAATTCATGGTGCAAGGAGAGCGCCGGCAGGGCGCTTGGCAGATAGGGGAAACGGCAAAGTCTACACCCGGCGCACCATCCCGTGCATCAGTACGCGGGCCCGAAGTGAAATCGCCGGGCAACAAAAAGCCCCGCGGCAGGGCGGGGCTTTCTGGCGGGATACCGGATCAATTACTTGATCTTGGTTTCCTTGTAAGCGACGTGCTTGCGGGCGACGGGATCGAACTTCATGATCTCCATCTTTTCCGGCATGGTGCGCTTGTTCTTGGTGGTGGTGTAGAAGTGACCCGTACCTGCGGTCGATTCCAGCTTGATCTTGTCGCGGCCGCCCTTGCTTGCCATGATGTACTCCTAATTAGACTTCGCCGCGTGCGCGCAGGTCGGCGAGCACGGAGTCGATGCCTTTCTTGTCGATCAGGCGCAGGCCGGCGTTCGAGACGCGCAGGCTCACCCAGCGGTTTTCGGATTCAACGAAGAAACGACGATTCTGCAGGTTGGGCAGAAAACGGCGCTTGGTCTTGTTGTTTGCGTGGGAAACGTTGTTGCCGACCATCGGCGCTTTCCCGGTCACTTGACAGACGCGTGCCATGAAGCACTCCTAAATCTTCTATTCGTGGACAATGTTCGCAACAGATCAACAAAAGGCGCGCGGGCCCGGACTGCAGCGGTTGAGACTTCAGCAAAACGGGCATTATAGACCGGATTCCCCCGGCGAATCAATGCTTTCTGTGCTCCGCCACAGCCGGGTGTTGCTCTCCGGTTCAGTCGTGGCGTAGGCGTCACAGCCCCGGCAGGCGCTCGCAGGATTCCGCCAGCGAGCGGATTTCGTGCCCCGCCACGATGAAGTGGTCGAGCAGCCGCACATCGATCAGGTCGAGCGTGCGCGCCAGTTCGCGCGTCAAGTGGATGTCGCTCTGGCTGGGCTCGGTGGTGCCGCGCGGATGGTTGTGGGCGACGATGATGCCGGCCGCATTATGCGCCAGGGCCTGGCGTGCCACCTCGCGCGGATAGACCGAGGTCCGCGTCAGCGTGCCGCGGAACAACTCTTCGCTGGCAAGCATGCGGTTGCCGGGATCCAGGAACAGGCACATGAAGACCTCATGCTGCAGCGGTGCCAGAGTCAGGCGCAGGTAGCCGCGCACCGACTCCGGCGAGTTGAAGCCGGCGGGGAGCCGCAGCGACTCGGCCAGCGCGCGCCGGGCCAGTTTCGGGATGGCCTGCAGCTGGGCGAACTTTGCGGCGCCCATGCCACGGACGCCGGTCAGGGCGTGCCCCTCGGCCGCGAACAGGGCGGTCAGCGAGCCGAAGCGGTGCAGCAGCTCGCGTGCCAGGTCCACGGCACTTTTGCCGGCCGCGCCCACGCGCAGCAAAACGGCCAGCAATTCGGCATCGGACAGGGCGGCAGCGCCGCATTCCAGCAGTTTTTCGCGGGGCCGCTCGCAGGCGGGCCATTTGGCAATGGTCATGGGCATCCAGAGTAGTCGCGTCAGGAACAGGGGCCTGTGGCCCTGGGGCGGCGGGCTAGGGGCCAGTCGAATACAATACGGGTTGTTCGTGCGACACGCACACTCGTGTCCGTCCGCGTCACGTTAGACGCATCGACCCTGGGAGAGTACTCCCGCATGCTAGTGAAACGAAGCCCACCATAGCTTACGCCGCTAGCGCCTGCTCACTTTTCAGAGTTGTCTGAGAAGCGTTGCTTGCAGTACTGGCTTACCAGCCAGTGCCCGCCCAAAGGCGCGAACCACGCTCTCGGGCGTGGCTTGTCCACTCTCTACGAGAGGGCAATGGCTTTACATGCCGAAGTCAGGCATCAAGTTTGAACGTGGCCACGTTGGCCACCAAACGCCAAGTGGGCGAATGTTTTCTGCCCACAAGGCGGAGCATTTGCATTTCCGGTCCAGTTGGACCGGCAGGTAGGGTTCAGGCGGAGCGAAAGCTCTGCACGCTATGGTTCGGTCAAATACGTCCGCGAGGGCGCTTTGATAGAGAACCTGCTATGCGACTAGCAGTAGCCTAGGGAGACATGCGTCACTGGTAACGGTGGGGTATGAAGCTCTCCTGACAATGTAGCCCCCGTAAGGGTGCCAGAGGACCGTGAGGTCTTCTGGTAGAGACTCCGAGCAGCCATGGGGTCGAGGAGCTAGGCTGACTGGTATGGGTAACGGAAGTGAACTGCTGATAAACGTCGTGAGTATTGCGGTGCCAAAGCTGCTGACAGGCACTAACCAAAACGGTATTTGGTCGGTTGCTCCGCTGGACATTCGGAGCACGTCGTCACTTGACCATCGGCGAAGAGGCAGACCCTAACCCGGTCTTGTAGCGTGCAGGGAACGTGGTAAGCCCGTATGGCTGCCCGGGGCGCAGTGCGGCTCAGGCAGGCGGACCGTAAGGAACGCTGTTGGCTGTGCGGGTATGGGAGGTTGGAGGAAGCGAACGCCGGGTTGTAATGATTCGGATAGGGGTTGAAACATCACCTCACGCGAAAGCGGGCAGACTTCCAACTGGTCTTTCGTCGCAGGACGACTGGCTAACCCGCTTGAAACCGAAATTTCTTCCCCTGAGGGGCAATATGCCCCTCAGGGGGCATGTTGTCTCTGCGTTTTGGGGGGAAGACCTCAAGATAGGAGAGCAGCATGGAAGCATTTATCCGTGAGGATGAATCTGCGCTCTCCGGCGCACCGCAACGCTGGGATGCCATCAATTGGCGCCAAGTGGAACGGAACGTCCGGGCAATGCAGATTCGAATTGCGAAGGCAACACAGGAAGGGGACTGGCGCAGGGTGAAAGCCTTGCAACGGTCTCTGACCCGCTCGTTTTCCGCCAAGGCATCGGCGGTAAAGCGAGTGACGGAGAACCAAGGTAAGCGAACGGCAGGCGTCGATCGCGAACTGTGGGACTCGCCTGAAGTCCGGTGGGAAGCCATCGGACGGTTGAAGCGCCGAGGGTACAGGCCATTGCCATTGCGGCGGGTCTTTATTCCCAAGGCCAACGGGAAGGAGCGCCCACTAGGCATTCCGACCATGTTGGATCGAGCCATGCAGGCCTTGCACCTGCTGGCGCTGGAGCCGGTGTCCGAAGGGACGAGCGATCCGAATTCTTATGGGTTCCGGATCAATCGTTCCACGGCGGATGCCATGTCACAGCTGTTCGTCAACCTGTCCAGAGGGCACTCAGCCCAATGGATTCTGGAGGCGGATATCAAAGGTTGCTTTGACCACATCAGTCACGACTGGCTGGAGCGCAATGTCCCGATGGACCGAGCCATCCTCCGCAAGTGGCTGAAGGCTGGCGTGATATTTCAGGGCCAGTTTCAGGCGACCGAAGCCGGAACACCGCAGGGAGGAATCATCTCCCCGACTCTGGCAAACGTGGCGCTGAACGGGTTGGAACGACAACTGGCTGCTTCCTTCGAGAAGAAGCTGGGGGTCGCCAAAACGCGGAAGCTGAAGGTGAATGTTGTGCGCTATGCGGACGACTTCGTGATCACGGGCACTACGCCTGAGATCCTACAAAACGAGGTGAAGCCGTGGGTGGAGCAGTTCCTAGCGGTACGAGGGCTGACGCTATCAACGGAGAAGACGCGGATCGTAAACATAGCCGACGGCTTTGACTTTCTAGGGTGGAACTTCCGGAAGTACTCCGGAACGCTGCTCATCAAGCCGAGCAGGAAGAACGTGCAGACGTTCTACCGCAAGGTGAAGGATGTCATCAGTGCCAACAAGACGGTGAAGCAGTCAGAGCTGATTCGACTGCTGAACCCGATGCTACGAGGTTGGGCGCAGTACCACCGCGCCGTAGTGGCAAAGGCGGCTTTCAACCGTTTGGGGCATGACATATTTCGTGCCCTATGGCGGTGGGCCAAGCGGCGACATCCAGGCAAGAAGGCGGATTGGGTGCGGAAGAAGTACTTCGGCTCAGTCGGTCAGCGCAGCTGGGTGTTTGGCACCACAGTAGTGAAAGATGTCGATAGTGAGGTATGGGTTGAGTTGTACTCGCTCGCGAGCACGCCCATCCAAAGGCACAAGAAGGTCAGAGGGGATTACAACCCCTTTGATCCGGCGCAGGAGGTGTATGGTGAAGCATTGCGACAGGAGCGGCTGCTTGACAGCATGGCGCACCGAAAGCAGTGGATCAAACTGTACATGTCCCAGCGGGGCTTGTGTGCTCTGTGTCAGTGCAAGATGACCAAGGACACTGGGTGGCATGACCACCACATCGAGTACCGCGTACGCGGGGGCTCCGATGGTCTGAGGAACCGCGTGCTGCTGCATCCGAACTGTCACGTCCAAGTGCATAACCAAGGGCTTTCTGTTGTTAAGCCGGTGTCATCGATTTGATGGTATTTTTGTGAAGGCTTGAGCCGTATGCGGGGAAACCCGCACGTACGGTTCTTAGGGGGGAGTGGGCCAGCAATGGCCTGCTCCTACCCTCCCCTGGTTGATCACCCATGAATTTGCAAACTTTCGCGTCGGAAGCCGACGGCGGCACGGCTGGCCGCAAGACTGTCCAGGCCGACTCCTTCCTGACCCTGCACTACAGCCTCGCGCTCGAGAACGGCACCGAGGTCGTCAGCACGTTCGAGGAGAAGCCCGCCACGCTGCTGCTGGGGCAGGGCCAGTTCGCGCCGACGCTTGAGCAGGCGCTGCTGGGCATGCCCGAAGGCGAGCGCATGACCTACCGCCTGGCGCCGGAGCAGGCCTTCGGCCCCCGCAACACCGATCTGCTGCAGTGGGTGTCGCTGACCACGCTGCGCGAGAACAGTTCGTTCGAAGAGGACTACAGCCCTGGCGATCTGGTCGAGTTCAACGCGCCCGGCGGCGGCAAGTACGCCGGCGTGCTCAAGGAGATCGGCGAGACCGCCGCGTTGTTCGACTTCAACCATCCGCTGGCCGGGCAGACCATCCTGTTCGACGTGCAGCTGATCGGCATTCTCTGAACCGTTGCCACGTCGAACCTGTCCGGATACCGCCGCATGCCTGACCTGACCCCCGCATCCGCCGCAGAAATCCTGATGGCCCAGCCACGCGGCTTCTGCGCCGGCGTGGACCGCGCCATCGAGATCGTCGAGCGCGCGCTCGAGCGCTTCGGCGCGCCCATCTACGTCCGCCACGAAATCGTCCACAACGCCTATGTGGTGGCCGACCTGCGCCGCAAGGGCGCGGTGTTCGTGGGCGAGCTCGACGAGGTGCCCGCCGGCGCCACCGTCATCTTCAGCGCTCATGGCGTGTCGCGCGAAGTGCGCGAAGACGCCGCCCGGCGCGGGCTGCACGTCTTCGATGCCACCTGCCCGCTGGTGACCAAGGTGCACGTGGAAGTGAGCAAGCTGCGCGCGCAGGGCTGCGAGATCGTGATGATCGGCCATCGCGGCCACCCGGAAGTCGAAGGCACGATGGGCCAGGCCAACGGCGGCATGGTGCTGGTGGAGTCGGTCGGCGATGTCCAGACGCTGCAGATCGCCGATCCGTCGCGGCTGGCGTACGTCACCCAGACCACGCTGTCGGTGGACGAGACCCGCGAGATCGTGGCCGCGCTCAAGGCCCGCTTCCCGGACATCCGCGAGCCCAAGAAGCAGGACATCTGCTATGCCACGCAAAACCGCCAGGACGCGGTGAAGTTCATGGCGCCGCAGGTGGAAGTGGTGATCGTGGTGGGGAGTCCCAACAGTTCCAACTCCAACCGCCTGCGCGAGCTGGCCGAGCGCCTGGGCGTGCCGGCCTACATGGTGGACGCGCCCGAGCAGGTGCGGCCGGAGTGGATCGCCGGCAAGCGACGCATCGGCCTGACCGCCGGAGCCTCGGCGCCCGAGGCGCTGGCCCAGTCCATCGTCGAGCGCCTGCGCGAACTCGGTGCGCGCCAGGTGCGTCCGCTCGAGGGCATCGAGGAAAACATGGCGTTCCCGCTGCCGCGTGGCTTGCTGCCCACCAGTGCAGCCGCCTGAGCGCGTTGCGGGCGTGGCCCGCCGCTTGAAGGCCTGCCTGATAAAGGGCGCCGCTGTTGCGGCGCCCTTTTTGTTTCTGGCGTCTCCCAGGCTGGGGATAATGCCCGCCGCCGGTGCCGGCGCGCCCGCGATTCGTGCCGGTGGGCTAATCAGGGTAATCCCCGAAGCTGGGGTTTTCCCTATTATGGTGCGGCGCTACATTCTGCACATTAGAGCGAAGCGCCACGCGATTTAAATGGAACACCTAATTAATAAAGGTGCATTATAGGTGGTGCCGGCGATGCTTCTTTGCCGCCTGGGGCGGTGCAGGCACGGTTCTTGTAAGAAGGAGGGGCGGCAGCGTCATGTGAGCGGGAATTGCCGCAATCTGTGCATTGGGGAAATTCCCTAGCTTAAATGAACGGTAAATCGTCAAGGATGTTGCGTCGCGTATTGCATCGACTTGGAAAGGGGATACAATGCGCGCGTTTCAAATTGAAACTAAACAAAGGCGGTCCAGGGAAACGTCCGGGCGGCGTTGCAAATCCCTGTTTTTGTGAATCCTAGGAGATCACTCATGCAAATCACGTTTGCCAAGATTCTGCCGATCGCGGCCGCAGTGGCGCTGGTCGCAGCTTGCGGCAAGAAGGAAGAAAAGCCGGCGGATACGGCCTCTTCGGCGCCGGCAGCAGCGGCTCCCGCAGCGCCGGCAGCCGGCGGCGGCGAAACCGTCGTCAAGATCGGCCACGCGGCCCCGCTGACCGGCGGCATCGCGCACCTTGGCAAGGACAACGAAAACGGCGCCCGCCTGGCCGTGGAAGAAGTCAACAAGAAGGGCCTGGAGATCGGCGGCAAGAAGGTCAAGCTGGAACTGGTCGGCGAAGACGATGCGGCCGATCCCAAGACCGGCACCGCCGTGGCGCAGAAGCTGGTCGACGCCAAGGTCGTCGCCGTGGTCGGCCACCTGAACTCGGGCGTGTCGATTCCTGCCTCGAAGATCTACAGCGACGCCGGCATCGTGCAGATCTCGCCGTCGTCGACCAACCCGGACTACACCAAGCAAGGCTTCAAGACCACCTACCGCGTGGTCGCCACCGACGCCCAGCAGGGCCCGGCGCTGGCCAACTACGCCGCCAAGACCCTGCACGCCAAGAGCGTGGCCATCGTCGACGATGCCACTGCCTACGGCAAGGGCCTGGCCGACGAGTTCGAGAAGACCGCCAAGGCTTCCGGCGTGAACGTGGTCGCGCGTGAGGCCACCAACGACAAGGCCACCGACTTCAAGGCCATCCTGACCAAGATCAAGGGCAAGAAGCCGGACGTCATCATGTACGGCGGCATGGACGCCACCGGCGGCCCGTTCGCCAAGCAGGCCAAGGAACTGGGCATCGGCGCCAAGATCGTTGGCGGCGACGGCGTCTGCACCGACAAGGTGGCCGAGCTGGCCGGCGATGCCGTGACCAACATCATCTGCTCGGAGGCAGGCCTGGCGCTGTCGAAGATGGAGACCGGTGCCGACTTTGACAAGCGCTACCAGGCTCGCTTCAACGCCCCGGTGCAGATCTACGCACCGTTCACGTACGACGCCGTGATGGTCATCGTCGATGCCATGAAACGCGCCAACTCGACCGAACCGGCTGCCATCCTGGCCGAAATGCCCAAGACCAACTACAAGGGTGTGATCGGCAATATCGCCTTCGACGAGAAGGGCGACATGAAGGAAGGCACCATCACGCTGTACGAGTACAAGGACAAGAAGAAGTCCGTCCTCGACGTCGTGAAGATGTAACCTGGGCTTACCGGCCCATCCGAACGGCACCGTGAGTATTTTGCGGTGCCGTTCTTTTTAGCCTGGCCTAATGTAGAAGCATCCTTACCATGGATGGAGCAGGGCAGGCCGCTCACCAGCAAAGCAACCACCGCAACGTTACCCATCACACACCAGGGTCCCCCCGGCATCCACACCATGCCGTAAGGTCCGGGACTGAAGCAGGAGTTTTCATGGATATCTTTATCCAGCAGATCGTGAACGGTCTGGTGCTCGGCAGTATTTATGCGCTGATCGCACTGGGCTACACCATGGTCTACGGTATTCTCGGCATCATCAACTTCGCCCACGGCGACGTGCTGATGATCGGCGCGCTGACCGCCCTGTCAGCCATCCTCGGATTGCAGAAATTCGCCCCCGGCCTGCCTGAATGGCTGACGCTGGTGATCGCCACGCTGATCGCCATGCCGGTCTGCGCGATCCTGTCCTATTCGATCGAGCGGATCGCCTACCGGCCCTTGCGCAATGCGCCACGGCTGGCACCGCTGATCACCGCGATCGGGGTTTCCATCATCCTGCAGACCATGGGCATGCTGATCTGGTCGCGCAACCCGCTGACGTTCCCGCAGCTGCTGCCGTCCAGCCCGATCGACATCGGCTCGACCGGCGCCACCATCACTGGCAAGGAAATGGTCATCATCGGCATGGCCGTGATGGTGATGTCCGGCCTGCTGGCCCTGGTCAACCGCACCAAGCTCGGCCGCGCCATGCGCGCCACCGCCGAGAACCAGAAGGTGGCCGGCCTGATGGGCGTGAACCCCAATTTCGTCATTTCCGCCACCTTCATGATCGGCGCCACGCTGGCCGCGCTGGCCGGCGTGATGATGGCCACCAACTACGGCAATGCCCACTTCTACATGGGCTTCATCCCCGGCCTGAAGGCGTTTACCGCCGCGGTGCTGGGCGGCATCGGCAACCTGGCTGGCGCCATGGTCGGCGGCATGCTGCTGGGCCTGATCGAAGCGCTCGGCGCCGGCTATATCGGCGACCTGACCAACGGCGTCTTCGGTTCGAACTACCAGGACGTCTTTGCCTTTATCGTGCTGATCACCGTGCTCGTCTTCCGTCCGTCCGGCATCATGGGCGAACGCGTGGCGGATCGCGCCTGAGGAGAGCGAATCCATGAATACTCCGATTCCATCCACGGCTGCCGTCGCGGCGCCATCGAAGGTGCCGGCCAAGACCCTGGCGGCACTGCTTGGCTTCCTGGTGATCGCCCTGTGCGCACCGTTCTTCGTCCAGACCATGGGCGGCAACTACTGGGTCCGCGTGCTGGACTTTGCGCTGCTGTACATCATGCTGGCGCTGGGCCTGAACATCGTGGTCGGCTTTGCCGGCCTGCTTGACCTGGGCTATATCGCGTTCTACGCGGTGGGCGCCTACCTGATGGCGCTGCTCGGCTCGCCGCATCTGGCGAACCAGTTCGAGTGGATCCACCAGTTGTTCCCCACTGGCATCCATTTGTCGATGTGGTTCGTGTTGCCGATCGCGATCCTGGTAGCCGCCACGTTCGGCGTGCTGCTCGGGGCGCCAACGCTCAAGCTGCGCGGCGACTACCTGGCCATCGTGACGCTGGGCTTCGGCGAGATCGTCCGGATCTTCATGAACAACCTGGACCGTCCGGTCAACATCACCAACGGTCCCAAGGGCATTACCGCGGTCGACCCGGTGCATATCTTCGGCTTCGATTTCTCCAAGTCGCACGAGATCTTCGGGCTCAAGTTCACGCCGGTGTTCATGTACTACTACCTGCTGGTGTTCCTGGTCATCGTGATCGTGTTCGTGAGCCTGCGGCTGCAGAACTCGCGCATCGGCCGCGCTTTCGTGGCCATCCGCGAAGACGAGATCGCCGCCAAGGCGATGGGCATCAACACCCGCAACATCAAGCTGCTGGCCTTTGCCATGGGCGCGTCGTTCGGCGGTGCATCGGGTGCGGTGTTCGGTGCGTTCCAGGGCTTCGTCTCCCCGGAATCGTTCACGCTGTGGGAGTCGATCTACGTGCTGGCGATCGTGGTGCTGGGCGGCATGGGCCATATTCCGGGCGTGATCCTGGGCGGCGTGCTGCTGGTGGGTTTCCAGGAACTGCTGCGCGTGGTCGCCGAGCCGATGCAGACCGGCCTGTTCGGCCATGTGATCGTCGATGCCGAGGTGCTGCGCCAGCTGCTGTTCGGCCTGGCCCTGGTCGGCGTGATGCTGTACCGCCCGTCAGGCATCTGGCCGTCGCCGCGCAAGGAAGACCGCCCGGTGGTGCGCCGCGCGGGCAATATCGGCCGTCTGTAAACCGGAGGAAGACATGAGCAACAACGATTTCCTCCTGTCGGTGCAGGGGGTCAACAAGCGTTTCGGCGGGCTGCAGGCACTGTCCGACGTAGGCCTGCAGATCAAGCCGGGCGAGATCTATGGACTGATCGGCCCCAACGGCGCCGGCAAGACCACCTTCTTCAACGTGATCACCGGCCTGTACACGCCGGATTCGGGCGAGTTCGTGCTGGGCGGCAAGCCCTACCAGCCGACCGCCGTGCATGAGGTGGCCAAGGCCGGCATCGCGCGCACGTTCCAGAATATCCGGCTGTTCGGCGACATGACCGCGCTCGAGAACGTGATGGTCGGGCGCCACGTGCGCTCCAAGGCCGGCGTGTTCGGCGCGATCTTCCGCCCGCCCTCGGTGCGGCGCGAGGAAGACGGTATCGAAGACATGGCGCATGACCTGCTCGACTACGTCGGCATCGGCAAATACGCCAACTTCACCGCGCGCAACCTGTCGTACGGCCACCAGCGCCGGCTGGAGATCGCCCGGGCGCTGGCGACCGAGCCCAAGCTGCTGGCACTGGACGAACCGGCCGCGGGCATGAACGCGACCGAGAAGGTCGAGCTGCGCGGCCTGCTCGACAAGATCAAGAACGACGGCAAGACCATCCTGCTGATCGAGCACGACGTGAAGCTGGTGATGGGGCTTTGCAACCGCATGACGGTGCTGGACTACGGCAAGGTGATTGCCCAGGGCCTGCCGCACGAGGTGCAGAACAACCCCGCCGTGATCGAGGCTTACCTCGGCACCTCGGCGCACTGATGGCGGGAGCGGACGTAATGAATCAGCCTGCAATGAAACAGACAGTACTGAAGATCTCCGGCCTGAAGGTTGCCTACGGCGGCATCCAGGCCGTCAAGGGCATCGACCTGGAAATCCGGGACGGCGAGCTCGTCACGCTGATCGGCGCCAACGGTGCCGGCAAGACCACCACCATGAAGGCCATCACCGGCCTGCAGGGCTGGGCCGGCGGCGACGTGGAGTACATGGGCAAGTCGATCAAGGGCGTGCCCAGCTACGCGCTGCTCAAGCAGGGTTTGGCGATGGTGCCGGAAGGCCGCGGCGTATTTGCGCGCATGACCATCACCGAGAACCTGCAGATGGGCGCCTACACGCGCAACGACGAGGCCGGCATCAAGGCCGACGTCGAGCGCATGTTCGGCATCTTCCCGCGCCTGAAGGAGCGCGCCAACCAGCTGGCGGGCACCATGTCCGGCGGCGAGCAGCAGATGCTGGCGATGGCGCGCGCGCTGATGAGCCAGCCCAAGGTTTTGCTGCTGGACGAACCGTCGATGGGTCTGTCGCCGATCATGGTGGAGAAGATCTTCGAGGTCGTGCGCGACATCTCGGCGCAGGGGGTGACCGTGCTGCTGGTCGAGCAGAACGCGCGCCTGGCGCTGCAGGCCGCGCACCGCGGCTACGTGATGGAGTCCGGCCTGATCACCATGAGCGGCGAGGCCAGCCAGATGCTGGATGATCCGAAGGTGCGGGCAGCGTACCTGGGGGAGTAAGCGGCGTAGCGCCCGCCGCAGAGCAAAAAAGCCTCGCGCAAGCGAGGCTTTTTTGCTCCTGACATAGTCTGCCCTGCGCGTGTTGTCTCCCCTCTCCCATTTATGGGAGAGGGGTGGGGGAGAGGGCAGGCGCTGGCAGTACCGACGCACTTCACTTCATGGATGCTCCTGCCCTCTCCCCCGGCCCCTCTCCCGCAGGCGGGAGAGGGGAGCAGCCCGGCGGGATGGTTGCTTTGTCAGTAATCTGAAGGCTCGCGCAAACGAGGCCTCTTTCAGGCGTTGCCGGAAGGCTCAGCCCAGCTTCTTCAGCAGCGTGCGCAGCATGCCGATCATCTGGTCGATCTCTTCGCGCGTTACGTTCAGCGCCGGCATGAAGCGCAGCAGGTTGGCGCGCGGCGCGTTCAGCAGCAGGCCTTGCGGGGCCATGTCGCGCGCTTCCTCCACCAGTTGCGGGCCGATGTCCTTGCCCAGCAGCAGCGCACGCAGCAGGCCTTCGCCACGTTCGCCCTCGAGGCCGAACTCGCCCGACAGCGCCAGCAGCTGCTCCTTCAGGTATTCGCCCTTGGCCTTGACGTCCTCGAGGAAGCCGGGGGCGGTCAGCTGCTCGATCACCGCGCTGCCCACCGCGGTCATGAGCGGGTTGCCGTTGTAGGTGCCGCCCTGGTCGCCGGCTTCGAAGCTGGCGACCTCGGCCTTGCACAGCAGCGCCGACAGCGGCACGCCGCCGCCGATGCCCTTGCCCAGCGTCATGATGTCCGGCTCCACGCCCGACAGCTCATAGGCGAACAGCGTGCCGCAGCGGCCGCAGCCGGCCTGCACTTCATCGACGATGAACAGCAGCTTGTGCTTGTCGGCGAGCGCGCGCAGGCCCTGCATGAATTCGCGCGTGGCCGGGATCACGCCGCCTTCGCCCTGCACCGGCTCGAGCATGATGCCGACGGTCTTGTCGGTGATCAGCTTTTCCACCGAGGCCAGGTCGTTCAGTTCGGCCTTGGGGAAACCCGGCACCTGCGGCGCGAAGATGGTGTCCCAGCCGGCCTTGCCCGATGCGCTCATGGTGGCGAGCGTGCGGCCATGGAAGCTGTGGTCCATGGTGATGATCTCGTAGGCCCCATCCTTGTGCTTGCGGCCCCATTTGCGCGCCAGCTTGATCGCGCCTTCGTTGGCCTCGGCGCCGCTGTTGGCGAAGAAGACCTTGTCGAAGCAGCTGTGGTCGGTCAGCTGCCGGGCCAGCTTGAGCATCGGCTCGTTGTAGAAGGCCGGGCTCGGGTTGATGATCTTCTTCGACTGCGCCACCAGTGCGTCGATCATGCCCGGGTTGGAATGGCCCAGGCAGTTCACCGCCCAGCCCTGCACGAAGTCCAGGTAGCGCTTGCCGTTGTGATCCGTCAGCCAGGAGCCCTTGCCCTCGGTGAACACGAGCTCGGGCCGGTTGGTGATGTACATCAGGGATTGGACGGGATACTCAGCAAATGCCATGGCGGACTCCAGGGGTCGGCGTGTAACGATGGACGGACGGGCGCGAAAGACGCAACGAGAACAAAAACAAAAAGCCACGGGGGTTGCCCGTGGCTCGTTGACATGAACAGACGCAGTCGACGGTCAGCCGCGCGGCACCCCAGCGGGGAGCGACGTACGGAAGCTGCGGCGTCGGTTGAAGGTCGTGTGCATGCGGGCAAATATAAGGCGCATGGGCCCGGGTGTCAAAACGAATTTTGGCGGGCCCGGGCACTGTTGCGCTGGCGGAACGGCGCGCCGACGGCCCTCAGGCCGCGGGCGTGGCCGCGTGCATGTCGGCCTCGGAGGTGAACGAGTCGGCGAAAAACGCGTCTTCATGCAGCTGGCACTGGCGCGTGAAGTCGCCGCGCGCGGCGTTGATCATCACCGGCGCACCGCAGGCGTAGACCTCGTGGCCAGACAGGTCGGGGTGATCTGCAATCACGGCCTGGTGGACGAAGCCGGTGCGGCCCTGCCAGTTGTCTTCGGGCAGCGCGTCGGAGACCACCGGCACGTACTTGAAGTTGGGCAGGTCGCGCGCCCACTGCTCGGCGAGCGCGTGCATGTACAGGTCCTTGGGCCGGCGACCGCCCCAGTACAGCGTCATCGGGCGCGTGATGCCGGTGTAGGCGGCGTGCTCGACGATGGCCTTGATGGGGGCGAAGCCGGTGCCGGAGGCCAGCAGGATGATCGGGGCGTCGGACTCCTCGCGCAGGAAGAAGCTGCCCAGCGGGCCTTCGAAGCGCAGGATGTCGCGTTCCTTCATGGCCGGCTGGCCTTCCTTGGCGCCGAACACGTAATCGGTAAACGCGCCGCCGGGCATATGGCGGATATGCAGTTCGATCGGGCCGTCCTCGTGCGGCGGCGTGGCGATCGAATAGCTGCGGCGCTTGCCGTCGCGCAGCAGGAATTCCACGTACTGGCCGGCCAGGTATTGCATGCGCTCGGTGGCGGGCAACTGCAGCTTGATCGCGATCACGTCGTCGGCCAGGCGCTCGAGCGAGGTCACGCGGCACGGCACCTTCTTGATCGGGATGTCGCCCGCGCCGTGGACTTCGCGGCATTCGATGGTGATGTCCGAGGCGGCGTTGGCGCAGCAGAACAGCGCGCGGCCCTCGGTCTTTTCCTGAGCAGTCAGGGCCGAAGGGGCATGGTCGCCCTGCACGATGGTGCCTTCGAGCACGCGGCCCTTGCACGAACCGCAGGCGCCGTTCTTGCAGCCGTAGGGCAGCCCGATGCTGTGGCGCAGGGCCGCGCCGAGGATGGTTTCGTCCGTGGCCACTTCAAACTTGTGGCCGCTGGGCATGACGGTTACTTGATAAGCCATAATCGGTCTATGAGCCAAATTCTGTCGAAGCAGCAGCCTGCGCGCCCCCCACAATTTCCGCGGCTGCCGGTGCCGTCGCGCCGGCTGGGCCGCCCGCGCCTGCTGATCGTAGGCTGCGGGGATGTGGGGACGCGCTGCCTGCGTATCCTGTCGTCGCGCATGCGGGTCTTCGCCGTGACCTCGCAGCCGGCGCGCCGCGCCGAACTGCGTGCCGCCGGCGCGGTGCCGCTGGTGGCGGACCTGGACCGGCCGGCCACGCTGGCACGGCTGCGCGGGCTGGCCACGCGGGTGCTGGACCTGGCGCCGCCACCCGGGCAGGGCGAAGGCGATCCGCGCACGCGTGCATTGCTCGCCGCATTGCGCCGGACGGCCTGGCGCCGTGCCAGCACGGCTGCCGGCATGCTTCCCGGCGAGCCCGCCATTCTACCCGACCGTACCCTGCCCCGCGCTGCGTTTGTCTACGCCAGCACCACCGGCGTCTACGGCGACCGCCAGGGCGCGCGCGTGGCCGAATTCCATGCAGTGCGACCCCAGACCGCGCGCGCGCGCCGCCGCGTCGCCGCCGAGCAGGCGGTGCGCAGGTTCGGCCGCGATGCCGGCTGGCGCGCCAGCGTGGTGCGCATCCCGGGCATCTACGCCGAAGACCGCCTGCCGGTGGCCCGGCTGCGGCGCGGCACGCCCGCGCTGGCGCCGCAAGACGACGTCTACACCAGCCACATCCATGCCGACGACCTCGCGCGCATCATGGTGGCTGCGCTGTTCCGCGGCCGCCCGCAGCGCGTGGTCCATGCCAGCGACGATACCGAACTGCGCATGGCCGACTATTTCGACCTTGTCGCCGAGCGCCGCGGGCTGCCGCGTCCGCCACGCATTACCCGCCCCGAGGCGCTCCAGGTGATCGACAAGACCCTGCTCAGCTTCATGAGCGAGTCGCGCCGGCTCGACAACCGCCGGCTCAAGCGCGAACTGCGGCTGCGGCTGCGATATCCCACCGTCAACGCCTTCTTCGACGCCTGAACTTCCCGCGGGCTGCCACGCGACCGTGGCATGGGGTTTGCTGCCCAAGTGCGTCGTCAGATTCCTGTCTATACAGCAACACTTTTTGTGCGCCGGGCTGGTGCCCGCGTGCCTGGAATGGTGCCCATCCAGTGGTGATGGCGTGATGTATGGCGCATTTCGTAGTATTTATCCGCCCGGTTGCTTGGTGGAAGCCCTACGTTGACTTGTATATACAGGCATTGTTTAATGCCCGAAAACGAGTGCGGCCACATGCATGGCCCGCCGTCGACGGACACACCAAAGGAGCGTACAGATGAGGAATCCAGGCAGGTTTCGCGGTCGGATGGCAGTGCAGGCGGCGATGCTGATGGCGGCATTGGGAGCCGGTGCGGCGCAGGCGGATAACACTCCGGTGACGCTGGGCATGAGCGGCTGGACCGGTTTCGCGCCGCTGACACTGGCCGACAAGGCCGGCATCTTCAAGAAGCACGGTGTCGACGTCGACATCAAGATGATCCCGCAGAAGGACCGCCACCTGGCGCTGGCCTCCGGCGCGATCCAGTGCGCGGCGACCACCGTCGAAACCCATGTGGCCTGGAACGCCAATGGCGTGCCCATCACCCAGATCGTGCAGCTCGACAAGTCCTACGGCGCCGACGGCCTGGCCGTGCGCACCGACGTGAAGACCTTTGCCGACCTGAAGGGCAAGACCATCGGCGTCGATGCGCCGGGCACCGCGCCGTACTTTGGCCTGGCCTGGATGCTGAAGAAGAACGGCATGTCGCTCAAGGACGTGAAAACCACCACGCTGTCGCCGCAAGCCGCCGCGCAAGCCTTCGTGGCGGGGCAGAACGACGGCGCCATGACCTATGAGCCGTACCTGTCGACGGTGCGCCAGAACCCGGACAAGGGCAAGATCCTGGCGACCACGCTCGACTATCCGATGGTGACCGACACGCTCGGCTGCGCGCCCAAGTGGCTCAAGGACAATCCCAAGGCCGCGCAGGCGCTGGTCGACAGCTACTTCGAGGCGCTCGAGATGATCCGCAAGGAGCCGGCCAAGGCCAACGACATCATGGGCGCGGCGGTCAAGCAGACCGGCGAGCAGTTCGCCAAGTCATCCGCCTACCTGCGCTGGCAGGACCGCGAGGCCAACAAGAAGTTTTTTGAAGGCGAGCTCGCCAGCTTCAGCAAGGAAGCGGCCGCGGTGCTGCTGGACATCGGCGTGATCCGCCAGGTGCCGGACGTGACCAAGCTGTACGACGCACGTTTCCTCAAGTAACCCGGCAGTTCTCAGGAGGCGTGACGTCATGACGCAAGCCCGTATTGGTTCACCCGCCCCGGCTGCCGCCGTGGCGGCCCCCGCCGCCGGGGACGCGCCGGTGCGCCGGCGCCATCCCTGGCTGGCACCGCTGGTGCCGGTGGCGCCCAACACCCGCTGGATGCTGGGCCTGTCCTTCTTCGTGCTGTTCTTCGGCATCTGGGCGGTGGTGACGCTGGGCGGCTTCGTGCCGCGCACGTTCCTGGCCGACCCGATGACGATGGCCAGGGAAGGCCTGACCCTGTTCACCGAGTACAACTTCATCGGCGACATCGGCATGACCGTGTGGCGCGTGGTCGGCGGCTTCGTGCTGGCCGCGGTGCTGGCGGTGCCGCTGGGCATCTTCATGGGCGCGTACAAGGCGGCCGAGGCCTTCTTCGAGCCCTTTGTCTCGTTCTGCCGCTACCTGCCGGCGTCGGCCTTCATCCCGCTGCTGATCCTGTGGGCCGGCATCGGCGAGACCCAGAAGCTGCTGGTGATCTTCATCGGCTCGTTCTTCCAGATCGTGCTGATGGTGGCGGTGGCGGTCGGCGGTGCGCGCAAGGACCTGGTCGAGGCCGCGTACACGCTGGGCGCCAACAGCGCCGGCATCGTGCGGCGCGTGCTGATCCCGGGCGCGGCGCCGGAAATCGCCGAGATCCTGCGGCTGGTACTGGGCTGGGCCTGGACCTACGTGATCGTGGCCGAACTGATCGGCTCGTCGTCGGGCATCGGGCACATGATCACCGACAGCCAGGCGCTGCTCAATACCGGCCAGATCATCTTCGGCATCATCGTGATCGGCTGCATCGGCCTGGTCTCGGACCTTGTCTTCAAGCGCGCCAACCAGCGCCTGTTCCCGTGGAGTTCGATCCAATGAGCGCACTGTCCATCCAGCAGGTCTCGCGGACCTTCTCCAACCCGCGCGGCGGCCAGACGCTGGCATTGCAGCCGGTCGATTTCGAAGTGCGCGACAACGACTTCGTCACCATTCTGGGCCCGTCGGGCTGCGGCAAGTCCACGCTGCTGCGCATCGTCGCGGGGCTCGACACCCCGACCAGCGGGCGCGTGCTGCTTGACGGCCAGCCGGTGTTCGCGCCCGGCGCCGACCGCGGCATGGTGTTCCAGTCGTACACGCTGTTCCCGTGGCTGACGATCGAGCAGAACGTGCGCTTCGGCCTGCGCGAGCGCGGCATGAGCGCGGCCGAGCAGAAGGAGCGCAGCGACTTCTTTATCCAGCGCGTGGGGCTGCGCGGCTTCGAGCACCATTTCCCCAAGCAGCTGTCCGGCGGCATGCAGCAGCGCACCGCGATCGCGCGCGCGCTGGCCAACGACCCCAAGATCCTGCTGCTCGACGAGCCCTTCGGCGCGCTCGACAACCAGACCCGCGTGCTGATGCAGGAGCTGCTGCTGGGCATCTGGGAGGCGTCGCGCAAGACGGTATTATTCGTGACCCACGATATCGACGAGGCCATCTTCATGGCCAACCGGGTGGCGGTGTTCTCCGCCAGGCCGGGTCGGATCAAGAGCGAGATCGCGGTCGATTTTCCGCACCCGCGCCATTACACGATCAAGACTACGCCGGAGTTCTCCGCGCTCAAGGCGCGGCTGACCGAGGAAATCCGCGCCGAGGCGATGGCCGCGGCCGAGCACTAAGACCTTATGAACCACGCCGCCGGCACCCCGACTTCCGCTTCTGCCTCTCCCACCGCGCTCTACCAGCAGGTGAAGGAGTACATCGCCCGCCAGATCCAGAGCGGCGCGTGGCAGCCGGGCGACCGGGTGCCGTCGGAGCAGGAGCTGGTGAACCGCTTCGGCGTATCGCGCATGACCGTGAACCGGGCGCTGCGCGAGCTGCAGGAGCAGGGCCGGGTGGTGCGCGTGGCCGGCGTGGGCACCTTTGTCGCCGAGCACAAGCCGCAGTCTACGCTGCTGTCGGTGGTCAACCTGCAGGACGAGATCCGCATGCGCGGGCATGACTATGCCTGCGACGTGATCCTGGTGGAGCGCGTCTCGGCCTCGATCGAGGTGGCCGCGGCGCTGGAGCTGCGCACCGGCGAGTCGGTGTTCCACTCGGTCTGCGTGCATCGCGAGGACGGCGTGCCGGTGCAGTTGGAAGACCGCTACGTCAACCCGCGCGTGGCGCCGGACTTCATCAGCCAGGATTTCAGCGCGACCCAGCCCGGCGAATACCTGCTGCGCCATGTGCCCTACGACCAGGTCGAACATGTGGTCGACGCCATTGCCGCCACTCCGGAACAAGCCGCCCAGTTGGAAATGCCGCCGACGCAGGCTTGCCTGATGCTGACGCGCCGCACCTGGACCAACGGCGTGCCGGTGACCTTTGTGCGCTGCCTGCATCCGGGCAACCGCTACCGCCTCGGCAGCCGCTTCCGCGCCGACGGCAATCCCGCTTTCGGCTGATTCCACAAGAATCCGCCTGACGATCCAGATTTTTATCTAAGCTGTATAGACAGGAACATACAAATGACTGCGAGCCCACATGACCAAGCCAACCGTCCGCTGCTGACACTGCAGCCGGGCCAAGTCACGCTGGCCGACCTGCGCCGCATCTACCGCGGCGAGGTGCGTCTGGCCATGGCCGAATCGGCCTGGGCGGGCGTTCGCGCCGCGCAGGCCACGGTGCAGGACATCATCGACGCCGACGCCGTGGTCTATGGCATCAACACCGGCTTCGGCAAGCTGGCGCAGACGCGCATCCCCAACGACAAGCTGGCGCAACTGCAGCGCAACCTGGTGCTGTCGCACAGCGTGGGCACCGGCCCGGACCTGGCCGAGGATACGGTGCGGCTGATCCTGGCCACCAAGGCGGTCAGCCTGGCGCGCGGCCATTCCGGCGTGCGTCCCGAACTGATCGCGGCACTGCTGGCGCTGGTCAATCACGGCGTGACGCCCTGCATCCCGGCCAAGGGCTCGGTGGGCGCTTCGGGCGACCTGGCGCCGCTGGCGCATATGTCGTGCACGCTGATTGGCGTGGGCGAGGTGCTGGTCGGCGGCAAGCGCGTTCCCGCCGCCGAGGGCTTGGCCCATGCCGGCTTGCAGGCGTTCGAACTGGGCCCGAAGGAAGGCCTGGCGCTGCTCAATGGCACCCAGGTGTCGACCGCGCTGGCGCTGGCGGGCCTGTTCGCCGCCGAAGACGCGTTTGCCGCCGGCCTGGTTGCGGGCGCGTTGTCGCTCGAGGCCATCAAGGGCTCAGTCAAGCCGTTCGACGCGCGCATCCATGCCGCCCGCGGCCAGGCCGGCCAGATCGCCGTGGCCGGCGCGGTGCGCGCGATGCTGGACGGCAGCGAGATCGTCGACTCGCACAAGGCCTGCGGCCGCGTGCAGGACCCGTATTCGATCCGCTGCCAGCCGCAGGTGATGGGCGCGTGTCTGGACAACCTGCAGCACGCCGCGCGCATCCTGCAGATCGAGGCCAATGCGGCCTCCGACAACCCGCTGGTGTTTTCGGCGCAGGGCGACGTGGTCTCCGGCGGCAACTTCCACGCCGAGCCTGTGGCCTTTGCCGCCGACATCATCGCGCTGGCGATCGCCGAGATCGGCGCGATCTCCGAGCGCCGGCTGGCGCTGCTGCTCGATACCGGGCTGTCGGGCCTGCCGCCGTTCCTGGTGCGCGACGGGGGTTTGAACTCGGGCTTCATGATCGCGCAGGTGACGGCCGCCGCGCTGGCCTCGGAAAACAAAGCGCTGGCGCATCCGTCCAGCGTCGACAGCCTGCCGACCTCGGCCAACCAGGAAGACCATGTGTCGATGGCCACCTACGGCGCGCGCCGCCTGGGCGAGATGGCGGCCAATACCGCGGTGGTGGTCGGCATCGAGGCCATGGCCGCGGCGCAGGGCATCGAGTTCCACCGGCCGCTGAAGTCGTCGCCGCTGGTCGAGCAGGAACTGGCACGTATCCGCGCGCGGGTGGATTTTGTCGAAGGCGACCGCTACCTGGCGCCGGATATCGAGGCGATGAAGCAGTGGGTGGTGCAGGGCGATGCGGGGGCCGGGTGGCCTGCGGCGGTTCGGGCAATCTTGCCGACCAACGCTGGTTGACGCGCCGGGCCTCTCCCCCGGCCCCTCTCCCACGCGCGGGAGCGCGGAGCAAACCGGCGGCCTTTCAGGTGCTGCCTGGTGTCTCCCCTCTCCCGCCTGCGGGAGAGGGGCGGGGGAGAGGGCCAGCGCATCCACTCGCCATCACGCATCAAGTGGCAACAGAAACCGATCGCGCCACAAGCGCCATCCCAAAGGAGAACAACCGATGAACGCTCCCGAACCCCAAGCCCTCCAGCGCGGCCAGCGCGAGATCCGCGCCCCGCGCGGCACCCAGCTGCACTGCAAGAACTGGCTGATCGAAGCCGCCTACCGCATGATCCAGAACAACCTCGATCCCGACGTGGCCGAGCGCCCGCAGGACCTGGTGGTGTACGGCGGCATCGGCAAGGCCGCGCGCAACTGGGAATGCTTCGACGCCATCCTCGACAGCCTGCGCCGCCTCGGTGAAGACGAGTCGCTGCTGGTGCAGTCGGGCAAGCCGGTGGGCGTGTTTCGCACCCATGCCGATGCGCCGCGCGTGCTGATCGCCAATTCCAACCTGGTGCCGCACTGGGCCAACTGGGACAAGTTCAACGAACTGGACCGCGCCGGGCTGATGATGTACGGCCAGATGACCGCTGGCTCGTGGATCTACATCGGCACGCAGGGCATCGTGCAGGGCACCTACGAGACCTTTGTCGAGGCCGGCCGCCAGCACTACAACGGCGACCTGTCGGGCAAGTGGATCCTGACCGCGGGCCTGGGCGGCATGGGCGGCGCGCAGCCGCTGGCGGGCGTGCTGGCCGGCGCTTGCGTGCTGGCGATCGAGTGCCAGGAATCGCGCATCGACTTCCGTCTGCGCACGCGCTATCTCGACAAGAAGGCCACCACGCTGGACGAGGCGCTGGCGATGATCGCCGAGGCCACCCGGAAGAAGGAAGCGATTTCGGTGGGCCTGCTCGGCAACGCCGCTGACATCGTGCCGGAGCTGGCCAAGCGCGCGCAGGCCGGCGGCATGCGCCCGGATATCGTCACCGACCAGACCTCGGCGCACGACCTCGTCAACGGCTACCTGCCGCAAGGCTGGACGGTTGCGCAGTGGGAGCATGCGCGCCAGCACGAGCCCAAGTCGGTCGAGGCCGCCGCGCGTCCGTCGATCGTCAGGCACGTGCAGGCCATGCTCGACTTCCAGAAGATGGGCGTGCCGACGGTCGACTACGGCAACAACATCCGCCAGGTTGCGTTTGACGAAGGCGTGCAGAACGCCTTCGATTTCCCCGGCTTCGTGCCGGCCTATATCCGCCCGCTGTTCTGCCGCGGCAAGGGCCCGTTCCGCTGGGTCGCGCTGTCGGGCGATCCGGAAGATATCTACAAGACCGACGCCAAGATGAAGGAACTGTTCCCCGAGGACAAGTCCCTGCACCGCTGGCTCGACATGGCGCACGACCGCATCGCCTTCCAGGGCCTGCCGGCGCGGATCTGCTGGGTTGGCCTGGACGAGCGCCACCGCGCCGGGCTGGCCTTCAACGAGATGGTGAAGTCGGGCGAGCTGAAGGCGCCGGTAGTGATCGGCCGGGACCACCTGGACTGCGGCTCGGTGGCGTCGCCGAACCGCGAGACCGAAGCGATGCGCGACGGCTCCGACGCGGTGTCCGACTGGCCGCTGCTGAACGCGCTGCTGAACACCGCCGGCGGCGCCACCTGGGTCAGCCTGCACCACGGCGGCGGCGTCGGCATGGGGTTCTCGCAGCACGCCGGGGTAGTGATCGTGTGCGATGGCACCGACGCGGCGGCGAAGCGCATCGAGCGCGTGCTGTGGAACGATCCGGCCACCGGCGTGATGCGCCATGCCGATGCGGGCTACGCGCTCGCCATCGAGTGCGCGCACGAGAAGGGCCTGGACCTGCCGATGGTGAAGGGCGCATGAGCCCGGCGCCATCTCAACCATTCGCGCTGGCCGACATCGCGCCCACGCGCTGGAAGAACGGCGGCGGCAACACGCGCGAGATCGCGGTGTGGCCGCCGGCCGCCGGCATGGACGACTTTATCTGGCGCCTGAGCGTGGCCGACATCGAACGCGACGGCCCGTTTTCGGCGTTCCCGGGCATCGACCGCCAGATCGTACTGCTGGACGGCGCCGGCGTGACGCTGTGCGCGGACGACGGCAGCTTTAGCCATCGCCTGGAACGCGTCGGCGAGCCGTTCGCCTTCTCCGGCGATACCAGCCTGCAGGCGGCGCTGCTCGGCGGCGCCACGCGCGACTTCAACGTGATGACGCGGCGCGGCCATTGCCGCGCGCGCGTCGACGCGTTCCACGCGGCGTTTGCCGCCAGCACCGACAGCCATGCGCTGTGCCTGCTGGCCGTCAGGGGTGCCTGGCAGGCAAAGGACGCCGCCATGCGGCTGCAAGCGGGCGAAGGCGCGCTGCTGCGCGCGGACGGCGCGGCAGCGACGCTGGCCTTCGAACCTGCCGGTGATGCGGCCCTGTGCCTGTGCGTCACCCTCGACATGGAGCCTGGTCAATGACACCGACTTCCTTGCCGCCAGCCCCCAGCGCGGATGGCGTTTGGCACAACTGCCACCTGCTGCCGGATGCCGATCCCGCGCAGGCAATTCGCGATGCCGCGCTGGTGGTCGAGCGTGGACGTATCGCCTGGCTGGGCGCAGCGGCGGACCTGCCCGAGGCCTGGCGCGGCGCACCGAGCCATGACGCCAACGGAGCCTGGATCACGCCGGGGCTGGTCGATTGCCATACGCACCTGGTCTATGGCGGCCAGCGCGCCGACGAATTCGCCATGCGCCTGGCCGGCGCGGGCTATGAAGAGATCGCGCGCGCCGGCGGCGGCATTGTCTCGACGGTGCGCGCCACGCGCGCCGCCGACGAAGACACGCTGTTCGCGCAGGCCGCGGCGCGCCTGCAGCCGCTGCTTGCCGAGGGCGTTACCGCGATCGAGATCAAGTCCGGCTACGGGCTGAACCTGGAAGCCGAACGCAAGCAATTGCGCGTGGCACGCCGGCTGGGCGAGCACTTCGGGGTTGCGGTCTACACCACCTTTCTCGGCGCGCACGCGTTGCCGCCGGAATACGCGGGCCGTGCCGACGACTATATCGACCTGGTCTGCAACACCATGCTGCCGGCGCTGGCCGGCGAAGGCCTGGTCGATGCCGTCGATGCCTTCTGCGAGTCGATCGGTTTCTCGATCGCGCAGACGGAGCGGGTGTTCGACGCCGCCGCGCGCCACGGCCTGCGCGTCAAGCTGCATGCGGAGCAGTTGAGCAACCTCGGCGGCGCCGCGCTGGCGGCACGCCACCGCGCGCTCTCGGCCGACCATCTCGAGCACCTCGACGAGGCCGGCGTGGCCGCGATGGCCGAAGCCGGCACGGTGGCGGTGCTGCTGCCGGGGGCCTACTACTTCCTGCGCGACACCAACCTGCCGCCGATCGCGCTGCTGCGGCAGTACGGCGTGCCGATGGCGATCTCTACCGACCACAACCCCGGCACCTCGCCGGTGACTTCGCTGCTGCTGATGATGAATATGGCCTGCACGCAGTTTCGGCTGACGGTGCCGGAAGCGCTGGCCGGCGTGACCGCGCACGCGGCGCGCGCGCTGGGCGCCGCCGATCGCCATGGGCGGCTGGCGACGGGGCGCGGTGCCGATTTCGCGCTGTGGCGCATCGATTCGCCGGCCGAGCTGGCGTACTGGTTCGGCCGCAATCCGGTCGCGACGGTGGTGCGCCAGGGGCGTGTCCACGCCTGCGAAGGGGTCACGTCATGAGCGGGCAACTGTTTGCACCGTTTGCGCTGCTGCCGGACGGCTGGGCCCGCGATGTGCTGCTGGCCTGGGACGAGGCCGGCCGCTTCACCGCCGTGCAGCCGGGTGCGGCGCCTGCCGCCGGCGTGCCGCAGGCGGCAGGCCCGGTGGTGCCGGGCATGCCCAACCTGCATTCGCATGCGTTCCAGCGCGGCTTTGCCGGCCTGACGGAATTCCGCAGCCGTCCGCAGGGCGACGATCCGGCCGGCGCCGATTCGTTCTGGAGCTGGCGCACGCTGATGTACCGCTTCGCGCAGCGGCTCTCGCCAGACACGCTGGAGGCGGTCGCCACCCAGCTCTATATCGAGATGCTGCGCGCGGGCTACACCAGCGTGTGCGAGTTCCACTACGTGCATCATGACGAGGGCGGCAGGCCGTACGCGGACGCCGCCGAGATGTCGCTGCGGCTGCTGCGCGCGGCGCAGCGCACCGGTATCGGCATGACGCTGCTGCCGGTGCTGTACCAGGCCGCGGGCTTTGGCGGCAAGCCGCCGCTGGCGGAGCAGCGGCGCTTCCTGCACGATACCGATGCGATGCTGAAGCTGCTGGAACGGCTGCGCCCCGCGTGCGCGCAGTCCGGCGCGCGCCTCGGGCTGGCGCCGCATTCGCTGCGCGCGGTACCGGAAGCCAGCCTGTTGCATGCGCTGGCGGGATTGCGGGCCATCGACGTGCAGGCGCCCGTCCATATCCATATCGCCGAGCAGCAGAAAGAGGTCGACGACTGCATCGCATGGTCCGGCACGCGCCCGGTGACGTGGCTGTTCGACCATGTCGAAGTCGATGCGCGCTGGTGCCTGGTGCACGCCACCCATATGGACTGGGACGAGCGCCGGCGCCTCGCCCACAGCGGCGCGGTGGCCGGCATCTGCCCGACCACCGAGGCCAACCTGGGCGACGGCGTGTTCGAGGCCGCGCCCTACCTGGCGCAGCAGGGCGCATGGGGCATCGGCTCGGACAGCCATGCCAGCGTCAGCGTGGCGGAAGAGCTGCGGTTGTTCGAGTACGGGCAGCGGCTGGCGCTGCAGCGGCGCAACGTGCTGGCGTCCGACACGCACGTGCAGGTGGCGGACCGCCTGTACCTGGAAGCGGTGGCCGGCGGCGCGCGCGCCTCGGCCCGCGCGGTGGCCGGACTGGCAGCGGGCCAGCTGGCCGACTTCGTCGTGCTGGACGGCGCGCATCCGACGCTGGCGGGGCTCGACGGGCCCCAGGCGCTGGCCACGCACGTGTTTGCCTGCCATGGCCATGAGACACTAGCGGAAGTCCGCACCGCCGGCCGCAGCCGCGTGCAGCATGGCGCGCATCCGCTGCAGGCGGACGCCGGACGCCTGTTCATCGCGGCGCGCGCCAGCCTGCTGGCCGACTGAAACCGGGCACACGCCCACTGCATCGCAAACACCATGTCCTTTTCCACCGATACCCCTGCCTTCACCCTGCACCGGGGCACGCGCCCGCTGCTGGTATCGATGCCGCATGTCGGCACGCATCTGCCGGCATCCGTCTCGCAGCGGCTGACCGCCGAAGCCCGCACCGTGCCCGATACCGACTGGCACCTGGAACGCCTGTACGATTTCGCCCGCGAATTGGGCGCGTCGGTGCTGGTGGCCACGCACTCGCGCTATGTGGTCGACCTGAACCGCCCGCCCGACAACGCCAACCTGTATCCGGGCCAGGACACCACCGGCCTGTGCCCGGTCGATACCTTCGACAAGACCCGGCTCTATGCCGACGGCAACGGTCCCGACGACGCGGAAATCGCCGCGCGCCGCGACGCGATCTGGCACCCGTACCACCAGGCGCTGGCCGCCGAGCTGGCACGCCTGAAGGCCGCGCACGGCACGGTCGCGCTGTGG
The DNA here is from genome assembly GCF_013141915.1 of Cupriavidus necator. Taxonomy (GTDB): domain Bacteria; phylum Pseudomonadota; class Gammaproteobacteria; order Burkholderiales; family Burkholderiaceae; genus Cupriavidus; species Cupriavidus necator_B. Next base: position 147,872 of record NZ_SROX01000008.1, on the reverse strand, counting down.
GACGCGCATTCGATCCGTTCAGTGCTGCCGCGCTTCTTCGACGGCAAGCTGCCCGACTTCAACCTCGGCACCGCCAACGGCGACAGCTGCGACGCCGCGCTGGCCAGCCAGCTGCTGGAGCAGGCCAGTGCGGTGCCGGGCCTCACCGCCGTGCTCAACGGCCGCTTCAAGGGTGGCTACATCACCCGGCAATACGGCAAGCCGGCCGACGGTGTGCATGCGGTGCAGCTGGAGCTGTCGCAGTGCGCCTACATGAGCGAGGTCTATCCGTTCGCCTACGACGAGGCGCTGGCGACGGCGCTGCAGCCGGCGCTGCGCGGCATGCTGGCCACGGTGCTGGGGTTTGTCGAATCCCGTTGAGGACCGGCAGGAAGAAAAAAAGCCCGGCGCGATGCCGGGCTCCGTGTCAGGCCTGGCGCAGGCCTACTTCTTCACCACGTTCTTGCTCACCTTGCTGCCGGTGACCTCGTTGTATTTCTCCACATACGTCTCGAACAGCTTGCGGATCGAGCGTCCGATCTTGGCGTAGTCCGCTTCGTTCAGGTTGGCCAGCGAGACCCGGCCGGATGGATGGCGGGTGCCGAAGCCGCGGCCCGGCAGCAGCACCACGCCGGCCTCGTCGGCCAGCTGGAACAGCAGCTCGTTGGGCTCGACCGAATTCAGCACCCATTTGACGAAGTCGGGCCCGATCGCCTTGCCGCCGAGCTGTTCGAGATCGAGCAGCGTGTAGTAGTCGACGGCGTTGGGATCGTCCGCGTCCGGCGCTATGCCGATCTCGCGGTACAGCGCGGCCTTGCGGCTGCGGATCAGCCGCTTCATCGCATTCTTGTAGTCGTCCGGCGTATCCATCAGCGAGAACAGCGAGAACAGCACCATCTGCACCTGCTGCGGTGTCGACAGGCCGGCGGTGTGGTTCAGCGCCACGGTGCGGCTGTCGGCGACCAGGCGGTCGATGAACTTCAGCTTCTGCGGTTCGGTGGTGATCGAGCTGTAGCGCTTGTTCAGATCCTGGCGGGTGGCTTCCGGCAGCTTGCCGATCTGCAGGTCGAAGATATTGTCGCGGTGGGTGGCGATCACGCCCAGGCGCCAGCCGGTCGCACCGAAGTACTTCGAGAAGGAATACACCAGGATGGTGTTGCGCGGGCACATCGCGAACAGCGAGACGAAGTTGTCGGCGAACGTGCCATAGACATCGTCGGTCAGGATGATCAGGTCAGGGCGCGCCTCGACGATCGAGGCCAGGTATTCCAGGCTCTCGTCGCTCATGCGCACCGAAGGCGGATTGCTCGGGTTGACCAGGAAGAAGGCCTTGACCTTGGGGTCGCGCAGCTTGTCCAGCTGCGCTTTCGAATACTGCCAGCGCGAATCAGGATCGGCGTCGACCGACAGCTCCACCAGCTGGTAGTCGTTCAGTTCCGGGATTTCGATATACGGGGTGAAGATCGGCATGCCCAGCGCGATGGTGTCGCCGGCCTTGAGCAGGTGGTTCTCGCGGATGGTGTTGAACAGGTAGGTCATGGCGGCGGTGCCGCCTTCCACCGCGAACAGGTCGAACTCGCCAATGAACGGGTGATTGCCGATCATCTCCTTGCGGATGTACTGGCTGACGATGGTTTCCGACAGCCTGAGCATGCGGTCGGGCACCGGATAGTTGCAGGCCAGGATGCCTTCGCACATCTCATACAGGAAGTCGCCCGCGCTCAGGCCGAGCTGGTCGCGCACGTACGAAACCGCGCCGGCGAGGAACTTCACCCCCGGGGTGTCGGCAAATTCGCGCGCGAACAGGTCGAAGCGCTCTTCGATCCCTTCGCGGCGCGGAAAACCGCCGACGCCCTCCGGCATGTACGAGAACGAGCGCTCCGATTCGCGCATCGCGAACAGGCCCAGCTGCCAGAAGCCGTGGCGCGGCACCGTCGCCAGGAAATTGGGGTTGCCGCGGCCGGCATTGAGCATCAGGCGCTCGGCGTCGCTGCTGGCCAGCTTGATCAGTTCATCCTTCAGTTCGAACGGCGAGAGGCTGGACAGCTTGGAGATATCGAACTTGCTCATGGCTTGCTCCTGTGTAGACGCTTGTCGGTTGGTTGGCGGGCCAACACCAGTGGCATGGCCCGCGCAGCAGCGGAGAGGCAAAGAGGAACGCTAGACCAGGCCCACCACCAGGGGTCCCAGCAGCGTCAGCAACACGTTGGCCAGTGCATAGGTGATGGCGAACGGCACCGTCGGCACCGGGCTTTCGGCCTTGTCGAGAATGCCGCCGAAGGCCGGGTTGGCGCTGCGCGAGCCCGACAGCGCGCCGGCCAGCACCGCGGCGTTGTCGTACTTCAGCACGTAGCGGCCGAACAGCATGGTCAGGAACAGCGGCAGCAGCGTCACCACCGCGCCCAGGATAAAGATGGTCAGGCCGCTCTGGCGCAGCGTGGTCACGGCCTGCAGGCCGGAATTGATGCCGACGATGGCGACGAACGCGGCCAGGCCGAAGTCTTTCAGCAGCTGGCACGCGGCGGTCGGCATGGCGCCGAACATCTTGTGCTTGGAGCGCGCCCAGCCGAACACCAGCCCGGACAGCAGCGCGCCGCCGCCGGCGCCCAGCGTCAGCGGAATCGAGCCGACGCGCCACACCAGCAGGCCCACCAGCAGGCCCACCAGCACGCCGGCGCCGAAGTAGACGAAGTCCGTCTTTTCGCTGGGGACCAGTTCATAGCCGGCCGTCTGCGCCGCGCGCCTGGTGTCGGCCGGGGTGCCGTAGATGGTGATGATGTCGCCGTGCTGCAGTTTCAGGTCGGGCAGCAGCGGCAGCGGGTGGTCGTAGCGCTCGATGCGCTCGATATAGACGCCGTGGCGCATGTCGCGCCCGACCATGTCGACGATCTCCGCCACGGTCTTGTTGTTCATGCCCTTGGCGGTAAACACCACGTTGCGCGACTGCATCACCGCGCCCATGCCGTCGGCATCGGCCACTTCCTCGCCGATCTGCGCCGCCGTCGGCACCATCGCATCGCGGCGGCCAACCAGCAGCACCAGGTCATCATGCTGCAGCACCAGGTCTTGCGTCACCTCGAGCTGCTTGCCGGCGCGCTGCACCTTTTCGACGGTCACCAGGTCCTCGCCGCCCAGCTCCAGCTGCGCGACGGTCTGGCCGGAAGCATCGTTGACGCGATACAGCCGGCCGACCACGCGCGCCAGTGCGCCGCGCTGGCCCGGGCCATACTGCGGCAGGCCGCCGTTGAGCTGGGCCTCGACCTTCTTGGCATCGGTCTTCAGGTCCGATTTCATGAAGCGCGGCAAGATGTTGACGCACACGATGATCGCGCCGAGCGAGCCGAACACATAGGTCACCGCATAGCCGACCGCCACGTTGGCCTGCATCGTCTTGACCTGGTCGGGCGGCAGGCCCAGCTTGGTAATGGCGTCCCCCGCCGTGCCGATGATGGCCGACTGCGTCATGCCGCCGGCGGCCAGGCCCGCGGCCAGGCCCTTGTCGAGATGGAACAGCTTGGCCAGCACCACCACCGTGACCAGCCCGCATACCGCCATGAACACCGCCATGGCTATCTCGCGCAACGAGCTGCGGTTCAGCGAGTTGAAGAACTGTGGCCCGCTTTCATAGCCCACCGCATAGATGAAGACCGCGAACATCACCGCCTTGACGCCGTTGTCGATCTCGACCCCGACCTGGCTGATCACCACCGCGGCAAGCAGCGAGCCGGCCACGCCGCCCAGCTGGAAGCGCCCGAAGGTGATCTTGCCGATCGCGTAGCCGACCGACAGGGCAAGGAACAGTGCGGATTCGGGCGACTTCTGGAAAATCTCGTGCAACCAATCCATCGAAGGCTCCTGAAGCGAGTGAAGCGAGTGAGGCGGGTTGGGGCAGCTGTTGCATCCGATGCGTGGGGGCGCTGGGCACGGCTGCGTGGGGCAGTGGGCTCGTCTCTCTCCATGAGCTGGCGGGGCCGGCTGTCCCTTCGCATGAAGGCGGTCACGGCCTCACTGCCATGGCGACGACGGGGGCGCGCAGCGGGGGGAGCGGCACGCATGTCGCGCGTGGTAATCCGCAGCGGCCATGTCGAGGCGGCGTAGGGGATTATCTCTGCCGCGTTGGGGCGGGCGTACTGAAAGGTTTTGTCGGCGAATTAAACGCCGTCAACTTTGCGCGTGCGGTGTGACGCGGCGGTGGGCGACGCGTGAATGCGCACCCGGCGCAGGGAAGAACCGCCTCACCCGGACGGGTGCGGCGGCAACAGCGAATGCGCCGGTCTCAGCGCCCGCCGGCGAGGCGCGCCTCGATATGCTTGGCGCGCTCAAGCGAGCCCGGGTGCGAACTCAGCATGCTCGATTGCCCGCCGTCGAGCGTCGACATCTTGCGGAACGCGGACGCCAGCGCCTGGCGGTTGGCGCCATTCCTGGTCAGCAGGTCAAAGGAATAATCGTCTGCCGCGGACTCCTGGCGCTGCGAGAACTGCGCATTGACGAACTGCTCGGCCAGCGCGCCGACCTGCGACGACGACAGCGCCGTCAGCGAGGCGATGCCGGTCGACCCCAGCAACCCGCGCGCCGCGGCCGCGGTGTAGGCTACCTGCATCGCCGCCTTGGTGTGGCCCAGCGCCACATGGCCGATCTCATGGCCAACCACGCCACGCACCTCGTCGTCGCTCAACAGGTCCATCAGTCCGCTGTAGACCCGCACGCAACCGTTGGCCATGGCCCAGGCATTGATGTCCTTGGTCATGTAGACCTTGGCGTCGAGCGGCAGCCCGGTATTGCCCAGGCCGCTCATCACGGTGGCCAGGCGCCGGGCGTAGGTGCTGTCTGGCGCCGCGATGGTGTTCTTCTTGTCCATCTCGGCACAGGACTGGTCAGACAGCGTCTTGACGTTGCTGTCCGACAGGGTCGCGGCGGTGAACAGGCTGCCGCCGGCCTGGGTCAGGCTTTCCATGTTGGCGCCGGCACAGCCGGCCAGCAGCGCGGAACCGGCGAGGGCGCAAAGGGCGAGGGCGGCAAGTGGAAAGCGTGGTTGTTTCATGTCGGGCTCCGGTCGAAGGCAATGCCATAGGATAGGAAGCGCGGCGGCGGCGTGCCAGTGGACGCAGTCCGACAGGGGCGCGGATCGCGGCACAGGCTGGCGCGGTCAAATGTGGCCTGATGCGGGGGGCGACGAGGCTTGCCGTGCACTCGCGGAGCCGGGGCGCGGACTTTTGGGGGATCTGGAGATGGTGCCCGGGGTCGGACTCGAACCGACACGCCTTGCGGCGGGGGATTTTGAGTCCCCTGCGTCTACCTGTTTCACCACCCGGGCAGGTGTGGGGCGCCGGAACCGGCGCCTGGCTGAGCCGGGGATTATGCCGGAAATCGCGCCGCCGGACAACCGCAGACGCGGGCTTTGGCCGCCGCGCAAATCCGGTAGCATGGCGGCCAGCCTTGCCGCTCCCGGCCGCACGGACGGCATCCCCGACCGCACCCCAGACCGCCATGACCGACCCGCACTTGCTTGCGTGCCTTGCCAGCCTGCCTTCGCAGGATCCGGCCTTCTATGACCGTGAGTACAACAACCGCGCCAATGTGCCGGACAACCCGGCGCATCTGGCGCGCTGGGCGCAGTGGTCGGCGCAGGTACGCGCACGCGGCCCCTTTCTGGCGGACCTGAGCTATGCCGGCGAGGACTCGCGCCATGCGCAGGGCGAGACGCTGGACTATTTCCCCGCGCAACGCGCCAACGGGGCCCTGCCGCCGCTGCTGGTATTTGTCCACGGCGGCTATTACCGCGCCCTGGACAAGCACGACCACAGCTTCGTCGCGAGCGCGCTGCCAGCGCTGGGCGTGTCGGTGGCGGTGGTCAACTACACGCTGGTGCCGACGGCGACGGTGCCGGAGATCGTGCGGCAGGTGCTGCGCAGCGTCGCCTGGCTGTACCGGCAGGCGGACCGGCTGGGCCATGACCCGAACCGGATGTTCGTGGCCGGGCACTCCGTCGGCGGCCATCTCGTGGCGATGCTGATGGCCGCGCGCTGGCCGCAATTGGGGGCGGACCTGCCCGCCGGCCTGGTCCGGGGCGGGCTCTCGGTGAGCGGGCTGTACGACATGGAGCCGCTGCGGCGCGCGGCCTTTTTGCAGTGCGACCTGCGCTTCTCGGAAGACGATGTCGCGCGGCTGTCGCCCGCGTACATGGCGCCGGCCACCGATGCGCCGCTGGCGATCGCGGTGGGTGAGCTGGAGGCCGCCGAGTACCATCGGCAGCATGCGCTGATCCGCGCGGCGTGGCCGGCCAAGGTCGCGCATCCGGCGGCGAGCGACCTGGTGCTGCCGGATTGCCATCACTTCAACGTACTGGACAGCCTGACCCGTGCGGACGGCGCACTCACGCGCGCGGTGCTGCGGCTGATGGAGCGCTAAGCAGCCACCGCGCGCCAGAGCTTCAACCTTCCAGCACGCGCAGCAGCGACGAGGTATCGTCCTTGCCCCAGCCCTTGGCCATCAGCGCGCGCAGTTGCGCCGACGTGGCCTGCATCGCCGGCAGCTCCAGGCCGATTTCCTCGGCGATATCGCGCGCCAGCCCGAAGTCTTTGTCGTGCAGCCGCGCCTCGATGCCGGCGGCAAAGTTGCGCGCCACCATCTTGGGGCCCATCAGGTCGAGCATGCGGCTGCCGGCCATGCCGGTGGCCATGGCCTCGAACACGCGGCCGGTGTCGACATTCTGTGCGGCGGCGAAGCGCATGGCCTCGGCAATGCCTTCGATATTGACCACCTGGGCGATCTGGTTGCACAGCTTGGCGACCTGGCCCGCGCCGTGGTCGCCGATATGGGTGATGGTCTGGCCCAGCCGCTGCAGCAGCGGCCGCACGCGCTCGAGCATCTCGGGCTTGCCGCCGACCATGATGGTCAGCGTGCCGGCCTCGGCGCCCATGGTGCCGCCCGACACCGGGCAGTCCAGCGCCTCGATGCCGCGCGCGGCCAGCGCCGCGGCGATCTCGCGTGTGACGATGGGCGAGATGGTGCTGTGGTCCACGCAAATGGTGCCGGGGGCGGCCCCATGGATCACGCCCTGCGCGCCCAGCAGCACCTCGCGCACGTCTTCGGACGAGGTCACGTTGGTGAAGACGACGCTGGCCCCGCGCGCCGCCTCGGCCGGGGTGAAGAACGGTTCTGCCCCCAGCGCGCGTGCGGCCTCCGCGGCCTCCGGGCGGCGCACGAACGCGCGCACGGTGTGGCCGGCGCCCAGCAGGTGGCGCACCATGTGCGAGCCCATGGCGCCCAGGCCGATGAAGGCGACGGTGACGGGGGTGGGAGTGGTGCTCATGCCAATGCTTCCTTTGTTGATGCGTTGATGCGGCGGGCTACTGGTCGCCCGCATAGGCGAACTTGCCGTTGCGGATCACCCCCATCACGCGCGAACGCTGGTCGAAGCCCTGATGGTCTTTCGGGTTCAGGTTCATCACGCCGTTGGGGATGGTGAGATTGGTGGTGGTTTCCAGCGCGTCGCGCATGGCCGAGCGGAACTCGCGCGTGCCGGGCTGGGCCCCGCGCTTCAGCGCGCGGCGGGCGGCGTCGTCGAGCAGCATCCACGCGCCCCAGGCATCGCCGGCGAACTGCGTCACGCTGTCGGCGCCGTACCTGGCCTCGTAGCGGTTGACGAAGTCCAGCGCCACCTTGCGCACCGGGTGGCTCTCGGGCAGCTGGCGCGCAACCACTACCGGACCGGTCGGGAACAGCGTGCCTTCCACGTCCTTGCCGCCCATGCGCAGGAAATCCCAGGTGGCGATGCCGTGGGTCTGGTAGACCTTGCCCTTGTAGCCGCGCTCGCCCAGCGTTTTCTGCGGCAGCACCGAGGGGGTGCCGGCGCCGGCGACCAGGATCGCGTCGGGGTTGGCCGCCATCAGCTTGAGCACCTGCCCGGTGACCGAGGTGTCGTTGCGCGAGAAGCGCTCGCTGGCGACGACCTTGAGCTTGCGGACTTCGGCCAGCTTCGAAAACTCGCGCCACCAGCTTTCGCCGTAGGCGTCGGCAAAGCCGATAAAGCCGACCGTCCTGACGCCGTGGTTGCTCATGTACTCGGTCAGCACGGTGGCCATGTGCGAGTCGTTCTGCGGCATCTTGAAGGCCCAGCGGCGCTTGGCGTCGGACTGCGGCTCGACAATGGCGGCCGAGGCCGCCAGCGCCACCATCGGGGTTTCGCCCTCGGCTACGGCGTCGAGCGCGGCGATGGCGGTGGGCGTGATGTTGGGGCCGACGATCACGTCGACCTTTTCCTCGGAGATCAGCTTGCGCACGTTGCGCACCGCGGCGGCCGGGTCGGTGCCGTCGTCGAGGATGATGTAGTGCGCCTTCTGCCCGCCCAGCGTTTGCGGCCACATCAGCACGGTGTTCTTGGACGGGATGCCGATCGAGGCGGCCGGCCCGGTGGTGGAGACATCGATGCCGACGCGGATGTCGGCCTGCGCGGCGCCGGCGAAAAGCAGTGCGCCGGCAAGCAGCAGGGGGCACAGGGGCAGTTTCAGCATCGTCTCCTCCGTTCTTATATGTGACGGAAAGGATAGCCGAACTCGGCGGGCGGGGCACCCCTGTCCCGCCGCAGCGGCTTTAGCGTACGCCCAGGCGCCAGAGCGAGGTCATTTCGGCGGAGCGCGCCGCGTGCAATGGGTCGGCGGCATCTGCCGCGCGCGGGTGGCGCGGGCGGATGTCGGAGCGACCCAGCACCTTCAGGCCGGCGGCTTCGATCCAGCCCGTCAGTTCGCCGCGCTGGCGCAGGCCCAGGTGCTCGGCGAGGTCGGATAGAAGCAGCCAGCCTTCGCCGCCGGGTTCCAGGTGGTCGGCCAGCCCTTGCAGGAAGCCGCGCAGCATGGCGCTGTCGGGGTCATACACGGCGCGCTCGACGGGCGAACTTGGTCGTGCCGGCACCCATGGCGGGTTGCATACCACCAGCGGTGCGCGCCCGGGGGGGAAGAGGTCGGCCTCGACCACCTCGACTTGAGCGGCGTAGCCCAGCTGGGCGATGTTCTCACGCGCGCAGGCCAGCGCGCGCGGGTCCTGGTCGGTGGCCACCACGCGCTGCACGCCGCGGCGGGCCAGCACCGCGGCCAGCACGCCGGTGCCGGTGCCGATATCGAAGGCCAGCGTCGTGGCCGGCAGCGGTTCGGCCGCGACCAGGTCGACGTACTCGCCGCGCACCGGCGAGAACACGCCGTACCACGGGTGGATGCGGTCTTCCAGCGCGGCGATCTCCACGCCCTTCCTACGCCATTCGAAAGCGCCGATCATGCCCAGCAGTTCGCGCAGCGAGGCCACATAGGGCTCGCCCGCCGCGCCGTAGACCTGTTCGCAGGCTTCGCGCACATCGGGCGCGCGGCGCAGCGGCACGCTGTGGTCGGCCTCGAACGGCAGCAGCAGCATGCCGAGCGTGCGGGCGCGCTGCGACTGTGCCAGCCGGTGCAGGTGGAAGGCCTCGGTGACGGACCCAGGCGCGTCCTTGGCCTTGTGGCCCGGCCGGCTTGCCTTCTTGGGTTTGCGCTCGGTGCGCCGCGCCATGGCGTTGAGCAGCTGGCGCGCGTTCTGGAAGTCGCCGCGCCAAAGCAGCGCCGTGCCTTCGCAGGCGAGCCGGTAGGCGGTGTCGGCGCTGGTGGTGTCGTCGGCGACCACCACGCGGCGCGGCGGCGGGTTGCCGGCCTCGGAGCGCCAGGCGGCGCTGCGCTCGGTGCCGTCCTCGGTCCAGTGGATGCGGGGCAGTTCGCTGGGGGCTTCGCTCATGGGTTCGTTCATGGGTTCGCTCACAGCGCCTCCGGCCGGCGCGGCGTGACGGATAGGGAATGCATAGTGGGTCCTGCTTTCTTATATAGCGAGGCGGCGGGCTGCCGCGCTCAGAGTTCGTAGGCTTCGTGCTCGCCCGACATGGCCTGTTCGACCAGCTTGCGGTTTAGCGTCGGGGAGAACAGCTCGATAAAGGTGTAGACAAAGCTGCGCAGGTAGGCGCCTTGCTTGACCGCCAGGTGCGTCACATTGCTGCCGAACAGGTGCCCGGCTGAAATTCCGCGCAGGTTGCGGTCGCGCTCGGCATCATAGGCCACGCCGGCGACGATGCCCACGCCCAGGCCGATCTCCACATAGGTCTTGATCACGTCGGCATCGATCGCCTCGAGCACGATGTCCGGCTTCAGGTGGCGCAGCTCGAAGGCCTTGTCGATCTTGGGCCGGCCGGCGAAATTCGGGTCGTAGGTGATCAGCGGGTAGCCCATCAGGTCTTCCAGCGCCAGGTGCTTCTTGTCCAGCAGCGGATGGTCGGGTGGCGTGATCACCATATGCGTCCACTGGTAGCCCGGCAGCGACACCAGGTTTTTATCGTCGGTGATGCCTTCCGTGGCGATGCCGATATCGGCGTGGTCATGCAGCAGCATGTCGGCGATCTGCGACGGGTTGCCTTGCTGGATCGACAGCCGGACCTTGGGGTAGCGCTTGGTGAACTCGCCAATCACCCGCGGCAGCGCATAGCGTGCCTGCGTATGCGTGGTGGCAATGGTGAAGTTGCCCTGGTCCTGTGCGGCATAGTCCATGCCGACCCGCTTCAGGCTCTCAACCTCCTGCAGGATTTTCTCAACGGAGCCGAGAATGCGCCGGCCCGGCTCCGTCAGGCTGCGAATGCGCTTGCCGTGGCGCGTGAAGATGTCCACACCCAGCTCTTCTTCTAGCTCAATGATGGCCTTGGACACGCCGGGTTGTGACGTGTAGAGCGCTTTGGCGGCTTCGGTCAGGTTGTAGTTCTGGCGGACGGCCTCGCGCACGAAGCGAAACTGGTGCAGGTTCATATAACTCGCATCGTATAAACAAACAACTTCTTATTAGTTTGAGGTATGAGGCCAGTTTATTACGATTCTCGAACTTTGTTAATGAACGTCCTGCCCTCAGTGCGTCCGCTCGCAGCCCCCGGATTGTGATGCGAGCCTCACAGGCAGGGCCCCACCGAGTCCCCATGTCCCTGGCCTATACCGTTTCCGGTTTGTTTGTAGGCGTCCTCGTCGGACTGACCGGCGTGGGAGGGGGCTCGCTGATGACGCCGCTGCTGACGCTGCTGTTCGGCTTCTCGCCGGCCACCGCGGTCGGCACCGACCTGGCCTTCGCGGCCATCACCAAGGGTTTTGGCACCATCGCGCATCGCGCCCACGGCCACGTGCAGTGGCAGGTGGTGCGGCGGCTCTGCATCGGCAGCCTGCCGGCGGCCGTGGCCGCCATCCTGGTGCTGAAAAGCGCCGGCGAGCTCAACGCGCAGTGGCTGCATGCGATCCGCGTGACCATCGGCGTGTCGGTGTTGCTGACCGTATTGTCGCTGCTGTTCCGTAGGCAGATGCTGGCCTGGCTGGAACGCAATCCGCGCTTCCAGCTGCACGGCCGCAAGCAGGTCATCGCCACCGTCGTGGTCGGCGCGGTGATCGGCGTGCTGGTCACGGTCTCGTCGATCGGTGCCGGCGCGGTCGGCGCGACGCTGATCCTGCTGCTGTATCCCCATATGAAGCCGGCCGAAGTGGCCGGCACCGATATCGCCTACGCCGTCCCGTTGACGGCGCTGGCCGGGCTGGGCCACGTGTGGCTTGGCACGGTCAACTGGACTTTGCTGCTGGCGCTGCTGGTGGGTTCGATCCCCGGCATCTGGCTGGGCGCGCAACTGTCGCGGGCGCTGCCCGAGCGGCTGGTGCGCGCCGCCCTGGCGACCACGCTGACGCTCGTCGCCATCAAGCTCGTCTCCTGAATTCAACGAATACTGAACGGACCCCGCCATGTATCAGTACGACCAATATGACCAGCGCATCGTCGCCGAGCGCGTCGCCCAGTTCCGTGACCAGGTGCGCCGCCGCCTGTCGGACGAACTGACCGAGGAAGAATTCCTGCCGCTGCGGCTGCAGAACGGCCTGTACATGCAGCGCCACGCTTACATGCTGCGCGTGGCGATTCCGTACGGCCTGCTGTCGTCGAAGCAGATGCGCAAGCTGGCCCATATCGCGCGCGAATACGACCGCGGCTACGGCCATTTCTCGACCCGCCAGAACATCCAGTACAACTGGATGGAGCTGGAGCGCGTGCCCGACGTGCTGGCCGAGCTGGCCAGCGTCGAGATGCACGCCATCCAGACCTCGGGCAACTGCGTGCGCAACATCACCACCGACCACTTTGCCGGCGTCGCGCCGGACGAGTCGGTGGACCCGCGCGTACTGGCCGAGCTGCTGCGCCAGTGGAGCACCTTCCAGCCGGAATTTGCCTTCCTGCCGCGCAAGTTCAAGATCGCGATCTCGGCTTCGGCCGACGACCGCGCGGTGGTGCAGATGCACGACATCGGCGTCTACGCCTACAAGAATGCCGACGGCGAAGTGCGCCTGCGCATCCTGGCCGGCGGCGGCCTGGGCCGCACGCCGATCCTGGGCACGATCATCAAGGACGACCTGCCGTGGCAGCACATGCTGACCTACATCGAGTCGGCCATCCGCGTGTACAACCGCTATGGCCGCCGCGACAACAAGTACAAGGCCCGCATCAAGATCCTGGTGAAGGCGATCGGCGCGGAAAAGTTCGCGCAGGAAGTCGAGGAAGAATGGCAGCACAGCAAGGACGGCCCGGCCACGCTGACGCAGGCCGAGTTCGACCGCGTGGCACAGTACTTCACGCCGCCGGCCTATGAAAAGCTGGCCGACACCGACGCCTCGTACGAGAAGCACCTGCTCGAGGACAAGGCCTTCGCGCGCTGGGTCAGCCGCAGCGTGCACGGCCACAAGGTGCCGGGCTACGCCGCGGTGACGCTGTCGACCAAGCCGGGCCTGGTGTCGCCGCCGGGGGATGCCACCGACGCGCAGATGGAAACCGTGGCCGGCCTGGCCGACCAGTTCGGCTTCGGCGAGCTGCGCGTGGCGCACGAGCAGAACCTGGTGCTGCCGGACGTGAAAAAGCAGGATCTGTACGCGCTGTGGCAGCTGGCGAAGAAGGCCGGCCTGGCCACCCCGAACATCGGCCTGCTGACTGACATCATCGCTTGCCCGGGCGGCGATTTCTGCTCGCTGGCCAATGCCAAGTCGATCCCGATTGCGCAGGCGATCCAGGACCGCTTCGACGATCTCGACTACGTCTATGACCTCGGCGAGATCTCGCTGAACATCTCGGGCTGCATCAACGCCTGCGGCCACCACCACGTCGGCAATATCGGCGTGCTGGGCGTCGACAAGGACGGCTCCGAGTGGTACCAAGTCACGCTGGGCGGCGCGCAGGGCAACCAGACCGCGCTGGGCAAGGTAATCGGCCCGTCGTTCAGCGCCGAGGAAATGCCCGACGTGGTGAGCCGCATCATCGACACCTTCGTTGCCAACCGCATCGAGGACGAGCGCTTTATCGAAACCCTGTCCCGCATCGGCATCGCCCCGTTCAAGGAGCGCGTGTATGCAGACAAGCAGCCGCGCGAGCGCGCCGAAGCCTGAGGACCGGAGACTGAACATGGCAAAGATCATTCAACTGCAACGCGACGGCGCCAACGTGACCCCCGTTATCGTCGATGACGCCTGGACCGTGCTGCGCGGCACCGCGGAACAAGCGCTGACCGACGAGCAGATCGCCGCCGCGGCGCAAAGCCAGGACGCGGTGCTGTTCCCGCTGTCGGTGTGGCAGGCCAACGAAGCGCTGCTGGCGGGCCGCGACGTCGCCCGCACCGGCGTATGGCTGGCCCCGGAAGACGAGCCGGGCGACGCCGCCGCGTACTTCGACCGCGTGTCGCTGGTGGCGGTGGACTTCCCGGTGTTCCGCGATGGCCGCGGCTTCTCCACGGCGTACCTGCTGCGCACCCGCTACCAGTGGCAAGGCCAGCTACGCGCTATCGGCGACGTGCTGCGCGACCAGCTCAACTTCATGAAGCGCTGCGGCTTCGACGCCTTCGCGGTGCGCGCCGACAAGAACATCGACGACGCCATCAAGGGCTTCACCGAGTTCACCGTGACCTACCAGGCGTCGGTGGACGAGCCGCTGCCGCTGTTCCGCCGCGCGCGAGCCGAGGTTGGCGCGCAGGCGAAGGAAACGGCATGAGCGCGGTGCTCAACGAGATCCCGGTGGTGGCGGAGGCCAGCTCTGGCGCGGTGTCGGGCCTGCGCCCGCCCGCGCTGTGGGTGGCGCCGCAGTACACCGGCAGCGTCGAGGCGCTGGCGCAGAAAGAGCGCGAGCTGGGCGAGCGCCTGGCCGGCATTGCCGCGCGCTTCTTCCGTGCGCGCTTTGCCTCGAGCCTGGCCGCCGAGGACATGGTGCTGACCGACGCGATCCTGCGCGGCAGCGAAGCCGTGCGTGCCGGCATCCGCGTGTTCACGCTGCAGACCGGACGGCTGCACGCCGAGACCCTGGCAGTGCTGGACAAGGTGCAGGCGCACTACGGCTACAGCATCGAGCAGTACACGCCGGACGCCGAGGCCGTCGATAACTACCTGAAGAAGCACGGGCTGAACGGCTTCTACGACAGCATCGACGCGCGCAAGTCGTGCTGCGGCATCCGCAAGGTCGAGCCGCTGAACCGCGCGCTGTCGCACGCCGACGCCTGGATGACCGGCCAGCGCCGCGAGCAGGCCGTGACGCGCGCCGAGCTGCCGTTCGAGGAACTCGACGAAGCCCGCGGCATCCCCAAGTTCAACCCGCTGGCGGACTGGAGCGAGGCCGAGGTGTGGGCCTACCTGAAGCGCCACAACGTGCCGGTCAACGACCTGCATGCCAAGGGCTATCCCAGCATCGGCTGCGAGCCCTGTACGCGTGCCGTGCGCGCGGGCGAGGATGTGCGCGCGGGGCGCTGGTGGTGGGAGAGCAAGGACTCGAAAGAGTGCGGGCTCCACGAACAGAACATCAAGCATTGAGGCCGGAACAAAATGGGCATCATGAACGACATCGCAGAAGCCACCAGTAGCGTGGCCCACCTGTTGCAGGTACAGAACGACCATCTCGACCGCCTGGAAGCGGAATCGATCTACATCATCCGCGAGGTGGTGGCCGAGTGCCGCAACCCGGCGCTGCTGTTCTCCGGCGGCAAGGATTCGATCGTGATGCTGCACCTGGCGCTGAAGGCGTTCCGCCTGGGCGACCGCAAGATCGAGCTGCCGTTCCCGCTGGTGCATATCGACACCGGCCACAACTACCCGGAAGTGATCGCGTTCCGCGACCAGCGCGTGGCCGAACTGGGCGCGCGCCTGGTGGTCGGCCATGTGGAAGACTCGATCAAGCGCGGCACCGTGCGCCTGCGCAAGGACACCGATTCGCGCAACGCCGCGCAGGCCGTGACGCTGCTGGAAACCATCGAGGCGCACAAGTTCGACGCGCTGATGGGCGGCGCCCGCCGCGACGAAGAGAAGGCCCGTGCCAAGGAGCGCATCTTCTCGTTCCGCGACGAGTTCGGCCAGTGGGACCCGAAGGCGCAGCGCCCCGAGTTGTGGACCCTGTATAACGCCCGCATGGCGCAGGGCGAGCAGATGCGCGTGTTCCCGATCTCGAACTGGACCGAACTGGACGTGTGGCAGTACATCGCTCGCGAAAACCTGGCGCTGCCGCCGATCTACTACGCGCACCAGCGCGAAGTGGTGCGCAAGAACGGTCTGCTGGTGCCGGTCACGCCGATCACGCCCAAGCAGGACGGCGACGTCAGCGAAGTGCTGTCGGTGCGCTTCCGGACCGTGGGCGACATCAGCTGCACCTGCCCGGTGGCCAGCGTTGCCGATTCGCCCGAAGCGATCATTGCCGAGACCGCGGTGACCGAGATCACCGAGCGCGGCGCCACCCGCATGGACGACCAGACCAGCGAAGCCTCGATGGAACGCCGGAAGAAAGAAGGCTATTTCTGATCCCGGACGCAGCAAAGGAATTCAACATGACTCACCAAGCAACCCATCAAGGCCTGCTGCGCTTCATCACCGCCGGCTCCGTCGACGACGGCAAGAGCACGCTGATCGGCCGCCTGCTGTATGACAGCAAGGCGGTGCTGTCCGACCAGCTGACCGCGCTGGCCAACGCCAAGAACAAGCGCACCGCCGGCGAGCAGATCGACTTCTCGCTGCTGACCGACGGCCTCGAAGCCGAGCGCGAGCAGGGCATCACCATCGACGTGGCCTACCGTTACTTCTCGACCGCGCGCCGCAAGTTCATCATCGCGGATACGCCGGGCCACGAGCAGTACACGCGCAACATGGTCACCGGCGCGTCGACCGCCGACGCGGCCATCGTGCTGGTCGATGCCACCCGCGTGACTGTCACGGACGGTCGCGCCGAACTGCTGGCGCAGACCAAGCGCCATTCGGCGATCCTCAAGCTGCTGGAGATCCGGCACGTGATCGTCGCCGTCAACAAGATGGACCTGGTCGACTACAGCGAGCGGACCTTCAACGAGATCCGCACCGCCTACGCCGAGCTGGCCGAACAGCTGGGCCTGAAGGACGTGCGCTACGTGCCGGTCTCGGCGCTGCGCGGCGACAATATCGTGCACGAGAGCGACGCCATGCCGTGGTACCAGGGCGAGCCGCTGCTGCCACTGCTGGAAGACCTGCCGGTGGAAGAAGCCGCACCCGAGGACGACGCCGCGCTGCGCTTCCCGGTGCAGCTGGTGATCCGCCAGGACGGCTCGCAGTCGGATGATTTCCGCGGCTATGCCGGCCGCGTGGAAGCCGGCACCGTGCGCGTCGGCCAGAAGCTGCGCGTGCTGCCCGCCAACCGCGAAGCGGTAGTGGCTGAAGTGCTGACGCCCAACGGCGCTGCCGAATCGGCCAACGTCGGCGATACCGTCACCGTGCGCCTGGACGAGGACGTCGATGTATCACGCGGTGACATGTTCGTCGCCGCGGATGCGACCGCGGCTTCCGCCAAGAAGCTGCAGGCCGACCTGTGCTGGTTCGACGACGAGTCGCTGAACCCGTCGCGCAAGTACGTGCTCAAGCACACCACGGCCAGCGTGTTCGCGCGCGTGTCGGCGGTGGAGCGCGTGCTGGACGTGCACACGCTGTCGCACGAGACCGGCCGCCACGACATCCGCCTGAACGACATCGGTTCGGTACAGATCTCGCTGCAGAAGCCGATCGTGTGCGATGCCTACGGCGACAATCCGGCCACCGGCGCCTTCGTGCTGATCGACGAAGCCACCAACCACACGGTCGCGGCAGGCATGATCCGTGCGTTCTCCTGATCGGTAACTGACAGGAAGGGGCAGCAGATGGACAAGCAGGCGCAGAAGGCTTACGGCAAGGTGACCCTGATCGGGGCAGGCCCCGGTGCGGCCGACCTCATTACGGTGCGTGGTGCACGGCTTTTGGGCGAAGCCCAGGTGGTGCTGCATGATGCGCTGGTGGCGCCGGAGATGCTGGCCTGGTGTCCGCAGGCGGAGCTGGTCGAAGTCGGCAAGCGCTGCGGCCAGCGCTCCACCGCGCAGCTGTTCATCAACCGCCAGATCGTCGACCTGGCCAGCAAGTACGAACGCGTGGTGCGCCTGAAAGGCGGCGACCCGATGCTGTTCGGCCGTGCCGACGAAGAACTGCAGGCACTGGAAGCGGCCGGCATCGAGTATGAAGTGGTGCCCGGCATCACCGCCGCGCTGGCGGCCGCGTCGGCCATCGGCAAGCCGCTGACCAAGCGTGGCGTGTCGCGCAGCGTGGCGTTTGCCACGCAGGCCAAGGCGGCGGACGGCGAGGGTTCGGCCGATATCGAAGCCGCGGTGAAGGCCGATACGCTGGTCTACTACATGGGCCGCGACCAGGCTGCGTCAATTGCCGCGCAGCTGATCGCGCATGGCAAGCCCGCATCGACGCCGGCATGGGTGGTGGAAGCCGCCACCACGCCGCGCCAGCGCAGCCGCGAGTTCACGCTCGGCCAGATGGCGGCCGGGGAAGCGGCGGAGTGGATCGATCCGGTGCAGCCCAGCCTGCTGATGATCGGCGCCGCGCTGGCCGCACGCGCGACCGAAGCGCCGCGGGAGGATGCTGGCGTCACGGAAGTGCGCACGCCGCGCGCCGCCTGAGGTTCTTCTTCCCTCTCCCCCAATCCCTCTCCCGCAAGCGGGAGAGGGGAGCACACCAGCCGTAATCGATGCCTTGCAAAAAAATAACCCCGTGGCGGATACTCCGGCACGGGGTTTTTTTCCTTGATGTTGCAGGGACTTCAGCCCTCCGGCGCAGCTCCAGGCAACGACGCCACGCAATAAGCCGCAATCGCCTCCAGCACCGCATCCGACTCGCCCACCGCGGCCGCGCAATCGATGCGCAGGCCGGGATGCGCCTGCCGGCACTGGTCAATCAGGGCAGGCAGGTCGCGCCGGATATGGCCGCCCTGGCCGAAGAACACCGGCACCACCGTGACCTCGGCCACGCCACGCGCGGCGAGTTCGGCCAGCGCATCGGGCAGCAGCGGTGACATCAGCTCCAGGAACGCCAGCCGCACGTCGCAGCCGGGCAGGGCAGCCGCCAGCTTCTGTTGCAGCCGCTCGAACGGCTCGCGCCAGCGCGCATCGCGTGCGCCATGCGCAAACAGAACCAGGGCGCGATTGCACGTTGCCATGGCCGTTCTCAGTGCCGGTCCACCCAACGCAACGCCAGCAGCGCCACCATCAGGTAGAGCGTGCCCGGCACCAGCGCCGAGATGATCGGCGGCCACGTATGCAGCAGGCCGACGTGCGAGAACAGCGTATTCGACAGGTGGAACGACAGCCCCAGCATGATGCCGCCGAACACCTTCACCCCGACCGCGCCGGCGCGTGCGTGCAGGTAGGCGAACGGCAGCGCCAGCGCCACCATCACGAACAGCGTCAGCGGGTAGATCACCTTTTTCCAGAACGCGATCTCGTAGCGCTGCGTGTCCTGCTTGTTGTCGCGCAGGTGGCGGATATAGCGGAACAGGTCCAGCGTCGACATCCGCTCCGGCGTGACCAGCAGCACTGACAGGATCTGCGGCGTCAGTTCGGAGTGCATGGCCACGCGTGGGAACTTGACCTGCTCGGCGCGGAAGTCCGGCGCCAGCGCGTCGCGCGCGGCGGGGGCCGCCGGCTGCGGGCCCTGCGCTTGCGGCGACAGTTCGACGAAACGGGTCTCGCTGACGTTCTGCAGCTCCCATGACTGGCCGCCCTGGTAGCGCCCCTCCTGCGCCACGCGGATCACGCGCAGCCGGTATTGCGGGTCGAACTCATACATGGTGATGCCGGTGATGGTCTGGTCCGGCCGCAGCCCCGCCACATTGACGAAGCGGGTGATCTCGCCACCGGCGTCGTCATTTTTGTCGCGGTCCTTGACCCAGACCCCCGAGCGGAACCCCGCAGACACCGTGGCGCCGATCGCTTCCAGCTTGACCTTCTGCGCATATTGCTCGGCGCGCGGGCCGATGAACTCGCCGAAGATAAAGGTCACCAGCGCCAGCGGCACCGCCAGCTTGAACAGCGAGAACAGCGCCTGGCGCGTGTTCAGCCCGGCCACGCGGAAGATGGTGTACTCGGACTGGCTGGCCAGCTGCGAGAACACGTAGATGGCGCTGATCAGCACCGCGATCGGCAGCACCTCGTACACCCGCGTGGGCGCTTGCAGCAGGACGTGGAACAGCGCGATCAGCGACGTGTACTGGGCGTTGACGTTCTCCAGCTCGTTGAGCATGTCGAAGAACACGAACAGCGACAGCACCGCGAACAGGATGAAGGCGAACACGCCATACACCAGCCGGCCGAAATAGCGCTCATAGACGCGCAGGATCCTCATGCCCGGCCTCCGGTTGCAGCGCGTGCCTGGCTATCGCGCCCGCGCATGCCGAACACGGCGCGCCAGCCGCCGAGGCTGCGGTTCTGGCGATAGCGGAACAGCAGCAGCGCCCCCAGGAACACCGTCAGGTGGATCGGCCACCAGGCCAGCCAGAACGGGATCGAGCCATTGCGTACCCAGGACTGCGACAGGTTGATCAGGTTGCTGTAGGTCAGGTAGATCAGCACCGCGAACACCAGCGGCGTGTAGCGGCCCAGGCGCGGGTTCACATAGGCCAGCGGGATCGCGATCATGACGAAGTTGAAGGCCAGGATCGGCAGGGAGATGCGCCACACCAGCTCGCCCAGGTTCTCGCGCGTGGGATTGCGGGTCAGGTCGATGGTGTCGCGGCTCTTGGGCGGCAGGCTGGCCTCGGACTCGGGCGGCTTGTTGTCGATCTTGACCGCATAGCGCTCGAACTCGACGATGCGGTAGTCGATCTGGCCGGGCGTGCCGGAATAGCGCCGGCCGTGCTCCATCACCACCAGGCGGTCGCCGTTGGGCATGGTCTCGAACTGGCCCTGGTGCGCCAGCGCCACGCCGATCTTGTTGGCTTCGGCATTGGCGACGAAGACATTGCGCGCATGCTTCATGTCGGCGTCGATGCCCTCGATGAACAGCACGTAGTTGGCCTTGGCCGGCTCGATGAAGCGTCCGGCGGCGATCATCGACATCACCCCGCGCTGCTCGAAGCGGTCACGGAACAGCGCACTCTGCTGGTTGGCCCACGGCCAGGCGAACATGCCCAGCAGCAGCGCCAGCACGATGAAGGGCGCGGCGAACTGCAGCACCGGCTTGACCAGGTCGCGCAGCGAGATGCCGGCCGAGAACCACACCACCATTTCCGAATCCTTGTACCAGCGCGTCAGCACGATCAGGGTGGAAATGAAGAGGGTCGCCGACAGCAGGATCGACAGGTAGCCGATGGTGGCCAGGCCGATCAGCATCAGCACGTCGTTGGGGCTGGCCTTGCCGTTGGCGGCCATCCCCAGGATGCGGATCACGAGCGAGGTGAGCATGAAGGTCAGCATCACCAGGAACACCGCCCCGGCGGTGTAGGCAAGCTCGCGTCGCAGGGCTTGTTGAAGGATCATGCGGGTTCGGTTCCGGGCTGCCGGCCGGAGCGGGCGATGTGCCGTGCGAGGTGCCTGGCAGAACAGCTGGCTGACGGCACAGCGTGCTGTCAACGTGACCGGGGCGTATCAGCGGCGGCAGGTCGCGGGGTAAAAATCGCGGATAATGGAGGCTTTCGTGTCTAACGAGCCCCTGGAAGGAAGCGCGATGGAATTTAGCACAAAAGCCCTGGATTTGAGCAAAGCCGGCCAAAATGGTTTCCTGGCGACCAAGACCGACTGCCTGGTGGTCGGCCTGTTCGAAGGCCAGAACCTGGGCGGCGTGGCCAAGGCCCTGGATGTGGCCACCAAGGGCTTGGTGGCACGGCTGGTCAAGCAGGGCGACTTCGAGGGCAAGCGCGGCACGCAGCTGATGCTGCATGAAGTGGCCGGCGTGGGCGCCGCACGCGTGCTGCTGGTGGGCCTGGGCAAGGAAGCCGAGTTCTCGGACAAGGCCTTTGCCGATGCCGTGCGCGCCGCGGTGCGTGCCTTGTCGTCCACGCGCGCGACCTCGGCCTTGTGGTGTCTGGCGCAACAGGCGCCGCTGCAGCGCGACGTGGCCTGGGCCGTGATCACTACCATCACGCTGGTGCGCGAGGCCGGCTACCGCCTGCTGGAGCGCCATCCGGGGCTCAAGCGCGCCAACGCCCAGAATGCCGCCAGCGGCAAGCCCAATGGCAACGACAAGGCATCGCTGCGCAAGGTCGTGATCGCGGTCGACAGCGGCGACGCCCGCGCCGCGACGCAGGCCGCGGTGCGCGGCACCGCCATCGCCAACGGCATGGAGCTGACGCGCGACCTCGGCAACCTGCCGTCCAATATCTGCACCCCGACCTACCTGGCCAACACCGCGCGCAGCATCGCCAAGCGCCATAAGCTCAAGGCCGAGATCCTCGGGCGCAAGCAGATCGAGGCCCTGAACATGGGCGCATTCCTGGCCGTGACCAAGGGCAGCGAGGAACCGCCCCAGTTCATCGTGCTGCGCTATGACGGCGCCGGCGCCAAGCAGGCGCCGGTGGTGCTGGTAGGCAAGGGCATCACCTTCGATACCGGCGGCATCTCGCTCAAGCCGGGCGAGGGCATGGACGAGATGAAGTACGACATGTGCGGCGCCGCCTCGGTGCTGGGCACGATCCAGGCCGTGGCCGAGATGGGGCTGAAGCTCAATGTCGTCGCGGTGGTCCCCACTTGCGAGAACATGCCCAGCGGCATCGCCACCAAGCCGGGCGACGTGGTCACCAGCATGTCGGGCCAGACCATCGAAATCCTCAACACCGACGCCGAAGGCCGCCTGATCCTGTGCGATGCGCTGACCTATGTCGAGCGCTTCAAGCCGGCCGCGGTGATCGACGTCGCCACGCTGACCGGCGCCTGCATCATCGCGCTCGGCCACGTCAACAGCGGCCTGTACGCGCGCTCCGACGCGCTTGCCGACGCGCTGCTGCAGGCCGGCCGCCGCGCCATGGACACCGCCTGGCGCATGCCGCTGGACGACGAATACCAGGACCAGCTCAAGTCCAACTTTGCCGACATGGGCAATATCGGCGGCCGCCCGGCCGGCAGCGTCACCGCGGCCTGCTTCCTGGCGCGCTTCACCGAGAAGTACGACTGGGCCCACCTGGACATCGCCGGCACCGCCTGGAAGAGCGGCGCGGCCAAGGGCGCCACCGGCCGTCCGGTGCCGCTGCTGACGCAGTTCCTGATGGACCGCGCCGCCTGAGCGCGGCGCCAACGGCAAGGAGCAGCAACCGTCCATGACGCGCATCGACTTCCACAGCAACGTGCCGGACATGCTCGGCTATGTCTGCCGCCTGGTCCGCAAGGCCTACGGCGCCGGGCAGAAGGTGGTGATCCACGGCGCGCCGGCGCAGCTGGCCGACCTGGACGCGCGCCTGTGGACCTTCTCCGCGCTGGATTTCCTGCCGCATTGCGGGCTGGAAAGCCCGAACGCGGCGGTCACGCCGATCTTGCTCGCCGCCACCACCGCCGGCGTGCCGCACCACCAGCTGCTGATCAACCTGGCTGACGAAGCCCCGGCGCAGTTCGCCAGCTTCGAGCGGCTGATCGAGGTAGTGGGCGCGGGCGAGGGCGCGCGCGAGGCCGGCCGGCAGCGCTATCGCTTTTACCGCGAACGCGGCTATCCGCTGACGCACCACGACATCGGCCAGCCCAAGGGAGACGCCGCATGAGCGAACGCACCACTTCGCGGGTGATCCCGCGGCCGGAACCGCACGACAGCATCCCGCTGCTGACGGAAGTCGTGGAGTTGCCGGATGCCGACAGCGTGGCGCCGGCGCCAGCGGGCGCCACGGCCGACGATGGCGTGATCGACACCTTCGGCATGGACGATGCCGGGCTGGTGATGCAGGTGGGCGATACCGGCGACGCCGCGCTCGACGACGCGCTGGCGACGGCCCAGCCCGACGCGGAACCGGCCCCAGCCACGGACGCCGGCGAGGACGACCTGCGCGCCGTGCGCACGGAACTGCTGAGCCGCGTGATGATGCGCTTTCGCACCGAATGGCCGCAGGTGGTCGCGGCCCACACCGAAGCCACGCTGCAAGCGCGGCTGGCACCGCTGACGGCGCAGCTGGCCAGCGAGCTGACCCAGTCGCTGGAAGCGCGGCTGGTGGAGTGGCTGGATGCGACGCTGGAAGAGATGGAGAAGGCGCCGGACGGGCATTGAAGCAAGCCCTTGCCCCGTCCTGCACCTGCGGTTTTCTCCCCTCTCCCAGAGGGAGAGGGGAGAAAACAGGTGGCCTGGCTATAAGCCGCGAGTCAACAAAAAAGCCTGCGGCTCGCGCAGGCTTTTCGCCATCCACCGCTTCCCTGATCAGTCCGTCACCGCCCCCTTGCTCGCCGTCGACGCCAGTCGCGCAAACTTCGCCAGCACCCCGCGCGTATAGCGCGGTGCCGGCGCCTTCCAGCCGGCGCGGCGCCTGGCCAGTTCTTCGTCCGGCACGTTCAGCTGCAGCAGCAACTGGTGCGCGTCGATGGTGATCGAGTCGCCTTCCTGCACCAGCGCGATGGTGCCGCCCACGTAAGCTTCGGGCGCGACGTGGCCGACCACCATGCCCCAGGTGCCACCCGAGAAGCGGCCGTCGGTGATGAAGCCGACCGACTCGCCCAGCCCCTTGCCGATGATGGCCGAGGTTGGCGCCAGCATTTCCGGCATGCCGGGACCGCCCTTGGGCCCCAGGTAGCGCAGCACCAGGATGTCCCCGGCGTTGATCCGGTCGGCCAGGATGGCGTCCATCGCGCTCTGCTCGTCCTCGAACACCCGCGCCGGGCCGGTGATCACCGGGTTCTTCAGGCCGCTGATCTTGGCCACCGCGCCTTCTTCGGCCAGGTTGCCCTTCAGGATGGCCAGGTGGCCCTCGGCGTAGAGCGCCTGTTCGATGGGCAGGATCACGTCCTGGTCGGCGCGTGGGGTGTCGGGCACGCTCTCCAGCTCTTCAGCCAGCGTGCGGCCGGTGATGGTCAGGCAATCACCATGCAAGAGGC
Source organism: Cupriavidus necator (assembly GCF_013141915.1). GTDB lineage: Bacteria > Pseudomonadota > Gammaproteobacteria > Burkholderiales > Burkholderiaceae > Cupriavidus > Cupriavidus necator_B. The sequence continues at coordinate 123,517 of NZ_SROX01000008.1, read as the reverse complement.
CCGCCTTGAGCAGGATCTTCATGACCTGCGGGATGCCGCCGGCGCGGTGCAGGTCGGTGGCCACGTACTGGCCCGAGGGCTTCAGGTTGCAGATCACCGGCACCTTGCGGCGGATGCGCTCGAAGTCGTCGATGGTCCATTCCACTTCGGCGGCATGCGCGATTGCCAGGTAGTGCAGCACCGCGTTGGTCGAGCCGCCGGTGGCCATGATCAGCGCCACTGCGTTTTCGATCGAGCGGCGCGTGATGATGTCGCGCGGCTTCAGATCCCGCTTGACGGCCTCGACCAGCACGCGCGCCGATTCGGCGGCGCTGTCGACCTTTTCCTGGTCCGGGTTGGCCATGGTCGACGAGTACAGCAGCGACATGCCCAGCGCCTCGAACGAAGAGCTCATGGTGTTGGCGGTGTACATGCCGCCGCACGAGCCGGTGGACGGGCAGGCGTTCCGTTCCACCCCTTCGAAGTCTTCCTCGCTCATGCGCCCTGCGGTGAACTCGCCGACGGCCTCGAACGACGACACGATGGTCAGGTCCTTGCCCTTCCAGTGGCCCGGCCTGATGGTGCCGCCATAGACGTAGATGCCCGGCACGTTGGTGCGCGCCAGCGCGATCATGCCGCCCGGCATGTTCTTGTCGCAGCCGCCGATCACTACCACGCCATCCATCCACTGGCCCTGGGCCGCGGTCTCGATGCAGTCGGCGATGACTTCGCGGGAGATCAGCGAGTACTTCATGCCCTCGGTGCCCATCGACATGCCGTCCGAGATGGTGGGGGTACCAAACACCTGCGGGTTGGCGCCAGCGGCCCGTATCGCGTCGATGGCCGCGTCGGCCAGGCGCTGCAGGCCGGCGTTACACGGCGTGATGGTCGAATGGCCGTTGGCGATGCCCACCATCGGCTTGTCGAAGTCTTCCTTCTGGTAGCCGAGCGCGTAGTACATCGAGCGGTTGGGGGAACGCGCCACGCCTTGCGTGATATGCCGGGAGCGCTTGTTGAATGCCATGGTGGAGTCTCCGGAATTTTCGTTCTATGCCGCCACGCAACGGCATGGCAGGCGATGTTGCGGGCCAAGAATGACGCCTGCGTTTTAGTGTGTCAAATGGATTATTCGGCCGTGATCGCGCCCCAGGCTGGTGGGCTGGCCGCCGAGGCGGGTGGGGTTTTGTGACATCATTACGGGCTACGATGCGCGCGCGGGCCTGGTGCCGGCGTCGCGGTGCAACCTTCGCCGCACCCGGACGTCGAACCTGGCCTGGTCTGGCTGAATCCAGTCGCGACCTTCACAACCACCATTCACGCCAACATGCTGATTCATCCCCAGTTCGACCCGGTTGCCATCCATCTGGGCCCGCTTGCGATCCGCTGGTACGGGCTGATGTACCTGGCCGGGTTCGTCATGTTCCTGTGGTTCGGGCGCCTGCGCATCCGCCAGCCGCACATCGCCGCCAAGGGCTGGACCACGCGCGACCTGGACGACATGCTGTTCTTCGGTGTGCTGGGCGTGATCCTGGGCGGGCGGCTGGGCTACGTGCTGTTCTACAAGCCTTCCTACTACCTGTCGCATCCGCTGGAGATCTTCAAGGTATGGGAAGGTGGCATGGCCTTCCATGGCGGCTTCCTCGGGGTGGTGGTGGCCATGTGGCTGTTCGGCAGGCTGCGCCGGCGCCACTGGATGGAAGTGACCGACTTCATCGCGCCGATGATCCCCTGCGGGCTGGCGGCCGGGCGCATCGGCAACTTCATCAACGGCGAGCTGTGGGGCCGCGCCACCGACCTGCCATGGGGCATGATCTTCCCGCAGGCCGGCGACAACATCCCGCGCCATCCGTCGCAGCTTTACCAGTTTGCCGGCGAGGGCGTGGCGCTGTTCATCATCCTGTGGCTGTTCGCGCGCAAGCCGCGCCCGATGGGGGCGGTGTCGGGCGTCTTCCTGATCGGCTACGGCGCGTTCCGCTTCGCCGCGGAATTCGCGCGCGAGCCCGACAACTTCCTGGGCCTGCTGGCGCTGAAGCTGTCGATGGGGCAGTGGCTGAGCCTGCCGATGATCCTGGCGGGCATTGCCATGGTGATCTGGGCCTACCGCCGCCAGCCTGGCGCCGGCGCGCCGCAGCCGGCGGCCTGAGCCCAGCTACTTGTCGGCGCGGCGCAGCGCGTCGATGCGCGCCTGGGTGTGCGGATGCGTCGACAGGAACTCTTCGCTACGTCCCGCCTGCGCGTCGGCCGGCTTGGCTGCGCGTTGTTCCAGTGCCACCAGCACGTCGGCCAGCGCCGCCGGGGGCAGGCCGTTGCGCTGCATGATGTCGATGGCATAGGCGTCGGCCTCGCGCTCGTGGTCGCGTGAATAGCGCAAGGTCAGCATGGCGGCGGGGACTCCTGCCAGCACCGACGAGATATCGCCGAACAGATAGGCCGACAGCGCGGCCAGTGCCGACCCCTGGATCACCTGCTGCAGCCCGTGGCGTCGCGCGACGTGGCCCGCTTCATGGGCCAGCACCCCCATCAGGCCTGGACCCGTGCCCGCCAGGCGCACCAGCTCGTCGGTGACGATGATGGTGCCGCCCGGCAAGGCCAGCGCATTGGCGCCGATTTCGCCGCCCTGGCGGAATTCGATCCGGTAGTCGTGTGCGGCGTCGCGCGGGCGCCGCAGGGCCGCAAAGCTGGCACGGATGCGCGCCTGCTCGGCGGCCGGCAGCTGGGTCGGGCCGACCATGCCGTTGTCCAGGCTCGCCAGCGTCAACTGGCCGAGCCGGGCCTCGAGGTCGGGTGGCACCGCGCGTGCCATCATGCCCGCGCCCCACGGCAGCAAGATGTAGTAGCCCAGCACCAGCAGCGCCACCAGCGCCGCCACGGCAAGGCCGGCCAGGCGCCAGCTGTTCTGCGCGCGCGCCACCAGGCCGTCGCGGTGGCCGGTGGCGGCCAGCAGGCGGTCGAAGGCGGCATGGTCCGTGACCTCGCAGAAGGCGCCGTCATCAAACGTGACCAGCCGGGGCGCGCGCCGCACGCGTTCCGACACGCGCAGCTGCGACAGCGGCGCGCGCCGCAGTTCAGCGCCGTCGGCGTCGCGCAGCACGGCTTGCTGCGCTTCCACCGCCAGCGTGGCCGGATGCGCGCGTGACGAGCGGCCGTCGAAGAAGGTGACCGGGATCATGGCGCGTCAGAGCGCGATGTCGATGTCGTACCAGTCTACCGCCGCGTCTCCCAGTGCCCCCACCTGCTGGACCTCGCCGGCGACGAAACTGTCGAGGGAGCCGGCCGTCAGCATGGTCACGCATTGCAGCCGGTAGCGCGCGGTGCGCACGCGCGCGAACGGCAGGAACAGGCCGAGTGTCAGCACGGTGGCAATCAGGTTGGTGACGAAGATAAAGATCAGGCGGGCGGCCCCCACCTCGCTGCGGAAGGCGTGCGGCGCCAGCGTGGTGTGGCTCCACACCACGTTCTGCAGCCGCGCCCTCAGGTAGGGACTGACCGCCAGCATGCCCAGGTAGAAGCCGGCGATGCCTAAGCCAAGCAGCGCCGCCGCGCCGAAATTGCCGATGCCCGGCGCCATCACGAAGCCGGCCACGGCCGCCACCAGCGTGGCCGCCAGCACCACGCCGAAGGCACGCAGATAGGCGCGGTAGAAATCGCCCGCACCGGCGTGGAAGCCGAACGGTGCGGTGCCGAAGCGGGTGTGGTTGTGCTGGTAGCGCTTGAAGCGCTGGTGCGCCACCGGCCCGAGCAAGCCCAGCGTGGCCACCGCCGCGAGCGGCCACAGCACAAACACCTGGTAGGCCGCGGCATCGCCGCCGGTGAAGGCGAAACGCAGGCCGCGGTAGCTGGAGTTGGCCATGCGGAACCGCAGCGAGCGCACCAGCAACAACGGGAACACCGCCAGCAGCACCAGCAGCATCGCCAGCGCCAGGAAGGGCGAGAAGGTCGAGGCAAACTGGAAGGCAAGCACCAGCGCAAACACGATGGCACGGCCTTTCAGGATGGTCGAGGGCTTGCCGTGGTAGTCGAAGCTGGCGCCGTCCAGCTGAGTATTGCGATAGAAATACTGCAGCGTGCGCACCTTGGCCCAGGCCGAATAGACGCCGAAGGTAACGATGGTCAGCAGCGCATTGACGATCCAGATACGGAAATACTCGGAGCCCGACCCGGTGAAGCGAAGACCGAGCGGCCGCAGTGGGGCCGCGCGCGGGCCGGCGGGTGTTGTCGGTTCTGCCCGGGCGGGGGCCAGTGTGAAATCGCTGCTGCCAGCTTGCATGGCGTGAACTCCAGGGATGTGCGATTGATACAGGGAAACCAGCGAGAAAATCGCGGTGGCCGGCGCTGTTTCAAAATCGCAACGATGCCACCCAGGGCAATTGCGGCGACGGCCTCACATTTTGACACCGATAAATACCGCCGACGGCACAAATTGCATCGGAGCTTGCGCTCGGCCTATGCCGCAAGGTCCTCACCATGGAAAACCCTCGTAACACTTCAGAAACATTCTGTTACACTGATCTCGTCCTGTAACAAATTTCGAGCCAGTGCCATCCATAAAATCAAGGGCTTAGCCCGATTGGCACGTAAATCGCTAGTATTCTTGTTACAAGATGAGCGGCGAGCCACAGCCGCCACGGCAGTGCCCAGGGGGGAGTACGGCTTTTGGGGTCGAGTTGCGTTAGCCGCGCTGCACGGATGAAAGGGCACGGGAAAATCCACGCGCTTAGCGCGTTTGCAACAGGGGTGGCGCAGGGCCAGCGCCAGGTCAATCCATGGACCCACGCGGCGGATGCATTCGTGTCCGCCCGCGATGATCAAGCGGTACTAGCAGTTCTTTCAGGCGCGGGCGTTCCTTGCGGGGAGGCAAGGAACGCCCGCCGCACCTCATTCCCGCATCCCTCAGTTGCCCTGCATGCCGAACCTTGCGGTGCAGCATCGAAATTCCTTGTATCGTTCGCGCCCTAATCCATAATTATGAATTATGACCTGAGGGCACACGCCCGTTGGTCCGCGAGATACAGGAGATGGCATGCGCATCGTCCAGCAGGCGCTGTACCTGGAAGTGGCAGACCGGCTGCGCGCCATGATCGACGCGCATACGCTGGTACCCGGCGCATGGATCGATGAAAGCGCGATGGCCGAAACGCTGGGCATCTCGCGCACCCCGCTGCGCGAGGCGCTCAAAGTCCTCGCCGCCGAGGGCCTGGTGCGGCTGGAGCCGCGCCGCGGCTGTTTCGTCAATGAACTGTCCGAGCAGGACCTGGACGAGATCTTCCCGCTGATGGCCCTGCTGGAAGGGCGTTGCGCCTATGAAGCGGCCCGCAACGCCACGCGCGCCGACCTCGACGCGCTCGACGGCCTGCACGCCGACCTGGCCCGTTATGCGCAGGCCGGCGATATCGACGCCTACTACGAGACCAACGCGCAGATCCATGAAGCGATCCAGCGGCTGGCGGGCAACCGCTGGCTGACCGGGCTGATCAGCGACCTGCGCAAGGTGCTGCGGCTGTCGCGCCACAAGAGCCTGAAGCTGCCGGGGCGGATCCAGGAATCCTGCGCCGAGCACCTGACCGTGTTTGCCGCGCTCAAGGCGCGCGACCCGGAAGGCGCGGAAGCCATGATGAAGACCCATTTGCTGCGCCAGCGCGCCGCGCTGCAGGCGCTCGATGCCGGCGGCGCCGCGATCGCGGAAGACGTAAAGGCCGTGCGCGCGCCGCCGGCCTTGCACGTGGCGGGCGCGGAAGATTAGCTCCCGAGCGCGCTATGCCAGTCCGAATTTTTCCCCCACGTTCCGATCGATGCACCAAGGCAGGTACCGCATGAACTCCTTCGACACGGGTGACCAGAAGATCAGCGCGCCGCTGGGCGAGAGCGAGCCGTCGGGCTCCAATATCCTGTCGCGGCTGGGCCGCTGGTGGGGGCGCAAGGGTGATGGCGACGCCAAGGCCAATGCCAGCGATGCCAAGGCCGCCACGCCGGTCGATGGCGAGGCGCCGCTGGCGGCGCGCGTGGCGCGCCGCCAGCGCGAGCAGCTGCGCCTGTGCTTCGATGCGCGCCTGACCGACGGCGCCGCCAATGCCGCCGCGCAGGCCTGGCAGGCCGAATACGAAGCCGCCGGCGAAGCCACGCGGCGCGGCATGCTGGCAGTGCTGGCCGAGGTGGCCAGCAGCAGCGGCGAGGCGGCCGCGGCCGATGGCGACAAGGGTGCGCGCGCCGGCCGCGCGCAGGCGGGTCCGGGCCAGGCCCAGTCCAACGCCCGCATCCGCTTCTTCAAGCGGCTGGCGGCGCTGCATGGCCAGCGCGGCAACAGTGCGTGCGGCCTGCATTTCCTGATCCAGCTGCGTGCCGACATGCTGCGCTGGCAGCGCCGCATGCCCGGGCTGCGTCCGCTAGACGAAGACCTCGAGGCGTTGTTCTCCAACTGGTTCGATGTCGGCCTGCTCGAACTGCAGCCGATCACCTGGGACTCGCCCGCGTCGCTGCTGGAAAAGCTGATTCGCTACGAGGCGGTGCACGAGATCGCCTCGTGGACCGACCTGCGCAACCGGCTGGATTCCGACCGCCGCTGCTACGCCTTCTTCCACCCGCGCATCCCGCGCGAGCCGCTGATCTTTGTCGAGGTGGCCTTTGCCCCCGAGATGGCTGCCGACGTCCACACCCTGCTGGACGAAGCCGCGCCGCTGGAAGACCTGCGCCGCGTCAAGTGGGCGATCTTCTATTCGATCAGCAATACGCAGGCGGGGCTGCGCGGCGTCAGCTTCGGCAACTTCCTGCTCAAGCGCGTGATCGAGGAAGTGCAGCGCGAGTTCCCGAAGGTGAAGCAGTTCGCCACGCTGTCGCCGATTCCCGGGTTTGCCGACTGGCTGCGCAAGCAGGACGGCGACGCCGTGGCGCGCATGCTGGGCGACAAGCGGCTGGCGCGCTGGAGCGAGCGGCACGGCAACGCACCCGCCGACGGCGCCGCGTGGCTCGAGGCGCTGGCGCCCGACGCCGCCGATGCGGTGGTGCGCGACACCGCGCTGACGCTGGCCGCGCATTTCCTGGTGCGCGAACGCAGCCAGTCGATGCCGGCCGATCCGGTAGCGCGTTTCCACCTGGGCAACGGTGCTTGCGTGGAGCGGCTCAACTGGGGCGCCGACCTGTCGCGCAAGGGCCGCAGCCAGAGCTGCGGCATGATGGTCAATTACCTTTACGTGCCCGAGGCGCTGGATGACAATCTGGCACGCCTGGGCGCGGGCAACCCGCGCATCAGCCGTAGCGTCGGGAAGCTGCTGTGACCCTGGTCCGGTCACGGGAATCGCCCGCGCACCCGCGGCGCCGCGCGCGCCGCGTCGTTTTGTCGGGAACCATGTCGTAGAAGCAAAGCCAGCCGCGCAGCGCCCCCGGCGGCGCGCGGCCACCGGATTGACTTTCCAGAAGAGAGAGGAGACAAAGATGAATCGTCGTCAGTTCAGCCTGGCCGCCTGCGCGCGCGCAGCCGGCATGGCCCTCGGCGTGGCCGGCATCAGTGCCGGTGCCATGCTCGCCGTCCCCGCCGCGCATGCCGATACCTGGCCGTCCAAGCCGGTCACCGTGATCGTGCCGTTCCCCGCCGGCGGCGGCACCGACGCCTTCGCGCGCCCGCTGACCGCGCAGCTGTCCAAGCAGCTAGGCAAGCAGTTCGTGATCGACAACCGCGGCGGCGCCGGCGGCACGGTCGGCGCCAGCATTGCGGCCAAGGCCGCGCCGGACGGCTACACGGTGTTCATCGGCGGCGCCCACCACGCCATCGCGCCGTCGTTCTACAAGAAGCTGGACTACGACATCGAGAAGGATTTCATCCCGGTCACGGTGATCGCCCAGCCGCCGCAGGTGGTGGTGGTCAATCCCAACCGCGTCAAGGCCAATACGCTGCAGGAGCTGATTGCCTACGCCAAGGCCAACCCCGGCAAGCTGAACTACGGCTCGGCCGGCAATGGCTCGTCGCACCACCTGGCGGGCGAGCTGTTCAAGCTCCAGACCAAGACCTTCATCACCCATATCCCTTACAAGGGCGCCGGCCCGGCACTGTCCGACCTGATCGCAGGCCAGGTCGACCTGATGTTCGATGGCCTGGGTTCATCGGCGCAGCATATCCGCGCCGGCCGCATCAAGGCGCTGGCAGTGGCTTCGAGCAAGCGCTCGGCCGCCTTCCCCAACGTGCCGACCGCGGCCGAGGCCGGCGTGCCCAACTATGACGTCTCCACGTGGTACGCGATGTGGGTGCCCAAGGGCACGCCCAAGGACATCGTCGACCGCCTCTACACCGAGACCGAGAAGGCGCTGAACACGCCGGAGCTCAAGCAAGTCTGGCTTAACAACGGCTCCGAGACCCCGGCATTCACGCCGGAACAGTTCGGCCAGTTCCAGCATGCCGAGATCCGTCGCTGGGCCCAGGTGGTGCAGCAGTCCGGCGCCAAGATCGACTGACGCAAGGCCATGCCAATGCCGATCCGTAGCCAGGGGAAGCGCCCATGAGCGGCACCGTGCGCTTTGCCACGCAGGGCACCACCGCCACCGTAACGCTGTCGCACGCCGGCAAGCTCAACGCCATTTCCGCGCAGATGTGGCGCGAGCTGGCGGCGGGCTTTGCGCGGTTGTCGGCCGATACCTCGCTGCGCTGCGTGGTGGTGCGCGGCGCCGACGGCAATTTTGCCGCCGGCGCCGACATTGCCGAGTTTCCCGCGGAGCGCGGCGACGCCGTCGCGGTGCGCCACTACCACATGGCCACCATCGCACCCGCGCTGGCGGCGGTAGCGCACTGCGCGCATCCCACCGTGGCGATGATCGAAGGCGTCTGCGTCGGCGGCGGGCTGGAAATTGCCTGCCATTGCGACCTGCGCATCGCTGCGTCGGATAGCCGCTTCGGCGTGCCGATCAACCGGCTGGGCTTCCCGATGGCGCCCGGCGAGCTGCAAGGCCTGCTGACGCTGGCGGGCCGCGCCGCGACGCTGGAGATCCTGCTCGAGGGCCGCGTCTTCGACGCCGCCGAGGCGCGGGAAAAGGGCCTGCTGACGCGCGTGGTCGAACCTGGCGCGCTGGCCGCCGAGGTCGACGCCGCGGTGCGCCGCATCGCCGCCGGGGCGCCTGCCGCGGCGCGTATCAACAAGGCCACCATCCACCGGCTGGCGCCGTCGCCGGCGCCGCTGTCACCGGCGGAACTGGACGCGCATTTCGCCTATGCCGAAGGCGCGGACCACGCGGAAGGCGTCGCCGCCTTCCTCGCACGGCGGCCACCGCAATTCCGCGGGGAGTAGGGCGCGCCGCCGGCACTGCTTCCCATCTCGCTTGCTTCGTTTTCTTAGCCTTTCGTTCGACCCTCGCCATGAACGCCAACCTGTTCGCCCTGTTCGAATCCCGCTTTCCCGCTGACCGTAGCGCCTGCTGCATCGAGACGCACGACGGGCTGTACTACAGCTGGGATGACCTTGACCGCGCCACCGCCAAGCTGGCCAACCTGCTGGCCTCGCTGCACCTGCCCGAAGGCGCGCGCGTGGCGGTGCAGGTAGAAAAATCTCCCGAAGCGCTGTTCCTGTACCTGGCCACCCTGCGCGCCGGCTACGTCTACCTGCCGCTGAACACCGCCTACCAGGAAGCCGAGATCGATTACTTCGTCGGCAACGCCGAGCCGTCGGTAGTGGTCTGCAGCAGCAAGAACTTCGGCTGGGTCTCCAAGGTAGCGTTCCGCCACGGCGTGAACCACGTCTTTACGCTGGACGACGACCGCAGCGGCTCGCTGCTGTCGCGCGCGGCGGGCAAGGCCGATGCCTTCGACACGGTGGCGCGCGCGGACGATGACCTCGCTGCCATCCTCTATACCTCGGGCACCACCGGCCGCAGCAAGGGCGCGATGCTGACTCACCGCAACCTGGCCTCCAATGCGCAGACGCTGCATGACTTCTGGGGCTGGCGCAGCGACGACGTGCTGCTGCACATGCTGCCGATCTTCCACGTGCACGGCCTGTTCGTCGCGTCGCACGGCGCGCTGCTGGCGGGCGCCAAGATGATCTGGGCGCCGAAGCTCGACATGGCGCAAGTGCTGAAATTCCTGCCGCGCTGCACCGTGATGATGGGCGTGCCGACCTACTACGTGCGCATGCTGCAGGAGCCGCGCTTCGATGACGACACCTGCCGCCGCATGCGCCTGTTCGTGTCGGGCTCGGCGCCGCTGCTGCTGGAAACCTTCGACGCCTTCCGCGAGTGCACCGGCCATACCATCCTGGAACGCTACGGCATGAGCGAGACCGTGATGCTGGTGTCGAACCCGTATGACCCGGCGCTGGGCGAGCGCATTGGCGGCACCGTGGGCATGCCGCTGCCGGGCGTGTCGGTGCGCGTGGTCGACGGCGAAGGCAAGCCCTGCGCGCCGGGCGAGATCGGCAATGTCGAGGTCCGCGGCCCGAACGTGTTCAAGGGCTACTGGCGCATGCCGGAGAAGACCCGGGAAGAGTTCACCGACGACGGCTGGTTCAAGACCGGCGACGTCGGCCGCTTCGGCGGCGCCATGGTCAGCCAGGCCGGTGAGCGCGCGGTGCCGGACCACTACCTGACCATCGTCGGGCGCAGCAAGGACCTGATCATCTCGGGCGGCTACAACGTCTACCCGAAGGAAATCGAGAGCTTTATCGACGAGATGCCGGGCGTGGCGGAGAGTGCCGTGATCGGCGTGCCGCACGCGGATTTCGGCGAGGCGGTGGTGGCCGTGGTGGTGCGCAAGCCCGGGGCGGACATAAACGAGGGCGCGCTGATCGGCACCCTCAAGGGCCGCATCGCCAACTTCAAGGTGCCCAAGCGCGTGCACGTGGTGGACGAGTTGCCGCGCAATACCATGGGCAAGGTGCAGAAGAACGTGTTGCGGGAGAAGTTTGCGGTGCTTTAAGGAAGGTCGCGAAACGGCGTGGGGTTTTCAAACACTGCGCGGTTTGCTCCCCTCTCCCGCTTGCGGGAGAGGGGAGCAAACAAGCGGTCGATCGAAGGCGCCAGCTTACTTCAGCATCTGCACCGATCCATTCACCGACACCGTCACCTGCGTCTTGCCCCCTTCAACTGGCACCGGCACCGCGGCGTCGGCCATCATCGCCTTGGCGGCGCCGTACATGCGCGGCATCGGCGGCACCATGCCGGTTTCGTTGACGCTGACTTCGCGGATGGTGAAGCTGTTGTAGCCGAACAGCCGGGTGGTGGCCTGCGCCTTGCTGCGGAACGACGCGATGGCCTGCTCGGCCAGCTTGGCCTCGGCGGCCTCGCGTGCTTCGCGCGACAGCGAGAAGGCGATGTTCTGCACCTGCATCTGGCTGGCCAGCTCGCCCGCAAGCTTTGACACCGCCGAGAAATCGCGCGACTTCAGGATGACTTCGGAGCGTCCGCGCCACGTGCTGATGCGGCCGTTGCGGTCGGTGCTGGGATGGATGGTGAAGCCGCCGGATTCGGCGGTCACGCCCTGGACGCGGCGCGCCTGCGTGATGACGGCCTGGGTCCGGCTCGACAGGCCCGAGGAAATCGCCGCCGGTTCCGCGCCTTCCTGTTCCGCGGCCAGCGTCAGGTGCACGATATCGGTCGGCACCTCGGTGACGGCCTGCGCGGTCAGCGACAGCACGCCCGACGGCGTTTCCGTCGGGCCGCCGTGTGCGGAGGCGACGATGGCGGTGGTGCCGAGCAGGGTGGCGGCGAGCCATTGTTTCATGTGGTTCTCCCATTCAAACGTGATGGGTGTCAGACGTGGCAGGCCGGGCGATCGTTCCGCGACATTGCAAACGATTGTTGCAACGCCGTCGGGCCAGACTCTGGCGTCCCCCGTGCGGGTGACACGGCTCGTCAGAACGCCTGCCTGGCCCTCCACAACATATACGTGGCCAGGCACAGCAGCAGCACGGCAAAGATCCTGCGCAGTTGCCCCACATCCATGCGATGCGCGGTGCGCGCCCCCAGCGGCGCGGTCAGCACGCTTGCGCCTACGATCACCAGCAGCGCGGGCAGGTAGATATATCCGAGCGAACCCGCCGGCAGCCCCGGCATCTGCCAGCCGCTCCAGACATAGCCCGCCACGCTCGCCGCGGCGATCGGGAAGCCGAGCGCGGCCGAGGTCGCCACCGCGTTGTGGATCGGCACATTGCACCAGGTCATGAACGGCACCGAGACAAAGGCGCCGCCCGCGCCGACCAGGCTCGACAGGAAGCCGATCACGCCGCCCGCCCCGGCCATGCCGGCGAAGCCCGGCAGCTGGCGCCCGGGCTTGGGCCGGCGGTTGCGCAGCATCTGCAGCGCCGAGAAGCCGACGAAGCCTGCGAATGCCAGCGACAACCAGCTGGTCTTCAGCGCCGCAAAGACCTTACCACCGCCGACCATGCCACCGATCACAATGCCTGGCGCCAGCGCCAGCACGATCGGCCAGCGTACTGCGCCGCGCTTGTGGTGCGCGCGCACGGACGACAGCGAGGTGAACAGGATGGTGCCCATCGAGGTAGCGATCGCCATATGGACGATGGCTTCGCCGGCAAAGCCCAGGCTGGTGAACAGCAGCGTCAGAAACGGCACCATCATCATGCCGCCGCCCACGCCCAGCAGGCCGGCGCAGAAACCAGTGAAAGCGCCCAGCGCCAGCAGGGCGGGGATCAGCACCGGCAGGTTGTCGAACGGCATCGTGTCTGGAAGGTCGTTGTTATTGTGGTCGGCAGCCTTGCCGCGCGCGGGGGGCAGGGCCCGGCGCATCCGGGCTCAGCGCATCAGCTTGCCGGTGATGAAGCGCCATTCCGCCGGCGTCACCGGCGTGATCGAGAGCCGGTTGCCGCGCCGGAGCACGACCATGTCGGCCAGCGCTTCATGCTCGCGCAGTTCGGCCAGCGGGATCAGGCGGCTCTTGCTTTCGAAGCGCACGTCGACCAGCAGCCAGCGCGGAGCCTCCGCCTTCGAGGCGGCATCGAAATACGGGCTCTTGGGGTCGAACTGGGTAGGGTCAGGGTAGGGTGGGGAACAGACCTCGGCCAGGCCGGCAATGCCGGGCTCCGGGCACGAAGAGTGGTAGAACAGCACGCCGTCGCCGACCTGCATGGCATCGCGCATGAAGTTGCGTGCCTGGTAATTGCGCACGCCGGTCCACGGCAGCGTGCGTTCCCGGGCCAGGTCATCGATGCTGGCTTCGTCCGGTTCCGATTTCATCAGCCAGTACTGGCGGGCGCGTTGGTTCTGGTTAGGGCTCACGGCGCTGCTCAGGAAAGGAAGGCCCGTGCGGGAAAATACGGGCAGGCATGCAGGCAAGAAAAAAGGCGATGGTTCAGAAAACCACCGCCTTTTTAAGGGGGTCCCCGCCTCGGCCGCTGGATCGGCATCCTGAACCCAAGTGAGGTTCAGAGTGGCTGCGGAAGTCGCATTTCGGGTACATCATCCACTCAGGGAGTCCAGGCCAGGCCCGGACTATGAATGCGACGACGCGCTCGCCCACGCGACATAATCCCGCACCATGCAATGCATATCGGTTCAAGGAGTTTATGACCCTCACGAACCAGGCAGGGAAACTGTCAAACGTCTGACTCTCCACGTGCGGGATATCAGACGTTTGCCGTTTCGGACTAGGATGGGATGAAAACGGCGGCCGGGCGCGATAACCCGACCTGTCAGCTGCACTTCTGTGGTGCCTCGTGCAGTCTGGCTACACTATACACCGCGTCGCAGGGCATACCAAGTCCACTCGCGCGTGTCGTTACATTTTGCGTGGCAGCGCGGCATCCGCAGCACATCCCCTTGCCGCGCTCAGCCGCGCGTACCGGTGCCCACGTGGGCATATTGCCGCAGCGCCTCGTCGGCGCGGTCGTTCAGTTCGCGGATGCGCGCGCGGATGGCGTCGACCGGGATCGCGCCCTCGGCCTGCTGCTTGCGCTGCATCGACAGCAGGTCCGAGGCAATGCTGATGGCGGCCATCACCGCCACGCGCTCCACGCCCTTGGCCGCGCTGCCGCTGCGCAGCTTGTTCATCTGCGTGTCGACCAGTGCGACCGCCTCGAGCAGCGCGGCCTCGTTCTCGGGCGCGATGGCAAAGCGGTAGGCCTGGCCGGCGATGTTGACTTCGACTTGCTTGTTGCTCATGCGTGTTCTCCGGGGGCCTTGTGCGCTTCGGCGCCCTGCGCCGCGGCCGCTTCGCCGAGCAGGTCGAGCTGGCGCGTGTCGCTGGCGGTCGGCAGCTTGTCAAGGATGGACTGGATGCGCAGCTGCGCTTCCTCGATCTTGATATTGAGCAGTTCGCGGTCGGCGGCCATGGCCTCGCGCTCGCCGCGCAATTGCGCGGCTTCGCCCTCCAGCCGCGCGATCTCGTCGCGCAGCCGCTGGTTCTCCGCCGCCAGGGTGTCCGCATGGTGCAGCACGCGCCCGATCTTGGCGGCCAGTTGTTCGAGTTCGGTGAGCATAGGGCCTGTCATGATGGGAGTAGTGTCAGGTATCGCGATTCTAGCCGATGCGCCGGCATGCACAATGTGGAGGAAAGGTTTGTGACCGGCCACCCGCATGGAAGTTGCAGGCTTCTGCACACAAGACGCTGCGAGAGTGTGACAAAACGCTACCGTCGGCGCGCGGTGATCGCGTTGACGCGGCGAGCGAAACGCCCTAGACTCGCGCACGTTCCAGGTGCTCGCCCGGTTCGCCCCAGGCGAAAGGGCAGTTCAACGGGAAACAGGGAGTCGGGCCGGCTGCGCGCCGGACAGGCCAACCTGTGCTGCCCCCGCAACGGTAAGCGACCGCGGTGCGCATCCGCCAGCCTCGCCGACAGTCACTGTCGGCAACGCTGCTGGCGGGCCCCATCCGTCATCGGATGCCAGGCCACATGCCCGCAGGACCGGCCACACGCCACTGAACCGCAGGTTCGGGAAGGCGCCGGTTTCGTGTCGCCAGCCCGGATACCGGCCTGAACGCGGGCTGCCGCCCGTGCGCGGCACGCCTCATCGCCATATGGCCCGCGGGGGAACGGGCCCGGCCGTTTCTATCCAGTCCTGCATCATGCGTTCATCGCTCCACAGGTCGAACCGCCCGGCAAGCCCGGCGGTGCGTCCGTCCGTGCCCGCCATCCTGGCGGCCATGGCTTCGTTCACCCTGGTTTCCGGTACTGCGTCGGCACAAGCGGCGGATAGCAGCGCCGCGCAGCTTGCGCCGGTGGTGGTCACGTCCACCCGCACCGCGCAAGCCATTACGGAGGCGCTGCCGCATACCACGGTGGTCACGCAGCAGGACATTGCCAACGCGCAGGCGCCTGACTTGCGCACGCTGCTGCGCAGCCAGGCCGGGGTGGAGTTCTCCACCAACGGCGGCATGGGCAGCAACACCTCGCTGTTCATGCGCGGCGCCAATTCCAACCAGACGCTGATCCTGATCGACGGCATGCGGGTCTCGTCGGCCAGCAGCGGCACCGCGCAGCTGGCCAATATCCTGCCCGACCAGATCGAGCGGATCGAGGTGGTGCGCGGCAACGTCTCGGCGCTGTACGGCTCGGACGCGATCGGCGGCGTGGTGCAGATCTTCACCAAGAGCGGCGCCGGCCAGGCGCCGGCGGCCAATGCGCAGGTGGAGTACGGCAGCAACAACACGCGCCAGGGCACGGTCGGCTATGGCGGCCAGGTCGGCGATACCTCGTTCAACCTGACCGGGTCGGCGTTCAAGACCGACGGCTTCTCGTCGATCAACACGAAGCAGGCGCCGCGCGCGAACCCCAACGACAACCCGTACGAGAACCAGAGCGTGTCGGGCCAGGTGAAGCATCGCTTCACGCCAGACTGGGATGCGGGCGTCACCGGCTACTACGCGAAGAGCAAGCTGTCGTTCGACAGCGCCTTTGGCCGTCCCACCGACGAGAACCGCACCAACAGCGAGCTGTACACGCTGTCGGCGTTCGTCAACGGCAAGCTCGGCGCGGACTGGAGCACGCATTTCAAGCTGTCGCAGAGCGAGGACCGCAGCGACACCTTCCTCAACGGCAACCCGAACGGCACCTTCAATACGCGCAACCGCCAGTTCAACTGGCAGAACGAGTATGCGCTGGCCGCCGGCCACACGCTGCTGTTCGGCACCGACTACTTGCAGCAGGAGCTGGACTCGAGCGCCTACGGCGCCCCCACGCGCAATGTGTTCTCGGTTTTCGGCGGCTATGACGGGCGCTTCGGCAAGCACCAGCTGCAGCTCAATGCGCGCAACGACCACTATTCCGACTTCGGCAACCAGGGCAGCTTCTTTGCCGGCTATGGCTACAACCTGACCGACGCGCTGAAGCTGATCGCCAACGTCAGCAACGCCTTCCGCGCGCCGACCTTCAACGAGCTGTACTACCCCAACTTCGGCCAGCCGAACCTGCAGCCCGAGCGCGCCAAGTCGGTCGAGGCCGGCGTGCAGTACACCACCGCCAGCGCCGGACTGCTGCGCGTGACCGCGTTCGAGACGCGCTACAACGACCTAATCGTGTCGGCCCTGCAGCCCAACGGCATGTTCCTGGCGCAAAACGTCAACAAGGCCAAGGTGCAGGGCATCGAGGCTTCCTGGCGCGCCAGCGTCTACGGCACCGATATCGGCGCCAGCGTGACTTTCCAGAATCCGGTCGACGAGCAGTCCGACACCCAGCTGCTGCGCCGCGCGCGCCGCCATGCCGCGCTCGACGTGGGCCGCAACTTCGGCAACTGGCGCTTTGGCGGCGAATGGCTGGTGTCGTCGTCGCGCATGGATGCCGGCTCGCGCCGGCTGGGCGGATACGGTATCGTCAACCTGAACGCCCGCTACAACATCGACAAGCAATGGTTCATCGCCGCCCGCGTCGAAAACCTGTTCGACAAGGACTACCAGCTCGCCTACCCCTACAACACGCAGGGGCGCGCGGGCTTCATCACGCTGGGCTGGCGCCAGCGATGAGCGCGCGGGCGCGCCATGTCTGAGTTCCGGCGCGCCCTGGCGATCTGGCTGGTGCTGGCGCTCGCGGCGCTGCTGGCGTTCGCCTTGTCATTGGCGCTCGGCAGCGTTTCGCTCGATGCGCGCGCGTTGTGGCTGGCGCTGACCGGGGCCGACACCGGCACCGCCGGCGCCATCGTGCGCGAGCTGCGCCTGCCGCGCGCGGCCGCGGCCTTTGCCTGCGGCGGCCTGCTGGCCTTGTCCGGTGCGCTGATGCAGGTGCTGCTGCGCAACCCGCTGGCCGAGCCCTATGTGCTCGGCGTATCGGGCGGCGCCTCCACCGCCGCGCTGCTGGCAATGCTGGCGCTGGCGCCCTGGTGGGGTGTGCAGGCCGCCGCGGCGATCGGTGCCTTGCTGGCGATGGTGCTGGTGGCCTCGCTGGCGCGGCGCGACCTGCTGCACCCGCAGGTGCAGGGCGGCCACCGCGAAGCCGGCGCGCGGCTGCTGCTGACCGGCGTGATCCTGGCCGCCGGCTGGGGCGCGGTGATCACGCTGATCCTGTCCGTCGCGCCGGAGTCGCGCCTGCGCGGCATGCTGTTCTGGCTGACCGGCGACCTGAGCGGCACTGCCAGCTACGGCGGCGCACTCGCCATGCTGGCGGTGGCGCTGATGCTGGCCATGCCGATGGCGCGGGCGCTCAACGTGATGCTGCTGGGCGAGACCGTGGCGCAGTCGCTGGGCGTGCGCGTGGGCCGCGTGCGGCTGGCCACCTTCATGCTGGCGTCGCTGTGCATTGCCGCGGCCATCACCACGGCCGGTTCGATCGGCTTTGTCGGACTGGTGGTGCCGCACCTGGTGCGGCTGGCCTGGGGCAACGACCAGCGCCTGCTGCTGCCGGCCGCGACGCTGCTGGGCGGGGCACTGCTGATGGCCGCCGACCTGATCGCACGCACCGTGGTGGCGCCGGCGCAGTTGCCGGTGGGCGTGATCACCGGGCTGCTGGGCGTGCCGACTTTCCTCTACCTGCTGTTGCGGAGGCCGCGATGAGCGCTGGCACGCACTGGTCCCTGCCGCGCGCCGTGTGTCCGCGGCTGACTTTGCGCGAGGTGCGGCTGCGCACCGGCCAGCGCGTGCTGGTGGACCACCTGACCCTGGCCATCGGTGCCGGCGAGCTCTGGTGCATCGCCGGCCCGAACGGCGCCGGCAAGTCCACGCTGATGACAGTGCTAGCCGGATTGCGCCACGCCGATGGCGGCAGCGTCGAGATCGACGGCACCGCGCCGGCGCGCGTCGACCCCGCGGTGCTGGCGCGCCAGCGCGCCTACCTGCCGCAAGCCGTGCATGACACCTTCCCGATGCCGGTGCTCGACGCCGTGCGCGTCGGCCGCCATCCGCACCTGTCCGGCTGGGGCTGGAGCGGGCGCGAGGACGACCGCATCGTTCATGACGTGATCCGCGCGATGGATATCGAGGCGCTGGCCACGCGCGACGTGCTGACGCTGTCCGGCGGCGAACGCCAGCGCGTCTCGCTGGCCGCGGCGCTGGCGCAGCAGGCGCCGCTGCTGTTGCTCGACGAACCGGTCTCGCACCTTGACCTGCGCCACCAGATCCTGGTGCTGGATCAACTGGCCGCGCTGGCCAGGGCAGGGCGCCATGCCGTGGTGGTGATCCTGCACGACCTGACACTGGCGCTGCGCTACGCCACCCATGCCCTGCTGATGGCCGAAGACGGCATCGCGCTGCACGGCCCGGCCGCGCAGGTGCTGACCCCCGAACACTGCTCGCGTGCGCTGCGCACCCCCATTGTCAGCGTCAGCGACGGCGTGCACACCGCGCTGGTCCCCGATGGCGCGCGCGACTCCACCCGATAGAGACCATGACTGAAGAAAACCAGAACCCCGCCGCGCAGGACCCGGACCGCGATGCCCGCCACAAGGCGCGCATGGTGCGCAAGAAGGAAGTCGTCGACGCGAAGATTGCCGCGGCGCAGGATGAGCGCGGCGTGATCGTCATCACCACCGGCAATGGCAAGGGCAAGTCCAGCTCCGGCTTTGGCATGGTGGTGCGCGCGCTAGGCCACGGCATGCGCACCGGCGTGGTCCAGTTTATCAAGGGCGCGCAGCCCACCGGCGAAGAGATGTTCCTGCGCCGCTTTCCCGACCAATGCGCCTTCCACGTGATGGGCGAGGGCTATACCTGGGAAACCCAGGACCGCGCCCGCGACGTGGCCAAGGCCGAGGCCGCATGGGAAGTGGCGCGCGGCATGCTGCGCGATCCCGGCATCGGCCTGGTGCTGTTCGACGAACTGAACATCGCGCTCAAGCTGCACTATCTTGATGTGGAACAGGTCATTGCCGACCTGCGCGCGCGCCCGCCGCTGCAGCACGTCGTCATTACCGGCCGCGGCGCGCCGCCGGCGCTGGTCGACGCGGCCGACACCGTCACCGACATGACCCCCGTCAAGCATGCGTTCCAGCAGGGCATCAAGGCCCAGCGCGGCGTGGAAATGTAGGCCCATTTTTCTGGATTACCGAGTCAAGGCATCATGCAGTTTCCCGAAATCACTCCGCTCGACGACGCCCTGCGCCCCGTGCTGCAGGCCGCCATCGACGACAAGACCAAGCCGCTCGGCGCGCTGGGCCGGCTGGAAGCGCTGGCCCTGCAGCTGGGCCTGATCCTCGGCACGGCGCGGCCGGCGCTGCGGCGGCCCACGGTGGTCGTGTTTGCCGCTGACCACGGCGTCGCCGACGCCGGCGTCAGCGCCTATCCGGCCGAGGTCACGGCGCAGATGGTGCAGAACTTCCTGGCCGGCGGCGCGGCGATCAACGTGTTCTCGCGCCAGCACGGCATTGCGCTGGAGATCGTCGACGCGGGCGTGCGCGTGCCGCTGCCGGCGGCGCCGGGCCTGGTCAACTGCCGCATCGCCGACGGCACCCGCAACTTCGCGGCCGAGCCCGCGATGACACCGGCGCAGGCCGCCGCGGCGATGACCGCGGGCATGGCGCGCGTGCTGCGCCATGCGCAGCAGGGCTGCAATGTGATCGGCTTCGGCGAGATGGGCATTGCCAACACGTCGGCCGCGGCGTGCCTGATGCAGCGGCTGACCGGCCTGCCGCTGGATGAGTGCATCGGGCGCGGCACCGGGCTGGACGATGCCGGCCTCGCGCGCAAGCGCGAGGTGCTGGCGGGCGCGCTGGCGCTGCATGCCGACGCGCAGGCGCCGCTGGACGTGCTGGCTACCTTCGGCGGCTTCGAGATCGCGATGATGGCCGGCGCCTTCCTCGCCGCCGCGGCCAGCCGCATGGTGATCCTGGTCGACGGCTTTATCGCCACGGCCGCGCTGCTGGTGGCGCAGCGGCTGGACCCCAACGTGCTGCCGTACTGCGTGTTCACGCACTGCTCGCATGAGCGCGGCCATCGCGCGCTGCTGGCGCAGTTCGAGGCCGCGCCGCTGCTGGCGCTGGACCTGCGCCTGGGCGAAGGCACGGGCTGCGCGCTGGCATGGCCGCTGCTGGCCTCCGCGGCGGCGTTCCTGAACGAGATGGCCACGTTCAGCGGCGCCGGCGTCAGCACCGCTTCGCCATGAGCGCGCCATCCGACCCGGTGCCCGCGCCCGTGCCGGAACCGCGCGGCCCCGCCGGCTTGCCCGGCGAGCTGCGCTATTTCCTGACGGCGCTGGGTTATTTCACGCGCGTGCCGTTGCCCGGCTGGCTGGCGCGCTGGGTCGGATTCGAACCGCATTACCTGCATGCCGCCGCGCGCTATTTCCCGCTGGTCGGCCTGCTGGTAGGTGGCGCCGGCGCGTTGGTCACCTGGGGCGCGGCGCTGTGGTGGCCGCCCGGTGTGGCGGTGCTGCTGGGGATGGCCGCGACGCTGCTGCTGACCGGCGCCTTCCATGAAGACGGACTGGCCGATTGCGTCGATGCTTTCGGCGGCGCGTGGCAGCGCGAGGACGTGCTGCGCATCATGCATGATTCGCGCATCGGCGCCTTCGGCGCGATCGCGCTGGTGGTGGCGCTGCTGCTCAAGTGGCAGCTGCTGGTGGCCATCGCCGGGCGCGGCGGCATGGCGGTGCTGCTCGCCGTGCTGGTCGCCGCGCATGCCGCCAGCCGCGCGATGGCGGTCAGCTATCTCGCCACGCTGGCCTATGTGCGCGCGCAAGGCAAGGCCAAGCCGGTGGCGCAGAAGCTGGCTGGCGCGGGCCTGGTGTTGGCGCTGCTGTGCGGGCTGGTGCCGCTGTGGCTGGTGTCGCCATGGTTCTGCGCCGCGGCCGTCGCGGCGCTGTTGTGTCTGCGCCTGCTGCTCGGCCGCTACTTTGTGCGCCGCATCGGCGGCTATACCGGCGACTGCCTCGGCATGGCGCAGCAATGCGCCGAGATCCTGCTCTACCTGGTGGCCGCGGCATGGACGTGGTCCTGATCCGCCACGCGCAGCCGCAGGTGGCACCCGGCACCTGCTACGGCTGCCTGGACCTGCCGCTGTTGGCGCCGCTGGCGCCTCCCGCCACGCAGATCGCCGCCGGGCTGCCCGCACCCGATCGCATCGTGGCCAGCCCGCTGGCGCGCGCGCTGGATACGGCGCGGGCACTGGCGCAGGCGTGGGCCGGCCCCTTGCCGGCGATCGAAACCGAACCCGCGTTGCGCGAGATCGACTTCGGCAGCTGGGAGGGCGTGGCCTGGGATGCGATCGACCGTGCCGCGCTGGACCAGTGGGCGGCCGACCTGCTGCACGCGCGCCCGCATGGCGGCGAAGCGCCGGCGCAGGCGATGGCCCGGGTCGTCGAGTGGGCCGCAACGCTGGCGGGGGCACGCGATCAATGCGTCTGGGTGGTCGGCCATGCCGGCCCGATGCGCATGCTGGCGGCGCACTGGCTGGGCGTGCCGCTGGCGGCCACGCTCGACTGGGAGCTGGGCTTTGGTGCCAGCTGCCGTTTCCGGCTGGGGCAGGGCGCGGCGCGGCTGTGCTGGTGGAACCGCGCCGGCTGATCAGCGCGCGGGCCGGCGGCTGCGCGCCGTGTCGAGGTCCTTGCAGATCTGCGCGGCGCCTTGCACCACGCGTGGGCCGGCACGGTTGACCAGGTCGCCGTCGATCACGAACAGGTTGTTGCGCGCCACCGCCGTGACCTGCGGCCAGCGCCGCCACATCTCGAAGTCCGGCAGCGGCTGGTCCGAGCGCGTCGCGCCGATGCCCGCGGTCAGCATTGCCTCGGGATTGCCCGCGATCACCGCTTCGACCGACACGGTCGGCACCAGCGGCGTCTCCGCGGCGAACAGATTGCGCCCGCCGCACAGCGCCAGCATGTCGCTGACCAGGTGCTGGCCGTTGAGCGTCATCAGCGGCTGCTGCCAGACCTGGTAGAACACGGTCACCGGCGGTCGCGCCGCATAGGTCTTGCGCAGCGTCTCCACCTGCTGGCGGAAGCCGTCGGCGGCGCGCCGCGCAGTGGCGTCGGTGCCCAGCAGCGTGCCGAGCTTCTCGATGTTCTCCGGGATCGTCTCCAGCCTGCGCGGCTCGCTGTAGAACAGCGGGATGCCGAGCGCGCGCAGCCGGTCGGTCTGTTTCTGCGCATTGCCGTGGCGCCACACCACGATCAGGTCAGGCTTGAGCGCGGCAATGCGTTCGAGATCCAGTGCCTTGTTGTCCCCCACGCGCGCGATCGCGCGCGCCTGTGGCGGGTAGTCGCTGTAGCTGACGGTGCCGACGATGCGTTCGCCCCCGCCCGCGGCGAACAGCATCTCGGTGACGTGCGGCGCCAGCGCGACCACGCGGCGCGCGGGCTGCGGCAGCGTCACGGTCTGGCCCGTGTCATCGACGACGGACACCGCCGCGGTTGCGGGCAGTGACGCGAGCAGCAGAGCGGCGGCGATCACAGGGTTCAGACAGTTCGGCATGGCATTCGGCAGTATTGTTCAGGCAGTGACCGCGGCCAGCGCCGCGTCCAGCCGCTGCCAGGCGTGCGGCTGTTCCGGCGGCAGGCCCAGGCGCAGGCTCGGCGGGCAGCCACCGGCGGCATCGAAGTAACGGGTCCAGACGCCGCGTTGCGCTAGCTTGTGGTGCAGCGCCGCGGCGTCAGGATGCGGCACCCAGCAGAACAGCGGGTGCATCACGGGCGG
Organism: Cupriavidus necator; assembly: GCF_013141915.1. Taxonomy (GTDB): domain Bacteria; phylum Pseudomonadota; class Gammaproteobacteria; order Burkholderiales; family Burkholderiaceae; genus Cupriavidus; species Cupriavidus necator_B. The sequence goes on along the minus strand of NZ_SROX01000008.1, from coordinate 100,565 downwards.
CAGGCCATGGTGGTCGAGCAGCGCTGCCAGCCTGGCTCCGCACGCTTGCAGCCGCACGCGGGCGCCTTGCTGCCAGGCATGGTCGGCCAACGCGAGCCGCGCCACCTCGCGCGCCGGGCCCGAGACGGTCCAGTGGCCCAGCCGCATGCGCAGCGCGTCCAGCAGCGCCGGCTGTGCCAGCACGAAGCCGCAGCGGATGCCAGCCAGGCCATAGAACTTGCCGATCGAGCGCAGCACCACCAGCCCGTCCTTGCCGCTGTGCGCGGCGACGGAATGGCCGGGCAGGCCATCGATAAAGGCTTCGTCCACCAGCAGCGTGCCGCCGCGCGCCGACAGCGCGGCATGCCAGCGCAGCAGCGTGGCGGCGGGCAGCACGCGCGCGGTGGGGTTGTTCGGGTTGACGACGACCAGATGGTCGAGCGCGTCGGCCAGCCCGGGATGCGTGAAATCGGACTCGTCCAGCGGCACCACCGCATGTCCCGCAGCGGCGAACGCCGGCGCGTATTCGCTGTACCCCAGCGCGGCAACGCCGACGCGCCCCGCGCGCAGCAGGCCCGGCAGCGTGCGGATCGCGGCCTGCGAGCCGGCCACCGGCAACGCATGGGGCGCACCGCATGCCGCGGCGGCCAGTTCGGCCAGGCCATCGTCGTCCTGCGGCAGCCGCTGCCACGCCTGCGCGGGCAGCGCCGGCACGGGGTAGCCATCGGGGTTGATGCCGGTGGACAGGTCAAGCCAGTCATCGGCCGGGCGGCCGTAGCGGCGCACCGCGGCCAGCAGGTCGCCGCCGTGGCGGATCGGGGGCACGGTGGGACTCATGCCGGTGCGGATATCGTCAGTGCCGGCAGCGCGCTGGCGCCGGCCAGCGCCAGCCACAGCCATAGCGTGCGCTCCACCAGCCGCAGGCAGGCCATGACATGCGCCGCCCCGGGCGCGGTGCCGGCGCCCAGCGGCGGACGTTGCTCGATTTCACCGTGATAGCGTGCCGGGCCGCCGAGCAGCACGCCGATAGCACCGGCACCGGCCGCCATTACCGGGCCGGCGTTGGGACTCGACCACGCCGGGGCCTGCGTGCGCCAGCAGCGCAAGGCCTGCGCGGTGGCGCCAAGCAGCGCATACGACAACGCCGTCAGCCGTGCCGGCACGAGATTGAGCGCATCGTCGAGGCGCGCCGCGGCCCAGCCGAAATACAGCAGCCGCGGCGTGCGATAGCCCCACATCGCGTCGAGTGTATTGGCCAGGCGGAACACGATCACGGCGGGTGCGCCGCCGACCAGGAACCAGAACAGCGCACCGAAGACCGCGTCGTTGCCGTTTTCCAGCGCCGATTCGCAGGCGGCGCGGGCCAGCGCTTCGGCATCGGCATCGGCGGTGTCGCGCGAGACGATGCGGGCAGTCAGCGCGCGCGCGGCGGACAGGTCAGCCGCCGCGAGTGCGCCGGCGATCGGGGCGATATGCTGGTGCAGGCTGCGTGCGCCGAGCGCCGCGTACAGCGCGAGCCCATGCAGCGCCAGCGCGGCGAGCGGATGCCAGCCGGCCAGCGCGGCCGCCAGCCACCATGCCAGCGCGGCCGGGACCAGCACCAGCATGCACCAGCCGGCCATGCCGGCGAGGCGCTGTTGCCACGGCGCACGGCGGTGCGTGCAGGGGTTGAGACGGCGTTCCACTGCGGCCGCGATACGACCGAAGCCTACCAGCGGATGCCAGCGGCGCGGCTCGCCGAGCCAGCGGTCCAGCAGTGTCCCGATCCATGCCGCTGCCACGCATGCCGGCCAGGCCAGCATCAGCATGCGGGATCGGCGCCCTTTACCGCAACCGGGATGCCCGCCACCAGCAGCCGCACGCAGTCGGCCGCGGCGGCAAGCTTCTGGTTCAGGCGGCCCAGTTCATCGACATAGAAGCGGGTGATGGCGCCCATCGGAATCACGCCGAAGCCGATCTCGTTCGAGACCAGGATGACGTGGCCGGGCAGCGTGGGCAACGCGTTGAGCAGTGCCTCGATTTCTTCCGTGAAGGCAGCTGGCGGCGTGATCACGCCATGCTCGGGATAGTCGCGGCCGTCGGGGAACAACAGGTTGTTGATCCACAACGTCATGCAGTCCACCAGGATGCAGCCGTCGTGGCGCGCGTTGGCGTAGAGCGCATCGGCCAGGTGCACCGGCTCTTCGACCAGGCGCCAGTCGGCGGGGCGGCGGGCACGGTGCAGGGCGATGCGGACCTCGAGCTCCTGGTCGACGTGGGCCGGGTCCTGGTGCGCGGTGGCGATGTAGGTGACCGGCCCGCCGGTGATGGTGGCGTGATCGGTGGCGAGCTGTTCGGCGAAATGGCTCTTGCCGGAACGGGCGCCGCCCAGCACCAGGGTCAGCTGGCGGCTGCCGGCACCGCTGGCGGCGGCGTGCGGCTGGGTGGCCGGGCTGGTTCCGGACGCGGCGGGCGCGGTGGCGGGTGCGATGGCCGGGGTTTCCATCCGCGTATTGTAGCCGCCGCATCCGGGCATGGCACGGCCCGCGTGCGGGGCGGTGCGATAATTCGCCGATGCAATCCGACTCTTCGCAATTCCAGATGCCGGGTGCCCTGCGCGGCACGTTGATGGTCCAGGGCACCACCTCGGATGCCGGCAAGAGCACCATCGTGGCTGGCCTGTGCCGGGTGCTGGCCCGGGCTGGCACCCCCGTGGTGCCATTCAAGCCGCAGAACATGGCGCTGAACAGCGCTGTCACCGCCGACGGCGGCGAGATCGGCCGGGCCCAGGCGCTGCAGGCGCAGGCCGCGCGGCTGTTGCCGCATACCGACATGAACCCGGTGCTGCTCAAGCCCAGCAGCGACACTGGCGCGCAGGTCATCATCCACGGCCGGGCGCGGCTGGACCTCGATGCGCGCGCCTACCACGCCTACAAGCCGGAGGCGATGAAGGCCGTGCTGGCCTCGCACGCGCGCCTGGCGCGGGCCTATGACGTGGTGCTGGTGGAGGGCGCCGGCAGCCCGGCCGAAGTCAACCTGCGCGAGCGCGACATCGCCAACATGGGCTTTGCCGAGCGCGTCGACTGCCCGGTGGTGCTGGTGGCGGACATCGACCGCGGCGGCGTGTTCGCGCACCTGGTGGGCACGCTCGACTGCCTGTCCGACAGCGAGCGCGCGCGCGTGACCGGCTTCATCATCAACCGTTTCCGCGGCGATATCGGGCTGCTGGAGCCCGGGCTGGACTGGCTGGTGGCGCGCACCGGCAAGCCAGTATTCGGCGTGCTGCCTTACCTGCACGGCCTGCACCTGGATGCCGAGGACGCCATCATCGGCGCGCAGTCCGACGCCGCCGCCGGCATGCCGGCGCGGCGCCTGCGCGTGGTCGTGCCGGTGCTGCCGCGCATCGCCAACCATACCGACTTCGATGCGCTGCGCGCGCATCCGCAGGTCGACCTGCAGTTTGTCGGGCCGGGCCGGCCGATGCCGCCGGCCGACCTGGTGGTGCTGCCCGGCAGCAAGAACGTGCGCGGCGACCTCGACTTCCTGCGCGCGCAGGGCTGGGACACCGCGCTGGCGCGGCACCTGCGCTACGGCGGCAAGCTGATCGGGATCTGCGGCGGCATGCAGATGCTGGGGCGGCAAGTGCACGACCCCGATGGCCGTGAAGGCCCGGCCGGCAGCAGCGCGGGCCTGGGCTGGCTCGACTACGACACCACGCTGGCCGCCGAGAAGCAGCTGCGCCAGGTGGGCGGCCGGCTGGCGCTGGAGGCGGCCGGCGCGCCGGTGCGCGGCTACGAGATCCACCTCGGCGTCACCACCGGCAAGGGCCTGGAGCAGCCGGCCCTGTGGCTCGATCGCGGCGACGGCTCGGTGCGCCCGGACGGTGCGCGCTCGGCTGACGGGCAGGTGCTGGCCACTTACGTCCATGGCCTGTTCGACGAACCCGCCGGCTGCCAGGCGCTGCTGCGCTGGGCCGGACTGGACGGCGCCGAGGCAGTGGATCTCGATGCGCTGCGCGAAGCGTCGATCGAGCGCCTGGCCGATACCATGGCCGCGCACCTGGACCTTGGGGCATTGCTGGCGCCGCTGCGGCGCTGACACGCTGCGGCGCGTGCTGCCGCCATGCGCAACGGCCCTGCTAGAATCGCGAATCCTTCGCATTCGCAACGCGGCACGGGGATGGCTTTTGCGCCATATTCCATGCCTTGCGGCGTCCGCTCAACGTACTGCTCCCCGTCATGGTCACCGGCCGCCCGCGCGTCGTCCTCGTCAAGCTCCATCGCTATATCGGCCTCAGTCTCGGCCTGCTGTTCGTCCTGATGGGACTGACCGGCACGACTATCGCCTGGCGCGATGAGCTCGATGCCTGGCTCAATCCAGACCTGCTGGTCGCCTCCGCGCCGATGACCGCGCCGGTAACCCCGGACACCGTCCAGGCCGTGACCGAGCGGCTGGCGGCGGCGCCTTACGGCAAGCCCAACCTGCTGATGCTGCCGGACCATGCCGACGGCGTCTTTGTCGCCTGGTATCCGGTCAAGGGGCCCGGCGGCCTCGTGCCCGGGCGTTCGCGCCAGGTGATGGTCGACCCGGTCACGCTGGAAGTGAAGGGCGAGCGCGTCTGGGGCGAGGCCGGCTTGTCGCGTCGGCTGCTGCTGCCGACGCTGTTCCACCTGCACCGCTACCTGCTGTCGGGCGAGACCGGCAAGACCATTACCGGCGTGGCCGGCATGCTGTTGTTGCTGACCACGCTGGTGGGGGTGGCGGTGTGGTGGCCCAAGATGAAGCTGCGCTCGGTGGTGCAGGCGTTCCGTATCACGCATGGCGGCTCGTGGTCGCGCTTCAATTATTCGCTGCACCGCGCCGGCGGCGTCCTGGCCGCGCCGGTGCTGGCCACCATCGCGTTTTCTGGCTGGTACCTGAACCTGCCCAAGTGGGTCACGCCGATCGTGGCGGGGGTGATGACCGTGACGCCAGCGGCCAAACATGTCTCGGCCCCCGCGCCGGCCGGGTCGCGGCCGCTAGAGGCGGGCGCGATCATGGCCGCGGCGCAGGCGCAGTACCCGCAGGCGCAGGTCACGCGCATCGGCTTTCCGCGCAAGCCCGGCGACGCCTTCGAGGTCCGGCTGCGCCAGCCCGGCGAGGTGCGCCAGCACACTGGCGCCACGCGGCTGTGGCTCGATGCCTGGACCGGCGCGCGCCTGGGTGTGCGCGATCCGCAGCAGGCACCGGCCGGCGACACGCTGCTGAACTGGCTGTTCCCGCTGCATACCGGCGAAGCCTTTGGCCTGCCCGGGCGCATCTTTATCACGCTGTTCGGGCTGGCACCGCTGGCGTTTGCCGTGACCGGCACGCTGATCTGGTGGAAGCGCCGGCGCGGCCACCAGCGGCATGTGGTGAAGACCGCGCAGCGCACCAACATGCGCCGGGCATGAAAAAAGGCAGGCCGCGGGGCCTGCCTTTTGCTTCTGTCTCTGCCGGGACGGCGGCTGCGCCGCTCAGATTTCCAGGTTGTCGATCAGCCGGGTCGCGCCGAGCTTGGCCGCCGTCAGGATCACCAGCGGCTCGCCGGCGAGGAACTCCTCGCGCGTCGGCGCCTGCAGGTCGACACGCTTGCGGATCGACACATAGTCCGGCTTCCAGCCGCGCTGTTCCAGCGCAGCGCAGGCGTTGGCCTCCACCGCCAGCAGGTCGGCCGATGGGCGGTCGCCGCCCAGCACGGTGTCGCGCACCTCATGCAGGGTGCGGTACAGCACCGGCGCCTCGGCGCGCTCGTCCGGGCTCAGGTAGCGGTTGCGCGACGACAGCGCCAGGCCGTCTTCCGCGCGCACGGTCTCGGCGGGAATGATGTCGATCGGCAGCGCGAACTGCTGCACCATGCGGCGCACGATCATCAGCTGCTGGTAGTCCTTCTTGCCGAACACCGCCACGCGCGGCTGCGCGCACGAGAACAGCTTCATCACCACCGTGCACACGCCCTTGAAGAAACCGGGGCGGAATTCCCCTTCCAGGATGTCGCCCAGGTCATGCGGCGGCTCGACGCGGTATTCCTGTGGCTCGGGGTACATGTCGCGCTCGGAAGGCGCAAACAGCACGTAGACGCCTTCGCTCTGCAGCTTTTCGATGTCGTCCTGCAGCGTGCGCGGGTACTTGTCGAAATCCTCGTTGGGGCCGAACTGCAGGCGGTTCACGAAGATCGATGCCACCACCGGGTCGCCATGCTGGCGCGCCAGGCGCATCAGCGACAGGTGCCCTTCGTGCAGGTTGCCCATGGTGGGGACAAAGGCCGCGCGGTTCTGGCCGCGCAGCTGGTCCCGCAGCTCTTGGATGGAGGAAATGACTTTCATCTGCCTTGGTGTGCTGGTCGTGTAGGTGTGACCCGGACGCCTGTCCTTGGCGGACGGCGCAAGCCTTGCCGGTCTGGGCCGGCTGTCGGCGGATTGTAGAACAACTGGCGCGGGGCCGGCCCCCGCGGCGCGGGTGGGTCAGCTGGGGCTGTACGCCAATCGCACATAAATTGGCGCGAACGGTTCGGCCTGGGTGATCTCGACCAGCGCTTCGCGCGACAGCTCGAGCATGGCGATAAAGTTCACCACCACCACCGGCACGCCCTTGCCGGAGCGCACCGCGTCCTCGAACAGCTCCGAGAACTCCATGAAGCGCGCATGTTGCAGCCGGCGCAGGATCTGGCTCATGTGCTCGCGCACCGACAGTTCCTCGCGCGAGATCTTGTGGTGCTGGTTGAGCTTGGCGCGCTTGAGCACGTCGGCCCAGGCCGCCTGCAGGTCCACGGTTTCCACCTCGGGAAAGCGCGGTACCAGGCTCTGCTCGATATAGACCTGCGAGCGCAGGAAGTCGCGGCCCAGCTGCGGCACGGTATCGAGGCGCTGCGCGGCCAGCTTCATCTGCTCGTATTCCAGCAGGCGGCGCACCAGCTCGGCGCGCGGGTCTTCGGCCTCATCGTCGCTGTCGGCCTTCTTGACCGGCAGCAGCATGCGCGACTTGATCTCGATCAGCATCGCCGCCATCAGCAGGTATTCGGCGGCCAGCTCCAGGTTGGTCTTGCGGATCTGCTCGATGTAGGACAGGTACTGGCGCGTGACCTGCGACATCGGGATGTCGAGGACGTTGAAGTTCTGCTTGCGGATCAGGTACAGCAGCAGGTCCAGCGGGCCTTCGAAGGCTTCCAGGAAGATTTCGAGCGCGTCGGGCGGGATGTACAGGTCCTGCGGCAGCTTGAACAGCGGCTCGCCGTACAGGCGCGCGAACGCCATCCCGTCGACCATGTCGGCGGGGCCGGCCGGACCGGGCGCGGCAGCGGGCGCGACGGCCGGCAGCTCCACGGGCAGCGGCAGCTTGTCCTGGTCGCCTGCGCTCATGCTGTCGGCTCGGACGCGGGGGCGGCGGGAATCAGTTGTCCTGCGAGTAGACGTAAGGCTTTTGCGCCACGCGCGAAGCCTGGGCGCGGGCGCGCTCTTCGAGGTCGATCGGGGCCTTGTCCCACAGCAGGGCGCGGCCGTCGCGCTGCTCGGCCTCCAGCGTCGGGCGCTCTTGCTTGAGCTGCTTCAGGAACTGGGTGATATCGGATTCGTAGAGGGCCATGTTCAACCGGGATGCACCCGTGCGGGCGCCAGATAGGTACAGTGGGCCATGATTTTACAGTATCGGCACCCCGGGATGCACGCCAGCCGGGGGCTCGGGCGCCGCAAACTGCCGTCATGCGCAGGAAAGTTCCGGGCGCCAGGCCGGGTGTGGTCAAATACCGACTTTGTATGTGTGGACAATCGGGCGATGCCGCAAGACACCGCTAACACCGCTGACTCGGCTGGCCGCGCCGCCAGGCGCCCGGCCGCGCGCGCCCTGGCGGCGCTCGGGGCGCTGGCGCTGGCCCTGGCGGCCGGTACGGCCAGAGCCGCCTACAAGGTTGACGTCGAAGCGCCCAAGCCGATCCGCGAGATGCTCGAAGAGCACCTCGACCTGGCCCGCTACAAGGAGCGCACTGACCTGTCCCAGGACCAGTTCGACTATATGGTCGAGACTGTCGGCGAGCAGGTGCGGGCCTTCGCCTCCACCGAAGGCTATTTCGATCCCACCACCACCACGCGCGTGGAAGGCGAGGGCGACAAGCGTGTAGTCCACGTGATGGTCGACCCCGGCGCGCGCACGCTGATTCGCAACGTCGACATCCAGGTGACGGGCCCCGCCGCCACGCAAGCCCCCGCGCAGGTGGCGGAAATGAAGGCCAAATGGGGCCTGCCGGTCGGCGAGCCGTTTCGCCAGAACGACTGGGACAAGGCCAAGGAAGACGCGCTGGTCACCCTGCAGAGCCACACCTACTACGGCGCGCGGCTGGCTGCGTCGCAGGCGCGGATCGAGCCGGACGAGCTGCGCGCGGACCTGTCGACGCACTATGCCAGCGGCCCGGCCTACCGGCTGGGCGCACTCAAGGTCACCGGCACGCGCCGGTACCCGGAGCAGATCATCTACAACGTCAATCCCCTCAACGAGGGCGAGCCGTACCGGGTGGAGCGGCTACTGGAGCTGCAGCGCGCGATCCAGAACCAGCCGTATTTCTCCAACGTGCTGGTCGACCTGGAGCCGCCGCCGGACGCCGACAAGGCGCCCGACGGCGTGGTCACCGCGCCAGTGTCGGTGCGCGTGCGCGAATATCCAGTGCACCGGCTCAATAGCGGCGTCGGCTTTACCACCGATACCGGGGCGCAGGTCGAAGGGCGTTATTCGTACTACAACCTGTTCAACCGCGCCTGGACCTTCGACTCGCAGGCGCGCATCGAACAAAAGCGTTCCTATCTGTTCGCCGAGGCGGCGATGCCGCCGTCCCGCGGTGCCTACCGCAACAGCGTGTACAGCAGCTACGAGCGCACCATCGACATCGAGAACACCGACACCACCAGCCTGCGCACGGGCCTGAAGCGCTCGCGCTCGCGCGAGAAATACGACGTGACCACGTCGCTGGACTTCTACTACGACAAGCTGCTGCCGGTGGGGCAGCCCGGCCAGATCAGCAAGGCGCTGGTGCCGGCCTTCGCCTGGACCCGCCGCGACGTCGACAACCCGGTGTTCCCGCGCCACGGCAATGTGATCAGCACCCAGATCGGTGTGGCGGCCAAGGGCTTGCTCAGCGATGCCACGTTCCTGCGGCTGTATGGCCGCATCCGGCAGTACATCCCGGTCGGTACGCGCGACCTGGTGGTGGCCCGCCTCGAGCTGGGCGCCGACCTGACCGGCGACAGCTCCAGCCAGATCCCGGCTACGCTGCGCTTTCGCGCCGGCGGCACCGATTCGATCCGTGGCTACAGCTACCAGTCGATCGGCACGCCCAGCGGCGCCAGCATCTTGCCGGCCAAGTACCTCGGCACCGGCAGCCTGGAATACCAGTACTGGTTCAAGCCGGACTGGGGCGTGGCCGTGTTCTGGGACGCCGGCACAGCCGCCGACAACCTGCGCGGCGTGACGATCTACAACGGCGTGGGTGTCGGCGTGCGCTGGCGCACGCCAGTGGGCCCGCTGCAGCTCGACGTGGGCTACGGCATCCAGGAGCGGCAGTTCCGGCCGCATATCTCGCTGGGGGTGGCGTTCTGATGAACGTGCACGATTTGCCTGCCATGCCCGGCGGCGGCGACCAGGCGCCCCCGCCGAACGCGCCCGCGCCGCGCAAGCGCCGGCGACTGTGGCGCGTGCTGGGCTGGCTGGCCGGGATCCTGCTGTTGCTGGTGGTGGCGCTGGCAGCCGCGGGCGTGGCGGCGCTGCGCACCGAGACTGGCACGCGACACCTGTGGACGCTCGCCACGCGGCTGTCGGCCGGCATGCTCGGCGGCCGCCTGGAAGGCGGCACCGTGGCGCATGGCCTGCGCCTGCGTGACGTGGTGTTCGCCAGCGGCCAGACCCGCGTGACGGTCGACCGCATCGATGGCAGTTGGAACCTGAGTTGGCAGCCGCGGCGGTTGCATGTGCAGTGGCTGCGCATCGGCAAGGCCGAAGTGCGGCTCGGCCCTGCCGAGCCCAGCACCGGGCCGATGCAGAAGCCTGCTTCGCTCGAACTGCCGCTGGCCATCGATGTCGATACGCTCACGCTCGAGCGCCTGTCGCTATTGCAGGGCCCGGCGCCGACAGCCGAGCCGATGGTGTTCAGCAACCTGGCCGGCGCCCTGCACAGCGACGGCCAGCGCCACCGCGTCAGCGTCGACAAGCTGGAAACGCCTTACGGCAAGCTGGCGGCCAATGCGCAACTGGGCGCCGCCGCCCCATTTGCACTCAGCGCGGAAGCCTTGCTGGAAAGCAGCTGGCAGGACGAGGCCTTCGCCGTCAATGCCACCGCCAATGGCAACCTCGATGCATTGCGCGCCGAGGTGCAGGCCAGCGGCGAGCGCATCCACCTGCGCGCCGGCGCGGACCTGACGCCATTCGGCAAGGTCCCGTTCACGCACCTGCTGGTCGATGGCGACCGCATCAACCCGCGCCTGTTCAGTCCGTCGGCGCCGCAGGCCAACCTGACCGTGCATGCTGAACTGCGACCGGTGGCGGGCGCCGCGTCGGCGCCCGCGGCGGCTTCCGCGCCAGCGGCGTCAGCCGCGTCGGCGCCCGGTGCCGCCCCCTCTGCGGCGCCGCTGGCGGTCGCCGGCGATATCGAAATCCGCAACCTGGAGGCCGGCCCGCTCGACAAGCAGCGGCTGCCGGTGCAATCGGTGCGCGCGCGAGTCGAACTGAGCGAGATGGCGCAGGCGGTGTCGGACCTGCGCGTGGCACTGACGGGCAAGGCCGAGATCGCCGGCAGCGGTGCGCTGCGCGGCGGCCGTGGCGGCTTCGACCTGGACGTACGCCGGCTGGACCCGGCGGCGCTGCACGGCTCGCTGACCAGCGCCAGCCTGTCGGGCCCGGTGGTGATCCGCATCGAGCCGGGCCGCCAGAGCGTCGCGCTGGACCTGTCGGGCGGGCCGTTCAAGCTGTTCGCCGACGCCAGCATGGACGCCGAGACCGTCACCCTGGCCGCGCTGCGCGCCGTGGTCGGCACCGGCCTGCTGACCGCCGAAGGCAAGCTGGGGCTGAAGGACAAGCAGCCGTTCAGCTTCAAGGGCAAGCTGTCGGCGTTCGATCCCGCGCGCGTGGCCAAGGTGGCCGCGGGCCGCATCAACGCCGATTTCACCGCGACCGGCGAGCTGGCGCCGCAATTGGGCGTGGCGCTGGACTTCGCCGTGCATGAAAGCGAATACGCGGGCCTGCCGATGACCGGCGGCGGCAAGGTGCGCCTGGCGGGCGAGCGGCTGTTGCCGAGCGAGGCCGCGCTCAGCATGGCCGGCAACCAGGCCAGCCTGCGCGGCAGCTTTGGCGCGCGCGGCGATGCGCTGAAACTGGCGGTCGATGCGCCGCAGCTGGACCGGCTGAAGTTCGGCGTGGCCGGCAAGCTCAAGCTCGACGCCACCATCACCGGCACGCTGAAGAAGCCCGAGGTGGTGGCCGACTACAACGCGCAAACGCTGGAAGTGGGGCCGCACAAGGTGGCCAGCGCCAGCGGCCGCGCCGAAATCCGCGGCGGGCTGGACGGCCCGCTGTCGGTGCAGCTGGCGGCGCGCGGCTACCGCGGCCCGCATGCCAGCCTGAGCACGCTCGATGCCACGCTCAACGGCACCCAGGCCAACCACGTTTTCGACGTCAAGGCGGCCGGCACCCTGAACCAGCGGCCCTTGCAGCTGGCACTGGCGGGGCAGGGCGCGTGGAAAGGCAAGGACGGCTGGAACGGCACCATCCGCACGCTGGAAGAGCGCAGCACCGTCAACCTGCGCCTGGCCGCGCCGACGCAGCTGCTGGTGGCTGACCAGCGCGTGCGCCTGGGCGCCACGCGCCTGCTGTTGGACCGCGCCACGCTGGCGATCGACAGCCTGGACTGGGACCATGGCCGCATCCGCAGCGCGGGCAGCCTCGACGGCCTGCAAGTGGGGCGCGTGCTGGAACTGATGGAAACCCTCACCGGCGAGCGGCCGCCGGTGCGCTCCGACCTGGTCATCGATGGCCGCTGGAACCTGGTGCTGGCCGAGACCGCCAGCGGGTTTGCCGAACTGCGCCGGCGCAGCGGCGACCTGTCGGTCAACGCAGGCCGGGGCTTTACCACCCTTGGCCTGGGCGAGACCAGCCTGCGCGCCGACGCCGGCGGCAACCGCATCGCGCTGCGCGGCGGCATGGTGTCGGGCCGCATCGGCAAGGTAGTGGTCGATGCCTCGGCCGGCCTGGTGCAGGAGCAGGGGCTGCAGACCGTGGGCCCGGCCTCGACGCTGGGCGGCACTGTCACCGTCGACGTGCCGCGGCTGAAGTCGCTGGAAGCGCTGACCGGCCCGCAGTACGCCTTCGACGGCCGCCTGGCCGCGGCGATGCGACTGGCGGGCACGGTGGCGGCACCGCTGCTGACCGGCACCATCAACGGCGACAACCTCGCGGTCACGCTGTACGACCAGGGGCTGCGCCTGACCGACGGCACCGTGCGCGTGGTGCTCGACCAGAATACGGTCGAGCTCAGGCAGGTGGAGTTCCATGGCGGCGACGGCAAGCTCACCGCCACCGGCAACATCAAGCTGGGCGAGGCCGATCCCAACCTGACCGGCAAGATCGTCGCCGACAAGCTGCAGCTGTTTGCCAGCCCGGAACGCACGCTGGTGGTATCGGGCGATGCCAGCATTGCCAACGAGAACAAGCAGGTGGTGATCCGCGGCAAGTTCCGCGTCGACCGCGGGCTGTTCGACCTGCCCAAGGCTGGCGCGCCGGTGCTGGGCGACGATGTCGTGGTGATCCGGCGCAAGGACCAGCGCGCGGTCAAGACCGCGGCCACGCAGATGCCCGAATCCAAGCCTGCCAGCCGCTTCAGCCCGGTGATCGACCTGAGCGTCGACCTCGGCAACAACTTCCGCTTCCGCGGCGCCGGCGCGGACCTGCTGCTGGCCGGGCAGATGGGCGTGAAGAGCGAACCGCTGGCGCCGATGAAGGCCACTGGCACGGTGCGCGTTACCAGTGGCACTTACGAGGCCTTCGGGCGCAAGCTCGACATCGAACGCGGCATCATCAACTTCAACGGCCCGATCGACAACCCGAACATGAACATCCGCGCCATGCGCCGCAACCAGGAAGTGGAAGCTGGCGTCGAGGTCACCGGCACGGTGCGGCTGCCGCGCGTGCGGCTGGTGTCGGAGCCCAACGTGCCCGATGAGGACAAACTGTCGTGGCTGATGTTCGGCTACGGCGCGGAAAGCGCCGGCGCCGGCCAGCAGCGCCAGCTGAGCGGCTCGGCATTGGGCGGCGCCGCGCTGGGGCTGATCGGCGGCAAGGCCGGCAAGGGCATCGTCTCGCATTTCGGCATCGATGAATTTTCGATCGGGCCCAGCACCGCGGGCCTGAACGACCAGCAGGTAGTCAGCATGGGCAAGGCCATCACCGAACGCATGTCGGTCGGCTATGAGCAGAGCCTGACCTCGGCCTCGAACGTGGTGAAGCTGACCTGGCAGTTCTCGCGGCGCTGGTCGCTGATTGCCAAGGGCGGCTCCATCAACGGTTTGTCGGTCTTGTTCAACCGCCGCTTCGACAGCTGGGCCAACCTGTTCAGCGGAGCCTCGAACCGCGGCACCAGAAGGAGCCAGCAGGATGACAGTCAGCAGCTCGACCCCGAAAGCGCCGCGCAGGCGGCCTCAGCCGTCATCGCCGAGCCGGTGCGCCGCTGAATTCCCTTCGACCTTTGCCGCGTCGCCGCGACGCCTTGCCGCCATGGGACTGATTGCCTCGATGCTTGCGCTGTTTGGCTGCGACCAGCAGAAGGTCGACCAAGCCATGAAGAAGGCGGGCGAGACCGCGCGCAACACCTGGAACGCGATCAAGCCCGACAGCGAGCTGTTCAAGGGCATCGTCCCGGGCCAGTCGACCGAGGAGGACCTGCGCCGCCAGGCCGGCAAGCCCGAGATCGTCTGGGAAGAGGCCGACGGCGGGCGCCGGCTGGAGTACCCGCGCGGTCCCGAGGGCACCACCACGTGGATGGTCACCATCGGCGCCGACGGCAAGGTCGCGAAGATCGAGCAAGTGCTATCGGCCGAGCACTTCGCGCGCGTGCGCCCCGGCATGAGCAAGGACGATGTCCGCCGCCTGCTGGGCAAGCCCACCAAGGTGGAGGCGTTCGCGCTGAAGCAGGAAGAAGTGTGGGGCTATCGCTGGATGGAAAGCTCCACCGACAAGGCCTTCTTCAACGTGCATTTCAACAGCGACGGTGCGGTCACCACCACCTCGCGCAGCGACGATCCGTCGAAGATGCAGGGCGGCTGACGCACGCCCTGCGCCCGTGGTCACTGCAGCAGATGGCAGGCGGCCACGTGCGCCGGCGCGGCCGGGCCGGTGGCCGGGTCCAGCCGCCGCATGCGCGGGACCTCCGCCGCGCACGCCGGCAGCGCGCGCGGACAGCGCGGATGGAACTTGCAGCCCGGCGGCGGGTGCAGCGCCGAGCCGATATCGCCGAGGATCAGGCCTTCGGCGGGCTGGTGATCCGGGTCGGGCCGCGGCGCCGAGCCCAGCAGGGCCTGCGTGTAGGGATGGCGTGGCGCGCCGAACACCGCGGCGCTGGGGCCGCTTTCCGCCATATTGCCCAGGTACATCACGCCCACCGCCGAACTGAAGTGCTCGACCAGCGCCAGGTCATGGGCGATCACCACGTAGGCCAGCCCGAAGCTGCGCTGGATGTCCGACAGCAGGTTGATGATCTGCGCGCGGATCGACACGTCCAGCGCCGAGGTCGGCTCGTCCAGCACCATCAGCCGCGGCCGCAGCGCCAGCGCGCGCGCCACCGCGATGCGCTGGCGCTGGCCGCCGCTGAACTCGTGCGGGTACAGGTCGAGCGCGCCGGGCGGCAGGCCGACGATCTCCAGCAGTTCCAGCAGCCGCGCCCGCAGCGCGGCGCGGTTGCCGCCCTGGCCATGCGCCAGCAGCGGCTCGGCCAGCAGCATGCTGACCTTGAGCCGCGGGTTGAGCGACGACGACGGGTCCTGGAACACCGCCTGCACCTGGCGCCGGTAGGCCAGCACGCCCTTGCGGTCGAGCGCCAGCACGTCCTGGCCATCGAAGCGGATGGCGCCGGCGCTGGGCCGCTCGAGCAGCAGCAACTGCCGCGCGATGGTGGTCTTGCCGCACCCGGACTCGCCCACCAGCGCAAAGGTCTGGCCGGCATCGACGGCAAAGCTGACGCCGTCGACGGCACGCACGGTGCCGCCGCCGCGCGCGGGGAAATGCTTCTTCAGGTCTTGCACTTCGAGCAGCATGGCGCCTCCTGGCTTGCGCTGTCTCAACCGGCCGAGGCCAGCCAGCAGCTGACCTTGTGGCCGGATTCGAGTTCGATCTCGGGGGGATAGGCGTCGTCGCACAGCGGCTTGCGGTGCGGACAGCGCGCCGCGAAGCGGCAGCCGTGCGGCGGGTCGACCAGGCTGGGCGGGCTGCCCTGGATCGCGTACAGCCGCTCGCGCCGCTCGCCGAAGTGGGGGATGGCCTGCAGCAAGGCCTGCGTGTAGGGATGGGCGGGGCGCTGGTACAGCGTGCGCACGTCGCCGGTCTCGACGATGCGCCCCGCGTACATCACCGCGACCCGGTGGCAGATGCTGGCCGCCACGCCCAGGTCATGCGTGATCAGGATGATGCCGACGCCGGTCTGCGCCTGGATTTTGCGGAACAGCGCCATGATCTGCACCTGGATGGTCACGTCCAGCGCCGAGGTGGGCTCGTCGGCCACCAGCAGGCGCGGCGCGCTGGCGATGGCCATGCCGGTCACCACGCGCTGGCGCATGCCGCCACTGAACTGGTGCGGATAATCGTCCAGCCGCGTCTCCGGCGAGGGGATGCGCACGCTGTCCAGCACCTGCACCACCTGGCGCCGCCGCTCCGCGCGACTGTCGGCGCGGCCGTGGTAGTGCAGCGGCGCGCCGACCTGGTCGCCGACCGTGAACACCGGGTTCAGCGAGGTCAGCGGATCCTGCGAGATCATCGCGATCTTGCGGCCGCGGTACTGCGTGCTCATGGTCTTTTCCGGCAGCTGCAGCAGGTCGACGCCGTCGAGCAGCACCTTGCCGCCGAGGCGCACGCCGCCCTGGCGCGGCAGCAGGCGCAGGATCGACAGGATGGTCATGGACTTGCCGGAGCCCGACTCGCCCACCACGCCCAGGGTCTCGCCCTCGTTCACATGCAGGTCGACGCCGTCCACGGCGCGCACCATGCCGCGGCGCAGCTCGAGGTGGGTGGTCAGGCCCTGCACCGACAGCATGGGCGTGCCGCGCGGGCGGGCGTCCTGGGCGGTTGTCGGCAACGGGCGTTGCGTCACGTGCGGATCGGGGCCGGTCATAGCTGCCTCCGTTTCGGGTCGAAGTGGTCGCGCAGCCAGTCGCCCAGCAGGTTGGACGCCAGGCAGGTGGCCATGATGGCCAGTCCGGGCATGGTGATGGCCCACCACGCGTTGGTGATGTAGTTGCGTGCATCGGCCAGCATCAGCCCCCACGATACGTCGGGCTGCTGGATGCCCAGGCCGAGAAAGCTGAGCGAGGCCTCGAAGATGATCACCTGGCCGACCTGCAGCGTGGCCAGCACCAGCAGCGTGTTGAACAGGTTGGGCAGCAGGTGGCGGCGGAAGATGGTGAGGGTGCCGCAGCCGGCGACGCGCGCCAGCGCCACGTAGTCGCGCTGCTTGAGCGACATTACCTCGCCGCGCACGATGCGCGCATACCAGGTCCAGTAGGTGACCACGATCACCAGCACCACGGTCTCGAAGCCGGGGCCCAGCACCGCCGCCAGCACCAGCGCAAGCGCCAGCGCCGGGATCGACATCTGGATGTCGACCAGCCGCATGATGAGCGCGTCGAGGCGCCCGCCGAAGTAGCCGGCCAGCATGCCCGCGGCGGTGCCGATGCCGCCCGAGATCAGGATGGCGTACAGCGCGACCACCAGCGAGATGCGGGTGCCGGCCATGATGCGCGTCAGCAGGTCGCGGCCCATGTTGTCGGTGCCGAGCGGATAGGCCCAGCTGCCGCCTTCCAGCCAGGCCGGCGGCTGGAACGCAAGGCCCAGGTCGAGGCCGTTGGGGTCATGCGGCAGCAGCGCGTCGCCGCCGACGGCGCAGGCCAGCAGCAGCGGCAGCACCGCCAGCGCAAACCAGGGCAGGCCGCGCAGATTGCGCCGCGGGCGCTTGCGCGCGGGTGCCGCGGCGGCACCGGCGGGAGGGATGGCGATCTCAGGCATGGCGGATCCTCGGGTCGATCAGGCCGTAGCTCAGGTCGACCAGCAGGTTGGACAGCACGAACAGCACGGAGGTGAGCATCACCCCCGCCTGCACCACGGGAAAATCGCGCGCGAACACGGCTTCGACCACGGTGCGGCCGACGCCGGGCCAGGCAAAGATGACCTCGACCACGAAGGCGCCGCCCAGCATCGCCGCGAAATACACGCCGAGGATGGTCACCAGCGGAATCGCCGCGTTGCGCAGCGCGTACTTCCAGATCAGCACGCGCTCGGGCAGGCCCATGGCGCGGCCCATGCGGATGTAGTCGCTGTCGAGCACATCGAGCATGGCAGAGCGCACCACGCGGGTCTGCGCCGCCACCGGATACCAGCCCAGCGCGATCGCGGGCAGCACCAGGCTGTTCCAGGATTCGCGCCCGAACGCCGGCAGCCAGTTCAGCTGTACCGCAAAGAACAGGATCAGAAGCAGGCCGACCCAGAAGTTGGGCATGGCCTGGCCCGCCATGGCGAAGACCTTGGCAAAGCGGTCGAACCACGAGCCGCGCCAGACCGCCGACAGCACCCCGAACGGCACCGCCATCGCGATCGAGAACGCCAGCGCCGCCAGCGCCAGTTCCACCGTGGCCGGCAGCCGCTCCAGGATCAGGCCGAGCGCCGGCTCCTGCCAGCGGTAGGAATTGCCGAAGTCGCCGGTGACGGCGTGGCGCAGGAAGACCAGGTACTGCGCCACCAGCGGCTGGTCCAGGCCGAGATGCTGGCGGGTTTGTTCGATCACCTGCGGTGGCGCGTCGGCGGGCAGCAGCAAGGCCAGCGGGTCGCCGGACAGGCGCGAGATCAGGAAGATGATCACGCTCGCGCCCAGGATGCTGATCAGGCCGTGCAGCAGGCGTTTGGCAATGGGCATGGCGGGCTCCATCGGAGAATGTCAGCGGGGATGCCGCGCCGGCGCGCACATTGGTGCGCGACCGGACGCGGCGGCGCATCAGTGCTGCTTCCAGCTGACTTCCTGGAACGCGCGCCAGTAGTCGCGGATCGGCCACGGCACGTAGTCGATCTTGTTGTCGCGCCAGGCAAAGGTCACCAGCGGGCGGTAGGTCGGCAGGCCGCCCAGCACGCGCTCCTGCTTGAGGCGCGCGATCTGCTGCAGCAGCGCGGTGCGCGCCGCGGGGTCCATGGTCTGGCGCTGCTTCTCCAGCAGCGCGTCGACCTCGGGGTCGCTGGTATAGGAGTAAGTGCCCCAGCCGCCGCCGGCCTGGTAGCTGTGCAGGTGGCCGGACCACGCCAGCCCCGGATCGCCAGGCAGGCCCTGCGACCACATCCAGCTGAGCACGCCGTCCATCTCCGGCGGCCCCGAGCGGCCGCGCTTGCCCAGGCTGATCCACGCGCCGTATTCCAGGTTGCGCACCTGGCAGCGGATGCCCACGGCGCTCAGGTAGGCGTACATGGCTTCGCCGACTTCCTTCACGCCCGGCTCGCGCGGCGTGGTGAGGTTGTAGCAGGGCGTGTCGAAGCCGTTGGGGTAGCCGGCCTGCTTCAGCAGTTCGCGCGCGCGCTTCTGGTCGAAGGCATAAGGCTTGAGCGCGGGATCGTAGCCGTTGGAGCCCTTGCCCACCTGCGCGTAGCGCTCGCCCTGGCCGAACAGCACGCGCTTGATGATGGCGTCGACGTCGATCGCATGCGCGGCCGCCTGGCGCACGCGCACGTCATGGAACGGCGACTTCGGCATCTGCGTGTTGAAGTTCAGGAACAGGTTGTTGCCGCTGACCAGCGTGACGGTCTTGACGCCCGGCATTTTCTTGAATTCCTCGACCATCGAAGGCGGCACGTTGTCGATGAAATCGACCTTGCCGGTCTTGAATGCCGCCACCCGGGTCAGGTCCTCGGGAATCACCTTGATGGTCAGGTCCTTGATGCCCGGGCGCTTGTCCTGGTTCCAGTAGCCGTCGAAGGCTTGCAGCTTCAGCTCGTCCTTGACCGTGCGCGAGACGAACTTCCATGGCCCGGTGCCCACTGGCTTCCGGGCGAACTCTTCCTCGCCGACCTTCTGGATGTACTTCTTGGGCATGGCCCACAGCTGCATGTTGCCGACGATGAACTGCGCGTCCGGCTCCTTGAAATGCAGCCTGAAGCGGTGCGCATCAACTATCTCGAAGCGCTCGACCGACGACACGTAGTGCGAGAAGAAGCTGCTCTTGGGATCGCGCTGGCGCTGCCACGAGAACTCGAGATCCTCGGATGTCAGCGGGTCGCCGTTGTGGAAGCGCACACCCTTGCGCAGCTGCACGTCCAGCACCGGCTTGCCGTCCTTGCCGGTCTCCAGCTTCCAGCTTTGCGCCAGCCAGTTCTCGTCCTTGAGCGCGGCATTGCGGCGCACCAGCATCTCGAAGATCTGGCCGACAAAGTAATGGTCGACGCCGGCCGAGATCTTGACCGGATCGAGCGTGGTCGACTCCGCGCCGAAGGCGACCGTGAGACTGCCGGTGGCCGGCGCCGGCGCGCCGTGGGCCGCGGGCACGATGGCCGCGGCCAGCACGCCGGCGAGGATGCCGGCGAGCGGACGGTGGCGCGCGGCGACGGTCGGTTTCACTTGCATGGTGCTCCTCCTGTGGCGCCGTCTCGGGGCGGCGCTGTGGTGTGGATAACGGGTGCGCTCAGCGCGGGAAGCTGCTCTCCAGTTGGCGCACCACCTCCAGCAGGCGCGGCCGCACTTCCTCGAGCAGGAATGATGGCGACAGCCGGAACGACGGCCCGCCCACGTTGATCGCCATCGGCGGCATGCCCTGGCCGGGCTCGAAGCCGCGCGCGATGCCATTGACATCGGCCTGCCACTCGCCCATCGAGCAGGTCACGCCCAGGCTGCCGTGATCGGCAAGCGCCTGCTCGATGCCCTGGCGCAGCCGCGGCCAGGCCAGGTCGTCGACGTCGCGCACCTGCTCCATGAAGGCTTGCCGCTCGGCCTCGGGCACCACCGCCAGCCAGGCGCGGCCGATCGCCGAGGTGGCCACCGGAATGCGCGAGCCGGTATCGAGCGTCAGCGCAATCGCGGCGCTGCTGCGGCAGTGCTCGACATAGATCATCGAGAAGCGGTCGCGCGTACCCAGCGACACCGTGCCGCCGGAGAAATCAGCCAGCTCCTGCATCAGCGGGCGCGCCACCTTGCGGATATCCAGCCGCGACAGCATGGCGCTGCCCAGCCGCAGGCAGGCCGTGCCCAGGCGGTACTGCTGGCTGCCCTCGGCGCGCGCCAGGTAGCCCAGCCGGGTCAGCGTGGAAGTCAGGCGCGAGACGGTGGACTTGGGCAGCTGGCAGCGCCGTGCGATTTCCTGGTTGCGCAGCGCGCGGTCGCTGGTGCGGAAGCACGCC
Source organism: Cupriavidus necator (assembly GCF_013141915.1). GTDB lineage: Bacteria > Pseudomonadota > Gammaproteobacteria > Burkholderiales > Burkholderiaceae > Cupriavidus > Cupriavidus necator_B. The sequence continues at coordinate 79,988 of NZ_SROX01000008.1, read as the reverse complement.
AGCACCTCGAGGCCGCGCGCCAGCGCGGTGACGAAATGGCGGTCTTCCTTGATGGTGCCGGTGGATCGATCGTGCATGGCCGATGGCTCCGTGGGGGCTCCGTGGGTGGCGCCGAGGCGCGTGGCATCCGCGCCGGTGCTGCAAGACAGAGGGGTAGCGCTTGCGCTCAGCCGCCGGCCTCGGTGTCCAGCAGGGCCTGCAGCTCGACCTTGCGCACCTTGCCGGTGGCGGTCAGCGGAAACTCCGGCAGGATGCGGACTTCCGGCACCTTGTAGACCGCCATCTGCTCGCGGCACCAGGCTTGCAGCGCGGCGGCGGTGGTGCCGTCGGCATGCTCGGGACGCAGGCGGATAAAGGCCACCGGCACCTGGCCCTTGTCCGGGTCGGGGCGGCCCACCACGGCCGAGCCCAGCACGGCCGGGTGGCGCGACAGCAGCACTTCCAGCTCCGACGGGAACACGCTCATGCCGCGCACCTTCAGCATCTCCTTGCGCCGTCCCAGGAAATGCAGGTAGCCGTCCTCGTCGTAGGCGCCGATATCGCCGGTGCGGAACCAGCCGTCGCGGAACACCTCGGCATCCACCTCGGGACGGCCCCAGTAGCCCTTGAACAGCGACGGCGTGCTCACCACGATCTCGCCTTCCTCGCCGATCGGCAGCACCGCGCCGGTGTCGAAGTCGCAGATCTTGATGCGCGTGCCCGGCACCGGCAGGCCGACGAAGACCGGGCGGCCGCGCAGGTCGAGGTCGTCGGCCTGCATGCCGGTGGTGAAGGTGTCGCTGGTGTGGGTTTCGGTCATGCCCCAGGCGCCTTCGGCGATGATGCTGCCGGTCAGCGCGTGCCAGCGCTGGCGGATGTCGGGCGTGATCTTGCGGATGAACGAGGCCGCGCGCGTATGCTGCAGCGAGCGCAGGTCGTAGCGGCCGCAATCGGGGTGGTTCATCAGCTCGACCGCGTTGTCGACCACCACGAAGGTGCGGTTGACGCGATAGCGCTCGATCGCGGCCATCACCGCGAGCGGGTCCCAGCGCGCCAGCAGCACCACGGTTGCGCCGCTGAAGATCGGGTAGATCAGGCCCAGGTTCTCGCCGGCGATCCAGAACATCGGCAGGAAGTTCAGCATCACGTCGTCCGAGCCCTCGGCCAGGCGTGCCGCGTCGACCCCGCCGGTCAGCGCGTACGAGGCCGCCGCGGTGTAAAGCATGTCGCGCTGCGTGTGCATGCAGCCCTTGGGCAGGCCAGTGGTGCCGCCGGTGTAGTTGAGCGCCGCCAGCGCGTCGAGGTCCACCGGCGGCAACGCCACCGGTTCGGTCCCGCGCAGCGCCTGCAGCAGGTCGATGGCGCCTTCCACGGCCAGCGCGGGCGCGTCCAGTCCGGCCGGCAGCGGCAGGTCAGGCTGCGCCGGCAGCATCGCGCCGGCGCTGATGGTGTAGACCGCTTGCACTGGCGTCTGCGCGCGCACCGACATCAGCAGCGGTGCCAGCTGGTCCTGCACGACGATGGTGGCGGCGCCCGCATCGTTCAGCTCATAGACCAGCTCGTGCTCCTTGAAGAGCGGGTTGACCGGCACGTACACCGCGCCCAGCTTCAGGATGGCGTAGAACACCACGTGGAACTGCGGGCAATTGCCCATCATCACCGCCACGCGGTCGCCCGCACCCACGCCGCGGCCCTTGAGCAGCGCGGCACAGCGCTCGGACAGTTCGTCGAGCTCGGCATATGTGACGGTGGTGCCGTACCAGACCAGCGCTGCATGGCCCGGGCGCTTGCGCGCCCAGGCGCGCAGGTAGTCGCCCAGCGGGGCCTCGCCATGGGGATAGACCGGTGTGTCGGGCAGGCCGGCGGGCCAGATCTTGCGATGCCGGGCTTCCAGGTCCGCGAAGAACGCCTGTTCGTTCATCTGCTGTCTCCTCTTGCTGTCGCTCTGGTGTGGTGTCTGCCGCCGCGCCTACCAGGCGTCGACGAAGGGGCGTATCGGTCGCTGCGAGCGCTGCGGGTCGGCGGCGCCCGCGTCGAGTCCGCTGACCAGCCACTGCCGCGTGGCAGCGGGATCGATCACCGCGTCGAGTTCCAGCGCCGCCGCGGCGTTGATGGCATGGCCTCGTTCGTACATCTGCGCCACCAGTTGCTGGTACAGCGCATCGCGCTGCGGCCCGGCCGGCAGCGCTTCGAGTTCCTTGCGGAAGCCCAGCCGCACCGCGCCCTCCAGCCCCATGCCGCCGAACTCGCCGGTCGGCCACGACACTGTGAAGCTTGGCGCGCGGAAACCGCCCGCGGCCATCGCCATCGCGCCCAGCCCGTAGCCCTTGCGCAGCACCACCGCCAGGAACGGCACGCGCAGCTTGGCGCCAATCACGAACATGCGCGACACGTGGCGCACCTGGGCGCGGGCCTCGACCTCAGGGCCCACCATGAAGCCCGGCGTGTCGATCAGCGACACGATCGGCAGCCCGTGCGCGTTGCACAGCTGCATGAAGCGCGCGGCCTTGTCGGCGGCGTCGGCATCGATGGCGCCGCCGAGGTGGCGCGGATTGTTGGCGAGCAGGCCCACCGGCCGCCCTTCGATGCGCGCCAGCGCGGTGTGGATGCCGGTGCCGAAGCCCGCGCGCAGCTCCAGCACGCTGCCTACGTCGGCCAGCGCCGCGATGGCGGCACGGGTGTCGTACACGCGCAGCCGGTTTTCGGGCACCACGTGGCGCAGCGCGAGCGGGTCGGGCGCCTGCCAGGCTTCGACCCGGCCCTGGAACATCGACAGATAGTGCTTCGCTGCGGCCACGGCCGCGGCTTCGTCGTCGACCAGCAGGTCGGCGACGCCGTTGTGGTACTGCACCGCGGCCGGTCCGATGTCCTCGGGCCGGAACACACCCAGGCCGCCGCCTTCGATCATGGCGGGACCGGCCATGCCGATGTTGGCGTTGCGCGTGGCAATGATCAGGTCGCAGCAGCCCAGCAGCGCGGCATTGCCGGCAAAGCAACGCCCGGATGCGATGCCAACCACCGGCACTTCGCCGCTGAGCTCGGCGAACGCCCCGAACGATGGCTGGTACAGGCCGGCCACGGTGGGGAAGTCGACATCGCCGGGGCGGCCGCCGCCGCCTTCGGCAAAGATCACCGTGGGCAGTCGGTTGCGCAGCGCCACTTCCAGGATGCGGTCGGTCTTGGTGTGGTTGCGCTTGCCCTGGGTGCCGGCGAGCACGGTGGCATCGTAGGCCAGCACCGCGCAGCGCGCGCGTTCCGGCGCGAACAGGCTGCCGTTGACCGTGCCGGTGCCGGTGATCAGGCCGTCGGCGGGCGTGTTGGCGATCAGGTCGGCCTCGCTGCGCCGGCTGGCCTGCGCCGCCAGCGCCAGGCCGCCGTACTCGCGGAAGCTGCCCGCATCGCAGAGGTCGTCGACGTTCTCGCGCGCGGTGCGCTGGCCGCGCGCGCGGCGGCGCGCCACCGCCTCCGGGCGGGCGGCGTCGTACAGGAAGGCATGGCGGTCCAGCACGCGCTGCAGGTCCGGGCGGATCGCCGCGGGGTCGGCGTATTCGGCTTCGCCGCCGTCCTGCGCGCCGGCGTCGGCGGGCTCCAGCACCAGCATCACCTGGCCCTCGGCCACCTGCTCGCCGCATGCGCTGCGCAGGTCGAGCACGCGGCCGGCGTGCTCGGCAACGATGGCATGTTCCATCTTCATTGCATCGAGCACCGCCACGGTCTGGCCGGCCTGGACCACGTCGTTCTCGCGCGCCAGTTCGATCACGCGGCCGTTCATCGGCGCGCGCACCGCGCACAAGCCTTCGCCCAGTTGCTCGTCGAAGCTGGCGGTGCTGGATGGCGCCGCCACCGGAGCGGCCGCGCCGGCGCCCGCCAGGGCTTGCCGTGCCGCGTCCTGCGCACCGATCTGCGCGGCGCGTTCCAGCAGCGCGGGCAGCGCGGCTTCCATATAGCGCGTATGCACGCGCTGGGCGGCAAAATCTTCGCGCTCCGCTAACGCGCGCAGCAGGTCCAGGTTGGTGGCGATGCCGGCGATATTGAATTCGGCCAGCGCGCGTTGCAGGCGCCGCACCGCGTCGGCGAAGTTGTCGCTGGCGGAGGTGACGATCAGCTTGGCCAGCAGCGTGTCATAGTGCGCGGATGGCGCGTAGCCGGTATAGCCATGGGTGTCGACGCGCACGTCCGGTCCCGTAGGTGGATCGAATCGCTCCAGCCGGCCTTGCGCCGGGCGCGCCAGCCCTTGCGCGTCCGTGGCCTCGGCATTGACGCGCACCTGGATCGCATAGCCGCGCATGCGCGGCGGATGCTCGGGGTCCAGCCCCAACTCGGCCAGGCGCCGGCCCTCGGCCAGTCCCAGCTGGATGGCGACCAGGTCGACGCCGGTGACCTGCTCGGTGACGGTGTGCTCGACCTGCAGGCGGGGGTTGGCTTCGATAAAGACAAAGGGCAGGTCGGCGCCGGCGCGGTTGCCGTCCGCCGGTTCTTCGACCAGGAATTCGAAGGTGCCGAGGCTGCGGTAGCGCGCCTCGCGCGCCAGCGTGCAGGCGGCCTCAACGATGCGCTGGCGCATTGCCGGGGCCAGCGCCGGGCTGGGCGCGATCTCCACCACCTTCTGGAAGCGGCGCTGCAGCGTACAGTCGCGTTCGCCCAGCGCGATCACGTTGTCGCCGTCGCCGGCGATCTGCACTTCGACATGGCGCGCGCGGGCCACCAGACGCTCGGCGTAGAGGGCATCGACGCCGAACGCCGAGCGGGCCTCGGAGCGGCAGCGCGCATAGGCTTCAGCCAGCGCGTCGCGCTCGCGCACCACCCGCATGCCGCGCCCGCCGCCGCCGCCGACGGCCTTGAGCACCACGCCGGCGCCGTCCTGTTCGTCGAAGAACGCCGCCACCGCGTCGAGCGTGGCGCCGCCCGGCGTGGCCGGCATCACCGGCACGCCACAGCGGGCCGCCAGCGCCAGCGCGCGGCCCTTGTCGCCGAACAGGGCCAGGTGCCCGGGCTCGGGGCCGACGAAAACGATCTGCGCCGCTGCGCAGGCGTTGGCGAAGTCAGCGCGCTCGCTGAGAAAACCATAACCGGGGTGGATGGCATCGCAACCGGTGGCACGCGCGGCGGCGATCATGGCAGCGATGTCGAGATAGGCCGCCGCCCCCTCGCCCGGCAGCGCGACGGCTTCGTCGGCCAGCAGGCGGTGACGGCTGTTGGCATCGTCGGCGGCGTAGACGGCCACGGTGGCGATGCCGAGATCGCGGGCGGCGCGCTGCACGCGCAACGCGATCTCGCCACGATTGGCGATCAAGAGCTTCTTCACAAATGTCCCCTTCCATGCGAAGCGGCGGCACGCAAGCGCGCGAGCGGGTTGCGTCGCCGGCTTCTTGTTTTTGTGGTTTGTGATTCTGCGAGGTGGAATCTACGCGGCAAGCCAGGGGGTCACAAGCGCGATGCGCCGGAACCATGTATGACATGCCGCGTGTGCATAGAGCGGGGGATAGGGGGGAATTTAGCGCCGTGCTGTTCTGCATTGCAGAATTCGGGCGACTCAGGCGGGCGCGTGGTCGCGCCGTCAGGGGCGGGGCGGCGATTCGCCGCGATCGAACCCGCGTCACGGGCGTGCCGCGGGATTGCGGCCCTCTCCCGCACTGCGGAAGAGGGAACCGCGATAGAACGATCAGCCGATGCGCATGCCCGGTACCGCGCCGCTGTGCGGCTCCAGGATATACAGGCCGGGCGCGGCCTTTTCATCCGCGGCCGAGGCCGCCAGCACCATGCCTTCGGACACGCCGAACTTCATCTTGCGCGGTGCCAGGTTGGCCACCACCACGGTCAGCTTGCCCACCAGTTGCTCGGGCGTGTAGGCGGACTGGATGCCGGAAAACACATTGCGGGTGCGGCCTTCGCCCAGGTCCAGCGTCAGCTGCAGCAGCTTGTTCGAGCCTTCCACCTTCTGGCATTCGACGATCTTCGCCACGCGCAGGTCGATCCTGGCGAAGTCATCGATGGTGATGGTGTCGGCAATGGGCTCGATTGCGGTTGCGGCGGCGGCCGGTGCCGCGGCCGCCTGCAGCGATTCGCGGTTGGCGGCCAGCAGCGCGTCGACCTGCTTGGCATCGACGCGCGTCATCAAATGCTGGTAGGGCTGCACCGGGCTGGCGGCCGACAGCTGCTTGTCGATAGCGCGCCAGTCCAGCGGCTCGACATTCAGGAAGCGCTCCACACCCGCGGCCACGTTGGGCACCACCGGCTTCAGGTAGATCGTCAGCAGCCGGAATGCTTCCAGCGAGACCGAGCACGCCGCATGCAGCGCGGCGCGCTTGCCGTCGTCCTTGGCCAGTTCCCACGGCTTCTCGGTGTCGACGAAGGCATTGACGCCATCGGTCAGCTCCATCACCAGGCGCAGCGCCTTGCTGTACTCGCGGCTTTCATAGAGGTGCGCCACCTGCGGCGCGGCCTGGCGCAACTGTTCCAGCAGCGGATGGGCCAGCGCGGCTTCGTCGACCTTGCCGTCGAAGCGCTTGACCAGGAAGCCCGCGGCGCGGCTGGCGATGTTGACGTACTTGCCGATCAGGTCGCTGTTCACGCGCGCGATGAAGTCGTCGAGGTTCAGGTCGAGGTCTTCCATGCTGGCGTTGAGCTTGGCGGCGAAGTAGTAGCGCAGCCACTCCGGGTTCATGCCGGTGTCGATATAGCTCTGCGCGGTGATGAAGGTGCCGCGCGACTTGCTCATCTTGGCGCCATCCACGGTCAGGAAGCCGTGGGCGAACACATTGGTCGGGGTGCGGTAGCCCGAGAAGCGCAGCATCGCCGGCCAGAACAGCGTGTGGAAGTACAGGATGTCTTTGCCGATGAAGTGGTACTGCTCGGCGGTCGAGTGCGGGCCGACCCAGGCGTCGAAATCGATGCCGCGCTGCTGCGCCAGGTTCTTGAAGCTGGCGTAGTAGCCGATCGGGGCGTCCAGCCACACATAGAAGTACTTGCCCGGCGCGCCAGGGATCTCGAAGCCGAAGTAGGGCGCGTCGCGCGAGATGTCCCAGTCGGACAGGGTCGAGGCCTCGCCCTCGGCGCCGAGCCATTCCTGCATCTTGTTGGCGGCTTCCGGCTGGGCCAGGTCAGCCACCCACTCGCGCAGGAAGCTTTCGCAGCGCGGATCGGACAGCTTGAAGAAATAGTGGGCCGACGACTTGCGCACCGGCGTGGCGCCGGACACCACCGAATAGGGGTTCTTCAGGTCGGTCGGCACATAGGTGGTGCCGCATACCTCGCACGAATCGCCGTACTGGTCCTTGGCGCCGCACTTCGGGCACTCGCCCTTGATGAAGCGGTCGGGCAGGAACATGTTCTTGACCGGGTCGTAGAACTGCTCGACCTCGCGCTCGGCGATCAGGTCCTCGGCTTTCAGGGCCAGGTAGATCTTTTCGCACAGTTCGCGGTTTTCCTCGGCGTCGGTGCTGTAGTAATTGTCGAACGACACCAGGAAGCTGTCGAAATCGCGCTTGTGCTCGGTCCAGACGCGGTCGATCAGCGCCTTGGGCGTGATGCCTTCCTTTTCAGCACGCAGCATGACCGGGGTGCCGTGCGTATCGTCGGCGCCGACGTAGTAGACCTCGTTGCCCATCATGCGCTGGAACCGCACCCAGATATCGGTCTGGATGTACTCCACCAGGTGGCCGATATGGATCTGGCCGTTGGCATAAGGCAGGGCGGATGTGACGAGGATGCGACGTGCGGTCATAAACAGGAGCCGGTCAGGAGCGGGGAGATCGTGGGGACGGCGTCAGCCAGGGCGGGCGGACGCGTGCCGGGAAGGGGCTATTTTAACAAGTGGCCGGCCGCCGCGCGGTGGTTCCGCATCGCGGAATGGGGAGCGTGCCGAAACCGCGCGGGCAAAAAAAAGCGCCGGTCAGAGCCGGCGCAGCTTTCCACAACGGAAAAGGAGGAGAAATCAGGTACCGCCCGGGAGGTCAGCCACCCATCGCGAGCCAGCAACGGTGGCAAGCGGCACCTGTTTCTATGACAGGGTCACCCTTGGATTGGTTTCAAAAAAATTTCGACGCGGCGATTTTGTGCCCGTCCGGCCTCGGTCGCGTTGTCCGCCACGGGCTGGCTTTGCCCGCGGCCTTCGGCCGACAGGCGGTTGCGAGCGACGCCGCGGTCACCCAGGTAGCCCGCCACGCTCTGGGCGCGGCGTTGCGACAGTTGCATGTTGTAGTTGGGGTTGCCGGTGCTGTCGGTATGGCCCACCACGTTGGCGCTGACGTCCTGGTGCTGGCCCAGGGTCTGCGCGACCTGGTCGAGCACCGAGCGGAACGACGGCTTGATGGAGGCGCTGTCGGTGTCGAAGGTGACCTGGCTGGGGATGTTCACCTTCAGCGAGCCGTCCGGCTGTTCGGTGATCTGGGTGCCCGTGCCCGCGGTGTCCTTGTTCAGCTTGCCGCGGATCGCGTTCCAGTTGTAGCCGGTCGCGCCGCCGATGGCACCGCCGACCGCGGCGCCCACCAGCGTGCCGGTGGTATTGCCGCCGATCAGGTTGCCCAGCCCCGCGCCGACCGCGGCGCCGACCCCGGTACCAACCGCCGTATGGGTTTGCTGTTCGGTGGCGCAGCCGGCGGCCAGCAGCGTGGCGGCGGCGAGAGAAACGGTAACGAGCTTGATGTTCATGCTTTCTCCTTCTGATGTTCCCGTAAATGTTCTTGGTACCGCATCGCGATGGTAACGCCAAGGCGCAAGCGGCAGGTAACCCATAGTGCGCGTCAGCCCCGGGACGGCGGAGGTGCCGCGGTGCCGGGCCGCCAACCGCACTACAATATGGATATGGCGGCGCGCGCACAAGTGCAAGCTTGTGAGATTTGTAAATGTCTGTAATCCCCCACCTCGCGGAGGGAATTGCGCGCGGATTTCCGGCGTTCATGGCCGGTGCTTCATACTTTGATACATTAGACGCAGGCCATCCTGCGCCCGTCCCCACCTATCCAAGCGGAGTTTGTCTTGAGCGTCAGCACTGAGCAGGTTACCGAAGCCCTGCGCACCGTCATCGACCCCAATACGGGCAAGGACCTGGTGTCCACCCGCTCGGCCAGGAATATCCGTGTCGACGGCGGCGAGGTATCGCTGGAAGTTGAGCTGGGCTATCCCGCGAAGAGCCAGTTCGATCTGATCCGCAAGCTGGTGGTAGCCGCGGTCCGGCAAGTGCCGGGCGTCACCAATGTCAGCGTGGCGGTGACCATGAAGATCGTCGCCCACGCGGTGCAGCGCGGCGTGAAGCTGCTGCCTGGCGTGAAGAACGTGATCGCGGTGGCGTCGGGCAAGGGCGGCGTGGGCAAGTCGACCACCGCCGTCAACCTGGCGCTGGCGCTGGCTGCCGAAGGCGCGCGCGTGGGCATGCTCGACGCGGATATCTACGGCCCGAGCCTGCCGATGATGCTGGGCATCGACGGCCGCCCCGAATCCGCCGACGGCCAGACCATGGAGCCGCTCGAGGGCCATGGGCTGCAGGCCAACTCGATCGGCTTCCTGATCGAGCAGGACAACCCCATGGTGTGGCGCGGCCCGATGGTTACCTCGGCGCTGGAGCAGCTGCTGCGCCAGACCAACTGGCACGACCTGGATTACCTGATCGTCGACATGCCGCCCGGCACCGGCGACGTGCAGCTGACGCTGTCTCAGAAGGTGCCGGTCACCGGCGCGGTGATCGTCACCACGCCGCAGGACATCGCGCTGCTGGACGCCAAGAAGGGCCTGAAGATGTTCGAGAAGGTGGGCATCCCCATCCTCGGCATCGTCGAGAACATGGCGGTCTATTGCTGCCCGAACTGCGGCCATGTCGAACATATCTTCGGCCAGGGCGGCGGCGAGAAGATGTGCGCCGACTACGGCGTGGACCTGCTCGGCAGCCTGCCGCTGAACCTGCGCATCCGCGAGCAGGCCGATTCCGGGCGCCCCACCGTGGTGGCCGAGCCCGACAGCCCGGTGGCCGAGATGTACCGCGCCATCGCGCGCAAGGTGGCGATCAAGGTCGCCGACAAGGCGCGCGACATGACCAGCAAGTTCCCCAGCATCGTGGTGCAGAACACCTGAGCACCAGACATCCGCCATGGACAGCCAGCCCACCCCCGACCTGCCGTCCCCCGGCGCCCGCCCCGCCGTCACCATGGCCGTGGTGATGCGCAAGGTCGTGCTGGCCAACCGCTGGCAGCCCTGGAAGTGGCAGCTGGACGCGGTGCTGCCTGACCTGGGCGAGTTCGGCACGCACCCGGTTTGCCTGGAGCACGATGCCCAGGGCGCGCGCTGGCTCTACCCGGGCTTCGAGGTGGAACTGTTCCGCGACCAGGGCGAAGGCTACTACCTGAACCTGACCTCGGCCACGCCGTGCTGGTTCGTGCTGTGGCGCATGCCCGAGGACGAAGGCGACGGCGACACGGCGCATCCGGTGCCGGTCACGGTGGCGCTGTCGTACAACGAGGCCGGGCGCTGGCTGGATGCCGGCGAGACCGTCGAGAACGTGCCGCTGGCGCCCGAGCAGCGCGACTGGCTGCAGGCTTACGTCAATGAACATTACCGGCCCGAGCCCAAGCAGCGGCGCCGGCCCGAATCCTTCAAGGCGCCGGAAGAGCGCGCCCGCTACTGACCACTGAACCGCCGAGAAGCGGCCCTGCCCATGAGCGAATCGTCCTTCCTGTCGCGCTGGTCGCGCCGCAAGGCTGCGGTGCGCGAGGGCGTGGCCGTGCCGGCCGAGCCGGCGCCGCCCGCGGCATCCGAGGGCGAGACAGTGCCTGCGACCGTCGAAACCCTGCGCGAAGCGCCGCAGGAGCCGCCGCCGACGCTGGCCGATGTCGCCGCGCTGCGACCCGGCGACGAGATTGCCCGCTTCGTCGCGCGCGGCGTGGACGAATCGGTCAAGCGCGCCGCGCTCAAGACATTGTTTGCCGATCCCCACTTCAATGTGATGGACGGGCTCGATACCTATATCGACGACTACAGCAAGCCGGACCCGATCCCGCCTGAAATCCTGCGCCAGCTGCGCCAGGCCGAGACCCTGGGCCTGTTCGAGCCGACCGACGAGGAACGCGCCGCAGCCGAAGCCGCGGCCCGGCTGTCCGGGGCGGAACAGGTACCGGCTGCTACGCATGAAGCGCCGCAACAGGAGGGCGAAGAAGCCGCCGTGCCGCTGGCGCAGGCCGAGGCGCCGGTGATCGCCGAAACGCAGCCGGCAGCAGGCAGTCAAAGCGAACAACAGGGCCAGCAAGACCCGCACAAACGCGCGTAGCCCCGACCGGCAGCGCAGCCTACAATAGGCATCCCCACAATCCGCCGGCCCGCAGACCCCCGCCAAGAAGGGACGTCCGGACCGGTCAGCCGCACTCGCCATGCCGACGCTGATCTGCAATTGCAACGACACCATGCCGCTTGACGGGGCGGCGCTGTCCGACGCAACCCGCGACGCGAGCCAGGGGCCGCTCAAGGTCCATCGCCTGCTGTGCCGGCGCGAAATCGGTGACTTCACCGCCGCGCTGGACGGTACCGAGGACGTGATCGTCGCCTGCACCCAGGAGCGCCAGCTGTTTGCCGAGGTGGCCGCGCAAGCCGCGCAGGGCGGCGATGGCCGCCCGGTGGTGACCGCGCCGGTGCGCTTCGTCAATATCCGCGAAACCGGCGGCTGGTCGCAGGGTGCCCGGCGCGACCCGAAAACTGCCAACGCCAAGATCGCCGCGCTGCTGGCGGTGGCCGCGCTGCCTGAACCCGAGCCGGTGCCGGTGGTCGACTACCGCAGCGACGGCGCGGTGCTGGTGCTGGGCCCGGCCGCGCGGGCGCTGCCATGGGCCGAGCGGCTGGCCGCGATGCAACTGGAAGTGACGGTACTGCTGACCGGCAGCGACGCGCGCGACGGCGCAGCCGCGCAGCCCGCGGCGCGCGCCTATCCGGTCCACAGCGGCCGGCTGGCCACGCTGACCGGCTGGCTGGGCGCATTCGAGGCCAGCTGGGAAACCGGCGCCGGCCGCAGCAACCCGATCGACCTGGACCTGTGCACGCGCTGCAATGCCTGCATCGAGGCCTGTCCCGAGAACGCGATCGACTTCAGCTACCAGATCGACCTGTCGCGCTGCCGCGCGCACCGCGACTGCGTGCGCGCCTGCGGCGCGGCGGCGGCGATCGACTTCGACCGCCCGCAGGCCACCGCGCAGGGGCGCTTCGACCTTGTCTTCGACCTGTGCAACACGCCTGCCTTCACCATGCACCAGCCGCCGCAGGGCTACCTGCATGCCGGCGCCGACCCGGCCCGCCAGCAGGACCAGGCCCTGCTGCTGGCCGGGCTGGTGGGCGAGTTCGAGAAGCCCAGGTTCTTCCGCTACAAGGAAAGCCTGTGCGCGCACGGCCGCAACCAGACCACCGGCTGCACCGCCTGCATCGACATCTGCTCGACCGAGGCCATCGCCTCGCGCTGGCACGACGGCAAGGGGCGCATCGAGGTCACGCCCAACCTGTGCATGGGCTGCGGCGCCTGCACCACGGTCTGCCCGAGCGGCGCCATCAGCTATGGCTATCCCGGGCCGGAGATGACCGGCGCGCGGCTGCGCACGCTGCTGTCGGCATACCGGCAGGCCGGCGCGCGCGATCCGGTGGTGCTGCTGCACGGCGAGGAATACGGTACGCCCGCGCTGCTGGCGCTGGGCCGTGCTGCCCGCGGCGGCAAGGCGGGCGGCGTGCCCGCGCCGGTGATGCCGCTGTCGCTGTTCCATCCGGCCTCGGTCGGGCTGGAGCTGTGGCTGGCCGCGCTGTGCTGGGGCGCGAGCCGCGTTGCCGTGCTGCTGACCGGCGACGAGGCGCCGCAATACCGTACCGCGCTGCTGGAGCAGATGGCGGTCGGGCGCGCGCTGCTGTCCGGGCTGGGCTATGACGGCGAGGTGCTGACGCTGGTCGAGGCCGCGGACACGGCTGCGCTCGATGCCGGCCTGGCGGCACTGCGCCCGGCGCGCAACGCGTTGCCGCCCGCGCCGTTCGGGCCGGTTGCGGCCAAGCGCGAGATGCTCGACTTTGCGCTCGACCATCTGGTGCGCCATGCGCCGTCACCGGCGCAGAGCGTGCCGCTGCCGGCCGGCGCGCCCATCGGCGCCATTGCGGTGGATACCGGCAAGTGCACCTTGTGCCTGGCCTGCGTGGGCGCATGCCCGTCGCAGGCGCTGCGCGATAACCCGGAGCGTCCCGTGCTCAGCTTCATCGAGCGCAACTGCGTGCAGTGCGGGCTGTGCGAAAAGACGTGCCCCGAAGACGCCATCACCCTGGTGCCGCGCTTGCTGGCCGGCGATGCGGCACGCCGCCCGGTCACGCTCAACGAGGCCCAGCCGTTCCATTGCATCCGCTGCGCCAAGCCGTTCGGCACGGCGCAGATGGTCGAGTCGATGCTGGTGCGCTTGGCTGGACATCCGGCCTTTGCCGGCGCCGCGGCGGAGCGCCTCAGGATGTGCCCCGACTGCCGCGTGGTAGACATGATGGAACTCGATCCCGGCGCCGTGACCGGCGCCACCCTGCGCTGACCCGCGAGCACGAAAACATCACGACATGACAGATTTCCAGCCGATCCAGCTCACCGCTGCGCCGCCCGTTGACGATGCCGAAGACACCGCCCGCGCCGACCTGTACGGCCTGCTCGCGACGCTGTTCTACCGCGCCCCCGACGCCGCCTTGCTGCATCACATCGCCGCCAACCGCGCCGTGGGAGAAGACGCCAATACGGTGCTCGGCAAGGCGTGGAATGCGTTGTGCGACGCAGCATCCGAGACCACCGCGGCCGAGGCCGAGGAAGAGTACCGGCAGCTGTTCGTGGGCGTGGGCCGCCAGGACGTGTTCCTCTATGGCTCTTTCTATATGACTGGCTTCCTCAACGAGCGCCCGCTGGTGGCGCTGCGCGAAGATCTGGCCCGCTATGGCCTGGAGCGCCACGAAGGCGTCAGCGAGACCGAGGACCATATCGCCACGCTGTGCGAGGTGATGCGCTTCCTGGTGGCGGGCGAAGACCTGTCGGTGTCCAACCTGGGTGAGCAGCAGCGCTTCTATGCGAAGCACCTGCAGCCCTGTATCGAGCCATTGTGCGATGCGGTGACGGCGCACCCGCAGGCCCGCTTCTATCGCAGCGTGGCGGGATTGCTGGGCACGTTTGCCGGCGTCGAGGCGGTGGCGCTCGAGATGACCTGAGCGCGGCACCGATGACCGGGACGCCAACGCGCAGTGCTCTGCTTAGGCCAAACTGGAGAAGAAGGTAAGGAAAAACCCGCGCTTGTCATGGTCTTTCCTTCCAGTTGATTCTAGAATATGCATAACAACGCATAACGGCACAACCATCGGGCTTTGACAACCAAGGAGCCCCCACATGAGAGAAAAGCCAACCAGGGTCGGGCGCCGCACGTTTCTCGCAGGCGCCGGAGTTGTGGCGGCCGCCACCGGCGCGGCAGCGCTGAGCGCGCGCGCGCCGTCCATGCCGGGCCAGGCCGCAACGCTGCCGGAACCCGCCGACCCTCCGTCGGACAGCACGGGTTACCGGGTCTCCGACCACATCCGCAAGTATTACCGGACCACGCTGGTGTAACTGCCACGGCGGCGTGGTCTGGCGCGCCGCCTGCAACCGGACGCTACCCAATCGTCCGATTCTGAGGTGAGACATGATCTTGACCCGCAAACGCGCGGCGCAGGGCGCATCCGCCCGCCTCGCTGACGGCCTCGCCAACCGGCCCGAATCCGCCGATGCAAGTTCAGGCCGGCTTTCCCAACGACTCGCTGCCAGCCTGGCCGGCGCCATGCCGACCATGGACCGCCGCAGCTTCCTCAAGCGCTCCGGCATCGGCGTGGGCGCCGGCCTCGCGGCCGGGCAGCTGACGCTGCTGCGCAAGGCCGACGCCGCCGACGACAAGAAGGCCGTCGGCGACGGCAAGACCGGCATCGTGGTCCGGCGCACCGTGTGCGGCCATTGCTCGGTCGGCTGCGCGGTCGACGCGGTGGTGCAGAACGGCGTGTGGATCCGCCAGGAGCCGGTGTTCGATTCCCCCATCAACATGGGCGCGCACTGTGCCAAGGGCGCCGCGCTGCGTGAGCACGGCCACGGCGAATACCGGCTCAAGTACCCGATGAAGCTGGTCAACGGCAAGTACCAGCGCATCAGCTGGGACCAGGCGCTCGACGAGATCACCGCGCGGATGAAAGACATCCGCCAGAAGACCGGCCCGGACTCGATGTTCTTCGTCGGGTCTTCCAAGCACAGCAATGAGCAGTCCTACCTGATGCGCAAGTGGGTGTCGTTCTTCGGCACCAACAACACCGACCACCAGGCGCGCATCTGCCACTCCACCACCGTGGCGGGCGTGGCCAACACCTGGGGCTACGGTGCGATGACCAACTCGTACAACGATATGCAGAACGCGAAGGCGGCGCTGTATATCGGCTCCAACGCGGCCGAGGCGCACCCGGTGTCGATGCTGCACCTGCTGCACGCCAAGGAAAGCGGCTGCAAGGTGATCGTGGTCGATCCGCGTTTTACGCGTACCGCGGCCAAGGCGCACCGTTACGTGCGGATCCGCTCCGGCACCGACATCGCCTTCCTGTTCGGCGTGCTGTACCACGTCTTCAAGAACGGCTGGGAAGACCAGAAGTTCATCAATGACCGGGTCTACGGCATGGACAAGGTCAAGGAGGAAGTGCTGGCCAAGTGGACGCCCGACAAGGTCGAGGAAGTCACCGGCGTGCCCGAGGCCCAGGTCTACATGGTGGCCGAGACCATGGCCAAGAACCGCCCCAGCACGCTGGTGTGGTGCATGGGCCAGACCCAGCACACCATCGGCAACGCGATCGTGCGCGCCTCGTGCATCGTGCAGCTGGCGCTGGGCAATATCGGCGTGTCGGGCGGCGGCGCCAACATCTTCCGCGGCCATGACAACGTGCAGGGTGCCACCGACGTGGGTCCCAACCCCGATTCGCTGCCGGGCTACTACGGCCTGGCCACCGGCGCCTGGAAGCACTACGCGGCGGTCTGGGGCGTCGACTACGAATGGATCAAGAAGCAGTTCGTCTCGCAGGCGTTGATGGAGAAGTCCGGCACCACGGTGTCGCGCTGGATCGATATCGTCACCGAGAAGAACGAGCTGATCGACCAGGACAACAACGTGCGCGGCGTGTTCTTCTGGGGCCATGCCCCGAACTCGCAGACGCGCGGGCTGGAGATGAAGAAGGCGCTCGACAAGCTGGACCTGCTGGTGGTGGTGGACCCGTACCCGTCGGCAACCGCGGCCATGGCCAACATGCCGCCGGCCGAGGGCGACAAGGTCAACCCCAACCGCGCGGTGTACCTGCTGCCGGCCTGCACGCAGTTCGAGACCTCGGGCTCGTGCACGGCGTCCAACCGCTCGCTGCAATGGCGCGAGAAGGTGATCGAGCCGCTGTTCGAATCGATGCCCGACCACACGCTGATGCAGGCGTTCGCCGACAAGCTCGGCTTCGGCAAGGAGCTGTCGAAGAACTACAAGATGATCGAGGTCAAGCGGGCCGGCCGGACCTGGATGGAGCCCGAGCCGGAATCGATCCTGCGCGAGATCAACGCCAGCAACTGGACCATTGGCTACACCGGCCAGTCGCCGGAACGCCTGAAGTCGCACATGCGCAATATGCAGATGTTCGACGTCAAGACGCTGCGCTGCAAGTCGGGCAAGGACCCGGTGACCGGCTATGACCTGACCGGCGACTACTTCGGGCTGCCGTGGCCCTGCTACGGCACGCCGGAACTGAAGCACCCCGGTTCGCCCAACTTGTACGACACCAGCAAGCACGTGATGGACGGTGGCGGCAACTTCCGCGCCAACTTCGGCGTGGAGCGCGATGGCGTCAACCTGCTTGCCGAGGATGGCTCGTACTCGCTGGGGGCCGAGATTACCACCGGCTATCCCGAGTTCGACCACGTGCTGCTGAAGAAGCTGGGCTGGTGGGACGACCTGACCGATGCGGAGAAGGCCAAGGCCGAGGGCAAGAACTGGAAGACCGACCTTTCCGGCGGCATCCAGCGCGTGGTGATGAAGAACCATGGCTGCCATCCGTTTGGCAACGCCAAGGCGCGCGCGGTGGTGTGGAACTTCCCGGACCCGGTCCCGCAGCACCGCGAGCCGCTGTACTCCACGCGCCCCGACATGGTCGTCAAGTACCCGACCCACGACGACAAGATGGCGTTCTGGCGGCTGCCGACGCTGTACAAGTCGGTGCAGCAGCGCAATCTCGAGAACAAGGTCGCCGAGAAGTTCCCGATCATCCTGACTTCCGGGCGGCTGGTCGAGTACGAAGGCGGGGGCGAGGAAACCCGCTCCAATCCGTGGCTGGCGGAACTGCAGCAGGAGAACTTCGTCGAGATCAACCCGCGCGCGGCGTCCGACCGCGGCATCCGCAACGGCGACTTCTGCTGGGTCAAGACCCCGACCGGCGCCACGCTGAAGGTGCGCGCGCTGGTCACCGAGCGGGTCGGGCCCGATACCGCCTTCATCCCGTTCCACTTCTCGGGCTGGTGGCAGGGCAAGGACCTGAAGGACTACTACCCCGAGGGGGCGATGCCGGTGGTGCGTGGCGAAGCGGTCAATACCGCCACCACGTATGGCTATGACTCGGTGACGATGATGCAGGAAACCAAGACCACCATTTGCCAGATCGAGCGGTTTGCCTAAGCGCAGAGGAACATCATGGCACGCATGAAATTTATCTGTGACGCCGAGCGCTGCATCGAGTGCAACAGCTGCGTCACCGCCTGCAAGAATGAGCACGAGGTGCCCTGGGGGGTGAACCGGCGTCGCGTGGTCACGGTCAACGACGGCATGGTCGGCGCCGAGAAATCGATCTCGGTGGCCTGCATGCACTGTTCGGACGCGCCGTGCATGGCGGTCTGCCCGGTCGATTGCTTCTACCGCACCGAGGACGGCGTGGTGCTGCATGACAAGGACGTCTGCATCGGCTGCGGCTACTGCTCCTATGCCTGCCCGTTCGGCGCGCCGCAGTTTCCGTCGACCGGCACCTTCGGCGTGCGCGGCAAGATGGACAAGTGCACCTTCTGCGCGGGCGGCCCGGAGAAAAACGGTTCGGAAGCCGAGTTCGAGAAGTATGGCCGGAACCGGCTGGCCGAAGGCAAGCTGCCGCTGTGCGCCGAGATGTGCTCGACCAAGGCGCTGCTGGGCGGCGATGGCGACGTGATCGCCGACATCCTGCGCAACCGCGTGATCAAGCGCGGCACCGGCGGCGATGTGTTCGGCTGGGGCACCGCCTATGGCGGCGCCAAGCCCGGCGCGCAGCCGGCACCGCCGCCGCAGCCCGCGTCGGGGGCTCCCGCCGCGCCGGCAGCCACGGCACCTGCGGGAGGGAAAACGTCATGAATCGCATCCGCGTGGTTGCACTGATGTCGCTGTGCGGCGTGCTGCTGGCGGGGTGCGGCGAGAAGCCGCAGACCATCGGCCCGTCGCACCGCAAGGTGGATGCGCAGTCGTTCCAGGGGGCGCCGGACGATCCGTTCGTGGCCAAGGGCTGGACCGCCGGCGACCGCACCAGCTGGAACAACCAGATCCGTCAGCGCAACCAGTTGCAGAACGAGTACAACCGGGTGCAATGACCGCGCCGCTGTGGGGACGTCCCGTTATCCGGGCGCTGAAGGAGGGGCTATGACGCCGTCGCACAATCGATGCCGGACCGGAGGGTGGCGCAGCTGGCTGGCGGCCGGCGCGCTCGCGCTGGGTGCCGTAGCCGGCAACGCCGCCGCCCAGGCCCCGGCACCCGCGCCGGGCCCGTCGACGGGGCCGGCGACCGCATCGGCCAGCGCCGACGCCAACAACCCGGCCACGCATCCGGCGCAGCCGCTGGCCGGCGTGGCTTCCGAGAATATTTTCAACATCCCGCGGCGCGATATCGCGGCCGAGGCCAGCTCGCAGCAGCAGCGCACCATCACCCAGCCCGGCAACAATGCGCCGGTCTGGCGCGAGGTCAATTCCGACCAGCGCCACTACAGCAGCCTGCCCGACAAGGAAGCCGGGGTGTTGATCCAGCGCACCGGCCAGTCATGGCGGCTGTTCCGCAACGGCGTCATCACGGTCTGGGGCGGCTGGCTGCTGCTGATCGTGCCGGTGGCGATCCTGGGCTTCTTCCTGTGGCGCGGCACCATTCCGCTGCGCACCCCCAGGACCGGCCGCCTGATCGAGCGCTTTACCCCGCTGGAGCGCATCGTGCACTGGACCATGGCGATTTCGTTCGTGGTGCTGGCGCTGTCCGGCATCGTGATGCTGCTGGGCAAGCATTTCCTGCTGCCGCTGATGGGGCATATGCTGTTCGGCTGGCTCAGCTATATCCTGAAGAACCTGCACAACGTGGTGGGGCCGATCTTCACGCTGTCGGTGATCGTCGCCTTTGCGGTGTTCGTGCGCGACAACCTGCCCAGCCGCGACGACGTGCGCTGGGTCACCAGCCTCGGCGGGCTGGCCTCGGGCAGGCATGTGCCGAGCGGCCGCTTCAACGCGGGCGAGAAGATGTGGTTCTGGTTTGGCGTGTTCGTGTCGGGGCTGGTGTTGTCGGCATCGGGCTGGGTGCTCGACATGATCGTGCCGGGCATGGACTACTACCGCGCCACCATGCAGATCGCCAACGTGATCCACGCGATTGCGGCGGTGCTGATGATCGCCATGGCGTGCGGGCATATCTACATGGGCACCATCGGCATGGAAGGCGCGTACCGCGCCATGCGCGATGGCTGGGTCGACGAGGCCTGGGCCAAGGAGCATCACGAGCTCTGGTACGACGACATCAAGTCCGGCAAGATCCCGGCCCAGCGTTCGGCCAGCCCCGATGCCGCCGCGGCCCGGCCGGCGCGGCACAGTCCCGGCGAAGCCTGAAGCAAGGGCCTACGACACAGCAGGAATCCTCAACGATGACACGCATCCTGACGCTGATCGCCGTAGCCGCCGGTGCCGCCTGCGCGGCCTCCGGCGCGCTGGCCAAGCTGCCCGCGCCAACCGAAGCCCAGCAGGCCAAGGCCGCCGAGACCAAGGCGCGCGCCGCCTGGTCCGACAAGGCTGCGGCCTACCAGTTGTGCCGCACCCAGGACAAGATCGCCGGGCGTTACCTGGCCGACCGCAAGGGGCACGGGCAGCCAGCGCGCGAGCCGGTGCAGACGGCCGCCTGCGCCGATCCTGGGCCGTTCGTGACCCCGGCCGCGGCCATTGCCAGCACCGCCGGTGCGCCCGCGGCAGGCGCGGTACAATCGCCGGCAAAGGCGCCGTAACTTCCGCCCCCTGCATGCCGCTCGGGGCCTCACCCGCAGCCCCGAGTCCCTCGTCATGACCTTGCGTCCCGAGCTTACCCAGGCAGCCGTTCCCCTGATCGAAGAGGTTGAAGTCGTCGACGAGCAAGGGCGCGTGCGCGCGGCCTACCTGCCGGGCGAGCGTCCGCTGACGGTCTATCTCGACAAGCGCGAGCTGGTCACGCTGATGACGCTGGGCGGCGCGCCCGAGCACCTGGTGCTGGGCTACCTGCGCAACCAGCGCCTGGTGGAATCGATCGAGGACATTGCCGCGGTGCAGGTCGACTGGGAAACCGAATCGGCGGCTGTGACCACGCGCAACGGCGTGGACCGCATTGAAGAGCGCACCGCGCGCCGCGTGGTGACCACGGGTTGCGGCCAGGGCACCGTGTTCGGCTCGCTGCTGGATGAGGTCGACAGCATCCGGCTGCCGGTTGGCGCTACGCTGGACCAGGACACCCTGTACGGCATCATCGACACCATCCGGCTGCAGCAGTCGGTGTACAAGCAGGCCGGCTCGGTGCATGGCTGCGCGCTGTTCCAGGGCACCGAACTGCTGATGTTCGTCGAGGACGTCGGCCGCCACAATGCCGTCGACGCCATTGCCGGGCGCATGTGGCTGGAAGGCATGAGCGGCGGCGACAAGATTTTCTACACCACCGGGCGCCTCACTTCCGAAATGGTGATCAAGGGCGCGCAGATGGGCATTCCGTTCCTGCTGTCGCGCTCCGGCGTGACCCAGATGGGCTACCAGATGGCCCGGCGCGTCAACCTGACGCTGTTCGCGCGTTGCACCGGCAAGCACTTCCTGCTCTACACCGGGCGCGAGCGCTTCCGTCATCGTCTACCCGAAGATGTAGTGGTGTAGCCGCCACTTGCCGGGCCGCTGCCGGCTTGAAGGGACGCGCGCCGAATGGTTGTACAATGCGGCGCACTCCGAGCCGTCTATCCTCCCAACCTTATGAGCATCAAATCTGACAAATGGATCCGCCGCATGGCGGAGCAGCACGGCATGATCGAGCCGTTCGAGCCAGGCCAGGTCCGGGAGGCCGACGGCCGCAAGATCGTGTCGTACGGCACCTCGAGCTACGGCTACGACATCCGCTGCGCCGACGAATTCAAGATCTTCACCAATATCAACAGCACCATCGTCGACCCGAAGAACTTCGACGAGAAGTCGTTCGTCGACTTCAAGGGCGAGGTCTGCATCATCCCGCCCAATTCGTTCGCGCTGGCGCGCACGATGGAATACTTCCGCATCCCGCGCAGCGTGCTGACCATCTGCCTGGGCAAGAGCACCTACGCCCGCTGCGGCATCATCGTCAACGTGACGCCGTTCGAGCCGGAATGGGAAGGCTATGTGACGCTGGAGTTCTCCAATACCACGCCGCTGCCGGCCAAGATCTACGCCGGCGAGGGTTGCGCGCAGGTATTGTTCTTCGAGAGCGACGAGATCTGCGAGACCTCGTACGCCGACCGGGGCGGCAAGTACCAGGGCCAGCACGGTGTCACACTGCCGAAGACCTGAGCGCATTACAATCCGGCGTTTGCCGGCACGGCGAGCCTGCCAGGGCCGCCAAACCTGACGTGAGAGCCACATGTCGCCGTCGCAGGGGAACCCCTGCCGGCCATGTGGCTCAAGTCCTTTATGTCCTGCTTTCCATCAAGGATGCCCGATGAAATTCCGCTTCCCCGTCATCATCATTGACGAAGACTTCCGCTCCGAGAACATCTCCGGCTCGGGCATCCGCGCGCTGGCCGAGGCGATCGAGAAAGAGGGCATGGAAGTCATGGGGCTGACCAGCTACGGTGACCTGACCTCGTTCGCCCAGCAGTCCAGCCGGGCATCGACCTTTATCGTGTCGATCGACGACGACGAGTTCGCCAGCGACAGCGAGGAGCTCGAGGCCGCCGCGATCGAAAAACTACGCGCCTTCGTCGCCGAAGTGCGCCGCCGCAACTCCGACCTGCCGATCTTCCTGTACGGCGAGACCCGCACCTCGCGCCATATCCCGAACGATATCCTGCGCGAACTGCACGGCTTCATCCACATGTTCGAGGACACCCCCGAGTTCGTGGCGCGCCACATCATCCGCGAAGCCAAGGTCTACCTGGACACGCTGGCGCCGCCGTTCTTCAAGGCGCTGATCGACTACGCGCAGGACAGCTCGTATTCCTGGCACTGCCCGGGACACTCGGGCGGCGTGGCGTTCCTGAAGAGCCCGGTCGGGCAGGTGTTCCACCAGTTCTTCGGCGAGAACATGCTGCGCGCCGACGTCTGCAACGCCGTTGATGAACTGGGCCAGCTGCTGGACCACACCGGCCCGGTGGCCGCGTCGGAGCGCAATGCCGCGCGCATCTTCAACTCCGACCACATGTATTTCGTCACCAACGGCACCTCCACCTCGAACAAGATGGTGTGGCATGCCAACGTGGCGCCGGGCGACATCGTGGTGGTGGACCGCAACTGCCACAAGTCGATCCTGCACGCGATCATGATGACCGGCGCGATCCCGGTGTTCCTGATGCCGACGCGCAATCACTACGGCATCATCGGCCCGATTCCGAAGAGCGAGTTCGATCCGCAGACGATCAGGAAAAAGATCGCCAACCACCCGTTCGCCAGCAAGGCCAAGAACCAGAAGCCGCGCATCCTGACCATCACCCAGGGCACCTACGACGGCGTGCTGTACAACGCCGAGCAGATCAAGGAAATGCTGGCGGCCGAGATCGACACGCTGCACTTCGACGAAGCCTGGCTGCCGCACGCGGCGTTCCACGAGTTCTATCGCAACATGCACGCGATCGGCAAGGACCGCCCGCGCAGCAAGGACGCGCTGGTGTTCGCCACGCAGTCCACGCACAAGCTGCTGGCCGGGCTGTCGCAGGCCTCGCAGATCCTCGTGCAGGATTCCGAGACGCGCAAGCTGGACCGCTACCGCTTCAATGAAGCGTACCTGATGCATACCTCGACCAGCCCGCAGTACTCGATCATTGCCTCGTGCGACGTCGCCGCGGCAATGATGGAAGCGCCGGGCGGCACCGCGCTGGTGGAAGAGAGCATCCAGGAAGCGATGGACTTCCGCCGCGCCATGCGCAAGGTCGAGGGCGACTACGATGCCGGCAACAACGGCGACTGGTGGTTCAAGGTGTGGGGCCCGGACGCGCTGATCGAAGACGGCATCGGCGACCGCGAAGCGTGGATGCTGAAGGCCAACGAGCGCTGGCACGGCTTCGGCGACCTGGCCGACGGCTTCAATCTGCTCGACCCGATCAAGGCCACCCTCATCACCCCGGGGCTGGATGTCGACGGCGAGTTCAGCGAGCGCGGCATCCCGGCGGCCATCGTCACCAAGTACCTGGCCGAGCACGGCATCATCATCGAGAAGACCGGGCTGTACTCGTTCTTCATCATGTTCACCATCGGCATCACCAAGGGCCGCTGGAACTCGCTGGTGACCGAGCTGCAGCAGTTCAAGGATGACTACGACCAGAACCAGCCGCTGTGGCGCGTGCTGCCGGAATTCGTCGGCAAGTATCCGCAGTACGAGCGCATGGGCCTGCGTGACCTGTGCGATGCGATCCACAGCGTGTACAAGGCCAACGATGTGGCGCGCGTGACCACGGAGATGTACCTGTCGGACATGGAGCCGGCGATGAAGCCGTCGGACGCGTGGGCCATGATGGCCCACCGCGAGATCGAGCGCGTGCCGGTCGACGACCTGGAAGGCCGCGTCACCGCCATCCTGCTGACGCCGTACCCGCCGGGCATCCCGCTGCTGATCCCGGGCGAGCGCTTCAACCGCACCATCGTGCAATACCTGAAGTTTGCGCGCGAGTTCAACAAGCTGTTCCCCGGCTTCGAGACCGACATCCACGGCCTGGTCGAGGACGAGGTCGACGGCAAGAAGGCGTACTTCGTGGACTGCGTGAAGCAGGGCGCCTGAGCGCCAGCCGGCATCGCGCCGCGCCAGCAGGGCCCCGCCAAGGCGGGGCTCTTTCGTTTTTGCCTTAGCTGAACGGATTGATCACCATCGCCCCCGTGCCGCGGAAGTCGGCGACATTGCGCGTGACAACGGTGAGGTTGTGGATCAGCGCGGTGGCGGCGATGAGCTGGTCCAGCGCGTGCTCCGGCCGGGCCGCCCGCAACTGGCCCCAGACCTGAGCGACGTCTGCATCGACCGGCAACACTTGCCGGCCGAAGTCCGCCAGCACATTGGCCAGCCAACGCTCCAGCAGCGTCGCCTGCACCGCGTCGCCGCGATGGCGGATCAGTGCCACGCCGCGCTGGAGTTCGCCCACGGTCAGCGCCGAGAGGTAGAGCGCAGCGCCTTCGCGCGCCGCCTGCCGAAAGAATGCACGCACGCCAGGGTTGGCGCGCTCCCGCTTGCGCGTCTCGCTGACGACGTTGGTATCAATCAAATACACGCGGCGCCTCGCCCGTATCCTGGATGCGCTCGAAGTCGGCGTCCTGGCCGACGTCCGGCATGGTGGAGAGCACTTCGGCAAAGCTGCGCCGGGCCGTGCCGCCCAGCGCCTGCGCCAGGATGGCACGGTGCTCGGCCTCGGCGCTGCGGCCGTTGGCGACGGCCTGCTCGCGCAGGCGCTGGACCAGCGCTTCATCGATGCCACGAACCAGTAGGGTTGCCATCTTGAGCTCCTCTCTGTTGGATGGAGTCATGATAGCATTGTTATCATTACGGCGGTCACGCATCGATGGCAGGCAGTAGATCGGGGTGGCGGCGGGGTGGCCCGCGCATTTGGTGCTCGGCATGGTGTTCTCCTTGGATCATGGGCTGGATGCAGGAGTCAGTCTGGGCCGTGCCGGCGCGCTGGTCGATGAGCCGATTCGCAATTGCGCGGATTGCCTCGCCGCGGTCACGGGCGTGGCCCAATGAAAAAGCCCCGCATCGCTGCGGGGCCGGGCGGGTTTGCCGGAGACTGCCGCCGGGGCAGTGTTATTTCTTTTTCTCGAACTCGAACTGCGGCGCTGCCGATTCACTTTCCGCGGGCGGCTGCGTCGGCAACTGGAGCGAGCCGGATTCGGCCGGCGCCGAGGCAGGACCCGGCACCGACAGGTTGGGGGCGGCTGGTTTGGGTTTGCTGCCGTCCAGGTCGATGTTGAGGTCGCGCGTGATGCTGCGGTCCTGCGCCTTGTGCGTGCCGGTGCTGACCAGGCCCGGGAAGACGATGATCAGCGACACCATCACCAGCTGGATCACGACGAACGGGACCGCGCCCCAGTAGATGTCCGAGGTCTTGATTTCGCGCGGCGCCACCGAGCGCAGGTAGAACAGCGAGAAGCCGAACGGCGGGTGCATGAACGAGGTCTGCATGTTCACCGCCAGCAGCACGCCGAACCAGATCAGGTCGATGCCGAGCTTGTCCGCCACCGGGCCGACCAGCGGCACCAGGATAAAGGCTAGTTCGAAGAAGTCCAGGAAGAACGCCAGCAGGAAGAACAGCACGTTCACGGCAACCAGGAAGCCGGTCTGGCCACCGGGCAGTGCGGTCAGCAGGTGCTCGACCCAGATGTGGCCATCCACGCCGTAGAACGTCAGCGAGAACACGCGCGCGCCGATCAGGATGAAGATCACGAAGGCCGACAGCTTGAGCGTCGCCTCCATCGCCTGCCGGGTCAGGCTCAGGTCAAGCCGGCGCTTCACCATGGCCAGGATCAGGGCGCCGAGCGCGCCCATGCCGCCACCTTCGGTCGGCGTGGCCACGCCGACGAAAATGGTGCCAAGCACCAGGAAGATCAGCGCCAGCGGCGGGATCAGCACGAAGGTGACCTTTTCCGCCATCTGCGACAGCAGGCCGAGCTTCAGCGTCTTGTTGATCACCGCCAGCACGAAGGCGAACAGGATCGCCGCGCCCACCGAAACCACCAGGCGCTCGTCCAGCGGCGCTTCCGGCTTGTAGAGCTTGTCCACCGCCACGCCCACCGCGATCGACATGGCGGTCAGCACCAGCACCGACGCCGCCCCGCTCTTGCCGCTGGGCTCGCGGAAGGTGCGGGCCTCGATCGGCAGCGCCGGTGCGGCGACCGGCTTGATGATCGTGACCAGCATCACGTAGAGCATGTACATGCCGGTCAGCACCAGCCCCGGCACGAACGCGCCCTTGTACATGTCGCCGACCGAACGGCCGAGCTGGTCGGCCAGCACGATCAGCACCAGCGACGGCGGAATGATCTGCGCCAGCGTGCCTGACGCCGCAATCACGCCCGAGGCCAGCCGCTTGTCGTACTTGTACTTGAGCATCAGCGGCAGCGAGATCAGCCCCATCGAGATCACCGAAGCCGCCACCACGCCGGTGGTCGCCGCCAGCAGCGCGCCGACGAAGATCACCGCGTAGGCCAGGCCGCCGCGGATCGGGCCGAACAGCTGGCCGATGGTGTCGAGCAGGTCCTCGGCCATGCCCGAGCGTTCCAGGATCAGGCCCATGAAGGTGAAGAACGGGATCGCCAGCAGCGTGTCGTTCTCGATGATGCCGAACAGCCGGCTCGGCAGCGCCTGCAGCAGCTCGGGCGGCAGCATCCCCAGCTCGATGCCGATGAAGGCGAACAGCAGCCCGTTGGCGGCCAGCGCAAAGGCGATCGGGAAGCCCGACAGCAGGAATACGACCAGCGAGGCGAACATGATCGGTGCCATGTTCGCAATCAGGAATTGCGTCATCGTGCGCGCCTCTTATTGTTTTTCAGACGGGGCCGTCTGGTTGGCCTGCGCGATCGCGGCGATTTCCAGCGCCGGATCGACCGCGTGCTTGCGGAAGGCCGAGAACGGCAGTTCTCCCTTCAGGTAGGCGAAGCGCTTGATCAGTTCGGACAGGCCCTGCAGGATCATCAGGAAGAACCCGGCCGCGATCAGAAACTTGGCTGGCCAGCGGATCAGGCCACCGGCATTGCCGGACATTTCATGGCCGGCGTACGACAGCCAGAAATAGGGGATCGACAGCCAGAGGATGATTGCGGAAATCGGCAGCAGGAAGAAGATGATGCCGAAGATATCGATCCAGACCTGGGTGCGCTCGGAGAAACGGCCGGCGATGACGTCGATGCGCACATGCTCGTCGCGGCGCAAGGTATACGGCGCGCCCAGCAGGAACACGCCGGCGAACATATACCACTGCAGTTCAAGCCAGGCGTTGGAACTGATGCTGAAGGTGTAGCGAATGATGGCGTTGCCTGCGCAGACCAGCACGGCCAGCAGGACCAGCCATTTCGCCCACTGCCCGATGAAAGCATTCACGGCGTCGATAAGCCGCGAGATCCTCATAAGGGAAGACATGTGATCGTCCTAGGGATTGGGGGATACAGGGGTGGCGCGTTAGTCTACGGCCTCGCACGCCGTGCATCTTTAGGGTGAATCCCCAGTTCGTCACATTCTCCCGCCCATTCGCACCAGTCATGCGCTAATTCCGGGCGGATTTCGGCATGATTCGATATTCCCCGGATCGAATGACGGCACGGTTCGCCCCCATTCGTGCAATTCGCAACAGTCCTCGATGCCGGCGCCCGGACAAGAAAAAACGGGAGCTTGCGCTCCCGTTGCTGGCCTTGAAGGGTGCCGCTGACGCAGGGTCAGCCGTTCAGCGTCTGGCGTGCCGCGGCAATTGCCGCGCGCACCTGGTCCGGCGCGGTGCCGCCGACATGGTTGCGCGCCGCGACCGAGCCTTCCAGCGTCAGCACGGTGTGCACGTCGTCGCCGATCAGCGCAGCCTGGTCGCCGAGGCCCGAAGCGTCGCGCAGTTCGGCCACGCTCAGGTCGGCCAGGTCGCACTGGCGGCTGTCGCAGGCGCGCACGGCATGGGCCACGGCTTCATGGGCGTCGCGGAAGGGCAGGCCCTTCTTGACCAGGTAGTCGGCCAGGTCGGTAGCGGTGGCGTAGCCCTGCAGCGCGGCGGCGCGCATCGCTTCCGGCTTGACGCTGATGCCCGGCACCATGTCGGCGAAGATGCGCAGTGTGTCGACCACGGTATCGACCGTGTCGAACAGCGGCTCCTTGTCTTCCTGGTTGTCCTTGTTGTACGCCAGCGGCTGGCCCTTCATCAGCGTCAGCAGGCCGATCAGGTGGCCGTTGACGCGGCCGGTCTTGCCGCGCGCCAGTTCCGGTACGTCCGGGTTCTTCTTCTGCGGCATGATCGAGCTGCCGGTGCAGAAGCGGTCGGCAATGTCGATAAAGCCCACGCGCGGGCTCATCCACAGCACCAGCTCTTCCGAGAAGCGCGACACATGGGTCATCACCAGCGCGGCGGCGGCGCAGAACTCGATGGCGAAGTCGCGGTCCGACACGGCGTCGAGCGAATTGCGGCAGACGCCGTCAAAGCCCAGTTGCTGCGCGACGAATTCGCGGTCGATCGGATAGCTGGTGCCGGCCAGCGCGGCGGCGCCCAGCGGCAGGCGGTTGACGCGCTTGCGGCAGTCGGCCATGCGCTCGGCGTCGCGCGTGAACATCTCGTTGTACGCCAGCAGGTGGTGGCCGAAGGTGACCGGCTGCGCCACCTGCAGGTGGGTGAAGCCCGGCAGGATGGTGTCGGCGTTCTGCTCGGCCAGGTCCAGCAGCGCGCCGCGCAGCGCGCCCAGCAGCACGATGATGTTGTCGATCTCGCTGCGCAGCCACAGGCGGATGTCGGTGGCAACCTGGTCGTTGCGCGAGCGGCCGGTGTGCAGCCGCTTGCCGGCATCGCCCACCAGCGCCGTCAGGCGCGCCTCGATATTCAAGTGGACGTCTTCCAGGTCCAGCTTCCACTCGAAGTTGCCGGCCTCGATCTCGCTGCGGATCTGCGCCATGCCGCGCTCGATCTCGGCGCGGTCGGCCTCGGCGATGATGCCCTGCTTCGCCAGCATGGCCGCGTGGGCCAGCGAGCCCTGGATGTCGAACAGGGCCAGGCGCTTGTCGAAGAACACCGAGGCGGTGTAGCGCTTCACCAGGTCGGACATCGGTTCGGAGAAGCGGGCGGACCAGGCTTCGCCTTTCTTGGCAAGTTGGGAGGTGGACATGGACGTCGGCTGCAGTGGCTCGCGGCAGGCGGCCGCGTGGGGACGGCGGCGGGCGCGAAAAATTGGGAAACGGCGATTATATCGCCCGGCGGCCCGCCGGCGGTGCCGGCCGCCACGCTGGCGCGGCGCTCAGGGCCGGCTGTGGATCACCGGTCCCTTGAACACCACCGGCCCGCTCGGCCCATCGGCATTGGGCGAACCGCCGGGCGGTTCGATGCTGGCGGCCAGCGTGCGCACTTCCATGGGAGGTTGGGCCAGCGCAATCCGTGCCTGCGGCACACGTCCGATCACGCCGAGCGACCGCGGCTTGCCGCCCTCCGGCAGCGCCCAGAGCTGCAATACCTGGCGCTCGTCCAGCCGCAGGTGATCCAGGCGGCGCACGACAAGGTGGCGTGCCCCCGCGTCCCATGACACCAGCATCGCCGGCTGCGCGTGGCCGTCGTTCAGCACGGCGATGACTTCGGCGGGCGCAGCGTCGCGCTGCCGCGCGAGGTGCATGCCGATGCCGATGGCCAGCACCGCCACCAGCGCCATGGCCGCCGCGGCGCCACGCCAGAACACCGGGGCCGACCACAGGCGCTGCCACCAGCCGCCGGCATCGCGCAGGCCAGGGGCGCTGGCGGCAACGGTAGCACCACGGTCTTCGGCAGCCTTCCAGCCAAGCCGCGCCTCGATCCCGCACCAGACCTTGTCGACCGGCTCGGCGGCGGCCTGCAATTCGGCCACCCCGGCCAGCCGGTCCTGCCAGCGGCGAATCGCCGCGCGCACCGCCGGCTCTTCATGCGCCAGCCGCTCCAGGCGCCGGCGCGCGCCGCCGCGCAGCACGCCCAGCGCGTACTGGGCGGCGATCCGGTCGAGCAGGTCGGGGTGGCTGGCCAGCTTCATGCGGCGCCCTCCATGCAGCTGCGCAGCCGCTCCAGCCCGCGCCGGATCCAGGACTTGATCGTTCCCAGCGGCGCGCGCAGGCGCGCGGCGAGTTCGGCGTGGCTCAGGTCCTGCAGATAGGCCAGCATGATGGCCTGGCGCTGGGGCTGTTCCAGCCGCTGCAGGCAGCGGTTGAGCGCGCGTGCCTGCTGGCTGGCCTCGGCCAGTTCGGCGGGGCCGGCCGCGTCATCGGCCAGCCATTCGCCCAGGCCTTCGTCCAGCTCGACCGTCTGCGGCACGCGCGCCGCAGACGCCCGGCGCAGGCAGTCCAGCGCGCGGTTGCGCACGATGGCGGTCATCCACGTCATCGGCGCGGCCAACTGCGGCCGGTAGTCGCCGGCGTGGTGCCAGATGCTGACAAAGCTTTCCTGCACGACATCCTCCGCCCAATCGCGCCTGCCGGTAATACGCAGCGCAAGGCCAAACAGTTTCGTCGCGGTGAGATCGTAGAGGCCGCGCAGTGCCTGGCGGTCGCCCACGGCCACGGCCTGCAACAGTTCCTCCAGCCGATCGGGGCTGGAGGGCGCGGCATAGGACGGCTGCGAGGAGGGCGGCACGGGGGGCGGGTCCTTGCAAAGGAGCTTTGCCGGATTATAGGTAGCGCCGCATCCAAACGCGCGGCGCGTGCGTAGATGTTGGCAGGCGCAAGCCAGGCACCCCGTCACAGGGGCGCCACGTTGTCATCCCTCACAGGAGAACACCATGGACCGCATGTCACAGAGGACCGCGCGCGAGCCCGGAACCATCGTCACGCTGCCGGACGCACGCCGGCGCGGGTTGCTCAAGGCGCCCGGCCTGTTCGCGCTGGGCTCGCTGGCCGTCGTCACGCTCGGCGAGTCGATGCCGGCGTGGGCGCAGGCGCAGTCGGGCAGCACCAAGGACGACATCAATATCCTCAACACCGCGCTCGGCCTCGAATACCAGGCGATCGCCGCGTACCAGGTCGGCGCCGAAAGCGGGCTGCTGCAAAAGCCGGTGCTGGCCACCGCGGTCAAGTTCCAGGACCACCACAAGGCGCATGCGCAGGTGCTGGCCGGGACGGTGTCGAAGCTCGGCGGAACGCCGGTGGTGGCGAAGAAGGCGTCCGCCTATGAGTTCCCGACCGACAAGCTGAAGACGCAGGCCGATGTGCTGCGCTTTGCCGCCGGGCTGGAGAAGGGCGCCACCGCGGCTTACCTGGGCGTGCTGCCGAATTTCCACAACCGCGAACTGACGCGCGCCGCCGGCAGCATCCTCGGGGACGAGGCGATGCACTGGGCGGTGCTGCTGCATGCGTTAGGGGAGGATCCGGTGCCGGGGGCGTTTGTTGGGTGAAGCGAAAGCTTGCCGAGTGGTTGCTCCCCTCTCCCGCTTGCGGGAGATGGGCGGGGGAGAGGGCAGGCGGTGGCAGGACTGCGGCGATCCAAATCTCCGCAGTGCGCTGGTAGTGGCGATCCGGGCGGCGTCATGCTGGCAAGCGCCTGCCCTCTCCCCCGACCCCTCTCCCATTAATGGGAGAGGGGAGCCAACCGGCAGCCCTCTCAAGCGCAGAAGCGCGCTCAACCCGTATTGCGCAACCCCGCCGCCACCCCATTGATGGTCAGGTGGATCCCGCGCCGTACGCGGATGTCATCGCCATCCTTGCCCGAGCGGAAGCGCTTGAGCAACTCGACCTGCAAGTGGTTCAGCGGATCGAGATACGCAAAGCGGTTCTTGATCGAACGTGCCAGCAGCGGGTTGTCGGCCAGCCGTTCCTGGTGACCGGTGATCAGCGCCAGCATGTCGCAGGTCAGGTGCCATTCCTTGCTGATGCGGTTGAACACGTTGCGGCGCAGCGTGGCGTCGTCGCACAGCTGGGCGTAGCGCGAGGCCACGGCCAGGTCGGTCTTGGCCAGCACCATGTCCATGTTGGACAGCAGCGTCGAGAAGAACGGCCAGGTCTTGACCATGCGGCGCAGCGTGGACACGGCCTGCTTGCGGGCCTTGTCGTCCGGTGCGCTGTCCAGCAGCGAGCGCACCGCGCTGCCGAAGCCGTACCAGCCCGGCAGCAGCAGCCGGCACTGGCCCCACGAGAAACCCCACGGGATTGCGCGCAGGTCTTCGATGCGGCGGTTCTTCTTGTCCATCAGCTTGCGCGAGGCCGGGCGCGAACCGAGGTTCAGGTCGGCAATCTCGGTGATCGGGGTGGTGGCGAAGAAGTAGTCCTTGAAGCCCGGGGTCTCGTAGACCAGGTCGCGGTAGGCCGTGAAGGCGCGGTCCGACAGCTGCTGCATCACGGCCTCGAAGGTATCCAGGTCCTTCGGCGCGTTCTGCTGCGGCAGCAGCGAGGCCTCAAGCGTGGCCGCGACCACCGTTTCCAGGTTGCGTCGGCCGATCTCGGCATTGGCGAACTTGCTGTTGATGATCTCGCCCTGCTCGGTCAGCCGGATCTGGCCGTTCACGGTGCCCGGCGGCTGCGAGAGGATGGCCTGGTAAGTCGGGCCGCCGCCGCGGCCGACGGTGCCGCCGCGGCCATGGAACAGGCGCAGCTTGATCTTGCGCTGCTCGAACAGCTGCACCAGCTCCAGCTCGGTCTTGTACAGCTCCCAGGTCGAGGTCAGGAAGCCGCCGTCCTTGTTCGAGTCCGAGTAGCCGAGCATCACTTCCTGCTCGACGCCATGGTGGGCGATCACCGAATCGAAGCCGGGCAGGTCCAGGAGGGACTGCATGATGCCGGCGGCATTGCGCAAGTCTTCGATGGTCTCGAACAGCGGGATCACCATCAGTTCCATGCGCGCCGGGTCGGTCTTGCTGCCCAGCGTGCCCTGCAGCATGCCCGATTCCTTCTGCAGCAGCATCACCTCGACCAGGTCTGACAGCGTCTCGGTGTGCGAGATGATGTAGTTGCGCGCGACGCGCTTGCCGTAACGCGCCCGCAGCTCGCGCG
The DNA here is from genome assembly GCF_013141915.1 of Cupriavidus necator. Classification (GTDB taxonomy): domain Bacteria; phylum Pseudomonadota; class Gammaproteobacteria; order Burkholderiales; family Burkholderiaceae; genus Cupriavidus; species Cupriavidus necator_B. The sequence goes on along the minus strand of NZ_SROX01000008.1, from coordinate 46,895 downwards.
CGGCGGCGAAGATCGCCAGTTCCTTGCGGGTCTGCTCCGAATACTCATGCCACGGCAGCGTCAGCAGCCGCGGCTGGCGCAGTTCGGCCAGCAGCAGTTCCAGCTTGCGCGCCTCCGGCAGCGCGGCGTAGTCGGGGGCGATGCCGGCGGCGGCGAACAGTTCGGCGATCACCGCCTCGTGCACGTCGGAGACCTGGCGCATGTCGACCGAGGCCAGGTGGAAGCCGAACACGGCGATGGCGCGCGCCAGCGCGTCGATGCGGTGGCTGGCCAGCGCCTGGCCATGATGGGCGCGTAGCGAGTCGATCACGATCTGCACGTCGGCGCCGAAGGCCTCGGCGCTGTCGTAGGGCTCGGCCGGCGCCACTGGGCGGCGGGTCGCGGCATGGCCGCTCAGCGTCTTGCAGGTGGCGGCCAGGCGGGCGTAGATGCCGATCAGCGCGCGCCGGTAGGGCTCATCCGCGCGGTGCTCGGAATGGTCGGGCGAGCGCTCGGCCAGCGCCAGCAGTTCCGGGCTGGCATCGACCATCAGCATCGACATCGACAGCTCGGCGCCCAGCGCGTGAACTTCGTCCAGGTACCAGTCGAGGATCAGCTGTGCCTGCTGGCCGGCGGCGTGCTCGAGCGTCTCGGCGGTGACGTTGGGATTGCCGTCGCGGTCGCCGCCGATCCACGAGCCCATCTGCAGGAACGGCGACAGCGGCGCCGCCTTCGTGCCCGGGGCGCCCGGGGTGCCCTTGCGCTTGCGCGTGGCGGGGAACACCGCGGCGATGTCTTCTTCCAATTCGCTCATCAGCTGCGGGATGCCGCGCAGGAAGGTGGTGCGGTAGTACGACAGCGCGTTCTCGATCTCGTCGGCCACGGTCAGGCGCGCGTCGCGCAGCATGCGGGTCTGCCACAGCGTGGTGACCTTGGCGCGCAGCTGCGCGGTGTTGTGCTCGCGTTCGCGCGCGGTCATCGGCAGGTCGCGCTCGGCCAGCAGGCGGGCGATCTCTCGTTCGGCGTCGAGGATGCTCTTGCGCTGGACTTCGGTCGGGTGCGCCGTCAGCACCGGCACGATCAGCGCCTCGTCCAGGAACTTGCGCAGCTGCTTGCCGGTGACGCCTGCCGCGTCGATCTTTTCCAGCGCATGCTGCAGGCTGCCGTCCTGCGGCGGCGAGCCGGCCAGCGCATGCACGCGGCGGCGGCGGTTGTGGTGCTGGTCCTCGGCGATATTGGCCAGGTGCGAGAAATAGCTGAACGCGCGCACCACCTGGTTGGTCTGGTCGCGCGACAGGCGCTTGAGCAGGCGGTCCAGCTCCGCGCCGGCGGCACGGTCGTTCTCGCGGCGGAAGCGCACCGCGGTCTGGCGGATGGTCTCGACCACCTCGAAGGCGGCGTCGCCTTCCTGCTCGCGCAGGCAGTCGCCCAGCAGGCGGCCCAGGAAGCGGATGTCCTCGCGCAGCGGCACGTCCTTGTCGGCAGTGCGGCGGGCAGGGGCGGCGGCGATGGTGGTTCCGTTGCTCGACACGATCGAAAGTATGGGCTTGGGCGAGCGCTTGGCTGCGCGGGGGGCGGAGCGGGGCGCCTTGGTGCTGGTTGCGCCGCCTACGTCACCTTTTGCGGCGGAAGAATCCTTGGCGGCCGCAGCGGTCTTCCGACCATTGGGGCGCGCAGCATGCTGCGTCATGCAATCTCCTCTTGCTTCTCTAAGCTTATCTAATGGTGCGGGAGGGGCCCTTGGGGCGCGTGCTACCATTGGCGCATGTCGTCCGCCACCCCGTCTTCCTCTACCGCTGTCGTGTCTCGCAACCTTCCGCAAAAGCTCGTCATTGCCTCCCGGGAAAGCCGTCTGGCCCTGTGGCAGGCAGAACATGTGCGTGCTGCATTGCAACAATACTATCCCGCGTGCGACGTGTCCATTCTTGGCATGACCACGCGCGGAGACCAGATTCTAGACCGTACGCTGTCCAAAGTCGGCGGCAAGGGTCTGTTTGTCAAAGAACTGGAGTTCGCGATGGACGAAGGCCGGGCCGACCTCGCGGTGCATTCGCTCAAGGATGTGCCGATGGAGCTGCCCCCGGGCTTCGCGCTCGCCGCGGTGATGGAACGCGAGGATCCGCGCGACGCGCTGGTGTCTTCCACTTATGCATCGCTGGACGAGATGCCGCCTGGCACTGTGGTCGGCACTTCCAGCCTGCGCCGCGAAGCAGCGTTGCGCAGCCGCTACCCGCATTTGGTGATCAAGCCGCTGCGCGGCAACCTCGACACCCGGCTGGGCAAGCTCGATCGCGGCGAATATGGCGCCATCATCCTGGCTGCCGCGGGCCTCAAGCGGCTTGGCCTGGCTGACCGCATCCGCGCGTTGATCCCGGTCGAGGTATCGCTGCCGGCCGCGGGGCAGGGCGCGCTGGGCATCGAAACCCTGGCCGGCCGCCCGGAACTGGCGGAATGGCTGGCGCCGCTGAACCACCAGCCGACCGCGCTGGCCGTCACCGCCGAGCGCGCCGTGTCGCGCCGGCTGGGCGGCTCGTGCCAGGTCCCGCTGGCGGCCCATGCGCGCTGGGACGGCGACCAGTTGAAGCTGGAGGCCTTTGTCGCACTGCCCGACGGCACCCGTGCCATCCGCGCCGCTGCAGCCGGGCCGGCGGCCGACCTGGCCGCCGCGGAAGCGCTGGGCCAGGCCTGCGCGCGCGATCTTCTGGCCCAGGGGGCCGAGTCGATCCTGGCCGCGCTGGCCGATCCCGGCGATCCCGCCGCTTCCCAAGCTCCCGCCTGAGGCTGCCCGATGCCCCGCCCGACCGTCGTTGTGACACGACCCGCCGGGCAGTCCCGGCAACTGACCGAGGCCCTGCAGGGCGCCGGTCTGGATGTACTCAGCTTCCCGCTGCTGGCGATCGGCCCGGCCGCTGACGACGCGCCGCTGCGCGCGGCGCTGGCGCGGCTGGAGACATTTGCGCTGGTGGTCTTTGTCAGTCCCAATGCGATTGCCTTTGCCCTGGAGGCGCTGGCCAGCGTGCAAGGCATGGCCGTGGCCCGCTGGCCAGCGCCGGTCGCGGTGGCGGTGGTCGGGCCGGCCAGCGTTGCTGCGCTGGCCGAGCGTGGCATCGCCGCACCGGCGTATCGCGTGATCGCGCCCGCGGGCGCCAACGCCAACGGGCCAGGCCATGACGAGCCGGGCCCGGATGCCGAGGCGCTGCGCTTCGACTCCGAAGCCCTGTGGGCGCAGCTCGATCCCGCCGCGCTGGCCGGCAAGCCGGTGCTGATCATCCGCGGCAACGGCGGCCGCGACTGGCTGGGCGACCGCCTGCGCGAGGCCGGCGCCCGCGTCGAAGCGGTCGAGGCTTACCAGCGCACGCTGCCCGAACCCACCGCCATGCAATGGCAGGCGGTGCGCGACAACCTGCGTCCCGGCGCCGCGCCGCACGCCTGGCTGCTAACCAGTTCCGAGGCGGTGCGCAACCTCGACGTGCTCGCGCGCCAGCATCTGTCGCCCCAGGAAGACGCTTCGCTGCGGCAGGTGCAGTGCATCGCACCGCATGCGAGAATCGCCGAACAGGCGCTGGCGCTGGGCTTTGCCCATATCCAGCGCGCCGCGCCCGGCGATGCCGGCCTGCTGGCAGCCTGCCTGCAGTGGGCCGACGGGCATGCCGGCCCCGCGCCATCGAGCACGCCGGCGCCGTCCGGCCTGGCGCCCGCCGCGCCGCCCCAGGCCACGGTGCCGCCGGCCGTCAGCCCGCCTGCCGCAGTTCCTGCAACGTCAACGAAGGTCGAACGCGTGACGCAAGAAACCACGTCCTCCCCCGCCATGCCGCCTGGCGCGGCCTCTGCCCACCCGGCGCACTCGGCGCAGTCCGCGCCGCCTCATGGCGCCGGCAATGCCGGTGCCGGCCGTCCGGCCGCACGCCGCTCCGCGGCGCTATGGGCGCTGGTTGCCGTGCTGGTGGTGGCGACCGCCGGCGGCTTCTGGTGGCTGCAGCAGCGCGTCGACCACCTCACCGGCGAGCTGGCGCGCCGCCAGCAAAGCAACGACGCGCTGGTGCAGGAATCGCGCGTGCTGACGCGCAACGCGCAGGACACCGTCAAGGAACTGCAAGCCAAGGTCGGGGCCCTGGAGAACCAGGTCGGCGAGACCCGCGACAAGCAGGTGGCGCTGGAACAGGTCTACCAGGACCTGATGCGCAACCGCGACGACTGGGAAATCGCCGAGATCCAGCAGTTGCTGACCAGCGCCGGCCAGCAGCTGCAGCTGACTGGCAACGTGCAGGTCGCGCTGGCCGCGCTGCAAAGCGCCGACGCGCGCCTGGCGCGCGCCGACAAGCCGCAATACAACCTGCTGCGCCGCGCCATCGCCCGCGATGTGGCGCGCATGAAGGCCGTGCCCGACACCGACCTGACCGGCGCCGCGATCAAGCTGGACGAAGCCATCAACCAGGTCGACGCGCTGCCGCTGCTGTCCAGCGAACGCATGCTGGAGCGCAGCGAGGCCGATGCGCGCAAGGGTGCCGCCGCAAATGGTGTCAATGGCGCCAGCGCGCCGGCCGCCGCCAATGGCACCGGTCCGGGCTGGTTTACCCGCTTCTGGGACTACCTGCGCGAAGAACTGGCGCAGGTGATCCGCATCCGCAAGGTTGACGATGCCGAGGCACTGCTGCTGTCGGGCGACCAGGGCTGGTTCCTGCGCGAGAACGTCAAGCTGCGCCTGCTCAATGCGCGCCTGGCGCTGCTGTCGCGCAACGAGCCCGTGTTCCGCAACGACCTGGCCGCCGCGCAGGCAATGATCGGCCGCTATTTCGATACCAAGTCGCGCCGCGTGCAGGGCGTGCTGACGCTGCTGCGGCAGGCGCAGGCCGGCGCGGTCACGGTGCAGCTGCCGACCATGTCCGAAAGCCTGGGCGCGCTGCAAGCCCTGAAGAAGGAGTAAGCCCATGCGCCTTCTGTTCTGGGTTGCGGTCCTGTTTGGCGGCGCCGTCGGGCTGGCCCTGTTCACGCAGTTCAACCACAGCAATGTGGTGCTGTTCTATCCGCCGTACCGCGTCGAGCTGTCGCTGAACCTCGCGCTGGCCTTGCTGCTGCTGATCTTCTTCGTGGTGTGGACGGTGATGTCCACCATCCGCCATCTGGCCGAGATGCCGCGCCGCGCCGCCGCCTACCGCGAGCGCAGCCGCATGAGCAAGGCCCAGGCGGCACTGCGCGAGTCGATCGAAAACCTGTTCGCGGGCCGTTTCGCCCGGGCCGAGCGCGCCGCGCGCGAAGCCCAGTCATGGGACGACCAGTCCCAGACCGCCGCGCTGATCGGCGCGCGCGCCGCCCACCGCATGCAGGAAACCGGTCGGCGCGATGCGTGGATGGCGCAGGTGACCGACCCCGAGCGCGAGCAGGCGCGGTTGGTGTCGATGGCCGAACTGCTGGTCGACGCCCGCGACGCCGACGGCGCGCTGGAAACCATCGCGCAGCTGCAGTCGCAGGGCGCGCGCCAGATCCACGTGCAGCGCATCGCGCTGCGCGCGCACCAGCACCTGAAGAACTGGGCCGAAGTGCTGCGCCTGGCGCGCTCGCTGGAGAAGCGCAACGCACTGCATCCGGTGCTCGCGCTGCGGCTCAAGCAGATGGCGGTCGAGGCCATGCTGGAGGAGCGCCGCCACGATGCCGACGCGCTGTCCGAGTTCTGGCGCTCATTGTCCGCCGACGAGCGCCGCGCCACCCGCATCGCCGAACCGGCGGCGCGCTATTTCGCTGCACTCGGCCGGCAGAACGAGGCCCGCCGCATCATCGAAGACGCGCTCAAGGTCAACTGGGACAGCCGGCTGGTGCTGCGCTATGCCGATTGCGCCGTGCCGGGCCACGCCCTGCCGCAAATCCAGCAAGCCGAGAAATGGCTGGCCGCGCATCCCGCCGACGCCGACCTCTACTACACGCTGGGCGTGCTGTGCCTGGGCGAGAAGCTGTGGGGCAAGGCGCAATCCAGCTTCGAGCGCGCGCTGAAATATGCCGATCCCGACCAGCAGCGCCGCCTGCGCGTGCGCACGCACCTGGCGCTGGCGCGGCTGTTCGAGGAAACCGAACGCTTCGAGGACGCGCAGCGGCACTATCGGGAAAGCGCGATGCTGGCCGCCTGAACCCGCGCCTCAGGCGGGTTCAGTATCCGTGCCGGCAACCTGCGCGCTGTCGGCACGCCTCACCACCTCATAGCGCCGCAGCGTTTGCTGGCGCGCAACGTCGTGCTGCACCAGCGGGCGCGGGTAGTTGTCGCCCAGGCGTACGCGCGCATCGGCCAGTACCGACTCGGGCGCGGTCCACGGCGCATGCAGGTACTTGTCCGGCAAGGCCGCCAGTTGCGGCAGGTATTTGCGGATAAAGCGGCCCTGCGGATCAAACTTCTGCGATTGCGTCACCGGATTGAAGATGCGGAACCACGGCTGCGCATCGCAGCCGGTGGATGCGGCCCATTGCCAGCCGCCGTTGTTGGCGGCCAGGTCGAAGTCATTGAGCTGGTCGGCAAAGTACTGCTCGCCGCGGCGCCAGTCGACGCCAAGATCCTTGACCAGGAAGCTCGCGGTGACCATGCGCAGGCGGTTGTGCATATAGCCGCTCTGCCGGATCTGCAGCATCGCCGCGTCGATCAGCGGGTAGCCGGTGGCGGCGTCGCACCAGGCGCGGAAATAGCGCTCGCCAGTGTCGCCATCCTGCCAGCGGATCGCGTCGTAGGCCGGGTGGAACGCCGCGCCCGCCGCCACGCGTGGATGGTGGTGCAGGATCATGAAGTAGAAATCGCGCCAGATCAGCTCCGACAGCCACACCGCGGCGCCGGCGCTGTCGGCGCCGCCGCGCAGCATGGTCTCGTGCGCGGCGCGCGCCAGCGTGCGGATCGAGATGGTGCCGAAGCGCAGGTGCACCGACAGGTAACTGGGGCCGCGCAGGGCAGGGTAGTCGCGGCGGCGGCCGTAGTCACCCATGCGCCCGGTGAACTCGTCGAACAGCGCCTGCGCACCGGAGGCGCCGGCGGGCATCGCAATCTCGGCGAGGTTGCTGGCGCGAAAGCCCAGCTGTTCGAGCGTCGGAACCGGCTGGCTGTACGCCGCGGGTACAGGCGCCAGCGCCGGCAGGTACGGGTCGACAGGATAAGGACGCAGGTCGAACGGCTGTACGGTCCTGAGCCAGGCATTCTTGTACGGGGTGAACACCGCGAATGGCCTGCCCTGGCCGTTCAGGATCTCGTCGCGCTCGAAGACTGCCCGATCCTTGAAGGTAAAGAGCGCGCAGGCCTGCGCCGTCAGCGCCTGGCGCACCGCTTCGTCGCGTGCGTTGGCGGCGGGCTCGTAATCGTGGTTGGCGAAGACCGCCTCGGCTTCCAGTTTGCGTGCCAGCAGCGGGATGGCGGTCTGCGCGCGGTCGTGCAGCACGATCAGGCCGCCGCCGGCCCCGCCCAGCGCCTGCGCCAGCTCCAGCAGCGATTGGCGGATGAACTCGACCCGCCGGTCGGCCTGCAGCCCGCGAACCAGTAGCGGATCGAGGATGTCGCGGTCGAACACGAACACACACGACACCTGTGCGCAGTGCCTGAGGGCATAATGCAGCGCCGCGTGGTCGGTGGCGCGCAGGTCGCGCCGGAACCAGACCAGCCCCCGCGCAAAGGTCTTGCCGATCCGGTACGGTGGCCGGGATGTAGCGGGGTTGCCTGCTGCCTGCATGTTCGCGTGCCTGTCTGACTGGTTTGCCGAAGCCGAAAGTGTGGAAAGCCGGGCCGATCGCGCCGATACCCTAACATAGCGGTACCCGGCCGGCATGCCGCCGGCCGTATGTCCCGACACCACCCACAAAAGAAGCACCATGACTCTCGACCGCATTCTCCAATCCCAGGGCTTTGGCACGCGCCGCTACTGCGGCGACCTGATCGCTGCCGGGCTGGTCGAGGTCAACGGCGAACTGTGTGAAGACCCGCGCGCGCAATTCGACGTGGATGGCCTGCGCCTGACTGTCGACGGCGAGGCATGGCTGGCTTGCACCAAGGCCTACCTGATGCTGAACAAGCCCACCGGCTATGAGTGCTCGCAGCGCCCGCGCCATCACCCCAGCGTCTACAACCTGCTGCCGGTGCCGCTGCGCCAGCGCGAGGTGCAGGCGGTGGGGCGGCTGGACCACGACACCACCGGCCTGCTGCTGCTGACCGACGATGGCCAGTTCATCCATGCCCAGACCTCGCCCAAGCGCAAGGTGCCCAAGGTCTATGAAGTGACCACTGCCGAGCCGGTCACGCCAGAGCAGGCGCAGGCGCTGCGCAGCGGCGTGCAACTGCTGGACGAACCGGCGCCGATCGCGGCGGAAGCCTGCGAGATCACCGGCGAACGCAGCCTGCGGCTAACCCTGGTGCAAGGCAAGTACCACCAGGTCAAGCGCATGGTCGCGGCCGCGGGCAACCACGTCGACGCGCTGCACCGCAGCGCCATCGGCAGCCTGCAGCTCGATCCGGCACTGGCCGAAGGCGAGTGGCGCTGGCTGACGGCGGACGAACTGGCCGCGCTGACTAGCAAGGCCTAAGCCTCGCCGCGGCGGCGGCGGATGGCGGAGCGCCCATTGCTGCACTGGAACGCACGCCAATCTTTTCCGGAAGACCCCCGGCGATTTGATAAAATGCAAGGCATGGCGAAGCCCGAAGCACCCATCAATCTGACCAATCAGTTCCTGATTGCCATGCCCGGCATGGCCGATCCGACCTTTTCGGGTTCCGTCGTCTATCTCTGCGAACACAATGAGCGTGGCGCGCTGGGGCTGGTGATCAACCGGCCCATCGACATCGACATGGCCACGCTGTTCGACAAGATCGACCTCAAGCTCGAGATCCAGCCCGTGGCGCACCAGCCGGTCTATTTCGGCGGCCCGGTGCAGACCGAGCGCGGCTTCGTGCTGCACGACCCGGTGGGTGTCTATGTCTCGTCGCTGGCCGTGCCCGGCGGGCTCGAGATGACCACCTCCAAGGACGTGCTGGAGGCCGTGGCCAACGGCAGCGGGCCGCACCGCTTCCTGCTGACGCTGGGCTATTCCGGCTGGGGCGCCGGCCAGCTGGAGGAAGAACTCAGCCGCAACGGCTGGCTCACCGTCCAGGCCGATCCCGAGATCATCTTCAGCGTCCCGCCCGACGAGCGCTTTGCCGCCGCCATCCGGCTGCTCGGCATCGACTTCACCATGCTGTCCGGCGAGGCCGGGCATGCCTGATGCCGTGGGGCGTGAACTGCCCCGCGACGGCACGGTCCTGGCATTTGACTACGGCGAAAAAAAGATCGGCGTCGCGCTGGGCAACTTCATCACGCGCGAGGCGCGTGCCCTGACCATCCTCCCCAACATCACCGTGGAAGGCCGCTTCGAGGCCGTGGCGGCGCTGATCCAGGCATGGAACCCGGTGCAGCTGATCGTCGGCATGCCGGTCAACCCCGAAGGCGGCGAGCAGCCGTCGATGAAGCTGGCGCGGCGCTTTGGCAACCAGCTCAACGGCCGCTTCGGCCTGCCGGTGGAGTGGGTTGACGAGCGCTATACCTCGCGCGCCGCGTCGATGGCCGGCGCCCGCCGCGGTGAACTGGATGCCGAGGCCGCCCGCATCATCCTGCAACAGTATTTCGACCAATTCCCGCTATGACGCAGATCTCCGTTCCCGACGCCGAGTCGCTGTACCGCAAGCTGCTGGACCAGGCCCAGGCCCTGATCCCCGAGGCCGAGCGCGCGCGCTGGTCGGTGGCCGGCATCCATTCCGGCGGGGCATGGATTGCTGCGCGACTGGCCGCGGACTTGCAGTTGCCCGAGCATGGCGTGATCAACGTGGCCTTCCATCGCGACGACTATGCCAAGAAGGGGTTGCATAGCCAGGCCGAACCGACCACGCTGCCATTTGCCGTCGATGACCGCAACATCCTGCTGATCGACGACGTGCTGGCCACCGGCCGCACCATCCGCGCCGCCGTCAACGAGCTGTTCGACTATGGCCGCCCCGCGCGCGTGGCGCTGGGCGTGCTGGTCGACCGCGGCGGCCGCCAGCTGCCGATCGGCGCCGACCTGTGCGCCGCCGAGATGGCGCTGCCGCCCGGCACGACCCTGGTGCTATCGCGCCAGGGCGAAGGCGCCGCTGCGCGATTCGCCTTCACGACCGAACCTACCGATTCCGCCACTGGCTAAACCGGCACCGATGCCAGGGGCGCCCGCGCGCCCGAGACCCCGCCCCGAGACCAGACCACCTCCCGTTTTTTGCCCGCGCCCGACCAGCCATGACCAAGACGTTCCGCAACCCGCAGCTCACCAAGAACGGCGAACTGAAGCACCTGCTGTCGATCGAGGGGTTGTCGCGTGACATGATCACGCACATCCTCGACACCGCCAGCCAGTTCGTCTCGCTGTCCGACTCCGACCGCGATGTCAAGAAGGTGCCGCTGCTGCGCGGCAAGAGCGTGTTCAACCTGTTCTTCGAGAACTCCACCCGCACCCGCACCACCTTCGAGATCGCCGCCAAGCGGCTGTCGGCGGACGTGCTGAACCTGAACATCAACGCCTCGTCGACCAGCAAGGGCGAGTCGCTGCTGGACACCATCAATAACCTGTCGGCCATGTCCGCCGACATGTTCGTGGTGCGCCATGCCAGTTCGGGCGCACCGTACCTGATCGCCGAGCACGTCGCGCCGCACGTGCACGTGATCAACGCGGGCGACGGCCGCCATGCGCATCCGACGCAGGGCCTGCTGGACATGTACACCATCCGGCATTTCAAGAAGGACTTCACCAACCTGACGGTGGCCATCGTCGGCGACATCCTGCACTCGCGCGTGGCCCGTTCCGACATCCACGCGCTGACCACGCTGGGCGTGCCCGAAGTGCGCGCCATTGGCCCGCGCACGCTGCTGCCGTCCGGGCTGGAGCAGATGGGCGTGCGCGTGTTCCACAACATGGAAGAGGGCCTGAAGGGCGTGGACGTGGTCATCATGCTGCGGCTGCAGAACGAGCGCATGAGCGGCGCGCTGCTGCCCTCCGCGCAGGAATATTTCAAGGCCTATGGCCTCACTCCCGAGCGCCTGGCGCTGGCCAGGCCCGATGCCATCGTGATGCACCCGGGCCCGATGAACCGCGGCGTCGAAATCGACTCCGCCGTGGCCGACGGCCCCCAATCGGTGATCCTGAACCAGGTCACTTTCGGCATCGCCGTGCGCATGGCGGTGATGGGCATCGTGGCGGGCAATAGCGACGAATGAGCGGTTACGAATGACGCAGTCGAGCCACAACACACCGAACCAGCCAAGCGACACGACAAGCCAAGCTATGAAGATTCACATCCAGGGCGGCCGCCTGATCGATCCGGCCAGCAACACCGACGCCGCGCAGGACCTCTTTATTGCCGCCGGCAAGATCGTCGGCGTCGGCAGCGCCCCGGCGGACTTCACCGCCAACAAGACCATCGACGCCCGGGGCCTGATCGTGTGCCCCGGCCTGGTCGACCTGTCCGCGCGCCTGCGCGAGCCCGGCTACGAATACAAGGCCACGCTCGAATCCGAAGTGGCCGCCGCCACCGCCGGCGGCGTGACCAGCCTGGTCTGCCCGCCCGACACCGACCCCGTGCTCGACGAGCCCGGCCTGGTCGAAATGCTGAAGTTCCGCGCCCGCACTCTCAACCAGACCCACGTCTACCCGCTGGGCGCCCTGACGCTGGGCCTGAAGGGCGAAACCCTGACCGAGATGGGCCAGCTGACCGAGGCCGGCTGCGTCGGCTTCAGCCAGGCCGAGGCGCCGGTGCGCAATACCCAGGTGCTGCTGCGCTCGCTGCAATACGCGCAGACCTTCGGCTTCACCGTCTGGCTGCGCCCGGAAGACCCGTTCCTGGGCGGCGGCGTCGCCGCCAGCGGTGCCGTGGCCTCGCGCCTGGGCCTGTCCGGCGTGTCGGTGATCGCCGAGACCGTGCGCCTGCACACCATCTTCGAACTGATGCGCAGCACCGGCGCCCGCGTTCACCTGTGCCGGCTGTCGTCCGCCGCCGGCCTGGAACTGGTGCGCCAGGCCAAGCGCGAAGGCCTGAAAGTGAGCTGCGACGTCAATATCCACCACGTCTCGCTGACCGACATGGATATCGGCTACTTCAACTCGCAAATGCGCTTCTCGCCGCCGCTGCGCAGCCCGCGCGACCGCGACGCCATCGTCGCCGCGCTGGCCGACGGCACCATCGACGCCCTGTGCTCCGACCACACGCCGGTGGACGACGACGAAAAACTGCTGCCCTTCGCCGAAGCCTCGCCCGGCGCAACCGGCCTGGAACTGCTGTTGCCGCTGACCCTGCGCTGGGCCAGCGAGCACAAGGTCCCGCTGGCCCAGGCGCTGGCCCGCATCACCGCCGAACCGGCCCGCGTCATCGGCCTCAAGGCCGGCACCCTCGCCGTCGGCAGCGCCGCAGACGTGTGCGTGTTCGATCCGAAGCAAGTGTGGAAGGTCGAGCGCCGCTCCCTCAAGAGCCAGGGCAAGAACTCGCCGTGGCTCGGCTACGAAATGGAAGGCAAGGTCCGCATGACCCTGGTCGGCGGGCAAGTCGTCTACGGCAACCACGCCCAGGCATGATCTGGCTGCGCAAGACCGCACTGGTCCTGCACCTGCTGCGCGGGTTGCTGACGTGCGCCTTGCTGTTCCCGTGGCTGGGCGTGCGCTCCCGCGAATGGCATATCCGCCGCTGGTCGCGGCGGCTGTTGCGGATCTGCGGGGTGGAAGTCGAGGTGGTCGACGCCACCGGCGCTGCGCACAACGGTGCGGCGCGGCAGGGGGCGATGGTGGTGTCCAACCACATTTCCTGGCTGGATATCTACGTGATCCACAGCTGGCAGCCGGTGCGGTTTGTCGCCAAATCGGAAATCCGCAGCTGGCCGCTGGTTGGGTGGCTGTGCGAGAAGACCGGCACCATCTTCATCGAACGCGGGCGCAAGCGGGATGCGCATCGGGTGCTGCATGACATTACGGATGTGATGTTGCAGGGGGATCTGGTGGGGGTGTTTCCGGAGGGGACGACGACGGATGGGACCAGCGTGCTGCCGTTCCATGCCAACCTGATGCAGGCGCCGATTTCCGGTGGCCTGCCGGTGCAGCCAGTCGGACTGAACTACCTGGACGCGGCCACCGGCGAGCCCACGCTGGCGGCAGCCTACATTGACGACACCACGCTGCTGCAGTCGCTGAACGCCGTCCTTCGCGCTCCGCGCATCAAGGCGCGGGTCGTCATCGGCCCACCGCTGGGGCCGGCATCTTCCGACCGCCGCGAGCTGGCAAGCGCCGCGCGCGAGGTCGTGCAGCATCTCGCACGGGGTGCGGCCGACGAGGCAGCCGCCACGGTCGAGCGGCTGAATCAGCCCGCCAGGCCTAGGGCCGAACCCGTGGCAGCCTCCGCCGCCATCAGTTGACACAATTTTCCTTCCCGCCGATGCGGGACTGCGCCTCAGGCCAACGGATCACAATATTGGGGGCAATCGACCTGGACCACGGTCCGCTCGGCGGGATCCGCCGCCATGCGGGCAGCCGTCAGCTTGCCGCCCCAGACGCAGCCGGTATCCAGCGACATCAGGTCTGGCCGCATCACCAGGCCCAGCGTCGACCAGTGTCCGCACACCACGGTCACATCCCGGGTTCGCCGTCCCGGCACATCGAACCACGGCATAAAGCCGTCGAGCGCCTTGCCCAGGCCTTCCTTGGTCTTGAAATCTATCACGCCGTCGACGGTGCAATAGCGCAGCCGGGTAAGGGCATTGACCACCACGCGATGCCGCTCGATACCGCGCAGGCCGTCGTGCCAGCGGTCGGGGGTGTTGCCGAAGACGTTGGCGAGGAAGTCTTGCCAGTTGCGGCCCTGGAGTTGGGCTTCGACTTCGTGGGCGAGGTCGAGGACCTGGGCGGCAGTCCACTGGGGGAGGACACCGGCGTGGACCAGTAGGAAGTTGTTTTCCAGCAGGGCCAAGGGGCGATGGCGCAGCCAGGTGAGCAAGTCCTCACAATCGGGTGCAGCGAGGATGTCGTCGAGCGTGTCGGATTTTCCTTTCTTGCGGACGCCGGCGGCTACGGCGAGGAGGTGGATGTCGTGGTTGCCGAGAACGGTTTCGGCGCGCACGCCAAGTGCACGGACGGTCCGCAGCGTGCGCACCGCGGCGGGTCCGCGATTGATCAGGTCACCGACGAAGCGCAGCGGTATTTTCGGATCGAGTCGTTCCAGGAGAGCCTTGAGAGAGGGCGCACAGCCCTGGAGGTCGCCAACGGCGCAGGGTGATGCTTGAGATGCATTGCGAATCGTCATTAGGGTAAGCCGCATCGCGTCCGTTGCGGTGCCTGTTGCCTGAGGCTACCCAACGAACTGCGGCGATCGTAGGATGGTTATGTCGGCAGATAGAATAGCCTCCTTTCTGGGATACATGGCCGTAGTTTTCCAGGCATGGAGGGTGGTTTTGTCGACACAAATTGGCAGGAGCAAGCGTTGTCGCACATTTTGGTTACAGGCGGTGCAGGTTTCATCGGCGCCAACTTCGTCCTCGACTGGCTGTGCCAGGATGGCGCCGACGCGATTGTCAATGTCGACAAGCTGACCTATGCAGGCAACCGCAAAAGCTTGACTGCCGTCGAAGGCGATCCTCGGCACATCTTTTCGCAAACCGATATCTGCGACGGTGCAGAGATAACCCGCCTACTTCAGTCCTATCGGCCACGCGCAGTCCTGCATTTTGCCGCGGAAAGCCACGTCGATCGCTCTATCGATGCGCCGGCTGACTTTGTACAGACCAACGTGGTGGGCACGCACACCCTGCTCGAAGCGGTCCTCGCCTATTGGCGAGGACTTGACGTCCCAACCCGGGCCGCATTCCGCTTTCTGCACGTCTCCACCGATGAAGTCTTTGGCTCGCTCGGCCCGGCTGACCCACCGTTCTCGGAAACCTCGTCATATCAGCCCAACAGCCCGTATTCCGCCTCGAAGGCGGCATCGGACCATATGGTCCGCGCCTACCATCATTCCTATGGGTTGCCGGTGCTCACGACCCACTGCTCCAACAATTACGGGCAATTCCAACTTCCCGAGAAGCTGATTCCGCTGATGATCACCAGGGCCCTGGCTGGCAAACCGCTGCCCGTCTATGGCGATGGCCTGAACGTGCGCGACTGGCTCTACGTCGGCGACCACTGCGCGGCCATCCGCGAGGTGCTAGCACGCGGCCGCTCCGGTCAAACGTACAACGTCGGCGGCTGGAACGAGAAGACCAACCTCGAGGTGGTGCAGACGCTTTGCGACATGCTGGATACTCTGAAGCCCAAGGCCTCCGGGTCGTACCGAAACCAGATCGCGTTCGTCAAAGATCGCCCCGGTCATGACCGGCGCTACGCTGTCGATGCCAGCAAGCTCGCGCGGGAACTCGGATGGAAGCCGGCCGAGACCTTCGATTCCGGCCTGCACAAGACCGTGCATTGGTACCTGCGCAACCAGGACTGGGTGCAGGAGGTGCTGTCCGGCGAATATCGCCATTGGGTGGCGAAGCAATATGCCGCATAGCAGGGAAACCCCCAAGCTTCTCGTTACCGGCAGCAACGGACAGGTCGGCTTCGAACTGAAACGCAGCTTGGCGCCGCTGGGCCATGTCGTCGCGCTTGATCGATCCACGTGCGACTTTGGCGCCCCCGAACAGATCCGCCGCGTGCTTCGCCAACACTGCCCCGACGTAATTGTCAATGCTGCGGCCTACACAGCGGTCGACAAGGCGGAAGCTGAGCCCGCGCTCGCCTTTGCCATCAACGCGGAGGCCGTGGAGGTGCTGGCCGAAGAAGCTCGCGCCATGGGTTCGCTGTTGGTTCACTATTCCACTGATTATGTGTTCGACGGCAGCAAGGACAGTCCCTATGTCGAAAGCGACCCCGTCAATCCGCGCTCGGTGTATGGCAAGAGCAAGCTGGCCGCAGAAGCGGCGATCGCCGCGGCAGGTATTCCAGCCCTGGTCCTGCGCACGTCCTGGGTGGCGGGAGCGCACGGCAGCAATTTCGCCAGGACCACGCTGCGCCTTGCCAGCGAGCGCGACAGCCTTCGGGTGGTGGCCGACCAGCATGGCGCGCCAACATCGGCAGCGTTGATTGCCGACGTAACCGCCCAGATCATTGCGCGCCACTGGCTGTATGGAAACCGGGCTAACTTTGCTGCGGGTATCTACCATCTGGCCGCTGCCGGCGAGACCACATGGCATGCCTATGCGAAGGAAGTCCTTCGCCATGCGGCGGTACGCGGCATCGCCCTGAAGGCCGGGCCTGACAATATCGATGGCATTTCCGCGGCCGAGTACGCCGCCGCGGCGCCACGGCCGGCCAATTCACGGCTAAATACAGCAAAGGTGCGCCAGACTTTCGGCATTCACCTTCCTCCATGGGAAGAAGGGGTGCGCCATCTGCTGGACCAGATCCTTGCTGAACGAGACTCCCATGCGTAAAGGCATCGTCCTCGCCGGAGGTTCCGGCACTCGGCTCTATCCCATCACGCGGTCGGTATCAAAGCAACTGCTCCCTGTGTACGACAAGCCGATGATCTACTACCCGCTGTCCACCCTGATGCTGGCCGGCATCCGTGACATCCTGGTCATCTCCACGCCGCAGGACACGCCGCGCTTCGCCGAGATGCTGGGCGATGGCAGCGCCTGGGGCATCAACCTCCAATATGCCGTGCAGCCATCGCCGGACGGGCTGGCGCACGCCTTCATCATCGGCAAGGATTTCATCGGCAATCATCCGTCGACGCTTATACTCGGCGATAACATCTTCTACGGCCACGATCTGGTGGCACAGCTCAGACGGTCCGCCAGGCGGACGGAGGGCGCCACGATATTCGCCTATCACGTACAGGATCCCGAGGGCTATGGCGTGGTGGAATTCGACGCGGACTTTCGCGCCGTGTCGCTGGAAGAAAAGCCGCACAAACCGCGCTCCAACTACGCGGTGACCGGCCTCTATTTCTACGACAACCAGGTATGCGACATCGCCGCAGGAATCCGGCCATCGGCGCGCGGCGAACTCGAGATCACCGACGTCAACAACCAATATCTGCGGGCCGGCCAGCTCGATGTCGAGATCATGGGGCGCGGTTATGCCTGGTTGGACACCGGCACGCCAGAATTCTTGCTAGATGCGGCGAGCTTTATCGCAACGCTGCAGCACCGACAAGGCCTGATGGTCGCCTGCCCCGAAGAGATTGCGTACCGCAACGGTTGGATCACCTCTGACAAAGTGCTGGAGATTGCCGCTTCGCTCGACAAGAACCGCTATGGCGAATATCTTCGGCACATCATTACGGATCAGGTTAGATGACTCTCACTGCTACCCCTACAGCGCTGCCAGATGTGCTGGTGCTCGAACCTGAGGTGGTCAGCGACCAACGCGGTTTTTTCATGGAGACCTTCAATGCCCGGAAGTTCGAGCAGGCGACCGGTATCCGGCGAACTTTCGTCCAGGACAACCATTCATGCTCCGCGCGCAATGTCCTGCGGGGTCTGCATTACCAGGTATGCCACCCACAAGGCAAGCTCGTTCGCGTTGTTGCAGGAGAGATCTTCGATGTCGCTGTGGACATCCGGCGTGAATCACCCACTTTCGGCAAATGGGCGGGGCTGAACATCTCGGCTGCGAACAGGAAGCAACTGTGGATACCCGAGGGCTTCGCCCACGGTTTCCTGGTCTTATCCGGGCACGCGGAAGTTCTTTATAAGACGACCGACTACTGGTACCCCGAAAACGAGAGAACGTTGCTATGGAACGATCCGGGGATAGGGGTGGAATGGCCGCTGGAGGGACTCGCCATCCTCGCCCCCAAGGATATTGCAGGAAGACCGCTGGCCCAGGCGGAAGTCTTCGGGCCGTTAGCGCCAAGATACAGTCAGTTCTAGGCTGTCATCGGATGCCACGCCCCCGTTGCTAGGTACCGAATTAGACGCTAGTGCGAGTGCGGCGACGGGAAAGGTCAATCAGCAGCGAAATTGCCACGCCAGCCAGACCACCCAGGACGGCGCCGGCAACGGCAAACCTGCTTTTCATCGGATAGACCGGGCGCTTGCTGACACTCATTGGACCGATGACACGCGTATTGAAGGTGCGGTTCGGATTCGATTGTTCCATGAGTGCCGCGCGGCGCAGGCGTAAATCCCGGATCTGGGCGTCATTGGCAGCAATCATTTGGGCCAGCAACACGGATTCGGAGAATCTTCCGGCTGCACCAAGGCGTTGCTGTTCCTGTGCCAGCTTGTCGAGCCGGTCGCGTTGCTCGCTCTCTTTGGTCAGTGAAAGATCCACTTCCTTCAATTCAAGTGTCAACTTGTCCATGGATGGTTGAGCGAGGCTGCGATGGGCCTCGATCAGCGTATCGCGGAAGGCCTCCGCATGCTTGAGCGCCGCTTCGGGGGAATTCCCATTCAGCGTGATCTGAACCAGATCAGCATTGCGCATCACGCGTACGTCGGCCGAGCTGCGAATCAGCGACGCCTCATCATTGGCGCCGAGATCCAGCGGCAAATTCAAGCGTGTGAGTACCTGATCCACAAACGCCGGGAGTTTAAGCCGTTCCACCGTCCTGGAAGGTGTCTCAATTTGTGTAACCACCGGACCGGTTACGCCAGTGGAGTAAAACTGACCCACTTGGAGTTCGACCGAAGCGGACCACTGCTTGGGAATGGAAACGGCCAGGCCGACAGCTAACACCGCACCTGCGATAGTGCTAATGACGATTTTGATTGCGTGGCGTGCGCTGAAATCAACGACATCGTCGACGCTTATCGACTTGGTTATGTCGCGGTATTCCATGGGTGTATTATTAGCAGCAGTCATTTCTCTGTTTTTTTGATAATCATCCAACGTGGCGTCTTGAAGCGCACGATACTCCAGTACAGCCAGACATAGACGATCACGAAGATACCAATGCAAACGCACAACACGACGCCGTTGCTCCAGAACAGGCTGGCTGGCAATACAGCCAACAGGCTCAGTAACCACAGATAAGGTGCGGTCATCGAATTCCGCTTCAGGCGTTGCCTTTCGTCCTTGCTACCTACAGCCCACCGCATCAGTCGCTTGTAAATCAGCATGTGCAGGTGCACACCATCGGGAATGCCGGGCGAAATGCCGCGCAGCATCTTTTTCCTGTAGATCGAAAACAGTGTTTCAAAAATTGGGTAGATCAGCATCAGTACCGGATACCAAGCCGACACGCCAGGGTTGCGCATCACCAGCATCACAGCCGTCTCTGCCAGGATGAAGCCAATCAGGTAAGCGCCGCCATCACCAAGGAAAACCAGCCCTGCAGGGAAGTTCCAGAGGAAGAAGCCGAAAATAGCGCCAGCCATGGTCAGAGAGATCGACACAATCAGCGTGTCGCCGGTCTGAGCGGCCACGTAGGCCATCGACATGAACATCATAGCCGACACCATGGCGGCCAGGCCGTTGAAACCGTCAATGATATTGACTGCGTTTGCCACGCCGGCCACGGCGAGGGCGGTAATGGCGATGGACAAGGGCAGAATAGTCATCAGGTTGTCCACGGCCGCAACGTCAATGCGGGTCACGCGCGCATCGAGCAGCCAGACCGCCACCAGCGCGGCTGTTATGGTCGCCATCAGCCTGGCTCGCGGTGATACGCGTTTGGTAATGTCCTCCACGAACCCAGCGGCAAACGCCGGTACCGCGGACAGGACCAGGAGCGCAAATTTCGCCGCTTGGGGCGCTTCTTTGAAATAAAGCGCGATAGATTGAACCACGAGGGCGATCGCGATGCCGGTCCCGCCGATACGTGGTACCGGACGGGTATGGAATTTCTGGGCGCCGCTGAGGTCCTTGTCGGCGGAGAAATTCTGGTGCAGATGCGCGTAGTGAACAATCCACGCGGTTACTAGCATGGATACAACAAAACCAATGCTTAAATTGAACATGGTTGCGTAGAGTTTTGCCGCAGTTGTTATGTCGACAAGCCGGAGTCGCGGCTATCTCGGGTGCGGTCTGGAGTCATGGGTGTGGATCGCCTTATTGACGGCCGTAGTGGTCGGCGAAACGGACAATGTCGTCCTCGCCAAGATATTGGCCGCATTGCACTTCGATCATGACCAGATCGTCTCCCGTCCGGTTCGTGAGCCGATGCTTTTGTCCGATTGGAATAAAACGCGATTCATTCGGGTACGTGGTAAATTCCTCATCGCCGATCTGGACCACGGCGACACCCGACACAACGACCCAGTGCTCGCTCCGGTGGTGGTGAAGTTGCAATGACAGGGACTTGCCAGGATTGACCACGATGCGCTTAATCTTGAAGCCGGGCCCTTCTTCGAGCACGGTGTAAGTGCCCCAGGGCCGGTAGACGGTCAGGTGCGTGTCGTGGCAAGCGTGGCCTTCACGCTTTAGCCCTTCCGCCAGTGTCTTCACCGATTGTGCGTGCTCGGGATTGAGCACCAGCACTGCGTCGGCCGTTTCCACAATGATGAGATTCTCCACCCCGACAGCGGCGACCAGCCGGGATTCCGCACGTGCCGACACATTGCGCGAATTCACCAGCGCAACATCGCCACGGACGGCATTGCCGTCGACGTCGCGCACTTCGGCTTCGGCAAAGACCGACGGCCACGAACCGACGTCATTCCAGTCAAAGGCCGCGGGGACCATGCCCAGGTTCCCGGCCTTTTCCATGACCGCGTAATCAATAGACTCCGAGCGAATACCGCTGAACTCGTCGGCCCGATACTGGACGGTAGGACACCTGTCGCCGTTGGGCGAACGCTCTGCTTTCGCTGCGGCCAGGCGTGCCTGAGCCAGAATATCCGGTGCATGCTGGTCCAGAGCCTGAAGCAGGACGCCGGCCTTGAAACAGAAGATGCCGCCGTTCCAGAAATGCCGGCCGGAGGTCGCCAGTCGCATCGCGACTTCCAGCTCAGGCTTTTCAATGAAGCGGGCGACTTTGAATCCGCCTCCGGCCAGCGCGTCTCCGGATTCGAGATAGCCATAGCCGGTCTCGGGGCGCGTGGGTTCGATGCCGAACGTCATGATGTAGCCTTGCTCGGCAAGCCGCACAGCTTCGCCGCAGGTCCGACGGAAGGCGTCCACATCGTTGACCCGGTGGTCAGCTGGCATGGCAAGCAGAACAGTGTCAGCACCATCCTGCGCTGTCGCTTCGATGCATGCGACCGCCATTGCTGCCGCCGTATTCCGCGGTTCCGGTTCTAGGAATAGTCGGCATGGCACGCTAACGTCGGCCAGCACATTTTGCACAAGGAACTGGTGCTCGCGATTGCACACGACAGCGATTTCATTGCTGCCAATGGCCTCGGCTCGCGCCAGCGTCTGTTCGAGCAGGGAGTTATCGCCTACCAGGCTGGCAAAAGGCTTCGGAAAGGATTCGCGTGAGACCGGCCACAGGCGCGTGCCGGTACCACCCGCGAGAATAACGGTGATCAGTTTGGACTTCACATCAATCCCTTTTACTGTGCCGGCGCCTTGAATCGCGCCATGGCCGAGCGGATTCGGCCCATGATGTAACGACTGATCATCGCACCGGAGCGGCAGCGATGGTCCAGTTGTGTGAGGATGGATTGATTCTTGAGAATAAAGCGAACCGTATTGTACAGGGCATAACCTTCGTAAGACAATCGTCCTCTACCGCGTGCTCCACCGGTTGCTTTTGACGGCGGTAAATTGATTTGCGTAACTCGTGAGTCATAGATAATCCGATAGCCCAATGCGCGGCAGCGAATAAGATAATCTGTTTCCTCGCGATAGCAGTTGCCCACATAACCAGTGTCAAAATCCACCGAGCGTGCCGCTTCGGTGCGAATGAGAAAGGAGGCCTGGCAGACCGGCAACTCAATCGGCGCGCGCGTGGTAGTAGAGCAGTCGAAATGCAATTCGCTGAGATTCACGATAGCGTCGGCATTGTCAACCTGCTTTCGTCTCGCCAGGATTGACCTCAACGTATCGGCGTCGTTGCGCAGGTATAGCGCAGAGGCGCCGACAATTTCGCAACCGCTTTTCTCTGCGCTCTCCAGTAGCATGGCGATTCCGCCGTCCGAAAGGATGGAGTCATCGTCGCCAAAATAGATATAGTCTGTTTCGGCAAGCGTCTTGCCGCGATTCTTGGACACCGTCTGCTTGCTGTTGGTTTCATTCCGCAAGTAACTGATGCGGGGATATGTCTGCATCAGCTTCTGCGCAACCGCCGTAGTGTCGTCGGGCGAGCAATCGTCGACGAGGATCAATTCCTCAACATCCGGCTGCAAGTACGTCGGAATGGTTTCGGCAAGCAAGTGTGCCCGCTTATAGGTCGGGATGACCACCGTAACTTTTCGTTTAGTTGCTTGCATGACGCTTTGCAAAGGTTGCCGCGAGCACTACAAAAATGCTTGCCTTGATCAATGGGATCAGAAAATACAACTGTGTCTCACGGGGGACCAGCAGCAGAAAAGGAAACGTACTGGCCAGTACGAACAGGCCAGCCGAGGAATTGCGGCCTGCATGGAACAGCAGTTTCAATATGAGTCCGGTCACCAGGCCTGCACACAACGGCCCAAACAGCGAGGAGTAGAGCAGTGACTCGGCCACGGCCGAACCTCCCATGCCCATGCCGGACAGGTACATTTCGGGATTCACCATATAAGCAAGGCGATGGGCAAGGCTAGCGGTGAGGCGTGCAAAATCCTCACTTTGGCCTGCAGGCAGACTGCCAAACAATCGGTGAAAGTTGTCAACGATCAGAGCGAATGTCGAGCGAATGCCATCTATGCCGGGAACAAATCCCTGCAGGTTCTCCAGCATGGCAACCAGAAAGATAAGTGATACTCCCTGGCTGAAAAAGAACCCGAGCAACGAGTCGGCCATACCTGTTGCGGGCAGATCCGCGGCAGAGATGCCAAAGCGTGCCCGGCCCACGTAATCGGCAAGCATCACCATGGCCAAGCCAGCAATAACCGCCTTCCAGAGTGAGAAGCGGATGCCCTGGCTCGACACGAACAGCCACGTGAGGCCGATCAGCTGTCCCATGGCGATGCCACGCGCACCCTTCAAGGTCTCTATGGCGCAAAGCAGGATGCCAAGCATGAATGCCACCCAGGCCGGGGCGCGTGCGGGCCGGGACGCGAGGAAGGCGAAGACAGACAAGATGGCCCAGCCGCCCAACGCATAGGGCAGGCCGCCCGGCCCTCCATCGAGGTACATGCTGAGATAATTGCCGCTGAGCCAGAAACTGACGTTCGCGTACATGCGATACACCGCGAATGGGGCTAGCAGCAAGCCCATGCGCAGTGCGATGACACCGAGTTTCGGATCGGGCTGCGTATTGAGTTCACCGAGCTTGCCCGTTCCTATGGCAGCTCCCAATAAAAACAGGCAGACCGCCGCTAACGCCCTGCTGAGGATGACCAAATCCATTGGGCCGACCATAAACCAGTCAGCCTGGCGGAAATCGCCCCATCCGAATACATAGGAAACGAGGAACCGACCGAGCAGAAAAACGCCTGTTGTCAGGCATAGCAGGCTGCCGGGGTTCACGCGATTGGGCGATGCCGCGCAAGTTTGGCCGAGACAGACAACAAAGGTCAGGACGGTCAGCGGCGCCTGGATGCTGAGGTCGCCCGCGGCCATGCTCGCGAGGTTGGCTATTATCAGAATGCCGCTCATCAATGCCAGTGCGCTATGCATCGCGATTTCCTAAGAAGACCGCGCTAGCCACCATAAGCAGTGCGAAGTTAGCCGCGACATATGCCCAAGCCGCTCCTGCCAAGCCCATATGACGTATCAGTACCTGGCAGCCGATCAGGAAACTGCAGGAAAACAGCAATTCTAGTCCCCAGGACAGGCGCAAGCGGCGCTCATAGATAAAGAACGTCACGAGCGGCATGGCTAGTGCCTTGAGCGCGTCACCCATCAATTCAATCCATAGCAAGCCGGCAATGGCATCGTATTGATCGGAGTACAAAAGCCTGACCACATGCGCAGAGGCAAACCAGAGAATAAGGGCGCCGAAGGCATATCCCGCGCCAATCAGCAAGGCATATGCACGGAAACGTCCCTTCAAAGCGCGACGCGGCGACTCGGCGCGAAACACCGCGGGCAACAGCACGTAAGCGACGACGGCTTGCGCAAGCGCAATCACTGCGTCGGAAAGACGGAACATGCCTTGCCACAGGCCCGCGGCGGCAGCGCCGGCTTCGGCAGCAACGGTGGCGCGAACGGCCAGGATCGCAGCCGTGCCGACCAAGGCCGGCGCCAGCGCAATGCCCACGTAGGGAACCAACTCTCGGATTGTGTGCCAGTCTGCTTGGCGCAGGCCTCCATTGGGCATCCAAGGTACTCTCGTGGCACGTGCCGCGATCAACCACAGCAGCAAGATTAATGTGGCGCCCACCACAAGGGCTCGCGCCGCACTCTCGACAGAACCGGGACGGACTAACAGGAAATACGCTGCAAGGCTCAGCATTCCGCCAACGGCGACTACAAAAGAATTGGTGCCGGCTCCATTATTTGCGAGCGTGGCCGACTGGATGTGCAGCGATATCGCTGCGCAAAGCGCGAGTATCAACACCAGTAGCGGCGTCAGGGCACGGCTCCCTGTGACCACGTCCGCCTGGCGGAACGCTGCATGGAACGCCGCAATCATTATGGGCACCGCCAAGGCAAATGCCAGGCCGCCTGCGAGCCAGCGCTGGCGCGATATGTCAGCCTGCTCCGGCTTGGAAAGCCGCGCTACCAGCCCCTGGCCAATGCCACCATTTGAAAAAGCAGAGTACAGCGTGCTCAGACTAAAGACATTGCCCCAGACACCGAACGCTGCCGGGCCAAGCTGAACGGAAAGGACCTTATTGGTGATAAGTCCGCATAACAGCTTGATCAAGACGCCCAGGCCGGATAGCAGGACGTTCAATGCCATGGAGGTGCAGCAAGCGAACGACGAGGACCTGCGAGCCGCGCACGGACGCGCGAGGAGAATACGCTGCCGGCGAAGCAGGCAAGGAAAAATGTCGACGTTATTTTTCCAAAGCCTTCCAGCGACCGCATGATGAACCAGACCGAGCGGGCCGAACGCAGCTTGTCTGAGGAAAAGGAGCGTTTGCGGACCCGATACCAGGCCAGCACCTGAGGCAAACGCCGTCCTTCGACGCCCGCCTGAAGCAGGCTCGCCCAAGCGGCAAAATCTTCAGCAATCATGCCTGCCGGCATCTTGGGAAACAGCGTGGACCTGACCATGCTGCGACGGATCATTACGGCAAGGCAGCCAACGCCACGCCGGGCGTTGTGCGAGAACAAGGTCAGCCGGTCCGGGCCGCCGATCTGTGCCATGGGACGGCCGCTACCGTCTTCAAAGGAAACGTAGTCGTGATAACTGAAATCAACGTTATGCTCTCGCATGAAGCAGCATTGATATTCCAGCTTCTTCGGATCCCAGATATCGTCGGCATCGCAAAATGCGATAAATTCGCCCTTGGCACTTCTCACCCCGGCATTGCGCGCTTGCGCGGGGCCGCCATTGACCGGCAGTGTAACCACACGAATACGCGAATCCGTCGCACTTAGGCGGGCTAGAATCCCCGCCGTTTCCGGGCCGGACGCATCGTCGATCAGCAGCCACTCGAAATCCCCCATTGTCTGATTGCAAATGGCATCTGCGCTCGCACCGATATATTGGCCGTCGTTATGGACGGGCGTGATGATGCTGACGAGGGGTGTTCGGGGATGCTGCGTCATGGCGCGGACAGTAACGTTTCCAGTCGCTTGGTTTGAGATGCGAGCGAGTATAGAGCATCGAAGGCTTCACATGCAGCCCGCCGCGGCACCTGCAGTTCGGGGTCTTGTAACAAATCGTGAAGAGTGCTAGCCATTTGTTGTGGGTCGCTTACCACACTTACAGCCGCACTGAAGTGAGGATCATTCAGGGCAGCCTCGTAACCCACCGCAGCATTAGGCATGCATACAACTGGCAGCCCATAGGAGAGCGCCTCGGCGACTTTAGTCTTCATCCCGCTTCCCCAGCTTACCGGTGCGAGATATATCGTAGTTGAGGCAAACAGCTCTGCCATCTGCGCTGTGCTCGGGGAGTCCACGACTTCTATCTGCTGATAGGCAGAGGCTGCTGCAGCCGCGTGGGCACCCGCGGCGACGAACCGCACTGACGTGCCCGGATGCCTGGTTTTGAACAGTCGCGCCACCGTGGCAAAGTCCGCAACCGCTTTCTGATTGGGTGCGAAGCCGAAGTGGCCGGTGAAGAGAATGGTGACGGGGCTGCCGGCCCGCCTCATGGCTGTGCATTCACCCCGGGGTACTGTGATGGGAAGCACCATTGACCGCTTGATGGCTCCGTACTCGGACTGAAATAGTTGCTGGTCCGCTTCGGTAATAAATGTCACAAAGTCGGCTTTCAGGCACATCGCCTCCGCGCGACCGATGATCCACGTTTCCAGTGCATTTATTATCCGTTGATGAACGTTATCGCTGTCATGCCCGCGCTTCAACGCGGCCTCGACATTGTCGCTGATGACGCCGAAGCGCTTTTGCGGAAGCCTCGCGCGCAGAAATTCCAGCAGCGGCCCGCATCGCGAGTTGTGAAGCAGGACCAGATCTACCCCGGTCGCGTGCCGCAGAATGGCGTTTCGGTGAGTGGCCAGATATGTCGGCGATAGCATGGCTCGCGCGGCGATATCACGGCGCGCATTTTTCTCGAGGTAGACAGTGGTGCAATGAGGCGGTGCATCAAAAGCTTGGGACTGACCGACCTCCTTGCTCATGATTACCACCTCCGACACAGCGGCCGCTTCACACAGCGCTTGGGCGATGGATCGCAGGTACAGACCCCCGCCCGACAGTTCCTGAAGTCCGTTTGGCGAAACGAGCAAGACTTTCATGGCTGCACCTCGAGCGCCATGCGGCGGATCTGCGTCGTAAAGCGCTCGGTCGAAAAATGGACGGACATAAAGGTGTTCATGGCTTGCGGATTGTAATTTTTCCGCAGTTCACCGATCAAGGCTGGAGCGGCGCGCGGAAAATCCGCAGGGTGCCTGGGCAATTCGCGCACCCACGGATTACCCTGCTCGAGGAATAATTTGCACGCGCCGACTTGTGTGCCTAGAACGCAAACCCCGGACGCAATGGCTTCGAGCGTCACCAGTTCGAAGCCCTCGAACAAGGAGGGCAACAGGAACACGTCAATTTTGTCATAGAACTGGCCCATGTTTTCCGGGGATACCTGCTTCATGATCGTGACATTGGCCAGGTTCGCCAATTCCGGGGGGGCGTCATTGATAGTCGCAATCACGAGGCTGAAGTCCTTTTGCAATTCAACCCAGCGAGCTATCTCGATCAGGTATGGCAGGCCCTTGCCGAATTCCAAGCGGCCGGCAAATCCGAGCCTCACGCGGTTGCCACTGAATTTGGGCGTCTGCCGGAATATCGACGTATCAATGCCGTTATGGACCACCTCGCATTTACCGGGCGCAATTTGGTAAAGATCCACCGCGAAGTCCCGTACGGTTTCCGACACGCAGGCTACGCGCTTGGCAGCTCGCATGGACATGGCTTCGAGGCACGCCATCATGCGCATCCCGAGGAAGCGCTTGCCCGTGCCGGCAAGAGCCTTGATATAACCCGCTGCCGAGCCATGGACAATGATTACCTCAGCGGGGTAGAGCGGCGTATAGGAAGAGTTCGAAATTGTGATAAACCGCCGTCCAGCCAAGCGCTTGCACCATAGCCATAGCGATACCCAGACTGGAAACACGAACTGGCCGAACCGACCGAACGCCAGCCAGGGAGGGGTGATGCTTGCTTCATCCACCAAGGTGACGCCGATACCGTCTCTGCTCAACGCCTCCTGAACCAGTTGGACCACGCGTTCGACACCCCCAGCCGTGCGGACGCCGTTGCGTGAAATAAGAAATACCGGAATGCGGTGTACACTGACCGCCGCTTGTGTGCTGTTTGTGTGTCTTGCCATGTGAACTGTCTGCGCCGTCGAAGAAGCGAGATTTTAGTCCAGCAGGCGATGAACATAGATCTACGCGATGGGGTGCAAAGGTCGAACCATACTTCTCGGGCCACCCGCCAGCGGCTTATCGCCGCGTTTTCGCGGCGGGCATCCTTGGGGCGGAGGGTAGAATAGCCCTTCGACACCTCGACACTTGGACCCTTATGGCCACTTTCCAAATCGATCCCTCCATCTTCAAAGCCTATGACATTCGCGGCATCGTGGGCAAAACGCTCACCCGCGACGTCGCGCGCCAGATCGGCTTGTCGTTCGGCTCCGCCGCCGTGGAGCTTGGCGAGACCTCGATCGCCGTCGGCCGTGATGGCCGTCTTTCCGGCCCGGACCTGATTGGTGGCCTGGTCGAGGGGCTGCGCGCCACCGGACTGGACGTGCTCGATCTCGGCATGGTCGCGACCCCGATGGTCTATTTCGCGACCAATATCGAAATCGATGGTGTACGCCCGACCTCCGGCATCATGGTCACCGGCAGCCATAACCCGCCCGACTACAACGGCTTCAAGATGGTGCTGGCGGGCCGGGCGATCTACGGCGAGCAGATCCAGGACTTGCGCAAGCGCATCGACGCCGGCGCGTTCACCCAGGGCGCAGGCGCGTACAAAGAAGTCGATGTGCGCGAAAAGTATCTCGCGCGTATCGTTGGAGACGTCAAGCTGTCCCGGCCGATGAAGATCGCGCTCGATGCCGGCAATGGCGTGGCGGGCGCCTTCGTCGGCGACCTGTTCCGCGGTCTGGGCTGTGAAGTGGTCGAACTGTTCTGCGAGGTCGACGGCAACTTCCCCAACCATCATCCCGATCCGGCGCATATCGAAAACCTGCAGGATCTGATGAAGACCCTGCGCGAGACCGACTGCGAGCTGGGCCTGGCCTTCGACGGTGACGGCGACCGCCTTGGCGTGGTGACCAAGGACGGGCAGGTGATCTTCCCGGACCGCCAGCTGATGCTGTTTGCTGAGGAAATCCTGGCGCGCAACCCGGGTGCGCAGGTGATCTACGACGTCAAATGCACTGGCAAGCTGGCACCGTGGATCCGCCAGCACGGCGGAGAGCCGCTGATGTGGAAGACGGGCCATTCGCTGGTGAAGGCCAAGCTGAAGGAAACGGGCGCGCCGATTGCCGGCGAGATGAGCGGCCATGTCTTCTTCAAGGACCGCTGGTACGGGTTTGACGACGGCCTGTACACCGGCGCGCGGCTGCTGGAAATCCTGTCGCGCCACGCGGACCCCAGCGCGGTGCTGAACGCGTTGCCGAACGCGAACAACACGCCGGAACTGCAGCTCAAGTGCGCCGAGGGCGAGCCCTTCACGCTGCTCGACAAGATCCGCGCAAACGCCAGGTTCGACGGTGCGCGCGAAGTGATCACCATCGACGGCGTGCGGGTGGAATACGCCGACGGCTTTGGCCTGGCGCGTCCGTCCAATACCACGCCGGTGGTGGTGATGCGCTTCGAAGCCGACAACGACGCCGCACTGGCGCGCATCCAGGCCGAGTTCAAGCGCGTGATTCTCGCCGAGAAGCCGGATGCTCAGCTCCCGTTCTGAGCGCACGACGGTGCCTGCGGCATCGTCTGACGCGGCCGGTGTGGCACAGCCCATGCCGGCCGCGGTGCCTTTTGCGCTGCCCGAGCGGCCGCGCATTCTGCTGGTCAAGGTATCGTCGCTTGGCGACGTGGTGCACAACATGCCGCTGGTGCACGATTTGCGCGCGCGCTGGCCCGGTGCCGAGATCGACTGGGTCGTGGAAGAAGGTTACGTCGACCTGGTACGCCTGCTGCCCGAGGTGCGCCGGGTCATCCCGTTCGCGCTGCGGCGCTGGCGCAAGCGCCTGCTGCAGGGCGGCACCTGGCGCGAGATCGGCGCGGTGCGTAACGCCTTGCGGCAGGAGCGTTATGACGCCGTGATCGAAAGCCAGGGCCTGCTGAAGACCGCGGTAGTCGCACGCGTCGCCGCGCGCGCGCCGGGCGCGCCGATCATCGGGCTCGGCAATGCCACGCAGGGCTCGGGCTATGAGCCGGCGGCGCGGCTGCTCTACACCACCCCGGTGGCCGTGCCGCGCCAGACCCATTCGGTGCGCCGCTCGCGCCTGCTTGGCGCGGCGCTGACGGGTGTCGCGCCGGCAGAGCCTCCATTGTTCTTCGGGTCGGCGGCGCAGACGTTGTCGGTCGATGATCCGCTGTGGGCGGGCCTGCCGCCTCGCTATGCGGTGTGTTTCCATGCGACCGCGGGGGCGTGCAAGAAATGGGCGCTGCAGAACTGGCACGCACTGGGCAAGCGCCTGGATGAAGCGGGCCTGGTGATGCTGCTGCCGTGGGGCAATGACAAGGAACGCCAGGCTGCCGAAGCCATCGCTGCCGGCGTGCCGCGGGCGCAGGTGTTGCCACGCTTCTCGGTCATGCAGGGCTTTGGCCTGATCAACCGCGCGGAAGTCGTGATCGGCGTCGATACCGGCCTGGTCCATATCGCCGCGGCGCTGTGCCGGCCCACCGTGGAAATCTATACCGCCACATGGCGCTGGAAGACGGAAGGCTATTGGTCGGAACGCATTGCCAATGTCGGCGACGACGGCGTGGTGCCTTCGGTGGAAGAAGTCTACGAGGCAGCTTGCCGCGTGCGCGGAGTGCCGGCCTGATGCTGCGTGTTCTCTATAGCTTGTTGTGGGTGCTGGTGTTGCCGCTGGCGCTGCTGCGCCTGGCTTGGCGTGCCCGCAAGGAGCCCGGCTACCTGCAGCATGTCGGCGAGCGTCTCGGTGCATATGGCAGCCTGCCGAAGCAAGGGCCGTGGATATGGGTTCACGCCGTGTCGGTGGGCGAGACCCGGGCGGCCCAGCCGCTGATCGAAGCGCTGCTCGCCGCGCATCCGCATCACCGCTTGCTGTTGACGCATATGACGCCGACCGGCCGCCAGACTGGCGCCCAGTTGTTCGGCCAGGAGCCGCGCATTCTCCAGTGCTACCTGCCGTATGACCTGCCCTGGCTGGTGCGGCGCTTCATGAGGTATTTCCGGCCGCAGGCGGGCATGCTGATGGAGACCGAGGTCTGGCCGAACCTGGTCCATGGCGCGCGCAAGGCAGGCGTGCCGCTGTACCTGGTCAACGCGCGCTTGTCGCCGCGCAGTTATCGGCGCACGGCACGCTTCGGTCGCGCCGCGGCGGCGATGTATGGCGACTTTGCCGGCGTGCTGGCGCAGACCGCCGGCGATGCCGAGCGCTTTCGCGCACTGGGTGTGCGGGCGGTGCAGATTACCGGCAACCTCAAGTTCGACATGCAGCCAGCGCCGACCGGTGTGGCGCTGGGCGGGCAGCTGCGCAAAGTCTTCGGCGCACGCGCGGTGCTGGCGGCGGCCAGTACGCGCGAGGGGGAAGAGGCCATGCTGCTCGATGCCTTCGCACGCTGGGAGTCGTTGGCGGGCGGTGTCCCGCGCCCGGCACTGCTGCTGATTCCGCGTCACCCGCAGCGCTTCGATGAGGTCGCCGCCATGGCGGCGCGAGCGGGCTTCTCGGTCGAGCGCCGCAGCAACCTGGACCTTGCTGGCGTGCGGTCGCCATTGGCTGCCGACCTGTTGCTTGGTGATTCGATGGGCGAGATGGCGATGTACTTTGCCGCGTCGGACCTCGCGTTTATCGGCGGCAGCTTGTTGCCGCTGGGCGGGCAGAACCTGATTGAAGCCTGCGCTGTCGGCACCCCGGTGCTGATCGGCCCGCATACCTTCAACTTTGCGCAGGCCACCGATGACGCGATTGCCGCGGGAGCGTGCCTGCGCGTGGACAATGCCGACGCGCTGATGCGTACCGCGGCAAGCGTGCTTGCCGATCGGGCTCGGCTTGCGGATATGCGCGCGCATGCGCAGACCTTCGCCGGGCTGCATCGGGGCGCCACGGTACGCACGCTTGCCGCCGTGGCGCCGGCGCTGGAACGCTGATTCGGCGCTTATCCCGGCGCCCTGAACAGCTTATCCCACTGCAGGGCAATGCTTTCCAGCGCAAACGCGCTGGCCTTGTGGCGGCCGTTTGCGCCAAGACGTGCCGCCAGCTCGGGTTGCCGGATCACGGTCAGCAGCGCGCCGGCCAACGCCTCGGCGTGGTCCGTGGCGACCACCAGTGCGTCGTCGCCCGGACTGAGCAACTCACGCGGTCCGGTCTCGCAATCGGTTGATACGATCGGCAGTCCGAAAGCCATGGCTTCGATCAGCACCAGCCCGAATCCTTCGTAGCGCGAACTCAGGCAGAAGACCGATGCCTGGCCATAGGTCTGCAACGGATCATGGCAAACGCCCGGCAAGCTGGCGCTGCCTTGCAGCCCGAGCTCCCGGATCAACGCCATCAGGCGGGGACGCTCCTCGCCTTCGCCATGGATCACCAGTTGCCATTCGGGCGCTTCCGCTGCCACGGTCTGCCATGCGCGCAGCAGGACGTCGAATCCCTTGGCCGGCACCAGCCGCCCCATTGCAAGCACCGTCTTGCGCGCGCGCGGCGCCGGTGCAGCCGGCATGGGAAAGGGCAGGGGATTTGGCATGCAGACCACTTCGCTGCGCGGCTGCAGGGCGTCAAGCCAGCGGTGGCGGTCCCGTTCGGTCAGCACGACGACGTGCCGGCAGAATCGCGCCGCCAACCGGCGCGCCAGCCTGCGTGCCGGCTTGCCCAGGTCCTCGTCGAAGTGGCAATGCTCCCAGGCGATATGGTGCAGGCCCAGGCCGAGCGTGGCGGGTCGCACGAACAGTTCCAGCATGGTGTCCACCTGCACCAGTACATCGACGCGATGCGCGATGCAGTGCCTGCGGATGCCGGCCAGCGTGGCGAAATAGGCGCGCTTGAAAGACGGCCGCTGGGCGAACACCGCTTCATGTCGCACCTCGGGGTGCAATGGAAACTGGCTCGCGGTGTCCCACAGGCTCAGGATGGTGACGTGATGCCCAATCGCAGCGAGCGAGTTCGCGATGGTGGCGGTCATCCGTTCCGCGCCGGCCATCGCGTTTAGGGTGCCGGTTAGAAAGCAGATATGACGCTGCGCGCCCGGGTTCAAGGCGCCATGGGCGCCGACATCTTGGACTGGCGCGCGACAACGTAGGCAAAGCAAAACGCCATGACCAGGCTATAGAAGGCATTGACCAGCGTCGTGGCGAACATGACCTCGGTCAGCCCAAACACCATGAAGCCGCTGCACAGGGCCAGGCCCATGGCGCTGGCGACCCGCGTGCCCCGATCGGTTCCGCGAAGGTGGCGCAGAAAGAAAGCGGCGGGCACGAGGTAAAGCGCAAGAATGGCCAGCAGTCCTGGAATGCCAAGCGTCGCTGCCGCATGCAATAGCTCATTGTGGGAATGTGGCATGGTGGCGGCCAGCGGAGTGATGACGTGCCGGGCGGCAAAGGTCTGCAGGGCTGCCTCGAAGTGTTCCGGCCCTACGCCGGTCCACGGGTGTGCCTGGATCAGTTCGAGCGATGCCCGCCAGAGCTGCAACCGGACCCCGATCGAGGTATCCGAAGTTACATGCTGAACAGATTGAGACAGTTCCGATACAACCGCAGCCGTCCGCTGCTGAACCATCGCACTGCTGTACCAGCCTAGCACCATCAGCCCGAGCAATCCCGCCAGCACCGCTGCCTTGTGCCACCGTTTCAACCTGCGCGAGGCCGCCAGTGCGATCAGCGCCAGCACCGGAATGGCCAGCCAGCCGCCGCGTGTGCCGCTCATGTAAGAGGCGTACAGGCCGGCGAACCCAGCCACCAGTTTCAGGCCGGCCTGCAAATACTCGCCGGGACGGTTCCATCCGATCGAAATCACCGCGAGCATGCCCGTCAGCAGGGCCAGGTTGCCGAAGGGAATGACATTGGAAAAGCCGACGTGGCTGGGGCGCCCGGCTGCGGCGACCTCATGCAGCCACAAGGCGGATACCAGCGCACAGACCATGAAGCCCCACTGGATGCTCTGCATGCCGGGCCGGCCGAGGCGCACCATGCCAATGACCAGGGGAATGAACAGCGCGAAACGCAGGTAAAGATAGGGAACATGCAGGGTCTCGGCCCCAGTCGCCAGTTGCTGGATCAGCACTGCCAGCGGCAGGCCCGCCATGGCCAGCATGAAGGGCCAGTACCGGCGCAGGATCGCGCCATATTCGGCCACGCCCGCGCGCCCGCTGGAAGCCAGCGCGATGGCGCTCCACCCCAGCAACAGTCCGAAGCAGGTGTTGCTGAGCGACGGCTTGACAAACATCAGCGCGGGAAACGCCGCCAGGACTACACACGCGCTCAGGTACAGAGCTTTGTCGATCCCGAACCATAGGGACCCTTGCAATCTCGTCATCAAGAGCATGGAGAAAGGTTTCCGGAGGAAGGTTGGTGCACTTTGCGATGCGTGCCATTCCATCCGTCTTATTATTGTCGCCGCCTCCTGAGGAGCGGTGTCCCGTGCTGGCATTGCTGCGCGGGGCGAAGCGATTATATCGGATGGCTACGGTGGCACTTCTTGACGTTCCGCATCCTAGCCGGATGCGAGCCTCGGTCCGTTACAGGATGTATGTGCCGTTTGAAGCGCTTCGGTCGCGGTTTGGCGGGGCGGCTTGCTAAACTGAAGGTCTATGGCGGGGTGCATTTTTCAGCATGCCGCTTGTCAGACCCATGAACTCAGACCGATGAATTCAGATCCATGAATTCAGACGCACCAATTTGCCTCGATAGCCCCTACAGGAGTTCTCATGCAGAGCCGTAACCGCCTGATTTCCTTCGCGCCAAGTGGCCGCGGCGCGGCCGCCTTGCTGGTCGCAGCCATGCTCGGCGCCTGTACCACCGCAACCGCGCCGAATCTTCCCTCCGCCGGTACCAATCTCAACCAGACCCAACCCTCCGGCCCGAGCCGCTGGGAATTGGTGCGGTGGCAGCAGCCGGACGGCTCCCAGCGCGAGATCCCGCATGGCGACAACGGCCAGCCGATCATCTTCGAGTTCAACGAGGGCATCGATGCCGCGCAGGGCACGGTCAGCGGCACCAGCGGCTGCAATCGCTTTACCGGCAGCTATGGCAAGACCGATACCGGCATCCGCTTCGACCGTATCGCCGGCACGCGCATGGCATGCCCGCCACCGCGCATGGATCTGGAGTCGGCGCTGCTGAAGGCGATGCAGACGCCGTTTGCCACCGTGGGCACGCAGCCGTCGGCGGGCAGTACCGGCCGGCAGATCATCTGGAAGACCGCGGACGGCAATCTGCTGCAATTCGTCGAGCGCGAAGGGGTGGGCAAGCGTGGCGCGCGCGTGGAGGCCGCGGGCGTGGAGAAGACGGTCTATCTCGACTCGCAGCGCGTGGAATGCTCGGGCGTGGGCAAGATGACGTGCTACCGCTGGCGTGAGTCGCCGGACGCGCCGTGGCAACTCTGGTATGGGCCGATCGAAGGGCTGGATTTCGAGCCGGGCGTGTCGTACAGGCTGCGCGTGCGCGAATACCAGGTGGCGAATCCGCCGGCGGATGCGTCGGCGATCCGCTGGCAGTTGCTGAACGTGGAGTCGCGCACGCGCGCGAAGTAGGCAGGCGGCTCCCTCTCCCGCAGGCGGGAGAGCGGAGCACCCAAGTGGGAATTTAAGGCCGGCGGTCTGCGCCTTCGCTCAGGAGCGCGGCTTGCGGCTTGCCGCAGCGTCGCGCCGATCCGCCGTCGCCGCAGGCTTTGCCTGGGCTTTGGCACCAGCCGGCGCCGGCACCGGCAGCTTGTACAGCGCTCCCGGCGACGAGGTCAGCAGCGTGTTGATCTGCACCACGTCCGCTTCCTGCAGCACGCCGGTGGAGGCCTTCAGCCGCAGCCCGTTCATGATGGTGTCGTAGCGGGCCTTGGCCAGGTCGCGGCGGGTGGAGAACAGTTGCGCTTCGGCGTTCAGCACGTCGATATTGATGCGCACGCCCACGTCATAGCCAAGCTGGTTGGATTCCACCGCGCTGGTGGCCGAGCGTTCGGCCGCTTCCAGCGCCTTGACCTGGGCCAGGCCGTTGGAGACACCGGAGAAGGTCTGGCGCGCGCTCTGTGCGGCGGTGCGGCGGGCGAATTCGAGGTCGCTGGCGGCCTTGTCGGCCAGGGCGATGGTCTCGCGCACGCGCGACTGGATCTGGCCGCCCGAGAAAATCGGCATGGTCAGCTGTACGCCGATCTGCGAGGCGTTGTAGTGCGTCGAGATCGCCTGCGTGGCGCTGCCGGTCTGGTTGTTGAAGCCGTACGAGGCCACCAGGTCGACCGACGGCAGGTGTCCCGCCTTGGCCTTGTTGGTCTCGCGCTGCGCGGTCTCGAGGTTGTAGCTGGCCAGGTTGACCTGCAGGTTGCTGGTCTCGGCCTGCGCCGCCCAGGCGTTGACGTCGGGCGGCTGCGGGCCGGGGATGGGGGCTTCGGGGCGCAGGCCCAGCAGTTCGTCGACCGGTTTGCCGGTGACCTGCTGTAGCGTGGCGCGCTTGATTTCCAGGTCGCTCTGCGCGGCGATCTCGGTCGAGGTGGCCAGGTCGAAGCGGGCCTGGGCGTCGTTGGCGTCGACGATGGTGGCGGTGCCGACCTCGAAATTGCGTTTGGCCTGTTCCAGCTGCTCGGAGATAGCCTTCTTCTGCGCGCGCGCGAGGTAGAGGTTGTCCTGCGCCGCCAGCACATCGAAATACGCCTGCGCGCTGCGCGTGATCAGGTCGAGCTCGGCCTGGTGGAAGCTTACTTCGCCCGCCAGCGCGGCCAGCTCGCCCTGCTTGTAGGTTTCCCAGCGGTCCCAGCGGAACAGCGGCTGGCTCAGCTGCAGCTGCCAGTTGTTGTTATTGAAGAAACGCGTGCCGGAGGCGCTGGGCGCGCCGCCGATCGGCAGCGAGGCGGTCTGGTCCAGCTTGGTGCGGTTGGCGCCCGCGGTACCCACCACCTGCGGCAGCAGGCCCGCGCGGCCCTGCGGCAGCTTCTCGCGCGTGGCCAGCAGCTGCGCCCGCGCGCTGGCGAACTGGGCGTCGTTGGCTTGCGCATCGCGGTAGACCTGGAGCAAGTCGGCCGCGCTGGCCGGCGCCGCGGGCAGCACGGCCAGCAGCGGGGCCAGCAGGGAAACCGCGATCGCCAGGCGCGTCCGGATCGCTCCGGGCTGGGCGTTGGGCGCAAACGTCATGACACCTCCAGGTTGCCGGGCGGGTGCCGCGGCCGACAGTCGTTTCTTCTTAGTGTTGCTGCGCTGGCCTGCCGCTTCAGTACTTCGGCATGGCGGGGTCGACCTGGCTGGCCCAGGCGTCGACGCCACCGGTCAGGTTGTAGACCTTGGCGTAGCCCTGGCGCTCCAGGTAGGCCGCCACCTGCATGCTGCGCGCGCCGTGGTGGCAGATGCAGACGATGTCGGCGTCTTCGTCGAGTTCGGCGGCGCGCGCCGGGATGTCGCGCATCGGGATGTGGGTGATGCCGGGCAGGGCGCAGGTCTGCACCTCCCAGCCTTCACGCACGTCGAGCAGGACCGGCTTGGCGCGGCTGGCATCGGCCAGCCACTGGGCCAGTTCGGTCGCTTGGATGACCTGCATGGTGGGGTGTCCTCAGAACTGGAACTGCGACGGCCGGGTCGCGCCCTGCAGGGGCTTGACCGCGGTTTCGAACAGGTTGACGACCTGGTACTCGGTCTCGGACACGCGCGTGACCAGGCGCGCTTCCATCACCGGCAGCTCGCCGACAAAGGCGGCGATGCGCCCGCCCACCTTCACCTGCGCCAGGATCGAGGGCGGGATGGCCGGCAGCGAGCCCGAGATGCAGATCACGTCGTACGGTGCGGCGGCGCCCCAGCCGTCGGCGGCATTGCCCTCGGCGACGTCGACGTTGGTGACGCCGGCATTGGCCAGGTTGGTGCGGGCCAGCTCGACCAGCTCGGGCACGATGTCGACGGTCAGCACGTGGCGGGCGCGGTTGGCCAGCAGCGCGGCCATGTAGCCGGATCCGGCGCCGATCTCCAGCACGGTCTCATGCTTGCGCACCGCCAGGTCCTGCAGGATGCGGGCCTCGACGCGCGGCGCCAGCATGTTCTGCCCGGCGGGCAGCGGAATCTCCATGTCGACGAACGCCAGCGAGGCGTACGCGGGCGGGACGAACTGCTCCCGCTTGACCACCGCCAGCAGGTCCAGGATTTCCTGGTCCAGCACGTCCCACGGGCGGATTTGCTGTTCGATCATGTTGAATCGGGCTTTTTCGAGATCCATCTTGCCATTCCTTACCAATGCCAACCGCTGTCGGTCTGTGCGCCGGCCGCGCGGTGCCACGGCCGGACAGTCTTATCAAACCCGTTATTTTAACCTTGCAGGCGCCGGCGGGCTCATTCCGCGCTGCCCTCCGCCTGGGCCGGACGGTCGGATGCCGCAGGCCGGCCGGATCCGGCCGCCGCGGGCGCTGCCGGCGTGGCGGCGGGCCTGCCCTGCCACAGCCGGCGCAGCCATGCGCCGAAATCATCAAGATACGTATAGATCACCGGCACCACCACCAACGTCAGGATCGACGAGGTGATGATCCCGCCGATCACGGTCTGCCCCATCGGCGCGCGCTGCTCGGCGCCTTCCCCCAGGCTGAAGGCGAGCGGCACCATGCCGAAGATCATCGCCAGCGTCGTCATCAGGATCGGCCGCAGCCGCACGCGCGCGGCTTCGACCAGGGCCGCCTCGCGCGACAGCGGTTCGCGGCCATCCGCGCCGTCCGCATGGCCCTGGCGTGCCTGATTGGCGAAGTCCACCAGCAGGATCGCATTCTTGGTCACCAGCCCCATCAGCATGATGAAGCCGATGATCGAGAACATGTTCAGCGTCGAGCCGAACAGCAGCAGCGCGGCGAACACGCCGGCCAGTGTCAGCGGCAGCGAGGTCATGATGGCAACCGGCTGGAAGAAGCTGCCGAACTGCGAGGCCAGGATCATGTAGATGAAGATCACCGCCAGCGCCAGCGCCGACACGGCGTAGCCGAACGACTCGTTCATCGACTTGGTCGAGCCGCCGAAGCGGTACTTGTAGCCGGCCGGCCAGTTCACGCCGTCAAGCGCCGCCTTGACATCGCGCGCGACTTCGCCGGCCGAGCGCCCGGCTACGTTGGCGGTCAGCTCGACTTCCCGGTTCAGGTCGCGCCGGCTGATTTGGTTCGCGCCAGTGGTCGGCACCAGTTCGGCGATCTGGCGCAGCGGCACCATCTTTGGCGAGCCGTCGGCGTTGGTATGGCTGCTGGCGATCATCAGCGCGCTGAGGTCGGCCATGCCGGTGCGCGCGTCCTTGGGCAGGCGCACGCGCACGTCATAGTTCTCGTCGTCCGGCGCGCGCCACGAACTGATGGCATCGCCGGCCAGCAGCGGCCGCAGCGCATTGCCGATCTGCGCCACGCCCACGCCAAGGTCCGAGGCCAGCTCGCGGCGGATGCGCACCTCGATGGTAGGGCGGTCATCCTTCATGCTCGAATCGAGATCGGTCAGGCCGCGGATGGCGGTCATGCGCGCGCTGGCTTCGCGCGACAGGCGCCGCAGCTCGTCCAGGTCGTCGCCCTGGATCGACACCTGGATCGCCTTCTGGCCGCCGGCGCCGTCGGGCATGCCGACCATGGTCAGCGTGATGCCGGCAATGGCGGCCAGGCGCTGGCGGATCAGCGGGTTCAGCTGCGCGGTGGACAGTGCGCGCGCGCGGCGCTCGGTCAGGCGCACCGACACCAGCGCGTTGTTGCGGCCCGAGGCGTTGCCCGAGTTGATGGTGGCGTAGGTGTAGGCGACTTCGGGAAAGGCCTTCAGCGCGGCTTCCACCTGCCGAACCTTGGCCTCGGTGATGTCGAGCGAGGTGCCGACCGGCGTGGTAAAGCCGACCTGGGTCTCGCCCAGGTCCGCATTGGGCACAAACTCCGTGCCGATCAGCGGCACCAGCGCAAAGCTGCCGAAGAAGGTCGCGGCGGCGATGATGGCGGTGGCCAGCCGATGCTTCAGCGCCCACCCCAGCATGCCGGCATAGCCGTCGCCAAGCTTGTCCATCCTCGCCGAGAACCAGTCCAGCACCCGCCCCACGGTGCGCCCGTACCAGCTGGTCTTGTTGCCGGTGCCGTGCAGGTCCGGGTCGTGCCAGACCGAAGACAGCATCGGGTCCAGCGTGAACGAGACGAACATCGAGATCAGCACCGCCGCCACCACGGTGATGCCGAACTGGTGGAAGAAGCGCCCGATGATGCCGCCCATGAAGCCCACCGGCAGGAACACCGCGACGATCGAGAAGGTGGTGGCCAGCACCGCCAGTCCGATCTCGTTGGTGCCGTCCAGCGCCGCGCTGCGGTGGTCCTTGCCCATCAGGTTGTGGCGCACGATGTTCTCGCGCACCACGATGGCATCGTCGATCAGCAGGCCCACGCACAGCGACAGCGCCATCAGCGTGATCACGTTGAGCGTGAAGCCGCACAGGTACATCACGCCAAAGGTGCCGATCAGCGCGATCGGCAGCGTCAGTCCGGTAATCACCGTGCTGCGCCACGAGCCGAGAAACAGGAACACGATCGCCACGGTCAGGAAGGCACCTTCCAGCAGCGTCGAGCGCACCTCCTTCACGCTGCGGCGGATGCCGCGCGCGGTGTCGTTGACCACGTTCAGCTGCACGCCGGCCGGCACCAGCTTGCGTATTTCCTCGGTCATGCGCACCAGGCCGTCGACGGTGTCGACGGTGTTCTGGCCCTGCGCCTTCACCACCGACAGGAACAGTGCGCGCTTGCCGTCGAGCAGCGCCAGGCTTTCCTGCTCTTCCTCGCCGTCGCGCACGTCGGCGATCTCGCCCAGCGTCACCGGCTGGCCGGCGCGGCGCGCCACGATGATCTGGCGGAACGCATCGGGCGTGGGCACGCGGCCCTTGATCTGCACCACGGTCTCCGTCGCCGCGGAACGCAGTTCGCCCGCGGGCAGCTCCTGGTTCTCGTTGCGGATCGCGTTCATGACCTGGTCCACGCCGATGCCCAGCGCCTCCAGCTGCGCCGGCCGGATGCGGATCTCGACCTCGCGCCTGGTGCCGCCCACGAGGTTGATGGCGCCCACGCCGCGCACGGTTTCCAGCCGCTTGCGCACGATCTGGTCGGCGATGGTGGTCAGCTCGCGCTGGCTGCGGCTGGCGCCCGGCGCGTTGGAAACGGACAGATAGAAGATTGGCGCGTCCGACGGGTCATAGCGCAGCACGCGCGGTTCCTTGACCTCGTCGCGGAACTGCGGGCGGATCAGCGCGATCTTGTCGCGCACGTCCTGCGCGGCCTGACCGACATCGACGCTCAGGTCGAACTTGATCACGACGACCGAGGTGCCCTGGTAGGAGTGCGAAAAGATCTCGTCAATGCCGGAGATGGTGTTGACGATCTCCTCCACCTTGCGCGTGACATCGGACTCCACCGACTCCGGCGCGGCGCCCGGGTAGTCGGTCTGCACCACCACCACCGGGAAGGTGATGTCGGGAAACTGGTCGACCGGCAGCCGCTGGTAAGAGAACAGCCCCACCACGATGAAGGCCATCATCATCATGGTGGCCAGCACCGGGTTGCGAATCGACAGGCGGGTGAACCACATGGCGCGCGTCCTTTACACCGTCAGGCCTTGACGCGCCTGACCTGGCTGCCGCTGCGCAGCGTGCCGAGGTTGTTGCGCACGATCTCGGCACCGGCGTCCAGCCCGGAGACGATTTCCACCATCCCGCCGGCTTCGTCGCGCAGGCCCAGCTGCACCGGCCGTTCCGCCAGCGTGTTGCGCTCGATCGCATAGACGAAGGCGCGTTCGCCCTCGGTGCGCACCGCCGAGGCCGGCACCGCCACCACGCCGGCGCGTTGGCCCAGCACCAGCGCGCCCCGCGCGAACATGCCCGCGCGCAGCAGCTGGTCGGCATTCTCAACCCGGATGTAGACCATGATGCTGCGCGTGCCCTCGCTGACGGCCGGATTGATGCGCACCAGCTTGCCGGTAAAGCGGCCGGCGCCTTCCACTTGCAGCGCCACCGGCTGACCCACCGCGGCGCGTGCCACATCGGCCATCGGGATCGGCGCTTCCAGTTCCAGCACGCGCAGGTCGACCACGTCGACCAGGCGCGTATCGGGCGAGACTTTCTCACCCGGTTGCGCTTTGCGCGCGGCCACCATGCCGTCGAGCGGCGCCTTGACCACGGTGTCGGCCAGCGCCTTCTGCGCCACCGCCAGCCCGCCCTCGGCGGCGTCAAGGTTGGCGCGGGCGACCGCCAGGTCGGACTGGTACTTGTCGAAGGCGGTCTTGGAGATAAAGCCCTTGTCGACCAGCTCGCGGTTGCGTTCCCAGGTCTGGCGCGAATTCTCGAACTGGCCGCGCGCGGCCAGCATCTGCCCGCGCGCCTGCGCGACGCGGGCCTCGTATTCGGCCGGGTCGATGCGCACGATCACCTGGCCGGCGCGTACCGGCTCGCCTTCGCGTACCAGCACCTGCTTCACCTCGCCCGAGACCTTGGCCTTGACCGAGGCCTGGTTCAGCGCACGCAGGCTGCCCGACAGCGGCAGCGACAACTGCAGGTCCTGGCGCGCCACGCGGACCAGGTCGGTCTGCAGGAACTCCACGATATTGGCGGCCGGTGCCGCCGCTTGCGGCTGGCGCGCGCTGCCGGCCTTGCGCACCGCCACCGTGGCGCTCAGCGCCAGGGCCAGGCAGGCGGCGGCGATCAGCAGGGTCTTTCGCTTCATGTCGGGGTGCCTGGTTGCGGCGCGGCGGGGGAGGGCCCGGCCTCGGCGGCCATCGCGGCGGCGCGTTGCGCCAGCATGTCGTCGCGGATCACTTCCCAGATATAAGGACCGTGCTGCGGCGGCAGCGGCCGGTCGCGGGCTTCGCCGGCGGTCAGTCCGAACAGCAGCGTGTCGAGCAGGCCATCGAGAAAGGCCTCGGGGTCGATGTCCTTCTCGGCGGTGGCGCGCAGCGCGCGCTGCCACATCATCAGGAATACCAGCGGCGCGCAGATCAGCGTGGTGGTGGGGTTGGCCGGCAGCGGGCGGAATTCGCCGCGCGCCACGCCGCGCGCCAGCACCTTGGCGAACAGTTCGTCGCCCGGCACCATCACTTCCTGGTTATAGAAGCGGGCGATGTCGGGGAAGTTGGCTGACTCCGCCATGATCAGCTTGGTCAGACCCGCCACCGGCGTGGCGCCGATCAGTCCCCACCAGCCCCGCAGCAGTTCGCGCAACAGCTCGGGCGTGCTGCCCTGGTAGGCATCGACCAGGTCGGCGCCGCGCGCCAGGGCCGGCACCAGGTTCTCGCGCACCACGGACTTGAACAGCTCTTCCTTGTTGGCGAAGTAGAGATAGACCGTGCCCTTGGACACGCCGGCCGCCGCGGCCACGTCTTCCAGCCGCGTGGCGGCATAACCACGCTCGACAAACAGGTCGAGCGCCGCCGCCACCAGCTCGTGCGGCCGCGCCGCCTTGCGCCGGCTCCAGCGCGGGCTGTCGGCGTCCTTGTGCGGATCGGCGGGTGGCTTGGTCACGGCGGGTTTGCGAAGACTGCGGGGCACGAGGGGCGTCGAAAAAAATTAATAACTTGTGGGTCAGTAATGTAGATGAGGGCCCACGGGGGGTCAAGCTCACCCCTTCGGCGGCAGC
Source organism: Cupriavidus necator (assembly GCF_013141915.1). Taxonomy (GTDB): domain Bacteria; phylum Pseudomonadota; class Gammaproteobacteria; order Burkholderiales; family Burkholderiaceae; genus Cupriavidus; species Cupriavidus necator_B. Next base: position 3,352 of record NZ_SROX01000008.1, on the reverse strand, counting down.
GCACCAAAGAGACCGCCACCAAGCTTGCCTTTCTCTATGTGATGGATGGGGCGCATCCGCTGGCGCGGGCCTTACGGCGTTTTCGTTTTCTTACAGGAGGCCAGCAGCCCTTCGGGCACAATGGCGCCTTTATGCTGGCAGCCTTCGTGGGTGCCTGCTCCCGAACCATCATCATGAGTTGCCGGTCAGACCTTTCCTGCCGCGCGGGCTGCGGCGCCTGCTGTATCGCCCCGTCGATCGCCTCGGCGCTGCCCGGCATGCCAGGCGGCAAGCCGGCGGGTGTGGCGTGCGCGCAGTTGCTGCCGGACATGCGCTGCGCGGTGTTCGGCAGCCCCGACCGGCCCGCATTCTGCGGCGGCCTGAAGCCGTCGGCCGAGATGTGCGGCGATTCCCGCGAAGCGGCGCTGCAATGGCTGGCCCGGCTCGAGATCCTGACCGCGCCGTCAGTGACAGGCCAGGGCGCGGCATGACCCCCGCAGTGGTTCCTGATATCCCGCAATCGGAGGCAATATGATCCGGACTTCCCGACGGCGCTGGCTCGCCGCGGCTGCCGCGGCCACGCTGGCCGTGGGGCTGGTTGCCTGCGGCGCCTTCCGCAGCGAATACACCTTTTCGCAAAGCCAGCTGCAGGCGGCGCTCGAACGGAAGTTTCCGTTCAACAAGCGCTACCTGGAGCTATTCGACATCCAGCTGGCCAATCCGCAGCTGACGCTGGATTCTGTGCGCAACCGCGTCAACGTGCAGTTCGACGCCACCATCGACAACAAGCTGTTCTTCAGCCAGGCCCTGACCGGGCGCTTCGCGCTGGACAGCGGGCTGCGCTATGACGAGCCGACCCGCTCGGTGGTGCTGCAGGATCCCGAGGTGAAGCGCTTCGACGTGCAGGGCATGCCGCCGCAGTTTGCGCGCCAGCTCAACGCGCTGGGCGGCATCCTCGCCGAGCAGCTGTTGCAGGGCTATCCGCTCTATACCTTCCGCGAAGACCAGTTGCGCCTTGCCGGCACGCAGGTAGAGCCCGGTACAATCACCGTTTTGCCTGACGGTATCAACGTCAAGATCAACCGCCCCTGACCGGGGCGCCTCGAACAACAATGCAGGCGGTCCAGCGCGCAGCCGGACAACGCCAGTGACTACGTTTCTTTCGTTCCGCATGGAAATCGCACTTGCCCTGAAGGCCGTGATCCTCGGCATCGTCGAAGGCCTGACCGAGTTTCTTCCCATTTCGAGCACGGGCCACCTGATCCTGGCCGGACAGCTGCTCGACTTCAACGACGAGAAGGGCAAGATCTTCGAGATCGTGATCCAGTTCGGCGCCATCCTGGCAGTCTGCTGGGAGTTCCGCGCGCGCATCGGCAAGGTGGTGCGCGGCCTGCGCGACGACCCGCTGTCGCAGCGCTTTGCCGTCAACGTGATCGTCGCCTCAGTACCTGCCATCGTGCTGGCGCTGATTTTCGGCAAATGGATCAAGGCCCATCTGTTCAACCCGATCTCGGTGGCGCTGGCCTTTATCGTTGGCGGCGTGGTGATCCTGCTGGCCGAATGGCGCGAGGCGCGCCGCGGCACGGTCTCGCATCCGCAGGGCAACGCGCTGCTGGAAGCCGCCAAGGCCGGCGCGCCGCGCATCGAGTCGGTCGATGACCTGAACTGGCGCGACGCGCTCAAGGTCGGGCTGGCGCAGTGCTTCGCGCTGGTGCCCGGGACCTCGCGCTCCGGCGCCACCATCATCGGCGGCATGCTGTTCGGCTTGTCGCGGCAGGTGGCCACCGAATTTTCTTTCTTCCTGGCGATCCCGGTGATCTTCGGCGCCACGGTCTACGAACTGTATAAGGCGCGCGCGCTGCTGAGCGCCGACGACCTCGGCATCTTCGCGGTCGGCTTTGTCTTTGCCTTCCTGTCCGCCTTCCTGTGCGTGCGCTGGCTGCTGCGTTTCGTCGCCACGCATGATTTCAAGCCGTTTGCGTGGTACCGCATCGCCTTCGGCATCGTGGTGCTGGTGACCGCGTACACCGGCCTGGTGTCCTGGCACGCCTGACCGGGGCGTTGGCGCAGGCAATAAAAAAGCGTGGCAGATGCCACGCTTTTTGTTTATCCGCCGTCGATGTTCAGGCGCGCTTGCGGAACACCACGTCCCACACGCCGTGCCCCAGCCGCACGCCGCGCCGCTCGAACTTGGTCACGGGCCGGTAATCGGGCCGCTCGGCGAAACCATCCGGCGCCGTCGAGGTGTTCTCCAGCAGCGGCTCGGCCGACAGCACTTCGACCATCTGGTGCGCGTACTCTTCCCAGTCGGTCGCGCAATGGATATAGCCGCCCGGCTTCAGGCGCCCGGCCAGCACCTTCACCAGCGGCGGCTGCACCAGCCGGCGCTTGTTGTGGCGCTTCTTGTGCCACGGGTCCGGAAAGTAGATGTGCACGCCGTCGAGGCTGTTGTCGGTCAGCATATGCGCGATTACCTCGACCGCATCGTGCTGCAGGATCCGCACATTGGACAGGCCGCGCTCCTCGATCAGCTTGAGCAGCGCGCCCACGCCCGGCTCATGCACTTCGCAGCCCAGGAAGTTGTCCTGCGGCCGCAGCCCGGCAATATGCGCGGTGGTCTCGCCCATGCCGAAGCCGATCTCCAGGATCGACGGCGCCTGGCGGCCAAAGGTCGCCTCCCAGTTCAGCGGCTGCGGCGCGTACGGCACAAGCATGCGCGGCCCGACTTCGTCGATGGCGCGCTGCTGCCCGGTGGAGGTCCGGCCCGCGCGGCGCACGAACGAACGGATCCGGCGTGGATGCGCAACGCCTTCAGGATCGGCGGGTGAGGGGGCGGACGCTGGTGCGGCGCTGTCTGCGGGCGCGGCGTCGTCGGCCGGCCCGGTGCTGGGGTCTTGGGGAAGCATGGCAACAAAAGCCGCCGGGCGGATCACCGTAACGGTGGCAAGGGCGGCTTGTCTCGACGGGAAGTGGAGCGGGCGATGGGAATCGAACCCACGTCTTTAGCTTGGGAAGCTAAGGTAATAGCCATTATACGACGCCCGCGTTGGCTTGGGAGCGGATTCTAGCACGATTCTGGCGCCGGTCTATGGCTGACCGGTCCAGGAAGGCGCACCAGCGGTGCGTGCCGTGGGAGAGTTCGGCGCCTGTGATTATGCGGCGCCCCCTTGGCTCTTCATAGAAACCTTTCAGACCAGGGACTTGCAGATCACTAGGTTTAAAGCGTACTGAAGAGTTCCGCCACGCTAATCCGAAGTGCAGTGGCCAGGGTTTCGATCGCATCCAGCGAGGGGTTGGTGTGCATAAGCAGCTTTCGTGATGCCGAAAGCGTGGGGATTTGAGCAAGAACGGTGATGGACGCTGGAGGGGTTCC
>NZ_SROX01000048.1 GCF_013141915.1 Cupriavidus necator | reverse complement strand
GTCTCGATTGCTCGAAACCTCGCTACAGGATGAGTTCTCGCATTTGTGCCGTATTCCAAGTCATCTTTCGATCACTTCAATACATTTTGGTTGATACAATCACAACCCGGTATCGCGTTTGTACTGCAGCGTCTCATCAACGCTCGCGCGACACCTTTACTACATCCCATATTGTTAAAGAACAGCCGATCCGCAGGTTAGCCCGCGATCGCTTGGCAATGCCAAATGCAAACGCTCAATGCTAAGCGCTTGCATTTGGCCAACCAAACCAAGGTACCAGGTAGTGGTGGAGGATGACGGGATCGAACCGACGACCCCCTGCTTGCAAAGCAGGTGCTCTCCCAGCTGAGCTAATCCCCCTTCGGATAACTTGGTGGGTCTGGTAGGACTTGAACCTACGACCCCCGCCTTATCAAGACGGTGCTCTAACCACCTGAGCTACAGACCCTTGGCTGTAACAGCAAACAAACCGATAAGTGTGAACGCTAGGCTTGAGACACAAGCCTCTGGAAAGGAGGTGATCCAGCCGCACCTTCCGATACGGCTACCTTGTTACGACTTCACCCCAGTCATGAACCCTGCCGTG
>NZ_SROX01000007.1 GCF_013141915.1 Cupriavidus necator | reverse complement strand
CGCAGGGCAGTAAACGCGCTTTTTGGTTACTTTTTGTCGCTCGGACAAAAAGTGACCCGCCCAGCAGGGCGGAACCAGGCGGTTCAAAAGCCGACAGCATGTCACCAACACCACCCCTCCCAAAAAACCCTAACACTCGTCTGCGACACCGCCAAATCAGCCTCGCCCACCAATCCCAACAAACCATCAACACACCTTCGCACCCTGCGGCAACCCCTCCCCCACCGCCTCCATCGCAGCCAATGTCCCCACCACATGCCTGACCACCTGGTCACAAAAAATCTGCCTCGCCTCCGTCAGAAACAACGCATGATCCATACACCCATGCCGATGCACAGTGATATGCGTGAACGCCGCCAGCGCTTCCAGATCTCTGCCAAAACGGAGCTGAGCCTCATCGAGCCCCACGTCCTCCGCCCCATACAGCATGTCCGTCCGCACCCCACGCTCATTCAGGCTGCGCATCGCCGCCCGCGCGTAAGCCGTGGCTGACGCCAAATCTTCGCCACCGCGCAGCCGCGTCAAGCGGAACGCGACGCGCTCGGTGGCGTGCCGGTACGCATGGCGCGCCATGGCCGCGGCAAGCGCGCCGATCCGCACCTGCCCCTGCAACACCCGTTGCCAGTTGCCGCCACGGCGCGCGGCCGAGAGCCAGCCTTGCCACGATCTCGCCCCCTTGCCCGCGCTGCGGGCATCAGCGCGGTCCCAGCGGAATTTCACCAGGTTGGCCAGCACCAGGCCGTCCACGCCGGGGTTGGCCAATGCGGCGTGCAGGCTCAGGAAAGCGCCGGAGCACACGCCGGCCAGCACGATGCCGCGGAAACCGCGCGCGCGCATCCAGTCGACCGCGGCGCTCACGTCCGCGCGCGGCGCGGGGGAGTAGATTTCGGGAATGCTCATGCTGCGTGGCGCGCGCGGGCTGTCGCCCAGCGCCGCCACGTCCAGCCGCAGCGCGGCCACGCCCAGCCTTGCCAGCCGGCGCGACAGCGTGACGAACATGCGGCCATCGCCGACATGGTGATTGCCGCCGGTATTCGGGAAGATCACCGCGACCGGCGCTGGTGCCGCATCGCTCGGCATGCACAGGACGCCGAACTGGCGCCGTGCGTCGAGCCAGACCGACTCTTCGACCACGCCGTCGACGGCCACGCGCAGGGACGCCGCACGCGACGCGCCAGGCATGGTCCAACGTGCCGCCGGTAGCGCGGCCGGCATCCGCGCCAGCCACTGCACCAGTTGCCGCCAGGCCTGTGCCGGCACCCCGGCAAACTCGGCCGATTGCATCATCTCGGCGTATTCGGGGAATGCGGCCGCCTCGACCTGCACGCCGCCTTCCGTGTAGCGCTGCGCCAGCGCGCCGGTCGCGGAAGGGGTACCGGGCCACGGGTCAAGCAGCAGCACGCGCGGCGCGGGACAGGAGGTGCCGCGGTCCAGGCGCAGCGCCTCGAGTTCGCGCACGGTGTCGGCAGTGAAGCGGTAGGCCAGCACATCGAGCGCGCCGGCCGGCGCCGGTTGCGGGGTTTCGGTCGGCCCGACGCTGTTGAGCCAGTTCAGATGCAGCGCACGCAGTTCGCGCAGGTAGGCGCGGCCATTGACCACCGGCGCGATCAGCACCAGCCCGGCCACGCCACCCTCCCATGCCGGGTGTGAGCGCATCGCCTCGGCGGCCTGCACCGCGAGGCTTGCGCCGGCGCGCAGCCCGCACAGTACGATGCGCTCCACCCCGGTCAGGGCGCGCAGCTGCGCGGCCGCGGCGACAATGCTCGAGGCGGCGCGCCCGAGGAAGTGTGCCGCCTCGCAGGCACCGGCCGAGTCGCCGGTGCACGGATAGTCGAAACGCAGCACCGGCATGCCGGCCGCGGCGAGATCGTCGGCCAGATGCCGCCATGCCCGGTGCGACCACATCGCCTCGTGGCCCAGCGGCGCGCACAGGACCACCCCCGTTGTGCCTGGTGCCTCGTGCAGCCAGCCGGCACAGCCTTCGAACATCAGGCGCCTCATGTCGCCTCCTGGCAAGTGGATGGTCTGCCGCCGAGCCGGTGGAACAGACCCACCCATCCACGCAGAAACGGGTACGCTCCCCGCTTCTGCGCCTCTTATTCTTTCTTCTCTTCGCGGTGCAGCGCCTGCCCGATCCGGCGCGAGATCGGCGCGGTCGCCGGCATGCCGAGGTAAGGGTTGACGCTGTCGAACTCGGCGCGGTTGCTGCGCTTGGCGATCACACAGTTGAGAATGCCGCCCAGCAGGCGCGCATCGGCCCGCTGCAGGCGCTTGAGTGTTTCATCGACCTGGCCGGGCAGGGTAGCGTCCGCACGCAGCACCACCAGGGTCGAACCCGCCAGGTTCGCGACCAGGCTGGCATCGGCCACCGCCAGCACCGGCGGGGTGTCGATCAGCACCAGGTCGAAGCGGGCAGCGCACTGCCGCAGCGCTTCGGCCATGCCCGGGCGCATCAGCAGTTCCGATGGGTTCGGCGGCGGCAAGCCCGCCGGCAGGATCGACAGCCCGTTCACGACCGTGGGCCGCACCGCGGCGGACAGCGGCACCTGCCCGCTCAGCAGCTCGGCCAGGCCGGATTCGGCGGGCTGGTCGAACCAGCTGGCCACCCGGCCGCGGCGCAGGTCGGCGTCGATCAGCAGCACGCGCTGCCCGGCTTCGGCGAACAGCACGGCCAGGTTCACCGACGCAAAGGTCTTGCCCGCCCCGGGCGCGGGGCTGGTGACGGCGATGACATGGTCTGGCGCGCTGCGCAGGGCAAAATGCACCGCGGCGCGGATATTGCGCAGCCCTTCGACCGCCAGCGAATGCGGCGCGTTGCGCGCCAGCAGGAACTGGTCGTGCAAGCCCAGCCGCAGCAACCGGTCGGCACTGTCATGCTCCAGCGCCGACACATCGATCACCGCGCTCGACGGCTGCGGCCGTTCCAGGCGCGCCGACGGCGGCACGGCATAGCCCGCGGCCACGCCCAGCAGGGCCTTGGCCGACACCATGCGCTCGAGCGTGGCCTGCTCGCGGCTGAAGGCAATGTCGCCCAGCATGGTGATGCCAAGCTTGTCCTCGGCGTCATTGGCGCTGGCCACGGTGGGCCGCACGCGCTGGCGCAGCGTCAGTGCCCCGGCTGCCAGCAACATGCCCAGCATGCCGCCGCCCGCGGCCGGCGTCCACGGCCCCATGCCGACCGGCACGGTGGGCGTGAGCGCGTTGTCGACGATGCGCACCTGTCCGGTGCGGTCGAGCTGCGCCAGCGACAGCTGCTCGACCTTGTTGCGCAGGGTCATGTACATGTCTTCGGCCACCTTGACGTCGCGCGTCAGTGCCACCGACTCGCGTTCGGACGCCGACAGGTTCTGCATGCGCGCGTCCATCTCCTGGCGCTCGCGCGTGAGCTGCTGGATCTGGCTGTCGACCGTGCGGACCTCGTTGGCTTCGGTGGTAAAGCGCTGCAGCAGCTTGGTCCGCTCCAGGCGCAGCAGTGCGATCTGGCGCTGGTATTCCATGCTGCCGTTCAGGTAGGACTGCACGTCCTGGCTCGGCGCCAGCGAGCCCGAGCGCGAGCGGTAGCGCGTCAGCGCGCTCTCGGCGCGCTCCAGCTCGGCCTTCACGCGCGGCAGTTCGCCGGACAGGAAAGCCAGCGTCGCGGCGGTGTCGTCCTGGCGCTGCTCGGCCTGGCCCTTGATATAGGAATCGGCAATGCCGTTGACCAGCGCGGCCGCGGTGGCGGGGTCGCGGTTCTGCCAGCTGATGCGCAGCGTGGTGGCGTCGCTCGATTCGCCCTCCACGCGCAACTCGCGCGTGACGGCATCGACGGTCAGCGTCAGGTCGCGCCGCGTCACAAGGAAGCGCGTACCCGGCCGGGCCTCGATCCGCCCCACCAGCATCGAGATGCCACCGGCCTCGGCCAGCTGGCCCGCGCGGCCCTCGACCTGCGCCTGCGGTCCGCTCAGCCGGAAGCCGTTGTCGGGCAGGATCTCCAGCGTCAACGGCACGTTGAGCAGGCGCGCCGGCACGTTGAGGCGCTCCACCGCCACCCGCTCGCCGCCCCACGCATAGCCTAGCTCGGCCGGCCACGGGCCGCGCAGCTTGCCGGGCTCGGCGAAGTGGTTGGCCAGGCTGCCCAGCAGCGGCGCGCGCAGCGGCTGGACTTCGATATCCAGGTGCAGGCGCTCGACCACCGGCCCGACCACGGCGCGGCTCTTCAGCATGCCCAGGTCCAGCTGCGGCGTGGCCGCGCGGCCGGCCCCGTCGCGCGTCTGCAGCTGCACCAGCGACTTGGCGCGATACAGGTCAGGCGTGGATAGCCACCCCAGCCAGGCAATGGCGGCGCCGGTCAGCCCGGCGGCAAGGATCCAGCCGGCGTGGTCCAGCAACAAGCGCGCGTTCGCGCCGCTGCGCGGCGACACCTGGTCGGGTACCGGTACGGCTCCGGCAAATGACATTCTGCTCACGACATCTCTCCCGCCAAACGCTGCCTCTCGCTGATCACGCGGCAACCGGTGCGTGCCCGCCGCGCCTGCCGGCGCGCACGGCGCAACACACTGGCCGCCGACCCCTTATTTGCGCCCGTAGTTGTCTTCGAACCTCACGATGTCGTCTTCGCCCAGGTAAGCGCCCGACTGCACCTCGATGATCTCCAGCGGCGTCTTGCCCGGGTTCTCCAGCCGGTGCAGGGTGCCGATGGGGATATAGGTCGACTGGTTTTCCGAAAGAATGCTGATGTTGTCGCCGCAGGTCACGCGCGCGGTACCGCGCACCACCACCCAGTGCTCGGCGCGGTGGTAGTGCATCTGCAGCGACAGGCTGGCGCCGGGCTCGACCACGATGCGCTTGACCTGGAAGCGGTCGCCGCGATCGATCGAGTCATAGCAGCCCCAGGGCCGGCGCACCTTGCGATGGTTCACCACTTCATTGCCATGCTCGGAGCGGATCCGCTGCACGATGTTCTTCACGTCCTGCACGTGGGCCTTGTCCACCACCAGCACCGCATCGGCGGTTTCCACCACCACGACGTCCTGCACCCCGACGCACGCGATCAGGCGGCCTTCGGAATGCGCCAGGCACGAGCTGGCACCGTCGAACAGCACCCGTCCGCGCCCGGCGTTGCCGCTGGCGTCCTTCGGCGCGATATCCCAGATCGCCGCCCATGAGCCCACGTCGGACCAGCCCGCATCCAGCGGCACCAGCATGCCGGCGATATCCGGCAAGGTCTCGAGCTTCTCCATCACCGCGTAGTCGATCGAGTCGGACGGGCAGGCGTGGAACGCCTCCTTGCCCAGGCACAGCACTTCGCCGGCGCAGGCGGCTGGTTCGCTGGCCGCATAGGCGGCGCGGCATTGCCGAGCCATCTCGGGCTGCAACTCGGCCACCGCGCGCAGCCACACCGAGGCCCGCACCACGAAGATGCCGCTGTTCCACCAGAACTCGCCGGACTCGACATAGTGCTTGGCCAGCTCCAGATGCGGCTTCTCGACGAAGCGGTCCAGCATGAAGGCGCCATGGTCCGCACCGCCCGCCGCGCGGATGTAGCCGAAGCCAGTTTCCGGCGCCACCGGCTTCACGCCCAGCGTGACGATGGCACCGAGGTCCGCATGCTGGATCGCCGTGGCGATGGCCTCCCGGAAGGACGCGACATCGGCCACGCTGTGGTCGGCCGGCGTCACCACCAGCACCGCATCGCCGCCCTCGCCCGCAGCGGCCAGCGCATGCAGCGCGGCCACCGTCAGCGCCGGCGCGGTATTGCGCCCGCACGGCTCGGACAGCACGCGCGCCGGCTTGCCGGCGCGCTTCATCATGTCGGTGATCATGAAGCGGTGCTCTTCACCGCAGACCACGATCTGCGCCGCCTCCATGCCGTCCGGCCGGCCCGCCAGCGCGGCCACGCCGGCGAGGCGGTTGGCCGTGGCTTCCAGCAGCGTGTCTTCGGCAATCAGGTTCAGCAGCTGCTTGGGGAACTGCTCGCGCGACAGCGGCCACAGGCGCGTACCGGCGCCGCCGGCAAGGATCACGGGTTGCACCACCGGCACCGCGGCGCAATGCGCCGCCCGGTCGCCCAGGCCCTGCAGGGCAGCATGGATTTCGCCGTTGACCGGCGGCGGCGTCTGGTTCTCTTCCCGGGTCCGAATTCGCATCATGCCTCCTGGCGTGTCGGCTGTTCAAAGCGTCCCGCGCGTTGCGCCCGGCCCTGCGCAGCCACTGCGGCAGCATCGCAGAAACGGGTACGCCCGGCAGCGGTCCCTGACCGCCATGACGGGGATGCCAGCCAGTCTAGGCAGGCGCCCTGGCGCAATCTGTTCGATTCCGCACACGCCACTTGGGCCGCCGGGGCAGGTCGCGAACATGCGCGCCGCGGCGGCGTGCGATCGCGCGCGCTCTGTTGGAGAACGCACCGATAGCGGCGGCCGCCGGCGTTGCAATACAGTGGGCCGTGCAGGGGCGCCGCTTGCCATCGCGGCCCGGCGGCATGCGCGTACGGCGGAGAAACGACATGGAGCAGGCGGTGGCAACTACGGCAGCAACCACGGCAACCACGGCCCCCGACCGCGGCGGCTACCACTACACGCGCCAGTCGCCGTGCCGCGTGGCCCGGCCGGTGCAGCGCTGGCTGCACGATGAAGCCTCGATCTGGCAGGAGACCAACTGCTACATGGACCTGTGGATCGAGCTGCTGTATGGCTGGGAGCTCGACCCGCGCGCGGCGCTGGCCTTCACCGTGGCGCAGGACTACGAGGGCGACCATTTCACCTTCTTCAAGTATCCGCAGGCGGACATCGAGCTGCTGTACGGCACGGTGGTGCAGGAGATGGCGGTCTACGACACGCTGCAGGCCCACCTGGTCGAACAGGTCGGGCGCGGCCATACCGTGCTGGTCGAGATGGATAGCTACTACCTGCCCGACACTCGCACCACCGCCTACCGCCAGGCGCATGTGAAGACCACCGTCGCAATCGACCGGATCGACCCCGCTGCGCAGCGGCTGTCCTACTATCACAGCCTGGGCTACCACACCGCCGAGGGCGAGGACTACCGCGGCCTGCTGCGCCTGACGCCCGAGCTGCGCGACGGCAACATCCTGTTTCCGTACGCCGAATGCGCCAAGCGCGTGCGTGCGCCGCTGCACGGCGCGGCTGCGGCCGATGCCGCCGCGGCGCTGATGCGCCACCACCTGGGCCGCCGCCCCGCGCTGAACCCGGTCACGCGCTGGCGCGCCGACTTCGACGAACACGTCGCGGTGATCCTGGCGCGCGGCGATGCCTACTTCCATCACTACGGCTTCAACCTGCCGCGCCAGCTGGGGGCGAACTTCGAGATGCTGCATCACTGCCTCGCTTGGTTCGGCGAGCATGGTTACGATGTGCCCGCGCACGTCGCGCAGGCGGCCAACCGCATGGCCTCGGAAAGCAAGGTGCTGCAGTTCCGCCTGGCCCGGGCCATGGCGCGCGGCCGTCCGGACCGCTGCGCCGAGTGCCTGGACACAATGGAGTGCGCTTATGAAACCGTCGTCGCCGGCCTGCTGTCGGCGTTTGGCGCGGCCGAGCCTGCGTAGCGGGCAGACGCCTGACGCCAACGGCAAGCGCCGCCAGCTCCGCGGGCGCACGGTCCCTGCCGTGCCGCGCGCCCGTGGCGCTTCAGGCGTGGGCCAGTGCGGGCAACAGGCGGTCGTACTCGCGCTTGACCAGCTTGTAGCATTCGCAGGAGTGCTTCTCGAGCCCGCAATGATCGAGGATGGTGATATGGCCGCGGCTGTGGTGGATCAGCCCGAGGTTTTCCAGCTTGCCGGCCGCTTCGGTAACGCCTTCGCGGCGCACGCCCAGCATGTTGGCGATGACCTGCTGGGTGATCACCAGTTCGTTGGAGTTCATGCGGTCGCGCGCCAGCAGCAGCCAGCGGCACAGTTGCTTGTTCAGCGAATGGTGGCGGTTGCATGCCGCGGTCTGCGCGATCTGCGTCAGCACCGCCTGCACATACAGCAGCGTGACCCGCTGCAGGGTCGGCAGGTAGGACAGCTCGGCACGCAGGGCGCGCGCGGGAATGCGATAGGCGAAGCCCGGGCTGCGCACTTCGACGCGGCTGGGCATGGTATCGCCACCCGTCACGACCGGAATGCCGACCAGGCCTTCATTGCCGACCGCGGCAAACTCGACCGTGGCGCCGTCTTCGAGCAGCGACAGCAGCGACACCACCGAGGTGGTCGGGAAGTACACATGCACGATGCGCTGGCTGGTGTCGGTCAGCAGTTCGCCGGCACGTAGCCGGACCAGTTCAAAGTGGCGCGACAGCGTCTCCCATTCCTGCCGCGGCAAGGCATTGAGCAGATGATTGACATGCAGGTCCGACCGTTGCGTGATCATGCTGATTCTCCCCGTTGACCCGGGACCGGCACTGGGCCGCCGCTCGCGCACTGGCTGCGTGGTGCAAAGCCCGGCTGTACCGCTCCACCCGTGACTGATGCTTACCGACTTGTTGACACCGCACATGACTGACTGATGACGGGCCGCAAGCCGCTTTCCGTCCCGACGCGCAAGCCCTGCGGTGTGCGATGTGCCTGCCTCGTCTGTTGACTGTATTAAGTGCCATGGCGCACAGAAGCGACAGTAGGCAGACGGCTGGTACTCGTTCATCCTTTGGTTGGTTGGTAGCAGGCCGGCGCGGCGTCCAGGCGTGGCGGCGAATGCAAGTAACCGGCCGGCAGCGGGCCGGTGGCGAGCGCGCATGACGCGCTGCCAGGCCAGGCATGGCAAGGAGGAGCCCGGCTGCCGGCGTCGGACTGGCGCGTCCTGCAGGCCTGGTATGCCCTATAGGCCCTGCGCGTCGTAGCTGGCAGGCCGGGCGGCGTTGATGGCGTAGATCTCCCCCGAAGGGATGGCGCCGGACGCCGCACCAGGTCCGCCCTCATGCATCAGGCGGATGCGCCGCGTTTCCCCTGGTCCCAGGTGGAACCAGTCGTGGTCCGGCACGAACACGTGATCTTCGATATGCACCCAGCGCGCAAAGCGGCGCGTGCCCACGTGCAGCCACCACTGGCCCTCCACGCATTCGACGCTGCCATGCAGCTCGGGCGGCGCCAGCGCCCCGGCGCTGCGGTCAGGCAGATAGACCGCCTGGCTCAGCGGCGCACCGCCACTGTCGTCATCAGCATGCAGCGTGGCCAGCACCACGTCGTGGGCGGGCGGCCCGAAGCGGTAGGCGTAGGTGAAGTCGAAGAAGTGGTCGAGCATCGCCGCCGCGGCGATCCGGCAGCACTCGCGCGGCCGCAGCGCCAGCACCTGCCGCGCCTGCGCCGCCACCACCTCGCCGTCGCGCAGGCAGCGCAGCGTCAGCTGCACCGTGCGCGCCTGCGCGGTTTCATTGATGACATGCACATGCAGGCCATTCAGGCCCTCGTCGGTCAGCAGCACCTGCAGCGGCTGCCACACCGCGCGCAGCGCATGCCACGGCGACTTGGGGCGCCCGCACGCATCGACGATGCCCCAGCCGGCGCCGGGCAACAGGTCCTGCAACTGCCACACCAGCCCGCCCGCGCAGGTGGAACCCACGCGGCGCCATTCGCTGAAGACCTCGGTCATGATCTCGGCCACCACCGCGCGCGACAGCGCCAGGTAGCGCGCCGGGCGTTCGTAGCGCAGCTGCGGCGGATCGACCTGGTACAGCTTGCGCAAGTAGAAGTCGCGGATATCCTCGAAGTCCCACGTCGCGCCGGCATCGCGCGGCACCCGCGCCTTCCAGCGCGGATCGTGCAGCGGCTGGGTCAGGCCATGCTGGTTCAGCGTGCGCGCGCAGGGCACGTTGGCAAAGGCCAGGCACTCGGAAGTAAAGCGCACGTTGGCCAGCCGCGCGTCCGTCAGCGGACGCTGGTAGGCGCCCACGCCGTAGTAATGGGTGATGCCGGTATCGGGCTGGAACGGCCACGCGCCTTCGCTGGGCGAGTTGCGCACATAGACCACGTCGGCACGGTGCCTGGCCACCAGGCCGGGGATCAGCGCGTCGAACAGCGGCTGGCGCCAGTCGCCACGCGGCGCGCCCAGCATGGCCGCCTGCTGCTCGGCTTCGCTGCCGCCGCACAGCACGGCGATGGCCGGATGCGCGCCCGTGGACAGCAGCCACTGCCCGACTTCGCGCGCGGCATCGTCCATCAGGCCACACGCGGCTTGCGGGTCTGCGCCATAGTCAAAATTGGCGAACATGAAGTCCTGCCACACCATCAGGCCCAATGCGTCGCAGCAGCGATAGAAGGCCTCGCCGGGGTAGCAGGTGACGCCGCTGACCCGCACCATGTTCATGCCTGCGTCGCGCGCCAGCTGCAGCCAGCGGGCCACGGCCTCGTCGCTGTCGGCCAGCCCGGGCAGGTCATGGCTGGACACGCAGGCACCGCGGCAGAAGATGCGCTCGCCGTTGATGCGCAGCGCAAAGGCGCCGGGCTCCCCCTCGCGGTCTTCTTCCACGGTGCGAAAGCCCACCCGCGCGCAATGCAGCGCCTGCGCGCCGAGGCGGGCCTCGACGCGGTACAGCACGGGGTCGCCATGCGTATGCGGCCACCAGCGGCGCGCTTGCGGCACGCGCAGCGTACCGGCCAGCACCTGCGCGGAAACGCGCGCCAGCTGGCCCCAGATTTCGCTGTCGCCATCCGCTGCCAGCCAGCGCGCCTGCGCCGGCGCCGGTCCGGGGAAGTGCAGGGTCAGCGCGATGATGCCGTCGGTGCCGTCCAGCTGCGTGCTGACCTCGGCGCGCACGCCGTGCAGCGGATCGGCGCTGGCCGGATCGAGCAACTCGATGCTGCGCCAGGGCCCGACCGCATGGACCGGCGGACACCAGCCCGGCATGTGGCCCAGCAGCGTGGTGCGGACCGCGCGCAGCGTGGGCGGCACGATCATGCGCGGCTTCCAGCGGACCGGGCCGCGCTGCCTGCGCAACCACGGATGCAATGCGCGGAAGCACAGGTGCAGCGTGTTGTCGCCCGCCAGCTGCACCGCGACCTGGTGGGCGGCAAACATATGGCGCGTGGTCAGCACCAGCACGCCGTTGAGCCACACCTCGGCCAGCGTCGCCAGGCCATTGCAGCGCAGCGTGCGCGCCCCGCTGCCGACAAAGCGCACGCGGTACCAGTGGTCATGCCGGTGCAGCGGCGGCGGCGCGCTGTCGTCCCAGCGGCCCGCCGCGCGCATGGCCGCCGCCACCGTGCCGGGCACGGGCGCGGGCAGCCACGCCGCATCGGGCGCAAGATCAGCCGGCGCCTGCGCCGCGTCCGGCAGCGTTTCCAGCCAGCGCCATTCGCCGGCTAGCGCGCCGGGGCCGACCGCCACGCCGGGCGCGATCGCCAGCGCAGTGGGGTCCGACGTGACAGGGGTCGTGGCCGTGGTCATGGCGGAGGTCGTGGGCGCGCCCTGGCCTTGCGCCAGTGGCGCCACGTCGCGCGCCCTCATGCGACGCTCGCGCCCAGGTGCGTGGCCAGGGCGGGTACCGTGCCCTGGTAGGCCTGCTCGAGCTGGTCCAGGCAGTCGTGGCATGGATCGGACTTGCGGCTGATCACCGCGCGCATCAACCGGAACTGCATCACCATGGCTTCGGAGGCCATGGTGTAGCAGGCCTCGCCGATGCAATCGGGCATCGCGTGCCCGTGCAGCACCAGCCAGCGCAGATAGCGTCCGAGCAGTTCGAAGTTGACACCCAGCTGGCGCAGCACGCTGGCCGCATAGACCTGGAAGTTGGGCTCGCCACGCACCATCAGTTGCTCGAGATGGCCCGGGAACGCCATGCGGAACACGCTGATCGGGTTGTGCTGCGGACGGCGCGACAGGTGATGACGCAGCAGCTCCAGCGACGTCCGCATCAGCGCGGCATCGGTCTGCGCGGCAAAGCGCCGCCGCGCCACCGACGCATGCGGAAACGCCGCCACCTCGCCGTAACCCACGGTTGCTGGGCGGAAGATGGCGGCATAGTCGTCACCGCTGGCGGTGTGGTAGCCGTCGCCGTGGAAGTAGCCCACGGCGGCCGCCTCGGGCACCAGCACGTCAATGCCGATGCACGAGCGCATATGCTGGCGGCGATACGTGCCGGCCGGCTGCGGCAGTTGATAGCTGTCGACTTCCAGCAGCACCACGTTGCCGCGCGCGGTTTGGGTGGCAACATGCGCCTCGAGCCGGTCGTACATCGACAGCTCGTGCGTGACGATGCCATACAGGCGTTCAAGGTCGTTGGCCGGGAACGCCGAGAGCGTGAACTGGTCGCCCTCGAAGTCCTGCGCCACGGTGAACGGCAGTGCGGCGATGGGCTCGAGATCCCACCCTTGCAGCAGCTCGACCCACAGGTCGATCTGCTGGTTCGCATGGGACCAGACCGGATTGCCGCCATGCCAGGTGGAGCGACCTGCGCGAACCCTGGCTCTGCCGTCGCCGTACATTTACCCCCCCCACAGCGTGTCGCGCACGGTTTGGGGCCAGCGTGCCGGATCCAGTCCGTGGTGGCGCAGCAGCGCCAGCGCCATGCGCTCGACGCCGATGCCGACGCAGCCCGTGTGCGCGACGGCGCCGTCCGCGCCGCGCAGCTGCCACATGTTGCCGAAGTGGTCCATGTGGTAGTTGAAGCTCATGCACGCCGTGGGCGGCGCGCCGTCGTTGATCGGAATCAGCAGCTCGAACTTGAGCCTGAGCTCGCGCTGGCTTTCGGCCACGAGCTTGCCGCCGCGCCCGAAGAACGGATCGTTGGCGACGTCGATTTCCACCGGCAGCTGCAGCGCCTCGCCCAGGTCCGGCACGCGCGCAAGCCACTGCTCGCGGAACGCCGCGATGCGCTGCTGGGTTCCCAGGCAGACATACTCGCGCTGGCGAAACAGCTGCAGGCGGGTCGGCTCCAGCGAAGACTCGTGGCGGAAGCAGTACGACAGCACGTCGACCACCTTGCCGCCCTCGGGCAGCGGGCCGCGCCGCGCGATCACGGGGTAGACCGGATAGCACGCGGCCGGAGTCAGCACCACGCCGGTCGGCTGCTGCTGGTCAGTCCAGTCTTCCTTGTCCTGCAGGCGTGCCAGCAGGCGGCGATGGCCTTTGTCGTCGCCGCAGAAGCTGTGGATGGTGCCGGCCAGTTGCGGAAAACTCTTCAGGTAGCCGCTGGTCTCGAAGTCGGCCTGCCCCATGGCCGGCGGGAAATGCAGCGTTTCGGCGCCCAGGTCGTGCCCCAGTCGCGTCATGAAGGCGTTCATGCCTTCGCAGATCGATTCGAAGGTGGTATTGCGGCCATAGAGGCCGGGCACGCCGGTCGGAATCATCAGGCCCTCGGCCACCAGCTGCTCGAGGAACGTGGGGCCGGATGCGCCCGGCGCCGGCTTGCCGCGCAGCGCTGCGGCGTCGGTCTCGGCCGGGGCGCCGCCCAGGGCGCCGGCGTCGGTCAGGGGATGGACGTCCATGCGATCTCCCTCAGGAACGGTCGGCCAGCAACAGATTGGCCGTGTTGGTCAGGATGCGATCGTTGTTGATCATCAGCGGCGCCGACCACAGATCGCGCAAGTGGCGGCCCAGGCTGAACGGCGTGCCGTGCTTGTAGCCCGCCATGCCGCACACCAGCATGGCCTGTTGCACCGCCTCAAGCGCCAGCGAGGACACCGCGGTCTTGAGCCCGTTCATGCCCGCGGCCAATGCGAATGCGGTGGACACCGAGGGCTCGGCATGGCGCTGGCGCTGCTGTTCCAGCGCCAGTTCCAGCCGCCCTTCGATCAGTTGCAGCAGGCTGACCGCTTCGGCCACGCGCGCCGCCGACGGCGGCAGCGAGCCGGGACGCGCCCGTGCCTGGCCCTGGAAGAAAGTCTTGGCGCGCGCCACCGCATCGCTGCAGATGCCGAGCCACAGGGCACTCCACAGGATGTGCGATACCGGCGTCATGGTGGCGTCGGCAATTTCGCCGAACGACACCGGCAGCACCTGCGCCAGCTCGCCCGCGGCTTCGAGGCGGAAGCCATTGCTGCAGGTGCCGCGCATGCCCAGCGTGTCCCACGTGTTCAGGCTTTGCAGCGTGTAGTCCGGCTTCAGCGCGCACACCAGGACCTGGTCCGATGGCGCGGCGTCGGCATGGCGGCGCGCCGTGATCAGGATGCCGTCAGCATGCGCGCCGTAGGAAATGGTCGGCGCCATCTTGAGCAGGTGAAAGCGCTCGCCCTCGACGTTGAGCGCACAGCCGCTGCTGCGCAGCGCGCCGCCAATGGCCTCCTCTGAGGTAGCCGAAGCCAGCAGCAGCTGCTCGGCGGCAATGCGTGCCAGCAGGTCCTGGTGCCAGGGGCTGCCGGTGCCGTGTTCGATTACGCAGGCCACCTGGATCTGGTGCATGGCGTAGATCATGCCGGTTGACGCGCACGCCGCGCCGAGCACCCGACAGATTGCCGCCACCGTGGCCAGCGAGGCGCCGGCGCCGCCCTGCGCGGCGGGCACCATGGCGCCGATCAGGCCATGCTGGCGCAGGCTGTCGCAGGCTTCCTGCGGGAAGCGCGCGTCGCGGTCGACCGCGTCGGCGTGCGCCTGCGCGACCGCGGCAGCGGCCTGGGCGGCGGCGAGCAGCGCTTCGCCGCTCGCCCGCACGACGTCCGGTTCCGCGCTGGAATGGGCCAGTGCCACCCTGGCTACGGGGGTCATGCTGCCTCCTGTTGCTGCCGGATCTGCTCGACCGCGGCGGCCAGGGAATCGACGCTGCGGAACAGCTGGCGCGTCAGCATCTGGTCCGGGATCTCGATATCGAAAGCGTTCTCGAGCGCGAGCATCACGTGCACGGTGGCCAGCGACGACAAGCCGGCGGCATACAGGTCATCGCTGTCTGCCAGGTCGGCGAGCGGTACATCGAGCCGGGCCACTTCGCTCAGGATGCCGCGGATGGTTGCTTTCATGGAACACCTCCCGTTTTTATGTGTGCGGCCTATTGCACGCTTAACAAGCTGCGGCTTCGGTACGTTTGCGCACTAACCCATGCGCTCCCCGGGCCCGCCGCGGCCGGCTCAATACGCACTGGCGCCGGTCCAGCCGTGCAGCGCGGTGCGCAGGATGATCTGCAGGTCGAGCTGGAACGACCAGTGCTGGATGTAGTAGATGTCGAACTCGATACGCCGGCGCATTTTTTCGACGGTGTCGGTTTGGCCGCGCAGGCCATTGATCTGGGCCCAGCCGGTGATGCCCGGCTTGACCCGGTGCCGCAGCATGTAGCGGTCGATCAGCTCCTTGTAGAGCTCGTTGTGCTCCATCGCATGGGGGCGCGGGCCCACCACCGACATCTCGCCGCGCAGCACGTTGAAGAACTGGGGCAACTCGTCCAGGCTGGTGCGGCGCAGGAAGGCGCCGACCCGGGTCACGCGCGCATCGCCGCGTACCGCCTGTGTCACGCCCACATCGGCATGCAGGCGCATGGTGCGGAACTTGAAGACCTCGAACGGGTGCCCGTCCATGCCCAGCCGGCGCTGGCGGAACAGCACCGGCCCCGGCGACGACAGCTTCACCAGTGCCGCCACCACCAGCAGCAGTGGAGCCATCCCGATCAGCGCCGCCAGCGCGAAGGCGCGGTCGAAGCTGGCCTTGAGCAACCCGGTGATGCCCGACACCGGCGGGCTGTTCAGGTCGATCACGGGCAGGCCCAGGAACTCGCTGAAGCGGTGGCCCAGCAGTTCCACCGACATCACGTCGGGGATCCAGCGAATGTCGATCAGCTCATTGCGGAACTGCCGCACCACGTCGTACAGGTCGCGGCAAGCCACCATCGGCAGGGTCAGCCAGATTTCCCTGACGGCCTGGCTGCGCACGAACAGGTTGACCTCGTCCATGGTGCGCAGCGAGACCACGCCATGCGGCACCGCGATCGGCTCCTCATGGTAGATGCCGACCACGCGGTAGCCCGCGGCGCGGATCTGGTCCACGCGCAGGTACATCTCGCGGCCCAGCGGCCCGTAGCCAAAGATCACCACGCGCTTGGCGTTGATGCCCTGTTCGCGCACGTTGCCCAGCATGCGGAACATGACGGCGCGCACACCCCCCAGCGCAAGCAGGCTGGAACCGAACCAGGCCAGCGACCAGACCCGCGACACCGCGGCAATCTGGTGCATCAGGAACGCCGTCATCAGCCCGACGATAAACACCGTGGCCCACGCCGCGAGCAGGCGCAGCACCAGCGCCGCGCGGCTGCGGCCGCGCCACGATTCGTAGATGCCGAAAGCGGGAAACACCGCCAGCACGCCCACCGAACACAGCGCGGCAAGGAAGCCGTGGACCGGCGCGGCGCCGCGGATGCCCTCCGGAAAGTACAGCGCACCGATCATCACCGCGCAGGTGCCGACCAGCACCGCGTCGGCCAGCCGGTACAACAGGTGCAGCGCCGTGTGGCGCTCTGCCGCAAAGGTCGAACTGGATGCCATGGCTGCCCACCGCGAGTGCAATGCTCGATGGAGCGATGGTTGCCGAGGCGCCCGCCAGTGTCTGTTGGCGGGCGCACACAGCCCGTGGCGGGAAAATCAGTCCGGCGCGCCCGCGCTCAGCATGACCCGGGGCGCACGAAGGCGTGGAGGTTGGCGTGCCCCGCCGCGCGCCCGCGCATGGCCCATTCGCCGCGCTGGAAGGTGCGGTCGCGGCCGGACAGCAGCATGGCAAGCTGCTGGATCAGCTCGTGCGAGGCGCCCACGGTGCCGGTCATCGGCATCACCAGGGCCGTGGCCAGCACCAGGCTGGCCAGCACCATCGCCAGCGGCCCGTGCGGCGTGGTACGCCGCAGGATGAACGGCAGGCTCACGCACAGCCCTACCGCCAGGCCGCCCCCCACTTCCGACACCGAGTGCGCGTGCAGCGCCAGCCGCGACACCCCCACCAGCAATGCCAGGCCTACGCCCGCGCTCGCCGCGATCCAGCCCACGCGCCGCCACGCCGCCGGCACCGCCAGGTAAAGCAGCACCGGCAGCACTGACGCCGCCATCATCGCGTGGCCGGAGAAGCCGGTGAAGTTCAGCGCCGCGCTGCCAATGCCCCAGCCCAGGAACGCGAGCTTGGACGCCAGCACCAGCAGCGCTGCCGCGGCGAACGCCAGCACCCAGTGGCGCGCGCTGCCAGGCGCGCCGCGCCAGTACAGCCACAGTGACAGGAACACGGCGCAAGGCAGCAGGTACGCGGATTCGCCGAACAGGGAAATGAGATGCCAGTGGCTCATGGGCGTGCGCAAGGGGTAGGCGTCAGGGTCTGGTGGCGCAGCGTACCACCACGCCGCGCGCGGCGGCATCGCCCGCTTGGGCGGATCGTCCGGCGCGGCACGCGCGCGCATCGCGGGCCCTACCCGCGCCGGTCAGGGTGCAGACAGGTTGAGAGTGCATGACGGCATTGGCCTTCTGGTGGATAGAGAGTCTTTGCGCAATTCGATATGTTCAATCGGGATCGCTGCCCATGCATCACCGGGCAGCGTTTTCAAAGCCCGCATGGTCCCCCGGTCGGCGGGCTTCTTTTTTTGCCGGCGCGCATGCGGCGCCGAAACGGCGGCCAGGGGGTGCCACCATGCGACCCGCGCGGTACGGCCTGCACGGCATCGCCCACGCGGTGCGGTCCACACAAACGCACAGCGGCACCGGGCGCTCGCGCCGGGTGCCGCTGCTGCACAACCGCTGCGCGTGCCTGCAGGTTCAGGTCACCAGTGAGGGCGGCACACGGTGCCGATGCTGCGCGATGATCAGCGCCTTGATGCTCTCCACGCGCAGCAAGGCTTCGCGCTCGCCGGCGGCCTGCGCGGCATCGGCGGCGGCCAGCTCGCAATCGAACTGGCGCCCATGCAGTTCTCCCCGGTACAGCAGCGGCTCATCGCTGCCGGTGGCGCCACCCGCGCCGCAACCTTCCTCACGATGGGCGGCGAGCCTGATCTCGAAGCAGCACGCCCACTTTCCCCGGCCCTCGCGCACCGCAAAGCCGCGCACGACGAGGAACTCCAGTCCTGCCTCCATACGACCCCCTTCTCCCCGGGACGGCCAGCCTGCGAATGAGGGCCAGCTTCTGCCTCCGGGCGAATCAAGCATAGGCCACCAGCAACGTTGCGCCCTCATCCGGTGGTTGTAGGACGGGTCGCACAAAGGAGGGAGGGAGGAGACGCCCGAGCCCCGCCCAAGGACAGCGCCATGCGCGGAAAACACTGGCCGCCGGCCCACACCAGCGCGGTGGCCGCGCACACCAGGTCCACCGCCGCGGGCAACGCCAGGCAACCGCTCGCGCCGAGCAAGGCGGCATGCAAGACCAGCGCGGGATCGAGACGATCCGACAACACCAGCCAGCGCCGCGGCGCCAGGCACGCGTGCAGTTGGTCCAGCCATGCGCGGGGGTCGCCGTCCAGGCCGCTGCAATCGATCACGGCAAGATCCGCGGGATCCGGCGCCTGCGGCGCGCCGGCGTGCGCAGCCGTCTGGCCCGGGGCGCGCTGAGGGTCCTGGGTAGCGGTCCGCGCCGGCGCAGCGCTTGCCGGGGCATGCGCTGATGCCTGCAGCCATTGCAGCGTGCGGCAGGTGATCGGCTTCGGCAAGTCCAGCGCGTGCAGGCGCCGTGCGAGGACACGGCACATCATTTCATTGCTGGCGATCAGGTAGGTCGGCATTGACTCGGTCCGGCGGCAACCCGGGCGGCCATGGCGGTGGCCGTGCGGTCGGGTCCGGGCTGCGGTGCGGCCCGGCGGGGAAGGCATCGCGCCAGCGCCGACCCGCCGGCGTCGGTCTGTGCAGGTGCCTTCCCTGAGAAGGTAGCAAGCCGCTGCCACCCTTGCCTCATGCTTTTGGCGGAGCGCCGGGCGGCAGAAGGATGAGGCGCCGCCCGCCATGGTGCCGGCGCCCGTCCGGTTGCCAAGGCAGCCAGCTCAGGCCGCCTGGCCCACCGGCGCGGGCGCTCGCGTCGACGGCGCAGCCGGATCCGGTCCCGCCCAGTTGAGCGTGGCGCCCTTTTGCAGGGCCACGTAGACCGCTTCGCCCTTGTTGCGCACATGCAGGCGCTGATACAGCGTACAGGCATGCGTCTTGGCCGTGGCGATCGAGATGTTCAGCATGCGGCTGACGGTCTTGATCGGATAGCCCCGCGCCAGCAATGCCAGCACTTCATACTGGCGCTCGGTGATGTTCAGCAGGTGCGCGCCGGCCGATGGCGTTTCGTACGCCGTGGCGTGCGCGGCGAACTGGCGTTGCGCCACCGGCGTCGCGCGGTCGTGTCCGGCATCGTCCACCGCAGGGCGCAGCGCCACCACCCGGGCATCGCCCGGGACCGCCGCCGGACGCGGCGCGTCGGCGTCCGTGCCGGCGTGCCGGCCTGGCATCGGCTGGCTCCACGCCGGGAAGCACTCGCCGCCGGCCAGCACCAGCCGCACCGCCGCATCCAGCGCGTCCGCGCTGCAGTGTTTCGGCACGCAGCCGCGCACCGGCTCGGGCAATCCGCCCTCGGGGAGCGCCGGCATCGCCTGCTCGCTGAGGACCAGTACCCGTTGCGGTCGTAGCTGCTGACACACCTGCTTGAGCATGGACCAGCCGCTGGCCTGGTCGGCCGGCAGTCCGTAGACCATCAGGTCGGCATTATTGAGCCAAAGGTCGGAATCGATGGGCGCCAGCGGATCGATGTCCAGCAGGTCGCCTTCGAGGTGTGCTTGGGCCAGCAGATGGCGCAGACCCAGGCGCAGGAGGGGGTGAGGCTCGATCAAGAGGATGGTGGCCATGGCCGCTCTCTTATTATTGCGGCAAGCACGGACCCCGCGACAATCCGTACTTGCTTGTCGGACGTGCCCCGCTATCCTGCGGTTGCACCTCCATACGATCCGCCAGTGCTCCGGGGGCGCCGTGCAGCCTTCCCGTCTGGCTGCAGGTCGTCCTCATCCTGGAGATACCGGATCGCCCCGGTTTGCGTGTGAAACGCTTGTGTTGCAAGAGCCTTAGATTCGGCTGAAGTCTGATCTAAGTATTTATAACTCCTGAGCTGCAGCATATGAAACACGCCCGGCGAATGCAAGGTCATGGTGCGCTGCAGCGGGTAATCCCCAACCGGCGCGCTGCGGCGCCGCTCGCCCGGTCTTATGCCGATTGGTTCGAGCATATGGCTGGAATCACGGCTGAGGGACTGTGCATGCCGCGCCATGTCGCATAAAATTATCGGCATTGCATTTTGCTATGCATTTCGGGTCGGATGATTTCTGCCTTGGGCTGGGTGCCTTATAAATCAATAAGTTAGCGATACTGCGCAATGATTCCTGCCATCCCCGCAGTCAGCCTTACCCGCAGCGAGTTCGCCGCCGTACGCGCCTATGTCCAAGGCATGCCTGCCACCATGGTGGTCCCCCGCTATCTGGCGGATGACGCCGATGACGACGACGCAGGGGCGGAGTCGGCGCTGCGGATCCTGCTGGGCTTGCGTGATCGCATGGTTCAACTGGCGCATCTGCACGGGCGCGCCGACCTGGCCGACCTGCTGCTGGCCGGCCCCGGGCGCTCGAACCGGGGGATGGATCGCCGGGTGGATGCGCTCGGTGAACTGGAACGGCTTGGCACGGCGGCTCCCCAGGCCCAGCACAGCGTGGAACTGTGGTTTGCCCCCGCACTGGCGCGGCGCCTGCGCAATGCCGGAATTGTGAGTCTTGAGGCTCTTTTAGGCCTGGCCAACCTGCGTGGTACGGCGTGGTGGCGAGCGGTGCCGCGCATTGGTGCCCTCGCCGGCGCCGCCATCAACCGCTGGCTCGGCGAGCATCGCGCGGTCTTCAAGGGCGTGGATGGCGCACCGCTGCTGCACGCGCACGTCGGCAACCGTGCGCCGCTGCAACCGATGGCGCTGAGTCCGGCGCTGCGCCAGCCATTGCCGCTCGAGTGGCTGAGAGAGGCGCCGGCCACCAGTGCAGGCGACGCCTGCCCGTACAGCCAGGGCGTGACGGTGGTCAAGGCATGGTTGCGCGACGCTGCAGGCCATGCCAGCACTTTTGCCGCGTATCGCAAGGAGGCCGAGCGGTTGTTGCTGTGGGCCGCGCTTGAGCGCGGCAAGGGGCTGTTGCAACTGGGCCTGGACGATCACCAGGCCTACCTGGCTTTCCTGGCCAGCCCCGAACCCGCCAGCCGCTGGTGCGGGCCGCGCGCGCCGCGGCACCAGGCCGCGTGGCGGCCACTGACCGGCCCGCTGAGCCCGGCCAGCCAGCGTCACAGCCAGCGCGTGCTGGCTGCCTTGTTCCGGTGGCTGCACGATAACGGCTATGTTTGTGCGGCACGCTGGCCCGCGCAGACCGGGACGGAACTGGCAGCGAACCCCGAAGCGGTGGCGGCTGCGCTGCCCGCCCGCGCTCCGCTGCCGGACGACAGTGTTGTCGCCTTGCTGTCATGGCTGGCGGCGCGGGCCGAAGCCAGCCATGGACAGCGCTACCGCGCCGCGCACGCCGCCATCCTGCTGTTGCGCGAGCAACGGCTCAGCCTGGATCAGCTGGCATCGGCGACGTTGCGATCGCTGTCCCCAGTTGGGCCCGCAGACGCCAAGGCTGTCGAACCCGGCAACGTGGGCCATGATGTAGACGCGTCCCGCCCATCAAGAAGACTTGCGCCAGCGACACGGGTTGCGCTGGCGCGCCACTGGCAGGACCGCCAGCTGCAATGGGATGGGCCCGGCATGGAGGACGCCTGCCTGATCGGTCCGGCGGCGGCGCCGCCCACAGGGCGCGCCTGCCGCAAGCGCGCGGCACAGCCTTTGGGGGGCTATTCGGTGCGCGGCCTGCACGCCTTGCTTGCCAGTACGCTGGCGCGCTACCGCAAGTGCTGTGATCCGGCATTCCCGGCGCGTTCGCCGCGCGATCTGATGGCCTGAAAACAAGGAGGGCAGTGTCGCCACTGCCCCCGCATAGTCGCGCGCCCCGCCTGTCAGTTCGGCGTCCGCGTCACCGCGGAGCCAGGCGGGCGCCCGTTTCAGAGCAAGGTCTTGTCGAGTCCAAAGCGCGACTTCAGCGCTTCAACCAGCGCCTCGCGCGCGCTGCGGTCGGTCAGTTGCACGTCCAGCATCACGCGTCCGGAATCCCATTCCTTGATGGTGCCCAGCAACTGGCCGCTGTCGGTCCGGATCTTGTATTGCCGGCTGATCTCCTTGACCTTGCGCGCCTTGCCTTCCTGCGCCTGCTTGCGAATCGCCTCGACTTCGCGGCTGGACAGCCCGTCGTGGATGATCCGCGCCGCCAGTTCGCGGGTCCGCTCTTCGCCCACCAGCTTGAAGTACAGCGTCAGTTCGTAGCCGGCGGCAATCCCGATCGCGCTCGGGCGTTCGAGCATCACGCCCAGCACCGACTCCGGCAGGCGCAGCAACGCCAGGGTCTTGTTCACCGTGCCGGCGGAGATGCCGGTCAGTTCGCAGATTTCCTCTTCCTTCTGGACCTTGCCTTCGTCAAGCAGCTGGCGCCAGGCAATGGCATTGTCGAGGGCGGACTGGTCCGAGCGCTGCTCGTTCAGCATGAACGACAAGCGGTAGAAATCCAGGTCGCTCAGGTCGTCCTCGACAAAACATTCCATTTCAAGCTTGCCGGCGGATGCCAGGGCTCGCTTGCGGTAATGGCCGTCGATCAGGATGTAATGGCCCGGGCGCGCCGGGTCAGCCGCGGCCAGGCCAGGCGTCTTCTGGCCGTGCGTGGCGATCGAAGCGGCGCGTTCCTGCACCACCGCGGGGTCGTAGATGCGGCGTGCATTCAGCGGGTTGTCATGTAGCTGCGCCAGCGGAATCCGGATCAGTTGCCGGCCCGCGGCAACGTCGTCGAGACTTTCAGCGCTGAAACCGGGGGACGATTCGACCGCCCCCCTGCCCTGCAGCAGGCCGTTCGGATGCTGGGAAATGGCGGCTTCCGCCCGCGCGAAGCGGTCCATCGTATCGTTGCGGCTCTTCTCGGCCGCCATGCCGGCGAGCATGCCAGCCTTCAGGCTTTTCAATTTGGTAGCCATGCCTATTGCTCAATCAAAGACAACACTTCATCGACCATCATGTCGACTTCCTGCACCGCCTCGCGCGCGCCGGCCACGCCATGCACGGTGCAGCCAATCGCCTGGCATTCGCGGAACGCCGAACGCGACCCGATCATTGAATTCAACAGCGGGACCTCGCCATCGTCGCCAAGGATCTCAATCGCCTGGCGCGCAATCGACACGCGACGCTGGACCATATTGGCCATGACCCGGATCAGCAGCGATTCGTTCTGGACCTGGGCGTGCTGGGCAAGCGTTTTGGCGGCCACTGCCGCCCACAGGTCCGGGGGCGAAGGCACCACGGGAATGATGGCGAGGTCGGAGATCAGCAACGCACTGGATGGCGCCGCCGAATGAACTGCCGGCGGGCAATCCACCACGATGTAGTCATAATCCTGGACAAATTTGCGGACCTCGCGATGCATGGCGCCGCCGGATGGGGCGAGGCCGATCACCGAGGCTGGGAACGGCCGCTCATCGCTGGCCTGGGCCGCCCAACGGGTAGCGGTGCCTTGTTCGTCCATGTCGACCAGCATCGATCGCGCACCCCGCAGGCCCAGCGTGCCGGCAAGGTGCATGCTCACCGTGGTCTTGCCGCAACCCCCTTTCTGGTTAAAGACCGTAATGATTTTGGCTGCCACACGACCTCTCTTTCAGCGCTGAAAGCGCAGTTTGATTCTTAAGGCGCAACTGTAGCCAAAACCAGGTGACGCATCAACCGTTTTCCAATTTAACAAAATTTGTGTTTCAACCGCCAGGAGGCCGAACTGGTGGTTCGACGCCCGAAAACACACAAGAAGGAAAAATTGCTTGAAAAGGAGGCCGGAATGTGCCTAAAGTATCTGTAGTGCGCATTACGCCGCACATGACACCGTAATCCAAAGTGGTTATGATGCGCGCTACAGTCGAGTCAAGTCGTGTCACCTCGTCGGCTTCCGTTCGGTATCTACGAGAACTCAACGTGCTTGAACGGTTGTTTGCGTTGTGTACAAGAACTTGCTTCGAAAAGGAAATTCCTATGGCAACCGGTACGGTCAAGTGGTTCAACGAGACCAAGGGCTTTGGCTTTATTACCCCGGACGACGGTGGTGCAGACCTGTTCGCGCACTTCTCGGAAATCCAGGGCTCGGGCTTCAAGACCCTGAAGGACGGGCAGCGCGTGACGTTTGAAGTCAAGCAAGGCCCGAAGGGCCTGCAGGCTTCGGCCATCAAGCCCGCCTGATCCAGCCTCGGCTGACCCCTCGCCCGCCGCGATGCATGCGCGACGGGCAACAAAAAAGGCAAGCGTTTCACGCTTGCCTTTTTTGCATCCAGGCCTGTCCGCCCGCGGCGCGGTTCAGCCCAGCTTGCGCACGCTGGTGCGCGACGGCTGCAGGATCAGCGCCTTGGACGAATCCGCGTCCACCTTGGCGCCGGGGTAGACCACCAGCACGTCCTTCAGGGCCTTGCGGAACAGCGCGCGGAACTTGCGCTCACTTTCGGTTTCCGTGCCGAACTGCATCTGCAGCGCTTCCCAGGGGATCTCGGTACGGCGCTGAATCGTGAAGAACCGGTAAGTCAACCACGAGTACACGTCAAGCGCGAACGGCGACTGCTTCAAGGCCTTCAGCGCGCGCATGTCCACCGGCACCGGCCGATTGACCAGCTCGTTGAAGAAAGGCTCGGACAGTACCACGAAGCTCTCGAACATCGAGCCCTGGCCCGGCTGCATCGGATCCCACCACGTCGACAGCTGATCGGCCAGCAGGTAGCCCACGCGATCGATCGACAGCGGCTCGTGGTTCGGATTCTGGTTCTGGCTTGGCGTCGACTTGTTCTGCACGATCGCGATGGTCGCCGAGAACAGGCGGATCATCTGCTGGCGTACCAGCGTCATGGTGCCGCGCTTGCCCCCGGTGGCCATCGGGATGCCGAGGTTGTACATGAACTCGGACAGCGAGTTGCCGAGCGAGATACGTCGGTCTTCCACCGTGCCGGTGAACTCGCCGCGCTTTTTCTTCGCCATGATCTCCTTGCCGATCCAGGCCAGCATCAGGCGCGGATAGGAGCCGTACGGGTACCCCAGCGACACCGTCTCCGAAACCAGCTTCTGGCGGCCGTTGGTGGCGCGTTCGGAGCGTTGCTGCGTGAAATAGCCAGGCTGGATCATCAGCGAAATATTGCCGCTGGTGCGGGTCCAGACGGGCGGAGCGCCCTTGGGCGCGCGATATGGCAGCGTGACCTGGACGCTGGCGCGGCTGAGGAAGCCGACCTCGCCGCTTTGCCAGGCGTCTTCGCGCTCCATGGCCTGCGCTTCGTCGAACAGGCGCTGGAATTTCTCGGACGGGACCAGGTTGTTCTCGTTGCCGGGAACAATGATGCGGGAGGGTTCGGCGTCCAGGTCGAGGACGCTTCCCCCCGTGGTGGCCGGGGAGCGTTTGATGGGCATAGTGGCTGGCTTCGGATTACCCGCCTTTGTACTCGAAGCCGCAAAGCTTGTCACGCAGAAACAGGTACATATGCGACGGCATTGCTCGCGGGGTTCTTGCTAGCCGGGAGGATCCAATGGCTGGTCGCATGGTGGCGGACGGTGGGCAACCCGGCAGGGTTGTCCACGGTTCGCCAGCCATCAGCTACCAGTAAACGATACCGATACGGGTTAACTACTTGTAAACCGTATACGTGAAGTCGAGCCCGTTGATTCATAAGGGAAAATGAGCGCCCGGCGAACCCGATTCTGCGGCGATCCGTACCCGATTCAGCGAAGGGGCGAACCCGTATCTGCGACCAACCGAACCTGTATCTGCGGCCGCTGCGAACCGGATTCTGCGGGGATAAGTCGCGTGGCCCACAGGCTTCTCCACAGGCGGGAGCCCGCAAAGCGTACCCGATTCTGCGAGATAGTCGCCTGCCTGGCGGATTGAGCCGCCACTGTCGCCCAAAACCGGTGGATAACTGCGCCGCCGCGGGCTTATCCACGCAGAAACAAGTTCGCGCTCCAGTGCCCGGCTGGTCCCCTAAGGCGCGCTGCGTACCCGTTTCTGCGAAAACGCCCGCCGAAGCGTACCCGATTCTGCGTTGGCCTCAGATCTGCCGCGCCTGGCCGCTTTCGCGTACCTGTTTCTGCGGCGTACCCATTTCTGCGAACGAGCCATGCCAGCGTGGATCGCCCGAGCCGTACCCATTTCTGCGGGCTCGGCCGGCGATGCTGCGACGCCGCCCGTACCCGTTTCTGCGTCAGGAATTTCCTAAACCACTACGGTACTTTGACCAAGTTTCCATTATACAGGCGCTTTACAAAAAAAGCTAGTACTTACACCCAACGTATACGTGAGCGAATAAGGCGATGGGCGGCCCGTACCCATTTCTGCGACGCCTTACGGTGAGACTTGGCTCCCCTAGCTAGCCGTATGGCGAGACTTCACCGATGCGTACCCGATTCTGCGAACGCGCCTGTCCGGCAACTGGAGCAAACGCCGTACCCGAATCTGCGAGGCACAGCACGGCGCGGCCCCGCAGCCCGGTTCTGCGCCGCAGCATGCGGCGTACCCGTTTCTGCGTTAGCCGGCCAGGGTCGGGGATGTGGATAAGTCCGGGCCTCGGCGACGTTCCGGAGGGTCAACGGGGACACTAAAAGAATTCGCTGCGTACCCGTTTCTGCGTGCCTGGCGGAGGCACTGGGCGCGATCGGAGGCCAACGCGTACCCGTTTCTGCGTCGCGATACGCTGTAAGCAGGAAGCTCACGGTGTCGGGGCGTACCCGTTTCTGCGGGGAGGGACGAAGGCCCGCCGCTCCCGCGGTGCAACATGGCGTACCCGTTTCTGCGAGGTAGGTAGAAGGGGGCGCGGCGCCGACGAGCGCTTGCCAATCAGGCCGAGGGAGGGGAAGGGCCGAGAAACGGAGGCGGAGACAGCGCAGCAGGCGAGGCCGCGCCGTGATGCTGCGCCAGAAAACAAAAAACCCCGCCTTGGGGCGGGGTTTTACGCTGCGCGGCGCACACCAGGTGCGCCAGGGCGGTCAACGCTTACAGCGGGGTGATGTTCGCGGCCTGCAGGCCCTTCGGGCCATTCTTGACTTCGAACTGCACGCGCTGGTTTTCCTGCAGCGACTTGAAGCCGTCAGCACGGATTTCCGAGAAATGGGCGAAGAGGTCGTCACCACCCGCGTCCGGCTTGATGAAGCCGAAGCCCTTGGCGTCGTTGAACCACTTGACGATACCGGTTTGCATGATTTGCTTTCCAGAAAAAGGACAGAAAAGATCGCATGACGAAAACGTCATCCGACACGGGGAACTCAAGGAAAGGACACCATGGACAACCGAAGTACCAGACGGTGGCTAACGAATGAACTGTTGCCTCGTCGCTTGAATCTAGGCGGGTTTATACGGGGGATTGCGGCCACCGTCAAGATGGGGGCAGCCCCATGCCGCGTGGCGCCCGGGGCTCGCCGGCCGCGTGCGCGCCATGGGATCATCACGCCTTTTGCATGTTGCTGATTCGTGCCCGCCGTGACGGCGCCGGGGCCGGCCGGTACAGAGTACGCTTGCCGATCGGGGCATGCGCCGCGGGCGGACCGGAGCGCGTGGCACCTGTACTGATCGACGGGCCCTGGCCCCGGTCGCGGCGGACACGATAAGACACCAGGAGATCATTCATGTCGATGCCGGATCCCGTTTCCAAGCCGGACACATCCACTCCCGCCGCGCCCCAGGCCGCGCCGTCACTGATCGAGCGGGTATTCAGGCTGCGCGAGCACCATACCGATGTCCGTACCGAGATCCTGGCCGGCATCACCACGTTCCTGACGATGGCGTACATCATCTTCGTCAACCCCTCCATCCTCGGCGATGCGGGCATGCCCAAGGACGCTGTGTTCGTCGCCACCTGCGTGGCCGCGGCGATCGGCACGCTGATCATGGGCTTCTACGCCAACTATCCGATCGCAATGGCGCCTGGCATGGGCCTGAATGCGTATTTCGCGTACACCGTGGTCAAGGGCATGGGCTTCCCGTGGGAAGCGGCGCTGGGCGCGGTCTTCATCTCCGGCTGCCTGTTCCTGCTGGTGACGCTGTTCCGCGTGCGCGAGATGATCGTCAAGGGCATCCCGCATTCGATTCGCGTGGCGATCACCGCGGGCATCGGCTTGTTCCTGGCCATCGTTGCGCTGAAAAACGCTGGCGTCGTCACCGCGAGCCCGGCCACGCTCGTGACCATCGGTGACCTGCACCAGCCTTCGGCGGTGCTGGCGATCATCGGTTTCTTCGTGATCGTGGCGCTGGACCACCTGCGCGTGAAGGGCGCCATTCTGATCGGCATCCTGCTGACCACGCTGCTGAGTTTCGCCTTTGCCGGCAACACCTTCCACGGTGTCTTTTCGGCGCCGCCGTCGCTCAGCCCGACGTTGTTCAAGCTCGATATCTCCGCGGCACTGTCGATCGGCATCATCAACGTGGTGCTGGTGTTCTTCCTGGTGGAGCTGTTCGACGCGACCGGCACGCTGATGGGCGTGGCCAACCGCGCGGGCCTGCTCAAAGCCGGCAAGATGGACCGGCTCAACAAGGCCCTGATGGCCGACAGCACTGCGATCATGGCGGGCTCGTTCCTGGGCACGTCGTCCACCACCGCGTACATCGAAAGCGCCTCGGGCGTGCAGGCGGGCGGACGCACCGGCCTGACCGCGGTGACGGTGGCGGTGCTGTTTCTCGCGGCGCTGTTTATCGCGCCGCTGGCGGGAACGGTGCCAGCCTATGCGACCGCGCCGGCGCTGCTGTATGTGTCGTGCCTGATGTTGCGCGAACTGCTGGAAATCGACTGGAACGACGTGACCGAGGTGGTGCCCGCGGTGATGACGGCGCTCGGCATGCCCTTTACCTATTCCGTCGCCAACGGCGTGGCGTTCGGCTTTATCAGCTATGCGGCGCTCAAGCTGCTGACCGGGCGCGCACGCAGCGTGCCGGTGATGGTGTGGGTCATTGCCGCCGTGTTCATCTTCAAGTTCTATTACCTACCAGGGCACTGACCGCCGCGCTGGATCACGGCAAGTCTCGCTAGCAGGGCGGCCCAGGGGCCGCCCTTTTTATTGCCGTGACGACAGGCAGCGCCGTCCGCGCAACGCTGCCGCGTACCCGTTTCTGCGCGCGGTTGATCCGGCGCGGCCAGGGGGGCGTACCCGATTCTGCGTGCAGGCCGAGGCAGCAGATCCAGGCTTGCTGCGCGCTGATGTCCCTGCCGCGGTGGGGTGTCGGAGCGTACCCGTTTCTGCGTAGTATGGTTGCGCCGCATTGACGTCATGGGCCTGCTGCGGGGTGTCGCTGCCAGCGCTCGAGGGTGTGTGCGCGAGGGCTCATACCAAAGGATGAGATTGGCTGTAAGTCACCCACTCGGGGCTGGACAAACCGCCGCAAATGCACTGAACTATAGGCGTGGCAAAGAGGGGCGCGGCAAGCGCCCCTTCTTGACTCCGGTGTATGCGGCAGAGTGCCGGAGCCACGCCGAAAGCGCGTCGGCGCAATGCGCCAGGGCGGCAGCGCTTGCGGGACAGAGACCGTCAATAGCAATGACGGCGCCGTCCACAATCCGGGAGCGTGCGGACAACATGCGCGCCACGCAGACAAGAAAATTCCAAGCCTGAAAAAGTGGTAAACGTAGACGTGCAGTGCCGGGGGATGTTGTTCAACGGGGATAATCATGACCGCAGGAGAGATCCGGCGACCCGCCATCGGGCCTGTCAGGGAGTCCAGTAACCGATCCATCCGATCAATGCGTCCGGCCTGGGCTGCCGTGGGGGAGGCCGCAGGCGAAGCGCCCGCCAAACGGGTCGTGCGCGACGCGGTCAGCGCGGAGGTCGACGCCCTGCTTGCCGAAGACAGCGAACTCAGTGACAGCGCCCGTGCGACAGTGTCCAACCTGCTGCGTCGCCATCGGCTGCTCGAGGGGGAACTGGCGCGCCAGCGTACGCTGCTGCAGGAATGGATCCTCAGCCAGCTGACCTACAAGACACTCTACTATCAATACTCCGGCCAGTCGCCGCAGGCACCTCGCCTGGAGTTGATGCGCGAGAAGGAGGCCATGCGGCGGCGCATCCGCGAGCAGCTCCAGCCGGGCGCGGATTACCTTGCCGCCCCTGATGAGTGCACCCGCAGTCTGTCCAGCTCGTGACACCGACGTCGACCGCGGGCCCTTGCCCGCAGCCAGTTCAGCCCCACCGTCCGCCACGGGCGCGCGCCGCTGCGGCGGCCACGGGTGCCGGCACCAAGAACAAGCCTAACGTCCGGGAGATCGTGATGGACCGACTGTGCAAGGCGTCACGCACTGCACAGCTCGTGGTCGTGTCGCGTCATGAAGATTTTGGTTTTGATCCGTCCGCGATCGGCACGGAATGGGAAGTCCGCCGCGTGGCCCAGGTTCGCGACGCCGAGCGTGCGGTGCGCGCCTGCGCGCCCACGGCCGGTGTGATCGACCTGCAGTCTGACTACAGCGAGGCCGAGTTCGCGCAGTTGGAGCAGGCGCTGCAGTACCTGCATATCACCTGGGTCGCGATTACCTCCGATGCGATGCTGGCCAACGAGCGCGTACGGCGGATGATCCGCGACTATTGTGTCGACTATGTGCGCCTGCCGTTCTCGATGCCGGAATTGCTGTACACGTTGCGGCATGCGCGGGGCATGGCGTCGTTGCACGGCACGCGCCCGCAGGAAAGCGCGTCGCGCGGCACCATGATCGGCGAATGCGCCGCCATGCGGGCGATGTTGCGCTCGCTCGCCAAGGTCGCGCACAACGAAGCGCCGGTGTTCATCTCGGGCGAGTCCGGCACCGGCAAGGAGCTGGCCGCGCAGGCGATCCACGATGCCTCGAGCCGGCGCAAGGGCCCGTTCATTGCCATCAACTGCGGCGCCATTCCCTCGCACCTGGTGCAGTCAGAGCTGTTCGGCTATGAAAAGGGTGCATTTACCGGTGCCAACCAGCGCAAGATCGGATGGATCGAGCAGGCGCAGGGCGGCACGCTGTTTCTCGATGAAATCGGCGACCTGCCGCTGGAAAGCCAGGTAGCGCTGCTGCGCTTCCTGCAGCAGGGCACGATCACGCGGCTCGGCGGCCACCAGTCGATCCCGCTGAACCTGCGCATCATCTCGGCCACGCACGTGGACCTGGTTGCGGCGCAGGCCGACGGGCGCTTCCGTTCAGACCTGTTCCACCGCCTGTGCGTGCTGACGCTGACCATCCCGGCGCTGCGCGAGCGCGGCGAGGACATCCTGCTGCTGGCCAATGCCGTGCTGGCCGAGCACGGCCATGAGGCGCACCGGCGTATCCGCGGGTTCTCCGCCTGCGCGACGCAGGCGATGATGCAGTACGCCTGGCCGGGCAACGTGCGCGAGCTGATCAACCGCGTGCGTCGCGCCATCGTGATGACCGACAACCGCAAGATCACCGCCGAGGACCTGCAACTGCACGGCGGCGCCGAACTGCCGCGCAAGACCCTCGATGCGATCCGCGAAGAGGCCGAGCGCGAGGCGATCCGCACCGTGATGGCCAGCCACGGCTTTCACGTGGTGCCGGCCGCGCGCGAGCTCAATGTGTCGCGCGTGACCCTGTACCGGCTCATGCACAAGCACAACATTCGTGTGGAGAGCCACGCCTCGGCGGGGGAATAGGGAACAGGGGGAATCAGGCGCGCGGCCCGCTTGCCGCATGGCCGGGCCCGGCGCCAGCGGGAAAGGG
This sequence comes from Cupriavidus necator, assembly GCF_013141915.1. Lineage (GTDB taxonomy): Bacteria > Pseudomonadota > Gammaproteobacteria > Burkholderiales > Burkholderiaceae > Cupriavidus > Cupriavidus necator_B. Next base: position 295,058 of record NZ_SROX01000007.1, on the reverse strand, counting down.
GAACCGGCGACGTCCGCTCGCCGGTTCCGCCTTTCCCCGTGCCGGCCGGCACGTCAGCGCACCACCCGCGGGGGCCCCGGGGCCCCCGTCCCGCCCGCGAACCCACCGCCGGCCGCCTGCGCGGGCGCGGTGGCGAGGTTCATGCTGATCTTGCCGCGGGTCCGCCGCGGCGGCTCACGCGCGTCCTGCCGATGCCACGGCTCCACGTCCCGGCGGCGCTGGCTGTCGCCTGCGTGCCGCACGGGCGGCGCCAGCGCTTCGCTGTCCGCCGCGGCCGGCTCCAGCCGCAGTTCGCTCCAGGCCCAGCCGAAGCCGCGCACATAGACATCATGGCTGACCGCGGCGTGGCTGTTCGCGTCGGCCGCGTCGGAGCGGTCGAACCACGCGTAGCTGGCCGCCGCTGCGCTGCCCGAGCAGGCCACTAGCGCCGTGGCAAGCACTACCGCTTTCATGGTGGGCATCTCCCTGTAAAAAAAGTGCCCGCCGGGGGACGGAACACGAATCCGCGCGGTCCCGCTGGCTCGCGTGCCCGCTTGTTGTGTCGGCCCGTCAGGCGCGCCGCTTGCCCACATGGCGGCGGCACGCCGGACTGGCCTGCGCCGGTCTGCGGGTGGCCACGCAAGCCATGCCGTGCGCGCTAGGCGCGACTTGTATCCGCGCGCGCGGATAGGGCAGCAGCGGCGCCGACACCAGATCCACCTCTGACGGCGGCGGGCCGGCCAGCCGGTATGCGCGCCGGCGCGCCGTCATGCGGGAAGGCGGGTGACGCATATGGTGTTCTCCAGCGCGCGACGACGGGTTTGACGGAACTGGCGCAGGCATGCACGCGTGCGCCCCAGCAAAGGCAGAGCGACAAGTGTGCCAAGGGCCGCAAAGGCTTGTGCCACGCGGCTTGGCGGGACGTTTCGTGCCCTCCGGCCGCCGCCGTGCCGCGGCGCTGGACGAATCGGTTTCGCCGCTGCAACGCGGTGCGCAAACACCGCGGCGGTGCCGGCATGGCGCTGACGTCCGCTTGCGCGCACTGGGCGGCGGTTTGCCGCACCCGCGGCGCGTGGCGCAGCGGCCGCCCGGGTCGTTGCACGATTGAAACTGCCCTTATATCAGTCCTGCACGAAAGTAACGACGGTGCATCGTGCCAGCAAGACGGCGCGGTGTGGCCACGCAGAAATGGGTACGCGCGGAGCGCCGCAGCGCGGGCACGGTCAGCGGGGCTGCCCCGCGGTTCCCGAGGGACTGGCGGGGCTGGACGGCGTGGCAGCAGGCGCTGCCGAGGGCAAGACGCCCGATGCGGTGCCGGAGATAGGCTTGGGGCCGGGCTGGCTGCGCTCGCAGCCGGCGCAGCCGAGCATGGCGACGATTGCCAGCACGGCCGCCGGGCGTGCACGGAGGTTGCAGGTCACGGGTGCCTCCTTGCGCCGGCGCGCGGGCAACGGATGCGCCGGCAGGTATGCCTGGTCTTACTGTAGCAGGTCGCCCGCGGCGCGCCGCGCAAGGCCTGCCTTGGGTAAGCCGCGCGATGCGCAGTATGATGAACGCAGCGCCCGCCGCGCGGGCAGGCGCAAGCCACCGCGGTCCACGCGCCGGATCGCCCCCGCAACAGGCCGTGACTGACAAGACCGAACCCTCCTCCTCGTCCGCCGCCGACGGTGTGCCGCCGCCGCGCCGGCACCGCCCGCACTGGCTGCCCGACCGCCACACCGGCGCCCGCACGCTGCGCGTCGTGGGCGCTGCCATCACCTCGTGGTTCGCGCACCGTGCCGCCAGCAAGGGCGCGGCGCTGTCCTTCTACATGCTGTTCTCGCTGGCGCCGATTCTGGTATTGGTGATCTCGATCGCCGGCTTGTTCTTCGGCGCCGAGGCGGCCCGCGGCGAGATCTTCGCGCAGCTCGAAGGGCTGGTCGGCGACCAGGGCGCCGCCGCCATCCAGGGCATCCTCGCCGCCACGCACCGCGCCGGCGGCAGCCGCATGGCGGCGCTGATTGCGACCGGCATCCTGTTTGTCGGCGCCACCAGCGCCTTTGCCGAACTGAAAGGCAGCCTCGATGACATCTGGCACGTGCCGGTTCCCGACACCGCCGGCTGGCGCCAGTTGCTGCGCACGCGCTTGCTGTCGTTCAGCCTGGTGCTGGTGCTGGCCTTCATGTTGTTGGTGTCGCTGATCGTCAATGCGGCGCTGGCGGTGGTCGAGCGGATCTGGGGCCAGTTGTGGACACAGTCCTGGTTTGCGCCAGTGGCCGACGTCATTTCCACGCTGTTTTCGTTCGCGGTGGTGACCGCGCTGTTCGCGGTGATCTTCAAGATGCTGCCCAATGCACGCATCGCCTGGCGCGATGTCACCATGGGCGCGGTCATCACCGCGCTGCTGTTCTCGATCGGCAAGCGGCTGATCGGACTTTACCTGGGCAACAGCGCCGTGGCGTCATCCTACGGCGCCGCCGGGTCGGTGGTGGCCTTGATGCTGTGGGTATATTATTCGGCACAAATATTCTTCTTTGGCGCCGAGCTGACGCGCCAGTATGCGCTGCAGTTCGGCAGCCTGCGCGGCAAGCCGGCGGACAAGCTGGCCGAATAAGCAGCGCGGCGACAGCGAAAGGGCAGGGACAGCACAAATCCCGTGGTGGCGCCCAAACCGGTAAAATACCGCCCCATTCCCCTTTGCGTGCCTGCGGGGCCCGGCCCAGTTGCCGCCCGCGGCGCTGCCGGTCCCGCTCCGGCTACCGCCGGGCCATCCCATTATTTCCAGTCAAACTCCGCTGCCGTGAGCTCGCTCGTTCCTGAAATTGCGCGTCGACGCACCTTCGCCATCATCTCCCACCCCGATGCGGGCAAGACCACCCTGACCGAAAAGCTGCTGTGGTTCGGCGGCGCGATCCAGGTCGCGGGCGAAGTGCGCGCGCGCAAGGCCGACCGCCACGCCACCTCGGACTGGATGGAGCTGGAAAAGCAGCGCGGCATTTCGGTGACGTCGTCGGTGATGCAGTTCCCCTACCGCCGCGAGAGCGCGAATGGCAAGGCGCAGGAAAACATCGTCAATCTGCTCGATACCCCGGGCCACGAGGACTTCTCCGAAGACACCTACCGCACGTTGACCGCGGTGGACTCGGCCGTGATGGTGATCGACTCGGTCAACGGCGTGGAAGCGCAGACCATCAAGCTGCTGAACGTCTGCCGGCTGCGCGATACCCCCATCCTCACCTTTATCAACAAGCTCGACCGGGAAGGCCGCTCGCCGATCGAGCTGCTCGATGAAATCGAGGACGTGCTGCAGATCCAGTGCGCGCCGATGACGTGGCCGATCGGCATGGGCAAGGCCTTCCGCGGCGTGTATCACCTGATCGACGACAAGGTGCAGCTGTTCGACCCGCACGGCGACAAGGGCACGGCGGCGATTCTCGACGGCCTGGACAATCCGGAGCTGGACCGCATCCTGGGCAGCCAGGCCGAAGAGCTGCGCATCGAGATCGAGCTGGTGCGCGGGGCCTCGCACACCTTCGACAAGCAGGCCTTCCTCAGCGGCAAGCAGACTCCGGTGTACTTTGGCTCGGCCATCAACAACTTCGGCGTGCAGTCGCTGCTGGATGCGCTGTGCGAACTGTCGCCGCCGCCGCTGGCGCGCAACACGGATTCGCGCGTGGTCGAGCCGGAGGAGCCGAAGTTCACCGGCTTCGTGTTCAAGATCCAGGCCAACATGGATCCGCGCCACCGCGACCGCATTGCCTTCGTGCGCGTGTGCTCGGGCCGCTTCGAGCGCGGCATGAAGCTGCTGCACGTCTCGGCGGGCAAGACCGTGGCGATCAACAACGCCATCACCTTCATGGCGCAGGACCGCAACACCACCGAAGAGGCCTACGCCGGCGACATCATTGGCGTGCCCAACCACGGCACCATCCGCCTGGGCGATGTCTTCACCGAGGGCGAGCCGCTCAAGTTCACCGGCATCCCTTCGTTTGCGCCGGAATTCTTCCGCCGCGCGCGCCTGAACAACCCGCTCAAGGTCAAGCAGCTGCAGAAGGGTTTGCAGCAACTGGCGGAAGAGGGCGCCACCCAGATGTTCCGCCCGCTCGCGTCCAACGACCTGGTGCTGGGGGCGGTGGGGATCCTGCAGTTCGACGTGGTGGCGCACCGGCTCGAGCACGAGTACGGTGTCGACGCCATCTTCGAATCGCATGAATGCGCCACCGCGCGCTGGCTCAAGGGCACTCCGGCGGAGATCGAGAAGTTGATCGCCAAGGCCGGGCATAACGTGGCGCTGGACGGCGCCGGCGACCATGTCTACCTGGCGCCGAGCATGGTCAACCTGCGCCTGACGCAGGAGCGCTTCCCGGAGCTGCAGTTCCTCGAGACGCGCGAGATCGTCTGAGCGCGCGCGGCGCCGGCAAAGCAAAACGGCTCGCCTTGGCGAGCCGTTTTGCTTGCGGGGGCTGGCCGGTCAATAGGCCAGCGACGCCTGGATGTAGAACGTTCGCGGCATCCCCACGTACTTGCCGGCGTTGTTGTCGGTGGAGCGCGTGAAGTAGCGGCGGTCGAACACGTTCTTCACGCCGACCGCCAGCTTCAGGTTCTGCGCGGCCTTGCCGAAGTCATAGCCCACGCGCAGGTTCATCAGCGCATAGCCCGGGATATCGCCGAGCGCGCCATTGGCGCTTTCGGCGGTCTGGTAGGTGGTCGAAGTGCTCGGGTCGCCCGGCGAATGCTGCTTCGACTGCGCAAAGCCGTCGACATTGAGCGACCAGCGGTTGCGTGCGTAGCGCATGCCCACCGTGGCCACATGGCGCGAATAGAACGGCAGGTCGCGCCCGGCGAAGTTGCCCTGGTTGTAGGTGGCTTCGGTGTAGGTGTAGGTGGCGTAGGCCGACAGGCCCATCAGCGCCTTGTCGAGCGCGCCGAAGTCATAGCGCAGCGACGATTCCACGCCGCGGTGGGTGGTGGCGCCCAGGTTGGTCCACGCATCCGGCGCGCCGCCGGTGCCGCCACGCAGCTGCAGTTCGTCATCGAAGTCGATGTTGAACAGGGTCAGCTCGCCGCCCCAGCCATTGGCATTGAAGTGCGTGCCGACCTCGTAGGTCTTGGCCTTTTCCGGGGTCAGGCCGTTGGTGGTCTGCGCGATCTGGAAATACTGCAGCGGGCCGAACGATACGCCGGCGTTGGCAAACAGCTTCCACTGGTCGCTGACGTGGTACATCACCGCCAGCGACGGCAGCGGTTCGTCGGACGACACGTCGCGGCGCACGTTGGTAAAGCGGTCGGTCACGTTCGAGCGGATGAACTCGTAGCGCAGGCCCGGCGTGATGGTCCAGTTGCCGACGTTGATGGTGTCGTCGATATAGACCGCGTTGGCCGTGGTGCCGCCGGTGCGCCACTGGTAGACCGGCGACGCCAGCGTGGTGGCATCGACCGAGCCGGGCACGTAGTAGGCCGTGCGCGCGGCCTGCTCGTCGCTGGCTTCGCGCAGGAAGCGGTAGCCGACGCTGACCTCGTGGCTCATGCTGTCGCCGCGGAACAGCTGCGAGTAGCGCGGCTCGACCGCGAACGTATGGTAGTTGCGCGGTGCCGCGGTCAGGCGGCGGCGCCCCGCCTGCGCGCCGGTGCCTTCCTGCTCGATATTGCTGCCACGGAAGCTGTCGGTGTAGTACGTCAGCACCTCGAACTTGCGGTCGGCGTCGTTGTGGCTGTACTTCAGGCTGAAGTCGTGGCGTCGTCCGCTGAAGTTGTCGAAGGGCCGCACCGACTGGAACGGGTCGGCGGCGTACTGCGCCGGCGTCAGGCCGCCGGGCATGCCGGCGGTGCCTTCGTAGTAGTGGAACGCGGCACTCAGCGAGTCGGTCTTCGAGATCCGGTAGGCGCCCTTGAGCAGCAGGTCGTCGATATTGACGTGGTCGTTGCTGGCGCGATAGCCGTTGCCGTGGATGCCCGAGTACAGCAGCGCGCCGCCCAGCCCCTGCTCGTTGGTGCCGCCGATGAACGCCGTCGGGTTGGTCTTGACGTTGCCACCGTGGCTGTAGATATCGGTCTCGATCGAGGCATCGGCGGCGAAGGTCTGCGGGATCGGCCGCGTCACGAAGTTGATGATGCCGCCCACGTTCTGCGGGCCGTATCGTACGGAGCCCGCGCCGCGCACCACGTCGATGGTCTCGAGGTTGCCCAGCGACAGCGGCGCCATCGACAGTTGCGGCTGGCCGTAGGGCGCCACCGCCAGCGGGATGCCGTCCATCAGGATGGTCGAGCGCGGCGACAGCCGCGAGGCCAGCCCGCGCACGCCCACGTTCAGCGAGACATCGCTGCCGCCGGTGCCGTTGTTCTCCTGCACCTGCACGCCCGGAATGCGGCGCAGCACTTCGCGCACATTGTTGGCGCCGGCCTCGGCGAAGGTTTCGCGGTCGACGATGGTACGCGCGCCGGGGTGCTCCAGCACCTTGGCCTCGTTGGCGTTTTCGAGCCAGTTGCCAACCACGGTGACGGTGTTCAGCGTGGCTTCGGCATTGGCTGCGGGAGCGGCGGCAGGCGCGGCGGAAACCGGTTCCGCGGCGTGGGCCGGCATGGCGGCGAGCTGGGCAAACAGCAGGGCGGCGCCGATGGCACCCCCGGTCAGGCGGAAAGCGGGCTGCAAGGTGAGTTCCTGGAGAGCGGCGCGCCGGGTTGAGCCGGGATCCGTGGTTCCGGTCGGTCGCGCCAATGGGCGGGGATTATAAATGCGAGTGATTCTCAAAGGCGAGAGCGCGTACGTCCGGCCGCGTGCGCTTGTCGCGTCTATGCATCGTTGTCCCAACAAAGAAGCAAAATTAGAGACTCATTCTGCACATTACGATGCCGGCGTGTGCATCAGTGGCCATCTGCATGCAGTGATTAAGCGCACGCTTTAGAATCTGCCCTTTGCGCATGGCAAACCGTGTGCAAGCCTCCGCTTCCCGTTCCCGCCGCACCCATGTCTTCCCCTGCCATCGTCCCGGCCCCCGAGCCGGACAGCGTCTTTCGTGATGCCGTATTTCGCCGCTATTGGTTCGCCCGTCTGTGCACCACCATCGGCTACCAGATCTTCACCGTGGCGGTGGGCTGGCAAATGTACGACCTGACGCGCGATCCGCTGATGCTTGGCATGGTCGGGCTGGTGCAGTTCCTGCCCTCGGTGGTGCTGATCCTGATGTCGGGCCATGTGGCGGACCGCTTCGACCGGCGTCGCATCGTGCGCACCTGCCAGTCGATCGAGGCCCTGCTGGCCGCCGGCATGGCCGCGGCCAGCCTGAGCGGCTGGATCGACAGCCGCCATATTTTTATCTTCGTCGCGCTGATCGGCGCCACGCGGGCGTTCGAGAACCCCACGCTGCAGGCGTTGCTGCCCAGCGTGGTCACGCCGCGCCAGTTGCCGCGCGCGGTGGCCCTGGCCAGTTCGGCGGGGCAGACCGCCATCATCATCGGCCCGGCCATCGGCGGCTTCGCCTATGTGGCCGGACCCGGGGTGGTGTACACGCTAAGCGCAAGCCTGTTTGCCATCGCCGCGGTGCTGGTGGGCGGCATCACGCTGCGCCAGGCGGCGCAGCGGCTGACCGCGCCGGTCAGCGTGCGCACCGTCTTTGCCGGTTTTGCCTATATCCGCGGCCGCCCGGTGCTGCTCGGCGCGATTTCGCTCGACATGGTCGCGGTGCTGCTCGGCGGCGCCGCCGCGCTGCTGCCGATCTACGCGCGCGACATCCTGCATACCGGGCCATGGGGACTGGGCCTGCTGCGCTCGTCCCCGGCCATCGGCGCGCTGGCGATGGCGCTGTGGCTGGCGCGCCATCCGCTGAACCGGCGCGCCGGACGCATCATGTTCGCCGCCGTGGCGGTGTTCGGCGTGGCCACGGTGGTGTTCGGGGTGTCGACCTGGCTGCCGCTGTCGATGGCGGCGCTGGTGGTGCTGGGCGCATCGGACATGATCAGCGTGGTGGTGCGCTCCACGCTGGTCCAGCTGGATACACCCGACGACATGCGCGGGCGCGTCGGCGCCGTCAATTCGGTGTTCATCGGTGCTTCCAACCAGTTGGGCGAGTTTGAATCCGGGGTCACCGCCGCGCTGTTTGGCCCGGTGGGCGCGGTGATCCTGGGCGGGGTCGGCACATTGCTGGTGGTTGCGGTGTGGATGCGGTTATTCCCCGCCCTCGCGGCGCGCGACAAGCTGCATGAACATCCGGCCTGAAATGAACGCAGGCCTTACGCAGCGCCGGACGCGAAGCGCGCGGCCGGAACGTACCCGTTTCTGCGTGTACCTGAGGTGACGCCCGAGGCGGTGTCGTAATACTTCGCGCGCCAACTTTCGTCGCTGAAAGTGGCGCCATTCCCGCTTCGCCACCGGCCCGAATCCCGCCACGCCTGCGTCCATGATCCCGCCGGCCGATCCGCCAGGCCGCCTTCGGGCGTGCCATCTGCGCGGAGCCCTGGCGCCTCTAGCTGGTGCGTTCCGGCGCCAGCCGTTGCGGGGCAAGGACTGGCACCGATGCGTGCCCGTCCCGAAGCAAAGTCGCGGGAACCCCTTCCCGCTGCGCTTGTCCCCTTCTATGTGCCGCGTTTCAGGCTTTGTCGGTGATCGTCTGACATCGTGCATCCAATATTCATCAATTCTGCAAAGGCGATCCCGGCTCAAGGGCGCGGGCAAGGCGGTCCGAGGCCCGCTGGTGCCCGCAGAAACGGGTACGCATCGCCAGGCCAGCACCGTCCAGAACCCTGACAACAACCACAAACGGAGCCGCTCCCATGGATCTCAACTTCATCGACGCCAACCAGCTCGAGGCGGGCTGGACCTACCTGGTCCGGTTCGCCATCAACCAGGGCATGAACTGCCTGGCGGCTATCCTGATCCTGATGATCGGCTGGTGGCTGTCGGGACGCATCGGCACCGCCACGCGGGCCGCGCTGGGCCGCACCCATGTCGATGCCACCATGCGCCCGCTGCTGGCCAATGCCCTGCAGTGGATGGTGCGCGTGCTGACCATCGTGCTGGTGCTGTCGCAGTTCGGCGTGCAGACCGCCAGCATCATCGCCATGCTGGGCGCTGCCGGCCTGGCCATCGGGCTGGCGCTGCAGGGGACGCTGCAGAACATTGCCGCCGGCATCATGCTGGTGCTGCTGCGCCCGTTCCGCGTGGGCCAGTACATCGACGCGCAGGGCGTGGCCGGCACCGTGCGCGAGACCGGGCTGTTCATGACCGAGTTGACCACCTTTGACGGCGTCTGCCTGCGCGTGCCCAACGGCAAGCTGTGGGGCAGCGCCATCACCAACTACAGCGAGAACGCCACGCGGCGCGCTGACATCGAGGCCACGGTCACCTTCGACAGCGATGTGCCGCGCAGCCTGGAAGCGCTGCGCGCGATGCTGGAGCGCGAACCGCGGCTGCTGGCCGAGCCCGCGCCCGAAACCATGGTGGTCAACTACACCCAGCAGGGCATCACGCTGAACGTGCGTTACTGGACCTCGAACGACGACTACTGGAACGTGCGCTTCGCGTTCTATGAGCGCATCAAGCAGGTGCTGGAGCAGGCCGGCAGCAAGCTGGCGGTGCCGATCCAGGAACTGCACGTGCCGGGCGCGTCGTCCGTGCAGGGCGGGGTGAAGGTGGCCGAGAGCGCGCCGTCGGCCGCACCGCGGCCGGCGGGCTTGTCGGCGCAGCCGCCGCGCCAGCCGGCGCGGCAACCGGGCTAGCCCCCTGCTGGCGCGGTGGAGGCGGCGCGGCGGCTGGGCTCTGCCTCGGCCTCGCCTTCCTCCGAGAAGAGCGTGCAGGCACCGTTTTCGGCCGTGCTGACATGGCAGCGGAAGGTCGCGAAGAGGTCGCGGCCGACGCCGTGTCGATTGGCGCTCAAGTCCGGACGGGCCGGCGCGCGCGCTTGCCATTCGTCTTCGGGCACCAGCACGTCGAGGATGCCCGCGGGCGCGTCCACGCGCATCATGTCGCCGGTGCGCACGCGCGCGATCGCGCCGCCGCGCAGCGCTTCCGGGCAAACGTGGATGGCGGCCGGAACCTTGCCCGATGCACCCGACATGCGGCCATCGGTCACCAGCGCCACGTTGAAGCCGCGGTCCTGCAGCACCGTCAGCGTGGGCGTGAGCTTGTGCAGCTCCGGCATACCGCACGACGCCGGGCCCTGCCACGGCAGCACCGCGACGAAGTCGCGCTCCAGCTCGCCGCGCTTGAAGGCGTGCAGCACATCGTCCTGATGCTCGAACACAATCGCCGGCGCCTGCACCACCTGATGCTCCGGCTTTACCGCGGAGGTCTTGATCACCGCGCGGCCGATCCTGCCATCCAGCAGCTTGATGCCGCCGTCGGGGGCAAAGGGCGCGTCGGCGCCGCGCACGATGCTGTCATCGAGCGGCGCGGCCGGGCCATCGATCCAGGTCAGCTTGCCATCGCGCAGCACGGGCTCGCGCGTGTAGTCCTGCAATCCGCGGCCGACGATGGTGGTCACGTCGTCGTGCACCAGCCCGAGCGCCAGCAGCCCGCGGATCACCACCGCCAGCCCGCCGGCGGCCTGGAACTGGTTCACGTCGGCCTTGCCGTTGGGATACACGCGCGCCAGCAGCGGCACCACTGCCGAGAGCTCGTCGAAGTCGTCCCAGGTGAGCACGATGCCGGCCACGCGCGCCATCGCGATCAGGTGCAGGGTATGGTTGGTGGAGCCGCCGGTTGCCAGCAGCCCGACGATGCCGTTGACGAAGGCGCGTTCGTCCAGCACCTCGGCCACCGGCGTATAGCGCTCGCCCCCATGCACCAGCTTCAGCGCCTGGCGCGCGGCCTCGCGCGTCAGCGCTTCGCGCAGCGGCGTGTTGGGATTGACAAAGGCCGTGCCCGGCAGGTGCAGGCCCATCATTTCCATCAGCATCTGGTTGGAATTGGCGGTGCCGTAGAAGGTGCAGGTGCCCGGCCCGTGGTAGGAGCGGGTCTCGGCCTCGAGCAGCTCCTTGCGGCCGATCTTGCCTTGGGCGTAGAGCTGCCGCGTGTGCGCCTTCTCGTCGTTGCTGATGCCAGTGGTCATCGGCCCGCCGGGCACGAATATCGCGGGCAGGTGGCCGAAGGACAGCGCGCCCATCACCAGGCCCGGCACGATCTTGTCGCACACGCCCAGATACAGCGCGGCATCGAACATCTGGTGCGACAGCGCTACCGCAGCGGCCAGCGCGATCACGTCGCGCGAGAACAGCGACAGGTCCATGCCGTCCTGGCCCTGCGTGACGCCGTCGCACATCGCCGGCGTGCCGCCGGCAAACTGCGCAGTGCCGCCGGCCTCGAGCGCGGCTTCCTTGAGCCATTGCGGGAACGCCGCCAGCGGCTGGTGCGCGGACAGCATGTCGTTGTAGGCGGAGACGATCGCCAGGTTGGGCCGCTCGTCGGCCTTCAGCCGGATCTTGGCGGCGTCCGGCATGGCGGCCACTGCGTGCGCCAGGTTGGTACAGGAAAGCTGCGCGCGTTCGACCTTGTGCCCGGCCATGGCGCGGGTGCGGTCAAGATACGCCTGGCGCGAGGCGGTGCTGCGGGAGACGATGCGGGCGGTGACCCGCTCGAGCACTGGATGACGTGGCATGGGGTTCTCCTGCGGGGGAGCTTTCAGCCTAGCGCACTTTGCCGGGTGCTGCACGCCACGCGCGCCGGCACGCAGAAATGGGTACGCTTCTGGGCGCGCATTCTCGCCAACGCTGGATGAGTCACGTAAACTGGCCCCAACATGGCCATCGATGGCCCAATGCTGCCCCCCGCAGCAACAATCGACAAGGAGCCCCAGGGTGAGCATGCCTGATTTCGACATGGTGCTGTTCGGTGGCACCGGCGACCTGGCGCGGCGCAAGCTGCTGCCGTCCCTGTTCGATGCGCACCACGCGGGCCTGCTGCATCCGGCCGCCCGCATCCTCGCCACTGGCAGCCAGCCGCTGTCGACCGCGGACTACGTCGCCTCGCTGGAGCAGACGGTGCGGCCGGCGCTGGCCCATGCGCCGCCCGAGTCATGGGACAAATTCTGTGCACGCATCGTCTACGTGCAGGCCGACGCACGCGTTCCCGCGCATTTCGATGCGCTGGCGGAGCAGGTGCTGTCGCGCCAGCCCGAGGTGGTGGTGTGCTATCTCGCCACCGCGCCGCACCTGTTCGTGGCGATCTGCGAGCAGTTGGCGCGCACCGGCCTGAACACGCGCCACGCGCCCAACGTGCGCATCGTGCTGGAAAAGCCGCTGGGGCATGACCTGGAATCGAACGAGGCCATCAATTCGGCGGTGGCGAAGTTCTTCGCCGAAGAGCAGATCTACCGCATCGACCATTACCTCGGCAAGGAGTCGGTGCAGAACCTGATGGCGATCCGCTTCGGCAACGCGCTGTTCGAGCCGCTGTGGCGGCGCGAGTGGGTGCAGGACGTGCAGATCACCATCGCCGAAGAACTGGGCGTGGAGACGCGCGGTGACTTCTACGACCGCACCGGCGCGCTGCGCGACATGGTGCAGAACCACTTGCTGCAGTTGCTGTGCATGGTGGCGATGGAGCCGCCGGCCAGCCTCAGCGAAGACGCCATCCGCGACGAGAAGATCAAGATCCTGAAAGCGCTCAAGCCGATCACGCCGCAGGACGTGGCCGAAAAGACCGTGCGCGGCCAGTACCGCTCCGGCGCGATCGGCGGCAAGCCCGTGCCCAGCTACCTTGAGGAAGAGGGCATCGCGGCGGACAGCCGCACCGAGACCTTCGTAGCGATCAAGGCCGAGATCGCCAACTGGCGCTGGGAAGGCGTGCCGTTCTACCTGCGCACCGGCAAGCGCATGCAGGCGCGCGTGGCCGAAATCGTGATCCACTTCCGCGACGTGCCGCACGCGATCTTCCCGCGGCCGCTGACGCTGTCGCCGCAGAACCGGCTGGTGATCCAGTTGCAGCCCGAGGAAAGCATCCGCCTGTACTGCCTGGTCAAGCAGCCCGGCGATACGCTGGAGCTCACGCCCACTTCGCTCGACCTGGATTTCGCCAACTCGTTCAAGGTGCGCCGCGCCGGCGCCTATGAACGGCTGCTGCTCGATGTGATCCGCGGCCGGCTGGGCCTGTTCGTGCGCCGCGACGAGCAGGTGCAGGCGTGGCGCTGGGTGGAGCCCATCATCGACACCTGGGAAGCGAGCACGGTCCCGCCCAAGCCCTATACCGCCGGCACCTGGGGCCCGGCGGCGTCGTCGGCGCTGATGTCGCGCGACGGCGGCCTGTGGCACGAGGAAGCCTGAGCCGATGGGCTCGCACCCTAGCAAAGGAAGCTGCCATGCGCCTGTTTGAACATCCCACGCCGATGGACCAGGCCGAAGCCCTGGCCATTTCGATCGGCAATGCGCTGGACCTCGCCGTGCGCGTCAAGGGCTGGGCGGTGCTGGCGGTTTCGGGCGGACGCTCGCCGGTGGCGATGTTCGAGCGGCTGCGCCACCGCCACGTGCGCTGGGAAGCCGTGACCATCACGCTGGTCGACGAGCGCGTGGTGCCGCCCGACCACGCCGACAGCAACGCCGCGCTGGTGCGCGCCCACCTGCTGCGCGAGGCCGCGGCCAGCGCCGCCTTCGTGCCGCTGGTTGCCGACGCGCAGGACGCCGCCGCGCCGGCGCAGGCGGTGGCGCGCGCCAACGCCGCGTTCCGCCAGCCCGACGTGGTGGTGCTGGGCATGGGCGAGGACGGCCATACCGCCTCGCTGTTCCCGGATGCGCCCGAATTGCAGGACGTGCTGGGCGAGCCGCAGCCGGGCTATGCCATCACGCATCCGAGGGCGGCGCCGCATGCCCGCATCACGCTGAACCTGGCCGCGCTGCTGGCCGCCGAGCGCGTGTTCCTGTCCGTGTCCGGCGCGGCCAAGGCCGCGGTGCTGGAGCGCGCACTGCAGGGCCCCACGCCGTCATTGCCGGTAAGCCTGGTGCTGTCGCGGCACCGGCACGGGTTTGACGTGTTCAAGACCTGACCGCCCCAACTTCAAGCGGATCGAACCCCAACGCCATGGCCACTACCGCATCCTTCTCCGCTGACTTTCCGCGCCTGCTTGGCGATGTCGGCGGCACCAACGTGCGCTTCGCACTGGAAACCGCGCCAGGTCGGATCGGGCCGGTGACGGCCTTGAAGGTGACCGATTTCCCGTCGCTCGAGGCCGCGCTGCGCCAGTACCTCGACGGCCTGGCCGGCTCCGGCCAGCCCGCGCCGCACCATGCGGCAATCGGCCTGGCCAATCCGGTAACCGGCGACCAGGTCCGGCTGACCAACCACAACTGGACCTTCTCGATCGACGGCATGCGGCGCGCGCTGGGGCTGCAGACGCTGGTGGCCATCAACGACTTCACCGCGCTGGCGCTGGCCCTGCCGCACCTGCCCGCCAACGGCCTGGCGCAGGTGCGCGCCGGCACCGCCGTACGCACGGCGCCGCTGGCGCTGGTCGGGCCCGGCACCGGCCTGGGCGTCTCGGGGCTGGTGCCGGCGCCGGGCGGGCAGGCCGTGGCGCTGGCCGGCGAAGGCGGCCATATCGAGCTGATGCCGGAGACTGACGACGAATGGATCGCCTGGCGCGCGGCCCATCGCAACGTGGGCCGGGTCTCGGCCGAGCGGCTCCTGAGCGGCAGCGGCCTGTCGCATATCCATGCCGCGCTGGCCGCAGAAACAGGTACGCTTTTGCTCGCGCCGCTGCAGCCGGCGCAGGTCACCGCCGGCGCCTTCGAACACCACGACCCGCTGTGCCAGCGCGCCATGGCCGTGTTCTTCGGCCTGCTCGGCTCGGTGGCGGCCGATGTCGCGCTGGTCATCGGCGCGCGTGGCGGCGTCTATCTGGGCGGCGGCATCCTGCCGCGCTTCGTGCCGGCGCTGCAGGCCTCGGTGTTCGCCGAGCGCTTTGTCGCCAAGGGCCGCATGCGCGGCTGGCTCGAGGCGGTGCCGGTCCATGTCATCACCGCCAGCCATCCGGCGCTGCCCGGGCTGGCGCAAGCGCTGGCCGAGCGCCTCGGCGGCACGGGCGGGAACGGCTAGCCATGCGCGTGCTGCTGGTCGAAGACGACGCCATGATCGGCGAGAGCGTCAAGCTGGCGCTGCGCCAGGAAGGCTTTGCCGTCGATTGGGTGCGTGACGGCGATGCGGGCCTGGCCGCGGCCACCACGGTGCAGGACCACCAGGCTTGCTACGACCTGATCCTGCTCGACCTGGGGCTGCCGCGCCGCCCCGGCCTGGAGGTGCTGCGCGCGCTGCGTGCGCGCGGCGTGCCCACCCCGGTGCTGATCCTGACCGCGCGCGACGCCGTCGCCGACCGTGTCGCCGGGCTCAATGCCGGCGCCGATGATTACCTGGTCAAGCCGTTCGACCTGCAGGAACTGGCCGCGCGCATGCACGCGCTGGTACGCCGCGCCGCCGGGCGCGCCGAACCGCTGGTCAGCTACGGCGACATCGTGCTCAATCCCGCCACGCGCGAAGCGACCTGCCGCGGCGAACCGGTGCGGCTGTCGGCGCGCGAGTTTGCGCTGCTGTCCGCGCTGATGGCGCGCCCCGGCAAGGTGTGGTCGGTGGCGCAGTTGCAGGAGCGGCTGTACGGCTGGGACGACGAAGTCGGCAGCAATACGGTCGAGGTCTATATTCACGCGCTGCGCAAGAAGTTCGGCGCGGCGCTGATTCGCAATATCCGCGGCGTAGGCTATGTGGTGCCGCGCCTCGACAGCGAAACGGCCGCGGCTGGCGACGGGGAGGACGCCTGATGCGCTCGATCCAGCGAACGCTGCTGTGGTGGCTGGCGGCTGGCCTGCTGGCCGGCATCGCCATCGCCACCGGCCTCATTTACGGGCAGGCGCGGCAGGAGGCCAATGCGCTGTTCGACTACCAGATGAAGCAGATGGCCGCGGCGCTGCCGAGCCAGTTCGCCGACCCGGTGGCGCCGCCCTTCATCGGCGCGCCCGGCGATCTCGCGCATGCCGACGAGGACGTGGTCATCCATATCTGGGACGGCTCCGGGCGCAGCCTGTACTTGTCGCACTCGCACCCCGCGCTGCCCGCGCGCGCCGAGCTCGGTTTCTCCAATGTGACCACGCAGCAGGGCGAATGGCGGCTGTACAGCATGCAGCTGGGGCCCACCGTGGTGCAGATCGCGCAGCCGATGAGCGCGCGCCGCACACTGGCCGCGCGCATGGCGCTGCGCACCGTGGCGCCGCTGCTGCTGTTGCTGCCGCTGCTGGGCTGGCTGGTGTGGATGGCGGTGGGCCGCGGCCTGCGCCCGCTGCGCGAGATTGCCACCGAGGTGCGCGCGCGCGACGCCAACACGCTGGCGCCGCTGGCCGTGCGCCCGATGCCCGACGAGATCGCGCCGCTGAGCGCTGCACTGAACCAGCTGCTGGAGCGGCTCTCGCACGCCATCGACACCCAGCGCGCCTTCGTCGCCGACGCTGCGCACGCGCTGCGCACGCCGCTGACGGCACTGCAGCTGCAGGCACAGCTGGTCGAGCGCGCCGACGACGGCGCCGCGCGCGACCAAGCGATCGGCAAGCTGCGCCAGGGACTGGAGCGACTGACCCACCTGGTCACCCAGCTGCTGACGCTGGCCCGCCAGGAACCGGGCGCAGCCGTGCCGCCGCACGAACCGGTGGAACTGCATCAACTGGCCGCAAGCGTGGTTGCCGACCTGGCGCAGGCCGCGCTCGATCGCGATATCGATCTGGGGCTGGACGGCAGCGCCGTCGCCGCACCCGCCGTAGTGCGCGGCGATGCGGATGCGTTGCGCATCCTGCTGACCAACCTGCTGGATAACGCGCTCGCTTACATCCCCGCCGGCGGGCGCATCGACGTGGCGGTGCGGCGCAGCGCCGACGGGCGCGGCGTGGAGCTGGTGGTCAGCGACAACGGCCCCGGGATCCCCGCGGAAGAACGCGCGCGCGTGTTCGACCGGTTCTATCGCGTGGCCGATGCCCCGACCGGGGGCAGCGGGCTGGGCCTCGCCATCGTCGCCGAGATCGCGCAGTCGCATGGCGCGCGGGTGCTGCTCGAGGATGCGGCGCCGGGGCTGCGGGTCAGGGTGGTGTTTCCGGGTTAACCGAAGCCTGCGAACATTGCGGCGTGCTCTTGCCGCGGCTGACCGAGGGCGGAGCGCCAATGGAGCTCGTCTCCCGCCTTGCGCAATGCCGGCGCCGCCATGAATGAAAGCAGCCGCTGATGCAAGCTGCAGATTTGGCGCGGCCCAGACTTGCCGAAGGCGACAGCGTACGCCGTGGCAGCGCGTGCAGTGGGCACGCAGAAACGGGTACGCTTTGCCTGCGCCAGCCGATGGCGCGGTGAGCCCGCCGGCGCGTGATGTGCCATGAAATAGGGCGTTATCGCGTTTCCTTAAGGCCCCGCCGCGTGGTTCCGCAGCTTCCGCCGAAGCACGCAGAAACGGGTACGCTTTGCCGCCGCGCCCGCTCGCCGCCATGCCGGCACAGCGCCATTGCGTATCATGGGTGTTCTCATCCTCACTCCCGACACAACGGCATGCGCGCAATCGGCAACTTCCTCTGGTTCATCCTGGGTGGCGTGGTGATGGGCCTGGCCTGGTGGCTGGCAGGGCTGCTGGCCTTTATCTCGATTATCGGGATTCCCTGGGGCAAGGCCTGCTTCGTGATCGGCAGCTTCACCTTCTTCCCGTTCGGCAAGCAGGCCATCAGCCGGCGCGAACTGACGGGGCGCGACGATGTCGGCACCGGTGCGCTGGGGCTGGTGGGCAATGTGCTGTGGTTTGTCTTTGCTGGCGTATGGCTGGCCATCGGCCACGTGATGGCGGCGATCGCCAACTTCGTGACCATCATCGGCATCCCGTTTGCGATCCAGCACCTGAAGCTGGCCGGCATCGCCCTGGCGCCGATCGGCCAGGCCGTGGTCAGCAACGAGATGGCCCACGCCGCGCGCCGCGATGGCGCCCGCGCGCAGGTGGACAACCTGCGCAGCTGAGGAACTCAGTCGTCCGTGTCGTCGGCGCCGTCGCCGTCCTGCTGGCTGGCGTGCGCAACCAGCCGGTCAAGCAGGCTGCCTAACAACGCCTGTTCGGCTTCGCTCAGGCAGCCAAAGATCTCGTCATTGCGCCTGGCGATCATGGCGATCGCCTGCCGGTACAGCGGCTTGCCCGGCGCGGTCAGCGACAGCACCACGCCGCGGCCATCGGCCGCGCTGGCTTCCTTGCTGACCAGCCCGCGTGCCACCAGCGCCTGCGCCGAGCGGCTGGCCTGACCCTTGGTCAGGTTGGCCCGCTGCGCCAGGGCGTTGACCGACAGCGGCTCGAACGCGCCGATCGCCGCCAGGCAGCGGCCCTCGCTAAGCGGCAGCCCGCACCGCTCCAGGTAGGCGGCGGCGCTGTCCTTGTCGCTGAGCTTGTTGACCTGGTGCAGGCGGTAGGTCAGGAACTGTTCGAGGCGTGGCAGTGGCTTCATGGCGTGTCCGTATCAGGCGTCGGCATTGTAGAGCCCCCGGGGTTGTCCTATTGGCGGCTACGGGCCTCGGCCTCGTCGATCAGCGTCAGCACTGGCGCCAGCGTCTGCTGCCGGCTTATCAGCCCGAGGCATACCATCGCCAGCAGCAGCGGCGAGCGGGACTCGCCGGTGCGTCCCATGGCTTGGCACAGGTGGGTGTAGGCGAGGTCGAGGTCTTCAGCTTGCATGGGGGGCTCCGGTTTGCAGCAGGGGGGCGAGGGCGGCGCGGACGGCGTCCCAGGATGGTTCGCGCCAGCGTGCCATGACATAGCCATCGGGCCGGATGAGGTAGAGCGTGCCGGGCCGCGCGCCATAGCGCTCGAGGGCCTGGCCGTCGACGTCGGCCAGCGCGCTGGCGCCGGCCGCGCCGCCGGTGACCACCGCGTGCACCTGCAGGGCGTGCGGCTGCGCGTGCGCGAGCGCTGCGAGCGGCTCGGGCAGTGCGGGTCCATCGGCGGCCCGGAACCACAACAGTGTGAACCGTTGCCCGAAGCACTGCGTCAGGTGGCCGATGCCATCCGGTCCGGCCACGCGCATCTCCGGCGCGGGCGCGCCCGGGGCCGCGCCTGGGCAATCCGCGCCGAAGTCGCTGGGACCATTCAGTGCCGAACCGGCATAGGCGATCGGAGCCGACTGCCGGGGGTTGATCAGCGAGCGCACCGCCGGCTCCGTCAGCGCCAGCCGCAGCGTGGCCTCGCGCATCAGCCGGAAGGCGAAGTCGGGCGGGGCCATGAACTCGGTGCTCTTGGCGCCGTAGGCCAGGTTCTGGCGCGTGGCGTGCAGGCGCTCGGCCGAGTAGGAATCGAGCAGGCTGTCGGCGGCCTCGCCGCGCAGCACCCAGGCCAGCTTCCAGGCCAGGTTGCCGGCATCGTCCAGCCCCGAATTGAGGCCGCGCACGCCAAAGATCGGCACCAGGTGCGCGGCATCGCCGGCGAACAGCACGCGGCCATGGCGGTACTCCTGCAAGGTCAGGCACTTGGCGTTGTACATCGAGATCCACAGCGGCCGCCACGGTTCGGTCTCGCCGATCATGTCGAGATGGCTCTGCACGCGCGGCAGCACGTGCTCGGGCCGCACTGCCTCGTCGGGGTCTTCGTCGTCGCGGATCTGGTAATCGATGCGCCAGACATTGTCGGGCTGGCGGTGCATCAGGATGGTAGACCCCGGGTTGGACGGCGGGTCGAACCAGGCCAGCCGCTCCACGTCGCGCCGCGTTTTCTGCACGATATCCACGATCACATAGCGGCCTTCGTACTGCGTACCCTCCATGCGCAGGCCAAGCTGCTCGCGCACGGTGCTGCGCCCGCCGTCGCAGGCGACCAGCCATTGCGCATCGACCTCCACCACGCGGTCGCCGGCCTGGATCTCGGCCACGACGCCGCCGGCATGCTGGCGCAAGGCCTGCAGCCGCGCGCCGAAACGCACATCGGCAGGCGCCGCGCCGCGCAGCGCGGCGTCGTGGGCGAAGGCCTCCAGGTAGTACTGCTGGATATTGACCATCGGCGCGAATCGTTCGCCCGGCTCGCTCGGCATGCGAAAGTGCAGCACCTGCGCATCGCGGTAGTAGCTACGCCCCCCGACCCATGGCAGGCCGGTTTCTACCGTGGGCCGGTCCGCGCCCACCCAGCCAAGAACCTCCAGCGAGCGCCGTGCCATGCAGATCGCGCGGCTGCCGGCGCAGTAGCCGTCGTCAGCTTCCACGACCAGCGCGGCAAGGCCCTGCCGCGCCAGCAGCGCGGCCAGGGTCAGGCCGACCGGGCCGCCGCCAGCGATCAGCACCGGTACGCGCTGTGGCCACGGGCGGGGTGAAGCGGGGGGCGGCGCCGGCGGCACGGCCGGATGGGGTGCGTTGAGGTCTGGCATGGCGAGCCTATGGGCCTGTGAAATTGTAGTTGTGGGCGCAACTATATCGTCGAGATGGTTGCGCACGAAACTAGCGTAAACCCGCCCAGGCAAAGACAGGACGACAGCCGTTGCAGACAAGTCTCACGCCTCCCCGGGGGGCCCTGGCCTATGCTTCGCAGCAGGCACACTGATCCGTCCGCTCCGTCTCGCCATGCCGATGGTACCCACCGAAGCCGCGCCCCGCACCGCCTGGCTGCCGCCTCCGGGCAGCTGGCAATACCACGTTTTGCTGGGCGCGGCCGGCATGCTGGTGCTCGGGCCGCTGGGCGGCGTTGCCGCGGCGTACATGAATTTTTCCCTGGGCTTTTTTGTCGGTGGCCAGGTGCTGGCAGGCATCCTCGGCTCGGTGGTGACCGCCGGCTACGGCGCGTCAGGCCGCCATGGCGCCAATTACATCCAGACCGCGGCGGCGTCGGTGGCGGGCATGGGCGGCATGGCCGTGGTGCTGCAGGCGATGGCGTGGCTGGGCATGGCGCAGCCGCCGCTGTGGCAACTGCTGCTGTACCTGCTGTGTATCGGCATGTTCGGGGTGGGCGTGGGCATGCTGTACACGCCATTGCTGGTAGACCGCATGCAGCTGACCTTTCCGTCGGGACTGGCGGTGGCCAACATCCTGCGCGCGCTGACCGATGCGGCGCTGCTGCGCCGATCGGTGGCGCGGCTCGGCGGCGGCATGGCGCTGGGCCTGGCCAGCGGGCTGGGCGCGCCGCGCTTGCCCTGGCTGGCGGCATTGGACCTGTCGGCGGCGACCTTCGGCGCGGGCATGATCGTCGGCGCGCGCGTGGGCGTTGCGGCGCTGGTGGGCGGGCTGGCCGGCTGGGCCATGACGCCATGGTTTGTCGCCGCCGGCTGGCTGGCGCCGGGCGAGCCGTACCGCAAGGCCACGTTCCTGGTGGCGCTGGGCATGATCATGGGGGCGGCCGCGGTCGATCTGGCGCAATTGCTGGCGCAGGCTTGCCGGCAGTGGCGAGCAGGACGCGAACAGCGGGGCCCGGCGCCGCGGCGCGGGCCCGCCATGGGGTGGGTGGCGGCCTGGGCGCTGCTATGGGGCGCGGCCACGGTCGCGGCGGGCGTGGCGTGGTTCGGTCAGCCGCTCGGCTACCAGCTGATGGCGGTGCTGCTGGCGCTGGTGTTTGCGCTGGTCAACGGCATCTCGGTCGGCATGGTTGACCAGAACCCGATTTCGTCGGCGTTCGTGCTGTCGGTGATCCTGATGGCGGCCGCCGGCCTGCGCGCGCCGCAGGTCGGCCTGATCGCCGCCACGGTGCTGCTGGTGGCCACGGCCGAGGCCAGCGACATGCAGCAGGACCGCTCCACCGGCTGGCGCCTGGGCAGCGACCGCATGGTGCAGTTCGGCTACCAGGTGGCGGGTATCGTGGTGGGCGCGCTGGTCGCCGTGGCGATGGCCAGGCTGTTCCTGCAGGCCTACCCGGTGCTGGGGCTGGACCAGACCAGCTTGCCGGCCGAGCAGCAGCCGGCGCGCTGGACCTCGGCCATGACCTACAAGATCGTGGGCGTGCTGCATGGCCTGTCGCAAAACCGTGCCGATCAGCACATGGCGGTGGCGGTGGGGCTCGCGATCGGGCTGGTCACGGCGGTGTTGCGTCGCGTCGTCCTCGGCCGGCCCGCGTGGCAACGCTTTGCGCGATCCAGCCGGGGCGGGCAGGCCGCTGACTTCGTGCTCGATGCGGTGGTCCTGCCCTCGCCCTACGCGTCGTCGTTTGGCGGGTTCGTCAACCTGGCGGCGGCCGGATGGATGGCCGCGGGTGGCGTGGTGGCCAGCGTGGGCGCCGCCGTCGGGGGAGCGGGCGGGCACCGGCCGGGTTTGCCGCAGGACATGAGCACCGCGTCGCTGCTGGGCGGAGGCCTGATCGCTGGCGATGCACTGGCGGCACTAGCCATCGGCGTGACGGGCCTGTTGGCCATCACATAGAGGCGGCACGGCTTGTATTGTCAAGTTTTATTGACGCTTCTGTCCAAGATCCAGTGGATTGTCAAATCGTGCGACCGGCGTACCATAGGCGGCCAGACTGACGTACTGGCTTGACCCGGAGAATCCCCATGGCCCTAGACCAAGAATCCTTTGCCCTGCTGCGCGCCTCGGTGCAGCGCTTCATCGACGAACGCTTGAAGCCCGCCGAAGACACGCTGGAGGAAACCGACGACGTGCCTGCAGACATCGTCGCCGACATGAAGGAGATGGGGCTGTTCGGCATTTCCATCCCCGAGAACTACGGCGGCATCGGCCTGTCGATGTCGCAGGAATGCGATGTGGTCTACGACCTGGGCCATACCGCGTTTGCGTTCCGTTCGGTATTCGGCACCAACGTCGGCATCGGCTCGCAGGGCATCCTGATGGATGGCACCGAGGAACAGAAACAGCAGTACCTGCCGCGCATCGCCAGCGGCGAGATGATCATCTCGTTCGCGCTGACCGAGCCGAACGCCGGTTCCGATGCAGCATCGCTGCAGACCAAAGCCGAGCTGGACGGCGACCACTACGTCATCAACGGCACCAAGCGCTTCATCACCAACGCGCCGCGCGCGGGCGCCTTTACGCTGATGGCGCGCACCGGCGGCCCGGGCGCCTCGGGCATCTCGTCGTTCATCGTGCCGGCCGACACCCCCGGCATCTCGCTGGGCAAGCCTGACAAGAAGATGGGCCAGCGCGGCACCAAGACCTGCGACGTGGTGCTGGAGAACGTGCGCGTGCCGGCGGCCAATATCATTGGCGGCGTGCCGGGCGTGGGCTTCAAGACCGCCATGAAGGTGCTCGACCGCGGCCGCCTGCACCTGTCGGCGCTGGCGTGCGGCATGGCGCACCGGCTGATCACCGACGCCGTGGCCTATGCGAAGGAACGCAAGCAGTTCGGACGCCCGATCGGCGACTTCCAGCTGATCCAGGCAATGCTGGCCGACAGCCAGGCCGAACTCTACGCGGGCCTGTCGATGGTGCGCGACTGCGCCCAGCGCTACGACGCCAAGCCCGCTGGCAAGAGCGATCCGGAAGTCAGCATGCTGGCGTCGTGCACCAAGATGTTCTGTACCGAGATGGTGGGCCGCGTCGCCGACCGCGCGGTGCAGATCCACGGCGGCGCCGGCTATATCGCCGAGTACAAGGCCGAACGCTTCTACCGCGATGTGCGCCTGCTGCGCCTGTACGAAGGCACCACGCAGATCCAGCAGATGATCATCGCCAAGCAGCTGCTGCGCGACTGAGCCCAACCGCCCGGCGAGGCAGGAGTCGAGATGGACACGATGCAGTTCCGCGCGCCCGACGGTGCGCCGCACGCAGGACATGATGACCGCGCGCCGCACCGGCTGCGCGCGGTGGTGGCGACTTATCGCCCCGCGCTGCAGGCGTACACGCTGGCGGTGTCGCCTGCCGAGCTGATGGTGCTCAGTGCGCTGCCCGGGCAGGTGGCGGCCAGCGTCGCCGCGGCCCCGGACCCCCGCGTGCAGGCGCACCTGGCGCGCCTGCGGGCCGAGGTGCAGGGCAGCGGCATCGCGTTGCCCGGCGCCATCGTGGTGGCGGTCAGCGGTGGCCGCATGCAGTGCGAGTGCGACCACCTGTTTACGCTCAGCCTGCAGCCGCGCCATGGCGACCGGCTGATCGTGATCGACGGCTACGACCGCCTGCTGGCGCTGGCGCATGGCGAGCGACGCCAATGCAAGACGCTGGTGTCGGCGGTGTTGTGGCGCACCGCGCTGGAGGCCGCCTCGGCGGAGCCGGCTGATGCCGGCAACGAGATCATCGACGCGGCGGTGGCGCAGTCATGCGCGGCGCGCTGGCCCCACGCGAGCCGGGTCTGGCATTGATCGCCACGCGGGCAAGCGCTGCATGGGTGCAGCGATCCGTGTGAGCGTGGACCGGCGCAACGTGACGGAAGCCGCCTGCAGGGCGGCTTTTTCTTTTTCGAGTAACGCAGGCGTGCGCAGGCCGCTTATTGCGGCCACACCCCGTCGACGTCGCGCAGCAGGTGGCCGGCGAGAATATAGTCGCCGAGCCGCGTGGCCTTGGCTTCGAGGTCGAGCAGTTCATGGTCCGCCAGCGTGCCGAGATCGAACTGGCAATAAAGATTGCGTTGACGGAAGGTCGCCTTGGGTTTGGCCAGCCCTTCGATCAGGGCTTCGCGGGAACGGACGGCGATGCTCTCTTGTCCGCGATACTGCACCTTGATACCGCGCTTTTCTCCGAGCCTGCCGAGTTCGACGGCGTCCTGCCATCCGGTCTCGTAGTCCAGCTCAAGCGCCAGCACGCCTTCCGAGGCCAGAAGCCTGAGCGCTTCTGCCTTGCTGCCAGCTCGCACGATTGACATCCACACCTCTTATATCGACTTATACTGTACGAATATACAGTCAACCCGGGGTCGGGGCAAGGCCCTTGCGCCGCGCAACGCCAGACGCGGCGTTGTCCGCGCTTGCGGCTGGCGCCACCGCCGGGAAGTATGGTCGCCGGGGTATGACAGGGACATGTCAGGGGCGCGCGGGTGGCGCGTCGCTGGCTTCGTTGCCGCCGCCCGTGGAACCGGTCGCAGTGCTGGCGGGAGCGCCTGCCTGGCCAGTTGTACCGCCCTGCGCCGCGGCGCCGGCGAAGTCGCCGGCATAGGCGCGCGACAGTGTGCCGGGCTGCATATAGCGGCGGATGGCCGCGTTGACGGTTTCAGGGGTGGCGTCGCGCAGGCGTTGTTCCAGTTCCGCGGTAAAGGCCATGGTGCGGCCGAGGTAGAGCTGGCTGGCCAGCGCGCCGGCCAGCGCCGCGTCGTTGCTGCGGCTGACCATGCCCTGCTGCAGCAGGCCGCTGACGGCCTCGGCAAGTTCTTGTGCGGTAATGCCGTCGCGCACCAGCCGCTCCAGTTCTTCGTTGACGGCACGCTGCACGCGCGGCAGGCTCTGCGGCGCATACTGCGCGCGCACGCCGAAGCGGCCGGCGCGGTCCAGCGCGCCGACCTGCACCCAGCTGCCCGCGCCGTAGCTCACGCCTTCCCGCTGGCGCAACCGGTCCGCCAGCCGGCTACGCAGGCTGGCGCCCCCCAGCACCCGGTTGGCAATCATCATCAGCGCATAGTCGGGCGCATCATTGGTCAGGTTGATCGGGGCGGTGGCCAGGTACACGGCGTTAGCCTTGCCCGGCGTGGGCAGCGTGAACTCGGCGGCCGGGATCGGCACGAATGGCCGGTCGACGCGCGCATACGGCTGCGGCGCGGTCCAGTCGCCAAACAACTCAGCCGCCTGCGCGGCGGCAGCCGCGCTATCGAAATCTCCGACGAGGCTCAGCTGCGCATGGCCGGTGCCGTAGAAACGGGCATGGAAGTCACGCACCTGCGCCAGCGTGGCCGCACGCAGGTCGGTGACATTCTCGGCGATGGTGCGCGCATGGCGCGGGTCACCGGCGGGGTAGGGGTCGCCGTGCCGGCTGAGCGCATTGGAGGCCAGCACGCCGGGTTCGCGCTGCACGCTTTCGAGTTCGGCGATGCTGGTCTGGCGCAGGGTCTCGAATTCTGCTTCAGGAAATGTCGGCGCGCGCAGCAGGCCGCGCAACAGCGCCAGTACCTCCGGCAGATGCGCGCGGCGCGTCTCGAAACTGACCGTCACCTGCTCGGAGCCGCCCGCGATGCCGACGCGCGCGCGCAGGGCCTCGATGCGGTCGGCGATCTGCTGGCGGTCCATGCCGGCGCTGCCGCGGCGGAGCATCGCGGCGGTGAGCGCGCCTACCGTGCTCAGCCCCTGCAGGCTTTGCGCATCGCCCATGCGCAGCACCAGCACGCCGTGCACCACTTCACCGCGCGCGGGCTTGGGCAGCAGTGCCAGCTGCATGCCGTTGGCAAGCGTCTGGCGCGTGGTGTGGGCTTCGATATTGGCGGGGCTGGGATCGAATGCCGCCACCGTGGCCAGCGCCGGCCGGCCCTGGTAGCCGCTGACCATCGCCGCGATGTCCGGCGCCGCCGGCACTTGCGCGCGCGGCGGCTGGTCGGCCGGCAGGAATATACCCACAGTGCGGTTAGAGGCCTGGAAGTAGTTCTGCGCCACGCGCTGCACGTCGGCCAGGGTGGTGGTCTCGATGCGGTCGCGTGCCAGGAAGAACAGGCGCCAGTCGCCCTTGGCGATGGCCTCGGACAGCGCAATCCCGAGCGCACCGGGATCGTTCATGTACTGCTCGTAGGCGTTGCGCATGCGCACGCGCGCGCGCTCCAGCTCGGCCTCGGTCACGGGCGCTTCGGCAAAGCCCTCGATCTGCGTGATCAGGCCGGCGCGGGCGGCGGCGAGCGGCTGGTCTTGCGAGGCCTGCGCCATGAACAGCAGCGCCCCCGGATCCTTCATCGCGTAGAACGCGCTGCTGATCGACGCGGCCTGGCCGCGCTCCACCAGCGCCTTGTACAGCCGGCCCCCGGGGGTGTCGGCAAGGATGATGGTCAGCAGCGACAGGGCGGTGGTGTCAGGGTGCGCGCCGGGGCTGACATGGTATTGCGCGGCCACCAGGCGGGTGTCGCCCGGGCGCATGATCACCAGTTCGCGCGCGCCTTCCTGCGCGGGCTCGACCGTAGGTTCGGGCGGCAGCACGCGCTGCGGGCGCGCAATCGGTCCGAAATAGCGCTCGATGCGCGCCAGCGTGGCGGCAGGATCGAACTTGCCGGCCACCACCAGCACCGCGTTGTCGGGCTGGTAATAGCGGCGGTAGAAGGCGCGCAGGTTGTCAATGCTGACGTGCTCCACATCGCTGCGTGCGCCGATCGGGGCCTTGCCGTAGTTGTGCCAGCGATAGGCGGCGGCCATGGTCTGCTGCATCAGCATGCGCCCGGGGCTGTTCTCGCCCATCTCCATCTCGTTGCGCACCACCGTCATCTCGCTGTCGAGGTCGGCGCGCGCGATCACGCTGTTGACCATGCGGTCGGCTTCCATGCGCAGCGCCCAGTCCAGGTGGTCGTCGCTGGCGGTGAAGGTCTCGAAGTAGTTGGTGCGGTCCTGCGCGGTGGTGCCGTTAGCGCTCATGCCGCGCCGCGCGAATTCGCCCGCGATGGCCTTGCCCGGCAGCGACGGCGTGCCCTTGAACAGCAGGTGCTCGAGCAGGTGGGCCATGCCGGTCTCGCCATAGTTTTCATGGCGGCTGCCGACCAGGTAGGTGAGGTTGACGGTGGTGGTGGCCTTGGCGGCATCGGGTGCCAGCACGATGCGCAGGCCGTTGGGCAGGCGGTGTTCGGTGATGCCTTCGACGGACGCCACCTGCGTCGCCTGCACAGGCGCTGCCGAAGGCTGCGCCTGCGCCAGGGGACAGGCCAGCGCGGCAAGCAGTGACAGTTGCAGGGCAGTACGGCGCATGGATTCTCCGATGGCAAAGGACAAGGGCAAGGGCAATGGTGCGGGCGCGGGGCCAGGCCAGCGCCCGCACCATGCCGACCCTGTCCCATGTCGGCAACTGTGCCGCAAGCGAACCCCGCGCGCCAGAGGGAAAGGTCCGAAACCAGCGGATGCGCGGCGCCATCTGGCGGTAGCATGCGGTCATGAACCTGGATCCCGACACTTGCTACAAGGCCGTGGCATCGCACGACCGCCGCTTCGACGGACGCTTCTTCGTGGGCGTCTCGTCGACCGGCGTGTACTGCCGGCCGGTGTGCGCGGTACGTACCCCCAAGCGCGAAAATTGCACGTTCTATGAAAGCGCCGCCGCGGCCGAAAAGCATGGCTTCCGCCCGTGCCTGCGCTGCCGCCCGGAACTGGCGCCAGGGCACGGCCTGGCCGATATTTCCGGGCGGCTGGCGCAGGCCGCCGCCACGCTGATCGACGAAGGCTTTATGGCCGAAGGCAGCGTGGCCGCGCTGGCGGCGCGCATCGGCGTGACCGAGCGGCACCTGCGGCGGCTGTTCGATGCGCAGTTCGGCGTGTCGGTGCTGGAGTATGCGCAGACCCAGCGGCTGCTGCTGGCCAAGCGGCTGCTGGCCGATACCGCGCTGCCGGTGACGGACGTGGCGCTGGCGGCGGGCTTCGGCAGCGTGCGCCGCTTCAACGA
The DNA here is from genome assembly GCF_013141915.1 of Cupriavidus necator. Taxonomy (GTDB): domain Bacteria; phylum Pseudomonadota; class Gammaproteobacteria; order Burkholderiales; family Burkholderiaceae; genus Cupriavidus; species Cupriavidus necator_B. The sequence goes on along the minus strand of NZ_SROX01000007.1, from coordinate 266,728 downwards.
TGTGCTGAAGACCCGCTACGGCCTGACGCCGCTGGCGCTGCGCCGGCGTGCCGCCGACGGCGTGGCTGACCGGCTGGTGTTCGAGCTCGGCTACCGCCCCCCGTTTGCGTGGGAGGCGTGGCTGGGCTTCCTGGCCACGCGCGCGGTCGACGGCATCGAGGCCATCCGCGACGGCGCCTACCTGCGCACGTTGCGGGTCGAAGCCGGCGGCAGCGCCTACCTGGGCTGGGTGCGTATCGAGCATGTGCCGCGCCGGCTGGTATTGCGCGTGACGCTGTCCGCGTCGCTCGCGCGCGTGATCCCGCAAGCGCTGGGAAAGGTGCGCCGGCTGTGCGACCTGGGTTGCCGTCCCGACGTGGTGGACCGGCATCTTGGAGCGCTGGCCGAGGCGATGCCTGGCATGCGCCTGCCGGGCTGCGTCGATGGCTTCGAGATCGCGGTGCGCGCGGTGGTGGGGCAGGTGATTTCGGTGCTGCAGGCGCGGCGCATCCTGGCCGCGCTGGCGCAGCGCGCGGGGCAGGCGCTGGACGGCGCGCCGCCGGACGGCCTGCGCTACACATTTCCCAGTGCGGCCGCACTGGCTGCGCTGCCGGAGCCATCGCTGCGCGAGGCCGGGGTGTCGCCGGGCAAGGCTCGCACACTGCAGGCCCTGTCCCGCCGTGTGGCCGACGGCACGCTGGTGCTCGACACGCATGCGGCCCCGGAGCAGGCCGTGGCCGCGCTGCGCGACATCGACGGCATCGGCGACTGGACCGCGCAGTATGTCGCCATGCGCGCGCTGGGTTGGCCCGATGCCTTCCCGGGCACCGACTACGCCTTGCGCAAGGTGCTGGGCGTCAGCACCGTGCGCGCGATGCACGAACGCACGGCGCAATGGGCGCCGTGGCGGGCCTACGCCGCGATCCACCTGTGGCACCGCTACGAAGCGATGAAGGACACGCCGCCGGCAGCGGCGCAACCGGAGACCATCCCATGACCAGCTATCGCCATCTCGACAGCCCGCTGGGCACCGTGCTGCTGCGCGCGTGCGACGGGCACCTGACCGGCCTCTTCTTCGCGGGGCAGAAGTATCATCCCGTCGGCATTGCCGACAGCCGCGACGCGCCCCCTGCCGATGCCGCGGTGCTGGACCGCGCCGCCGCCGAGCTCGCGGAGTATTTCGCCGGCCGCCGCGACAGCTTTACCGTGCCGGTGCGCTTTGCCGGCAGCCCGTTCCAGCAGCGCGTGTGGCAAGCGCTGCTGGAAATCCCGTGCGGCGCCACCGCATCCTACGGCGAACTGGCGCGCACGCTGGGCCTGCCGCCCACGCATGCGCGCGCGGTGGGCGGCGCGGTCGGCCGCAACCCGCTGTCGGTGATCGTGCCTTGCCATCGCGTGCTCGGCAGCGCCGGCGCGCTCACCGGCTATGCCGGCGGCATCGAGCGCAAGCGTGCCCTGCTGCGCCGCGAGGGCATCGCCGCCACGGCGGACTGAGGCCGGCCGCGCTGGCATGGCACGCCTGTTCATCGCGGTGGAAGTGCCGCCCGCACAGGCGGCGGGACTGCTGTCCACGCTTCCTGCCGCGCACGGCGTGCGGGCCGCGACGCCCGCGCAGGTGCACCTGACCCTGCATTTCCTCGGCGATGGCCTGGGCGAGGCCGCGCTCGACCAGCTTGACACCGCGCTTGAGGCATTGCGCACGCCGGCGTTCTTGCTGCAGGCATATGGCACCGGGCGCTTCCGCAGCGGCCCGGGGTCGGTGCTGTGGGCGGGCCTGGCGCCCGGTCCGGGCCTTGACACGCTGCGCGCCTTGCACGCCGAGGTGGGACAGGCACTGGCGGACGCGGCCGGCTTCCTGCCGGAGCGGCGCCGCTTCCATCCTCACGTGACCCTGGCTCGCTGCAAGCCGACCGTGCCCGAGAGCGCGCTGCGCGCCTGGCTCGATGCGCACCGCACGCTGGCCAGCGCGCCGTGGCGCGTGGCGCGGCTGGTGCTGTTCGAAAGCCAGCTGGGTCCGCAGGGCCCGCAACACCTGCTGCGCCTGGCCTGGCCGCTGGCGGCGCCGGACCCGGACCCGGATCCGGACCCTAAGACAGGTTGCTGAACCCCAGCGCCACGCCCAGTGCGCACAAGGCCGAGCCGATGGCGCGGTCCAGCAGCCGCTGGCGCCGCAGCATGGCCGCGCGCAGCGCCGGCGCAGTGAACACCCAGGCCACCACGCTGAACCACGCCAGGTGTGCCACCGACATGAACCCGCCATAGGCCCACTGCACCGGTACCGGCGTGCGGGCATCCACCACCTGGGTGTAAGTGCTGATGACGAACAGCGTGGTCTTCGGGTTCAACGCATTGGTCAGGAAGCCCATGCGCAGCGCCGCCAGCGGGCCCAGAGCGCGTTCGCCGTGCAGGTCCACCGTCAGCGCGTCACGGTTGCGCAGCGTCTGCAGGCCAATCCACACGAGGTAGGCGGCGCCCAGCGCCTTCACCACCGTCAGCACGCCATGCGCGTGGGCCATCAGCAGTGACACCCCGAACATCGTATAGAGCACATGCACCTGCACCCCCAGTGCGATGCCCAGCGCACTGAGCAGGCCGGCGCGACGGCCATGCAGATAGCTGTTGCGGGTGACCATGGCGAAGTCCGGGCCGGGACTGACCACGGCCAGCACGGTCACTGCGGCAACTGCCAGGGATTCGGCGAGAAGGAGCATATTGCGTCAGGTTATGTTGTGTTTCGGGGCTGATCGCGCGGTCTGGCGATCCAAGCGTACCCAATTCTGCGTGGCGGAAGGACCCGCCACAACCGATATATACTGGCCCGTTTCCGTGAAAAAAACTGACCCATGCACTGGCTGGGATGGATCCGATTCTTCGAGGCCGCGGCGCGCCACGAAAGCTTTGCCCGCGCGGCGGAGGAACTGCACCTGACCCATGGCGCGGTCAGCCGGCAGATCCGGCAGCTCGAGGACACGCTCGGCGTGGCGCTGTTCGAGCGGCGCAACCGCGGCGTCTTCCTGACCGAGGCGGGGCGGGCGCTGTTTGCGGCGGCGACGCAATCGATGGAGGGGCTGGCCGCCGCAGCCGCGCGCATCCGCACCCAGCCGCCGGGTCGGGCCCTGGTGCTGTCGTGCGAACCGACCATCGCCATGCGCTGGCTGATCCCGCGGCTGCCGCGCTTTGCCGCGCGCCATCCCGACATTCCGCTGCACCTGATGGCGGCGGGCGGGTCAATCGACTTTGCGCGCAGCGGTGCGGACCTGGCGCTGCGGCGCAACGACTTCGCCTTCGATGCGCGCTGGCATGCGCGCGAGGTGGTGCAGGAGCAGGTGGGTCCGGTGTGCCGGCCCCAGCCGGCGCAGGGCGTCGCGGTGGCGCCGGTGCGGTTGCATACGCATACGCGGCCCGAGGCCTGGCAGCGCTGGCAGGCGGTGTGCGCCGATGCCGCGGCACGCTTGCGCTTTGACGGCGACGCCTGGTATGAGCATTTCTATCTGAGCCTGCAGGCCGCGGCGGCGGGACTGGGCTGGGCCATGGCGTCGCAGCTGATGGCTGCCGATGAGATCGCCGACGGCCGGCTGGCCGCGCCGTTCGGTTTTGCCGCCGACGGGTCGGCCTACCACCTGCTGTCGCCCGCGCCGTTCGAACACGATCCGCGCCGGCAAGCCTTGCTCGCATGGCTGCGCGAATGCGCGCAGGCCACGCTGGCGCCGGCGCAGGCCTGAAAAAGCCACGTAAGCGCTACCCCCCGTAAGTCTGCTCTCAAGTTCTGCGACAGATTTGCCGAAGTGAGATCATCGGTCTTGCCGGCCAATGGTGCAGGCGCTTAACATGCGGCGCGCCGGCAGGCGGTGCCGCCGATGGCCCCGGCTGGTGCGTGCCTGCCCCTGCGGCTGCCCCGTAGCCGGCGCTCCCCGCCTCTCCAGATGTTGCGTGAATCTATGAACCAGCACGACGCCCCCGGGCCAGCCGATACCGGCGCCGAATCCGAACCCGAAGCCAAGCCGACGGACGACCGCTATCGGCTGACCCACAACTCGCAGATCGGCACGGTGCTGCGCGACCTGGCGTGGCAGAAGTGCATGCTGAGCGTGCGCACCCGCACCGCGCACCAGTTGGTCACCTCGATCCTGCATGTCGATCCGGTCAACCGCACCTTCGTGTTCGACTGGTGCAACGCCGAGCCCGAGCGGATGTCGCTGCTGACTTCCACAGAGAATGCGTTCTCCGGGCTCTTGCGCGGCGTGCCGGTCAATTTCATGGTGGGCCAGCCGGCGGCCACGCGTTATGACGATGGCCCAGCCTTTGTGGTCGAGTTTCCGGAAAAGCTCTATCACTTCCAGCGGCGCCGCCATTTCCGCGCGCGCACGCTGGTGACCAAGGGCTACCGCTGCGAGATGCCGCGGCCGGACAAGATCGTGCTGGGGCTCGATATCGCCGACCTGTCGCTGTCCGGCGTGGGACTGCGCTCAAAAACCGTGACCGCGGATCACCTGCCGATCGGCACCACGATGGCCAAGTGCCGGCTTGACTTCCGCGAGCTGGGCAAGCTGGAGGTGGACTTGCAGGTGGTGGGGCACTGGCTGGTGGGCCACGACGACAGCGCGATCCACCACTTCGGCTGCGCGTTCGTCAATCCGGACGGGCGCATGGAAAACTTCCTGCAGCGGCTGGTATTCGCGCTGGAACTGGCGCACCGCGGCTGAGACGACGCGTCGATGCCGGCGCGGTTCCCGCTGCGGCTGATACCTACCGTGCAGGCAGGCTCAGGATCCGACCATCCGGCCGATCGCGGCGGCGGCTTCGCGCATCGGCGCCAGCAGCCGCGTGATCATGTCCGCCTCGGAGACGCGCGCGGCGCGCACGCTCACGCTCAGCCCCGCCAGCACGATGCCGGAGGCCGAGCGCACCGGCACGGCCATGGCGCGCAGGCCAGGCTCCAGCTCTTCATCGACGATGACATAATCCACTTCGCGGGCGCGCTCGAAGCACGCTTCCAGTTCCTGCCGCGAGACCTTGGTCTGCAGCGTGCGCGGGCGCAGTTCGGCATGCTCGAAGAAGCCGTCCAGCACCGTGGCGGGCTGGTGCGCCAGCAGCAGCCGGCCGTTGGAGGTGCAGTAGGCCGGCAGGCGGCTGCCCATGCCCAGCGAGTAGTTCAGCACGCGCTGCACCTCGGAGCGCACCAGGTAGAGGATGTCGGTGCCGTCCAGGATCGCCAGGGTGCAGGTCTCGTGGATGCGCGCGCTCAGGTTGTCCAGGATCGGCTGCGCCAACGACACCAGCGAGGTCGACGAGAAATACGCGTGACCCAGGTGCAGCACACGCGGGCGCAGCGCGAATTGCCCGTCCTGCTGGCTGACATAGCCCAGTTGTTCGAGCGTATACAGGCACCGCCGCACCGAGGCGCGCGACAGCTGGGTACGCTGCGCCACTTGCGAAATCGTCAGAGGCCGCTTGCGTTCGGAAAAGGCTTCCAGCACGGTCAGCCCGCGCGCCAGCGAGAGCATGAAATTGGGGTCGCCGGCGAAACTGGCCAGCAGGTCGGCCTGGGGCCGGGCAACGCGGACGGTGTCAGCCTGGGCATGGCCAAGACCGATGGGGCGGAGAACATCCATGGGGGGCGGGGTGGGTCTCGGTTGTTCGATAATCGCGCAATGTTAAACCGGTCGGCCGCCGGGGGCCAGCACTGGTTGCATGCTGCAGTGCATCAACGCCGCCGCGCGGTCAGTGCTTCGGCCACTTCGAACAGCGCCATGCCAGCCAGCATCGCCGCAACGAAGCCCCAGGCCTTGGCGTAACCGGCGCCCAGCGCGACCAGCGCGGGACCCGGGCAAAAGCCAGCCAGGCCCCAGCCCACCCCGAACGCGGCACTACCCAGCACCAGCCGCGGCGTGACGGCGGCCAGCGCCGGCCATTGCATCGGCAGCCCCAGCCAGGAGCGCTGGCGTCGCCGCGCCAGCGCGAAGGCGGCCACGCCGACCAGGATCGCGCCGGCCATGACAAAGGCAAGCGATGGGTCCCACGCGCCCGCGAGGTCAAGAAAGCCCAGCACCTTGGCCGGATTGGCCATGCCGGAGAGAATCAGCCCGATGCCGAACACCAGTCCGGCCAGCAATGCCAGCAGCGTGCCCATGGTTCAGCCCCCCAGTCCGTGGCGCTGCACCAGCACCGTCAGGAAGCCGGCCGCCATGAAGGTTACGGTGGCCGCGAGCGAACGCACCGAGCCGCGCGAAAGCCCGCATACGCCGTGGCCGCTGGTGCAGCCGCCGGCGTAGCGCGTGCCGACGCCGACCAGCAGCCCGGCCATCAGCACCTCGGTCCAGGCCGCGTCGATACGAGCTGCAGGCATGACGTCGAACGCGTTGGCCAGCCACGGCGACAGCAACAGCCCGACGACAAAGGCCACGCGCCATGCGATGTCGCCCTGCGGCAGCCGCAGCAGGCCGCCGACGATGCCGGAGATGCCGGCGATACGGCCAAGCCCGAGCATCATCAGTGCCGCCGCGAGTCCGATAACAAGCCCCCCGGCCAGCGACAGCCACGGCGTGAAATGGAGGAAGTCGATCTGCATGAAGGGTGCGCGCAAACACCGGCGCCAAGGCGGCCGCAAGTGCAGCCCGAGGCAGGAATTATAGGCGCGCCGTCGCCCTTGCACGCGCCCATAAAAAAGTCGCCGCTGGGGAAGCGGCGACCGGGGAAGGTGTCATTCAAGAGGGGGTCTTGGTGACAGCAAAAGTATAGACATTTGAATTAAGACATTACATACAACTTTGGTGGGGTACGGCAGGCGCACATGGAGCCTGCATCAGAACGGTTTGCCCAGGTACAGATAGAAGCTGAAGACCCCGGCCGCCGCGCGGCCATACGCCAGGTACAGCGGCCCGAGCGGGCTGTCGAGCGCCAGGAACACCGACCCGGACTTGAGCAGCCCGGTGGGGCTGCCCGGCACCAGCGGGTCGCCCACGCGGCCAGCTTCCAGCGAAAAGCCGGCGTAGACGCCTTGGAGCAGGGTCTGCCGCGCCAGCTTGTTGTAGTACACCAGCCGCGCAAACTGCAGGTTGCCGCCCATCAGCTGGCCGGTGGCGTAGCCGGATTGCTGCAGGAAACCGCCCCACTGGAACAGGTCGTAGTGCGGCAGGGGATTGCCGCCGGGATTGCCGCCAACCTTGAAGCCGAACGACAGGGTGTGGTCGCCGAACGAGTGGACATAGGTGCCGTCGGCCTGTGCCTTGACATACTCGCGGTCCGCCCCGAGCCCCGGTTGCGAGGCATAGATCCGCACGCCGCCGGCATAGCCGAAGCGCGGGAAGTCGACGCTGTCGAGCTGGTCGAAGAAGAGCCGGCCCGTGATGGCCCCGCGCCGGATATTGCCTGGCCCCGGTTCCAGCGAGGCCGGACCGGTGCTCAGGGTGGCATGCTCCGAGCCGGTCTGCACCCCGACGCGCAACTCGCCGTACTTGGTGAACTGGCTGCCGACGTCGAGCGCGAGGTCGAAGCGGCGCACGTCGTAGGTGGCGATGCGCGTGCTGCCCCGGAACACATTGACCGGGCGCCGCTCAAGCTCGATGCGCGGCGCGATGAAGAAGAACTGGCGCGTATCCAGCGGCTGGTAGAACTCGCTGCTCAGCGCCGAGGTCTGGCCCACCTGCGCGTCGGTGCGCCATTCCGCCCCCAACGCGTTGAGCCAGGTGCGCCGGTAGCTGCCGACCAGGTTGAAGTACGCATCGCCGCGGAAGTCCGAGCTCAGTCCCAGCCCGAAGCGCAGGTAGTCGGGGCCGTACGATTTCTCGACCGCATTGACTGTCAGCACGCGCCTGCCGGGCTCTTCCAGGAAGCTGTAGTTGACGTGCTCGAAGTCGCCAGTGCCGAACAGGCGGCGCATGTCCTGGTCCAGCGCAGCCTGGTCGATCGGCTCGCCCGGCCGGGTCTGCATCACCGCGGTCGCATAGTCCGGATTGACGCGATGCAGCGGGGCCAGCCGGATCTCGTCGACGGGGCGGGTGTCGGGCGGCTGCACCGCCTGCTGGGCCGCGCGCAACGCGGCATACTGCGCCGGCGGCAGCGCCAGCGGCGCGAGGCGGTCGGCAACCTGGCGCGCCGCCGCCTCGCCGATCGGGATGGTGGTGGGCAGGTGGTCGAAATCGGTCGCGGAGAAGTCGCCCAGTGCGGGTTCGATCAGCACGTCGGTGGGCCGCAGCGAGGCCAGCGACGCGCGCACGTTCTGCTCGGTCAGGATATTGAGCATCTGGCCGGTGACGCCGATCACCGAGGTCAACTCCTCGCGCTTCATCAGCGGCGTGCCCAGGTTCACCGCGATGACGATATCGGCGCCCATGGCGCGCGCCACGCCGACCGGCAGGTTGTCGGTGAGCCCGCCGTCGACCAGCAGCCGACCCTCGTATTCCGCCGGCGCCACCGCGCCCGGCACCGACATGCTGGCGCGCATCACGTTGGCCAGTTCGCCCTGGCTGAATACTACCGGCGTGCCCGCCACCAGGTCCGTCGCCACGGCGCGGTAGGGGATCGGCAAGTGGTCGAAGTCGCGGAAGCCCGGCGTCCGGGCCAGCTGGCGCAGCACCGTCTCCAGCTGCACGCCGGAAACCGCGCCCTTGGGCAGCAGCAGGCCGCTTGCCTGCACGCCGATCTCGGGCGTGATCAGGTTGGTGTAGTCGTCCTGCTTGCGGCGGATGGTCAGGTCCTGGCGCGGCGGCCGTTCCTTGAAGAGCTTGTCGGTGCTCAGTCCGGCGACCAGCCGTTCCATCTCCGCAGGCGCCATTCCGGTGGCGTAGGCGCCGCCGACCAGCGACCCCATGCTGGTGCCGGCGATGCAGTCGACCGGGATGCGCATTGCCTCCAGCACCTTGAGCACGCCGATATGGGCGGCGCCGCGCGCGCCGCCGCCCGACAGCACCAGGCAAATGCGCGGACGCCCCGGCGCGGCAGCGTGCGCCTCAGCGGGGGCAGCAGGGCTCGCGGCAGCGCCGGCGTCATGAATTGGCGCCGGACGGTCTGCGGCCGTCGCGGCGCCGGCAGTCAGCGCGATGGCGGCAAGCAGGCTCATCGTGCCGGCGTGGCGCAGGCGATGGTGTGGGGCTGCCTTCATGGCTCGATCGGGGTCGCAATCCGCTGCGCGGCCGGTTGCCGTGGGGGGAGTCCGGCTATCTTCCGGCAAAACGTGGCGTGCAGGCCCTGTGCCGCGCCGCCTGCCAAAACAATTCAACACGCGCCTCGGAAGCGTGCAGATCGGCTTTCGGCGCTGCCCCAGGGCCCCGGCGCACCGGCGGGCGCGCCGGAATATACTGGGGGCTGGTCTGCCATGGCGCCGTGCGCGCAATCCGCAAGTGTCTCAAGTGTCCCCCGTCGTCCCTGTCGCCGGTTCCACGATTTCCCCTGACGATCCCCGCCCCCAGCCCCCGGAGCGACCCGCCGACGGCGAGTGCTGCGGCTCCGGCTGCGATCCCTGCATCTTCGATTACTACTACCAGGAACTCGACCACTACCGCGAGGCGCTGCGGGCATGGGAGGCGCGCCAGGCCGCGCGCCATGCCGAGGATCCGGCCCGTTGAGCGCGCTGATGACGGAGCCCTCGCAAGCCGCGACGGAAGCCGTGGCGGCGCTGTTCGATTTCGTGCAGCGCCACCCGCGCCTGTTCGTGCTGAGCGGTGCCGGCATCAGCACCGATTCCGGCATTCCCGGCTACCGTGACGCGCGCGGCCAGTGGCAGCGCTCGCCGCCGATCACCCTGCAGGCCTTTCTCGGCTCGCACGCCGGTCGCCAGCGTTATTGGGCGCGCAGCATGCTCGGCTGGCCGCTGGCGTGGCAGGCGCGGCCCAACGCTGCCCATCACGCGCTGGCACGGCTCGGTATGCAGGGCCGGCTCACGGCGCTGGTGACGCAGAATGTCGACGGCCTGCACCAGCGAGCCGGCAGCCAGGGCGTGATCGAACTGCACGGCAGCCTGGCCAGCGCCATCTGCCTGGACTGCGGCGCCAGCCACGACCGCGCCGGCCTGCAGGACTGGCTGCTCGCCCGCAACGCCGCGCTGCGCGACGTGATTGCCGCACCGGCCGCCGATGGCGACGTGCATTTCGAATCGCCGCTGTTCGCCCAGTTCCAGGTTCCCAGCTGCGGCCATTGCGGCGGCATCCTCAAGCCTGACGTGGTGTTCTTCGGCGAATCCGTGCCGCGCGCGCGCGTTGACGCGGCGCGCGCCGCGCTGGCCGACGCGGATGCGATGCTGGTGGTGGGATCGTCGCTGATGGTGTATTCCGGCTACCGCTTCTGCGTCCGGGCCGGCCAGATGGGCAAGCCGGTGGCCGCGCTCAACCTTGGCACCACGCGTGCCGATGCCATGCTGGCACTGAAGATCGAGGCAGGGTGCGCGCCGGCGCTGCAGGCACTGGTGTCGCGTCTGGAGCAGGAAGACGCCCGATCCCGTTGACGCCAGCGCCGGCCAGGCATAGCATCGCCCCACCGATTGATCGAAGCCGATTCGATATCTTTTCGAGATTCCCTGTTTCCACCATGACCGCAGACCGCCAACGCACCGTCAATGCCGCGCCCCTGGGCCGCGCGCTGCCGTGCTCGCGTCGCCGGCCTGCGTTCACATCTGTCGCGCCGCCGCCCTTCTCTGGCGGTGCACATCCGCCGCCGCCGCGCGGCTGACGGGCACGCGCCCCAGCCCTTCTCGTCTCCGGTAGTCCCGCATACGTGTGCCTGCGCGCACGGCAGCCGCACGCCCGTGCGCGCTGCCGCCGCGCCGTGGCCACATGCCGATGCGCGTTGCCGGAGCCTGCCAAGCTGACGACAGATGACATGCCATGACGACCGACAAAGACTGCACGGCGCAATTCGACGCCGCGCGCGACACGCGTACCCTTTCCTCCGCCCTCTGGGCCACACCGCTGTTCGTGCTGCTATGGAGCAGCGGCGCCATCGCCGCCCGGCTGGCGCTCGACCACGCCACCCCGTTCGCCCTGCTGACGTTGCGCTTTGCGCTGGTCTGCGCCGTGCTGGGCGCGCTCGGCCTGACGCGCAAGCGCCTGCTGCCGCCGCGCGGCGAGCGGCTGCACACGGCCTGCGCGGGCCTGCTGCTGATCGGCGGCTACGCCGTCTTTTATTTTCTGGCCCTGGACCACGGCATGACGCCCGGCGTGCTGGCCACGGTGCTCGGCGCGCAGCCGATGCTGACGCTGTTGCTGACCGAGCGGCGCGCCAGTGCCGCGCGCCTTGGCGGCCTGGCGCTGGCGTTCGCGGGGTTGGCCATGGTGGTGGCGGACAGCCTGCTGCTGGCCAGGCTGTCGCCGGCGGGGGTGCTGTGCGCGCTGGCCTCGCTGGCCAGCATGACCGTCGGCGCCATCCTGCAGAAGCGCAGCACGCGCGCACCCGTCGAAGTGCTGCCCCTGCAGTACGGCGCCAGCCTGGCGGCCTGCCTGCTGTGCCTGCCGTTCCAGCCCTTCGCCTTCGAGGCGTCGCTGGCGTTTGCCGCGCCGCTGCTGTGGCTCGCGCTGGGGATATCGATCGGCGCGACGCTGCTGTTCTACCGCCTGATCCACGCCGGCAACCTGGTCAACGTCACCAGCCTGTTCTACCTGGTGCCGGCGGGCACGGCGCTGCTTGACTACCTGCTGCTGGGCAACCGCATGGCGCCGCTGGCGCTGGCGGGAATGGGGGCGGTGCTGGGGGGGTTGGGGCTGGTGTTTCGGGGCAGCAAGGGCTGATGCACCGGCGGGCTGGACCAGGACGTGGAGGGCGGGTGCAGCCCGAAGGTGCGCCTATCGCTGCTTCACCTCTACCCTTACCTCATCCTTGCCCACCGTGATCGCCCCCGGTTCCACGTCCTTGCCACCGACGCGCAGTTCCTCCGGCTTGAAGGTATAGACCGGATAGTCCTTCAGCAGCTGCTGCGCAACCACGGCACCAATGGCGTTGAGCTGTTCGCGGTAGATCGCCATGCCGGTGACTTCGACCTGCTGCACGGTGGGATTGTCGAGCAGCACCGCGCGTTTGGCCGGGTCATAGCGCACGCCGCTGTTGAGCGCCAGCTTGCCGTCGACGGGTGGCGCAGGCAGCAGGGCGTTGGTCAGGCGTGCGTCGACATGGGTGGTGATGCGGTTGCTGGCTTCATCCAGCACCAGCCGCGGGTGGCTGAGCTGCACGCTGACGACGTCGGCGTAACGCAGCGTGGCGGGAAAGCGCTTGTCGAGTTCGGTCTGCAGTTCCTGGCGGCTCAGGGAATATTCGCCGGTCCAGAGGTTGTAGCCGGCAAGGGCCGGGGCCGAGCCCGCGATGCAGGTTGCCGCGAGCAGCAGGAACGGTTTCAGGCGCATGTGGCGGATCGGGCGCGCCATGGGACAGCGCGGCAAATGGAATCAGCCTGTCAGACCGCAGCGGCAGGCATGGCGTTCCGTCATATCGGCAATGGCATGCCCACGGCCGGGCCGTTCACCTTAGTAATGCGGCGGGATTTCCTGCTGGGGGTCGGCCTCGGCCGCGGTGGTGGCGGCGCTGCGCACCTGCTGGTACAGCGCGCGCATCTGCTCCTGCAGCAGGTCGATCTGCTGCTGCTGGCGCGCCACGGTGCTGTTCAGGGTATCGAGCAGGTCTTCCTGGAAGGCGAGCTTGATTTCGAGTTCGTTGATGCGATCATCCATGGCGAGGTTTCTCCGGCGGGCGGCGCGCATTGTAAACCCTGACCGGGGCCATCGCCCCGGAGCGCGCACTGCCGGCCGGGAAACCCCGCGCCACTGGCTTACTTGGGTGCGGTCAGCAGCATCCACATGATGCCGAAACGATCGGCCACCATGCCGAACTGCTCGGCAAAGAAGGTCTTGTCCAGCGGCATCAGGACCTGTCCACCTTCCTTCAGCCCGTTGAAGGCCTTCTCGACGCCGGCCTTGTCGGGGAACGTGATTGCCAGGCCAAAACCCTGGAAGGCGGGCTGGTTCGAGCACTGCCCGTCGGAGGCCAGGATGATGCTGTCGCCGACCTGGAACTCCAGGTGCATGACCTTGTCCTGCGCGGCGGCGCCGGGCTGGCAGCCTTCGCCACCGGCCTTGCCGGCGTCGGGGTTGTCTCCGAATGTCATCCGGTTGTTGACCTTGGCGCCAAGGGTCTTCTTGTAGAACTCGACCGCTTCATCGCAACGGCCTTCGAAAAACAGGTAGGGCTTGACTTGCATGGCAACTCCTGTGAAGGGCGCCCCGTGGGGCAACCGGATATCGGCATGGCGTGCCGCGATCAAAGCGCGGAGAGGCACCGCGGACCGGCACGCCGGCAATGGCGCGCAAGCTTTTGTGTACGCCGTCCACATACCTTAGCAAAGAAAATGGACGACGTCCACATCATTCGCTGGCACCGCGGCCAGCGCGGCACTGCAGGCCGGAGGGCCACCGTGCTGCACTAGAATGGCCGCGAGATCGCCGCGGCCCATTGCCAACCGGTTCGACCGCCGCGGCCAGACCGGAGTTGCCTTGCGTTACGAACTGACCGACCTGCGCCTGTTCCAGGCCATTGCCGATGCGCAAAGCCTGTCGGGCGGCGCATTGGCCACCCATATCACCGCCTCGGCGGCGAGCTACCGGTTGAAGAACCTCGAGCACGCCATGGGCACGCCACTATTCGTGCGCAGCGCGCGCGGCATGGAACTGACGCCGGCCGGCGAAACCCTGCTGGTCCATGTGCGCGAACTGCTGTTGGGCGTCGAGCGCATGCATGGCGAGGTCGGGCGCTTTTCCGCCGGGCTGAAGGGCAATATCCGGCTGCTGGCCAACAGCAGCTCGCTCAACGGCTTCATCATCCCCAGCGTCAGCCGCTTCCTGCTGGCCAATCCCGATGTGAACATCGACCTGGAGGAGCGTGCCAGCCAGTCGATCCTGGCCGCGGTGGCGGCGCACGAGGCCGATGTCGGCATCCTGGCCGGAGATTTCCACACCGGCGGCGATGCGGCCGGGGTGCGCTCGGTGCGCTACGCGCGCGACGAGCTGATCCTGGTGATGGCGGCGGACCATCCGCTGGCGCGCGAGCCCGAGGTGCGTTTCGGCGCGGCGCTGGCGTTCGACTTTATCTGCATGAGCCGCACCAGCAGCAACTTCCTGTTCCTGCGCGAGATGGCGCAGCGCGCCGGCAAGGGGCCCAATGTGCGGCTGCATGCGCACAGCTTCGATGCGGTGCTGTCGCTGGCTGAGGCGGGCGTGGGGGTGGCGCTGGTGCCGCGCAGCGTGGCGGCGCAGGCGCTGCGCGAGGCGCGCGTGGCCGGTGTGCGGCTGGCCGAGCCGTGGGCGCTGCGCGAGCTGAACCTGATGGTGCGCGCCGACGGCAAGCTGCCGGCGTTTGCCGAGGCCTTCGCGCAGTTCCTGCTCAACGATCCGCGCGTGGTGGCCACGCGCGCAGGCGGCGCCGTGGCGGCAACGGCGTCGTAGGGACTGGCAGCGCTTCAGCGCTTGCGGTTCAGGAAGGTGGCCATGTGCTGTTGCGGCTCGCCGGTGTCGAAGGCGCTGCCGAATTCGGTCACGCTGTTGTTGATCGAGACTTCCAGCGGCGCGTCTTCCCACTCGCGCAGCAGGCGCTTCTGCTGGCGTACCGCGGCCGGGCCAAAGCCGGCCAGCAGCGCGGCAACGCGTTCGACTTCCAGGTCCAGCTCAGCCAGCGGTACCACGCGACTGACCAGGCCCCACTGCAGCGCTTCGGCGGCGTCGGCGATCTCGCCCGTCAGCAGCAACCATGCGGTGCGCGCATTGCCGATCAGGCGCGGCATCAGCGCGGCGTGGATCACGGACGGAATGCCGACCTTCACCTCGGGCATGCCGAGCTGGGCGTTGTCGGCGGCGATGCGGATGTCGCAGGCCAGCGCCAGTTCCAGGCCACCGCCCAGGCACCAGCCCGGCATGCGCGCGATCACCGGCACCGGCAGGTGGCGCACGGCGTCGCACAGGCGCCGCAGGCCGCTGATGAAGGCCTCGGCGCTGGCGCGGTCCAGCGCGGCCATTTCCTTGATGTCGGCACCGCCGACAAAGCCTTTTTCGCCGGCGCCGCGCAGCACCAGTACGCGCACGGCGTCATTGGCGGCCAGCGCTTCGATCGCGCGCGTGAGCGAGGCGATCACCGGTGTGCTCAGGATATTGAGCGAGCCTGCCTCGCGGATGGTGACGGTGGCAATGCCGCGTGCGTCGATCTCGACGCCCGCGTGCGGTTCCTGCTGAAGTGCGCTCATGTCGGTCCTCGTGGCTTACTGGAGCTTGGTGAAGTGAATGTCCTCGACGACCTGCTTCCAGTGCGCGTTCTGCCCACGGATCAGCTCGCCAAATGCCTTGCGCGAGGTGGGGGCCGGGATGGCGCCCTGCTTCTCGATGGCGGCGACCACCTCCGGTTCGGCCAGCACCCGGCGCACGGCGTCGTTGAGCTGGTCGAGGATGGCGGCGGGCGTGCCGGCCGGCGCGCCCAGGCCGAACCACGACGGGTTGTTCATTGCCGGCAGCCCGGCTTCGGCATAGGTCGGCACATTGGGCAGCACCTTCAGGCGCTGCTTCGCGGCCACGGCCAGCGGCTTCAGGCGCCCGCCCTGGATCAGCGCGGACGACGACGGGATATTGTCGAACACCACCTGGATCTGGCCCGCCACCGCATCGTTGAGCGCCGGGCCCAGGCCCTTGTACGGCACGTGCAGCATGCGCGTGCCGGTGGCGTTCATGAACAGCTCGCCGTTCATGTGGCTCAGGCCGCCGTTGCCGGACGAGCCGAACGAGTACTTGCCCGGATTGGCCTTGAGCAGCTTGATGAACGACGGCAGGTCCGCGGCCGGGAAGGCCGGATTGACCACCAGCACGTTGGGCACGTCGGCGAGGTTGCTGACCGGGGCGAAATCCTTGACCGGGTCGTACGCGGTCTTCAGGTAGACGTTGGGGTTGACCGCGTGCGAGCTTTCCACCTCCATCACCAGCGTGTAGCCGTCGGCCGGCTGCTTGGCGGCGTAGGCGCTGCCGACCGCGCCGCCGGCGCCGGGGCGGTTCTCGACCACCACCGGCTGGCCCAGCACGGGGCCCAGGCGCGTGCCGACGATGCGGGCAATGATGTCGGTGGTGCCGCCGGCGGCGTAGGGCACGATCAGCTTGATCGGCCGCTCGGGATAGGCGGCGTGCGCGGCGCTGGCCATGCCGAGCAGGGCCATGGCGACGAGGGTTGGCTTCATCGGGTGTCTCCGGGTCAGGGTTATCGGTATTGGCTGCGGTCTCAGCGCGGCGGGCTGTGTTCGCCCAGCAGCGGCGGCGGCGCCAGCGGGCCATCGTGCCCGGCCAGCATCGGGTTGCGCACCATCGGCACGCGGCCCATCACCGGGTGCTCGGCCACCTGCATCAGCCCGCGGTGCTGCACCTGCGGATGGGCGAAGACTTCGTCCATGGTGTGGATCGGCCCCCATGGCACGCCGGCGGCATCGAAGGCCTCGGTCCAGGCGGCACGGGTGCGGGTGGGGAACAGCTCGGCCAGCCGTGCGCGCAGTGCCTCCAGGTGTTCGATGCGGGCGGAATTGGTAGCGTAGCGCGCGTCCTGAGCGAGCTCGGGCATGCCGGCCACGGCGCAGAAGCGCGCGAACTGGCCGTCGTTGCCGATCGCCAGGATCAGGTGGCCGTCGGCGCAGCGGAACACTTCATAGGGTGCGCAGTTGGGATGGGCGTTGCCGCTGCGCTGCGGATTCTGGCCCGATACCAGGTAGTTGGCGGCCTGGTTGGCGTTCATCGCCACCGCGACATCGAGCAGCGCGATATCGAGGTGCGCGCCCACGCCGGTCGCGTGGCGCTGGTACAGCGCGGCCAGCACCGCCGAGGTGGCATACATGCCGGTGCTCAGGTCGACCACGGCCACCCCGGTGCGCAGCGGACCGGCGCCGGGCGTGCCGTCGGGCTGGCCGGTGTAGCTCATCAGCCCGCCCATGCCCTGGAACACATAGTCGTAGCCGGGTTTGTCGGCCATCGGCCCGCTCTGGCCGAAGCCGGTGATCGACAGGTAGACCAGGCGCGGGTTGATGGCCTTGAGCGTGTCGTAGTCGAGCCCGTAGCGGCGCAGTGTGCCGACCTTGTAGTTCTCGACCAGCACGTCGGCATCGCGCACCAGTTGGCGCACCTGCGCCGCGCCTGCGGGCGTGCCATAGTCGATTGCAACCGAGCGCTTGCCGCGGTTGCAGCAGATGAAGTAGCCGGACAGGCGCGTGTCCGCAGGGGCCGCGGGCGCTTCGAGATACGGCGGGCCCCAGCCGCGGGTATCGTCGCCGCGCTCGGGGTGCTCGACCTTGGTTACCTCGGCGCCCAGGTCGGCCAGGTTCTGGGTACACCAGGGACCGGCCAGGATGCGCGACAAATCCAGGACCCGGACACCTTCCAGGGCGCGATGCAGCATGACGACTCCGCTTTCCGACAACAGTGCGGCGCAGTATAGGGAGGGGTATGAAGGCGAACCAGTCGAGAGTTTTGAAAGGCGCGTTCGCCGGATTTGAACGGTCTGGTGGCAGCGCGGAAGGCAGGCGCACAGGTGGCGGGTGCGCCCCCGGCGGCCCCGGGGTTTGGCGCGTGGGCGCCGCCGTGTCACAATTCGCGTTTGGCACTGACTCGGCACGTGACTCGGCCGGCCGCGTCGCCGTGCTTCCCGCCGCCCCCGGCCGCTTGCGGCCGACGCAGTGGAAGCCCGCCCAAGAGCCGACAAATTCACATTGATTTCTGGCGATGACTACCATCCTGCAGCACATTCCTACCGGCCAGCGCGTCGGTATCGCCTTCTCCGGCGGCCTTGACACCAGCGCGGCTCTCCTCTGGATGCGCCAGAAGGGCGCCATTCCCTACGCCTACACCGCCAACCTGGGCCAGCCCGACGAGCCCGACTATGACGACATCCCGCGCCGCGCCAAGGCCTATGGCGCCGAGGAAGCCCGCCTGGTCGACTGCCGCGCGCAACTGGTCGCCGAGGGAATCGCCGCGCTGCAGTGCGGTGCGTTCCATATCTCCACCGCCGGCATCACCTACTTCAACACCACCCCGATCGGCCGCGCCGTCACCGGCACCATGCTGGTCGCCGCGATGAAGGAAGACGGCGTCAACATCTGGGGCGACGGCAGCACCTTCAAGGGCAACGACATCGAGCGCTTCTACCGCTACGGCCTGCTGACCAACCCGGGCCTGCAGATCTACAAGCCGTGGCTGGACCAACAGTTCATCGACGAGCTGGGCGGCCGCGCCGAGATGTCCGAGTTCATGCGCCAGAACGGCTTCGACTACAAGATGTCGGCCGAGAAGGCGTATTCCACCGACTCGAACATGCTGGGCGCGACCCACGAAGCCAAGGACCTCGAGCACCTGGATTCGGGCATCCGCATCGTGCAGCCGATCATGGGCGTGCAGTTCTGGCGCGACGACGTCGAGGTCAAGCGCGAGGAAGTCACCGTGCGCTTCGAGGAAGGCCAGCCGGTGGCGCTGAACGGCCAGACCTTCGCCAATGCCGTCGACCTGTTCATGGAAGCCAACCGCATCGGCGGCCGCCATGGCCTGGGCATGAGCGACCAGATCGAGAATCGCATCATCGAAGCCAAGAGCCGCGGTATCTATGAAGCCCCTGGCCTGGCGCTGCTGTTCATCGCCTATGAGCGCCTGATCACCGGCATCCACAACGAAGACACCATCGAGCAGTACCGCGACAACGGCCGCCGCCTGGGCCGCCTGCTGTACCAGGGCCGCTGGTTCGACCCGCAGGCCATCATGCTGCGCGAAACCGCGCAGCGCTGGGTGGCGGGCGCCATCACCGGCGAAGTCACCATCGAACTGCGCCGCGGCAACGACTACTCGATCCTGAACACCACCTCGGCCAACCTGACCTACAAGCCGGAGCGGCTGACCATGGAGAAGGGCGAGTCGATGTTCACGCCGCTGGACCGGATCGGGCAGCTGACCATGCGCACGCTGGATATCGTCGACACGCGCGAGAAGCTGCAGACGTACGCCAAGACCGGCCTGCTGTCGTCCAAGGTCAGCGCCTCGCTGCCGAAGCTGGAAGACTGAAGCGCGCTTGCCCTTGCCTGAGGGCGGGACAGCCAGAAACCGGCACCTTCGGGTGCCGGTTTTTTTGTCTCGGCGTTTTCCCCAGCTGTCACCGAATGTCAAATGTACGTCCCGGAATATCAAACCGCGAGGATCCGATCGCCAGATACTGGCCGGGTTCGCCGCCGCTTCGGCGGCGGGCAGTGAACGCACGGCGGCGCGAAGACCGCCGGCCGGCTTTCGGAGACGCCCATGTCCAGATCCCGCCTTGCCCTTGCCGCACCATCCGCCATGCCGGCCACGCCGGCTGCTGCCGGACCGCGCTATGCGTGGCTGGTCTTTGCATTGACCTTTGCCCTGCTGCTGTCGGACTACATGTCGCGCCAAGTGCTCAATGCCGTGTTTCCGCTGCTGAAGGCCGAATGGCAGCTCGGTGATACCGAGCTGGGGGCACTTGGCGGCGTGGTGGCGCTGATGGTGGGCGTGCTCGCCATCCCGCTGTCGCTGCTGGCCGACCGCTGGGGACGCGTGCGCAGCCTGGTGCTGATGGCGGCGCTGTGGAGCCTGGCCACGCTGGGCTGCGCGGTGGCGGGCAGCTTTGGGCAGATGTTCGTGGCGCGGCTGTGCGTGGGCATCGGCGAGGCCGCGTATGGCAGCGTCGGCATCGCGGTGGTGGTGTCGGTGTTCCCGCGCCACCTGCGCGCCAGCCTGAGCGCCGCATTTATCGCCGGCGGAGCCTTCGGCTCGGTGCTGGGCATGGGGCTGGGCGGCATCCTGTCCGACCACTTTGGCTGGCGCGTCGCCTTTGCCGGCATCGCCGGCTTTGGCCTGGTGCTGGTAGGCTGCTACGCCCTGACGATCAGCGAGCCACGCCTGCGTGGCCTGCAGCAACGCGTGGGCGCCGCCAACGGCGATGCGGCCCCTGCGCGGCAACTGGAACCGGGCCGGATCGTGCGCGAGTTGCTGACGGTGCCTTCGCTGCTCTGCGCCTGCGCCGGCAGTGCGCTGCAGCTGCTGGTGATGGCCGCGCTGCTGGCGTGGCTGCCCAGCTTCCTGTCGCGCGACTACGGCATGGCAACGGGGCGCGCCGGCGTGGCCGCGGCCCTGCTGGTGCTGATGGCTGGCGCGGGCATGGTGGCCTGCGGTGCCATCACCGACCGCGTGGCGCGGCGCGCGCCCGGCCGCAAATGGCGCATGGCCATCGCCTACAGCGTGGTCTGTTGCGCCTTGCTGATGACAGCGTTCCGGCTGCCCGCGGGCACCGCGCAGCTGGTGCTGATCGGCGCGGGCATGCTGGTGGTGGGCGGCACCGCCGGCCCCGCCAGCGCGATGGTCGCCAACCTCACGCGGCCCGCCATCCATGCGACCGCGTTTGCCACGCTGACTTTGGTCAACAACCTGCTGGGGCTGGCGCCGGGGCCATTCCTCACCGGCGTGCTGGCCGACCGCATCGGCCTGACCGGCGCGCTGCAATGGATTCCGCTGGCCGGCGTCGCCGCAACGGTGCTGTTCTGCATCGGCCAGCGCTACTACGCCACGGATCTGCGACGGCTGGATGGCGCCGTGGCGCACGCAGTGGCTGCCTGACCTTTTCCTACCATGACCATGACTTCCACTCCCACCATCCTGATGGTGCCGGGCCTGCGCGACCACGTCGCCGGGCACTGGCAAACGTTGCTGCAGACCGAACTGGAGGCACAAGGGCATGACGCCCGCTGCGTGCCGCCGCTGGAGCACGACAAGCTCAGCTGCGCCGCCCGCGTCGCCGCGCTCGATGCGGCGCTGGCGGCCATCGACGCGCCGGCGCTGCTGGTCGCGCACAGCGCCGGCGTGATGATCACCGTGCACTGGGCGGCGCGGCACCGTCGCCGCATCCTGGGCGCGCTGCTGGTGACGCCGCCGGATTTCGAGCAGCCGCTGCCGGCCGGCTATCCGGCGCAGGAGGCGCTGGCGCAGGCCGGCTGGCTGCCGACGCCGCTGGCGCCGTTGCCGTTCCCCAGCCTGGTCGCCGCCAGCGGCAATGATCCGCTGGCCGGCCATGCGCGCGTCGCCGGGATGGCCGCCGCATGGGGCAGCCGGCTGGTGGACTTGGGCAACGTCGGCCACCTCAACCCGGCTGCCGGCTACGGCCCGTGGCCGCGTGCCCATGACTTGCTGGCGGAGCTGGGCACCATGGTGGCGCGGGGGGCGCGACCTGGCCGCTGAGCGGCACAACAAGACACAACAGAAAAATCCGGCCGCAAAGGCCGGCAACAAAGGAGGAGACAGATGCATAGCAGAAGCACCATCGTGGCCCTGATGCTGGGCTGCCCGCTGGCCGCCGCCGCGCAATCGACCGTCACGCTGTACGGCGTGGCCGACGTCAACGTCGAATACGTGAACCGCGTCGGCGCCGTGCCGGTGGCCGCCAATGGCTTCAACCCGGGGCCGGGCGACAAGGTGTTTCGGATGGCCTCGGGCGGGCTGTCCGGCTCGCGCTGGGGGCTGCGCGGCGCGGAAGACCTCGGCGGCGGGTGGCAGGCATCGTTCGTGCTGGAGAGCGGCTTCAGCCTTGACAGCGGCACCCTGCAGCAGGCCGGGCGCCTGTTCGGCCGCCAGGCCTTTATCGCCCTGCAGCGCGCCGGCATCGGGCAGCTCAGCCTGGGCCGCCAGTACACGTCGATTTTCGAGGCGCTGGCCAATTTCTCGCCCACCGCCTACGCCACGCAATACGAACCGGTGGTGCTGCAGTCGGGCGCCAATTTCCGCGAGGACAATACCGTCAAGTACACCGGCCAGTTCGGCCCGCTGACGGCACGCGCCCACTGGTCGTTCGGTGCCGGGCTGGCGCTGCCGCAAACCGTTGGCATCGCCACGCCGATCGGCGGCAATGGCGAAGTGCCCGGGCAGTTCCGCCGCGACACCGCCTACGGGACCTCGCTCGCGTACGCCGCCGGACCGTTCGGCGCCACCGTTGGCTATGACCAGTGGAATCCGACCATCGGCACCGGCAGCGGCACCGTGCGCAAGGCCGTGGTGGGGGCCAGCTACACGTTTGGCCCGGCCAAGATCATGGGCGGCTATCGCTGGGGCCAGAACAAGAACGCCGCCGATGTGGTGATCCAGCGCGACGATTATTACCGGATCGGCGCGACCTACCAGGCCAGTCCGGCCGTGGGCCTGACGCTGGAGTACAACTACGACAATGTCAGGAGCCTGTTCGGCAATACGGAGGTGGCCAACCCGTGGCAGCTTGCCTTTGTCGCCAACTATGCGTTCTCGCGGCGCACCGATGTGTACCTGTCCACCGCCTACGCGCGCAACGCCGGGCTGATGCTGGAATCGCTGGCCACGGTTTATGCCAACAGCCTGTCGCTGGGGAACAGCTATGCCGCGGCCAATGGGCAACGCAGCATGGTTGGGGTGGCGTTGGGGGTGCGGCATAAGTTTTGAGTGGCTGCAGTTGAATGCAGTTGGCTTGTCGCTACGCGGTGGTCTTTGCGCTTGGCATGACCCCCACCGCGTAGCGACAGCCCAATCAACCACCCCCAAGCCGCAAATCCGCAACCAACCCTCTATCCCCCCGCCTGCTCCCGCCACGCCGACACGCTGCGACCGAAACGCCCGCTGAACCAGCGCGAGAACGCGCTCAGCGACGAGAACCCCAGCAGCGCGGCCACCTCCGACAGCGGGCGCTCGCGGTTTTCCAGGTAGCGGATCACCAGGTCGGCACGGGCCTCGGCGAGGATCTCGGAGTAAGTCGTGTGTTCCTGCCCGAGCCGCCGATGCACGGTGCGCCGGTCCACGCTCAGGTGCTGGGCCACGCGTTCGACCGAGCACAGGCCGGTGGGCAGCAGCGCGTAGACCAGCTTGCGCACCATGTCAGCCATGGTCGCCGCGGTCGACTGCGCGAGCAGCGTGCCGAGGTAGTGCTTCACTTGCTGCGCCATCACCGGGTCATACGACGGCAGCGGCGCTTCCAGGTCCGAAGCCAGGCAGACGATGCCGTCAAAGTCCTGGTTGAAGGCGCCAGGCATGCCGAACACGCGCGTGCATGTAGCCGTGCTGGCGGGCGCCGGGTGGGTGAAGCAGATGCTGCGCGGCCGCCACGACGGGCCCAGGAACAGCTTCAGCATGCGGAACATCACGCCGACCGCGAGGTCGGTGGCCTGGCGCAGCGTGCCCGGCGCTTCGCTGAGCACTTGCAGCCGGATCGTCACCAGCTCATCGCTGTCCTCGATGCGCATGGTCAGCGATTCATTCTGCAGCCCCATGTAGCGGACCATCGACTCCAGCGCGCGGCGCAGCGTGGGTGCTTCGCGCACTACGAAGGCGAGCGGGCCGAGATTGGAGAACTCGCGCAGCTCGGCCATGCGCAGGCCGAAATCGTCGGCCGCGGCGGCGCGCGCCGAGGCGTCCAGCAAGCGGCCTACCGCGGCCGCCGGGATGCGCAGATCGGGGTCCAGCAGCACCGAGCGGTTGATCTTCGCGGCCCTGAGCTGCTGGTACGGGTCGAGGCCCAGCGCGCGCGCGACTTCGACGTAGTTGGTCAGGCTGGCGCTGCGCAGATAGTAGGACATGGGGCGGATTCCGTGCTTTCCCTGAGTGTCCCGAAATGTAAATCGGTTGTCCCGGATCGTCAAATCGCGGCCGGTCGTTGATCGATACTGCAGACACTGACCAACCGGAGCGAACCATGCAATTCCTTGACGATTCCCTGCACCCCGAAAACATGGACAAGGTGGTGA
This sequence comes from Cupriavidus necator, assembly GCF_013141915.1. GTDB lineage: Bacteria > Pseudomonadota > Gammaproteobacteria > Burkholderiales > Burkholderiaceae > Cupriavidus > Cupriavidus necator_B. Next base: position 243,009 of record NZ_SROX01000007.1, on the reverse strand, counting down.
TCACCGTGGCCCCGTATGGCCCCGAATGGATGCCGCAGGATTTTCCCGAGGACATCCCGGTGACCATGGAAGAGCAGGTGCAGAAGGCAATCGACTGCTACAACGCCGGCGCCACCGTGCTGCACCTGCACGTGCGCGAACTCGACGGCAAGGGCTCCAAGCGCCTGTCCAAGTTCAACGAGCTGATTGCCGGCGTGCGCGCCGCGGTGCCGGACATGATCATCCAGGTGGGCGGCTCCATCTCCTTCGCGCCGGAAGACGACGGCCAGGCGGCCAAGTGGCTGTCCGACGATACCCGCCACATGCTGGCTGAACTGGACCCGAAGCCGGACCAGGTGACCGTGGCGATCAACACCACGCAGATGAACATCATGGAGTTGCTGTACCCCGAATACCTGAAGGGTACCTCGCTGGAGCATCCCGCCTACCAGGCTGCCTACCGCGAAATGACGGTGCCGGCCGGCCCGGGCTGGGTGGAAGAGCACCTGCGCCGCCTGAGCAACGCAGGCATCCAGCCGCACTTCCAGCTCACCGGCATCCACGCCATGGAAACGCTGGAGCGCATGGTGCGCGCAGGCCACTACAAGGGCCCGCTGAACCTGACCTGGATCGGCATCGGCGGCGGCTTTGACGGTCCCAACCCGTTCAATTTCTTCAACTTCGTGCACCGCGCGCCGGACGGTTGCACGCTGACCGCCGAGTCGCTGCTGAAGAACGTGCTGCCGTTCAACATGATGGCGATGGCGATGGGCCTGCATCCGCGTTGCGGCATCGAGGACACCATCATCGACCAGCATGGCCACCGCATGACGTCGGTCCAGCAGATCGAGCAGTGCGTGCGCGTGGCCAGGGAACTCGGCCGCGAGATCGCCTCGGGCAAGGAAGCCCGCGAGATCTACCGCATCGGCACCTGGTACGACAGCGCCGACGAAACCCTGGCCGCGCACGGCATGGCGCCGAACCGCAAGGCCGGCCAGAAGAACCTGCCGCTGCGCGCGGCGGCCTGACGGCTGGCGCTGGCACGCCAGCGCAGGTACTACCGGAGTCCGCGATGCATCACCCCGACGCCCTCGCCAATCCCTGCATCAACATTTGCCGCATGGATTGGGCCAACCGCTCTTGCCAGGGTTGCGGCAGGACCCGGCTGGAGATCGGGTGCGGGGCGCGACTGAGCGAGGCGGAACGCGCGCAGGTGCTGGCGGCAGTGCCGGCACGCCGGGCGACCAAGGTCCATACTACATAACGGAGACAACATGACCACCCACCCCGCGTTCCTGCTGCGCATTGCCGCCGCGGCGGCCAGCCTCGCGCTGGCCGCTCCGGCCGCCATGGCCTGGACCAGCAAGCCGGTCCGGATGCTGGTGCCGGCTCCGGCCGGCGGCACCATGGACGTACTCGCCCGCCTGCTGGCGGACCAGCTGTCGGCGGACCTAGGCCACCCCGTGGTGGTCGACAACAAGCCCGGCGCCGGCGGCGGCATCGCCATCACCACCATGCTGGCGGCACCCGCAGATGGCCAGACCATCATGGTCACCGCCAGCAATGTGCTGACCGAGGTGCCGCATGTGCTAAAGCCCGCGTTCGACCCGCTCAAGGACATCCGCCCCATCGCCGCCGTGGCGCGTTCGCGCATGGTGATGATCGGCGCGCCCGGCCTGCCGGCCAGGGACCTGAAGAGCCTGGTGAGCTACGTGCGCGCCAACCCCGGCAAGCTCAGCTTTGCCTCGTATAGCGCCGGCACCGCCTCGCACTACGCCGGCATGATCATGAACCAGAAGGCGGGATTGGACTTGCAGCATGTGCCCTTCGCGGGCTCGGCGCCGGCGCTGGCGCAGGTGATGGGCAACCAGATCGCCGTGATGTACGACGGCATGGTGACCTCGCTGCCGATGATCCGCGCCGGCAAGGTGCAGGTTTATGCGGTGGCGTCGAAGAGCCGCTCGGCGCTGCTGCCGCAGGTGCCCACCTTCGCGGAAATGGGCTATCCCGACATGGAGTTCAGCAACTGGGTCGGCGTGATCGCGTCGTCCAAGCTGTCGCCCGAACTGGCCGATAAGATCCACGCGGCGGCCTACAAGGCGGCTGCGGCCGCCAAAGTGCGCGACAGGATGGAGGCCCTTGGCTATGAGCCGCTGCCGGCGCAGCCGTTGCCACAGTTGAGCGAGTCCGTGCGCGCGGAGTTCGAGCGCAATGCCGGCATCGTCAAGGCGTTCAATATCCAGCCCTGAGTCCATGCCGGGTAACAAAAAAGGGCAGCCTCGGAATAGGCTGCCTTTTTGTCTTTCCGCCGTCAGAACGGCACGTCGCCGATGATGCCCGCGCGCTCCATCTTGCGCACCGTCGGGGCATAGTCCTGCACCGCGTAATGCTGGGTGCAGCGGTTTTCCCAGATCGCCACGCTGTGCTGCTTCCAGCGCCAGCGCACCTGGTACTCCGGGATCTCGGCCTGCGCGCACAGGTAGTGCAGCAGGTCGCCCGCGCCGGGCATGAAATCCTTGCCGAAGCGGACCACGTCGCCGCGATGGTAGTTGGCAAAGTGCGAGGTGAAGGCGTTGACGAACAGGACCTTCTCGCCCGTCTCGGGGTGGGTGCGCACCACGGGATGCTCGACCATCGGGAACTGCGCCGCCAGGGCCGCGCGTTTCTCCGGCGGCATGTTGGCGCCGAAGGTGTGTTCGATGCTGTGCTTGGCGCGCAGGCCTTCGATACGGGCCTTCACGTCCTGCGGCAGGCGCCGGTACGCCTCGCCCATGTTGACCCAGATGGTGTCGCCGCCCACCGCCGGCGTTTCCACGCAACGCAGCACGCAGCCCATCGGCGGCGCCTGCCGCCAGGTGGCATCGCAATGGAAGGAATTCTCGTAGTGCTCGACCTTGCTGTCGGGCGACTTGTAGATCTGCACCAGGCCCGGATGCTCCGGGTCGCTGCCGACCACCGGGTGGTCCTCCAGCTCGCCGAACTGGCGGGCAAAGGCAACATGTTCGGCGCGGGTGATGTCCTGGTCGCGCAGGAACAGCACCTTGTACTGCAGCAGCAGCGCCTTGATTTCCGCGAACAGGCCGGCGTCGCGCGAGGCGTCGGCCAGGCTCACGCCGGTCAGCTCGGCGCCTATGGTGCAGGTCAGTGGTTCTGCTTGCATGGCGTTGTCTCCTTGGTTGTTGTTCTCAGATGACGAAGATCGATGACCCGGTGGTGCGGCGCGCTTCCAGGTCCTGGTGCGCCTGGACCGCGTCTTCCAGCGCATAGCGCTGGTTGATGCCGATGCGGAGGCGGCCCGCGCCGACGTGGCCGAACAGCTCGTCGGCCAGCGCCTGTTTCTCCGCGGGGTCGGCGATGTAGTCGGCCAGCGCGGGCCGGGTCAGGAACAGCGAGCCCTTCATCGCCAGCAGCACCGGGTCGAACGGCGCAATCGGGCCCGATGCGGTGCCCACGCAGACCATGGTGCCGCGCCGCTTGAGCGAATCGAGCGAAGCCATGAAAGTGGTCTTGCCGACGCTGTCGAACACCACCGAGACGCCCACGCCGTCGGTCAGCTCGCGCACGCGTCTGGCCACGTCCTCGCGGGTGTAGTAGATGATGTGGTCGCAGCCATGGGCGCGGGCCACCTCGGCCTTGGCTTCGGTGGATACCGTGCCGATCACGGTCAGGCCCAGCAGCTTGGCCCATTGCGACACGATCAGCCCGACCCCGCCCGCGGCGGCATGCAGCAGGATGGTGTCGCCCGCCTGGAACGGATGGATGCGGCGCATCAGGTAGGCCGAGGTCAGCCCGCGCATGGTCATGGCCGCGGCGGTTTCGAAGGCAATGCTGTCGGGCAGGCGGATCAGCGGCGCGGCCGGCACCAGGCGTTCGGAGCTGTAGGCGCCAAGCGTGTTGATAAAGCCGGTATAGGTCACGCGTTCGCCGGCGACCACGTTGGTCACACCGGGGCCCACCGCCACCACCACGCCGGCGGCTTCCACGCCCATGCCGCTGGGTAGCGGCACCGGATAGGTGCCATTGCGGAAATAGGTGTCGGCGTAGTTCAGTCCCACCGCCACGTGACGGATGCGGACTTCCCCCGGGCCCGGCTCGCCCACTTCCATGTGTTCGTAGCGCAGCACTTCGGGGCCGCCGGTTTCGTATATGCGCACTACAGTTGCCATCGTCTTGTCTCCTGGATCGCCATTGGTGCAAGGCTGCACTTCAAAGCAACTGTAGGGATTGGCGTCCCGCCGCGCTTTGCATTGGCTACCGCCGACTTTGCATTTGATGCCACGCGGTCCTATCATCGCTGCTGCCGCGGGCACGCGCCCGCGCTCGATGCAGCGACGCTGCGCAACCCGTCTACCACTTCGCAAGGGCAATGCCGGCTTGGAAACCCTGATTCGTGCTGCCGCACTGACCAACTTCCTCGAGGTTGCGCGCGATCTCGGCCTCGATCCGCTGCCGTTGCTGCGCCAGGCCCGGCTGCGGCGAGCCTGGCTGGACGACCCCGACCAGCGCATTCCGCTGAGCGCCTGCGTGGCGCTACTGGAAGCCGCCGCGCAGGCGTCGGCGTGCCCGAGCTTCGGGCTGCGCATGGCGGAGTCGCGCCAGCTTTCGGACTTCGGCGTGATGAGCCTGCTGATCAGCCAGCAGCCCACGCTGCGCGCGGCGCTGGCCACCACCATCCGCTACCGGCACCTGGTCAACGACTCGGTGGCGCTGTTGCTGGAAGAGGCGGGCGGCGCGGTGGTGATCCGGCAGGAAGTGCTCAGCGACGCGCCCTCGCGGCAGGCCACCGAGCTGGCCATCGGCGTCGTCTTCCGCATGTGCGCGCTGCTGCTGGGGCCGCGCTGGCAACCGATCGGCGTGAGCTTCACGCATGCGGCGCCGGCCGACCTGCGCATCCATCGCCGCCTGTTCGGCTGCCCGCTGGAATTCAATGCGGACTTCAATGGCATCGTCTGCCGCGCAGCCGACCTCGACGCGCCGAACCCGACGGCGGACCCCGCCATGGCGCGTTATGCGCAGCAGTTCATCGACACGCTGCCGCGCGCCAACCCGCAGTCCATCGGCCAGGAAGTGCGCGCCGCCATCTACCTGATGCTGCCGATGGGCCGCGCCACCTGCGAAGCCGTGGCCGAGGGGCTGGGCCTGAGCCTGCGCACCATGCAGCGCCAGCTCGACGACGCGGGCGAGAACTTTACCGAGATCCTCAACGACGTGCGGCGCGAACTGGCGCGGCGGTATGTGGAAAACCCGCGCTATTCGCTGTTGCGCGTGTCGCAGTTGCTGGGCTATGGCTCGGCCAGTTCGTTTACGCGGTGGTTTTCGGCGCAGTTCGGCATGGCGCCGGCCAACTGGCGCAGGGATCGCGCCGGGCGCTAGGCGGAGCGGTGGTCATGCCGGCGCCGCCGCCGCGCTGGCTGCGCGCAGCGCCAGTTCCGCATCCTTGATATCGGCCAGCGGCGCAAGCACGGCCGCGTCGAATGGCCGTAGCGGCTGTCCCGCGCGCACCCGCAACGGCCAGTCCGGATTCGCCAGCGCCCCGCGCCCGAGCGCGACAAGTGCCGCGCCATCGCTCAGCATGCCGGCTGCCCGCGATGGCGCATGCAGGCCGCCGTTGGCGATGATCGCCAGCCCCGGCGCGGCGCGGCGAGCGTGTTGCACCAGCGTCGCGCCGCCGTTGGCGAAGGCGGGCTGCCAGGCCTCGTGTTCCGTCACGTGCAGGTAGTCGACGGCGCTGGCCGCCAGCGCGGCAAAGACCGCGTTCGCGCCTTCCGCGCCTTCCGGCCATTTATGGGTGAAATCGTTCACCTTGCCTTGAGAGAGGCGCGCGCCGACGACGAAGCCGGCTCCCACCGCCGCGCGCAACGCGCTGATGGTCTCCAGCAGCAGGCGCATGCGCTGCGCGATGCCGCCGCCCCAGCCGTCCTGGCGCTGGTTGGTATGGCTGGTGAGGAACTGGTCCAGCAGATAGCCATTGGCACCGTGGATTTCCACCCCGTCGAACCCCGCTTCGCGGGCCAGCCGCGCGGCCTGCGCAAAGCCGTCGATCGCCTGCAGGATCTCTGCCTCGCCCATCGCGCGCGGCATCCGGTATGGGCCCTTGCCGCCATAAACAGGCATCTGCTGGCCGCGCGGCTGCACGGCCGATGGCCCCACGGTGTCCTCGCGGAAGCGGTTGGCTTGCGACAGCGCGCCGGCATGCATCAGCTGCGCGACGATGCGCCCGCCGGCCTGGTGGACCGCCGCCACGACCTGCTGCCAGGCTTGCGCCTGCTGCGCGTCGGTCAGGCCGGGCTGGCCGGCGTAGCCCTGCGCGTAGGCGCGGTCGGTATAGATGCCCTCCGTGACGATCAGGCCAAAGCCGCCGCGGGCGAAGCCTGCGTAATAGCGGCGCATGGCTTCGGTGGCAACGCCCGCGTCCGAGGCGCTGATGCGCGTCATCGGCGCCACCACCAGGCGGTTGCGCAGCGGCACGCCGTTCAGCGCCAGCGCATCGAACAGCGAAGGGGCGGCGAGCGCGGTCATTGCGCGGCCTCCGTGGCTACGGCGATGGCCTCGATCTCGATCATCGCGTCCGGCGAATAGAGCGCCGCGACCTCGACGATGGTGTCGGCGGGGTAGGGGGCGGAGAACCACTTGCGGCGCAGCGCGACGATCTTCGGGAAGTGTTCCATCGACGTCAGGAAGATCGTCACCTTGGCGACGCGGTCCAGGCCCGAGCCACCCGCCCGCAGCGCGCGTTCGAGGTTGCGGAAAGCCTGCTCGGCCTGCGCGTCGAAGTCGCCGTGGCCGACGATGGCGCCATCGTCGCCAACCCCGGCCTGGCCGGAAACGAACAGCAGGCCGCCCGTCCGGATGGCTTGCGAAAGCAGGTAAGGGGCATAGGGATCGGGATGAGTGTGGACTTGTTGCAGGGGCATCGCTGGCTCCGGTCAATGATTAAGTAGAATTCATCTTGTCGCCAAGCTCGCCATTGGCTTCCCGGCCGACGTGCCAAGTATCGGATTCGATATCGACCCAGACAAATGGTCGCTTCTCAGTCGATGCATGAGCAGAACTTATCCATGGAGACATCTTGCGCAAACTGCCGCCCCTGGGCGCCCTGCGCGCCTTCGAAGCTGCCGCCCGGCGCGCCAGCTTCAAGCACGCGGCGGACGAACTGCACGTCACGCCGACGGCGGTCAGCCACCAGATCCGCTTGCTGGAAGACAGCCTCGGCGTGAAGCTGTTCGAGCGCCAGACCCGCAAGGTGCGCCTGACGGCGGCCGGGCATCAGCTGTTCCCCGCGGTGCGGGACGGTCTCGACGGCATGGAGCGCGCCGTGCTGGCGGTGCAGCGCAGCGGCCGCAGCCAGGTGGCGACGCTCACATCGACGGTAGCGTTCATGGCCCGGCGGCTCGCGCCGCTTGCTGGCCAGTTCCGGGCCGCGCATCCCGACTGGACCTTGCGCCTGGATGCGTCGGACCAGGTCGTCGACCTGGACCACGATGCGGACGCGGCGATCCGCTATGGCAGCGGCAGCTATCCGGGCCTGGTGGTCGAGCCGTTGTTCCGTGACCGCTTTGCGCCGGTCTGCAGTCCCGGACTGAGACTGGCCAGCTTGCAGGACCTGAAGCAAGCCACGCTGGTTCACTTCGAATGGGGCCCGGCCGCGCGCGATGACGTGCGCGCGCCGGTATGGCAGCAATGGCTGGCGCAGGCCGGCGTCGAGGTGGCCGATGCGCAGGCGGGCCTGCGCTTCACCGACGAGATCCATGCGGTGCAGGCCACCATTGCGGGACAGGGCATCGGGTTGCTCAGCCTGACGCTGGTGGCCGAGGAACTGGCCTCGGGCATGCTGGTGCAGCCGTTTGCGCTGGCACTGGAGAGCTTTCAGTATGACCTGGTCTACAGCGAGCGCGCGGCGCAGCGTCCCGCTACGCGGTTGCTGCGGGATTGGGTGAGAGAGATGTTTGCGGGGTAGCCAGGGGGCATCCAGGGCGATGAAGCTCCGGCGTACACTGTGGCTCCTTATCCCCTTGAGCCCCGCACCCATGCCCGCCCTGCGCACCCTCTATCCCGAAATCGAGCCCTATGAAACCGGCACGCTGGAGGTCGGCGACGGGCATGTCATCTACTACGAACGCGTCGGCACGCCCGGTGCCAAGCCCGCGGTGTTCCTGCATGGCGGGCCCGGCGGCGGCATTTCCGCGGAGCATCGGCGGCTGTTCGATCCGGCGCGCTATGACGTGCTGCTGTTCGACCAGCGCGGCTGCGGGCGCTCGACGCCGCATGCGGGGCTCGAGGCCAATACCACCTGGCACCTGGTCGACGATATCGAGCGGCTGCGCGGGCTGGCGGGGGTCGAGCGCTGGCTGGTGTTCGGCGGCTCGTGGGGCTCGACGCTGGCGCTGGCCTATGCGCAGAAGCACCCGCGGCGCGTGAGCGAACTGGTGCTGCGCGGCATCTACACGGTGTCGCAGGCGGAGCTGGACTGGTACTACCAGTACGGCGTGTCCGAGATGTTCCCCGACAAGTGGGCGCGCTTCCAGGCGCCGGTGCCCGCGGCCGAACGCGGCAACATGATGGCGGCATACCGCAAGCTGCTGACCGGCGACGACCAGGACAAGCAAGTAGAAGCGGCGCGCGCCTGGAGCGTATGGGAAGGCGAGACCATCACGCTGCTGCCGGACGCGGGCAATAGCGCCAGGCATGACGACGGGCATTTCGCGCTGGCCTTCGCGCGGCTGGAGAACCACTACTTCACGCACCGCTGCTGGCTGGAAGATGGACAGCTGCTGCGCGACGCGCACAAGCTGGCCGACATCCCCGGCGTGATCGTGCATGGCCGCTATGACATGCCATGCCCGGCGCGCTATGCCTATGCGCTCCACCAGGCGTGGCCGCAGGCGGATTTCCACCTGATCGAAGGCGCCGGCCATGCATGGACCGAGCCGGGCATCCTGGACCAGCTGATCGCCGCAACCGATCGCTTCGCGGCGCAGCGGTAGCCGCGCGCAAAACCCCTGCCACCCACGTTCACCACCGGAGATCACGATGGAGCTGTACGCGCACCCGTTTTCATCGTATTGCCAGAAGGTCCTCGTCGCGTTGTACGAGAACGCGATTCCTTTCGAATTTCGCATGCTGTCGCCGGATCACGCCCACAACATGGACGAACTGGGCCGGCAGTGGCCGCTGCGGCGCATGCCGCTGCTGGTCGATGATGGCCGCCCGGTGTTCGAGTCCAGCATCATCGTCGAGTACCTGGACCAGCATCACCGCGGCCCGGTGCGCTGGCTGCCCGAAGCGCCCGACGCCGCGCTGCGGGTGCGCCTGCTTGACCGCTTCTTCGACCAGTACGTGATGACGCCGATGCAGCGCATCGTGGCCGACTACCTGCGCCCCGCGGCGAGCCGCGATGCCTATGGCGTGGCCGAGCACCGCAAGCTGCTCGACACCGCCTATGCCTGGCTGGAGACCGAGCTGGCGTCACGGCAATGGGCCGCGGGCGATGCCTTCACGCTGGCGGACTGCGCCGCCGCGCCGTCGCTGTTCTATGCGGACTGGGTGCAGCCGATCCCGCAGGCATGCGGCAACGTGCGCGCCTATCGCAACCGACTGCTGGCGCGGCCGTCGTTTGCCCGCGCGGTGGACGAGGCGCGGCCCTATCGCCCGCTGTTTCCGCCCGGCGCGCCGGCGCGGGACTGAGCGGCAACGCTTCGCCACACCGCCTCCGCCTGCGCCGCCATGGCGCGATAGCCCGCATCGCCGGGATGCAGGTGGTCGCCGCTGTCGAATGCCGGCAGCAGTGCCTGCGGGCGCGCGGGATCGCGCACCGCGGCGTCAAAGTCCGCCACCGCGTCGAACGCGCCGCCGTGGCGGATCCAGTCGTTGACGGCCAGCCGCACGGCTTCCTTGCCCGGACCGTCATAGCCGCGGATCGGCGTATCGCGCAACGCCCCGGCAAACGGCGTGATGGTGGCGCCGATCACGCGCACGCCGCGTGCATGCGCACGGGCGATCAGGCGCCGATAGCCGTCGATCAGTTCGCCGGCCTGCGGCACGGCATCGTGCGGTGCGAAGGTCGAACCCGCCCACGCGATGTCGTTGATGCCGATGGCTGCGATCACGGTGCGCACGTGCGGCTGCGCCAGCACGTCGCGATCGAGCCGCGCCAGCGCGGACACGCCCATGCCGTCGCGCAGCAGCCGGCCGCCGGAAATGCCGGCATTGAGCACGGCCACACCATCGGCGGCCAGCCGCTGCGCCAGCACATCGGGCCAGCGCCGGTTGGCGTCGGGGGTCGAGCCGTTGCCTTCCGTGATCGAATCGCCGAGCGCGACTACGGCGCCCGCGCCCGCCGGCGCGTCGACCTGCACCTCGCTCAGCAGCAGGCGCGCGCTGAACGCCCTCGGGGCCGGCAAGCTGGCTTGCATGGTGGCATTGCCGGCGGCAAGCCACGCCGTCTGCCGGCCATCCCAGTGGAACGATTCGATCGCCGTGCGCTGCGGCAGGTACACGCTTAGCGCCAGTTCACGCAATGCCGGCGTGGCGAAGGCAACTGGGTCGCTGGCCACGGACTGGCCGGCGGGAATCGTCACCGTGGCGCTGCCGCCGAACGTCACTGCTCGGCTGCCGGCAGTATCGATGCGACCGCCGCCGGCGTGCGGGGCAAGCTGCGCCGCGCCGATCACGACCGGTTGCCGGCCATAGGAGTTTGACAGCACCACGCGCAGCCGTCCGCCACCCACGCTCAGCCGCACCACCTGGCGCACCGTCTGGTCCGCCAGCACTGCCGGCACGCCGGTTGGCAGCGGCAGGGCCCCGGGCTGCCACACCGGCTGCTGGCTGGCCATCCAGCTGGTCAGCCAGGCCCGGTCCTGCAGCGGGGTGGCGATGGCAGCGCTGCTGGTCATGGCAGCGACAAAGGTCAGCGCCGCCACGCGGCGCTGCAGACGGAGAGCGGAAAACATGGTCTTGTCCTGGTGGATGGACCGGCTACGGCGCCGGCATGGGACCAAAGTTAGGCCATTCCACCTATGCCAGGTAGCAGGCAAAATGGCATATTGCACATTCCAATCAGGAATGACGAAGGACAAGGAGCGGCATGGACACCATCCGGGCAATGCAGGTCTTTGTGCGCGCGGTGGAGCTGGGCAGCCTGTCGGCGGTGGCGCGCGAGCAGCAGTCGACGCAGCCGACCATCAGCAAGATCGTGGCCGCGCTGGAGCGTGACATGGGCGTGCGGCTGCTGGCGCGCAGCACTACCAGCCTGGCGCCGACCGAGGCCGGGCGGCGCTTCTACGAGCGCGCGCGGCGCGTGCTGGACGAATACGGCGAGGCCGTCGGCGAGGCGCGCGGCGTTTCCGGCCAGCCGGCGGGCCGCGTGCGCGTGAGCGCGCCGGCCAGTTTCGGCGTGCTGCGCCTTAACGCGCTGGTGCTGGCGTTCCAGCAGCGCTATCCCGAGGTGGAGGTGGAACTGCTGTTCGACGACCGCTTTGTCGACCTGGTCGAAGCCGGCGTCGATGTGGCGGTGCGGCTGGGCGCCACGCTGCCGCCGCATGTGGTGGCGCGCCGGATCGCGGTGTCGCAGCGCTTGCTGGTGGCCGCGCCGGACTACCTGGCGCGGCATCCGCGCATCCGGCAGCCGGCCGACCTGGCGCGCCACCAGATCCTGCGCTTTACCTGGCTCGCCGCGGGCGAAGAGATCGTGCTCGACGGCCCCGGCGGCCAGGCGCGGGTCAGCGCGCCGTGCCGCTACCGCGTCAACAATTCGCTGGCGATGCGCGAGAGCTTTCTTGCCGGCGCCGGCTTCGGCATGACGCCGGCGTGGCTGGTGCAGGACCTGCTCGACAGCGGCGCGCTGCGGCGGGTGCTGCCGCGCTGGCGCGGCCCGGCGCAGGAAGCCTTCCTGGTCTGTCCGTCGCGGCGCTACCAGCCGGCGCGGGTGCGGGTGTTACTGGACTTCCTGGCGGGCGAGATTGCCGCGCTGCCCGGATTCGAAGCGGCCTGAGCGAGAGCCGGGGCAGGCAGCCGATAACGACGCCTGTCAGCCGAACATGCCGCCGTTGACCGAGATCACCTGACGCGTGATATAGCCCGCATCCGGCGACAGCAGGAAGGCCACGGTGGCGGCCACTTCCTCGGGCGTGCCCATGCGCCGCGCCGGGATCATGCGCAGCGCTTCGTCGCGCACGTGCGGCTCGACCATGTCGGTGTCGATCAGGCCGGGCGCGACGCAATTGACGGTGATCGCGCGCTTGGCCAGTTCGATCGCCAGCGCCTTGGTGGCGCCGATGATGCCGGCCTTGGCCGCGCTGTAGTTGGCCTGGCCGCGGTTGCCCACCAGTCCCGATACCGACGACAGCGTGACGATGCGGCCCGGCTGGCGGCGCTGCACCATCGGCATCACTACCGGGTTGAGCACGTTGTAGAAGGCATCGAGGTTGGTGTGCACCACCTCGTCCCATTCGGCGCCGGTCATGGCCGGGAAGGCGGCATCGCGCGCCAGGCCGGCGTTGCACACCACGCCGTAGTAGCAGCCATGCGCGGCGATATCGGTCAGCAGCGTGCTGGCGGCATCCTCGCGGCGGGCGACGTCGAAGCACAGCACGCGCGACTTGCGTCCGCACGCGCGCACCGCGTCGGCGACCGAGTCGGCCTCGTCGCGGCGCGCGCGGCAGTGCACCACCACGTCATAGCCGTCGCGGGCCAGCCGCAGGGCAATGGCGCGGCCGATGCCGCGGGACGAACCCGTGACCAGCACGGTCGGATGGTTCATGGCTGTGGTCCTTGCAGAACGGCCGGCGCATCGGCGGGCCGGAGTACGGTAAGCGTGGCGCGAGGCCTGCGCGCGTACGAGGCGGCGCGGCGCATCAGACGTTGCAGAATGCTTCCAGCACCGCCAGCCTCCGTCGCGGCTCGGTGACGAAGGGGTTGTTCCGGTCCCAAGCATAGCCGGCCAGGATCGACGAGATCATGTCGCGGATTTCCGAGGTGGCATTGGGGTGGAAGATCAGCTTCTGGAAACGGCCCTCATACCAGGCTTCGACAAACACGCGGAAGCAATCGACGCCGGCCTTGAGCGGCTGCGCAAAGTCGTGCTCCCAGTCCACGGTGTCGCCGCGCAGCTGGCGCACCAGGCACTGGGCGGCCAGGCTGGCCGACTTGAAAGCGATGGTCACGCCCGACGAGAACACCGGGTCGAGGAACTCGCCGGCGTTGCCGAGCAGCGCGTAGCCGTTGCCCCACAGCGATTTCACATTCGCCGAGTAACCCGCGATCTGGCGCGCCGGCGTGTCCCATTGCGCATCGGCCAGCAGCCTGGCCAGGCCCGGCTCTTCGGCCACCAGGGCTTGCAGCCGTTCGGTGTCGCTGCCGGTGTAGCGGTCCAGGAAGGCTTTCTCCGCGACCACGCCTTGCGAGCAGCGTCCGTCCGAGAACGGGATGGTCCAGTACCAGACGTCCTGGTGCCGCGGATGCACGCTGATCAGGATCTTGTTGCGGTCGAAGGAGCCAGTCGGGATATGGTCTGCCACATGGGTGAAGATCGCGCTGCGCACCGGGAAGCCCGACGGCGTTTCCAGCTGCAGCAGGCGCGGCAGGATGCGGCCAAAGCCCGAGGCATCGAGCAGGAACTTCGCGCGTACGGCGTACTGGCTGCCGTCCGGCGCCCGCACCGTGACCTGCGGCTGCGCGCCGCTGACATCGACTTCCTCGACCCGATGCGAGAAGCGCACCTCGGCCCCCTGGCGCTCGGCCTCGCGGATCAGCACGTGGTCGAACTGCGCGCGCTGCACCTGGTAGGTGGTGCCCCAGCCGGGCGAGAATTTCTCGCGGAAGTCGAACGCGGTCTGCTGCGTGCCGCGCGCGAACGCGGCGCCATTCTTGTACTGGAAGCCGGCTTCGACCACCGCGCGCAGCATGCCTGCTTCCTCGATATAGGCCATGCTCTGCGGCAGCAGGCTTTCGCCGATCGAAAAGCGCGGGAAGGTTTCTTTCTCGATCACCAGCACCGGAATCCCGTGCTTGCGCAGCAAGCCGGCAGCGACCGAGCCCGCAGGCCCTGCGCCGATGATGACGACGTCCGTGGTTTCCGTTTTCATAGGCTTCGGTTCCGGATCACATCCGGAACAGGAGGATTGGGGCGGCCGTCATTGTACTCAGATCGCTTTCGGTCGCAGCACAACATCGCGGCGCTGGCCCGCCCGGCCGGCGCGATTGCCGCAACCGAAACATGTCGCGACGGCGCGCACCGGCGCATGGGGCCGGCCGCTGCCGTTGCCTCAGCTTGATACCCATGCGGCCGCGGTACGCCGGTCAGACATGGGTGCCCAGGGCCCGGTTGATGCGCAGCGCCAGCAGCGTGCAGGCGGCGCCGGACAGCAGGTAGCCGCTGACGGCGACCAGGCCGAATTCGGCCGACAGCCCCAGCGCCACCAGTGGTGCAAAGCCGGCGCCGAACAGCCACGCCATGTCGGTGGTCAGCGCCGCGCCGGTGTAGCGGAAGCGCCGCTCGAAGTTCGAGGTCACGGCGCCGGCGGCCTGGCCGTAGGACAAGCCCAGCAGGCCAAAGCCGAGCAGGATGAACAGGTCCTGCGCCACCGGGCCGCCGCCCATCAGCCAGGGGGCGAACAGGCTGAAGATGCCGATCAGGATGGCCATCAGCGCCAGCGTGGTGCGGCGCCCGATCCGGTCCGCGATCACGCCCGACGCGATGGTGCCGAGGATGCCGATGAAGGCGCCGGCAATCTGCACGGCCAGCACGTCCGTGACCGGCTGCGAGCCGTTGAGCGCCACCCACGACAACGGAAACACCGTCACCAGGTGGAACAGCGCAAAGCTTGCCAGCGCGGCGAACGCGCCCAGCAGCAGGTTGAAGCCCTGCTTGCGCACGATCTCGGCGGTGCTGATGGGCTCGAGTTCGTCCTCGTCCAGCAGTTGCGTGTATTCGTGCGTCACCACCAGGCGCAGACGCGCGAACAGCGCCACCACGTTGATCGCGAAGGCGACATAGAACGGATAACGCCAGCCCCAGGCCAGGAACTCGTGCGGCTCGAGGCTCAGGTTAAGGAACAGAAACAGCGAACCGGCGACGATAAAGCCCGTGGGTGCGCCGAGCTGCCCCAGCATCGCGTACCAGCCGCGCCGTTGCGGTGGTGCATTCAGCGCCAGCAGCGAAGGCAGCCCGTCCCATGAGCCGCCGAACGCCACGCCCTGCAGCGTGCGGAACACCGCCAGCAGGATGATGGAAGCCGGGCCGAGCGAAGCATAGCCGGGCAGGAAAGCGATGCCGACGGTGGCTGTGCCGAGCAGGAACAGCGACGCGGTCAGCTTGATGCCACGGCCCCAGCGGCGCTGAATGCGCATGAACAGCGTCGTGCCGAAGGGCCGGCCGATAAAGGCCAGCGCAAAGACGGCGAAGGCGTAGAGCAGCGCATCGAGCCGGTCGGCGAACGGGAAGTAGACCGCCGGGAACACCAGCACCGAGGCAATGCCGTAGACGAAGAAATCGAAGTACTCCGAGGCGCGGCCGATGACCACGCCGGTGGCGATTTCCGCGGGCGCGACATGCGCGGCGCCGGGTGCTGGAGGTGCCGCAGGAGACGCCCGGTGCTGGTGGGTCGCGGTGGTCATCGGCATACCTCCCTGTCTGTGAGCGAGGGCGCTGCAAATTGCACCATGAAGAATGGCACTTGAGCGCCTACACTGCCATAGTTGCTCAGACCAGTCTAAGTCACTTGCGCCGCGGCGTACAAATGGCGCGGGCCCGAAAGTTATGCGATCTTCCGGTCAGACAATGTCCATGCACCGCCCTAGCCGCTGGTTGCTGCTGCCAGTGTTGCTGTGGCTGGGCGGCTGCAACGCCGTGCTGCTGGCCCCGGCCGGCGACCTGGCCGTGCGGCAACGTGACCTGATCCTCATTTCCACCGGTCTGATGCTGCTGATCATCGTGCCGGTGATCGTGCTGACGCTGGTGTTCGCGTGGCGCTACCGCGCCGCCAACGCCGATGCGCACTACAACCCCGACTGGGACCATTCCACGGTGCTGGAGCTGCTGATCTGGTCGGCGCCGCTGCTGATCATCATCGCGCTGGGGGCCATTACCTGGGTCAGCACCCACAAGCTCGACCCCTACCAGCCGCTGGCCCGCCTCGATGACAGCCGCCCGCTGCCGCCGGGCACGCAGCCGCTGACCGTGGAAGTGGTGGCGCTCGACTGGAAGTGGCTGTTCGTCTACCCCGAGCAGGGCATCGCCACCGTCAACGAACTGGCCGCCCCGGTCGACCGGCCGATCCGCTTCAAGATCACGGCCGCCACCGTGATGAATTCCTTCTTCATTCCCGCCCTGGCCGGGCAGGTCTACGCCATGCCCGGCATGGAAACCCGCCTGCATGCGGTGGTCAACCAGCCGGGCGTCTACGAGGGTTTCTCGGCCAACTACAGCGGCGCGGGCTTTTCGCACATGCGCTTCCGCTTCCACGGGCTGAGCGACGACGAATTCGGCCGCTGGGTGCGGACCGTGCGGGCCGGCGGCGCACCGCTGAGCCGGGCCACCTACACGCAGCTGGCGCAGCCCAGCGAACGCGAGCCGGTGCGGCGCTACGGCAGCGTCGACGCCAACCTGTTCGATGCCATCGTGAACCGTTGCGTGCAGGCCGGGCAGGTCTGCCAGAAGGACCTGATGGCGCGCGATGCACAACGCGCGGCGCAAGGCACCATGGGCCTGGGCGCCGCCGTCTGCACCGCCAGCAACACGCTGGACGAGCCACTGTTCCCGGCCGGCGCGGCCAGTGCCGGCAAGCTGCTGCGATAGCGTGCCCGCGGCAGGCGCTGCGCAAGACTGTGCCAATGACCGTGACCTAGAACGCCGTTGTTGTCCTGGAGATCCACATGCCGGAGCGATCCGAACTTGCCACGCAACTCTTCGGCCGCCTGAGCTGGGAGGCAATCCCGCTGCACGAACCCATCCTGCTGGCCACTTTCGCGGTGGTAGCCATCGGCGGGCTGGCGCTGGCCGGCGCGGTCACGTATTACGGCAGGTGGGGCTACCTGTGGCGCGAGTGGTTCACCAGCATCGACCACAAGCGCATCGGCATCATGTACATGATCCTCGGCATCGTGATGCTGCTGCGCGGCTTTGCCGATGCCGTGATGATGCGGATCCAGCAGGCCATGGCCTTTGGCGACAACCTGGGCTACCTGCCGCCGCACCACTATGACCAGATCTTCACCGCGCACGGCGTGATCATGATCTTCTTCGTCGCCATGCCGCTGGTCACCGGGCTGATGAACTTTGTCGTGCCGCTGCAGATCGGCGCGCGCGACGTGGCGTTTCCGTTTCTGAACAACTTCAGCTTCTGGATGACGGTGGGCGGCGCGGTGCTGGTGATGATGTCGCTGTTCGTGGGCGAGTTCGCGCGCACCGGCTGGCTCGCCTATCCGCCGCTGTCAGGCATCCTGCAGAGCCCGGACGTGGGGGTGGACTACTACCTGTGGTCGTTGCAAGTGGCCGGGGTGGGCACGCTGCTGTCCGGCATCAACCTGCTGGTCACCATCGTCAAGATGCGCGCGCCCGGCATGACGCTGATGCGCATGCCGATCTTCACCTGGACCGCGCTGTGCACCAACGTGCTGATCATCGCCGCGTTCCCGGTGCTGACCGCGGCGCTGGCGATGCTGGCGCTCGACCGCTACCTGGGCCTGAACTTCTTCACCAGCGACCTTGGTGGCAGCGCCATGATGTACGTGAACCTGATCTGGATCTGGGGCCATCCCGAGGTCTATATCCTGGTGCTGCCGGTGTTCGGCGTGTTCTCCGAGGTAGTGGCCACTTTCTGCCGCAAGCGCCTGTTCGGCTATGCCTCGATGGTGTATGCCACGGTGGTGATCACGGTGCTGTCCTACCTGGTGTGGCTGCATCACTTCTTCACGATGGGCTCGGGCGCCAGCGTGAATTCGTTCTTCGGCATCACCACCATGATCATCTCGATCCCGACCGGGGCCAAGCTGTTCAACTGGCTGTTCACCATGTACCACGGGCGCATCCAGTACGAGGTGCCGATGCTGTGGACCGTGGGCTTCATGGTGACGTTCGTGATCGGCGGCATGACCGGCGTGCTGCTGGCGGTGCCACCGGCGGATTTCTCGCTGCACAACAGCCTGTTCCTGGTCGCGCATTTCCATAACGTGATCATCGGCGGCGTGCTGTTCGGGCTGATGGCCGGCATCACCTACTGGTTCCCCAAGGCCTTCGGCTACCGGCTGGACCCGTTCTGGGGCAAATGCTCGTTCTGGTTCTGGCTGGTCGGCTTCTACGTGGCGTTCATGCCGCTCTACGTGCTCGGGCTGATGGGGGTGACGCGGCGCGTGAGCCATTTCGCCGACCATTCGCTGCAGATCTGGTTCCAGCTGGCGGGCGTGGGCGCGCTGTTGATCGCGCTGGGCATCGGCTGCTTCCTGGTGCAACTGGTGGTGAGCTTCCTGCGGCGTGAGTCGCTGCGCGATGTCAGCGGCGATCCCTGGGACGGCCGCACGCTGGAATGGTCGACCTCGTCGCCGCCGCCGCCGTACAACTTTGCCTTTACGCCGGTGGTGCACGATACCGACGCCTGGTGGCAGATGAAGGCGCTCGGCTACCAGCGCCCCGCGCAGGGCTTCATCCCGATCCACATGCCCAAGAACACCGGCGCCGGCATCATCCTGGCCGGACTGAGCACGCTGTGCGGCTTCGCGCTGATCTGGCATATCTGGTGGCTGGTGGTACTGGCCTTCGCCGCTATCCTCGTCACCGCGATCGGCCATACCTTCAACTACCAGCGCGATTTCTATATCCCGGCCGACGACGTCCACCGCACGGAGGCAGAGCGCAGCGCGCTGCTGGCCGGCCATGGCTGATATCTACGCACCCTTTACCGCCGACGGCGCGCGCGCGCACGAGGGCCCGCCGCAGCGCGCGCCCGCGCCGCCGGCCGAGCTGCGCTTCTACATGGCCGAGGAATACCACGCGCCCAATGGCACGCTGCTCGGCTTCTGGCTCTACCTGATGAGCGACTGCCTGATCTTTGCCTGCCTGTTCGCCGCCTACGGCGTGCTGGGCCGCAACTACGCCGGCGGGCCTACCGGCGCCGAGCTGTTCGAGCTGCCGCTGGTGGCGCTGAACACGTCGTTCCTGCTGCTGTCGTCGATCACCTATGGCTTTGCCATGCTGGAGACCCAGCGCGGGCGGCTGGGGCCGACCCAGGGCTGGCTCGCCGTGACCGGCGTGCTGGGGGCGGCCTTCCTCGCCGTCGAGATCTACGAGTTCGCGCACCTGGTCGGCGATGGCGCGGGGCCGCAGCGCAGCGGCTTCCTGACCTCGTTCTTCGCGCTGGTCGGCACCCACGGCCTGCACGTGACCTTCGGCATCGTGTGGCTGGTCACGCTGGTGGCCCAGGTGCGCCGCCACGGGCTGATCCCGGAGAACAAGCGCCGCCTGATGTGCCTGTCGATGTTCTGGCACTTCCTCGACGTGGTCTGGATCGGCGTCTTTACCTTTGTCTACCTGATGGGAGTGCTGCCATGAGCGCGCATGACGACACGCTGCAGGCCCACGGCCATGGCCACGGAGAAAGCGAGGTCCATATCTCGCTCGGCGGCTACGTGACCGGCTTCGTGCTGTCGGTAATCCTGACCGCCATCCCGTTCTGGCTGGTGATGGGCAAGGTGTTCGACAAGTCCAGTACCACCGCGATGGTGCTGCTGGCGCTGGGCGCGGTGCAGATCGTGGTGCACATGATCTACTTCCTGCACCTCAACGCCCGCTCGGAGGGCGGTTGGAACATGCTGGCGCTGATCTTCACGCTGGTGCTGGTGGTGATCACGCTGACCGGCACGCTGTGGGTGATGTTCCACCTGAATTCCAATATGATGCCGGGCATGCAGACCACCAAGACCTTGCCTTGACCGGTTCCACCGACGACCGCGCCGCGCCGGTCGAAAATCCGCGCACCGCCAACGCGGCCCACGCCGCCAAAGGCCCATCCGAATCTCCGCGCCCGCTGCCGACGATCTGGCTGATGGCGCTGGCGCTGTTTGCCGCGGCGGCCATCGCCGGCCTGGTGGCGCTGGGCAACTGGCAGGTCGAGCGCCGCGCCTGGAAGCTCGGCCTGATCGCCCAGGTGGCCGAGCGCGTCCATGCGCCCCCGGTGGCGGCGCCCGCGCCCGCGCAGTGGGCGGGGCTGACCCGGGCCAATGGCGAGTACCGGCGGGTGCGCGCCAGCGGCACCTTCCTCGACGATCGCCAGACCCTGGTGCAGGCCGTGACCGAGCAGGGCGGCGGCTACTGGGTGATGACGCCGCTGCGGCTGGCCGACGGCAGCATCGTGCTGGTCAACCGCGGCTTCGTCGCCGAACCGTTCCGCGCGCGCGTGGCCCCCGCCGGCAGCGGTACCCGCGAAGTGGTCGGCCTGCTGCGCATGAGCGAGCCGGGCACCGGCGTGCTGCGCCACAATGACGCGGCGCGCGACCAGTGGTTCTCGCGCGACGTGGCGGCGATCGCCGCGCGCCGGGGCCTGGGTCCGGGCGCGCTAGCGCCGTATTTCATCGATGCCGAGGCGGTGCCGCCGCCGGCCGGGGCGGATCCCAAGGCCTGGCCCGTCGGCGGGCTGACGGTGACGGCCTTTACCAACAATCACCTCGGCTACGCGCTCACCTGGTACGGCCTGGCGCTGATGGTGGCCGCCGCCGCCGCGTACGTGGGGCGCGAGGAATACCGCAAGCGCCGCGCGGCCGACGCCGCCGCGCGCGACCCGCGCCCGTGATGGCGCGACGCTGATGCCACGGCCCTGACGCCGCGCCGGCAAGCCGGGGCAGATGGCGGCACAATGTGGGCTATCCCACCCCAAGGAGCCGCCATGCCCGACCTGTCCATGCCGTACCGCCGCCTCGGCGCCAGCAACCTGCGCGTCTCGGCGCTGTGCCTGGGCACCATGATGTTCGCCGACCAGACCGACGAGGCCGAGGCCACCCGCATCGTCGCCAGCGCGCGCGACCACGGCGTGAACTTCATCGATACCGCCGACGTGTACACCAAGGGCGGATCGGAACAGATGGTCGGGCGCTTGCTGAGCGCCAACCGCCACGACTGGGTGCTGGCCACCAAGCTAGGCAATGCGATGCACGCCGCGCCCAACCACGGGCACTATTCGCGCGTGTGGATCACGCGCGCGGTCGAGGACAGCCTGCAACGGCTGGCGACCGATTACATCGACATCCTCTACCTGCATCGCGACTACCCGGGCGCCAACCTGGAAGAGCCGGTACGCGCCATGGGCGACCTGGTGCGCAGCGGCAAGATCCGCTACTGGGCGGTGTCGAACTTCCGCGGCTGGCGCATCGCCGAAATCGCGCGGCTGTGCGACGCGCTGGGGGTGCCGCGCCCGGTAGCGTGCCAGCCGTACTACAACCTGCTGAACCGGCTGCCGGAGGTGGAGATCCTGCCCGCGTGCGAGCACTACGGCCTGGGCGTGGTGCCCTACAGCCCGGTGGCGCGCGGCGTGCTGACCGGCAAGTACGCGCCTGGCCAGGCGCCGGCCGAAGGCACGCGGGCAGGGCGCGCCGACCGCCGCATGATGGAGACCGAGTTCCGCGAGGAGTCGCTGGTCATCGCCCAGCAACTCAAGGCCCATGCCGAGGCGCGCGGGCTGACCCCGGGCCAGTTCGCCACGGCCTGGGTGCTGGCCAACCCGATCATCTCGTCGGTGATCGCCGGCCCGCGCACGCTGGCCCAGTTCGAGGATTATTTCGGCGCGCTCGGTGCCGGGATCACGCCCGAGGAAGAGGCGATGGTCGACGCGCTGGTGTCGCCGGGCCATGCGTCGACGCCCGGCTACAACGATCCCGGCTATCCGCTGGTGGGCAGGCCGGTGGCGCGCGACGCGTCTGGCCGATAATCTGCCGGCCGCGTTTCGGACGCACCGCAAGTGGCGCAGCCGTTGCACCGCGTGACGCCGGTTTGCAACGACACACAACGCGCGCGCGTGCTTGATGCACGCGCGCGCGACTCCTACTAATATCAATACAGGCGGCGCGCGCGCAGCGTGCACCGCGAAAAAGATTGCGCTTCGAGCCGGTGCAAGGAGATCTTTGCGCGCTGCGCCGGCCCCATGAGGAAGCCCAAACGTGTCGCGTCGTGGCTGGATTTTCGCTGGCTTGGCGGTCGCCCTCACGGGGGGCGCCTATGTCGTGTATAGCTTTGTCGCAAGCGAAGTGCGCAACTCGCACTTGCAGGCCCGGCTCATCGGCAGCCTGGGCCAGCGCCTGACATTCGAGATCCAGCCGGGTGCCAGCGACAGCATCCGCTTCCCGCATTCCGGTCCCTATGACGCCCGCCTGGGCTACGGCAGGCTGCCGCTGTTCGCGCAGCGGCTGGAGCAGCGCGGCTACGTGCCCGCCGAACAGGCGCGCATGTCGCCCGACATGGTGCGGATGATCGACGAGGGCCTGTTCACACCCTATCGGGAAAAGAACCAGGCGGGGCTGCTGCTGCGTGACTGCAACGGACTGACGCTGGCGTTCGAGCGCTATCCGCAGCGCCAGTACCCCGACTTCGGCGCGGTGCCGCCGCTGCTGGTGAGCGCGCTGCTGTATGTCGAGAACCAGGGCCTGCTCAATCCGGAATACCCCAATATGAACCCGGCGCTGGACTGGCGCCGGCTGTCGCGCGCGGTGCTGGACCAGGTCATCCGGCTTGCCGACAAGTCGCACGATGCGCCCGGCGGCAGCACGCTGGCCACGCAGATCGAGAAATACCGGCACTCGCCCGAGGGCCGCACCTCTTCGATCCCCGAGAAGTTCCGGCAGATGGCATCGGCGTCGCTGCGCGCCTACTTGGACGGGCCCGACACACAGCGCGCGCGCGAGCGCATCGTGGTCGACTACCTCAATACGGTGCCGCTGTCGGCGCGCGCGGGATTCGGCGAAATCAACGGCATCGGCGATGCGCTGTGGGTCTGGTACGGCGAGGACTTCGGCGAGGTCAACCGGCTGCTGAAGGAAATGGATCCGCGCGCGCCCGAACCGCGCCAGGCGCAGGCGTTCAAGCGGGCGCTGTCGCTGGTCATCTCGCAGCGCCGGCCGTCCTACCACCTGCGCCGCGACGACACCAACCTCGATGCGCTGACCGGCAGCTACCTGCGCCTGCTGGCGGCTAACAACATCATCACGGCTGAGTTGCGCGACGCGGCGCTGGCGCAGCCGCTGGACAAGGCGGCTGCGCCGCAGCGCCCGCCGCAGGAACCGTTTGTCACGCGCAAGGCCGTCAACCGGGTGCGCGCCGACATCACCCGGCTGACCGGGGTCGAGAGCCGCTACGACATGGACCGGCTCGACCTGACCGTCGACAGCACCATCAACCGCGAGGCCCAGCGCCTCGTCACCGAGACGCTGCAGCGCGTGAACAACAAGGCCGACGCGCGCGCCATGGGCCTGTATGGCCACAACCTGCTGCGCGACAACGACGATCCTTCGAAGCTGATGACCAGCTTCACGCTGTACGAGCGCGTGGGCAACGCCAGCGTGGTGCGGATTCAGGCCGACAATATCGACCAGCCCTTCGACATCAACAGCGGCGCGCGCCTGAACCTTGGCTCCACCGCCAAGCTGCGCACGCTGGTGACCTACCTGGAGATCATCAGCGAGCTGCACGCGCGCTATGCCGGCATGACGCGCGCGCAACTGGCCGCGCTACCGCTGGCGCGCCAGGACGCCCTCAGCCGCTGGGCGGTCGATTACCTGTCCAAGGCGCGCACCCCCGCGGAGCGCGAACTGATGCCGATGCTGGAAGCGTCGATGGAGCGCAAGTATTCCGGCAATGCCGGCGAGGGCTTCTACACCGGCGGCGGCCTGCAGAGCTTCACCAACTTCGAGCGCTGGGAAGGCGAGCGCATCATGACCGTGCGCGTCGGCTTCCAGCATTCGGTCAACCTGGTCTTTATCCGCATGATGCGCGACATCGTGCGCTACGAGATGTTCCATGCCAGGCCTGACATGGGTGACCTGTTCGAGGACCGCAACGCACCGGGCCGGCGTGAATATCTGGAGCGCTTCGCCGACCAGGAAGGCAGCGCCTACATGACCGGCTTCTACCAGCGCTACCGCGGCAAGAGTTCCGAGCAGCGCCTGGACACGCTGCTGGGCCGCGTGCGCATGACCATCCCGCACCTGAATGCGGTGCGCATGTCGGTGACGCTGCTGAGTGCGCGGCCGGATCTGGACGAGGCAAGCTATGTCCGCATCATGCGCGCGCGCCTGGGCGACAAGCAACTGGCCAAGGAAGACCTGCCAGCGCTGTACCGCAAGTATGGCAAGGACAAGTTCAACCTGAACGACCGCGGCTACCTGTCGCGCGTCCATCCGCTCGAACTGTGGATGGTGGAATACCTGGACCAGCACCCGCAGGCGACGCTGGCCGAGATCCTGCGCGCCAGCACCGCCGAGCGCCAGGAAGTGTACAAGTGGCTGTTCAAGACGCGCAGCAAGGCGGGCCAGGATAACCGTATCCGCACGTTGCTGGAGCAGGACGCCTTCACGCATATCGCGCGGCGCTGGCAGCGGCTGGGCTATCCGTTCGATTCGCTGACGCCGTCGTACGCCAGCGCCATCGGCGCCGCCGGCGACCGCCCCGCCGCGCTGGCCGAGCTGGCCGGCATCCTGCTGGCCGGCGGCGTGGTCACTCAGAACGCGGCGGTACGCAGCCTGGCCTTCGCCGATGGCACCCCGTACGCGACCCGCTACGTGCTGCAGCCGGGCCCGGGCAAGCGCGTGTTGCCGGCAGAAGTGGCCGAGCTGGCGCGCCGTTCGATGCTGGATGTGGTGGAGGGCGGCACCGCCAAGTCGATCCGCGGGGCGTTCACGGTGCCGGGGCGCGATGGCGCCACCCTGAACGTGGCCGGCAAGACCGGCACCGGCGACCAGCGCTTCCAGGTCTACGGGCCGGGCGGACGGCTGATCTCGTCGCGCTCGGTGAACCGTTCGGCCACCTTCGTCTTCACGCTGGGCGAGCGCTTCTTCGGTACCGTGGTGGTCAATGCGCGGGAACCCTACGCGGCGCGCTACAGCTTTACCAGTGCGCTCGCGGTGCGGGTGCTGCGGGCGATCGCGCCGCAGGTCTCGGCGATGACGCCGGGCGGCGACCGCGCGCTGCTGCGCTGCCGCGACGCGGCCCCGGGCCTGCGCCCGCCGCGCGCGCCCACCATGGCGGCACCGCCCGACGGCGTCCCCGGCCCGGTGCTGGCGGATGGCCTGGATGCGGCGCTGGACGCCGGATCGCAGCCGCCGGCCCGGCAGGAAGTGGCGGTGGTACCGCCGCCGCCCGCGCCCCAGGTGCCGGCGCTGGCCGACCACAATGACGCGGCCGGCGTGCGGCGCGCGAGTCAGGCCTTGCGGCGCACCATGCCGTAGATCACCAGCAGTACGATCGCGCCGACCACCGAGGCGACCCAGCCCGCCGGTTCGCCCGGCTGGTACCAGCCCAGCGCACGGCCGACGTAGCCCGCCACCACCGAGCCCAGGATGCCCAGGACGATGGTCATGATCCAGCCCAGCTTGTCGTCGCCGGGCTTTACCGCCCTGGCGATCAGTCCGACGATAAGGCCGACGAACACGGTGCCAATGAATGCCATCATGGTGCGCTCCTGTCAGTGGTCTGGGGTAACGGTCTGATGCACTGAGCCGGCTGCCTGTGCGGCCGGCTTCGCTTCATCATACACGCTGGCGCTGCAGGCCGATGGCGCGGAAGGACCTCGCCCTGGCCGCGCCGCTCAGGCCGCCAGGCGGAACTGGCCCACGGCGCGGTGCAGCGCTTCGGCCTGGTCTTCCAGCGAAGCGGCCGCCGCCGCGGCCTGTTCCACCAGCGCGGCGTTCTGCTGCGCCATCTGGTCCATCTGCGACACCGCCTGGTTGACCTGCTCGATGCCGCCGGTCTGCTCCTCGGTGGCGGCGCGCATTTCGCCCATCAGGTCGGTCACGCGCTTGACCGCGTGGACGATCTCGTCCATCGCACGGCCGGCATTCTCGACCAGCACCGCGCCGTCTTCCACGCGCTGCGCCGAGTTGCCGATCAGCGCCTTGATTTCCTTGGCCGCGGTGGCGCTGCGCTGCGCCAGCGTGCGCACCTCGCCGGCCACCACCGCGAAGCCGCGGCCCTGGTCGCCGGCACGGGCTGCTTCCACCGCGGCGTTGAGCGCCAGGATATTGGTCTGGAAGGCAATGCCCTCGATCACGCCGATGATGTCGACCACCTTGCCCGAGGCGCTCTTGATCTCGCCCATGGTGTCCACCACCTGGCTGACGATGGTGCCGCCGCGCACGGCGATGTCCGACGCGCCCTCGGCCAGGTGGCTGGCCTGGCGCGCATTCTCGGCGCTCTGGCGCACGGTGCTGGTGAGCTGCTCCATGCTGGCGGCGGTTTCCTGCAGCGACGCGGCCTGCTCCTCGCTGCGGCGCGACAGGTCGGCATTGCCCGCGGCGATCTGCTTGGCCGCGCCGGCAATCGAATCAGCCGAGCCGCGGATGCTGCCGATCGCGCCGGTCAGGCGCGCCTGCATCCGGTGCATGGCATAGAGCACGCTGTGCTCGTCGCCGGCGCGCACCTGCACCGCGCTGGCCAGGTCGCCTTGCGCAATGCGCCCGGCGATCTGCGCGGTGGTGGCGGGCTCGCCGCCGAGCTGGCGCTGCAGGCTGGCCGCCACGCGCACCATTACCACCGACATCAGCAGGCCGACCGCCAGCAAAATGCCGAACGCCTTCATCAGCTCGGCGCGGAAGGCCGCCTCGATGTCGTCAAGGTACAGCCCGGCAATGAAGTTCCAGTCCCACGGGCGGAAGTTGGCCACGTAGCTCAGCTTGGGCTGCGGCGCTTCGGCGCCGGGCTTGGGCCACAGGTATTCGACAAAGCCCTTGCCGGAACCCTTGCCGATCGCGGCGATCTCGCGGAACAGGTAGACCCCGTTGGGATCCTTGGTGCCGCCCATGGCCTTGCCGTTCATCTCTGGCTTGAACGGGTGCATCAGCACCACGGTGTCGGAACGCATCAGCGTGAAATAGCCGTCGGCGCCAAAGCGCATCGCGCGCACGCGCGCGATCGCCTGCTGCCTGGCTTCGTCGGCAGGCAGCTTGCCGGCCTTCGCCAGCGCCTCGTACTCGGCCACCACCGAGACCGCGGCGTCCGTCACGTGGGCCAGGTCGAGCCTGCGTTCCTCCATGCGCAGCGTGCGGACCTGCCACGCATTCCACAACGTGATGCCGAGCAGGCAGACCCAGCTCAGCACCAGCGGCAACAGCAGTTTTTTCTTCAGGCTCAGGTTATGCAGCATGGCTACCACTCCTCCTTCTTCGCGCTTTGCGCTTCTTTCTCGTCGGTGATGCGCATGGCCGTGCCGCGCCGGTTGGCGCGGGCCGCCCTGCCTGCAGGGGGACAGGGGCCTACGGCGCATGCGTCTGCCGCATAACGGCGCGAAACGGAAGTAACTTGATTGAGGTAGCTCCGCCACATTGACAGTGTGGTTGACTGGCTATAACAGTCAGGTGTCCCTTGTGCTCCATAGAACGCTTTTGACGTCGCCCCTTCCGCGCTTGGGTGATGCCGGCCTCGCTTTGTCGCCCGGCACCGGCAAAATCGTTCAGAATCTGCGCTGTCTTCCGCCACCCTCTTGTTCGCCTCGCCCCATGGCCACCTTGCCCAGCCCTTCCGACGACACCCGCGGCCACGACGGGCCGCTCGCCGTGTTCCTGATCTTCCTGCGGCTTGGCCTGACCTCGTTCGGCGGTCCGGTGGCCCACCTGGCGTATTTCCGCGAGGAACTGGTGCGCCGCCGCCGCTGGCTCAGCGAGGCGGCCTATGCCGACGTGGTCGCGCTGTGCCAGTGCCTGCCCGGGCCGGCCAGCAGCCAGACCGGCATCGCGCTGGGCCTGGCGCGCGCCGGCTATGGCGGCGCGCTGGCGGCATGGGTGGGTTTTACGCTGCCGTCGGCGCTGCTCATGATCGTGTTCGCGCTGGGGGTGACCCACTACGGCGTGGCCGCCGCGCCGGGCGCGCTGCACGGGTTGAAGCTGGTGGCGGTGGCAGTGGTGGCGCAGGCCGTGTGGGGCATGGCGCGGACGCTGTGTGTCGGCCCGGTGCGCATCGCCATCATGCTGGTGGCCGCCGCCACCGTGCTGGCGTGGCCGGGACCCTGGGTGCAGGTGGCCATGATGGCCGCCGCCGCGGTCGCCGGCATGGCACTGTTGCGCCCGGCGCTGGGCGCCGCGCATGAACCGCTGCGCCTGCCGGTGACGCATCGCGGCGGCTCGCTGACGCTGGCGCTGTTCGCCGTGCTGCTGGCTGGCCTGCCGCTGCTGGCGCAGTGGACCGCCGATCCGGCGCTGCGCGTGTTCGATGCCTTCTACCGCGCCGGCGCGCTGGTCTTCGGCGGCGGGCACGTGGTGTTGCCGCTGCTGGATGCGGCCGTGGTGGCGCCGGGCTGGGTTGGCAAGGAAGCCTTCCTGGCCGGGTACGGCGCGGCGCAGGCCATGCCGGGACCGCTGTTTTCTTTTGCCGCCTTCCTCGGCGCCGCCATGCAGCAGCCGCCCACTGGCGTTGCCGGGGGGCTGCTGTGCACGTTGGCCATCTTCCTGCCCGGCGCGCTGCTGGTGCTGGGCGCGCTGCCGTTCTGGGAAAGCCTGCGCCGCAACCTGCGCGCCCAGGCGGCGCTGGCCGGCATCAACGCCGGCGTGGTCGGGCTGCTGCTGGCAGCGTTGTGGCATCCGGTGTGGACCAGCGCGGTACAGGGCCCGCTGGACATCGTGCTGGTGGCGCTGGCGCTGGTGGCGCTGATGCGCTGGAAGCTGCCGCCGTGGCTGGTGGTGGTGGCCAGCGGCGTGGCCGGCTGGGCCGTCACAGCCGTCCTCTGAGGCGGGGGGCGGAGGGCGGCTTGACGTTGTAATGGGCTGTAATCTGGCCCGTCCGCCGACCGTTTGCACTTTCAAATGCGAACGATTATCCTTCTCTTTTTCGCCCGTCCTTGTGCCTGCCATGGCACACCTTGACGCCAAGTGAGCGTTCCAGGGGCGCTCCAGCCACCCGTATGCAGGCAACACGGGCGCGGCCCGACCCGGCGGCGCCTGCCGACCCACCGCAATGACCGACACCCAGCCGGCCGCCGGCCAGCAGCGCCGCGCCTTCTGGCTCAAGCATCTCCACCAGTGGCACTGGATCAGTTCCGCGATCTGCCTGATCGGGATGCTGTTGTTCGCGGTCACCGGCTTCACGCTGAACCACGCCGGACAGATCGAGGCCAGGCCCGCCGTGCAGACCCGGCACGCCATCCTGCCGGCGCCCGTGCTCGACAAGGTCCGGGCCGCTGCCCCGGCCCGCGCGGCCCGTGCGGGCGAGGCCAAGGCGCCCATGCCGGCGGTGCTGGCCGAATGGTTGGCGCAGGCGCTCGCTATCGACGCCAGCGGACGCGAGGCCGAATGGTCCGCCGACGAAATCTACGTGGCGCTGCCGCGCCCGGGCGGCGACGCCTGGGTCAGCATCGCGCTCGACAGCGGCGAGGCGCAGTTCGAACGCACCACGCGTGGCGCCATCTCCTACCTGAACGACTTGCACAAGGGCCGCAACACCGGCGCGGCGTGGAGCCTGTTCCTGGACGCCTTCGCGCTGGCCTGCCTGGTCTTCTGCGTGACCGGCCTGTTCCTGCTCAAGCTGCACGCCGGCGGGCGCGTGGCGACCTGGCCGCTGGTGGGGCTGGGGCTGGTGGTGCCGGTGCTGCTGGCGATCCTGTTTATCCACTGAACTGACGAGGTTTCTCCGATATGCGCCGACTGCTCTCCGTCTCCCTGACCGGCATCGCCGCCGTGCCGCTGGCCGGCCCCGCACTGGCCGCGGACCTGAACGTCAAGGTCGACATCCCGCGCCTGACCGTGGCCGAGTACCACCGGCCCTACGTGTCGATGTGGGTCGAGCGCGCCGACCAGAGCCCGGTGCAGACCCTGGCGGTCTGGTACGACGGCAAGCTCAAGGACGGCGAGGGCACCAAGTGGCTCAAGGACATGCGCCAGTGGTGGCGCAAGGCCGGCCGCGACCTGCATATGCCGGCCGACGGCATCTCCGGCGCGACGCGCGCGCCGGGCGAGCACAGCATCAGCTTCAGCGACGGCAAGGCGCCGCTGGGCAAGCTGCCCGCCGGCAACTACCAGTTGGTGGTGGAGGCCGCACGGGAAGTGGGCGGGCGCGAGTTGCTGCGCGTGCCGTTCACGTGGCCGCCGCAAACTGCACAGACCGCCCGCGTCAAGGGCGAACACGAACTCGGCGGCGTCACCGTCGAACTGAAGCCTTAATCCGCCCCGGAGCCCGACCATGAATTCTTCCCTGATGTCCGTCGCATCTTCCCGCCTGGCTGTGCGCGCTGCCGTGCTGGCTCTCGCCGCGCTGGCGCCGCTGGCCGCCCACGCGCACCGCCAGTGGCTGCTGCCGTCGGCTACCGTGCTGTCCGGCAGCGATCCGTGGGTGACCGTGGACGCCGCGGTCTCCAACGACCTGTTCTACTTCGAGCACGTGCCGATGCGCCTCGACAACCTGCAGGTGACCGCCCCCGACGGCAGCGCCGTCAAGGCCGAGAACGCGGGCACCGGCAAGTACCGCAGCACCTTCGACCTGCACCTGACCCAGCCGGGCACGTATCGCGTGGCGGTGGTCAACCACGGCCTGTTCGCCAGCTACAAGGTCGACGGCCAGGCCAGGCGCTGGCGCGGCACCGCCGAGACCTTCGCCAGGGAAGTCCCGGCCAACGCGCAGGACCTGCAAGTCACGCAGGCCGAGGGCCGCATCGAATCCTTCGTCACCGCCGGCAAGCCCAGCGACAAGGGCCTGCGCATCGTCGGCCGCGGCCTGGAGCTGGCGCCGATCACGCATCCGAACGACCTGGTCGCCGGCGACACCGCCAGCTTCCGCCTGCTGCTCGACGGCAAGCCCGCCAGCAACCTGAAGGTCGCGGTGGTGCCGGGCGGCATCCGCTATCGCGACCAGCTGCAGGAGTTCAGCGCCACCACCGACGCCGACGGCAAGTTCAGCGTCAAGTGGCCGGCTGCCGGCATGTACTGGATGGAAGCCGAGGTGAAGGACGACAAGACCACCTTCAAGCAGGCCAAGTCGCGCCGCGCCGTCTATGCGGTGACGGTGGAAGTGCTGCCGCAATAAGCCGCTTGCAACCCGTGAACCGTGTCCTGGTCCCGGTGGCGCTGGCCGCGCCCCCGCTGCCGCCGGCTGCCGATGCGCGCCTGCAGCGCTGGGGCGGGCCGACCATGGGCACGACCTGGTCGGTGGCCGCGCTGCTGCCGCCAGCCGTGGATGGCCGCACCGTCGGCGCCGGTATCGAGGCCGTGATCGCTCGCGTGATTGCGCAGATGAGCAACTGGGAGGCGGATTCGGACCTGAGCCGTTTCAACCGCGCGCCGCCCGGCAGCTGGCAAGCGTTGCCGGAAGACTGCTTCACGGTGCTGCAAGCCGCGCTGCGGGTCGCGCGCGACAGCGGTGGCGCGTATGACCCGAGCGCGGGCCCGCTGGTCGACCTGTGGGGCTTCGGCCCTGCCTCGATCCCGGCCGCGGCGCGCCGCGTGCCGCCCTCGCCCGAGGCGGTGCAGGCCGCGCGCGGCCGTGGCGGCTGGGCCCGCATCGAAGTCGATGCCGCTGGCCGGCGCGCCCGGCAGCCGGGCGGCGTGGCGCTGGACTTCTGCGCCATCGCCAAGGGCTTCGCCGTGGACGCGGTGGCGCGCTACCTGTGCGAGCAGGGCCTGGACCACCACCTGACCGAGATCGGCGGCGAATTGCGCGGCCATGGCGTCAAGCCCGACGGCCTGCCGTGGTGGGTGGCCGTGGAAGCGCCGCCGGGGCCTGGCGGCGATGATGCGGGCCAAACGCTGGTGGCCCTGCACGGACTTTCCGTGGCCACCTCTGGCGACTACCGGCGCTACTTCGACAGCGACGGGCGCCGCTATGCCCATACCCTCGATCCACGCACCGGTTATCCGGCGAGCCACGCGCTGGCGTCGGTCACGGTGATCCACCCGCAGTGCATGCTGGCCGATGCGCTGTCCACCGCGCTGACCGTGCTGGGCCCCGAGGCCGGCATGGCGCATGCGCGTCGCCACGGCATTGCCGCGCGCTTCCTGGTGCGCACGGCGGACGGTTTTCTCGAACATCTTTCGCCGGCCTTTGCGGCGATGCTGGCATGAGCGCCGGCACCATGCCATCCGCTGTCGTGGCGGCCAGCTGGCTGGTCGTGGCCGGCGGCGTGGCGTTATCCGTGCTCGGGCCGTCGCGCATGGCCATGGCGGGCGGGGTGCTCGCGGCTTACGCCGGGTTTTGCGCGGCGGTGGTGGCCCGTCACCGCCAGCGGCGCGCCAGCGCGAAGGCGCTGGCCGGCACGGAAGACGGCGCGACGCTGGTGGCCTATGCCAGCCAGACCGGGTTTGCCGAACAGCTGGCACTGCAGACCGCCACCGCGCTGCAGGGCGCGGGCATGCCGGTGCAGCTGCTGTCGCTGGCAGAGGTCGACGGCCGGCGCCTGCGGGCGTGCCGCCAGGCCCTGTTCGTGGTCAGCACCACCGGCGAGGGCGATGCCCCCGACAGCGCCTCGGGCTTCGCCCGCCGCCTCCTGGCCGGCGCCGATGGCCTGCACCCGCTGCGCTACGGCATCCTGGCGCTGGGCGACAGCAGCTACGCGCGCTTCTGCGCCTTCGGCCATGCGCTGGAGGGCTGGCTGCGGCGCCAGCGGGCCCAGCCGCTGTTCGACCTGATCGAAGTCGACAACGGCGACCCCGGTGCGCTGCGCCACTGGCAGAACCACCTGTCGGCACTGAGCGGCGGCGTCGAGATCGCCGACTGGGAGCGGCCGCGCTATGACTCCTGGCAGCTGGCGCAGCGGCGCCATCTGAATCCCGGCAGCCAGGGCGCGCCGGCCTTCCATCTGGTGCTGGCGCCGCCAGGCGGCGCGGCGCTGGATTGGCAGGCCGGCGACATTGCCGAGGTCGGCCCGTGCCACGCCCCCGCCGAGGTCGGGCGGCTGCTGGCGCGGCTTGGCCTGGATGGCGCCATCCCCGTGCGCTGCGATGGCGGCGGCACCACCCTGGCGGCGGCCTTGGCCACGCGCATGCCGCTGCCCGAACCCCACTTCGCCGCGATGCAGGGCCTGGCCCCGCAGCAGCTGGTGGATGCGCTGGCGCCATTGCCGCACCGCGAGTATTCGATTGCCTCGCTGCCGCAGGATGGGCAACTCGAATTGCTGGTGCGCCAAACCCGCCACGACGACGGCCGCCTGGGACTGGCCTCCGGCTGGCTGACCGCGCACGCCGCGCTGGGCAGCCGCATCGCGCTGCGCATCCGCACCAATCGCGCTTTCCATCCGCCGGCCGACGACCGGCCGCTGATCCTGGTCGGCAACGGCACCGGGCTGGCCGGACTGCGGGCCCAGCTCAAGGCCCGCGCCGCGGCCGCGCGACGGCGCAACTGGCTGCTGTTCGGCGAGCGCTCGGCGCAGCATGACGCCTTCTTTGCCGAAGAGCTGGCCGGCTGGCGCGCCGACGGCACGCTGGCACGCGTGGACCACGCCTGGTCGCGCGACGGCGGCGCGCCGCGCTACGTGCAGGACGCCTTGCGTCTGCAGGCGCAGGCGGTGCGGCAATGGGTGGCCGACGGCGCGGCCATCTATGTCTGCGGCAGCCTGCAGGGCATGGCCGGCGGCGTCCATGACGCGCTGGCCGAGATCCTGGGCGAGGACGCGCTGGGCCGCCTGACCGACGACGGCCGTTACCGCCGCGACGTCTACTGAGTCGGCGCGGGACCCGACCCGGCGCCCAGCCCGGCGCCCAACTCGCCATCTCCCGCACTGCAAGCGGCGTGCGGAGATCGGCCGCAGGGCTCGCCACCGGGCTGGCCATGCACTATCTTCGGTGTGAACTGCAAGACATCTGCAGCCATCACAACACCGAGGAGACCTGATGTTACGCACCCCCCGCCGGCTGGCCGCCGCGCTGGCCCTGCTCGCCACCACCGTTCCGGCCGCGATGGCCGAAGTCCCTGCCCGCCACGACACCTTTGCCGTACCCGGCCTGGAAAAACCCGCCAGCGTGCTGGTCGACCGCTGGGGCGTGCCGCATATCTATGCCGGCACGCTCTACGACGCCTTCTATGCGCAGGGCTTCATGGCCGCGCGCGACCGCCTGTGGCAGATCGACCTGTGGCGCAAGCGCGGGCTTGGCGAGATGGCGCGCGACTTCGGCCCGGCCTACGTCGATGGCGACCGCATGGCGCGCGCGGTGCTGTTCCGCGGCGACCTGTACCGCGAATGGCTGGCCTACGGCAGCGACGCCAAGCGCGTGGCCGAGGCCTTTGTCGCGGGGGTGAACGCCTATGTGGCACTGACCGAGCAGAAGCCCGAGTTGCTGCCGCCCGAGTTCCGCAAGCTCAACTACAAGCCGGCGCGCTGGCAGGCGGAGGACATCGTGCGCATCCGCCACCATGGCCTGACCCTGAACTTCACCGGCGAGATCGATCGCGCCCGCCTCTACTGCGAGGCCAAGACCCATGCGGCGCGCGCCGACTGGCTGCGCCGCGAGCTCGATCCGCAGATCGAACCCCGGCTCAACCCCGGCGTCGACCCCTGCACCGTGCCCGCGGCCGAACTGCGCCGCGCCTATGAGCTGGCCACCGCCGCGGCGCGCTTCCCGAAAGAGGCGTGGAGCGACGCGAAGGCCGCCAGCCTGCCGCTGGACCAGTTGTACGCGCTGGTGGATGCCAACAGTGATACCGGCCGCAGCCTGGGCTCGAACAACTGGGTCATCGGCGGCAAGCGCACCACCACCGGCCGCCCGATCCTGGCCAACGACCCGCACCGCTCGCACGGCGCGCCCAGCCTGCGCTACATCAGCCACCTGAACGCGCCGGGGATGTCGGTGATCGGCGCCGGCGAACCGTTCCTGCCGGGCATCTCGATCGGGCACAACGGCACCATCGCCTTTGGGCTGACGCGCTTCTACATGGACCAGGAAGACCTGTACGGCTACGAGCTGAACCCGGCCAACCCGCGCGAGTACAAGTACAAGGGCCGCTGGGAGCCGATGGAGACCATCACCGAAGAGATCGCGGTAAAGGGCGAGCCCGTGCCGCGCAAGGTGACGCTCGACTTCACCCGGCACGGCCCGGTGCTGGCGGCCGACGGCGGTCGCGCGTGGGCGCTGCGCGCCGCGTGGCTGGACTACGGCATGGCGCCGTACTTCGGTTCGATGGACTACATGCGCGCGCGCAACAGGGACCAGTTCCGCGCTGCCATGAACCGCTGGGGCGCGCCCGGCGAGAACCAGGTCTACGCCGACACCAGCGGCAATATCGGCTGGATCCCGGGCGGGCTGACCGTCAAGCGTCCCAACTGGGACGGCCTGACGCCGGTGGCCGGCGACGGTCGCTATGAATGGGCCGGCTACCGCAACATGGACGAACTGCCGTGGGCCTATAACCCCGCGCCGGGCTATATCGTCACCGCCAACGAAAACAACATCCCGCCCGAGCACTCGGCGGCGAAGCTGGGCGTGGGCTACGAGTGGAGCGACAACTCGCGCGCGCGCCGGCTCAAGGCGGTGGTCGGCGCCAATCCGCGCAGCTCGGTGCAGGATTCGATGGCGTGGCAGAACGACACCGTGTCGCTGCCGGCCCAGCGCGTGGTGGCGCTGCTGCAGGATCTGCGCAGCGACGACCCGCAGCTGGCCCGCGGCCTGGACCTGCTGCGCGGCTGGAATGGCAACGAGCGCGCCGACAGCGCCGCCGCGGCGCTGTTCGAGGTCTGGTTCAGCAAATACCTGCGCCAGGCGGTGGTGCGCGCCGCGCTGCCGCCCGAGGCCGCGCGCCTGGTCGGCGCCGGCGATGCCGCGCGCGTGGTGGCGGTACTGGAGCAGCCGGGACCCTGGATGCCGGTGGAACGCCGCAATGCGGTCATGCTCGAATCGCTGAAGGCCGCGCTGGCGGAGGTGGAAGGCAAGCTCGGGCCGGACCCGCGCGGCTGGCAATGGGGCAAGCTGCACACCGCCGTGTTCACGCATCCGATGGACCCGATCCTGAGCGACGCGGAACGCCAGCAGTTCAACGTCAACGCCGGTCCGATCGGCGGCTCGGCCTTCACCCCGATGAACACCAGCTATCGCAACAACGATTTCCGCCTGACCGCGGGCGCGTCGTTCCGCATGGTGCTGGACGTCGGCAACTGGGACGCCTCGCGCGTGATCAACACGCCGGGGCAGTCGGGCAATCCCGCCAGCCCGCATTACCGCGACCTGGCGCCGCTGTGGGCCAAGGGGGAGTATTTCCCGCTGGTCTATACGCGCAAGGCGGTGGAGAAGGCGAGCCGGGAGCGGGTGGAGCTGGTGCCGCAGTAGGCCTCCAGCGCCCCAAATCCCGCTTGCGGGAGAGGGCGGGAGTATCAACGAAGTGAAGACCGTCGCTTATTGCCGGCGCCCGCCCTCTCCCCCGGCCCCTCTCCCGCGCGCGGGAGAGGGGAGCAAACCGGCAGCGGGTTGAACGCTGTGTGTCTTACTTCAACAACCCCAATACCGCCTCCGCCCCCGCTTCTGACGACGCCGGATTCTGCCCCGTCACCAGCCGTCCGGCCACCGCCACGTGGCTGGCCCAGTCATCGCCGCGCGTAAACCGGCCGCCACTGGCCTTCAGCACATCCTCCACCAGGAACGGCACCACCTCGGTCAATTGCACCGCCGCTTCCTCGCTGTTGGTAAAGCCCGTGACTTCCTTCCCCTTCACCAGCGGCTGTCCGTCGGCGCCCTTGACATGCCGCAGCACCCCCGGCGCATGGCACACGGCGCCAACCGGCTTGCCGAGCCGGTCAAACCGCTCGATCAGCGCGATCGACCGCTTGTCTTCCGCCAGGTCCCACAGTGGCCCATGGCCGCCGGGATAGAACACGGCGTCGAAGTCCTCGGCCTTCACCTGGTCCAGTGTCAGCGTGCCGGCCAGCGCCTGTTGCGCGGCGGCATCGGTGCGGAAGCGGCGGGTCGCGTCGGTCTGTGCATCCGGATCGTCGCTCTTGGGGTCGATCGGCGGCTGGCCGCCTTTTGGCGAAGCCAGCGTGATGTCGGCGCCCGCGTCCCTGAAGACGTAGTACGGCGCCGCGAATTCCTCCAGCCAGAAGCCGGTCTTCTTGCCCGTATTGCCAAGCTGGTCGTGCGAGGTCAGCACCATCAGGATTTTCATGTTCGTTCTCCGGTTTGCATTCACGGTCGGCCGGGCACGCCCCGGCATTGGCAACATCCTACGCAGCTGGCTATGATTCGAAAACTTCGAATCTTCGATGTCTGCCATCCAAAAAATGAATATCGCCGGCAAGGACCTGAACCTGCTCTATGTCTTCCATGTGCTCTACCAGGAAGGCAACGCGTCGCGCGCGGCGGCGCGCATGGCGCTGAGCCAGCCGGCGCTGAGCCACAAGCTGAACCGGCTGCGCGACGAACTGGGCGACCCGCTGTTCGTGCGCGCGCCGCGCGGGCTGACGCCCACGCCGCGTGCGCACGAGCTGGCACCGCAGGTGCAGCGGCTGGTGGCCGAACTCGATGCCTTCTACGATGCCTGCGATGGCCGCGACTTCCTGGCGCGCAGCGAGGCCGTCCATCTCTACACCACCGACTACATGGAGCAGCTGCTGCTGCCGGCGCTGCTGCCGCGGCTGCGGCGCGATGCACCCGGACTGGTCGTGGTCACGCACAACACCCGCGGCGAGCTGCCGCGCGAAGAACTGGAGAAGGGCACCTGCGACCTGGCGATCGCGGGCTTCTACGAAGACCTGCCGGATACCTTCCACCAGCAGCGCCTGTGCAGCGAAGACTTCGTCGTGCTGGCATCGAAGTCCAACCCGCACCTGGCGCGGGGGCTCGATCTGGAGGCATTCCTTGCCTGCGAGCACCTGCTGACGACGCTGACCGGCGACCTCAACGGCGTGGTCGACCGCGCGCTGGCGGCGCAGGGGCGCCAGCGCAAGGTAGTGGCGGGGCTGTCGAGCTTCCTGGCGCCGAGCCGGCTGGTGCGCGGCACGGCCTTGCTGCTGACCTGCCTGCGGTCGGTGGCGCAAGAGGCGGTCGCGCGCGATCCGGACCTGTTGCTGCTGCAGGTGCCGTTCGCCTTGCCCAGGGTGGAGATGATGCAGATCTGGCATGCGCGCACCGACGCCGACCGGCTGCGGCGGTGGCTGCGCCAGCAGATCCAGGAAGTGGCCGGCTCGTTGCAGCCGCAGCCGCAGCCGCGGCGCAGCCCCGCTGCACGCAAGCCGGCCCGGCCAGCGCTCAGGCGCGGTTGACCACCGGCACCAGCGCGCCCTGCACCGCGCGCGCGGCGTCGGAGGCGAGGAACAGGATCACATCGGCCAGTGCGTCCAGGCCGACCCAGCGCGAGGTATCGGCGTCCGGCATGGCCTGGCGGTTCTCGGGGGTGTCGAGGATGCTGGGCAGCACCGCGTTGACGCGGATGCCCTGGTCGCGCAGTTCGGCCGACATCGATTCGGTGACCCGCGCCAGCGCGTCCTTCGATGCGCAGTAGGCGCCCATCTGCGCCAGCCCGCGCGCCGCCGAATTCGCGCCCACGTTGACGATGGCGCCACCACCGGCGGCCAGCATGTGCGGCACCACCGCGCGTGCCATGTTCAGCACCGTGCCCACGTTCATGTCGAACAAACGGTTCCAGTCGCCCGCGCTGGTCTCGTGGATGCCCGTGCCCATGGCAAAGCCGCCGGCCAGGTTGCATACCACGTCGATGCGCCCGCATGCCTGCACGGCCGTGCCGATGGCCTTGCCCAGGC
Source organism: Cupriavidus necator (assembly GCF_013141915.1). Taxonomy (GTDB): domain Bacteria; phylum Pseudomonadota; class Gammaproteobacteria; order Burkholderiales; family Burkholderiaceae; genus Cupriavidus; species Cupriavidus necator_B. The sequence continues at coordinate 204,187 of NZ_SROX01000007.1, read as the reverse complement.
TGTCCGCATCGAGCAGGTCGGCCTGCAGCGCCAGGTGGCCGCTGCCGGCTTGCGGCAGCGGTGCGGCATGGCGGTCCAGCAGCACCACGCGCGCGCCCGCCTGCGCAAAGGCGTGTGCGACCGCGCCCCCGAGGTTGCCGCGTGCGCCGGTGACCAGTACGTTTTTGCCTTTGAAGTGCATTTGCGTGCTCCTGCGCCGTCGCGGCGCGTATTGTCGTGATCAGCTTCGGCCGGCCGTTTTCCCACCAACGTGGCCGGAGCGAAAAACGCGAGCCAGTCTACGCAACGGCATGCAACATATGCTTGCGAAAACGCCTCGGGGTAACCCTCGAAACGCACAGGAAGTTGCGCGCGGCGTCTACCGTTTGCGCCGTGCCGGGCCCTGCGCGGGTACAACGCCCGATGCCGTCGCTTCCTTCGCCGCGGCGTCCTCCAGGAACCGCACCAGCAACTGTGCCGCCGGCGACAGTAACGAGAAATCGCGGCAGCAGATCGCAAAGCGCCGCCGCGCCCAGTCGTTGCGCAGCGGGACGACGCGCAGGCCGAAGGCCGTGGCGACGAGCGAGGCGATCTCGGCCGGGATGATGACGATGCCGAGTTCCGCGCGCACGCAGCGCAGCGCGGCGTCGAAGGTCGACACCACCGCGCGATGCGCCAGGCGGCGGCCCAGGATCGCGGCATAGCGGGTCAGCATGATCTGCACCGCGGTCTGCGCCGGCATGGCGATCTGGTCGTAGTCCAGCGTGTCTTCGAACAGGCAGGTGTCCGCCTGCGCCAGCGGGTGCCCGGGGTAGACCACCGCGGCGAGGTGGTCGGCGCGGTAGGGGCGGGTCTGGAAGCCCTCCAGGTCGGCCGCATCCCAGCAGATGCCCAGCGGCGCGGTGCCGTCGCGCAGCGCGCGCACCACTTCGCTGCTCAGGCTTTCTTCGATGGTCACGCGCACGTCGCGGTGCCCGGGCAGTTGCATGAAGGCGGCGATGTCATCGGGCAGCGATTCCGCCATCGTCGATACCGTGGCGAGCAACCGCACCTGACCGCGCACGCCGGTGCCGTAATCGGCGAGGTCGCGCGTGACGCGATCGGCGGCGGCGAGCATCGTGCGCGCATGCGCCAGCACCAGTTCTCCCGCGGGCGTGGGGATGACGCCGCGGCGGCGGCGCTCCAGCAGCGTGGCGCCGACGGTTTCCTCCAGTTGCGCCAGGCGCTTGCTGATGGCGGAGGCGACGATGTGTTCCTGCTCGCCGGCACGTGCCATGTTGCGGGTTTCGCAGACGGCAACGAACAGGCGCAACGTAGTGAGGTCGAGATCTCGCATGGAAGGGGCGCGGTGTTTCCGGATTGGAATGCTACGCGCGTTGAGGACGTCATGACATCGCATCCGGGAAATCCCGTAGCGTTTTCCGGACGCATGGGATGGCTTTCCATTCCGGCATGTCTGGATGCGTAAACCATCGCTTCAGCTTGGCTGCAGAAACCCATACAGTTCTTTCGTCGCCCCCGCCCGGGGACGCTTTGCCCCAGCCCCACGAGAACCATGCCCCACTCCTTCCCCAGCCAGGCCGTGATCCGCGAAGTCGGTTTGCGCGACGGCCTGCAAAGCCTGCGCAGCATCCTGCCCACCGCCAGCAAGCTGGCGTGGATCCGCGGCGCGCATGCCGCCGGACTGCGCGAACTGGAAGTCGGTTCGTTCGTCCCCGCGCGCCTGTTGCCACAACTGGCCGATACCGCCGAACTGGTCGCGTTTGCGCGCACGCTGCCCGGCCTGTTCACGTCGGTGCTGGTGCCCAACCTGCGCGGCGCGCAGGATGCGCTGGAGAGCGGCGCCGACCTGATGATCGTGCCGCTGTCCGCCAGCCATGCGCACAGCCTGGCCAACCTGCGCAAGACGCCCGATGAAGTCGTTGCCGAAGTGGCGCGCATCCGTGCCGCGCGCGATGCCAGTGGCGCCAGCACGCTGATCGAAGGCGGCGTCGGCACGGCATTCGGCTGCACGCTGCAAGGCCATGTCGATGCCGACGAAGTGCTGCGGCTGATGCAGGCGCTGCTCGATGCCGGCGCCGACCGCGTCAGCCTGGCCGACACCGTCGGCTATGCCGATCCGGCCATGGTGCGCGAGCTGTTTGCGCGCGCCATCGCCATCGCCGGCGAGCGCTTCTGGTGCGGCCATTTCCACGACACGCGCGGACTTGGGCTGGCCAATGTCTATGCCGCGCTCGAAGCCGGCGTGACCCGCTTCGACGCCTGCCTGGCCGGCATCGGCGGCTGCCCGCATGCGCCCGGCGCCAGCGGCAACGTCGCCACCGAAGACCTTGCCTATCTGCTCGGCAGCATGGGCATCGATACCGGCATCGATATCGAACGCCTGCTGGCGCTGCGTGAAGACGTGGCCGGCTGGCTGCGCGACGAAACCCTGCACGGTACGCTGTGGCGCGCCGGCCTGCCCAAGACTTTCGCGGCCCCGCGCGCCGCGGCCACTGCCTGAGGAAGAACATGCCCCAAGACAGCAACAGCAATACCCTGCCGCTCGCCGGCGTGCGCGTGGTCGAATTCACGCACATGGTGATGGGCCCCACCTGCGGCATGATCCTGGCCGACCTCGGCGCCGAGGTGATCAAGGTCGAGCCGCCTGGCGGCGACAAGACGCGCAACCTGCCGGGCCTGGGCATCGGCTTCTTCCGCGCCTTCAACCGCAACAAGAAGAGCGTGGTGCTCGACATCACCACCGACGAGGGCCGAGCCGCCGCGGCCGAACTGGCGGGCCAGAGCGACATCCTGCTGGAGAACTTCCGTCCCGGCCTGATGCAGAAGCTGGGGCTGGACTACGCCACGCTGTCGCGCGATTACCCGCACCTGATCTATGTGTCGCACAAGGGCTTCCTGCCCGGCCCGTACGAGCACCGGTTGGCACTGGACGAAGTGGTGCAGATGATGGGCGGCCTGTCCTACATGACCGGCCCCAGCGGACGGCCGCTGCGCGCCGGTACCTCGGTCAACGACATCATGGGCGGCATGTTCGGCGCGATCGGCGTGCTGGCCGCGCTGCGCGAGCGCGACCGCACGGGCACGGGGCAGGAAATCCAGAGCGCGTTGTTCGAGAACTGCGTGTTCCTGGCCTCGCAGCATATGCAGCAGTACGCGATGACCGGCGAGGCGCCGCCGCCGATGCCGTCGCGCGTGTCGGCGTGGAGCGTCTATGACGTGTTCACGCTGGCGCAGGACGAGCAACTGTTTATCGGCGCGGTCAGCGACAAGCAGTTCGTCACGCTGTGCCGGGTGCTGGAGCACCCGGAGCTGATCGACAAGCCGGAGTACGCCAGCAACACCTCGCGCGTCGCGGTGCGGCCGCAACTGCTGGCAGAACTGGGGGCGATCCTGCGCCACCATCGTTGCGCGGAACTCGCGCCCAAGCTCGAAGCAGCGGGCATTCCCTATGCGCCGATCATGCGTCCGGACCAGCTGCTCGACGATCCGCACCTGCTTGCCAGTGGCGGACTGGTGCCGATGCAGGCGGACGACGGCTCGACCACGCCCACGGTGTTGCTGCCGCTGCTGATGGGCGGGCGCCGCCCCGGCGTGCGCAGCCCGCTGCCCAAGGCCGGCGAGCACAACGAAGAGATCCTGGGGCAGCTGGGCAACGGCCGCCGCTGAAGTGCCTCGGCGGGAAAGCCGCGTCACCGCAGCACGGAACGCGGACCTCGCCCTACGATAACGATACGGAGACAACGCATGCAACGTCGCACCCTGCTCAAGTCCGCGCTGGCACTTTCCGCCACCCTTGCCGCGGCACTCGCCAGCCCCGGCTTCGAAGCGCTTGCACAGAGCGGCTCGGGCAAGCCCGTGCGCCTGATCCTGCCAATCAGCGCCGGTTCCGGCGTCGACACCATCGCGCGCGCCGCGGGTCCGGCGCTGGGCAAGGCCTTCGGCCAGCCGGTGGTGATCGAAAACCTGCCCGGCGCCGGCGGCATCACCGGTGCCGCGGCCGTGGTCAAGGCGCAGCCCGACGGCAGCACGCTGGGGCTGGTATCGAACAATCACGTGATCAATCCCAGCGTGTTCCGCGCCATGCCGTTCGACGCGATCAAGGATATAACGCCGATCAGCGTGCTTGGCACCACCCCGCTGGTGCTGGTGGTCAATGCCAAAGTGCCGGCGAAAAACGTGAAAGAGCTGGTGGCGCTGCTCAAGGCCAGGCCCGATGCCTACAACTATGCATCGTCGGGCAACGGCACCATCATCCACCTGGCCGGCGAGATGTTCCTCGACGAGGCGGGCGTGACCGCACGCCATGTGCCATACAAGGGCACCGGCCCGATGATCAACGACCTGCTTGCCGGGCAGGTGGAAATGGGCGTGGTCGCGCTCAACGCGGTGGCGCCGCACCTGAAGGCGGGCACGCTGCGCGCGATCGGCCTGTGCGGCGACAAGCGCACTGCCGCCGCGCCGGAGATTGCCACCATCGCCGAGCAGGGTTTGCCGGGCTACAACGTGGCGGGCTGGTTTGCCGTCATCGGGCCCGCCGGCATGCCGGCGCCGGAAGTCAGGCGCGTGCACGACGCCTTTGCCAAGGCCTTCACGTCACCCGAAGTGCTGGAAACGATGAAAAAGCAGGGCACGGTGATCGAGCCCGGCACGCCTGAGGCCGCCGCCGCGTTCTTCCGCAGCGAAGCCGCGCGCTACGCCGCGCTGGTGAAGAAGGCCAACGTCAAGGTCGAATAAGCTCGCAGGGTTCGCTGCTTCCCCGCTGCCGGCGTGGCCCGTGCCTTATCCAGGGCGGGCGCGGTGGCGGCCTTTTTCCTCACCTTACCTATCATGACTCTCTACAAGCTTGGCGAGCTCGCGCCCGCTATTGCCGGCAGCGCCTTTGTCGCGGCCGAAGCCACCATCATCGGCCGCGCGGAACTGGCCGAGCACGTGTCGGTCTGGCCCGGTGCCGTGATCCGCGCCGACAACGAGCCGGTGACCGTCGGCGCCGGCAGCAATATCCAGGAAGGCGCCGTGCTGCATACCGACCCCGGCTGCCCGCTCGCGCTCGGCGCCGGCGTGACCGTGGGGCACCAGGCCATGCTGCACGGCTGCACCGTGGGCGACGGCGCGCTGATCGGCATCCAGGCCGTGATCCTGAACCACGCTTCCATCGGCGCCGAATCGCTGGTCGCCGCCGGTGCGCTGGTAACCGAGGGCAAGCAATTCCCGCCGCGCTCGCTGATCCTGGGTTCGCCCGCCAAGGCCGTGCGCGAGCTGACCGATGAGGAAGTGAAGAACTTGCGCGCCAACGCAGAGGACTACGTCCGCCGCGCCGCGCGTTATCGCACGGCGCTGGAAAGGATCGGCTGAGCCGCCATCGCCGCGGTCTGGTCAGCGTGACCGCCGGCAGGTTGGCCGGCAAGCGCCTAGAATGGCCTGCATCCCGCCATGCAGGAGCACGACAATGCCAGGCAAGCCCGTCAGGATTCCCGGCCCCGACCATCCCATCGCCATCACGCCGACACCGGGCCGCGTGGTGGTCAGGGTGGCGGGGCGCGTTGTCGCCGACAGTACCGCGGCGCTGACCTTGCAGGAAGCCGGCTACGCGGCGGTGCAGTACATCCCGCGCGCCGATGTCGACATGGCGCAGCTGGCGCCCAGCGATCACGCCACCTACTGCCCGTACAAGGGTGACTGCAGTTACTTCTCCATTCCGGCCGGCGGCGAGCGTTCGCGCAATGCGGTGTGGAGCTATGAGGCGCCGTATGCGGCCGTCGCCGCGATCGGCACGCACCTTGCGTTCTATCCGGACCGCGTCGACAGCATCGAGATCGCCGGGCCGTGAGGGAACGCGCCGTGGCAGGGCCTAAGTCAGCGCGCGGGCATCGGCAATTGCACGACCGCCAGCGTGGCGTCGGTGGCGCCGACCACCTTGCTGGCATGGCCCTTGCCAGTAGTGTCTTCGAGCAGCAGGGCACTGCCGGTCGGTAGCGCCCGGCGTTCGCCATCGCTTGCCTCGAATTCCATCGCGCCGCCCAGCACGAAGATCCACATGCGCAACGGCGAGGGGTGCAGGGCGCCGACCCAGCCGGCTGGCACAACCAGGAAGCCCTGGCGCGCGGCTTCCTCCAGCGGCGACACCCAGAACGCGCGTGCGGGCGGCGCGAACAGGCGCTCGGTGATGGCAATGGCAAGCGGGGCGAAATGGGATTCGCCGGCGGCATCCGCATAGAGCCGCTCGAATGCCAGCGGTGCGCGCCCGGCGCTGGCGGACTCCTCGGTGGTTGCCATGATGGACCTCCCTGTGGAACTCTCTGCGGCGCGTGGCGCGCGGCATTGTCATGCAGCCAGTCTAGGCTGCCGGACGCGGAGTGCAATCCCGGTCCGGGGCCTGGCGGGGACGGTTTCAGCCCTTGCTGAAGATGCTGTAGAAGTCCGGCGTGCCGCTGTCCGGCAGGCTCAGGTCGAGCGACCCTTCGATGTGTTCCAGGTGTTCCGCCATCAGCGCGCTGGCCCGCGCGGCATCGCGCTGCTCGATGGCGTCGATCAGCTGCCGGTGCTCGTGCTCGGCGCACGCGGGGGCGCCGGGGCGGTCGTACAGCGTGATGATCAGGCAGGTGAGCGACACCATCTCGCGGATCAGCTTTTCCAGGATGGCATTGCCGGCCATTTCCGCCAGCAGGATATGGAACTCGCCCGACAGGCGGATCATCGCCGCGCGGTCGCCGCGGGCGCGCGCGTTGTCTTCTTCCATGGCATGGCGGCGCAGGCTGCGCACCTTGGCGGGCGTGGCGCGTTGCGCCAGTTCGGCGGCCAGCGCGGGCTCGACCACGCGGCGCGCCTGGAACACTTCGCGCGCCTCGTCCACGCTGGGGCTCGAGACAAAGGCGCCGCGGTTGGGCACCAACGTGACCAGCTTCTCGTGCGCCAGGCGCGCAAAGACCTGGCGGATGCGCGCGCGGCTGGCGCCGGTGACTTCGCACAGCCGTTCCTCGACCAGCTTGGTGCCCGCCAGCAGGCGGTGTTCCATGATCGCGTAGAGCAGGCTCAGGTAGATCGCCTCGGTGGCCGACGCCTCGCCGACGGCGCCTTCCGCGCCTGCCTCGTCGTTCGGGGCGGCATTGGCCGCGGCTTTCTGCGGGGTTTTCGGGTTGGCCTTGGCGGCGGCGCGGCGCGGGGCTTTCGCGGCAGCGCCGGGCGCCGCCTTTTTCGATGTGGTTGCCATATCAGGGTACGGACAGTCTGCCTGTCGCCGGAACTGGCGACGAAATACAGCTATATCGTACACAACTATGGCGACAGAGCGCCCGCTGGTCAGGCCGGCGCGGTTTCCTCGCAGGCCGCGCGCGCCCCGGCGGCGGCGCCCGCGGCTTCGAACGGATGGGCCTGCGCCCAGTGCCGGGCGATGTCGACACGCCGGCAGATCCACACTTTGTCGTGCCCCTGCACGTAATCCAGAAAGCGCTGCAGCGCGCGGAAGCGGCCGGGCCGGCCCAGCAGGCGGCAATGCATGCCGATCGACAGCATCTTGGGGCTGTCCTGGCCGGCCGGGTCGCCTTCGTCATACAAGACGTCGAACGCATCCTTCAGGTACTGGAAGAACTGTTCGCCGGTATTGAAGCCCTGCGGCGTGGCAAAGCGCATGTCGTTGGAGTCGAGCGTGTACGGCACCACCAGGTGCGGCTTCTTCTCGCCGCCGGTGACTTCCACTTCGGTCCAGAACGGCAGGTCGTCGCCGTAGTAGTCGGAGTCATACAGCAAGCCGCCGTGCTCGACCACCAGGCGGCGCGTGTTGGGGCTGTCGCGGCCGGTGTACCAGCCCAGCGGCAGCTCGCCGGTGAGCTCCTGGATGATCTGCATGCCGATGCGCATGTGCTCGCGCTCGGTGGCTTCGTCGATGTTCTGGTAGTGGATCCAGCGCCAGCCGTGGCAGGCGATCTCGTGGCCGAGCTCGACGAAGGCGCGCGTCAGCTCCGGATGGCGCTGCAGCGCCATCGACACGCCGAAGATGGTCAGCGGCAGGCCGCGCTTCTCGAACTCGCGCAGGAGGCGCCAGACGCCGGCGCGCGAGCCGTATTCGTAGATGCCCTCCATGCTCATGTGGCGGTCGGGGTAGGCCGCGGCGCCGACGATCTCGGAGAGGAACTGCTCGGAGGCGGCGTCGCCGTGCAGCACGCAGTTCTCGCCGCCTTCTTCGTAGTTGAGGACGAACTGTAGCGCCACGCGCGCGCCGCCCGGCCAGCGGGCGTGCGGCGGGCGGGCGCCGTAACCGATCAGATCGCGGGGATAGCGGGACTGGAGCATGGTGGTGGAAGCGAAGAGGGAGCGGGATGTCATACGGTTCAGTTCAATGCATAAGGGGCCAGCATGCCCGCATAGGCTTTGGGCAGCGGCCGTGCCCAGTCGCCGCGCTTGCTGGTGCCCAGGCGCACCGAGACCAGCGCCTCGGCCAGCTTGACTGCGCACGACACGCCGTCGATCACGGGCGCGCCGATGGCGTCGGCGATCTCGTCGCACAGGTCGGTCATGCCGGCGCAGCCCAGCACGATGCAGTCGCTGCGGTCTTCTGCCAGTGCCTGGCGGCAGGCCTCGGTGATGACGCGGCGCGCGTCCGAGCCGGGGCGCTCCAGCTCCAGCACCGGCAGGTCGCAGGCGCGCACGTTGCTGCAGAAGCGCTTCATGCCGTAGCGCTCAGCCAGGTGCCAGGCGATATTGCAGGTGCGCGCCAGCGTGGTCACCACGCTGAAGCTGCTGCCGACCACGCTGGCCATGTGCATAGCGGCCTCGGCGATGCCGATCACCGGCCCGCGCGCCACTTCGCGCGCGGCGTACAGGCCGGGGTCGCCAAAGCAGGCGATGACATAGCCGTCCACGCCTTCCTGCTCGCCGGCCAGGATCTCGTCGAGGATGCCGGGCACCGACAGGGCTTCGTCATAGTGGCTTTCGATCGAAGCCGGTCCCATGCGCGGGCTGACCGCGCTGATGCGCGTGCCGGGGGCCGCCACGGCGGCGGCGCACTGCCCGATCTTGTCGGTCATGCTCTGGGTGGTATTGGGGTTGATGATTTTCAGCTTCATGGATGCGGCTCTGCTGGATGCGTCGAAATCGTGCAGTGGTGATATGGGGTAGGGATCAGGCTTGGCTGGCCGCACGGCCGGCCCAGTGGCCCGGCATCATGCGCGGTGCCAGTTGGCGGTACAGCACCAACGCAATGCCCATGCCGATAAACCAGCTGTAGTTGGCCGCCGCCTGCCAGGCCGGCACCACCACGCACAGGATCGGGATGATGGCCGCGGGAATCATGGTGGCCACCGCGGCCGGGTTGAAGCCGTTGCGGTACCAGTAGCGGCCACGCGGGTTCAGCGTGTACAGGTCGTCGACTTCCACGTGCTGGCGCCGCACCAGGTAGTAGTCGGCAATCAGGATGCCGAACAGCGGGCCGATGAAGGCGCCCAGCACGTCCAGCGTGTAGTGGATTACCGCCGGGTTGTTGTACAGATTCCACGGCGTGATGAAGATCGACGCCACCGCGGCGATCATGCCGCCAGTGCGCCAGCTGATGTGCCGGGGCGACACGTTGGAGAAGTCGAACGCGGGCGAGACGAAGTTGGCGACGATATTGATGCCGATGGTCGCCGTCATGAAGGTAAACGCGCCCAGCAGCATGGCGAAGGTGCTGTCGATATGGCTCACCGTTTCCACTGGATCGGTGATCAGCTTGCCGAACACCGGCAGCGTGGCCGAGGTGGTGATCACGGTCAGCAGCGAGAAACCCAGGAAGTTGACCGGCAGGCCCCAGAAGTTGCCGCGCCTGACCGCCTTGAAATCCTTGGCATAGCGCGAGAAGTCACCGAAGTTCAGCATCGGGCCGGAGAAGTAGGACACCACCAGCGCGATCGCGCTCAGCATCACCGGCACCGCTTCCCAGCCGGTGTACTTGACGAAGCTCAGCGTGAAGTTGACGTTGTCCCAGCCGGCCTTGTTCACCAGCCAGATCGCCAGCGCGATCATCACCACGTACACCGCCGGGCCGGCCCAGTCGATGAACTTGCGGATGGTCTCCATGCCGGTCCAGAACACCAGCGCCTGCAGCACCCACAGCACCATGAACGCGCCCCAGCCGAGCGTGGACAGGCCGGCAAAGCCATGCAGCCTGACGTCGGCATACGGCGCCAGCGCGGGGAAGAAGTGCAGGGCCAGCACCAGGAAGGCGCTCGACGCCAGGTAGGTCTGGATGCCGTACCACGCCACCGCGATCAGCCCGCGGATGATGGCCGGGATATTGGCGCCGAGCACGCCGAACGAGGCTCGGCAGATCACCGGATAAGGGGTGCCGGTCACCTGGCTCGGCTTGGCCACGAGGTTGCAGAAAAACTGCACGATCACGATCCCGACCAGCAGCGACACCAGCACCTGCCAGCTGGTCAGCCCCAGCGCGAACAGGCTGCCCGCGGTGATATAGCCCCCAACGCTGTGCACGTCCGACATCCAGAACGCAAAGATGTTGTAGGTGCCCCAGGTCTGCTTGCGCAGCGGCGCCAGGTCCTCATTGGTCAGGCGTTCGTCATAGCTGGGCTTGATCAGGGCATTGCCGTGGGTGGCATGCCCCGCCTGCGCCGGCGCTGCATCGGCTGCGGTTGCGGTGCTTTGCATCATCTGAGTCTCCTGGCAGATGGTTGTCTTGACGATAGGCGACGTGCGGCCGTTCGGGCTCTTTGGCGTGCGCCAAGGGAAGTTGATGTGTCTACTAAATTGTCTACAAAATAGCTGAATGATGTAGACGATGTTGTAGATCACGGATTCTTGATTGTCAACATTCGTTTTCCCTGAAGTCGCAGCGGCTGCAACTGCGCCCGCGGCGGACGAAAAAAAAAACCCCGCTCCGGAGAGCGGGGTTCTGCGGGCGCGGCGGACGGCGGCGGACGTCAGTAGGCAATTTTCGCCGTCAGGCTGATGCTGCGCGGATCCGCGGGCTGGATGTAGTTTTCGTACTGGAAACCCCAGTAGCGCTTGTTGGTCACGTTGTTCAGCGCGGCGCGCAGGGTCAGGTCCTTGCCGGCGACGCGTGTGCTGTAGCTGGCGCCGAGGTTGAACACCGTGTAGCCGCCGGCGTCGAGCGTATTGCCGGCGTTCAGCTTGGTGCTGCCGGTGTATTTGCCATCGACGCCAAGGCGCAGGCCCGGCACGAACGGCACGCGGTAGCTGACGCGGCCCGCCATGATGAAGCCCGGCGCGCCGGCAACGCGGTTGCCGCTGTTGGCCACGCCCTTGTCGTAGTAAGAATCGAGATACATCGCGCTGGCGCCGAACTCCCATTGCGAGCCCAGGCGGTACACGCCGGCCAGTTCCAGGCCCTGGTAGATCGAGGTGCCATCCTGCTGGCGCGTCGGCACGCCGCCGTTGATGCTGTCGTACTCGGCGCCGCGTTCGATGCGGAAGGCGGCCGCGGTGGCGCTCCATGCGGCCTGGTCGGCCTTGACGCCGATTTCATACTGCTTGCTGCGGATCGGGCTGAGCAGCTGGCGCGCGTTGGTGTAGCCGTCCGGCACGATCGATCCCGGTTCCAGCGCCTCGACATAGCTGGCATAGACCGTGGCCGCGGGCACCGGCTTGAACATCAGCGCCAGCGTCGGCGTGACCACGCCGTTCTTGCTGTAGCTGGAGGTCACCGGCACATAGCCGTTCTGCTCGAAGTTGGTCACGCGCAGGCCGGCCAGCACCGACCAGCGCTGGCTCAGTTGCACGGTATCGCTGGCGAACACCGACTTCTGCGTGATGTCGCTGTTGCGGACCTTGTTGAAGGCGGTCGAGCTGTAATAGGTGTTGGGGTTGGGCGCGAAGATATTGCCGGTGCCGATGAGCGCGCCGAAACCGTTGTTGTCATAGCGGTCGATCTGTTGCTGCCACGACAGGCCGGCCACCAGCTGGTGGCCGAACGGCCCGGTGCGGAACTTGCCTTCCAGCATCGCCTGCCATTGCCCCACCTGCTGGTTTTGCGCGGTGTCGTAGCGCTGGTCGGCGTAGTCGCCGGCCTGGTTCAGCAGGTTGTAGGTGCTTTCGTTGCGGCTGCGATTGACCTTGGTGAAGCTGTAGCTGGTGCTGACCGCCCAGTCCGGATTGATCTGGTAGCGCAGGCCGGTGCTGTACAGCTGCAGGTTGGTGTTCAGGTGCTGGTCGGTGCCGGCGAAGTTGCGGATGCGCCCCGATACCGCGTTCGGCAATGCGGTATCGCCGTAGCTCCACAGGCTGAACGACGGCATCTGTCCGGTGGCGCGGCGGTCCTGGTAGATCGAATCGAAGGTCCAGGTCAGGTCCTTGGTCAGGCGCGCGTCCAGCCCCAGCGACACGCTGTCGCGCCGGATGTTGCGGGCATTGTAGGGCGTGCCTTCCTCGTGCGTCACGTTCAGGCGGTAGCCGAACATGTTGTCCGGGCCGGCGCGCCCGCCCAGGTCGACGTGTTCGCTCCAGACATTGGCGGCGCGATAGCCCAGCTCGAACGACGCGGTGAAGGTATCGGTCGGCTTCTTGGTGACGTAGTTGACGATGCCGCCCGGCGTGGCGAAGCCGTACATGAAGCCAGGCAGGCCCTTGAGCAGCTCAACCTGCTCCATGTGTTCGTACGGCAGCGTGATGCCATACGCCACGAACGGCAGGCCGTTGATCTTGAAGCCGTTCTGCCAGTCGATCTGCAGGCCGCGCACGCTCAGGTAGCTGGACCAGCTGTTGTAGCCGTTGCCGTTGTCGCTGACCGACGCGTCCATGGTGAACACATCGCCGAGCTTGGCCACCTGGCGCTCGGCGAGGTCTTCGCCGGTGACGATGGTGGTGGAGTAAGGCGTGTCCAGTTGCGTGCGTGAGCCGAGCGCGCCGGTGCTGGCCTTTTTCTCAAGCTGCAGGCCGGAGTCGTCCACCGCCGCGGCGCTGACGGTTACCGCCGGCAGCGACGCCGCATCGGCCGGCGCGGGGCTTTGCTGCGCCAGCGCGGCCGTCGCCGGAAAGCCGGCGAGCACGGCAAGTTGCGCCAGCACGGCGAGATGGCGGGGTTTGGGTGCGCGCGCGGGCGCGGCGCGAAGGACATGGCGGCTCATGATGGAACAGCAGAAAACAGGCAGGCCTGTATGTAAATGTCAATACAAATGCGAATAATTCGCATTTAGGAAAATACCGAATGATGCCCATGAGTGAGCTGTGGCGTCAAGGCGGGAGGTCAGGATTTGGGGGTGGAAGCAACGGCTGAGGGCGCTGGTCCCGATGCAATCGCTACCCGGTTGCTGCGCGCGCAGCGCGCTGGGCGACGGGCGAGACGCGCCTGCCCAAGCCGCCGCTGCCGTGAGCGGGCCTTCGCGTCAGAACGTGTACGCCGCCGCGAGATAGGTGAAGTTGGTATTGCGCCCGCCCGCCGTGCGCAGCACCGGCGCCACCTCCACGTGCACCAGCCCGGCGTTGACAGCGACATGGCGGTCCACTTGCCAGAACACGTCGAAGGCGAGTTGGCTGCCCGTGTAGCGCCCGGGCCGGCCCGCGGTGCCGGCGATCGGGACGGAGGTTGCGGTATAGACCGCGTCGCCGGTGGTCTGGCGCCAGATAAAGTCCCACGACACCGTCAGCCGCAGCGTTGCCGTCGGCCGCAGTGTCAGCGAGGGCTGCAGGTCCATCACGTTGGCGGTGCCAAGCAGGCCGGCCTGGTTGAAGTAGGCCAGCTTGGGAAACAGCCCCCCGTAGGTGCCGAGCCGCCCGTCGCCTGGGTCCTTGTCGCCGCTGCCAACGGTGGCTTTTAGGCCTGCCCGTGCCTGCCACGCGGCAACGGCGAAGGCGTAGCCGGTGTCGGTCGAGACACCCCAGGCCCGCAGGTCTTGCCGGCCGAAGCTGCCGAACTGCGCCAGCGCTTCCCAGTCCCAATCCCAGCGGCCGTGGCTGCCGAAGATGCGCCAGCCCATGGAATGGCGGCGCTCCACGCCCGCGCCGATGCTGTACAGCGCGCGGCTGTTCTCGAAGCCCAGGTAATAGAGATCCAGGCCGGATGCCGGCACGATGCTGCGCGGAAGGGTCGTATAGACGCCCCAGAAGCCTTGCGCATGATTGGCATGGTCGTCGAAGTTGCCGGCCTGGAGCAGCACCGGCCGGGTGGCGAAAGCATCGATGCGGGTGTCGTCGGCATTGCCGCCGAGGCGCACGCCATCGAACGCGCGCCGTACGTTGGGGGCGTCGCGCACCGACACCAGCCGCTGCGAACCAAACGCCATCTCTTGACGCCCGATGCGAAGGTTGGGATCGGCCGAAGCCGTGCCAGACAGCGGCAGACGCGCGTCGATGAACGCTTGCTGCAGGTCCAGCCGGTCTTCGTACGGCGGCACCGCGACGTCCTTGCCGGCTGCGAGCTGATTGCCGAGCTGGACGAAGGCGCGCAGGCGCTCGCCGGCATGCAGGTCGGCATGCAGCAGGATGCGATGCAGCAGATAGCCGTCTGCCTCGCGGCCCGGCGTGCCGAAGTTCGCTGCCGAATAGTTCTCGAAGCGTTCGCGGATCTCGCCGCCCAGGCTCAGGAAGGCATTGGGCGGGCCAAGCCCAATGTACTTGACGGGATCCCAGGCATCGCGGCGCGTCGCGTCGGCGCCGGGGCCTTGCAGGTAGCGGTAGTCTTCCTCGTAGCGGAGGGACTTGTAGGCAGGCGCGCCGGCCGGTGCCTGGGCCAGCGCGGCGCCCGATACGGCGAGCAAGGCGAGCGCAAGTGCGCGGATAGGAGCCAATGGCTGCTGCGGCGTAGTCGACATTGCAGGCAGGCCGGCTTGCGCATCGCTACGCGCACCGCCTTCGTCAAGCCAACATAGGCCGTGCGGTCTGGCAACACAACCCGCGCTCGTCTGCTACACCACGTTGCGGCGGCGGTCGGCTTGCGCTTTGGCCGCTAGCGCACGTCCTGCGTCAGCTGATAGGTCATCGAGTAGCTGAAGCGGCTTGCCGGATGCACGCCGGTGGTCACGGCGATGACCTGGTCGCGCAGGAAATACGTGCGCACGATGCGCAGCCCCGCGGCATTGTCTTCGACGTGCAGGCGCCCGGCTTGCGCTTCATTGATCAGCACGCCCTGGAATTCCTGCTCGACGCGGGTCACCTTGATGCCATATTGGCGCTCGATCATCGTATAGACGGGAACGCTCAGCACTTCGCCCAGTTCGGGCAACTGGCTGAAGGCGTGGCTGACATAGATGTCGACCAGCGCAATGGGTTCGCGCTCGGCATCGGCGCCGTAGCGGACTCCGGCAATGTGCAGCCACTCCGCGCCCACGTCGCTGCGCAGCAGGACTGCCTGCTCCGCGTCCGCCCGGATGCGCGTACACGAGGTGGTACGCAGCGTGGTGCCTTTGGCATAGCCAACCAGGTCGGCCGGCGAATCCATGACCTGCATGTAGCGTTCGCGCGGCCGGTCCGCAATCACCCGGGTGCCCACACCGGCCTGGCGGCTCACCATGCCCAGGTCTGACAGTTTCTGGATCGCCTGGCGCACGGCGTAGCGGCTCAGGCTCCATTGCTCGCACAACTCCGCCTCGGTAGGCAGCAACTCGCCGATGCGCGGCCGCCCGTTGACGATCTCCTGCATCAGCGTGCGGGCCAGGTCCAGGTGGCGCGGCGGCGTGCTCGCCAGCGAAGAGGGGTAGGCAACGGTGTCGTTTTCCATGGGCTGCGTAGGCACTGCGTTCCGATGATGGCTTCGCCGAAGTATAGCCCAGCTGGCAGGGTTTCTCCTAATATTAGAATATTCGAACAAAGTCCTATAGTTCGTTCCATCGCGGCGGCGGCTGGTGCGCGTCGGCATCGCCCCGCCTTGCTATCCGGAGATGAACCAGCATGTACCCTATCGACTTCCTGTGGCGGGCCGCCCACCGGCATCCGAACCGCGTGGCCATCATCAGCCCCACGGGCAACCTTTCCTTCCGCGAGCTGGCCGAGGTCGTGCTTGCCCGGGCGGCGGCGCTGACGGCGCTCGATCCCGTGCCGCGGAGCCGGGTCTGCGTCGGCGCGGCGAATACCGTTGACCATCTGCTGGCGATCCTCGCCATCCTGGCGGCCGGCAAGGTGTGGGTGCCGCTGAATCCGCGCAACGGTGATCCGGAACTGCGGCGCATCGTGGACTTTGTCGAGCCATCGCTGGTACTGGCGGATGCCGATATGGCGGCACGCCTTGCGGGCGCGCCGGCCACCCTGCATGCGCTGGCGGTGCTGGCACGGCCGGCAGCCGACACTTCGCGCGTGATGATGGGACCGCGCGCGCGTGCCGGCGTCGACCTGGCCGAGGCGCAGGCGGTCAAGTTCACCGGCGGCACCACCGGCTTCCCCAAGGGCGTGATCCAGCCGCTGCGGGCCTGGAACACCAATATCGCAACCCAGGTCCACGAGCTCGGGCTGACGCCAGACGATCGCTACCTGGTCGCCGCGCCGATCACGCATGGCACCTCGACCTACATGCTGCCGCTGCTCGCGGTGGGCGGGGCGCTGGTCTTCCCGGAGTACGCCAAGGCGCCGGCCTTGCTCGATGCCGCCGAGCGGCATCACGCCACGCTGTTCTTCGCGCCGCCCACGCTGATCATGGCGCTGGCCGAAGAGCAGCGGCGCGCGCCGCGTGCCTTGCGCGCCCTGCGCTACCTGGTCTACGGCGGCGCGCCCATGCGCCCCGAGCAGATCCGCGACGCGCAGTCGGTGTTCGGGCCGGTGGTGTGTACGTCGTTCGGCCAGACCGAGGCGCCGCAGATCATTACGTTCTTGCCGCCCGATGAAATGTCGGGCCACAACCTGGCCTCGGTCGGCCGGCCGTCGCTGCTGACCCGCGTGGCCATCGTCGACAAGGAAGGCCGGCCGCTGCCGCCCGGTGAAGAGGGCGAGATTGCCGTGCGTGGCGACCTGGTCATGAGCGGCTACCTGAAGGCCGAGGTGGAAACCCGCAAGACCCTGGTGGATGGCTGGCTGCGCACCGGCGACGCGGGCGTGCTCGACGAGCGCGGCTATCTGTTCCTGCGCGACCGCCTCCGCGACGTGATCATCACGGGCGGTTTCAACGTCTATCCCAGCGATGTCGAGGTCGTGCTGTCGGCGCACCCGGCGGTGGCCGACTGTTCGGTGGTCGGCGTGCCGGATGCGAAGTGGGGCGAGGCGGTGCATGCGGCGGTGCAGTTGCGCCCGGGCATGTGCGTCGAGACCGACGACCTGATCGCGCTGGTCAAGCGCGAGCTCGGTTCGGTCAAGACTCCCAAGCACGTCCACCTGTTCGAGGCGCTGCCGCGCAGCGCCGTCGGCAAGGTGCTGAAGCCCGCCGTGCGGGACATGATCCTCAACCATCGGAGCTGATGATGCCCAACACGGAAGCCCGGAACGGCGGCAAGGCCGCGGCGCCGGCCACGAAGCTGTGCCGCTACACGGAGCAGGCGGTCTATTACGGCGAAAGCGACCTGGTCGCGGATCTGCTCGGGCGGGCCAGCTTCATCGATGTGTTCATGCAGCAGACCTTCGGCAGGACGCCGTCGCCAGCAGAGCGGCAGATCGTCGAAGCCGTGCTGGTGACGCTGATGGAACACGGCATGACGCCCAGCGCGATTGCCTCGCGCATGATCTACGCCAGCTCGCCGGAGAACCTGCAGGCAGGCGTCGCGGCGGGCCTGCTCGCCGTCGCCAGCCAGTTTGTCGGCACCATGGAGCCGGCCGCGGCGCTGCTCGACCGCATCGTGGCCGCGGGCGAGCAAGGTGCAGCCGAGGCGCAGCGCATTGCCGCCGAATTCCGTTCCAGCCGCCGCGCGGTGCCGGGTTTCGGCCATCACCTGCACCGGCCCGATGATCCGCGCGCGATCGCGCTGCTGCGCCTGGCGCGCGAACTCGGCACCGATGGCCAGCGCTGCGCCGCGCTGGCCTTGCTGGCCACCGAAGTCGACGCTGCCGCGGGACGCCACATCACCATCAACGCCACCGGCGCGATCGCCGCCATCCTTGGCGATATCGGCATTCCGGCGGCGCTGATGCGCGGGTTTGCCGTGCTGAGCCGGACCGCCGGGCTGATCGCGCATATCGCCGAGGAACAGCGAGAGCCCTCTGGCCGCTTTATCTGGAGCCTGGTCGACCACGCCATGACGCAAGCGCCCCCGTCAGCCTGAGCAGAAGCCCGGCGCCACGCCCAACCGCAGGCATCGCGCGCCACCCCGATACGACAAACCGTTGGAGACACTCATGACCCAAGCCACACCCTCGATTCAGCGCCATCACCACATCACGCTAAGCGTCGGCACCGCCCAGGAAGACTATGACTTCCACACCAAGGTGCTATCGCTCAAGAGCGTCAAGAAGACCCTGATCTACGACGGCGGCACGCCTTTCTACCACCTGTATTACGGCAACGATATCGGCGAGGAAAGCACGCTGATCACCTGCTTCCCGGTGGCGCATTTTGGCCGCAAGGGCACGCGCGGCACGGGCCAGATCGGCAGCCTTGCCCTGTCGGTGCCGGTGTCCGCAATCCCGTTCTGGGACAAGCGCCTGCGCGACCATGGCTTCGAGGTCCGCCGCTCCGAGCGCTTCGGCGAGCCGGTGCTGGCGTTCGCGCATCCGTGCGGCATCGAGTACGAACTGATCGGCATTGCCGACGACGCGCGCCAGCCATACTCGAACGGCGAGGTCCCGGCCGAGCTGGCGATCCGCGGCCTGCACACCATTGCGGTGAACGTGCGCGAAATGGAGTCGTCGCAGGAGTTCATGGACGCGGGCTGGTCGGCGCGCGAAGTGGCCCGCGACGGCAAATACGCGCGCTTTGCCTTCGGCGACGGCGGTTCCGGCAAGTTCGTCGACTATGCGCTGGAAACCGCCATGCCGCAGGCGAGCTGGACCTATGGCTCCGGCACGGTCCACCACTGCGCGTTCCAGGTCGAGGACCATGCGGCCCAGGACTACTTCAAGCGCAGGCTCGAAGGGCTGGGCTTTACCGATACCTCGGAACGCAAGGACCGCGGCTACTTCGAATCGATCTACGTGCGCACCCCCAGCGGGGCGCTGTTCGAGGCCACGGTGTCCAAGCCCCAGGCCTTCCTGATCGACGAGCCCTACGAGACGCTCGGCGCCGAGGTGCAGGTCGCGCCGCAGTTCGCCAGCCAGCGCGACAGCATCCTGCGGTCGTTGGAAGCGCTGAAGTACTGAACCGAGCAGAGGGCGGCGCACGGTGCCGCCGCCCTCCCGCACACCCGCACACCCGATAAGGCCAGCATCCATGTCTGAACCCAACCCACATCTGCGCGCACCAGTGGCCGTCTTTGGTGCGCCTGCGCGGGAGGCCACCATGGCGGCCATCCTGGTGCATGGCCGCGGCCAGTCTCCAGCCTTGATGAAGCAGATGGTGGTCGAGCGCTGCGGGCGGCCCGACATCGCCTGGTTTGCGCCGGCGGCGGCCGACAGCAGCTGGTATCCCGAGCGCTTCATCGAGCCGCTTGAACGGAACGAACCGCGGCTGTCGCAGGCGCTGGAGCGGCTCGAGGTGTTGTCGCGCGAACTGCTTGCACTGGGCTTTCCGTACGCATCGCAGGTGTTGATCGGCTTCTCGCAAGGCGCCTGCCTGTGCACCGAGTTCGTGTGGCGCCAGGACCGGCGCTACGGCGCGCTGCTGGCGTTCACGGGCGGCCTGATCGGCCCACCCGGCATGCCCAGGCCGGTCATGCCCCAGCACCTGCGCGACATGCCGGTGCTGTTGTCGACCTGCGAAGCCGACCCGCATGTGCCGCTGGACAGCGTGCAGGACTCGGCCCGCTGGTTTCGTGCCGCGGGCGCCGACGTCAGGCTGGTGGTCGAGCCGGGTTGCGACCATGCCATCCGCGATACCGAACTGACCTTTGCCCAGGCCGCGTTGACGCTTTGCGCGCCGCAAGCCGATTGATACTGGAGCTGTGAGCATGGAGCCGTTTGTCCACGAAACCCGCGCCGCGCGCGTCGTCTTTGGCCCCGGGTCACGCCGCCTGCTGCCGCGGGAACTGGAACAACTGGGGATCCGGCGCGCGCTGGTCCTGACCACGCCGGAACAAGCCGCGCTCGGCGAGCAGGTTGCCGCGCTGCTGGGCGACCGCTCGGTCGGCGTCTACAGCAAGGCGGTGATGCACGTCCCCGCCGAAGTCGCGCGCGCAGCGATGGCGACCGTCGCGCAGCTTGGCGTGGACGGGTGCATCGCGGTGGGGGGCGGCTCCACCGTCGGCCTGGCCAAGGCCATTGCGCTGGAATCGGCGCTGCCGATCGTGGCCTTGCCGACCACCTATGCCGGCTCCGAGATGACGCCGCTGTATGGCATCACGGAGGCGGCGCACAAAAAGACCGGCAGGGACTGGCGCGTGGCCCCGCGGGCGGTGGTCTATGACCCCGAACTGACCCTGACCTTGCCGCCCGGGCTCACCATGACCAGCGGCATGAACGCCATGGCGCATGCCGCCGAGGCGCTGTACGCCCCTGATGGCAACCCGGTGTTCAGCCTGATGGCGGAAGAGGGGATCCGGGCCCTGGCCACGGTCCTGCCGCGCCTGCGCGACGCGCCACAGGATCTGCAGGCGCGCGGCGAAGCGCTCTACGGCGCGTGGTTGTGCGGCACCGTGCTCGGCAACCTGCAGATGGGCGTGCACCACAAGCTTTGCCACACGCTGGGCGGCAGCTTCAACCTGCCACACGCCGAAGTGCACACGGTCATGCTGCCTTACGCACTGGCCTACAACGCCGCGCTGGTGCCGCACGCCATGGCGCGCATCGCGCGCGCGCTCGGGCGAGAGGCCGCGCCGGCGGGGATGCGGCAGCTGGGCGAGGGCCTCGGCGTGCCACGCTCGCTGCGGGAAATCGGCATGCCCGAGGAAGGGCTCGACCGCGCGGCCGACCTGGTCGTGGCGGGCGCGTATCCGAACCCCCGCCCGATCGAGCGCGCGGCGATCCGCGCGCTGCTGCAGCGCGCCTACCACGGCGCGACGCCTGGCTGAACCCTGAGGACCCGACCGGAAGCATCACCATGTCATACATCGTTCGTGCCTATTTCCGTCCCGGCGTCGCGGCATCGCGGCTAAAGCTGCGGCCGGACCATATCCGCCATGTCATGTCGGCACTGCCCGGCATCGTGTGCGCGGGCGCGCTGTGCGGCGAAGACCAGCTTCCGCGCGGCTTGTTCCTGGTCCTCGACTGCCAGCGGCGGCAGCAGGCCGAGGCCTTCATTGCCGATGAGCCCTACCACCGCGCCGGCTTGCTGGAGCGCGTCGAGGTGGAACGCCTGATCCAGTTCGCCCCGCATCCGAACCCGCGCATCCTGCATGAGGAGCTGGAACGGGCAGTGGATGCGGCAAGCCGCGCCACCGCCGGCTGAGACCGCGACCGCCGGCGCCGCGGGACCGGCGCCATCACCATCACCATTCATAAAACTAGCGAGATGGCGGTGCCTCGCCGGCACCGCACTTCCGCAGGAGACAACATGTACAAGCCATCCATCGCGCCGGTAGCCGTACCGGCGCCTGATACCGCCTAGCCTGCTGCCGCCGGCAGGCCATCGCCCCAAGTCAAACCCAAGCCATGCAGCGCCACCCTGCGGGGTGGCCTGCGCCTGAAGCAAGTGTGCTGCACGCCGGCAGGGCGCCGCTCGTCCCGCGCCCGGCCTGCATGCCGCTTGCCGGGACGCGGTCCCGTCGAAGTTGTCACGATGAAGTCTTCAATCATGGAACGAATCAAACGCCTCCTCCTCTCCGGCATGCCGCTCGCCATTATCGGCGGGTTGCTGTATGCGGGCCTTTTCGTCAAGCCCAAGCCGGCCGGCGGTGCCGTGGCACAGCCGCTTATCGAGCGTGGCGACGCCTTCTATGGTCTCGCCACACTGCCCGATGGCGGCCTCTGGGCGGCCGGCTCCCACGGCAAGATCCTCTTCAGCGCCGACGCCGGCACCAGCTGGCGCCAGCAGGCGGCACCCGGCCGCGAAACCCTGCAGGACATTGCCGCGTGGGACAGCCGGCGCGCGGTCGCGGTCGGCAACGACGGCGTGGTCCTGGCTACCGACGATGCCGGGCAAACCTGGCGCGCCGCGCAAACCCCCAAGTCGGCCTTCAGCAACAAGCTGATGCGTGTGCAGGTCAGCCAGGACGGCAGCGCCTGGGCGGTGGGCAGTGGCGGTGCGCTGCTGCGCTCGACCGATTACGGCAAAAGGTGGCAGTCCGTGGCACAGCACGAGGACACCGCGTGGAACGGAATCGATTTCCAGGGCCGACGCGGCTGCGTGGTCGGCGAGTTCGGCCGCATCCGCACCTCTGCCGACGGGGGCGCGAGCTGGACCAGCGTCGCCAGCCCCGTAAAGCACAGCCTGATGTCGGTGCGCTTCAACGACGCCGGCCAGGCCGTGGCGGTCGGGTTGCGCGGCACCGTGCTGGCCAGCGACGACGGCGGCAGCACATGGAAGGCCGCGGCGCCGGCGACCGATGAAGACTTGTTCGACGTGACGTGGGATGGCAAGCGGTGGGTTGCCGTGGGCGACAAGGGCATCGTGCTGGTTCACGAAGGAACTGGCAGCGCGGTCGGCAACTGGCGACCGGCGCGCATCGCTGCCGATGATCGCGGCTGGTACACGAGGGTGCGCGCGCAGCACGGCAATTACTACGTTGCCGGCTCACGCCTGGCCGCCACCGCGGCTGGCGCCCTGTAACCCGCGCAGCAAGGATTGGAGAGAGACATGAAAAAGACACTGGGAAGCGGGCTCGAACGCCTGGTCGAGTCCTGCATGGAGCGAAGGGCCTGGGTGGCGGGAATCTTTTTTCTCGTGACCGCACTGATGCTGGCGGTGGCGACAAAGGTGGAGGTCAGGACGGTATTTGAAGACCTGCTGCCGCGCAGCCACCCCTATATCCAGGTGCATGAGCAGTACAAGCATGCGTTCGGCGGATCGAACGTGGTCAGCATCGTGCTGGAAGCCGAGCGCGGCGACATCTTCAACACGCCGTTCCTGAACAAGGTCAAGCAGGTCACGACGGCGTTGCAGCAGGTCGATGGCGCCAACCAGTTCCAGATCGTCTCGCTGGCCTCGCGCAAGCTTAAGGAAATCCGCGGCTCGACCGAGGCGATCGACTCGAACCCGCTGATGTGGCCCGACGTGCCGCAAGACCAGGCCGGCATCGACAAGCTGAAGCAGGCCGTGCTGAACAACCCGCTGGTCTATGGCGCCTATGTGTCGCGCGACCTCGGGTCGGCGCTGGTGACGGTCGATTTCTATGAGAACGCGGCCGACTACAACAAGATCTTCCCGCAGGTGATGTCGATTGCCGAGGCGGCGCGCGGCGACGGGGTGCGCGTACGCGTGACCGGCGAGCCGATCCTGTACGGCTGGATCAAGCACTTCCTGCCCGAGACCCTGCAGATCTTCCTGGTAACCATCGGCTGCCTGGTACTGCTGCTGTTCCTGATCGCGCGGACCTGGCGCGGCACGCTGCTGCCGCTGCTGGCGGGCGTCAGCAGTGCCGCCTGGGCGCTGGGCACGGCGCGACTGCTCGGCTTTAACCTGGATCCGCTGGTGATCGTCATCGCATTCCTGATCACCGCGCGGGCGATCTCGCACGCGGTGCAACTGGTGTCGCGCTTCGACGAGGAACTTGCCGCGGGAGCGCTGACCACGCGCGCGGCAGCGAAGGCGAGCATGCTGCAGCTGTTCAAGCCCGGCATGCTGGGCGTGGTGGCCGACGCCGGTTGCATGATCGTGGTGGTGCTGACCCCGATCCCGCTGATGCACAAGGTCTCGATCATCGGCACGGTATGGGTCATGACCATTGCGGTCAGCGCCTGCGTCATGACCCCGGTGCTGCTGTCGTGGGTGCGCTACCCGCGCGGCTACGCGCACGGGCTGGATCTTGGCCCTTGCCTGGATCGCATTCTCGCTCTTTGCGTGCATACCGCCACCACGCGCTGGCGCTACGCGGTGCTGGTCGCCACCGTCGCCGTGTTCGGCGTGTCGGCGTGGTACGCCGCGCGCATCCAGGTCGGCGATGCGCAGCCCGGTTCGCCGATCCTCTGGCCGGACTCTGCCTATAACCGCGACGCCGCCGCGATCAATCGCCAGTTCCAGGGGGCCGACCGTCTCTATGCGGTGTTTTCCGGCAACCGGCCCAATGCGGTCAAGGAACCGCAGGTGCTGGAGAGCATGGCGGGAATGCAGCGCTATATGGCCGCGCAGCCGGAAATCGGCGGCAGTGTGTCCATTGCCGACGTCGTGCCGATGGTGCGGCGGGTCCTTAACGAGAACAACCCGCGCTACCTCGAGCCCGGACGTACCGCGCAGGAGAACGGCGAGTTGATGTACATGTTCGTGTCGGGCTCCGATCCGGGCGACATGGCCCGCTTCACCGACAGCCAGTCCCGCGACGCCTCGGTGACGTTCTTCTTTCGTGATCACCGCGGCGACAGCATCCGCACGGCGATGGCCCGGCTCAAGGCATACGTCGAGGCGCATCCGCTGGCCGAGGGCACCTACCGCCTCGCCGGCGGCCTGGTCGGCGTGCTGGCGGCGGTCAACGAGGTCATCCTGGCTGGCCAGATCGAAAGCATCGCGCTGGCCTTGCTGGTGCTGGTGGTGTGCTGCGCGGTGGCATACCGCTCGATGACGGCCGGCATCTTCTTCATGGTGCCGGTGATCCTGTCCAACACCATCACCTTCAGCTACATGGCATGGAAGGGCATCGGCATGAACCTGAGCACGCTGCCGGTGGCCGCGCTCGGGATCGGCCTGGGCGTCGACTATGCGTTCTACATCGTGGACGGCATCAAGGAAAAGCTGGCCGAGGGCAAGGACCTGACGGCGGCAACCGTTGCTTCGCTGCACGGCGCGGGGCGCGGCGTGATGGTGACGGCGCTGACGCTGACCACCAGCGTGGTGCTGTGGTGCGCCTCGTCGCTGAGGTTCCAGGCCGACATGGGCGTGCTGATGGCGATCTGGCTGTTCGTGTCCGCGCTCAGCGCGCTGTTCATCATGCCGGCGATGGTCCTGGTGTTCCGGCCGGCATTCATTGTCAGGGCCGGGGCCAGGCAGGCACCGGAGCGCGTTGCGGAGCTTGCGCTCGCGCTTCCGGAAGCGCAGACCCCGCTTCGATAAACACAACAAGACTGATACTGGCTGGAGGAGACTATGAAACTGAACCATTGGGGCGGCATCGGCCGCAGGTCCGGCGCTGCCGGCTTGCTGCTGGCCTGCCTGTCGGGACCCGCCGCCGTGCGCGCAGCGCCGTCCGAGGCGGACGCGGAAGCCCCGGCCGACAGCGTGACGAGCCCGGAGAACTACAGCTTCCGCCTGGGCGGCTATGCCCGTGCATGGACCTCGTTCAATCTGCAGGACCCGCCGGAAACGTCTCGCAACGACCGCTTCTCGCCGTCGATGGCGCGCGGCTCGCTGTTGCTGAACGCCGATGCCAAGACCGGTCCCGTTGCCTGGAAGGTGGTCGGGCGCGCGGACCAGGAGTACAAGACCTCCTATCTGCGCGACCTGCAGAACCTGAACCGGCAGAACTCGCCGGGCGGCCCCGGCAGCAGCCTGATGGACGAGTACAACCAGGCCGAGCTGCGCGAGTACTACGCGGATTTCTCGCCGCTGGACCGCGTGAGCTTGCGCATCGGCAAGCAACAGGTGGTGTGGGGCGAAACCGACTTCTTCCGTGCGCTCGACCTGGTCAACGGCTTCGACTATCGCTGGCGCTCGTTCCTCGAGCGCGAGGGCGATGAACTGCGCAAGCCGCTGTTCCTGGTCAAGGCCAAGGTCGACGTACCGGAGGCCGATGGCAGCCTGCAACTGCTGTTCCGGCCCGGCATCGACCGCTTGCGCGACGTCGGCAACAGCTACGACCTGTATGGTGGCCGCTGGGCGGGCCAGCCCTACAAGGGCGTCGACTTCCTGGCGCCGGGGGCGCTGAACTACAACTACCGTGCGCCAGGCGCTGACGTCAGCGACAAGACCTGGGGCATGCGCTGGGAGGGCATTGCCGGACCCGTCAACTATTCGCTCGCCTACCTGAAGACCTTCAACAACGACCCGGTCGTCAATTCGGCGTTCGCCCCGGCGGGGTCGACGCCGACCGGGGCGCTCGGCGATTTCATCTTCCCCAAGATCGACCTGTTCGGCGCCACCGTCAGCGGCTACGTGCCGGCGATCGATTCCGTGCTGAGCACCGAACTGGTCTATACGCGCAATACGCCGTACAACGTCGGCACCAACTTCTTCGGCGGGGCGCTGCCGGGTTTCGGCGGGATCATCAAGAAGGACCTGGTCACCACCATGGTCCGCATCGACAAGAACCTGAACCTGACGCGGCTGCTCGGCACCAGCAGGCCATCTTTTTTCTCGGTGCAGGTGTTCGACAAATGGATCCAGAACTACAAGCGCTCGGATGACATCGTCAACATGGTCGGTTATGGCAGGCCCGCGAACCAGCATTCGACCATTGCCACCGTCATCCTGGGCCTGAACTACAAGAACGACAAGATCAATCCCCAGCTGGCGGCCGGCGCCTCGCTGCAAGGTGGCGGCGGCTTCCTGATCCCCAGCGTCGAGTTCGTCTATGGCGACCACTGGCGGCTGGTGCTGGAGGCCGATCTCTTTTTCTCGAAGCACAAGCGGCAGCCACGCCAGATCGAAAGCGCGACCGGCCTGTTCGGCTCGTTTGCCAACAATGACCAATTCGTCGCTCGCCTGACGCGACAGTTCTAAGCAGGAGACCCACCAATGCATAGCATCAGGAATACTCTCGCGCTCTGCGCGATCGCAGCACTCGGCGTTACCGCGCACATCGCGCGCGCGGCGGAGTTGCCCGCTGGCACCGTGATCGACAAAGCCAACATCGACAAGGTCAAGGCCGACACCTTTGACGGGCATACCATCGCCAGCCTGCTGACCGACAAGCTGGAGTGGCAGATCCGCAATACCGGCCTGAAGATCCCGCTGGGCCATGCCAAGCCCGTGCAACTGGACCCCAAGTACCTCGAGGCGACGAAGAAAAACGCAGGCAAGGCGGCGTTCGACGAGAAGACGCGCGAGGTGACCGGCTGGGTCGCCGGCGTGCCGTTTCCGGACGTGAACCAGAACGATGCGTTCGCGGGCGACAAGCTGATCTGGAACTTCTATTACGCGTCGCCGGAAGGCGATGTCATCAACAACAAGGCCACGTTCCTGATGATCAGCGGGGACAAGGGCCTGGAGTCGACCCAGGACTGGGTGTTCCAGCGCTTCTACATGAAAGGGCGGCTCAGTGGCGACCAGCCCGTGCTGGGTGACGGCAGCATCCTGAGCAAGACGCTGTTTGCGGCGACAGCGCCGGAAGACATCCGTGGGCTCGGCACCTTCACCATCCGCTACGACAGCCCCAAGCTCGAGGACAGCTGGGCGTACATCAAGTCGGCCCGCCGCACCCGCCGCCTGTCCGGCGGCGCGTGGATGGATCCGGTCGGTGGTCTGGACGTGCTGAACGACGACATCTATGTGTGGAATGCGCGACCCTCGTGGTATCCGAAGATCAAGCTGGTCGGCCGTCGCTGGATCCTGGCGATCTCGGACGCCAAGCTCGGCTATAACCCATCGAAGAAGGGCACGCCCGAGGCGTGGAAGACGGTGGACCTGAGCAACCCGCCGTACTGGAACCCGGTGCAGACCTGGCAGCCGCGCGAGGTCTGGGTCATCGAAGGCACGCCGCCGACCGAGCATCCCTACGGCAAGAAGGTGGTCTACATGGACGTGAACTACCCGCGCGTCTACATGGGCGAAGCGTACGACAAGAAGGGCGAATTCTGGAAGTTCATCAACTTCCACATGACGCCGTCGGTGGGCGAGGACGGCACCCGGTACTCATCCTCGGTCCAGGGCGACATCATCGACTTCAAGGCCCGCCACGCTTCCATCTACCTGTTCCGGGGCTACAAGCTCAACGAGGCGAAGATCAAGGAAACCGACATGAGCTACAGCGCGCTCGAGTCGATCGCGAAGTAGCGCCAGGCAGCACCCCGCAGCGTGCAGCGCGCGCCGGCTGCCTGCCGGCGCGCCCGTTCCCGAATCAAGGAGAAGGACGGACACCATGGAAACCAGACCCATGACCGACGAACAGCGCAAGGCGATTGCGTTGGAGTATTTCCGCCGCATGGACCGCGGCGAGAGCGTGGTCGAATTATTCGACGAGCACGCCACGCTGTACTTCCCGAAGTGGGGGGTGGCGCGCGGGCGCACCCGCATCGCAGCGCTGTTCAGCGACCTGATGGGGATCCTCGAATCGGTGAGCCACGACATCGCCCATGCCAATGTGATCCAGCAGGGCGACATGGTCGTGGTCGAGGGCACCTCCAGCGGCACGATGAAGTCGGGCGCGTCGTGGCGGGCCGGCGTGACCCATGCCGGCCACTGGTGCGATGTCTTCGAGATCCGCGACTTCCGCATCCAGCGATGCTATGTGTACCTGGACCCGGACTATGGCGACGAGGACACGGGGCGGTATCCGTGGCTGCCCCGCCAGGGCGGGCCCGGCGTGCGCAACTGAGCCGCCACGGCCTGGCGGCGCGGCGCCCGGGCAGCTCGCCTTGCACCGCGGCACCGGAGCGGTGCCGCACGCGACCGCCTGGCTATGGCTGGCTTACCGCTTGCCGTCCTTCGCGTAAACGCGCTCCCCAGCCACCCACGTTTCCAGCACCTGCGTCTTCCAGATATCCGCCGGCTTTACCTTGAACAGGTCCTGGTCGACCAGGATAAAGTCCGCCCACTTGCCCGGCTCGAGCGAGCCCAGCGTTTTCTCCTGATGCTCGGCGTAGGCCGCATCCAGCGTGAAGGCGCGGAAGGCCTGTGGCAGGGTCATGGCTTCTTCCGGATGCCAGCCGTGGATGGGGCGGCCTTCATGGTCGGTGCGGGTGACTGCCGCGTGCAGGCCATAGAATGGATTGGCCGATTCCACCGGGAAGTCCGAGCCGCCGGCGATCACGGTGCCTTGCCTGAGCAGCGTCTGCCAGGCATACGCGCCCTTGATGCGGTCCTTGCCGACGCGGTCTTCGGCCATGTTCATGTCGCTGGTGGCGTGCGTGGGCTGCATCGACGCGATCAGGTCCAGGGCCTTGAAGCGCGGGATGTCCGGCAGCGCGATCACCTGGGCATGCTCCACGCGGTTGCGCAGAGCGCGCCCGCCCACGTCCTTGTACGCCGCTTCCATGGCGTCCAGCACCTGGTGGTTGGTGGCGTCGCCGATGGCGTGGATGTTGACCTGGTAGCCGGCCTGGATCGCGGTCTTGACTGCGGCCTGCATGGCGGCATCGCTCATGAACAGCAGGCCGCTGTGCACGTGGTCGTCCGAGTACGGTGCCATCAGCGCCGCGCCACGGCTGCCGAGCGCGCCGTCGCCGTACAGCTTGACCGCGCGCAGGTAGTAGCGGTCATTGCCATAGCCCGACAGCGGCCCCTTGGCCGACAGCGCCTTGAAGTCGTCGCCGGTGTCGCGGATCATGCCGTAGATGCGGGCGGTCAGCTTGCCCTGGTCGGCGAACTCGCGGTAGATCCGGTCTTCGGCGACGGTCACGCCAGCGTCGCCCGCCGCGGTCAGGCCGAGCGCGTTCATATGCGCCAAGGCGGCGGCCAGCGCGGCGCGGCGATCGTCGTCGCTATACGGCGGGATCACGTTGTTGACCAGTGCCATGGCCTTGTCGACCAGCACGCCGGTGGGGTTGCCGCTGGCATCGCGCTCGATGCGCCCGCCGGCCGGATCTTTGGTGTCGCGTGTGATGCCGGCCAGCTGCAGCGCCCTGGTGTTGAGCCATGCGGCGTGGCCGTCGACGCGCACCAGCCGCACCGGGCGGTCCGACACCGCGGCGTCAAGCTCCGCCGCCGTCGGGAAGCGGCCCAGCTTCCAGTTGACCTGGGTCCAGCCATAGCCCAGCAGCCACTGGCGCTGCCGGTTCTTGTCGCCATAAGCGCGGATCATGTCCTGCGCCTCGGCCAGCGTGCGCGTGCCCGACAGCGAGATCTCGGTGGTCTTGAAACCCAGGCGGAACACATGGCCGTGGGCGTCGATCAGGCCCGGCAGCAGGGTCTTGCCCTGGCCGTCGATGCGCTGCGCGCCGGGATACTGCGCACGCAGGGCGGCGGCCTCGCCGGTGGCCAGCACCTTGCCCTGGTCGAACACCAGGCCGGTGAAGCGGGTGACCTGGTCCTGCTGCAGGGTGTAGCCCTGCACCGACTCCACCAGCGTGGGCGCGGCGTGCGCGGGCAGGCTCAGTGCCATGCCGGCGCCCAGCGCCAGCATGGTCATGCGGTTTGCCTTCTTCAAAGCGATGCTCCTTGTTGTTGTGCTTGTTGTTTTTTTACTGCTTCATGAAGCGCCCGGGAACGGCGCTTATTCACCGGTTGCCGGTGCGACGGCGGGCGCCGGCATGGCGTCGTCGCCCCTGGCCGGCAGCGCGGGGAATTCCATCTCGGCATAGGGCACGAAGCGCGTCTTGCGCGCGATGCGGTAGCCCAGCCAGATCAGCAGGAAGATCGGAATGCCGATGTAGGTGGCGGCCACGCTGACCCAGTCGATCTTGCCGCTGGTAAAGGCCTGGTAGTTCTGGCCCAGCGTGACGACCAGGCATAGCGCAAAGGCAAAGACCGGGCCGTAGGGAAAGAACGGCGAGCGATAGGGCAGCCGGTCCAGGTCCAGCCCCTGCGCGACAAAGCCCTTGCGGAAGCGGTAATGGCTGACGGCGATGCCGAGCCAGGCAATGAAGCCGGTCATGCCCGACAGGTTCAGTAGCCACAGGTACACCGACTTGCTTTCGAACAATGAGGTCAGGAAGCACAGCGCGCCGACCGCGGTGGTGGCCAGCAGCGCCACCAGCGGTACGCCGTTGCGTGTCAGCCGGGCAAACACGCGCGGCGCGCGGCCCTCGGTGGCCAGGTTGTACAGCATGCGGGTCGAGGCATACATGCCGGAGTTGCCCGCTGACAGCACGGCGGTCAGGATCACCGCGTTCATCACGCCGGCGGCAAAGGCCAGGCCCGCATGGCGGAACACCAGCGTGAACGGGCTGATGCCCACGGTTTGCACGTCGCTCTTGAGCAGGCTGGGGTCGGTGTAGGGAATCAGGATGCCGATGATCAGGATCGCCAGCACGTAGAACAGCAGGATGCGCCAGAACACCTGGCGCACCGCGCGCGGGATGTTCTTCGCCGGATCGGCCGACTCGCCGGCGGCAACGCCGATCAGCTCGGTGCCCTGGAACGAGAAGCCGGCGATCATGGCCACGCCGATCAGCGCGGGGAACCCGCCGACGAAGGGCGCATCGCCGGCGGTCAGGTTGGCCAGCCCGGGGCTGGCCGCCATGTCGCCGCGCAGGATGCCGAAGATCATCAGCGTGCCGATGCCGATAAAGGCGATCACCGTCACCACCTTGACCAGCGCGCACCAGTATTCGGCCTCGCCGAAGCCGCGTACCGAGATGGCGTTGAGCGCGAACATCAAGCCGAGAAACAGCCCGCTCCACAGCACGCCGGGTGTGTCCGGGAACCAGTACTGCATCACCAGCTGGGCCGCGGCCAGTTCCACCGCGATGGTCACCGCCCAGTTGTACCAGTAGTTCCAGCCCAGCGCGAAGCCGAAGCCCTCGTCGACATAGCGCGCGCCATAGGTGGCGAACGAGCCCGACACCGGCATATAGGCCGCCAGCTCGCCCAGGCTGGTCATCAGGAAATAGACCATCGCGCCAATCAGGATATAGGCGGCCAGCGCGCCGCCGGGCCCGGCTTGCGCGATGGTGGCGCCCGACGCCACGAACAGCCCCGTGCCGATGGAGCCGCCGATGGCGATCATGGTGAGATGGCGCGCGCGCAGGGTGCGGCGCAAGGCGGGCGCCGGCGCGCCGGCGGAGGAAGGCTGGGAAGGTTGGGTCGACATCGGGATCCGGTCTGGGCGCGCGCCCTGCGCTGCAAGGCAAGGCGAAGGGCGGCGCAGGCGCGCAACGATGCCGGCAGCGCCGGGCGGCTGCAAGCTGCGCCACGCCGCCAGCCGCACGGGCGGCGACAGATGCCGCAAGGCCTCCTCCCGGTGCTACCGGCCGGTATATTGGCCCGCATCATAAGAGAAATCGCTGTGCAGGGAAAGCCGCTGCCCGCCGGCTGTGGCCGAGCGCCGCTGGGCGAAGTGCCGCCGCCGCCGCCGCGCCATGGCCTGCCCGCCGGACCTGCGGCGGTGTAGGACAAACTCCCGGCACGGACAGGAATGGCACCGCTGCCGATGCCGCCGCCCGCGGTATATCTTGCGAAATAGCAGGCGCTGCACGCCGGCCGGTGTGAGGAACCGGCCCATCCCCGTTCCTTCATTCACTGGTGCAGGGAGACTGACGGATGTTCCAGACGCACAGCGATGTTCCGTTTGACGCCCCGCGGCCGGCGCCCGCACGGGGTGCCGGCGCCGGCTGGTGCCGGCGCGCGGGCCGGCTGGCCGCCATCGCGCTGGCCGGTCTGCTCGGCATCGCCGTGCTGGGCGGTTGCGCCAGCCTGCCGGCGCAGGCGGAGCGCACCCCGTCGAGCGCGCCGGCCAACACCAACGACACACCGCTGGGCAAGGTGCTGGCGCCGCGCCTGGCCAAGCGCCCGGGCGAGTCGCTGTTCTATCCGCTGCAGTCCGGGCCCGACGCGCTGGCGGCGCGGCTGGCGATGGCGCGCGCGGCGCAACGCAGCCTGGACCTGCAGACCTATATCTTCGAGCCGACCGGCACCGGCGCGGCCGTGCTGGGCGACATCCTCGACGCGGCCGACCGCGGCGTGCGCGTGCGGATGCTGCTCGACGACATGCACACCGGCGGCCTCGACAAGATCCTGTCGGCGATCGATTCGCATCCCAATGTCGAAGTCCGCCTGTTCAACCCGTTTGCCAACCGCAGCGTGCGCTGGCTGGAAATGCTGACGGGTTTCAAGCGCCTTGACCGGCGCATGCACAACAAGTCGATGACGGTGGACAACCAGATCACGCTGCTGGGGGGGCGCAATGTCGGCGACGCGTACTTCTCGGCACGCACCGACATGGACTTCAGCGACCTCGACGTGCTGGTTGCGGGGCCGGCGGTGCCGCAGGTGTCCGCGGTGTTCGACGAGTACTGGAACGACGCGTCGTCCTACCCCGTGGTGGCGCTGATCCCGGCGGGCAAGGAAGCGCCGGTGGAAATGCGCAACCTGCGCAAGCGGCTGGAGGCGCGCGGCGACCAGGCCGTGGCCAGCCCCTACGTGCAGGAGCTGCTGGATTCGGGTCTGGCCAAGGGCATCGAGAGCGGCCACATGCCCGGCTATTCGGGCAAGGCGGTGGTGGTGTCCGACAAGGCCGCCAAGATCACGCACCGGACCAATGACGACCCCGGTGACGCCACCGCCCGGCTGGAGAAGATGATCAGCGGCGCGCAGAGGGAAGTGCTGCTGATCTCGCCCTACTTCGTGCCCGACGACGACGGCGAAGCCTGGCTGATCGCGCTGGCCCGGCGCGGCGTGCGCGTGCGCATCCTGACCAACTCGTTTGAAGCCACCGACGTCAGCCCGGTGCACGCGGGCTATGCGCCGCACCGCCAGGCGCTGGTGGCGGCCGGCGTCGAGCTCTATGAGCTTAAGCCCAGCGCCTATGCCGAGCTGGCCAACCGCGGCAAGGCCGCGCGCGGGTCGCGCTCGCGCGCCTGGCTCTCGTCCAGCCGCGCCAGCCTGCACGCCAAGAACTACATCGTCGACCGGCGCCTGGTCTTTATCGGCTCGCTCAACATGGACCCGCGCTCGGCCAGGCTGAATACCGAGATGGGGGTGGTGCTCGACAGCCCGGCACTGGCCGAACGCATGATCAAGTCCACCGAGGACGTTCTGCTCGACATGGCTTACCGCGTCGGGCTGCAGACCGATGGCGACGGGGGCAATCCGCGCCTGACCTGGACCACGCGCGAGAAAGGGCAGCTGGTGGTGTACGCCAGCGAGCCCGGCATGGGCCCGCTGCAACACCTGGGGATCGGCGTGTTGCGCGTGCTCCCGATCAAGGAAGAGCTGTAAAGCCGGCCCGGCGCGCGGCCGGCGGCTTTCCTGAATCTCGGTTTGGGAGTATTTTTTCCGGCACCGTTGCTCCCCTCGAGAGGACTTCCATGAAAGCTGCAGTGCTGCATCAACCCAGGACGCCGCTGGTGATCGAAGACGTGGCGATCGGCAAGCCCGGGCCGCGCGAAGTGCTGGTGCGCACCGCCGCCGTCGGCGTGTGCCACTCGGACCTGCACTTCGTGGACGGCGCGTACCCACACCCGCTGCCCACCATCCCGGGCCACGAGGCCGCCGGCGTGGTCGAGCAGGTCGGCGCCGAGGTGCGCACGGTCAAGCCCGGCGATCACGTCATCACCTGCCTGTCAGCCTACTGCGGCCATTGCGAGCATTGCCTGACCGGCCACCTGTCGCTGTGCACCGAACCCGATACCCGCCGCCGCGAAGACGAGGCGCCGCGCCTGGTGGCCCCGCATGGCAAGGCCATGCACCAGTTCCTGAACCTGTCGGCTTTCGCCGAGCAGATGCTGATCCATGAGCACGCGCTGGTCGCAATCCGGCGCGACATGCCGCTGGACCGCGCCGCGCTGATCGGGTGCGCGGTCACCACCGGCATGGGTGCCGTGATCCATACCGCCCGGGTGCAGCCGGGCGAGACCGTCGCCGTGATCGGCTGCGGCGGCATCGGCCTGGCCACGGTCAACAGCGCCGCCATTGCCGGCGCCGGCCGCATCATCGCCATCGACCGCGTGCCCGGCAAGCTTCAGCTGGCGCGCGAGTTCGGCGCGACCGACGTGATCGACGCCAGCGATGGCAATGTGCTGGACGCGGTGCGCACCCTGACCGGCGGCGGCGTGCACCACGCCTTCGAAGCCATCGGCCTGAAGGAAACCACCGAGCAGGCCTTTGCCATGCTGCGCCGCGGCGGCACCGCCACGGTGATCGGCATGATCGCGCCGGGGGTCAAGATCGAGCTGAAGGGCAGCGATTTCCTGGGCGAGAAGCGCATCCAGGGCTCGCTGATGGGCTCCAACCGCTTCCCGGTGGACATGCCGCGCATGGTGGATTTCTACATGGCCGGCCGCCTGCACCTGGACGCGTTGATCGCGCAGCGGCTGCCGCTGGCGCGCATCAACGATGCCTTCGACGAACTGCGCCGCGGCGAACTGGCGCGCTCGGTGATCCTGTTCGACTAGGCACCCATCCGGGCCGATGCACCAGCGCCGGCCCTGTGGGACAATCGCGGCGCACCGCAATCACGAGGCGCCGCATGAAGACCGTCGAATGGAAGGACTGGGAGATTTTCTGCCGCGTGGTGGAAGGCGGCGGCTTTACCCAGGGCGCGGAACTCGCCGAGGTGCCCAAGTCTTCCGCCAGCGCCGCGGTGGCGCGGCTCGAAAGCCAGCTTGGGGTGCGCCTGTTCGAGCGCACCACGCGCCGCGTGCGCGTGACCGAGCGCGGCCAGCGGCTCTATGAGCGCGTAGCGCCGCTGTTTGCCGAACTGCATGAAATCAGCGCCGAGGCCGCCTCGGACAGCGCCGAAGTCAGCGGCCTGCTGCGCATCTCCACGCCGTATGAAGTCGGCTCGCAACACTTGTCAGAAAGCCTGACGCGCGTGCTGCGTGCCCACCCGGGCCTGCGCGTGCAGGTTGACGTCAGCTGGGACCAGCCCGACCTGATCCGCCACGGCTACGACCTGGCCTTCGTGATGACCGACACCGCGCTGCACGACACCTCGTTTGCCAGCAAGCGGGTGGTGCTGGTCGAGCGCGCCTTTTATGCCGCGCCGACGCTGATCAAGGCGCGCGGGCTGCCGCGCACGCCACAGGACCTGCAGGGCTGGCCCACGCTGGGCAACGCCGACGACCGGCACTGGGAGTTCCTGCGTGATGGCGTGGAGATCGCCCGCATGGAGGTCGCGCCGCGCATCAGCACCCATAACGCCGAGCTGCGGCTCAAGGCGGCGCTCGACGGGCTGGGTGTGACGCGGCTGTCGCCGCGCTTCGTGCAGGATGCGGTGGCGCAGGGGCAGCTGGTGCGCGTGCTGCCGGCCTACGCCTCGTCGCCGCTGAAGGTCTATGTCCTCATGCCGGCGCGCAAGCTGATGCCGGCGAGCGTGCGGGTGCTGCTGGACATGCTGGAGCAGACCTTGGGCGTGCCCGAGACGCGGCGCCCCGCGGGCCGGCGGCGCGAGAGTGCGTAGGCGCTGCGCGCTCCACGCACGCCATGCAACACGCCGGGGCCGCGGTCAATAAGGCTGATCCGCCGGCCGCACCTCGAAGCGCAGGATCTCGGCCAGGTCCAGCATCTCTTCGTCGTCCTCGCTGCGCGTGATCCAGCCGCCGTAGGCGTCGCCGCCGGTGTCCCAGTTCCACAGCGTATAGCCGGCCACGCGCAGCTGGTTGTGCGCCAGCTCCATCAGCTCCGGCACGCTGGTGCTCTCCAGGAAGGCTTCGTCCTCGGGGTCGTCGGTGCCCCAGTCGAGTTCCAGGTCCATCCGCTCGCACAGCTGGTTCAGGCAGCCGATCAAGGACTGCGCATCCTTCCAGTCGACAAAGAACCCCGACTGCCAGTCGATGACCTCGCGCACCACCCACAGCAGCTCGGGGCCTTCGGTGTCGTCGTCCTCGGCATCGAGCAGCGCATCTTCGAACATCGACAGCTGCGCCGCGGTCTGGGCGCTGTCGCCCAGGTTGATCAGGGCGAAGAAACGCGCGATCGCGTCCTGCGACTCGTCATCCAGCGGTGTGGCCATCTTTTTTCTCCCGGTTGCCGCGGCATGCTAGGCCGCGATGCGGATGATCTCGCGTTGGCCGGCCGGTGTCACGCGCAGCGCGCGCGAGGTGCGCATGGGCTCGATCCAGCCCCGCCCCAGCAGGCTGCCCAGCAGCGCCGCGCCCAGTGCGCCGCCCAGGTGCGGCTTGCGCTCGCTCCAGTCCGGGCAGGTACAGGCGAACTGCCGCCGCTTGCGGCGCGCGGCATCCACATCCACGCCCAGCCGCGCCAGCGCCTGCGCGCCGTCGCCGCTGAGTTCGACGCGCTGCCCGTCCAGCATCAGCCAGCGGGATTGCGTCATGCGCTCGAACAGGCCGACTGCCAGCTCGCCCGCGAGATGGTCATAGCAGGTGCGCGCCTGGCGCAGCGCCGGCGGTG
Organism: Cupriavidus necator; assembly: GCF_013141915.1. GTDB lineage: Bacteria > Pseudomonadota > Gammaproteobacteria > Burkholderiales > Burkholderiaceae > Cupriavidus > Cupriavidus necator_B. Next base: position 167,067 of record NZ_SROX01000007.1, on the reverse strand, counting down.
CGGTGCGCGACACCGGCACCGCCCGCAGCCGCGGCGGCTGGCTCGCCACCGACGCCGACGCCAGCGCCTCGATCGCCACGCCGATCTCCGGCGTCGCCAGCCGGTAATAGCGGTTGCGCCCGCGCGTCTCGGCCACCAGCAGGCCGCCTTCGGACAGCCGCGCCAGGTGCCCGCTGGTGGAAGACGCCGACAGGCCGGCGATCAACGCCAGCTCTCCCGCCGGGCGCGCGCTGCCGTCCATCAGCGCCCACAGCATGGCGGCGCGGCCGGGATCGGCGAGCAGGCTGGCGAGGTGGCTGATGCCGGGGGTGTAATCCATGGTTTGGCGTGGGCTGAAGGGAATCATGCGCAGTATAGGCAAGGTTGGCCTCGCTCGCCGTGATGGCCAAAACGCCGCAACGAGCCGGTCACTACCGCGCTGGCGCAACCGCTACGGCCGGCCGCCGGGCGGGAACTCCCTTGCCAATGAGAAAGGCCTCCGCGGAGGCACCGCGAAGGCTTTCACTCAGCGCAAATGACGCCTCGGATCCCTTATGCGGCGACGCTCTGTCCGGTGCCGACGCCCATCGCGGCCAGGACTTCGCCAATTGCCTTTACCGCCCCGGGGATGCCGGCGTCGCCGAAATGGCCGATGCATCCGACGCGGAAGGTCTCGATCTCGGTCAGCTTGCCCGGATACAGGATGTAGCCGCGCTGCTTGACAGCCTGATAGAAGGTCTTGAAGTCGTAGCGCGGGTCGGCGGGCGCGTGGAACGTGACGATGATCGGTGCCTGCACCTTGCGATCGAGGTAGGGCTTGATGCCAAGCGCTTCCATGCCATCCACCAGCAACGCGCAGTTGCGCGTGTAGCGGGCGCCGCGTGCCGGGAGTCCGCCTTCTTCCACATACTGCTGGAGCGCCTGGTCAAGCGCCGCGACCACGTGCGTCGGCGGCGTGAAGCGCCACTGCGTGGTGCGTTCCATGTATCGCCACTGGTCGTAGAGGTCGAGCGACAGCGAGGGGCTGTTGCCTTCGCAGCGTTCCAGCGCGACGCGGCGCACGATGACGAAGCCCATGCCCGGCACCCCTTCCAGGCATTTGCCCGAGGCGGCAATGACGGCGTCGAACGGCGTGGCGCGGGCGTCGATGTCGATCGCACCGAACGAGCTCATGGCATCGACGATCAGTCCGCGCCCGTGCCGGGCCACCACCTGGGCGATCTGCTCGAGCGGATTGAGCACGCCGGTGCCGGTTTCGCAGTGGACCACGGCGACGTGGGTGATGGACGGGTCCGCCGCCAGCCTACGGTCGATGTCCGCGGCCCGCATCGGGCGGTCCTCGGCATACTCGATGGTGGACAGGCGCCGGCCGATCGTCTTGCAGATCCTGGCGATGCGCTGGCAGTAGGCGCCGTTCACAGGCACCAGCACATGGCCGTCACGCGGCACCAGCGTGCCGATGGCGGCCTCCACGGAAAAGGTACCGCTGCCTTGCAGCGGCACGCATTCGTGCGTGCCTTGCCCATGCACGATCGCAAGTACCTGCTGGCGAATGCGGCCGGTAATGGCGTTGAAGTCAGTGTCCCACGAGCCCCAGTCGCGCAGCATGGCCTCGCGGGTGCGGTCGGAGGTTGTGAGGGGGCCGGGAGTGAGAAGAATGGGGTAGGGCGTGGCGGTCATGGTGTCTCCTGATGGCGGTTTATTGGCTTGTGGAAAAGCGATGCTCAGCCGCGGGCCAGGTCGCGCCAGGCCTGCGTGCGTCGCAGCAGCACGCGGGTGCACAGGGCATAGACCAGGCAAATGGCGGTGGACGTCAGTACGATCAGGCTGGCCAGGGCGGCTGCCGGGCCGATGTCGCCGGCATCGTCCATGTGCATGATGGCCACCGACGCGAGGATGGTTTCCGGCGTATAGAGGAAGATCACGCAGGACAGCGTGGCCATCGACACCACGAAGTAATACCGGGCGATGTCGAGCACCGCCGGCAGGCATACCGGCAGCGTGACACGCAGGAACGTGCGCCACTGCGGCACCTTGAGCGAGGCCGAGACCGCCTCGAACTCGTTGTCGATCTGCTTGAGGGCGGTAATGGCCGTCAGGTGGCTCGAGGTGTAGTAGTGGATGATGGTCGACTGGATCACCAGCGCCATCGTGTTGTAAAGGAAGTTGAGCGGGTTGGCGGGATGATTGAAGAAGATGACATAGCAAGCCCAAGCACCAGCCCCGGGACCGCCATCGACAGGACCGCCAGGAAATGCATGAGCGGCCGCATCAGCCCCAGGTTGCGGGTCTTCTCGATCAGGTAGGCCCCCGTGAAGACAATGAGCGAGCCCGTGAGCGCCGTGGCGCCGGCCAGCACCAGGCTATTCTTGTAGGCACCCGCCATGTCGCTCTCGAACAGCACCATGCGGTAGTTCTGCAGGCCGAGCGTCAGGTCGTATGGCCACAGCTTGATCAGCGAGGTATAGACCGCCATGCCGACCACTGCCAGCAACAGTGCGCAAACCAGTACGCAGTAGCTGCCCAGCAGCGTGTTGACCCAGGCATTGGGCTTGGGCGCGTAGGGCACCGAACGTGCGGTGAGCTGGGCGCGCAGCTTGCGGCGCACCACGGTGTCGATCATGAATGAGAGGACGGACGGCACCAGCAGCAGCAGCCCCACCACCGCACCCATCGAAAAGTTATGCTGGCCGATCACCTGCTTGAAGACGTCGATGGAAAGCACGTTGAAGTCACCGCCAATCACCTTGGGCGCACCAAAGTCAGAGATGACATAGGTGAAGGTCACCGTCGCCGCGCTGATCAGGCCGTACTTGCAGGAGGGCAGGGTAACGGTGAAGAACTTGCGCGAGGTACTGGCGCCCAGGGCGCTGGCGGCCTCATAAAGGCGGCCGTCGGCAAGCGACAGCGCCGTGACCAGGATCATCAATGCATGGGGAAAGGTGTTATACACCTCGGCGATGATGATGCCGGGCGCGCCATAGATCGACGCCCCGCCCAGAAGGGGTTTGAGCACGCCCTGATTGCCAAACCATTGCACGAAAGAGATGGCGGAAAGCAGCGACGGCGCCAGCAGCGGGATCAGTGCCACCAGCCGGAACACCGCCTTCAGCGGCGCGGGCAGGGTGGTGCGCGTCAGCGCATAGGCGAAGACAAAGGCCAGTGGCACCGAGATGCCGACCACGCTGCCGGCCAGCAGCACCGAGTTGCGTGCCGACTGCATCAGCGCCGGCGTCCTGATATACGCGGCGAAGTGAGCCAGCCCGACAAAATGGCCGTCGTGATCGAGCACGGCATTGCCGAGGATGGCACCCATCGGCGCCAGCAAGAAGAGCAACAGCGCCAGCAGGACGCAGGCCAGCACCGCGCGGGCGATGATTTCGTCCCAGTTCAGGCGGGCCAGCCAGCCGGCGTCGGTGGCCTCGGGCGTTTGGGGAAGCGCGAGCTCTTTCATCGTCTTGCTCCTGTCGCCGCGAAGGCCTGGATGCGGTTGGCGCGCAGCGCAATCCGAAGGGGCTGGCCGGCGCGGATACCGTGATCGTGGAACTGGTCGAGGGTGAACTGGAGGCTGAGCGACTGGTCGCGCAGTTGCTCGCAGCGGACTTCGGCCATGCAGGTGTCGCCGAGGAATTCCACCTTTTCGATGTTGACGCTCAGCTGGTTGGGCATGTCGTCGCCGAGCTCGCCGATGTGGCGGTCTTCGGGGCGAACATAGAGATTGACTGGCGTGCCGGGCTCGAACTCACGGCGGCAGCCTCCACAGGTCAGTTCGAGCGTGCCCGCGCGGTAGCGCTGCCCGCCCAGGGCCGTCGCGGACAGCACGTTTACGCGCCCGACAAAGTCAGCCACGAAGGGCGTGGCCGGGCTTTCATAGACCTCCAGCGGCGTGCCGACCTGCTCGATGACACCGTGGTTCATGACCACGATCCGGTCTGCCATGGACAGGGCTTCTTCCTGGTCGTGCGTGACCATGATGGTGGTCACGCCCACTTGCTGCTGCAGGCGCCGGATCTCGCCGCGCAGGCGCACGCGTTCGAGGGCATCGAGCGCTGACAGCGGTTCGTCCAGCAGCAGCAGCCCGGGCCGGGTCGCCAGCGCCCGGGCCAGCGCCACGCGCTGCTGCTGGCCGCCCGACAGCTGGCTCGGATACTTGCGCGCGGAGGTCGGCAGGCCCACCAGCTCGAGCAGTTCCTGCACCCGCTGCGCGGTCTCGGCCCGGCCGGCGCGGCGATTCGCAAGGCCGTAGGCCACGTTGTCGGCAATCGTCAGGTTGGGGAACAGGGCATACGACTGGAACACGATGCCGTAGTCCCGCCGGGCGGGAGGCAGGGCCGAAATATCGCGCCCGGCCTGGAGGATGGTGCCGGCGGTCTGCTGCTCCAGTCCGGCGATGATGCGCAGCAGCGTGGTCTTGCCGCAGCCCGACGGGCCGAGGAAGCACAGCATTTCGCCCTGGTAGACGGTCAGGTCGATATGCCGCAGGGCGCAGAACGATTCGAATTCCTTGCGCACGCCGCGGATCTCGAGGGCGGGCACGCTGCCGGCGCGCGTGGCGACGAACTTGGCGCTGGTCATTTCCATGGGGGTCCCCACTATGTGGTGATGGCTACAGGTCGTGAAAGACCGGGCGGACGGGCGCCCGCCCCGGCGCGAGTTATTTGGCTTCGGCCTTGCTGTCGTAGCGCTTGCTCCACTCGGCCAGGATGCGGGTGCGGTTCCTGGCGGCCCATTGGAAGTCATTGCGGGCGAAGCGGCTCTCATAATTGGCGGGAATGCCGTCCAGCGGCTTGGCCACGCCGGGATAGGCCACCACGGCCCACCAGTTGGCGCTGATCTGGTTGGCGTCGCGGCTCGCCATCCAGTCGGCGAAACGCCTTGCCTCGGCCACCTTCTTGGTCGTCTTCATGATGCCGGTGGCCTCGATGTCCCAGCCCAGGCCCTCGGCGGGGAAGACCAGGTCGACCGGCGCACCGGCCTTGCGCACCTGGTGACCGCGGAATTCGAACGAGATGCCGATCGGGAACTCGCCGGTGGCGGCCTGCTTGCACGGCTTGGAGCCAGAGTGCACATATTGGGCGATGTTCTCGTGCAGGCCATCCATGTACTTCCAGCCATCGGCTTCGCCCCACATCTGCAGCCAGGCCGCCACATCGAGGTAGCCGGTGCCGCTGGAAGCCGGGTGCGGCATCGTGATGCGGCCCTTGTAGATGGGCTTGGCCAGATCCTTCCAGCTTTCGGGCTTGGGCAGGCCGAGCTTCTGCGCTTCGACCCGGTTGAAGCAGATGGTGGCGGCCCATACGTCCATGCCGACCCACTGCGGTGGCCGCGCCGGATCGGAATAGGTCGGGTTCAGTTGCTGGAAGCCCTTCGGCTCGTAGGCCTGCAGCATGCCTTCCTGTGACAGCAGCACGAGGCTGCTGGCGGCCAGCCCGGCCACCACGTCGGCCTGCGGGTTGGCCTTTTCGGCCATCAGCCGGGCGGTAACGATGCCGGTGGAGTCGCGCACCCATCGCACTTCGATATCGGGGTTCGCCTTCTCGAAGCCGTCCTTATAGAGCTTCATCGCATCGGTCTCCAGCGCGGTGTAGACCGTCAAGGTGGTCTTCTGCGCGGCGGCGATGCCTGTGGCGAATACCAGGGAAGAGGCGCACAGCGCCATGGCAAGGGAATGTCTCATGCTTGTCTCCGTGTTTGGCAGATCTGTCGTCTGTCCTGTTTGCCCTGCCGCGGTGTGCCGCATCGACACCCTGCGGTAAGATTGGAAATCAATGTAGAACGTAGGCTGATGACTGTCAACTGAAGATTGAAAACTGTTGACAATTTACAGTTCGCCCACTTTAATGGAGCCATGGGAATGACCGACGCCATCCAACTCTTGCGTTCAAGCTCGCTGCCAATGCTGGTGCAGGAGGAAATCGAACGACTGATCATGACCGGTGAACTGCCGCCCGGCACGCGCATCAACGAGAGCGACATCGCTGCGCGCTTCGGCACCAGCCGCGGCCCCATCCGCGAAGCACTGCGGGCGCTGGAGGAAGCCGGACTGGTGCGCAACGAGAAGAATCGCGGGGTCTTCGTGCGCGAGATCTCGGTTGAGGAGGCCGATGAAATCTACGAACTGCGCGAGGCCCTGGAAGAAATCATCGGCAAGCGTGTGGCGCAGCGCGTCAACGCAACGCTGGCGGATGACCTGAACCAGTTGGTGGGCGCCATGGAAGAGGCCGCAAACAACAAGGAGGCGGCCACCTACGCCTCGCTCAACCTGCGCTTCCATGAACTGCTGCTGGATCGCGCGGGTAGCAGCAAGCTCGCCGAGACCTACCGGCGGCTGGTGAAGGAGCTGCATCTGTTTCGCATGCAGGCATTGACCCAGGGCGGGGGGCTTGATGTCTCCGCCGACGAACATCGCACCATCGTCAACGCCATCGTGTCGGGCGATGCCAGGCGCGCCGGCGCTGCGCTGCGCGCGCACGTGGCCGCCAGCCGCGTACGCATGCTCAAGGCGCACCGCAAGGTGCATCCAGGCAGTAACAAAGAACCATGAGCTGACGCTCATCACCAAGGGGATTGAAAATGGGAACGACCAAGGCCGAAAGGATCGAAGTCAACGGCAGGACCTACCGCTGGATGGACCGGCCGGTGGTCGTGGTATGCGTGGACGGCTGTGCGCCGGAATACCTTCACGCTGCCGCCAAAGCGGGCGTGGCGCCTTTCCTTCGGCGTGTCATGCAGCGCGGCACCAGCCTGCTGGGCGACTGCGTGATCCCATCGTTTACCAATCCCAACAACCTGTCCATCGTCACGGGCGTGCCGCCGTCGGTCCACGGCATCTGCGGCAATTATTTCTTCGACCGCGAGCTGGGCGCCGAAGTGATGATGAATGATCCGAAATACCTGCGCGCCGGCACCGTGCTTGCTGCTTTTGCGGACGCCGGGGCCAGGGTGGCGGTGGTCACTGCCAAGGACAAGCTGCGCAAGCTGCTCGGCCACGGCCTGCGCGGCATCTGCTTCTCTTCGGAGAAGGCAGACCAGGCCACGCTCGAAGAAAACGGCATCACCGGTGTCGTGGAGATGGTGGGCATGCCCGTGCCGTCGGTCTACAGCGCGGAGTTGTCCGAGTTTGTCTTTGCCGCCGGCGTCAAACTGATGGAGCAAGAGCGGCCCGACCTGGTGTATCTCTCCACCACGGACTACGTGCAGCACAAGGCCGCTCCGGGGCAGCGAGGCCGCCAACGCCTTCTACCGGATGATGGACGGCTACCTGAGCCGGCTCGATGCCATGGGCGCCACCATCGTGCTGACCGCCGACCACGGCATGAACGACAAGCACGACGCTACCGGCGAGCCCAACGTCATTTACCTGCAGGACCAGCTCGACGCCTGGTACGGCGAGGGGGCGGCCCGCGTCATCCTGCCCATTACCGACCCCTATGTGGTGCACCACGGCGCGCTGGGGTCGTTTGCAACGATCTATACGCCGGACGCCGAGAGTGCGGCCCGATGGATTCCGCGCATCGCCGACATCGACGGCATGGACAGCGTACTCACACGCGAGCAGGCAGCCGAGCGCTTCGGGCTGCCGCCCGACCGCATCGGCGACATCGTTACGGTCTCACGCCAGAGCGTTGTGATTGGCACGTCGAAATCCAGGCACGACCTGTCCGGCCTGGACGCGCCACTGCGCTCCCACGGCGGGGTGTCGGAGCAGGTTGTGCCGCTGATCTGCAATCGCGCGATGGTGGGGCTCAGTCCGGGCCGTCGCCTGCGCAACTTCGACGCGCTTGACCTCGCGCTGAATCACGCCGCCTGACGGCACCTTCCCGAATCGCTGGCTGCTGTCCCGATACGCCCCCGCCGCAGGGGCGGGGGGACAGTCGTGCCCGCCGATTCAAACCAAGAGGAGACACTCATGAGCACACCAGTCACGTCAAGCATTCGCCATGAAGCGCTGCGGATTGCCGGCGAAAAGGTCTATCGCGATCGCGTGATCGAGGTGACTTATCCCTACACCGGGGAAGTCATCGCCACGGTGCCGAAGGCCGATATCGAAGACGTGCGCCGCGCCCTGCGCATTGCCCATCAGTACCGTTCGACCCTGACCCGCTACGACCGCTACCGCATCCTGATGCGCGCCGGCGACATCATCGCGCAGCGCAAGGATGAGATTGCAACCCTGATCACCCTGGAATCGGGCTTGTCGCTCAAGGACACGCTCTATGAAGTCGGCCGCGCCTCCGACGTGCTGCTGTTCGCCGCCAACCAGGCGCTGGTGGACGATGGCCAGGTCTTCTCGTGCGACCTTACCCCCCACGGCAAGAGCCGCAAGGTCTATACGCTCAAGGAACCGCTGCTGGGTGCCATCTCGGCCATCACGCCGTTCAATCACCCGCTTAACCAGGTGATTCACAAGGTGGCGCCAGCGGTGGCCACCAACAACCGCATCGTCCTCAAGCCGAGCGAGAAGACGCCACTGGCCGCCTTCGCACTCGCCGATATCCTCTATGAAGCCGGCCTGCCACCGCAGATGCTGTCGGTCGTCACCGGCGATCCGCGCGAGATCGCCGACGAATTGCTGACCAGCCAGCACGTGGATCTGGTGACCTTCACCGGCGGCGTGCCGATCGGCAAGTACATCGCGGCAAAGGCCGCATACAAGCGCCAGGTGCTGGAGCTGGGCGGCAACGATCCGATCATCGTGATGGAAGACGCCGACCTGGAGGAGGCCGCGACGCTGGCCGCCGGTGGCTCATACAAGAACTCCGGGCAGCGATGCACCGCCGTCAAACGGATGCTGGTGCAGGAATCCGTGGCCGACCGCTTTGTCGAGTTGCTGGTCGCCAAGACGCGGGCAGTGAAGTATGGCGACCCGCTGGATCCCGACACGGACATGGGCACGGTCATCGACGAGGCCGCTGCGATCCAGTTCGAGTCCGTGGTGAATGCCGCCATCGCCGGCGGCGCGCGCCTGCTCGCCGGCCACAAGCGCGACGGCGCACTGTACGCGCCTACCGTCCTCGACCACGTGGACCCGGAAATGACCGTGGTCAGGGAAGAAACCTTCGGCCCGGTCTCGCCGGTGATTCGCTTTAAAGATATCGACGACGCTATCCGGATCTCCAACGGCACGGCGTACGGGCTTTCGTCGTCGGTCTGCACCAACCGGCTCGACTACATCACCCGCTTGATCCGCGAGTTGCACGTCGGCACGGTCAATGTCCGCGAGGTCCCTGGCTATCGTCTTGAGATGACACCGTTCGGCGGCATCAAGGATTCAGGGCTGGGCTACAAGGAGGGGGTGCTCGAAGCGATGAAGAGCTTCTGCAATACCAAGACTTATTCGCTGCCCTGGTAAGGCGGCAGCGCCATCGTACCGGATTCACATAACACCAAGGAAGGAGACAGCCATGAGGATCGGAGTTCCGCGGGAAATCAAGAACCACGAATATCGCGTCGGCCTGACGCCGTCGTCCGTGCGCGAGATGACGGCACACGGCCACCACGTGCTGGTGCAGACGGCCGCCGGTGCAGGCATCGGCGCCAGCGATGCCGACTACCGCAAGGCCGGCGCGACCATCGTCGATACGGCGCAGGAGATCTTTGCCAAGGCTGACATGATCGTCAAGGTAAAGGAGCCCCAGGCCGGCGAGCGCGCCATGCTGCGGGAGGGCCAGGTTCTCTATACCTACCTGCACCTGGCGCCGGATCCGGACCAGTGTGCCGATCTCATCCGCAGCGGTGCGGTGTGCATTGCCTACGAGACCGTGACCCAGGCCGGCGGCGGCCTGCCGCTGCTGGCGCCGATGTCGGAGGTCGCTGGCCGCATGTCGGTGCAGGCCGGGGCCAATTGCCTGGAGAAGGCGCGCGGCGGCATGGGCGTTCTGCTGGGCGGTGTGGCGGGCGTGGAGCCGGCCAAGATTGTCATCCTGGGCGCGGGCGTGGTCGGCACCAACGCGGCGCAGATTGCTGTGGGCACCGGCGCCCACGTGGTGGTGATCGACCGCAATATCGATGCGCTGCGACGCATGGACCGCCTGCTGGGCGCCCGCGTGACGACGGTCTACTCCAACCAGGACAACCTGGAGCGCCATGTACTGTCGGCCGACCTGGTCATTGGTGGCGTGCTGATCCCAGGCGCGGCCGCACCCAAGCTGGTGACTGCCGGCATGGTGGACGCAATGAAACCGGGTGCGGTCATCGTCGATGTGGCGATAGACCAGGGCGGTTGCTGCGAAACCGCCAGGGCGACGACCCACGCGGATCCGACCTACCTGGTTGGCAGCGTGTTGCACTATTGCGTAGCCAATATGCCGGGGGCAGTGCCGCGTACATCGACCTATGCCCTCAACAACGCCACGCTGCCCTTTGCGCTGCAGATCGCCGACAAAGGCTGGAAGACCGCACTGGCGGACAACGCGCACCTTGCCAATGGCCTGAACGTGGCGTTCGGCAAGGTGACCTGCAAGGAAGTCGCCCACGACCTTGGCCATGTCTACCACGAACCTGCGCAGCTGCTGAGGCATTGAGCCGGTCGCGAGCAAATCGGCTACCGTGAGCGGATGGCGTCGCGCACTGGCCTCATAAAGGTGGACAATGCGTAGGGCCGGCCCGGCAGGGCTGAGTGCTGCATCGCACAGGACTCGGCTCTGCCGCCCAACCAGGCGCCGGCGGGCATAGGGAGGCGCAAATGACAACTGGCAAGCGTTCCGCGGGGCTGCTTGTGATGCGGTGCGTCGACGATGAATGGCGCTGCCTGGTGTTGCGCGCGTATCGGAACTGGGACCTGCCCAAGGGCCTGTCGGACGCGGGCGAAGACCCGTTGTCCACGGCGTTGCGCGAGACCCGGGAGGAAACCGGCTTGTCCGTCCTGCAGCTTTGCTGGGGCGAGGACTATCGGGAAACCGCCCCGTATGCCAATGGCAAGATTGCGCGGATCTATCTTGCCGCCTCGCCTTGCGGCGAGGTGGCATTGCCGGTCAGCGCGGAACTGGGCCGCCCCGAGCATCACGAATATCGCTGGGTAACGCTCACGCGGGCACGAGACCTGTTGCCGCCGCGGTTCGGTCCCGTTCTGGAGTGGGCGGCCAGTGTGGTCGGCTCGCCGCCAAGGGAATAGGACGCGCCGAAGCGGATCGACACCGTGCCGTCGCCCCTTGCTTCGCCGTCAGGCGACGGACAGGATCCACACATTACGCTGGCTAGCGAGCGACTAGCCTCGGGCACGTCGCCGTGGGGCAGGGGCATGGAGGCCGGACACGTGATTGCACGATTTCACGTGCATGAGACTATTCTCTATGCCAAGCCCCCTGCAGTATCTGGGGGCTTGTGTCTCCTGGAGCGCTACACCTAGCAGATGCGACCTTCGCGCGTGGCGCTACGCGTCTGGATCGACGCGGATTCGTCGGACTTGGATGCGGCAGGCAGCACTACGATTTCTTCGCTAGAAGTCGGGCAAGGTGAAATAGTTCGCAGGGTAGTCAAATTGTTCACGCGCCGGACTGCGCGGGCACGATTAACCCCCATCCACCGCTCTGTAACTCTTCCTTCATCACCTTTGCGATCCACTTTCGTCGCTCATCGTCCAATCTGGAGCGAATGGCGCCTACGCTGATCGCGGCGTACGTCCCTGGAGTGACTTGAAATGCTATGCCCACGCCACTCACGCCAGTCGCCACGAGGTTGTCTGTGCTTGCGTAGCCCTGCTTCCGAATCAGTGCCAATTGTCGGCGCAGGTGGGACAGCGAGCTTCGCTCGGCGGGAAGTTTGCTCATATGGCGCGCGTGGAAAGACTCCAGTTCGGCGTCGGTCAACGTGGACAGCAATGCCGTGCCTGCGGATCCCACCCCCAGCAAGCGCAGGCCACCCACATGCAACACCAGGGCCTTGATGGGAAACGTACCCTGCTCATAGTGCACACAGTGGGCGTAGTCGCCGTTGCGAACCACCAGATAGATCGTATCTTCCGTGCGGCGGGCAAGACGGATCATCGTGGGCCGGCAGCGCTCCATGATAGGTACGCGGCTCATGGTAGCCAGTCCCAATTGCATCGATTCGAGTCCCAGGCGATAGAGCTTATCGTCGTCTCGCGCGAGCATGCCGCTCTGCACGAGCGAACTCAACAAGCGATATGCCGTGCCGCGGTCCAGCCCCGTTTCGGCAACCAGCGACGCGAGTGATATCCCGTGCTCATGGTTCAGGCCCACCAGTTTAAGCAGATCGATGGCGCGAAACACCGCCTGGGCGCCACGCGTGCGCTCGGGACTGGTCATGGAAGCACGCTCAATAGTCACAATATGAACTCCTATAAAACCCCATTCTCCGGATTCTCCACATTCTGGCAACGGGATCGCTTTTGCTCATTCACATTATGAACAAATTGACACGTGCTGTTTTACCACAGTCCGGCCGGGCATCGATACTGTCCATGCAGTCGAAAACCAGAGAGGAAACGGAGACAACATGACACGCACTCAATGCATTGCCGCAGCCTGCCTTGCGTTGCTGGCGCCGGCGAGTGGATTGGCACAGCAGGAGGCCTATCCGGCCAGACCGGTCAAGCTGCTGGTGGGATATCCGCCAGGCGGTGCCTCGGACACCATCGGTCGCATCGTCGGACAGGAACTGTCCCGCCTCAATGGCCAGCCGTTCGTGATCGAGAACCGGCCCGGGGTAGGAGGCATGCTGGCCATGAGCATGGTGGCGAAGGCCCCGGCTGACGGCTACACGCTTGGCCTTGCGGTGAGCGGGACGCTGACTACTGGGCCGCATCTGCAAAACACCAGGTTGTACGACCCGCTGACCGATTTCGAGCCCATTGGCATGGTGGCCAAGGCGCCGATGGTGCTGTTGGCCGGACCGGCCGCGGGCTATGACAGCGTGGATGCTGTCGTGCGTGATGCGAAGAAGCGCCCCGGCCAGTTGATGTTTGCCTCGGGCGCGCAAGCCTTCGAACTGGCACTGCAGCTCTTCAAGTCGAAAGCCGGAGTCGATATCACGACAGTGTCTTACCAAGGCGGCGCACCGGCGTCCATCGATGTGATGTCCGGGCGTGCCCAGCTTATGGTGGACACCATCGGCGCACAGCAAGCGAACATCAAGGCCGGCAAGCTCAAGCCGCTGGCCGTGCTTGACAGCCAGCGTTCGCTGATTGCACCGGATATACCAACCATGGCTGAAGCCGGCGTGAAAGGTTATGAAGCGCTTGGCTGGACTGCGCTGGTTGCCCCGAAGGGTACGCCGCCAGCGGTCGTCCAGAAGCTCAATGCCCAACTTCAGCAAGTCCTGAAGCAGCCACAGATCAAGCAGAAGCTCGATCTGCTCGCCTTCGAACCCTGGCCGAGCACGCCGCAGTTCATGCAGAAGACCGTCACCGCCGAGTATGCGAAATGGGGTGAAGTGGTGCGCCTCTCTGGCATGAAGGTCAAATAGCCCTTTCCTTTTTCGTTTCCTGTCCCACTCGACTTTCCGGGTCCCGGCTGCCGCTCGCAGCGGGCCGAGGCCCTCCTTTTGCCCGAAGCTTGGATGAACACGATGACTCAGATGCCCGATCACGACTGGACCCGACAGCTCGACGAAGCATTGCCGACCGCCAATGTACCGACGCTGCTCATGGTGCTGCTGCACCTGACCGGCGACAAGCGCTGGCTATCAAAACGCTACCAATGCACGCATATCCGAGGCATTGATGACCATGACTCCGGCGGTCTCGCGCCGGAAGTACAGCAAGAGATTTGCTCGGCCGCGCGCGAAGCCGTGCTGGCATGGAAGGCCGGTACCGCCGCTGCGCTGCCAGACCCCGGCCTGGACGAACTCGTCGAGATGCTGCGCTGTAGCGTTGGCGAAGAGATCCCATATACCTATGGCCCGATGGTCGGCGCATGGTTGGGGCTGGACCACGACTTCCGGATCGACCAGCGTGATGAATACCGCGTGCCCGACAACTTCCATGTGGTGATTATCGGCGCCGGCGTGGCGGGCCTGTGCGCATCGATCCGGCTGCGTGGTGCAGGCATCCCGCACACGGTCATCGAAAAGAACGCCGAGGTGGGCGGCACATGGTACGAGAACCGCTATCCGGGTGCAGGCGTGGACACGCCAAACCACATTTATTCCTACTCGTTCGCCAACAGCGACTGGACGCGGTATTTCGCGCTGCGCGAGGAAATCCAGGCGTACTTCGTGAGCGTATCGCATCGCTTTGGCGTGCGTCCGCACGTGCGTTTCAGCACCAAGGTGGAATCTGCAATCTACAACGAAGGCACGAGGGACTGGGCGGTCCGCGTGTCGGATGCAAACGGCAATGCTGACGTACTGCGTGCCAACGTGGTAATCAGTGCCGTCGGACTGCTCAATGTGCCCAAGATGCCCAATATTCCCGGCCTTGGCACTTTCACCGGGCCGTGCTTCCACAGCGCGCGCTGGCCGGAGGGGCTCGACGTTCGCGGCAAGCGCGTGGCTGTCATCGGCAATGGCGCCAGCGCGATGCAAATCGTGCCGGCCATCGCGCCACACGTGGCGCAGCTCACCGTATTCCAGCGTTCGAAGCAGTGGGCCGCACCGTTCGAACGCTTCCAGAAGCCGGTACCCACTGCCGCACGGTTCCTGCTGAAGGAAGTGCCGTACTACCAGCCGTGGTACCGCCAGCGTCTTGCCTGGATCTTCAACGACCGGATCCACGCCTCTCTGCAGATTGATCCCGAATGGCCGCATCCGGAACGGGCCATCAACCGCCGCAACGACAAGCATCGCGAGTACTTCACCGACTACGTGAAGAAGGAACTCGGCGAGCGCCAGGAACTGCTGGCCGATGTGCTGCCCGACTATCCGCCATTCGGCAAGCGGATGCTGATGGACAATGGCTGGTTCCGTACGGCGACGCGCGATAACGTACGCATTGTCAACGACGGGATCCAAAAGATCGATGGCAACGCCGTCATCACGGCCGATGGTCAGCGGTTCGAGGCTGACATCCTTGTGGTCTGCACTGGATTCGACGCCGTCAACCTGCTGTCGTCGTTCCGGCTGATTGGCCGCGGTGGCCGCAATGTGCGAGATCACTGGGATGCGGATGGTGCGCAGGCGTACCTGGGGGTAGCAACGCCCGGGTTTCCCAACTTCTTCATGCTGGCCGGTCCCAACACGGCGCTGGGCCATGGTGGCAGCGTGGTGGCATTGCTCGAAACCCAGGTGCAATACGTGATGTCGCTGCTGAAGGCCGCGCTCAACGAGAATCCGGCAGGATTCGAGATCGAAGTCCGCCAGGACGTGCATGACCGCTACAACCAACGTGTCCAGGATGCACACGCGCGCATGATCTGGACGCATCAGGGCATGTCGAACTGGTATCGCAATGGCAAAGGCCGTATCGTCGCGCCGACGCCATTCCGTAATGACGACTACTGGCACATGACCCGAACGTCCGGCCTGGCCGACTATATCGTCAGGAGCGCGCAGCCGGAGGATGCCGGGCAAGAGCGCGTCGAGGGAGCGGCATGATGACGCGCGATGGCATCCGTCCCGGCCCGCACATGCTCAGCGGCCTGCGCATTCTGGACCTTGGCACCATGGTCGCCGGTCCGGTCGCGGCCACGCTTTTCGGTGATTTCGGCGCAGAGGTCATCAAGGTCGAGGTCCCTGGGCGCGGCGACACCGTGCGGGACCTTGGGCCGTTCGTCGATGGCCAATGCCTGTACTGGAGCGTCGAGAACCGCAACAAGAAGTCCATCACGCTGGACTTGCGCAAGCCGCAGGGGCGCGACCTGCTGCTGCAGCTCGTGGAAAAGGCCGATGCGATCGTGGAGAATTTCCGGCCCGGCACCCTTGAGAAGTGGGGGCTCGGATGGGATGCTCTGAAAGCACGCAACCCCAAGCTGGTGATGTTGCGGATCTCCGGGTTTGGCCAGACCGGCCCGTATCGCGAACGCGCGGGCTATGACCGTATCGCGTTGGCGTTTGGCGGGCTGATGGGCATCACGGGCTTCCCCGATCGCCCGCCCGTGCGCATCGGCACGTCGATTGCCGACTACCAGACGGCCATCCTGGGCGCCTTCGCGCTGATGATGGCCATTTACCACCGGGACATGCATGACGGTGAAGGACAGCAGATCGACCTGGCGATGTACGAGTCGGTCATTCGCTTTACCGAGGTGCTTGTACCGGCCTACGACCGCCTGGGCACCGTGCGCGCACGGCAGGGCAACAAGCATTTTGCAGCCGCGCCAGGCGAGCATTTCCGGACAGCGGATGGACGTTACATGATCCTGACGGTGTCGGCGGATTCGGGCTTCCAGCGGCTGGCGCTGGCCATGAACCGCACCGATTGGATCCACGATCCGCGCTTCGCCACGCACGAACAGCGCTGGAAGCATGTGGATGAACTCAATGCCGCGCTGGCCGCATGGATCGAGGGGCAGCCCGTCGAACAGCTCTGCGCAAAGCTGGACGAGGCCAAGCTCGCCTATTCCTTCATCTACAGCATCGAAGACATCATGAACGATCCGCACTACCAGGCGCGGGAAACGATCGCGTCGGTGCCCGATCCGCATATCGGACCGGTCAGAATGGCCGGCGTGGTACCAAAGTTCCCCGATCGAGAGGTGAAACCGATCGAGCCGGCCCCGGCCCTCGGCCAGCATAACGCGGAGATCTATGGGGACTTGCTTGGTATGTCGGAACAGGACCTGGCGGTGCTGACCGGTGCGGAGGTCATATGAGCCGCGCCGTCGTGCTGGGTGGGGGAGGGGTGGCCGGCATTGCGTGGGCGACGGGCGTTGCCGCGGGCATGGCGCGCAAGGGCGTCGACATTACGCACGCCGATGCGTTCGTGGGGACCTCCGCGGGCTCCGTTGTCGGCGCGCAGATTGCCGCGGGCATCGGGCTTGAGATCCTGCTGGCAGGACAACTGGTTCCGCCCTCGCAGTCGCGTGAAATGGCCAGGCAGTATTCGCAGTCCGACGCCGATGCCCGCAACCGTCAGCTGATGGAAAAGGTGCACGGGGATCTGACGGCCGCGCGGCGGCGTATCGGCGCCTACGCGCTGCGCACCGAGTCCGTGTCAGTAGACGTGCGCCGGGAGATCATCGCTTCGCGCCTGCCGCGTCACGGATGGCCAGAGCGCATGCTTCGCGTGGTGGCGGTGGATGTGGAAACGGCCGAGCACGTGGTGTTCGACAAGCACAGCGGCGTAGATTTCGTCGACGCCATCGCCGCCAGCTGCGCCGTACCGGGCAGTTGGCCGACAGTGCCCATCAACGGCCGTACGTATATGGACGGCGGTATCCGCTCGCTGACCAACGCCGACCTTGCGCCAACCGCCCGATGTGTGATCGTGATCGCACCGCTCGGCTACGCGGATGGGAACCCTGTGAGCGGACATCTTCGCGCGGAAGTCGCCACGCTGAGAGCAAGCGGGGCGCAAGTGGAAATCATCGTGCCCGATGCCGCGTCGATGGATGCCATGACCGACAACGTGCTCGATCCGTCGCGCTGCGTGCCCAGTGCGCAAGCTGGCCTCGGGCAAGGGGCGCGCATGGCGGAGCAGATTGCGCAGGTGTGGAACATGGGAAGGACTGCCCCATAAAGAGAGGAGAAGCGCATGCAGCACTCGAGGCGGCATCATTGCCGCCGGATCGATCACATTGGTTGCTGGCCTCCATGCCAGGATAAATAACCCCAATACTCTCATTGACTGCGCCATTTTTAAAAAATGACTGACGGAAAGCAGATTTTTAGTGGTGTTAGAGTACTGGATCTCACGCGCGTCATCGCAGGGCCGCTGTGCACGCAAATCATGGCGGATCTTGGCGCAGAGGTTTATAAAATTGAACGGCCTCATGTTGGTGACGATTCAAGGCGAATGATGCCGTTGATCGACTCGGATGAGTTTGATTGTTACCGCGGTGAATCGACTGTATTTACGAGTTACAACAGAGGAAAGAAATCTGTTGCGATCGATTTCACGAAGGCGGAAGGTGTTGACGCAATCATTTCGCTGGTCGCGACTTGCGATGTCCTTGTCGAAAACTTTAAAGTTGGAGACCTGGCTAGATATGGACTGGATTACGACTCGATAAGGAAGATACGGCCAGACATAATTTACTGCTCGATTACAGGTTTTGGGAAAACCGGGCCATATGCCTCCTATCCGGCATATGACTTCATCCTTCAGGCCATGGCTGGGCCGATGAGTACGTGTGGAAGGCCGGAAGGGGAGCTTGGTGCCGGTCCTATGCGAACGGCTATTCCTATCGTGGACCTGTTTACGGGACTACATGCCAATTCGGCGATCGCGAGTGCGCTTTTCCATCGAGAGCGTACCGGGCAGGGCCAATATATTGAGACATCGCTCTTGAATTGTGGCGTTGCGCTAAACGGACATTTCGCCAATTCGTACCTGCTGAATGACGTGATTCCGAGAGCGTCAGGCAATTCCAACCCAATCGCAGCACCATCCGAGGTCATCATGTGCAGTGACGGCGCGGTGGTCTTGGGCACCGGCAATGACCGGCAGTTCATTCATTTGTGCCAAGCGCTTGGCATCGATGATCTCGCGCATGATGCCAGGTTCTCGAGTAACGTGTCCCGACTGGCAAACCGTAGCGAATTGACCCGGATTCTTGTAGAGGCAATGGCTCCGCTAAAGCGCGATTGGCTCATCGAGCAACTCCGCAGGACAGGGGTGCCCTGTGGTCCTATCAATGATATGTCGCAGGTATTCGATGACCCTCAGGTCCGTCATAACGGGATTGAAATGACTTTGGATCATCCGGATCTGGGATCCATCCCTGCGGTCAGACACCCGGTATTTTTCAGCGAAACACCTGCGCGAGAGAAGCACCCTCCAAAACTGGGGGTTGATACGGAGGCAACTTTGACTGCGCTTGGGTTCTCGGAGACGGAGATAAAAAAGATGTCGGCAGCTGGGGTAATTTAGTACTTCAATCAATAACTAAACCTAGAGTGGGGAGATTTAAGATGAATAAGAATCAAGCAGCGCTAATCGAAAGATTACGATATATTCTGTTGGGGATTGTAGGGATATACATTTCGATTGTCTCATGTCACGTCTTCGCCGAGCCTTCAGGCTATCCCAATGGAACTGTCAAGATTATAGTTCCAGCCCCGCCCGGTGGAATGGCAGATACGATTGGTCGGCTGGTGGCAGAGGAGTTGCATCAGAACTTCCATCAGCCTGTGATCGTGGAAAATCAGGCCGGGGCATCCGGAATGATTGCCGCTCAGAATCTTGCCCGCGCCAAGCCGGATGGCTACACGCTTGGCATTGGATACACTGCATTTTTGACGGCGCCCATTGTAAATGCATCTGCGGCCAAGTTTCACCCTGTCAAGGACTTCTCCCCGGTCAGTCAGCTCGCGGATTCTGTCGGGGTGATATTGGTTCGTGGTGATTCCAGGTTCAAAAACTGGCGCGAACTACAGAACAGCAAATTCCAGAATCATGAGGCGCTGAGCTTTGGTGTTCCTGGATACGGGTCAACACCCCATTTCTATGGGGAGGCAATTGCAAGAGAGACGGGGCTGAAGCTCAATGTTGTTCCCTATCGGGGAGAGGCGGCCATCCTTACTGATTTGCTTGGAGGAAACCTGGACTCGGCGGTACTGACGCCTGCAATTGCAATGCCGCTTATCAAGGAAAACAAGCTGACGCCGCTCGCGGTGACAAATCCGAAACGTTCACCTGCGCTTCCGAACGTTCCGACGATTGGTGAACTGGGCTTGCCTGCACTAGGAGGAGCCCAAACTTGGGTTGGCGTTTTTGCTCCGGCAAACACGCCTGGATATATTGTGAAGGAGATTTCCGTGGCCATGCAGAAGATGATGGCGAAACCCAAGGTCCGCGAGAGATTTATCGAGAATTTTGGGCTGGTGCCGGTCGGCTCTAATGACTCTGAATTCAGGAAAGTTATGGAGCGTGACTATGTGAATTGGAATTCTGCCAGGGATAAATATAATATCAGAATGGAATAAAATATCCGCTGGCTTTTCGAAATCGTAGGGCGTGCACGCCAATATCTTTCGCAGTTCGCTTTGCGTCATGGCACGAAGAAGATCAACAACGAATTGTGGAAGGCGTTGCAGCCGCTGGCTTCCGACGGAACGCATGCGCCCGCTGGTAGCTTCACGCATCGTGAATTCCCCGGACAGGTCAATAAGTAAGTGGTCCCTTGGATAGGACCACGCGGTTCCATTGAACGCAGCAGGCCCCGGGCATAGAGTCCACTTCACCCGAAGTAGCTAGAACAGCGGTGGAGACCGACATGCCTTTGAGCAAAAGACAGTTCCTGGCCAGTGCCGCGCTGGCCGTCCTGGCCTCGATGGCCCCGGCAGTGCACGCTGCAACCGACAAGCCAATCACGATCGTGGTCGGTAGCCCGGCCGGCGGCACCACCGACGCGCTGGCGCGCGTGATCGCCCGTTCGATGGGTGAGACGCTGCGACGCAGCGTGGTGGTGGACAACAAGCCCGGCGCCGGCGGCAATATCGCCGCCCAGTATGTTGCGCGCAGCACGCCCGACGGCACCACGCTGCTGATGAGCTTTACCGGCCATACCATCAATGCCTCGCTTTACAAGAACCTGCCGTTCGACGCGGTCAGAGACTTCACGCCGATCTCGATGGTCGCGCGGGTGCCGAGCGTGCTGGTGGCGCGCAAGAACGCGCCGTTCGATAACACTGCCGGCCTGATCGATTATGCCAAGCGCAACCCTGGCAAGTTGAGCTTTGCCATCGGCGCGCAGGGGTCGTCGCTGCACCTGGCCAGCGAGCAGTTCAAGCTGCAGACCGGTACCGACATCCTGAACATTCCCTACAAGGGCACCAATCCCGCGCTGACTGACCTGCTGGCCGGCACCGTGGACCTGATGTTTGCCAGTACCGTCAACGTGCTGCCGCATGCGAAGTCCGGCGCGCTCAAGATACTGGGCGTCAGCAGCAGGCAGCCGCTGCCGCAGTTCCAGGGCGTGCCCACCATCGGCAGCACCGTGAAGGGCTTCGAGTCGTCGGCATGGTTCGGGCTTTTCGGGCCGGCCAAGCTGCCGCAGGCAACCACTGACCAGCTGTATCGGGCGGTGAAGATCGCGGTGGAGGATCCCGCGTACAAGCAACGAATGGAAGCCGAGGCCGCCAGCGCGGTCAGCATGACGCCGCAGGCGTTCGCGCAGTTTGTCCGTGTCGATATCCAGCACTGGGCGAGGGTGATCCAGGCATCAGGCACACGGGTGGAATGATGTCGCAGGTGTCCGCACAGGCCGTCCCACCGGCCATTCCCCAGACGCTCGCACAGAAGCTGCTGGCCCGCGCATCCGGCCGCGCGCATGTCACGCCGGGCGAGATTGTCACCTGCCGTGTCGACCTGGCCATGATGCATGACTCGGGCGGCCCGCGACGCGTCAAGCCGCTGCTGGAAAAAATCGGCGCCCAGGTCTGGGACCCGTCCAGGGTGGTGGTGGTCACAGATCATTACGTGCCGGCCCATGACCCCGACAGCCGCAGGATCGTGCAAATCGCGCGCGACTGGGTCCGAGATACCGGCGTGACGCGCTTCCATGACATGGAGGGCATTTGCCATGTGGTGGTGCCGCAGAAGGGCTACCTGCGTCCGGGCATGATGGTGGTGGGTGGCGACAGCCACTCGTCGACGGGTGGGGCGTTCGGCGCGTACATGTTCGGCATCGGTGCGACTGAGATGCTGGGCGTACTGGTGACCGGTGAGATCTGGGTGCGCGTACCGCAGACCATCCGCATGCAATGGCACGGCCGGTTGCGCCCTGGCGTGTCGGCGAAGGACATGATGCTGCGCATGTGCACGCAATTCGGCATGGACGGGGGCCAGTACCAGGCGGTTGAATATGCCGGCGCCGCCGTGTCGGCGTTGTCGATGCAGGAGCGGATGACGCTGTCGAACATGACCGCGGAGCTGGGCGCCCAAGTCGGCCTGGTGGCGCCCGACGCGGTGACCCGCGACTGGCTGCTCGGCGCCGGCGTGGAGCCATCGGACCTCGACATCGACCGCTGGCAGTCGGATCCCGGCGCTGCATGCCTGGCTACGCACGACTTCGACGCCGCGTCGCTGGCGCCGCAAGTCTCGCGGCCGCATACCCCGGCCGATGCCAGCGATGTCGACAGCCTGGACAATGTCGCGGTCGATATCGCATACATCGGTGCCTGCACCGGTGCCAAACTCGACGACCTCCGCATGGCGGCGCAGCTGCTGCGCGGACAGCGCGTGGCGCAAAATACCAGGCTGCTGGTGGCGCCGGCCAGCGCTGCGGACCAGGCGCAGGCCGAGCGTGAGGGTACGCTGGGCGCGCTGGTGGCCGCCGGCGCCGAGCTGCTGCCGAACGCGTGCGGCGCATGCGCTGGCTATGGCGAGCACCGCTTTGGCGAGGACACCGTGGTGATCAGCACCACCGCGCGCAATTTCAAGGGGCGCATGGGCGCCGCATCGTCGCAGGTTTATCTCGGCTCGCCTTACACGGTGGCCGCCTCTGCAATCGCCGGCCGAATCGCCGATCCACGGGGGATGCTGTCATGAACGACACGCGGATGCCAGCCACAGGTCGTTTCACCGGTCGCGCCTGGGTGTTTGGCGACGATATCAATACCGACCTGCTGGCGCCCGGCGCGTATATGAAGTACGGCATTGAAGTGCTCGCGCGCCATTGCATGGAGCATGTCGATCCCGAGTTTGCCGCCGCGGTGCGGCCCGGGGACATCGTATTCGGCGGGCGCAATTTCGGCGCGGGCTCGTCGCGCGAACAAGCGGTGGAGGTCCTGCGGCATCTGGGCGTGGCAGCCGTGGTTGCGCCGTCGTTCGCCGGGCTTTTCTATCGCAACGGCTTCAACCTGGGCCTGCCGCTGTTCACTTGCCCGTCGCTGCCGCGTATCGCGGCGGGCCAGCGCACCGGTTGCGATCTTGCGCGTGCGCAGGTCTTTGTCGAAGGCCTCGCGCCGCTACAATGCGAACCGATTCCGCCGCACCTGGTGAAAATGATCCATGACGGCGGCCTCGTGCCGCACCTCGCCCGCAAGATCGCGGCAGGCCAACTTTCCGTGACCGGAATTCCAGCATGACACTGAAGCAACGCCTGCAACAACCTGGCATCGTGACCGCACCGGGTGTCTATGATGCCTTTTCTGCACTGCTGGTCGAACAGGCCGGCTTCCAGGCCGCCTATCTGTCCGGCGCCAGCATTGCCTACACGCGCTTTGGGCGGCCGGATATCGGCTTCCTGTCGATCGACGACGTGGCCTCGGTCACCCGCAATATCCGCGAGCGCGTAGCGCTGCCGCTGATCGTCGATGCCGACACCGGCTTCGGCAATGCCCTCAACGTAGTGCAAACCGTACGCGTGCTCGAGCGTGCCGGCGCATCGGCGATCCAGCTGGAAGACCAGGCGGCGCCGAAGCGCTGCGGGCACCTCGATGGCAAGTCAGTGATCCCGGCCGCCGAGATGGCGGGCAAGATCCGCGCTGCCTGCGACGCGCGCCGCGATGCGAACACGCTGATCATCGCCCGCACCGACGCCGTGGCGGTGGAGGGCATGGAAGCGGCGCTGGAACGCGCCGAGCGCTATGCCGAGGCTGGCGCCGACCTGCTGTTCGTGGAAGCGCTGCGCAGCCGCGAAGACATGTCGGCGGCCATCGCCAGGCTCGGGGCACGCGCGCCGCTGCTGGCCAACATGGTCGAAGGCGGCAAGACGCCGGTGCTGCCCGCGCCGGAACTGGAAGAGATCGGCTTTCGCGTCGTGATTTTCCCTGGCGGTACCGTACGGGCGCTAGCCTTTGCGCTGCGCGACTACCTGCAGAGCCTGGGAGCGCATCAGACCACCACACCGTACCTGGACCGGATGCTGTCGTTCCAGGCGCTCAACGAGTTGATCGGCACACCTGAAATGCTTGCGCTGGGCAAGCGCTACGAATAGGGGCCGCATCGCTTGTTCAACTAGCGCGACAGGCGTACCGTGTCGGCAATGTCCCGGTACGCTTGTCAGCCTATTGCCCATGCCTTTGGATGCCAACCCCGAGCTTCCCCGCTTCCAGCAAGTCCGGCTGATCCTGCGCGACCGTATCCGCGGCGGCTACTACGAGACCGGGATGCCGCTACCCGGCGAGCGCCAGCTTGCCGAAGAATTCGGCGTGGCGCGCGTCACCGTACGCTCCGCGCTGGCGCGGCTGGAAGAAGAGGGGATGGTCGCGCGTCTGCGCGGCAAGGGCACCGTGCCGACATTCGGGCATGCGGCAACCGCCGCCACGGCCGTGCGCGGCGGATTGCTCGACAACATCGTCAGCGTCAGCAAGCGAACCCGCGTCACGGTCCTGGAATGGAAGTGCATGCCGGCTCCGCTGGCGGTCAGCACGGCGCTGGATCTGCCGCCTGGCGCGGTGGTGCTCAAGGTGGTGCGCGTGCGCAAGTTCAAGGCGCAACCGATCGCCTATACCGAAGTCTTTGTGCCCGACGACCTGGCCGGCGCGCTCGACCGGCATACGTTGCGGGACACGCCGATGCTGGTTGCGCTGGAGCAGCACGGCGTACATGTCGTTTCTGCCGACCAGACGCTCGGGGCTGCCGTGGCGGATCTTAAGGTTGCCCGCATCCTGCGCCTTAGTCCCGGGGTGCCGCTGCTGCGCGTTTCGCGCATCGCCACGGATCGGCAAGGCCGACGTGTGCAATATCTGGTGGGCTTGTATCACCCGGAGCGCTACACCTACCAGATGCGCCTGTCGCGCGTGGGCGGCGCTACGCGTGTCTGGATCGACGCCGATTCGTCGGACGCCGACGCGACGGGCAGCACGACGATTTCGCCGCTGGAATAAGCAAGGGCGGAATAGTTAAAGGTACGCAAGCCTGGTTCGCCTAGGTCGGCGTTTCGGGTAAATATCGATAGGACCGGCGGTGCCGTTCTCCCGTCTGGGATACCAGCAAACAGGCGCTGCTCCGATGGGCATGACAAGGGCGATCTCGATCGACGCACGCGCACGCAGCGACGCGGCAGTGGATTCCCTGCCGGCGAACACCTAGGATGCGCGCGCCCGGCCTTCCTCAGAGACGCTAGCGTTATGGCCAGATCCCGCTACCTGGCGCCACTGTGCAGCACCGCATTGCGGCGCGCGTACAGGAAGTAGATCACCAGCCCCACCGCCAGCCAGATCAGGAAGGCGGTCCAGGTCAGCGCCTGCAGGTGCGCCATCAGGAACAGGCAGAAGCCGATCGACAGCAGCGGCACCACCGGCGCGCCCGGGCAGCGGAAGGCGCGCGGCAGCTCGGGCCGGGTCTTGCGCAACACCAGCACCGCCACCGAGATCAGCGTAAAGGCCGCCAGCGTGCCGATATTGATCAGTTCCGCCAGCACGTTCAACGGCACCAGGGCGGCAATCGCGGCAAACACGAGGCCCACGGTCCAGGTGGCAAAGTAGGGCGTGGCATGTACCGGGTGCACCGAGGACAGCCGCTCGGGCAGCAGCCCGTCGCGCGACATGGCAAAGATCACGCGGGTCTGGCCATAGGTCATCACCAGGATCACCGTGGTCATGCCTAGGATCGCGCCCAGGTCGACAAAGCCCGCCACCCAGTTCTGCCCGGCAAACTGCAGCGCCAGCGAGACCGGATGATCGACGCCGGCAAATTTCGCGAACGGCACGATGCCGGTCATGATCGCCGCCACCACCACGTACAGCACCGTGCAGACTGCGAGCGAGCCGATGATGCCGATCGGCAGGTCGCGGCGCGGGTTGCGCACCTCTTCCGCGGCCGAGGTCACGGCGTCGAAGCCGATAAACGCAAAGAACACCAGCGCCGCCGCATTGAAGATGCCGGTAAAGCCGAACGGCGCGAACGGCTGCCAGTTGGCCGGTTGCACGTGCCACACGCCCACGGCGATAAACAGCAGCACCACGCCGATCTTGATCGCGACCATCAGGTTGTTGACGCGCGCGGACTCGCGCACGCCGTAAGAGACTACCCAGGTGATGGCCAGCATGATCAGACATGCCGGCAGGTTCAGCACAGTCTGCACCCCTGGCACCGAGCCCGGCGCCGCCGTCAGCGTCACCGGCAGCTTCATGCCGAAACCCGCCATCAGCGACTGGAAATAGCCTGACCAGCCCACCGACACCGCCGATGTGGCCAGCCCGTATTCCAGCAGCAGGTCCCAGCCGATCATCCACGCGACGATCTCGCCGAGCGTGGCGTAGCTGTAGGTATAGATCGATCCCGACACCGGGATCGCCGAGGCAAACTCCGCGTAGCACAGCGCGGCAAAGCCGCACGCCAGCGCCGCGATCACGAACGACACCGTCAGCGCCGGCCCGGCGGTCAGCGCGCCGGTACCGGTCAGCACGAAAATGCCGGTGCCGATGATGGCGCCGATGCCCATCATCACTAGGTCGACCGGACCCAGCACTTTCTTCAAGCCACTAACGTGGTTGTCCGCCAGCATGGCGTCGATGTCCTTGATTCGGAACAAGCTCATTGCGTAGTCTCCTGCATGTATTGCCGCGCGATCGCACGGGTCCGCGCCGGAGATGGCGATGAGTCATGCGGCCGCGACGGCATCCGGGCAGCGTGCTGTCGGGTAGACGGCACGGCTTGCCGGCACGCGGGTTGCGCACCGGCCCCGGTATTTTCTGGAATTACCCGGACCGCCCAGGCGGGCGGGGACAGACGTCAAACCGAATCAACGCGGCGCGCGATGTCCTGCGACTCCTTGCACGCCGTCAGGTCAAACACGCCGGTCTCAATCGACGTGATGCACCCATCCGAATGGGTCGGCGGTCTTTCCGCGCTGGATGCCGGTCAGCAACGAACGGAGGCGTCGCGTGACTTCGCCTTCCCCGCCATCGCCGATCGTGAACTCGCCACCAGCGTGCCGCACCTGCCCGATGGCGGTGACGACCGCGGCCGTGCCGCAGGCGAACGTTTCCTTGACGCGGCCGCTGGCTGCGTCTGTGCGCCACGTCTCGAAGTCGTACGGTGTTTCGCTGACCGGAATTCCCTCGTGCCCGGCCAGTTCGATGATCGAAGCGCGTGTAATGCCGGGCAGGATGGTCCCTGATAATGGGGGCGTGCGCAGAGAGCCGTCATCCATCACGAAAAACACATTCATGCCCCCGAGCTCCTCGATCCAGCGGTGCTCCGCGGCGTCAAGGAACACCACCTGGTCGCAGCCCTTGGCCGAGGCCTCGGTCTGCGCGATCAGGCTGGCCGCGTAATTGCCGCCGCACTTGGCCGCGCCGGTGCCGCCAGGGGCCGCACGGGTGAATTGATCCGAAACCCATACGGTCACCGCCGACTTGCCGGCCTTGAAATAGGGGCCGACCGGGCACGCGATCACGCAAAATACAAATTCGGCCGAGGCGCGAACGCCGAGGAAACTCTCCGAGGCGAACATGAATGGGCGCAGGTAGAGGCTGCCCTCGCTGCCTGGAATCCAGTCGCGGTCAATATCGACGAGCGCTTCGACGGCTTGCAGGAAGGTGGCCTCAGGCAGGTCGGCCATCGACATGCGGGCAGCGGAGGCGCGGAAACGCCTGGCGTTCTCCTGTGGTCGGAACAACGAGATCTTGCCGTCCTCGCCACGGTATGCCTTCATGCCCTCGAAGATTTCCTGCGCATAGTGCAGTACTGCGCAGGCGGGATCGATCTGGAATGGACGGCGTGCCTGGACCTTCGCGTCATGCCAGCCGCGACCGTCGGTCCAACGGATCGTGACCATGTGATCTGTGAATACGCGTCCGAACGTCGGATTCGCCAGCCTGGCAGCGATCTCATCGGCGGGCGTGGGGCTGGGATGCGGCTCTAGAACGAACTGCAATGGATTTTCCGTGCTCATTCTTCAGTGTTCCGGGGATATGGGGCCATATGGCCCGGGCCGCCGCGGTAGCGTCACCGGGGCGGGTGCGTTACAAGGGTGGAGAGTTTCTCGCCAGAAAAACCAGGGCTTCGTTGACAACGGGGTGGGAACGCCAGCAGCGAGGTACTGTTTGTCTCCCACGGCGCGTGGTCGGCGGCGGCCGGTGCCGAGCCGCGGCAGGCGGAGATGAAGCCGGCCGTCTTCAGGCAGGCGGCGCGGTTGCGCGCATTCTGCAGCATGGGCAAGCGGACCCGCCCTGGACCACGGCCATGTCAACGCGGCCTTTGTCGAGGGGCCTTTTGTCCAGGCTGGCGTAGGCCGCGGCCTGATGCAGGTCAGCGCGTAATGTGGCATTCACGATGTCTGTCTCCGGATGCTTCTGCTTCTTTTGTTTGGAGGAGTGTAAGAAGCGGCCGCGCTACCGTAAATTCATGAATTCCAACATCTGGTATCTTCAAAACGAATAGCGAGCGATACTCAGACCCATCGCATCGCCGAAGGCTTCAACATGACTGCCGACCTTGCCCGCTCCTGGTTGACCTTCAGCGCGCCCGTGGCCGCCGCACGCGCCGCCGGCCGCCCGCTCGTGGCGCTGGAATCGACCATCATCGCTCACGGCATGCCGTACCCGGAGAACGTGCGCACTGCGCGCGAAGTGGAAGACTTGATCCGCAACCTAGGCGCAGAGCCAGCGACGATCGCGCTGATCGGTGGCCGGATCCGCATCGGCCTTGCGCATGATGAACTGGAACGGCTCGGCCGCTCGGGCCAGGCACAGAAGGTCAGCCGTCGCGACTTGCCGGCCGTGCTGGCCAGCGGAGGGCTCGGCGCCACGACGGTGGCGGGCACCATGATATGCGCCGCGCTGGCCGGCATCGAGGTCTTCGTCACCGGTGGCATCGGCGGCGTGCACCGCGGTGCGCAGGAGACCTTTGACATCTCGGCCGATCTGCAGGAGCTGGCGAAGACCTCCGTGGCAGTGGTCTGTGCCGGTGCGAAGTCCATCCTGGACATCGGGCTCACACTGGAATACCTGGAGACACATGGCGTGCCGGTGCTCAGTTGCGAGCAGGACAATGTCGCTGCGTTCTACACCCGCGACAGCGGCTTTCGCGCGGATTTCAGGCTAGACGATCCCGCGCAGCAGGCACGCTTCATCCGCACCAAATGGGACCTCGGCCTGGCGGGCGGCGTGGTGTTGAGCACTCCGGTGCCAGAAGCGGCAGCGATGGCATCAGATGAAATCGACGCGCTCACGCAGCAGGCGCTCGCCGACGCCATGGCGCAGGGGATCACCGGCAAGGCCGTGACCCCCTTCCTGCTGGCGCGAATCGAGGCCCTGACAAGCGGGCGCAGCCTGGCGACGAACATCGCGCTCGTCAAACACAATGCCGAGGTGGGGGCAAGGCTGGCACTGGCGCTGGCCCAGGTGCTGTGAAGCCCTGCCTTGACCTGCCATGGCGCCTGGCCTGGAGGGCCGTGCCTGCCTTGGCGATGCTTCAGCCAGCGAGCTCGCGGTGCAACGCCAGATACTCCTGCGCCAGCTTGTGGCGCGGATCCAGGTGGATCATGGGGGTAGCGTACTGGTGCGATTCCCGGATCTTCACCGACGCAGAGAGACGTGATTCAAGTACCGGCAGGCCCTCGCTTACCAGTTCTTCGACCAGTTTCGCCGGCAAGCTTGCACGCGGCTGGAACTGGTTGATCACGATGCCCTCGACCTGCAGCCCGTCGTTGTGGTCCTGCTGGATTTCCTTCACATTATCGAGCAGCGAGTACAGGGCCCGGCGCGAAAAGTCATCGCAATCGAACGGGATCAGGCAGCGCTCCACGGCGATCAGCGCGGACCGGGTATAAAAATTCAGGGCTGGGGGCGTGTCGAGGTAGATGGCGTCATAGACAGCGTCCAGTTCAAGCAGGGCGTCGCGCAGCTTGTAGATCTTGTAGCGGGATTCCAGCTTGCCATGCAGCGCGTCCAGGTCAGGATGCGACGGCATCATATCCAGGTTCTCAAACGGCGTCGGGCGGACAAAGGACGTCACGTCGACCGGCTTGAAATTGTAGGTCAGGGACGTCTCGAAGAAGTTTGCCGCGGTCGGACCGGCCTCTCCGGCCTGCGCGCCCATCAGATACTGGGTCGAGTTGCCCTGCGCATCCAGGTCAACGACGAGGGTGCGCAAGCCTTCGCTGGCGCTGATCGCGGCGAGGTTGCATACAATGGTTGATTTTCCGACCCCACCCTTCTGATTGAATACGACGCGCCGCATTTGCCCCTCTGGAGAAGATCGATTCGAAGGCGAAAGCATACCTTAGCAAGGCGGGCGGCTGATAGCAGCCGGAAGCCCTGGCTCGCAGTTTGGCGGACCATTCTCAGCGAGGAGCGGACACTATATTTGTGCGAATGTCGGGTCATGGCCGACGTGCGACGGCCAGATTGCAATGGGGACGACCGCGGTCGGCCAATCCTCGCCGGTCGCCGGCATCCAGTGCCGACGGTTCAATCATTGGCTTGATCCATCCTTCCGGAGCCACTGGCCCGATTCGGGGTGCACGCCGACCCCTTCGCCATTCCGCCACACTTGCTCTTCATTGACCGTCATCGCATGCATAAGGTCATTGTCGAAGGCGACTTTGAGCGCCTGTCCGACACCGGGATCCTCGATGGGAAGCTCCCAAGTCAGGAATATCTGCGTGCAATCCTGGCCGTAAGGGAAGTCAGCCACGTCAAAACGGTTGCTGCCACGCCGGACGACCCCATGAGGCTGGCAGGTATCGAATATCAGAACCGTTCCCCGCCTCAGGGGGATCCGAAGATCGAGCGACGGAAAATATACGTCCTGCCCCTTGTCCTCGCTCAGGAAGAGATTGCAGAAGGCCGCACCGCCATACTGCTCTCCGTCATGGTGATACCTGGCTCCGCGGCAAGCCATGAGCGCCACGTCGCTTGAGGCAAGCAGTCCAGGAAGTCCGAGCGAGCTCGTCCAATGGGACACCTCTCCCACGCAGCGCGAGTAGTCCGGCCAACGCGCGCGCGCGCGTGCTAGTGGCATGACTTCGACATTCCCCGGTTCCAGGGCCATGCGGAGCGATATCTCCCTGGCCCAATCCGCCAGCAGCCGCGCAGGCGGTTCCGGGACGTCGACCGTGCCTGACAGCACAATGTCGCTCACGCTCCGGCTGCGGATGGCGTCGCCACTCCAGAAGAAGGAGGTGAAGCGGTTCTGGGTGTGAGCGTTCGGCTTCAATTTGAGCATTTCACGGACCTGGAACCCAGGATCCGCTCGGTATCCTCGCCGAGACGAGGGGCAGGCTTATAGATCGAAGCACGCGTCCTGGAGAACAGGGCTGTCGGGCGGGTTGTTACCACGTCGCCTTCGGTGGGGTGCGTCATCGTCTGGAACAGCCCGGTGCTTTGTACATGGGGTGGGTCTGGATGGTGTGAATGGAATACATTGCCGCGACCGGAATATCCATCTCCCGGCATACATCCATCATCTCCTTTGTAGTGTACTGCGAGGTGATGTTGCGCAGCTCCGCATAGATCGCCTGGATGTTCTTGTTGCGCTCGATGCGGCTGCTGATGTTGAACTGGTCGATGAACTCGCCGCGCCCGAAGCGATGGAAGAAGGCCTTCCAGTGCTGCTCGGTGTAGGGCAGCACGGCAATATAGCCATCTCGCGTCGGCGAAGGCTTGCGCCCACCCTTGAGCAGGCGCGCATAGCCGGCATCGCCGATTGGTGGGTGGAAACCATGGCCGCCCAGGTGTTCCGTCGTTGCCAGCTGTCCGTACCGGGCTCGAGCGAGAAGATGATGGCCAAGGCCGCGGGCATGGGCGTGGACTTCGTCTTCCTTGACCTGGAGGACGCGGTCGCGCCGAGCGAAAAGCGCCCGGCGCGGCGCAAGATCGTCGACGCGCTCAACGGGCTGGACTGGGGACGCACCACGCACTGCGCGATCGATCCGTCGCGCGAGCTCACGCCGGTGGCGTCAATGAGTACTGGCGTCGGCGTGATGGTGGCGACCAAGGCGCTGCCGGCCGGTACATTCAAGGAACTGATCGCACTCGCGCAGAAGCGGCCGGTCAGCGTGGGCAACTATGGCATCGGCTCGGGCTGGCAATTGATGGTAGCGCAACTGAAGAAGCTGACCGGAGCCCAGCTGGATATCATCAACTACAAGGGCACCGGCGCGATGATCGGCGACCTGCTGGCTGGGCACATCGACATCGGCGCCGGCTCGCTGCTCGGCATGTCAGGGGGACTGGGGTCCGGCGGGCTCAAGCCGCTGCTGGTCATTTCCGGCCCGCGTTCCGCGAAGCTGCCCGGCATACCGACCTGGGCGGATGAAGGCATCTCTGACCCGGTTTTCAGCAACCTGGCCGAGTGCAACATGCTGCTGGGGCCTGCCGGACTGCCTGCCGGCATCGTCTCAACGCTCGCCACGCTGGTACGGCAGTCAGTTACCGAATCCGAGGCAGTCAAGAACGTGCGGGAGCAATTGGGAAGCCAGGACACGCCTCTGACGGGTGAAGCACTGCAACAGTTCATCGGGCGTACATGGCCGACCTACCAGGCCATGACCAGGACGGTAGGGCTCAAAATGGAGTGATGGCCGCGTTGAAATCGGGCGCGCTCATGGCGCGTTACCGGTCTTTCGCTTGCTCAGCTCCGGCGCGTTCGCAGGCATGGTGTTTTCTGGTGCTCAACTGGGAGCGGACAACCAGCAGCTGCCGGCGGCGCCCGGGAAGGGACGGGAAGTAATTCGGCTGTGAACAATAAATATACAGAGGAGACATCAAATGAACAGGGATGGGCAATCCCCCTGGAAATACGTGGTCGCCTGGTTGAATTGTATGAGACGAGCTAGATAAAATCCGTGCCCTCCACTGATCTAGCCGCGAGGGGTGGAAGCCGCAATCGGCGACACGGGCGGGCCCTTCGACAAGATTTGCTGTGGACTGACGCAAACTGGCCGAACCTGCGGATAGGCGATGATGCGACATGTGGGTCCGCTCATCACCATCACGCGCCCGCCATGGTTTCCGGCGTCACTTCCCAGCCTGCATCGATGCCGCCGGGAAGCATTTGCCCACGGTCTTCACCGACCTCCGCATCAATCAACCGGTTCAACTTCTCGTTCATCGCGACGACAAGTTCACGGTGTCGGGTTTCGCCCGCCAGGTTGTGCATCTCGTAGGGATCGGTCTGCAGGTCAAACAGTTCCAGGTCATTGAACTGGTTCAGCTCCTCTAACGTCCCGGGGCGGTTATGCTGCTTGGGCGAGAAGTAGCGGGCGAAGGTGTAGCGTCCATCGAATACCGAGCGGACCGCACCGCGCTTCATCAGGTCCGGCCGCACGCCCGTACTCTTGAACTGGTCTGGCTTGCCACCCTTTTGCAGGTAGTCCACCGCCTTGTAGAGGAAGTCTCCATCGATGTAGGCGAGCATGTTGTAGCAGAACAGCGCGCCATCGCGGACCGCATTCGCGTCGGCCTTTTCCGGGGCGTCGAGCAGGCCCGAGAAATCCTTGCCGGGAAGCCGCCCAGCCACCGTCGCGCGCTTGCTGGTGTCCATGCCGGACAACGCAACCAGCGTCGGCGCGAGGTCAAGGTGCGAAGTGACCGCGCGGCATTGCCTGCCGCCACGATAGGCCGGATGGGAAATGATCAGCGGTACGTTGTTCTGCTCGCGATATGAGACAGCCCCCTTGGCATGAAGCTGGTGGGCGCCGTCCATGTCGCCATGGTCGGACGTCAGGATCACGATGGTCCTGTCGGTCAGGCCGGCCGCGTCGAGTTCCGCCAGCACGGAAGCGATATTGCGGTCGACGTCGCGCATGCAGTTCAGGTAATAGTTGTGCCGGCGCCGCCAACGCGCCGCTTCGTTCGGAATGGCGCCTACCATGGCGTCGTGCGAGCGCAGGAAATCCCGATGGGCAGGTGGGCGCCCCGGTGCGTCCAGCGCCTGGGCGTGGCTGACCGGGAGCGTGAAATTCCACTGCTTCGCATATAGCGGGTCAGCCGGATCCCGGGCGACATGCGCCAGCCCGCGCGTTGCCTGGACGCTGGTTCCGGGCGCGTCCGTGTCGTAGAACATCACGTCATGCGGGTTGACGAGATTCATCGCCAGGAACCATGGTTTGCCTTCTGCCGCAAGCTCGCGGCCCTTCCCGCGCAGCCAGCTCGCTCCCATGGCCGCGATCACACCGTCGTGCAGGTAGCCGCCGCTGGTGTGGGCGATGATATCGCCGATTCCGACATAGTCCGAGAAGCCATAGGCTTCCATCTCCGCGGTGAATATCTTGGTTGGCGTGCCGAGCTTGTTGACGGTCTCGAATTCCTTGGTGAGATGCCATTTGCCTTTGTAGGCGGTGTAGTAGCCGGCATCGCGAAGCATGTCGCCAAGCGTCGGTATGTCGGTTGACATGCTGGAGATCCACGGGAAGTTTGTGTTGTCGAACATCCGCGTCTGCTGGATGTGCTGCCCCGTGTAGAGCACGGACCGCGATGGCGTGCAGACGCAAGCGTTGATCTGATGGTTCAGGAAGGTCGTGCCACGCTGCATCAGGCGTTCATGCGCAGGCATGCTATAGCCAGCCGGCAATTCTCCGGGGCGAAAAAGGCGTTCCTGATCGACCACGATGAGAAGAATGTTGTAGGGGCCTGCCGCGCGGCTCGCCATGGATGGCGCGTCGCCCTCTGTACGTGTTGCCGCTGCCTCGGCGCTGTGGCCGCTGCCGAGGCTCAGCGCGGCGGCGCCCAGACCGGCAACACGGAGGAAATCACGGCGCGTCAGTGCCGATTCGGGATTGCTGTCGTTTGTCATCTCGATTTCCCCATCGCAAGCACTGCGCCCGGTGGGACTGGCGGATGACGAGCTACGCATGGCCCACGCATGCCAATGGAGCCTAGCAATATCACTCCCGGTTAACAAGCCGGCTTTCGACCGCGAGAGTGCGAAATTGTTGGGCAGCGTACTAATAGCGCACACCGTGCCATGCGCGCCCAATATAACGGACGGCTCTGACAGGTTCGAACCTTGTGGCCGAAACTCCATTTCGTATGTAATATACAGAATATCAGAGTCTGGAAACCTGTCATGCTCGATCCCTCGCTGCTCGGTCGGCTGGCCTTTACGCCGGCGCATCCTGTGGATGCGCCGTTGCCGCCGGGACATCACCCCATTGCGTTGGCGGAGGGGCGCCCCGCCGTGCTGTTCGTTCCCGCCGGCATCGATGCCAGCGCGCCGGTGCCGCTGATGGTCATGTTCCACGGCGCCGGCGGCTTCCCTGAAAAAGTCTTGCCGCATCTCGAAGCGCATGCGCAGCGGCACAAGTTCCTGGTGCTGGCCCCGCAGTCGCTTTATCCCACGTGGGACATCGTCATTGGCGGCAATGGGCCGGACCTGGAGCGGCTGCACCGGGCACTGACCGCGGTGACCCGCCGCTACCGGATCGATCCGCAGCGGCTGGCCTTTGCCGGATTTTCGGATGGCGCCAGCTATGCGCTGTCGCTGGGCCTCACCAACGGCGATATCGCCAGCCATGTGATTGCCTTCTCCGGCGGCTTCATGTCGGTCTTCATGCAGACCGGCGTCCCCAGGGTGTTTGTCGCGCACGGGCTGGCTGACGAGCAGCTGCCCATCGCCACCAGCGGTCGCGCGCATGCGGCCAAGCTCAGGGCCGCGGGCTATGACGTGCAATACGTCGAGTTCGACGGGCCCCATGTCATCCACGCGCCCGTGGTCGAGCGGGCGATCAATTTCTTCCTCCAATAGAACCCTGGCCGCTGGCCGGCGCGGCCACGCCATTGAACGGGAGTGCGGTACATGGATTTCGAGATTCCGGAGGCGCTGATCCATCCCCTGCTGGCGATGATCGAGACCGGGTCGCCGCTGGCCCGGCAGCTGCAGCAGCATGGCGTGTGCCACGGCAACATGCTGGTGTCGAGCCAGCTGTTCGATGCGCAGGCGCTGAGTTCGCTCTATACGTTGAGCAAGACCCAGAACGAGCGCGCGCTGATGTTCCAGATGCTGGCGCTGGACAATATCTACAACGCGCCGCAGGCGCGCGTGATTCCGGGGCTGGAGCAGCTGGTGGCGGGGCTGGTGGCTTACCTGGCGCGCGATGCCATCGATGGCTGGCTGTACCAGCGCAACCGCGACGGCGTGCTGCTGCCCTGGCTGGTGCGCCGCATGCGTTATGTCGCGCCCGAGCAGGGCCTGTCATACGTGGTGGTCGATCTGCTCGCCAACACCATGCAGTCGGCCAACTCCGCGCTGACCGACCACCACCTGCGCCGCTCGGGCATGACTACCTCGATGGTGATCACGCGCGACGATATTGCCAACCGCACCATTCCGGAGCTGCTGGCCGAATTCGGCTTCTACAAGGAATGCGCGGAGTTCCGCCAGGAATACGAACAGCACGCGCAGCGCTTCGTACGCTGCCAGCGCAGCTTCGGCGCGCAGTTCGTGGCGACGCGCGCGGCGTTCTCGCTCGATGCCAAGGGCACGGCGGAGCTGGTCCCCTTCGCCGACGCCGCGGGCGCGCGCTGCGTCAATGACGAAGAGCGGCTGGAGCGCCGTTTCGAGATGACCTGCGACCCGTCGTTCTGGCGCGAGGCCGGCATCACGGAAGGCTTCGAGCGCGTGCCGCTGCATGGCTATGTGCACCTGTTCCACCTGGAGTGGCACCGCAATATCTGGGTCCACGTCCAGCACCTGGCCGAGTATTGCTACCAGCCGGCCCTGCGTGACAAGCTGGTGCTGCCCGCGCACCACCGCGACCTGATCGACATCCTGACATCGCATATGGACATGCTGGCGCCGGACTTCGTGCCGGGCAAGTCCGGCGGCACCACCATCCTGTGCCAGGGCGCACCCGGCCTGGGCAAGACGCTGACCGCCGAGGTCTATGCCGAGGTGGTCGGCAAGCCGCTGTACCGCGTGCACTCCGGCCAGCTGGGCACCACCGCGGCTTCGGTGGGCGCCACGCTGATGACCATCCTGCGCCGCGCCATGCGCTGGAACGCGATCCTGCTGCTGGACGAGGCCGACGTCTATATCCGCCGCCGCGACAACGACCTCGAGCACAACGCCATCGTCGCCGAGTTCCTGCGCACACTGGAGTACTTCAGCGGCCTGCTGTTCATGACCACCAACCGCATCGGCGACGTCGACGATGCCATCCTGTCGCGCTGCATTGCCACCATCCACTACACGACGCCGTGCCGGGAGGACGCGGTGCGGCTGTGGCGGTTGCAGGCCGCACAGTTTGGCGCTGAACTGGACGATGGCCTGATCGATGCCCTGACCGACGCCTACCCCGCAGCGAGCGGGCGCGACATCAAGGAGCTGCTGAAGCTGGCGACGCGCTATGGCAAGGCCAAGGGGATGCCGCTGTCGATGGACGTGTTCCGCCTGTGCGGGCAGTTTCGCGGGATCGGGTAACCGCCGCGGCATGCGCGCAAGGGGAGGGCGCGGGTATGATGGCGCATCGTCCAGGCAACCGCCCAACATCCCCGATGAGCCTTGACCCCGCCGAACTCCAGGCGCTACGCCCCTACCTGCTGCGCTTCGCGCGCCTGCAGCTGCGCGACGAGGTGGTCGCCGAGGATGCCGTTTCGGAAACCCTGCTGGCTGCGCTCGAGCATCCGGAGCGCTTTGCCGGCCAGTCGGCGCTGCGCACGTATCTGGTCGGCATCCTGAAGCACAAGATCATCGACGTGCTGCGCAGCGGCAAGCGCGAAGTCAGGCTGGCGCTGGCCAGCGATGGCGATGGCCAGCCGCAGTCCGACGACGACGCGTTCGACGCGCTGTTCACACGCAACGGCCACTACCAGGACCCTCCCTCCGACTGGGGCGACCCCGAGCGCGCGTTCGAGCGCCGCGAGTTCTTCGAGATCCTGCAGCTGTGCGTGGACCGGCTGCCGGCGCGCACCGGCCGCATTTTCCTGATGCGCGAGTGGCTCGAGCTCGACACCGAAGAAATCTGTCAGCATTTGCAGATCAGCGCGACCAATGCGTGGGCGATGCTCTATCGTGCCCGGATGCGCCTGCGCGAATGCCTGGAACTGCACTGGTTCCGCCAGCGTGGCCGGCCCGGCAAGGCGGGCTGAGCCCCTCTACACGCAACGGAACCACATGCCGGACTTCCCACCCTCCCGCTTCCCGCGCCGGCTGCTGCCGGACTGCAAAGAGGTCCACCATCTCACCATGAAGAGCCTGGACCTGCCGCTGTCGTGGACGGAGCGGCTGCGTGTGCGCTCGCACCTGGTGATCTGCGATGCTTGCACCCGCTTCAGCGCGCAGATGCGCACGCTGCGCGAAGCCATGCACAGGCTGGGGCGCGAAGAATGACGAAGGCCAGCGCTTGCGCTGGCCTTCTTGCGAGACGTGATGTGATGCCGCTCAGGCGCGGGCGCCTTCGCCGTAGGGGTCGAACTTGCCGGCGCGGCTGCCCTCGGTAAAGGTGTCGAAGCTGCGCGCGGGCGTGGCCGACACGCCGCCGCGATCCAGGCCTGCCACGGTGCGGGCACCGTCGGTGAAGGGATCCGCCTTGCCGGTGCGGGCGCCGTCGGCGAAGGGGTCCACCTTGCCGGTACGGGCCCCGTCGGTAAAGGCGTCGTGGCTGCGGAATTCATAACCATACTTGTCGCCCGGCACGGTGCTGCGGAAGTTGTAGCCATACTTGTCGCCGGGCAGTTCATCGGCAGCGGTGGCGGCTTGTGCGGCGCCGAGGGCGGCCAGCGACAGGAGCACGGCGGAAGCGAAGCGGGCGGTCTTGGTCATGGTGGTTCTCCGTCAGTTTGTTGAATTTGTCAGAAGGCGTTGCTTTGTGCGCGTGCCGTTCATGTACGGAACTATAGGATCCACGGTCCACCGCAAGCGGGCGCTTTGCCGGATGAGTTATTCAAAAATACTGAATAAACGGATCCACGCCCCGCCTGACCTGGCCATGACGCAAATGTAATGACCCCGTTGCCCGAATGTGGGGCGCGCCTCGGTTAAACTTTCGGCTCGCTGCCGGCGCTCCCGCTGGTCTTGCCTGCAGCGCAGACCTCACGATCCATGCAACGGCTCCTGCTCGTCCTCCTTGCGCTCGTCCTGCCGCTCCAGTTCGCCTGGGCGGGAGCTGCCGCGTATTGCGGACATGAGGTCGCGGCTTCTGCCAAGGCCCATTTCGGCCACCATGAGCACCGGCACCAGGCCGCCGGCGGGAAGCAGGACCAGCCCGCCAAACCTGCGCCGGACAAGGCGAAGCTCAACCTGGCCGATCCCGACTGCGGCGTCTGCCATATCGCCTCGCTGCCATTTGCGCGGGCCGATGCGCAGGATGTGCCTGCGCTGCGCCGCGTGGAACTGGCGCAGCCGGTGCCGCAACCCCGCTTCTCCTCGCACAGCGCACGGGCGCCCGACCGCCCGCAGTGGCCGCGTCTCGCTTAGCCGGCGAGACGACGCTTCCCCGCTTTCCTGATCCTTGCTGATCGCCTGCTGGCGTCATGACCGCGTGACGTCAGGCGTCTCGCCGAATTCCCCCGGTTTTCTTCTGGTGCAATTCGATGCGAAGACTTTTGCTGCCGCTCGGGCTGGCGGCCGTGTTATCCAGCCCTTTCTCCGGCGTCGCGCAGACGCCACCCGTGGTGCTGCCACCGGCGCCCGCGCCGGCCGGCGCACCGCAGCCGGCGACGCCGCTGACCCTCGATGCCGCGCTGGCGCTGGCCGAAGCCGGCAGCTTCACGCTGTCCGCCGCTGGCAAGGAACTTGACGCCACCGAAGGCGACCTGATCCAGGCACGCGTGCTGCCCAACCCGGAACTGGCGGTATCGATGGAAGACACCCGCAAGGCCTCGCGCTCGACCACCGGCCAGGTCAACCTGCCGCTCGAGCTCGGCGGCAAGCGCGCCGCGCGCATCGGCCTGGCCGAGCGCGGGCGCGAGCTGGCGCAGGCCGAACTGGCTGGCACCCGTGCCGAACTGCGCGCCGCGGTGATCGCGCGCTTTTTCGGCGTGCTGGTGGCGCAGGAGCGCGTCACGCTGGCCGAGGGTTCGGTCGGCATCGCCAGCCAGGCCGCCGCCGCCGCGGGCCGACGCGTGGCCGCCGGCAAGGTGGCGCCGCTGGAAGCCACGCGCGCCAGGGTGGAGCAGGCCAACGCCGAGCTGGAGCTGGCCGAGGCCACCGGCGCGCTGCAGACCGCGCGCCAGGCGCTGGCCGCGCTGTGGGGCGATACCGTGCCGCGCTTTGCGCAGGCGCAGGGCGATCTCGATGCGCTGCCGTCGCGGCCCGCGCCGGCAGCCTTGCAGGCCGCGCTGGAGGAATCGCCGCTGCTGGCGGCAAGCCGCCTGTCGGCGCAGCGCAGCCGTGCCGAAGTGGCGCTGCAGCGCAGCCGCCAGTATCCCGACGTGACCGTGAGCCTGGGCGCCAAGCGCGACAA
Organism: Cupriavidus necator; assembly: GCF_013141915.1. Classification (GTDB taxonomy): domain Bacteria; phylum Pseudomonadota; class Gammaproteobacteria; order Burkholderiales; family Burkholderiaceae; genus Cupriavidus; species Cupriavidus necator_B. The sequence continues at coordinate 126,790 of NZ_SROX01000007.1, read as the reverse complement.
CGAGGCCAACCGCAACATGGCGGTGCTGGGCGTGGCGATTCCGCTGCCGCTGTTCGACCGCAACCAGGGCAACCTGTACGCGGCGCTGCGCCGTGCCGACCGGGCCCAGGATGCGCACGCCGCCACGCGCGTGCGCCTGCAGGGCGAACTGCAGCAGGCTTCGACGCAGCTGTCGGTGTCCCGCGCCGCGGCGCAGACGCTGCAGGCCGCGGTGCTGCCCGCGGCCGAGCAGGCCTACGCCGCCGCCTCGCGCGGGTTCGAGGCCGGCAAGTTCAATTTCCTCGACGTGCTGGACGCCCAGCGCACGCTGTTCCAGGCGCGCATCCGCTACCTGGACGTGCTGGCCCGCACCTATGACGCCGCGGCCAGCATCGACCGCATCCTCGGACACTGATACGGAAGCCGTAGACATGGCAATGACCAAGCAACAACGGGCCGCGGTGGCGGCCATCCTGGTCGCGGGGCTGCTGGGCAGCGCGGCGATCCTGTTCACTGGCAAGGGCGGCAGCGCCACGGAGGCCGGCCATGGGCATGCCGAACCTGGCGACGGGCATGATCATGGCAAAGAGGGTGACACCGCGGCAGGGCACGCCACGGCGGCGGGGCGCGCCGGCGCCAGCGTTCCGGCGGCGCAGCCGGCACCCGCAGCCAAGCCGCACGTGATTGCGCTGACGCCCGCGCAGATCGGGCAGGCCGGTATCGGCGTGGCCACCGCCGCGGCGGCGGCGCTGCGCAGCAGCGTCGACTTTCCCGGCGAGATCCGTTTCAACGACGACCGCACCGCGCACGTGGTGCCGCGCGTGGCCGGCGTGGCGCAGGCGGTGCCGGCCAACCTGGGCCAGCCGGTGCGCCAGGGCGAAGTGCTGGCGCTGATCGCCAGCACCACGGTGGCCGAGCAGCGCAGCGAACTGCTGGCCGCGCAGAAGCGCGAGGCGCTGGCGCGCGCCACCTACGCGCGCGAGAAAACGCTGTGGCAGGAGAAGATCTCCGCCGAGCAGGACTACCAGCAGGCGCGCACGGCGCTGGAGGAGGCGCAGATCGCGGTGCAGAACGCGCGCCAGAAGCTGACCGCGATCGGCGCCGCCGAGCGCGGCGCGGCCGGTGGTGGCGCGCTGAACCAGTTCGCGCTGCGCGCGCCGTTCGACGGCATCGTGGTCGAGAAGCACCTGGCGCTGGGCGAGGCGGTCAAGGAAGACGCCAGCGTCTTCACCGTCTCGGACCTGAGTTCGGTATGGGCCGAGTTCGTGGTGTCCGCGCGCGACCTGGACCGGGTGCGGGTGGGCGGGGCGGTCACGGTGCGGTCCAGCGCTTCCGCGACGCAGGCGGAGGGCCGGGTGTCCTACGTCGGTGCCTTGCTGGGCGAGCAGACCCGCACCGCCAAGGCGCGCGTGACGCTGGCCAACCCGGGCACGGCGTGGCGCCCCGGGTTGTTCGTCACGGTCAGCGTGCTGGGCGCGCCGGAGCCGGTGCCGGTGACGGTGGCGGCCGACGCGGTGCAGCAGGTCGACGGCCAGAGCGTGGTGTTCGTAGCGGTGCCGGACGGGTTTGCCGTACAGCCGGTCAGGACCGGTCGCAGCGACGGCAGGCTGGTGGAGGTAAGCCACGGCCTGCAGGCCGGCGCGCGCTACGCCGCGACCAACAGCTTCATCCTCAAGTCCGAGCTGGGCAAAGCCAGCGCCGGGCATGAGCACTGAGCGGGAGGCGCGCATGTTCGAACGCCTGATCCGCTTTGCCATTGCGCAACGCTGGCTGGTGCTGCTGGCGGTGCTGGGCATGGCCGCGCTGGGCCTGTACAGCTATACCCGACTGCCGATCGACGCGGTGCCCGACATCACCAACGTGCAGGTGCAGATCAACACCGCCGCGCCGGGCTATTCGCCGCTGGAGACCGAGCAGCGCATCACGTACCCGGTCGAGACCGTGATGGCGGGCCTGCCCGGGCTGGAGCAGACCCGCTCGCTGTCGCGCTACGGGCTGTCGCAGGTGACGGTGATCTTCCGCGACGGCACCGATATCCATTTTGCGCGCCAACTGGTCAACCAGCGCATCCAGCAGGCGCGCGACCAGCTGCCCGCCGGCATCACGCCCGCGATGGGGCCGATCTCGACCGGGCTCGGCGAGATCTACCTGTGGACCGTCGAGGCTGACCCCGGCGCGCGCAAGACCGATGGCACGCCCTACACGCTGTCGGACCTGCGCGAGATCCAGGACTGGGTGATCCGGCCGCAGCTGCGCAATGTGCCGGGCGTGACCGAGGTCAACGCCATCGGGGGTCATGCGCGCGCCTACGTGGTGGCGCCGGACCTGGAACGCATGGCGTCGCACGGGCTGTCGCTGGCCGATGTGGTGGGCGCGCTGGAGAAGAACAACGACAACGTCGGCGCCGGCTATATCGAGCGCCGCGGCGAGCAGTACCTGGTGCGCGTGCCGGGCCAGGTGCGCTCGCTCGACGACATCGACGACGTGATCGTCGGCAGCGCGCAGGGCCAGCCGATCCGCGTGCGCGACGTGGCCACGGTGCAGACCGGCGGTGAGCTGCGCACCGGCGCGGCCACCGAGAACGGCCGCGAGGTGGTGCTGGGCACCGTGTTCATGCTGATCGGCGAGAACAGCCGCACGGTGTCGCAGGCGGTGGACCGCAAGATGGCCGAGATCAATCGTACGCTGCCGGCCGGAGTGAAGGCCGTCACCGTGTACGACCGCACCACGCTGGTCGACAAGGCCATCGCCACGGTGAAGAAAAACCTGCTGGAAGGGGCGGTGCTGGTGATCGCCATCCTGTTCCTGTTCCTGGGCAACTTGCCCGCGGCGCTGATCACCGCGCTGGTGATTCCGCTGTCGATGCTGTTCACCTTCACGGGCATGGTGCACTACCGCATCAGCGCCAACCTGATGAGCCTGGGCGCGCTGGACTTCGGCATCATCGTCGACGGCGCGGTGGTGATCGTCGAAAACTGCGTGCGCCGGCTGGCCCATGCGCAGGCCCGCCAGGGACGCGCGCTCACGCGCGACGAACGCCAGCACGAGGTCTTTGCCGCGGCGCGCGAGGCGCGCCGGCCGCTGCTGTATGGGCAGCTGATCATCATGGTGGTGTACCTGCCGATCTTTGCGCTGACCGGGGTCGAAGGCAAGATGTTCCATCCGATGGCCTTTACCGTGGTGCTGGCGCTGCTGGGGGCGATGGCACTGTCGGTGACCTTCGTGCCCGCGGCGGTGGCACTGTTTATCGGCAACCGCGTGGCCGAGCGCGAAAACCGGCTGATGGCGTGGGCGCGCCGCCGCTACGCGGTGCTGCTGGAGCGGGCGCTGGCCGCCACGCTGGTGGTGCTGGCCGGTGCCGGCGTGGCCGTGGTGTTATGCCTGGCGATGGCCACGCGCCTGGGCAGTGAATTCGTGCCCAGCCTCAACGAAGGCGACCTTGCGCTGCAGGCGCTGCGCATTCCGGGCACCAGCCTGACGCAATCGGTAGCGATGCAGCAGCAGGTGGAAACCGCGCTCAAGGCCAAGTTCCCGGAGATCGAGCGCATCTTTGCCCGCACCGGCACCGCGGAGATTGCCTCGGACCCGATGCCGCCGAATATCTCCGACGGCTACATCATGCTCAAGCCCGAGGCGCAATGGCCCGCGCCGCGCCGCACGCGCGACGCGCTGATCGCCGCGATCCGCGCGGAAGTGGGCAAGCTGCCGGGCAACAACTATGAGTTCTCGCAGCCGATCCAGCTGCGCTTCAACGAGCTGATCTCGGGCGTGCGCTCGGACGTGGCGGTCAAGGTGTTCGGCGACGACAACGCGGTGCTGGAGCAGACTGCCAATCAGATCGCCGCGGTGCTGCAGGGCATCCCCGGCGCGGCCGAGGTCAAGGTCGAGCAGACCACCGGCTTGCCAATGCTGACGGTGCAGATCGACCGCAACCAGGCCGCGCGCTACGGGCTGAACCTGCGCGAGATCCAGGAAACGGTATCGATTGCGATCGGCGGCAAGGTGTCCGGCACCTTCTTCAGCGGCGACCGGCGCTTCGATATCGTGGTGCGCCTGCCCGAGGCCGTGCGCGCGGACGTGGACACGCTGCGGCGCTTGCCGGTGGCCCTGCCGAGGGACGCCGGCGCGCGCACCAGCTATATCCCGCTGAGCGAAGTCGCCAGCGTGGAGATCGCGCCGGGCCCCAACCAGGTCTCGCGCGAGAACGGCAAGCGTCGCATCGTGGTCAGCGCCAATGTGCGCGGGCGTGATATCGGCAGCTTCGTGCCCGAGGCCGAGGCCGCGATCCACGCGCGTGTACCGGTCCCGGCCGGCTACTGGACCAGCTGGGGCGGCACCTTCGAGCAATTGCAGTCCGCCACCGCACGGCTGCGCGTGGTGGTGCCGCTGGCGCTGGGGCTGGTGTTTGTGCTGCTGTTCGCCATGTTCGGCAATGTGAAAGACGGGTTGCTGGTTTTCACCGGCATTCCGTTCGCGCTGACCGGCGGCATCCTGGCGCTGTGGCTGCGTGGCATCCCGTTGTCGATCTCGGCGGCGGTGGGGTTTATCGCGTTGTGCGGGGTCGCGGTGCTCAACGGGCTGGTGATGCTGTCGTTTATCCGCTCGCTGCGCGAGGCCGGCCACGGGCTGGATCACGCCATTCGAGAGGGCGCGCTGACGCGCCTGCGTCCGGTGCTGATGACGGCGCTGGTGGCTTCGCTCGGCTTCATGCCGATGGCGCTGGCCACCGGCACGGGGGCGGAAGTACAGCGCCCGCTGGCAACGGTGGTGATCGGCGGCATTCTGTCGTCGACGGCGCTGACGTTGCTGGTGTTGCCGGTGCTGTACCGGCTCGCGCACCGCAACGACGGGCCGGTGACGGCGGCGGTGCGGGGCGAAGGGGAACTGGCTTGAAACCGATGGCGGATCTCATCGGGGCGTACCCGGCAGCGCGCCGGGTGTCAGCACGCTCCACCCGGAGACGCCGCTCGACGTGGTCCGGCGCTGGCTCCTGAGCACGCTGTTCTGGTCGAACTCGAACAGCACCGTCGAAGACCGGATCGCGCCGCCGGAAAACAGCGGCCCGATGAACGGAATGAAGCTCTCCGGATGGGGTTGCGACGTCGCGAACGAATAGACCAAGATGGTGGACCCGTCGTGCAGCGTGGCCCGCGACGACGGCGGTCCCAGCTGCGCGGTGACTTGGTCAAGGGTGGAGAAGCCGGGCAGGAAGTTCGACAGTTGCTCGGACTTCACGTCCACGCCCGTCGACACGCATGCCGACAACAGGGTGCCAGCCACAACCAGTGCGTGAACACGCTTCATGTCGCCACCGCCGTACTTGGTCCGGCGTGGTCTGACAACGTGGGGAAGCCATGGTGCCAGCGTTGCCGCCCGTGGGCGCGGCACGCCGTGCCTGAAGCATACATCCATTTGCCGGCCCGCATTCGACAGTTCACGCCGCCATGAAGCTTTGCCTGGTCGCCGGGCGGCATGATGCGCATGTGCGCCGGACACCGCGGCGCGCCGATCGCCGCCACCGCGGCACCCACCGTTCGCGCCACCATGAACCAGAGTCGCATTGCAGAGATGGAAGAGACCGCCGGGATCGACCCGCTGAGCGCGGTCACCCATCCCGATCCGTACCCGTATTACCGTGAACTGGCCGCCAGCCGGCGCTTCTTCCGTGATGCGCGGCTGGACCTGTGGGTAGCGGCCGGACCGGCTGAAGTCGCGGCCGTGCTGGCGCATCCCGACTGCCGTGTTCGGCCGCCGGCGCAGCCAGTACCGCCGCCCCTGGCCGGCACCGCCGCGGGCGCCCTGTTCGGCCGGCTGGTGCGCATGAACGACGGCGCCCCGCACGCACCGCTGAAAGCCTTGCTGGTGCCGATGCTGGCAGCCATCGATCCGGCCACGGCGGCGCAGCGGGCCCGCGCGCTGGCGCGCCGGATGGAGCCAGACGATGCGCCGCGCGCCGCGATGTCCGGCGATCGCGTCAATCGCTGGCTGTTCACGCTGCCGGTGGTGACGCTGGCGGATCGGCTCGGCCTGCCGGTAGTGGATGCCGCCGGCGCGCGCGGCAACGCTACGCAGGTCGCCCACCATGTCGCGGCATTCGCCGCGGCGCAATCGCCATTGGCCGATGCGCAGGCGGTGACGGCGGGTGCCGAGGCCGCCCAATGGCTGGGCCAGTGGCTCGCCGGCCTGCCGCCCGCCGGAGGGCCGCTGCAGGTGCTGCGGGCTGCGGCCCAACGCGCCGGCATCGAGCCGCAAGCGGTGGATGCCAACATCATCGGCCTGCTGGTGCAGGCGTGCGAAGCGAGCGCCGCGCTGGCGGGCAATACCCTGCTGCGGCTGGGACGCGGCGCATCCACTGGCGATGTGCTGGAGCACGTGGTGGCGCGCGTCGCGCAGGACGATCCGCCGGTGCAGAACACGCGCCGCTTCCTCGCCGCGGATAGCGAGTTATGCGGCCACGCGGTCAAGGCCGGCGACACGGTGCTGGTGCTGCTGGCCGCCGCGTCGTGCAGCGGCCTAGCGGACGATGCGCGGGCGTGGACCTTCGGCCATGGCCGCCATGCGTGTCCCGGCGACCGGCTGGCGCAGGCGCTGGCCGCCGCCACGGTGGCGGCGCTGCTGGCAAGGGGCGCGGAACCGGCTGCGCTGGCGCGCGCATTCCGCTATCGTCCGTCCCTGAACGCGCGCATTCCCCATTTCCTTTGATACTACGGAGACAACCATGATCGCCGTCATCTTCGAGGTCGAGCCCGCACCGGGCAGGCAGGACAGCTACCTCGACATCGCCGCGCACCTGCGCCCGCAGCTCGAGGCCATCGATGGCTTTATCTCGGTGGAGCGCTTCCAGAGCCTGACCAATCCCAACAAGCTGCTGTCGCTGTCGTTCTTCCGCGACGAGGCCGCGGTGATCGCGTGGCGCAACACGCTGGCCCATCGCCAGGCGCAGGCAGCGGGGCGCGGCGGCGTGTTTGCCGGCTACCGGCTGCGCGTGGCGCAGGTGCTGCGCGACTACGGCCTTGACCAGCGCGAGGAAGCGCCCGCGGACAGCCGCGCGGTGCATGACCGCCCAGCGGGCTGAAGGGGCGGATCATGATGGAATCGATCGGCACCCAGGCCGCATTCATCGGGCTGACGTTCCTGCTGGCAGGCTTTGTCAAGGGCGTGGTGGGACTGGGCCTGCCCACGGTCGCGGTGGGCCTGCTCGGGCTGGTGATGCCGCCCGCGCAGGCCGCGGCGCTGCTGGTGGCGCCGTCGATGGTGACCAACGTGGTGCAGCTGTTCAGCGGCCCGCGCTTTGGCCGGCTGGTGCTGCGGCTGTGGCCGATGCTGGCGGCCATCTGCGCCGGCACGTGGCTGTGCGCGGCACTGGTGCCGGCCGGCATGATGACGCACGCGACTGCCGCGCTCGGCGTGGCGCTGGTGCTGTACGCGGTGGTGGGGCTGGCGGCAGTGAAACTGACGGTGCCGGCCGGGACGGAACCCTGGCTGGGGCCGCTGGTGGGGCTGGTGACTGGCGGCATCACCGCGGTGACAGGCGTGTTCGTGATTCCGGCCGTGCCCTACCTGCAAGGGCTGGGGCTGGAGAAGGAAAGCCTGGTGCAGGCACTGGGCCTGTCGTTCACGGTGTCGACCATCGCGCTGGCGGTCAGCCTGGCGCTGGGCGGGGCGCTGTTGCATACGCCGGTGCTGGGCGCGTCGGCGCTGGCGCTGGTGCCTGCGCTTGGCGGCATGTTCCTCGGGCAGTGGCTGCGGCACCGGATCAGCGCCGAGCGGTTTCGCAAGCTGTTCTTCTGCGGGCTGCTGGTGTTGGGCGGGGAGCTGGCGATGCGTGGGGTGTCCTGAGGGGCTAGGAGTTGCTGCCGGGCGGTGTGCTCCCCTCTCCCGCTTGCGGGAGAGGGGCAGGGGTGAGGGCAGGCACTCGCATACCAGCCGGCCTCAATGCGCCGATACGCTGGCCTTCACCCCCGACCCTCTCCCGCAAGCGGGAGGGAGTACCCAAGCGGTGTGGAGAGTTTCCCAGCCGTGGGAATATCTAGCGGCTTGCCTGCACCGTCCGGCCATTCAGCGGCTGCACCGGCCGCGCGTTCATCGGATAGAGCCGGCGGAATGCCGCCAGCTGCGCCGGCGAGACTTCCACGGGCGTCTTGAGCACCTGCCAGCGCACGTCTTCGCTGCATGGCGGCGTGGTCAGCGAACCGGTGAAGGCCCAGTAGGCCTGCTGCGCCGGCAGCATGGCCGCCACGTCCAGCGGCGCGGCGAGTTCGCGCGATGCGCCGGCGCTGTCCGGCAGACTGGCAAAGACGGGTTTGAGCGCGGCGTTCTCGCGGCCCGACTTGAACAGCACCGCCACCACCGCCAGCTTGCCCTCGGCATTCTGGTGCACCAGGTGCGCCACCAGCGGATAGGTCTTGCCGTTGATCTTCTCTTCGCTGGGCGTGTGAAAGTGGAACTGCAACAGCTTGTAGGGCACGCCGTCCAGCTCGATCTGTCCCGCGGCCGGCAGGTTGACCTGCACGGTATGGCCGTTGTTGACCACCGTGCCGGGCGCCGCCGCGTAGCCGAAGCCGATCGGCTTGAGGTCTGCGGCGCGGGTCTTGCCGGTGCGGATATCGATGGGCGACTGGTGCTTGCCCAGCGCGCAGGTCTGGTAGGCCTGGTTGAGCTCAGCCCAGTGACTGGTGCCGGTGGGGCCGGTGTAGCTCCAGTGCGGGTCATTGCCGGCCCATGCGGCCGGTGCAAGCAGGGCGGCGCAAACCGTGAAAAGCGGCAGCTTGGTGTTCATGTATCGATGCGTCCTCGTGTTGGTAAACCCCTTGTGTTCCGACGTGGTGTTGTCGAGCTGTCCCAGTCTTGAGTGCCGGGCGCGGGCCCGGGTCCGAAATCATGCAGCAAAACTGCCGGCCGGCGAATAAGGCATTGCTGAACTCCGGTCTGCACTGCGCTTATCGGAAGTACGGGCTGCATGCGGGCGAAGCATTGATGCATGGCGCTCATGCTGTCACGCGAGCGACATCAAGCCGACATATCGGCCCACCACCATGGCGCATTGCCCAACTCCAGGAACCCTGCAATGCGCCTGAGCGTCTTTTCCTCGCGCCGGTCCCGCGCGGCATTGGCCAGCGCCGCGGTGGCGGCATCGCTGCTGGCAGCATGCGGCGGCGACGACAACGACAACGCCGCAGTCACGCCCACGGTCACCGCACCCACGCTGGTGGGCCGCGCGGTCCTGCCCGCCGCCACCTTTGCCAGCGGACCGCAGTCCGGACGTTATGTCACCGGCGATCTCAACGGACAGGCCGCGCCGTTCGCGTCGCAGCCGGTGCAGGGCTTCTCGGCGGTGCTGCGCAACCCGGACGGCAGCTTCATGGTGATGGCCGACAACGGCTACGGTTCGCTGGAAAACTCGGCTGACTTCAATCTGCGCGTCTACACGGTGGCGCCCGCGTTCAAGACCGCGGCCGGCGGCGCGGGCAGCGTGGCGGTGCGCAGCTTTATCGAGCTGAAGGATCCGAACCGGCATGTGAAGTTCGCGATTGCAAACCAGTTCACCACCGAGCGCGTGCTGACCGGCGCCGACTTCGATATCGAGAGCATGCAGCGCGGCAGCGACGGCACGCTGTGGTTTGGCGACGAGTTCGGCCCGTTCCTGCTGCATACCGACGCCGACGGCGTGCTGCTCGAAGCGCCGATCCCGCTGCCGGATTTCGAGAACCCCGGCAAGGAGGTCCGCTCGCCGCAGAACCCGTTCAACGAGGAGGCCACGCCGGTGCGCATCATGAACGCCGTGCGCGCGCATGCGTTTGCGCATGGCGGCACCCGCGCACCGGTGTTCGCGCCGTATTACGTGCAGCTCAAGTACGACGTCAACGGCGTCAGGTCGAGCCCCGACGCGCACTACGCACGCGGCAGCAACCCGCAGCCGGGGCTGGCACCGGCGGTGTCCGACACGCTCGACGTGGCCTCGGTCAAGGCCGCCGGCTACAGCGTGGTTACCTGGACCGTCAACGACAGCGCCAAGATGACCGAACTGCTGAGAGCCGGCGTCAACGGCATCATCTCGGACCGGCCCGACCTGCTCTATGCCGCCGTGGCCGCCTTTGATGCCAACGGCGACGGCAAGGCCGGCGACTACCTGAGCGCCGATGGCCTGATCGATGCGTCGAAGTTCGACGCGCAGGGCCATCGCGGCGCGCGCGACCTGCGCCCGGAGAACACGCTGCCGGCGATGGAAGCGGCGCTGGACAACCTGATGACCACGCTGGAGACCGATGCCGGCATCACGGCCGACGGCGTCGCCGTGCTCAAGCATGATCCCTATATCGAATCGGTCAAGTGCCGCCGCGCCGATGGCGCGCCGTACGGCAGCGCCGACGAAGTGCTGATCCGCAACCTGACCGCGGCGCAGATCCAGTCCACCTATATCTGCGACAAGCTGTTCCGCGGCCCGAGCCAGCGCAACGATGCGGCGCTGTCGCCGGTATCGGCGGCAGTGGCCGCCGCCAAGGGCTACGCCAGCCCGTACGTGGTGCCGCGCGTGCAGGATGTGTTCGACCTGGTCAGCGCCTACGTCGCCTACTACAGCACTGGCGCCGGCAGGGATCATGCGCAGGCGGCGCAACGCGTGAAGAACGCCCAGGCGGTGCGCTTCAATATCGAGACCAAGCTCAACCCGCGCAGCGACAAGGACGGCAAGGGCAACGTCTACAAGGACCGCACCGTCGGCGCCGAGCCGATGGCCGACACGCTGGCGGGCGTGATCAATGCTGCCGGCATGGCCCGGCGCGCCGATATCCAGAGCTTCGATTTCCGCACGCTGCTGCGCGTGCAGGAGAAGTTCCCCGCGATCCGCACGGTGTACCTGTTCGGCGACTTCCCCATCTATGGCGACGCGGCCAACAGCGACGACGGCACCAACATGCAGGACGAAGCCGGCGCCAACACGCCGTGGATGGCAGGCCTGTACTGGCCGTACCGCGCCACCGCGACGTCGGATCCCATGCGCGCGAAGCGCTCGGGCGGCTTCGAGGGCATGGCGATCAGTCCGGACGGCAAGAAGCTCTATCCGCTGCTGGAACTGCCGCTGGCCGGCCACGACGGCAAGACCCTGCTGATCTCGGAGTTCGATATCGCCAGCCGCACGTTCACCGGCGTGCAGTACAAGTACCGGCTCGACGACAAGGGCACCAATATCGGCGACTTCATCCTGTTCAACGGCACCGACGGCATCGTCATCGAGCGCGATGGTTCGCAGGGCGACCCGAATGGCTTCAAGAAGCTGTTCCAGGTGACGCTGGGCCAGCCGGGCGACTACGTCGCCAAGTCCGAACTGGCCAACCTGATGGCGCTGCGCGACCCGTCCGGCATCAGCGCCGGCGGCGCCGCCGGCGACGTGGCGGTGGGGGATCCGTTCGGCATGCCGTTCAACACCATTGAAGACGTGCTGCTGCTGGACGCGACCACGCTGCTGGTGATCGACGACAACAACTTCCCGTTCAGCGTGGGGCGGCACGTCGGCAGCAAGATGCCGGATGACAGCGAGTTTATCCAGATCCGGCTGCCGAAAGCGCTCAAGGTAGGGGGTTAAGGGAACCCCACGGCCCAAAAAAAAAGGAAGGTGCGCGGGCGTCCCCGCCCGGGCGGGGATGTCAGCCGGACCGCGTGCCGGCGTGTGCCCGTTCCAGTTGGGCGCGCACCGCGGAGATATGATCGCCCGCCTGATCGACGGCGCTTTCCAGGGCGCTGGTGCTGCAGCCAAGCTCCCTGCACCAGTATTGCACTTCGAGCGGATCCGTCAGGTTGATGCGGCCCGGATCCAGGGGCCTGAAATCGCTTGTCACATCGCTCATGCTTGCCTCCGGTTCGTGTCTCGTTGCGACACGGCCCTTGCATTGTAGGCAGTCATCCGGAACGCGTGGCATGCAAGGCGTGCCGCGCCAGGGCATATGATGTAGCGGTTACCCAGCCGACAGGATGCCGCATGCCCCGCTCGCCCGGCGCAAAACTCTGGTCCACGCTGAACCAGGCCGCCGCCCGCAATGCGCGCCAGATGCAGCGCGCCGTCAACAAGAACCTGACCAAGCCGATGACCGAGGCCATCGTGCGCAACGCGGTGAAGCAATCCGCTGCAGTCACGGCCGCCACGCAGCGGGCGTTGTCCGGCGTGGTCTCGCCGGTGCAGGCACCGCAAAGCCGTGGCAGCGGACGCTGGGAGGAAGGCGCCTGGGGGGCGCCGCTGGCGCCGCGCCGCTACCGCATCTTCGTTCCCGCCGGAGCCACCGCGTCACGGCGCGCGCCGATGCTGGTGCTGCTGCACGGCTGCGGCCAGGACGCCGCCAGCTTTGCCGCGGTCACGCGCGCTGCTGCCGTGGCGCGCGAATCGGGCTGGGTGGTGCTGCTGCCCGAGCAGTCGTCGCAGGCCAATGCACAGCGTTGCTGGAACTGGTTCCGGCCCGCCGCGCAGGGCACCATGGAAGCCGGGCTGCTGATGGCGCTGGTCGACCAGGCCTGCCGGCGCCATCCGGTGGCGGCGGACCGCATCAGCGTACTGGGCCTGTCCGCCGGCGGCGCAATGGCGCTGATGCTGGGGCTGCGCTATCCGTCACGCTTCGCCGCGGTGGGCTCGCACTCCGGCGCGGTGCCATGGAGCGCCAGCAATGCCGCGCAGGCCACGCGCGCCATGCGCGGGCAGCGCGGTCCCGATGCCAAGGCCATGCAGGCGCTGCGGATCGGGTTGGCGGGGCGGCGCCCGCCGCCGTTGCTGCTGCTGCATGGCGATGCCGACCACGTGGTCGACTTCAGCAACGCCACTGCTTCGGCCGGCATGTGGATGCACCTGCAGCCCGAGGGCGGGCTTCCCCTGGCCGGCGTGCCGGCCCGTCGCATCCAGCGCGGCATGCGGCGCGCCATCGATGTGTTCGACTGGAACGAAGGCCGGTCGCCCTATCTGCGGCTGGTGCGGGTAGAAGGCCTGGCCCACGCATGGAGCGGCGGCGCCGGGGGCCATGCCTTCTCGGATCCGGCGGGGCCGGATGGGTTGAAGCTGGCGTTGCGGTTTTTTCTGGCGGCTGGAGCTTAGAGGAACGGCGATTGCCGCGGGAGGATGGGTGGACTAAACTAAGTGGACTTAGTTTAGGGGGCAATCATGCAAACCATTAACATCCATGAGGCCAAGACCCATCTTTCACGGCTGGTCGATCAGGCGGCCAACGGCGAGCCTTTTGTGATTGCCAAGGCTGGCAAGCCCCTTGTCAAGGTCGTGCCGCTGAATGCGCCCGCGGAAGGCCAAATCAAGCGGTTGGGATTCATGGCTGGCCAGGGGCAGGTGCCCGATGATTTCGATCGCATGGGCGAGCGGGAAATCGAAGCCATGTTCGGCGGCGAGTCATGAAGCTGCTGCTCGATACCCACCTATTGCTGTGGATGGCATTGACGCCTGCGCGTCTCCCGCTGGACGCGCAGTCGCTAGTGAGCAGAGATGACACGGTGCTTTTTTTCAGCCCGGCCAGCCTGTGGGAGGTTGCGATCAAGCAGGGCCTGGGGCGCGCGGACTTCCAGGTCAATGGCAGGGTCCTGCGCAGAGGCTTGCTGGATAACGGCTACATTGAACTGCCCATCCGCAGCGATCATGCAGTAGCGATCGATTGTCTCCCCCCGATTAACAAGGATCCATTTGATCGGCTTCTCGTTGCCCAGGCGACCGTGGAGGGCGTGACGCTGCTGACCACGGACTCGCTCGTTGCCCAATACCCGGGGCCCATTCGGCTAGTCTGATCGCAGCTAGCAAAGCCTCACAGGCTCAAACACCACATCACTCGTCGGACAAGCCACGCAGGGCAATATCAGCCCCTCGTCCTTCTCGTCCGGACTCAGCCCCGGCCATTCAATCCGGTAGCGGATCGTCCCGGCGTGCAGCCGGCTGGCACAGGCGCGGCAGGTGCCGTTGCGGCACGAATTAGGCAGCGCCACGCCTTCGAGCAATGCCGCCTCCAGCAGGCTCAGCGCCGCCGGCGCCGTGAAGGGGGTACAGCCCGGCAGCACCTGTGCGGTGAATTCGGCGCTCTCGACTGAAGCGTCCAAGTCAGTCATGGCTGTCATCCTCCACCTGCGGAAACCGGGCGCGTCCGTGGGTGGCGTCCCGCAACGCGTCGCGCGCGGCGTCGAGCTGTGTCGCGGGCATGCGCAGCACCAGCGTGGCGAGCGCGCCGTAGCTGGTCTCGGCCAACGTGCAGCCTGCGGACGCGTCGTAGTCCAGCCAGCGGCGCACACGGGGCTCGTCGGCGTAGTCGACGGCCACCGTCAGGGTCCCGTAGGCAATACGTTCCACGCGCTCGGCCGATTTCAAGGCGGCCGCAATCGCGTCGGTGTAAGCCCGTACTAACCCGCCTGCCCCCAGCTTGACGCCACCGTAATAGCGCACGACTGCCGCCAGCACGCCGTCGAGATCATGGTGGCGCAGCACTTCCAGGATTGGCCGCCCGGCGGTGCCGGACGGCTCGCCGTCGTCGGACATGCCCGAAGCCCCGCCGGCCAGCAGTGCCCAACAGACGTGGGTGGCGGTGGGGTGTTCGGCCCGCAGCGCCTGCAGCGCGGCCATGGCGGCATCGCGGTCGGCCACCGGCAACGCCAGCGCCAGGAAGCGGCTCTTGCGTATCTCGATCTCGGCGTGGACGGGGGTGGCTAGCGTGTAGGTGGGCAAGTGCAGCGGCGCAAGGGGGAGGGAATCCGCGCCGGCCGGGCCGCGGAAAAGCAGGCAGAAGTGTACCGCAGCCGGTCGGGCGGCCCGGCGAGTCGTGACCGTTGTGTTGCATCGTCAACTTCCTGTCACAAAGCGAGCCTACGATCCGGCCCGGACGTGCGCAATGACGCCCGCCGCCCGCCTGTGCAACAGGTGCCCGGTTCCGCCCGCGGGTCCGGCGCGAACATGCATTCAACCATCCCTTCCTTTCCCCGGATCGAAAACATGCTTGAACAACCCAATGCTGGCCGCCGCAAGGCCCTGAAGCTGCTGGCCGGCGCGCCCCTGCTGCCGCTCGGCCTTGCCTCCACCAGCCTGCTGGCAGGCTGCGGCGGTGGTGACGATGCCGCCGTCGCGCCGACCCCGGCGCCGGCACCGGGCGCCACCGCCACCTTCACCACCGCCGAGTTCGTGCCGATGAGCGCGCCCACGCTGGCCACGCCCGAGGCCATGGCCACCACCACGGTCGGCTCCAGCCTCAAGGTGTCCTTCAGCGACGGCAGCAGCCAGACCTACAAGCTGGCCTACCAGCCCTTCTTCATCACCGGCGACACGCTGCCCGACGGCAAGGGCGGCACCATCCTGGCGGGCGGCTACTACGACATCAGCAACCAGCCGATCATCGATACCTCGGTAGCCGGCAAGGAACGCCAGTTCTTCTCCGACGCGCCCGACGGCAGCTCGCTGCTGACGCTGGCCAACCCGGCCGTGCCGGGGGTCAAGGGCAACACGGTGTTCGCGGTGGTGCAGTTCGAATACACCACGCGCAACCAGAACAACGTCAGCATGTACGGGCTGCTGCCGTCGCCGATCGCGGTGCTGACGCTGGACCAGGACCCGGCCACCGGCAAGCTGACCCCGGTCAAGTACCACAACGTCGACACCTCGGTGGTCAACGGCCTGTGGATCACCTGCGGCGCCAGCCTGTCGCCGTGGAACACCCATCTGTCGAGCGAAGAGTACGAGACCGACCTGATGGATGCCAACGCGGTCAAGCAACTGCAGGGCTACAGCCAGAACCTGTATGGCGACCCCGCCCGCGCCAACGCCTACCACTACGGTCACCTGCCCGAAGTCACGGTCAACCCGGACGGCACCGGTACCATCAAGAAGCACTACTGCCTGGGCCGTATCTCTCACGAGCTGGTGCAGGTGATGCCCGACGAGCGCACCGTGCTGATGGGCGACGATGCCACCAATGGCGGCCTGTTTCTGTTCGTCGCCGACCAGGCGCGCGACCTGTCCGCCGGCACGCTGTACGTGGCCAAGTGGAACCAGACCTCGGGCGCCGGCCCGGGCAGCGCCACGCTGTCGTGGATCCGGCTCGGCCACGCCACCAGCGCCGAGATCCGCGCGCTGGTCGACGGCGGCATCCGGCTGGCCGACATCATGGATGTCAAGACCGCCGACCCGGCCGACACCAGCTATACCCGCATCCTCTACAACGGCAAGCAGAACTGGGTGAAGCTGATGCCGGGCATGGAAAAGGCCGCGGCGTTCCTGGAAACCCACCGCTACGCCGCGCTGGTCGGCGGCAGCCTGGGCTTTACCAAGATGGAAGGCACCACCGTCAACATCAAGGACAAGAAGGCCTATTCCGCGATGTCCCGGATCGAATCGAGCATGCTGGCGGGCAATGCCGCCAATGCCGGTGATATCCAGGTCGAAGGCCCGTACTCGGGCGCGGTCTATGAGCTCAACCTGAAGGGCGGCCAGGCCGACAAGACCGGCGCGGCGATCAACAGCGAATGGGTGCCGGTCGACATGGCCGCGGTGCCGGCGCTGGTCAGCGAAGACCTCGGCGGCGGCAAGATGAAGCAGCAGGACGCGCTCGGCAACTTTGCCAACCCCGACAAGGTGGCCACGCCGGACAACCTGAAGTTCTCGGAGAAGCTGCGCACGCTGTTCGTCGGCGAAGACAGCAACACCCACGTCAACAATTTCCTGTGGGCGTACAACGTCGACACCAAGGTGCTCAGCCGCGTGCTGTCGTGCCCGGTCGGCGCTGAATCGACCGGCCTGCATGCGGTGGACGAGATCAATGGCTGGACCTACGTGATGAGCAACTTCCAGCACGTTGGCGACTGGGAATCGCCGCTGCACGACAAGGTGAAGGCGCAACTCGATCCGCTGGTGCGCGCCAACTACAAGGACCGCTTCGGCGCGGCCGTCGGCTACCTGACCGGCGACCCGACCGGCCTCAGGCTGGCCAAGGCCTGACGCGCGGCAGCGTGCGGCAATAAGGACGGCGGGCTTCGGCTCGCCGTTTGCATTGGCGCGCTCATCTGCCGTACGCCCCCGGTGCGATAACACGCAGCGCCGGTTCACGCGAGCCGGGGGTAACCCCCACCCGTTGCAAGCGTCGCAGCGTGCCGAGGATTGCCTCCATGCGGGATGCGCCACCGTGTCCTACAGTGGTGGGGGCGTCGGCCACGGCACTTCGCTGCCGGCGCGCCATCCGCCAGGACAACAAGATCCGCATGACAAAGGAGACCAGGGCATGAAACGAACTGTCGGGAAAGCCGCGATGCTGTGCCTCGCCGCCACGCTGCTGTACGGTTGCGGCGGCGATGACGATGCGCCGGCGCAGAATCCGCCGCAGGCCGAAGAAAAGCGGCCGCAGGACGACCGCGCTTTCACCATGGATGCGGCCACGCTGCCGTTCGCGGCGCTGGCCGGCGCGCCCGATGCGGACCGCTGGTGGGGCGTGCAGGATGGCGCCGGCTACCGCATCGAAGTACCAAAGAACTGGAACGGCCGGCTGGTGATGTACGCGCACGGCTATGCGGGCACCGGCGCGGCGCTGGCGGTGACTTTGCCCAGCATCCGCCGGCACCTGCTGGAAAACGGCTACGCCTGGGCCGCGTCGAGCTACGCGAAGAACTACTATGACGTGCGCGCCGGCCTGGAAGACACCAACGCGCTGGCGCTGGCCTTTACCCGCATTGCCGCACAGAACGGGCGCTCGCTGTCGGCGCCGGCGCGCACCTACATCATCGGCCATTCGATGGGCGGCCATGTCTCGGCCGCCGCGGTCGATGACGAGAACATCCAGGCCGCCAACCACAAGGTGCGTTACCACGGCGCGGTGCCGATGTGCGGCGTGCTGGGCGATACCGAGCTGTTCAATTATTTCGGCGCCTACCAGACCGCGGCCCAGCAACTGGCCGGCTATCCGGTGACGGCGTGGCCGGCGGCCAACTGGGCGCAGGTTGCCCCGGCGGTGCGCGCGGCGCTGTTCACCACCTACCCCGGCCAGACGACGGCGCCGGGCGATACCCTCAAGGCGATCGTGCGCAACCTGACCGGCGGTCAGCGGCCATTGTTCGACTGGGGCTTCGGCGGTCCGGGCGCGCAGGCGCTGCAGGACGCGGTGTGGAGCACCTTCGGCCAGGACGGCACGGTCAACGGCATCCTGACGCAGAACGTGGTCAACACCACCGGCATCACCTTCCAGTTCGACAATGACCCGGCGCAGTCGCCGGCGGAGCAGTCGTTCAACGCGGGCATCTTCCGCGTGACCGGCAGCGCCGACGCCAATCGCCCGCGCAGCGACGGCCTGCGGTGGATTCCGCGGACCAATGCGCGCATCGGCGTGCCGGTGGTGACGCTGCATACGCTGGGCGACATGTACGTGCCGTTCAGCATGGAGCAGATCTACAAGCGCCGCGCCGATGCCAACGGCACCGCGCAATGGCTGGTGCAGCGCGCCATCCGCGGCGTGAGCCATTGCGACTTCACCGTGGCCGAACAGGCCAGGGCCTTCGACGACATGGTCAACTGGGAGCAGAACGGCGTGAAGCCGGCCGGCGACGAGGTGCTGGACGCCGCCATCGTGGCCAGTCCCGCCTACGGCTGCAAGTTCACCGACAACACGCTGGTGAGCGGCGAGGAAAGCCCGACCACGGCGGCGCTGCGGCCCTCGGTGGCGCAGGCGTTCCCGTGCACGCCCGGCTGATCGCCAAAGCCGATCGGCCACGCGGCGCGCGGCCGGCCCGCGCGCCGATTCTGCTACGCTAGGGCCCATTCCCTTGCCCCCCTGCCCCTGCCATCATGACCGGACCGACCCACGACCCCGACGCGCGCCGCATGGCGCCCGCCACCGACCGCAACCGCGAACCCATCCTCGCCGTGCTGCGCCAGGTGCTGCCCGCCCGCGGCACGGTGCTGGAAATTGCCAGCGGCACCGGGCAGCATGCCGTGCACTTTGCCGCGGCGCTGCCGGGGCTGACCTGGCAACCTAGCGATCCGGACGAGGCCGCGCGCGCGTCGATCGCCGCCTGGACCGCGCACGCCGGGCTGGCCAATGTGCGCGCGCCGCTGGCGCTGGATGTCTGCCGCCAGCCGTGGGGCATCGACGCCGCGGACGCGGTGGTCTGCATCAACATGATCCATATCGCGCCGTGGGCCGCGGCCGAGGCGCTGTTCGCCGGCGCCGGCAAGCTGCTGGGCCCCGGTGGCGTGCTGTTCCTGTACGGCCCTTATCGTCGCGGCGGCGCGCACACCGCGCCCAGCAACGCCGCCTTCGACGCGCAGCTGCGCGCCACCGACCCCGACTGGGGCGTGCGCGACATGGAAGCCGTGATCGCGCTGGGCGCGGCGCAGGGCCTGCGCTGCGATGAGCCGGTGCCGATGCCGGCCAACAACTTCTGCCTGGTGCTGCGCAAATAACGCCCCGCGCGGGGTTCAGCCGCCGCGCACCAGCAACACCACCGCGGTGGCGATCAGGCACACCGCGAACCACGCGCGCAGGCGGCGCTCGGGCATCCGGTGCGCCAGCGCCACGCCCCATGAGATGGTCAGCATGCCGCCCAGCGACAACGGAATGCCGCTGGCCCAGTCGACGTGGCCGGCATGGGCATAGGTGGCCAGCGCCACCACCGCGCCCGGCGTCACCAGCGCCAGCGCCAGGCCCTGTGCCGCCGCCTGGCGCAGCCCGAACAGGCCCACCAGCGCCGGCGCGGCCACCACGCCGCCGCCCACGCTGAAGAAGCCCGAGAACAAGCCGCCCACCACGCCCACCAGCGGTATCCAGCGGGGCGAGAGGCGGGCCTGTTGCGCCGTCACCGCGCGCCCCGGCAGCAGCCGCCACAGGAAGTACAGCGCCATGCCGATCATGAACAGCGCAAAGATCTGCCGCAGCAACTGGGCGTCCATCGCGGTGGCTGCGCGCGCCGCCAGCCAGGTTGCCAGCACCGCCGACAACCCGAGCACCACCGCCGTGCGCAGCGCAATGTCGGCGCGCTTGCGGTACTGCCAGAAGCCGATCAGCACGTTGGGCGCGATCATCACCAGCGCAGTGCCCTGCGCCAGCTGCTGGTCCATGCCGAACAGCAGGCCCAGCGCCGGAATCGCAATCAGCCCGCCGCCGATGCCGAACAGCCCGCCCACCGCGCCGAGCAAACCACCGAGTCCGAAGATCAGCAGGGAGGACAGCAGCAGGTGGTCAGGCATCAGGGCAAGGGGCAATGCGGGGATTTCAGGCCGGATTCCGGAGAAAGCGGGGGCAAGGCGCGGCGGCCTCAATCATACGCGAGCGGCCCGGGCGGCGCTTTGCACTAAAATCTCGGGGTCATTTGATCCTTGCCCTGCGCCGCCTGCCCGGCGTGCCGCATCGCATCCGCTATGCACCCCGCCACGGAGAACACGATGAAGGTCCAGAACATCCTGCAGACGATCGGCAATACCCCGCATATCCGCATTAACCGGCTGTTCGGCAACGGCCATGAGGTCTGGATCAAGTCTGAGCGCAGCAACCCGGGGGCCTCGATCAAGGACCGCATCGCGCTGGCAATGGTGGAAGACGCCGAACGCCGCGGCGTGCTCAAGCCCGGCGGCACCATCGTCGAGCCGACCTCGGGCAACACCGGCATCGGCCTGGCCATGGTGGCCGCGGTCAAGGGCTACAGGCTGGTGCTGGTGATGCCAGACAGCATGTCGGTGGAGCGCCGCCGGCTGATGCTGGCCTATGGCGCCACCTTCGACCTGACCCCGCGCGAGAAAGGCATGAAGGGCGCGATCGCGCGCGCCGAGGAGCTGGTCGCCGCCACCCCGGGCGCATGGATGCCGCAGCAGTTCGAGAACCCCGCCAATGCCGATGTGCACGCACGCACCACCGCGCAGGAGATCCTGAACGACTTCCCTGAGGGGCTGGACGCGCTCATCACCGGCGTCGGCACCGGCGGCCACCTGACCGGTTGCGCCAGGGTGCTCAAGGAAAAATGGCCGCAACTGAAGGTGTTCGGCGTCGAGCCGGTGGCGTCCCCGGTGATCTCCGGCGGCGCGCCGGCGCCGCATCCGATCCAGGGCATCGGCGCGGGTTTTATCCCGAAGAACCTCGACACCGCGTTGCTCGACGGCGTGATCCAGGTCGATGCCGAGCCCGCGCGCGAGATGGCGCGCCGCTGCGCGCGCGAGGAAGGCATCCTGGTCGGGATCTCGTCGGGGGCGACCCTGGCGGCGATTGCGCAGAAGCTGCCCGAACTGCCGGCCAACGCGCGCGTGCTGGGCTTCAACTACGACACCGGCGAGCGTTACCTGACGGTCGAGGGGTTCCTGCCCGCCTGAGGGGCTTCAGCGTTCCGAGCGCACGGCACCGGGCGCTCAGAACGCTTCGTTGATCTGGAAGTAGACCCCGCGCGTGCGCCGGCCGAAGCCGGCATCGAGGCGCACGTTGACGCGTGGCTTGAACTCGAAGCGGTAGCCGATGCCGGCGTTCGGCAGCCAGTGCGCCGAGGGCAGGTCGCCCGGCTTGGGCGCAATCGCCCCGGCGCCGGCCCAGAACACCATGCCCTGCCGGCCGGCGATATGCAGCCGGTATTCCACCTGCGTCATGACCACGTTGCGGTCGCGGTACTGCCCCAGGAAATAGCCGCGCATGCGCTTGTTGTCGCCGAGCTGCGACAGCATGTTCCACGGCACGTCGCCCCAGCTGAAGCGGCCGTAGAGGTCGAACGCCAGCACATCGCGACCGCGCAGGCGGTGGTAGCGGTCATAGCTCCATTCCAGCGTCTCGAAATCGGTATTGCTGCCGAGCCCGCGCCGGTACACCGCGGCGTTGGCGATCAGCGCCTGGCCGGCGTAGGGGTTGGGCAGGAAGTCGCGCGTGTCGTACGAGAAATGCGCGGTCACGCCGGCGCTGAACACATGCGGCCCGTTGGGATCGGTGGCCAGCGCGCTGGCGGCGCCGCGCTGCAGGCTGTTGGCGTCGTCGTTCTGCACCGAGAAGCCGGCGCCGACATAGGTGTTGGGCCGCACCCGCACCAGCATGCGCGGCTGCAGGAAGAACTCGCGGCGGGTATAGCCCTCCTGGTTGGCGTCGTCGCTGGCGCGGTCGTAGCCGATGCCCCAATAGGACGTCGGCATGTTGAGCACCGCGCCGGTGACCACCAAGCGGTAGCTGTCGTCGGCAAAGAAGGTGGTGTTGTCCACGCCCAGCCCGACGGCGCCGCGCGTGGTGATAAAGCCGTGCAGGTTGAGCGTGGAGACCTGCGTGTCGGCCTGCGCGTTGGGCGGCTTGTACAGCCCGATCGCCGCCATGCCCAGCCCAAGCCCCATTTCCGGGTTGTAGAACGGCCCCGGCAACACGCCCCAGTCCATGCCGTGGCTCAGGTCGACCTGGCTGGACGCGCCCAGCCGCGTCAGCAGCCGGTCCATCCAGCCCGGCTCGTCGGCGTGCGCGGGCGCGCCGGCGCACAGCAGGGCGAGGGTGGCGGCGAGACAGCGGTGCAGCGCGGACATGGCCTGGGCAGCGTCAGAAGCGGAGAAATCCGGTGGCGATCACGTTGTTGCGGTTGTAGCCGTAGCCGACTTCCACCAGCAGCCCGACGTACTTGTTGATGGTCCAGTTCATGCCGACCGAGCCGCTCCAGGCACCCGCCACTTTTTCATCGATCTGGTAGTTCAGGCGTTGGGTCTGGTCGCTGCCCGGCACCGGCACGTCGAAATGCCCGGTGATGCTGGCGTGGGTGCGGAACCAGGTGGCACCCACATAGGGTGTCAGCACGCCGAAGCGGCCCAGCCGGAGATTCCAGCCCACGCGCGGGCCGATATTGAGCGACTTCACCGGTGTGTCGGACATCGAGATGTCGGAGACGGTGAACGTCACCGGCAGCGAGAAGAACAAGTCGCCGTAGGCGCCCACCAGCGTAAAGCCCGCGCCGTAGGAGTGCCCGCTGTAGCTGGCATGCTGCGTCGGCAGCCGGATCGGGTTCGCGCAATCCGGCCGCGGCCGGCGCCCCCCGCAGCCGACATCGATGCCGAAGAAGCGCTCCAGCTCGGTCAGCGACGAAAAGCGGATGCCGATATCGCCGCTGCCCCGCACCGTGCCGAGCATCCCATAGACGTTCATGAACGGGAACAGCCACGCGCCGACCTGGACCTGGTGCGAGGTATTGCGGATGCGCGACTGGTCGAAGCGCACGAAGTCCGCGCTGCGCACCGGCGCGCTGCCCGCCGACACGCTCAGCCCGCTCAGCTGGTAGCGCTGGTGGCCATCGAAATACGAATAGCCGATGTCATAGGGATTGGGCAGGTCATAGCCCTTGTCGATCACGCGCTGGGCAAAGAAAGGCAGCGCGCGGTCCCATTGGCGCGGGGTGGTGGCGGGTTCGCCGGTGTCGGGCTGCGCGGGCGGACCGACATAGCCGCGGTAGGGCCCGGCCGAGGTGCCGCCTGCCAACGCGCTGGTGGTGGCCGCCGCTTCGCCACCGTTGCCGGCCACCCATGCCCGCGCGGCTATCGGCGTGCATGCCAGCGCCGCCAGCAGCACCGCGGTGCCGACCGCGCCGGCGCTGGGCGCGGCACGCTGGCTGCGGCGTTCCGTGGCTGCCGTGGCGGCACCTGGCGGCATGGCTCTCCCGTGGCTGGTCTGCATGGTCGATGCCAGAAGATACTGGCGGGCGCCGCGCGAGGCAATGCGTGCGGGGCCCAAACCGTTGCAATGGCCGCGTCAGGAAGAAAGACTAAGATCTCTCGGCGAAAACGTTCATATCGCGCCGGCGCGCCCTTCAGGGCGACGACAGCCCGTGCCGCTTGTGCCAGTCAGCGAGCGATTCTTCGGGCCACGTGTCGCAGTGGACATGGCCCTTGCCGCGCGGCACGTCGACCCAGGGCGCCACGGATTCCAGCGAGGCCTCGACCACCTCCGGCGGGCGCGGCAGCGGCGTATCGATGGCCGAGGCATGGGGATACAGCAGCTCGGGCCAGCGCGGATCCCAGAGCCATAGCGCGCTGCCGCACTTCACGCAGAAATGCCGCTGCGCCGGCGAGCGCCGCGCGCGCTTGCCGGGTTCGCGCAGCACCGCGTGGTAGACCCCGAGGTGCTTGCGCCCGCGCACGCGCAGCGTGGCGGCATCACCGCCGATGTTGATGGCATAGCCGCCGCCGCCCGCCGTCTTGCGGCAGATCGAGCAATGGCAGTGCATGTAAGGGCAGGGCGAATCGGATTCGAGCGAGAAGTGGACCGCGCCGCAATGGCAGGAGCCGTCGAGATGCATGGAGGGGCCTTTGCACGTTGGCGTTCATGACAGTCCATTGACTGTAGAAAACCGCCGGCAAAAGTGCCAAGGCCGGGCGGGAACCTACTGCGCCTTGCGGAATGTGAGGTTGATGCGCAACGACCCCAGCAGCGGATGGTCGCCATCGGCCAGCGGCGCCACGCCGTGGAACGCCAGCCGCGACGGCCCGCCCCATACCACCACGTCGCCATGCGCCAGCCGCACGCGCTGCGGCTTGTCGGCGCGGCGCATGCCGCCGAACAGGAACACCGCTGGCAGCCCCAGCGAGACCGAGACGATAGGCGCGGAGAAATCACGCTCGTCGCGGTCCTGGTGCAGCGACAGCCGGGTGCCCGGCACGTAGCGGTTGATCAGGCAGGCATCCGGCGCAAAGCCGGCAAAGCCCGCCTGCGCGGCGGCGATGGAGGCCAGCGCGCGAAAGCTCGCGGGCATCTCGGGCCACGCTTGTCCACTCAGCGGATCGATAGGGTCATAGCGATAGCCGCGCGCGTCGGAGACCCAGCCGAGCGCGCCGCAGTTCGTCATCGCCACCGACATCTTCAGGCCGCCGGGGGTGACCATGTGCCGCCACGGGGCCAGGGCCACGATGGCCTGCGCGTCGGCGAGCAGCACTTCGGCATTTGCCCGCGCCGCGCCGCGTAGCACGGCGGCGCCGTCGGCGAGGGGTTCGATGGCGAGGGTGGCGGCGCTGTCTTCGGGCAGGTCGTCGAACAGGTCGAACGTCATGGTGGGGAGGGTGCTGCCGAGGCCAGGCGGGTTCAGGCGACCTTCAGTTCCAGCCGCTTGCCCAGCGCCCGGAACGCGGCTTCGATCGTGTCGATCTTGGTCGCATGATCGAGGTTGACGATGCGCTGCACTTCTTGCTTGCGAGTGTGCAGCCGGCGTGCCAGCTCCACCTGCGTGACCCCCTGTGCGATCATCTCGTTGAGCAGCAGCACCTTTGCCGACATGCTTGCCGGCAGCTCTACCAGATGCTGTCCGCGTCCGGCCTTCGACGGCAGTGGCACCGGGCGGCCATCCTCGAAATAGAACTCCATGGCCGTTGCAAGCGCATCGGCGGCCATCTCCCGGGCCTGCTCGATAGTGGCGCCGCTGGTCAGGGCTTCGGGGATATCGGGAAACGAGACCGCAAAGCCATCGCCGTCGGGGACGATGTTGGCGGGAAAGCGCAGCATATTGAAACTCCTTTGGCGAAAGGGGCGGGTACGTCTTGCAGGCTCACGACAGGCCGAGTTGCTTGAGGATCGCCTTGCGCAGCCCCTCGCCGATTTCATGTCTGGGATGCCTCGGCAAAGTCGACTGCCTGCCATTGAGATACACCTTGATGTGCTTTGCCCCTTCGCTGAACGTCGCGCCTTGTCCGGAGCCATCGCCGAAATTCACTTTGCTTCACCCGAAACCTCCTGTCGCTCAGTGGGAGTCAGGGTAAGCAAAAATGTTTACGCATTCTAGCAGCAATACGTCCATTCTTGTTGCAGCAAAGTATCCGAGCTTCCATGCTTGGTCACTTCTGATATGACAAGGCCGCCCTTGAGGCGGCCTTGCTCTCTTGTCCGGCCGCGAAACAAATTCGCGCGACGGAGTCCTTTACGCAAACGTATCAATCTCCCCCCGCCCCAGCACGCGCGCGGGCCGTGCCGTAGCACCTGCCGCTGGCGCCGACTCTGCCGCCGCTATCGCAGCGCCACCAAAGCCGGCTTGTGCGCGCCCTTGCCCCGGCGCCTGCTGTTGCTGCCCGTTGCCGTTGCCGTTGCCTGCCTGGCTGGCAAAGCCATCGGCGCCCACCGAGGTGTGCCCCAGCTGGATGCCGTTTTCCGAGAGCGCGGTGCGCAGGTGCGGCAGCGCGGCCTCGACCGCTGCGCGCACGGCCTGGTGCGGCGAGACGAATTGCGCCTGGGCCTGGTCGTTGATCACGTTGAGCACCACCTTCAGCGGCCCCAGGTCGGGCGGGTTCAGCTGCAGTTCGGCGCTTTGCTGGCCTTGCGTGCCCAGGCGGATCATCTGCTGGCCCAGGGCCTGCGGCCACTGGCTGTCGTACAGCGGTGGTGCGACCACGGGCCGGCTGGCGGCAGCGGCGGCAGCGGCCGGCGTGGGCTGGCCGGCCAGCATGGCGGCCAGTGCCGGGGTGCCGTCGGGGCTGGCCGCGGTGCTCTCGCCGGCGCGCGCGGTCGCCTGCGCGGCGGCGAACGCGATGGCCGCGGGGCGGGCCTCGGGCGCGGCCGTGCTGGCGGCGAGCGGATCGGCGCGCTGCTGGCCAAGGCCGCTGTCTGGGCGATGCCCCGATCCGCCTGCCGAAGCGCCGGCATCCTGGCCCGGCAGATCCGCTTGCAGCAGCGCCAGGGCGTCGCCCGCAACGGCCTGCGTGGCAGGGGCTTTGGCGTCGCTGCCGGCGCTGCCGCCGGGCCGCATCGCCGCGCGCTGCGAGGCGATGGTGGCCAGCGTGTCGGCGACCGACGGCTGCGCCGGGCGGGCATCGCTGGTGGCCGCCTGCAACGCGTCGGGCAAGGCCGTGCCGGCGGCCGGTCCCGCGGCGGTGCCCGCGTCGGCCTGGGTTTGCGCGGTGGCGTCGGCGGTGCCGCTCAGCGCCGCCTGCAATGCCGCGGCACTGCCGGTGCCGGCCAGGCCGGCCGCGGCGGCGTCCGTGGCGCCTGCGGCGCCGGCTGGCGTGGCGGCGGGGTTCGGTGTGGCCGCGGGCAGCATCAGCGCCAATACGGCGGCGGCTGCCTGCGTCGACGTTGCCACGGCGGCGTCTTCCTTGTCCTGATCCTGATCCTGGTCCTTGTCTTCCGGGCCGGCAGCTGGCTTCTTGCCGGTGGCGGCGGCAGCCTGGGGCTTGCCGGCGTCCGCCGGCGCGGCAGCCGCACGCGCGGTGGGCTTGTCGCGCGCCACGGTCTCCCGCGCGGCGGGCGCCGCCGGGGCGGCCTTGTGGCTGTCGCGGGCGTTCGACAGCGCGTCGCGGAAGCCGGTGGCGGCGGCGTCGGCCGTCGCACGCCGGGCACCTTCCACCGCATTCGCGGCGCTGCTGACAATCTGGCTGATATCGATCATGGGTGTTCGCTACGATGTGGCCTGGCGGATGGCTTGCGCCCAGGCGTTGTTCAGGCTTCGCTCAGGCGGCCGGCCGTGGTACGGGCGAGGCGCGCGGCGTATTCGTCGTTGGCGCGCTGCTCGCGGCGGGCGGCCACCTGCTCGTGCTTCGCTTCGGCGCGCGCGATCAGCGTGTCGAACGAGTTCAGGCGGCGCTTCTGGTGCTGCCAGCGGTTGCGGCCGGCCAGCAGGTCGGCCTCGGCCTTGGCCAGCGCTGCGCCCTGCTGGCGGATGGCATGGTCCAGCGAATCCAGGAAGCGCGAGAAATCCTGCCAGCGGCTTGAGCTCATGCCTTGCGCCGCCACCGCCTGCATGCGCTCGCGGTATTCCTGGCGGTACTGCGTCAGCTGGTTCAGCTGCAACTCCGCCTGCGTGCGCAAGCCCTGCAGCCGCCCGAGCTCGCGCGCGGCGGTGTCGGTATCGGTCTGGGCCAGGTCAGCCAGCGTGTTGAGCGGTGAATGCTTGAGCATGTTCACTCCTGTCGAAGAGGCGGTGCAGCGCGGCGATGGCGTCGGCGTAGCCGGCGCGCTCGTGGATGTCCTGCTGCAGGAAGGCTTCCATGCGCGGATGCAGCTGGATCGCCAGATCCAGCTCCGGGTCATTGCCGGGCACGTACGCACCCACGCTGATCAGGTCGCGGTTGCGCTGGTAGCGCGACATCAGCTGCTTGAAGCGGCGCACCGAGCCAAACTGCTCGTGCGGGATCAGCGCGGTCATGGCGCGGCTGATCGAGGCCTCGACGTCGATGGCCGGATAGTGGCCGGCTTCGGCCAGGCTGCGCGACAGCACGATATGGCCATCGAGGATGGCGCGCGCGGAATCGGCGATCGGGTCCTGCTGGTCGTCGCCTTCGGTCAGCACGGTGTAGAACGCGGTGATCGAGCCGCCGCCTTCGGGGCCGTTGCCGGTGCGCTCGACCAGCGTCGGCAGCTTGGCGAAGACCGACGGCGGATAGCCCTTGGTCGCCGGCGGCTCGCCGATCGCCAGCGCAATCTCGCGCTGGGCCATGGCGTAGCGCGTCAGCGAATCCATGATCAGCAGCACGTGCTGGCCCTGGTCGCGGAAATACTCGGCCAGCCGCGTCGCATAGGCGGCGCCCTGCATGCGCAGCAGCGGCGAGCAGTCCGCGGGGGCAGCCACCACCACCGAACGCGCACGGCCCTCGGGACCGAGGATGTTCTCGATGAATTCCTTCACCTCGCGCCCGCGTTCGCCGATCAACCCGACCACGATCACGTCGGCGCTGGTGTAGCGCGCCATCATGCCGAGCAGCACGCTCTTGCCCACGCCGGAGCCCGCGAACAGGCCCATGCGCTGGCCGCGGCCGACGGTCAGCATGCCGTTGATGGCGCGCACGCCGGTGTCGAGCACGGTTTCGATCGGCGCGCGCATCAGCGGGTTGATCTGCTCGCCGGCGAGCGGCACTTCCATCGCCGCGGCAAGCGGGCCGAGCCCGTCGAGCGGGCGGCCGGCCGCATCCAGCACGCGGCCCAGCAGCCCCGGGCCGACCGGCAGGCGCTTGGAGCCAGGCTCGCGCGGCGCGGTGGCGCCGGCCGGTTGCGGCGACGGCTCCAGCGGATAGACGCGCGCGCCGGGCAGCAGCCCGACCACGTCGGACTGCGGCATCAGGTAGAGGCGGTCGGCGCCAAAGCCGACCACCTCGGCCTCCGCGGTGCGCGGGGCGTTGCTGTCGGTGGTGAACTGTCCGGCCGGCAGCTCGATCAGGCAATCGCTGCCCACCGGCAGGCGCAGGCCCACGGCTTCCAGCACCAGCCCCGCGGCGCGCGTCAGGCGGCCGCAGCTGCGCTTGCTGTCGAGCCCGGCGATGCCTGCCGCGGCGCCGTTGAGCGCGCCGATCCAGCGTTGCGTGTGGGCCTGCGCAGCGTCTGCCGAGGGCGTGGCCGTGGCTTGCGCGCTATCAGGCATGCGGCGGCTCCCATGGGTCATCGCGGCCCAGCGCCCGGACCACGCGGGTCCAGCGCGTGGGCAGCGTGGCGTCGCGCTCGCCGCTGGCGGCGCTGGCAATGCAGCCGCCGCGCGCCACCGACGGATCGGCGCGCACGGTCCAGCCGGCGGCGGCGAGTTCGCCGTGCAGGTGGGTCTCGACCAGTGCCACATCGTCGGGGTGCAGCAGCAGGCTGGGCGATCCGGACAGCGCCGGTTCGCTGGTCAGCAGCTCGCGCACCGCCGGCAGCAGGGCCGCGGGGTCTTGTGCCAGCGTCGAGCGCACCAGTTGCCGCGCCACGTCCAGCGCCAGCGACACCAGCGCGCGCGCGACCGCGTCGTCCACGCTGCCAAGCGCGCCGCGGAAATTGCTGGCCAGCGCCTGCAGCTGCGCGGCTTCGTTGCGGGCGGCCTCGAGGCCGCGCGCATAGCCTTCGCGGTGGCCGTCGCCGTAGCCCTGGGTCTGGCCCTGGGTGTAGCCCTGGGCATAGCCTTCCTTGCGCGCGCCTTCGCGCATCGCGTCGAGGGCGGCAAAGTCGATCGGCGGGGGCGCCGGTTCGGCGGGCATGGTGGCGAAGGCCTCGGGCGGCTCGGCATGCCGGGAATCGAGCGAGCCCATTTGCCAGCGCTGCCAGCCGGCGGCACCGCCACGCGCACGGCGCGGCGGCTCGAACGGCGCGAAGCCGCCCGTACCGGCGGCCGCGCCGTGGCCGGCCAGGGACGAGAGCGAATCCGCGCCCGACGCCCGGCGCGCGCTCCCGCGCTCGGGGTCTGCCTCAGACATAGGCATCGTCGCCTCCGCCGATCTGTACTTCGCCCGCATCCGCCAGGCGCCTTACCACCTGCAGGATGGCCTTCTGCTCGGCCTCGACCTGCGACACGCGCACCGGGCCCAGCGCGTCCAGGTCCTCGCGCAGCATCTCACCGGCGCGGGTGGACATGTTGCGGATGAACTTGTCGCGCAGCTCCTGCGGCGCGCCCTTGAGCGCGACGATCAGCGACTCGGTGGCGATTTCCTTGAGCACGCGCTGGATGCCGCGGTCGTCGACCTCGAGCAGGTTCTCGAACAGGAACATCTCGTCGATGATCTTCTGCGCCAGGTCGCCGTCGTGCAGGCGCACGCCGTCGATCACGGCCTCTTCGTGCGCAGTGCTCATCAGGTTGATGATCTCGGCCGCGGTGCGCACCCCGCCCATGCGGCTGCGCTTCAGGCTCTGGCCCGCCAGCAGCTTGGTGAGCACGTCGGTCAGTTCCTGCAGCGCGCCCGGCTGCACGCCGCCGAAGGTGGCAATGCGCAGGATCACGTCGTTGCGCAGGCGGTCGGTGAACAGCCCCAGCACTTCGGACGACTTCTGGCGGTCCAGGTGGATCAGGATGGTGGCGATGATCTGCGGGTGCTCGTCGCGGATCAGCTCGGCGATGGCCGTGGCATCCATCCAGTTGAGCGAGTCGATGCCGCCGCCCGGATCGCGCGACTCCAGGATGTCCTCGATCACCGACTGCGCGCGCTCCTCGCCCAGCGCCTTGTTCAGCACGCTGCGGATAAACGCGCTGGAATCGACATTCAGCGCCAGGTATTGCTCGGTCTCGGCGCGGAACTCGCCCAGCACCTCGGCCATTTCCTCGCGCGTGACCGAGCTGAGCGTGGCCATGGCCGAGCCCAGTTCCTGCACTTCGCGCTGCGACAGGTGCTTGAACACCTCGGCGGCGGCATCCTCGCCGATCGCCATCATCAGCACCGCGCTTTTCTGCAAGCCGGATTCAGAGATGCCCTTAGCGGTTGTCATTGCTAATCCAGTTCTTGATCACGCTGGCGACCAGGCGCGGGTCGCGTTGGGCGGCGTCGCGCACCAGCGCGAGGTCGCTTTCATACTTGGCGGCAAGCCGCAGGATTTCCGGATTGGCCGGCTCTTCCGGCGGCAGCAGTACCGCCTCGGTCTCGTCCCGGGGCTCGGGCGCGGGCAGCGGTGGCGTGGTGTAGCGGCGCAGGATCGGGCGCGCCACCTTGAACCACGCGAACAGCGCCAGCAGTGCCAGCAGCAGGTAGCCGGCCAGGGTCTTGCCCAGTGCGATCATGTCGGGCTGCTTCCACAGCGGCAGTTCGGGTTCGGCCTTCTCGCGCTCGGCGGTGAAGGGGCTGTTGACCACATTGATGGAGTCGCCGCGGTCGGCCGAGAATCCCATCGCTTCCTTGGTCAGGTTCTGGATCTGCGCCAGCAGCGCCGGCGGCAGCGGCTCGGCCACGAGCTTGCCCTTGGCGTCGGCCTGCTGGCGGTAGTTGACCACCACCGCCACCGACAGCCGGCGCACGCCGCCCGGGGCCTGCTGCACATGGCGCACCGAGCGGTCGAGTTCGTAGTTGACGGTGGAATCGCGGCGGTTGCTGCTCGGGCCGCTGGACGCGGCCGTGGTGGCGCCCTGCGCGGCCTGGCCGGCTTGAGCCTGGGCCGGTGCGCCGGCCTGGCCCGGCGCCTGGCCCGCGCGCGGCGTCTGCGGCGTGGTCACGGGCGCGGCGGCGGCAGCGGGCGGCTGGTTCGACAGCGCGCCGGGCACGCCACCCGGGGGCGTGGCGCCCTGCTGGGTCGATTCGCTGGTCTGCTGGCTGCGGATCGCCGAGCGGGTCGGGTCCTGGTTGGGCTTGTAGCTCTCGTCGGTGTGCTCGACGATGGAGAAATCGACGTCGGCGGTGACCTGCGCGCGCACGTTGTCCTTGCCGACGATCGGCGTCAGGATCGCCTCGATGCGCTTCAGGTAGTTTTGCTCCAGTGCCTGCACGTACTTGAGCTGGGTGGCGTCGAGCATGCGCTCGTTGCCGGTATTCGACAGCAGGTTGCCGTGCTGGTCGACGATCGAGATCGACTTGGGCGTCAGCTCCGGCACGCTCGACGACACCAGGTGGCTGATCGCCGCGACCTGGCCCTCATCGATGGCACGGCCCGGGTACAGCTGCAGCACGATCGATGCGGTCGGCTTCTGGCGCTCGCGCACGAACAGCGTCGGCTTGGGGATGGCCAGGTGCACGCGCGCGGACTGCACCGCGGCGATCGACTCGATCGAGCGCGCCAGCTCGCCTTCCAGCCCGCGCTGGTAGTTGACCTGCTCGGCAAACTGGCTGATGCCGAACTTCTGGTTGTCCATCAGCTCCATGCCGGCCGTGCCGCTCTTGGGCAGGCCTTGCGAGGCCAGCCGCAGGCGGGTCTCGTGCACCTTCTCGGCCGGCACCATCACCGCGCCGCCGCCTTCGGCGAACTTGTACGGCACATTCATCTGCTGCAGCGACTGCAGCACCGCGCCGCCATCGCGCTCGGACAGGTTGCTGTACAGCACCTTGTAGTCCGGGCCGCGCGACCACAGCACGCCCACCGCAATCGCGGCGGCCAGGGCCGCGCCGCCCAGCATCAGCGGCAGCTTCGGGTTGGCCTTCAGGCGCTCCAGCATTTCGGCCGGACGCCCGGGCAGTGCCACGGCCGCGGTCATGCGCGTGCTCCAGACCCGGCGCGGCGATGCGCACGGCGGCACCGGCGATGCTGACCGCCCTGGTCGTCGGCGCGGCTCACGGCACGGCTCACATTACGCTGCAGAGAAAACACGCGTACTCCCGAATCGATGGTTGTCTGGTGATCTCCGGGGGCAGCACGGGTCGACAGCCCGCGCTCCTCCGGCACGGTGGCAATGATCGGCCAGACTTGAGCGGCACAATCCGGTGAATAGACCGGGTTTTCCGGCCGATTTCGGTCCATGGGCCAGCGGTGGCGGCAGGTACTCTGCGGGGGCTGAAACTGGGTGCGAACCGCCTGAGGCCTGCTTGCCGCAGGCTGGCTGTGATGCAAGGGGGCGCGCCACAAGACGAACCGAGCCGGTACGCCGGTGTACGACGAGCCAAATGACCACTATCTCTTCCATCGAGGGCATGCTGCAGCAACTGCGCGGGATGTCCCAAGTTGCCTCGGGCAACACCGCCAGCCAGTCCGCGGCGCCGGTCGGCGGCGGCTTCGCCGGCGAGCTGCAACGCTCGCTCGGCCGCATCAACGCCGCGCAGGAGCGCGCCTACGGCCAAGCCGAGGCGTTCGAGCTGGGCAAGCCCGGCGTGGCGCTCAATGACGTGATGATCGACCTGCAGAAGGCCAATGTGTCGTTCCAGACCGGGGTGCAGGTGAGGAACCGGCTGGTGGCGGCGTATCAGGAAATGATGAATATGGCGGTGTAAGGCCAGCGGCCTGCCCCAAAGAGAAAGAGCCCCTGGCGCGCGCAAGCGGCCAGGGGCTCTTTGTCGTCGGGAAGATCTGCGGGGTCAGGTCTGCGCTTCCGCGCCTGGGTCGGTGCCCGCTTCAAGGTGGTAGATCCATGCCAGCAGTTCGGCCACAGCCACATAGAGCTGCGGCGGCACGTGGCTGTCCAGGTCGATCTGCATCAACAGGTTCACCAGCGTGGGGGAATCGTGGATATACACGCCGGCTTCGCGCGCGCGGGCGATGATGGCTTCGGCGACGACGCCGTATCCCTTGGCGACGACGCGCGGCGCCTTGTCGCTGTGCTGGTACGACAGCGCGATTGCCGTGCCGCGGTCGTGCGCGGCTTCGCTCATCTGACCTCTCCCGGGGCGAGGTTGTCCTCGGTCTGCACGCTCACGCGCTGCACCACGATGCCGTGCGCCTCCAGCTGGCTGCGCAGCAGCGGCCGTGCCGCGATGAAACGCGCCGCGACATCGGTGTCTGGCGTTGCCACACGGGCGTCGAGCCCGGCGGGGCCGAGGGTCAGCACCGCCTCGACGATGCCAAGGCCGGGCAACTGCAGCCGCAAGCGGCTTGTCCAAGGCCGCGCGGCTTCGCCGTTGGCCTGCGCAGGCCCGTCGGCATCCGCGCGCAATAGCTCCCACGCCATCGGCACGCCGGGCCAGGCTTCGCCGGCAAAGCGGAACTGCTGCGTGGCGAGCAATTCCAGTTGCTGCCGGACTACGCCCTCGGTCGCGGGATGGATGGCCGGGCCGTCCGCCGCCGCCAGCCGGCCGGCATCCGCCAGGCTGACCTGCGCACGGCCTTCGAACGCGCCCCCCGGCCGGGTGGCGGGATCGTCCGGCGCGGCCATGCGCGCACCGGCCTGCGCCGTGGATTGGTATGCCTGCGTGGCCAGCGCTGCCGCCGACTGGCGCCACGCGGCGGGCTCGGCCGCGGCGTCGCGGCGGTACGCCGCGGTGGTGGCGGTGCCTTGCCGCAGCGCCTGCTCCGCCGCCGCATGGCTATGGGCCACGCGCGGATTGCCGGCCGCGGCCAGCGCTTCGGCCAGCACCTGCGAGGCCGGCAGCAGCGTCGGCGCGGCAGGGCGCGCCGGTTCCGCCACGCTGCCGTTGCCCGCATAGGTCAGCTGCAGCGACGGCGGCATGGCGGCGGTGCCCTGACCTGGGCCGCCGGCCATGGTTCGGCCAGGCACCGGGACTTGCGCCTGCGGCTCCTGGCGGATGCCGGCCAGCGCGCGTGCGCCGGCCACCCATTGCGCCAGGTGCGCTTCATAGAACAGGCCGCTCTGGCCGACCGCGCTGGCCAGCGCCGCGGCAGTGGCCGGCGCGGATGCCGCCATGGACGCGGCGGCCAGCAACGGACCGGCGCTGCGCACGGGCTGCGCCTCGGTACCGTCCATCACCGCCAGGATGGCGCGTGCCGCCGCACTCAGCGATTCCTGTGTCGACGCGCCGGGCAGCAAGGCGGCCTGGCCGGAGGCCCCGCTGGCGCCGGCCGCGAGCGCGCTGTGGCGGACAGCCTGGCCGGTGGCGTTACTGACATTCGACTCGGTGGCGTCGGGCACCGGCTGCAGCGCCGAGACCTGGTCGATGGCGATGGCGGTGCGCAGCGATTGCGGGTCCGGAGCCTGACCGGGTGCCAGGCCTGGAGGCAGAAGGATGCCGGTCATACGGGTGGCGTCGGTGAAGACGGCGGGCCTTGCTGCCCGCCGCGGGGCTGGAAGCGGCGCTCAGGCCGCGTCAGGTGGTGGCGCCGGTGGTGGCGCCATAGGCTGCGCTCAGCGCGAACTGCCGGCGCGAGCTCGTCAGCATGTCGCCGAGCCGCTTGAGCTGCGGCACGGCCAGTTCGCGGATGCGCGCGTCGTAGGTCAGGATGCGATCCAGCAACTGGTAGCGGCGCATGCGCTCGGCATCGGAAAACGGTGCCTCGTGGTCGAGCAGGCGCAGTCGGTCCACCTGGGCCAGGTAGCCTTGCTGCAAGGTGGTGACCGTGTCCCAGTCGGCGCCCTGCGCCGCCTCGTGCATGCGCGCCGACAGTGCGAGGATTTCCTCGTAGCAGCCCACGATCGCGGAAAACGTTGGAGCGAAGGCCATGTCAGCTGTCCTGTAAGGCCGGTTGCCGCTCGGCACCGCCGGCGTCGTCGTCGATCTGCGCCCACGCCGAAGCCAGGCTTTCGAGCAGCGTGTCGACCTCGGCCAGCAGGGCGGCGTCGCTGCGCAGGTTGGCCAGCATCAGCCGGCGCACCATGTATTCGTAAAGGGATTCGAGATTGGCCGAGATCTCGCCGCCGGCATCATGGTCAAGCACGGCGCGCAGGCCGTTGTCGATGATGTCGATGGCCTTGGAGATGGCATTGCCGCGCTCGGCGATGTTGCCGCCGTCCAGGTGGAACCTCGCCCGCGCAATCGCGGCGCGCGCGCCGTCGTACAGCATGGTGATCAGCTTGTGCGGGCTGGCGCTCATGGCGCCGGTCTGGACGCCTACCTGGGCGTAGGTATTGATGGCTTGGCGGGCGAACATGGTTTGCTCCCGGTAAGGCGGTTACTTGCTCGAGGCGTTATTCAGGGCGGTGAACTGCTGCGTCAGGTAGCTGCTGGTACGGTTCATCTGGCTGATCATCAGGTCCAGCTGGGTGAACTGGGCCTTGTAGCGGTCCATCGTTGCGTTGATGCGGTCCTGCATGTTGCTGTAGTTCTTCTCCAGGTCCTTCAGCGTCTTGGTGATGCCGTCCTGGGCCGTTTTGAGCGAACCGTTTGTCGTCGACAGACCGTCAACATAGTCGACCACCTGCTTGCCGATGCCGCCGCTGCCGGTGGTGCTCGAGAACATGGCGGTGACGCCGGCAAGGTTGGTGTTGATCGCCTTGGTCAGCTTGGTATCGTCGAGCGACATGGTGCCTTCCTTCGCGTCGAACTTGATGCCGATGTCCGCCAGCGTGATGGTGCCGCCGTTGCCGTCCGACATGGCGCCGCCAAGCATCGAGCGCAGGCGCTGCTGGATCGAGCGCAGCGTGCTGTCGCCGGTCAGCGCGGCAGACGTGCCCGCCGACGTGTCGAACGCTGTCAGCGTCTTGGCCGTGCTCTGGATGTTGTTGTAGGCGGTGACGAACGCCTGGATCGACGCCTTGATCGAATCGTTGTCGCGCGTGACGGTCAACGATGTGGTGCCGGTCTTGACCAGGTTCATCGTCACGCCCTGAGCGGCGTCGACCACGGTGTTGCTCTGGCTGACGACATCGATGCCGTTGATCGTCAGCGTGGCATTGGCTGGCGGAACCTTTTGCGCCATGGCATTGCCGGTGGCGGTCGGGGCCGGATCGAAGCCAACCAGGTTGTTCAGGTCGGTGCTTGCCGAAGATACGCGCATGGTGGCCTGCGTCCCGGTCTTGTCCGAGGTCAGGACCAGGCGGTAAGGCGTGCTGCTGCCATCATTGACGATGCTTGCCGTTACGCCGATGCCGGCCTTGTTGATGGCATCGCGGATATCCTGGAGCGAGGCGTTGGCGGCAATGGTGACCTTCTTCGTGCTCGTCGGCGTGGCCGTTGCGTCGGTCGCCAGCGCTTCGCCGAAATCGAACACGATGTCGCCGCCGCTCCCTGCAATAGCCGCCTTCTGGTCAGCTACCTGACCGCTGACCAGCGACTGGGCCGTCGCCAGGGTGCCGACGGTGATGCTGTAGTTGCCGGGCACGGCATTGGCCGCCGTGGACACGGACATGACGTCGGTCGAACCCACCGATGCCTTGACCGCGGCAAAGGTGGCCGCGTCGCCGAGCTTGTTGGCGGCGGCCCGGTAGGCGCTCACCACGCTCTGCAACTGGCCGAAGGCCGACAGCTTGGCCTGGTAGCTCTTGGCCTGCGTATTGATGGCTTCGAGCGGCACCTGCTCGGCAGATTGCAGCTGGGAAAGCAGGGTGTTCAGGTCCAGATTGGAGCCAACGCCGAGCGAGGAGATCGATGCCATGGTCTTGTTACCTCTTCTTCAACTGATGTTGCTTTGCGTGGTGGCCGCGCTCACACGGCGTGGCTGATGAACTGCCCTTGCAGCTTGTCGATGGCGCGGGCGATGCGCAGTACCTCTGCAGTCGGCATTTGCCGGATGAGCTCGCCGGTTTCCTTGTCGACCACCTTGGTGATGACGCGGTGCGTGCTTTCATCGATCTCGAAGCGCAGGCTGATCGAGGTAGTCTTCAGTGCTTCAACGAGTTCACCGATTGCGGCGGAGGTTTCGATCGCATTCCCCGATTCGAACAGACGGTCGTCGCTCTGCCCACTATTTCTGGCGGAGGGACGGACGGCTCCTGGCGCTGGCGTGGCAATGGCGCCTGCCGGCACATCGGTCGGCAGCCGCACTGCGGCCGGGATCACGGTAGGGGAAGACGCCATGGTTTGCTCCGTCCGGATTGATGCGAATCAGGATTGAAAGAAACACTTTGCGAGCAGCGGTCTGCTTGCAAAATGCTCCCGGCAAAAAGGCCGGGCCTTGCGGCCCAGCCCTTTTTTGCCAGCGCAGTTGCGATTAACGCAGCAGCGACAGCACGCCTTGCGTGGTCTGGTTGGCTTGCGCCAGAACCGAGGTACCCGCTTGTTGCAGGATGTTCGCGCGGGTCATGTTCGACACTTCCGTTGCGTAGTCGGCATCCTGGATGCGCGAGCGCGAGGCCGACAGGTTCGTCACGGCGGTGCCCAGGTTGGAGATCACCGAGTCAAAACGGTTTTGCACCGCGCCCAGCGAGCTGCGCAGGTCGTCGACCTTCTTGATGGCGGCATCGATGGAAGCCAGCGGGCTGGCGGTCGAGCCGGTCTGCAGGCTGCCCACGGAAATCTTCGACGTGTCGACGGTAAATGCGGCGGTGCCGCTGGTCGTCGTCGTGTCGGCCGACTGCGGGTCCAGTGCGACGTAGCGGTACATCGAGGTGCCGTTCACGGCGCCGGTGAAGCCCTGGTTGACCAGCGAGGTAGCTTCGCCAGCGCTTGCCGGGGTGATCTTCACTTCCGCGTACAGGTTACCGTTCTTGTCGGCCACCGCGTTGCCAGTGAGGGTCGCGCCACCGGCGGCCAGGCCCAGCTTGGTCGACAGATCGTCAGTGGTCTTCTCTGCCACCGTCGTGGTCGTGACGGCAGTGGTCGAGCCATAGATAGCCTGCAGCTGCGAAGCCGTCGGTGCGTCGCCGGCGGCGGATGCGGTCGTGCCGTCGAAGGCGAAGCTGGCCGTCGCCGTCGGACCGGCAACGTTGAAGCCTTGCATGCCCAGGGTCTTCGAGCTGATTTCCGTCAGGTTGATCGTGATGGTTTCGCCATCATTCGCGCCAACCTGGATCGTCAGCGGCTTGGCGCTGCTCGACAGGACCTTCACGCCGTTGAAGTCGGTCTGTTGCGACGTACGGTCGATTTCAGCCAGGCGCTGGGTGATTTCATCCTGGATCGACTTCAGGTCCGAACCCGAGTTCGAGCCGTTGGCGGCCTGCACGCTCAGTTCGCGGATACGTTGCAGGTTGTTGTTGACTTCGGTCAGCGCGCCTTCAGTGGTCTGCGCCAGCGAGATGCCGTCGTTGGCGTTGCGCTGGGCTTGGGTCAGACCCTTGATGTTGGCGGTGAAGCGGTTCGCAATGGCTTGGCCGGCGGCATCGTCCTTGGCGCTGTTGATGCGCAGGCCCGACGACAGGCGTTGGATCGCGGTGTTCAGCGACGATTGCGAAGCGTTCAGGTTGTTCTGAGTCATCAGAGACAACGAATTGGTGTTAATGACTTGCGCCATGGTACGACTCCTGTATGCAAAGTTTTGGGCATTCCGGCTAGTGCCGTAACGTTGGCGGCCTGCTTTGCAGGGCGTAGAGTGCCTCCGTTGCTTGGGTTATCGACCGGGCAAGGCAAAGGTTTAGAGTGATCTCCGCGATAGTTTCGCGGGGTGCCGGCAGGGCGGGGATGCGCCGTACGGCGGTGTGCGGCGAGGGTGACAAGGTGCCGGAGCGAACCCCGGCCTAGCGGCGCTTGCGCGTGCGGGGGATAAAGAGCGGCACGAAATCCGGCGCGGCCATCGTTTCCGGCGCGACCCGGACCAACTCCGGGGCATCCGCCGGCGTGACCACGCAGATGGCGTGCTTGTACACCACGGTAGGCTGGACGTCGTCGGGCCGGCGGCCGAGCAGCAGCATGAAATCGTCGGCGGCCAGCACCAGCCCATGCAGCCGGGCGCCGTTGGACAGATGCACGATCACCGGGGTCTGGCTGATGTGGTACGCCGCGAATTGCTGGGGCTGCAGTTGCCGTCGGCTGGGGGGCTTGGGCCGGATTTCCTTCTTCTTCACAACGACTCCGGAAGAGCCCGCAAGGGTTCTGGCGGCTGATAACGGTCCGTTGGCCGGCGGCTTGGGGTGCGGCACGGCGCTGGCGGCAGGGGAAACATCCGCTCTCGGTAACGGCGACCGGGCTGGCCGCAGCCATAGCGCTGATCGCAGGCCGGATACAGGGCCTCCGGAATGTTGCGCAATGGCCGGCGACGGGTGCTGCCAGAAGAGAAGGGGAATACTTCAGGGCCGAGAGTAACAAAGTTTTACAAGCATTGACGGACGGTGCGTCCCCGTCCATCTAGAGGTTTTGCTCTACTAATGTAGTTGCCTGTCTATTATGTTTTGATGTAGGAACTTGCGACGACGCGGCAAGGAGAGGGCGCGCGATTGGCCGGCGAGGCCAGGCAGGCGTTGGGCTGGCGGCGATTTGCCAGTGTCTGCGAGAACTGACCTGAAAGTGATTTCAGGGCCAGAAGTGCCAGAAGTACTGAAATTCCTGCTTGCCGGTAAGGGAATCCCCTGATAGAAGCGGGATTTACACCTCATGTAAGCGCGTTTATATTCATCACAAGAGCTTTTTGGCTCGAGCAGTCCTGGAAAGCCTACGAGCACCCCGCGCGTGGGCTTTTTTTTTGCCCGCGTCGTTTGAATCGCGCTCTGCGGCGCAGTGGCCGGCCCTCAAATTCGCTGACCGGCCGTTCGGAATGCCGAGCCACATTTAACGCCACTTTGCGCGGGCTCAATTCACTGAAATGCGGGGGATTCTGGCCCTAATTCCGCTTTACCGTCCGGAGGCGTTCGCGTATCGCCCTTGGTCGGGGGCGGCGCACCTCGTTCGCAGCGGTTCGGGCTTCAACCCGTCCTGGCGTCCGTGCCGCGCGCCACGCGCCGCCGGGCACGCGCGGCCAGGCCGGCACCCAGTGCCCAGCGCAGTGCCGGCGCCAGCACGCGCATGCCGGCCAGTGCCGCAGGGCGCCGGATCGACGGGCCGTCCAGGTCGAGCTGGTGGCGTGCCCAGGACGGCAACAGCGCGATGCCGGCATCGGTCATGATGCTGACCGCAGGCTGCAGCAATGGATTGGCCACCGGCATCTTCCTGACCAGCCGCACCACTTCGCGGGTGCGCTCGCTGGCCAGCAGCGCGGGCCGCATGGTGTCTAGGTAGGCGGCCACTTCGGCGCGCGAGCGCGGCACGTCGGCCGCGCCCAGCAACTGCGCGATGCGCGCCACCTCGGCGTAATAGCGGTCCTGCTCGGCAGCGCCCAGCGGGCCGACATAGCGCAGGTAGCCGGCCAGGAAGCTCGAGACCTCGGCCACGTGCACCCAAGTCAGCAGCGCGGGGTCCGACGCCGCGTAGGGCCGTCCGTCCGGCGCGAAGCCGGACACGCCGGTATGGATGCGCCGCACCCGTTCAATCAGCGCCATGGCATCGGCGCGGCTGCCATAGGTAGTGCCGGCAATGAACTGTGCGGTGCGGCCCAGGCGCCCCTGCATGTCGGTGCGGAAGCTGGAGTGGTCCCACACCCCGGCCAAGGCCAGCGGATGCAGGGTCTGCAGCAGCAACGCGCTGACCCCGCCGGCCAGCATCGACGGAAAATCCGCATGCACGCGCCAGCAGACCGCTTCCGGGCCGAACAGGCCGGGGTCGCCCGGCGGGTTGTCATAGTCCAGGCTCAGGCCGGAGTTGCTGCGGGTCAGGGCGCGCACGTGCGCACCGGCCTGTGCTCGCAGTCTTGCCGAGAGTTGATGCAGGGGGCCGCGGCGCCGCGGCGTGGCGGCGCCCGGGGCGGGGTCGGTGACGCTGGACAAAGCCGGTATGCCTGCAAGGCAAGGGGTTGGGTCAGGGCCAGCATACACGGGATGGCGGCAAGCTGCGCGCACCGCCCGCGTGCCGCGTCCGTAAAAAGGGCCGGAGCCCCGTGCGGGG
The DNA here is from genome assembly GCF_013141915.1 of Cupriavidus necator. Lineage (GTDB taxonomy): Bacteria > Pseudomonadota > Gammaproteobacteria > Burkholderiales > Burkholderiaceae > Cupriavidus > Cupriavidus necator_B. The sequence continues at coordinate 85,080 of NZ_SROX01000007.1, read as the reverse complement.
TTCCGGCCTGCCAATCTCCGGCGTATGCCCCTGCGTCAGCACCGCATGTTGCTCACGCACATACCCGGATAGCTGCCTGGTTGTGGTGGGTGGGGTTATTGCTGGCGTTGTCCGCCTTGTCCGCCCTGGCCGCTCTGCTGGCCACCCTGTTGCCCGCCCTGCCCGCCTTGCTGGCCGCTGCGTTGGCCGCCTTGCTGGCCAGGTTGCGAGCTGCCGCGGTCCTGTTGCTGCTGTTGGTCCTGCATGCGGTCCTTGTCACCCATCTGCCCGCCGCCTTGTTGTCCCGGTTGCTGCTGGCTGCCGCGTTGGCCAGTTTGCGATTGTTCCTGTTGCTTCTGGCCAGATTGCGATTGGCCCGACTGCGATTGACCCGGCTGTTGCTGCTGTCCCATTGCTAGCTCCTTGACGCGGCGAACTGCCGCAGACCTTGCTTCGCAATCGCCATGCCAAGCGCGACAGTGCCGGCGCGCCGCCTGCGCCAGGCTTATGCGCGCGATGCGGCACGCGCGCGCCGCGGCGCTTTTACAACGCGTGGCCCGTTTTACACAGCGGCCGGCGTGCTGCGGTGGCCGCGTCCAGGCCGACCACGGCGGGTACGGAGCTTGCTGAAAAATGCCTTACCCGTGGCGCTGGCTGCCAGTCCGGCAGCGGTGCCCGCTGGACTATCGAGGAGAACGCCATGCAATGTTCCCGAATCACCGCGCGCGCGCTGCGCAGGGCCTGGCTGGCCGCGGCACTGGCAGCGGCCGCCGGTAGCGCGCTGGCGCTCGACAAGAGCGGACTGATATTCGCCGCGACGGAGAATGCGCCGGTGGCGCCGGTCAACTCGGCGCCGGGCATGCCCGGGCGGCCTGATCCAAATGCCAGCCCAGGGTCGGAAGCCGACCAGCCGAAGCAAGCCGTGCAGGACAGCGCCATTACCGCCCGCATCAAGACCCGGCTGCTCGCCACCAAGGACCTCAAGTCCACCGGCATCCACGTGACCACGCAGCAGGGCGCGGTGGACGTCAGCGGCACGGTGTCCAGCCAGCAGCAGCACGACCTCGCGCTGAAGACGATTCGCGGCGTCGACGGCGTGACGTCGGTGACTGACAACCTCAAAGTATCGGCGCGCTGACAGGGCCTTTGCATAGGACCGGGCGCCGCTTCGTGGAGGCGCTTGCCCTTGCCCGGCCCTCTCCCGCATGCGGGAGAGGGCGCGGCTTCTCGGGAACGTCGCTGGTCCCGGTTGCGAGGCTCAGGCGGCGCGCTTGCGTCCGCTGGTGCCGGCGCTCTTGCGCGCGGCAGGCGCGTGCGATTCGCGCTTGGCGGGCGCGCGCTTGGCGCTGGCGGTCTTCGCGCCGCTGGTGCCGCCGCTGCGCTTGGCCGGCGTGGCGCTGGTGCGCTTCGCGGCCGGCTGTTTGCGCGCGGCGGCATGCCGCGCGGGGGTCTTGCGGCGTGCGGGCTCTGCTTCGGCTTCGGTCTCGTCTTCCGGCTTGTCCTTGCCGCGTTGGCCCAGGCTCTGGCGCAGCAGCGCCACCATGTCGATGACCTTGGCGCCCTGGCGCGGGGCTTCTTCCTCTTCCGCGGGCGGCGTCAGTTGGTGGGTCTTGCCGGATTCGATCTTTTCCTCGATGCGCGCCATCAGGTCGTCGCGGTAGGTGTCGCGGTATTGTTCCGGGGCCCATTCCTCGGTCATGTCGTCGACCAGCTTGGTGGCCATCTCGATCTCGCGCGCGTGCGCGCCGGTGGGCTTGCCGCTGGCAGCCTTGGGCAGGCGCAGCTCGGCGATCGGCAGCACCTCGTCGGCAAAGCGCATGGTGTTGAGCACCAGCGCATCGTCGTGCACCAGCATCGCCGCCAGGTGCTGGCGCGCGCGCAGCACCACCAGCGCCAGCGCGGCCTTGCCGGTGCGGCGCATGGTTTCGTGCAGCAGCGCGTAGCCGCGTTCGCCGCGCTTGTCAGGCTCGAGGTAGTACGGGGTGTCGAAGTAGTACGGCGGAATGCTCTCCGCATCGACAAAGCTGACGATGTCCACGGTCTGCGTGGCTTCCACATTGGCGCGGCGGAAATCTTCGTCGTTGAGCAGCACGTACTCCTCCTTGGCGTACTGGTAGCCCTTGACGATATGCTCCTTGTCGACCGGCTTGCCGGTGCTCTTGTTGATGCGCTGGTAGCCCACCGGGGCCATGTCGCGCACGTCTAGCAGGTCCAGGTCCAGCGACTGGCTGCGCGACGCGGGGCGCAGGACGACGGGGATGTTGACGAGGCCGAAGGCAATGGCGCCTTTCCAGATGATGCGGGACACTTGATCGCTCCTTTGCCACGGGCGCCGGCGCGTTGCGGCGGCGGTGGCGGCATGTCGCCCGGGGGCGGGTCTTCCACGGGTTGGGGCGGGCCCGGCGGCGGCTCCGGCGGCGGGACTTCGGGCTCGCGGGGCGGGATGTCGGGGTCTGGCGTGGTATGCACGAATCGCTCCTTGTTGAGGGCTCGGGTAACAGCACGGATGCAGGGTTCGGCGGGCACGGGCATGGCGCTAGGCTTGCTGCTGCGGATCCAGTTCATCCAGCAGCCGCGTCAGCGCGTCCAGGTCGGCGGGCTTGACCAGGTGCTGGTCGAATCCCGCCGCCAGCGCGCGGCGGCGGTCCTCGGGCTGGCCGAAGCCGGTCAGCGCGACCAGCCGTGCGCCACGCAACTCAGGCAGCGCGCGCAGCCGGCGCACGGTTTCAAAGCCATCCATGGCGGGCATGCCGAGGTCCAGCAGCACCACCTCCGGACGCGCGGCGATGGCGCGCGCCAGCGCGCTCGGGCCGTCGGGCGCGGTCACCACCGTGTGCCCCATCGCCTGCAGCGCCATCGTCATGGCCTCAAGGGCATCGACGTTGTCGTCCACCACCAGAATGCGGCGCGGCACGCTGCGCCGGGTGCCTGCCTTGCCGGAACCGGGATGCCAGTTCTGCCAGGGTTCCACCGGCAGCGTCACGGTGAAGGTGCTGCCCTGGCCGGGGCCAGCGCTATAGGCGCGGATGGTGCCGCCGTGCAACTGCACCAGCTTTTGCACCAGCGTCAGGCCGATGCCTGGGCCGTCGTGCGGGAAGGCGCTGCGCGGGGTTTGCGTGGCAATGTCGCTCCGTTCGCTCCGTTCGCTCTGTTCGCGCTGGTCGGTGGGGGCGCCTGGGGCGCCCGGGTCCGGCGGGGCAAGCGGATCGAACAGTTGCCGCTGCAGCGCTTCCGACAGTCCGGTGCCGTTGTCGCGCACGCGCACCGTGACCTGCCCGCCCGAGACGGCATCCGGAATGGCTTGCGGCGCGCTCTCATCGAAGCCGGCTTCAACCGAGATCATGCCGCCGGCCGGGGTGTACGCGGCCGCGTTCTGCAGCAGGTTGCTGAAGATCTGCGTCAGGCGCACCAGGTCGCCGCGCACCGGCAGCGGCTGTTCGGGCAGCGACAGCCGCAGCGTGTGGCGGTAGCCATCGAGCACCGGACGCACCGCTTCCACCGCGGTATTGAGCGCGGTACGCAGCTCCACCAGGTCTTGCCGCAGCGTGATGCGGCCCTGGTTGAAGCGGGAGATGTCGAGCAGCTCGTCGACCAGGCGGGTCAAGTGATGCACTTGCCGGCCGATGATGTCGCGCGCGCGAAACATGTCCTCGCGCGTGGGCGCAAGCTGCTGCAGCAGGTCCGCGGCGCTGCGCAGCGGCGCCAGCGGGTTGCGCAGTTCATGCGCCAGCATCGCCAGGAACTGATCCTTGCGCCGTTCCTCGTCGTGCAGCGCGCGCCCGGCGCGGTTCTGCAGCGTCACGTCCTGGCAGATCCCGGCAATGCGCAGCGGCGGCGTGCCCGCGGCAGCCGGCGCGCCGTCGGTGCCATCGGTGCCATCGGTGCCGTCCGCGCCGCCATGGCTGCGTACGGGGAAGGCGCGCGCGCGGATTTCGCGCGGCTCGCCGCTGGGCAGGGTCAGCGCGAATTCGAGGTCCATGCTGCCGTCGCGCAGCATGCTTTCGACGGCGGCTTCCACGCGCGCGCGGTCGGCCGGCGCCACGCGTTCCAGGCACAGGCGCGGGTCCTCCATGAGCTGCTCGGCGGAGTGCCCGCACACCGTCGCCAGCGACGAACTGGCAAACAGCAGCCGCCGGGTCGCCGGATCCAGGATCCAGACCACGTCGGCCAGCGATTCGGCGAGCTGGCGGAACATGTCCTCATGCTCATGCAGGGCCCGCGAGGTGCGATGGTAGGCGTCCTCGGCACCCCGCAGGCGCAGCAGCGCCTGGATGCTCGACAGCAGTTCCTCGGGTTCGGCAGGCTCCACCAGGTAGCCGTCGGCGCCGCAGTTCAGCGCCTCCACCCGCTGCCGCGACTGGGCCAGGCCGGGCGAGGTCAGGAGCACCAGCGTGCGCGCGGTCTGCGGATCCTCTTTCAGCAGGCGGCACACTTCCAGGCCACTGATATCGGGGAGCTTTGCCGACAGCAGGATCAGCGACGGCGCATGCTGGCGCACCAGCGACAACGCCGAGTGGCCCGTCACGGCCTCGATCACCGAAAAGCCGCCGCGGTGCAGGATGCGGCTTTTGACGTAGCGCGGTCCCTCCCGGTCCTCGACGTTCAGGATCAGCGGAGCCCGGTTGGCTTGCGGCTTCATGACTGCACACCCCGCGCCACGGCAGCGCGCGCCCGCAAAGACTGGCATGCCGGCGCGGTGATGCCGTGTAAAAGCGCGCTGGCTACGGTGTGGTGCGTGTAACAATTACCACGGTGCCGCGCACTGCCTTTGGAAGTTTTGCAATCTCCCATCCCCCAGATCATCGCCGTCCCCCTTATTCATCAACATGGCCGCGGTGCTTTGCACAGACCGTTCGGCTTCGCCGTGGCAAGACGCGTGCCGGGTGGGCAACGTCGCGGCAACCTGGGCAGGTGGGGAAGTCGCCGGCCAAGCACGCCGGGATCCGGCCCGGCGTGTTCGGCTAGCGGCGCGCGGCTTCGCCGCTGTGAGCCTCGGCACTGGGCGAGGTCCCGCCATGCGGGCCAGCGGAGCGGGGCGCTTCGGCTGCCTTCTGCGGGATCTTGCCCGGTTCGGTCGCGGCGCCGGCCGTGGCGCCCTTGCCAAAGCGCGCGGCAATCCGGTCCTGCACCGTGGCGAGCGCTTCGGCCTGCTGTTTGGCCGTTTCGGCTTCCTTGGCTTTCTTGGCCTCGGCTGCCTGCTGCTGTTCGGGCGTCGGCGGCGGCAGCTTGGCCTGCACCGGCGCCGCGGCGCAGGACAGCATGGCGCAGGACACCAGCAGGCGCTGCAGGCCGCGACGGTTGCGCGGGGCCGCGCCGGTGGTGCCGGCGGCGCGGAGATTCGCGAGAATCCTGAGTGGGGGCATGGTCAGTCTCCGTACGGTGTTGCCATCCCGGCGTGATGCGCAAGAGAGAGAACGCCAGGACGCGCTCGCCACCAAGGGGCAAGAAATGTGCCGTCGGCCAGGGCCGCGACAGCCCGGGGCCCTTGGTTATCCGGCCCGCGCGAGGCGTGCCGCCGCGCGCGTGATGGCCTGCCGGGTGCCGGCGTAGTCCGCCCACGGGTCGGCCGCTTCAAGCGCCTCCAGCCGCGCTTCGACGTTGGCGACGGTCCATTGCGCGGCGCTGGTGAGGGTGTCCAGTTCCTCCCATGCCACAGGAATCGACACGCCCAGTCCGGGCCGCGCGCGCGCCGAGAACGCCGCCACGGTGGTGGCGCCCATGCCGTTGCGCAGGTAATCGATGAAAATCTTGCCGACCCGGTTGCGCGCGCCGCTCTTGGCGACGAAGCGCTGCGGCAGCGTCGCGGCCACATGCAGCACCACGTCGCGCGCGAAATCCTTCAGCTCGTCCCAGCCGGCGCGCGGCGTCACCGGCACCACCACGTGCAGGCCCTTGCCGCCGCTGGTCTTCAGGAAGCTGGCCAGCCCCAGCTCGTCCAGCAGCGCCTTCATCAGCGCGGCCGCTTCCTGCACCTGCGCCCAGGGCACGCCCTCGCCGGGGTCCAGGTCGAAGATGATGCGGTTGGGCCGGTCGATGCTGCGCTTGCTCGCATTCCAGGTGTGGAACTCCACCACGTTGAGCTGCGCCGCAGCCACCAGCGCCTCGGCCGAGGCGATTTCCAGCAGCGCGGGATGCCCCGGCCACAAACCCGGGTCCAGCACGTTGAGGCCGTCCACGCGCAGCGTGTCGCTGTGCCGCTGGAAGAACTGTTCGCCGCCCACGCCCGAGGGCGCGCGCACCATCGCGATCGGGCGCCCGCGCAGGTGCGGCAACATCAGCGCCGCGGCGCGCTCGTAGTAGCGCACCAGTTCGCCCTTGGTCGTGCCCGAGTCGGCATCGATGACGCGCTCGGCGTGGCTGATCGAGACCTTGCCGCCCACCGCGGTAGGGCGTTTGGCTGCGGCGCCGGACTTCGGCTTCGGCGCCGCCTTGGCTGTGGTTGTCGCGGCCTTGCCCTTGCCTGCAGGTGCCGCCGGTTTCTCCACCGACACTGCGCCGGCGGGCTTGTCGGTGCGCAACCCATGGAAGACGGCGTGGCGCACGCGGCCTTCGCGGGTCCAGCTGCCGAACGAGACCTCGGCCACCAGCTTCGGCTTGACCCAGTGCCCACGCACGCCGGCCGGCACCGTGTCGAAGGGCGCCGCATCGGCGCGCAATGCATCCAGTTGCGCGCGCAGGTCGTCCAGCGTGCGGGTGTCGAAGCCGGTGCCGACGTTGCCCGCGTAGCGCAGGCGCCCGCCGGTGTCGTGCACGCCCAGCAGCAGCGCGCCGATGCCGGTGCGGCTGCCCTTGGGATCGGTGAAGCCCGCCACCACGAATTCCTGGCGCAACGTGCATTTAAGCTTGATCCACGTATTGCTGCGCGCGCTGACGTAGCCGGAGTCCACGCGCTTGCCGATCACGCCTTCCAGCTTCATGCGGCAGGCCGCATCCAGCATGTCGCCCGCGCTGGCTTCAAAGTCTTCGCTGAACTGCAGGCGCGGCGAGGCGTTGTGCTCGAAGATCCGGCGCAGCAGCGCGCGCCGCTCCACCAGCGGCACCTTGCGCAAGTCATGGCCGGCGAAGTAGGGCAGGTCGAACGCAAAGTACTGGATCGCCTCGACGCGCGAGGTATCGAACGCATTCTGCAAGGCCTGGAAGTCGGTCTCGCCGTGCTTGCCGAGCACCACGATCTCACCGTCGAGCCAGCCGTCGGGCAGGCCGAGCGCGCCGACATCGCGGGCCAGCGCGCGCAGCTTGCTGGTCCAGTCATGGCCTTGCCGGGTGAACAGCCGCACATCCTTGCCGTCGACGCGGGCCAGCAGGCGGTAGCCGTCGAACTTGATCTCGTAGCGCCACGCCGCGGCGTCGGGCGGAGGTTTTTCAACCAGCGTCGCCAGCTGCGGCGCCAGCGCCAGCGGCAATGCCGCGCGCGTTGCGCCGGGGGGTGGCTTCAGCGCCCGGATGGCGCTGTGCGCCGCGGGCGCGGCGGTCTCGTCCCCCTTTGCCGTGGCCTTGCCCGCACTGGCCTGCTTTGCCGCGGGCTTGCGCTGGGTGCCGCCCAGCACGCTGTCCGGCAGAGCCTCGACCACGTCGAATTCCGACGCCGGCACCGCGGCGTCGTCGCGTTCCTTGATCAGCAGCCACGCGTCCTGGTCTTTCTGCTGGCTGCCATGCATGCGTACCAGGGTCCAGTGGCCGTGCAGCTTCTCGCCGCGCAGCTCGAACTTGAGCTTGCCGCTGCGATAGCCAGCCTCGGGGTCGCCCACCGGCACCCAGGTGCCGCGGTCCCAGACGATCACCGTGCCGGCGCCATAGTGCCCCGCGGGAATTACCCCCTCGAAGCCGGCGTAGTCCATCGGATGGTCTTCCACATGCACCGCCATGCGCTTGTCGGCGGGGTCCAGGCTGGGTCCCTTGGGCACGGCCCAGCTCTTCAGCGTGCCGCCCAGTTCCAGCCGGAAATCGTAGTGCAGCCGGCGCGCGGCATGCTTCTGGATCACGAATGACAACGCCGCGGCGCGCTTGCGCGGCGCGGCGCCGCCGCTGGGCTCGGGCGTGGCGCCGAAATCGCGCATGCGGCGGTATCTGTCGAGCGCCGCTGGCGTGCCCGCGGCCGAGGTCGCACCGCGTGCCGCCGGGCGGGCGCTGGTCGACCGCTTTGCCGCTGTCGTCTTGCCGGCGCCGGTGCTGGCTCTGGCGGTCCGGGTGCCGGGCTTGCCTGCGGTGCTGCCGGCGGGTTTCGCCGTGCCCTTGCCAGCGGCGCGCCGTGCGCGCGAGTCCTGCGGAGTGGTCTTGGCCATGGCGGTCGCCGGTTGCGTGGATGCATCCAGCTTAGGCAGCACATGCGCGCGCTGAAATCGGCGCCCGTCCTACATGCAGCACCGCGGCCGGGCTTGCCAACAGCCTGCGGCGACCCTGACCGGGGATGCGCCCCCGGAGCCATGTGGTTCTTACCGGGCGTTGTAAATCTGCCGCGGGCGCCATGCGCCGGCGCCGCGGTCACGGCGGCTTCGCGACGGGAACGCTCCTTGCGACTTCCCACCGGCACGCCCGGCGCCGTGCCGGGCCTCCCCATCGGAGGAAGCGGCAGATGAAACCCACCTTGAAGAAAATCAGCTCGCAGGTGATGGTGCTGACCGGCGCCAGCAGTGGCGTGGGGCTGGTCACCGCGCGCAAGGCGGCGCAGCAGGGCGCACGCCTGGTGCTGGTGGCGCGCAGCGAGGGGTCGCTGCACCAGCTGGCGGAAGAGCTGCGCGAGCAGGGCACGGAAGTGATCACCGTGGTCGCGGACGTTGGCCGGCACGATGAGATCGGCAAGGTGGCGCATGCCGCGATCGAGCGCTTCGGCGGTTTCGACACCTGGGTCAACAACGCCGGCGTGACCATCTTCGGGCGCCATTGCGACGTGCCGCTGGAAGACCAGCGGCGGCTGTTCGACACCAACTACTGGGGCACCGTGCATGGTTCGCTGGCGGCTGCCGCGCATTTGCGCGACCGCGGCGGCGCCATTATCAACATGGGCAGCGAGGCCGCCGACGGCCCGATGCCGCTGCAGAGCGCCTACTCGGCGTCGCAGCATGCGATCAAGGGCTTCACCGATTCGCTGCGGCTGGAGCTGGAGCAGGAGCAGGCGCCGGTCAGCGTGACCCTGATCAAGCCCGCCGGCCTGGAAACGCCGCTGGCGATGCACGCCAAGAACTTCCTCGACGTCGAGCCGCGCCTGCCGCCGCCGCTGTATGACCCCGCCCTGGCCGCCGACGCGATCCTGTTCGCCGCGGAAAACCCGCGCCGCGAGCTGTTCGTCGGCGCCGCGGCCAAGGCCTTCTCGGCGGCCGCGTACCATGCGCCGCACACCTTCGACCGCTTCATGCGCCGCTTCATGGGCCGTGCGCAGCAGACCCGCCACCCGGCCGGGCCGCTCGAAGACAACGCGCTCTACGGCAGCGGCAGCGGCCTGCAGGAACGCACCGGCGCCCATACGGCGCTGCATTCCTGCCCGTACACCACCACCGCGCGCTACCCCATGCTGACCACCGCGCTGGTGGTCGGGGCCTCGGCCGCGGTCGCGGCGATGGTCCAGTTGCGGCGCCGCTAGCGCGCGCCGGCGCCGCGCGGTGCCGCAATGGCAGCCGCGCGGCACACCGTCTTCTCTCCCGTCCCAGCGCGGCCCGCGCCACGATATCGGGTGGCGCATGGGCCGCCAGCGCCTATCATTGAGAATGCCCGCGCTCGCGGGCATCTGGCCCTGTGCGGCGGCAAGGGTCGATGGCTCCCCGCCGCGCGGGCCAGGCCACCATCCCACCCTAGCGAAGGTGCTCATGTCCGGGCTGCAAGCGGCAAGCAAGGTTCGCCCAACTCGGCTGGAGGCGTCCAGCCTGGCGCCGGACGATGACGCCTTGCAATTGGCGCAACGATATCGGCGTTTGCTCGACGCGGTGCAGGACTGCGCGGTGTTCGAACTCGACGCGCACGGCATGGTCGTGGCATGGCCGGAACCGGCGCGCCGGCTGTTCGGCTACAGCGCCGCGGAGATCGCCGGCAGCCACGTGTCCCGGCTGCACCGCCCCGAGGACGTTGCCGCGGGCCTGCTGCAGCAGTGGCTGGATGCGGCCGCGCGCAGCGGCCATGCGCGCGGCCACGCCTGGTGCGTGCGCCGCGATGGCAGCCTGCTGCAGGCCAGCTGGGAGCTGCGGCGCATTGACGCCACCAACCTGCCCGATGGCACATCGGCTGCCGGCTTTATCGTATCGTGCCGCAACACCACCATGGAGCTGGCTGCGGCCGACCATGCCCGCCTGGCCGACGACAAGCTGCAGCTGCTGGCCGACAACCTGCCCTGCACCGCGGTTTGCGAACTCGGCCTCGACGGCACGATCCGCAGCTGGAACGCGGGCGCGCGCGCGCTTGCCGGCCACACTGCGGAAGCGGCGGCGGGCCAGCCGCTGGCCTGGCTCTATACCCGCCAGGATGCCGCCGCGGGCCGCCCGCAGGCGGCGCTGGAGGCGGCGCGCGCATGCGGCCAATGGGCCGGCGAAGAACGCCTGGCGCGCAAGGACGGCTCGGTGGTGCGCTGCGCCACCCGCATGGTGCTGGTGCGCGATGCGGCGGGGTGCCCCGAGAGCCTGCTGTGGACCGCGCGTGACCTCAGCGATACGCTGCGGCTGGAAATGCTCGATGCCCGCAACCGCCGGCTGCAGTCCTTCCTGGCCATCCTCGCCCACGAACTGCGCAACCCGCTGGCGCCGGTGCGCAATGCCGTGGACGTCATCGCGCTGACCCCTGACGCCGGGCCGCGCGTGCGCCGCTGCGCCGAGATCATTGATCGCCAGCTGCGCCAGGTCGAGCGGCTGGTCAGCGACTTGCTCGACGTGGGCCGCGTGACCGCCGGCAAGATGAAGATGGAACTGAGGCCGACGTCCTACCACGACGTGGTGAGCACCAGCCTGGAAGCAATCCGTCCCACGCTGGAAGCGTCAGCGCAGCAACTGGTGGTGACGCTGCCGGAGGCTTCTCCTTATGTGCTGGCCGATGCCGCGCGGCTCGGGCAGGTGCTGCTGAACCTGCTCAGCAACGCAGCCAAGTACACGCCTCGCGGCGGCACCGTCAGCGTGCATGTCTACGTCGAGCCGGCGCGCGTGATCACCGCGGTGTCGGATACCGGCCGGGGGCTGGAGCCCGCGGCGCTGGACCGGATCTTCAACCTGTTCGCGCAGGAGGGCGACGGGGGCAGCCGCAGCGGGCTGGGCATCGGCCTGGCGCTGGCCAAGGCCATCGTCGAAGCGCATGACGGCGCGATCCAGGCCGACAGCGCGGGCGCGGGCAAGGGCAGCACCTTCACCGTGATCCTGCCGCGCGCCACCGCGCACCCGGCCGAGGCAGCCACGCCGCCGCCGGGCCAGGCGCCCCGCCGGCGCGTGCTGGTGGTGGATGACAATGCCGACTCGGCCGACAGCATGGCCGAAGTGCTGACCCTGCTCGGCCACGCGGCCCAGGCCGTGTACAGCGGCCAGCAGGCTGTCGGCGCGGCCGCGGCGTTCCGGCCCGACTGCGTGCTGCTGGACCTGCAGATGCCCGACATGTCGGGCTATGAAGTCCTGGAAGCGCTGCGCCAGAACTTGCGCGGCCGTGCGGTGCAGTTCCTGGCGCTATCGGGGTGCGGCACCGCCGAAGACCAGCGCCGCAGCAGGCTGGCCGGCTTCCATGCGCACCTGACCAAGCCGCTGTCGATCGAGGCCTTGTCGCGCGCCCTGGCCGAGCCGGTGCCGGCGGACCCCGCGGGGCCGGGGCCTCACAACGAGCGATAGGCGTCAAGCCGGTTGTAGAGCGTCTTCAGGCTGATGCCGAGGGCGCGCGCCGCCTGGCGCTTGTCGCCGTCGAAGCGCGCCAGCGTGGCCATGATGATCTCGCGCTGGGTGTCGGCCAGCGTGGTGCCGACGCGCACGTTGACCACGCCGTCGACGGTGGTGGGGCGCGGCGCCTGCGTGGCCAGGTTGGGGTTGCCGATCTCCACCACCTTGTCGGCGAGGATAAAGGCGCGGTAGACCGCGTTCTTCAGCTCGCGCACATTGCCGGGCCAGTCGTAGCGCACCAGGCGGTCCAGCGACCCCGCCGAAAAGCTCTTGTCGGTGCGTTCCATGGCGTTGTATTCGGCCAGGAAGTGGCGCGCCAGCGGCACGATGTCGTCGGGCCGCTCGCGCAGCGGCGGAATATGCAAGGGAAATACCGCCAGCCGGTACAGCAGGTCTTCGCGCAACTGGCCGCCGCGCACGGCCTCTACCGGGTCGCGGTTGGTGGCCGCCAGGATGCGCACGTCGGTGGCGATCAGCGTATCGCCGCCGACGCGGTGGAAGGTGCGGCCTTCCAGCACCCGCAGCAGCTTGATCTGCATTTCCAGCGGCATCTCGGTGACTTCGTCGAGAAACAGCGTACCGCCCTGGGCCTGCTCGAAGTAGCCTGCCTTCTGCTCGATCGCGCCGGTGAAGCCGCCTTTTTCATGGCCAAACAGCTCGGATTCGATCAGCGTGGGCTGGATCGCGCCGCAGTTGACGGCAATGAAGGGGCCGTTCTGGCGGGTGCTGCGTTCATGCACCGCGCGCGCCACCACTTCCTTGCCCGAGCCGCTTTCCCCTACGGCCAGCATGGTGACATCGGTGGGCGCCACGCGCTCGATCTGCGCCAGCAGGCGCTGCATCGCGGGCGCGGTGCTTTCCCACAGCAGCGATACCTGCGACGGCACGGCGCGGCGCGGCGCGGGTTCGCTGGCCGGCGCAGTGCCGGCAGCGTGGCTGGAAGCGGGGGCGGCATGGCTGCGCCGCGAAGTGCTGGCGGTCACTGGCACGATATCGGCCGGTTGAGGGTTGCAGGTGGCGGGTTGCCGGGAGAAGTTCCTATGCTAGCCTTTGGCGTGGGGGCTTGCCATAGCGGCGCGCGCCTGCGCGGCAACTTCCGACAGCTGTGTCAGACGGACACCGGCAACGACCGTGCCTGCCCGGGCTTAGACTGCCATTACGCAGTGTGGACCCGCCCCCGCGGACCAGAATCCGCAGTCAAGGCCGTGCCCTCCTGTGCCTGCCATGGCTGCCGTACGCGCCACGCATGAGGCGCGCCGGCGGATTTCCGCAGTCCCGGCGCCGTTCGGCGTTGCGGTCCCGGAAGGCGGTGCCCCAGGGTTTGCCTTGAGTTTCCATTAGGTCTCACTGACGGATCGTATGCCCCACATCCTGATTGTCGATGACGACGAAAACGCATGCGCCGCCCTGGCCGAGATCGTAGCCATGGAAGGCTTCACCTCCGCCACCGCCGGCACGCTGCGTGAAGCGCGGCTCCAGATCGGCTGGCGCATGCCGGAGGCAATCGTGGCCGACCTGCGCCTGCCGGACGGCAACGGCATGGAGCTGTTCGAAGAGGTCGGCGCGTCCGGCGTCGAGGTGATCCTGACCACCGGCTACGCCAGCGTCGAAAGCGCCGTGGAAGCGCTGCGCGCCGGCGCCACCGACTACCTGGTCAAGCCCATCAACGTCGCGCGCCTGCAGACCGTGCTCAAGCGCCTGGCCACCACCGGCGAGCTGCGCGCCGAAATCCATTCCCTGCGGGGCGAATTGCGCCGCTACGGCCGCTTCGGGCGGCTGATGGGCAGTTCCGAAGTGATGCAGTCCGTCTACGACCAGCTGGCGCGGGTGGCGCCCACCGAGGCCACCGTGCTGCTGATCGGCGAAAGCGGCACCGGTAAGGAGCTGGCCGCGCAGACCGTGCATGAGCTGTCGTCGCGGCGGCGCCAGCCCTTCCTGGCAGTCAACTGCGGCGCGATCTCGCCCACGCTGATCGAAAGCGAGATGTTCGGGCATGAGCGCGGCAGCTTTACCGGCGCCGATCGCCAGCACAAGGGCTATTTCGAGCGCGCCGACGGCGGCACGCTGTTTCTCGACGAGATCACCGAGATGCCCGCGGAACTGCAGGTCAAGCTGCTGCGCGTGCTCGAGACTGGCACCTTCATGCGGGTGGGTACCAACCGCGAATGCCATGCCGACGTGCGCGTACTCGCCGCGACCAACCGCAATCCGGAAGAAGCGGTGGCTGACGGCAAGCTGCGCGCCGACCTGTTCCATCGCCTCAATGTATTTCCGGTAGAGCTGCCGCCGCTGCGCGCGCGCGGCGACGACGTCATCCAGATCGCCAACATGATGCTGGACCAGCTCAATGCCGAGCAGGGGCTACAGCGCCGCTTCGCGCCCAATGTGCTCGACAGCCTGCGCCTGCATGCGTGGCCCGGCAACGTGCGCGAGCTGCGCAACTTCGTGCAGCGCGCCTTCATCATGGCCGACGACGACCTCATCACCGAAGCGCAGGTGCCGCTGCAGGTCGCGGCCACGCAGGCGCCGGGCGCGGCAGTGGTGTCGGTGCCGGTGGGCATGTCGCTGGCCGATGCCGACCGGCAACTGATCTTTGCCACGCTCGAGCAGTGCGCGGGGGTCAAGAAGCACGCGGCGGAGATCCTCGGCATCAGCCTGAAGACTTTGTACAACCGGCTGGAAGATTATGCCGCCCGTGGCGAATTGCCAGAGTGGTTGCGCGCCTCGCGCAATGACTCGGGCTCGTCAGCAACCGGGTGACCGCGTGCGTGATCGCTTGGGACGACGGGGAGGGCTGGCACGTGCGGCGTGCCAGGCGCGGGAGTGGGCGTGCGCAGCACGTTTCTTGCTTTCGAGCAGGACGAGGTTCCCGGCCGATCTGGCCTGCCATGTCTACTGGCCGTTGCGGCCGACCCGCAGATGACGCAGCTACTTCCGCCGTCCGGCGCGCCGGACACTCCTGAGTCGCGTCCAGCGTCATCGCTGGACCCGCAGGCGTCCAGCGCCCAGGCCGCTGCCGGCAACGGCAGCGCCGAGCCGGTGCGCAGCGTGCAGGAAGTCAGCACGCTGATCGAACAATCCGCGCATGACCTGCGCTCGTCGCTGAACGCCATCCAGAGCTGGGCCTACGTGCTGGACCGCGCCTTCGATACCACGCCGGCGCCGGCGCAGCGCGCGCTCGACGGCATCCGTTCCGGAATGCAACAGCAGCTGGCGCTGATCGAGGAAATGGAAGAGGCGGTGCGGCTGCTGGCCGACGAGAGCCCGCCGCGCTGGCAGCAACTGGACCTGCGCTCGCTGGCGAGCCAGGCCATTGCGGACCGGCGCCACGCGGCCGATGCGCGCGGCGTGCTGCTGTCGCCGCTGAGCGCGGACGGGTCGACCGGACCGGCCGCTGCCAGCGCCGCGGCGCCGGACGCGCCCGATACCGCGGCTTACTGCGTCGACGGGGATGCCATGCGGCTGGCGCCGTTGCTGCGGCACCTGCTGGTGCACTGCATCTGGCGCGCGCAGACGGGCGGGCGGGTGAGCGTGCACCTGTTCAGCGAGCCGGACTACGTCAAGCTGCGCATTACCGAAAGCCCGCCGCTCGATTCCCAGCGCAGTGCCAGCCGGCTGGCGGCCCTGACCGACTTCTTCGGCCGCCGCCCGCCGCAGCGCGGCGAGCCGCCGTCGCGGCAAAGCAGCGCACTGCTGCTGACGCGCCGCATGGTGGAAATGCACGGCGCGGTGCTGAGCGCGGAGAGCGACGGCTGCGACAGCGACAAGGTCAGTGTCTGCATCGCGGTCCGGTTCCCGCGCCATATGCGGCGCGACTGAATGCGCCGGGTCTCACTATGCGCCCCGGCACCTGAGACCGCCGCCGATGTAGTTTTTACCAGCCCGGCCCCAACGCTACGCGTACCACTTGCCCGCCACGCCATGGCACCGCCGCCGCGCGCCGCGGTATTGCAGCGTTCACACCGGTTGCGGCGTGGCTGACTGCCCGGCCGGTTGCCGGCAAACTTCTGGCCCGCCCCTTGCATGGATGGAACACCCCAAACCAAGGAGGGAACAACCATGCCCAACGCCAGCCGCAAGTCCGCCCAGGCCGAGCAGGTTGCTCAGAAGCCGTCCCGGGCGAAGTCCGCGACCGCCATGCGGTCCGCGCAAGCCAGCGGGTCCACGTCATCCGCGCGCGCCGGCACCTCGCCGGCAGGCCGCGGCAGCGGGCCGACCGCGGGCAAGGCCACAGCCGGCAAGCCGGCCGCGGGCGCCAAGCCGCGTGGCAAGGAAGCCAGGACCTACCAGGCCGCCGTCGACGATTCGCTCGAGATGACCTTCCCGGCCAGCGATCCGATCTCGCCCAGCGCTGCCATGCACGCCGAGAAAAAGATGCAGACCGCGCGCGACGACGTTGACTGGAAGCTCAAGCAGGGTAGCCAGGAGCAGCCGGTAGGCGCCAAGCCGGCAGGCCAGCGCAAGGGCGCGGCCGCGGAACCGGGGCGGCCCGCCAAGCCGGCTGCCAGGACAGCCGCAAAGAGCGCTGCCAAACCGGCCGCCAAAACTGCGAGCAAGACCGCAGCGAAATCGACGGCCAAGCCCGCCGCGAAGACTGCCGCGAAGCGCGCGGCCAAGCCTGCCGCGAAAACCGGTGGGGGCAAAGCCGCTACGAAGACGGCGGCCAAGTCCGCCAAGCCGGGCAAGTCGGCCAAGCGCTGAGGTGCGTGCCTGCCCCCTTTAGTCCACCTTGAGTCCAAGCGCCGCGGCGCGGCTGCACCAGCCTCGCCGCGGTTCCGAACACATCGATGAACGAAAAGGAGCCACCATGTCCGCCATCATCGCTGGCCGCTTCGACAGCTTCTCCACCGCCGAAACCACGGCAAGCCGGCTGCGTGCGCAGGGGTTTGCCGACCAGGACCTGAACCTGTTCTACGTGAACCCGCCCGGGCAGCACGCGGCCTATGCGATCGGCGGCGACCATGCCGCGGATGCCGGCGCGCGCAAGTCCGGCGTGGGCGCCATCAGCGGGGTGCTGATCGGCGCCGCTGCGGGTGCAGCCGTCGGAGCGGTGATCGTTGCCGCCCTGGGCGCGACGCCGCCGCTGTCGATCCTGGTGCTGGTATTTGCAATCGGGCTGGGCGCCTACCTGGGCTCGCTCGCCGGGGCGCTGGCGCTGGCGCGCCATGCCGGGCGCAATCCGCGCACCGGCCAGCCCGCCGTGCGCAATGCCGGGGTCGTGCTGGCGGCGCACCTGACCAGTACCGACACCGCCACGGCGGACACGGTCGCCACCGTGTTGCGCCAGGGCGGCGCCAAGGATGTCGAGCGCGCCGACGGCCAATGGGTCGATGGCCGCTGGGCCGATTTCGATCCGCTGGTGCCGCCGGTGCCGGCCAACCCGCGCGAACGCATCTAGCGAACGGCACCCCGCGCTTTTCTTTCCGCTCCACTTGCTACCCGAGCAGCCAAACGGAGGTATCCCATGAATCCAGTCCAACCTGAAACGCCCGGCGGCGAACACCCGCACGGCGCCTCGATCGTCGGCGGCATCGACCGCGATTCACCGGGTCCCGGCCCGTTCGTCATGGCGGCCGACACGCTCGAGGGCAACAAGGTGGTTGATCCGGCCGGCGACGACATCGGCACCATCGACCACATCATGATCGACGTGCTCGGCGGCCGCGTTGCCTATGCCGTGCTGGCGATGGGCGGCTTCCTCGGCATCGGCGAAAAGCTGTTCGCGTTGCCGTGGTCCGCGCTGACGCTGGACACGCGGCGCAAGTGCTTCGTGCTCGGCGTCGAGAAAGACCGGCTCAAGGCAGCGCCGGGCTTTGACAAGGACCACTGGCCCACCATGGCCGACTCGCAATGGGCCACCAGCATCCACCAGTACTATGGCATCTCGCCTTACTGGGAAGCCGACCGCTATGACCCCTGGGCCTGAGCGCGGCACGCCACGCCGCTAACGCCAGGACGGCCAGGGCGCCGGGGGAATACCTCCGGCGCCGTGGCGTTTAGCGGCGACTCACACCTTGTGGTTCACCTGCCCGGCGGGCTTCTCGGCCGGGTCGGCATGCATGCCGCTGGCGGGGGGCTGCGCCTGCGGCTCAGGCGGAGGCGGCTGCCGCGTCGACAGCGCGTTATGCACGCCCAGCACGCCGGGGCTGACCGCCGCGGCTTTCTCGACGCGCTGCGCGGTGCCGATGTCTTCGACGCAGCCGCGCACGGTCACGCGCCGGTCTGCGACCTCAAGCATCACGCCATCAGGAAAGCGGCCGTCGAAGGCCTCGGCAATTTTGGCGCGCACGGCCACGCGCAGGGCTTCGTCGTCAGCGGCAGGGGTTGCGTTCATCGCGGCTCCTTGTCGGTGCAGTGGGTTTATCGCGCGGGCGCTGAAGGCGTGGAGATCGACGCCAGCGCCGCGCCGGAATCGCGTGGCTCAACGCCCTTGCTGGCGAGGTCGCCCAGCGACACGATGCCCACCAGGGCGTGGTCGCGGTCAAGCACCGGCAGGCGCCGCACCTGCGCGGCTTCCATCTTGTGCCGCGCGTCTTCAAGCGATTCGTCTTCGCGGCACCATTCCACTTCGGGCGACATCGCCTCGGCGACGGGCGTGGCCTGCGGCGGCTGGCCGCTTGCGATGGCGCGCACGGTGATGTCGCGGTCGGTCAGCATGCCGACCAGGCGCCGGCCGTCGCATACCGGCAGCGCGCCGACATGCAGGTCGGCCATCAGCTGCGCGGCTTGCTGGATGGTTTCATCGGGGGAGAGATAGGCCGGCTGGCGCGTCATGATGTCGAGGACGCGCCGCGGCGCGCGGGGCTGCGTGGCAGGGGACTGGAACATGGCTGACTCCGGTTCGCTGGTGGGGCCGATCCCGTTTGCGGACCGGGCCCGGTTCAACAGGGCGGCGACTGGCCACCGGCGTACCGGGAGTCGCCGCTTCGTCACGGCTTCCGGCGCAAGAAGCGTTCCCGTCCCCCGCACGCGCGCTGACTCGCAAGGCGGCCACGCCGCCGGCAAGATTTATCACCCGATGTAGAAACGAAAGCGGCAGGGCGCGGCAACAGGCGGCAAGTGCTGCGCCCGTTGTAGGACTGCGCCCGCTGCACATTGGCCATGCGCTCCATACAATGAAATCAGCGTGCCGCCCAGCCAGCAGCCCCCTTAGCGGCCCATCCTGGCGGCCAATCCGGCGACTCATCCGTGGGAGTGCAACGATGCGCAAATCCAGCCCAATCCTGCCCGGCGTTGGCCATCGGCCCGGCCCCGGCAAACGTGCCACCGTGCTGCACCTGTTCGACCGCTTTGCCGGCAGCGCCACGCGCCATGCCGGGTCGCCGACCGCCTTTGTGCTGGCCGTCGGCGTGGTGGTGGCGTGGGCCCTCACCGGCCCGATGTTCGGGTACTCCGAAACCTGGCAGCTGGTGATCAATACCGGCACCACCATCGTCACCTTCCTGATGGTGTTCCTGATCCAGCAGAGCCAGAACAAGGATGCCGTCGCGGTGCACCTGAAGCTCAACGAGCTGCTCGCCTCCCACCGCGAAGCCAGCAACATGCTGGTGTCGATCGAAGACCTGGACGAAGAGGAACTGCGCCAACTGGTGACCTTTTACCGCCAGCTGGCCGAGCTGGCCGATCAGGAAGACGGCATCAAGACCAGCCATTCGCTCGACGAGGCGCGCGAGAACCACGCCGCCAAGCGCCACGCGCGGGCCTCGCGCGGGCGCCAGACCAAACCGCCCGCCGGCGACGCCGGCAGCGCGCCCACTACCTCCGCCTCGGCAGCCTCGTAGCGTGCCGGCCGCGGCGCCCCTTGCGCAAGACCCGTGCGACAAACCGAGACAGGAGCTGGCCGTGACCACATCGAGCAACGCAAGCAAGCGAAAACCGGCGCCGTCGGCCGCAGACCCGGCAACCCTGCCGCAGGGCAGCCGGACGGTGATGGCTTACGGCTGCGAGACCCTGGGCGAGGCCGACAGCCACCATGGCATGACCCTTGCCAATCTCGCCCGCAAGGTGGCCGAGATTGCCGGCCTGTCGTTCGCCGGCGGCTACGCCGCGCCATCGGCGGGACGTCCGGCGCCGTACCTGGTGCCGGCGCAGACCCTGGTCGGCCGCGAACTGGCGGCGGACCTCGGCGTGCAGGGCGAGGGCGATCTCTTCGGCGGCGTAGTGCCGTATGCGTTCGTCGCCACCAAGGCGATCACGCATGGCCTGGTGGAGCCCGGCGCCGCGGCGCCGCGGGGCTGGTCCGAGGCCTTCGTGCGGCGCGTGGTGGGCGCGACGCTGCCGGGGTTCACCGCGTTCAGCGTCGCTGATGCGCGCATCGCGGCGCTGCGGCTGTTGACGCTGGGCCCGGTGCGGCTGAAGGATACCGGCGGCGTCGGCGGTCTGGGCCAGCGCGTGGTCGACGGCGAACGCGCGCTGGACGAAGCACTGGATGCGCTCGCGCCCGAGGTGGTGGAACGCGACGGCCTGGTGGTGGAGCGCGATCTGCGCGCGCCGCAGACCTACAGCGTTGGCAAGGTGGTGCTGGCGGGACTGGAAGCCAGCTATTGCGGCACGCAGGGGCTGACCCAGAACAACCGGCGGCAGAAGGTCTACGGCGGTTCCACGCTGACGGTGGTACGCGGCGGCTTTGACGCGCTGCTGCAGCATCCGTTCGACGCCCGCATTATTGCCGCGGTGCGCGCGGCAATGGTGTACCACGAGGCGGCGCTGGCGTGCTATGGCGAGGGCGGCGGCATGGTGCTGTCGCGCTGCAATTACGACGTTGCCTTTGGCGCGCCCGCGGGCAACGCCGATTGCGGGCAGATGCTCGGCGGCGTGCTGGAACAGTCCTGGCGCGTGGGCGGCGCGACCGGTGCCGAACTGGTGGCGCTGGCTGCGCTGCGCGACGACCCGCACCGCACGCGCGTGGTCGCGTCCACCCGCGAAGTCTACGGCAACGACGTGCGCGTGCCGGATGACGCGGAAGTCTATTACCACGGTGAAGACCGCCATGTCGGCCCGCTGACCAAGTACGCACGACTGGAGCCTGAATCCGATGGCAACGCATGAAGAACTGCTGCAGATCGAAAGCGAAGGCGGCACCATCGCCGGTACCCTGATCAGCCCGGAAACCAAGTTGCCCGGGGTGTTGTTCGTGCACGGCTGGGGCGGCAGCCAGCAGCAATACCTGGCGCGCGCGCGCAAGGTGGCGGGGCTGGGCTGCGTCTGCCTGACCTTCGACCTGACTGGCCATGCCGGCACGCGCGCGCAGTACGAGACCGTCAGCCGCACCCGCAACCTGGCCGACGTGGTGGCCGCCTACGACGTGCTGGTGCGCCAGCCCGAGGTGGACCGCAACGCGATCGCGGTGGTGGGCAGCAGCTATGGCGGCTACCTGGCCGCGCTGCTCAGCGCCCTGCGCCAGGTGCGCTGGCTGGCGTTCCGGGCCCCGGCGCTATACATGGACTCGGGCTGGGACCTGCCCAAGCGCCAGTTGCATCGCGAGCAAGACCTGGTGAACTACCGGCGCCATATGGTGCCGCCCGCGAGCAACCGCGCGCTGCGCGCCTGCACGGCGTTTACCGGCGACGTACTGGTGATCGAATCCGAGCACGACCAGATCGTGCCCCATGCTGCGGTGATGAGCTATGTCGATTCCTGCATCCATGCCAACTCGCTGACCTACCGCGTCATCAAGGGCGCCGACCATGGCCTCGCCGATGAGGAATACCAGCGCACCTACAGCAGCATGCTGGTCAACTGGCTGCGTGAAATGGTCACCGTGGCCCGGGCCGGCCCGGTCACGGCCGAACGCGCGGTGCCGCCGGCGCCGCCGAAGCCTGCGCCGCCCGCACCCGACGCCGGGCTCGAAACGCCGCAACCCGAGTCGGCGAGCGCGCCGGGCGCCGCCTAGCGCCCGCACCCATGGACAGCACGCTGCCCGGCACCGACGCCCCCGCCGCGCTCGACACGGTGCTGCGCGACGCGGGGCTGCGCTATGTCGACGACAGCAAGCCTGGCATCACGCGCCGGCGCCATGGCAGCGGCTTCAGCTATACCGGGCCGGACGGCAAGCGCGTGGCCGATGCCGCCACGCTGGCGCGCATTGCGACGCTGGCGATCCCGCCGGCCTATGAGTCGGTGTGGATCTGCCCCGATCCGCGCGGCCACCTGCAGGCCACCGGGCGCGATGCGCGCGGGCGCAAGCAGTACGTCTACCACCCGCAATGGGCCGCGCTGCGCGATACGGACAAGTACGCGCGGCTGGCGGCTTTTGGCGCCGCGCTGCCGCGCCTGCGCGCCCGCGTGGCGCGCGACCTGCGCCGCAACGGCATGCCGCGCGAGAAAGTGGTGGCCGCGGTGGTGCTGCTGCTCGACGCCACGCTGGTGCGCGTGGGCTCGCCGCGTTACGCGCGGCAGAACCGCACCTACGGCCTGACCACGCTGCGGCGCCGCCACGTGACCGTGCGCGGCAGCCGGCTGCGCTTCCAGTTCACCGGCAAGAGCGGCATCACGCACGACGTCTCGGTCAACGACCCGCGCCTCGCGCGCATCGTGCGCAACTGCGCCGACCTGCCTGGGCAATGCCTGTTCAAGTACCGCGACAGCGACGGCGAGATCCGCGAGATCGGCTCGGCCGATGTCAACGCCTACCTGCAGGAAGTGAGTGGCGGCGACTTTACCGCCAAGGATTTTCGCACCTGGGCCGGCAGCGTGCATGCGTTGGCGATCCTGCGCAAGCTGCCTGAAGCAGCCAGCGAGACCGCGCGCCGCAAGGCCGTGACCGATGCCATCCGCGAGGTCGCGGGCCAGTTGCGCAACACCGTCGCGGTGTGCCGCAAATGCTATGTGCACCCCGACGTGATCGAGGCGTACCTCGCCGGCGTACTGCAGGCCGGCGGGCGCGCGCCGGCGATGACGCGGCTGCGCGCGGACGAGGCGCGGCTGCTGCAGTTGCTGGCGGCAGGCCAGTCCCGGCCGGCCAACGGCAAGACAGGCACCAACGGCACCAATGGCTGATCGTCACCGCACCGGCGCTCAGCATCCCAGCGCGCCGATATAGCCCGGCAGGTCCTTTGCCTCGCGGGAGTGCGCCAGCTTGAAAGCGCTCGCCAGCGCAAAGGCGAAGTGGTGCGGCGTATCGAACGGACCGGGCACGTGGCGCCGGAAGAAATCCGCCCAGCGGAAGTCCATATAGGCGGTCTTGACCTTGCGGTAGCCGCCGGCCAGCTGGACGAAGGCTTCCAGGCTGCGATAAGGGTCGTCGCGCATGTCGTGGATGGCCTCGGGCAGTTCGGTCAGCGGGCGCTTGCGTCCATGCTCGTCGTAAGGATGGACCATATGGTTGGCGACCATGTGGCGCCAGAATGCCGGCACGTCCATGTCGCTCAGGTCGGCGCGGACGATGGCGGGCACATGGGTGAGTCCCAGGTCATGCCACGCGCGCACCCAGTGGTGGTGGTCGACCACATAAAGCGTCTGGGCCGGTCCGATCACCAGGTGCACGCGGTGCCGGTCCAGGAACGCCGCGCGCGCTTCCGGCGCAACCCGACGCGTCACATGGACCTTTTGCGCTACGTGGTAGCCGCCCACCGTGATCTGGGTGGGACGCAGCGCGTCCAGCGGCACCATCAGCTTGCTCTCGGCGGCCAGTTTGCGCGGCGCTCGCCGCGGGGCCGGCGCGGTTGGCATGGCTCAACTCTTGTTGAGGGTGCGATCCGGCGAGGTGCCGCCCGCTGACGCGGTATCCGAGGTGTCCGTCGACGTGTCGCCGCCGACCTCGGATCCCGCCGCCCATGCACTGCCTTGCTGGCGCTGCACGCGCAGGCGGTTGTCGACCTCGGTGACGCCGAACACCGCGTCGGCGATTTCCTCGACCACGTACTTCTCGCGGCGCTCGCTGACGGTGCCGTCAAGCGTCACCACGCCGTTTGCCACTTCGACCGTGACCTCGCCGACGTCGATATACGGGTTCATCGCCAGGCGCTCGCATACATCCTCGCGCACGCGTTCGTCAGAGCGACGGTAACCCTTGGGGCCGGTCGCGCGCCGGCCGGCATGCTGCCCGCCCTGCGCACCGGAGGCGCCCGCCTGGCCGGCATGGGGGGAGCGCCGGCGGTAGCCCGGATCGTCCGGATAGACGCGCTGTCCGCCGCTGAACGACTGGCCGCCGCGGCCCGCATCGCCGAAATAGCCGCCGCCATAGCTGGGCTGGCCGCCGCGTTGGGCACGGTCGCGTTCGCTGCCTTCTTGCCAATGCATGGCGCGGCCGCCTTCACTGCGACCCCGCTCCGCGCCCCAGCCGCCCTGGCTGCGTGGATCGCGTTCGTTGCGTTCGTTGCGTTCATCGCGCTCGTAGCGTTCGTTGCGTTCGCTGGCTTCGCTGCGACGCCCGCGCGGGCCGAAGCGGTCCTCGTCGCGATAGCCGTAGCCCGATTCGCGTTCCTCGCTGCGATAGCCGCTGTCCTGCGGCGATGGCCGGTAGCCGCCATAGGCGCTGCTGTACGGATGGCCGCTGCCGCCGACATCGGCGGCGCCATAGCCGCGCTCGCCCCAGCTGCCGCGCCGCTGGCCCGCCGGCGTGTCCTGCTCATACCAAGGGCCGCCGTGGCGCGAGGACTCGCGCTCGCTGCCCATGCCACGGCCCTGGCCGCGGTGTTCGTCCGCGCGGCTGTCCTCGCGCTGGGCGCGGCTTGCATAGCCGCCATACTCGCCGCGCGGCTGGCTGCCTTGGCCGCGCCAGTCCTCGCCCCATTCCTGTCCCCAGTCCTCCGAGCCGCGGGCTTCGCTCTCGTCGCGCATCCTTTGCTCGGGACCGTGGTCGCGGCGTTGCGCTTCGGGCCGGCCGCGGCTGCCGCGGTCATTGCGGAAGTTGAACATATCTGCCTCCTGGCGGTGAGGCCCCGCGCGCTGGCACTGCACGCGGGCAAGTGCGGCAGGCGCCGGAAGCCGTTGACGGTTCGGATATCCAGTAGGCCGCAAAATCCGTGCCCCAACGCGTAGACCAAGCGGCGCAGCGCGGCATCCCGGCGCGCTGTAAGGATTGCCGTGCGATGTAAGGGTTACGGGCAGCGCCCCGGGGGCTGGCGCTCCAGCGCGCAGTGGCGTGCGGGGGGCCGTGCCATGCGCTTTGCGGCATGGAACTTGCGCGCCACCCTGGCATCTTGCATGGCCGCGGCGAGCCGTCACGCTGGCGTCGCATGGCGCGGCCATGCCGCCCATGCCGACAGGAGATTCCCATGTCCACACCCAAGAGCGTTCCGCCTCAGCACCAGTCGCGCCAGCCCGGCCTGGAAGCCCCGATGCGCCCGCAGCCGGACAGCGGCGCGGACGACTACGTCGGCAGCGGCCGGCTCAACGGACGCGTTGCGCTGGTCACCGGTGGCGACAGCGGCATCGGCCGCGCCATTGCGGTAGCCTTTGCGCGCGAAGGCGCCGATGTCGCGATCGCTTACCTGAACGAACATGCCGACGCGCGCGAGACCGTTGACCTGGTCGAGCAGGCCGGGCGCAAATGCCTGGCCATCGCCGGCGACCTGGCCGACTGCGACCACGCCGAGGCCGTCGCGCGGCAGACGCTGCAGCAGTACGGCAAGCTCGACATCCTGGTCAACAATGCCGCCGAGCAGCATCCCAAGGAATCGCTGGAGGAAGTCGAGGCCAGCCAGGTGGAGGCCACCTTCCGCACCAACGTGTTTGCGATGTTCCACCTGACGCGCGCGGTGCTGCCGCACCTGAAGGCCGGTGCGTCGATCCTGAATACGACCTCGGTCACTGCTTATCGCGGCAGCAAGCACTTGCTGGACTATTCCGCGACCAAGGGCGCGATCGTGTCGTTCACGCGCTCGCTGGCGCTGCAAGTGGTGGAGCGCGGCATTCGCGTCAACGGCGTGGCACCGGGCCCGATCTGGACGCCGCTGATTCCGTCCACATTCAGCCCCGAGGAAGTGGCGGAGTTCGGCAAGAAGACGCCCATGGGCCGCCCGGGACAGCCGTTCGAAGTCGCCGGCGGCTACGTCTTTCTCGCCTCCGATGCGGCCAGCTATATCACAGGGCAGATCCTGCACATCAATGGCGGCGAGGTCGTGAACGGCTGATCGACCGGGTCGCGCCACGCCAGCGCATGTAGTTCCGGGGTCGCGTTTGCAAATATTGCATGCACCGTTCCCTTCGCCTGCTGTGCCGTGCAGATCCTGCGCGCGGGCGTGGCTCTTGCAACATGGGTGAGATCAGCCGACCGCCATTGCCAATCTCTGGGAGGCATCATGTCATCGATTATCGCGGGACGTTTTGATTCGCTCGCCAGCGCCGAAGATGCCGCGCGCACACTGTTCGCGCGCGGGTTCTCGGTCTGGGATGTATCCATCGTGTCCGTGCCGGAGCGCGCCGCAGACCGGCAAGACGACGGCGCCGCGCAGCAGCCGGCGGACAACGTCATGCTGGCCGCGTGCGTCAACAACGGGCTGGGTTCGGTGGTGATCGACGTGCTGCGCGAAACCGGCGCCAGCCAGCTGGAGCGCGCGCAGGGAACCTGGGAATGCGGGCAGTGGACCGATTTCGATCCCGCCCGGCGGGGCGAGCCGGTGCGTGAGGGCGAGGGGGAGTACTGGCCCCGGCCGCTGGCCAGCGACGCCACCGCCGAGGAAAGCACCGGCAACGAAGACCCCGGCAGCGAACTCGAGCATTTCGTCGATCAGAAACGTGCCGAGCACGACTGAACGCCGCGCCGGTCAGGGCGACTTGGCCACCGGGACCGCGCCCGTCGCCTCGCCGCGCGGTTCGCGCGGCAAGGCGGTGGCCGAACTGGCAAGGCTGCGCCCGACCCAGCTGACGCTGGGCTACATCCACGTCCACCACAAGATGGAAGTCACGCAGCGCCACGCGGATCCGCAAGACCGCGAGGCGCTGCAGCGCTTCATGCGCCGCCATCGCATCAAGACCGTCGCGGGCCCGGGCGGAGAGCTCTATATCATCGACCACCATCATTGGGCGCGCGCGTGGCTGGATCTCGGCTACCAGCTGGCCCCGGTGCAGGTGCTGGAAGACTTCAGCGATCTGGACGGCGCCGGGTTCTGGAAGCGCTTGCGCCAGCTGGGCCATGTTCATCCTTACGATGAGCGCGGCAAGCGGCTGGGGCCCAAGGCGTTGCCTTCAACCGTACGCAGCATGCGCGACGACCCGTACCGCAGCCTTGCCGCCTTTGCCCGCGAAGCGGGCGCATACCGCAAGCCGGGCAGCGCCTACGGCGACTTCTGCTGGGCCGGGTTCCTGCGCAAGCGGGTGGAGCAGGATCTGGGCAGCATCGCGGGCTTCGGGCTGGCGCTGGCGGAATCGATCAAGCTCGCCCGCAGCCCGCGGGCCAGGCGCCTGCCGGGCTATTGCGGTGGTCCGCTGGAGGGCAGGACGGGCCAACCCGCAAAGTCATTGAAGACGGGCAAGGGCAAGGGCAAGAACGGCAGGGCCGGATAGCAACAGGGCAGGCGCGTGCCTGCCCTGGGTTGGCAATGCCGCCGCGCTGCCAGCGCGGGCCGGCGTATGCCCGGTCAACGTTGCCGGTCAACGTTCCGACTTGTGCTTCGGCATACCCTTGGTCTTGGTCGAAGCCATCTTGTCGAGTTCCTTCTCGCTCATCGACTTGTACATCGAGCGGGAAGGTCCTTTCAGCGAACCGGCCTTCTTTTCGCCGCGCTTTGCAGAGAGCGCCGCTCCGGCGGCCTGTTGTTGCGCCTTGGATTTTGCTGGCATCTGAGTCTCCTTGCGAAAAGTGGAAAGGTGGAAAGGACCCGGGCGCACGCTGCCGCGCGTGCCCGCGCTTCGTTATAGGTGCCAGGCGCGGCCGGGACAAGCGCGGACTGCGCGCCGATTCCCTGCGCACTCCGTGCCGCGGCGCGTTGCCGGCCGGACCGCTAGATCCGGCCCAGCACCACCAGCAGCACCACGATCAGGACGATCAGCCCCAGACCGCCGCTTGGCCAGTAGCCCCACCCGGAACTGTACGGCCAGGCCGGCAGGGCGCCGATCAGCAGCAAGACGAGAATGATCAGAAGGATGGTGCCGATTCCCATGGCGTGCTCCTTGTTCGTGGATCGGGGAAGCCGCGCGGCTTCCGGTCCGAGGCGGCTCCGAAGAGCCATCCGCTTACCGTTCAGCGTAGAACAAGGGGCGCGGGCATCCCTCCGGGCAAGGGCTGATATCGGTGTAGGAATCGGACGACGCCCGGGTGCCGGCAAGGCGACCTGCCGGGACTGCGCTGGCGGCGACGCGCCGGGGCGATGCAAGGCAACCTATGTGGACAAGCGCTGCGCAGGCAGCCATGGGCGAGGGTCAGGCCGTGTTCAGCCCGTGTTCCACGGCATAGACCGCCACCTGCACGCGGCTGGCCAGGTTCAGCTTTTTCAGGATGTTCTGCACGTGGATCTTCACCGTGCTTTCGGCAACGCCCAGGTCGCGCGCGATCTCCTTGTTGCTTTCTCCACGTGCCAGGCCTTGCACGATCTCGCGCTCGCGCGCGGTCAGCCGGGGCGCTTCATCGTGGCGCGGCGCGGCCGCGGGTGTTGGCGCGCGGAACTGGGCCACCAGCTTGGCGGTCATGCTGTCGGAGATCACCGGTTCGCCGGCGGCGGCGCGGCGGATGCCGGCGATCAGCGCCTCGGTCTCGATGTTCTTGATCAGGTAGCCGCGCGCGCCGCCGCGCAGCGCGGCAGCCAGTTCCTCGGCCTCTTCGGACACCGTGAGCATGATCACGGCGGTCTGGGGCAGGTCTTCGACCAGCAGTTGCAGTGCCTCGAGGCCGGACAGGCCCGGCATGTTCAGGTCCAGCAGGATCACGTCGGGGCGGTGCTGCTTGGCGCGCTTGATGCCTTCGACGCCGTCGGCGGCTTCGTCGACGATCTCGAAGTCGGCCTGGCGCTGCAGCAGCGCGCGGATGCCCGAGCGGAACAGGGTGTGGTCGTCGATCAGCAGGATGCGGATGGTCATGGCTGGGTCTCGCTCAGACGGTTGAGGCTGGTGATGGGGGTGGCGGTGCGGTCCTGCCGGGCGGCGCCCGCGCTGCCGGCGGGCAGCACCAGCTCGATGCGCACGCCGCGGCCCGGGCTGGCCTGCACGTGCAGTTGTGCCCCCAGCCGCGCGGCGCGCTCGCGCATGATGCTCAGGCCGATATGGGCGTCGGCGCGGGTGGCCAGTTCGTCGGGGTCGAAGCCTTCGCCGTCGTCCTGCACCACCAGGCGGAATTCGCGGCCATGGCTGAGCGCCACCGCCACGTGCGCCGCCATGGCGTGCTTGCGCACGTTGGACAGCGCCTCCTGCAGGATGAACAGCACCTGCAGCTGCTGCTCCGGCGCCAGCGGCCAGGCGCCGCCGCGTTCGTCGATGGCCAGCGTGGCCTCGGTGCGGCATTGTCGGCGAAAGCGCTCGACGGTCTCTTCCACCGCCGGGCGCAGTTCGCCGGTGGCCAGCCGCGAGCGGAAGTTGTTGAGCAGCTCGCGCACGTCCTGGTAGCTCTCTTCCACGCCATGGCGCAGCATCGGCACCAGTTCGCGGGTTTCGGCCAGGTCTTCGCGCGCGACCGCGTCGTCCAGCAACTGCACCTGCAGGTTCAGGTAATTGAGGCCCTGGGCGATGCTGTCGTGCAGCCCCTGCGCCACCAGGTTGCGCTCTTCCACCACCGCCAGCTGGCGCGCCGTGGCGGACAGGCGCAGGTGTTCCAGCGCGGTGCCCAGGTGCTGCGCCAGCGTCTGCAGCAACTGCCGGTCCGACGCCGGCAGCTTGCGCGGCGTGCGGAAGTGCAGCGCGAACATGCCGGTGGCGCCGCGCTGGCTTTCAATGCGGAACGCCGCCAGCGACTGGAAGCCATCGCGGCCGCAGGGCGTTTCGTCAGCGGCGCCGGCACGCGGCGCCCCGCGCAGGTCGACAATGGTGACCACGGCCTGGCGCGTGGCATCGCCGCAATGGCAGCCGATCGCGGACGCGCACGAGTCGGCCTCGGCCAGCGCCGCGGGCAGGCCGGCGGCGGCCAGCAGGTGCATCCTGCCGTGGCGGCTGTCGAGCGCGCGCACGCTGCCGCCATCGGCATCGAACTGGCGCATCACCCGCGCCAGGAAGCCCTGCGCCATGGTTTCGGCGTCCGCGGCCTGGTTCAGGAAGGCGGCCATCTCGTACAGGGTTTCCAGGTCGCGGTTGTGGCGCTCCAGTTCGGCGGTCTTCTGCGCCACGCGCGAGGCGAGGTCGTGGTACAGGCCCTGCAGCTCGCCCGCCATGCGGTTGAAGCCTTCGCTGAGCGTGCCGAACTCGTCGCGGCTTTCCACCGGCAGGCGCAGCGAGAATTCGCGTGCGGCCATGCGGCGCAAGCCGTCCTGCAGGCGCAGCACCGGCAGGATGATCCACAGGTAGAGCAGGTAGATCACGGCGACCGTGCCGATGCAGGCCATCAGCGCCAGCGCGATTTGCGACAGGCGCAACAGGTCGGTCTTGCGTGCGCTGTCGTGTTCGATCATGCCGACCAGGCGGTCGGCCTGTGCGACAAAGCCGGGCAGGGCGGCAACGTATGCGGCGGGCGCCTCGCGGGCGCCGGTCAGGGCCAGCGGTCGCAGGCGCTGTTGCCAGTCATGGGTGACGCGGGCCATCTGCGCATGGATCGCGGGTTCGTCGGGCAGGAACAGCGGCCGCGCCGCGTCGCCCTTCTTCAGCAGCGCCAGCGTGGCGTCGAGCGCCTGCACCTGGGCGGCAAGATCATTGGCGCGGCCCGTCTGCGCCAGCGTCAGTTCGATCGCCACGCGGTTGGCGCGCATGCGCAGACTGCCGGCGTCGTTGATGGCGGCGCCGGCGCCTTCCAGCTTCCAGGACAGCCACAGCGTGCCGGAGATCATGCCCAGCACCACCAGCAGCACGGCCAGCGAGAGCGAGATGATGCGCGTGGAAAGGCGATGGCGCAGCGCGGGCAAGGCGGACGCCGCCGTGGCGGGGGCGGCAGGAGGATCAGTATCGGACATGGCGGTATCGGGGGCTACCAGAGGGACCTGTCGTGGGCATGTCGAGGTGCCGGGCAGCGGCCCGACGGCCATGGCAACAGGGTCACGCAGGGGTCGGACGCGATTTTCCCTGCCCGCCAGGCTGGGCTTCCTGCGCCAGATCAAGGAAACCCGGCTTTGGCACGCGTATGTGCGGGCGGCGGCGCATCGCAGGCCTCGGGTGTGGCGCCATGGCGGGTTTCATCACACCGTGATGGATACGCCGGCGCCGGACTTGGCGACGGTCAAATCCCTGCGTGGCGTGGCGGCCTAGCATCGGGCCTCTGGTAAGAAAGGAGGAATGGCCATGTCGACTTCAAGCGGCGCACGGTTGCGCCACCGCGGCCGTGGCCCGCGCAGGGGGCGCGCATGAAAGGCGCGGATCTTGACTATGCGCGCGCGCCGCGGCCTGCGCTGGTGTTCGGCTGCCTGATGCCGGCGCCGTGGCTGGGCGCGGCCGCCGGGCTGCTGCTGGCAGCGGGGCCGGCCGACGGCCTGCCGGACCGCTTTGCGCCGCTGGCGCTGGCGGCGGTGCATGCGCTGGCGCTGGGCATGCTGCTGCCCGTCATGGTTGGGGCGCTGTTCCAGATGATGCCGGTGGTGGCACGCGTGGACGTTCCCGGCGCGGGGCCCCTGGCGCCGTTGATGGCCGCGTCCGGCGCGGCGGTGGCGGGCGCGCTGGGGGTTGGCCTGCTGGCCGGCGAACCGGCCGCGATGCGGGCCGCCGCCGCGCTCGGCGTGATGCTGCTGCTGGCAGGCGCGGTGCTGCTGGCTGCCGGGCGGCGCGTGGTCGCGGTGGATGCCACCACGCGCACGCTGGCCGGCATCGGTGCGACGTTGATGGTGGCGGTGCTGGCCGGCATCGCGCTGGCCGGCTCCTTCGGCGGGCTTTGGCGCGTGCCGGTGGCGCAGGCGCTTGGCCTGCATATGGCATGGGCGCTGGGCGGCTGGCTGGCGGCGCTGGTCAGCGGTGTCGCCGCCACCGTGGTACCGATGTTCTGGCAGACGCCACGCGTGCCGGCGGCACTGGCGCGCTGGCTGCCCATGGGGCACTGGCTGCCGCTGGCGGCGTTCAGCGCCACGCTGCTGCTGTGGCCCGGCCAGCCGGTGCTGGCCCGGGGCGCGCTGGTGGCGTGGCTGTCGTTCGTGGCGGTGTTGGCTGGATGCGGGCTGGCCGGTACGCTGCGCGCGCGGCGGCGTCATGATCCGCTGTGGCTGTTGTGGCCGGTCGCATGCGCCAGCCTGCTAGGCGCGGCGGTGCTGGGGGCGGCGGCGATGATGCTTCCCGCGGTAGCGCTGCCGCTGCCGTGGTGGGCCGGCACGATGGCGCTGGTCGGCGTGGGCGTGCTGCCGGTGACGGCCATGCTGGGCAAGATCGTGCCGTTCCTGGTGTGGCTGCACCTGCGCCGGCTGCTGCCGCCAAGGGCACGCGTGTCGGCCATGCAGGCCATCATCGCGCCGGGCCGGCAGCGGGGCCAGGCGTGGCTGCTGCTGGCGGCCTACGCGCTGCTGCTGGCACTGCCGCTGGCGCCAGCGCCACTGGCTCGTGCCGCCGGCCTGTTGCTGGCGGGCGCGAATGCGTGGCTGGGCTGGCAATTGCTGGCGGCGCTGCGCTGCATGCGGCAGATGCGCAAGCGTGGGGGGCTGCCACCGCGGCTTGCCGAGCGGCTTGCCATGGAGCCGGGGGAGGGGGCGGCTGGCATAGCGACGCGCCGAACTCTGTAGGCACTCCGGCCCTCACCCCACCCCTCTCCCGCACGCGGGAGAGCGAGCACGCCAGGCTTGCGCGGACACCATTGCATTTGCCGGCCTCGCCAGTCGCTCGCTTCCATGCCCGCGGCGCGTGCTGTCACCCTGCCGCCGGCGCCAGCCCCGCCGGCTTTTCCCCCGTCAACAGGTAGTGCATCAGCTCGGCCACCGGCCGGATGGCCTCGCCAAACGGCAGCGCCCCGCGGCCGCGGAAGAACAGGCCGCGCTCCACGTCGCCGCGCACGGCTTGCGCCAGCTTCAGGTCGATGCAGAACTGGCCGATGCGCGCGATGCCGTCGCGCAGCCCGCAGGCCTGCAGGCAATCGAATCCTTCCAGGCACTCGCGCACGCGTGCGCGGCGCTGCAGGCGCGCTTCGCTCGACAGGTAGCGCTGCAGCCATGGCGTCAGCACCGCGCGCGCGGGCAAGCCCGCCACGCTGGTGAATTCGCGCAGCGTTTCCGGCCGCGCCGTGGCCAGCACTTGCTTGAAGGCCGGATGGGCATCGCATTCCTCGGTCACGGCGAAGGCCGTGCCCAGCTGCACCGCGGCGGCGCCTTCGCCCAGCCAGTGGCGTACCTTGGCGTGGCTGTCGATGCCGCCCGCCAGGATCAGCGGAATGCTGTCCCAGGCCAGTCCCAGTTGCGCGAACAGTTCGCGGCACTCGACCAGCACACGCGAGAACGAGAAGCGCGGTTCGGACAAGTCCTGGATGGTGGCCGCACCCAGGTGGCCACCGGCGTGCGCCGGGTGTTCGACCACGATGGCGTCGGGCAGCCGGCCCTTTTTCATCCAGCGGCGCAGCACCAGGCCGATGCCGCGCGCCTCGGACAGGATCGGGATCAGCGCCACCCCGGGGTGATTGGCGGTCAGTTCAGGCAGGTCCAGCGGCAGCCCGGCGCCCATGACGATGGCATCGGCGCCGCTGTCGCAGGCTTGCCGCACCAGCGCCGCGTGCGAGCCCACGGCCTTCATCACGTTGACGGCGATCAGGCCGCGGCCTTCGGAGGCCACGCGCGCGGCGCGGATCTCGCGGTCCAGCGCCTCGAGGTTGGCGGCTTCGATGGCGGGCTTGTCGCGGCTGCCGCGGGTGCGCGCCATCAGGTCGGGGTGGTGGTGGCGCAGGTCGATGCTGGCGATGGTGCCGACACCGTTTTCGCGTGCGACGGCGCCGGCCAGCCGGTGGGCCGAGATGCCGATGCCCATGCCGCCCTGCACGATCGGCAGCAGGCGGCGGCCGCCCAGCTTGAGCCAGGGGTGATTCATAAACGGGTCTCCGGAAGAGGATGGGCGCCGGACCGCCATGGGGGGCGCCGGCGCAGGGATGACGCGCAAGCGTGGCACAGCGGCAAGGGCCCGCGTTTGCCTCAGGTCAACCCCGGCAGGGTGATCTGCCATCGGCCTACGCCGACCGGCGTAGCCCGGCGCGGCCAGGGTGGCGTTGGCGTCGGTTTGCGCGCGGTCAAGCCCCTGCTGCGGGCGCTTGGCTAGCATCGGCCGCTGTCCTGATCCCCGCGCCGCCGCCGGCGCCATCACCGATGACCTGTTCCCCCCAAGCCTCATCCGCGGCCCCAGCGGCGACCACGTGCGCGCCGCGCCGGCCCCAGCTGGTCGCGCCCGCCGGCTCGCTGGCGGCGCTGCGCATGGCCTTGCAGCACGGCGCCGACGCGGTCTACCTGGGCCTGCGCGACGCCACCAACGCGCGCAACTTCGGCGGCCTGAACTTCACCGAGGCCGACATCCGCACCGGCGTGGCCGAAGCCCATGCGCGCGGCGCCGAGGTGCTGTTCGCCATCAACACCTTTGCGCAGATGGGCGCGGTGGCGCAGTGGCACCGCGCCGTCGACGCCGCGGCGGACCTGGGCGCCGATGCCGTGATCATGGCCGACGCGGGCCTGATGGGCTATGCGAGTCGGCGCCATCCTGGCTTGCGGCTGCACCTGTCGGTGCAGGGCTCGGCTACGCACGCCGATGCCATCGAACTGATGCGCGAGCGCTTCAATATCCGCCGCGTGGTGCTGCCGCGCGTGCTGTCGCTGGCGCAGATCGGCAAGCTGGCGCGCCAGACCAGCGTCGAGCTGGAGGTGTTCGGCTTCGGCAGCCTGTGCGTAATGGCCGAAGGGCGTTGCCTGCTGTCGTCCTATGCCACCGGCGATTCGCCCAACAACAAGGGCGTTTGCTCGCCCGCGCACGCGGTGCGCTGGACCGAGCACGACGGCACCATGCAGGCGCGGCTGTCGGGCATCCTGATCGACAGCTACGCCCCCGGCGAGCCGGCCGGCTATCCGACGCTGTGCAAGGGTCGCTTCGAGGTCGAGGGCGAACGCGGCTACGTGCTGGAGGAGCCGACCAGCCTGAACGCGCTGTCGCTGCTGCCCGCGCTGGTCGACATGGGCATCGCTGCCATCAAGATCGAAGGGCGCCAGCGCAGCCCGCGCTACGTCGGCGATGTGGTCGGCGTGCTGCGCGCGGCGATCGACGCCGCCTGCGCCGATCCGGCCCGCTTCGTGCCGCGCCAGGAGTGGCAGGGCACGCTGGGGCGCCATGCCGAAGGCGACCAGGTCACGCAGGGCGCCTATGACCGCCCCTGGCGCTGACGTCATGACAGCCATGACCGCCACGATGGACCTGACGGAGCTTCCCATGCCACACACCGCCGCGGCCGCGATGCCGCACGCCGCAGCGATGCCCGGCTTCGGCATCGCGCTGGGCCCGCTGCTGTACTACTGGCCGCGCGAGACCGTGATGCAGTTCTATGCGTCGGTGGCCGACGCGCCGGTCGACCGCGTTTATCTTGGCGAAACGGTCTGCACGCGCCGCCACGAAATCCGCCATGCGCAATGGCTCGAGATCGCGCAGATGCTGCGCGATGCCGGCAAGGAGGTGGTGCTGTCCACGCCGGTGCTGGTCGAGTCCGATACCGATATCGGCTGGATGCGGCGCGTCTGCACCCAGCATGACTACCTGGTCGAGGCCAATGACCTGGGCGCGGTGCGCTGCATGGCCGGGCGGCCCTTCATCGGCGGCCCGCACCTCAATGCCTACCATGCCGATACGCTGGCATGGCTGGCCGGGCTGGGCGCGGTGGGCTGGGTCGCGCCGGTGGAAATGGATGGCGCCACGCTGGCCGCGCTGGCGGCAGCGCGGCCCGCCGGCACCCAGCTGGAAGCCTTTGTCTGGGGCCGGCTGCCGCTGGCGTTCTCGGCGCGCTGCTTTACCGCGCGCCACCATCGCCTGCGCAAGGACAGTTGCGAATTCCGCTGCATGGACTATCCCGATGGCCTGGTCGCCGCCACCGGCGAAGGGCAGGCGTTCTTCACCCTCAACGGGGTGCAGACGCAGAGCGCCACCTGCCTGGACCTGTGCGCCGAGGCGCCGGCGATGGCGCGGATGGGCGTGGGGATGCTGCGCGTCAGCCCGCATTCGGCCGGCACGCTCGACGTGGTGCAGCAGCTGGCGGAGGTCCGCGCAGGGCAACGCGCAGCGGGCGCCAGCGGTATCGCGCCGGCCGGCGCCGAGCCGTGCAACGGCTACTGGCACGGCCGCCCCGGCATCGCCTGGGAGAGCCCGGCATGAGCGCGCTGCACAAACTGATAGCGGGCATGCACCGGCGCCTGCCGGCCCGCGCCCGGGCGCTGCCGCTGGTGGCCGCGCTGGAACTCGCGCGCCGCGCCGGCTGGCTGGAACCGCCGGCGGCGCTGGATGGACATGCCTTCCTGCTGACGGTGCAGGACCTGGAGCTGGCGGTGCCATTCCGCTGCGAAGGCGGGCGCTTTCGCAGCGGTACGTCCGACGCCGAGCCGGCGCTGACGCTGCGGGCGGGCGCGGTGGACTACCTGCGCCTGCTCGGCGGCGAGGCCGACACCGACACGCTGTTCTTCCAGCGCCGGCTGGTGATCAGCGGCGATACCGCGCTGGGGCTGGAGGTCAAGTACTGGCTGGATGCCGCGCCGCGGCCCGCCTGGGTCAGCCAGGCCGCGGCGCGGCTGATCGCGTTGCACGGCGCCATGTCGGGGCGGGCCGGGACGGCAGCGTGAGCTCGGTTCAGGCGTCGCCGTCCAGCATGAAACGGTTGCGGCCGGCGCGCTTGGCGCGGTACATCGCGCTGTCGGCGCGGTGCAGCAGCGGCTCCAGCCGCGGCGCTTCGGGCACGGTCCAGACCGCGCCCACGCTGATGGTTACCACCGGCTGAACCGGCGTGCCCTGGTGCGCGATGCCCAGCTCGCGCACCGCGGCCACCATGCGGCGCCCGACCTCGCGCGTCTCGTCACGGGTGGCGCCGGGCAGCACCGCCGCGAATTCCTCGCCGCCCAGCCGCGCGCAGAACTGCTCCCCGTGCAGCGCGCGGCTGAGGGTGCCGGCAATCTGCCGCAGGCAATCGTCGCCGGCCATGTGCCCATGCAGGTCGTTGTATTGCTTGAACTGGTCCACGTCCAGGATCAGCAGCCCCAGCGGCTGGCTGCGCTCGCACGCGCGGGTCACGGCGGCGATCGATTCGCGCTGGAAGTAACGGCGGTTGCGGATGCCGGTCAGGGCGTCGATGTCCAGGTCCGCCTGCACTTGCCACAACTGCTCTTCAGTCTGGCCCAGCCGAGCGCTCAGCGCCAGTTCGCGCGATTGGAAGCGGCTGATGTCGCGCAGGAACAGCAGGCTGCCCATCTGCCTGCCGTCCAGGCGCGCGACGCGTTCGCCGGTCAGCTCGAACGGCGCACCGGGCGGCACGAAGGGCGCGGCAGCGCCGTCGGCGCCGTGGGCCTCGGCGCTTGCAGGGGCCGGCCGCAACACCGAGTCCCAGCCGGCGGGCAGCGGGTCGCCGCGGCGCAGCGCGGGCCACAGCTGCGCCGCGGCGGGGTTGAATTCGACGATGTTCCCATGCCCATCGACGATGACGCAGCCTTCGCTGAGCGCATCGAACACGCGCAGGCGGGCATAGTGGCCGATATCGTCAAGGTGCGTGCGCAGCCCGCAGAACCACACCAGTGCCGCCATCAGCGAGAACGTCGCCGGGGTCAGGTCGCCGCCCAGCGGGCCGGTCCAGCGGTTGAGGTAGGCGACATTGGCCAACAGCGGCAGGGCCAGGCCCGCGGCCAGGATGGCGCGCCCGCGGCGCGACAAGGCGCCGTTGGGCACCTCGGCCGTGACCAGGAAAAACAGGCTAACCGCCAGCATCAGGTACGACCACGCGGCCACCACGGCATAGCCGATGCCATGGTGGAATACCGCGCCGGGTGAGACCCCGGGCGGCATCAGCGTGATGCGCGGCCACACCAGGCCGTGGCGCTCGTTGGTAAATACCATCACCACGGTGACCACCGCGGCCAGCACCGGCAGCCACAGCCTGGACCAGGGCACCACGTAGCGCGGACGGCTCAGGTGCACCATCGCCACCAGCCAGCCGATCGGCACGGCAACGATGCCGAGGTACTGGATCTTGGCCCACAGGATGCGCCCCTCCAGGTCGGTCGAGCTGATCTCGAGCAGGCGGCCGCCGCTCCAGGTGGCCGCGCCGGCGGCCAGCACCAGGAAGGCCTGCACGGTCGGATCGTCGCGCCGCGGCCAGGTGGCGATGGCCATGCCGATACAGGCAACCACGGCGACGGTGAGCAGGAGAACCAGCGAATATGAGGGCATTGAAGGCGGCGCGCGTCTCGAGACCCGGGCGCTGGTGCCGCCGCCCGGCCAGGCGCGCGCCGTTTGCGGCGCTCCGCGGTCTCGTCAGCCAGCATGATACCGGGCAGCATGGCTGGCTTGGCGGCGGGTGCGCCGATGCAACAGCGCCGGGTGCTACCGCGCGGCAAACCGCGCGCCGGCAGCACGACCCGCTCAGGTCCGTCCCGGGGTTTCCCGCACCAGCCAGAAGGGAATGTCGACCACGTCCTGCTGCAGGCCTTGCCAGTCCCACCCCAGCCCCCGCGTCAGCAGGTGGCCCCAGCCGTCGATCCACTTCTGCTGGGCGCGGGCATACAGCTCCAGCATGGCCGAAGCGTAGTGCAGCGGCCCGCCGAGCAGCGGCAACTCACCGGCGATCTCGCGCGCGTAGCGGGCTTCGGGATCCGGCTCCA
Organism: Cupriavidus necator; assembly: GCF_013141915.1. Taxonomy (GTDB): domain Bacteria; phylum Pseudomonadota; class Gammaproteobacteria; order Burkholderiales; family Burkholderiaceae; genus Cupriavidus; species Cupriavidus necator_B. The sequence goes on along the minus strand of NZ_SROX01000007.1, from coordinate 46,475 downwards.
TCAGCGCGCCCATGGCGTCGAACTGGATCTCTTCGAACATGGTGCGGGTGAAGTCAAGATTCAGTTCGGCCATGCGGCGCCAACTACCGGCCAGTTCGGCCTGCATGGTCTCCACTTGCTGCATGCCGGGGAACACGGCAGGAAGGGGCCAGAACCCCAGCGGCCAGAAGATTTGCGTTGCGGTCATCATCACGGGGATCTCCAGTGGTGGGCCGTGCGCACGGTGGGCGGCAGTTGCTGCACACGACGATGCCGCCCTGCGGCGAGCATCCGGATCAGCTTATGCGGTAATGGGGCAACTTGCCATGCCGTCGCTGCGCAGCCGCAAGGGGTCACTTGCATCCCAGCCGCCTGGCCAGCTTGTGCAGGTTGCTGGCATCGAGGCCCAGCTGGCGCGCCGCCTGCGCCCAGTTGCCGCCGTGGTCCTGCAGCGCCTGCGCGATGCAGGCCCGCTGGGTTTGCTCCACGGCGTCGCGCAGCGTGATGCCCGCGGCCAGCGCCGGCACGGCGGCCGGGCTGGCCTCGCTGGCGCCGGCGCGGGTGGCCGGTGGCAGCTCCAGTCCGTCGAGATCGAGCAGCGCCGGCTCCAGCGTGACGATGTCATTGCGCTCCGCGCCGCGGCTGACGGCGCGCAGCGCGGCGCGGCTGATCACGTGTTCCAGCTCGCGCACGTTGCCGGGCCAGCGGTAGTGGCGCAGCGCATCCTGCGCGCCGCCGGACAGCCGCAGGCTGCGCAGCCCCAGGCGCGCGCGATTCAGCTCCAGGAAGCGCCCCGCCAGCAACAGCACGTCGTTGCCGCGCTCGCGCAACGGCGGGATCGGGATCGGGTAGACCGACAGGCGGTGGTACAGGTCCGCGCGGAACGAGCCATCGCGCACATGCTCGCGCAGGTTGCGGTTGGTGGCGGCAATCACGCGCACGTTGACGCGGCGCGGGCGGTCCGAGCCCAGCCGCTGGATCTCGCCGTTCTGCAGCGTGCGCAGCAGCTTGGCCTGGATCGCCAGCGGCAGCTCGCCCACCTCGTCGAGAAACAGGGTGCCGCCGTCGGCGGCCTCGAAGCGCCCCGGGCGCTCGCCGGTGGCGCCGGAGAAGGCGCCGCGCGCGTGGCCGAACAGTTCGCTCTCGGCCAGCGACTCGGGCAGCGCGGCGCAGTTGACGTGCACCAGCGGGTGCGCGCGCCGGCGCGACTGGCGGTGCAGGCGGTGCGCGAACAGCTCCTTGCCCACGCCGGTTTCGCCCAGCAGCAGCACTGGCAGGTCGGTGTCGGCCACCACTTCCAGTTCATGCAGCAGGTTGGCGATGGCCTCGCTCTGGCCGATGATCTCGGCGCCGCCGTCATGCGGGGCCGCGCCTTCTTCAGCGTCGGGGCTGCCGCGCGCCAGCTGCAGCGCGCGGATCTCGCCCTCCAGCCGGGTGGTGCGGATGGCGGCTTCGACGATCACCGTCAGCCGCTGCAGTTCGGCCTGGGCCGCGCCGTCGAAGGTGCCGACCGTCAGCGCATCCAGCGTCAGCGCGCCCCAGGGCTGTCCGTCCACTTCCAGCCGGGTGCCCATGCAGTCATGCACCGGCAGCGGCTCGCCCACGTGCTCGTCGATCAGGCCATCGTACGGGTCGGGCAGCATGCTGTCGTGATGGAAGCAGGTCACCCCGCGGCGCGCGAGGATCGCGGCGAGGCGTGGATGCAGGCCCACGGCAAAGCGCCGGCCCAGCGCATCGCGTACCAGGCCATCGACCGCCACCGGACGCAAGTGGTCTTCCTCCAGTCGCAGCAGCGCCACGGCGCCGCAACGGAAATGGGTGCGTAACGCGCTGACCAGCCGCTGCAGGCGCACCGCGTGCGGCAAATCGGTGACGAGGTCGGCCAGAAGGTCGGGATACATGGCGCTCGGTAGCATGGTTAAAAAAACCGTAAAGGGTAATAAGTACCGCGAGAAGTATAGGGTATCTGATACCCTGATGTTTCCAAGACCTTGAATTATCGAGGTTTTTTCCTGGCACATTGCTCGCGTATGTCATGCGGTCATCACTTCCACACGGAGAAACCGCCATGACATTGCAAGACCATTCGCTGGGCCAGCTGGCCCGCCAGATCCCCGGTGCCACCCGCATCTTCCACGACCACGGGCTGGACTTCTGCTGCGGCGGCAAGCAAACCCTGCGCGACGCCGCGCAGCAGAAGGGACTCGATGCCGCCGCCGTGGCCGCCATCGCCGCGCAGCTGTGCGGACTGCAGAACGAGGCCGGTCCGTTGACGCAGGACTGGAACACGGCCGCACCGGCGGCGCTGATCGACCATATCCTCACGCGCTTCCACGCGCGTCATCGCGAGCAGTTGCCGGAGCTGATCCGCCTGGCGCGGCGGGTCGAACAGGTCCACGGCGATCGGCCGGAGTGCCCGAACGGCCTGGCCGACCACCTCAGCGAAATGCTGAGCGAGCTGGAATCGCACATGCAGAAGGAAGAGCAGGTGTTGTTCCCGATGCTGCTGCGCGGGCTGCATGCCGCGGCCAGCCGCCCGATCACGGTGATGCGCGCCGAGCATGACGACCACGGCGTGGCCCTGCAGCGGCTGGCCGAACTGACCCACGACATCACGCTGCCGCGCGCGGCCTGCAATACCTGGCGCGCGCTCTACCTGGGGCTGCGCACGCTGCGCGAAGACCTGATGGAGCACATCCACCTGGAAAACAACGTGCTGTTCGAAACCACCACGGCTACCGCTCCCGCCCCCGTGCCCGCGCAAGCCAACGGCTGCGGCTGCTCGGCGCACGCCTGAGCCCGCCGCCATCACCCTCAACCACTTCGCATCATGGGTCCCTACCGCAAACTCTGGTTCCTGCTGATCGCCGTGCTGGCGGTCACCTTCTCCCTGCTCGGCTACTACGGTGTCGAGGTGTACCGGCAGGCCCCGCCCATACCGGCCAAGGTAGTCACGGCCGAGGGGCGCACGCTGTTCAGCGGCGACGACATCCTCGACGGCCAGACCGCATGGCAGTCGGTGGGCGGCATGCAGCTCGGCTCGATCTGGGGCCATGGTGCCTACCAGGCGCCGGACTGGACCGCCGACTGGCTGCACCGCGAACTGACCGCGTGGCTGACGCTGGCCGCGCAGGACGCCTACGGCCGTCCCTTTGCGCAGCTCGACGCGCCGGCCCAGGCCGCCTTGCGCGAGCAGCTGCGCAACGAGTACCGCGGCAATGCCACCGATCCGGCCACCAACGTGCTGACCGTGTCCAAGCGCCGCGCGCAGGCCATCGCCGACACTGCCGCCTACTACGACCAGCTGTTCTCCGACGCGCCGGCGCTGCACACCACGCGCGAGCACTATGCGATGAAGGAGAACACGCTGCCGAGCGCGGAGCGCCGCCAGCAGATGACGCACTTCTTCTTCTGGACCGCGTGGGCCGCATCGACCGCGCGCCCCGGGCATGAGGCCACCTACACCAATAACTGGCCGCACGAGCCGCTGATCGGCAACCAGCCCACCAGCGAGAACGTGGTGTGGTCAGTGATCAGCGTGGTGGTGCTGCTGGCGGGGGTCGGCTTCCTGGTGTGGGCATGGGCCTTCCTGCGCGGCAAGGAAGAAACGCCGCCGCAGGCGCCCGCGCGCGACCCGCTGCTGTCGGTGGCGCTCACGCCGTCGCAGCGCGCGCTGGGCAAGTACCTGTTCCTGGTGGTGGCGCTGTTCGTGTTCCAGGTGTTGCTGGGCGGCTTTACCGCGCACTACACCGTGGAAGGGCAGAAGTTCTACGGCATCGATGTGTCGCAGTGGTTCCCGTACGCGCTGGTGCGCACCTGGCATATCCAGAGCGCGTTGTTCTGGATCGCCACCGGCTTCCTGGCCGCGGGGCTGTTCCTGGCGCCGCTGATCAACGGCGGCAAGGACCCGAAGTACCAGCGGCTGGGCGTCGACATCCTGTTCTGGGCGCTGGTGGTCGTGGTGGTGGGCTCGTTCACCGGCAACTACCTGGCCATCGCGCAGAAGCTGCCGGCCCACCTGAACTTCTGGCTGGGCCACCAGGGCTACGAGTATGTCGACCTGGGCCGGCTGTGGCAGATCGGCAAGTTCGCCGGCATCCTGATCTGGCTGGTGCTGATGATGCGCGGCATCTTGCCAGCGCTGCGCGCGCGCGGCACCGACCGCAACCTGCTGGCGCTGCTGACCTCGTCGGTGGTGGCAATCGGCCTGTTCTATGGCGCGGGCCTGGCCTACGGCGAACGCACCAGCCTGACGGTGATGGAGTACTGGCGCTGGTGGGTGGTGCACCTGTGGGTCGAGGGCTTCTTCGAAGTCTTCGCCACCACGGCGCTGGCCTTCATCTTCTCCACGCTGGGCCTGGTGTCGCGCCCGATGGCCACCGCGGCCAGCCTGGCGTCGGCCTCGCTGTTCATGCTGGGCGGGATTCCGGGCACCTTCCACCACCTGTACTTTGCCGGCACCACCACGCCGGTGATGGCGGTGGGCGCCGCGTTCAGCGCGCTGGAAGTGGTGCCGCTGATCGTGCTGGGCCATGAAGCCTGGGAGAACTGGAGCCTGAAGCAGCGCGCGCCGTGGATGGCCGACCTGAAGTGGCCGCTGATGTGCTTTGTCGCGGTGGCGTTCTGGAACATGCTGGGCGCGGGCGTGTTCGGCTTCATGATCAACCCGCCGATCGCGCTGTATTACATCCAGGGGCAGAACACCACGCCGGTTCACGCCCATGCCGCGCTGTTCGGCGTCTACGGCTTCCTGGCGCTGGGCTTCACGCTGCTGGTGCTGCGTTACGTGCGCCCGGGCTACCGGCTCAGCCCGGCGTTGATGAAGACCGCGTTCTGGGGCCTGAACCTCGGCCTGGTACTGATGATCGGCACCAGCCTGCTGCCGATCGGCATCATCCAGTTCCTGGCCAGCGTCGAGCATGGCACCTGGTATGCGCGCAGCGAGGCCTTCATGCAGCAGCCCATCCTGCAGACGCTGCGCTGGGTGCGCACCTTCGGCGACGTGGTGTTTATCGTCGGCGCGGTGTCGTTTGCCTGGCAGGTGGTGCTGGGGCTGGCCAATCGCACGCCTCGCGCGGCTGATGCCGTGGTGGCGGGAATGAAGCCGGCGGCACGCTGAATAACAGGGGAGTGAGAGGCAGGGTTGGCCCGCCCGGGGTTCCGGGCGGGCCTTTCTTATCCTGCCGATGCGTAGCTGCTCAACGGTTCCCGGCCTGCTGCGCCTCGGCAACGATCTCGCGGATGGCCTGCTCGAACGCCTCCACCGGCTGTCCGCCGGTCACCAGATAGCGGTTGTTGAAGATGATCGACGGCACTGAGTTGATGCCCATGCGCTGGTATTCCTGGATTTCCGCGCGCACCACATCGGCATAGTCATCGCTTTCCAGTACCTTGCGGGCTGCCGCGGCGTCCAGGCCGGCAGCGTGCGCGGCTTCGGCCAGCACGTCATGGTTGCTGGGGTCCTTGCCGTCGGCATGATAAGCGCGCAGCAGCGCCAGCTTCAGCGGCAGCTGCTTGCCTTCCAGGCCGGCCCAGTGCAGCAGGCGATGGGCATCGAAGGTGTTGTAGACATGGGTGCGCGGGCCAAAGGTAAAGCCCACGCCGGCGCCGCGTTCGCGGATCATCGCCTGGGTTTCGGCGATCTGCGCCGGGGTGCGCCCATACTTGCGGCCGAGATAGTCGACGATGGCCTCGCCCTCCGGCCGCATCCCGGGATTCAGTTCAAACGGATGCACGACGATCTCGGCATCCACCGCATCGCCCACGCGCTGCAGCGCCAGCTGCAGCGAAGACAGGCCGATGGCGCACCAGGGACAGGCGATATCGGAGACGAAGTCGATCTTGAGGGGCTGTGGCATGGCTGCTCCTGGGCATGTTCGCAGGCGGGGCGAGGCCATGGCCCCGGCACCGGATTGAAAGTTGCCGACAGGGTAGCGCGACTGGCGATTCCTTGCAGGCGAACGCCGCGGCCGGTGGCCGCGCGCCCGCCCGCCGCGCCGTGGCGGTGCTCAGTCCCAGCGGCGACCGTAGCCGCGGCGGCGGTCATCGTCGTCGCCATGGCGGTGCGCCCACTCGCGCCCGCGCCACTCGCGCCGGTTGTCGTGGTAGCCGTCGCGGTAGCCTTCGCGATAATCGCCCCGATAATAGGCGCGACGATAGCCGCGGTCATTGTCGTAGCGTACCGGCACCGGCGTCACCACCACGGGGCGCGGCGCCACCACGACCGGGCGCGGCGCATAGGCCACCGGTGCGGGCGCGTACACCGGCGCCGGCGCATAGACCGGGGCCGGATGGTAGACCGGCGCCGGCTGCGCCACCACCACGCCAGGCACGCCGATGCCGATATCGATATTCACACCGGCGTAAGCGCCGGCGCTTGCCACCAGCATTGCACTACCTGCTACCGCCATTGCGATGATGCGTTTCATGGCTGCCTCCCAGGGGGCGTTGGACATGGGCTCACTGTAGGGGGCCGGCCTGTAATATGGGGCGCGCGAAGTGTTGCAAGTGTGACGCGGTGTAACCCGTGCCGGGGCTGGCTGTATCATGCCAGCCGTTGCCGAGGCATTTCCCGTCCAAGCTGCTCATGCGCCGTACCGCCGCCACTCTGCTGGCACTGACCACCTTCACCGCTACCCCCGCTGTCGCCACCGCTGCCGCCGATGTCCAGGCCGGCAAGGCGTTGTTCGCCACGCGCTGCGCCTCGTGCCACCACGTCGGGCGCAATGCGCGTGCTGGCTTTGGTCCGCAACTGAACGGGGTCTTTGGCCGCGCCGCAGGCAGCACCCCTGATTTCCAGTATTCGGACGCGATGCGCGCGTCCAGGGTGGTGTGGTCGCATGACACGCTGCGGGCCTTCATCCGCTCGCCCGGCAAGGTGGTGCCGGGCACGAAGATGCGGTTCTGGGGGCTGGGGGATGACCAGCAGATCACCGATCTGCTCGCGTATCTCGAAACGTTCAGGTAAGGCGCGGCGCCAGCCGTCCGGGCTCATTCCGCAAAATGCGGCCCCGGCCCTTCCCCGGCCAGCGTGTCATGCGGGTTCCGTAACGGACACGCCTTCAGCGACAGGCACCCGCAACCGATGCATCCGTCCAGCTGATCACGCAATTGCGTGAGCGTGCGGATCCGTTCATCGAGGTCATCGCGCCAGCTGGCGGAGAGCTTGCGCCAATCCGCCACGGTGGGGGCGCGGCCATCGGGCAGTTTCTGCATGGCATCGGAGATCACCGCCAGCGGCAGTCCCATGCGCTGCGCGACGCGGATCACTGCCAGGCGCCGCAGCACGGCGCGCGCATAGCGGCGCTGGTTGCCGCCGCTGCGGGTGCTGGCGATCAGGCCGCGTGATTCATAGAAATGCAGGGTGGACACCGCCAGGCCGGTGCGCGCGGCGACTTCGCCGACAGAGAGCAGTTCTTCCGACGCCGCGGTGCGGCGCCGGCGCGGGTTGGGGGGCGGTTGCCTGGAAGCCATGGCGAGAGGAAGGCAGCGGTGAAACGAAGGAATGCCCATGCTACCACCATGGCCGCGCTTGACCTTAACCTAACTTGAGGTTTGATACTTGGGGCTCCACTGTCCGAGAGGCCTTCTTCAAGCCGATGACCATGTTTCCTTTCGCGCCCTCATCCCTGCGTTCTCCGTTGGGGCGCGCGAAACGGCACGGCCGGCGCAACCGGCAACGCCGGCATCGCAGGTCCCGACGGACTGTATGACCCGCGGCCCAATGGCTATTCGCATGTGGCCGTGGTGGAAGGTCCGGTCCGCCTCGTCTATGTCTCGGGACAGGGCGGCGAGGATGCGGCGGGCTGCCTGCCGCTGGATTTTCCGCGCCAAGTGGCGCGCGCCATGCAAAACCTGCGCATTGCGCTGCAGGCAGCCGGTGCCGACGTCGGCGACGTGGCCAAGCTCACGGTGCTGGTGGTGGACCACTCGCACGATCGCCTGCGCACCTTCGGCGCGGCGCTGCGCGAGATGTGGGGCGATAGGCCGACGCCGGCCTGCACGCTGATCCCGGTGCCGCGGCTGGCGCTCGACAACATGCTGTTCGAAATCGAGGCGACCGCGGTGCTGCCGGCCTGAGGCACGGCAGCGATCCTCACTCAGCGCGGCGCGGCGCTGAAGGTCTTGTTGACGATCTTCCAGGCCCCGTCGATCTCGAGCAGCGTCATGTAGTCGGTGAAGGTGACGCCGGGGTATTCCAGCACTACCTTGGCCACGCCGGCGTTGCCAACCACGTCGAACTGCGTGATGAAGCGCTTGCGCTGCGCTTCGTCAGCGGCCGGATGCCCGGGGCAGCGCGCCGAGGCGAATTCCTCGACCGTCAGCGCATGCAGCTTGCCGTCGCGGAACGAGACGATGCGCGCGTCGGCGGCGAAGGCCTTGTACATGAATTCGGCCTTGCCGGTGATATGACCCTGCAGATAATCCTCGATCGGTGCGAGCGCGGCCACATGGCGGGAGGTCAGGCCCGTCTCCGAATACGTCATGGTCTTCTCCAAAACTGGGGCGGCAGGGACTGGGCCCTGCCGCGACGTTGAAAGCGATGATTGTATTCCAGTTTTGTATGCAAAAGATCGGCCGCTGCAACGCTCACACCGATGTGGCGATGTGCTCACGCAGCCAGCGGTGCGCCGGATCGCGATGCACGCGTTCCGGCCACAGCATCGACATCTCGTAGCCCGGCACCTCGACCGGCGGCGCCACCACGCACAATGCCGGCACGCCGCGCACCAGCCGCTCGGGCACCATCGCCACCAGGTCGGTGCTGGCCACCGCCGCCGTGGCAAAAAGGAAGTGCGGCACCGACAGCACCACGCGCCGCTGCATACCCGCCTGTGCCAGCGCATCGTCGGTGACGCCGTGGAAGCCACCGCCGTCCGGCGACACGATCACGTGCTCGAGCGCGCAGAACTGCGCCAGCGTCGGCCGCCGCTTCAGCCGCGGATGGCCAGCGCGGCCTGCCAGCACATAGCGCTCGGTGAAGAGGGCGCGCCGGTGCAGCCCGGGCGGCGAGCCGTCGGTGGTGTGCAAGGCCAGGTCCAGCTCGGCGCGCTCGGCTTGCCGGGCGATGCGCGTCGGCACCATCTCGACCACAGCCAGCCGCGCGCCGGGGGCCGCCTTGCGCAGGCCCGGTAGCGCTGGCAGCACGATGGTCGATTCGCCATAGTCGGTCGCTGCCACGCGCCAGGTATGGCGCGACGTGGCCGGGTCGAACGGTGTGTCGGCGGATACGGCCTGCGCCAGTGCGCCGAGTGCTTCGCGCAACGGTTCGCGCAGCGCTTCGGCCCGGGCGGTGGGGCGCATGCCGCGCGGGCCCGGCAGCAGGAGCGGGTCGCCGAAGTGAGCGCGCAGCCGGGCCAGATGGACGCTGACCGAAGGCTGCGACAGATGCAGCCGCTGCGCCGCGCGGGTCACGTTGTGCTCGGACAGCAGCACGTCCAACGTCACCAGCAGGTTCAGGTCGAGCCGCCTCAGACTGGCAGCCGAATTAGTCATGGCAATACCTGGAATATTGGATATTCATTTCCAATATACCGGATAACTTCCTAAGCTGGCTTCACCAAAAACTTGTGAGGCCACCGCCATGAACGTACTACTGGTCTATGCCCATCCCGAACCGCGCTCGCTCAACGGGGCGATCCGCGACTTTGTCGTGCAGCGGCTGCGCGCAGCCGGCAACGAAGTCCAGGTTTCCGACCTGTATGCGATGCAATGGAAGCCGCAGCTCGATGCCCTGGACTCGAAGGTTCCGCCGGCCGAGGCGCCGTTCCATCCGTCGCTGGATTCGAAGCGCGCCTTCGAGAACGGGCTGCAAAGCGATGACATCGCACGCGAGCAGGACAAGCTGCGCTGGGCCGACGCCGTGATCCTGCAGTTCCCGCTGTGGTGGTTCTCGATGCCGGCAATACTCAAGGGCTGGATCGAGCGTGTCTATGCCTATGGTTTTGCCTACGGTGTTGGCGAGCACTCCGACGAGCGCTGGGGTGACCGCTATGGCGAGGGCACCCTTGCCGGCAAGCGCGCGATGCTGATCGTCACCACCGGCGGCTGGGAATCCCACTACAGCGCGCGCGGCATCAACGGCCCGATCGACGACATCCTGTTCCCGATCCACCACGGCATCCTGTACTACCCCGGGTTTGACGTGCTGCCGCCGTATCTGGTGTATCGGACCAGCAAGGTCGATGCGACGCGCTTTGGGGAGATTCGCGAGGAATTGGGCCAGCGGCTGGATACGCTCTGGACAACCGCTCCGATCCCGTTCCGGCGGCAGAACGCGGGGGACTACCGGATTCCGCAGCTGACGCTGCGCGACGAAGTAGCGCCGCAAACCGTCGGGTTCGCGGCGCATGTGGAGGCCGCGCGGCCCTGACCGCGCGCGCGGGGATCTATTCGGCGCGAATCTCCGCCCGCGCCGCCACCGCCCGCATCTCCGGCAGTTCCTTCTCCACCCGCGCCTTGACCGCGGCCCCGTTGCCATAGGCGGGCGTCAGCGCCAGCTCGACCATGCGCGCCCTGGTCGCCGGCGCGTTGGCTACGTCGGCCAGCGCCTTCTCCAGCTTCTGCTGCACCGGCGCGGGCAGGCCCGCGGGCGCCATCAGCGCGAACCACGTGCCCATCTGGAAACCGGGATAGCCGCTTTCCGCTACGGTCGGCACCTGCGGCAGCGCCGGCAGGCGCTGCGGCGACAGCACCGCCACCGGCCGGATCTTGCCGCCCTTGATCAGCGGCAGGGTTGCCACCACGGTATCGACGGCGACCTGCACCTGTCCGCCAGCCAGCGCGGTCAGGCTGGGGGCGCTGCCGTTGAACGGCACGTGCACCATGCGGATGCCGGTGGCGGCCTTGAGCATCTCCGCGCCGAAATGGACCGAGGAACCCGCGCCGAACGAGCCGTAGGAGAACTTGTCAGGGTTGGCCTTCGCCTGCGTCACCAGGTCCTTCAGCGAGGCGATGTGCGTGTCGGGGTTGGCCACCAGCACCAGGCTCATGTCGGCCACCAGCCCCAGAGGGGTGAAGCTCTTGATGGGGTCGTAGCCCAGGTGCGGGCGGATCGCCGGATTCAGCGTCAGCGTGGTGCTGGCCGCCAGCAGCAGCGTGTAGCCGTCGGGCGCGGACTTGGCCACCTGGGTGGCGCCGATCACGGTGCTGGCGCCGGGCTTGTTCTCGACCACCACCGGCTGGCCGAGCTTTTCGCCGAGGCCGAGTGCCAGCAGGCGGCCCAGCAGATCCGTGGCGCCGCCAGCGGCGAAGGGCACCACCAGCCGGATCGGGCGGTCCGGCCAGGACTGCGCCTGCGCGGCGGAGGGCGCGGTGGACAGCGCCGCGGTCAGCGCGGCGGCGCAGGCGAAAAACAGCTTCGGGGACGTTGCGGTCATCGTTGGCACTCCTGCGGGCAGTTGTTGGAATAGAAGGCAGTCGGAAGCAAGGCGGCGCGGTCTGAAGTGGGCGGCGTCGCCAGGCTCAGCCCAGCCAGGGGCTGCGCACGCGCGAGAAGCCGCCGGCCTGGTCGTAGGCGTGGCCCAGCTGCAGCACCGCGGCGTCGGCCTGCGCCGGGCCGATGATCTGCAGGCCGGCGGGCAGCCCCTGGGGGCCGAAGCCAGCCGGGGCGGCCAGCGCCGGCAGCCCGGCCATGGTGGCCGGCACCACCACCTGCATCCAGCGGTGATAGGTGTCCATGTCGCGGCCGTCGATGGTGTGCGGCCAGTCCCAGCTGGCATCGAACGGGAACACCTGCGCGGCCGGCAGCACCAGGTAATCGAAGCGCTCGAACAGCGCGCGCAGCGCCTGGTACCACGCGCTGCGTTCGGCCATGGCCTCGTACACGCGCGTACCCGGCAGCGCCAGCCCGCGTTCGATTTCCCAGACCGCTTCGGGCTTGAGCAGCGCGCGCTTGGCCGGGTCGCGGTACAGCGCCGCGTTGGCGCCCGCCACCGAGAAGCTGCGCAGGTCGATCCAGGCGCGCCACAGGCGTTCCAGGTCGAATTCCGGCAGCGCGGCGTCGATGGTGCAACCGAGCGCGCGCAAGTGGGCAAGGGCCTGCACGCAGGTGTCGAGCAGCCCCGCTTCGGTGGGCAGGTGCCCGCCCAGGTCGCCAAGCCAGCCGATGCGCACGCCGGTCCAGTCGCGCTCGGGCGGCAGCGCAAAAGTGCCGGGCGCCTCGCCGCGGCGCGTCAGCGGCAGGCGCGCGTCGAAGCCGGCCTGCACCGACAGCAGCAGCGCCAGGTCTGGCACGTTGCGCGCCATCGGCCCGGCCACGCTGAACTGCTGGAAAAACACTTCGTCACCCGGGCCGTGCGGCACGCAGCCGACCGAGGTGCGCAACCCATACACATGGTTGAACGCCGCGGGCGTGCGCAGCGACCCCATCATGTCCGAGCCGTCTGCCACCGGCAGCATGTGCAGGGCCACCGCCACCGCGGCGCCGCCGCTGCTGCCGCCGGCGGAGCGGGTAGGGTCGAAGGCATTGCGGGTGGTGCCGTAGACGGGGTTGTAGGTATGGCCGCCGAGGCCGAATTCGGGCGAGTTGGTGCGCCCGACAAAGAGCGCGCCGCCGGCCCGCATGCGCTCGAAGATCACGGCATCGGCGTCGCTGACCTGGCCGGCGAAGATCGGCGAGCCCTTGGTGGTGACCATGCCCGCGGCCGGGCTGATGTCCTTGGGCGCCTGCAGGAACCCGTGCAGCGGGCCGCGGCTGGCGCCACGCGCCAGTTCGTCGTCCAGTCCGTGCGCCTGCCGGCGCAGCGTGTCGCGGTCCACCGCGGCGACGATGGCGTTGACGCGCGGGTTGTGGCGGTCGATCTGGCCGAGGAAGGCATCGAGCACTTCCACGCAAGAGACCTCGCGCGCATGGATGGCGCGCGACAGCGCGACGGCATCGAGATCGGTGATGGATTCAGAGGGCTGGGCGAGCGCCATGGCGAGAGGTCTCCGTTGGTATCGTGGGACAGCATACGGGCGGCGCATGGTTTCCCGCAATCGACGATTTTTTCAAATATCCTTGCGTAAAACGCAAACCAGCCCGGAGCCCCCATGTTGTCGCATCGCCTGCAGGACACCTCGCTGCGCTATTTCCTGGAAGTGGTCCGCAGCGGCTCGCTGACCGAGGCGGCGCAGCGGCTCAATGTGACCGTGTCGGCGGTAAGCCGGCAGGTCGGCGCGCTCGAGGCGCAGCTGGGCGTGCCGTTGTTCGACCGCCGCCCGCGCGGCATGGTGGCCAGCGCAGCCGGCGAGTTGCTGGCGGCCTATGCGCTGCGCGGCGCGCTCGAAGCCGACCGGGTGGTGTCCGAGATCGCCGCGCTGCAAGGCCTGCGCCGCGGCCGGGTACGGGTCGCCAGTTCCGCCGGGTTTGCCATCGAATTCCTGCCGCGCGTCATCGCCGAGTTCCGCCAGCGCTATCCGGGCCTGCAATTCCACGTGCGCGTGGCGCCGCCGGCCGACGTCACCGGCATCGTGCTGCATGGCGACGCGGATATCGGCATCACCTACAGCCGCGCCGCCGAACAGGGCATCCGCATCGCGCACCGGCAGGCGGCGCCGGTGATCGCCATCATGCGCCCGGACCATCCGCTGGCGCGCTTTCGCAGCGTCACGCTGGCGCAGATGCAGCCGTATCCGCTGGCGCTGCCCGAGGGCGACAACACTGTGCGGCAGCTGTTCGACCTGGCCTGCGGCGAGCGCGGCATGGTGTTCGAGCCGGTGCTGGTGACCAACCACTTCGAGACCCTGACCAGCTTTGTGCTGCACGGCGGCGGCCTGTCGATCTCGGGCACCGTGACCGTGGGCGACCGGGTGCGCCGCGGCGAACTGCATGCCGCGACCATTCGTGAACGCGGCATGCGCGGCCGTGCCATCGAGCTGCAGACGCTGGCGGGCCGCACGCTGCCGGATGGGGTGCGCGCCTTCCTGGGGTTTATCCGCGACAAGCTGATGGCGGAAGCGGCGGGGCCGGCCGTCGTGGCCGGTGCGGAGGGGGCTTAGCCCGCCCGCTTGCGCTGCGCCGGCGGGCCCAGCAGCACCCAGGCCGGGGCGTGGTCGCTGGGGTGGTCCTCGCCGCGCACCCAGCGGTCCACGCCGGCGTCGCGCAGCCGCGGCGCCAGGTCGGCGCTCAGCAGCAGGTGGTCGATGCGCAGGCCGGAGTTGGTCTGCCAGTGCTGGCGGAAATAATCCCAGAAGGTGTAGACCGGCGCATCGGGATGGCGCTGTCGCAGCGCATCGGTCCAGCCCTGGGCCAGCAGGCGCGCGTACGCGTCGCGGCTTTCCGGCTGCAGCAGCGCGTCCTTGCGCCAGGAGCGGGGGTTGTAGATGTCCTGGTCGGTCGGCACCACGTTGTAGTCACCGGCGAGCACCACCGGGTGGCCACTGTCGAACAGTTGTTGCGCGTGCGCGATCAGCCGTTCGAACCAGGCCAGCTTGTAATCGAACTTCGGTCCCGGCTGCGGATTGCCGTTGGGCAGGTAGAGGCAGCCGATCACCATGCCCGACACCGCCGCCTCCAGATAGCGGCTGTGGCTGTCGTCGGGATCGCCGGGCAGGCCGCGGCGCACTTCCACCGGTTCCGCCCCGCGTGCCAGGATGGCCACGCCGTTCCAGGACTTCTGCCCGTGCCAGATCGCGCCATAGCCGGCGTCGCGGATTTCGCGCGCCGGAAAGCTCTCATCGGCGGTCTTCAGTTCCTGCAGGCAGACGATGTCCGGTGCTTCGCGCGCGAGCCAGTGGCACAGCGCCCCCACGCGGCTGCGGATGCCATTGATGTTGAAGGTGGCGATCTTCAGTGTGGACGCGGGCATGCGGTGCGGGCGATGACGGGATCAACAAAAAAGCCGGCGGAACGTTCCGCCGGCCACTTGCCTTATGCGCGCCAGGTGCTGCCGGTGGTTGCGCTGGAAGCGCTGCCGGCGGTGGTGCCGCTCACACTACCCGCGCCGCTGGCGCTGCCTGCGGTCGGTGCGCGGCTGGACGAAGCACCGGGACTGTCGCTGTCGCGGCGCACGCGGATGTCGTTGTTGACATCCTTGACGCCGTAGGTGCTGTCGGCCATGTCCTCGATGTAGTACTTCTGGCCGCGGTCACGCACCGTGCCGGTCAGCGACACCACGCCCTCGCTGACCTCGACGCTGACATCGCTGACATCCACCCCGCGCGCGTAGCTCAGCCGCTCGCAGATCTGGTCGCGGATGCGGTCGTCGCTGCGCTGGTAGCCGCGCGGACCGGAGCGCCGTTCGCGCTCGTCCGGCGTGCCGAACCAGTCGCCCACGACCTCGCCGATGCGCCGGCCAAGGTTATAGAGCACGCCGTGGTCGTGGTCGTCGTCGCGATCGTCATCACGGGAGTCAGCGGTCTCCCAGCCGCGCCGCTGCGCAAATTGGCGGTATCCGGGGCTGTGCTGCGCCGCGTAGCGGCGCGCCTCGTCTTCATCGTCGTCCGGTTCCGTCCAGTAGCGGGTGTCGCTGCGCAGGTCGCTGAAGTAGCGTTCGCGGCCTTCATCGCGAGACGAGCCGCGGGTCTCATAGCGCTCACGTCCCTGGTAGTGCTCGCGCGGTTCGCGCGCGCGCTCGGTACTCTGGCGCCACTGACGTTCCGCGTATTCGTCGTCACGTTCCCAGGCCTGCGGGTCGCGCCATTCGCTGGCGCGTTCCCAGCCGTAGCCGCCATTCAGGCCATAGCGCAGGTCGCTGCCATAGCGCGCCTCGCGCGGGTGGTCGGGGTAGCGTCCGGCGCCGTACTGCTCGTTGAATTCCCGGGACGGGCGGGCGGGGCCGCCGTAGCTGGTCTGGCCCGGGGCCATTTGCTGGCGTCTGCGCTGCGCTTGCCAGCGGTCGCGTTCGGACTCTGGCTGCCAGTCATCGTCGTCCCATGCCTGGCGGCGTTGGCGTTGATCGCGCGCTTCACGCTCATCGTAGTAGTAGCCCATGCTGGTTTCCTGAGAAGTAACGCCATGTGCGGAAACCGGCGCAACAGCGCGCCGTTACCGCTGGCGGGTATCAGCAATGGGCAAGATTCGTACCGTGCGGCAGATGGCCTTGCGGCCGCGGCTGGCCGGGACCCGACGAACGGGTGTCCGTGCAACGGTTTCAGAGCGTGTAAGGGATGCAGCCTGGGCTGCGGAGTGCGGCGCCGCCGCCACGCGCAGCGGTACGCCAGCGATGCGGTGCGGCGCCAGCGGCTGATCGGGTGACAGCACCGGCGCCCGTTCCGCGTTGGCCAGCTGGTTGGCCGGCTTACTTCTTGCTGGTCTTGGTCGATTTAGCCTTGGTGCTGGTGGCGGCCTTGGATGGGGTCGCCGTACTCACCGGTGCCGCTTCGATCTTCGACTTGGCGAAGGCGAAATAGCATTCCTTGTTGCTGCTGTTGTACATCTCGGAATCGCTGGTCGCCAGCACGCCGGTCACGTTGATCTTGTCCCCGGTCTGCAGGTTGCTGATCTTCTTCTGGTTGACCAGCATCGCATCGCGCATCAGCGCCTTGCCGGTGCACTGCGGATTGACCGAATCCTTGAAGTAGACCGCGATGGTGTCGTCCGACCGGCTCAGGCCGTCCACTTTGGTGATGCGCGAGACCGTGCCCGAGACCAGGATGGCCTGGGCATCCCACTTCTTCTTGGCCGTGATTTCGTTCTTCTTCCAGTCCGTCCAGATGTCGCCGAGCGACGCCGGCTTGGGGTCTGCCAGCATGCGGAAGTCGCCGCTGAGCACGTCGCCGGTGCCGTCCAGCACGCCGCCGATGGAGGACATTGCGCCATCCATCGATTCACAACCGGCCAGCAACCCCGCCAGGACCAACCCTGCCATCAGTTTTCCCGTCTGCATTTTGCTTCTTCTCCAGGTCCGCCAGCTCTATCGGCTGACGCCGGGGCATTGTATGCGTACATCTTGCAAAAACCAACAGAACTGCCAAAAGCGCTGCAACGGTCAACAAAAGCGCACGGGTATCCCCCGAACGGGGCTGGCCTGGCCGCGCCCCGCCAGCAAGCGGACCGGTCCCGCGCCTCCCCAGGATATGGGATGCGCATGCGGCGCCGCCGTGCGATGGATAGGGGCGGCGGCGTTTACCCTGAAGGGGCCGCCGGGCCCTCCTAACGCGGGCGGGATATGTCAGAATCCGCCGTCGTGCCGGCGCCACCTGCGCATAGCGCGGCAACACGGGGGACGCACCGCCGCGTGGCTCGGGAATACAGGCATGGCAAGCACAACAACAGTCCTCATCGTCGAAGACGACCCCCTGGCGCTGCGCCGGCTGGTGCAGGCGGTCGACCTGCATGCAGCGGATGCCGCGGTGGCGGGCTGCGCCTTTACCGTGGCGGAGGCGCTGGCGTGGCTGGCGCAGCGCCAGCCCGACGTGCTGCTGTGCGACCTCGGCCTGCCCGACGGCAGCGGCATCGACGTGATCCGCGCCACGCGCAAGCGCTATCCCGCCTGCGACTGCATGGTCGTGACCGTGTTCGGCGACGACCAGCATGTGCTGGCCAGCATCGAGGCCGGCGCCATCGGCTACCTGCTCAAGGATGAAACCACCGACCGCATTGCCGCCTCCATCGGCGAACTGCGCGCGGGCGGCTCGCCCATGAGCCCGCTGATCGCGCGGCAGGTGGTGAACCGGCTGCGCGGCGCGCCGCCGGAGGCGACGGCGCGCGATGCCGCCGGCGCGGTGGTGCTGTCGGTGCGCGAGAACGAGATCCTGGACCTGATCTCCCGCGGCTATACCTATGCCGAATCCGCCCGCTACCTGGGGCTGAGCGTGCATACCGTGCAATCGCACATCAAGAACATCTACGGCAAGCTGGCCGTGCGCTCGCGCGGCGAGGCCGTGTTCGAGGCCGCCAAGCTGGGCTTGCTCAAGTCCTTGTAGGCGCGCGCCATGCTGTCCTGGCCGCGTCCGTTCCGCGCCATGCTTGCCGTGCTGCTGGCGTGCGCCTGCCTGCTGCGGCCCGGCATCGCGGCGGCGGACACGATGGCGCTGGCGGCGGCCACGCGCTCGGCCACGCTGGCCGACGGCACCGTGCTGGCGGCGCTCCCGCTGACGTTGCCCGACTACTGGGACCGGGTGATGCCGGGCAAGTCCGGCACGGTGGTCTACGAACTGCGCTTTGATCGCAACTGGCCCGCGGCGGCGCCCGGGGGACTGTTCGTGCCCTGGGCCGGGGGCAGCTACGAGGTGCGCCTCAACGGGGTACTGCTCGCCGCCGGCGGGCGCCTGGACGCGCCGTCGTCGGCGCTGGCCAAGCGACCCTATTACGTCGCCGTGCCGCCCGAGCTGGCGAACGCGCACGGCAACCTGCTGCGCATCACCGTGGCCGCGCGCGCGTACGCGCGCTCGGGCCTGCTGCCGGTGACGGTGGGCCCAGCCGCCGAGGTGCGCGCGCAGTATGAGCGGGCCTTCCTGCTGCGCGTGGTCGGCCCGCTCATCGCGGCGGTGCTCAGCGTGGTGCTGGGTGGGCTGGCGCTGCTGATCTGGTGGCGCCAGCGCGATCCGCTGTTCGGCCTGTACGGGCTGGCCGAGATCGCCTGGAGCGTGCGCCTGCTCGACTATTTTGTCGATGACCTGGCCATCCCCGCGGAATTGCGCGGCTATATCGTCGCCGCCGCGCGCGAGGTGTTCCTGGGCGCCATCGCCAGGTTCTGCCTGCTGGTGATCCGGGTGCCGTGGCGCTGGCTGCATCGCACCCTGAACGCCTACCTGTGGCTGGCGCTGCCGGTGATCGCGCCGCTGGCCGCCATCTCCAGCCATCCGCTGGTGTTTCCGCTGAGCTGGCTGGTCAAGGTCGGCATCATCCTGACCGTGGCCGGCGCGATGGTGTGGGGCGCGTTGCGCCGGCCCAGCCGCGAGGCCACGCTGCTGGCGGTCACCGTCGGTGTGTCGGCGGTGCTGTTCCTGGCGGACTGGATCAAGGTCTGGCTGACCGGCGACTATTACTGGGTCCATTCCATGACCCGCTATGTCTCGGTGCCGTTCAGCGTGGTGATGGCGTGGATGCTGGTCGAACGCTATACCAGCGCGGTGCGGAGCCTGCAGAACGCCAACCAGGTGCTGACCGAGCGCGTGGCGCAGCGCGAGGCGCAACTGCGCGCGGCGTTTGCGCGCACGCAAAAGATTGACGCCGAGGAAACCGCGCTGCGCGAGCGCGGGCGCATCCTGCGCGATATGCACGACGGGCTGGGCAGCCAGCTGGTCACCACCTTGTCGATGCTGGAGTCGGGCAAGGCCAGCGGTGCGGAGGTTGCCACGCAGGTGCGGCATGCACTGGATTCGCTGAAGCTTTCCATCGACGCCATGCAGGACACCGGCGGTGATCTGGCCGCGGTGCTGGGCAACCTGCGCTACCGGCTGGGGCCGCGCATCGCCGATGCGGGGCTGGAGATCCACTGGGAGGTAGAGCGCCTGCCCACGCTGCCGCATTTCTCCGCGCGCAAGGTGCAGGAGCTGCAATACCTGCTGCTCGAAGGCATCACCAACGTGCTGCAGCACGCCGCGGCGCGCGCGCTGACCGTGACCGCCAAGGCGGACCCGGCCGCGCAGGCGATCCGCATCACGCTGGCCGACGACGGCCGTGGCTTCGATACCGAGGCCACGCGCGGCGGGCGCGGCTTGCGCAACATGCAGGTGCGCGCCGCGGCGATCGGCGGCCAGTTGCGGATCCGCTCGGCGCCCGGCGGCACGGCGCTGACGGTGGAGGTGCCGCTGGCGTCGGCGCAGGGCGATGAGGCGGGCGCCCCAGGGGAAGGGACCGCGCCCGCGGCATAAGGCCGGCCCCGTCTCACCGCGCCGCGCCCTTCGCCAACCGCCGCACCGCCAGCGCGGCCAGCGCCGCGGCGGTGGCCAGCGCGGCCACGCCGGTCCAGCCAAAGCGCGCCAGCGCCACGCTGCCCAGCGCCGCGCCGGCGGCCATGCCGGTGAACATGCAGACGAACAGTACGGCATTGAGGCGGCTGCGCGCACCCGGATCGATGCCATAGACGATGGTCTGGTGCGCCACCAGTGCCACCTGGACGCCCAGGTCGAAGCCGATGGCGCTGGCGCCGATCAGCCACAGCTGCGCCTGCGGCGCCAGCAGCGGGCTCAGCAGCATGGCGGCAAACGACAGCGCCGCCAGCGCCGCGCCAGCGCGCGTCACCGGTTCGGGACCGCCGCGGTCAGCCAGGCGGCCGGCCAGCGGCGCACCCAGCGCGCCGGCGGCACCGGCCAGGCCGAACGCGCCGGCGGCCTCGCTGCCCAGGTGGAACGGCGCGCCATGCAGCATCACCGCCAGCGTGGACCAGAACGCGCTGAACCCGACCGAAAGCAGTCCCTGCGCCAGCGCCGCGCGACGCAGCGCGCCATGCGCGCGCCACAGTGCCGCCAGCGAAGCCAGCAAGGCCCGATACGGCAGCGCCGTGGCGGGGGCGAAGCGCGGCAACTGGCGCCGGGCGACCAGCGCCACCGCCACGATGCTGGCCGCAGCCAGCAGGAACATCGCGCGCCAGCCGAAATGCGCCGCGACGAAGCCGCTGACCACCCGCGACAGCAGGATGCCCAGCAACAGTCCGGTCATCACGGTGCCGACCACCTTGCCGCGCTGCGCGGCCGGTGCCAGTGCGGCGGCGGCCGGCACAATGTCCTGCGCCAGCGTGGCGGACAGGCCCACCACCAGGCTGGACCCGAGCAGCATGCCAATGCCCGGCGCCAGGCCCGCCAGCAGCAGCGCGCCCGCCAGCGCCACCGCCTTGGCCACGATGATATGGCGCCGGTCATAGCGGTCGCCGAGCGGCGCCAGCAGCAGGATGCCCAGCGCGTAGCCGAGCTGCGTCAGGGTTGGGATGGCACCGGCGGTGGCATCGCTGGCGTGCAGGTCCGGGGCCATCACGCCGAGCATGGGTTGGCTGTAATACAGCGAAGCCACCGCGAGCCCGGCGCCGGTGGCAAGCAGCATGACCAGCCGCGCTGGCATGGCAGGGTTGCCCAGCGTAGCGGCGGGCGAGGTGGCGGGAACAGGGGACATGGCGGTTTGCGCGGTGCGCGGCAAAGTGGGGATGGCCCGAAGTGTTGTCCGCGCGCGCCGATTCTGGTAGAGGTGCCGGATGAACAATGGCTATACGAGACGCGTATGAAACGCCAGCCAGCCGCCCCGACCACCGCACACGCCATGGCTGCGCCACGCGGCGCGCCCGGCCCTGACCGGATCGAACTGATGCAGACCTTCGTGCGCATCGTCGAGGCCGGCAGCCTGTCGCAGGCCGCCGCGCAGCTGCAGACCACCCAGCCCACCATCAGCCGGCGCCTGCAAACGCTGGAACGCCTGCTGGGCGTGCGCCTGCTGCAGCGTTCCACGCATGCGATGAAGCTGACCGAAGACGGCGCGCGCTGCTACGAGCGCGCCCGCGAACTGGTGGCCGACTGGGCCAGGTTCGAGACCGACGTGCGCGGCGTGGGCCACGCCCCCAGCGGCACGCTGCGCGTGGTGGTGCCGCACGCGTTCGGGCAGGAGTTGCTGGTGGGTCCGCTGGCGGACTTCCTGCAGCAATACCCGCAGCTCGCGGTGGAATGGCTGCTGCACGACCGCACCCCGGATTTCATCGCCGAAGCCATCGATTGCGCGATCCATGTAGGCGAGGTGCATGAGCCCGGCCTGGTGGCCGTGCGCCTGGCGGAAGTGCCGCGCGCGGTGATCGCCGCGCCGTCGCTGTTCGACGGCAAGCCGCTGCCGCGCCGCCCCCAAGACCTGGAAAGCCTGCCATGGCTGGCACTGCGCACCTACTACCGCAACGAGATCGTGCTGCAGAACCTGCAGACCCAGGCACGCCAGGGCCTGGCCTTCGCGCCGCGCATGAGCACGGACAGCCTGTACGCGCTGCATGCGGCGGCCCGGCTGGGGCTGGGCGTTGCGGTCGGCTCGTCGTGGATCTTTGCCGACGACATCGCCAGCGGCAGACTGTTGCACCTGCTGCCGCAATGGCAGGCCGAGCCGTTGCCGATCTACCTGGTCTATCCGCATGCGCGCTTCTATCCGGCGAAGCTGCGGTTATTCGCCGACGCCATGCGGCAAGCCATCCCGACCGCCGGCATGGTCGAACGGGCGCGCATGCCGCGCGGGATGCCACAAGCGCGCCGATAACGCCTATCCTGTATCGGCTACTACCTCTGCCGCGGGCAACCCCGCGCCTCGACCTCATGGTGCCTGCGTGATCCGCCGCGTCTTTTCCAGGTTTCGAACAAGGGGCCGAATGTTCGCCTTTGCCGCCGCCGTCGTGTTGCTTGCCCTGGCGGGCATCGTTGCCTACAACCTGGTCGGCGGCGAGAAACGCATCGAGCGCCGCCTCGATCGCCTTTACAGCCTGGAAGATCCGCAGTTCGCCCGTGAACTGGGCGTGTTGCTGGGCCCGCCCGTGCTCGACGGCAACCGCTACCGCGTGCTCAGGAACGGCGACGAGATCTTTCCGGCCATGCTGGGCGCGATCCGCGCCGCGCAAAAGACCATTAATTTCGAATCATATATCTACTGGTCCGGCGACATTGGCCATGACTTCGCCCAGGCCCTGGCCGAGCGCGCCAGGGCCGGCGTCAGCGTCAAGGTGCTGCTGGATGCGGTCGGCAGTTCCAAGATCGACAAGGCCGCGCTCGCACTGATGACGGAGGCCGGCGTGGATGTGCGCCACTACCACCCGGTGCGCTGGTACACCGTCGGCAAGCTGAACAACCGCACCCACCGCAAGGTGCTGGTCGTCGATGGCAGGATCGGCTTCACCGGCGGCGTCGGCATCGCGCCGGAGTGGACCGGCCATGCGCAGGATCCCGACCACTGGCGCGATACGCATTTCGAGGTCGAAGGGCCGGTGGTCGGCCAGATGCAATCGGTGTTCCTGGACAACTGGATCAAGGTCAGCGGCGCGGTGCCGCATGGCCCGGACTACTTCCCCGAGCTGCCGCCGGTGGGCCAGGGCCGGGCCCAGATGTTCAGCAGTTCGCCCACCGGCGGCAGCGAGAGCATGGCGCTGATGTACCACCTGGCCATTACCGCGGCGGCGCGCAGTATCGACCTGTCGGCGGCGTATTTCGTGCCCGACGCGCTGACCGAGAAGGCACTGCTGGCGGCACTGGCAAGAGGCGTCAGGGTGCGGGTGATCGTGCCGGGCGAGCATATCGACTCGGAAACCGTGCGCTCCGCGTCGCGGGCGCGTTGGGGCGAACTGCTGAAGGCCGGCGCGCTGATCGCCGAGTACGCGCCAACCATGTACCACTGTAAGGTACTGATCATCGACGACCTGCTGGTCTCGGTCGGGTCCACCAACTTCGACAACCGGTCGTTCCGGCTCAATGACGAAGCCACGCTCAATATCCTCGACGCGGCCTTTGCCGCGCAGCAGACCCTGATCTTCGAGGAAGACCTGAAGCGGTCGCGTCCGATCAGCTATCAGGCGTGGGTCAACCGGCCCTGGCCCGAACGGCTGCGCGACTGGCTGTCGTCGCTGATCGGTGCGCAGCTATGAGGGGGCTTGGGAAAGGGCGGCGATAGCAGGCAGTGCGGGCGGCGGCCCCGCGGGGGTGCGCCAAGCCCCTGCCAGGTGCCTGGTCTGCCCCACTTCGGCGCTTTGATCGCACTGCATTTGCGCATGATCAAAAAGCCCGCGGCCCGCGCTTCAGCCTTGCAAAACCGGGCCGATAGCAGGGGAAACCCAGCCCTCTGCGACGACCCATGCCCGCCCTTTTCCTGCCAGCCGAGCGCCTGATGGCGCGCCTGAATATCCGCCGCAAGCTTGCGCTGATCGCCGTGCTGTTTCTGGTGCCTTTGGTGGGCGCGTTGTCGGTGGTGCTGCGCGATGCGGCGCACGCCCGCCGCACCACCGGCCAGGAAATCCGCGGGCTGGCGGTGGTGGGGGACGCGCTCGACTTCATGCGCGAGACCCAGGTCCGGCGTGGCGCCGCGCATGCGGTGTTGTCTGGCAACGCCGCCTTCCGCGCCAGGTTCGACCAGGCCGACGCAAAGGCGGCGGCCAGCCTGGCCGCATTGGCGCGCGGCATTGCGCAGAATCCTGACTTCGGCCTCGCGCCCGGCATGCGCCAGCTGGAGCAGGACTGGCTGCAATTGCGCGGGCTCGGGCTGGACAGCCAGGCAGGCCCGCTGTTCGAGCGCCATAGCGCGCTGGTGCGGCAAACGCAGGCGTATATCGCCGACGTGGCCGAGCGCTCGCAACTGGCGCTGGACAGTGAAACCGGCTCGTACTACCTGGTCAGCCTGCTGGCGGGGGCGATGCCGCGCCTGGCCGAGCTCAGCGCGCTGGCGCGCGGCCGCGGCGCCGGCATCATCGCGCAGGGCGGCTACGCCGATGCCACCCAGCAGGCGGGACTGGGCGCACTGTACGAACAGATCGATGCCGGCCTGGACACGATACGGCGCGACATCGCGCGCGTGGGCAAGGCATCGCCCGGTTACCGGGCACGCAGCGACGCCGCCCTGGCGCGGCTGGGCGCGATGGACCGTTTCCAGCGCACGCTCCAGTTGCGCATGCTGGGGGCGGGCGGCATCGGCATCGATGCCAGGGCCTATTTCGACGAAGCTACCGCCGCCATCGAAGGCGTGGCGGACGCCAGCCAGGCGTTTGCCGCGATTGCCGCCGAAATGCTGGCGCAGCGTGCCGCCGCGCAGGCCCGGCAATTCGCGTGGCTGGCCGGCGTTGCGCTGATGACGGTGGGTGCCGCGTTCTACCTGTTCATCGGCTTCAGCCGCGGCATGCGCGCCGACGTGCGCGAGGTCGCCGGGATGGTCGCGCGCATCAACGCGGGCGACCTGACCGTGCGCCTCGCGGTGCGCGGGCGCGACGAACTGAGCGAGATCAAGCGGCACCTGCTGTCGCTGGCCGAAGGCTGGCGCAGCCTGATCGGCGACACCAAGGCCGGCGCGCACAACGTGCTGGCCGCGGCGGGCGATATCGCGCAGGGCAATATCGACCTGTCGCAACGCACCGAGGAACAGGCGTCGTCGCTGGAGCAGACCGCGGCCAGCATGGAGCAACTGACCGCCACGGTGCAGCAGAATGCCGGCAACGCCGGGCAGGCCAGCGCGCTGGCGCGCGAGGCGTCCGCCGCGGCACGCGCCGGCGGCGACGCGGTCGGGCGCATGCAGCAGACCATGCAGGCGATCGACGCCGATTCGCGGCGCATCGCCGACATTATCGCGGTGATCGACGGCATCGCGTTCCAGACCAATATCCTGGCGCTGAACGCGGCGGTGGAAGCTGCGCGCGCCGGCGAGGCAGGCCGCGGCTTTGCGGTGGTGGCCAGCGAAGTGCGCGGGCTGGCGCAGCGCGCCGGCGCCTCGGCCAAGGAGATCCGCATGCTGATCTCGCAATCCGGCGAGCGCGTGGCCGCGGGCAATACGCTGGCGCTGGACGTTGCCGCGACCATGGCAGGCACCGTCGCCGCCATCGGCCGGGTGACGGCGATGATGGATGACATCAGCGAGGCCTCGCGCGAGCAGAGCACGGGCATCGGCCAAGTCAACCAGGCGGTGGCGCAGATGGACCAGGTGACGCAGCAGAACGCCGCGCTGGTGGAGGAGGCCGCCGCCGCGGCGCAGTCGCTGCAGGCGCAGGCGCAGCAGATGCAGCGCGCGATGGCGGTGTTCCGCACTGAGGCGCGGCCGGCCTGATGAAGCTGGCGCGGGTCAGCGCCGCAGCAGCCAGATCACGACCGAGACTACCACCGACACCAGGATGCAGGTCGTGATGGGCAGGCAGAAGCTGAAGCCGTCGCGGACGATATGGATATCGCCGGGCAGGCGGCCGAGGCGGTCGAACGGCAGCCTGGACAGCCAGGGCCAGGCGGCGCCGGCGGCAAGCAGCACGGCGCCCAGGATAAGGAGGAGGCGTTGCATAAGAAGGAAATCGCGAAGCCCTCTTTGAGGTGTTTGACCGGCGGATCTACGCGTTGATTCCAGTCCGTTGCGCGGGCCCAGCCGGTCAGCATGTTCAGACTTTTCAGAGGTTCTGGAATGTAAATTGAAGATTGGAGCTTTTTACATGAAATTTCCTTATCTTCCCTCCTATATTTTGTGAAAAATTTCATGCGTAAGCCCGTACTTGGAAGAAAGTATCAGGAGGCGCCATGAGATTCGTTCTTGCAACGCAAAATTAGATAAATCGTAGTGAATTCCGTCGCACCGGCCTACGCATTTTTCCCGGGTTAACGCCAATTCTTGGCTCAGGTGCCCGTTGCCTAAGATTCGTTCAATTAGAGAACGTCGGTTCGCTATTAGAACAATCGCGAGTGCGCGATTTCAAAGGCAGACGGAGACAACAGTGCCCCAATCCCTCCCCAAGGCTGGCGTCGCGGACGTCCAGGCCCTGATCGACGGACAGCGATTCACGGGTTATCAGTGGCTTATCCTCGTGCTTTGCTTCCTGGTGGTAGCCGTAGACGGCTTCGATACCGCCGCCATCGGCTATATCGCGCCGGCGCTGGTGCAGGACTGGGGGATCGAGAAGTCGGCCCTCGGGCCCGTCATGAGCGCGGCGCTGTTTGGCCTCGCCTTCGGCGCGATCTTTGCCGGTCCGCTGGCCGACCGCATCGGCCGCAAGAAGGTGCTGGTGCTGTCGGTCTTCTTCTTTGGCGCCTGCAGCCTGGCCACGGCCTTCGCGCCGACGCTGGGCTGGCTGACGGGGCTGCGCTTCCTCACCGGCCTGGGTTTGGGCGCCGCCATGCCCAATGCCGTGACGCTGACCGCCGAGTTCGCGCCGCAACGCCGCCGCGCCGTGCTGGTGAACACCATGTTCTGCGGCTTTCCGCTCGGCTCCGCCGCCGGCGGCTTTGTCGCCGCCGCGATGATCCCGCACTTCGGCTGGCACAGCGTGCTGCTGCTCGGCGGCATCGTGCCGCTTGCGCTCGCGCTGCTGCTGGTGCTGCTGCTGCCCGAGTCGGTGCGCTACATGGTGTTGCGCAACTATCCGGCCGACCAGATCCGCCAGCTGCTGCGCCGCGTGACCGGCGCGGACGTGGGTGAGGCGAACGCCTTCATCATCGGCGAACAGGCGCCCGCCACCCGCTCCGCCGTCGGCACGGTGCTGGCCCCGGGCTACCGCCTGGGTTCGGCGATGCTGTGGTGCACCTACTTCATGGGCCTGGTCATCTTCTACCTGCTGACGAGCTGGATGCCCACGCTGATGAAGGACGCCGGCTTCTCGATCCAGCACGCGTCGTTCCTGACCGCGCTGTTTCCGCTCGGCGGCGGCATCGGCACCATCGCGGCGGGCTGGTTCATGGACCGCTTCAATCCCAACAAGGTAATCGCCATCACCTACGTAGCCACCGGCGTGCTGATCTACGCCGTCGGGCACGGGACCGGCAGCCAGGTGCTGCTGGGCGTGCTGATCTTCCTTGCCGGCACCGCCATGAACGGCGCGCAGTCGTCGATGCCTTCGCTGGCCGCGGCGTTCTACCCGACGCAGGGCCGGGCAACGGGCGTGGCGTGGATGCTTGGCATCGGCCGCTTCGGTGGCATCGTCGGGGCCTTGCTCGGCGCCGAACTGCTGCGCCTGCAGCTTGGCTTCGACACCATCTTTACGCTGCTCACGGTGCCGGCATTCGTCGCCGCGGGTGCGCTGGTGGTCAAGCATGTCAGCGGCAGCCGCGCTGGCAACGCCGACACCGCCGGCAGCGCAGGCGTGACCGCTCACTGAGCGTTCACTGAGCGGCAAGCGGCCGGGCCGCGGCGCGGATGCAGTCCGCCAGCGCTTCGGCCATCGGGCTGAGCGTGCGGTCGCCGTGCCGCAGCAGGCCGACCGGTTCCTCAGTGCCCTGCGTATCGAGCGCCAGCAGGACCAGCTCATCCTCGGCCACCGCGCGCTGCGCGGCGGACAGCGGCGCCGCCCACACACAGTCGCTGTGGCGGGCCAGCAGGCGTCCGAGGTAAGCATCCGACGTTTCCACGCATCCGCCCGGCAGGGGGAGACCGTGGCGGGCGAGCAGGCTTTCGGTGTTGTGGCGGGGGATCGAGCCGGCGGCGGGGATCACCAGCGGCCATGCCAGCACGTCCAGCAAGGTCGGCCGCGATATGGCGGCAACCGGATGCCCGGGGCGCACCACCAGTACCAGCGAGTCCGGGCCGAGCGATTCGAACCACAGGCTTTCCATCGCCACCGGGTCGTCCATCCGGCCAATGACCAGGTCCAGCACGTCGGCCTTGAGCTGGTCGATCAGGCTGCGGTTCATGCCGGTCTGGACCGCCAGCCCGACCTCGGGATGCGCGGCACGGAAGCGCAGCAGGGCATCGGTCAGCACCGCGGGCACGACGCTGGGCAGCGCGCCCAGCCGGATGCGCTCCTGCGGCTGCGCCTGCTCGCCGGCCATGCTGTCGGCCGCCGCATCGATATCCGCGAGGATGCGCAGCGCGTGGCGCAGGAAGCGCGTGCCGGCGGTGGTCAGTTCCGTGCCCGCGCGCTGGCGCACCAGCAGGCGTGTGCCGGTCAGCTCTTCCAGTTCGCTCAGGGTCTTGGACACGGCTGGCTGGGTCAGCCCCAGGCGGTCGGCGGCACGGCCCAGATGCTGAGTCTGCGACACCGCGACGAAGCAATAGAGATGCCGCAGCCGCACCCGGTTGCGGAAGATCTCGAGCGCGGGCGGGGCGGTGGTTTTCATGCCGGAAAGTTATCGTAATTCTCAGAAAACTTAATTTACATGACTTTATGTGTTGCTTAAAGTCATTCCATTCCAACGACAAGGAGACTGCGCAATGACCCGCCTTGCCCAGTATCGCCGTCCCTACTGGGACACCCAGCCCGCATACCGCTTCGACCCCTACGCTTCGACGCAGAAGCGCTCGCCTGGCCAGTCGCTGATTGCGCTGCCGCAGTCGCTGTCCGAAGTGACCGGTCCCACCTTCGGCGCCGAGTTTGTCGGCGAAGGCGATAACGACCTGACCGCCGGCAACGGCGGCGAACCCATCGGCGAGCGCATCGTCGTGACCGGCCGCGTGCTCGACGAGAATGGCCGGCCGGTGCCGAACGCGCTGATCGAGGTGTGGCAGGCCAACGCGGCTGGCCGCTACGTGCACAAGCGCGACCAGCATGACGCGCCGCTGGACCCGCATTTCTCCGGCGAGGGCCGCACTGTCACCGACGCCAACGGGCACTACCGCTTCAAGACCATCAAGCCGGGCGCCTATCCCTGGCGCAACCACCACAACGCCTGGCGGCCGCAGCATATCCACTTCTCCCTGTTCGGCAACGCCTACGCCACGCGGCTGGTGACGCAGATGTACTTTCCCGGCGATCCGCTGCTGCCGTTCGACCCGATCTTCAACTGCGTGCCGGACCAGAAGGCGCGCGACCGGCTCATCGCCAGCCTCGACTGGGAGACTACCCAGCCCGAATACGCGCTCGGCTACCGTTTCGATATCGTGCTGCGTGGCCGCGATGCCACGCCGATGGAGTAAGACCATGCTTTACGCCACCGCATCCCAGACCGTCGGTCCTTATCTCCATATCGGCCTGAGCGGGCTGAACTGCGCCGACCTGACCGCCAGCGCGCCGGCACTGGCCGGCCAGCGCATCGTGATCGAAGGCCGCGTCACCGACGGCAACGGCGAGCCCGTGCCGGACGGCATGGTCGAGATCTGGCAGGCCAATCCCGCCGGCCGCTACCGTCACGCCGAAGACACGCGCGAGCTGCCGCTGGTGCCCGGCTTTTCCGGCTTCGGCCGCGTGCCCACCGCGGCTGACGGGTCGTTCCGCTTCGTCACCGTCAAGCCGGGCGCCGTGCCCGCTGCCGATGGCCGGCCGCAGGCGCCGCACCTCATGGTGTCGGTGTTCATGCGCGGACTGGTCAGGCACGTTGCCACGCGCATGTACTTTCCGGACGAGACCGCGGCCAATGCGGCCGATCCGGTGCTGGCGCTGGTGCCGGCCGAGCGGCGCGCCACGCTGGTTGGCAACGATGCCGGCAACGGCACGCTGCGCTGGGATATCGTGCTGCAAGGCCCGGGCGAAACGGTGTTCTTCGATATCTGACACGCTCGCGCCGGCGCCCGCCGGAATCTTCCGGGCCGCCGGTGACCTGACACATAATCAGGTGGTCGTCATCGTCACGGCCGCTACCGATCGCCCCCATGCCAACCGTCACGCGTCTTACCGACCCCATGTCTGGCAGCCCCGCCGTGCTGGACATCTTCTCCGACGCCGGCACCGTGCAACGCATGCTTGCCGTCGAGGCCGCGCTCGCGCGCGCCGAAGCGCAATGCGGCGTGATCCCGGCCGCCGCCGCGACAGCCATCACCGAAGTCTGCCGCGACGTCGGCACCATCGACCGCGATGCGCTGGCCCAGGCCGCGGTCGCCGCAGGCAATCTCGCCATTCCCTTCGTCAGGCAACTGACCGCCGCCGTGGCCGCGCGCGATGCCGATGCGGCGCGCTTCGTGCACTGGGGCGCCACTAGCCAGGACATTATCGACAACGCGCTGGTTCTCCAGCTCGCAGACGCGCTGCGCGTGCTCGACACCGACCTCGTACGGCTGGGCGAAGCGTGCGCTGCAATGGCCAGCGCGCATCGCGCCACGCCGATGGTGGCGCGCACCTGGCTGCAGCATGCACTGCCGACCACTTTTGGCTGCAAGGCCGCCGGCTGGCTCGACGCGCTGCGCCGCGACCTCGCGCGTCTGGATGCGGCGCGCGAGCAGGCCCGTGCGCTGCAGTTCGGCGGCGCCGCCGGCACGCTTGCCAGCCTTGGCGACGCCGCGCCCGGCGTAACCGCGGCACTGGCCCGCGAGCTGGGCCTGGCCGCACCCGTGCTGCCGTGGCATGCGCATCGTGACCGCGTGGTCGAAGTTGCCACCACGCTCGGCATGCTGACCGGCACGCTCGGCAAGATGGCACGCGACCTCTCGCTGCTGATGCAGACCGAGGTGGCGGAGGTGGCCGAGCCCGACGGGCCCGGCCGCGGCGGTTCCAGCACCATGCCGCACAAGCGCAATCCGGTCGGCTGCGCGGCAGTGCTGACGGCAGCGGTGCGCGTGCCGCCGCTGGTGGCCACCATGCTGTCAGGCATGGTCCAGGAACATGAGCGCGCGCTGGGCGGCTGGCAGGCGGAATGGGACACGCTGCCCCAGATCGTCACGCTGGCCGCGGGCGCGCTGCGCCAGATGGGCGAGGTGGTCGCCGGGCTGCAGGTCGACGCGGCGCGCATGCGGGCCAATCTCGATCTCACGCATGGGCTGATTCTTGGCGAGGCCGCGATGCTGGCGCTGGGTGCCCGCATCGGCCGCCTGCCGGCGCACAAGCTGGTCGAGAACGCCTCGCGGCGCGCGGTGGAGCAGGGCACGAGCCTGCGCGACGCGTTGGCGGCGCTGCTGCGCGAAGATCCCGCGCACGCCGAACTGCTGGATGCGGCGGCGCTGGACCGGCTGGCGGATCCGGCCAATTATGCGGGGCAGGCGGTGCAGTTCGCGGATGCGGCGGTAGCGGCGTGGCGGGAAGCGGTGGCGAGGCATTGAATGCGCGATCGGTACGAGGGCCTGAGGGGAGCAAACCGGCAGGTATGCGGAGGTCATCGAGCTGGCCATCATCCGTCGTGAACCCCTCTCCCGCTTGCGGGAGAGGGGTGGGGAAGAGGGCCGGCGTTTGCCAGGCCCGACGCCCCAAATTCACCAATAACCAACATCAAGTCAGGGAGACCACCTTGCCTTATCTAGACCACGCCGGCGCGCGCCTCTTCTACACCGTCGACGGCCCCGAGTCGGCACCGGCCATCATTTTCTCCAACTCGCTCGGCACCGACCACACCATGTGGCAGCCGCAGGCCGCCGCGCTGGCCGGGCGCTTCCGCGTGGTGCGCTACGACACGCGCGGGCACGGCCGCTCGAGCGCACCGGGCGATGCCTTCACGGTTGAACAACTCGGCCAGGACGTGATCGCCCTCCTGGATGGATTGGGCATCGGCCAGGCCGTGTTCTGCGGCCTGTCGATGGGTGGTCTCACCGGGATGTGGCTGGGCATCCATGCGCCCGAGCGCTTCTCCCGCATCGTGCTGGCCAATACCGCTGCAAAGATCGGCAACGCGCAGGGATGGAACGCGCGCATCGACACTGTCCTGCACGACGGCATGGGCGTGATGGTCGCGCCTTCGGTCGAGCGTTGGTTCACCCCCGGGTTTGTCGCCACGGCAGACCGCGCGCTCGACGGTTTGCGCGCCGTGCTGGCAGGACTCGATCCGCGCGGCTATGCCGCCAGCTGCGCGGCGGTGCGCGACGCCGACTTCCGCGAGACGGTGTCGTCGATCCCGGTGCCGGTGCTGGTCATCGCCGGCAGCCACGACCCGTCGACCACCGCACAGGAAGGCCGCGCGCTGGCCGATGCGATTCCCGGCGCGCGTTTTATCGAATTGCCTGCCGCGCATATCTCCAGCTTCGAGCAGCCGGGCCGCTTCACGGCCGCACTGGTCGATTTCGTGCGCGGCCGCCTGCCCGCGACCGACGACCACGCCCGCTATGAGGCCGGCCTCTCGGTGCGGCGCGAGGTCCTCGGCAGCGCGCATGTCGATCGTTCGCTGGCGCGGCTGACGCCGCTCAACGAAGAATTCCAGAACTTGATCACGCGCTACGCCTGGGGCGAGATCTGGACGCGCGAGGGCCTGCCGCGCCATACGCGCAGCCTGCTGACCATCGCCATGATGGTGGCGTTGAACCGCTCGGAAGAACTGAAGCTGCATCTGCGCGCAGCCGCCAGCAACGGCGTGACGCGCGACGAGATCAAGGAGGTGCTGTTGCAGGCGGCGATCTATTGCGGTGTGCCGGCGGCGAATTCGGCCTTCAACATGGCCGAGGAAATCTTCGCCGCGATGGACCAGGTGGATAAGCCAGCCTGATCCTTCAGCGTACTGCAAACGCCGGCAGCCGGGCCCGCCCCGCTTGCCGGAACGCCGTGGGCGGCTGACCCACCCGCTGCGCAAAGAAGCGCGAGAAGTACGCCGCATCGGAGAAACCGAGCGACAGCGCGATGTGCTTGATTTCCAGGTCGCTGAAGAGCAGGTCGCGCTGCGCTTCGGCGAGCACGCGCGCGTGGATCATCTGCAGGGCGGACTGCCCCGAGGCCTGGCGGCACACGCGGTTGAGCTGCGTGGGCGTGATGCCGATCGCGCCGGCGTAGTGGCCGATTTCCTTCTGCTCGCGGTATTCCGATTCCAGCAGTTGCTGGAAGTGCTGGAAGTGCCGCGCCGGGCGACTGCTGCCACGCGCGGCCGCTGGCTGCGAGGCATTGGCCAGCCGCGCCATGCCGATCAGCACCAGCGTCAGCAGCGCTGACAGCGATGCCCCGCGCCAGGCGGACACGGCTTCCATCTCCCCCCGAAACAGCGCCAGCGCCTCCGCCAGCGCGTGGCCGAGCCGCACGCGGTCGTGGCGCGGGTGATCGAACAGCGGCAGCGCATCCGGCACACCCGCCAGCAGCGTGCGCAGGTGGCTGTCGGTCATGGTGACGACCATGCCGTCAGTGTCCGGCGTAAACACGAAGCCGTGGATGTGCCGCGGCGGCATCGTCACCAGCGAGCCGCTGCGCAACGGCTCCCGGCGCGCTTCGAGCAGGGCTTCCCCGCCACCCGCATGAATGTACAGAATTTGCAGGAAGCGCTCGTGCCGGTGGGGCTTGATCTCCCACCCGTGCAGGCGGCTGCGCGCCGCGATGGACTCGAAATGCAGCTGGTCGGACAGCGGTGCGGACGAATTCACGCCGTACAGCGAGTAGGTCGGGACAGGTCTCACGGGGGCGTCAGTGTTTACCAGCGATGTTCCGATTGTCCTGTCATTGGTTCGGTCTGTCCATTCCGCAGCGGACCTCCGGCGACTATCGTTAGCGCCAGCGGATCGATATCCACAAGGAGACAAGACATGCGCACCCAGGTTGCCATCATCGGCGCCGGCCCGGCCGGCCTGTTGCTCGGGCAGTTGCTCAGCCAGGCGGGAGTCGACAACGTGATTGTCGAGCAGCGCAGTCCGGAATACGTGCTGGGGCGCATCCGCGCCGGCATCCTGGAAAGCGTGACCGTCGCTGCGCTGGAACGCGCGGGCGTGGCGGCGCGGCTGCATGAGGAAGGGCTGGTGCACGATGGCATCGTGCTGTCGTTCGATGGCCAGCGGCATCGCATCGACCTGCACGCGCTGGTGGGCCGCAACGTAACCGTCTACGGCCAGACCGAGGTCACGCGCGACCTGATGGTGGCACGGCAGCAAGCAGGCATCGCCACGGTCTATGACGCGCAGGATGTCAGCCTGCATGACTTCGACGGCGCGAGGCCGCTGGTCCGTTATCGCAAGGACGGCGTGGCACACGAGATCCACTGTGACTACATCGCCGGTTGCGACGGCTTCCATGGGGTCAGCCGCCAGAGCGTGCCGCGTACCGCCACGCAGGTGTTCGAGCGCGCCTATCCGTTCGGCTGGCTTGGCATCCTCTCGGAAACACCGCCAGTGGCGGACGAACTGGTCTACGCCAGCCACGAACGCGGCTTCGCGCTGTGCAGCATGCGCTCGCGCACGCGCAGCCGCTACTACGTACAGGTGCCGTCGAGCGAGCGCGTGGAGAACTGGTCCGATGACCGCTTCTGGGACGAATTGCGCCGCCGCCTCGATCCGCAGTCGGCGCAGTCGCTGGTGACGGGACCGAGCATCGAGAAGAGCATCGCGCCATTGCGCAGCTTTGTCTGCGAGCCGATGCGCTTCGGCAACCTGTTCCTGGCGGGGGATGCCGCGCATATCGTGCCGCCTACCGGCGCCAAGGGACTGAACCTGGCGGCCAGCGACGTGCTGACCCTGGCCGACGGACTGATCGCGGGCTGCCGGCATGACGACAAGCGCGAGCTGGACACGTATTCGGCGCGTTGCCTGCGCCGCATCTGGAAGGCCGAGCGCTTTTCATGGTGGCTGACTTCGCTGATGCATCGCTTCCCGGACGCGGATCCGTTTGCGCTGCGCATGCAGCGGGCGGAGCTGGACTATCTGGTGGGGTCGGAGGCGGCGTCGCGGATGCTGGCGGAGAACTACGCAGGCTTGCCGCATTGAACGAGAAAGGCGGCATTGCAGCACCTTGCATCGCCTACACGCCCATCCTCTCCCCCTGCGCTTGCCGCCGCGGGTTCCAAACTATGCGGCCAGCGGGTCCGCCCCCGCGGCCATCGTCGCCAATGCCGGCAGCGCGTCCGCGACCACCCCGCCCACCAGCACCACCGCCGGGCTTGCCAGCCCGGCTGCGAGCGCGTCGGCGAGCGTGCCGAGCGAGCCGGTCCAGCTGCGCGCCTGGTCGCTGCCGGCGTGCATCACCACTGCCGCCGGCACGCCGGCAGCCATGCCTGCTGCCAGCAGGCCGTCGCGGATCGCCGCGATGCGGCTCATGCCCATGTAGATCACCAGGGTGGTGCCGCCACGCACCAGCGCTTGCCAGTCGGGCCAACCGTGCGCGCTGGTATGGCCAGTGACGAAGGTCACGCCGTGGCAGTGCGCGCGATGCGTCAGCGCAATGCCCAGCACCTGCGCGGCCGCCATGCCGCTGCTGATGCCGTTGACGATCTCGACCTCCAGCCCGTGGCCGCGCAGGAACGCGGCTTCTTCGCCGCCGCGCCCGAACAGCAGCGGATCGCCGCCCTTGACGCGCGCTACCGTGCGGCCGGCCAGCGCGTGCTGCAGCGTCAGCTGCTGGATGCGCTGCTGGCTCACCGAGCAGCGCCCGCCGCGCTTGCCGACCCACTCCACATGGGTGCCCGGTCTGGCATAGCCGGCCATTTCGGGCGACACCAGGTCATCGACCAGCCAGACCTCGGCCGCGGCCAGCGCGCGCATGGCGCGTACCGTGACCAGGTCCGCGCTGCCGGGGCCGACCCCGACCAGCCAGACCTTGCCGGGCTTCAGCGGTGCTTGCATGTTGGACTCCTGCCATGGGATTTCGCCACGCGCTCAGTGGCTGGTGCCGGCCGAGCGCATGGTCTTGTTGAAGACGTTGTACTTGCCGATCGGCTTGTCCATCGGCAGGCGCTTGACCTCCTGCAACGTGGCCGCGTCATACACCACGATGGCGCCGTCGCGCTCCATCAGGCTGACCAGCGCGTAGCGCCCGTCGCGCGTGAACTCGACGTGCGCGGCGGTGCGGCCCGGGCTGGGCGTGACGCTGCCGACTACTTGCAGGCTCTGCTTGTCGATCACCTGCAGGGTGTCGCGGCCGGGGCTCATCATGGCATCGGCCCAGGCGTAGGGCGTGCGTTCATGGCTGCGCAGGAAAAAGCCCGGGCCGTTGGTCGGCACGGTGGCAACGGTGTGCCAGTCCTGCATGTCGATCACCGTGATGCGCCCTTGACCGAGGTCCGGCGACGCCATCACTGCACGGCCATCGCGCTGCCAGGTGATGCCGCTGCCCAGGTGCGGCATGCCGCCCAGCGCCAGCGACGCCACCTTGCGGCCCTGCTGCAGGTCGATCACCTGCCCGCCACCCTGGCGCGAGGCGCCCAGGATATGGCGGTAAGGCTGGTCGAAGAAGAAATCGTCGAGCCCATCGTCCAGCACGATCGCGCGCGGCGCCAGCAGGGCCGGTGGCGGCAGCGGCGTGCCGGCGGCATCGGCATACGGGAGCTCCCAGACCTCGGGGATATCCTTCAGCGCGGCGATAAAGCTGTGGCGCGGCGCGGCATCGTAGACGGCGGAGACGCGCGAGCGCGCGCCGTTGCGCCCGTTGACGTCGATCACGCGCGCCAGCGTCAGGTCGTCGGCATGGAGCAGCACCAGCGTGCGCGGCAGCGTGTTGCCGGCCAGCACCCAGCGTCCGTCGTCGCTGACGGCAAGGTTGCGCGTGTTCACGCCGACCCGGACCTCGGCCACATACGCCAGGTTCCACAGGTCATACTTGCCGACCCAGCCGTCGCGGCTGGCCATGTAGACATAGCGGCCATCGCGGCTGAACTTGGGCCCGCCATGCAGCGCGAAGCGCGTGGCGAAGCGATGGACCGGCTCCAGCCGGTCGCCGTCCAGCACGGTCATGTGATGGCTGCCGGCCTCCACCACGACGAACAGGTTGCGCGGATCGGCGCTGAACACCGGCCGCTCCGGCAGGCTGGCCGGGGCGTGGTAGACAATGTGGCTGGCGCGGATGGCCCGGGCGTCCCACTGCGGCGCGGTGGCGGGCGCGGTGCGCAGCCAGCGTGCCAGCGCCTGCAGCTCGGCCGCGGCCAGCGTGCCAGCGAACGCCGGCATCTGCGTGGCGGCACGGCCGTCGCGCAGCACCGCATCGAGTTCGCCGGCGCGCAGGCGCTCCAGGCTTTCCGGCAGCAGCGCCGGGCCCATCGCCCCCAGCCGGTCGGCGCCGTGGCAGGCGGCACAGTGCTGGCCGTAGAGCGCCGCCGGGTCAGCCGCGGCGGCAGGCGTGGCAGCCTGCGTGGCGTGCGCGCTGGCGAGCGCCAGCGCGCCCAGCCATCGGGTCAGTGGGGTCATGCCGCGACCTCCGCGCCCGGCGTGTGCGCGATCTCGGCATCGCTCAGGTAGCAGCCCGGATCTTCGGCCCACGGGTTGCCAGTCAGCGCAAAGGCGCGCACGCGCGTATTGCCGTTGCAGATGGCGCGATGCGCGCAGCCGGCGCAACGCCCCTGCAGCGGGCGCGGCGTGCTGGCCAGGCCCGCCATCAGCGGATCGGCGCGGTCGGCCCAGATCTCGCCGAACGGGCGCTGGCGCACATTGCCGAGCGTCACGTGCCACCACATGGTATCGGGATGGACGTTGCCGAGGTTGTCGATATTGGCCACGCCGACGCCGGTGGCATTGCCGCCCCAGCGCTCCAGCCGCTGGCGCATATCGGCGACGCGGTGCGGAAAGCGGCTGGCGATCCAGTACAGCAGGTACACCCCGTCGGCATCGTTATTGCCGGTGACGAAGTCGCCCGCATGCCCTTGCCGCGCGCGCTGCCAGACGTGGTCGAACAGCCAGTCCAGCGCAGCGCGGGTGTGGGCGTGGCGCGCGTCGTCGGCGCGATGGCTGCGCGCGCGGCCGGCATAGTTGAAGTGCGACAGGTAGAACTTGTCGATACCTTCGCGCGCGGCCAGCCCGACCAGCTCTGGCAACTGCGCCGCGTTGGCTTCGGTCAGCGTCATGCGCACGCCCACGCGCAGGCCGGCCGCGCGCGCCGTGCGCAAGCCGGACAGCGCCTGCGCGAAGGCGCCGTCGCTGCGGCGGAAGCGGTCGTGCGTGGCGGGCAGGCCATCGAGGCTGACGCCGACGTAGTCGAAGCCGGCCGCCGCCAGCCGCGCCGCGTGGCCGGCATCGAGCAGCGTGCCGTTGGACGACAGCGACAGGTGGAAGCCAAGTGCGCGCGCGTGGGCGGCAATCTCGTACAAATCGGGCCGCAGCAGCGGCTCGCCGCCCGACAGGATCAGCGCCGGCACGCGCGCCTCGCGCAACTGGCCAAGCACCCTCAGCGCTTCGTCGGTATCGAGCTCGCCCTTGAAATCGGTGTCGGCGGAGGTGGCGTAGCAGTGCCGGCAGTTCAGGTTGCAGCGGCGGATCAGGTTCCAGATCACCACCGGGCCGGCGGGTTGGCGCGGCGGCGGCAGCGGGCCGTCATCGCGCAGGGCTTCCATGAAGCGGGACAGGCGGAACATGGGTGGGGCTTCCTATTGGTCTGGACCGGACGGCGGCAGGCGCAGCCCGGTTTTCTTGAGGACGCGGGTGGACCACAGCACGTCGTGCGCGCGGCAGGCGTCGCCCAGCAGTGCCGCGATCACGGCGACCTGGGGCGCCGCGTCTTCGCGCGCGCGGGCATGCACCATCGCGAACAGGTTGTACGGCCAGTGCGGCAAGCGGCGCGGGCGGCGATAGCAATGGCTGACGAAAGGCAGGGCGCCGATGCGCGCGCCCAGCGCGTCGATGCGGGCGTCGTCGACATCCCACACGGTCATGCCGTTGGCGCGCCAGCCCAGCCGGTAATGGTTGGGCACGGCGGCGATGCGGCGCAGCACGCCGCGCGCCTGCATCGCCGCCAGCCGCGCGATCACTTCCATCTCGCACAGGCCGAGTGCGGCGGCGACCGCGGCGTAGGGAGCCGGCACCAGCGGCAGGCCGGCCTGCGTGGCGCGGATCAGCGCCAGGTCAGTGGCGTCGACGGAACCGGCGGAGCCGGTGGCATCGGCGGCATCGGCGGGATCGGAGAAGTCGGCAGGGTCGGGCATCACGCGGGCAGGTAGAGGTTGACGAAGAATTCGCGTTCCTTGGGAAACGGCAATACCTCGACGCCGGCCGTCGCGGCGATGCGCGCGAGCAGCGGCGCGACCTGTTCCGGCCGCGCCACCGCCAGCACGAACCACAGGTTCAGGTGGTGGGTGCGCGCGTAGTGGTGCGCGACCTCGGGGTGGGCGTTGATGGCGGCGATAACGGCTTCCATGCGCGCCGCCGGCGCATGGCAGGCGCATAGCACGAAGCGGCCGCCCGCGCGCTCGATCTGGTACAGCGGACCGAAGCGCGTCAGCACCCCGCTGGCAAGCAGGGCGCGCAACCGCTCCAGCAGCATGGCCTCGGTCATGCCGAGCGCCGCGGCGGCTTGCGCGTACGGGCGCGGCACCAGCGGCAGGCCGCGCTGCAGGGCGTTGACGATGCGGCGGTCGAGCGGATCGAGCGGCTCCATCGGAGTGGTGGCGGCGGTTGCCGCACGGGCGTTGTTCATGCCGGCACCTGGGTGGCGTAGCGCGTGCCGCGCTGCTTGTAGCAATGCGTGCCGACCAGCACCGTGCCGGGCAGCGTATCCAGGCCGGCGGCGGCGCGGATCCGCGCGAGCGCGGGCTGCAGGTCCTGCGCGCTGCGGGCGTGGACCATCGCGAACAGGTTGTAGGGCCAGTCCGGCAGCCGGCGTTCGCGGCGGTAGCAGAGCGTCACGCGCGGCTGCCGCGCCAGCCGCATGCCGATGGCATCGACACGGCCGTCCGGCACATCCCACACGCACATGGCGTTGTGGCGGTAGCCGAAGCGCCCGTGGCGCAACACCACCCCCAGGCGCCGGACCACGCCTTGCGCCGACCATTGCGCCAGCCGCTCGAGCACCTTTGGCACGCTCAGGCGCGCCTGCCTGGCCAGCGCATCGAACGGGCGCGGCGTCAGCGCCAGGCCGGCTTCCAGTGCGGCCACCAGGCGCCAGTCATCGTCATCCAGTGCAACGGCGGCGGGGGATACCGGGCCGGCGCGCCGGCGCGGGCGGGTGTCATGCTGGCGCGCCAGCGGAAAGCCCAGGTCGATGTGGTACTCGCGCGCCATCGGCAGGTCCAGCGGTGCCTGGCCGGTGAGATCGCCGATCGACGCCAGCGTGGCATCGAGCGTGCCGCGCTCGCGCGCGCCCGCGACAAACCACAGGTTGTACCGATGGCCGCTGCGCGCGTAGTTGTGGCTGACCGCGGCGCAGGCGCTGACGCGCGCCGCCACGCGGTCCAGCTGCGCCGGCGGCACGGACAAGGCGCCCAGCGTGCTGACGCCGATCACGTTCGGTGCGAACACGGCGCCGACGCGGCTGATGCGTCCGGTGCCGAGGTCGCGCGCGAGCAGGCTCAGCAGCGCGTGCTCGCACCATCCGGCTTTGGCGGCCAGCGCCTGGTAGGGCCGCGGCTGCAGCGGGAAGCCGCGCTGCAGGTGGTCGTAGAGGGTTTGCTCGTTGAACATGGTGCGCCCTTACATGCCGAAGCGCTGCGCGCGCGCGGTAAAGAAGATGCCGCTGGGATTGTCGGCGGGTAGCGTGGCCACGCGTGTCAGGCTGGCGGTGTCGTAGACCTCGACGCGGTTGTCGTCGCGGCACGACAGCCACAGCGCCTCGCCTTTGGGCGTGAATTCCATGTGCAGCACGCCGCGGCAGGGGCGCAGCGTGCGCACCACCTGGCGCGTGGCGGTGTCGATCACCTGCACGGTGTCGTTGTGAGGGAAGGCGAAATTGACCCAGACCTGGCGCCCGTCGGGCCGCGCCATGGCAAATACCGGCTGGCCCGCCAGCGGCACGCGGGCCGCCTCGCGCCAGCCGTTAGCGGGATCGGCCACCAGCACCTCGTGGCGCCCGATCGCCGGCAGCCACGCCAGGCCCTGCGCCATGGCCCAGCCGCGCAGGTGCGGCATCTTGTAGACTGGCAGCGGCGCGTTGCCGCGGCCGTAGCCGGACAGGATGCGGCGCGCCTGCGGCGGCGCCTGCCACAGGTCGACCAGTGCCAGGCCATC
This sequence comes from Cupriavidus necator, assembly GCF_013141915.1. GTDB lineage: Bacteria > Pseudomonadota > Gammaproteobacteria > Burkholderiales > Burkholderiaceae > Cupriavidus > Cupriavidus necator_B. The sequence goes on along the minus strand of NZ_SROX01000007.1, from coordinate 5,332 downwards.
TTCGCCGAACAGGCCAGCCAGGTACCAGCGACCGTCGGGCGTGACCAGTCCGTCGTAAGGTTCGCGGCCGGCGGGCAGGCGGGTCACTTGCGGCTGGCGCGGGTCGCTGGCGTCGATGATCCAGATTTCGCCGGATTCGAACAGGCTTGCGGCGAAGCGCCGGCCGGGCAGGTCGGCCAGCCCGACCACCTTGGCGCGGCGCCCGTCGCCGCCGATGGCAGGAAGCTCCGCCAGCGGTTCCAGTGTCTGGGCGTCGAACAGGCGGATGCCCCCCGGCGCGTAGTTCTGCGCCGCCACCACGCGCCCGTCCTGCGAGATGGCACCGCCAATGCTGTTGCCGGCCTGCAGCACGCGGTGGGTGATGCGCGCGCCCAGCAGGTCGACCCGCGTCAGGCCGCCATCGCGGCCGAAGACATAGGCGTAGCGCGCATCGCGCGAGAACACCACGCTGGCGTGGGAAAGGTCGCCCAGTCCTGTCACCGTGGCCAGCCGCGTCATGCCGGTGGTCTCGACAATCTGCAGCCGTCCCGCGGCGCGCTCCACCACCACGCCCAGGTCGCCGGTGCCGCGCACGGTGCCGGCGCAGCCGGCGAGCAGCGCGGCAACGAAGACAGCGCCCAGCGCGCGCATCAGTTGCCTTGCGGCGCAACGGCCGGCGGTTGGCCGGCCTGCAATCGATCGATCAGCCATCGGGCTTCATCCTGCGTCATGAAAGGTTGCCAGGGCGGCATCGCCGTGCCTGGCCGGCCGTACAGCACTGTGGCCGCGAGGCCGTCAGGCGGCTTGCCGGCCAGGCTCGCAGATGTCAGCGGCGGGCCCAGCCCACCGCGCAAGGTCATGCCGTGGCAGGCGCCGCAGTCATCGCGCAGCCAGAGCGCCAGTTGCGCCTGCCGCGCCGGCGCGGGCGGGTCCGCCGCGGCGAGCGCGCTTGCGGCCAGGGCGGCGGCAAGACCCGCGGCGGCGGCATGGCGCCAGGCGGTGCGCCTCAGAGGGAGAGAATCCATTTGGCCAGCGTATTGGCGTCGGCCTCGCTGACGGCGTTGGCCGGCATCGGCACCGGGCCCCAGCGGCCGCTGCTGCCTTTCAGGATGGACTGGACCATCTGCGCCTGCCCGTCCTTGCGGCCGCTGTACTTGCCCTGGATGTCCTGGAAGGCGGGCCCGACCATCTTCTTGTCGAGGCTGTGGCAGGCCAGGCAGGTCTTGCTCGATGCCAGGGCCTGGCTGGCGCGGGCCGGCGTGGCGGCGCCGAGCGCCACGCAGCAGCCGAACGCTGCCAGCAGCGCGGGCAGCGCGGGTTGGGTTCGCATGTTGCATTCTCCGGTGGTGGGAAGGCGGACGACCCTCGCCGCGCCGCGGCGCAGCGAGGGCGCTGTCTCAGTAGACGTCGTGCTGCGTGTTGTAGGCGTTGAACTTGCCGGTTGGCGTGATCAGGCGCTTGTCCTTGATCACGGTCTTGAGCGTGCGGGTCTTGTCGTCGACCACCACCAGCGCGGATTCGCCGTCCTTGGTGCCCCACACCGAGAACCAGACCTCGTCGCCGGCCTTGTTGTATTCGGCCTGCACCACGCGCTTGGCGCCCGCGCCCTTCAGGTCGGCCCACTCGGCGACCGGCAGCACCTTGAAGCCGGCTTCCAGGTTGCGTGTATCGAACACCGCGACCGACTGGTTGAGCCTGGCATCCGGATTCAGCGGCGTATCGACCCACAGGTTGGACGACTTGGGATGCGTCTTGATGAAGAGCGAGCCGCCGCCCTGGCCCTTGACCGTCTGCACCACCTTCCACGCTTGCGCGGGGTGGCCGGCGGGGTCGGTGCCGATCAGGCTGATGGTCTCGTCGCCCAGGTGGCTGGTGGCCCAGACCGGACCGAACTGCGGATGCGTGAAGTTGGCGCCGCGGCCCGGGTGCGGGGTCTTGCCGACGTTGACCAGCGCGGCCAGCTTGTCTTCCTTGGTGTCGACCACCGCGATCTTGTCGGAGGCGTTGGCCGCGACCAGGAAGTAGCGTCCGGTCGAATCGAAGCCGCCGTCATGCAGGAACTTGGCCGAGTCGATGGTGGTGGTCTTCAGGTTGGCCAGGTCCGAGTAATTTGGCTCTTTACATTGATAGTGGCCAAAACCTGCATTAGAAGCGACCAAAGGCCACCCCCGAAAAACCTAAAGAGCCAAGCGCAGAACGAAATTAGGCGCATCTAATGTTGTGACGCCCGGGCAAGGATAGTGGGCTTGATGACGGCCGCGTCAACCTTGATTCTTTTGCTAGATTGCGTTGACCGACGACTATCGAAGCCAAAAAACTGACTTCACATTCGGTTCCCTCGGAGGTGGCGAGTCTAGCCTCGAGATTTATATGTCAGTACTCACCTTCGGTGCCGCAAGCGGGGTGCTATACAGAGGATGCAGAGAGTTTCCGCTTTCCTTGGCTCGCAACCAGTGCGCACCTCTCTGAATGTTAGAGGTGAGGTCGGGACCGGATGCCAATGGTTGGTGACCGCTCACTTTTCGATGTTGCGGTCGAGTGAGGCGATATCGGCTGAACGGTAAAACAGGCGGTTTTAAATTTAGTGTTTGGCCCGTTGCGCAACTTGGCTGGTTTAGGAAAAGAGGGGGCTATACAGGGCATGCAACTGCCCCCAACCGAATACGTCGACGCCTACGACCTTGCCGCCATATTCAAGGTCACCCCTGCCACCATTCTTCGCCGCGTCAGAAGCAAGCCGCAGACTCTGCCAACGCCTGCCCATCTAGGCCCCGTCCGCCCCAGCCGCGGCCGCCCGACCGGCGGTGTCGAGGAGCTCCCCAACCGACGGCCTGCGGCGGCGGCGCCAAAAATGCCGCAGCTAAGGCGCATTCTGCGTTAGCCAGAAGGCGACGCTACTGCGCCATAGGCCCGTTAGGACGGCCTCAGGTGAGTCGAATCGGTTTGCAAAAGTGGGAGACGTCTATGAAGACCAGCGCCTCGGTCGTTGTGGCCGGCATCGACGTTGGTGGCGCAAGGAAGGGATGTCACCTCGTTATTTTGCAAGACCGCGAAGTTGTCTGCGTTGCGAAAAGCACCAATCCGGAAGATTTGTACCAAGAATGCCTTCGGCAAACGGTCGAGGTCGTGGGCATCGACTCACCATGCCGATGGAGTCTGGATGGGACAGGCAGGCTCGCAGAAAAGGAACTCGCCAGCGAGAGAATATTTTGCTTTTCAACTCCGACACAGGACCGAGCCGAGGCAAGCACCAGCGGATTCTATGGATGGATGTTTTGCGGCGAGACGGTTTTCCAGACCTTCGCGCCGACATACCCTCTGCTGACTGAGAAGCGCTACTCGGGGGGGAGGGGCACCTTCGAGACATTCCCGCACGCTATTACCTGTTCGCTTCTTGGCAAGGAAGTCACCTCGGCCAAACTGAAGCGCGTTCAGCGACGCAAGTTGCTGGAAGATGCGGGCATCGATACTGGGTCTCTAACCTCTATTGATGCCGTGGATGCCGCACTCTGTGCATTGACAGCAGAGCTCTTAGTCCTTGGGAGAACGCGAGCCTACGGCGACGCCCATGGCGGATACATCTTCGTGCCAGACCCAAACTTGGGAAAGCTTCGCTCGCTTGTTTAGGAATCCTTCGCTTTGCGAAGGATGAGTTCGGTAGTGTTCTGTGGACAAGGATGAATCACGTTTTATGGCTGGGCGGATTGTCCGTAAGTGCCCCCCGAATGTCGTCCGGCACCTCAAACCTCCCTTTGGCGATACCGATGCAAGCGCATTGTCTGATTAGACTCGGTTCTGAAATTAAACCAAGGTTGGAAATTGTCGACCAAATCTAATCAAGCGCTCGCAGACAGCTTAGAACCGACATCGCTTTCCCGAACTGGCCTTTGCTCCGCCCAGAACGAGCATCACGGCGCACATCTATACATTTGCCTCCCTTGTAGCCTATCCGGGGGCGCGAATCATTCGCGAACAAGGACGTAGAAAGCCTAGCGTCCTTCCACGCCGCCTTGTCGTTTCATGATTATGCCACCAGGCATTGAGCCAGCACGTTTCCGGCCCACCTCCCATCGCTCCGATAGAATCTTGGAGAGACCTATTGAGCCAGACCTCTTGCACCGTTCTCCAGCTAACTGAAAGCCGTGGCACTCCGCGCCTCCACAACTATGACAGTAAGACTCCCTGTAACGTTGGACCGCGACAGACTTCCCCGTTTGTTCGCCGAGCTGGATTCGACGCGAGACCATCCGGAGGTTTCCGTTGATTTCGCACCACTGCAATTCTCGATGCCGACGGGAATGCTTGCGCTAGGTTCGAAGCTCCGTGAGTGGGTCGCCTACCGAAAGCAGTCGAACCTCTCCTCGTATGCGTTGGGAATTAGCGACGCGAAGCAAGCTCATTCGTATCTGATGCACTTGGGCTTCTTTCACTTCATCGGCTTGGAGGCGGGACGGGATGTCGGCGAAGCCAGAGGGTCCCGTAGTTACGTACCGATTACGCGCATAGTTCGTCCAGACATCGATATTGGTCGACAAGGCCTTGAAGATTGGTACACGGCGATTGAAGTGGAAGCCCGTCGTGTTGGGGGTGTCCTTGCCGGCTCTTTTGATGACTCACAGCCACTCAGAACCTACACGTACTCCATTCGAGAGGTCATTCGAAATGTCTTCGAACATTCCCAGGCCGCCGAGTGCTACATCTGCGGCCAGCGTTGGAATAACGGCCAAGTTGAGATAGCGATTCTTGATGAGGGGATTGGGATAGCCCGAACGCTTTTGGAGTCGCATCGAGTTGCGACGGACGCGGAGGCGCTGCAGCTAGCAGTTCGCCCGGGAGTCTCGCGAACAAGCAACTACGACAGAGCGCAGAACATTTACGATAACTCGGGATTCGGCTTGTACGTCATGAGCGAACTGGCAGCAAACTTTGGCTGGTTCGCCCTCGGAAGCGGCGATTCTTTGCTGTTTGGATACCAGCAGCAGCGCACAGTGAGCGATGCTTCCTTCCGAGGTACCTTCTTTGGCATGAAATTTCTCAGTACTCCCGCAGACATACGGTCAGTTCTTGATGACATCATCAGCGCCGGTGAGGAAGATGCTCAACAGGCAGGCATTCGTGTCCGTGCATCCGGTCGGAGTCGAATCGTACAGTGATGTGCGCACCGTGACGGCCCTCAAGCCTAGATGCAGAATCTATTAACTGGTCGAACAGGCGGCGCCGCTGCCGGACTTGCATCTGACGGGGAACGTCCTACACTCCAGTCACGCGCCCCCCTCGGCGCCTCAGCGTTGCCGCCACAAGCAGAACTACATCCTGGCAACAAATTTCCGAATCTTGTTTGCATACGCGCTAT
>NZ_SROX01000047.1 GCF_013141915.1 Cupriavidus necator | reverse complement strand
GGCTCCGACTGTTTGTATGCATGCGGTTTCAGGATCTATTTCACTCCCCTCCCGGGGTTCTTTTCGCCTTTCCCTCACGGTACTGGTTCACTATCGGTCGATCACGAGTATTTAGCCTTGGAGGATGGTCCCCCCATCTTCAGACAGGATTTCACGTGTCCCGCCCTACTTGTCGTACACCTAGTTCCACAATCGTGTTTTCGCATACAGGGCTATCACCTGCTATGGCCGGGCTTTCCATCCCGTTCTGCTAACACCACTGCTAAAGAGTACAAGGCTCTTCCCATTTCGTTCGCCACTACTCTGGGAATCTCGGTTGATTTCTGTTCCTGCAGCTACTTAGATGTTTCAGTTCGCCGCGTTCGCTTCCCTGACCTATGAATTCAGTCAGGGATGACCCATTCGGGCCGGGTTTCCCCATTCGGACATCTCCGGATCAAAGCTTGTTTGCCAGCTCCCCGAAGCTTTTCGCAGGCTACCGCGTCCTTCATCGCCTGTGATCGCCAAGGCATCCACCACATGCACTTGTTCGCTTGACCCTATAACGAGTGTGTCTCGATTGCTCGAAACCTCGCTACAGGATGAGTTCTCGCATTTGTGCCGTATTCCAAGTCATCTTTCGATCACTT
>NZ_SROX01000006.1 GCF_013141915.1 Cupriavidus necator | reverse complement strand
GGCGCCTGCACGCATGTTCGTGCTGCAGCTGTATCCATTTTCCTGAGCTTTCGCTCGAGGGAATGGACCACTGCAGCGAATGAGCTGCTGAAGCGATAGGCAGCGTTAGTTGCGAAGTGCTTGAACGAAATGCCGCCCTGCGCGGCAGGGGCAACTCATGCCAATCTGGTCAGTCGCGACCGTCGACGAGCAGCCCGACATCACGCTTCAACGCTGGAGGGTCTATGAGACAGACCATGGCGAGCATCATTTCGTTGGATATTGCATCGAGAACGGGGCGGGTCGTGTCAGCTCTGCAATCACCTCCTTTGATGCCAAATCCAGAGCAGGCATCACCCGCAGTGGAAGGCGATACGCCCTATCGGGCGCGCCGGGTTTCGACAGAGACGCGCTGCATGTGTGGAGCTTCTGGGCCATTCGCAATGGCGTTACCGAAACCAAGGACGTCAGCGGCGAATATGTAGTGCTCAGGCCCCGCCATGATAGGCGGAATTGATGGCAGGTAGGAGGAGGCCCGTTATGCCGACAGCCACCGCATTGCAAGCAACTCAAGCAAGGCAGACCCAGGTTGAAGAATGGCGCGTGCTTGAGACTTACCGTGGCGAGCGACATCTTGTTGGCAGATTCTCCAGCACTGGCAAGTACTGGGCCGGCCCGCCCATCGTTCGATGGGATTCCGCCTCCCGCACTGCCTTCACGAGTGACGGGTGGCAGCTCTTGCTGGTCGGCGAGCCTGGCGCTCCAGCGGAAGCCGAGCGCTTCATCTCGCTATGTGCGGTGTTTGATGAGCGTCTGCTGACAACAAAGGACGTCACTGCTGAGTTTCTTTCGCACTGGCGTATGCCAAGGCAGAACGGAGCTAAGCAGACGCTCCCCAACATCCGTCCGCAAAGTCCTGGAGTTCTTCAGTTATCGCGGCGAGCCCGCAGTTTTCCCCTACCCACCAGCTAAGGAGTGACACCATGCCCGCATGGATTTCCGCGCCCGTGGATATTGCAGGAGACGCAATGCTGATGGAGTGGCGCGTGATGCAAACTTACAGTGGAACCAGACACTTTGTCGGCAGCTGTAGGCGAAGCAGTGGCGTCTATCGGGTCAGCCCTCCAATCATCTCCTTCGATGCCGGAACCCGGGTGGGGCTCGCGAAAGACGGCCTTCGATTTGGGCTAACAGGGTTCGCGGGCCGCGACGATGGGCTGTGGAGACTCTATTGGCTTATTGCAATGTGGAACAACAAGATATCAGGTGCAAAGGACGTGACAGGCGAGTACTCGTCAGACGAGACTTAAATGCAACGATTCTTAGGGGCGAACTTACCCGTTGCATAGATGGGGCTGCCTCGAGGCCACGCCGAATCCGGTCTAGTGCTACGCGGGACAGACCTCGATAAGATGCCTTACTCTGCCCACACCTCATCCACGTCCCGCATCAGGTGCCCCGCGAGAATGTAGTCCCCAAGACTGCTTGCCTTTGCTTCCAATGCCGCTAGGTCCTTAACTGTCAGCCTGTCCAAATTGAACTGGCAGTACAAGTTTCGCTGCCGGAACGTCGCGCTTTGAGCGCTTAAGGCCGGCAACCAGCGCTGCCCGCGATTTGACCGCTATGTTTTCGTGTCCGCGATACTCCACGCGTATCCCAAACTTTTCGCCAAGGCGGGCAAGCTCGATAGCGTCTTGCCAGGCAGATTCGTAGTCCAAGTCGAGCGTGGTTATGCCCTTCGTGTCGAGAAGGCGCAGCGCTTCAATTCTGCTCTTGGCGCATGCTGTCGTCACGGTGCTCCCTCCTTCACCTCATATTTGCCGCGCCCCGCCTTTGCTGCGGTGCGGTAGTTGCGCATACGCTAACCGCTGCCGCAATTTCGTGCAATCGAGATTTCGCTCCTTGGGGGCAGATGCCATGGACATGACAAGGCGGGCCGGAGGGCCCGCAGGTGTCAGCTGAGTACGCCTGGACGATGACAAAAAGGTGTCGGCATGCCTGGGCCGAGCGTCATTCGGCTAGAGGGATGCCTGGAAGGAACTCGACGCCGGTTCGCTTCACAAGTTCGCGGTAACTGATTGGACGTCCAGCTCGGGCCGAGTCCGAATTCTCAATCCAATGCGCCCAAGCTCGATGGGTTGCCGAGTCGTATACGAGTTTGAAGAGATATTGCGGCACCCATACCTGGTCTTGGCCGATGGTGGTGGGTGCGGAGGACTCGAACACTGGTCCCGTGATGACGTACACATCCCCCTTGGCACGCCGGACGTATTTTCGCGTCGATTTCTCGATGCCTGCCCAGCTCTTTCGATTATTCTGCGGGGCTTGGGGCACCATATTGGCCAGGGAGAAGCTCTGCGCCATGGCTGTGGCATTGGGCATATCTCCAGCGGGCGCCATGTGGCCTCGGTCATAGCCGGAACTCTTATAGTCATCGAGCTCAGCGCGTTCTGCCCGGGGTAGTCGAGCATCAGCGAAGAAGCGGTTTGTCCGTTCTTCGTCCTGCGCGTCAGCGACCTGTTCCGCATTCAGTCGCTCGGCCACATAGACTGGCGTCTTCGTGGTGCCGGAGTGCAATACCGCGAACGCCTCAAAGCACAGGGCGCGCGGCTTAAGGCTTTGGGCGTTCCGGACTTGCGGAACGGCGCCTTGAGCGAAGAACTGTGGGCAACGGTCAAATTCCGTTGCCGCTTGTACTGGGCCAGTGACGCCCAGGCAAATGGCAGCAGCTGCGGCCAGCCGTAAAACAAATTGCATTGATACCTTCCTTAGGCTTTCTAACCCTTCCTGATTAGGAGGAAGGGGGCCGGAAGGATAGCACTCACCAAGGGATACCTCAGTAGTTACCCAATCACTCACGAAGAGGTTCAACTCACAAAGTCAGTGAATACTCAGAAGAGTGCTGTACCGCTGTACCAAGCCGGGTTTCCTCATCACAGCTAAACGGTCGGACCGTAAAGCGTCACACGCGAGGTGCGATACCCCACTAACGGGTGGTGCGCTTGTCCTCTGCCATATTTTTCCCCAAGTTGGGTGCGCGCTGAGGCAGAATTCCGAAACATTCAGTTACATTAAGTACCCAGGGGCCTGGACTATGGCTTTGCTAAGCAGATGACCCGGGGGAGCAAGGGGGAAGCATGGATTCATATTCGGGAGAGCTGCTTAAGGCTCAGGGGTCATATCAGAAGAAAGGGCTGAAGGCCGGAGAGAAGGCCTTGCCTCCCATGACCGCAACTGCCCTTGATGCCAACGAAACGCAGTTGGTCGCTGATGCCAGTCGTTTTGCTCTTCAGGAGCATGCACGATACTCGCGGGTTGAGACGCAGAAAGACAAGGTCCTCGCTGACATGGCGAACGAGTTAAGTGAGGTCGCCGCCAACTGCGACACGCTTCTCGACGATGAATCGCTCAATGAAACCGCCCGGAACGCACTGGAACATGAGCGTCATGCGTTGGTAGGACTCAAGCGAAAGGCGCTGTTCAGGGAGGCCGAGCTGAAGGCCTATCAGATTCGACACGGGATTACTGAAGAGGCGTCATATCCAGCAGACCTGCGAGCACCTTATGTCTGGCTCATTCCCTTTATATTGGTCGAAACCATCGCCAATGCGTTCTTCTATGAGAACACCAATGGTCTACTCGGGGGGGCCTTCGTAGCCTTCATGGTTTCGCTCGTCAATATCGCCGTGTCCTTCGGTCTAGGTGCGGCCTTCCGTTTTAAGAATCTGGACAACGCGGCCTACAAGGCCATTGGTTATTCGGTCTTGGTCGCAGCTGCCATTGTGGCATTGTTCTCAAACGCACTCTTTGCGGCTTATCGGACGGAGTACCAATTGCTGGTCGACCCGTCAGACCTTAAGCAGTCGAGCGAGGCGTTCACCACTGCGATGGTCGCCGCAGGACATGTATTTCTGGGCAACATCCCAGCAACCGACCTGATGAGTTTCCTGCTCTTCTTTGCTGGCCTTGTCCTCTCTGTTATCGCTTTCCGTAAGGGAATGGGAGTCGATGACCCTCATCCCGGATATGGCGCGCGAGCGCGCCGCCTCAAGGAAGCAGAGGCAGCCCTGGCTGTTGTCGTGGAGGGCGTTAAGGCGAAGATATCTAAAGAGCTAGAGACTAAGCGCGAATCCCTCGCCAAGGCGAAGAATTTTCTCGGCCAGGCGGAAGCTAGCGTTCAGCAGACCAAGGCCGCGCTTGAGCACGAGCATCGGAAGATGCTGACTAATCTCGACCACGTCCAGCGCGATTTCGCCCTTGTCCTCAATGGATATCGGCAAAGCAACGTGAGCGTGCGTCCAACGGCCGCGCCTGGGTACTTTGCAGAAACGCCGGACTTGGCTGCCCAGTACCGCACTCCTCAAAGCGACAAGCTCGCCACCGTCGTTGAAGAACTTACAGGAAGAATTACGTACCTAAAGGATACCTATCAGGTTCAGCTAACAGAGCGACTCCGTGACTCTGCAAATGAAGGGCGCGCCATTCTTGGAAGAACCCTATCTGCTTTCTTGAGTGAAGTGACAGCCGAGGCGAAAGAGAATATCGAGGCTGACATTGTGAAAATGCCATCCCCGAATGCAGCTTGAGGAGATGGCATGAGTTCGTCGAATAAGTACATGTGGCCCGTCGCAATCGTATCCGGATTCGCACTGATAGCAATCCTAGTCTCAGTGCAACTGCTCAAAAAGCCCAAACCAGACGAGTTGGGATGCACAAAGGATTCAGCAGGAAAGACTGTCTTCGTAGTCGACCAAAGTGAGGACTTGTCTCGCCAAACGAAAGACGAGTTGGTCGCTCGCGCGATGAAGGTGGTCGACGAGCAAGTGAAGGATGGTGAGCTCGTCTCAGTCTTTTCAATAACAGAGCTGTCGAAACGCAACCTGGTTCCAGTGTTTAGCCATTGCAAGCCGAAACGGGAAGGCTCAAGGATGCTGAACAACCCCAAACTGCTGGAAAAGCAGTATCGCCAAAATTTTTCCGAACCACTTGAGAAGGCTCTTAGTACACCGTTTTCCGCATCGAATCAGTCACCGGTGGCGCAAGCGATTATCGACCTTTCTTTGTCCGAGTACCTGAAGGACTCCCATAGCTCTCGCCTTGTGGTGTTTTCCGACCTCCTCGAACACACGGAGAAGTTTTCGCTCTACGGTTGTCGCAGCGCGCAGGACGCGGTCGCTAAGTTTAGAACAGCGCGTGGCGCGGCGGTAGCGCGTCCGAAGTTCGAGAATGTTGCTATTGAACTCAACATCGTGCCGCGCCCCAACATACAAGCCCCAGTGGCTAAATGCCGGGACGCATTCTGGACATGGTTCTTTGGTGACAACGAAGGCACGCATGCCAGCCTCAATCCCTCGTACCTGCCTGGCTAGTCATGCACAACTTGAACAGAGTTTTCACCTACGCCATCTGCGTAGCGATTGCGCTCACGGGTCTGTCGATTTTTGTCAAGATGCCCATGCCGGTCGCCATCGTGCTCGAGTTGGCACCTCTCGGTTACTACTTCTATGAATTGTGGAAGCGGGCCCGGCAGGAGGGGCTTTCCCAGACGGCGATTGACTCCATCTACTATTTTGGCTTCATCATTACCATCTTCGCCTTGTCGGCGAGCGTCTTTCGGGTCTGGCTTTTCGGGTTCGGAACCGACATAGGCGCCCTCGTTGGTCATTTCGCAGTCGGGCTGCTTGCCACCGGGATGGCCCTAATGTTCCGGATGGTGCTGACCGCCCAGACCGAAGCCCTCAACGCGAAAGACCTGGGGGAGACGGTTGAGGACTATATCCGTCGAGTGGACGTCTTGGTTGCGAAGGTCGAGGCATCAGCAGCCAATTTTGAAGGACTTGCGGTCTCGCTCCAGGAGCGGACGGAGAAGGTCGTATCCGACGCACACCTCGCATTTAGCAAAGGTCTTTCCGAAAGTGCAAAGATATTTCAGACCGAGGTTAGCGGTGTGGCAGAGCAGGCATCCAGCGCCGTAGGCATATTCTCCGGCACGATTCAAAAGCTAAGCGAGTCGACCAATGTCGCACAATTGGAACGGAACATTTCTCAGCTAACACTGGGCCTTCGGAACTTTGCGGAAGAGATGACCCAGTACGGCCGTCACGTCACACAGGATGCACAGACGGCTAATCGAGTCGCCCTGGAAGCCTCAACGAAGGCGCACATAGAGAAGCTCAGCGCACTGTATTCGAAGAATACCGAGCTCATCGCGACAGGCTTGGCGCAAGTGAAGCAATTGGACTTCACGGCGGAGTCGGCCGCCGTCAAGGTTGAACTTCAGGGGCTGTCACGCACCATCACTAATTTCTCCAAAAAATTCGTCGAGCTTGAACAGCGCTTGGCAGATACGGTCGTGGAGCAGAGCTCGGCGGCCGCAAAATCTACGGTTGAAGGGTTCGCGGGCGACTTCACACGTATCACGGCGGAGCTTGAGGTCGCCATGTTCGAGAGGGCTAGCGACATGAGTCGAAGGCTCGTGGCGGTCACTGAGCAGCACGTTGCGGCAGTCGGGGCGAAAACACAGGAAGAAGTCGACCGGCAGATGAGTCATGTCGCCGAGGACGTGGCTGGCGTTCACCGCGCGTTAGACAGCTTCAGAACCAGCTTGGATGCCACGCGACAAGTGCGAGAAGGGGATGAACTAGCGTCAGCAGTTCAAACTGTCCGAGGTCTCCTACAAGACTTGGGTCATTCTCTTGCAGCAGCGGTAGCGCACTGCAATGAGCTTGCTGAACGTACACCCGCCGCTATCTCTCCGTTTGAAGGCCGGCACGATGCGCTCCACGGTCTAACCGGTGGTCCGGCGCCGCTTACGCGATGAGACAGAGCATTAAGAAGCAAGATAATGTCTTCTTGCTGACACTCGTCGATTTTCTAATTCAGGTCATTTTCTTCGGCATGTTTGCTTACGCCGCCTACGCGGCCATGCAAGACCCGCGCGTGGAGCAGCTTGGCCGGATGGTAAAGAGCAGGTTTGAAGGCGCTACGAATGACGAAGTCGGACAGGCGCTGGACAAGGCAAAGAAGCTCGATTCGAATGAGCTACAGAGCGCGTTAAAGGCGCAAGAGGAACTGCAGAAGCTTCAGAAGCAGATGGGCGTCTCGAACATCGAGGAACTGACTGATATTCTGACCAAGATGGCGCCGGTCAAAGAACTCAAGGAGACGTCTGCAGTCCTCAAGAAGGCCGGCGGTATCGAAAGACTGAATGCCGCAGTAGAATACTACAACCTACGAGGCCCGGGAAAACCCCATTGCTTAACGCGGCCGGGAAGCGCAAGTGCGCAGCCGTTGGCTACTTTGATTGGCTATGAAGACCACATCGAAATCCAAGGGCTGACACCCCAGCTTAGCACCGTTCTGGAAAAACTCGGCGTCAGCTTCGAAGCCGTGCGGTCCCTTTCTCTGCGAGAATTCGCTCGCACTTTCTCTAAGCTGGGCTCAGCATTTCCGGAGTGCTCTTACACATTCCTCTTGCTCGAGAAGACTCGCTTTGTCGAGCCAAGGGATGCTGCGAGCGCATTAGGAAACGTACGTGTATGGCCGCGTCGCGGGTAAAGAGGAAGGTAAAGAGGTTCGAAGCAGTTTGCCAGTCGCCATCTCGTCCTCGAAATTTGGTGCACACAGGTCGCTTGCCGAAAAGCCCCGGTCACAGAATCACAGCGCCGATAAGATTCTGTTGAATGCAGTACGGCGCTCCGAACTGCCAGCATAGCTGAAGAGTAGCGCTGACCGCATCTCAGGGTTTTCCTCTGAGCCAAAGGACAGATAACGAGAAGGGGCAAGTGGCGAGTCGGAGTAGTTATGCAAGTCGCGAACCGAAGAAACCATGGAATTCCGTACGGCGATGTTACTTAGCCCAAACGGTATCGACGTCCCTTAGTAAGTGCCCGGCTAGGATGTAGTCTCCCAACGTCGCTGCCTTTGCCTCGAGGCTCTCCAGTTCACCCGCTAGCAAGTCGCCAAGCTCAAACTGGCAGTAAAGATTGCGCTGGCGGAACGTGAGCTTTGGTCGTCTCAAGCCGGCAGCGAGTGCTGCGGGTGACTTCACGACAATATTTTCGTGGCCGCGATACTCCACGCGGATTCCGGCCTCCTTGCCCAGGCGCCTAAGCTCTGTAGCATCTTGCCAACCAGATTCGTAGTCCAGCTCGACGAGCCCGACTCCCGTTGCCTCCAGGAGCCGAATGGCTTCACCTCTTGTTCCAGCTCGAGCCGACGCCATTTTCGCCTCCACTTACGTCCGCGGCACAAGTCGCCGGTTTGGTTCTATCTGCAACTGATTTCAACTCGATGTTGCCCTGCTCAGTTTGAGCCAGCGGTTTCCGAATTGAGGTCAAAGTCTCGTTTAATTCTGACGTAAGAAATTTTAAGTCAATATAGACTAGCCCTGTAGTCCCCCTACCACCCGCGTAACCACCCTGGCGACGCGGGTTCTTTTTTGGGGCTCCGCGAGCGCTTCGTTACCTCTTTCGGCCTGAAGCGCCATGCCTCCCCTCTGCAACCTCATCTCGTTCGCGAACCTTAGCGAGCAGCGCTAATTCAAGCCGTCCGGTCCGTCGGGTAATGGCCGCTGGCGCAAAGCACATCATGTCGCGACATATCGTTTGGCCACCCAAGAAAGGAACCCCACGCACGTGGGGACCTTCTGTTATCTGAGGAGCGCTCGAGTCGAGAGCAATGGTAGCTCCCTGGTCCAGCGCCTACGGGAAGGAGAAGTCCGAGAACATCCCAGCCGGCGTAACGCGTGGGAGAGATGGCTTGGCGCCCAGGACGTACAGGCCAGCCGTCTAAGATACGGCCCCATCTTTGAATTGACGTCGCACCTGATTCAAGCTTGACGGCGGGCTTCGGAGTTGGACTGGTTCCTCGCTCAAGGGGACGCCTTCTGCCGACTCTATTCGCTAAAGTCATAGAGTCGGTTTGGATTGCTCACAAGAATCTGGTCGCGGACAGTCTTTTCGTGGAACCAGGTGGCCAAGAGATTTGTCAAGGTCGCGTCGTTGGGCTTCTCGGGCTCAGTCGCATGTGGCCAGTCCGTTCCCCATACCAACTGGGAAGAGAATTTTTCTTTGACGGACGACACAAAATCGCCTAGCCGCCCCAAGTCATGGTTGCCATTTGGTACGGCCATGTATGCGCCAGACAGCTTGAGCCATGCGCGCCCACTGGCTAGCAATCTGTGAACGGCTCTGGATACCAGAGGTGCTAGTACCGTATCGCTGTAAACGCGAGCAAAGTGGTCAACGACCACGTCAATGTCCAAGGTCAATAGCAAATCGACCTCGTTGAGGAACAATTCCGGAAGCATGTGAACCTGCAAGTGCCAACCCAGGCGTCTAATCCGCGCCGCCAAGGGTTCCCTCCAGGCGGTTCTGCCGATATCAACGCACGCATCGTGGCGCAAGGCTTGGCCTCGCAACTGTCTGGGTCCATTGTTCCGGACAATAAGCCCGGTGCTGGTGGCAATATTGCCGCCACTGAAGCGAAACGCGCCACGCCTGATGGCTACACAATCTTCTACAGCACCTCGGCAATCGTGCTCGCGCCGTCGCTGTATCCGAACGTGCAGTTCGACGCGTTCACCGATTTCGTGCCGATTAGCCTGACGGCAAACATCCCGCTGGTCCTGGTGACAACACCGAACCTCCCCGTCAGTAACGTGAAGGACCTCGTGTCGTACGCCAAGGCGAATCCAGGTAAGTTGAACTATGCGTCGTCGGGCTCCGGTGCTTTGCTTCATCTGGGGGGCGCATTGTTCGCAAAGGAAATGGGCATTCAGGTTACGCACGTTGCTTACAAGGGGAGTGCTCCCGCAATTACGGACCTGATTTCTGGGGCCACGCAGTTCATGTTCTTCCGCTAAATGAAGCCACTCCGCACATCAAGGCCGGCAAGCTGAAGCCTTTGGCGATTACAAGCAATAAGCGCACGCCAATCCTCGGCGATGTGCCGACTATCAAGGAAGCAACCGGGTTGGATTCGCTCGTGATGGGTGCTTGGCAAGGCATTCTCGTTCCGAAGGGGACGCCAGATGCAGTCGTTTCTCGACTGCGCGAAGCTACCGAGCGAACGCTGCAGGACAAAGCCGTTCGTAAAAAGCTTCAAGACCAAGGCTCAGAAATCCTTGGTGGAACGCCTCAGCAGTACACGCAGTATATGAAGAGTGAGTCTGTCCGCTGGGCCCGTGTTATCAAAGAATCCGGCGCAAAGGTCGAGTAGGTTAGTACCGAGAAACTTGCATGCCACGTGTAACTGCTCGCTCCAGGTCTGAAGCGACTCGCATTCTCCAGGCTAGGCGCAACATCGAGCTCGAGTTGGACTATGAGAGCGCGTGGCGTGACACTGCAGAACTGGGGCGGCTAGGGTTGGAGCGAGATGTCCGGGGTGATATCTCGAGGCGTAGACAATGTTCTAGTCCACTCCTTGCTGGCTCTTGAAGCCGGTTTGTCGCGTGCGAAGATGACATACCGCCAGCGACACCTCTACTGCAGTTTTCGGCTAGATGGAGTGCCGGAGAGCGAGCTGAGGGCGATATGCTGGCGGGTCCATATGAAAGGCGACCGCCTCTTTGATTGCGACAAGTTGCTAGGTGAGCCGCACGAAGATTGGTCCTAGTAGGCGGGGCTCATGTTGTGCTCACCTGTCGCAGATGCGGCTACAAATCTCGTGCACCTGAGTGACAGCTCTCCGGCCTGGCTGCCCGACCGCAGGGTCATGCAGTGCCCAACGCAAAGCCTGCGACGTCTTTAGTCCGCCTTCGCTCCGGAGATGCGGACTTGTTCGGCAGCTGTAGGCATCTGCTTCTTCACGAACGTCCAGTACTCATCCACCCCCATCGGCTTGACCAGCAGTGAACCTTGTTCCGAGAACTGCTTTTGCAGCTCGGGGTCTCGCAACGCCTGGTTCAGCGCAGTGTTCAACTTCTCAAGTGCCGGGCGCGGCGTGTTTGCGGGCGCCACGAGTCCATACCAGGAATCGGTATAAAACCCTTTCACGCCGGCCTCCTCGAACGTCGGCACGTCTGGCAACGCAGGCAGACGCTGATGCGCGGCGATAGCAAGTGCACGAACCTTCCCGGACCGGATAAAGGGCAGGGCACCCGTTGTGATGATGAAGTCGACCCGGCCGGCCATGAGGTCGGTCATGGCGGGAGCAGTTCCTTTAAACGGAATGTGTGCCACATCCACGTTCGCGAGCTTCCTGAACACTGCGCCTGCGAGATGCTGGCTCGAACCGACGCCTCCGGAACCGTAGTTCAGCTGACCAGGCTGAGCACGTGCCTTGGCAACCAGCTCGGCTACCGAACGGTAGGGCGAATCCTGGGGGACGAGCATCACGCCCGGCGAGGTGGTAATGAGGCCAATTGGCGCAAAGTCCTTTATCGGGTCGTAGTTGAGCCGGCTGTAGAGAGCAGAGTTCAGCCCGTGCGAAGTCGCGGTGGCCAGCATGATGGTGCTGCCGTCGGGCTTGGCGCGGGCGGCGATGTCCGAGCCGATATTGCCGCCTGCCCCTGCGCGGTTGTCGATAACGATGGACTGGCCCAGCGTCTTGGACATCTGCGCAGATACCAGACGCGCAACGGAGTCGGAAGGGCCTCCAGCAGGCCAGCCGACAACCATGGTGATTGCACCCGGTGGCAACGCCGTCTGCGCCGACAGCAGCGTCGAGCATACCAGCGCTGCGGTGCCGGTCGCAATACGGAGAAGCCGGCTCACTTTTCTTGCCATGGCATCTCCTTCCACAGTTGGCGGAAGCCTGCTTCGGCGCGTTCGAGTTCGGCGGCGTAGGCGGGTGGGGCCAGGTAGCGCAGCGGCGCAAACATGGCGTCAGCTTGCTGCTTAAACTGCGGGTCCGCAGCCACCTTGGCCATCGCATCGACAAGCTTCTTCTTGATTGGCTCCGGTAGGCCCTTGGGCGCGGCTAGGCCCCGCAAGGATGCGAGCTCGATGTTGTAGCCCTGCTCGCGGAACGTCGAGACGTTGGGCGCCAGTACCGCGCGCGACAGGCCCATCTGTCCCAGGAACTTAAGCGGCGTGCCGCCCTTCTGGTAGGCCAGGGCTTCGCCGACGTTGATGGCGCCAATCGTAATCTGTTGACCAGCCAGCGCGCCACGGACTTCGCCCGCGCCCTTGTAGCCCACGTGGGTCATCTTTACGCCTGCTGCCTTCTCGAACAGCAGCATCGCAAGATGGTCGTCCGAGCCAACACCCGTGGTGCCGACGGTGACGGCGCCCGGGTTTGCCTTGGCGTACTTCACGAGCGTAGCCAGGGAATCGATGCTGCTGGATTGGTTGACGGTGAATGCACCCGGGTCGTCCACCAGGTTGCCGATGAGGTCGTAGCTCCTCCAGGTGAACGTCGTCTTGCGTTCAATCGGAATCGTCAGCAGGTTCGGTGTGTTGATGAAGCCGATGGTGTAGCCGTCCGGCGTGGCGCGTGCCAGCTCGGCGAAACCAATGGCGCCCCCGGCACCGGGCTTGTTCTGCACGACGATGGTGGTGCCCAGTTCCTTTTCCAGATGGCGTGCGAGCAGCCGGGCAACCAGGTCGGTGCCGCCGCCCGGTGCGTACGCTACAATCATCTCGATGGGTCGATTCGGCCAAGCCGCGGCTTGCGCCTGGGCTGAGGCTGGTGCCAGAGCGCCAACCATACCGACGAGCGAACATGCGGCAAGGCAAAGGGATATACGCCGACGACGGAAGTCGGGATTGCTGTGCATGGTTTTGTCTCCTCACCGACCCCTTATGTTGCCGGCGTATTGTTGTGATGACTACGTGCGTGCGTTTTCAAATCGTGGCTACGCGCAAGGTTGCCTCCATCCGTTGGCGCATTCTGGGCCAGACCTCGGGGTTCACCAGGCGTTCGGGCTTCTTTCCCGTAGAGAGGAATTCCAGGATTTGTGTTGCGGCGAGCGTTGCGTTCCTGCGACGGGCGTCATGCGTCACGCCAGCTGTATGGAACGTCGCGACGACGTTGTCGAGCGTCAGAAGCGGATGGCCTGGCGGCGGCGGCTCCTGGTCCCAGACGTCCAGGCCGGCCCCAGCAAGGTGTCCGCTCGTCAACGCCTCGTACAGGGCTGCCTCATCGTGGATACCGCCTCGTGCAGTGCTGACGAAGATGCTGCCAGGACGCATGGCCGAGAAGGCCGCGGCGTTCATCATCCCAAGCGTGCTGGCATCGCGCGGGCAGTGCAGCGATACGATATCGGACGTGCGCAGCAATTCGTCGAACGAGACGTGTTCGGCGCCGCGCTTTGCCATCTCTGCGCTATTGAGATACGGGTCATAGCCCATCACGCGCATACCGAAGGCGCACCCCAGCGCAGCAGCTCGGCTGCCGGCATGCCCTACGCCTACCACGCCCAGAGTGCGTCCACGGAGTTCGTGGCCCATCAGGTCTTCGCGGCTTCCGGTGGTATGTTTCTTCATGCGGCGGTCTGACTCAGGAATGCGTCGCATCACAGAGAGCATCAGTCCGACCGCCATTTCCGCCACGGAATCGGCGTTCCCGCCGGCCTGGTTCATCACGGCCACGCTCGCGGCCGTGCAGGCATCGATATCAATCGTGTCGCAACCGGAGCCGCTCGATGATACGGCGAGAAGATTCGGGCAACGCGCGAGCAACTCTGCCGTCACGAACCAGCGTCGGGGCAGTTCGTCCTTGGCTGCCGTAATCTGATACACGTGGGCTTCGGAGAGGCGCGCCCATGCTTCCTCGTCTGCACCTTCGCGCTGGCATGTGTGTAAGGCGACATCCGATGCTTCGCCCACAATGCGGTTGAAAGCGGAGTCCAGCCAGTAGTCGAATCGGACGACCTGGCGCTTCGCGGGAAGGGCCAGGCTCACAGTACCCCCTTGTCGGTCAGCGAGCGGTCCACCCAGGTACGGTCCGCACGACCTTGTGCAATCGATTCCAGAACGCCGGCTTCCATGCGCTGCACGTCTTCCACGCGGACCGCAATCGCTTCAGCTTCCTCGGCGGGAACGACCAGCAGGCCATCACCATCGCCAATAATCAGGTCGCCGGGCCGAACCACCATGCCGTCGATGGAGACCGGCACGTGCAGTTCTCCCGGGCCATCCTTGTATGGGCCACGGTGCGAAACACCCCGGGCGTAGACAGGCAGGGACTCCTTGCCAATCGTGTCGCTGTCGCGAATCAGGCCGTCGATGACGAAGCCGGCGGCGCCGCGCGCAATGGCGAGTGCCAGCATGATTTCTCCGATGATGGCATTGGGTCCGATGCCGCCGGCGTCGACCACGATGACATCACCGGGCCCGGAGAGGTCGATGGCCTTGTGAACCATGAGATTGTCACCGGGACGCGTGCGTACAGTCAGTGCCCGTCCGACCAGGTTGCCCTCTCGACGATGGAATGCCCGCAGCTGACTGGTTCCGGTCGTGCGGCTCATGGCATCGCTGACATTGGCGACCGGGAACTTGCGATACCGCTCCATCAGCGACGTGCTGACGAGGTGCGCGGGACGCGGATGAATGCGAAAGCCGTGCGGTGAGGTCATTGTTTTGTCTCCTGTATCGACCGTGAGGGTTCTGTTGGGATGCGGTGAAGGTTGGTACTCAATGCGGAGCTGGGTGGTAAATACACTGCGCATCCACATCTGTTGCGCGGGTGATGCCCAGCATGGCCAGGTCTCGAGAAATTTCGGCTTGCATCAGGTTGATGCCGTGTGCGACGCCTTGGCGGGAGCCCACGGCTGCTGCGTAGGCGAACGGCCGGCCGATGAAGACGCAGCGGGCACCCAAGGCCAGCGCCTTGATGACGTCTGTGCCGCGGCGTACGCCGCTGTCGAGCATCACGGGCAGTTGCGGGACCGCCTCAACGACCTCGGGCAAGGCCCGCATTGCTGCAATGACGCCATCCAGCTGACGGCCACCGTGGTTAGAGACGACGATGCCGTCGACGCCATGTTGATGCGCCAGGCGCGCGTCCTCCGCAGTAAGGATGCCCTTGACGACGAGCTGTCCCTTCCACCGGCGACGGATGGTGGCCAAGTGGCCCCAAGTGAAGTGCGCGCGGTCTGAGAAATCGCGCTCCACATCTCGCGAGATGATGGGGGTGCCACGGTGGGCGTAGGCGTTCTCGAAGTGCGGCACGCCGTGGCGTACCAGGGTCCGAGTGAAGGTGCCAAGCAGCCAGCGGGGATGTGTGATGCCTTGCCAGGCAAGGGCGACACTTGGCCGCAAGGGTGTGGAAAATCCAGCGCGCACGTTGTTCTCGCGGTTGCCGGCAACCGGCGTGTCCACGGTGATGACGAGCGTCTCGACCTTGGCCGCTTCGACGCGCGCCAGCAGCCCCTCGATTTGGCTCATGTTTCCCGGAAGGTAGGCCTGGAACCAGGTGCCGGGGGCCGCCTCCATGACTTCTTCAAGGCGAATAAGGGACGAGCCGCTCATGATGGCCGGTACGGACGCCTGGCTGGCTGCCTGTGCCATCACGACATCTCCGCGGTATGCGAACAGGGCGGAAATGCCCATCGGTGCCAAGCCAAATGGCGCAGCGTACTGGCGGCCGAACAGGCTGAAGCTCAGGTCGCGCGACGAGACGCCAACCAGCACCCGGGGTCGCAGTGCCAGGTCTTCAAACGACTGTCGGTTCTGCGCCAGGGTGATGTTGTCCTCCACTGCACCGCTCACATAGGCATAGAGCGACTTTGGCAGCCGTTTGCGCGCCAGCGGCTCGAAGTCCTTCAGCGACAGCACGCGCTGTTTGAGCCAAGACGCCTGCCTTTCGTCTTGTGCCGTAACGGGCGCTTTCGCCGTCTTCCTATCACCGGATTGAAGTGCAGCGGTCTGGGCGGTGTCGTCGATAGGAGCGGCTGACATAGGAGTAATGGCCAGAGGGTGGAGCAAATCTAGCAACCCGCACGCGCCGACAAAAGCGAAAAATAACGAAGATATAATTTCGCTTTTTGGAAAACATCGGTCATTGACCGATTGGGCGCGACATGACTCTCAAGCAACTCGAGGCATTCTATTGGGCGGCAACCTGCGTCAACTTCACAGTGGCGGCGGAGCGCGTCCACCTGTCCGTGTCGTCGCTGTCCAAACGGATTGCCGAACTGGAAGCATCGCTCGGCGTTGCGTTGTTTGACCGCAGTGGGAGGAGCGCCGAGCTGACGGCTCAGGGCGAGCAGATGCTGCCCCAGATTCACGCGATGCTGCATGCCGCTGCGGAACTGCGGCAATCGGCCGGGCAACGTCATGGTCTGATTGGACGATGCCGTATCGGACTGGGAGAACTCAGTGGGCTGACCTGGCTGCCGAAGCTAGTACGCGAAGTGTCGTCACGCCATCCCGGCCTGCTGCTGGAGCCTCATGTCGATATCGGTCAGGTCCTGGAGCAGCGCTTGCATGATGGGGAGCTGGACATCGGCGTCCTTGCCGGACCGTCCACGCGCAGCAGTTTGGCGGCCGAGAGAATTGGCCAGGTAGATTTCGCGTGGGTGGCGAGCCAGTCGTTCCTCGAGCTGGCGGGCACCGACGACCCGCGGTTGCTCATGACCGAGCAGACGTTGCTGACACTCCCTGTCGGTGCCGGTGGAACGCGAGTGCTTGACCAATGGCTGGCGCTCCGGGGGCTGATGGTCGGCCGGCGTCTGATGTGCAACAGCTGGGGAGCTGTTGTCGGCATGGTTGTTGAAGGGCTCGGTTTCGGCTTTGTGCCCAGGCTATGGGCTGATGCACTCGTCGAACGCGGTGCACTGCGCATCCTGCCGGACAGCGACGCGTTGGAACCGCTCCACTACGCTGTGCAATGGCGCCGCGACGACACGCGGCCACTGATTCTGGCGATGCGAGAGATTATCCGCGGCGTCATCGACTTCCAGGCGCCGCGCTGCTTCGTCTAGGGCAACGCGATTCGCCTTATTGGACCCATTGCGCGGGGGACCATGTTTCACATCGGCTAGCCCAGGCGTTATTCTGAATAGACGGCTTTCTTCATCACTTCGAACACGAACTCTAGGTTCTCTTGTGTCGGGGGACTCTTCCGAAGCCATCTGACTTCAATGCTTGGATACCGCCGAGGTCGAACCCTGACAGTCGCACCGCATCAACGCAGATGCTCCTTCTGAACTGTCGCAATTGTCAAAGTTTGGCCATGATTGCTAATAACTACATTTCCCCTCCGACAGTGGGGTATCGGACTCGGGGTGGTGCGTCGTATTAAACGACAGCCGCATGTGGCATCAGCGAAACCGCAACCAGCATGGCCAAAGGAAAAAAGAAGAAGGCGACCGCGCCTGGGCAGGCGTATGGTTATCTCGTCCAAGTGGTACGTGTGCTATGGCACTTGCTCAGAGCGCAAGGCGACGACGTAGTAGCTTTTGAAGTATTGGGGGACATTACGGTTGAGCGAGACAAAAAAAGCGTCGCAGAAGAAGATAAGAGTGGACTGGCACACAACCCTATTGCGGACAGTTCTCCGTCCTTGTGGAAAACTTTCGCGAATTGGGCCGATGCCCGGCGAGACGGGTCTCTCCCGGCGTCGTGCTCATATATCTTATATGTTGCGCAACCATACGATGGCGACATCGCTCAGCAACTGAGCGACTGCACAAGCTATCCAGATGCACAGTTGCTCGTTCGAAGACTACGGGAGCAGATGTGCTCGGTCGATGCGGCGGGTTCTGATGGCATCGGCGCGACGTTAAGAACCCAAGTAAATAGACTCTTTGACCACAGCGATAGCGCTATCGCGCACATCGTCACGGCTTTCACCTTAGAGAAATCTCCCTCATCTCCGATAGACGAGGTGCTTGGCGAAATTGCGCGTAGTGAAGCCGATGAGCATGTGGACGAAATCACGGAGAGCCTCCTGGGCTGGGTCAACAAACAACTCATGACCTGCATCAAAGGCGGCATACCAGCGCGAATCGCCTACCGAGAGTTCCGAAAGAGGCGGTTGACAGTAACGAGGCGTGTGACCGGAAATCTGAAGGCTTTCCCGGAGTATGAAGTTGTTGTTACGCAAGAGCAAATTGCGGCCGAGTTCACCGGCCGCACCTATGTTCGACAACTCGCCTTGCTCAAGCTGAACCCCGACGATATCGGAAGCCATATCAGCGACCAGCTTCGCGCTTCCGCGCAGAGGACCGAATTGAGCGCTGCAGGCTACTTGAACAAGCAAAGCTTCAGCAAGTACGAGAACGAGCTGGTCGAACGCTGGAATATCAATCGCCAAGAAGTCGAGTATGGCTCGTCCGCAAAGACCGCTATCAAACGCGGTGTCGAAGTTCTGTTCCGATGTCTGCGAGAGGAGGTCGAACTGCAAGCGCTGCCACTACCGCGATACTTCGTAAGAGGTAGCTTCCATTCGATTGCCAACGAGCCACGGATAGGATGGCATCCAGAGTGGAAGAAACTTCTCGGCGTGGATGGGACGGAGACAAGCCATGCTGCTTGATGAAGTCGAGCAGGTTCAAAATCCAGGACTTGGCGCAGCTCTGATTTGGCGGTTCACCTGTGGTTACACAAAGGGCAGCGGAAGGGGTGATATGCCTCTTTCATACGCCTACCTTGTCGTTCCACTACTCTTCAACAGGAACATTCTAGACACAGTCTCTTCCACCAAAATCGGGCTCCGCAAAGTGGAGGAGAAGCTGAGTGCCAATGCCGGGCTGCTAGCTTCAGTTCAAGACAACGTGCTGGCAATGCGCGAACTGTCACAAGAGTCGATGGCGCTCGCAATCCGTGCGGGGCTGCTGTTTCTAGACTCCCGCCATGCGACCTTGCGCCCTCGCAGTTCAACGCCACCAATTCTAGATGACGCGGCTGAGGTCCTACTTCTGGCGGCAGAAAAGCTTGGAAATTGGGCTGGTGGGGTATCTCTGCGCGAGTTCTGCTTCATATTTCACCTGGAGCTTTGAGTTGAAGCTGCAAGTCATTGAAATCATTCTGTGGCCACGAAGAGGCGGCTTCGCGCCACGACGTCTGCCTTTCGCACCCAAGAAAACGAATATCATCACGGGGGCGTCGAAGACTGGTAAGTCGTCAATCATTCCTATCATCGACTATTGCCTGGCTTCGGACCGCTGTTCAATCCCGGTTGGGGTGATTCGTCAGGCCGTCGCGTGGTTTGGCATTCTGGTCGAAACCGATGAGGGACAAAAGCTGCTGGCGCGTCCAGAGCCGGGCAAGCAGCCGAGTGCGCAAGAGATGTTCGTAATAGAAGCCGACGAGGTCAGCGTTCCTCATCGCATTGAGGAGGCGAACACGAACTTCAAACAAGTGAAAGCAACGCTTGACCGGCTAGCCCAACTCACGAAACTCGGCACAGACGTAGACAACCAAGGTAGCGGATATGGCGGTCGTCCAAGCTTCCGCGACTTGATGGCTTTTTGCTTCCAGCCGCAGAACGTTGTTGCCAACCCAGATGTCTTGTTCTATCGCGCAGATACCACGGAACATAGGGAGAAACTTCGCGCAATTTTCCCTTATGTCTTGGGCGCTATCACGCCAGATAGCCTCGAAAAGCAGTGGGAGGTCGACCGCCTACGACGAGAGCTACGCGTGAAGCGTCGAGAGGCGGAGGCATACGAGCAAGCCTCCAAGACGTGGACTGCCAGTATCGGCAACTGGGTGGGCGAAGCATATGAACTCGGTCTCGTGGAGAAGAATGCCCTTGAAAAGAAAGGGGAGGCAGAGCTTCTTGCATTACTAAATTCATTGGCCCGTCAAGGAATTCCAGAACGGCCGGTATCCGCCGATGCGATGGAGGAGTCGGCATTAGAGTATGCCGCCCTTCAAGTGGAGGAAACTAAGCTTAACGGAGAACTCAGCGATGTCCGGCATAGGCTCAATCGCCTTGCTGAACTGAGAAGCTCAGTTGACCAATACAAGCTGTCCTTGGACAAGAGAAAGGAAAGGCTGTCTCTTTCTCGTTGGTTGCGAAACCAAGCCCACGACTCTGACCAAGGTACTTGTCCAGTGTGCGCTCAGACAATGAACTCGCATACTGAAGCTGTAGACGCCATGTGCGATGCCCTTGCAGTTGTCGAGTCGGACACTCGCCGGGCGTTACAGGCGCCGGTGGTCTTCGACCGGGACTGGAACACGTTAAACAAGTCTTTGCGCGAGCTGACCGACAAGCTCAGTGCAGTCAGCGTGCGCCGGAAAGGGATTGAGCAACGAAGCGCGCGAGCCAAACAGCAGAGGCTGCAGACCAACGCGGCTGCGCGCTTTCTGGGTGCCATCGAGCAAGCGCTTGTTTTGTATAACGCGCGCGTAAACTCAGGGGCGGCTAAAGCTATCCAAGATATCGAAGCACGCATCCGAGAACTCCTCGCTGAAATAGGTCGAGAGGACTTTGAGTCGCTACTTGAAAAAGCGCTCAAGAGACTCTCGAAATCAATGGAGAAGCTGGCATCGAAGCTCGATGCGGAGGACCCTGATGCTTGGCTTCAGTTGGACACTAAGGAACTGACAGTACGTGTTGGAGGGGATGAGGGGCGCAATGACTATCTATGGCAATTGGGGAGCGGCGCTAACTGGCTGACCTACCATGTCGCCGCAACCCTAGCGCTCCACGCGCTCTTCCTCGGACAAAAGCGCTCCCCGGTTCCTGGCTTGATGGTGTATGACCAGCCCAGCCAAGTCTACTTCCCGCGAAAGCTTGCAAGCAGGACGAAGGTCGATGAGGACCCAAAGATTGCAGACGAGGATACCGATGCCGTACGTCGATTCTTTGATGTGTTTGGGAAAGCAACTAGTTCCTTCAAAGGTGGCGACTTCCAGATAATAGTGGTGGACCATGCCGGCCGTGAAATTTGGGAAGGCCTGAAAGGCGTCCACCTAGTGGAGGAATGGCGCAACGGAAAGAAGCTGGTTCCAGAAGATTGGATTGAGGCTGTAGCACCAAACAGTTCAACGGGTGTGGAAGGCTAACGCTACCTACGCTCGGAATTCAAGGCAACAGAAAATGATTGATTTCAAAAAACTCCTCGCAGCTGGACCAGGGCAACAGACGTACGATTTGGTCAAATTCTTCGAGGCTCTTGATGTGAGGGGAACGCACACGGAGCCACGGCCGGCACAGTTGGAGGCCATGCGTGAGTTGACTAATCGGTACGATGAGCAAGACGTCGTTTTGAAGATTAGTACTGGAGCCGGAAAGACCACAGTAGGGTTACTATTTCTCTACGCTCATATGCGCATGTCGAAGGGAGTATCGGTCTTCCTGTGTCCAACTGTACAACTCGTAGACCAAGTCCTGGCGGAAGCTCAACGCCTAGGAATCGCGGCTTTCCCATATCGAGCTGGCGAGCCACACCCTCGTAACGAATGTACGCGAGGTGATGCGATTCTAGTCTGTACCTATGACAAGATGTTCAATGCCAAGAGCACATTCGCTCGCGCTGACGTCAATATCGTCCCAAATGCGCTTGTTCTGGATGACGCTCATTCTGGGATTGAAGAGGTTCGTAGCTCGATGACGCTTCGTGTCGAGGGAGATGCCTTCGAAAAACTAAAGGCACTACTTGAGCCAGGATGCAAGCAGTTCAATCTCGCTACGTGGTTGGACCTTCAAGGTGAGGTGCCAACAATTCTCGAGGTGCCCCACTGGATATGGGCCGGCCTGACGACAGAGGCCCTGCAGACGCTGAACGTTTTCGCCGATACAGCAGAATTTCGCTTCGTATGGCCCCATTTGCGTGACCGGCTTCCACTCTGCCGCTGTATCGTCGGAAACCGGTATGCGGAAGTTTCAGCGAACGTCCCACCTGTGGAGCTAGTGCGCGCATATTACCGGGCGAAGCACCGGCTTTTCATGTCTGCAACGCTTGCCGACGACTCTGTGCTTGTGCGAGATTTGGGCGTCTCGCCTAAAGCCGCGGTGAGCCCGATTTGCCCGCCGTCGGACCGCGGTTTGGGCGAACGCATGGTTGTCGCCCCTTCTCTTGTCGACCCCGAACTCGAACGTGGCTACGTCATGGAGCTCGCGGCCGATTTGGCGCGAACGACGAATGTCGTAGTGCTTACGTCCAGCGAGAAATTGGCCATCGACTGGGTTGCGGCAGGCGCGACGTACTACAGGGATGATTTTGCTGAAGGTGTTCGAGCACTGCAGAATCCAGCATCGGGCGTTAGGTTCGCCGTCTTTGCGCAGAGGTATGACGGCGTGGATTTGCCGGATGACTCGTGCCGTGTGTTGGTAATTGATGGCAGACCTTTTGGACAGAATCTGACTGACACGAGGGACGAGCAGATATTCGGCACTGCCGGCGGAGCCCGTAACAGAACCGTCTATCGAATAGAGCAGGGCATGGGGCGCGCGGTCAGGTCGCATAAGGATTACGCTGTCGTCATCCTTGCGGGAGAAGATTTGACAAGCTTCGTCGGAAAGCATGATGTTGTGCGTGACATGACGGACGACACCCGCAATCAGATTGAGCTTTCCCAGAATCTCGCGGCCCATCTCCGTACGTCAGGTGGGTCTTCCAGGGCCGCCATTCGAGCGCTCATTGAGCAATGCTTGAGTCGGGACGAAGGCTGGAAAGAGTTCTATAATGAGAAAATCCGAAAAGGAAGCCGAACAGCGCGGGAGCCAAATCATCAGGCAGTTGAATTGGCCAGTGCCGAAAGGGAGGCGTATCTACTGGCATCCCAGAATCAAGGCTACGAAGGAAAGAACCGCTACGAGCGAGCACTGAATTCGGCCAATCTTGAGGACGAGGAACTGGGTGCTCATAAGGAGAGGCTCTCGCGTATTGTCTTTACTCTGGACCCGAACGAAGCCATGGCAATCCAGGTGGTCGCTAAGACTAAGAACCTCGCTGTAGCATCTCCGCCTGCGTTCATTCCCAAGGCGCTGACTCAAGAGACAAAGCCGGCAGCACAACGAGTGGTCGCGTGGCTAAAGCAGTTTGACAATCTGAATGCTGCTGTGGCTGAGGCAAAGCAAATCGCCTCAAAGGTCGACTACGAGCGGAAGCCGAAGCAACTGGAAGCGGCACTTAAGATGCTCGGCGAAGCTCTCGGAGCGGTATCGTCCCGTCCGGACGAAGACTATCGCGTCGGGCCCGACAATTTATGGCTTTGGGGCGATATGGCCATGGTCATCGAGGCGAAGAACGGCAACAAGTCTTCGTTGCATCGCGAAGACGCTGGACAAATGCACAACAGCCTGCAGTGGGTTAGCCAGAACTATCAAGCGTTCGCTAATCGGCTCAAACCAATCGTTGCGGCCAAGGTTAACGTCGTTGACAGGGGCGCCATGTACCCAGAAGGAACTAGGGTGCTGACTGCGGACGGCTGTGCTGCTGTTGCCAATGCGTTCCAGCAGTTCGTGCTTAAGGTCGCCCAACAGGGGGAAATCTTTGTAAATCCAGATAGTATCCATCATGAGCTTCAGTCGTTCGGTTTGTTGCCGGATACGTTTGTTGGCAACTTCACTGTTGGCCTGACAAGCCTCTAGTCTTCTTTCCATTCGACTCCGCGAGGGTTATCGCGGAGTCGCGTCTCCTTCTCGTGCAGTATCGTTATGTCGTCATTGATGCTGGAAAATTTCTTGCGCCGGCTCAACCCCCAAGAGCCATGCAGGCCTTGTTAAAGGGAGGAGGAGGCCATGTGCAAGCGGCGAGCTTTATTGCCACCACGCTGGTACAAGAACGGGAGCAAAACTTTGTGCCGTTTTATGTTTGGCCTCGGCTGCACATTAGTGGCAGGAGCGGCCGCCGCGCACGGCGGTGGCCTGGACGCGGAAGGGTGTCACACCAACCACAAGACTGGTGAATACCATTGTCATCGCGGAGGTGGAAAAAACGCGCCCCGTCCGAATCCTGGTTCGAACTACGAGGCTGCTAAGTCGGCGAGTTCGTTCGTGAGGACGCCCAGCGCATCATCTGGCCCGACATGCTTCACGGGTCCTCGTGGTGGCACATACACCATCACCGCAAGCGGTCGAAAGAACTACGGTGGTTGTTAGCGCCAGGTGGGACCGCCGCCCGTACATGAGACAGATATATAGGAGGTCGGGTGGCAACATGCGTTCGGAGGGCGCTAGGGCCGGAATCCGGAGGGATTTCACCGGAAGTCTTTGAATTGAACCGCGTACATCTCACGGTAAGGTGCGAATAATTGTGCGCCTAAACCTAAATTGGCTATAAACTTCCCTCTATTAGTCCTCGACTAGAAAGGAAGAATCGTATGGCCACTTACAAGGAATTGATGGCACAGAAGCAGGCGCTCGAAGCCCACCTGGAAGAGGTGCGTGCCAATGAGATTGCTGGTGTAATCGAGCAGATTCAGACTCTGATGGCGGAGTATGACCTGACCGTCGAAGACATCACCAAGCGCCGACGCGGCCGCCCTGCCGGCAGCGGTGCAGGCAAGCCCAAGTCGGAACTGCCACCGAAGTATCTTGACCCAAAGACTGGTAAGACTTGGTCAGGCCGCGGCCGCAAGCCGGCTTGGCTCGGCAGGAATCCGAACAAATTCCTGATTGCCGAAGAGGCGTAAACCCAAACAAGCTTTAGCCTCTCAATGAGCCGACACCCCTGTCCTGGACAGGGGTTTTTCTTGCCTGCTCCTGCGTAGCAGCTAGAGACCCAGACAAAGCAGTGGCCGAGCTCACCTGTCCCGAGAGGGGGCAGCGTGCTAACCAGCTGCCTTTCGTGGGCAAATGGGAAAAGCACTGTAAGGCAAGCAACACCCGACCTCGAAAAAGCGACTACGGCCTCAAGGCGCCAGCTATGTGCCTGGGGTTGAACGCCAAATTACTGTAACGCGTGAATTCTCATGACGCTCGATGAGCTGCACCTAGAAATTCTCCATGCGCGGCCCGACCTCCACTGCGAAAAGCCAAGGAAGGACGGATACGCGTACCGGATAAGGGGTACTGATACTCGCGTAATCCGGCTTTCTCGGACGGGGACGCCTGGGGTGTTCGAGTTGGTTCGGGCAGCGAGCAAAAGAGCAGGGGAGCCGGATGCCAAGTCTAGATTTAGCGGGACATTGGCCGAGTTGCTTCGCATCATCGATGAACAGCGGTCTCGCATACTCGATAAAAAGCATGCTGCCGGGCCCGCATCCCTTACAGCGGCTCCTGGGGTTGCACGAATGGCCGAAGACCATTCAGCTTCCATCAATGGAGCCCGCAGACGAACCAGAGCCACTGGCGCATTGCCCTATGCAATTGTGAACAATGGCGTCGACCTGAGCAAGCCGCTGGTCTACCGATGGCAGATTTTTCATGCGGATGATGGTCCCGTCAGTAATTATATCGGCTTGGTCTATGTCCATCCAAAAAGGACGGTTCGCAAACGCATTGCCAAGTACGAGTCAAGGGTCAGAGGGCTCCAACAAGGCAAACCATATTCCCCTGAGAACCCCGAGGGCTACCGCAAGGTTCACCGCGCGCTCTTTGCGGCAGTGAATGCCGGGGACAGGATTGTGCTGACCTTTCTGTGCAACAACTCCCCGGAGGAAAGTCTCTCGTACCTTGAGTCGAAGCACATTGGCGAGCATGACAGTTGTGGGCCACTCCCTCATCAGCTCAACGAGAGGCGTTGATACTCGATGTTCTGTGCTCGCTACTATGCGACAAACCCACGATAGGCCACAGGGCGGCTACTGTCAGAAATGTGGCGACGTGGCACCACCGACTGACTTCTTGCGTTTTGCTTCAACTGAACTAATCTCCTAGTGAGTGTTTCCCCTCACTACTGCGCGACTTGACGTATCACGAAGCCTGTGACGTCGCCGGACGAGCTTCCTTTGCAGCTTGTTCGAGGTCAGAGCGGTCGACGAATCTCTCGAGCGGCGGAAAGGGGTAGAGATAGGCTAGTTGGAGAAGCAAGCTGAATGCGTACACACCCGACTGCAATTGGGAATCGATTTGTGCGGGGCTTAGACGCGTGCCGCATTCCTCGAGCTGGTGCGACAGCAGTTTGGAGGAAATAGACGAATCGGCGATTAGCAAGAGCTGAGCTAGTCGGCGGCAGGCGTCGTCCCACCCACTACTGCTATCTAGAATGCGGTGAAGGTCTGCTGGCACGTCGGCGCGAAGCACGTAAATGAGCTGGAGGAAAAGGCTGCATTTGAGTGTCCCCCTCTGAATTTTTTGTTCGACCGCTTTGGTCGTCTCCTCGATGCCAAGCCCGCGCAGGGCGAGCGCGACGTCATCGTACGTCCCGCCTTTGCGCGCGAGTAAGCCGCGAGCAGTGCGCGACGCGAGCTTGCTCCAGGCTGTGTCGATGTGGCTCAAAGTAGCGTCCCCGAGTGCGCAGCGGCGCCGTGCCTGTCAGGCTTACCTACAGGCAATTTAAGTACGACTCAAAAAGCAGAACCACAGCAGGAGTCGTCGTGTAGACCCTAAACCGGTGGCAACTCATTTTAACGCCTGTTCGTTGTGATAGCGAATCAGGGCGTCAGGGCATGCCATGGTCCGTGCGGGAGTCCCCATGTCTGCGACTCTCTATATAAATCCGGATGGCATCTTGGGCCCACCAGTTGCCTGCTGGGGGCACCAAGATTTTCCGCGGTGGCTCGCTTCAGTATCGGTTGAAGCCACGAGGGCTCTTGAGCGCTTGCTCCTCGCATTCCCGGAGACATCCCTTGTTTTGCACAGCCAGAGTGTCCGGCTCTTCGGTTATCAGACGGTAACCCACGCCATGCCAACGGTGATTCGAGCTAGATTCGCGGGGTCAACGTGTGGTGGAAATCGGCTGGTGAGGTTCTGTCGGAGCCAGGGCTACAGACGAAGGCAGTGGCTGCGTGCGGACCTCAAGCGTCGCGCACCTGCGTTTCCTATCGTCCTGGATTCAGATTGGGCGCAAAGCGTACCTGAGCTCTCTGGACGAACCCTCATCGTCGAAGACGGACGCGGCTTGGCAGCACCAGGCGTGTCAAAGGCCCTGTTCGACCTCCTGTATCTAGCGGAGACAGAGGTAGCGTGCAATCTGACGGCTACGCGGGCAAACACTCGATGATAGCGGTGGGGAAAACAAGACGCAGCTGGGTGGGGAGGCTTTACGCAGTTTGAGTCAATCGGCCTGAGAAGGCCTGGAAGAGGAGCGAAACCTATAGACGTGACAAAATCCTTCGCGTCTTGCGGCGCAAAGAA
The DNA here is from genome assembly GCF_013141915.1 of Cupriavidus necator. GTDB lineage: Bacteria > Pseudomonadota > Gammaproteobacteria > Burkholderiales > Burkholderiaceae > Cupriavidus > Cupriavidus necator_B. Next base: position 309,282 of record NZ_SROX01000006.1, on the reverse strand, counting down.
AGGGCGGCTAGAATTGCCGGTTGTTTAAAAACGACAGCTTGTCGATTTGATGGCCAGCGTATCGAATTGCGCATCCTCGCGAAAAATTTCCCGCTCGGATTCTAAAACGATACAGGTTGCTATCAGAACGATACAGATTGTATTGCTGAACGAATTCTAGCTTAGGGCGAGCCAGGCGACAAGCGGCCGGCCATATGACATGACAGGGACCGATATGAAGAAATGATGAGGTCGCGCATCGCGCGATTCTGGAAGCGGAAACACGCTCCGCAAAAAGAAAAGACGAACGACTGGTTGCCCCCATTCGTCCGTCTTGAGCGTGGTCATAGACACACTAACTCCAATTAGCAGTGTCTCGTGGCCACGCATGTGTGTCAAGTCCCTTCTGTTGGCAGGGAGGGCTCGACTCGTCCTAATGTTGCAGAAGGGAACGCCATGAGAACCAAGAAGCCCAATCTCACCGAATTGGTGACAAACGTGTGTGACCACAGCACACCCATTACACAGACATCTTGTCGGCCCGTATTTTTTTCATCTATGGGCCAGCCAGAGGCCCGGGATGTCGACGGTGTGAGCGTGGGGACTGCTCTGTCTATCGGGCGCGGCACCACAGAATCGAAGCGCCAGAGCCGTCGGAAACTACAGCGCTATATTGAGTCGCGAAAGGCGTCCTTCCCCAAGCAACCGGGGCAGCATTCGTTTGAGGCAAGCGAGCAAGGCGCGGAACAACAGAATTCTTGCCGTCTCGGACGTCTCAAGCACCTTGTTGAAAAGTTCTTTTCGGATGGGCACGAGGCTGAGGCCATTCGGCGCATAGTTCGCGAGACGCGGCAACGTGCGGGCCGGCTGTCAGTAGCAGACGTGCAGGCGCTGCGGCGTAAATTTGCCCAGGAGCTGGTGGCCTCCATACTGATTCGCAACGTAGGCCCCACCACCACCAGCAGAACCGCGCGTTTCTCGGGCAAGTGGAAGCGGAAGCGACTCGGTCGCGCTAACTCGCAGCGCTGACTAACGTTATCACGAAGCAAGGCCACGGTGAGCGCCACATGCGCTCACTATGCCATGTGCGCAATCTGCATCTGAAGGGGGTGAGGCAATGGTCATCCCCTGCGATACCACCCGGCCTCGTCTAGCCGGGTGTTTTTGGCCAATTACCCAATTACCCTCATGTCGGAAGTGCCACGACGGACGCCCAGCAGCGTAACCCGTATCCAGGGCTCCGTACCTACGCCTGCGAAAAACTTCAATCCCTTTCTTGCTCAGGTTAAGCCGTTCCCTACTGACAAAGAAGGGCAGTACGCATCGTTGTACCTCAATGGCCGGCTTGGAAAAAATCTGGAAGATGTCCGAACGACTAAGAATCGTGATGAATTCTTCTCGCCTCGACCGTGTCATTTGTCTGCCGCTGAAGCAATTATCGAAGCAGTTAGAAAGTCTTATGAGAACCGCAACCCCGCCGAAACGCGATTTGCGGAGCACATCAACCGTCAAAATATAGCCCTTCGTTCCCGTTCGGTCGAGGCATTCCCTGTCGCAATGGTTCCCGGGCAGTGCATCATCGTCTCGGGGCCACTTGGTATTGGGAAAGGAGCATTTAGACAGCGGATTCGCGATTACCTGGGAATGGAGGTCGTTCCGCATAGAAATCTATCGGACGCTATTGCATTCACTAAGCAACTCAAATACTTGGAGATTCCGTTTCCGAGCTCTGGTAAGCCTGAGCACCTCATATATTCCATGCTACATGGCATCGACTCCGAGGTTAAAGGGGTTATTTGGGATGGAATTCAAAAACCCACATCTCGTACTGGTCTACTTACACCGCAACTTTTCGCGCATGCTGGACGAGTCGGGCTCGGTCTATTATATGTTTATGGAATAGACGCTCAAAAGCTGAGCGCTCGTTCGGCCATGGATTGCTTGAAGCTACTTGAGGAGTTCTCCGTGGTCACCGGCGTTCCAGTCGTATGCTCGGCAACCTGTGCCATTTGGGCTTTGTTAGACGGAACAATCGCAAGCACTCTAAAACTGGCGAGTGGAGGAATTCACAGATTTGAATACATTGCGCTGGGCTCAGACTGGGGGAATCTCGTCAATGCCTTTCTAAGGAGATTTCGTCTTACGGTCGCCGATATCGAGAGCTCGTCTATCCGTTCATTTCAGGACCAAGTTCCGTTGCTGCTTAAAAGCGGAATGAAGGATGGCGCAGATGCGCAAAGAAGCCAGGGAGACTGGTTCGCGACGGCATTAATCGTGGAGGCGGTAGGGCTGCCAATGCTGCTATTTGTCATTTTGGAGGAGCTTTGGAAAATCATGAAAATAAAGGCCAGAAATCAGACAATTATTGAGAAAAATGATTTCATAAGAGCGTCAAAACAGTATCGAACAAAATGGGAGGGGCTTCGCGCCAATCTGTCGATATTGCTGGGAAAGGAACGTTGCTCGAGGGAAGAGACAATGCGTCTCTCGGACTGGATACTTCCTGAGCAGCGCGCACACGGAATTTGATAGGCAAAGGTTATGGTGCAAAAATGGTCAACGGATTTTATATGCTTCCTAAGGCAATACCGGGAGAGGTATTGCCAAGCCTCACTGCGCGAATTGGAAGGGTCTCCGGCCTCCCCACGGACGGTGCGTTGATGCGAGCCATCCGCTGCCACTTACAAGGTGATTTGCGAGCACTGCCAAGGTGCGTTGCCGCATTCTGTTCTGCGTTCGATTATGTGTACGGAAGCCCGTTAGAAGTTCTCCACAAGTATTCGTTGCTGCGCTATTACGCCGCCGTCTTGCGGAAGGGCGAATGTCAGCTGCTGGTAGCGAAATTGCTGAGTTCGAGGAGTGGGCCCACTCGTCCGTGCCATCTGCCGCTGTTCTTGGCGCCATCGGGATTTCCGGAACCGCACTGCGTCCATTGCGACATCGAAGCAGTACGGGACTACGGAGCTGTTGCCGTCCTTTGCGTCCATCTCCCGCCCTTTGTCACACACTGCCCGATTCACGGCGTTCCCCTTTTCATCTCTACCTGCCCGTCGACCTACGACGCCGCGATGAAGGCGACGCCCAGCAATTTGCGCATGACGAACGGCATCGAGTTCTCTCGAAGATGTGCAGCTCTTTTCAATGACAGCAATCAGCCGGGAGAGCTACGAGAGGCCTTGGTGAAAAGGTTGGAGAACATCGGGCTACGGCACAAGAGCGGGAGCTATCACACAAGTGCCATTGTTGACGGAATGAAAATGCTGGGCGAAGGCGGATTTCCCGATTCGCGGCTTGATGACCTTGTCCAATCGGGTCGTGCTGCTCAATCCGCGGTTACTGCATTACATAGGCCAGGCCGTGCGCTTCATCCTGTGTACTACGTCCTCCTCGACTGGCTAGTGAACCTGCATTGCGGCACTCAAAACGTTTCTGTGCTGAGGACTCGGCACGTCTTGTTGACGGAATCGTTTCTGCGTCGCGAGATTGGGGCGGGAAAGACTCTGACCCGCATCGCTCGCGAGAACTGCGTTGCTGTAAACACGGTGCGTTCTCAAGCTGAGAGGTTCGGGATTCCCAGACTAAAGAAGCCCAAGCAGAACACCACCGCACGTGACAGGAGGGCCCAGCGCCTCGGATATCGAAAGGCTTGGTCCGCTGCATGTGTGGACTTCGCCGGCTCGGGCAGAACGCAGATTCGCCAGCAAACGCCTGCCGTATGGTCTTGGCTGTACCGCAACGATAGGGCGTGGCTTGAGGCTCATTCGCCGGACCGAAGGAGCTCAAGCCGTAAGGTCACCAGGCGTGAAGTTCCTCAAGGACTCCTTCCGGCGCTCCGATTGTCAGCTTCCGCGGCCGCTGGAGCATTGGATGGCCAATCGGGCCGTCCGAAACGCCGTTCATACTCGCACCTCGCAGAGGCAATGGGAATCAGCATCTACCAGCTTGACGTCGCCAAGGAGGAAGTCGCCATCGAGCGACTTGTCGATTCAAGGCTGACCTTTGTGCGGCGAAGGCTCAGGTGGGCTGCTGATTCGCTGAAAGAACATCAACAACACCCTGCTCGATGGCGAGTCTTGAAGAAAGCATGCATTAGACGAACTACTAAAGGATAAAAACTTTTGGATGCTCCATTCATTCCGGCCATACAAAAGGGAGAGCCGGTCGCATATTACCTACTGAGATTGTTGCCGCATTTGAATTCGGAAAATCAGCGAAGCATCATTAGCACTCAGATTGCACACTACCGAGCACGACTTTCGTGGATTTTGCCGAAAGGGCTTGCACAGCTTGCTGAGCTCTTAGGCGAAGAGCGGGGTGGAGTAACTTTAATGCGAAGACAGACGCTCACTCCGCTATATCATGCGTTCCTCGACTCCGATAACGGCCAAACGCTGGTGGACTACTCGCTGATGGATGAGGGCGCGGTGAAGTTTAACGTCGCAAAATTAGTGAGCCACAATCGCGTTGCATGGAGCCTTGCTCTATGCGCACAGTGCGCGGACGAAAGCAGAATCGTCTCCGGCACACATATTGTGAAACGCACCCACCTCTTACCCAGTCTGGCCATTTGTCATAGCCATGGTGAGCCCCTTATTGAGGGATGTGGGGCCTGTGCTTGGGGGCGCCGGCACTCGCGAGCCCCGTTTCTCAACGCAAGACAGTGTGGATGCGGAATGAAGTTGCGACCGCGGTATGAGCGGCTAAGTGCTACCGAAATTGAGCAGGATGTTCGCCTTGGTTCCATTGCGCGAAGGCTGCTCGACTGCGATACAAACGGCGCTGTTGCATATGACTTGGCGGTTCAAATGCAGAAGAGTGCCCACGCACGTGGACTGCTCTCTCGAAAAGGCATCGCGCATCCGCTACGCGAGTTCTTAAGCGATACATTTGGAACGAGCTTCTTAGAACGTCACGGTATTCATTTGCCAGATAAAAGCATTTTTTATGGTCGGCTCCGACGCGGAGAGCCAATCGGTAATCCAATGGTCGGAACGGTACTTGCTCTTGCATTGCTCGGAGAGGATTTTCATTTACGAACAGTTGAAAGTACACCTTTGGCAGAGAAGGACCTATCCGCGCCTCCAACTGCACCCAAGCGCGTGCGCCCCGACTATGTCTCACATGCGGAAAGTACTGGGACGGTAAAGCTGGGGAACAGGCTACTTAGTTCAACTGAGTTCACGCACCATTGCCGAGCATTGCTCTTAAACCATATCCAGAAGCATCCTGGTGCACCGAGGAAATCGATTGTGGACAAACTGACACCTCCGGTAAGAAAGTGGCTCCGTGGTCGGGACAGCGATTTTCTCAACCAAGCGTTACCCCGCCGTAGTAGGACCCAGGTCGCAGCCACGGTGCGTTCGGTGTCCCATTGGGAGCGCTATGACCACTCGCTGGCGGCGCATATGAGACGTCAGCATATTGCGCTTTGGGGAGCGCAGTGCCACAGGCTCTTTCGTGTATCTGCGCGGCTCCTTATCGCTAATCATCCGAGCGCGACGGTCGTCAATTTTAAGCGCGACCCGGTGCCTCAATCCATTAAGGCGTTGCAGGAACTCGAGGAAACGGTTCCGGCGTTCGCAAAGCGCGTTCTTTGTCACCTTTGGGTTTCGAACGGGCGATATCCCGACTTTCAGGTGGCGGCTAACAGAGCGAACGAGCTCAGTGACGATGAAGTGAAAGCTGAACGGGCAAAGGCCAGACGTCAATCGAGGAAGAAGTGGAACTTCGAAAACTAATGAAGCAACCTGGACAGTTACCCTGGCCGTTGAACGTCCCATCCGTTGACCCGTACGGCGTCGATGGGGGAGCGGCCTACGTTCCACATCTGCTCGCTCGGGACGTGAAAGGATGGTCCATTCCAAGCGATAACCCGTTTAGCAAGAACGGATTCGCTTCCGTCCCGGCTCATTCAGAGCAAGAACAACGCGTGCAACTGGCATGCTTCTTCTGTCCGCATGTCTTGGATATTAGAGCGCAATACTACTATACAGACGATGAAATGGACTGGCGTATCTTGAATGGAAATCGTCCGGGAAGGAAGGAGTTACCAACGCTAGATTTGATGTTGACGATTAATTGTCCGTGGACAAATAAGGTCGTCTATCACGCCATCTCGGTCAAGCACGAAGATAGACGTGATGATGACAAGGAAAAGAGACGGATGAACAGGGACATAGAGTTCTGCAAACAATACGGATTTACCTTCGAAATGTTGGGCAGTGATAGTTTTCCGGAGACTGAAGCAGGGAATCATTGGGCATTGTTCAGTTTTCTGCGATATCAAAATTTAAACGACCTTTATAAACCGGCGAGAGAATTTTCACATTTTCTAAATACTTCCAAAGCCCAGGGAACGGCGGACAAGGTATTAGGTAGGATTGGGAAACGCTTTGGCTTGGACGTCGAGGATAGCTATCGCCTTTTCGCAGCAGCGGTCTTCTTCGGGTTCGTGCGTATGGATATGACGCACCCGCTTGAGGCCGACGAGAAACTGGTCATAATGAGGGAGACGTAATGGAGCTTAGCGAGCCGCCTTGTCCTGGTTTTCGCACGCCATCTGATGTGGAATACCGTCCTTATCCGAAAGGGACCCTTCTTCAAATGTCAGCAGGTGGAGGGAAATTTAGCCTTTGGAGATACTTGGGCTATTGGGAGCCTACGGACCGTATCTTTATGCTTGAAGTGGAGCAAGGGGTAAGGCCGCCAAAAAGTAAGCTACCCCGGAGTTGGCGGCGGGATGCCATCGCGCATAGATTTGGCAACGAGATTGTTCGCATTCATGACAACGTTAGATTCGACTTCATGGACGTGAATACGAGCGAATTGCCGTACGAAGAAGCTCAGAAGCGGCGTGCAGATATCGCTCGTAGATTCGCGCCGATAAGACATCTTGTTAACGAACGAAACTTCATGGCAGTCGTGGCGGACAAGAAGATTCGGCCAGCTTTAATAAAAAAAGCCGTAGCGGAATCTGGTATCGATGAGGCCACTATCCGGCACAACCTCACCACCTATTGGTGGTTTGGATGTGATAAGACAGCGATGATTCCACTTCACGCAAGAAAGGGTGGCCCTGACGTGGGCCGTAGAGGTTATGGCAAGGCTAAGACCGGTCCTCGACCGGCTGCATACGAGAATTCTGGGAACCAAATTGATTTGGGGATACAGTGTAGTCCGCTGCATGTAAGAATGATACATCGCGCTGTGGAGAAATATGTAATGGACGAAGGCTACTCTTTTCGACGAGCTTGGGAAAAGGCGAGAGAGACCGTCTTTGTAGGGCGCACGCGTGTAGAGGGGGAAATAGTCGAGTCGCCGTGGGATATACGCTTGACGCCAAGCTTTAGTCAATTTTATCGCATCGGCAGCGAATACTTGGATGACGAGGATAGGCGTAAGAGATTTGTTGGGGTCGAGGACGCAAGAAATAAATTGTCGGCTCGAAGAGGGCATGCGACAGATATCCTAAACCACTCTAAGCAAGTCCTACTCATGGATGGTACTGAGCTGCAGGTATATCTGGTTAAGGACACCAATGATTTTTCGCCTATCGGGAAAGCGACAGGCCTCTTTGGAATATGTGCTCGGAGCGGTGCTCTAGTCGGCCAACACGTGTGGCCGAATCAGGAGAGCTCCGATGCGTATCGTTATTGCTTATTTAGTGCAATGAGCGAAAAAGATGAGCTGGCCAAGGAGTATGGTCTCGTCTCGTGCGAGGGACTTCCAAAGGGGGATTGGGATTCTGTATTTATAGACAGAGGTCCAGCGATTAGCGGTGAATTCGAAGAGAATGTCGTGAAGTCGCTGCGGATGTCACGGGAGCTTGCCGAGGTGTACCGCGGACAAGCAAAAGGGCTCATAGAAAGCTTCAATGCTTATTTAAAGAGCGAGATAGCCGCTCAAGTGCCGGGAGCATACACAAGGCGACTTCGAACAAGGGATAAGAGAAGACGCGAGGAGGCGAAGGAGAGCGCAGTATTGACCCTTGGCGAACTAAAAAAATGTGTGATTCTTGCAATCGAAAAATACAACCTGTATTCCGACGCGACGTCTTATTACACAACAAAGATGCGTGATAGACGAGTTCCACTGCATCGAGCCGGTATCCTGGAATACATTCAGAAGAGGAGAAGGGGGGATGGAAGGACTTCATGGACTAAAGAGGAGCTACTCGTCAAATTGTTGCCGTTTGTGCGTCGAACGAACAGGGAGGGATTCGTGGCGTTCGGCTCGTCACAGTATTCTTCGACCGAACTTAGGACGACATGGGAGCGGGCCCCGAATCTTCTAAAAAATAATAAGGTGGTGAATCCAATGGTGTGGGTTGCGCCGGTTCCTGGAACCACGAATGTTCTCGTCTGGAGGAAGGATGATGGAAGCATCAGTTGGCTCGACATATCAAAAAGGGATAGGGAGCGCTACGGCCACATGACACAACAGGAGAGAAAGTTCGTGGCGCGGCCGACCGACATCGCCAGAGCGCAAGCCAGTATGCAGAGACGGAGGCCAAATTCGAAAGTACGCAAAGAGCAAGCAGCAGCGCTCAAGGACCACGCCCGCCGCCGACAAGCGGCGAAGATTCCGGCACTTGCTATGAGCGGTGTTAATGAAAACAAAAAACAGGCGATTGCGAAAAGTGACGAAATGCTGGGACAAAAGGTGATGGAAGTTCTTGGACGCCCTGGGGTGCAACCCAGTACTCGTCCCGACGAATCATGGACGCTTGTGGATGAGGGGAGTCACGAAGATTCGGAAGATTTGACCGGTTTCTTTGACGCTAGATTTGAGGATTGACGGAGCATGGCGAATGCTGCATTCAAGCTGACACTCAGCCGCTGGAGACCGGGAGCAGAGAATGCATTGGGAGACGAAATTGCTTATAAAACAACTAGTTGTGGGATAATTCGCCGTTAGTAATGTATGTGGAGCCGGCAAAAGTTTCGGCGAGCACTAGGGAGGTGAATTTCAGGGACGAGAGGTAAGATTAGCACCGTACACAGAGCGTAACAGGTTGATATATTTAGATTTTTTCGATGATGCTCGACTCTTCTAAAGAGATTCTTGGTCTCTTTTGATGCTTAGTGCCAGTAATTGACCATCAGGATCTTGCCGGTCTCCTTGGCGTTGATCACGAACTCGGGGTGGTAGTGGCTGGCGACGATCGAGGCGACACGCGGCTCGGGGTGGTATTCGTTGTCGACGGTCATGCCGCGCGTGGACACCACCTTCAGCGGCTTGAGCGTATCGCCTTCCATGATCACGTACTGCGGCGGCCAATACGAGCCCGCCACCGCGTACTTGTCTTCATAGCCCTTGTACTTGGAGGTCTCGACCGAGCGCGCCTCCATGCCGATCTTCACTTCGGCGACGATATCGGGCTTGGGCAGCCACAGGTCGATCAGGTCCAGCCGCGCGTCGCGGCCGATCACGTACAGGTAGCGTCCCGACGCCGACATGCGCGAGATATGCACCGCATAGCCGGTCTTGACGATATTGATGATCTGCTTGCTGTCGCCGTCGATCAGCGCGACCTCGCCGGCGTCGCGCAGCGTGACCGAGAACAGGTTGTCGAGGTTGTACGGGTTCATCTTCTGCGTCGGTCGCTTGGCGACGGGCAGGATGTCCTTGCGGCTTTTCTCGATATCGGCAAGCGAGAACTCGGGCGGCGTCGGCGGGTCTAGCTGGATGTAGCGCGCCATCAGGTCGACTTCCTGGTCGGTGAGGTCGCCCGAGGTGCCCCAGTTGGGCATGCCGGCGGGGCTGCCGTACTTGATGAAGGTCTTCAGGTATTCGGTGCCGCGCGCGCGGGTGATGTCCGGTGTCAGCGCCTTGCCGGTGGCACCCTTGCGCAGCACGCCGTGGCAGCCGGCGCAGCGCTCGAAGTAGATTTGCCGCGCGTGGTCGAATTCAGCGGCGGTGAGGGTGGGGATGGCGGTCTTTTGCTCCGCCTTTTGTGTGGCCCTGGGTTCGGCCTTGGTGGCCGCATGGGATAGCCCGAGCCCGAGTGAGAACGGCAATGCCGCGATTGCCGGATACAGCCAGTTTTTTGCTTTCATGGGGTGCCGTGGATCAGCGGTGGGAAAGCGATGTCGCGGTGCGCAGGCTTGCATTGGCCTGGACCTGTCGTGCATGTGGCGATCATGCGCACACACTGCCGACATGGGATTGACTGGCATCAAACCAAGGAGGGAGGGCGGGAACGAAGCGCGGGCGGTGGCTTCATGTCGTTCCCGGCAGGCAAGCGTGCGGCCTGGGCGGCCGCATGCCGGAGATGGTGCGGCTCAGGTGTTGCCGAGCCTTGCGCGCGTGCGCGCCGCGACGTTCTGGGTCCATGGAAACGCCGACCAGTACTGCTGGATGAACTGCTCGATCTCGCTACGCTGCCGCAGCGACAGGCCGATCATGTCCAGCCCTTCGAGAAACATGCGGCGGTGCCGTGCCGACAGTTCGAAGGCGTGCTCGCCGCAGGGCGTGCGCACGCGCATGGCGTCGAGGTCGATGCTGATGGTGTTGCGGCTGTCCGCGTCCACCGCGTTCATCAGGCGCTCGATGACGTCGCGCGGCAGCATCACCAGCAGCAGCCGGTTGTTGATCGCGTTCGAGTAAAAGATCTCGCCGAAGCTGGGCGCGATCACGGCGCGGATGCCGAATTGCTGCAGGCCCCAGACTGCATGCTCGCGGCTGGAGCCGCAGCCGAAGTTGGCGCCGCCCACCAGGATGCTGGTGCCGGCGTATTCCGGCCGGTTCAGCACGAACTCCGGGCGCGGCGCGCCGCTGGCGTCGAAGCGGTGGTCATGCAGGATGCCCTGCGCCAGCCCCGACTTGTCGATGCCGCGCAGGAACTGCTTGGGGATGATCTGGTCAGTGTCGAGGTTCTCGAAGCGGATCGCGGCAGCCTTGCCGCGGATGCAGGTGGGTTCAGGCATGAATCGTCTCCAGCTTGCGGACGTCGGTGATGGCGCCGGTGACCGCGGCGGCGGCGGCCATGGCCGGGCTCATCAGGTGGGTGATGGCGCCGCGTCCCTGCCGGCCCTCGAAGTTGCGATTGGTGGTCGAGGCGCAGCGCACGCCGTCGGCGAGCACATCGTCGTTCATGGCCAGGCACATCGAACAGCCCGGCTGCCGCCATTCGAAGCCAGCGTCGATCAGGATGCCCGCCAGCCCCTCGCGTTCGGCCTGCGCCTTGACCGCGCCCGAGCCGGGCACGATCATGGCCCGCACACCCGCGGCCACCTTGCGGCCGCGCACCACGTTGGCCACCGCGCGCAGGTCTTCGATGCGGCCGTTGGTGCAGGAGCCGATGAAGACGTGCTGGATCGCGGTGCCGGCCAGCGCCGCGCCGGGCTGCAACCGCGTGTATGCGAGCGCGCGCTCGACCGAGCGCTGCCCGGCCTCGTCGAGCTGGTCTTCCGGAAACGGGATGGTGCCGGACACCGGCAGCACCTGGTCCGGGCTGGTGCCCCAGGTTACGTAGGGCTCGATCTCGCCGGCATCGAACGAGAACTCCAGGTCGAACACGGCATCGGCGTCGCTGTGCAGCGTGGCCCAGTAGGCCAGCGCGGCGTCGCGCTGCGTGTGCGCGATGTCGGGCGCGCGCCGCAGCACATAGTCGGTCGCCACCGCATCCGGCGCGATCAGCGCGCCGCGCGCCGCCGCTTCGACGGTCATGTTGCACAGCGTGAAGCGGGCCTCGATGCTGAGGTCGCGGATCGCCGTGCCGCAATACTCGACCACGTAGCCGCGCGCGCCTTGCGCGCCGATCGTGCCGATGATGCGCAGGATCAGGTCCTTGGCAGTGGTGCCGGCGGGCAGCTTGCCGTCGACGCGGATGCGCATGGTCCGGGCCATGCGGTAGACCAGCGTCTGCGTGGCCAGCACGTGCTCGACCTCGGACGTGCCGATGCCGAAGCCCAGCGCACCGAGCGCGCCATAGGTGGTGGTGTGGCTGTCGCCGCAGATCACCACCATGCCGGGGCGGATCATGCCGTGCTCGGGCGCCACCACGTGCTCGATGCCCTGCAGCGCATCGTTGGTATCGAACAGCGGGATCGCATGGCGCGCGCAGTTGGCGTGCAGGTTGGTGGCCTGCAGCGCCGAGGCGGGGTCCGTGATCACGCGGATCGCGGTCGGGTGCGTCGGGATGATATGGCTGACCACCGCCACGTTCTGGCCCGGCACCAGCACGCCGCGGTCCTGCTCGTGCAGCCCGGCGAAAGCCTGCGGGCTGGTGTACTCGTTCATCAGGTGCAGGTCGCAGTACAGCAGCACGTTGTCGTCGTCGATGCTGGCCACGGTATGGGCGTCGACCAGCTTCTGGTATAGCGTCTTGGGGGTCATGGCAACGGCCTGGTCTGTCGTTATTCCGCGGTGATGCCGCGTTGCTTGATCAGCTTCGCCCACACGGGCATTTCTTTTTCAAGGCGCTGGCGTGCCGCCTCGGGCGTGCTCGGGGTGGGCTCGAAGCCCTCCCTGACCATGCGGTCACGGGTGGCCGGCGCGGCCAGCGCGGTGTTGAGCGCGGCGTTCAGCTTGTCGATCACGGGCCTGGGCGTGCCGGTCGGGGCGAACACCATGAACCAGGTCTCGAAGGCATAGCCGGGCAAGCCCGCCTCGGCCGCGGTCGGCACGTTGGGCAATTGCGGCGCGCGCCTGGTGCCGGTAACCGCGAGCGCCCTGAGCTTGCCGCCCTGCACATGCTGCTGGGCCGCCGAGATCACCGGGAAGCTCATGTCGACCTGGCCCGCGATGGTGTCGACCAGCGCCGGGCCGCCGCCGCGGTACGGCACGTGGACGATCGAGACATTGGCCACCGACTTGAACAGTTCGGCCGACATATGGAAGGTGCTGCCGTTGCCCGCGGAGCCATAGGTCAGCTTGCCGGGCGCGGCTTTGGCAGCCGCGATCAGTTCCTGGAGGTTTTTGGCGGGCACGTTGTTGTTGACCACCAGCACATGCTGCGAACTGGCGACCATGCCGATCGGCGCCAGGTCCTTGAGCGTGTCGTACGGCATGCGCGGGAACAGTCCCGGGTTGATCGCCAGCGACACGGTCTGCAGGCCGATGGTGTAGCCATCGGCGGCGGCCTTGGCCACCGCATCGACGCCGATATTGCCGCCTGCGCCGGCGCGGTTTTCCACCACGATGGTGCCGCCCAGGCTCTTTGCCCACGCCTCCGAGACCAGCCGCGCGGCGATGTCGGCGCTGCCGCCCGGGGCATACGGCACGATCAGGCGCACTGGGCGCTGGGGATAGTCCTGCGCGGCGGCCGTGCCGATCGATGCGGCGCATAGCAGCAAGGCGGTGAGGCGGGCAACTTTCATGGGTGTCTCCGGTGGCGATGACTTGTTATGGAAGCCATCGTATCATTCACCTGAAGATGCATAATGCAAACTCAGTTACTTCTTTGTTTCCTGTAATTCATCAATGGACCCGCTTTCCGACGTCGCGTTCTTTGCCTGTATCAACAAGCACGGCAGCCTGGCCGGCGCGGCCCAGCAGTTGGGCGTGACGCCGCCGGCGGTCAGCAAGCGGCTGGCCGCGCTGGAAGCGCGGTTGCGCGTGCGCCTGCTGCACCGGACCACGCGCCGTATCAGCCTGACGCCGGAAGGCGAAAGCTACCTGGTGGAAGGCGCGCGCATCCTGGCCGAGATGGAAGCGCTGGAACGCACGATCGCCGGCACCGGCAGCACCCCGCACGGGCTGCTGAAGATCGGCGCCACGCTGGGATTCGGGCGCAGGCAACTCGCGCCGGCGCTGTCCGGGTTTGCACGCCGCTTCCCGAATATCGAGGTCCAGCTGTACCTGAGCGACCGGCCCCTGAACCTGGTCGAACAGGGGCTGGACGCCATGATCCACTTCGGCGAGATGCCGGACGTGCGGCTGACGGCGCGGCTGCTGGCCAACAACCGCCGGCTGCTGTGCGCGGCGCCGTCGTACCTGGCGGCGCACGGCGAGCCGTCCAGCCCGCGCGAACTGGCGCGGCACAATTGCATCTTTATCCGCGAAGCCGACGAGACCTTCGGCACCTGGCACCTGCGCCATGGCGCGCAGCAGGAGACCGTCAAGGTGCGCGGCACGATGAGCACCAACGACGGGGAATCCGCGCTGGCGTGGGCGCTCGACGGGCAGGGCCTGATCGTGCGCTCGGAGTGGGACGTCGCCGGGCACCTGCGCAGCGGCGCGCTGCGCCGGGTCTTGCCGCAGTGGCAGTTCGCGCCGGCAGACATCCACCTGGTGTTCCCGGCGCGCAACCATCGTCCCGACAAGGTGCGGGCGCTGGTGGATTTCCTGCTGGAGCACTTTTCCGGCCATCGCGCCGCGGGTGGCGCCAGCGCATGGTAGGCACGACCGGCCTTGGGTCGCTACAGTGCCAGCTCCGCGGCACGCGCAGCGCTGGCGGCCGCGCCCGGCATGGCGGCGGCCTGGTCGCGCATGGCCAGGATAAAGCCGCCGATCTGCGCGATATCGTCCAGCGCCATGCAGGGCAGCACGGTGTCCATGCGCGTGTCGGTGGCCAGCGCGATGACCGACGGATCGCCCGGATAGTAGGGCGCGCGCCCGTGCGCGGGCCGGTAGACCTCGATGCGCGGGATCGCTTCGCTGCGGAAGCCCTCCACCAGCGTGATATCGGCCGGCCGCAAGCGCCCGACTTGCTCGGCCAGCGTCGGCTCCGCCTCGCCGGCCAGTTCGCGCACGATGGCGTAGCGATAGGGTGAGGCCACCATCACCTCGGCCGCGCCGGCGGCGCGAAAGCGCGCGCTGTCCTTGCCCGGCGGCTCGAGCTCGAGCGGATGGTGACTGTGCTTGACCACGTTGACGGTCAGGCCGTGTGCGCGGAACCAGGGCAGCAGCGCCGTGATCAGCGTGGTCTTGCCGCTGCCGGAGGTGCCGGTGATGCCAACGATAAAGGGATGCATGAGATCAGGGTTCCGTATGGGCGGGCAGCGGGCACACCAGCGGCAGGAAGCTGTCGGCGCGCTGCGAATAAGCCAGCAGTGCGCCGGCCTGGAGATCGAAATACCAGCCGTGCAGCGTCAGCGCGCCGGCTTGCAGCGCACGCCGCACGAACGGGAAGGTCTGCAGGTTGCGCAGCGACACCAGGATCGCCGCCTGCTCGCAAGCGCGCTGGCGCTGCGCGGCGCTGGCCGTCGCCAGGGTTTCCTGTACCTGCTGCCGCGCCGGCGCGGCGATGCGCACCCAGGCGCCGAGGTAGTTGGGGTCCTGGCCTTCATCGGGCGGATGGTCGCCGGCGTCGGCCGGCTGCGCGAGCAGCGCACGGATACCGCCGCAGCCGCCGTGGCCCATTACGATGATGCGGGCCACGCGCAGTTGCTGCACGGCGAACTGGATCGCGGCGGAGACGCCGTGCAGGCTGCCTTCATGGCGGCCAGTGCAGGGCGGCACCAGGTTGCCGATATTGCGCACGGTAAACAGTTCGCCCGGGTCGCAGCCAAGCAGCAGGCCGGGATCGACGCGTGAATCGCTGCAGCCGATCAGCAGCGTCGGCGGGCGCTGGCCGCTGCGCAGGATGTCGAACAGTTCAGGCTCGTCGTCGAAATAGCGTTGCTGGAAGCGTTCGAAACCCTTGAGCAGACGTTCGATGTGATGCACGGCGGCCTCCGGACGTTACTGCACCAGCGGGCTGTCGGCGCCTTCCAGCTCGATGCCTTCGATGCGCGCGCGCCCGATCAGCAGGCCAGCGTACTGCTTCCAGGCGCGGTCGCGCGCGGCGGCGCCAAGCGCGCTGGCAATCTCGCCGCGCACCGCCTCGAATGGCAGGCGCGTGCCCGGGCAGCGCTCGAGGATGCGCACGATATGCAGGCCGAAGCGGCTCTGCACCAGTTGCGGCAGTACGCCGTCCTGCTGCGCCGCGAACAGCGCGCGCTCGAATTCGGGCGCCGTCTCGCCGCGGAACACGCGGCCGAGCCGGCCGCCATTGGCGCCGCTGGGGCAGTTGGACAGCGCGCGGGCATGGTGGTCGAAGCTCGACGGATCACCGCGCACCAGCGCCAGCGTCTGCGCCGCGATTTCGCGCAGGGCGTCCAGCGGCACGCGCGGCGTGACCTGGAACAGGATGTGATCGGCCTCGACCCATTCGCCGGTGCGGAAGCGCTGGGGGTGGCTGTCGTAGTGGCGGCGGCAGCTGGCTTCGTCGGCTGCGGGCGTGACGGCCTCGCGCGCCAGCAACGCCTGCGCCAGCGCCTCGTCGTCCATCTGCGCGGCGTCCAGGCCGATGCGCGCGGCTTCGGCACGCATCAGCAGGCGCAGGATTGCCGCGATGGTGGCCAGCCGCGCCGGGTTGGCGGCGTCGTGATGGTGGTCCAGTTCGCGCTCGATATCGGCGTCGCGCAGCTCCACGCCATTGACGGTGACAGGCATCGTGTTCTCCTTGTGGGGTGGCGGCGCTCAGCGGCTGCGCACCAGTTGCCAGGCACGGCCGAGGTAGCCGACCGAGGCAAAGCCGCTCCATACATGGACCAGCCGCGTGAACGGGAAGATCACGAACAGCGTCATGCCCATGAACAGGTGCGCCTTGAACAGCAGCGGTGCGTCGGCGACGTAACCGGCGGCGTCGCCGCGCAGCGTGACGATGCGCTGCGCCCAGTTCATCAGCTGCACCATCATGTGGCCGTCCATGTGGCCGGCCGATTCGAAGATGGTCGACAGGCCCAGCAGCAGCGTCGCCAGCAGCCACAGCAGCAGCACCTTGTCGCCGGTGCGGGTCACCGCGGACACGCGCGCGTTGGTCAGCCGGCGGTGCAGCAGGATCAGCAGGCCGGCCAGGCACATGGTGCCCATCACGCCACCGGCGGCCATCGCCACGGCCTGCTTGAAGCCGTGCGAGACGCCCAGCGCGTCCCACACCGCCACCGGGGTCAGCAGGCCGACCAGGTGCCCGAAGAACAGACCCAGGATGCCGACATGGAACAGGATGTTGCCGGTGCGCAGGTTGCCGCGGTACAGCACCTGCGAGCTGTCGCTCTTCCAGGTGTATTGCTCACGCTCGAAGCGGGCCAGGCTGCCGAACAGGAAGACGGCGAGCGCGATGTACGGGTAGATGCCGAAGAGGAATTGGTGGAGGGTTGCCATGGTGTTAGCTCGGAAAAGAGGGACAATGACCGATTGCCTGTGGGCTTGCTTCGGGGCCCGAATCATCCAACTGTGTTCCCTCTTCCCTCAGGGGAGAGGGTAGGGTGAGGGGGGGTTAAGCACCGGCGCTTCATCGAAGTTGCGGCCCTCTCCCCCGCCCCTCTCCCGCAAGCGGGAGAGGGGGGAAGCGAACAGTCGGCTTGCGTTGGCATTTCAGCAAGGCACCGGCGTCGGCGCCGTGCCGCGCGGATAGAACTTCACCGCCTGCGGCCCTGCTTGCGGCGCCAGCAGCGGCTCCACGCCATCGGCGCCAGGCCCGAAGGTCTCCAGGGCCTCGTCCATGTCCCGCACCGGCGGCTCCTGCTGCGGTTGCGGCTGCACGTCGGTCAGCGTGCGCAGCACCGCGAACACGCCGCCGTACGGGCTCTGGTTGCGCGCCAGCCGGCCGCCGATCGCGGCCAGCACGTGGATGGCCTCGCCCAGCAATTGTTCGGCGCGCGCCTCCTTGCCGTCGGCCACGAGCGCGCCGAGAAACTCCAGGAACAGCGGCACGTAGTCGGGCAGCTCCGACGCCGCGGGCTCGAAGCCGTCGCGCCGGTATTCGTCGATCAGGTCGACCATGGCCTGGCCGCGGTCGCGGCTTTCGCCGTGCACGTGCTCGAACAGGTGCAGCGAGTGCGCCGGGTTGCGGTCGAAGGTGGCGACATAGTTTTCCTGCAGCGTGATCAGGGTTTCGCTGCGCAGCATCGCGGTCACCGGCGCCAGCAGGTCGCGCGCCTGCGGCCATTCGGCCAGCGCGGCGTCGATTTCCGGCAGGGCGTCGAGCAGATCCTGCTCGGGATAGCCGAGCAGGGTGCTGAGGATGGGATAGAGCGGCATGTTCTTCTCCGTTTCGTTCGCGAGGTTTCAGCTCATCACGGCTTTCTTGCGCGACTTCGGCATGTCGACGAAATGCACGCTGCCTTGCGGTTTCTTGCCGAACAGCGCGCCTTCCGAGGTGCCGCCCGAGCAGCCGTTGCCGAAGGTGAAGCCGCAGCTGGCCTTGTCGTTGAAGCTGTCCTCGACCATCTCCTTGTGCGAGGACGGAATCACGAAACGGTCCTCGTAGTTGGCGATGGCCATGGTCTTGTACATGTCCTCGACCTGCGCGGGCGTCAGGCCCACCTGCTTCAGCACATCGAGGTCCTGCACGCCGTCGACCACCTGCGAGCGCTTGTACGCGCGCATCGCCAGCATGCGCTCCAGCGCCGACAGCACCGGCATCACGTCGCCCGCGGTGAGCAGGTTCGCCAGGTACTTGACCGGGATGCGCAAGCTCTTGACGTCGGGGATGATGCCGTTCATGCCCATGTGGCCCGCTTCGGCCGCCGACTGGATCGGCGACAGCGGCGGCACGTACCACACCATCGGCAGCGTGCGGTATTCGGGATGCAGCGGGAAGGCGATCTTCCATTCGCACGCCATCTTGTAGACTGGCGACTTGCGCGCGGCGTCGAGCCAGCTCTGCGGGATGCCCTGGCGCAGCGCCTCGGCCTGCACCTTGGGATCGTGCGGGTCAAGGAACACGTCGAGCTGCGACTGGTACAGGTCGCGCTCGTCGGCCACCGACGCGGCCTGCTCGATGCGGTCGGCGTCGTACAGCATCACGCCGAGGTAGCGGATGCGGCCGACGCAGGTCTCGGAGCAGACCGTGGGCTGGCCGGCTTCGATGCGCGGATAGCAGAACAGGCATTTCTCGGCCTTGCCGCTCTGCCAGTTGAAATAGATCTTCTTGTACGGGCAGCCCGAGATGCACATGCGCCAGCCGCGGCACTTGTCCTGGTCGACCAGCACGATGCCGTCGTCCTCGCGCTTGTAGATCGAGCCCGACGGGCACGAGGCCACGCACGCCGGGTTCAGGCAGTGCTCGCACAAGCGCGGCAGGTACATCATGAAGGTGTTCTCGAAGGTCGAGTACATCTCCTTCTGCACGTCGTCGAACAGCTTGTCGCGGCCGCGCGAGCTGAACTCGCCGCCGAGGTCATCTTCCCAGTTCGGGCCCCACTCGATCTTTTCCATCTTGCGGCCGGTCAGCACAGACACCGGGCGCGCGGTCGGCGGGGTCTGCGACAGCGGCGCCTTTTGCAGGTGCTCGTAGTCGTAGGTGAAGGGTTCGTAGTACTCGTCGATCGCCGGCAGGTTCGGGTTGGCGAACAGGTTCGCCAGGATCTTCAGCTTGCCGCCCTGGCGCGGCTCGAGCGTGCCGTCGGCGTTGCGCTGCCAGCCGCCCTGCCATTTGTCCTGGTTTTCCCATTCCTTGGGATAACCGATACCGGGCTTGGTCTCGACGTTGTTGAACCATGCGTACTCGACGCCGTCGCGGCTGGTCCAGACGTTCTTGCAGGTCACGGAGCAGGTATGGCAGCCGATGCACTTGTCGAGGTTCAGCACCATGGCCACCTGGGCGCGGATCTTCATTGCGTTGCTCCTTCCTTGGTCTTTTCCACGAGCGGCCCTTCCAGCCAGTCGACCTTCTTCATCTTGCGCAGGATCACGAACTCGTCGCGGTTGCTGCCAACGGTGCCGTAGTAGTTGAAGCCGTAGGCCAGCTGCGCGTAGCCGCCGATCATGTGGGTGGGCTTGGTCACGGCGCGCGTGACCGAGTTATGGATGCCGCCGCGCATGCCGCTGGTCTCGGCGCCGGGCACGTTCACGATCTTTTCCTGGGCGTGGTACATCAGGCACATGCCCTTGGGCACGCGCTGCGACACCACCACGCGCGCGGTCAGCGTGCCGTTGACGTTGAACACCTCGACCCAGTCGTTGTCGCGGATGCCGTTGGCCTGGGCCTCGGCTTCCGATATCCACACGTGCGGGCCGCCGCGCGACAGCGTCAGCATGCGCAGGTTGTCCGAGTAGGTGGAGTGGATGCCCCACTTCTGGTGCGGCGTGATCCAGTTCAGCACCAGCTCCGGGTTACCGTTGGGCTTCCTGCCCAGCATCGGCGCGACGGTCTTGGTGTCGATGGCCGGCTTGTACACGCACGCGCCTTCGCCGAAGTCCAGCATCCAGCGATGGTCCTGGTAGAACTGCTGGCGGCCGGTCAGCGTGCGCCAGGGGATCAGCTCGTGCACGTTGGTATAGCCGGCGTTGTAGCTGACCTCCTCCGATTCCAGCCCCGACCACGTCGGCGCGGAGATGATCTTGCGCGGCTGCGCCTGCACGTCGCGGAAGCGAATCTTGTCGTGCTCGCGCCCTTCGGCGAGGTGAGTGTGGTCGCGGCCGGTGATCTTCGACAGCGCTTCCCATGCCTTGACGGCAACGTGGCCGTTGGTCTCGGGCGCGAAGGTCAGGATCATCTCGGCGGCGTCGATCGCCGTTTCCAGCTTGGGGCGGCCCTGGCTCACGCCAGGTTCCGTCACCGTGTGGCTCAGCTCGCCGATTTCCTTGACCTCATGCCGGGTGTTCCAGTTGATGCCCTTGCCGCCGTTGCCAAGCTTGTCGAGCAGCGGGCCGATCGAGGTGAATTTCTTGTAGATGTCGGCGTAGTTGCGCTCGACCACCGTCATCGACGGCGCGGTCTTGCCCGGAATCAGGTCGCACTCGCCGGCCTTCCAGTCCTTCGGCTCGAACGGCTGGCCCAGTTCGCCCGGGGTATCGTGCAGCAGCGGCGTGCACACCAGGTCCTTGCGCGTGCCCAGGTAGGGGCCGGCGATCTCGCTGAACTTCTTCGCGATGGCCTTGTAGATTTCCCAGTCGGTCTTGCTTTCCCACAGCGGCTGCACGGCTTCGGACAGCGGGTGGATGAACGGGTGCATGTCGGACGTGTTGAGGTCGTCCTTCTCGTACCAGGTTGCCGTGGGCAGCACGATATCGCCATACAGGCAGGTGGTGCTCATGCGGAAGTCCAGCACCGTCAGCAGGTCAAGCTTGCCTTCGGCGGCCGGCCGCACGTTGACTTCGCCCGGCGTGATCGCATCGGCCTCGTCGCCAAACACGGCGTTCTGCGTGCCAAGCAGGTACTTCAGGAAATACTCATGCCCCTTGCCCGAGCTGCCCAGGATATTGGAGCGCCACACGAACATGTTGCGCGGGAAGTTGGCGGGATTGTCGGGGTCGTCGCAGGCAAACTGCAGCGCGCCCGACTTCAGCTGCTCGACGGTGTAGGCCACCGGATCCTTGCCGGCTTGCTCGGCCGCGTCGACCACGTCGAGCGGGTTGGTGCCGAGCTGCGGCGCCGACGGCAGCCAGCCCATGCGCTCCGACTTCGCGTTCAGGTCCAGCAGCGACAGGCCGTCGTAGCGCTTGCGGTCGGCGGTTGGCGACAGGATCTCGTCGACCGCCAGCTTCTCGTGGCGCCACTGGCTGGTGTGGTTGTAGAAGAACGAGGTGCCGTTCATCTGGCGCGGCGGGCGCGACCAGTCCAGCCCGAACGCCAGCGGCGCCCAGCCGAACTGCGGGCGCAGCTTCTCCTGGCCGACATAGTGGGCCCAGCCGCCGCCGCTCTTGCCGATGCAGCCGCACATCATCAGCAGGTTGACGATGCCGCGGTAGATCATGTCGTTGTGGTACCAGTGGTTCAGCGCGGCCCCGACGATCACCATGCTCTTGCCCTGCGTGCGGTCGGCGTTGTCGGCGAACTCGCGCGCGACCTGCGTGACCAGCCGCGCCGGCACCGAGGTGTGCTTTTCCTGCCAGGCCGGGGTGTAGGGCACGTCGTCTTCAAACGACGCCGCCACGTTGGGGCCGCCGAGCCCCTGGTCGACGCCGTAGTTGGCCATCTGCAGGTCGTACACGGTTGCCACCAGCGCGCTGCTGCCATCAGCCAGCGTGATGCGGCGCGCCGGCACGCGCCGGCGCAGCAGTTCGTCGTGTTCGCCGCCGAAATAGGGGAAGCCGACTTCCACTACCTCATCGTGGTGGTCAAGCAGCGACAGCCGTGGCTCGACCGGGCGGCCGCTGCCGCCATCCTTCATTTCCAGGTTCCAGCGCCCCACCTTCTCGCCATCGTTGTGCGCGGCTTCGCCCCAGCGGAAGCCGATCGAGCCGTTGGGCGCGACGATCTCGCCGCTGGCGTCGTCGACCAGCAGCGTCTTCCATTCCGGATGGTTGGCTTCGCCGAGGCTTTGCGCCAGGTGCGAGGCGCGCAGGAAGTGGTCCGGCACCAGCGTATCGCCATGCTCGCGCAGCAGCACCAGCATCGGCATGTCGGTGTATTGCTTCACGTAGTCGCGGAAGTACGCCGACTTGCCGCTGGCATGGAATTCCTTGAGCACCACGTGGCCCATCGCCATCGCCAGCGCGGCATCGGTGCCTTGCTTCGGCGCCAGCCAGATATCGCCGAACTTGACCATCTCGCCGAAGTCGGACGACACCGCGACGGTCTTGGTGCCCTTGTAGCGGACTTCGGTGTAGAAGTGGGCGTCGGGCGTGCGCGTCTGCGGCACGTTGGAGCCCCACACCATCAGGTAGGTGGAGTTGTACCAGTCGGCGGATTCGGGCACGTCGGTCTGTTCGCCCCAGATCTGCGGGCTGGCCGGCGGCAGGTCGCAGTACCAGTCGTAGAACGACAGGCAGGCGCCGCCGAGCAAGCTCAGGTAACGCGCGCCGGCGGCATACGAGACCATCGACATCGCCGGGATCGGCGAAAAGCCGATCACGCGGTCCGGGCCGAAGCGCTTCACGGTGAAGGCGTTGGCCGCGGCGATCATCTCGGTGGCGGTGTTCCAGTCGGCGCGCACGAAGCCGCCCTGGCCGCGCACGCTCTTGTAGCGTGCCGCCTTCTTCGGGTCCTGGCTGATCGATTCCCAGGCGGCGACCGGATCCATGGTCTTGCGGGCCTCGCGCCACATCTCCATCAGCCGGCCGCGGATCATCGGGTACTTGACGCGCTGCGCGGAATAGACGTACCAGCTGTACGACGCGCCCCGCGGGCAGCCGCGCGGCTCATGGTTGGGCAGGTCCGGGCGCGTGCGCGGGTAATCGGTCTGCTGCGTTTCCCAGGTGATCAGGCCGTTCTTGACGTAGACCTTCCAGGAGCAGGAGCCGGTGCAGTTGACGCCGTGGGTGGAGCGCACGATCTTGTCGTGCTGCCAGCGGCTGCGGTAGCCGTCTTCCCACTTGCGGTCTTCGTTCACCACCGCGCCGTGGCCGTCCGCATAGGTGGACTTGACGCGCGACATGAACTTCAGTCGATCCAGGAAATGACTCATTTGCTTGTTCTCCGCGAGGCTATTCTGCGGGGCTCCGACGGTTGCCCGGGAGCATTTGCAGGGACACCTCGAGCTTATGGGGGAGCGGGGCGGCGGCCAATTCGCTGGTGGAACAGCCGCCGGATGGCGATCGGGGGAGGTGGCGGGCGCGGACCTAGTTCCGAAGAACTAGTCCGGCCGGCGAGGCCTCAGCAAGGCATGGGCGCGTTGCGGCGCGCGTAGTACCACCACGTCACCAGCACGCAGCTGAGATAGAAGGCGATGAAGCAATAGAGCGCGGCGTCGGGCGCGCCGGTCAGCTCCAGCGCGGTGCCGAAGCTCTTGGGGATGAAGAAGCCGCCGTACGCGCCGATCGCGCCGGAAAAGCCCAGCACCGCGGCCGATTCCTTGCCGGCATCTTGCAGCGCCTGGCGTTGCGCGGCGTCGCCCTTGCCCTGCGCGGCGCGCTGGCGCTCGGTCAGGAAGATCACCGGGATCATGCGGAAGGTCGAGCCGTTGCCGATGCCGGTCAGCGCAAACAAGGCGATGAACGCCGCGAGGAAGTACGTGAAGTTGCCGCCCGCGCCGTCGTGCGGCAGCGCCGCCAGCACCGCGAACACCGCGGCGATCATGCCGACGAAGGTCCACAGCGTGACGCGCGCGCCGCCGAGCTTGTCCGAGATCCAGCCGCCCACCGGACGCGTCAGCGCGCCCACCAGCGGCCCCAGGAAGGCGTAGGCGGTGGGATTCACGCCCGGGAACTGCGACTTGGTCAGCAGCGCCAGCCCGGCCGAGAAGCCGATGAACGAGCCGAAGGTGCCCACGTACAGCCAGCACATCAGCCAGTTGTGCTTGCGCTTGAAGATCACCGCCTGCTCGGCGAACGAGGCCCTGGCATCGGCGATGTCATGCATGCCGAACCACGCGGCCAGTGCGGACACAACGATGAACGGTACCCAGATAAAGCCCGCGTTCTGCAGCCACAGGCTCTGCGCGGCGCCGTTGGCCTGGTACTGCTGCGGCTCGCCGCCGAGCGCGCCGAACACCGCTACCGAGACCACCAGCGGCGTGACGAACTGCACCACCGACACGCCCAGGTTGCCGATGCCGGCATTCAGCCCGGTGGCCAGGCCCTTCTTCGCCTTGGGGAAGAAGAAGCTGATATTGGCCATCGACGAGCTGAAGTTGGCGCCGCCCAGCCCGCACAGTAGCGCCAGCACCAGCAGCGTGGGATAGCCCGTGGACGGGTCGCGCAGCGCGAAGCCCATGCCCAGCGCGGGAATCAGCAGCAGCGCGGTGGAGATCGCGGTGAAGCGGCGCCCGCCGAACACCGGCACCAGGAAGGAATAGAAAATGCGCAGCGTGGCGCCGGACAGCGCCGGCAGCGCGGTCAGCCAGAACAGCTGGTTCTTGGTGAACTGGAAGCCGGCGCGGTCGAGGTTGACCGCGACCACGCTCCACAGCATCCAGACCACGAAGGCCAGCATCAGCGCCGGGATCGAGATCCACAGGTTGCGGTAGGCGATGCGCTCGCCTTCGCTTTGCCAGAATGCCTTGTTTTCAGGCTCCCAGCGGGTGAGTACGGATGAGGTCATGATCAGTTTGCCTTGATGAGGAAAGCGCGCAGGCGCAGGGAGGTCGGTGCCGCGTCAGGCCGCCTGGGTCAGGCCCACGGCCTGGGCCTTGCGCTGGCGTTCGGCGCGGTGGCTGTAGTGCATCCACACCAGGCTCACGCAGACGGTGCCGTACATCAGCATGAAGCAGCTGCTGCGGATGCCAGTCAGGTCGGCCAGCATGCCGAACAGGATGGGCAGCACGAAGCCGCCCAGGCCGCCGGCCAGGCCCACCACGCCGGAGACCGCGCCGATGTTGTGGGTGAAGTCGTTGGAGATGAACTTGAACACCGAGGCCTTGCCGATGGCGAAGGCGATGCCGACCACGAACAGCAGGATGGTGAACAGCGTGGGCGTCAGCGCGATGCGGAAGGCCTGCGGGCCGCCGGTGGTCTGGACGATGAAATCGGTCTGCGGGTAGCTGAGCAGGAAGAAGCCGACCCAGCTGACCCACATCACCCACCAGGTGGTGCGGTGCGCGCCGTAGCGGTCCGAGATCCAGCCGCCGATGGCGCGCAGCACGCCGCCCGGCAGCGAGAAGCACGCCGCCAGGAAGGCAGCGGTCTTGATGTCGAAGCCGTATTCGCCGATGTAGTACTTGGTCATCCACAGCGACAGGCCGACATAGCCGCCGAACACCACGGAGTAGTACTGCGAGTAGCGCCACACGCGCGGGTCGCGCATCACCGCCAGCTGCTCGCGCCAGCCCACGCTGGACTTGACCAGGTGCGCCGGGTTGCTGCGTGACAACACCCAGAACAGCAGCGCGGTGACCAGCATCGCCACCGAATAGACGCGCGGCACGACGGTCCAGGTGCCGGCCGCCAGGATCAGCGCCGGCGCGACGAACTTGGTCAGCGCGGCGCCCGAGTTGCCGGCGCCGAAGATGCCCATCGCCAGCCCCTGGCGGGAGCGCGGGAACCAGCGCGCCACGTAGGGCGTGCCCACCGAAAACGAGCCGCCCGCCAGGCCGACGAACAGCCCCAGCACCAGCAGTTGCCACAGCGTGGTCGCATACGAGATCAGCCAGATCGGGATCACGGTGGCCAGCATCAGCACGAAGAAGACGATGCGGCCGCCGAAGCGGTCGGTCCACAGGCCCAGCGGCACGCGGATCAGCGAGCCGCTCAGCACCGGCGTGGCCGCGAGCAGGCCGAATTCCGTGTCGTTGAGGCCGAGCTGCTGTTTGAGGGGAATGCCGAGGACCGCGAACAGCATCCACACGGCAAAGCAGATGGTGAAGGCAAAAGTACTGGACGCCAGTGTTATTGCGGCGCCGGGCGGGATCGGCGCCGGCGCGCGGGATTGGGTGGCCATGGCCATGCTCCTGTGTCAACTTTGGCGGGGGTGATGCCAGAGTAGGGGCGGGCGCTGGTGCTGCCTATTCGCCGGCAGCACAGCGCACGCGCGGGCGCGGCCTGCCTTTGGAGGTAGTTCTACCGGGGGAGGTTGCCGGCGCGGCGGCGGTGCTATCGTGCGATCAACCTGCGGCGCATCGCCTCGCACCGCTACGGCGACCCCCGCGCCGCCTCCCCTGATCCTCATCGCCACCCATGGACACCATTCCCATCCTTCCCGCGCGGCGCACGCCACCCTCCGGCAAGGTCCCCGCGGGGCCGCCGCCACGTGGCTTTGCCTTGTTTGCGCTGGGTTTTCGCCCGTTCTACCTGGGTGGCGCGGTGTTTGCCGCGCTGGCGATCGCGGCATGGTCGGCGATGCTGGCGGGTATGAACGGTGTCGGCCCCGCACCGGCGCTGCCGGCAATGTTCTGGCATGCGCACGAGATGGTGTTCGGCTTCGCCGCGGCCATCGTGGTGGGGTTTCTGTTTACCGCCGGACGGGCCTGGACCGGGCAGCCGACGCCGACCGGCTCCGCGCTGGCTGCGCTGTTCGGGCTCTGGGTGGCCGGGCGCGCCGGACTGTGGCTGGCACCCGGCACCGCGGCCTTCGTGGTCGAAGGCGCGTTCCTGCCGCTGGCGGCGCTGGCGTTTGCGCGCGCGCTGGTGCGCGGCGGTAACCGGCGCAACTATCCGCTGGCGCTCGCGCTATGGCTGCTGGCCTTGGCCGATATTGCCAGCCTGTGGCTGCAGGCACGCGGCCATGACGCCGGCGCGATGCTGGCCTGCCGCGCCGGCGTGGCATTGGTGACGCTGTTCGTGGTGGTGATCGGCGGGCGCGTGATCCCGATGTTCACCACCAATGCGATTCCGGGCTTCCGGCTGCGCCAGTACCGGCAGGTGGATCGCCTGACGATTCCCGCGGCCGTGCTGGGGCTGGCGGCCGGGCTGCTGCCCGTGCCCGGATGGCTGGTGGCGGCGCTGTCGCTGCTCGCCGCGCTGGTGCTGGGCGTGCGCGTGGCGGGCTGGCGCGGTTATGCGGTCGGCAACCGGCCGATCCTGTGGGTGCTGCATCTGGCTTATGCATGGCTGCCGGTGGCGCTGGCGCTGCAGGCGCTCGGTGCACTCGGCCTGGTGATGGCCGGGCTGGCCACCCACGCGTTCACCGTGGGCGTGCTCGGCGTGGCCATCATTGCCATGGTTACGCGTACCGCGCTGGGCCACACCGGCCGCATGCTGGTGGCCGGCCGCGCGGAGACCGCGGCGTACTGGCTGGTGGCCGCGGCGGCGGTGTTGCGGGTGTTCGGGCCGCTCGCCTGGCCCGCCGGCTACCTGCATTGGGTGTGGGGCGCGGGCGCGTGCTGGGTGGCGGGCTTCGGGCTCTATGCGCTTACCTATGCGCCGCGTCTGGCGCGCCCGCGGGTGGACGGCAAGCCGGGCTGAAGGCGCGCTCGCGCCGCGCTCAGGGGCAGGCCGGCGCCAGCGGCGCGCGGGCGCCTTGCTCCAGCTTCACGCTGAGCCACGCCACCGCCAGCGCCGCCATCGGCGCCAGTGCCGCAACCCAGGGCAGTGCCGTCAGCCCCAGGCGGTGATCGACGACCACCCCGCCCAGCCACGCGCCCAGGCCGTTGCCCAGGTTGAACGCGGCGATATTGAAGCTCGATGCGAGGTTCTCGCCGGCGCCGCGGGCGTGGCGCAGCACGCGCAGCTGCAGCGGCGACACCGTGGCAAACGCCGCCACGCCCAGGATGCCGACGAAGGCCACCACCAGCACCTGGCTGTGGATGGCCAGCGTCATCGCCGCCAGCACCAGCGTCAGCGCCGCCAGGGTGGCCAGCACCGCGCGGGTCGGGGCGCGGTCGGCAAAGCGGCCGCCCAGCACGTTGCCGACGATCATGCCGGCGCCGAAAAGCAGCAGGGTGGGTGATACCGCCGCCTCGCCAAAGCCGGACACGCGCGTCAGCAACGGCTGCACGTAGGTGATCACGGCGAAGATGCCCATCGACTGCAGCACCGTCATCGACAGCCCCAGCAGCACCTGCGGGCGGCCGATGGTGGCCAGCTCGTCGCGCAGCGCCGCGCGCGCGCCGTGGTCCTGGCTCTTCCGCACCAGCAGCGCGATCACCGCCAGCGACAGCAGCCCGATCAGCGTCATTGCCCAGAAGGTCGAACGCCAGCCCAGGTGCAGGCCCAGCCAGGCGCCGGCGGGCATGCCCAGCAACGTGGCTAGCGTCAGGCCGGAAAACATCACGGAAATCGCCGAGGCGCGGCGGTGTTCCGGCACCAGGCCGGTGGCGACCACGGCGCCGACGCCGAAGAAGGTGCCATGCGTAAGCGAGGTCAGCACGCGCGCGATCATCAGCGTGGTGTAGTCGGGCGCCAGCGCGCACGCCGCGTTGCCCACGGTATAGATCACCATCAGCGCCAGCAGCACCGCCTTGCGCGGCATGCGGCGCGTCAGCAGCGTCAGCACCGGCGCGCCGGCGAACACGCCCAGCGCGTAGCCGGAGACCAGCATGCCGGCGGCCGCGATGGTCACCTGCAGGTCGGCGGCCACCTGCAGCAGCAGGCCCATGATTACGAATTCGGCGCAGCCGATGCCAAAGGAACCGGCGGTCAGCGCGTACAGCGCCATCGGCAGCCTTTCCCGGGCGGGGCGGGCGGGGACGGATTGGGGGGAAGCCATGATGGACGGGGTCGCAAAGGGAGGAAAGCCCGCAGTCTCGGTCTTTTCGGATTCAGCAAAAACCGGCATGATCCATAATCAGTTTCAAGAAAATATTGAAAATCATGGACCGGATCGGCGATATCGGCCTGTTTCTGCGGGTGCTGGACCTGGGCTCCATCAGCGCCGCGGCGCGCAGCCTGGATCTTTCCGTGGCGGTGGCAAGCCAGCGGCTGCAGCGGTTGGAGCGCGAACTGGGCGTGCGCCTGCTGTATCGCACCACGCGGCGGCTGCACGCCACCCCGGAGGGCGCCGTGCTGGCCGAGCAGGGACGCGCGCTGGTGGACGACCTGGAGGCGCTGGGGGCGTCGCTGCGGCAGGCTGGCACCGGCGTCAGCGGAACCTTGCGGGTGACCACGTCGTCGTCGTTTGGCCGACTCTATGTCTCGCCGTTGCTGCCGGAATTCCTGGCCCGGCATCCGGGCGTATCGCTCAGCGTGAACCTGAGCGACCAGGTGCTGGACCTGGTCAGCGCCGGCTTTGACCTGGCGATCCGCATCGGCGCGCTGGACGATTCGGCGCTGGTCGCGCGCCGGCTGGCCAACAACCGGCGGCTGCTGTGCGCGTCGCCCGACTACCTGCGCCGGCGCGGCACCCCGCGCACGCCGCAGGACCTGGCGCGGCACGATTGCCTGCTGCTGGTTGGCAGCCAGGGGCGGCAAGATGTCTGGCGGCTCGGCGATGGCGCCGGCGGCGAGATCGCCGTGCGCGTGCGCGGCCGGATCGAGGCCAATACCGGCGAGCTGCTGTCCGACGCGGCGCTGGCGGGCTTCGGCATTGCGCTGCATTCGGCCTGGCATGTCTGCGCCGACCTGCAGGCCGGCCGGCTGGTGCAGGTGCTGCCCGATTACCCGCTAGCGGACACCGGCATCTACGCGGTGATGCCGCAGCGGCGGCTGGTGCCGCCGCGCGTGCGCGCCTTTGTCGATTTCCTGGCCGAACGCTTTGGCGACAACCCGCCGTGGGAGCAAGCCCGCGGCGGGTGAGCGAGGCCGCTGCTAGGCCGGTGGCTGCGGCGCTGGCGTGGCGTGGCGCCGGTAGTCGCCCGGCGTCGTGCCGGTCCAGCGGCGGAAAGCGCGGAAGAACGAGTTGGCATCGTCAAAGCCGAGCCGGAACGCGATCTCCCCGAGCGACAGCGCGCCTTCGCTCAGATAATGGCCCGCCAGCTCGCGCCGCGCGTCCTCGCACAGCGCGCGGAAGCTGGTGCCGGCGGCCATCAGCCGGCGCTGCAGCGTGCGCTCGCTGATGTCGAGGTGGCGCGCCACCGCCGCCAGGCTCAGGGCGCGGTCGCCGGCCAGCTGCTGCAGGGCACCGCGCACATCAGCCAGCGACGCCGCGGCCGGCCGCAGGTCGCGGCTGGCCGCGGGCGCCGTGGGACTGGAGCGGTCGCGTGCCATCAGCCGCAGCGCCAGGTCGCGCCGGCCGAACACGATCGCGTCTTCAGGCTCGCCGAAGCGCACCGGGCAGTCGAAGGCCTCGGTGTAGCGCAGGTGCCAGTCGGGCCGGCCGATGCGCAGCGAGACCCGCAGTGGATGCAGCGGCTTGCGCGTGAAGCGCCGGCCGAAGGCCAGCAGCGAGCACAGCTCCATGTCGATGCGCGGCCGGCTGTCGGGCGCTTCGGGATCGCTCGGGCGGATGCAGACCCAGGCTTCGTCGCCTTGGCGGCGCAGTTCGACGCGGTCGCCGGCAAGCAATTTCTGGTAGCGCGCGATGCGCCGCAGGGCCGTTCCCAGCGACGGGCCGGCCATGGCGGGCAGGCCGGCCAGGCCGAGCAGGTCGGGCGGCATGCGGCTGCCCAGCCACAGCCCGATGGCGGGGTCGCCGGTGGCGTGATAGACGGCCAGCAGCAGGTGGATGGCCTGTTGCGGGTCGGCCGCATGCGCGGCGGGTTGGTGGTCGCAGGAGTCGGAGTCGGTATCGGATTCCGGGGCAGGCGCGAGTGCCGATACGTCGTAACCGCCTTCACGCAGCGCGTGCAGCAGGTCACGAGGCAACGGCCCGGCCTGGAGAGGCTCTTGTTGTGGCATCGTCGTTTTCTGGCTGGCAAGGTGGCGCAAATGCGCCAGTGCAGCCCCCGGTACGAAAGAGATTACGCGGTGACGATGGCCCCTACAAGGGTGCGTGCCGGGCGGAAGTGTGTGCCAGGCAGCTTTACTGCTTCCGGATCCGTGCCTGATGGCGCCCAGTGCCGCGCCGCTGCTGGCTTCCCGGGTCGCTGCAACCCGTTGCTTAAATTTTGGGCAGTCCGGTGCGCTGGCGCACAGACTGGGGTTTCCGGACTGGGCACGGGCAGGATATCCACAGATTCTGTGGATATCACGTCGGAGTTTTCAACATGGGTTTGTGCGGCTGCCGGGGGGCGCCGGAAGCGGGTATGCTGGGCGGCTTTGGTGGCATGGCGGCCTCGTCCGGGCCCCGGCGGCCATTGGCGGTGCGGTCAGTCGCAGCGCGATCAGCCCGCATCCCTGGCCCAATTTTCATCATCGTGCCGCCAACCCCGGCTCGGGCCCGGCATCCTGCCTTTGCGACTTAACCTGCCCGCCATGCGCCATGACCGGTTGTCCGCCCGCCCGCCCCGCCTTGCCGTGTTGCCGATGCTTGCGGCTGCCGTGGCGGTGTCGGGATGCGTGGCGCAATACCGGGTACCGGCTGGTGCGCCGTCCGCCAGCGTGCGGCTGGTGACCAGCACCGACGAAAACACCTCGTTCACCATCGTCGATCCGGCCCGGTGCCCGGATCCGGCCCGGCCGCTGGTGCTGGCAGGAATGGGCAAACAGTTGTCGGCGATGGGAAGGAAGCGCAGCCTGGACATGGCCGGGCGTTCGCCGGAGCCGGCCACGCGCACGCGCGAACGGCTGGTCGAGGCGGGCCGGCGCATCTATGTGGCGGTGACCTCGGCCGCTGCGCCGCCGCTACCCGAACTGCGCTGCGCCGCGGGCGTGTCGTTCGTGCCGGTGGCCGGCGGGCAGTATGAGATCCGCTACCAGCGGGACGAGACCGCCAGCCAGTGTTCCGCGCGGATTCTGCGCTTGCAGCCGCTGGCCGACGGCGGCGCGCGCCTGACGGCGGAGCCGACCCAGCAGGGCTTCAGGGCGTTGCGCAAGGATTACGTCTGCCAGGCGTTGTGAGACCCGTCCGGGCCCCCGGGCTGCGGACGGGTTGCGGCGCTGCCGTCCGGCGGCAGCGCCCGTTTTACTGCTCGATCAGGAAGCGCTCCGGACGCTTGCCCAGCCAGGCCGGCGCACGGCCGCGGCCCGACCAGGTCTTGCCGGTCTTGGGATCCATGTATTTCGGGGGCAGGGCGGCGGCGGCCTTGCGCGGGCTGCTGCCGGCGGGACGGCCGCGCTTGCGCCGGGGCAGGATGTCTTCCGCGGTCAGGCCATATTCGGTCATCAGGTCGCGGATTTTATCGATCACGCCCGCCACTTCGGTCGCGCGCACTTCATTCAGCTTGGCTTCCAGCGCTTCCTTCTCAGCCAGGAGTTGCTTGTATGTCGCCATTTATATCCCCTTTCTGCAATTAGGCCGCTGCATGGTACTAGAAATTCCGGTGACAGAGCACCTGAAAAAATTTTACAAAAAATAACGCAGATTGCACGGAGAGATTGTCGGGCAAGCTGGCCAGCCTGATTACCATGCCAATTAGGGGCAACCATTGTCGCAAGCATCGCCGCAAGCTCGCCCGATCCAATGCACTGCTTGAGCGCGCCGGATCTTCCTTTTTGCCGTCATTTAGAGAATGGAAATACGCGCGCCGCTTTGCTGTTTTCGCCTAGACTGTTTGTCTGCGCCCCGCGCAGTGCCATGTCACGACCTCCGGAGCCACCCTATGAATCAGCAGATCTTTGTCAATTTGCCCGTCCGCGACCTGCAAAAATCGATTGCCTTCTTTACCCAGCTGGGCTTTTCCTTCAATCCGCAATTTACCGACGATAGCGCCACCTGCATGATCGTGGGCGAGAACATTTTCGTGATGCTGCTCACCGAAGCCAAGTTCCGCAGCTTCTCGCCCAATGAAATCTGCGATGCGCGCAAAGCCACCGAAGTGCTGGTTTGCCTGTCGATGGAAACCCGGGCGCGCGTCGATGAAATGGTCAATGCCGCAGTGCTGGCGGGCGGCAATACCTACAAGCCGCCAATGGATCTGGGCTTTATGTACGGGCACGGCTTCCAGGACCTCGATGGCCATGTCTGGGAACTGGTGTACATGGATATGGCGGCGATGCAGGCGTCGCAGTGAACGCGCCATCGCGCCGGGCAAGCGCCAAAAAAAACAGCCCGGGAAAGCAGGAAGCCCGGGCTTGAAATCCACCTGGATCGTCGGTGGAGGAGACATCTGGTTGTCAGCGTCCCGGGAAGGCCCGGGACGCGGTCATGCATGGGGTCAGATCGCCCAGCCGCCGGCGTAGAACGCCGCCAGCGCCACCGCGATGGCCACGGTGCCAACATTGAGCTTGCGCCATTCGCCGGCGACCACGCGTCCCACCACCAGGGTGCAGAAGCCCAGCATGATGCCGGTCACGATATTGCAGGTCAGCACGATAAACACGGCGCAGACCAGGCCGGCCAGCGCATCGACCAGGTCATCCATGTGCAGGCGGCTGACGCTTGACAGCATCAGCAGGCCCACATACATCAGCGCGGGCGCGGTGGCGTACGACGGTACCAGCGCGGCCAGCGGCGAGAAGAACATCACCGCGACGAACAGCAGGCCCACCACCACCGCGGTCAGGCCGGTCTTGGCGCCGGCGGCCACGCCGACGGTCGATTCGATATAGGCCGCGGCCGGCGCGCCGCCGAACATGCCCGAGAAGATCGAGCTGACCGAATCCGCGGTCAGCGCGCGCCCGCCGTTGTGGATATGGCCGGCGGCATTGAGCTGCCCGGCCTGCCCGGCGACGGCGCGGATGGTGCCGGTGGCGTCGAACACCGCGGTCATCACCAGTGCCAGCACGCTCGGCAGCACGGCGGCCGTCAGCGCGCCGCGCACGTCCATGGCGCCAATCAGCGATTCATGGCCCGGTGCGCTCAGCGACGGCAGCGCGAATACGCCGGTGAACTTCACCGCCGGATCGAAAACCAGGCCCAGCGCGGAGATGGCGACGATCACCAGCAGGATGCCGCCCGGCACCTTGCGGCGCTCCAGCCCGAAGATCGCGGCCAGGCCCAGCACCGACATCACCACCGGGAACGAGGTGATCTTGCCCAGCGACACCGGCAGGCCGGCGTGCGCGTTCTTGACCACCAGGCCGACTTCATTCGAGGCGATCAGCAGCAGGAACAGGCCGATGCCGATGCCGGTGCCGTGCGCCACGCCGGCCGGCAGGTTGCGCAGGATCCAGGAGCGCACGCCGGTGACCGAGATCGCGGTGAAGACCAGGCCCATCAGGAACACCGCACCGAGCGCGACCGCCGGCGACAGGCCTTGCCCCAGCACCAGGCCGAAGGCCATGAACGCGGTCAGCGAGATGGCGCAGCCGATGGCGATCGGCAGCCTGGCCCACAGGCCCATCAGCAGCGAACCAAAGGCCGTGGTCAGGCACACCGCGACAAAGACCGCGCTGGTGTCGAAGCCGGCCTTGCCCAGCATGCCCGGTACGACAAAGACGGCATAGACCATGGCCATGAAGGTGGTGACCCCGGCCACGACTTCCTGGCGCTGGGTGCTGCCGCGCTTGGTGATCTCGAAGAACGCGTCGAGCCGGCCCCTGGCTTCGGGGACGTGGGAGCGTGCGGCATCGGCGTCCGCCGCGGACGACGGATAGGGTTGCTCGATCATGATGAACTGTCTCCTTGCGGGCGCTGCAACGTCCGTCATGCGGACTGTCGTCAGGCTTGTCTCACTTGGTTCTGGTCTGGGCTGGAGGCGGAAATCCTGGCCAACCCCGCTGTTATCGGTGTGCCGCTTGTCGGTGCCTCTGCGGGCCTGATCCGGGCAAGGCTGAAGGCTAGGGGAGCGCGGGCCAGCCGTCATCACCGGCGCTCAATGCGCGGCATGCGCGGGCGGGAATATCGAATGTGACGTTTGAGTATCGTCACGGCGCGAAACCGCGCCACGTGGCGTTTTCGGCCGCTGCCGTTATCAGGCGGCGCATATACGGCCTATAGGGATTGACCCGTAGGTCGGGCGGGCCACTTCGCTATACTAGGGATAACCCTTGGATGTCTTGCGATGGGAGGCGAACCGCGTCTCCCGGTGCTTCGCGAGGCACGTCAAACCATGTCCCACCGGAAAGGAAAATTCCCCGTGCAAGCACTTGCCGACACCCTCTATCGCCAACCCGCCCAGCCGGAGGTCTCTAAGCCTGCGCCAGTCCAGCCGGCGCGCGATGTCGCCTATTACGCCCGGATCGGCGCAGGCCAGTCGCTGGCCGCGCGCGTGCGCGCGTACTTTGCGCAGGGCTGGACGCTGTATGCGGCGAATGCCCGCGAGGCCGCGCCGATCCGCTGGCTGTAACGACACGCGCGCTGCGTCAGTACATGCCGGTGCGAGCCATGAACGCCTCCAGCGTCCAGCCGCGCCCGAGCAGCAGCATGCGCGTATGCAGCCCCTCGCGCGTGGCTTGATCGACGGCATCTCCGAGCCACGTCAGCGTCTTGCCGCGCAAATCCACATAGCCCATGGCGTAGTCCGGGGCCAGTGCCTGCCATAGGGCGTGGGCGCCGGCCGACTGCCGCGCGCCGCTCAGCAGGCATAGCCCGCCGTCCAGTGCCCAGCGATACAACGCCCGCGCCAGGCCGCGGCGCTGGTAAGCGGGCGCAAACTTGGTATGCGGCGCCCGCACCCATGGATCGGCCCGGCGGCCGACCTCGATCAGCCGGTTGAAGACGGTATAACCGGCCAGCCGGCGCTGCATGACGTCCTCCACATACACGTAATACTCGCCGTCCGCCTCGCGGTAGCGCAGGCGCAGGCCGGGCGCGCCCGCGGCCAGGGCGGGCATCGCATGGAGGCGGTCGCCTGGCCGGGCGATGCGGCCGTGCAGGGCGTCGAGCTCGCGCTCGATTTCGGCGGGGGGCAGGTCAACGTCGATGCGCAGTTCGAGCGCGCGCGGCAGCGCCAGCATCGGCAGACGCAGGGCATGAAAATTCGCCATGGCAATGGTCCCACCTGCTCAGGTATTGAGGATCAGGTAGAGGGCGGCGAGCGCCACCATGGCGCAGAAGGTATGGCGGTAGAGCGGTGACATGTCTGGCTTTCTCCTGGCGGCATGATCGAGCGGGTGCCGGATGGCATCCGCGACATGGGCCGTGCGGGAAAGCTCAGGGCTGGAGGGTGGCGCCCCGAACTGCCCGCACGGCCAGGAAAAGCACGGCGCGGCGGACCCCAAAGACGAGGCCCCGCTGCGCGGCGCGCGCACGCACGCCTGCCGCCGGCTGGGCCGGGCGGTTCAGGGTGTCGAAACGGGCATCGCAAGGCATGAGGGCGGGGCGCGAAGATTGGGAAGAACATTGCTTATGCCACACTTTTCCCGCAATGTCCAGCCAAGTTGCCGGCTTCCGCGCTCAACGCCGTTCTACTTCATCGGCAGCCAGGAGCCGGTGCAGAGACAGGTCGCGACCTTCGTCATGGTTCATTGTGAACACTGTCTACATGTACTAGACTCGGAAACATCGTTCACCCGGCCTTGCTCCAGGAGCCAAGATGACGACTTCTCCCACACCCGAAATTGCTGGCCATGACGCGGATACCGGCCCGGTCCGGCTGTTGGTGGCCACGACCAAGGGCGCCTGGTTCCTGACCAGCGACGCCGCTCGCCGCAGCTGGCAGATCGCAGGCCCGACCTTCCTCGGGCATACCATTCACCATATCGTGGAGGACCCGCGCGACCCGTCGCGCCTGCTGATGGCGTCGCACACCGGCCACCTGGGCCCGACCGTGTTCCGCTCCGCCGACGGCGGCCGCAACTGGACCGAGGCAGCGCGCCCGCCCGCCTTCGACAAGGCGGCGGAGGGCGAGACCGGCCGTGTCGTCGACCACGTGTTCTGGCTTACGCCGGGCCATGCCAGCGAGTCCGGCACGTGGTACGCCGGCACCTCGCCGCAGGGCCTGTTCCGCAGCGCCGACCATGGGGCTACCTGGGAGCCGGTGCGCGGCTTCAACGACCATCCGATGTGGCGCGCCTGGACCGGCGGCGAGCAGGACGGCACCCCCGACGGCCCCAAGCTGCATTCCGTGCTGGTCGATCCGCGCGACGCGCGCCACCTGTATATCGGCATGTCCAGCGGCGGCGTGTTTGAGAGCACCGACGGCGGCGCCGACTGGAAGCCGTTGAACCGCG
The DNA here is from genome assembly GCF_013141915.1 of Cupriavidus necator. Classification (GTDB taxonomy): domain Bacteria; phylum Pseudomonadota; class Gammaproteobacteria; order Burkholderiales; family Burkholderiaceae; genus Cupriavidus; species Cupriavidus necator_B. Next base: position 272,085 of record NZ_SROX01000006.1, on the reverse strand, counting down.
GCAGCATTGCCAATTTCCTGCCCGATCCCAACCCGGAATACGGACAGGACCCGCACTGCGTGCTGCAGCATCCCGCGAACCCCGACATCCTGTACCAGCAGAACCATTGCGGCATCTACCGGATGGACCGCCGCGAAGGCGTGTGGAAGCGGATCGGCGAGGCGATGCCAGCGGAAGCCGGCGACATCGGCTTTCCCATCGTGGCGCACCGCCGCGATCCGCGCACGGTGTGGGTGTTTCCGATGGACGGCAGCGATGTGTGGCCGCGCGTCAGCCCGGGCGGCCGGCCTGCGGCCTATGTCACGCGCGATGCCGGCGAGACCTGGCAGCGCCAGGACCGCGGCCTGCCGGCCGAACAGGGCTGGTTCACGGTCAAGCGGCAGGCCATGGCCACCGACGGCCACGATCCGGTCGGCGTGTACTTCGGCACCACCGGCGGCGAACTGTGGGCCAGCGCGGACGAAGGCGAGGCCTGGCAATGCATCGCCCGCAACCTGCCGCAGATCTACGCGGTCAGCGTGGCGCGTCCGGCCTGAGCGCCGGCCGCCGCTCCGGAGGACTCCTCATGCAGGTCCGTATCGCGACGCCGCTGTTCTCCTATACCGGACAGCGCGAATATGTCGAGGCCCGCGGCGCCAGCATTGCCGAGCTGCTCGACGACCTCGAGCGCCAGTTTCCCGGCATGCGCTTTCGCATCGTCGATGAACAGGGCAAGCTGCGGCCGTATATCCGCGTTTTCGTCAACCGCACGCAATTGATGCGTCTCGACGCGCCGCTGCAGGAAACCGACGAGGTCCATATCCTGCAGGCACTGGCCGGAGGCTAGGTCCCCGGCTGCGGCGCCGCTCAACTCTCCCGTGCCCCCGGCCGATATCCAGTCATGAACCCTGCCGTGCGCCATCCGCCGCGGCCGCAGGCAGATGACCACGATGGCGGCAACACACCATACGCACGGCACGGGAGCGACGCATGAGCAGTTCCATGAGGGACATCGACGAACGGACTAACCTCACCAATAACAACCAGTTCGAGCTGCTGCTGTTCCGGCTCGGCGAGGCGGAACATTCCGGCCAGTCGGAGCTGTTCGGCATCAACGTCTTCAAGGTGCGCGAGATCCTGGTGATGCCGCCGGTGACCACCGTGGTCGGCGCCGACCCGTCGATCCTGGGCATGGCCGATATCCGCGGTCAGGTAATTCCCGTGATCGACCTGCCGCGGCTGGTGGGCTGCAAGCCCCGCGGCGGCCTGGGCATCCTGCTGGTGACGGAATATGCGCGCTCGACCCAGGGCTTTGCGGTCGAAGCCGTCGAGGAAATCGTGCGGCTGGAATGGAACCAGGTGCATTCGGCCGAGGCCAGCGTGCGCACCGGCCATGTGACCAGCATCGCCAAGCTGGAGGGTGGGCCGGATGGCGCCGATGGCGGCGCGGCAGCAGCGCGCCTGGTGCAGGTGCTGGACGTCGAGCAGATCCTGCGCGACGTGCTGCCCACCCGCCAGCCTGACGTCGATCCCGGCGAGGTCGGGCCCCAGCTGCAACTGCGCCCCGGCGCCAGGGTGATCGCCGCCGACGATTCGGCGCTGGCGCGCGGGCTGATCGAGCAGGGCTTGAAGGCGCTGGGCGCGCCGGTGGTGATGACCAAGTCGGGCAAGGAGGCCTGGGAACTGCTGGATCGCATCGCTGCCGAGGCCGCCAGCCATGGTCGCCCGATCCACGACGACGTGGCGCTGGTGCTGACCGACCTGGAAATGCCCGAGATGGACGGCTTTACGCTGACCCGCAAGATCAAGGCCGACAGCCGGCTGAAGTCGCTGCCGGTGGTGATTCACTCGTCACTGTCGGGTGAGGCCAGCGAAGAACACGTGCGCAAGGTCGGGGCCGACGCCTATGTGGCCAAGTTTGTCGCCAAGGAACTGGCCGACACCATCCGCACGGTGCTGAGCCGTTAAGCGGACGCGGGGGCTCGCAGCAGGCACAAAATGCAAGCGCCCGCAACCATTCCCGTACGCCGTTCGGTTGCCTATAAAACGGGCACTCCAGTGTGTGCCAGCGCGGGCGCGCCCTTTGCGGTTGTCAAGAGGGGGGATATCCACTGAACCTGTGGATATTTCCTGTGGCCCAACCAGGGCGTGCCGCTGCCCTCCCGGCCGGCATCGCGCGATGCCGGCCGGGAAGCCCGGCGCGGGCCTGGCGCACAGTGCGCGCCGCCGCGCTTGCCGGTGCTGCCGCTCCTCGCTCTCCCAGTTCCTGCCCGTCCTGCCCTGCTACTTGGGCTGTGCCACGGTCCGCAGGTAGGGCTTCAGCGTCTTGAAGCCCTGCGGGTATTTCTTGCTGGCTTCCTCGTCCGAGACCGAAGTCGGGATGATGACGTCCTCGCCCGGCTTCCAGTTCACCGGCGTGGCCACGGAGTGCTTGGCATTGAGCTGCAGCGAATCCAGCAGCCGCAAGACCTCGTCAAAATTGCGTCCCGCGCTCATCGGGTACACCAGCATCGCCTTGACCTTCTTGTCCGGGCCGATGATGAACACCGAGCGGATGGTGGCGTTGTCCACCGCCGTGCGCGGGCCGCCGCCGCTGGCCTCGGGGTGGATCATGTCGTAGAGCTTGGCCACCTTCAGGTCGGCGTCGCCGATCATCGGGTAGTTGATGGTGCAGTTCTGCGTTTCCTCGATGTCCTTGACCCAGCGCTGGTGGTCGCCGACCGGATCGATGCTCAGGCCGATGATCTTGGTATTGCGCTTGTCGAACTCGGGCTTGAGCCGGGCCATGTAGCCCAGCTCGGTGGTGCACACCGGCGTGAAGTCCTTGGGATGCGAGAACAGGATGGCCCAGCCGTCGCCGATCCACTCATGGAAATTGATCTGGCCTTCCGTGGTCTCGGCGGTGAAATCAGGGGCTTGCTCGCCCAGTCGAATCGCCATGGTTGCGCTCCTTGCAGTTGGCATGGTTTGGAATCGCGCGTCGCCGCGCACTATTGCCCGCTCTCGCCATGGCCCTGCCCGCCGCTAGCGGAAGACCAGCACCGGGATCGTGCTGTGGGTCAGGACCTTGTGCGTCTCGCTGCCGATCAACAGTGCCTGCAGCCCGCGCTTGCCATGCGACGACATCACGATCAAGTCGCACTCGCGCTGCTGCGCGCACGCGATGATGGCCTGCCAGGGATGGTCGTCGGTGGCGGTGATGGTGTCGCAGGGCACGCCGGCCTGCGCCGCGGCATGGCTGAGCGCGGCCAGGAAGGTGTCGGCGTGGCGCGCGGCTTCGGCGGCGAAGCTGGTTTTGGTGTCTTGCAGGCTGGTGAGCCGGTAGGTCAGCACGTGGTACTCGGGAAGCACATGCAGCCCCGTCACGCGGGCGCCGATACGGCTGGCGAATGCCATCGCGCGGCCCACCATGGCCTCGGCGCGCGCGGAGCCGTCGGTCGGTACTAGGAGGTGCCTGAACATGATGAGCCTCCGCTTGCAGAGAGATACCGCGCCAGCCTGACGCGTCCGCGCACTGGCGGGCGAGCCAATCCAGTATAGGAATTGCGCGGCATAAGTAACAGGACACCGGGAGCCGGACACCCGCCGACCGGAGGGCGGCCAGGCATTAACATCCTGTTATCATTCGATGCACCTGTACCCCCGCACCGATGGAAGGGACCGAGGCATGATTGCGCTGCGCGAAGCTTGGCTGGCCGGATTGTTCCAACGTGGCAACTGGTTGCGGAATCTGGTGTCGGGCGTGATCGTGGGGGTGGTGGCGCTGCCGCTGGCGATGGCCTTTGCGATTGCCTCGGGCGCCAAGCCGGAGCACGGCCTGTACACGGCCATCGTCGCCGGGCTGGCGGTGTCGCTGTGCGGCGGCAGCCGGGTCCAGATCGCCGGGCCCACCGGCGCCTTTATCGTGGTGCTGTCCGCGGTGACGGCGCGCCATGGCATCGACGGCCTGCAGATCGCCACGCTGATGGCGGGGCTGATCCTGCTGGCGATGGGGCTGACGCGGCTAGGCAGCGTGATCCGGTTCATACCCGCGCCGGTGATCGTCGGCTTCACCGCGGGCATCGGCGTCATCATCTTCGTGGGCCAGTGGCGCGATTTTTTCGGGCTGGCGCCGGTGGCCGGCGAGCATTTCCACGAGAAATTCTGGCATCTGCTGCAGGCGTTGCCGCAATGGCACCCAGCCACCACCGCGCTGGCGCTGGGCAGCCTGGCGCTGGTGTTGGGCGCGCCCCGCGTGCGCTGGCTGCGGCGTGTGCCGGGGCCGCTGGTGGCGCTGGTGGCGGCCACCGCGGTGCAGGCGCTGTTCCGTTTCGACGGCGTGGCCACCATCGGCACGGCCTTCGGCGGCCTGCCGCGCGGCTTGCCGCTGCCGGCGCTGCCGGAGGTGACGCTGGCACGCGTGCTGGAGCTGGCCGGGCCCGCCTTCACCATCGCCATGCTCGGCGCGATCGAGTCCTTGCTGTCCGCGGTGGTGGCCGATGGCATGGCCGGCACCCGGCATGACTCCAACCAGGAACTGGTGGGCCAGGGCATCGCTAATGTGCTGGCGCCGCTGTTCGGCGGGTTTGCCGCCACCGGCGCGATCGCGCGCACCGCCACCAATATCCGCAACGGCGGCAACAGTCCGCTGGCGGGCGTGGTGCACGCGCTGACGCTGGTGCTGGTGCTGCTGTTCCTGGCGCCGCTGGCGGCCAGCGTGCCGCTTGCCGCGCTGGCCGCGATCCTGTTCGTGGTGGCGTACAACATGAGCGAGATGCGCCAGTTCGCCCGCATGGTCCGGCGCGCGCCGCGCGCCGATGTCGCAATCCTGCTGATCACCTTTACGCTGACGGTGCTGACCGACCTGGTGGTGGCGGTCAATATCGGCGTGATCCTGGCCATGCTGCAGTTCCTGCGGCGCATGTCGGCTTCGGTGGACGTGGCACCCCAGGACGCCGAGGCGGTGGCGCGCGAACTGGGCGATGCCGGCACCGGCGTGGTGGCGCGGATGCCGCCGGGCGTGCTGGTCTATGTCATCGACGGCCCGTTCTTTTTCGGTGCCGTCGAAGCCTTCGAGCGGGCGCTGGTGCAGACCCATACCGAGCCGCGCGTGCTGCTGATCCGCCTGGGCCGCGTGCCCTTCATGGACATGACCGGCCTGCAGACGCTCGAGGCGGTGATCGTCACGCTGCAGAAGCGCGGCGTCGCGGTGGTGCTGGCCGAAGCCAACGCACGGGTCAGGGAAAAGCTGGCGCGCGCCGGTGTGCTGGCGGCGCTGGGGGAAGGCAACTACGTGGATTCGCTGGCGCAGGCGGTGCAACGCTGCGCCGTGCTGGCGGGGGACGAGCAAGGCGGGGGCAACGCCCCGCACTGAGTTACTTCTTCTGGCGCGTGCTGCCCGCCGGCCTGGGCTTGGTGGCGTAATCCACGCCATGCTGCGCCAGGTAATCGCGGATCAGCTGGCGCACCACCTGCGACGGCGTCAGGTCCTGCGCGGCGCACAGCGTTTCAAAGGCCTTTTTCTTGACCGGATCGATCAGGATGGTCAGGCGGGCAGTCTTGGATTCCATGAGGGTGTGCGGCGGTCCGGGCCGGTGATGGCGGCGGCGATGGAAGGGCATTATATACAGCGCCCCCGCAGCGCCTGGCGGCCGTTGGGACGCGGGGGGGGCTCCCTCTCCCGCTTGCGGGAGAGGGAGCACACAGGGTGTTGGCAAAGCCTGTAGCACTTCGTCGTGCCACACCCACTGTCGGCCAGCCCTATTCCGCCATCTCCAGATCCGCGATCACCGCCGCCAGGAAGCGCGCGGCTTCCCCGCCGGTGACCACGCGATGGTCGAAGGTCAGGCTCAGCGGCATCACCCGGTGCACCGCCGGCATGCCATCGGCCGCGACCACTTCATCGCGCACGCGCCCGGCGCCCAGTATCGCCACGGTGGGCGGCACCACGATCGGCGCCGCATAGCGCCCCGCGATCATGCCGAAGTTGGACAGCGTGATGGTGTTGCCGCGCATCTCCTCGGGGGCGATGGTGCGTGCGCGGATGTCGGCGCGCATGCGGTCGAGCCCGTGGCGCAGGTCGGCCGCGTCGCGGTTGCCGACATCGCGCAGCACCGGCACGAACAGGCCCTCGGGCAGGTCGGCGGCAATGCCGACGTCGATTTTCTTCAACACGTGGCGGCGCCCGGTCTGTCCTTCATACCAGGCATTGAGTCCCGGCTCGGCGCGGCAACCCGCCACCAGCGCGCGCACCAGCCGGATGGTGACGTCGGCGCCGTGCTGCCAGGCGTGGATGTCGGCGTCGTCCATCACGGTGGCGGCGGCCACTTCGGCCTGCGCACGCGCCATGTTCTGCGCCATCGCGCGGCGCACGCCGCGCAGTTCTTCGGGCGTGCCGAGATCCGCCAGCGTGGCGGCGACGCGTTCCACGTCGGCGGCGGTGACCACGCCTTCGGGGCCCGAGGCGGTGGCCATCGCCAGGTCGACGCCAAGCCGGCGCGCCAGCGCGCGGACCGCTGGGGTGGCCTTGATGCGCGCCGCCATGCCCGGCGGGGGCGCCGCGGCGCCAGGCGGTGCGGCTTCACTGACCACGTGCGTGCCGACCTGGACCGAGCCCACCACGGTGCCGGCGTCGGCATCTTCGCCGGCGCCCTCGAAGCCGACCAGCGGCGCGCCCAGGTGCACGATGTCGCCCGGCTGTGCAAACAGCTTGCCGATGCTGCCGGCATAGGGCGACGGGATTTCCACGATCGCCTTGGCCGTCTCCACCGACAGCAATGGCTGGTCCGCCGCCACGGTGTCGCCGGTCTTGACGTGCCAGGTCACGATCTCGGCCTCCTGCAGGCCTTCGCCCAGGTCGGGCAGCTTGAAGACTCGCATCCGTCCTCCTTGGCAAGTATTGTCGGGGGTCTGGTGCCTACGCCGCCAGCGCCCGCCGCGCAGCATCGACGATGCGCGCGACGCCGGGCAGGTAGGTGTATTCCAGCCGCGCCAGCGGCACCACGGTATCGAAGCCGGTCACGCGCTGCACCGGCGCGGCCAGCGAGTACAGCCCGGCATCGGCCAGTTGCGCGGCGATCTCGGCGCCGAAGCCGGCGGTGCGCGGCGCCTCGTGCACGATCACGCAACGGCCGGTGCGCGCGACCGCCTCCAGGATGGTCTGCATGTCCAGCGGCTTGAGCGTGGCCACGTCGATGACGGTCGCGGTGACGCCTTCCGCGGCCAGGGCATCGGCGGCGGCAAGCGTCTCCTGCACCATCGCGCCCCAGCTGACCAGCGTGATGTCGCTGCCTTCGCGCAGCGTGAAGCAGGTATCGAGCGGCAGCGCCGCGCCGTCGTCGGCCACTTCCTGGCGGAACAGGCGGTACAGCCGCGTGGGCTCGAGGAAGATGACCGGGTCGGGGTCGGCGATCGCCGCCAGCAGCAGCCCGTACGCGCGCGCCGGCGATGACGGCACCACCACGCGGATGCCTGGCATATGCGCGAACATTGCCTCCGGGCTTTCGGAATGGTGCTCGGGCGCGTGGATGCCCGCGCCGCACGGCGAGCGCACCACCAGCGGGCAGCTCAGGCGCCCGCGCGTGCGGTGCCGCATGCGCCCGGCATGGTTGATGATGTGGTCGACCGCCGGGTAGATGAAGCCGGTGAACTGGATCTCGGCCACGGGCTTGAGTCCCATCGCCGCCATGCCGATCGCCGCGCCGACGATGCCGCCTTCGGCCAGCGGCGTATCCATGACGCGCGCGGCGCCAAAGCGCGCCTGCAGGCCGACGGTGGCACGAAACACCCCGCCGTTGATGCCGATGTCCTCGCCCAGCAGCAGCACATCGGGATCGTGATCCAGCGCATGGGCCAGCGCCAGGTTGACTGCTTCGACCAGATTGATTTCCGCCATGGTTCGCTCGCTCTCGCTGTGGGCAGATGGAGGACGGCGCGGGCAGCGCCGGCAGGCGCGGCTAGCCGTGCTGCGCCGGGAAGTGCCGCGCGATCTCCAGCTGCGCCTGCAGTTCGGCCGGCATGGCCGCGTACAGGCAGTCGAACATCGCCGCCGGGTCTGGCGGCGGCAGCGCCAGGTAGGCCTCGACCGCCTGCGCCACCTGCTGCGTGCACGCCTTGACCAGCGCCTCTTCGCGCGCCGCATCCCAGGCATGCAGGGCCAGCAGGTGGGTGCGCAGTCGCAGCAGCGGTTCGTGCTGCCAATGCGCCTTGACGCTGGCCTCGTCGCGGTAGCGCGAGGCATCGTCGGCGGTGGTGTGGTCGCCCAGCCGGTAGGTAATGGCCTCGATCAGCGCGGGACCGCCGCCGTCGCGGGCGCGCGCGATGGCTTCGCCGACGCGATCGCGCACCGCGACCACGTCGTTGCCGTCGATCTGCTCGCCCGGAATGCCGGCGGCGATGGCCTTCTGTGCCAGCGTCTGGGCCGCGGTCTGGGCGCTGCGCGGCATCGAGATTGCCCACTGGTTGTTGTTGATCACGATCACCAGCGGCGCACGCCAGGCGCCGGCCATGTTCATGCCTTCATAGAAGTCGCCCTTGGAGGTGCCGCCGTCGCCCAGCAGGCAGACCGCTACGCGCGGCTCGCCGCGCAGCTGGAAGGCGTAGGCGGCGCCGGCCGCGTGGCACACCTGGGTGCCGATCGGCACGCAGTTGGCAAAGTCGTGCGGCGCCGCGCCAAAGCCGCTGCCGCGCTCGTCGCCGCCCCAGTAGAGCAGGCTCTCGGTCATCGTGACGCCGCGCACAAACTGCGCCGCGTGGTCGCGGTACGAGGGCACCAGCACATCTTCGGGCCGCATGGCGTAGGCCACGCCCACGCCGATGGCCTCCTGGCCCAGCGCCGACGCAAACGTGCCGATCTTGCCGGTGCGCTGCAGCGCGATCGCCTTCAGGTCGAACTGGCGCGTGAGGACCATCGCCTGGTACAGCGGCACCAGCGCGTCAGGGTCGCTGGCAAACGGTGGAGGGGAAGCTGTGGGGGGGGACGTGTCGCCCGGCGGGGCAAGGTAGCGGGTATAGCCGATCTCAAAGCGCGCAACCGTGGACATGGCAGGTCTCTCGATGCGGTTGTCTCGACAGGATCCGCGCGGACAGGAGCGAGGATCTTCGCAGCCATCCGCAGCAATGATCGCGTTGTGATCCCTGCCGTGCTTTGTGGGCGCGGGGGACTTGAGCTTGAGTGTAGGGCATTTGCGCGGCCGGCGCCGCGCGGAATTGTCGTGCTGCGCACAATGCGGCAATGCCTGCGCGCCCAGGCGAAAGCGCGCCGCGCGGCGCGCCTTGCTGGGCTGGCGCAGCGCTCAGCGCTGGTACGGCGGCGGCACGAAGCCCGCGAAGCGCTGCCGCGTCACCGCCTTGAACTCGGCTGACTGGTAGGCCTCGCGGATATCCTTGACGAAGGGTTTGTCGAGGTCGGCGGTTTTCACCGCGACCAGGTTCATGTAATAGTCCGGGATTTTCTCGAGCGCCAGTGCCGAGGTCAGCTTCAGGCCCGAGGCCAGTGCATAGTTGCCGTTGACGAAGGCATAGTCGACATCGTCGAGCGAGCGCGGCAGCTGCGCGGCTTCCAGCTGGATCAACTTGAGCTTGTGCGGGTTGGCGTCGATGTCGCGTTCGCTGGCGCGGATCGGGTCGATACCGGGCTTGAGCGTGACCCAGCCGATCTGCTGCAGGATGGCAATGGCGCGCGCCAGGTTCGTCGGGTCGTTGGGCAGCGACACAGTATTGCCCGCCTTCACCTCGACCAGCGCCTTGTGCTTGCGGCTGTAGATGCCGATCGGCGCGGTCGGCACCTGGATCACGTCGCTCAGCGCCAGCTTGCGGTCGGCCGAGAACTTCTTCAGGTAGGCCACATGCTGGAACGCGTTGGCATCGATGGCCCCGTCGGCGAGCGCCAGGTTGGGCTGCACGTAGTCGCTGAACTCGATGATGGTGACCTTGTAGCCGCGCTGTTCCAGCACCGGCTTGACGCCATAGCGGATCTGGTCGGCATAGGGGCCGGCGGTGGCGCCGAAGCGGATTTCCTTCTTGTCCGGATCGGCCGCGCCAGCGCCGTGGACCACGCCCAGCGCGAGTACCGCTGCCGCCAGCCGCGCGGCCAGGCCGAATTTCCCGTATTGCATTGGATCGCTCCCCATGGATGGTGTTGGCTGCCTGCGGCATCGCGCGGCGGCATCGGCCCATTGTATGGAACGGCGGCCCATGGACGAACGAGCGATTACGCATGGCGATATGCCGGCGCGGCATAAGGGCTACGCCGCGGTCAGGGCCCACCGGCGTGGTGCTTGCGCTGGCATGGTGTTTGCGGCGATTCCCCGGCCATGACACCGCTGCCGTCCGCTTCCGACCGCTTCCGCCTGCTTGAGAACGGCGAGGAGTATTTTCCGTGCGTGTTCGACGCCATTGCGCGCGCGCGCGAAAGCGTACTGCTGGAAACTTTTATCCTGTTTGAAGACGAGGTAGGCCACAAATTGCACGCGGCACTGGTGGCGGCCGCGCGCCGCGGCGTGCGCGTGGCCCTGACGGTGGACGGCTTCGGCTCGCATGACCTGTCGGCGGGCTTCATCACCGGGCTGGTCGATGCAGGCGTGCAGTTCTGCACATTCTCCCCGCGGCCGCGGTTGTTCGGCGTGCGCACGCACATCTTCCGCCGCATGCACCGCAAGCTGGTTGCCATCGATGCCGAGGTGGCGTTTGTCGGCGGCATCAATTTCTCGGCGCAGCACCTGTACCGGTTCGGGCCGCTGGCCAAGCAGGACTATGCGGTGGAAATCCGCGGGCCGTTTGCGCGCCAGGTGCACGAATTCCTGGTGCGGGCAATGCCAGGCGCGTGCCCGCCGCCACCGTTGCCCGAGCTGCCGGCCGAACCGGAGCGATCGGATGCGCGCACGCCTGCAGGACGCGCGTGCCTGGTTACGCGCGACAATCACCGCCACCGCAACGATATCGAGTTGGCCTACCTGGACGCGATCCGCGCGGCGCGCCACGAGGTCATCATCGCCAATGCGTACTTCCTGCCGGGCTACCGGCTGCTGCATGCGCTGTGCGAGGCCGCCGCGCGCGGCGTACGGGTGCGGCTGCTGCTGCAGGGCAAGCCGGACATGCCGTGGGTGGCGCGCGCCGGCGGCCTGCTCTACGCGCAGCTGCAGGACGCCGGGGTGCAGATCCTCGAATACGTCGAGCGGCCCTTCCACGGCAAGGTCGCGGTGGTGGATCACAACTGGGCCACGGTGGGCTCCAGCAATCTTGACCCGCTGAGCCTGTCGCTGAACCTCGAGGCCAATCTCGTGATCCGCGATGAAGCCTTTGCACGCCACCTGCGCGGCCAGCTCGAGGCGCTGATCGGCGCGCGCTGCCGCGCCGTGCCGCCGGGGCTGAAGTCGCCGCGCAGCCGCCTCGACGCGCTGGGCGCCACGCTGATGTTCCACTTCCTGCGCCGCTTTCCGGCCTGGGCGGGCTGGCTGCCGGCGCATGCGCCGCGGCTGGTGCAGCCGATGCCGGGCGGGCGGCGCAACGCGCGGCGCGTGGTGGTGCTGCGCGGAGGCGCGGAATGACGGGCGCCGAGGCCCTGTCGGCGCTCCGCCAGCATGCGCACTGGCCCGCGTGGCGTCGCGCCATCGGCATCCTGTTCATTGCCGCCGTGCTGGCGCTGATCGCCCGTAAGCTGGGCACCATCGACTGGGACGCGGTGCTGGCCGCGCTGCGCGGCTTCAACGCGCGCACGCTGCTGCCGGCGGCCGGCTTCGTGGCGCTGAGCGGGCTGCTGTACAGCCAGTTCGACGTGCTTGGCTGCCGCTACGCCGGGCACCCGCTGCCGTTGCGCCGGGTGATGGCGATCTCCTATGTCAGCTACACCCTCAGTCTCAACCTTGGCGCCACGCTGGGCGGCGCGGGGGTGCGCTACCGGCTGTATTCGCGCGCGGGGCTGAGCGCGCCGCAGATCTGGAGCCTGTTCGTGGTGGTGGTCAGCAGCAACTGGCTCGGCTATGCCGTGCTGGCGGGCGCCATCCTGGCCGGCGAGCTCGTGGTGCTGCCGCCGGAGTGGGGCATTCCCGCGGCGGCGACACGGCTGCTGGGCGTGCTGATGCTGGCGGTTCCGGCCGGCTACCTGGCCGCGTGCGCGCTCTGGCACGGGCGCCACCGCACCGTGCGCGACCACGACATCTATATGCCCACGATGCGCTTTGCGGCGTTGCAATGCGCGCTGTCGGCGGTCCACTGGATGTCGATGGCGGCGATCCTGTATGCGCTGCTGCATACGCATGCGAGCTACTTCACCGTGCTAGGCGTGCTGCTGGCATCGGGGCTGGCGGGCGTGGTGGTGCGCATTCCCGGGGGGCTGGGCGTGATCGAGACGGTGTTCCTGGCAATGCTGGGCGACCAGGTGCCGCACGGGCTGCTGCTGGCCGCGCTGATCGCGTACCGCGCGCTGTACTACCTGATCCCGCTGGTGATCGGCTCGGTGAGCTATTTTGTGCTGGAGGCGCGAGGCAAAGCTGGGGGAGGGTAGGTGTGCGAGGGTCGTCCGCGAATGCCGGCGCCTGCCCTCTCCCCCGGCCCCTCTCCCGCGGGCGGGAGAGGGGAGCAAACCAGCGGTATCAGATCGGGCCGGGGTCAGGCCGCTGCCAGTGCGCGGTCGAGGTCCTCGATCAGGTCGTCGATATGCTCGATGCCGATCGACAGCCGCACCATGTCCTCGCTGACGCCGGCGGCCTGCAGTTCTTCGGCATTGAGCTGGCGGTGCGTAGTCGAGGCGGGGTGGGTGGCGAGCGACTTGGCATCGCCGATATTGACCAGCCGCGTGAACAGCTGCAGCGCATCGAGGAAGCGCGCGCCGCCTTCCCGGCCGCCCTGCTTCAGGCCGAACGACAGGATGCCGGGCCCGCGCCCGCCCAGGTATTGCTGCACCAGCGCGTGGTCGGCATGGTCGGGCAGGCCGGCAAAATTGACCCAAGCCACCTTGGCATGCTGCTGCAGGTGGCGCGCGATCGCCAGCGCGTTGTCAGTGATGCGGTCCAGCCGCAGCGCCAGCGTCTCGATGCCTTGCAGGATCAGGAAGGCATTGAACGGCGACAGCGCCGCGCCGGTATTGCGCAGCGGCACCACGCGCGCGCGGCCGATATAGGCGGCCGGCCCCAGGGCCTCGGTATAGACCACGCCGTGGTACGACACGTCCGGCTCGTTCAGGCGCCGGAAGCGTTCCTTGTGCTGCGCCCAGGGGAACTTGCCGCTGTCGACGATGGCGCCGCCGACGCTGTTGCCATGGCCGCCCAGGTACTTCGTCAGCGAATGCACGACGATATCGGCACCATGCTCGAACGGCCGGCACAGGTAGGGTGACGGCACCGTGTTATCGACGATCAGCGGCACGCCGTGGTTGTGTGCCACGCGAGCGATCGCGGCGATATCGACCACGTTGCCAAGCGGGTTGCCCACCGACTCGACAAACACGGCCTTGGTGCGCGCGTCGATCAGGTCGCCGAAGCTGGCCGGATTGCGGCCGTCGGCAAAGCGGGTCTCGATGCCGGACTGCGGCAGCGTGTGCGCCAGCAGGTTGTAGGTGCCGCCGTATAGCTGGCTGGACGAGACGATGTTGTCGCCGGCCTCGGCAATGGTCTGGATCGCATAGGTGATCGCCGCCATGCCCGACGCCAGCGCCAGCGCGCCCACGCCGCCTTCGAGCGCGGCCAGGCGCTGCTCGAGCACGTCGTTGGTGGGGTTCATGATGCGGCTGTAGATGTTGCCGGCCACCTTCAGGTCGAACAGGTCCGCGCCATGCTGCGCGCTATCGAAGGCGTAGGCCACGGTCTGGTAGATCGGCACGGCCACCGCGCGCGTGGTGGGGTCGGGCGAATAGCCGCCGTGGACGGCCAGGGTTTCGAGTCTCATCGTCTTCTCTCGGTTGGATGGCGCAGCGGCGCTGCGTAGCAAGTCCCGCGGTGCTGCCGGGCATGCCGTGCGGGCGCGCCGGGCCATGCGATGGTACCAGCGCCGTGCAGCATGGCAGCCATGGTCGCGGAGCGCGCCTGGGCGGGTCAAGGAAGCTTATTGCATGCGAATATGCGCGGCGTGGTGCCAAGGTCGAGACCTGGGTATGCAATAGGCGGCCAAGGGTCGGCGCTTTGATGCATTGACCGTGCAGCACCAGCTTGTCCGATCGCACAGGGGCGCGTAGGCTACGGCACGACCATGCACCGGAGTCCGCCCATGAATGCTGTCCATCAGGCCGCCGCACAGGGATTCGCCAGCCAGGCCGATACCTATGCGCGCGGCCGCCCCGAGTATCCGGCGGAAATCGACCCCTGGCTGCGCGGCGCGCTGGGCCTGCATCCCGGCCGCGCCGTGCTTGACCTGGGCGCGGGCACAGGCAAGTTTACGCGTTGGCTGGTGCACACCGGCGCCACGGTCACGGCGGTCGAGCCGGTGGCGCAGATGCGCGCGCAGCTGGCGGCCGCGGTGGCGCCGGTGCAAGCGCTGGAAGGCAGTGCCGAGGCGATTCCGCTGGCCGATGCCAGCGTCGACGCCGTGGTCTGCGCGCAGGCGTTCCACTGGTTTGCGAATGCGCAGGCGCTGGCGGAGATCCGCCGCGTGCTGCGCCCCGGCGGACGGCTCGGGCTGGTCTGGAACGTGCGGGATGAAAGCGTGGACTGGGTGGCGCAGCTGACTGCCATCATGGCGCCGTATGAAGGCGACGCGCCGCGTTTTCACAAGGGCGACTGGAAACGGGTGTTTCCGGCCGAGGGCTTCGGGCCGCTGGCACTGCAAAGCCTGCCCTATACGCATGTGGGGCCGCCGCAGCGGGTGATCGTTGACCGCGTCATGTCGGTCAGCTTCATTGCGTCGCTGCCCGGGCCGGAGCAGGCGCGGGTGCGCACGCGCCTGCACGCGCTGATTGACCAGCATCCGGCGCTGTCGGCCCGCGCCGAGGTCGCCTTCCCCTACCGCACCGAGGCCTATCACTGCGAACGGCGTGCCTGAGACTACATGGTGGCCTGCCGCACCCAGAAAGCCGCGCCGACCCGCACCGCGCAGGGTTCGCGCGTCAGCGCCGCGGCCGTGCCGCGCCGCGCGGCGGTGCTGCCCTGGACTTGCTCCCAGATGTCCAGCATGGCGTGGATCTTGGGCAAGGCGCTGAGGCCCGCCGCCGTCGGCAGCCAGGCCGGGCTGCAGCTCTCGAACAGCGGCGTCCCCAGCGCGGCCTCGAGCCTGCGGATCTGGTAGTGGAGCCGTTGCGGCTGGATGCCGAGCGCCTGCGCGGCGCTGCCGGTGTCGCGGTGCTGCATCAGCGCGACAAAGACACGCAAGGAGAGAAAAGAGACGCGCCGGTTGCGGAGTCGGTAAGCCATGCCCATGTCATGGCCGGGGGCGGTTCGGCGCTTGTGCGCTGGTACGAGTCCCCGGCGGTTCGAAGTGAATCGATCGTAGCGGGGCAAGGCGGGGCTGGTGGGCAGCCGGATTCGGAAATACGGCGGGGAATTTTCCGGCGATGCGCGCAGTGGCTGCGCAGTCAGTGCATCGGCAGCTGGCCGATCGCGGTCAGCGCCAGCACCACGTCCGGCGACAGGCGGCGCTCGCTGCACGGCACGCCCGCGGTTTCGAGCGTGGTCCACAGGTCGGCGTCGCCGGTGACAATGCGCTGCCGCAGCTGCGCCAGGTATGCATATTCCGCGGACGTCAGCGGCCGCGGGGCGCTGCGCAGGTCGTCCAGGATGGCACCAAGCGAGAGTGCGGGAACGGTCATACCAAGGTCGGGGAAAGCACGGCGATGAGACATTTGCGGCGGAAAAAGCAGGATGGTGCGGAGTTGAGCAACGCATGATTCTATCCATCCGGTGCAGCAGCCGCTTAAGCAAAAAGCGGCGTGGATTTCCCCGCTGATTCCGCTTGCAATGCCAGGAGTGGCGAATAGGCTAAGCGCCGAGCGCGCGATGTGGCGCATGCGGTAGCCCAGACGGCGCAGGAGGCGCTTGCGCGGACGCGCGGTCCGGCACGCTATTGCGCGGGGTGTTGCAGAAAAACGCCACCATGCGGGGGTCCAACCAGCCAGGTCCTGGCACATCGACGCCGCCAGGAGCCCCGATTGACAAGGCAGGGAGCGTTCTATACGGTGGCGCATCGTTTTGACCCAAGCCCCTCCCAGGTTCATTTGCCGCCCGCCATGCCACGCAAAGCCGCACAGGTTTCCGAAGCCGACAAGCACGCCGCCGCCGGGGGCGCCATCGCCGTGGACCGGGCCCTGTTCGTGCTGTCGGTATTCCGCCTGGGCGATGGCGCGCTGGCGCTCGCCGAACTGGCGCAGCGCAGCGGCCTGTACAAGAGCACGCTGCTGCGCCTGCTGGCATCGCTCGAGCACGCCGGGCTGGTGCTGCGCCACGCCGATGGCCGTTATGGCCTGGGCCCGGAAGTGGCGCGGCTGCACGCGGTCTATGCGGCGTCGTTCTCGCTCGAGGCGGTGGTGATGCCGGTGCTGCGCGAACTGGTGAACGCAACGCGCGAGAGCGCGGCCTTTCATGTCGAGCAGGGCGAGCACCGGTTGTGCCTGTACCGCGTGGATTCGCCGCAGCCGGTGCGTGACCACGTGCGCGCGGGCGAACTGCTGCCGCGCGACCGCGGCGCCGGCGCGCGCGTGCTGCGCGCCTTCGCCGGCGAGGCCGGCGCACTCTATGACCAGATCCGGCAAGACGGCGTGGCCGCGCTGGTCGGTGACCGCAGCCCCGATCTTGCCGGGGTTTCGGCACCGGTGTTCGGTGCTGGCGGCGAACTGGCCGGCGCGCTGACGCTGACCTGCCCGGCGGCGCGCTACCGCGACGCGTTCCGCAGCGATGTGCTGCAGGCTGCGCGCGCGCTGACGCGCGCGCTCGGCGGCTCGGCGCCGCCCGCCACGCCTGGTCCGACCGTCCCAGACTGACGCAAGACCCCCGCCCCGGGCGAAGCCCGGCCGACCCGGCTTGCAGGGGGTGCCAAGCTTGCGCCGGCGCGGGCTATCATGCGGATGGCATGAAAAACCGCGCACGTCACATCTGGTGAAATCAGCGCCCGCATGCCCCGCGTCGCCCCCGTGGCCTGATGCCTGCCGATCGAGATTGACGGCAGGCGGACGGCATCCTTGAGGAAATCCCTTGCACCTGGACCAGCAGACCATCGCGGTGGTGATGATGGTGTTTTTCTGCAGCACGCTGATCATTGCGGCGGGGCTGGTGTTCGCGCTGCGCGCGAGCACGGCGGGGCGGCTGTGGGCCTTCGGGCATGTGCTGGTGTCGGCGGCGGGCCTGGCGCTGGCGGTGAGCGCGGCCAGCGGCACCGGCCAGCTCGGCACGCTGGGCGCATTCGCCTTCGTCGCCGGCTGGCTGCTGATCTATCGCGGCGTGCGGCTCTACTACGGCGTGCCGGCGCATCCGGGCGCGCTGGCCGGGGCGGGCGCGATCGTGCTGGGCCTGATGGCGGCCTCGAGCGGCCTGCCTGAAGGCCCGCAGCTGGTGCTGCGCATCGTCTATGGTGTGCTGGCGCTGGTGTCGCTCGCCACCTTCGCCACGCTGGCGCGCGCCGGGCGCGGGCGCCGCAGCATTGGTGCGCCGCTGGTGCTGATGGCGAGCCTGGTGCAACTGGCGACGCAGCTGGCCGGTTTCAGCCATGCCATGAGCCTGCCGGCCGGCAGCGCGGCGGCCGGCGGCGCCGCGGCGCCGCTGACCTTGTTCTTCGCCGGCCCGGCCGATTCGGCCTGGGTCCTGGCGCCGCTGATCGCCACGTTGCTGGGGCTGTTCGGCTTCACCGTGATGGCGATGGAGCAGATCGTCGCGCACAACGAGAGCGGCGCGCGCATGGACGCGCTGACCGGGCTGCTCAACCGCGGCGCGCTGGAGATGTCGGCGCTGTCGCTGGTGGCGCGCTGGCAGCGCGACGGCCAGCCGCTGGCGTGCCTGGTGATCGATATCGACTACTTCAAGCAGGTCAACGATAGCTGCGGCCACCATGCCGGCGATGCGGTGCTGCGTGAAGTGGCGCAGGCGCTGGACAACTCGCGCCGCGCCTCGGACGTGGCCGGCCGCTACGGCGGGGAAGAGTTCTGCGTGCTGTGCCCGCATACCGACGAGCAGCAGGCCTCGGCGCTGGCCAACCGGGTGCTGCGCAAGGTGCGCGCGATCGCCTTGCCCGCAGGCCGCGGCCATGCCAGCGTCAGCATCGGCGTGGCGCAGCTGCGCAGCGGCGCGGGCAGCAGCGAGGCGCTGTGGCGGACCCTGTTTGCCGAGGCCGACCGCGCGCTTTACCACGCCAAGGCGCATGGGAGGGACCGCTATGTGCTGGCATCGTCGATGGCGGTAGCGGCGGCCAGTGCGGCGCCGGCCGCGCTGCTGGAGCCGGCGCCCGACCTGGCCGGCTGACCTCGATCGGGTCGGCTTGTCGTGGGGATCTTGCGGCTAGGGGCGTGTGCCCGGCTCCGGCACGTCGCGCGGCGGCGCGCCATCATAGGTCCACAGGAACTGGCGCGGCATCGGGCCCTTGTTGCGTCCGCCCTCGCACTGTTGTTCCCACGCGTGCGCGAGGATGCCGACCGAGCGCGACAGGCAGAACAGCCCGCGTGCCAGCGGCGCGGCAAAGCCCAGTTCGGCGTAGATCACCGCGGTGGCGCCATCGATGTTCATCGGGATCGGCTTGCCGCGCCCCGCGCCCAGCGCCGCTTCCACCGCGCGCGCGATGCCGGCGTAGCGACCGCTGACCACGCCGTCGGCCGCGGCCTGTTCGACCAGCGCCAGCAGCCGCGGCGCACGCGGATCGACCGGATGGAAACGGTGGCCGAAGCCGGCTACGTACTTGCCGTGCAGATCGCGGTAGTGTCGCAGCGCCTCGGTCACAGCCGCCGCCATCGCGCTGCCGCCATCCAGCCGCTGCGCCACGTCGTGATACAGCGCCACCGCCTGTTCGCCCGCGCCGCCATGCACGTCGCCCAGCACATTGACGGCCGACGCCATGGCATTGTTCAGCCCCACGCCGCAGGTGGCCGCCATGCGCGCGATGGCAATGCTGGGCGCCTGCGGGCCGTGGTCGACGGCAGCCATCAGCGCCGCGTCAAGCAGTTCACCCTGGCCCGGGCCGGGCAGCTCGCCACGCAGCATCAGCCAGATCATCTGCGCAAACGATACCCGGCCGATCAACTGCTCGATCGGGTAGCCGCGGTAGCGGATCTCGCCCGGGCGCATGTCGATGATGCCGGTGCGCCACCAGTCCTGCGACTGGCGCTGGCCGTGGTCCAGGCCCTCGTCCCGGGGCTGGCTGGCAGTGTCGGTACCGCTCATATCGCACCCTCCTGGCTCAGTTGATCGATGTCCGCATCGCTGTAGCCCAGGCGCTCCAGCACCTGCCGCGTATGCTGGCCAAGTTGCGGCGGCGGCGTGTCCACCGCCGGCGCTTCGCGGTTGAGCTTGAAGCCGGTGCGCACCACGCGGATGTCGCGGCCCACGCCGGGCGCGTCGGCAAACTCGGCGATCATGCCGCGTTCGCTGACCTGCGGCTGGGCCAGTGTCTGCGGCACGTCAAGCACCGGCCCCGCCGGCACGCCGGCCGCGGTCAGCAGCGGCCACCACGCGGCCGCCGGCTTGCGTGCCAGTTCGGCTTCCAGCGCCTGTGTCAGCGCGGCCCGGTTCGCCAGCCGCGCCTGGCGCTGCGCGAAGCGCGTATCGGCAGCCAGCGCGGGGCGGCCCACCACGCGGCAGAGCGCTTCAAACTGTTCCTGCTTGTTGGCGGCGATATTGAGCAGGCCGTCGGCGGTGCGGAAGGTGCCGGACGGGCTGGCGGTCATGTTCTCGTTGCCCATCGGCGTGGGCGCCCGGTCCGCGATCAGGTGGTTGGACACCGCCCAGCCCATCGTCGCCAGCGTTGCTTCCAGCATCGAGACGTCGATGAAATAGCCCTCGGTGCGCCCGGTATCGGCCAGCGCCGCCGACACCGCCAGCGCCGCGGTCAGCCCGCCGATGGTGTCGGACACCGGGTAGCCTACCCGCAGCGGCGCGCTGTGGGCGTCGCCGGTGATCTGCATCACGCCGGCCATGCCCTGGATGATCTGGTCGTAGGCGGGCAGGCCGGCGAGCGGGCCGTCCTGGCCGAAGCCCGAGATCGCGCAGTAGATCAGCCGCGCATTGTCCTGCTTCAGGGTCTCGTAGCCCAGCCCGAGGCGGTCCATCACGCCAGGCCGGAAGTTCTCGACCACCACATCGGCCCCACGCACCAGCTTGCGGAACACCTCCTTGCCGCGCGCATGCTTCAGGTTGACGGTGACCGATTGCTTGCCAGGATTCTGTGCCAGAAACGACACGCCCATCAGTCGCTGGTTCAGCACCGGGTCCGCGCCCAGTTGGCGAGCCAGGTCGCCGGTGCCCGGGGTTTCCACCTTGATGACTTCGGCGCCCAGGTGGGCCAGCTGGTGGCAGCAAAACGGTCCAGCCAGCACATTGGTGAGGTCGAGGACGCGGATATGGCGCAGTGGTTTTTGCATGGCTGAAGATCAGATCTCGCCCCGTTCGTTCTGAACAACAGAACAACGGTCTTTAATAAGGAACCTTCGCAGCATAGGTTTGCCCTGCCAGCGTGTCAAGGCATGCTCGGCCGGCACGGACCCGGTCGCTGCCCTACAATAGCGCCCCCGCCCGCGGCCGGCTTGCGCCGCGCGCGCCACTTTGCTTGCAGGGAACGGAATCGATGATGTCAAACGCATGCGGCCTGGACTTCGGCACCTCCAACTCGACCGTTGGCTGGAGCCGGCCCGGCAGCGCGGCCGCGCTGCTGCCGCTGGAGGATGGCAAGGCGACGCTGCCGTCGGTGATCTTTTTCCATGCCGAGGATCCGCTGGTCAGCTACGGGCGCGCCGCGCTGGGCGATTACCTGGCGGGCTACGAGGGCCGGCTGATGCGTTCGCTCAAGAGCCTGCTCGGCACTTCGATGATGGACGACAGCACCGAGGTGATGGGCCAGGCCATGCCGTTCCGCAAGCTGCTGGCGCATTTCATCGGCGAACTGAAGACGCGCGCCGAGCACGCCGCCGGCACCGGCTTCTCGCGCGCGGTGCTGGGGCGTCCGGTGTTTTTTATCGACGAGGACCCGGTGGCCGACCAGCTGGCCGAAGACACGCTGGCCGGGATCGCGCGCGACGCGGGGTTCAGCGAGATCGCGTTCCAGTATGAGCCGATCGCGGCGGCGTTTGACTACGAGGCCGGCATCACGCGCGAGGAACTGGTGCTGGTCGCCGATATCGGCGGCGGCACCTCGGATTTTTCGCTGGTGCGGCTGTCGCCGGAGCGTGCCGCGCGCGCTGACCGGCGCGACGACATCCTGGCCAACGGCGGCGTGCACATCGGCGGCACCGACTTCGACCGCGCGCTCAGCCTGGCGCGCGCGATGCCGCTGCTGGGCCTGGGCAGCGCGCTGCGCAACGGCAAGGCGATGCCGTCGAGCCAGTATTTCGACCTGGCCAGCTGGCACACCATCAACCTGCTCTATACGCGCAAGGCGTGGTCGCTGGTGATGGACAACTATCGCGACGCCGCCGACACGGTCAAGCTCGACCGCCTGGTGCGGCTGATCCGGGAGCGTGCCGGGCACTGGCTGGCGATCCAGGTCGAAGCCGCCAAGATTGCCCTGTCGGACGCGGGCAGCACCGAGGTGGACCTGCAGCGGCTGGAACAAGGGCTGACGCTCACCATTACCCGCGATGAGTTCGATGCCTCGATCGACAAGCTGGTGGCGAAGACCGAGCAGACCGTGCACAAGCTGCTGGCCGACGCCGGCGTGTCCGGCGCGGCCGTCGATACCATCTTCTTCACCGGCGGCTCCAGCAGCGTGCCGCTGCTGCGCCAGCGGCTGGCGGCATTGCTGCCCGAGGCGCGCTGCGTGGAAGGGGACCGGTTCGGCAGCATCGGCAGCGGGCTGGCGCTGGACGCGGTGAGGAAGTTCGGCTGAGGGGATGACTCTAGCTTCCGGCGTCTAAGCGCACCGGGCTTTGCTCCCCTCGCCCGCTTGCGGGAGAGGGGCCGGGCGAGGGGAGGCCCAGGCAGACCGACACGCTTTACTTCGTGGACAGTCCGGCCCTCCCCCAACTCTCTCCGGCGAGCGGGAGAAAGCCTTGCGTCGCCGCTCAGAAGTCAGCTTGCCGCCCGCGCATGTCGCGCAACCCGTACGCATCCCCCAGCGCCAGCCGCGCCGCGCGCAGCGCGCCGCGCGCGGCGGCGGCATCGCCGGCCAGGCGCATTAGCGCCGGCAAGTCCCCGGGCGCGCGCAGCAGCGCGCGCAACACCGCGGCCACATCGGTCTTGCCTTGTTCGCCCATGCCTGCCGCCGCCGCGGCCGGCACCGCGCGCGTGGCGGGGTCGATGACCACGCGGCAGGCCGCGAACGGCAGCCGGCAGGCTGCCGCCATGCGCGCGGCCAGATGCGATTCCATATCGACGCACAGCGCCCCCGTGGCCCGGTGCAGCGCCGCCTTGGCAGCCACCGACAGTACCGGCTGGTCGGACCCGGCCGCGGTGCCGATGCGCGCGTGCGGCAGCGCCCCGTGCATGGCGCGCGTCCAGGTCGAAGCGGTGTCGTAGCGTTCGCCGGGAGCACAGACCGCATCCGCCAGCACCACATCGCCGGGCGCCAGCGTCGGCTCCAGCCCGCCCGCCACGCCGAAGCTGAGGATTCCCATGCACTGCCGGCTGGCCATCGCGGAGACCTCTTGCTCCAGCGCCAGGCCGCGCACGCCGTGCACCACGCGGCAATGCGGCCCGGCCGCGATGCGCGCTTCGAATGCCATGCCGGTGACGACCAGCACGAACGGCGCCGTCACAGCCCCCATGACACCTGGCCGGTGCCGCCGCGCTGCAGGTTGCGGTAGCGCGCCAGCGCCCACAACGGAAAGTAGCGCGCGTAGCCGTGATAGCGCAGGTAGAACACGCGCGGAAAGCCCACCGCGGTAAAGCGGGCCTCATGCCACAGGCCGCCGGGCTGCTGCGTGCGCAGCAGGTAGTCGACGCCGCGCGCCACCGCCGGGTGCTGGGCCGCACCCGCGGCCATCAGCGCCAGCAGCGCCCAGGCGGTCTGCGAGGCCACGCTGGGCGCCGGCTCGTAGCCGCGGTAGTCAAGCCGGTAGCTGCTGCCGTCCTCGCCCCAGCCGCCGTCTGCGTTCTGGATCCGCGCCAGCCACGCCACCGCGCGCTGCAGTTCGGGCGCCTCGGGCGGCAGGCCGGCGGCGTTCAGCGCGCACAGCGCGCTCCAGGTGCCGTAGATATAGTTGGTGCCCCAGCGGCCGAACCAGCTGCCGTCGGGCATCTGCTCGGCCAGCACGTAGCGCAACGCGCGCGCGGCGGGCTCGCTGTTGCCGGGGTTGGCGCCGGTCTGGCACAGCATCGACAGGCAGCGCGCCGATACGTCCGCGGTGGGCGGGTCCAGCAGCGCGCCGTGATCGGCAAAGGGGATGTTGTTCAGGTACAGGTGCGTGTTCTCGGGCTCGAACGCGCCCCAGCCGCCGTTGCCGCCCTGCATGCCGACGATCCACTCGGTGGCGCGCGCCACCGCTTCGCCGTAGCGCCCCGGCGCGTGGTGCGCGCGCATGAAGCGGTCCATCGCGGCGGCCACCACGGCGGTGTCGTCGACGTCGGGGTAATAGGCGTTGGCGTACTGGAAGGCCCAGCCGCCCGGGCGCACCAGCGGGCGGCGCACCGCCCAGTCGCCACGCAGGTCCAGCACTTGCAGCGGCCTGAGCCAGTCCAGCGCGCGCCCGGCCGCCTGCGCCGCGCGCGCTTCGCCGGTTTCCAGCAGGGCGTGGGTGGCCAGCGCGGTATCCCACACCGGCGACAGGCAGGGCTGGCAATAGGCCTCGTCGCCGTGCTCGACCAGCAGGCGCTCGAGCGAACGCCTCGCCACCGCGCGCGCCGGGTCCTCGGGCGGCACGCCCAGCACGTCGAACATCATCACGCTGTTGGCCATGGCGGGGAAGATCGCGCCCAGGCCGTCCTCGCCGTTGAGCCGCTCGCGCACGAAGCGCTGTGCCGCGGCAACGGCGCGCCGGCGCAGCGCCCGCGGAAAGAGCGGCTCGGCCACGCGCAGCAGCGCGTCCAGGCTGCGGAACATTCTGTACCAGCCGGCATGCTGGTGGGCCGCACGCGGCGGCAGGCCCAGCGTGTGGCAGTTGCCGACGAACAGTTCATGGATGCCGACGCCGCGCGGGTTGCGCGCCTGCGGGCGCAGGCTGTTGAGCACCAGCAGCGGCACGATCACCGTGCGCGCCCAGTACGAGACCTTGGACAAGTGGAACGGAAACCAGCGCGGCAACAGCATGATCTCGACCGGCATCATCGGCACCGCCGTCCACGGCAGCACCCCGTACAGCGCCAGCAGCGTGCGCGTGAACACATTGCTGGCCTCGGCGCCGCCCATGGCATGGATAGCCTGGCGCGCGCGCTGCATTGGCGCCGATTGCGGATCGTCGCCCGCCATCTTCAGCGCGAAATACGCCTTGACGCTGGCGCTGATGTCGGAGCGGCCTTCATGGAACAGCGGCCAGCCGCCGTCGGGGTTCTGGATGCGGCGCAGGTAGCGGGCGATGCGCGCTTCCAGGTCGAGGTCGGGAGGCTCGCCCAGGTAGTGCACCATCAGCACGTATTCGGCGGGGATGGTGGCGTCGGCTTCGAGTTCGTAGATCCAGTGGCCGTCGGGGCGCTGCTGGTGCAGCAGCGCGTCGAGCGCGCGGTCGATGCCTTGGTCGAGCGCGTGCGCCGGCGCGCGCGCTGCCGCCGGCTCGTGCGCGCCGGCTGGCTGCCGCGGCGCCGCGTCCAGCTGGGGCGCGGCATTGGCAAAGACGGTCTCGTTCATCGACATGCAGCCTCCTTGTGCCGGCGCGCGGCGTGGCCGGGCCGGGCGTGCATCGGCTTGCCGCGCTCAGCCAATGGCGTGGCGCAGCACAATCCAGAGCAATTGCGCGCGCGGCAGGCGCACGCGCTGGCGCGGCGCGCGCCAGCCCTGCGCGCACAGCCGCCCCAGGATGCGGTGGTAGACCTCGGCCATGATGCGTGGCGAGCGCACCTGGCGTGCCGGGCAGCGCGCCATGATGGCCCAGGCCTGGTCATAGTGGGCCCGGGCCTCGCGCGCCACGGCCGCGCACGCCTGTCCCAGCGCCGGGTGCGCGGCCACGGCCGCGGGCGTGGCCGCGCCGATGCCGGCCGCGGCGAGCGCCTCGGCGGGGAGGTAGAGCCGGCCGATGGCGGCGTCCTCGTCGATATCGCGCAGGATATTGGTCAGCTGCAGCGCGCGGCCCAGGTGGTGCGCCAGCGCTATCCCGCACGACGCCTCCAGACCGAACACGCGCACCGCCAGGCGGCCCACCGCGCTGGCAACGCGGTCGCAGTACAGGTCCAGGGTGGCCGCGTCGGGCGCGCGGATATCCTGCACTACGTCCATGGTCATGCCGTCGATCACGGCGAGGAAGTCTGCCTGCTGCAGGTCGAACGCCCGGATCTGGGCGCACAGCGATTGCAGTGGCGCGGGCGGGTTGCCGGCGTAGCAGGCGCCGATGTCGCGGCGCCAGGCATCCAGCGCTGCCAGGCGCTCGGCATGCGGCGCGTTGCCGTCGGCGATATCGTCGACGGCGCGGCAGAACGCGTAGATCTCGAACATGGCCTGGCGCTGTACCGCCGGCAGGATGCGCAGCGCGGCATGGAAGGAACTGCCCGCCGAAGCGGCGGGGCTAGCCTGGCAGCCTGCGACGGCGGGGCTGTCTGAAGCTGCGATCTGAGTACCGGCCACGTAACTCCTCGACACGCTGCTTACCGTCCCGCGCCGGCCGCGCGACGTCGGCGCGCACTTGCCCGGGAGGTGGTTGTGGGGTCGGGCGATTATAGCAATTTCACCTGCAACGGCGCTGGCGCAGCCGTGCTCCAGCACAGCGCGCCCAAAAACAAAAAGCCCCGCAACGACGCTGCGGGGCTTTTGTGCCGGCTGGTCCGTTGGACCAGCGGGTACCTCACCGGTATCAGAGGGCCTGGATCTTGGTGGCTTGCTCGCCCTTCTGGCCCATGGCCTTGACGTAGCGCACCTTCTGGCCTTCCTTCAGCGACTTGAAGCCATTGCCTTCAATCGCGGAGAAGTGCGCGAACAGATCATTGCCGCCTTCGTCCGGCGTGATGAAGCCGAAGCCCTTGGCGTCGTTGAACCACTTAACGGTACCGGTTTCCATATCTATCTCAACCTTGAATTTCAAAATGAGCGAAAACGCTCGTTATACACCGTGTGCAACGCACCCAGCGGATCTCTTTTATGTTCCCCGCCAGCGCATTCCATATGACTTCGATATGTCGCTGTCGTGACAACCGAAACCGTCACGGAACGACTACACCAAATGACACCGAATGAACGCTGCACAAGTGGGAATCATTCTGCCGAATTTTCCCGGTGTGTCAATCAGGCTAAGCGCCTAATCATGATGAGAGGTTCCGACAGGAGATATTAGCGTTTTCTACTTCGGTCCCAGTTCAGTGAATTCCCTGATTTTTTATTGTCGGGTTTACCTGTGCATGCACCGCCGGGGGGCAACCGTGCCACCTGGTCGTGCATAATGGCTGCCGCCCGCTGCAGGTTGGTGCCATGCTTTTTACAAATTTTTACGGCACGTCTTCTACCGCGTTTGGGTGAGGCTGGTCCGGCGCTGAGATAGCATTATGCGAATAAAACACAAGAACCGTGGTGGCAGTCAGGTGGTGCGTGCGCATACATGAGTCAATGGTCTGGATGCGCGTCCATACATTGGGCAATCTGCACAAGCTTTTCGTGCGGGCGGAAACCGGACTGTCCGGAAATGCGGTAGCGGACAGCGGCGTCATCGGGCGTCCGGCTTTGGCGGGCTTTACGGGCCGGCTGACTGCGCCGGACCGTCCCCGCTAGGCAGGGCGGTAGTTAACGCGTGCGCGGGCTCAATGTCTCCTTTTCGGGACAATTGTTGACAATGCAGCAACCGGGACTGCTCTAGTATGCGGTTGCCGGATAACATCGGACTTTTCCGAATTGACGTCCAGAACCAGACGCCGCGCGGTCTTGAGGCGCCACTAAAATGTCTGGCATAGAGCACCTTGAGGTGCGCAAAATAAAGGGAAGCACGCTTGTGAATCGACTGGGGGCAGCGCAAAGCAGCCGGGGCGTCCGCACGCCGCGCCGGCCGGGATGGCTGGCGTGGCTGGGGCAACTGGCGCAGCGCGCCGCGTTGGCCCTGGTCCTTGGCGCTGCTGGCGCCGCCGCGGCACAGCCGGCGTCCGACGCTGCGGCACCGGCGCTGCCGTCGATCGCGCTGCACTATGGCGCCAAGCCGCCGGTCGACGCGCTGCAGGCCTTCGATATCGCGGTGGTCGAACCCGACAGCGGCTTCGATCCGCGCCAGCTGGCCACCCCAGCGACCGCCTGGTTTGCCTATGTCAGCGTGGGCGAGGTGCTGGAAGGCCGGCCGTACTTCAAGGACATCCCCAAAAGCTGGTTCGTCGGCCGCAACGACGCCTGGAACGCGCCGGTCATCGACCAGGCGGCCGACGGCTGGCCCGCCTTCTATGTCGACAAGGTGATCGCGCCGCTGTGGCAACGCGGCTTCCGCGGCTTCTTCCTCGATACCCTGGACTCGTACCAGCTCGCCGCCAGGACCGACGCCGAACGTGCGCGGCAGGAAGCCGGCCTGGTGCGCGTGGTGCGCGCGATCAAGGCGCGCTATCCCGAGGCCCGCCTGATCTTCAACCGTGGCTTCGAGATCCTGCCGCAGGTGCATGGCCTCGCGTATGCCGTGGCCTTCGAGTCGCTGTTCCGCGGCTGGAACCAGGCCCAGGGCCACTACGTCGAGGTGCCGCAGGCCGACCGCGACTGGCTGCTGGCGCAGGCGCGCACCATCCGCGAGCAATACCGCCTGCCGGTGGTGTCGATCGACTATTGCCCGCCGGCGGATCGCCGCTGCGCGCGCGAGACTGCCCAGCGCATCCGCGCGCTGGGCATCACGCCCTACGTGGCCGATCCGGGCCTGCAGACGGTCGGCATCGGCAAGGTCGAAGTGCTGCCGCGGCGTGTGCTGGTGGTGCAGGAGCGCCGCCCTGGCGAGTCGATCGATGATTCCCCGGGCGTGCGCTTTGTCGCGATGCCGCTCAATTACCTGGGCTACCGCATCGAATTTGCCGAGATCGGCGACGAGCTGCCCGAGATCGGGCCGGACCGCTACGCCGGCGTGGTGGTGTACCTGTCGGGTAAGGTCACGGCGCAGCCGGGCCGGTTCCACACCTGGGTACAGGCGCGCATGGCGCAGGGCATGCCGGTGGTGTTCCTGAATGACTTTGGCACCAGCGTTAGCGGCGCGGTGGCGCGCAGCTTCGGCCTGAAGGCGGTCAGGGGACGTGTGTCGGGCCCCGTCGAGGTCGTGGCCAAGGACCGGATGATGGGCTTCGAGATGCCGGTGGCGCCCGACCGTACCCAGGCCGAGGCGATCCAGGTCCCCGACGGCGGCGGCTTCCGCTCGCTGCTGCGCCTGCGCTCCGGAACCCTGACCTATGACGCCGCGGCCATCACGCCGTGGGGCGGCTATGTGCTGGGGCCGTATGCGGTGCACCAGAGCGGCACCGGCAACACCCAGAGCCGCTGGGTGGTGCAGCCCCTGGACTTCCTGCGCGAGGCGCTGCGCCTGCCCGCCATGCCGGTGCCCGATGTCACCACCGAGAATGGCCGGCGCCTGCTGACCATCCATATCGATGGCGACGGCTTTGCCTCGCGCGCCGAGATGCCGGGCGGCGGCTTTTCCGGCGAGGTGCTGTTGCGCGAGATCTTCGACCGCTACCGGCTGCCGATGACCATGTCGGTGATCCAGGGCGAGGTCAGCCGCGACGGCATGTACCCGAAGCTGAGCGCCGAACTGGAACCGATCGCGCGCAAGATCTTTGCCCAGCCCTATGTCGAAGTAGCCAGCCATACCTTTTCGCACCCGTTCGAATGGGCGCGCACAGTGCTGGGCCAGCCCGCGCATGCCGGCAATGCCGCGGTGGTCGAGGGCGACGAGGCGTTCCACCTCAACATCCCCGGCTACACCATGGACCTGAACCGCGAGATCGGCGGTTCCATCGACTACATCAACCGCAGTCTGGCCCCTGCCGGCAAGCCCGTCAGCATGCTGCTGTGGTCGGGCGACTGCCAGCCGCCGGCCGAGGCCCTGCGGCTGGCCGACAAGGCGCGCGTGCTCAACATGAATGGCGGGGATACGCTGATCACGCGCAGCAACCCCAGCTGGACCGCGATCGCGCCGCTGGGTATCCACAAGCCGGGCGGCACCTTCCAGGTGTTTGCGCCCAACCAGAACGAGAACGTCTATACCAACCTGTGGCACGGCCCGTTCTACGGCTTCGAGCGCGTGATCGAGACCTTCGAGCTGACCGACCAGCCGTATCGCTTCAAGCCCGTGAACATTTACTACCACAGCTACTCGGGCACCAAGGCCGCGTCGCTGAAGGCGCTGCGCAAGGTCTATGACTACGCGCTGGCGCAGCCGCTGCTGCCACTGCATGCGACCGACTACGTGCGCAAGGTGCTCGACTGGCAGGACATGGCGGTGGCGCGCGAGGTGGGCGACGGCAGCCCAGGCGTATCCGGCACGCGATGGATCGTGCGCGGCGACGGCAACCTGCGCAACCTGCGCTGGAGCGGCGCGGGCCTGCCCGACGTGGCCGCCGCGCATGGCGTGACCGGGACCTCGCCGGCGCCCGGCGGCGGCGTTTACCTGCACCTGGACGGCGGCGATGCCCGCTTTGCCATGCGCGACACCGCGGCCACGGTGGCGCCGGCCACGCCGCAGCTGGCCGAAGCGAGCGGCATCGTGCGCGACTGGTCGCAGCGCGATGGCGTGACCCGCTTCGCTTTCAGTGGCTACTTCAAGCCGTTCTTCCGCCTGGCCAACGCCGGCAACTGCCGTGTCAGCGTCGATGGCAAGGCCGTACCGGCCGTGCGCGAGCGCAACACGCTGCGCGTGGATACCGCACCCGTGACCGACCCCAATCATGTCAGGCAACAAGTTGAAGTCCGCTGCGCCGGCTGAGCGCGAGCGGCTGCTGCCGCCGACGCTGGTGCTGACCTTTACCGCCATCGTGGGCATCGGCCTGGCGCTGATGTTCCCGCGCGAGACCCTGCGCGAACGGCTGCTGGGGCAGGGCCGAACCATCGACGGGCTGACCATGGCTTACCTGGAAGCCTGGTGGAAGGTCACGCCTGACGACCCCGCCTTCATGGGCGTGCTGGCCGAGCAGTACGCGCGCACCGGCCGGCTGGAAGAGGCGCAGGCCATGCTGGAGCGGATGCAGGCGGTGCAGGGCACCGACCTCTCGGGCCAGGTGCTGCGCACGCGCATCGAGATCGCGCAGCAGCGCGCCTGGGCCGCGCTGCCGGGAACGCCCGAGCGCGAACAGAACCTGGTGCAGCTGCGCAGCCTGCTGGACCGGGCCGCCGGCCGCCGCTGGCCCCTGGCCGACCTGCAGGCACTGGCCACGCAGGCGCGCCAGGCGGGCGCGGATGAGGCGATGCGCAGGTTCTATACGGCACTGGCCAGCCAAGACCGCAACAATGCCGCGTTCTGGAACCGCCAGCTGGCGGACCTGGCGATTGCCGGCGGCGACTACCGCGACGCCGCCAATGCCCTGTTCGCGCAGCAGGCGGCCGCGACCACGCTGGCCGAGCGGCGCGCGCTGTTCCTGAAGGCGGTGCAGACGCTGCAGTCAGGCAACCTGCTGGACGAGGCGCTGGCGCAGGCCGAGCGCCACGGCGGCAAGCTGCTCGACGACCCGGAGGTGCTGCGCTACCTGACCCGGCTGGCG
Organism: Cupriavidus necator; assembly: GCF_013141915.1. Lineage (GTDB taxonomy): Bacteria > Pseudomonadota > Gammaproteobacteria > Burkholderiales > Burkholderiaceae > Cupriavidus > Cupriavidus necator_B. The sequence continues at coordinate 241,297 of NZ_SROX01000006.1, read as the reverse complement.
CTGGCGGCCAACAAGCCGGAACAGGCCAGCCGCTATGTCGAGCGGCTGCTGAAGGTGTCGGCGCGGCTGCGCGACGGCGCCGATGCGGAGCGGGCCGCGCTGGCCGCCCGCCAGGCCGAAGTGCGGCGCATTGCCGCAAGCCAGCCCTGGAGCGATCGTGGCGTGGTGTTCCTCGACGGCCCGCGCGGACTGGCATTGCGCGAGGCGCTGGCGGCTTCGGGCCAGCTCGGCGTGCGCAAGGCCGCGGCGCAGGAGGCCGCACCCGCGCAGCCGGCTGACACGAAGTTCAATGTCGAGGACTATGAGCTGGCCTATCGCGTGTTCCTGTCGGCGGGCAAGCTCGACCAGGCGCAGCGCGTGGCCGAGACCGCGGTGCGCCGGCTGCCGGGCGAGCCGGTCTGGCGCGAACGGCTGGCCCAGGTGGCCGAATGGAACCGCCAGCCCGCCGTGGCGCTGAAGAGCTGGCTCGACTATGCGCGCGCGACCAACGACGAGCGCGCCTGGGATGCGGTGATGCGGCTCGCGCCGGGACTGTCCGACGACCGTGCCTACCTGGCCGCGCTGCGCCACCGCGCGGGCGGCGCGGACCTGAAGACGGTGGACGAGGTGGTGGCCGCCTACGAACGCCTGGGCGAGCCGGAAGAAGCGATGCGCTTCCTGGAAGGCCTGAGCCACGGCCCCAAGGCGCGCGACATCATGGAGCGCCATGCCGCGCTGGCGGAACGCGCCGGCAAGGACGAGCGCGCGTTCCAGCTCTATACGCAACTGCAGCAGCGCTTCGGCCCGCGCCCGGCCTATGCGCTCAAGCTGGCCAACCTGCTCTATGTGCGCGGCAAGCTGGCCCACGCGCTGGATGCCATGCTGCCCGCACGCGCCGCCGCGGGCCCGCGCGACCTGCTTTACTGGCGCACGTTCACCGAGCTGGCCCGGCTCAACCAGCGTGACGACCTGCTGCAGGACGGTTATCGGCAGCTGATGGTGGCGGCCGTGCAGAGCCGCGACGAGCACTGCATGCAACGACCGGCGGGGCCGGCGCGCAACGATTGCATGGACGAGTTGCGCGACGCGCAGGGAGCGGATTTTTCCAACCTGATCGCGTATTACGACAAGACCCCGATCGACGCCGGCCGCATCGCCGAGGCCGACTGGCGCCGCGGCGCCAGCCCGGCCTCGCTGGAGCTGGCGCTGTACTACTACACCCGTGCCCATGCCTACCGCCGCATCGAGCGCCTGCTGCAGGACATGAGCCCCGAACAGCGCCGGGTCGCCAAGCAATCGAGCCGCTTCCTGATGCGGCGTGCCGAGTATTACCGCGTGACCGGCCAGCGCGACCAGGCCCTGGCCGACCTGCGCCACGCCGCGGGCCTGCCGGACGCCGACAGTGAAACGCTGGCGGCGCTGCTGTGGACGCTGGTCGACCAGGGCAGCGATACCGAGGTGCGCGCGGTGATGCGCCGCCTGCAGGACCAGGCCGAAGACAATCCCGACCTGTGGGGTGCCTTCGCCGCCGGCCATATGCGCTACTACGACGGGCGCGCGGCCCTGCATTACCTGCGCAAGCTCAAAGACGGCCAGAGCGCCGATCCGCTCTGGCTGAACCTTCTGGCCGACGCCTATGAAGCCATCGGCCAGACCGACATGGCCTGGCGCGTGCGCCGCCAGGCCTGGATCGACCTGCATCGCGGCTGGGCCCGGCGCGGCGCGGGCGCTGCCCGTATGCGCCCGGATAACACCGACGGCGACGAGGAGCACGAGAACGCATCGGGGGCGCCGTCGCGGGCGGACCTGCGCCGCCAGACCGTGGCGCTGGGGCAGATCTTTGCCTCCGGTGATGTCTCGCGCGCGCTGGTGATCCAGATGCTGCGCGCCGACCGCGCTTCCACCGCGGCGCGCGACTTGCCGTCGGCGGGGGCGGGGGCACCGTCGCAGCTGGGGGAGATCGACGGGCTGCCACCACTGCGCGAGCCGGTTTCCGCCGAGGTCGTACGCGACGCGGCGCGGCGCGAGGCCGCCTTGTCGGCCGCTGGCCGCGATGCCGCGCTGGCCTGGGCGATGTCGGCGGAATCCAGCGAACTGGCGCGCGGCTGGCTGGCGCGCCGGTACGCCAGCCGGCTGCAGCGCCCGGCGTATGCCGAGGTGGCGATCGCGCTGGACCGGCAGGACCTGAACAGCCTGGACCGCATCCTGGAGCGCCAGGCCGGCCGCGTTCCGGTGGCGAACCAGATTGAGGCCAACCAGCGGCTGGACCGCCTCGGCGCGGCACAGACGCTGGCCTTCGAGACTCAGGAACGGGCCCGCTCCGACGACGCGCTGCAGGAAACCCTGCGCGAAACGCTGCTCTTCAACGCCCAGGCGATCGAGCCGCGCGTGCGTTTCATGCACCAGAAGCCGCTGGAATTCACCGAAGGCAGCCTGGCCGGCGGCGTGCGGTTGTGGGACGGCTATGACCTGAACCTGCAGGGCACCTGGCGCGACCAGCGCAGCACCGACCCCGAGCAACTGGTCAACGTGCCCGCGTCGGACCGGCGCGCTGACCTTTCGCTGGGCTACCGCGACAACAACCGGCGCTGGCGTGCCACCGCCGGTTACCGCGAGGGGCTCGACACCATGGCCACGGCGCGCTTCTTCGGCGAGTGGAACCAGCAGGGGCGGCTGCAGTTCAGCACGCTGGCCGGGCTCAACCAACCCGCGGACGAGTCCGCGCCGCTGCGCGTGGGCGGGGCCAAGGACGTGCTGGCGCTGGGCGCGACGTGGCGCTTCAGCTTGCGCGAGTTCATCGGCGCGCGCATCGAATACAGCCGCTTCCGCGGCCAGGACCGCAGCACGCTCGGCCACGGCATGGTCTACGACGTCGAGGCCGGCTACAAGATCCGCACCGCGTATCCGGACTACACCGTGCGCGTGGTCGCTACCCATGCCAGCTACAGCACGCAGGATGGCAGCCTGACGCCGCGCCTGGCCGCGCTGGTGCCGGCCGGCGACGCCGCGACGCCGGCGTTCTATATGCCGCAGGGCTTCACGCAGGCCGGCGTGCTGTTTGGCTTCGGCACCGAACTGCTGGACGAATACACCCGCAAGTGGCGGCCGTTCGGCGAAGTCGGGCTGTTGCACGACACCCGCGCGCGGCAGAACTTCCGCGTGCAGGGCGGCGTGGCGGGCTCGGTGTTGGGCAATGACCACCTGGCGCTCTATGTCTCGCACGAGACCGCGGCGCGCAACGGCGGACGGCCGATGACGGAACTGGGATTGCGCTACCGCTGGCTGTACTGAGCCGGCGGCGGGGCAGGCATCATCAGGACATGGCAATACGAAAAAGGGGATGAACATGAACAAGCAAGGGACGGGCAAGACGGTGGCGAAGCGGCTGGCGGCATGGTGCGGCGCGCTGGGCGCGGCGCTGTGGCTGGCGGGTTGCGCGGTGACCGATGTCGGGCGCGCGCCGGTGCTGGCGCGCGGCGAAACCATCGCGGTGCTGCCGATCGTCAATTACACCGAGACGCCGCAGGCCGGCCTGCGCGCCGAGGCGATCGCCGAGAGCCTGCTGAAGACCGGCGGCGTGGCCAGCCTGAAGCGCTATCCTGCCGCGCTGAACCCGGAAACGCTGTTCGAGCCGGCCGAGCGCGAGGCGGTGGGCAAGGCGCTGGAATGGGCGCGCGCCGAAAAGGCCCGCTATGCACTGACCGGCGCGGTGCAGGAATGGCGCTACAAGGTGGGCGTGGATGGCGAGCCCGCGGTCGGCATCTCGCTGCAGCTGCTCGACGTGAACAGCGGCGAAGTGGTCTGGTCCGCCACCGGCAGTGACAGCGGCTGGAGCCGCGCCTCGCTGTCGGGCACCGCGCAGAAGCTGCTGCGTCGCCTGCTGGCGCCGCTGATGCAGGGCTGAGGTGGCAATCCTCAGCACGGCGCCGCGCCCGCGCGGCGATGGATCGGTTGAAGCAAGGGGATGAGCGTGGCCAAGACGGCTGACAACACCTATCGCGCGCGACAGGGGCAGGGCATCGGCCTGGGCGGGCGCTATGCGCGCCTGCTGGCGCCGGCGGTCGCCGGGCCCGCCGCCGTGGTGGAACTGGTAGTGGCAATGCTGGCCGCGCTGGGCCTGGCCTGGCTGGTGCTGCCGCAGAACCCGCTGCTGCTGGGCATGGGCTTTCCGTGGGCCTGGCTGCTGCCGGTGATCCTGGCACTGCGCTACGGCACGCTGATCGGCGTGGGCAGCGTGCTGATGCTGCTCGGCGCCTGGTACGTCTACCACCATACCGGCGTGATGACCGGGCCGTTCCCGCGCCTGTTCTTCCTGGGCGGCCTGCTGCTGGTGCTGGTGGCGGGGCAGTTCGGCGATATCTGGGGCACGCGCCTGGCGCGCGCCCGCGCCGTGAACCGCTACCTGGATGAACGCCTGGCGGCGCTGACCAAGAACCACTACCTGCTGCGCATCTCCCACGCGCGGCTGGAAAACGACCTGCTGGCGCGGCCCACCACGCTGCGCGACACCTTGTCGCAGCTGCGCGGCGTGGCGCTGGAGGAGGCAGGCCGAGCCGGCCAGGTGCTCGCCGGCGCGCAGCCGGTGCTGCAGGTGGTGGCGCAGGCCTGCCAGCTGGAGGCTGCCGCGCTCTATGCCTGCGACGGCGAGCACATCGACGCCGAGCCCGCCGCCAGCATCGGCCCGGCCTTCACGCTCGACACCGCCGATCCGCTGGTGCGCCACTGCCTGGACACGCGCCAGCTCGCGCACCTGCGCGCCGACGGCCTGCAGCATGATGCCCGCACGCGCTACGTGGCGGTGGCGCCGGTGCTGGCGGGCTCCGACCACCTGATCGGGTTGCTGGTGGTGGAACGCATGCCGTTCCTGTCGCTGAGCTATGAAAACCTGCAGATGCTGATGGTGCTGCTGGGCTACTACGCCGACGGCGTCGAGCATGCCGGCGCCACCCGCACCATCCAGGCGGCGCTGCCGGCCTGCCCGTACCCGTTTGCGCTGGACTATGCGCGCCTGTCGCGGCTGCAGCGCGAGACCGGCATCGACAGCTCGGTGGTGGCGCTGGTGTTCGACACCGACCCGGAGCGCGATGCGCTGTTCGAGCAGGTGGTGCGCAGCCGGCGGGCGCTGGACGTGGCCTGGCCGCTGGTCAACCCCCACCACCGCGCCATGCTGACACTGATGCCGCTGTCCGATGCGCAGGCCGTGGCGGCCTACCTGGTGCGCATCGAAGACATGCTGCGGGCCCAGTTCGGCACCGATTTCACCAGCGCCGGCATCGGCGTCTACACGCTGGCGGTGCCCGCCACCGGCGCGGAAGACGCGCTGGTCAAGCTGCTGCGCCGGGCCCAGGTCGACGGCGCGGTCGCGCGGTCGACGCTGCCCGCCGGGGAAGCGCCCCATGTTTAAGCTCGGCGCCGGCGGCCTGGCCGCCCAGATCGCCGCGCTGGCGCTGCTGGCCCGCGCCGGCAACAGCACCGCGCTGCTGCTGGCGTTCTTCGGCATGCAGGCGGTGGCCGCCGCGCTGACCGCGTTGCTGCTGTGGCGCCTGCTGCCGCGGCGCATGCGCATGCCGTTCGCGTGGAGCTATGGCTTCCTGGCGCTGTTCTGCTTCTTCGTGCCGCTCGGCGGCGCGCTGGTATGCCTGGGCAGCTACCTGCTGTCGAAGCTGTACCCGCGCCGCGTCGATACCAGCGGCATCGGCACCGTGGGCCTGCCGGAGTTTGTCACGCACCTGATGTCGCGCGTCACGCACGGCGGCGGCGCGCGGCTGCGGGCGCAGCTGGGCAATGCCCGCGCGCCGCTGCCGGAGCGCATGACCGCGCTGGTGGCGATGCAGTCGATGCCGGCGCGCACCGTCAGCCCGGTGCTGCGCGAGTTGCTGGCCGACAGTGCCGACGATATCCGGCTGCTGGCCTACGGCATGCTGGACGGCGCCGAGAAGCAGCTGACCCAGCAGATCCTGGCCGAGCTGCCGCGGCTGGAAAGCGCCTACAGCCCCAGCGAGCGCGCCGAGATCAGCAAGCGCCTGGCGGACCTGTACTGGGAACTGATCTACCAGAACCTGGTGCAGGGCGACGTCTACCGCTATACCGCGAGCCAGGTCGAGCGCTACGCCAGCGCGGCGCTGTCGCATGACGACAGCAACGCCTCGCTGTGGTACATGCGCGGGCGCCTGGCGCTGGCCCGCAACGCCCCGCGCGAGGCGCGCGCCTGGCTGCAGCGTGCCGAAGCGCTCGGCTTCGCGCGCGAGCGCGTGCTGCCACACCTGGCCGAAGCCGCTTACCTGGAACGCGACTACGCCGCGGTGCGCCAGCTGATGGCATCGTTTGACAGCCCTTCGCCGCTCCCGCTGGTGCGGCCCCTGCTGCGGTACTGGCAATCATGAGCGAGATCCTGTTGAAAGCGGCGTCGGCCGACGTCATGCTGCTGCTCGAGGGCACCTTCCCGTACGTGAGCGGCGGCGTGTCGAGCTGGGTCAACCAGATGATCCGGGCGTTTCCCGAGCTGCGCTTCGGCATCGTCTTCATCGGCAGCCGGCGCGAGGACTATGGCGACATGGCCTACCAGTTGCCGCCCAACGTGGTGCACCTGGAAACGCACTACCTCTATGACTTCCCGCCGCCACCACTGGTGCAGGGGCGCAGCGGCAATGCCAAGGCGTTCGACGCCGCGGACCGCCTGCACGACCTGCTGCGCGAGCCCGGCCGCGAGGCCGAGGCCGGCGCCATGATCCGCGAGCTGATGCCGGCGCTGCGCGAAGGCGGCGCGCTGGGCGAAGACGCGTTCCTGTACAGCCGCCGTGCCTGGCAGACCATCACCGAGCAATACCGGCGCTTCTGCACCGACCCGTCGTTCACGGATTACTTCTGGACCGTGCGCATCATGCACAAGCCGCTGTGGCAACTGGTGCGGATTGCCGACGGGCTGATCCCGGCGCGGGTCTACCACACGGTTTCCACCGGCTATGCGGGCTTTCTCGGCGCGCTGCTGCGCCACCGCAACCAGCGCCCGCTGCTGGTGTCGGAGCATGGCATCTATACCAAGGAACGCAAGATTGACCTGTTCCAGAGCCAGTGGATCCGCGATAACCGCAACGTGTTCGAACGCGATATCTCCCAGATCAGCTATTTCCGCGAGCTGTGGGTGCGCTTTTTCGAGACCATCGGACGGGTCTGCTACGACGCCGGCGACGACATCGTCGCGCTGTATGAGGGCAACCGCCGCCGCCAGGTGCAGGACGGCGCGCCCGAGGCGCGCACGCGCAGCATCCCCAACGGCATCGACCTGCCGCGTCTGGCGCCGCTGCGCGCGCGGCGCCCGCCGGGCGTGCCGCCGGTGCTGTGCCTGATCGGCCGGGTGGTGCCGATCAAGGACGTCAAGACCTTTATCCGCGCGATGCTGACGGTGGTGCGCGAGTACCCCGAAGCCGAAGGCTGGATCGCCGGCCCGGAGGACGAAGACGCGGAGTACGCGCGCGAATGCCGCAGCCTCGCCGAAAGCCTGGGCCTGGGCCAGAAGGTGAAGTTCCTCGGCTTCCAGCGCATCGACGCGCTGCTGCCGCAGGTGGGGGTGCTGGTGCTCAGCTCGATCAGCGAAGCGCTGCCGCTGGTGGTGCTGGAAGGCTTTGCCGCGGGCGTGCCGTGCGTGACCACGGACGTGGGCTCGTGCCGCGAGCTGCTGTTCGGCCTGCCCGGCGAGGACGCCGCGCTGGGCTCGGCCGGCGAGGTGGTACGCATCGCCGATCCCGCCGCGCTGGCCGCGGCCGCGCTCGGGCTGCTGCGCGACCCGGTGCGCTGGCAGGCGGCACAGGCCGCCGGCGTGGCGCGCGTGGAGCGCTACTACACCCAGGAGCGCATGGTGGGCAGCTACCGCGAACTGTATCAACGGCTGCTGGCGCGGCCCGACGGCGCCGGGCATGACGGAACGGCCCGGCACGGCGGCAATCCGGCGCGCTGCCCGGTTCACGGAGGAGGCTGAGCATGGCGGGCATTGGATTCGAGCTGCGCAAGATGCTGCGGCGGGACAACCTGTCCGGCATGCTGAGCGCCTATGCGTATGCCGGCATCATCAGTTCCGGGCCGTGGATCCTGTCGATCGTCGGCATCCTGCTGATCGGCATGCTGAGCCTGCCGTTCGTGGTGCCGGGCTCGCTGATCACGCAGTTCCAGGTCTCGGTGACCTACCTGATCGCGGGCAGCCTGATCCTGACCGGGCCGATGCAGCTGTCGTTCACGCGCTTTACCTCCGACCGGCTGTTCGAGAAGCGCGATCACCTGATCCTGAGCAACTACCACGCGGTCGCGCTGCTGGCGACGGTGCTGTCGGGCGGCATCGGCGTGGCGTGCGCGGTGTTCAGCTTCGGCCAGCAGTCGGTGCTGTACCGGCTGCTGATGGTGGCGGGCTTCGTGGTGCTGAGCAATATCTGGATCGCGGCGATCTTCCTGTCGAGCATGAAGCAGTACAAGGCGATCGTGTGGACCTTCTTGCTGGGCTACGCGGTCTCGGTGGTAGCCGCACTGGGGCTGCGCCGCTACGGCATGGAAGGGCTGCTGGGCGGGTTCGCCGCGGGCCAGCTGTGCCTGCTGACCGGCATGGTGACGCTGATCTACCGCAACTACACCAGCCGCCAGTTCGTGTCGTTCGAGGTGTTCCAGCGCCGCTATGCCTACCCCAGCCTGGTGGCGGTGGGCCTGCTCTACAACCTGGGCATCTGGATCGACAAGTTCATGTTCTGGTACGCGCCGTCCACCGGCCAGCAGGTGATCGGGCCGCTGCACGCGTCGATCATCTATGACATCCCGGTGTTCCTGGCCTACCTCGCCATCATTCCCGGCATGGCGGTGTTCCTGGTGCGGATCGAGACCGATTTCGTCGAGTACTACGACGCCTTCTACGATGCGGTGCGCGGCGGCAGCTCGCTGGAGCATATCGAGGACATGCGCAACACCATGGTCCAGACCATCCGGCTGGGCCTGTACGAGATCGTCAAGGTGCAGGCCATCGCCGCGCTGCTGCTGTTCGCGGTGGGCGTGTGGGTGCTGCGGCTGCTGGGCATTTCCGAGCTGTACCTGCCGCTGCTGTATGTCGATGTGATCGGCGCCAGCCTGCAGGTGGTGCTGCTGGGCGTGCTCAACATCTACTTCTACCTGGACCGGCGCCGCGAGGTGCTGCTGCTGACCGCGCTGTTCGTGGTGCTGAACTTCGCCCTGACGCTGGTGACGCTGCAGCTGGGGCCGGCCTGGTACGGCTATGGCTTCGCGGTGTCCCTGCTGGTGGTGGTGGCGCTGGCGCTGACGATGCTGGACCACAAGCTGGAGCGGCTGGAATACGAGACCTACATGCTGCAATAGTGCTGGCGTCATGCCGGCGCACCCCTCGTCGGGGCGTCTCGACGGAATGGGCCGCGATTGGGTAACATGGCGGCAGCCGGCGGGCTTCGGCCTGGCCCGCCGGTTCAGATCGACGGCCGCGCCCCATTGCCAGGGTGAATATAAAGAATGACTTGCCGGCCGGGCCGTCGACACGCCGTGGCAGAGACCGCAGTTGCAGTCGGAAGCTGGCAGAAGGGTGTAGAGGTATGCGAATTGCATCCGTGGAGGATGATCCGGATCAGGCCGAACTGATCCGGCAGATTTTGAGCGAAGCCGGTTTCGAATGCGAATCCTTCGCTAACGGCGCCGATTTGCTGCGCGCACTGCGCGAGCGCGCCTACGACCTGCTGCTGGTCGACTGGCAACTGCCGGGCACCAGCGGCTATGAACTGGTCAGCTGGGTGCGGCAGAAGTCCGGCAACATGCCGCCGATCCTGTTCGTCACCAGCCGCACCGCCGAATCCGATATCGTCGACGGGCTGACGGTGGGCGCCGACGACTACATGCTCAAGCCCATCCGCGCCGGCGAACTGGTCGCGCGCGTGCGCTCGCTGCTGCGCCGCGCCTATCCCGAGGCCGCGCAGGAGGTCGAGCTGATCCGGCGCGGCAACTACACCGTCGATACCCATGCGCGCACCGTTACCGTTGGCGGCGAAGCGGCGCTGCTGTCGCCGCGCGAATATGAGCTGGCCCTGTTCCTGTTCCGCAATACCGGGCGCCTGCTGGCGCGCGAGGTGATGGAACAGGCGGTGTGGGGCCGCGCCATGGGCGCGGGCTCACGCACGCTGGACACGCATATCTCCCGGCTGCGCCTGAAGCTGGCGTTGCGCCCCGAAAACGGCGTGCGGCTGACTTCCGTGTATTCGCACGGCTATCGTTTCGAAGAGATATCCGCGGCCGACGCGCAAGCGGACGATGCCAGCGATGCGTAGGGGTGTGCGCGGTGCCGCGCTGGCCCTGCTGGCGCTGGCCGGCGCCATGGCGGCGCCGGCGCATGCCGGGCCCGCGGGCGCGGAGGGCGCGGACTTTATCTACGTGGTGGAACCGGGCGATACGCTGATCGGGCTGGCCTCGCGCTACATGGCATCGGAGCAGGGGTGGCGCACGCTGCAGCGCCTGAACGGCGTGGCCGATCCATACCGGCTGGTGCCGGGGTCGCGCGTGCGCATCCCGCTCAGCCAGATTCCGGAACAGGCGGCATCGGCGCGCGTGGTCTACGTGCGTGGCGAGGTCCGTGCCAACGGCCGGCCGGTGCAGGTCGGCATGACCCTGGACGAGGCGGCGCGCATCGAGACCCCGGCGGGCGGATCGGCCACGCTCGAGCTGCCGGACCGCACCCGCGTGACCTTGCCGTCCGCGACCACGGTGGCGGTGAAGCGGCTGCGCACGTTTGCGCGCAGCGGCCTGGTCGACTCCGTGATCCGCATCGACCAGGGCGCGGCGGAGACGCGCGTGGCGCCCGCGGGCGGCGGTGTCGGCCGCTTCGAGTTGCATACGCCGATGATGGTGACCGGCGTGCGCGGCACCCGCTTCCGGGTTTCCGCCGACGCCGGCGGCAGCCGCAGCGAGGTGCTGCAAGGCCGTGTCGGCGTCAGCGCCGCGCGCGCCAAGCGGGTATCGGCACCGGACCGCGCCATGACTGCGGCGGCGTCCATCGATGCCGGCTATGGCATCGGCGTATCGGCCGGCGGCAAGTTGTCGCGGCCGGTCGCGCTGTTGCCGGCGCCGGTCTTGCTGCCGCCCCATGAAACCGTGCTGGGGCCATCTTTCGAGGCGGCCTGGCAACCGGTGCCGGGCGCGATCGGCTACCGCGTGCGGGTGGCGCGCGATGCCGCGCTGAGCGAACTGGTCTGGAGCGGCACCGCCAACGGTGCCGATGCCGCCCGGGCGCGCGTCGATGGCCTGCCGGAAGGCACGCTGTACCTGAGCGTCAGCGCCATCGACCCGCACCAGCTGACCGGCCATGACGCCCAGGCACCGGTATCGGTGCGGCTGAACCCGCCGGCACCGTTCACGCAGCAGCCCGCCGCGGATGCGGTGCGCTATGCCGATGCCGTGACCTTCGCATGGGCCACGGTGCCGGGCGCGGCCAGCTATGAGCTGGCGCTGGCCAGCGATGCCGCCTTTACCGGCGACGCCGCCGTGCATGCGGCCGCCGCGTCGCCCGCCACGCAGGCGCTGGCGCCGGGCCGCTGGTGGTGGCGCGTGCGCAGTGTCGATGCGGCCGGCCGGCCGGGCCCGTGGTCGGACGCGGTGCCGTTCCGCATCGAGCCCAAGCCGCCGGTGCCGACCCTGCGGGACGACGGCGGCGCGCTGCACATCGGCTGGCCGGAGGGCGGTCCCGGCCCTGGCTACCGGGTGCAGCTGGCGGCCGATGCGGGCTTTGCCACGCTGCTGGCGGACCAGCACACCGCCACCAACGCGATCGACCTGCCGCGTCCTGCGCCGGGCGTCTATTTCATCCGGGTGGCGCGCGCCGAGCCGGGCGTGGCGCCAGACCCGGCCGCGTTCTCGGCCCCGCAGCGCATCGAAGTCATCGCCATGCTGCGCGATGGGCAGGGCGGCGCAATCGGCTCGGGCGACCGGCCGGACGGCGGTGGCCGCATCCGGCTCCACTGACGCTCCCGGCCCGCCGGGCGCGCACGCAGAGTGGCGTGCGGCAGGGCGCGCATTCGGCCAGCGCACGCTGGTCGAATGGTGCCTGCTGGCCGCCGCGGTGCTGGCGCTGGTGATGCTGGCGGCGCGCCAGGGCTGGACCGAACGCGCCGACCTGGCCGCCTACGACATCGCCATCGCGGCCCAGCATCATTCCGCCCGCAACGACATCGTCATCGTCGGCATCGACGACGCCAGCCTTACCGCCATCGGCCGCTGGCCGTGGCGCCGCGCGGTGCTGGCGCAACTGCTCGAACGCATTGCCGCCGGCCGCCCGCGCGTGATCGGCCTCGACGTGATCCTGTCCGAGCGCGATACCCGCTATCCGCAGGATGATGCCGTGCTGGCGCGCAGCATGGCGCTGGCCGGCAACGTGGTGCTGCCGGTGGTGGCCGAGCCCGGCCCCGGCGGCATGCTGGTGCGCTACCCGCTGGCGGGGCTGGGCGCCGCCGTCGGCCATATCAACATGGTGGTCGATACCGACGGGGTGGCGCGCCAGGTCTACCTGCGCGAGGGCCCGCACCCGGTGGCCGCCGCCGGCGTGCCGCATCTGGCCGCGGTGATGGCGGGCTTCGGGCGCGCCGGCGGGCAGCCCGCCGGCGTGCGCCAGGAGCCGGCCGTGGTCACCGAAGCCAATGGCTGGGAACGCAGCGGCCGCCTGCGCATTCCGTACGCCGGCCCGCCCGGCACCTTTGCCCGCGTGTCGGTGCGCGAGGTGCTGGAGGGCCGCATCGATCCGGCCATCTTTGCCGGCAAGGCGGTGCTGATCGGCGCGCTCGCCACCGGCATGGGCGACGTGCTGCCGACGCCGGTCTCGCGCGATGGCCGCGGCATGAGCGGGGTAGAGATCCTGGCCAACGCGGTGCAGGCGGTGACCGACGGCGATGCCATCGTCGCGGTATCCCCGGCGTGGCAGGCCGGCGGCACGCTGCTGGCGCTGCTGCTGGCGGCGCTGGCCGCGTTGCGGCTGCCGCCGCGCGGCGCGCTGGTGGCCACCGGGTTGCTGCTGGCGGGCCTGCTGCTGGGCTCCCTGGCGCTGCTGGCGCTGGCGCGGCTATGGTTTGCCCCGGCCGCCGCGGTGCTCGGCTGCGTGCTGTTCTATCCGCTGTGGAGTTGGCTGCGCCAGGAGGCGGCACTGCGCTTTCTCAGCGACGAACTGGCGCGGCTCGAGCGCGAGCCCGGCGTGATGCCCGCGCCGCGCCACACCGGCGCCACGCTCGACAGCCGCATGCGCGCGGTCTACGGCGTGGGCGCGCAGTTGCGCGGGCTGCGGCGTTTTCTCTCCGACGGGCTGGAAAGCCTGCCCGACGCCACCGCCATCTGCGACCTGGACGGCGGCGTGCTGCTGGCCAACCGGCGCTGCGTGGCGCTGGCCCCGGACGTCCTGGAGCGCGAGTCGCCGCGCGCGCCGGGAGAGCCGGGTCCCCCGCGCGCCGGCATCCGCGCCCTGATCGAGGCGCTGTGTCCCGCGCCGGAACCGGCCCTGGCCTACTGGCAGGCGCTGCACGAGCGTTACGCTGCCGCGTCCACCGCCCCGGCAACGGTGCCCGAGGGCGGCATCGAAGTGGCCGGGCGCGGTGATCGCCGCTACCTGCTGCATGGCGCGCCGCTGCATGGCGAAACCGGCGCCGCGGCCGGGCTGATCGTCAGCGTGATCGACATCACCGCGATCCGCCTGGCGGAGCGCCAGCGCGAGCAGATGCTGCGCTTCCTGTCGCACGACATGCGCTCGCCGCAGGCGTCGATCTTGGCGCTGATCGAATTGCAGGGGCGCCGCGCAGGCCATGCGGCCACGGCCAGCGGCGATGCCGCGCCGGACAGCGGCGTGCTGGCCCGCATCGCGGCCCATGCGCGCCGGACCCTGACGCTGGCCGACGATTTCATCAGCGTCGCGCGCGCGGAGTCGAAGGCGCTGGCGTTCATGGAGGTGGAGCTGGGCGGACTGGTGCTCGATGCCACCGACCAGTTGTGGGCGCTGGCCAAGGCACGCGAGGTCACGCTGCAGATCGACCTGCCCGACGATCCCGCGGTGTTGCAGGGCGACCCGACCTTGCTGGCGCGCGCCATCGCCAACCTGGTCAGCAACGCGATCAAGTTCAGCCCGCAGGGCGGGACCGTGACGGTCGCGCTGACGCGCGAGCCGGAGCGCTGGGTGGTGGCCGTGCAGGACCATGGGCCGGGCATTGCCGAGGCCGACCAGGCCCGGCTGTTCGAGCCGTTTGCGCGGCTGCATGAAGGCCAGCAGGGCGCACCGGAAGGGACCGGCCTGGGCCTGGTGCTGGTGCGCGCGGTGGCCGAGCGGCATGGCGGCAAGGCCAGCGTGCGCAGCCAGGCCGGCATGGGTGCGGTGTTCCGCATCGAGCTGCCTGCGGCGCCGCCCGCGTCCTGAGGCGTGACGCAGGCGCAGACCGGCACACGTTCAGGGGCACTGCTTGTTACGGCCGCCGACACAATTGTTGGCAGTCGCAAAGGGGGGAATTGCGTAGCATCGGAGCACCGCTGGAGCCGCATCCGGCGGTCTTCACGCCCACGCCAGCTCCCCCAAAGCCGTAACTGGCGTGGGCGGCTTTTTTCAGCCCCCGGCGCGAAGCCAGGCCGGAAACGTCAGGGTAAAGCGCGTCCTGCCTGCCGCTGACGCCACCGCGATGGCGCCGCCGTGCGCGGCGACGATGGCCTGTGTGATTGCCAGCCCCAGACCCAGTCCCGCGCCGTCGGACTCGGGCCGCGCGCGCGACTTGTCGGCGCGGAAGAAGCGGTCGAACAGCGCCGGCAGCAACTCGGGCCCGATGGTATCGCCTTCGTTCTCTACCACCACCTGCACGGTGTCGGCAGCGGGTGTGATTTCGACCACGATACCCTTGCCCGCGGGCGTATGCCGCAGCGCATTCGACAACAGGTTGCTCAGCGCCCGCCGCAGCATCAGCCGGTCGCCGGTGATGCGGCCGCGCCCGCGCAGGCCGAGCCGCACGCCCTTGTCCTCGGCGAGCGCATCGTAGAAATCGAACAGCGCCTCGACTTCATCCGCCACCTCGATCGGTTCCGCATTGGGCAACGTGATGCCGTGTTCGGTCTTGGCCAGGTACAGCATGTCCGACACCATGCGCGAGAGTCGCTGCAGCTCTTCCACGTTGGAGGCCAGCACGTCGCGGTAGCGCGCCGCGTCGCGCGGCTGCGACAGCACCACCTGGGTTTGCGTCATCAGGTTGGTGATGGGCGTGCGCAGTTCGTGCGCCAGGTCCGACGAGAATTCCGACAGGCGGGCGAAGTCGCGCTGCAGGCGCTCCAGCATCGCGTTGAGGGTGGCGGCCAGGTCTGCCATTTCCACCGGCACGGCATCGACCGGCATGCGCTCGTCCAGCTTGTGCGCGGTGACGGTGCGGGCGCGCGAGGCCATGGTGCGCAGCGGCGCCAGGCCGCGGCGCGCGGCCCACCAGCCCAGCAGCCCGCTCGCCAGCGCCGCCAGCGTGCCGTAGAACGCCAGCGAACTGCGGAACGCGTGCAGGAAATGGTCGTGCAGCGCCGTGTCCATGCCGACCAGCACCTGCAGCGCGCCCGGCGGTCCGCCGGCGGGCGCGACCGGCACCTGCACGCGCAGGCCGCGGTAGGTCTGGCCATCCTGCTCCCAGGTAAAGGCGTCGCGCCGTGCCGGAAGCTGCGCCGCGGCGGCCAGCGCCAGGCTGAAGTCGAAGTCCTCGGTCGCGTACAGGCGCTGGCCATCGGCGCCTCGCACTTCGGCGACGAAGCCGGCGTGGTGTTCCAGCGCCGGCCCGAGCCGTTGCGGCAGCGACGCCGCCGGCCCGTCGGCGGCGATCGTCCCGATCAGGCGCACGTTGTCGCCCAGCACGGCGTAGTCCTCGTCGGCGAAATGATGGTCGATCGCCAGCCAGATCAGCACGCCCAGGCCCAGCAGCACCGCCGCCGACGACAGCGAGAACAGGATGGTGAGCCGCGCCGTCAGCGACAGCCGGGGCTTCATGAGAGTTGCCCGTCGGCTTCGTCGGCCGCTTCGGGTGCTTCCAGCACATAGCCCATGCCGCGCACGGTCTGGATCAGCCTGGCCTCGAAGCCGTCGTCGATCTTGGCGCGCAAGCGCCGGATGGCGACGTCGATGACATTGCTGTCGCTGTCAAAGTTCATGTCCCAGACCTGCGAGGCGATCAGCGAGCGCGGCAGCACCTCGCCGCGGCGGCGCGCCAGCAGTTCCAGCAGCGCGAACTCCTTGCTGGTCAGCGTGATGCGGCGTCCGGCGCGCGTGGCGCGGCGGCGGGTCAGGTCCAGCACCAGGTCGGCCACCTGGATGCGGTCCAGCGTCATCTGCGCGCTGCCGCGGCGCAGCAGCGTGCGCACGCGCGCGAGCAGTTCAGAGAAGGCGAAGGGCTTGACCAGGTAGTCATCCGCGCCCAGCTCGAGGCCCTTGACGCGGTCCGCCACGCTGTCGCGCGCGGTCAGGAACAGCACCGGCACGGCATTCTGCGCCGCGCGCAGCGCCTGCACGATGCGCCAGCCGTCCACGTCCGGCAGCATCACGTCCAGGATGATCAGGTCGTACGGCTCGGTCATGGCCATATGCTGGCCGTCCAGCCCGTTGCGCACCAGGTCAACGACGAAGCCCGCCTCGGTCAGCCCCTGGCGCAGGTATTCGCCGGTCTTGGACTCGTCTTCCACCACAAGCAGTTTCATCAGCGCTTTCCTTGCTCGATTGGCTCTTGCACAGAGCCTGGCAACTCTACGCCGGCGTCGCCGGCGCCAACATGACCGCAAGATTACCGGATTGTCATGTTCCGGTCAGACCGCGGTAGGGTGGCTTTCGCTACGCTTGGCGGGCGATCTACACGGACTGATGTGACATGCGACGCCATCCAAGCTCCGGCAGCCTGCTGCTGCCTCATTCGTTACCCCAAGCGCCCGACCTGCGCCGCCGCCGCTTCGTGCAGGGGCTGGCCGCCGGCGGCGTGGTGGCCGGCCTTGCCGGGGCAGGGTTGGGCGGCAGCGCCTGGGCCCAGCATGCGGGGCACGGCGGCGCGCGCGCGGGCCAGCCCGCGCCGGCAGGCAGCGGTTCGGCGCCGGTGCTGCGCGGCACCGAGTTCGAGCTGGAGATCGGCGAAGCGCTGGTCAACTACACCGGCACGCCGACCATTGCCACCACCATCAACGGCATGCTGCCCGGCCCGACGCTGCGCTGGCGCGAGGGCGACACCGTCACCATCCGCGTGACCAACCGCCTGCGCGAGGCCACCTCGATCCACTGGCACGGCATCATCCTGCCGTTCCAGATGGACGGCGTGCCCGGCATCAGCTTTCCCGGCATTGCCCCCGGCGAAACCTTCACCTACCGCTTCAAGGTGGCGCAGACCGGCAGCTACTGGTATCACTCGCATTCCGGCTTCCAGGAGATGACTGGCGTGTACGGCGGCATCGTCATCGATCCGGCGTCGGGGCATGAGCGTGCGCACGCCGACCGCGACCATACCGTGCTGCTGTCGGACTGGACCGACGAAGACCCGATGCGGGTGCTGAACAAGCTCAAGATCCAGGGCGACTACTACAACTACAACCAGCCCACGGTGGTCGACTTCTTCCGCGACGTGTCGCGCGACGGGCTGAAGCAGGCACTGGACAAGCGCCGCATGTGGAACCAGATGCGGATGAGCCCGACCGACCTGGCCGACCTGTCCAGCGCCACCCTGACCCACCTGGCCAACGGCGTCACGCCGGCGGGCAACTGGACCGCGCTGTTCCGCCGCGGCGAGACCGTGCGCCTGCGCTTTATCAACGGCTCGGGCAATACCTTCTACGACGTGCGCATTCCGGGGCTTAGGCTGCGCGTGGTGCAGGTCGACGGCCAGGACATCGAGCCCGTCACCGTCGACGAATTCCGCTTCGGTCCGGGCGAGACCTGCGACGCCGTCGTGACGCCGCGCGACGATGCCTACACGCTGTTCGCGCAGTCGATGGACCGCACCGGCTATGCGCGCGGCACGCTGGCGGTGCGCGAAGGCCTGTCGGCGCCGGTGCCCGCGCTCGACCGGGCCGAATGGCTGACCATGACCGACATGATGGGCGCGATGACGGGCCACGGCGGGCAGGCAGGACATGGGGGCCACGGCGGCGATGGCGGACACGGCGGCCATGCCGGGCATGGAGCCATGCCGATGGCGGGCATGGACCACGCCGGCATGGACCACGGCCAGCACGCGATGGCGCCCGCCGATCCGCTGCGGGTGCCCAGCAAGACTGCGCGGCATGCCCGCACCGAATACGGCGCCAGCACCGACATGCGCGTCGACATGGCCCGCACCAACCTGGACGACCCCGGCATCGGCCTGCGCAACAACGGCAGGCGCGTGCTGACGCTGGCCGACCAGCACACCATCGGTGGGGCCATGGATGCGCGCGGGCCGGGGCGCGAGGTCGAACTGCACCTGACCGGCAATATGGAGCGCTATACCTGGTCGTTCGACGGCGTCGAGTTCGGCAAGTCCACGCCGATCTACTTCAAGCACGGCGAACGGCTGCGCGTGATCCTGCACAACGACACCATGATGACCCACCCGATGCACCTGCACGGCATGTGGAGCGAACTGGAGGCACCCGACGGCAGCTTCCAGGCGCGTCGCCACACGATCCCGGTGCAGCCGGCACAACGCATCAGCTTCCTGGTCACCGCGGACGCCCTGGGACGCTGGGCCTGGCATTGCCACCTGATGCTGCATATGGATGCGGGCATGTTCCGCGAAGTGGTGGTGGCGTGATGATGCAACGTGAACCTTCGATCCTGATGCACGGACCCAGGCAGACCCTGCTGGCGGCGGCACTGGCGCTGGGCGCCATGGGCGCTGCCTTTGCGCAAGACCCCCATGCCGGCCACGCGCACGGCCAGGCGCAACCGGCAGCGCCGGCGGCGCCCGCCACGATGCAAGGCATGGACCACAGCCAGATGCAGGGCATGGACCAGCAGGAGATCCAGACCATGGACGGCGCCAATGCGCCGCCGCAGGATGCGGCCCCCCCCATGGACCATGGCGACATGAAGATGCAGGGCGGCAGCGCGCCGCCCGACGCGCGCGATCCGCATGCGTATTCCGGCGGCTACCAGCTGGGCGTCGGCCAGTACGCGCTGGGCGACAAGCGCCAGCTGGTGATGGCCGACGAGCACCTGTTCGCCTCGGTGCTGGTCGACCGCCTCGAATGGGCCCATGCCGACGGCAACAATGCCGCCGCCTACGAGGCGCAGGCATGGTTCGGCAACAGCTACGACAAGCTGGTGGTCAAGGCCGAGGGCGAGGCCGCCCACGGCAAGCTGCACGAAGCCCGCACCGAACTGCTGTGGGGCCACGCCGTGGCCAGCTACTGGGACACCCAGCTGGGCCTGCGCAACGACACCGGCAGCGGCCGTCCGGGGCGCAACTGGCTGGCGTTCGGCGTGCAGGGCCTGGCACCATACTGGTTCGAGGTCGATGCCACTGCCTATGTCGGCACCAGCGGCCGCACCGCGCTGCGGCTATCGGCGGAATATGAACTGTTGCTGACGCAGCGCCTGATCCTGCAGCCGCGCATCGAAGCCAATCTTTATGGCAAGAACGATCCGGAAGTGGGCATCGGCAGCGGCTTGTCCAACGGCACCGTGGGGCTGCGGCTGCGCTATGAGTTCAGCCGGCAGTTCGCGCCGTATATTGGCGTGGAGCGCTACCAGACCTTCGGCAATACCGCGGACATGGTCCGCACCGCGGGCGGCAAGGCTGGCGAAACCCGCTTCGTCGCCGGCGTCCGCGTCTGGTTCTGACGCGATCGCCACCACCACGACCCCTTTGACATTCCCGAGCGGAGACCACCATGCATGCCCATCGCCCCCTCATCCACGCCATGATTGCGGCCGCGACCGCGCTGGCCAGCAGCCTTGCCTTCGCGCATCCGAAACTGGTGTCGTCGGCGCCCGCCGACAAGGCCGAGGTGCCGGCGCCGCAGAAGATCGAACTGCGCTTCTCCGAGAATCTGGTCACCCAGTTTTCCGGCGCCAACCTGCTGATGACCGGCATGCCGGGCATGGCCGACCATGCGCCGATGAAAATGGCCGTGAAGGTGTCAGGCAGCGACGACCCCAAGACCATGGTCATCACGCCCACGCAACCGCTGCCGCCGGGCAGCTACCGGGTGGACTGGCGCGCGGTCTCGTCCGACACCCATCCCGTCAATGGCAACCTCGCTTTCACGGTGAAGTAATTGGCGCAGCCGGAGTGGCTGGCCGCCGGCTTGCGCCTAGCGCTGTATCTCGACCTGGCCCTGGTGTTCGGGCTGCCGCTGTTCTGCCTCTATGCACTGCACCGGGACGAACGCACCGGCCGCTTCGCGCGGCGTTGCCGGGCACTGGCGCTGGCTTGTGCCGGCGCCGGCATCGTGCTGTCGCTGGGCGCCCTGGCCGAGATGGCGCGCGCCATGACGGGCGCGACGGATTATGCGGCGTTGCAGGGCCATGTCTTCGCGATGATCGTTACCGGGACGGATTTCGGCGTGGCCTGGACCGTGCGCGTGGCGGCCCTGCTGCTGTTCCTGCTGGCCGGCATCAATACGCGCCGCCTCGGTGCATCCTTTGCCGTGCTTGCCACGTACGGCGGCGCGGCGCTGGCCACGCTGGCCTGGAGCGGGCATGGCGCGATGCACGACGGCGCGATGCGCGCCCTGCACCTGGCGTCGGACGTGACGCACTTGCTGGCCGCAGGCGCATGGGTCGGGGCGCTGGCGGCGCTCCTGCTGCTGGCGCGGCCCAGCCCAGTGGCGCCCGGCGCGGCGCTCGCGCTGCTGAGCCGCGCAGTTGATGGTTTCGCGCGCATCGGCACCCGCATCGTTGCCTTGCTGGTGTTCACCGGCGCGCTCAACTACTGGTTCATCGTCGGGCCGGCCATGCCGGCATTGGCGCCCATGTCCTATGGCGGGCTGCTGGCCGTCAAGCTCGCGCTGTTTGCCGTCATGCTCGGGCTGGCGGCGGCGAACCGCTTTGCCCTGGCCCCGCGCCTGGCCGCCGCCGTGCGCGCGGGCGAGCCGGGCCCGGCGTTGCGCGCGATACGGGCGCTGCGGCGCAGTCTGCTGCTGGAGGCCGGCGCCGCCGTGCTGGTGCTGGCCTTGGTGGCGGTGCTGGGCATGCTGTCGCCGGGGTGAACCGGCGGCGGCGCTAGCGCTCGCGCAAGGCCTCGGCGGCGCGGCGCAGCGGCTTGAGCAGGTAATCCAGCACGGTGCGGCGGCCGGTCCGGATCTCGGTGGTGGCGACCATGCCGGGCAGGATCGGGTGGCGTTTGCCGTCGCTGGTTTCCAGGTAGGCGTGGTCGGTCAGCACGTAGACGCGGTAGTAGTAGATACGCTTGTCGACCTGGTCTTCGATGGTGTCGGGCGAGATCCGGTCCACGCGCGCCGGCAGCGTGCCGTAGATCGACGGCTCGAACGCCGTGATCTTGACCGTGGCCGGCTGCGCCGGGTGGATGAAGGCGATGTCGCGCGGACTCAGCCGTGCCTCGATCAGCAACTGGTCGCCCAGCGGCACGATTTCCATCAGCACGCCGCCGGGGCCGACCACGCCGCCGATGGTGGAGACGCGGATGTCCTTGACGATGCCGCGCGCCGGCGAGTTGATGGCGGTGCGGCGCAACTGGTCGGCGCGGCCTTCGCGTACCTTCAGCAGCGGACCGAGGTCGGCCATGGTGGTGGCATAGTCGGCCTTCAGCGCCACGTAATACTCGCTTTGCGTGGCGGCCAGCTTGGTGGAGAACTCGGCTACCTTCTGCCGCAGCCGCAGCACCTCGACTTCATTGGTGGCGCCGGTGCGCAGCAGCGGGATGGCGATCTGCAATTCATTCTCGGCCAGCCGCAGCTGCTCGCGCAGGTTGCCCACGTTCTCGCGGAAGGCGCGCCGGTTGGCGGCAAAGAGCTGGCGCTCGCGTTCCACCACCGCGGCGTTGCCGGCCAGCTCCGCCGGAAAGGCCACGTTGGCGGCATCGTTCATTTCGGCATGCAGCCGCGCCGCGCGGGCCTGCAGCGCCGCGATCCGCTCCAGCGTCTCTTCCATCGACGCCCGCGCCTGCACCGGGTCGAGCGTGGCCAGCTGCTGGCCGGCGTCGACCACGTCGCCCTCGCGCACCGCCAGTTCGGCCAGGATGCCGCCTTCCAGGCTCTGGATGATCTGCCCCTTGGAGGCCGGCGTCACGCGGCCCTCGCCGATCGCCACTTCGTCCAGCCCGGCCAGCGCCGCCCACAGCAGGAACAGTGTCAGCGCGCCCACGATCACCCATAGCAGGTAGCGCGGACCCTGGGGCTGCCCGCCGACGCGCATCCAGTTCGCGGTCTCGTTCACGCGCGTGCCCATGGCTCAGTCTCCCTTCGCGTCGAGCGGGCCGGCCGGCTGAGCCGCACCTTTGCCGCGCAGCGCCCCCAGCACCGCGTCGCGGGGGCCGTCGCGCACGATGCGACCGTTGTCGACGACGATGATGCGGTCGACCAGCGCCAGCACCGCGTAGCGGTGCGTGGCCACCACCAGCGTGCGCTGGGCCAGCCACGGCCGCAGCCGCGCAATCACGTCCTGCTCGGTGGCCTCGTCCAGCGACGCGGTGGGTTCGTCCAGCAGCAGCACGCTGGGCGCGCGCAGCAGCGTGCGCGCCAGGACCAGCGCCTGCTTCTGGCCGCCCGACAGGCCCACGCCGTTTTCGCGGATGGTCAGGTCCAGCCCGTGCACCTGGTTGAGCAGCAGGCGGTCGGCGCACGCCAGCCGCAGCGCCTGCAGCATCGCTTCATCGGTGGCGAGCGGATCGGCGACCAGCAGGTTGTCGCGCAAGGTGCCGTAAAACAGGCTGGATTCCTGCATCACCATGCCGACGTCGCGGCGCACGTCGGCGGGATCGATCAGCGGCAGCGGCGTGTCGTTGAACAGGATGCGGCCCTGTACCGGCGTCGCCAGCCCGCCCAGCAGGCGCAGCAGCGTGGACTTGCCGGCGCCGACGCGACCCAGCACCGCAATCCGCTCGCCGGGCGCGATCTGCAGCTGCGGGATGTTCAGTACCGGCTTTTCCTGCGGATCGAAGCCGTACACCACCTGCTCGAAGCGATACCGTCCCACCAGCGCGGGCCGGTGGTACGCGTCGCGCGCCGGGTCGTGATCGAGCGGCAGGCTCAGCAGCGCGTCCAGGCCTTGCTTGCCGACGCGCGCGTTCTGGATACGCCCCAGCACCGCGGGGATCTGCGCCAGCGGCGCGATAGTGCGGCTGGTCAGGATCGAGCAGGCCAGCACCGCGCCGAACGACAGGCCGCCGTCCAGGATGCCATGCACGCCGGCCACCAGCACCCCGACATAGGCCAGTTGCTGCACCGTCTGCGACAGGTTCAGCAGCAGCCCGGCGATAAAGCGCTGTTTCAGGCCGATCTCGCCGTTGACCGCGTTGGCCTGGTCCCACAGCTTGCGAAAGCGCGGCTCGGCCTGCAGGGTCTTGATGTCCTCGGCCCGGTAGATCGATTCCATCAGGATTGCGTTGCGCAGCGCCGCCTCGCTCATGCCCTGCGTCGACAGCCGCGCCAGCGGAATCTGCGCCACCAGGCCGGGCAGCACCAGCAGCGGGATGGCCGCCAGTGGCACCAGCACCAGCCAGCCGCCCAGCAGCCAGATGATGACCAGGAAGCCCGCCACAAAGGGCAGGTCGATCAGCACCCCGAGCGTGCTGGAGGTGAGCAGCTCGCGCAGCTGCTCCAGGTCGCGCAGCTGCGCCACCAGGGTGCCGGGCGAACGCGGGCGCGCATCGTTGCGGATATCGAGCACTCGCGCGAAGAACATCGCCGACAGCCGCTGGTCGACCTGCTTGCCGAAATGGTCGGCGATCGACACCCGCACGGTGCGGATCAGCAGCTCCAGCACCAGAGCCAGCGCCACGCCGCTGGCCAGCACCCACAGCGTATGCAGCGAACGCGCCGGCACCACGCGGTCCCACACCTGCATCGCGAACAGCGAGGTGCCCACCGCCAGCAGGTTGCCGAACAGCGAGCCCGCGCCCAGTTCCACCAGCGTGCGCCAGTTGGCGGTGAAGATGCTGCCGAGCCAGCCTTCCGGGCGTGCCGCCAGGTAGGCGTCGAGACGGCCGCTGCGCGGCGCCACCCGTTCGCGCACCAGCAGCAGGCGCACGGTGCCGTTGCCGGCCTGCCGCGCCAGTGCCGCCAGCGCGGGGGTGCGTTCGATGGTGCCGGCTTCGGTAGGCAGCTGCAGCACCGCCTTGCCGTCGGCGATGCTCGTCAGCAGGCCCACCTGGTTGCCATCGAGCGCCACCAGCGCAGGGAGCAGCAGCGGCGACAGCGCGGCCGCCGGCAGGTCGGTAAATTGGGCGGACAAGCCGGCGGCGGCGGCCATTTCGACCACGGCGCGGTCAGCATCGGCGCGGTCGGCCCACGCGGCGGCGCCGCGCACCAGTTGCGGCGATGGCGACAGCCCGAGATGGCGGGCCGCCAGCAGCACGGCCTCGGCCCAGGCCTGCGGCAGCTGCCCCGGCTGCGCCGGTGCGCCCCCGTGATCGGGTCTGGCGCCGGCAGGCGTGTTGTCGTCAACCGGTGCGTCAAGGGTGGCTTGCACTGTCGTGCTCCCGCAGCAAGGCCACGAACCTGCCGGTGGCGGCGTGCGCCTTGATGCGCGCCAGCATGCCATCGGCGACCGCGCCGATCCACTCCTGCTCGGCCAGGAAGATCTCGCGCTCGGGATTGAGCACGTCGGTCAGGGTTCGCTTGTTAAGGATGTATTCCTGCCAGTACAGGTCGCGCGACGCGCGCAGCAGCGCGATCATCTGCGCATAGCTTTGCGTGCGCGCCGCGGCGCCGGCCGCCTCGGTGGCGGCGGAATTCAGCGTGGTGCGGGCCAGCAGCCGTTCGTTGTCGAGCGCCTGCTGCGCGGCACGCTGGCCGGCGCGGGCGGCGTCGATGCGGTGCCGGTTCAGCCCGCCCAGCGAGAAATCGCCGGCGATGGCCACGCCGATCCAGGTGTCGTCGTTGGCATTGGCACGCCCGGTCGACACCGAGCGGCTGACGCCGACACTGACCGACGGAAAGCGCTCGGCCTCGGCCAGCGACACACGCGCGTGCGCGGCTGCGGCCGCAGCCGCGGCGGCCAGCACCTTGGGGGTGTGCTCGATGTCGTCGCCCTCGTCCCCCAGGCCGCGGATCTCGTCTTCGGTGCGTGCCAGTTCGGCCACGCGCGCGGGCCGCACCCCGATCAGCTCTGCCAGGCGCGACGCGGCCACGTCGAAGCGGGTGCGCGCGCGCAGCACTTCGGTGCGGGCACGCTGGATCGCCACGTCCGCCATGGTGCCGTCCGAGCTGACCGACAACCCCGCGCGCACCCGCTGGCCGATCTTGTCGCGCGTGACCGCCAGCGTCTCGAGCTGGCGCTGCGCGGCCGCCATCACCGCCTGGCTCGCGGCCAGCTCGATATAGATCGAGGCGGTGTTGTAGGCGATCTGCTCGACCGTGTCAGACAGCTCATGGCGACGCTGTACCAGCGACGCGTCCGCGGCGGAGATCTTGCTGGCGGTGCGGCCGAAGTCGTACAGCAGCTGGGAGACGCCGACCGAGGCGCGCGCGCCCACGTCATTGCCGCCGCTGCCGAAGCTGCCGCCATAGCCGGGGCGCACGCCGTATTCCAGCTTGGGGTACCAGGCCGCGCGGGCCACCGCGATCTCGGCCTCGCTCTGCGCCACCACCGCGTTGGCGCGGCCGATATCGGGATGGCGCGAGATCGCAATGCCGACGGCCTCGTGCAGCGCCATGCCCGCCAGCGGGATGCGCAAGGCCGCCGGCACGCCGTCCGGTACGGCAGCACCTGGCGCCTGCGCGGGGGCCAGCGTGGCCGTGGCGGCAAGCGCTGGCACCGGCGCTGCGGCGGCCGGCACGTCCATCAGCGTGGTCGCCAGCAGTGTGGCGAGGAAAAAGCCTGCCGCGCGCGAGGCGGTGGAACCGGGGAACAGAACGAGGCCGAAGCCGGGGCCGGCGCCTGCGCCGGCATCAAGGGTCAGTCTGACTGTGAACAAAATGGCGATGCCGTCCGGATGTGTCGATTGCGCCGGCATGCACGCATGGCTGCCGGCGCCACGGCCGGCCCGGCTGCTCGCGCATGCCGCCGGGCCGGGGGCTTCAGGGTCAGACCAGGATCTGTTGGTTGGCCAGCAAGGTCTCCAGGTTGGTGGTCACGTTGGTCAGCGTCACCAGCGTTTGCGCGCTGTAGGTGGCCCCGGCGCCGTCGCGGTCGATGGTGATCACGGTGTCGGCGCCGGACTGCGTGGCGCTGAGGTACTGGCCGATGTCGTCGCCGGCATCGATGGTGGCCACGCCGTTCTGGTAGTGGGCCGGGCCGTTGGCATCGGCGGCGTAGCCCTGCAGCAGCGCGGACACATCGAGCACGTCGTTGCCGGCTAGCCCCGGCGCGGAGCCCACGGTGAAATCCGTGATCGTGTCGGTGCCGTTGCCGCCGGTGTTGTCGTTGCCGCGGTCTTCCCACAGGAACACATCGGTGCCGGCGCCACCGCTCATGGTGTCGTTGCCGGCACCGCCGATCAGCACGTCATTGCCGCCCTCGCCGTCCAGGATGTCGTCGCCGGTGCCGCCGCGCACCAGGTCGTTGCCGTCGCCGGCATTGATGGTGTCGTTGCCGCCGTAGCCATAGAGCCGGTCATTGCCGGCGCTGCCCGTGAGCGTATTGCCGCTGGCATCGCCTTCGATGATCGCCGACGGC
The DNA here is from genome assembly GCF_013141915.1 of Cupriavidus necator. Classification (GTDB taxonomy): domain Bacteria; phylum Pseudomonadota; class Gammaproteobacteria; order Burkholderiales; family Burkholderiaceae; genus Cupriavidus; species Cupriavidus necator_B. The sequence continues at coordinate 214,554 of NZ_SROX01000006.1, read as the reverse complement.
TGGCTTGCGCCGAGCAGGCTGGTCAGCACGCCGGCGCTGACCAGCTGGCTGCCGGTCGACGTGGTGGTCAGGCCCGTGGTGTCGGTGGCGGTGATTGTCATGGCGTCGAGCAGGCTCACGCTGACACCCAGCAGGCCGCCTTCCAGCGTGATCGAACCAAGCAGTTCGTTCAGGCTCAGGTTGTCGATCGCGCCGCCGTCCAGTGCCGTGATCGTCAGCGTGGACGACGGGCCGATGACCCCAAGAATGCCGGGGCTGTTCACCACGTCAAAGTCCAGCCCGAGTTCGGCAGCCAGCGCGGCGCTGGCGTTCAGCTGCTGCATTCCGACGCCCAGCACGCCGCCATATCGGACCACAACGTTATCGATGTTCTCGTTGTAGTCGCTGGCGGTGAAGAACTGCTGCGCGCTCAGGTCGATCAGTCCCAGCAAATTGGCATCGGCAATGCCGAGCAATCCGCCGGCTTCATTCACGGCAGCCTCGGGCGCCACCTGCTGCGCCACCGTGAAGTTCTGGGTGGTGACCGTGCCGAGGTTGCCGGCGCTGTCGGTCACGTGCGTGGTGATCGTATAGATGCCGTCCGCGAGCTGTCCGGGCGCGAACCATTGCCACGTGGTGCCCGTGACGACGGCATCGGTCCAGGTGGCGCCGCCGTCGATGCTGACTTGCAGCGTCTCGTCGGGCGCCAGCGCCGCGCTGAGCGTGCCGGTGACGACGGGGGTGGTGTCGCCGGTAACCCAGTCGCCGGTGGTACCGGTGTCGTCGGTCAGCGCGGTGACCGTCGCCGTGGCGGTCGGCGCGAGCGTATCGACCGTCAGGTTGAACGCAGGGGTCGGGTTGCTGATATTGCCCGCCGCATCGGTGGCGGTGGCGGTCAACACATAGGGGCCATCGGTCAGCGGCGGGGTGGGGGTGAAGCTCCACGCCCCGGTGGTGGCATCGGCGGTGGTGGTGCCGAGCAGCGTGGTGCCGTTGTAGATGCTGATGGTGCTGCCGGCATCGGCGGTGCCGGCGAGTGTCGGTGTGGCATCGTTGGTGCTGTCGCCGGACGCGAGCGGGCTGGGGGCCGGGTCGTCGTCGGTGACGCTGGTGATCGCCGGGATGGCGGGCGGCACGGCGTCAATCGTCACCGTCGCGGGGCCGCTGGTATTGCCGGCGGCATCGGTGGCGGTGACGCTGGCCACCGCGCCATCGGGCAGTCCACCGGCGGGCGAGTAGGTCCACGCGCCGGTGGTGGCATCGGCTGTGGCGGTGCCCTCCGGGATGCCGTCGCCGTTCAGGTCGATATTGACCATGCTGCCGGGCTCGGCGTTGCCGGCCAGCGTGGTGCCGTTGGCAACGGTGATGCCCGGGTCAGCGGGCGGCGCCGTATCGACCGTCAGGTTGAAGGCGGCGGTCGGCCCACTGATGTTGCCCGCCGCATCGCTCGCGGTGGCGGTCAGCGCATAGGGCCCATCGGCCAGTGGCGTGGTCGGCGTGAAGCTCCAGGCGCCGGTGGTGGCATCGGCAGTAGTGGTGCCGATCAGCGTGGTGCCGTTGAAGAGGCTGATGGTGCTGCCGGCATCGGCGGTGCCGGTGAGGGTCGGTGTGGCATCGTTGGTGCTGTCGCCGGAGTTCAGCGGGCCGGGGAGGGGGTTGTCGTCGGTGGCACCGGTGATCGCCGGGATTGCGGGCGGCACGGCATCGATGGTCACCGTCGCGGGGCCGCTGGTATTGCCGGCGGCATCGGTGGCGGTGACGCTGGCCACCGCGCCATCGGGCAGTCCGCCGGTGGGAGAGTAGCTCCACGCCCCGGTGGTGGCATCGGCGGGGACCGTGCCCTCCGGGGTGCCGTCGCCGTCCAGGTCGATGTCGACCGTGCTGCCGGGCTCGGCAGTGCCGGCCAGCGTGGTGCCGTTGGCAACGGTGATGCTCGGGTCAGCGGGCGGCGCCGTGTCGACCGTCAGGTTGAAGGCGGCGGTCGGTGCGCTGACGTTGCCTGATGCATCGGTGGCGGTGGCGGTCAGTGCATAAGGCCCATCGGTCAGCGGCGTGGTCGGCGTGAAGCTCCAGGCGCCGGTGGTGGTATCGGCGGTGGTGGTGCCGATCAGCGTGGTGCCGTTGTAGAGGCTGATGGTGCTGCCGGCCTCGGCGGTGCCGGTGAGGGTCGGCGTGGCATCGTTGGTACTGTCGCCGGAGTTCAGCGGGCCGGGGACGGGGTTGTCGTCGGTGACGCTGGTGATGCTGGGCGCGGACGGTGCGAGGGCATCGACGGTGGCGGTAGCCGGTGCGCTGGTGTTGCCGGCGGCATCGGTGGCGGTGACGCTGATGGCGGTGCCGTCCGGCAGCGGCGCGCCGGGCGTATAGGTCCAGGCCCCGGTGGTGGCATCGGCGGTGACGGTGGCGTCCGGCGTGCCATCGCCATCGAGGTCGATATCAACGGTGCTGCCGGCCTCGGCAGTGCCCGCAATCGTAGTGCCGCTGGCAATGTTGATGCTCGGATCGGCGGGCGGTGCCGTATCGACCGTCAGGTTGAAGGCGGCGGTCGGCGCGCTCACGTTGCCGGATGCATCGGTGGCGGTGGCGGTCAGCGCATGGGGTCCATCGGTCAGCGGCGTGGTCGGCGTGAAGCTCCAGGCGCCGGTGGTGGCATCGGCGGTGGTGGTGCCGATCAGCGTGGTGCCGTTGAAGAGGCTGATGGTGCTGCCGGCATCGGCGGTGCCGGTGAGGGTCGGCGTGGCATCGTTGGTACTGTCGCCGGAGTTCAGCGGGCCTGGGACGGGGTCGTCGTCGGTGACGCTGGTAATGGCCGGCGTCGCCGGCGGCGTGGCGTCCAGCGTCAACGTGAAGGCAGTGGTGGGCGCGCTGGTATTGCCCGCGGCATCGGTGGCGGTCACCGACAGGGACACGGCGCCGTCGGGCAGGGGTGACGTGGGCGTGAAAGTCCACGTGCCAGTGGTGGCATCGGCGATGGTGGTGCCGAGCAGCGTGGTCCCGTTGTAGACGCTGATGGTGCTGCCGGCTTCGGCGGTGCCCGACAGTGTCGGCATGCCATCGTTGGTGCTGTCGCCGTCAGCAAGCGGGCCCGTCGACGGCATGGCGTCGTCGGTCACGCTGGCGAGCACCGGCGTGGCGGGCGCGCTGGCATCGACGGTGGCGGTGGCCGGCGCACTGGTATTGCCGGCGGCGTCGGTGGCGGTGACGCTGACCACGGTGCCGTCGCCCAGTGCCGGCGAAGGGGTATAGGTCCAGTTGCCGCTGTCGTTGGCGGTGACGGTGGCATCGACGGTACCGTCGCCGTTCAGGTCGATATTGACCGTGCTGCCGGGCTCGGCGGTGCCGGCGATCACGGTGCCATCGCCCGGCGTGATCGCGGGGGCCGCGGGCGCTGCCGTATCGACCGTCAGCAGGAAGGGCGCGCTGGCAGGCCCGGTATTGCCGACCGCGTCGGTGGCGGTGACCGTCAGCGCATAGTTGCCATCGGTGAGCCCGGCTGGCGGCGTGAAGCTCCAGTGGCCCGCCGCGTCGGCGGTGGTGGTGCCCAGCAGGGTCGTGCCGTTGTAGATGCTGATAGTGCTGCCCGCTTCAGCGCTGCCGGAGAGGGTGGGCGTGGTGTCGCTGGTGCTGCTTCCCGCGACGATTGCCGTGCCGGCATCATTGCTGACCGCGTTGATCGTCGGTGCCACCGGTGCCGCGCCATCCACGGTGGCCGTGGCCGGCGGGCTGGTGTTGCCGGAGGCGTCGGTGGCGGTCACGCTGACCACGGTGCCGTCGGCCAGCTTCTGGGGCGGCGTGTAAGTCCAGTTGCCCGCGGCATCGGCGGTGACCGTGGCATCGGCCTTGCCGTCGCCGGTGAAATCGATGCCGACCGTGCTGCCGGCGGGCGCCGTGCCGGACAGGGTCGCGCCGTTGGAGGGCGCAACCGTTGGCCTGGCAGGTGCGGTGCCGCCGCCGGAGCCGACGCCGACGCCGCCACCGCCATCGTCCCCGCCGCCGCTGCTGGCCGCGGCCGCAATGATGCCGGCACCGGCCGCGGCGCCCAGCAGCCCCAGCAGCAACGCCGTGGAACTGCTGTCACCGATCGGCTCGTACAGCATTGCCGCCTCGGCAATGCCGTCGCCCTGCGCGCCCAGCGCCTGGCCGAAATCGGCCAGCCACTGGCCGTCTTCCTGCACGAACACCAGGTTGTTGAACTGCGCGCCGTGGGTGAAGAAACCCTGGATCCGCAGCGTGTTGCCATCGCGCATCGTCAGCAGCAGGTCGTTGCCTTCGCGCGCGTAGTTGGCGACGCTGTCGCGCTGCGCGGCAATCAGGAAGTTGGCGGGGCCGTCAGGTGAGGCGACGGTGCGGGTGCCAGTGGCGACAGGAACATCCGTGTGGTTGAGCAGAACGCCTGACGAAGCCATGCTGAGTCTCCTTCATCCTGAGTGACCGGTAGGTGGTGCATGCACAGTATTCGCGCCTGCCCACATTCGTCCATGCGTGATCTGTTTCAGATTCGATACAGTGCGCCGGTTTGATAGGCGCTGCGCAATCCCGATAGCGACAGGCCCGGTGTTGCGCGGGCGCGGCTCAGCCGGGCATGCCGCCGCGGCTGGCGAAGGCCTCGTCGTTTGACGCGCTCTGGCGTGCGCGCCGCGTTTCAGAGGGCGTTTCGCCGAAGGCCATGCGGTAGTCATGGGCGAACTGGCCGAGGTGGCTGAAGCCCCATTGCCGCGCGATCTGCGCCACCGAGTGCTCGAGCTCGCCGCCGCGCAGCGCGCCATAGACGCCTTCCAGCCGCACGCGCTTGGCATACTGCATCGGCGAGCAGCCCTGGAAGCGGGCAAAGCCGGCCTGCAGCGTACGCACGCTGACGCGCGCGGCCCGCGCAATGTCGTCCAGCGCCAGCGCGGCGCGGGCATTGGCATGGATATAGTCGATCGCGCGCTTGACGTGCCGCGGCGAGGGCCCGGCGTGGCGCTGTTCCAGCAGCAGCGAGTAGTTGTGCGGGATATCGTCCAGCACGGCGTAGGCCAGGGCATCGGCCAGGCTCAGCGCCAGCTCTGCCGCGCAAGCGCGCATGCGTGCGTCATCGCGCCGCAAGCCCGGCGCGGCCCCGGCCAGCGCGCGCGCGAGCTGCAGCGCCGGGGCATCGGGCGGGACCGACGGGTGGAATTTCACGCGCTGCACCAGCGGGCGTTCCAGCAGGTGCCGCAGCCGGTTGTGCAGGCGCGCGCCGTCGATCATGACCATGTCGTAGCTGCCGGGCTGCCAGCGCCAGACGCCCACTTGCTGCATGTCCAGCACGAACGATGGTGGCATCGGCGACAGCGGCGCGGACGGGCTCTTGCCGATTTGAAGGCCGGCCCCCTGCGCGGCGGTCAGCAGCAGGTAGCCGTCAACACGCTGCACCAGGTTCAGCTGGATTGCCGCGCTGGTCGACAGCCGGATCACCGCCAGTTCGCCAAACTGGTGTTGCTGCAGTTCGAAGTCCAGCGCTGGCGACGCGCTGTGTACCGCAACCCCGGGATAGAGCGGCGACAGCGCCGCGCGGATCTGGTCCGGATGGTTTCCCGCGATGCGTGCGGTCTGGATCGTGGCTTTGCTCATGTGCCGATGCGTTTCCTGGGTGACAGCCGAAGCCGGCCTGGCGGAGCGGATGCGCCGCCAAGTTTCCCCCACGAAAACCACGGCAAGGCCGTGATGGCAAACCGGACTTCATGTTGGCCCCCACCCTTGCAGCCATGCAAAGGGGTTCCCCACGCGCCGCGGCGTACGGACCCTGCCTGCAAGGCTCGCCGCAGCCCATGTCGGGCCGCATCCGCGGGAGCCAGGTATTGCCAGCAAGACCGTCGCCGATCATTTTTATCGGCAAGCCAGACCTGAATAAAATTAATATCTGGCAGCAAAATTTCCATTTCCGACAATGCGTGACACTTTAATCGAATGTCAAAAATGTGAATACATTGTGCTTGGCCGGAAATCCGACGGGGATTGGCGTTTACGCGCAGGGGCGCGTGCCTGGCGCGGGCATGCTTCGTGCCGGTGTGCCGGTGTGCCGGGTCAGGCGTGGGCGATCAGCCGTGCGGTGCAGATCACGAGCAGCCATGCGGCGATGGAGAGGATGGCATTCAGGCGTGCGCCGGCTGGCGGCGGTGCGTCGGCGTCCCAGCCGCGCTTCCACGATGGCGCCGAATAGCAGCGCCATGCCGGCGAGATGGACAATCTCCACCGCGGGACAGGTGCGGTATAGGCGCCGGTTCCCGCCGTTGCCGCAGCGCCGGGCGCTGCCTCAGCGCTGCGCGCGGCAGGTGTCGGCGCGCTGCACCAGCCGGCGCAGGCTGGGGCTCATGGGCTTGAGCGCGGCGCGCTCGGCCGTGAGCGCGAGCGCCAGGTTGCCGCTGCCCTTGCGCAGCGCCGCTTCGATCAGGGTCAGGCCGATCACGTCGCGCTGGGCGTGGCTGCCGCCGAAGCGGTGGGCAACCAGGCGCACCGGCATCAGCAGCTCGATGGCCGTGCCGTAATCGCCCTGCGCGAATGCCACCAGCGCATCGGCCATTGGCAACCCCACCTCGCGCGACATCATCGCGTTGGTGCCGTTGCCCAGCGCGGCACGCTCCAGCGCGGCGCGGACCTGATCGACCGCCGCGGGGCGCTGCGCGGCCAGGCTGGCCATGATCGCATGCACGTCGTTGAAGGCGTAGTAGCCCGCCGCACCGCGGCCGAGCCAGTCGTCGGCCACCGCGTGCCAGCGCCGGCCCACGTCGACGCCGCGCAGGTGCAGCCGCCACAGCAGCGCGGAAGCGTCGACCAGGTCGAGCGCAATGGCGGGCGCGGGCCGGCTGATGGCGTTGTCATACAGCGCCAGCACGTCGTCGGTCCGGTCCTCTTCCAGCAGGAACAGCGCCAGGTGCCACCAGTTGTGCACGGCCAGCATGTTGTCTGGGGCCCAGTCCTGGCGGCGGCCTTCCAGCCAGGCAATGCCGTCGGCCAGCCGGCCCTGCATCTCCATCACGTGCGCCACCGCGTGCACCGCCCATGGGTCGCGCGGCTGGCATTCCAGCGCGCGCCGTCCGGTTTCCTCGGCACGCTCGTACAGTTGGGTCTCTTCCAGGCCGAAGGCGTGCATGCCAAGCAGGTAGCCGTAGCCGGGCATGCCGGCATCCCAGTGCGGCAGCGCCTGCGCCACGCGGTCGCGCAGCATGGTCGACTGGCCGAGCAGGAAGTCGCCCAGGTGCGCGGTCTGGAGCGCCAGCAGGTCGCGTGGATAATCGATCACGATGTCGCCATAGCAACGCACGGCGCGCTCGAAATCCCCGTCGAGCCAGGCGCGCGCCGCGGCGATGTGGCGGCGCTCGCGCTCGTTGGCGCGGGCGTGCAGCGCTTCGCCGGCTTCGACGCTCTGGCGCAGCATGGGTTCGGCGGTGCCATCGCCGGCGGTCAGCGCCAGCGCGGCGCGAAGGGCATGGCCCATGGCGAATCCCGGGTCATCGGCGAGCGCCGCGTCGATCACCGCGAGCGGGTCGCCATAGTAGCCATTCAGCAGGCGCAAGGCCGTCTCGTACTGCGCCACCGAGCGCGCGTTCTGGGTCGAGACCGCGAGGTCCCTGGAATCCGTCAGTGCCATGGCCGTCTCCATGTGCCCGCGCGGCAGCGGGCTGTCACGAACCATCGTAGACGGCAAAACGCCCGGTGTAACGGGCGCGGCGCGGTGCGGCGCACCATGCCCGTGGCGCGTCCGCCGTTGCCGCCCGGCGCTGCCGGGTGCGCGATATGCCGCCGCCGCCATACCGGTGGCGTGCGTCGGTTAAACTGCCGCATCCCCAATCAGACCTCGAGACCAGGCCTTCCATGAAAACACTCGCGCTCTTCCTTGGCACCCTGACCCTTGCCGGCGCAGCCTGCGCTGCCGGGCCGGCCGCTTCGGCCCCTGCCGCGTCTGCCGCCTCTGCCGCAGCCGCGGCGCCGCAGACACTGGCGTCGGGCATGACCATCCAGCACCTGGTGAAGGGCAACGGTGCCTCGCCCAAGGCCACCGACACGGTACAGGTGCACTACCGCGGCACCCTGGCCGACGGCACCGAGTTCGACAGCTCGTACAAGCGCGGCCAGCCGATCTCGTTTCCGCTCAACCGTGTGATCCCGTGCTGGACCGAGGGCGTGCAGGCCATGCAAGTGGGCGGCAAGGCCCGCCTGACCTGCCCGCCGGGCACCGCCTACGGCGCGCGCGGCGTGCCCGGCACGATCCCGCCGAACGCCACGCTGACCTTCGAGGTGGTGCTGCTGGGCGTCGGCGGCTAAGCGCCTCGGCGCGGCGCCTGCGGCTGTGCGGGCGCTGGCGTGGCTGCGGGCGTGGCGGGCGTGGCGGACGAGTTTGATGCCGGCTCCGCGCCGCCGTCTTCGTCATCGCCGTAGTCCGGCAACGCGGTGTTCTCGCCGAGCAGGTAGCGCCGCCGCTGCAGGTACGCGTCGCGCACGAACGCGTACCGGTCCAGCGCCGCCAGCTTGAGCAGGTCGGTCGCCCCCAGCAGGTTGGTGCGCACGTCGACCACGTTCATTCCGTACAGCGAGTTGCGCACCGCCGGCTCGGCATAGGTGGTGGGATCGAACCAGAAATTCACATACAGGCCAGCGCCGTCGCGAAAAGAACTGGGGCCAAACAGCGGCAGCACCAGGTAGGGCCCTGACGGCACGCCCCACGTGCCCAGCGTCAGCCCGAAGTCCTGCGAATGCTTGGGCAGGCCGGCGGGCGTCGCAAGGTCGATCAGTCCGCCCAGTCCCAGCACGGAATTCATCGCCACCCGCATGAAGCTCTCGGCTGCCGCCACGCCCTTGCCCTGCAGCAGGTTGTTGGCAAAGTTGCCGATGTCCGCAAGGTTCGAATAGAAGTTGCTGACCGCCGTGCGCACCGGCGCCGGCGTTACCGCCTGGTAGCCCTTGGCCACCGGCACGGCGACATACTGGTCCAGCTTGTCGTTGACGGTGAAGATGGCGCGGTTCATCGGTTCCAGCGGATCGTCCGGACTGGCTTGCGGGCCGGTGGCGCAGCCGGTGAGCATGGCGGTGGCGAGGGTAATCGTGGCGAGCGTCGGAAAGCGAAGCGGAACAGGCATCAAATCAGGCAGGATCGGTCGCGCGAGAAGAACGGTTCAGGGCCGGGCCGGCCGGTCCGGGCCGTGATGGCCGCCTTCGCGCGGGCGGCCCATCAGGATCGGCTGGAAGAACACGGCCCCCACCAGCGTGCAGGCCAGCGCCAGCGCCAGCAGCTTGCCCATGCTGGCGGTGCCGGGATGATGCGACAGCCACAGGCTGCCGAAGGCGACCGCGGTGGTCGCCGCGCTGTACAGCACGGCGTGCGTCAGGCTGGATTGCAGCAACTGGGTCTTGCCGTGCCGCCACGCGATCACGTAGTAGATCTTGAAGGCGACGCCCACGCCGAGCAGCAGCGGCAGCGCGATCACGTTGGCAAAGTTCAGCGCAATGCCGGACACCACGCACAATTCCAGCGTGACAATGGCCGACACCAGCAGCGGGATCAGCGTGCGCAGCACGTCGCCGAAGCGGCGCAGCGTAATCCACAGCAGGATGGTGATCGACAGCACCGCCCAGGCGCCCGCCTGCGCAAACGCGGTCATGATGGTATCGGCCGAGCCGCGGATGGCGATCGGTCCGCCGGTGGCCTCGGGCGCCACGCGCTGCACCGCGGCCATGAAGCGCGTCAGCTCGGCTTCGCGCCGTGCGCTGGCGGGCGGCGGCAGCCTGGGGCTGACGTTGACCAGTGCGCGGCCATCCGGTGTGACCCAGTCGCGCACCAGCTCGGGCGGCAGCGTCTGCCGGCTGACCGCTTGCGGGTCCAGCGCCAGCTTCAGCCTGGCCAGCGCCAGTTGCAGCGGCACGGCGATGGCGCGCTCGGCGCGGTCGCGCATGGGCGCATCCGCGCTGGCCAGCTGTTTCAGCGTGGCGGCCAGGTGCGCCGCTTCGGCGGCGCCCGGGCCGGGATGTTCGTCGGCGGCGATGGCCAGTTGCCGCGCGGCGTTGCGCAGCGCATTGACGCGCGCGCTGTCGGTGGCGGGCGTCGCGGTGGGCTGCGTCAGCGCCGGCATCAGCGCGGCCGAGGCCTGGCCGATGGCCTGCCGCTTGGGCGGCTGGTCGTCGGGAATAAAGCTCTGCAGCGTGACCGCGCGCGCGACTTCGGGCAGTGCCGCAAGCTGGCCGGCAAGCGCGTGCGCGGCCGGCAGCGACGCGGCCAGCACGGTGACATCGTCGGTGCCGGCCTGGGGGGAATCCTTGAGCGCCACCAGCGTGGCCATGGATTCGGACTGCGGATCCTTCAGGTGCAGCGGGTCGAAGTCGAAGCGCAGGTGGGGCAGCAGCGGCGCGCCAGCCAGGATCGCGAGCACCGCGACCAGCAGCACCGGCTTGCGGTAGCGGTCGAAGAAGCGGTCCGCGGGCGCCAGCCAGGCAAAGCCGGGTGACGCCGATTCGCCACCGGGCTTGAGCACGGCAATCAGCGCCGGCAGCAGCGTGAAGGTGGTGGTGAACGCCACCATCATGCCGACGCCGGCGATCAGGCCCAGTTCGGCCACGCCGCGGTAGGCGGTGGGCAGGAAGCAGAAGAACGCCGCCGCGGTGGCCGCCGCGGCCAGCGCCAGCGGCGCGCCGACGGCACGCGCGGCCAGCCCGAGCGCATCGACGATATGGTCGCGGTCATGGCGCTCGGCGCGGTAGCGTACGCCGAACTGGATGCCGAAGTCCACGCCCAGCCCGACGAACAGCACCGCGAATGCCACCGAGATCATGTTCAGCGCGCCGACCATGGCCAGCCCGAGCGCGGCGGTGATCAGCAGCCCGGCGAACAGGCTCGCCAGCACCGCCACGATCAGCCGCGCCGACCGCAGCGCCAGCCAAAGGATCAGCACCACCGCCAGCACGGTCAGCACGCCGTTGAGCACGGCACCTTCGCTGACCGAGGCGAATTCATCGTCGGCCAGCGCCTGCGGGCCGGTCAGCCGCACCGTGGCCTGGTAGCGCTGCGCCAGCCGCAGCTCGGCCGCGGCCTGCCGGATCGCGCCCGCGGCCGCGGCGCCGGCTTTCAGGTCGCTGTAGTCGAGCACCGGGCTGAGCGCAACATAGCGGTAGACCAGGCCGTCCGGGCCGGGCCTGAGGCTGTCGTCGAGCAGCCCCGCCCACGACAGCGCGGCGGCTTTGCCGGCCAGCACCTGGTCCAGCGTGCTGGCGCTGCGGTCCAGCAGCCCCGCCATGTCGCCCAGTTTGACCTGTCCCATCTGCAGCGGCAGCGCCAGCGTGGTGGCGAGCACATCGGACAGGCCGCGCAGCGTCGGGTCGTGCGCGAGGGCGTTGATCAGCGGGCGCGCCTGCGTCAGCTGCTGCGTCAGCTGGCGGACTTCACCGGTGCCGGCAAAGAGCAGGCCGTTGCGCGCGAAGAAGGCGCCGCCCCCCGGCTGGCTGACCGCAGTGAAACGCGCCGGCTGCTGGCGCAAGGCGCCGGCCAGCGCATCGGCGGCGGCATCGGCCAGTTCCGCGGCCGGCGCCTGCACCACGGCCAGGATCATCTGGCCGCGCTGTGGGAAGGCCTTGCCGATGGCCTCGTCGCGCACCGCCCACGGGGCGTCAGAGTCGAGCAGGCGGCCGATGTCGGTGTTGATGGCAAAGTTGCGGGCCACATAGATGCCGCTGGCGGCCGTCAGCAATGCCGCCAGCACGATGACGCGCCACGGCCAGGCGGTGGCAAGCCGGACGATGCGTGTCAGCAGCGAAGTCAGCATGGACGGATCCGGAAAGAGCACGAACCGCGAGTATATCGGCTGGCGCCGCGCGGCATGCGCGCTGCGGCGCCGGAGCCGCAGCGATGCGGGCGGATCCGCTATACACTGTCAGCCGCGCGCCGGCCGTTGGCGCGGTGCCGCCGCGTCACGCTCGTTGGTTATTTCTCCGCTCTTGCATCCATGACGATTCACCGCTTGCTTTCCGTGGCGCCGCTCGCGGCGATGGCCATCGCTTCCGTCGCGCACGCCCAGGCCGTCCAGCCGGGGGACCTGCGCACCAGCCCCGAGCGGCAGGTGCAGGCCGCGGTGGAGGGCGTGATCGGCACCATCCAGTCCCAGCCCGAAACCCGCGCGGGCGACCTCGGCAAGATCACCGCGGTGGTACAGAAGCAGTTCCTGCCCTACACCGATTTCCAGCGCACCACGCGGCTGGCGCTGGGGGGCGCCTGGCGCACGGCCACGCCGGAGCAGCAGCAACAGCTTTACGAGCAGTTCCAGACGCTGCTGGTGCGCAGCTATGCGGTATCGCTGGCGCAACTGCGCGAGCAGAATGTGAGGTTCCGCTACCAGCCGGTCAAGGCCGCCGGCGGCGCCAACGACGTGGTGGTGCAGACGCGCGTGATCAACAATGCCGACGAGATGCAGATCGACTACCGGCTGCAGCGCACCGCCGCCGGGTGGAAGATCTATGACATCAACATGATGGGGGCGTGGCTGATCGAGGTCTACCGCAAGCAGTTTGCCGACATCGTCGCGCGTGGCGGCGTCGACGGCCTGGTGAAGTATCTGACCACACACAACGCGCGCCAGGCGTCGGACATCTGAGCGGTTGCGCCGGAGCGCGCGCTAGCGCGCGGCGTGCCCGCTATCGTCGCGGTTGCCATCAGCGCTGCGAGTGCCGCCGCGCCGCCAGCGGCGCAGTTCGACCCATTGCCATGACAGCAGCGCCGGCACCCCGAACAGGACCTCGCGCGCGCGCTTGACCAGCGCCAGCGCCAGCGCCACCTGCGCGTCCATTCCCAGCACCTGGCCCAGCAGCATCACCACGGCTTCCTGCACGCCCAGCCCGGCCGGCACGAAAAACGCCACGTTGCGCGCGGCCTGCGTCAGCGACTCGATGGCCAGCGCCTGCCAGAACGGCACCGGATGGCCCAGCAGCCACAGCGCCAGCCAGATCTCGAGCGTACCGCTGAGCAGTCCGGCGAGCTGCCAGCACAAGGCCTTGGCCAGTTCGCGGTGGCGCCGGTTGAGGGCGCGGATATGCGCGTCCAGGCGCGCGCCGTCGATGATCGCGACGATGCGGTGGTCGGCGCCGAACAGCCGGCGCGCCGCGCCTTCCAGTTTCTCGAACAACGCGGCGTGGCGCAGCGACAGCGCGAACAGCACCGGCACCGGCAGCGACAGCAGCAGGCCGGCCAGGATGATCCACGCGCCGGCGCGTTGCTGCAGCGCGGCCACCAGCATCAGCACGCCGGTAGCGGCGAACAGGTATTGCGAGAACATTGTCACCATCACTTCGACCACCACGCTGGCGGTGACCGCGGTGGTGTCGTGGATGCGCAGGCGCGTCAGGCGGATGCCGACCAGCTCGCCGCCCACGCCCACGGTGGGCAGCAGGCGGCCCACCGCCTCGCGCACGGCGGCGACCCACCACAGGAAGCCCAGGCCGGCGCGTTCATCGGGATCGGCGGATGTCAGCAGCACGCGCCAGCCCTGCGCGTCGAGCAGCAGCGGCAGCGCGTGCAGCGGCACCAGCAGCAGCAGCGGCCAGCCGCCCCGGGCCATGAGGGCGGCGATATCGCCGGCGCCCTGGTGCATCACCAGCGCGGTCAGCGCCAGCAGCCCGAGCAGTCCGGTCAGGTAAGCCAGGCGTTTCATCGGCAAGCTTCAGGAGAGCGCGCCGCCGCCGAGCACATCGGCAAAGCCGCCGCGCCGCCGGGCCGTGCGCTCCAGTGCCGCGCGCACGCGCGGCGACAGCAGCGCGGCCAGCTCGTCGGCATGGCGGTACCCGCGCATCGATGGAGCGATCGCCGCGCCGGAGACCACCGCCGGGTGCAGGTAGATCTCGCCCACGCCCGCGGGCAGTTGCGCCAGCGCCTGCAGCAGCGCCGCCTCATCCATCTGGCCGCTGCGCGCGATGCCGACCACGTAGTCATTGTGCGCAATGCCGGCGCGCTCCAGCCGGCGCCGCAGCAACGCCAGCCAGGGCCGCAGCAGCCATGGCGCGCCCGCCTCGCGCGGCAGCCGCATCGCGCGCAGGCCGTAGTCGCGCCCGATCGAGAGGATCAGCGATAGCACGGTCGGATGCAGGTGGAAATGCTTGTGGGTATTGACGTGGTCCAGCGGCAGGCCGGTGGCGGCGAAGGCCTCGAACTGCGCGCGGATTTCCGCGGCAAGCTGGCGGCGCACCGCGGGCAGAAAGAAGAAGCGGCAGCCGTCCAGCGCCATGGCCGAGCCGAAGCGGCCGTGCGCATCGACCAGGTCGGGGATACGCGCGCGCGGCAGCGTGGCCGGGCCATCGGCCAGCACCACGTGCAGTCCCACGCGCAACGCGGGCAGCCGGCGCGCGCGCGCCACCGCGTCCGCCATGGCCGGTGCACCCACCATCAGGCTGGCGGCGTTGAGCACGCCGTCGCGGTGGGCCAGCTCCACCGCTTCGTTGACGGCCAGGTGCAGCCCGAAGTCGTCGGCGGTGACGATCAGCGCGCGCTGCGACGCACAGGAAAGCGCCCGGGCCAGGATCAGGCCTCGTGCGAGCGCAGGAAGCGGAAAAACTCCACGCCTTCGCGCAGGCGCCGCTTCATCATGTCCCAGCTGCCGAGCATTTCGCGCACGATTTCCCAGATCTTGCCGGGGCGGAAGTAAAAGCGCTTATAGAAGGTCTCGACGCCGTGGTAGATGTCTTCCTTCGACAGGTGCGGGTAGCTGATTGCCGCGAGCTGCACGCCTTGGTCGTTGACCAGGTTGATGACCTTGTTTTCCTCGAGCCAGCCGTTCTCCACCGCCTGGCGGTACAGCGTGGTGCCGGGGTAGGGAGCCGCCAGCGAGACCTGGATGGTATGCGGGTTGATTTCCTTGGCGTACTCGATGGTCTTCTCGATGGTCTCGCGCGTCTCGCCCGGCAGGCCCAGGATGAAGGTGCCGTGGATCTGGATGCCCAGCTTGCGGCAGTCTTCGGTGAAGCGGCGCGCGATGTCGGTACGCAGGCCCTTCTTGATGTTCAGCAGGATCTGGTCGTCGCCGGATTCATAGCCCACCAGCAACAGGCGCAGCCCGTTTTCCTTCATGATCTTGAGCGTGCTGTACGGCACGTTGGCCTTGGCATTGCACGACCACGTCACGCCCAGCTGGCCCAGTCCGCGTGCGATCTCTTCCACGCGCGGCTTGAAGTCGGTGAAGGTGTCGTCGTCGAACATGATCTCCTTGACCTCGGGCATGTTCTCCTTGATCCATTTCACCTCCGCGATCACGCTCTCGGCCGAGCGCGTGCGGTAGCGGTGCCCGCCCACGGTCTGCGGCCACAGGCAGAAGGTGCAGCGCGAACGGCAGCCGCGGCCGGTGTAGATCGAGACGTAAGGGTGCTTCAGGTAGCCGATGAAGTAGTTGTCGATCTTCAGGTCGCGCTGGTAGACCGGCGCGACGAACGGCAGCTCGTCCATGTTCTCGATCATCGGGCGCTGCCCGTTGTGTTCGAGCGATCCGTCCGGCAGCCGGTAGGAGAGGCCCAGGATGTCCTTGAGCGGCTTGCCGGCGGCCACGTCCTGGCAGGTGTAGTCGAATTCCTCGCGGCAGACGAAGTCGATGGCGTCGCTCGCGCCCAGCGTGCCGCCCGGATCGACCGCGGGCTTGGCACCGACCATGCCGATCATCACGCCGGGGTGGCGCTGCTTCAGTTCCTCGGCGAATTTGGCATCGGTGGGGAAGGATGGCGTGCTGGTGTGGATGATGACCAGTTCATAGTCCGCGGCAATCTCCAGCGTCTGCGCCACGCTCAGGCCGTCGGCCGGGGCATCGAGCACGCGGCTGCCGGGCACCAGTGCGGCCGGCTGTGCCAGCCAGGTGGGATACCAGAACGACTTGATCTCCCGCTTGGCCTGGTAGCGCGAGCCGGCGCCGCCGTCGAAGCCGTCGAAGGACGGGGCCTGCAGAAACAGGGTTTTTTTCATAGCGGCCTCTGGGTATGGATGCCGGTGAAGGGTGGGGTGTCAGGGGAGGACTTCGTGACCATCGCGGATTCCGAGCCCGCTTGTTTTCTCGCCTCTCCCGCTTGGGGGAGAGGGGCCGGGGAGAGGGTGGGCGCTTGCCCGGCGTGCAGGGCCTCACATACCGTAAACGTTTGCTCCCGCCACTGCACGCGCCTGCCAAGCAGCGCAAACACCCACCCCGCCAGCAACAACGCATCGCGCAGCGGCGCCCGCAGTGCCGCGGCGATGCTGCCGGCCAGCACGCTGCGTGCCACCACGCCCAAGGCCGCCACGGCGAGCACCAGCGGCAGCGGCGCCAGCCACGCCCCCAGCGCCAGCATCGGCCAGGTGAATGTGATGAAGGTAAAGGCAAAGCCAGCCGGATTCAGCGAGCGCACCGTGCGCAGCCAGCGCAATTCATGCCGCCACAAATCGGCGAAGCGGTCTTCGGCGATATCGGTCGTCACCACCACATCCGACAACACCGTTCGCAATCCCTGCCGCCGCGTCAGCTCGCCCAGCCAGAAGTCGTCGGCCAGCCGGTCGCGCAGGGTTGCGAATCCGCCGATGGCCGCCAGCGTATCGCGGCGCAGCGCGATGGTCGCGCCAAAGGCAAAGCGCCGCGAGCCGCCCGCATGCGCGATGCGCACCGCCGGCGCGAACCAGTCGTCGATAAACTGCGCGCCGATACGCGACCAGAACCCGCCGATGGCATGGCCGCGGTACAGGCAGGTGACCACGCCGACGCCGGCATCGGCCAACGGCGCCGTCACGCGCGCCAGGTAGTCGGGCGCCACCGCGATGTCGCTGTCGGCGATGACCAGCGCATCGTGCCTGGCGGCGCCCAACAGGTTGATCAGGTTGCTGACCTTCAGGTTGCTGCCATGCACCTGCGGATCGATCACCAGCGTCATGTCGCAGGCCGGGAAGTCGCGGCGCAGCCGCTCGACCACGGCGATGGCAGGATCGTCCGCGGCGCGCACGCCGAACACCAGCTGGAACGACGGATGCCGCTGCCGGCAGAA
Organism: Cupriavidus necator; assembly: GCF_013141915.1. Taxonomy (GTDB): domain Bacteria; phylum Pseudomonadota; class Gammaproteobacteria; order Burkholderiales; family Burkholderiaceae; genus Cupriavidus; species Cupriavidus necator_B. The sequence continues at coordinate 197,598 of NZ_SROX01000006.1, read as the reverse complement.
CGTCGCCAGGTTGGCGTAGAGCCGGGGTTCGGCGCCGCACAGCGGCTTGAGCACGCTGACCGGCGCGGTGGCCGTGCCGGCGCTTGCCACGGGTGCGCGGCGCGACAACCAGGCCGCCGCCAGCGCATAGCCCGCCGACACGCAGGTCAGCGCTACGCCGGGCAGGGTGGCAACCAGTTCCGCGGCCATCGCAATCGGTTCAGTGCGTGACCGCGTTGGCTTGCGCCTTGGCCGGCCCGGGCTTGTTGGCGGGCGGTTTGGCGCGCTGGATTTCCTCAAGCTTGATCTCGACGTGGCGCGAGAACACGTACTCGGCCGGCCGCTGCCGGTCCAGCGCAATGTCAGGCGCCATCTGGCCGCTGGTGCGCACGCCGCGCAGGCTGACGCCGAGTGCCTTGAGCGGATGGGCGAAGGTGTCGGCCACGGCGGTGGCTTCGTAGCCGCTGTGCACCATGCAGTCGGCGCATTTCTCGTAGTTGCCGGTGCCGTAGGCGTCCCAGTCGGTCTCGTCCATCAGCTCGCGGAAGGTGGCGGCGTAGCCTTCGCCCAACAGGTAGCACGGCCGCTGCCAGCCGAATACCGTGCGCGCGGGGTTGCCCCACGGGGTGCAGTGGTAGGTCTGGTTGCCGGCCAGGAAGTCCAGGAACAGTGTCGACTGGCTGAACGCCCAGTTCTTGCCCGCGCGGCCGCGGCTGAGGATGTCGCGGAACAGCTGCCGGGTCTTGCCTCGGTTCAGGAAGTGCTGCTGGTCCGGGGCGCGTTCATAGGCATAGCCCGGCGACACGGTGATGCCATCGACGCCCAGCGCCTTGACCGAGTCGAAGAACTTCGCCACGCGCTCGGGCTGCGCATCGTTGAACAGCGTGCAATTGATATTGACGCGGAAGCCGCGCGCCTTGGCCAGGCGGATCGCCTCGATGCAGCGGTCGTACACGCCCTCCTGGCACACCGAGCGGTCATGCATCTCGCGATCGCCGTCCAGGTGCACCGACCAGATGAAATACGGGCTGGGCTGGTACTGGTCCAGCTTCTTTTCCATCAGCAGCGCATTGGTGCACAGGTAGACAAACTTGCGCCGCTTGATGATGCCTTGCACGATCTCCGGCATGTCCTTGTGCAGCAGCGGCTCGCCGCCGGCGATGGACACCACCGGGGCACCGCATTCATCGACCGCCTCCAGGCATTGCTGCACCGACAGGCGCTGGTTCAGGATGGGATCGGGGTAGTCGATCTTGCCGCAGCCCGAGCACGCCAGGTTGCAGCGGAACAGCGGTTCGAGCATCAGGGCAAGCGGATAGCGCTTTTGCCGCGACAGGTGCTTGCCGACGATATAGGCGCCCACGCGGGCAACCTGCAGGAACGGAATGGCCACGACAGCTTCCTCTGGTTGGTTCAGCCTGCAATCTTCTCGCTGGCGGTGGCCGGCGCGGCGTCCGTGTCAGGCTGGCGCGGTGCCGGAGCCGGGCTCACGTCGGCCAGCTCGGCCGGCAGCCGGAATTCGGCATGCTCCTCGCGCCCGGCCATGGTGCTGACCTCGACCGGGCCCAGCCGGCGCAGCGTCGCGATCACGTCTTCGACCATGGCCTCGGGGGCCGAGGCCCCGGCGGTGATGCCGACCACGTTGGCGTCGCGCACCCAGGCCGGGTCCAGCTCGCTGCCGTCGGCGATCAGGTAGCTGGGCACGCCGCTTTCGGTGCCGATCTCGCGCAGCCGGTTGGAGTTGGAACTGTTGGTCGCGCCGATCACCAGGATCACGTCGGCCAGCTTGCAGAGGTCGCGCACCGCGCTCTGGCGGTTCTGCGTGGCGTAGCAGATATCGCGGGTATCGGGACCGACCAGGTTGCTGAAGCGCCGTGCGAGCGCGGCGATGATGTTGCGGGTATCGTCCACGCTCAGCGTGGTCTGGGTGACGTAGGCGACCGGGGAATCGTCGGGCAGCTCGAGCTTGCCGACATCGGCCTCGTTCTGCACCAGGATCACCTTGCCGGGGATCTGGCCCATGGTGCCTTCGACCTCGGGGTGGCCGGCATGGCCGATCAGGATGACCGTGCGGCCGCTGGCGGCGTACTGGCGGCCCTGGGTGTGGACCTTGATCACCAGCGGGCAGGTGGCGTCAATGGCATGCAGCTGACGCTGGCTGGCATCGGCGACGACCGCGCGCGAAACCCCATGCGCGCTGAAGATGGTCACCGCGTTGGCCGGCACTTCGTCCAGTTCCTCGACGAAACGCGCGCCCTTCTCCTTCAGTCCCTGTACGACGTGCTTGTTATGCACGATCTCATGCCGCACGAACACCGGCGCACCGTGCTTCACGAGGGCGCGGTCGACAATCTCGATCGCGCGCACCACGCCGGCACAGAAGCCCCGGGGCTGAGCAAGAATCACCTGCATGGAGTAGGCCCCCGACCCATTTGCAACGGGTTTCAGTGTTTGGGATCGCGCAACGGAAAACGGTGCCCGGTATCCAGCCAGACCCACCGGAGATCCCACCACGGATCACATTTTCCTCGCACGGTGGTTACTATATACCCGACACGCCGGCTTTGTCTGGAGCCGCCATGATCGGCGCAGGGCCGGCCCCGGCGATGCCGCCTTACAGGACAACGGGCTGATGACCAAAAACGATGACGTGCTGGTAACCGGTGCAGCGGGCTTCCTGGGATCGGCGGTGGCGCGCCAGGCGCTGCTGCGCGGCTGGCGCGTGCGCGTGCTGGTGCGCCCGCAAAGCCCCCGCACCAATCTTGCCGGCCTGCCGGTGACCGTGGCGCAGGGCGACATGCGCGACGCCGCAGCCGTGGCCGCGGCGCTGCAGGGCGTGCGCTACGTGTTCCATGTGGCCGCCGACTACCGGCTGTGGGCGCGCGACCCGGAAGACATCGTGCGCACTAACGTCGACGGCACGCTGGCGGTGATGGAAGCGGCGCAGCGCGCCGGCGTGGAGCGCGTGGTCTACACCAGCAGCGTGGCGACGCTGCGCGTCGCCGGCGCGCAGGCGCCGGTGGACGAGACCGCGGCGCTGCGTCCGCACGAGGCCATCGGCGCCTACAAGCGCAGCAAGGTACTGGCCGAGCGCGTGGTCGAACAACGCGTAGCCGAGCACGGCCTGCCGGCGGTCATCGTCAACCCGTCCACGCCCATCGGCCCGCGCGACGTGCGGCCTACGCCGACCGGCCGCATCATCGTCGAGGCCGCCACCGGCAAGATCCCGGCCTTTGTCGATACCGGGCTCAACCTGGCCCATGTGGACGACGTCGCCAACGGGCATTTCCTGGCGCTGGAGCGCGGCCGCACCGGCGAGCGCTATATCCTCGGCGGGCAGGACGTGATGCTGCAGCAGATGCTGCGCGATATCGCGCAGTTATGCGGCCGGCGCCCGCCAACCGTGCAGCTGCCGCGCTGGCCGCTGTATCCGCTGGCCTACGGGGCCGAAGCGGCGGCGCGGCTGACCGGCAAGGAGCCCTTCCTGACTGTCGACGGGCTCAATATGTCGCGCTACCGGATGTTCTTCACCTCGGACAAGGCGCGCCGGGAACTGGGGTATCAGCCGCGGCCGTACCAGGAGGGCTTGCGCGACGCGCTGGCTTGGTTCCGCGCGCACGGATACCTGGGCCGAACCTGATCCGGCGGCCGCGCGCTCAGGAGCGCGCCGGCGCCTGGGTGCGGCCCTTCCACTGCCCGCCGCGCCGCAGCCGGTAGCGCCGCGCCGAGTCGAGGGTTGCGCCCAGGTAGAACAGCGCCGTCACCGGCAGCAACGGCGCCAGCCACCAGGGCTGCCGGTACTCGCGCAGCATCGGCAGGTAGGCCAGCGCCATCGCGGCCCACGCCAGCCATGCCGGCCACAGCTGCCAGCCGAGCGCCAGCACCGGCGGCACCAGATAGGTCAGCACCATGCCGGCGACCGCGCCCGCCAGCCACAGCGGCGAATAGCGCAGCTGCGTGTAGGCGCTGCGCGCGATCATGTCCCACAGGCTGCGCCAGCTGTCATAGGGCCGCAGCGACACGCTGTCTTCGGCCAGATCCAGCCGGATCGCGCCGCCGGGCTTGATGCGCGCGGCCAGGCTGCAGTCGTCGATCAGCTCGCCCCGGATCGCGGCAAAGCCGCCGATGCGTGCCAGCGCCGCGCGGCTTGCCAGCATGCAGCCCCCGGCCGCGGCGGCAACGCGGCTGCGGGCATCGCGCACGCGGGCGAACGGGTAGAGCTTGGCGAAGAAAAAGACAAAGGCGGGCACGACCAGCCGTTCCCACGCCGATTCGCAGCGCAGCCGCACCATCAGCGAGACCAGGTCGCGCCGTTCCGCCTCGGCGCGCGCGACCAGCGCGGCCAGCACGCCGGGCCCGTGCCGGATATCGGCATCGGTCAGCCAGACATAGCGCGCCCGCGGTGCGATGCGATCGGCGGCGGCCAGGCCTTCGGACTGGGCCCAGACCTTGCCGCTCCAGCCGGACGGCAGTTCGCGCGCGCCGATGACGGTGAGCGCGCGCGGGCGGGCGGTGGTGGCCGCGGCGGCGCGGGCGATATCGGCGGTGCCGTCCGCGCTGTGGTCGTCCACGACCACCAGCGCGAGCGGGCCGGGGTAGCGCTGGCCCAGCACCGCCGCGACCGCGCTGCCGATGACCTCGGCCTCGTCGCGCGCGGGGATGATGGCGACCACCTCGGGCCAGTGCGCCGGAGCCGGTGCCGCCGGCGGCTTGCGCACGCGCCAGAAGCCGGCGCGCCCGAACAGCAGCACGGCCCAGATTGCGAGCGACAGCAGCGACAGCGCCATGGCGATGTGCATGGAATGCCCCTATTTCACGAAGCGCCGCGCCAGCCGGGCCAGCCGCGGCACGGTAACGGGGCGCAGCAGGCGCGCGTCGTAGCCTGCCATGCGCCGGTCATTCTCGGCCAGGCACAGCCCGATCATCGCGCCCGGCGTCAGCGCCTCGCCCAGCGCGGCGGAGCCGTTCAGGGTGAAGTTGGCATCCTGCGCCACGCCGTCGGCGTCGATGCCGCGCGCGATGCCGATCCGTTCCCAGACCAGGAAGGCCCATACCCGCGCTACCTTCAGCGCAAACCGCGGGCGGCGCCACCACGGCAGGTTGCGCCGGTACCACGCGGCCCAGTTGACGAAGAACAGGATGTGCCGGCCTTCTTCCTGGATCACCGGCTCGAAGGTCTCGACTAGCTCGGCGGGGAAGAAGCCGGAGCGCCTGGCCGCGGCAAAGAGACCGAAGGCGAAGAAGCTGTCGATGCACTCGCTGTAGCCCGTGACCAGCCAGCCCCATTCGGGATCGCGCGGCGGCGGGTAGTCCGGCTCGGGCGCCAGCGCGATGCCGTAGGCCTCGACCAGCTTGGACAGCACCACCTTGTGGCGCGCCTCTTCGGCGCCGTCCATTTCCAGCGCGCGGCGCAGCAGCGGCTCGCTGACGGTGTCGGCAAAGGTCTGGACGCGGATCGAGGCGCGCCCCTCGGTCTGCACGGCGATATCCCAGATCGGCAGCGAGGTGACGCGATGCAGCGCCTCCGGCGCCAGCGCCGGCCAGTCGATCACGGCGGGCTTGTAGGGGTTGTGGGTTTGCAGCAGCATGTTGCAGAACAGCTGCAGGTGCCGCGCAGAGCCGATGCGCACCGGTCCCGGGCTGGGGTCGGTCCAGTGACGCATGGCGTGATCGGCCTGTTCGACGGTGCCGCCGGGCGGGGTGGAGGCCCGGCCCAGGGCAGCGCTGCCGCGCAATGGCGGCGCAACCGGCTCGGCGCGATCGGATGTCTCGGACATTCTGCCCCCTGGCGATGGATTGCCCGGGAGCCATTGTAGCGAGGCGCGCGGCGCGGCGCACGCCGCGTCGGCGCGCCTTGGCGCCGCTGGCTCAGGCGCGGTAGCTGACCGGCCCGCGCGAACGCATGTCGAGCGCGTAGTAGCACACCGTCAGCAGCACCAGCCAGCCCGGACCCACGTACAGCGCCACGCGGGTATCGGGGAACCAGGCCATCAGCGCCACCACCAGAGCCAGGAAGGCCAGCGCGATATACGAGCCATACGGCCAGAACGGCATGCGGAACGCCAGCGCCTTGCGCGCCGTCGGCGCCAGCCCGCGGCGGAACTGGATCTGGGTAACCAGGATGATGGCCCAGGTCCAGACCGCGCCGAAGGTGGAGATCGCAGTCACCCAGACGAACACCTTTTCCGGCACCAGGTAGTTGAGCAGCACGCCGGCCAGCAGCGCGGCGATCGACACCAGCAGCGCGCGGCGCGGCACGCCGTTGCGGTCGACCCTGGCGAAAGCCGCCGGCGCCTGGCCCTGCTGCGCCAGGTTGTACAGCATGCGCCCGGTGCTGAAGATGCCGCCGTTGCACGACGACAGCGCCGCCGTCAGCACCACGAAATTGATGATGCCGGCGGCGGTCTTGATACCCAGGCGCTCGAAGGTCAGCACGAACGGGCTGCCCTGCGCGCCAATCTCGTTCCACGGGTACAGCGCAAGGATTACGAACAGCGCGCCGACGTAGAAAATCAGGATGCGCCAGAACACCGAGTTGATCGCGTCCGGAATCGACTTCTTCGGATTGCGCGCCTCGCCGGCGGTCAGGCCGATCATCTCGACGCCGAGGTAAGCGAACATCACCATCTGCAGCGACATCAGCACGCCCGAGGCGCCGTTGGGCATAAAGCCGCCATGCGCCCACAGGTTCGAGATGCCGGTGGCCACGCCGCCGTTGCCGAAGCCGAACACGATCATCGCGCCGCCGCCGATCAGCATCAGCACGATGGTGACGATCTTGATCATGGCGAACCAGAACTCGAACTCGCCATAGGCCTTGACGGCCATCAGGTTGACCGAGCCCATCGCGGCCAGCGCGGCCAGCGCCCAGATCCACCGCGGCACGTCGGGGAACCACATGCCCATGTAGATCGCCACGGCCGTAATCTCGGCGACGCAGGTCACCAGCCACAGGAACCAGTAGTTCCAGCCGGTCAGGTAGCCCGCCAGCGGGCCCATGTGGTCCTGCGCGTAGCGGCAGAACGAGCCCGCCACGGGGTTGTGCACGGCCATCTCGCCCAGCGCGCGCATGATCAGGAAGATCATCGCCCCGCCGATCAGGTAGGCCAGCATGATCGCGGGGCCGGCCATCTTGATGGCATTGCCGGCGCCCAGGAACAGGCCCACGCCAATGGCCGATCCCAGCGCCATCAGCCGGATATGGCGTTCGCCCAGGCCGCGTTGCAGATGTTCTGCGCTTGCACTCATGTGTCGTTGTCTCCGTATCATCTGAATGGCCGCGCCGGACCTTGTGGGGCTGGCGCGGGCAGCGGATTTTCACGTTTGCATGGGGCCGTGGGTGGGCCGGATTGCGGGTCGCGGCCAGCAAGCCGCAAAGGCGCCGCTGAGAGGCGTCGCGATCGGTCGCCCACCGGTTGGGCGCTGCAAACGGAAAATAGCGGGCAGGTTAATCAGATCGGAGGGACATTTGTTGCTGAATTCGATAGGGAATTCAGAAAAAAATGCTGGTTGCGCGCGCAGGTCTACGTGGCGCGCAATCTCCTGCCCGATGTGCGCGGCGATGCGTGGGGGGCGGCAATTCCCCGCTGGGGAGCCCCCTTGCCGCGTCTAGCGTGCCGAAGGGCGCAACGCTCGCATGCCGGCCTTTACCACGCTGACCGCGGCCAGCACCAGCGCGCCGGCGACGATGCCGGCCAGGCCATCCATCAGCACCGGGGCCAGCACCGCCAGCACGCCGCCGATGGCCGGCACCGCTGCCACAGCCAGTGCCGCGGCTTCGGTCAAGTGGTGCAAGGCCGGGATGCCGTGCATCAGGATGCCGCCGCCCACCAGGAACATCGCTGCCGTGCCGACCACCGACAGGGTCTTCATCAGCAACGGTGCCAGCCGAAGCAAGCCCCGGCCCAGCCAGCTGAGCCCGGCGGACGACCGCTGGCTGAGATACAGCCCGGCGTCGTCGAGCTTTACGATGCCAGCCACCAGGCCATAGACGCCGACCGTCATGATGACCGCGATCGCGCACAGGACCGCGAGCCGCTGGCCGAAGGGCGCGTTGGCGACGGTGCCCAGCGAGATCACGATGATTTCCGCCGAAAGGATGAAGTCCGTGCGGACCGCGCCCTTGATCTTCTCTTTCTCGAAAGCCACCACGTCGACGACGGGGTCCGACATGGCCTGGATTTCACGGGCGTGATGGGCGGCGTCCTCGGCCTTGCTATGCAGGAACCGATGGGCCAGTTTTTCAAAGCCTTCGTAGCAAAGGAACGCGCCCCCCACCATCAGCAACGGCACCACGGCCCAGGGTGCCCAGGCGCTGATCGCCAGCGCCGCCGGCACCAGGATCACCTTGTTGCGCATCGACCCCAGCGCGACCGCCCATACCACCGGCAGCTCGCGCTCCGCCCTGACGCCGCTGACCTGCTGCGCATTCAACGCCAGGTCATCGCCGAGCACGCCCGCGGTCTTCTTGGCCGCCATTTTGCTCATCATGGCGACATCGTCCAGGATGGTGGCGATGTCGTCGATCAATACCAGCAAGCTTGAGCCGGCCATGTCAGGACCTCCGCGTGCGGCAAGGCTTCCGCTCATGCAGCGAATTTATCATTCGGTGATGCTCCGTGATGTCGTTGGTCCCGCCCAAGCAGGATTCGTACCGTCCACCCGTCCAATGCTGCGTCGCCGGCCTTGCCAATGGTGGCCTGCCGGCCGCGAGTGCTGCGGGTACCGCAGAGGGTTGCGCAGCCGGCGAGATTGTAAAACATGGGCTGGGCGTCAGCTCTCGGGGTCATACCCAAACTCGCGGAGTTCCTGCGAACAGCGGCAGGCTTTGGCGATCCTGGCAGCCCACAGGATGGCGGCATCGCGCGACGGGAGCTCCAGGACACAGAAGCCGCCGTCGAACTCCTTTGTCTGGGGATAGGTTTGGTTGGTGACCGTGCCGTCCGAGGCGACCATGACGGGTGCGACATGCTCGTTGATACCACCACCGAACACGTACACGCCCGCGGCCTTAGCCTCGCGTATGACCGCGTGTGCCGCTTCGCCCACCGCGGCAAAGTCCTCGGCGGGGACTTCCATCGCGCTTCCCGGAAAGGAGATCAGGTACTTCGTCATCGCTTTGTCCTTCAGTTGATGTCGGTCCTGTTTGTAAGGGCTGACGTGTATGAGCGGTGTGTAACGTACTTGATATGGGTAATGCGCCTAACGCGTGGCGAACCTGGTTGCACGTTTCCCGCGATGGCGACGCGCACTTGGCCCGGCGTGCCGACAGCCTCAGTGGTGGTCGAAAGCCGTCACCCGCGGCAGCACCACGGCGAGATAGTCCACCAGCGTGCGGACCGCGGGAAGCAAGCCCGTGCGATAGGGGATGAGGGCAGTGATACGGGCGTCCGCCGCAATCCAGCCCGGCAAGACCTGCCTGAGCGAGCCGGCCTTCAGCTCCGTCTGGCACGCGTAAACCGGCAGCGCGGCGACGCCAACGTTGGCGCACGCCGCCTCTTTCAGCGAGATCAGGCTATTGCTGAGGAATCTAGGTTCGAACGGCACCGTCGCCACGCGCTGGTCTGGTCCCAGCAGTTGCCATTGCGACGCGCCCTTGCCCGCCATGGCGATGATGGCGTGGGACGCCAGCTCCTCGGGCTGTGCCGGCACCGAGGTCCGCTCGAGATAGTCGGGGCCCGCGAACAAATACCACGGCGTCCTGGCCAGCGGATGCTGGACCAGGTTGGAGTCCTGCAGCTGGCCGACATGGCCCCGGATCGCCAGGTCGAAGCCCTCGCCGACGATGTCCACGATCCTGTCCGTGGCAGTTTCCTGAATCCTTACCTTGGGGTGGTCGGAGAGGAAGGTCGGCAAGACGTGGCGCAGCGCGAACTGGGCGATGTCCGTCGCCGTGGTCACGCGGATGACGCCGCTTGGCTCTGCCAGCCGCTGACGCATGGCTTCCTCGGCAAGGTCGGCGCTGCGCATCAGCGCCATGGCGTACTGGTAGAACTCGTGACCCACCTCCGTCACCGCGAAATGGCGCGATGTCCGGTTGATCAGCCGCACGCCCAGCGAGCCTTCCAGTTCCTTCACGCGGTGACTCAGCGTTGACTTCGGCAGCCGGAGTGCGTCCCCAGCCGCGGTGAATCCGCCACGGTCCACCACCTGCACGAAGTAATAGACGTCCTTCAGGTCGAGCATGGCATGGCGACTCACCGGCCAATCCCATGGCGGCGGCGATGATCGGGAAGCGAGTGGGTGTCGCGGATCATACTCCATGGCCGCGGCCCGACGCCACCCGGGCAAGCCCTTGGCGCACCGCCGTGTCCGCGCCCGTGCCGCCCCGGCATTTCCCGCCCGGCAGGCGCCCACCGTCTTGCGTGATGCCATCGTCCAAGTTTGCCGAACCCTGCGTACAACCCTGGCGGCTGCCCAAGCGAAATCTGTCGTCATAAGCTGTTGCGCAGGAGCGGCGCTACGCCGTTTCCACATGCCAATTTCAAACTGGAGAGGACAATGACCATGCTCAAGGGGTTTCATCACCTGACCGTCGGCGTGCGCCATGCACAGGAAGATGTCGACTTCTACGTCAAGCTGCTCGGACAGAGCCTCGTGAAGAAGACCGTGCTGCTCGACGGCGAGGATCCCATCTACCACCTGTATTACGGCAATGCGAATGGCGATCCGGGTACGCTGGTGACGTCGTTCCCGTTTCGCCAGCGGGGCGTCATGGCGCGCCAGGGATCGGGCCAGGTGAGAGTCATCAACTACTCGGTGCCCACCGGTTCGCTGTCGTTCTGGCGCAGCCGCTTCGATGCCATGGCGGTGCCGTATGACAGCGAGATCGTCGAACGCTTCGGCGAGCGCCGCCAGCGGTTCCAGCATCCGTGCGGCATCGAGTTCGATCTCGTCGAAACGGACCTCGACGCGCGTCCGGCTTGCGTCGCCAGCGATATCCCCGAGGCCCATGCCATCCGCGGCGTGCACAGCATCACGCTGTCGCTGCGCGATGTCGCCGAATCGATCCGCTTCATGAGCGAAGTGATTGGCTTTCGCAACGTTGGACAGGCCGGATCCTATTACCGCTTCGAGACCTACACCGGCGGCCCGGGCATGATTGTCGAGTTGCTGCATGAGCCGGACCGGCTCCAGGGCTCGTCGACCTACGGCGAAGGGACGATCCACCATGTGGCCTTCGCCGTGGATAACGTCGAACAGCAGGCGATCCTGAAGGAAAAGCTGTTCGCGCTGGGCTACATCGATACCTCCGAATCGGTGCACCGCAACTACTTCCGCTCGATGTACTTCAAGATGCCCGGCGGGGTGATGTTCGAGGCGGCCACCACCGACATCGGTTTCGCCATCGATGAAGCGCCCGGCCATTTCGGCGAGGCGTTCCAGCTCCCGCCGCGGCTGGTGGAACGCAAGGATGAACTGCTGGGCCGGCTCGAGCCCATTTCCGCATGACATTGCCGGAGACCGACATGCGTAAACCCAGGGTACTGATCGTCTTCTATTCACGGAACAGCGCCACCGAGATGCTGGCCAAGGCTGTCGCCGAAGGGGCCCTCGAGGCTGGCGCCGAAGTCCGCATGCGACGTGCGCGGGAGGTGGTCGGCCCCGACGTCATGCGCCAGGCGCCGGGCTGGCTCGAGAATGCCACCGAGATGAACGCGAAATACGATGCGCCGACCGAAGCGGATGCCGAATGGGCCGACGCCATCGTGTTCGGCACGCCGACGCGGTTCGGCACCATTTCGACCGAGCTGAAGGCCTTTATCGACGGACTCGGCGGCCTCTGGTTCGCGGGCAAGCTCAATGGCAAGGTCGGTTCCGTGTTCGGCTCGACCTCCTCGCGCCACGGTGGCAATGAAGCCACGCTGCTGGCGGCCTACACGCCCATGGCCCACCTGGGCCTGATCATCGTGCCGCTGGGCTATGCCGACGCGGCGATGTTCAAGGCCGGCACCCCGTATGGCGCCACCCATGTTTCGCACCGCGACACCGTGAAGCCCGACGACGATCACCTCGACGTGGCGCGGTACCAGGGCCGCAGGGTGACGACCGTCGCGCGTGCGCTGCGCGTCCAGCCGGAGCCGGTGGCGGCCTGAAAGCAAAGCGTCGACGAAAGAAAAGGGCGGAGACCCGCTGTCTCCGCCCGATGTCTTCATCGGCACAGGCCGATGACAGAATGGCTGCCGTTCAGGCCGGCGCCGCCTCCGCGCAAGCGCCCAGCGCATCCATGTGTGGCGATGGCGGCAGCGAGTCGATCGTGGCGCGGACCGCCTCCCTGCACAGCGAGGGTCGCTTGGCCAGCAGGCCGACATAGCGGCCAACGTTGGGCAGGTCGTCCCACATCGACGCCAATCCCAGATACGCGAGCCGGACCAGGTTGACGCCCCACAGCACATCCGCCAGAGAGAACGCGTGTCCCGCAACATACGGAGACGGTGATGCCCCCAGGGTGCGGTCCAGCTCCTGCAACGCGCCCGCGGCGTGATGGCGGGCCGCGCGCTGGAATGCGGCATCGCGGCGGACCGCGCGGCCGCCGCGCTCCTTGGCGAGCTTGGCGCGATAGGCGGTAACGAGTTCGGTGTCTCCGGCATTGCCGGCAAGCATGGCCTCGATCGCCGCGATCTTGTGGTCGTAGACCGTTTCCATGACCGTCTTGAGCGCCTCTGGCCGCCGGTCGGCGTCGGGGTGCGCGCCGTAGAGCATGGCGCCGTTTGGCATCTGGTCGACGATCTCCATTTGGCGCATCACCGCGGCACGCGCCCGGTCATCGTCAGGCAGGAGCTGGACCGGTGCGCGGGAAACCGCGTCCAGATAGCAGCAGATCCGCCGCGAATCCGCGATCACGCGGGAGGCTTGGTAGTCGACGAGCAGCGGCACGACGCAGGGGTCGAAGCCGTCAGTGTCCACGGCAGTGCGACCGCTATAGCCGCTGACGAAGTCCCGCCCGATTTCCCGTCCGGCCATCAGCCGCAGGCGGACATAGGGCGGGTGATAGTGCTCCGCCGGAATGACGCCGTCCGGTCCCATCGCGCTCAGGATCAGCATGTCGTTCGATCGGTACGGCAACTGCTTCTCGAACAGCACCGTGCGGACCTTCTGCGAACACAGGGAACTGGCCGCGTGGAACAGCTCGAAGCGCGGCTTTGCATCGTTTCCCACGATGGTGATCCGTGCGGGATCGGCGATGGCGGCGCGGGCACTGGCTGCCAGCTTACTCATGAAATCATTAGGCATAGGTTTCCTCCTGCTTGATGGTCAGTTGCTCGTTCCGTTTCCCGGGGCGCTTTGCTGGCCGCCGGCGTGCGGGCACACCGCGGGCGGGTCGCCGATAAAGCCGCGCGCGGACCAGAGTTCCGGGAACGGGATCTCGTTCATGGTTGGCACCAGCCACGCAATGCCTTCGGTGCCGAAGTAGGCCGGCCGGGCGCCGAAAGTGCGGCGTGTTGCCATCAGGTGCAGGTGCTTCCATGCGCAGAATCCCTCGGCGATATCGGCCAGCGTTTCACCAAGCTGCTGCAATTCGCGGTGACGGTCCGGGGCGGCGTAGACCTCGCGCCAGACCTTCTCGACCGCCTGGTCCGGCGTATAGGGCACGCTGAAGTCCCGCTCGGGGGCCGTCACCGGTACGGCGAAGCCCTTGCGGCCCAGGTGGGCAAGCACGTCGTCGTACAGGCTCGGCTCGGCCAGCGCCTTGCTGAGCTGCTCCCAGCGCTGCGGCTGCGGCAGGAAGTGCTGCAGGTGCTCGCCCTGCTTGATGCCGAGCAGGTAGACCATGTGGCGGAACGTCCAGCCCTGTAGCGCGGTGTCCTTGCCGTATTTGGGGCCAACGCATGACAGGATGGCCAGCAAGTCGACCGGCGTCATCCACGCGATGGAGCGCCAGGTGGCATTGAGCGGCTCATGGTGGGCGACCACGCGCCGCAGCGTGCTGCAGGCCCCCGCCAGGTCGTCGGCACGCAGTTGCGCCTGCGCGGCCTGGATTTCGCGGACGATCAGCATCCAGTAGAGCTCGGACACCTGCGCCGATACGATCCATGCGTATTCGCCGGGATGCTTGCTGACGGGGTGCTGCAGCGAGTGAAGCAGGTCGGTCTGCAACCAGTCGCTGTATGGCGTACGCCCGGCCGGGGCTTCCGCCGGCGCCAAAGGTGCGGACTTGGCGGTATCGTTCATTCTGGTCTCCTTGTGGTGGTGTGGTCAGGCAAGTCTTGTGCAACGGAGGCAGGCCCCAGCATGGATTCCACCTGCTGCGCGAACTGCAGCAGCGCGCCGTCGCCGCCAGGCCTGGCGACAATCTGCAATGCCGCCGGCAGGCCGCCGTGGCGGGACGGCAGGGGAATCGAGATAGCCGGAAACCCTGCGACGTTGAAGGGGGCGGTATAGGTCATCAGGGCCTCGCGGACCGTGCCGGTCCAGGCGCCGATGTCGACCGTGCCGGCATCGCGGGGTGGGGCGGTGCAAGGGCAGGTCGGCAGCACCAGAAAGTCGAAGGTCGACATCGCCGCATGCAGCCGGGCCGTGAAATCCCGCCTCGCCTGCTGGGCCGTCGCATAAGCGCGCAGGTCCATGGCCTGCGCGCGCCGCAGCCGGTCGACCGTCTCGGGGTTGTAATGCGTGGCGATGCGTTCCCAGTCATGGCGGCGCAAATGCTCGATGCCGCCCTCGATCAGGACGATGGTCGCGAAGGCGTCGAACACGGCGTCGAACACCGCGTCCGAGCGCTGGCTTTCGCCCAGGTCCTCGCAGGCATAGCGCCGTGCCAGTCGCTCCACCACCGCATCGAAAGCGCCGGCAACCTCCCCGCTCAGCGGCACCGGCGCGATGTGCCGGACAATGCCAAGGCGAGCGCAACGCCTGGCATCGACTGGAGGCGTGGCGATGCCGACGGCATTGGCGAGCACCCGCACGTCGTCGACCCTTGCCCCCAGCAGGCCGACATGGTCGCAGGTGGGCGCCAGCGGAAACACGCCGCGCGTGGAAAGCGTGCCCAGCGTCGGCTTGAAGCCCACGACACCGCAGAGCGCGGCCGGAATCCGCACCGAGCCGCCGGTGTCGGTGCCTACGCCCGCCAGGACCGCGCCATGCGCGATCGCCGCCGCGGCGCCACCGCTGGAGCCACCGGGAATGCGGGCAGGGTCGATGGGGTTCAGGGTATCGCCGAAGCTGGGGCTGGCGGTCGTCACGCCCCACGCAAATTCGTGGGTGGTGGTCTTGCCGATGACGATGGCGCCGCATTCCGTCAATGCCTTCACGATGTCGGCATCGGCAGCCGGAACATTGCCGCGGCACGCCGCCGATCCGTACCTGGTCTCGATGTCCTTGGTGTCGATCAGGTCCTTGATCGCGATCGGCAGGCCTTCCAGCGGTCGCTGGCTGCCTTCGCCGTAGCGGCGGTCGCTTTCGGCCGCGGCCTGCAAGGCGCGTTCCCCGTCAATGACCGCGAACGCGTTGAACGCTTGCTGGCAGGCTTGCGCGCGGCGGATCGCCGCTTCGGTCAGGTCTTTCGCGGTGATCCGCCGGCTGGCCAGGGCCTCGAGGGCGGTGCGCAGGCAGGCGGGGTGCGGGAAGCTGTCGGAGGGCTGGCGGTTCATTACCACAGGCTCTCCAGCAGCGCATCCAGCTTGGTGCCCGCATTGTCGCCAAGATCGCCGACCTCGGCCGGATAATTCTGCCTGAGCAGCGCCGACAGCTCGGGAAGCCTGGCCCGATCGAAATCGAGGTCGCCGAGGCGGCTCGGCAGTTGCAATGCGTGCACGGCCGCTTCGATGCGGTCCGCGAGAAAGGCAGCGGGCATGCGGCTGCCACGGTCCGTGGAGAAGATCTCGAGCTTGCGGCCATAGGTGCCGGCACAGGCGCGGATGACTGGCGCCAGCGCTATGCACGATGTCAGGCTGTGAGGGACGCCGAAGGTACCGCCGAGGATGTGCCCGATGCGATGGCTCAGGCCGTAGATGACCGATGCGGGGTAGAAATAGCACTGCCACGCGGCGAGTTGAAGCTGCAGCAGGTCGTCGGTCGAGACCAGGCCGCCCGCGATGGCTGCGCGCGTTTCGAGCTTGCGCGGCCACTTTTCCAGTACGGCCAGGAAGCGCTCCACGCCCCTGGCGGCCAGGATCGCATGAGGATGGTCCACCTCGACCCGGCGCATGCCTTCCACGGCATGGTCGATGCCCTTGATGGCCGAGCTCAGCAGCAACGTGCGCGGGGTGTCGACAAGCATCCGCGGGTCGAGCACCACCAGCCTCGGCGTGGTTTCGCGAACCGCATGGCTGCGCTTGAACTTCCGCGGACCGTCTGTCTCGGTCACGCCGAAATAGTGTGAGAACTCCGAACCCGACAACGTCGTCGGGATCGCCGCAATCGGCAGGTAGCGGCCCGTCTGCTGGAAATGCAGGTGCGAGACTGCCTTTGCGGCATCGAGCACGGAGCCGCCGCCGAGGGCGATGATCGATTCCGCATGGGCCCCGATGCAGGCGCGCAGCCCGTCATGCACGGCGAAATCGGGAACATGCGGCGGCAGGTCGGTGAAGGTCCCCACGCTGTCGCCAATGGCAGGTTGCAGGTGCTCGCGGTTCAAGGCGTCAAGGAACGCGACGGTGAACGTGATCGGGCGGCGGATGCCGTAGTTGCCCATGGACGCCGCGGCGGCTTTCAGCACGTCGAGTCCCCAGACAATCTCTTCCTGCGGCAGGCATTTCAACTGATTCATTCCACATCTCCACCATATGTTCGTATGGGGTCGGGGCTCCGACCTGAGTAGGAAGATAGGCGAATCGGCTGCGCGCGTGCGCGTGGGATTGCGGAACGCAGCGTCCCGGAATCTGGACGCTGGAGCTGTGCGGATGGGCGCTGGTCGTTCGCAGTTTCCGGACGGAGCTTTCCAGACTTGGCGTCTTCACAAGGCAGGGGAGATGTCTATGATCTTTTCCATCGCAGCGACCCCACCACTAGAACGGAGACATGACGATGGAGACCATCCAACTGACGGAAGCGCTGATTCGCGGACGCCAGAGCAAGCGCGGCTTTCTCGACCGCCCGGTGCCGATCGAGACGGTCAGGGACATCCTGTCCGTCGCGAAATACGCGCCAAGCTCGAGCAACACGCAGCCCTGGCGCTGCTATGTGCTGACCGGCAAGGCGCGCGACAAGATCACGGAAGCCGCGGTCGAAGCGTACCGCGCCGCGCCCACGGAACTCGCGCCCGAATACCCGTTTTTTCCCAAGGAACTGCCGGCGCCGTTCTCTGCGCGTTTTAATACGTTTCGCGGGATGCTGGGCGATGCGCAGGGTGTGCCACGGAGCGATATCGTCGGGCGCCGACGCGACGTCGAGCGGCAGTTCCGGTTCTTTGACGCACCAGTGGGGCTGATCTTCACCATGGACAAGCGCCTGGAGTGGGCCAGCTTCCTCTGCTATGGCTGCTTCTTGCAGAACATCATGCTGGCCGCGCGCGCGCGCGGGCTGGATACCTGTCCGCAGCAGATCTGGTCGCTGCAATCGGCGGTGCTTCGTGAAGGCGTGGGCATCTCCGGCGGGGAAATGATCGTGGCCGGCATGTCGCTAGGCTATGCGGACAACAGTATTCCGGAGAACAACATGGAGCTCCGCCGGCTGGAGCTGGACGAGTTTGTCTCGTTCGTGATGGGCTGATACACGGCCTGCCAGGCTGGCGGGCGCCAATGGCGTACCCGCCTTGCGGCCTAACGATAGTCACCCAGGACCGTGGCCCGCGTGAACTCCTCGATATTGTCCAGCAGCGCGTCGAGCGCAGCGCCGGCGCCGTCGACTTCGCCGCGCGCAATGGCCGATGCCACGGCGGCGTGCAGCTTCGACATGGTGGGCAGGTCCGCGGCTTCCTTGTAGTGCAGGTACCAGAACCGGCGCGACAGGCCGTGCATCAGCCGCATGGCGCCGTCGGCGAATTCATTGCGCGCCGCCACCAGGCAAAGCTCGTTGAATTCACGATCGGCGCGGACGAACGCGACATCGTCGCCGTTGCGTGACGACTGTTCGAACTCCTTGGCCAGCCGCTTGAAGTGATTGCGCTGTTCGGGCGTGGCGCGCCGCGCGGCGCTGCGGCAGATCAGGCGTTCCACCTCGCGGCGGGTCTCCAGCAGGCGCAGTTGCTTGCCGACGTCGATCGGCGCGATCAGCAAGCCGCGCTGCGGCAGCACCATGATCAGGTGCTCGCGCGCCAGCCGCTGGATCGCTTCGCGAATCGGCGTGCGCCCGATCCCCGTCATTTCGCTCAGCTGCAGCTCGGATACCGAGCTGCCCGGCGCCAGCTGCAGCGTGACGATGGCTTCCTCGATCTGCTCGTAGGCCAGGTCGGTCAGCTTGCCGCGCTGGCTGGCAGCCTCTTCAGGCTCTGGTGCCGTCGCGGCGCGGGGGCGGGTGGCAGTTCTTGCGTTCATGGCCAAAGGTTCGGAAGCAGGAAAACCGATTGTATATGAGCCGTACGCAGCTTTTGTACACATCGCACAGCAAGCTTGCACACGCGCTGTGATCTGCTACTATCCGACTAATATATTAGATGTGTAGGGAGACCCGATGGCGGACGATGACGTATGGGTCGTAGGGCGGGGCCCCGTGACAGTGGTCGCCGTGCATGGCATCCAGGGCACGCGCGGCGCCTGGGTGCCGTTGGCGGAGCACCTTGCCGACCGGTGCACCTTCGTCCTCCCCAACCTGCCGGGGCGGGGAAAGGCGCTGCCACCGGCTGGTGCGCAGGCTTGCTCGCTCGAGGCCAGCGCCGATGTGTTGCGGCGCACGCTTTGCACCTGCGTGAGCGGCCCGTTCGTGCTGGCCGGATGGAGCATGGGCGTTTCGGTGGCGCTGGCCTATCTTGCCGCTGCGCGCCACCGCCGGGGTCAGCCAGTGCCTGCAGAGCTGCTGCTGGTTTCCGGCACGCCGCAGCTGAACGCGGTGCAATGGTTCGAGCCCGCGCCAGCCGGGACATTGCTGGACGCGATTGCCACGCGCGAACGGCGGCTGGGGCTGGTCGAGGCAGCGGACCATCGCACGGTGGCGTGGACCTGGGAATCGATCCGCCACACGGACCAGCGTGATGCGCTGGGACAGGTGCGTTGCCGGACCCTGGTCATCCACGGCAGCGAAGACCAGGACTGCCCACTTGCCCACGGCGAGATGCTGGCAAACGGCATTGCCGGAGCCCAACTGCTCGTGCTGCAGGGCGCAGGCCATGGCGTGCTGACGCAGCGCACGCAGGAAATCGCCCGTCACCTGGAGGCGCGCTGGCCCGCACGGCTGGCATAGCGGCGCCATCCACCGCCATCCCCATCAGCCGAAACCACCCCACAGGAGACAGCATGAGAGTGGAAGACCTCGTATATTTTTGCGCCCCGGCGCGGCTGGTCATGGGCGCGGGATGCCGTGCGCAGCTGCCCGCGCTGCTGCGCCGGCTCGGCTATCGCCGCGGCCTGCTGGTGACGGACAGGTTCTTTAGCGGCGCCACGCCGTGGGTCGACGAACTCGTCGCTGGCGCGCGCGCGCAGGGCGTGGAGTTGCTCGTCTATGACGGCGGCATGGCCGATCCCACCACCACGTTGTGCGACACGGCCACGGCGGCCGTGCGCGAACGGCTTGGCGGCCTGCCGGTCGACCATGTCATCGCGCTGGGTGGCGGCAGCAACATCGACCTGGCCAAGGCGCTGTGCCTGACCCTGCCGGGCGGCAAGCCCGTGCGCGCGTTCCTTGGCCGGATCGACGCCGGCACGCCCATGCTGCCGCTGGTGGCCATGCCCACCACCGCCGGCACAGGCTCGGAGGCGACGCCCGGCGCGATCCTGGTCGATCCGGACAACGCCACCAAGGTGGCGGTCATGGACAACCGGCTGCGCCCTGCCGTGGCGCTGGTCGATCCCGAATTCACCTATACCTGTCCGCCGCGGGTCACCGCGGATGCGGGCATCGATGCGCTGACCCATGCGATCGAGTCCTACCTGACACTCGATTCCGCCAGCTTCGATCGTGGCGGCGATCCAGACCCGGGCTACAGCGGCCGCAACGCGGTGACGATGCTGTTCGCGCACGAGTCGATCCGCTTATGCGGCCGCTACCTGTTGCGCAGCTACCAGGACGGCAACGACCGCGAAGCGCGCATCGGCATGAGCTACGCCAGCACCTATGCGGCGTTGTCCTACGGCAGCGCGGGACTCAACGCCGTGCATGGCATCGCCTACGCCGTCGCGGGCCAGACGCATCTGTCGCATGGCACCACCAACGCGGTGATGCTGCCGTATGTGCTCGATGCGCTGGGCGACGTGCGCCGCGAGGAGTTGCTGGCCATTGCCCGCCTGCTGGACATCGCCGAGAGCGATCCCGATATCGCGGTGGCACAAGTGCCCGGAGCGCTGCGCGGCCTGGTGGCGTCCGTTGGCCTGCCGACCACCCTCCAGGCTTGCGGCATCGAACCGGGCGACCTCGACGCGCTTGTGCGCGATGCGCTGGCGGTCACCCGGCTTGCCAAAGCCTTCCCCGCGCCGGACGTCTCAGCGCGCTATGACGCCATTGTCCGCAATGCATGGGCGGGCACGCTGTCCGGTGACGCACCCGCCGCGACGCAACCGCGGCGGGTCGCATAGGTTGCTGAGGGGGCCCCTTTTGCCGGAGTCGCCGGCCGGCCTACGGTAAACCATTACTTGAACATCAGTCATGTGCAACTAATATATTACGAAAGCGCGCCACCACAGAGCGCGTCTCACTGACACAGGAGACAACCATGGATATGTCTGCAGGCGCCCTCAAGCTGGAAGCGGGTATCGCGGCGCGGCTGGAACGATTGCCGATGACCGGCTACCAGCGCTCGCTGTTCGGCATCATCGCCACGGCGTGGTTTTTCGATTCGATGGATCTGGGCCTGATGACCTTCGTGCTGGGCTCGATCAAGGCCGAGTTCGGCCTGAGCGCGGCGCAGGCCGGCCTGCTGGCCAGCTCAAGCTTCCTCGGCATGTTCCTGGGCGCCGCGATCGCCGGCCTGCTGGCGGACCGCTTCGGCCGCAAGCCGGTGTTCCAGGTCAGCATGATCTTCTGGGGCGTGGGCAGCCTGATGTGCGGGCTGGCTGACAGCGTGACGTCGCTGATGATCTATCGCGTGCTGCTCGGCTTCGGCATGGGCATGGAGTTCCCGATCGGCCTGTCGATGGTGTCGGAGATCGTGCCAGCGAAGAGCCGCGGCAGGTATGTCGCGATCCTGGAGGGCTTCTGGCCGATCGGCTTTATCGTGGCCGGCGCGCTGACCTACCTGCTGCTGCCGGTGATCGGCTGGCGCGGCATCTTTATCGCGCTGGCAGTGCCGGCGGTGTTCGTGTTCGTGGTGCGGCGCATGGTGCCCGAGTCGCCGCGCTGGCTTGAGGACGTCGGCCGCAAGTCCGAGGCCGATACGGTCATGGCTGGCATCGAGCAGCGCGTGGAACGCGCCTGGGGCCGTCCACTGCCGGCGGTGTCCGCCACCTTCGGCGGCCCGCAGGCGCCGAGCCGGAAGGCGCGCTTCATGGAGCTGTGGAGCGGCCCCTACGCGCGCCGCACCATCATGCTGTGGTCGGTCTGGTTCTTTGCGTTGCTGGGCTACTACGGGCTGACCACCTGGCTCGGTGCGCTGCTGCAGCAGGCCGGCTATGCCGTCACCAAGTCCGTGCTCTACACGGTCTATATCTCGCTGGCCGGCATCCCGGGGTTCATCTTCTCGGCATGGCTGCTGGAAAAGTGGGGCCGCAAGCCTACCTGTGCGCTGATGCTGATCGGCAGCGCCGTGGCCGCGTATGCCTACGGCCAGGCGGCCGTGCACAGGTTGCCCGTGGAGCAGTTGATCGCCGCGGGCTTGTGCATGCAGTTTTTCCTGTTCGGCATGTGGTCCGTGCTCTATGCCTATACGCCGGAGCTGTACCCCACGCGTTCGCGCGCGACGGGCTCCGGCTTTGCCTCATCGGTCGGCCGCATCGGCTCGCTGGCCGGACCCTACCTGGTCGGCGTGCTGCTGCCGGTCGCGGGACAGGGCGGCGTCTTCACGCTCGGCGCCCTGTCCTTTGCGGTGGCCGCAGCAGTGGTGCTGCTGCTGGGCGTCGAGACCCGCGGCAAGGCGCTGGAGGAAGTCTCGCATTGACGGTTGATCGCGCGGCGTCCTGCCGCGCCTGCATTGGCGCCCCTGGCCACCAGGGGCATTTTTTGGATCGACGCACTTTTATATCCAACTAATATGTTAGTGCGGCGCAAGTTTTCGGAGACGCAATCATGATGACGGAACGTCAACGCAAGTTCAGGGAGCAATACAAGGCCGATATCAGCCCCCTCTACAACGGCTTGCTGCATATCGCCGTGATCTACGGGGTCGGCACTGGCGCGCTGTGGTGGGCCATCCAGCGGCTGCACAACGTGACCTGGGAGTGGGCGCTGATCGTGCCGGTATTCCTGGCGGGCAATTTCGTGGAATGGTTCCTGCACAGCTATGTCATGCACCGCCGCATCAACGTCTTTGCCCTGCGGGCGATCTATGAGCGCCACACGCGCCAGCACCACCAGTACTTCACCGACCAGGAGCCCACCATCGATACCACGCGCGAATTCCGCATCGTGTTCTTCCCGTGGCGCGTGCTGGCGACACTTGGCATGGGCGGCGGCGGGCTGGGCTACCTGGCATCGCTGATCTTCAATGCCAACGCCGGCTACTTTGTCTTCATCACGATGGTGGCGCAGTACCTGGTCTACGAGACCTTCCACTATTGCTGCCACGTGCACGACAACTGGTTCGTGCGCAACATGCCCTTCATCAACACGATCCGGCGCCACCACACCGCCCATCACAACATGGGCATCATGATGAAGTACAACATGAACCTCACGTTCCCGATCGCCGACTACATTATGGGGACTTCCGACCTGCGCCGCGGCCTGCTCGGGCACCTGTTCAACGGATACAGCGAAGCGCACATCAAGGAAGAGCTGAAGCCGATCATCCGGAAATTCCGCACCGATCACTCGCGCGTGACGCTGGATGGCCCCGTGCTGGATGAGGAGGAGCGCCGGGCGATGGCCGCCTAGCCGGCGTGCGTTCCTGAGCGTCGCCTGCCGCGCTACTGGACCGAGTCGGCCACCTCGTCCTGCTCTTCACCCAGGAAGCCGCCACTCTGGTGCCGCCACAGCCGCGCATAGGTGCCGTTCTTCGCCAGCAATGCGGCGTGTGTCCCCTGTTCGATGATGCGCCCCTGGTCCATCACGATGAGGCGGTCCATGGCGGCAATGGTGGAGAGGCGGTGGGCGATCGCGATCACGGTCTTGCCCTCCATCATTTCGTCGAGGCTTTCCTGGATGGCGGCCTCGACTTCGGAGTCCAGCGCGCTGGTGGCTTCGTCCAGCAGCAGGATCGGCGCGTTCTTGAGCATGACGCGGGCGATCGCGACGCGCTGGCGCTGGCCGCCCGAGAGCTTGACGCCGCGTTCGCCGACCAGGGTGTCGTAGCCGGCGTGGCCATGCTGGTCGCTCAGCTGGCGGATGAAGTCATCGGCCTGGGCATGCACGGCGGCGCGGCGGATCTCCGCGTCGGTGGCGGTGGGGCGGCCGTAGGCGATGTTGTCGCGGATCGAGCGATGGAGCAACGAGGTGTCCTGGGTGACCATGCCGATGGCGCTGCGCAGGCTGTCCTGCGTGACCCCGGCGATGTCCTGCCCGTCGATGCGGATCTGGCCGCTGTCCACGTCGTAGAAGCGCAGCAGCAGGTTGATCAGCGTGGACTTGCCCGCGCCGGAGCGGCCCACCAGGCCGATTTTCTCGCCGGGTCGCACGGTCAGGCTGAGGCCGTCGAGCACCTGGCGTTCGCCGTTGTAGTTGAAGCAGACCTGGTCGAATTCCACTTCGCCGCGCTTGACCTGCAGCGCGGGCGCGCCCGGCGCGTCCTGCACCTTGGCCACGTGCGTCAGGGTGGCGATGCCGTCCTGCACCGTGCCGATATTCTCGAACAGCGAAGCCATCTGCCACATGATCCAGTGCGACATGCCATTGATGCGCAGGGCCATGGCGGTGACCGCGGCCACCGCGCCGGTGCCGATCTCGGCCCCATGCCACAGCCACAGCGCATAGCCGCCCGCCGCCAGGATCAATCCCGCCACCAGGGCCTGGTTGACGATCTCGAACTGGCTGACGAGGCGCATCTGCCGGAACCCCGTTTCCTTGAAATCCTCCATCGCCGCGCGCGCGAAGTGCGCCTCGCGCCGGGTATGCGAGAACAGCTTGACGGTGGTGATGTTGGTGTAGGCGTCGGTAACGCGTCCGGTCATCGACGAGCGCGCATGGGCCTGCTCCTGCCCGACCTGGCCCAGGCGCGGCACGAAATACAGCATGGCCAGGCCGAACAGCACGATCCAGCCGATGAAGGGCAGCATCAGCCGGCCATCGAAGCCGCCTGCCAGCGCGATGATGGTGATGAAGTACACGCCGATGGCGAGCACGATCTCGATGAAGGTGAACAGCACTTCGCGCACCGCCAGCGCGGTCTGCATGACCTTGGTGGTGACCCGCCCGGCGAACTCGTCGGAAAAGAAGGACAGGCTCTGCCTGAGCATGAGCCGGTGAAAGTCCCAGCGCAGCCGCAGCGGCAGGTTGATCGCCAGCACCTGGTGCTGCACCATGGTGCGCAGCGCCACCAGGCCGATGCTGGCCACCAGCACGATGCCGATGCCCCACAGCACACGCCGTTCCTGTGCCGATGCTTGCCGGCCAGCCTGCCAGGCCGAGAGCAAGTCCACTACTTGCCCGAGGAAGGCGAACAGCCACGCCTCGTAGATCGACACGCCGGCACTGAGCAGCGCGAGTGCGACGAAATAGCGGCGTGTGCCGCGGGTGCAGGCCCACAGGAAGGCCGCCAGGCCCTTGGGCGGCGGCGGCGCCTCGTCAGGCGGGAAGGGATCAAGCAGACGTTCGAACGCGCGCAGCAAGGGGATCTCCGAAACGACAGAAGGACCGCTATCGAGCCGGCATGCGGCCGACCTGACGGCCTTCTTCGGTGTGAGGCGCAGATTCTACCCCCGCAAGCGCGGCGGTGCAGGCCCGGGCGCGGCAGCGCCTATTCCGCGACGATCTTGCGTTCCACGGCGATGCGCTTCCACTGTGCAAGGTCCTGCTTCATGCGGGCGCCGAACTCCGCGGGCGTCGCGGCCAGCGGGCGTGACCCGTCCGGCTCCAGGATCGTGCGCACTTCCGCGGATGCGGCAATCTCGGCGATCTCGCGATTGAGCCGCTGCACCAGCGCGGCGGGCGCACCCGCTGGCGCCAGCACGCCGACCCAGATTTCGATGCCATAGCCCGGCACCGATGCGGCCAAAGGCGGCAAATCCGGAAACGCAGGATTCGGCGCAGCGGAGGTCACCGCCAGCGGTTTGACCTTGCCGGACTTGATCTGTGTGGCGATCGAACTGTAGTTCGACATCATCACGTCGATCTGCCCGGCGGCCAGGTCGATCAGCGCGTTGGCGGCGCCCTTGTAAGGCACGTGCATCATCTGGACCTTCGAGATGTCGCACAGCAGTTCCGTGGCGAGCTGGCCGAGCGAACCCACCCCGGCCGAGCCATAGCTGATGGCTCCCGGCCTGGCCCGCGCCGCGGCGATGAGATCGGCCGGGGTGCGGATCGACCGGGATGCCGCGATGGTTGACGACACCGCCAGCAGCAGCGGACCGTCGGCGACCAGCGCGACCGGTGCGAACGCGGTCAGCGGGTCATACGGCGAGCGCGCCTGGGTGGCGGCTGCGGTCAGGAAAGTCGACGACGTCAGCAGCAGCACGGAACCGTCGCGCGGCCCCTTGGCCACGTAGTCCGCGCCCAGCACGCCTGCAACCCCGGGGCGGTTCTCCACGATGACGGTGTTGCCCAGGCGCCTGGCCAGGGCCGGCGCGATCGCGCGGGCGATCACGTCGTTGCTGGCGCCCGCCGAAAACGGCACCACGATCCGCATCAGCGGCGGCACCGCAGCCGCATGCTCGGCCGGCGCAGCGCTTGCGGACAGTGGCGAGGCGGCCAGCACGGCCGCGGTCAGCGCTGCGGGCAGGCGGGGTGCCAGCCGGTGCCAGGTACGCTTGAAAAGGGTCTTGTCCATACGTCTTCCCGAACTTGTCGTTGTGCAGCAAGGCAGCGGGCAATGCTGCGGAAGCGGCCGGCGCGGCCTGGACCGATCCGGGCCATGCCAGGCCGCGCGGAGGCATCAGGCCGGGATTTCCAGCGTCAGCAACGGCGCATACTGCTGCGCCCCGAAGATGTCGCCATCGCCCGCGCTGCCGCTGGGCTGCGCGCGGTACATGGTGAACTTGATGGCGAAGGCTGGCTCGTATTCGACGAAATCCGAAATGCGCGCCACCGGCACGCGGAACAACGCGGCCATGCTTTCGGGGGTCAGCACGCGGGACCGCTTGACCCGTTCATATTCGGCCTGCTCGCGGAAAATGATGTCGAACGTGATCTTGTTGACGCCGGCGTTCTTGCTGCGGATGGTCTTGGCGAGCGCGTGCAGCGGCTGCGTCGGCGCCGCGGCGGGAGAGGAGGAATTGGCAATGGTCATGGTGGTATCCCTGGCAACGGGGCGCGTCAAACGCCGGCTTCGACGATATGGGTGGGGAACAGCGCGAGCGGGTCGCGCACGGCCATGGTGTGGTTCAGCGTCCAGCGGTAGGCGGGGCTGGCGTGCAGCACTTCGTCCAGCGGGAACGATACCGAGCCAGCGGTGCCCTTCACATCCGGCAGCCGCGCGTAGAACATCTGGCGCAGGCCGATCATCGCGACTTCCTCGGCCATGGCGCGGGTGGGTGCCACACCTTGCACCATCACGCAAAGTTCGTGGCCGGGGCGGTCGCGCAGCGGTTCCAGTTCGCCCATCACCCCGTCGCGCCCATAAACGTTGTAGTGCAGTGCATAGCCGGTGTCGCCGAAGCGCGCGCGCACCTGCTCGCGCGCCCACGCAATGACGCGGTCCACGTTGGCAATGGTGTACGGGTCGCGGATGCCGCACAGGCCGACGTAGCGCTCGCCGACCTTGCCCGAGCCCTCCAGCTTGACGCGCACCTGTGACGCGGGCTCAAAGCGGGAGCCGGTGATGCGCGTGGTGCGCGGATCGATCTGCTCGTAGCGGCACTGGCTCATGTCGAGCCTGCCGCCGGCGACGAATTCCTCGAACGGATTGGAGCGCTCATACATGGCATGCCCGGCCACCGAGGCAATGGTGCAGCGCTGCTCGGGATGCATGGCGGTCACGCGGACGTCGCCATGCGTGATTTCGCCCAGCACGGTCTCCTTGCCGCCGTACGGCTCCGCGCAGAACGACGCGCACTCCAGCACCTTGCCCAGGTAATAGGCATGATCGGCGGCAAAGCCGTGGTGCAGCGCCGGTGCGGCGAACACGGCGGCATCGGAGCTGCGGCCGCCGATGATGACGTCGACGCCCTGGCGCAGCAGTTCCAGGTACGGGTGCACGCCCGCCATGGCGACGATGCGGTCGGTGGCATCCAGTTCCGGCAGCGTCAGGTCGCCAAAGCCGTCGAGGCCGCGGATGGCTTCCCCGGCGCCCAGCTGTTCCCGCACCAGCGACTTCGGCACCTCGGAATAGAAATAACCAATGCGGAACCGCGGCAGGCCATGCCGTTGCGCGATGTCGCGCAGGATATCCACATAGAGGTCGACGCGGCTGTTGGTGCCGGTATCGCCGGCCGAACCGATGATCATCGGCACGCCCAGCCGCCGCGATGCCAGCAGCATGTGCTCGAGGTCATGGCGCTGCCACGCTTCGGGACTGGTGGAGGTATCCGAGCCGAGCGGCACCGGGCCGACATCATCGCTGCCCGAATCGGCCGCGATGTAGTCCGGCGCAGCGGCCACGCCGACCTCGAAACTGCCCGTGCGCAGCGGGGCAAAGCCGAGATGGCCATTGGGGCAAATGATCTTCAGCGACTGCATTCAACATTCTCCGGTTAGGTGTCGCTTCGTTAAAGCGAGACACGCGACACCCACTACGCAGAAGCTATGCCAGCCGGAAGATGGCGAAATTTCCCTTGAGGATCAAGGAGTTGTGAAAACAGGAAGAGGCGCTGCGCGAATTTCACGCGTCGGGGCGGCGTGCAATTCACGCCTTTGCGCGGGATCCGCGCCGCGTCAGCCGGAGGGCAGTCCCAGCTTGCTCATCTGGTGGCGCAACGCATGGCGGCTGAGTCCGAGCCGGCGCGCGGCCTCGGCGAGATTGCCGCCGCAGGCCGACAACACCTGTTCGATCAATCCCGCCTGGAAGCGCGCCGTAGCGGCGTAGTAGTCCAGCGGGCCGACCGGCGCTTCGCTTGCTGGCGGCGCGGCAGCCATGGGCGCGGCGCTGGTCGGCGTCGCGGCGACGTCCAGTTCGCGCAGGATCCGCGCCGGCAGGTGTGCCGGCACCACGCAGTGGCCTGGCTCAAGCAGGCAGATGCGCTCCAGCAGGTTCTCCAGCTCCCGCACATTGCCGGGCCAGCGGTACGCACGGAAGATGCGTTCGACTTCGGGGTCGATCCGCTCCATCCGGCTGCCGTACTGGCGGTTGTAGCGCTGCAGCGCATGGTGCGCGAGCAGCAGGATGTCGTCGCCGCGCTCGCGCAAGGGCGGGATATTGATCGAGATGACTTGCAGCCGGTAGTACAGGTCCTCGCGGAACTTGCCGGCATTGACTTCGCTGAGCAGGATCTTGTTGGTGGCGGCGATAAAGCGCACGTCGACGCTGATCGGCCGGATCGCGCCCACACGGCGAAAGCGCCGGGTATCCAGCAGCGTCAGCAGCTTGGACTGCATCACCAGGTCCAGTTCGCGCACCTCATCCAGGAACACCGTGCCGCCATTGCCGGCCTCGATCAGCCCTTCCTTCTTGCCCACTGCACCGGTAAACGCACCGCGTTCATGGCCGAACAACTCGGACTCCAGCAGCTGGCTTGGAATTGCCGCGCAATTGATGTCGATGAACTCTGCCGCCGCGCGGCTGGATTGCTGGTGCAGCATGCGCGCCACCAGGCTCTTGCCGGTGCCGGTTTCACCGTAAAGCAGGACGGTGCGGGCCTGGCTTCTTGCCACGCGTGCAACCAGGTCGCGCAAGGCGGCGACCGACGGATGGTTTCCGACGAGTTCCAGGGGGGCAGTCATTGCGAACGGGTGAACGACGGTCAGGGGAGTGCGCGATCCATCCGAATCGCAACGCTTGCGCAAAATTCTAAACGAGCCGCCAGGGGTGGCCGCGTGCTGGTGGCATGCGCCGGACGCGATCTGCGCGCACGCAACCTGCGCAGGTGCTGAACTCTGAGATTAGCGTTTTTTAATCCGCAGCATGCTGCCACGGCGCTTTGCGGATGCTGCACCGGCTTTTGCCCATGCACTGCTTACGAAATGCGCCAAATCCTCTATGCTGTAACCGGATGTTGGTGCGGCCTTGCGCGATCGGGCGCATCGGCATGACCACCCTGCATGGCTGGAGCCCGCGGCATGATTTGCGGGCGTCAGGGATTTCACCAGCATCTTCTGTACCGGTCAACTGCGCTTGGCCGCTCGTGTTCTTTCCCATGGTCATGGTGACCAAAGAAAAATAACGCCAGCCCAGAACGAAAGCATGACAACAGAACAGCCCCGTCGGTCCATCCGGTTGCTTGTGGTTGCCTATGTGCTGGCGGGATTGGCGTACCTCGCCTGGCGCGTCGACACGATCAATGTCTCGGCGCCGCTGCTCTCCATTCCGCTTTATGCGGCGGAAGTCTACGGCTATATCAGCGGCCTGCTCTTTGTGCTGATGACGTACCGGCTGTCGGTGCGGCAGGCGCCGCCCCCTGAACCAGGCCTGTCCGTCGATGTCTACGTGCCGACCTATAACGAGTCGGTCGAGCTGATTCGCCGTACGCTGCTGGCGGTGATACGCATGGATTATCCGCATGCCACCTGGCTGCTTGACGACGGCCGCCGGGAATCGATGCGCGCGCTCGCGCAGGAGCTGGGTTGCCGCTATCTTGCGCGGGGCGACAACGCCCACGCCAAGGCCGGCAACCTGAACCACGCGCTGCAGCACAGCAGCGGCGAACTGATCGCGATCTTCGACGCCGACCACGCGCCGCGCAAGGATTTCCTGGTCAAGACGCTGGGTTATTTCCGCGACCAGCGGGTCGCATTCGTGCAGACGCCGCAGGACTTTTTCAATATCGATTCCTTCAACCACCGCCTGGGCAAGAAGCGGGTGTGGGATGAACAGGCGCTGTTCTTCAAGGTGATCCAGCGCGGCAAGGATGCGCTCAATGCCGCGTTCTTCTGCGGCAGCTGCGCCGTGATCCGGCGCGCCGCGGTGGAGCGGATCGGCGGCTTTGCGACGGAAACCGTGACCGAGGACGTGCACACCGCGATCCGCATGCACAAGCTCGGCTACCAGTCCGTGTACCATGCCGAGTCGCTGGCGTTCGGCCTGGCGCCGCATAGCATCGATACCTACCTGAAGCAGCGCATGCGCTGGGGCATGGGCTCGATGCAGGTATTCCGGCGCGAGAACATCCTGTTCGGGCGCGGGCTTACGCTAGGGCAGCGCCTCAACTATCTGGCCTCGGCCCTGTTCTTCTTCGAAGGCTGGCAGAAGCTGGTTTTCTTCCTGACGCCGCCCGTGGTGTTCCTGACCGGCGTGCTGCCGATCATCTCGCCGCTGAACACGTTCCTGCTGCTGTTCTGCCTGTATTACCTGCTGTCGATCCTGGTCCACCTGGAACTCGGGCGCGGCTACAACTCGCTGTTCCTGAGCGAACAGTACGCCATGGCGCGGTTCTTTGCCTTCATGTCGACCAGTGTCGGCCTGTTCCGCAAGAATATCCCGTTTGCCGTCACCGACAAGCAGATGTCCCAGACCGGCAAGATGTGGCTATGGCTGTCTCCGTTGCTGGTCCTCTGCGCCTTGGCCGCGGCCAGCGTGCCGGTCGGCCTGTATCGGATTTACACCGGCAGCATCGCGCTCGGCGCCGGCCTGGTGACGCTGTTCTGGACGCTGATGACGCTGGGCTCCGCCGTCGCCGTGGCGTCCTATGCCCGCAAGCACTCACGCAACCGCCGCACGGAATATCGCTTTCCGCTGCGCGTGCCGACCACGCTGACCATCAACGACAAGACGTATCTCGGACTGACCGCGGACCTGTCACCGAACGGCGCGCTGTACCGGGGCGAAGCGATGCCGGGCCTGGCGTTGGGCGACGTGGTCGGCGTTGCGGTGCATCTGCCCAACCTCGTTGTCCGCGACACCGCTATCGCTACCTTCGTCAAGGCGTCCCGGCCTGGCGCTTCCTACGGCATGTCGGTCGGCCTGCGCTTCAACTGGACAGCGGATGGCAACACCGGCGCGCTGGAGACGTTCCTGTTCGGCAGCCGGCTCCAGCTCGAGATGGGCGCGCTGCGCGAGACCGAGACGCCGCCGCTGACGCGTCTTGCCGAGATCCTCAGGCGTGACGAGGGCCGGTCGTCGGCCGCGTATATCTGGGCAGCGGCGTTGTTGATGCAGCCGTTGCGCGTTGATATGCTGCCGGTTGCCATCGCTACCATGGAAGGCGCGGCGCCGCTGCTGTTCAGCAGCATCGAACTGGACCTGAACGCCGGTGCGACCCTGCGCCAGCCGCAGGCCACCGAGGCGGGCGCTGCCCATGAACAGGCCATCCGGCTCACGCCCACGGGGCGGGTGACCACGCCGACCGGCGACTTCCACCTGTACAACATTGCACCGCATAGCGCGGCTTAACCTGGGAACATTCATGATGGCGTACAGAGGCCATGGCGCAGCATGCCGGCGGCTTGCAGCGACACTGCTCGGCGGCTTGTTGCTGCTGGCCGCGCTGCCGGCGGCCGCGGGTCCCTTTCTGTTCGGTGGCGCAAGCCTTGCCGGCGGCGGCGAGCGCAGCGAATACGCGGGCATCACCGGCAATCTCACGCCTGTCCCATTCCTGACCCAGAAGTTCGTGGTCAGCGATTACCACTACAAGTATGGTGCGAACGGTACCACCGTGTCGGTAAACGGGCAGTCCGCCGAAGCGGCGCTTGGCGTGCAGAAGGGCTGGGCAAGCGGCTGGGCCGAGGCCTCGGTCGGGGCACGCTACCGCTACAACCGGGTGTCGCCCGAGGGTGCGGACAATCGGTCCGACGGCGGCGAATGGGGGCTCGCGCTGACCGTGCTGGGGCAACAGGAGTTCGCGCGGAACTGGGCAGTCAACGGCATCGCCAGCTACAACTTTGGACCCAAGGCCTACTGGGCGCGCGGCCGCCTGCTTTACAAGGTCTTTGGCGATGCCTGGGCCGGCGTGGAATTCATCAAGCACGGCGACCCGTTCTACCATGCCACGCAAGGTGGCCTGGTCCTGACCGGCATTGCCATCGGCAAGGGCGTGAACCTTGGCTTCTTCGGCGGCGTCAAGAAGACAGCGGGCGAGCCGCGTGCCTTCTATGGCGGGCTGGAGCTGAGCAAGGCGTTCTGAGCGCAGACCGGATGCGTCGGGGCGGATTCCGCCGGCTTGCAAGGGGCAACCTCGGAAGCGGGCCCGCCGCGGTTGGGCAAGGCGAGGCCGATGCCGGACCCTCAGGACGCCATCTTCATCATCACGAGCCCGCTGACAATCAGTCCAGCCGCCAGGATTCTGGCTGCGCTGGCGGGTTCGCCCAGCACCAGCAGCCCCACCAGGAACGCGCCGACGGCGCCGATGCCAGTCCATATGGTGTAGGCCGTGCCGAGCGGCAGGCTTTTCATTGACAGCGATAGCAGGGCGAAGCTGGCAATCATGGCCACGATCGTGATGGCCGAGTAGCCAAGGCGTGAAAAGCCTTCAGACTGCTTCATGGAGTAGGCCCAAAGCACCTCGAGCACTCCGGCGATGACGAGAAATATCCAAGCCATGACGGCTCCTTGATCAAGAGCCGGGCCGTCCCGGACATTCATACCCGGTGCGGGCGAGGTCGTCCTCGAAAGACAGAGATTGTAGCGGATCGCATGGGCAGTCGAGCGCCGTGGCGACGTGCAGCATGGTATCGTCGGCATGTCGCGGTCAGCCTTGTGCGTCCACAAGTCGGGGGAAGAATGAAAATGAGGCTGGCGCTCTGGTTCGCCGCGGTGGCGATGCTTTTGCCGCAATTGGCCCTGGCCGACGAATTCGGCAGCAAGGGCGGGCCGGAGCCCGCCAACATCGAGCAGATCGCGGCACGTCTTCGCGAAGACCCTTATGACCTGGAGCTGCTGATCAGCTTTGGCACGTCCAAAGGCGGATCCGCCGGCCATATCGCGCTGGCGCTGCGTGACGATGCGGTTGGCGACGAGGTGGTGTATTCGGCCAACTTCTATGCGGACGGGGATCCCGCGCATGCCGGCGGCCGCTACACCGCGGACCTGATGATCGCCATACCCAAGCAGGAGTATCTGTTCAAGACCGTTTCGACGGTCGCCGCGACCGCATCGTTCGGGCTCGACTTCGGCGAGATCTACAAGCGTTCGGTGATCGGTGTGCGGGTCTACGGCGTGCCGGCGGCGGACAAGGCGGCGCTGGCAGCCTATCTTCGCCGCATCAACGACGACTATCACCAGCAACGCAGCAACACGGAATATCACCGTGGCCCGATCCGGTACGACTACCTGCGCCTGAACTGCGCCAAGACCATTGGCTCCGCCTTCAAGTTTGGCGCTGGCTACCGCGACCTGGCGGTGACCAGCGCCTGGCTGTTTTCGGGAACGCGCGTGGTGGCGGCAGCGACCGCCAATATCCCGACCGAGATGGCGATGAAGCTGATCAGGGAATGGGCCAAGCGCAACTACGGCATGGATGTCGTGCTGTACAAGAAGTACCGCGGCTCAACCTATGTCGATCCGCAAGAGGAAGAGAAGGTGGCCTTCAAGGACCTGCCCGACCGCTTTCCCTCGGTGCTGTCGCTGGACTTCCGCCGCGAGGCCGGGGCATACCAGGACTACGACAACCTGCTGGCGATGTACCTGCTGTTCAATCTGGGCAAGTACAGCGTGCGTGTCAACGAGCAAACGATGCAGCTCGAGATCGAGGCCTCGAAGGCGCCCTTGCCCTACGCCGAGGCGCTCCAGCTCGCCACCCGCGATGCCCGCGCCGACAGCGAAAAATACCAGCGACATATTGAGTTCCGCCCGAGTGGCGAGGGCTTCGGCGAGGCCCCTGACAACACGCACCTGTACCACTTCGGCGAGGATGCGGCCGCGAAGGCGGTGCGCTAGGGCTCGAATCCAGCATGCCGTGCGGCAGGATCGCAAGGTGGCCGTGCACTCAGTCCAGCGCCAGCCCGCCGTGCGCCAGCAAGCGCCGAAATACCGCCAGGCGCGCATCGCCGGTTTGCGCCAGCCGCTCGCAGACATGGAGGTAGCGGGACATGTCGCTGTGTCCGCGCAGCGCATCCTTGCACTCGCGCTCCGAGATTTCGAGGTGGACGCCGGTCAGCAGCGCCAGGCCCTTGCCAACCCGTGCGCTGACGATGGCGGGCGGCGTGCCGGGGATGCCTGCATAGACGGCCAGGACCTGGGTCTCGGGCCCGGGGGTGTCGGCGAGGTCGAAGCGGCAGCCGCCATGGTAATGCGTGTACAGCGACATCGGGACCTCGGTCAGCCGGTCCGTGGTCGTGAGCTCCACCGCGGCCGTGGTGCGCGGCGTGCCGTCATAGCGCTTGCCGCCGGTGAGTTCGGGCAGCGAGCCGACCGCCACGGCGTCAACCAGGCGCAGTTCGCGCGGCCCGCAGATGGCGCCCCGGGTGCCGGCATGAAACGCCAGTTCGCGACACGCGTAGTAGGCGCCCGCGCAGATGCCGAGGTAGACCCCGCCCTGCTCGACGAACTGCCGGATGCGTGCGTTCGGTGCGCCGTTCAGCAACGCGCAATAGGGCAGGTCGGCGCCGCCCGGCATGACGAACATTACGGCATGGTCGAACAGCGTCGCATCGTGCCGGATCTCGTGGGCCATCACCGCGCGGATTTCGTAAGCCCCGGCAGCTAGCTGATGGCCGATGGTGCGCATCAGGCATGCGGTCCAGTCTGAAGCGCCGGCGTCGACATAGGTAAGGATCTGAGGCCCGGGCATCGCCGCATCCGTGGCTTGTAGTTTCCGACTCTAGCCGTTCGTTATCGAAAGCGCCATGCCGTGATGCCCGGGCGTTGCGGAACGCGGGCATCGCCGTGCCCGCGCGCGGCGCAACGGTGCGCTGGCTGAAACGCGCAATTCGCCTCAGCCACGCGCGCCTGCCCGCCACGCCCCCGGCGGCAGTCCGAAGCGCCGGCTGAAGCTGCGCGTAAACGTAGTCTGGTCGGGGTAGCCGGACATCAGCGCGATCTCGGCCAGCGGCAGCCGGGGATTCGACAGCCACTGCAGCGCGCAGTCCAGCCGCAGGCGGGTCTGGTAGCGGTGCGGGGTGTCGCCGAAGGCCTCGGCGAACAGGGTCTGGAAGCGCCGCGCGCTCCAGCCGAAATGCCCGGCCAGTTCCGGCACGCGCAGCGGCGCGGCCAGGTTGGCGCGCAGGTAGGCATCGACGGCCATCAGCGGAAACACCTCGCCGTCGGCGGGCATGCCGAGGCGGTCAGCCAGCGCCGCGGCGAGGGTGGCGGCGAGTTGCCAGTCGTGCTGCGGCCCGCGCGCCGCGGCCGCGGCGCGCCTCGCCGCGAGGGCGCGCACGCGGCTGCCGAAGGCCCCGTCGAGCGCGAAGGTGCGCGGGCGCGCCACCAGCCGCGCGGGCAGCGCCACCGACTGCGCCGGAAAGTCCGCCACCAGTTGCAGGTTGCCGTCGTGGCCCAGGTAGTCATGATGGCTGCCGGCCGGCACGATCAGGCCGGTGCGGTCGTCCACGCGGTAGCCATGGCCGTCGAGTTCCAGCTCGGTGGCGCCGGCCAGGCCGAACAGCAGCTGGTGATAGCCGTGCTGGTGGCCGTCGGCCTGCGGCCGGTAGCGCCGGTGCTCGACCAGTGGCGCGGCGCGGGATTCAGCGGGCCTGGGCATGCCGCATCCTGCCGGGGGTCTGGCACAGCCAGACGCCGGCCCCCGCCACCGCCATGCCCAGCGCCTGCACCGCGCCGAGGCGCTCGCCAAACAGCAGCCAGGCCTGCAACGCCGCCAGCGGCGGCGCCAGGAACATCAGCGCCGCGGCATTGGCGGCCTGGCCGCGCCGTACCAGGCTCACCAGCAGCCAGGTGCCGGCGCCGGACAGGCCGATGGCGGCCCAGGCCAGGCCGGCCCACAGCGCCGCCCCGCCATGCCAGTGCAGCGGCGCGCCGGCGGCCTGGATCGCCACCATCGCGGCGGCGACCAGCATGGCGCCAAGGTTCTGCCACGCCGAGCTGGCGCGCAGGTCACAGGCGGCGATGGTGGTCTTCTGCAAGAGGGTTCCCATGGTGATGGAGACAATGGCCAGCACGCCCAGCAACACGATCCAAGGCGACACCGGCCGGGCCGCGCCGTGCAGGCCGGCCTGCATCGCGGGGGCGACCACCAGCGCGACGCCGAGCGCACCCAGCGCCAGCCCGTGCCAGGTCCGCCTGCAAGGTAGCTCTTTCAGCAGGGGGATGGCAAGCAGCGCGGTCAGCAGCGGCTGCAGCGCGCCCAGCAGGGCCATGATCGCCGGCGGCAGGCCCCGGGCCACGGCGCCGTAGCCGGCGCACAGGTAGATGCCCTGCATCAGCGCGCCGGCCAGCAGGTGGCGCGGCGCCTCGCGCAGCGGCGGCCATGCCGTGCGCGCGGCCAGCGACCATGCCACGAACATCAGCCCGGCCACGGCAAAGCGGCCCAGCAGGAACAGGCTGGTGTCGGCCAGCGGCACGATGGCCTTGCCGACGATAAAGCCGGTGGACCAGATCAGGATAAAGGCCACGGCGGGCAGCCAGCCGACAGTGGACAGGGGACGCGACATGCAAGCAGGCGTTTCCGCTCCGGGGCGGGAAGGGCAGGGCAAAACGCAAGGCTAGCGAGGCGCGGCGTCGCTGTCTTGGCAAATCCGGCAATCGCCCGCTGAAAGCATTGGTAACACTCGCGCGGCGCCGCCGCGTCAACCGGCCCGGGCTTGCCACGTAACATGGTGATGGGATCGAACCGGACGAGGTGAACCACATGGATCCAGCGCAGCATCCGAGACCACCCGGCCGCGGGCGCCTGGCCGCCTGGCGCGCCGCCGCGGCGCTGGCGCTGGCCGCGTGCCTGGCAGGCTGTGCCCAGTTGCCCGGCGCGGCGGGCAACGGCGACGGCCATGGCGCCACCGCCGCCGCCGACCTGCGCTGGCTCAATACCGTCACCTACGGCGCCGACCAGGCTTCGCTGGACGCGCTGCGCCGGCTGGGCCGCAAGGGCTTCCTCGCGCAGCAACTGGCGCTGCCCCTGGCCGATCCGCCCGAGCTGGCCGCCGTCATCGCCGCCTTGCCCAACCTGCGCGACGGCGCCGCGGCGCAGGTCCGGGCCGCACGCGAGGCCCGCCAGCGCATCGACGCCCTGCCTGACGACGCCGGCAAGCAGCAGGCGCGCCAGGCGCTGAATGCGCACGGTCGCGAGATCGTCGCCGACGCAAGCCGGCGCCACCTGCTGCGCGCGCTGTATTCGCCGGCGCAGCTGCGCGAGCAGATGACGTGGTTCTGGATGAACCATTTCAACGTCTATGCGGGCAAGGGCCAGGTCGGGCTGCTGCTGGCCGACTATGAGGAGCACGCCATCCGGCCCCACGCGCTGGGCCGTTTCCGCGACCTGCTGTTGGCCACGGTGACCGCGCCGGCGATGCTGGTCTATCTCGACAACGCCCAGAGCAGCGCCAATCGCGTCAATGAAAACTACGCGCGCGAACTGATGGAGCTGCATACTCTGGGTGTCTCCGGCGGGCCCAGCGGCTCGCGCTATACGCAGCAGGACGTGCAGGAGCTGGCGCGCGTGCTGACCGGCGTGGGCGTGAACCTGCGCGGCACGCCGCCGCCGAAGCTGGCGCCGGTGCGCGCGGGCCTGTACCGCAGCGACGGGCTGTTCGAGTTCAATCCCGCGCGCCACGACTTCGGCGCCAAGGTACTGCTGGGCCAGCGCATCGAGCCGTCCGGCTTTGACGAAGTGGTGCGCGCGGTGTCGATCCTGGCGCGCGAGCCGGCCACGGCGCGCTTTGTCAGTGCCAGGCTGGCGGCCCACTTCATCGCCGACAACCCGCCGCCCGCGCTGGTCGAGCGCATGGCGCAGACCTTCACGCGCACCGATGGCGATATCGCCGCGGTGCTGCGCACTATGCTGCTGGCGCCCGAGCTGGACCGGCAAGCGGACCTGTTGCCGCGCAAGTTCAAGGACCCGATGGTCTATGTGGTGTCGTCGCTGCGGCTGGCGTACGAGGGCCGCCCGGTGGCCAACCTGCGCCCG
This sequence comes from Cupriavidus necator, assembly GCF_013141915.1. GTDB lineage: Bacteria > Pseudomonadota > Gammaproteobacteria > Burkholderiales > Burkholderiaceae > Cupriavidus > Cupriavidus necator_B. The sequence goes on along the minus strand of NZ_SROX01000006.1, from coordinate 159,247 downwards.
GTGATGAACTGGCTGAACCAGCTGGGCGAGCCGTTGTATGGCCACGTGGCGCCCGACGGCTACCCGTCGGCGGAAAGCGCTTGGGCCAGTTCGGGGCAGATGGTGCGGCGCTTCGAAATCGCGCGCGCGATCGGCTCCGGGCCGGCGGGCTTGTTCGCCGGCGATGACACCACGCCGCGCGGCGCGCGCTTCCCGATGATCGGCAACAAGCTCTACTACGACGCCATCGAAGCCACCCTGGGCCCCGCCACGCGCACCGCGCTGGCCCAGGCGCAATCGCAGGCCGAATGGAACACCTTGCTGCTGGGCTCGCCCGAATGGATGCAGCGCTGAAGACAATGGGAGGGCATGCCATGCAACGCCGACAATGGCTCAAGACGATGGGGGGCGCCGCGCTGGGGCTGGCGCTGCCTGCCATCGCCGCGCGCGTCTATGCGCTGCCGGCGCAGGCCGATGCGCGCTTCCTGCTGGTATTCCTGCGCGGCGGCTATGACGCCGCCAGCGTGCTGGTGCCGGCCGGCAGTGATTTCTACTACGCCGCGCGCCCCAATATCGCCATCCGCCGCCCGCCCGCGCCAGGCGCCGACGTGGATCCCGATGCCGCGGTGGCGCTGGCAACCGCCTTTGGCGCCGACAGCGCCGTGCGCGGCATCGGCGACTGGGCCCTGCATCCGGCCCTGGCGCCGACCCTGCTGCCGCTGTGGCAACAGGGCCAGCTGGCCTTCGTGCCGTTCGCCGGCACGCACGACTTGTCGCGCAGCCACTTCGAGACCCAGGACGGCATCGAGGCCGGCCTGCCCGGCGACGGCGCGGACCGCCAGGCCGTGGCGGCGTTGCGCGGCAGCGGCTTCCTCAACCGGCTGGCACAGGCGATGGGCGGCAAGGCCGCGCCGGTGGCGTTTACCGACGGGTTGCCGCTGGTGCTGTCCGGCCCGCGCGACGTGCCCAACGTCTCGCTGAAGGGCGCCGGCCGCGCACCGTTCGATGCTCGCCAGGCCAGGCTGCTGGCGCAGATGTACCGCGGCACGCGCTTCGAGTCACTGATCGACGAGGGCTTTGAGCTGCGCGAGACCGTCGCTCGCCAGGCGCAGGCTGAAGCGCCGAAGGGCGGCCCGGCCGGCGCTGCCCCGGCCACGATGGCGTCGCGCCAGCAGGAGATGCAGGCCGCCAGCCGCCGCGCGCTTAGCGCCCGCGGCTTTGAAGCCGAGGCCCGGCGCATGGCGGGCCTGATGCGCGAGCGCTTCAACCTTGGCTTTATCGACGTGGGCGGCTGGGACACCCATGTCAACCAGGGCGGCGCGCAGGGCCAGCTGGCCGGGCTGCTCGACAACCTTGGCCGTGGCTTGTCGGCCTTTGCCGCGGAGATGGGTCCCGCATGGAACAAGACCACCGTGGTGGTGGTATCGGAGTTTGGCCGCACCTTTCGCGAGAACGGCACGCGCGGCACCGACCACGGCCACGGCACGGTCTACTGGGTGCTGGGCGGCGCCGTGCGTGGCGGGCGTATCGCCGGCGAGCAGGTCGCGGTGGAAGCGGCCATGCTCAACCAGAATCGCGACTGGCCGGTGCGCAACGAGTATCGCGCGCTGCTGGGTGGGCTGTTCCGCCGGCTGTATGGGCTGGACGAGGCGCGGCTGGCGCAGGTGTTCCCCGGGGTGGCTTGGCGGGATATCGGGTTGGTGTGAAGCGCGCCCCGGCAGACGGAGCGCATGGTTCAGCGACTACCGTTGGCCGGCCGGGGTGATGATGGTGGGCGCCAGAGGCGTGGTCGGTGCCGCGGGCGGCGCTGCCGGAGCCGGCGCGGAAACCGGCGGCGCTGCCGGCGACGGGGATGCGGGCGGCAGCGCGGGGGCAGGGGCCGGTTCAGTTGCCGGGGGCAGGGCAGCCGGCGCGCTTCCGTCGTTCATGTCCGGAGGAGGCACCGCTATCACCGTTTCGCCCCGGTCCAGCGCCAAGCTGGACGCCTCATGGTCACTGTCCGCCGCCGCGGCCGGGGCCGCACTGGCCGGCGGCGCGATCTCGGCTTCCTGCGCGGGCAATGCCGGGCGGCGCGGCGCCGGGCGCGGTGCCGGGGTCTCGCTGGCCTTGTCGCGCGTGAACAGCTGGCTGAACCATCCGCGCAGTTGCGTGCCCAGCGACGCGAACAGATGGGTTTCCTCATGCTCGGCAAAGCGCGCGCGGCCGTCGATGATGCGGGCGCGCAGCGCGCGCTGGTAGAAATCGCCCACCATCGGCAGCGCGCTGTGCGCGCCCTGGCCCCAGTAGTCGCTGCGCAGCGTGATGCGGCTGTCGTTGAAGCCGACCCAGGCGCCCGCCACCAGCTCCGGATGCATCAGGATGAACCAGCCATCGGCATTGTCCTGAGTGGTGCCAGTCTTGCCGGCCACGTCGGCGCGGATGCCGAAGCGCGAGCGGATGCTGGCGCCGGTGCCGCGGTCGATCACGTCGCGCATCACGTCGAGCAGGGTTTGGTTGGCCGCGGCGGGCAGCGCGTGCTCGGCGCGCGCGGGGCGGAACACCTGCAGCACATTGCCCTGGCGGTCTTCGATGCGCGTCACCATGGTCGGCGCGATGTAGTCGCCGGCATTGGCGATGGTGCCGTAGGCGGCCACCATTTCCTTGAGCGTGACCGGGCTGGTGCCCAGCGCCAGCGACGGCACCACGTCGAGCTGGCTGTCGCGCACGCCCATCTCGCGCGCCAGCCGCGCCACGCGCGCGGGGCCCACTTCCTGCATCAGCTGCGCGGTGATGGTGTTGCGCGAATAGACGAGGCCGTCGCGCAGCGTCATGGCGCGGCCGGTGGGGCGCCCTTCGTCGCTGGGGCGCCAGATCTCGCCGCCGGCCAGCTCGATTTCCACCGCCTGGTCCACCAGCGTATCGTCGGGCGTCTTGCCCTCGTCGAAGGCTGCGCCGTAGACAAAGGGCTTGAAGGTGGAGCCCGGCTGGCGGCGCGCCTGCTGCACGTGGTCGAAGGCGTCCTGGGTGTAGTCGCGGCTGCCGACCCAGGCGCGGATCTCGCCGTTGCGCGGGTCGATCGCCAGGAAGCCGGCCTGGATGCGGGTCTTGTTCTGGTGCAGCGCGCGCAGGAAGGCGCTGTCGGCCGTCAGGTGGCGCAGCGCCTCGTCCGGGGCGGTGCCGGCGGCGACGGCGGCGCGGTACTCCGGCGTCTCGCGCACGAAGGCCTGCACCAGCGGCTGGTTGGCCGCCCAGCCCGCGCGCGGCGCCCAGGCCGCGTTGGCGATCGCCTGCAGCCGGTTGCCCTGCTGCACCACCGCCTGCGTGGCCATGGCCTGCAGGCGCGCGTCGATGGTGGTGTGGACCACCAAACCGTCAGCGTAGATGTCGTAGCCGTTGCGGTCGGCCCAGCCGATCAGCCACTTGCGCAGTTGCTGCGCAAAGTGGGGCGCGGGGCCGGGCGGCTCGGTTTGCCGTTCAAAGTCGATGCGCAGCGGCCGCTTCTTCAGCTGCTCGTAGCGCGCCGCATCGAGCTTGCCGCGCTTGACCATCTGCCCCAGCACCGTATTGCGCCGGTCCAGCGCGCGCTCCGGGTTCAGCACCGGGTTGTAGTAGCTGTTGCCCTTGAGCATGCCGATCAGCGTGGCGCTCTGCAGCACGTCGAGCGAGCGGGCCGGGCGGTCGAAGTAAGTGCGCGCCGCCATCTCGATGCCGAACGCGTTGTACAGGAACGGCACGGTGTTGAGATAGGTCTCGAGGATCTCGTCCTTGGTGTAGAGCGCCTCGATCTTCAGCGCGGTGATCGCTTCCTTGAGCTTGCGCGTGAGCGTGGGCGCGCGGCCGATCTCATCGGGATAGAGATTGCGCGCCAGCTGCTGGGTGATGGTGGAGCCGCCCTGGCGGTCGCCGGAAAACGTATGCAGCGCGGCCGAGGCGAGGCGGCGCCAGTCCAGGCCGTGGTGCTGGTAGAAGCGGTGATCCTCGGTGGCGATCAGCGCCGCCACCACGTTGGGCGAGATCTGCTTGAGCGGCACCCAGTCGCGGTTGGCCCACTTGAACACCGCCAGTTCCTTGCCGTCGGCGGACAGCACCTGGGCCGGCTGCTCGGACTTGGCCTTGCGGATATCGCTGATGCCCGGCGTGAACGGAATCAGTACCAGCACATAAAGCAGCAGGGCCGCCGGGATGGCGACCAGGCCCGCCAGCAGGCCGCGCCGGGTGGGTCGCAGCGTGCCGGGCCGGGTCAGGCCGGCACGCGCGGTGCGCGCGGCCAGGTGTGACAGGCGTTGCTGAACGGGGACAGGCAGCGAAGCCCGTAACGAGGCCAGCAGCGGGGCAAGCCTGGTCTTGATCTCAGCCAGCCTCATGAGGCGAAGCGGTCGAGGCACAGGCGCGGGGCGGCACGGGACACTGGCATTACCGTCGTCGGAAAAGCCTGCATCCTACCAAAACGTTCCCGCTGGTTACAGGGAAAACCCCCATGCGCAAGCGATGCGCCACTTCCTGCTGCGCAGCATGGGTCACAAAGCTTTCATATTGCGCCGTCACAATGCGGCGGCCGCCAATCGTGCGGACGATGCGCCGTTGCCGGTTTGCCCGGCGGGGCCGGGTCGCCATGACTTGCCATGACGATCGGGCCTTGGGTCCGGTGCGGTGTCGTGCCTCAAACAGAACACAGAGAAACTACAGTGAAGAAAGCTCTCCTTGCAATGACGGCAGCAGCGGCCGCGTCGGCCGCATCCGGGGTGGCCTCAGCCCAATCCACGTCCAACGTGACGCTCTACGGCATTGTCGATGCCGGCGTCGAAGTCATCAGCAACGTCCCCGGCAGCGGCGGCGCCGAAGGCACCGCCGTGCGCCTGAACTCGGGCAACCTGTCCGGCTCGCGCTGGGGCCTGCGCGGCACCGAAGACCTCGGCGGCGGCCTGAAGGGCATCTTCGTGCTGGAGAGCGGCTTTGACGTCGACACCGGCACCTCGGGCCAGGGCAACCGCCTGTTCGGCCGCCAGGCCTACGTCGGCCTGCAGGGCGGCTGGGGCGCGGTCACGCTGGGCCGCCAGCAGAACGCGCTGTACGACCTGTTCGGCGCCTTCGACCCGATGGGCGTGGGCCCGCGCTACTCGCTCAACAGCGTCGACTCGGCCTTCAACGGCCGCGCTGACAACGCCATCAAGTACACCGGCAAGTTTGGCGGCCTGACCGCCACCGGCTTCTACAGCTTCGGCCGCGACAACAACGGCGAAGTCCCGGGCGAGGCCAAGGTGGCGCGCAACTTCGGCGGCGGCCTGTCGTATGCCGCGGGCGGCTTCTCGGTCGGCGCGGCCTATGACCAGTACCAGGGCGCCACGGTGGCGCTGCAGGACCGCGCCGCCAAGCGCGCGGCGGTGGGCGCGGCCTACGCCTTCGGCGGGGCCAAGGTGTTCGCAGGCTACCGCTGGCTGCTTGACGACGGCGTGTCCAGCGCCACCGCGGCCTCGACTCGCAGCAACGTCTACTGGGCGGGCGCGCAGTACCGCTTCACGCCGGCGTTCCAGCTGACCGGCGCGGCGTACTACAACGACACCCGCAACAGCGATGCGGATCCGTGGATGTTCGTGCTGTCGGCGGACTACTCGCTGTCCAAGCGCACCGATGTGTACCTGAACCTGGGCTACTCCAAGAACAAGTCGGGCTCGGCGCTGGGCCTGAACGGGGTCGGCACCGTGGTCGCCGGCGAGAACCAGGCCGGCGCCACCATCGGCCTGCGCCATCGCTTCTGAGCCTCTGCCTGATGCCCGCCTGGCGGCTGCCATGGCTGCACGGGCGGGTGCTTAACACTCATATCGACACCTGCGGCTGGTCTTGCGGGTTTCGTTGGGCCGGTTGCCTTGATCGGCCTCTTTTTGCTTTGGGCCGCGTGCCTCGCCACGCCCGGGGACGCCATCCCTAGCGATACGCCGCGGCGCCGATGAACTGCCCGAAGCGCTCGCACCAGATCACTACCGCCGCATATTGGGACGGGTCCACCCCGGCCGGCAGCGCCACGGTGAAATTGCCGAAGGTCTTCAGTTCACCGACCTGCACCGACCGCTCCTTGATTTTCAGAAAGGCCGCCTTGTTGTCGACGAATGCCGGCGCCAGGTACACCCGGTAATCCGGTCCCGGCGCGACGCTGCCTTCAAAGCCAAGCGCAGTTGCCGAGACATGGAGCCGCCCGCTGGCCCAGTGCAGCGCGTCGCTGCCAGCCAGGTCCTTGCGGAAGGTGCCGGCATAGCGTGCCTGCTGCGCCACCGCCTGCACCTGCCCTGCGCTGGCCCCCGCCTGCGCCGTCAGGATCGGCAACACATAGATGCCTGCGGCAAAGCCGACGGCCAGCATGGCGAGGTGGGTCAGGACGAGGATGGCGGGCCTGGCAGGCATGTCTGGCTCCAAGGGGCGGGAAGATGCCAGTAGGTCGACGCTGGCGCCGGAACCTGACAGCGCCGTGGCACCTTGGCACATTCGCAACGGTTCGACCGACTTGTTTCACCAATCCCACACACGGAAGTGGTTATGATCTGGTAGTTGCCCTGTCGAGAAGCTGCCTATGACCCTCCACGTCACGATCCGCACCATCCGTACCGGCACGATGCAGACCGCCCGCTATCAGGCGCGCGTCTACCTGACCACCGATGCCGAGGCCCTGCCGTTGCTGGCAACGGATTGGAGCGAGCGCGAGGCCGAAGCCTTCCGTACCGCACAGTTCTGGGCGCAGCGCCACGCTTATGTGGTGTCTAATCCACGCGCAGGAACGTTCTACGGTGTCTCGTGCCGGCGTTGAAGCCGGCCAGCGCATCCCTTATCTGACTGGCGTCCCGGACGCGGCAGGGAACTTGCCGGGCCTGGCGGGGGCAGGCGTGGTTCTGGCCTGACCCATGCTGTCCAGCACCTTGGCCGCCGCCAGATGCTGCGGAATCAACAGGCCCTGGCGCGCCGTCGCCACGGCGATCTGCCCGCCCTGGGCGCTGCCGCGCGCAACGAAGTCCCGCCCGTTGCGGTAGACCAGCCGCGTCAGGTCGGCCACTTCAGCGTCGGACAGGTCCGGACCGGTCACCAGGATGGCGGCGGTGGCGATGGTGCGTACCGGCGCGCTCAGCCCGGGATACGTGCCCGGCGCAATCGCTGCGCGGAAATAGCCGGCTTTCTGGCCCACCAGTGCGGCGATGGCCTTCTCGTCCAGCGGCAGCAGCCGCAGCGGCATTTCCGCCAGGGCATCGCGGATGCTGTCGGCAGGCACGCCGATCACCTGGATCACGGCGTCGACCTGGTTCTGGCGCAGCGCCACCAGGCCGGTGCCCAGCCCCACTTCCTCGGCCTTGAAGTCCTTGTCCGCCAGCCCATGCGCGGCCAGCACGCGCAGCGCCGTGCCGCGCGAAGCCGAGCCGCGCTCGCCCACCGCGATGCGCTTGCCACGCAGGTCCGACACCGAGCGCGCGGGATCGGCTTCGCGCACCAGCACCTGCACGGGTTCCGGATAGAGGCTGCCGATGGCGCGCAGCGAGGCCTGCGGGCCGTCCTCGGCGAAGGCGCCCTTGCCTTCGTAGGCGTCCAGCGCGGCATCGCCCTGCGCCAGCGCCACCGAGACCTTGCCCGTTCGCAGTAGCCGCAGGTTCTCGTCGCCGCCGTGCGTGACCAGCGGCATCGCGCGCACGCGCGTGCCGGCCACCAGCGCCTGCGCAAAGCGCAGGTACTGGCCGTGCTCGGCGCCGGCGGCAATGGCATAGCCTTCATTGACTCGCGCCAGCCGCGCGCGGATATTGGCGTGCGCGGTGGTCAGCTCCTGCTCGATCACCGCGCGCTGCGCCGGCGAGGCATCCTTTTGCACGGAGTCGATCACCTTGCGCATCGCGTCCAGGATCGCCGCCGGCCCGCTCTGCGCATTGGTGGCGACAGCCGGGGCCTCGGCCGGGCGGTAGCCGGCCGGCAGCACGCCGACCCAGCGCTCGCCGTCGCGCCGGTACAGCGCGGTGCCGTGTGCACGGATGATGTCGCCGGCCTTGTTGCCGCCGCTGGTAATGCCGGTGATGCCGCGCGGACCCGAGCCCAGCGCTGACACCAGCCCGGCCACGCCGGGTGAATCCCAGGCACCGAAGTCATAGTCGCGCTGCAGCTTGAGCTGCGCATCGAAATAGACGATGCGGCGCGTCTCGCCGGCCGGGGCCTTGGTGTCGGCTTGCGAGCCGCGGCGCTCCAGCGCAACCACCTGCACCGTGCCCGGCGGCAGCGCCAGCGCCAGCCGTTCATCGACGCCGGTGCGGATGCCGTCGGCGGCCGGACCGCCGCCGCAGCCCGCCAGCCAGGCGCTGGCCAGCAGCGCGAACAGCAGAGTCAACAGGGCGCGGCGCATGTCAGCCTCCGATCAGCGGCAGCGCCAGCATCATGGTCAGCACCAACGCGTTCATCAGGTCGACGAAAAACGCGCCGGCCAGCGGCGTGATCAGGTAGCTGGTGGGCGCCGGCCCGTAGCGCGCGGTGATGGCGCGCATATTGGCCATGGCGGTGGCGGTCGAGCCCATGTTGAAGCCGATGAACGCGGCCGAACTGACCGCGGCTTCGTAGTCGCGCCCCATGAAGCGGAAGCACACCAACACCACGTAGAGGATGATGAACACCACCTGCATGGCAATGATCAGCAGGAACGGACCGGCGGACAGCGCCACGTCGGCCAGGTCCAGCGCCATCATCGTCATCACCAGGAACAGCGACAGGCAGACATTGGTGATCAGGTCGGTGCCGCGGTCGTCAAAACGCATACCGGCAAACGGCAGCAGGTTGCGCAGGGCGATGCCGAGCATCATGCACCAGAGGAAGCCGGGGATGGTGATGGCGCCGGTCGGCATCTGCGCGGCGATCCAGCGCCCGCCGATCACCGCGGCCAGGATGCCGGCCAGCGAGCCCAGTGCGCCCACGGTGGTGATGGGCGAGAGCGCGGCCGCTTCGTCTTCGGTGTCGCCGGGCTCGCGCGCCGTGGAGCGCAGCTGGTAGCGCGAGATCAGGAATTGCGCCACCGGTCCGCCGATGATGCCGCCCACGATCAGGCCGACGGTGGCCACCGTCATCGACAGGTCCATCACCGCCTGCAGGTTGTTGACCTCGGCAAAGCGCTCGGCATAGGCGGCCCCGGTGCCGTGTCCCCCCACCAGCGTGATGGAGCCGCTTACCAGGCCGAAGATCGGGTGCAGGTCCAGCACCGCGGCCATGGCCACGCCCACCACGTTCTGCACCACGATATAAGGCAGCAGGATGGCCAGGAAGATCACCAGCGCCTTGCCGCCGCGCTTGAGCATGCGCAGGTCGGCGCAGAGGCCGACGCCACCGAAGAACATCAGCAGCAGTACCGGTTTCATGCCGGGATCGATCACCACGCGGACGTTTGCCACCGCCACCGCAATCGACGCGATGACCGCGAACAGCAGGCCGCCGGTGACGGGATCGGGAATGTTGTAGCGCGACAGCACGCCGACGCTGCGGTTGACCAGCGTACCGATCAGCAGCACCACCACGGCGGTCAGCAATGAGGCCAGCAAGTCAAGGTTCATCGGGGGGGCGTCCTGACGAGTCGCATGCATCACTACGGGTTGTAGTCGGCGGTCGGGGAGAAGGCAAGGAAAGGATGCCCCACGCAATGGCTAAGGTTACTCGCTCTCCCCTCATGGGGTGAGGGCCGGGGTGAGGGGTGGTCTAGCTGGCAGTCTCATCAAACCGGGCCAATGGTGTTTCAGGACCTCACCGTCGTGGAAGCGCCTGCCCTCACCCCCTGCCTCTCACGCAAGCGGAAGAGGGGAGCAAACCGGCAGGAGTGCGCATCGTTCAACGCGCCCGCAGCGCGTCCACGATATTCATCCGCGCCGCCCGCACGGCCGGCAGGAATCCCCCGACCAGCCCCATCGCCATCGAAAACGCCAGCGTCTGCAGCGCAATGGCCGGGGTCAGGATGAAGCGGAACGACAGGTCGGCAAAGGTCTGGAAGTTGGTGGTCGAGAACGACGCGAACTGCATCAGCGCCGCGCAGGCCAGGCCCGCCGCGCCGCCGACCAGGCCCAGCAGCCCCGCTTCGGCCAGGAAGGCGGCCAGCACGCTGGCACGCTGGAAGCCCAGCGCGCGCAGCGTGCCGATCTCCGCCACGCGGTTGGCCACCGAGGCATACATGGTGATCATGGCGCCGATCATCGCCGCGATCGAGAAGATGGTGGACAGCGTGAAGCCCAGGATGTTGATAAAGCCGGACAGGGCCTTGGACTGGTCGCTGTAGAACGCCTGCTCGCGCTTGGCTTCGTCGGCGAGTCGCGGATCGACGTCGATATCGGCGCGAAAGCGTTCGAACAGCGCGGAATCGGCCAGCCTGACCACCATCGACGAGTACGCGTTGCGCCGGAACGATTGCATCAACTGGTCCACGTCGCCCCAGATCTCGGAGTCGAAGCCGCTGCCACCGGCGTCGAAGTGGCCGACCACGGTCCAGTCGCGCTGCGCAAAGCGCAGGTGCTCGCCGATCTGCACGCCGGCAAAGCCGCCGGCGATGCTGCTGCCGACGATGATCTCGGACGAGCCCGGCCGGAACATGCGCCCCGCCAGCAGCCGCACCTGCGGGCGCAAGTCCATGCCGGCCGGCGAGATGCCGCGGATCACCACGTTGGACGGCTGGCCGGTGCTGGCCTTGGTCAGCGAGATCAGCACCACCGCCTCGCGCGAGGCCAGCGGCCGGCCGGCGCCGCTCAGGGCCACGGCCGGGTGCATCTCGATGATGCTGGCCTGGTCGCGGTTGACCGCGCTCTGGATCTCGGTCTCGGCGCCCTTGCGGATCACGACCACGTTATCGTGCTCGCCGGTGGTGACCAGGGTCTTCTTCAGGCCGGCGTCGAGCATCAGCATGGTGGCGAAGACAAACACCACCAGCGCCAGCCCGGCCGCGGTCAGCGCGGTGGTCAGGCGCCGCGCCCACAGGTTGCGCGCGATATAGGTCAAGGGGATGGCCACGGCAGTCTCCTTGCGCTAGCCGATGGCTCGCAGGCCCTCGACGATGCGCACGCGCGCCGCCTGCACCGCCGGCACGATGCCGGCAAAGACCCCCACCGCCAGCGCGCACGCCGCCTGCAATTGCATGGTCTGCGGCGAGACCGTGAACACCGGGAACACGCCGCCCACCGCCTGCTTGAAGGCGCTGGCCATCGGCGGCGTGGCCAGCATGCCGAGCGCGCCGCCCACCACGCACAGCGCCAGCGATTCGCCGAACACCAGCAGCGCCAGGAAGCCGGGGCCGAAGCCCAGCGCCTTGAGCGTGGCGTATTCCACGGTGCGCTCGCGCGCGCTCATCGCCATGGCGTTGGCCATCACCGCCATGATGATCACGATCACCACATAGGACACCACGCGGATCGCCGCGATGATCTGGTTGGACATGGCGACGAAGCCCAGCTGGAAGGCCTGCTCGGTTTCAGTCAGGGTTTCGGCCAGCGAATTGCGGAACACGCCGTCGACCTGGCGCGAGATCGCCGCGGTGTTGTCGGGGTTGTCCACGCCCACCACGTAGACGCCGACCTGGTCGGCCTGGCGCGGGGTGCGCTTGCGCACGGTCTCGTTCAGGTATTCCCAGTGGAACACCATCTGGCGCGTGATGGTGCTCTCGTCGCGCCCGTCCATGATGCCGCGCACCACGAACTCCCAGGTGCCGGGGTAGATGGTGCCCTTGATCGGGATCACGTCGCCGACCTTGAAGCCGAACTGGTCGGCCAGCTGGCGCCCCACCAGCGCGCCCTTGCGGTCGCGCTGGTAGTCGGCGCGTTGCGCCGCCGGCACGATGAATTCGGGGTAGAGGTCCAGGTAGTTGTCGGAGACGGCGAACTGCGCGAAGAAATTCTTGGGATCGCGATAGGTGCCGCCGAACCAGTTGGAGCGGGCCACCTGCGTCACGCCGTCGATGCCCTTGATGCGGCTTTCGTAGCTGAGCGGCAGCGGGAACACCAGCGAGATCGCGTTGCGCGTGACCAGCCGCGCGCTGGAGGCGGCCGACGCGCCCGCATACCAGGCATCGATCACCGTCTGCAACAGCCCGAAGGCGAGCACCGCGATCACCAGCCCGAACACCGTCAGCGCGGTGCGCAGCTTGTGCCGCAGCGCATTGCGGGCGATCAGCTTGAGCGCGTACATGGGTGATGGAGGCTACGCCGGCTCGCCACGGATCAGCTCGCCTTTTTCCAGGTGCACCAGCGATCCGGCCGCGGCGGCGGCGTGCGCATCGTGCGTGACCATGATGATGGTCTTGCCGGCATCGGCATTGAGCCGCTGCATCATCGCCAGGATCTCGGCTGCGGAGGTGCGGTCGAGGTCGCCGGTGGGCTCGTCGGCGACGATCAGCGTGGGGTCGGTGATGAGCGCGCGCGCGATCGCCACGCGCTGCTGCTGCCCGCCCGACAGCTCCGACGGGTAGTGGCTCATGCGGTCGGCGAGGTTGACCATGTCCAGCACCAGTTCCACGCGCGCGCGCCGCTCCGCGCGTGGCAGGCGGGTCAGCATCAGCGGCAGCTCGACGTTCTCGAACGCGGTCAGCACCGGCATCAGGTTGTAGAACTGGAAGATAAAGCCGACATTGGCGGCGCGCCAGTCGGCCAGCGCGGCTTCGGGCAACTGCGTGATGTCCAGACCGGCCACGCGCAGCGTGCCGTGGTCGGGCCGGTCGATGCCGGCAATCAGGTTCAGCAGCGTGCTCTTGCCCGAGCCCGAGGGACCCATCAGCGCGACGAAATCGCCTGCGCCGATCTCCAGCGAGATGTCGGTCAGCACCGGCACGGTCTGCATGCCACGCCGGTACGACTTGGCGACGTGGTCGATCTGCACCAGCGGCGCGGCGCTCATGCGGGCCTCATCATGGCTTGGCCGTCGTGACCCGGCTGCCGTCGCCGATCCGGTCGCCGGGCGACAGCACGACCACGTCGCCTGGCTTGACCCCCTGCACGGCGATCAGTTCGCCCAGCTTGTCGCCGGTCCTGACCGTCATCTCGTGCGCCTTGCCGTCCCTGACCACGTAGACCACGTGGCGCCCGTCGCGCGTGGCCACGGCGGCCGGCTGCACCGCGACCACCGGCTGGCGGTCCTGCGCGGTGGCCGCGCGCGACAGGAACGCAATCTTGGCGCTCATGTCGGGCAGCACGCGCGCATCGCGATCGACAAAGCGCACCTTGACCAGCACGGTGGCCTTGGAGCGGTCTACCGTCGGCACGATGCGCGCTACCTGCCCGGCCAGCCGCAGGCCGGGCAGGGCGTCGAGCAGCAGCTCGCAGGGCTGGTCGACGCGGATCCTGGCGATATTGGATTCGGCGACATCGGCCTCGACTTCCAGCGTTTCCATGTCGGCGATGGTGACGATCGCGCCCTTGGTGTCGGCGGCGGCGGAGAAGGGCGTGATGTTGTCGCCCACGTTGGCATGCTTGACCAGCACCACGCCGTCGAACGGCGCGCGCACCACGGTCTGTTCGACCGCCACCTCGGCCGCGCGCGCATTGGCCTGCGCCGACACCACCGACGCGCGCGAGCTGTTCACCGACGCCCGCGCCTTGTCGAAGCGCGCCACGTCGGCGTCGTACTGGGTGCGCGAGATCGCGTTCGGCACGATCAGCACTTTGGAGCGGCGCAGGTTAACCTCGGCGTCCTTGAGCTCGGCCTGCTGCAGCGCCAGGTTGGCCTGCGCCACCTGAACCTGCGCCTGCGCCTGCGCGAACGAGGCGGCAACGTCCTTGCTTTCCAGCCGCGCGATGACTTCGTCCTTCTTCACGCGCGAGCCTTCCAGCACGCCCAGCCATTCCAGCCGGCCCTGCGCCTTCGAGGCGACCGCCGCCTTGCGCTGCGGCACGACATAGCCGGTGGCGTTCAGCAGCGTGAAGTTCTGCGTGGGGTAGGCGGAGGTAACGGTGGCGGTCTGCACCGGCCGCGGGCCGAGCAGCCGGATGGCAATGCCGGCCAGGGCGAGCAGCACCACCGCGATGGCCGCGTAGCGCAGCCACCTGCGCCGCGGGTGGATACGGGCGCCGGCCGCGGCGGCTTGCCGGTCGATCTTGAGCCTGGACAGGTCGTGGTCAGCCACTGCGCGCTTCCTCTCGCTGGAATGGGCGGGGCTGTCAGTATAGCGGTGATGGAGAAGGGTTTCGTTGCTTGCGAGGGTAGTCAACGTCCTCGGGTTTGCCCCTCTCCCGCAAGCGGGCGAAGGGAGCAAGCCGGCGGCGCGATCGAGGTGGTCGCTAGTGACTGCCCTCCACCGCCAGCTTCAGCTTGCCCAGCGCAAACTCCCACTGCCGCCCGATCGCTTCGAGCGACCGGCGCGCGGCTTCCAGCTGGCCGGGCTCGAATTGCCACAGCCGCTCGCGCCCGGCGCGGCTGTCATGCACCAGCCCGGCCTGCGCCAGCACCTGCAGGTGCTTGGTCACCGCCTGCCGCGTCATGGCGCTGCCTGCCGTCAGCTGCGCGATCGACATCGCGCCGCCGGCGCACAGCGCCGCCACCAGCCGCAGCCGGGTTTCGTCGCCGAGCGCGGCAAATACCGCGGCGGTGTCCTGCAGGCCCAGCGCGGGCGAGGACTCAGGCCGCGGCGCCGACATGCTTGCGTAGGTTTTCCATCTGGCCATCCCAGCCGCCACTGTTCATGCGGAAGGCTTCCATGCGGCGTTCCGGCGGGATCTGGTCGAAGCCGGATTCGACCACGCTCAGCAGCGTGCCGCCCGCGCTTTCCGTCAGTTCGAAGACCACCAGCGTCGGCGGCTCGGCCGAATAGTCGCGGCCACGCTCCACCGGCGCCGGATGCCAGCGCCAGGACAGCAGCCGCGGCGGCTCCATGCGTTCGATCACCACGTCGAACTTCAGGTACTCATAGCCGGGGTAGGTGACGCTGCCCACGGCGCGCTGACCTGGGGCGAAGGTCGCGCCGTCGAATTTCACGCCAAACCAGCTGCCGAAGGTCTCGGCATCGGCCAGCGCGTGCCAGACGCGCTGGATCGGGGCGGCCAGCAGGATGCTGCGTTCGATGCGGTCGGTGGATGAAGCCATGTCCGGTCTCCTTGTACGGGGTTTCAACATGCAACGCGATGGTTGCATGTTAGGGGCCCGCACCCGGAAACGCAACCAAAAGGTTGCGAGTCCTGATGTTTTACTGATCCTTGGCGGCAAACGCTGCCGCGCATTTCTCTTGTTGCTGCCTCCGTCACATGGCGCCATGGATATATCGTTTGTTTCAGAGTAAACCATACTGGAACATTTGTTTCATGCTCGGCTATGATGGCATCTCCTGGCGCCCGACCCCCGGCGCCTGTACAAGGAGGAGGTCCATCATGTCCCTGGCCAAGCCAGCCATGCCCCAATCGCCGGGCCACGCCGGCGCGCTGCCGGACGCCGCCGACACGGCGTTTGCCAAGGTCACGCGCCGCATCGTGCCGTTCATCGTGCTGTGCTACTTCTTCAGCTACCTTGACCGGGTCAACGTGGGCTTCGCCAAGCTGCAGATGCAGCAGGCGCTGGGGCTCAGCGACGTGGTCTACGGGCTGGGCGCGGGCATCTTCTTCTGGGGCTACATGCTCTGCCAGGTGCCGGGCAGCCTGCTGATCTACCGCTTCGGCATGCGCCGCTGCATGGCGGCGATCATGATCCTGTGGGGGTTGGTCTCGGCGGCGACCATGTTGGTGGCCACGCCGGTGGAGTTCTACGTCGCGCGCTTCCTGCTGGGCGTGACCGAGGCCGGCTTCTTCCCGGCCGCGGTGATGTACCTGAACAAGTGGTACCCGGCGGACCGCCAGTCGCGCATCATGTCGCTCCTGTTCCTGGCGATGCCGCTGGGCATGGTGCTGGGCGGGCCGCTTTCCGGCGCGCTGATGTCGGCCACGCACGACCTGCATGGGCTCGATGGCTGGCAATGGATGTTCCTGATCGAGGCGCTGCCCGCCATCGTGCTTGGCCTGCTGCTGTTGCGCATGCTGCCGGAAGCGCCGGAGAGCGCGCCCTGGCTGACGCCGGCCGAGGCCGCCGCCATCACCCGCACGCTCGGCACCGAGAATGCGAAGAAGAACACCCGCTTTATTGCCGCGCTCAAATCACCGATCCTGTGGGTGCTGATGGCGATCTGCCTGCTGTTCAATATCGGCAACTACGGGCTGGTGTTCTGGCTGCCCACCATCATCCAGTCGACCGGGATGTCGTCGCCGCTGGAGATCGCCATGCTGACGGCGATTCCGTATGCGGTCGCCTGCGTGGCGATGAACGTCAATGCCGCGCACGCCGAGCGGACCGGCGAGCGCCGCCTGCACGCCGCGCTGCCGCTGCTGGTGGCAGCCGCGGGCATGTGGGCCAGCACGCTGTTCCCGCACGACACGGTGCTGGCAATGGTGTTCCTGACCATCGGCATTTCCGGGCTGATGGCCACGCTGTCGATGTTCTGGAGCCTGCCGGGCCGCGTGCTGGCCGGCACTGCGGCGGCAGGCGGCATCGCCATGATCAACAGCGCGGCCAGCCTGGCCGGCCTGATCGGCCCGGTGCTGATGGGCGGCATCAAGCAGAGCACGGGCAGCATCTCGCTGGGCGTGCTGGCGCTGGCCGGGCTGATGCTGGCCGCGGCGGTGCTGATCCTGGCGATTCCGCGCCAGCTGATGCAATCGCGGAACTGAGCCATGGTGCAAGCACGTGGCGAGGATCCCGCTGGCCTGGTAGCGCAAGCCGCCGCACAGCTGCAGGCGCCGGTCGCGCAGCAGGATTGCGAGCAGGCCGCCGCGCTGCTGGCCGGCATGGCGGTCATGGTGTCCAGCTTGCGCCAGGCGCTGGCGCAAGGGGAGGGCAAGCATGACCACTGACACGCTGACCGCCGCTGCCATGGCGGCACAAGTGCGCGACGGCGTGCGGCCTGCCGTTGCCGTGGTGCGAGACGCCTTGCAGCGCGCCGAAGCCGCCGCGCCGCTCAATGCCTGCTCGGCCCTGCTAGCGCACAGCGCGCTGGCGCAGGCCGCCGCGCTGGACCACCAGCGCGCGCAGGGCCGGCCGCTGCCGCCGCTGGCCGGCGTGCCGTTCGTGGTGAAGAACCTGCTGGACGTGCGCGGCCACGCCACCCTGGCCGGCGCCGCGGCGCGCGCGCAGGCGCCGCCGGCTGCGCGCCACGCGGATACCGTCGAGGCGCTGGTGGCCGCGGGCGCGGTGCCGGTGGCGCTGGCGGCGATGGACGAATACGCGTGCGGCGCCACCGGCGAGAACGTGATCGGCGGCCCGGTGAGCAACCCGCTCGACCCGTCGCGCATCACCGGCGGTTCGTCGGCGGGCACCGCGGCACTGGTGGCGGCCGGGGTGGTGCCGTTCGGGCTGGGCTCGGACACCAACGGATCGATCCGCGCCCCGGCCGCTTTCTGCGGCATCTGGGGGCTGCGCCCGACCACCGGCCGGCTGTCGTTGGCGGGATGCGTGCCGTATGCGCAAAGCCTGGATACGGTCGGCCCGATGGCGGGTACCGCGGGCGACCTCGCGCTGGCCTATGCGGCCCTGCTCGGCGTGGACATGCCTGGCGAAACGCAAGGCCGCGCGGTCGCGACGCTGCGCGTTGGCGTGCTAGGCCGCGGCTTTGCTGATTTTGCCGAGCCCGCGGTGCAGGCCGCCGTGCTGCGCGTGGCGTCGGCCTTTGGCGCGGTGCGCACCATTGACCTGCCCGAAGCCGATGCCGCGCGCGATGCGGCGTCGGTGATCTCCGCCTATGAAGTCGGACGCAACCACCAGCGCATGGGGTTCGCGACGCGCCATGGCGGCTACAGCGCGTTTGTGCGCCAGCGCATCCTGGCCGGACTGGCGCTGCCGCGCGACTGGTACGACACCGCGCGCCAGTACCAGGCGGCGTGGCGGCAGCGGCTGCTGGCGCTGTTCGACGAGGTCGACCTGCTGCTGGCCCCTGCGACGCCCTATGCGGCAACGCCGATCGGCGCCGAGTGCGTCGAGGGCGCCGGACGCATCTACCGGCCGCGTGCCGATGCTGGCCATATGACGCGGCCGTTGTCGCTGGCGGGCCTGCCCGTGGTGGCCGCGCCTTGTGCGGGGGAAGGCATGCCCGTGGGCGTCCAGATCGTGGCGGCGCCGTGGCTGGAAAGCCTGGCGCTGGCGGCGGCGCGTTATGTCGAGACGCAAGGGCTATGCCGCAGGGCCGTACCGTGATCAACGTAACGAATGTTTCATTTCACGTCGTTTCATATTTAGCGATGATTTGTGAAAGTCATTGGGGTAATTATGTTGTGTTCAGACGGTGAACGAAACATATGTTGCATCGACCGCGGTGGCGCCCCTATACTGCAAGCGCGTAACCGGGCCGACCCCAGGTACTGAACGGGATATCGAGATGCAAGAGCAAAGGCAGCAGCAAAAGCGGCGATCGCTGGCCACCCTGTTATGGCTGGGCGCGTCTGTCCTGGCCGGCCCGGCGCTGGCGGATACTTATCCGGTGCGTCCGATCCGCCTGGTGGTGCCGTCGGCGGCCGGCGGCAGTCCGGACGTGCTGATGCGCGCGCTGGGTGCCGAGGCTGGCAAGTCGCTGGGCCAGTCCTTCGTGATCGACAACAAGCCCGGTGCTTCGGGCGTGATCGGCATCTCCGAACTGGAGCGCGCCGCGCCCGACGGCTACACGCTTGGCTACGCCAACAACGTCACGCTGTCGATCAACAAGAGCACCTTCCGCAAGCTGCCATACCGGCCCGATGCCTTCGTGCCGGTGGTGCTGCTGTTCAAGGTCCCGAACGTGATCGCGGTCAGGCCCGACATGCCGGTGAAGACCTTTGCCGAACTGGTGGCCTACATCCAGGCCAATCCGGACAAGCTCACCTATGCCTCGCCGGGGCAAGGCACGTCCGGGCACCTCACCGGGCAGTTGCTGGCGGACAAGGCGGGGCTTGCCTGGACCCATGTCGGCTACAAGGGCAGCCCGCAGGCCGCCACCGATGTGATGGGCGGCCAGGTCCATGTGCTGATCGACAACATGCCGACCATCCTGCCCTTGATCAAGGCCGGCCGGCTCAGGCCGCTGGCGGTGACCAGCCTGGCGCGTTCACCGCTGCTGCCGGCGCTGCCCACCATCGCGGAATCCGGCGTGCCGGGTTTCGAGGGCGTGGCGTGGGGCGGCCTGGTTGCGCCGCAGGGCACCTCTGCTGACGTGGTGGGCAAGCTCAATGGCGCCTTCAACCGCGCGCTGGCGGAACCGGCTATCCGGGAAAAGTTCGCCGCGCTGGGCGCCGAGACCGTCGGTGGCACGCCGCAGGCGCTGGCCGGCTATGCCGCGCGGGAAACCGACAAATGGGCGGCCGTGGTCAGGCAGGCGGGCATCGCGCCGCAGTAAAGCCAGTGACGAGAAAAGGACCAACATGGCATCGCCTTCCCCCGCGCCCCGGCGCGCCGACCTGATCTTCCGCAACGCCACGGTCGTGGACGGCACGGGCGCGGCCCGCCGCATCGCCGACGTCGCCGTTGCGGGCGACCGCATCGTCGCCGTGGGCGACTGCGACGGCATGGCCGCCGACCATACCGTCGACGCGGCCGGCCGCGTGCTGGCGCCTGGCTTTATCGACGCCCATACGCATGACGACGGCTACCTGCTGGTGCACCGGGACATGACGCCCAAGGTGTCGCAGGGCATTACCACGGTGGTGACCGGCAACTGCGGCATCAGCGTGGCACCGCTGGTCAGCAACGCGCCGCCGCAGCCGCTGGACTTGCTGGGCCCGCCCGCGCTGTTCCGCTTCGATACCTTCGCGCAATGGCTCGACACGCTGCGCACGGCGCCGGCCAACGTCAACGTGGTGCCGCTGCTGGGACACTCCACGCTGCGCGTGCGCGCGATGCCGGAACTGGACCGGCCCGCCAGTGACGCGGAAATCGCCGCGATGCGCGACGAGGTCAGGCTGGCGATGGAGGCCGGCGCCTTCGGTGTGTCGACCGGCACGTTCTATCCGCCCGCGGCCGCCGCTACCGAGGCCGAGATCATCGCCGTCTGCGCGCCGGTCCGCACGCATGGCGGCATCTATTCCACGCACCTGCGCGACGAGACCGACGCGATCGTGCCGTCGATCGAGGAAGCGCTGCGCATCGGCCGCGCGCTGGACTGCCCGGTGGTGTTCTCGCACCACAAGGTGGCGGGCAAGCGCAACCATGGCCGCTCGGCCGAAACGCTGGGCCTGCTCGCCGACGCCGCGCGCCTGCAGCCGTTGTGCCTGGACTGCCACCCTTATCCCGCGACCTCGACCATGCTGCGGCTGGACCGCGTGCGCCAGTCCACGCGCACGCTGATCACCTGGTCCACCGGCTACCCCGCGGCTGGCGGCCGTGACTTCCATGAACTGATGCAGGAGTTGGGGCTGGACGAGGACGCGCTGCTCGACAAGCTGCGTCCCGCGGCGGCGATCTATTTCATCATGGACGAGCGCGACGTCGCGCGCATCGCGCAGTTCCCGCTGACCATGTTCGGCTCCGACGGCCTGCCGTTCGACCCGCGCCCGCATCCGCGCCAATGGGGCACCTTCCCGCGCATCCTCGCGCGCATGGTGCGCGAAGACCAGCTGATGACGCTCGAGGCCGCGATCCACAAGATGTCCGGGCTGGCCGCGCAGCAATACGGCCTGCAAGACCGCGGCCGGATCGCGCCGGGTGCGTTTGCCGACCTGGTCCTGTTCGATGCGCAGCGCGTGCGGGACCGTGCCACCTTCGCCGACCCGTTGCAGCTGAGCACCGGCATCCACGGCGTCTGGGTCAACGGCGCGCGGGTCTGGGAACAGTCCGCGCCGGCGGGGGCCGAGGACGCGGCCGGCAGCGCGCTGCCCGCCTTCTCCGGCCGCGTGCTGCGGCGCCTTGCCATCGCCAACCGTTCCGCCGCGCGCCACTGACGCGCGGCCGGGCATCGCCACCACCACCCTCATCATGACCCACGTATTTCATCGCAATCCGCGCCAGCAACTGCCTGTTGCCGTTGCCGGGCAGGGCATCGAACTGATCGACAGCACCGGCCGGCGCTATCTGGACGCCTGCGGCGGCGCCGCCGTATCGTGCCTTGGGCACGGCCATCCGCGCGTGATCGAGGCGATCAAGGCGCAGCTCGACACCATCGCCTACGCGCATACCTCGTTCTTCACCACCGAGGTTTCCGAAACGCTGGCCGAGACGCTGGCGCAGGCCGCGCCGGGCGACCTCGACCACGTCTATTTCGTCTCGGGCGGCTCCGAGGCGGTGGAATCGGCGCTGAAGCTGGCGCGCCAGTACTTTGTCGAGGTGGGGCAGCCCGCGCGCCGCCATTTCATCGCGCGCCGGCAGAGCTACCACGGCAATACGCTGGGCGCGCTCGCGATCGGCGGCAACGCCTGGCGGCGCGAGCCATTCCTGCCGCTGCTGGTGCCGGCGCATCATGTGTCGCCGTGCTACGCCTACCGCGACCGCCAAGCGGGCGAGACCGACGCCCAGTACGCGCAGCGCCTGGCCGACGAGCTCGAAGCAAAGATCCTGGAACTGGGCCCGGACACCGTGGCGGCGTTCGTCGCCGAAACCGT
The DNA here is from genome assembly GCF_013141915.1 of Cupriavidus necator. Classification (GTDB taxonomy): domain Bacteria; phylum Pseudomonadota; class Gammaproteobacteria; order Burkholderiales; family Burkholderiaceae; genus Cupriavidus; species Cupriavidus necator_B. The sequence continues at coordinate 137,747 of NZ_SROX01000006.1, read as the reverse complement.
GGTGGGCGCCACCGCCGGCGCGGTGCCACCGGTGGGCGACTACCTGAAGCGCATCCGCGCGGTCTGCGACAAGTACGGCGTATTGCTGATCCTCGATGAGGTGATGTCAGGCATGGGCCGCACCGGCTACCTTTTCGCGTGCGAAGAGGATGGCGTGGTGCCGGACATCGTCACCATCGCCAAGGGCCTGGGCGCGGGCTACCAGCCCATCGGCGCGATGCTGTCGACGCGCCGGATCTATGACGCCATCGCCGGCGGCAGCGGCTTCTTCCAGCACGGCCACACTTATATCGGCCATGCCACGGCGTGTGCCGCGGCATTGGCGGTACAGCGTACCATCGCCGAGGAGGGACTGCTGGCCAATGTGCTGGCGCGCGGCGAGCAACTGCGCAGCCGGCTGCGCGAGGCGCTGGATGACCATCCCAACCTGGGCGACGTGCGCGGACGCGGCCTGTTGGTCGGCGTGGAATTCGTCGCCGACCGCGACAGCAAGGCCACGCTCGCCCCCGCGCTGAAGACCCATGCGCGGCTAAAATCCGCCGCGATGCGGAACGGGCTGCTGGTTTATCCGATGGGAGGCACGGTCGACGGCGTCCATGGCGACCACGTGCTGTTCGCACCGCCGTTCATCTGCACGCCGCGGGATATCGACCACATCGTGGAGCGCTTTGTAGCTGCGGTGCAGGCGGTGCTGCCGGCCAGCGTCTCGGCCTGAAGCACTGGAAGCTACGGCGTGCTGCTGGTTTGCTCCCCTCTCCGCTTGCGGGAGAGGGAAGGGGGTGAGCGCAGAACATTCGTTACTTCTCGTCGGCGCATCATGCGATAGATGGCCCGTGCGACCTGTTGCGGGTACGCCGCAAGGATCCTGCCGTCGAGGGCTGGCCCTCGACCCTACAGCCTGAATTCCCCCACCACCTGCTGCAGTTCCGTTGCCTGCCCCGCCAATGCCTGCGATGCGCTGGCCGCCTGCTCCACCAGTGCCGCATTTTGCTGCGTCACGGTGTCCATCTGCGCCACGGCTTCGTTGACCTGGGCAATGCCGGCGCTTTGCTGTTCAGACGCCGTGGTAATCTCGCCCAGCAGCCCGGTGACGCTGGCCACCGCCTGGACGATCTCCTGCATGGTTTCGCCGGCGCGACCCACCAGCGCCGAGCCGCTGTCCACCTGCTGCACCGAATCGTCGATCAGCTGCTTGATCTCGCGCGCCGCGGCGGCGCTGCGCTGCGCCAGCGTGCGCACCTCGCCCGCTACCACGGCGAAGCCGCGGCCTTGTTCGCCCGCGCGCGCGGCTTCCACCGCGGCGTTCAGCGCCAGGATATTGGTCTGGAAGGCGATGCCCTCGATCACTTCAATGATGTCGGTGACCTTGCGCGAGCTGGCGCTGATCGCCGACATGGTCTGGACCACGTTGCCCACCACTTCGCCACCGCGCGCGGCAATGCCGGAAGCGTTGGCCGCCATGCCGTTGGCGGCGCGGGCGCGTTCGGTGTTCTGCTGCACCATCGCGGTCAGTTCGCCCATGCTCGACGCCGTTTGCTGCAGCGCCGCGGCCTGTTCTTCGGTGCGCTGCGACAGGTCGGTATTGCCCGCCGCAATCTGGTGCGAAGCATCGGTGATGGAGTCGGTGGCAGTGCGGATGCGCGTCACCAGGCCGGTTAGCATGTCTTCCATTTCGCCCAGCCCGCCCAGCAGCCGGCCGAACTCGCCGCCTCGTTCGGTGTTGAACTCCTGGCTGAGGTCCCCCGCAGCCACGGTTTCGGCAATGTGGACGGCTTCGGCCAAAGGCGCCTCGATGCCGCGCGCCAGCCCCCAGACCGCGCCCACCGCCACGCACAGGCCGGCCGCGGCCAGCGCGATCAGCAGGCGCCGCGCGTCGGCGGCCTCCTGCAGGCGCGGCAAGGCCACCGCGATCCCGATCGCCATCAGCGACCACATGGCGCCAAACGCCGCGCCCAGGCGTATGCGAATCCCCAGGTTCTGCATGTCTGTCTCCCTCCGTCCCACTGCGACTCTATTGCGACCCCATTGCTTAACGGCCGTGAGGGGCGAGGGCTTTAACAGATTCTTTCAGGGACGATCGGGCCTGCGCTGGACAGGCCAGCGCCTTCATGGCTCGCGGCGCCTCCCTCAGGCCGCTTCTTTCAGCGCCGCCAGCGCCTGCCGGCCCGCGACCAGCTGCTGCGCGACTTCGGCCACGCGCGCGCCCAGGTGCTCGGCGGTACGCAGGTCGGCCGGAGGCGGGGCCACCTCGGCACTCACATCCGCATCCGACTGCGCGGCCGCGCCCAGGAAGAACCCGTGGCGGTTCAGCGAGTCCTCGGTCGACTTGGAGTTGTTGTGGCCCGGCGGCAGACCCAGGTTGACCCAGTGCATGCCGTGCTGCGCCGCGAAGATGGCGATCTGCTGCAGCGTGGCCAGCTTGTCGCCGGAGCGCGAGGCCGCGTTGGTAAAGCCGGCGGCGACCTTGTTGGCCCATTTGCCGCCCTTGGCAAAGACGTTGCGCGAGGTCGCGTCCATGAAGCCCTTGAACTGGGCCGAGGCGCTGCCCATGTAGGTCGGCGCGCCGAAGATGATGGCATCGACCTGTTCCAGGGTATCCCAGTGCTGGTCGATGTCTTCGACCGGGATCAGCAGGCTTTCGGTGCCCGCCACACGGCCTGCGCCGCGCGCGACGGCCTGGGCTTGCCTGGCGGTGTGGCCGTAGCCGCTGTGGTAGACGATGGCGACGCGGGTGGGGGCGGTGGTCATGATTCGGGTCCTTTGGTTTCGAAAATCTGAATGTCTTTATGCTGCTTCCCTATGTAGAAACGGTGCGGGATGCAGCGGTTGGTGAAGGAGAGTTTAGGGGGGAGCCGGAGCGCAGGCAGGGGCCATTCCGCAATAAGTTGTTGAAATTTTCTGAATATAGGTTCGCTAGTCTGGTACCGCCCAGATCCCGGGTTTTCCCGACGCCGTGGCGCATAGCCAGGGTGGCGCGGGCGGGCTAAAGTTGCGCCATATCCACCCACGTACGGCGCTGCCCCCATTGGCGCCATCGCGCCCCAACCCGCAACCGCTTCCGATTTCCATGAACCCAGGCGGCAGGCAGATCCTGGCAGTGCGCCCCCGGTACCGTTCCCCGGGTCGTTTCCAGGTCATCGGCAAGCTGGCGTACGCGGCGCTGGCGCTGGCCAGCGCCGCCGCGCCGGCCGCGGAGGCACCCGGCACGGCCGTGGCCGCGGCCACCGGCGAGACCCTGCCCGACGTAGTGGTCAGCGCCACGCGCAGCGAGCAGCGCCGTTTCGACGCGCCCGCCGCGGTGGACAGCGTGCCGGTCGACCCGTTGCGCAGCGCCACGCCGCTGGTGAGCCTGTCGGAGGTGCTGGCCGGCGTGCCGGGCGTGGCGGTGCGCGACCGGCAGAATTATTCGCAGGACCTGCAGTTGGCCGTGCGCGGCTTCGGCACGCGCTCGACCTTTGGCGTGCGCGGCGTGCGTCTCTATGTCGACGGCATCCCCGCCACCATGCCGGACGGGCAGGGGCAGGCATCCACGGCCGACCTGGCCAATGCCAGCCGTGTCGAGGTGCTGCGCGGCCCGTTCGCGCAGCTGTATGGCAATGCCTCGGGCGGGGTGGTGCAGGTGTTCACACCCGATCCGCCCACGGATGGATTCACCGCACGCGCATCGACCGGCCTCGGCAGCGACGGCCAGTGGCAGGCCGGCGTGGCGCTGTCCGGCGGCACTGACCGGCTCGGCGGCTCGCTCGATGCGTGGACCTACCAGACCGATGGCTACCGCGAGCACAGCGCGGCGCGCCGCTACCAGCTCAATGCCCGAGTGGTGGCGCAGCCCGCCAGCGGCACGCGCGTGACCGGCCAGTTCAACTACTTCAACCAGCCGCTGGCGCAGGACCCGCTCGGCCTTACCCGGGCGCAGGCCGATGCCAATCCGCGCCAGGCCGTGGCCGCGGCCACGCAATTCGATACCGGCAAGACAGTCGAGCAGACCCAGGCGGGCGTGGTGGTAGACCACCGGCTCGGCGGCACCGACAGCCTGTCGGCACGCTTGTACGGCGGCACGCGCAACCTGTACCAGCGGCTGGGCTTCAGCGGCGCCGCACCCACCTCATCCGGTGGCATCGTTGACCTGGACCGCACTTACGGCGGCGCCGCGCTGTCCTGGAGCCGGCGCACCACCACCGCCGCTGGCTTGCCCATGCTGTGGAGCGCCGGGCTCGAAGCCAACGGCATGCGCGACGGCCGCAACGGCTACGTCAACCAGGACGGCACCCAAGGCGCGCTGCGCCGCGATGAAACCAATACCGCGACCGACCTCGGCGCCTTCGCGCAATTCGACTGGACCTTCCATCCGGCCTGGCAACTGGTGGGCGGGGCGCGCGCCAGCCGGGTACGGCTGGGCATCGCCGACCATTTCATCAATGCGGCCAGCCCCGACGACAGCGGCCATGCCACCTACCGCAACATCAGCCCGGTGCTTGGCGTGGTGTGGCACGCGCTGGATTCGCTCAACCTCTACGCCAACCTCGGCCGCGGCTTCGAGACCCCGACGCTGACCGAGGTGGCCTATGGTCCCGGCGGCGCCGGCAGCAACCTGGGCCTGCAGGCATCAACCAGCCGCCAGTGCGAGATTGGCATCAAGTGGCAGGCGGCGCGACAGCGGCTGGAAGCGGCGCTGTTCGATGCCGACAGCCACGACGAGGTGGTGCCGCTTTCGAACAATGCCGGGCGCACCGTCTACCAGAATGTCAGCGGCGTGCGCCGTCGCGGCCTGGAACTGGGCTGGCGTGCCGGCTTTCTCGACGAGGTCGGCACGCCGGGGCAGGGCGGCGGCAGCCGGATCGAGGCAGGCCTGGCCTATACCTGGCTCGATGCCAGCTTCGGCGACGGCTTTATCAACGCGCAGGGACAGGCTGTGGCGGCTGGCAACCGCCTGCCCGGCACCGCGCGCCACAGCCTCGCCGCGGAGCTGTCGTGGCGGCCGCTCGCGCCGCTGACGCTGGGGGCCGAGGTGCGTGCCGACAGCCGCGTCTATGCCGACGACCTCAACACCCAGGCGGCGCCGGGCTATGCCGTGTTCAACCTGCGCGCCGGCTATGCCTTCCGGATCGGCCCGACGCGTCTCTACCTGTTCGGGCGCATCGACAACCTGGCCGACCGGCGCTACCTCGGCTCGGTGATCGTCAACGAGGCCAACGGGCGCTACTTCGAGCCGGCACCGGGCCGGCGTTTTTTCATCGGGCTGCGGGCCGCGCTGTAAGCCTGGCGCCGATTGCCTCGGCCGTCGTTGCCCTTTAAGGTGTTGGCTTTGGCCGGCGCGCATCGGGTCACCCTGCGCCGGCCGGACCGGAGCCGCACCATGACCACGCCCGCGCCCGACGACCGCACCCGCCGCATCATGCTGTGGGTGGTGGCGGTCGGTTTTTTCATGCAGACGCTGGACTCGACCATCGTCAATACCGCGCTGCCGTCGATGGCGCGCAGCCTGGGCGAGAGTCCGCTGCGGATGCAGTCGGTGGTGATCGCCTACTCGCTGACCATGGCGGTGATGATCCCGGCCTCGGGCTGGCTGGCCGACCGCTTCGGCACCCGCACCGTGTTCCAGACCGCGATCGCGCTGTTCGTGGCAGGCTCGCTGCTGTGCGCCTACGCGCCGACGCTGAACTTCCTGATCGGCGCGCGCGTGGTGCAGGGCGTGGGCGGCGCGATGCTGCTGCCGGTGGGGCGGCTCTCGGTGCTGCGCACTTTTCCGCGCGAGCAATACCTGCAGGCGCTGAGCTTCGTCGCCATCCCCGGCATGATCGGGCCGCTGATCGGTCCCACGCTGGGCGGCTGGCTGACCCAGGCGCTGTCCTGGCACTGGATCTTCCTGATCAACGTGCCGGTCGGCGTGCTGGGCGCGCTGGCCACCGTGCGCTACATGCCCAATGCGCGGCTGGCCGGCGTCGGCCGCTTCGATCTCGCCGGCTACCTGCTGCTGGCCACCGCCATGCTGGCGCTGTCGTTCTCGCTCGACGGACTCGGCGGACTGGGCTTCCAGCACGCCACCGTGCTGATGCTGCTGATCGCCAGCATGGCCGCGCTGACCGCCTACGGGCTGCACGCCAACCGGCGCAAGCAGCCACTGTTCCCGTTGCGGCTGTTCCGCATCCACAGCTTCAGCGTCGGGCTGCTGGGCAACCTGTTCGCGCGCATCGGCAATGGCTCGATGCCGTTCCTGATCCCGCTGACGCTGCAGGTCAGCCTGGGCTATGCGCCGTTGGACGCCGGCCTGATGATGCTGCCGGTCACCGCGGCCGGCATGGCGTCCAAGCGGCTCGCCACGCGGCTGATCCAGCGTCATGGCTACCGGCGCGTGCTGGTGTCGAACACCTTTGTGGTGGGCGTGGTGATGGCGGCGTTTGCGCTGATCTCGCCGCAGCTGCCGCTGTGGCTGCTGGTGCCGCTGCTGGCGCTGTTCGGCATGGTCAATTCGATCCAGTTCACGGCGATGAACACGGTCACCTTGAAGGACCTCAGCGGCGCCGGTGCCAGCAGCGGCAACAGCATGCTGTCGATGGTGCAGATGCTGTCGATGAGCCTGGCCGTGACCACGGCCGGCGCGCTGCTGGCGACCTTCCAGCACCGCTTTGGCGATGATCCCGCGGCGGTGCTGCCGGCCTTCCATGCCACCTTTGCCTGCATGGGGCTGATTACCTGCGCGTCGGCCTGGATCTTCATGCAGCTGGGCGCGCGCGAGGCCGCGCCGGCGATCCCGGTGCAGCATGGCGAGAAGGAGGTATAGGACGCGGAGCGGTTCGCCCTGGCGTGGCACATGCGGCGCTTTGCGCCGCACCGGCGAACTTACCGTGCGCTGCGCGGCTCCTATTTCTATGCCATTGGAGCCGGCCGTGGCCGGTACAAGGAGTTGTCCATGCGGCCGACCGGCAAGCCCGATTCCGAAACCGCGGTACCACCGTCGCCCGGCACCGCCACAAGCGGCAGCACGGTGCCGCGCAACGCCCCGGCCACGCCGGACGGCGCCGGCGCCGTGACGGGGCCGGCCGCGGCGCCCGGCAAGATCCATGCGGCGGCGCGCCCGGAATGGATCACGCACCGCGACTGCCCGCCGCCGCAGGCGCTGCCGGGCTGCGCCTGCGCCGACATGCTGTCGCCCGCGGCGCGCTATTGCGAGCTGTTCGTCGACGTCCAGCACAGCGGCCTGTTCGCCGACAGCAAGACCTTCCCGGACTGCATCCCCAACTGCGACCCTGAGCTGATCGTGGCGCGCTATCGCGAGATGCGCGATGCGCCCGGCTTTTCGCTGGCCGATTTCGTGCAGGCGTATTTCACCCGCGCCACCGTGCCGGACAGTCACTACGTGTCCGACCCGGCCAGCACCCTGCGCGAGCATATCGACGGCCTGTGGCCGGTGTTGACGCGCGAGCCCGTGGCCCATCCAGCGCTGTCGTCACTGTTGCCGCTGCCGCACCGCTACGTGGTGCCGGGCGGGCGCTTCGGTGAACTCTATTACTGGGATTCCTACTTCACCATGGAAGGGCTGGCCCGCAGCGGGCACGGCGACCTGATGGTGGAGATGACGCGGAATTTCGCTTACTTGCTCGATACCTACGGCCTGGTGCCGAATGGCACCCGCAACTACTACCTGAGCCGCTCGCAACCGCCGGTGTTTGCGCTGATGGTGGACCTGCTTGAGCGCGAGCGGCTGGCCAGCGCGCTCGACTTCCTGCCGCAGCTGCGCCGCGAATATGCCTTCTGGATGGACGGCGCCGACGGCCTGTGTCCCGGCCACGCGCACCGCCGCGTGGTCTGCCTGCCCGGCGGCGCGGTGCTAAACCGCTACTGGGATGATCGTCCATGGCCGCGCGAGGAGGCCTTTCTGGAAGACATGGAGACCGCGCTGCGCAGCGGCCGCCCGCACCATATGGTGTTCCGCGACCTGCGCGCCGCGGCGGAGTCGGGCTGGGACTTCAGCTCGCGCTGGCTCGACGCGCCGGACCGGCCCGCCGGCCAGCCCACTGACCTGGCCACCATCCGCACCACGGCGATGCTGCCGGTCGACCTCAATGCGCTGCTGTGGCACCTGGAAATGCGGCTTGCCGCGCTGTGCGAGTGCGCCGGCGATGCCGCGGCAGCGGTGTACCGCGCCGCGGCGCAGCGGCGCGAGGCCGCCATCCTGCAATACCTGTGGGACGGCGACGCGGGCGTCTTTGTCGACTACGACTGGTGCCGCGGCGCGCCGCGCCAGTGCCTCACCGCCGCCACCGTGATGCCGCTCTATCTCGGCCTGGCCCCCCCGGCGCACGCAGAAGCGGTAGCGCGGGCGGTGCGGGAGCGGCTGCTGGTGGACGGCGGCCTTGCCACCACGGAATGCACCTCGGGCCAGCAATGGGACCATCCCAATGGCTGGGCCCCGCTGCAATGGCTGGCGGTGTGCGGCCTGGAGCGTTATGGCCACGCGGCCCTCGCGCGCGAGATCGCGCGGCGCTGGCTGGCCACCGTGGCCAGCCTGTACACCCACCAATGCAAGCTCGTCGAAAAATACCGTATCCGGCGCATCGAAGGGGCCGCCCAGGGCGGCGGCGGCGGCGAGTATCCGTTGCAGGACGGCTTTGGCTGGACCAATGCGATTGCCGGTGCGCTGATGGCCCGCTACGGCGAGGTGCCGGCAACGTGCCGGGCGGACGACGCGGCGGCCTGAGGCGCGCACGTCAGGCGGATCGGCGCAGCGCCGGCCGCCGGCAACCGGGGCTGCAGAACTTCACCGCCACGCTCATCCAGCAGCGCCGTCCCCGGCATCGCCGTGTCGGTGTAGTTCACCCGCTTGTCGAAGAGGTTGTCATGGCCCGCGGTAGTTCACGCGGGCGCATCGCGGATGTCCTGCGCGCTGCTGGCCGCGGTGCACGACATCAGTATCGGTAATCCTGCAATAGGCTTGCTCTGCAAGCACGGGTGGTGCCGACGCATCATGCCGTTGCCCTGGCGTGGCAAAGGGAAAATTCCGAACCAGATCTAAGGCTTGCCTGATTGGTGGCATTAAGCCTCCTCCCTATATTCCACTTGTCCCCGGCGCCGGGCGGCAACGGCACAGCGTTATCGGCATTTGCACGACGGTACGGGGAAGGGCGGGATCCGCCGGATCCGCAAGCCATGACCCACCAACCTTTGAATCACCCATCATGACCCATCACAAGCTTCTCGCCGCAGTGATCGTTGCCGGTACCGCCATGGGCGCACAGTTTGCCCATGCCGCCGATGGCACCATCACTTTCAATGGCTCCATCACCGCCCAGACCTGCACCATCAACGGCAATGGCAGCGGCTCCCAGAACTTCAACGTGCAGCTGCCGGTGGTTTCGGCCACGACCCTGAACGGGCCCGGCAAGGTTGCCGGACAGACGCCGTTCAACATCGCCCTCACCAACTGCACGCCGACCACCGGCAACGTGCATACGTTCTTCGAGGCAGGGCCGACCACCGACGCCAACACCGGCAACCTGATCCTGGATGCGGGCGGCGCCCAGAACGTACAGATCCGCTTGCTGAACGGCGGCACCGCCAACACCCCGATCAAGGCGGGCTACACCGACCAGGCGCAGGGTTCGAATACCGTGCCGCTCACCGATGGCGCCGCCACGCTCTGGTACTACGCGCAGTACTACGCCACCGGCCAGGCAAGCGCCGGTGTCGCCAACTCCAGCGTGATGTACTCCATCGCCTACGAGTAAGCCTGCTGCCTCAAGGGGCGGAGCGTGTTACCGGCGCGCTCCGCGCCTTGCATCACCAGACCTCGCCGGTATCCTCTTCTCGCGGTTCACCCGGTTGCCGGTTCAGCCGAACCCGCCATCGCGCTGTCATCATGAACATGACGATCAAGTCCCTGATTTCCACCGGCGTTGTTGCGCTCGGGATCCTGAGTGCGATGCACGCCCAGGCCTCCGTGGTCATCGCCGGTACGCGGGTCATCTATCGCGCCCAGGAGACCGAGGCCACCATCAAGCTGACCAACGAAGGCAAGGCGCCGGCGTTGACGCAGGCGTGGATCGACACGGGCGATCCAAAGGCGGCACCGGCAGCCATCGAAGCGCCGTTCACCGTGACGCCGCCGGTGTCGCGTATCGATCCTGGCAAGGGCCAGACCCTGCGCATCCTCTACACCGGCGAGCCGCTGGTGCAGGACCGTGAATCCGTGTTCTGGCTCAACGTGCTGGAGATCCCGCCCAAGCCCGCGGCCGAAGACGCCGGTGCCAACACGTTGCAGCTGGCCTTCCGCTCGCGCATCAAGCTGTTCTTCCGGCCCGATGGATTAAAGGGCACGGCCGACGAAGCCCCGGCCCGCATCCGCTGGCGCCTGGTCCAGGCCGGCGGCAAGCCTGCACTGGAGGGCAGCAACCCCAGCGCCTACCACGTTTCCTTCGCCAGGATCGAACTGGTGGGGGGCGGCAAGACCGGCCGGTTTGAGGAGGGCGGCATGATCGCTCCGGGCGAAACCCGAACCTTCCCGCTTACCGGCGAGATTGCGCCCGGCCCCGACGCCAGGGTCCGCTTCCACACCATCAATGACTACGGCGGCGCCGGGCGCGGCGAAGCCGCGCTGGACGGCGGCGCCCCGGCCGCTTAGCGCTAGTCCTCGCCGGGCGGCGCCCGGCAATCTTCCAGGCTGCATTGCTTCGATTGATGATGCCGCGCCCGCGGCAGGGGCAAGTCTTGCCCGCGCAGTGCCAGATATCCGGCATAAACCATGAAAACCCAGAAGACCTCGTCGTTCCCGTCCCGGCTGCGTCCAGCCAGCGCGGTGGTATTGTCCCTGTTTGCCAGCGCGAGCGCGTGGGGGGCGTCTGGCAACGCCGGCCGTCCGGCGTTGCTTGCCGAAGTCGAGTTCAACGACACGTTCCTGCAGCAGCCTGGCGGGGTCCGCATCGACGTCAGCCGCTTCAACAAGGGCAATGTGGCCTTGCCGGGCAACTATCGCGCCGAGCTATACGTGAACGACGTCTGGCTGGGCCGGACCGAGGTGACGCTGCGCCAGGTGGGCGACGACACCCGCAATGTGCAGCCGTGCTTCGACCGCGCGGCGGTCGAGCGCATGGGGATCGACCTGGCGAAGCTGTCGCCGGAAGCCCCCGCAAGCCTGGTGGCGGGCTGCGTGGCGCTGCCCGGACTGGTGCCCGATGCCACCGCCAGCTTCGACAACGGCGAACAGCGACTGGACGTGAGCGTGCCGCAGGTTGCCATGTCGCGCACGGCGCGGGGCTATGTCGATCCCAAGTACTGGGACGACGGCGTCACCGCGGCGCGGCTGCAGTACAACGCCAATGTCTACCACTCGGATGCGAGCGGGTTCTCGACCACGCAGAGCTACGTCGGCCTGAACGCCGGCATGAACTTCGGCGGCTGGCGCTTCCGCCATGTCGGCAACCTGACGCATGGCGATTTCGACGGGACCCGCTACCAGAGCGTGCAGACCAGCCTGCAGCGCGCGCTGGCACCGATCCGCAGCCAGCTGGTCATCGGTGAAGCCTATACCGACGGCGCGCTGTTCGACAGCTTCGGCTTTCGCGGCGTGCAGGTGGCCAGCGACGACCGCATGTATCCCGAGTCGCAGCGCGGCTATGCACCGGTCGTGCGCGGCATTGCCAACAGCAATGCCCGCGTGCAGGTGCGCCAGGGCGGCAGCATCATCTATGAAACCACGGTTGCCCCCGGCGCGTTCGAGATCAGCGACCTGTATCCGACCGGATATGGCGGCGACCTGGAACTGGTGATCACGGAAGCCGATGGCAGCGTGCGCACCGCGCGCGTGCCCTATGCCGCGGCCGTCAATGCGCTGCGCCCGGGCATCACGCGCTACAGCATTACCGTCGGGCAGTACCGCAATGTGACGCTCCACAGCCGTCCGATGATGATGCAGGCAACGGTCCAGCACGGCATCAGCAATATGGTCACGGGCTACGGCGGCTTTATTGCCGCGCAGGACTACACCGCGGTCATGGGCGGCGGGGCGTTGAACACGGACCTGGGCGCCTTCGGTGCCGACATCACGCAAGCCTGGACCAGCCTGGAGAACGCCGGCGGTCGCAGCGGCCAGAGCCTGCGCCTGTCGTACAGCAAGCTGGTGGCGCCGACCAACACCAACCTGACGCTGGCCGCCTACCGCTACTCCAGCAGCGGCTACCTCAGCATGGCCGATGCCATGGCGCTGCGCGACCTGGAACAGCGCGGCATGGCCGCGGGCATGTTCATGGGCGGGATCCAGCGCGGGCGGCTGCAGGTGACCATCAACCAGATGCTGCCGCAGGGCTACGGCTCGTTCTACCTGACCGGGTCCACGCAGAACTACTGGAACCGCGGCGGCAGCGACACGCAGTTCCAGGCGGGCTACAACAACAGCTACAAGCGCATCAACTACGGGGTCTCGGCGTCGCGCCAGTTCAATGTCAACGCCGGAAAATGGGACACCCGGGTGATGCTCACGGTGGGGATTCCGCTCGGCAGCGGCCAGCATGCGCCGTACTCGATGACCAGCGTGTCCCACGATACCCAAGGCGGCACGTCGCTGCAGCAATCCGTAACCGGCACGCTGGGCGCCGATAACGCGTTCACCTACGGCGTCAATGCGGGCTACACCGGCGGCGGCAACAGCACCGACACCGCCACCGTCGGCGCCAACGTCGGCTACGTGTCACCCTTCGCCAACCTCACCGCCAGTGCCAGCAAGGGACGCAATTACTCGCAGGCCGGTCTGGGCATCAGCGGCGGCATCGTCGCCTATGCCGGCGGCGTGGCGTTCACCCCGATGCCCGGTGACACCATGGCGATTGTCGAGGCCGCTGACGCCGCGGGCGCACGGGTGGCCAATGGCAGCGGCTTGCGCGTGGATCCGTGGGGCCATGCCATCGTGCCGAGCCTGACGCCGTTCTCCACCAACCAGGTCGAGATCGATCCCAAGGGGCTGCCGATCAGCGTGGCGCTGAAGACCACGCAGCAGAACACGGCGCCAACCGCGGGCGCGATCGTCAAGATGAAGTTCGAGACCGACAACCCCGGTCGTGCGGCAATCCTGCGGGTCTTGGGCCCGGATGGGGCGCCGCTGCCGTTCGGGGCGGAGGTCACTGATGCGCAGGGCCAGGCGGCTGGCACGGTGGGGCAGGGCGGACGCATCATCGTGCGCGGCCTGAAGCAGGACCGCGGCGAACTGCTGGTGAAATGGGGCAGCGACGCCAACGCCTCGTGCGCGCTGCGCTATGCCCTCCCGCCTGAAACGGCGCGGCCGGCCAACCCGTTCGCCGTGCTTGACGCGGTGTGCGTGGCACCCGCACCGGCTGGGCGGTGACCTGGGGCCTGGCATCGTCCTGGCCCGCCAGCGTCGTGACGCGGCTGGCGGGCCCCGACAGGCCGGGATGATGATGCATAATCCGTAGGCAATTCCTTAGCCATCGGGCGCGTGGTGACGCCCGGTCCCCGAGCGGGGTCAGACAGGTTGCTGAGAAGGAGCATCGCCAATGGCCAATTGGCTGTCTCGCGCAGGCATACAGTTTCCCGGTCGCCTTCTCGCCCTCGTTGCCACCCTGCTGATCGTGGTGGTCAGCGGCTGTCTCGCCTTGTTTCTGCATAGCCGGTTCCAGCGCGTCGTGTGGGAGCAGGCGTGGGCCTCGCGCCAGCACTTTGGCGCCGTGCTGGCGGCCAAGGCCACCCACGAGTACTTTATCCGGCGCATGGCAGAGATCGCCGGGCCCGAGTACCGGCTGGTGCGCAGCGACCGGCCGGCAACCCAGCTGGAAGCCTTGCTGATGGCCGTGCCCGGCGGCAGTGCGCGTGCCATCGAGTTGCCCGGGCTGATCAATCCCGCGACCTTGATGCGCGGCGCGCCGGTGCCAGGCGCAGAGCGGTCCGCGGCGGTGTCGCACCTCATCCGCTTTGCCATCTTCGAGCGCGCGTACTGGGGCACGGCACCGCAGGGCGTGCGCTCGGTGTTTCTGATGGCAGACGGCAGCGAGGCGCTGGTGACCCCCGCGCTGCCCGCGGCACTGCCGCTGAGCGGGCCGCTGGTTGCCGACGCCGTCAGCAACTGGGCCAAGGCGCTGGCGCGCCGCGCCCGCGAGGCGCAGGCCTCGATACCGGCAGGCACGCCGCTGTGGGCCGGACCCTATCCCGGCACGATCGGGCAGGAAACGATGCTGAGCTGTTTCCTGCCTGTTCGTAATGCCGCGGGAACGCTGCTGGGCTATGCCGCGACGGCCATTCCCGTGCGCGTGCTGATGGGCGATGTCAGCATGCCGGGGGCCAGCCAGTGGGCCCAGCCGGTATCCGGCAAGCGCGCCATATTCTTCGATGAACGCGGCAAGCTGCTGTTCCAGGGCCGCGATGCCGGCTGGTTGCGTCCCCACGCCCTGAACGATCGGGTCGCGCGTGAACTGGCCGCCAGCGAGACCGGCGTGGCCTACTGGTTCGAGCAAGGCAGCCTGATGATCGGCAGCATGGCGCGCGACCAGGGTTGGCGCGCGGCCTATGCCTATCCGCTGTCGCAAGGGCTGGTCGACCACGGACTGGCGCTGGCCGCGGCGCTGGGGCTCTACGGGCTCGGCATCGCGACGGTGCTGCAAGGTGCGCGCATGGTCAGGCGCCGGATCCTGGTGCCGATGCAACGCAACGCCGAACGCATCGAGGACAGCGAGCGCTTCAACCGCACCGTGATGCAAGCCGCGCCGGTGGGCCTGCGGGTGGTGCGCATCGCCGATGCGCATGTGCGGGCCGAGAACGCGCTGGCCGCGCAATGGCTGCCGCTGGATGCGCGCACGCAAGGCCGGCCATGGCTGGACGCCATCCTGGCGCAGCGCGGCGAGGCGCCCGTGCGGCTGGAGGTGCGGGTGCCAGCAGGCGCGGGTGGGGCGCGCGACGTGCTGGTGGTCGGCCGCCGTACCCGTTTTGAAGGCGAGGACGTACTGCTGTGCGCGATCCATGACGTCACGGACGAACGCGAGGCGCACCGCAAGCTGGCGCGCGCGCGCCAGCTTGCGGACGAGGCCAGCGCCGCCAAATTGCGCTTCCTTGCCACCATGAGCCACGAGATCCGCACGCCGTTGTACGGCATGCTGGGGACGCTGGAACTGCTGTCGCTGACCAGCCTCGCGCGTAGCCAGCGCGAACTGCTGTCGACCATCCAGTCGTCGTCGCAGGTCCTGCTGCAGATCCTGGACGACCTGCTCGACTATTCGCGCGCGGAAGCGGGGCAGATGCAGCTGGACAGCGTGCGGTTCGACCCGGTCGAGGTGCTTGAATCGACGGTGCGGTCGCATGCGCCGATTGCGCTGCAAAAGGGCCTTGCGTTGTCCTGCTATCCGGAGCCCGGCCTGCCCTGCCTGGCCGGCGACCCGGTGCGGGTGCGCCAGATCATCGGCAACCTGCTCGGCAATGCGCTGAAGTTCACCGCCACAGGCCATGTCATCGTGCGCCTGGGACGGGCACCTCAGGTCGATGTGGCGGATGTGCCAGCGCAGCCGGACGCGGCAGGCAGGATCGCGCTGCAACTCGAGGTGGCGGATACCGGGCCCGGCATCGCCCCGGAGGTCCAGGAACGGCTGTTCGAGCCGTTCGTGCAGGCCGATCCTTCCACCGCCCGGCGCTATGGCGGGACCGGCCTGGGCTTGTCGATCTGCCGGCGGCTGGCCGCGCTGATGCATGGCAGCGTGTCCGTGCACAGCGAGCCCGGCCAGGGCAGCGTGTTCCGGGTCTTGCTGCGGCTGCCGCAGGCGGGTCCGCGCCGGCCGCTGGAACCGGTGCTGCCGCCGGTGGCGATACTGTCCGAGGACGACGACATCCGCAACCATGCCATCGACACGCTGCGTGCGATGGGGTGCGAGGCGATCGCCTGCGACGGGCCGGCGCCGCGAGCCGGCATGGTGCTGTTGGTCGCCTCCCGCCGTATTGCGGCGATTCCGGAAGGTTATGCCGGCGTGGTGTTCGGCCGTGCCGATGGTCCGGTCGAACCGCAGCGGGTCGGCGGCAGCTGGCTGGTCAACGCCTACCACCAGGCCGGCATCCTGCGTGCGCTGTGCCTGGCCGCCGGCATGACGCCCGCGAGCGCGCCGCCAGTCGCCACGGCAGCCGATCCCGTCCCGCAACTGGGCCTGCAGGTGCTGGTGGTGGACGACCATCCCTACAACCGGCTGCTGATGCAGCAGCAACTTGATCGCCTGGGTTGCCGGGCCACGCTGGCGGCCAGTGGCGAAGAAGCGCTGGCGGCGTGGCAGCAGCGCAGCTTTGACCTGGTGCTGACCGATGTCCACATGCCCGGCATGGACGGCAACGAACTAAGCCGCAGGCTGCGCGCGCAAGGGGCGACCGTGCCGATCGTGGGGCTGACCGCAAGCATCGCGCAGGATGAGGCGCAGCGTTGCCTGGAAGCCGGCATGGACCGCTACCTGTCCAAGCCGGTCTTGCTCGGCCCGCTCGCCGAGTGCCTGCGCGCGCTGCTGCCGACGCATGCCGCCGGGCCCGCGCAAGCGGCCGCCGACCAGCCCGGCGTGCCGCCGATGGCGGACAGCGTTGCGAGCCAGGCGTTGCTGGCGCATACCATGCGAGATGATTTTGCGGCGCTTTCCGCCGCCGCGCGCAGCGGCGAACTGAAGGCGGTCCGAGACCATGCCCATCGCATGCGCGGCGCCATGGCGCTCGCCGCAGACGGCGAAGAAATCGTCGCGTTGTGCCGCGAGCTGGAACTGGACGTGGCCCAGGCCCAGGAAACCGTGCAGGCGCATATCGACAACCTGGCTTTGTATCTTGCAGCATACTTTGACGGATCCGACGATCCGGCAAGGGGCCGGAACGGCAGTCCGAACGGCGGGCTCGGCGATTGGCCGAGTCATATTTAAGGAATGTCTTAATTCGGATTTTTCAGAAGACTCCTAATATTCAAGGCAGCGAAGATGACCGGTATTGAATGCCGGCTCAGTTCCCGGCACACCGGTGCGTGGCCACGGAACCGAAAAATCAAGGGGGTTTGAATGATCAAGGTAATCATTGCCGATGACCACCCCGTCGTCCTGGACGGAATGAGCCGGGTGCTGGCGCTCGAAGTTGGCATGCAGGTGGTGGGCAGCGCGACCAATTCGACCCAGCTGGTCGCATTGCTCGAAAGCACCGATTGCGACGTCATCGTGACCGATTACTCCATGCCGGGCGGACAGTTCGGCGATGGCCTGCCGATGCTGCAGATGCTGCGGCGCCGTTATCCGACCACGCGCATCGTGGTCATGACCATGCTGGATAATCCGGCGCTGATCCGCAATATCCAGAGGGTCGGCATTTCGGTGATTCTCAACAAGACCGATCCGGTCCAGGAACTGATTCCGGCGGTGCGTGCCGCATTCAGCGGTTTGAGCTACCAGCCGGCATCGGTGCGCGCGATCCTGGCCTCGGGCGGCCTCGATGAACCGTCGCGCCGCCCGATCCTGACGCGGCGCGAACTCGAAGTGATCAGGCAGTGCGCGGCCGGCGTGCCGGTCATCGAGATTGCGCGCCAGGCCAACCGCAGCAGCAAGACCATCAGCGCGCAAAAGAGCATTGCCATGAAGAAGCTGGGTCTGGCCAACGATTATGAGTTGTATGAATATGCCCGCACCAACGGCTTGCTGGGCGGCGCCCGATAATCGCCGCCGCAGCGCGGCGGCCGCGTGAGCGCCCCGGTTTCTGCTGCTTTTTCTTTTTCTCTTTCCCTTTCTCCTTTTCACTGGCGATTTCCGCGCGGGCGCTGGCCGGCCGGCATTGCCACGCCCTGATCGCGCGCGGCCTGCTGAGCGGCGCCGGATCAGAAAATACCGCGGACTTTTCAGGCTTGGCTGATTTCGAAAGCCAGGCGAATGGCCCATCCTGAAACCGGGATAACGCTGGAGCGTAAGGCGGCCATGGAAAAGATCCGGGTGATCGTCGCGGACTCGCAACCTGTCATGCGGCGCCTGTTGGGCCGGCGGCTCGCGGCCAGCGCCTGCATCGAACTGGCTGGCCTGGTGGCCGATGAACGCGGCCTGGTGCACGCGCTGCGGCAAGGCGCTTGCGACGTGGTGGCAATGCGTTTCCCACTCAGCCATGGCAACGACTCCGCTCCGTCCGGCTACGCCCGCCTGGGCGCGCGGCTGGCCGCGCTAGGGCGGCAGCGCGTAGTCGCCATTGCCAACATCGCGGATCGTGCCGGCGTGCTGCAGCTGATCAAGGAGGGCTGCCGCAATGTCGTGACCGCACGCGACCACGCCGACGAGGTCGTGAAGGCGGTCCGGATGGCACACCTGGAACTGGCCTCGGTCTCGGAAATCGCCTGTGACCTGATCTGGGGGCGGCGCTGCCGCAGCTTGGGCGACTACGGCGACTGGGCCGAGTTGCTCACCACCCGCGAAAGCGAAGTCCTGCGGCTCTATCTGTCCGGCTTGTCCGTGACCGAGATCGCCGTGCGTACCGGGCGAACCGTCAAGACGATCAGTACCCAGAAGCAGAGCGTCATGCGCAAGATCGGCGCCGACAACGACGTGGAGCTCGCCGCCTTCGCCATCCAGCGCGGCATGTTGTGACAGGCCAGGCGCTGCCTGCGGGCGAGCGCACGCGTCACGACTTTCAAACCGGCCGGCGGCACCGGCCGGCCGCGACATTGATACGAGGTAAGCAATGAAAAGGCTGATGCCGACCGACACCAGCGCCGCATTGCCGTTGAGCATTCGCCAGATCCGCTATCTGGTCTACCTGTTCTCGGCCTGCGTGGTGGGCCTGACCGTCTTGTCCTGGGGCGTGCTGCTGCACTACCGCCTGCGCGAGGCCATCGACCGGCAGGGCCTGGTGCTGCGCGCACAGTCCGAACAACTGCAGTCGACGCTGCACCGGGCCGAGGCGCTGACGGTGCGTGCGCAGGGCTCGCTGGCGCGGCTGTCCGATATCGGTCTGGTCGACGCGGTGGCGGCTGCCCGCGACACGCAGTGGACCGACCGCCTGCAGCGACGCGGCGACCGCCAGTACATCGCCCTGCCGGTCTCGTCGGCGCAGGCCGGCGGGACCGGCAAGCGCCTGAAGGACCTGGCCGACGTGATGACGTTCACCTTCCGGGTCAACAACCTGCAGTACCGCGACGTGCAGAACGCCTACCTGATCGACCTGCAGGCCGACCAGCTGTACGTCATCCCGCGCCGGCTGAATCCGGCGCGCGCGCTGCTGCAGGGCGACGACGCGCGCCGGGCATTCCTGCGCAACACCGTGCAGCGCCTGCGCAACGATGCGCTGCTGGCGCGCCTGCGCGCACACCCGGGGCAGGCGGTGATGCTGCCGCTGGCACAGGACTGGATCAGCGGCATGCGCACGGTCACCTTTGCCACCCTGGTGCAAGACGGTGGCGAGCCGGCCGCGGTACTGGCGATGGAGTTCCCGCTATCGCCGATGCTGCCCGACGGCCAGGCCGTGGACGGCGACTTCCTGCTGCTGACCGATGCCGGCATGGTGCTGACCGCCGATGGCATGCCGGCCGGCCCCCTTGAAGCGCCCGTGGCCGCGGCACTCGCCGCCGCGGGCGCGCAGCCGGGCACGGTGCGTTCAGCGCTGGTGCGGCACGGCCTGTTGCAGCATCTGGTGGTGCTGGAGTACCCGCTCGACGCCTGGGGCTGGCGCACCGTGGGCGTGCTCGAGGTCGGCCGCGTGTGGCGGCAGTTCCGGGAAAACACCTTGTGGATGCTGGGGCTGACCGGCTCGCTGTCGCTGCTGATCTTTGCGTGGATCTGGCTGATCGACCGGCGCATCATGCGTCCTGCCCAGCGCCAGTCCCTGCGCCTGCAAGAAAGCGATGCGCTGGGTCGCTTCGTGATCGAGGTCGCGGGGGTGGGGCTGATGATCGTCGAGCGCAGCACGCAGCAGGTGCTGCTGGCCAATGCCGCCGCCCAGTCGCTGATCGACCAGGCCACGCCCGCCGGGCTGGCGCAGCTGCAGGACGCCTGCGCATCGCGCCTGGCCAGCTGCGACGCCGGCGCCGAAGGGCCGCCGCAGGTGCTGCCTTGCTTCGACGTCGACATGGCCGGCCGCGACGGCGAGACGCGATCGCTGGAAGTCCGCCTGGTGCAGATCACCTATGAGGTCCGCGCGGCGGTGCTGGGCGCCCTCAACGACGTCACCGGGGCACGGCGCGCGGAGGCGCGCCTGCGCGAAGCGATCCGCGCGGCGGATGCCGCCAACCGGGCCAAGTCTTCGTTCCTGGCCACCATGAGCCATGAAATCCGCACCCCGCTCAACGGCATGCTGGGCAGCATCGAGCTGCTGGGCATGACCCGGCTCGATCCGCGCCAGCGCGACCAGCTGGCCGTGATGCAGCACGCCTCGCAATCGCTGATCGACATCATCAACGACGTGCTCGACTTCAGCAAGATCGAGGCCGGGCAGATGTCGCTGCAGCCCCGGCCGTGCCGCCTCGATGCGGTGGTCGAGGAGGTGACCCGTGGCTTTGCGGCCGAAGCCGCGCGCAAGCACCTGCGCCTGCTGTGCATCCCCGACCCGTCGCTGTCCGAGCCGGTGATGGCCGATGTGGTCAAGCTGGAGCAGATCCTGAACAACCTGGTCAGCAATGCGGTCAAGTTCACCGAGCAAGGCAAGGTAATCGTCACGGCGCGGCGCGTGCGAGCGGGCCATGGCGGCAGCGCCGACGGCGTCGAGATCCGCGTCATCGATACCGGCATCGGCATCGCGGCGCAGGACCAGCGCCGCTTGTTCGAGCCCTTCGTGCAGGCGGAGCAGCCCGATACGCGCCACTATGGCGGCACGGGCCTCGGTTTGTCGATCTGCCGGCGGCTGGTCGAGCTGATGCGCGGCGAGATCCGCGTGGTCAGCGAGCCAGGGTTGGGCAGCTGCTTTATCG
Organism: Cupriavidus necator; assembly: GCF_013141915.1. Taxonomy (GTDB): domain Bacteria; phylum Pseudomonadota; class Gammaproteobacteria; order Burkholderiales; family Burkholderiaceae; genus Cupriavidus; species Cupriavidus necator_B. The sequence continues at coordinate 116,875 of NZ_SROX01000006.1, read as the reverse complement.
TCAGCCTGCCGCTGCCCGGTGCCGGCATCGAGCCGCCCGCGCAGGCATGGCCGCAGGCTGCGCTGCGCGGGCTGACTGTCGGCCTGAACGTTACCCTGCGCGAACTCTACCGGGGCGTTGAGCAACTGCTGCGGTTCTACGGCGCACGCGCGGTCAGCTACGATCCCGGCGCGCCCCCGGCAACGCCGGTCGACGTGCTGGTCTGCGACGAACAGGCCCTGTCTGCCTGCGCCGATGCCGATGTGGTGATTTCCGCGCTGGCGCCGGCCTCGCCCGATCTGACCCAGACTCCCGTAGTGGCCTCGCCGTACGCCTGGCAGGGCCTGGTCGCGGCAATCGCCACCGCCGCCGGCGCAGAGGTCGCAGCGGTGCCTGCGACGGCGCCGGCGCACGCCGAGGCGCCCGCCGCGCAGCTGGCCTTGCTGCTGGTGGAGGACCATCCCATCAACCAGTTGGTCATGCGCGAGCAGCTGGAAAGCCTGGGGCAATCGGTCGACCTGGCCGGCGACGGTCCCGAGGCCCTGTCGCTGGCATCGGGACGGCACTACGACCTGATCCTGACTGACCTGCAGATGCCCGGCATGGACGGCTTCACGCTGGCGCGGCGCTTGCGCGACACGGGGCATGCGATCCCCATCGTCGCCATTACGGCGAGCGTCGGTCCCGACGTGGCCGAGCGCTGCCGGCAGGCCGGCATCGACCGCTGCCTGACCAAGCCGGTCGGCCTGGCCACACTGCGCGAGCTGCTCGAGGACTTTGCCGGCCCCCGCGTGAGCGCACGCCCGGCGCCGGACCGGCATGCCTGCGGCGGCGCCGTGCTGCACGCCGACGCGCTGCGCCGCGATCAGCGCGAACTGGCCGAGGCGCTGCGCGCCGGCGATGCCGAGACCTTTGCGCAGCGCCTGCACGGGCTGGCCGGAGCGTTGTCGGTGATCGGCCATCCGGTGCAGAGCCAGGCTTGCCGCTGGCTGGAGCAGACCGTGCGGCGCGCCGGGCTGGGCGCCATCGGTGCCGACTGGCAGGCGATCGACGCTGAACTGGAGCAACTGGCAGACAAGCTGGAAACGCAGTGCGGCAGCCACGCCGCCTGAGGCCGGCGCCGCGGTCGCGCATGCATCACTGCAGATCGGCCAGGCGCTGGCGGCACAGGCTCACGAACTGCTGTGCCGCCGTGGACTGGCCCAGGGTCGGATGGAAGGCCAGGATGGCGCGGAAGCGGACTGGAGCGGTCAACGGTACGCTGCGCAGCCCGAGCGCGACGTAGGTGCGGGCGACCAGGGGATTGGTGATCGCCAGGCCGGCGCCGGCCAGGGCCAGTGAGCATTGCGTATGGCTGTACGGGGTTGTTGCCACGAAACGCGGCGCGATGCCGAGTTCGGCAAAGCACGCCTGCAGCCGGCGTTGCGCGGGATCCGCGGCGTCCAGGCCGATCAGCGGTACGTCGACCAGATCCTCGATGCCGACTTTGGCGCGGCTCGCGAACGGATGCGTGGCGGGCGTGACGCAAACCGCCTGCACCGCGTAGAACTCGGACGCCGTCAGGCCGCTGGTGTCGGCTTCGTCGCCCATGAAGGCCATGTCGAGGTCGCGCTGAAGCAGGCGCTCGCGCAGGCCCCTGGAGCTGTCGACCTCCAGCTGGCAACGAACGCGCGGATAGCTGTGGACGAAATCCGCCACCGCCGACGGCATCACGCTGGAGGCCATGGCGTGCAAGACCCCGACGCGCAGGACCGTATTCTCATGGGTGCGCAATTGGTCGATCTTGCGTTGCACCGCGTCGAGGCCGACATAGACGCGTTCGACCTCGTCCATCAAAGACGCCGCTTCGGGCGTCGGCACCATCCGGCCTTTGCTTCGATCGAACAGCCTTAGCCGCGCCGTCTTTTCCAGCTGCAGCACGATCTGGGTCACGGCGGGCTGGCTGATGTGCAGGGCGTCGGCGGCGCGGCGGGTCGAGCCCAGGCGCATGACCATGCGGAATACCTCGATCTGGCGGGCACTGATGCCGAAGTCGGCGGCTGTCTGCATGGCTATCCTATAAGTTTTACTTAAGCTGCGCCTCGGTGTGGCCGCGCCAGCGGGGCATGGCTTCGCATAGACTCGAGCCACTTTCACTTCAGCCTTTGCCATGCGCGCCAGCAACCCTCCGTCCGTGGTCCAGCCGCTTGCCAATCCGGCAATGCAAGCGCTGCGATGCATAACATGCCACGCTGGCTATCCGCTCGCGGAACTGCCGGAGGGCTGCCCGGCCTGCGCCGGGGCCGGCCAGCCAAGCAGTCTTGAAGTCGTCTACGACACGCAGGACCTGGATTTTGCACCGAAAAGCGGAAGTTATACATGGGGGCATTGGCAGCCCTACCTGGAAGGGGTTTCCCTGGGCGAGGGCGCCACGCCCTGCGTGCCGGTGCCGGCGCTGGCATCGCTGGCCGATGTGGCAGCGGTCTGGGTCAAGAATGAGGGCGCGAACCCGACCGGCTCGCACAAGGACCGTATGTCGGCACAGGCGGTCAGTCGGGCGCTGGCGCTTGGCGCGCACGAGGTCGTGCTGGCATCGAGCGGCAACGCCGCGGTGTCGGCAGCCGCCTATTGCGCCGCCGCGGCTCTGCGGTGCGAGGTCGCGACTTACCAGGCGCTTCCCGCGGTTTTCGATGCGGCATTGCGCTATTACGGCGCCCGCCGTGTTGCCTGCGATAACGGACATGCGCGCTGGGCGCACGTGCGCCGCCGCGTCAGGGAGGAGGGGGCTTTTGCGCTGACCAACTATAGCGTGCCCGCGGTGGGCAGCCCTGTATTTGGGGTGGAAGGCTACCGGTCGGTCGCACTGGAGTGGGTTGCGCAAGGTTGCCGGCCCGACCATGTGGTCGTGCCCACCGCGCGCGGCGACCTGTTGTGGGGCATCTATAGCGCGCTACGGGATCTTGTCGCGCTGGGACATCTGCCGAAACTGCCGCGCCTCTGGGCGGTCGAGCCGTTCCCGCGGCTTTCACTGGTGCTTGCGGGTGCCTCCCAGCAGTCGGAGTTCGCCGGCGCGACGCAGCAATTCTCCACGGCCGGCTCGACCGTGACCGCGCAGCAAGTGCTTGCCGTCAGGCGGTCAGGCGGCGGCGCGGTGGTCATCGCCGACGCTGCTGCGCGCGCGGGCACGCGCCATCTCGCCGCCGCCGGATTCTGGGTCGAGCTGTGCGCCGGAGCGGGATTTGCGGCGCTGCAAGCACTGCGCGCCGACGGGCGCATCGACACCACGGAAGCCGTCATGCTGATGCTGACCGCGCGCGGCGACCGCGATCCGGGACAAGCCTAAAGATCGAGAACCTTGCGGAGACACTCATGAACGTCCGTTATCTGTTGGCTGCCATCACCTGCTGCCTGGCGGCCCACGCACCGGCGGCGCTGGCCGGCTATCCGGAAAAACCGATCCGGCTGATCGTGCCCTGGGCGGCCGGGGGCAGTACCGATGCGCTGGCGCGGGCAGTCGCCCAACGCATGAGCGAATCGATGGGCCAGCCCGTAGTCGTCGACAACCGCGCGGGGGCGTCCGGCCGCATCGGCGCCGACGCGCTGGCCAAAGCCGCGCCAGACGGCTATACGCTGGGCGTGATCGAGCTGGCGCACACGATTGCGCCCTCCGTGTTCCGCCAGATGCCATACGATGTGCTGCGCGACTTTACGCCGGCTTCGCTGCTGGGCGAGGCGCCGCTGATCTTGTTCGCTGACAGCACGCAGTATCGCGCCGGAGAGATCCAGCGCTTCCTGGCGGACTCGCGCAAGGCGGGAACGCCGCTGCAGCTGGCCACCAGCGGCAACGGTTCGATCAGCCATCTGGCCGCCAAGATGCTCGAGGGCCAGGCTGGCATCGCGGTCGACCCGGTGCCGTACCGGGGTTCGGCGCCGGCGCTGACCGATGTGTCCGCGCAGTTGGTCAAGGGCCATTTCGCCACGCTGGCAAGCGGCAGCAGCCTGCTGGGCGGCAACAAGATCTCGGCCTTGATGGTGACGGGGCCGGTGCGAGTGCCGGCGTTGCCCGGGGTGCCGACAGCCGCCGAAGCCAGGCTGCCGGGTCTGCAGGTCAGCCAGTGGTGGGCGCTGGTGGCGCCCGCACGGACACCGACGGCGGTAGTGGGCAAGCTTGCCGAAGAAGTCCGCCTGGCATTGGAGAACGCGCAGACCAGGGCCCGCCTTGACAGCCAGGGCATCGAACTCAAGGCGTCCAGCTCGGCCCAGCTTGGCGATCGGCTGCGCGCGGAAGTGGCCCGCTGGGGCAGCCTGGTGAAGCAGTCGGGTATCCAGCCTGAATAGTGCGCTTTCGAGGCCGGGCGCACATGCCTGCAAGTCCACGTCTTGACTTCCTCTCCCTGCACACTAGATTCAAGCCAGGCCGCCCGTCGTGCGGGGACGAGAGGCAGGCGCTCATGACGTCAGGCGCAAGGAGAACTGCCATGATCCCCTGGGAAATCGAAGGCACCGAGCTGATCAATTGCAATTGCTCATACGGCTGCCCGTGCCAATTCAACGCGCTGCCAACCCACGGCTTCTGCGAAGCCATGGGCGCAATCTCGATCAGCACCGGCTACTACGGCGACGTGCGACTCGACGGTACCAAGCTGGCGGTTGTGTTCCAGTGGCCCGGCCCGATCCACGAAGGGCGGGGCAAGTGTCAGCCGATCGTCGACGAACAGGCAACCCCCGACCAGCGCGAAGCCATCCTGAAGATCATGACCGGCCAGGACACCGAGCCGTTCGCGACAATGTTCGCGGTGTTCGCGTCGACGCTCGAGCAAGCATTCGATCCGATCTTCACGAAGATTGACTACGACGTCGATGTCGATGCCCGCCGCGGCCGGATCCATGTCGAAGGCGTGTTCGATACCGTCGGCGAACCGATCCGCAATCTGGTGACCGGCGATGAGCATCGTGCCCGGATCGACCTGCCGCACGGCTTCGAATACGAGCTTGCCGAGATTGGCTCCGGCACCAGCCGGTCGCAAGGCAATATCGCACTGGATCTCAAGGGCACCTACGCGCAGTTCGCGCGCGTGCACATGAACAACAAGGGACTGGTTCGACATCGCACTGCCGCATGAGCAGCCTTGAAAGCGTCCTCGGACGCGAGCGCGCCATCACGTTGCTCGGCATCGTCGTCATTGTCGCGTTGTCGTGGGGCTATCTGTGGACGGGGGCGGGAACCGGCATGTCCGCGCTCGACATGACGGCGATCACGCTTTTCCCGCATCGGCTGCCGGGTGGCATGGGCGGCATGGATACGTCGTTGGCCACCGTAATCCTGATGTGGTGGGTGATGATGATCGCGATGATGACGCCCAGCGCGGCGCCGGTCGTGTTGCTGTATCGGCGCGTATTGCGGCATCACGACGCCTCCGAGGGCAGGTCTGCCGCAACCTCGGTGTTCCTGCTGGCCGGCTACCTCACGGCATGGCTGGCATTCTCGATCGGCGCGGCAGCGCTGCAGTTGGCGCTGCAACCGGCCGGCCTTATTTCGGCAATGATGCTGTGGTCCAGGAGCGCGCTCCTTTCCGCGCTCGTGCTGCTCGTGGCAGGCGTCTATCAGTTCTCGCAACTCAAGCGCACGTGCCTGGCACAGTGCCGCGCGCCCGCGGAATTCCTCGTCGCGCACTGGCGCCCCGGCGTCGCCGGCACGTTCCTGCTCGGCATGCGTCACGGCGCTTACTGCGTGGGTTGCTGCTGGATGCTGATGACCTTGCTGTTCGTCGGTGGCGTGATGAATGTGGTGTGGATTGCTGCGCTGTCCCTGGTCGTCTTCGTGGAAAAAATCCTGCCCGGCGGCGACCTTGTCGGCCGTGTGCTGGGTGCCATGCTGATCGTCTGGGCCGGCGCCACCCTGGTGGTATAGGGTCCGGTCCGCCTGCCAGCCTTCCCTGACGCGTGCAGGCAGGCAGCCCTGCTGGATACGGCACGGCAACGCCCGGGAAGTTGACCTATAATGCTTGACAACGCAACGATTGATCGAGCAATAAAATGAACCCCGAGCCACACAGTGCTCCGCCCGCCGGCCAAATCCTGCCTTTTCGCGAATCGCTGATGGCCATGCTGGGCGTGGCCTTCGTGGTGATGCTGGTGGCGCTGGACCAGACCGTGGTCGGCACGGCACTGCCCACGGTGGTGGCGGAGCTGCAGGGGTTCGAATACTACGCGTGGGTGGCTACGGCCTACCTGCTGACCTCGGTGATCACCGTGCCGGTGTTCGGCAGGCTGGGAGACTATTACGGCCGCAAGCCGTTCGTGCTGGCCTCGATCGTGGTGTTCTCGGTCGCCTCCGCGCTGTGCGGCATGGCGCCGAGCATGCCGTTCCTGGTGCTGGCGCGCGCGCTGCAGGGCATTGGCGGCGGCATGCTGGTCGGTACGGCCTTTGCCTGCATTGCCGACCTGTTTCCGGATTCCCATGTGCGGCTGCGCTGGCAGGTGATGCTGAGCGCGGCGTTCGGCGTTGCCAATGCGGTCGGGCCGTCGCTGGGCGGCCTGCTGACGGAGTGGTACGGCTGGCGCGCGGTGTTCTATGTCAACCTGCCGGTCGGGGTGCTGGGCCTGTGGTTTGCCTGGCGCTACCTGCCGCATCTGCGCCAGCAGACGCATCGCGGGCCGATCCGCGTGGACTGGTTGGGTGCGGTGCTGATCGCGGCCGGGCTCGGCAGCCTGCAGATGAGCGTGGAATTGTTGCCGGCGCGTGGCCTCGATGGCTACACCGCGGGCCTGCTCGCGCTGGCCGTGGTCGCACTGCTGGCGCTGTGGCAGTGGGAGCGGCGCTGCGCCAATCCGATCCTGCCGGTGGAGATGTTCCGTGACCCGGGGCTGGCGCCGCTGTTCAAGCTGGCGGTGTTCACCGGCTTCACCATGTTCGCGCTGTTGCTGTATGCGCCGCTGCTGTTCCAGGGCGGATTTGGTTATTCGCCGAAGCAGGCGGGCGTGTTGATCACGCCGCTGGTGGTCTGCATCACCGTGGGCAGTATCCTCAATGGCCGCATCGTGACGCGCATCCGGCGCCCGAACAACATGCTCTATGCCGGCTTCGGCATGCTGGCGCTGTCCTGCCTGGGGTTGTCGCAGGCAACCCGCGGCATGCCGCACAGCGTGCTGCTGGCCATCATGCTGGTGGGCGGGCTCGGCCTGGGTTTCATCATGCCCAACCTGACGGTATTCGCGCAGCAGACTGCGGGGCGCGAGCACCTCGGCATCGCCACCGCCATGCTGCAGTCGCTGCGCATGGTAGGCGGCATGGTCGGCACGGCGATCGTGGGTACGCTGGTGACGCGCAGCTACACCGGCGGCGTCGAACAGGCGCTGTCCGGCGCCAATGCCAGCCAGTGGGCGTCGCGCATGGCCGACCCGCAGGTGCTGATCGACAAGGCGTCGCAGGTGGCGCTGCTCGGCCAGCTGGACCAGGCCGGGCACAATGGCGCATTGCTGCTGGAGCAGGCGCGGGTGTCGCTGGTGGGATCCATCCACCTCGGCCTGGTGGTGGCAGGCGCGGCGGCCGCGCTGGGCGTTTGGTGTGCGCGCCAGGTGCCGTCGATCAGGCTGACCCGCGGCCCCGCGCCGGCGATGGCGGCGGACTGAAGCCGGCGGCAACTTACCCTGAGGAGAATGGATGGAACTGGAGCGACAGAGCGTGGCCGTATTGCAGCAGTTCGGCCGAACCTATCGCGCCTATGCGGGGGCGTTCGAGCAGCGCATGGGACTGCCCTTGCCGCGCTGGCGCATCCTCCATGCGCTGCATCACCAGGAGGGCGCCATCGGCCAGAAGGCACTGGCCGACCTCGTCGTCATGGACCCCGGTGCGCTGACGCGCCAGCTCAAGGCCATGCAGGAACTGGGCTGGGTCGAGCGCTCCACGTCCGAGCGCGACAACCGCGTGACCCATGTCACGCTCTCGCCGGCCGGCCGCGAGGTGGTGGCCCGCGCCATGCCGCTGCGCTCGGCCTTTCTTGAGGACGTGCTGTCGGAGGTGTCGCCCACGACCATGCGCGAGCTGTCGCGCGGGCTCGCCCGCCTCGAGGCGGGCATTGCCCACGCGCAGGCGCGGGCGGCGGAGCAGGCCGACGCGGCCTGATGCCGTGGCGCCATCAGAGGCGCGCGGCGTGGCGCTCAGCCGCTCAGCAGCAGGCCGTTGAGCGCGGCAAACTCGAACAGCTCGCGGTCGTTGGTTACGCCGAGCTTCTGCATGGCGCAGTTCTTCTGCCGGCTGATGGTCTTGACGCTGCGGCACAACTGGATGGCGATCTCGCTGACCGAGCGCCCGGTCAGGTATAGCCGCAATACCTCCATTTCCCGCCGCGACAGGCGTTGCGCACCGGCCCGTCCCGTTCCCAAGGGGCCGCCCGGATCGGCATGCGACAGGACTTCCATGGCCGACTTGCCGATGTAGTGAAAGCCGCGCTGGATCCGGTAAACCACCGTGACCAGTTCGGTCAGCGGGGCGTCCTTCAGCACCAGGCCATGGATCTGGGTGTCGAGAATCGAGCGCAGCACCAGCGGGTTGGTAATCATGGTCAGCACGATCACGGCCATTGACGGGTGCCGTCGCCGCAGGCTCGCCAGCAGCCGCAGTCCGTCGCTGTTGCGTTCGCCCTGCGCGGGCATGTGGTAGTCCGTGATGACGACATCGGGGCGCAGGCTGTCGATGCTGTTGAGCAGCGCGGTCGCGCTGGTGACGCTGCCGCAGACTTCCCAGCCGGTCTGGGTGTGCAAGCGGTCTGCGACGGCCGCCGAGACCAGCGGGTGGTCGTCGGCAAGCAGGATCCTCAATGCCATCGGGTTGCTCCTCGATTCTTGTTCAGGCGGCGCAGCCTTCGGCGAACGTCAAGAAAACGCCGCACGCCAAGGGGACGTGCGGCGCAAAAATGACGCCAGACAGCAAGGCGCCGGACAACTGCTTGCATCGCTGCCGGTCCGGGCCAAACGGGAGACGGCCGGACTGCGGCAATGCCATGGCAGCATAGCGGCGCATCAGTCCGCCCGAACTAGGAGGATTCGTAAATCATGGCCCGGCATGACGCCTGGGCCAGCCAGCGCGCCGCCCCGCAGCCTCAGGTGGCAGCGGTCTCGGCCTGGAATGCGGCGCGTGCGTTGCGGCGTCCGTCGATGGCCTTGAGCGGGTCGCGCAGCACGGCGCTGCCGACTTCCATTACGTCGCGCAGCACGCCCTGGTCGCGGCTGCGGTCCGGCCCCCAGAAATGCAGCGCGGCCCATTCGGGGAAACTGCTTGGCGGCGCCAGCAGCCGGGTCTTGCGCTCGCGCGTGACCAGCGGCACGTTGAAATCCAGCACCGGGCAGATGCCGCCGGCGGAATGCAGCAGCGTGATCTGTGTATGCCAGGATGGCACCACAGTCTCGCGATGGCCGGGTGTGATGGCTTGCCGGCTCAGGAAGGCTCGCAGCGGGCTGCCGGCCTCGCTGTCTTCCTGCAACAGGATCCAGGCACTCTCGCTGTCCGGGCTGCCGCCGCGCGTGGCGCTGACCAGCCGCCGCGGCGTCGCCATGATGTTGTGCTGGCGCACGCGTTCGGGATCGTGCGCGCTGTCGACCACGAAGGCGCAGTCAAGCTCGCCATCGCCCAGCTGGCCGGCAAGCGCAGCGTCGGCAATCACCGGGCGCGTGACAAAGCTGTCTTGCGGAAATTGCTCGCACAGCGCGGTCAGGATCTCGGTGATGACCGGATCGCCGATCGACGAAGAAAAGCCGATGGAGACACGCCGGCCGCCGTCGCGGCGCTTGTTCAGGCCAGATTCGCCGGGCCGCACCAGGTGATTCCATTTGGCCAGGATCTGGCGCGCCGTCTGTTCCAGGCGCAGCGCGTGCGGCGTGGGCTCTAGCATGCCGTTGCGCTTGACGAACAGCGGGTCGCCGGTGATTTCGCGCAAGCGCGCCAGGCTGTAGGCCACCGTGGGCACGCGTCCCTGGGTGCAGGCGGCAACCGCGGTCAGGTCGCGGTATTCCATGACGAGAACAAAGACATGCAACAACTTCGTGCTGACATGACGCATTCCGACTTCTCCCGATACATGACTTCGCTTTCTTTTTCTGTCGGTCCGACGCAAACAGCAAGGCGCCAGTCATGACGCGCATGAAACCAGGGCGCACCGCGCGCTTCAGCCAGGTACGCTGGCGATGGCGCCACGCAGGGCGAACTGAGTGGACTAATACGAAGCCCGCAAGCAAAGTCTCGGGCACGATGCTTCACGACACGCGTGACACGCCGGTGTCCGACAGGACTCGACCAACTGCGTCGCGCCGCTTTGATCCACCAAAATCCGGCGCGTGCCGGCGGCCCGGGATGGAACCGGCGTACTGGGCGACTCCTTGACGGTGCACGCTGCCAGGACCGCGCTTCTGCCGGTGCCGTGGGGCATCGTGCGAAGGCGTTTGAAATTTAGTTGTGCCGAGGAAGCTTAATACATGCTTAGAAAAAGTCATAGAAACTTGAATTGATGACTGACTTATTGAATTCTTTTCCCTAGTTTTGTATCGCGCCCAAGACATGGCTTAAAATCAGCGTTTGCGGCCTGGTTTGGCGCCAAATGCCGGTTTCCAGAAAACTCGTCATCCCCCGCTTGGGTGAGGTTTAGTAACAATGAGTTCGCGCTCGTTCCAAATTGGAATAACGAAATTTCGTAATCCGTACCGAGGTTACGGCACCGGTGTGCCCCGATAATTTTCTTAACTCGCACCGCGAAGACACTGAATTGCCTTTTGCGGCGGCCGTAGGCTAACTTACGGCGAGAGTCGGCACGGTGGGCGTCGCGGCTATGCGACGCCTGCGCCTCGCCGTTGCGAAGCGGAGAGATTCGTGAACAGACGGTATTCGGAAGAGCAGATCCGTGGTTATCTGGCCGAGGCGGCCAGCGGCGTGCCGGTGCGCGAGTTGTGCGCGCGCTATGGCTTCAGCGATGCATCGTTCTACGGATGGCGCAGCCGCTACGGCCAGCTGGGCAACGGCGAGGCGCGTGACGGGCGCAAGCTGCGCGAACTGCAGGAAGAAAATGCGCGGCTGAAGAGTATGCTTGCGGATGCGCTGCTCAAGCTTGAGTTGATGCGCAACCGTACCGGCCGCCGTGGCGGCAGCGACAAGGGCCGCTAGCGGCGGACGGTTCCTGCAACCTGCCCACGGCAGGCACAGATTTGTCGTGGATGGCTCTGGAGTCTAGGTTTGACGAAGTTTCTGATCAAGGCGGGCATGCTGGCCTGCACCGCCATGGCGGCGGCCCCGTTGTGGGCAGCCGGCAATGCCAGCGCGGCTTCGGCCGCGGCGGCCGGCACGCCGATGGTGGCGCCGCCACCGCCACGAATGCTGGATGAGGCCACGGCGGTGGTGGAAGGGCCTGGCGGCACGCTTTCAGCGTCGCAGCGCCAGCACTGCCAGGGCTTGCTCGACCAGATCAATGCATTGCCCGGTGGGCCCCAATGGTCCACCGGCAAAGAGTCGGTCACCACGGCTGACGGGCGCACCTACCCGACGCTGGAACGCCAGGCGGATCGCAAGCGCCTGGAAGAAGCGTATCGCCAGCAGTGCGCGCAGGAACGCCGCTGAGCGGCGCACCGCGGCCGGCCGGCTGTCACTTGCTGACTTGTGGAGCGTCACTATGCATCGTCTTCAACAGCTCTTCGCATGGTGCCTGGCACTGATGTTGACGGCGCCGCTGCAGCCCGCGCTGGCGCAAACCACGCTGAGCCACGCACAGCTGGACCAGCTGACCGCGCCGGTGGCGTTATATCCGGACGCGCTGCTGTCCCAGGTGTTGATGGCGGCCACCTATCCGGCCGACGTGGCCGCGGCGGCGCAATGGTCCAAGGCCAATCCCAGCCTGTCGGGCGACGCCGCGACCAAGGCAGTGGCCAGCCAGAACTGGGATCCCAGCGTGCAGTCGCTGGCCGCCTTCCCGTCGGTGCTCGACATGATGGGACGCCAGCCGCAGTGGGTGCAGTCCGTCGGCGATGCGTTCCTGGCGCAGCCCAACGATGTGATGGACTCGGTGCAGCGGCTGCGCTTGCAAGCGCAGAACGCGGGCACGCTCAAGACCACCGAGCAGCAGAAGGTGGTGACCCAGAGTTCAGGCGGCACCACCATCGTGCAGATCGAGCCGGCCAATCCGCAAGTGGTCTACGTGCCCGCCTATAACCCGACCACGGTGTACGGCACCTGGCCGTATCCGGCCTATCCGCCGGCGTATTACCCGCCGCCGCCTGGCTCGGTGTTCGCCACGGCACTGGTGTCCGGCATCGGCTTCGGGCTGGGCGTGGCCGCGGTCGATGCGATGTGGGGCGGATTCGACTGGCACGATCACGATGTCAATATCAACGTGAACCGCTACAACAACATCAATGTCAACCAGCGCCTGGATGTGAATCGCGCCAACGTGAACTGGCAGCACGACCCGGCCCGGCGCGGCAATGTGCCGTACAACAATGCGGCGGTGCGCGGCCGTTATGACCAGCAGCGCCAGGCCGGCCTGGCCAATCGCCAGGCGGGGGCGCAGCCGGGCCAGCGCGTCGGCGGCGCCGGGGCCGTGCCGCGCGAGCCCTCCGCGCGCGACCAGGCACGCGAGCGCGCCGCCCGTTCGTTCGAAGGCCGTACCGGCCAGGCGATTCCTGGCCATGCCGGCGGCGTGGCCGGTCGCGCCGAGGGCGCGCGGCCCGGCGCGGGCACGCGCACGCCGCGGCCCGCGGGTGCCGAGCACCAGCGCGCGGACCAGGCCGCAGCGCGCGAGCGCGCGCACCACGCCAATCGCGACAGCGCGCTGCGCGACGCCGGCAATGGCGACCGCATGCGCCAGCAGACGCAGCGCGCCGCGTCGTTTGAGCACCATGCGGCGCCGGTGCGTCCGGCCGGGTTCCACCAGGGGGCCGTGCGTCAGGGCGGTGGACCGGGGGGCGGAGGCCGGCTGGGCGGCGGTGAACATTTTGGCCATGGCCGGAGGTAAAGCATGATGCGCAAGACCGGTAACCTGATTTTTGCGCTCGGCTTTGCGCGCGGGGCGCGCGTGCTGCCGCTGGTGGCTGCTGCCCTTGCCTTGTCGCTGGCCGTTCCCGCCGCGGCGCAACAGGTTTTTCCGAGCCCGCAAGCGGCGGCCGATGCGCTTGGCGATGCCATCGCGCGCAGCGATGGCGACGCGCTGCAGCGCGTGCTTGGCCGGCAATACCGGTCACTGGTGCCGCAGGGCTCGATCGACCAGGACGACGTCTATGACTTCCTGGGTGCATGGGCGCGCCACCACGCCGTGCAGCCCGACGGCGACCGCCGCGCCCGCATTGCAGTGGGAGAGAGCGGATGGACCTTCCCCGTGCCGCTGGCCCGGCAGAAGGACGGCTGGCAGTTCGACCTGCCAGCCGGCAAGCAGGAAGTGCGCCGCCGCCGCCTCGGGCGCAATGAGCTGGTCACCATGGAAACCCTGCTGCAGCTGGCGGACGCGCAGCAGCGCTATGCCGAGCAGGTGGGCCAGGGCCGCTACGCCAGGCGGCTGATCAGCACGGCAGGCAAGACCGACGGACTTTACTGGCCTGCCGCCAGCGAGGAGGATGCAAGCCCGCTTGGCCTCGACGCACTGGCGATGGGCCCCGAAACGCCTGCCGCCGACGCGTTCTACGGCTATCACTACCGCATCCTGCCTGCTGGCCCCGGGGGCGATGGCGGCTACGGCCTGATCGCATGGCCTGCGCGCTACGGCGATACCGGCGTCCATACCTTCCTGCTCGGCAGCGACCGCGTGTTCTACGAACGCGACCTGGGTCCCGGCACGGCCGCGCGCGCCAAGGCCCTTCGCAGCTTCTCGCCCGACGGCTGGAAGCGGGTGGCCGATCGCTGACCTCTGCGGCTTGCGCTGTCCGGCGGTCGTGGGGCCGCCGGAGGGCACCGCGGCACTTCCGCCGTTGCACTCCGGCTTACCTCGCCGCCGATGGCGGGTGGGCTTCTCTTGGCTGTGGTATGCTGCAACGCAACAATACAGGCATAGGGGGAGATTCCGTCATACAGGAGTCCTCATGACCAAGAGTCTTGCCACCGACTGGCAGGCGCGCATGCGGCGCCTAAGCCGAGTGCAGGCCCGTACGGAAGCCCAGGTAAAGTCCTGGCTCGAGCACATGGATTCGCTCAATCCGCTCACGCCGGCACGCCCGGCGGCCCCTTCCCGGCGGGGCCGAACCGCGCGGCAGTTACCTCCGTCAGATACCTTGCGAGGCACCTGGCAGGCGCACCGTTTGCGCCTAGCGCCCATGCCGGGCGAACTGGTGCCCCAGCTTTCCTACCACCTCTACATCCCCTCCAAGGCTCACCGCGGTCCGTTGCCGGTGGTGGTGTTGCTGCATGGCTGTCGGCAGACGCCCGATGATTTGTCCGCGGGCACGCGCATGAATGCCCTGGCCGAACGCGAGGGCTTTATCGTCGCCTACCCGCAACAGCCATTGCGCCGCCAGATGCAGCGCTGCTGGCAGTGGTTTGACCTGGGCGCGGCCGACGGCGGACGCGAGGCGCAGGCGGTGGCGGCGCTGGTCGACGCGCTGGCGGCGCGCCATGATGTGAGCGAGCGCGAGATCTACCTGGCGGGCATGTCGGCCGGCGCGGCGATGGCCGCGGTGGTTGCGCTGCGCTACCCGGACAAGGTGGCGGCGGTGGCGCTCCATTCCGGCGTGGTCATCGGCGCGGCAGATAATCCGCGCGCCGGCTTGCGCGCGATGCAGGCAGGCTCCGAGGCCGAGCCCGCCTGGCTGCTCGATGCCGCCGGCGTGACGCCGGGCGGTCCCGAGATGCCCGCGCTGGTGATCCATGGACTCGCCGACGATGCGGTGCATCCGGTCAACGGGCGCCTGCTGGCGCGGCAGTTCCTGGCCTACAACGGCCTTGAAGACCGCCTCGCCGGCCGTCCCGCGCGGTTCGAGCCGGAGGGTAATGTCCCCGGCCGGTCTCATGAATACCGCTTCGGCCGCTGGCGCCGCGACCTGGTGACGCTGGTCGAGGTAGAGGGACTGGGCCACGCGTGGAGCGGTGGCGACGACCGCTACAGTTATCACAGCGATATCGGGCCGGATGCCAGCACGATGATGTGGCAGTTTCTCCGCCAGCACCGACGCTGAGGCGCGCCCGCGCGTGCACATGACAAAGGGAGGGCGTCAGCCCTCCCTTCTTGCCTGCCGCAACGGTGGCATCAGCCGCGCGCCCGGTCCTTGACGAACAGCGCGGTCACCATGCCAAGCACGCACAGCGCCACCACATAGTGCGCCGGCGCCAGCGGGTCGTTCTTCAGCATCAGCGTCACCGCCATCGGCGTCAGCCCGCCGAAGATCGCATAGGACACGTTGTAGGAGAACGACAGCCCCGAGAACCTGACCTGCGCCGGGAACGCGTTGACCAGCACGAACGGCACCGCGCCAATGGTGCCGACCAGGAAGCCCGCGAGCGCATACAGCGGCAGCAGCAGGTCCGGGCGGGTGAAGAGGGTGGTGTAGAACACATAGGCGCACACCGCCAGCAGCAGCCCGCCGAAGAACAGCGTGCGGCGTGCCCCGATGCGGTCGGCCAGCGCGCCGGAAACGATGCAGCCGGCCGTCAGGCACAGCGTGGCCACGCTGTTGGCAACCAGCGCCGTGCGCGCGTCGAAGCCATACAGCTTCTGCAGGAAGGTGGGCGTCATCAGGATCACCACCACGATGCCGGCCGACAGCATCCAGGTCAGCAGCATCGACACCGCAACGCTGCCGCCGTGGTCCCGCATCACCGACTTCAGCGGCATTTCGGCGGCCAGCGCCTTGCGCTGCTGCAATTCGGCAAAGACCGGGGTCTCGTGCAGCCAGCGCCGCAGGTACATCGAGGCGATGCCGAACACGCCGCCGATCAGGAACGGCACGCGCCAGCCATAGTCAGCCAGCTGCGCCGGGGTGAAGACCGTGTTGATGCCGGTCGCCACCAGAGAGCCCAGCAGGATGCCGGCGGTCAGCCCCGCGGTCAGCGTGCCGCAGGCATAGCCGACATGGCGCGCCGGCACGTGCTCGGAGACAAAGACCCAGGCGCCCGGCACTTCGCCGCCGACGGCCGCGCCTTGCAGGATGCGCAGCAACAGCAGCAGCACCGGCGCGGCCAGCCCGATCGACTGGTAGGTCGGCATCAGCCCCATCAGCAGCGTGGGCACCGACATCAGCAGAATCGACAGAGTGAACATCTTCTTGCGGCCGAGCAGGTCGCCGAAGTGCGCCATGATGATGCCGCCGAGCGGCCGCGCCAGGTAGCCCGCGGCAAAAATGCCGAAGGTCTGCAGCTGGCGCAGCCAGTCGGGCACCGACGGCGGGAAGAACAGCTCGCCGATCACCGTCGCGAAGAACACGAAGATGATGAAGTCGTAGAATTCGAGCGCGCCGCCCAGGGCGGCAAGGGAAAGGGTCTTGTAATCCTGGCCGGTGAGCGCGCGCGCGCCGGCGCGCGGCGTGCCGACACCCGCGGCGGTACTGCTGGTGGTAGACATGGAATGGACTCGCATGGAAGAGGACGCATGCGAAGCGGGCAGCACGGAATAACGTGATGGATGTGGCCGGAGGGTACAGCGCAGGGGAGGCAGGCACGACGCGGCGGGTAAGCCACAGGCTTGCGACGCTTCGCAAAGGACGTAAAGATACCAGATCGGCCCATTAGGCGTTGAGCGGTCAAGCTGGCGCCGATCCGATTTCTTTGCTTTGTCTGTAACCGTTGCCATAATGTCGAAAAATGTGAAATCCGGGGCACAAAGAAGCGTGCAGCGCCGGAGCGCGGGGTCAGATCTTCTGGAACATCATGGCATTCAAGCAATCCATCCAGGCTGCAGCCACCGTGGCTGCCACGCCGCGCGGCCGGCTGGCCATGCGTATCGCGGGCGGCGTGGCGGCGGCGCTGGCGGTGTTCGGGCTGGCGGGGTATTTCGGCGGCCCGCCGCTGATCCAATACCTGGTTGAAAAGCACGCGACCGAGGCACTTGGGCGCAAGGTCACGCTGGGGCAGGCGCATGTGCGGCCGTTCGAACTGGCGGCCACGCTGACCGACCTGACCATCTACGAGCGTGACGGCAAGACGCCGGCGCTGACGCTGGGCGAGGCGCAGGCCGATACCTCGCTGGCCTCCATCTGGCACCTGGCGCCGGTGGTGGACAACCTGCATGTCGACCGCCTGGCGGTGCACGTGGTGCGCGGCGCCGACGGCCGCATGAGCTTTGCCGATGTGCAGGAAAAGTTTGCGGCGCTGCCGCCCAAACCGGCCGATGCCGAGCCGGCACGCTTCTCGGTGAACAACATCGCCGTGACCGGCAGCAGCCTGCGCTATGACGACAAGCTCCTCGACACCACGCTGCGCGTCGACAACCTGACGCTGACGCTGCCGTTCCTCTCCAACCTGCCGCACGACGTCGAGATCGTGACCCGGCCCACCCTGAGCGCGCAGGTCAACGGCACGCCGCTGGCGCTGGACGGCGAGGTGCTGCCCTTTGCCGATTCGCGCCAGACCCGGCTCAACGTCAACCTGGACGGGCTCGAAGTGGCGCGGCTGATGGCGTTCGCGCCGACGCTGCGCGATGCCGAGGTCAAGTCCGGCAAGCTTGATACGCGCCTGAGGGTGGCGTTCCGCCAGCAGCAGGACACGCAGGAGATGGTGGTGATGGGCACCGCCGCGCTGCGCGATGCCGAGGTGCGCACGCGTGCCGGGCAGCCGCTGGTACGCAGCGGCAAGCTGGCGGTCGATATCGCCAGGCTGGAGCCGCTGGCACACCGCGCGCAGCTGCGCAGCGTCGAGATCGAAGGGCTGGCGGTGGAGGCGGCGCGGCGCGCCGACGGCTCGCTAAACCTGGCCACGGCATTCCTGCCGCAGGCGGCGAGCCGATCCACCGATGGGGTGGCGCCGGCGCCCACGCCGGCCTCGGCCCCCGCGGCAGCTTCGGCGGCGCCGGCTAACCCCGCGACGGCGGCGGCCAAGGAAATGCCGTGGCGCTATGCCGTCGACCGCATCGTGGTCCGGCAGGCCCGGCTGGGATTCGCAGACGCGCTGGCGCCATCGGGCCCGGGCAAGCTCGCGCTCGGGCCGCTCGATGCCGAGGTCAAGGGCTTGGCCGGCACCGACGGCGACAAGCCCGTGCGCGTCGAGGCTACGCTGACCGTGGCCGATGGCCAGACCCTGCACCACACCGGCGACCTGCTGCTGCGCGACGGCTCGATGGCCGGCACGCTCGAAACCACCGGCTTGCGGCCGCAAGGGTTTGCCGCCTGGTGGCCGCGCGAGTTGCGCAGCCAGTTCGGCACCACCGCGGTCAATGCGGAACTGCATTACCGCATGGCATGGGGCGCGCCGCAGTTCCAGTTCGTACTGGAAAAATCGCGGCTGGAGTTGGCGCCGCTGTACCTGGCCACGCGCGAGCCGGTGGTGATGCCGGCCGCCGCCGCGCCGCCCGGCACTGAAGCCAATGCGCCGGCCGCGGACCGGGCGCAGGGCGCCGGCCGCCGTGCGCGCGACCGCGCCGGCGACCGCGACGGTGCCGCACTGCCGCTGCTGCAGGCGCAGAAGCTGGTGCTGGAAGATATCGAGTTCGACCTCGCCAGACAGACCTTTGCCACCCGCCAGGTCACGCTGGCACAGCCGCAGATCGCGGCCACGCGCGACCATCGCGGCGAGCTGAGCGAGATGGCGCGGCTGTGGGCGGGCGAATCCGCGCAGCAGGCGCGCGCCACGCCGCGGCGCGCGGCGCCGGCCAGCGCCAATGGCGCTGGCGCGGGCGCGGGCGGCGCCTGGAAGGCCAATATCGGCAAGGTCGTGGTGGAAGGCGGCAGCGCCCGTCTCGCGGACTACCAGCCGGCCCAGGCCAACCGTGGCCGCCCGGTGATCCACCAGTTCCGCAATATCGGCCTGACCACCGGCGCCGTGGCCTGGCCGCTGACGCCGGCAGCGGTGCCGCTCAAACTGCATGCGGAGTCCGGCCGCCGCGGCGTGATCGGCATCGATGGCACGGTGTTGCCGGCCGTCCCGGCCAGCCGCCTGCAGCTGGACTTGCGCCAGGTCGACGTGAGCCCGTTGCAGCCTTACCTGGCCGACCGCTTCAACGCCGCGCTGCGCAGCGGTACGCTCACGGTCAAGGGCCGGCTCGATGTCGATGCGCCCACCGGCAAGCCGCTGTCCACGCATTTCAACGGCAATGTGCAGACCGGCAATGTGCGCACGGTGGACCGCGTCAGCGGCGACGACTTCCTGCGCTGGCGCTCGCTGGCGGTATCGGGCATCGACTTTGCGATGGACGACAGCAAGGGCCCGATGCGCGTGAGCCTGGGCAATGTCGCGCTGTCCGACTTCTACGCCCGCGTGATCCTGAACGCCAACGGCCGCCTGAACCTGCAGGATGTGATGTCCGGCGGCGCGGAGAAGGGCGAGGCCGCACCATCGACCAGCCTGACCCAGGCCAACCCGGCCTCGGCGCCGGCCGCGCCGCCGGTGCAGGCCGGCGATACCCGCACGGCCCAGGTCGAGCAGAAGCCCGGCGGGCCCAAGCCGCAAATCCGCATCGGCGGGGTCTCGGTCGACAAGGGCAACATCAATTTCTCGGACTTCTTCGTCAAGCCCAACTACACCGCCAACCTGACCGGCATGAAGGGCTCGGTGTCCAGGGTGTCGTCGGGCGATCCCACGCCGGCCGACCTGGTGCTGGACGGCCGCATCGACGACGACGCGCCGGTCAATATCAGCGGCAAGCTCAATCCGCTGGGCGAGCAGCTGTTCCTCGATATTGCCGCCAAGGCCTCCGGCGTCGAACTGACGCGGCTCACCCCCTATGCCGCCAAGTACGCCGGCTATCCCATCACCAAGGGCAAGCTGACCGTCGACGTAGCCTACAAGATCGAGAACGGCAAGCTCGATGCGCGCAACCACCTGTTCCTCGACCAGCTGACCTTTGGCGAACGTGTCGACAGCCCCGACGCGACCAAGCTGCCGGTGCTGCTGGCGGTGTCGCTGCTCAAGGACCGCAACGGCGTGATCGACGTGAACCTGCCGGTGTCGGGCTCGCTGTCGGACCCGGAGTTCAGCATCGGCGGCGTGATCGTGCGTGTGATCGTCAACCTGCTGACCAAGGCAATCACGTCGCCGTTCTCGCTGATTGCCTCGGCCTTCGGCGGCAGCGGCGAGGAACTGGGCTATGTCGAGTTCGCGCCCGGCACCGCCACGCTGACCCCGGCGGCGAAGGACAAGATCGCCAAGCTGGGCCAGGCGCTCAATGACCGGCCCTCGCTGCGGCTGGAGATCAGCGGCCGTATCGATCCCGCCACCGATGAAGCCGGCGCGCGCCGCGCGTGGCTCGATGCGCGCGTGGCGGAGCAGAAGCGCCGCGACCTGCGCGACAACGCGCAGGCGGGTGCCGACGCCGGCGAAGCCGAAGCCGGCGCGCAGGGCGCCGAGGTCAAGGTCAGCAAGGCCGAGTACCCCAAGTACCTGGAGCAGGTCTACCAGCGCACCTCGATGAAGAAGCCGCGCAACTTCGTCGGCTTTGCCAAGAGCTTGCCGCCGGAGGAGATGGAGAAGCTGCTGATGGCCAACGCCACCGTTACCGAGGCCGACCTGAAGCGCCTTGCCGAACAGCGCGCGCTGGCGGTCAAGCAGTCGCTCGAGCGCGATGGCAAGGTGCCCGAAAGCCGGCTGTTCCTGACCGCGCCAAGGCTCAGCGCCGAGGGCATCAAGGACAAGGGCACGCCCAACCGCGTGGACTTTTCCATCCGCGGCTAGTCCGGGTGGCGGCGCCGCACCGCGCGGCGCCGCCGCAGGCCCTGCGCCGAAAACCGGTATGATTCGGCCCGAACAATCCGTTCCATCGCCGAATCAGGAGTGAGTTTTGCAGCAGGACCAAATCGAAGCGACCGTCGCCTTCAAGACCTGGGTATGCGTGATCTGCGGCTGGGTCTATGACGAAGAGCAGGGCTGGCCGGAAGACGGCATTGCCCCCGGCACGCGCTGGGAGGACATCCCCGATGACTGGCGTTGCCCGGAATGCGACGTCGGCAAGGGAGAATTCGCCATGATCGAGTTGTAACGCCGCAGGCACTTCCAGTTATGGCCTTGGCCGCGGCCCACCCAAGGCCCGGCACCAGGCTAGCCGGCAAGGCCGGCGTCCATGCCGTTGAAGAAGGCGCGGCCATTGGCGGCAAGCGCGTCAAGGTGATACCCGCCTTCCTGCACGACCAGCGTTGGCAGGCCCATCGCCACAACGCAGCGGCCCAGGCGGCCAAAGCCGTCGGTCGATACCTCCACCAGCGACTGCGGGTCTTCGCGATAGATGTCGAAGCCAAGTGCCAGCACCAGCACGTCTGGCGCGAAGCGCTCGTAGCGCACGCGGGTCTCGAAGACACCGCTGACAAAACCCGCGATCACCGCATAGAAGGCGGCCATGCACACCACCGCCAGCGCGATGCCAAGCACGATGGCCGGGGCCTCGCGGGTCTGCACCAGCAGGAACATCGGATAGGGAGAAGCCATGGCCAGCAGCGCGGCCAGCTTGAGGAAGCGCGCGCCGGTGTGAAGCGGCGTGAAGCATCGCCAGGGCACGGCTTCAGTGGTGGTGCCCGCCGTGCTTGTGCAGCGCGTGTCGGCACAGCCCCGCGCGCTGGCGCTGTGCCGCGCAACGCCGGTAGCGCATCCGGTAGGGATGGCTGCAACGCCATAAGGCGCGCAACACGGTAACGCACAGCAGCGCCGCCATGAGGGCGGCAAGCAGGCCGATCGACATGGCGGCCCCTCCTCTCACTGCGCGTGCAGCAGACCCCGGCGGAGTCAGATCAGCAGCGGTAATGCCTCCAGCACCAGCACCGCGACCAGTGCGCCGATCAGCGCGCCCATGGTGCGGCAACTGATGCGCAGGAACCTGGCGGTCACCGGGATCGAGCCCATGGCGATCACGCCTACCAGCGCCATCGGAATCAGGAATACAAGATCATGCGCGGTGAAGTGCATGGCGGTCTCCTGTCTCTCTTTTGTGGTTCCAGTATAGGCAGTGTGTGCCGGATGCACGGTACGCGCATCGGGATTGTCCCCGATGCGCCGCTTGCGGCTGGCCCTCCAGGTATCGGGGGCCGCACTTGCGAATCGACGATCGTTGCGCCACGTACGCATTCCGAGCCTTTTTTCGGCTGGCCGCCTTCGAAGCGGGAAACACGTGTCCTATGCTGAGCAGAGACGCGGGGCGTGTTTCCCCTTTCGTGCGATGCCCCGCCGACGAGAGACGGAGGTGGGCTATGGAACTTCACATGCAATCGCACCACTACGTGCGGCGACTGCCGGACTGGACCGCGGCAGCGGTGTCGGGGCTGGCGGCGGGCGCGTTGCTGCTGGTGCTGGAACTGTTCTGGTCATCGATGGTGTCTGGCGTGAACCCGTGGGTGGTCACGCGCATGATCGCCGCGATCGTGATGGGGCCCGAGGTGCTGCAGACCTCGCTGTTCAGCGTCGGCACCGTGGCCGCGGCACTGGTGATCCACTTCGTGCTGGGTGCCGTGCTGGGCATGATCCTGGCTGCGATCCTGGCGCCGTTTACGCTCGATTCCAGCTTGGGCATGGCCATGCTGGCTGGCGCGGTATTCGGGGTGGTGGTCTATGTCTTCAACTTCTATGTGATGACGCGAGCGTTCCCGTGGTTCGTCGAGGTGCGCGGCTGGCATACCTTCGTCGGCCACCTGATCTTCGGCATCGCGGCGGCGGCATCCTACTGGAAGCTGGAGAGCAAGGACGTGTCGCACTGACCCGGCGCTGGCCCGCACACGGACCGGCACATGGCGCTGCGGCGGCGGGGACCAGGGGTTCCCGCCGCCGCTTTTTTCCTTGCGCCGCGCGCTTGTGCAGCGCGACACCGATGTGCCGGCGTGTCGCCTTGCAGTGACCTGACGGCATGCACTAGTCTTATCTCTACCTGCGTGACTTGCGCATCCCTCGCCGCGTGCGAGGAGGAGGGTGGATATGGCGATGGCCATCGCACTCGTCGTCATGGTTGCCGCTTCGGTGCTCTTCCATTTCCTGAGCCCGTGGTGGGCGACGCCGCTGGCGTCCAACTGGAAACAGATGGACGACACGCTGACCATTACCCTCATCATCACCGGCATCTTCTTCATCGGCATCAACCTGTTCGTCGGCTACATCGTCTGGCGCTTCCGCCATGACGCGCCGCATCCCGGCGGCGGCACCGGTCACCGCGCGTCCTATCACCCCGAGAACAGCAGGCTGGAACTGTGGCTGATCGGTGGCACCACGCTGGGCGTGATCCTGCTGCTGGCGCCGGGCCTGTTCGTCTACGCCGATTACGTGCGCGCGCCGCGCGAGGCGATGGTGATGGAAGTGGTCGGACAGCAATGGTCGTGGGCCTTCCGCTTTCCCGGCAAGAGCGGGCAGCTGGGCGCTTCCGACGCGCGCTTCGTCACCGGCGCGAATCCGCTCGGGCTGGACCCGGACGACCCGCGCGGGCTCGACAACATCGTCATCGTCGGCCCCGAAGTGCACCTGCCGCTGAACAAGCCGATCAAGGTGCTGCTGCGCTCCAAGGACGTGCTGCATGACTTCTACGTGCCGCCGTTCCGCGCGCGCATGAACATGGTGCCGGGCATGGTGACGTCGTTCTGGTTCACGCCCACGCAGGCGGGACGCTTCGACATCCTGTGTGCGCAGCTGTGCGGCGTGGGCCACTACAACATGCGCGGCACGGTGGTGGTGGAAGAGCCGGCCGCCTACGAGGCGTGGCTGGCGAAGCAGCAGACCTTTGCCATGACGCTGGCGAAAGCCGCGGCGCCACCCGCGGCCATGGCCGCCGCCGCGCCCGGCGCGGCGGGCGCTGCCGGCACCATCGAGAAGGGCCGCGCGCTGGCGCAGAGCAAGGGCTGCGTGGGTTGCCACAGCATCGACGGCAACCCCGGCGTGGGCCCGACCTGGAAGGACCTGTACGGCAAGACCGAGACCTTTGCCGACGGCAGCAGCGCCAAGGTAGACGATGCCTTCCTGCACAAGGAGATCGCCGAGCCGCAGGCACGCCTGGTCAAGGGATTTGGCCCGGTGATGCCGAAACTGCCGCTGAGCGACGATGAGATCGCCGCGCTGACCGCCTATATCAAGTCGGCCGGCAGCGGCGCGGCGGAGGCGGGCACGGTGGCGCCGGTCGCCCCTGCCGATGTGCCCGCCGGCCCCGCCGCCGCGACCAGTGCCGCCACCACGGCAGCGGCGCGCTCGGCCGCGCCCGCGGCTACGCCCGGGGCCGCGTCCGGCACCTATACGACATCGACGGCCGTCGCCGTGCCGCCGTCGGCGGCGCCCGCGCCGCCGCGCAAGTGAGGAGACCTGCATGGCTTACGCCGACGATGCTGCCCATCACGCGCCGCAGAGCTTCTGGACCCGCTATGTCTGGAGCCAGGACCACAAGGTCATCGCCGTGCAATACACCATCGTGGCGATCGTGGTGGGCCTGGTGGGCGTGGCGCTGTCCAACCTGATGCGGATGCAGCTCGGCTTCCCGGGCCGGTTCGAGTTTATCGACGCCAACCGCTACTACCAGTTCGTCACCATGCACGGCATGATCATGGTGATCTACCTGCTGACCGCGCTGTTCCTGGGCGGGTTTGGCAACTACCTGATCCCGTTGATGGTCGGCGCGCGCGACATGGTGTTCCCGTTCCTCAACATGCTCAGCTTCTGGGTCTACCTGCTGTCGGTGATCGTGCTGCTGACCAGCTTCTTCGTGCCGGGCGGGCCCACCGGCGCGGGCTGGACGCTGTATCCGCCGCAGGCCATCCTGCCCGGCACCCCGGGCCATGACTGGGGCATCATCCTGATGCTGGTGTCGCTGGCGATCTTTATCGTCGCCGCCACCATGGGCGGCCTCAACTACGTCACCACCGTGCTGCAGGCGCGCACCGAGGGCATGACGCTGCTGCGCATGCCGCTGTCGGTGTGGGGCATCTTCATGGCCACCATCCTGGCGCTGCTGGCGTTCCCGGCGCTGTTCGTGTCGGCGGTGATGATGCTGCTGGACAAGACGCTCGGCACCAGCTTCTTCATGCCGGCGATGGTGTCGATGGGGCAGCAGCTGCAGTACAAGGGCGGCAGCCCGCTGCTGTTCCAGCATCTGTTCTGGTTCTTCGGCCACCCCGAGGTGTACATCGTCGCGTTGCCGGCCTTCGGCATCGTCTCTGACCTGGTCAGCGTGCATTCGCGCAAGAGCATCTTCGGCTACCGCACCATGGTCTGGGCGATCCTGGCGATAGGCGTGCTGTCGGTGGTGGTATGGGCGCACCACATGTTCGTCAGCGGCATGAACCCGTACTTCGGCTTCTTCTTCGCCACCACCACGCTGATCATCGCGATCCCGACCGCGATCAAGGTCTACAACTGGGTCATCACGCTGTGGCGCGGCGATATCCATTTCACCGTGCCGATGCTGTTCGCCATCGCCTTCATCAGCACCTTCGTCATCGGCGGGCTGACCGGGCTGTTCCTGGGCAATGTCAGCGTCGACATCCCGCTGTCGAACACCTACTTCGTGGTCGCGCACTTCCACATGGTGATGGGCGTGTCGCCGATCCTGGTGGTGTTCGGCGGCCTCTACCACTGGTACCCGAAGGTCACCGGCAGGATGCTGGACGACACCATGGGGCGCATCCATTTCTGGGTGACCTTCGTCGGCACCTATGCAATCTTCTTCCCGATGCACTACCTGGGCGTGCTGGGCATGCCGCGGCGCTACTACGCCTACGAGAACTACGCCTTTATCCCGGAGTCGGCGCATGTGATGAACATGTATATCTCGTTGGCGGCCTTCATCGTCGCCACGGCGCAGCTGCTCTTTGTCTTCAACCTGGTCTGGAGCCTGCGACACGGACGCAAGGCCGACGCCAATCCGTGGCGCGCCGCGTCGCTGGAATGGCAGACGCCGCAGACGCCGCCGGCGCACGGCAACTGGGGCCCGCACCTGCCGGTGGTGTACCGCTGGGCCTATGCCTACAGCGTGCCGGGCGCGCCCGAAGACTTTATCGCGCAGAACGCGCCGCCCGAGGCCGGCGGGACGGACGGGTCCGAGCCTGAACCGCATGAAAGCCGAGGAGCCGTCGCATGAATGCCGAGGCGCTGTACAAGGTCAGCCGCGATGATTTCGGCGGCAATCCGTCCGGCGAGAATGCCGCCAACCACCGGCCGCGCGGGCGCGCGCCCGCAAGCCTGGGGCTGTGGGTGTTCATGGGCGTGGTGAGTTCGCTGTTCGCGCTGTTCCTGACGGCCTATGCGCTGCGCATGGACAGCCCGGACTGGCACCGCATCGGGCTGCCGTGGCAGGTGTGGTTGTCGACCGCGCTGCTGGCCGCGGGCAGCGTGTCGATGGCGGTGGCGTCGCACGCCGCGCGGCGTGGCGAGATGGCCATGGCCCGGCGCGCGCTGCGCCTCGGCGGCCTGGGCGCGGCCGGCTTCGTCGCCTCGCAGCTGTGGGCCTGGCAGGCGCTGGGCGCGATGCAGGTGATGCCGGCTGGCAACCCGGCCGGCAGCTTCTTCTACCTGCTCACGGCGATGCATGGCCTGCACGTACTGGGCGGGCTGGCCGGCTGGGGCGTTGCCATGTCGGCACGCGGCAGCGGCGCCACCGCGGTGCTGCGCATGCAGCTGTGCGCGCGCTACTGGCATTTCCTCCTGGCGGTATGGGTGGTGCTGCTGGCGGCGCTGGGGTGGCTCACGCCCGAGCTGGTGCGTTACATCTGCGGCACGGCCTAGCGGCGGCGGCAAGGAGGAGGACCGGCATGTCCACGCAACTGTCTTCACCATCGGCCAACCCGGCGGTGGCGCCCGCGCCCCCGGTGGGCGGCGTGCGCGGCCTGCTGGCCGACTGGTCGTCGGACCAGCAGGCCTTCAAGGTGTCGTGGGGCAAGGCGATGATGTGGATCTTCCTGCTATCCGACACCTTCGTCTTCAGCTGCTTCCTGACCGGCTACATGACCGTGCGCATGTCGACCACGGTGCCGTGGCCGAACCCGAGCGAGGTGTTCGCGCTGCATGTGGGGGGCGCCGACATCCCGCTGCTGCTGATCGCCATCATGACCTTCGTGCTGATCACCAGCAGCGGCACCATGGCGATAGCGGTCAACTTTGCCTACCGCCGCGCGCGCCGCGAATGCGCGACGCTGATGCTGGTCACCGCGCTGTTCGGCGTGCTGTTCGTCGGCATGCAGGCGTTTGAATGGACCAAGCTGATCGTCGACGAGGGCGTGCGTCCGTGGGGCAACCCGATGGGCGCGGCGCAGTTCGGCTCGACCTTCTTCATGATCACCGGCTTCCACGGCCTGCACGTGTCGTGCGGCGTGGTCTACCTGGTGATCGTGGCCACGCGCGTGCTGCGCGGACGCTACGAGGCGACCGGCAACTACCAGATCGTCGAGATCGCCGGGCTGTACTGGCACTTCGTCGACCTGGTGTGGGTCTTCATCTTTGCGCTGTTCTATCTCTGGTGAGGGCGGCCATGGCATCGAATCCGGCATCTCCCGCAACCCCTGCCACGCCCGCGCACGGTACGCCGCAGGGCATGTCGCACGGCCCCGGCCCGGACGCCGGGCCTGCCGCGCACCACGGCCAGCAGCACCCCATCGGGCTGTACCTGAAGATCTGGGCGCTGCTGTTCGTGCTGTCGACGCTGTCGTACCTGGTCGATTATTTCCACTTCACCGGGTATCTGCGCTGGACGCTGATCCTGCTGTTCATGGCGATGAAGGCGGGACTGATCGTGGCGGTGTTCATGCACATGGCGTGGGAACGCATGGCGCTGATCTGCGCCATCCTGATCCCGCCGATGTGCCTGCTGGTGCTGGTCTGGCTGATGGCGGAAGAAGCGAATCATACGTTCCTGACGCGCGGCATCTTCTTCCGCTGACGGGGAGGCGCCGCCGGCCCCGGGGAGGGAGCCGGCGGCACGCCGCCCTGCACCTACCCGGGCGCTCAGGCCTGGGTGATGAACTTGGTCACCAGGTAGCCGTCGAAGGTCTCCTGGCCACCTTCGCTGCCGATGCCCGAGTCCTTGGTGCCGCCGAACGGGGTCTCGGCCAGCGCCATGCCGAAGTGGTTGATGTTGACCATGCCGGCTTCCAGGCCGTTGGACACTTCGGTCGCGGTCTTCAGCGAGTTGGTGAACACATAGGAAGCCAGTCCGAAGGGCAGGCTGTTGGCGCGGCGCAGCACCTCGGCGGTGTCCTTGAAGCGCGTCACCGGGGCCACCGGGCCGAAGGGCTCGTCGGTCATCAGGCGCGCGTCGTCGGGCAGGTCGGTGACCACCGTGGGCGCGAAGAAGTAGCCCTTGTCGCCCAGGCGCGAGCCGCCCGCCACGACCTTGCCGCCGCGCTGGCTGGCATCGTCGAGGAACTGCTCCATCGACAGCACGCGGCGCTCGTGCGCCAGCGGGCCCATCTGGGTGCCGTCATCCAGGCCGTTGCCGACCTTGATCGAGCCGATCACCTCGGTAAAGCGCGCCAGGAAGCGGTCATAGGCCTTCTCCTGGACGTAGAAGCGCGTCGGCGACACGCACACCTGGCCGGCATTGCGCAGCTTGAAGCGCGCCAGCATTTCGGCGGCCGGATCGATGTCGGCATCGTCAAACACCAGCACCGGCGAATGGCCGCCCAGCTCCATGGTCACGCGCTTCATGTGCGCGCCGGCCAGCGCCGCCAGCTGCTTGCCCACCGGCACCGAGCCGGTGAACGAGATCTTGCGCACGATCGGCGATTCGATCAGGTAGGTCGAGACCTCGGCGGGCACGCCCCAGACGATGTTGAGCACGCCCGGCGGCAGGCCGGCATCATGGAACAGCTGCGCCAGCGCCACCACCGCGCTGGGCGAGTCCTCGGGTCCCTTCAGGATTAGCGTGCAGCCCGCGCCCACCGCGGCGACGATCTTGCGGATCGCCTGATTGAACGGGAAGTTCCACGGCGTGAACGCGGCGCACACGCCGATCGGCTCGCGCACCACCAGCTGGCGCACATTGGGCTGGCGCGGCGGGATCACGCGGCCGTAGATGCGGCGGCATTCCTCGGCGTGCCAGTCGGCGTGCTCGGCGCAGACCATGATCTCGCCGACCGCTTCGGCCAGCGGCTTGCCCTGGTCCAGCGTGATATTGCGGCCGATGTCCCGGGCGCGCTCGCGCGCCAGTTCGCCGACGCGACGCAGGATCTTGCCGCGCTCCAGCGGCGAGGTCTTCTTCCAGGTTTCAAAGGCGCGCTGCGCGGCGGCCAGCGCGCGATCCAGGTCGGCGCGCGTGGCGTGCGGCAGCTGGCCCAGCACTTCCTGGGTGGCCGGATTGATGACCTCCTGTTCGCGCCGGTCGCCTCCCTTGATGAATTCCCCGTCGATATAGAGGGCGAGATCCTGGTACATGCGTGTTCTCCTGGTGGGCGGTGAAACCGCAAGCTTAACCCGCCCGCCGCGATCATGCACCGCGCCGGGCGGGGGGGCCCCCAAAGAAAAAGTGCCCGGAGCGGCGCTCCGTCCAGCCGGCCGCGCTGTCTCGTCAGTCCGCTGATCGTTGAAATCCTTGTCAGGCCGGATCGCGCGTGCGTGCCATGGCGGCGGGTCCGGCCACGGCGCCGGTGCGGGTGGCTTCCACCACCAGGATCACCAGCAGCGTGATCAGGCTCAGCCCGAATACCGCATAGCCGATGCTGTCGCCCTCGATCGCAAACAGGCTGGGCGCGTAGGCCGGGCTGGTGCAGATCATGGTGCCGGCCGACATGCCGGTGTAGTGCATGCCGCAGACCGCCACCCCCATCACCACGGCCGCCGCCAGCTGCTTGCCGCCGGTCTTCACCGTGACCGCCAGCCACAGCGCCACCACCGACACCACCACGGCGATCACCACCGACAGCGCGATGATGGCGAGGTCCCAGTCGAAGCGCGTGTTGGAGCGGATCGCCGCCATGCCGGTGTAGTGCATCGCCACCACGCCCAGCCCGGTCAGCACGCCGCCCTGCACCACATTGCCGGTGCGGCTGCCGCGCGGGCGCGACGCGAGCGCCAGGCCGGCGCCCGCCAGCACCATCACCACCAGCAGCGAGGCCAGCGTGGTGAACAGGCCGAACTCGCGATGGGTCGGGGTCTGGTAGGCCACCATGCCGATGAAATGCATCGACCAGACCGCGCCGCCGCCCAGAGCGACGCTGGCGCACAGCAGCCGGTCGACATCCAGGCGCCCGTCGGGCTGGCGCACCCGGCGCGACCAGCGCAGGCCGACGTAGGCGCCGCATACCGAGATCAGGAACGACAGGCCCACCATCGGCCAGTCATAGGCAAACGGCACCAGCGCGCCGGCAACAGGCTCGAAACCGACAAACATGACCCCACCTCCTTGTTTTGACTGCGACGGATGGCGCGTGCGCATGCCGGATCGATCCGGATAAGACCCGGATAACCCCGTCCGGCAGCCGGCCCGGGACGCAGTAGTCCCCCGCGGAGTATGGGGTCGCCGGCTATCGCCGGGAAATAACTCATTCAGGTAAAAAGCGGGGACGATGCGCGGCCAGGCGTGCTTGAAGGGCGGCGTGGGCAGGCATAGACTGGGCGGATTTCCGCCTTCCGACGCCCCATGAAGCCCGATGCCAGACTGACCACCGGCCCGATCGGCCGGACCTTGCTGCTGTTCTCGCTGCCGGTGCTTGGCAGCAACATCCTGCAGTCGCTGAACGCCTCGATCAACTCGGTCTGGGTCGGGCGCTTCCTGGGCGAGGCCGCGCTGACCGCCACCTCCAACGCCAACATCATCCTGTTCTTCCTGCTGGGCGTGGTGTTTGGCATCAGCATGGCCAACACCATCATGATCGGCCAGGCCGTCGGGGCGCGCGATGTGGACGAGGCCCGCCGCGTGGTCGGCACCAGTACCACCTTCTTTGTCGCGCTGTCGGTGCTGGCGTCGGCGCTCGGCTACTTCTATACGCCGGACATCCTCGCCGCGATGCGCACCCCGCAAGATGCCGCGCCGCTGGCCGTGGCTTACCTGCGCATCATCTTCCTGGCGCTGCCGTTCATGTACTTCTACAACTTCGTCATGATGACGCTGCGCGGCGCCGGCGATTCGCGCACGCCGTTCTGGTTCATGCTGTTGTCCGTGGTGCTGGACGTGGTGCTCAACCCGATACTGATCTTCGGCGTGGGGCCGATCCCAGCCATGGGCATCGCGGGCTCGGCACTGGCCACGCTGATCGCCCAGCTGACGAGCCTGGTGGCGATGCTGGCGCTGCTGTACCGGCGCCGGCATTTCCTGCTGCTGCATCGCGGCCAGCTGGCGTTGCTGGTGCCGGATCCGGCGATCCTGCGCGCGCTGGTGGTCAAGGGCCTGCCGATGGGGCTGCAGATGGTGGTGATCTCGTCGTCCGCCATCGTGATGATGGCGCTGGTCAACACCTATGGCTCGCAAACCACCGCTGCCTACGGCGTGGCCTCGCAGCTGTGGACCTATGTGCAGATGCCCGCGCTGGCAGTCGGCGCGAGCGTGTCGTCGATGGTGGCGCAGAACGTCGGTGCCGGGCTGTGGCAGCGCGTGTCGCGCATCACGCGCATGGGGCTGCTGTTCAACGTGGCCATGACCGGCGCGCTGGTCGCGCTGATCTACCTGTTCAACCGCCATTCGCTGGGCCTGTTCCTGGGCAGCGACGGCGTGGCCATCGGCATTGCCCAGCATATCAACGTGGTGGTGCTGTGGTCGTTCATCCTGTTCGGCTTCACCATCGTCATCTTCGGCACGGTGCGCGCCACCGGCGCGGTGATGGCGCCGCTGGTGATCCTGTTCCTGTCGATGTGGGTGATCCGGCTGCCGTTCGCGTGGGCGCTGGGTCCGCGCATTGGCGCCGACGCGATCTGGTGGAGCTTTCCGCTCGGCTCGGTGGTGTCGCTGGCCCTGGCGCTCGGCTACTACCGCTTCGGCAACTGGCGCCGCAGCCAGATCCTGCCGACCGCGCCGCACCCGGCAGAAGCCGTGGGGCAGGCGCCCGATACCAGCATGGGCACGCCCTGCGAAGACGCGGGCGAGGTGGTCGACGCGGCCAGCACCGCACGCGCAACGGCCGAAGCCGCGCGTTGATTGCAGGGCAAGTCCCGCATTGAAAGCCTTCCGAAAGATCGATGTGTCATCGTGTCACCGCTGGCACTCCCTCCCAGCGCACGCGCACCCCTGCCGGCGCGGCAGGGGTGCGTGTCTTTGCGGCCGCGCCTTGCTTTGATGCAAGCGCGCGCGCCGTCTTGTTCGTCTGACGTTCCTGTCGTCCTTCCCTCGATTTCAAGGCTGTTTAAATACATCACGTTGTGATGTATTCCGTCGCGCGTTGCGGCTGGATTTGCCTTGTTTTAAGGGGTCATTGGTAAATACCCCTAAAACAGGACAACTGAAAGGCACCTGAAAGATCACGTCTCTAAGGTTCGGGTCGACCGTCGGGAGAGCATGCCATCTTGCATGCGTGGCGCGCTTGAGCCAGTGCGCCCCCGGCACGGCATTTCGTGAACTTTGAGGAGAATCGTTTTGCGCATACGCAGCCAAAAGGACTTTGCCTCCGGCCTGATGTTCATTCTGGTCGGTCTGGGCTTTTCCTGGGTCGCTCGCGGCTATTCCATGGGAACAGCCGCCAAGATGGGACCCGGTTATTTTCCCTTCCTGCTGGGCCTGGTGCTCGCTGTGCTGGGCGCGGTGGTGTTGCTGACCTCGATGACGCCGAAAGGCGAGCAAGACCATCTGGCGCGCTGGGACCTGAAGACGTTGCTGTGGATCCTCGGCTCGGTGGTGCTGTTCGGCCTGCTGCTCAAGCCGCTGGGCATGGTGCTGTCGGTGTTCGTGCTGGTGCTGGTGTCGTCGATGGCCAGCCATGAATTCAGCTGGAAGGGGGCGCTGCTCAACGCGGTGGTGCTGGTGCTGATCAGCCTGGGCGCGTTCGTGTACGGCATCAACCTGCAGATGCCGGTGTGGCCGGCCTTCATCACCGGTTAAGGAACCCCGACATGGAATTGTTTGATCACCTTGCGCTGGGCTTTTCCACGGCCCTGTCGCTGCAGAACCTCGCCTACGCCTTCCTCGGCTGCGTGCTGGGCACGCTGATCGGCGTGCTGCCGGGCCTGGGGCCGCTGGCCACCATCGCCATGCTGCTGCCGATTACCTACACGCTGCCGCCGGTGGCCGCGCTGATCATGCTGGCCGGCATCTACTACGGTGCGCAGTACGGCGGCTCGACCACCGCCATCCTGGTGAACCTGCCGGGCGAATCGTCGTCGGTGGTGACCACCATCGACGGCTACCAGATGGCGCGGCGCGGCCGGGCAGGGGTGGCGCTGGCCACTGCGGGCCTGGGCTCGTTCTTCGCCGGCTGCGTGGCCACGCTGATCCTGGCCGCATTTGCCACGCCGCTGTCCGAAATCGCCTTCAAGTTCGGCCCCGCCGAGTATTTCTCGCTGATGGTGCTGGGCCTGATCGGCGCCGTGGTGCTGGCCTCCGGCTCGCTGCCCAAGGCGATCGCGATGATCGTGCTGGGCCTGTTGCTGGGCCTGATCGGCACCGACGTGAACTCCGGCGCGGCGCGTTTCTCGTTCGACGTGCCGGAGCTGACCGACGGCATCGACTTCGTGGCGCTGGCGATGGGCATGTTCGGCTTTGCCGAGATCATTGCCAACCTGGAGCAGAAGGAAGCCCGCGAGACCTTCACCAACAAGGTCACCAACCTGTTCCCGACCCGGGAAGACTTCAAGCGCATGATCCCGGCCGTGCTGCGCGGCACCGCGCTGGGTTCGGCGCTGGGGATCCTGCCGGGCGGCGGCGCGGCACTGGCGTCGTTCGCGGCGTACTCGCTCGAGAAGAAGACGTCGAAGTACGCGCATGAATTCGGCAAGGGCGCGATCGAAGGCGTGGCCGGTCCGGAATCGGCCAACAACGCCGCGGCGCAGACCTCGTTCATCCCGCTGCTGACGCTGGGCATTCCGCCCAACGCGGTGATGGCGCTGATGGTGGGGGCGATGACCATCCACAACATCCAGCCGGGCCCGCAGGTGATGACCAGCAACCCGTCGCTGTTCTGGGGCCTGATCGCCTCGATGTGGATCGGCAACCTGATGCTGATCATCCTGAACCTGCCGATGATCGGCATCTGGGTGAAGCTGCTGACCGTGCCGTACCGCTTCCTGTACCCGGCGATCCTGGTGTTCTGCGGCATCGGCGTGTACTCGGTCAACAACCAGACCTTCGACGTGTTCATGGCCGCCGGCTTTGGCGTGATCGGCTATCTGTTCCTGAAGCTGAAGTGCGAACCCGCGCCGCTGCTGCTGGGCTTCGTGCTGGGGCCGATGATGGAAGAGAACTTCCGCCGCACGCTGCTGCTGTCGCGCGGTGATTTCACCGTGTTCGTGACGCGCCCGCTGTCGGTCGGCCTGCTGATCGCCGCCGCCGCGCTGGTGGCCGTGGTGGCCCTGCCGTCGATCAAGGCCAAGCGCGAGGAAGCGTTCCAGGAAGAATAGCGCCCGCGCGCCCCGGAATGGCGCCGGCGCCCTGGACGCGACCGGCGTACGCCATGCAAGCATTCGGGGTGCCTTCGTGCACCCCGTTTTCATTTGCGGGCTGAGCGCTGCGCGTTCGCTCGCAATACCACCAGAGAGTGCCCGACTGCGGCAGCAGTCATGGCCGCGCATGATGATCAGGATTCCCGCACCATCGGTGCGCCGACAGCGCCCATGAAACCGCCTACCTTCGACCGGTTTTTCTCACGCATCTATGTGCTCAAGCTGGTCCAGTCCAGCCCGTCGACCGTGCTCAGCCTGGTGGACCGGCTGCGCGAGCGCGGCATCGACAAGAACATCCGCTCCCTGCGGCCGATCCTGCGCAGCCTGATGATGGCCCGGGCCATCACCGCGGAGCTGGTCGAAGGCAGTGGCCGCGTGTATTGCATTACCGCGCAGGGGCGGGCGGAACTGGAGGCGTATATCTCGCACCTGGCCGTGCTGAAGGCAGAGCTTGAACCTGCCGCCGAACCGCCGGGGCGGCCTGTCGCCGAGCCCTGAAATAAAAAGAGGCCGGTCCTTCCGGACCGGCCCCCCGCGTTGCCCGCCTGCCGCAGGCAACCGCGACAGCGGTTATTGCGTCACCAGTTCCAGACCGGCTTGCGATTCGTCGTCGCCACGCGCCACCAGCACCTTGATCTTGTTCGGCGTCAGGCCGCCGATGCCATCCACCGGGATCGTGGTGATCAGCCAGTCGGCGTTGTTGGCCAGCGTCAGTGCGCCCGAATCAAAGATGACAGTCTTGGTGCCGGCCGTGGTGATGCGCAGGCGATAGGTGGTGTTGCCGTCCAGGTCGATCGAATCCTGGCCCGAGGCCGGCGATGCCTGCTTGTAGCCCACCGCGGCAAAGGTCGGCGACACGGAGTTCAGGTCGACGGCCGGCAGGGTGATGTAGACATCGATGTTCTGCGCATTGAACGACGCGTTCAGCGAGCGCACGCGGGCCTTATTCGACAGCAGGCCTTTGCCGTACGGATCATCGATGGTCACCGTTTCTGCCGTGGTCGCACCGGGCAGCGTCACCACGGTGTACTTGTGGCCGGTGGCGGCGACCAGGCTGGCGCGGCCCAGTTCTGTCTGCGTGCCCGCCACGTTGAACGAGATCAGCTGGTTGCCCGTTTCAACGTTGAAGTAGGTCGAAACGAACTTGTAGGGCTTGTTCAGGAAGCTGGTGCGCGCGCCGTTCTGCAGCACGTCGACATTGGGGCCGCCGGTAATGGCGTGGATCGCGCGGATCGAGGGCTTGCTCAGGCCGATGCGGTCGTCGATGCCGTCATCGCCGCCGCCGCACGCTGTCAGCACGGCGGTCGCGGCCAGCGCGAGGCCGAGGAGAAGGGTCTTGGATCGAAGCATGGGTCACCTCTTGCTGTTGGAGTCAGAGACGAGCTGGCCCATGCCGGCGCGGATCGCGGCGGCCGCTTGGCCAGTTGCTATCTGGTATGCAGGCGCGGGATCACGCTTGCCGTGATGCAACGATAGGTTTGAAGCGGTAGGCCAGACAGGCGCGACGCTCCGAATTCAGTGTCGGACGATTCCGACAGGAAGTGATGCAGGCGCGCGGCGCCAGGCGGCGCGCCTTGGCAGCACAAGCGCGGCGGCGCGACGGGCCGCGGCCGCAGGTGGCCGTGCCGCCTGCGCAGATGTGTAACTGCTTGTTGCCGCCACGTTGGTGCCATGGTGGCGGGCAGCCGCGCCGGCGTGCGGACGCGGCTCAGGGCGGCGACATCATGACCAGGTTGCGGCCATTGCGCTTGGCCTGGTAGAGGCCCGCATCGGCCGCTTCCACCAACTGGCTGGGCTGCGCGCCGGCCTGCGGCACCAGCACCGCACCACCGATGCTGACGGTCACGCAGTCCAGGGTAGGCGAGCCGCTGTGGGCAATGGCCAGCCCCTGCACCGCGCGCCGCACCTTTTCGGCCAGCAGCCGCACGCCGCCGGGCGAGGTAGCCGGCAGCACCATGGCGAACTCTTCACCGCCGAAGCGTGCGGGCAGGTCGGCGGCGCGCACGCAATTGTCGCGGATCACGGCGGCCACGCGGCGCAGCACCTCGTCGCCGGCGACGTGGCCGTAGGTGTCGTTGTAGGCCTTGAACGCGTCGACATCGATCATCAGCAGCGCCAGCTGGGTCTGCTCGCGCAGTGCGCGGCGCCATTCCGCGCCGAGGTATTCGTCGAAATAGCGCCGGTTGGACAAGCCGGTCAGGCCGTCAGAGTTGGTCAGGCGCTGCAGTTCCAGGTTGGTTTCCAGCAGTTGCTGCTGGCTTTGCCGCAGCGCACGGTAGGCTTCGTCGCGCTGCAACTGGTTCACGTAGGAGCGCGAGTGATAGCGGATGCGTGCAATGAGTTCGATGCTGTCCGGCAGCTTGACCAGGTAGTCGTTGGCGCCGGCGGCAAACGCCGCGCCCTTGGTCGCGGCTTCTTCCTTGGTCGATAGCACGATGATCGGGATATCGCGGGTGGCGGGGTTGTCGCGATAGCGTTGCACCAGCGTCAGGCCATCGACGCCCGGCATCACCAGGTCCTGCAGGATCACGGTGGGCTTGGTGCGCTGCGCCACGGCCACCGCTTCATCCGGCTGCGCGCAGTAATGGAAGTCGATGTCCGGCTCGCTGGCGAGCGCGCGGCGCACGGCTTCCCCGACCATGGCCTGGTCGTCCACCAGCAGCACCATGGCCAGGTATTCCTGCTTGTCGACGGCCGGCGCCGGTGCGGGCATGCCGGATGGGTTAAGGGATTCGGGTTGCATATTCAATTCCAGGTCTCGCGGTCCCGGCGCGGCCGGGACCCATTGCATGCATTCAGGCGGTCGGGGCGGGCCACGGCAGTGCCGCGGGCCCGCACGCCTGCACCAGCCGTGCCGCGATGCGCGGCAGCGGCAGGATCTCGGCGGCGGCGCCAAGGGCGGCGGCGGCCTTGGGCATGCCGTACACGGCGCTGGTGGCGCGGTCCTGGGCGATGGTCAGGAAACCGCGGTCGCGTATCGCCTTCAGGCCGAGCGCGCCGTCGCGGCCCATGCCGGTGAGCAGCACGCCGATCACGTCGCCGCGCCAGTGTTCCACCACGCTTTCGAAGAACACATCGATGGAGGGGCGATAAAGGTAGTCGCAGGGTTGCTCGGTGTAGGCCAGCCGGCTCGGTCCGGCCAGGCGCAGGTGGTCGTTGGTGCCGGCCAGCAGCACGGTGCCGGCCTGCGGCGCCTCGCCGGCGCGCGCAATGCGCACCGGCAGCGCGCATTGCCCGTCGAGCCAGTCGGCCATGCCGGCGGCAAAGGCCTCGTCGACATGCTGCACGGTGACCACCGCGGCGCTGAAGTCCGCCGGCAGCGCACCCAGCAGCGTGGCCAGCGCGGCCGGGCCGCCGGCCGAGGCGCCGATCGCCACCAGCCGCGGCGCGCTGCCGGCGCGCGGCGCCGCCGGCAGCGCGTGCTGCGGCGCCACCCGGCCCGCCAGCAGGCGCGCAATATTGCGCAGCTTGCGCAGCAGCGGCCCGGCGGCCAGCTGCGCGTCGGCTTCGGCCAGGGTCGGGGTATCGACCGCGTCGATGGCGCCATGGCCCATGGCGTCGAACACCTGCGACGCGTTGCGGCCCAGGTCCATGGTCACCACCACGATGGCGCACGGCGTGGCGGCCATGATCAGGCGCGTGGCCTCGACGCCGTCCATGACCGGCATCAGCAGGTCCATCAGGATCAGGTCGGGGGTCTGGCGCGCAGCCAGTTGCACCGCCTGGGCGCCGTCGCCGGCAACCCATGCGATCTCGAACGCCGGATCCAGCGCCAGCGCGCGGCGCAGCGCGGCGACCGCGAGCGCTGAATCATTGACGATGCCGATTTTCATGGACGTGCCTCGCCGATCAGGTCCTGGACCGCGTCGAGCAACGCGGCGTCATGGAAACTGCCCTTGGCCAGATAATAGTCCGCGCCGGCCTCCAGCCCGCGCTGGCGGTCCTGCTCGCGGTCCTTGTACGACACCACCATCACTGGCAACTGGCGCAGCGCGGCGTCCTGGCGAATCCGGCGCACCAGCTCGATGCCGTCCATGCGCGGCATGTCGACGTCGGTGATGACCAGGTCGAAGGGCTCGGCGCGCAGCACGTTCCAGCCGTCCATGCCGTCGACCGCGACCGCCACGTCATAGCCGCGCCCGGCCAGCAGCTTGCGCTGCAGCTCGCGCACGGTGAGCGAGTCGTCCACCACCAGCACGCGCCGCGCGCGCGCCTGCACGCTGGCCGCTTCGGCCTGGCGCACGCCTTCGATGCGGCCCTCCGACACCAGCTTCTCGACCGAGCGGATCATGTCCTCGACATCGAAGATCAGCACCGGCGTGCCATCGTCGGTCAGGCTGCCGGCGGCAATGTCGCGGACCTTGCCTAGTGCCGCGGGTAGCGGCTGCACCACCAGCAGGCGTTCGCCCAGCATGCGGTCGACCGCAATCGCATAGGTCCGCTCGGCCTCGCCGATGATCACCACCGGTACCTGCGCCTGGGCCGCGCCGGCCTCGGCGCCGTCCCGCTGCAGCACCTGTGCCGCGCTGACCAGCCCGATGGCACGGCCCTCGTGGCGGAAATGCTGGTGGCCTTCGGTCTGTTCGATCTCGCTACGCGCCACCGAGGTCGCGCGCAGCACGCGGCCGAGCGGGAAGGCATAGGCTTCGCCGGCCACGTCCACCAGCAGCGTGCGCACCACCGACAGCGTCAGCGGCAGCTCGAGGCTGAAGTGCAGGCCCTGGCCAGGCTGCTGCGTCAGGCGCAGGCTGCCGCGCACGCGTCGCACCATCTCCTGCACCGCGTCGAGGCCGACGCCGCGGCCGGAGACTTCGGAGACGGTGTCGCGCATGCTGAAGCCGGGCAGCAGCAGGAAGTCGAGCAGCTCCGCCTGCGACAGCCGCGCCGCCGTGTCTTCGGAGGCCAGCCGCCGCCGCACGATGGCGCGTCGCAGCGCGTCCAGGTCGACCCCGGCGCCGTCGTCGGAAATCTCGATCTGCAGCCGGCCCGCGTTGTGGCGCGCGTGCAGCATCACGCGGCCTTGCGCCGGCTTGCCCTGGGCCTGGCGCACCGCCGGTGCCTCGATGCCATGGTCCACGGCATTGCGCAGCAGGTGTGCCAGGGGTGCGTCCAGCGCCTCGAGGATGTCGCGGTCCACCTGCGTGCCGGCGCCGGACAGCTCCAGGTGCACTGGCTTGCCCAGCGAGCGGCCCAGATCGCGCACCATGCGCGCGTAGCCGGCCAGGCCGTCGGAGAGCGGGCGCATGCGCGAGGCCAGCGCGCTGTCATAGAGCCGCCGCGCCAGCCGCGTGGCGCGATGATCGTACTGCTCGAACTCGTCGAGCCGCGCCGCCAGTTGCTGGTGGCCATCGTCGAGCAGCTGGCGCAGTTCGGCCAGCGCCGCCTGTGCCGCCGCTGACGCATGCGCGCCGCCGCCATCCTGGGTCTCGCGCAGGGCCTGCTGCAGCGTATCGGCCGCGGACAGCGCGCGCGCCTGCTGGCGCCGCGCCTTTTGCAGCGCTTTGCCGAAGGGCCGCAGCCAGTGCGATTCGACCATGGCCTCGCCCGACAGTGCCAGCATCTGGTCCAGCGCATCCGCATTGATGCGCAGCATGCGCTCGTGGCCGTCTGTGCTGTGCGCGGCCATCGGTGCCGGCGGCGCGATGTCGGGCTCGAGCGTCGGCGCAGGGGCGGGGGTGCTGACCGGGGCGGCAGCGGGGGCGGTCGCGTCGGCAGCGGCGCGCTGCGCCGGCGCGCCGCCGCCGTCGAGCGAACCCAGCCGCTGCACCACCGCGTCGATCTCGGCGCGGCCGGCCTGCTCGGACCAGTCCGGGTCGCCTCCGGGCGGATGGCCGATGCGCAGCAGCAGGTCGGTGCCCTGCAGCAGCGCATCGATATGCGCGGCAGCCAGCGGCATGCCGCCCTGGGCGGCGACCAGGCAGTCTTCCATGGCATGCGCCAGCCGCACGCCGCCGTCGAGCCCGACGATGCGGGCCGCGCCCTTGAGCGAGTGCGCCGCGCGCATGCACGCCTCGAGCTGCTCGGGTGCGCCCGGGTTGCGCTCCAGCGCCAGCAGCCCGGCGTTGAGGATCTCGGCCTGGGCGTCGGCTTCGAGCGCAAACAATTCCAGCAGCGAGGCGTCGCGCAATTGTTCCGGGTTCATGCCAGGCTCCGTGCCAGTGCCTGGCGGACTTGCGCGGCGTCGAGCAGGCCGACGCTGCGGCCCTGGTCGAGAAAGAGCGCCTGGGTATAGCGGGCCGAGCCGCGCGCCAGCGTGGCGGGCAGCGGCAGCAGCGCGGCGCGCCGCACCCGTACAATGCCGGAGATCTCGGCCACCGGCAGGGCGATCGCGGCGCGCCCTTGTCCAAGGATCAGGAAGCGGCTGCCGGCAGCGTTGAGCTCGGCGCGGGCTGCGCCCGTGTCGAACACGTGCGCCAGCGACAGGCAGGCCAGCAGGTTGCCGCGCACCGCGGCCAGCCCCAGTACGGCGGCATCGCGCCGGTGCGGCAGCGAATGGATCGGGCCTGGCGCGGTGACTTCGCCCAGCGCGGCGGTCGGCAGCGCCAGCCATTCATCGCCGATGCGGAACACCAGGCAAGCCAGCGCGGTGCCGCTGTCGTTGCGGTCGTCGCCGGCATGGCCATCATTGCCATCGCTGCCGCCGGCATCGGGCAAGACCTGCAGATCCTGCTCCAGCTCCCGGGCGTCCAGCAGCCGGGCAGCGGCCTGCGCGTAGGTTGGGCAGTTGCGGCAGTGGGCGTGCTCGGCCAGCGCCGGGCAACTGCCGTCGCCGCGCACGCCGATGCGCCGCCAGCAGTCGTCCACGCCGTCGGCGTCCACCACGGCGGCAAAGGGATGGGC
Source organism: Cupriavidus necator (assembly GCF_013141915.1). Lineage (GTDB taxonomy): Bacteria > Pseudomonadota > Gammaproteobacteria > Burkholderiales > Burkholderiaceae > Cupriavidus > Cupriavidus necator_B. Next base: position 75,507 of record NZ_SROX01000006.1, on the reverse strand, counting down.
GCGGGTCTCAGCCATGGTGCTTGCGGGTGTGGCGCTGCGCGCGCTGGCGCAAGCGGGTGGCGCCATCGTGGTCGCCTTCGGTGTCGAGCAACGCGGCCAGGTGATACAGGCTTTCCTGGTGCGATGGGTCCAGGTAGAGCGCCTTGCGGTAGGCCGCGTGCGCCTGGGCGACGCGGCCGGCGGCGTCGTGCAGCACGCCGAGCATGCCATAGGCATCGGCCATGGCGGCGCCATCGGTATCCGGCGCGGCACGGTCGAGCAGCGCCAGGCACGCGGCCGTGGCGGCGTCCAGTTCGCCGCGGTCGGCCATTGCCGCGATCGCGGCCAGCTCCGATGCGCGCGCATCGGAAGCTGATGGTGCGGCCGGCGCGGAGGGCCGCAGCGCCGGAGGACGCATGGACGCGGGCGGCCGCGGCAGGCGCGGCGGCGCGGCCATGCGGCGTGGCTGGGTGGCGTGGACCGGCGGGTGGGACGGGGCCCGCGCACGCAGCGCCGCGGCGGTGGGCTTGCGGAAGGCAAAGGTCAGCGGGATGCCGACCGGCTCCAGCCCCTGCGCGCTCAGCACGCTGGCCTCGGCCGGCCCGACGAAAAGCAGGCCGTCGGGCATGGTCAGGCGCACCAGGGTCTGCACCGCCTGCCGCTGCCCGGCGGCGTCGAAGTAGATCAACAGGTTGCGGCAGAATACAAAGTCATAAGGCGCTTCGCCGGCGAGCAGGCCAGGCTCGACCAGGTTGCCCTGCAGCAGCCGCACCTGCGCGCGCACGCGCGCGTCCAGCGCGTAGCCGGTAGGCGTGGCGGTGAAATAACGGTCGCGGAAGTCCAGCGGCGCGCTGCGGAAGGCGTTGGCGCTGTATTGCCCCTGGCGCGCACGGGCCAGCGCACGCGCGCTGATGTCCACCGCGTCGATATAGAAGCGCCCCGGCGGCACGCCGGCATCGAGCAGCGCCATGGCGATCGAATACGGCTCTTCGCCGGTGGAGCAGGGCAGGCTCAGCAGCCGCAGCGTGCGCCGGCTGTCGGCAAAGGCGCGTTCGGCGGCAAAGCGGCCCAGCGCCAGCAAGGCTTCGCGGTGCCGGAAGAACCAGGTCTCGGGCACCACCACGGCCTCGATCAGCGCCTGGAATTCGTCGGCCGTGCCTTGCAGCAGTTGCCAGTACGCCTCGGTATCGGGCGCGTGCCGCGCCTGCTGGCGTTCGCGCACGGCGCGCGCCACCGCGCCGCTGCCGATGGCGCCGGCGTCCAGGCCGATGCGGGCCTTGAGCAAGGCTTCGATATGCGCGGCGGTGCTCATGCGGCGTCCTCCCCGGCGGCTTCGGCGAACAGCATGGCATGGACCTCGTCCGGCAGCAGGGCGCCGACCCTGACCCATTGCACCAGGCCGCGCGCGTCATGCCGCACCGGACCGAGATAGCGCGGGCTGGCGCCGGACACGCCGGCGTCGAGGAACGATTCCGCCGGACAGCGCAGCGTCTGCGTGGCCGCTTCCAGGCGCAGGCCGAGCAGCCGCACGGGTTCGCCTTCAGCGCGGCGGTAATGGACCAGCACCGTGCGCGTGCTGGTGCGCAACGCGGCGGGCACGCCGGTAGCCAGCGCGGGCAGGTCGAGCACCGGCACCGGCTGGCCGCGCCGCTCCATCAGTCCCGCCACCCAGGCCGGCGCGCCGGGAATTTGCTTCAGCCGCGTCAGCGGCAGCACTTCCGCAATCTCGGCGGCATCGAGCGCGTAGTGGTCGGCGCCCAGGCGGAACAGCAGGAAGAGTTTCATGGCGGCGGCGCGCGACGGCCCGGTGCGGGAACCGGCAGCCTAGACCTTGAAGCGCGACACGCCGCTGCGCAGGTCGTTGGCGACCAGTGTCAGTTCGTCGATCGCCTGGCTCGACTGGCGCAGCGATTCGACGGTCTGCTGCGCGGCCTCGGACAGCTGCATCAGCGCCTGGTTGATCTGCTCGGCGCCGCCGGCCTGGGCCTGCATGCCTTCATTGACCATCAGCACGCGCGGCGCCAGCGACTGCACCTGGGCGATGATCTGCGACAGCTGGTCGCCCACTTGCGTGACCTCGGACATGCCCCGGCGCACTTCCTCCGAGAACTTGTCCATGCCCATCACGCCGGCCGACACCGCCGACTGGATCTCGCGCACCATCTGCTCGATGTCATAGGTGGCCACCGCGGTCTGGTCGGCCAGGCGGCGGATCTCGGTGGCCACCACGGCGAAGCCGCGGCCGTATTCGCCGGCCTTCTCGGCTTCGATCGCGGCGTTCAGCGACAGCAGGTTGGTCTGGTCGGCGACCTTGGCGATGGTGGTCACCACTTGGTTGATATTGCCGGCCTTTTCGTTGAGCGTGGCCAGCTTGGCGTTGACCGAGCCGGCGGCATCCATCACATGCTGCATGGTGCCTTCCATGCGCGACAGGCCGCCCTGCCCGGTGCCGGCCAGCGCCGCGGCCTGCTCGGCGGCGCTGGAGACTTCGTGGATGGTGCGCACCAGGTCGCGCGCGGTGGCCGAGATCTCGCGCGAGGTTGCACCGATCTGCGTGGTGGTGGCGGCGGTCTCGGTGGCGGTGGCCTGCTGCTGGCGCGCCGTGGCGGCGATCTCGTTGACCGAGGTGGTGACCTGGATCGCGGTGCGCTGGGCCTGGCCCACCAGCGAAGTCAGCTCGCCGGTCATCTGGTTGAAGCCTTCTTCCACTTCGTGGAACTCGTCCTTGCGGCGCAGCGCCATGCGCAGGCGCAGGTCGCCGCCGCGGATGCCGGCCAGCAGGCCGACGATCGACTGCATCGGCACCGTGATCGCGCGCAGCAGCAGGTAGCCGCATACCAGCGCCACCCCCAACGCCACGATCAGCGCCGCTTCGATGCCAAGCTTGGCGGCATTGACGGCATCGTCGATGCCTTGCGCGGCGCGGGCGTTGACCGCGCTGTTGTCGTCCACCAGGTGCTGGGTCGCCTTGCGTGCCTCGATCCAGCGGTCATGCGCCTCGCCGCGCAGCGCTGCCGAGGCGGCGGCGCTGCTCCAGTCGCCCTGGCGTGACAGGACCTGGGCCGCCTGTTCATAACGCGCGCGCACGTCGCGATAGGCCTTGAAGGCGGCCCGGTCTTCGTCGCGCGTGATGGTGGCCTCGTATTGCTGCTCGAGCTTGTCCAGGCGGCCGGCAGCCTCCTGGCCTTGCTGCTGGAAGCTGCGCCGCTGCGCTTCGTCGGTGGCGTTGATGGTCTGCCATGCCAGCACGTAGCGCTCGCCCCAGACGCCGCGGATGCCGGTGCTGTAGTTCAGCCCGGGCAGCGCGTCCTGCAGCATCAGCGTGGTGCCTCGTTCAATCGCGCTCAGGCGGGTATAGGCGACTACGCCCATCAGCGCCATGACAAGCAGGATCAGCGAAAAGCTTGCCAGGATGCGCGTGCGGATGGTCCATTCATTCACGGTGTTATCCCGGTGATGTTCTTGTTCGGGGCGCGGCCGAAGCCGGCAAGGCGGGCCGTGGGGAGGGCCGGGACTGCAGGGGCGGGGCGCCGATGCGCGGTAGGGTACTGTATGCGGCCGCCCGATTCAACGCGCACGCGGCTCCCGGCAGGCCCGGCGTTGCGCCGGCGCCTAGGGGTTTTGGCCAGTATGGGAACTGCTTGATTTTTTCCAAGTTTTCGTCACACTTGCTAAATTGCTAGCGGGTAACAATGTCGACAATTACAGATGGGGCAGGGATGGTGGCCAAGTCGGGGGCGAAGTCGGCTGGCGCCTCGCCAGGCTCGGATCTCGATCCGCTGACCGGCGTTGACAATCGTCAGGGCTTTCTGGAACGGCTGGAAGCACGCCTGCATAGCGAGGCCGTGCCGCGCTGCGCATTGCTGCTGATCGGCATTGATGACTTCCGCGCCTTCAACGACATGCATGGCCATGCCGAAGGCGACATCATCCTGCAGCGCGTGGCCCGCCGCCTGCGCGATGCCTCGCCCCGCGACGCCGTCATTGGCCGCATCGGCAGCGACGAATTCGGCGTGCTGCTGCCTTCTATTGCCGATCCCACCCTGGTGCGCCACGTCAGCGCCGCGATCCTGTCGATGCTGTCCTCCCCGCACGAGCATGCCGGGCGCCGCCACCACGTGCTGGCCAGCATCGGCGCCTGCGTGGCGCCCGCGGCCGGCGAACAGGGCTCGGACATGCTGGCGGCGGCCAGCCTGGCGCTGGCGCGGGCCAAGCACGACGGCGGCCGCACCATCCGCTTCTTCAAGCCGCAGATGCGCTCGGACGTGACCGCGCGCCTGTCGCTGGTGCAGGCGCTGCACGAAGCCTATGCCCAGCGCCAGTTCGAACTGCTGTACCAGCCCCAGGTCGACCTGCGCGACGGCCGTGTCCATGGCGCCGAGGCGCTGATGCGCTGGCGCCATCCCACCCGTGGGCTGCTGTCGCCCGCCGCTTTTATCGACGCGCTGGCTGGCAGCAGCATCGCCAGCGATGTCGGCATGTGGCTGCTGCAGACTGCCTGTGCCCAGGCGCGTGCCTGGTCGCTGGCGTTTCCGCGGCCGCCGCGGGTGGCAATCAACCTGTTCGCGGCCCAGCTGTCCGAAAGCCGCCTGCTGACCGAGGTGCGGCACGTGCTGCGGGCGCTGGAACTGGCGCCCGACTGCCTCGAGATCGAGATCACCGAGACCATCGCCCTGCAGCAGGGCGACGAGGTCTCGGACCAGCTGCAGGCGCTGCGCCGCGACGGCATTACGCTGACCTGCGATGACTTCGGCACGGGCTATGCCTCGCTCAGCTTCCTGAAGTCGTTCCCGGTGGACCGGCTCAAGATCGACCAGTCCTTCATCCGCAACGTGACCGAAGACCCGGTCGACGCGGCCATCGTGCGCTCGGTGATCAATGTGGGCGCCAGCCTGCACATCGGGGTGGTGGCCGAAGGCGTGGAAACCGCCGAGCAGCGCGATTTCCTGCTGGCAAACGGCTGCCATGAGGCGCAGGGCTACCTGTACGGGCGTCCGATGACCGCCGAGAACCTGACCGAGATGCTGCGCCAGCAGGACGGCCGCTGAGCGGCATCCGGCCCGGACCTTGCCGCCGCGCGAGCAAAAGTTGTTTCCACCTTTGACGGCAGGCCCGGCCCCGCCAGGCCGGCGCCGGCCGCCTGCCCGCCCGCAGCCTGCCGCGCGCCCCGGCCCCCGCGGCCCGCCGTCGCCACCTGGCGAAATACCAGCTTACAAACTGTGCCGCGCCGAACGCGCCGCCGCACCCCGTGCCATGTATGGTGACAATAGGGTTGCCGCCGGCGTGGGCCGGCCTGCCCGCCGACCCCAGTGGTTGTCCTGTTCCTGCCCTTCCATGTCCGATCCCTTCCAATCCGCCGCCCTGGCCCGTGGCCGCTCTGGCGGCAGGCTGGCGCTGACCGCGCTGGCGACAGCTGTTGGCCTCGCAGTGGCGGCTACTGCACTGGCGCAGGTGCCCGCCGCGCCCGGCGAACCTTATCTCGATGCGCCGGTTGCCGACGCCGCGCTGCAACAGGCGGATCCCTCCTCGCGCATCGCCACGCTGACCGCGGTCGACGGCCAGTTTAGTTTTGCGCCCGCGGGCTCGGACGACTGGGCCGCGGCCGGGCTGAACCGGCCGGTGACCACCGGCGACCGGCTCTGGCTGGAGCCCGGCGGACGCGCTGAGCTGCACGCCGGCACGGTAGCGCTGCGCATGGGCGGCGCCACCGCCGCCAGCATCCTGAACCTGGATGACAGCGCGACGCAGGTCAAGCTGACGCAGGGTACGTTGCAGGTACGGGTGCGCGCGTTGCCGCCGGGCCAGACGGTCGAGGTCGATACCCCCAACCTGGCCTTCGTGCCGCGCGAGCCCGGCGACTATCGCCTGGACGTGGCGCCTGACGGCAGCACCACCACCGTGACCCTGCGCCATGGCAGCGCGGTGGTTTACGGCGACAGCCGCACGGTCGAGCTGCGGCGCGGCGACCGCATGCGCTTTGCCGGCACCGACCTGGCGGATGCGGGCGGCGGCGCGGTGCCGGAAGACGCGTTCGACCGCTGGACCGCGGCCCGCGACGCGCGCGAAGACGCGTCGCAGTCGGCGCGCTACGTGCCGCGCGAGATGCCGGGCTACGCCGCGCTGGACGGCTATGGCGACTGGCAGGAAGACCCCGGCTACGGCGCGGTGTGGTTCCCGCGCGTGGTCAGCGTGGGCTGGGCACCTTACAGCGCCGGCCACTGGGCCTGGATTGCGCCGTGGGGCTGGACCTGGATCGACGACGCGCCGTGGGGCTTCGCGCCGTCGCATTATGGCCGCTGGGCCTATGTGGGCGCGCGCTGGGGCTGGGTCCCCGGGCCGCGGGTGCGCCCGTGCTACGCGCCGGCGCTGGTGGCCTTTGTCGGTGCCGGGCCTGGCTGGAACGTGCGCGTGGGCAGCGGGCCCGGCGTGGCCTGGTATCCGCTGGGACCGCGCGACGCCTACCGGCCGGTCTATCGCGCCAGCCCGACCTACGTCGCCCGCATCAACCGGGTCACCGTCAATAACTTCGTGATGGGCGACCGCCGGCCGCCGCTGTATGCCAACCGCAACGTGCCCGGCGCCATCACCGGCATGCCGGCGCGCAACTTTGTCGAAGGCCGGCCGGCGCGCGGCCTGCACCGGCCCGAGTGGCGCAACCTGCCGGCGGGCGAAGCCCGCGGCGCGCCGCCGGTGGCACCGGTGAAGGGCAGCCTGGTGGGCGCGGCGCCGCTGCGGCCGCTGCCGCCGCAGGCGCGCCATGGCTTCGAACGCCAGGCCATCGCCGCGCGCGAGCCGGGCCGTCCGGCGACGGATGACCTGGCCCGGCGCTTTGCGCGCGAGGGCGGGGTCGTGCCCGGAGCTGGCCCCGCCTGGCGCGGCGGCAATGAACGGCGGCCCGGCCGCGACGCACGGCCGGTGCGCGACGTGCGCATGAGCCAGGCGGCCATCGCGTCGCGTGACCACGCCCAGGGCCAGCCACGCGGCGGGCGCCCGGATGCCGGTGCAGACGACCGTGCCGAGCGCAACGATGCCAGTGTCCGGGGCGAGCCGTGGCGTGGCAATGGCCGCGGCCAGAGCACCCGGCCCGACGAGGCACGCGGCTTTGCCGGACAGCCAGGCGTGGCGGGTGGCGCCCAGCCGCAGCAACCGGCCCTGCAGCGCGAACCGCAGCGCCAGCAGATGGAACAGCAGCGCGCCCTGCGCGAGCAGCAACGGCAACTGGACGAGCAGCGCCAGCAGCGCATGCCGCCGCGCCAGTGGGCTGACGGGCAGGAGCGCCCCGATCCGGCGCGGCAATCGCAGGAGATGCAGCGCCAGCGCTTCGAACAGCAGCGACAGATGCAGCAGGCCCAGCAGCAGCGGCAGATGGAGGAAGCGCGGCAGCGCCAGCCCGACGCGCAGCGCCAGGCCGCCGAGCGGCAGGGGCAGGAGATGCAGCGCCAGCGTTTTGAGCAGCAGCGGCAGATCCAGGAAGGCCAGCAGCGCCAGGCGCAGGAACAGCAGCGCCAGCAGGCGATGCAGCACCAGGCCGAACAGCAGCAGCGGCAGATGCAGGAGCAGCAGCGTGCCATGCAGGAGCAGCAGCGCCAGCAGGTCATGCAGCGGCAAGCGGAACAGCAGCAGCGCCATATGCAGGAGCAGCAGCGCGCGATGCAGGAGCAGCAGCGCGCGATGCAGGAACAGCAGCGCCAGCAGGCGATGCAGAGGCAGGCGGAACAGCAGCAGCGGCAGATGCAGGAGCAACAGCGCGCGATGCATGAACAGCAGCGCGCCATGCAGGAACAGCAACGCCAGCAGGCGATGCAGCGGCAGGCGGAACAGCAGCAGCGCCAGGCCGAGCAGCAGCAACGGCAGATGCACGAGCAGCAACGGCAGATGCAGGATCACCAGCGTCAGCAGATGGACCAGCAACGCCAGCAGCAACAGCAGCAACATCAACAACAACAACAACGCGTGCAGCATGAGCGCGGCCAGCTGGAGGCGCGCCAGGGCCGCGACGGCGATCGCCGCTAGCCGCCGCCCACGCAGCCGCCGCAACAAAAAACCCCGGCAAGCCTGGCGGGCCCGCCGGGGTTTGTGCTGGTGCGCCGCCGTACCGGCAGCGCCGCCGCGTGTCGCTTTACTTGGCCAGTTCGGACAGGCGCACCTGCGAGATCTTGCCGTTCTGCACCCATCCGACCACGGTGTCGGCCATCGAGCCACCCTTGGCGTCGATACCGTCGACCTCGTTGGGGTTGACCTCCTTGGCCAGGCCCTTGACGGCATCGGGCATCTTCGCGCGGATGGCCGCGGCGTCGCTGGTGGTGCCAGCCAGCTTCATCGCCCCGGCCAGCGCATACACCATGGTGTAGTTCAGCGACATCTCGGTGGTGGCGTCGCGTCCGTCATGCAGCTTCTTGTACCTGGCATTGAACGCCTGCGCCGCCGGGCGGTTGTCGTTGACCAGCGGCAGCACGCCGATCGAGCCTTCCAGCATGCCCAGGCCGTTGGTAACCTTCGCCATCTCGTCCATCTTGGCCTGGTCCATCACGATAAAGCCGCCCTTGAAGCCGAGTTCTCGCGCCTGCTTGACCACCAGCGCGGTCGGCTCCGACGGGCCGCCTACGAACATCACGTCCGGCTTTTCGCTGATGGCGCGCGATACGCCGCTATAGAAATCGGTGGCCTTGGTGTACGACATCGGGTTGTTCGCCACCACCTTGCCGCCCGCGGCTTCCCAGGCCGGCAAGAAGGCCTGCACCCAGGCCTTGGCGTAGTCGTGGTCGGCCGGGGCCAGCGCCACGTTCTTGCCATAGCGCTTCATCTGCGCCTTGATAAACGGCTCGATGTAGCCGGTATAGGCGGGCGGGATGCGGATGGTCAGCTTGTTGCCGGCGTCGGTGATGCGCGGCACGCTGGAGTAGGCCATCACCAGGAATTTCTCCTGCTCGTTGAAGGCCTGCAGCGCGAAGATGCCGCCCGAATGCGGCACGAACACCGCCGGGGTCTTGTGCTGCTGCACCAGGCGGCGGCCGTTGATGGCGGCCTCGGCCGGCGAGTACTTGTCGTCCAGCGCCACCACTTCCAGCTTGACTTTCTTGCCCTTCACCTCCAGGCCCGAGGCATTGATCTCGTCCACCGCCATCTGCATGCCCGACAGCACGTTCTTGCCATACAGCGCGGCGCCGCCGGACAGCGGGCCGGTAAAGCCGATCTTGACCACTTCCTGCGCCAGCGCGGCGCCCGAGACCAGCATCGCGGCCACAGCGGTGGCGGCCAGCGGGAAGATACGGCGCATGAATTTGCTTTGCATTGCTTTGTCTCCTGAATGTACTGCGCTTGTTATGTCTGAAATTCGTTGACGACCGCTCGGTATGCGCCCCTCTCCCGCTTGCGGGAGAGGGAGCACCCCATCGCAAGGGATAGGGCATTCGATCTTTTTTACCCCCCGATATACGCCTTGCGAATCCCCTCATCCTTCAACAACGTATCCCTGTCGCCCTCCATCACGATCTTCCCGCTCTCGATCACATAGGCGCGATGCGCAATCCCCAGCGCCGCGTAGGCGTTCTGCTCCGCCAGCAGCACCGTGGTGCCCGCGCGGTTGATGCGCTGGATGATCTCGAACATCTGCTTGACCACCAGCGGCGCCAGCCCCAGCGACGGCTCGTCGAGCAGCAGCGCGCGCGGGCGGCTCATCAGCGCCCGCCCCAGCGCCACCATCTGCTGTTGCCCGCCGGACAGCGAGCCGGCCGGGTCGTCCTTCTTCTGGCGCAGGATCGGGAACAGTTCATAGACCTCGTCCAGCGTCTTGCGGATGCCGGCGCCGTCGCGCCGGTGCACATAGGCGCCCAGCACCAGGTTCTTCTCCACGCTCATCGCCGGGAACAGCTTGCGGCCCTCCGGGCAATGCACCAGCCCGGCCTGCACGATCTGCGACGGCTTCATGCCGGACAGCTCGCGCCCGTCGAAGCGCATGCTGCCGCCACTGATGCGGTGGATCGCGCTCATCGCCAGGAAGATCGAGCTCTTGCCGGCGCCGTTGGCGCCCAGCAGCACCACCAGCTCGCCGGCGCCCGCGTGCAGCGTGATGTTGTCCAGGGCGCGGAAGCTGCCGTACGACAGCGAGACGCGTTCAAGCTGCAACATGGTCGGCTCCCAGGTAGGCCTCGATGACATGCGGATCCTGCTGGATCTGCGCGGGCGTGCCTTCGGCAATCTTCTCGCCGTAGTTCAGCACCATGATCTTGTCGGCCAGCCGCATGATCATGTCCATCTTGTGTTCGATCAGGCAGACGGTCTTGCCATGGCGCACCATCTTGCGGATCAGCTCGGCCAGGCCCACGGTTTCTTCGGGATTGACGCCGCCGGCGGGTTCGTCGAGCAGCAGCAGTTCCGGGTCGGTGGCCAGTGCCAGCGCAAAGGCCACGCGCTTGCGCGCCTCCTGCGTGATGTCGGCGGCCACCTCGTGTGCCAGGTGCGACAGGCCGACGAAGTCCAGCGCGGCTTCGGCCTTGTCGCGGCACAGCCGCTCTTCCTCGCGCAGGCGCCGGGTGTTGAACAGCACGTCGCCCAGGCCGGAGCGCGTGCGCAGGCGATGGCCGACGATCAGGTTGTCGAGCACCGTGGCGCGGTCGAACAGCGCGGTGGCCTGGAAGGTGCGGGCCACGCCGAGGCGCGCGATCTGGTCGGCGCGCAGGCCGGCCACGTCCTGGCCCTTGAACAGGATCTGGCCGGAGCTGGGCGCATGCGTGCCCGCGACCAGGTTGAAGAAGGTGGTCTTGCCCGCGCCGTTGGGGCCGATGATGGCGTTGATACGGCCTTGCTCGAAGGTCACCGAGACATCGTGCACCGCGGTCAGGCCGCCGAATTTCTTGGTCAGGTTGCGGATCTCAAGCATGGTCGGCTCCGGCGCGGGTGGTCGGGACAGCGGTGGTGTTGCTGCTGCCGGCGGCAGCGGGCTGGGCCTGCTTGCCGCGGCGTGCGGCGGCGGCCTTGCGCGCCTGTTTCTTCAGGTACGAGCCGACGATGCCGTCGGGCACGAAGATGATCAGCAAGATCAGCACCGGGCCGAACACCAGCATGCGGTAGTCCTGCATGAATTGCAGCGACTGCGTGATCCACGGCACCAGCACCGCGCCCAGCAGCGGCCCGAAGATGGTGCCGATGCCGCCCACCAGCATCGACATCACCATGTCGAAGGTCAGGTCGGTGCGGGCGATGTCCGGGCCCAGGAAGCGCACCTGCCCCGCGTACAGCGCCCCGGCAAAGCCGGCGTAGCCGACCGACAGCACGAACGACAGCACCTTGGTGCGCATCAGGTTGAGGCCCAGCGCCTCGGCCAGCGCGTCGCTGTTGCGCACCGCCATGAAACTGCGGCCCAGCAGCGAGGTGACGATGCGGTGCATCAGGAAGGTGCCGACCGCCAGGAAGGCCAGCACCAGGTAATACTGCGCCTGCACGCTGTCAAAGCTGAGCGGCCCGATCGCCGCCGGTACCGGGATGCCGATCAGCCCCACCGTGCCGTGCGTCAGGCTCTCCCATTTCTCGATCAGCAGGTAGATGATGTAGCCCACGCACATGGTGAAGATCGAGAAGTAATGGCCCTTCAGGCGCAGCGAGACCACGCCGACCACATAGCCCAGCACCATGCAGATCACCCCGGCCAGCACGAAGGCCAGCCAGAATGGCACCTGGTGGTCCACGGTCAGGATGCCCAGCGTATAGGCGCCGATGGCCATGAAGCCGCCATGCGCCAGGTTCAGCTGGCCGGTGTAGCCGGTGATCAGGTTCAGCCCGAGCGTGGCGATGGCATAGATGAAGGCCAGCGTCATCACGGTCAGGTAATAGCTGTTGGGCGTGATCAGCGGGAAGGCGATGGCCAGTGCCAGCAGCAGCATCCAGCCGGTTTTTCCTTGCAGTGCTTTCATGTCTTCAGACTCCCTCAGGCGGCCTTGCCGGCAAACAGGCCCTGCGGCCGGATCGACAGGATCACCACCAGCAGCACGAAGGCGATGATGTCCTTGTAGTCGGTGGAAACGTAGAACCCGCCGAAGCTCTCGGCCATGCCGATGATCAGCCCGCCGACGATGGCGCCGGGGATGCTGCCCATGCCGCCGAGGATGATGATGACGAAAGCCTTGGTGATCACCAGGTTGCCCATGCTCGGGTAGACCAGGTTGATCGGCGCGTAGAGCGTGGCGGCGATCGCGGCCAGCGCGCCGGAGATGGCAAACACCAGCAGCGTTACGCGCGTGGCGTCGATGCCGACTAGCGCCGCGCCTTCGCGGTTCTGCGCCATCGCCATGATGGTGGCGCCGGTCATGGTGCGCGTGAGGAACAGGTGCAGCAGCACCATCAGCGCGAATGCTGCACCGATGATCAGCAGGCGCTGCAGCGGCGCGGTCAGCCCGAACACCTCGACGATCTGGCCATAGGGCGTGGGCATGCGGTGGAAGTCCGCGCCCCACAACGCCTGCGCGCCGGCTTCCAGGAACAGCAGAATGCCGATGGCGGCGATCATGTCGTGCAGCTCGGGCGCATTGCGCAGCGGGTGGAACACCAGCCGGTCGGCCAGCATCGACAGCAGCGCGACCACCAGCGCCGCGCCCAGCATCGCCAGCCAGTAGTTCACACCGAGCGTGGTCATCAGGTAGTACGACACATAGGCGCCGGCCATGTAGAAGGCGCCGTGCGCAAAGTTGGGCACGTGCAGGATGCCGTAGACCAGCGTCAGGCCAAGCGCCACCAGGCTGTACACGCCGCCCAGCGTCAGGCCGTTCAGGAACTGTTGAAGGAACAATGCCACAGGGGTACCTCGTACGGTTCGGGAAACCAGCACGCGCCGGCGAGTGCCGCGCGTGTGCCGTCGCGGCGGCGTCAGGCGCGGCCGCGCGGATCAAAAAACAAGCGGTGGGATCAGGCGGGCGCCAGCACCCCCAGTGGTGCCGGGGTGTGCGTCAAGGTATGCCGGCACGGGTTCACGTGCGGTCCGTGGCGATGGCGTTGCGCGATGCTGTGCTGCGGATGCTGCATGGCGGTGTCTCCTGTGCGATGCGGCACGATGGCCGCCCGGCAAGCCGGGCGGCATTGCCACCCGGTGACGCCGTGTCGGGAAGTATTCCCGCACGATCGTTCGTTTTCACCGACTTTTGCATAGGCCCACAGGCACCGTCAAGGAAAGCCGCCGGCTATTCCGCACGGCGAAATAGCAGCGGCGAGCGTGAGGGTAAGTCCCGACAGGGCTGTCCCGCAATCATGGCGCTGCGGCATGGCCTGCATGCCGCGCCTGCATGGTACGGACCAGCTTGAAAAAGCCGCCGCCGCTTTCTATGGTGCCTTCATCAGCCCAGGCACTGTCGCGGCAATCCACTCTGCAGCCTGCTTATCAGACGGGGGAAGCCGATGAAGATTGCGCAGATTGCACCACTCGCCGAACGCTGTCCGCCCTGCTTGTACGGGGGGACCGAGCGCATCGTCTCGTACCTGACGGAAGAACTGGTGCGGCAAGGCCATGAGGTCACGCTGTTCGCCAGCGGTGATTCGGTCACGCGCGCCGAACTGGTGCCGTGTTGCGACATGGCGCTGCGCCTGGATGCGCGCGTCGGCGAGCATCTGCCCTACTACGTCACGATGCTGGATCGCGTGATGGCGTGCGCCGGGCGCTTCGATGTCCTGCATTTCCATATCGACATGCTGCATTTCCCGCTGCTGCGGCGCATGCCGGTGCGGGCGGTGACCACCTTGCACGGCCGCCTGGACCTGCCGGAGCTGCAGCCCTTCTATGCGCACTTCCCCGATTTTCCGCTGGTGTCGGTGTCCGCCGCGCAGCGCGCGCCGATGCCGCCGGTGAACTGGGTGGGCACCGTGCACCACGGCATCCCCGGGGCGCTGCTGGACTATTGCGCCAATCCCGCCGGCGACTACCTGGCCTTTCTCGGACGCATCTCGCCGGAGAAGCGCCCGGACCATGCCATCGAGGTCGCCGTGCGCGCGGGCATGCCGTTGAAGATCGCGGCCAAGGTCGACCGCGTCGACCGCGCTTATTGGCAGGATGTGATCCGGCCGCTGGTGGCGGCGCACCCCAACGTCGAGTACATCGGTGAAATCGACGAGTCCGCCAAGTCCGCCTTCCTTGGCAATGCGCGCGCACTGCTGTTTCCCATTGCCTGGCCGGAGCCGTTCGGCCTGGTGATGATCGAAGCCATGGCCTGCGGCACGCCGGTGATTGCGTTCGCCTGTGGCTCGGTGCCGGAAGTGATCGAGCCGGGCATCAGCGGCTATATCGTGCACGGCATTGATGAAGCGGTGGCCGCCGTCGCCAGCGCCGCCAGCCTGCCGCGCGCCGGCGTGCGCGCGGCGTTCGACGCGCGCTTTTCCGTCGAGCGGATGGCGCGTGACTACGTGCGCATCTACCAGGGCTTGTCGAATCCCGGCGACGCGGGCGCGGCACATGGCGAGGCCGGTGAACTGGCGCTCGCGTAACCCGACACGACCACAGCTGGAGAAACCTTCTCATGCCCGCGGAATCCACGGAACATCCCAACCGGTCGGTGGCGGTCGCCGGCGCCAGTGACGTCGCGCAGTTCTATATCCCGGCGGCGGCGTCGCTGCAGGAGCGGCGTCCGCGCACCCTCAAGCATGGCGACACCTTCGCACTGTTCGACCATAACGGCGATGCCATCGGTGCACCGGGCAGCCCCGAGGGGCTGTTCCATTTCGATACCCGCCATCTGTCCTTCCTGCGGCTCACGGTGGAAGGGCAGCGCCCGATGCTGCTGTCGTCAACGCTGCGCGATGACAACGCCGCCCTGACCTGCGACCTGACCAATCCCGACCTGTTCGACCCGGAGGGCGCGCTGTGGCTGGAGCACGACCTGATCCACCTGCGCAGGTCGCGGTTTCTGTGGAACGGCGCCTGCTATGAGCGCCTGAGCTTGCGCAACTTCGACGACCGGCCGCGGCGCGTGCGCATCGACATCGCCTTCGATGCGGACTTTGCCGACCTGTTCGAAGTGCGCGGCACGCAGCGGCTGCGGCGCGGGACCCTGCATGCACCGCAGGTCGACGGCGCCGCGGTCACGCTGAGCTACACCGGCCTGGACCAGGCGCGGCGCGAAACCCGCATTTCGTTCGATCCGGTGCCACAGGCGCTGAGCGGTAGCCGCGCCAGCTTCACGCTGCTGCTCAAGCCGTCATGCGCGCAATTGCTGCGCATGGAGATCCGCTGCAAGTCGGTGGACCGGGAAGAGGAGGAGAACCAGTCCTTCCTCGGCGCACTGCTGCAGTCCAGGCGCGAGCTGCGGCGCTCGTGCGGGCGCGCGGCATCTATCACCACCTCCAACGAACTGTTCAACGAAGTGGCGCGGCGCAGCATCTCCGACCTGTACATGCTGCTGACCAACACCGCGCACGGGCCTTACCCGTATGCCGGCATCCCATGGTTCAGCACGGTGTTCGGCCGGGATGCGCTGATCACCGCGTTGCAGACGCTATGGCTCGATCCCGAGATCGCCCGCGGCGTGCTGCAGTACCTCGCCGCGATGCAAGCCGAAACGGTCGACCCGCACGCCGATGCCGAGCCCGGCAAGATCCTGCACGAAATGCGCCATGGCGAAATGGCCCGCCTGGGCGAGGTCCCGTTTGCGCTCTATTACGGCAGTGTCGATGCCACGCCGTTGTTCGTGCTGCTGGCCGGCGCCTACCTGCGGCGCACCGGGGATGTCGACACCATCCGCGCGCTGTGGCCGAACCTTCAAGCCGCGCTGGACTGGATCAGCGATTATGGCGACCGCGACGGCGACCTGTTCGTCGAATATGGCCGGCTGTCGCCGGAGGGCCTGATCAACCAGGGCTGGAAGGACAGCCGCGATTCAGTGTTCCATGAGGACGGGCGGCTTGCCGCCGGCCCGATCGCGCTGGCCGAAGTCCAGGCCTATACCTATGGTGCCTGGCTGGCCGCGGCGCAGATACGCGCGGCACTGGGCGACAGCGAGGGCGCGGCGATCTATGCCGCCAAGGCGGAAGTGCTGCGCGACGCCTTCGACAAGCATTTCTTTGATGCAGCGCTGGGCACCTATGTGCTGGCCTTGGACGGCAACAAGCAGCCGTGCCGCATCCGCGCGTCCAACGCGGGCCATACGCTGCTGACCGGCATCGCGCTGCCGGAGCGGGCGCCGTCAGTGGTGGCCACGCTGATGCAGAGCAGTTCCTTCTGTGGCTGGGGCATCCGTACCGTCGCCGCGGATGCGGCGCGTTTCAACCCGATGAGCTACCACAACGGCTCGGTATGGCCGCACGACAATGCCCTGATCGCGGCGGGCATGGCGCGCTACGGCTACCACCCCGAGGCGAACCGCATTTTCGAGGGGCTGTTCGCGGCATCCAGCTATATCGACCTGCGCCGCCTGCCCGAGCTGTTCTGCGGCTTCGCGCGCCAGCGCAGCCAGGGCCCGACCTTCTATCCGGTGGCGTGCGCGCCGCAGGCGTGGGCCGCGGCCGCGCCGCTGCTGATGCTGCAGGCCTGCCTGGGGCTGGACTTCGACACGCAGGAGCCGGCGATCACGTTCGAGAACCCGTCGCTGCCGCCGTTCCTGGATGAGGTGGTGTTCCGCAATCTGGGGGTCGGCGGCGGCAGCGCCGACGTGGCGGTGCGCCGCTCCGGCGAGCGCGTGGTGGTCGACGTGCTGGAGCGGCGCGGGCCGGTGCGCGTGCTTACGCGCAACTAGGCGCGGCGCCCGGCCACGCGCGGCGGGCTAGGCCACGTCTGCCGGCAGCGCGCGCAGGCTGGCGACCAATGCCGCCACCATATCGTCCTCCACCGGCTGGCGCCGCCACATCACGCCTACCGGCGGCAGGTCCCAGCTCAGCATATGCGGCAGCGTCATCGCCCCCTTGGACTCGGCCAGTTCGGCGGCGACCGCGCGGGGCACGATGGTGGTCGCGCCCGGATGCTTGCGCATCAGCGTGGCCATGGTCTTGATCGAATAGGTCTCGACGATGGGGGTGGGCTGGGCCACGCCCGCCACCGCGAAGATGGTGTTGATAGTGCGCCGGATCGGCGTGTTGGGCGGCGGCAGGATCCAGTCGCGCTGGGCCAGCTGGTGCCAGTCGAGCGCGCCGCGCGCCAGCCGCGCCGCGGCCGCGGCGGGCACCACCAGCGCCGGTTCTTCGCGATACAGCGGCTGCTGCACGAGATCCGCGCCCGGCGCATAGAAGGTGCGCGCGATGACGCAGTCCAGCTCATGCTCGCGCAATGCGCTGACCAGTTCGTCGGTGGTGCCCTCACGCACCAGCACCGACACCCGCGGGGCCTGCGACAGGCCGAAGGTGCACGCCGTATCGAGCACGCCGCGGCTGATGTAGGGAATCACGCCAAGGCGCAGCCGGCCCGACAGCCCCGCTTCGATTGCCGCCAGTTCGCGCCCCAGCGCATCGGCATCGGCCAGCGTCAGCCTGGCGTGCGCCAGCACCGCACGGCCGGTGGGGGTGGGCTCCAGCCCGCGCCGGGTGCGGGTAAACAGCGGCACCATGAAGATGTCTTCGATCTCGCGCAGGGTCTTGGTGACGGCGGGCTGCGACAGGTTGAGCTCGGCCGCCACGCGCGACACCGAGCGCTGCCGCGCCAGCGCCAGCAGCAGCGGCAGGTGCCGCAGGCGCAGCCGCGATACCAGGTTGTGGACCACTTTGTCGGGGGCGATGGACATGGGGCTTGCCGCCATGCAGCGGTCTAGTCGTATTACCAAATGGTAATACCACAATAACCAATCAGACGCTGCTGGTTATCCGCTAATCCTATACTGGCCGGTATCACAGGAGCATCGACCATGTTCACCACCCGTCCCGAGATCATTGGCACCTTCGGCGTCGCCGCCTCCACGCACTGGCTGGCCACGCAGACCGCCATGGGCGTGCTCGAGCGCGGCGGCAACGCCTTCGACGCCGCGGCCGCCGCCGGCTTTGTGCTGCAGGTGGTCGAGCCGCACCTGAACGGCCCCGGCGGCGAGGTGCCGATCCTGTACTGGAGCGAGCGCGAGCGCGCCATGCGCTCGGTGTGCGGGCAGGGCCCGGCGCCGGCTTTGGCCGATCCGGCCGCGCTGCGCGCGCTGGGCCTGGACCTGATGCCCGGCATCGGCCTGCTGCCGGCCGCCGTGCCCGGCGCCTTCGGCGCATGGCTGACCATGCTGCGCGAGCATGGCACGTGGTCGCTTGCCGACGTGCTGGCGCCGGCCATCGGCTATGCCCGCGACGGCTTTCCGCTGGTGCCGCGCATCGCCCGCGCGATCCTCGCGGTGCAGGCGCTGTTCCGCGACGAATGGCACAGTTCGGCGCAGACGTGGCTGCCGGACGGCAAGGTGCCGCGCCCCGGCAGCCTGCATACGCTGCCGGTGCTGGCGGCCACCTATACCCGCATCGTCGAGGAGGCCCAGCGCCGCAGCGATACCCGCACCGGCCAGATCGATGCCGCGCTGGACTGCTGGTACCGCGGCTTCGTCGCGCAGGAGATCGACGCGTTCTGCCGCCAGACGCCCGTGCGCGACACCACCGGCGAGCAGCACACTGGCCTGCTGCGCCGTGACGACATGGCCAGCTGGGCACCCGAGATCGAGACGCCGGTGACCCTGGACTTCGGCCGCTATACCGTGGCCAAGTGCGGCATCTGGAGCCAGGGGCCGGTGTTCCTGCAGCAGCTTGGCATGCTGCGCCATGCCGGCCTGGAGCAGCACGCGCCCGAGTCGCCCGAGTTCGTGCACCGCATTGCCGAGGCCGCCAAGCTGGCCATGGCCGACCGGCTGGCGTGGTATGGCGACCCGCATTTTGCCCAGAGCCCGCTGGCGGGGCTGCTGGACGATGGCTACCTGGCGGCGCGCGCGCAGCGCATCGGCGCGCGGGCGGCTTTGGGCCTGGACCCCGGCACGGTGAACGGCATGGCGCCGCGCCTGCCCGACCTGGCCGCGGCCGAACGCACGCTGCAGCGCGCCGACGTGCGCTTCGGCGTGGGCGAGCCGACCTTTGCCGAACTGCCGCCAGTGGCCGAATGGGCCGAGCAGGAGATCTTTGTCGGCGATACCTGCCATATCGACGTCATCGACCGCCACGGCAATATGGTGGCGGCCACGCCGTCGGGCGGCTGGCTGTCGTCGAGCCCGACCATCCCGGCGCTCGGCTTTGCGCTCAACACGCGCCTGCAGATGACGTGGCTGGAGCCGGGGCTGCCCAATACCCTCGCGCCCGGCAAGCGGCCCTGCACCACGCTGTCGCCGTCGCTGGCGCTGCGCGACGGTGAACCCTACATGGTGTTCGGCACGCCCGGCGGCGACCAGCAGGACCAGTGGTCGCTGGCGTTCTTCCTGCGCCATGCCGTGCATGGCATGAACCTGCAGGAAGCCATCGACGCGCCGGCCTGGCATGTCGACCACTTCCCGGCCTCGTTCTGGCCGCGCCAGACCGTGCTCAATCGCATCAGCATCGAATCGCGCTTCCCGGAAGGCACGCTCGCGGCGCTGCGCGAGCGCGGCCATGACGTGCGCGTGGGCGAGCCGTGGTCCGAGGGCCGCATGTCGGCCTGCGCGCGCGAGTTCGATGCGCGCGGCCGGCTGGTGCTGCGCGCCGGCGCCAATCCGCGCGGCATGCAGGGCTATGCCGCGGGGCGCTGACGATCCGGCAGGTTCGACCTGCAGATAAACCGACACGGCGCGGCGCATCGTGCGCCCGCCACCGAAAACGGAGGAGAAACACCATGCGATGGATGACCAAGACCCTGCTGGGCGGCATGGCCGCGCTGGCCATGTGCCTGAGCGGCGCCGCAAGCGCGGCCGACAATTGGCCGCAGAAGCCGATCACGCTGATCGTGCCGTGGGCCGCCGGCGGCTCGACCGATATCCTGGCGCGCGTGCTGTCTGAACACCTGACCCGCTCGCTGGGCCAGCCGGTGATTGTCGACAACAAGCCCGGGGCTTCGGGCAATATCGGCTCGGCCATGGTGGCGCGCGCACGGCCCGACGGCTACACGCTGCTGGTCGGTTCGATGAGCACGCACGCGATGAACCCGGCGCTGATGCCGAACATGCCGTTCCGCGGCGTGGAGGACTTCACGCCGCTGGGCCTGCTGGCCTACGTGACCAACACGATGGTAGTGCACCCGTCGGTGCCGGCGCACAACGTCAAGGAACTGATCGCCTACGCCAAGGCCAACCCGGGCAAGCTGGCGTACGCCAGTGCCGGCCCCGGGTCGACCAACCACCTGAGCGCGGTGCTGTTCGAGAAGATGGCCGGCGTGCAGATGCTGCACGTGCCATACAAGGGCGGCGCGCCCGCCGTGGTCGACACCGTGGCCGGCCAGACCCAGCTGCTGTTCTCGGCCGGCACGCAGACGCTGCCGCATGTGAAGGGTGGCAAGCTGCGCCTGCTTGCCGTCACCGAGAGCAAGCGCTCGCCGCTGCTGCCCAATGTGCCGACCGTGGCCGAGACCGTGCCCGGCTATGAACTGGCGGTGTGGTACGGCGCCTTTGGGCCGAAGGGCATGCCAGCGGACCTGGCCGCGCGCCTGAACCGCGAGATCAACGCGGTGATGTCGCTGCCCGAGGTCAAGTCCAAGATGAACGCCATCGGCGTCGAGACCGCTACCTCAACGCCGCAGCAGTTCGGCGCCATCCTGCAGCGCGATGCCGACCGCTACGGCAAGTTGATTCGCGAACTCGGCATCAAGGGGGAATGACGTGAGCCCCCTGCGCACGGCCGTGCTGGTGACCACGGCCAACGACCTGTGTGACCAGCTGCAGCAGGCCCGCGACCCCGCTGCCGCGTTCGCGGCGATCGGCGCCGCCACCCTGCAGGCGATGGGGCCGGGCCTGCTGACCATCAACGCCTGGCACGCCGGCCCAGCACAAATTGAACGCCTGTGGTCTTCCGATCCTTCGGCGTACCCGGTCGGCGGACGCAAGTCGAAGGGCGACAGCGCGTGGCGGCGCCAGTTGCTCGAGCGCGGCGAAGTCTTTGTCGGCGAGGGCGATGCCGCGCTGGCTGCGGTGTTCGATGACGTGCAGGTGATTCGCGGACTTGGCTGCACGGCGGTGGTCAATGTGCCGCTGTGCGTGCAGGGGCGGGTGATCGGGACCTTCAACTATCTGGCGGATCGCACCGTGTGGTCGGAGACGGAACTGGTGGCGTTGCGTGTGCTGGGGGCTCTGGCCACGCCTGCCGTGGGTGACCTGCTGGCGGCGCAAGCCTGACGGCGGCGCCTGGTAACGCTGCCCGGCGCGGCATGACAGGCTGGCACGCCCCGTGTGCCAGTGTGGTCTGATACCCCCATCGGGTCACGGCGCGCGGTTCAGGATACGTTCGGTATCCTCGCCCAGATTGGGAGCGGCCTTATAGATGGATGCAGGCGTTCTTGAAAAAAGCGCTGTTGGCCGGGTCGTCACCACTTCGCCTTCGGTGGCGTGCGTCATGGTCTGGAACAAGCCTGTGCTTTGCACCTGGGGATGGTTCTGGATGCTGTGGATCGAATACATCTCCGCGACCGGGATGTCCATCTCCCGGCAAACGTCCATCATTTCCCTGGTGGTGTATTGCGCGGTGATGTTGCGCAACTCCGCGTAGATTGCCTGGATGTTCTTGTTGCGCTCGATGCGGCTGCTGATATTGAACTGCTCGATGAACTCGCCGCGCCCGAAGCGGTGGAAGAAGTCCCTCCAGTGCTGCTCCGTATAGGGCAGCACGGCGATATAACCGTCCCGTGTCGGCGAGGGCTTGCGCCCGCCCTTGAGCAGGCGTGCATAGCCGGCATCGCCGATGGGCGGATGGAAACCATGGCCGCCCAGGTGCTCGGTCATGGTAAAGGCCACCATGGTTTCGAACATCGGCACTTCCACGTACTGGCCTTCACCGGTGCGGGCCTTGTGCACCAGTGCGCCGAGAATGGCGTTTGCCGTGGCCAGGCCGGCGATCTTGTCGGCCAATAGCGTAGGCGGATAGTCCGGAACGCCGCTTTCGTGGCCCACCAGGTGGGCCAGGCCGCAGGCCCCCTGGATGATGTCGTCGAACGCGGGCTGGCCGGCAAATGCGCCGCCCTCGCCAAAACCAGTGGCGGCGCAGTAAACAATGCCCGGGTTGATCTGTGCCACCTCATCGTAGCCAAAGCCCAGCCGCTGGATCGCCTTGACGCGGATGTTGTGCACCAGCACGTCGCAGCGGGCAATCAGCTGGCGCAGCTGCGCCTTGCCTGGCTCGGTCTTCAGGTCGATGCAGACCGAGCTCTTGTTCCGGTTGATATTCATGAAGGTCGAGCTCATGCCGGGCGTGCGGCTTACGCCGTTGGCACGCATCAGGTCGCCCTCGGGCGGCTCGACCTTGATCACTTCGGCCCCGTAGTCCGCCAGCACCTGGGTGGCGACCGGCCCCAGCACCACGGCGGTCAGGTCCAGGACGCGGATACCGGCGAGAGGGCCGCGGGAACCCGTGGCGTGAGGTTGCGTCGGGTCGGTCATATCGCTTGCTTTCATGGTGGACTGCTTCTCCTCGTAATTACCTAGAGCGAACTCGATGCATTCACTATAGAGTTTTGCTTGTTCGCAAGCAAGTAAGGATAAGCATGGATACGTTGCACATTGCGGCTGGCGACTTGCCGCAGGAATGCGAGGCGCTGCGCGAGGAAGTCAGAGCATTCGCCAAAGAGCACATGACCCGGTATTCCCGCGTCGAGCGCGCGCATAACTGGGCCGGGCGGGATCCCGTCTTCTCGAAAGAGATGGGCGAAAAGGGCTGGCTCGGCATGACCTGGCCGACCGAGGTCGGCGGCGGCGGCAAGAGCATGCTGGAGCGCTATGTGATGCTCGAAGAGCTGCTGGCGGTGGGCGCGCCGATGGGCGCGCACTGGGCCGCGGACCGGCAGATGGGTCCCCTGCTGATCCGCTACAGCCGCGACCAGCTTGCCCCGAAGATCATTCCGCAGATCCGCCGCGGCGAGGCCTTTATCTGCATCGGCATGAGCGAGCCGGACTCGGGCTCCGACCTGGCTTCCATCCGCACCCGCGGTACCCGGGTGGAAGGCGGCTGGAAGATCAACGGCCGCAAGGTATGGACCTCGGGCGCCCACCATGCGCACTACATGGTGGCGCTGGTGCGCACCAGCGAACGCGGCGATGACCGCCACGCCGGCATGAGCCAGATCTTCATCGAGATGGACCGGCCGGGCGTGACCGTGCGCCCGATCGTGTCGCAACTGGGCACACGCATCTTCAACGAGGTGATCCTCGACGATGTGTTTGTCCCCGACGACCACCTCGTCGGCGAAGAGGGCAAGGGCTGGAGCCAGGTCATCAACGAACTGAAGTACGAGCGCTCCGGCGCGGAGCGCTTCCTGAGCAGCACGCAGTTGCTGCTGGAGATGCTCGATGCCGCCGATGCCGGCAACCCTCAGCAGGCTGTGGCGCTTGGCAAGGTGATCGCGCGCTATGCCACCTTGCGGCAGATGTCGCAGGGCATCGCGCTGATGCTGGCCGAGGGCCAGGACCCGTCGCTGGCCGCCTCCATCGTCAAGGACCAGGGCGCGCTACTGGAGCAGTCACTGCCCGACATTGCGTATGAGGTGTTTCCTGCCCGGCTGGGCGACGGCAGCGAGTTTGACCAGGTGCTGAACCTGGTCACGCTGGCGGCGCCATCGTTCTCGCTGCGCGGGGGCACGAGAGAGATTTTGCGCGGGATTATTGCGAAAGGACTGGGGCTGCGATGAACGACAACATGATTGGAGAAACCGTCAGGCGACTGCTGGCCAACGAGGTGGACCGCGACCTGCTGACGGCGGTCGAGGCCGGCGCATTCGCCGGCGCGCTGTGGCAAACCATTGCCGAAAGCGGCATGACCAAGATCCTGTGCCGCGAGGCGCACGGCGGGATCGAAGCGTCCTGGCCGGAAGCATTGCCGCTGTTCTACCAGGTTGGCTACACGCAGGCGCCGGTACCGCTGGCGCAGGCCGTGCTGGGCCAGTACCTGGCATCGCGCGGCGGGCTGGACCTGGCGGCCGACGGCGTGTTCGCGCTCGCCGCGGGAGCGCAGACGCGGTCATTGGTATTGTCCGGCGGCGAGGGCGGCAAGCCGGCCACCCTGTCCGGCACGATGACCGCCGTGAAGTGGGCGCGCCATGCCCAATGGCTGGTGGTCGAGGCCGGTGGCGACCTTGCACTGGTGGATGCCAAGGGGCCCGGCGTGCGTATAGCGTTCAAGGCCGATGCCGCATCGCTGCCGGCCGATACGGTGGTGCTGGATCAGGCTCCGGTTTCTCATACGCTGGCTGCTGGCATTGCAGGCCTAAGCCGGCCGCTGGAAGTGTGCTACGCCGCCACCACTGCGGCGCAGCTGACCGGCGCGCTGGACTACGCGCTGGACCTGGCGGTGCAGTATGTGAAGGACCGCGTACAGTTCGGCAAGCCCATCGGCAAGAACCAGGCGATCCAGCAGCAACTGGCGGTGCTTGCCGGCGAAGTGGCCTGCAGTTATGCGGCGGCCACGACCGCGCTGCGCGACCTGCCAGCGATCCACCAGCACAGCGCGCCGCAGGCGGAATTCAGCGCAGCGGTCGCCAAGGTGACGGCCAGCGACGCGGTGCGCACCGGCGCCTCGATCGCGCACCAGGTCCATGGCGCCATTGGCTTTACCTACGAATACCCGCTGAATTTCGCCACCCGGCGCCTGTGGGCCTGGCGCGCCGAGGCCGGCACCAGCACCGAATGGGCCGAGCGCCTGGGCCAGGCGTTCATCCAGGCCGGCTCCGAGCAGTTCTGGCCGAACCTGACGGCGCGCACCCTGCCGTGCGCAGAGGGCGCGGCGGGCGCGCCGGCCCGGCACGCCGAATCGATGCAAGCAGAAAGGAACGCAACCCATGCCTGATACGACGGACCAAGTCATCCTGAGCCGACGCGACGGCCATGTCGCTATCGTCGAGCTGAACCGCCCGCCGCACAATTTTTTCGATGTGGACATGATTGCCCGCATTGCCGACGAGCTGGACCGGCTGCAGGCCGACAAGACCTGCCGCGCGGTGCTGCTGCAAGCGGGCGGCAGCGCGTTTTGCGCGGGTGCGGACTTTTCGCGGCGCGACGGCGCCGCGGCACCGCGCAGCGCCTCGCGCATCAATCCAATCTATCTCGAGGCCTTGCGCATTTTCAGCTTCGGCAAGCCGATCGTGGCAGCGATCGAAGGGCCGGCAGTCGGTGGTGGCCTGGGCCTGGCACTGGCGGCGGATTTTCGCGTGTCGTGCACCGAGGCGCGCTTTTCCGCCAACTTCAACCGTCTCGGCTTTCATCCGGGGTTTGCGCTTTCGTACACGCTGCCCGCGCTGATCGGCAAGCAAATGGCGGCATGGATGCTTTACACCGGCATCCGCGTCGATGGGGCGCGCGCCCGGGAGATGGGCCTGGTGGACTTCCTCGTGCCCAGGACGGAGGTACGCGGCGCCGCGCTGGCACTGGCGCGGGAACTGGCCACTTCGTCGCCGCGGGCACTGCAGTCCACCCGCCACACCTTGAAGGCCGACTCGCTCAGCCATATCCGCAATGCTATCTCGCGCGAGAGCGCCGAGCAGGCGGTCCAGTTCGCCGGGCCGGACCTTGCCGAGGGTGTGAAGGCCATGGCCGAACGACGCCTCCCGGTCTTTGAGGACTGATCGCCTGCGGGGCAGGCCATGACAATCGATAACGGAGACAAAGACATGCAACGCAGACAATTCGGCGCCACCCTGCTGGCGGGCGCGGTAACGCTGGCATTGCCCGGCATCGCGCGGGCGCAGGGCAAGGCGATTCGTGTGATCGTGCCGTTCACGGCGGGCAGTGGCTCGGACGAGGGCGCGCGCTTTTACGCGGAGCAGATTGGCAAGGCCCTGGGCCGCGCCATCGTGGTCGAGAACAAGCCGGGCGCCAGCGGTCTCATCGCCGTGCGCACCGTGCTGGCGGAGCCGGCTGACGGCAATACCATCCTGCTGGGCAGCAACTCGCTGATCGCGGTCAATCCGGTGATGGTGAAGAACCTGGGTTACGACCCGTTCAAGGACCTGGTGCCGCTGCACGGTGTGGGCATCTCGGCCGCCGCCTTCGTGGCTGGCAACGATTCGCCGTACCACACCATTGCCGATGTGGTGGCCGCCTACAAGACCACCGGCAAGCCAATCTCGGTAGGCAACTATTCCGAAGGCTACCGGCTGGTGGGCGAGTGGCTGGCGCAGGCGACGGGCATCAAGACCACGCCGGTGCCCTACAAGGGCGGCGCGCCGATGGTGACGGACGTGATCGGCAACCGGCTGGACATCGGCCTGAACGATATCACTGGCATCGCTCCCATGGAAAAGGGCAAGAAGCTGCGCGTGCTTGCCATCACCGGCGGGGTGCGCGACAAGCTGTTGCCCAATGTCCCGACCATGAAGGAACTGGGCTACACAGACTTCGAATCCTACGTCTGGTCATCTTTCTCGATGAAGGCCGGCACCCCGCAGGACAAGCTCAACGAGCTTGCCGCAGCCATCTCCGCCGCGCAGAAGACGGAAGAGGCAAAGGCCTACCAGGCCAAGCGTGCCGGCACTTTCCTGAACAAGGCGCTGGGCGAGTTGGGCGAATTCCAGCGCGCGGAATACCTGCGCTTCAAGCGTGTGGCGGAAAAGGCCAATATCCAGCCCGGCTGAGCCGCCGGGCCCGCACCGCTGCGCCGGCAACTTGCGCACGCGGCAGCCGGCATTGCACGCGGCTCGGCGGGGCAGCGCTGCCTGGAAAGCACGCATTTCCCTTCGGTACAATCTGGTACGGCACGATTCGCGTTGAACCAGCCGGATCTTTGGTCGACACGAGGCACGACGACACCACCAACCACCGCAGGCGGCATCACATTCACTACCTATGAAGCAGCAATCCAGTCGCACCCAGGAGCAACGGCGCGAAGAGTCCGTCAGCCGCATGGTGCAGGCCGCTATCGAGCTGATTTCCGAGAAAGGCCTGGCGGGGCTGACCATGAATGAAGTCGGCACCAGGGCAGGCTATAGCCGCGGCCTGGCGCACACGCACTTCGGCTCCAAGGAAAAGCTGCTGGAGGAGTGCCTGGAACAGCTGTCGCGTGAATTCAATGCGCGGCGCAAGAAGGATGGCAGCGATACCAGCGGCATTCATGGCATCTATTCGCTGGTGGACGCCTACACCCAGCGCCCGGAAAGCGCGGTCAACAGTATCCGGGCGATGTTCTTCATCGTACTCGACTCGTCCGTGGCGGACTCGCCGCTGCATGGCTTTGTCCACGACTACAATGAAAAGAACATGGCCTACGTCGAGTACAAGATCAACGAAGCCAAGGCTCTGGGGCAGATCCGCGCTGACGTCGATGCAAAATCCGCGGCCTTCATTCTGATGAGCCTGCTGCGCGGTATCTCCGTGCATCGCCTGAACCGGGCCTCCATGGACCCGGCCGCCGTTAAGGCGGAAATCCTGCGGCTGATCGGGGAGTGGTTGTTGTAGACGAGACAGCGCCGCAGCGGCGCGGGCCAGGGAGGGATTGCCATGGACAGCGGCATGGTCAAGTCGGCAAATCGCGTGTTCGACCTGCTGGAACTGTTCGAGCGCGTGCGCCGGCCGCTGCGCGTCGGCGAGATCGCCGAGCGGCTCGGCATCCCGCAGTCCAGTGTCTCGATGCTGCTGCGGACCATGGTCGCGCGTGGCTACATGGAGTTCGACGCGCAGTTGCGCACCTATTGCCCGTCGGTGCGGGTCGCCTTCCTGTGCGGCTGGACCACGCGCAAGCAAGGCGCCGGCGCATCGGTGCACGACGCCATGCGCCGCCTGTCGAGCGAAACCGGCGAGACCGTGCTGTTGGGCCGCCAGAGCGGCAACATGCTGCAATACCTGTCCGTGATCGAATCCAGCCATGCGCTGCGCCTGTCTGTATCGTCCGGCATTCTCCGGCCCATACATCGCACCGCGATCGGCATCATGCTGATGAGCCGGATGGAGGACGAGCAGATCGGACGCCTGCTGCGCCGCTACAATGCCGAGGCGGCCGCCGGCGAGCCCCTGGCACGACCCGCCGAGATCCTGCGCGAGATCGCGCTGGCGCGTCGCCAGGGCTACTACGAATCGGCCAGCCTGGCCACGCCGGGGGCTGGCGTGATTGCCACGCTGATGGCCACACCCATCCGCGGACAGTGGCTGGGCATCGGCACCGGCGGCCCGGTGGCGCGCCTGCACGCGCGCCGCAAGAAGCTGCTGGCCGCGGTGCTGGCCGTGGCCCAGGACTGCTGAGCACTGGCGCGCGCGTTCAGTGGGCGGGCCGCTCCCTGCGCGCCCGGATGGCGTCGAGCCGCGCCAGCAGGCGCGTGGCTTGTTCCAGGTGCAGGCGCTCGACCATGCGCCCGTCCAGGTTGATCACGCCCGCGGCGGCATGCTCGGGCCGCGCGAAGGCCGCGACGATCGCCCGGGCCTCGGCAGTGGCGGCGTCTGACGGCGTGAACGCCGCATTGGCCGGATCGACCTGCGACGGGTGGATCAGCGTCTTGCCGTCAAAGCCCATCCTGACCGACTGCAGCACTTCATTGTCGAAGCCGGCGCGGTCGCCAAAGTCATTCCACACACCGTCGAGCACGTCCGTGCCATGGCGCTTTGCCGCCAGCACCACCGCCATCAGCCAGGGCAGCAGGTACGCGCGATGGTCGCCCGGATAGACGCCGGTTTCCTTGGCCAGGTCATTGGTGCCCACCACCAGGCAGTCGAGTTGCACCTGCCGGCGCTGGCCGGCTTGCAATATGCCGTCGATATGGTGGATCGCGGCGGCCGTTTCGATCATGGCCCATAACCTGGGCGCCGGGCCGTTGGCGATGGCGCCGATGGCCGCGGCGAAGCGCTCCAGGTCCGCACCGGTGTCGACCTTCGGGAGCAGGATGGCATCGGGCCCGCATGTGGCGGCCACGCGCAGATCGGCATCGAACTCGGTGGTTGCCAGCGCGTTGACCCGGATCACCGTTTCATGCGCAGCGAACGGCTGCGCGGCAAACGCACTGGACAGGTTATCCCGGGCCTGGGCTTTCATCGCCGG
Source organism: Cupriavidus necator (assembly GCF_013141915.1). GTDB lineage: Bacteria > Pseudomonadota > Gammaproteobacteria > Burkholderiales > Burkholderiaceae > Cupriavidus > Cupriavidus necator_B. The sequence continues at coordinate 46,491 of NZ_SROX01000006.1, read as the reverse complement.
GGCCACGGCGTCTTCCAGGTCGAACACGATGGCGTCGCAGGGAAGGTGGCGCGCCTTCTCGATGGCGCGGGTATTGGTGGCAGGCACATACAGCACAGAGCGGCGGGGTGCGGGCTGGGTCATGGTCATGAGCGGTGGCGTCGTGGACGCGAAAAGGTTGACGAAGGCGGCATAGGGCGGCCATGCGCGGTACTGGGCGCCGCGCACGGCCACGGACGAAAGTTTCGGTCCCCCACGCGCGCACATCCATCACATATGTGATGGATGCCAGCGGCCGGGATTCATCACATATGTGATGCCGCGCCCGTCGGCGTTCGCCAATACTGGGTCCATCGACAACAACATGGCGCCGGCAACGCGGCGATGCTTCCGGTGGAACCTGAACTTACCTTCGACAACGCCGCGGACCGCACCGGCTTCACCCGGGCGCTGGCCGACTGGACCAGCACGGTTGACGATGCCGAGCTCGGCGCGCCGGCCTTCGCCTGGGCGCGCCATGCCATGCTCGACTGGATCGCGGTGACCCTCGCCGCCGCGCGCGAGCCGCTGGTCGAAATGCTCGTCGCCGAATATGCCGGCCTGCGCGACCTGCCGTGCGCGCTGGTGGGCAGCCCGCTACGTGCGGAACCGGCGCAGGCTGCGCTGATCAACGGCGCCGCGGGCCATGCCCTGGACTTTGACGATGTTGCCTCGGCTATGCACGGGCACCCGACCGTGCCGGTGGCGCCCGCCGCGCTGGCTATGGCCCAGGTGGCTGGCGCCAGCGGCAAGGATCTGCTGCGCGCGCTGATCCTGGGGCATGAAGTCGAAAGCCGGGTCGGCGAGGTGGTGGGTGCGGAGCAGTATCGCCTCGGGCTGCACCCTACCGGCACCACCGGCACGCTGGGCGCGGCAGCGGCCTGTGCGCGGCTGGCTGGTCTGGACCCCGCGCGCACCGCCAACGCCCTCGGCCTCGCGGCGACGCAGGCGGCCGGACTCAAGTGCATGTTCGGCACCATGGCCAAGCCGCTGCACGCGGGCAAGGCCGCCATGAACGGTGTGATCGCGGCCCGCCTGGCCGCGCGCGGCTTCACTGCCAATGCCAGCGGCATCGAGTGCGAGCAAGGCTTCGGCCGCACCCAGGCGCCCGCCGCGCCAGCGTTTCCGGCGACCTTCGAGGGCCGCGCAGGCATGGCGATCGAACGCACGCTGTTCAAATTCCATGCGTCCTGCTACCTCACGCACTCCACCATCGAAGCCGTGCGCCAGGCCTGCCGCGAGCACCGTGTCGACCTGGACGCGCTCGAGTCGATGACCATCTTCGTGTCCGGCCCGCATCGCGGCGTGTGCGATATCGCCAACCCGCAGACCGGCCTGGAGATCAAGTTCGCGATCCAGCATCTGGCGGCGCTGGCGATGGACGGCGCGCCCACGGCGTCGCTCGCGCTGTATTCGCCAGAGACCGCGCTCGCGCAGCGCTATGTCAGGGCGCGGCAACGGATCGCGCTGCAGGTGGTGCCTGGTCCGGACCGCAACGCCGCCACGGTCGAGATCCTGACGCGCGACGGCCGCACGCTGCGCGCGCAGGTCAATGTCGCGGTGCCGGCCACGGACCTCGCCATGCAGTGGCGGCGCCTGGTCGACAAGGCGCAGGCCATCGTCGTGCCACGCATCGGCGCGGCCAAGTTCGCGAAGCTGGTGTCGGTGGTCGACACGCTCGACCGGCTTCCTTCCGTCGAACCTTTGTTTGAGGCAATGCAATGACATCCACCCAACCCGCCATCGGGCACGTCCCCGAGATCCCCACCGATCCGGTGGTCGCGCGCCTGAAAGCCGAGGCCAGGCTGCGCGGCCGCGGCAACCGCTACGAGGATTTCGAGCCGGGCCGCCGCTTTAACCACCACTGGGGCCGCACCGTCACCGTGTCGGACAACACAATGTTCTCGGTGCTGACGCTGCACTACAACCCGCAGTACACCAACGAGGCGGTGGCGCGGGCTAACGGCCACCCCGGCGTGCCGGTCAATCCGCTGCTGGTGTTCAACACCGTATTCGGATTGTCGGTGGAAGACCTGTCCGAGGGCGGCGGTCCCTTTCTCGGTGTCGACGAGCTGGCCTACCTGCGCCCGGTCTACCCCGGCGAGACGCTCTATGCCGGCTCCGTCGTGGTGTCGCGCAGGCCGGCCAGCAACCGGCCCGGCTACGGCATCGTTACGTGGCACACGCACGGCACCAATCAGCAGGGCGATGCGGTGATCGAATTCAAGCGTACCAATCTGGTCAGGATGAGGGGATAAGCATGTCAGGAGACGGTCTGGGGTACATGACGGAAGCGCGTTGCATGATCCGCGATGCGGCGCGCGAGTTCACGATGAAAGAGGTGCTGCCGGTTGCCAATGCGCTGGACGGCCCGGATGCGGAGATCCCGATGTCGCTGCGCGACAAGATGGCCGAGATGGGCTACTTCGGCATCACCATCCCGGAGGAGTACGGCGGCCTCGGCCTGGGAATCTTCGAGTATTGCCTGATCTGCGAGCAGCTGTCGCGAGGCTGGATGTCGGTGGCGTCGATCGTGGCGCGTGCACAGGGCGGCTGGATCATGAAGTCGATGCCCGAAGACATGCGCCACGAATACCTGCCGCGCGTGGTGCGCGGCGAATTTCTCAATGCCAGCGCGTTGTCCGAGCCGGATACCGGTTCCGACCTGGCCTCGATCTCGTGCCGCGCCGTGCCGGATGGCGATGAGTGGGTGCTGACCGGCAACAAATACTGGTGCACCTTTGCCGACGGCGCCGACTACCTGATCCTGTTCGCGCGCACCTCGGCGCCGCCATCGCCCGACAAGCGCTGGGAAGGGATTTCGTGTTTCATGATCGAGAAGCAGCGGGGCGGCTTCCCGCCGGGCATGACCGGCTCGCCGATCCCCAAGATCGGGTATTTCGGCTGGAAGACCTTCGAGCTGGCGCTCGACGGTGTGCGCGTGCCCAGGCGCAACCTGATGGGCCCCGAGGGCAAGGCCTTCCTGCTGATGGCCAAGGGCCTGGAGGGCGCTCGCGCGCATACGGCGGCCCGAGCGATCGGGCTGGCGCAGGGCGCGCTGGAAGACGCGATCGCCTATTCGCTGGAACGCCGCCAGTTCGGCATGCCGATCGCCGAGTACCAGGCGATCCGCTTCAAGATCGCCACCATGGCGACCGAGGTCGAGGCCGCGCGCCAGTTGCTCTACTTCGTCTGCAACGAGATCGACAGCGGGCGCCGCTGCGACAAGGAGGCGTCGATGGTGAAGTACTTCGCCTCGGAGATGGCTGAGCGCGTGACTTCGCAGGCGCTGCAGATCTTCGGCGGCGCGGGCTATACCAGGCTGTTCCCGGTGGAGCGCTACTGGCGCGACGCACGCCTCACCAAGATTTTCGAAGGCACTTCCGAGATCCAGCAACGCATCATCGCCAACAGCTTGCTCGGCAAGTCCGAGGTCGAGGGCATGATCGCCGGCCGCGCATTCGGGGGGCAGGTCCGGCAATCGAAGGAGGCGGCATGAAACTCGGCGCACTTACCAGCTCCGACGGGTACTTCGAGCACTTCGAGCCGGGCATGCTGATCCGCCATGCGCGCGGCAAGACGGTGACCGAGATGGACAACGTCATGCTGACCAACATGGTCATGAATACGGCCGAAGGGCACTTCAACGAGGACGCCATGCGGCGAGCCGCCGGCGGCATCTTCGCGCAACGCGTGGTCTTCGGCGGGATCAACCTGTCGATGGTGCTCGGGCTTGCCGCGCAGGACACCGCCGAGCAATGCCTGCAAGAACTGACGCTGGACAAGATCCGCCTGTCGCATCCGGTGTTCCACGGCGACACGCTCTACGCCTTCACCGAGGTGCTGGCCAAGGAAGACGCCGATCGCGAGGATGCCGGCATCGTCCGCTTCCGCCACTACGGCGTCAATCAGGACGACAAGCTGTGCGTGCAGGCGGAACGCACCGCGCTGATCAAGCGCAAGAGCCATTGGGGCGGACGATGAGCACGGATGGCCACCCCAGCGGCGCGCTCGACGGCATGGTGGTGCTCGACCTGACCCAGATGCTGGCCGGCCCGTATTGCTCGATGATGCTCGCCGACCAGGGCGCGCGCGTGATCAAGATCGAGCCGCCCGGGGGCGACCAGACCCGGCGCAACGGCCCGCATCTCGAGGGCGCGTTGCGGATGGAAGCAGGCGGGTTTGGCGGCTACTTCGGCTCCATCAACCGCAACAAGGAATCGCTGGTGCTGGACCTGAAACAGCCCGCCGGGCGCGAGACCCTGCTGCGGCTTGTGCGCGGCGCCGACGTGCTGGTCGAGAACTACCGCGCCGGTGTGATGGAGCGCTTCGGGCTGGGCTATGAACGGCTCGCGGAGGAGAACCCGAAACTCGTGTACGCGGCGCTGCGCGGCTTCGGCGACCCACGCAGCGGCGCGAGCGCCTACGCCGGCTGGCCCGCCTATGATCCCGTCGCGCAGGCCATGGGCGGAATCATGGGCATTACCGGTCCGCAGCGCGGTGGCGCACCGACCAAGATCGGCCCGGGCGTCGGCGATATCGTGCCGGCCATGTTCCTGGCCTATGGCGTGGCGGCGGCGTGCTGGCATGCGCAGCGCACCGGTCGTGGCCAGTTCGTGGATGTGGCCATGGTCGACGCCGTGCTGGCCGTGTGCGAGCGCATGGTGTTCCAGTACAGCGCCTCGGCACAGGCGCCGGGACCGGAGGGCAACGGTCATCCGCTGCTGTGCCCGTTCGGCCTGTTCCCGGCCAGCGACGGTTATATCAGCCTGGGGGTGCCGAACGACCGCTTCTGGCGGCTGCTGGTGGAACGGATGGGCCATCCGCCATGGACCGACGATCCGCGCTTTGCCACCAACGAGCTGCGCGTTCGCCACCGCGCCGAGGTGGAGCAGGCGGTCGCCGCCTGGACCGTGCGTCACACCAAGCGCGCGCTCGCTGGAATGCTCGGCGGCGAGGTGCCGTTCGGGCCGGTGTTCGATGCCGCCGACATCTTCGACGATCCGCATTTCCGCATCCGCGGGATGCTGGTCGAGGCCGAGCAGCCCGGCGCTGCGCGCGCGCTGACGATTGCCGGCAGTCCGGTGCGCATGAGTGCCACGCCTGGAGGCGTACGGCAGCGGGCGCCGATGATTGGCGAGCACACCGACCGTACCCTCGCCGACCTCGGTTTCAATGCCGGCGAGATCGCCGCGCTGCGCGCGGAAGGCGTGGTGCAGTAAGCATCGGGCCACGTCGTGGCGAAGCGACAGACAACACGAATACAACAAGCAGGAGACAACATCATGCAGGAGAAGATCAAGCGGCTGCGCCGCTGCCAGCTGTCCGTGCCGGGCTCGAGCGAGAAGATGATGACCAAGGCCGCGGCCATGGGCGTGGACTTCGTCTTCCTCGACCTGGAAGACGCCGTGGCACCCAGCGAAAAGCGCCCGGCACGGCGCAAGATCGTCGACGCTCTCAACGGGCTCGACTGGGGCCGCACCACGCGCTGCGTGCGCATCAATGATCTGACCACCGAATACGCCTACGAGGACATCATTGAAGTGGTCGAGGGTGCCGGCCGTAATCTCGATGTCATCATGCTGCCCAAGGCCATGGCGGCGGCGGACGTGCAGTTTGTCGACAAGCTGCTGTCGATGATGGAAAAGAAGCTCGGCCTGCGCCACCGCATCGGCATCGACGTGCTGATCGAGGAAGTCGAGGCGATGATGAACGTCGAAGCCATCGCCGCGTCGACACCGCGGCTGGAATGCCTGATCTTCGGCATGGGCGACTACTCGGCCAGCCAGGGTGTGTCCATGCGCGACATCGGCGGCAGTGGAGGTTATCCGGGCGACATCTGGCACTACCAGCGTCAGCGACTGACGATTGCCGCGCGCGCTCACCGGCTCGATGCCGTCGACGGCCCGTTCGCCGACTTCCGCAGCCCCGACGCGTTCCGCGAGGAAGCGCGCCGCGCCATGATCCTCGGCATGGTTGGCAAGTGGGCCATACATCCGTCGCAGGTCGAACTCGCGCAGGATGTCTTCTCGCCCGCCGCTGCCGACGTGGCACGTGCCCGCGACATGATCCGCGCCTATGACGAAGCGCTGTCGCAAGGCCTGGGCGCGGTCCAGTACGAGGGCAAGATGATCGACATCGCCTCGGTGCGCATCGTCAGGAACCTGGTGCAGCGCGCCGACCTGATCGGCATGTAACGGCATGCCATCCGTGCCGGCCGTGGCGCATTGCCGCGGCCAGGGTGCCCGCGTTCCAGTGCGGGCGCGGGCTTGAAGCATTCGGGAGAAGACCCATGCATTCCATACCTGGTCCGGGCAACGACTTGCCCGCGGATACCGTCAACCTGCGCCGACGCCAATTGCTCGGCGCCGCGGCTGCGCTACCCTGGCTGCTACCCCGCCAGTCGCTTGCCAGCGACTGGCCCTCGCGCCCGATCCGGATCATTGCGGCGCAGGCGCCGGGCTCGTCCAACGACAGCACCGCGCGCGCGTTCGCCGAGTTCTTCTCCGCCAGGCTGAAGGTGCCTGTGGTGGTGGAAAACAAGCCCGGCGGCATCGGCATGATCGCCGCCGAGGCAGTGGCCCGTGCAAAGCCCGACGGGTGCACGCTGCTGTGCACCTTGCACAGCCAGCTGGCGCAGGCGCCGGTGCTGCTGAAGAAGCCGCCGATCGACCCCTCGCGCGAGCTCACGCCGGTCGCGTCGATGAGTACCGGCGTCGGCGTGATGGTGGCGACCAAGGGTTTGCCCGCCAACACCTTCAAGGAACTGATCGCACTGGCGCAGAAGCGGCCGGTCAGCGTCGGCAACTACGGCATCGGTTCGGGGTGGCAATTGATGGTGGCTCAGTTGAAGAAGCTGACCGGGGCCCAGCTCGACATCATCAACTACAAGGGCACGGGGGCGATGATCGGCGACCTGCTGGCCGGTCATATCGATATCGGCGCCGGTTCGCTGCTCGGCATGTCGGGTGGGTTGGCGTCCGGCGGGCTCAAGCCGCTGCTGGTGATCTCCGGGCCGCGTTCGGCCAAATTGCCCGGCATACCGACCTGGACGGACGAAGGCATCTCGGACCCCGTGTTCAGCAACCTGGCCGAGTGCAACATGCTGCTGGGGCCCGCCGGGCTGCCTGCCGGCATCGTCTCGACGCTCGCCACGCTGGTGCGGCAGTCGGTCACCGAATCGGAAGCGGTCAGGAATGTGCGCGAGCAGTTGGGCAGCCAGGACACGCCCCTGACCGGTGAAGCGCTGCAGCGGTTCATCGGCCGCACCTGGCCGACCTACCAGGCCATGACGAGGACGGTGGGGCTCCAGATGGAATGATGGTCAAGACGGACCCGGTGCCGCTACCGCTCGGCATGCACCGGTTCGCCAGCTGAGGTTGACCGCAGGATTTCCGCGACCGCGGCGGTGACGGCGCGCACCTCTAGACCCGCAGCGCCCGCGGCCACTCAGCCCAGCCTGGTACCGGTGGCACGCGCCAGTTCGGCCAGCAACAAGTCCTGGAAACGGATGTCGTTGACGGCGGGATGTGGCCTCTGGCGCTGCTGGTGGTACCAGTAGCCGCCGCTCGTCAGCGCCGCGGGGTCGTCACTGGTGGCGAGCCACTCCTGCGTCAGGTGCCCCAGCCGCAGGTTGTCCGGCGCATCCGGGCCACCCATCTTCGTCGGCACCCACCCTGGGTCGACGGCGTTGCTGATCACACCGGGCCACAGGCGCGCAACGGCCGCGGCAAGGGTAGTGATAAAGAGCTTGCTCTCCGAGTAGCCGCCCGTGGCGGTGCGGCCCGACCAGTCCATCCCGGCAAGCGTGGCGCGTGCGCCCCGGTGCATGCTGCTGCTCAGGTAGATCAGGCGCCGGGGACGCTGGACCAGCGCCGTGAGCAGGTACGGCGCCACGACGTTGACCACCAGCACTTGCGCACCGGAGATGACGCCGGCGTTATGAATGACGGCGTCCATCCGGCCGATCGCATTGACTTGGCGGGCGAGATCGCGGATCTGCGCAACCTCCGACAGGTCGCCGATCGTGGCGATGGCCCCCTGGTCCACGAGGGCTTTCACGGCTGGCAGCCGGGCCTGCGAGCGGACGTGCACGACCACCTGGTGGCCGTCGGCAAGCAGCGTCCGGGCCGCGGCATGGCCCAGCCCGTCGGACGAGCCGGTGATGAACACGCGGGCCTTGCGGCCTGCGCCACGTCGGGCGCTGGACATGGGGGGCTGCGTGCGGGGATCCGGCGGCGTCTGCGCCCGGGAGGTCGTGGCGGCGATCAACGATCCCGCGGCCAGGGCCGGACCCAGGCCGGCGCCTGCGGCAAGAAACTTTCTGCGATCCATGGGCATGATCCCCTTTCAGGCCGCTAATCTTTGGGCCGGCTGTGGTGGCTTGCTGCTGGCAACGTCCCCTAGCGTGAAATAGTATGCGCTTCGCCGGCTGCATTGCAGCCGGTGGCGGGCACCGCGCAACACTGTACTTCCTCCCTACCTCTCAATTTATACACCGACCCGCCCGCTGGAAATCTACGCTGGTGTCACCATAACGAACCGGCCGTCCTGGCCCCGCAATACAGGGGATCTGGTGGTGGGCGTGCTGGTAGGCCTGAAGACCTGCCCAATCTGTTCAATCCGTTTTTCACCACCAAGAAGCAGGTAGCAACCGGCCTCGGCCTGTCCATCAGCTACGCGCTGCTCGAGCGCTATGGCGGCCGCATTACCGCGGAAAAAGCACGGTTGAGCAGGGCGCGGAGTCTCAGTGCGACGCGCCCACCTCCGCCTTTTCTCGTCCCATGCTGTACTCGGCCGGCACCCATGCATAGCCCTTGCCCTGGCGCCGCACATGCCCGAGGCCCGGGAACGAGATATGCGCCGCGCCCACCCAATAGCCCTTGGCCGCGGCGTCAGCCATCGCCAGCTTGCGCATCTTCACCGCTGCGGTGGAGTCCACATCGAAATCGATGGCCACGCCCGGCTCCGGAAACTGCACGTGCTGCGCGTGGATGGTATCGCCCCACAGTTGCAGGCGCTGCCCTTCACTGCTGATCTCGTAGAACGCGTGGCCCGGCGTATGGCCCGGCATGCGCACCGGACGGATGCCGGGGAACAGTTCCTGCTCCCCGTCGAAGGGCCGGACCTTTCCGGCCTTCAGGTAAGGCGCGAATACCGCTTCCGATTGCGCGAAGTTATGCCGCTGGCCGGATGCCGCCTTTGCGGCGTTGGCGGGGTTGAGCCAGAAATCGGCATCGCGGCGGTCGACGTAGACCACAGCGTTCGGGAACACGGGCTTGCCGTCGACCGCGAGCCCGCCGGAGTGATCCACGTGGATATGAGTCAGCAGCACCGCATCGATCTGCTCGGGCTGGTAGCCGGCGGCGCGGATATTGTCCGGTAGCTTGCCGCCGACGCCAGGACCGAACAGGCTGCCAGCACCGGCATCGACCAGCACCAACTGCTGGCCGGTGTTGATCAGGAAGGCGTTGATCGAGGTCTCGGGCTCGGTGGACTGGTAGCTGCGCGCCTGCAGCGACGCGATGTGCTCGTGCGACGCATGCTTGAGCAGCTTGCCGATCGGTACGTTGACGGTGCCGTCCGACAGTGCGGTGACCTCGAACTTGCCGAATTTCATCCGGTAGTAGCCGGGTGCCTGGGTGCCGAGCTGGGGCGCCGCGGCATGGGCCGGCATGGCAACCACCGACCAGAGAAAAGTACCGACCAGCAGCGCGCGCTGCCACGGGGAGGGCGTTAGCGGGGAGTGGGGAGTGTTCATTTGTGCTTGCCTCGAAGTAGACCGCGAACGGCGGTCTGTGGCGTGTTGTGAGGATTCTGGTGGCCTGAGCGGCCTGGCACAAATCGTTTGGAATGATCGCCGGCATCGTCGTCGGCGATATCGCACCGGAGGTGCGGCGCGGAGTGTGGCCCCCGCGGCATTCATTCCGCCACGGAAACTATCCAACCACAAAACTTCACTAGGCTGGCGCCGGGCCGGCGCTGATACTCAACTCCACAGTTACACCACGATGACGAGGAAATCAGCATGAGGAAGACAGCAATTCAAGCACTTGCCGCGGGGATCTTCGGCGCGCTGCTGTTGGCGCCGGCGGCGGCGCAGGCGGCATGGCCGGAGAAGCCGGTGCGCCTGCTCGTACCGACCGCGCCGGGTGGCGCACCGGACATCGTTGCGCGCCTGTTCGGCGATGCGCTGTCGAAGCGGCTCGGCCAGGCCGTGATCGTCGAGAACCGGCCAGGCGCGGGCGGCAATATCGGCATGCAAGCGCTGCTTGCCGCGCCGGCGGACGGCTACACGATCGGCTACGGCAACAACGCCACGCTGTCGACCAACCGTTTCCTCTACAGCAAGCTGCCCTACGACCCCGACAAGCTGGTGCCCATTGTCGGTCTGGTCACGACCTTCAATATCCTTGCGGTCAACCCGTCGCTGCCGGTCAAGACCACGCAGGAACTGGTGGCCTATGCCCGCGCCAATCCGGGCAAGCTGTCGATGGGCTCCGCCGGCAACGGCACCACCAGCCACCTGGGCGGCGAGCTGTTCAAGGTCATGGCCAGCCTGAACATCGCCCACGTGCCCTACAAGGGCAGCACGCCGGCGCTGCAGGATCTCGTTGGCAACAACGTACAGCTGATGTTCGACAACGTGCCGTCGATCGGGCCCTACGTGGTGTCTAACCGCGTGCGCGCGCTGGCGGTGACGTCGAGCAAGCGCTCGCCGAAATTCCCGGACCTGCCGACCATGGCGGAGGCCGGCCTGAAGGGCTACGAGCTGACCGCATGGGCGGGACTTGTGGCCGCGCCGGGCACGCCTGCCGAGGCCATCGAGCGCCTGAACCGGGAAGTCAACGCCATCATCAAGGATCCGGCTTTTCGTGCGCACCTGGACAAGCTCTCGTTCGATCCGCTGGGCGGCACCGCGCGCGACTTCCAGCAACTGATCGCAACGGAGACCGTCAAGTTCGGCGAGCTGGTGCGCAAGAGCGGCGCCAGGGTCGATTGAGGAGCGCGCCATGCAAATGCACTATGACCTGATCATCCGCAGCGGCGACCTCATCGACGGCACCGGCGCGCCGCGTCGCGCCGCCGACATTGGCGTGTTGAACGGCGAGATCGCCGCGATCGGCAACCTCGCGGCGGCGCGGGCGGACACCGAAGTCGATGCCACCGGCCTGATCGTCGCCCCCGGCTTTATCGACACCCACACACACGACGACTGGATGGTGTTCCAGTCCCCGGAGATGTTGCCCAAGGTCACGCAGGGCGTCACCACCATCATCGCCGGCAACTGCGGCATCAGCCTGTTCCCGCTGGTGACCGACAGCATCCCGCCGGCTCCGCTCGACATCATGCGCGGCGGCTACCGCTTCGATTCCGTGCGAGCCTACCGTGAATCGTTCGCGGCGCAGCCGGCCGCGGTCAATGTCGCGGTGCTGGTCGGCCAGTCCACGCTGCGCGCCAGGCATTTGCGCCAGCTTGGCCTGCCCGCCAGCGATGCGGAGATCGAAGGCATGCGGCAAGACGTCGACGCCGCGCTGCGCCAGGGGGCGATCGGGGTGTCCACCGGCACGTTCTATCCGCCATCGGCCGCGGCGCCCGAGGATGAGATCGTGCGCATGTGCGAGCCGATGAAGCGGCTCGGCGGCGTGCTGGTCTCCCATATGCGCGATGAAAGCGACAACATCGGCGAGTCGATCGACGAGACCGCGCGCATCGGCAAGGCACTGGGGGTATCGACGGTAATCTCGCACCACAAGCTGGTGGGCAAGCAGAATCACGGACGCAGCCGCCACACGCTGGCGCAGGTGCGCGGGCTGGCCGAAACCATGCCGCTGTGTCTGGACTGCTATCCGTATGCGGCGTCGTCGACCATGTTGCGGCCCGAGCGTGTGCATCAATGCGACCGCATCCTGATCACCTGGTCGGCCCCGCACCCTGAAGCCGCCGGGCGCTACCTCGAAGACCTTGCGCAGGAATGGGGCCGCTCACGGCATGAAGTCGCCCAGGCGCTGGTGCCGGGCGGTGCCGTGTACTTCATCATGGACGAGACCGACGTGCGCGACATCCTGGCCTATCCCGACACGATGGTCGGCTCCGACGGCATCCCTTCCGATGAAACGCCGCACCCGCGGCTGTGGGGAACGTTCCCGCGCGTGCTCGGCTTGTACTCGCGCGACCTGGGTCTGTTCCCGCTGGAGCGCGCGGTGCACAAGATGACCGGCTTGCCGGCACAGCGCTTCGGGCTGGAGCGGCGCGGGGAGCTCAGGACCGGCCATGTCGCGGACATTACCGTCTTCGATCCGGCGACGATCCAGGATCGCGCCACCTTCGATGATCCGCGGCAGCCTTCCGTTGGTGTGCGGCACGTGTTCGTCGCGGGGAAGGCGACCCTTCGCGACGGTCAGCCGGCCAGCAGCCGACCCGGACGCTTCGTCACCTCCACCCTGGTGAAGGCGCAGCGGTAGCGCCTAGCGCCTGTTTGCGCCGGCGGTCTGCTCCAGCAGCCACGCGATGAAGGTCTCCATCGCAGGGCTGTCGCGCTTGTCCTCGCGGCAGATGAAGTAGTAGGCCTTGGGCGAGACGTAGGGCTCGTCGGACAGGCGCAGCAGCCGGCCAGCCTTGATGTCTTCGCCGGCAACATACTCCGGCAGCAGCGCCAGGCCCATCCCGCCGAGGGCGGCCTGCAGGCCCATGGTCAGCAGGCCATAACGCGGGCCGTCATCCGGGCGCGCGAGCTTGATGCCGGTCTGCTCAAGATAGGCAGGCCACGCTTCCAGCGCGGCGTTCTGGTGCAGCAAGGGCAGACGCTTCACCGCTTTGGCCAGCGTAGTGCCGGCCGGCAGCAATTCACGGGCGCACACCGGATACAGTTCCAGCGGCATGACCTTCAGGCTGAAATGGCGCGGTGGCGGACCCGCGCAATACATGATGGCGGCATCGAGCCCGGTGCTTTCGAGGTCGACCGGCCCGACCTTGGTGGTAACGTTGAGCTGGATATGCGGCTGTTCGCGCGCGAACCTGAGCATGCGTGGCAACAGCCAGATATTGCCCAGCGACACCGGCACCGACAGGTTCAGTCGCCCGCCCGAGGCGCGCCCCGACTGCACTTCCATCGTGGCTTCCTCCAGCATGGCCAGGGCCTTGCGCACGCTCTTGAGGTATTCCTCGCCGGCAGGCGTCGCCGCCACGGCGCCCTTGCGGCGGTTCAGCATGCGCACGCCGAGGAAGGATTCCAGCTCGGTGATCTGCTTGCTGACCGCGCTTTGCGTCAGGCACAGCTCTTCGGCCGCGCCGGTGACGCTGCCCGTGCGCGCCGTAGTCTCGAATGCAATCAGGTTCGCCAGCGCGGGCAGGTGGCGGCCGTTTGTACTTTTCATGTCGGTAGGCGTGGCAGGAAGCCGATTCCGGTTGCGGGGGCGCGTGCCGGCATTGTCGTGCATTCATTCCGGGATGGAAAGATGGACCGATAAAACATCCATTGCCTGCTGGCACCGGCGGGCCAATACTGCACGCCTACCGAAGGATCGACGATGACTCCCAATTCTTCCGCTGCTCCGACTGACGGCTTCGACCCGTTCGAAGCCTCCCTCCGGGAACTCGCTGCCGCCATGCGCGCTGGCACCGTTTCCGCGGCCGGTTTGGTCGCCTTCTACCTCGCCCGCATCGCCGCCTTCGATAAGTCCGGCCCGCTGATCAATGCGATCAGTTGCGTCAATCCCGCCGCCATGCACGAGGCGCGTGCACTGGACCGGGAACTGCGCGCAAGCGGCCCGCGCGGGCCGTTGCACGGCATTCCCATGGTGGTCAAGGACAACATCGATACCGTCGGCATGCCCACCACTGCCGGGTGTTCGGCGTTGCGCGAGGCTTATCCGAACGCGGACGCGCCGTGCGTGGCGCGCCTGCGCGAAGCCGGTGCCATCGTGTTGGCCAAGGCCAATATGTCGGAGCTGGCCGCTTCCAACGGCCGCTTCGGCTACAGCTCCGCCAACGGCTTGACGCGCAATCCCTATCGCCTGTCGCGCAATGCCAGCGGTTCCAGCAGCGGCACCGGCGCGGCGGTGGCGGCCAACTTCGCGGCCTTCGGACTTGGCACCGACTCGTTCGGTTCCGTGCGCGGTCCGGCCTGTGTGCATGCGTTGACCGGCATGCGGCCGACCCATGGGTTGCTTGAGGCGAAAGGCGTACTGCCGCTGGCAGCATCGTTCGATACCGTAGGACCGGTGGCGCGCAGTGCCGCCGATGCGGCCGTCGTTTTGGACGCGCTGGTCCCAGGCGCAGGTTTCATCGACACGCCAGCGTCGATGCGCGGCTGCCGGCTGGGCATCGTGACCGACTTCGCGGGCGGCAACGACGAGATCGATCTGCGCTTCCTGGCGGCGACGCAGACCATGCGTGAGGCAGGCGCCGAGACCATACTCGTGCGCCTGCCGGCGGGCGCGCGCACGCTCTACACCGACCTGCTGGGCGATATCGCCCGCGCTGAATGGGTGCGCGGGCTCGATGCCTGGCTGGGGCAGTTGCCTGCCGGCGCGCCTGGCAATACGTCCGCGTTGCTTGCGCGCATGGCCGCAACGGATGGCCGCCATCCGGTGAATCCGCTTACCCTTGCCGCGCTACGGCAAGCGTACGAGACGCGAGACCTGCCGCCGCAAGTCGATGGCCTGGCGGCACGCCGCTTCGGCGCCATGCTCGACGATATCTTCCGTGCCGACGGCGTAGAGGCGCTGGTATTCCCCACGCTGGCATGCCCTGCATCGCCGCGCTTCGACATGGCCGATGCCACCTACCACTGCCGCGCCGAACAGCCCCTGGCGCCGATGCATATGGCGAGCGCCGCCGGCTTTCCGGAGATCAGCGTGCCGATGGGATTCACGTCGGCCGGCGTTCCCGCTGGCGTGTCGTGGCTAGGCCGGGCAGGCAGCGATGCGCTGCTGCTGCCGCTGGCGTCGGCTTTCGAGCAACTGACCCGCCACCGCCGCCCGCCCGCCAGTACGCCGGCGCTGCGATGACGATAACGGCTTGCCTTGCCGCGGGCATCGCGCGATAGTTCAATGCTGCCAAATCCGACGGAAGGTAGCCAAGGTGAGTATCAAGGAAAGCCATTTTCGCGGCGTCGACCTGAACCTGCTGGTCACGCTGGCCGTGTTGCTGCGCGAGCGCAGCGTCTCGCGAGCGGCGGCGCACCTGCACCTGGGGCAGCCGGCCGTCAGCGGTGCGCTTGCGCGGCTGCGGGAGCTGTTTGACGATCCGCTGCTGGTCAGGACCGCTCGCGGCATGGAGCCGACCGAACGCGCCCTGGAACTCGAGCGGCGGCTGATGCCGGCACTCGGAGATATCGAGACCGCCCTCCTCGAACGGCGTGAGTTCGACCCGCCCACGTCGGACCGGACCTTTGTCGTGGGCATGCCCGATTGGGTGGAACTGTGGCTTGCGCCGGCGCTACTGGCCCGGCTCGATGCGCTGGCCCCGCGCGTGCGGCTGGCCATCGTGCCGACCGACCCGTTCCGTGGCACGGACATGCTGGAGCGCAACGAGATGGACCTCGGCATCGGCCCCTTCGTCAGGGGGCCGGCATGGCGGCGCGAGCGCGCACTGCGGACCATGGGCTTTCGCTGTGTCTATGGCGCGGCGCCGCTGCGCGCCGGACAGGGCCTGTCGCTGCGTGACTACCTGCGGTTTCCCCATGTGCTGGTGTCCTATCGCGGCGCCTTCGACAGCGCGGCCGACGCCTGGCTGGCGGAACGGGGCCAGGCAAGGGACGTGCGCTACAGCAGCGCACGCTTTGCCAGCGTGCCGGCGATCCTCATGGGAAGCCCCGCGCTGGCGACGGTGCCGGCGGTACTCGCCGGCCAATGGTGCAACAGCGCCGGCCTGCGCGATGCGCCTTCCCCCGTGCCGATGCCGGAGTTCACCGTGATGTCGGTCTGGACGGCCGCGCGGGACAGCGATGCCGGACTGATGTGGCTGATGGACCTGATCGCAGCACTGGCGCAGGGCGATGCGGCGACCTAGTGCAGCGTTCCATTTTGTTTGGAACACAAGCGGCGGTTGCTGTCAGGTCCTAGCTGAACGTCACGGCATTCACCCCAGTCCGGCTAATTCCGGATTTCCAGTCCAGCAATCTGATCGGTAGTCCGGCTAATTCCGCGTTCCTACAAAAAATCTTGTGAGGAACTGGAAATTCGTGAGAATGCGTCTTCCGAAAATTCAACGACTTATCAACTACTTCGGTCGTCGCTCGCTGGTCTTAGAACTGGAACTAGTGAGACTGCCCTGACGCGAAGTACGAATTCGTTGGACGGCTCCCCAGCCATGCTCAGCACACCAGCGGGCCGGCGAGAAGGCGTAGTCCCGTCCCAGCCATCATTCGATCTCGACGACCACCTTGGCGCGCGCGGTGCCTGCGGTGACAAGTTCGTATGCCTGCTCCGCCTGCGCCAGCGTGAAGCGGCGCGGATCGACCACCGGCCGCAACAGTTCGCTTTCCACCAGCCGCGTGGCCTCGCTCATGATCTCGCCGTGATGGGCGCGCAGCTTGCCGGTGAGCAGCGGATAGAGTGTGAACACGCCGGAGTAGGTGGCTTCGCGGAACGACAGCGGGGCCAGCGCATGCGTTCCCCAGCCGAGCGCGCTGACCACGTGGCCGAAGTGCTTGACGGCGGCAAATGAGGCGTCCAGCGTCGGACCGCCGACCGTGTCGACGACCAGCTCGAAGCCTTCACCCTGCGTGTGCGCGGCGACGTATGCTTCGACGGGCTGCGCGCGGTAGTCAATGGGCGTTGCGCCGAGCTCGCTCACCAGGTCAAGATCCTTCTCACTGGCCGTGGCAAACACTGTGGCGCCCAGCGCGCGTGCCAGTTGCACCGCGATATGGCCCACGCCGCCGGCGCCGCCTTGGACGAGCACGGTCTGGCCGGTCCGCAGGTGCGCCCGATCGACGATACCGGCATAGGCAGTGATGAAAGCCAGCGGCAGGGCCGCGGCTTCGCGCATGGACAGATTCGATGGCTTGCGGGCCAGCAGGTCGGCGTCAACGGCGGCGTACTGCGCGAGCGAACCCTGAAGCCCGGCCACGCCGCCGGTCATGCCGTAAACTTCGTCGCCGGGGTGAAAAGTGGTAACGCCCGCGCCGACTGCCTCCACCGTGCCAGCCATGTCGATGCCCAGCACCAGCGGCAGCGGATGCCGCGCATGCGCGGCGGCGCCTGCCCGGATCTTGGTGTCGAGCGGGTTGAGGCCGCTGGCAGCGATGCGCACCAGAACCTGGCCGGGGCCGGGGGCGGGCATGGCCAATGTGGTGGGTTTGAGGGGGCCATTGTATTGGTTCAGTACCAGGGCCTGCATGGACATTGTCATCTCCTGAGTTTCGGTTCGGTCATCACGCTAGGAGGGCTTGCTTTCCGCGCGTCGTTGGACTCATGATGGTTTATGCGTAATCGCATGGAAATAAAAAATTGTGAACGACATCCAATCAAAAATGAATGACCGCAGACTCGAATGGAGCGATGTCCGGATCTTCCTCGCTATCGCCCGAGCCGGAACGCTAGGTGGGGCGGCGCGAGTGATTGGCCAGACACAACCGACCATGGGCCGTCGCCTAAGGGCGCTTGAGGATGCAGTAGGGCACTCCCTTTTCCACCGGACCAGCGACGGCCTAGTGCTGACAGATGAAGGTAGCTCCGCCCTTGTCCACGCAGAGCGCATGGAGGAAGAAGCACTCGGACTTTCCAGAGCACTGGCCGGGCAGGGCAACACGCTGACCGGCTCGCTGCGTGTCACGTCGTCCGACTGGTTCGGCATGCATGTGCTGACCCCGGTATTTGCCTCGTTTCTCAGGCAGCACCCGGAGGTATCGGTGGAATTGGTGACGGATTCCCGCCAATACAGCCTGGCGCGCCGCGAGGCCGACCTGGCTTTTCGCATCACGCCGTTTGAGGAGCCCGACGTGATCCAGCGCAAGCTGTTGCACATGCAGTACGCCCTGTACGGTCACCGGGACTTGGTGGTGCCCCATGCCGGCGACGGCCAAGGAGCCGCGCTCATCGGTATGGATACCGCTTTTGGCACGCTTCCTGACGTGACATGGGCCGGGCGAATGCTACCCAGGGCACGTATTGCTTATCGTAGCAACAACCGTGGCGTGCAGGCACGCATGTGCGCCGAGGGCGGTGGCTTCGCAGTGCTGCCTTGCGCGCTGGGCGATGCGACGCCCGACCTGCGGCGCATCGATCTGGGCGAGGCGCCGCCAGGGCGAGACGTTTGGTTGGGAATTCACCGCGACCTGCGGCGGCTGGCACGCTTGCGGGCGTTAGTGGACCTGACGGTGGCGCTTCTCGGAGACCAGTAGGGCAATGGGGCGTGGCACTTCGCGGCCAGCCCTTTTCAAATACCCGCCTCAGACGCAGCCAAACCGCCAACGTTGAGTACGACGCTACTGGCCGAAGTCAGGGCTTCAATCATTGACTAGCGGAACGACTCCATTATCGGTCCACGCCAAGTTGCGGCATTCCGCTGCGCGCTTGAAGACTTGCGCTGCGGCCGAAATGCCCCCGTTACCGTTATTTGGCGCCCATAGTGACCCCGACGACTGCCGACCTGCTGCAGATATCATCTGCGCCGTGCCGGCCGAAAAGCGCTGGGCGCTCGAAAGAGGCGGCACGTCAGAGCCATGCCAGTGTTCCCCTACGCTCCAAGTCGCGATCAGTGCGGGCTGGGCCATGGTGCGGCGCGAGAACATCGAGCTTCACCTCTAGCCGCTGGCCGCCGATGTGCAGCTCCATCGAAAGCGGTCGCCACAGCGTCCCAATTTTGAAAGGCGCTTCAGGATCGACCGCTGCCTCTCGCCGGTAGCCTTGTCGGCCCGGCGACGGCGGAAGTCGCGCCGACCTTATGTCATCGCAACTACGCGTCGCGCGCGAGCCCAAGCCAGTCTCACGCGTTCCGTTTTTCCAGTCTCATGAAAAGCGGCTGGGTCTCACTAATTCCGTTTCCCTGCAATCTGGGGAAACCTTCCCGCGTAAAAATATATGGCCATTGGCGCGCTGGCGGGCGTTAGCAGCCAGAAGGGTGTATCCCGTGTAGTCCTCCTCAACTGAACGGACTGCGTAAGCGGCTTGCATATATTCGAGTTCGCCCGAGCTGCATGCATCAACTACGCGAGTGATTGCATCTGAAATCGCGCCAACGGTCGCAACTGATCGGCTATGACAGAGAGATTCCATAGCATGGGAAACTCTGATGAACCATTGCTCGGAGGTCGGTGCTTCAAAGCGCTCGCAGCGAAATGACCCGTCTGGAAGCTGTACATGGCGAAGCTCGGGGCCTTCCTAGGACCTATCAAGCTCGTCAGTACCCTATATCCCTCTGGGTCGCCAATATAGGCACGCGTTGCACGCTGTACGGCAAGGAGTTGATGGGGAATATCGTGTGCCTCCCCGCCCTGAATGTCGTTGTTGATCTCGGCTATCAACTCGCATGCCAAACTTGGATCGCCAGCGAATGCCACAGACACATGGCCGGATAGCACATGAATCTTTAGGGTATGACCTGTGCCGCCCACTGGTCAAGCCTCACCACGCAGCGCTACCGAGGAGCTCAGTAGTGTGTCTGCGACTATGAAACCTATTCCTCGTCAGCATGGGCAACTACAAGTGTCATAACGGGCCCCCGGTTCCTGCACGGTGATTGATCCAACTTCTCGGGCCGCATCTTGACACGAATTCGCCCCAGACCGCTGTCGACCCATCTTGGTCATTAGACGCCACGGCCTTGAATGATCGATCCGGGAGCCATGAGTCGGGCACATGGAAGCCTTGCTTAAATCCAGTCGGTATATGACCAGGGTGTTACGAGCCTGCGATTCCGCTGCGTTATCAGACAAGTCGCCGGCGTTATCCTTCCTCCCGCCCTCTTCCTCTAACTTTTGCGCTGAGCCATACGACAAGAAATTCTTAGAAGAGGGGGAACGAAATGGGAGGAGGATGGAGGAGGCGACTTGCCATTGGCGGCCTAGCTCTAGGTGCCGGCGCCGCACATGCCGGGTCGGTGCAATTGTACGGGGTGGCGGACCAGGCGGTGGAGTACGCCAAGGGCTCGCGCAGCGTAGTCCGCGTCGACGACGGCCGCCAGGCGGCCTCGCGGTTCGGCATGCGCGGCGTGGAAGACCTGGGCGGCAACCTGAAGGCGATATTCGTCGCCGAAGCAGGTTTCCGCACGGACACGGGCGCCGAGTTCTTCGGCAACGGGTCGATGTTCGGCCGGCAAGCCCTTGTCGGCCTGAAGGGCAACTGGGGCGAAGTGCGCATGGGGCGGCAGTACACGCCCGCCTTCTACGTCATCGCGCGACTCGATCCCTTCTCGCTCAATGCGGCGGTCTCGCCGTTCACGCTGGTCGCCAAGTCGAGCGCCCAGGGCACGGGCTACGTGCCCTACGCATCGCGCGTCGACAATGCCATCACCTATAGCACGCCGGACTGGAACGGACTGACCGCGTCGGCCACCTATGCATTCGGCGAGGTGCCCGGTGAAATGCAGCAAGCCAGTACCTATGGCGCGAACATCCAGTACCTGCGCGGGCCGGTCTACCTAATGTATGGCTTCCAGGCCAGCACCAACAAGCCGGCCACGGCCGCCATTCCGCAAGGCCAGACGCGTTCCCACTACGTGGGCGGCACCTACAACTTCGCCAAAAAGGTGGAGCTGGGTGCGTTCTTCGGCTACAGCGCGAGCCAGATCGCCGCCACCGCGGCTGCCCGCTACTATGCGCTGACGATGGACTGGGTAGCCACGCCGGCGTGGACGATCAAGCTCGCGGCAGTCAAGCGCGTCGTGGTGGGCATGACCGAGCGGCCGCTGGGCATGGCGTTCGGCGCGGACCACGCGCTGTCGCGCCGTACGCTGGTGTACAGCCGCGTAGCCTACATTCGCAATTCGCCAGGCAGTAGCGTCACCATCAACGCCATCCCGATCGACCAGGGCAGCGGGGACAATGGATACTCCGTCAGCCTGGGCATCAAGCACATTTTCTGATCGCGCCAACCCCATCTCACCGAAGGTAACGCATGAGTAAATCGAACTTTGCGGCGGATCGACGCCGTTTCATGGCCGGGGCCGGCGGCCTGCTGGGATTGAGCGCCATGGGCGCCATGGGCTTGCCGCTGCGCGCATTCGCGGCGCAATGGCCGGAGCGCACGGTGCGCTTCGTCACGTATTCGGGCGCCGGCGACCCGGTGGACCTACGCCTGCGCGACTTCCTGCAAACGCTGGCGCACGAGTACCGCAACACGCCGATGATCGTGGAAAACAAGACCGGTGCGGCCGGGCAGATCGCAGCCCAGTCGGTACTGATGGCGCCGCCCGAAGGCTACGATTTCCTGCTGGCCAACGCCACGTTCACGATCACGCCGTCGTACTTCCGCAAGCTCCAATACAAGCCGCTGTCGGACTTCGTGCCGGTGGCGCTGTCCGGCTCGGCCCCGATCGGGCTAGCGGTGCCGGCATCGAACCCAGCCCGCACGTTCAAGGAGTGGGTGGCATGGGCCGGGCAGCAGCGAGGCACCCTGAACTACGCGTCGCTAGGCAACGGATCGGTATCGCACCTGTACGGCTTCCAGATTCGCGACGACTTCAAGCTCGAAGCCACCCATATTCCGTACAAGGCGTCCGGCGCGGCACTGATCGACATGCTGCGCGGGCAGATCTCGTACATCATGCTCGACACGTTCAACCTGCGCCCGCTGCTGGCGAAGAAGCAGGTGCGCATCCTGGCGGTGACCGGTGCAGACCGCTCGCAGTACCTGCCCGATGTGCCGACGTTCCGCGAACTCGGCTTCTCCGGCTACGAGCGCACCGGCTGGACGGCCTTCATGGCCAAGGCCGGCACGCCGCCTGACATCGTTGCCTCGCTGAACCGGTCGATCAACAAGGTCAATGCCACGCCAGAGTGGGCGCGCAAGCGCGACGAGGTGTGGTCAGTTTGGAAACCGCTGACCCCGGCCGAACTGCAGAAGCAGCTTCAGGCCGAGGTCGCCGCATGGGGCGAGCTCGTGCGCCGCTCCGGTGTATTTGGAGACTGACAACCATGACTACGCAAGTGACGACAATGCAGGCCCATACCGATGCCGTGCCCGAAGAGCAGGTCATGGCCGGATTCCCGCCGGCCCCGGAGACGCGCGTCGGGCCAACAAACTGGTTCAAGCTACCGTGGCTGCGCTGGTCGCTGATCCATCGTTCGCTGTCGGTGCCGACCGTCGACATCTGGCGCGGCGACGCTGCGCCTTCGGCATTGCCGTCGGGCGAGGCACTCGATGGTGCTACGGTGGTTTCGGGGCCTGACGGGTTAAAAATGGGCCTGGACGAGGCCCTGGGCAAACTGGAAATCGATGCCTTCATGGTGCTGCATCGAGGCAAGGTGGTGTTCGAGCGCTACCTGCATGGTATGGCGCCTCACCTGCGGCACGGCAGCGCGTCGATCAGCAAGTCCTACCTGGGCATTGTCGCCGGCATACTCGCGGCCGAGGGTAAGCTCGATCTAAGCGCCACGGCGGAAAGCTACGTGCCCGAAATGCGCGGCACGGCAATGGGCAGCGCCACGCTCCAGCAGTTGCTGGACATGCAGGCCGGCATCGTGCGACCGGACCTGGGTGACCGGCCGTCCGCGCTCGGGGCCCAGGACGGCGGCGTGTTCGAAGTGCTTGGACTACTGCCGCGCCGGCCCGAATCTCCTACCGATTTCTACGATTTCGTGCTCAAGAAACCGGTTGCCGGCCGTCATGGCGAGCGGCTGTACTACGATAACGGCCAGCCCGAGGCGCTGGCCTGGGTGCTGCGGCGCGTCACGGGCAGATCGATTGCGGATCTGATGTCGGCATACCTGTTCCAGCCGATGTCGACCGAGCGCGACGGGTTCTACTCGGTCGACAAGACAGGTGCCGAGTTTTCCTCCGGCGGGCTGAGCCTGACGCTGCGCGACCTGGCACGCTTCGGCGAAACCATCCGCGGCAATGGCTTTTTCAACGGCCGGCAGATCATTCCCTCGGCCGTGCTGGCCGACATCCGCGCCGGCGGCGACAAGGCGTTGTTTGCCGAAAGCCGCTTTGCGGCGGCTTACCCAGGCGGCTCCTATCGCAACTACTTCTACCTGTCTCACGACCGCCTGCAGGGTATGTCGGCGCAAGGACGCTACGGACAGCGTCTTTACGTATCGCCCGCGGCCGATGTCGTGATCGCGCACTTTGGCGCGGCACCGGGGCAGTCGCCGCATCCGTTCGAAGTGCCGTACGCACGCCTGCATCGCGAGATTGCAGAAACGCTGATGGGTTGAAACCGCATCCTCCGCTGACAGAGAGACCCCGCTTGCGCGGGGTCTTGTCGTTTCGGAACCGGCAAGGGCTGGTCAGGCTACGCGCCGTTCGTGATCCTTCCAGAACGCTTCCCGTACCGCCTTGCGGGACAGCTTGCCGTTGGCGTTCTTGGGCAATTCGGCCACCATGTCGACAGACCTCGGCTTCTTGAAATCGGCCAGCCGTTCGGCGCAATGCTGGATCAGGTCGCTGGCCTGCGCGCTCGCGCCTTCGCGCAGCACCACTACCGCCTTGACGCTTTCGCCCCAGACCGGGTCCGGCACGCCCACCACGCAGGCTTCGTAGACGGCGGGGTGCTGGTACAGCACCGTTTCGATCTCGGCGGGATACACGTTGAAGCCGCCCGAGATGATCATGTCCTTCTTGCGGTCGACGATGTACAGGTAGCCCCGGTCGTCGGCGCGCGCGAGGTCACCGGTATGGAGCCAGCCATTGCGCAGCGCGGCGGCGGTCAGTTCGGGTTCGCGCCAGTAGCCGGCAAACACCTCGGGGCCCGCGATGACGATTTCGCCAATTTTCCCGGCCGGCACCTGCTGGCCAGCATCGTCTACCAGGCACACGCGCGCTTCACTAAACGGACGCCCACACGAAGCCAGCCGCTCGGGCTTGCCTTGCTCGATGGCCTCGCGATGGTCGTCGATGGTCAGGGCGACCAGTCCGCCAGTGGTTTCGCCGGCGCCATAGCCTTGCGACAGGATCGGCCCGAACGCGTGCCAGGCTTCGACGATGCGTGCCGGGGCCATCGGCGCGGCTCCGTAGGTCATCGAGCGGAGCGCGGAAAGATCGAAGCGCGCGCGGTCCGGCACTTCCAGCAGCTTGTTGATCATGGTGGGCACGACGAAGGTATGCGTGACGCGATGCGCCGCCACCGATGCCAGAAAGGCTTCAGGCTCGAACCGCTCGTGCAGCAGGATGGTGCCGCCCTGCGACAGGAAGGGCTGGATGAACATGCCGCTGGCATGCGTAATGGGGCCAGCCAGCGCCAGCACGTCGCCGGGGGTGACGCGCATGCGTCCGGTCAGCACCTTGCGCAGCGACGCCATGCGGTTGCCCATGGTCTGCATGGCCGCCTTGAGCTTGCCGGTGGAGCCGGACGTGTAGTGAAGCACCGCCAAGTCGACATCGGCCAGTTCCACGTCGGGATTGGCGTTGGAAGCTTGCGACAGCATCCGTTCATAGTCCAGAAAGCGCGGATCGGTGCCACCAAACAGAACCCGGTGGCGCACTGACGGCACGGCATCGGCCAAGGCATGCAGGCGCTCCGCGTGGACAGGGCCGCTGATCAGCACGGCGGGCTCCGCATTGCGCAGCGTCTCAAGCACTTCGTCATCGGAAAGCCGCGCGTTGAGCGCAACCTTGACCAGCCCGCTCTTGTACAGCGCGGTTTCGAGTTCTATCAACTCGGGCCGATTCCAGGATTGGACGGCCACGCGGTCTCCCTTTTGCAGGCCCAGGCCCAGGAGCGCGTTGGCCAGTCGGCTGGAACGGGCGTCGAGTTCGGTAAAGGTGATATGGCGGTCGGCAAAGAGGATGGCCGGCCGGTCGGGCCAGTACTGTGCGCTGCGCGCGACGAATCGCCCCAGATTCATGATGTTTCCCGGTGGATAGATGGGGCGATCAGTCTAGGCAGGGGCGCAGTGCATGCCGATAGCGGCGCGTGCTTTGCCGATAACGCCACGGAATCGTCAAGGCCACGGTGAAGCCGGCCCTTGCGTGGGCGGCTTCAGCTAATCGCGATAGACCTGTGAGCGTTCCAGCAGGATTTCGATCAAGCGCTCTGCCAGCGGAGACTGGTAGGCATCCTTGCGACGCAGCACGCCGATGGACCGCTGCCAGCGGGCCGACGCGATTTCAAGGATGGCGAGGCCCTGGGTCTGTGCCACGGTGCGGCGGCCAAGCACGGTCAGGAGGTCGCTGCTGTGGATGACAGAGAGCAGGGCGGCGGCCGACGAGTTGGTCTCCATGGCCACGTTTGGGGCAGGCAGGCCGGCTTCGGCGAAGCGCGCCTCCACCAGGCGGCGCGCCACCACCTTGGCATTGGGCAGCAGCCAGGAGTAGTCGCACAGGTCGGCAAGCCGCAGCGAGCGCCGATCCAGCAAAGGATGCCGATCACGGGCGATCACGACGAGTTCGTCGTCGAACAGCGGAATCTGCTCGAATTCCGGATCGCCCTTGCGCGCCAGTGCCGCGATGCACAAATCCAGATCGCCGAGCCGCAATGACGAGTAGAGCGAATCGTTGAGGCCTATGGTGATCTGGATATGGGCAGCCGGCCGTTGTTTGACGAGTTCGGTGCAGGCTTCCGAGAAGAACATGCTCAGGATCGAAGCGGGTACACCTACGCGAACCAGGCCGATCTTGCCGAGGTGCAGGTCGTTGGCTTCCTTGATGGCATCGTCGAGCGAGGACCTTACTTGCAGCACGCGTTCGAAGAATACCGTCCCGGCGGACGTCAGCGTCATGCCCTTGGCATTGCGTTCGAAGAGCTGTATGCCCAGTTCCTGCTCCAGCCGCTGCACCCCTTTGGTCAGTGCCGGCTGACTCTGGCCAAGCTTGTGCGAAGCACGTCCCACGTGGCCGGCCTGCGCCACTTCCAGAAAATAGTTCAGGTCCTCAAGCCTCATCTGATTCCGCCGCGTTATCGAAACTGACGTTCCGATCATGGGGGAGGAATGCCGGCCGGTCAACACTGTCTGGATCGGAAGAGGAGTCAAAAATGCCCGACTTTACTGCCAACTTTGGCGACCTGCGTGCCGTGCTGCATCGCTACCTGGAAGACGAACTACTGCCATTGGAGCGGGAACAGAACATCGGCTACGAGGACCGGATCTCGCGCGAACTGGTCCGTTCGATCTGGCGGCGGAGCCGGGAGTTGGGGCTTTACGGTGCCCATTTTCCCGTCGAACTAGGCGGGCAAGGTCTTTCTGCGGAGGCGATGTGCCAGCTCAAGGACGATGTGGCAGCGTCGGGTGCCATCCTGTTTCCGCATGTGCTGGGAGACTGGGGCGGACCTTCGCGCGTGGGCAGTCTCGTCCAGTTTGCCACGCCTTACCAGCGGAAACGCTTTATCGACCCCGTGATCGCCGGCGAACGCGGCGCCTGCTTTGCCATGACGGAACCGAATTCGGGATCGGACGCCGCAAGCATCCAGACACGCGCTGTCGTGGACGGCGACGAATACATCATCACCGGCCGAAAGCACTTCATCACTGCCTCGGTATTCGCGGACTACGCGCTCACGATGTGCGTCACGGATCCCGACAAAGGCAATGAAGGCATTTCTGCTATCTTCATCGATCTCGATAGCCAGGGCGTTACGCTTGATACCGCTTGCGTGCCAATTACCGGGCAGTACGTGGATGCCGACATCATCTTCGACCACGTCCGCGTGCCGCGCAGTAACTGCATCGGCGGAGAAGGCAACGGCTTCCGGCTTGCGATGAACCGCGTCAGCCTCAATCGGCTGCTCCACTGCCCGACTATGATCGGCTTGGCCCGCCAGGCGCTGCGCCTGTCCATTGCCTACGCAAACGCGCGCCGCCAGTTTGGCGGGCCGATCATCCGTTTCCAGGCCATTCAGCACATGCTGGCCGACATGGCGTCAACCCTGTTCGCTTGCGAAAGCATGGTGCTGGCGGCCGCACGCAAGGCCGACTTGGGCGTCGACGTCCGCATGGAAGCGTCGATGTGCAAACTCTTCGTCTCGGAAGCCTGCTTCCAGATTGCCGACAAGGCCGTGCAGATCCATGGCAACGTGGGCGTCACAAAGAACCATCCGGTGGAGTTCATCTTCCGACGGCTCCGGCTTTATCGGATCGTCACCGGCACCAGCGAAATCCAGCGCAACACAATCGCCAAGGAAATCATGCAAGGATATGGAGCATGAACAGGGGACTGAGTGTCTTTGATATCTTCAAGGTGGGCATTGGTCCCTCCAGTTCACATACCGTCGGACCTATGCGGGCGGCCGCGACATTCGCGGCAATGCTCCAGTCAAATGCAGTCGACGGGACCGTGCATCGGGTGCGTTGCGAACTATTCGGCTCCCTCGGCGCCACAGGGAAGGGTCACGCGACGGACCAGGCCATCCTGCTCGGCTTGTCTGGGTATCAACCAGATACGGTTGACGTCGAGTCGATTCCTGGGTATCTGGAGCAGATCAGGGCGAGTCATAGCATTGACTACCTGAATGTCCTGCGTTTTCAGTTTATTGAAGCGGATGACCTGATTTTTCATCGTCGTCAATCATTGCCAGGGCACCCAAACGGCATGCGTTTCACTGCGCTGTCGAAGGATGGCAATGCTATTGCCAGTCGCATTTTCTATTCGATCGGTGGCGGCTTTGTGCTTGAAGAGGAAACGGCCGAAGCGCAACGGGTACATTTGGTACCTTCCCAGGATTCCCACGCCGCTGGCATCGGCCAGATGCCTTTCAATTCTGCGAAGGAGTTGCTCAATCAAGCTGAGTTGTCCGGATGCAGTATTGCTGAGGGTGATGCTCCGTAGTGAGCGCCGCTGGCGAACCGATGCTCAAACGCGCGATGGCCTGTTGTCGATCTGGAATGTAATGCAGATGTCGATTGCCCGCGGCATGCGCACAGAAGGGGTGTTGCCAGGTGCATTTCGCGTGCGTCGGCGCGCGCCAGCATTATTTCGCCGATTGACTACGCCGGGCGCCGGTATGAACGATCCGATAGCTGCGATGGACTGGATCAACCTGTACGCGTTGGCGGTGAATGAGGAAAATGCCGCAGGTGGCCGCATTGTCACAACACCTACAAACGGTGCCGCAGGCATTGTGCCGGCAGTCCTGAAGTACTACACGACGTTTGTGGCTAACGCCTGTGAAGATGGGGTCGAAGAATATCTTCTTACGGCGGCTGCGATTGGTATGCTCTTTAAGAGGAACGCATCGATCTCGGGAGCCGACGTAGGATGCCAAGGGGAGGTTGGAGTGGCCTGCTCAATGGCTGCAGCAGGACTCTGCGCTGTGCTGGGAGGCACCCCGAAACAGGTAGAGAATGCTGCAGAAATCGGCATGGAACACCATTTGGGTATGACGTGCGATCCAGTCGGTGGGCTCGTGCAGATCCCGTGTATCGAACGAAATGCCATCGCTGCGGTCAAGGCGGTAAATGCGACCCGTATGGCGTTGCATGGTGATGGCGAGCATCATGTCAGTCTTGACCAAGTTATTAAAACTATGCGAGACACCGGGGCAGATATGCTGAGCAAATACAAGGAAACGTCGCTCGGCGGACTTGCTCTCAATGTGGTGGAGTGCTGAGAAGTTGTCCGAATTCGATAGGTAGGCATCCGGCACGCACGGTGGTTTCCGTAGTCAGGTCGATGCCATCGCGCCCGTACAGCTTCTCGCTGGCCAGCGCCGGGGCGAAATCGGCGTCACCAGCTTGGGCTTGACAGCCAGCAGCAAGCGCCGCGGGATGGGCAGCGACAACAAGCTTGATGTCGTCGGCATGACGAACCGGTATCGTCGTCAGGAAACGAGCTTTGCCAGGCAGGATGAGCTTGCGGAGGTCAGAAGGCCGTTGGGCGATTATGCCCAGTGGTATGGCCATCCTCGACTTCACGGCAGCACCGCCTACAATCATGTAATGACAATGGGCCGTGAGGCTACCGCGGAAAGGAGCGCGCCATGTCTGCATACCTGATTGCCGATGTCGACGTAACAGACCCCGCCCTTTTTGAAGAGTACAAAAGAGAAGTACCGGCTACTGAGGCGCGCTACGGTGGAAAATATTTAGGCCGTGGTGGTCGGGCCAAGGTTCTCGAAGGTGACTGGCAGCCGCATCGTCTTATCATTGTCGAATTCCCGGATATGGATTCGTTGATGGCATGGTATGACTCGCCAGAGTACGGCCGCCTTAAGGCGATCCGTGAAAGATGTGCGACGACAAGGATTATCGCGCTGGAAGGAATTACAGCCGTAGCGTCGTAGGATGTTTTTCCGGAAAACAGGCTCGCCGTTTTTGGCCGGCCTCGACAGTCGGTACTTCCTTCGTGAACGGTCCTTCGCGGATCAAATCGCAAACGACCGTTCATGGCCGGAGGCGGTCGCGCTCAGGCACCGACGCAGAGTGGGTCCGCGAGCTTCCGTAGACGACGTTTGAGCCAGTCCGTTTCCGATCCTCGACGACCGAGATGGCCCGTAAAACGGACACTTAAGATTCCAACAATTAACAACGTCTCTCCTTTTCAATGCCCCCGAGACCGCCGCCAGGTTTGCCACCGACGGCGCCGCCCCGGCCGACGGCACGCCGCAGCAGTTTGCCTCGCTGATGGGCCGCGAAGTGAAGACCTGGTCGGAGATCGTGACGAAGATCGGGATCAAGCCTGACTAAGCTTGCCTGACTAAACCGGCAGAAAAGGCTGGCCGTGTTCCGCGCTAGCCCTATAACTGTCAGTCAGATTCCATATTGGAATTTACACGGTGGCCTCGGTACAGTGGGCCGGACAAGGTGCAGGACGCCGTTGTCCTGACCGGAACACTGAGGAGACCAGGTCATGCCAGGCAACACGGAGCAGCAAGCGCAGGCAACATCGTACGCCCGCGACAAGCAAAGCGCAGTCCGGCGCTACGAAGTACCGCGCTCGGCGGTGATCTCCATTGAGGTCTACGAGCTGGGTGCCGGGCCGGCCGTCGTCTTGCTGCCGTCGCTCGGCCGCGGCGCAACGGACATGCTGGAATTGGCCGCGCCGCTTTCGGCTGCCGGCTATCGCGTGCTTTGCCCGGAGCCGCGCGGCAATGGCCGCAGCGTTGGTCCGCTTGCCGACAAGACGTTGCACGACTGGGCAGGCGATATCGCGGCGGTGATCGAGCATGCGGGCCAGGCGCCGGTTGTTATCGTCGGGCATGCCCATGGCAACTGGATCGCTCGCACCGTGGCCAGCGACCGGCCTGACTTGGTGCGCGCGCTGGTCCTGCTGGCCGGCTCGGCGGGAAAGGTGCCGAAGGAGGTCGATGCAGTGCCGATTCCGCCGGAGGTACGCGCCCAGATCGAGCGTTGCGGTGATACCAGCCTGCCGGACACGGTTCGCCTGGAAAGCCTCCGCGCGGTATTCTTCGCGCCGTGCAATGACCCTGCGCCCTGGCTGCAGGGCTGGAACACAGAACTGATGACGATGCAGACGCTGGCGCAGAAGCGCACGCCGGTCGATGACTTTTTTGCCGGCGGCAACGTGCCAATCCTGAATGTCCAGGCAGAGTACGATGTGATTGCACCGCAGCGCTATGCCAATGTGCTGCGTGACTACCTGGGCGAGCGCGTGACCAACCTCACCATCCGCGACGCCGCGCATGCGTTGCTGCCGGAGCGGCTGGACGAGGTTGTGGCCGCGATCCTCGACTATGTGGCCGCGCTACCTCCGTCACAAAGCACGGTGGCTTGACTGACGGCTGCGGGAAGCGGCTTAGTCCCCGATTGGTTCGCTCATCACTTCGCTCACCACCCGCGTGACCAGATCGCTGGGGGCCTGCTCACGCCAGATTGCATAGAGCTGGATGTGGCCAGCGGTATGCCCGATCTCGCGGAACGCCACGCCTGGGAGGCCTGCACGGGCGTAGGAACGCGGCACCAGCGCCACCCCCAGGCCGAGCTTGACCATCTGAAAGGTGGTCAGTGGATTGCGCGCCGTGTGCGCAATGACGGGACTGAAGCCGGCATGCAGGCATGAGGCGATCACGCCGTCGAACAGCGCCGGCGCGTGCTCGCGCGAGAATGCCACCAGCGGCACCCCCTCCAGGTCGCGGAGCGCCAGTGCAGGCCGGGCGGCGAGTTCGTGGTCCTCAGGCATGACGATAGTGAAATTCTCGGTGAAGATCGGTGCCTTGCCGAGGCCGCCGCGCGTCGGGATCGAATGCACGATGCCAATATCGAGCTTGCCTTGCATCACGGCATGCGCCTGGTCGGCCGAGCCCATGTCGGTAACGGCGATATGCAGACCGGGGAAACGCTCTGCCATGCGTGTCAGGATGGTGGGCAGCACGTGGAAGATGCCTGACGTCACCATGCCGATCTGCAGCGTGCCGATGTCACCGGCCGCCGTGCGCCGCGCGGTGGTCACAGCGACGCGCAACTGTTCGAGCACGGTGCGGCAGTCCGCCTGGAAGGCACGGCCAGCGTCAGTCAGGCGGACTTCCCGTCGATTGCGTGCCAACAGCTCCACGCCCATCTCGTCCTCCAGTGCCTTGATTTGCTGGGAGAGCGGTGGCTGCGACATGTGCAGCCGCACCGCGGCCTTGCTGAAGTTCAACTCATCCGCGACGGTCACGAAATAGAGGAGTTGCCGGAGTTCCATGGTGCTGGTTTCCTTGCGGGACGGGGCACTAGGATAGCCGCAACCAACGCACGGGAGCGCAGTGCCGTGTCATATGCCAGCCCTATAACTCATGGAGCGAAACAGTATTGGACGGTCCGTCGGCCCGTCCCTACAGTGGCCTGCATAGCGCGGCGCCATGCGGACGGAAGGCTCCGGAAGACCAGGAAGCCGCGCAAAAACCGAGGAGACAGCCATGAGCAGGACAGGTAGAAACGGGCGGCGTACGGTGCTGGGTGTGATCGCTGCGATGGCGATGATGATCGGATCGCAGCCGGTGGCGTACGCGAGCGACGCGTATCCCAATCGCCCGATCAAGATGATCATCCCTTACACCCCGGGCGGCTCGATCGATACAGTCGGGCGCCTGGTGGCTGCGCAGCTGCAGCGCCAGCTTGGGCAAGCGATCGTTATCGAGAACCGGCCGGGCGCGTCGGGCATGATCGGGTCCGAGGCGGTGGCGAAGGCATCGGCCGACGGCTACACGCTGCTCTTCAATGCCTCCAGCCAGGTCTACCTGCCGCTGGTCGCGAAGAACGCTCCTTACGACGCCATCAGGGATTTCACCCCGATCGCACAGGTGGGGCACGTGCCGCTACTCGTCGTTGCCAACACCAGCCTTCCCACCAACTCGCTGCGCGACCTCGTCAAGCTGGCGCAAGCGAAGCCGCGAACCTATACCTGGGCCACCTCCGGGCTAGGCACCACCAGCCACCTGGCCGAAGAGATGATCCGCCACGCGTTCAAGCTGGAAATGGATATCGTGTCCTACAAGGGCGCCGTGCCGCAGTTGAACGACGTGATGGGCGGTCACGTGTCGGCGGCGGTGTCGCCGATGCCGGGTGCGTATCCGTTCGTCAAGACGGGGCGGCTGAAGGTGCTGGCGGTCACGAGCAGCCAGCGTATCCCGCAGCTTCCGGGCGTGCCGACCGTTGCCGAGAGTGGGCTGCCGGGTTTTGAACTGCTGTCGTGGTACGGGCTTTGGGGTCCCGCCGCCCTGCCTGCGGACATCACCCGCAAGCTGTCGCTGGAACTCAACAAGGCCGTGCGTGAAGCCAGCCTCAAGGCGCGCTTCGACGAGCTGGCCTTTGAAGCCGTACAGTCCACGCCTGAGCAGTTCAAGGTGGTGATCAAGGATGAGATCGACAAGGTCGCGGGCATCGTCAAGGCAGCCAGCATCCGTATCGATTGAGCGAAAGACAGGAACAAGGACCAGCAAGCATGCCTCAGCAAACGCAAGGGGTGCCCATCACCCGGGAACTTGCAGGATGGATCGCCGGGATCCGTAATGCCGATCTGCCGGACGCGGTCCGGCAGGCGGTCGCAGGCCTCTCCCTGGATACGTTTGGCGCCGCCCTGACCGGACATGACGAGCCCTGGTCGCAGGCCATCCGTGGCTGGGCGGATGATGGTTACCTCGCTCCGCGCGGTGGCGGGGCACGCGCATGGGGCCGGCCGGGCATGACGTATCGGGCCGCCGATGCCGCGCTGGTCAATGGCGCCGCTGCGCACGCCTATGAGCTGGACGACTTTCACAATGCAAAGGTCCACTTGGGTGCGGTCGTATTGCCGGCGGTCTTCGCGTTGGCCGAGACTCGCGAGGTGCCGCCCGAACGGGCCGAGACCGCTATTGCCGTCGGCTACGAAGCCATGATCCGCTGCTCACTGGCGCTGCAGCCGGCGCTGGCCAGGATGAAGGGGTGGCATATGACCGCCGTGTGCGCGCCGCTGGGCGCGGCAGCGGCATCGGCGGTGATGCTGGGGCTCGACGCCGAGCGCACCGCGTGGGCGCTGGGTCTTGCCGGCACCCAGTCGGGCGGACTGTTTGCGTTCGCTTGCGACGGCACGGATTCCAAGCGCTTCCACCCTGGGCGCGGCGCGCAGGCCGGCGTGATGGCTGCGGAACTGGCGGCGCGCGGCCTCACCGGCCCGACGCAGTTGTTCGAGACCGGAGACGGTGGCTGGCTCAAGGCATTCTCGGAGTCGCCCAAGCCGGAAAGGCTGCTGGAAGGGCTGGGCAGCGACTGGCATATGCCGCGGACCAATTTCAAGCCCTATGCGTGCTGCGGCAGTGCCCATGCGCATGTCGATTGTGCGCTGCGGCTGCGTGCCGACTGGGTGGGACAGGGGCCGATTCGCGTCGGCATGCCAACCGTAGTCGATGTGCAATGCGGCTACCGTTACGCGCCGGGCAGCGTGCTGAACGCGCAGATGAGTGCCCGCTACGCGCTGGCGGTGGCGCTGCTGGATGGCGAGGTATTGCCGGCGCAGTTCGGGCAGGCCCGCCTGGCGGACGCGCAGATCGTCGCGCTGGCCAACGCGATCGAGATCGTCCGCGACCCCGAACTCGACGCGCTATATCCGGCCAGCTTCTGTGGCTGGGTGGAGCTGATGTCAAAGAACGGCGAGCGGGTGCGTGCGTACCAGGCCAATCCGTCGGGCTCCGCGGAGAATCCGGCGCGCATGGCAGCCATCCGGGACAAGTTCCGCGCCGTGACGGCGGGCGTGCTTGCGCCCGCGCAGGCGGAGGTGCTGATCGACGTATTTGGCAAGCTGACGATGACGCCGGTGCGCCACATCCTGGCCGCCGCCGAATCCGTCGCCTGAAGGGGCTACGCTGGCGGCACCCCGAGCGAACGCAGCGCGCGCTGCAGCACTGGCGAGCCGTTGTCGGGATTCCAGATCGCCGAGTACTCGGCGACGGCGGGCTCGCCGGTGAGGTCGCGCAAGGCCACGCCGGGCAGCGAGGCCTTCGCGAGCGTGGCCGGTACCAACGCGATGCCGCGGCCCAGCCCCACCAGGCTGACCACTGACAACAGGTGCTTGGCGTAATGCCGGATATGCGGGCTGAAGCCGGCCTGGACGCAGGTGGAAGTCACCAGGTCGAAGTACGCCGGCGCACTGTCGCGCGGGATCGTGACAAAGGGCATCTCGGCCAGCCGCACCAGGTCGATGCGCTTGCGTTTGGCGTACGGGTGCGATGCCGGCAAAGCCGCCACCAGCCGCTCCTTGTGGATGACATGGGCGCGAAGCTCGCCCGGGGGCGTGCCGATCTGCGCGAACCCCAGGTCGATGCGGTCGCGCTGCAGCGCATCGACCTGCTCGGCGGTGCTGGTCTCCTCCCAGGTGATATCGATCTCGCCGATATCGTGCTCGAACTTCTGCACGATGCGCTCGACGTTCATGTACAGCACTGCCGCGACAAAACCGATGCGCAGATGGCCGGTCTCGCCGTGCTCGGCCTTGCGCACCGCCTCCACGGTGGCGTCGAGCTGGTTGAGCATGCGGCGCGCTTCGCGCACCAGTGCCGAGCCGGCGGGCGTCAGCCGCACCGTGCGGCGGTTGCGATCGAAAAGCAGCACGCCGAGGTCTTCTTCGAGCTGCTGGATGTGCTTGGTCAGCGGCGGCTGCGAGATCAGCAGGCGCTGGGCGGCGCGCCCGAAGTGAAGCTCCTCGGCGAGTACGAGGAAGAGGCGGAGGGTACGGAGTTCGAGCATGGCGCGTGGGCTGAAGAAAGGGGACGACCAAGTCGACTTATTCTAGAACGGAATCAGTCTCTTCCTAAAACTGTATTGGACGCTATCGTAGCCGGCGACCAGAATAGCTTCCATCAAACCAACAATGAAGCGGAGACAGCCCGGCCGACCCCGTCGGATCGCGCGCCCCATCGGTGCCCTGGCCTGTGTTCCGTTTCTGAGCGTCGACACGGAGCGCAAGCGAATGGAACGCCTCAAGCCACTGAAACCCGAAGAACTGACGCCCGAGCAGCAGGAAGTCCACGCGGCGATTGCCGCCGGTCCACGCGGGCAGGTTCGCGGGCCGCTTGCGATGTGGCTGCACCGCCCGGGCCTGGCCAATCGCGCGCAGGCGCTGGGCCAGTACTGCCGCTATGACTCGTCGTTGTCACCGCGGCTGTCGGAGCTGGCCATCCTGGTGATGGCCCGCATCTGGATGTCGGAATTCGAATGGTGGGCACACAAGCCCATCGCGCTGAAGGCAGGTGTGGCCGAAGACGTGGTCGAGGCGATCCGCGCAGGGCGTGAGCCGGTCTTCGTCAACGAGGATGAGCGCGTGATCCATGAGTTCCTGACTGTGCTGCATGCCACGCGCAATGTGCCGGACGACCTTTACCAGCGCGCGATGGCGGTGCTGGGCAAGGATCAGGTGGTGGACCTTGTTGGCCTGGCGGGCTACTACACGCTGATCTCGATGACCATCAACGTCTTTGATGTCGCGCCCCCGGACGGCAGCGCACCGGAATTGGTGTGCGCCTGATTCCCGTTCAAACCGTTACCCCGAAACACAAAAGGATTCCGTATGTCTGGCCGTCTTGAAGGAAAGGTTGTCATCGTTACTGGCGCGGGTTGCGTCGGCCCCGGGTGGGGCAATGGCCGCGCCGTTGCGGTGCGCTTTGCACAGGAAGGCGCAAAGATTTTCGTGGTCGACAAAAGCGCTGATGCGATGCGTGAAACGCTGGAGCGGCTGGGCGCCGCGGGTGCGGAGTTTGACTCGCACCTGTGCGACGTGACCGACACAGCAGCGGTCAAGGCCATGGTCGATGCCTGCGTGGCGCGCTTCGGGCGCGTGGATGTGCTGGTGAACAACGTCGGCGGCTCGGCCAAGGGTGGCCCGGTGCAGCTTAGCGAAGAAGACTGGGACCGCCAGCTCAACTTCAACCTGAAGAGTGTCTTCCTGACCTGCAAGCACGTGCTGCCGCACATGGAGCAGCAGGGCGGCGGCGCTATCGTCAATACCGCGTCGACTTCGGGCATCCGCTGGACCGGTTCGGCCCAGGTCGGCTACGCCTCGGCCAAGGCGGCGATCATCCAGCTCTCGCGCGTGGTCGCGGTCGAGTACGCCAAGAAGAACATTCGCGTCAACACGGTAATCCCCGGTCAGATGCATACGCCGATGGTGGAGGCACGTCTTGCCGGGCAACGCGCGGGCGGTGATGTGGACACACTGCTGGCCCAGCGCCAGGCACGTATTCCGCTCGGGTTCATGGGCGATGGCCGCGATACCGCCAATGCGGCGCTGTTCCTGGCATCCGATGAAGCGCGCTTCGTCACCGGTACGGAGATCGTAGTCGACGGTGGCATGAGCGTGCGCTGCGACTGAATCGCATCAAGCGCAAAACCAGCAGGCAATAGCTTTGGAGTTGCAAATGAAGTTTTCACTTGGCATCGGGCGCCGCCAGGCGCTGAGCCTGATCGCCGGCGTCATGCTCGGCACACTGGCATCCGGCGCGCATGCCGCGACGTTCCCGGACAAGCCGATTCGCCTGGTGGTGGCGTTCTCGGCAGGCGGACCGACGGACATCCTCGCCCGCGTGATTGCGCGAGATATGAGCACGCGGCTGGGTCAGCAGATCATTGTCGATAACCGTCCCGGCGCTGGTGGCAATATTGCAGCAGAGTTCGTGGCGAAATCGCCGGCGGATGGCTACACCCTGCTGTACAACAGCTCGTCGATCGCGATCTCGCCGGCGCTGTTCAACAACACCAAACTCAATCCGGACCATATCTTCGCGCCCGTCGGCTACGCTGCTACGGTGCCGCTGGTGCTGATCGTCAACGCCGAATCGCCGGTAAAGACGCCGGCCGATTTCATCAAGCTGCTGAAGGCCAAACCGGGGCAGCTCAACTTCGGCTCGTCCGGCAACGGTACCATCGATCACCTGACTGGCGTGGTGTTTGCCGACAAGACCAAGACCAGGTTCAACCACGTCCCCTACAAAGGCAATGCCGCGGCACTGCCGGACCTGCTCGCCGGACGCATCGACTTCATGATGTCGGGAAGCCTGAACGCGGTGCTGCCGTTCATCAAGGAAGGCAAGCTGCGCGCGGTCGCGGCCACCACCGTCAAGCGGGTTTCGGTGTTGCAGGACGTGCCGACGCTGGATGAGTCGGTGCTGCCGGGGTTCGATTCCGGTACCTGGCAGGGCCTTGTGGCGCCAAGGGGCACGCCCACGCCGGTGGTCGAACGGCTCAACCGCGAACTGAACGCCACGCTCAAGGCGCCTGAGGTGATCAAGGCCCTGCATGCGCAAGGCGCGGAGCCTACCGGCGGCACACCAGCCCAGTACCGGGACCTGATCCACGGCGAGTACGCCCGCTGGACCAAGGTGGTGAAAGACACCGGCGCGACGGCGAACTGATGGCAGCCAGCGACGAAGCCAAGATGCCCGCCTCGCCGGCAGTGTGGGACTGCCACACGCATATCTACGGCCCCTATGACCGCCACCCGCTGCCCGACGATGCCGTGTATGCGCCGCAGGCGGCACCGTTCGATGCCCTGCGCGCCATGCACCGGTCGCTTGGCATCACGCACGGCGTAATCGTGCAGGCGGCCTGCTATGGCAGCGACCATAGCGCGCTGCTGGCAGCGCTCGAAGCAGGCGA
Organism: Cupriavidus necator; assembly: GCF_013141915.1. GTDB lineage: Bacteria > Pseudomonadota > Gammaproteobacteria > Burkholderiales > Burkholderiaceae > Cupriavidus > Cupriavidus necator_B. The sequence goes on along the minus strand of NZ_SROX01000006.1, from coordinate 8,372 downwards.
TGGCGCGTATCGCGGCATCGCCGTGATTGCGCCTGACATGGACGAGACGCTGCTGGCGCAGATGGCGGCACGGGGCGTCAAGGGCGTACGTATCGGCCTGATGAGCCATCTCGGCAATGCCTTTGATGCGGGTCGCGTGCGTGCGATGGTCGCACGCATCCGCCCATATGGCTGGCACGCGCTGATCCATGGCACGCCGGGGGATGTGGTCAAGGCGGTCGAAGCCGTGGGCCATCTCGGCAGCCCGCTTGTCATCGACCATATGGCGCGGGTGGCGGTCTCCGAGGCCGGGCTGGCCCGCCAGCTCGACAACGTCTGCGGGTTGCTGCGCAATGAATCGGTGTGGATCAAGGTCTCAGGCGTCGACCGCATCACCGCGGGTGACCTGGACGCACCGCACGTGCGCACTGTACTGGAGCGCCTGTTGGCAGTGGCGCCCAGCCGCGCGATTTGGGGCACGGACTGGCCGCATCCAAACCTGTCCTATCCGGTGCCGGACGACCGCGTGCTGCTGAGCTGGCTGCAAGCTGCGGCTGGCAATGACTCACTGCTGCGCGCCGTGTTGTCGGAGAACCCGTCCCGTCTTTACGGATAACCCCTTTTTCGGATCCTCCGGACTGAACGATGACCATGCACTCTTTTCTTGCCCCGGCCGAGCCGGTGCGCTACCCGGATGCGCGCGTCCAGGCACTGAGCCCGCGCTTCGAAAAGTACCACCTGCCCCTTGCCGCAATCGACCGCATAGCCACCGGCTGCCGTTGGAGCGAAGGCCCGGTCTGGTTCGGTGATGGCCGCTACTTGCTGTGGAGCGATGTCCCGAACAACCGGATCCTGCGCTGGGATGAGGAGACCGGTAACACCAGCAAGTTCCGTAGCCCGTCAAACCATGCCAACGGCAACACCCGCGATCGGCAGGGTCGACTGGTGACCTGCGAACATGTCGGCCGGCGCGTCACGCGCACCGAGTATGACGGCAGCATCACTGTGCTGGCGGACCGCTATGACGGCAAGCCGCTGAATTCGCCCAATGACGTGGTGGTGAAATCGGACGGCTCGATCTGGTTCACCGATCCGCCGTTCGGCATCGCCGGCTACTACCAGGGCGAGAAGGCGACTTCGGAACTGCCGGAGCGCATCTACCGCATCGAACCGGTCAGCGGCCGCCTTGACATCGTCGCCGATGATGTCAGGGGGCCCAATGGCCTGGCATTCTCGCCTGACGAGGAAGTGCTGTATGTGATCGAGTCGCGCACACGGCCTCGCCGCATCCGAGCTTTCCAGGTCAGCGAAAGCGCCAAGGGGCTGGGCAACAGCCGAGTACTGGTTGACGCCGGACCCGGCACCCCGGATGGCTTCCGTGTCGATACTGATGGCAACCTGTGGTGCGGCTGGGGCATGGGCACGCCGGAACTCGACGGCGTGCGCATCTTTGCCCCGGACGGCGAACCCATCGGGCATATCAGCCTGCCGGAGCGCTGCGCCAACCTGTGTTTTGGCGGACGCCATCGCAACCGCCTGTTCATGGCGTCTTGTACGTCCATCTATGCGCTGTATGTCAATACGCAAGGCGCGGCCGGCGGCTGAGCGCAAGCACCCACAGAAGCGAGGCATTGCAACATGAGAAGGACTTTCCTGAAGGGTTCGCTGGCGGCGGCGCTGGCGATGTCATTTGGCCAGGCGGCCATGGCCGGCGACGTGGTGCGGATGGTGGTGGCATTCCCCGCGGGCGGACCGGCGGACGCGCTGGCGCGCGCGATTTCCAGGCAACTGGAGACGGAACTCAAGCACACCGTCATCATCGACAACCGGCCCGGGGCCAACGGCGCCATCGCCGTCAGCGCGGTCACCAAGGGTCCGGTAGATGGCTCGGTGTTCTTCCTGACCAGTGCCGGGGCCATCGTCATCAACCCGTCCTTATACAAGAACCTGGCGTACCGCCCAGAGCGAGACCTGATGCCGGTTTCGCTGGTGGTCACCACGCCGCAGGTGCTGGTGGTGCCAGTGCAGTCGAAGATTGGCTCGGCGAAGGACCTGGTGGCGCAGAGCCGGGCCGGCCGGCCGGTGTCGCTGGCGTCCTCCGGCATCGGCAGCATGCCGCACATGGCGATCGAGCTGTTCAAAGCCTCAACCTCGGCCGAGTTCCTGCATGTGGCGTACAAAGGTGCGGCGCCGGCTATCACCGATACGATCGGCGGGCAGGTGGATGCGTTCTTCGGCGATGCCTCGGGACTCGTACCGTTCATCGAGGGCAAGAAACTGAAGCCTGTCGCCGTCACTACGGCCAAACGCCTGCCGTACCTCCCGGACGTGCCAACGCTGGATGAAAGCGGCATCCAAGGCGTCCATGCGGAGAACTGGTACGGCATGATGGTGCCCGCGGGCACGCCGCCAAAGGTTGTGCAGAAGCTGAATGAGGCCATCCGCAAGACGTTGGAGGACAAGGACGTCAAGGCCAATCTGGCAAAGATGGGCCTGACGCCGGCACCGTCGACTGCTGCGGAATTTGCCGGTCGGATTCGTGCGGACCGCGACAAGTGGTCCAAATTGATTGCGGACCGAAACGTCAAGCCTGAGTAATGTGCTCGCCGGCCTACGTCCGGCGTTGGTTTGCTGTCCTGAATTCCCCGGGCTGGCGATCTGGGACTGGTTTTGGGGAAGACGGTTGGCGCCCGCAGGACGGCAATGGTGAACGTCGCCTCCTGGCCGGATGCGGTCAAATGCGCCCCCGGTCAGTGCTTCCCCACGGTTACGGGACCCTAGCGCGCAGCCCGCCCCGTCTCAAGGGAAGCGCCCGCCAGTCGCACTAATTCCAAATTTCTAGTCTCACGGAAAAGCACCTAGTCTCACGAATTCGGGTTCCGTACACAGCATCCTGCCTCAGGAACATCCTCCCGAGCCTGCGGAGTGTGCGATACATGCGGAGGGTGACTTGGTCGCGCTTTGTGTGTCGCCTCATATTCTCCAGGGTGTTTGGTCGCGCGTATTAAGCTCCACATGGTGTAAGGAGATGCGCGAATTCGTTGGACTGTCCGCGCCAGTTGGCTCACTGTCTGTTGCCGGCCATGAAGGGCCGCTTAGTCGCTCCATTGGCCAGACGTTCGGATGTCCGTTGTGCCCACGAAAATGTCTTGTGGCCCTAGTGGGTGGGTCCCATGACGAAGTGTCTGGTTCCGCACCGACGTGCCCGGGTCTTCGGCAAGAATAGCCAGTCCAGTGTCGGAGTTTCACACATGAAGACTTTCTGCACGCTGCACATCCGCTCAGCCTCGCAAGACCGCTTAACGTAGCCAACGTCGATGCCAAGCTCGGTAATGGGTTTTCTTTCCTCGCACCACAGCGCCGGCCTTGCATGCTGGAGGTATTTGCCTACGGCCATGGTGTGACTGCGGATGGTGACATGGCTAACGCGTCCGGAAGTTGGTAACAAGAGGTCCATGACCCGCATGGCCTGCCGGTAGGGCATTGTGGCGCCGTGTTCAGCATGCTGCATAGCGCCGGTGGCGGGCACGCGTCGGCTCTCGCACGGTCTAGCGTGGGCTGCTCGCCGTTCCGGCCCAGCGTAGTTCGCACAGGTAGTCATGCCCGGCGGTCACCATCCATGACCTTCGATATTCGACAGGAGCCCCGTTCAGATCGAATGCCACGCGGATTGCCAGCAGCACCGGCTCACCCGGAGCAATGCCGAATTCCGCGGACAGTTCTTCGGGTAGCAGTGCTGCCTGCAGCCGGTCCTCCACGCGACTGACCGAGACGCCGCATTGCTGCTCCAGGAACGAGTAAACCAGATGCGCCGCGGCACCGTCTTCTCCCCATTCTTTGCCGCCAACACGTTCGTACGGAAAGGCGATTGTCTCCAGCACCAGCGGCACGCCGTCCAACGCACGGCGGCGCCGTAAGCGATAGACAAGCGAGTTGGCGGGCAAGCGCAACGCCGCACATTCGGCGGCCTCGGCCGTCGCGCGCTCGCGCAGCAGGATCGTATCGGTCGGGATCCGCCGCATGCCGTCGTCGCGGTCCACCAGCCGGTAAAAGCTGGTGAAGGCGCGTTCGTGCGTCGCCCGTGCGACGAACGTGCCGCGGCCGCGATGACGCGTGACTAGGCCTTGGCCGCTGAGAACGTCGAAGGCCTTGCGCACCGTTCCCACGCTGACCTGCAGTTGCTTCGCGAGGACTTCCTCCCCGGGCATGAGCTGGCCTGGCAGCCATTCGCCACGGACGATGCGCTCCCGGATATGCCGGGCCAACCGGACAAAGGCCGGGCTGAGGTCGAAATCAGTCATGGGTTGATTCTATATAGAATATAGAATCAACGCTATAGAATTTGATTCCCCGCGGGCGCCGAACTCCTTACAGTGCAGGCACATGGCGGCGGCAGGCAAGCTGCGCCACATACAGGACACAGAGGAGACAGCCCCATGAGCCGTATTGCCACCACCGCCCGCCTGCTGGCGGCGTTCGCCCTGACCGGCATGGTCGGCGCCCCGCACGCGCAGGAACCGTATCCGTCCCGTACGGTCACGATCGTCGTGCCGTACTCGCCCGGCGGAACCACCGACATCATCGCGCGCCTGGCAGCGCAGTACCTGACCGAGACCATGGGCAAGAGCTTTGTCGTGGACAACCGGCCGGGCGCCAGCGGCACTATCGCGACTGCGTTGGTGGCGAAGGCCGCGCCGGACGGCTATACGCTGCTTGCCAACGAAGTCGGCCAGACCGCAACGCCGGCGCTCTATCCAAACCTGAAATACGACCCGATCAAGGATCTTGCACCCATCACGCTGATCGCCGAGACGCCGGTGGTCCTGGGCGTCACGCAGCATGTTCCGGCGAATTCGCTGAAGGAGCTGCTGGCTTATGGCAAGTTGCATCCGGGCGCGCTGAATTTTGGCTCCGGCGGCGCAGGCAGCGGCCCGCATATCGCCGGCGAACTGCTCAAGCAGGTGGCTGGCGTACCGATGACGCATGTGCCGTACAAGGGCTCGGGAGCCGCGGTGACCGATCTGATCGCCGGACAAATCCAGTTGCTGAGTTCCGCGGCGCCGACGATCGCGCCGCACGTCACCAGCGGCAAGATCCGCGCCTTCGCCGTGGCCGGTCCGCGCCGTGTCCCGTCGCTGCCGAATGTGCCGACCGCCGCTGAAGCCGGACTGCCCGCCTTCCAGTTCAGCATCTGGTTTGGCTTTGCAGCGCCCAAGGGCACGCCTGCTGAAATCATCAACAAGCTCAATGGCGCGCTGCAGGCCATGGTGAAGAACCCGGCCATGCGCGACAAACTGGCGGCCGCGGGCGCGGACCCGGTTGGCGCGGGGCCCGAGGCCTTCGGCAAGCGGATCGCGTCGGAGACCCAGCGCTGGGGCGACCTGATCCGCAAGTCCGGCATCCGGGTGGATTGAAGGGCGCAAGCCCGTTCCATTGCGCTTGCCACGCGCGTACGTCACGACTCCCATCACGCAGCAGACATCTTCATGACCAAGCAAATCCATCGCATCGCCTCCGTCGAGGCACTGCACGTCGGCCAGTTCCTCTATGCCCGCATCCGTACCGAGGCCGGCCTGACCGGCTACGGCGAGGCCGGTTCGTGGGGCCATATCGAGGCCGCCAGCGCGGCGCTGGAAAAATTCGGCCGCTACCTCGTCGGCAAGGACGCCAACCAGATCGAGCTGCACTGGAACGTGATGCAGCGCTTCTCGCACTTCCGCGGGACAGCGGTCAATGCCGCGGTCTCGGCCATCGACATCGCGCTGTGGGATCTGCTCGGCAAGCGCCTGGAGGCGCCGGTATGGCAGTTGCTGGGCGGCGCATATCGCGACAAGCTACGCGTCTACGGCCATGTCTATGCCGAAACGCTGGAAGAGGTGCTTGCCGATTGCCGCCGCCTGCGCGAAGAAGGCTTTACCGCGGTCGGCCACATCAACCCGTTCCTCGACGAGCCCGAAGGACAGTCCTATTTCCGCTCGCACGCCGGCAAGGTGCGGGATGCCAAGGAACGCGTGATGGCGTTCCGCGAGGCGGTCGGATCGGATGTGGACCTGCTGATCGAGATGCACCGGCGCCTCAGCCCCGCGGAAGCCATTGCCATCGGGCAGGTGCTGGAGCCCCTGACACCGATGTGGCTGGAAGATCCGCTGCGTCCCGAGTTCTACCAGCAGATGACCACTGTAGGGCAAAGTATCCGCGTGCCGATCGCCACGGGCGAGCGCTTCAGCACCCCGGCGGAGTTCGCGCTGCAGCTATCGGGCGGGGCAGTGCGGTATGCCCGCACCTCGGTGTGCGTGTGCGGCGGCATCACCGGGGCGAAGAAGATCGCCGCACTCGCGGAAGCCCAGAATGTCGACATCGCCCCGCACAACCCGCTGTCGCCGATCAGCCTGGCGGCCTGCATGCAAGTGGCCGCCGCGGTACCGAATTTCGCCATCCAGGAATATCCGACGGGCTTCGAGAACCTGGTGCTCAAGTCGGGCAACACGCTGCTGGGCTCGGACCTAGTGAAAAGTCATCCGGTGCCCAAGGCCGGCTTCATCGCCGTGCCGGATGCGCCGGGCATCGGTGTCGAACTGGTCGACGATGTCGAGAACCGTCGGGCACCGCTCTATCGCCCGGTGTCGATGCGCAGCACGGTAGACGGCGCACCATTGGACCAGTGAAGCGAATGCGCGGCATCTGTGACCAATCGTTTGTCTCGGGAGCGGAAAATAAACTGAGGCAGGCCGCCGGCTTGGGGAGCGTACAAAGGAATTGCAGCAGATCTGCGCCTACGACCGAGCCAGGAGAAGGTGCCCGCATTGTGGAACGTATCGCCGCATCAAGAATTGACGCCCGTGGGCGTTCGATACTGCGCGGGGGCACAGTTCATGTTCGCGTTCCGCGGGTGGTGCTCCGCGCCACTTATTGAAATCGGCATTACGCCGAGTCTCAGATGCTGGAATCAGCGTGGCATTCGCAGCGACCCGGCTCATTCGGCCAGCATCACCAAATGGGTACCAGCCAACTAACGGATTTGCCTCCCCACGTCAGGCGCTGAACAACTGACGGCAGGCGCCTTGTTGGCGGTGCATTACGTTTCAAACCGGGGACGATGTCCGTCGGCAGAGGATGCCAAACCGACGAGGCTCCGAGTCCATGGGCAACCGGGAGCGAGATGATGCGGAAGCCGTTAAAAAGCCCGGGACGCTCTTTGCCAGGGCCAAGACACACGTCGTTGCAATCCACGGAACCTCTCGCTGAGCGAAATCCTGAAACTCCGTCGTTTTGGGTCGGTCCGGGTAGCCGAGACGTGCGTTCGGCGCTGGGATTTGCCGGGACGGCAATCCCAGCAGTCCCATCAATTCGGTCTTTTCAGTCTCACGGACTCGCCTACAGTCTCACTAATTCGGTTTCCCTGCAGTTCTAGACGTGATCAAGTAGACCTTGCCCTAGGCACCAAAGCGGACCGCCGGCGAAAGGGTGAAAGACTCGCGCATGTCGCGTGCCTCCTCAACCGGCGTTCTTCCAAAAAGGCGCTTGAACTCCCGGCTGAACTGTGAAGGGCTTTCGTAGCCGACGCGTCCTGCTGCCGCCGCGGCAGTGACGCCGTCGCGGATCATCATCAGGCGCGCCTGGTGGAGACGGGTCGATTTGATGTACTGGATTGGCGAAGTCTGCGTCACCATGCGGAAGTTCGCGTGAAATGCCGGCACGCTCATGCCTGCTTCCTCGGCAAGACGTGTCACATTGAGCGGCGCAGCATAGTCGGCGTGGATGCGCTTCAGCGCTTTCGCGACGCGGCCAAACCGTCCGTGGTGGACAAGTGCGGCACGCATCGCGCCGCCCTGCGCGCCCGTCAGTACCCGATAGCAGATCTCCCGCACAAGGCTCGGTCCCAGGATTTGCGCATCCATTGGCACGGTCAATGCCTCCAGCAGCCGGACTGTTGCGCCGGCCAGAGTCTCGTCAAGCCGTGTAGACACCATACCATTCGGCGGCTCGTCGGAAAGATCTCCCGCCGCACCGATCTGCGTGATCAGGTCGCTGAGTTCGAGGAGGTCCAGGCGGATGGAGACCGCAAGCATCGGCTCCTCCGGCGACGCCTGGGTTTCCGTCGAAAACGGCAGCGGCACAGACAGCACGAGATAGTGCTGCGCGTCGTAGACATAGACCTCATCACCCAGAAAGCCCAGCTTGCGGCCCTGGCAGACGATCACGATGCTCGGCTCGTACAGCACTGGCGTGCGCCCAAGGGGCCGATCTGAACGCATCAGCCGAACGCTATCGAGCGTCGACTGCGTGTAGCCCTCGTTAGGCGCCAATTTCTCGATAAGGCTGACCATCTTGACGGAAGCGGGGGAGCGGACCTTCGACATCACGTTCTCCTGTGTGTTCGCTATAGGCGCCAT
>NZ_SROX01000046.1 GCF_013141915.1 Cupriavidus necator | reverse complement strand
TTCGACGCCGCGCTGGCGTCGGTCAAGCGCGAGGCGTCGGCCAGCTTCGGCGACGACAAGGTGCTGGTCGAGAAATACCTGACGCGCCCGCGCCATATCGAGATCCAGGTGTTCGCCGATACCCACGGCAACTGTGTCTACCTGTTCGAGCGCGACTGCTCGGTGCAGCGCCGCCACCAGAAGGTGCTGGAGGAAGCGCCGGCGCCCGGCATGACCGAAGAACGCCGCCGCGCCATGGGCGAAGCGGCCGTGGCCGCCGCCAAAGCCGTGGGCTATGTCGGCGCCGGCACGGTCGAGTTCATCGCCAACCAGGACGGCTCGTTCTACTTCATGGAGATGAACACGCGCCTGCAGGTCGAGCACCCGGTCACCGAGATGATCACCGGGCAGGACCTGGTCGAATGGCAGCTGCGCGTCGCCGCCGGCGAGCCGCTGCCGCTCACGCAGGAGCAGCTGCGCATCGACGGCCATGCGCTGGAGGCGCGCATCTACGCCGAGAACCCCGACAAGCAGTTCCTGCCGTCCACCGGCACGCTGCGCTTCCTGCGCACGCCGCCGGCGGTGCAGTTCATGCGCGGCGACGGGGTTGACGGAAACCCGCACGGCCCGGCCGGGGTGCGCATCGACGCCGGCGTGCGCGAGGGCGACACCATCAGCCCGTTCTACGATCCGATGATCGCCAAGCTGATCGT
>NZ_SROX01000045.1 GCF_013141915.1 Cupriavidus necator | reverse complement strand
ATCTGCTGGGGTAGTGGCGGGGGTGGTCACGTTGCCTCCATTGCAGAGAGATTCAGTTCATCACGAGCGTTCCGGGGGATGGCCAGAACAGCCTTGATCGGGCGCCCAATATCATGTGTTGCGACTGCCGACAGAGCGGCCATCAACCTGTCGTAGTGCTCTGCGGTCGGTGCATTGGTCTTTACAAGCGCCTGCGTCGCTTCCATCAGTTCGCGGCGTTCTGCGATTGCTCCCATCACTCCCCCTTGATTTCGGCGCGTATGGCGGCGGCGCATGCTTGGTCCTCGCGGTCCAGTGCGTCTTGGTCGTATTCCATGCCGCCTTGGCCTAATCGCGCCTCGCAAATCTCCGCCGCCCGCTCCATGCCTGCGGCGTGCCCAGTCTCGAACGCCCACAACGCCATGGTGTATGCATGACCGCTTAGGCCGTGCAGATTGACGAACTTGACGAATTCCTCACGCATCGCGCTTCTCCCCATTGGGCGCCTCAGCGGCGGCGAGCATGGCGGCGTCTGCCCATTCATCTGCTGTTTCGTGGCGACCAAGCATCATGTCGTTGTCTTCGCTCACCGATAGGACTGAGCCGATATTAGGCGGCATGTACTCGCGTTCCTCGAAGTCATCGACGTAGACACGAAGGGCCGGCTTTACCGCTCGCCACCGTGCTGCATCCCTCTCCACCTCCGCCCGCGAGGACGATGC
>NZ_SROX01000005.1 GCF_013141915.1 Cupriavidus necator | reverse complement strand
TCGATGCGCCGGTGATGAACCAGGTACGGGATGCTTGCTTCACGGTAAGAACTCCTTGAGTGATGAAACGTTTGGCTGCGGACAGGATGTTTCTTCAGGGCAAGGCGACGCTCATGCCCCCGTCGGCCATGACCACGGCTCCGACGATGAAGCTGGCCTTCTCCGATGCGAGGAAGGCGATCACCTCGGCAATTTCCTTCGGCTGGGCTGCGCGGCGAATGGGTGCCTTCTTGCCATGCTCGGCAAGAAATGCCTGGCCATCGGCATGGATGTGATTGGTGATGTTGGTAATGACATCGCCAGAGCCCACCGCATTGACGCGAATGCCATGTTCGATGGCTTCCAGCGACAGCGCGCGAGTCAACTGCGCAAGCGCACCCTTCGACGCCGCATAGGCCGCGATCAGCGGAAATGCCTGATAGCAGGCGTAGGAGCCCACGTTGACGATGGCGCCGGTCTTTGCCGGCACCATCGCGCGCATGGCTTCCCGGGAGAACAGAAACGCGCCCGTGGCATTGACGGCCTGGATGCCGTTCCAGTCATCGAGCGACATGTCCACCAGGGGCTTATTGATGATGATCGCTGCGTTGTTGACCAGGATGTCGAGCTTGCCGAACCGGTCAATCGCGGTGGCCACCGCCTGCACCGCGCTTTCCTCGCGCGCCACATCGGCGACGATGGGAACGATGCCGGGACGCGCAAGGGCTTCCACGTTGCTGCTGCGCCCGACGGCAATGACGCTCGCGCCTTGAGCATGGAGCAGTTCCGTCGTGGCCAGGCCGATGCCACTGGCTGCACCGGTAACGATGGCGACCTTGCCTGCAAAGGCGCCGCCTGCTGTGTGAGTGGATGTCATGGTGTTCTCCTTGATTCGCTTGGGTAATGCGTCGTGCTTAGTGCGTACCGGCTCGTCAGAACGGGCTGGCGGTGGGGCGCACGACGATCTCGCTCACGTCGACGTCGGCAGGCTGCTCCACTGCGTAGGCAATGGCACGCGCGATGGCGTCGGGCGTGATGGCGATGCGGCGGAATTCCTTCATGGCCGTCCGCGCGGTGTCGTCAGAGATCGAGTCGGCGAGCTCGGATTCCACGACGCCGGGGCAGATCACCGTCACGCGGACGTTGTCGGTTTCCTGACGCAGTCCGTCCGAAATCGCGCGCACGGCGAACTTGGTGGCGCAGTAGACGGCGGCAGTCGGCGACACGGATAGTCCGCCGATCGAGGAAATATTGATGACCTGACCGTGTCCCTGCGCTTCCATTGTTGGCAACACCGCGGCAATGCCGTGCAGTACGCCACGGATATTCACGTCGATCATCCGGTTCCACTCGCCTACCTTCAGGGCATTGAGCGGCGAAAGTGGCATCACGCCTGCGTTGTTGATCAGCACGTCGATGCGGCCGAAGGCGTCGAGCGCGAAGCGGGCAAACGCCGTGACGTCGTCTGCGGAGGTCACGTCGAGTTCGCGATAACGAACGATGCCGCCGTACGCTTCGATCGATTGCGTCAGTTCCGCGAGCCGGTCGGTACGGCGCGCGCCAATCACAAGCCGGTGGCCTTGCGCGGCGAGCAAACGGGCCGCACCCTCGCCGATGCCGCTGCTGGCGCCGGTGATCAGAATGACTTTCGACTGTTCGGTTGTGTTTGCCATATTGCATACTCCTATCGTTGGTTCGGGTCTGGCCGGTAAACTCCGCGCTTGACGTGGTACGTTTTCGGCAGGTTGTCTGCCATCAATGAAGCGATATGGTTCGCCAGCCGGTGAGTGAATGTTAGGGATGGCCGGCCTTCCGGCGAATACACGGACCGATGCCGTCATTGCCTATTCCTATCACGTACGCTAGAGCCGGGCGCGAGGGAAGACTAGAATGGCGCCTATAGCGAACACACAGGAGAACGTGATGTCGAAGGTCCGCTCCCCCGCTTCCGTCAAGATGGTCAGCCTCATCGAGAAACTGGCGCCTAACGAGGGCTACACGCAGTCGACGCTCGATAGCGTTCGGCTGATGCGTTCAGATCGTCCCCTTGGGCGCACGCCAGTGCTGTACGAGCCGAGCATCGTGATCGTCTGCCAGGGCTGCAAGCTGGGCTTTCTGGGTAATGAGGTCTATGTCTACGACGCGCAGCACTATCTGGTGCTGTCTGTGCCGCTGCCGTTTTCGACGGAAACCCAGGCGTCGCCGGAGGAGCCGATGCTTGCGGTTTCCATCCGCCTGGACCTCCTCGAACTCAGCGACCTGATCACGCAGATCGGTGCGGCGGGACATCTTCCCGACGAGCCGCCGAATGGCATGGTGTCTACACGGCTTGACGAGACTCTGGCCGGCGCAACAGTCCGGCTGCTGGAGGCATTGACGGTGCCAATGGATGCGCAAATCCTGGGACCGAGCCTTGTGCGGGAGATCTGCTATCGGGTACTGACGGGCGCGCAGGGCGGCGCGATGCGTGCCGCACTTGTCCACCACGGACGGTTTGGCCGCGTCGCGAAAGCGCTGAAGCGCATCCACGCCGACTATGCTGCGCCGCTCAATGTGACACGTCTTGCCGAGGAAGCGGGCATGAGCGTGCCGGCATTTCACGCGAACTTCCGCACGGTGACGCAGACTTCGCCGATCCAGTACATCAAATCGACCCGTCTCCACCAGGCGCGCCTGATGATGATCCGCGACGGCGTCACTGCCGCGGCGGCAGCAGGACGCGTCGGCTACGAAAGCGCCTCACAGTTCAGCCGGGAGTTCAAGCGACTTTTTGGAAGAACGCCGGTTGAGGAGGCACGCGACATGCGCGAGTCTTTCACCCTTTCGCCGGCGGTCCGCTTTGGTGCCTAGGGCAAGGTCTACTTGATCACGTCTAGAACAACCTTGCCTCTCACGTGGCCGCTCATGCTGTGGCCAAGGGCATGGCCCGCGTATGACAGAGGAAAGACCGAATCGATGTGGGTGCGCAGATCGCCCGCTGCATGGAGCGCTGCCAATTTCTCAAGCAGCGGGCCATCGCTACGGGTCGCAAAATGTCTGCCATTGGCCTGCGCGCCTTGGGCGCGTGCGGAATCAGGTCTGGCAACGGTCGAGACCAGCGTGCCACCGGATTTGAGCACAGACCATGACCGGTCCTGGGTTTCTCCGCCGATCAGGTCCAAAACCAGGTCGACACGTGAAACACGCTTGGAGAAATCCTCGGCACGGTAGTCAATGAAGGCGTCGGCGCCAAGGCTCTGGACATAGTCCCGATTTCTCGCCGAGCCGGTGCCGATCACGCGCGCACCGGCCAGCTTGGCGAGCTGCACGGCCGCACTGCCTACACCGCCTGCCGCACCGTGAATCAGGACGGCTTGGCCGGCTCGCAATGCCCCATGTTCCTGTAACGCCTGCCAGGCCGTCAGCGACGCCGCAGGAAGCGCGGCGGCCTCGGCAAAACTCACTGACTCTGGCTTGCGTGCCAGCCGGGACGCTTCCACCACAGCGCGCGTGGCAAAGGCCCCGACGATGCCAATGAAGCCCATCACTTTGTCCCCCGGCTCAAGCGTAGTGACATGGCGTCCTACGGCGATGACGGTGCCAGCAGCATCCACGCCCGGCGTAAATGGCAGCGGCAGTGGAATGAACGCCTGCATGGCGCCACTGACAATTTTCCAGTCGATGGGATTCACTGACGCCGCGGCAACATCGATCAGTACTTCGTTGTCGCCAGGCACGGGATCGTCCACCTCGGCGACAGTCAGACGGTCAGGGCTGCCATAGGCAGCGACTCGGATCGCTTTCATTAGATGCTCCTGGAAGAGACGCCCACCACGGGGGCATCGAGGGCGAGGGCGGCCTGGACCGGATCAAAATACTCCCGCAGATGCACGATGCGGTCGTCATGGGCGGTCAGGAACACGACGTACTCCTGGCGATAGATACGGCCGGTCGCAGCAATGAGGCCCTCGGCGTGTACCCGTGCGATCGCATGCCGGGGGTCATCCGTCGCTGTCACGACGGCATCGAAAAAGCGGAAGTTCTTCACGGCTGCCGCGAACCAGCTCGCGTGCCGCAGCACGGATTCGCGACCTTCGAGTTTCAGCGGATGGCCCAGACTGGGGGCGTAGGGCAAATCCCAAACGATGTTCTCGGCAATCAGTCCCTGCCATTGCTGTGGCTCGTCCACCAGCCATTGGAGGTGTTGCTGCATGAGCGTTGTTGCGATGGTCATGATGTGGTCTCCAGTCATCCAATCATCAGGCGACGACGCGGGCGGCTGCTGCGCGACGGTTGTCAATGCTGAAGGCGCCCGGTCCAAAAGCCACTACCTGCAAGAGGCCACCGGCCATTGCCAGGTTCTTAAGGAAATGGAACATCTGGTTCTGGTCAGCGAGTGCGTGATGGAAGATCAGTGCGGTCACGACAGCGTAGGCAGCAAGCAGTAGCGCTGTCAGACGCGTCTTGTAGCCAACGACCAGGAGCGTGGCGCCCGCCAGTTCCAGGACCAATGCGCCAGTTATTCCGAGCGCAGGCGCCGGTAGACCGAGCGATGCGATATAGGACATTGTTGCGCCGGGGGCCAGAAGCTTGCCAATGCCGCTGATAAAGAAGATGGCTGCAATGAGCGTGCGGCCAGCGGCGGAAACTACCGGGTTTGCGGCGAGCGAGACATTGAGGTTCGAGTTCATGGTGATCATCCTTTCAAGTGAGAGTGGGTAGACCGAAGAGTAAAGACTTGACATGTATCCAGGAAGCCTATATTTCTAGATGTAATCCATCTAAACCATAGATACATGCTCGACGCCGTCTCGCTGGATCAGCTTCGCACCTTCATCGCCGCTGCCGATGAGGGCAGTTTCTCCGCAGCAGGCCGTAAGCTGCGCCGCGCGCAGTCCGTGATCAGCCATACGCTGGCCAATCTGGAGGGGCAGATTGGCGTACAGCTCTTTGATCGCGTCGGACGTTATCCGCGACTGACGGATGAAGGGACGGCCTTGCTTGCGCAGGCGCGCCTCGTGGTAAGCGGCATGGACGGCTTCAAGGCAAAGGCCCGCGCCATATCCGACGGACTTGAACCCGAGCTGTCCGTCGTGGTGGACGTGATGTATCCAATGGCGTCATTGACTGACGCCGTGGGCGCGTTCCGGGAAGCGTTTCCGCACACACCATTGAGGCTTTACGTCGAGGCGCTGGGCGCCGTCATGCAGCCTGTACTCGCGCAGGCATGCCGGATCGGCATCAGCGGTTCGATGCCATCGGTCCCGGAGCTTCTCGATGCCGAGAAGCTCCGGGATGTTTCCATGATCACGGTCACCGCGCCGTCACACCCGCTGGCATCAAAGAAGGGGATCATCCGGCCGGCCGAGCTCAAGGCGCATGTGCAATTGGTGCTCACCGATCGCACAACCCTCACGGAGGGCAAGACTTTCGGCGTCTTCTCCCCACAGATATGGCGGCTTGCCGATCTCGGCGCCAAACATGCATTCCTACGCGCCGGATTCGGATGGGGCCATATGCCGGTAGCGATGGTGCAGGATGACCTGGATGCCGGGAAGCTGGTGCCCTTGCGGCTTGAAGCCTTCCAGCCGTACACGCCTCCAATCGCCATGTTCGCGGTCTATCGAAAGGACACGCCGCCGGGACCCGCCGGTCGCTGGTTTCTCAAACGGCTTAAGGGCGCCCGTGGTATCGAATCGATGGGGTAACGGAGGCGAGCGTCTCAAGATCATTCATGTTCGGTCAGAGACAATAGCGAGTCGATAGACCGATATGGGTCGCGAGCGGAAATCCATGGTCGCTGGCGCCCTGGCGACCGACGATCGCCCGCCTTCGGCCATGACGCGACATTCGCTCTTTCCGTCGGTCACAAATATGGATGTCCGTTCCTCGCTGAGAATGGTCCCCCCAACTGCGAGCTAGGGCTTCCGGCCGCCCGCTGCCAGCCACCCGCCTTGCCAAGGTATGCAGCGCGCGATGTCAGCCCTGCTCCCAGGCGCTGCATCACCCCTTCGCCGCGACATCCTTGCCGCCGAACAGTGCGCAACCGCCGGCGGCGCTGCCCTCGTCACCCTGGTAAAGCTGGCAGTTGGCGCAGGTCTGCGATGGCTTGTGGGCCGGGTATTGCCGCGGATCGACCTTGGACGAGTGGGCCATGTAGCCGACCTTGAGCGCCTGCGGCTCCTGCTCGCCCAGCATGGCGGCGGCGCGGGCCGGCCGGCTGCCGAGGGCCGCTGCGGCAGCGATGCTGCCAGTCAGCGCAAGCGGGAGATAGCCAAGGAACTGTCGTCTGCAAGGCATGGCCGGGGCTCCTCTGTTGGGGGACGGTGCCCGGCTTATGCCTGCCGCAGGAGGCAGAGCTTACTGCGCGTCGTCCGCAAGAGGCAATGACGGCGCCGGAAGGACGGCGCGCAAGCATGGTGGCCGACGCTGGTGCGCGGGCCACAACGGCTGCTCAGGCGAGCGCGGGGTAATCGATATAACCTTCGGCGCCGGGATGGTAGAAGGTTTCCGGCTGCGGCGCGTTGAGCGGCGCATCCAGTTGCAGGCGGCGCGGCAGGTCCGGGTTGGCGATGAAGAGCTGGCCGAAGGCCACTGCGTCGGCTTCGCCGGCCTGCAAGACGTGCTCGGCGGTGGCCTTGGTCATTTTTTCGTTGGCGATATAGGTGCCGCCGAAGGCCCGCTTCAGTTCCGGCCCCAGGCGGTTATCGCCGAGCGCTTCGCGCGAGCAGATGAAGGCAATGCCGCGCTTGCCCAGTTCGCGTGCCACATAGCCGAAGGTGGCGGCGGGGTCGGAGTCGCCCATGCTGTGGGCATCGCCGCGCGGGGCCAGGTGCACGCCCACGCGCGCCGGACCCCAAACCGCGATGCAGGCATCCGTGACTTCCAGCAGCAGCCGGGCGCGATTTTCGATCGAGCCGCCGTAGGCATCGTTGCGCTGGTTGGTGCTGTCTTGCAGGAATTGATCGAGCAGGTAGCCATTGGCGCCGTGCACTTCAACGCCGTCGAAGCCGGCGGCCTTGGCGTTCTCCGCGCCGTGCCGGTAGGCGGCGACAATGCCCGGGATTTCCTCGGTTTCAAGCGCGCGCGGGGTGACAAAGGCGCGCTTGGGGCGCACCAGGCTGACATGGCCGCCGGCCGCGATCGCGCTGGGTGCCACCGGCAGTTCGCCGTCGAGGAAGACCGGGTCGGAGATGCGGCCCACGTGCCACAGTTGCAGGAAGATGCGGCCGCCGGCGGCGTGCACGGCGTCGGTAACGTGCTTCCAGCCAGCCACTTGTTCTTCCGACCAGATGCCCGGGGTGTCGGCATAACCCACGCCTTGCGGAGTCACGGCCGTGGCTTCGCTCAGGATCAGGCCCGCTGAAGCGCGCTGTACATAGTATTCGGCCATCAACGCGTTGGGCACGCGGCCGCCGCCCACTGCGCGCGAACGCGTCAGAGGCGCCATGATGACGCGGTTGGGAAGGTCGAGGTCGCCGATACGGATCGGGTCAAAGAGTGTGGGCATGGTTTTCGGTATCGAGGAGGGTGAATGCACCATCGGTGCGGAATTTGGCGCTTGCGCGCCGCTGACTATGCGCAGTGCAGGTCTTCAAAGATCGCTATGCATGTGATCGAGGAAGGCGCGGATGGTCTCTTCATCGCGCTTGAAAAAAACCCATTGGCCGACCCGCTTCGACGTCACCAGCCCGGCTCGCTGCAAGGTCGCAAGGTGGGCCGAGACGGTGGATTGCGACAGCCCGGTGCGCGCGTCGATCAGGCCCGCGCATACGCCGAGGTCGAGCGGATATTCCTGCTCGCCGAAACACTGCTGCGGCGTCTTGAGCCAGGCCAGGATATTGCGCCGGACCGGATTGGCCAGCGCCTTGTGGATGGCATCGATGTCCATGGAGGGGTTCGCCTTGGGTGAAGGAACGCTGTTTCGCCAATCTGCGAAACATAGATCATTCCCTTACAAATTTAATATCGAGATTATACGATATAACTTTCGGCTTTGCTGGCGTGGTCCAAACGGCACTGGCCTTCCAAGCGAGGTATGGTCTCTTATCGTTTTGCCGCGCTATTGCCCATTCATCTTGCTGCGGAATTCCTCCGCAGTGCCAATCTGCCGGAACAGCGGCCCGCCCGGCGCGAACTTGTCCGCGCTGGCCAGCGGCCCCACCACCACCGGCTCAAACCCCGCATCGCGCACCAGTTGCGCCGCCACCTGCAGCGCCGCCTGGTCGTCGCCGGCAATCGGCACGGCAATCAGGCCGCCCGGCCGGTGATGCTGACTAGCGAAGTTGGTCGCCCCCATGAAGTTGAACGCCCGCACCACGCGCGCGCCGGGCAGGTATTTCGCCGTGGTGATGCCAATGCCGTTGCGCTGGGCTTCATCGGCAATCGCGCCGTCGCGCTGGGCAATGGCATTGGTGGCATCCAGCACGATCTTGCCTGACCACGCTCCGGCATGCTCCTGGCCGAGTTGCGGCAATGCGCCATAAGGGGTGGCGAGGAACAGCACATCGGCAAAGGCGATTGCCTGCGCGACGGTGCCAGCCTGCGCCAGCGGGCCGAGGCCGTCGACCAGCGGCTTGAGCGCTTCAGGATGCCGCGACGAGAACAGGACCGGGTGCCCGGCCTTGACCCACAGTCCGCCGACGGTCCCGCCAATGCGTCCGGAGCCGATCACGCCAATGCGCGCCGGGCCCGCGTTCCCGCCAGCAGCCGTTCGCTGAGCGCAGGCGGTCAACGGCGGAAGGTTCAGCGTCAGGATGGCCAGGGCCCCTGCCCGCAGCATGCGGCGGCGTTCGGGATCCATGACAACTGCCGGCTTTTGCATCGCGCGCTCCCAGGAAGACTGCTTGACCCCGGGGCCGGTGCGCAAGGACGCCTGCTGCACACTGGCCGCCAAGAAACTCTAGGCGAAAAAATGGCTTGCCGGGCAATGGCGCTTGGCACTGCCTGCGCGCTGGATTAGATTAGGTAGCATTGGCGCCACTCCAGGAAGTCTCCATCACAGCCGCCCTGTGCGAGGCGGCGCCAGAGGGAAAGCCATGGCCGATGCCCGACGCCGCACCTGCCCGTCCTTGCCTGCGCCGGGCATGGTCGCCGTTGCGCTGGCGGCGGCCACGCCTGTCGCAGCGCAGCAGGCGAGCCCGGATCCGGGCAGCCAGGCCGACCAGGTCCACAACCTCCAAGAGGTCACCGTCGTGGCCCCGACACCCTTGCCCGGCTTCACCATCGAGCGCCAGGCTTTTCCCGCCAATGTCCAGACTGCCACCGATGGCGACCTGGAACGGGCGAAATCCACCAGCCTCCCGTCCTTCCTGGCGGAGCACATGAACGGGATCGTGGTCAATGACGCGCAGGGCAATCCGTTCGCGCAGGACATCCTTTACCGCGGCTACCGGCTCTCACCCACGCTCGGTTCCACACAGGGGCTGTCGCTGTACCTTGACGGCGTGCGCCAGAACGCGGCGCTGGGCGATGTCATCAACTGGCCCGGCATTCCTGAGGCCGCCCTCAGCACGCTGACGCTGGTGCCCGGCAGCAACCCGCTCTACGGGCTCAACACGCTGGGCGGCGCACTAGCGCTGGTCACCAAGTCCGGCGAAACGCATCCGGGCGTGGAGGCCGACCTCAGCATCGGCAGCTACGGCCGCGCGCGGCTTGATATCAGCGCGGGCAAGTCGCTCGGCGACGGCTGGCACGCCTACTTTGCCGGCACCGGCTGGCGCGAGGACGGCTGGCGCGACCGCTCCGGCAGCGATCTCGGCAACCTGTTCTTCAAGCTGGGCCGCTCGACCAGCGCCACCCAATGGAGCATGAGCCTGCTGGGCAGCAACAGCCGGCTGTCAGGCAACGGCCTGACGCCAGACAGCCTCTACGGCCAAGACCGGCGCGCGATTTACACCGCGCCCGATGCCACGCGCGTGAAATCGCTGCAGCTGACGCTCAACGGTGCGCATCAGTTCAATGCGCAGGACCAGCTGCAGCTCACCGCCTACGTGCGCCGCACGCGCTTGCACGCCAACAGCGGCGATATCAACGATGACTACCTCGACACCCTGCTCGGCTGCCAGGGTGCCGATGGCTGCCAGGGGGATGAAGTGCCCCCCAGTGCCATACTCAATACTTCCACGGTAAGCGAGACCAGCTACGGGCTGTCGGCGCAGTGGTCGCACGATGGCGAGACCCACCGCTTCGCACTGGGTGCCGCGCTGGACCTGAACCGGTCGCGCTACACGCAGGCCACGCAGCTGGCCAGCTTCGACGCTGCGCGCACGGCGCAGGGTGATCCCAATGCGCCGGTGGCCACCAATGCCTTGCTGGACGGCCACGACAGCACTGTGGGGCTGTACGCCACCGACACCATCCGCCTGCTGCCGCACAGCTTCCTGACGCTGGCCGCTCGCTGGAACGACGGCCGCCGGCATACAGTGCTGGGCGCGCCCACGCCGTCGGACGAGCGCTTCACCTTCGCGCGCCTCAATCCCTCGGTGGGGGTATCGCACCTGCTGTCCGACAGCGTGACGGTCTTCGGCTCCGCCTCGCAGGGCACACGCATGCCCACGGCGATCGAGCTGGGCTGCGCGGACCCGGCCAACGCCTGCCAGCTGCCAACCGGCCTGCAGGCCGACCCCTTCTTGCGCCAGGTGGTCACGCGCACCGTCGAGCTGGGCGGACGCTGGCAGCCGGCTGACACCACTGAAATGACGCTGGCGCTATACCGCAGCCACAATACCGACGACATCATCTTCCAGCGCTCGCCATTCAGTCCGCTGGGGTATTTCTCGAACTTCCCGAAGACACGCAACCAGGGCTTCGAGCTCGGCTTGCGCCAGCTCCTGGGCCGGCTCACGCTGCGCGCCGGCTATAGCTATACGCAAGCGACCTACCGGGCGGACGGCCAGTTGCAGACCCCCTTGGCCGCGCCGGTGATGGTGCATCCGGGCACACGCATGGCAGGGATCCCGCTGCACAGTTTCAGGCTCGGGGCAGACTGGCGCGCGACCACTTCCGTCAGCGTGGGCGGCGACGCGATCGTGTCGTCCTCGCGTCCGGTCGCGGGCAACGAGGATGGCGCGCTCAGCGCGCAAGACCCGGGCCTCGCCCGCACCGCTGGCTTCCTGCTGCTGAACCTGCGCGCCAGCTGGCAGTTCTCGCCGCGCTGGCAAGTCTATGGGCGCATCGACAACCTGTTCGACCGGCGCTACCAGACCTACGGACAGGCGGGCTACAACCTGTTCCCGGGCGGCACGCTGCTGCTGCCGGGCGCGGCCGTACCCGTCGGGCGTTTCGTGGCCCCGGGCGCGGCCCGGCTGTTCCTGGTCGGCGTGCGCTATGAATGGGACGGGCGCTGAGCGGGCAACAATATCCTGCCTGACAACGAGGAGACACCATGCCTTCACATCCGTGCCGTACCTGGCACCTGCTCGCCTCTGCCGTACTCGCGCTGGCCGGTCCCGCTGCGGCCAACGCGGCGCAGGCCTACGTGTCGACCGAAGGCGGTGGCATTGCCGTCATCGACCTGGACCGGCTCGAAGCCGTGGCCAGCCTCCCGACCGGGGGCAAGGGTCCGCGCGGACTGAGCGTGACCGCCGATGGCAAATACCTGCTGACGGCCAACAAGGACACGGGCGACCTGGCGGTGATCGACATTGCCACGGGCCAGCTGGTCCGGCGCGTGCCGATCGGACAGAACCCGGAATTCATACGCGTGGCGGGGGGCCAGGCCTTCGTCACTTACGAACCGGGCGAACGCTCCGGCCCGCCCGGCGCCGCGCCGCCACCCTCCGCCAAGGGCAATGGCAATGATCACAAGCCCCTGCCGGCGGAAGTTGCCGTGATCGACCTGAAGGACTGGCGCGTGAGCCGGACCATCCGCAGCGGGCTGGAAACCGAAGGCATCGAGTTCTCGCGCGATGGCAAGCTGATGCTGGTCACCAACGAAGGTGACGACACCGTCACGGTCTATGAGAAAGCCAGCGGCAGGCAAGTGAAGCTGCTGCCGATGCCGGCTGGCTCGCGCCCGCGCGGGATCAAGGCAAGTCCGGACGGCAGGCGTTATGTGGTGACGCTGGAATCGGCCAATGCCTTCGTCGTGCTAGACGCCGCGGACTTCCGCGTGCAGCGCACCGTGCCGACGCGTACCGGTCCCTACGGGGTGGCGTTCGATCGCGCCGGCGCGCGGCTGTTCGTCGCCGCATCGCGCGCCGATACACTGCAGGTATTCGATGCGCAGACCTTCGCCTCGCTGGCCGAGATCGCGGTAGGCAAGCGCTGCTGGCATTTCAGCTTCACGCCGGACGATGCGCGACTGCTGGTGGCCTGCGGGCGCTCCAATGCGGTCTATGTCTTCGACGCGCGCACCTACCAGCCAGTGCGGCAGTTCGACGGGCTGCCGCTAAGCTGGGGCATCGTGACCTATCCGAGGAGCGTGGGTTCGATCGATTCGCCTTGACCGCAGCGGCACTACCTCGCCGGCCCCGCCGCGGTCTGGCTACCCGGCAGGTTGGTCAATGCGTGCTTCGCGCCGGCCTGCTCGGCAATCTCGCGCGCAGTCAGCCCGCGATCATCTCGCAACGCGGCATCCGCGCCACGCGAGAGCAGCAGTTGCACGACCTCGTTCCGATCGTAGCCGGCCGCCCACATCAGCGCGGTCAGGCCATGTGCATAGCGCGCGTTGATATCGACGCCGGCATCGAGCAACTGCTTCACCACCACCGTGTGTCCCTCCCCCGCTGCGTAGATCATGGCGGTCTTGCTGACGCGGTCGGTGGCGTTGAGCTCGGCATGACGCGCCAGCAGCAGCGCGGTGATCTCCTGGTAGCCACCAAACGCAGCCGCCATCAGCGGCGTCACGCCTTGCACGTTCGCCTGGCTGACATTGGCTCCGTGTTCGACCAGCGCGCGCGCCATGCCGGTCAGGCCGCGCTTGGCGGCAGTCAGCAGCGGCGTGTCGCCGATACGGTTGCGCGAGTTCACCGCAGCGCCCTGTTCCAGCGCACCGCGCACGCCGGCCTCGTCCCCGGCGCGCGCCGAAGCCAGCAACCGCGCGTTCACGCTGATGTCGTCTTCCGCAAGTGCCTGGCCTGCGAGCAGGCCTAGTGCGCACAGGCACGCCACTGAAACCTTTCGCGGACCACGCTTCATTTCCGGCTCCTCGGAAAACAACCGGTGCGACGCGTTGCGCAAGACCGGTACCGCAGTTCAAGGCCACTCGCTGGCTCATTCGCTCACCCGCCCGCTAAGTCTGGTGCGTGCGAAGCACAAATTCAAGTCGCCTGCGGGTGCCCTGATGCCAGGAACCAGCGGATCCCTTGCGGCGTGTCAGCCACGCCTGGTGAGCTGGTTGTTTTGCGGGGGTTCTTGCCTATACTGCACTTTACCTCGGGCCACTTCGACGCATGGCAAGGCCTGCTTTGCGTCGGCACGGTACGCAGCGACTCATGCGTTTCCCACACCCAGCGGCCAGGTCGACAAGAATCAAATAAGGAGCACCCCATGCTCTCATTCCCTCGCCTCTCCGGGCATGCCCTCTCCTTGCTGTTTGTTGCCTTCCATGCGTCCGCCGCGCTCGCCGCCGAGGAAATCCAGGGCGGTGCGACCACGCCAGCCGCGCCAATGTCCAGTGCGCTGCGCCCGGTCACCCAGGCTCAGCTCGATGCCGCGGGCACCAACAGCAACGACTGGCTGCACTCCAACGGCTCGTACGTGCAGACGCGCTACTACCCGGCGGCGCAGATCAACACCAAGAACGTCGCCAGGCTCCGGCCCGCCTTCATCTTCCAGACGGCCGTGATGGAGTCAATGGAAACTGCGCCGATCGTCGTCAACGGCGTCATGTTCCTCACGACTTCCTACAACCACGTCTATGCCATCGACGCGGTGACGGGCAAGGAGTTCTGGCACTACAAGCACAAGATGGGACCGATCACCACGTTCTGCTGCGGGCCTAACAACCGTGGCGTGGCGATCAGCGGTGATCGTCTCTACATGGGTACGCTTGACGCCAAGCTGGTCGCCCTCGATGCCAAGACCGGCAAGCTGCTGTGGGAAACACAGATCGCGGACCCGGAGCTTGGATACTCGGAAACCATGGCGCCGGTAGTCATCGACGACAAGATCCTGATCGGCACCAATGGCGGCGAGTACGGCATCCGCGGCTTCGTCAAGGCGTTCAGCGCCACCGATGGCAAGCTGCTGTGGACCTTCTACACCATACCCGAGAAGGGCCACGAGGGTGTCTGGGCCACCAAGGACGCTACCGGGCGCGACATGAAGCGCGACATCGCCGCGGAGAAAAAGATGCTGGCCGACAAGGGCGGCGACTTCTACAAGACACTTGGTGGCGGCGTGTGGATGGCCCCGGCAGTGGACCGCGCCAACAAGCTGGCGATCTTCGTAGTGGGCAATCCGTCGCCCGACCTGTATGGCGCGATCCGTCCCGGAGACAACCTGTACACCGATTCGCTGGTCGCGGTCGACCTGGACACGGGCGCCTACAAATGGCACTCGCAATATATCGCCCATGACGTGTGGGACCTGGACGCAGCCAGCCCACCGATCCTGGTCGATGTGCGCGATGAAAAAGGCCAGATGATTCCGGGCGTCATCCACGGCGGCAAGTCCGGGCACGTCTATGTGCACGACCGCCGCGACGGCCGCCTGATCCGCTATTCCCAGGCGATGATCCCGCAGGAGAACATGTGGACCTTGCCCACCGCGCAAGGCGCGCGCATGCTACCGGGCGCAAACGGCGGCGTGGAATGGTCGCCGATGGCGTTCAACCCCAAAACGCGGCTTGCCTATGCCGCCAACCTGCATCAGCCGATGACCTACCAGGTGGAAGACGTGCCTTATCCGGGCGGCAAGCTGTGGCTGGGCGGCGCATTCAAGGTCATCCCGAGCGAACAGCAGTGGGGCAAGCTTTCGGCGGTCAATATCGATAGCGGCAAGGTGGCGTGGGACTACAAGACCGAGCAGCCGCTGATCGGCGGCGTGCTGGCTACCGCCGGCGGACTCGTCTTCACTGGCGAGGGCAACGGCCTGTTCAAGGCGTTTGATGCGGCCAACGGCAAGATGCTGTGGCAGTTCCAGTGCGGGGCCGGCGTCAATTCACCGCCGGTGTCCTATACCGTCGGCGGCAAGCAGTACATTGCCGTGGCAGCCGGCGGCAACACCCAGCTGGACTTCAAGCGCGGCAACAGCATCCTGGTGTTCGCGGTGCAATAGGTCCGTGGCAAACGATCCGGAAATGCGGGCTCCCCCGATCCGTGCGCGCCGCCATCCCGCGGCGCGGCGCGTCGTGGTGTCTGCCCTGCTCGCCCTGTTCGCAGCAAGCGGCAATGCCCGTGCCGATGCGGCGGCCGGACAGGCCAAGGCACAGGTATGCGTTGCGTGTCACGGTCCCCAGGGCAATTCCACCAATCCCGCCTATCCGCAACTGGCGGGACAGACTGCGCGCTACCTCTACCTGCAGTTGCGTGATTTCAAGGAAGCACGGCGGAGCGACCCTGTCATGTCGCCGATGGCCACGCCGTTGTCAAAGGAGGACATGCTGGACCTGTCCGACTACTTTGCCGCGCAGAAGCCGATGGCATCGACCTACAAGGTCGATGCAGCGCGGGTCGCGGCCGGACGCAGCAAGTCGGAGGAAGTGCTATGCACGATGTGCCACCTCGGCGGCTTCGCCGGGCAGAACGAAATACCGCGGGTAGCCGGGCAGCAGTACGCGTATATCGTCAAGCAACTGGAGGATTTCCGGGCCCGGCGGCGCACGAATGACGCGGGGAATATGACAAGCGTATCGCGCAACCTGAGTGATGACGATATCAAGAATCTCGCGAACTACATTACCGGCCTGAATTGATCCGGCGGCCGGATCGTCAAGGCGTAAGGCCCCTCCGGCGTGGCGCGCGACCTCGTTTCGGTACGCGGGCGGGGTTGCCAGCGATCCCCGCCCCAGCCGTTTTCCACTGTCGCGGCAGGCGATTTCCTCACTTTGCGACGCATACTCGGCCAGGAGGCGGACATGCTGGAAGTCGAGAAGGGAAGAGCCGTGACAGCGGTGAGCAGGATTCTTGAATCCGTGTTGGTTCCGCTATGTGCATCGGCCTTCCTGAGCGTCCTGCTCGCGATGACTTCGGCACGGGCGCAACCCTTGTTCGAGACGTTTGCCGTCCCCCCAGGAAGCGCACCGCACGATGTTGCACCAGCCCCCGACGGCACTGTGTGGTACACCGCGCAGGCGCAGGGCGCGGTGGGACGCCTGGAACCTCGCTCCGGCACGGTCGACACGGTGTCTCTCGGCGCAGGCTCGGCGCCACACGGCGTGATCGTCGGACCCGATGGAGCGGCATGGATCACGGACGGCGGCCAGAATGCAATCGTACGCGTCGACCCTAAGACACGTGCCGTAACGCGTTATCCGCTCCCGAAGGACCGGCCGAATGCCAATCTGAATACCGCGGTGTTCGACAAGCGAGGGCATCTGTGGTTTACGGGGCAAAGCGGCATCTACGGCGAACTCGACCCAGCGCGCGCCACCATGCGCGTTTTCGATGCGCCGCGCGGGCCCGGTCCGTACGGCATTTGCGTGAGCCCTGACGGCAGCCTGTACTTCGCGTCACTGGCCGGTAGCTATCTCGGCCGCATCGATCCCGCGAGCGGCGCGGCGCAGGTCATTGAGCCGCCGACGCCGAATCAGGGTGCGCGACGCGTATGGGCCGATTCGAAAGGGCGTACTTGGATCAGCGAGTGGAGCGCTGGGAAAGTCGGCGTGTTCGATCCGGCAACGCATCAATGGCGCGAATGGCGGCTGCCCGGCCACGACCCCCATGCCTACGCGATATTTGTCGACGATCGCGACATCGTTTGGCTTAGCGAATGGAGCGCCAACGCGTTGGTTCGCTTCGACGCGCGTGCCGAGCGATTCGAAGTGATCACGCTTCCGCGTCCGCACGCGAACGTACGCCAGATAATGGGCCGCCCTGGGGAAGTCTGGCTGCCCGAATCCGGCACCGACCATCTGCTGCGCTACCGGCCTGGTGCGGCCGATGCCAAACGCAATTGATGCCGCTCTGCGGCGGGGCCATAGCGTGCATCCGCCGCGGGGTTGCGCGATTGCTGCGTGTGGCATCGCTTTCGCCCGTGCCAACGAAGTAGTTCCATCGTCACTGCTGCAATGAGACGCGCGAAGGTGCCATGGTATGTACTACAGCGCTCGGTAGCGATTTCCGTTCCAGCCACTTTTCGCCAGAATCTCCAGAGTCGCCTCTTGCAAGCACGCGCCGAGGAGAGTAGAAGTTGGTCCATCAATGCCGACCACGCGTCGCGCGCCCCATGGACCCATCCATAGGCTCAACGCCAGTTCGCTGGGAATCGTCGAATCCGTGATCATGGGCATCGCCGGCACGGCGCCTGCCTGGAGCATCGAGATCACGCTCATCGGGGCGGCCGGCACACTGTCGGCGGCGAACATCCTGGTGTGCGGGTTCTGGAGACAGCAATGAAGAATTTGGCTTGCCTCATCGTGCTTTCGCTAACGGTTGTTGCGGCTTGGGCCCAGGGCGGTCGCTATGGTTCACCTCCAACACCAGGAACTGATACTGGCAGGCGTCCGGAGCTGTCTGAGCAGGCCGCCAGCGGTGCCGCCGGCAAGAGTGCCAAAACGGACAAGAGCGAAGCGCATGGCAAGGTCGACCGCAGTATGGAGTCTACCGGCGCCCGGGGCGCTTCCGGCGCGGTTAGCCGTCCTGCCTCGGAGCCAAAGAGCCGGCCCTGAGTTGGTTCTGCTCGCCCAGGCACCGCGCACAACGGCGTGCGAATTGCTTCTTTGCGTCGTACCGCACGCTGGTGGAACGTTGCGTCACTCCACAGCACGTTAGCCCGGGTTCGTTCGCACGGATGCTCCGTCGAAGTCTCAATAACGTCATTCAACCCCGATCGTCGTGACCGGAACCCAACGGCCACCTTTTACCTGATAGAGCGTCGACGTCGGGTTCTTCAAGTCGCCGTTCGGATCGAAGGCAATCTTCCCGGTGATACCCTCGTATTGCGTTGCGCGCAGCGCCGCGAGGAGGTCGGCCGACGTCGCAGAATTCGCCTGCCTGAGAGCGTGTATAGCCACCCACGCGGCGTCATACGCGAAGGGCGCATAGCTGAGACTGCCGGTGCCGAAGCGCTTCCTGAATTTCTGCATGAAGGCCTTGCCTTGCGGCAGCGTTTCGACAGGACGCCCGTATTCCCACGCCATCGCGCCATCCGCGGCGGGACCGGCAATGTTCAGGAAGATACTGTCCGCGATGCCACCGCTTCCGACGAACTGGGTGCGCATGCCGAGTTCCCTCATCCGCTTCGTGATAAGCGCCCCTTGGCTGTCCAGGCCGCCGAAGAACAGGATGTCGGCATTGGCAGCCCGGATGCTCGTGAGCTGCGCGCTGAACTCGACCGCCTTGTCGCTGGTGTATTCAGCGATCGCGATTCTTCCGCCTGCACGGGTGACGGCCTTCTTGAACTCGTCCACTGCCCCCTGGCCGAACGCGGTCCGGTCGTCCATCACGGCAATGCGCTGCCCCTTCATGACGTTGACCGCGTACTTGCCAGCGGTACCGGAGTTTTGCCTATCGGTCGCAATGATGCGGAAGACCGTCTTCAGACCTTGATGCGTGATAGCCGGATTGGTTGCCGCCGGATGGATGACCGGGATGCCTGCGCGGGCGAAAATCAGCGAGGACGGAAGCGCAACGCCAGAGTTGTAATACCCCACAACGACAGCCACCCCGTCATCGACCAGCTTCTGGGCCACCTGAACGCCGATGCGCGGGTCACTTTGGTCGTCCACCGAATCAAGCTCGAAGCGGGCGTCCTGGCCATCCAGTCTGATGCGCTGCGCGTTGGCTTCTTCAACAGCGAGACGAACACCGCTCTCAATGTCCTTCCCGTTGGCGGCATTGATCCCTGTCAGCGGAACGGAAATACCGATCTTGACAACCAGTTGCCCATACGACGGGTTGCAAGCGAAGGACAGCAACAGGGCGCTCAGACTCGTAACGAGCAGCTGTCGAGGAAAATGGATCATTGGCCGACTCCGGCGACTAACGGACGGTGCTATCAACGGCAGAAACCGACCCCGCACCGATTCTGATCGCTCCCTGAATGGCGATTTCTATTTTGCCATGGTGCCTGCTCAGGTGCGCCCGCGATTCTAAACCGACGGTGGAACGGCGCATCCCGGCTCAGCCTGTTTCGCTTCCAGGCACGCATGGACGACAGCCATCACGGATGCAAATAGCATCAGTGAAACCGATATCGGGCCGGGCAAGAAATAGGCGACGGCAACGCATGCCGTGAGGAGGGTGCCTGCCATCTCCTTTGTCATCATTGACTTCCCTCCTTATATACGGTGAAGCTTGATACGGCAACATAACGCGCCAACCTCAATGCGCGAAGCATCATCGCGTCGACACCGTTGCCCGACTGCTGATCTCAACTCTCGTCGACGTGACACAAGATTCGATGGGCGAGGCGAAGGTGCGGGCGATCTATCATTGCGTTTCCCAATCTCGCAACACCAGAGGCGCCGACCCGCGAAAACGCCTCGACCACCTCACTCGCCCAGCGTATTTCCGCTTGCTGCGGTATGAAGGCCTGGTTGATGGCGTCGATCTGAGAAGGATGTGCGGCAGCTTTGGCCGAGAATCCGTCTCGTTTTGCCTGCGCGGCTTCTTCCCCGATCCTCGCCGGATCGCTCAGGTTCGTGCTGACCGCATCGATGGCGTCGATACCCGCCTGGGCGGCCGCCAGCAGGCACATGGTACGAGCCACGGAAAACGGCGTGGTCAGCTCCTTGCCGGTATGCGACGAGAATGCGCCAAGGTCGGCCGCAAGATCGTCCACGCCCCACATCAGCGCCCGCAGCCGCATCGGCGCGTTGCGATACGACGATAAACCGAAGACACCTTCGGATGATTCGGTCGCCATCGCGATGATGGACACTTCCCACCTATCGTCCAAAAGGGCGCATTCAAAGGCTGCGAGAAAGTCGCAAAGGCGATGCACATCATCGACACTACGACACTTTGGCAGCACGATCGCGTTGGGCCGGTGCGGCACCACGGCGGCCAGGTCGCGCAGAATGTGGCCGGACGCCAGCCCGTTGACACGCACCAGCAAGGCCTGATGCATCGAGGCTCGATGCTCTTCGAGGAAGCCAGCCAGCTTGCACCGTGCGTACGCCTTCCCTGGCTCCGGGATGGCGTCTTCCAGATCGAACACGAGTCCATCCGCTGCTGACTTCAGCGAGGACGCAAGTTTCCGGTCACTGTCGGCGGGGACGAAAAGGAGTGAGCGCAAGCGCTGCGGCAAGTTGTCGTGCATAAGCGGTCGTAACGTGATTCTCGGGCGGGTCAGGTCTGCGGCTCCCGCAACCAATGGTCTGGTGCAGTGCGTCGGCACGATCTCTGGCGCAGAGGTTGCACAAAGCCGCCCTATTGTTCCCGCACTGGGCTTCCGTCCCGTACGAACGGTGGGCGAACGACCTTTGCGGAGATTCGCTTGTTGTAGACCTCGACACTCACATACGATCCGACCTTGATGTCTGGGGTAACCAGAGCCAAAGCGATGGCGATTCGAAGCGTCGGACTATAGGTTCCGCTGGTGACCTTCCCGATCTTTTCCCCTTCGAGGCTCATCACCGGGCTCTGCGTGCGGGCCACCGCGGCGCTTCCTTCGAAAGCGAGCCCGACGAACTGCCAATCCTGGCGGCGGGCACGTAGCGCTGCCTCGCCGACAAAGTCGCGCTCCAGCTCCAGATCAACACTCCAGCCCAAGCCGACGTCGAAGGGCGAGGTCTGCGGGTCCATGTCCAGCCCATTCAGGTGCATGCCTGCTTCGAGCCGAAGAGTGTCCCATGCGTCGAGGCCTGCTGCAGGGATGCCGGCCGACCTCAGCATGTCCCATACCTGACCGGCATGCTTTGCCAGCACGATCATTTCGAAGCCGTCCTCGCCGGTCTTCCCGGTCCGCGCCAGCATCAGTTCGCCGACTGCGGAGTCGTGCACGATGATGGAGTTGAACGGCTTCACCTTGTCAGCGGCGCGCGTTGACGGGATGGCTCGAAATACCTTTTCCCGAGCATTGGGACCCTGCACGGCGATCATTGCCAGCGCCTCCACGTCGCCGCCAACCATATCCTCGCGCCGCGCGACC
Organism: Cupriavidus necator; assembly: GCF_013141915.1. GTDB lineage: Bacteria > Pseudomonadota > Gammaproteobacteria > Burkholderiales > Burkholderiaceae > Cupriavidus > Cupriavidus necator_B. The sequence continues at coordinate 334,227 of NZ_SROX01000005.1, read as the reverse complement.
AGCGTCACCGAGCTTTTGGTCTCAACGATCTGTGACCGGATCCATTCAATGTCGCGGCTGGCAGCGTGCGCGTTCAAGACCATACGGAAGCATTCATCGTCCAGGTAGTAAACGACCACGTCATCGATCACTCCGCCTTCCCTGTTAAGCATGCATGAATAGAGCGCCTTTCCAGGGGATCGCAGCTTGCCGATGTCGTTGGCAAGCAGCTTGCGGAGAAACATTCGAGCGTCCGCCCCGCGTATGTCGATCACGCACATGTGCGAGAAGTCAAACATGGCGGCATCCGCCCGCACGGTGTGGTGCTCCTCGATCTGGGATCCATAGGCAACCGGCATACTCCAGTCACCAACATCTGCCATGCGGGCGCGGATGAAACGGTGACGCTCATACAGCGGGGTGCGCAATGGGTGCAGGATCGTCTGGGTCATGGGAGGTCAAGGTCAGTAGTCAAGCTGGCGCAATATCGCGCATTCCGTTGCGCGTCTGAAGGCCGGGTATCCGCGGCCCTGGCGATCGCTTCGTGCCCCGCCAGCAGCGATCATCGCGTCGGTCGGCGTTCATGGCTGGGCGCATGGCCGAACTGGGCGCGGTACGCCTTGCTGAAGTGGCACGGCGAATGGAAGCCACAGACGGCCGTGACGCGGGCAATTGACGCGTTGGTCGTGCGCAGCAGCTCGCGCGCGCGCTTCAGGCGCAGCGTCAGGTAGTGGTGGGTCGGCGACACATTCAGATAGAACTTGAAGATCCGCTGCAGATGCCGCTGCGACAGCTGGACCAGCCGGGCCAGCGCGTCCAGCGACAGCGGCTCCTCGATATTCGCCTCCATCAGCCGCACGACCTCGACCAGCTCCGCCCGCGAGAGGCCAACCCGTGCATCGACCGGGATCGGCTGTGGATCGGTCGCGCCACGTATCCGCTCGAGAATGAACTGCTCGGAGACCTGCGCGGCCATTTGCTGCCCAAAACGCAGGCCGACGAGATTCAGCATCATGTCGATCGGTGCGGTCCCGCCCGTACAGGTAAGCCGGTCCCGGTCGATGACGAACAGTTCGTCGGCTAATTGCACCAGCGGAAACTCGCGGTGCAGTGCGGATCGGTTCTCCCAATGCACGGCGCAGCGGTAACCGTCGAGCAGACTGCTCGACATCAGCGCGTAGGCACCCGTGCAGATCCCGCCGAGCGGCATATTCTGCCCGGCGAGTCGCGCAAGCATCATGCGCGTACCATCGTCAACGGCATCGCGGATGCGGATGCCGCCGCAGACGACCATCACGTCCGGCAACTCCGAGGCGTCGAGCGCGCGCGTCGGCCGTACCGCGATACCATTGCTCGCGCGCACCGGCGCGCCCTGGGACGAATAAATCGACCACGTGTAATGGTCGGCACGCCCGACATAGTTCGCCATCCGCAGCACTTCGACCGCGCTCGAGAATGCGATCATCGAGAAATCGGGCAACGTCAGGAAGCCGAAATGCGCGAGCGTCGACATCGGCGGTGGAGCGCTGTGAGCCAGCGCGGCGGCAACGGACCTCACATCGCTCTCCTGGCGAACGGATCAGCCGGAATCAGGCGTGGGCCGTCGCCGTCTTGGCACTGAACAGCTGCCTGAGCCCCGAGAACAGCGGCGCCTTCGCAGTGCCCGGTGCGCGCCCAAAGCTCTCCGTAATGCGGTCCAGGACAATCGCCAGCAGCACCACCGACAGGCCGCTTTCAAAGCCCAGGCCGATGTCGAGCCGCTGGATGCTCGCTAGCACCTCGTTGCCGAGGCCGCCCGCGCCTACCATCGATGCAATGATCACCATCGACAGCGCCATCATGATGGTCTGGTTGACGCCTTGCATGATCGACGGCAGCGCGTTGGGGAACTGCACCTTGTACAGCAACTGCCACGGCGTGCAGCCGAACGCATAGCCGGCTTCGACGATCTCCATGTTCACCTGGCGAATCCCAAGGCTGGTCAGCCGCACCGCGGGCGGCATCGCGAATATCACGGTCGACAGGATACCCGGCACGCGACCCAGTCCGAACAGCATCGCGGCAGGAATCAGATAGACAAAGGCCGGCATCGTCTGCATGAGGTCAAGGATCGGGCGCACGATGGCCGCAACCACCCGGCTCTTCGCCGCCCAGATGCCGAGCGGAACGCCAAGGATCAGACTGATGATCGTCGACGACAGCGTGAGGCCCAGCGTAATCACGGTCTGATCCCAGAATCCCGTGGCGAAAATCACGAACAGCGACGCGGCCGTGAAGATCGCAAAGCGCCAGCCGACGCGCCAGAGTCCAATGCCAATGAATAACGCCATCATCAGCCACATCGGTACCGCCTGCAGGCTCCGCTCGATCATTGCGGCGAGCCCCTCGATCGCTCGCCCGACCGCGTCGAACGTCGCCGCATCGTGATCGAGAAGGTAATGGACGGACTGGTCGACCCAGTGGCCGAGCGGAAGGATTTCAGACATGGTGACCTCGCAGGTGCGTGATGGCTTTCAGGATGACGGCACGGTCGACCGAGCCGCAATAGCAACCGTTGTCGTCGACGACTGGCAGCGCGTTCGGGCTTGCCACGACACGCTCGACAACGTGTTCGAGCGACGCATCGCGCCGGATGCTCTCGATGGGCCGCACGCTCGCCGCCGCATCGCGCATGACGCAGCCTCGAAGCTTGCGCTGGGCATCGAGCACAAAGGCATATCCAGCCTGGTTGTTCAGCATCGCGTCGAGGTTTGGCGTATCGAGCTTTGACACGACCGGCACGGCGTCCGTCTGCATCAGGTCGCCGGCAGTCAGGTAGCGGCTGGTGTCGATGCCGTCGAAGAACGTGCGGACGTAGTCGTCGGCTGGCTTGGCAATGATTTCCTGCGGCGTCCCGACCTGAACCAGGCGGCCACCTTCCATGATCGCGATCCGGCTGCCGATGCGCAACGCTTCCTCCAGATCGTGCGACACGAACATGATCGTGCGGCGAGACTCTTTCTGCAGCTGCAGCAGCACGTTCTGCATTTCCTTGCGCTTGAGCGGATCGAGCGCGGAGAACGCTTCGTCCATGATCATCAGCGACGGGTTCACCGCCAGGGCCCGCGCAAGGCCGACGCGCTGTTGCATGCCTCCCGACAATTCGCGCGGAAGCTTCTGCGCAAACGTCGAGAGCCCGACCTGCTCCAGCACATCCATCGCCCTGCGCTCACGCTCGCTCCGGCCGACGCCGGCGACCTCGAGCCCGAACGCGGCATTCGACAGCACGGTGCGCTGCGGCATCAGCGCGAACGACTGGAACACCATGCTCATGTCCTTGCGACGGAGCGCGATCAGTTCCGAGCGGCTCACGGCGGCCACATCGCGGCCATCGATCAGCACCTTCCCGGCGGTCGGCTCGACGAGCCGGTTGACGAGACGGATCAACGTCGACTTGCCGGAGCCGGACAGGCCCATCAGCACGAAAATCTCGCCCTCCTTGACATCGAACGACACGTTATGCACGCCGACGACCTGACCGGTCCGCCTGAACACTTCGTCCTTCGTCGAACCGGCGGCTAGCATGTCGAGCGCCTGTTGCGGGTTACTTCCAAATACTTTGCACAGACCTTCGACCACGACCTTGGGACTATCCATCGAAACCTTCTCCTGGTCCTGCGGGGACTCATACGTCATATGGCATGCCCGCGACTTCCTTGTATCCGAAAGGCGCTGGCGGTGCATTGCTACGTCTTCCTGGAATGCCTTGGCAAATTCGCTTCGTCGCATCACAAACAGAAGCGGTGCGATCACCTACATAGTTGCCAGAAAAGGCCCTCTCCTGCCGATGAATTCCGACAAGGGCTTGCACAAATGCGACACCGCCAATCGTGGCAACCGATGGTCCGGCCCGGCTTGTGCGCAAGCGACGCCGAATGGCTCGAATGCGACCCGCCAGCGCGAGCTTGCTGAAGACGCCGGCATCGGGTAGCAGCGTGCGTTGGCGCGCCGATACCAGCCACGCGGCGCTTCGGTTCTATCCGCCCTGCCATGCAGCCTGCTCTACTTCGCGCATGGCCCGCGCAGGCGCTCGACGCGTCCGCCCGCCACACCACCCCAATAAAGGAATCCCATGGACGCCATGCCCCGCTCACAACCATTCGTTCTCACGCTGGCGTGCCCCAGCGCGCCAGGCCAGGTGGCCGCGGTCGTCGGCCTGCTCGAGCGGCACCGCTGCTACATCGACGAGCTGACCGTCTTCGATGACGACCTGAGCAATCGCTTCTTCTTGCGCTGTGTATTTCATCCAACGCATTCAGAAGCGCTTGTCATCGACGTACTGCGGCAGGAATTCACGCCGATCGCGGATCGCTTCGACATGCAATGGGCGATCCACGACGCCCTCGCGCGTCCGAAGGTTCTGATCATGGTGTCGAAGCTTGAACATTGCCTCGCGGACCTGTTGTTCCGCTGGCGAATGGGCGAGTTAAAGATGGACATCGTCGGCATCGCCTCGAACCATCCCGACCTGGAACCGCTCGCCCGGCAGCATGATCTCCCGTTCCGGCATTTCCCGATCACGCCAGAGACGAAGGCTGAACAGGAAGCGCAGTGGCTCGACCTGTTCGAGTCGAGCGGCGCGGAACTGGTGATCCTCGCCCGCTACATGCAGGTGCTGTCCCCAGGAACCAGCGGCAGGCTCGCCCATCGCGCGATCAACATTCACCATTCTTTCCTGCCCGGCTTCAAGGGTGCGAAGCCGTATCACCAAGCGCATGCGCGCGGCGTCAAGCTGATCGGCGCGACCGCGCATTTCGTCACAGACGATCTCGACGAAGGTCCGATCATCGAGCAAGCCGTCGAGCGCGTCGATCATTCGTACCGTCCGGAGCAACTGCTCGCGGTCGGACGCGACGTCGAATGCATCACGCTCGCGCGCGCCGTCAAGGCCTTCATCGAGCGGCGGGTGTTCGTGAACGGAGACCGGACAGTCGTGTTTCAGTAGGCCCTAAATGGCACCGGCCACGCGCGCAATGCGAGCGTGGCCGGTGCCTGCTGGTTCTGCTGTGTCGTTTGACGAATTAGCGCTCGACCTCGATCCACGCATTGACGCGCTCCGCGTTCGCGGAGATCCACGCATCGGCGGCCGCATCGGGTTTCGTGCCGCCCTGGATCGCCAGCATCACGCTGTCGATCTCGCCTGGCTTCCACTGGAATTTCTTCAGGAACCCGACGACCGGCTTCGCCTTTGCCTCAAGCCCGGGATTCACGATGTTGTCGACGTGCTCGGCATCGCCGAACACCTTCTTCGGATCGTCGAGGAAACGCAGCTTCCATTTGGCGAACATCCAGTGCGGCGCCCAGCCCGTCACGATCACCGGCTTGTTCGCGTTCATCGCGCGCGCCAGTTCCGCTGTCATCGCACTGCCCGAACTCGGCATCAGCGAGTAACTTAGGCCATAGCTCTTGATCGCCTCGGAGGCCTTGCGCATCACGCCGGCGCCGGCGTCTATGCCGACGATGCGGCCTTCGAACTTCCCCTTCTGCGCGTTCAGGTCGTCGATGCTCTTCGCGCTCACCGATTCCGGAACGATCAGGCCAATCCTTGCCTCGGTGAAGTTGGGGCCGAGATTGACCACCTTGGTCTTGAACTGGTCCCAGTACGCGCCCTGCGTAACCGGCAGCCAGGCGGACAGCGTCGCATCGAGATCGCCGCGCGCGACACCCTGCCACATCACGCCTGCCGCGAGCGGCACCAGTTGCACCGGGTATCCCAGCTTCTTCTCGATGATCCGCGCCGCGACGTTGGTCGTCGCGACGCTGTCGTCCCAACCCTCGACGTAGCCTATCTTCAAGGTCGGTTTGGCATCCCCTAGCGCGAACGCGCTCCATGTCATCATCACCGACGCCGCGCCGGTGAAAAACAGCTTTGCAAGCAGCTTCATGGCATACCTCCATTGGTCGGGGCGGAAACGCCCCGTGTACTTAGAATCGTCGAGAGAGCGGCCCGACGGTCCTCATCGACCGTCGTCTGCGTGGCATGCGCCTGCCCTACTTATCGATGATGAGATCCGACAGCGGCTTGCTGCAGCACAACAACACCATCCCCTGGTCGATCTCGCGCTGGCGGATGCCGCCGTTGTGCTTCATTTCGACCTGGCCCGACACGAGCTTGACCTTGCAGGTGCCACACATGCCCTGGGTGCACGACGCCGGCAGCCGCACGCCCGATTGCCGCGCCGCGTCGAGTACATGCTGACCCGAACCGCAGAGGATCTCGCGGTGGCTCTTGGCGAAACTGACGCTGAACCGCGCCATGTCGGCATCGCCGTTTGTCGCCGGCGCGGTGCTGGCAGCCGGCACGTCGAGCGCGGCCTCGGCCTCGGCCTCGGCGACCAGCGTCTCGAACGAGAAACTCTCCTCGTGGTAGCGCCTGCGATCAAAGCCGGCCTCGTCGAGCAGGTCGCGCACCGCCTTCATGTACGGCGCCGGCCCACACGTAAAGACCTCGCGTTCCATGAAGTCCGGCGCGATCAGCTTCAGCAACGGCAGCGACAGGAAACCCGTCATGCCAGCCCAGTTGGTACGCGCGCCAACCCGTTCGCACACAAAAGAGGTGCGGAAGTTGGCGTGGTTTGACGCGATCAGGTCCAACTCGCGCGCGAAGATGATGTCGTCCGGCGTGCGCGCGCTGTGCACGAACACGATGTCGCGATCCTCGCCGAGATCATGGTGTGCACGGCTCATCGACATCAACGGCGTGACACCCGAGCCCGCGGACAGGAACAGATACTTGCGCGCCGGATGCCGCGCGCAGGTGAACTCGCCGGCCGGGCCGAGCACCCGGATCGGTGCGCCCGGCCGCAAGTTGTCGTGCAGCCAGTTTGACACCTTGCCGCCCGGCACCCGCTTGACCGTGATGGCGAGCGTATGCGGCCGCGCGGGCGACGACGAGATCGTGTAGCACCGGTTGATCGTCTCGCCCTCGATCTCGAGCTCCAGCGTGATGAACTGCCCCGGCTCGAACACGAACGCGCGGCCCTCCGGCGAATGGAAGAAGAAGCTCTTCACATCGTGCGTTTCCTGCCGCACGTGGCAGCACACAAGTGTTTCCTCGATGTCGCTCGTCCAGCGTTCAGGGAGCGCACTCCAGAACGCCACGCGTGTCACCCGGCTGTCGGCGGGCTCGAATTGGACCGCATCGCGCATCATCTCCATCTCCCCTTCCTTCGCTTTCGCCTAGGCGTCCGTCTGCTCGGCGAGCCGGCGGATATACCAGGCCGAGAACTTCTCGACGAGACCTTCGGTGAACGGCGAGTACGGGCCGGGCTCGTACGCGCTGCTGGCCGCGCCGCGCTGCGAATACTCGACCAGCACGCGGTCCTGGTCGTTGGTCGCGTTCCACACGGCCGTCAGGTTCTCGACGTCGTAGTCGACACCTTCCTGCGCATCCTTGTGGACGAGCCACTTCGTTCGCACCAGCGTTTCGCCGGCAGACAGCGGAATCACCGAGAACGTGACGATGTGGTCGCTCATGAAGTGATGCCATGCGTTCGGCTGGGTCCAGAACGAAAGCCCGCCCAGGTCGGCCTGCGCGAAGTTGCCGAGCAGCTTCTTCGAGGCGACCTTCGCATCGAGCGTCTGCGATTCGCCGCTGCGGTCGAGCGGCAGGCGCTGCGTGCGGAAGCCGGTGGTGTCGAGCAGGCGCTCGATTTCGGACGACGGCAGGTTCAGCGCTTCCCACTGCGCCGCGCGCTCGATGCAGGTTCTCTCGAACGCTGCCATGCCCTCGGCGTTGGCCGGCGAGTGCTGATAGCCGAATCCGTACTCGTATAGCGAGACGGTCAGCTCGGGATGGTTCGCCACGCAGTGATAGCACTCGCGGTTGTTTTCCATCGTGAGCTTCCAGTTGCCCTTTTCGATGATATCGACCTGCGCGGCGATCTTCGTGTTCGGCAGGTCGTGCGGGAGCAGGTACGGCTCCATCGCGGCGCGCATCGCGGCGAAGTCGGCGGGCGGCTCGTCCGCCAGGCAGACGAAGATCAGCCCCGCCAGGTTCTGCACATGGACCGCCTTGAGGCTGTGCTTGCAGCGGTCGAACTTCTCGCCCATGTGCTCGGCGAACATCAGGTCGCCGTTCAGGTTGTAGGTCCAGCTGTGATATGGGCAGACGATATTGCCGACCGTGCCCTTGTCCTCGTTGCACAGGCGCGCGCCGCGATGGCGGCACACGTTATGGAAAGCGCGCACCTGCATGTCGTCGTCGCGCACGACCAGGATCGAGTCGGGGCCCAGCTCGACCGTCACGTAGTCGCCCGGCTCGGGCACGTCCGGCTCGACCGCCACGTGGATCCAGTGCTTGCGGAAGATCGCTTCCATGTCGAGCGCGAAAATCTCTTCACTCTGATAGAAAGGCGCCTCGAGGCTGTAGCCTTGCTTGCGCCGGTCCACCAGCGCACGAATGTCTGCCGATACTTTCATCGTTTGGCTCCGGATTCCTTATTCTCTGTTGGTTTGCCGACCGATCGGCAACATCAGTAGTCGATGAGTTGATGCTCGCGCAAGTACGCGAGGATGACTTGTGCTTTTTCGACCGAAGTCCCTCCGTTTACGACGTTTCCGCCGCGGCTCTCGGTCGTCGTCGCCGACAGCATCCGGGCGTGACCGGAGCGCTTCTCGGCGGCGGCCAGCCTGACTGGCTTGCGCTCGGGAGCGCCGAGTGTCCACGCGGCGGCGCCGGCGTCTTCGAATCGCGCCGCGGGCGCCGTCCGGATCGCGCCCGCACGCAGCCGTGCGTACGCATAGCGCGGCTGCACGTTCGCGAGCGGATGGACGGCCACCACGGCCGGCAGCACCGCCTCGACGCGCCGGCGCAGTCCCTTCGGCAGGAACTGACGCACGGTGGCGCGGCCGTCGGCGACGCCGACATCGACGGCCGCGGCAAGCAGCGGGCGCCCCAGCGCCGCGGCGACCTGGTAGGGCAGCATCCCGGTGTCGTACGCGCCTTCCGCGCGGGTACCGGTCAGCACGAGGTCGTAGTCCTTCACGCGCGCGGCCAATGTGCGCCCGGGGTCATCCGCTGCCCCGCATGCGAGCACCTCGACTTCGCGTGCCCCGAGCGCCAGGTACTCGGCGAGCGCCGGCTCCGCGGCGTCGCCCGCGTGCAGTACCGCCAGTTGCGCGCGATGTTTGTCCGCGAGCGCCAGGCCGATTTCGAGCGCCGCCGCGTCGTTGCGGCTGTAGCGCCGCGCGCCGCTGAGCGGATGACGGCCGACCGACACCAGCACCGCGATGCGTCGGATTTGCTGGGGGGCGTTCATGCTGCGGCTCCTAAGGGTTCGCGGACGCTGGCCGCGGCCGGCGCCTTTCCGTTCGCGCGGCGCGCGGCCTGCACCGCTTCGATCAGCGCCGCGATCGTCTCGTTGGCGTCGCCGACGATGGTCAGGTTCGCGCGCTTGGCAATGGGTGCGCTGCCGTCCAGGTTGACGGCGATTACGTGACGGCAGTCCTTGATGCCCTGCAGGTGCTGCACGGCGCCCGAGATGCCGAACGCGATATAGACGCTCGCCTCGACCGTCTTGCCGGTCGCCCCCACCTGCTTGTCGCGCGTGAAATGGCCGTTGTCGACCGCGACACGGCTCGCGGCGATCGCCGCGCCGAACACGCCGGCGAGCTGCTCGAACGCACCGATATCGGCTACGCCGTTGCCGGCCGACACGATGAAGTCCGCTTCCTCGAGCGCGACCTGTGCGGCATCGATCTCCTCCAGGCCCAGGTCGCGGTACGGCTGCGAGCTGTCGCCGATTCCGAGCAGGAAATCGCCGGACATGGCCTGTCCCGCGCCGGTGAACGGCAGCTTGGTGTCGACCGCGCCCGGTGCAAGCAGGATCACGTCGGGCAGCGAGCGGGTCGCAAACGCGCGTTTCGCCTGTGCATAGGTGCCGACGTGGCGCGCGTCGATCTCGTTTACATGCGTCGCGACGCTCGCGCCGGTCGCCGCCACGTAGCGGCGGCCAAGATCGCCGTCGCCGGTGGCGTTATCCGGCAGGAAGAGATGCTTCGGCGACAGCGCGGCCGCGCAGGCCAGCAGCGCCCGCAGCTCGGCATCGGGCTCAAACGCGCGGCGATCGAATGCGGGCAGCGCGATGACCTTGTCGGCGCCAAGCGCCGCCGCGTCGTCCTTCAGCTCGCCGAACACCAGCAGCGCGACCTCAGTCTGCGCATCGGCAAGCAGCGCGGCCGCGGCGAGCGCCTGGCACGCATGATCGTCGAGTGCTCCGCGCTCGCTGTGCGCGGCGACGAGCAGTACCTGCCGCGGGTCGCTGACCGCCCGGCGCGGCCTCGCCGCCGTCGCGCCGTGGCCGTGCCCGGGCCAGTGCGCGGCGTTCGGATCCGCGCTGCCGGTTTCGCCGAGCGTGATTCTTCTCAGGCCCGCCGCCGTGATCACGAACGGCCGGCGTGGATCCATACGGGGGATCTTGTTCATCGAATCACTCCAGCGAGGCCGCAACAAGTTCGGCCACATCGAGCACGTCCGGGCGCGGGCCGACCACGCCTTCGAGCATTGCCGTGCAGTTCGGACACCCGACCGCGACCACTTCCGCGCCCACAGCGCGCGCATCGGCGACGCGGATATCGGGGATGCGCTGCTTGCCCGGGATATCGGTCAACGGCGCGCCGCCGCCGCCGCCGCAGCAGCGGCCACGCATGCCATGGCGTTCCATCTCGACCACCTTGATGCCGATCGTCTTCAGCAGCTTGCGCGGCGCCTCGGTCTCGCCGTTGTAGCGACCGAGATAGCAGGGGTCGTGATAGGTGGTGACCTTCTCGCGCAGCGCTTCAACCGCCTTCGGCGCAATGCGGCCGCTGTCGGCCAGTTCGGCGAGGTAGCTCGTGTGATGCTTGACCGTGACGCGCAAGCCCAGGGCGCGATACTCGTTGCGCAGGCTGTGCATCACGTGCGGATCTGCTGTCACGATCTGCCCGAAGGACAGCGTGCCGAGCGTGCCGATCAGGCGCCTGGCCATTTGCTGGAACGTCGCCTCGTCGCCGAGACGGCGGGCCACATCGCCGGTGTCCGTTTCCACGCTACCGAGCACCGCATAATCGACGCCAGCCTTGTTCAGCACCTTCACGAAAGCCCGCAGCGTGCGCTGATAGCGCATGTCGAAGGCGCCCTCGCCGGCAACGATCAGCACGTCCACCGCCTTGCCCCGCTGCGCGACCGGTGCACTGAGGTCGACCGACCAGTCATAGCGCGCTGCGGTGTCGTAGCCGCCCATCGTGCCGGTCTCGCGCAGGTTCGCGAGCACTTCGGCGCCTTTGCCCGGCACGGTGCCGTGCACAAGCGTCTGGTTGCGGCGCATATCGACGATCGCATCGACGTGCTCGATCAGCATCGGGCACTCCTGCACGCAGGCTCGGCAGGTCGTGCACGACCACAGCGTCTGCGCATCGATCAGGCCCGACACGATCGGGCCATTCGGCTCGCCGCGATGGCGGCCGACCGGAATGCCCGGAGTGGGGCTTCCGGCGTACGCGGCATCGGTGCCGCCCGCCATGCCGACAACGAGATCCTGGATCAGTTTCTTCGGATTGAGCGGCTGGCCCGAGGCGAACGCGGGACACGCGGCCTCGCACTTGCCACACTGCACGCAGGCATCAAAGCTCAGCAGCTGGTTCCAGCGGAACTCCACGGGCCGGGCCACGCCGTACTCCTGCTTATCGATCTCGGGCAGCTTGAGCGCGGTCGGCGGTGTGGCGGTGCCGCTGCCGGTGTACGCGTCAGGCTTGCCGGCAAACCGTTCCTGGCGCGGATGAAACGCCAGATGCATGAGGCCCGCGATCGCGTGCTTCATCGGGCCGCCTTTTGCCGCGCCGAACGTCATCGCGAACGCGCCGGCGCCGATCAGCAGCGCGCAGGCCACCGCGAACGCACCGGACATGACGCCAGCCGGCACGACCACGAACAGCACGAGGCCGAGCGCGAACGAACCGAGCAGCCATGGCAGCGTATTCCATGGCCCCTTCGACAGGCGTGCGGGCACGTCCTTGGCGGCCCGCCGGCGCCAGACGAACACCGCGCCAACCAGCATCGCCACCGCCGCGGCAAAGATTGCCCGATCGAGCCATGGCGAGTAGATGGCGAGACCGTAGTTGACGAACACAAGCGCCAGCGCGGCAATCGCGCCGCCGGCCGTGGCGACGTGCGTCCTGGCGATGTACGGATCGCGGGCGACGACGTGGTGCAGGTCGACGAAATAGCGCTTCGGGATGGCCAGCAGGTTAGCGATGCCGAACGATCCGGGCGCGGTCGCCCGGCCGAGCCGCCAGTACGACGCGCGCTTCACGACCGCGAACGCGAGCCCCGCCACCGACAGCCACAGCAGAACGGTAATCAGGAGGGACGGATTCATCGTCAGAAATCCTTCACGAGCCGCAGCGCGTCATAGATGGCGCCGTGGATGTTGTGCATCGAGATGCAGTCGCCGACGCGGAACAACAGGAAGCGGCCGTTGCCGAGCGTTTCCGACAGACTCGGCTGCGGCTCCGACGCAAACAGCTTGTGGACGTCGACCTGGCCGCGGTTGACCGATTCCGGCTTGAGCTTCCAGTACAGCGCGTCGTTCGGTGTCGAGCCGTTCTCGATCACGACCTGGTCGACCGCGCGCTCCTCGAGCTCTTCCGTGTACTCGTTGCGCAGCACCGCGATCTTCTTGCCGCCTTCCTCGTAGACGCGATCGAGCCAGTAGTTCGGCGTATGAATCACACCCTGCGCGTACAGGCGGCGATAGAAGATCGGGAAGGTGGTGCCGCCGCAGTCGTCGGCCACCTTGACGTCCGGCGTCACGATCTCGACCTTCGCACCGCGGCTCGCCAGGTAGTCGGCTACGCCCGCGCCTGCGTGCGTGCTGACCCCGTCGTAGACGAGCACGTTTTCCTTCGCCTCGACATGGCCGGCCAGCACGTCCCACGAACTGACCGCGAGCCCTTCGGCGACGGCCCAGCCGGGCACCTGATCGGAGAATGCACGGCCGCCCGTCGCGAGCACGATGATGTCCGGCTTCTCTGCCATGATCGTCTTCGCGTCCGCCTCGACACCCAGCCTCCGGTCGACGCCGAGGCGCTTGGTCTCCATGTCGAACCAGCGCACGATGCCCTGCATCTGCTCGCGCTGCGGTGCCTTGGCGGCGAGCAGGATCTGCCCGCCCACTTCGGTGTTCTTCTCGAACAGCACGACGTCATGGCCGCGCGAACGCGCGACGCGCGCCGCCTCCAGGCCACCCGGCCCGGCACCGACCACGACGACCTTGCGCTTCGGGCCGCGCGACTTCTCGATGATGTGCGGCATCGTCGCCTCGCGCGAGGTCGCGGCGTTCTGCACGCACAGCACGTCGAGGCCGTTGTACTGGCGGTCGATGCAGTAGTTCGCGCCGACGCATTGCTTGATCTCGTCCTCGCGGCCGTCGCGAATCTTGATGACCATGTGCGGGTCGGCAATCTGGGCACGCGTCATGCCGACCAGGTCGACCATGCCGTTGGCGAGCAGGCGCTCGGCCTGGCCCGCGTCACGGATGCTCTGCGCGTGCATCAACGGTACCTTGATCACCGACTTGATGCCCGCCGCGAGATGCACGAACGGCTCGGGCGGCAGCGCCATCGGCGGCATGCAGTTTGCGAGCGTGTTGTGCGTGTCGGCGCCGGAGCCGACCACGCCGATATAGTCGACAAGCCCCGACTCGGACATCGCCTGCGCGATCTCCTTCAGTTGCTCGTGATCGAGACCGTCTTCATGGAACTCGTCGCCGCACATGCGCAGGCCGACGCAGAAGTCCTTGCCGACCACCTCTCGCACCGCCTTGAGCACCTCCACGCCGAAGCGCATCCGGTTCTCAACGCTACCGCCCCACTCGTCGGTGCGGAAGTTCGTGCGCGGGCTCCAGAACTGGTCAATCAGGTGCTGGTGGGCGGCCGAGATCTCGATGCCGTCCATGCCCGCGTCCTTCACGCGCCTGGCAGCGGCCGCGAAGTCCGCGATGATGCGGCGGATCTCCTCGACCTCGATGATCTTCGCGTTGCCACGGTGCACGGGCTCGCGCACGCCGGACGGCGTCATCAGGTGCGGCCAGTGCTCGCCATGGAACGCCGAGCGGCGTCCCATGTGCGTGGCCTGGATCATGATCTTGGCGCCGTGCCGGTGCATCGTTTCGGCGAGCCGTGACAGCGGATCGATGATCTTGTCGGTCGAGAGATTCACCGACTTCCACCACCCCTGCGGACTGTCGATCGACACGGGGCTCGAGCCGCCGCAAATCGCCAGGCCGACGCCGCCCTTTGCCTTCTCTTCGTAATAGCGAATGTAGCGGTCACCTGGCAGGCCGCCAGGCTCGGCATACACTTCCGCATGCGCCGTACTCACGATCCGGTTGCGCAGCGTCAGCTGATTGAGCTGCAAAGGTTTGAACAAGTGGGGATAACGCATCGCGGACGACCTCTGGCGTTGGTGTGTCTCGTATTTGTCGTAGTGCGGACGGGCCTCGGTGTCAGCGTGCGATCGGCGACACTTCGAACCCGCAGTGATCGTGCCCTTCGGCTGCGCACTGCACTTCCTTCGACTGCGCGCGCGGGGCGCCCTTGCCCTTGCCCGCGGGCGTGGTGTCGTTGACCCAGTCCATTGCGCCGGCGAACCAGCCGGCGAACATGTAGCAAAGCTTGCCGCTCTTTTCCGGCTGCTGGAGCACGAATGACGAGTGGCGCAGCGCGATGCGCGCGCTCGCCGTCGCCGGATCGGCCTCGAGGATCGAAAACAGTCCCCAGCCGCGCTGCGACAGCCGCTTCAGGTAATGCTCGAACACGGCCATCCCGCTGATGTCATGCAACTGCGCTTCCTTATCGCACCAGTGGTAGGCGGACTTGTAGCCGGCCTTGTAGAGGATCTCTTCGTATGCCTCCCGGCCGAGCGCTTCTTCGACCGCGACATGGTTGTTCGTGAAGAAGTGGCGCGGCACGTAAAGCATCGGCAGCGCGTCGGTGGTCCAGACACCGGTTTCGGGATCAACGTCGATTGGCAGTTGCGGTTGCATCGTGATAACTCCGTGAGGAAAGGAAAGCCGCTGGTAGCGTTGCGTAGACGCGGCGTCGCCCGCGAGCGCGCGCTATCGCGCGCGCCCGTCCCGTTTGTGGGGATTTGATTGAAAGTCGGCGCTGGCGGGGATCAGGCGCCCCACACTTCCTTGAAGACGCGCACCCAGTTCTCGCCCATGATCTTGCGGATGCGAGAGGCCTTCCAGCCCGCTCGCTCCATCGCCGCAGTCAGGTTCGGAAACTCGCCGATGGTCCGGATCCCTTCGGGGTTGATCACCTTGCCGAAATTGGTCAGGCGCCGATAGCGGCCCTTGTCGTGCGTCAGCATGTCGAAGAACTCGGTGCTGTAGCCCTGCGTGAAGTCGGTGCCGATGCCGACCGCATCCTCGCCGATCAGGTTGACCACGTAGTCGATCGCTTCGATGTAGTCGTCGACCGTCGCCTCGATCCCGCGCTTGAGGAAGGGCGCGAACATCGTCACGCCGACGAAGCCGCCCGCATCGGCGATCTCCTTCAGCTGCGCGTCGCTCTTGTTGCGTGGATGTTCCTTGAGGCCGGACGGCAGGCAGTGCGAGTAGCAGACCGGCTTCTTCGAGAACGCAATCGCCTCGGACGAGGTATTGCCCCCAACGTGCGACAGATCGACCATGATCCCGACGCGGTTCATCTCGGTGATCACTTCACGGCCGAAGTCCGACAGGCCGCCGTCGCGCTCATAGCATCCGGTGCCAACCAGGTTCTGTGTGTTGTAGCAGAGCTGCACGACACGCACGCCCATGTCGGCAAAAGCTTCGACATAACCGAGGTTGTCCTCGAACGCGTGGGCGTTCTGGAAGCCGAGGATCACGCCGGTCTTTCCCTCATGCTTGGCGCGGCGGATGTCGTCAGTCGTGCGCACCAGCGTCAGCAGCTCACTGTTGTCGCGAATCGCCTTCTTCATCAGCGCAATGTTGTCGACGGTCTTGGTGAAATTGTCCCAGACCGAGACCGTACAGTTCGCGGCCGTGACGCCGCCCTTCTTCATGTCTTCGAACACCGACCGCTCGAACTTCGAGATGTTCAGGCCGTCGATGATGATGCTGTCCTGGTGCAGCGGGCTCATGGGGGCTCCTGTCTTTTCGTTCGTCGGGTCAGTAGATCGGGAAGCGATCGCACAGCGCGAAGATCTGGTGGCGCACGCGCTGCTCGGTGGCAGCGTCGCCCTCCGGATTCGCGCGCAGCGCTTCGAACACTTCAAGGATCAGGCGGCCGATCTCGCGGAACTCCGCAACGCCGAAGCCGCGGGTCGTGGCTGCCGGCGCGCCGAGCCGGATGCCGGACGTGATGGTCGGCTTCTCCGTGTCGAACGGGATGCCGTTCTTGTTGCAGGTGATGCCGGCACGTTCGAGCGCCTGCTCGACCTGCGTGCCCTTGAGACCCTTCGGGCGCAGATCGACCAGCAGCAAGTGATTGTCGGTGCCGCCGGTGACGAGGTCGACACCGCCTTCCTTCAACACTTCTCCGAGCGCCTTCGCGTTCGCGAGCACGTTGTCGATATAGGTCCTGAAGTCCGACGACAGCGCCTCGCCGAACGCCACTGCCTTGGCTGCGATCACGTGCATCAACGGGCCGCCCTGCAGACCGGGGAACACGGCCGAGTTGATCTTCTTGGCGATCTCTTCATCGTTGGTCAGCACGAAGCCGCCGCGCGGACCTCGGAGGGTCTTGTGCGTAGTCGAAGTGACGACGTGGGCATGCTCGACCGGATTCGAATGGCGGCCCGCAGCGATCACGCCGGCGATGTGCGCCATGTCGACCATCAGCTTCGCCCCGACGCTGTCGGCGATTGCGCGGAAGCGGGCGAAATCGAGCTGGCGCGGATACGCGGAGAAGCCGGCGATGATCAGGCTCGGCTTGTGCTCTTGGGCGAGCGCATCGACCTGATCGTAGTCAATCAGCATCGACTCGCGGTTCACGCCATACTGCACGGCGTTGAACCACTTTCCTGACAGCGCCGGCTTGGCGCCATGGGTCAGGTGGCCGCCCGCGTCGAGCGACATGCCAAGCACGGTGTCGCCCGGCTTGGTCAGCGCGAGCATCACCGAGCCGTTCGCCTGGGCGCCCGAGTGGGGCTGCACGTTGGCAAAGCCGGCGTTGAAGAGTTGCTTCACGCGCTCGATCGCGAGCGATTCGACTTCGTCCGCAAATTCGCAGCCACCATAGTAGCGCTTGCCCGGGTAGCCTTCGGCGTACTTGTTGGTCAGTACCGAACCTTGCGCCTCAAGCACCGCACGCGACACGATGTTTTCCGAGGCGATCAGCTCGACTTGCGATTGCTGACGCTCGAGTTCCTTCGAAAGGGCGCCGCGAACCAACGCATCGCGCTCGGCCAGAGGCTGCGAGAAGAAAGACTGGGTGTTCGACATAGAGGTCCGTGTGGGATGAAATGGCTGACTGGGGGCGAGAGACCCGCTGCGCCAGGCTTGTTCGCCTGATCGGCGCAGCGTTGTCAACGGCTCTATTCTTGTCGTTCGTGTTTTTGGCCGATTGATGAATTCAGACGCGTTCTTTTCCATTTCCGCCATTCCCGTCCGATTTGCACAAGTGCCCCGGGGCGGGCACTGCGGCGGTGCCTGACGCGCATTGCGGGTGCGGGGCGTCACGATTGCAGTGCAACAAGGAAGGCGGCCACCTGCCTCCCAGCGAGACACCCCACTAAAGAGCTAGGGTTTCGCCGTATGGCATGCTTGTTGCGGCTGACTTAACAATAAGTAAAAAGAATCCGGACCCTTCCCCCAAGGGCTGGAAAAGCACCTTAAAAATCTGAAGGACGCCCCCATGTCGACCGACCGCACCGCGTCGTTATCTCACTTCGCGTTCCTGCCGCTGCCCAACTTCACCATGATCGCGTTCACCAATGCGATCGAAGTGCTGCGCATGGCCAATTACCTGAGCGGCCAGGAACTGTACCGCTGGAGCATCATCAGCCCGGAAGGCGGACTGGTGACGGCGAGCAACGGCCTGGCGCTCGACACCGAGCGGGCCGACAGCATCGGGCGTCCTGACATCGTGTTCGTTTGCGGCGGCATCGACGTGCAGCGTTCGACGACAGCGGAGCACCTCTCCACGCTGCGCCGCGCGGCGCGCGAGGGCACGATGCTGGGGAGCCTCTGCACCGGCACGTACGCGCTCGCGCGATCCGGCCTGCTGGCCGGCTATGCCTGCGCGATCCACTGGGAAAACATGTCCGCGCTCAAGGAGGAGTTTCCCGATACGCGCTTCCTGAAGGAACTGTTCGTGATCGACCGCGACCGGGTCACTTGCACGGGCGGCGTTGCGCCGCTGGACATGATGCTGAACCTGATCACCCGTCGCGTCGGAACCGCGCGCGTCACGCAGATCGCCGAGCAGTTCATTGTCGAGCACGTGCGCGACACCAGCGCGCAGCAGAAAATCCCGTTGGTCGCGCGCCTGGGCTCGGCGAAGAAGTCTCTGTTCGAGGTGGTCTCGCTGATGGAGAACAATATCGAGGAGCCACTGTCGCGCGAAGAGCTGGCGCGGCTTGCAAACTTGTCTCAGCGCCAGCTGCAGCGCCTGTTCCGCGACCATCTCGGCATGACGCCCACGCATTACTACCTGACGTTGCGCCTGCGCCGTGCGCGCGAGCTGCTCCTGCAGACGGATATGTCGATCATGCACATCACGATGGCATGCGGCTTCCAGTCCGCGTGCCATTTCAGCAAGAGCTACCGTGACGAGTTCGGCGTCGCGCCTACGCGCGAGCGCAGGGCGCAGAGCGCGCCGCTGGCGAAGTCGTCAGGGCACAAATCCTCTTCCGTGATGCTGCACGCGTGAGCGTCGGGGGAAGCGGCAGTGAACCCCACTGCCCCAACTGCAAAACGGGCGGCCGCTAATCGGCCGCCCGTTTTTTCTGCGCGGGTAGTCAGGCCGCCAACAGCCCGTGCGGATCAATGACGAATTTGCGTGGCGCGCCGCCATCGAACTGCTTGTAGCCTTCCGGCGCCTGATCCAGCGGGATGACCGTCACATTGACAATCTCTGCAATCGGCAAGCGATTGTGGAGAATTGCCTGCATCAGGTTGCGGTTGTACTTGAGGATCGGCGTCTGCCCCGTATGGAACGAGTGCGACTTCGCCCAGCCGAGGCCGAAGCGGATGCTGAGGCTGCCGCGCCGGGCCGCGGCATCCCTGGCGCCCGGATCATCGGTCACGTACAGACCCGGAATCCCGATCGCACCGGCTGGCCGCGTGATTTCCATCAGGGAGTTGAGCACTGTGGCGGGCGCCTCCTCCACATAGCCCGACGAGCCGTGACCATGCGCCTCGAAGCCGACGCAGTCCACCGCGCAGTCGATCTCGGGCGTGCCGAGAATCTCGGCGATCTGCTCGCCGAGCGTTGCGTCCTTCGACAGATCCACGACCTCAAAGCCCATCGCCTTCGCATGCGCTAGGCGCGCCGGGTTCATGTCGCCGACGATCGTGCAGGCCGCGCCGAGCAGGCGCGCCGAAGCGGCAGCCGCCATGCCGACCGGGCCCGCGCCGGCGATGTAGACCGTCGAACCCGGCTTCACGCCCGCGGTCACGGCGCCGTGATAGCCTGTTGGCAGGATGTCCGACAGGCAGGTGAGATCGCGGATCTTTGCCATCGCCTGGTCGCGGTCGGGGAACCTCAGCAGGTTGAAGTCGGCATACGGCACCATCACGTACTCGGACTGCCCGCCTATCCAGCCGCCCATGTCGACATAGCCGTACGCCCCACCCGCGCGCGACGGGTTGACGCTCAGGCATACGCCGGTGTGCTGCTCCTTGCACATCGCGCAGCGGCCGCACGCGACGTTGAACGGCACCGACACCAGGTCGCCGATCCGCAATGTCTCGACGTCGCGGCCGATTTCGATGACCTCGCCGGTGATCTCGTGACCGAGCACCAGGCCGGTCGGTGCGGTCGTGCGGCCGCGCACCATGTGCTGGTCCGAGCCGCAGATGTTTGTGCTGACGACCTTGAGGATCACGCCGTGGCCAATTGCCTTGCCGCTGGGATCGACCATTTTCGGATAATCGATCTTCTGCACCTCGACCTGGCCCGGCCCAAGATATACGACACCTCGGTTGCTGCTCATCGCATTGTCTCCATGTCTCGTTAAATCGTGCCGCGGCCACGCCGATCGGCGCGGCACGCGCGGCAGCGTCTTCGAGCGTATTCCGGTACATCGGGCGGCTATGTTCAAAACCCGACAGGCGCTTGCACAGCGCCGACATCGGGGAACGTCGGCTCCGCCCTCGGTTGCGTACGCCGCGCACACCCGGGCGAGGCAGGCGCTACCGCCCCACACTGGTATGCCGATGTCGGATTTGCACAGACCGACGACGGGTATTCCCCAGAGCGTGCGGTGATAACCGCGTCTACTGAAGATTGGGGCCTGAAAGCAACCCGCTAAGAGGTCCTCATTTCTCAAGGACGCCATGCCAACTCCCACCACCTCACCCACGCGCTCGAACGCAGCCGCCCGGCTCGAGCGTCTGCCGTTTTCCGGCTATCACAAGCTGATCTTCGTCATCATCGCGATCGCCTTCTTTTTCGACTCGGTCGATCTCGCCACCATGACGTTCATACTGGGCTCGATCAAGCAGGAGTTCGGACTGTCCACCGCAATGACCGGCGTCGTCGCCAGCGCGAGCTTCTTCGGGATGGTGGTGGGCGCGGCGCTCGCCGGCCTGCTCGCGGACCGCTTCGGACGACGACCTGTGTTCCAGTGGAGCATGGTGCTGTGGGGGATAGCGTCGTATCTTTGCTCGACTGCGCAAAGCGTCGACGCGCTCATCGCCTGGCGCGTATTGCTCGGCATCGGCATGGGCATGGAGTTTCCGGTCGCGCAGACGCTGTTGTCCGAATTCGTCCCCACCGCGAACCGCGGCCGCCTGATCGCACTCATGGACGGCTTCTGGCCGCTCGGCTTTATCACCGCGGGCATTGTCTCTTACTTCGTGCTGCCGCAGTTCGGCTGGCGCACCGTGTTCGCACTGCTTGCGATCCCGGCCGTATTCGTGCTGATCGTGCGCCGCATCGTGCCCGAATCGCCGCGCTGGCTCGAGCATGCGGGCCGGCACGCCGAGGCCGACGCGGTGATGTGTAGCATCGAGGCCAGGGTGATGCGTTCGGCCGGCGTCGCGATGCTGCCACGACCGTCGCAGCAGCCAATGGCCGAGCCAGTGCGCGGGCGCGGCGCGCTGCGCGAGATCTGGAGCGGCGCCTACCGCCGTCGCACGACGATGGTCTGGCTGCTTTGGTTCTTCGCGCTGCTCGGCTTCTACGGACTGACGTCCTGGCTTGGCGCGCTGCTGCAGCAGGCCGGCTTTGCGGTCACGCAATCGGTGTACTACACGGTACTGATCTCCCTAGGCGGCGTACCGGGCTTCCTGTGCGCGGCGTGGCTCGTCGAGCGCTGGGGGCGCAAGCCAACCTGCATCGCGTCGCTGCTCGGCGGCGGCATGATGGCGTACCTGTATGGCCAGTCTGCGCTGTATGGCGGCAGTGTCGCGCTGCTCGTCGGCACCGGCCTGGCGATGCAGTTCTTCCTGTTCGGCATGTGGGCGGTGCTGTACACCTACACGCCGGAGCAGTATGGCACCGGCTCGCGTGCGACGGGGTCGGGCTTCGCCTCGTCGGTCGGGCGGATCGGCTCGCTGATCGGTCCCTACGTGGTTGGCGTGGTGTTACCGGTGTTCGGCCAGGGCGGCGTGTTCACGCTCGGCGCGCTGTCGTTCGCGGTGGCGGCACTCGCTGTGTGGGTGCTGGGTATCGAGACCCGTGGCGTCGCACTGGAAGCGCTGGCGTCCGAGGACGCAACAGGTGAGACGGCGCTTTATCCCGCTGTAGCGGACAAGTCCTCCTGACGCGCAGGTCCGGTTCTCGCGAGAAATTCCGGTCCAGGCCGCCTGCCACGAGTCGCTGTCGCGACTCGTGGCGACCGTCGGGAGAGAACAGGTTTAGAACTTGTGGCGAATCGCCGCACGGACCTGGAACTGATTCGACGTCGATGAAGCGTTCGCCGCCCCGGGCAAGTCAGCCATGTCCAATGCGGTGCCGGTCTTGCCGCCGGCGACATGCTGGTAGGCACCCTGGATATAGACGTCCGTGCGCTTCGAGAAGCTGTAGTCCGCCATCAGGCCGACGGAATGAACTTTCGGCTTCGTCTCGCCCGACGACGCGTTGAAGTTCTCCAGTGTGAGCGTATACGCCCCGCCCGCGTAGAAAGCGGGCGTGAACTGATATTTGAAATTGACTTCCAGGTTCTGGAACCGGAGCGAGTTCAACGTGCCGCTGGCCGGCAGGATCGAACCGGAGATGTACGAAGTGGACAGCGGTTCGGCCAGATTCGAGTTGGAGTAAGCGAAGCCTGCCGTCGCCGCGCCGAACGTGTAGTTGATGCCGGCTCCGAAGATGCGCAAACGCCTGGCAAGGAAGTTCTGGTCGCCGCCGTTATTGATGGCGCCACCCGCCGTCGCCGACGGGTTGTCCGCCTGGAGATAGGCCGCGGCCAGCAACAAGCCTCCGTTCGCGTACTGCATCCCCGCGCCGTACTGGCGGTTGTTGGCAAAGTTGGTGTCGTTGCTGAAACTGTAGGTGCCGCCGAACTGGAACCCGCCAAGCGAGGGACTCGTGTACTTGACGGTGTTGTTGACGCGGAACGAGTAGATCAGGTTGTCGTTATCGTAGGGGTGGCCGAACATGGTCCCCCCCCAATTGCCGGCGACGGTCGTCGGCGCGAGATAGTCGATCACCGAATCATACTGGCGCCCGAGCGTGACGCTCCCCCATTGATGGTCGGAAAGCCCGACGTAGGCTTGCCGGCCGAACATCAGCCCCCCCTGTGCCGCCCTGCCGTTGCTTGCATTGAAACCGTTCTCGAGCTGGAACAACGCCTTGAGGCCGCCGCCCAGATCCTCCGTCCCCTTCAGGCCCCAACGGCTGCCTTGCGCAAAGCCGCTTGCCAGCTCGGTCAGGCCATGGCCGCCGACGTTATTCGTGTAGTTGATGCCTTCGTCGATCACACCGTACAGCGTGACGCCGCTTTGGGCAAAGGCGGACGCGGAAAACATCAGCGCCAGAGCCGGGCCCGCAGTCGCTCCCATTTTCATTGGATTCTCTCCTTGTCATATCGTGGCTCGCGCCGCTGCCGCGCCGGTCGGCGCGGCATGTGCGGCAGCGTCTTCGAGAGTAGTCCGGGAGACGGGGAAGCCTATGTCCAATACCGACACGCGTTTGAACCACGCCGACACGGCTCGGGCAGCGACTATCCCGCCTTCCCGCTGCGCCTCAGGTAATCGGCGCGTGTCCACTCGAGTGCGACACCGACGCGCTGCGTGCCAGGCCGGATCTTCGGCTTGTGCACGGCAAGCGTCAGCGTGTCGAGCGCCGGCCATTCGCGAAACGACAGCTCCGCGATTTCGGCCACCAGCGTCTCGAGCAGCCGCGTATGCGGCTTGTGCGCCAGAAACGCGGCGAGGCTAGCACAATAGCCCTCGTAATCGATCCACTCGCCTTCCTCGCGCGGCTCGCAACGATAGCCGAGTCGAGCGTCGATGACGAGCGGTTGCGGTGCGTCGTGCTCATGCGGATGGATGCCGATCCGCACCGGCACCGCCAGCGCATCGATGAACACGCTCCATCCCCTGCCCGGCAGGAGCGGCGCATCGAGTGCACCGAGGGGTCCGTTGAACGCGTTATCGACGAGCTTCATGATGTCAGCGGCTGCGCCGCGTCGAGCATGATGCGGCAGAAGTAATCGGCAAAGCTGCGGCGCACCACGATCTCGAAGCGGTCGACGCCGGTCGGCACGAGCACGATCGAGGCCTTGAAGTAGTGGCTCTGCAAACACTGCCCCGGCTTGAGCACGCGCGGATGCAGATCGAGCGGGCATCCGCGCGCCAGCACGTCGCGCACGCGGCCCCCACTGATCTCGACAACCGTATAGCCGCTGCCGACGTCGACCGCCGCCGCGTAAGCCCCGGCGATCGCCAGGGCGAGCTTCGGCTCGAGCACGCCCGCCGGCACGGGGCCATTCGACCGCACGAGCCACTCGTCGGGGCCGAGCCACAGCACGTCATAGTTGGCACTGCGGGCGACCGTGTTAGGGCCGGCTGGCGGACAGCACCCGACCACGCCCTCGAACCCGTCCACGAATACAGGATCGGACAGGTCGCCGCGCACGTTGACGAGATCAAGGAAGGCGCGCTCGCGCATCACAAAGTGCTTCGATGCACGCGCCTGCTGCGCGTTCAGCAGATCGGTCGCGCCGATGAACGGCGACTCGAGTCGGACGCCGCGCTGGCGCGCGTCCGTCGCCGGCATGTCTGCAACCGGCGTAGCATTACCCGCTTCATTCCACATTCTGGCGCACTCCTTCGGTATCGTAGAAAACGGGGCTGGCGATCTTCGCCATCACGCGCCGGCCATTGGCCAGCGGGATCGCAACGCTCTGGCCCATCTTGCCCAGGCCGCCCTTCACCACGGCGAGCGCGATCGAACGCCTCAGGATCGGACTGTAGTAGCTCGACGTCACATGGCCGATCATCGGCGTTGGCTCGGCCGTCGACACGCGCGTGCCCGGCGCGAGGATCTGGGCGCCCTCGGGGAGGACAAACTCCGCGTCGTCGGTCAGCAGGCCGACGAACTGCTTGCGGCCTTCCTTCGCGGTATCCGAGCGCGTCAGCGAGCGCTTGCCGAGGAAGTCCTTCGACTTCGCGACGACGCCTCCCATCCCGAGGTCATACGGCGTGACCGACCCGTCTGTGTCCTGGCCGACGATGATGTAGCCCTTCTCCGCGCGCAGCACGTGCATCGTTTCCGTGCCGTACGGCGTTATATCGAACTCGGCGCCAGCGGCCATCAGCGCTTCCCAGACGGCACGGCCGGCGTTCGCGGGCACGTTCACTTCGTACGCCAGCTCGCCCGAGAAGCTGATCCGCATCACGCGCGCCTTTGCGCCGGCGACGGTGCCGTTGCGATAGCTCATGAACGGGAACGCGTCGTTGGCGAAGTCGATGTCATCGCAGACCTTGCGCAGCACCTTGCGGCTGTTCGGCCCGACCACCGCGAACGTCGCCCAATGATCGGTCACCGATGAAAGCCGGACCTTCAGGTGCGGCCACTCGGTCTGCAGCCAGCGCTCCAGCCAGGTCAGCACGCGCGCGGCGCCGCCCGTCGTCGTCGTCATCATGAAATGCTGCTCGCCGAGCCGCACCGTCACGCCGTCGTCGAAGACCATGCCGTTCTCGTCAAGCATCAGGCCATAACGGCACTTGCCGACTTCAAGCTTGTTCCACGGGTTGGTGTACATCCAGTTCAGCAGCGTTACCGCGTCCGGGCCCTGGATGTCGATCTTGCCGAGCGTCGACGCATCGAGGATGCCGACGCTGTTGCGCACCGCGAGGCACTCGCGCTTTACCGCCGCGTGCAGGTTCTCGCCCTGCTTCGGGAAGTACCACGGCCGCTTCCAGTTGCCGACGTCTTCGAACAGCGCGCCATGCTCGACGTGCCATTCGTGGATGCAGGTCTTGCGGACTGGGTCAAGGAAGTCGCCGACTTCGCGCCCGGCGAACGTGCCGAACGTGACCGGCGTGTAGTTCGGACGGAAGGTGGTCGTGCCGGTCTCGGGAATCGACTTGCCGAGCGCCTGCGCCAGGATCGCCATCCCGTTGATGTTGCCAAGCTTGCCCTGGTCGGTACCGAAGCCCATCGCGGTGTAGCGCTTGACATGTTCGACCGACTCGAAGCCTTCGCGCGCGGCGAGCAGGATGTCTGACGCGGCGACATCGTTCTGGAAGTCGACGAACTGCTTCGGCCCGCGCGCGGCGGCCGCGTGGCTGCCGACGAGCCACAGTGGCAGCAGCGCACCCTCGGCGACCGGCGCAACCTTCGGCGCGGCCGGCCGCTTTGCGGTACTGAAGCCGGCGGCTTTCGCCGCTTCGGCCCCTGCTTCCAGCGCGAGCGGCAGCGCCAGCGCAAGGTCGAACTCCCCGGCCGCCGCACCCACGCTGACCTCGGCCTGCAGCGACTTGCCCGGCACGAAGCACACCTTCTCATCGCTCCACTGCGCCTTGCCGCCCGACTGCGCGAACAGGTGAAGTACCGGGCTCAGCCCCCCCGACATGGCGACGAGATCGCAAGGGACCGTCGACACCTTGCCGCCTGCCTGTCCGTTCGCATAGGCCGCCACCTTGACCGACGTGACCTGCCGCGTGCCGGACGCGGCTATCACCACCGCTCCGCTCATGACGGTCACGCCCTGCCGCTTCGCGAAGGCGGGCAGCGCGCCATTGGTCGCGGTGCGCGGATCGACCACCGTCACCTTGGCGCCGCACGCCTTCAGGTCGAGCGCCGCCTGATAGCCGCGATCGTTGTTGGTGAAGACCACCGCCTCGCGCCCCGGCAGCACGCCGTAGCGATGAATGTAGGTCGATACCGCCGACGCCATCATCACACCCGGCAGGTCGTTGTTGCCGAACACGATCGGACGCTCGTGCGCGCCGGTCGCGAGGATCACCCGCTTTGCGCGGATCTTCCACAGCAGTTCGCGCGAGCCATGGCGCATCGATACCGGCAGGTGGTCAGTGAGACGTTGCGTGACCGTGACGAGATTGTGGTCCTGATAGCCGAATGCGTTGCTGCGCGACAGGATCGTCACGTCCGGCAGCTTGCGCAGCTTGCTCTCGATCTCGCCGACCCACTGCAGTGCGGGCTTGCCATTGATCTCGGTCCGCCCCGACAGCAGGCTGCCGCCGAGCTCACGCTGATCATCGACGAGGATCACGCGCGCGCCTGTCTCTGCCGCCGCAAGCGCGGCGGTGAGGCCCGCCGGCCCGCCGCCGACTACCAGGACATCGCAGTGCGCGTAGCATTTGTCATAGCGATCCGCGTCCAGCGTCGTGGGCGCCTTGCCCAGGCCCGCCGCCTCGCGGATCCTCTCCTCGTACTTCGGCCACATCTTGCGCGGCCACATGAAGGTCTTGTAGTAGAAGCCCGCCGGCATGAAGCGCGCAAACTTCTGGTTGACCGCCATGCGGTCGCGCTCCAGGTCCGGCTCCGCGTTCACGCTTGTCGCGACGAGCCCCTCATACAGCTCGATCTCCGTTGCGCGCGCATTCGGCACGGTATACGCGCCGCGTTCCAGTTGCACCACGGCATTTGGCTCGGCGACGTCGGCGGTCATGATGCCGCGCGGGCGATGGTACTTGAAGCTGCGCGCGACGAAGCGCACGCCGTTGGCCAGCAGCGCCGAAGCCAGCGTATCGCCCTGGTAGCCGCGGTACGCGCGTCCGTTGAACGTGAAGGCCAGCGGCTGGCCGCGATTGATGCGGCCGCCCGTGCCGAGACGGTCTTTCTGGCTCATTGCTTGCCCCCTTTCCGCGGTGCGTTGGCAGTGGGCTGGACGAAGGTCTCGTAGCCCTTGATGTCGTAGGTGACGGTGTCGCGCTCGACCTTGAACCAGCGTCGGCAGCCTTGGGCGTGGAGCCATTGCTCGCGATGCATGCCGCGGGTATTGGTGCGCATGAACAGGTAGTCTCCCCATTCGCGGTCAGACAGCTTGTCGGTTTCGAGCGGGCGCGCGATGTCGGCCTCGCCGCCACACGAGAATTCGGATTCGGCGCGCGGGCCGCACCACGGACATTCGATCAGCAACATTTCTTTCTCCTCGGGGCGTTCAGTGCGCGACGGCGGCAGCGCCGTGCTCATCGATCAGGTGGCCGGTATAGAAGCGATCCAGTGCAAATGGCGCGTTCAGCGGATGCGGCTCGTCGCGCGCGATCGTGTGCGCGAATACCCAGCCCGATCCCGGCGTCGCCTTGAAGCCGCCCGTGCCCCAGCCGCAGTTGAAATAGAGGCCCTTTACGTCGGTCTTGCTGATGATCGGGCAGGCATCCGGCGACACGTCTACGATGCCGCCCCACTGGCGGTTCATCCGCACACGCGAGAACACCGGGAACATCTCGACAATCGCCTGCAAAGTCCCCTCGATGATGTGGAAGCTGCCACGCTGGCCGAAGCCGGTGTACTGGTCGATGCCCGCGCCGATCACCAGGTCGCCCTTGTCGGACTGGCTGATATACGCGTGCACCGCGTTCGACATGATCACCGAATTGACAACCGGCTTGATCGGCTCCGACACCAGCGCCTGCAGCGGATGGCTCTCGATCGGCAGGCGCACTCCCGCCATGTCCGCGAGGGTCGACGTGTTGCCGGCCGCGACCACGGCGACCTTCTTCGCCTTGATGAAGCCCTTCACCGTCTCGACGCCGACGACCGCGCCACGGTCGCGGCGGATGCCGGTCACCTGGCAGTTCTGGATGATGTCCACGCCGGCGCGATCGGCGCCTCGCGCGAAGCCCCACGCGACCGCGTCATGCCGGGCCACGCCGGCACGGCGCTGGATCGACGCGCCAAGCACGGGATAGCGGCTGTCCAGATTGATCGTCGGTTCGATCTCCTTGATCTGCTGCGGCGTCAGGAACTCGGCGTCGACGCCGTTGAGGCGGTTCGCGTTCACCCTGCGCTCGGTATCGCGCACGTCCTGCAGCGTGTGGGCCAGGTTCATCACGCCGCGCTGGCTGAACATGACGTTGTAGTTCAGGTCCTGCGACAACCCTTCCCACAGTTTCATTGCCTTTTCATAGAGCGCCGCGGACTCATCCCACAAATAGTTCGAGCGGACGATGGTCGTGTTGCGCGCGGTGTTGCCGCCGCCGATCCAGCCCTTCTCGAGCACCGCGACGTTCGTGATCCCGTGCTCCTTCGCGAGGTAGTACGCGGTCGCGAGACCGTGCCCGCCGCCGCCGACGATCACCACGTCATACTCACGCCTGGGCTCCGAGCTCTTCCATTGCTTCTCCCAGTTCTCGTGATAGGACAGGCCGTTGCGGAACAGGCTGAATATCGAATAGCGGCTCATTTCATGGACCCTCGTTAGCATTCAATGACGTTCACGGCCAGGCCGCCGCGCGACGTCTCCTTGTACTTCGTCTTCATGTCGGCGCCGGTCTCGCGCATGGTCTTGATCACCGAGTCGAGCGACACGTAGTGCTGGCCGTCGCCCTTCAGCGCCATGCGGGATGCGTTGAGCGCCTTGATCGCGCCCATCGCATTGCGCTCGATACACGGAATCTGCACCAGTCCGCCGACCGGATCGCAGGTCATCCCGAGGTTGTGCTCCATGCCGATTTCGGCGGCATTCTCGACCTGCCCGGGCGTGCCGCCCATCACGGCGGCGAGCGCCGCCGCGGCCATCGAGCACGCCACGCCAACCTCGCCCTGGCAACCGACCTCGGCGCCCGAGATGGAAGCCGTCTCCTTGTAGATCATCCCGATCGCGGCCGCCGTCAGCAGGAACTCGACGATGCCGTCGTCATTCGACCCTGGCACGAACTTCACGTAGTAGTGGAGCACCGCCGGGATCACGCCAGCCGCGCCGTTCGTCGGCGCGGTGACGACGCGGCCGCCGGCCGCGTTCTCTTCGTTGACAGCCATCGCATACAGGTTGACCCAGTCAAGCATCGACAGCGGGTCACGCAGTGACTCCTCGGAACGTGTGCGCAAGCGGTGGTTGAGCTCGGCCGCGCGGCGTTTCACGCGCATCGGGCCGGGCAGCTCGCCCTCGACCTTGCAGCCACGCTCGACGCAGGCGGCCATCGTCTGCCAGATCGCCAGCAGCCCGGCGCGCACGTCTTCGGCCGGGCGCAGCGCGCATTCATTGCGAAAGATCAGCTCCGCGATCGACAGCCCGCTGTCGGCACAAGCTTGCATCAGGTCTGCGCCGGTGCGGAACGGATACGGTACGTCGGCCGCCGCGCGGACGCCGTTCACGCGGTCACCGTCGCGATTGACCACGAAGCCGCCGCCGATCGAGTAGTACTCCTTTTCGACGAGCAACTGCCCCTGCTCGTCGAACGCCTGGAAACGCATGCCGTTCGGATGCACGACGTTGCCCGTGCCGCTCATCAGACGGCGAAAGAAGCCGATATGCTCCTTTTCGTCGAAAGCGATCTCATGCTTGCCAAGCAGCAACAGGCGTTTATCCTTGCGGATCTGCGCGAGGCGCGGCTCGATCCCGTCCGGCTCGATCCGGTCGGGCAGGCTTCCCTCCAGGCCGAGCAGCACCGCCTTGTCGCTGCCGTGGCCCTTGCCGGTCGCGCCGAGCGAACCGTACAATTCGGCCCGCACGCGGCGCACGAAGCCGAGCAGGTTGGCGTCTTCCAGGTGCGATACGAACCGGCATGCGGCGATCATCGGGCCGACCGTATGCGAACTCGATGGGCCGATGCCGATCTTGAACAAGTCGAAAACGCTGACATTCATCTGGCTGCCTCTCTGCGCTTGGCTGGTAAGTGTCGTTGGACGCCAGTACATCAAAGCGCAGGATTTGCTGATAGAACAAAAGCGGCATCAACGTGGGACGCCGCCGCCAGGCGCGGGTCCAGACGGGCCGGAAGTTCGCTTTGGCGATGATTCGCGTCGGAAATGTGCAAGTCCGCGGCAAGCTGATCGGCGACGCTGTCGGTGACGGAGCCGCGTCGAGCGGACAGGTGGCGAGCGCAGCATGGATGCCGTACGCATCACCGGCATCGAGGCTGAAGCGCCACCGCCCCGCAACCCAGATCCGCCCACTTGCGCGGGCCTGTCAAGATGGATGCCGCCATGACACCCGACGTTCCCATTTCCCCTGTCGCCGAGCCGGCGCCACGGCGCGTGCGCTTCGGCATCGTGCTGCTGCCGAACTTCACGCTGACCGCGTTTTCGGGTTTCGTCGACATGCTGCGGCTGTCGGCAGACGATGGCGACTACAGCAAGCCGGTGCGGTGCGTCTGGAGTGTGATCGGAAACACACTCGCGCCGGTACGCGCAAGTTGCGGGATCCAGGTTGCGCCATGGGAGACTTTCGACGCGGCGGAGCCGTTCGACTACGTGGTCGTGGTCGGCGGGCTACTGCATTCGGGACCACAGGCCGGACCTGAGACGCTTGACTTCATCCGTCGCGCGGCGCGCGGCGGCGCGACCATCGTCGGCATCTGCACCGGCGTATTCACGCTGATGCGCGCCGGCGTGCTCGAGGGGCACCGCGCCTGCGTCAGCTGGTTCCATTACTGGGATTTCATGGAGCGCTTCCCGTCGGTGGCCCCGGAACTGCTGATTGCCGACCGGCTGTTCGTGATTGACCGCCGGCGCATCACCTGTTCAGGCGGGCGCGCGTCGATCGACGTCGCAGCCGCCATTCTGCTGCGCCACTTCGATCACGCCACCGTACAGAAGGCGTTGCGGATCCTGCTTGTCGGCGAGATGCAAAAGGGCAATGCGCCGCAGCCGCATCCGCCCGGCCTCGAGCCCGCGACGCACCCGAAGGTCAAGCGTGCGATTCTGCTGATGGAGCAGCACGTCGGCCGGGCGCTCCCGCTCGAGGCGCTCGCCTGCAAGCTCGACCTGTCGCCACGCCAGCTCGAGCGCCTGTTCAAGGCGGAGACCGGCAAGAGCCCGCAGGCCTTCGCCAAGCATGTGCGGCTGCGGACCGCCGCGTGGCTGTTGACCAGCTCGGACCGCACGGTCGCCGACATCGCGTTGAGCTGCGGTTTTGCCGACGCATCGCACCTGGGCCGTGAATTTCGCAAACAGTTTGGAGTACCGCCTGCAACCTACCGCGACAAGGGCGCTGATCCGGCCGAGTCGATGCTGCCCGACGGCGATGCCGGCGATGTGTTGGCGCTCACTGAAAGTGAAAGCGAGGGTTGAACTTGTAGTTTCATGATGATGACACGACATGTCTCGGCATTCCGGTACTCCTGATCGCCATGACGGTCGTCGGCCAACTTACCTCTGTCTTCGGACAAGTGCACGCCCAACGGACCATGACCATCGTTCGGTCGGCCTATAGTTTGGCGCCAAATGCTTATATCTGAGAGAACGATCAATGAAAACACGCGCAGCAGTTGCCTGGGGTGCGGGAAAGCCGCTGACCATCGAAGACGTGGACCTGGATGGCCCGCGCGCCGGCGAAGTGCTGGTGGAAATCAAGGCCACCGGCATCTGCCACACCGACTACTACACGCTGTCCGGCGCCGACCCAGAAGGCATCTTCCCCGCAATCCTGGGCCATGAGGGCGCGGGCATCGTCACCGACGTGGGCCCAGGCGTGACCGCGCTCAAGCCCGGCGACCATGTCATCCCCCTGTACACGCCGGAATGCCGCCAGTGCAAGTTCTGCCTGTCGCGCAAGACCAATCTGTGCCAGGCGATCCGTAGCACGCAGGGCAAGGGCCTGATGCCGGACGGCACCTCGCGTTTTTCCATCGACGGCAAGCCGATCTTCCACTACATGGGCACCTCGACCTTCGCCAACCACATCGTGGTGCCGGAGATCGCGCTGGCGAAGATCCGCCCGGATGCGCCGTTCGACAAGGTCTGCTACATCGGCTGCGGCGTCACCACCGGCGTGGGCGCGGTGCTGTTCACCGCCAAGGTGGAAGCCGGCGCCAACGTGGTCGTGTTCGGCCTGGGCGGCATCGGCCTGAACGTGATCCAGGCGGCGAAGATGGTGGGCGCCGACAAGATCATCGGCGTCGACCTGAACCCGGGCCGCGAAGCGATGGCGCGCAAGTTCGGCATGACGCATTTCATCAACCCGAAGGATGTCGGCAACGTGGTCGACCACATCATCCAGCTGACCGACGGCGGCGCCGATTATTCGTTCGAATGCATCGGCAACACGCAGGTCATGCGCCAGGCGCTGGAGTGCTGCCACAAGGGCTGGGGCAAGTCGATCATCATCGGCGTGGCCGAGGCCGGTGCGGAAATCTCGACGCGCCCGTTCCAGCTGGTGACCGGGCGCGAGTGGAAGGGCTCCGCCTTCGGCGGCGCGCGCGGCCGCACCGACGTGCCGAAGATTGTCGACTGGTACATGGAAGGCAAGCTCAATATCGACGACCTGATCACGCACACGTTGCCGCTGGAGCGCATCAACGACGGCTTCGACCTGATGAAGCGCGGCGAGTCGATCCGCTCGGTGGTGCTGTACTGAGGAACGGGCCGTGGGGCTGTCCGGACGGCTACGTCCCACGTGGCGAACTGAGCACCCATCGCGACACTGAGTGGTCAGCAAGACATAGGACAGCTTTCGGCCCTCACTTGGCCGGCAACCGCCGTTAGGGGCCTCCACCGCCCGCGCTGG
This sequence comes from Cupriavidus necator, assembly GCF_013141915.1. Taxonomy (GTDB): domain Bacteria; phylum Pseudomonadota; class Gammaproteobacteria; order Burkholderiales; family Burkholderiaceae; genus Cupriavidus; species Cupriavidus necator_B. Next base: position 300,974 of record NZ_SROX01000005.1, on the reverse strand, counting down.
CGAAGCAATGAGCGAGCGCCGAGCAGCAGCGAGCACCCCGCGCAAGCGCACGGGAGCTGGTTCGACGTGCCCTGCCCGCCTTGATAAGATCTAATCGTTGACTGTCGCCAGCCCCATCAGGGGACAGCCCCATGCGCTGCGCAAGGTGCGGGTTCGAGAATCCGGCAGGTGCCAAATTCTGTGAGGAATGTGGCGCCAGGCAGGTGCGCGCCTGCCCGGCCTGCGGGCAAGAGGCGGCTGCCAGCGCCAAGTTTTGCAGCGAATGCGGCGCGCCGCTGGGCGCTCCTGTAAGCGTCCCCGCTGCCTCAATCGCGGCCCCCGGTGCCACGGCAACTGCGTCCAGCACCCCCATCGACTACACCCCTCCCTATCTGGCCGAGCGCATCCTCGCGGCGCAGGCAGAAATGGAAGCCCGGGGCCCGGCTGACGGCGAGCGCAAGATGGTCACCGCGCTGTTCGCGGACATGGCCGCCTCGACCGCGCTGATCCATGACCTCGATCCCGAAGATGCCCGCCGCCTGATCGACCCGGTGCTGGCACTGATGATGGAGGCCGTGCATCACTATGAGGGCTATGTCGCCAAGTCGATGGGCGATGGCATCCTGGCGCTCTTCGGCGCGCCCATCGCGAACGAAGACCATCCGCAGCGGGCCATGCTGGCGGCGCTGCGCATGCAGGAAGCCATGCGCCATTACGCCGACGGCGTGCGCCTCGCCCAGGGCATCGCGCTGCAGATCCGTGTCGGCATCAATTCCGGCGAAGTTGTGGTGCGTACGATCCGCATCAAGGACTTGCACACCGACTATGACCCCGTGGGCAATTCGATCCATATTGCTTCGCGCATGGAGAGCATTGCAGTGCCCGGCTCTATCGTTGCGAGTGAACACACGCGCAACCTGACCGAAGGCTATTTCGCGTTCAAGGCCCTCGGAGAAACGCCGATCAAGGGGCTATCCAAGCCGCTCGAGGTCTTTGAAGTCGTCGGTCTGGGCCCGCTGCGCACCCGGTTGCAGGTGTCGGCCAGCCGCGGCCTGGCGCGCTTTGTCGGGCGCACCCGGGAACTCGAACAGCTGCACGAAGCGCGGGCACGGGCACGGGCCGGACATGGGCAGATTGTCGGCGTGGTCGGCGAACCAGGGGTCGGCAAGTCACGGCTTTGCCACGAGTTCAAGCTGCTCGCGCCGCGCGATGGCCTGGTGCTCGAAACCTTTTCGGTTTCGCACGGCAAGGCCTACCCCTATCTGCCGCTGATCGAACTGCTGCGAAACTACTGCCAGATCACGGTGCAAGACGATGAGCGCCGGCGGCGCGAGAAGCTCACTGGCAAGCTCCTGACGCTGGACCGTGCGCTGGAAGACAGCCTGCCTTATCTTTGCCACCTGCTGGGAGCCGTCGAGCCTGGCTCGGCACTGGCGCAGATGGATACCCAGATCCGCCAGCAGCGCACCTTCGAGGCAATCAAGCGGCTGCTCGTGCGCGAAAGCCTGACCCAGCCACTGGAGCTGATCGTCGAAGACCTGCAGTGGCTCGACAGCGAAACCGAGGCCTTCCTCGGTTTTCTCGGCGAGAGCGTGCCCAGCGCACGCATCCTGCTGCTGGTCAATTTCCGGCCGGAATACCGGCACGACTGGAGCCGCAAGAGCTATTACACCCAGCTACGCCTGGATCCTCTTGGCGAAGCCGAAGCGCGGGACCTGCTGCGCGCGCTGCTGGGCGACGCCACCGAACTTGCCCGGCTCGAGCCGCTGATTCTGGAGCAGACCGAAGGCAACCCCTTCTTTATCGAAGAAGTGGTGCAGGACCTGGTCGAGGGGCAAGTCCTGCGCGGCGAGCGCGGCCATTATCGTCTCGAGCAGGTCCCGGGCAAGCTGCACATCCCCGCTACCGTGCAAGGGGTCCTCGCCGCCCGCATCGACCGCCTGCAGCCGGCCGAGAAAGCGCTGCTGCAGACCCTGGCCGTGATCGGCAAGACATTTCCCTGGAGCCTGCTTGCACGCGTCGTCGGGCAGCCCGAGGACAAGACGAAAAGCCTGCTGGCCCGGCTGCAGGCTGGCGAGTTCATCTACGAGCAGCCAGCGTTCCCGGAGATCGAGTACAGCTTCAAGCATGCGCTGACCCAGGAGGTGACCTACGGCTCCCTGCTGAGCGAGCGGCGTCGTACGTTGCATGAGCGCACCGCCCAGGCGATCGAGGCCCTGTTCAGTGCTCAGCTCGAGGAGCACTGCAGCGAGCTGGCCTATCACTTCAGCCGCAGCGGCAACACGCCAAAGGCGGTGGAGTACCTGCACCGCGCCGGCCGCCAGGCCGTGCAACGCTCGGCTGACGCCGAGGCGGTCGCCCACCTCACCACGGCACTTGCCTTGCTTGCCAGGACGCGGCCTGAGGACCTCGAACACGCACGGCAAGAGTTGAGCATCCAGCTCACCCTCGGCCCGGCCTTGATGTGCAACAAAGGCTTCGCCGCCCCCGAAGTCGGGGCAGCCTATACGCGTGCGCTGGCGCTGTGCCAGGAACTGGGCGAGACGACCCAGCACTTTACGGCGCTGATGGGACTACGCACCTTTTATACGGTCCGCGCGGAACACCGGACCGCTCGCGAGTTGGCGGAGCAGCTGCTTGGCCTGGCCGAACAGGCGCAGGATCCTGCTTTGCAGCTCCAGGCGGGTCGGGCGTTGGGGGCCAACCTGCTCTATCTTGGCGAACTGATCCCTGCCCGTGCGCGGCTCGAGCAGGCCCTGGCAATCTATGACCCCGAGCTGCACCGATCACAAGCCTTCATCTATGGCCTGGAGCCCGGCGTTCAAGGCCTGGCTCTCATTGCCATGGACCTGTGGCTGCTTGGCTACCCGGATCAAGCCTGCACACGCAGCCAGGAGGCGCTCGCCCTGGCCCAGGCCCCGTCCCATCCCTCCGACTCGGCCGATGCGCTGATAGCCGCTGCGCAGGTCGGTCTGTTCCGTGGCGAAGTGCAACAGGCTCACGATCTCGCACAGGCACTCGTCGCGCTCGCAACCGATTATGGCTTGCCATACGGATTGGCTTGCGGAACGATCCTGTCAGGCTGTGCCCTGGCTGCTAGTGGGCAAGCTGAAACCGGGATCGACCTTATGCAGAAAGGCTTGCGCGCATACCGCGAAACCGGTGCCGAGCTTCTGCGAACCCTTTTTCTGGCGCTGCTTGCCGAAAGCTGTGCCAGAGCCGGACAAGTCGAGGCGGGGCTTGCAGCAGTGGCCGAGGCGCTGGCTGTCGTGGAACGAACCGAAGAGCGGATGCACGAAGCAGAGTTGCACCGCCTCAAGGGAGAACTGACGCTGCTGGAAGCGGGCCGACCGGGCCAAGCGAACGAGGTCGCCAACGAAGCTGAAGCCTGCTTCCAGCGGGCGATTGCGATTGCCAGCAGGCAAGATGCCCGATCGCCGAAGCTCCGCGCGGTACTAGCGCTGAGCCGCCTGTGGCAGCAGCAAGACCGGCATGCCGAGGCCCGTTCCTTGCTGCGCGAAACCTACGGCTGGTTCAGCGAAGGCTTCGACACAGTGGACTTGCGAGAGGCCCACGCGTTGCTCGTCAAACTCGAGGAAGCGGCGCCATAATTGAAGCAGACTCCACATGGAGTGGACCACCATCCCTAGCTTTCCAAAGCGAGAACGGCGCCCCGCTCATCCTGCTGATGGGGGCGTGCTACCAGGTAGCGGCCATCCCCGAAGACGAGCGGCCTCTGTTCGGACCGTTCCTGGCGGATAACTCGTCCGATATAAACCACATGGTCACCTTCAGGGTGGGCGGAAACCTTCACGCACTCCAGGTTTGCCGCGCATGAACTAATAATGGGAACGCCGCCCAAACCGGATCGAAATTCGATATTGCGAAATTTGTCGTCGCTAGCTGTCGAAAACTGCTTGGAGATTTGAATTTGATGCTCTGAGAGGATGTTTACCACGAACCGCTCCGCGTCCCGAAAAACGGGGTGGCTCCTAGATGAAAGCGATTGACTCCATAGGATTAATGGCGGATTCAGGGAGACAGAGCTGAACGAGTTGACGGTGAGCCCACATGCCCTTCCGGTGGCGTCCAAAGTGGTCATCACAGCCACCCCTGTGGGGAAAGCACCCAACGCCTTGCGCAGAGCCAGACTATCAATATGTTCCATGGTTTTTCCTTTCAGGCTGCGCTGAGGGCCCCACAGCGACAAGGTCGCCGGCCGTGCTCTCCGGCCGGGTCGCAGCTTATGCCAAGGTTGTGCTTCAAGCCGATTTCAACTGCATTCTCGATTTGCCCGTTGCTACCGCCAAGCACCGCGGCAAGACCCGCTGCAGCCATCGACCAGGCCGCCCCGACTTCACCCTGGCTACCGGCCTCGCCCCCAAATATCGACGCGTTTTTCCTATAAATAATGCCGATGGCCGCAGCGGTTAACAGGAAATCCACCACACCATCCTCATTGGCTCCGGGTACGAACTTGCGGTAGTACTGCAGTACAGCGGGAATTATGCCGCCAGCGCCCATGGCAGCGGCAATTGCCAGTAGCCCGGCGCGAATGTCATAGGTGCTTCGCCAGCATTTCTCATTCTCGAGCATCAGGTCGGCAATGGTGCGACCTGACTCCTTGCACATCCGCAATAGCTCCTCGGCGCTCTGAAAGGGGTAAGGAATCGGGTGCTCGTCGACCCTCGGCACATTCAAGTGGCAAGACGCGATCATGGGGCCCACGGTATGCGAACCAAGGGGCCCGATTTCAACCTTGAAGATATCGAATATGCTGACGGACATACTGCCCTCGACCATGTCTGCGGTACCAGTTCCGCTCGCTCCGAACGGAGCGTCGTCCGCCCTACGGCGTGTCACTAGTACATCAGGTATTGCAGGCTGAGAGATAGAACCGGTGCGTCGTCACATTAGGACATTCGCGCCAAGGCGGGGATTCGTCTACTTCGGCTCTACCGCGACCCACCCCAATCCAGAGCCGCCGGCGAAACGCCCGGCGTCATCCATAGCCGGGCAGCTTCACGTCTAGCCCTATCAAAACGAGGCGGCGCGTTGGTGCCGCCCGATCATTCGGCGCCAGCACGCGCGCGAGGTGGCGCCGCCCGCAGCTCGCGCGGCCGCGTCTTCACGCAGACGGACGTGATGCCCGCTGCGGCGAAAGCCCGGCGTGCACCGCGAGCACCAGCAGGCCGCCCGCCATCGACCTCAGGCCGCATTGTGGAGCCTACGCGCCGTAGGCCGCCAGGAAGACCCGTACGGCCTCGCGCAGCAGCGCCCTGTTTTCCCGGGTATCCGGCATCTCGAGCTTCAGCAGTCCGCGGATGTGCCCGGAGCCCAGGAACATCGACAAGAACAGGTCCGCCGCCTGAAGCGGGTTCCGCACCTTCAGCGTGCCCGCCGCGTCGGCACGGCGCAGGTATGCAGCCAGCTCGCCGTTCACACGCTCCGGGCCGTCCTTGTAGAACGCACGGCAGACTTCCGGCTGCGCCCCCGCGACGCCGTAGACCGAGCGCAACGCGCCCAGGGCGTCGTCTCCGCGCGCCAGTGCGAGAAACCGGGCGCCGATCGCCAGCAGCGCCTTCTCCGGCTGGTCCGGGTCCAGCGCCCCGGCGCCCGGGACGCCAGCCACCACCGTCGCCGTCCTGTCGCGCACGACCGCCTGGAACAGCCTCTCCTTGGAGCCGAAGTTGCTGTACACGGTCATCTTGGACACACCGGCGTCCGCGGCGATGGCATCCACGCTGGCACGCTCCAGGCCATGCTCGTTGAAGTGCCTTTGCGCCGCTTCCAGGATGCGCCGCACGCGCTCGGGATCGCGTGGCCGCCCGCGTTGGGGCTTGGGAGCGGGAGCTGGGGGGCGGGCCATGGGCAGATTTAGTGGATTTGACAGTTCATTATAGCGCACGCACATTATTGGACTTGCAGTCCAGTAACTGACGGCGACCCGAGGAGCCCCATGACGCAACAGACGATCGACTGGACAGGGGTGGCGGGCACCACCCGCGGCGATCGCCGCCGCGCTAAGCAGGTTTACGAGGAACATCACCCCCAACGGTGGGCAGGGCGAGTCGCGAGCAGCGGCAGCAGTGGGCCATCAAGCATGGCGGACTGTGGAAGATTAATTGTACTTGACAGTTTATTATTAACGCCTAGCATTACTATACTCGTAGTCCAATAATCAATCGACCCATGACTTCCTCCCCCTGGCGCAGCCGCGGGCCGGCCCCGCCGCCCGTCTCGAGCGCGTAACGCTGGACGATATTTCGCGCCAGGCCCAGCCCACCCCTCCATCCACAACACGGAGCCCATCACCATGAATGACGTGATCATCATCGGCGGCAGCTTTGCCGGCCTCGCCGCCGCCCTGCAGCTCGGCCGTGCCCGCCGCAAGGTCACCGTTCTCGATACCGGCCTGCCGCGCAATCGCTTCGCCGGCCACTCGCATGGCCTGCTCGGGCACGATCACAAGCCACCGCTGGACATCCTGGCAGAGGCGCGGCAGCAGCTGGCGCGTTATCCTACGATCAGGCTGGTCAGTGCCCGGGCCGACAGCGTCTCCGGCGCCATCGACCATTTCTCCGTCCTCACTGGCGATGGCGAAGGCCTTGGGGCGCGCCGCCTGATCCTGAGCTATGGCGTCGCCGACCAAATGCCTTATGTTCCGGGCTTTGCCGAAAGCTGGGGCACGTCCATCGTGCCCTGTCCCTATTGCGACGGCTTTGAAGTCGCCGGCCAGCATTGGGGCCTGGTCTGGGCCGGCCCGCAGTCGCACCAGTCTGTCAGGCTGTTCCACGATTGGACCGACAAGTTGACTGTCTTCGCCGATGGTCACGACATTCCGCCCGATATCCAGGCCGATCTGGCGCGCCGCAACATACCTGTCGTCGATGGCCGGATCATCGAGATCGCCCATCACAAGGGCCATATCACCACCGTCAATCTCGATACCCGCCGCAATATCGCGGTCGACATCCTGTTCGCCCATCCGCGCAACAAGCCGTCCGCAAGCCTGCATGAATCACTGGGCCTCGCCACGGTGGAGACGCCCGTCGGCATCGCCCTCAAGGTCGACGAGCGCCGCCAAACCAGCATGCCCGGCATCTATGCCGCCGGCGACCTCGCCACGCCCTTCTTGCCCTCGGTCACCCTGGCATCATCGCAGGGCGCGATGGCGGGTATCTTCGCCCAGCAATCGATGCTGGTTTGAGGGCGTAGATTCCCGTCTCCGGTGCCGCGGGCTATCGCCAGCAGGGCGATCCCGGCGTGGGTTCGATCCGCAAGACTTGCCGCTAATCAGGTGTGTGCGTGGCGGGTCATGCCGGGCGCCAGGCCTCATCATGGAGTGATATGAGCGTGCTTGAACTGAAGGTTCCTCCTCCCATCGTGGCGCTTGTCCTGGCTGTTCTTATGTGGCTGACGCCAGCCGTCGCGGGCCTTGTGCAGATTCCCTATCCGGTCCGCGTGCTCTGCGCCGTCGTTTTGGTGTGCGTCGGCCAAGGCATCAGCATCGCCGGAATGGTTGCGTTTCGGCGCGCCAGGACCACCGTGAACCCGGTCAAGGCAAGCTTGGCTTCCTCGTTGGTCATTCAAGGCGTGTACCGCTATACGCGCAACCCCATGTATGTCGGGCTCTTGCTTACCCTGTTGGCGTGGGCAGTGTTTCTGGCGAATCCACTCGCTGCCCTATGGGTCGTCGTGTACGTGCTTTACATCACTCGGTTCCAGATCATTCCGGAAGAACGTGTGTTGGCGTCTCTATTTGGGGCAGAGTACGAGGCTTACAAAGGGAGGGTACGCAGATGGGTATGAGGCCTGACGGGTCTGCAAGCACTTTCCACCTAAGTCAACCGCCAGACCAACGCTCCGGTTGACGCAGACAGCGCCAGATGGAGATCTCGCCCGTTTCTATGAACGAAAGATGGGTGTTCAGCTTTTCTTGAAGTAACTGGAGATGACGGCCATCCCATCGAAACGCTCCCAGGCAGTAATATGAGCGTTCGCTCCCCACTGGAAATACCGCAATGCAAGTACTGGTTGACGCAGACGCCTGTCCGGTTGTCGTCAAGGAAATGCTGTATCGGGCCGCGCAGCGTGTCGAAGTGTGCGTCACGCTGATAGCGAACAAGTATCTGCGCACGCCGCCGTCCCGCTTTATCAAGGCACTGCAAGTGCCGGCGGGTTTCGATGCCGCCGATGACCGCATCGTCGAACTTGCCAGCAGCGGTGACCTCGTGATTACGGCGGACATACCGCTTGCGGCCGCGGCCCTTGACAAGGGCGCTTACGTGCTCGACCCGCGAGGCATCTGGTTTAGCCCGGAGAATATCCAGGAGCGCCTGACGATGCGTGAGGTGATGGAACAGCTCCGCAGTGCCGGCATCGATACCGGCGGCCCGGCGCCGTACGCCGCACAGGATGGCAAGGCGTTCGCTGGCCAATTGGATCGGTTCCTTGCACGCCATGCGTTGCCAGGCGCGGCCGGCTGAAGCTTGCCGTCCCCAGGAACGCAATAGTGGGCCCACGCTGTTGCGGTCGCCCCGCCAGCCATGACGAGATAGCCATGTCCCGATACGTTGCCTTTCTGCGCGGCGTCAGCCCGATGAACGCCCGGATGCCCGAACTCAAGCGCTGCTTCGAGGCGGCGGGCTTCTCCGAAGTGAAAACCTTGCTCTCCAGCGGAAACGTCGTGTTCAATGCGCGATCATCGTCACTGGCCAGCCTGGAGCGGCGCGCCGAGAAGGCAATGCAATCGGAACTGGGCCGCAGCTTCGACACCTTCGTCCGGCCGGTTCGCTATCTCCAGGATCTCATCGACGCGGACCCGTTCGCCGAGTACAGCCTTGCGCCCTCGGCTAAGCGGGTGGTTACCTTTCTACGCAGCCCGGTGCCGCCAGACGTGAAGCTGCCCATCGAGCGTGACGGCGCAAGCATCGTCAAGGCCAGGGCCACGGAGGTCTTCAGCGCCTACGTGCCTGACCCGAAGAAAGGCCCGGTGTTCATGAGCCTGCTGGAACGCTCGTTCGGGAGGAATATCACCACTCGCACGCTCGATACGGTCATCAAGTGCGCCAGGGCTTAGGGTGGATGCGTACGGCGGCCGACCTCGAGCTCACGCAATCGGACACTATTGCTGCGCGAGCATCAGGTTCAGGTTCTGAACCGCGGCGCCGGATGCGCCTTTGCCCAGATTGTCGAAGACCGCGGATAGCAGGACGTGCCCGTGTTCCATGTTAGGAAAAACGCTTAGGTGCATGTCGTTGGTACCGTTCAGCCGTTGCGGATCCAGATGCTTTAAATCACGCGATTCGTCCAACGGTACGACACGTACATGAGCCGCCCCGGCATAGTGGCGGGCAAGGCAGGCGTGCAGCGTGGCGCCATCCACGTTGGGGGCCAGCAGCCGCAACGCGAGCGGCACCGTCAGCACGATGCCCTGGCGGAACGCACCATACGCGGGAACGAAGATGGGACGATGCACGAGCCCGGCGTGCTGCTGGATCTCCGGGGGATGCTTGTGCGCGAGTTCCAGCCCATACACCTGGAACGCCGGCGCGCTGACGGCATCCGGCCCCTCGTGCTCTTCCACGCCGGCACGCCCGCGCCCGGAATAGCCAGACACCGCATGCATGCTGACGGGGTAGCTGGCTGGGACAAGCCCGGCCTGCACCAGGGGACGCAACAGGCCGATCGCACCGGTCGGATAGCAGCCGGGATTGGTGACCCGTCGTGCGTTCGCGATGCGCGCCGCCTGTCCCGGTGCCATTTCCGGAAAGCCATAGGTCCAGTCCGGATGCGTACGGTGGGCGGAACTTGCGTCGATCACCCTGACGGCGGGATTGACGATGGCGTTCACCGCCTCGCGCGCGGCGGCATCGGGCAAACACAGGATGGCGATGTCGCAGGCATTGATGGCTTCCGCGCGACGCCGGGGGTCCTTGCGTTCCGATGCGGCAAGCGTGAACAGGCTGAGGTCGGTCCGGCCGCGCAGCCGTTCGTGGATCTGCAACCCGGTGGTGCCTTGGTCGCCGTCGATGAAAACCAGGGGAGAGCGCATGCGGGAATACTCCGGTGGCTGAAGGGGTAACACGTCGAAGGAGCCCCAATCTTCCATGGACCGGTAGAATAGCGAAAGTTGAATTTCACAACCTTGACATTCAGCTTTGCTGAACCGGGAGGCGACATGCGAGAGATCAGCCTGGACCGCCTGCGCACGCTGGTCGCCATTGCCGACCATGGCTCATTCGCCGGGGCGGCGCGTGCCTTGCACCTTGCGCCGCCCACGGTCAGCCTCCACATCGCTGAACTGGAACACCGCATCGGGGCATCGCTGCTGTCGCGCAAACGCGGACAGGTAAGGCCGTCAGCGATCGGCGAGGTGCTGGTGGAGCGCGGGCGTCGGCTGCTGGCCGATGCGGAGCAGGCGCTGGACGATATTCAACGGCAAGTGGAGGGGCTCGAAGGGCGCGCCCGGCTGGGCGCGTCGACTGGCGCGATCGCGCACCTGCTGCCACAGGCGCTCGAGGTGCTGCGCCAGCAGCATCCCGCCATCGACATTCAGATTGCGGTCCTCACTTCGCAGGAAACACTGTCCCGGCTCGCGGACGGCAGGCTGGATATCGGGCTGGTTGCCCTGCCTCAGCCGCCGGTGGCCGGACTGGTGATAAAGCCTTGGCGCCGCGACCCTGTGATGGCCTTTGTGCCGGCGCATTGGCGGTGCCCGGCCCGCGTCACGCCGGAATGGCTCGCCGCCCAGCCGCTGATTCTCAATGACGCGACCACACGCCTCTCGCGTCAGACTGCGGAGTGGTTCGCGGCTGCGGGGCACCATCCCGCACCGCGCATTCAGCTCAACTACAACGACGCAATCAAGAGCCTGGTCGCGGCGGGTTACGGCGCGGCGCTATTGCCCCACGAGGCCACCACGCCACTGCCGGACAAGCGCATCGTCATGCGTCCGCTGCGCCCCGCGTTATGGCGTCGGCTCGGCATCGCGCATCGTGCGGGGTACGTTGAGCGCTCCACCCAACACGTACTGGATGCGCTGTGGGAACTGCGAGTGGTGTAGTAGGTACCAGTCGTGGCTTGGGTTCGTTCTGCGCCTATGCGAAGCGTCCTGGCGATTGGCGGGCGAGCTGCGATCTGCCCGCAATAGCAGCGGTCGGCGCCAAGGATGGCGGCGGCAGGCCATGCCCGCCGCCATCCTGTCGGCCTACTTGATGCAGGCAAGGTTCACGGCAAGGCCGCCCCAATCGGTGGCCTGGTTGTTGTCGACCTGCACCTGGAGCTTGTCGCCATGGGTGACCGTCCCGGCCGCCACCTCCTGGCTGCAAGACTGCTGGCCATTGGTGACCTTGCAGCTCAGGTCCTTGACCGGGGTGAGCGTCACCGACGCACCGGAGCCGGTCACCTTGTGCACCGAGATATCGAGGGTGCCCTGCACCTTGCCAAGCGTGCTCGCCGTAAGCGTGACGCGCGTGCAATCGTACGGGATCACGACCCCGAAGTCCGACGGCAGCGGTACCGCACCGCCGGCGCCGGTCATGGCATAGCGGCCGCGGCTGAGCGAATCCGGCACGTTGAAGTTGCCGTTGTAGACGGTGCCGTTGGCCATGGTCACTCCCGACGTTGGCCACTTGCCGTCCTGCTTGGGCCCGTACATCGTCCACGTCGTGGTGTCGAAATAGAAGTCGCCATTCTCGCCGATGTTGTCGGTCGGTGCGCCGCTGCCGTACAGGACATGGCCGCCATTGCCGACGGTGGTACCACCCGTGCCGCCCGTGCCACCCATACCGCCGCTGCCGCCGGACCCACTGGTCAGCGTGACCCCTGCCGGCCACGCGCCATCGGCCTTCGGCCCGTACAGCGTCCAGGTGGTGGTGTCGAGGTAGTAATCGCCGTTGTTGCCGAGGCTGTTTGCGGGCGCGCCGGCTCCGGTCAGCACCGCGCCGCCGCTCGGTGGCGGCGAGCCGGTGGCGCTGCCGAGCGGCACACCGGCGGGCCAGGTGCCGTTTGCCTTGGGGCCGAACAGGGTCGAGGTGGAGGTGTTGATGTAGTAATCGCCGTTGTTGCCGACCCCGTCGGTCGGATCCACCGAGCCGGACAGGATGGTGCTTCCGGCCGCGCCGGTATTGCCTCCCGGACCCGCCAGCGAAACCCCTGCGGGCCACACGCCATTGGCCTTGGGACCGAACATCATCCACGTCACGGTATTCAGGTAGTAGTCACCGTCTTTGCCGATCTCGGGCCCCGGGTCGGTGGTGCCAGACAGCATGGCACTGCTGGCGGCCACAACCGGGGCGGGCGCGGATGGAGCGGTGGGTGTGGCGGGCGACGTGCCGGTCGAAGTGCCAGGGCTCGCGGCGGCGCCGGCAGAGGTCGAGTCGCCCCCTCCGCCCCCGCCGCATCCGGCGAGCGCGATGACAAGGCAGGCGAATGGCACGGCGGCCAGTTTGATGTGGGTGTTTTTCATGGGCTCCCCTTCCTCGGACTCTTCGGTCGTAAAGGTCGACGGCTTCGAAGGCGCCATCGATGAACCCAATCTAGTTGGCGGAAATTGAATGGAAAATCGGCTCTATGGATGAGCCGCCCGATCGAAGCAACGCCGTTGCGGCGCGGATGGCATGGCACTACGTGCGGACTGGTGCAAGGTGTCCGGAGCGCCTGCGCCAAGCGAGAAATGGCCAGCGCCGCGCTCCCGCGGAACCCTGCCAGGCTTTGCCTGACCAGGCTCCCAGCCATCGACCATGCCGCCTGCGGCGCGCTGGCGAGCGGTAGCCAGCGACGCAAGTCTGACGTTGGAAAAACAGTTCAGGGGCGCTGAAACCGCTGATCGATCAGCGCCAGCCGGGGCCCGCCAAATGGACCGGCAAAAGTATGTGTCCGGGATGAAACGCTGAGGGCGATGCGCCGCGACGCGCGGGAGCTTGCCCTGCGCCTGGCGTGCCCAACGGTGGCTAGTCGCTTGTCATTTGGCTGCGGGGCGACGGCGCTTGCCGGGCGCAACAGCCCCTTCTTCGCGGAGCCGGTCCAGCACCCACCTGGTCCGGTCGGAACAATTCAAGGCTTCGGGCCGGTTCTCGATGTTCTTGATCGCGGATAGCAAGTGCCCCTTGCTTTGCGTCAGGCGCTGTTGCATGGCTTCGATCTCGGCAACTTTCTGCCGGAGCGCTTCCAGCAGTTCCTCATGCTGCCAGTTCCCGGAGCCAGGCGGCAGCAGATTGCGGATCTGTTCAAGCGAGAACCCGGCGCTTTGCGCGCTGGCGATGATTTCAAGGATCCATGCCGCCTCGGGCGGGTAGTCGCGGTAGCCGTTTGCCCTGCGCTCGACCGCCGTAATCAGTCCGGCTGCCTCGTAGAAGCGGATGCGGGAGGCCGTCAGGCCACTGAGTTTTGCCAGTTCTCCGATTCTCATGAGCAATAAATATTTGACCTTCAGGTTAGCTTCAATCCTACAGTGATTCCTGGCCGGGGCGCCGCCCGTGCATGAACCGGAGCGAAGCAGGCACGCCTTGACGTCTTTCACACCCGACAGGAGAAGCGAACATGGGATACGTAACCACCAGGGATGGCGTTGACATCTTCTACAAGGACTGGGGTCCACGCGACGCGGAAGTGATCTTCTTTCACCACGGCTGGCCTCTCAGCGCCGACGACTGGGATGCGCAGATGCTGTTCTTCCTGGCGCAGGGATTCCGGGTCGTCGCGCATGACCGCCGCGGCCATGGGCGCTCCAGCCAGGTCTGGGACGGCCATGACATGGACCACTATGCCGATGACGTGGCCGCGGTGGTGGACCATCTCGGCGTGCAGAAGGCCGTCCACGTTGGCCACTCCACCGGCGGCGGCGAAGTCATCCACTACGTTGCCCGCCATGGGGAGGACCGCGTTGCCAAGGCGGTGCTGATCAGCGCGGTTCCACCGTTGATGGTGAAGACCGAGAACAATCCAGGCGGGCTTCCCAAGGAGGTGTTCGACAACTTCCAGGCCCAGGTGGCGGCAAACCGCGCCCAGTTCTACTACGACATCCCAGCGGGGCCCTTCTACGGCTACAACCGTCCCGATGCCAAGCCCTCGCAGGGCGTCATCTTGAACTGGTGGAGACAGGGCATGATGGGCAGCGCAAAAGCGCACTATGACGGTATCGTCGCCTTCTCGCAGACCGATTTCACCGAAGACCTCAAGCGCGCGACCATCCCCGTGCTGGTGATGCATGGTGACGACGACCAGATCGTCCCCTATGCGGACTCGGCGCCGCTGTCGGCCAAGCTGCTTAAACATGGCACGCTGAAGACCTATCCGGGCTTCCCGCACGGCATGCCTACCTCCAACGCCGAAACCATCAATGCCGATCTGCTGGCCTTCATCCGGGGCTAGCCGCTCGGGCATGGGTTCGCCGTTTTCTCGGAGGCATTGACGCACGCAGTGCGGCTGCACTGAAGCGGAACCACGCCGCGCGGCCCGCCCCTTGTCGGGGGCGGGCCTTTTGCATTGCGCAGGTGGGCGGCTCCGTGGCCGTCCGGTGCATCGCCAGCCTGCATCGCGCGAGCGCTTGCAGTGGCAAGGGTGAGGCTGACAGGTCATGTCAAAAAAAAAAAAAATGACTTGACCTTAAAGTTCACTTCAACCTTAGAGTTTGGCCTCGATCCAGGCGAGGTGCCCCATGAACGTGTTCGACAAGTTGATTCTTCGCAACGGTTCCAGCATTCCGAACCGCATTGCCAAAGCCGCCATGGAAGAGAACATGGCCGATGCCGACCACGCCCCTTCCAAGGCGCTGGTTCGCCTGTACCGGGCCTGGGCCGACGGCGGCGCGGGGCTGCTGCTGACCGGCAATGTGATGGTGGACAGCCGGGCCATGACCGGGCCCGGCGGCGTCGTGCTGGAGGACGCCACGCACCTGGACCGGTTCCGGCGCTGGGCGCAGGCCGGCCGCTCCAGGGGAGCGCAGTTCTGGCTGCAGATCAACCATCCTGGCCGCCAGATGCCTGCCAGCCTGGGGCAGCCAGCCTGGGCACCGTCTGCCGTGCCGATGGACCTGGGCACCCTGTCCAGGCACTTCAACCCGCCGCAGGCGATGAGCGGGGAAGCGATCGCGGACGTGATCCGGCGCTTTGCCCGCACGGCGCAGCTTGGCGAAGCCCGCTGGCCCGCGAGGCCTACTTTATCGAGTTCGCGCGCGACATCCGCGCGGTGGCGCAGATGCCGGTAATGGTCACCGGCGGGATCCGCCGCCGGCCGGTGGCCGAGCACGTGGTCAGCAGCGGCGTCGACATGGTCGGCATCGGCACCGCGCTGGCGATCGAGCCCAACCTGCCGCGCCATTGGCTGGCCGGCCAGGACAGTGCGCCGGCGTTGCCGCCGATCCGGTGGAAGAACAAGACACTGGCCTCGCTGGCCAACATGGCGGCGGTCAAGTTCCAGTTGCGCAAGCTTAGCCGGGGCAAGACCACGAATCCCCGCGTATCGCCGCTGCGCGCGCTGCTGTTGCAGCAAGCCGCCGACGCGTGCCGCGTGCGTCAGTACCGGCGCTGGGTGGCGCAGCGCATGCCTGGCTGACCGGCCCACAGTCCTGCATCAGCGTCTCGCCAGAAGGCAAATCGTTCCTGCGTCGATCGCTAGAGCTCCATGCCGACGCCCCACCACTCACTACCAAGCATGAAGACCCGCAATCTTGCCGCCGTCGGTGCACTCAGTGCCGCCATGAATCCCGCCGGGGCCGCTGGCACGCCGGCAGCGAAACGCGCTGAAGCCACGACCATCCGCATTGCCGGCCATGAGGTCCCGGTAGTCAAGGGCGGGCTCTACGACCGCTACCGTTCCAATCCTCCACTTGCCGTTGTGGAAGCCGAAGTCCCGGGCATTGACCTGAGCTGGTTCAAGGAACTGAGGAAGGAGAAGGTGGATATCGGCTTTGAATCGTACTCACCGAATTTCTACTACCGGAACAGCCGCGTGACAGCCATTTTTACCGCGGACCTGGCCAGGCTGCGGGAACTGATGCCCGCGGCAGTGCTGGAGAAGGTCCAACCGCTTCAGGTCTGGCCGGGCAGAGGCCTGCTTGACCTCACCGCCTATGCCTATCACTATTGCGACAATGACAGCTACAACGAAATCGGCCTGTCCATTGTCACCAACCGTCCGGGCGGTGCCAATCTCGGGCCGCTGACACTGATGAGCCAGGCGATGGCGGGCGACTTCTGGGGCTACGTGCTGGAACTGCCGGTCAATACCGAACTGGCCAGGGTGCGGGGTGTGGTGGGCTACAACTTGCCAAAATGGCTGGCCGGCATCCATTACCGCGAAACCGACAAGTCAGTCGTCGTCGAGATCCTTGACAGCCAGACGGGCAAGCTCGATGTCACCGTCGAAACCCGGAAGCTTGGCGAGCTTTCGGGCAAGGCCTCGCTGGTGACCCACAGCTTTACCAACGTCGACCAGCAAGGGCGACTGACCACTGGCTATGCGACCTCCCGACAGCTCAGTCATGCCTCCAGCACAAAGGCCGAGTCGGTAAGCCTGGGGCTGACCGAAGGCAGCCTGTCGACCTTCATCAAGTCGCTGAAGCTCGGCAAGATGCTCAGGTACGAGTACGTGCCGGAATTCCAGAGCGCGCTGTACGCGCCCAGGCCACTCTGATCTTCACCCTGCAACCGAAGCCTGCGGCCCGGAAGTCCAGGGCCACTGCCCCGCCGGAATCCCGAAAAAATGCCGGCCATCACCGATGGCCGGCACCAAGCTCACAGCAGATGGAGAATGCGGCCCCGCCGCGCGTCGTCGCCGCCGGACAGCGCGAGCGCGGGGCCGCAGCTCAATGTGCATCACCGCGATGGCCTCGCCTTCGTCCACCCGGACTCGTCCGTTCGGGGTATGCGAGGCGCCGGCGGATGGCTCTAGTGTTTCCTTTCCCAATGACTTTGATAAAGGAGGAGACCATGGCCAAGGCCGAAAATCTGGTGACGTCGATCCAGGTGGAGATCGATGCGCCGGTAGCGCTGGTGTGGGAAGTGCTGACCGACTTTGCGCGCTACGGCGAATGGAACACGTTCTGCCCCGGCCTGGAAACCACCGGGCGGCTCGGCGACATGGTGTACATGCAGGTGCGCATTCCCGGCACCGATAAGGTGATCCCCGTCAACGAGCATCTGGTGGCGTGGGAGCCGGAGCGGCTGCTGTCGTGGGAGCAGCGCCCGACCGACGCTAACAAGGACGCCGCGCGGCGCGACCAGTACCTGGAAGCGATCGGTCCGGGACGGAGCCGCTACTTCACCACCGACCTGTTCCTGGGCCTGAATGCCGAGACCATCATGCGCGAGCACGGTGCCTGGGTGAAACAGGGATTCGACCAGGTGGCACGCGACGTCAAGGCGCGCGCGGAAGCGCTCCACGCGCAACGGGAGGCCGGGCGCGGCTGAGCCCGAACCAGATCGGCCCGGACCGCGGGCCGACCGGCCTTTACTGTGGCGGACGCTGGCTCAGCACCAGCAGCGCCGCGGCGCCACGGCTGCGCACGCAGGCGTCGTCGCAGCGCTCCACCGGGGCTTCGGCGGCGGGCAGTGTAACGGCAGGCCGGTGGTCCTGGCCGGCATCCACGGCCAGCCCCCAGGCCACGCCCATGGCAGCGCCGGCCCCGGCCAGGCCCGCCGCCCAACGAAATCCGAGCCGCTTCATCGCTGTCTCCTCCGCTTGCCCCGCTGTTATCCGAGGCTGTTGAGAGCATCGTAGTCAGCAGCGCGCCGAATCTCTTCGTCCGAGCAGACTAAGGGGTATCCCGCATCCGAGCAGGGTTGGAAGTGGCAGCGGAGCGACCGCCCTCCTGGGTGGCGGCAAGCGCCGGATTGCCCTGGTACAGCCGGGCCAGCGCGGCGGCGCTGCCAGACAGGCCGGATGGCGCCAGGTGCATGGCATGCGCGCCCAACAGGCCCCACAGGTGGGCCAGCAGCAGGCCGGCGAGGCCGGGCGCCGGCAGCACCATCGCGAACGCCGCACGCAGCGCTTCGACGCCGCGCAGCACGCGCTCGCGCAGCGGACAAAGCTCGCAGGCCTCGCCGCACTTGTGCTGCAGCAGCGCCGCGATCAGGCTGACATGGCGGGCAAGGTCGTCGTCGCTGAGCAAGGCGGAAAGCGCCTGCTCCAGCGCGTGCGGACCGGTGCCGTCGCACCCCTGCGTCAGCGGCGCGAGCCGCGCGGCGAAGTCGGCTTCGGCGCAGCACAGCAGTGCGCCCAGCAATTCGGCGCGGGAACGGTAGTGCCCATAGACGGCGCCGCGCGTCATGCCGATCGCGCGGGCCACGTCGTCGACGGTGACGCAGTGCAGGCCGCGCTGGCGCATCAGCTGCTGCGCGCTGGCCAGGATGCGCGCGCGCGTGGCGGCGGCATCCTCGCGGGTGTGGCGGGCCATCGGCGCAGCGCGCTTACAGGAAATGCACGTCGTCCGGGCCCCAGTGCGCGCGCATGCTGCGGATGCGGCCATCGTCGCCGAAGGTCATGATATCGGTCACGTCGATGCGCGCGGGCCGCCCTTCCAGCCGCGCATGCACGGCGAAGGTCAGCGCCGCGGCGTTGCCGTGCGAGCCACGCGGCGGCGCCACCACCTCCAGCCGCGCGCCCAGCGCGGTGGCGTGCTGGTAGAACGCCAGGATGGCCGGCTTGCCGGCGACCGGCTGCGCACCGACCGGGTCTTCCACGGTGGCGTCGGCGGCGTATAGCGCGGCAACGCCCTGTGCGTCGCCGGCATTGAAGCGCTCGACATAGGCGAGCAGTGTCGCCTTCATCGCGGCGCTATCGGGGCCCTGGGGCATGGGATTCTCCTTGTCGTGGGCTTCAGCGTGCGGTGTAGCCACCGTCGATCACCAGTTCGGCGCCGGTGACATAGCGTCCGGCGTCGGAAACCAGGTACAGGATGCCCGCGGCGATGTCGCGCGGCTGGCCCACCTTGCCCGCGGGCGTCTGCCCTCCCAGGTAATCGAACAGCGCCTCGCCCTGCCCCGAGGCCTCGGCCACGTGCTCGAGCATCGGCGTACGGATAAAGCCGGGATGGATCGAGTTGGCGCGAATACCCTTGCCGGCATACAGCAGCGCATCGGTCTTGGCCATCATCCGCACCGCCGCCTTCGACGCGTGATAAGGCGGCACGTCCGGCCCGCCGGCGATGCCGTACATCGACGACACATTGACGATCGCGCCGCCGCCCGCACGCTCCATATGCGCGATGGCGTGCTTGGTGCACAGGAAGGTGCCGGACACGTTCACCGCCATCACCTGCTGCCATTGCTCCAGCGGCAATTCGTGGGTGGGCGCATTGGGCCCTTCGATGCCGGCGTTGTTCACCAGGATGCCAAGGCCGCCGAAACGCTCGGCGATCTCGCCGAACACGCGTGCCACGTCGCCTTCGCGCGTGACGTCGAGCTGCCAGAACGCGGCCTCGCCGCCTGCGGCGCAGATGGCTTCGGCAGTCGCCTTGCCGTCGGCTTCCAGCAGGTCGAGCACGGCCACCCTGGCACCCGCCGCCGCCAGCACACGCGCGGTCTCGGCGCCGATGCCTCGCGCCGCGCCGGTGATGGCGGCCACCTTGCCATGCAGGCCGAACAGGTCATACGGGTATTCCATGATGTCTCCTTGGTTTTGTCTTGTGGGGGCGCGGGCCAATTATGCCGCGCCGTCCGGCGCGGTATCGGCCAGGAAGCCCAGGCATTCGCGATTGAAGTAGGCCGCGTGCTCAACCATCACCCAGTGGCCGCAGCGATTGATCATGACGAAGCGCGCATCAGCGCAGCCGCTCAGGAATTTCGCCGCGCCCGCGGCGGGATTGAACTGGTCCTCGGTACCCCAGAACCCCAGCACCGGGCAGCGGATCTCGCCCAGCCGCGCGGTCAGGTTGGGCACCTTCATGGTGGCCAGCACCTCGCGCGGCTGCTCGCGGCAGACCGCCATGCGCTCGTCGACCAGCGCGTCGGTGACCAGGCTGGCGTCGTGCACCAGCAACTGCAGCAGCTGCCGCATGGTGTGCGGGTTCATATGGCCGCCGGTGAACAGCGACACCATGCGCTGGATGCCAGGCATCTCGAAATAGGTCTCGCGCTCTTCGACGCCGCCGGGCGCCATCATCACCAGGCGGCTGACATGCTCGGGGTAATCCAGCGCGTATTGCAGCGCGATCGCCCCGCCCAACGAGTTGCCCACCAGCACGCAGCGCGGCAGTTCCAGCGCCAGCAGCTGCGCGCGCAGCGCGGCGACGAAGAAGTCCAGCGTGTACTCGACGTCGTCAGGCTTGGACGACAGCCCGTAGCCCGGCAGGTCCACCACCACGGTGCGGTAGCCCGCCGCGGCGAACGCCGGCACGTTGTGGCGGAAGTTGCTGTGCCCGCTCGCGCCCGGCCCGCTGCCATGGATAAAGACCACCGGCTCGCCGGCGCCGGTGTCCAGGCAGTGCAGGCGCAGGCCCGTGGCGGTGGTAATGAAGCGCCCTACCGGCAGGCTGGGGTGCAGCGAGGCCGGCGTGGCGGATGGCGAGGACGGGTGCGGCGAGGTAGCGGACATGAGGGCGTCTCCCTTGGTTTGCCCAGCATCTTGCGCAGCGCCAAGGCCGCGGGCATCGTTCATTCGGACTACGAGCCGCCGGGCCACTTCTCCTACGATGGGCGCTCCATGCATCGAACGGGGAAGAACCCATGACAGGATCCGCAGGATTCCATTACACCGGCCAGACCGTGCTGGTCACCGGCGGCATGCGCGGCATCGGCCGCGCCATCAGCGAGGCCTTCCTGCGCGCCGGCGCGCAGGTCTTCGTGTGCGGACGCACCGCGCCCGCACACGACAGCGAGCTGCCAGCCGCGGACGGCCGCAGCGCCCGCTTCATTGCCGCGGACATCCGCGACCTCGAACAAGTCGACGCGATGCTGGCGCGGATCGCGCAGGCGAGCCCGAGCCTGGACGTGGTGGTCCACAACGCCGGCGGCGCGCCGTTCGCGCTGGTTGCCGAAGCCTCGCCGCGGCTGCTCGAGTCGGTGATCCGGCTCAACCTGGTGGCGCCGCTGCAACTGGCCCAGCGCGTCAACGCGCGCATGCAGCAACAGGCCAGCGGCGGCGTCCAGCTGTTCGTCGGCAGCGTCAGCGCGCTGCGCCCTTCGCCCGGCACCGCTGCCTACGGCGCGGCCAAGGCCGGCATCCTCAACGCGGTGCGCACGCTCGCGGTGGAATGGGCGCCCCGCGTACGCGTGGCCGCGGTCAGCCCGGGCATGGTGCTGACCGATACCTCGCAGCAGCAGCACTACGGCGACCCGGCGGCGCTGCGCAGCATGGCGGCGACGGTGCCGCTGGGCCGGCTGGCGCTGCCGGATGATATTGCCGCCGCCTGCCTGTTCCTGGCGTCGCCGCAGGCCGCGTACGTAAGCGGCGCCAATCTCGTGATCGATGGCGGCGGCGAGCGGCCGGCCTTCCTCGACGCGGCCTCGGTCAACCGCGGCTGAGCCGTGGCCCGTAGGGAAACCGCCTAGTCCGTTCTGCCGATTTGTGCGTGGCTCCCCCTCTCTACGCTTCTCGTCCAGGCGAGCGCCGATCGAAGTGCCAGGCAATGAACCAACACCGATACCACGGGGAGACCACCATGCACCAACCAACACGCGGGCCACTGCCGCGCCGCAACCGGCTGCGGCCCATTGCCGCGGCCGCGGCCCTGACAGCGCTGGCCGCGCTGCTTGCGCAGCCCGCGCGCGCCGGCGATACCATCGACCTGGGCCATGACACCACGCTCGACTACAGCGTCACCGCCTCCTACGGCGCGGCGCTGCGCACCGGCCGCCAGAGCGACGCACTGCTGAGCCCCGCCAATATCAACGGCGACGACGGCGACCGCAACTTCAAGCGCGGCGACCTGATCGCCAATCGCGTCTCGCTGCTGGGCGAAGCCCATCTCAAGCACGATGCCTTCGGCGCACTGCTGCGCGGCAGCGTGTTCCAGGACTGGGCCTACTCCGGCACCAACTCGAACAACGCGCCGTTCACGGTCAACCACAGCGGGCCGTTCAACCAGTTCACCGGCTCCGCGCAGGACTATCACGAGCACCGCGCGCAGCTGCTCGACGCCTATGTCTACGGCGCCACCCCGATCGGCGGCACGCAGCTGAGCTTCAAGCTCGGCAACCAGGTGGTGGCCTGGGGCGAAAGCCTGTTCTTCGCCAACATCGCCGGCGCGCAAGGCCCCGCCGATGCAACCAAGGCCTTCGTGCCCGGCGCCGAGGTCAAGGACATCCTGCTGCCGGTGCCGCAGGCCTCGCTGCAGCTGCAGGTCACGCCGTCATTCAGCGTGATGGGCTATTACCAATTCACCTACAAGCCGAACCAGATATTCGCCCCTGGCAGCTATTTCAGCACCTCCGACGTGGTGGGTCCGGGCGCGGAGTTCATCATCGGACCCGGCTTCAATATCCCGCGCGGCCCGGATATCCGACCCTCTGACTGGGGGCAATGGGGCATTGGCACCCGCTTCCGCGTGTTCGAGGGCACCGAGGTCGGGCTTTACCAGCTGCGCTACCACGACAAGAACCCGAGCGTGGTCACTTCGCTTATTCCCACGCTGCAGTACCAGCAGAAATTCTTCGGCGGCATCAACCTCACTGGCGCCAGCTTTTCCACGCAAGTGCTGGGTGCCAACGTAGCCGGCGAAGTCAGCTACAAGGACGGCATACCGATGCTGGTGGACGTGGCCGGTTCGCCAACTGCCTCGCGCGGCAAGGCGCTGCAGGGCAACCTGTCCGCCATCTACTCGGTGGGCCCGACCTTCCTCGCCAATTCGCAGTCACTGCTGGGTGAAATCTCGTACCTGCACGTGCTGAGCGTAGATCCGGTGATGGGCTTCAGCCAGCTGACGAATACGCGCAATTCGGCGGCATTTCAGCTTGGCTGGTCGCTGACCTACAACAATGTGTTCGATGGCTGGGACCTGACGGTGCCGTTCACCTACGCGCAGCAGTTCAGCGGCAGGTCGGCGGTGGCCGGCGCCTTCGGCACGCTGATGGGCTATGGCGACAAGCGCGCCAGCGTCGGGCTGACCTTCAAGTACCTGAACAACCTGGAGCTCAACCTGACCTATGCCGCGTTCATCGGCGGCGCCAACATCGCCAACCGGCCGCTGGCTGACCGCGACTACGTCGCCTTCAACGCCAAGTACTCCTTCTGACCCTGGTCCCGGTCCGCGCAGCCGACATGGCGGCGCGGACCGTCTCCCCCTTGCCATGAACGCCGACCTGATCACCACGCTCAGCAACGAACTCCACCAGGCGCTGGTCACGCGCACGCCGGTGCCGCCGCTCAGCGGCCGCGGGCTGGCGCTCGATGTCAGCGCTGCCTACCGCATCCAGCAAGGCTTTATCGCCCACCGGCTCGCCGCCGGCGACCGCGTCACCGGCAAGAAGATCGGCGTGACCAGCGCCGCCGTG
Source organism: Cupriavidus necator (assembly GCF_013141915.1). Taxonomy (GTDB): domain Bacteria; phylum Pseudomonadota; class Gammaproteobacteria; order Burkholderiales; family Burkholderiaceae; genus Cupriavidus; species Cupriavidus necator_B. The sequence goes on along the minus strand of NZ_SROX01000005.1, from coordinate 277,560 downwards.
CAGCAGATGCTGGACGTGCACCAGCCCGACTTCGGCATCCTGCTGGAAAGCATGCACTACGCCGCCGGCCAGCCCATTCCCGCGGCGTCGCTGATCCAGCCGCGCGCGGAGGGCGAGATCGCCTTCTTCCTGCGGCGCGACCTGCGCGGGCCGGGCGTGACGCGGGACGACGTGCTGGACGCCACCGAGGCCGTCGCGGCCTGCTTCGAGATCGTCGATTCGCGCATCCGCGACTGGCGCATCCGCATCGAGGACACGGTGGCCGACAACGCCTCCTGCGGGGTCTATGTGCTCGGCGACGAACGCGTCAGCCCGCTTGCGCTGGACCTGGGCGCGTGCGCGATGACGTTGGAAAAGAACGGCGAATGCGTCGCCACCGGCGTGGGTAGCGCCGCGCTGGGCCACCCCGCCGACGCGGTGGCGTGGCTGGCCAACACGCTCGGCAGCTTCGGCATTCCGCTGCTGGCGGGCGAGACCATCCTGTCGGGCTCGCTCGCGGCACTGATTCCCGTGCAGGCCGGCGACCGCCTGTCCATGCATATCACCGGCATTGGCGGCTGTGCCGCCGTGTTCTCCTGACCCCCTGACCTTGCCACGCGAGACCCCATGAACAAGATCCGATGTGCCCTGATCGGGCCCGGCAATATCGGCACCGACCTGCTCTACAAGCTGCGCCGCAGCGAGATCCTCGAACCGGTCTGGATGGTCGGCGTGGAGCCGTCCTCCGAAGGGCTGGCGCGTGCGCGCGAACTGGGCCTGAAGACCACCAGCGACGGCGTCGACGGCCTGCTGCCGCACCTGGAGGCCGACGATATCCGCATCGCCTTCGATGCCACCTCGGCCTACGTCCATGCCGAGCATTCGGCCAAGCTGACCGCCCGTGGCGTGCGCGTGATCGACCTGACGCCGGCGGCGATCGGGCCGTTCTGCGTGCCGCCGGTCAACCTCGAGGCCCACATCGGCAGCAACGAGATGAACGTCAACATGGTGACCTGCGGCGGGCAGGCCACCATCCCGATGGTATATGCGGTATCGCGGGTGCAGCCGGTGGCGTATGGCGAGATCGTGGCGACGGTGTCGTCGCGCTCGGTGGGGCCCGGCACGCGCCGCAATATCGACGAATTCACGCGCACCACGGCAGGCGCGATCGAGGCCGTGGGCGGCGCGCGCCAGGGCAAGGCCATCATCGTGATCAACCCGGCCGAGCCGCCGCTGATCATGCGCGACACCATCCACTGCCTGACCGAAGACGCGCCCGATGTCGCCGCGATTACCGCGTCGGTGCACGCCATGATCGCCGAGGTGCGCAAGTACGTGCCCGGCTACACGCTGAAGAACGGGCCGGTGTTCGACGGCAAGCGCGTCTCGATCTTCCTCGAGGTGGAAGGCCTGGGCGACTACCTGCCGAAGTATGCCGGCAACCTCGACATCATGACCGCCTCCGCCGCCCGCACCGCCGAATGCATCGCCGCCGCCATGCGCGCCGGCAGCCCCGCAACCGCCACCGCTTGAGGAGCCTGGCCATGGCCCAACGCATCACCCTGCACGACATGACCCTGCGCGACGGCATGCACCCGAAGCGCCACCAGATCTCGCTGGACCAGATGAAAAGCATCGCGCGCGGGCTGGACGCCGCCGGCGTGCCGCTGATCGAAGTCACCCACGGCGATGGCCTAGGCGGCGCCTCGGTCAACTACGGCTTTCCCGCCCACAGCGACGAGGCATACCTGCGCGCCGTGCTGGGCGAACTGAAGCAGGCGCGCGTGTCGGCGCTGCTGCTGCCCGGCATCGGCACCGTCGACCACCTGCGCATGGCGCACGAGATCGGCGTGCATACCATCCGCGTGGCCACGCACTGCACCGAGGCCGATGTCTCGGAGCAGCATATCGGCATGGCGCGCAAGCTTGGCATGGATACCGTCGGCTTCCTGATGATGGCGCACATGGCGCCGGTGCAGACGCTGGTGCAGCAGGCGCTGCTGATGGAAAGCTACGGTGCCAACTGCCTGTACATCACCGATTCCGCCGGCCACATGCTGCCGCATGATGTCACCGAGAAGCTCACCGCGGTCCGGCAAGCGCTGCGCCCCGAGACCGAACTGGGCTTCCACGGCCACCACAACCTGGCCATGGGTGTGGCCAATTCGCTCGCCGCGATCGCCTGCGGCGCCGCCCGCATCGATGCCGCCGCCGCTGGGCTGGGCGCCGGTGCCGGCAACACGCCGATGGAAGTCCTGGTGGCGGTGTGCGAGCGCATGGGCATCGAGACCGGCGTCGACGTGTTCCGCATTGCCGACGTCGCCGAAGACCTGGTGGTACCGATCATGGACCACCCCATCCGCATCGACCGCGACGCACTCACGCTGGGCTACGCCGGCGTGTATTCGTCGTTCCTGCTGTTTGCCAAGCGCGCCGAGGCCAAGTACCGCATTCCCGCGCGCGAGATCCTGGTCGAACTGGGCCGGCAGCGGCTGGTGGGCGGCCAGGAGGACATGATCGAGGATACCGCGATCACGCTGGCGCGCGAGCGCGGCTTGCCGGTGACGTAACGGCGGCGGCCCCGGTTTCGGCCCGGCGCTGCCGGGCCCTGCTTGCATTACCAACAAGAAAAGGAGACAGGTTCCCATGCTCAGACTTCGTGCCCGCCCGCGGCGCGCCGGCCTTGCCATCGCCGCCATCACACTGGCCGCCGCGGCCAGCCCGGCCCATGCCCTCAATATCCTGCTGACCAATGACGACGGCTGCGCCGCGCCCGGCATCGCCGCGGTACGCAAGGCCCTGCAGGACGCCGGCCACCGCGTGATCACGGTCGGCCCGGCCATCAACCAGAGCGGCTCGGGCGCTGCCTATGCCGTGCCCGACGGCCGCACCCGGCTGGTGGTCGACCCGCTCGCCGGCAGCGCCGAGACTTTCTGCGTGCACCGGGTCAAGCCCACCTTCGTCGCGGGCGGCGCGCTCAACGCCACCAACCCCGAATACATCGGCACCGGCTCGCCGGTGGACGCCACCGCCATCGGCCTGAAGATCGTCGCGCCGGAAAGCGGCTTCACGCCGGACCTGGTGGTCTCGGGGGCCAACTTTGGCGAGAACCTGTCCGACTCCATCCCGCATTCGGGCACGGTGATGAACGTGCTGTTCGCCGCGCGCCGCGGCGTGCCGGGCATCGCGCTGAGCGTGGGGGTGGACTTTGCCGAGACCCGCACCGGCTTTCCCAGCACGCTCGCCGCGTTCCCCAAGGCCGGCGCCTTCCTGGCACGCGTGATCGCCAACCTGGAGGCCACCCGCGCCGCCGGCCAGCCGCTGCTGCCGGTGACCAACCCGCTGAGCATCAACTACCCGGTGACCGCCGGCGGCACGCCCGCGGGCGTGCGCCTGACCGTTCCCGGCACGGTGGACTCGTTTACCACGGCCTATAAGCGCAACCCCGACAACACGGTATCGATCGACGTGGGCGCGACGGAGACCGAACCGGCCGCGCTCGCGCGGATTGCCGAGACGCCGGCCTTCCTGGCGAAGTACATCACCATCTCGCCGCTCGATATCGACTTCCGCCCGACGCCGCTGGCGCGCGGCCTGTTCAACCGCTCGCGCCGCGAGCTGGCCAACCTGGCCCCTTGAGCACCGATACCATGGGCAAGCACCTTCGACACTGGCGCCACCTCGTGCTCGCATGCGGGGTCGCAGCCGTCGCGGCATGCGGGAATGACCAAGCGCAGGAAGTAAGCGGCACCGCCGCCGTCGGCGCGGCGCTGGCCGGCGCGACCGTGCAGTTGCGCGACGCGCAAGGCCAGGTGCGCCACGCCACGGCCGATGCCAGCGGCGTGTTTCGCCTGGCCGGCGTACCGGACGGCGCGCTGATGGTCCGCTGTGAAGGCGGGCAAGCGCAGGGCGAACCGAACCGCCAGCGGCTGCACGGCGTAGTGCTGGGCGGGCGCACCGTGAACTGCACGCCGCTGACCGAGCTGGCGCTGTGGAAGGTCACGGGCGGCCCGCCGGGCCAGGCCTTCGACAGTTTCGGCGCGGCAAGCGCCAGGGGGCTGTCAGCCGAAGCCCTGGCCGAAGCGGAAACCGCCGTACTGACCGCCCTGGCCGCCGGTGCCGGGGTCGACATCAACCCCGCTGCCCTACCGCAGCGCTGGCATGACACCCCGCTGCAAGCCGGCACTGCCGGCGACGCTCACGATGCCGCGCTGGACGCGCTGCGCGAAGCCATCGCCGACCAGGCCTCGATGGACCTGATGGGCGAGATGGTGGTGCACGGCCTGTGCGTGGCGGACGGGAATTGCGGGTAAGGTAGGCGCTGCGGGCCTGGAGTTCAGGCCGGCCGCCGCCGTCATCACTCCGGCCGCAGCACGGTCAGCTCCAGGCCCGCGCTTCCCTTGGCTTGCCTCAGCACAGTGAGCTCGCCAGGAACCAGGAACAACGCAGCCAGGCAGATCTTCAGTTCATGCAACAATGCCTCTCCCCGCGCCGAGTCCTTGCCGCCGTCCAGGACCCAATCGCGATAACGGCTCTGGACCGCCATCACGTCATCGGTGAACTTCCGCTTCATGGCATGCTCCCCGCCCCGTTGTGCTTTGCGTGCCACGTAAGGAATGCGATGGCCGCGTTGCACCGATGGTAATCAGGCGCGTCTCGATGCCATATCGGGCAAAGGGATGTTTCAGAAGTGAACGGGAGGATCGAACGGACTGAGGCGAAGCGGCCCGCTTCGCCTTGCTACAGCGACCGCGCCTGCTCAGATCACTCGCAACGCCCTCAGCCGCGCGATCTCCTCGGCCACATAGCCCGCGTCGTGCAGGACTTCCTCCGTATGCTCGCCGGCCGTCGGCGGGCGCCGCGCGATTGCCGGGCCCGTGCGCGACAGCGACACCGGTGTGGATACAAGCGGCACCTGCGCCGCAGCACCCGGATACTCCACGCCGTGGAATGCGCCCGAAGCGCAGACCACTTCGTCCCCCAGCGCCTGGCGCGGCGTGTTCACCGGGCCGCCGGGAATGCGTGCCGCTGCCAGCAAGGCCAGGGCTTCGTCGCGGGTCCGGCCGGCGCACCAGTCTGACATGATGCCGCTCAGGACTTCGCCATGTTCGCCCCGGGCAGCATCGTCGGCGAAGCGCGGATCATCCAGAAGATCAGCGCGGGCCATCATGTTCGTCCAGCGCCTGAACATCGCCTGCCCGATCACTTGCGCAATGATCCAGCCGTCCTTCACGCGGAAGATGTCCGACGGCCCGTAGGTCGGGCTGCGGTTCGCCGTCGCCTGCCGGTTCAGCCCAAGCAGCGCTTCCTCGATCAGACTGCCACTGGACAGCGTGAGCGCCGTATGCAGCAGCGACGCCCCTACCTCCTGCCCCTGACCGCTGGTCTTGCGTTCATACAGCGCCATCATGGTGCCGAGCGCGCAGCACAGCGCGGTCGAGAAGTCCACCACCGGCACCATGGACTTCATCGGATGGTCGGGCAAGCCGGTCAGGTGGACCGCCCCGCTCATTGCCTGCCCCACGCCATCGAAACCAACCCGGTCCCGCACGGCGGGATCGGCACCGAACGCCGAGGAGGCGGTCAGGATGATGTCGGGCTTCACCTTGCGCAGGGTGTCGTAGTCGAGGCCGAGCGCGGCGATGGTCTTCGGCGGCATGTTCGCCACGACCACGTCGGTGGTCAATAGCAGCTTGCGTACCACCGCCCTGCCTTCCTCCCGGTCGAGGTCGAGCGTAAGCGAGCGTTTGTTCCGGTTGACCTGCAGGAAGAACGCGCCTTCGCCTGCGCTGGTCACCGGCGCGACGAAGCGGTCCTCGCTGCCGCCTACGCGGTCGATACGGATAACGTCCGCGCCGAAGTCAGCGAGCAGCGCCGCGCAGAAGGGGCCGGCGATGAACCGGCCGAAATCCAGCACCCTGATACCTTCGAGAACCTTCATCGTCTTCAAGCCTTATGCCTGTGGCTGCCGTCCGATGCCGCGCGGATCTCGTCGAGCGACGCCGGGTTGTCGAGCGACGAGAGATCACCTGGCGGCGTATTGCAATACACGCTGCGGATGACGCGGCGCATGATCTTGGAACTGCGGGTCTTCGGCAGCTGATTTACGACATGCACCGCGCTCGGTCGGAATGGCCGTCCGAGGCGCTTGTCGACATGCCCGGCTACTCTGGTCGCGACCGCATCGGCATCAACATCACAGCCCGCTACGCCGACGACGAACACGACCAGCCGCTGCCCCTTGTCCTTGTCGTCGACCCCTATGGCAGCGGCTTCCGCGACTTCGCGCAGTTCCAGCACGATTTCCTCCACCTCCGCGGGCCCCAGCCGCTTGCCGGCCACCTTGAGCGTATCGTCTGAGCGACCCATCAGGAAAAAGGCGCCGTCCTGCCGGCGCAGCGCCAGGTCGCCATGCACCCAGAGGCCGGGGATGGTGCGCCAGTAGGTGTCGAGGTAGCGCTCAGCGTCGTGCCAGAACGACTGTGTCATGCCGACAAAGGGCTGCCGGATCACAAGCTCTCCCACCGCGCCGGTCAGCGGCGCGCCGCTCGCGTCGGCCACGTCTACGTCCACGCCGGGCGAGGTCGTGTTGAAGCCGCTCGGCGGGATGGGACGCACCACTACGCTCGCAAGCAGTGCGCCCGATACCTCGGTGCCGCCCGTGTAGTTGATCAGCGGCTGCGTGCCGCGCCCGAAGGTCCGCTGGAACCAGCAGAAGTGCTCCGGGTCGATGCCCTCGCCGGCAGTGATCAGCAGGCGAACCGAGGACACGTCGCCCTGCGTCGCCAGGGGCTCGTTGCTGCTGAGACCACGGATCAGCGTCGGCGCCGAGCCGAAATGCGTGACCTGGTGCCGCTCCACCAGTTTCGACATGCGCGACCAGTTTGGATAGTCTGGCGCACCGTCGTAGCAGACAAGCGTCGCGCCGCGCAGTAGCGCGCAACCCAGCACCAGGGTGCCAGCGATCCAGCCCATATCGGCGGGCCAGCAGAACACATCGCCCGGCGCCACGTCGAAGTGGACCACGGCGTCATGGGCAATCTTGAGCGGGAAGCTGCCGTGCGCATGTACGACGCCCTTCGGCTTGCCCGTGGTCCCTGAGGTGTAGATCACCATGAAGGGATCGTCCGGCCCCAGCGTGACAGGGTCGGCCAGTCGCCCGGTACCGGACGCCATCACTTCCTGCCAGTCGAGATCCCGGGTCCCGGCCGCCTGGGTCGTGTCATCCTGTTTCCAGATCACGCGCTTGAGCGCGGGCAGCCGTGCCCACGCTTCGCGCAGCGTCCTTTCCACGTTGATCCGCTTGCCGCGCCGGCTGAATCCGGTGGAGGCAATCGCCGTGGCGGCCGCGGCCGCGGACAGGCGCGCGACGATGGCATCCACGCCGAACCCGCTGAACAGCGGCACCACGATGGCCCCGAGCGATGCCAGCGCCAGTAGCGACACCGTGGCCTCGATACCGTTCTCCATCAGCAGGCCCACCCGCTCGCCGGGCCCGATGCCGAGCGCCTGCAAGGCTCCCGCGAACTGGCGCACGCGCGTTCCGAGTTCCGCGTAGCTGACGGCCTGATCCTTGCCATCTTCCCGTTCCGCGACGACGGCAGCCTGGTCGCGCGTGCGAGGATCGTTCGTCCATGCCAGCACGGTATTGACCCAGTTCAGCCGCCCGCCCGGAAACCACCGCGGGAATTCGCGTGGCGAAGCCGGGTCGAGGTAGCCCCTCGGCGGCGTATCCCACACGATTCCGCAGTGCTGCATGACCACTTGCCAGTAGCGGTCGGGATGACTGCGCGAGAGTTCGAGCAGATCGTCATAACGCGTCAAGTCGAACGCGCGCATCAGGTTGGCGATGCCCGAGGACTGCAACTCGCGCGCGCCCGGCTTCCAGGTGTTGGCTTCGGTATCCATCATGTCTCGCTTCAAGATCTCTCGTGGCGATGGTTCATGATCGCCGCAATGTCCTGCTTCAAACCGTGTCACTAGCCGGGCAGCTTCGCCGAGGGGAATTGCGGCGCACGCTTGTTGCGCACGGCGTCGAGGCCTTCACGCGCATCCGCGCCGAGGAAGCCGAGCATCTCGGCGGCAAGCGAGGCATCAAAGATCGGCCCTGCCATCCGCATCCAGTTGTTGATCGACTGCTTGGTGGCACGAATCGCGGTCTGGCTGCCGCGCGCCAGCGCCTGCCCGACGGCCAGCGCGCGCGTCATCAATTCCTGCGGCGGCACACAGAACGTCACCAGCCCGATGCGCTCCGCTTCCTTGCCGTCGATGAAGTCCGCGGTCATCAGGTAGTACTTCGCCTTCGCCACGCCACAGAGCAGCGGCCAGACGATGGCGGCATGGTCGCCCGCCGCCACGCCAAGGCGGGCATGGCCATCGGTGAACCGCGCGGACTCGGAGATGATGCTGACGTCCGCCAGCAGCGCGACCGCCAGGCCCGCGCCGACCGCGGTGCCGTTGATCGCTGAAATGATCGGCTTCTCGCAGGCCAGCATGTTGTAGACGATCTCGGCGGCCTCCTTCTTCACCACCGCCACCGCCTCCGGGTTGCCGACCATTTCCTCGACCCACGCCAGGTCGCCGCCCGCCGAGAACGCGCGGTCGCCGGCTCCCGTCACCACCACCACCTTGACCGACGGATCGTCGTTGACGACGCCCCACAGCTTCGTCAGCTCCCAGTGAAGCCGGGCGTTGGTCGCGTTCATCACCTCGGGCCGATTCAGGGTGGCGAGCAGGACGCCATCCGGCTGCCGGTCGAACAGGATGAACTGGAAGTCTTCATAACGCATGGTGCAATGTCCTGAAAATGATGGGGCGCCTGACCCCATTTCACATAGGCGATGCAGGGACGGCTAATTCATGGCGGCCCCTCTCCAGCGCCAGCCCCGTCTGCACACACGACCATGTCTGCGCCTTGCCGTGAATCGAGCATCGCCCCCTCATGCCAGCAGGCTTTCGTGTGCCGCGATGAACGAAGCGTAGGGGCTTGCGCTGACCGCGCCAACTGGCCTTTTCCGAAGCGCCGGTTCACGCGCGTCGAAGCCCGCACACCGCCAGTTTCATCTCGGCCGAATCGCCGCTTCGAGAAAGGTCAATTGGTTCGCCGCCGGCACGCCACTACCCTTCGGTAGTCCCAGTCACCCTCCCGACGGACACCGCCCCATGGCGACGGGATTTAGAAGAACGATATCGAGGAGACAACGTGCATCAAGCAACACTGCCGGCTCGCAGCCGCCTATTCGTGGTCATGATGTGCTTTTTGACGCTCGTCGCGGATGGCTACGATCTCATCGTCTACGGGGCCACTCTCCCACGCTTGCTCGAAGAGCGGGGGTGGGGCCTGACGCCGGCGGCGGCCGGCATGATCGGGAGCTGGACACTCGCCGGCCTGATGGTCGGCATGGGCGCGGCCGGCCCGCTCTCCGACCGCATTGGCAGGCGCCACCTCATCATGGCCGGCGTGCTGTGGTTCTCCATCGGCTCCGTCCTCTGCGCGCTCGCCCCCTCGCCGTTCTCACTGGGTGCCGCGCGTTTCTTCACCGGCATCGGGCTGGGCGGCGTGGTGCCGTCCGCCGTGGCGCTGACGGTCGAGTACGCGCCACCCCATCGACGCCAGTTGTACAACGCGCTGACCCTGACGGGCTATTCCGTTGGCGGCGTCATCTGCGCGCTACTGGCGATCACGCTGCTGCAGGAACACGGATGGCGCACGCTGTATGCGCTCGGCGCGCTCTACGCGCTGATCCTGCCGGTGATGTATCTGTGGCTCCCCGAGTCGGTGAGCTTCCTCGTGGAGCGTGGTCGCATGGATGAGGCGCGCATCCTGGCCGCCCGGCATTCGCTTGACCTGGAACGGATCACGCGGGAGCAACGAGCCCAGGCCCTGCACGCGGCCGCCTCCGGCGCGCGCGGCTACCGGCTGCTGGCGACGGACGCACTCCGCACCTCGGCGCTGCTCTTCGCGCTGGTGAGTTTCTGCGTGCAGTTGATCGTCTATGGCCTGAACGCCTGGCTGCCGCAACTGATGCGCAAGGCCGGCTATCCGCTGGGGTCGTCGCTGCAGTTCCTGCTGGTGATGCAGTTCGGTGCCGTGGTGGGCATGATCGGCGGCGCGTGGCTGGCGGACCGGCTGGGCTCCAAGCGCGTGATCATCCCGTTCTTCGTCATCGGCGGCCTGTCGCTGCTCGCGCTGAGCCAGAAGCTGGACTTCGGCTGGCTGATGCTTGCGGTGTTCGGTGCGGGGATCGGCTCCATCGGCACCACGACGCTGATCTACGGCTACATCGCCACGCACTTTCCGGCTTCGTGCCGCGGCTCGGCGCTCGGGGCGTCGCAGGCGTTCGGGCGGTTCGGCTCCATCCTCGGTCCGCTGATCGGCGGATGGATCGTCGGCTCGAACCTTGCGCTGCACTGGAACTTCTACGCGTTCGTCGTACCCGCCGTCGTCGCCATCATGATCGTGCCGCTGATCCCGAAGCCGGCACAGGAGCCCGACGCCCCTCCGGGCGCGGATTACCGTACCGCAGACTGAGTCCGCCATCCTCTTCGCCTTGAGGTGAAACCATGAAAACCGTCAGCATCAAGCATCCGTACTGGAATATCGCCGCCGATCTCCACTTCCCGCCGGACTTCGACGAGAAGAAGAAGTATTCCGCCATCATCAGCGCCCATCCGATCGGTAGCTGCAAGGAGCAGACCTCGGGAAGCGTCTACGGCACCGCGCTCGCCGAGGCGGGCTTCGTCGTCATCGCGTTCGACGCCAGTTTCCAGGGCGCCAGCGGCGGCGAGCCGCGCTTCATCGAGGACCCGACGCTGCGCGTGGAAGACTTCCGCGTGGTCACGGACTACCTCGTGACGCTCGACTACGTGGACGACCGCCGCATCGGCGTACTCGGCATCTGCGGCGGCGGTGGCTACTCCATCAATGCCGCCATGTCAGAGCGCCGCATCCGCGCCGTGGGCACCATCACGGGGGTCAACTACGGCCGCCTGATGCGCGAGGGCTTCAGCGGCTACGATCCGATCGGCGCGCTGGAAGCGATGGCACAGCAGCGCACCGACGAGGCACGTGGTGCCACACTGCGCGTGGACGACCTGCTGCCGCCGTCGCCCGAGGAGGCGAAGCAGCGTGGCCTGACAGAGATCGACGTCTATGAGGCCACCGAGTACTACCGGACGCCGCGCGGGCAGAGGCCACACGGCGCCAACCGCTCGCTCTTCTCCCACCAGGGTGCCGCGGCCGGATGGGATGCCTTCCACCTGGCCGAGGTCCTGCTGACGCAGCCGCTGATGGTGGTGGTCGGCGACAAGGTCGGTGCCTTCGGCGCCTACCGGGACGGCTGCGAGATCGTGGGCCGCGCACGCTCAGCGAAGAAGGAACTCGTCGTGCTGGACGGCTGGTCGCACTACGACCTGTATGACAAGCCCGAGCCCGTGCGCAAGGCGCTCGACAAGCTGATCCCGTTCTACCGGGAACACCTCTGATGCGCGGGATGATCTTCCGCGGCGCCCGCGAGGTCGAGCTCGCGCACTTCGACGATCCCACGCCCGGCCCCGGTGAGGCCGTGATCGAGATGAAGGCTTCGGGCATGTGCGGCACCCATCTGCACTACTACCGGCATGGCATGGCGGCATCGCTGGAGATGCTGGGCCTGAAGGACCGCATTGCGTCCGACCGGATCATCGGCGGGCACGAGCCTTGCGGCACGGTAGCCGCGCTCGGTCCGGGCGTGGACGGCAAAGCGTTCCGCGTGGGCGACCGCGTGATGGTCTTCCACTATGAGGGCTGCCGCCACTGCGACCACTGCCGCACCGGCTGGACGCAGCTCTGCGACCACGGCGCGCGCATCCACGGCGTGCTGGCGCATGGCGGCCATGCCGACTACATGAAGGTGCCGGTGTCGTCGCTGGTGCACCTGCCGCAGGAGATGTCGTTCGCGGGCGGCGCCGCCGTGGCGTGCGGCACCGGCACCGCCTACGGAGCCTTGCTGCGGCTCGACATCAGCGCCCGCGACACACTGGCCGTCTACGGCCTTGGCCCGGTCGGCCTGTCGGTGGTCCAGCTTGCCGCCGCGATGGGCGTCGAGGTGTTCGGCGTCGACATCAACGCGGCGCGCGTGGCCCGCGCGAAAGACTTCGGCGTGGCGCACGCGATCGACGCCACGCAGGTCGACCCTGTCTCCGAGATCCTGAAGCTGACAGGGGGCAAGGGCGCATCGTGCGCGGTGGAGTGTGCCGGCGGCGAGTTGCCGCGTGCTCAGGCTGTGCGCAGCACCAGGATGTGGGGCCGCGTCGCGCTGGTCGCCGTCGGCGGCAACCTGGTGCTCGATGCGATGAAGGACCTGATCGGCAAGCAGCGGCTGTTGCTCGGCTCGTTCACGTTCTCCGCAGTCGAGATGAAGGCTTGCGCCAGCTTTATCGCCACACGCGGCATCGAGGTGGACCGGTTGTTCACCGACAGCTGGCGGCTCGACCAGGCCGCGCAGGCTTACGCCCACTTCGACAGGCAGGCGGGCGGCAAGGGCGTGTTCCTGTTCTGATCCCTGCCGAGCCCTTTCACGATTGCCGCTGTCCGGCAACGTAGATCCAACCCATGACGAACCGAACTATCGAACTCAAGCACCCGCGCCGCCTGTACATCGACGGCGAATGGGTCGAACCCTCCTCCGGCGGCGTCTTCGACGTGCTGGACTGCTCAACGGAGCAGGTCGTGGCGACGGTCGCCCGCGCCGAGTCGGCCGACATGCGGCGCGCCGTCGCCGCCGCGCGCAAGGCATTCGACGACGGCCCGTGGCCGCGCATGACGCCGCTGGAGCGTGTCGGTTTCCTCGAGAAAATTGCCGCGCGGCTCGAAGCCCTGAACGACGAGTTCGCCCGCATCTGGTCGCTCGAAACCGGCATCGTCTACAAGGTCGCGCAGCCGCGGATCGGGCTGTTCATCAGCGGCGCATTCCGGCAGTACGCGGCGATGGCAGCGACGTTCCCTTTCGCGCAGCCGTGCCAGTCCGCCACCGGCAACGATGCGTACCGCGTCTACGAGCCGGTGGGTGTGGTCGCCGAGATCATTCCCTGGAATGGCCCCGCAGGCCTGCTCGCCTACAAGACCGCACCGGCGCTGCTGGCTGGCTGCACGCTGGTCATCAAGTCGCCGCCCGAGGCGCCGTGCTCGGGCTACCTGTTCGCGCAGGTCTGCGAGGAAGTCGGGTTGCCCCCGGGCGTCGTCAACGTCATCACGGCCGAGCGCGACGTGTCCGAGGCGCTGGTGCGCAGCCCGGACGTCGACAAGATCACATTCACCGGCTCGACCGCGGCCGGCCGCCGCATCGCGTCCATCGCCGGCGACCGCGTGGCGCGCGTGACGCTGGAACTCGGCGGCAAATCGCCTGCCGTCATCCTGGACGACTACGACGTCGGAACTGCCGCCGCCACGCTCGGCAACTCCTATTTCGGCTACAACACCGGGCAGATCTGCCACAGCCTGACCCGCATCATCGTGCCGCGCGCGAAGCACGACGCGATGGTGGAGGCACTGTCGGCCATCGCGCGGCAGATCGTGCTCGGTGACCCGCTCGCGGCAGAGACCACCTCTGGCCCGCTCGCCAATGCCCGTCAGCGCGACACCGTCGAGCGCTTCGTCGCCATGGGCGTGGCGGAAGGCGCAATGCTCGCGGCTGGTGGCAAGCGGCCGCAGCATCTGGCGCGCGGCTTCTTCTTCGAGCCGACGGTGTTCGGCAATGTCGACAACCGCTCGGCCATTGCCCAGCAGGAGATCTTCGGCCCCGTGCTGAGCGTCATCCCGGCCGACGACGAAGCCAGCGCCATCGGCATGGCGAACGACACGCCGTTCGGCCTGAACGCCGCCGTCTTCACCAACGACCGTGAGCGCGCGCTCGCGGTAGCGCGGCAGATCCGCGCAGGCACCGTAGGCCACAATGGACCGCGCACCGATTTCTCCATCGGCTTCGGCGGCTTCAAGCAGTCCGGCATCGGCCGCGAGGGTGGCGTCGAAGGACTGACCGCCTTCATGGAGTCAAAGACCATCGTGATGGCCTGACGATGGCGGTCGTCCGGAGCGGGTGAATGTTCGCCGCCCGCTTCGGGTCGTCCGTTTCGGGTCGTCCGCTTCGGTTCGTCCGAACCACAGCTTCGAAAATGACAAGTTGGACGCGCGGCACGGGCGCTCTACCCTTGCATCAACCGCATCCGCAAATGCAAAGGAGACCGCCTTGAACAACGACACGGGCCGCGCCGCGGCGGCCACGCAGGACCCATGTTCCATGCCCGACCGCCCGCTCCAGGGGGTGCGTGTGCTGGCCGTGGAAAACTTCGTCGCCGGCCCGTTCGCCTCGATGTGGCTTGCCGATGCGGGCGCCGAGGTCATCAAGGTCGAAGCCCCGGCGGGCGGCGACTTCGCGCGCAGCACCAGCCCAGTCAGGACGGCTGAGGACGGCAGCCCGCACGCACTGTCGTTCCTGCGCACCAACCGCAACAAGAAAAGCCTGACGCTGGACCTCAAGCAGCCCGAGGGCAAGCGGCTGTTCCTCGAACTGGCCGCCGGCGCCGACATCGTGCTCGAGAACCTGCGCCCCGGCGTGATGGACCGCCTCGGCGTCGGCTACGACACTTTGCGCGCGCGCAACCCGCGCCTGATCTACGTCGCCATCTCCGGCTTTGGCCACACCGATGTGAAGCCGAGTCCGTACACCGACCACCCGGCCCTCGACATCGTCGGGCAGGCGCTCAGCGGCCTGATGTACCGGCCCGAGCGGCAGGACGACCGGCCGACTTATCTCGGCTTCTCGATGACCGACCTGCAGGGCGGCATTCTGGCCGCGCAGGGCGCGCTGCTCGCGTTGTACCAGCGCGAGCGCACCGGGCGGGGCAAGAAGGTCGACATTTCGCTGTACGACGCCTCGCTGGTCCAGAACGAGATCTCGATCGCCATGTACTCGGCCCTGCACCAGCCGCTGCCGCCGGGCGTACCCGCGGTGACGGCGCCGTTCGGGCCGTTCCGCGCCAGTGATGGCCATATCGTCATCGCGGTGCTCGGCGAGCACATCTGGCGCCGCTTCTGCGAGGTGATCGGCAAGCCAGAGCTGGTCGATGATTCGCGCTTCGCCGACGGCATGGCCCGCCGCAAGCACAGCGCCGCGCTCGATCCGCATATCCACGCCTGGCTCGCCACGCGCACCCGCGCGCAAGCCGTGGACCTGCTGCGCGAGGGCGGCGTGCCGGCGTCGGTGGTCAACGACGTGGCCGACCTGTTCGACTGCCCGCACGTCGCGGCGCGCGAGATGCTGATGACGGTCCACGACCCAGTGTGGGGGCCGGTGCAGGTGGTCGGCAACCCGATCAAGATGTCTGACGTGCCCGAGCCCAAGGCCGGTGTGCCGCCGCGGCTCGGGGAGCATACCGACGCGGTGCTGCGCGACTGGCTGCACCTCGACGCGCGGCAGGTCGAGGCGTTGCGCACCGACGGCATCGTCTGACCGCAAGACAGAACCACAGCAAGGACACAGCAATGAAAAGTCTTGAAGGCAAGGTGGCGATCGTCACCGGCGGCACCGGCGGGATCGGCCGGGGCGTGGCACTGCAGCTCGCGGCACGTGGAGCGCTGGTGGTCATCAGCGGCAGGAGCGCGTCAAAGGCCGAAGCGGTGCTCGCCGAACTCCGCGAGGCAGGGGGACAGGGCGACTTCATTACTGGTGACGTCCGCGTGAAGGCCGACATGGACGCGCTCGCCGCCGAGGCCGGGCGCCGCCATGGCGGCATTGACATCGTGGTCGCCAATGCCGGCGGCAACGACGACGAGGCGCGCCGCCCGGACGTGCGCGGCCCGTTTGGCGATATCGACCTCGCGCGCGTCTGCGCCGTGGTGGCGGAGAACACCGCCGCGAAGCTGCTGCCGGTGCAGTCGGCCCTGCCCTTCATGCGCGAGCGTGGCGGCGGCGCGGTGGTCTTCGTGACCTCGGAGGGCGGCCGCGTGCCGACGCCGACGCAGACCGCGGTGGCCACCTTTGCCGGCGGCCTGATCAGCGCAAGCAAGGTACTGTCGAAGGAACTGGCGCGCGACGGGATCCGTGTGAACTGCGTCTGCGTGACAGTGGTACGCGACAGTCCCTCGTGGAAGGCCGCCTTCGAGCGCACCGATGGCGTGTCGGACCGGCACCGCAAGCAGTACGAGAAGATCATCGCCAGCAGCCCGCTCGGTGTGGCGAGCCCGGAGGATATCGGCCAGGTGGTGGCCTTTCTTGCCTCCGACGAGTCGCGCTACCTGACCGGGGCGACGATCAGCCCGACCGGCGGACTGACGGTTCACTGACTGGCCGCGCGGCCCGCCGCCTTACACGATGGCGCCGGCCGCGCGCAATGCCGCAATTTCCTGCAAGCCAAAGCCCCAGTCGCTCAGCACCGCGTCGGTATGCTCGCCGGGGCGGGACGGGGAATTCTGTATCGCACTGGGTGTGCGGCTGAAGCGTGGCGCGGGCGCAGGCTGCACGACGCCGTCCCGTTCGACGAATGTCCCGCGCGCGCGCAGATGCGGGTGGCCGGGCGCCTCGGCCAGCGACATGACCGGCGCGAAGCAGACCTCCCGTCCTTCGGCCAGCGCACACCATTCGTCGCGCGTGCGCGTGCGGAAAATTTCGGCGAACCTCGCTTGCACCTCAGGCCAGCGCGAACGGTCGTGCTGGTCCGGCATCTCCGCCTCGTCCAGCCCGAGCACTTCCAGCGTCGCACGCCAGAAGCGCGCCTCGTTGGACCCCACGCTGACCCAGCGGCCGTCCTTCGTCTCATAGACGTTGTACCAGGGCGCCCCCGAATCGAGCCGGTTGCTGCCGCGCTCGTCCTTCCAGTAGCCGCTGGCGAACATGCCGTAGAAGAGCGTCATCAGCGAGGCGGAGCCGTCGACCATCGCGGCATCCACCACCTGCCCCTTGCCCGAGCGCCGGCTTTCGAGGATGGCCGACACGACGCCGAGCGCCAGGTACAGCGAGCCGCCACCGAGGTCCCCGGCGAGATTGAGCGGGATCACCGGTGGGCCGCCGCAGGTGCCGACCGCGTGCAGCACGCCGGTCAGCGAAATGTAGTTGATGTCATGGCCGGGCGCGTGCGCGAGCGGCCCATCCTGGCCCCAGCCCGTCATGCGGCCGTAGACCAGCGCAGGGTTCGCCGCGAGGCAGTCTTCGGGTCCTAACCCCAGTTTCTCGGCAACACCTGGCCGGAATCCCTCCACCAGCGCGTCGGCCTGGCCCACGAGCTTCAGTACTGCGTCCTTCGCTTCCGCTTTCTTCAGGTCGAGTGCGGCGCTGCGCCGGCTGCGGTTGAGCAGGTTGAAGCGCGGATCGCCGGGTTGTCCGCCGTCGTGGCCAGGCGGACGGTCGATGCGGACAATATCCGCGCCGAGATCCGCAAGCAGCATGCAGCAGAACGGCACAGGCCCTATGCCGCCCAGCTCGATGATCCTGACGCCCGCGAGCGGGCCCTCGGTTTTGCGCATCGTATTGGTCTCCTCAAACGTCGAAACCCGGCTCGCGAATGAGCCGGGTCTGCCTCGCGCGCCGCGCCTTCGAGTGGCCACGGTCACGCTATCAGCGGTCATGGCCGCCGCGCCTACTCCGCGATCCCTGCGTCGAGCACTGCCTCGCCGCCCGACGACTGCGCCTCGCGCCGGCCACGCCGCGACGCCATCAGCCTGTCGAGGTCAGCATTGTCCTCTCCGACGTCGCGCGCCGCCGACAGCGGTCCTGGCCGCCTGCCGTTGAACAGCAGCGGCAGCCCGACCAGCGCGAGATCGTCCCCGGTCGGCTTGCCGATGATGCCCAGCGCCCGCGTCTGCTCGTGATTGACCAGTTCGCTGGTGGTCTGCACCGGTGCGCACGGCAGGCCGGCGGCGCCGAGCACTTCCTGCCAGTGAGCGCGGGGATGTTCGGCAAGCCGCCCGCCGATCAGGGCATCGATCTGTCCGCGATTGCGCAGGCGTGCGTCGTTGGTGGCAAAGCGCGGGTCGGTGGACCACTCCGGCCGGTCCAGCGCGGCACACAAACGTGCAAAGAGCCGGTCGTTGGCGCAACTGACCACCAGATGGCCATCGGCCGTGTCGTAGGCGCGGTGCGGCACGATGAAGCCGACGCCCGAGCCATGCCGGCCGCCCGTGTCGCCGTCGGCGTTGTAGTTGGCGATGCCGACCGTCATCCAGGCGATGGCCGTCTCCAACAGCGAGCTGTGGACGGTGGCGCCCACGTGCTTGCGCTGCCGCCGGCACAGCGCGGCCAGGATGCCGATGACGGCCCACATGCCCGCGCCGAAGTCGACGATCGACACGCCCGCACGCACCGGCGGCTGCCCTTCCTCGCCGGTGACGCTCATGATGCCTGCGAAGGCCTGCATCAGCGGGTCGTAGCCGGGCGCCTGGTTCAGCGGGCCGACATTGCCGAACGCGCCCACCTCGCAGCAGACCAGTTCGGGCTTGGTCACGCGCAGGCTGTCGGGGTCCAGTCCGTATTGCGCGGCCGATCCGGGGCGCAGATTGTGGAAGAAGACGTCGGCATGCTCGGCGATGAGCCGATGCAGCGTGGCGAGGTCGTCCGGGTCCTTGATGTCGAGGCTGATAAAGCGCTTGCCCTGGTTGATCGCATGGAAGGCGGCACCGCTGCCCTTCCACTTGCTCGGCCCCCAGCCGCGCGCCGAATCGCCTGTGGGGCGTTCGATCTTCCACACATCGGCGCCCAGCGCCGCAAGGATCTGGCCGGCGAACGGCGCCGAGGCGCTGTCGCTCAGTTCCACGACCACCACGCCATCGAGAGGCAGGTCACGCATGGCTTCTTACTCCGGCTGATAGTTGAGTTCGGCGAAGAGGCCTTTCCATACCGCGACCTCTTCCTTCAGTTGTCGGGCGAACTCGCCCGGAGACGACACCACCATGCTGCCGCTCAAGCGCGACTCCACCATACTCCTGAATTGCGTGTCTGCCGACAACGCCCGGAGATCGCGCGCGATCCGGTCGACCACGGCCGGCGGCGTGGACTTCGGCACGAACATGCCGGCCCACAGCAGCGGCAGGTAGCCCTTGTAGCCCACGGCCTCCGACAGTGTCGGCACGTCGGGCAGGTCTGCATAGCGCTCGGTGCTGATGGCGGCCATCGGCCGCAGCTTGCCGGCCTCCATCTGCGACTTCATCGAGCTTGGCGTGTTCACGAGGAATTGCGCATCGTCGCGCATCACCGCCATGTTCATCGCGGTCACGCTGTTGAAGTCGATCGGTGCGTATTTCATGCCGAGCGACTTGTTCAACAGCGCCATCGTCAGGTTGAAGATCGACGTTCGGCCGGTACCGGCGAAGAACAGGCCATCGGTGCCACGCCGGCTCAGGTCGACCAGCCCGCGCATGGTCTTCGCCTTGCCGGCGGTGCCATCATTGGCGGCGACCACAAGCTGGTAATTGATGACTTTGTACACCGGAACCAGGTCGGTCGTCGGGTCGAACTTCAGGTTCCTGGTGGTGAACTTCGGCAGGATCGAGCTTTGCGTGCCGAGCAGCAGCGTGTGCCCGTCAGTGGCGTTCACCACGTATTCAGTGCCGATTACGCCGCCCGCGCCCGGCCGGTTCTCCACGATCACCGGCTGCTTCCACATGCCTTCGAGCCGTTGCGCCAGCAGGCGCGCGAGCAAGTCGCCGCTGGAGCCGGCCGCCAGCGGAATGACGATGCGCACCGGGCGCGTCGGCCACGGCTCGGCCGCCGCCGATGCCAGCCGCGGCAGCAACATCGCCGCACAGCCGGCCAGGCAGGCGGCGCCCGCCTTGCGTAGCCAGCGCCGCCGGTGATCCCGTTTACGGGGGTCGGTCATGGGTCTCCTCCTTCTATCTCTTTATAGATGTCTTGCCGGATGCCTGGCGAGGGCGCGAAGCGTCAGGCCGCGGCGAAAACCGGCAGGCGTTGCCCGCCCCGCTCGATCACCCACGCCGTCATGCGCGCACCGATGCGCAGCGCTTCCGGCGGTCCCTCGATCTGCGCGAACAGGTGATAGCCCTCGTCCATCTCCACGAAGCCCACGGTATAGGGGGCGATCGACGCGAAGGCCGGCGTGGGCCCGCGCATCACGGTGCTGTACGAATACAGCGTGCCGCTGCCTTTGGCCTCCTGCCACACCAGCCCGTCGCCATCGTCCGCCTCGCAATGCGGGCAGAACGAATGCGCCGGCCAGACTGCCTCGCCGCAGCCGGTGCACCGCTGGTACTTCAACTGCCCCGCCGCCAGCCCTTCCCAGTAGGGTCGGGCGTCGAGCAGCGCGTAAGGCTGCGGCCAGCCGTCTTTCGTCTGGATCATCACGTGCTCCCGTTCAGGTTGTCGAAGACAGCAGCACCACGCTGCCGGCCGCCAGCATGCCGCCCGCGCCCTGCACCAGCACGGTCTTCGGCCGACGCTGCGGCGCGAGGCCCAGCGGCTGGCCGCGCAACTGCCGCACGGCCTCGACCAGGCTGTCCATGTTGCAGGAGATGCCCGGCTGGCCGAACGACAGCCAGCCGCCGTTGGTGTCGGTCGGCAGGTCGCCGTCGAAGCCCGTGCGGCCCTCGCGGTACAGGTCGATCCCCCGGCCCTTCTTGGCAAAGCCCAGGTCCTCCATCACGATGGGCCCCATATGCGCAAAGTTGACGGAGATTTGCGCCATGTCGATATCCGCGCGCGACAGTCCCGACATGCCGAATGCCTGGGTCGCCGCCGCGGCCGTGGCCGTGTGGGTCAGGTTGGGCATGGGGCCAAGCTCGGGGAAGCGACATGTACGCATGTTCATGCGGTCCGTCAGGTATTCGTGCGTCGTGGCGGACCCGTAGCCCAGCAGGTAGACCGGATCGGCATGCATCGCGCGCGCCCGTTCCGGCGACGTGACCACCAGTGCACCACCGGTGCCGCCGCCCCACGTCGAGCACATCCAGCGCCGCAGCGGGCTGGCGACATAGGGCGACGCCAGCACCGTCTCGCGGTCCACCTCCCCGAAGCGCGCCTTGGCCGCGTGCGGATGGTGAACGCCCCAGCGCTGGTTCGACACCGCCACATCGGCCAGATCGGCCTCGGTCAGATCGTACTCATGCAGATACCGGCAGGCGGCCTGCCCGTACAGCGCCGGAATGATGGGGCCGTACGGCACCTCGAACTGCGGGTCCGCGTCGGCCTCGGCGCCCATGGCGACGGCGTCGACGAACAGCTCCGTCGCATCGCTCTGCAGGCACAGCACGTACTCCGCCTGCCCGGCCGCGATCATCTCCGAAGCCACCGCCAGCGTCGCCGTGAGGCCAGCGCCGTGCATGGTGATCTCGGTGGTGCGCTTCACCGGCATCTGCATGTGCGAGATGAAGATGTTGCTCCACTGCGAGCGCTTGTCGGCCCACGGCGAGCGGCCCGTGTAGACCGCATCGACCTGTTCCTTGCGAATGCCCGCGTCACGCAGCGCGCGCCGCGTGGCTTCGGCCGCAAGCTGAAGAGGATCCTTGCGATCCTGGCGGGAGGCGTAGGCATCCCCCATCCCGACAATCGCGGCGACTGGCTTCGTCGACATCATGTCGCCCTCAGGCCGCCTTCAGTTCGGGCAGCGACGATGCGATCAGCGCGTCCAGATCCTCGCGCCTGCGCAGCATCAGCAGGCTCCATTCGCCCTGCTGGAGCAGGTCGCCGTTCTGGTTGATCGCGCTGATGCGGAACTTGATCACGCCGTACTTCTCGTCCTTCTCCTTCTTGCCGATGACCTCGCAGACCGCATAGATGGTGTCGTTGATGTACACCGGGTTGCGGAAGCGCATGTTGTCGATGCCATAGTTGGCCTGGATGCCGAGTCCGAACTGGATCAGGCCGGTGACGATCGAGTACGTCAGCGAGCCCTGCACCAGCCGCTGGCCGAAGCGCGTCTTCGAGGCGTAGTGCGTGTTCGAGTGGATCTCGATCCAGTTGCCGGTCAGCGCGCAGTAGTTGACCACGTCAGCCTCGGTGACGGTGCGCCCGCCCGAGCGGAACACCTGGCCGATCTGCAGTTCATCGAAGGTCTGGTCGATGCGGTTGTTGATGATGCGCTTGCTCGTGTCGCTCATGGCTGTCTCTCCTTCAATGTCGTCTGCTTCAGCCGATCCGCATGGACTTGGCGATGATGGTCTTCTGGATCTGCGAGGTGCCGCCGCCAATGGTCGACTGCACGCTCTCGCGCAGGTAGCGCTCCATGTCGGCTTCCGGCAGGTTGGCGTAGCCGCCGAGCACCTGCATGCCGGTCAGCGCGCACTGCTTGAGCGTCTCCGAGCCGAACAGTTTTGCCATCGATACTTCGCGGCTGCACGGCACGTCGGCCGCCGCCATCTGCGCGGCGCGGTAGCACAGCAGGCGCGCGGCATCCACCTCGGTCTGGCGGTCTGCCAGCATGTGCTTGAGCACCTGGAAGTCCCACAACTGCTTGCCGAACTGGATGCGCTCGTGGGCGTACTGCGTGGCCTTCGACACCGCTGTCTGCGCGTTGCCGACATAGGCGGCGGCCACTGCGCAGCGCTCCAGTTCAAGGTGCTTGGTAATGATTTCCCAACCCTGGCCTTCCTCGCCCAGCAGGGCGTCGGCCGGCACGCGGACTTCATCGAGGAAGATCTCGGTGGTGCCGGTGGCGTGGCGCGACAGCGTCGGCAGCTTGTTGATGACCAGTCCCGGCGTGGAGTTGGGGATCAGCAGCACCGAGAGGCCGCCGTGCTTGTTGTCGGCATCGGTGCGGACCAGCATGGCGATCACGGTGTCCTGCGCCGCCGCGCCGCTGCACCACAGCTTCTGGCCGGAGACGATCCAGTCGCCGTTCTCGTCGCGGCGGGCGCGGGTCTTGGTGTTCGAGGCATCCGAACCGGCGTCGGGCTCCGAGATCGACACCGAGAAACGGATCTTGCCGTCGATAAACGGCTTGATGTACTTGTCCTTCTGCGCGGCGGTGCCGTACTTGGCGATATTCATCGCCGTGAAGGTCGGCACCAGCACCGCGGCTGCGAAGTCGAAGCCGAACTTGCCGAGACCCTCGGCCATCAGCGTGTAGTCGAAGATGTCGCCGCCCGCGCCGCCCTCTTCCTCGCTGAACAGCAGGCCCAGCCAGCCCTGCTTCGCGATCTTGTCGTAGGCCTCGTACGGATAGTCGCGGTTCTGGTCGCATTTGCGCACGTACTCGACCGTGACCTCGTTGTCCATGAAGCGGTTCACGGTGTCGAGCCAGAGGGCCTGGGATTCGTTCAGGAAGTTCGGTTGCACTTCATCTCTCCATTGTTGGGTGGCGCCGGCTTGCATCGGTGCAGCGCGTGTTGGAAGAGTAGAGTCGTGCCGCCGCGCGGCCAACTGGCCATTTCTGAAGCGGCGCTTCGGTGCGTTCGAAATGAAAAGGGCGGGCACGAATGCCCGCCCTGCCGGCGATGCGGAAGCTGGAACGTCAGTCCTGCGCCGGCGCCGGCGCCTGTTCGCCGGGACGGTCGAGCAGTTGCTTCATCAGGGCGGCGGCGGCGGGACTCGGTACCCGTCCGCGTGGCGTGGCAATGTGGATACTGCGCACCGCCCACGGTTCATCCAGCGGAATACAGCTCACGTCATCGAACAATTGATGGCTTACCAGGCACTCCGGCTGCACCGTCACGCCGAGTCCCGCCTGCACGAGGCTGATTGCCGTGCCTGCGCTGCGGACGCTGAACGCCGGCGCAAACTCCTTTCCCAGCCGCTTTGCCGCGACGCGGAAGGCGCCCAGCATCGCATCGACCGGAATCACGCGCTCGGGCAGCAGGTCGGCAAACGTGACGGTCTCATGCGCGCCCAGCGCATGGGTCCGGGGTACGACTGCCACCAGCCGGTCGCGGCGGTACGGCGTGACGTCAACGCCGCCGAGCTCCAGTTCGTGGGCCATGGCAAACACGCCGATGTCGGCATCGCTGCGGGACACCACCTCCAGGATCTGCGCGTTTTCGACCTCGCGCACGGCCAGTTCCACCAGCGGGAAATCGCGGGCATAGTCGCCCAGCTCACGCGCCAGGAACGGCGCAATGATCGAACGCGCCGACGCCACTACGACCTTGCCGCGCATCCCTTCGGTAAAGGCCGCGATCTCGGAACGCATGTCCTCCACGTTATCGAAGATGCGGCGCGCGTAGTGGACCAGCACCGCACCGGCCGGACTGGGCACTACGCCCTTGGGGCCACGTTCGAGCAGCTTCACGCCGGCGATGTCTTCGAGGTCCTGGATGCGCTTGGTCGCGGTCGAGGCGGCAATATTCTCCCGCGCCGCGGCACGCTGGATCTGCTGCTCTTCGACGGCGGACAGGAACAGGCGCAGCGTAAACAGGTCGATTTGCCGGATCAGGTGCAGGCGGTTGAATGTGCCCATTTATGTACCCATTCTTGGAGGGTCGAAGCGGTGCGATGAGGCGGATATTATGCCTCGCCGGCGCGCGCGTCGTTGCCCGGGATGTGCGCGGATCCTGCACGCCGCCAGCACGGCAAGTTTCCAGGCCAACCGGGCAATGAGCGCGCTGGCGGGCGACACGGCGCGTTGCCTGAGCAGGCACGCGCGCAATGGAGGCGTGCGTCCCGGCATCCGAAGCGTAAGCCCTGCGGCCACACCCGCCAACTGGCCGTTCCCAAAGCGGCGGTTCGTTGCGGTCGAAGCGAACCCCCACGGCTTGCCGTTGCGGTCAGCGAAAGATGCCGCCGGGAACGCCAGCCTATCGCCATGAACCGCGGTGCACGGCCGCGCAGGCGTACGCGGCAGTCGTCCCGACGTCAGGCCGTCGCCAGCAGCCCCGTCGTGTCTTGCTGCGCGGCCCTGTACTGGGTCAGAAGCTCGTCCACCAGCCCGGCCACGTCCTGCACCGCATTGACCCCTGACACCGAATGCCCCGCGCTCCAGATATCGACCCAGCGGCGCGGCGTGCGGCCGCCGTTGTGGTGCTCGCTGTACAGTTCGGCCGCCCGCTCCGGCGTGATCGGGCCGGCCAGCGCCTTGGGGTCGAGCCCCGCGGCGATCACGGACGGGCGCAGCATATTGGTGTCCAGCCCGGTGAAAGCCTGGGTCAGCAGCACGTCATCGAGCCGGCTGTCGACAAGCATGGCCTTGTAGCGCTCCGCGCCCAGGCTTTCGCGCGTGGCAATGAAGCGGGTGCCCATCATGCCCAGGTCACAGCCCAGCGTGCGGGCCGCCCACAGCGCGGCACCATCGGACATGCCGCCAGACAGCACGATGGGGCCGTCAAACATCTGCCGCACGGCACGCACAAAGGCAAACGGGTTGGCCCAGCCGGTCTGCCCGCCGGCCCCGGCCGAGAGCAGCACCAGGCCGTCAGCCCCGGCCGCCAGCGCCTTCTCCGCATGGCGGATCGAAGCCACGTCGGCGAACACCAGGCAGCCGATATCGTGCAGCGGCTGGATGACCGCCTCGGGCGAGCCCACGCTGGCGATGACCATCTCCACCCGCTGGCGGATGAGGACCTGCAGGTCTTCATCCAGCGTGGCCTGGCGGCGCATGATGATGTTCGGGCAGACCGGCGCGGTCGGGCCCGGCGCGTCCGCGCAGCGGGCCTTGATCTCGGTAAGCCAGGCGTCCAGTTGCGCGGCGCTGCGGGCGTTGACCGTCGGAAACGCGCCGATGACGCCGCTGCGGCACGCGGCCGTCACCAGCTCCGGGCCGGACACGCGCAGCATCGGCGCGGCGATCAGGGGCAAGCGCAGGCGCGACGCCAGCGATGAAGGCAAGCTCATGCAATCCTCTCTTGGATGCCTGGCATCCGCGCACAGCGCGGTGTGCCAAGCCATGTCGATCCATCAGTTGGTGTAGCCGGTCTTTTCGATCAGGCGCGCAAAGCGCTTGCGCTCTTCCTGTGCATAGCGCGTGGTCTTTTCCGGATCCAGGTCGACCGTCTCGGAGCCCGCGCTGGATTGCTCCATGTAAGCCAGATACTCTTTGGATTTCAGCGCAGCGGAGAACCCCTTGTACAGGCGCTGGACCATCTCTGGCGGCGTGCCGGCCTTGACCCCGTAGCCGATCCAGATATAAGCCGTCGAACCGGGGTAGCCCAGCTCGCTGAAGGTTGGAACATCGTGGAAGGCCGGAGGCCTGCGCTCGTGCGTCAAGGCCAGCAGGTGGATCTTGCCGGCGCGGAAGAATTCGCGCGCGGCGCCGGCGTCGATGATCATCGCATCGACATTGCCCCCGACCACGTCGTTGAGCGCGGGCGCAGGGGCCTTGTATTGCACGTTGTTGAGCTCGATGCCGAGCTCGCGCTGGATCATCAGCGCCAGCAGCTTGTAGTAATGCCCGCTATAGGTCGCCAGCGACGCCTTGCCCGGATTGGCCTTGGCGTAGGCGACGAATTCGGCCAGCGACTTGTGCTTGCCCGCTTTCACGACCAGGGCAGTGCCGCCCCGCGCCGAGGTGATGACGGGCTGCAGCTGTGCTTCCGGATTGAAGCGCAGGCTCTTGTTGACCAACGGCACGATCACCATGTTGCTGGGCGAGATCATCAGCACGCGGGTTCCGTCAGCCGGGCCGTTCAGCACGTACTGCGTGGCGATCATGGTGTCGGCCCCCGGCTTGTTCTCGACGATCACCGTGCGCTGCAGTTCCTGGGACAGGATGCTGGCCAGGATGCGCGTGCTGGTATCGGCGCCTGAGCCGCCGCCCAGCGGCAGGATGATGCTGATCGGGGTCTTGTCCTGCGCCAGCAGCGGGGCAGGCACCGTCCATGCCGCAGCCGCCGCGGCGGAGCCCAGCAGAAAGCTTCGTCGTTGCATCGTTGTCTCCTCCTTGTTGGCGCTATTCGCCCGACCAGACCGGCGCGCGCTTGGCCGCGAAGGCCTTGAGTCCTTCCACCCGGTCCCTGGAGTTGAGCGCGACCTGGGCGATGGGCATCTGGTTTTCCCAGGCGTCCAGCTCCTGCCATTCGAAGGCCTTGGACATGATGCGCTTCGACGCGGCCAGGGCCGTCGGGCCGTTCACCAGCAGCGAGCGGGCCAGCTCGATGGCGCTGTCCAGGGCCGAGCCGGGCTCGACCACCCGGTTCAGGATGCCATAGGGCCGCAGGAAGTCGGCGTCGTAGATCTTGCCGGTCAGGGCCATCTCGAAAGCGATATTGCAAGGAATCTTCTTGGGCAGGCGGAACAGCCCCCCGCCCACGGCGACCAGGTTGTGCCTGACCTCGGGCAGGCCGAACTTGGCGTTGGCGGCGGCCACCACCATGTCGGCAGTCAGGCACAGCTCGAAGCCGCCGCCGACCGCATAGCCCTCGACGGCGGCGACCAGCGGCTTGCGCAGCGGGTGCATGAAGCAGCCGAAGCCGCCGCGGCGCAGCCTGGCGCGCTTGGCGCCGCTGGCCGCTTCCTTCAGGTCGGCGCCGGTCGAGAAATTGCCGCCTGCGCCATGGATGACGGCAACGAAGCAGGTACGGTCCTCTTCGATCTCGTCCATGATGTCCTGCAGCGCGATCGCCATGGCGTTATTGCAGCAGTTCTTGACCTCGGGCCGGTTCAGGGTGATGACGGCGACCCCGTCTTGCTTCTCCAGCACTGCGGCTTGCTCGGTTGTCATGCTGCGCTCCTTACAGGTTGAACGAGAATCCGCCGTTGACCGGGTAGGTCTGGCCGGTGATCCACGAGCTGGATCCCGAGGCCAGGAACAGCACCATGTTGGCCACGTCCTCGGGCTGCCCCACGCGGCGGATCACGTAGTTCGACAGCATCTTCTTTTTCCTGTCGGGATCGGCCTCGAGACGCGCCGCGATCGCCGGCGTTGCGGTGGCGGAGATGGCCACGCAATTGGCCGTGATGTTGTAGCGCCCCAGGGCGCGGGCCGCGCCGCGCATGAAGCCGGCGGCGCCGGCCTTGGCGCCGGAGTAGATCTCCAGGTTGGGCTCGCCCACGCGGCCGGCGTCGGAGATGATGGTGATCAGCCGGCCCGCATTCTTTTCGATCATGCCGGGCACGACCGCCGCGGTGCAGTTGATGACGCCGTAGAAATTGACGCGGATAAAGCTGTCCCACGCCGCCTCGCCGACTTCCCAGAAATGCTTGCGCGCTTCCGGGTCGGGGTTGACGCCGGAATTGCCGGCGTTGTTGACCAGGATGTCGATGCTGCCGCCGGCCGCTTGCGCGGCCTGCGCAAACACGGCCTTGACCTGCGCCTGGTCGGTCACGTCACAGACAGCCGCCACGGCTTTCACGCCCAGCGCCCCGATTTCCTGCACCACCGCGTGCGCGCGCTCGGCATAGAAGTCGTTGACGATGACGGCGCGCGCGCCGCTCCTGGCAAAGTGCAGGGCCACCTCGCGGCCCACCCCCTGGCCCGCGCCGGTCACGGCCGCGATTTTTCCGTCGAGATCGGTCAGGTTCAAGTTCATACGTTTCGCTCCTGGTTATTCCAATGAGGTTGGCGAAGCTCGCGCTTCAGGATCTTGCCGACGGCGTTGCGCGGCAGTTCGGCGACATGCACGAAATCCCGTGGCCGCTTGTATGACGCCAGGTGCGCCTGCCCCAGCGCCGCCAGTTCGTCGCCCGCGATGGGCCGGCCGTCCTTGGACTCGTAATAGGCCACCACTTTCTCGCCGAATTCTTCGTCGGGCAGGCCGACCACCGCGATGTCGAGCAAGCCGGGATGCTGGTAGAACGCGGCTTCGATTTCCGCGGGATAGATGTTGACCCCGCCCGAGATGATCATGTCCTTGGCGCGGTCGGTGATGTAGAGATAGCCGTCGCCATCGAGATGCCCCATGTCGCCCGTGCGGAAGAAGCCGCGCGCATCGAGCGTGTCCTGCTCCAGCGGCGGCGCGTTGAGATAGTTCCTGATCACGGCCGGGGTGTTGACCCAGATCTCGCCGACGGTGCCGCAGGGGCACGGCGCACCATCCTCGCTGCGGATTTCGACTTCCACGCCGTCATAGGGCAGGCCGCTGGAGCCGGGTTTCTTGAAGTGGTCTTCCGCCTTCATGCCGGCGATCATGCCGGTCTCGGTGGAGCCGTAGCCCTCATGCAGCACCGGCCCGAACTGCGCTTGCACCCACTGCTTGATCGCCATCGGGACCGGCGCGGCGCCGATGCCCATGCTCTTGAGGCGCGGCACCTGGCGGCCCGAAGCCTCCTGGTAGCTCTTGAGCCGTTTGTACATGGTGGGCACGCCGGTCCAGTGCGTGACACCATGCTGCTCGGCCAGGTCGAACCAGTGCGCGGCATCGAAGCGGTTCTGCAGGACCAGCATGGAGCCGTGCGTCATTGCCGCGCGCACCTGCGAGGGGCCCGATCCGTGGTGCAGGGGCATGGACACCAGCACTACGTCGGATGGCTGGTAGCGCTTGTACGCGCCGCCCTGGGCTTCCAGATAGCGGTTCAGGCGCTCGTCGCCCGGCTGGGGCCGCAGGTGGCGCGCCACGCCCTTGGGCCTGCCCGTGGTACCGGAGGTGTAGATGATCTGCTCGCACAGTTCTTCCATGAGGAGGGGCGCTCCGCCCGGCTGGACCAGTGCGTTCCATTGGCTCTGTGCGCCAGTCCTGCTTACCGGAATGATCGCGTCCCGCGGCAGCACGGAGATTTTGTCCATGAACCCATGCGGCTGCTCGTCGTCCAGAACCAGCATGCTGGCGCCGGCGTTTTCCAGCACATAGTTGACCTCGTCGGGGACCAGGCGCCAGTTGATGCCCAGCAGGCGGGCCTTGAGCTTGGACAGTGCCAGCATCAGGGCCACCCATTGCGTCGTGGTCTGCATGCGCAGGGCCACGATGTCGCCGGCGACGACCCCGCGGCTGGCCAGTTGGTTGGCGATGTTGTCGGCCAGGGTGTTGAGTTCGCGCCAGCTCAGGCGGGCGTCCGCGGCCAGCACGGCGGTCCGGTCGGGCTGGACCTGGGCCCAGTGCTCAGGCAGGGTCGGTACAGGTGTCATGGGGATGTCCATCGATCAGCGGAACAGGTGGCGGGCCAGCACGTGGTACTTGTGCACCTCGCTCGGGCCTTCATAGATGCGGGCGGGGCGCTGCGAGCGGTACCAGTGCGCGATGGGGTTGTCCAGCGAGACCCCGGCCGCGCCGAAGATCTGCACGCCGCGGTCAAGTACGCGCCCGACCACCTCGGTGGCCTGCATCTTGATCAGGCTGGCCTCTACACGCGTGTCGTGGCCGGCATCGGCCTTGCGGGCGGCGGCATACATCATCAGGCGGCACTGGTTGATGTCGATCCAGGAATCCACAACCATGGCCTGGACCGCCTGCTTCTGCGACAGGGTGGAACCGAAGGCCACGCGTTGATTCGCGTAGTCGGTCATCATCGCCAAGGTGCGCATGGCGATGCCCATGGCGCGCGCGCCCACGCCGAAGCGCGCCTGCGAGAGGATGATCTGGGCATTGCGAAAGCCTTCGCCGCTGGCGCCGATCAACGCATCCTCCGGCACTTCGCAGTTGTCGAAGATCAGCTCGTTGGTGATCATGCCGTCCAGCGTCTGGATGTCGCGCGACACCTTCAGGCCCGGGTTGGCCTTGTCCACCGCGAACATGGAGATGCCGCCGTGCTGGCGCTTTGCCTGGTCGGTCACGGCCACGACGAAGATCACCTCGGCCGGACCGACGCTGGAGATAAAGACCTTGGTGCCGTTGATCACCCACTTGTCGCCGCGCTTGACGGCCTTGGTCTGGATCGCATTGCCAGGATCGGCGCCGCCCGAAGGCTCGGTCTGCGCAAACGCGTAGCGCAGCCGGTCCTCCAGGCAGGGATCGAGGTAGCGCGCCTTCTGCGCGCCCGTGGCGTTGAAGAGAAACGGCGGCACCTGTCCGCCGAAGCGCAGCGGCACCAGGCACTGGAAGTTCTCCTCGATGACGGCCAGTTGCTGCGTCACCGTCAGCTTCGCGCCGCCCAGCGCCTCGGGCAGCGTCAGGCCCCACAACCCCACCTCTTTTGCGGCCCGGGTGCCCGGCAGCAGGTCCTGCGGGGTGATCTCGCCGCCCTGCAGCTTGCGGGCCTCCAGCGGCATCTGGTGCTTGTGCACCAGCTTGCGGGTAAGGTCCACGATGGCACGCGTGTCCTCGTCGAATTCGACCATGTAGTCGATCATGTCTGTGTCTCCTGGATAGGGTTCTTGGTTCAGATGCCCAGCACGTGCGCGTAGCAGACGGCGCCTACGCCCACCATGTGCGCCAGCCCCGTGCGCGCTCCGGGCTGCTGCCGCGGCCCCGCCTCGCCGCGCAGCTGCAACGTGATCTCGGCGATCTGGCCCACGCCTGTCGGGCCGATCGGGTGCCCCATCGCAATCAGCCCGCCGGATGGGCTCACCGCCACCTTGCCGCCGATGTGGAATTCGCCCGCCTTCAGGGCGGGGATAGCGTGGCCCGGCTTGCACAGGCCCATGGCCTCGAGGTACAGCACCTCTTCGATGGCAAAGGCATCGTGCAGCTCGACCACGTCCAGCGCCGCGGGAGCGACGCCGGCCTCCTGCAGCGCCTGCAGGCAGGTGGCCTGCGTGAGCAGTTCATCGAACGCCGTGGCGTCCTGGTACACGGCCTGGCTTTGGGCGGCGGACGACAGCACCCGCACCGCGCGGCCGGGGTCGATGCCGTGCGCCCGGATCGCGTCTTCGGACATCAGCACCACGGCCGCCGCGCCTTCGCCGACCGGCGTGCATTGCAGCACCGTGAGCTCGCCCGACACCTTGCGTCCGCCGAGCACTTCGTCCAGCGTGCGGGGCTTCTGGCGCTGGGCGTTCGGGTTGAGCGCGCCGTTGTTGTGGTTCTTCACCGCGGCCAGCGCGATGTCGCGCATGTCGGCGCCGCAGCGATGCACATACCGGTCCGCCAGCAGCGCGAAGTGCGTGAACGGCGCGATGTATTCACTGGCCAGTTGCTCGATGCCAGCCTGGGTTTCGGCGCGCACTACCGGCGCGCGCTTGTCCACGCCCAGCACCAGCGCGGTATCGGCCAGGCCGCTGGCCACTTCGATGCAGGCATGGCGGAATGCCGTGGAGCCGGAGGCCGACGCGTTCTCGACATGGGCGATGGGCATGCCCGTCGCCCCCAGGTGGCGCAGGATGGGACGCCCGCAGGCCATGCCCAGCAGCGCCCGCGCAACATAAGCGGTGTCCACGCCGCCGATGGGCACGCCCGCATCCGCCAGTGCCTGGCGCGCGGCGGTCAGGCCCAGGGTCACGTACGGCGTATCCGATGGGTCCTGGTAACGGTGCCAGCCAATGCCGACCACGTAGACCGGCCGCAGGTCCTTTAGTGTTTGCTTCATGCCGTTACCCCGAAGCGGAATTCCAGCACCGCCGGGTCCGGGCCGCGCTGACGCAGCACGCCATGGACGCGCCGGCCATGCCAGTCGCCCGGCTCGTGCCCCACGTCGAGCAGGGCGCGCACCACCGGGCCGGCATCGAGCCGCACCTCTGCCACCGTGAACGGCACGGCCGGCTCCGGCTGGGCATGGATGTGGACCTGGCTGCTGCCCAGCACCACGCCCTCGGCGGCCAGTTCGATATCG
The DNA here is from genome assembly GCF_013141915.1 of Cupriavidus necator. Taxonomy (GTDB): domain Bacteria; phylum Pseudomonadota; class Gammaproteobacteria; order Burkholderiales; family Burkholderiaceae; genus Cupriavidus; species Cupriavidus necator_B. The sequence goes on along the minus strand of NZ_SROX01000005.1, from coordinate 245,095 downwards.
GCCAGTGCGCCGCTGCCGCAGCGCTCGCAGCCGAAGTGCTGGGGTGGAAATGCCACTTCATTGCATGCGGTGCAGCGAATGCCCTTGAGAAAAGGGGTGTGATGGGCGCTCCAGCCACAGAGCCCGGGCTTGTCGATTCGTGGGGTTGTCTCGTCTGTCGTCATGTTTTTTTCCTCAACTTACTTACCATATGGTCGGTAAGTTTGTATGATTTATCAAATAGGGTTTTCACGCAGTCGGACACCTATGTCCTGGCTTGCCCCACCCCATCCCTGTCCAACAAGGAGCGCACACCATGGGCCCACTCGCAGGCGTCAAAGTGATCGAAATCAGCGGCATCGGGCCCGGCCCGTTCTGCGGCATGCTGCTGGCCGACCTGGGCGCGACCGTCATCGCCGTCGAGCCGCCGGAGCGCCTGGCGGCGCCGGAACGGCCCCATGCCATCACCAGCCGCGGCAAGCAGTCAGTGGTGCTGAATCTCAAGCATCCCGTCGCCGTCGAGGCCGTGCTGCGCCTGTGCGAGGGCGCCGACCTGCTGATCGAGGGCATGCGCCCGGGCGTGATGGAGCGCCTGGGCCTGGGTCCGGAGGTGTGCCTGCAGCGCCGGCCCGCGCTGGTGTACGGGCGCATGACGGGCTGGGGCCAGGACGGGCCCTGGGCACCGCGCGCCGGGCACGACAGCAACTACACCGCCCTCAGCGGCGCGCTCTGGTTTGCGAGCCCGCCCGATCAGCCGCCGATGGCGCCGTCCACCGTGCTGGGCGATGTGGCCGGCGGCGCGCTTTACCTGGCGGTGGGACTACTGGCCGCCCTGCAACATGCGCGCAGCACGGGGCAAGGACAGGTGGTCGATGCCGCCATCGTCGATGGCGCGGCCCACATGCTGAACCTGATGCTCGGCGCCATCCAGCGGCGCGGCGGCAGTTTCGCGCGGGGCACCCAGGCGTTTGACGCTTCGCACTGGGCGGCGCAGAGCTTCCAGTGCAAGGACGGCGGCTGGATCAACTTCGCGCCGCTGGAACCCAAGTTCTATGCAGAACTGCTGGCGCGCCTCGGACTGAGCGGCGATGTGCGCTTTGTCCGCGGCCAGAACGACCCCGACCTGTGGCCCGAGCTCAGGCAGGCCATGGCTGCACGGATAAGCTCGCGCACACGCGCCGAATGGGAGGCTTGCCTGGAAGGCAGCGATGCCTGCTGGGCACCCGTGCTGGCGCCGGACCAGGCCGCGCGCCACCCACACCTGGCCTCTCGCCAGAGTTATGTCGAGCGTGGTGGCGTGCTGCAGGCCAGTCCCGCGCCGCGGTTTTCGGCCACGCCCCCGGCCATGCGGGACATCGCCCCCGCTGGTACGCACACGCGCGAAATTCTCGGCGCCCTGGATTTCACGTCCGATAATCTGGAAGAATTGCTGTCTTCACAACACGCCTGAATTTGCCCGAACATGACCACCACAGCCGCCCGCCCCGCCCAAACCCGACGCACCCAGGAGGAGCGGCGCGCCACGTCGGAGGGTGCGTTGATCAAGGCCGCCATGACGGTCATGCGTGCCAAGGGCATTGGCGGCATGACCATTGCCGAGGTAGCCGAGACTGCCGGCGTCAGCAAAGGGCTGGTGGTCCACCTGTACGGCAACAAGCAGGCGCTGCAACTGGCCGTGCTGTCCGAATTACGCAGCCAGTTCGCCAGGCGTTTCCACCAGGCGGAAGGGCACACGGTTGGCCTCGCGCGCCTGCGCAGCTTCATCCGTACCCAGCTCGGCAGCCTCGGCAAGTCGGACTCCAACACGCAGGTGTTCTCGGCGCTATTGTCGGAGGCCATCTTCCAGGATCGGGAATTCGCGGCGGACGTCGCGCGCATGAACGATGCCACCGTCGCTTTCGTGCGCGAGTGCCTGGAGGACGAACAGGCCCAGGGGACCCGCTTCATCGAAGAGGATCTGGACAGCCTGGCCACTTTCATCGTCGCCAGCCTGCGCGGCATCGCGCAGGTCTATTCCATCAACGCGACCGCAAAGACCAAGACGCTCGACACGAAAAAGCTGATGCAGCTGTGCGAAGCCATGGTGGATGGGATGGTCGTTTCGGCTTGATGGCGAGCTGGCATTTTCCGGCCGCCGCCGGCGCGCGTTCACGCGCACGCTGTCAGGGACGTCGGGACGCTCCCGCCCACGTGTCCCTGACCGCGCAGGCGTTTCGATCATGTCACGTCGCCGAACGGCAGGCTGCGATACCGCTTGCCTGTCAGGGCCGCAACGGCGTTGGCCAGTGCGGGCGCAATCGGCGGCACCGCGGTTTCGCCGATGCCGGTCGGCGGGTCGGCCGAGGGCACGATGTACACGGCAACCTGGGCGGGCATGTCCGCATGCGTGGCCAGCCGGTAATCATTCCAGTTGCCTTGCTGCACCACGCCGTCCTTCAGCGTGATCTGCGCGCCTGGTAGCGTGGTGCCCAGCCCCATCAGCATGCCGCCCTGGACCTGTGCCTCGATGGTGCGCGGATTGATCGGCATATTGCAGTGCACGGCAGCGGTGACGCGATGCACGACCGGCTGGTTGCCACGCATCGAAGCCTCGACGATGTACGCCACCACCGTGTCGAACGATTCGTGTACCGCCACGCCCCAGGCGCGGCCGGCCGCCAGGCGACGCTTGCCGTAGCCGGAGCGTTCCACCGCCAGGTCCAGCGCCGCGATATGTCGCTTGTGCTCGCGCAGCAGCGTGCGGCGATACGCCACCGGATCGATGCCGGCCGAGCGGGCCAGTTCGTCGACCAGCGTCTCCATGACAAAGGCGGTGTGGGTGTGTCCCACCGAACGCCACCACAGTACCGGCACATTGACCTTGGGGTGATGAACCTGGAGCGCGATCGGGAATGGATAGGGGCTGCCGGCGACGCCCTCCACCATGGTCGAGTCAACCCCATTCTTGACGGTGAAGGATTCGAACGGCGTGCCCATGGTGATGGACTGGCCAACGATGACGTGCTTCCAGGCGAGAACCTTGCCCTTGCCGTCGTGACCGATTTCCACGCGGTGCAGGTGCATCGGGCGGTAGTAGCCACCGCGCACGTCGTCTTCGCGGATCCAGATCATCTTGATCGGCTCGCGGCGGCCCGCTGCGTACCGCGCCTTGGCCACCTGGGCGGCCTCGAACAGGTAATCCGAAGTCGGCACCGCGCGCCGGCCGAAGCCGCCGCCGGCCATCATGGTGTTGAAGGTCACCTGTTCGGGCTTCAGGCCAAGTACGGCCGCGACATTGGCCTGGTCAACGGTCTGGAACTGCGAGCCGGCCCACACCGTGCACTGGTTGCCACGGAAGTCGATGGTGCAATTGAGCGGCTCCATCGGCGTATGCGCGAGGTATGGGAAGGTGAATTCGGCGGTGATCCGGTGCGGCGCGGCAGCCAGCGCGGCGGTGTCGGCCGTGCTCGCCTGCGTGCCGGGCTGCATTGCCAGCTCGCGGTAGCGGGCCAGTAGCGCGGTGCTGTCCGCCTTCTCGACGCCGGTGGTATCCCATTCCACCTGCAACGCCTCGCGTGCCCGCCGCGCCGCCCAGAATCCGCTGGCGACGATGGCCAGCCCGGTGGCGCCGCCGACCAGCGGTACCTGATAGACATCTTCCACCCCGGCGATCGCTTTTGCGGGCGCCGTGTCGACGCGCGCCACGCGGGCGCCGAACACAGGCGGATGCACCATGACCACGGCGCGCATCCCGGGCAACATCATGTCGATGCCGAACTGCTGCCTGCCGTTGGACTTGTCGCGCGCATCCAGTCGGTCGACAGGCTTGCCGATCAGCCTGAACTGCTGCGGCGACTTGAGCTGCACGCTTGCCGGCACGGGCTCGGCCAGCGCGGCCGCGGCCAGTTCGCCGTAAGCGGTGCGGCGGCCGTCCGGCGTGGTCACCACGCCCGAGTCGGCCTTCAGCTGCGCAGGCGGGACACCGAAGCGCCTCGCGGCTGCGGCAAGCAGCATGGCACGCATGCGCGCGCCTACCTCGCGATACTGCGTCCAGCAGTTCTTCATGCTGGTCGAGCCGCCAACCATCTGCATGTGAAAGACCGGATCCTTGTAGGCCTCGCCGGCGGGGGCGAGCTGGCAGCGCACCTTGCTCCAGTCCGCGTCAAGCTCTTCTGCCACGATCATCGGCAATGCCGTCTGCACGCCCTGCCCGAACTCGAGCTTGCCGATGGTGACCGTCACGATGCCATCGGCATCGATACCGACAAAGGCCGAGGGCGGGACCGGGGGCGCGGGCGGTGTGGGCGAGGCACCGCCGGCCGTCTGCGCACCCACCGGAAAAGCGCACAGCGCGAAGCCGGAACCGAAGCTCAGCTTCAGGAATGTGCGCCGGTCGATGCCGCCACTGGCCTGCTGCATGCGTATCATGGCATCTCCTCAGCCGATAGACTTTGCCGCGTCCTTGACCGCGGCATGGATGCGCGCGTAGGTGCCGCAGCGGCACAGATTGGCGCTCATGGCGCGGTCGATGTCGGCGTCCGTCGGATGCGGGTTGGCCTTGAGGAGCGCCACCGCGGACATGATCTGGCCGCTCTGGCAATATCCGCACTGTGCGACATCGTGACGGATCCAGGCTTCCTGCACTGCGCGGCCCACCTTGTCGTCGCCAATGGCCTCGATGGTGGTGACCTGCCGGCCGGCGACGGAAGATGCCGGTGTCATGCATGCGCGACGCGGCTGGCCGTCGACATGGACGGTGCATGCCCCGCACACCGCGATACCGCAGCCGAACTTGGTCCCGGTCAGCGCCAGGGTGTCGCGCAGCACCCAGAGCACCGGCATGTCGCCAGGCACATCCACTTCCTGCGTCTTGCCATTGAGGCGTAAAGAGATCATGGCTGGCTCCCGTTGCCTTCCCGCGCCGTCTTGGTCATGACGCCAGAGCGCGCAATCTCGCGTAGATGCTTCACCAATGCCTCGTCAGCAGCGGCGCGGGTGGGTCCGACCGAAGTACGCAGCGGTTCGCGCGTATCGCAAGGCGCGCCATTGCGGATCCATGTGCGCACCTGCTCGTCAAAAGACGGCTTGTCCAGCGGCGGCAAAGTGCGCCCCGGCCCCGGCTGCCAGCCCCAGGCAACGAGATGGTCCATGACCATATGTTCCTCGAGCATTGCGAGCGAACGCCCGCCATTGGTCTTTGGCTCGCGGAACACCTTGCACAGCGCAGGGCCATTGAGTCCAAGCCAGGACATCTTCATGCTGGCTGGTGGCATGTGCCATCCCGGCTGGCCGTCGGTATCCAGCCCGGGGGGCGCATGCACAAGCGGGCTGTTCTGCGTGCCATGGCAGGTGGCGCATTGCAGCGGTGCAACGCCCCTGCCGTCAACGCCGCGCTGCACTGGGGGATAGTGCGGCGCCTTGGCATCGCCCTGCAGTGGGGCATCGGGCACATGGCAGTTCAGGCAGCGGCCATGCAACAGCACCCGCTCGATATTGGCAAAGGCTTGCAGGCCGGCGTTGCGATCGGGCGACGCAGACACCTGGGTGGGCTGGAATGGCCCATCCGGACCCGCTGCGGAAGCGAGCGTGGACAGGGCCGTAGCACCGATTACCGCAACGCGGCGAAAGCCCGGGTGAATGTCCATAGCGTCAGCCTCCCCATGCCGCCATGCTGCGGCCATTGGAATGTTGTAGTGCCGGATGCGCTGGCTGGCAAGAACTGGACCGACGTAGCTCGGCGTCTCAGGCGCCGGAGGGTCGCTCCGGGAACAGCCGCCGTCACGCGTGCCGCTTCTATGGACCCACCGACGGAAACATCTCGCACACCGGCAGCCGGAACATGAACTCGCTGCCGCCGCTGCGCCGGTTGCGCACTTCCAGCGTGCCGCCGTGCGCCTCGATGATGGAGCGGCAGATGGCAAGGCCCATGCCCATGCCGTCTTGCTTGGTGGTGAAGAATGGATCGAACACCTGGCCCAGCACGTCGTCGGGAATGCCGGAGCCATGGTCCTGCACGCTGACGACGACGTTGTCGTTTTCCCGGTACGAGGTCACGATCAGCTCGCGCTGCGCCGTCGGCGTCTGCGCCATGGCGTCGAGCGCGTTGGTGATCAGGTTCAGCACCACCTGCTGCAGCTGGACGCGATCGGCTTCGACCATGGTGGTCCCCGTCGCCAGGCGCGTGCAGACCTTGACGTCGTGCGCGTCGATGTCCAGGCGCACCATGTCCAGCACCTCGCGCAGGACCTCGTCGGGATGCAGCGGGGCCAGCACTGCCGGTGCCTGCTTTGCCAGCGCGCGCAGGGCGCGGATGATGTCGGCGGCGCGCAGCGCGTTGTGCTTGATATGGGTAAAGCCGTCGAGCGCCTCGGCGATCTCCGGGGTGGGCCGGTTCAGCCAGCGCAGGCTGGCGTCGACCGTGGCGACGATGGCGGTCAGCGGCTGGTTCACTTCATGGGCGATCGATGCGGCCAGGCTACCCATCACGGTGAGGTGCGAGGTGCGCGCCAGTGCCGAGCTTGCGCTGCGCAGCCGCATTTCCGCCGCGACGCGGCGGTTGCTCTCGTCGATCAGTTGCTCATACAGACGCGCGGTCTCGAGCGAGATCGCCAACTGCGGCGCCAGCACCTCGAGTTCGGCGATCCGGCCAGCGTCGAACACCGCGGGGGCCAGGTTGTTTTCCAGGTAGATCGCGCCGATCATGCTGCCGCCGCGCAGCAGCGGCAGGCACAGCACCGAGCGCAAGCCGCTGGGGATGGCGCCCTTGCTGCGGATCGACGGCGCCTCGACCATGGCGTCATCCAGCACCAGCGTCTGCCGGGTGCGCAGCACGCTGTCGAGCACCGCCAGCGGCAGGGCCTGTTCGGTCGGCACCGCGCTGCCCAGCGTCACCGCCACCTTGCCGTCGGCGACGCGTCCCGAGGCTTCGATCATGGGCTGCTCGCCGCGCATCAGCAGCAGCAATCCGTACTGGGCGCCGGCGTGGACCACCACATGGGTCATCAGCGTTTCGATCAGCCGGTCCATCACGATCTCGCTGGACATTGCCCTGGCCGTCTTCATGCCCAGCTCCCAGCGGCTCGCGGCAAGCTTGCTGCCGGCGCCGCCGGCGCCATCGTCGTCAGGCCCCGCAACGTCGAGCTGCGGATGCCGCGCGCCCAGCAGCATCGCCTTGTGCTCCGCGCCCCAGCGGCGGTAGCCGGCACCGGCCAGGCGCCAGTGCTGCGCGGCCGCGGTCGGCAGGCCGCGCGCGTCGCACAGCATGCCGGCCAGCTCGTGCGCGAGCGCCGCCTCGTGAACGAACCCGGCCGCGGCGGCGGCAGCGGCCGACTCCTCATAGCAGGCCAGCGCCCGCATCGGATCGCCGCGCAAGCGCGCCAGCTCGGCATCGACCATCGCTAGCTTGCCCTGGAAGGTCAGCGGGTTCAGCGCCGCCCAGCGAACAAAGCAGTCGCGCTGCGCCGCCACGTCGGCCATGACGCGGTCCGGCGCCGCACCGGTGACCGCGTGCGCCAGTGCAATGGCGAGATACAGCCGGCAATCGGCGACGTTGATATGGGCCGGCGCCGACCAGCTCAGCGCCTGCGCCTCGCGCAGGCTGCGCACCGCGTGGTCCCATTCCTGCCGGAACACCGCAGCCATGCCGTCATAAAGCCAGATCCAGAACTGGGTCGGCAGCGAGTTGGCGTGCGCCAGCCGCTGCGCCGCGCTCATCTGGTGCACGGCCTCGCCCTGCGGCGGCGCTTCGTCGCCGTTGCGCAGCCGGTGCAGGAAATGCAGCTGCGAATACAGGATGAGCTCGATGTCCCGGTATTGCACCAGCCGGGTCAGCGCCAGCCCGCGGCCGATCTCTTCCTCCACCAGCCGCAGGTGCTCGCCCATGGCAAGCAGGTCCGAGGCGATATGGTTGCAGGCATAGCAGGCCATGCCGATATCGCCCGAGGCCAGGCCCAGCAGGACCGCGCGCTGCGCATGCGCCAGCGCGTAGGACAGTGGCCGGGTCCAGGCGCTGACCTGGTCGACCGCCACCAGCGTTGCGATGCGTTCGGCCTCGTAGCCATGGCGATCGGCCAGGTCCATCGCCGCCAGCCCGTAAGCCAGGCCGTCCTCGTATTCCTCATACAGGCTGGCGATAAAGACGCCGAACCAGGAAAGTCCGTATGGCGATTCCGCGGTGGCGCCGTGCTCCAGCGTCAGTTCCACCATTTTGGCCACATGCAGGAAGCTGATGCCGTCATGCACGAACAGCGATGAGATCAGCGTCGACAGCAGGCCCATGATGGTCTGGATGCGGCGGTCCCCGGTCGCCGGAAACGACCCCAGGCTGTCGATCGGGCGACCGTCCAGCGCCCTGCTCACGGCCTCATAGGCCTCGCGCATGCGCGCTGGCGTGGGGCCGCGCTCCAGGTGGATATCGAGCAGCGCCAGCCCCGACAACGCGGCGTTGATCGCGCCTTCGTAATCGGAACGCACGGTCTGCAGGCTGGCCTTCAGCCGATGCACGGCGGCCTTGTCCGCCGGCGGCAGCTCGCGCGCGAGCAGCGCATCGATCTCGCGCGAGGCGGGCTCCAGGCGTGCCTGCGCCAGCAGGCATTCGCAGTGCAGCAGGCTGGCGGCGTAGGCCAGTTCGCAATGCGTCGACCACCACGACGGTTGCATCAACGCGAACGCCTCGTCGGTATAGCGAATCGCCTGCGCCAGCGCCGCGCTGCGCCGGGCGCGCCGGGCAGCGACCAGCAGCACCTGCACGAACGCCACGCGTTGCGGCTCCGGCAACGGATGCCCGTGCGCGCGCTCGATCTGGTTGCCGATCTCGAAGGCATGCACGGCCAGCTCGGCTTGCCAGTGCTCGATCATGATGCCCGCGATGCGCGCGTGCATGGCCGTACGCTCACGCGCATCGACCATGGCGTACGCCGCTTCCAGCACGCGGTCATGCTGGAAGGCGTAGCCATCCTCCGTACGTGTCAGCAGTCCGGCAGCGACGAACGGGCGCAGCCGCGCGCCAAGCCGCGCCGGACTGACTTGCGCCACGCAGGCGAGCAGGCTTCGCTCGCAGCGTATGCCCACGCACGCCAGTTGCTGCAGCAACTCCGCACCGTCTTCCGGCAGCCTGGCGAAGCGGCGAGTCATCAGGTCGGTCACGCTGTCGCTGTAGCGATGCTGGGCGGCGTCTGCCTCGTCCCAATGCCAGCCGGCGTCGTCGTCGCGGTAGGCCAGCACGCCGTCGTCGACCAGCGCGCGCAATAGCTGGTACGAGAAGAAGGGGTTGCCACCGGTCTTCGCATGCACCAGGCGCGCCAGCCCCTCGACCTGCGGCGCCGGCTCATGCAAGGCAGCCGCCACCAGTTCGGTCAGGTCCGGCACGGCCAGGGGGCGCACGGCGATGCGCGTGACCGGCAGCGCGCCGGAGCGACTGGCGTGCAGCAGCCACGAAAAGCGCTGTTCCACGTCGTTGCCGTGGTCGCGATAGGCGGCGATCAGCAGCAAGTTGCCAGGACGTTGCGTGGTGAAGGCTTCGAGCAGCGCAATGGTCGACGCATCGGCCCATTGCAGGTCATCGAAGCACAGCACCAGCGGCGCGCCCTTATCCGAAAAGATGGCGAAAGTGGCCAGGATGGCCTTCACCGCGCGCGCCTGCGCCTGCCGGGCCGGCACGTCGGCCAGCGGCGCGGTGCCTCCAAGCACATGTCCGGCCTCCGGCACCAGCTCGGCAACGGCCCGGCCCTGCCCCGCGAGCGCGCCCAGCCAGCGCTCGCGCACCGGCGCCAGCGCGGCTTCCGGCTCGGCGAGCAGCGGCAGCACCAGCGCGCGGATCATCTGGGCCACTGGCGCATACGGAATTTCGCGTTGCAATTGGTCGCTCTTGCCGCTGGCAAAGCGCATGCCTTTCTGTCCCGCGTGGCACGACAGCCAGGCCGCCAGCGCTGATTTGCCGGTGCCGGCGGCGCCGGCGATCAGCACCAGCTCGGACTGGCCGCTGTGGCGCACGCGCGCCAGCGCATCGGCCAGCTGCGCGGTTTCGCGCGAGCGGCCAAAGAGTTCGCCGGACACGCTCAGCGTCGAAGTCGCGCCGGCGCCGTCGAGGTTAAACGGCGCGATCTCGCCGCGTTCGCGCCAGTCCGCCTGGCAGCGCAGCAGGTCGGCCAGCAGCGACATGGCGCCGGCATAGCGGTCGGCGGGGTCCTTGTCCAGCAGCCTGAGCACGATCGTCCCCAGCAGCGGCGCGATGCCAGGTGCGAGCACCTGGGTCGGGACGGGTTCGATGGCGAGATGGGCATGCTGCCACGCCGCGGGCGAGTCCGCGGTGAACGGCAGCGTGCCGGTCAGCATCTGGTAAAAGGTGATGCCGAGCGAATACAGGTCCGAGCGCGCGCTGGTGCGCGCCTGGTCCTCGCGCGCGACTTCGGGTGACCGGTATGGCCATGATGCAGGCCCGGGCCGCGGCACGACGGACGGCATGGCATCCAGCGCGGTGGCGTGGTCAAAGCCGGTCAGGCGTACGCCGGCGCGGTCGTCGGCGAGCAGGTTGTGCGGCCGGATATCGCCATGCAGCAGGCCGTGCGCATGCGCGCCCGCCAGCGCACGGGCGCTGCCGATGGCAAGCTCGAGGAAGCGTGCGACGGGGACGGGGGCGCCGCCCAGTGTCGCGGCGAGGGTCGAAGTGGGCGCTGCGCCATACACCACCACCATGCGCTCTGCGCTGCGCAGCGTGGCCGCCGGCACTGCGGCCCAGTCGGCTTGCAGGCGGCCGGACAGCCGGAGCTCGTCCTGCAGTGGCTCGCTGTGCGCCAGCGGCGCACTCCTGGCGAAGCGGCGCAGATGGGTATCGGGATCGGCGAGTTCCAGGTAGCTGATGCCGTCCGATATGTGCAGCACGGTCTGCGCGGCCCTGTTCAGCCAGGCGTTGTCAAAGGCCGGCGCAGTGCTTTGCTGCGGAGGGATGCCAGGCGTCATGGGGGGCAGGAATGGTCGGAATCTGGGCGTCATGCGGATGCCATACCTGACTGGCGAAACCCGCACCGCCATGCCGCGCCATTCTAACCGGCATGCGCGGCAAGTCAGGCCAACGATTCCACGCCGGCGGGCCATCCCATCCCAGGCGTTGAGGATGCCGGTTCAGGCGGCCACCGACGCACGTCGGGTGATCAGCCGCCGACCTTGCAGATGCCGAGCTGCTGCGCCATCAGCACCAGCTCCGCAAAGGTGCGCGCCTTCATCTTGCGCATGGCCTGGCCGCGATGGATCTTCACCGTCACCTCGCTGATGCCGATCTCGGCGGCAATCTGCTTGTTGAGCAGCCCGGCCACCGCAAGGCCCATGACTTCGCTTTCGCGCGGGGTCAGCGACTGGTAGCTGGCGCGCAGCGCTTCGCCCTGGCGCAGACCCTCGCGCCGCAACCGGTCTTTCTCCAGCGCCGCGGCCACCGCATCGAGCAGGTCCTGGTCCCGGAACGGCTTGGGCATGAAATCTTCGGCGCCGGCCTTCATGGCCGCGACCGTCATGGCGATATCGCCGTAGCCGGTCATGAAGATGATGGGGATGTCGATGCCCATCCGGCCCAGGCGCGACTGCAGGTCGAGCCCGCTTGGCCCGCGCAGCCTGACATCGAGCAGCAGGCAGCACGGCGTATCGGGAAAGGGAGTTGCCAGCAACTCTGCGGCCGAGGCGAACAACGCCACCTTCAGGCCGACCGAGCGGAACAGGTTGCCCAGCGCTCGGCGCAGCCCGGCATCATCGTCGACCACCAGCACCGTCGCGTCATCGCTCGCACTGGCGTCGGCCGGCTCCAGGCTTGGTGATGTCACGGTCAGATCTCCAGTGCGCGCGGAAAGGTGAGGCGGATTATAACCAGCAGACAGGCCGGTCACTGCAAGAACCGCGATTGGACCATGGCAGTGATGCACCGGGCACTCATACCATCGTGTTAGTCGCACGGTTGCCCAGCGTGACGGCGTGCCAACCGCAAACCGCACGCCCCCCCCGGCAGGTGCACGGGGTACCACGCCAAGGGCATCGGCCAGGCCGCCGGGTAATACGAACATACGATTTGCATGGCGGCCCCCAACGACTAGTCTTTCATGCGGCAGCGCTGCGGTCACGGAACCACGCCGCCCTTTTCCGCCCCTCCCGCGCCACGGCCTTGCCCGCAAGCAAGGACCACGCTCGCGCTCAACCCTGTCCCCAAGGAACGCCATCATGTCCAATCCGAAGCTCGAAGTCCTGACCCCGCAGAACAGCCAGTTGATCATCATCGACCATCAGCCGCAGATGGCCTTCGGGGTGCAGTCGATGGACCGGCAGGCCATGAAGAACAACGTGGTCGGCCTGGCCAAGGCGGCCCGGATCTTCAATATCCCGACGACGATCACCACGGTCGAGAGCGAATCGTTCTCGGGCTTCACCTACCCGGAACTGCTCGACGTGTTCCCGGACCAGAAGACACTGGAGCGCACCTCGATGAACTCGTGGGACGACCAGAAGGTGCGCGACGCGCTCAAGGCCAACGGCCGCAACAAGGTGATCGTCGCCGGCCTGTGGACCGAGGTCTGCAACACCACCTTCGCGCTGTGCGCGATGCTCGAAGGCAACTACGAGATCTACATGGTGGCCGATGCGTCGGGCGGCACCAGCAAGGAAGCGCACGACTACGCCATGCAGCGCATGGTGCAGGCCGGCGCCGTGCCGGTGACCTGGCAGCAAGTGCTGCTGGAATGGCAGCGCGACTGGGCCCACCGCGACACCTATGACGCCGTGATGAAGCTGGTCAAGGAGCATTCCGGCGCCTACGGCATGGGCGTCGACTATGCCTACACCATGGTCCACAAGGCCCCGCAGCGCACGGCCACGCCACACGAGTCGATCGCGCCGGTGCCGGCCCGCTGAGCCCGCGGCCATATCGTCTCCTCCTGTCGTCCTCCTCCATCGCAAAGGTGAACCATGAGTTTTGTCACTACCCCAGACGGTACCCGGATCTTCTACAAGGACTGGGGCGCCGGCCGCCCGGTCGTGTTCTCGCACGGCTGGCCGCTGAACGCCGACGCCTGGGATGCGCAGATGCTGTTCCTGGTGCAACAGGGCTTTCGCGTGATCGCCCATGATCGCCGCGGCCATGGCCGCTCGGATCAGCCCGCGCAAGGCAACGACATGGACACCTATGCCGATGACCTGGCGGCGCTGCTGGACGCGCTGGACCTGCAGGGCGCGACGCTGGTGGGCCACTCCACCGGCGGCGGCGAAGTGGCCCACTACATCGGCCGCCATGGCACCAGGCGCGTGGCCAAGGCAGTGCTGATCGGCGCGGTGCCGCCGGTGATGCTGAGGACCACGGCCTACCCCAATGGCCTGCCGATGGAGGTGTTCGATGGCATCCGCAAGGGCGTCGCCGACAACCGCTCGCAGTTCTACAAGGACCTGGCGGTGCCGTTCTTCGGCTTCAACCGCGACGGCGCCCGGGTTTCGCAGGGCACCATCGATGCGTTCTGGGTGCAGGGCATGGCCGGGGGCATCGTTGGCCAGTACGCCTGCATCAAGGAGTTCTCGGAGGTGGACTACACCGAGGACCTGAAGCAGATCGACGTGCCCACGCTGATCCTGCATGGCGATGACGATCAGATCGTGCCGGTCGACAACTCGGCGCGCCTGTCGGCCGAGATCGTTAAGGACGCCACCCTGAAGGTCTACCCGGGCGCTTCCCACGGCCTGTGCGTGATCAACGCCGACCAGGTCAATGCCGACCTGCTCGCCTTCCTGAACGCGTAAGCTTATGTCAGTTACCCGCCGGCAATTCATCGCCTCCGCTGCCGCAATCGGCGCGGCCGCATCCTCGGAGATCTTCGCCATGTCAGCAGGCACGCACCCCGACCTGATCCTCGTCAACGGCAAGTTCGCCACGCTTGACAAGTCCAACCCGCAGGCGGATGCCGTGGCCGTGCGCGACGGGCGCTTTGTCGGCGTCGGCACGCGCCAGGACATCATGAAGCTGGCCGGGGCGCAGACCAAGGTCATCGACCTGAATGGCCGGCGGGCCATTCCCGGGCTGATCGACAGCCATATGCATATCATCCGCGGCGGCCTGAACTACAACATGGAGCTGCGCTGGGACGGCGTGCGCTCGCTGGCCGATGCGATGCGGATGCTCAAGGACCAGGTGGCCCGCACCCCCGCGCCGCAATGGGTGCGCGTGGTGGGCGGCTTCACCGAGCACCAGTTCGCCGAAAAGCGGCTGCCCACCGTCGAAGAACTGAACGCCGTGGCGCCCGATACGCCGGTGTTCATCTTGCACCTGTACGACCGGGCGATCCTGAACGGCGCGGCACTGCGCGCGGTGGGCTACACCAAGGACACACCGAACCCGCCGGGCGGCGAGATCATGCGCGATGCCCGCGGCAATCCCACTGGCCTGCTGCTGGCCAAGCCCAACGCCACCATCCTTTACGCGACGCTGGCGAAGGGCCCGAAGCTGCCGCCGGAGTACCAGAAGAACTCGACGCGCCATTTCATGCGCGAGGTGAACCGGCTCGGCGTCACCGGGGTGATCGATGCGGGCGGCGGCTACCAGAACTATCCCGAGGACTACAGCATCATCGAGGAACTGCACAAGGAAGGCCAGTTGACGGTGCGGCTCGCCTACAACCTCTTTACGCAGAAGCCCAAGGAAGAGCTCAGCGACTTCAAGACCTGGACCTCGACAGTCAGGCCCGGCCAGGGCGACGACCTCTACCGCCACAACGGCGCCGGCGAGATGCTGGTCTACACCGCGGCCGACTTCGAGGACTTCCGCGTCGAGCGCCCCGACATGGCGCCGTCAATGGAGGCCGACCTGGAGCCGGTGATCCGCCTGCTCGCGGAAAAGCGCTGGCCGTGGCGCCTGCATGCCACTTATGACCAGACCATCACGCGCGCGCTCGACGTCTACGAGAAGGTCGCCAGGGAGGTGCCGTTCGATGGCCTGAACTGGTTCTTCGACCACGCCGAGACCATCTCGGACCGCAATATCGACCGCATTGCCGCGCTCGGCGGCGGCATCGCCGTTCAGCACCGCATGGCGTACCAGGGCGAGTACTTCGTCGAACGCTACGGCGCGCGCGCGGCGGAAGCGACGCCGCCGGTCAAGAAGATGCTGGAGAAAGGCGTCAAGGTCGGCGCCGGCACCGATGCCACGCGCGTGGCCTCGTACAACCCGTGGGTGTCGCTGTACTGGCTGACCACCGGCAAGACCGTGGGCGGCATGGCGATGTACCCGCAGGCCAACCTGCTCGACCGCGAGACCGCGCTGCGGCTGTGGACCGAGGCCAATACCTGGTTCTCGTCCGAAGTGGGCAAGAAGGGCCAGATCAAGGTGGGCCAGCTCGCCGACCTGGCGGTGCTGTCCGCCGACTACTTCAGCGTGCCGGGCGACGAGATCCAGGATATTGCCTCGGTGCTGACCATCCTCGGCGGCAAGGTCGTCTATGGCGATGGCGACTTCAGCAAGCTGTCGCCGCAGATTCCGCCGGCGATGCCGGACTGGTCGCCGGTGCGGCATGTGGGCGGCTACCAGCCGAGGCCGCAGGCGCGCACGCTGGCCATGAACACCGCGTGCGGCTGCGCCAGCAGTTGCGGCGTGCATGGCCACGCGCATGCCCGGGCCTGGACTTCGAGCGTGCCGACCTCGGACGAAAGCACCTTCTGGGGCGCGCTCGGCTGTTCGTGCTGGGCGTTCTGATCCCGAACCTCCGCGCCCACGCCCTGATCTGGAGACCGGCCATGCCTGAACCGACTGCCACCCTGACGCCGGCCGCCTCCGGCCCTTCCGCGCACCTGTTGCCGCGCTGGCTGCACTGGCTTGCGCTGCTGCTGCTGTGCGCGGCCTACCTGCAGGGCGGCCTGGTCAAGCTGATCGACTTCCGCGGCGCGATCGCGGAGATGCAGCACTTCGGCCTGGCGCCCGCGGTGCCGATGGCGATCGCGACCATCGTGCTGGAGCTGGGCGCCTCCGCCATGATCCTGCTCGGCTGGCGGCGCTGGCTTGGCGCACTGGCGCTGGCAGCGTTCACGCTGGCCGCAACCTTCGTTGCCAACCGCTTCTGGCAGGCGCCGCCCGATGTCAGGTTCATGATGGCCAATGCCTTCTTCGAACACCTGGGACTGGTAGGCGGCTTCCTGCTGGTGGCCTGGCATGACCTGCGCGCGCGCCCCTGGCGCTCGCAGCTTGCGCAAACGCACCGGTGACCAGCATGGCAGAACAAGCCCTCCGCCCCGCGCCCCCACCTGCCGATGGCGGCACCTTCGCGCCGCTCGCGCAGGCCACCTTCGCGGTGCTGTGGGCCGCGACCATCCTCGGCAACATCGGCAGCTTCATGCGCGACGTGGCCAGCGCGTGGCTGGCCACCGACCTGTCCACGTCTCCGGCGGCGGTCGCCACGATCCAGGCCGCGGCCACGCTGCCAGTGTTCCTGCTGGCGATTCCGGCCGGCGTGCTGTCCGACATCCTCGACCGCCGGCGCTTCCTGATCGCGGTCCAGGCAGGACTGGCCATGGTCAGCGGCACGCTGATGGTGCTGGCCTGGCGCCAGGCGCTGACCATCGAAATCCTGATCGGCATGGCCTTCCTCGGCGGCATCGGCGCGGCGATGATGGGCCCCACCTGGCAATCGATCGTGCCGGAACTGGTGCCGCAGCAGGAGCTCAAGCGCGCCGTCGCGCTCAATGCGCTGGGTGTCAACATCGCGCGCGCAATCGGCCCAGCTGTCGGCGGCCTGCTGCTGGCAGCGTTCGGCGCGGCCACGACGTATGGCGTGGACCTGGTCAGCTATGTCTTCGTGATCGCCGCATTGTTGTGGTGGAAACGCCCGCAGCGCCCTGCCGACCCGCTGCGCGAGCATTTCCTCGGCGCGTTCCGCGCCGGGCTGCGCTTTACCCGTGCGCACAGCAAGCTGCATGTCGTGCTGGCGCGCGCAGCCGTGCATTTTGCCTTCGGCAGCAGCATCTGGGCGTTGTTGCCGCTGGTGGCCAGGCAACTGCTGCACGGTGGCGCCAGCCTCTATGGCGTGCTGCTGGGCGCGGTCGGCATCGGCGCGATCCTCGGCGCGCTGGGGATGCCGCGGCTGCAGCGGCGGCTCGATGCCGACGGCATGGTGCTGCTGTCGGCCATCGTCACCGCGGTGGTGATGGCGGCGCTGTGCCTCGCGCCGCCGGTATGGCTGGCGCTGCCGCTGCTGCTGTTTCTCGGCGCGGCCTGGATCACCGCGCTGACCACGCTGGGCGGCGTGGCGCAGGCCATCCTGCCCAACTGGGTACGCGGACGCGCGCTGGCGGTCTACCAGATGGTGTTCAACGGTGCGATGGCGGCGGGCAGCCTGGTGTGGGGCTTCGTGGCCCAGGCGCTGGGCATTTCCGGCGGGCTGCTGGTGGCCGCCGGCGGCTTGCTGGCCGCGGCGCTGCTGCTGCATCGGCTGCGGCTGCCGCGCGGCGAGGAGGATCTTGGACCCGCCGGGCACTGGCCGGAGCCGGAAGGCGCCGACGAGATCGCGCATGACCGCGGACCGGTAATGGTCCTTATCGAATATTGCGTGCGCGCGGAACACCGCGACGACTTCCTGCGCGCGGTGCACAAGCTCTCGGAAGAGCGCCTGCGCGACGGCGCCTTCAACTGGGGCGTGATGGAAGACCCGGCCGATCCGGAACTGCTGACCGAGTGGTTCCTGGTCGAGTCCTGGGCCGAGCACCTGCGCCAGCACCGCCGCGTGCCGCATGCCGACGCCGACCTGCAGCGCGACATCACACGCTTCCATGCCCGCGAAACGCCGCCACGCGTGCGGCACCTGCTCGGCGTCGGGCTGCCGGCAGCGCCGTCGGCCCGGCATTGATTTGCGCATCCATCAGGAATCCCTCCCATGAAGCTCTACCTTGTCTCCCTGGCCGCCGGCATCCTGGTCGGCATCATCTACGCGCTGATGCAGGTCCGTTCGCCGGCACCGCCGGTAGTGGCGCTGCTCGGCCTGCTCGGCATGCTGATCGGCGAACAGGTGGTGCCGCCGATCAAGCGCATGCTGGCCGGCGAACCGGTGACGGCCGCATGGTTCCATGCGGAGTGCGTACCCAAGATCACCGGTACCCCCGGCCCGACGCTGAACGCCGCCAGCAAGACGCCCGCGGACGATGCGGCGAACTAGTCTGGGCGTCGGCGCGCTGCTGGGCACAGGCTATGCAATGCTGTGCGTGCCTGCGCTGGCGGCAGGCAGCGTCACCGTCTACGGCCGCCTGAACACGTCGATCGAGTACAGCCGCGCCAGCACGGCGACCGACGGCACCGCTCTCGGCGGCATCGTGCGCCTGAACAACAACCGCTCGGTATTCGGGCTGCGCGGCGAGGAAGAACTGGGCGGCGCACTCAAGGCGCTGTGGCAGATCGAAAGCGCCTTGTCGCTCGATTCCGGGCAGGGCCAGATCGCCAGCCGCAATTCACGCATCGGCCTGCAGGGCAGCCATGGCTTGCTGTTCATGGGCCACTGGCACACGCCCTACACCGAGGCGACCATGGGGTACGACCCTTACTACCCGACCACGGCCGGCTATATGGCGCTGATCGGCAACGGCTCGACATCGAGCACCGACAATGTCGAGAACACCAGCGCGTTCGATCGCCGCCAGAAGAACATCGTGCAGTACCGCTCGCCGCCATGGGCGGGCATCAGCTTGTGGCTGGGCTGGGGATTGCCCGAGGAGAAGACCACTTCTGCGCGCAATCCCGCGCTGTATTCGGTGGCGGCGGTCTATGAGCGCGGCCCGCTCAACGCGACGCTGGCGTGGGAACGCCACCAGCACTACCAGGCTGCCGGCCGCAACGACGACGCGCTCAAGGCGGGCGTGGCGTGGCAGCTGCTGGCCGGCACGCGCCTTGCCGCGGTGGCCGAGCACCTGCACTACCGCACCGATACCGGCGACCTGCAGCGCAACGCGTACTATGCCTCGCTGGTGCAGCAGGTGGGGACCGGCAGCGTGCGCATCGGTGTGGCCTACGCGGCCAACGGCACCGGATCGTCGGCGCAGACCATCGGCTTCTTCGGCAGCGGCGCGCAAACCCACGCCACGCAGTTCACGGTCGGCTACGACTATCCGCTGTCGCGGCGCACGGCGCTGTACGCGTACTACAGTCGCATCGACAATGCGGCCAACGCGGTCTACGACTTCGCCATCAACGACCTTGGCATCCGCGCGGGCGCCGATCCGCAGACCGTAGCGCTGGGGCTGCGGCACAGTTTCTAGCGCGGCGCCGAGCCCGTTGGCCTGCTGCCGACGAAACAACGGGGCGTGCGTGCCCCTGCCTTCGCGCACACTTTCCTCGGGGAATTTGCGTGAATGCCATGCCCGTGATTGCCATCGTCGACAACGACGCTGCCGTTCGGCACGCCATGGGCCGCCTGCTGCGCGCCTTCGACCTGGCAGTGGAGCTATACGCCGGCGGCGCGGCGTTGCTGGCGTCGCCGTCGATCCGCGGCATTGCCTGCGTCATCACCGACGTGCAGATGCCGGACATGAACGGCTTTGCACTCAGCGATGCGCTGCGCGCGCGCGGCCTGCGGATGCCGGTCATCTTCATGACGGCATTCGACAAGCGCGGGTATGAAGCGCGCGCGCAAGCGGCGGGGGCAGCGTGCTTTATCGGCAAGCCGTTCGAGGATACGGAGATCATCCGGTGCATCGAACAGGCGCTGGGCCTGCCCAGTGACACGCTGTAAGTCGATCGTGCCCCCGGTCTCGACGCGACGCCAGGCGCGCTTGTCTCTCTCCGGTTTCATTGTTTTATGCTCTTCTGGAGGCGCCAGGCGCCCCGATGCGCTATGTCGGCTGGCTGGTGCGCGAGGTTGGCGCGGCGCGTTCGCCTTTGCCATGCGTCGCGAGCCAGCACAGGATCGAACCCGCGACCACCATCGCAGCCCCCTTCCAGAACGCGAACGACAGCGGCGCTTGCAGCAGCGCTGCGGCCAGCGCCGCGGAAAGCACCGGAATGAAATACGAGGCCCCTGCCAGCACGGTCACGTTGCCGTGCAGGATGCCGACGTTCCACGCCGCGTAGCCGAAACCCATCGCACAGGCAGCCAGCGCCAGGTAGACCACGCCCGCGACGCTGAACACCATCGCTTCGCCGCCCGTGAACAGGTACTTGGCCCACAAGGCGAGCGCGGTCAGCATGAAGAACAGCGTGACCGCGTTCTTGCCCTGGGCAATCCGGGCCGTCACCGTGCAGTAGCCCGCCCAGATGATGGCGCCGGCGAAGGCCAGGCCGTAGCTGAGCGGGTTGTCGCGCACGTTGACCGCCATGCCCGCCAGGTCCAGGCCGTGATCACCGCCCAGTACCGCGCAGACCCCCACAATGGCTACCACAAAGCCTGGCACGATCAGCCAGTTGGCCAGTTGCCGATTGAACAGGATGGCGGCCAGCATGGTGAAGGCTGGCCACAGGTAGTTGACCATGCCCACTTCGATCGCCTGCCTGCCGCTGTGGGCATAGCCGATTGACAGCGAGAGGCACAGCTCGTAGGAAACGAACAGCGCGCTGCCCCAGACCAGGTAGGCGCGCGGCAACGCCCTGAGCCGCACCTTGCCCACCGCGATCCACAGCAGCACGGAAGCAACCGTATACATCAGGGCGGCCCCGCAGGTGGCGCCGAAGCTCTCGCTGACGCCGCGGATCAGGCCGATAACCGAACTCCAGAGGAGCACCGCGACCAGCCCGACCAGCGTTGCCTGTTTTCTTTGCATGACTGCCATGGGGGAAATCTATCGATGGAGCGAAAGGGGCCCTACTTTACTTGAGCGGCGCCGGCACATCGATGCGATGCAGGACGCCGTCCTGGTGGGCCCGCTCGGCGACACGCAGCGCGGTCAGCGCGGTCAGCGTGGTCTCCTTGGCCGGCTTGACCACGATCGAGCAGCCGGCGGCCAGCGCAGGACCGGTCTTCGAGGTCAGCCGGGCAAACCCGGCGACTTGGTGCCGGGGGGTGCCCCGGGGCGCGCACCTATTTATGACTATCATTTGTAGACAGATAATATTTCTCGCCGGTGAGCGTGGAGCTTCCGCTCATGCTTCAGTCGCCGGCGTGCGGGCCTGCGCGTACCGCTAGAATGCAAGCAACGGCGCAGCAGTGCTGCGTTGAGTCTGATCCCCGGGAGCCGGCATGGAACCTCTCTCTTTTGAGTTTGTCACCGTTGAGGAAGCAAAGAAGATCCTGGACGGCGAGCCGCCGGTGCAGGCGGTACCGGACTGGAACGACCTGCGACGCCCGCCGTCGCCGGAAGATGCGGTGCTGTCGGACGCCGCCATGCGCTGGGTGTTGTCGCTCCCCGCCGAGGCGCGTCCGCTGTTGCTGTGCCGGCGTTATCCGCGCATCGGCAACCAGTTGGCGGCGCTGTCCGCCAATCCGGCCGCGCTGCATGCTTTCCTGGTCGAGTTATTGATCGACAAGCGCGGTGGACGGCAGGGGTTCCCGGATGGCATCGCACTGGAACTGTCGCGCTTGCATGAATACATGGTGCGGCAACTGTCCTGTGGCAGCGATGCGCCGGGCTGCCCGGACCTGACGGACTGAAACGCCGGCAATTCCCCTGTGCCGGGATGCGCGGCGGGCGCGGTTGCCCGCGGCGGCGCCGTTCAGATCACCAGTTCGATCACGAACGGCCCCTTGCGCGCATTGGCCATGCGGAACAGGTCGGCGAAGCCTTCCATGTCGGTGGCCTGGGCCCCTTCCACGCCCATGCCCGCGGCCAGCTTGACCCAGTCCAGGTCCGGGTTGCCGATGTCGAGCATGTCGAGCGCCGTCTTGCCGGGGTTGGCGCCGACCCCGGCCAGTTCGCCCAGCAGGATGGCGTACTTGCGGTTGGCCAGCAGCACCACGGTAACGTCGAGTTGCTCGCGCGCCATGGTCCACAGCGATTGCAGCGTGTACATGGCGGAGCCGTCGGCCTGCAACGCGACCACGCGCCGGCCGGGCGCCGCCACGGCCGCGCCGAGCGCCAGCGGCAGGCCTGCGCCGATGGCGCCGCCGGTCAGCTGCAGCCAGTCGTGCGGGGCCGCGTGCACGGTGCCGGGATAGAACGCACGGCCGAAGCTGATGCTCTCTTCCACCACGATGGCCTGCTCGGGCAGCAGCGCGGTCAGCGAGCGCGCCACCGCCTCGGAGGTGACCGCGCCGCGCGCGGGTTCCACCGGCGCGGGCACGGCGGCGGCAGGCAGCTGCACCTGGCGCGCGCCGACTTCATCGGCCAGCCGTGCCAGCGCTTCGGCCAGGTCTTCTTCCGGGCGGGCCAGCACATGTACCGCGGCATCCTCCGGATACGGGCGCGGCGACTTGCCGGGGTAGGCAAAGAACGTCACCGGCGCGGGCGCGCCCACCAGGATCACGTTGCGGATGCTGGCCAGCTTGTCGCGCGCGGCATCGCCCGAATACGGCACGCGATCCACCGCCAGGCGGCCGCGCCCGCGCGCCACGCGCGCATTCGACATGGGCGAGATCAGCCGCGCGCCAGTGGCGGCGGCGATGCGGTGCGCGTCGGCCAGCGGCGCCTCGCGCAGCGCGCTGCCGCCCAGCACCAGCAGCGTCGGCTGGCCTGAGCGCAGCACGCGCGCGGCCTGCTGCACAGCATCCGGCGAGACTTTGGGCACCGCCAGCGGCGGCATCGGCGCGGCCACGACGCCGCCGGCGTCCCAGCACACGTCGGACGGCAGGATCAGGCTGGCGACGCCGCCTGGCGCGGCACAGGCCGCCTGCACCGCGGCCGCCGCATCGGCGCCCACCGAAGCCGCCTGCGTGGCGGTGCGCGTCCACACCGAGACCGGCCGGGCCCAGCCTTCGGTATCGGCCGTGAGCGGCGCGTCCAGCGGCCGGTGATAGGTGGCCTGGTCGCCGATGAGATTGACCACCGGCGTCTGCGCGCGGCGTGCGTTGTGCAGGTTGGCCAGGCCATTGGCCAGACCCGGCCCGCAATGCAGCAGCGTGGCGGCGGGCTTGCCGGCCATGCGCGCATAGCCGTCGGCGGCGCCGGTGACCACGCCCTCGAACAGCCCCAGCACGCAACGCATGCCGGGTATGCGGTCCAGCGCCGCGACGAAATGCATCTCGCTGGTGCCCGGGTTGGCAAAGCAGGTGTCCACGCCATTGGCCAGCAGGGTCTTGACCAGGCTCTCGGCGCCGTTCATCGGTTGTGCGTTGTTCATCTGGGGTCCGGTGGTTGAAGGGTTGGCAGGGGTGGGCAGGGACCGCTCAGTCATGCCGTCTGCGGGCGCGTGGCCAGCAGGTCGAAATCGAGGCAGACAAACTCGGTCGGGAACTCAATGCGGGCGAAGTAGACGATGCGCTCCGCACCCTCCGCCGAGGCCAGCGGCACGCAGGCAAAGCGGCGCAGCTCGGCCACCGGCGCGCCCACCGCAAGCGCCAGCGCGGCCGCGGATTCCGCCCCCGCCGCGACGATCGACAGCCGTTGCCGCGCCGTGCTGACCGACATCCCGGGAAAACGGTCGAGCACCGGCACCGAGGCGCCTTGGCGGAAGGCGTCGGGCTCGCGCGCGAACACCTCGGCGTCGATATAGACCTCGCCCACGGCAAAGGGGCGCCCATCAAGGCGGTGCAACCGGCGCAGGAAGTGGTAAGCGGGCGCGCGCTCGCCGGAGCAGGGCATGCCAAGGTCGTCCGGTAGCGGCACATTGCCGGCCGACTCGACCATGGCTTCGGTATCGAGCTGCGCGCCGACGGCAACGGCCTCGTCCCAGCTGGTTGACAGCGACACCTGCCGCCGCGCGCGGCACGGCGCCTTGACGAACGTGCCGCGCCCGCGCGAGCGCTCCAGCAGCCCTTCCTCGTCGAGCATCGACAGCGCATGGTGCATGGTCATGCGCGCCACGCCGTACTGGCGGCACAGCTGCTCCAGCGACGGGATGCGCGCGCCCTGGCGCCACGCGCCGCTTTCGATCTGGCGTCGAAAGATGGTAGCGAGCTGCAGGTAGACCGGCTGGCGGCTGCGCGACAGCAGTTCGCTGGAAAGAGGTTCCGGCATGGGCGGGTGCCCGGTGCGGGGCACATTGAGCGTGCCGGTGGATTCCGGCGGGGGTGCCGACAGTATAAAAAGTCTATATAAGTAGACTACTAGGGTAAACCTTGAACCAAAAAAAAAAGCGCCCGAAGGCGCCATACAAGACCATCGTGCAGCGTCTTACCACCGCACATCCCGTTCCCACTCCTTCATCTCTTCCTCGGCGCGCTCCTTGGTATAGCCATAGCGCTCCTGGATGCGGCCGGCGAGCTGGTCGCGCTTGCCGTTGATCTGCGTAATATCGTCATCGGTCAGCTTGCCCCACTTCTCCTTGACCTTGCCCTTGGCTTGTTCCCACTTGCCTTCGATCTGATCCCAGTTCATGTCGTGCTCCCAGGTTTCATGGCAAGGGGGCGCCGGCAGCGTCCCCTCGCGTGTGGTGTGGTGAACGGCCCGCCCTTGGGCCGGGCTGGACCGTAATGAAGCTGCTTACTTGCCGTACTTGGCCTTCACGTCGGCCTGGCACTTGTCCTTGGATTCGCCGGACATGGCGTCGCAGCGTTCCTTGTCGGCCTTGTAGGCGGCATCCATGGTGTCCTTCTTCGCGTCAGCGCGGGCTTCAGCGACATCGGCGCGCGAACCGGTCGCCGCGGCCTTGTCGACCTTGGCGGCAGTCAGGGCCTTTTCATGCGCGGCCTTGGCGTCCTTCTTGCAGACGTCCTTGTCATTGCCCTTCTTGTCGTCGCACATTTCCTTGGCAACGTCATAGTCGCGGTCGGCCTTGGTCTTCTCGGCCTTGGCCATCGACTTTTGCGTGCCGTCGCGGCGGGCTTCGGCCTGGGCCTTGGCCACATCGCGGTCGCGCTTGGCTTCGGCCTTGCAGACGTCCTTGGCGTTGTCCTTCATGCCGTCGCACTTGGCAGTGGCCGCCTTGTAGTCTGCGTCGGCCTGCTTCACCGCGGCGTCATAGTCGGCTCTTGTACCGGTTGCAGCCGTGTGGGCCGTCGTTGCCGGTGCTGTGGTCTGCGCCAGGGCAAAGCCTGCCGGGGCTGCAACCATCATCGAACACACTGCTGCAGTCAGCCATTTTTTCATCATGTCGAGCTCCTTTCCGGTTGATTGCGTAAGGGTACGCATGAGAGGCCGGCGGCTATGCTGCTGGCCACGCCGTATGTACAGAGTAGGCCCGGGGGGATGGGGTCAGCAGGCGTTGGGCTCCGAAAGGAACGTCAGACTATTCCGACATAGCGCATCGCGCTCGGCACATGCATGGCTGCACCGGGTTGCGCAGCGCTTGTTGATTGCGTCTCGCCATGAAAAACGCCGCCCGGCAGCGGGCGGCGCCAGGCATCGCCTATGTCTGCGATGCCAGACAGGCAGCGCAGGGGCACGCCCCCGCGCGGCACTGTCATCAGCCGGAAATCGAAGACCCCAGCCGGTTTTCGTCGGGCGCTGCGCCAGCCTCGTCCGGCCAGTTGCGGCCCACCATCCATTCATAGAGTGTCGGCAGCACGATCAGCGTGAGCACGGTCGCGGTGATCAGCCCGCCGATGATGACGATGGCCAGCGGCCGCTGCGTCTCCGAGCCGATGGCGCGCGAGATCGCCATCGGGAACAGCCCCAGCATGGCCAGCAGCGCGGTCATCAGCACCGTGCGCAGCCGGTCCATCGAGCCGGTCAGCACCGCCTGGCGCACCGGCATGCCTTCTTCGCGCAGCTGGTTGAAGTAGGTCACCATCACCACGCCGTTGAGCACCGCCTGGCCGAACAGCGCGATAAAGCCGATCGCCGCCGACACCGACAGCGGGATCCCGGTCAGCAGCAGCGCGAACACGCCGCCGATCAGCGCGAACGGGATGTTCGAGATGATCAGCGTGGCGCTCTTGAACGACTTGAACGCATTGAACAGCAGCAGGAAGATCACCAGCACCGACAGCGGCACCACGATCGACAGCCGCGCCATGGCGCGCTCCTGGTTCTCGAACTCGCCCGACCAGCTGATCTTGACGTCATCGGCCCTGACGTTCTTCGCCACCAGCTTCTGCATGTCCTTGACCACGCTGCCCATGTCGCGGTCATGGATGAAGATGCCGATCGAGGTGGTGCGCTGGCCGTTCTCGCGGCTGATGTTCATCGCGCCGGAAGCGGCGCGGAAGGTCACCAGCTGCGACAGCGGCACCTGTGCGCCATCGGCGGTCTGCATGAAGATATTGGGCAGGTTCGGCAGCGCGCGTTCCGACGGCTTCAGCCGCACGGCCACGCTGAAGTGCTTCTCGCCCTCCCACAACTCGGTCGCGGCCTTGCCCGCCAGCGCGGTTTCCATCAGCTCCTGCACGTCGGCCACGTTGATGCCGTAGCGCGCGGCCTGGGCGCGGTCGAACTCCAGCACGTACTGCGGCAGCTCGCCGTCGCGGTCGATAAAGGCGCGCATCACACCCTTGACCGACTGCACGTTGGCCAGGATCTGGTCGGCCACCTTCTTGTTCTGCTCCAGGCTGTCGCTCTGCACCTTGATCACGATCTGGCCCTTGATCTGCGAGATGCTTTCCAGGATGTTGTCGCGCACCGGCTGCGAGAAATTGGGCTCGATGCCGGGGAGCCGGCGCAGGTTCTTGTCGATCTCGCCGATGATGGCGCGCTTGTCGAGGCCACCGCGCCATTGCTTCTCGGGCTTGAGGTCAACCAGGATCTCGACGGTGTTGATGAGCTTGGGATCGGTGCCATCGTCGGGCCGGCCCACCTTGGAGATGGTGGTGTTGACCTCCGGCGTCTGGCGGATCACGCTGCGCAGCAGTCGCGCCTGGTCGCGCGCCTCGTCGATCGACACCGACGCCGGCAGGTCGAAGCTGACCCACATCGAGCCTTCGTCCAACTCCGGCAGGAACTCGCTGCCGAGGAACTTGCCCGCGCCCACGGTCACCACCAGCAGGCCCAGCGCCGCCCCCACCACCAGCTTCTTGTGGTCCAGGGCCCACGCCAGCATCGGCGCATAGAGCCGCTTGCAGTGGCGCACCAGGAAGTTGTCGTCGTGGGCGATGTTCTTCTTGAGCAGCAGGTGGCACAGCAGCGGCACCAGTGTCAGCGACAGGATCAGCGAACCGATCAGCGCGCCCGTCACCGTGTACGCCATCGGCGCAAAGATCTTGCCCTCGTGGCGCTGCAGCGTGAAGATCGGGATGTGCGCCGCGATGATGATGACCATCGAGAACACGGTCGGGCGGCCTACCTCGGTGGTGGCTTGCAGGATCGCCAGCAGGCGCGCCCTGCTGTCCTGGATCTGCTGCTCTTTCAGCTCGCCCAGCCGCTTGAAGATATTCTCGACCACGATCACCGCGCCGTCGACGATGATACCGAAGTCCATCGCCCCCAGCGACAGCAGGTTGGCCGGGATCCCCACCCAGGTCAGGCCGATGAAGGTCGACAGCAGCGCCAGCGGGATGATCAGCGCCACGATCGCCGCGGCGCGCACGTTGGCGAGGAACAGGTACAGCACCGCCATCACCAGCAGCGCGCCCTCCACCAGGTTGCCGAACACCGTGTGCAGGGTCTTGTCGATCAGCGTGGAGCGGTCGTAGTACGGCACGATCTTCACGCCCTTGGGCAGGATCTGATCGTCCAGCAGCGCGATCTTCTGTTTCAGCGCGTCGAGCACCAGCGACGGGTTTTCGCCCTTGCGCATCACCACGATGCCCGAGACGATGTCCTCCTCGTCGTCCTGGCCCATCAGGCCTTGCGGCGGAGCGCTGCCGACGCGCACGTCGGCAATGTCCTTCACCAGGATCGGGGTGCCGTTGTTCTCCGCCACCACCACGTTGGCGATATCGGCCGAGGTGCGGAAGCTGCCCAGCGAGCGCAGCAGGAACTGCTGGCGCCCGTGCGCCACCGCGCCGCCACCGGCGTTGGCGTTGGCGCGCTGCAGCGCGGTGAACAGCTGCGACAGCGAGATCCTGGCGTCGCGCATGCGCGCCAGGTTGGGGTTGACTTCATACTGCTTGATGGTGCCGCCGATGGTGACCAGGTCGGCCACGCCGGGCACCTGGCGCAGGTTCTTCTCCACCACCCAGTCCTGCAGCGTGCGCAGTTCCTGCGGCGTATAGCCCTTGCCGGTCAGCCGGAAGCGGTAGATCTCGCCGATCGCGGTGGACAGCGGCGCCAGGTCCGGATGCACGCCGTCGGGCAGGTCCACGCTGCGCAGCCGCTCCAGGATCTGCTGGCGCGCGGCCACGTCGGTGGCGCGGTCGTTGAAGGTCACCATCATGAACGACAGCCCGAACTGCGTATGCGAGAACACCCGCACCGCGTTGGGCGTGCCCGCCAGCGCGGTCTCGATCGGGATGGTGACCTGGCGCTCCACTTCTTCGGCGGCGCGCCCCGGGTACAGCGTGATGACGTTGACCTGGATGTCGGACACATCCGGGAAGGCTTCGATCGGCAGGTTCTTGAACGCGGCGACACCGCCCCCGACGAAGATAAGCAGGCCCAGCCAGACAAAGAGCTTCTGGTGCAGGGCAAAGCTGACGATACGCGAAATCATTGGGCGGCGGTCCTCATTGTGCTTTTTTTGCCGCGGGTGCCGCGGGCGCGGCGCGCGCCGCGTTCACCGCGGTGGCATCGCGCAGGATGTCCTGCAGGTAGAGGTTGCCTTCGCTGACCACGGTCTCGCCGTCCTTCACGCCTTCGAGCAGCTCGGTGGTGCCGGGCAGCGTCACGCCTACGCGCACCTGGCGGCGCTCGAAGGTATTGGGCGCGGTGCGCACGAACACATAGTTGCGGTTGTCGGCCAGGAACACGGCCTTGGACGGCACCGCGATACCCTTGAACGAGGCCGCCGGCAGCTTCGCCGTGACGAACATCTCGGCCTTCAGGCGGCGCTCGGGGTTGGGCACGCTCAGGCGCACCTTGATGCTGCGCGCGGTCGGATCGACATAATCGGCAATCTTGACCACGGTGCCGGCAAAGGTCTCGCCGGGCCAGGCGGCGCTGGTCAGCTGCACGTCGACGCCGGGCTTGAACAGGCTCAGGTCGGCCTCGCCCGCATCCACCTGCGCCCACAGCGTGGTCGGATCGGTCACCAGGAACAGCGGCGCGGTCGGGGGCTGGTCGGGGCGCAGTTCCATGCCGAGGTTGATGTTGCGCTCGACCACCAGGCCGTCGATCGGGCTGCGCAGCGCGAAGCGCTGGTTGACACCAGCCGCCCCGGCGGCGGCCGCGCCGTACTGGCTGAGCGCCGCCTGGGTGCGCTGCAGGTCGGCCGCGGCGCGCGCGGCATCGGCCTGCGCCTGCTCCAGTTCCTTCTGCGCGATGATGCCGGCGCCATACAGCTCGCGCTGGCGCGCCAGCGCCTTGGCCGCGACCGCGCTGTCGGCGGCGGCCTTGCGCGCATCGGCCTGGGCCACGCCGAATTCCGGCGAGGTCAGCGTCGCCAGCGGCTGGCCGGCCTTGACCGTGGCGCCCGGCTGCACCAGCACCTCGGTCACGCGCCCGGCAAACGGGGTGGCCACGCGCACGGTCTTGTCTTCGTTCCACACCAGCCGGCCGGGCAGGCTCAGCATGCGCTCGCCGCCGGTTTTGGCGGCCTCGCCGGCGATGCCGGGCAGCGTCTTTACGCTGGCAGGAAACTGGATGGTATTGCCGCTGACCTTGGGATCGTCATCGGCCTTGGGCGCTTCGGACTTGCCGCACGCGGCCAGCACCAGCGCGCACAGCGCCACGGCGCAGGCCGTGGACAGGCTTGCCGGCGCGGCGGCGGAAAAAGGGATGCAGGACGTACGGCGGAACATGCGTGACAGGAGAGACATGAAGAATGCGCGGGAACTGCGGTTCAGGGACGTGCCTGCGAAGCCACGGGTGCGCCCGTGGTGGTAGAGGTCTGCAGCGCGACGCGATACGCCGACAGCGCCTTGGCGTACTCGCCCTGCGCTTCGGTGGCATCCAGCCGGGTCTGGCGCAGCGCGCGGCGCGCGTCGAGCAGGTCGAGCACGCCGGTGGCGCCCTTGCTGTAGGCGAACTCGGCACTGCTGGCCACGCTCTCGGCCGCCGGCAGCACCTCCTCTCGCATCTGCCGCAGCGACTGGCGCGCGGTCTCGAGCTGGCTGCGCAGGCGGTCGATCTCGTTGCCGGCCTCTAGCATCACACGGTTGCGGTCGTCCAGCGCGGCGTAGTAATCGACTTCGGCGCGGCGCGCCTCGCCGCCATTGCGGTGCCGCACGAACAGCGGGATCGACACGAACACGCCGAAGCTGTTGCCGGAGCCGTAGCTGTTGGTGGGCGAGGTCGGGTAGTGCTCCGCCTGGGCACCGATGGTCACATCGGGCACCCGCCCGGCGCGGGCAAGGTCGCGCGACGCGGCGGCGGCGGCCAGGCGGGCTTCAGCCGCGGTCACGTCGGGCCGGCGCTGGAGCGTGTCGGGGTCTGGTTGCGGCACGGCGGCATCAAGCGCCGGCCAGTCCGCCACCAGCCGGTTGTCGGCAAGCGTGCCAGGTACGCCCATCGCCTGCGCCAGCATGGCCTTGTCGCGGTAATGGTCGGTGATGGCCTGGCGCATGTCGTTCTGGGCCCGCAGGGCGTCAAGCTGCAGCTTGGTCACGTCGGCGCGCGCCACGTCGCCGGCCTTCAGGCGCGTCTCGCTGGCCTGGCGGGTGCGCTCGTACAGCGCCAGCGTTTCGCGCAGTACCGCCACGCGTTCCTGGCTGACCAGGGCCTCGAAGAAGGCCTGCTCCGCCACGCCGGTCTGCTGCGCCATGACTGCCTGCACCACTTCACCGGCGGCGGCACTGGCCTTGCGCGCGGCATCCACGCGCAGGTTGCCCTTGTTGGCGGTCTCGACGAGCTGGTCCACGCGCAGCGTGGAGTCCACCGTCTTGCTGCGCAGGTTGCCCGAGCCGACCCCGGCATGCGGGTTGATGTTCTCCACGCCCAGGCTCAGCACCGGGTTCGGGCGTTGCGACGCAATCTGCACATCGGCCTGGCTGGCTTCAACCCCGCGGCGGGCGGCGATGATGGTGGGGTTGCACCGCATCGCGTCCAGGCGCACCTGGGCCAGCGTCAGCGAGGCGTGGGCCGGCGGCGGCGCGCACGGGCCGGGGGCGGCCTGTGCGGCCTGTGCGGAGTCTGCGGTAGGAAGCGGATCGGCAGGGCGTGCGGCGACGGGTTCGGCGGCAAAGCTCGGCGCGGGCCCCGCCACGGCCCCTGATACCAGCAGGACAGCTACGGCAACACGGGAAAAGACAAAAGACACGGTCAGTCAGGCTCGGTTTGACAACGATCTGCGGTAAACGACCGTGCCCGCCGAACGGTTCACCGGGGCGCAAAATATTCATGCGCCTGGACCCGCGATGCGTGCTGCGCGGCGTGGCTGTCTAGGATGCGCCCTCGCCCGCTGTCCTGATGCTGCCAACGGCACCTGGACACGATCTCCCGCCCGCATTCAAACCGAATCGCATTACAAACGGCTTTCATTCGACTGACAAAAGCCTTTAACTGCTCGAAAACCCCTAGTGACCGGAAAAATCGGCTGCCGTCATGGCCGGCGCCGGCCATGACGGCGGAAACCGCCGCCGCGTTACCCCTTCACGCGGTCATCGAGCCCCAGGCCGCGGCCGATGATTTCCTTCATGATCTCGCTGCTGCCGGCATAGATCCGCGAGATGCGCGCATCGGCATACATGCGGCAGATGCGGTACTCCTCCATATAGCCGGCGCCGCCGTGCAGCTGCACGCCCTCGTCGACCATGCGTCCCTGCAGCTCGGAGGTCAACAGCTTGGCCGACGCCGCGGTCTCCACCGTCAGCGTGCCTGCATTGTGTTGCAGCACGCACTGGTCGACAAAGGTCTGCAGCGCGTCCAGCTGCGCGCGCAGCTCCGCCAGCTTGAAGCGCGAATTCTGGAACGTGCCGATGGCGCGCCCGAAGGCCTTGCGCTCGCGCACGTAGTCCAGCGTGATATCGAACGCCACCTGTGCCGACGCCATGTAGCCGCAGGCCCCGATCAGGCGCTCCTCGGCCAGGTGGCGCGTCAGGTAACGGAAGGCCTGGCCGGGCTCGCCCAGCACGTTGGCCTTGGGTACCTTGACGTTGTCGAAGAACAGCTCCGAGGTGTCCTGCGAGTGCAGGCCCAGCTTGCGCAGCTTGCGCCCGCGCTCGAAGCCAGGCATGCCGCGTTCGACGATGAAGAGCGTCAGGCCATGGCTGCGCTCCGGGTCGGTGCGCGCCACCACGACCACCACGTCGGCCAGCTGGCCGTTGGAGATATAGGTCTTGGCGCCATTCAGCACCCAGTGGTCGCCGTGGTCCTCGGCGCGGGTGCGGATGCCGGCCAGGTCGGAACCGGTCTGCGGCTCGGTCATGGCCACGGCAAAGATCGACTCGCCGCGCGCGGCCGCCGGCAACAGGCGCTGGCGCTGCTCTTCATTGCCGATGCGGCCGATGTAGGGCGCCACCAGGCGCGAGTGCAGCGTGCCGAAGAAGCCGGAGTCGCCGTGGCGCGCGTTTTCCTCGATCAGGATCTGCTCATAGCGGAAGTCCTGGACGCCGGCGCCGCCGTATTGTTCGTCGGCCCACATCAGCAGGTAGCCCTGCTCGCCGGCCTTGCGGAACACCTCGCGGTCCACGCAGCCCTGTTCGCGCCAGCGCTCGCCGTGCGGGCCGACCTCGCGCTGGTAGAAGCGGCGGGCGGATTCGCGGAAGGCGTCGTGTTCGGCTTCGAAGATCAGGCGTTGCATCGGGGTCTCCAGGGGTTTTGAGATAGACCAGGCCAGTGTCGGCCGCGCCACGCCGATGAGATTCGTCGGAACGGATGATTTTTCTTACCGCCTTGACAGGCCCCGGCTGCCAAGCAAAACCCGGATGAATGCAATTTTATTGATATGAAGTGCAAATAACTTTCATTTACCCGCCGGCACGCTTTGTGCCAATACTGGAGCCACAGATAACGATTCGATGGAGCGGGAACATGGAAGCCATCCTCTGGATTGGACTGGCGCTGGCATTGGTGGCGTTAGGGGGTACCGTCACCTGGCTGATCGGCACGCGCGTGCCGGAACCGGTCTTTGCGCGTGCGCAGTTGCACGGCCGCTTTGCCGGATTGGAGCCGCGCCCACCGCGCCGGGGCGGCGGCGGGCGCAGGCAGCGGGTGCGGCAATGGCGCCTGGTGGCCATGCCCACGCCCGCCGGCCAGCTGATGCCGGTGCGGATCTGACGGCAGGTCGCAGGGCAGGTCGGCCGGATGCTATTGCGGGAAGTCCCAGCGCTGCGACCAGTCTGATTCCTCCCGCACGATGTCGCGCAGGATGTCCACGGCGTCCTGCGCCGTCCCCGCCGGTGCCTTGGCACAAACCAGGAACACGGGATACGAGAATTCCGGCGCGCCGGCCACGCGCGCCAACACCCCGCTGTCCAGGTAGCTCTGCACCACGCGCGTACGGAAATAGCCGCTGCCGCCGAACTGCAGGATGTACTGCAGCGCCAGCGGCCCCAGATTGAAGTAGAGCGATGCCCGCGCATGCTCCGGCAGTGCGCTGTCATGCTGGCGGCGAAACTCCGGGCCCCAGTCGACATAGACATAGCCGCCGTCGCGCTGCGTCGAGCGGATCAGGACCAGCTTCTCCTCCATCAGCGCTTCCACGTGCATGCCGGGCGCGTACTCCGGCTGGTACACCAGGGCCGCGTCCAGCGCGCCCGACTGCAGCTTGCGCTGCAGCTCGGCGCCCTCGCCCACCTCCGCCCGCACCGCCTGCGCCGGCATCCGCTGCCGCAGGCGCGTCGCCCACAGCAGCACCAGCGGGTTACCCAGGCTGATTTCCGTGCCATAGCGAAACAGGCTGGCCAGCCCCGCCGGCAACGGCAACTCGCGGCACGCCGCCTCCCAGGTCTGCACCAGTTGTCCGGCATAGCCCAGGAAGCGCTGCCCATCCGGTGTCAGCCGCGCCCCGGCCTTGTTGCGCTCGAACAGGCGGCAGTTCAGCTGCGCCTCCAGGCTTTTGATGCGCGCGGTCACGGCGGTCTGGGTGACATGCAGCTTGTCCGCGGCAGCCAGCAGGCTGCCATCGCGCACGACTTGCAGGAAGGTGCGGGCGAGTTCGATATCCATGGGGCGATCCCGGGGGCGGTGTGGCGGGTTTCAGGCAATCTGGCCATTGAGAATCGGAGCATACACACAAGGATGTACTTCTGCTTCAATGGTGCTATGCTTTGTACCTACAGGGATGTACATGGACTCCTCAATGCCTTTCACCCGGATCTTTCGCAACGGCAATTCCCAAGCGGTGCGCATTCCCGCAGAACTGGCGTATCCCGACACGGATATGCAGTTTGAAATCGAGCGGGTCGGCGATGAGCTGCGCATCCGGCCCGCACGCCGGCGCCTGACCGGGCTGCTCGACGTGTTCTCCGCATTCCCTGACGACTTCATGGCGCACGGGCGCGAAGAGCAGACCCAGGCCGAGCGGGAGGGATTCTGATGGCCAGGTATATGTTCGACACCAACATGTGCATCTACCTGATGAAGAACCAGCCCCCTCAGGTAGCCGAGCGCTTCGCTCAGTGCTTCGAGGGGGACGTGGTGTTGTCCGCCATCAGTCTGGCCGAACTGGAATACGGCGTCACTACCTCATGCGATCCGCAGGGTGCACGGCGCGCGCTGCAGGCCTTGATCGGGCGCGTGCCGGTGTTACCAGTGAATGCGGCGGCGGCGCGCGCTTACGGCCCAGTCCGAGCCGCCACGCGCGAACGCAAGGCAGATGCGCTGGACAAGCTGATCGCCGCCCATGCGATTGCCGAAGACTTGACCATGGTCACGCGCAACGTCGGCGACTTCGGCGCCTATCCGGGCCTGCGCGTCGAAGACTGGACCGCGCCGCGCCAGGGCACAGTCCCGGGTCGATAACCGCCGCCGGTCCGGCCAGATTCACGTTGGCTCAGCGCGCCGGCTGTGCCCGTACTCCCGCTGGCATCGCAACCGGCACGGCGCCCGCCATCGGCGCCACCGGCACGCTGCGCGCCTCGCGTGGCGGCCGCAGCGGCGCGATGCCTTCCGGCGCCTGCCACGCCTGGCCATTGTCATAGCCGGTGGCGGCGGCCTCCAGGTAGCCGGCGGCAAACTTGCGCTCCGGCGTCACGGCCTGCACGGCCGGCGCGGCCGGCGCCTCGGACTGCGCGCAGGCGACGCTGTTGATGCATAGGCCCAGCACACGCAGCAGGGCCATGGCCTGGCGCGAGCGGTGCAGGATGGCGGACGGGCGCGACGCGGCCTGCCCGTTCTGGCATGGGGATCGGGGGTTCATGGGGGTTCTCCGGGAAGCCATTGCTGGCAGGTGGCACAACGAGCCGCGGCGCCGCGCTCGATGTCCATTGCGCAATGACCGTGCCACCGCCAAATGCTGGCTGAAGCGGGGATTACGGCACTTTCCGGAGGTGAAATGGTGGGGTCGGGCCGACGCTAGCGGCGCTGGTGTCGGCTGGCGTCCGACATCCCGGAACCGAGCCGCGTCAGGGCTTGACCGCAGCCGCCAGCACCGCCGGCATCGGCACCTCGAAGCCGCTGCCGCGCATGTAGCCGGCAACGGTGCCGCGCAGCACCGCACGGATTTCGTCGCGGGCCTTGGGCGTCTGCGCGCGCAGCGTGGCGGCGGCGCGCACGGTACCCTGGGCGAGCGCATCGAACAGCTGGTCGGGCGTGGAGAAACGCCAGACCTGCGGCACGCTGCGGCAAGTCGGCATGACAAAGCCGGCCTGCTGCAACGCGCTGCGGCAATGGCCGGGATCGCTGAACAGGAAGAAATTAGGCCCGACCGGAATATCGACTTCCATCGAGCCACAGGCCCGGATCGCGGCATAGACGGCGCCGAAGCCAACCGCGCGCTCCGGCGAATCCCAGACCGTGAAGGCGATGCGGCCGCCCGGGCGCAACACGCGGAAGGCCTCGGCCAGCGCAGCGTCCGGGTCCGACATGTGGCACAGGCCGAAGCCATTGACCACGGCGTCGAAGCTGCCATCGGCAAACGGCAGCGCCTGCGCGTCGGCCTGCTCATACTGGACCTCGGGATGCAGCTTGCGCGCCAGCTGCACCTGCGCCAGCGAGAAATCGACGCCGACGGACTCGGCCCCGCGCTGCACGGCCCCCGCCGCGACGTGGCCGGAGCCGGAGGCCACGTCGAGCACGCGCTGGCCGCCGGCCACATGGGCCGCGTCCAGCAGGGACTCGACCGATTGCCGGGTCACGTGCGACAGATGCTCCTGGTACCGGCTGACGACTTCCGGATCTTCCCAGCCCGCCAGTTCAAAGGCGCGAAACGAATCTGCGGTGTGGTCCATGCCTACTCCTCGGCGTCGATATCCAATCGGGCGGGCGTGTATTGGTGATATTGGTGAGCGGACGCAGTGTGGCTGCATCGCGGGAACCCGGTCAAGCCAAGTATAGACAGCGCCGCGGCCGGTCATCGGCCAGGCGCCCGGGCCGGCACCCTGGCGCGCTGTGGCGCCAGGTCGCACCGATTCAGGCAAAGCGCAGCGTGGCCACGCCGGCGGCGATCAGGCAGGCTGCGCCCAGCCGCGCGGCGCCGACCCGCTCCTTGAGCAGCAGCGCGGAGATCAGCGCGCCGAACAGGATCGATGACTCGCGCAACGCGGCCACCGGCGCCACCGGCGCGCGCGTCATCGCCCACAGCGACAGCGCGTAGGAGGCCAGCGTGCCGCCACCGCCCACCAGCGCGAACCCCAGGTTGCGCCGCACGTAGCCAGCGAGTTCCGGGCGGCGCGTTGCCAGTGCCCACGCCGCCAGCGGCACGGCAGTCAGCAAGAAAATCCAGAAGGCATAGGCCACCGGCGCGCCGGAGCGCCGCACGCCGGTGCCGTCGATCAGCGTATAGATGGCAATTACCAGCGCGTTGAGCAGCGCCAGCCATACGCCCTCGCGCCCGCCCCGTACGCCGCGGGCGCCCCGCGCGCCGCCCGCCATGGCCAGGATGCCCAGGCTGATCACGGCGATGCCGCCCCATGCCAGCGCCGACAGGTGCTCGCCCAGCCAGCCCACGCTGGCCAGCGCCACCAGCAGCGGCGCGCAGCCGCGCATCAGCGGGTAGGTCAGGCTCATGTCGGCGCTACGGTAGATCCGCGCCACCAGCGCGAAGTACACCACATGCACGCCCACCGACGCGGCGATGAACGGCCAACTGGCGGCCGCCGGCTGCGGCAACGCCGGCAGCGCCACCGCGGCCATCAGGCCCGCCGTCACCGCCACCATCACGGTGGACAGCATCTTGTCGCCGCCGCCCTTGACCACGGCATTCCACGCGGCATGCAGGAAGGCGGCAAGCAGGACGACGGCGAAGACGGTCAGCGACATGGGCGGCAGCGGAGTCGGCGCCATCAGGCAGCGCGGGATCGCGCCATTCTAGCCGCGCCCCCTGCTGCGCTTCCTGCCGCGGCGCATATCGCGCTAACGCCGGCTCACCTGGCACCGGTGACGCGCCAGACCGTATTGCCGACATCGTCCGCCACCAGCAATCCGCCGCGCTTGTCGATCGCCACGCCCACCGGCCGCCCGCGCGCCTTGCCGTCGTCGTCGACAAACCCGGTCAGCACATCGAACGGCGCGCCCTGCGGCCGGCCCTGGCTGAACGGCACGAAGATCACCTTGTAGCCCGCCAGGGGGCGACGGTTCCACGATCCATGCTGGCCGACGAACATGCCTTCGCTGAAGCGCGCCGGCAAGCTGTTGCCGCTGGCCGCGGCGAGGCCCAGCGAGGCGGTGTGCGCGCCCACGGCATAGTCCGGCACGAGCGCTTTGGCCACCAGGTCCGGTGCCTGGGGCTTCACGCGCTGGTCCACATGCTGGCCGTAGTAGCTGTAGGGCCAGCCATAGAAGCCGCCGTCGCGCACCGAGGTGATGTAGTCCGGCACCAGGTCGCTGCCGATCTCGTCGCGCTCGTTGACGGCGGTCCACAGCATGCCGGTGACCGGCTCCCACGCCATGCCGTTGGGATTGCGCAGGCCGCTGGCAAAGATGCGGTGCGTGCCGGTCCTGGGGTCGACCTCCCAGATCGCGGCGCGGCCCGCCTCCTTGTCCAGGCCGTTCTCGCCCACGTTGCTGTTCGAGCCGACGGTCACGTACAGCTTGCTGCCATCGCGGCTGGCAATCAGGCTCTTGGTCCAGTGATGGTTGAGCGGCCCGCCGGGCAGGTCGACCACCTTCTGCGGCGCGGCGCTGATTTCGGTCTGGCCGGGCTGGTACGGGAAGCGCAGCAGCGCATCGGTGGCGGCCACGTAGAAGTCATTGCCGACCAGCGCCATGCCGAAGGGCGAATTCACATCCTTCACGAACACCGAACGCTGGTCGGCCACGCCATCGCCGTTGGTGTCGCGCAGCAGCGTGATGCGATTGGCGCTGGGCGTGCCGGCGCCGGCGCGCTTCATCACCTTCTTCATGATCCAGCCGCGGATGCCCTTGCCGTCCTCGGGCTTGGGCGGCGCATTGCTCTCGGCCACCAGCACGTCGCCATTGGGCAGCACATAGACCCAGCGCGGATGGTCCAGCTTGTCGGCGAAGGCGGTCACCGCCATGCCTTCGGCCGCCACCGGCCGCTGGCCCGCGGCCCAGCCAATGGCCGGTGCGATCTTGACAGTGGGGATGGCGGTCTGGTTGGGCGGCGGCAGTTGCGGCGTGGGTCCGAAGCCGGCTTCTGACGGCAGCTTGGCCGATTCGCCGCAGGCGGCGAGCGTGGCCATCACGGGCACGGCGCCCGCGAGCATGGCGGTGCGCAGCAGGCGCAAGAGGGTGGGCATCGGCATGGTCCGGGCTCCTCAGGCGACGCTCGGCCGCGCGCCTGTGCTAGGAATATAGGACGTGCGGCGCCCGGCGCTCTGTAGGCGCCGCGGAAGGCACCGTGTAGGACGATGCCCTGGCCCACCCTGCGCCCTGGGCGCAGGCGCTCAGCCCCGATGCGGCGTATCCAGCCCCTTCACCACCGCGGGGCGCTGCACGAACGCATCCAGCACGCGCCGCACGTTACGGAAGTCCTTGAAACCGACCAGGTCGCCGGCCTCGTAGAATCCGACCAGGTTGCGCACCCACGGAAAGGTGGCGATGTCTGCAATGGTGTACTCGTCGCCCATGATCCACGCGCGGCCGTCCAGCCGCTGCTCCAGCACGTTGAGCAGGCGCCGGCTTTCGGCCACGTAGCGGTCGCGCGGGCGCTTGTCTTCGTAATCCTTGCCGGCAAACTTGTGGAAGAAGCCCACCTGGCCGAACATCGGGCCGATGCCGCCCATCTGGAACATCACCCACTGGATGGTCTCGTAGTGGCGCGCCGCGTCGGCGGGGATCAGCTTGCCCGACTTCTCGGCCAGGTACAGCAGGATCGCGCCCGACTCGAACAGCGCCAGCGGCTTGCCACCCGGGCCATTGGGATCAAGGATCGCGGGGATCTTGTTGTTCGGGTTCAGCGACAGGAATTCGGGCGAATGCTGGTCGTCGCTGTCGAAGCGCACCAGGTGCGGCTCGTACGGCAGGCCGGTCTCTTCCAGCATGGTCGACACCTTGACGCCGTTGGGCGTCGGCAGCGAATAGAGCTGGATGCGGTCGGGAT
The DNA here is from genome assembly GCF_013141915.1 of Cupriavidus necator. GTDB lineage: Bacteria > Pseudomonadota > Gammaproteobacteria > Burkholderiales > Burkholderiaceae > Cupriavidus > Cupriavidus necator_B. The sequence continues at coordinate 205,548 of NZ_SROX01000005.1, read as the reverse complement.
GCTGCGCCGGCCATTTGCGGGTGATGGGGAAAGCGGACAGATCGGGCACACGAGCTCCTGGTTCGGGCGCTTCCACGCCAAGGGAAGCTGCCGGACTACGAAAGAGCCGATCATAAACCGGCCCCGCCGCGCTTGCAGGGCAACGGCCCGGACCTGCCCGCTGCCGCGCGCCATACGCGGCATGCAAAAACAAAAGGGGCCCCGCAGGGCCCCCTCCTCTTGCCAGCCGGCTGCGCGGCTTACACCGTCACGCCGTCGGCGACTTCCTTGAAGTCCTCGATCTGGTCGAAGTTCATGTACTTATAGATCTTGTCGCCATTGGCGTTGAGCACGCCCATGTCGGCCATGTACTCTTCCTTGGTGGGGATGCGGCCGAGGCGCGAGCAGATTGCCGCCAGTTCGGCGGAGCCCAGGTACACATTGGTGTTCTTGCCCAGGCGGTTCGGGAAGTTGCGGGTCGAGGTCGACATCACGGTCGCGCCTTCGCGCACCTGGGCCTGGTTGCCCATGCACAGCGAGCAGCCCGGCATTTCGGTGCGGGCACCGGCGGTGCCGAACACGCCGTAGTGGCCTTCCTCGGTCAGTTGCTTCTGATCCATCTTGGTCGGCGGAGCGACCCACAGCTTGACCGGGATGTCGCGCTTGCCTTCCAGCAGCTTCGACGCTGCGCGGAAGTGGCCGATGTTGGTCATGCACGAACCGATGAAGACTTCGTCGATCTTGGCGCCAGCCACTTCCGACAGCGTCTTCACGTCGTCCGGGTCGTTCGGGCAGGCCACGATCGGCTCATGCACGTCGGCCAGGTCGATCTCGATCACGGCGGCGTACTCTGCGTCGGCGTCCGGCTCGAGCAGCTTCGGATCGGCCAGCCACGCTTCCATGGCCTTGATGCGGCGCTGCAGGCTGCGCGGGTCTTGATAGCCCTGGGCGATCATCCACTTCAGCAGCGTGATGTTGCTGTTGATGTATTCGATGATCGGGTCCTTGTTCAGGCGCACCGTGCAACCGGCGGCCGAACGCTCGGCCGAGGCATCCGACAGCTCGAACGCTTGCTCGACCTTCAGGTCGGGCAGGCCTTCGATTTCCAGGATGCGGCCCGAGAAGATGTTCTGCTTGCCTTGCTTGGCCACGGTCAGCAGGCCTTGCTTGATCGCGTACAGCGGGATCGCGTTGACCAGGTCGCGCAGGGTCACGCCCGGCTGCATCTGGCCCTTGAAGCGGACCAGCACCGATTCCGGCATGTCCAGCGGCATCACGCCGGTGGCCGCGGCAAAGGCCACCAGGCCCGAGCCGGCCGGGAAGCTGATGCCGATCGGGAAGCGGGTGTGCGAGTCGCCGCCGGTGCCGACGGTGTCGGGCAGCAGCATGCGGTTCAGCCACGAGTGGATCACGCCGTCGCCCGGGCGCAGCGAGATGCCGCCGCGGGTGCTGATGAATTCGGGCAGGGTGTGGTGGGTCTTGACGTCGACCGGCTTCGGGTAGGCGGCGGTGTGGCAGAAAGACTGCATCACCAGGTCGGCCGAGAAGCCCAGGCAGGCCAGGTCCTTCAGCTCGTCGCGGGTCATCGGGCCGGTGGTGTCCTGCGAGCCCACCGAGGTCATCTTCGGTTCGCAGTAGGTGCCCGGGCGGATGCCCTTGCCTTCCTGCAGGCCGCACGCGCGGCCAACCATCTTCTGCGCCAGCGTGAAGCCCTTGCCGGTATCGGCCGGGTTCTGCGGCAGGCGGAACAGCGTCGACGGAGCCAGGCCCAGCGCCTCGCGTGCCTTGGCGGTCAGGCCACGGCCGACGATCAGCGGAATGCGGCCGCCGGCGCGGACTTCGTCGAACAGCACGTCGGACTTGACCTTGAACTCGGCGATCACTTCACCGTTCTTCAGCGCCTTGCCTTCGTACGGGCGCAGCTCGACCACGTCGCCCATTTCCATCTTCGACACGTCCAGCTCGATCGGCAGCGCGCCGGCGTCTTCCATGGTGTTGTAGAAGATCGGGGCAATCTTGTTGCCCAGGCACACGCCGCCGAAGCGCTTGTTCGGGATGAAGGGGATGTCTTCACCGGTGAACCACAGCACCGAGTTGGTGGCCGACTTGCGCGAGGAACCGGTACCGACCACGTCGCCGACGTAGGCGACCAGGTGGCCCTTGTCCTTCAGCGACTCGATGAACTTGATGGGGCCGCGCTTGCCGTCTTCTTCCGGCTGGAACGCCGCGCCTTCGCGCTTGTTCTTCAGCATCGCCAGCGCGTGCATCGGGATGTCCGGGCGGGTGGTGGCGTCCGGGGCCGGCGACAGGTCGTCGGTGTTGGTTTCGCCCGGCACCTTGAACACGGTGATGGTCAGGCTTTGCGGCACTTCCGGACGGCTGGTAAACCACTCGGCGTCGGCCCAGCTCTGCAGCACGGCCTTGGCGTTGGCGTTGCCCTTGTCGGCCTTCTCCTTCACGTCGTGGAAGGCGTCGAACATCAGCAGGGTCTTCTTCAGCGCGTCGGCGGCGACGGTGCCGACTTCGGCATCGTCCAGCAGCTCGATCAGCGGCGAGATGTTGTAGCCGCCCAGCATGGTGCCCAGCAGCTCGGTGGCCTTGGCCCGCGAGATCAGCGCGCATTGTTCCTTGCCCAGCGCCACGGCGGCCAGGTACGAGGCCTTGACCTTGGCGGCGTCATCGACGCCGGCCGGGACGCGGTGCGAGATCAGCTCGACCAGGTTCTGTTCTTCACCGGCGGGCGGGTTCTTCAGCAGTTCGATCAGCTCGGCCGTTTGCTTGGCGGTCAGGGGCAGAGGGGGGATGCCAAGCGCGGCGCGCTCGGCCACATGTGCGCGATAGTTTTCAAGCATGGGAACCTGCTGAGTAATTAGGTTTAGAAAGACTCGGTACGTCGCGATTGTAGTCCGAAGCGGCTGCGGGGTCAAATGTCTTATATCTTATATAAGAGTGTATTCAGGGAAATCCATGTGAAACAAAGACTTGCTGGATGAAGGAGTTGAAGACTCGCATGATTGGCTACCCGACTAGCGTAGTAGGGATTGTGGGGTGGTGGGCATGTGGCTTTGGGGTTGGGTGTCGTGCTTGACTAGCGTGGCTGTTTCGCCGGCGTAGCCGGCGACTTACTCTTTTGTCCGAGCGACAAAAGAGTAAGCAGAAAAACGCGTCGCCTCTGGGCGGCTGGCCAAGGCGGCGTTGGTCATTCGGGTGGTGGCGTCTTGCGGTCAGGGGTCCGGTGGTTCGACCCTGCTGACGCTACCGGGAGGTGCCTGGCGTTCGGGGTCGGATGGACGAACCCGACTTTAGGTCGGTGGCAGCCTGCTAACCAGGTTGTTGGTGGGACGCCTTCGGCTGCGCTGCGCGCGCTCACCATCTCAGGTCGTATGCTCTGGCACGGAGTGCGTCGCTGCGCTCGCACGGCGTTGTCGCGGGCGAGCCCAAAAGCTTGGTTTCGCTCACGCTTGTTCTCTCCCCCCATTCGCAACACCCTCCCCCCCACCCGATACCGACACTCAAGTTCCTCCGTCAACAAGCGTTAACCACCCTGCAGGCGCGCAACACAACGGCGCCCGCTCGCGTAGCCGTGCCTGCTCCCTTTCCGCTCAAATGGCCAAGCTGAAAGGGTTTCCCCCTTTTTTTCGGCCCTTTGCTGGCCTGCAATTCCGGAAGAATGGCAGGCATTCCGATACAGGCTTCTCATGGCGAACACGGCTTCCCCTCCCCGGACTGGCAACACAGGCAAGCGCGGCCGGCTACTGCTGATCGGCGCCGGCGTGCTGGTGGTGGCACTGGGTGCCGGAGGCTTCGTGCTGGGCAGCATCCTGAGCAACCGCCAGCCGGCGGCGCCCACCGCGCCCGCCGCTCCGGTGGTCCCGCCGCCGATCTTCGTGCCGCTGGACGCGTTCACCGTCAACCTGCGCAGCGACGACGGCGACCGCTTCCTGCACACCGGCCTGTCGCTGAAGGTGGCGGACGCCGAGACCCAGGCGCGCCTGGCCCAGTACCTGCCCGAGGCGCGCAGCCGCATCCTGCTGCTGCTGTCGGCCAGGCAGCCGGCCGAGCTTGCCACCGTCGACGGCAAGCGCAAGCTGGCCGACGATATCCGCGACACCATCAGCAAGCCGTTTGCCAGCGGCCTGCCGGCGCAACGCGTGCTGGACGTGCTGTTCACCTCGTTCGTGGTGCAGTAAGCGGAAAGCCAGGCAGCACGTTTCATCCATAACGCCGCACAAGGGGCAGGACACTAGATGGCCTACGACAAGTTCCTCTCGCAAGACGAGGTAGACGAGCTGCTCAAGGGCGTATCCGGCGAGGCCGATACGCCCAAGGTCAGCGAGACTGCGCCCGACGAGGGCGGGGTACGCCCCTACAACCTGGCGACGCAGGAACGCATCATCCGCGGCCGCCTGCATACGCTGGAAATCATCAACGAGCGCTTTGCGCGCTCGCTGCGCACGGCGCTGTTCAACTTTATCCGCCGCGGCGCGGACATCACCGTGGGCAGCATCAGGATCGAAAAGTTCGGCGATTTCGCGCGCAACCTGCCGATGCCGACCAACCTGAACCTGGTCCACCTGAAGCCGCTGCGCGGCACGGCGCTGTTCGTCTACGACCCCAACCTGGTGTTCCTGGTGGTCGACAACCTGTTCGGCGGCGACGGCCGCTTCCACACCCGCGTGGAAGGCCGCGACTTTACCCAGACCGAGCAGCGCATCATCCAACGCATGCTGGAGCTGACGCTGAACAGCTACGGCAACGCCTGGCGCACCGTGCATCCGATCGAGACCGAGTACATCCGCTCGGAGATGCATCCCAAGTTTGCCAACGTCGCCACGCACAACGAGGCCGTGGTGACCACCGCCTTCCACATCGAGCTGGGCGCCGTCGGCGGGCAGCTTCACGTATGCCTGCCGTACGCGATGATCGAGCCCCTCAAGGACCTGCTGATGAATCCGCTGCAGGACGAGAAAGAGGTCGACAAGGGCTGGGTCACGCAACTGTCGACGCAGCTGCGCGCGGCCGAGGTTGAGCTGGTGGCCGAATTCGCCCACCTGCAAAGCACCGTGGCCGAAGTGCTGGCGATGCGTGCCGGCGACGTGCTGCCGATCGAGCTGCCCGAGAAGGTGTTCGGCAAGGTGGACGGCGTGCCCGTGATGCAATGCGGCTTCGGCACGATCAACGGCCAGTACGCGCTGCGGGTAGAACGAATGATCAATCACCAGGACGGCGATTCCCACCTGGATACCGAGGACACCGATTATGACTGACGGCATCGAGGACAAGCCGGTCGACCCGATGGACGACTGGGCCAGCGCGCTGGCCGAGCAGACCAGCGCCACTTCCGCCGAAGCCCCCGCCGCTGCCGCGCCGGCCGCGCCCACCGCCACGCCGGCCGCGGCCACGGTGTTCCCGCCGCTGGCCAAGGAAGCGCCGAGCGGCTTCCGCAACGATATCGAGATGATCCTCGATATCCCGGTGCAGCTGACGGTGGAGCTGGGCCGCACCAAGGTGCCCATCAAGAACCTGCTGCAACTGGCGCAGGGCTCGGTGGTGGAGCTGGACGGCCTGGCCGGCGAGCCGATGGACGTGCTGGTCAACGGCTACCTGATCGCGCAGGGCGAGGTCGTGGTGGTCAACGACAAGTTCGGCATCCGCCTGACCGACATCATCACGCCGTCCGAACGCATCCGGAAGCTGAACAAATGACAGCCACGACCCGCGCCTTGCTGACTGCGCTGGCGGTGCTGCCTTGCGCCGCTACCGCCGCGGAAGACACGCACGTGCCAGCCATCAGCGGAGCGGCCAGCCTGGCGCAGGCGGGGCTGGGGCTGTTCGCCATCATCGCGCTGATCCTGGGCATTGCCTGGGTGGCGCGGCGTGCCGGCCTGGTGCGCCACGCCACCGGCGGCGCGATCAAGGTGGTCGGCAGCACCATGCTCGGCGCACGCCAGCGCCTGGTGCTGGTCGAGGTGGGAGACAGCTGGCTGGTGCTGGGCGTGAGCCCCGGCGAAATCCGTCCGCTGCACACCCTGGCCGCCGGCACGCCCGCCGCCAGCCAGACCATCGTCCACGGCGCCGCCGGCCCGTCGCAACCGCCCAACGGCGGCAGCTTTGCCGAAAAGCTGCTGCGCTCCATGCAGGCCCAGTTCAAGTCATGACTTCCCCGCGTGCCACGCCGTGGCGCCCGCTGCCGCGCCATGCGGACGCCGCGCGCCAGTTCCCGCTACCCCTGCCGATACTGCCGCTGCTGGCGCTGATGCTGGCGCTTGGCGCGCTGGCGCCGGGCCCCGCGTGGGCCCAGGCGCTGCCCGGCGTCATCAGCAAGCCTGCTCCGGGCGGCGGCCAGATCTGGTCGCTGCCGGTGCAGACGCTGGTGCTGTTGACCTCGCTGTCGTTCCTGCCGGCGGCGATGCTGATGATGACCGGCTTCACCCGCATCATCATCGTGCTGGGCCTGCTGCGCAACGCGCTCGGCACGGCCACCTCGCCGCCCAACCAGGTGCTGGTGGGCCTGTCGCTGTTCCTGACCTTCTTCGTGATGTCGCCGGTCTTCGACCGCGTCTACAACGACGCCTACAAGCCGCTGTCCGAGAACAAGCTCAGCCTGGAAGGCGCCGCGGCCAAGGCCGCCGAGCCGCTCAAGGCCTTCATGCTGCGCCAGACCCGCGAGAAGGACCTGGCCATGTTCGCGCAGATGGCCAAGGCGCCGGAAATGCAGGGCCCGGAGGAAGTCCCGCTCAGCATCCTGGTGCCGGCCTTCGTCACCAGCGAGCTGAAGACCGCGTTCCAGATCGGCTTCACCATCTTTATCCCGTTCCTGATCATCGACCTGGTGGTCGCTAGCGTGCTGATGGCGATGGGCATGATGATGGTGCCGCCGGCCACCATCTCGCTGCCGTTCAAGCTGATGCTGTTCGTGCTGGTCGACGGGTGGCAGTTGCTGCTGGGTTCGCTGGCGCAGAGCTTCATGAACTGAGGCCGGCCCCCGGCGCCCGCCACCCTTCACATAACCGAGCCATGACCCCGGAAACCGTAATGACCATCGCCACCCAGGCGATGAAGATGACCCTGCTGCTGGCTGCCCCGCTGCTGCTGGTGGCGCTGGCCGCCGGCCTGGTGGTCAGCCTGTTCCAGGCCGCCACCCAGATCAACGAGATGACGCTGAGCTTCATCCCCAAGCTGATCGCGCTGTTCGCCACCATGGTGCTGGCCGGACCGTGGATGATCAATGCGATGGTCGACTACATGCGCGAGGTGTTCCAGAGCATTCCCGCGCTGGCGCACTGACGGCCGCCCCCGCCGACACCCTCCGCCGCTGTCCGCCACCGTTGCCGCCCTTCGCCCTGCCTGCCCGCTGACCCGCCGCCGTGATCGAGTTCACCTCAGCCCAGCTCTACGGCTGGCTCGCGGCTTTCCTGTGGCCGTTCTTCCGCATCCTAGCGCTGCTCGGCACCGCGCCGCTGTTCGGTGAATCGACCATCCCGCGGCGCGCCAAGATCGCGCTGTCGGCGCTGATCGCCATGATCGTTTCGCCCACCATCGCCCAGCTGCCGGTCGTGCCGGTGTACTCGTTCGGCGGGCTGATGATCATCCTCAATGAAGTCGGCATCGGCCTGGCCACGGGCTTTGTCATGCGGCTGGTGTTTGCCACCGTGCAGCAGGCCGGCGAGATCATCGGCCTGCAGATGGGCCTGTCGTTCGCGTCCTTCTTCGACCGCGCGGCCGGCGGCCAGACCATGGTGCTGTCGCGCTTCCTGAACCTGATCGCGGTGCTGCTGTTCCTGGCGCTGGACGGCCACCTGCTGATGCTGGGCGCGCTAGTCGACAGCTTCAACAGCCTGCCCATCGGCGGCACCCCGTTGTCCGCCGGCGGCGCCATGGCGGTGGCCCGGGCCGGCGGCATGGTGTTCGCCTCGGGCCTGCTGCTGGCGCTGCCGATGATCGCCGCGCTGCTGACGCTGAACCTGGCCATGGGCATACTGAACCGCGCCTCGCCGCAACTGTCGATCTTCGCGGTGGGCTTCCCGGTCACGCTGTCGGGCGGGCTATTGGTGCTGACCCTGGTGATGCCGCAGATGGGCAGCTACATGCTGCATATGATCGAGGCGGGGCTGGAGGCGGTGGGGATGGTGCTGGAGCAGTTCGGGCGGTAGGGTCTTCTCGCCAAACTATCTTAGAGATCGAATATCTCTTGACATGGCACATGCAGGCGCTAGTATTACACCATGTACTTCGATCTCTAAGATTAATGAGGTACCGCAACCACCGCCCAGGAGCCCTTAATGTATGACATTTTTGCCACCGACAAGCTGATCGATCTCTGGCTGACCGAAGACATCGGCATCTGCGACCTGACCGTCCAGACCATGATAGAACCGGGAGAGACCGGCACCTTTTGCATGAACGCCCGCGAGCCGATGCTCATCGCCGGCATCGATGTGGCGACACGCATCTTTGCGCGCTACGATCCGACGCTGTCCATCGATGTGCGCGTCGCCGATGGCGACAAGGTTGAAAAAGGCGCGGTGTTGCTCAACGTGAGCGGCAACGCACGCAGCGTCCTGACGGCAGAGCGCACCGCGCTGAACATCATGCAGCGCCTGTGCGGCATCGCCAACCACACCGCAACGTATGTCCAAGCCATTGCCCACACCAAGGCTCGCCTGATCGACAGCCGCAAGACGACGCCGGGGCTGCGCGCGCTGGAAAAACACGCGGTGACCTGCGGCGGCGGATTGAACCACCGGCTGAGCCTGGACAACGGCGTGATGATCAAGGACAACCACATCGCCGTGTGCGGCAGCATCGCCGCCGCCGTGGCGCGCGTGCGCCGCAAGCTGCCCGTGTTGACCAAGCTGGAAGTGGAATGCGATCGGCTGGAACAGGTGCACGAAGCGCTGGCGGCCGGTGTCGACGTGATCATGCTGGACAACATGTCGGTGCCCGACATGAAAGAAGCGGTGCAGATCGTCAATGGCCGTACCAAGGTCGAGGCTTCGGGTGGCATCCGCCTGGAAACGATCCGGGCCGTGGCCGAAACGGGCGTGGACTACATCTCCACGAGCCGGATCACCCAGTCTGCCCCCGCCGTCGATATCGGCCTCGACGAGGCCTGACACCCGGGGCGCCAGATCCCGGCCGATTCACGCCTTCTACCCAAGGCATTCAACCTCGCCGGTCTCGCCCGGCGAGGGTCTTTTCCCTTGCGGCGCGCCTACAGATCCGAGAGCAGACGCCCGACTTCCTGCGTGGACGGAACCCGTCGCCCATGCTCGGCCGACGCGACCTCGTCGGCGACCAGACGCTCCGCGATCGTGATCAGCACCCGGCGCGTAGTCAGCACGTCTGCTTCGCTCAGCCCCTGCACGCTGAGTTCATTCACCTCGGTGGCCAGCGGTTCAAGCTTGCGGCGCAGCGCGCGTCCGGTCTTGCTGAGGAACACATGCACCTTCTTCCTATTGCCGGGAAGATGCGTACGTTCGACGTAGCCCAGCGCCTCCAGCGCCTTGACTGCCGCAAACGTCGTCGGCTCGGTCACGCCGGCCCGCTCGCTCAGTTCTCGCTGCGACAGGCCATCATGCCGCCACAGGATACGCAGGATGGTCCAGTGGCCGTACGAAACCGAATGCTCCGCCAGGCGCAACTGCAGCGCACGGATATAGGCCCGCGCAGCATCCTTCACCAGGTGGGCAAGCCGTTCTTCATCGGCTTCATCGGCAGGCGTGATCGTGACCGGGGCATCCGGCTGTCTTGTGGCCATAGTCGTGAGGGAAAGTAAAACGCATGCAGGCGGCACCGTGGAACCGGTGCCAGCGACAGCACACATGATAGCGCCTCCGGCGCCCGCGCACCGCCGCCACGCGACGCGGCCAACACACCTTTCCATGTAGCGTTCACTCCATCAGTGCACCCTGCCCGCGGCGCTGGCACGGCGCACCATCACTGCGCTTAGCGCATCCCCGTATTTTCCCCTACGACACCTCGAATGCCGCGCACACGCTGGATTTGCGGGGACTGGCCCGCTGCTTGCATTACCTTAGACATCGAACTTAACTTGACACCCCGGGAGCCGGTGCTAGCATGATTCCACAACTTCGACATCTAAGGTAATTCAATGAAGACGACGGGAACATTCTTTTTTGTCGTGGGACCCAGTGGCGCCGGCAAGGACTCCCTGATCGACGGCGCCAGGGCCATGCTGGATGACGGCTACGTATTCGCGCGCCGCGTCATTACGCGTCCGGGCGGCTCTGCCGGCGAAGACCACGAGGGCGTCTCGGAGTCGGAGTTCGTGCGACGTCAACGGTGCGGAGAGTTCCTGGTCACGTGGAACGCGCACGAGCTCAGCTATGGGTTGCCCAGCTCCCTGATGCTCGAGCTCGACCGCGGGCGCAACGTCGTGGCCAATGGCTCGCGCGGCGCCATCGCCGAACTCGCGGCCCGCTTGCCCCGCTTCGTGGTGGTGCTGGTGACGGCGCCGAAAGATGTCCTCGCCCGGCGCATTGCCGCGCGCGGGCGGGAATCGGGCGAACAGGTCGCCAGACGCGTGTCGCGCACGGGAACCCCGCTGCCCCCGCATGTGTCGTGTATCACGGTGCCGAATGACAGCACGCTGGAAGCGGGCACCGCGCGCTTTATCGAAGCCCTGCGCCATGGCGCCGCGCCATCCGCCGCCGGACGGCCGGCCAGCCGCGCCAACCTGATGGCCAAGCTGCGCGGCGAACCGCTCAACGAAGCCGCCTACGTTGCGGTGTTGCAAGATGCCATTGCCGGAAGGTACACCCGGGCAGAACTGACCGACTTCCTCGTTGCGGCGACGCGCATGCTGACGGACGACGAGGTAGTTGCGCTGGCGCGCGCGCGTACTGCCTTCACCCCCCGCATTGACTGGGACGAACCCCTTGTGGTCGACAAGCATTCGATGGGTGGCGTTCCCGGCAGCCGCATCACGCTGATCGTGGTGCCGATTGTCGCCGCCTACGGGCTCGCGATGCCCAAGACATCCTCGCGCGCGATCACGTCCGCGGCCGGCACCGCCGATGCCATGGAGACGTTGGCGCGCGTCGACCTGGCGCCTGAAGAGGTGCGCCGATGCGTGGCTCAGGCGCGCGCATGCATTGCGTGGAACGGCCGGCTGAACCACTCCGTGATCGACGACGTGATGAACGCCATCACCCTGCCGCTACGGCTGGATTCGCGGCGCTGGTCCGTGGCATCGATCCTGTCGAAGAAATACACCGCCGGCGCTACCCACGTCATCGTCGACTTGCCCTACGGCCCGCAAACCAAGCTGGCCACGCGCGCCGATGCCGAGGCCCTTGGCGCTCTGTTCGAACAGGTCGGCGAGGGCCTGGGCCTGCACGTGCGCGCACTGGCCACGGACGGCAGCCGACCGATCGGCCGCGGCGTCGGACCGGCACTGGAAGTGCGCGACGTCCGTCTCGTGCTCGACAACGCTCCCGATGCCCCCGCCGACCTGCGTGAAAAAGCGCTGCGCTTTGCCGGCGAAATCATCGCCTTCGATCCCCAAGTCGGGTCTTCTGAACGCGGCATGCAAATAGCGGCCGCACTGCTGAACGAAGGCAAGGCAAAGGCGGCGTTTGACCGCATCGCCGCAGCGCAAGGCATCCGTGCGGAGCCAGTGGTAGCCGGTGCGTACACGCAGCTCGTGGCTGCCGATGCGCAAGGCCGGGTCAAAAGCATCGATGGCCTGCAGATTTCCGCGGTGGCGCGCGCCGCCGGAGCACCGGTCGATGCCGGCGCGGGCGTCGACATGCTTTGCACAAGTGGCACAAAGGTAGTGCAGGGACAACCTCTCTACCGTATCCATGCCGGCTGCGCTGAAGCGCTTGACGCGGCCGCGGCACTCGCGCGCGCTGGCGGCGCTTGCTGCCAGGCGGTGCGTATAGACCCCGATTGACCGGCCTTTCCGCTTCCCTCACCCTAACCGACGAGGCATACCAATGAGACCCCTATCCGTCGTCAGCAGTCTGGCATCGCTCCTGTTTTTGGCTGGTACCCTGGGCACCATGCCCGGGCGCGCCGAAGCCAACATCGCCAACGCCTTCCCGCAAAAGCCGATCCGCGTGGTGGTGACGTTCCCGGCCGGAGGCGGAACCGATTCTCTCGCGCGCCTGCTCGGCAATGACCTCAGCAAGTCGCTGGGGCAGCCGGTGGTGGTCGACAACCGGCCCGGCGCCAGCGGCAATATTGGCGCCGAATTCGTCGCCAAAAGCCCTGCCGACGGCTATACGCTGCTTATCGTCAACAGCAGCTTCGCCATCAACCCGAGCGTTTTCAAGAAGCTGCAGTTCAATCCGAAGTCGGATTTCAGCGCCGTCATCACCTTCGCTTCGGTACCGTCGGTGATTGCCGTGCCATCGCACTCCAGGCTCCGTACTTTCAGCGACTTGCTTGCCGCGGGCAAGAGCGCCGCACCCCCCAGCTATGCGTCGTGCGGCAACGGCACGCCACAGCATCTGGCCGGCGAATTGCTGAAGGCCTCGGCAAAGATGGATATGCTGCACGTTCCGTACAAGGGTTGTGCCCCCGCCATTGCCGACGTGCTTGGCAACCAGGCCGATGTCAGCGTCAACACGCTGACCAACACCATCCCCTATCTGAAGAGCAACAAGCTGCGCGCACTGGCCGTCACGTCGAAGACGCGATCGCCGTTCCTGCCCGACGTGCCCACCGTGAGCGAGTTGGGGGTGACCGGCTATGACGTCGACCAGTGGTTCGGCATCCTCGCGCCAGCGCATACACCGCCCGAGATCGTGCAAAAGCTGAACACGGAAATTGCCAAGGCCATCGCCAAGCCCGAGATCAAGACATCGCTCACGCAACTCGGCTTTGCCACGACGACAAGCACCCCTGCCGAGTTCCAGAAGCTGGTGAGCGCCGACATCGATCGCTGGCAGAAATTCTCAACGAAGATCAATCTGCTCGTCGACTGACCGTGCGGGGTACAGTCCCGGCTACAGCAGGCAGACCCCGGCGCTTGCGCATTGCATGCGTTGCTGGATGGGCGCAAGAGAGTTCCCGTGCGCGCGTGTTCCCGCCGGGCCTTACCCCTTCACGCACACCACCTGCCGCAGCGTGTGCACCACCTCCACCAGGTCCGCCTGCGCCGCCATCACCGCGTCGATGTCCTTGTACGCCATCGGAATCTCGTCGATCACGGCAGCGTCCTTGCGGCATTCCACCCCTTGCGTCGCCTGCTTCTGGTCGGCCACGGTGAAGCGGCGCTTGGCCTCGGTGCGGCTCATGGTGCGGCCCGCGCCGTGGCTGCACGAGCAGAACGACTCCGGATTGCCCTTGCCGCGCACGATGAAAGAGCGCGCGCCCATCGAGCCCGGGATGATGCCCAACTCGCCGGCGCGCGCGCTGACCGCGCCCTTGCGCGTGACCAGCACGTCGGCGCCGAAGTGGTGTTCCTTCTGCACGTAGTTATGGTGGCAGTTGACCGCTTCGAGCTGCGCCTGGAACGGCTTGCGCAGCACCCGCTGCGCCGCGGCCAGCACGGCCTCCATCATCAGCTCGCGGTTGCGGCGGGCGTAGGCCTGCGCCCATGACACGGCGTAGATATAGTCCTCGTAGTGCGGCGAGCCTTCCACCAGGTAGGCCAGGTCGCGGTCCGGCAGGTTGGCCAGGTGTTGGCGCATGTCCTGCTGGGCCAGCGTGATGAAGGTGGTGCCGATGGCATTGCCGATGCCGCGCGAGCCGCTGTGCAGCATGAACCAGACTGACTGGGCCTCGTCCAGGCACACCTCTATGAAATGGTTTCCGGTGCCGAGCGTGCCCAGGTGGCTGCGATGGTTGGCGCGCGCGAGGTGGGGGTATTTGTCGGTGATGCGGCGAAAGGCCGGTGCCATTTCGGCCCAGGCGGCGTCGACATGCGCCGGCGCCGAACCCCACGCGCCCTGGTCGCGCCGCCCGCCCTGCGCGCTGCGGCCATGCGGCACGGCATGCTCGATCGCGCTGCGCAGCTGGCCCAGGTTGTCCGGCAGGTCGGACGCCGTCAGCGAGGTCTTCACCGCCATCATGCCGCAGCCGATGTCGACCCCCACCGCCGCGGGAATCACCGCGCCTACCGTGGGAATCACCGAACCGATGGTCGACCCCTTGCCCAGATGTACGTCCGGCATCACCGCCAGATGGCGGAAGATGAACGGCATCCGGGCCGTGTTCACCAGCTGATCGCGCGCGGCGCTTTCCACCGGTACGCCGCGTGTCCACAGCTTGACCGGCTTGCCGGCGCCGGTGTCGAGTACGTCGTATTGATGCTTGTCCGCCATGTCGAGCCTGCCCCCGTCGTCACGCTTTGCAGCTTAGAGGCCGGGGCTTGCCAAGGATTCCCTAGCGGCCACCCTAGCCTACAAAGCCTGCAAACGCCCTCAGGTCCACATTGCCGCCCGACACGATGATGCCCACGCGCTTGCCCTTCACCTCGAGCTTGCCGTGCAGCACCGCCGCCGCGGCCAGGCAGCCGGTGGGCTCGGCAACGATCTTCATGCGCCCGGCGAAGAACTTCATGGTGTCGACCAACTCGGCGTCCGACACGGTGGCGATATCGGTCACCAGTTCGCGGATCACGGCGAAGGTGTGGTGGCCCAGGAACGGCGTCTGCGCGCCGTCGGCGATGGTCCGGGGCGTATCGATGCGGACGATCTCGCCGCTGCGCAGGCTGCGCTGGCCGTCGTTGCCGGCTTCGGGCTCGACGCCATATACCGCGCAGCCCGGTGACATCGCCTGCGCCGCGACCGCGCAGCCCGACAGCAACCCGCCGCCGCCCAGGCACACCACCAGCATGTCGAGCGGGCCGGTTTCCTCGAACAGTTCCTTGGCCGCGGTGCCCTGCCCGGCCATCACATGCGGGTGGTCATAGGGCGGGATCAGCGTCATGCCGCGCTCGGCGGCGATGCGCCGGCCCAGCGCCTCGCGGTCATCCTGGTAGCGGTCGTACAGCACGACCTCGGCGCCATAGCCGCGCGTGGCCTCGATCTTGATCGCGGGAGCGTCCTGCGGCATCACAATCACCGCCTGCACGCCCAGCAAGCGCGCGGACAGCGCGATCGCCTGCGCGTGGTTGCCGGAGGAAAACGCCAGCACGCCGCCCGCCTTCTGTTGCGGCGTGAACTGCGCAATGGCGTTGTAGGCGCCGCGGAACTTGAACGCGCCGATGCGCTGGAAGTTTTCGCACTTGAAGAACAGCTGCGCGCCGGTGGCGGCGTCCGCGGTGGCCGAGGTCAGCACCGGGGTGCGGTGGGCCGCCGCGCGGATCCGTTCGTGGGCGGCGGCAACGTCGTCGAAAGAAATCGGCAGGGCGGTCATGGCGGTGGCAAGAGGGAGTCGGGACCGGTCAGTTTACCCGTCCCGGCGCCCGCGCGCAGCTACGCCCCGCCGGCGGCTATGCCGTGGCCAGCCGGTGCGCCGCGCGCCGCGGCGCGGCCGGGGTACCGGCGGCCGACGGCATGGTCCCCGCTTCGCCCGGCAGGCGGAAGAAAGCCACCACCTCGCTCAGTTCGCGGCCCTGTTCTTCCAGCGCGCGCGAGGCGTTGGCCGCCTCGCTCACCAGCGACGCGTTCTGCTGCGTCACCTGGTCGATCTGCACGATGGCCTGGTTGACCTGCTCGATGCCGCGGGTCTGCTCGGCCGACGCCGTGGCGATTTCCTCGACGATGCCGGTCACGCGCGCCACCGCCTGGGTCACCTCGGCCATGGTCTGGCCGGCCTCGCTGGCCAGCGACGAACCATCCTGCACCTGCCGGCCCGACGCCTCGATCAGTTCCTTGATCTCCTTGGCCGCGCTGGACGAGCGCTGGGCCAGCCCGCGCACCTCGCTTGCCACCACGGCAAAGCCACGCCCCTGCTCGCCCGCGCGCGCGGCTTCCACTGCCGCGTTCAGCGCCAGGATATTGGTCTGGAAGGCAATGCCCTCGATGATGCCGGTGATCTCCGCGATCTTGCTCGAACTGGCGCTGATGTCCTGCATGGTGCCGACCACGCGCTGCACCGTGGTGCTGCCGCGCTGCGCCACATCCGCCGCGTTGCGTGCCAGCTCGCTGGCCTGGCGTGCGTTCTCGGTGTTCTGGCGCACGGTTTCGGTCAGCTCTTCCATGCTGGCAGCAGTCTGCTCCAGCGAGGCCGCCTGCTCCTCGGTGCGGCTGCTGAGGTCGGCATTGCCCAGGGCGATCTCGCTGGTGCTGATGGCGATATTGCCGCTGCTGGCGCGCACCTGGGTGACGGTGGCGGTCAGGCGCTCGTTCATGTCGCGCAGCGCCGCCAGCAGGCGGCCGGTCTCGTCATCGCGGTCCACCTCGATGCGCGCGCCCAGGTCGCCGCCGGCGACGGTGCCGGCCACGTCGACGGCACGCTGGATCGGGCGCGTGATGGCGCGCGTGATCAGCACGCCGCCGGCCAGTGCAATGGCAGCGGATACCAGCGAAATCAGGATCAGCAGGTTGCGCTGGCGCTCGTAGTCCGCCTCGAGCCTGCGCTTCATTTCATTCTGACGCGCTCTGGTGAACTCGGCGTAGGCATCGGTCGACTTGATCAGCGCCGCCAGCAACGGACGGCATTGCTTGTCGATCCGCGCGACCGCTTCCTCGATCTTGCGCTCCACCGCCAGCGCGACAATGCCGGTGGCAACCGGACCGTACTGCGCCTCGACCTTGGCCACGTCCTCGACCAGCTTGCGCGCTTCGTCGCTGACGCCAGGCTGGCGCACCATCTCGTTGAGCCGCGCCAGCCGGGCCTGCACGTCTTCATGCGCGCGCAGGGCGTCGGCCTTCTCGCGCTCCAGTTCGGCCGCATCCGTCACCAGCACCATGTTGCGCGCCGCGATGGCGCGCCGGTCGACCGCGCTGCGGACTTGCTCAGCCATGGCGGCGCGCGCGTTCAAGCCGTTCAGATAGTCATTGAAGCCGGCGGTCGCATCGCCGAGCGCATGCAGCGAATACGCCGATACCACCAACACCACGCCCGCCAGCGTGCCGAAACCGGCCAGCATCCGCGTGCGGATAGACAGATTCCTGAAATTCATGATCACTCCCCTTACCGTCCAAGAAGACGTATGCGCTTCCGTTGTTATGGTTCTAGCCCTGGTGCATGCCCGACGGCTGCATGCCACTGCGCGCCCGTTCCTGCCGGTCGGCACGGTGTGCGCGGTCCGACGGGGCGCGTGGCCCCGGCGGCGGTCTGGCATCCGTGCTCTTTGTTGCGGGGGCTAACGGTAGGGATGCGGGGAACTGTTCCCTACTGGAGTGGGGGATGGGAGAGTGATGGTGTCCATGCCGCGTTGTCAGTGCGCGGCGATGCACTTGCGGGGCCTCAGTGCCTCAGTCCGCGCGGATACCCCGCTGCCGGATCAACGCGCCCCACTTGTCGGTCTCTTTGGCGAGGTGCTCGCGCAGCACCGCGGGCGTACTGCCGATCGGCTCCGCGCCGATCAGTGCCAGCCGCTTCTGCACCGCGGGCTTGCGCAGGGCCTCGAGCATGGCGCGGTTGAGCGTGTCGATCACCGGCTGCGGCGTCTTCGCCGGCACGAAGGCGGCGAACCAGGGCGACAGTTCGTAGCCGGGCAAGCCGGCTTCGGCCACCGTCGGCACATTGGGCAGCGCGCTCGAGCGCTTGCTGGTGGTGACCGCGATCGCCGTCAGCTTGCCCGAATCGATATGCGGCTTGGCCGAAGTGATGCTGTCGAACATGTAGTCGACCTGGCCGCCCAGAAGATCCGTCATGGCCGGGCCGCTGCCCTTGTACGGGATATGCAGCATGTCGATGCCGGCCATCGAGGTGAACAGTTCCCCGGCCAGGTGGATCGAGGTGCCATTGCCCGCCGAAGCGTAGGTGTATTTGCCCGGCGCAGCCTTGGCATGCGCGACCACGTCCTTGATGGTGGTTTCCTGGCGCCGGGCCTTGTTGGCCACCAGCACGTTGGGCACCACCGCCAGCAGCGACACCGGAGCGAAGTCCTTGACCGGGTCGTAGCTCAGGCGCCCGTACAGCGCCGGGTTCACGGCCATGCCGTTGGCGACGATGATCAGGGTATAGCCGTCGGCGGGTGCGCGCGCGACCAGTTCGGCGCCGATATTGCCGCCCGCGCCCGGGCGGTTTTCCACCACGATGGCCTGGCCGAGCGAGCGCGACATCTCTTCGCCAAGCGTGCGGGCGATGTTGTCCATCGCGCCGCCCGCGGGGAATGGCACGATCCAGCGGATCGGATGGTCGGGATAGGCGGCGTGCGCGGCCGGTGCGGCCAACGCCAGGCCGGCGGCCAGTGCCAGCGCTCCTGCGCGGCCCGTGCTTGCCAGCCGCTGGAATAACGTCTTCATAGTCTCCTCGCTGCGTGATGCGCCGGCGCGCGCAACGCGCCCGGCGTGGAATGGCTTGCCGGCTCAGTGGCGGCGGTAGTGCGCCAGCTTGTCTTCATCCAGGGACAGGCCCAGGCCCGGGCCTTCCGGCAGATGCAGGCTGAAATCACGGTACTGCGGCCGCTGCTGCACGATATCGTCCTTGAGCAGCAGCGGACCGAACAGCTCGGTGCCCCATGCCAGTTGCGGCAGCGTGCAGAAGCCGTGCGCCGCCGCGATGGTGCCGACGCTGCCTTCGAGCATGGTGCCGCCATACAGCGCGATGCCCGCGGCATCGCCCACCGCGGCGGTGCGCAGCATGCCGAAGAGGCCGCCGGCCTTGGCGATCTTCAGCGCGAACACGTCGGCGCCGCCGATGCGCGCCAGCTCCATCGCATCCTCGGGGCCGCACACCGCTTCGTCGGCCATGATCGGCACCACGAAGCGCGCGGCCAGCCGCGCCAGCGCCATGCGGTGCTCGCGCGGGGTGGGTTGCTCGATCAGGTCGATGCCGGCGGCCTCCAGCATGGCGATGCCGGTGGCCGCGTCGGCTTCGTTCCAGGCCTGGTTGACATCGACCGTGACGCGCGCGCGATCGCCCAGCGCGCGCTTGATCGCGGCCACGTGCGCCACATCGTCGCGCACGCTGCGCCGGCCGATCTTCAGCTTGAAGGTGTCGTGCCGGCGCTGGGCCAGCAGTTGCTCGGCCTCGGCAATGTCGCGCGCGGTATCGCCGCTGGCCAGGGTCCACAGCACCGGCAGCGTCGCGCGCACCGCGCCGCCGAGCAGCGTGGCCAGCGGCACGCCCAGGCGCTTGCCCTGCGCGTCCAGCAAGGCGGTCTCGAGCGCGGACTTGGCAAAGCGGTTGCCGCGCGCGACCTTGCCCAGGCGCGCCATGGCGGCATGCACATTGGTGGCATCCTGGCCGGCCAGCGCCGGCGCCAGGTAGGTGTCGATGGTCAGCTTGATGCCTTCGGGGCTTTCGTCGCCATAAGACAGCCCGCCGATGGTGGTGGCCTCGCCGATGCCTTCCACGCCATCGCTGCAGCGCAGCCGCACGATCACCAGCGTCTGCTGCTGCATCGTCGCCATGGCCAGCTGGTGGGCGCGGATGGTGGGCAGGTCCACCAGGATGGCTTCCACCGAAGTGATAGTCGGGTTCATACCTTGTCGATGCAATTTGGAGTAGTGGCCAAGTATGCGGCTTGACTTTATCGGTGTCCAAGACCGATGATGTCTCGATCAATACCTAAAAGGTATGGAGAAGGATGCCCATGGAACTCCGGCACCTACGCTATTTCCAGGTCGTGGCGCAGGAACTCAACGTGACCCGTGCCGCCGAGCGGCTGCATATGGCGCAGCCGCCGCTGTCGCGCCAGATCCGGCAGCTGGAAGAGGAAGTGGGCGTGGCGCTGTTCGACCGCATCGGCCGCGGCCTGCGCCTGACCGAGGCGGGCCGCTTCCTGCTGGAGCAGACCACGCAGCTGACGCAGCGGCTGGAAGAGACCATTGCGGGCACGCGCCGAATCGGGCGCGAGGAAAAGCGCTGGTTCGGCATCGGTTTCGTGCCGTCGGTGCTGTATGGCGTGCTGCCTGAGCTGATCCGGGAACTGCGCGAATCGGACCGCGGCCAGCAGGTGGAGGTCGGACTGGCCGAGATGATCACCGTCGAACAGATCGAGGCGCTCAAGGCCGGTCGCATCGACCTGGGCTTCGGCCGCATCGCGCTGAACGATCCCGCCATCCGCCAGCAGGTGGTGATGGCCGAACCGCTGGTGGCGGCGCTGCCCGCGCGCCTGCCGGCACCGCGCCGCAAGGCGCTGACGCCGCAGGCGCTGGCGGCACGTCCGTTCATCCTTTATCCGGCCAGGCCGCGCCCCAGCTACGCCGACCACTTGCTGTCGCTGTTCCGCGCGCAAGGCCTGCAGCTGCGCGTGGTGCAGGAAGCCAACGAACTGCAGACCGCGCTTGGGCTGGTGGCCGCCGGCATCGGCATCACGCTGGTGCCGGCGTCGATCCAGCGCTTGCACCGCGACGATGTGCGCTATTGCCCCATCGATGCGCCGGGTTTCGTCTCGCCGGTGATCATGAGCTATCGCGAAGGCGACACCTCGCCGTTCCTGGCGCGCGCGGTGGACTGGGTGATGCAGCGGCGCCAGTAGCCGCCGCCGCTTCAGGGGGGGCGGCTCAGGTCCCGGTAAACCGCGGCTGGCGCTTCTCCTGCCAGGCCAGCGCGCCTTCGCGGATATCCTGCGAGCCGCTGGCCGCGCCGATGTCGGCCGCCAGCGCCGCGGCATCCAGACGGCCATGGCTGATCTCGTTCAGGTGCCGCTTCATGCCTTGCACCGCCAATGGCGCCAGCCCGGCCACGGTGTCGCCGAGTTGCTGCGCGCGCTCGCGCAGGCGTTCGGCGGGCAGCAATTCGGTCAGGAAGCCGCAGCGGAGCATCTCGTCGGCATCGATGCGCTCGGCGGTCAGGAACAGGCGCTTGGCGTGGTTCAGTCCCAGCCGGCTGATATAGCGTTCCATGCCGCGCTGGTAGAAATGCAGGCCCAGCCGCGCCGCGGGCATGAACATGTCGACCGCCGCGGTGCCGAGCCGGAAGTCGCACGCCAGCGCCAGGTCGGTGCCGCCGCCGTAGACGCCCCCGTGGATCTCGGCAATGGTGACGGCGCGGCAGT
This sequence comes from Cupriavidus necator, assembly GCF_013141915.1. Taxonomy (GTDB): domain Bacteria; phylum Pseudomonadota; class Gammaproteobacteria; order Burkholderiales; family Burkholderiaceae; genus Cupriavidus; species Cupriavidus necator_B. Next base: position 184,535 of record NZ_SROX01000005.1, on the reverse strand, counting down.
CTTCCAGCGCGTTGACCAGGGTTTCGAAGCCGGCGCCGCGCTGTCCGGCCGCGAGCCGGCCGATGTCGAAGCCGCTGCAGAAGTATTTGCCGGTGCTGCGCAGCCGCAGCACCCGCACGTCGCTGGCATTGACGGCCTCGACATGGCGCTGCAGTTCGGCCAGGTCGTCCGGCCCAAGCCGGTTGGCCACCTCGGGGCGGCGCAAGGTGATCGTGGCGACATGGCCGGCAAGGTCTAGCGAAGGAAGGGAACCATCAGTCTGCATGGGCAATTCTCCAGTGGGAATCAATGGGCATCGGCGGATGGCGCGCCCCGGCGTGCGAGCGCGATGTCGAAACGTTCCAGCCGCGCCTGCGCAAACGCCGGCCGGTCCTGGGCGCGCTGCCACCAATCCGCCACGGCGGGGGCCGATGACAGCGCGGCCGGTGCCAGCTCTGCAATGCGCGCGATAAAGGGCGTCGCCGCGATATCGGCCAACGTATAGCGGGCGCCGAACAGCCAATTGCCAGGCGCGAGCATGGCTTCCATCCTGGGCACCAGCCCGACCAGCGCATCGAGCGCGCGGCGTTTCTCCGCATCGGTGTAGGGCTGGCGCGCAATGCGCAGCCACGCGTCGCGGCGCTCGGCGGTCGGTATGCGCGCAAGCCGCTCGGCCAGCGTGGCATCGCTCCATCGCGCGGCAACCGGCTGCAGCGCGAGGCTCCAATTCAGCACCAGCAGGTTGGGCAGCGCCTTCTCGTCGGTCCAGCGCACGAAGTTGCGCATGACCGCGCGCTGGTAGGGATCGTCGGGCCGCAAAGGCGGCAACGGGTGGATCTCGTCGAGGTATTCGCAAATAGTGCCGCTCTCATAAAGAAAGCGGCCATCGTCCAGCACCAGCGCCGGCACCACGCCGTTGGGGTTCATTGCCAGGAACGCGGGCGTATGCTGCTCCTGCGCCGCCAGGTCGACCGGCACGCTGTCATAGGCAAGGCCTTTCTCGGCCAGGCACAGGCGTACCCGGCGCGACGCGCTCGACAACCAGCCATGGAACAGTTTCATCTTGTGCTCGCCGGGCTCAAGGGAGCAGCACGGCCGAACCCGTGGTGGCACGGCCCTCCAGGTCGCGGTGCGCGTCGCGCACGGCGGCCAACGGGTACCGGTGGTTCACCTCCAATCGCAACCGCCCGGCCGCAACCGCGGCGAACAACGCGGCCGCCGCCGCGGCCAGCGCTTGCGGGGTGGCGATATAGGTGCGCAGCGTGGGCCGCGACACGATCAGCGAGCGCGCGTGCAGCAACTGCAGGTCGAACGCCTCCACGTCACCCGACGCGGTGCCGTAGTTGATGGCCATGCCGCACGGCCGCAGGCATTGCAGCGAGGGCACGAACACATCCTTGCCGACGGCGTCGTAGACCACGGCCACGCCCTCGCCGCCGGTCAAGGCCTGCACCGCTTCGGCAAAGTTGCCGTCGCGGTAGTTGATGACGTGGTGACAGCCGTGGGCCAGTGCTACCGCCCGCTTGGCCTCGCTGCCGACGGTGCCGATCACGGTTGCGCCGAGGGCGCGCGCCCACTGCGACAGCAGCACGCCCATGCCGCCCGCCGCCGCATGCACCAGCACCGCGTCGCCAGGCTGCACGGCGTAGAGCCGCCGCAGCAGGTATTCGGCGGTCAGGCCGCGCAGCAGCGTGGCGCCCGCCACGTCTTCAGAGATCGTGTCCGGCAAGGGCACGAGCCGGCCCGCCGGCACGTTGCGGGTCACCTGGTAGGCGCCCGGGTGCATGCAGGCAACACGCTGGCCGACCAGAAATCCCTCTACGCCTGCGCCGATCGCGGTGACCGTGCCCGCGCCAACCGAGCCCAGCGTGATGGGAAACGGCGTGGCCGCATGGGGACCATGCGCGCCCTTGCGCTGATAGATGTCCGCGAAGTTGAGGCCGATGGCCGATTGGCGCAACTGGACTTCGCCGGGCCCCGGCGACGGCACGGCGACCTGGCATGGCTCCAGCACTTCCGGGCCACCGGTCCTGTAAATACAGAAAGACTCTGAAAGCATACAAATCCAGGAAAGGTGGAAACAAGGGATGAGCGGCCAAACTGAGGCAACGAGGCCGTGAGAAATGCGCGTTCCGCTTGACGTAAGGAAAGCAACGCTTGACAGGGTACGCCTTTCTCGCGCTGCATGCATCGTGGAAAGTCCTTATACGTATTTTTATACTGTGTATTTGTATACTAAACATCGCCATCACCGCCGAGGAATTGCCATGACGTCTTTGCCACCCGCCCCCAAAGACGGCGGGACTCCTGCCCCGGGGGCAGACCTGCCGCTGACGGGCATCACCGTGCTGGACCTGTCGATCGCGCGCGCCGGCCCCGCCGCCGTGCGCCTGCTGTCTGACTGGGGGGCCGACGTGATCCGCGTCGAGCCGCCGCCGCCGCAGGATCGCGGCTCGGTGACCGGGCGGCGGCGGGGCTCGGACGAGCAGAACCTGCATCGCAACAAGCGCAGCCTGTGCCTGGACCTGAAGACGCCACAAGGCGCCGAGGTGCTGGAGCGCCTGGTGCGGCGCGCCGACGTGGTGGTGGAGAACTTCCGCTCGGTGGTCAAGGAACGCCTGGGACTGAGCTACGCGCGCCTGAGCGCGATCAATCCGCGCGTGATCCTGGCCAGCATCTCGGGCTTTGGCCAGGACGGGCCGTACTGCGAGCGCCCGGGGCTCGACCAGATCGTGCAGGGCATGTCGGGACTGAGCTCGGTCACCGGCGAGCCGGGCCAGGGGCCGCTGCGCGTCGGCATCGCCATTTCCGACACCACTGCCGGCATGTTCCTGGGCCAGGGCATCCTGCTGGCGCTGCTGCACCGCGCGCGTACCGGCCGTGGGCAATGGGTGCATACCTCGCTGATCGAGGGCATGCTCAACAAGCTCGATTTCCAGGCCACCCGCTACACCGTGGACGGCGAAGTGCCGACGCAGCAGGGCAATGCGCACCCGACGCTGGTGCCGATGGGCACCTACCGCTGCCGCGACGGCGTGGTCAATATCGCCGCCAGCACCGACCGCATGTGGGCCAACTTCTGCCGCACCGTCGCGGCCGGCTGGCTGCTGGACGAGCCCGCCTTCCAGAGCGCCGCCGGCCGCGCCGCCGAGCGCCATCGCCTGGACGCGGCCATCAACCAGTGCACCGCTGCCTTCACCGTCGCCGAACTGACCGCGCGCCTGAATGCGGCCGGCGTGCCCTGCGGTCCGGTGTTCGATATCGGCCAGGCTTTCGAGGACGCGCAGGTGCGCCACCTGCGCATGACCCGGCCCGCCGAGCACCCCGTGCTGGGGCCGCTTGCGCTGCTGCGCTCGCCGATCAACCTGTCGGCCGCGCCGCACCCGGAACAGTTCGCCCGCGCCGCGCCCGATCCCGGCGAACACACCGACGAGATCCTGCGCGCACTGGGCTACGACGAAGCCGGCATCGCGGACTTGCGCGCGGCCAGCGTGGCGGCCTGAAGCCCGCAAGAACCACCGCGACAAGCGAAAACACCAAGGAGACAACCATGACCCATGCTCTCGGGCGCGCCGCCATCGGCGCGGCCCTTGCCGCCCTGGCGGCGTTGCCCGCCCTGGCCGGCGCGCAGGAATACCCGGCCCGGCCGATCCGGCTGCTGGTGGGCTACACGCCGGCGGGCGCCGCGGACTATGTCGCGCGCGTGTTCGGCGAAGCCCTGTCCAGGGAACTCGGCCAGACCGTGGTGGTGGACAACAAGCCCGGCGCGGGCAGCACGCTGGCCTCCGCCGCGCTGGCGCAGGCCGCCCCGGACGGCTACACGCTGGGACTGGCCACGGCGACGCTGTATGGCATCGACCAGCAGTTGTACAAGGCCCGCTACAAGGCGACGGATTTCACCCCGGTCACGCGGCTGACGGTGTCGCCGCTGATCCTGGCCGTCAACAAGAACCTGAACGTCAGCGACGTCAAGACGCTGGTGGCCAAGGCCCGGGCGCAGCAAGGCAAGTTCAACTACTCCTCGTCCGGCATCGGCGGCTCGCCGCATATCGCCGCGCTGCAGTTCGAAAAGGCCACGGGGGCAAAGATGACCCACGTTCCCTACAAGGGCGGTGCGCCGGCGCTGCAGGCGGTGGCCGCGGGCGAGGTGGAACTGTCGTTCGGCACCGCGGCGTCGGTGCTGCCGCTGGGCACGCAAGGCGTGGTGAAGATGATCGGCGTGACCACGCCCAAGCCCTCGGCGGTTGCGCCCGGCCTGCCCGCGCTGGCGGAGATGGGCTTGCCGGGTTTTGACTTTACCTTCTGGTTCGGACTGTACGGGCCGGCCGGGCTTCCCGACGGCATCCGCGACAAGCTCTTCGCCGCCGCGAACAAGGTGATGGCCGACCCGCAACTGCGCGCGAAGCTGGCCTCCAACGGCAGCGAGGTCGCGACTTCGGCATCGCCCGCCGAGTTTGCCAGATGGGCCGCGGCGGACGGCAAGGCGGCCGTGACGCGGATCGAGCAGGCCGGCGTCAGGCTGGAATAAGCCTGTCCGGCCGCGGCGCCTAGCGGCGGCCGCGCCGGCCGCCGGCTTCGTCGTCGGGCATGGCGGCGATCATGTCCGCATAGACATCGCCGCCGGTGGCGATATGCCGGACCATGGCGGCCGCGGCATCGTCTTCGTTGCCGCGCGCGATCGCGTCCATCACCGCCTCGTGCTCGGCCAGCGAGGCTAGGATGCGCGCCGGCTTCTCGAAGCGCAGGTCGCGCATGCCGCGCATGCGCGCGCGCATGGTGCGGATCTGCCGCGACAGGATGTCGTTGCAGCAGGCGGCGTAGATGACCTCGTGGAAGGCATCGTTGGCGGCGCGGTAGTGCTCGGAATCGGCGCGCTCCGCCGCCGCGCGGCACGCCTCGAACGCCTGCTGCAGCGCCGTGCGCTGCGCCGCGGAGATGCGCCGCGCCGCCAGCCGGGCCGCCAGCGCCTCGAGCTGGACCAGGATCTCGTTCATGGCGACGTATTCGCGCAGCGTGATCGACGACACGATCGCGCCCTGGCGCGGCACCAGGTCGACCAGGCCGGCCGACTCCAGTTGGATCAGCGCCTCGCGCACCGGCGTGCGCGATACGCCAAAGCGTGCCAGCAACTGCTGCTCTTCCAGTTGCGTGCCGCTGGGAAGTTTTCCGGAAAGAATCTCCTGCTCGATCGCGGCGCGGATGGTTTCGGACAGGCTCTTCTTTTCTTCGGACATGGACTGCGGCACGCGGGAAACAGGGATGGGTGATTCTACCCTGCCCTGCGTATTCACAGACGCACGTTGTGTGCACAAGGCCGGCCCCCGGCAGGCTACCGGCCTCCTTTCCCCCTATGCCAGCATCCGCACCTGCGGCTCCCGGTCCCACTGCCGCGTCTTCGCCGCCGCGATAAAGCGGGCCGTGTCGCTGGCGGGCACGATGCCGTTATCCGGGGGCAGTCCGGCGCGGGACAACAGTGCGTCGCCGCCCGCATCGGCGGCAATCGCCTTCAAATGGGCGTAGGCAAAGCAGACAAAATCCAGTGCCGCGCTCTCCTGCGCCAGCATGGCGGCACCGTCGGCGGACAGCACCACGGCCACGGCATCGAACATCACCGAAGGGGTTCCGGCCAGCTGCCCGTCGGCGGGCAGCTTCGAACCATCGGCCAGCACCGCGCCGCCCACCTTGGGCGCGACGATCTTGACCGTGGCGCCGGCGGCCATGGCCGCCTGCCGAATCGCCTCGACCGTGGCGCCATCGGAGCCATCGGCGACCAGGATGCCGATCTCGCGCCCCTGCAGCGTGTCCTTCATCTTGCCAATGATCTGCAGCGCCGGCGACGGCGGCAGGTCCTGCACCGGCGCGGCGGTGGGCAGCGGCTCGGGCACCTGTTCCAGCGCCAGGCCATCGGCCACGCGGCGGCCCAGGTCGTTGTCGATATTGAGCAGGTGGGCCACCATTCGCTCGCGCACATGGACGTGCTCGACCTTCGACAGCTCGAACACCAGCGCCGAGGCGATGTGCGCCTGCTCGGCGCGGGTCTGGCTGCGGTAGAACAGGCGTGCCTGGCTGTAGTGGTCGGCGAAGGTCTCCGGACGGATGCGGCCCTTGTCGCCCTGCTCCGGCACCTGCGCGCTGCGGAAGCCCAGGTCTGGCGCTTCGCGCGGCGAATCGTCGGACAGCGAGTTGGGCTCATAGGCGACGCGCCCCCTGGGCTGCTGCATCTGCATATGGCCGTCGCGCTGGTGGTTGGCAAACGGGCACTTGGGCGCGTTCACCGGGATCTGGTTGAAGTTGGGTCCGCCCAGGCGCAGCAGCTGCGTGTCGAGGTACGAGAACAGCCGGCCGAGCAGCAACGGGTCGTTGGAGAAATCGATGCCGCGCACGATGTTGGCGGGGCAGAACGCCACCTGTTCGGTCTCGGCGAAGAAGTTGTCGGGCCAGCGGTCCAGCACCATGCGGCCGATGATCTTCAGCGGCACGGTCTCTTCCGGGATGATCTTGGTGGCATCGAGATGGTCGAACGGAAACTTCGCGGCATCGGCTTCGGTGAACAGCTGCACGCCAAGTTCCCATTCGGGGAAGTTGCCGGACTGGATCGCGTTGAACATGTCGCGCCGGTGGAAATCCGGGTCCGCGCCGGCAATCTTGACGGCCTCGTCCCACACCGTGGATTGCAGCCCCAGCTTCGGGCGCCAGTGGAACTTGACGAAGGTGGACTTGCCCTCGCTGTCGAGCAAGCGGAAGCTGTGCACGCCAAAGCCTTCGATCATGCGCAGCGAGCGCGGGATGGTGCGGTCCGACATGATCCACATGACCATGTGCATGGACTCCGGCGTCAGCGAGATGAAGTCCCAGAAGGTATCGTGCGCGGTCGCCGATTGCGGGAAGCCGCGGTCGGGTTCCATCTTGACCGCGTGGACCACGTCAGGGAACTTCATCGCGTCCTGGATAAAGAACACCGGGATGTTGTTGCCGACCAGGTCCCAGTTGCCCTCCTTCGTATAGAACTTGACCGCGAAGCCGCGCACGTCGCGCGGCGTGTCGACCGAACCGGCGCCGCCGGCCACGGTGGAGAAGCGCGCGAACACCGGTGTCTTGACGCCGACCTCGGTCAGGATGCGGGCGGTGGTGAATTGCGCCAGCGAATCGGTCAGCTCGAAATAGCCGTGCGCCGCCGTACCGCGTGCATGGACGATCCGCTCGGGGATGCGCTCATGGTCGAAGTGTGTAATTTTTTCACGCAGGATGAAATCTTCGAGCAAGGTCGGGCCGCGCGAGTTGGCCTTGAGCGAGTTCTGGTTGTCCGCGATCGGCGCGCCCTGGTTAGTGGTCAACGGCGCGTGCGTGCCGCCGGCAACCTGGTGCAATTCACCGCCGGCGCCGCGCTGGGCATCGCCATAGCCGGCCGGTGCACCAGCGGCGGTGGTGGCGGGGGTGGCGCTTGACGCGGGCTTTGCCTGGTCATCGGACGTCTGGGCCATATCGGTCTCCTGGGTCGGGTTCACGGTTGAAGGATTGCAATCGGGCACTGCTTGCAATTGCCACGCCCGCTTTCGGACACTTTTGGTTACAAATGCAATGCCACGAAGTGCTTCCTGTCAAACATCTGACATTTGATCCGTCAACAATCGCCCGCTGTCGCGACAAGCCACGGCCACCTCCCGGCAACCGGCCGGACCTGCGCTTGCCATCCGCTGCGGCGGAGTCCATCGCGTGCAGCCGCTGTCGGCGCATGGGCGCGGCCATCGTTATTCCTTTAACCAAAAGAAAAGGCCCTGCACCAATGAGACCCACCTTGCTGTCGCCTTCCGCCCGGCCCTGGCTGGCCGCCGGCACCCTCACCCTGGCATTGATGCTGGCCGCCTGCGGCGGCGACGACTCCCCCGGCGCGGGCGGCGGCACCCTGCAGCCCACGGCCCAGGGCAGCGCGCCGGACCCGCCAGGCAAGCCCGGGCACACCGGCAAGCCCGAAGCCTGCACCACGCGTTGCGCCCCGTGATGCGGGCCGCCTTTCGATCCAGCGACAGACCGACCCCACCCAAGCCATGACCTTCAATCCGTCCAAGCGACAGTTCCTCAAGACCAGCCTCGGCACCGGTGCCGCCGCCGCGGTGCTGGCCAGCTTTCCGCCCAGCATCCGCCGCGCGCTGGCGATCGAGGCGAACAATGCCACCGGCACCATCCAGGACGTCAAGCACGTCGTGATGGTGATGCTGGAGAACCGTTCGTTCGACAACTACTTCGGCACCTTCAAGGGCGTGCGTGGCTATGGCGACCGCTTTGCGATCCCGCTGCCGAACGGCAAGAACGCGTTCTACCAGACCGATGCCAACGGCAATACGCTGACGCCCTACCACCTCGATGAAACCCAGGGCAACGCGCAGCGCGCCGGCGGCACGCCGCACACCTGGCCCGACGCCCAGGCCGCGTGGGACCACGGCCGCATGGACCGCTGGCCGGTGGCCAAGAAGGCGCTGTCGATGGGCTATTTCGACAATACCGAGATCCCGTTCCAGCGCGCGCTGGCCGACGCCTTCACGCTGTGCGACGCCTACCACTGCGCGATGCACACCGGCACCATCCCCAACCGCCTGTTCTACTGGACCGGCAGCAACGGCCCCACCGGCGACAACGTCGCGGTGATGATCAATGAATTCAACGCCGGCGCCGACGTGGGCCCGTCCACCGAAGGCTGGACCTGGAAGACCTACGCCGACCGCCTGCAGGGCGCCGGCGTGAGCTGGAAGGTCTACCAGAACGTGCCGGACAACTACGGCTGCAACCAGATGATGAGCTTCCGCCACTGGCGCGCCGAGATGGAAAAAATGCCGGATGGACGCAAGCTGTCCAACACCGCCGGCACCGGCGTCAATCCGCCCTACAACCCGGATATCGACGACCAGTACAGCCCGTTCGCCAAGGGCTTCTGCAACACCATGCCGGACGCCGGCTTCCTGCAGTCGCTGCGCGACGACGTGCAGAACGGCAGGCTGCCCGAAGTGTCTTGGATCATCCCGCCGGCCGAGTTCAGCGAGCACCCCGGCCCGTCCAGTCCGGCCAAGGGCGGCTGGTATGTGCAGGCCATCCTCGATGCGCTGACGGCATCGCCGGAGGTATGGAGCAAGACCGTGCTGCTGATCAACTTCGACGAGAACGACGGCTTCTTCGACCATAGCCCGCCGCCGACCGCGCCGTCGCGCAACCCGGACGGCACGCTGGCCGGCAAGTCGACCCTGGCCGACGCGCAGATGGCCTACGAGTATTTCAACTTCCCGCCCGCCACCGCCAAGCAGCCGCCGCAGGACGGCAAGCCGTTCGGGCCGGGGCCGCGCGTGCCGCTGTGGGTGGTATCGCCGTGGAGCCGCGGCGGCTGGGTCAACTCCGAAGTGTTCGACCACACCTCGGTGCTGCGCTTCCTGGAAGCGCGCTTTGGCGTGATGGAGCCGCAGATCAGCGCCTACCGCCGCGCCGTATGCGGCGACCTGACCAGCGCCTTCAACTTCGCCACGCCCAATACCGAGACGCTGCCCGTGCTGGCGGGGCGCACTACGCGCGCCGACGCCACCAGCCTGACCGCCTGGCAGCAGACGCAGCCCGCGATCCCGGTGCCGGCCACGCCGGCGCCGCCGGCGCAGGCCACCGGCTCGCGCCCGTCGCGCAAGCTGCCGTATGAACTGCATACCAGCGCGCGCGTCGATGCAGCCGCCCGCACCGTGCGGCTGCTGTTCGCCAACGGTAGCGCGCACCAGGCGGGCGCGGTGTTCCATGTCTACGACAAGCTGCACCTGGACCGGATTCCGCGCCGCTACGTGGTCGAGGCCGGCAAGGCGCTGGACGATACGTGGGACATCAACGCCGACGGCGGCAAGTACGACCTGTGGGTGCTCGGGCCCAACGGTTATCACCGTGCGTTCTCCGGCGACATCCACGAGGCGGCCACCACGTCCGCCGAGATCCAGGTCTGCTACAACCCTTGCAAGAAGCCGACGATCCAGGTCAAGCTGCATAACGATGGCGATGCCGACGTGACCTTCACCGTCAAGGCGCTGGCCTATCGCGGGGACGGCCCGTGGACGCAGCGGGTCAAGCGCGGCAAGGTGGAAACGCTGGAATGGCCGGTGGCCGAGAGCGGCAACTGGTACGACTTCGTCGTGAGCTGCGAGGCCAGCCCGGCGTTCGCGCGGCGCTTTGCCGGTCGCATGGAGACCGGCGAGGATACGGTCAGCGATCCGGCGATGGGACTGGCCTGATCCTGCGGGGCGCGGGGCCCCGCGTCCCGCGCAAGGCCCGGGCCGTTTCGTCCGTGCGGAACGAAACGGCCCCTCTGCCGTTTGCTCGTCGCATGCGAGCTTGCCTTGCCTCCCCGTTCCCCTGTGCTCCGCTATTCCTCCTGGAACGCCTCTTCGCGCTTGGCCTTGATCGACGGCAGCGCCACCACCGCCACCAGCGCCGCGGCGGCCACCAGCAGGCCCAGCGACAGCGGACGCGTGGTGAAGACCGAGAAGTCGCCACGCGACAGTAGCAAGGTGCGGCGGAAGTTCTCTTCCATCATCGGCCCCAGCACGAAGCCCAGCAGCAGCGGCGCCGGCTCGCAGCGCAGCTTGTGGAAGACATAGCCGATCAGGCCGCAGCTGGCCGCGGCAAAGACGTCGAACACGGTGTTGTTGACCGAGTAGACGCCGATGCTGCAGAACACCAGGATGGCCGGGTACAGGAAGCGGTAAGGCACCGTCAGCAGTTTCACCCACACGCCGATCAGCGGCAGGTTCAGCACCACCAGCATCAGGTTGCCGATCCACATTGACGCAATCAGGCCCCAGAACAGCGCCGGGTTGCTGGTCATCACCTGCGGGCCGGGCTGGATGTTGTGGATGGTCATAGCCCCCACCATCAGCGCCATCACCGCATTGGGCGGAATGCCCAGCGTCAGCAGCGGGATGAACGAAGTCTGGGCCGCGGCGTTGTTGGCCGATTCCGGACCGGCCACGCCTTCGATCGCGCCCTTGCCGAACTCATGCGAGAACTTCGAGGTCTTCTTCTCCAGCGAATACGCCGCGAACGAGGCCAGCGAGGCGCCGCCGCCGGGCAGGATGCCCAGCGCCGAGCCCAGCGCGGTGCCGCGCAGCACCGCGGGGAACATGCGCTTGAAGTCTTCCCGGGTCGGGAACAGGTTGGTGACGCGGTCGGTGAAGGTCTCGCGGTGCTCCTTCTGCTCCAGGTTGGCGATGATCTCGGCGAAACCGAACAGCCCCATCGCCAGTGCGGTGATGCTGATGCCGTCGGTCAACTCCGGCACGTCGAACGAGAAGCGCGCGGCGCCCGAGTTCACGTCGGTGCCGACCAGGCCCAGCAGCAGCCCCAGCACGATCATCGCCACGGCCTTGACCAGCGAGCCCGAGGCCAGCACCACGGCGCCGATCAGGCCCAGCACCATCAGCGAGAAGTACTCGGCAGGACCGAACTTGAACGCCAGCTCCGACAGCGGCGTGGCAAACGCGGCCAGGATCAGCGTGGCGACGCTACCGGCGAAGAACGAGCCCAGCCCCGCGGTGGCCAGTGCCACGCCGGCCCGTCCGCGCCGCGCCATCTGGTAGCCGTCCAGCGTGGTCACCACCGCCGACGATTCACCGGGCAGGTTCACCAGGATCGCGGTGGTCGAGCCACCATACTGGGCGCCGTAGTAGATGCCGGCCAGCATGATCAGCGCGGCGACCGGCGGCAGCGTGTAGGTGATCGGCAGCAGCATGGCGATGGTGGCCAGCGGCCCCAGGCCCGGCAGCACGCCGATCAGGGTGCCCAGCACGCAGCCCAGGAAGGCGTAGGCCAGGTTCTGCAATGACAGCGCGGTGGAAAACCCCAGCGCAAGATGACTCAGCAACTCCATCCGATATCCCCTAGTTGACGAAAGCGGCAGGCCACACCGGCATCTGCAGGTTGATGCCATAAACGAAGGCCACGGTGCTGATCAGCACCAGGATGACGGCGTTCAGGATGGCGCCCTTCCAGGTGAATTCATGGCTGGCCATCGATGACACCAGCACCAGCGCCAGCACCGACAGCACCATGCCGAGCGGCTTGAGCACCAGCCCGAACAGCACCACCGAGCCCAGGATCCACAGGAGCGTCTTAATGTCCCAGCGTGCCATCCGGTCTGCTTCGCCCCGGTGCGACAGGGCGCCGGCCGCGACCACGGCGCCCAGCAGCGCCAGCACGATGCCGAGCCAGAACGGGAAATAGCCCGGGCCCATCCGGGCGGCGGTGCCCATGGAATAGCCGCGGGCAACGAAGGAAAAGCTGAGGCCGACGACGATGAACATCAGGCCGGAAAGAAAGTCGGTTTGCTTGCGTATGCGCATGCAGTCTCCTTGAAGCGGGGGGCGACGGGACGACACCAACAGGTGGCATCGGCTTCGGGAGTTCCGAACAATACATCATGTTGTGATGTATTTTTGCGCCGGCAAGGGTTATTCCCTACGAATTGGACGCGGGTTCGCCATCGCGACTGGCTTGCCGCTGGCGCCGGCGATGGCGTGGCATGGAAACGGTGGGATGTGCCAGCACGAGGACGCCGTGGCCCGTCAGGAGAGCCGGCGGTGCGTGCGGCGATCCGGCCTGCGGCCGGAAGACGGGATGGAGTTCGGGACAGCTAACGGGGGCTCAAGCGGCACCACTGGACAGGCGGAGCCGACGGCCCGCCTGCGCTGGCACGCAAGGGCCTAGGCCTTGCGCCAGACCGGCGAGGCCGGCACCGCCACCTTGCGCGGCAGGATGCCCTGCGCGGCAAAGGCATCGGCAATGCGCTGCTGTTCCGCCAGCGCCGTCGCGTCGACGGTGCGCACGGCGTAGCTGCGCCGCGCGTTCGCGGCCTCGACCGTGGCGGCATCCAGGCCGATCAGCGGCGCATGCCAGCGCGCGGCCTCGGCGGGATTGCGCTTGACCCAGTCGCCCGCGTCGCGCAGCGCGTCAAACACCACCGCCAGCACCTCGGCATGGGTGCGCGCAAACGGCGTGGCCGCGAGGTAGAAGCGACGATAGCTCGACAGCCCTTCGCCGTCGCGCAGCACGCGCGCATTGGCCTGGCGCTGCACCGCGGCCAGGAACGGGTCCCAGATCACCCACGCCGCCACGCTGCCGCGCTCGAACGCCGCGCGCGCATCGGCCGGGCTCAGGTAGGCCGGCTCGATATCGCGGATCGACAGCCCCGCGCGCGCCAGCGCCTCGAGCACCAGGTAGTGCGCGCCGGCGCCCTTGGCAAACGCCACGCGCTGGCCCTTGAGCTGGGCCACCTCGCGGATCGGCGAATCGCCGCGCACCACGATCGCCTGCGCCTGCGGCGACGGTGTCTCGGTCGCGTAATACGTAAGCGCCGCGCCCGCGGCCAGCGCGAACGGGGGCACCGCATCGGCCACGTCGGCACTCAAATCGATATTGCCCAGGTTCAGCGCTTCCAGCAGCGGCAGGCCGGAGGTGAACTCATACCACTGCACCGCCACGCCCTTGGGCGCCAGGGCTTTTTCCAGCGTCTGCCGCGATTTCAGCAGGATCATCAGCGTGGAGGACTTCTGGTAGCCGATGCGCAGCGTAGCCTCCCCCTGTCCCCGGCTGACGCCCGGCAGCGCGGCGGCGGCGGCCGCGCCCGCTGCAGCCATGAGCAGGCGGCGACGGCGGTCATGGGTCGGGTTCATGGCGTTGCTCCAGGATGCAGGTCGGAGCGCCAGCTTAGTCAGGGCAACGGGCAAAGCCAACGAAGATTGTCGCGGATGCTTATGCAACCGCCGGCGGCTTGTTCAGTGGCGGCGCTATCATCGGGGAATCGAACCCAAATCCCCGAACGGAACCCATGGAACTGTCCGCCGGCATCCCCATCCTCCGCATCTTCTCGGTCGACAAGGCCAGGGAGTTCTACCTGGACTACCTCGACTTCACGCTCGAGTGGGAGCATCGCTTCGAAGACGGGTTGCCGCTATACGCGCAGGTCAGACGCGGCGGCCTGACGCTGCATCTCAGCGAACACCACGGCGACGCCACGCCGGGCTCGACCGTGTTCGTTCCGGTAACGGATATCGATGCGCTGCACCAGGAGCTGTCCGCCCGGAACTATCCGTATGCCCGGCCCGGTGTCGAAGATGTGGGCTGGGGCCGGATGCTGCAGGTGGCCGATCCGTTCGGGAACCGGCTGCGGTTTTGCCAGGTGACAGAGGATTAGGCCACGGCTTCCCGCTGTGTCGGGAAGCCGCTTCCGGCCGGTGCGCTCAGTTGACCGGCTGCGGCTGCGGGAAATTCCAGGCGCCGCTCAGGACCTCGGCGCGGGGCCGATAGAGCCGCACGGTGTAGTTCCAGCCCTCGACCACCGGCAGGCAGTTTGGTACCTGGCCGTCGCAGCCGCCGAACTGGATGGCGATGGCACCATCACCGCCCTTCCTTGCCGTCAGGTTGTTGACCGTGTAGGCATTGGCGGGATTTTTCTGGAAGTAGCCGGCGGCGTTGTAGACGCTGACCGACCAGAACGCATCGACGGGCACGTCCTTTACGTTGAGGCGATAGACCGTCTTGCCATCGTTCTTCGCGGGCGTGACGTTGAGGTAGACAGCGTCCTTGTCAGGATTGCCGCCCCAGGCCGCGGCAGTGCCGATCAGGCGCCGTACCGGGTCGACCGTCTCGCGGGTGCCGAACGCTTTCCTGAAGTCCGGCATGGTCGAGGACAACACCAGCAGCGCATCGCGGATCTTCTTCTGGCTGGCCGCATCCCACGCGGGCGTCTCGAACTTCCCCGGGGCCTGCTGGCTTACCTTGATCGCATCCTGCAACGCATGGACCTGCCGGATGTCATCCGCGCTGTTCGGATCCACCAGCGTGCGGATCGCCGTGGCTACATAGCGGGTGCCGACGTTCTCGCGCGTCAGCGTGTACGTGCCCTTGCCGTAGAACACGTTGGGCACATAGTGGTCTTCGTTGATGACCTGCAAGGCCATGAAGCGCTTGCCCGGGTCCGGCATGGTGATGGTCACCGGGCCGGCATCGAGGTCGAACACGCCGGACGAATAGAGCGTATCGCGGTTAAGGCGGATGACGGTCTGCTGGTCGATCGATGCCGGCTCGCGCCGATGCAGCAGCTTGCCGATGCCACCCTGCTTGACCAGCCCGCCCAGGAACATATCGGTCTCGGCGCGAATGAAGTTGTCGATGGTAACGGGAACGGCGGTGCCGGCCGGCGGCGTTGTGGCCGGCTGGGCGTTGACGGTGCCAAGCATGGCGAAGGCCATGCCCGTCGCGCAGGCCGCGGTCAGTTTGATCTTCATGCTGTATTCCATGTGTTGGGAAGGATTAGCGGGCGCCGCTCAGTTGCGCTTGACCAGCGGTGCGGGGAACCACTGTCCCGACAGGATCTGCTGGTCCGGCCCATACAAGCGGAAGGTCAGGTTGTAGTTCTGCCCCCGGGGCGTCGGCAGCCAGTTGCCATCCGGCACGCCGTCCGGCCGCGCAGGCGCGAAGTAAAGGGTCAGTGAACCGTCCTTGCCGTAGCTCAGCCTGGACTGCTTGTTGATCAGGAACCGGTTCTTCGCATTGGGGATCACGTGGAAGTTTTTGGAGTCCACTGCAATCACCGACCAGAAGTACTTGACGTGACGGGCGGGCAGTTCCGCCTTCGGGAAGGTGACGGTGTAGACGTTGCCGCCGTCCAGCTTCGCGCCTGTGCCATCGGTATCGGTCTTGAAATAGACCACCTCGTCAGTGCTGTTGGCCCAGATCCCGGCCAGGTTCACCAGGGTACGGGTCTGGTAGTCGCTGCCGTACTTGCCGATGGTCGCTGGCCGGTTCCAGCCGTTCTTGAAAGTCCCTGCCGTCGAGAACGACTTGAAGAACGCGGGCAGGGTCTGCTCGCGGATGACCTTGTCCACCCGCGCGCGTTCGGCGGGCCCGCTGGCCACCGCCGCACTGACGGCTCGCACCTTGGCCTGCAAGGCGTCCATGCCCGGATTGATGTCCGGCTCCGAGCCGAGCGCAAGGGCTGCCGAGTCAAAGGCTTCCGCGCCGGGCAGCTTGTCATTGCTGAAGGCGGGCGTGGCGGGCACCGGGGCGATCGTTGGCGTGCCCGTGGTCCGCATCGTGACCCGATGCTGCAGCGCGACCGCCTGCTTCTTGTTCGCGCCGATTTCCACGCGGGCCAGTACCCGTGCAGTCTTGCCCGGCAGGTCGATGCGCCGCGCCGTGCGCGGGAGTGCCACGCTGGCACCCTTCAGGCAGACCGCGAACTCGCCGCTCGGATGGTCCGGATAGTTGCGCTCGTTGATGTTGGCGACGGTCTCGCCCCAGCCGTTCAGGAACTGGATGGTGTAGTAGCGCCCCTTGATCGCCGGCACGCTGAAGATCGTGCAGCTCTTTTCATCGACCGCGCCCCAGGCTTCGCTGTAGGCAACGTCCAGGTTCGGATTGGCCCAGGACACCCCGCCGACATCGCGGTGGATGATCTGGTTCCAGCGGAAGCCTTCCTTCTGGAAGTCGGCCTGCTCCTGGCGCAGGACCAGCAGCCGGCCCAGCAGGTAGAGGTAGGCGTCATGGATGTCCTGTTCCGACACCGCGCCCGCCGCGGTGCCCGGGCCGGCGGCCTGCGGGGGACTGCTGCATCCGGACAGGCCTGCCAGCATGGAAACGGCCAGCACGGCCGCGCCAATGGCTCGGGTTGGGAAGTCCATAGGCTCCTCGTTCCAGTAAGGGGGGCTGCAAAAGCCAGACTGTCGCAGAGGGGTGGCAAAAAGTGAATTAAGTTTATTGCTCGGGTGATCTGAGCAAAATCATCCCTGCAGGCAATCAGTCCTGCTGCGCCCCCACCACCAGAAACACCGCACTGGAACTGGCCACCGGCTTGCCGCCAGCGCTGATCAGCGCCTTCGCGAACGCCAGCCGCGAGCCCGCCTTGATGACCTCCACCGGCGATTCGAGCCAGTCGCCCGACCTCGGCCGTGACGAACACCACGCGGCCAAGCTCCGGCGCACCCTCGATGTCATCTTCATGTCATCCAGGCCACCCAGAATGCCGTCCAGACAGGGCGCAGGCGCCCCTCTGCCAGCCGGCTTTTGCGGCAGCGCAGCGATGGAATGCCTTGACGCCCGCTTTTTTCCGTCTTCAATGAAAACGTTTTCATCCGGAGCCGCGAGCGTGAGTCGCAAAGATACAGCCGAAGGCAGATCCGATACAACAGGTGGCGCCACCCTGATCGACGTCGCGCAAGCCGCACGCGTGTCGCTCGCCACCGCATCGCGTGTGTTTGGCAGCCCGCATCTGGTGCGCGACAGCACGGCGCAGCGTGTGCACGAGGCCGCGCGCCGGCTGAGCTTTCGCCCCAACCTGCTGGGCAGCAAGCTGCGCGCCCAGCAGACCCGCATGATCGGCGTGATGCTGCCGACGCTGGAGAACGCCGTGTTCGCCGAATGCTGGCACGGCATCGAGGAAGCTGCGCTGGCGGGCGGGTATTCGCTGATGCTTGTCACCAGCGGCTACGATCCGGCCCGCGAACGCGAGCGTGTGGAGTACCTGCTGCGCCATCGCGTGGACGGCATGGTGCTGACCGTGGCCGACGCGGCGCGCAGCACGGTTCTGGATCAGCTCGACGGCGAGGGCGTGCCCTACGTGCTCGCGTACAACCAGGCCGGACCGCGCAGCCGGCGTCATTCGGTATCGGTGGACAACCGGGCCAGCGCCTGCGCAGGCGTGGAGGCGCTGATCGCCGCCGGGCATTGCCGCATCGCCGTGGTGTCGGGCGCTTTCGTCGCCTCGGACCGTGCGCGCCAGCGCTTCGCCGGCTATCAGGACGCCATGCGCGCGCATGGGCTGACGCCGGCCGCGCCAGTCTGCCTGCCATCGCACACCGCCAGCAATGCCGATCAGATCCGCGCGCTGGTCCGGGCGCACGATGCGCCCACCGCCCTCTTTTGCACCAATGACCTGCTGGCCATCGGCGTGATCTCCGACCTCAGGCGCCTCGGCCTGAGCGTGCCGCGCGACATCTCAGTGCTGGGCTATGACGGTACCGCGCTGGGGAACGTGGTCGAGCCGCCGTTGGCCACCGTCGTGCAGCCCAATTCGGAGATCGGCGCCAGCGCCGTCAGCCGGCTGCTGGCGCGGCTGAACGATGGCGGGAGAGCGTCGGTGGCGCTGCCGCGCGTCACGCTGCTGCCGCATGCCCTGCGCATCAACGGCACTGTGTCAGCTCGGCCGAAAACATAGCCGCTTATGCATGCTGCATTCCCCCTGTCCTTAATCAAGGAGCCTCTCATGCAACCTACCCCGTCCTGGCGCCGCCCGCTGCGCTGGATTGCCCTGGCGCTAGGCGCCGCCGCGTTCAGCCAGGGTGTGGGCGCCCAGACCGCGATCTGCTATAACTGCCCGCCCGAATGGGCCGACTGGGCGGCACAGATCCGCGCTATCAAGGAAAAGACCGGCGTTCACGTGCCGCTGGACAACAAGAACTCCGGCCAGTCCCTGGCGCAGCTGGTTGCCGAGAAAGCCAGCCCGGTGGCCGACGTGGTCTACTACGGCGTGACCTTCGGCATCCAGGCGAAAAAGGACGGCGTGACCGCCGCCTACAAGCCCGCCCATTGGAACGACATTCCCGAGGGCCTGAAGGACCCGCAGGGCAACTGGTTCGCCATCCATTCCGGCACGCTGGGCTTCATGGTCAATGTCGACGCGCTGCGCGGCAAGCCGGTGCCGCAGTCATGGGCCGACCTGCTCAAGCCCGAGTACAAGGGCCTGGTCGGCTATCTCGACCCGGCCAGCGCCTTCGTCGGCTACGTGGGCGCGGTGGCGGTCAACCAGGCCATGGGCGGCACGCTCGACAACTTCGGGCCGGCCTTCAAGTATTTCAAGGACCTGCAGAAGAACCAGCCGATCGTGCCCAAGCAGACGGCTTACGCGCGCGTGCTGTCCGGTGAAATTCCCATCCTGCTCGACTACGACTTCAATGCCTATCGCGCCCGCTACAAGGATCACGCCAACGTAGCCTTCGTGATTCCCAGGGAGGGTTCGGTGGTCGTTCCCTATGTGATGAGCCTGGTCAACAAGGCGCCGCATGAGGCCGAAGGCCGCAAGGTGCTCGACTTCGTGCTGTCCGACGCCGGCCAGGCGCTGTGGGCCAACGCCTACCTGCGCCCGGTGCGCGCCGGCGTGGTGCCCAAGGAAGTCCAGGCGCGCTTCCTGCCGGCCACCGAATACGCACGGGCCAAGGCGGTGGACTTCGGCAAGATGGCCGACGTGCAGAAGGCGTTCAGCGAGCAGTATCTGAAGGAGGTGCGCTGACCGGCCATGGTGTCTCCCGCCTGAAGGTTGTCTACCCGTAAACAGGGAGACAACCTGGGCGGCCTCACCAAGCCGTGCACACCATCGCCCACCGCCACATCACGCCGGCACTGCCATGACAAACCGATCTCCCTCCCTCTTCCTGTTCGCCTTGCCGGCACTGGTGGTCTTCCTGGCCTTCTTCTGCCTGCCGATGGCGCGGCTCCTGGCGGTCAGCATCAACGGCGAGCAAGGGGCGGCCGTGTACTGGACCGTGGTCTCCAGTCCGCGCTACCTGCACAGCCTGATGGTCACCGTGCTGCTGTCGGCCGCCGTGACACTGGCCACGCTCGTGATCGCCGGCATATCCGGCACCTTCCTGCAGCGCAACGCAGTGCCTGGCAAGTCCGTGCTGGTGGCCATGCTGACCTTTCCGCTGGCGTTTCCCGGCGTGGTGATCGGCTTCATGGTCATCATGCTCGGCGGCCGCAACGGCCTGCTGGCCATGGTCGGCGACAAGCTCGCCGGCGAGCGCTGGACTTTTGCCTACGGCCTGGCCGGGCTGTTCGTCGGCTATCTGTACTTTTCGATCCCCCGCGTGATCCTGACCGTGATGGCGGCCGTGGAGAAGCTCGATGCCTCGCTGGAAGAAGCCGCGCGCTCGCTGGGCGCCAGCCCCTGGCGCGTGACGCGCGACGTGATGCTGCCCGCGCTGATGCCGGCCATGATCTCCAGCGGCGCGATCTGCTTCGCCACCAGCATGGGGGCGTTCGGTACCGCCTTCACGCTGGCCACGCAGCTCGACGTGCTGCCGCTCACCATCTACAACGAGTTCACCAACTACGCCAACTTCGGCATGGCCGCGGCGCTATCCATCCTGCTGGGCACCGTCACCTGGGCCTTGCTGGCGGTCGCTCGCTGGTTCTCTGGCGACGCCGTGGCCGCAACCGCGTAGGAGCAACCCATGACCCCGATCCATCGCCGCGCCGGCTACTGGCTGCAACTGGCGCTCACGCTGGCGGTCTGCGCCTTCATGACCGTGCCGGTCGTGCTCTCCGTGCTGGCTGGCCTGACCAACAATATCTTCGTCGGCCTGGAAAGCGGCCTGACCACGCGCTGGCTCGCGGAAGTCTGGTCGCTCTATCGCAATACCATCTTCCTGTCGCTGCTGATCGCCCTGGCCTGCCTTGCCTGCACGCTGGTGCTGGGGGTGCCGGCCGCGTATTACATGGCGCTGCGGCGCAACCGCATCACCCGGCTGATCGAGGAACTGCTGATGCTGCCGGTGGCCGTTCCCGGCCTCGCGACCGCGCTTGGCCTGATCCTGCTCTACGGCACCTGGCAGGCCCTGCGTACGAGCTGGCTGTTTATCCTGATCGGCCACGTGCTGTTCACCCTGCCCTTCATGGTGCGCTCGGTACTAGCCATCCTTTCCGCCATCGATATTCGTACGCTCGAAGACGCCGCCGCCAGCCTTGGCGCCAGCCGCCTGCAGCGCTTTTTTACCGTGGTGCTGCCCAACTGCCGCCAGGGCATCCTGGCCGGCGCGCTCATGGTCGTCACGTTGTCGGTGGGCGAATTCAACCTGACATGGATGTTGCACACGCCCACCACGCAGACGTTGCCGGTGGGCCTGGCCGACAGCTATGCCTCGATGCGGCTGGAGATCGGTTCGGCCTACACCATCATCTTCTTCGTCATGATCATTCCGCTGCTGGTGCTGATGCAGGCGCTCAGCGCGCTGGGCGCGCGCTCCCGCAAGTACGTTGCCGAAGCAGCGCACGCGCCCGCCGTTGCCACCGCGCCGGCCAACCCTCATTCCGAGACCCGTCATGCATGAACCCACCACCATCACGCTGCGCCATTGCGGCAAGACGTTTGCCGACGGCACCCCGGCGCTGCAGCCGCTGGATCTCGACATCGGCGCCGCGGAAACCGTGGTGCTGCTTGGCCCGTCCGGCTGTGGCAAGACCACCACACTGCGCGTCATCGCCGGGCTGGAGTATCCCGATGCGGGCGGCGAGGTCTGGTTCGGCGATACCTGTGTGACCGCGCTGCCGATCGAGCAGCGCGGCGTGGGCATGGTATTCCAGAGTTACGCGCTGTTCCCCAACATGACCGTCTCCGAGAACATCGGCTACGGGCTGCGCGTGCGGCGCGTGGACGCCGCCACGCGCCGCCGGCGGGTCGACGACATGCTCGCGATGATGCATCTCGCCCCCTTCGCCGACCGCCGCGTGGACCAGCTCTCGGGCGGCCAGCGCCAGCGCGTGGCGCTCGCCCGCGCCATTGCCGTGCAGCCACGCGTGCTGCTGCTGGACGAGCCGCTGACCGCGCTCGACGCCAAGCTGCGCGACGCCCTGCGCGCCGACATCAACCAGTTGCTGCGCAGCCTGGGCATCACCGCCGTCTATGTCACGCATGACCAGGCCGAGGCCATGGCGCTGGGCGACCGCATTATCGTGATGGACAAGGGTCGCATCGCGCAGACGGGCACGCCGCAAGAAATCTACCGCGCGCCGGCCAATGCCTTCGTGGCGGATTTCATCGGCACCATGAACCGCCTGCCCGCCGCTGCAGCGGACGGCGCCTGGCGCGTGCCTGGCGGCGTCGTGCCGCGGGCGCAAGAGTCCGCGCCGGTGCCGCGCGCCGACCTGATGTTCCGCCCCGAGGATGTGGCGCTGGTGCCTGCGGACGACGCGCATCTGCACGGTAGCGTGGTCACCGCCCTTTTCCTTGGCAACTGCACGCGTCTGCTGGTGGAAGTCGGCGCATCCGCGCCGCTCATCGTCGACACCACGCGCCGCGACGACTGGCGCGCCGGAGACCGCGTCGGCCTGCGCATCGACACCGGCCATCTCATCACCCTTCCCGAAGCCGTGGCAGCATGAACAGCGCCCCTTGCCCGACCTACCTGGTCGCCCACATCACCGACCTCCACATCAAGGCTGGCGGCAGGCTGTCGTACCGGCTGGTCGACACCGCCGGCGCGCTGCACCGCTGCATCGACACCCTGCTGGCTGCCCCGCAACAACCCGACGCGGTGATCGTCACCGGCGACCTGGTCGACTTCGGCGCTGAGAGCGAATACCAGTTCCTGCGCCAGATCCTGCAGCGGCTGCCCATGCCCGTGCGGCTGCTGCCGGGAAACCACGACAGCCGCGGCGCGCTGCGCCGGGTCTTTGCCGATCACGATTACCTGTTCGCCACCGGCAGCGGCGAAGACCCTGTGCATTACAGCATCGAGGCGGGCCCGCTGCGGCTGGTGGCGTTCGACTGCACCGTGCCCGGCCAGCCCGGCGGGCGCGTCGATCCCGCCGCACTGCCCTGGCTGGAAGCCGCGCTGTCTGCCGACCCGGACCGCCCCGCCCTGCTGTTGCTGCACCATCCGCCGTTCTTTACCGGCATCGGCCACATGGACGCGCAGGGCCTGGCCAACGCCGACGCGCTTGAAGCCGTAGTGCGCCGCCACCCGCAAGTGGAACGCGTGCTGTGCGGCCATCTGCATCGGCACATCACGCGCCGCTTCGGCGGCACGGTCGCGATGACAGCGCCCGGTCCGGCGCACCAGGTGGCGCTGGACCTGGACCGGCATGCTCCCTCGCGATTTCGCATGGAGCCACCGGGCTACCTGCTGCACTGGTGGCATCCCGCGCACGGACTGGTGACACATGCGGCAGCAATCGGCGACTATGGGGCAGCGCATCCGTTCTTTGATGCGCAGGGCAAGCTGATCGACTAGCGGTAATTGTCTGGCTGGCCCTGGGTTCCCGGTGAAGCCGGCGGCCTGAAGCACTGAAGGGCTATGCCGCGCTGTTCATGCCCGTGGCAAGTTCAGGAATCGTGCAGAGCGGGATTGGCTGAACCGCACCGCTCCCCCGGCGGCGGCATCCGATGCCGGCGCTCGCGTGCTCCCGGATACTGCCGCCTCCCTCGCCGAGGCGTGTAAACTGCTGGCTTTTTAAACCCGGCGGTATGTCCCAAGAGCCCCGGCGCACAGGTTTCAGCGGTCCGGCGCTAGTCCGGCTGCTGGCGCGCCTGACCGACGCCGACGTCCCACCTCCTGTAATGTCGCTTTCCGGCCAGCTGAGCCAATGGCTGGGCTGGCCGGATGCCATCGCCCTGTCGGCCGCGTTGAAAGCCGGGCCGCCCGCGGTACCGGCAGTCGCACATGCCTCTGGCGCCACCGCTGAAGCGCAGGAATGCGCGCGCGTGCGGGCCCGGCTGGTCGGCGCCATTGCCGAAGACACGGCGCCAGGCGGCCGCAGGCGCGGCCCGTCGCGCCCGTCGGCGCTGCCCGACCCGGTCGATGCGCAGGTCGACTACGCGGTCCATCGCCAGCGTTACCTGACGCTGCAGCAGACCATGGAGGCCAGCATCGGCAGCCTGCGCGCAAGCTTGCGCGCCGCGCTGTCGGCGCGCACGCCGGCCATGGCCAAGCTGGCCATGGTCGACGCGGTGATGGAGCGCGTGCTCGGCACGCGCGAGCAAAGCTTGCTGGGGGCGGTGCCGAATCTCCTGGAGCCGCACTTCCAGCGCCTGCGCCAGGCCGAAGCCGCCGCGCTGGAGGACCAGGCACAGGCGGCAGGAACACCCGTGGCGGTCCGCCCCGGCGCATGGCTGGGCGTGTTCCGCAAGGATATGCAGAGCGTGCTGCTCGCCGAACTCGAAATCCGCTGGCAGCCTGTGGAAGGCTTGCTGGCGGCGCTGCAAGACAGCTAACCCAGACATCATGACCCGATACCTCACCCATATTGTTGCGTTTCTCGCGGGCCTGGCTGTCGTCTGCTGGATTGGCGCGGGCTATGCCGGCACCAATTTCCTCGCGCTGGTCGTCACCTTGCTGATCGGCGGCTTCTACCTCGCGGGCGCGCTGGAACTGCAGCGCTACCGCCAGGCCACCGCCACGCTGGCCCAGGCGCTGGCCAGCCTGGCCGAAGCGCCGGCCAGCCTCGGCGGCTGGCTGGAACGCCTGCATCCGAGCCTGCGCGACAGCGTGCGGCTGCGCATCGAAGGCGAGCGTGTCGGCCTGCCCGGCCCTGCGCTGACGCCCTACCTGGTCGGCTTGCTGGTGCTGCTGGGCATGCTGGGCACGTTCCTCGGCATGGTGGCCACCCTGCGTGGCACCGGCATCGCGCTGGAAGGCGCCACCGACCTGCAGGCGATCCGCGCTTCGCTGGCGGCGCCGGTCAAGGGACTGGGCTTTGCCTTTGGCACCTCGGTTGCGGGCGTGGCCACCTCGGCCATGCTGGGGCTGCTGTCCGCACTGTGCCGGCGCGAGCGTATCCAGGCCGCTCAGGCGCTCGATGGCCGCATCGCCACCACGCTGCGCAGCTATTCCCGCAGCCACCAGCGCGACGAAGCCCTGCGGCTGCTGCAGCGCCAGGCCGACGTGATGCCGGCGCTGGCCGAGCAGATGCAGGCCATGATGCAAGCCATGGCGCAACAGAACGCGGCCCTGGCGGAACGGCTGGCGGCCAGCCAGGACACCTTCCACGGCAAGACCGAGGCCGTCTATACGCGCCTGGCGTCATCGGTCGAGCAATCGCTGAAGGACAGCATCGCCGACAGCGCCCGCGCCGCCGGCGCCGCGATCCAGCCCGCGGTGGACGCCACCATGGCCGGCCTGGCACGCGAGACCACGGCCCTGCGCGACACCGTCACGCAGGCGGTGCAACAGCACCTGGAGGGCGTCTCGAGCCGGTTCGAAAACGCTACCGCCGGCGTCGCCGACAGCTGGAACCGCGCGCTCGCCGGCCACCAGCGCACCAGCGAAGCGCTGGCGGCGGACCTGCGCACATCGCTCGATGGCTTTAGCCAGACCTTCGAACAACGCTCGGCCAGCCTGCTGGACAATGTCGCCAGCCGCTTCGACGCCGTCGCGGCCAGCACCGCCGAAGCGTGGCGCGAGGCACTGTCGCACCAGCAGCAGGCCGGCGAAAAACTGGCCGGCGACAATCAGCAAGCGCTGGCTGGCGCTGCGGCCACGTTCGGCGAGCATGCCGCGGCGCTGGTACGCACGGTGGACGCTTCGCATGCCGGCCTGCAGGCGCAACTGGCCGCGCAGGACGCGCAGCGCCTGTCGGCCTGGGCCGACACGCTCGGCGGCATGACCGCCACGCTGCGCCAGCAGCTGGAACAACTGAACGCGCACACCGTCAGCCGCCACGACGAAATCAGCGCCGCGCTGGCGCAGAACGTGCGCGAGATCTCGGCGCAGACGCAGGCGCATGCCAGCCACACGCTGGCGGAGATCGACCGCCTGGTGCAGGCCGCAGCGGAAGCGCCGAAGGCCGCGGTCGCGCTGCAGGCCGAACTGGCGTCGCGCGATGCCGAGCGCTTTGCCGCGTGGGCCGACACGCTCGGCAGCATGACCGCTACGCTGCGCCAGGAATGGCAGCAACTGAACGCGCAGACGGTCGCCCGCCAGGACGAGATCAGCGCCGCGCTGGCGCAGAACGTGCGCGAGATCTCGGCGCAGACGCAGGCGCATGCGAGCCGCACCCTCGCCGAGATCGACCGCCTGGTGCAGGCTGCCTCCGAAGCACCGAAGGCCGCGGTGGCGCTGCAGGCGGAACTGGCTGAGCGCGATGAAGCGCGCTTTGCCGGCTGGACCGAAACCCTCGGCGGCATCGCCGCCACGCTGCGCCAGCAGTGGGAGCAGTCGAGCACGCACGCCGCCGCCCGCCAGCAGGAAGTCTGCGACGCCCTGGCACAGACCGCGCGCGTGATCGCGACCGAGACCCAGGCGCACGCCAGCACCACCCTTGCCGAGATCGACCGCCTGGTCCAGGCCGCGGCCGAGGCACCGAAGGCCGCCACCGCCTTGCAGGCGGAGCTGGTGGCGCAGGATGCGCAACGCCTGGCGGCCTGGACCGAAGCGCTGGGCGGCATGGCGGCGTCGCTGCGCCAGGAATGGGAGCAAGCCAGCACGCACGCCACCGCGCGCCAGCAGCAGATCTGCGAAACGCTGGCCGTGACCGCGCGCGACATGGCGGCCCAGGCCGAGACCCAGGCCACCGGCACCATTGCCGAGGTTTCCCGCCTGCTGCAGGCCGCGGGCGAAGCGCCGCGTGCCGCCGCCGAAGTCATTGCGGAACTGCGCGAGAAGCTGACCGAAGGCATGGCGCGCGACCATGCCATGCTGGAAGAACGCAGCCGCATGATGGAAACACTGGGCACGCTGCTTGACGCCGTGAACCATGCCTCCACCGAGCAGCGCACCGCGGTCGACACGCTGGTCGCCACCACCGCCGACCTGCTCGAGCGCGTCGGCACCCGCTTTACCGACAAGGTCGAGTCCGAGACCGGCAAGCTCACCGACATCGCCGCGCAGGTCACCGGCAGCGCGGTCGAGGTGGCCAGCCTGGGCGAGGCCTTCGGTGTGGCGGTGCAGCTGTTCAGCGAATCGAACGGCAAGCTGATCGACCACCTGCAGCGCATCGAGGCCGCGCTGGACAAGTCGATGACGCGCAGCGACGAACAACTGGCCTACTACGTGGCGCAGGCGCGCGAGGTGGTGGACCTGAGCATGCTGTCGCAGAAGCAGATCCTGGAAAACCTGCAGCTGCGCACATCTCCGCAGGCGCCCAGTGCAGAGGCGGCATGAGAGAAGAACTCGATGCCGGCGTTGAGCCCACCGTGCCGGCCTGGGCGGTCTTCGGCGACCTGATGTCGGTGCTGCTGGGCGCGTTCGTGCTGGTCCTGCTCGGGGTCATCGGCGTGCAGATGGAGCTGTCGGCGCGCCTCGAAGCCGAGGTGAAGCAGCGGCAAGAGGAAGCGCAGCGCCGCGAGACGCTGGAAAAGGCGCTGGCCGGGCCGCTGGCCGCGGGCCGCGTGACGCTGGTGAACGGGCGCATCGGCATCAGCGGCAGCGTGCTGTTCGCATTGAATTCCGCCGAGCTGCAGCCCGAGGGCCGCGACCTGCTCAAGAGCCTGGCGCAGCCGCTGTCGGCTTACCTCCGCAGCCGCGACGAGATCCTGATGGTCAGCGGCTTTACCGACGACCAGCAGGTGCGCGAGGGCAACCGGCGCTTTGCCGACAACTGGGAACTGTCGGCGCAGCGCGCGCTGACCGTGACCCGCACGCTGATCGATGCGGGCATCCCGCCCTCGTCGGTGTTCTCGGCCGCGTTCGGCTCGCAACAGCCCGTGACCCCGAATGCCGATGCCGCGGGCCGCGCGAAGAACCGGCGCGTGGAGATCTCGCCGGTGCCGCGCGTGACCACCGGCACGGTGAAGGCGCATGGCTGACCTCGACGCGGTGGCCACGGTCTTCGCGCAACTGGACGCCTGGCAGGCCAGCGGCATGGACTGCGCCGACCCCGTGCGCTTCCGCCTGATGCAGGCTCTGGCCCGCCGTGCGGCCGGACACGACGGCGCGGCACGCCGCCTGCTGGAGGCGCGCCTGCAGGGCCTGGTCGCCGCGTATGGCGCCCTGGTGCAGCGTAACCCGGACAGCCCTGGCGAAGCCGTGGGCCAGCACGCGCCGCCCGGGCCGGCGCCGGCGCAAACTGCCAGCGCTCTTGGCGCACTGGTGCATGACCTCGGCGCCCGCGCCAGGCCGGCCATCGCGGCGGCCCCGGACGCTGCGCGCCGGCTTTCGCCCGCACCGGCGCAAGCCGCGCCGCCGGCCACGCCGCTGGTCGAGACCCTCGCCGACTACTTCCGCGAAACCTGGGCCCGGGTCAGCGTCGAGCAACAGTTCCGCCAGTCGCAGCAACGCGTGCCGGAAAACGCCGGGCCGCTCAACACCGATCACCTCGTGCACCGCTCGCTGTCCCTAATGCGCGAGACCTCGCCGGAATACTTGCGGCATTTCCTGTCATATGTCGAGGGCATGGCGTGGCTGGAGCAGCTGGGCGCCGCGGCAGCGGCGCAGAAGGAAGCGTCCCGCGCCGCCGCCAGGAAAAGCCAGCGCGGCAAGGCCCGCAAATAGCACGATGGGCCGGGGCGCTCCAGCGCCGGCGCCCTTACGCCTAGGGTACTTCCACCGCAAACCCGTATAGCGCTGCGGCGTTGCGCCATCGCAGCGCCGCGGACAACGCCGCGTCATCCCGCGCTTGCCAGGCGGCAAGGCTGCGGCACTCATCTAGCCGAACCAGCCCCTCGTGATTGGTCCAGGGCCAGTCGCTGCCCCACAACAGCCGGTCGTCGCCGACGATTTCGCGCCATGCCTGCGCCATAGCGGGCCAGTGTTGCGGTGATGGTAGCCGGTATGGCCCACTGATCTTCACCCACACCGGGCGGCGCGCCCGCACGGCCGCGGCAACCCCGAAGATGGCATCGGCGATGCCGGCGCTGCCGGGGCGGCCAAAGTGATCCAGCACCACCGGCGTGCCGGCATCGCCAAGGGCCGCGTCGAGCCGCGCCAGCACCATGCCGCCGTCGCCATTCTGGGTATGGAGTTCGACATGCCAGCCCAGCGCGTCGATCCTGCGGAACAGCGCGCGCCACGGCGCGGTGGCAATGCGCTGCCAGTCCGGATCGCCGTACAGGTTGAGGCGGATCCCACGCACGCCGGCGGCCTGCAATGTTTCCAGCTCCGGGTCGGTCACCGAGGGGTCGACCACCGCCACGCCGCGCAGGCGCTCCGGCCGGGCCTGCAGCGCCGCCAGCAACGTCGAGTTGTCGGTGCCCAGAAAGCTGGTTTGCACCACCACCCCGTACAAATCTCCCAAGCCGCCCAGCCTGGCCCGCCAGTCATCCAGCCCGGCGGCATAAGCGGGCCGGTAGCGGGCCGAAGGCATGGCACCGCCGTTATCGAACACGTGGAAGTGGGTATCCACCAGCGGCAAAGCGTGCCGGCTCATCATCAGCCCTCCGTGGGGCGGGTATATCCGGATATGGCGTCCGGACCCGCGTCAGTATTCTAGTCCTCTAGAGGATATCGGCAATCAATTTAGCACGGCTTCGGCATGCCAGACAACGCGCTGCACCAGACTACTCCCGCCGCCGCGGGCCTGAGCCGCTACGGCCAGATTGCGGCGGCACTGCAAGCCCGGATCGTTTCCGGCGCCTGGACACCAGGCAGTGTGATCCCGGCCGAAGGCGCGCTGGCCAGGGAGTTCGGCATTGCGCTGGGCACCATCCGCCAGGCCATCGCCGTACTGGTCCAGCAAGGCCTGCTCGAGCGCGTGCAGGGCAAGGGCACCTTCGTGCGCAAGGGACTGAGCGGCGCCAGCCTGATGCGGTTTTTCCGCTTCGGCCGGTCCGATGGCGCGCCCGTGGTGCCGCGCTCCGAAATTTTGTCGTGCCGCACGGTCCGGCTGGACCAGGCCATGGCCGCGCGCTTCGGCCTGGCGGGCGGCGCGCGCGGGCTGGCGATCTCGCGCCGCCGCTGGCTGGGCGACACGCCGCGGCTGCTGGAATCGATCTGGCTGCCGCTGCCGCGCTGTGAAGCGCTGCAACAGCTGCCGCGGGCGCAATGGGGCGACCTGCTCTACCCGCTGCTGGGCAGCGCTTGCGGCGTCACGGTCCATCGCGCCGTCGACGAGGTGACCTTCCGCACGCTGGCGGCGGACGAGGCCGGATTGCTGGCGCTGCCCGATGCGCATCCGTGCGCGGTCGTGACCCGGCACGCCTTCGACCTGGCCGGCGACTGCATCGAATACCGGCTCACGCGCGGCGACGCCTTTGCCTTTCGCTATACCGCTGACGTCCGCTGACGGACCGTCCCCACGGAGACAGACTCATGCACGCACGCCACGCGATCGCTGCCACGGCCATGATCGCCACCCTCACGCCGGCGCAGGCCGCCGACCCCGCCACAACCTGGCCGGCACGTCCCCTCACCATCGTGGTGACGTACCCGCCGGGTGGCGGCGCGGACCTGATGGCACGGTTGATTGCGCCGGCTCTCGGGCGCGAGCTGGGGCAGACCGTGGTGGTCGAGAACCGGCCCGGCGCCGGCGGGCAGATCGGCGCCGCCTATGTCGCCAAGGCCGCGCCGGATGGCTACACGCTGATGATCGATGCTTCGTCGTATGCCGTGAACCCCAGCCTTTATCCGCGCCTGCCCTATGATCCGGACAAGGCCTTCCGGGCGATCGGCGTGCTGGCGCGCTATCCCAACGTGCTGGTGGCCACCGCCAGCTTTCCGGCGGGCAAGGTCAGCGACGTCGTCGCCATGGCCAAACAGAAGCCGGGCTCGATCGCCTTTGCGTCGTCGGGCAACGGCTCTGCGCAGCATCTGGCCGGCGTGCTGTTCGAGCAGCGCGCCGGCGTCGACCTGCTGCACGTGCCCTACAAGGGCGGTGGCCCCGCCATGACCGATGTCATCGCCGGCCAGGTGCCGCTGTTCTTCGCCAACGTGGCCTCGAGCCTGCAGCACATCCAGGCCGGCAAGCTCAAGCCGCTGGCGGTGACCAGCCGGGCCCGCACGCCGGCGTTGCCGGCCGTGCCGACCATGCAGGAAGCCGGCGTGGCCAGCTACGAGGTCTATGAATGGAACGCGGCCTTCGTTCCCGCCGCGACACCGGAGCCGATCGCCACGAAGCTTGCCGACGCGCTGCAGAAGATCATGACCAGCGCGCAGATCCGGCAACGGGTGGCCGAACTCGGCGGCGAAGTGGTGGCGGCACCCCCGGCGCAAGCGCGCCAGTTTATCGACGGGCAGGCGCGGCTCTGGGCCAAGGTCATCCGCGACGGCAACATCAAACCCGAGTAAGGCTCCCCGCTACCCACTATCGCCCGTGCCGCGCCACGGCCCGGCTACCGTAATTCCAGGAGACAAGCATGACCACAGCCAATCCCTTTCGCCGCCAACTGCTCAAGGCCGGCGCCGCGCTCGGCGCGTACGCACTGGCGCCCACCCTCGCCCGCGCCCAGGCCTGGCCCGCCAAGCCGATCCGGCTGGTGGTGCCGTTCGCGCCGGGCGGCAGTTCGGAGATCGTCGCGCGCTCGACCGCCGCGGAGCTGACCAAGCTGCTCGGCGTGTCGGTGTTCGTCGAAAACAAGCCCGGCGCCGCCGGCAATATCGCGATGGGCGAAGTCGCGCGCGCCGACGACAACCACACGCTGATCCTCGGCCATATCGGCACGCTGGCGGTCAATCCCTTCATCTTCGCGAAGCTGCCTTACGACCCCGTCAAGGACTTCCGCGCGATCTCGCTGCTGTCCAAGGTGCCGAGCCTGTACGTGGTGCATCCCGACGTGCCCGCGAAGAACCTGAAGGAATTCGTCGCGCTCGCCAAGAGCAAGCCCGGCAAGCTCAACTATGGTTCGGCCGGCAACGGCAGTGCCGGCCACCTCGCCTTTGAATACCTGAAGGCCGCTACCGGCACCTTCATCACCCACGTGCCGTACCGCGGCAGCGGCCCGCAGATCACCGACCTGCTGTCCGGCCGGCTCGACGCCGCCGCGGTCGGCGCGCCTGCGATCCTGCAGTTCATCAAGGCCGGCAAGGTGCGCTGCATCGCCACCGGCACCACCCAGCGCATCGCCCAGCTGCCTGACGTCCCCACGGTGGCGGAGCAAGGCTATCCCGGCTTCGAGATGACGCAGTGGTACGGCCTGCTGGCGCCGGCATCGCTGCCGCAGGCGGCCGCCGACAAGCTGGCGGACGCCGCCATGAAGGCGGTGAAAAGCCAGAGCTCGGTCGAGCGCCTGAGCGCGGACGCGGCCATCGTGGTGGGCGGCACGCCGGCGGAGTTCTCGCGCTTCATCGCACAGGAGCAGCAGCGCTGGAGGCCGATCATTGCGCGGGCCGGGATCAAGCCGGACTGATCGTATCGGCGCGCCGCCCGTGGCTCAGGGCTTCTCCTGCCACACCGCGATGCCGCCCGAGCTCCCCGCACGGCCATCCAGGCTGATTTCCACGCGGGTCAGGTCTTCGCCAACCAGCAGTTCACCGGCGTAGGTCTTGCGGACCCGCTCGACGATCTGCCCCACGGTGGCATCGCCGTTCAGGCCGATGTGGCTGAACACCGCCAGCCTGGGCGCAGCGGCCTGGAACACCCGCGCGGCATCCTCGGGCGAAGACAGATGGTCGTAGATGGCGCGGTACGCCGGGTTGGACGCCAGCAGCGCATCCGGGATCAGCGTGACGCAATGCACCAGCACATCCGCGTTCCGGGCTTGCGCCACCACGGCGGGACTGAAGCGGGTATCGCCCGACAGCACCACCGAACGACCACGATAGTCGATGCGGTAGCCGTACGACGGGCGGATGTTGTCGCCGTGGTCGTTCTCGAACGCGGTCACGCGCACCCCGTCCTTTTCATAGACGACGCCGGGCGCCACGTCGTGGGCATCGATGGTGATGCCGGTGAGCGCGCTGCCCTCGTCCTTGTGCCGGATCGCGATATCGGTGGCAAAGGCCTGGCGCAGGCCCTCCGCCAGCGCGCGCGTGCCCGCCGGGCCATATAGCGCCATGGGCCGGTCGCGGCGGCCATAGGGCGGCCGCAGCCAGCCGGTCAGCCACAGGTCCGGCAGCCCCACCAGGTGGTCGGAATGGAAGTGCGTAAGGAAATGCGCATCGATGCTGCCCAGCGGAATCCGCAACTCCCACAGGCGCACCGATACGTTGCGGCCGAAATCGAACACCAGCTTCTGGCCACCGGCTTCCACCAGCGTGCTGTAGCCGGCGCGGGTTGGCGACGGCACCGGCGTGCCGGTGCCCAGCAGCGTCACGCGGAAAGCGTCGGCGCGATCGGCACCGGCGGCGCGGGCCGGCGCGGCCGAGGGCGTGACGGCCACCGGCGCCGCGGCGGGCGCGGCGGCCGAGAGCGCTGACGCGAAAATCAGGGCGATGCCGCTCAGCATCGACAGCAAGCGGGATGGTTTCATCGTTCTACCTCTTGAAAGAATGGCCGCAACGGCTCAGAAGATCTGCTTGATGCCAAGCATGACGCCGGCCTGGTTGACGCCGGGCGCGGGATTGCCGCCCGGGCTGCCACCGCTGACCGACAGCGCCGACTGGCCGCGATTGTCGATATAGCCGGCGGTGGCATAGACCGAGGTGCGTTTCGAGAACGCATAGGTGCCGCGGATCGCGCCTAGCCAGGCCCGGTTCGCGCTGTGCCGGTACCACAGGTAATAGAGTTCGCCGGCAAGGTTGAACGCGGGCGTGAGGTCATGCGAGGCGCCCGCGAACCACAGATCGCTGCGCGGCGTGGCGCTCGCCTGGTTGTTGCGCGACAGCAGGCCGAGGCCAAGCTTGGTCCGCTGCAGCAGCATGTAGCCGCCCAGCGAGAAGCGATCGTCCGTCAGGCTGCTGCGGGTCAGGCCGCCAAACGCGCCCGGGCCGCCGCGCAGCGAATCGTAGGCCGCGCTCACGCCCCACCAGGCGGTCTCGTACATCAGCATGGCGGACCACTCGCGGCAGGCCCTGGCGTCCGCCGGGTTCTCGCCCGCGCAGTTGGTGCCGGCCGGTCCGGGGCCGGCATTGACGGCATCGCGGCCCAGGCTGTACGTCGCGCCGACGGTGACCCCGCCGAACTTGCCCTTGTACGACACCGCGTTGTCGGCGCGCGTGTTGGGGATATAGCTGTCGATCGAGCCGACGCCATAGACGTTGGAGGTCAGGATGTCGGTATCCAGTCTGGCCCAGAACAGCATGGTGTACTGGCGCCCGAACCCCACCTGCCCCCAGGGGCCGCTCACCCCGACGAAGGCCTGGCGCCCGAACAGGCGCGCGCCCTGGTTCGAAACACCCGAGTCAGGGGCAAACCCCGATTCGAGCACGAACACGCTCTTGAGCCCGTTGCCGAGATCCTCACTGCCGCGCAAGCCCCAGCGTGACGGCACGGTCGCCGCCAGCGACGGCTGGCGCACCAGGGTTTGGCCCGCCGCGCCGACGTGGTTCAGGTATTCCACCCCCGTATCGATGACGCCGTAGACGGTCACCGACTGCGCGGCCGCCGCCAATGGCAGCGCCGCGGCGAGTGCGGACGCAACGATGCGGAATTTCACGATATCTCTCCTTGCCCGGCCACGACAGGCCTCCCGCCTTGCGTTCATATTTGAACAACTGTTTCTGTATTGAACCAACAGGTGCGCATCATATCGCCGTGGGCGATGCCGGCAGAGTGGGGAAACTACCAATCCGGGAACAAGGGCGGGCGAAGACAAGGACGGCACGCGCCAATACCGCCTCCCCAGCGTGGAAGCCGGTGCCGATACACGCACCATTTACAAACGGCCCGTGCTACCCGCGCGGCGGCAACGCGCCGCAACGGTGGCCCGGAACCTGCAAGGGCTTGCTGCCCGATCCACCTTTCAGGAGCCCGCCATGAGCATCTTCAAGGACATCCTCAACAAGCTGCTGGGCAAGCACAAGCCTGCTGCCACCACCACCGCCAGCACCCCCGCCGCTGGCTCGCCGACTTCCGCCGGGGCGCCGGCCGGTACCGCGCCAACCTCCGGCACCGGCACTGCGCCGGCGGGCGGCAACGTCCAGGGCACCACGGGTGCGGCCCCCGGAGCGCAAACCGCCCCGCTGTCCGGCGTCGATGTCGAGGCCATCATGGACCGGCTGGTGCAGGAGAGTGGGCAGACGCTGAACTGGCGCACGTCCATCGTCGATACGATGAAGGCGCTTGGGATCGACAGCAGCCTGGAACACCGCAAGGAACTGGCGCGCGAGCTCCACTACAGCGGCGACATGAACGATTCCGCCGCGATGAACGTCTGGCTGCACAAGCGCCTGATGCAGGAACTCGCCGCCAACGGCGGCAAGCTGCCCAAGGAACTGTCCTGAGATGCGGCGCCGGGCTGGCGGCGCGGCGGTTCAGCCCGCGATGCCGGCCCAGCGCAGATGCCGGTCCCAGTCGCTTGCGCTGATCACGCCGGACACGCCCTGCCGCTGGCCATCGGCACGATAGAAGTAGGTGCGCGGCATCTCGCCCATCCAGTCGGGGTCGACCGCGTAGCGCAGCCGCTCCTGCGGCTCATGTCCGAACACCCACGCATGGCGCGTGAGGCTGACGCGCTGGAGTACCTGCCGCAACTGCGGCAAGGCCTCGGCGCTGTCCGTCGACAGCGTGACCACGCGCAACCCCGGATGGCGCGCACGCAGCTTGCCGAGGGCGTCGAAGTTGTGCTTGCAATAGACGCAATCCAGCGACCACACCACCAGCACGAAGGGCTTGCCGTCTTGGCTGGCCGCGATGCGCACGGCATTGGCGGAATCGAACACTGCGACGCGGTCGTCGGCCTGGGCGGCGGCATTGGCCGTGCCGGCCAGCAGCGCCAATGCCGAAAATGCAGCGGCGACGAGCAGTTGGCGGCGCGATCGCATCATGCGCCCTCCTGCGCGAGCGCGAATACCTGGAAGCCCTCGGCCTCGGTGCGCCATAGCACGTAGGCGCGGCCGGCGTGCTGCAGCAGGTGCGGCTGGTCGGAGTCACGCTCCGTACCGGCCAGCTTGCGCGTCTGCCAGCTGTTGCCGCCGTCGTGCGACAGCATGGCGGCGAGCCGCGTTTGCTGGCCGTCGAACGATTTCCACACCACCGCGATGTCTTTGTCGTTCAGCGCGACGATATCGGCATGCTGCGCGCGCGCATCCTCCACCGGACGTTGCGATTGCAGCTTGCCGTCGCGCCAGCGCCCCACCGACACCGTCGGCTTGCCGGCGCGCACGCTGAACCACACCATGTGCACGGTGCCGTCGGGCGCCACCGCGGCACCGGGGCCGTGGTGCGGGCACGCGTCGATGCGCCAGTCGTCGAAGGTGGCGCGCTGCATCGGCGTGGCCTTGCCGTCGGCGCCCAGCAGCGCCAGTGCGTGGTCGCGCACGTTGGGCGGGAACACATGGCGCCACAGCGCCAGCATGCGGCCATCCGGCGTGGGCGACAGCGCGATGCGGCAGCATTCGCACGACTGGTCGGCAATCTTGTAGTCGCCCTGGAAGGTCTTGCCGTGGTCGGCCGACACGGCGTAGTAGATCGCGGCGCCGGCATATGGCTGCTTGCGCGCCTCGGCGGCAGCCACGTCGCGCTTGTCGATCCAGCTGACAAAGACGCGGCCGGCCGGGTCCACCGCGATGGCGTCGAAGCGATGCGCGATCTGGTCACGGTTGGCGTGCACGGTCAGCGGTTCGGCAAAGGTATTGCCGCCGTCGGTGGAGCGCGCGAAGCGGATAAAGCCGGTCCACGGCGTGGGCAGCGGCTGGGTCCAGGTGACGTAGATCTCGCCATCGCGCCCGGTGGCCACCTTGGGGCGGCTTTCATGATCGGCGGCGACCGGCTCCGGCGTGCCGTTGACATGCCGCGCCGGACCGAAGCTGCGGCCATAGTCCGTCGACGACCGCACCGCGACATGGGGACCGTCCTTGTAGGCAATCCACAGCTTGCCGTCGCGGTCGAAGGCGGCGCCGGTGCCCAGTTCGCTCATCTTCGCGGCCCCGGCCTGGCCACCATGGCCGGCATGGCCGGCGTGTGTCTGCGCAGTTGCGCTGGCGGCCGCCAGCGCGGCGCAGGCCACCAGCCCGGCAAGGATGACGCGGACGGCGGGACGGACGCGTGGCGGGGTTGGAGTCAGCGTGTTCACAGGCTCAGAACGAAAGTTTTGCCTCGGCGTAGAACGTCCGGCCCGGGTACGGGTGGTAGACGTAATAGCGCTGGTCGGTGAGGTTGTCGATGCCAAGCCCGAGCCGCACATTGCGCGCTGGCTTGTAGGTCACCTTGACGTCGAAGGTCAGGAAGCTACTGGTGCCGCCGAAGGTGTCGGGATGGACGTCAGAATTGTCGAGCGTATTGTACTGCCGGCCCGAATAGGTCATGGCCAGCGTGCCGGCCCACGCCGGCGTGAAGCGATAGGTGCCGGCCAGGTTGGCGCGCCACTTCGGGATCCGGTAGAAATACTTGCCCACCGAGGCCGGGTTGTTGGCGTTCTCGAGCGTCTTCGAATGGTTGTAGGCGCCGCTGGCCGACAGGTCGAAGCCGCTCAAC
Organism: Cupriavidus necator; assembly: GCF_013141915.1. Taxonomy (GTDB): domain Bacteria; phylum Pseudomonadota; class Gammaproteobacteria; order Burkholderiales; family Burkholderiaceae; genus Cupriavidus; species Cupriavidus necator_B. Next base: position 147,389 of record NZ_SROX01000005.1, on the reverse strand, counting down.
AGCACGTCGCGCCCGTCATAGGCCAGCTCGATGCCGCGCGTGCGCACGCGGTCCACGTTCTGGAAGCTGGTGACGGTGGGGAATACCGTGGTGTTGGCCTGGCTGACCAGTGCATCGCGGATATCGTCCTCGTACAGCGAGACCCGGAAATTCGAGGCCTCCACGGTGCGCTCGAAGGTCAGGTCCTTCGAGAACGATCGTTCCGGCCGCAGGTTGGGGTCGTTGTTGATCAGCGCCGTGCCGGTGATGCGGCCTTGGAACAGCTCGCTGACGGTCGGGTAGCGATAGGCCTGGCCCAGCGACAGCCGGCCCAGCCAGTCCTGCCCGAACGCCTTCTCCAGCGCCAGCTTGGGCGACCAGTTGGATTCGCTGCGCACCGGATAGCCGATCGCCACGCCGGACTGGCTGCGGCTGCCGTCATAGGCGCGCCAGTGCTCGTAGCGCACGCCGGGAATCAGCTTCCAGTCCTCGGCAAAGTACCAGGCGTCCTGCGCATAGAGCGCCTGGGTCTCGGTCTTGCCGGCGAAGGCGTTGTTGAACGCGGTGATGGTGGCCGCGCGCCAGTCCGAGGTGTCGTAGGTGGTGTTGCTCAGCCGGTAGTTGTCATAGTGGTAGCCGAACGTGACCCAGTGCCCGCCCTGCAAGCGCTGCGGGCGGTAGTCGGCCTTCAGGTCGAGCGTGCGCCAGCCGGTGCCATCGCCATAGGTCACCGTGCCCGGGCCATTGCCGACGGTGCCGGCGCTGCGGCTCACGTCCTTGCTGACATCGAACAGCGATGCCGCCCCGGAGAAGTTCCAGCCGGTCTGGTTGCGCGTGCGCAGCGACAGCCCGTAGAGCCAGCGCGCGTCTTCGCCATTGCCCGGCGCGAAGGCGTTGGCCGGAATCACATACTGGTAGCCGCCGATATTCACCGGCCCGCCCGAGACCACGTTGCCGCTGGCATCGCGCAGGTAGCTGCCGGTGGTATTGGAGCGGTCCTGCTGCCAGTAGGCGGCGGTGAACTGGGCCTGCAGCGTGCTGGTGATGTCGTAGCCGAGCTTGAGCTTGAGCTGGTCCTGCACCGTGTGCGTGATGCCTTCGCTGTTTACGCCCATCACGACGCGATCACGGCCGCTCTGGTCCCGGTCGAAATAGGCGCCCGAGACCGGTGTGTCCGCGGCACCCGCGGGCCGCGTCGAGCGCGACGCGGTATAGAAGCTCAGTGGCTGGCTCTTGCTGTCCTGCCGGTCCACGCTGACCAGCCACGAGAACGCGCCGACACGGTCGCCCACATAGGCGTTGGCATGCACGCCGTTGAAATTGTCATGGGTGCCATAGAGGCCGAAGCGCTGCGTAAACAGCTGCACGCTGGCATCGCCCTCGAACTTCTCCGGCGTACGCGTGGTGATCAGCACCGTCGCGCCCAGCGAGTTGCCGGGATACAGCGCCGAATACGGGCCGTACAGCACGTCCATGCGCTCGATCTCGGCGCTGTTGACCAGCGACCAGCGCGGCGGGAAGCTGAAGTCCGAGCCCAGCAGGTTCGACAACAGCAGGCCGTCCGCATAGACCAGTCCGCGTGCCGACTGGCGCGAACTGGTGCTGCGCACCGAGATGATCGAATTCATATCGCCGATAAAGCGCTTGCGCACGGCGAGGTTGGGCGCGTACTTGAGCGCGTCTTCCGTATTGACCACGTTGAAGTCGGCCATGCGGGTACTGCGGATGCCGTAGGCCGGCGACGGCGTGTTGGGCGGGATCGCCGGCGTATCGCCACGTTCGGGGCTGGCCGATACCACCACCTCCTGTAGCGGCGCGGGCGCCTCCAGCGCCTGGGCGGCGGCCACGGGGGGGCCCATCAGCACTGCCGAGACCGCCAGCGCAATGCGATTCTTCTTCACTGGATACCTTGTTGTCTTCTTCTTGGCTCGCTGTCCTGCGCAGCATCAGGCGCCTCCCGCGCCTCGCCGATAGCGAGCGCTGACATTTTATGGGACCGGGGGGATCCGCGCCGATGCGACATAGCGACGCGGGCCGCCGGCAATCTAAGTGTTAACCCGCATACCCAATGTACGGCCTTGTCACTACATTGCCCCGACTGGCATCCCGCCAGCGTGATGCAGGGAGAGACTGTCGCGGCGCCCGCCGCGCACGGCGCCGAAGGAGCAACCGCCCCGGAAACTCTCAGGCAAAAGGACCGGCATCACCCGTCAGTGCACTCTGAAGAATGCCGGACGCCATCGTCCGCCCGGCATACCGAAGGAGCAAGCGCGCCCGGCCCTCGCGGCCAGGCGTCGTGAATCTCTCAGGTCCAGAACAGAGGGGGCGTCCTTCACGCATGTTGCGTGCGGACTCCTACCCTCAGACGTTCCCGGATCCTGCAGATCATGAAGACAATCGCTGTCATCGGCGGTGGCATCACCGGCGTCACCACGGCCTACGCGCTGGCCCGGCGCGGATTCTCCGTCACGCTGTTCGAACGGCACCGCTATGCCGCCATGGAGACCTCGTTCGCCAACGGCGGGCAACTCTCCGCCTCCAACGCCGAGGTCTGGACCCACTGGTCCACCCTCGTCAAGGGCATCAAATGGATGCTGCGCAATGATGCGCCGCTGCTGGTCAATCCCCGGCCCAGCTGGCACAAGCTGTCGTGGTTCGCCGAGTTCATCGCGTCGATTCCCCACTACCGCCGCAACACCATCGAGACCGCGCGCCTGGCCATCGCCGCGCGCGAGCACCTGTTTGCGTGGGCGGCGCAGGAAGGCATCGACTTCGACCTGAAGCGCGCCGGCATCCTCCATATCTACCGCGACCGGGCCGGGTTCGAGCATGCCGGCCGGGTCTCCGCGCTGCTGGCGCAAGGCGGCCTGGAGCGGCGCGCGGTGACGCCGCAGGAGATACGCGCGATCGAGCCCACCCTGGCCGGCACCTACTACGGCGGCTACTTCACCGAAAGCGATTCCACCGGCGACATCCACAAGTTCACCAGCGGCCTGGCCGCCGCCATTGCGCGCCTGGGCGTGCGCTGCCTGTACGGCCAGGACGTGCGCGCGGTGAAAACGGACGGACGGCATGCCACCGTTACCGTGCAGGACGGCGACGACACCGCCAGTTCCGCCTTCGACGGCGCCGTGATCTGCGCCGGCACCGCCAGCCGCGCGCTGGCCGCCGGGCTGGGCGATCGCGTCAACATCTATCCGGTCAAGGGCTATTCGATCACCGTCAACCTGACCGATGACGCCAGCCGCGCCGCGGCACCGACGGTCAGCCTGCTAGACGACGAAACCAAGCTGGTCACCAGCCGCCTGGGCGACGACCGCTTCCGCGTCGCCGGCACCGCCGAATTCAACGGCACCAACCGCGATATCCGCGCCAACCGCATCCGCCCGCTGGTGGACTGGGTGCAGCAGTGCTTTCCCGGCGTCAGCACGCGCAGCGTGGTGCCGTGGGCCGGGCTGCGGCCGATGATGCCCGACATGCTGCCGCGCGTGGGGCGCGGTCGCGCAGCCTGCATCTTCTACAACACCGGCCATGGGCACCTGGGGTGGACCTTGTCGGCGGTGACGGCGGACATGGTCGCGGGCGTTGTGGACCAGGCACTGGGAACGGCGCCAGCGGTAATGCCGGGCGCTGCCCTGGCTGCGGGCGGGATCTGATGATGCGAAGGTAGAGGGTCAGGGCAAGACCGGAGCCGAACAAATCGCCACTCAGCCGTTGGATTCGTTCAGGAAGGCGGTCACTCACCCGCGCAGCCTCCAATTGTGCGCAGAATGAAAGCCTTCTGCGTGGAGGCCAACTTACTGGCGCTGCACAACAGGGCCCACACGATCGCTTGCGCAATACAATGCTCCTGTACAAACGGCGGTGGGTCCTGAGGGAGCATACAGATGACCGACAGCAGAGTGAAATCCAGCCTTCGCAATACGTGGGAATCCGCAGCACCCGGGTGGGCGAAGTGGGAGCATGTGTTCGCCACCAATCTTTCGGGCGCCACGGACACGCTCATGGATATGGCCGGTATCCGGCCGGGTATGCGCGTTCTCGATCTCGCTTGCGGCGCCGGGAGCCAGAGCATCCAGGCAGCGATGCGAGTGGGTGCCGACGGCGAAGTGGTTGCCTGTGACCTATCGGGCACCATGCTCGAGCATGTCCGCCGAAATGCAGCGCGTGCCGGTCTTCAGAATATCGAAACACTGGAATGCGCCGCAGACGAATTGGACGAGACATTGGCGCCGTTCGACGCGGCGATGTGCCGATTGGGATTGATGCTTTTTCCGTCACCTGGTGAGGCATTGATCGCTGTCCAACGCGCACTCAAGCCTGGCGCGCGTTTCGCGGCGCTGGTCTTCACGACGCCGGCCAACAATCCCTTCATGGCTCAGCCGATGGCGATCCTTCTACGCCACGCGGGCAAGTCTCCTCCCGCGCCCGGACAACCTGGAATCTTCGCACTGGGAGGCGATGGCGTGCTGGAACGCCTGATGAACGACAGCGGTCTTGGCGATGTGAAAACACAACACGTTCGAGCGCAACTCGTCTTGCCGAGCGCGTCCGATGCTGTGCAACTGATGCAGGAAGCCGCCGGGGCATACCGGGCTGTGATAGCGGACCTCGACGTCGCCGCGAGATTGAAGGCCTGGAACGATGTTTATGAATGCCTAAAGCAGTTCGACACCGGTGAAGGCTTCAAGACCGAGCTTGAACTCATCATCGGGTCGGGCGCCAGGCCAGGATAGTTTGAACAGGCCGATGCAGATCGGGAGAAAGTTTGAGTCCTGTCCGCGCTACCGACCTTGCAGGTGTGAGCGAATGACGCCTCAACAACGATGGACGGCCGTTCCAGACACAAAGACTTGATTGACGGCGAAGGGTCGGTCGTTCCACGGCGGTAAATTCACCAGCCAGCGCCAGGCCAGTCCGCTGCATACTGACCGCCCGGCGCTATCAATCAACCTCCGCCAACGTGCACATTCCCCACAGACTTCGCGACCCCCGCCGCGAAGTCTGCCGGCTCAATCAAGCGTGATCGCTTCGCGCTGGATCACTGCCGTCCAATTGCCCTCCTCCCTGGCCACGCGCTTCGCGAAATTGGCCGGATCGATCATCACGACATCGCCTTGCTGACCCAGCGCTGTCTTCGCCTTGCTGTCCTCGAGCAGCCCCTGCGCGACCGAATGAAGCTTCTGGACGATCTGCGGCGGCGTGCCAGCCGGTACCAGCATGCCGATCCAGAAGGTCACGTCGAAGGGCGAGATGCCAAGCTCCTCCAGCGTTGGCACATCCGGCAACTGCGCCATGCGCTTCGACGCGCTGACGGCGAGCGGCTTCAGCTTGCCCGCCTTGATCTGCGGCAGCGCGGTCCAGGTGTCGAAGGCGGTATCCAGCTCACCGCTGATCACGGCCAGTTGCGCCTGGGCCGCGGACTTGTAGGGAATGTGTGTGGTCTTGATCTTGGTCCGGTTGTTCAGCATGGCAAAACTGAGATGCGCGATATTGCCCGGCCCGGCGGATCCATAGCTGACCTTGCCGGGATGCTGCGTCGCGTAGCGCACCAGTTCCGGCACCGAACCGACCGCGTTTTTCTGCGACCATTCAGGATTGGTGACGAGGATGAAGGGCGCCTCCAGAACCAGCGTGACCGGCGTGAAGTCCTTTGGCGAGTAGGTGCCCTTCTTGTAGATCTGCGGGTTGATGGTGATGCTGCTGGAGTTGGTGACCAGCAAGGTATAACCGTCGGGCGCCGCTTTGGCGACCTCGCCCACGCCGATCAGTCCGTTCGCGCCAGCCTTGTTTTCCACCACCACAGGCTGGCCGAGAGACTTGGTCAGGCGCTCCGAAAGCACCCGGGCCACGGTATCCGTGAACGATCCCGCCGGAAAGGGAACAATCATCCGGATCGGTTTGTTGGGCCAACCGGTATTCTGGGCGGCGGCAGGCGCGGCCATCGTCGTGGCCACGACGCCAAGCGCGGCCGCCACCATGCTGAGTTTGCCGGCCTTTGCGCCGGCCTGGCAACGCTGGATCCATGTCGATTTGTTCATGTCGTCTCCGTATCGTAATAATGGTGTTTCTGAATACTTGCAGGGCTTATGGCATTTGCCTTGCCTGCTTTGGTTTCGCCACGGCGCCGGTGATGCCCTGTTGTTCCAGGCTTGCGATCTGGTCCGCGCTGAGCCCAAGCACGCGGCGCAGCACCGCTTCGGTGTGTTCGCCCAGCGTCGGCGCGACATGGCGGATGGGCACGTGGTCCGGCCCGGTCCTGAACCATGCGGTGCTGGATGTGTAGGTGCCGACGTGGGCGCGCTCCACCTGGCGCCAGAACCCGCGCGCGCGCAGGTGGGGATCCCGCAGCACCTGCGACATGGGCCGCACCACGCCGGCGGCGATCCCGGCCTGTTGCAGCTGCTGCATTGCCGCTTCGGCGTCGCGGGCCACGCACCAGGACTTGATCGCCTGTTCGATCCTGGCCTCCTCGGCGCGCCGTCCCGACGCCTGCGCCAGCCGGGGATCCGCCGCGAGGTCCGCCCGGCCGATCGCCCGGCACAGCGCGGGCCAATCCGCGTCGGTCACCGTCAGCACGATCCACGCATCGTCGCCGACGCAACGGAAGCAGCCATGCGGGCAATGCATCGGGTGGCGATTGCCCTGCCGCGGCGACACGCCGCCGGTGACGGATTGCTCCAGCATGAACGGTGCGGCCATCGGCAACATGGCTTCTACCTGCGACAAGTTGATGTGCCGCCCCTGCCCGGTCGCTTGTTGGGCAAACAACGCAAGCAGGATCGCCGCGCCGCCGTTCAGGCCGCCGATCGGATCGCCATAGGCGTACGACGTCATGGCCGGCGGTCCATCCGGATGCCCGGTGTATAGCGGCAGCCCGCTGGCTTGCTCGAGCGTGCCGCCGTACGCGCGGGTATTGCTCCACGCGTTGCCGAGCCCGAAGGCCGGCATCGACAGCATCACCAGCCGTTCGTTCCTGGCACGCAGGGCCTGGTAGTCCAGCCCGAGCTTGGGCAGGACCTCGGCGGAATAATTCTCGATGACCGCGTCGGCACCTTCGACCAGCTGCAGCAGCAACTGCTTGCCTTCGGGCCGTGTCAGGTCCAGCGTGATGCCCAGCTTGTTGCGGTTCATCAGGTTGAAGTTCGTGTTCTTCTCGTACAACCTGTCCCGATAGAACGCCTCGGTGAAATTGGCGCCGCGCCACCAGTCGGGATAGCCGGTGCTCTCGACCTTGATGATCTCCGCGCCAAAGTCGGCCAGCGTCCGCGCCGCCAGCGGCCCCGCCCAACCCATCGTCAGGTCGACGACGCGAATGCCCTGGAGCGGCAGGTGCTCGCCGGCCGTCCGCATCAGCGTCAGGCGCGGGCGATGATCCAGTCCCGCGGTGCGGTAGTGCAGGTCATGCGCGCCCTTTTCGGGCGCCTTGCCGCCGGGCAGGGGCCCCGCCGCATCGAGGCGCAGCGGCACCACCGGGCCTTCAAACGTAGCGCCGCCCACGCTGACCGGCACGAAGGCACCGCGCTGGCGGTGCACTTCCTGGCCAAGCAGGGTTTCCATGGTCGGCACGATCACGGCCGGATGCTTCTTGTCGCCCAGGATCTCGAACCACTGGCGGGCCGTGCGCGTCAGGAACGCAGGCATCAGCAGCGCGTCGATCTCGTCCGCATGTTCCATCCGTTCCGGGCCGCTTGCGTAGCGTGGATCGCTGCCCAGGTCCGGACGACCGATGGCCTCGCACAGGCCCTTCCACTGCGGCAAGGTGTGCGTAAAGATGCCGATCCACCCTTCGGCAGTCTGGTAGATCCCGGCCGGATGCGTGCCGCAGAACCGGTTGACGCCAAGGCGCTGCAGCGGATGGCGCTGGTCCTGCACCATGCCCGCTTCCATCTCGACCACGCCGAAGACCGCTTCGTGGGCGCTCAGCACATAGCGGCGGCTGCCCTGCCCACTTCCAATGAGCGCCGCGACGGCGGCCGAGAATGCGCTCAGCCCGACCACGATCGCCGACTGCACGTCGTGCGGCATGTGCGGCGGCCCATCCGCGGGGCCGCTGCCGTGCACGGCGCCGGCAAGCCCGCGACACACGGCTTCGGCGCCGGCGTAATGGCTGTACGGCCCGCTTTCGCCGAACCAGGTGAGTGCCACCTCGATCGGCTCGTGCCGTGGCGTGTGATCGGCCGCCCGCCGCCAGACCGGCGTGCCGAGAATGCCCGGGCCTTCAGCCAGCGCACGGGCGTCCAGCACCACGTCGCACGTCAGCGCCAGCTGCGCCAGCCACGCGCCGTCCTCGGCGTTTCGGTCATCGGCGGTAACGCTGCGCTTGTTGGTGTTCAGCCACGCGAACAGCGCGCTTTCCGGCGGCGCGGCGCCCGCTGCGCTGACCAGCGGCGGCATCCGCCGCCAAGCGTCGCCCGCCGGGCTCTCCACCTTGATGACTTCGGCGCCAAAGTCGGAGAACAGCTTGCCCGCGTACGCCAGCGCGGGGCCGCTGCCGACCTCCAGCACGCGCAAGCCGCCCAGCGCCAGCTGCGCCGGGTCAAACCCATGCTTCATCATGGAAACCTCTTGGCTTTGTGTAGGGATTCGCCGGGCACGGCGCTTACCAGGCATCGATGAATCCGCGGCGCGCCCTGCGGCCGCGCAAGTCCGCCGAGGCGATGCCCTGTGCGATCCACTTCCGCGTCTGCGCGGGGTCGATCACCGCATCGATCTCGACGGCGGCCGCGGTGTTGATCGCGTGGCCGCGCTCGTAGGACTGGGCGACCAGCGTGTCGAACAGCGCCTTGCGCTCGGGGCCGTCCGGCACGGCCTCGAGCTCCTTCTTGAAGCCCAGCCGGACCGCGCCCTCGAGACCCATCGGCCCGAATTCGCCGGTCGGCCACGACACGGTGAAGCTGGCCGAGCGGAAGCCACCGCCCGCCATGGCCATCGCACCCAGGCCGTAGCCCTTGCGCAGCGTCACCGCCAGCAACGCGACCCGCAGCTTGGCCGCCGTCAGGAACATGCGCGACACGTGCCGCACCTGCGCCCGGGCCTCGCATTCCGGACCCACCATGAATCCCGGGGTATCGATCAGCGAGATGATCGGCAGGCCGTGCGCATCGCACAGCTGCATGAAGCGCGACGCCTTGTCCGCGGCGTCCGCATCGATGGCGCCGCCAAGGTGATACGGGTTGTTGGCCATGATGCCGACGGGCTGGCCTTCCACACGCGCCAGCGCGGTGTGGATGCCCACGCCGAAGCCGGCGCGCAGCATCAGCACGCTGCCGGCGTCGGCGATGCCCTCGATGGCCTTGCGGGTGTCGTACACGCGCAGCCGGTTCTCGGGCACGACATGGCGCAGCGCCAGCGCTTCCGGCGCGCTCCAGTGCGCCACGCGCCCCTGGAACATGGACAGGTAGTGCTTCGCCGCCTGCACGGCCTCGGCCTCGTTGTCGACCAGGATATCGACCACGCCGTTGGCCACCTGCACCGCCGCGGGACCGACGTCTTCCGGGCGGAAGATGCCGAGGCCGCCGCCTTCGATCATGGCCGGCCCCGCCATGCCGATATTGGCTGACTTGTCGGCAATGATGACGTCGCAGCAGCCGACGAAGGCCGCGTTGCCTGCAAAGCAGCGTCCCGAAACAATGCCCACCACCGGCACATTGCCGCTCAGCTCGGCAAAGGCGGCGAACGACGGCTGGTACAGCCCGGACACCGACGGGAAATCCACGTCCCCGGGCCGGCCGCCACCGCCTTCACCGAACAGCACCAGCGGCAGCTCGTCGCGCAGCGCCACCTCGACGATGCGGTCGGTCTTGATGTGGTTGCGCTTGCCCTGCGTGCCGGCCATCACCGTGGCGTCGTAGGCCATCACCGCGCTGCGTGCGCGCGCCTTGCCCACCAGTTCGCCGTTGATATTGCCGATGCCGGTGATCAGGCCATCGGCCGGGGTGTTGGCGATCAGGTCCTGCTGGCTGCGGCGCGACGACTGTGCGGCGAGCGCCAGCCCGCCGTACTCCACGAAGGTATCCGGATCGCACAGGTCGGCGACGTTTTCGCGCGCGGTGCGCTGGCCGCGCGAGCGGCGCCTGGCGACGGCATCGGGTCGCGCGGCGTCATCCAGGTAGGCATGCCGGTCCAGCACGCGCTGCAGGTCGGCCCGGATCGCATCGGGGTCGGCCTGCTGCGCGACGGCCACGGCGACGCCATCGGCCTCGAGCTGCTCCAGCACGATCAGCACCTGGTTTTCCGCAGCCAGCGCGCCCGGCTCCAGTCTCAGGTCGACCACGCGCCCGCCGCATTCGGCGACGATGGCGTGCTCCATCTTCATGGCGTCGAGCACCGCAACCGTCTGGCCGGGCTTGACGATCTGGTCCAGCGCGACACCCATCTCCACCACCCTGCCCGTCAGCGGCGCACGGACAGCCACCAGGCCCTCGCTGATTTCCTCTTCCGGATCGACGTGGCGCGGCGCGGGCGCCTGCGAAGGACGCGTCGCGCCGCCCAGCAAGGCCTCGTGCGCGCGTCCGGCCTGCGCAATGGCCTCCGCCGCTGCCGCCAGCTCCGGCAAGATCGCCTCGAAGTGCCGGGTATGGACGTCCTGCGCGAGGAAATCGTCGCGCTGCACCAGCGCGCGCAGCAGGTCAAGGTTGGTCGGGACGCCGGCGATGCGGAACTCCGCCAGGCTGCGCTGCAAGCGCCGAACGGCCGCGTCGAACTTCGGCGCTGCGCTGGTGACGATCAGCTTGGCCAGCAGGGTGTCGAAATTGGGCGACGGTTCATAGCCGGTGTAGCCATGGGAATCGACGCGAACGTCCGGGCCCGAAGGCGGATCGAAGCGCTCCAGGCGGCCGCGTGCGGGACGCGCCAGGCCTTGCGCATCGGTCATCTCGGCGTTGATGCGCACCTGGATGGCATAGCCCCGGGCTTGCGGCGGCGCGGCGGGATCCAGGCCGAGATCGGCGAGCGTCTGCCCGGCGGCGATCCCGATCTGCAGCGCGACCAGGTCGACCCCGGTGACCTGCTCGGTGATGGTGTGCTCGACCTGCAAGCGCGGGTTGGCCTCGATAAAGACAAAGTCCCTCTGCTCGCCGGATTCGGTTTCCTCGACCAGGAACTCGAAGGTGCCCAGGCTCTGGTAGTTGACGCGGCGCGCCAGCCTGAGCGCCGCCTTGATGATCTGCTCGCGCAGATGTGGCTTCAGTACCGGGCTGGGAGCGATCTCGACCAGCTTCTGGAAGCGGCGCTGCAGGGTGCAGTCACGCTCGCCAAGGGCAATCACGTGCGCGCCGTCGCCGGCGATCTGCACTTCGATATGGCGCGCGCGGGCAACCAGCCGCTCGGCGTAGACGGCATCGATGCCAAACGCCGAGCTCGCCTCGGAACGGCAGCGGGCATACGCTTCGGCCAGGTCTTCGCGCCGTCGTACCACGCGCATGCCGCGGCCGCCGCCACCGCCGACCGCCTTGATCACCACGCCCGCGCCGCCTTGCTGGTCGAAGAAACTGGCGATTTCCTCCAGCGACGCCGCGCCGCGCGTCGCCGGCATGACCGGCACGTCGCTGTCGGCCGCCAGTTCAAGCGCCCGTCCCTTGTCGCCGAACAGCGCGAGCTGCTCGACGGCAGGGCCGATAAAGCGGATGCCGGCGTCGTGGCAGGACTGGGCAAAGTCGGCCCGTTCGCTGAGGAAGCCATAGCCCGGATGGATCGCATCGCAGCCGGATGCCTTCGCCGCGGCGATGATGCCTGCCATGTCGAGGTATGCGGCCGGCCCGGCGCCGTCGAGGGCAATGGCCTCGTCGGCCAGGATCCGGTGCAGCGCGCCCTGGTCGTCTTGCGAATAGACCGAGACGGTCCCGATCTCGAGATCGCGTGCCGCGCGCAGCACGCGCAGCGCGATCTCCCCTCGATTGGCGATCAACAGCTTCTTCAATGCAGTCTCCTCTCTGTAATTCAATGTCAGTGCCGTGCCCGTGATGCCTGGCCTGGCCGCTCAGGGCCGGATGCCAAAGCGGCTGATGCCCGCCTCGCGCAGTGGCGCCGCCAGGTTGGCGAACTCGCACAGCAGCGTGCGGGTATCGCGCGGGTCGATGATGTCCTCGATGACGAAGGCTTCCGCGCTGCGGAACGGCGACGTCAGGCTGCGCACGCGCAGCTCGATCTCGGCGCGCTTCTGCACCGGATCGTCGGCGCCTTCGATCTCGGCCTTGTAGGCGACCTCGAGGCCGCCTTCGATCGGCAATGCGCCCCAGCTGGCGGAGGGCCAGGCATAGCGGAAATTGAAGCGCCCCATATGCTGGTGGCCGGCCGCCGACACGCCGTAGGCGCGGCGCAGGATCACCGAGCACCACGGCACCGTGGCCTGGTAGAGCGCTGACAGCGCGCGCACGCCGTAGCGCATGATCCCTGCCCTTTCGGCCTCCAGGCCGACCTGGAACCCGGCCGTATCGACCAGGTTGACCACCGGCAGGTGGAAGGCCTGGGCCATGTCGACGAAGCGCGTGAATTTCTCGGCGCTGTCGCTGTCCCAGCTGCCGCCATGGAAGGACGGGTCGCTGGCGATCACCGCCACCGGCCAGCCATCCAGGCGGGCCAGCGCGGTGATGACGGCGCAGCCCCAGTGCCTGCCGATCTCGAAGCAGGAATCGGCATCCACCAGCGCCTGCAGGATCGGCCGGATCTTGTAATCCGCCCGGCTGTCACGCGGAATCGCCGACAGCAGCCATTCGTCGCGGCGCGCGGCGTCGTCCGTGGGCTCGGCGCGCGGCGGCAGTTCAAATGCGGAAGGCGGCAGATAAGACAGGAACTGGCGCGCGCGCGCGAAGGCCTCCTGCTCGGTGCCGACCTCATCGTCGACCACGCCGTTGCGAGTGTGGATCTGGCTGCCGCCCAGCTCGTTCTTGCTCAGCGCCTCGCCCACGCGGGCCACGACCGACGGCGGGCCCTCGCTGAACAGTTGCGAGGTTTCGCTGACCATCACCGAATAGTGGCTGGCGGCCACGCGCGCCGCGCCCATGCCCGCCACCGAGCCCAATGCCAGCGACACCACCGGCACTACCGACATGTTCTCCACCACGTGTTGCCAGACCTTCATGGTGGGAATCAGGGTATGGCCCTTGATCTCGATATTGCGCACCGAACCGCCGCCGCCGGTGCCGTCGACCAGCCGGATCATTGGCAGCCGCAGGTCGTGCGCCATCTTCTCGGCGTGGATCAGCTTGTCGCCCACTGCGCCCTCGTTGGCACCGCCGCGCACGGTGAAATCGTCTCCCACCAGCACCACTGGCCGGCCACCGACCTGCGCCCGGCCCATCACCAGGTTCGACGGAACCAGGTCCACCAGCCGCCCGTTGCTGTCGTAGCGGCCGCTGCCGGTCAGGCCCCCGACCTCACGGAACGAGCCGGGATCCGCCAGGGCGTCGATCCGCTCGCGCACCGTCAGCTTGCCGGCCGCCTTGTGGCGCTCCACCTTGCCTTCGCCGCCCATCCGGGCGGCGAGCCGTCGACGGTGGGCCAGTTCATCGATTTCAGGCTGCCAGCTCACTGTCCTCTCCTGTGTCTTTGCGCGATACATGTGTTGCCAACTTCTCGCAGGAGACGTGCCAGCCGCTGAGGCTCTGCTTAGGCATTGAATTTATTGAATAATTTCTCGACCGCCATTAGAATGTCTCCACCAACTACACAATGTGTCCGCACAGCAGGCACGCACGGAGACACAATGTGTCCTCAATGAAGGCACAAGATACAACCAACTTCGCGCTCGGCGTGCTCGTCTGTTCTCGCGACGGAACACGCGAGGCAGCGCTCGGTGCCTGTACTGACCCCGCCATCGCCGACGCCGCGTTCGCTGCATGCGCCCGCGCTGGCGCGCCGGGTTCGGGACGCAGGCTATTTTCCGTTGAGGCAGCCCACCGGCGCTTCATCGGCCTGTCGCTGGAAGACGGCGAGCGCCAACTGATCGTTCTGCATCACGCCGATAGCCAGGCCGTGCTGCTCGACTTCCTGGGCACGGTGCCCTTCGCCGGCGCGATCCTGGATTACTTCCTGAACGACCCGTACCAGGCCATCACCGTGGTCGACAAGGCGGGACGGGTGCGCTTCATCAGTCCCGTCCACGAGAAATTCCTGGGCCTGGAGACCGGCGGCGGCATCGGCCGTCCGGCGGCCGAGGTCATCCCCAATTCGCGGCTGCCGCAGGTGGTGGCCAGCGGGAAGGCCGAGATCGGGCAGTTGCAGCAACTTGACGGCGCCACTCGCGTCGTCAACCGCATGCCGATCCGCCAGGACGGGGAAGTGGTGGGCGCCATCGGGCAAGTCATGTTCAAGGGGCCAGAGGCGCTTGTCCGGATGCACAAGGAACTGGTTGAATTGCGCTCCGAGGTGGCGCGCTACCAGCGCGAGGTCGATGGGCTTCGCCACGGCTTGCACGAACGGCAACCGACGTTTGGCCTGATCGGCGAAAGCGCGCCGATGCAGCGCCTGCGCCGTGAAATCCAGACCGTGGCCCGGCTTGACGTGCCGGTGCTGATCCTGGGTGAGAGCGGCACGGGCAAGGAGCTGGTGGCCCGCGCCATCCACAGCGCCGGGTCCGAGCCGGCCAGCGCGCGGCCACTGGTCAGCCTGAACCTGGCTGCCCTGCCCGCCACGCTGATCGAGTCCGAGCTGTTCGGCCACGCGCCTGGCGCCTTTACCGGGAGCCAGCGCCAGGGACAGGCGGGCAAGCTCGAACTGGCGGCGGGCGGCACGGTCTTTCTCGACGAGGTCGCCGACATCCCAATGGAAATGCAGGTCAAGCTGTTGCGCGTGCTGGAAGACCACATGGTGGAACGCCTGGGCAGCCGCCGCGCGCAGCGGGTCGACTTCCGCCTGGTCACGGCCACCAACCGCGACATTCCCGAACTGATCGACGCCGGGCGCTTTCGCCTTGACCTGTACTACCGGCTCAGCGGTGTGGTGCTGCGCATCCCCGCGCTGCGCCAGCGGCGCGAGGACATTCCGGCGCTGCTGCAGCATTTTGTCGACGCCTTCTGCACGCGCAACGCCATGCCGGCGCCCGGCATCGACCATGAAGTGGCGCGTTACCTCGCCGGCCAGCCATGGCCCGGCAATGTGCGCCAACTGCGCCAGCGCATCGAGGAGGCACTGGTCTTCTGCGACGGCCGGACGCTGCGCGTGGCGGATTTTGCGCGCGGCGAATCGGCGCGCGGGCTGTCGGGTCAACAAAGCCAGCCCGCGGTGCATGCGCCCGCAGAGGCGTATCCGAACCAGACTGCCGCGACGGACGGCCTGCCATCGCCAACTCCCGCACATCGCTCACCTGCCGAGCCCGCCGCGGGCATGCGCGAGCTGGCCTATGCCGCGGTGATGGACGCCGTCGCTCGCCACGGCGGCAACAAGAAACGCGCGGCCGAGCAATTGGGAATCTCACGCTCGCATCTGTACAAAATCCTGGAGCGCGGGCCGCACACGTCGCGATCGAAATAGGGGCGGCGCGCCGCGCTGGCTGCCGCGACTACTGGTTCATCAGGCGCCCTGTCGGGACCTCGGCCGATGTCGCTTGGCACCTTAACCGCCGCTGCGGTCCAGCTTGGGGTCAGCAAGAGGACGGTGAGCCTTTGCATTGCGGAGCCGGAGCGAGCCGCGGGCGTGGCGCACGGGACAGGGCCGGGGCAAAAGAAGTGCCGTTCCAGGCCGCCATCTCGCCCTCCGCTACGCCAAGGCAGCGCCGCGCTTCGGGAAACCGGGCCTCCGCCCTTCCGATATCATACCGATGCCCCGTTTCAGAGGCTTGCATGGCTAGGTGAGAACTCCTTTTCGACAATGACGAAGATTACTGTCGGCATACTGCTGTTTCCCGGCTTTCAACTGCTGGATGTTGCAGGTCCACGGGATGCATTTGCTGAGGCCGAGGCGCTCAGTCGCCGAGTGCACCAGTACGGCATCATGACGGTTGGAACGACGCGGGGCAGCATTACTTCGTCGAGCGGCATGACCGTGGTGCCGGATCGCACGATCTTCGATCCCTGCCCCGATTTCGACACTGTTCTGATCCCAGGCGGCGTGGGAATCTTCGATGCGATGCAGGACGTGGGTCTTTGCGAGTGGGTGGTGGCCCGGAGCCGGACTTGTCGCCGCCTTGCGGCAATCTGCAACGGGGCGTTCCTGCTGGGTGCGGCGGGATTGCTCGACGGGCGCACGGCAACGACCCACTGGATCGACGCCGGCAATCTTGCCCGGCAGTTTCCGCGCGCCATCGTCGAGCCGGATCGCATCTACGTCAAGGACAAGGGCATCTACACGACTGCGGGCGTGACCGCAGGCATCGATCTCAGCCTGGCATTGATCGAGGAGGATTGCGGCAGGGTACTTGCCCTCGATGTGGCCAAGTACCTGATCGTCTATTTGCGTCGCGCAGGCGGCCAGTCGCAGTTCAGCCCCTTGCTGGATGTCCAGGGGACGGCAAACTCGGAGGTCGAGCGGCTGCAGCACTATCTGCAGGAAAACCTGCGGCAGCAGCACACTCTGGACTCGATTGCAAAGCAGGCACACATGAGCGCCCGCAATCTTTCGCGCCTGTTCGCGCGGGATTGCGGCATCAGTCCCATGGCATTCCTCAACGACGCCCGCATCGATGCGGCAAGGCGCATGCTGGAAGAGACCGATTGCTCGATGAAGGAAATCGCCGCGAAATGTGGGTTCGACAGTCCGACCGGGCTGCGCCGGGCATTCCAGCGCAGGCTTGAGCTGACGCCGCTGGAGTACAAGCATCGCTTCCGTTCCCTGCACTCGGAGAAACAGAAGACCGGTACGAGCCCGCGCAAGCCTGAATAAATACGTGGCGGCAAATATGGCTGCGGGCGTTTGAGGAACTGCGGGCCGTTTCGTCGAATCTCTCTGTGCCAGGCAACGCTCGCCGCGGCCAGGATGGCGCGAGGGTGCGCGGCGGACTCGCCCCATCGGTCCGATTGGTCGGGAGAATCTTGCGCCGGCCGACACCGTCTGCCTACCGAAAACGCACATCCCACAGGTTGTCCAGATCCGTTCACATGGACACTTCTGGCCAGCTTGGCGCACCAACTCCGCCAACCTGATAACAGTGCTGGACACTCGGCGCGCGGGGCGGAAGAACGCCCGAAATCCGCCCTAGAATCCGTTCACGACCCGCTTTTCTGAACCGCCCGGAAAGGTCAATCGATGGAAGACGGGTCGTTTCTCCAGCGCTTGGTTAATTGAATGAACGCGATTTTCCGAGCTCCGCACAAGGCATCATCAGGACGGATTCAGTGGATATCTTCATGCTTATCGCCATGGCTCTCGGCGCGGTGGCCGTCGGTGTATCGGCGACCGTAATCATCGGGATCCTGGTTTCGGATCGGCTGGCTCTCGCGGCACAGCAGCACGGGCGCCATGCGGGCTCGGGCAGCAGAACCCTCTCGCAATACGCCAGAGCCAGGACACGCAAATGGCCTTTGCGGCGTTGACGCGCCGCGCCCCGACTTGCAGTGAAGGCCCGCATTAAAAGACGGGCCGGAGGAGAACCATGCGTAATATCGACATATTCAAGCTCGCAGAGCATTCGCGTTTCACGTCATTGCATGGCGTGGTGCTTGCGTGGTGTGCCCTGGTCATTATCTTCGATGGGTATGACCTGGCAGTCGCGGGCATTGCCTTGCCCTACATCATGAAGGATCTGAATGTGGAATCCGCGCATGCCGGCATCATGGTCAGCGCGGCGTTGTTTGGCGCGATGTGCGGGGCGGTGTTGCTCGGAACCCTGGCGGACAGGATCGGCCGGCGCCGCGCCATCGCGCTCTGTGTGGGGCTGTTCAGTGTGTTCACCGCCGCGGCGGGGCTGGCGCGCGACCCCGTAACCTTTGGTGTGCTCCGCTTCATGGCGGGCCTGGGCATTGGCGGCGTGATGCCGGCTGTGGTGGCGCAGATGACCGAGTTTTCGCCCCATAAGCTGCGCGGGACACTGGTTACCCTGATGTTCAGCGGCTACTCCGTGGGCGGCATGATTGCGGCGCTGCTCGGCAAGGGCCTGATCGAACATTATGGCTGGCAGGCGGTGTTCTTCGCCGCAGCCGCGCCGCTGGCGATCGTCCCGTTCCTGCTCAGGTCAATGCCGGAATCGATTCCCTACCTGATCCGGCAGCGCAGGAACGCGGAACTCACGGCCGTTGCCGTTCGACTGAGCCCCGACTACGCGCCTGAACCGGGCGACCGGTTCGTGATTCCCAACGAGCCGACCCCAGGGTCCACGCCGATCCGGACCCTGTTTGCGAACGGGCGCGGCATGAGTACGTGCATGTTCTGGCTTACGTTCTTCATGTGCCTGTTCATGGTCTACGCGCTGAGTTCCTGGCTGACCAAGATCATGGCCAATGCGGGCTACAGCCTGGGATCCGCCCTCACCTTCGTATTGATCCTCAATCTCGGCGGCATGATCGGCGCAATCGGCGGCGGCATGCTGGCCGACCGCTACAGCATCAAGCGTGTGCTGCTCTGCATGTTCGCACTGGCTGGCATCTCGATTACCTTGCTCGGCTACAAGCCGCCGACCACGGCGCTGTACCTGCTGCTGTGCGTGGCCGGCGCCGCGACCATCGGTACCCAGATCGTGGTCTACGCCTATGCCGGTCAGTACTATCCCCTGTCGAGCCGGGCCACGGGCATCGGCTGGGCATCCGGCGTCGGCCGCCTTGGCGCGATTTCGGCACCCGTGATGCTGGGCTTCGTTGTCGCGATGAACTTGCCGCTGCAGCTCAACTTCCTGCTGATGGCCGTTCCCGCTGCCATCGCGTTCATGGCGGTATTGCTGATCAATCGAAAACCCCGCAACCGGGGCGCTTGCGCGTCCCATGGCAACCTCTCACATAGTCCGGCCACTGCCGCCGCCCTCAGCGAGCACTAGACGCGAGGCATCGGCGCCCGATACCGCATGGCAGGTAGCGGGCGCCCACGCGCTCCCCGCAGCACAGATATTTCCATGATCCACTCAGGCAAAACTGCCACCCCCGCCAAGCGCGTTGCGCGCCCCAGTCATCTTCCCGCCTCCGGCGAACCATGGCGTTGGCGCGCCACGGAAATCAGTGCCGCAGTACGCGCGGGCCACGTCTCCAGCGTCGAGGTTGTGGAAAGCGTCTATGCACGGATCGAGAGCGTGAATCCGTCCCTCAACGCCATCGTCCATATGGACCGCGACCATGCGCTCGCCAGTGCCGCCGCGATAGACGAGCAACGCAGGCAGGGCAAGGCGATGGGGCCACTGGCCGGCGTGCCAGTCTCCATCAAGCTGAATGTGGATGTACGAGGCCAGGCCACCACCAATGGCACCACCCTCTGGAAGGCGCGGATCGCACCGGACGATAGCGCGGTGGTAACCAACCTGCGCCGCGCCGGGGCCATTGTCATCGGCCGGACGAATACACCGCCCCACTCCTTCCGCTGGTTCACGGAGAACCCGATCCATGGTCGCACCACCAATCCATGGACGTCGGCGGTGACGTCCGGCGGATCCAGCGGTGGCGCCGGCGTCTCCGTCGCCGCGGGGATGTGCCCGATTGCCCACGGCACCGACATCGCCGGCTCCATTCGTTATCCCGCATACGTTAACGGCGTGGTGGGCCTGCGGGCGACGCCGGGGCGGATTCCCGCCTACCACCCCACAACGCAGCAACGCTTCTTCGGGCTGCAGTCCATGTCCGCCCAGGGGCCGTTGACGCACACCATCGCCGATGCGCGGCTGGGCCTGGAAGCCATGGCCGATGGTGGCGGCATGGACCCGCTGTGGGTGGATGCACGAATGCACTTCGACGACGATTGCCTTCCGGTGCGCGTGGCCCTGGTGGACGAGATCGATGGTGTCGAGCTGGAGCCGCCGGTTCTGGACGCACTGCGGAAAGCGGCGGGTGCGCTCGCCACCGCCGGCTACCGGGTGGAACGAGTGCGCATGCCTAACCTGGAGCGCGGCGTGAGAATCTGGGAGCAAATCGTCATGACCGAGTGCGGATTCGGAATGATCGCCGCAGTGGATGCCATCGGCGATCCGGACATAAGCACTGCAGTCCACAACATGGCACGGTGCTCACCCGGGGTCGACCTGGCGGGCTATGCGCGGGCGATCGCGGATCGGGACAACCTGCGCCGCGAATGGTGCGAACAGTTCGCCAAGTATCCGCTCGCGCTGATGCCTACCTCGTGTCACATGCCCCTGCCCTGGGGCGCCGACCTCGGCACCGTAGCGGACATGAAGGCCTTGATGGCAGTGCAAAGCCCGCTCATCGCCGTGGCGGCCAGCGGATTGCCTGGTCTCCATGTGCCGACCGGTGTTGCCGATGATCGGCCGGTAGGCGTCCAATTGGTCGCCGGCAGCTTTCGCGAAATGCGCCTGCTCCACGCGGGCGAGATCATCGAGGCGGAATGCGGCATTCTCAACGAGTTGCGCTGGGAACGCGAATAGCATGAGGAGCGGCAAGCTTTATGTCATCGCCGCGACCACTGATAGCCAGCGTCGCCCGGCTCTCGATACAAATTGATAGCGTTACAACGTAAGGAAGACAAAGCCATGTCAACGAGCCGCGTGCTTAGCGCCATGATCCCCGACAGCAAGCTGGCAAGAGAGGTCACGCAACTCATTCGCGACACCGAAAGTGAATTGCTGTTCAGCCACTCCACTCGCGTCTATTTGTGGGGGGCGTTGCTTGGGAAACAACAGGGCCTGGCCTTCGATCCGGAGCTGCTTTACGTCGCAGCGATGTTCCATGATATCGGCCTCACATCGAAATATCGCGAGAGCCAGCTCCGCTTCGAGGTGGATGGCGCGAACGCCGCGCGCGATTTCCTGCGAAGCCATAATCTGTCCGAGGATGACGTGGACAAGGTCTGGACAGCTGTTGCGCTCCATACGACTCCGGGAATTCCGGAACACATGCACGGGGAAATCGCGTTAGTGCAGGCCGGGGCGGGAATGGACGTGGCTGGACGTGGCTTTGAGGACTTCACGGACGAACAGCGCGACGCGGTGATTGCTGCATATCCCCGCGACCCTGATTTCGCCGCCAAGATGATCGATGCCTTCTATCACGGTATGAAGCATCGGCCCGGTAGTACGTTTGGCACTTTCAACGATGATTTCCTTGCCTACAAGGATCCAAGCTTCGAGCGGGTGAACTTGTGCAGCATTATTCTGAACTCAAGCTGGAAGCGGTGACCGTTTAGATCAGCGTCTCGTCCGCCGCACATCGTTCGCCGGCCGGGTCTGGTCAAGGGGATCCGGCTCCTCGACGCCGAACTGGAGCGCGCCGGCCAGTTCCGCATCGGTCTTGCCCGGGCCGCTGAAGATCAGCGGCACCCTCAGCAATGGGTTCTCAACCAGGCCAGTTCGCCGCCGGAAGAAGCAATACGAATGGAGTCACACCAGGCAAGCTGTCGCTACCATCCGCTACAGAGACGCCACTGGCCATGCCTGGGACGGCACTGGCGAACTCCCCGGCTGGCTGCGTCCGCTTTCAGGAAACACGGAAGGCCGCTCCGGATCGTCTACGGAAGCTCGCGGACCCACTCTGCGTCGGTGCCTGAGGGCGACCGCCTTCGGCCAGCAAGGGACGGAAGACGTCGCCCGGACCGAGCCATTCAGACGACCGCTTCTCCCAGAATGCGGTCACTCCGCGCCTCTTGTCATGCGGAGTACCCCCCGACGCTTGCCGGCGTCGCGCTCGGGCTGATGACGCCGGTGGTGGTGTACAGGCGTACCCTTCGATGGTGCTGACTTTCCAAGCCATGTGGCCGAGAGAAACGGTACCGAAGGCGGCGGTCGAGCGCAGCAGTCATGCTCATGCGCTGTCAATGTCTGGGCTACGGTTCGTCTCACCGGCTGGACCGGCCTGATTGAACAATCCCCCGACTGCTCATTGTGCAGACGCCCGGCTTCGCAAGTGGTCAATTAGCTGTCGCGTCGCCATTGATTGCCCATGGGCCTTTCGCGTGATGATGACATACTGCCTTTTAGCCCAGTCGTCGGACAATGGCACGAACACCAGGGAACGTTTCCTTGCTGTGTCCCAATGCGCCCTCTCGGGGCAACACTGCCGTGCCCAGTCCCGCCGCCACGAAACGCATGGCGACGTCCAGACTGGAAACCTCCATGCGGTACGACAACGTGCGCGAAAGGCGGGTCGCTTCCCGCCTAAGCATCGTGTCCAACATCCCGCCAGGGGCAACGACGATGCTTAATTGATCGATCACCTCTTCAAATCGAACCGTCTCTCTGCGTGCCAACGCATGTTCGGGACGCAGAGAAAGGCACAGGTGGTCACGTCGGTAAGGCTCGACCTCGAAGTTGCTCAAGTCAACCGCGCCCCACAGGATGCCAACCTCGGCGGCGCCTTCGCGCACTGCTTGCACCACTTCCGGACTGGTCCGTTCGTCCGTCGATATACCGACGCTGGGCGACGCCTCAAGGAAGGCGCCGAGGTCTTCTGCCAAGTTGCCAGCGATCACGGCGGGCGCCGCAACCACGCGAACATGACTGCGCACGCCGCTGCCGAAGTCGCTCAACTCCGCGCTCAAGCGATCCATGGCCCTAAGCACCTCACGAGCCTGCCTCAGCATTGTCTCGCCCGCTGCAGTTGGCTTGATACCCCGCCGGCCCCGGACAAGAAGGGCCGTTCCAACGTCTTCCTCGACGGCGGCGATGCGCCGACTGACCGCCGATGCGACGATGGCCTCGCGATCGGCTGCACGAGCGATGTTGCCCTCCTCGCATACAGCGATAAAGAGCCGCAAGGTAACAATGTCGATGTGGTGTGCCATGCCGTATGGACACGCAACGCGTGTCGAAATAGTGCTTCAAGCCGCGGTTCGGCACGGATAGAGTAGCGCTGAACA
The DNA here is from genome assembly GCF_013141915.1 of Cupriavidus necator. GTDB lineage: Bacteria > Pseudomonadota > Gammaproteobacteria > Burkholderiales > Burkholderiaceae > Cupriavidus > Cupriavidus necator_B. Next base: position 124,535 of record NZ_SROX01000005.1, on the reverse strand, counting down.
GTTCTTACAGGAAGTGCTGGAGTGTGGCTCGCACCCACACAAACAGCCGAGCCGATATTGCCTTGCCGCGCGCTGAGCGCACGAGCGTCGTACGACAAGCCTGGGACGAACCTGTCATCCGGGCCGACGTAGCGCGTTAGTGAAATACGCAAACATACCGAGTGAGATCCAAGCGCTGATTTGCGCCGGCGAGTCCCGTCTGGACTGATCCGTTCGTTCTTCACCTATCGATAACCAGGCCAAGTCATAGCCTGCCGACAATCAGTCTTGGAGACAAAGATGACAGCGACAGCAAATACTCCCCATCTGGCGGTCCAATCGACGCGACGCAAGGCGTTGGCTACTCTGCTCTGCGTGGCTTTGATGATCACATTGAGTTCTATCTCGGGCGGACGCGCTTGGGCGCAAGCGCCTGCCGCCAAGTACCCGTCCAAGACGGTCACGCTCATCGTGCCCTATTCTGCTGGTGGCGGAACCGACGTCGTCGGCCGATTGATGGCACATCGGTTGTCGGAGCTTTGGGGCCAGTCGGTGGTGGTGGAGAACCGCAGCGGGGCTAACGGCGTGATCGGCTCCAACTACGTCGCGCGTGCGCCCGCGGATGGCCACACGCTGCTGCTGGTCGTCGGCTCGCATGTTGTCAACCCGGTGCTGATGAAGAACCTGCCCTACGACACGGACAAGGCCTTTACACCCATCACGAATATCGCGAGTTCACCGTCGGTGCTGGTGGTACAGGCCAAGGGTCCTTACAAGACGTTGTCCGACGTGCTCTCGGCCGCCCGCAACAAGCAATTGGGTGTCGGCTACTCCGAAGGCCAGACGCGCCTGACGGGCGAGATGATCAAGCAGGCGGGCAAGCTGCAGATCGTCGGCGTACCGTACAAGGGCGGCGCACCGATGATGGTCGACATTATCGGAGGCCACCTGCCAATGGGCGTGACCAGCGTGGTTACTGCCTTGCCCCATGTACGCTCGGGCGCCTTGCGCGTTGTCGGTGTGGCCGACACCAAGCGCATGACGTTGTTCCCCGACGCGATGACGTTCAAGGAGGCCGGACTCGATGGTGTCCAGTCGCTCAACTGGTACGGGCTCTTAGGTCCGGCCGGACTACCAAGGCCGATTGTTGAGCAGATCAACAAGGACCTGACGAAGGTCGCGGCCGACCCGGCCGTGATGAAGCAGATCGAGAACCAAGGCGCACACATGGTTTTGACACCGCCCGGCGAATTCCGCGACTTCCTGGACTCGGAACTCAAGAAGTGGATGCTCGTAGCGCAACGCGGCGGCATTACGGCCGAGTAGTAACGTTGGCCTATCTCGTCCGGCCGCCAAATGCTGAAGTTCGGGAGTTCATCGCGGTCTCCGCCCTGCAGGACATAATCGCCGCAGCCCGAGAAGGTCGGCTTCGACGTCGTTTATGGCTCGGCTGTGCGGTTTTCAGCCTTGTACCGCAGGCTGTCTGAGGCATGCAATCCTACCTGTACCCGGACAGCGCCTGCGGCAGACCACTGCATTCCAGTTAGACGGACCCTGATCAGCTTCTGCCATTCAGTTACTTTTCTCAAGGAGAGTTTGATGTCCATATTTGCCCAGAAGAGAGCGCGGTTAGCTGCGCGCTTTCGCCAGAACGAGCTTTTCGTAGCGCCTGGCATATTCGAAATGATCTCGGCAAAAATCGCCGACCGGCTTGGCTTCGACTGCCTGTACATGACGGGCTACGGCGTCGTGGCTTCCTATCTCGGACTCCCCGACGCCGGCCTCGCGACCTACAGCGACATGGTGGGCCGCGTCGCTCAGTTCGCGCAGGTAACGGAAACGCCGTTTATCGCGGACGGGGATACCGGCTACGGTGGGCTCCTGAATGTGCAGCACACGGTCCGGGGCTACGAGGCCGCGGGCGCATGCGCTATCCAGATCGAGGATCAGGAGTTCCCCAAGAAGTGCGGACACATGCTGGGCCGCCGCGTCATTCCGGCCGAAGACATGGTTGCGAAACTCCGTGTCGCCGCAGAAAGCCGCACTGATCCAAACTTCCTCATCGTCGCGCGCACCGACGCGCGGACGACGAACGGCCTTGATGACGCGCTACGCCGGGGCTAGGCTTACCTGAAGGCCGGCGCCGATGTGCTCTTCATCGAGTCACCAGAAACCGTTGAGGAAATGGAGCGGATCGGTGCCGCGTTTCGCGGCGTGCCGCTCCTTGCCAACATGGTGGAAGGCGGACGAACGCCGGTTCTCGACGCGCCTACGCTGCAGGCGATCGGCTACCGCATCGCAATTTATCCTGCCCTGGCGTTCCTTGCCGCTGCGGCCGCCTGCGAGCGGGCTTACGCGACATTGAAAACGAGCGGGTCGAGCTCCGCGCTGACTGTTCCGTTGTACGACTTCAACAAGATGAGCGCGCTCATGGGTTTCGACTGGGTGGGGGAGTTCGATCTCAAGCACCGCCGGATCGACGACACAGCACAGGGCATTCAGTAAGCAAAGCGATGCCTTGCGGTGCCGGCGCCAGAGGGGTCCTTGCTCTGCCATTCGAATGTCGCTTTTGCTTTGGAAGCTGTCATTGAAGCACGGCAGCACTGAGTGGCAGTTCCGGGTCGGCAAGCGCCTTTCCCGGAAATTGGCGAAGCTCTAGAAAGAAAGCTGCGCCGCAGATGGCGTGCGGATGGGTGCATCGGTACCAGAATTTAACTCTCACTATCCCGCTTAATTGCCTGCCAGGCGACCTTCGCCAAGACGTAGTTCATGGATCAGTTCGACCAAAGCGCGTAGCCGCACCGTCACGAACCTGTGGCCAGAGTAGTAAAGCCTGAGGCCGCCAAACGGCTGGCACCAGGGAACGAGCACAGGGACCAGGGCGCCGGATTTCAATTCTTCATCAATGAACCATTCCGAGATGAAGCCGATGCCGAGTCCGAGCAGCACCGCCTGCTTGATGGCGGGCATCTCGGAGAGGACCATGCGCACCGGCAGATCCATTTGCAGCTTCTGGCTCTTGTGCTTCAGTTCCCATTGATAGATGCCGCCGTGGGACATGCGCATGCCGATGCTCTGGTGCTTGAGCAGATCGCGCGGATGCCTGGGCGTACCGTTGCGCTTCAGGTACTCGGGCGTTGCCACGACGAGCATGCGGAGGTTGCGGGACAGCGGCACGGCGATCATATCTTGCGGCACGGATTCGGCAAGACGGATGCCCGCATCGAAGCCTTCGGCGACAACGTCGATCAGGCGCGACTCGCTCACGATGTCGATGCATACCTGGGGATAGCGCTGCGCGTACTGATGGAAAAGCGGTTCCAGCAGCAAGAGGGCTACCCCCTGCGGTGCATTGATGCGCAAGGTGCCGCTGGGCGCGTCAGACTCGGTTGCCGCCTCTTCGTTGGCCCGTTGGATTTCGGCGAGCGCTGGCGCTATGCGCTCCACATAGCGCTGACCCGCATCGGTCAGGGCCACGCTGCGCGTCGAGCGGTTGAACAGGCGCACTTTCAGCCGCGCCTCGAGGCCGGAAACGGCGCTGCTCACCGCCGTGGTCGACATGCCAAGCTCTAGCGCCGCGCCACGAAAACTGCTGCGGCGTGCGACGGCCAGAACCACCTCAAGCTCGGTCATTCCTGTGCGGTGCATAGATTGTCCTGATTTTCGGGATGCGTCATCTGCCATAGGACGGCTTATCAAAACAATAACGTATTCCTAGACTTGAATGCACGCCGGACGTGTGGAGTTCTCCCCTTCCTTCCATACGCCGCCAGTCATTCCAAAGGAAACGACATGCAATGCATTGATCACATTTACATTAATGGCGAGTTCGTGACGCCGCACGGCCAGGAATGGTTCGATCTGCACAACCCGAGCACGGAAGAGATCATTGGCCAGGTTCGGCTTGGCGACGAGAAGGACGCGCAACGCGCAATTGCTGCGGCGCAGGCAGCATTCCCCACCTGGTCACGCACCACGCGCGAGGAACGCATTGCAGCGCTGCGGCGCATGCACCGGGCCATCGCTGAGCGCGAGGAGGAACTGCTGCAGGCCATCGTGACCGAATATGGTGCGCCGTCGGTGCGCTCGCGCTGGATGGCGGAGTATCCGGCCCAGACCGTTGCACAAGCTATCGACGCGCTGGAATCGTTTGAGTTTGAGGAGCGCGCTGGCGCCGCACGTGTTGTGATGACGCCGGTTGGCGTCGCGGGCCTGATCACGCCCTGGAACAGCAACGCCGGGTTTATCTGCAACAAGCTGGCAACGGCGCTGGCCGCTGGATGCACAGCCGTCATCAAGCCCAGTGAGATGAGCGCAATGCAGACGCAGATCGTGGCCGAGGCCCTGCACGCGGCCGGCCTCCCGCCCGGCGTGTTCAACATCGTCAATGGCCGCGGCGACGTGGTTGGCGAAGAGATCGTGCGCAACCCCGGCATCGCCAAGATCTCGTTCACCGGCTCTTCCGCCGTCGGTCAGCGGCTGGTGAGCGCGGGGGCCGTCACCATGAAGCGTGTGACGCTGGAGCTGGGCGGCAAGTCGCCCACGGTGGTGCTCGATGACGCAGACTTCGCCGAGATCATGCCGCTCGTGCTCCAGGCTGGCTTCCTCAACAGCGGCCAGGCCTGCATTGCCGGGACCCGCATTCTGGTGCCGCGCCATCGGCTTGCGGAGTTCGAGCAGATCGCAAGGGAAGCGGTTTCACACGTCAAATCCGGCGATCCGCGCCAAGCTGACACCGAGATCGGCCCAATGGTGAGCGCCAGGCAATGGGAACGGGTGCAGAACTACATCCGCATTGGCATGGATGAAGGCGCAGCGTTGCTGGCCGGTGGCGAAGGACGACCCGACGGATTGCACAGGGGCTGGTTCGTCAAGCCCACACTCTTCACGAACGCGAGCAACCAGATGCGCATTGCGCGCGAGGAGATCTTTGGGCCTGTCCTCACCATCATCCCTTACACCGACGATGCCGAAGCTGTCTCCATCGCCAATGACACTAGCTACGGCCTGAGCGCGATCGTGCTTGGCAAGGACATCGAGCGCTGCGAACGCATGGCCCGGCAGATCGATGCGGGCCGCGTGCTCGTCAACACGCTCTTCCATGAGCCGCGCGCGCCGTTTGGCGGCTTCAAGCATTCCGGACTGGGTCGCGAGATGGGGAAATGGGGCATCAGTGCGTACCTGGAGCCCAAGACCTTGATGATGGAGTCGGCGCAGGCTTAATGATTGTTGGCAACGGCTGGTGAATCGGCTCGATCTGTAGGCGATGCACGCCAGCCTCTCCGCACATGACAACGATTCAGCGGTGAGCCACCCGAGGCCGCACGCTAAGTAAATGCGTCTTACCAGGAAAAGTCATCGAGAAGACATGGGTCGTCTTCTGCCCTGCGCGAACCGGTCCAAGGAGGAGCGCTAAGTTGTACTCGGCGTCGGGCCGCACCCGGCCATTAGCAGAATTCGGCAACGGCATGAAAATTGTCGACAGTCCCGCACGTACGGCCTGACGTAGGTGTCCTTCCAAGGAACCGATTGCGAAAATGATGAGTTCGACGACGTCTGGCAGTGCAGACCCTTCCACCGCGCATCGGCTTGTGATCGTCGAGGGCATTATGGGTTCAGGCAAGTCCACGACGATGCGCCTCATTGCGAAACATCTGCAAGAGGCGGGGCAGCCAGCGTTGCCGGTCCACGAGAGGACCTTGCGCACGGCACTCCGGACCACGGTTATGGACTAGGTGAAGGCGCTGAAGGCCGGCGTCGTGATTCACGATGTCGCCCACCAGAATCTCACTCCATCGGAACCGTCTGGTACGGCCCAACGTAGAGACAGCGTCTGTTGGTTTCCCACCCACATCACGGTAGTCGAATCGTCACCTATCGCTCCCAGTGGGCCCAATCCGTGGCGACGTACGCACACCAAGACACTGGCACGCAACATGCGATAAGACTAGTGAGCAAGGGACACGGCAACTCGCTACATCCAATGCTCACTAACTCGACCTGAGCAAAGGAGCTTCATCATGGCTACCCAAACCAACGAACGCGCGACCATTGTCATTCATGACCTGCCGGCCATCGAAGTCCTGGATTGCGTCGAAATGTCCGCCATCAAGGGTGGCCAGATCGACCAGCGCCTCGCAGACTACATCCAGAACGTCTATCAGTACACGCATGACTGGGCAGGTGGCGCTCGCCCAGTCCCGAAGTACTGACCGCAGCGCCTTGCCCGCCGACTTCTTGCCATCGTGCGTTGGTCGGCCGGCGTCCATTGGCGATGTCGGCGCCGGCAGCGCCTATCAGCAGATGTGCATCAGCCCGACGGGGTGATGCCGCCGTAGCCCATGCGCGTTCGGCGGCTACTCCGTAGCTTTTTGTTGTTAAGTCGCGCCTAGCGACCGGCCTGGCTTCTGGCGGCTCCTATCCTGTCAACGGACATTAATCTCGGCGCGGTCAAAGAAGGGTCGTAAGGCGCCGGTCGGCTCCTCTCAATTTGGTTTGTCATGACGTTTGGACGCAAACAGCCGGTTGCGCCCCCAACGGCTGATCTTGCACAACAGCCTGAATCCGGCCCTACCAGCTACCCCGCTTCAGCCGAAGCCAGGAGAGGTCAATCTTCCGCTGTCAGGGACCTTCACCGTTTGCCCTCTTGCTGGTCAGCCTGCGATTACTGTATATTTATACAGTGGTCGTCGCAGCCCGGAAAAGTTTGCTCCTGAAGTCGAGCCCGTGCGGCGCCTGCGCTTTCTCTCCTTCACCTCGAAAGGTAATTATGTTCGTGGACCGCACCGAAATCATCAACGCCGCCAAGGCATTGCGCGCTAGCCAGGAAGAGACCAGGTACAGCAGACTCGTCGCGCTCGCGAACAAGCAACTCAAGGCAATGCAAACGGCAATCCAGAGGGGCAAGGAAGAATTCGAGACCAGACTGGTACTCGACATCAATGAAGACAATCCGCAAGCCGCGCTAGAAACGCGCGCGCAAAGGCTGGCCAACGACCTTAGAGCCCAGGGCTACACCGCAACGGTGACCACGTTTGCCGAAGTCAGCACCGACCGCAAGAACTGGACGCCGAATATCACGGTCGTCATCGGCCTGGGCAACATGGTTTCCGAAGACGATAACGCGATAGCCGAAAACGCGGTGACCGACGACACGGAAGTCGCGCTGGCTGGCGAAGCTGCCAGTGAAATGGCGTAACAGCAGGCGGGCAATCCGAGATAAGGACCGGCATCACAAGGCTTCGCGCACCGTCGCGTACGTGATGGCTTTTCCTACAAGGGAAATCTGCCCGCGATCGTGGCGTATAAGGACGCAATAGCCTGCGCCTTGATTGAACCAGGACTGTCACCACGCATGACGGATCTCACTCGGAGAACCACGGCTGGCGCCGTGAGCGTGTGCACGTACGCGCCCAAGCGCAATCTCTACAGGAGCCGATCCGCAAATTAGATCCAGAAGCCTTATCTGGTGACCTTCCGCAGGCATTCCAGAAACCATTGCGCCAGCGCCGGGACCGGCCGCTGAGGATTGAACAGGATGTGGCTCTCGAAAGCGACGACCGGCTCGAACCGAATCGCCTTGACACCCGACGGCTTCAGGCTGCGCACCACCAGCGGGTTGACCACGCTGATCCCCAACCCCATACCCACCATTGTGCAGATGGTCGCCGCGTAAGGCGTCTCCAGTGTCAGCACGCGCCGATCCTCCGGCACGAACACGGCGTCAACCGCTGTGCGAGTTCCATCGCCATGGGTCAGTGAGATAAAGCGCTCGCCATCGAGGTCGCTGGCGTGGATGCGGCGCTTGTGCGACAGCCGGTGCGTCGCCGGCACGATGCACACGCCGTCCTCGCGGCGCAGCAGCTTGCTGCGGATGCCGGTAGTCTCGGCCATGTACGACACCAGCCCGATATCGCAGAAGCGCGCCGCGGTCCATTTGGCCACCGTGGGCGAATCGTTCGTATGCACGGCGATCGGCACGTCCGGATAGCGCTCCCGGAAGGCCAGGATGGCCTGCGGCATCACGCTCATCGCGATCGACGGCACGGTGCCGATGCGCAGGGTGCCCACGCCGGATTCACGGATCGAACGGGCCGACGCGCGCAGGCTGTCAAGGCCGACAAAGGAGCGCTCCACATCGAGAAACAAGGCCTCGGCTTCGTCCGTCGGCGCGAGCCGGTTGCCGACGCGCTCGAACAGCCGGAAGCCCGCCTCGCGTTCCAGTTGCCCGATTACGCGGCTGATGTTGGGCTGCGAGGTATGGAGCTGGGCGGCGGCTTCGGTCATCGAGCGCGTCAGCATGACGGCCCGGAACGCTTCGATCTGCTTGTAGTTCATGGCGACGGTTGGGGTCAGCGGCTTGCATGCAGCATATCAAATCCGTATGGGATGGACCAAAATACTGATTTGACGATATATACAGCGGATTTCCATACTGGCTCCATTGTTTCGGAGATCACACAGCATGGAATCCAAAGTCAGCCGACGCCTGACCCAGGCGACCGCCGCCGAGGTATGCGAGCACATCTACCTGCCCCGCCTGATGCGCGAGTTCGGCAGCGGCTTTCGCTACCTGACCGATATCAACCAGGCCCACCTCTTGATGCTGCATGGCACCGGGCTGGTCCCGTCGGACGTGGCCGCGGTGCTGGCGCAGTCACTGCTGCGCATCGAAGCCGAGGGTCCTGCCGCCGTGCCGTTGGATCCCGCGCGCGAGGACGCCTACTTCAACTATGAAGCGCACCTGATGCAGATGGCCGGGGCCGACGCTGGCGGCAGGTTGCATGTCGCGCGCAGCCGCAACGACATCCTGGCCACGCATGACCGGCTGCGTGCACGCGACCTGGCGCTGGACCTCCTGGAAGCGATGCTGGCGGTGCGAACGGTCGCGCTGGAGCAGGCAGACGCGCATGCCGAGGTGGTGATGCCTGGCTATACGCACCTGCAGGCCGCCCAGCCGATCACTTATGGCTACTACCTCGCCGGCTTTGCCGAGTCGCTCGGCCGCGATATCGCGCGCATGGAGCAGGCGCTGGCGCGTCTGGATGCCTGCCCGCTTGGCGCCGGCGCGCTCGCCGGCACCGCGTTCGCGATCGACCGCGCGGCAACGGCGCACTGGCTGGGCTTTTCCACTTATGCGCCGAACTCGCTGGACGCCGTAGCCTCGCGCGACTTTGCCTGGGAGCTGCAGGCGGCGATGACCATCGGCGCGGTGAGCTGGGGCCGCGTGGCGCAGGACCTGTACGTCTGGGCCACGCCCGAGTTCGGCCTGATCGACTTCCCCGACAGCGTCGCGGGCACCTCCAGCATCATGCCGCAGAAGAAGAACCCGGTCGTCCTGGAATACCTGAAGGGCAAGGGCGGGCACATGATCGGCCTGTTGACCGGCGCGCTGGCGGCGCTCAAGGGCAGCCATTTCACACACTCGGGCGACGGCAACCGCGAGAGCATGCGCGGCTTCTGGGAGGCCGGCGACGAATGCCTGCGCTGCCTGTCTCTGCTGCGTCTGGTCATCGCCAACGCCACACCTCAACGCGCCGGCATGCTGGCGCGCGCGCGCCGCGATTTCTCCACCGCGACCGACCTGGCCGATGCGCTGGTACGCGAGGCCGACATGTCCTTTCGCCAGGCGCACCACATCGTCGGTGCCGTGGTGCGCGACGCGCTCGACCAGCACTTGCCCGCCGACGCGATCAGCGCCGACATGGTCGATGCCGCCGCGGTGCGCGTGGCCGGCCGCGAGGCCGGTCTGGATGCTACCGCGGTTGCTCGCTGCCTCGATCCCGAACAAGGCGTCGCCGCGCGCATGGCCGCCGGCGGCCCCGCGCCGGTACTGGTCCGCGACAACGTCGCCGCGCAGCGCGCCGCCACGCGCCACGCGCGCGAACACCTCGACGCCATCCGGACCCGCCTCGACGCCGCGCGCGCGGCGCTGAAGCGCTCGGTCGGCCACCTCGCATCGCAAAGCTGAAACGCACCGCACCTCGCAGCCGGCGTTGCCCTTATCCTTGTCCCACGGAGACCCGCCCCCATGAAAACCATTGCCCATGCCCTGGCTGCCACATGTCTGACGCTGGCGACGAGCCTCGCCATAGCCGGCCCCTACCCCGACAAACCCATCCGCATGGTGGTGCCCTTCCCGCCCGGCGGCACCACCGACCTGCTTGGCCGCGTACTGGCCACCCGCTTGTCCGAAACTCTCGGCCAGCAGGTGGTGGTGGACAACCGGCCGGGCGCCGGCGGCACCATCGGCTCCGACCTCGTGGCCAAGGCGCCGGCCGACGGCTACACGCTGATGTTCGGCACGGTGGGGACGCAATCGATCAACGCCACCCTCTACAAGAAGCTGCCGTTCGATCCGCAGAAGGATTTCTCACCGGTGGCATTGTTCGCCGGCGTGCCCAACATCCTGGTGGTCAATCCGAACGTGCCGGCAAAAAACGTGCGCGAGCTTGTCAGCTATGCCAAGGCCAATCCCGGCAGGCTCAATATGGGATCGGCCGGCAATGGCACCACCAACCATCTGTCGGGCGAGCTGTTCAAGTCAATGGCGGGCGTCGAGATCGTGCACGTGCCTTACAAGGGCAGCGGCCCGGCGATGGCCGACCTGCTTGCCAACCAGGTGCAACTGATGTTCGATAACCTGCCTGGCTCGCTGCCGCATGTGAAAGCCGGCCGGCTGCGCGCACTGGCCGTGACCAGCGCCACGCGCTCGCCGGCCCTGCCTGACGTGCCGACCATGGCCGAGGCAGGCATCGCGGGCTATGAGGCGGATGTCTGGTTCGGCGTGGTCGGTCCGCGCGGATTGCCGCCCGAGGTATCCAGCCGCTTGTCGCAGGAAATCGCGCGTATCGCGCAGGACAAGGCGATGCGGGACAAGCTGGTGCAGGCCGGGGCCGCGCCGCTGGCTTCGACGCCGGAGCAGTTCTCGGTACTGATCCGGCGCGATACGGACAAGTGGGCCAAGCTGGTGAGGGCGTCGGGGGCGAGTATTGATTGAGTGGGCGTTGGTGGCGCGCCAAGGTCGCGCCGGCGGCCCAGGCCCGCCTCCCCGTCGTTGCTGGCGTGTATCGCCGTTTTGCGGCAACCAGTTTTCCCATTCATTCTGGTCAAGGAACGCCAGGCGAGGCTCGGTCATGGAGCGGGGCGCCATCGGACCAATGTGTCAGACCACTCCCTCATCCCGCAACCGACCCAGCTCTTCCGCTCCAATCCCCAACTCCCCGTACACCTCCGCATTGTGCTCGCCCACATCCGGCCCGGTACGCGGTGACGGCGGCGCATAGCCCGAGAAGCGCGGCACCACGCATGGCGCCGGCACCGTGCCCAGGTCCGCATCGGGCAGCCGCACGACGGCCTGGCGCGCCACCATCTGCGGGTCGTTGACGATATCGGCGATGCTGAACACCTTGCTGAACGGCACCTGGCATTGTTCCAGCCGTGCCGCTGCCGCGGCATAGGGCTGGGCGGCGAACCATTCCGCGATGCTGGCATCGAGTGTTTCGATATGGCGCACGCGGCCGGCGTTGGTGGTGTACTCCGGTGCCTGCGCCAGTTGCGGCACGTCCATGGCTTCGGCCAGCCGGCGGAAGGTGGCGTCGGACGAGGCCACCACGGTGACCCAGGTGTCGTCGGCGGTGCGGTACATGTTGGACGGCGCGGCGTAGGTGGTGCGGTTGCCGGCGCGCTGGCGCACATGGCCAAGCTGTTCGTATTCGATGGCAAGCGGATCCAGCAGGCGGAACAGTGCCTCGGTGGCGGCCAGGTCGATCTCGCGGCCGGGCTGGCTGGGCCTGGCGCGCTGCTCCGCCACCGCGGTGGCGATCGCAAAGGCGCCGAACACGCCGGCGATCATGTCTCCCACCGGGTAATTCATATGCATTGGCCCGCTTTGCGCCGTGCCCGCCAGGTTGGTGAAGCCACTGCGGGCTTCGAAGATGCGGGCAAACCCCGGCCGCGCCGCGTCCGGCCCGGTCTGGCCGAAGCCGGTCAGGCGCAGCACGATCAGGCTGGGGTTGGCCGCGTGCAGCGTGTCCAGGTCCAGCCCCCAGCGTGCCAGCGTGCCGGTGCGGAAATTTTCCACCAGCACGTCGAAGCCCGGCAGCAGGCGCAGGAAGAGCTCGCGGCCGCGCGGCGTGCGCACGTCCAGCGAAATGCCGCGCTTGCCGCGGTTGGTCACCTTCCAGTACAGCGCGTGATGGTCGGTGACCGGCTCCAGGCCGCGCAGCGGATCGCTGCCGTCGGGCAGTTCCAGCTTGACCACCTCGGCGCCCATGTCGGCACACAGCGTGGCGGAGAACGGTGCCGCCACCACGGTGGCCATGTCGAGGATGCGCAACCCGGCGAGTGGGCCGGTGGCGAGTGATTCAGACGATACAACTGGGGCGAGGGGGTCTGGCATGTGGGTCTCCGGCGGCAGGTTGTCCGCTGCAAGGTGGCAGGCGGGGCGGCCGGGCGCAAGTACGGTTTCGCTGTGCGGAACGGTCGTGCTACAACGTTGACGCCCCCTTCTCCGGATCCCAGCATGGAACCCAAGCAACCACCGCACCGCATGGACCGCAACCCGGAACTCCTGCCCCTGCCAGGCCTGGCCAGCGAAGACGCCCTGGCGACCGACCGCCAGTTCGCGACCAACCTGGCGCGCGGGCTCGAAGTGCTGCGGGCGTTCACGCCATCCAGCCCGGTGCTGGGCAACCAGGACATCGTCGCGCGCACCGGGCTGCCGAAGGCGACGGTGTCGCGGCTGACCTATACGCTGGGGCTGCTCGGCTTCCTCAGCCGCGTGCCGGGCAACCAGAAGTACCGGCTTGGCGCCGGCGTGCTGGCACTGGCCTACCCCATGCTGGCTGGGCTGGCGATCCGCCAGGTGGCCCGGCCTTACATGGAAGCGATCGCGCGCGAAACCGGCTGCACCGTGAACCTGGGCATGCGCGAGCGCTTGTCGGTGGTCTACGTGGACAGTTGCCGGCTGGACCCGGGCAACCTCTACCAGCCGGACATCGGCAGCAGCCGGCCGCTGCTGGCCAGCGCAATCGGTCGCGCGGTGCTGCTGGCTTGCAGCGCCGACGAGCGCACGGCGCTGCTGAACCGGCTGCGGGTGGAGGACCCGCAGCGCTTTAACCAGGAGCGCCAGATGTGGGCGGACGACCAGAAGCATTTCCGCGCGCACGGCTATTGCCTGAGCCGCGGCGAGTGGCGGCCCGAGATCCACGCGATCGCGGCGCCGCTGCGCCAGTCGCTGCACCAGGACCCGTTCGCGCTGAACTGCACCATCGCGGCATCGCGCAATCGCGACAACATGCTGGAGCGCCAGGTGGCGCCCCGGCTGCGCGAAGCGGTGCGGCAGATCGAACTGAGCTGCGCGCGCTGACCCGTTACGGGACCGTGGCGCGGCAGCGCAGCCTGCTGGCAATGCCGCCGGCAGAAGCATGACCAGCGGCCCGCAAGAGGCCCGCAAGAGGCCTGCAAGAGACTGACCTTGCGCCCGGCAACGTTCCGGCGCAGGCAACCAAGGAGACAAGATGGATGCCTTTTACCCATTGCGCCGGCTCGCCGCCGGCATGCTGGCCTGCGCCGCGCTGACGCCTGCGGCTACGCTTGCCGCCGCCGACAACGCCGCTCGCTTCCCGGACCGCCCGGTGCGGATCATCGTGCCGTTCTCGGCGGGCGGCGTGGTCGACTCGGTCACCCGCATCACCGCCGAAAACATGGCCAGGGTGCTGAAGCAAGCGGTGATCGTCGAGAACAAGACCGGCGCCGGCGGCGCCATCGGTGCCGACGTTGTCGCCAGGTCGCCCGCCGATGGCTATACGCTGCTGGCGGTCAGCCCCAGCTACGTGGTCGGGCCGCTGCTCAATCCGTCGATCCAGGGCAAGAGCGGCAAGGACTTCCGCGCCGTGGCCGGCATCGGCGCGGTGCCCAACGTGATCGTGGTGCCGGCCGCATCGCCGCTACGCACGCTGCCGCAACTGCTCGATGCCGCACGCAAGCAGCCCGGCACGCTGACCTACGCCAGCGCGGGCGTCGGCACCTCGAACCATCTGTCTGCGGAATTGCTGGCGCAGATGACGCACGTAAAGCTGACCCACGTGCCCTACAAGGGCCAGCCGGAGGCCATGAGCGACCTGCTGGGCGCGCGCGTCTCGATGATGGCGCTGACCTCCGCCATTGCGCGCCAGCAGGTGCAAAGCGGCAAGCTGCGCGCGCTGGCCGTGACCTCGGCCAGGCGCACGGCGGTGCTGCCGGACGTGCCCACCGTGGCCGAGGCGGCGCAGCTGCCGGGCTATGAAGTGGGCGCATGGTTCGGGCTGGTGGCGCCGCAGGGCACGCCGGACGCGGTGGTACGCAAGCTGGCCGACGCCGCCGCGCGCGCCACCGCCGACCCCGACACTGCGCACCGCCTGGCCGAGCTCGGCATGGAGCTGGCCCCGCAACCCCCCGCCGCGTTCGAGCGCTTCCTGGATGCCGAAACCAAAAAATGGACCGGCGTGCTGAAGACCGCCGGCATCACGGCACAGTAACCGCGCAACCCCCAACACGTTCAACTCACCCGAACCCTTCCATGATCCGTGACCCCGCCCGCCAGCAAGCGCTGCTTGCCGAACTCCGCCGCTTCGTGCTGGAAACCTGCATCCCGCTCGAAGCGCAGATCGACCGCACCGACGTCATCCCCGAGCCCGTGGTCGAGCAGATGCGCGGCCTCGGCCTGTTCGGCCACAGCATCCCGGAAGCCTACGGCGGCGCCGGCCTGACCACGGAAGAGCTGGCGCAGGTGAACATCGAGGTGTCGCAAGCCGCCACGGTGTTCCGCGCCCGCTTCGGCGGCAACACCGGCATCGCGTCCGAGTCCTTGGTGGCCGACGGCACCGAAGCGCAGCGCCAGCGCTACCTGCCGCAGCTGGCGTCGGGCAAGATGACCGGCTGCTTCGCGCTGACCGAACCGGAGGCCGGCTCGGATGCCACCGCGCTGCAGACCACGGCCAGGCAGGACGGCGACCACTACGTGTTGAACGGCAGCAAGTGCTTTATCACCAATGCGCCGATTGCCGACCTGTTCACCGTGTTCGCCCGCACCGACCCCGATACGCCGGGCGCGCACGGCATCAGCGCCTTCCTGATTGAACGCGGCACGCCGGGACTGAGCACCAGCGAGCCAGAGCGCAAGATGGGCCAGCACGGCTCGCCAGTGGGCGATGTCTACCTGAAGGATTGCCGTGTGCCCGCCAGCGCCATCGTCGGCGGCAAGCCCAATGTCGGCTTCAAGACCGCGATGAAGGCGCTGAACAAGCAGCGCATCAACCTGGCCGGCCTGTGCGTGGGGCCGGCGATCCGGCTGGTCGACGAGATGGTCCGCTACGCGGCGCAGCGCCGCCAGTTCGGCAAGCCGATTGCCGACTACCAGCTGGTGCAGCAGATGATTGCCGACAGCAACACGGAACTGCATGCGGCGCGCGCGCTGGTGCTCGACACCGCGCGCCGGCGCGATGCCGGCGAGGACGTGACCATGGAGGCGTCGATGTGCAAGCTGTTCGCCTCGGAAATGGCCGGCCGCGTGGCCGACCGCGCGGTGCAGGTGTTCGGCGGCAGCGGGTATATGGCGCGCACCGTGGCGGAGCGCTTCTATCGCGACGTGCGGCTGTTCCGGCTGTATGAAGGCACCACGCAGATCCACCAGCTCAATATCGCGCGCCGGACGGTGGAGGCGCGCGCAGCGGCGCTGGTTGCCGGTGGCGGCAGGCTGATGGAACGCAAGGTCGAATGACATGCCCCGTGCCGGGCGGCGGCACGCCGAAGAAGACCTGACGCGCCCCCGGGGACACCCCTGCAGCGACGGCCTCACTGTCGCCTTCAACGCGGCACGAGATTGCGCTGCGCCGCCGCTTCCGCGATAAAGGCCTCCAGCAATCGCTGCGCCGGCAGAGTCAGCGGCGTGTCGGCCCGGTACAGGGCATGGATGGTGGTGCTTGGCAGCGCGTCCGCAAGCGGCAGTTGGATCAGGTCCATGGCCGGCCCGTAGCGCTCGAAGAAGCCCTTGGGCATGATCCCGATCACGTCCAGCCGGGGCATCAGTGCCAGCAGCGTGGCGAAGGATTCGCATTCGAGCCTTACCTGCGGGGTGCGGTCTTCGGCGGGATCGAAGCGCAGGTTGCGCGGATCGCCGGGTCCGCCCGCAGGGCCGGTCAGCACCCAGTCGGCGTCGACCAGTCGCGCCAGCGTCTTCACGCGTGCAAGCGGATGGCTGCGCCGCGCGGCAATGACGATCTGGCTGTCGAAGAGCGGCAGTACCAGCAGCGCGCGCCCCGCCCCTTCCGTCGGCAACGGACCCAGTGCCAGGTCCAGCTCGCCGGCGCGGACCTGTTCCAGTGCGCGCGGGTACAGGGTATCGCGCACACGCAGCCTGACCTGCGGCCACCTGGCGCCGAAGCGCGCCACCGCGCCCGGTGCAAGCAGGATCGCTGCCACCGGGGACAAGCCCACGGTCACCTGCGCCTCGGCATGCCGCAAGTGCCATGCCACTTCCTCCCGCGCACGCTCCAGTTCGCGCACCGCGGTGCCGGCCCGCGCTGCCAGCAACTCGCCGGCAGGCGTCAGCCGCACGCCCTTGGGGGTACGCAGCACGAGCGCGGCGCCAAATTCCTCTTCCAGTTGCCGCAGCGCCTTGGTCAGGGCGGGCTGCGTGACGTTCAGGACCTGCGCCGAGGCGCGCAGGCTGCCGGTCTGGGCGATGGCCAGCAGCAGGTGCAGGTGTTGAAGGCGCACAGGCGCTCTCCGCGGGGGCGATAACCCATGGTAATCGACTTAGCCAAATGTGATGCGATTTTTGGCGGGCGGCCATCTACGATTCGCCCAAGTCGGCACAGTTGGCCGCGCGCCCCCCCGCCGGCGCGACCGCCGAGATGCCGTCATTCCCCTCACCTCGGGAGCGTCCCTTGCAAAAGCGAGTGAAGAACATCCTCTTCATCATGTGCGACCAGTTGCGCGCCGACCACCTGTCCTGCTTCGGCCATCCCGCGCTCAAGACGCCGAACCTGGACAGTCTCGCCGCGCGTGGCGTGATCTTCGACCGTGCCTATGTCCAGTCACCGGTGTGCGGCCCTTCGCGCATGAGCTACTACACCGGCCGCTATGTGCATGCGCACGGCGCGAGCTGGAACTTCGTGCCGCTCAAGGCCGGCGAGATGACCATCGGCGACCACCTGCGGCCGCTGGGTGTGCGTTCGGTGCTGGTGGGCAAGACCCACATGCGTGCCGATCTGGCCGGCATGTCGCGCCTGGGCATCGACCCCGCCTCGCAGATCGGCGTGCGCATTGCCGAATGCGGCTTCGATCCGTACGAGCGCGACGACGGCATCCATCCGTATTCGGGCCACGATCCGGACCCGGCCTACAACGCCTACCTGCGCGAACAGGGCTTCGATGGCGATAACCCCTGGGAAAGCTGGGCCAATTCGACTGTCGACGACGACGGTACGCTTCGCTCGGGCTGGTTCCTGAAGTATTCGAACCGCCCGGCGCGCGTGCCCGACGAGCATTCCGAAACCCCCTATATCACGCGGCGGGCGATGGATTTCATCCGCGATGCCGGCGACCAGCCGTGGTGCCTGCATCTGTCTTACATCAAGCCGCACTGGCCCTACATCGTGCCCGAGCCCTATGCCAGCATGTACCAGCCGGAGGATGCGCTGCCGGTGGTCCGCTCGGAAGCCGAGCGCCACGCCCCCCACCCGGTCTATGCGGCGATGATGGACCACCGGGTCTCGCGCACCTTCTCGCAGGACGGCGTGCGCGACGCGGTGATGCCCGGCTACATGGGCCTGATCAAGCAGATCGACGACCAGCTGGGCGTGCTGTTCGCCTTTCTCGAAGCACGCGGCCTGATGGACTCGACCATGATCGTCTTCACCAGCGACCATGGCGACTACCTGGGCGACCACTGGATGGGTGAAAAAGACCTGTTCCACGAACCCGTCATCCGCGCCCCGCTGATCATCTATGACCCCGACCATCGCGCCGACGCCACCCGCGGCACGCGCTGCGACGCACTGGTCGAGGCCGTCGACCTGGCCCCGACTTTCCTGGACGTCTACGGTGGCGAGGCCGTGCCGCATGTCATCGACGGCCGCTCGCTGCGCCCGCTGCTGTTCGGCCAGCGCCCTGCCGGCTGGCGCGAGCATGTGGTCTGCGAATACGACTTCGCGTTCCAGGACTCGCGCATCGCGCTCGGCACCGGGCCGCGCGATGCATGGATGCGCATGATCTCCGACGGCCGCTGGAAATACGTGCTGTTCGAGCACTACCGGCCGATGCTGTTCGACCTGGCCACCGACCCGAACGAGTTCGACGATCTCGGTGCCTCGGACCACCCGGAGCATGCGGCCGCGCGCGCGCGGCTGCACGAGGCCCTGTTCCGCTGGGCGCGGCAGCCGCGCCAGCGCGTCACGATTGCAGACGGCACCATCGAGTCCACCGAGATCCAGCCGCGCATCTCCGAAGGCGGCATCCTGATCGGCTATTGGGACGAAGCCGACCTGGCGCATGCGCGCCAGTCTTTCAAGCCCCGCTTCGCATCCAGCAATCCGCTGGTCAAGTCCACCCTGGACCGCCTGACCCATCCTCAAGGAGTCGAACATGATGACTGAAACGCCCGACATCACGCGCACCCAGACGGGTATCGATGGTGTATCGTGGAACATTCTCGGGCAGGTCTACGTGCCCAAACAGATAAGCGCCGACAGCATCGCCTGGCACGCCACCTTTCCGGTGGAGACCTTCGTGCCGCCGCATGTGCACCCGCACCAGGACGAATACATCTTCATGCTCGACGGGCAGATCGACCTGCTGCTTGGCGACAACAAGACATCAGCCAGCGCCGGCGACCTTGTGCGCATGCCGCGCGGCATTCCACACGCCTTCTTCAATAACTCCGGCAAACCCGTCACGGCATTGTTCTGGGCCTCGCCTGCCGGCAAGCTGCTTTCGCTCTATCGCCGCATCCACAACATGTCGAGTCCCTCAGAAGTGATGCGCGTCGCGCGCGACTACGATGTCGTGTTTCTTCCCCCGGTCTCGGCCGCGCCCTAGCACACCGGCCCACCCAGCAGGTATGGACGTCACCCAGGCTTGATAACCGGAGGTTCGATGCAATGAATACCTTGGCAAATGACGGCGTCGCGGTCAGCGCGATCGATGTGGCGGCCGCGACGCGGCGCAAGGCCTGGGGCGTCACGGCGATGCTTACGCTCTTCATGGTGCTGAACTTCGGCGACAAGGCCGTGCTCGGCCTGGTGGCCAAGCCGGCGATGGCCGAGCTGGGACTGACGCCGGTCGAATTCGGCTTCATCGGCAGCAGCTTCTTCTTCCTGTTCAGCCTGAGTGCGATCGTGGTCGGGTTCCTGGCCAACCGCATATCGAGCCGCTGGCTGGTCCTGGCGCTGACCATGGTGTGGGCCGCCGTCCAGTTCCCGATCCTGGCCGGCGGCAGCGCCACCGTGCTGCTGGTCTGCCGGATCATCCTGGGTGCGGGCGAAGGGCCTGCGCTGCCAGTTGCCTTGCACGCCACGCACAGCTGGTTCCCCGCCGAAGACCGCGCCCTGCCCAGCAACCTGATCGCCATCGGGCCCACCATCGGTGCCGCCATCGCCGCGCCGGTGCTGTCCTGGGTCATCGCCTCGCCAGCGCTGGGCTGGCGCTGGGCCTTCGGCCTGCTCGGCATGGCCGGCATCGCCTGGGGCATCGCCTGGGCCTGCATCGGCAAGGACGGTCCCTACCGGAGCGGCCACGGCGCCAGCGAGGGCGGGCATGTGGCAAGTTCCACCACCGAGAAACTCAAGTCCGTGCCGCTGCGGCGCGTGTTCGGCTGCAGGATGTGGCTGGCTGCCACGCTGGCGGGGTTTTCCTGCTTTTGGGCGCAGGGCGCCATGACCACCTGGGTGCCGCAGTACATCGGCGGCGTGCTCGGCGTCGAGGCGTCACGGGTCGGCCTGTTCTACGCATTGCCCTGGCTGTTCGGCACCGTCCTGCTCGTGGTGCTGGGCTTTGCCGGCCGCCACCTCATGCGCAATGGCGGCACCGCACGGGTGGCCGTAGCTGGCCTGTTCGGCGCCTCCCTGGTGGTTTCCGGCGCGTGCCTGCTATGGCTGCCACACACGTCCGGCCTGCTGGCAATGGCGCTGACGACGGTCGGCTGGGGTGCATTCCTGGTCTTTCCGATGGCCCCGACGGCGGTTGCCTATGCCGTCAATCCTGGCCAGCGGGCTGCCGTCATCTCCACCATGGTCGGCATCGCCTCGATCGGCGGCGTGCTGTCGCCCGCCGTGTTCGGCTGGCTGGTGCAGAAAGCCGGGTACGTCGCCTCCAGTGGCGGCACGGGTGACACGGCACTGCTTGCGCAAGGGCTGAACCTTGCATTTTCGCTAACTGGCCTGCTGCTGCTCGTTACCGGTCTTGCGGCTGTGATGCTGATCAATCCGGAGCGCACGGCTACGCTGTTGCAGCAGCACGCCGCTGAATAGCTACGGCGCCAGCCCATCGCCCTCATGACCGACGCTGAATTCCAGTATGTGGCCGGGCAGTCCCGGCCAACCTTTGCGGCGCTGCTCGCCGGCTTCGAGGCACGCAGTGCCGCGGCGATCCATACCGGGAACTGCCGGCTCGACCTCGCCTATGGACCGGCGCCGCGCCAGCGCTTCGACTTCTTTGTGGCGCAAGGACGGCCAAGGGGAACGCTGGCCTACTTCCATGCCGGCTATTGGCAGTCGCGGGACAAGGCGTCATTCCGCTTCATCGCGCCGGCCTTCACCCGGCTCGGGCTGCATGTCGCGCTGGTCAACTATCCGCTGTGCCCGGCCGTTTCGCTCGGCGCGCTGATCGAAGCCGCCAGCGCCGCGATCGGGGCTATCGGCGCGTATGCCGCCATCGACGGCCAGCACTCGCCGCCACTGGTGCTGGCCGGGCACTCGGCCGGCGGCCATATCGCGGTCGAACTGGCCCTGGCGCAAGCAGGCCGCCCGCATGCGCCCACGCCTGCCATCGCGGGCGTCGTGGCACTCAGCGGCATCTATGATCTCGCACCGCTGGTCGGCACCTCGCTGAACCGTAACCTGATGCTGGACACCGCAAGCGCTACGGCGCATTCGCCCCTGCACCGGCTGAAGCCGGGCTGCCCGGCGGCCTTGTTTGCCGTGGGCGCGGATGAGACGCTGGCATTCGTCGAACAGAGCCGGCACATGTGCAAGGGCTGGCAGCAGGCCGGCAACGACGCGGCGCTGGAGGTCGCACCGGGTGCCGACCATTTCAGCGTGCTGCAGCAGTTCACGGAGCCGGACACCGCATTGTTCGGTCGGATTGGCGCCTTGCTCGACCAAGCGCTGGGTTGACGCCCATGCAAACCACCACGGGCACTTCTCCAGCCCTCAGTCCGCCCGGAAGTCATCTTTCCCGGGCAGGCTCCGGCAACTAGCCGGGCAACTGCGTTGCCTGAGCCCGCCGTGCCTCCGCGGCTGTGGCGGCCTCACTCTTCCCGGCCCGGCCCGGTGCCGACAGACAGTATCGGCCCCTGCCGCGCCAAGGCCTCGCCAGCCGCAGTGCTTTCAACGGCCTTGCCATTGGCATACCAGACGAGCCCCCCGCTGGCCGCATTGCCTGCCCCAGGAAATTCTCGTCCGCGCTGACCAGCGCCCTCGGGATTGGCTCCTTTGCGCAGAACACATCACACCAATCCCTGTACCCGCACCATTCTCGTGCGTAACCGGCGCCGATCGCTGCCGTCCGGGCGCTTGCCGCCGGCTATGCTGAAATCGCCGCCCGCCTTCGAACAGACGCTGGATTGGTGGAAGTCCCGTCACAATCGTTAGCTAAGACTGGCACAGTGGTCGCTACATCATGGAATCCCCCGGGCGGGCCGGGAGGACGGCGCGCCACGGGGAACGGAGCGCCCGGCAACCCCCACGCATGGGCGGCTGGCATTAGCGCAAGCGCCATGCAAGCCTTGCCAGTTTCCCTCCGATTCTCACCCGACCTGTTGAAGGACTACCGATGCTCTCCGAAGCCGAGCCTGAGCGCGCCAGGCACCTTGCCCCTCGTACCAAAGCCCCTGTGCTGCCGCCCTGGATCACGACGCGCATGGCACAGCATTTCGAGGAGCGCATGGGCAAGCTCTGGGGCGGGGATCACCTGTTGCACGGCCTTCCCCCCGGACCCGACGCGCTGCACCTCAGCAGCAACGACTACCTGTGCCTGCTGGGCGAAGCCACGCTGGTCCAGGCCCAGGCGCGGGCCTTTCACGATGACGCGCCGGAGCTGCTGATGTCCTCCGTGTTCCTGCACGGCGATACGCCGCAACGCCGGGTCGAGCGCAAGATCGCCGACCTGATGCAGGCCGAGGACGGGCTGATCGCGCAGTCCGGCTGGGCCGCCAACGTGGGCCTGGTGCAGTGCATTGCCGGCCCCGGCATTCCGGTCTATATCGACATGAACGGCCATGCCTCGCTGTGGGAAGGCATCATCGCCGCGGGCGCGCAAGCGGTGGCGGTGCGCCACAACGATTGCGAGCACGTGCGTCGCCAGCTGGAGCGCTTCGGCCCGGGCGTGATCATGGTGGATTCGGTCTACAGCACCACCGGCAGCGTGGCGCCGCTGGCAGACTATGTCGCGCTGGCGGAAGCGTCCGGCAGCGTGCTGGTGGTGGACGAGTCGCACTCGCTGGGCACCCACGGCCCGCGCGGCGGCGGCCTGGTGCGGGCGCTCGGGCTGTCGGAGCGCGTGCATTTCCGCACCGCGTCGCTGGCCAAGGCTTTTGCCGGCCGCGCCGGCTATGTGGCTTGCTCCACGGCCTTCAAGGATTTCTTCGCAGTGGAATCGCGCCCGGCCATTTTCAGCTCCGGGCTGCTGCGCCATGAGATTGCGTGGTTCGACGCGGCGACGGACTTCATTGCCGCGGCGGATGAGCGCCGGGCGCGCCTGCATGCCATCACCCGCGAGACCCGGGCTGCGATTGCCGCGCTGGGCTACAACATCAGCGAGGGTTCCGAACAGATTATCGGGCTGGAGGCGGGCAGCGAGCCGCAGGTGAAGGTGCTGCGCGACGCGTTGCAGCGCCGCGGCATCTTCGGCGCGGTATTCTGTGCGCCGGCCACGCCGAAGAACCGGGCATTGATGCGACTTACGCTGCATGCGAAACTTGGCGCCGGCGAAATCGACCGCCTGGTCGGGGTGCTCGCCAGCATCCGCGACGAAGTCAGGCTGGACGAGTGGTCCTCGACGCGCCGGGCCCGGCGCAAGTCCTAGAATCCCACAAGCGGGCCGCTGGCAGGCATCCGCGAGGAGTAGCCCTGGAGATGGATGCAAAGGTAGCGCAAGCGGAGGACGGCCGCACCACCCTGGCCGGGCTGGCCCGCCAGGCGTGGCAGGCCGTGTTCGAGACCGCCGCGCGGGCGACGCTACTGGACGAGGAAAGCGTCATCCGCCTGCGCCGGATCCAGATGGTGGGCGCGCTGGGCGTGGTGGGACACCCGCTGTACTACGTGATCTGGTCCTACGTGTTCCCGCAGCCCTATGAAAACCTGTGGCTGCGCCTGGCCTGCACCGCGCTGTTCGTGCCGCTGCTGTTCGCCTCGGCGTTCTCGGGGCGGCGCTGGCTGCCGCCCTATGCGCTCTTTGCCATCACGGTAGGCCTGCCGTTCGCCTTTATCTTCTTCTACCTCGAGAATGGCGGCTCGATGGTGTGGGCCGAATCGGTGATCATCGCGGTGGTGATCCTGTATCACTTCAACACCGCCTTCGCGACCATTGCCCTGTTCTCGGGCGCCGCGGCCGCGATTGCCCTGTTCGTGCTGGCCGGCAACACCATGGGCGGCATCCCGTGGGAACCGGTGCTGCTGCAGTTGCCGGTGATCGGCTTCGTCATCGCGGTGCTGGTGGTCATCAAGATGGACCGCCAGCTGCTGGCTGAACAGAAGCGGCGCGGCATGGCCGCCGCGCTGGCAACCGTGGCGCATGAGCTGCGCACGCCGTTGACCAGCCTGGCCATGACCGCCAGGGGCCTCAAGGCCCGGCTGCCCGCGGCGCTAGACCAGGACACGCCGCAGCGCGACGACCTGATGCAGGCCGTGGCCCGGATGGAGTCAGACCTGGCCCATATCAGCAACAGCATCGAACTGCTGGTCGCCAACTCCAAGAACCCGGAAAACGCCACGCAGGCCCTGTTCGAAGTGGGCGAGGTGATTCGGGACGCGGTCGGCCGCTTTCCGTTCGAGCACGGCGACCAGGAGCGGGTCACGCTCGACCTGCCCGGCCGCGCCTACGTGATGGGCAACGCCCAGTTGTTCGGGCTGGTTACGACCAACCTGCTGAAGAACGCGCTGGAAGCCATCCGGCGCGCCGGCAAGGGCGCCATCCATATCCGCTGCGAAGTGCGGGCGGATGCCGTCCACGTGTTGTTCCGCGACACCGCAACGGGCGTGCCGCCGCAAGTGCTGGCGCGGATGTTCCAGCCTTTCTTCTCCTACCCCGCGCATCGCGGCACCGGCATCGGGCTGGCGTTCTGCCAGAAAGTGCTCGGCAGCTGGGGGGCCGCCATCAGCTGCCGCTCCGAGGAGCACGTGTTCACCGAGTTCGACATGCGCTTCCCGCGCAAGGAAAAATGGCCCGAGCCGCAGCGGCCGGAACTGCCGCGGCCTGACGGGCCCTTGACGCACAACTGATACCTGCCGGCCCGCGCGGGCCGTTACACCACGCCGGCAGCCTTCAGCGCGGCGACTTGTTGGGCATCCATGCCCAGCAGGTCGCCCAGCACGCGCTCCGTATCCTGCGACAGCAGCGGCGGCGCGGCGCGCACGGGCACCCGTTCGCCGTCCAGCCGGTACGGCGGCGCCAGCACCTCGACGCGGCCGGTTTCCGGATTGGGCAGCTCGGCCAGCAAGCCGGCTTCGGCCGAGCGCTTCGAGCGCAAGGCCTCGAGCAGCCCCAGCACCTCGCCGCACGGGATGCCGGCCGCGCCCAGGCGCGCCAGCAGCAGCTCGCGCGGGCGGCGTGCCAGTTCGGCGCGCAGCTCCGGCAGGAGGGCCTGGCGATTGGCCGAGCGGCCGGTGTTGGTGGCGAAGCGCTCGTCGGTGGCCAGGTCCGGGCGCTCGATCACCTCGGTGCAGAAGCGCTGGAACTGCGCGTTGTTGCCGACCGTGATCACCAGGGGGCCATCGGCAGCGTCGAACACGCCGTACGGCACGATGGACGGATGGGCGTTGCCGTACTTTGGCGGGTCGTCGCCCATCAGCAGCGCCTCCAGGCCATAGTAGGCCGTGATCATCAAGCCGCAGTCATACAGCGCCATTTCCACGTGGCGCCCCTGGCCGGTGCGCTGGCGGTCGTACAGCGCGGCCAGCACCGCCTGCGCCGAATACATGCCGGTGAACATATCCACCACCGCCGTGCCGAACTTCAGCGGCCCCTGCCCTTCCTCGCCATTCAGCGCCATCAGCCCGGCCTCGCCCTGCACCACCAGGTCATAGCCGGGGCGGGTTGCCTCGGGGCCGTTGCTGCGGTAGCCGGTGATGGAGCAATACACCAGGCCGGGGTTGATCGCCTTCAGCGCCTCGTAGCCCAGCCCCATCTTGTCGATGCCGCCGAACTTGAAGTTCTGCACCAGCACGTCGCACTTCGCCGCCAGCTCGCGCACGATGCGCTGGCCCTCGGGCTGCTGCAGGTCGATGCCGATGGACTGCTTGTTGCGGTTGGCACTGTTGAAGTAGGCCGTGTTGCGCGTGCCGACGCGCAGGCCCCAGTCACGCGTATCGTCGCCGCGGCCGGGGTGCTCGACCTTGATCACCTCCGCGCCCAGGTCGCCCAGCGCCTGCGTGCACATCGGTCCGGCCAGCACGCGGGACAGGTCCAGCACGCGCACGCCGGCCAGCGGCAGGCGGGAATTGTTGGTATCAGCCATCCGGCGATCTCCTTGTGTGTGTGTCTTTCTCGGGCATGCGATGGATCGGCCCGGGCTTCGCCCGGATTTTGCACTGTCAAGGCCTGGTCGACAATTCCATGGATCGTTGACACGGTGTCAATCAAAAATTAACACTCCGCTGCCCCAAGCCAACTTTGGATCGGCCACGGAGGGTTTACCTTACTTAGTGCGCGGCAACACAAGAGATTGGGGGGAATCGGCGTGGTGCATCCTACGACCAACTATCCCGGCGCTCCGGTCGATCAGGACACCATCGTCAAGGATCACGACGGGCTGCGCGATATCGAGATCCCGATCCGCCCGCATTTCGGCGTGATCGCCGAGCGCCGGCACAGGACTGCCTGATCAGGACACGCCGTTTCCTGATGACCGTCAGGGGGCTGAGCGAGGACGAGGCGGTCACGCTGATCTCGGTGGCGGTGGACTTCGGCATCACGCAGGTGGTCAACGGCAACTGGGGCGTCCACGCCATCATCAGGCAGTCCCTGTTCCTGCGCCCCTGAGCCCGCCGCGTGCACGCGGGCGCGGCCTGGTGCCGGCCCCTATAGTATCCTCGCGGGTTCCGCACCCCGTACCACGAGATTGATGCAACACACCGACGACGCGCTGCCCGGGCAAGAATCCTCAGCCATTCATGAACCGCGCCTGTGGCGCGACAAGGGCTGGACCGCCCGCGTGATCAAGAACGAGGATGGCGACGGCTGGGCGGTCGAGATGATCCGCGACGGCAGCGCCGAGCCGGCGCTGGTCGGCCCCTGGACCATGGGGCGCAACAAGGTGGACCCGAAGCCGCTCGATGCCACCGCCCACCAGACCCTGGTCAAGACCGCGTCGGAAGTGATCCGGCGCCATGAGCAGCAACTGCACGCGCAGCTCAACAAGCAGGTCAGCCTCGAGGCCGAATCGGGCACCGTGACCGTGAAGCTGGCCATCACGCCCGACGAGTTCGAACCTTCGGCACGCTCACGGCCGAAGACGCCTTCGGCGAGGTCCTTGCGACCATCAAGGTGCGCCCAGACTTCCGCCTGACGCGCGACAGCGCCGAGCGCTGGGCCGCCAGCGGGTTCGACAGGATCCGCTAGGCAGCCTTGCCCGCTACGTTGCCAGCCCGTCGTCCGGATCGATGTTCTGATTCATCCTGAACAGATTGTCAGGATCGTACTTGCGCTTGATCTCGACGAGACGGGCGTAGTTCTCGCCATACGCCGCCCTCACCCGGTCTTTCCCCTCGTCTCCGAGGTTATTGGCGTACACGCCTCCGGTCGAGAACGGACGAACGGCCTGCCACATCGCGCGTGCCCATTCCATCTGCTTGTCATCCTCGGCCGGGTCGTCCCAGATGGCGATGGGGAAGCAATCAAAGTTCGCGTCGCGGTTCACGTATGGGGTCGCACCGCTCGGCACGCGGGCGATCGCACCGCCGACATGCTGGAGAACCAGTAGCGACGAGACCGAAGGCGTGCGCGCATATTCGGCCAGCATGGCTGCAATGGCTTCGCCGTCGATGCGCTGCAGGAACTGCGCTTTCCAGTAATACCGTCGCCCCCGTGGAAAAACGCTGTCATTGGACGATTGCATCGCGAGATAGGTCCTGGGCTCGAGCGTGGCCTCGCCCGGGATGCCGGAATCGATCAATGGCCGCAGCGCCTCGCGTCCCGTTTCGAGGGGACCCACGTAGCAGGCGGATACACTGAAGTACCGTTCGCCCGATGCGTCAGTGACCAGCGCCGCATCGGCACACACTTCGTCCGGCGCACCGCAGGCAAAGACTCCATACTGGCGCAACGCCTCGGGAGCATGGGCCCATCGATAACGCACGGAGTATGTCAGCAGGTGGGACGGGATCGGATGCAGGCGGAAATGGAAGGCGGTGACGATGCCGAAGTTGCCGCCCCCGCCGCGAAGTGCCCACAGCAGATCGGGGTTCTCTTGCTCGCTGGCGATGCGGAGTGCGCCGTCGGCCGCGACGATCTCGGCGGCGAGCAGGTTGTCGCAGCTGAGTCCGTAGCGACGGCCGAGCTTGCCAAAGCCGCCGCCCAGCGTCAGCCCGGCAATGCCCGTGTCGCTATTGACCCCCATCGTGGTAGCGAGTCCGTGCCGCATCGTGGCGCGATCGAACTCGCCCAGGTTGAGGCCTGCTTCGGCACGTGCCACGCGGCGCCCGGCATCGACGTCGATGCCTTTCATCGCCGACAGATCGATGACCACGCCGCCGTCGCACACCGACAAGCCCGCCACGTTATGCCCGCCGCTACGTACCGCCAGCGGCATGGCGGCCGACCGCGCGAACCGGATCGCGGCGCCGACATCGTGCGCATCCGCGCAATAGATGACAAGCGCCGGATACTTGTCCACGGCCCCGTTCCACACGCGGCGCGCTTGCTCGTAGTCGGGATCGCCATCCAGGACCAGATGGCCGTGCAGCGCTCGCCGGAGCGGCTCCAGATCCGCCAGGGGAAGTCCATTCTGCCCACGCCGATGAGGTTGCGCTTGCATTTTCCGTCTCCTGCAGCCATTGGACGTGCGCGCAGCCACGCGCCCTGCCAGCCATCGTGGACTGATTGGCAAGGCGATGCAATGCTTTGTTCGGACGCTTCGCGGCGCGCGGCCGGCAAACGTGCACGCGTCAATCGCGCATGCGCAGCAGATCAGCGTAAGAGACCAACTTGCTGGTCTCCTTGGACAGCGTCTTTCGTTTTGACGCGGGGCGGGGGGATTGGCCATGCTCGAACGTTGCCGCGGCGCGCGCGTCTTCGCGCGCGTTGGTGCGGTCGGTCCTGGCTTCGGCCTTGAGACGGTCGGCTTCGAGACGCGCGGCGACGCGCTCTTCCCGGGCGACGTCTTGCGCAGCCGACAGGATTTCGGCGCGCAACAGGTCGCGTCTTTGCCGGGCGGTGGCGCGGGCGGCCTGCAATGTTTCCTTGCGCTGCCGCAGCCAGTCTCTTCTGTTGACCGGCGCGGGCCTGGCCTCGGCCGGCACGCTCAGGCGCAGCGTCCGGCTGAGCGAGACTTTGTCCGCCAGCTGTTTGCGCCGCGGTTCCTTCGAATTACTCACGCTGCCTCATTCTCCAGATGCACGTGGATGTCGACCATGCATCACTCACGATCCATGCAATCATCGCGTCGACCTTACCATAGGACGCCATCTCAGGCGGATGATGGCGCGGGCATGCCGGCCGCGACGCGGCGACCGTCCGGGCTGGGAGCGCACGGCATTACACCATGTCGATCAGCAGCCCGGACCACGTGAAGTCCTTTGCGCCGAAACCCTCGCCACTGAACGGATCGTAATATTCACGGAAGCCGCTTCGTTCGATCGCGCGATGCAGCGACCGGTGCAGGCGCTCCGCATAATCCCCATAGCCGCACCGCTTCAGCGCATGGAACAGGAACCAATTGTTCAGCGCCCAGGTCGGGCCACGCCAGATAAACGGCGTCTCGCGCGCGCAGAATGCCGGATCGCTGACGGCGACGGACGGAATCGGCAGCGGCACGTTGAATTCTTCCTCGTTGTCAAAGTGCGTTGCCAGCATTCGCTCGATAATCTCGCGCGGAATGCCTTCGAGCGCGAGCGGAAACAACGCGGTGGGCGTGAGGATCGGTAGCTTGCGGGAACCGGGTTCGGCGATGTCATAGAAGGCTGCATCGGCATCGTCATACATCTGTGACAGCATACTGGCGGTGATGCGCTCGCGACGCAGGCGGAACACCGCGGGGTCATCGCCCACCTCCGTGGCAAGTTGTTCCATGGCCGACAGATCGCTGGCGTAGATGGCGTTGACACCGACGTCCTTCACCAGAAACTTGCCGCGTTGCCTGACCCGCGCGGCCTCGTAGCGCACCAGGAAGTTGGACAAATCCACGGCGACCGCTTTCCAGAACAAGCGATTGGCAATAAGCCGACGCGGCATTTTCCGCTCGGTGTAGCCAAGCACCAGGTCGTAGGACGCTTTCCAGTCCATCCCCGACTCGAACGGGGTAATGATGGTCAGCAGGCCATCGCCATCGAAATCGCGCGCACTGGCCAACCATTCGTGATAGCGCCGGACCCTGGCGTACATCTCGCCCAGGTAGACACGGTCGCCACAGGCCTGGAACAACCGCAACAGGGCGGTCGCGGTAAAGGTCGGCTGTATCAGCGCGCTCATATGCGGACGCAGCGAAGCCAGGCTTGGGCGCGCCTGCATGACATCGGTCCTGCGCCGGGGCAGGACCTGATTCCAGAAGATCATATGGCCGACAAAGCCATCCTCTTCCTGCATCGCGAAAAGGCTTCTGAAATTGCGCTTGGCCCACTCGTATTCGCCCAGGCGGGTCAGCATCACCAGATGAAAACAGGTGTCCCAGAACCACTGGTACGGGTAGGTGCCGCAAGCAGGCGCAATATAGCAATAGTGCTGCCCTAGCAGGCTGGAATATCCGTCCCGGATGTTATGCAACAGGAGTTGGCGGACCCGCTCGCGAAGTTGCGACTCGGTCATGAGGCCAGCCAGAGTAGCGTCGCCATGGCCAGCACGGCTGCCGTCATCGCCATCACGGCACGGCTGTGCATCAGCAGCCAGAACTGCAGGCTGAACCTGTGCGCCTCGCGGTCAAACCGGCCATGGGACCCGAACGCGCCTGGCACGGAGGCGTCCAGGTTATCGGGCGCGTCTGGCACCCTGGGTTCCCGGCTCTGCTGGCCCGTATAGGCGGCTCGCGCCAGATACCAGTCGCCTGCCCTTGGCCACAGCTTGTCGGCCCAGATGGCAACGACCGCGGGCATGCCGACCTTCACTTCCCGTCCGCCATGCCTGGCCGCCCAGACAATGGCGTCCGCGGCAAGCTCCGGCTGGTACACCGGCCGCATCGGGCGCGCACGGTTGGGCAGACGCGAGCGGCTCCACTCGAACTGCGGCGTATTGAACGCCGAGAGCTGGACCATCGTCACGCGGACGCGACTATGTTCATGCAGCAGCTCAGCCTGCAGCGAATCGTTGAACCCCTGCAGCGCATGCTTGGCGGCGCAGTAGGCGGATTGCAGCGGGATGCCGCGGTAGGCCAGCGCCGAACCGACGATGACGATGGCACCGTGCTGCCGCGGCGCCATATGGCGCAGGGCCGCCAGCGTGCCATGCACCGCTCCAAGGTATGTCACTTCCATGACGCGGCGATATTCGTGGGACGTCATTTCACGCACGGGCGAGAACACCGATACGGTCGCGGCATTGACCCATACGTCGATCGGGCCCAGTTCGTTCTCGATGCGGGCGGCCGCTGCGTCAACGGCGTCGGCATCGGCTATGTCGACGGGAATGGCAAGAGCCCGGCGCCTTCTTGCCTCGATTTCCACACGCAGCGATGCAAGGCGCTCCAGGTTGCGGGCCAGCACCGCGACGTCCGCGCCAGCGTCGGCGAATGCCAGCGCGGCGGCGCGGCCGATTCCGGCGGACGCGCCGGCCACGACGGCCACGTTCCAGTCTCCCTCCACGCTCCCGGGCCGTTTCGGTATTGCCCGTACAGCGTTCCGCTTCGTCATGGCGAGTGAACCAGTCCACGCGCACTGAGGGCGGCAAACACGTGGTTGACCACCGCGTCGCAGCGTGGGCCGGCAAAGTTGAAGGTGTCTTGCAGATAGGGCTTTGCTTCTTCGGCCAACGCCTGGCGCAGCATCTTGCGGGCGCGCAGGAAGCGGGTCTTGACCACGTCATCACTGACGCCCAGGCAATAAGCCGTCTCCTCCACGCTCATGTCTTCGATCGCGCGCAGGATGAACACGCAACGATAGATTGGCGGCAGGTTCTCGACCGCGCTTTGCAGGAGCTCGCGCACCTGGCTGCGTTCGGCCATGGCTTCGGGGGATGCGTCATCAGCGGTGCGAAAGGCCATCACGTTCTCCTGTGAAGCTTCGCCAGGATCTTCCTCTTCCGCCCGGCCTCCCATCTGGACCAGCCCGCGTCGCTTGCGCTGCGCAGTCAGGGCGACATTGATGGCTATGCGCGCCAGCCAGGTGCTCAGTGCGGCCTCGCTGCGGAACGAATCCAGGCGGGTAAAGGCGCGCAGGTAGGTTTCCTGCACCACATCTTGCGCCTCGGCGTCGTCCGGGACCACGCCCCGCGCGGTGCGGAACAACAGGCGATTGTTGCGCCGCATGATGATTTCGAAGGCCGACGCGGCGCCGGCGCGGGCGCTTGCGACCAGGTCGGCATCCGTCGGGGCACCGGCAGCAGACGGCAGAGGTGGCCAGGGATTCTGCTTTGGTTCCATAGTGGCTTTTCCCGTTCCAGATCATTAGACGGCACCGCCGCGAAAAGGTGACAGGCGGCCCGGGCAGGATCCGACCGCCCCCCCGGGTCCGCTCGATCCACGCGTCAGCAATCATAGGAGAACGCTACACGCCGCCACCGGCCGCCCCCAGCCGCAATGTGGCCCAGGCCTCGTGTCACCTTCCCGAGTCCGTCGACGTCTAACGACATATGCCACGGACGCGCTCGGGCCACTGCCGTCGGACATGTCCGTTGCCATATATCAGTCGCCTCTTCCATGTGACAAGGACGCCGATCATGAACAAGCAACCCTCCGCACTGGCACCCGAAGCCGAAGTCCAGCCCGTACCGCTGCGGCGGGCAACGATGAAGCCCATGCCTCGACGGCGACTGGTCAATGCACTGATGACAGTGGCCGCAATGGCGGCAGCCACGGCATGCGGCGGCGGGTCCGGAGGGGGAGGCACTGACGCGGCCAGCACGGAAGCGGCGCAAAAGGCCCTGGTCGAGCAGGGCAAGCAGATCTTTCGCTTCGATACCTTCGGCGACGAAGCACAGTGGACCGACAAGCTGAGAATGCACGAGGTCATCGCCAGCTCGGTGGATCCTTTGACCGCGTTTTCCGTCGGGCTGAAGGTCGATGCCGACGCCTTGCCCGAGGCGATCGCGAATGGCATCCGCAATGGCACCATCGACCTGAAGAGCCCGGCGACGACGGTGGCGCTGCTGAAACTGAACGCGGTCGTCGGCATCAAGGGGACGGTCGAGACGGTCAACGGGGTAGACAAGCTGACCCATGTCGGCATCACCTGCGCGCTTTGTCATTCGACGGTGGACAACTCGTTCGCGCCGGGCATCGGCAGGCGGCTGGACGGATGGCCCAACCGGGATCTCAATCCCGGCGCCATCATCGCGCTGTCACCTGCCATCGACGATGCCATGAAGAAGGTCCTTAACGCCTGGGGTGCAGGCAAGTACGACCCGCGCAGCAATATCGACGGCCTCAGCAAGCCGGTGGTGATACCGCCCGCCTTCGGGCTCGCCGGCATTCACCGCATCACTTATACCGGCGATGGCGAAGACATCATGTACTGGAATCGCTATGTCGCCGTCTCCCAGATGGGCGGCCTGGGCTCGGTATCCGAGCCACGGCTGAATATTTCCATCACGAATGGTACGGAGGATCTCGTCACCAGCAAGCTGCCGGCGCTGCAAGCGTATCAGCTGTCACTGAGCGCTCCCCCGCCGCCGGCCGGCAGCTTCGACCCGGTAGCGGCAGTGCGAGGACGCCTTGTCTTCGAAGGCGCGGGTCGATGCGCCACCTGCCATAGCGGCCCGGCATTTACCGATGCCAACTCGGGCCTGCATCCGCCCGTCGACTCGATGGCCGAACCGGAAACCCCAAGCTACGCGTCGCGCTCGGCAACCAAGCAATACCGGACCACGCCACTGAAGGGCGTGTGGCAGCACCCTCCATATTTTCATGACGGCTCGGCGGCGACATTGCACGATGTCGTAAATACCTACAACACGAAGCAGGGACTGGGACTGAGCAGCGGGGATATCGCTGACCTGGCGGAGTATCTGAAGGCGCTGTGACCTATATTGCCGGTCGCACTTCCCAGCGGGCCCGGCCAGCCAGCAGGTCCGGGCTCTTTCTCTTTATGGTGCGCAGGCGGTCTGGTCGATCACGCGGGGTTCCCGATCCGAGCGGCGCGGCGCCCTGGCGCCGTTTCAAGCATGCTATAAATCCGCATGCTGCAGTAAACACCTCCCCGACGCCCTCCAGAGAACAAGAAAATGCCAATGAGAAAGACGATCGTTGCCGCGGTTGCGCTACTGGCTGCCGCGCCGGTGCTGGCCCAGTCGCCGGCGCCCGCCACCGCGGTGTCGCCCACGCTGTCACGCGTGGCGCAAGCGGGCGTCCTGCGCGTCTGCACGCCGGGCGACTACAAGCCCTTCAGCTTCATGAAGTCGGAAGGCCTGTACGAAGGGCTCGACGTGGACCTGATGACCTCGCTCGCCAGCTCCCTCGGCGCCAAAGCGCAATTCGTCAAGACCACGTGGGCGACGCTGATGCCCGACTTTGTCAGCGGCAAGTGCGATATCGGTGCCGGCGGCATCTCGGTGTCGCTGGAACGGCAGAAGCAGGCCTATTTCAGCGCGCCCTACATGGTCAACGGCAAGACCCCTATCACTCGTTGCGAGAACGTGGCCCGCTTCCAGACCGTCGAAGCCATCGACCAGCCGAACGTGCGCGTGATTGCCAACCCCGGTGGCAGCAACGAGCGCTTCGCCCGCACGCGCCTGTCGCGGGCGAAGCTGACCATGCACAAGGACAACCTGACGATCTTCGACGAGGTCATCCGCGGCAACGCCGACGTCTTCGTCACCGAGGCCGCCGAAGCCATTGTCCAGAGCAAGGCGCATCCCGAGTTGTGCGCGGTCAATCCAGACAAGCCACTCCAGTACGCGGAAATGGGCTATCTGCTGCCGCTTGGCGATGACGTGTTCAAACGGTACGTCGACCAGTGGCTGCACCTGGCCAAGGCCGGCGGTGAATTCGACGCACGCCGTGCGACATGGCTGGGAAAGTAGTTTGACAACCGGCGGCACCCGCCCGATGCTTGCGCTGTCGCTGGCCTGCGTCGCGCGGGACGATGGCGACGTTCGATCCACGCACGGGGGAAATCATGCGCGCTGCCTGGTACAGCAGGAACGGAGAAGCCGGGAAGGTCCTGGAGTTTGGTGAACTGCCAACTCCGACGCCAGGGCCTGGCGAAGTCCGCGTCAGGCTTGCCACGTCCGGCGTGAATCCGTCCGATGTCAAATCCCGGCAGGGCCGGCCGCTGGCGAGCGAGCGCGTCGTGCCGCATAGCGACGGGGCGGGCGTGATCGACGCGGTGGGCACGGGCGTGGCGCAGGCCCGCATCGGCGAGCGTGTCTGGATCTGGAACGGCCAATGGCAGCGGCCCATGGGCACCGCGGCGCAGTACATCGCATTGCCGCAGGCGCAGGCCGTGCCATTGCCCGCCAACACGGATTTTGCGGCGGCCGCCTGCCTTGGCATTCCGGCGATGACGGCTTTCCAGGCTATCCATCTGCTTGGCGACATTGCCGGAAAGACGGTTCTGGTCATCGGCGCATCATCCGCCGTTGGCCATTATGTCGTGCAACTGGCGGTTTATGCCGGTGCCTCCGTCATTGGCACGGTGGGCTCGACGCAGAAGGCTGAGCATGCGATGGCGGCCGGCGCGCAAGCAACGATCGACTACAAGCAGGAGCCGGTTGCGCAAGCCGTGATGGCGCAGACCGGGGGCAAGGGCGTACATGCCATTGTCGATATGGACTTCTCCACCACGGTACAGCTGCTGCCACAAGGGGTGCTGAGGCCCCACGGCACGTTGGTCAGCTATGGCTCGAACGCGTACGGCGAGATCCCGGTCCCGTTTCGCGACCTGCTGTTCAGCTCGGCCTCCCTCCGGTTTTTTCTTGTGTACGATCTCTGCCGCGCCGACCGGGAACGCGCCGTCGGCGGGCTGACCCGGCTGATGGAGGATGGCAGGCTCACGCATGCCATCGGTGCCCGCTTTCCGCTGCAGGCGATCGCGCAGGCGCATGAGGCGGTCGAAGGCGGCAAGCTGATCGGCAACGTCATCCTGGACATACCACCGGAATAAGACCGTCGGCCATCAGCATCGCGCCCGCCCGCCGGACATGTCGAACACAGCGCCCGCGTTGAAGCGGCTGGCGTCCGAACATAGCCACGCGACCAGGTGCGCGGCCTCGGCCGGATCGCCGAGACGACCGGCCGGGCTCTCGCTCACCATGGCCGCCACCTGCTGGCTGCCGAGCGCGCGGATCATGTCGGTATCCATGGGGCCGGGTGCGACGCAGTTCACAAAGATATTGCGCTTCACCAGTTCGCGGCCGATGGCCTTGGTCAGGGTCACCACACCGCCGCTGGCCGCGGAGTAGGCAGCCAGCCCCGCCAGCCCTTCCTTGCCGGCCATCGATCCCATATTGACGATGCGGCCGCCGCCCCAGCGCAACATATGCGGCAGCATTGCCTGCAAGACGTACATGGTGCCGACCAGGTTGACGGCGATGATGCGCTGCCATTGCGCGGGATCGTGGATTTCGAACGGCTGCACCGGGCCCAGGTAGCCAGCATTGTTGACCAGGATGTCGAAGCGATGTCCCGCTTCCACCAGCCGCGCCAGCGCCAGCCGAACCTGCGCCCCGTCGGAGATATCGACGACCTCGGCGGTGGCATCTGCCGTCTGGAGCGGGACGATATCCCACACATGCACGCGCGCGCCGCCGTCAACCAGTTGCGCGACGATCGCCCGCCCCAGTCCGTTTGCCCCGCCCGTCACCAGCGCTGTCTTGCCCGACAGGTCATAGCGATTTGACACGGTACCTCCAGTGCACCCTGCGGTGCGCAGCAGGGCAACGCGTCGGCAAGGCGCCTTGGTGTGGTCTTGCCACGCGGCCTACCCGCGGACCGCTACGATACAGGCCGTCTTGCGTACGCTCTGTTCGGTTTCGGACAAATCGGACCCTGCGCCGCGGTCAGGCATCCTGATCGAAGTACCGGCCATGCGGCTGGTCGTCGCCATCGTCAACCGGTCGCCGCACGGGTATGAGGGCAGCGCGCGCCGCGGCCGCGCCATGCTGGCTAGCGACGAAGGTCAGCCACCGCGCCGCGCTTCAAGCCCTGCGGATGGAGCCGCTCGGCGTCCAGTCGCCGGAACACCAGCCCCGACAGCATCGTCACCACGCCCATGCTGAAAAAGGCCAGCCGGTAGGCCGGCGCGGCGACGCCGAGCGTGGCCGAGAAATAGCTGACCAGCCCACCGCCGATTGTGACGCCCAGTCCGATCGCCAGCATCTGCACCATCGAGAACAGGCTGTTGCCGCTGCCGGCATCCGCGCGCGACAGGCCCTTGAGCGTGACACTGTTCATCGCCGCGAACTGCATGGAGTTGGCGGCGCCGAACACAGCCAGTTGCACGATCGACAGCACCAGCGGCCAGCCTGGCGCGATCGCCGCGAACGACGCAATCGACACGCCGACGATCCAGGTGTTGACCAGCAGGAACGTGTCGTAACCAAAGCGGTTCA
The DNA here is from genome assembly GCF_013141915.1 of Cupriavidus necator. Classification (GTDB taxonomy): domain Bacteria; phylum Pseudomonadota; class Gammaproteobacteria; order Burkholderiales; family Burkholderiaceae; genus Cupriavidus; species Cupriavidus necator_B. The sequence continues at coordinate 87,230 of NZ_SROX01000005.1, read as the reverse complement.
CCAGCGGCACGATCCAGCGCTTGGACAGCGTGCCGGCAACGGCGATGGGCAACAGCATCAGCCCTGAATGGAGCGGGGAATAGCCTAGCTGCAGCTGGAACAGCAGCGGCAGCAGGAACGGCACCGCGCCCACGCCGATGCGGCACACCAGGTTGCCGGCCAGGCCGACGCTGAAGTTCGGTTCCCGGAACAGCGCCAGGCGGAACAGCGGCGACGCGTGCCGCCTGGCATGCGGAACATAGAGCAGCGCGCTGGCGACGCTGACCGCGATCAGCAGCGCGCTCCACAGGCTGTGCGCGCCGTGTTCCAGCGCCAGCGAGAACGTGACCATGCACAGCGACAGCAGGCCGCAGCCGATCCAGTCGAACGGCGGCGCCACGCCGGCCTCGCCTTGCGGCAGGTAGCGCCGCACCGCCAACAGGCCGGCCAGGCCCACCGGCACGTTGATCAGGAAGATCCAGTGCCACGACGCGCCCTGCACCAGCCAGCCGCCCAGCACCGGGCCGAAGATCGGTCCGACCTGGCCGGCAATCGAAACGAAGGCCAGCGCCGCGATGTACTGTTCGCCTGGGACATTGCGCAACACGGCAAGCCGGCCCACCGGCAGCAGCATCGACCCGCCGATGCCCTGCAGCACGCGCGCCATCACCAGCTGTGGCAGCGTGGACGCGGTGGCGCAGAACACCGAGCCGAGCACGAAGATCAGGATCGCGCTGAAGTAGACCCGGCGCGTGCCGAACTTGTCCGCCAGCCAGCCCGATGCGGGCGTTAGCATCGCCATGGTCAGCGTATAGGCCACCACCACCGGCTTCAGGTCGAGCGGGCTTTCGCCCAGGCTGCGCGCCATCGCCGGCAGCGCGGTGTTGACGATGGTGGTGTCCAGAGTCTGCATGAAGAAGCCGGCAAAGACGATCCAGAGCATGGCCTGGCGGGACACATCGGGCGCGGCGGCGGGACTTGAGGCGGTGGGCATGCGGTTCCTGGAGGATGCCGGCCCGGCGGGCTCCGGGATGGCTTGACGTGGATGCTACGCAGCGCCGAGCCCATCGGGAACCCCTCTGGCCTTGTTGACTGTCATCGCAAAATCCGATGACAATGCCGCGATGCTCAATCCCGTCTGGATCCGCACCTTTGCCACGGTCGCCACGGCGCGCAGCTTTACCGAGGCCGGGCGCCAGCTGGGCCTGTCGCAGTCATCGGTCAGCGATCACATCCGCCGGCTGGAACAGAGCGTGAACCGGCGGCTGTTCGTGCGCGACACCCATTCCCTGTCGCTGACGCCGGATGGCGAGGCGCTGCTGGTCCATGCACGCCTGGTGCTGGAAGCGCTGGCGCGCCCCGAATCGCAGTTCAGCGCGCCGCGGCTGCAGGGGCGGGTCCGGCTGGGCACGTCCGAGGACCTGGCGCAGGGGCCGCTGCCCAACCTGCTGGCGGCGTTCCGCGCGACCCACCCGGACGTCGAGCTCGAGATCATGATTGCCATGACCAGCAAGCTGTACGAAGAGATCGAGGCTGGCACGCTCGACCTGATCGTTGGCAAGCGGCGCGAAGGCGAGCGCCGCGGCGTGCCGGTGTTCCGCGGCCAGCTGGAATGGCTGGCGGGGCCTGGCACCGTGGTCGATATCAGCCAGCCGCTGCCGCTGATCCTGGTCCATGAGCCCAGCGTGACGCGCTCGGTGGTGCTGGACACACTGGCCAAGGCCGGCTGGCGCTGGCGTGTGGCCTGCACCAGCAGCAGCCATTCGGGCTGCATCGCGGCGGCACGCGGCGGATTGGGCATCACCGTGCGCGCGCAGAATCTTGCCGGCGGCGGGCTGGTGCCCCCCATCAACGTCGAGGCCCTGCCGGCGCTGCCCGGCGTCGAATTCATCACCCTCGCGGCGCGGCGCCTGAGCCGGCCGGCGGAAACCCTGCGGCAACTGATCGCCAAAAGCGACCTGCGCGCGGCGCGGCTGGACTGAAGGCCTGGCATCGGATCCGGTGCCGAGGGCGAGCGGGCCTGCCCCACATCGCCCGCCTCATCATGCGTGCGATGACGCACAGACCAGAATTTGCCAGCCACTAATCTGGATCCTCAGAACACGCCGTCGCTTCGAACGGTGTGCACCGGTCTCCGGGAGGATCGGATGGATCGATTTTATTTGTTGGACGCGTCGCTCTGCCCCAGCGTGTCCGTGGGTCGCACCCCCATTTACAGCCACTCGCCCGAACGCGCCGTGGCGTCGCAGATGACCGCCTTTACCGCGGCGCTGCAGGCGTGTACGGACCAGTCCTTCCATCGCTACGACGCGCTGCACGATTTCTCGGTACGGGAATACCGGACGTTCTGGCGCTGCTTCCTGCAGTGGTCGCACGGGCTGGCGTGGTCGGGCAGCCCCGACCCGGTCTGCGTCGGCGACGACTGCGAGCATGCCAGCTTCTTCCCCAACGTCCGGCTGAACTACGCCGACAACCTGCTGAGCCTGGAGGTGGCGGGGCCGGACGCGCCGGCGCTGACGGCTTGCCACGCCGATGGCCGGCGCCAACGCCTGAGCCGCGGCGAACTGCGCGAGCGCGTCGCGCGCGCGGCGCATGCCCTGTCGCAACTGGGACTGCGCGCAGGCGACCGCGTCGTGGGCGTGATGCGCAACGACGCCGAGGCGGTGGTCGCCGCGCTGGCCGTGACCGCGCTTGGCGCGACGCTGTCGACGGCGGCCGCCGAGATGAGCGTGGAAACGCTGCTCGATCGCTTTGCCCCGCTGGCGCCGCGGCTGCTGCTCGCGCACACCGCGCAGCGCGCGTTCGACACCGGCCTGGCGCTGGCGGACAACGTCGCCGGCCTGGCGGCCGCGCTGCCGTCGCTGCAGGGCATCATCCAGCTGGACGACGGCACCTTGCCGGGGACCGTCAGCCAGCCGGTCCATGCGCTGGCCGACCTGATAGACCGCGGCGACGCGCAGCGCTTCACCTGGCAGCGCTTCGGGTTCAACCATCCGCTGTTCATCATGTTCTCGTCGGGCACCACGGGCAAACCCAAGTGCATCGTGCACGGCGCCGGCGGCAGCCTGCTGGAGCACCTGAAGGAGCATCGGCTGCACGCCGACCTGCGGCCCGGCGATCGCATGTATTTCCACACCACCTGCGCGTGGATGATGTGGAACTGGCAGCTGTCGGCCCTGGCGTCCGGGGTCGAGATCGTGACCTATGACGGCCCGATCGCCACGGTCGACGCGCTATGGCGCCTGGTCGCCGACGAGCGCGTCACGGTGTTCGGCACCAGCCCCGCCTACCTGAAGATGTGCGAGGACGCGGGCCTGGTGCCCGGCCAGCAGTTCGACCTGGGCGCACTGCGCGCGATGATGTCGACCGGATCGGTGCTGTTCGACGCGCAATTCGAATGGGTGCGCGATCACGTCAAGGCGCTGCCGCTGCAGTCGATTTCCGGGGGCACGGACATCCTCGGGTGCTTTGTGCTGGGCAATCCGAACCTGCCGGTCTACGCGGGCGAAGCCCAATGCAAGAGCCTTGCGCTCGATGTGCAGGCGTGGGAACACGGTGCGCCCACCGGCGGCATCGGCGAACTGGTCTGCGTGAACCCGTTCCCGTCGCGTCCGCTCGGCTTCTATGGCGACGTGGACGGCAAGGCCTTTCACGCGGCCTACTTTGCCAGCAACCCGGGGGTCTGGACCCACGGCGACCGTATCGAGTTTCCGCCCGAGGGCACGGCGCGGCTGCATGGCCGCTCCGACGGCGTGCTCAATGTGCGCGGCGTCAATGTCGGGCCGGGCGAAATCTATCGGGTGCTGCGCGATATTCCGGAGATCCGCGAGGCGATGGTGGTCGAGCAGCGCTCGCGCACGGCTGCACCCGACCTGACCCACGCCGAACGGTATGAACAGCGCATGGTGCTGCTGCTGGTATTGCACGACGGCGTCGCGCTGACCGGCGCGCTGGCCGCGCGCGTGCGCCGCAACCTGGCGCGCCGCGCCTCGCCCACCCACGTGCCCGACCGGATCCTCGCCGTGCCGGCGCTGCCGGTCACGCATAACGGCAAGTTCTCTGAAGCGGCCGCGCGCAATGCGGTCAACGGCCTGCCGGTGGGCAATGCCGCGGCGTTGCGCAATCCGGGCTGCCTGGACGCGATCCGGAACCATCCCTCACTGAACTTGGCCGCGCGCGAACTGCCCGCCGCCGGCGCGTCACGCGAGCAACTGGAACGCCATTTGCAAGCGCTATGGGAAAAGCTGTTCGATTTCGCCCCGATCGACCGCGACGACAACTTCTTTGACCTCGGCGGCCATTCGCTGCTGGCCGCGCGGCTGCTGGCCGACGTGCAGCAATCGACCGGTCGCACGATTCCGCTGGCGACGCTGCTGTTCGCACCCACCATTGCCCGCCTCGCGGCGGCGCTCGACGAAGCCGCCGCGCCGCCGCCCTCGCCCAACCTGGTGCCGGTGCGCGCCGGCATCGGCGCGCCGCTGTTCCTGGTGCATGGCGCGAGCGGCTCGGTGATGGAATGCTGGGGCATGGTCAACGCGCTGCAGACTTCGCGTCCGGTCTATGGCCTGCAGGCACGCGGCCTTGACGGCGAGCAGCCGACGCAGCGGCGGGTCGAGGACATGGCGGCCAGCTATATCGAACAGATCCGCACCTTGCAGCCCAGCGGTCCGTATGCGCTGGCCGGCTACTCGTTCGGCGGGCTGGTCGCGTTCGAGATGGCGCAACAGCTGACCCAGGCTGGCGAGCACGTCGAACTGCTATGCCTGCTCGACACCTATGTCGGCGAGCATTTCCTGCCATGGCGCGCCTGGATCCGCTACTGCTGCCAGTATCCCGGATGGCAGTGGCGCAAGCTGCGCGCGGTGTCGGCGGCGCAGCGCGTGCGCTACCTGAAGTACGCGCTGCGCCGGGCGGCCGAGGGCGTGGGCATGCGCCGCGGCGGCATCGCGTGCCGGCCCAATGCGTTCACCGAATCGCTGCCGCCGGCGCTGCAGCAGGTGCGCGAAACCATAGGACGCGCCATGACGACCTATCGGCCGCGGCCGTACCACGCCGGCCCGGTGCTGTACCTGCGCGCCGCGGTCAGGCAGCTGCATCGCGGCGATCCGCTGTCGCTGTGGCGCCGCGTCGCGCGCGGCGGCCTGACGGTTGCCGAAGTGCCCTGCAGCCATTTCGACATGGTCCTCGAGCCGAACCTGCAGGTGGTGGCGGCCATCCTGGACGAAGGGCTCGCGGGCCCGTGATGCCGGCACCGCAACGCCTCGCCTTGCCGGACGGCGCCGTACAGGTATGGCTGCTGGCAGACGCGCAGGTCGACTCCATGTGCGCGCGGCTGGCCCATACGCTTGCGCCGGACGAGCGCGCGCGCGCCGGGGCCTACCGGCACGCCCGGCACGGCAATGGCTATATCGCCCGGCGCGGCCTGCTTCGCTGGCTGCTCGGCGGCTATCTGCAATGCCCGCCCGAAGCGCTGCGTTTTGCGGTTTCGGCATTCGGCCAGCCCGTCCTGCAATGGCCGCAGGCCGGGCTGGCTTTCAGCGTGTCGCACACCGACGGCATCGCGCTGCTGGCTTTTGCCCGGGATTGCCGCCTTGGCGTGGATGTGGAGCGGCGTGCCGGCGGACTCGACGCCCCGGGCCTGGGGCGCGGCGTATTTTCCGCGGCGGAGGCGCAAACGCTGGCGCGCGCGCGGCCCGATTCGACCGACGCCCTGCTCGCGCTCTGGACGCGCAAGGAAGCGCTGCTGAAGGCGCTCGGCACGGGCCTCTCGGGCGATCCCACCGCCTATACGACCGCCGACGACGAGCGGCGCGGCACGGGCCATTGGCGGGCGTCGCACCATGGCATCGCCATCTCGGGCTGGACCTGCCTGGACCTGGACGCCGGGGCAGCGTTCAGGGCGGCGCTGGCCGTATCGCTGCCGGACGCAAGCCTCACGTGCCAACGCTGCGCGTTGCCGGACCCGCCGCGTAACACGTTACGTTACACGTAACGCCGCGCAGCGCTTTGCCAGCGCGTCACCGCGCTCGCGCCGGCCCGCATTTCTGCGGGAAACCCGCGGCCCACCTGGTTCCGGCGCTGACACGGCCTGGCACGCCCCGCGCTGCGCGGGCTGGCATCGCCCTTGCTGATTGCCGTGAAAAGCGTTGGCCATGACGCCAACGCCAGACAACCGGAGGAAGGGATGAGCTGGATTAACCTTGGAACGCCGGCCCCGGCGCAAGTGCTGCAGTACGGCGACGAGGCGCATGCCGTGGTCATCGACGACATGCCGATCTACCGGCACGGCGTCATGCGGCTGCTCGGCGAAATGCCGGGCATCGGCCGAGTGGAACCGGTGGAGACGGAAGCCCTGGCGGCGCGCAACCCGCGCTTGCCGGCGCCGGCGCTGCTGGTGTTCGGCATGCCGTCGGACCTCGTCGACGGCTGGAGCGGGCTGCGCCTGGCCAGCCTGGTGCTCAGGCCGCGGCGCCTGCTGCTGGTCGCGGACAATATGTGGCTGCGCCTGCCGCCAGGCCTGGACCCGCGCTTTGCCCGCACCTTGTGCCGATCCGCCTCCGTCGCAACCATCGAACGGGACGTGCGCGCGCTGCTGGACCTGCCGCTCGCCGCGCCGGCCCAGGCTGAGCCGGACGCCGCGCCTACCAGCTTGCAGCGGCCCTTCCACGCGTTCGCGTAAGCCGCGGCTATCGCGTCGGCGAAACCATATGCACCCGTGCCGTGGAACCGACGATCCGGCGGGAGAACGCACTTGCGTTCTCGTTCTCGCCGTAAAAGAACGTTGGCGCCGGGGCCAGATGCTTCAGGAACGGCTGGAACTCCCGGCTGCCGATGCAGATCTTGGACCGTTCCGAGGCCGCTCCCAGCAGCACCTCGCGCGCCGCGTGGTCGGCCTTGTCCAGGCCCACGGCACGTGCGCGCTGGTCCGTCAGATCATCGTCGACCAGCACATAGCGCCCCGGCAGCAGGTGCGACAGCATGAAGTCACTGAGCGCTTCCTGGACCGATATCGACAGGCCGAACAAGCGCCTGGGCATATTGGCGGGATTGATGCCGCCCCAGTCGTAGGTGCCGCCCTCGCGATTGCGGCGGGGGTTCACGGTGAACTTTGACGACATCGTGCCGATCGCCATGACGTGGACATCGGCGGGCGACCGCAGCAGGGAATACTGCGCCTCGTGCACCGCCAGCAAGCCTGGCGCATTGGCGTAAAGGCCGCCGTCGACAAACTGGTTATGGTTGAACGTGTAGCGGGCAAAGTAGCCTGGCGCCGCGCTGGTCGCCATTGCGATATCGACGATGCGGAACTTGTGATCCCGCTTGAAATTGACGTGGTGCGGTGTCTTGAAAATCTGCGGCCGGCCGGTGGAGTAATTGATCGCGGGAATGACCACGCGGTGCGCGCACGCGCCCAGCAGGCGCTGGCCGAACATATGGTCATCGGCCAGCAGCTCGCCGAGCCGGCGCGAGGAAAACGGGGCCCGCCAGATCCCGGCCAGCGACCAGCGCCGCTGGAAGATTTTCTCGCCATACTCGGTCAGCAGCGCCACAATGCGGCTCGCCGGCACTTCCAGCGACAGCGCCAGTGCAATCACCCCGCCAATCGAGGTGCCGGCGATCAGGTCGAAGCGGGTCGCAATCGGAGCACCGATTTCTTCCTCGAAATCGGCAAGCAGCCGCGCGGTGTACAGCCCGCGAAAGCCGCCGCCCGAAAGCGCGAGAATCTGAAACCGGGTTGGCGCCGCCTCGTCCAAGAAGTCCCCCCCTTCAGCCGCATAAGTCTTCCGCTATCACCACGGGCAAGGGCGGCGCGTTCGGGAACGGTTGCCGCCAGTGGCCGCGTGGACACGAAACCGAGGTTTGAAGTCTCGTGGAACGAAGCGCGCCCGAGATGCCATGCGCATCCATACTAGGCGACGTCAGAATATTTTTACAGCACAGGGTCGTGCCGGCAGGGGCGGCGCAGTGCAAGGCCCGGCCTCGAAACAGGCAATTAGACGGCATTTAATTCTGACCTGCGTCGCCGTGCTTGTGGCGCACGGCCCGGGCCAGCCGCTACGTGATCGGCTGCGTTGCATCGAAGTCGCGACGGAATGCGCTCGATGTGGTGGCCAGCGGGCCTCCGGCGCCGGGCTTGTTGTCGACAATGATCGGCTGGCCCATGCGCAGGCTCATCACCTCCGCCAGCGAGCGCGCGATGCTATCCATCGCGCCGCCTGGCGGGGGCGGCACGACAAAAGTGATCGGCTTGGCCGGATATGTGTCCGCCCGGGCCAACAGGCTAAAGGCCATGGCGGCGGTGCCGGCGAGCAGTTTCCAATTCATTCACATCCACGACCAGTTCAAGTATGGTGTTCCGGGTTCCGTTGTTGTCCGGGCCACGCCACCTGCTTCCAGTAGGCATCCTTCAGCCGCAGCTTGCCGTCGGCCACGCGGAACAGGTCCAATCCATGCGCATCAACGGGCCGGCCATCGTCCGCCGTGCCCCGCACGCGGTATTGCAGGAGCACGACGTCGCCAAGGATCTCCATCCGGCTGTCCGAGAACGTGACTGCGCTGCTGCCGGGCGCGAAGCGCTCGCGCAGGTAGCGGCGCACCGCTTCCTTGCCATGTAGCACATCGCCTTGCGGGTCGCCGGTTCCGGTGGGCAGGCGCCACGTGAAGTCTTCGGCCAGGCAGGCGGCCACGCCGTCGGCATCGCCCGCACGGAATGCGCTGCCGAAAGCGGCCATCAGGGTGCGGATTTCAGCTTCGGTCATGGTTGTCTTCTTGGAGGGTGAGGGGTGGCATCGGCCATGGACAGATCGCCTCGAACGCCCGCGCCGCACGCAACACGCGTGCGTCGGCATGTTTGGGGCCGATGATCTGCAGGCCCACTGGCAGACCCGCACGCGTAAAGCCGCATGGGACGCTGGCGGCCGGCTGGCCGGTCAGGTTGAACGGCAGGCAATGGGGGGCGGACCACGAAGCGCCCACCGGCGGCGACACGCCTGCAAGCGTGGGCGTCACCAGCAGGTCATACCGCTGATGGAAGCGCTGCATGGCAGCGCCGAGTTCGCTGCGCCGCCCGGTAGCGTCGAGATAGGCCACGGCATCCAGTTCGCGGCCGCGCGCTGCGGCTTGCTGCAGCAGCGGGTCCAGCAGCGCGATGCGCTCAGCCGGCATGTCGCGCAGCAGGCGCGCGACACCGGCGTCCCACAACACGCGAAATACCGGAGCTGGGTTGTCGAAGCCGGGCTCCGTCTCTTCCACGACAGCACCGAGCGCGGCGAGCCGCTGCACGGCCGCATCGCACCAGGCGCCCACTTCAGGATCGACCGCCAGGTAGCCCAGCGTGCGGCTGTAGGCCACGCGCATGCCGGCGATGCCTGCATCGAGACCCTGGCGCCAATCCCGCACCTCATGCGGCAAGGCGTGCCAGTCGCGGCTGTCCGGGCCGCTGATCACATTGAACAGCAGCGCCGCATCGGCGACCGAGCGCGCCATCGGGCCAATGTGGAACAGCGTGCCCGAGTGTGCCGGCGGGTAGCACGGCACACGCCCGGTGCCGGGCTTGAAGCCGAACACGCCGCAAGCGGCCGACGGGGCACGGATCGAACCGCCGCCGTCGGTGGCCACATGCAGCGGCCCAAAGCCCAGCGCGGTGGCGGCAGCTGCGCCGCCGCTGCTGCCGCCCGGCGTGTGTGCCGGGTTCCACGGATTGCGCGTGACGCCAGCCAGCGCGCTCTCGGTGGTGCCCTTGGTGCCGAACTCGGACGTATTGGTCTTGCCCACTAGCACGGCGCCATGCTCGCGCAGCCTGGCAGCGGCCGGGCAATCATCGGGCTGGGGCGCGTCGCCGGTGACGAGGCTGCCCATGCGCGTGGGCCAGCCACGCACGTGCAGCAGGTCCTTGAAGGAAACGGGCACGCCGTCGAGCTGGCCCAGGGGCTCGCCGCGCAGCCAGCGCCGCTCCGACGCACGGGCCTGCTCGCGCGCGCCATCGGCATCGACGAAGCGAAAGGCGTTGCAGACCGGATCGTATCGCCGCACGCGATCGAGGATGGCGTCGAGCGCCTCGACGGGCGACAGCTCGCGGCGGGCATAATGCGCCAGCAAGGCGGTGGCGGACAGCTCGGCGGGATTCGACATGGTATCGGCCTTCATCGGATGGCGTACCAGCCCGCCACGGCCAGCAGGCCGAGCGAAGCACCGGCACGCAACGCCCGCGCGGGCAGCCGCGGGGCCAGGAAGCTCCCCAGCAGGGCGCCGCCAGTCACCAGCGCGCCTGTGCGCAAGCCCAGGGCGAGCGGGAGATCGCCGGACAACCAGTGCGCGGCCGTTGCAGCAAGTGCGACCGGAAGCTGGACCGCCAGCGCCGCGGCCAGCGCGGGACCGGTCGCCGTGCGCAACAGCAGCAGCAGCGGCAACAACAGCACCGGGCCACCGGTGCCGGACAACGCAGAGCCAATCCCCACGGCGAAGCCAAGCACCGCCAGCGTCGCGGTGCCCGGCAACGGACGTTCGCCCTGGGTGGTAGCCACCGATGCCAGGCCGTACAGTCCGGATGCCGCCGCCAGCCCCGCCAGCCACAACTGCGCGCCGGCGGCCGGCACCACGTGCACCAGCAGCGCCCCGCACCCGGCGCCCGGCAGCGCCGCGGCATGCAAGGCCCAAGGCGTAGCCCCGCCGTGGCCCCGCGAGAGGCGCCAGCCGAGCAGTCCCGCGGGCAGGAAGGCGAGACTCGACGCGGCCACCGCTTGCGCGAGCGGCACGCCGGCCACGCCCGACAGCACCGGCACCACCAGCACGCCGCCAATCGACGTCGCGCCGATGGCTACGCCCGCCACCGCGATCAACACCTCAGCGCTCCATGTCATTCGATCTTCGCGCCCGACAGGCGCACCAGCCGCTCCGTAACGGGCAGGGTCGCGTCAAAGTCGCGCCGGAACGCAGCGGAAGTCGTGCCCAGCACAGACAGGCCGTAGACCTGGAAGCGCGCCTTCATCTCGGTGGTCTGCACCGCCGCGCGCGCTTCCTGTTCGAGCCGATTCATGACGGCCGGGGGCAGATTGGCCGGGCCAATCAGGGCAGCCCAGCCAACCGGGCGGTACTCCGGCTCGGGGAAGCCCGACTCGCTCATGGTCGGCACATTCGGCAGCTCGGACAATGGGCGGTCACCCATTACCGCCAGTGCGCGCAGGCGCCCGCTCTGCAGGTACGGCGCCATCACGCCGACGCTTCCCATCGCCCAGTCAATCTGCCCGCCGATCAGGTCCTGCACCATCGGCGACTCCCCCTTGTAAGGCGCATGCGTCATCTCAAGCTTGTTGGCCTGGCTCAGGTATGCACCCATCAGGTGCCCCGCCGAGCCCACGCCGTAGGAGCCATAGGTCACGGTGCCCTTGCGCTGCTGCGCCCAGGCGATGAACTCCTTCACGGTCTTCACAGGTACCTTCTGCGGATTGACGGCAAGCACCAGTTGCCCCGTACAGATCTGCGAGATAAGGCTCAGGTCGCGCTTCACGTCATATGGCACCTTCGCGTACAGATAGGGCGCGGTCAGGATGGGCGCCGAAGGCGTGACGAGCAAGGTGTAGCCGTCAGGCACCGCACGTGCGACAAATTGCGCGCCGATCATGCCGCCCGCGCCGGGCCTGTTGTCGACGAGGATGGGCTGGCCCATGCGCCGGCTCATCACCTCCGCCAGCGTGCGGGCGATGGCATCCGTCGCGCCGCCCGGCGGGGCGGGGACGACAAAGGTAATTGGCTTGGCGGGATAGCCTTCGGCGCGCGCCAGCAGGCTGAACGCCATCGCCGCGATGCCGATGAGCAGTTTCCGGTTCATGTGCGGGTCTCTCCGGGTCGATGGCTCAGAAGGGCCGGTCGCCGATGATCGTGGCGCGCATCATGCGGCGCACGGCGGGAAAATAGTCCTGGATGGCGTAGTGCTGCGTGGAACGGTTGTCCCAGAACGCAATCGTGTTGGGACGCCAGCGCAGGCGCATCTGGTATTCGAGGATGGCGGGCTGGCGCAGCAGGTATTCCATCAGGTCCTGCTTCTCCGACTGGCCTTCGAAGGCGCCGCGCACCGCATTGCGCGAGCGGAAGTTGGCGAAGTGCGTGACGAAGGCGCCGTTCACGTAGAGGATTTTCTCCCCGCTCTCTGGATGGGTGCGCACCACCGGATGAACAGACGCGGGGAACTGTTTGCGCTGCTCCGGCGTCATCTTGTCGCCGAAGGCCGGCAGGATGTCGTGTACAGCGAGCAGGCCTTCGATCTGCTGCTTGCGCGACGCCGGCAACTTCTCGTAGGCAAGCGCCATGTTGACCCAGACGGTATCGCCGCCGATCTCCGGGCATTGCACGCAGCGCAGCATCGACGCCATCGACGGAATCTCGCGCCACGAGACGTCGCTGTGATAGCCGTTCTCCATGGCCGGCTTCTTGTCGTCGCCGCCCAGCAGCACCAGTTCCGGGAACTCGTCATGGTGTGGGAAGGTAGGATGCACCTCCAGTTCGCCAAAGCGCCGCGCCAGCCTGACATGCTGCGCCGGTGTGATGTCCTGGTCGCGAAACACCAGCACCTTGTGCTCGACCAGCGCGCGCCGCAGCGCGGCGATGATGTCGTCATCGAGTTCCGCGGCGAGGTCGATATTCCCGACTTCCGCACCCAGCGCCGGGGAAATCCGGCTCAGCACGAACGACGACTGCAAAGCACTGCGCCGCACGACGGCCGGGGCAGCAACGGTTGAATGCGGCGGTTGGGCGATATCCATGTCTTGCCTCCAATTTGTATTCGCGAGTATATTTTTGGCATGTGGACGGCCCGGACGCAACCAGCGAAGCGGGTGGCTAGGGAAAACCATGTCGGAACTTATGTCGCAGGGCACGCTTGCCGCACTGGATGGCCAGCAAGGCTTCAACCCTCCCCGGTACGGCCGTGCCGGCCGCACCACCGAGGCGCTGCTCGAGGCGGGGCGGCAGTTACTGCGCGAGCGCACCCTCGACAGCCTCACCAATCAGGAGATATGCGCCGCCGCGCATGTGACGACAGGAGCGTTCTACGGGCGCTTCAAGAGCAAGCAGGCCTTTTTCCGCGCACTGCAGGCGGTAACGGCCGAGGACACCGACCGCAGCATGACGGCCTGCCTTGCGGCGCTGGTACAAGGCAATGCGGACCTGCAGGCGGCAGTGCACGCGCTGCTGTCGGAACTTCGCCGCGTCACGCTGCGCAACCTGGGAGTCTTGCGCGCGACCATCCTCGAGGCCAACGGCAATGCCTGGCAGGGCTTCAAGCAGCGACGTGCCGCCTTTATCGAGCGCGCCGTGCCGGTACTGGCCGCGCGCCACCAGGACGGCGATGCGGAATGGCTGTACCGCCGTATCCGTATCGCCTTCCAGTTCGCGATCGGCAGCATCATCAATGCGGTGCTGAACGACCCGGGACCCCTGCGGCTGTCGAGCCGCGAGTTCGACATGGAGCTGACGCGGGCGTTTTGCGCCTATGTGGCCGCGCCGTGAGACGGCGCGCCAGGGTCGCCGGATCCAGGCAGATGCCGGCGACGCGCGCGCTCAACGGGTGCCGCGCACTGTCCGGGGGGCAACCGCTCAGGCGTTCGCCGCCAAGGCGGCATCCGGCGGACGCCGGAAGCTGATGGCGAGCCGGTTGAAGGCGTTCATCAGGCCGATGGCCATGGTCAGGTCAGCGAGTTCCTTTTCGCCGAACACCGCCGCGACACGCTGGAATTCTTCGTCCGGCACGTGGGTGTCCGCGACGCGGGTGACCGTCTCCGCCCATGCCAGTGCCGCCTTTTCGCGCTCGCTGAACAACGTGCCGGCTTCATGCCAGGCTTGCACGAGCGCCAGCTTTGCCGGCGTAACGCCATGCCTGATCAGGTCACGGGTATGCATGTCGAGGCAATAGGCGCAGCCGTTGATCTGGCTGACGCGCAGATAGACCAGCTCGACCAGCACATCGTCCAGGCCTGACTGCATGACATAGCCATAGACAGACCCGAATGCCTTCATGCCGCCCGGCGCTGCCTTGGTGTAGTCCAGCCTCATTTCAATCTCCTTGGTTGTCGTGGGTAGTCAGTGCCGTGTCGTTCGTATCGACCACGAACACGGCCAGCAGTTTGGCCGGCTTGCGTCGGTCCGCATTACGGCTCACGCGATGGCGCGATCCCGGTTCCTCGAAAAAGGCTTCGCCGGCCTGGTAGACGCGCTCCGGTTCGTCGTTCACCTTGCTGGCGATGCTGCCCGAGACGACATAGGCATAGATGAACGCCGACCTGGCGTGGGTATGCGGCAACGACGCACCGCCGGGCGGATAAACGACTTCCACCGCGATCAGCGATTTGCCCGGGATGTTGGTAATGGCGTGCGAGAAGTTCGGCTTGACGATATCGCCGGCGCCGGCCCCTGGCGCGCCATGCGCGGCGGCGGACCCGGCGATGGCCATGCCGGCAGCGGCCATCATTGAAAGAAATGCGTGTCGAGGTGTCATGGGTATAGAAGGCAGGGAGTGCTACAGCGCGCCGCCAGCATGGCTTGCAAACGGCGCTGGAAAACAGCGCGGGAGAACGGCCCGGCCGCCGCGCATCACGCCGCTTCGGCCTGGCCGGCGGCTGTGGCGCGACCATGCAGGGCCGGCCGCGCGATGCGGCGATGCGCGGCCGCGGTGAAGACAAACGCCAGCGCAATCATCGCTGCCGCGAACAGGCTCAGATACTGCCCGCCGGTCGATCGGAGCACGATGCCGCCAAGCACGCCCGAGCCGGCAAGCCCAAGATAGGTGGCCGTATTGTTCAGCGCGAGCAGCAGTGGCGCTACCTGCGGCGACAGTTGCACCAGCCGGTGCTGTTGCGGCACGATGAGCCCCCATCCGCAGAGGCCCCAGATGACCAGCGCGATGACAGCGCTGGCCGGATGCCCAGCGGTCCACGGCAGCGCACAGAAGTTGAGGATGGCGATCCACAGCATCGCATTGACGATATGGCGGCTGTCGAAGCGGTCCACCAGGCGGCCGGCGACCAGGTTACCGACCGTGGCGGCGACGCCCCACAGCAGGAACAACCCCGCGAGCATGCGTTCGTCGCCGTGCGTCAGCGGTTCCAGCACCACGCCGGCATACGTATAGACCATCAGGAAGCCGCCGAACGCGAACAGCGACGTCAGCAAGGTCAGCGCGACGCGCAAGTCGCGCATGGGAGCGAGACGCTCGCGCAGCCTGACCGCCGCGGGCAGCGGAACCGACGGCAGCAGGGTCCAGACGCCGATCATCGCCGCGACCCCGAGCGCCGTGACGAACCACAGCGTCGACCGCCAGCCGCCGAATCCGCCGATCAGCGTGCCGAGCGGCGACCCCAGCGCGGTGGCGCCCGTGAGCCCAGCGGTTACCGTAGCCAGTGCACGGCCGCGTTTTTCGGGCGAGGCAAGCGCCGCGGCAACGCCCAGCGCAGTGGGCGAGAACAGCGCGGCGCCAAACCCGGCCAGGGCCCGGCTCATCAGCACCCAATGCACGTCGGTCGCGAGCGCGCTGACGGCGTTGCCGACGACGAAGATGCCCAGCGCCGAAACCAGCAGCAGCTTGCGCGGCAAGCCGCCCGCCACCGCTGCCATCACGGGCGCCGCCACCGCATAGGTCAACGCGTAGCAGGTCACCATCAGGCCGGCCACGCTGACCGATGTATGCAGCGACGCCGCGACGCTGGGCAGGATACCGGCGACGACAAAGTTGTCGGTGCCCATTGCAAACATGCCCAGCGCCAGGATCAGTAGTCGACGGTCCATACGAAAGCTCTTGCGGAATGCGGTTGAGGTTGGGCCTCGGAAGCGGCGCATACGCCGCGGTGTTACGGCGCAGTCACCGTTTTGGCCCGCTCCGGTGGTTACCTGCGAGCAATCATAGCCAGCGTTGACCGCGTCTCAAATGTCATATATACCGTCAATTCAGGACATGACTCAGGAACTGACTCAGGACACCGCATGCACACCATCGGCTTCGTCATATTCCCCAACTTCTATGTGATGGGCCTGGCGGCGATCACCGCGTTCGAACTGGCCAACGTCGTGCTCGAAGAGCGCGCCTACGACGTGACGGTGCTTTCCGAGCAGGGGGGGCTGGTGATGTCGTCGGCGGGCATCCGCGTCGAGTCGCAGCCGTTCGGCAAAGCCGCGTTCGACACCGTCATGTTCGGCTCCGGCGTGGAAATCGACGTGGTTTCCGCAGCGCTGACCGGGTTCGTCAGGCGCGCGCTGAAGACCTCGCGGCGGATTGCCGCGCCCTGCACCGGCGCCTTCATCCTGGCGCACGCGGGCGTGCTGGACGGCCGGCGCGCGACCACGCACTGGCGCTTCGCGCACGACTTGCAGCGACACTTCCCCAAGGTCGTCGTCGAGGAAGACCAGATCTTCATCGTCGACGGCCCGATCTGGACCTCCGCCGGCATGACCGCCACCATCGACATGGCGCTGGCCATGATCGAGAAGGACCACGGCCAGGAGGTCTCGCGCGCGGTCGCGCGCAAGCTGGTGATCTACCATCGGCGCGCCGGTGGCCAGTCGCAGTTCTCGACCTTGCTTGACCTCGAGCCGAAGTCCGACCGGATCCAGAAGGCCATCGACTATGCCAACGCCAATTTGCGCAACGCGCTGACTGTCGACGAACTGGCCGATGTCGCCGGGCTGAGCCCGCGCCAGTTCAGCCGCGCCTTCAGCGCCGAGACCGGCCAATCGCCTGCCAAGGCGATCGAGCATCTGCGCGTGGAGGCCGCCAGGCTGTTGCTGGAAAAAGGCCGCCTGTCGCTGGACGTGATCGCGGACGAGGTGGGTTTCTCGGACCGCGAGCGGATGCGGCGCGCCTTCCTGCGTACCACCGGGCAGCCGCCCCAGGCGGTGCGCCGCCTGAGCAGGGAAACGCGCGGGCCGGTCGCTGCCTGAAAACAGCAGCCCATGCGATCATAGCCAGGCCCCAGGCCAGCCTCGCCCCGCCATGCCGACCCGCTCCCCACGCTCGTCCCCGGTACAACGCGCGCTCGCCATCCTGCGTGCGCTTTCCGATCCGCAGGTGCGGCACCTGTCCGATGTCGCGCGCGCCACCGGGCTCGACCCGGCGACGACGTCGCGGCTGCTGGACATGCTGGTCGCCGAAGGATTTGCCACACGCGATGCCCGGCGGCGCTTTGGCATCGGCGCCGAGGTGTTCCAGCTTGCCGACGTGGCGCAGCGCCGCGTCGACTTGCGCGCGCTGGCCCGGCACAGCCTGGAGCGGCTGGTCGAGGAGTTCGAAGACACCGCCGTGCTGACCGAAGCCAGCCGCGGCGAAGCGGTCTGCACGCAGATCGAGCTGGGGACCTTTGCCATCCGCGCCAACTATGTCGAGGTCGGCACGCGCCGGCCGCTCGGCGTGGGCGCGGGCAGCATGGCGGTGCTGGCGTGGTTGCCCGCGGCCGAGCGGGCCCGGCGACTGCAGCAGACTTCGCGCAAGCTGGCGGCGTATCCGCGCCTGAGCCCGGAACTGATCGCCAAAGAGGCCGAGGCCGCGCGCGGGCGCGGCCACGTGATGTTCCTGGACTGGGTGGTCGAGCAGATGGGCGGCATCGCGGTGCCGATACTGGACTACGAAGGCCAGCCGCTCGGCGCGCTCAGCATTGCCGCGCTGAGCGAGCGGCTGCGCACGCGCGAAGCGCGTCTGGCCAGGCGCCTGAAGGACGAGGCGCGCCGCATCAGCAGCGCCTGGACCCGGCGCGCGGGGCCGCGCTAGCGCGCCACCGTGTCAGTGCGCCACCGCTTCAGGCCGGCGGCCCGCGCAGCAGGCCGGCGAGCGCATCGGGGATTTCCAGTTCGAAGCGCAGCACCACGCTCGCCAATGCCTTGCCGTAATTGTCGAGCGCCAGGCTGCGCGATACGCCGCCACCGAGCGCGCCGTGCGCGACAAAATTCAGCACCTGCAGGCCATCGACGGCATGGCGCTCGACCTCGCCGGTGATCACGTCCCCGTAGATGGCCTTGAAGGCCTGCGCGGTGAGCTGATCCTTCAGGTAAGGGTAGAACGCCGGGTCATAGGCAATCACCGCCGTGTTGGAAATATTGCCCTTGTCGCCCGACCGGGTATGCGCAACGCGCCGCAATGCAACCATCATGGCTGGCCTCAGATAAAGTGAATGCAGGACTCGACCTGCTCGCGCGGCACCAGTGCCGACCACACGCCGATGATCTCGCGGGTGCGGTCCTGGTGCGGCACGCGCTTGCCGGTCGACGCCAGGCCGCACACCGCCATGCTGTCGATCTCGCGGCCGACCTTGGCGGCCTCTTCGCGCGTGCGGGTGCGGGCGGCCACGCGCACGGCGATCTCGTTCGGCTCGCACGGCGGCACCGGCGACGCCGCGCCATGGATCGCGTTGACGCCGAGAAAGTCAATGCGCAATTCGTCCGCCTGCAGCTTCGCCAGCGCAAAGCGCTGCTCCAGGATGACGCGCGCCAGCTCCGCCTTGGCCAGGCAGCCTGGTCCGGCATAGAAGAACATGTCCTCGCCGATAAAGCCCTCGGTACAGCCCAGCGACACCTTCAGCGTGCCGGTGCGTGGCGCGCCGCGCACGCCGCTGATGCGCACCTGGTCCGGGCCAGCCTGCTCGAGCACGGCCGTGGTGAAGTCCACCACCACGTCCGGCGTGATATAGCGGGCGGGGTCGTGCACCTCATAGAACATCTGTTCCTTGATGGTCTGCAGGTCGATGCGGCCGCCGCTGCCGTCAACCTTGCCGATGACGGCGTTGCCCTGCGCATCGACTTCCGCAATGGGAAACGCGAGGTTCCACGGCTCGGGCACATCCTTGTAGCCCGGGTCGCCGAAGTATCCGCCGGTTGCCTGCGCGCCGCATTCCAGCAGGTGGCCGATGGCGCTGCCGCGCGCCAGCAGGTCCACGTCGTGCGCATAGTCCCAGCCAAAGGCATGGATCATCGGCGCCAGGAACAGCGACGGGTCGGCCACGCGCCCGGTCACCACGATCTGCGCGCCCTGCTCCAGGGCCCTGACGATGGGGAGCGCGCCCGCGTAGGGCTCGGCCGAGATCAGCGTGCCGCGCAGCGAAGCCACCGGCGCCCCGCTCTCCATCAGCGCCAGGTCCTGGTCGCAGATCGTCGCGGTCAGGTCGGTGGTGGTGATGGCGGCGATGCGCGGCACCGGCAGCCCCAGTTCTTGGCAGAGTTCGGCGATGCGGCGCGCCGCGCCGAGCGGATGGATCCAGCCCTGATTACTGATGATGCGCGTGCCGTTGGCCAGGCAATGCGGCAACACCGCGCGCATGCGTTCGTCGAGATAGGTGTCATAGCCGGCAAAGGCGGGATCACGGCGCTTGCGCACCTGGGCCGCCGACACCGTCGCCTCGGCCATGGTCTCGAAACAGAGATAGTCGAGCCGGCCCAGGCGCGCACTGAGCGCGGCCGGCTCGACGCGGTCGCCCCACCAGCCTGAGCCGGAGCCGACGCGCAGCGTTGTCTTGGTCATGGGAAAGTCCGTGTGGAATGGCGCCTTACTGGGCCTGGATGCCAGCCTGGCGGATCACGCGCGACCACTTGTCGTGGTCCGCGCGGAGGATCGCTGCGAATGCCGCCGGCGTGTCGCCGCCCGGCACCGCGCCGAGATGTTCGATGCGCTGGCGCACCGCCGGTTCGGCCAGCACCCCGGCCGCCGCCTTCTGCAACCGCGCGACGCGGTCCGGCGGCGTGCCGGCCGGTGCCAGCAGGCCGAACCAGGAATTGACCACATAGCCGGGCAGGCCGGATTCCTGCACCGTCGGCACGTTGGGCAAGACCGCGGAGCGCTGCGGGCTGGTCACGGCCAGGGCCTTGACCTTGCCGGCCTGGATCTGCGCCAGCGCCGAAGGCAGGTTGTCGAACATCAGCTCGACCTGTCCGGCCAGCAAGTCTGTCATCGCGGGCGCCGCGCCCTTGTACGGCACGTGCTGCATGCTGACACCCGCCATGCTGGCGAACAGTTCGCCCGACAGGTGCGGCGAGCCGCCGGTGCTGGTGGACGCGTAGTTGATGCGCCCCGGCTCCTTCTTCGCCAGCGCAATCACGTCCGCCACCGATCGCACCGGCTGCGCGGCATGGGTCAGCAGCACATTGGGCGAGTTGGCCACCAGTGTCACCGGCGCGAAGTCCTTCGCCGCGTCATAGGGCATCCGCGCGTAGAGGTACTGGTTGGTAACCTGCGTGCCCAGCGTGCCCATCAGCAGCGTATAGCCGTCCGGCGCGGCGCGCGCCACCGCTTCTGCGCCGACGTTGCCGCCCGCGCCGGGACGGTTTTCCACCACGACACTCTGTCCGAGCACTTCGCCCAGCCGGGCGCCGACCACACGCGCCAGGATATCGGTGGTGCCGCCGGGCGTGAACGGCACCACCAGCCGGATCGGCCGCGCCGGATAGTCGGCGGCGCTCGCCGCCTGCGCCGATGGCAGACAACCCACGGCAACCACAAGCGCCAGCCGGCGCAGGTCCCTGATTCGCATCGCTGTCTCCTCGCCCTGCGCCGGCAGCGCCGGCACAGTTTCGCCTGATGAAGGTCTTGTGCGAGCGATGTTAGGCAGCGGGCGGAAACACCGTCAAACTTTGGCCGCGAATTTTCACTGAATGAAAATGTGGGGGCCCGCGCCGGGCCGACCCGCACGCAGGTGACGGACGCGCCGCAGCAAGCAGGCACCCATTTTTCTTTGCTCGCCGCCGAAAAGTTTCACTTCCGCTGGAAAACGCAAGCTGCAACCATGCACCCAATCCTGTCCCGCCCGCATGGACGGTGAGCGCGCGCGGGTGGCATTACCGTTTCCCCATGACGCGAGCGACGGATGACCATGGTGTTCTTGCTGATGCGCCGGCTTGCCGCGCTGGCCATGCTGCCGTGGCTGGTGATCGGCCCGGTCCTGGCCGCGCCGGAGCCCGCCGCCGAAGCGGAGGCCGCGCCGGTCGAACTCCGCCTGATGAACCGCCCGATCCTGGTGCTACGCGCAACGCTTGCGGGCGTTACGCCTGAAGCGCGCGCCCGGCGCGCGCGTGACCGCTTCGAGGCACTGACGCCGTCCGACCTGCGGCAGCCCATCAGGACCAGCGCCGGCGAACTCGCCGGCCAGCACGGCGAGGCCATCTATGTCGGCGAGCGGTTGCTGATGGCAGTGGTGGAAGGCGACCGGGATCCCGAGGACAAGGCCCCGCTCGAAGCGCTGATCAGGCAGACGGTCGACAGCGTAGGCCAGGCCGTGGCCGCGCGCCGCCAGCAGCAGCACTGGCCCACGCTGGTCCGTGGCGCCTTGCGCGCGGGCGGCACGCTGGCCGTGGTGGTATTGCTGGGGTGGGCGTTGACGAAGACCCGGCGGCTGCTCAGGCGCGTGGTGGATGCCTCGCTGCAACGGCACCTGAAGGCGCGCACCGCCGACGGCTTCGACTGGACCGCCGCGCTCTACCAGCTGACGGACCGCATCGTCCGTATCGTGGCGGTCGCGCTGTTCGCACTGGTCGCCTTTGTCTGGCTGGAATTTGCGCTGCTGCAGTTTCCGCTGACGCACCCGCTGGGCGAGCGCATGGGCGCCTACCTGTGGCGGCTGCTCGAAGAGGTCGGCGCCGCCATGGTCGGCGCCCTCCCGGGCTTGCTGGTGGTCGCCATCATCGTGTTCATCACGCGCGGCGTGCAGGCCGTGGTGTCGAGCGTGTTCGCCGCCACCGAGCGCGGCAACCTCACCGTGCCGGGCCTGCATCCGGAGACGGTGCCGGCGACGCGCCGGCTGGCCACGGTGCTGGTGTGGGCGCTTGGCTTCACCTTCGCCTACCCGTACATCCCCGGCTCGCAGAGCGACGTGTTCAAGGGAGTCTCGGTGCTGCTCGGCTTCATGCTGACGCTGGGCTCGGCCAATGTCGTGAACCAGCTGATGAGCGGCATGGTGCTGGTGTATGCGCGCGCGCTGCGCGTGGGCGACATGGTCAGCATCGGCGATACGGTGGGATGGGTCGAGAGCCTCGGTCCGCTGTCCGTCCGGCTGGTCAACCTGCGGCAGGAACAGATCACGCTGCCGAACGCCGTGGTGGTCGGCAGCGCCGTCCACAACTATTCGCGCTCCGGCGACATCAACGGCGGCAGCGCGGCGCTGCTCTCGTCGGCGGTGACGATCGGCTATGACACGCCCTGGCGCCAGGTGCACGCGATGCTGCTCAACGCCGCACGCGAAGTGCCCGGCCTGGATCAGGGAACAGCGCCCTTTGTCCTGCAGCGCGGGCTGTCGGACTTCTACGTCGAATACGAACTGTTCTTCGCCATCGAAGACCCGCGCCGCCGTTTCTTCGCCCTCTCCACACTGCATGCCGCCATCCAGGACGAGTTCAACCGCCACAACGTCCAGATCATGTCGCCGCATTTCGTGCTGCAGCCGAAGGACCCGGTGTTGGTGCCCACCGAACAATGGCATGCGCCCCCGGCGCAGCAGCGCAGCGACGGCTGACGTGCGCGCGCCCCGCCGCGATCATGCATCGGTGAAGGCCATGCATGCCCCCGTGGCCCCGCTGGTCTCCTCCAGGGAGCGGACATGAATACGGCATACCGCAATGCAGAAGGTCCTGGCTCCGGCCGGGAACCCCTCGTCGACGCTTTTTCGCTGGTGCGGGACGACGCGCTGTACCGGATGCAACGGCGCATCGGGCTGATTCCCGCGGAGAGCCTTGGCGTGGCCAGGCGCGCGCTCTGTTACAGCATGGTGGCATGGCTGCCGCTGGTAGCCTGGGCGGTGGTACAGGGCCGCATCACCGGACAGGATGGCGAATCCCTGCTCGGCCATTACGCCATCCATGTCCGTTGCCTCATCGGCATTCCGCTGCTGATCTTCGCCGAAGCCATCGCGCATAGCGTGATCCCGCTATGCCTGCGGCAATTCGCGCGCAGCGGCCTGGTCGACGAGGCGCTGGCGCCGCGCTTTCGCGAGATCGTGGAAGGGGCCACCCGGCTGCGCGATCGCACCTACCCGTGGGTCATCATCGGCGGGCTGGTGCTGGGATGGACCATCGCGGTCTCGGTGGCGCCTGACCGCGACGAGATCGGCTGGGGCGACCTGGGCGGTGCCGCGGGCTTTGCGACATGGTGGTTCCTGCTGGTGTCGCGGCCGCTCTTCAATGTGCTGCTCCTGGCATGGCTGTGGCGGCTGCTGCTGACCACCATCGTGCTGATGCGCATTGCCCGGCTGCCGTTGCGCCTGGTGCCCACCCATCCTGACCGGGTCGGCGGCCTGTCGTTCCTGAATCGGGTCCAGTTCATTTTCGCGCCATTCTCGTTCGCGGTGTCCGCGGTGATGGCCGCGGC
Source organism: Cupriavidus necator (assembly GCF_013141915.1). Lineage (GTDB taxonomy): Bacteria > Pseudomonadota > Gammaproteobacteria > Burkholderiales > Burkholderiaceae > Cupriavidus > Cupriavidus necator_B. Next base: position 63,931 of record NZ_SROX01000005.1, on the reverse strand, counting down.
CTGGGCGCACGAAGTGGCGTACCACGGCGTCGCCATTCCATCGCTTTACCTGCAGATGGGCACACTGGTGTTCGTGCTGACGCTGATCACGCTGCTGCCCATGTTCGGCTTCGTGCCGCTGCTGGCCAGGACGCGCAAATGGGCCTTGCTCGACTATGGCGCGCTGTTGGCCGATCACAACCGGAAAGTCGACCGCCGCTGGATCCACGGCGAAACCGGACAGGCGGACGATCCACTGCTGGATGCGCCGGAGCTGGGGCCGGTCGCGGACACACATGCCATCTACAACGCCGTGGCCGGCATGCGCAGTTCGCTGGTCGACAAGCGCGTGCTGCTGGCTACCGCCTTGCCCGCGGCGTTGCCGATGCTGATGCTTGCGTCCTCGCAGCTGCCGCTGAAGTCGACGCTGGGCAAGTTGTTGATGACGTTGCTGTAGAGGGGGACGCGCCATCGCGGCCCGACGGTCCCCCACGCTGCGCTGCTTATCCGGCCAAGCCTGGCAGCGGCTTGCCAGCCGGCCACATCGCTTCGTCGTGGTGTCGTTCTCGCTGTCCGTCACGCTGCTCCTGCTGCGGCTGTGGCGCAGGTTTCAGCTGTCGCAGGGCCGCGAGATCGAATCGCTGCGGCATATGCCGGCGGTGCGCGCACAGAGCATGGACGCGCTGCTGCAATGCGAGGCTGAACGATTGCTCAGCGTCAGGAATTTCGCCGAGCACCTGCTGCAGATCCAGCCGAGCGCGCGTGGCGGGCTGGATCCAGACTTGCGCGATACCCTGGCGCATCGCGACGAGCCGGTGCGGCTGGCGCCCGCGCATGACGCGGCGGCGGTCTACGGCTTCAGCGCTGCGGCGCTGCGCGGCCTGGACGGCTTCGCCCGCAGCGAAGCGCGGCTTGGGGCGGACGTCGCCGTAACGCGTTCGCTCAGCCATTTGCTGAGCGCGGTGCCAGAGGGGTCCGGGATACGCCGGCGTCTTGCCTATGTTTCGCGCAACGGCGTGCTGGCCGCCTACCTTTCGATTCCGCAACAGGAGGTCGTGTCCGCCGTACAGCGCCTTGCCGCGGCCCCCTACTTCCGGGACAACGTTCCTTCCCGCAATCCCGGCCGGCGCGTGCAATGGCGCATCGCCCCGGCAACTGTCGAGCGTGACCAGGTTTCACTGTTCCTGAGCGTGGCGGTCCTCACGCAGGCTTAAAGAGCTTATAAGCCATCCTAATCAATCCAGCACGGCAATCTTGACGACAATGATGGCTTTATGACGCGAGCTGCAGTCTGGGCTCATTGGCATGACGCCATGCCCTTTGTCTTCACAAGGAGTTTCCCCATGACAAGATTCCAGGTCAATGGCCAGGCCAAGGACGTCGACGTTCCCGACGAGATGCCGCTGCTGTGGGCATTGCGCGATGAGCTCGGCCTGACCGGCACCAAGTTCGGCTGCGGCATGGCGCTGTGCGGCGCCTGCACGGTGCATGTGGACGGCACCGCGATCCGGGCCTGCGTGACGCCGGTGGCCGCTGTCGCGGGGCGATCCGTCGCGACCATTGAAGGCGTAGAACGCGACCGGGTGGGCCAGGCGGTGCAGCAAGCGTGGATCGAGCATAACGTGGCCCAATGCGGCTATTGCCAGGCCGGCCAGATCATGACCGCGGTCAGCCTGCTCAAGACCGCGCCGGCGCCGACCGACCGTCAGATCGATGAAGCCATGAGCGGCAACATCTGCCGCTGCGGCACCTATCCGCGTATTCATGCCGCGATCCGGCAGGCGGCCAAGCATCTTGCGCAGGGCGGCAAGTAAATGGCCGACATCGCTCAACTCTCGCGCCGCCAGTTCCTGCGCGGCAGCCTCGGCCTGATGACGCTGGCCGTGACCACCGGTGGCCTGGTGACCGTCGCCCGCGCCGCGGATCCCGCGCCAAAGAAATTTGGCGCCGACGGCATGCCAGGTGGCACCGTGGACGATCCGCTGGCGTTCGTCTCGATCGCGGCGGACGGTACCGTCACCATCGTGGCCCATCGCGCCGAGATGGGCACCGGCGTGCGCACCAGCCTGCCGATGGTGGTGGCCGATGAGATGGAGGCGCGCTGGGAGCGCGTCAAAGTCGTTCAGGCCGAGGCCGACGAGACCCGCTACGGCAACCAGAACGTCGACGGCTCGCGTAGCGTGCGGCATTTCCTGATGCCGATGCGGCGCGTTGGCGCGGCAGCCCGCCAGATGCTGGAAGCTGCTGCCGCCGCGCGCTGGTCGGTGCCGGTGTCCGAGGTCAGGGCCGTCAACCACGAAGTGCTGCACCAGCCCACCGGCCGCCGCCTGGGCTATGGCGAACTGGCGGCCGACGCGGCCAGGCAGCCCGTGCCCAAGGGGAATGCGCTCAGGCTCAAGCCCCGCGCCGAATTCCGCTATATCGGCAAGAACGCGGTACGGCCGGTCGACCAGCAAGCCATCGGCACCGGCCGCGCCGTCTACGGCATGGACCTGCGCCTGCCTGGCATGGTGTACGCCGTGGTGGCGCGCCCGCCGGTGGTGGGCGGCAAGCTGCGCCGCGTGGACAGCCGCAAGGCGCTGGCGCTGCCGGGGGTATTGAAGGTGGTGGAGATTCCCGCCTTCCAGGGCGCGCCGGCGTTCCAGCCGCTGGGCGGCGTGGCGGTGGTCGCGCGCAACACCTGGGCGGCCATGCAGGGCCGCGCCGCGCTGGCAATCGAATGGGACGACGGCCCTAACGGCAGCTACGATTCCGCGGCGTATCGCCGCACGCTCGAGGCGGCTGCGCGCGTGCCGGGCAAGACCATGCGCAACCAGGGCGATGCCCGGCAGGCCTGGGACCAGGCGCCGCCGGCCGCGCGCCTTGCCGCCGAGTACTACGTGCCACATCTGGCCCACGCGTCGATGGAACCGCCGGTAGCCACCGTGCGCATCCGGGGCGGCAGCGCCGAGGTCTGGACCTCGATCCAGAATCCTGTCGCCGCGCAATCCGCCGTGGCAAAGCGCCTGGAGCTGAAGCCGGGCAACGTCAGGGTCAATGTGCTGCTGCTGGGCGGCGGCTTTGGCCGCAAGTCCAAGCCCGACTTTGTCGATGAAGCCGCCATCGTTGCGCAGGCGATGCCCGAGGGCACGCCGGTCAAGCTGGTCTGGACGCGCGACGACGACATCCACCACGACTACCTGCACACCGTTTCCGTGGAGCGGCTGGAGGCGGTCATCGACAAGCAGGGGCAGGTACAGTCGTGGCTGCACCGCAGCGCCGCGCCGACCATCGCCTCGCTGTTTACCGAGGGCGCCAAAGGCCAGCAACTGTTCGAGTCGGCCATGTCGGCGATCAACATGCCCTACCGCATTGCCAACGTGCGCGTGGAAACCGCCGAAGTCCCGGCGCATGCGCGCATCGGCTGGTTCCGCTCGGTGGCCAATATCCCGCACGCGTTCGCGTCACAGTGCTTTATCGCCGAGCTGGCGCACCGCGCCGGCAAGGATCACCGGCAGTTTGCGCTCGACCTGATCGGACCGGCGCGCAAGCTCGACCCCGGCACGCTGGCCGATACCTGGAACTACACCGAATCGCCCGATCGCTATCCGTATGACACGGGCCGCCTGCGCGGAGTGATCGAGGCCGCCACCCGCGGCGCGGGCTGGGGCCGCAAACTGCCCAGGGGCCACGGGCTGGGCCTGGCGTTCTGCTACAGCTTCATGAGCTACACCGCCACCGTGGTTGAGGTGGCCGTGGATGCGAAGGGCGAGGTGCGCGTGCTGTCAGTCGACATGGCGATGGACTGCGGCCCGCAGATCCACCCCGACCGCATCCGCGCGCAGATGGAAGGCGGCGCCATCATGGGCCTGAGCCTGGCGCTGGCCAGCGAGATCACCTTCGACAAGGGCCGCGTGATGCAAAGCAACTTCCACGACTACGAAGTGCTGCGCCACCATGCGTCGCCGCGCGTGATCCGCACCCACCTGGTCAACGACAACCATGACCTGCCGCCGGGCGGCGTGGGCGAGCCGCCGGTGCCGCCGGTCGCGCCCGCGCTGTGCAATGCCATCTTCACCGCCACCGGCAAGCGCGTGCGCAGCCTGCCGGTGCGCAAGGTGGCATAGGAAGGACGCCGCGACCATGGTCGCGGCGCCTTGCCCTGAAAGCGCGTCAGGCGGCCCGCGCCGCTTCGGCGCGCGCGGTCAGCCAGGTCAGCAATGCCGCAATCATTAGCAGCGCCGCGCTGACGGCGAAGGTGCTTTGATAACCGTTGCGGTCAAACAGCATGCCACCCACGGTAGAGCCCAGCGCGATGGCAAGCTGCACCACCGCCACCAGCAGGCCGCCGCCGGCCTCGGCATCAGTCGGGAAGGTCTTGGCGATCCAGGCCCACCAGCCCACTGGCGCCGCGGTGGCAACCAAGCCCCACAGCCCCAGCAGCATGACCACCGCCGCAGTCTTGCCGCCGAATGCAACCAGCGCCAGCGCGATCCTGGCCATCACTACGGGTATGGCAATCATCGTCGCGTAGAAGCCGCGCCTGAGCGCCGCGCCGATGGCCATGGTGCCGATGAAACCCGTCACCCCGATCACCAGCAGGATCAGCGACAGCGACGACACCTCCACCCGCGTCACCGTCTCGAGGAACGGGCGTACGTAGGTGAACAGCGTGAACTGCCCCATGAAGAAAATGCTGGCACCGAGCATGCCCAGCGCTACCCGCGGCTGGCGCAACAGCCGCAAGCCGTTGCCGGATCCGCTGCCGCGCGCCGCCACCGGCATCGCCGGCAGGCTGATCCACTGCCACGCGAAAGCGATCAGGGCCACCGGCACCAGGCAGAAGAACGCGCCGCGCCAGCCGATCACCGCGCCCAGGTAGCTGCCCAGCGGCGCGGCCACTACCGTGGCCAGCGCGTTGCCGCCGTTGAAGATCGCCAGCGCGCGCGGCACCTGGCCCGGCGGAACCAGCCGCATCGCCGTTGCCGCCGACATCGACCAGAAGCCGCCGACCACCACGCCGATCAGCGCACGGCCCGCCATGTAGGCAAGGTAATGGGGCGCCAGCGCGATCACCGCGCCGGAAACCGCCATCAGCGCCGTCAGCCCCAGCAGCAGCGTCTTGCGGTTCATGCCGCCGGCCAGCGCGGCGATGAACAGGCTGGTGAGAACGGCAAAGGCGCCGGAGATTGCGATGCCCTGCCCCGCCACCCCTTCGGTGACATGCAGGTCGGCGGCCATGGGCGTGAGCAGGCTGACCGGCATGAATTCGGAGGCGATCAGCGCGAACACGCACAGCGTCATCGCAAAGACGCCGCCCCAGTTGGCCGGCCGGCGTTCGGCATCCTGCGAAGGAAGGGTCGCGCCCACGGGCGCGTCACAGAGTTGGGTTGTCATGCAGTCCGGGAAGAAGTGGATGCGCGCACGACACCGCGCGGCTCCGAAAAAAGTCCGGAGCGGCGTGGCATGCGCGCGGTGTGCGGAGAAATGTGCCGGAAGCGGCAATGGCGATGCCGGTTTCCCGGCGTCTGCGTCACGCCATCTTCGCGCGAGGACAGGCCTGGGACTAGCTAATGAGTGCTTAAAGAGGATATAAGTAGCACTAATGAATCTGCCGATGGAGACCTACGCATGGTCCGACGCAATCTCAACGATCTGCTGGCCTTCGTGACGGTGGCGCGCGAAGGCAGTTTCACGCGCGCAGCGGCCTCGCTGGGCGTGACGCAGTCAGCACTGAGCCAGGCCGTGCGCGGCCTCGAGGAACGACTGCGGATCCGGCTGCTGACCCGCACCACGCGCAGCGTCTCGCCCACCGCAGCGGGGGAACGGCTGATGCAGGCGATCGGCCACCGCTTCGACGAAATCGAGGCGGAACTCGATGCACTGACCGCCTTGCGCGACAAACCCGCCGGCACGGTGCGCATCACCTGCGGCGACAACGTGCTGCACACGATCTTGCTGCCCCGGCTCGCACCGCTGCTGCATGAATATCCGGACATCAAGCTGGAGTTCGACGTCAACTATGGCTTCCGCGACATCGTCGCGGACCGCTTCGACGCCGGCGTGCGCCTGGGCAGCACCATCGACAAGGACATGATCGCCGTACCCATCGGCCCCCCGCTGCGCATGGCCGTGGTCGCGTCACCCGACTACTTTGCCACCCATCCGTCGCCGAAGACGCCGCAAGACCTGATGGCGCACCGCTGCATCAACCAGCGCATGCCAACCTCCGGCGGGTTGTACGTCTGGGACTTCGAGCGGCGCGGCCGCCAGGTCAACGTACGCGTGGACGGCCCGCTGATCTTCAATACCACCCAGCCCCAGGTGGATGCGGCGCTGGCCGGGCTGGGCATCGCGCTGCTGCCGGAGGATGAACTGATGCCGCATATCGAAGCCGGCCGGCTGGTGCGCGTGCTGGAGGACTGGTGTCCGAAGTTCAATGGCTACCACCTGTATTACCCGAGCAGGCGGCAGCCGTCGCCGGCGTTTGCGTTGGTGGTGCAGATGTTGCGCGGGCAGGCGGGAGGGCGGTGAGATTCGCCCGAAGTAGCGCCGCGGAAAAAAAAACCGCTCCGAAGAGCGGCTTTGGCAGCTTCATGGGCCCTTGGCCCATCGCCGCATCAGTCGTCCAACAGCGACAAGTCACGCACCGCGCCCTTGTCCGCCGACATCACCAGCTTGGCATAGGCCTTCAGCGCCGCCGACACCTTGCGCGGACGCGGCTTGGCCGGCTTCCAGCCCTTGGCGTTCTGCGCTTCGCGGCGATGCGCCAGCTCCTCGTCGGACACCAGCACGTTGATGGTGCGGTTGGGGATGTCGATGCGGATCTTGTCGCCGTCTTGCACCAGGCCGATGGCGCCGCCGGCTGCGGCTTCGGGCGAGCAGTGGCCGATGGACAGGCCCGAGGTGCCGCCGGAGAAGCGGCCGTCGGTCAGCAACGCGCAGGCCTTGCCCAGGCCCTTGGACTTGATGTAGCTGGTGGGGTAGAGCATTTCCTGCATGCCGGGGCCGCCCTTCGGGCCTTCGTAGCGCACGATCACCACGTCGCCGGCCTTGACCTTGTCGTTGAGGATGTTCTCGACCGCTTCGTCCTGCGATTCGGTGACGTGGGCGGTTCCCTCGAACACCAGGATGCTCTCGTCCACGCCGGCGGTCTTCACCACGCAGCCGTCCAGCGCGATATTGCCGGTCAGCACCGCCAGGCCGCCTTCCTTGGAGAAGGCATGCTCGTAGGAGCGGATGCAGCCTTCGGCGCGGTCCAGGTCCAGGCTGGGCCAGCGCGTGTTCTGGCTGAACGCCACCTGGGTGGGAATGCCGGCCGGGCCGGCCAGGTAGAACTGCCTGACCGCCTCATCCTGGGTCCGGCTGATGTCCCACTGTGCCAGAGCGTCCTTCAACGTGGGGGCATGCACCGTCGGCACGTCGGTGTGCAGCTTGCCGGCGCGTTCCAGCTCGCCCAGGATGGCCATGATGCCGCCCGCGCGGTGCACGTCTTCGATGTGGTACTTGTTGGTGTTGGGCGCGACCTTGCACAACTGCGGCACGACGCGCGACAGGCGGTCGATGTCGGTCATGTCGAAGTCGATTTCCGCCTCGCGCGCAATTGCCAGCAGGTGCAGGATGGTGTTGGTCGAGCCGCCCATGGCGATGTCCAGCGTCATGGCGTTCTCGAACGCCTTGAAGCCCACCGCGCGCGGCAGCACGCGCGCGTCTTCCTGCTCGTAGTACTGGCGTGCCAGTTCGACGATGCGGCGGCCGGCGCGCTTGAACAGCTGCTCGCGGTCCGCATGCGTGGCCACCACCGTGCCGTTGCCGGGCAGCGACAGGCCCAGCGCCTCGGTCAGGCAGTTCATCGAATTGGCGGTGAACATGCCCGAGCACGAACCGCAGGTCGGGCACGCGGAACGCTCCACCTCGGCCACGTCGGCATCGGAATACGCGCTGTCGGCGGCGATCACCATGGCGTCGACCAGGTCCAGCTTCTTGAACTCCATGGCCTTGGTGACGGGATTGGCCAGGCGCGTCTTGCCGGCTTCCATCGGCCCGCCCGAAACGAAGATCACCGGGATGTTCAGGCGCATCGCGGCCATCAGCATGCCGGGGGTAATCTTGTCGCAGTTGGAGATGCACACCATGGCGTCGGCGCAGTGCGCGTTGACCATGTACTCGACCGAGTCGGCGATGATGTCGCGGCTGGGCAGCGAGTACAGCATGCCGTCGTGGCCCATGGCGATGCCGTCGTCGACCGCGATGGTGTTGAACTCCTTGGCCACGCCGCCCGCGGCCTCGATCTCGCGCGCGACCAGCTGGCCCAGGTCCTTCAGGTGCACGTGCCCGGGCACGAACTGCGTGAAGGAATTGACCACGGCAATGATGGGCTTGGAGAAGTCTTCGTCTTTCATGCCGGTGGCGCGCCACAGCGAGCGCGCCCCCGCCATGTTGCGGCCGGCGGTGGAGGTTTTGGAACGGTATGTGGGCATGGTCTTGCTTTAGAAGTATCGCGGTAGGAAGCGGGCCGCGGGAATAGGGGCCCTGGCATGCCCGTGCGAACAACCTCTTGAGCTGCGCCATGGGCAAAGCCGCGATTATCCCACACCCGGCCGGGCGGGATATTCCCCCCGGGGGTGGCGCCCGCCACCTTCGCCGCAATGTTCGGGCGGCCACCATGGGCGCGCGGCGGCGGCCCCCGATGCCCTTGCGCGATTGCCGTTTCGGGGAAATGCTTGCGCTTATGTCACCTGCGCGGAGCAACGTCATGGATACATCAAGCGAACTGCAAGCCACCGTGGACGCCCTGGCACAAGCGGGCAAGGGCCTGTTGGCCGCCGACGAAAGCGGCCCGACCATCGCCAAGCGCTTCGAGCGCATCGGCGTGGAATCGAGCGAGGAAAACCGCCGCGCGTGGCGTAACCTGCTCCTGGCCACGCCCGGCCTGGGCGACTACATCAGCGGCGTGATCCTGTACGAGGAAACGCTGGCCCAGCGCGCCGACGACGGCACGCCGCTGCCGGAACTGGCCGCGCGCCAGGGCATCGTACCGGGGATCAAGGTCGACAAGGGCAAGCTCGCGCTGGCGCTAGCGCCCGGCGACGAAATCACCGAAGGCCTCGATGGCCTGGCCAAGCGGCTTGCCGGCTACCGGCAACAGGGCGCGCGCTTTGCCAAGTGGCGCGCGGTCTACAACGTATCGGACACGCTGCCCGGACTCGCCGCGGTGCAGGCCAACGCCGAGGCGCTGGCGCGCTACGCCGCAATCTGCCAGCAGGCCGGCGTGGTGCCCATCGTCGAACCCGAGGTGCTGATGGATGGCGGCCACACCATGGCCCGTTGCGCCCAGGTGACCGAAGCCGTGCTGCATGAAGTCTTCCACGCCCTGCATCGCCACGGGGTGGCGCTCGAACACATGCTGCTCAAGCCCAGCATGGTGCTGCCCGGCAAGGAAGCCGGCCACGCGCCACCGTCGGAGGTTGCCAAGCACACCGTGCAGGTGCTCAAGCGCACCGTGCCCGCGGCGGTCCCCGGCATTTTCTTCCTGTCCGGCGGACAAACCCCCACCGAGGCCACCGTCAATCTCGACGCCATGAACCGGATGGGCCCGCTGCCGTGGCGGCTGTCGTTCTCTTATGGGCGCGCGCTGCAGGAGCCGCCGCTGCTGGCCTGGCGCGGCGAGGCCGCCAACGCCGCGCAGGCGCAACAGGCATTGCTATTGCGCGCCCGGCTGAATGGCATGGCTTGCCTGGGGAAATATGAGGCGGCACAGGAGGGCGCGGCGGGATAGGTCCGACCCGGCCAGGCGATAGCGGCAACGCAGGCGGCCGACGCGGGACATCGCGCGCCGCCGTGGCCGGTCCCCCGCCAGGTACCGGTGGCGCCATGACACGTGCATGGAGAGAGGATCACGCCGCCCTACAATGGCGGGATGAAATCCTCTTTGCATCCCACCAGGACCGTGGCCCTGGTGTTCCTGCTGGCCATCGTGGCAGGCAGCATGCTGTTGATGTTGCCGCTGTCGAGGGCCGGGAGCGGCCACGCTCCCTGGCTGGTTGCCTTCTTTACCGCCGTGTCCGCGGTCTGTGTCACCGGGCTGGTCGTGGTGGATACCGGCACGTACTGGTCGGGCTTCGGGCAGGCAATCATCATGGCGCTGTTCCAGTTGGGCGGCTTCGGCATGATGACGGCGTCCACCCTGCTTGGCCTGATGGTCAACCGCTCACTGCGCCTTCGGACGCGGCTGATCACGCAGGTTGAAACCCGTGCACTGGGCCTGGGCGATATCTCCGGCATTGCCCGGCTGGTATTGATCGTGACGTTCGGCTGCGAGCTTGCGATCGCGCTGTGGCTGGCGGCCGCACTGCATTTCGGCCACGGGCTGCCGTGGCCTGAGGCGGCCTGGAGCGGCCTGTTCCATGCGGTTTCGGCGTTCAACAATGCGGGGTTCTCCATCCATGCCGACAGTCTGACCCGGTATGCCGCCGCGCCCGCCATCCTGTTGCCCGTGATGCTGGCCATCGTGGTCGGCGGTCTTGGCTTCCCGGTTCTCTACGACCTGCATGGCAAGCTTCGCGAGCCGCGTCGCTGGTCGCTGCACAGCAAGCTCACCCTGCTTGGCACCGCGGTGCTGCTGGCGCTCGGTCTGGTTGGGCTGCTGCTCTTTGAATGGAGCAACGGCCGGACCCTGGGCCCCATGCCGGTGCCGCAAAAGCTTCTGGCCGCGGCCTTTGCCTCGGTCTCGGCCAGGACGGCCGGTTTCAATGCCATCGATATCGGCGCGCTGACACAGGAGAGCCTGGCCCTGCATTATCTGCTGATGTTCGTTGGCGGCGGCAGTGCCAGCACGGCCGGCGGCGTCAAGGTCGGCACCATCGCCATCCTTGCCTTGCTGGTGATTGCGGAGATCCGCGGCCGCCCTGACAGCGAGGCCTTCGCGCGCCGCGTCAGCGCCTCGGCGCAGCGCCAGGCGATCACCGTGCTGGTGCTGGGCAGCGCGCTGATCACGATCGGCACACTGGTGCTGCTGCGACTGACCAACCTCCCCGCCGGCAGCGTCATCTTCGAGGTGATCTCCGCCTTCGGCACGGTTGGCCTGTCGACCGGCATCACGCCGGAGTTGCCGCCAGGCGCACAGATCATGCTGACCGTGTTGATGTATGCCGGACGAGTAGGCACCATCACACTGGCGGTTTCGCTGGCCATGGGCAAACACCGCTCGCCCTATCGCTATCCCGAGGAGCATCCCATTGTTGGCTAGACTTTTTACCGAGCAATTCGCCTTCTCCGCAGGAGACAGCGTGGTCGTGATCGGGCTGGGCCGCTTCGGCAGCGCAGTGGCCCAGTCGCTGATGCGCCTTGGCCACGATGTCATGGGGATCGACAAAGACATGGAGCTGGTACAGCGCTGGTCGAACACCCTGACCTACTGTGTCCAGGCGGATTCCACCGATGTCAGCGTCATGCGCCAGCTGGGCGTGGCCGATTTCTCCCATGCCATCGTTGGCATCGGCACGGAGATGTCGTCTAGCCTGATGACCTTGATGGCACTCACCGAGCTCGAAATCCAGGACATCTGGGTCAAGGCCTTCACCACCGAACACGGGAAAATCGCCGAGCGCATCGGCGCCCACCACGTGGTCTACCCGGAAGCCGACATGGGGGCGCGCGTGGCCCACCTGATAACCGGCAGGATGATCGATTTCATCGAGTTTGAAGACGGCTTTGCCATTGCCAAGATTCATGCACCGTCCTTCACGCATGGCAAGAGCCTGATGGAGTCGCGCGTGCGCGAGCAAGCGGGTGTCACGGTGGTCGGCATCAAGCGCGCGAACGAGGAGTTCATGCATGCGACCCCGTCTACCAGGATCGAGGCCGGCGACCTGCTGGTCGTTTCCGGTGCCACCAGCAAGATCGAGCGCTTCGCCGGCGGTACGAGAAAGCAGTAGCATACCTGCCCGGTGCAATGCGCCGGCAACCCGCCGGCTCCAGGAACCCCGCAACCATGAACCAGCCCGCCCCGCAGCAAGAAGTTCCTCGCGCCCAGATCCTGGCGGAGAAAGCATTCTCGGCTATCGACCACTATCTTCATATCGAAGCGGTCAGTGGCCTGGTACTGCTGGTTGCCGCCGCGGTTGCCCTGGTCTGGGCCAACTCGCCCGCTGCCGACAGCTATGTCGCGCTTTGGCATACCAGCCTGTCGTTCGGCCTTGGCAGTCATGTGGTGGACCAGCCGCTGCATTTCTGGATCAACGACGCCCTCATGACGGTGTTTTTCCTGGTGGTCGGCATGGAGATCCGGCGCGAGATCCATGAAGGCGCGCTCGCGAGCATTCGCCTGGCTGCGCTGCCGGTCACCGCGGCGCTAGGCGGTGTCCTGGTTCCCGCGGCGCTCTACCTGGCGCTGAACCCTGAGCTACCGGCTCGGCACGGATGGGCGGTGCCGACGGCGACTGACATTGCGTTTGCCGTGGGGGTCCTCGCATTGCTGGGCAAGTCGATTCCGGGGAACGTGCGGGTCTTCCTGCTGGCGCTGGCGATCATCGACGACATCGTGGCAGTGCTCATCATTGCCACGGTCTATTCCGCCGGCCTCGACCATACCGGTCTCTATCTGGCGGGTGCCGGCATCCTGATGGTGCTTGGCCTGCAATGGCTCGGCATCGGCGCCGCGTACGCGTACGTCGTGCCGGGCGCGGTGCTGTGGCTCGGCTTGCTCAAGACCGGTGCCCACCCGACCCTGGCGGGGGTGGTGCTGGGCATGATGACCCCGGTCCGGATCGCGCCGGTCCGCGGCCGTCCGCTGGACCAGGCAAGGGAGGCCGTCGACGACCTGCGCGCCCGTAGCGCGAGCCCCGCGCCCCAGCCGGACAAGCTCGCCGCACCCTTGCGGCAACTGCGCCAGGCGCAGCGGGATGTCCTGCCTCCGGTCACGCGCGTGCAGATCGCGCTCCATCCCTGGGTGGCCTTTCTGGTCATGCCGTTGTTTGCACTGGCGAACGCCGGCGTCGATGTCACGGGGGTAGACCTCGGCAACGGCAGCGCGCGGGTCGTGCTGGCGGGGGTGGTGGTGGCGCTGGTAGTGGGCAAGCCTCTGGGCATCGTCTCGATCAGCTGGCTGGCGGTTCGGCTCGGCTGGTGCCAGTTGCCGCCCGACGTATCGTGGCGGGGCCTGTGGCTGATCGGCCTGCTTGCGGGCATCGGTTTCACGATGTCGATCTTTATCGCCATGCTGGCCTTCGACGATGCCAACCTGCTTGGCGCCGCCAAGCTTGGCGTGCTGCTTGCGTCCGCCATTGCCGCCGTGCTCGGACTCGGCTGGGGACTGATCTATGCGCGCAGCCTCAAGGCAGCCGGCCGTTAGCGACCGGCATGCCTGCGGCTGGCGCTTGCGGCGCTGGCGCGAGCCCGCCGCAACAGCGCCGGCTCAGCGGAATACCCCCACCGCCTCCACCAGCCGCACCGCCTGCTGATTCAAACTCTCTGCCGCCGCCGCGCTTTGCTCGACCAGCGCGGCGTTCTGCTGCGTGATCTGATCCAGATCGCTGACCGCGTCGCCCACCTGCGATATGCCGCTGCTCTGCTCTTTGGTGGCGTCGCTGATCTCGGCGATCAGTTGCGACACATGCCTGACCTGCGACACGATGTCCTGCATGGTCTTGCCGGCATCGTCCACCAGCCTGGCGCCGGATTCGACGTTGTGCACGCTGGCATCGATCAGTCCCTTGATTTCCTTGGCAGCGTTGGCGCTGCGCTGCGCCAGGCTGCGTACCTCACCGGCCACCACGGCAAAGCCGCGGCCCTGTTCGCCGGCGCGCGCGGCTTCCACCGCGGCATTCAGGGCCAGGATGTTGGTCTGGAAGGCAATGCCGTCGATCACCCCGATGATCTCGGCGATACGCTTCGAGCTTTCGGTGATCGCCTTCATCGTGCTGATCACCTCCGACACCGCCTCGCCGCCGCGTTCCGCCGCGACACTGGCCGAGCCGGATAAGGTATTGGCCTGCGCCGCGGTATCCGCATTGCTTTTGACCGTGGCGGTCATCTGCGTCATCGACGCGGCGGTTTCCTGCACGTTCGACGCGGCCTGCTCGGTGCGCGCGCTCAGGTCCGAGTTGCCGCGCGCGATTTCATTGCTGGCGGTCTGGACGTTGACCACCTGCGCGCTGACGTCATCGATCAGCCAGCGGAACATCAGCCCCAGCTGGTTGATGGTGCGCAGCGTCATGCCGATCTCGTCGACCCGGTTCATATGCACCGCCTTCTGGCTTTCGCCCGCGGCCACGCGCAGCGCGTGGTCCAGCACTTGCTCCAGCGGCGTGGTGACCTGCCGCTGCAGCAGCCACGACACCAGCAGCGTGCAAAGCGCCATCACCCCGGCAAAGCCGGCCAGCGCCATGCCGCCCAGGCCAAGCCACCAGGCACTGGCGACACTGGCCGGGAGCAGTCCCGCCAATGCCAGCCGCACGCGCCAGCGCACCGGCATGACCTGGAACACCGACGTCACCGCCATCAGCCCGGTGCGGACGATCAGTCCCTTGTGGAATTTGCGGTTGCCGGCATGGCCTTCGCGAAAGTCGCGGTACAGGCGCTCCGCGGCGGCAATCTCGTCGCGCGTGGCCTTGGTCCGCACCGACATATAGCCGGCGGGCCGGCCATTGCGCACCACCGGCGTGGCATTGGCGCGGACCCAGTAATGATCACCGTTCTTGCGCCGGTTCTTCACCAGCGCAGTCCATGGCTCGCCGCCCTTCAGCGTGGCCCACATGTCGGCGAAGGCTTCCGCCGGCATGTCGGGATGGCGCACCAGGTTATGCGGCTGGCCCTGGATTTCTTCCTGCGTGAAGCCGCTGACTTCGACAAAGGCCGCGTTGGCGTACGTGATGTAGCTTTGCGGGTCGGTGGTCGACATCAGCGTGGCGTTGTCCGGGAATTCGAATTCCCGCTGCGTCACCGGTTGATTGTTGCGCACGGCACTCCTCCTCATTCTCGATAAAGGCGGGGGACGCATTAGTGGTTGCGGCGTGCAGAATCGCTGTCTGCATATGTCCCATCCAGCCTGAATATCGGTTTGCGGAGCGTTCGCCTGACCCCCTCTATCGGGGGGCGCAAGATGCATGACGATAAATGGTGCCGGCATGGCTTCGGACACCGCGCCGCTGTCGGTTCTTGGGGGAAACACCAGGCCCCATCTTTGATACCAAGGAGCCATCCTGACCAACCGCGCCACCACCGCCTCGCCCGCAACCCTGATCACGGGAGGCCAGGCTTTACGGACAGGGCAGCGTTCTGCGCGGGTTCGAGGGACCGCGCGCGGCGCGGCTTTCCTTGGGACTGCAGCCAAACTGTGCGTGATACCAGCGCGAGAACCCGCTCGGCGCGGAGAAGCCCAGCAGAGTCGCCACCTCGGTCAACGGACGGTTGGTTTCGATGACGTGGCGCGCCGCGAGCTCCGTGCGGATGTCGTTCACGATGGACGAGAAAGGCTTCCCCTCTTCTGCCAGGCGGCGCTGGACCGTGCGGCACCCAATGCCCAGGTGTTCGGCGACCTGCTCGATGCTGCAGCGCCCGCTGGGCAGCAATAGCAGGACCATGCGCCGAACGTCGTCGAGCATGGTGGCCTGCTGCGACATGGCGGCAGCGTCTATCAACTGCTGTACATAGCGTGCCATGGCCGGATCGGCATAGGGGTTGCGCGCATCAAGATCGGCTTTCGTGCAGACGATGCAGTTGAAGTCGTAGTTGAACTCGACGTTTGGGCCAAAAAAACGTTGATGCACACTGAGGTCGCGCGGCGCCGGGTGCTCAAGGCACACGCGCGCCGGCTCCCAGTCGGGCCTGTGGAGCTGGCGAATCAACCGCACCATGACGCCCACGCCAACTCCACCCGCTGACGGGTCGGCTCGTGCGCATGGCCGGCCATGACCCCTTCGCGGATGATGACCAGATCACCGCACTCCTCGATCGCCAGCGACAACGCACCGTTAAGCAGCGCCTGATAGCGCATCAGCATCCGAAGCGAGTCACGCAGCGTCGGCTGGTCACGGATCAGCAGCCCCACTGGCCCAAGATTGGATAACAGCCGCGACTCGGCCATGCACAGCCCGAAACTCTCGTTGCCTGACAGGGTGGCGGCGGCCTGCAGCAGGCGGCCGAGGCGCTCCACAGGAATCATGACGTCCGGCTCACGCAGCGCGCTCGGGTTGAGTGCCGCATCGAGAAGCATGCGCACCGGATCCAGCCCGGCGGCTCGGGCAAGCTCGCTGAAGTTGGTCAGGGCTGCGGCGCGGACAAGTGACGACATCAGACGTATAGGGGGCGGGGGCTGTGACACACAAGGATAAATGCCTGTCACGTACTGTCAAGCGGGAAACGGCGCCCGCCGCCACACTGCTGTGGCGGCATGGTTATCTCAGGAGACACGTCATGAATCAGCCACTACACGCGGCACCCGCCGTAGTTCGCGCAACCTCTCTGGGAAGCTCGATCCGGGTCGAGCCCCTCACTTGCACGATCGGTGCAGAACTCAGCCACGTCAATCTGGGCGCGGCCGCTGAGGATGTCCAGCAGATGGCGGAAATCCGCGCACTGCTCCTCAAGCATCGGGTGCTGTTCTTTCGCGACCAGGACATCACGCGCGCGCAGCACGTGGCGTTTGCAAGCCGCTTCGGCCAGCTGGAAGACCATCCGGTGGTGGGCAGCCACCCCGACCACCCGGGCCTGGTTCAGATCTACAAGACGCCGGACAGCCCACCCGAGCGCCACGAGAATTCCTGGCATACCGATGCCACCTGGCGCGAAAGGCCCCCGATGGGCTGCGTGCTGCGCTGTATCGAATGCCCGCCTGTGGGCGGCGACACCATGTGGGTCAACATGGTCGAGGCTTATAACCAGTTGCCGGAAGAGATCAAGACGAAGATCGCCCCTTTGCGGGCGCGCCATGGAATCGAGGCGAGCTTTGGCGCTGCGATGCCGATCGAAAAACGTCTTGCCCTGAAGGCTCAGTACCCCGACGCCGAGCATCCGGTGGTGCGCACACATCCGGAAACCGGAGAGAAAGTGCTGTTCGTCAACGGCAGCTTTACCACGCACTTCACCAACTACAATGTGCCGGCCAACGTCCGCTTCGGGCTGGACAAGGCGCCGGGCGCCAGCAATTTGCTCAGCTATCTGGTCAGCCAGGCCAACATCCCCGAATACCAGGTGCGGTTTCGCTGGAAGAAAAACAGCGTTGCGTTCTGGGACAACCGTTCCACGCAGCATTACGCAGTCATGGATTACCCGGCGTGTCACCGAAAGATGGAGCGCACCGCCATCGTCGGCGACGCGCCTTTCTAGGCATTGGCCGGGAAACCAGACATGCCACGGCCAGATTAGTCCGGCTGGTAGTTGATGGACTTCAGCAGGGCGGCCTGTTGCTGGTACGCTTGCCTGAGGTCCGCCATCATCGCTTCCGGGGTGGCGGCATCCCCCTGCTCCATGCCCATTTCGTGGATGCGCTTCTGCACCGCCGGTTGCCGGAAGTAGGCCAGCGTTGCCTCGCGGACTTTTTGCTGGATTCCGGGCGCGACGTCCGGACGCGACCAAACGGCGAACCAGCCTGCCTGCGACAGCTGCGGATAGCCAAGCTCCTTGAACGTAGGCACATCCGCCAGCGCGGATATCCGGGACGGATAAGCCACCGCAATCGCCTTGATCTTTCCCGCCCTGATCAGCGGCAATGAGGTGGTCACCCCATCGAACATCAGCGGAACATGGCCGCCCATGAGGTCGTTCAGTGCCGGCGGTGAGCCCTTGTAGCCGACATGCCGCATTGGCACATGGGCCAGTTGCCCGAACAGCATGCCCGAGGTGTGGCCCTTCAAGCCTGGCGCATAGGAAGCGAAGGCGAGCCCATCCTTTTGCGATGTTCCGTACGCCACCAGCTGCTTGAGGTCGGAGACCGGCACATCCTTGTTCGCAACCAGCACCAACCCCGTGCGGCTGACCTGCGCCAAGGGCTTCAGGTCGCTGAATGGCTGGTAATGGACCTTGTTGGCCAACGGCGCTTCGCTTACGACGCCGCCCTGGATGACCAACAGGGTATGACCATCCTTGCCAGTTGACCGCAAGTCGCTGATGGCCAACGCACCGGCGGCGCCAGCCTTGTTTTCCACGATGACCGGCTTGCCCCATGTCTTCTGCAGGCCTTCCGCCAGTAGCCGCGCCAGTGCGTCAGCGGAGCCGCCGGGAGGCCCTCCCACCACCAGGCGGTCCGGCTTCGTTGGCCAATCCTGCTGGGCCTGTGCCGTCGGCATCCAGGCGGCGACACCAATTGCCAGGGCCCATCTGCGCCACCGAAAGTCATGGTTGTTCTGCTTCATGTCAGTACCTCCTGATCACCTTAGGGCCGCGCACTGCATGGCGAATACGGTCTTCGCCCTTCATGCGAACGCGTGCTTCGTCCTGTCTTGACGCTTGAATCTGCTGCAGGTCTGGCGGGGCACGCCATTAGCCACCCGACAAACAGCGCGGTTCACTAGTCGATCTGGATCCGGGCATCGGCGGCGATCTTCGACCAGAGTTGCAGATCGCGGCTGACCATCTCCCGGAACTGCTCGGGCGTCGTGGCGGGTGGCGGCCCGAAGTTCATTGTTTTCATCGTGGCAGCGAGATCGGGCGACTTCTGGACCATGTTGATTTCATCGCCGAGCCTCTTCAAAATCGCCGGGCTGGTTCCCGCCGGTGCGAAGACGCCGAACCACCCCACCGCATCGAACTTGTAGCCCTGCTCGCCCATGGTCTTGACATCGGGCAACTGCGGCGCGCGCGCATTGCCGGTAATGGCAATGGCGCGGATCTTCCCCGAACGCAGGAACGGAATCGGTGCGCCCGGATCGGTCCAGCCAAGTTTCACGACGCCTGAAGCCAGATCGGTCATTAGCTGATTCGAAGTCCGATAGGGAACGTGATCGGTCTTCATGCCGGTCTGCTTCTTGAGCCATTCCATAGTCAGTTGCCCTGAAGATCCCGTCGACCAGGTGGCGTAGCCGTACTTGTCCGGATTCGCCTTTATGAACTGGATCAGCTCCGGCAAATTGTGAACCGGCAACTCGTTGCTGACCAGCAGCACCACCCCACCCTCA
The DNA here is from genome assembly GCF_013141915.1 of Cupriavidus necator. Taxonomy (GTDB): domain Bacteria; phylum Pseudomonadota; class Gammaproteobacteria; order Burkholderiales; family Burkholderiaceae; genus Cupriavidus; species Cupriavidus necator_B. The sequence continues at coordinate 44,861 of NZ_SROX01000005.1, read as the reverse complement.
GCCGTCTCGGCAATTGGCACCAGGCTCTTCTTCGGATCGTAGGGAATGGTCTTCAGTACGGCTGGGGCGATGACCATGTTCGACGCCGTGGTGTAAAGCAGCGTGTAGCCGTCGGGCGGTGCCTTGACAACGAAGTTTGTCCCCACGATCCCACTGCCGCCTGGCCGGTTGTCAACGATGACCGGTTGCTTCAGCGATACCGACAGGCGTTGCGCCAGCAGGCGTGCCAGCGCATCGGTTCCCGACCCTGCCGACGACGCCACGACCATCTGGATCGGGCGCGCGGGCCACGCATCCTGCGCGTGCGCGCACGCTGAAGCGCACAACGCCGCAAGCACTGCGATGCCAAGCGGGACCGCAAGCAGCTGCGTCCGAAATGCCATTGTCTCCCTCCCTATCATTGTTCTGTCAGCGCGATCGCTCAACGTGCGAGAACGAGACCAGCCGTTGGCATCAGCCAATGACTGGCTTCGTGGCCTGGCTTCAGACCGGCAGACTTTCCTGCTTGCGCAGGAAGCCCTGGTGGCCACCATTGCGGTTAGGAGCGAAGCCATTGGCCTGGAGCGTTTCTTCAACGGTGTCGTAGAAAACGCCGAGCTTCAGGATTTCACGCGTTTGCTGCGCCGTCGCGATGGGGCGGCCGAATTCGCGGGCGATACGCACCAGTTGCCGGATCTGCTCGACCGAGCTCATCTTGCCCGTGCGCGTCTGGTTCCAGAGTACGTCCTCGATGCCGCATCGCACATGCAGGCCCAGGGCCATGCCGATCATATTGATGGGCAGCACATTGAGGACCGAGCTTTCCACCGTCACCACGGCGCCATCGGGCACCGCACGCAGCATGTTGGCCAGGTTGTAGATGTTCGCCTGGTCCATGCCGCCGCTGATCGCCACCCAGTTCATCACCAGCGGGCCCTTGTAGACGCCGCGGCGAATCATCCGCTCGATCGTTTCGAAGCTGTTGATGTTGTAGACCTGGAATTCGCTCTGGATGCCGGCCGCGGACAGGCGCCGGATATGTTCCTCGGCCCAGCTGGGATTCGACGGCACGATCATGTCCTTGTACGTGTCGTAGAGATGCGGGAATCCGCGCGATACGCCCTTGAAGTCGTCCACACCGGCGTGCTCCGTCACGTTCATCTGTGTCGTGTTGACGGTTACCGTGACCTGGTCGGGCCTGGGGTCGAGTTCGGCCAGCATATGCCGCGTGTCGTCGCTCAGCCATTTGGCGGCCTGGCCCTCTTCGGGCGCGAAGCTGATCGAGCCTCCCACCTGGATCACCATTTCAGGTACGGCGGCGCGCACCCCGGCGATCAGTTCGTTGAACATCGACAAACGCTTGCTGCCCTTGCCATCGGCTTCGCGGACATGGAGATGCAGCACCCGGGCACCGGCTTCGTAGCAATCCACCGCTTTCTGAATCTGTTCCTCCATGGTGACAGGGATATCTTCCGGGAAGTCCGAAGGAATCCAGCCCGGCGCATACGGGGCGGCCGTAATGATCAGCGGCTGCTGGTTTTCGGGATACAGGTGGCCGTCAAGGAAGTTCATGGTGGTGGGTCTCCAGGATGCGTGTTGTGTATGGATAATGTCGAGCCGGATGAGAGCGTTTGCCGGGCGGGAAACTGTCAGATCACGAAGATGGACGAGCCCGTGGTCTTTCGGGCCTCGAGGTCCCGGTGTGCCTGCACGGCATCGTCCAGGGCATAGCGCTGATTGATCTCGATGCGGATGCGGCCCGCCGCCACATGGCCGAACAGTTCATCGACCAGTTCCGCCTTCTCGGCAGGGTCGGCGATATAGTCGGCCAGCCCAGGGCGTGTCAGGTATGCCGAGCCCTTGCGGGCCAGGATGGCCGGATCGAACCCGCTGACCGGGCCGGAGGCAAACCCGACGCAGACCAGCAGGCCGCGCCGCTTGAGGGAGTCCAGCGAGGCCATGAAGGTGTCCTTGCCGACGCTGTCGAACACCACGGACACGCCCGCGCCATCCGTCAGTTCCCGCACGCGCCTGGCCACGTCCTCATGGCTGTAGTTGATCGTGGCATCACAGCCATGGGCGCGCGCAACTTCGGCCTTGGCATCGGTAGAGACCGTTCCGATCACGGTCAGCCCCAGCAGCTTGGCCCATTGCGAAATGATCAGGCCAACGCCCCCCGCCGCGGCATGCAGCAGGATGGTGTCGCCCGCCTTGAACGGGTAGATCCGGCGCATCAGGTAGGCGGCTGACAAGCCCCGCATGGTCATCGCCGCCGCGACTTCGCAGCGGATTGCCTCCGGCAGCTTGATCAGCGGCGCGGCAGAGATCAGCCGCTCGGTAGCGTAGGCGCCCAAGGTGTTGGTGAAACCCGTATAGGTCACGCGGTCACCGACCGCCAGATGGGTGACGCCGGCGCCCACGGCCTCGATCACGCCGGCGGCTTCGTTGCCGATGCCGCTGGGCAGCGGAACCTGATAGGTGCCGCTGCGGAAATACGTGTCGGCAAAATTCAGTCCGACGGCCACATGACGGACGCGTACCTCGCCTGGCCCCGGTTCGCCAACGGCAGCGGTCTCAAAGCGAAGGACCTCGGGCCCGCCGGTTTCGTAAATCCTGATGACTTTTGCCATGTGTCTCCTGTCTGCTGTGGAACATGAAGCTGCACGTCGGCTTGCCGGGTGGCTTGCCTGCGCGACGACCTGTGTGGCGAATCATCGGGTCGTGGCCGGCATTGCGCTTTCCTTTAGGCGTCTTGCGCTTTCCCTCTTCTGACAAAGGTTGGCCGGATCGCTCGTATTGGCGTCGAAAGAGGCAAGGGGTGCAGGAGGAGCGGCATGCGCGGAGGAAAGCGCTGGCCGGGGCCAGAATCACGGCCCCCGCCATGGCATGAGCCCGCCAGCCATGCCACCCGAAACCATCACACCCGGAGCCAGCACGGCCGCCGCAGGCGCGCCGGTCCAAGCGATGCGCGATGTGCAGCTTGGACGGCCCGGCCAGTTGGCGGAGACAGGTGCCATCCAGCGGATGATAGGCATTTGCAATAGGTCAGCGCGCAGGGGCGCGACACTCACCGAAAACCATGTCATCCGGTAGATCTGTAGATATCTCTACATGATTGAAATGCACGCTATGGACTTTTAACATGCTCCCATGAGCGGATTCACTGATCCCTGGGCCTTGTTGATCGTTACGCTTCCCACATCCGGCGCCACCGCCCGGATGCGGATCTGGCGTGCGATCAAGACATTGGGCTGCGCGGCGCTGCGGGATGGCGTCTATCTCTTGCCGGCCGGCGCCGGGCAAATCTCGCATTTGAGCGAACTTGCCGACGAGGCCCGGCGGGAAGGCGGCCAGGCCTGGCTGTTGAATGTCCAGGCCAGGCATCCGGAGGAAGACGCCACGTTCCGGGCGTTGTTCGACCGCAGCGCCGACTATGCCGAATTGCAGGCGGCCATGGCAGAAGCGCGCCGGTCGCTTGCCAGCCAGGACGGCGCCGAACTCAATCGCCTGCTGCGCCGTCACGGGCGTGCCTACGAAGCCATCCGCATGACCGACTTCTTCCCCAATGAAGCGTCGATCCGGGCTGAAGCCCAATGGCATGACTTCAGCCGCGCGATCGACAGCATCCAGTCCCCGGGCGAGCCCCGGACGCTGACGCGGGCCATCGCTCGTCGGGATCCGGCCCAGTATCAAGGCAGGCAGTGGGCAACGCGCCGTCACCTTTGGGTGGACCGCGTGGCCAGCGCCTGGCTGATCCAGCGCTTTATCGATCGCCATGCGCGGTTCCTCTGGCTCGAGAGCGCGGCCGATTGCCCGGACGATGCGCTGGGCTTCGACTTCGACGGTGCGACCTTCACCCATGTCGGCGATCGCGTGTCTTTCGAAGTGCTGCTGTCGAGTTTCGGTCTTGAATCCGACCGCGGGCTCAGGCGGCTCGGCGCCATGATCCATGCACTGGATATTGGCGGGATGCCGGTGCCGGAGGCCAGCGGCTTTGAAGCGATGCTGGCCGGCGCCCGCTCCCGTCTGAAGGACGATGACGCCCTGTTGGCGGAAATCGGCGCGGTCCTGGATTCGCTTTACGCACACTTCCGCACCCAGCAGAAAGCCTGACGTCAACGTTCCTCAGGATCCCATCATGAATCGCATGCAACAAGAAGAGAGCACGGCACCACCGGAGATCCCGGAACCGCCCGCCTATACGCTCTGGCAGCTCGTCCTGTATTTCCTCCGGCTGGGCACGTTGGGCTTTGGCGGGCCCGTTGCGCTGGCCGGCTATATGCACCGCGACCTGGTGGAGCGGCGGCGCTGGATCAGCGATGGCGACTACAAGGAAGGCATAGCGCTGGCGCAACTCGCGCCCGGTCCAATGGCGGCACAACTGGCGATCTACCTCGGCTACGTCCATTATCGCGTCCTCGGTGCCACACTGATCGGCCTGGCCTTCGTGCTACCGGCATTTCTGATGGTGCTGGCGTTGGGCTGGGCTTATGTCAGGTTTGGCGGGCTGGCCTGGATGCAATCGGTGTTCTATGGCGTGGGTGCCGCCGTCATCGGCATCATCGCCATCAGCGCTTACAAGCTGACCACCAGGAGTGTGGGCAAGGACAAGCTGCTGTGGGCAATTTATGTGGTGCTGGCGGCGGTGACCATCGTCACCGAGTCGGAAGTCGCGTGGCTGTTCCTGGCGGCGGGCGTGCTCGCCTGGTTCTGGCGTGCGCCACCTCAATGGCTGCGGCAGAGCGGCGCCAATGCGCTGGCTGCGATGCAGGTACCGGCCGCGAGCGGCCTGGCGAGTACGCTGGACTGGCCGCTGCTGACCCAGATCGGCGTGTTCTTCGCCAAGGCGGGCGCCTTTGTCTTCGGTTCGGGCCTTGCCATCGTGCCATTCCTCTACGGCGGTGTCGTGACGGAATACCAGTGGCTGAATGAAAGACAGTTTGTCGATGCGGTGGCCGTGGCCATGATCACGCCCGGCCCGGTGGTCATCACGGTCGGCTTTATCGGATACCTGGTGGCCGGACTGCCGGGCGCATGCGTGGCGGCATTGGCAACGTTCCTGCCCTGCTATCTGTTCACCGTGCTGCCGGCCCCCTACTTCAAGAAGTACGGCAAGCTGCCGGGCATCCTGGCCTTCGTCGACGGCGTCACTGCGGCCGCGATCGGCGCCATCAGCGGGGCGGTGTTCGTGCTGGCCAAGCGTTCGATCGTGGACGCTCCGACCCTCCTGCTGGCCTTGGGCACGGTCGCATTGCTGCTGAAATTCAAGAAGCTGCCCGAGCCGGTCATCATCACCAGCGCTGCGCTGATCGGCCTGGCTGTTTATCCGGTGCTGCATCACTGACCTGGATGACCTGAAACGCAAGGATTGACGGACAGGCGAGCGGATGGCCATGCATAAGGATCAAGCTTCGGGCGCCAGCGGGCACTGGCTTCAACGCATCGCGCTGCCTTCCGGTGTGCAAGCCGCCGCCTTGCCGCTGCTGGCCGGCCGCGCGCTGCGTGGCATCTGTGATGGCTATGTTGCCGTGCTGTTGCCAGCGTACCTGCTGGCGCTGGGCTTCGACCCGGTGACGGTCGGGCTGATCAGCAGCGCAACCCTGATCGGCTCCGCCCTGGCCACGATCCTGGTCGGGATCGTCGGGCACCGCTACCCGCAACGCCGCTTGCTGATGCTGGCGGCTGCCCTCATGGCAGCGACGGGTCTCGGCTTTGCCGGGTTCTCGACGCTGTGGCCGCTTCTGCTGGTCGCCTTCGTCGGCACGCTTAACCCTGGCTCCGGCGATGTCAGTGTCTTCCTGCCGCTGGAACACGCGCGCCTGGCGGAATCGGCCTCGCCCGACAGCCGGACGGCACTGTTCGCCCGCTACGGCCTGATCGGGGCATTCGCATCCGCGCTGGGCGCGCTGGCAGCCGCCATCCCCGCATGGCTGGCGGGGCAAGCCTGGCTGTCGTCGCTCGATGCAATGCGCCTGATGTTCGTTTTCTATGGGATCACGGGGCTGCTGCTGTGGCGTCTCTACGCGCGCCTGCCTGCCACGCAGCCGCATGGAGCGCAGCTGGCGACCACGCCATTGGGCCCGTCTCGTCCGATCGTAATGCGGCTGGCCATGCTGTTCAGCGTGGACGCGTTTGCGGGCGGGCTCCTCGTCAATTCGCTACTGTCGCTATGGCTGATGCAGCGTTTCGGCCTGAGTCCTGCCGCGACCGGCCGGTTCTTCTTCGTGGCGGGCCTGCTTACGACGTTCTCGCAGCTTGCCGCAGTGCCGCTGGCGCGAAAGATCGGCCTGCTCAATACGATGGTGTTCACGCATATTCCTTCCAGCGTGTGCCTGATTGCAGCCGCTTTCGCACCCACCATGGCGACGAGCCTGGCCTTGCTGCTGGCCCGCAGCGCGCTGTCGCAGATGGATGTGCCGACCCGCACGGCCTATGTGATGGCCGTCGTCACGCCGCCTGAACGGGCGGCGGCTGCAAGCCTGACCGCAGTGCCGCGCAGCCTGGCTGCCGCGCTCAGCCCTGCGCTCGCCGCTATGTTGATGGCCCATGGCTATGCAAGCGTGCCGCTGGTCACCTGCGGCCTGCTGAAAATCGCTTACGACCTCGCCATGCTGCTCGCGTTCCGTCGGGTCAAGCCACACACTTGACGGATCGGCGCGGAGCGGCTGACTGGCGCCGGCTCATGCCCCCTTGCGCGTTGCACGACATTGCCCCCCACGGCAAATGCGCTTAACATGACAACCCCATCCCCCATCACCGAGGTATTCGTCATGCGCCATTGATGCCGCCGTCTTCATGACGGCCAGTCTCCACCTACCCCCATGAGCAGGGGGAGCTTCTGGCATCGTTGGAATGCATACATGACGAATCCCTATCTCGCGCTGGAAGGCGTGTCTTACGTTCTGCCGGACGGCAGGACGCTTTTCTCCGACATCAGCGAACAATTCGACCAGCGTCCCACTGGCCTGGTCGGGCGCAATGGCGCAGGCAAGACCGTGCTGGCGCGCATGCTGGCCGGCCAGGTGCAGCCGGCTGCCGGGCGCTGTACGCGCGCTGGCAGCGTGTACTACCTCGCCCAGCAGATATCGCATCCGCCGGGCGCCACGGTCTCGGACCTGGCAGGCGTGCGGGCCATCCTCGCTGCGCTCGAACGCATCGAAGCCGGCAGCAGTGCGCCCGAAGACTTCGATGCCGTGGGCGAGCGCTGGGATATCCGCCTGCGGCTGCAGGACGAACTGGAGCGCAATGGCCTGGGCCATCTCGACGCCACGACGCCTGCCAGCGCGCTCAGTGGTGGCGAAGCGATGCGCGTCACGCTGGCCGGCGCCTTGTTGTCGGATGCCGATTTCCTGATCCTGGACGAGCCCAGCAATCACCTCGACCGGCCGAATCGTCAGGCGCTGGCCGAGCAGTTGCAACGTTGGCCGCGCGGGCTGGTTGTGGTCAGCCATGACCGGCCATTGCTCGGGGCCATGGCGCGCATCGTGGAACTGTCTTCCCTGGGACTGCGCAGCTATGGGGGCAACTACACCTTCTACGCCCAATGCAAGGAGCAGGAGCGGCAGAACGCGATCCAGCAGCTGGAACAGCGCAGGCTCGAACACCGGCGCGAAGCGCAATCCCTGCGCGAGCAACGCGAGCGCCTGGAGCGGCGCCAGGCCCGCGGCAACCGGCATGGACAGGACGCCAACCAGGCCAAGATCCTGCTGGGCCGTCAGAAAGAACGCAGCGAAGGTTCGGCCGGCAAGCTGCGCCAGCAGCATGCCGCGGCGCTGGCGCAAAGCGCCGAGCGTGTGCGCGAGGCCGCGCATCGGGTCGAACACGATCTGGCCATCGTGATGCACGCGCTGCCCGTTGCCCTGACTTCGCAAAAACGTGTCGCGGAACTGGAGGCGGTGGCACTGCCGTTTGTCCGGACTGCCACGCGACACATCCGCCTCACTTTGACGGGACAGCAGCGCGTCGGCGTAGTCGGCCCCAACGGCTGCGGCAAGTCGACCTTGCTCAAGGTGCTCGCCCGCCGGCTTCAGCCTTTGGCCGGGACATGCAAGATGTCGGTGGAAGGCATCTATCTGGACCAGCAGTTGGCGAGCCTGGACCCGCGCCGGACCGTGCTGGAGCAGATGCTGGCGGCCAACGGCACGGCTTCCGAAGGCGATCTGCGCATGCGCCTCGCGCACCTTGGCCTGGATCAACGGAAGATTGGAGCGCCTGTCGGCGCGCTCAGCGGCGGCGAGCGTCTCAAGGCAGCGCTGGCATGCGTGCTGTATGCCGACCCATCGCCGCAGCTGCTATTGCTGGACGAACCCAGCAACCACCTGGACCTGCCCTCCGTACAGGCGCTGGAAGCCATGTTGCGCGGCTACCAGGGCGCGCTGATGGTGGTGTCCCACGACGATGCATTCATGGACGGTCTCGGCTTGACGGATCGGCTGGTGGCGACTGGACAAGGGTGGCGGATCGAGCCGTGGTGATGCGCCAATGCGCTGGCCGGGCCTGCCGGGACCCAATAGAATCTGCCACTGCGCTTCCGCCTCAATGCTGACAGAACGAAAGGAATCACGATGATCACCGGCCACGTCTTCATTGCCACCAGCCTTGACGGCTTTATCGCCCGGCCCGATGGCGACATCGGCTGGCTTCTGGAGCGGGATGACCCCGCCGAAGACCATGGCTACACCGACTTCATCGCCGACAAGGATGCGATCCTGATGGGCCGGGGCAGCTACGAGAAAATCGTCACGATGGGCGAATGGGCTTACGACCGTCCGGTGGTGGTGCTGTCGCGGCAACTGGCCGGCAAGCCGGTGCCCGAGACGTTGCAGGACAAGGTGCGATTCTGGGATGCCACGCCCGGAGACGCGCTGGCGCAGCTGGAGGCGGAAGGCGCCCAACGCGTCTATGTCGACGGCGGCCAGCTGGTCCAGTCGTTCCTTCGCGCAGGATTGATCGCCGACATGGTGGTCACCACGGTGCCGGTGTTGATCGGGGCGGGCAGGCCATTGTTCGGGGCGCTGCCGCGCGACGTGAGTCTGGTGCTTGAATCCAGCCGTCACTTCCCGTCCGGGCTGGTGCAATCGTGCTACCGGGTGCTGCGCTGATCGGTGTCTGGCCGGTATGGGGGGTTGTGTCCGAGGCCGGCTCACAGCCGCACTCGCCCCCGGCGTTCTGCGGCGCAATCAGACCTGCCTGGACGGCTCCACGCTGGCTCTTTGCAGCCACAGCAGCGCGGCAACCGCAACAACGACAGGCGGCAGGATCAGCGAGCTCACCATCGCCCAGCCAAAGGCAGCCAGCAGGCTGCCTGAAACAAACGACCCCACCACCATGGCCCCGAACACGACGAAGTCGTTCAGCGACTGGACACGCGGCCCTTCCTCCGGGCGATGGCAGGTCAGCACCATGGCGGATGCGCCCAGGAAGCCGAAATTCCAGCCAATCCCAAGCAGGATCAGCGCGATCCAGAAATGATGGACGGCCATGCCGCTGAGGCCTGCCAGCGCCGCCATGCCGGTCAGCGCCAGGCCCGCCAGCACGATCGCCGGCGCGCCGTAACGGGCGATCAGGCGCCCCGTGAAAAAGCTCGGCGCGTACATCGCGATCACGTGCATCTCGATACCGTAGTTCGAATAGAGCCGGGGTATGCCGCACAGCTCCATCGCCAGCGGCGCGGACGTCATCATGAAGTTCATCATCATGTAGCTGACCACGCCGCACAGCATGGCAACCAGCAACTGCGGCTGCCGCAAGATCTCGCGCACCGGCCGGCCACTGCCGCTATGCGGCCCCGCCGTGCGTACCTCGAACCGGACGCCGCGCAGCACGATGGCCGCCAGGACCGCGACCGCGGCAGAGGCCAGGTAGGTCACGGCATACGCGTGGGGCGGCCACAGGTTCATGGTGGCGGACACCAGTTGCGGCCCCACTACCCCGGCCGCAACGCCGCCGGCCAGTACCAACGACAACGCTCGCGGCCGTTCTTCCGGCCCGACGCATTCCGCGGCGGCGAACCGGAACGTCAGCACCACCGCCGCATAGGCGCCGCCGAACAGCATGGCGAAGCAGAACAGCGCGAAGGACCGGTTGACAAGCGCCAGCGCGGCCAGCAGGCCGACCAGCACACCGCAAACGTTGCCGGCGAGAAACGCGGCGGGCCGGCCGAACCGCCGCGCCAGCATCCCGACGGGCAGCGTGGACAGCGCCATGCCAACCACGAACAGCGAAATCGGCAGCGTGGCGAGTTCCGGGCGCGGCGAGAGCATGTTGCCGATGATGGCGCCGGTCGCGTACACGACGGTGGAGTTGGCACCGGAGAGAGCCTGGGCGATGGCAAGCCGGGCGACGGAGGCGTTGAACGTCATGGATGCATTGGCGAGGAAATTGAATTTTGCAGGGCGTCATCGACATAGGCGAAACGCGCTGCGCAGGGGGACGTTGACGGCGCCGCCGGCGTGCATGCCGTGTCAGGCATCCTCCGCCGCCATGGTCAGCACCATCCTGAACTTGACGTCCCCGCGCTTCAGGCGCTGATAGGCCTCGTTGGCGCGTGCCAGCGGCATCGACTCGAAGCGCGGACGCGCGTCCACCAGGACACTGAACGCGAGCGCCGCCTCGCTCTGGTGTGGCGTGCCGGTAATTGACCCGACGACTTCGCGCTCGCCAACGACCAAATGCCCGGCCTGCACGGCAAGTGGTTCGCGAGTGCCGCCAAGCATGACGAGGCGGCCTTGGGGCGCCAATGCGGGGATCAACGCGGAAACGGCCTGCGCGTTGCCGATCGTCGAGACCACGGCCTGCGCGCCACCCAGCGTCTGCAACGCCTGCGCGGCATCGACGGCATCGGTGTCCAGGTAGACATGTGCGCCGAGTTCGGCCACGTCGGCGGCGATATCGCTTCCCCGTCCCACTGCGACCACCTTGAACCCCATTCGCTTCGCGTACTGTATGGCCATGTGGCCGAGCCCGCCGATGCCGAGGATCGCGACCATATCGCCTGCCCGGGCGCCGGACTTGCGCAGCGCGTTAAACGTGGCGATTCCCGCGCAAAGCAGGGGGGCCGCTTCCTCGGAACCCAGTTCATCGGGAATGGCGACAAGACCAGTCGCGCGCGCACGGACAATCTCGGCATAGCCGCCATCGCAGGTCGCGCCCACGACCGGCTGGTCTTCGCACAGCTGGAACTGGCCTCGCCGACACTGTTTGCACGCATTGCAGTGTCCGCCCAGGCGCCCGATCCCTACCCGCATGCCGATCCGCCACATCGCGGGCGTACTAGCGCCCGTCGCGATGATCCGCCCCACGATCTCGTGTCCGGGCACGCGCGGCGGTTGTGGCGCGGCATTGGCCTGCTCGATATCGCCGATGTCGGCGCCGCACATGCCGCAAGCCTCGACCTGGATCAGGACTTCGCCCGCCTCCGGCAAGGGGGTGGTGCGCTCCACCAGTTCCAGCATTCCAGGACGGGCGATCTGCATCGCGCGATAAGTCGGTTTCATCTCACAGGCCCTCGGCTTTTGACAACGATCGGTTGATGCGAATCAGGTCTTGCGTTCCCTTGCCAGCGGCGTCGACTGCCCCGGCGAGATAGCCGGGGAAGCGCTGCGACCACTCGCTGGCTATGCCGGTAATGCGGCCTTGCCAGGGCCCCGACGACGCCGTGGCGGCCGGGGCCAAGGCATGGTGATGCTGGCCGCCTTCAAGATCCAGCGCCGTCGCGGTCAGGTCATCGGCAGCCCAGTCCTTGATAAAGTCCGCGACGGGCTGTCCCGCGCGCGGACCGAACAGGCGGGCAAGCTGCGCTCGGCAGTGGGTGCGCAGCACGTCTTCCGGAACGGAGCGCCTGACACTGGCCGGCACGCCAAAGAATCCAAACAGCGCGGCGCTGCCGCCGGGCATGGATGCATCGTGGATCTCGCCCATCGGCCCCACCGCGCTCCGGGCTTCGCCGGAGAGCCCCTGCTCGCGCCAGAACGGACTGTCATAGACCGCGACATACTTGGCGTGCGAGGCCATCCAGGTCGGCGTAGCGCGCCATTGCCGCGCCAGACGCTCCGGTAGTGCCGGGGTGAACGCGATGGTTGCCTCGGCCAGGCGTGGCGGCAGCGCCAGCAAGACATGTTCCGCGGCCATCGTCATTGCCTCTCCGGCGTCATCGGTGCAATCCAGCGCGACGCCGGCACCGGTGAGACGCAGCTGGCGTACCGTCCGGCCTGTGAGAATCCGCGACGGCTCAAGACGCTGGCGCAAGGCATGAATCAGCGCACCCATGCCGCCCGCGAGTCGGATCGAAGCCGGCGAACTGGCGAATCCCCGCAGCCGCATGGGGGCTACGCCCACGCTGCGCTCGGACAGCATGTCCCCGGCCTCATGCTGAGGGAATCGCGCGATGCCAAGCTCGGCCACCAGGCGATCCAGTTCACGCTGGAAAGCCGGCCAGAACCAGGTGGGACCGAGATCTACGCGGTCCCCTGCGTAATCGTCCGCTTCGGGCACGGCGTGACCCCGTGACAGGCCCGACAGGATCCGTCCACCGGGAACGGAACGCGCTTCAATGATGACGTAGTCGTCGATACCGGATTGCCTGAGCAGCGTGGCCGCGTACAGCCCGCTTAAGCCAGCGCCAACGATGGCGATCTTCGTGCTGTGCATGGCTTATGCCTCGCCCCCTGCGGCCGGTCCATGAGTCCTGATATATAGCGTCGTTCCTGGAACGCCGGCCTGGATCTCCGCGTGATCGCCCTCGGGAAATCGCATCCAGCTTCCCGCCGCATAGCCATGGCCATCCACGCGGAGTTCGCCGTGAACCACCAACAGTTCCGCAGGGTATCCGTGCGGCAAGGACACGCCACCATCCAGGCGCAGCAGGGCGACATGCTCGGCCGTGTCCGCATACAGCGAGCAGACCGCACCGCCGTCAAATTCCCGCCAGTGCATGGCGTCGTTGGTATCGATACGCACGCTTTGCTGCTCGCTCGCCAGCATGTACCGCAACTTCACGAAAATGACGGCGCCGCCCGCGCTTGAGGGCCGGTGCGACGATCCTGGCGGATTGCGCAGATACCAGCCCGCCGGGTAGTGCGCGTCCGCCTCGGAGAAGACGCCTGACAGCACCAGGACTTCTTCACCGGCCGGATGCGAATGAGGCGGGAAAAGGGAAGCGGGAGCGTATCGGACAATACTGGTTGCCCGCGCCTGCTCGGCGCCAAAGCGCTCCAGCATCATCCGCTCGACGCCCGGTTGTGGCGAGGCGACCCAACGGTAATCGTCGGGCACGACCACGGCGCGGCGGGAGAGGTCGGCATTCACGTACATGGGTGGGGGAGCGGGGGCTCACGTTCTGCATGCAGGGAAGGCCGTGCAAGGTGCAAAGACGGTGTCGAGTCGACAGCGGATTATCGTTGTGGATACAGCGATTGTTGGTGCTTTCGGCGAAGCCGACAACCGAGATAATCTGCGCGACGATAAAGAAAAACTTTAGCGTGTCCGGGGCACTCTCGCCGCTGCGACCTTGACCCATAAGTACCGACCCCGCGGGCTTTGTATCGTCGGATGCATGGTTCTATCGAGGCCACGTTCCCGCTTCACTCAAGCTCAGTGATAGCTTCGCGGCTTTTCGCAAGCTCTCTCAAACGGTACTTCTGAATCTTTCCAGTATCGGTCTTCGGCAATGGGCCATATACGACCCTCACCGGGCATTTGTAATGGGCCAACCGATCACGACTTCCATCCTGTCGACCGAAGAGCTGGCGTCTCAAACTCAAGCAGCAAGGCCTGAGCATCGCCCGTCGAGGCGCCAATCGCCTCGACGTCCTCCTGCCCGCTAGACGAAGCAGCGCGGTGCCTGGAAGTCGATGACGCCGCGGATAACCTCCCGCATCGCCAGAATCAGCGGCCGCGTGTCATCACGGCGCCATTGCACAGCATAGTGGAGCGGTTCCAACGCGTCGCTGTCCGGCAGGATGCGCAGTGCACCGCGTTCGACGAGAGCATCAGCCCATAGCCTGGGCACAAAGCCGAAACCGAGCCCTTCAACAACCATGCCGACAACCGCTCCCCAGCTATTGCACATCAGACGCCGGCCGACCATCAGCCCACGGAGCGCCAGCCATTGGTCAAGCACCCGCGTTCCGCCCGCACCGACCGGCAGCGTCAGCAACGTCTGTTCGCTCATGAGGACCTGTGGGTCGTCGGTGCCGGCCAACTCGAGGAAAGACTGGCTGGCGACCCACGCAAAATCCACTTGACCTATCCGCTCAGCCGCCAAGCTGCTGCGGGTAGAGGGTCCGGCCAAAACCCCGATGTCCAGTTCTCCATCATGCAGGCGCTGCTCCAGTACCTGGCCGATATTGACATGAGGCTCCAGCAGCAGGCCAGGATGGCGTGACGACACTTCGCGCACCAGCTTGGGCAGCCAGGTCAGCCCGCTGAGTTCTCCCAGCCCGATACGGCATCGTCCAATCAGACCATGACGTTGCCCCGCCGATTGCTGCAGTTCCGCAGCGGCATGCAGCATCGCGTGAATCTGCGGCAGCATCTGCTCGCCCTGAGCCGTCAGCTCGGCGCTCCTCCCACTGCGGTCAAACAACGCAACGCCCAGCGATGCTTCCAGTTCGGCAATCCGTTTGGACAGCGACGACACGGACAGGTGGACGCGCTCCGCCGCCACGGTGAAGTTGACGCACGTTGCCGCCCAATAGAAAGCCTCGAGTTGCTTGAGAGTCATGTCGCCCCCAATTGGTGAATGACCGACGTTTTCCAGAAAGCGAAATTATATCTTCGTTATTTTTCGCTTTTGTCGGTGAGCGCGGGTTGCTAGATTTGCTTCACTCCTCCGGCCATTACTCCTATGTCAGCCGCTCCTATCGACGACACCGCCCAGACCGCTGCACTCCAATCCGGTGATAGGAAGAAGGAGAAAGCGCCCGTTACGGCACAAAGCGAAAGACAGGCGACTTGGCTCAAACAGCGAGTGCTGTCGCTGAAGGACTTCGAGCCGCTGGCGCGCAAACGGCTGCCCAAGTCGCTCTATGCCTACGTGAGCGGTGCAGTCGAGGACAACATCACCCTGGCGCAGAACCGACAGTCGTTTGAAAACCTGGCACTGCGGCCCCGGGTGCTGGTTGGCGTCTCGTCGCGCGACCTGAGCTTCAGCCTGTTCGGCCGCAAGTACGCTGCGCCATTTGGCCTGGCACCGATGGGCATCTCCGCCCTGTTCGCATACCGCGGAGATGTCGTGATGGCACAGGCAGCCAGCCAGGCGTCCGTACCGGCCATCATGAGTGGCTCGTCCCTTATTCGCCTTGAAGAAGTCATGGAAGCGGCCCCCGGCACCTGGTTCCAGGCCTACCTTCCAGGAAACATGAGCCAAATCGAAGCGCTGCTGGCGCGCGTCGAAGCGGCCAAGGTCGAGACGCTCGTCATCACCGTGGACACGCCCGTCGCTGGCAATCGCGAGAACAACATCCGCGCCGGGTTTTCCACGCCGCTGCGCCCGAGCGCCGTCCTTGCCTGGCAAGGCATCACGCGTCCCCGCTGGCTGCTTGGCACCTTTGCTCGCACCCTGGTACGCCACGGTGTACCGCACTTCGAGAACGCCTACGCTCACCGCGGCACCCCCATCGTCTCGCGAAATGTGGAGCGATTTCTCGGACCGCGCGCACTTCACTTGGGACCACTTGGCCACCATCCGTCGCCGCTGGAAGGGACAGCTCGTCGTCAAGGGCGTTCTGACGGCGGAAGACGCGCGCCTGGCGCATCAGCATGGCGTCGACGGCATCGTGGTCTCGAACCACGGTGGCCGTCAGCTGGACGGCGTCATTGCAGCAATGCGGGCCTTGCCCGAGGTCGTTGAGGCGGTCCCGCAACTGCCCGTGATGCTCGACAGCGGCATACGCCGCGGCACCGACGTCATCAAGGCGCTGGCCTTGGGTGCCCGCTGCGTCTTCATCGGCCGGCCGTTCGCCTACGCAGCAGCAGTGGGCTCCCGCCAGGGAGTCGCACACGGCATCAACCTGATGCAAGCCGAAATTTCTCGAGACCTGGCCATGCTGGGCATCACCCGCACGCAAGATGTGAATGCGCAGTGTATTTACCACCCACCGCCGCATTGAGTTCCAACCTTCACCGCATCCCACCAGAAACCTCACGGTCGATACAGGAGACAAAACAATGACCTCGCCGCACGGCTTTCGCATTCATCCGCGTCCCGCCCACCTCGTCAGCACGTCGCTGATGGAGCGGTATCGCAGGTTCCCGGTCGCCAATGTCAGCGATGCCATGAGCCGCACGACGGGAACCAGTCAGCTGCGGGCATTCCACCGTCGCGAAGGCAACCTGATCGGACGGGCACTGACTGTCCGCACGCGTCCCGGTGACAATCTCATGGTTCACAAGGCCATCGACCTCTCGGGGCCCGGTGATGTCATCGTGGTCGACGCCGGCGGCATTGGACCCAATGCCATCATCGGAGAAATCATGCTGGCACTCGCCATTGCGCGCGGCGCCGCCGGCTTCGTCATCGACGGCCTGATTCGCGACAGCGACACGATTGGCAAGGAGCCCCTGCCTGTCTACGCCCGGGGTGTTTCGCACCGTGGCCCGTACAAGGATGGCCCGGGAGAACTGCACGTGCCGGTCTCCATCGACGGCATGGTGGTTCGGCCCGGCGACCTGATTATTGGCGATGGTGATGGCCTGCTGGTCGTTCCCGCCGAGGAAGCTGAAGCGATTGCGGTCCGCGTGGAAGACGTGCAGCGCATGGAAGCCGGCGTTCTGGAATCGATTGCACAAGGTCGTGCGGACCGTACCTGGGTGGACCGCTCGCTAACCGACAAGGGGATACTGTGAGCCCGGCCCTTCCCGCGAAGCGCCAGGTCGTCCGATTCGACTACTGGCTGGACCCCGCTTTCAACCGCATTGTGGGCGAAGCATCGGATGTCGCCTTGCACACATGCCAGCGCGAAGGTGCAGACGAGGAAGCATGGGCACGCCTCTCCGAAGCCCACGTGTATCAGATTACGGCCGCCAAGGATGAACTGCCCCGACGCTGGTTCGTGACGGCAGAGTTGCTCGCGCGTTGCCCGAATCTTCTGGCCGTGTCATCGAGCGGCTCCGGTTGCGACACGATTGATATCGATGCCTGCACGGCCGCGAGCGTAGCCGTGATGAACCAGGCCGGCGGGAACGCCGATTCCGTGGCGGAAATGGCGGTCGGGCTGATGCTCTCTGTGATGCGACGCATTCCTGAGTCAGACCGCTGCATGAAGACACATACCACCGGAAGCCGCGAAGACCTGATGGGCCACGAACTTCGCGGACGCACTCTGGGCGTGGTAGGCGTCGGGCATGCCGGGAGCCGAACTGCGGCGCTGGGATGCGCCTTCGGTATGCGCGTGATTGGCTATGACCCGTATCTCGATAGCGCAGAGATGGCAAAGCGCGGCGCCGAACATGTCTCGTTCGACGAATTGCTGCGCACGTCCGATATCGTATCGCTGCACTGCCCGCGCGATGCCAGCACGCTTGAGATGATGAACGCTGCGGCCTTCTCGGCCATGCGTCCTGGCAGCACTTCGTCAGCACTGCACGAGGCGGTATCCACGATGAGGCAGCCCTGTACGAGGCGTTGACGAGCGGACACCTTGCTGGGGCCGGCCTGGACGTCTGGGACCAGGAGCCGCCGCCGCCAGGCCATCCGCTTCTGACGCTCGACAACGTCGTCGCGACGTTCCATACAGCTGGCGTGACACATGACGCCCGTCGCAGGAACGCAACGCTCGCCGCAACACAAATCCTGGAATTGCTCTCTACGGGGAAGAAGCCCGAACGCCTGGTGAACCCCGAGGTCTGGCCCAGGATGCGCCAACGGATGGAGGCAGCCTTGCGGGTAGCCGCGAGTTGAACACGCACGCACGTAATCATCACAACAATACGCCGGCCACATAAGGGGTCGGTGAGGAGACAAAGCCATGCACAGCAATCCCGACTTCCGTCGTCGGCGTCTATCCCTTTGCCTTGCCGCGTGTTCGCTCGTCGGTATGGTTGGCGCTCTGGCACCAGCCTCAGCCCAGGCGCAAGC
The DNA here is from genome assembly GCF_013141915.1 of Cupriavidus necator. GTDB lineage: Bacteria > Pseudomonadota > Gammaproteobacteria > Burkholderiales > Burkholderiaceae > Cupriavidus > Cupriavidus necator_B. The sequence goes on along the minus strand of NZ_SROX01000005.1, from coordinate 26,806 downwards.
CGCAGCTTGGCCGAATCGACCCATCGAGATGATTGTGGCGTACGCACCGGGTGGCGGCACCGACCTGGTTGCCCGGCTGCTCGCACGCCATCTGGAAAAGGAACTGGGCACCACCATCGTCGTGCAGAACAAGCCCGGTGCCGGGGGCGCCATTGGTTTCGCCGAGCTGGCACGCGCCACGCCGGACGGCTACACCATCGGCTTCATCAACACGCCGAACCTGCTGACGATTCCGGTTGAACGCAAGACGACGTTCACCTGGAGGAGCTACGACCTCATCGGCAACCTGGTGGACGACCCGGGTGCATTCACCGTCAACCAATCCAGCAGCATCGATTCCCTGGCTACGCTCGTGAAGTACGCCAAGGCAAACCCGGGCGCCGTCACCGTCGGTACCACGGGTGTTGGCTCGGACGACCATCTTGCGATGCTGCTGTTCGAGAAGGCAGCGGGCGTAAAGATGACCCACGTGGGCTACAAGGGCGCGGGCGAAGTCCGTGGCGCGCTGGCTGGTCAGCAGATTACGATTGGCGCCATCAACGTCGGCGAAGCCCTGGCCTACCAGAAGGGCGGCACGCCGCTTAAGTTCCTGGGACAGATGGGCCTGTCGCGCGCGGTACTGGCGCCCAACGTCCCGACGTTCCGCGAGCAGGGCTACAACATCGAGCTCGCATCCTTGCGGGGCCTGGCCGCGCCCAAGGGCCTGCCGGAGCCAGTCAAGAAGAAGCTTGTCGATGCGATGGCCAAGGTGGCCGCGGACCCGCAGTTCAAGCAGCAAGCTGATGCCATCTTTGCGCCGCTGCGCTACCTGGCCCCACCCGCCTACGCCGCCGAGCTCGAACGCGCCGAAGCAGGCTTCCGCCAACTGTGGAAGGAGATGCCGTGGCAAGAAAAGTGAGCCGGCTTCTGCGTATTGCGACCGGCACCGCAGCGCTGGTAGGCTGGTCTTCATAGACGCCTCCCACTTCTGCAAACCGATTCGACTCGCCTGAGGTCGTCCTACGAGGCCGATGGCGCAGTAGCATAGCAAACCGGCTTCCCGGCATTGCGGGGAATGGGGGCTGGACTGGAGGGGCTTGTCATGCCCCGTCGTCCGCCCCAGCCGCGGCCGCCTGCCCGGCGGTGTCGAGGAGCTCCCGCAACCGACGGCCTGAGGCGGCGGCGCCAAAAATGCCGCAGCTAAGGCGCATTCTGCGCTAGCCAGAAGGCGACGTCCGACTGGCGCCAGCGAATCGGAAAGTTGGGGCCAAGATGAGCGGGCGTTGGCAGTGTCTGCGGCTTTCTTATGACGCGGCGAAGAATGGTGGCAGGCGTGACCTTGAAGATGATGGCGAGGTCATGGGCGTCAAGGTATGTGGGCAGTGGAAGCATGCCCGGTATAGCGAACCACTCTGCAATTGCGGCCAAGTTGGAACCGCCTGTCGCTGCCCCATCCTGCCGCGCACTTGAGCAGCACCGCCAGTTTAAAACCAACTCTCTTTACAGCTCAGCTATCGTTAAATTCTGGGCTGAAACCATAAGGAAGAGTTAGCATTCACTGGCCATTTTATTTGGGGCCTCGATACCCATTGCGGGGCAGTCAAGTGCAACGAGACCGGTGACAAAAATATAGCTGCAAGCCTTGCGGGACAATGACTGCAGCCAAATTTCGATACACAAAACGGCTATCTATTTGTGCGTTCTGCGGCTAAGTGTTTTTCGTTGCCACAGGCTTCCAGTGCTTCCGGCCCTTCCGCTTACAAATACTTAAACAGATTCATCCCCTGAATCTGCATAAACGACTGCTGCGCCCCTTGCAGCGCCATTTGCCGCTGATAGTACTCGGTGATCGCCTTGGCATAGTCCAGGTCCTGCAGCCCCGACAGTGTCTGCGAATAGGTCAGGTCGCGGTTGGTACCAACGTCGTCGAGCGCGTCCAGCTCATTCATGCGCGAGCCCACCGATGCGCGCACGGTCAGCACGTTGTCGAGCGAGTTGGAGAACTGGCGCACGGCGGTCGACAGCACGTTGCCCAGGTTGGCGCGGTCGTTCTCGGAGGCGGCGGGCTGGCGCAGCGTGTTGATCACGGTCTGCAGGTTGGCGAACATGTCGGTGCCGGCCTCGCTGGCCGGTTGCATGGTCAGCGTGTCGCCGGCCTTGGGGTTGCCGGTGACGTTGAAGCTGAAGCCGGCGACTTCGATCTGCGCGGGCGACGTGTAGGCTACCGGCCCGGAGACCACCGGCGCGGGGCTCGCACCCGTCGAGGTGTCGGTGATGGTGTATTCCATCTGGCCGCTGGCGTTGGCCGTGAACGACATCTGCAGCGCGTGGCCGAACAGCGGGTTGCTGGGATCGGTGGTCGACACCGTGCCGAAGGTGGCGGTGCCGGTATTGGCGGGGTTGCCCTTGACCACGTACCCGGCGCCGCCGGTCACGCTCAGGAAGACTTCGCGGCCGGTGTTGCCGGCGGGCATCTGGCGCGCCACGTCGACCTGCAGCAGTTGCTGGCCGTTGTCGCCGATGTAGGAACTGGCGCCGGCACTCTGCGTGAACGGTGCGCTGCCCGAGCGGGTGCCGCCGAACAGGAACTGGCCATTGCCGTCGTCGGAGTTGGCCAGGCTCAGCAGCTGGTTGTAGAGGCCTTCCAGCGCGGTCCCCAGCGAGCCGCGGTCGGCGTCGCTCATGGTGCCGTTGCCGGCCTGCACCAGCAGGGTCTGGATGTTCTGCGTGATGGTGGTCACGGACTGCAGCGCGTTCTCTTCCGCGGCCAGCGCGATATTGGCCTGCTTGCGGGACGTGGCGTACTGCCCGTTGACGGCCTGCGCCTGGCTCACGCCCAGCGCGCGGGTGGCGCCGACGGGGTCGTCCGAGGGGGTCAGGATGGAGCGGCCGGTGCCCAGCTGCTGCTGGATATGCATCAGCGAGCCCTGCTGGTAGTTCATCGAAGCCAGGCCTTGCTGGTACAGGGTGGAGCTTGCAACGCGCATATGGGTTACCTCTTCTGACGCTGGTGGGTACGGCGCTTACCTGCCGATGCCGATGATGGTGTCGAACAGCGTGCCCGCGGTCTGGATCACGCGTGCATTGGCCTGGTACAGCTGCTGGAAGCGCAGCATCGACACGGTTTCCTCGTCCATGTTGACGCCGGAGACCGATTGCTGCGCGGTCTTGATCTGCGTGGTGATGCTGTCCTGCGACGCCGAGGCGATCTTGACCGACTTGGCGCGCGTGCCGACGTCGTTGACCAGCTGCGCGTAGGCCTCGCTGAAGCTGGACACGCCGCCGATGGTCTTGGCGTTCTGCAGCTTGGCCAGCACCAGCATGTTGCCGTTGTCCTTGACCGCGCCGGCGTTGCTGCCCAGCGTGAAGCTGTCGCCGGCGGCGGGCGTGCCGCCGAAGCTGAAGGTCAGGCCGTTAAGGGTGAAGTCGGTGTTGCTGCCGTTGGGCACGCCCACCGGCTGCGGCGCCATGGCAACGCCGCCGACCTTGAACACGTAGTTGGTGCCGTCGAACTCGGCGGTGATCTTGCCCGCCGGCAGCGAGAATCCCGGGGCGACCTTGCTGAGCGTCGCCGTGGCGCTGCCCTTGTTGCCAGTCGTCGCCTCGGTGTAGGCCGGCGATGCGGCCGCGATCTTGGCGGGATCGCTGATGGCCATGTCGAAGCCGGTGGCGGCATTGCGGGTGGGCTGTACCGTGAACGAGTCGTTGGTGCCCATCGGACCGTCGATGGCGACGGTGAAGCCGTCGGCGCTGAACTGCAGCGGGTAAGTCGCGCCGCCGGCGGGCACGGGCGTGACCACCTGCTGGTTGTCGGACAGGCGCGTCAGCGTGTAGTTGGTGCCGTCGAAATGCAGCGTGTAGTCGCTGGTAGTCAGCGCCGACGCATTGTCGATGGTCGCGGTTGCCACCGTGGTCTTGACGGTGTTGTTGGCGTTGGGGATGGTGGTGGCGTTGCCCAGCTTGAACATGTCGGTGCCGGGGGCCCCGTTCAGGTCGATGCCGAGCTGGTGCTGTGCATTGAAGCTCGCGCCGATCGCCAGCGACAGGCGGCCGATCGCGCTTTGCGCCGGATCCAGGGTTTCGGTGCGGAACTGCAGCAGGCCGCCCAGCGAGCCGCCGCTGATCGCGCCCGGCTCGCTCTCGATTACCGTGCCGGTGGGCAGCGTGTAGGCCACCACGGTGCGGTTGGGATCGGCCGCCGAGGCGACGGCCTTCAGGTCATAGGCGTCATTGCCCATCACCAGCGGCTGGCCGTTGCCGACGAAGACGTTGTAGGTGCCGCTGTCCTGCACCACCACCTTGGCGCCAACCAGCTTGGTCAGCTCGGCCACGGCCTGGTCACGCTGGTCCAGCAGGTCGTTGGGCGGCTGGCCGCCGGAGGCCGCCTTCAGGCGCGTGATTTCCTGGTTCAGGTTGGCGATCTGGCTGGTGTAGGCGTTGACCTGCGTGACGGCGGTGCCGACCTGTTCGTTGACGCCGGCCTGCAGCTGCTTGAAGTAGTTGCTGGCCGAGCGCACCTGGCCCACCAGCGCCTGGCCGGCCGAGAGCATGCCCTGGCGCGCGGCCGGATCGGCCGGGGTATCGGCCACCGCCTGCACCGCGGCGAAGAACTTCTGCATCAGCGGCGCCAGGCCACCCTTCTGGTCCGCCAGCAGGTTGTCGATCTGGCTGATCTGGTCCGAGTACGCCGCCAGCGAGGCGCTGGTCGAGGTGGCGCCGCGCAGCTGGCCGGTCAGGAACTCGTCATAGACGCGGATCACCGTGGTGGTGTTCGAGCCGAAGCCGTAGAACCCCTGGCTGGTGTACTGGCCGCCGGCGGACGCGACGATGGTGTTCTGGCGCGAATAGCCTTCGGTTGCCGAGTTGGCAAAGTTGTGGCCCGTCGTCGTCAGCGCGTTCTGCGCGGTGTTCAGGCCGGAAAGGCCAATACTGAAGAGAGACATAGTGCTCTGATCCCGGATTTTTTAGGACTGCCGCGGGCTTGGGCCGGCGGTGTGGATGTGGGAGTTATCGGCTGGTTGGGGGTGGGACTTTAGGTGTGGAAGCGAGCTTCACTGGATCTCCCGCTGGTTTGCTCCCCTCTCCCGCGCGCGGGGGAGGGGCCGGGGGAGAGGGCGGGAGTTGGGAGGCCCGAGGCAATGGCACCGCCGCGGGCTTTCTCCCCTCTCCCGCTTGCGGGAGAGGGGAGCCGCACTCCAGCGGCGTAGGCTTCGGCTTGCCCTCCGGCGTCCCCTTACGCCGCCACCTTCTTCATGATCTTCACCAACTTGTGCCCGTACGCCGGATCGGTGGCATAGCCCGCGCGCTGCAGGCCGTGCGCGGCGTCTTCGGCGGTTGCCGCGCTGACCACGCCCGCGTAGCGCGGGTTGCTCGTCAGCAGGCGCGCGTAGTCGGCGCAGGCTTCGTCATACGAGCCGTAGGCGCGGAACTTGGCGCGCACTTTCTGCGGCTGGCCGTCGATGTATTCCGTGGTGGTGATTTCCGCGACGCGGCCCTTCCAGCTGGGGCCGGCCTTGATGCCGAAGACGTTGAATGTGGTGGAGCCGTCCGCATGCGTGATCTCGCGCTGGCCCCAGCCGGATTCCAGCGCGGCCTGGCCGACGATCAGCCGCGCCGGCACGCCGCTGGCGCGGGAAGCGGCTTCGGCGGGTCCGGCGATGCGGGCAACGAACGCGCTTACGTGGGCGGGCGCGTCGTCGGGCAGCCGGCCGAGCCGGTCTTCGCCCTGGCCGCGCTCCGCGTACGATTGCGGCTGGTATTGGCGCAGACCCGCGGTGGGATTCCAGTGCTGGCCCGCGACGGTGGTGCCGATGGCCGGCAGATCCGCCTGTTCGCCCGCGTCGGTGGGCGCGGCGCCGGCGCCGCGGCTGTCGAGCAGCCTGGCCATCTCGGCATCGGCGGCCTTGCCTGCCTCGGCCGGACTCAACGCGTTCATGCCGGACGGCATGGCCGTGCCGGTGGCGCGCGCCAGCTGGCGCACCATTACGTCGGCCAGGCCGATGCCGCGCGACGACATCTGCTGCGCCAGCTGCTGGTCCATCATCGACAGGTAGAGCTTGCTCTGCTCGTTGTCGAACAGGCCGTCCTGCGGCGTGGCGTCGCGCATGCTCTTGAGCACCATCTGCGTGAACACCGCCTCGAACTGCTTGGCGACCGCCTGCAGCGTATTGGCGTCGGCGCCGCCGCGCGCGCTGTGCTTGAGCGCTTCGAAGCCTTGCGTGTCCAGCGCAAAGCGCTGGGTCAGGTCGGCGCCTGGCGGCGGCAGCGCGCCGCCTTGGATGCCGCTGTTCATGGTCAGATCACTTCCAGCTCGGCGCGCAGCGCACCCGCCGCGCGCATCGCTTCCAGGATGGTCTGCAAGTCGGCCGGCGTGGCGCCCAGCGCGTTCAGCCCCTTGACCACCGCGGCCAGCGAAGCGCCCGCCTTGACGATCTGCAGCGAACCGCCCTGCTGCTTCATGTCGATCTGCGACACCGGCGCCACCACGGTCTGGCCGTCGCTGAACGGCGCGGGCTGGCTGATCACCGGTTGCGTGTTGATCACTACCGACAGGTTGCCGTGCGCCACCGCGCAGTCATCCACGGTCACCGCCTGGTTCATCACGATCGAGCCGGTGCGGGCGTTCAGAATCACCTTGGCGGCCGCCCGGGCCCGGGTGACGTCGATATTCTCGATGCGCGCCAAAAAGCCCACGCGCGCCGCCGGCGATGCCGGCGCACGCACCTGCACCACGCGACCGTCCAGCGCCGCGGCAACGCCGCCGCCCATGTTGCGGTTGATGGCTTCGACCACGCGCTCCGCCGTGCCGAAATCCGTGTCCTTCAGTTCCAGGTTGAGCACGCCGCCATCGGGCTGGAACGGCGCGACCGCACGCTCGACGATGGCGCCGTTGGCGATGCGCCCCACCGCCAGCTGGTTGATCTGCACCTTGCTGCCGTTGGCCGACGCGCCCGCGCCGCCCACCAGCATGTTGCCCTGGGCGATGGCGTAGACCTGCCCGTCGGCGCCCTTGAGCGGGGTCATCAGCAGCGTGCCGCCGCGCAGGCTCTTGGCATTGCCCATCGACGACACCACCACGTCGAGCTGGCTGCCGGGCTGCGCGAACGCGGGCAGCGACGCGGTCACCATCACCGCCGCGACGTTCTTGAGCTGCATGTTCTTGCCGGCCGGCAGCGTGATGCCCAGCTGCGACAGCATGTTGGTCAGGCTCTGCGTGGTGAACGGCGTCTGCATGGTCTGGTCGCCGGTGTTGTCCAGCCCCACCACCAGGCCGTATCCGACCAGCGGGTTCTCGCGCACGCCCTGGAAGGTGGCCAGGTTCTTCAGGCGCTCGGCCTTGGCACCGGTGGCGAAGGCGCCGAAGGCCACGCCCAGCGCCAGGCTGACCATGGTCAGCCGCAGCAGGCGGGACAGGAAACGAGCAAGCATCTGGGCAGACATGGCGCGGTCAGAACGGAGAAACATTGAGGAAGAAGCGCTGCAGCCAGCCCATGTTCTGCGCCTCGTCGATCACGCCCTTGGCGGTATATTCGATGCGCGCATCGGCGACCTGCGTCGACAGTACGGCGTTGTCGCCGGTGATGGTGCGGGGATTGACCACGCCCGAGAAGCGGATGAACTCGGCGCCCTGGTTGATGGCCATCTGCTTTTCGCCGGAGACCACCAGGTTGCCGTTGGCCAGCACCTCCAGCACGGTCACGGTGATGGTGCCGTTGAAGGTGTTGGCGGCGCTGGCGCCGCCGCTGGCCTTCATGGTGTTGGCGCCGTTGATGTTGGCGTTCTGGCTGGTGCCGAACAGGCCGCCCAGCGCGCGCGGCACCGCGTCGAACGCCAGCGCGGCGTTGCCGGTGCGGCTGGTATTGGTGCCGGAGTTCTTGCTGGCGTTGACGTTCTCGGTGATCAGGATGGTCAGGATGTCGCCCACGTTGCGCGGGCGCCGGTCCTCGAACAGCGGGTTGCCGGCATACGAAGACTGGTAGATCGAGCCGGACGCCGGACCCAGCGGGCGCGGCTCGGCGCGCGCCGTGGTCGGCATCTGCACCAGCGGCTCGCGCGGCATCAGCGCGCAGCCGCTCGTGGCCAGCATTGCCGCGCCGGCCAGGCAAACCAGCGCACGCGCGCCCAGGCGGGAAAGCAAGGTGGCCATGTTCACACCAATCAACCCAGTTGCGACAGGCGCTGCAGCATCTGGTCCGATGCCTGCACCGCCTTGCTGTTGATCTCGTACGCGCGCTGCGTCTGGATCATGCTGACCAGTTCTTCGACCACGTTCACGTTGGAGGCCTCGACATAGTTCTGCTGCACCGTGCCCGCGCCGTTCAGGCCCGGCACGGTGGTGTTGGGCGCGCCCGACGCGTCGGTCTGCACGTACAGGTTCTCGCCCATGCTTTCCAGGCCGGCCGGGTTCATGAAGGTGGCCAGCTGCAGCTGCCCCACCTGCACATTGGCGCTGGAGCCCGGCTGCGTCACCGACACCGTGCCGTCGCGCCCGACGGTCATCGTCAGCGTGTTGGCCGGGATGGTGATGGCCGGCTGGATCACGAAGCCGCTGGAAGTCACCAGCTGGCCGTTCTGGTCCACCTGGAACGAGCCGTCGCGGGTATAGGCGGTGGTGCCGTCGGGCAGCGCCACCTGGAAGAAGCCCTGGCCCAGGATGGCGACATCCTTGGCGTTGCCGGTCTGCTGTGGATTGCCCTGCGTGTGGATGCGCTCGGTGGCCACCGGGCGCACGCCGGTGCCCAGCTGCATGCCGGAGGGCAGCGTGGTCTGGTCCGACGACAGCGCGCCGGGCTGGCGGATGGTCTGGTACATCAGTTCCTCGAACACCGCGCGGCCGCGCTTGAAGCCGTTGGTCGACACGTTGGCCAGGTTGTTCGAGATCACGTCCATCTGCGTCTGCTGCGCATCGAGGCCGGTCTTGGCAATCCAGAGAGAGCGGATCATGTGGGTCCTTGCTTGGGTGCTGGGGGCCGGCACGGTGCGCCGTGCCGGCCGGTCATTCGGTTCAGTTGGTCGAGAGCAGCTGGTTGGCGCGCTGCTCGTTGCCGTCGGCGCCCTGGATCATCTTCATCTGCATCTCGAAGCGGCGCGCGTTGGCGATCATCTCGACCATGGCTTCGGTCGGGTTGACGTTGCTGCCTTCCAGCGCGCCCGAAATCACGCGCACGGTGGGATCGGCCGCCAGCGGCTGCGCGCCTGGGCGCAGTCTGAACAGGCCGTCATCGCCGCGGGCGATGGCATCGTTGGGCGGATTGACCACGCGCAGCCGACCCACCTGCGCCAGGCCGGCCGAGGCTTCGCCGGGTCCGCGCGCGGTGATGGTGCCGTCGGTGCCGATGGTCACCTGCGAGCCCGGCGGCACCGCCAGCGGACCGCCGTCGCCCATCACCGGCAGGCCGGAGATGGTCTGCACCTGGCCGTCCTGTGCCACCTGCAGCGCGCCGGCGCGGGTATAGGCCTCGGTGCCGTCGGGCGCCTGCACCACCAGCCAGCCGTTGCCCTGCAGCGCCACGTCCAGCGTGCGGCCGGTATAGGTCAGCGGGCCGGCGCGCATGTCGGCACCGGGCGTCGACGCCAGCGTGAAGGCGCGCGTGCCCGCCTCCGGCCCGACCACCGGCACCGCGCGGTACAGGTTGACCTGGGCGCGGAACGCCGGCGTCGAGACGTTGGCGAGGTTGTTCGATACCGCCGCTTGCTGGTCGAGTATCTGCTTGGCGCCCGACAGGGCGGTGTAGATCATGCGGTCCATGGCGGCGGCTCAGCTCAGCGTGGCGGTCACAGGTTGACCAGGGTCTGCATGACCGTGTCCTGCGCCTTGATGGTCTGCGCGTTGGCCTGGTAGTTGCGCTGCGCCACGATCAGGTTGACCAGCTGGCCGGACAGGTCCACGTTGGAGGCTTCCACCGCATTGGAGCGCAGCGTGCCCATGCTGCCGCCGGCCACACCGACGAGCGCCTGGCCAGAGGCGCCGGTGGCCGACCACACGTTGTCGCCCTCCGGCTTCAGGCCTTCGACGTTGCCGAACGCGGCCATCACGATCTGGCCCAGCGGCTTGGTCTGCTCGTTGGAATAGTTGCCGGTGATGGTGCCGTCGCCGTTGACCGAGAAGCCCAGCAGGCTGCCCGAGGTGTAGCCGTTCTGGCTGAGCTGCTTGACGTCGTTGTCGGCGCCGAACTGGGTGGTGCCGGTCAGGTCGAGCTTCATCGCCATCGCCTGCGCGCCGTTGGCGGCCGGCTGGGTCAGGGTCACGGCGCCGGCCGCGGGCGACTGCAGCGCGCCCGCGTTGTCGAAGGCCAGCGTGGTAGGCGCGCCGCCCACCATGTTGCCGTTGACGTCGGTCACGTACATCTGCCAGTCGGTGCCGCCGGCCACGGTCGGATGGACCGGCGCCACGGCCGAATCCGCCGCCTTGGCGAAGTACGCCATCAGCTGCTGCTTGTTGCCGAGCGAGTCATAGACGTTGATCGCCGTGCTGTAGTTGAACATGTTGCTGGTCGGCGGCGAGCCGGCCGAGCTGGCAAAGGCCTGCGTCGGCACGGTGGCGCGCGAGTCCAGCTGGAACTTGGCAGTGATGGTGCTGGTGGCGCGCGGTTCCATCTGCGCGTTGCTGATCACCAGCGGCTGCGGCTGCACGCCGGCACCGCCGGCCACGCCCGCGGGATAGCCCGTGACCTGCAGGCCCTGCATATTGGTGATGCGGCCGTCTTCCTGGCGCTGGAACTGGCCGTTGCGCGAGTAGTAGACCGCGCCTTCCGGGCTGGTCAGGCGGAAGAAGCCATTGCCGTTGGTGATGGCCACGTCCAGGGACCGGCCCGAGGCCTCGATATTGCCCTGGTTGAACGACTGCACCACCGAGTTCACGCGCACGCCCAGGCCGATCTTGGTGCCGGCGTAGACGTCGGCGAACTGCGCGGCCGATTGCTTGTAGCCAACCGTGTTGGCGTTGGCGATGTTGTTGCCGATCACGTCCAGGTTGGACGCGGCGGCGTTCAGGCCGCTTACCCCTTGACCGAAACCCATGATTGCTTCCTTTTGACTAGGCTGTGGTTGAAGCCGGCCGGCGCCCGCGCGCTGCCGGCACCTGCGTATTAGAGAATGCGGCGCACGTCGTCGACGTTCGCGGTCTGGCCGTCGCCCAGGTCCACCAGCACGCCGCTGGCGTCGCCGCTGATGCTCTGGACCTTGCCGTACACCAGCGCCACCGGCTGCACCGAGGTGCCGTTGGCGGTGGCGGTCACCTTGAAGGTGTAGTCGCCGTCGGCCACGGCCGCGCCGGCGTTGTTCTTGCCGTCCCAGGCGATGTTGTGCACGCCCGGCGTCTGGCCCTTCATGTCGATGGTGCGCACCACGTTGCCGTCCTTGTCGAGCACGTCGACCGTGACCGCATCGGCGGTCGACGGCAGGTCCAGCCCCATCTTGCCCGGCACGCCGCCTGCGACCGACACCTGCTTGCCCGGCACCATCACGGTATGGCCGATCAGCGCGGCGGAATCCATGGCGCGGCTGGCGCTGACCTGCGACAGCAGCTGCGACAGCGTCGCGTTCATGGTCTGCATGCCGCTGACGGTGCTGATCTGCGCCAGCTGCGAGGTCAGCTGCGCGTTGTCCATCGGGTTGAGCGGATCCTGGTTGTTCATCTGCGTGACGAGCATGGTCAGGAAGTTGTTCTGCAGGTCGGACGCGCTGGCGCTGCCGCTCTTGAGCGCGTCGTTGATGCCTTGCGTGTTGCTGCCTGCCGTGGCGCCGGTGGCGGAGGTCGTGGTCATGTCTGTGCTTTGTCTGCGTGCTGGTTGGAGGCGTTCGCGTCCCGATCCGGGCCCGCTGCTTACTGGCCGATCGTCAACGTCTTGAGCATCATGTTCTTGGCGGTGTTGAGCACTTCCACATTGGCCTGGTAAGAGCGCGAGGCCGAGATCATGTTGACCATCTCCTCCACCGGGTTGACGTTGGGCATCACCACATAGCCCTGGGCATTGGCCATCGGATGCGTGGGGTTGTGCACCATGCGCGGGGGCGACGGATCCTCGCTCACGCCGCGCACCTGCACGCCGCCGATATCGGTCTGCCCCGGCGTGGGCGCCATGCCGAACACCACCTGCTTGGCGCGGTAGGCCTGGCCATCCGGGCTGACCACGCTGTCGGCATTGGCCAGGTTGGACGCGGTCACGTTCATGCGCTGCGACTGCGCGGCCATGGCCGAGCCCGCGACGTCGAAGATGTTCATTGCCGGCATGGGTTCGCTCTCCCGTTACTGCTGGATCGCGGCCAGCATGGTCTTGATCTTGGAATTCATCACCGTGAGGCCGGATTCGAAGTGCACGGCGTTGTCGGCAAAGGCCACGCGTTCGGTATCCATTTCCACGGTGTTGCCGTCGACGCTGGACTGCAGCGGGATGCGGTAGGCCAGGTCGAACTCCTCGCGGCCGGGCGCCTGCGCGGGCAGGTGGCGCACCGACGTGGTCGACAGCGTCATGCCCTCGTTGCGGTGGCCGCGCTCCACGCTCTGCGCCAGCGTGCTGGAAAAATCAAAGTCGCGCGCCTTGTAGCCGGGCGTGTCCGCGTGCGCGATGTTCGAGGCAATCACCGACTGCCGCTGGTTGCGCAGGCTCAGCGCTTCCTGCTGGAAACGTAGTGCCGCATCAAGTCTGTCAATCATCTGGCATCTCCCTGCTGGCCATGCGCTCACCGGAACGGAGCGAACCTGCCTTCTTCAGGGTTGGCATCTTAGGCGGGGAGCTGTCACGCCAATCGGATGAATAAGGACGGGAAATCCGCGCATTTCGGCCCGCCCGCGCGCGAGGCGCTGCCTACAATGGGCCCCCGATGACAGATGTATACGGCGCGCGCAGCCAGTCACGGGGCCGCGCGCCGTCCTTGCCGGGAAGTTCAGATGAAACAGCATTGCCGCAACGCCCGCCGCCGCCTGGTGTGCGCTCTGATGATCGCCTGCGCCGCGGGCCCTGCCACCGGCGTTGCGGCGGCGCAGGTCACGCCGGTCGCGATGCAGGCGCCCGCCGCGCACGGTGCCGGCGCGCCTGTCCACGCCACGGCCAGCCCGTTCACCGAGGACCCGGCGCGCGTTGCCGTCGAGCGCTTCCTGCAGCAGCAGACCGCCGGCCTGCCGGGCAAGGTCAGCGTGCAGGTGGCGCCGCCGTCAGGCGGCCGCGCGCCGGAATGCATCGCGCCCGACCCGTTCCTGCCCGCCGGCGCCTCGTCATGGGGCCGCATCTCGGTGGGCGTGCGCTGTGGCGGCGAGCGGCCCTGGGTGCGCTACATGCAGGCACGCGTATCCGTGCTGACTGACTATTACGTGGCCGCACGCGCGCTGGGCGCGGGCGAGCCCGTCAGCCAGGCCGATGTCGAAGTTCGCCAGGGCGACCTGGGCGCGCTGCCGCGCGCGGTGATCACCGACCCGGCGCAGCTGGCCGGGGCCGTCACCGCCAACCGGATCGCCGCCGGATCGCCGCTGCGCGCCGACCTGCTGCGCAAGGCCATCGCCGTGCGCCAGGGCCAGATCGTCACCGTGGCGGTTGAGGGCGATGCCTTCCAGATCACCAGCGAAGGCAAGGTGCTGGCCGACGCCGCCACCGGCAACACGGTGCAGGTACGCCTGCGCAGCGGCCAGGTGGTCAATGGGCTGGTGCGCAGCGGCGACACCGTGGTGCTGCAATAACCGTACGCCAGGTGCTGTAACCGTGGCGCAAAAGACTGGAAATCCGGGGCAGGCGGCGTGCGAAAATGCCGCCGCAGCCGCCGCGCGGCGAATCCGGGCCCGGCGCCCTAAAGAATTCGCCGGCGCGTCCGTAATGCCATAGGAAACCAGCAAGGAACGCCCCGTGAAGATCAACCACTCCACCTCGTCCCGGCCCGCCGACGCCGCCGCTGGCGACGCCGCCCGGCCCCAGGCCGCCCCGGCCGCCGCCGATGCCGCCGCCCCGTCCGCCGGCCTGAGCGTCAGCCCGCTGGCCGCCCAGGTGCGCGACATCAGCGCCCGCCTGGCCCAGCCGGCTGACGACGATATCGATACCGCCAAGGTCGAAGAGATCCGCCAGGCCATCGCCGAAGGCCGGATCAAGATCGACCCGGGCAAGATTGCCGACGGCCTGCTCGCCACCCTGCGCGAGCTCGGCCAGGCCGACGCCAAATAGCCACCATGAGCCAGAGTCTGATCCAGTCCCTGCAGCGCGAAACCGAAGGCATCCAGGCCTTCGGCCAACTCCTCGCCGAAGAGCGCGACGCCCTCAAGCGGGGCGACTTCCAGTCCCTGAGCGGACTGCTGACGCGCAAGGTAGAACTGGGCCAGGCCCTGTCCCGCCAGCTCAAGGCCCGCGAAGCCCAGATGGGCGCGCTGGGCCTGCGCGCCGGCCCCGAAGGCCAGCTGCTGGGCCGCCAGGTCGACCCGGCCGTGGCCGACGCCTGGCGCCGGCTGATCTTTACCGCCCGGAGCGCGCGCGACGCTAACGCCCTCAACGGCGCCGTCGTCGACGCGCACCTCGACTTCACCCGCGAAGCCATCCAGGCGCTGCGCCAGCATAGTGGCGGGGATGCGGGGTTGTATGGGAAGGATGGGAAGGCGGCGGCGGGGGTTGGGGGAGTGAGTCTGGCGGCGGGTTAAGACTTCGGCTCTTGCGCGCTTTATGCGGTGGCAATAGCGACAGCCTTCACTTCGTTGATCCTTCCGCCCTCACCCCAACCCTCTCCCGCAAGCGGGAGAGGGAGTACACAAGCGGGATTGGAAAAGCTCGATTGAAAGTCGCGTGTGCCAGAAGCAGTAAGGCCCTACCTGAACCCCACCACCACCTCATTACGCCGCCCCTGCAACACCGGCACCAAACTCCCCTGCCCCGGCACCCGGAACGCAAACACAAACCCCTTGGTGGCATCGTCGCCAAGGAACGCGTCGGTCTTGCCCTCGGCCTGCGGCAGCAGCACGCACCGTTGCGCATTGCACAGGGAGGCCTGCAGTTCCTGCGGTGGCGTCTTGGCGAAGCTGTAGCGCCAGCGCACCGAGGTAATCACCCCTTCCGATTGCGGCAATACGCCGGTGGGCAGTATCGGCGGCGATACCGCGCGTTGCCCGCGGCCGTATAGGGCCGGCCCATTGACGGAGCCCGTCCATGCATGACGGGTGCCGGCATCAAAGGTGGCCCAGGCGCAGGCCGATACGGCGACCAGCAGCCAGCAGGCGCCACGCGCGGCGCGCCCCGGCCCCCGCATCACAGCAGCCCGCGCAACTGGCTGCGCAGCCGGTTGATGGCCTGCCCGCGGATCTGGCACACGCGCGACTCGGTCACGTCGAGTACCGCGCCGATTTCGCGCAGGTTCAGTTCCTGGTCGTAGCACAGCGACAGCACCAGCTTCTCGCGCTCGGGCAGTCGCTCGATGGCGCGCACCAGTGCCTCGCGCATGCCGCTTTCCATCAGCACAGTCAGCGGGTTGCCGTCATCGCTGCCGCCGAGGTGGCGGTCCAGAAAGTCTTCTTCGCCGGAGCGCTCGAAGTCTTCATAGTGCAGCAGCTGGCAGCCATAGACCTCGTTGAGCAGCAGCTGGTATTCGTCCAGCGGCATCTCCATGGCCTCGGCCACCTCGGAATCGATCGGCGTGCGGCCGAGCTTCTGTTCCAGGTTGCGCTGGGTGCGTTCGATGCGCCGCGTGAACTGGCGCAGGCTGCGCGATTGCCAGTCGTTGGCGCGCACTTCGTCGAGCATGGCGCCGCGGATGCGCTGGCTGGCGTAGGTCTCGAAGCGCGCGCCGTGCGTGTCTTCATAGCGCTTGGCGGCGTCGAGCAGGCCGATCATGCCGGCCTGGATCAGGTCGTCGATCTGCACGCTGGCGGGCAGCCGCGCGGCGAGCTGCAGCGCGATGCGCCGCACCAGCTGGGCGTGCGCCTTGACCACATCGGCCTGTTCGAGCTTTCCCTGGATCGTGTACATGGTGCAATTCTCGTGACTGCTGGATGGCTGGACCGGCGCGCCTGCGGCGGCCGTGCTGGCTCAGGGTGTGGTGGTTTCAGGTGGCATGGCTGGCAGGCTCATGCCATGGCGGGGGCGGCAGCGGGCGCGGCGGCGTCCGCGCGCAGCGGCCAGGCGCCGATGCCGCCGGCGCTGCGGCGCAGTGCCGCGGTGGCCGGTGCCGCCGGGAAGGCCTCGACCACGCAGCGGCCCAGCTGCACGGCGCGCGTCACCAGCGGGTCGGCCGGCAACCAGCCCGCGCACAGCACCTCGACGCCGAGATACTGGCTGGCGGTGCGCGCCAGGTTGCGCAGGATGGCCTGCACCGTGGCTTCGCTTGCCGCCAGGTTGACGATCAGGTGGAACCGGCGCCACGCATACAGGTGGTGCAGCCGCTTGATGCAGGCATAGGCGGCGGTGATCGACGCCAGCTCCGGGCGCATCACCACCAGCACGTTGTGCGCACCGCCCGCGAGCGGCGACAGCGCGCCGTCGGCATCGATGCCGGCATCCACGATCACGCTGCGAAAATCGCTCCCTGCCACCTGCGGCAAGCCAGCACCCGGTACCGGCCGGCCCGCCGGCAGCACCGACAGCACGCCGCCCGGGCCAACGCCCGCCGCAGCCTCCAGCGACAACCGGCCTGCCTGGACGTCGGCCAGCGTGCCCGCCGGCCTGGCGCCGGACAAGCGCGTAGCCACAGCCGCGGCGGCGTCTTCATCGACCAGCAGCACGCGCTCGCCCTGCATCGCCAGCGCGTGCGACAAGCCCAGCGCCACGGTGGTGGCGCCGGCGCCGCGTTCGCTGGCGAGCACGGCGATGCGGCGCGTGGTGCGCGGCGCCAGCATCCGGCGCAGGCTCTCGGCCTGGTCCATGGCGAGGGAACTCATTGCAGCGCCTCCGCGGTGGGGCCAGGCGCTGCGACGGCGCGGCCCGGATAGTTTTCCAGCACGTCCAGCAAGGCCAGCATGCGGCCCATGCCTTCATTGAGCACGGTGCCCGGCACCGGCGCGCCCGGGCGCGCCGTACGCCCGGCCAGGCGCGCAAGGAACGCGGGCGCGGCCGCGGTGGGTGCATGTTCCAGGCGCAGCACCGAGATGCCCAGCTGCAGCGCGGCCACGGTGGCGCCGGCGGCATCGTGCGCATCCTGCGCGAAATGGTCGATGGCGTGGCGCAGCGTGCGCAGGCCGGCCTCGGCCGCATCGGTCCACAGCGCCCAGCGCGCGACCTGCGCGGCATCCTGCGCCAGGGCCGGATCGCACAACAGGTAGCGGGTATCTAGCAGTTCGCCGCTAGCGCGGTCCGCCAGGCGGGCTACCACCAGGCAGGCGTCGATGCCGCCTTCGGGCGTGCCCTTGCCGCGCACCGGGCTGTCCGGCACGCGCACGTCGGCGGTGGCCAGCCAGCGCACGGCATCGCGCTCGCGCACGGTGTCTTCGCCGACGGCGTGGAAGGTCAGCGTGTCCGCCAGGGCATCGAGCTTCCACGCGGCGCCGGCGCTGACCACGCGCGCGGTCTTGCGCGCGCTGGCGACCCAGCGCTCGCCAGCCGTCTGCCAGCGCGCCAGCGTGGCGGCGGAAGGCATTGTCTCGAGCAGGTTGACCACCTTGCGCGCGGCGCTCATCGCGGCGCGCAGGTTGGCGGCGTCGGCTTCCGCTTCGCCCAGCGGCTGGCCGGCACGGCCAGTGGGCGTAACGGCAGCCGCCAGCGGCATGCCGTTGCGGTCGGCCAGCCACAACGTATGCTGCATCGGCTGCGGCGCGCGGCGGCCGGGCACGGCCACCTGCAGCGTGGCGGCGATGGCCAGCACGTATTGCTCGCAATGGCGGGTCACGTCCCGGCACACGGCTTCGCGCACCTGCTGCGACATCGCGCGCAGGGCGGGCGCGCCGGCGCCGCGCTGTTGCCACAGCGAGCGGGCCAGGTCAAAGCCCAGGCCGGCCCCATTGAGTTCTGCCACGCACTGGCCCAGCGCGTCGGCGCTGTCGGTCAGCGAGCGCAGCACGTCGGCGGCACCACCGCGCGCGGGCGCTTCTTCACCGGCGCCGGCGGCGGCGCGGCGCGCGGCATCGGCATCGGCAAACACCGAGCCGCGGCGCGGCGTCAGGAAGGCGCGCTCGACCAGCGCGGTACTGCTGGCCAGCTCCAGGTGCTCGGGCACGCGCTGACCGGTGGAGGCATAGAAGACAGGCAGCCGGTGGCGGATCACCACGTCCAGCACCGAACCCAGGTGGGTCGCTTCATCCAGCTTGCTCATGATGCAGCCATCAATGCCGCCGCCATCCGGCGCCGCGTCATGGCGGTAGGCGTGCACCACTTCATTGAGGGTATCGCCGTGGCTGGCGCCGTTGAGCAGCAGCACGCGCTGCACCGGCGCGGGCACGCCGGCCAGCATGGCGATCTGCTCCGACAGGCTGCGGTCGCGCTGGCTCATGCCGACGGTGTCGATGATCACCAGGTGCTTGTCCTTCATCGCCGCCAGCGCGAAGCGCAGGTCGGCGGCGTCCTTGACCGCATGCACCGGCACGCCCAGGATGTCGCCATAAATGCGCAGCTGCTCGTGGGCGCCGATACGGAAGCTGTCGGTGGTCAGCAGCGCCAGCTTGTCGGCGCCGTGGCGCAGCACAAAGCGCGCCGCCAGCTTGGCCGTGGTGGTGGTCTTTCCCACGCCGGTGGGGCCCACCAGCGCCAGCACGCCGCCTCGCGCGAACAGGTGGTCCTCGTCGGCCAGCACCGGCAGCTTGCTGGCCAGTTCGGCGCGGATCCAGCCCATCGCCGCCGGACGGTCATAACCCAGCGGCAGCCGCGCCAGCAGCGTGCGCGCCAGTTGCCCGGAGAAGCCCGCGCCGACCAGCCATTCGAACAGCGATTCGCGCAGCGGGTCGCTCGCGGCCACGCCGTGCGCCGCCGCGCTCGGGGCCACACCGGGCGCCGCGCCGATGCCGGCCAGCTGGCGCTCCAGCATCGCGCGCATCGATTGCAGTTCGCCGCGCAGGTCGCCGATGGCCGCAGGCTCGGCCACCGGTGCGGGCGGCACATACACCTGCGCCGTGGCCTGCACGCTGCCCAGATCCGTATCGCGCATGGCGACGATCTCCACGCCGCCCTCGACGGTGCGGTTGGACAGCACCACGGCATCGGGGCCCATGGCTTCGCGCACCTGGCGCATGGCTTCGCGGCCGTTGGCCGCGACAAACTTGGCTACGCTCATCGTTGACTCCTCACGCGCCGATCATGGCGGTGATGCGGATATTGCGGTTGTCCGGCACCTCGGCGTGCGACAGCACCCTCAGCTGCGGCATGGTGCGCCTCAGGAAGCGCGCCATCAGCGGACGCAGCTGCGACGGCACCAGCAGCACCGGGTCCATGCCCATCTGCTCCTGGCGCGTGACCGCGCCCTGGGTCTGCTGCAGCAGCGCGTCGGCCAGGCCCGGCTCGATGCCGCCGCCGTTGGTCAGCGCCTGCGACAGCACGCGCTCCAGGCCGGCATCGAGACCGATCACCTGCAGGTCGGCATTGTTGGGGAACAGCTGCTGCGTGATGGCGCGGCCAAGGGCCACACGAACCATCGCGGTGAGCTCGTTCGGGTCGCTGATCTTGGGCGCGTGTTCGGCCACCACATCGAGGATGGTGCGCATGTCGCGGATCGGCACGCCTTCGTCCAGCAGGTTCTGCAGGATCTTCTGCAGCGCCGTCAGCGAAATCGCCTTCGGCACCAGGTCTTCGGTCAGCTTGGGCGAATCCTTGGCGATGCGGTCCAGCAGCGCCTGCACTTCCTGGCGGCCCAGCAGCTCGGCCGCGTGCATGTGGATCACGTGGTTCAGGTGCGTGGCGACCACCGTGCTGGCGTCGACCACGGTGTAGCCGAAGGCCTGCGCCTGCTCCTTGATGCCGGCATCGATCCACACCGCCGGCAGCCCGAAGGCCGGATCGCGCGTGGCCGCGCCGGGCAGCGTGCCGCTGACCTGGCCGGGGTTGATCGCCATCCACTGGCCCGGCATGGCTTCGCCGCGGCCGATCTCCACGCCCTTGAGCGTGATGCGGTAGGCATTGGGCTTGAGTTCCAGGTTGTCGCGGATGTGCACCACCGGCACCAGGAAGCCGATTTCCTGCGCCACCTTCTTGCGGATGCTCTTGATGCGGCCCAGCAGCTCGCCGTCCTGCGCGCGGTCCACCAGCGTGATCAGGCGGTAGCCCACTTCCATGCCGAGCGGGTCGACCAGCGTGACGTCGTCCCAGCTGGCTTCGGTCGATTCCTGCGCCACCGCCGGGGTGCGCTCTTCCCGCTGTTTGGTCTGCGCCTGCGTGGCCGCGCGGCGCGCGACATAGCGGCCCATCCACACCAGCGCGCCCGCCAGCAGCAGGAAAGCAAAATGCGGCATGCCCGGGATAATGCCCATCAGGCCGATGATGCCGGCCGTCAGGTACAGCACGCGCGGATTGGCAAAGAGCTGGCCGGTGAGCTGCTCGCCCACGTCCTGCTCGTTCGACACGCGCGACACGATCACGCCGGCGGCAGTGGAAATCACCAGCGCCGGAATCTGCGCCACCAGGCCATCGCCGATAGTCAGCAGCGTGTAGTTGTGCACGGCGGTGCCAAAGTCCAGGTCATGCTGGACCATGCCCACCACCATGCCGGCGGCCACGTTGATAAACATGATCAGCAGGCCCGCCACGGCGTCGCCGCGCACGAATTTGCTGGCACCGTCCATGGCGCCGTAGAAGTCGGATTCCTGCGCCACTTCGGCGCGGCGCTTCTTGGCGGCGGCTTCGTCGATCAGGCCGGCGTTCAGGTCCGCGTCGATCGACATCTGCTTGCCCGGCATCGAGTCCAGCATGAAGCGCGCGCCGACTTCGGCGATACGCCCCGCGCCCTTGGTGATCACCATGAAGTTGATCACCACCAGGATCGCGAACACCACGATGCCCACCGCGAAGTTGCCGCCCACCAGGAAGTGGCCGAAGGCCTCCACCACCTTGCCGGCCGCGTCCGGGCCGGTATGCCCTTCCAGCAGCACCACGCGCGTGGACGCCACGTTCAGCGACAGCCGCAGCAGCGTGGTGAACAGCAGCACCGCGGGGAAAGCCGCAAAATCCAGCGGCTTCTGCGTGTACATGCTGACCAGCAGCACCATGATCGCCAGCGCGATATTGAAGGTGAACAGCAAGTCCAGCACAAAAGCCGGCAGCGGCAGGATCATCATCCCCAGGATCATGATGATCAGCAGCGGCCCGGTCATGGCCTTGAGCTGCCCCGCCGAGCGCAGGCCGGGCAGGTTCAACAGGTTGCTTAGTGCGTTCATTCGCGCATTTCCGGTACGGCGAGTTCATCGGGCACCGCCAGGTCCGCGGGCGCCTGCGGCTGCGGGCCCTGCGAGTAGTGCCAGTGCTTCAGTTGATAGACCCAGGCCAGCACTTCGGCCACGGCGGTATAGAGGCCGGCGGGGATTTCCTGGCCCAGCTCCACATGGCGATGCAGCGCGCGCGCCAGCGGCGGCGCCGACATCAGCGGCACGCGGTGCTCGGCCGCCAGCGCGCGGATGCGCGCGGCTACCTCGCCGGTGCCCTTGGCCACCACGCGCGGCGCGCCCATGCGCCCTTCCTCATAGCGCAGCGCCACCGCAAAGTGCGTGGGGTTGGTCACCACCACGTCGGCCTTGGGCACCTCGGTCATCATGCGGCGGCGTGCCATGGCGCGCTGCTGCTGGCGGATGCGATTCTTGATATGGGGGTCGCCCTCGCTCTCCTTGAATTCCTGCTTGACCTCTTCCTTGGTCATGCGCAGCTTCTTGAAGAACTCCCAGTACTGCCATGGCACGTCGATGGCCGCCACCACCAGCAGCGACAGCGACACCACCAGGCAGCAATACATGACCAGGTCCACCATGTGCAGCAGCGCTTCCTGCACCGGCGCGTTCATCAGCGCGATGGCCTCGGGCAAACGCTTCCACAGCACCCAGGCGCCAACCGCGCCCACCAGCAGCGACTTGGCCACCGCCTTGAGCAGCTCCACCAGCGAGTGCGCGGAGAACATCCGCCCCAGCCCCGCCAGCGGCGACAGGCGCGACAACTGCGGCGCGAACGACTTGGCCGAGAACACCCAGCCACCCAACAGCAGCGGCGCGGCCAGCGCGGCCACGCCAAACAGCAGCAGCAACGGCAGGAAGGCCAGCAGGCTGTCCCACACCATCAACGCAAAGCGCGACAGCATGCGCGAGGTGTCGAACGCCGTGGCCCGCTCGAAGCGCAGCGCGCCCTGCATCACCTGGTTCAGGCTGCGGCCCAGGTGGCCGCCCAGCGTCCACAGGCCGGTGACGCCGGCAATCAGCATGACAAACGTGGCCAGCTCGCGCGAACGCACCACTTGCCCCTCCTCGCGCGCCTTTTCCAGGCGCCGGGGTGAGGCGGGTTCGGTTTTCTCGAGATCGCTTTCTTCGGACATCCACGCTCCGTGCGAAGCGGCCAGCCGCTATTCGTCAGCGGGGATTATCGAAGCGAGGGTGTGTTCCCATTCGCGCGAAAAGGCGGGGGAATTGGGTGCTGTTTGGGATATGGGGGACGGTTGGGGTTAACGGCGGGTGCGTTGCGAGTCTTTAGGGGAAAGTGACGAATCCGTCGATCGGCCGGGGCTCTGTAAGCAGCCTCTGCCCGCTCACTGAAAGGGCGTTTCACATCGTGGAATTTACGCCGCCGCAAGCGCGGCTCCCAGTTTCGTTCTGCGGGAAAACGTTCCGTATCATGAAATTTGATGCCTAACCCATTGAAAACAAAGGACAAACAAAGTCTTATGTCTTATATAAGAGTTGGCCGCAACGGAGCCAGATCCCCCTACAATGAGGTCACGCTGTTTGCTTCGACCCACGGTCGGCACGCCAAACGATTTTTCTCAAACGCGCCTTATCTTAGGAAACTGACATGGCCCAGTATCAAGACGACATCAAGGCAGTGGCTGCTTTGAAAGAGACCCAGGGCAGCGCCTGGAATGCCATCAACCCCGAGTACGCCGCCCGCATGCGCGCGCAGAACAAGTTCAAGACGGGCCTGGACATCGCCAAGTACACCGCCAAGATCATGCGCGCCGACATGGCCGCCTACGATGCGGACCCGTCGAAGTACACCCAGTCGCTGGGCTGCTGGCACGGCTTTATCGGCCAGCAGAAGATGATTTCCATCAAGAAGCACTTCAACAGCACCGAACGTCGCTACCTTTACCTGTCCGGCTGGATGGTGGCCGCGCTGCGCTCCGAGTTCGGCCCGCTGCCGGACCAGTCAATGCACGAGAAGACCTCGGTCAGCGCGCTGATCCGCGAGCTGTACACCTTCCTGCGCCAGGCCGACGCCCGTGAACTGGGCGGCCTGTTCCGCCAGCTGGACGCCGCCACCGGCGCCGAAAAGGCAGCCATCCAGCAAAAGATCGACAACCACATCACCCACGTCGTGCCCATCATCGCGGACATCGACGCCGGTTTCGGCAACGCCGAAGCGACCTACCTGCTGGCCAAGCAATTCATCGAAGCCGGCGCCTGCTGCATCCAGATCGAGAACCAGGTTTCCGACGAGAAGCAATGCGGCCACCAGGACGGCAAGGTCACCGTGCCGCACGAAGACTTCCTGGCCAAGATCCGCGCCATCCGCTACGCCTTCCTGGAACTGGGCGTGGACGACGGCATCATCGTCGCCCGCACCGACTCGCTGGGCGCCGGCCTGACCAAGCAGATCGCCGTGACCACCAAGCCGGGCGACCTGGGCGACCAGTACAACTCGTTCCTGGATTGCGAAGAACTGTCGGCCGACCAGCTGGGCAATGGCGACGTCATCATCAAGCGCGACGGCAAGCTGCTGCGCCCGAAGCGCCTGCCCAGCAACCTGTTCCAGTTCCGCGCCGGCACGGGTGAAGCCCGCTGCGTGCTGGATTGCGTGACCGCGCTGCAGAACGGCGCCGACCTGCTGTGGATCGAAACCGAAAAGCCGCACATTGCCCAGATCGCCGGCATGGTCAACGAAATCCGCAAGGTCATCCCGAACGCCAAGCTGGTGTACAACAACAGCCCGTCGTTCAACTGGACCCTGAACTTCCGCCAGCAAGCGTATGACGCGATGAAGGCCGCGGGCAAGGACGTGTCCGCTTACGACCGCGCCCAGCTGATGAGCGTGGAATACGACGACAGCGAACTGGCCAAGCTGGCCGACGAGAAGATCCGTACCTTCCAGGCTGACGCGTCGCGTGAAGCCGGCATCTTCCATCACCTGATCACCCTGCCGACGTACCACACCGCCGCGCTGTCGACCGACAACCTGGCCAAGGAATACTTTGGTGATCAGGGCATGCTGGGTTATGTGGCTGGGGTGCAGCGGAAGGAAATCCGCCAAGGTATCGCCTGCGTGAAGCACCAGAATATGTCTGGGTCGGACATTGGAGATGACCACAAGGAGTACTTCAGCGGGGAGGCTGCGCTGAAGGCGGCGGGGAAGGACAATACTATGAATCAGTTTTGATTCTGTAGGACGCCTTAGAGCAGAACGCCAACCCGGAGGGGTTGGCGTTTTTTTTATGAATCTAGTTGCTTCTTGGTTGCTGCTTTTGAAGGTCATCGAAGAGGCCGCCGGACGCACCCGCCTAACGCCTACGCCTAGACTTCTCAAAATCCGTGAGAAGTCGTGATACGAATCGCTTAGCGAAGCCTAAAGAGCTGGCGTGCAAGCTATCGCTTCCGGGGAAAAGGACGGCAGTATCCGGCCAGGAGCAGTTCGACAACGGCATGCAAATTGTCGACAATCCCGCATGTATGGCCTAACGTAGGTGTCCTTCCATGAAACCGATTGCGAAAATGATGAGTTCGACGACGTCTGGCAGTGCAGAACCTTCCACCGCGCATCGGCTTGTGATTGTCGAGGGCATTATGGGTTCAGGCAAGTCAACAACGATGCGCTTCATCGCGAAACATCTGCAAGAGGCGGGGCAGCCAGCGTTGCCGGTCCACGAGAGGACAGAGCCCCACCCCGTGCGCGCGACAGACGAACTTGAACACTGGTTTGAACCCTGGCGGGACGCGACACCACAGCAACTCGCGGACCGTGCTCTAGCTAGGTGGAAAGCCTTTGTCGAGGCGACACAGGCGGAGACCCCCATCCCAGTAATGGACGGCCAACTGTTTCATGGAGACCTGACTCACCTGCTGCTAATGGACGCCGAGTCTGCGTTGATTTTCGACTACGTACAGGCGCTGGCCGCAGTCACTGCTCCACTCAATCCGTTCGTCCTTTACCTTTGGCAGGAGGATGTCGAAAAAGCTATACGGACTGTCGGTGCTGAGCGTGGCCCCGAATGGATCGAGTATCAGATGAACTGGAAGCTCGCAGCCCCTTACTGCGTGCGCAGAGGTTACAAGGGATTAGAAGGGCTTATTCTCCTATATCGCGATTACCGCCGAATCACTGATGATTTGTTTCGCCAGCTACCATTAGCCAAGCTCGCGATTGAGAACTCTGCAAGGGACTGGCCAGCCTATGAGAGGAAAATTCTGCGCGAGTTGCGACTGCCAGGGTCTGGTGTCGACGCCAATTGATACGGTCATTTTGTGCAGTCATTGTATGACTGTCGATGCCGAGTAGACTCTTCCAACGACCGCCTATCGGCAATGTGTATGTCTCTTGAGGGTCTGAAGCGGAAATCCATGGTCGTTGCCGGCCTGCCGACCGATGAACGGCCGTCTTCGGCCAGGAACGGCCGCTCACACACAGGCCTGGATTGCGCATAATCCCAGTCTTGCCGCTGCAGTTGCTGCGCGGGGACTGCTTTGCACTCCCGTGACTGCAACGCGCTGAACGTGGCGTCTTATCTGTATATTCTGATTATTTGAACGTTGCACATCGAATCAAGCATGCTCGCCTGATCCGCTATCTCTTCCCCATCGAACTTCGTAATTTGGGGGCGCCACCAAGCGCTATTTGGTCCGAGCTCATACGTAAGCCGATATTTTGCTCCGGCTTCTGCGCGAAACCGCATTTCTGCGACTTCTGACTTTCGACAAAGAAGAAGAAATTGCGCTTCGAGTTCATGCTCGCCGGGCAGCATTTCAATTATCTCTCGGCGCTTCCCCGCGGAATGTACTAGAGCTCTCTCGCTAGACCCAGCCACCCTACTATCGAAACGATGAACAACCACATGCGGATCGATATAAAGCTGAGCCACGCTGCCAGTATCCCTTTCCTGTCCCTCATATAGTTTTACCCTTGAATAGACGGTACATCCAGAGAGTGCAACCGCTACAAGAATGGCGAAAGTAATCCGCATTTCCGCGTGCATTAAAAATTTTGCGATGGAAGATTATACGCGATCAACACGTAGCCATGCCTTCGATCAATTCGATGTGGCTTAATGACAATCGTCCTGTGGCAGATAGTTTGTCGGAGAGATGCGGCTTCCGGCGTGACGGGACCCATCCTAACTCGCGGGCACCGGTAAGACGAACATGATTCGGCGCCGATATACAAAGTGTGCAAGCGCCGAGAGCTACGAAACGTTTCCCCTGCGTTGGGCCGGGCCATCCCACTAGGCCTTGCGAATGACCGCTTTGGAGAAATCTGGCGGTCCGTTATGGGTCGGAAGCGGTCGCTGCCGGCCTGGCGAGCGATGATCGCCGCCTTCGGCCAATTTCGGTCATTGATCGTGTCGTGTTCCAGGACTCTTTCGACTCCATCAACAGCGCTCAAAGCGGTCGAAGGGCCGTTGGCCCGCGCAATAGCTATAGTGCGATAGCTCACGCGGCGCTCTTCCTTAGGCACACGGCTGTAGTTGGCCAGACTCGCATGGTCGCCGTGTTCGAGAGATGAAGCCATTGTTGCGACCGCGGAGAGTCTGATCCGGCTTGGCCTGC
>NZ_SROX01000044.1 GCF_013141915.1 Cupriavidus necator | reverse complement strand
GTGTGAAAGTAGGTCATCGCCAGGCTCTTATTGTGCAAAACCCCTCGACAGCATTCGCTGCGAGGGGTTTTTGCTTTTCTGCGGTCCGTTCGCGTGCAGTCGCGCAACGCCGTCAGGCCGGCTTCAGAGCCGCCTGGAGCCGCCCTGCCAAGCCCCTATAGGGTGAGAGAACGCAGAAATCAAACTGCGCTTGTGGGAGCGGTCAGGCAGCGCCAGACGCTATGCCGGGACGCCCTCCCGATCCCTGCCAGCACAGCATCCGCAACGGAAAGTGCTTGACAGGAGCGGCGAGGAAGCCCATAATCGATAGTTCTCTGCGGAGAGGTGCCCGAGTGGCTAAAGGGGGCAGACTGTAAATCTGTTGGCTTACGCCTACGCTGGTTCGAATCCAGCCCTCTCCACCAGAATGCAAGACAGCAGCCGGCAACGCCGGTGAAGAAGCAGGAAAGACCCAGGCGGGTGTAGCTCAATGGTAGAGCAGAAGCCTTCCAAGCTTACGACGAGGGTTCGATTCCCTTCACCCGCTCCAGTCGCGCGGTTGCTGTCATAAAGTAGTACGTCTAGTTTCGCCCATGTGGCTCAGTGGTAGAGCACTCCCTTGGTAAGGGAGAGGTCGGCAGTTCGATCCTGCCCATGGGCACCAAATACCACCGCACTGGCAACATCGCTACCGAGACAGGAGTCGCGCAATGGCAAAGGAAAAGTTCGAGCGGACTAAGCCGCACGTGAACGTTGGTACGATTGGTCACGTTGACCATGGCAAGA
>NZ_SROX01000004.1 GCF_013141915.1 Cupriavidus necator | reverse complement strand
TGATTCGGCGTTGCACTGCCGCTCGGATAGAAGGTGCGCTCGATTTCCTCATCCGACAGCGCCACACCCTGCCGGTCAGGGCAGCCCGCGCACCCGAAATCGTTGCCGCAGTCCTTGTATTGGCACTGCCGGGCAGCGGGCGCAGGCTCTGCGGGGGCGGCGCCAAACACTTCGCCCTCGACGGCCGGCTCGGTGTATTCCTGATCGGTAAAGAACTTGCCCTGCAATGCCAGTTTGGCAACGCTGCCATCCTCCACCGTCGCGGTACCGGCCTCATCGCACCAGAAGTTCGGCGGCTCACCAGACACCGTATCCCACGCCGTACCGTCTGAGAGGATGAAGTGGCTGCCGTTCGCATAGAAGCGCAGCGCATCGAGAATGCCCTCTGGCACTTTCGGCGCATCCGCTGCGGGCTGGGCGGCGAGAAGGGCCTCACCGGCCGGCGTCATTGACCACAGCGCCGGGCTGCGCTGCGTGCGCTCCAGCAGCCCAATAGTCGTGAGCGCATCGAACCACTCGCGGCCAATATCGCAGCCTTCGTCATCGCCTGCGCATGCTTCGAACCGCTCCAGTTTCTCGCGGATCACCGTCAGCGCCCCAGCCGCTGCGCCCGCCACCATATGGCGCGCATGCTCACTATGGTCATCGTCGAAGGAAAGAACCACGATTCCGTCAGGGAGCCCGTATCCACGCTGGACGTGGGTGATTCTCTTCAGGTCTTGGCCACCGGTGTATTCGAGCGGCGCGCCGGCTCGCATCTGCTCGGCGGTGTTGACGGTCTCCAGCAGGTTCAGCCTGTCGCCAACACGGAAGTCCCGGTCATCGCGCCTCACCTCGGCCTTCTTGCTGCCGCTCAGGATGTCCTGAAACGGCCCGCGGTCGCACTTCAGTTCGTGCGTCAGCGCCTCGCGCTCTTTGCTCTTCTCGCTCATCCCAATCTCCCTCAGAACCACGCCGCCGCGGCATCGCGGTGCGGCTTCCAGTTTTTTGCCCATGCCCGGTGCTTGCTCTCCACCGCGGCCTTTAGCTGCTCTTCTTCGTTCATGGCGACGGTGCCTTGGCGGCGTTCCTTCTGCCTATGTGCCTTCGGCGTGATCGTAGGAACCACGCGCGGAACATCGGGCAGGTCACCGATTGCCAGCAGCGCGGTAAAGGTCGAGCGCTCCATCGTCCAGCCGGCGACGTGTATCAGCTTGCGCGCATGCATGTCGTCGACCATGCGGTTCAGCACGTGCTCGCGGATGCCTGTCTTACGGTGCACGCCCTTCTTGTGGATGCCGCGGATGCCGGCTTCCTTGATGCAGTCGAGAGCCTGCTGATACTGCTGCTCGCGCTTGGCCCTGTACGCCTGCTGATGCTTGGATAGGGTGTCGAAGTAGCTCACGCCACCCTCCGCTGCATCTTCTGCGACACCCGGCGCTGGATCAGCGCTTCGAGCTGCTGGGCCTTGTGGCGCAGTTCTCGGATCTCGGCGGCAGCGTCCTTGCGGAGCTGGCGCGAGTCGCTGTCCTCGCAGTAGCAGTTGTGAGATTCGAGGCGTTCGATGATGTCAGGCATGGTCGTGCTCGCTGTGAAAGGTGAGGCCGCCGCCGTGTCCATCTGCCTCGGTGGGCATGTACCGGCTCTGGGCGGGGCCTCGATGAATCAGTCCTGCTCTTCGGTTTCCGGCTCTTGCTGCGGCTCCGGCGATTCCCCGAACAGTTCGCCCACCGTCTGCGGCGCGGGCGCCCGGAGCGTGATCGTGATTTCCTGCTGGATACGGTGGGTGAGGATGCCGCTGTCGTGCTCATCCGGATGGGCCACCACACGGAACTTGAACAGCACGGTGCCGCCCTCTTGCGGGGAGATGCGCACGTCCTTGACGGTGCAGTCGTCCAGCTCGATGTTGCTGTCGCCGCCCAGGCCGTAGTCAATTGTCAGCATGTAGCCCTTGCCTTCCCAGCCCCAGGCAAACGGGCTCATGCGCTGGAAGCGGCGCGCGGTCAGCGCATTGCGGTCCGGCTCAACCAGGTCAGCCTGGTCCTCGGCCGCCTTGTACAGCGACTCGCGCAGGCCGGGCTGCAGAAGGTCCAGCGCGCTGGCGCTCATGCCAGCTTCGATCATCAGATCGGCGGCCGGCTTATGCTGCTTGCCATGCTTCTCCGACCGCGGGTTGTAGTTCGCGAGCTTGACGGGCTGAGCGTTGACGATTTCGAACATCAGCTATCTCCGGTGGGGAATAAAAGGGCAGCCGGGCGCCTCTGAAAACCCGGCCGCAAGGGGGTTCTATGCGGACTTGCGCGTCAGTTCATCGACCATCTGCTGAAGCTCGGCTTCAAACGCCAGCAGCTTGGCCTTCAGGTTCTCGATGTAGCCTTCGTCGCGGTCGATGCGCTGGTGATAGAGGCGCAGACGCTCGCATGCGCGCGGGTCGTAGCTGGTGAAGGCCCACCACTGGCGGCCAGTCACGAGCATGCAGCCCTGAACCTGCGGGATATGGTCGACTGGCATGCCCTCCAGCCAGGTCTGGATGTGCACCGACTCATCCATGGGGCACTTCGACTCATAGCCGCCAGTCTTGCCGATCAGGCCATCAGCGCTGCAGCCGATGAACGGGTATTCGGGGTGCAGCACGAAGTCGGCCGGCTCCACGATCAGGCCCGTCTCCAGCTCGAACGCCTCGCGGGCGTACTGTTCGACCTCGGTGCCCCACGTCAGCGCCTTGCCGAACACCTCGTGCATGGGCTCGCCCGACAGGCGCTCGAACGCCAGTTCGCGCATGTACTTGGCGCGGGCCACGGCCGGCGTGCCATCGCGCTTGATGGCGAGCACGTCAGCGAAGCGGCTGGCCGTGATCTTGCCGGCGCGCGCGCGGCGCCATTCGTCGGTGCGTTGCAGCGGCTCAGTCATGGTTCGGCTCCTGCTGTTCTGCGTCGGTGACTTCCGGCTCGGCGATGGCCTTCAGGCGCTTCAGTTCGTCCTGGCCGATGGCCTTGCGGTGCTGGGCCGTCAGCTTCACGCCGCACGGCAGCGTCGCGTTGCCGCCCCAGGCATCAGCAAGCGAGTCCGGCCCGCCTTCCTGCGCGATGAATTCGAGATCGCCGATGATCTGCTGCAGGTCTTCGGTACGCTCAGCAGGCTGCGGCAGGGCGGCGGCGGCAATCTCGGCGGGACGCGCGCGGGGCGTGATGTCGCGCTCGACGTTGACCGGGTAGTCCTGCAGTTCCTCCGCAACCGGGATGCCCTTCAGCACGTCGGCGAACTTGTCGCGCAGGGCGAAGGCGCGGGCGCGCATCTTCTTCATGCGCTTCGGATACTGCGTCCAGGGGCCTTGCTTGCCCAGCAGCCCGGCCTTCTGCGCCTCGGCATCGCCAAAGCGCTCGACGTGCTCTTCGTGGCCCTTGCGCTTCACCACGCAGACCGCGGTGCCGTTGTCGTCGTACTCGTTGACGTACTCGCACAGCGGCGACGACAGCACCAGCGCCAGCACTGCATCGCCCCACAGCGACGGGCGGCCGTTGATGACGGCGATGTTCTGCATGGCCTGCATCGGCTTCAGGCCCAGCTCCATGCCCCACTGGATCGCCACCAGCACGTTGCCGGGCTTGCCCATGAAATCCTTGGGCACGATGGAGGAATCGGCCAGGCGCTCCGCGAACTGCAGGGCTTCCGCCATGCTGCGCGGCGACAGGTCGAACTGCTGGGTGGTGGTGACTTCGTTCATGGTTGCTCTCCTGCGCGAGACTCGGCCGCGCGTTGTGGTTGGTCAGCGGGGAATCAGCGGCGCATCAATCCACCCCGCCAGCGCCATGGCGCCAAACAGCACGGCGGTGATCAGCACATCCCCGAGGATCGGGTTCTCTTCCAGCCATACTTCGAAGCGGTTGTTCGGGATCATGGTCAGCCTCACAGTCCGAAGAACTTCAGTACGTTCGCCAGCAGCAGCACGCCGATGGCGATCCAGGTGGCAGTGCGCAGGCGCTGGTTGTTGCGGCGGATGCGCTGGTAGGTCGGGTCGTCGGGGTGGATCACTGCTTCCTCCAGACGTATGCATGGAAATCGGGGTCGGCGTGGCCGTCCAGGTAGTGCAGCGCCAGCTGGTAGGCCGGCTCGCAGAACAGTTGCTCGTTGCGCTGCCAGTCGACGCGGTGCTCGACGCCGAAGTCGTCGACCACGTGTTGCAGTTCCGCCGTGCTGTAC
The DNA here is from genome assembly GCF_013141915.1 of Cupriavidus necator. Lineage (GTDB taxonomy): Bacteria > Pseudomonadota > Gammaproteobacteria > Burkholderiales > Burkholderiaceae > Cupriavidus > Cupriavidus necator_B. Next base: position 398,978 of record NZ_SROX01000004.1, on the reverse strand, counting down.
GGGTAGTGCGCGTTGCCGTAGTGCGCGAGTCTCACGATTGCTGCTCCTTGGCGCGGGCGAGGACGGCGTCGATTGCCTCGCGTGTTTCGTAGGTCATGTACTGAAAGCCCGCGGAATTCGCTGCCCTCTCCAGCGCTGCCACCAGCTCTCCGATCAGGCGCTCGTGGCGAGCCTGGCGCTCGGCTGCTTGTTGGGCGGTCATGGCTTACCCCTTGTTGCAGTCGTGTTCTTCGTTGCTGAACAGGTGCGCATCGGCGAAGTAGCCCTCGCCGGTGTCCGCCCCGTATGCCTCGCGCGCGCGGCCGGCGGCGATGCGCGCCATGTTGCTGCGGTAGGTGCCGGTGCTGCGCTCGCGCTTGATCGCCGCGCAGCGCTTTCCGCAGCACTTCGCCCAGCCACGCTTACGATCCGCCACGCGCGCCGTGAACATGACGCCGCAGACCTTGCACTTGCACTCACAGGTCGCGCTCATGCCACCACTCCGCGATGAATCCGCGCCTGCGCCGGCAGTTCGCGCTGCATCTGGCGGAAGCTCGCCTCGGCGTTGCGCACCGCGGCCTCCAACTCCTGCTCTGCCGACACCGTGGCGGCCTTCGTGTCGCGCAGGTACTGCTGCAGAACCTCGCGGGCCATCGACAGCAGCGCCTCGTCGCTCAGGTCGCCGCGCGCCACCATCGACGCCACCGCAACCATGTAATCGCAGGCGTCCCAGTCGAAGCCGTTGCAGAAGTTGACCGGGTCATTGGCCAGGCAGCGCGCAACCATGCGCTCGGTCTGGGTGAAGGCTTGAAGGGGCATCGCTCGCTCCTGGGTGTTTCGCTTTGATGGAGCTACTGTAGCAAGACGATACAGAAAAGGCAAGCAACATGATTGAGTAAATGCGCACGGCTGCGCACTGGCTGCTAAAGCCTCAGTGAGAGAGGGAGGGGGTTAGCCGAACGATAACGTCGGCCAGGTGATGGACTGCTTTGGGGAGGGATTCTGCGTAGGCGCCACTGATCGTGACCTCGTAGCTGCCGTCGGGTTGCAGCTCGATCAGGATGGCGTGTTTCTGCGTGGATCCCTCGTCTGGCGGCCTCGCGCGCTGTGCACGATGCTGCGCCAGATCAATGACATTGGACATGTGACCCCGACAATGCGGACTCCGGGTGGCCCGCCTTTTGTGGGGTAATTAAGGCATACGACTCAAGCGTAACGCTACAAAGTGGTGCTTAAATCTGATTTAAGAATCACTTTACGGCGCGGTGCTTTGAGGCCACATGGGCCCCGCTGAACCGGATCGGTGCATGCTCGCGCGCCTGCGTGGGCCCGGCGTGGGCCTGCAGCCAGCCCAGTGCCTGGGACAAATCAGCATCGGACATGCCCTCCAGGATCCGGCGGGCCTCCTGCAACTGCAGATCACGGAGCGACCCAGGCTCCACTTCAAAGTGCTCGACGTCGAGCCAGCCTTCTGGCTTGCCGCACACCTCTTCAATCCGCCGCGCGACCCGTGGCCCGATGTTCCGGACCGGGTTGCGCCCGATCAGCTGTCCCATCTGTGAATCCGACATACCCAATCGGCGTGCGAGATCGGCCGGCTGGCCCACTTCGTTGGCCAGGAGCCTGGCGTTCTCCCGCCTGATTTCCGCGTTCGTTTTGACCTTCTGCATGGTTGCGGACATTAGCGACTCCATTCACCTTGATATACAAGCACGGAGATTGATTTACCGTATCACTGTGCTATAGTTCTCCTGCAAACCACTTTTGCAGGACAGAACAATGGACCTGAAAGCCTATTTCGAAGCGACTAAGCCGAAGGAGCGCCGCGCCCTCGCGGAGAAGATCGGCACGTCCGAGGAGTACCTCCGCCTCTGCGCCAACGGCCATCGCCAAACCGGCACGACCCTGGCGCTGAAGCTCGTTGCCGCTGAGCCTCGGCTGAAGCTCGCTGATCTGCGCCCCGATATCTGGGGCCAGGCTGTTGCCGCCTGACCGGAGCCCGTCATGAGCACGGAATCAGTTTCGGCTGAACAGCTTGAAAGCACACGGAAGCTCAGTGCACGCAACGAGGCCGAGGTCTTGCGCGCGGTTGCACGTGTGACACAGGCGCATGCAGCGACTTGCATGGGCGTGTCGGCCAGCACCATCAGCCGCACGCTCGAAGACCTGCAGCGCTGGTCCCAACTGCTCGCCGCGGTCGGCCTGCAGATTGCTCCGACCGATTCGATGGTGGTGGATCGCATTGAGCTGAATGCCCTGGAAAGCATGGCGCTGAAGTATCTGGAAGCGCGCCAGTTCCAGCGGATGGGCGGGCAGGGGTGACATGACGGATTTGCCTGAACCTCTTACGCCGGCCGACTGCGATCTGCGCGATTTCCAATTCATGCCCCTCGACGTTGTGCGTCTGCGTGATAGCGACATCGCCGTCATGGTGAGCGGCGAGGAATTCCGCAGCGCGGTGATGCTGTGGTGCGCGGCCTGGCACCAGGTGCCCGCCGGATCCCTCCCCAACGATGATCGCTCTCTTGCCTCACTGGCTGGCTATGGCCGTGCTGTTGGCGAGTGGCTGAAGATCAAGGAAGGCGCATTGCGTGGCTGGATTAAATGCGCCGACGAACGTCTTTACCACCCCGTTGTGTGCGAGAAAGCACGCGAATCGTGGGACTCTAAGCTCCAGCACGCATACGACAAGCTGGTGGACCGCCTCCGGAAATTGAACAAGAAGCGCGAGGAAAGCGGGCTGCCTTCCGTCGTCTGGCCGTCGTTCGATGAGTGGAAATCAATGGGGCGTCCGCTGGAATCGAAGATCGTTCCGGCGGAAAAGAAACATGATTCCGGTGGAACGAAGCCGCCTTCCGCTGGATTCGAAGATTATTCCGACGGAACTCCGCCAGAAAAAGCTCTTAAGGGACAGGTAAGGGAAGGGACAGGTAAGGGAGAAGTAAAAAACCAAGAGCAGCAGCATAACAACGTCCCTCAGTCGCGCGCCGCTGAGCCTGAAGGCGAGGCCGAAAGGCACGTCCAGGTCGCTGTCCTGCTCCGCTCGCTGGGTGTCTCGCCCATGACCGGTGCTCACCCGATGGCCATGACCTTCGCCAACACCGGCGCCACGGACGACCAACTGCGTTCTGCGGTCGAGATCGCTCGGGACCGCAAGCCCGCGCCGCAGCCGATCAGCCCGAACTACCTGCAGCCGATTCTGGCCGAGATCCTGAACCCGCCAGCGCCGCGACCGAAACCGCAGGATGCCTGGTGGCGAACGAATGAGGCCATGTGCGCGAAAGCCCGCGAGCTTGGCATTCCCGACGCGCGCCCCGGTGAGGACACGCACGCGTTCAAGGCCCGCATCCAGCAGGCCATCGAAGCGCAATCACGCGTCGCCGCCTGACGCTGGAAAAGGCTGGAGAATCACATGACCCTCGACCGCACCCCGATGAATGCGCCAGACGTCCCGGCGCACCGCCACAAGCCCGGCCAGTGCTCCGCCTACGGCTGCCCGATGTGGGCCGGCATCAAGGTCGGCACCGACTGGGTCTGCGACTGCCACGCCTTCGCCGACATCACTCAGTGGCAGGAGGTCACCGCCAGGCTGAACCAGCGCATCAAGCTCATCCGCGCCACGCACCGGGCGATGAACACTGACCCGTTCAAGGGCTGGGCGCACGCCGCGGCGATGTACATGCCCAAGATCGGCCGGCCCGACCTGGTGCCGATGAAAGTCACGCTGGCCCACCCGTACCGGGACCGCCACACCGGCGAGATGGTCGAGCGCTTCGTCGAGCGGGATGAGGCCGAGCACCTGCCGCTGTGGGCCATGCGCCTGCGCAACACGCTGTTTCGCGAGTGTGTGAACGGCATCCCCCAGGCCCAACAACCCGAGACGCGCGCGGCGGCCACCGGCCCGCAGACTGCCGCGTCGCTGCTGCCGGAGTTCTCGCAATGACCGACCTGTTCGAGACGATCACGGCGGCGGATCGAGCTTTCTGCGAACTCTGCGCCAAGCGGGGGATCGCTGGGTGCCAGTGTGCATCCACGGTCCTTGCGAAGCTGATCGCAGAGTCCGCCGCTCCCGCACCCATCGCGCGCGCACGCGCATTTGCAGCCTGCAACCTCACCGTGCTCGCCCTGGATCTCGGCACTACCACCGGCTGGGCGCTGGCCCCGCGTGGCGGTGCTGTGCGCTCCGGCAGCTTCCGCCTCGATCCGGCCAAGCTCGGCGGCAACGGCCGGCGCTGGATCGCCTTCCGTGAGTGGCTGACCGCGACAGCACGCGAGGCTGGCGGTGTGCAGGCCGTGTACTTCGAGCGGGTGTGCAGCCACACCGGCACGACCGCAGCGCACGTCTACGGCGGCTACATGGCGATGCTCGAAGCCTGGTGCGCGGCCAACAACATCCCGATGCACGGCGTGGCTGTGGCCACCGCGAAGAAGCACTGGACCGGCAACGGCCGTGCCAAGAAGCCCGAGATGATCGCCGAGGCCGAGCGCCGCGGCATCAAGGTCATCGACGACAACCATGCCGACGCTCTGGCGATCCTGAGCTACGGCATTCAACAGGAGCAATGACCCATGAACGACCAAGCCATCGAGCAGGAAATCCAGGCGAAGGGCAAGACCGCGCCGCGCGTCACGCCGGATCGCATCGAGGCAGTCATCGCCAGCGAGCACTATTTCACTGCCAGCCAAGCGCTTGTGGGCGAGACGAGGGGGCCGGAATGGCAGGCCACGCCGAAGGAATTGGACCTGCTGACCTTCTGCGTGCTGGTGCTGCGCAACGGCTTCACGGTGACCGGCGAGTCGGCCTGCGCCAGCCCGGATAACTTCGATGCCGAGATCGGCCGCAAGATCGCGCGCCAGAACGCCGTCAACAAGGTCTGGGCGCTCGAAGGCTACCTGCTGAAGCAGATGCTGCACGAAGCCGCGATCAAGGACGCCTGCTTGATCGCCTGCGAAGGCTGACGCCATGCACGCCCACGGCAGCACCCCGTTCGGTGAACGACTCAAGCAGGCGCGGAGGGAGCGCGGCATGGACTTGGAGACGTTCGCTGACCGCGTGGGTGTTGCCGTGTGCATGGTCACCGGCTACGAGAACAGGGGCAGGGTGCCGAGGCTGGATTCCCTCATCGCCATGGCCCAGGTGTTGGACTGCAGCCTCGACTGGCTGTGTGGGTTGGAGAACTGACATGCCGCTTTTTATGCTTCCGCTGTTTTTCTGGTACGTGATCTTTCGAGGAGTCTGACCATGACCTACCGCATCGCATTCACCATCGGCCTGGTGCTCGGCGCATGCGTCGCCGGCGTAGAGCTGTTTCTCTGGTACGCCTTCTGGAGAGGACTATGACCGCCTACCTCGTCTACGTTGCCGTGGCCGGCGCCTTCGCAATCGGCGTCGGCTTCGGCGTGCTCATCATGTGCCTCATCGCCATGGGCAAGCTGGGCGATGCCCCGCTGCCCGAGGGCTATCTGAACGGCGCCCTCTACGTGGCCAATGACGGAGCTCTCGTGCCGGTCGTGCCCAATTCTGAGAGCCGTCGCCAGTACCAGGACTGACATGCAATGCCTGCTCACCTCAACTTCCCAGTCCGGCCGCACCTGGTCTGGACTGCGCTCATCCGTCGCCCTCGCCGACATGCCGGTGACGACGCGCCACCTCCAGATAGCGCTCTTTTCGGATGAGGCCATGAAAGAGCGCGTGCTGATCGGTCGAGAAGAAGCCGCTGAGTTGCTGAACCTCAGCGTCAACGGACTCATCGGTCGCACGCGCGAGAAGAACTACCGGCCGCGGCCCGTCCGTCAGGGCAGGCGCGTGCTGTACGACCTGGAAGAGGTGATGGAAGTGAAGCGGGTGATGGACTGGCTGCGCGGGCGTGACCTGCCTAGGGGGTCGTGATGCCGAAGATCAAGGACGGTCTCAACGACAAGATGAAGCGCTTCGTGGCCGAGTACCTCGTCGACCAGAACGCGCTGCAGGCCTGCATCCGCGCCGGCTACTCTGCCAACAGCGCGCGCGTGCACAGTAACCGGCTGATGCAGAACCCTCACGTGAAGGCCGCCATCGAGGCCAAGATCGGCAAGGTGCTCAACAAGCTGGAGATCACCGCCGAGCGCGTGCTGCTGGAGCGCGCGCGCCTGGCGTTCCTCGATCCACGCAAGATGTTCAAGCCCGACGGCACGCCGCTGGCGGTGCATGAGATGGACGAGGACACCGCCGCGGCTGTCGCCGGCTTCGAGACTGAGAGCGGACGCATCACGAAGATCAAGCTGGCCGACAAGGGTGCATCGCTCACCGCGCTCGAGAAGCACCTCGGCCTCTACAAGGACGGCGACGGGGATAGCTCGCCGCTGCACATTCACCTACACCTGGACTGACCCATGAAGCTTATCGAGATCGTCGCTGGCATCTACTGGAACATCCGCCAAGCGTGGCGCGAGAAGCGCGTCACCCTAGAAATAAACCTGGGCGAACTGTTGTTCTGGGTTCTGCTCGTCGTCCTGATCCTGAAGAAAGACTGACCCATGCGAATCACCGACATCTTCATCCGCAAGAGCCCCGTGCACGAACGCGCCTGGACGCTGCACGTCGAGATCAACGAATGCCAGTTCACCGGCTACTTCGATGACTTCGGCGGGTTCATCACCGCAGTGACCGAGTGCGCCAAGTTCTTCGCCGTGCGCGCCGGCAAGCTGCGCGTGCGCGACGCCAACCTGACGCGGCCTGTTGTGCCGGGCGATGGCCGCACTGTGCTGCCAGGGGACCGCGCGCAATGAGCCAGGATCTGACCGGCTCGACCGGCAACGAGATCCACTACAAGCCGCCGGGCCCGGTCGGGAAGGCGTTCATCCTGTCCGACGCCTTTGTGGCCGGCATCCGGGGCCCCGTCGGCTCGGGCAAGTCCGTGTGCTGCGTCATGAAGCTGGTGCGCAACCTGCAGAAGCAGAAGCGCCAGCGCGACGGCTGGATTCGCCGGCGCACCGCGATCATCCGCAACACCTACGCCGAGCTGCGCACCACCACGATCAAGACCTGGCACCAGTGGATTCCGCAGAGCTACGGCAACTACCGTGACACCAGCCCGCCGACGCACCACATCGTCGACGCGGCGCAGAAGATCGACTGGGAAGTGATCTTTATCGCGCTGGATCGGCCCGACGACGTGCGCAAGCTGCTGTCGCTGGAGCTGTCAGACGCGTGGGTCAACGAGGCGCGCGAGGTGCCGAAGGCGGTGCTCGACGGGCTGACCGGCCGCGTGAGCCGTTATCCGCGGCGGGAAGAGGGCGGCTGCACCGACCCCCAGATCCTGATGGACACGAACCCGCCGGACACCGATCACTGGTGGTACCGGATGGCGGAAGAGCCGTCGCAGGAGGATCTGGAGACGAATGCGGAGCTGGAGGGCAAGCTGCGCGAGCTGGGTTCGCTTCGGCAGGATCAGAGCCTGTTTGCATGGTTCGCCCAGCCTGGTGGCCGCGCGCCCAACGCCGAGAACACGCACAACCTCGATCCCGGCTACTACCTGAAGGCCTGCGCCGGCAAGAAGCCGGAGTGGATCAAGGTCTATGTCGATGGCCAGTATGGCTTCGTCATGGACGGCAAGGTGGTCTACCCGGAGTACAGCGACACGCTGCACTGCCGCCCGTTCGAGGCGAACCCGCGACTGCTGCTGCACGTCGGCATGGACTTTGGGCTGACGCCGGCTGCCGTGTTCGCCCAGCGCATGCCGAACGGCCAGTGGCGCAAGCGCAGCGAGGTCGTGACCGATCGCGCGGGCATCATCCGCTTCGCCGGCCTCATCAAGAAGCACCTGGCCGAGCAGTATCCGAACTTCAAGATCGGCAGCATCACTGGCGATCCATCCGGCAACGCGTCCCAGGGCGGCGATGAGGAAGAGCGCAATACGTTCCAGCTGCTCGAGGCCCACGGCGTGAAGGCGTTGCCCGCCTACACGAACTCGCCCACGCTGCGAATCGAGGCCGCGCGCGATCCGATGACGCGTCTGATCGACGGCGAGCCCGGTATGCTGATCCACCCGGATTGCACGGTCCTGCGCAAGGGCTACATGGGCGGCTACCACTACAAGCGCATGCAGGTCAGCGGCACCGAGCGCTACCAGGACGTGCCAAATAAAAACATGTATTCGCACGTTTGTGATGCGGACCAGTATCTTATGATCGGTGCAGGTGAAGGTAAGGCGATTGTCAAGCGAGAACCAGTGGCGAATCGCCCTTCGTTTGCGATCACCGACTATCAAACCGACTTTTGAAGGGGCAGATCATGACGGCACTGTTCAGCAAGCCGAGCGTTGCAAAGCCGGCACCACCTCCGCCGGCGCCGCCGCCGCCCACCGTCGACAACGCAGCAGTGCAGGGCGACATCGACGCAGCAGCGCTGCGACAGCGCCGCGGCATGGCCTCGACGATCCTTGCCGGCGGCGAGAAGTCCGCGGCGACCCAACCTCAAACCGGCGCAGCGCGCCTGCTCGGGAGCTGATCATGGCACGACGCGTACAACTCGCACTCGCAAGCAACGCCAGCGCAACGGGCGCCGGTGCCGATTGGCCAGGTGGCCGTGGCCTGCTGATGGTCGATGCGACTTTCGGCGGCGGTAACGTCGCGCTGGAGCAACTGTCGCCGGCTGGCAAGTGGTTGCCGCTCAACGTCGAGGGCACGGCCACGCCGATCTCGTTGACCGCGAACGGCACCGCGAACTTCGCTGCGCCGGCTGGCCAGATCCGCGCTGCCATCACCACGGCCACGGCGGTCAACGCCCACGCCGTCGGCATCCCTGCGAACGAAGGCGGCTGATCATGGACGAGCGCGCCAACGAACTCATCCGCTTGCATGAGCAGATGGCATCCCGGCGAGGCATCTGGGAGGGACACTGGCGTGAGGTCGCCGAGCGCGTGCGCCCCACGCAGAACCTGTTCCAGCAGGAGCGACCAGACGGCGACAAGCGCAACGAGCGCATCTTCGATGCCACCGCGCCTCTGGCCCTGCCGAAGTTCGCCGCCGCGGTCATCAGCTTCACGATGCCGCACACGCAGAAGTACCAGTCCCTGACGACGGGCGACGAGGAACTGGACGACAACCCCGAGGTGAAGCGATACCTGGAGGCGGTGAACGATGCCGTGTTCAAGGCCCGCTACGCTGCCCAGGCCAACTTCATCAGCCAGTCGTCCGAGGTGATCCTCGACGACGGCGCCTTCGGCACCGGCATCCTGTTCATCGACGATGCGCTGGGCAAGGGCATCCGGTACAAGTCGCTGCCGCTGGCCGAGTGCTATGTCTCCGAGGACGAGCACGGCTCGATCAACCGGCTGCACCGGAAGTTCCAGTTCACCGCAGAGCAGGCGGCCAAGAAGTTCGGTACCGACAAGCTGTCCGAGGGCATCCGGCGCGCGCTGGAGAAGGACCCGCTGTGCAAGTTCTGGTTCCTGCACTGCGTTGGTCCGAACGAGGATTACGACGCCAGCCGGCGCGATCACCGCGGCATGGACTTCTCTTCCTGCTACATCGAGTTCGAGACGCGATCGACGGTAGAAGAGGGCGGCTTCCGCCGATTCCCGTTCGCAGTACCGCGCTTCGAGACCAGCCCGCGCGAGGTCTATGGGCGTTCGCCGGCCATGGCGGTGCTGCCGGACATCAAGATGCTCAACGAAATGAGCAAGACCGTGCTGCGCGCTGGCCAGATGGTCGTTGCGCCGCCGATCATGCTCACCGAGGACGCCAGCCTGGCCGCGTTCAACGTGCGCTCCAACGCGCTGAACTATGGCTACGTCGACACGCAAGGCCGCGCCATGGCGATCCCGTTCCAGACGCAGGGCCGCGTCGACATCGGGCTGGACATGATGAACCAGCGCCGCGAGGCCATCAATGACGCCTTCTTCGTCACGCTGTTCCGCATCCTGGTGGAAGAGCCGACGATCACCGCCACCGAGGCGATGCTGCGCGCGCAGGAGAAGGGCCAGCTGCTGGGGCCTCCGATGGGGCGCATCCAGTCTGAAATGCTGGGGCCGACCACCGAGCGCGAGATCGACATCCTGGCTGCCAGCGGGGCGTTGCCGCCGATGCCGCAGGTGCTGCGCGATCGCGGCCGTAACGTCAACGTCAAGTACCAGGGGCCGCTGAACCAAGCGCAGCGCGCCGGCGTAGGCGTCGGCATCCTGAACACGATTCAGGCGGTGGCGCCTCTGGCACAGATTGACCCGGGCGTCATGCTGCGCTTCGACATCGACGGCATGGCGCAGGAGCTTGCAGAGATTAACCTTGTGCCGGCCCGGTTCATTCGCAGCGACGACGAGGTCGCAGCCTTGAAGGGGCAGCAGGAGCAGGCAGCGCAGGTGCAGCAGCTACTGGCTGCAGCGCCGGTGGCGGCGTCCGCGGCCAAGGATTTCGCGCAGGCACAGGCCACCGCAGGCACCAACCAGGTGGCGCCGGCCGTCATCCCCGAGGGAGCGTAGCCCGTGCTCAGCATGCTCGATCGCATCCTGCGGCGCCGGTCGTACTACCGCGCCACGTTCCAGACCGATGCCGGCCGCAAGGTGCTGGCAGACCTGCGACGGTTCGCCCGCTTCGGCGAATCGCCGCTGGTCGTCTCGACCATCCGCCAGCAGGCGGACCCCATTGCCACCGCCGTGCAGATCGGTCGGCAAGAGATGTTCCAGCGCATCATCGCGCACCTGCACATCGACGACGCCCAACTCCTGAAACTCAAAGAGGAAGCTGAAGAATGAACAACGCCGCCGCCGCCTTCTCCGCACCGCCCGCTGCTGCTCCGGCAGCCGCACCCGCTCCGGCCCCTGCTGGCGCGCCTGCACCCGCTGCAGCAGCCCCGGCACCGGCTCCTGCCGCCGCGCCCGCTGCCACGCCGCCCACCGGTGGCGATGCCTGGTACACCGGCTTCCAGAACGAGGAAGTCCGCAACTGGACGCAGGCCAAGGGGTGGAAGGACCCGGCTGCCATGGCAGAGAGCGCCTGGAACCTCGAGAAGCTGATCGGTCATGAGCGTGCCGGCCGCACCGTCGTCATCCCCGGCGACGACGCGCCGGCCGAGGAGGTTTCCGCGTTCCGCGTGAAGATGGGCGTGCCCGAGAAGGCTGACGATTACCTGAGCGTGATCAAGGTGCCGGAAGGGCAGCCTGACACGTTCGCCAAGGAAGCCGCCGCGTGGTTCCACGAAGCCGGCATCCCACCGAAGCAGGCCGCCATGCTGGCCGAGAAGTGGAACGCCTATCAGAACGCCGGCATGCAGCAGCAGACCGAGCAGCAGGCTGCGGAGGCCGATCGCCAGTTCGGCGAGGTCGTGGCGAGCTGGGGCAAGGACGCCGATGCGAACCTCGAGCTCGGCAAGCGCGCCGCATCGCAGTTCATTCCGGCCAAGGATCAGGCCGAGCGCCAGGCGCTGCTGAGCAAAATCGAGAGCGCCGTTGGCACGAAGGTCATGCTGGAGATGTTCGCCAGCATCGGCCGCGGCCTGGGCGAGCACAAGGTTCACACCAGTGGCGAGAGCGGCGGCCTCGGTATGTCCCCGGCCGAAGCGCAGGCGAAGATCAATTCGCTGAAGTCGGACAAGGCATGGACGAGCGCCTATCTGCAGGGCGACCAGGCGAAGAAGGCCGAGATGGAACGCCTGATCAAGATCGCCTACCCGACACCGAGCGCGTGACGCCATGGCAGATACCACAAACGCGTCTCTTACTCCGCAAGGCATCCGCTTAGAATGCCTACGACTGGCCCAGCGACCTGACAAGGACGCAACATGGATTACGCAGCGCGCGGCAGAGTTCGAGCGCTACGTGATCGGGCCGGAAGTGCCACCGGCCGAACCGCCTCCCGATGAGGCGACGGCCGCTCAGCAGACCGACAAGCCTCAGGCAAAGGCCCGGTCCAAGAGCAGCTAGACACTGCCGCCAGGCCCCGCGTAATGGGGCAAGAAGCGGCCCCGAACAGGGCAAGCCCTTCGAAGACGTGAGCAACTTTCACTTATTCAGGAGGGCATCGTGTCCCAGTTCGTCACCACCCATTTCGTCCAGCAGTACACCACCAACGTCCAACTGCTCTCGCAGCAGAAGGGTTCGCGCCTGATCGGCAGCGTCACGCATGGCCAGTACACCGGCAAGCAGGGCGTGCCTGTCGATCAGTTCGCGCCGACCGTGGCCAACAAGCGCACCACGCGCTATCCGGCCCTGACCCCGGCCGACACCCAGGCAGACCGCCGCTGGGTCTTCCCGTCTGACTACGACTGGAACGACCTGATTGACCAGATCGACAAGCTGCGCCTGCTGATCGATCCGCAATCGAGCTACGTCACCAACGGCACTGCGGCCATGAACCGCGCGAAGGACGACGAGATCATTGCGGCCTTCTTCGGTGCAGCGAAGACCGGCGTCGATGGCGCAACCACCACCAGCTTCCCGGCATCGCAGCAGATCTCGGCATCGGAAGGTGCCAGCTCGGCCACCGGCATGAACGTGGAAAAGCTGAAGGCCGGTATCCAGCTGCTGCTGCAGAACGAAGCCTGGGATCCGTCGTCTGGCGAACGCATCAGCTGCGTAATCACCGCCAAGCAGAACCGCAATCTGATGGACGAAGTCCAGATGATCAATGCGGACTACAACGGGGAGCGCGCGGTGGTGAATGACGGCTTCGTGATGTCGTGGGGCAAGGTGGATTTCATCCACTCCGAGCGCCTGCCGGTCAATGGCTCCAGCCAGACCCGCGTGCCGTTCTATGTCAGGGACGGTATGCACCTGGGCAACTGGCAGGACATCAGCGCGGACGTGTCGCAGCGCAAGGACCTGGCCGGCCTGCCGTACCAGGTGTATCTGTACGGGACCTTCGGCGGTACGCGGCTTGAAGAGAAAAAGGTGGTCGAGCTGCCGTGCGCTTAAACAAAGGATAACCAGTCATGGTCACCGTCAGAGAAATCGCTTGGGCCGCAGGATTCTTGGAGGGGGAGGGCTCGTTCACCCAATCCAGAACCTGTCCTGCGGTCACCGCTGCGCAAGTACAGCGCGAGCCGCTGGAAAGGCTCCAAGCGATCTTTGGCGGGACCGTTCGGCTGATCGACAGGGCCAATCGAAAACCAACGGAACAGCCTCATTACCGTTGGGACATGTATGGCTCAAAAGCGATCGCCGTGATGATGACCCTTTGGCTGCTCATGTCTCCCCGGAGAAAGGAGCAGATCGAGAAGGTCATCAACGACTGGAAGGCCAGAAGTAAGCGCGGCTCCCATCACCGCAACATGACTGCCTGCAAAGCGGGACACCCGTATGTCGATGGCAGTTGGACTCGCAAAGGCGCCAACGGGCGCCAATGCAAGGAGTGCATGAACCTTTATCGCGCCAACCACTCGGCGCGGCAGGAGAAATAATCATGGCAGTTGTAACCACCAAGTCCGCAACGATCACCAACCGCGATGCGGTGCCTGCGGTGATCAACGATGGCCGTCTGGAGCGCGGCTCGCTGCGCTCGTCGCACGGCTATGTGACCGCAGTCAACGGCGATTCGATCGGCTCGAAGTACATCCTGGCGTCCGTGCCGTCGACGGCGATGGTGCGCAAGGTGCTGGCTTCCTGTGCGGCGATCACCACCTGCGCGGCCGACATCGGCGTCTATCGCAACACCAAGGACGGCGGCGCCGTCGTGGATGCCGATTTCTTCGCCTCGGCGCAGTCGCTGGCCTCCGCGCTGTCGAACGCTGACGTGACCAACGAGTCCGGCACCTACACGATGGACAAACAAGAGCAGCCGCTGTGGCAGGCAGTTGGCCTGACCACTGATCCCGGCGGCACGCTCGACATCGTGGCCACGCTGACGGCTGCTGCCGGTTCTGGTGGCATCGTCGGCACGTCGGTCGAGTACGTCGACAACGGCACCTGATCCACTGTTCATCAATCTCCCGAGAGGGCGGCATTTCCCGCGAGCTGAAGGGCTCGCGGGCTTTTTTGCAGATAGGAGCAGAACATGGCAACTCGTCGTTATTCGATCAATCCCGAAGACAGCGACCACCAGATCACGGATGCCGTCGGTGCAGCCACGGCGACCAAGAACATCGAACTGACGGTGGATTGGGACACGCTGCGCTCGGCAGGTCTTTCTGAGCCGCAAGCGCGCATGCAGGTGCTGGCTGCACTGGAACGCCTGCACGCCTACATCGAGACCACTGGCAAGTATTCGGTGGCCGGCTAAGGGTGGGCGGCCATGGCTTCGCAAACTGAGATCTGTAACCGCGCACTCACGAAGCTCGGCGCCGCCCGCATCACGGACATCGCCGAGAACAGCAAGAGCGCGCGCGCCATGAACGCGCTGTGGGAAACCGTGCGCAAGGCGGAACTGCGCCGGCGTATCTGGACTTTCGCCGCGGTGCGAACCACCGTGCCGGAGGTCACGCCGCAGCCCGAGTGGGGCTATGGCCACGGCTACCAGACGCCGTCCGACTGCCTGCGGCTGCTCCAGATCGGTCAGACCTTCGCCGTACCGGCCATGACCGACTACCGCGACCAGGACGACAGCGCCTATCAGCTGGAAGGCGGCCTGATTCTCACCGACCAGAACGCGCCGCTGAAGATCCGATACATCCGCGACATCACCGACACCGGCCGCTTCGATGCGCTGTTCGTGGAAGCACTGGCCTCGAAGCTGGCATATGAGGCGGCGGAAGAAATCACGCAGTCCGCCTCCAAGAAGGCGCAAGCCGGCGAGGACTATAAGCAAGCTCTGCGCGATGCGACTGCAACCGGCGCGGTAGAGCGCGCACCGCAGGGATTCCCGGACGATTCCTGGATGCTGATCCGACTATGAGAGCTTCCCCCATCCTCGGCTCATTCAACTCTGGCGAGTTGTCGCCGAGATTGGAAGGGCGCACCGACATCGCGAAGTACGCGGCCGGCGCCAAGACCTGTGAGAACTACATCCCCGTCATTCAGGGCCCGGCTGTGCGCCGCGGTGGCTGGCGCTTCATCGCCCCGATCAAGGACGAGAGCAAACAGGCCTGGCTGGTGCCGTTCCAGTTCAATACTCAGCAGACCTACCAGCTCGAATTCGGCGACCTGTATATCCGCTTCTGGACGAACCACGGCCAGGTGCTGAGCGGCGGAGTGCCGTACGAGATCGCCTCGCCTTACTCGTCTGCCGATCTTGTCGACGCCGACGGCCAATTCGCGCTGGACTTCGTCGAGTCCGCCGACGTGGTGTACATCACGCATCCCGACTTCGCGCCGCGCAAGCTGTCCCGCCTCGCTCCGACGAACTGGGCGCTGGCAGTGATGCAGCCCATCGGTGGCCCGTTCAAGACCGCCAACGTAAGCGGCACCACCGTCTATGCGTCGGCGCAGAGCGGGGTTGTCACCCTGATCGCATCGTCTGGTATCTTCCAGGCAGGACACGTCGGTTCGCTATTCCAGTTGTCGCGCAAGTCGGCCGCGGCCACCACACAGTGGAACCAGCCCGAGCCGATCTCTAACGGCAATCTGCGGATCTCCGACGGAAAGACCTACAAGGCGGTCAGCTCCGACCCGGGCGGCGGCCTGTTGCGCGTCACGGGCCCGAACAAGCCCGTGCACACGGCTGGCGCGCTGTGGGATGGCGGCGACGTGGTGAAGGGCAACTACTACACACCCGCGGGCAGCACCAGCGGCGTTGATGCGCAGGTCGGAGTGCAGTGGGAATATCAGGACCCGGGCTTCGGCGTGGTAATGATCACCGGCTACACGAGCCCAACGCAGGTCACTGGTACCGTCGTGCCGATTAGCACGGCCACGTCACAGGCGCTGCTGCCGGCTGACGCCGTCGGCTCCGGCAATGCTTCGACACAATGGGCCTTTGGCGCCTGGTCGGATGTGGAGGGGTGGCCATCGAACGTGAGCCTGTTCCGCCAGCGTCTGTGCTTTGGGCGGGGGCAGACCACGTGGGAGAGCGTCTCGGGGGATTACGAGAATTTCAGCGCACGCGACCTGAACGGGCTGGTGACTGCCGACATGGCCATCACCTCGACGCTTGTGTCACCGCAGGTGAACAGCATCCAGTGGATGGAACCGTTGAATGGCGCCGTCGAGGCGCTGGTGTGCGGCACCGCGGGCAGCGAATTTGCCGTGAAGTCCCTGACCGAGAACCAGCCATTCGGCCCGGACAACCAGACAGCCGCGCCGGTATCCGCATTCGGCTCGCGCAAGGCAAAACCCGTGCACGTGGGCAATGTGCTGCTGTTCATCCAGCGCGCCGGGACGAAGCTGCGAGACATCGCCTACGACTTCGCGAACAACGGCTACCAGTCATCGGACCAGACGATGATGGCCGAGCATATTCCGCAGCCCAGGCTGAACCAGATCGTGTACCAGCAGGAGCCGTATTCGACGATCTGGGCTGCGCGCTCTGACGGCGAACTGGTGGCCATGACCTACTCGCGCGAGCAATACCCGGAGCCGCCGCACGGTGGCTGGCATCGGCATCCCATCGGCGGTGGCGGCAAGGTCGAAGCGATGTCCGTCATCGGCGCGCCGGACGGCACCCGAGACGAGCTGTGGGCCATCATCCGGTGGACGGTCAACGGCCAGACCCGGCGCTACGTCTGCTTCATGGATATGGAACGCCGGCCGGGCGACGACCCCGAAGACGCCTTCTATCTGGACGCCGGCCTGACGCTGGATAACTCAATCAATACGACGCTGCTGCCTGGCACTGGCGCGACGGAAGCGCATGCAGAAGGGGTGCAATTCGTCGCTGGCGCCAACATCTGGACGGCCGACGACATCGGGCGACAGATCCAGTATCGCTACACCCACACGGTGCTCGATGTCTCCGGCAAAGAGGTGACAGAATTTGTCACTGCCAAGGCCATGATCACCGGCATCGACAGCGCGCAGATTGCCGTTTGCCGCATCGACGCCGCGTTTCCATCTCTCAATCAGATCCCGGCCAACGGCTGGCGGATGACGGTCACTACCATTAGCGGGCTCGATCACTTGGAGGGCAAGACGGTTGATCTGCTGGTCAACGGCGCCACGCATCCGCCCCGCGTCGTGAGCGCAGGACAGGTCACGCTTCAGAACGCTGGCTCCAAGGTGCATGTCGGCCTGGCATGCCCGGCGCGACTGCAGACCATGCGCATGAACGCCGGCGCGGCCGACGGCACCAGTCAGGGCAAGACTGCACGCATTAACCAGCTGGTGGTGCGCGTGCTTGAGACGCTGGGCCTGCGCTATGGCAGCACCTTCGCAAACATGGACGAAGGGCAGTTCCGCACCGCGCTGAATGCCATGGACAATCCGCCGCCGCTTTTCACCGGCGACATGCTGTTCGACTTCGCCGACGACTACGACACGAACCCTTGGGTATGCCTGGAGCAGCCTTACCCGCTGCCGTCGACCATCGTGGCGATCCTGCCGCAGAACGTTACCTACGACCGGGGCTGACATGAAGATTCGGCAATATGCCGCGGCTGACATGCGCGAATTGCTGGTGCAACCGGCCCAGGCTGCCATGCGCCCGATTCTGCTGTCGGGTGGATATCCCGAGGCGCTGGAAGCGGTCGAGTCCTACACCGGCCTGATCGACGGCCGCGTGGTGGCTTGCGCAGGATTCTGCCCGCTGTGGGAGGGGAACGTGCGCGCGTGGGCGGTAATCGCGGCTGACATCGGCGGCGCCGGCATGTTCGCGCTGACTCGCGCGGTCCGCCGTGCGATGGAGGCTTGCACCGCCAGACGGATCGAGGTCGAGGTGGACAGCTATTTCCCGCAGGCGCACCGCTGGGTACAACTGCTTGGCGGCTTTGAATGGGAAGGGCGCATGCGCGCCTACACGCCCGATGGGCGGGACTGTGACCGATACGCAAGGGTGAGATAAATGGCAGATCCGATCACATGGCTGGCAGTGGGCTCGGCGGTGCTGGGGGCAACCGGCGCGGTCTCGTCGGCGAACGCCCAGGCAGCCAGCGCACAATCAGCGCAGAACGCCGCGGAATATAACGCCGCAGCGAGTGCGCAGCGCGCGACGGTGGCCTTTCAGCAGGGGAATGCCAACGAGGAAGCGCAGCGCCGCCAGGCAGCGCTACAGCTCGGCAAACAGCGGGCGGCGACAGCGCAATCTGGTGTCGATTTAGCGTCCGGCTCCGCGCTTGACCTGTACCAGCAGTCTGCGACGAATGCCGAACTGGATGCGTTGAACATCCGCTACGGAGCCCAACTACAGGCGCAGGGCTACCAGCAGCAGTCCACCCTGGACTCGCTGTCAGCTCAGCAGGCCGGCAACAATGCGCGCTCGGCGATGACTGCCGGATACCTGAACGCCGGGGCATCTGCGCTGTCGGCGTACGGCACCTATACCAACCAGAAGACCCAACTCGCCTTGGCGCAGAAGGGGCTGAAATAACCTAATGACGCCATGCAAATCCCGGTCTATCAGCAGCAGGTGAATGTGAGCGGCGGAGCGCCGCTCCCTCGCGCGGACGGCATGGCCGTCTCATCGGCCGCCGGCCAGGCGCTCAGCAACATCGGGCAGGGCGTGCAGCAGGTTGGGCAGGCGATGAATAATGAGGCAGCGGCGACGACCCGGCTGTTGCGCGAGCAGGAAGAGCAGGATGCTAAGGCATGGGCAGGCAACGCCCTCTCCGATGCACAGCTGCAGTGGCAGCAGACGCTGACCGAGCGCAAGCTGCAGGCCACCGGCGGTGCGTCCGGATTCACGCCGCAGCTGCTGGGCGACTTCGACAAGTACAGCGAGCAGACGCTAGAAGCCGCTCCCACGCCGGCCTCGAAGCGCTACCTGCAGCAACACCTGACCGCGCTGCGCACGCAGATCGGCGGTCAGGCGGTCACATTCGAGGCAGGCGCCCGGGTAAGCGAGCGCGTGAAAAACGTGGCCGGCTCGATCGACAACTGGTCGAACGTGGTCTACACCGATCCGAGCCAGGCGCAGGTGGCGCTGGCGTCGATCGAGCAGACGATGCCGGAGGTCGGTCCGGAGATGCGCGACAAGCTCATGCGCACCGCGGGCGAGACGATCCCGTACTACGCGGCATCCGGCGTGCTCGAGCGCGCCGGCAAGACTGGCGACCTGGTCGGCGTGCGCGCCGAGCGCGCCAGGCTGGAAGGACCGGAAGGCGAGGTGATGGATCCGGCCAAGCGCTCCGCCCTGATCACGCGCGCCTATGGCTACGAGAACGGCATCGTGGCGTCGCAGGAGCGGGCACAGGCCAAGGCAGAACGCGACGCGCAGGCGCGCGAGGCGGCCGGCACCGAAATCTTCAACAAGGCCTTCGACCTGAACGAGAAGGGCGTCTACTTCTCGCAGGACTTCATTGCCGAGGCGTCGACGACGGTCACCGGCACCACGGCGGAAGCGCCGTTCCGGGCGCTGCTGAAGTCCAACATGGAGGGCGCCCGCTTCGCCTCGATGTCGCTGCCGCAGCAGCAGGCCGAACTGGAGCGCATGCGCGCCGCCAGCGCCACGCCCGAGATCGGTGTCAACCCGACCGAGCAGGCGGTGTACGAGCAGCGCAAGCGCATCAATCAGGCGTCGATGCAGGCATACAAGGAAAACCCGTGGCAGGCGGCGCAGGAACGTAGCGTGATCTCCGACGTGCCGCGCACCCCGATCACGGACATTCCGACCGCCCAGCGCGCCATTACCGAGCGCATGGCCATGATCCGCCCGGTGGAGGCAGCCGCCGACCGCAAGATCAGCCCGCTGGAGCCCGAGCAGGCGCAGCAGCTGGGCCAGATCATCCGCAACCTGCCGCCGGAACAACAGGCCTCCGCGCTGGCCAGCATCGGCTCGACGGTGGGCGACGCCGACCGGGTGTCCGACCTGGCGCGCCAGATGAGCGACAAGGACCAGACGCTGGGCGTAGCCATGGCCTATGCCAACTCCCGCACCTCGTTCGGCCGCTTCACCTCCGAGCTGGTGCTTCGCGGCGAGCGCGCCATTCGCGACGGCGTGGTCAAGATCGACAACGCCAGGGAAACCGGCTGGAAGGCAGAGATTGCCAAGGAAATCGGCGACGCCACGCAGAACCAGCGCGTGCGCGAACAGTGGATCAATGCCGCCTACCTGATCCAGGCTGGTATCGCCGCGGATGGCGGAAGCACCGATATCAAGCAGGCCGTGAACCTCGCCACCGGCGGCATCATCACGAAGAACGGCAGCAAGATCCCGCTCCCCTATGGCACCAGCGAGAGCGCTTTCAACGACCGGCTGAACGCCGTCAAGCCGGCAGACCTTGTCGCGCAGACACGTGACAGCCTGGTGTATGTGGGGCGTCAGCCGGTTCCGCTCGACCAGTTTGTGACCCAGTTGCCGCGCGCGACGCTGGTGCATGCAGGGCAGGGGAAGTACGCGGTGAACGCCGGCGGCAGCCTGGTGAAGACGGGCCCGGGCGGGCGGCCGCTGATCATCGACCTGAGCCAGAACCCGGGAGCCGCCAATGCTCGATAGCCTGTACCAGGACAGCACCGACCAGGTTCTAGACGACAGGGTCAAGCGTCCGGCGCCTCCACCGACACCCCCATCCGGCTTCAACTTCTGGCGCACGACCGGGGCCCTGCCGCGCGGCGTGGCCGCTGGCGCCACGGAATCGATCGCCTTCGGCGCTGACGTGACCGGGGCATTCGGCGATGTGCAGGCCGCCTACGGCGCCCAGGCCGACCCCTCGCTGCTGCTGGCGCCGGATGAGATGAAGAAGCGCCGCGACGCCGGCGAGGAAGCGCGTCAGCGCGTGGCCAGCGGCGAGGCGTTCAGCACCGATGTGGGCACCGGCCTGCGAACCACCGCGCGCGACATGATGCCTGACCCGGCGACTGCCAACGTGGTCGAGAACGTCCTGGCCGGCGTCGGCCGGTTCGGCGCCAAGGCAATCGGCTACTCTCTGCTGGGCGGCCCGGTGGTGGGCGCCGCGCTGACGGGTGCGGACGAGGCCATGACAGAGGCGGACCGGCTGAAGGCGCAGGGCGTCGACATTGCCACCCGAACGCAGGTCGGCGCGGTGGCTGGCCTGGCTGGCGCCGCCGGCGTGGCGCTGCCGGTGGCCGGCCGGACGATCGCGCAGACCGCTGCGCTGGTGGTGGCCGGCGGCCCGGCGTCCTTTGTGGCTCAGCAGGCCGCCAGCCGCGCCATCCTCGAGAACGCCGACTACAGCAAGATCAGCGAGCAGTACGACCCCCTCGACCCCGTTGGCCTGGCCGTGTCGACGCTGGTGCCAGCCGGCTTCGGCGTGTGGGCGGCGCGGGGCATGCGCGGCGCCAAACCTTCGCCGGCTGGTGCCGACGCCGCCGCGGCGCGCGCGCTGGTGGACATGGGCGGTAACGAGCGCAAGGCGCTGCCCTACAACGATTCCCGGCTGGATGCCTACGCCGTGACGGCGGCGCAGCGCGAGGGCGTGCCGCCGGAACTGATGATTGCCCTGAAGAACGCAGGCGAGAGGTCCGGCTCGACAGCGGTGTCGCCAAAGGGGGCGCGCGGTGTTGCCCAGTTCATGCCGGATAACTTGCAGAAGTACGGTGTGAAGGACCCAACCGACCCGGTGCAGTCGCTGGATGGCATGGCCAAGTACCTGCGCGACACCATGAAGCAGTACAACGGTGACATCCGTGCGGTGATCGCCGACTACAACGGCGGGCCAAAGCAGGCGCGCGCGGTGCTGGAAGGCCGCACGCCGCCAGCCACCGAGACAGCTAAGTATCTGGCCCGGGTCGAGGAATACATGGCCCAGCGAGGTGGTGAAGCCGCCGGCCGTGCCGCGGCGAACGACCCAGACGCCCAGGCCGCCGCCCGCACCCAGCTTATCCGCGACACCGTCGACAGCTGGAACCTGAAGGACCCGACCGACATTGCCGCGGCGCAGGACCACCTTGCCGCCATCGTCAAGGCATTCGACCAGCTCGGCGCCGGCACGCGCGTCGACGTGAGCGACACCATCCACTGGGACACGCTGCAGCAGACCCGTATGCTCGACGACATGGTCGGCCGGCTGGAATCCGCGCGCGCTGACCTGCTTCCAGAAGCGGGCCAGGCCGCCGAGCCGGGCGCCGTGCGGCAGCTGCGCACTGAACTCGACCAGCTGCGCCGCTCGATGCCCGACACCAGCGACGACGCGATCCGCGCGCGTGCCAAGGAACCGCAGGGGGGCGAGGATCGGCTTTCCTACAAGCAGGCCCAGGCAGCCGCCCGCAAGGAAATTGCCGCGCTGGCTGACGAGCACGCCGCCCGGATCGATCGGTCGGAGCAGCAGATGGAGGCTAACCGCGGCGCCGAGCAGGCGCGCCAGGCGCTGCAGCAGGTCGACCAGCAGATTGCCGGCATCCGCCAGACGCGCGCCGCGCTGGATGCGCCGCCGAGCCCGGTCAAGCCGACGGCGCTGGCGGCTGGCGAGGCTGCGCGGACGAGTTCTGCGCCTGTCGCCGCAAAGTCGTCCACCCCGGAACCCAGCACTGGCGCGGCTTCCAAGTCAGAACCGCAAAAGGGACCGCAAAATATTCCAGAGAATATTCCGGCTTCTGACCCGGCTACGTCTGCCGCCATGGCCAGCGTCGACGCACAGGCCGCCCAGATCGCCAAGATGGCGCCGGATATGCTGGTGCAACTGGAGGGGATGGAGAAGCCGATGCGGCTGGCTGATGCGCTCGCGGCGGTGAAGCGGGAGGCGGAGGCTGAGGCAACCGATGCGCCGCTGTTGCAGGTGGCGGCAGAGTGCGCGCTGATGAACCTCTAACCCGCGAGGCGGGAGAGCAGCGCGAGAACGGCGGCGGGGATGCAGATCAGCGCCATCACGAACAGGTATGAGCGCAGCGCGCGGCAGGCATTCAGCGCAGCGCGGCGCCACGGGTGGCCGGCGTCCATCGAGAAAATCGTCACGGGCACGATAGCGACCATCCAGCCTACCGCCAGCGGCAGCAGCCACCAGGTCCGCGGCGGCAGGCTCTCGGCTAACTGGCCAAGTGCCAGCGCGCCGCCGATGATCCAGATCAGGAGAACCATATGGCAATGAATCCCAGGTGTGTCGCAGCCGTTCAGCAAGTCGCTGGCCGAACCCTATCACAATCCGAGCTGCAGAAAATCGAGGACCGGCTGTCAGCCAACATGCGCCAGATCGCGCGGCGCGATACCGCTCGTTGGCAAGGCCTGTCGCAGGATGCTCGTATGCTCGAAGCTGCACAGGAGGGGATGCAGCAGATCCAGCAGGAAGCCGCGTTGAAAGTGACGCGTGCGAATCTTCAGGTCGTCAGGACCGCCGCGATGGAGAACCGGGTAACCGACCTGATGGCGCGCTTCGGCGACAACCGTACGAAGTCCTTCATGCGCGAGATGGACTTGACCTCGCAATACATCGAGGGCATCAAGCGCGAGAACATGGCTTCGCTGATGGACCTGCTGGACGCCGCGGAGAGCCGGCAAGGCGTCGGCCCGCTGCGGCGCGGCCTGATGTTCCTGTTCGACGCCGAGAACCCGGGCATGACCCGCGACCTGGCCGTCGAGATCATCGCAAACGCCAACGGCTCTACCGGGAACCAGCTGGCGCAGAAGGGCGCGCGCGCGTGGCTGGATGCGATCGAGCGCATGCGCCAGCGCTTCAATGCCGCCGGCGGCGACGTTGGCAAGCTCGACTATGGCTACCTGCCGCAGCCGCATGACAGCGTGAAGGTGCGCGGGGACGGCAGCACCGCGGCGCGCGACAAGTGGGCGCAGGACACGCTGCCGCTGCTCGACCGCAGCCAGTACGTGCGCGAGGACGGCACGCGCATGAACGACGCCGAGGTGCTGGACTTCCTGCGCGAGTCGTGGGAAACGATTGCCACCGAGGGCCTGAACAAGACCGCCCCGGGCAGCCGGCCCGCGCCTGGGAGCGCCTCGCGCGCGAACGCTGGTAGCCAGACGCGCCAGATCCACTACAAGGACGGCGCCGCCTATCTGAACTACATGGCCGAGTACGGTGCCGGCAGCATGTTCGACGCCATGGTCGGGCACGTGGGCCGGCTCTCGCGCGACATCGGCCTGGTCGAGCGCTATGGTCCCAACCCGAACCAGCAGTTCCGCCTGCAGAGCGATCTTGCAGTGCGCGCCGACGGCGAGCGCGCCTGGTACAAGGCCGGGCCGCAGGGCCTGTGGAATGTCCTGTCCGGCGTGGCCGCGTCACCCAAGCACGGCAATCTCGCGCAGGTCGCGCAGCACGTGCGCAACGTCGAGGTGTTCGGCAAGCTCGGCGGCGCACTGGTGACCAGCCTGACCGACATCCCTTCCTTCTTTGTCACCACCGGCTTCAATAACCTCAGCTACTGGGAGGCGCTGCGCAACATCCCCCGTCAGTTCGACAGCAACACCCGCGACTTTCTGAGCATGCACGGCGTGATCGCCGAGTCCATGGCGTCCGACCTGGCGCGCTGGAGCGGCGACAACCTCGGGCACAGCTGGTCGGGCCGGCTGGCCAACAGCACGATGAAGCTGTCGCTGCTGAACGCCTGGACGGATACCCTGCGTCGTGCCTTCTCCATGACCATGATGAACGGCATGGCCAAGCTGTCGAAGACCGACTGGAAGGCACTGACCGAATACGACCGCTGGCGCATGGAGAACAAGGGCATCACCGAAGCCGACTGGGACGTCATCCGCCAGGCGCAGCTGACCCAGCACAACGGCATGGACTTCCTGACGCCGGAATCCATCCGCGCCGCGGGCGATCCGCGCTCCGACGAGGTCGTGGCCAAGGTGCTGGGCCTGATCACCGACGAGTCGGAATATGCGGTGCTCAACCCGGATCTGCAGACCAAGGCGCTCGCGTCATGGGGCGGCAAGCAGCGCGGCACGCTGGACGGCGAACTCGCGCGCTCGGTCATGCAGTTCAAGTCGTTCCCCATCGCCATGATCTCGCGGCACTGGGGCCGCGTCATGGACACGCCGGGCGGCATGCAGGGTGCGCCGTTGATGGCCAATCGCGTGGTCTACGGCGCCGGCATGCTGATGGTCACCGGCACGATCCTGGGAGCGATCGTCACGCAGACGAAGGAACTGCTGAACGGCAAGGACCCGATCGACATGTCGAAGCCGAAATTCTGGTTCAAGGCCTTCACGCAGGGCGGGGGCGCCGGCTTCCTCGGCGACGTGCTGTTGCGCGATTCGTCCAGCGACATGAGCCCGCAGCAGGGGCTGTTCGAGCTGCTCGGCCCAAGCTTTGGCAGCCTGGCGCAGTTCTACGAACTGACGAAGGGGAACATCGACGAGGCGGTCGCCGGAAAGGACACGCACGTCGGCGCCGAAGCGCTGCGCTTTGCGAAAGGGCACTCGCCTTACCTGAACCTCTGGTATGCCAAGTCCGCGATCGATCATGCGGGCCTGCATGCGATGCAGGAAAGCCTGTCGCCTGGATATCTCGCGCGCATGAAACAGCGTGCGCAGAACGACTGGGATCAAAGCTACTGGTGGAACCCTGGCACCGGGCTTCCCGGCAGGGCGCCAGACTTCAGCGCGGCATTCAGTCGGTGAATCTCGTGCTGGTTTCTCGTATGTGCCGTCATGGCAAAAGGGCTATCTTCTGCGCATACAGAAGCGGGTAGGCCATGACCTGCCGCGCGTGAATATGCCGCCCCTCGGAGATCCACTCCGAGGGCACCATGACGGTAACCACCACCACTTCGCAAGCACCGTACGTCGGTGACGGCACCACCGTCGCCTTCCCCTTCCCGTATTACTTCCTGCTGGGCACCGACATCGAGGTCTATGTCAACGGTGCCATTGTCCCCACCGGCTACACCGTGACGGGCGCCGGCGTCGAATCAGGCGGCACCGTGACATTCTCTGTCGCGCCATCCATCGGTGCGCAGATCGTGCTGCTGCGCAGTCCCGATACGCTGCAGACGACCGACCTGCCGCCGAATGATCCGTTCCCGTCGGAGGCCGTCGAGCGGGCGCTGGACAAGCTGACGATGCTTTGCCAGAACTTCTCCGCGCGGCTCGGCAAGGCGCTGATTCTGCCGCTCTACGAGAACGTATCGGGTGCGCTGGCCAATGCCGCCACCAGGGCGATGAAGGCGCTGGCCTTCGATGTAAATGGGAATGTCACCTATCTTCCGATCCCGCCAACCGTTGGTGCCGGAAACCTGACCGACGAGCTTGGTATCGGCGGCACGCCAGGGTTCAAGGCGGGTGTGGACTATACGGCTGGCATTTCTACAACGCTGACTCTGTCGCAGGACTACGGCTCACGGTCGAACATCCTGGTGTTCTTCGATGGCACGTTTCAGGCGCCAGACCAGTACACGCTAAACGGCACCACACTGACCTTCAATGCGCCGATCCCTGCCGGCCCGAGCGCCGTCTATGTGCGCGGTGGTACGACGCTGTCTCTGACGATCCCCGCCGATGGCACGGTCGGTGATGACCAGCTTGCATGGGGCAACTCCCTCACGCGCGTGGTCACCACACTGACGGCGCTGAAGGCGCTCGACACGTCGAAATACCTGAATGTCTACATGCTGGGTCGCAGCACGCCTGGCGATGGCGCACAGGGCGAATGGCGCTTCGACCCGTCGAGCGTGGCCACGCCGAACGATGGCACGGTCGTGCAGCCCAACACCGGTACCGGCCGCTGGTTGCGTCAGTTCAGCGGTGACACGCTGAAGGCCTGCTGGTTCGGCGCAGGCATGGGCGCAGCCGACGACACGGCTGCCATCACCGCGGCACTTGCTGCGACGCCGACCGGTGGCACGCTGGACTTCGAGGGGCGGCAATACAACCTGATCCCGTCGACGAACGTCGCCTACAAAGACAAGTTCAACGTCACGCGCAAGACCGCGGTGCAGATCACCGGCCGCAGCAAGTTGGCGCTGCTGTTCCGCGAGGGCAGCAAGATCGTGGTCAACGGCACCGACGCCGAGCGGGTGGCGTTCTTTCTGAAGTCGTGCTCTGGCATCACCATCGCGGCACCGAATTTCCCGAACGTCAGCGGCAATACGTCGATCGCTGGTGGCACCTATCTCGACAGCGAGAACTACTTCCCCTTCGCCTTCGAGGGTAACGACGGGATCTACATCCATCGGCCGAACTTTGAGGCCTGCCGCTCTGCGCTGATGGCCGATGCGTTCAACGGCCTGCAGAACAAGAACATCGTGGTGGACAGGCAACGGTCGTACCAGATCTGCAACTACTCCATCATCGTGCGCAACGGTGACAACATCCAGATGCTGAATGCTCGCCTCGAGCAGACCGGCCGCAGCTGGAACACCTCGAACGAGGATGTCGCGTTCTCCGACAACTCGACCAATTGCAAGGCCGTCAACTGCGATGCGATCAACCCTATCGGCCGCGTCTCGCGCTTCACCAGCGTGAACAATGCCGGGCCCACTGTGTTCGAGAACAACCGCCTCAACGGTGGCGGCATTTGCTACGAGATAAACCAGGGCTCGAAGGTGCAGATGATTGGTGGCTATTCGAACAACCAGGTGGAGCGGGTGAGTTCCCACATCCTGTTCACGTCGGACCTGTTCTACGGCAACGACAACTGCAGCGTTGTCGGTATGCACTTCTACGGCGGAGGGCCAGTCATTTCCGACTACTACGTCAGCGGCTGGAGCGGTGCGGACATTCCTGGGCTTGTCTTCAAGGACTGCGTTGCCGTCGACGCATATGGCCCGCAGATGGCGACCACGCGTGTCGGTGTTGTATTCGAAGGAAACCGCTTCGATCTGAACGACAGCGGCATCCTTGTCCGCCCCGGCGGCAAGGGCACGGTGTTCGCCAACAACACGGTCAAGAACGGCTACGTGCGCGTGGACGGCGACAACTTCAAGGCCACCGGCAACGACATGACCGGCAAGGTAGGCGCGCCCATCGCGTTCGCATGGGACGTGCAAGGCTGCATCGGTTTCGTCGAGCGCGACAACACCTACACGGCAAACAGCTACACGCAGTTCTACAACCACGCGCCTGGCGCGCGTTTTGGTGCGCGGTATCTGGAAGTCGGTATCAACGCCAATCCGCAGTTCTCGTTGGCGTCGTTCGTCACCGGCGTACTGGGCGACTTCTTCAAGAACGACGCCCCGGTGGACGGCTCGCCGGAAGGGTGGGTGTGCACTTCTGCCGGCTCTCCTGGCGTCTGGAAAGAGCGTGGGCAGAACGGCTTTCGCAGCACGCTCGGCGCACCTACTGTCAACGCAATCTACGTTGGCGAAGAGCTGCTCGATTCGACCAACAACCGTTGGTACAAGTCCAAGAACACCGGCACTGGTGCTTCTGACTGGGTTGCACTGAACTAATCCATGGGGAAAACGATGAAGCGATTCCTTGCCGCGCTCGCACTGCTGCCGGCCCTTGCACTGGCGGCGACCACGGTACCGCCGTCCCTGATCAATCCCGCCGGATCGACCACCGGGCAAGCCATCCTGTCGACCGGGCCTTCTGGCGCGCCGGTGTGGGGTGCAGTGTCGCTCGGCTCGATCACCGGCACCCTGCCGATCGCGAACGGCGGCACCGGTGCGACGAGCGCTGCGAATGCGCTGTCGAATCTGGGGGGCGCTGCGCTGACGGGGGCGACGTTCACGGGGGATGTGACGGTTTCGAATGCCTCTGGCGGTCGTTCGTTAATCATTAATGCCATCGTCGGGCAACGCTCCACGTTGCGCCTTAGGAAAGCTGGCCTTGATCGTTGGTGGTTTAGCTCCAATGGAGTTGCAGAGAGCGGTAGCAATGCGGGTTCAAATCTGGAAATCGCCGCATATGATGATTCTGGCACCCTCCTTTCCACGCCTCTAACCATCACCCGATCCACCGGCATCACGACCTTCAGCGCCCGCCCGGTTTTCGGCAGTGCCACCCCCTGGGACAGCGCCAACCTCGCCAACCCGGCCAGCACCACCGGCAACCTCGGCCAGTTCGCCTCGACCACCTCGGCGCAGCTCGCCACCGTGATCTCCAACGAGACCGGCTCCGGCGCGCTGGTGTTCGGCACGTCTCCCACGCTGACCACGCCGGTAATTTCCAGCATCACCAACACCGGCACGCTGACGCTGCCCACCAGCACCGACACGCTGGTCGGCCGCGCCACCACCGACACGCTGACGAACAAGACGATCAGCGGCGCGACGATGTCCGGCACTTTCGCTGGCGCGCACACCTACAGCGGGGCGGTGACCTTCTCCAGCACAATTACCCCGTCGTCGACCACAGGCATCGTTGGCACCACCACGAACGACAGCGCCAATGCCGGCAGCGTGGGTGAATACGTCACAGCCACGGCGGGCCCGACAGCGCTGACCAGTGGCGTGAACACGAACATCACCTCTATCAGCCTGACGGCCGGCGATTGGGATGTGACAGGGACGGTGTTCTTTGCGACTGGCGTTGGCGACACCATGACCAGCGGCAACGTATCGGTCAGCAGCACGTCGGCCACGCACCCGGCGATCCCGCTCTACAACAACCTGGGCAACCTGAACCTGACGTCCAGCCTCGGCCTCACCGGCATCGCGCCGGTGCAGCGGTTCTCGCTGTCAGCCACCACCACGGTCTATCTCGTCGCTGGCGTCGCGCATAGCGGCGGCACGCTCAACGCGACCGGCATGATCCGCGCTCGCCGCGTCCGATAACTATTTCTCGAAACGACTGGGGTCCAACATGGCTGAACCAATCAGCAGTGGAGTTGCAATGGCAACAGGCGGAAAGACAGCGATCGGGCTGGCTGGCGGCACGGCCATCGGGGCCGGCCTCGCAGCCCTGGTCGTAATGTGCATGACCACCCCCCGCAGCCCAAGAGAGTGGGCCGTAGGCCTGACCTCGACGGTCGTGGGCTCAGTCTGCGGCGGCGCCGCGGTGGTGCAGCACTTCGGCCTGCATGCGTGGGCGACTGACTATGTCGGCATGGTGGCGCTGATTGGCATTGTGTTCGCCTGCGGACTGCCCGCATGGGCGGTGGTTCGCTGGGTGTTCAACTACATCGCCAAGAAGCAGACGGCCGGCATCGACGAGGTGGTCGACGACGTGAAGCAGAGGCTGTAATGGCGCGTATCAGCCCTGACGAAGCTGGCGGGAAGAACGTCTGCGCCTTCCTCGACGTGCTGGCCTGGTCGGAATTCACGTCCCGCATCGCTGGATCGGATGACGGCTACAACGTGATCGTCGGCGGCACGCTGTTCTCCGACTACTCGGACCATCCCCGCGAGAAGGTGTGGATCCCGAAGTGGAAGGTGATCAGCACGGCCGCCGGCCGGTACCAGCTGCTGGCCCGGTACTACAACGCCTACAAGCGCCTGCTCCGGCTGCCCGACTTCACGCCGATCAGCCAGGACAAGATCGCCATCCAGATGATTCGGGAGCAGCGCGCGCTGCAGGACATCAAGGTCGGCCGCTTCGACGACGCCGTGGCGAAGTGCCGGAACATCTGGGCCAGCCTGCCCGGCGCTGGCTACGGCCAGTACGAGCACAAGTTGGACGACCTGCGCGAGCAGTTCGTGAAAGCCGGGGGCACGCTGGTATGAGCATCCTCGACCCGCGCCTCTGGCTGGCATTCCTGATCGTGCTGGGCGTGGCGGCAGGCGGCGGCTACCTGAAGGGCAGGTCGGACGGCAAGGCGGTGGAGCGGGCCGCCGCGCAGAAGGACATTCAGGCGTGGCACGACAACGCCGACGCCGCCTACAGCCTGTACCTCGAAGCGCGGGACAAGAAGCAGATCGAGTACCGCACCATCACCAAGACCGTGGAGGCCGCCAAGCATGCGACGCCTGACATTCCTGACTGCCGCACTGGTGATGACTGGATGCGCATCTACCGCGACAACGCCGCGGTTGCCAACGGCACAGCCGTGCCCGCCCGTGCTCGAAGCGCCGACGGGGCTGACGCTCGCTGATCTCAGGCAGTTCGCTCTTGACCTGCAGCGTCAGGGCGGCGAGTGCCGGGACCGGCATCAGGCGCTGATCGACGCAATCTCTTCGCCAGGAAAGGGTGCTCGATGAAGCGGTAGGTGAACGCAGACACAACCGCCACCAGCGCGACGCCTACGGCGAGCTGGGCCAGATACACACCGTAGCTCACCCCGTTCGGGTACACCTTCATCAGCAGCCGCGACACCACGAACAGCACCGGCAGGTGCAGCAGGTACACGCTGTAGCTGATTTCTCCCAGATACCGCAGCGCCGGCACGGCGACGAACGCCGGCCGTCCCATGACCGCGGCGAGGAACCCTGCCGTCACGATCCCGTAGCGCTCCCAGCCGTACAGCGGCAGCGGCAGGTAGATTGCCAGTACCAGCGACACCGCCAGCAGCAGGCCGCCCAGCCACGCCGGCATGCGCAGATCCCGGTTATGCAGGTACGCGCCGGCCAGCCCGGTCAGGAAGTAGGGCCACATCACCGAATCAGACGTGGCGAAATCCAGCACCATGAAGCCGAGGGCGATCGCCAGCGCAATGCTCGCTCGCACGCGTCCCGTCACTAGATAGGCCAGGAACGGGAAGAAGAAATAAAACCGCCACTCATAGGCAAGCGTCCAGATCACCGTGTTCAGCGGCGTCGTGTCGAACGCGCCGATCTTGGCCGGGCTGCCGAGGAAGCCGAAGGCGAAGATCGAGGCGAGGTCCAGGCCAGTCTTTGGCACCGTCCAGTCAAGCGATGCGCCGGCAATGCGGATCGACAGCGCTGCCACGATGGCGGCCACGAACAGATAGAGCGGGGCCAGCCGGCGGATGCGCGCGCCGTAGAAGTCGGCCCAGTCGATCTGCCCGCGCTTCTGTATGGCCCGGTCGAAGAACAGGAAGCCGGTGATGCAGAAGAAGATCTGCACGCCGAGCGAGCCCATATTCCCGTAGACGTGGCCCATCACGCCGAACTGGGTGACAGGCATGCCGGCATTGCCGAGAGCGAAGGGCGCGTGGTTGGCTACCACCGCGAATGCAGCCAGGCCGCGGAGCCCGTCGATAGTCTTGTAGCGGTTCTGCGGGCCGCTGAGGTGGGGCAGGAAGTTGATACGCGCCAGCGCCCAGCAGACAGCCATGCCAACCAGCACGATGCCCAGCGCGATGCCCCATGATTGTTCTTCGTATGTCATGTGTCGCTTCTGTTACATGCAGCGGGCATTGTAGCGCGACGAACTTGCGTAGCCATTTTGTGGTCCAGAAGGCCTAAGCGTAGGCAAACTGGTAAGCCCGGTAGACGATGCGGTAAGCGGGCGGAATCGGAAGATTGTCGCAACCTCCTCCCGCAAAGCCAGTGTCTACGGGCAATTGCGGGGGTTCGAATCCCCCTATCCGCAGCCTGGCGGCACCCAAGTAGGGGCATCCAATTCATCCAAACACCGCGCGCCAATCGCCCGGAAACCCGCATGGCGCCGTGCCTAATCTTTGAGCGCGAATTTGGATGCGCCGCCAGCCAGCCCTTGTCAGCACTGGGCGCGCGGGGAATTTTCTATCCTGCATGGGGTGCAGGTGGTCGGAGGTTCAAATCCTCTCGCCCCGACCAGACAAAGAAACCCGCTTGGTGAATTGCCAAGCGGGTTTTTTTATTTTCATGCGCGCTTTTGCATGCTGCCGCGCGTCGCTGTTTTTCGATTCAGCCCGTTGCACCTATAGTGGTGGCTACAGTGGATTTCACCCACGACAGGACATCGCGTCCTGTCATCGCGACGGAGGCGGCAATGACGGACAAGGGCAACGGGATCGTCGGCACCACATGCATCGCCTTGGCAGTAGCCGGCCTGGCACTGACCGCATCGCTGGTGCTTGCCTATTACGCGACGCGTGCGCGCGTGGAGGGGCCGCCCACCAGCGGTGCCTGACGCGCCGTGGTCAGGTCAGCCCGGGATATCGCGAGGATCATTGCCAAAGCTGTTGCGCATCCGGATGCGGCCGTCGCGGCCGTGGACGAGCAGTTCTGCATGGAGCTGCCGGGCTTTCTCGGTGCCCGCGGCGATCGCGTCTTCTTGCGTCGCATACAGCTGGCGCCCGCCGGCGCCGTCTTCGGATTCAATGGCCCAGCCGTTGTCGAGCGGTACGACGTGGATGTTCTTGGCAGGCATGGCGCACCTCCGTGGTGGAAGATGCCCCAGTCTCCACGCTGCTTACGGCGGCCGGTATCGGTGACCGTCTGACAACTCTGGTGTCTTTTGAGGCGCAGTCCGCGGTATTGGCAATGTGACCGGCGCGGGCCGGAAATCTGAAAAGGCGCCGGGATACGGGGATGCTCCGGGCATGGCCCCCACGCAGGTGCACGTAGACTGGGCTGGCTGTACTCACCAGCCCGCCCGCACCCCGCCGCGGCGGGCTGTTTTTTTGCGGCGCTATCGGAGCAGCCTCTGCAACCGCGTGTCATGTCCGCGCACGAGGCCGGCAAGCGTCGCGGCGGTTGCCAGTTCGAATTCGCTGAACTGGAAGGCGGGCGACACGGTGCAGCCGACCAGCGTAAAGTCCACGTCGTCGCCGGCGTCCACGCGTTCGGCGGCAAACCATTGGCCAGCCGGCACCAACGCCTGGAAGGCCGCGCCGGGATGTTGCAGTGGATCGCCCAGGCGCTGGGTGACGAGGGTGCCATTGACGATCCGGTGCACGTCCACCGGGGAGCCCACGTGGTAGTGCCACAGCTCGTCGGAGCGGATGCGATGCCAGGCGGAATAGTCGTTGCCGCAAAGCATGTAGTGGATCGCGGTGCAGGCTTCGCGCGTGCGCCCGTCCGGGCATGCGACGCGTTCCGTGCTGCGATAGGTTTCCCGGTAGTAGCCGCCTTCCGGGTGCGGCTGCAAGTCGAGTGCGAGGATCAGTTGGCGGGCGGTCGGGCTCAGGTCTGGCATGGGGGCATGGCGCGCGGCGCATTGGCGGCATCGGAAGACGTAGCTTAAAGCAGGGCGAAGCGCGCCTGCGCCGGACCGACCAGCGCCGGGCGGCTTACCGGATAGCGGTGGCGCATGCCCTGCACCTCGAACGACAGGAAGTCCGGCGTCCAGCGCAGCGATTGCAGCTGGCGTGGCTCGATGCCGTCGACCAGGATGGCGCCGGCGTTCACGCAAACACTGCCGCAGCGCAAGCGCACGGATTCGGTATCGTCGCCGAAGTAATAGGCTTCAAGCAGGATGGAATCGGACTGGTACAAGGGCATGGCAGTGTCCTGATACTGTATGGATGTACAGTATAGCCGCGGCATGCCGTTCGGTCATCCTCCCGATTCTCAATTTCGGCGCGCCGGCCAGTACCTGAGCGCAGCCTGGTATAACCTGAAACCGATAACCGGCGCCCATGACGCTGTCTTGCCGTGAATGCCGGGTCGCCACAGGAGATGCCATGGCCGGGTGCGGAAGCAAAGCCTGCTGGTTCGGACTGGGTGTGCTGCTTGGCGCGGGCGCGGGCTGCGCAATGGCGTGGTCCGCACGCACCGCTGCCGCTCAGCGCGAACCGCATCAGTCCGACGCGCCGCTGCTGCCGGCCGATGTTACCTCGGACCAGGTGCTCACCGACGCCGCCACCGACGTGGTGGAATACCGCGGCTTCGTTATCCACGTGTTCTGCCATGCGCTCGGCATGGGGCGGTTCAAGGCGCTGTGCGATATCTGGGAATCGGGCGCCGTGGTACTGGAGGGCGGGGCGCCGCCGACCACCCATGCCACCGCGGACCAGGCGCGCTCCGCGGCGATTGCGTGGGCCCAGCAATGGGTGCAGCGCAATGGTTGACGGTCCGGGCCGTGCCGGCCCGGCCGGGGAATCTGCGGCAGATCGCCCGCTGGCCGCTGACTGGCCTGATAATCGCGCCTGCGCACGCGCGCCACCGTTTCGGTGACGGGCCGCGCGCGTGCCGGCAAACGCTTGGCACAATCCTCCAGGAGAATTCATGTTTGTTTGTGGGAACCAGGCTTGCGGCGCTCGCTGGGAGCAAGACGAAGTGCAGATCCGCGATGAAGGCCAGGGACTCGTGTTCCGTTGCCCGCAGTGCGGGGCCCGCAACCACGTCGAGGCGCGCACGGCGGCGGATGGCAGCACCAGGTATCGCCAGGTGCCCGCCAAGGCAGCTGCGAAGGTGCCTGCGAAGGTAGCGGATAAGGTGGCGCAGAAGGTGGAGCAGAAGGTGGCGCAGAAGGCACCGGCGAAGCGGCCAGGCACATCGCATGAGAAGCCACCGGCCCGGGGCCGCGCGAAGACTGGCGCCAAGCCCTCGCAGCGGTAATCGGAACGGCGCGCGGCACTGGCGGCAGGCCGTTGTTACCCCACCTGTGTGGGGTCAAATTCACATCGTTGGCGGCTTAAGCTAGTTTAGGCAGGACCGTTAAACACAGCATGGACTTTGCCGACCTTCCCCACGACCCCGCTTCCAATGCCGAACGCATGGGCTGGGCCAACGCTTCGCCCGAAGTTATCGCGAAGGTGTTGAACTCGGCGCTGGCGGCGCAGGACCTGTCCGGGTTTGCCGCGCTGCTGTCGGACATTGCACGCGACCGCGGCCTGAAGGGCGAGCGCTCGGCGCACCAGTCGATCTATGACATGCCGTACGCCAGCCTGTTGCCGAGGCAGAAGCACCTGCTGTCCGATGCCTTCGAGCTCCTGATCCTGCTCGGCCTCGAGCTGCGTCCGCGCGGCGCCGACGCCGACTCGGACGCGGACATCGGCGCAGACACCGACGAGTAGGCCGCAGGCCGAACGGCGCGCGGCTAGCTTCGCTCCAGCATGCCGATCTCGCGCACCGCGACCGACAGCATGGACAGGCCCGCGGCGCCTGAAGCGCGCTGGTCGGCCAGCATGCGCGTGAAGCGTTCGAGCGCGCCGTGGCGGCTGGCGCGCCAGCCGTCGATCATCGCGTCCGGCGCGGCCTGCTCGCCCGCCTGCGACAGCACGCTGACCGTCAGCGCGCGCTTGAGCCGCCCCAGGTCTTCCAGCGTGGTGGTGCGTGCCAGCAGGTCCCAATGGGTGTCCGAGGGCAGCGCCAGCGCGCGTTCGCGCAGCCAGCTGAAGCTCAGGTGGCTGTCCAGCGCGAAGTAAACCCCCGCCACCAGGTCCAGGCTGCGCTCGCACGCCGCGGCCACTTCAGCAATGTCGAGCGCAGCAGCGGAAATCTCGCTGCCAGCCACGCGCATGGCCAGCGTCTCGGCCACCCCCGCCTCGGTCAGCGCACGCGTGTGCTCTGCCAACACGGCGGCATCCGCTTGCGGCAAGAGTTGCGGCAGGCGGGGCACCAGCCACTGTGCCGCCTGCGCAAAGCGCGCCAGGTCATCGGTAGCGCGGTTGCCGCTGCGCAGATAGCGGATGAACCACAGGCATGCGCGCTCCAGCAGCAGAGCCACGGAGCCGAACATGCGCGCCTGCTCGGCGTCGGCCACGCGGTTGTCGAGTGCGTCGATTTCCTGCCATAGCGCTGTCAGCCCGAATACGTCGCGCGCGATCAGGCAGGCGCGCACGATATCGGCGGGTCGCGCATCGGTTTCTTCCATGATCCGGTGCACGAAGGTTGCGCCGATGCGGTTGACCAGCATATTGGTCAGGTGCGTGGACAGGATCTCGCGCCGCAGCGGATGGCGTTGCATGGCCTCGCCGTAGCGCTGGCGCAGCGGCACCGGGAAGTAATCGGAAAGCAGGCCGGAAACGAGCGCGTCTTCCGGCACGTCGGAGCCCAGCAGTTCGTCGTACAGCCACATCTTGCTGTAGGCCAGCAGCACCGCGCGCTCGGGCGAGGTCAGCCCTTCGCCGGCCAGCTTGCGTTCGGCAATGTCCTCGTCCGACGGCAGGAATTCCAGCGCGCGGTTCAGTCGCCCGGCGCGTTCCAGCCAGCGCACCAGGCGCGCCTCGCCGTCGAGCAGCGCGCCGCTGCTGCGGCCGGCGACCGATAGCGCCTGGGTCTGGTAGTAGTTGTCCTGCAGCACCAGCAGGCCGACTTCGTCCGTCATCTCGGCCAGCAGCTTGTTGCGCTGCTTCTCGGTCATCTCGCCATCGGCGACCACCAGTCCGAGCAGGATCTTGATGTTGACTTCATGGTCCGAGCAGTCCACGCCGGCCGAATTGTCGATGGCATCGGTGTTGATGCGGCCGCCCTTGCGCGCGAACTCGATGCGGCCCAGCTGGGTGAAACCCAGGTTGCCGCCTTCACCGACCACCTTGCAGCGCAGTTCGCTGCCATTGACGCGCACCGCGTCGTTGGTGCGGTCCCCGGCCTGCAGGTGGGTTTCCTGGCTGGACTTGACGTAGGTGCCGATGCCGCCGTTGTAGAGCAGGTCCACCGGCGCCATCAGGATGGCGTGGATCAACTCGGCCGGCGACAGCGTGGTGGCCGTGGTGCCGAGCACCGCCTGCACCTGCGGCGACAGCGGGATGGTCTTGGCCGTGCGTGGATAGATGCCGCCGCCGCTGGAAATCAGCGTGGCGTCGTAGTCGGCCCAGCTCGAGCGCGGCAGCCCGAACAGCCGCGCGCGTTCCTGCAGGCTGCGGGCCGGGTCCGGATCGGGATCGAGGAAGATGTGGCGGTGGTCGAATGCGGCCACCAGCCGGATATGCGGCGACAGCAGCATGCCGTTGCCGAATACGTCGCCGGACATGTCGCCGATGCCGGCCACGGTGAAGTCCGTGGCCTGGATGTCGACGCCCATCTCGCGGAAATGCCGCTTGACCGATTCCCACGCGCCGCGCGCGGTAATGCCCATTTTCTTGTGGTCATAGCCGACCGAGCCGCCGGACGCAAAGGCATCGCCCAGCCAGAACCCGTACTCGGCCGAGATCGCATTGGCAAAGTCCGAGAACGTCGCCGTGCCCTTGTCGGCGGCAACCACCAGGTAGGGATCGTTGTCGTCGTGGCGCACCACCTGCGGCGGCGGCACCAGCTCGCCGGCGACGAGGTTGTCGGTCAGGTCCAGCAGTCCGCGCAGGAAGGTCTGGTAGCAGGCAACGCCCTCGCGCAGGAAGGCATCGCGGTCGCTTGGCGGCGGCGGGCGCTTGACCACGAAGCCGCCCTTGGAGCCGACCGGCACGATCACCGTGTTCTTGACCATCTGGGCCTTCATCAGGCCCAGCACTTCGGTGCGGAAGTCCTCGCGCCGGTCCGACCAGCGCAGCCCGCCGCGCGCCACGCGCCCGCCGCGCAGGTGCACCCCTTCCACGCGTGGCGAGTAGACCCAGATCTCGAACATCGGGCGCGGTTCCGGCAGGCCCGGCACCAGCGCGGGATGGAACTTGAACGACAGGTACGGACGTGGCTGGCCGTCCTCGCCGCGGTGGAAATAATTGGTGCGCACGGTGGCGTTGATCACGCCAAGGAAGAGCCGCAAGATGCGGTCTTCGTCGAGGTTGGGCACTTTGTCCAGCGCCGTGCCGATGTCGGCCAGCAGCTTGTCGCAGCGCGCCTGGCGCGCGGTGTCGGCGGCCACCTCGCTGTAGGTGTCGAAGCGTGCCACGAACAGCGCCACCAGCATCGCGGCAATGCCGGCGTTGCCGGTCAGCGCGCGTTCGATATAGGCGTCGCTGAAGGTGGATCCCACCTGCCGCAGATAGCGTGCGTAGGCGCGCAGGATGGTCACGTCGCGCGCGGCCAGCTCGGCGCGCAGCACCAGGCGGTTGAGGTCGTCGTTCTCGATCTCGCCGTGCCAGGCGCGCGCGAAGGCATCCTCGAACAGCGCCTTGACGCGCGCGATGTCGAACTCCGCCGCGCCGCCGCTGTCGGCGATTTCGAGCCCGAAGTCGTGCACCCATACCGGTGCGCCGCTGTCGGGCTCGATCAGGTAGGGGCGCTCTTCATCGACACGCACGCCCAGGTGCTCCAGCATCGGCAGGCTCAGCGACAGCGCGATCGGTTCGCCGGCGCGGTACACCTTGAAGCGGAACGCGCCGGGCGCGGCTTCGATCGGCTGGTACAGGTTCATCGCCATGCCGTTGCCGCGCAGCGCGTGCTCCATCAGCTCGATGTCGCGCACCGCGGTGCGCGCCGGATAGTCTTCGCGATAGCCCGCCGGGAACGAGCCGCCATAGCGCTGCAGCAGCCGGTTGCCTTGTTCTTCGCCGTGGCTTTCGTGCAGCGCTTCGGCGAGGTCGTCCTGCCAGCGGCGGCTGGCATGCACGATGCGCGCTTCCAGTTCCTGCGTGTCGACCTTCGGCATGGTGCCGGGCTCGCCGCGCACGGTCAGCTGGATGCGCGCCAGCGGCGACTCCGACAGCAGCGGCGTGAACTCGCAACTGGTGCCATG
Source organism: Cupriavidus necator (assembly GCF_013141915.1). Lineage (GTDB taxonomy): Bacteria > Pseudomonadota > Gammaproteobacteria > Burkholderiales > Burkholderiaceae > Cupriavidus > Cupriavidus necator_B. The sequence goes on along the minus strand of NZ_SROX01000004.1, from coordinate 359,891 downwards.
GAATGCAGCGGTCAGCAGCTTCTGGATCTTCTGGCGCAGGTCGGTGTTGTACTTGTCGCGCGGCACGAACACCAGGCACGAGACAAAGCGGTCGAAGCGGTCGCGCCGCACGAACAGCCGCGTGCGCTGGTGTTCCTGCAGCCGCAGGATGCCGGTGGTGATGTCGAACAGCTCATCCTCGGTGGCCTGGAACAGTTCATCGCGCGGATACTGCTCCAGGATGGTGAGCAGCGACTTGTACAGATGGCCCTTGGCGAGGAAGCCGGCGCGCGCCAGGATGTTGGCGCACTTGCGCCGCACCAGCGGGATCTCGGCGATCGGCGCCATGTAGGCGGTCGAGGTGTAGAGGCCGACGAAGCGCCGTTCGCCGAACAGCTGCCCGTTTTCGTCAAGCAGCTTGACCCCGACGTAGTCGAGATAGCCGGGACGGTGCACGGTGGCGCGCGAATTGGCCTTGGTCAGGAAAATCGGCGAGCTGCCCTCGATGATCGCGGTGGCCGCGGCGGGCAGCAGGGTCAGGTCTTCGGCGTCGGGCTCGCGCAGGCTTTCGCGCAGGATGCCGGCGCCGGAGCCCGCCACGCCGCGCAGGAAGTAGCGCCCGTCGCGCGCCACCAGTTGGTAGTCGCGTTGTCCCAGGAACGAGAAATGGTCGTCCATCATCCATTCCAGGAAGGCGCGCGCCTCGACGCTTTCCGGCGCGCCCGCGTCCGGCGACCGCGCCATGGCATCGATGGTGGTGCGTGTGATGTCGCACATCTTCGGCCAGTCTGCCACCGCCGCGCGCACGTCGACCAGCACCTGCGAGATGCCGTTGCGCAAGGCGTCGAGACGCGAGGCTTCGCCGGTGCGGTCGATCTCGAAATGGATGAAGGATTCCAGGCGCGAATTGTCGCCGGCCTCGCCGGCGCCGGCCGGGGCGATACGCTCGATGCCGGCGCCCCCGCGCCAGACCCGGAATACTGGATGGATCGCCGAGTGCAGCGCCAGGCCTTGCCGATTGATCTCCATCGTCACGGAATCGACCAGGAATGGCATGTCGTCGTTGACGATCTCCACCACGGTGTGATCAGAGTGCCAGCCGTGCTCTTCCAGGTTGGGGTTGTAGACGCGGATGCGGGCGCTGCCGGGGTTGAACTTCTGCGCCGTCTGCCAGTGCGCCATGACGGCGCCGTACAGGTCAGCCACTTCGCGTCGCAGCAGGTCTTCGGCGTCGGCCTGGTCGTAGTAGTGCAGCAGGAAGGGCTCGACCACGCTGAACATCGCCGCCGGCAGCCGCCCGCGCGCGAAGGAGACCAGTTGGTCCAGCAGGTGCGCGACCTTGTCTTCGTTCTCCTGCGGCATGTTCCCCTCCTCGCGGTGTCGATGGGTGCCGCGGCATGTGCCGGGGCATGCTCATACTTTAGGAAAAATCCGAGTCCCCGGCGCAACAATGTGGCGGGTACTGGCGGCGAGGGAAGGGCGGCTGGCCGGTCCTGGCGGCATGCCGCGGGACCGGCGCGGGCTTCGTTCAGAAGCGCGTGGCCAGGCTGGGGCAGGAGGCTGGGCGGTGGGCGACTGGCGGCAGGCCGGGGCAGGGGAGTGGCTGGGTGTGCCGTTCCTGCCGGGCGGTCTCGGCGACCGACCTGACCTGGCGCGAGGTGTGGCTGATCAAGGTGGATTCCATGCGGTCCAGCAAGCTGACCAGCGCGGCGCGCTCCTGGGGGTTGAACGCCGCGACCGAGACGCTGTGCAGTGCGCTCAGGGCCTGCGCGGTACGTTGCATCCGCATGGTGGCGCCTTCCGCAACGCGGGGCGCCATGGTCGCGGTGTACTCGATCCAGCCGTCGCGGCGCAGCTCATCGAGCATGGCCTCGGATTGCGCGGCATCGATCGGCATCGGACCGCCCAGCGATAGGCCGCGCTTGAAGGCACCCTGGCGGATGGCCCGCAGCAGCAGCCACTGGGAATAGGTAAGGCCCGAGGCTTGCAAGGTCTGCTCCAACGCACCTTGCCAGGCGGTGACTGCGTCAATCAGGGCAAGGACAACCGGCTCGCTGGGTTCGAGGGGTCTTGGCTGCATGAATGGCGTCTCCTTTTGTGGTTTGCCGCCACCGCAATGCACAGGCACCAGCAAGGGGTGCGAGGGGCCGGAGCTTGGGCCGGCCCGGGCGGCACGGACGCCGCAGCCTCTCTGGCGGGCTGGGTCGACCGAAGGGCGAGACTAACAGAATCTTTTGCCGGTTTTGTGACAACTGCGGGAATGTCCTTAGGCGCGGCGCGGCCCCGGTGGTGCGGGCTGCGCCTGCGGCCGCCGGCCGGCCATGAAAAAGGCGACTGGCGTCGATGACTTTAAACCATCGCTGGAATAACCGCGGCTGGCTACACTGCCTGCCGGAGACCCCGCCCACAAGCCGCCAGGCCAGTACGGGGCGAACGGCGCAGGCACCGGCCGGCCGTCAGACCGGAGATCAAGATGGACAAGGAACGCATTCGCCTGGCCAGGCTACATGACAAGGTAGTCTCGGCCGACGAAGCCGCCGCGCTGATCCGCGACGGCATGACGGTAGGCATGAGCGGATTCACGCGCGCTGGCGACTGCAAGGAAGTGCCATTCGCGCTGGCGCGGCGCGCCGCCACCGAACCGCTGCGCATCACCCTGATGACCGGGGCCTCGCTCGGCAACGACATCGACCGGGTGCTGGCGGAGGCCGACGTGATCGCGCGCCGCCTGCCGTTCCAGTCCGATGCCACGCTGCGCCGCAAGATCAATGCGGGCGAAGTGATGTTTATCGACCAGCATCTGTCCGAGACCGTGGAGCAACTGCGCTCCGGCCAGATCGCGCCGGTGGACATCGCGGTGGTAGAGGCGGTGGCCATCACCGAGCAGGGCGGCATCATCCCCAGCACCTCGGTGGGCAATTCGGCCAGCTTCGCCATGCTGGCGCGCCAGGTGATCGTCGAGATCAACCTGAACATGCCGCTGGAGCTGGAAGGGCTGCACGACATCTATTTCCCGGTGCAGCGTCCGTACCGCCAGCCGATTCCACTGATCGCGCCGGCGCAGCGCATCGGCCTGCCGTATATCCCGGTCGATCCCGAGAAGATCGCGGCCATTGTCTTCACCGCCAAGGACGACAGCCCGTCCAACGCGCTGCCGCCGGATGCCGACACCCGCCAGATCGCCGGCCATCTCAATGAATTCCTGCTGCGCGAAGTCCGTGCCGGGCGCTTGTCGCCGTCGCTGCAGCCGCTGCAGGCCGGCATCGGCACCATTGCCAATGCGGTGCTGCACGGGATGGTCGAATCGCCGTTCTGCGACCTGCAGATGTACTCCGAAGTGCTGCAGGACAGCACCATCGAGCTGCTGGACGCGGGACGCCTTGCCTTTGCCTCGGCTTCGTCGGTGACGCTGACGCGCGAGGTGTACCGGCGCTTCCTGTCGAACCTGGACCGCTACCGTTCGCGGCTGCTGCTGCGGCCGCAGGAAATCAGCAACCACCCGGAAATACTGCGCCGGCTGGGGCTGATCACCATCAACACGGCGCTCGAGTGCGACATCTACGGCAACGTCAACTCGACCCATGTCGGCGGGACGCACATGATGAACGGCATCGGCGGCTCGGGTGACTTCGCCCGCAATGCGCACTTGTCGGTGTTCGTGACCAAGTCGGTTGCCAAGGGCGGCGCTATCTCCAGCATCGTGCCGATGGTGGCGCACGTCGACCATACCGAGCACGACGTTGACATCATCGTCACCGAGCACGGCCTGGCCGACCTGCGGGGCTTGGCGCCGCGCGAACGCGCACGCACGGTCATTGCCAATTGTGCCGACCCGCAATACCGCGACCTGCTGGGCGATTATTTCCGGCGCGCCTGCGGGCTCGGCGGCCAGACCCCGCACCGGGTGGAAGAGGCGCTGTCCTGGCATGCCGCCTTCCGCGACCGCGGCACCATGCAGCCGGCGCCGGCGCTGGCCGCCTGAGGCCAGGCGACCCTGGAAACAAGACAGCCCGCGCGGGCGGGCTGTCTGGCTGGGCGAGGGTTGGCGTTACTGCGCCTTAGTCCCTTGGCTGGCGGGCGCCTTGGCGCCGTCGGTGTACGGATCGAACTTGCCGGACTTGGCGCCATCGGTGTTCGGATCGAACTTCTTGCCAGAGTTGGTCAGCTCCGACTTGGTCGATTGTTTTGCGCCGTCCGTGTACGGGTCGAATTTGCCAGACTTGGCCGGATTTTGATTCGGGCCGCCTTTCTTGGTGTGGCTGCCGCCGTAGAGATCGCCGCCGTCGGTGTAGTTCTTCTGCGCATGCACTTGCGTCGCGCCAAGCGCGGCCAGCGCTGCAACGATCAGGGTCGGAACGGACTTCTTCAGCATCTTGCTATCCTCGCGAATGACGGTCGCGCAGCGCCTGCGCGAAACCGGTTTGGGGCCGGACGTTGGCCGGTCGACTGCCGGCGCGTGCTGCGGAGCACCCGGTAAATGTACCGAGGCGGCGCGTGTCCGCAAAGTGAAAGTTTCTTCTACACGTATTGAACGTTACCGCCGGAGCGGGCGTGCTGTGCAGGATCAAGTGTCGCGCGAACAAGAAGAATCCCAGTGGCGCGCGGTGCATTGACAGGCACCCCCAAAAAAAACCGGCTGCCGTGGCAGCCGGTTTCTGAGTCCGGAGGCGGTCGGCGCCGCCCCACGGCCTTATTCCAGCGTGATGTTCTGGTCGCGCGCGATCTTCTTGCGCAGGTCCAGTTCGCGCTTGATCTGCGCGGCGTATTGCGCCGGGGTGTTGCCATCGGTGTAGGCCCCGCTGTCAGCCAGGCGGCGCTTGACGTTGGGATCCTGCAGCGCCTTGACTGCGGCGTCATGCACGCGCGTGATGATCGCCGCCGGCGTACCGGCCGGGGCCACCAGGCCGTACCAGGCCATGTTGTTCATGTCTTTCATGCCGGCCTCGGCAAAGGTCGGCACGTCGGGCAGGCCCTCGACGCGCTTGGGCGCCGCTACCGCCAGCGCGCGCAGCTTGCCGGCCTGGATATGCGGCATCGACGACGGCAGGTTGTCAAACTGCGCGTTGACCTGGCCGGCCAGGGTGTCGTTCAGCGCCGGACCCGAGCCCCGGTAGGGGATGTGGACCATGTCGGTCTTGGTGATGTCCTTGAACAGTTCGCCGTCCAGGTGCGAGATGCTGCCCTTGCCGGCCGAAGCGTAGCTGTACTTGCCCGGGTTGGCCTTCAGCATCGCCACGAATTCCTTCAAGGTCTTGGCCGGCACCTTCGGATTCACCGTCAGTACGTTGGGCACGTTGACCAGGTTGGTGATCGGCGCGAAGTCCTTGAGCGGGTCGTACGGATTCTTCGGGTTGGTGGCCGGGTTGGTCGCCATGGTGCTGACCGTGGCGATGCCGAGCGTGTAGCCGTCCGGCGCGGACTTGGCCAGCGCGTCGGCGCCGATGGCACCGCCGCCGCCGCCGCGGTTTTCCACCACCACCGGCTGCCCCAGTTCACGGCCCAGGCCGTCGGACACCGCGCGCGCCACGATATCGGTGGTGCCGCCGGCCGCGAACGGCACGATCAGGCGGATCGGCTTGGCGGGGTAGGACTGGGCCTGTGCCAGGCCGGCGTAGGCCAGGCCGAGGGCCACGATGCAGGCGGCTGCGCCGGCGTTAAGGACTGCTTTCAAGGAGGGCCTCCATTCTTCTTTCACTGATTCGCCAGCCGGGCAGCAGGCGTGTGCGGGGATCGCCATGGATCCGGTGTCCCGCGCTGTCAGGGCTTCCCGGGCTGGAATGACCGGGCCGTGCCGGGATCGCGGTACGGCCGGCACCTTGCGATAGTTCCGCGATACGGAACTATGTTCCACAACGTGCGCGGAAGCGATTCAACCGGGAAAGCGCGTGCAGGGGAATTGGTGAGAACCCGCGTATCAAGAATCAGGCTCCGCTGCCGAACGCGCGCGTGAAGGCCACGTGAGGACCTTGTGACGGAAAACAGAAAAGCAAAAAGCCGGAAGCAAGGCTTCCGGCTTTTTTAAATTCGCTGGTGGGGCGTGAGTGACTCGAACACTCGACCTACGGATTAAGAGTCCGCTGCTCTACCAACTGAGCTAACGCCCCAACGAAGAAAAAGATTGTAGCAAGGTATCGGATGCGGCGCAATAGCTTTTGCCGCATTTTTACGATGCCGCTAGCACTGGCCGCTACAATGCCAGGCCGCCGCCAAGCGCGTTCGCGCCGACACCGAATTCACTTGTTTGCCAGAACCATGCACGCCAGAGTCCTACGCTATCTCGACGAGGTCGTCCGCCGCGGTTCCATCCGCAAGGCGGCCGAGCATCTGCACGTGGCGCCGACCGCGGTCAATCGGCAGATCCTGGACCTGGAGGCGGAACTGGGCGCCCCGCTGTTCGAACGCATCCACAAGCGCCTGCGGCTGACGCCGCTGGGCGAGATGGTGCTGGCCCATGTCCGCCAGACCCTGAGCGAGCACGACGCGCTGCGCGAGCGTATCGAAGACTTCAAGGGCGCGCGCCGGGGCGAGGTCACGGTCGCGGTGACGGCGGGCCTGGCGGGCTCGCTGATGCCGTCGCTGGTGCATGACTTCCGCGAACGTTATGCGGGCATCGTGGTGCGCGTCAATGATCTGCCGGTGGCCGATATCGTGACGGCGGTGGAGCAGGGCGATGCCGATCTTGGGCTGGGCTATGACTTGCCCGAACTGCCGGCGTTGCGCGCACTGGCCAGCAGCGACTGGCAGATCGGCGCGGTGGTGCCGCCGGACCACGCGCTGGCGGCGCGACCATCGGCGCTGCTGAGCGAGTGTGTCGGCTATCCGTTGATCCTGCCGGCGCCATCGTTGTCGATCCGCGCCATCCTGGATGCGGCGTTTGCGCGCAATGCGATCGAAGTCTCGCCGGTGGCGGAGTCGACCTCGACCGTGCTGATCCGGCAACTGGTGCTGCTGGGAACCGGCATTGCGCTGCTGAACCCGCTCGATGTGATGGAGGAGCGCGCGCGCCAGGCGCTGGTGTATGTGCCGCTGCGCGACCGTCACCTGCAGGGCCAGACGCTGACGCTGGTGGCGCGCGCGGGCGGCCAGCTCAGCGCCGCCGCCGGGCTGATGGCCGAGCGCATCGGCGACGCGCTGGCGCGGCTGTTCGCGCAGGCGCGCTGAGCCGGCGCCGGTGGGTGTCCACTTTTTGTGGACAGCCTGCTCGGAATTCTATGCTTGGGATGCGGCAGCGCGCCGCCGTAGACTGGCGGCGATCGGTTCCGACCGTCATCTCATCCGCTACCCAGAAGGAATTCCGCCATGACCCTGATTGCCCTCCATGCCGATGTCCTGGTGACCATGGACGCCCAGCGCCGCGAGATCCGCGACGGAGCGCTGGTCGCCGAAGGCCCCGCCGTGCAATGGGTCGGCCCCAGCGCGGAACTGCCACCGCAATACCGGCGCATGGCCGACGACGGCAGCGCGCAGGTGCTCGACATGCGCGGCCGCGTGGTCACGCCTGGCCTGGTCAATACGCATCACCACATGTACCAGAGCCTGACGCGCGCGGTGCCCGCGGCCCAGGATGCCGAGCTGTTCTCGTGGCTGACCAACCTGTACATGCTGTGGTCGCACCTGACGCCGGAAATGATCGCGGTGTCGACCAAGACCGCGATGGCCGAGCTGATGCTGTCGGGCTGCACCACCACCAGCGACCATCTCTACCTGTTCCCCAACGGATCGCGCCTCGATGATTCGATTGCCGCGGCGCAAGAGATGGGCATGCGCTTCCATGCCGCGCGCGGCTCGATGAGCGTGGGCCGCAGCAAGGGCGGCCTGCCGCCGGACGTGGTGGTCGAAGAAGAAGCTGCCATCCTGCGCGACAGCCAGCGGCTGGTCGAGCAGTACCACGACAGTGCGCGCCATGCGATGTTGCGCGTGGTGCTGGCGCCATGCTCGCCGTTCTCGGTGTCGCGCGACCTGATGCGCGAATCGGCGGTGATGGCGCGGCACTACGGCGTGTCGCTGCACACGCACCTGGCCGAGAACGACAACGACATCGCCTATTCGCGCGAAAAGTTCGGGATGACGCCAGCGCAGTATGCCGAGGACCTGGGCTGGGTCGGCCACGACGTGTGGCATGCGCACTGCGTCAAGCTCGATACGGAAGGCATCGCGCTGTTCGCGCGCACCGGCACGGGCGTGGCGCATTGCCCGTGCTCTAACATGCGGCTGGCATCGGGCATTGCGCCGGTGCGTGCCATGCGCGATGCGGGCGTGCCGGTGGGCCTGGGCGTCGACGGCAGCGCATCGAACGACGGCGCGCATATGCTGGGCGAGGCGCGCCAGGCGCTGCTGCTGCAGCGGGTCGGCTACGGGCCGGCCGCGATGAGCGCGCGCGAGGCGCTGGAAATCGCCACGCTGGGCGGCGCACGCGTGCTCAACCGCGACGATATCGGTGCGCTGGCGCCGGGCATGTCGGCGGACTTCGTCGCCTTCGACATGTCGACCGTCGGGTTTGCCGGCGCCGGCCATGACCCGGTGGCGGCATTGGTGTTCTGCACGCCCGCCAATGTCGCCACCAGCGTGATCAACGGCAGGGAAGTGGTGCGTGACGGCGAGCTGCTGACGGCCGACCTGCCCGATGTGCTGCTGCGACATCGCGCGCTGGCCCGCACGCTGTTCGAACGTGCCAGCCTCGGCGCCTGACGAAGCATCGCTGCGGCACAGGCCGGTGCGCCGTGCCGCGGCGGATGCGTGCATGCCGCGCAGCGCAAAAGCGGATGCAAAAAGCAAAAGGCCGGAAGCATTGCTGCTGCCGGCCTTTTTGTATTCGGTGGTGGGGCGTGAGTGACTCGAACACTCGACCTACGGATTAAGAGTCCGCTGCTCTACCAACTGAGCTAACGCCCCAACGAAGAACGAGATTTTAGCATGATTTCCGCCGCTGTCAATTGCCTGACGCAATTGCCATGGCAAGCTGCCGCAGCGTGCCCCGCGTGCGAAGGGGGCGGCCGACGGAACCGAACGGCAGTCGCGGCGGTCTTCCGGATGAACCCATTCGCATGGGTTGTACCCATCCGATTTTGCCGGAGCCATGTTAGGATGTTTCTCCACTTGCATATGGAGGGCTGCACCGATGGATATCAAATTCCAAGAGCAAGAGCGCTACGACATCAATAACGAAGGCTTGTTGTTCCAGGCACTTGTCAATGGCGAGAAGGTGACTTGCGTGGTGACACGCGAAGCACTGTGGGAAGGTTTCAGCGCCGACCAGGTGCTGTCACTCGAAGAAGCATTCCGCGCCGGCCGCGAAACCATCGAACGCGCCGCCGTGGTGCTGATCGAGCAGGGCGCGCCGCAGCCTATCGTCGTCAAGCGCGCCCACGTGGCGCCGATCTGATGCGGATGGATGCCCCGGCCCGCCTCAGGCAAGCCGCGGGCGCCCATCTGTTGTCAGCGACCAGAGCGTAGGCCGTCCGGCCTTGCTTGCCTAGCCGGCGCCGCCGGCGCAGGCAGATCCCAGTTTCTTTTTTAGTTTTTTGCAGCCGTTCCTGCTGCGGAGCGCGCGTGCGCGGGCGCGGCCGCGCCGCCCGGCCGCGACGTGCATTCCTCGAAGATTCGCACCGAGCAACGGGCGCAGATCTCCGGCGATAGCTGTCCGATGATGGTGTGAAGTGCCTGCCGCTTGGTCGGGAAGATGTGGTCGGCGCCGAGCTTGTCGGCAAAGCCGGTCTGCGCCCAGGTCTGCAGCACCTGCGTACGTGGACGGTGGAAGTAGAGGTCGCCGCCCAGCGCGCGGCGCTCGCTCAGCTCGTATTCCCACATTTCCGCGCCGGCGAGGTCGATGAAGTTCATGCTCTTGGTCATCGCCAGCAGGTGGGTCTGACCGGCATTGACCGTGCGCAGCCAATGGAGGCGGTCGGTCACGTATTGCACGGCGCCGAAATAGATCGCGCCTTCCATGCGCAGCAGCTTGAGCTGCGGGCATTCCGGCTGCGGACGGCGAAGCTCGTCCAGCGGCGTAAAGCGCCGGCCGGGGTCGTCGGCGTCCGGCACCAGGCTGCGCACGGCGGGCCGCGCGGTGCGGTACAGGTAGGCCACCAGCGACAGCACGGTGCCGAGCAGCACCGCCATTTCCAGCCGGATCACCAGCGTGGCGGCAAAGGTGCCGATGGCGATCGCGAACTCGGTGCGGCTGAGCGTGAAGATGCGGCGCAGCCGCGCGAGGTCGAGCAGGCCCCACGCCACCAGCAGCAGCATTGCCGCGATCGCCGCCATCGGGATCTGCGCCAGCAGCGGGGCACTGACGGCCACCAGCGCCACCAGCCACAGCGCCGAGAACACGCTCGCCAGCGGCGTGCGCGCGCCAGCCTCGAAGTTTGGCACCGAGCGGTTGAGCGAGCCGCAGGAGATATAGCCTGAGAAAAAGCCGCCCGCGATATTCGACAGCCCCTGGCCGATAAACTCGCGGTTGGCATCGATATGCTGGCCCGAGCGCAACGCCACCGCCTTGGCGATCGAGATCGACTGGCCCAGCGCGACGATGGTCAGCGCCGCGGCGATGCCCAGCAGGTCGGGCAGCTTGCGCCAGTCCACGTCGGGCGCCTGGAAGTGCGGCAGCGCCGACGGAATCGGCCCGACCACGTTGACGTGATGGCCGCCAGCCTGGTTCAGCAGCAATGCCACGCCATAGCCGGCGAGCAGGCCCAGCAGCATGAAGGGAAGGCGCCGCCACAGCCGCTTGCACAGCAGCGTCACCGCCAGCGTGACCGCGCCTACCATGGCCGCGTCCCAGTTGATGCTGGCGGCATGCTCGAACAGGTGGCGCAGCACGCCGAAGGCGCTGGTGCCGGTCGGCACCGACAGCCCGAACAGGTCCTTCAGTGCGTACAGGCCGATCAGCGTCGCGGCACCGCAGGTGAACCCAAGCAGCACCGACGGCGAAATAAAGTTGGCCAGCGAGCCCAGCCGCAGCGTGCCCACCGCCAGCTGCATCACGCCCACCACGATGGTGACCGCCAGCGCCAGGCCGATATAGGCCGGACTGCCCGCAAACGCAAGCGGGCTCAGCATCGCGAACAGCGCCAGCGAGTTGGCGTTGGTCGGCCCTGACATGACATGCCAGCTGGAACCGAACAGCGCCGCCACGATGCACGGCACCACCGCGCTGTAGATGCCGTATTGCGGCGGCAGGCCAGCGAGCGTGGCGAACGCCACCCCCTGCGGCAGCACCAGCACCGCCCCGAGCAGTCCTGCCACCAGGTCGGCGCGCAGCGTGGTCGAATCGACGCGCTGGCTCCATGGGAACAGGCGTGGCAGCAGGGAGCCGGGGGACAGTGCGGGCATCGGCAGAGAACAGGACGGGCTAGCCGGCTGCGCCGCCAGGTCCGGACGACGGCAGGGCAGCGGAGGCGGGCGAAGTGGATGGCGGCGCCGCCGGCTGCGCGGCAAGGCTGGCCAGCATGGCGTCAAGCGCGCGATAGACCTCGGCCAGCCGCTCGGCCCCCAGCTGCTGCGCAAGCTGCTGATAGCGGGCGTCGATCAGAGGTTCCATCGCGGCGATGATGTCGTGCGCGGCGGCGGTCAGGGTGACCAGCTGGCGGCGCTGGTCGGTGGCGGAGCGGGTGCGCTCCACCAGCCCGGCGTCTTCCATGCCCGCCAGCATGCGGGTCAGGCTGGGGCTCAGGATCAGGCAGGCCTCGGCCAGCTGGTTGGGCTCCATCGGGCCGCGCTCGTTGAGCGTGCGCAGCACGCGCCATTGCTGCTCGGTCACGCCGAACTGCCGCAGGATCGGCCGGAAGCCGGCCAGCAACGCTTCGCGCGCTTGCAGCAGCAGGTGAGGGAGATTGCGATGGCGAAACATGGCCTGGCTGGAAGGGCTCATGTCCGCAGTGTAGCGGGCATGGCACCTTGGGGCGAGCGGGGCTTGCCCGGGCTTGCCTGAACCGGCGCCACGCGCCAGCAAGGCCGCGCGCGCATGCCCGGGCGTGTCAGCCGCAATGCAGCGTCGCCACCACCGGTGTGTGGTCGGACGGCTGCTCCCACGTGCGCGGTACCCGGTCGATCACGCAGGCACTGCACTGCTCGGTCAGCGCGGGCGACAGCAGGATATGGTCGATGCGCAGCCCGGCATTGCGCCGGAACGCGAGCATGCGGTAGTCCCACCACGAGAATGCCTTCTCCGGCTGTTCGAACTTGCGAAACGCATCGGCCAAGCCCAGTTCGAGCAGCGCGGCAAAGGCGGCGCGCTCGGGCGGCGAGACCAGGTTCTGGCCTTCCCACTTGGCCGGATCGTGCACGTCGCGGTCTTCCGGCGCGATATTGAAGTCGCCCAGCAGCGCCAGCCGCGGGTGCCGTGCCATTTCCTCGCGCAGCCACGCGTTCATGGCATCCAGCCATTGCAGCTTGTAGGCGAACTTGTCCGAGTCGGGCGACTGCCCGTTCGGGAAGTAGGCGCAGACCAGGCGCAGGTCGCCATAGGTTGCGGCGATCACGCGCTGCTGCGCATCCTCGAAACCGGGGATGTTGCGCACCACGTCGACGGGGCCTGGCATGCTCGCGTCGCGGGCCAGGATGGCGACGCCGTTGTAGGTCTTCTGGCCGGTGTAGACGCTGTGGAAACCGGCGTTTTCCAGTTCGGCCAGCGGGTACTTGTCGTCCGGCAGCTTCAGTTCCTGCAGGCACAGCGCGTCGATCGGCGCGCCGGCCTGGTCCTGCTCGGCCAGCCACTGCAGCACCTGCGGCAGCCGTACCTTGAGCGAATTGACGTTCCAGCTGGCGATGCGCAGCGGGCCCTGGCCCGGCAGTCCCAGCGCGCTCATGCCGCCATCCCGCCATGACGCAGCAGCGCGTCGATCTGCGGCGCACGGCCGCGGAAGGCGACGAACGAGTCCATCGCCGGGCGGCTGCCGCCGACCGACAGGATCTCGCGCTGGTAGCGCGCGCCGGTTTCACTGTCCAGCACCGTGCCCGACAACTGCGCAGCCTCTTCGAACGCCGCGTAGACGTCGGCCGACAGCACTTCCGCCCACTTGTAGCTGTAGTACCCGGCCGCATAGCCGCCGGCAAAGATATGGCTGAAGGTGTTCGGCCAGCGCGACAGCGGATGCTGCGGCACCACGTGCACGCGGTCGTTGATCTGGCGCGACAGGTCCAGCACGGAGGTGGCGCCGGCCGGATCGAAATCGGTATGCAGGTGCATGTCGAACGACGAGAACACGATCTGACGCAGCGTCATCATGCCGTTCTGGAAATTCTTGGCCGCCAGCATGCGATCGAACAGCGCGCGCGGCAGCGGCTCGCCGGTGTCGACGTGCCGGGTCATGCCGGTCAGCACCTCGTATTCCCAGCAGAAGTTCTCCATGAACTGCGACGGCAGTTCCACCGCATCCCACTCGACGCCGTTGATGCCCGATACGCCCAGCTCGCCCACCTGCGTCAGCATGTGGTGCAGCCCGTGGCCAAACTCGTGGAACAGGGTGATGACCTCATCGTGCGTGAACAGCGCGGGCTTGCCGCCCACCGGCGCCGAGAAGTTGCAGGTCAGGTAGGCCACCGGCGTCTGCACGCCGCCTTGCTCGAGCACCTTGCGGCCGCGGGCATCGTCCATCCACGCGCCGCCGCGCTTGCCTTCGCGCGCGTACAGGTCGATGTAGAACTGGGCCAGCAGCGTGCCATCGGCGGTGCTGACGCGGAAAAAGCGCGCGTCCGGATGCCAGGTCTGCGCGGGCTCGGGCTCGATGCGTACCGAGAACAGCTTCTGCACCACGCCAAACAGGCCCTCGAGCACCTTGGCCTCCGGGAAATACTGCTTGACCTCGTGTTCGGAGAAGGCATAGCGCTGCTGGCGCAGCTTCTCCGAGGCGTAGGCCACGTCCCACGGTGCCAGTTCCGGCAGGCCCAGCTCGGCCGCGGCGAACGCCTTCAGCTCGGCCCAGTCTTGCTCGGCGTATGGGCGCGCCTTGACTGCCAGTTCGTCGAGGAACTTGAGCACCTCGGCCGGTGACTCGGCCATTTTCGGCACCAGCGAGACTTCGCCATAGCACTGGTAGCCGAGCATCCGCGCCTCTTCGCGGCGCAGCGCCAGCTGCTCGCGCATATTCGCGGTGTTGTCCCAGTCGGCCTGGCCCTGGCCATGCTGCGGGCCGAGCTCGGAGGCGCGCGTGACGTTGGCCTCGTACAGGGTCTGGCGCAGCGCGCGGTCGTCAGCGTACTGCAGCACGGGGAAGTAGGAGGGGAAGTGCAGTGTGAACTTCCAGCCGGGCTTGCCATCTTTTTCCGCGGCGTGGCGGGCGGCTTCGCGGGCATCGTCGGGCAGGCCGGACAGGCGCGCTTCGTCTTCGATGATCAGCGTGTACGCGTTGGTGGCGTCCAGCACGTGGTCGGAGAAGGCTTTGGATAGCTGCGCCTGCTGCTCCTGGATCTCGGCGAAGCGGGGCTTCTTGTCCTCGGGCAGTTCGGCGCCGCCCAGGCGGAAGCCACGCAGTTCGTTCTCGATCAGCTGGTGGCGCGCCGCGCTCATGCCGGCGAACTCGGGGCTGGCCGCGAGCGCCTTGTACTTGTCGTACAGCGCCAGGCTCTGCCCCAGCGAGGACCAGAACTCGGTCATGCGCGGCAGGTTCTCGGCATGCGCCTGGCGCAGCTCGGGCGTATCGGCGACGGCGCTCAGGTGGCTGACCACGCCCCAGGCGCGGCCCAGCGGTTCGGTGGCGGCTTCCAGCGCCTGCACGGCGTTGGCCCAGTCGGCCGGCGTGGCGGGATCTTCGGCGCGGGCGACGGCCTGTTGCGCGCGCTCCAGCAGCACGTCGAGCGCGGGGCTGATGTGTTCCGGCCGGATCTCGGCAAAGCGGGGCAGGTCGGAAAAGTCCAGCAGCGGATTGGTAGCGGTGGCGGCGTGGTCCATGGCGTGTTCTCGGTTGGCTGGCTCGGTCAGGCAATATTCCCGCAGATGGGGCCGGGGCGGCGGATTTTCCAGTGCCCCGGGTGGCGCATGGTGCGCGGGCGGCAAGGCGTGGGGGTTAGCCCGCAGCGCGCTCGGCGGCTTCCAGCGTATTGATCAGCAGCATGGTGATGGTCATCGGGCCCACGCCGCCGGGTACCGGCGTGATGTAGCCGGCGACTTCGCGCACGCCGGCGAAGTCGACATCGCCGCACAGCTTGCCGTGGTCGTCGCGGTTCATGCCGACATCGATCACCACCGCGCCGGGCTTGACCATGTCGGCGGTGATCAGGTTGCGCTTGCCGACCGCGGCCACGACCACGTCGGCGTCGCGGGTGTGGGCGCCGATATCGCGCGTCTTGCTGTTGCAGATGGTGACGGTGGCGCCGGCCTGCAGCAGCAGCATCGCCATCGGCTTGCCGACGATATTGGAGGCGCCCACCACCACCGCGCGCGCGCCGCGCAGCGGATACTGGATCGATTCCAGCATTTTCATGCAGCCATAGGGCGTGCACGGGCGGAACAGAGGGGCGCCGGTCATCAACGCGCCGGCATTGGCGACGTGGAAGCCGTCGACGTCCTTTTCCGGCGCGATCGCTTCCAGCACCTTGTGGCTGTCGATGTGCTTGGGCAGCGGCAGCTGCACCAGGATGCCGTGGATGCGGGGATCGCGGTTGAGTTCGTCGATGCGGGCCAGCAGGTCGGCCTCGGACAGGTCGGCCGGATAGCGGTCCAGCGACGAATGGAAGCCGTTGTCCTCGCAGGCCTTGACCTTGTTGCGCACGTAGACCTGGCTGGCCGGGTCTTCGCCCACCAGGACCACGGCCAGGCCGGGCTGGTGGCCGCGTTCGGTCAGGCGGGCGGCGCGCTGGGCGGCTTCGGAGCGGATTTGCTTGGCAAGGGCGTTGCCGTCGATCAGTTGGGCGGGCATGGAGGCAGGGCGGGGTGATGGCGAGAAGGTGGCGGCGCCGGCCTGCGCAGGCGCGCGGCAGGGGCCAAAGGCGGAATTATAAAGGCTGCGCGAGGCCTGTCGCACGGAGCTTGACCGCCGCCAGCCCTCATGCCGCCCGGCACTGGTAGCATCGGCCGCATGCCTACCGCGCTTGCCTCGACGCTGTCCGATCCGCTGCTGGTGCTGCTGTCCGTGGCCGGAGTGCTGTGGGCGCTGACGCGCCGGCCCTGGCGGCTGCTGCGCCGCGATGCGCTGCAGCATGCCTGGCTGGGTGCGATGGTGCTGGTGGCGCTGCTGTGGACGGTGCGGGCGACGCTGGCCGGCGGAGTCGTGATCCAGCTGTTCGGCGCCACACTGATGGTGACGTTGTTCGGGCTGCCGCTTGCGCTGTTGTCGCTGTTTGTCGCCGACGTGGTTTCGCTGCTGGGGCTGGAGTACCTGGCCGGTCACGGCTGGAGCCAATTCGACTGGGCCGCGCTATGGGTGCGCTATGTCTGGCTGGCGCTGCTGCCGGCGCTGATCTCGGCCGGCCTGCATACGGCAATGCGGCGCCTGCTGCCGCACCACCCGTTCGTCTTCATCCTGGGGCACGGGTATTTCACCGCGGGCCTGGCCGCGCTGGCAGCTGGCGCGGCGCAGGCGGGCTGGCGCTACCTGACGATGCCGGGACTGCCGCTGAGCCTGTCCGACACGCTGCTGGGGGCCGTTATCCTGGCCTTTGGCGAGGCGTTCCTGACCGGCATGCTGGTGGCGGTCTTTGTGATCTATCGGCCGCAATGGGTGGTGACGTTCCGGGACGAGGATTACCTGGTCCGCTGAGCCCTATGGGGTCAGCGGAGCAAGGGCAAGCAGCGGCACTCCAGTGCGGCCCCAGGCCGCACCCGGGAAGGGAACAGGCGCCCGCTGCTCAGCTGTTGCGCGACAGCGCCAGGCGCAGCAGGTCGGCGACGGTGTTGACGTTGAGCTTTTCCATGATGTTGGCGCGGTGCGCCTCCACGGTCTTGATGGAAATGCCCAGGTCGTCGGCGATCTGCTTGTTCAGGCGGCCGGCCACGATGCGCTCCAGCACCTGCTGCTCGCGCGTGGTCAGCTTGCCCAGGAGGTCCTTGGCGGCGCGCTGCTCGCGGGCGGTGGAGTGGTCGGTGCGGGCCTTCTGCAGCATGCGCTCGACCAGCGCGCGCAACTCGGACTCGTCAAAGGGCTTCTCGATGAAGTCGATCGCGCCGCGCTTCATCGTCGACACCGCCATCGGCACGTCGCCGTGGCCGGTAATGAAGACGATGGGGATGTCGATCTGCTCGGCGATCATGCGCTCCTGCAGTTCCGGGCCGCTCATGCCGGGCATGCGCACGTCGAGGATCAGGCAGGACACCTGGCTGGCGTCGTAGGCGGCGAGGAACTGCTCGGCACTGGTGAAGCTGCGCACCTGATAGCCATTGCCCTCCAGCAGCCAGGTCAGCGAGTCGCGCATGGCTTCATCGTCGTCCACGATGAATACGGTCTCGCCGCGGTGGGGCGTGGGGTTTGGCGTTGCGGTCATGTAGTCTCCTCGGGACAACCATTCATTGCTGCGAAGTGTAACCGGCAGCGGCCCTCTGTGGCGAGACAGGCCCCCCACGTCGGAGGGGAAGCGGCGCAGCGGGTGCCAGCACCGGATGATGCGCGCGGGTGCGCGGAGCCCGCCGGGCGCGGGCGCTTGTTATTCGGCCAGCGTTTCGACCAGCGCCGACTGCAGCGGCAGCATGATCTTGAAGGTACAGCCGATGCCGTCGACATTGTTCTCGACCCACAGCCGGCCCTGGTGCGACTCGATGATCGAGCGGCAGATGTTCAGCCCCATGCCCATGCCGTCGGACTTGGTGCTGAAGAAAGGCTCGAACAGCCGCTCCTTGGTGGCCTCGTCGACGCCCGGGCCCTGGTCGATCACGTCGATATGGACGTTGTCGCCGATCTCGCCCGCCTCGACCCGCGCGTGCAGCCGCACCACGCCGCCGGCCCGCATCGCGGGCAGGCCGGCCATGGCCTCGACCGCGTTCTTGAGCAGGTTCACCAGCACCTGCTCGATCAGCACCGGGTCGACATAGACCGTCAGCGGCGGCGTCGGCAGGCGCGTCAGGATGGTGACGCGGCGGCGCGTGGCCTCCAGGTCGGCCAGGCCCACCGCGTCGGCGACGATGTCGTGCAGCGCGGCCTCGCGCCGCTGCGGCTGGCTGCGCTTCACGAAGCCGCGGATGCGGCTGATGATGGTGCCGGCGCGCACCGCCTGCGCCGAGGTCTTCTCCAGCACCGGGATCAGGTCCTCGGGCGTGCTGCGGCCGGAATGCAGCCGCGCCACCGCGCCCATGCAGTAGTTGTTGATCGCCGCCAGCGGCTGGTTCAGCTCATGCGCCAGCGACGACGCCATCTCGCCCATGGTGGTCAGGCGGCTGGTGAACTGCAGGCGTTCTTCATGCTGGCGCGCCATTTCCTCGGCGGCCTTGCGCACGGTGATGTCGGTGGCGATCTGCATCTGCGCCAGGTGGCCGTCGACCCACTGGATATAGCGGCGGCGCACTTCGAACCATTTCTGCATGTCGGGCACGAACACCTCGCGCGCATCCGATGCGTACGGCATCAGTTCCGATGCCGGCAGGCCGGCATAGGCATCGACATAGTCGGTGTTGTCGCTGGAGACCTGGTCCTTGTCGAGTTCGTCGCCGGCCAGCTTCAGGTGACCCTCGGCCTCCCAGCCGAACAGCTGGCGGTAGTAGCGGTTGGCGAACAGCAACTCAGCCTTGTCGGTGGCCAGCACCGACACCGCGGCGTCCAGGCTTTCCAGCACGGTGGTGAAGCGGTCGTGCGCGGCGGCCAGTTCCTCGCGCGCGCGCTTGGGCTCGGTGATGTCCGTCATCGAGCTCATCCAGCCCGTGTGGCGGCCGCGGCTGTCCACCAGCGGCGACACGTACATGCGCGCATAGAAGCTGCTGCCGTCGCGGCGCATCACGCGCATCTCGTAGCCGCCGGCGGGGGACTTGCCCTGCAGGGTCAGGTCGATCTGCTTCTGCATCTCCTGCTGGTCATTGGGCGGCCAGTAGGGGAAGGGCGGCAGGCGCCCGACCAGGTCGTTCTCTTGCCAGCCGGTCATGCGGCAGAACGCCGGGTTGACGTAGGTGATGCGGCCGTTCAGGTCGAGCGCGCGCAAGCCGATCAGCATCGAGTTTTCCATCGCGCGCCGGAACGAGGTCTCGGCCAGCAGCGCGCGCTGCGCCTCGGAGCGGCGGCTGGTGTGCCGCCACATGCTCCACAGGCTCCACAGCAGGAAGCACGACAGCCCCACCACCAGCCACAGCAGCATGTTGTTGGGCAAGTTGGAGGCTGGCGGGTAGGCATCGGCGCGCAGCGACAGCGAGTGGCCGGGCGGATCCAGCAGCACCTCGTACGACAGCGCATTGCCCGGCACCGGTCGCAGCGACGTACTGGCGCGGGTCTGGTTGTTCTTGTCGATCAGCGAGAAGCGGTAGCGCTCGGTCAGCTCGGGCGGCAGCAGGTGGGTCAGGATGCCGTTGATCGAATAGAGCGCGCCCAGCGTGCCGAGGAACTCGTTGTCGCGCACGATCGGCACTTCCATCAGCATGAAGCTGTCGCCGCGTTCATTGACCAGCGGGCGCGAGTAGACCACGCGCTGGGTCTCGCGCGCGGCGTCGAAGGTGTCGAGCACCTCGGGTTCGAGCGGCTGGTCCTGGTTTTCGCGCAGGCGGCTGGCGAATTCAGAGGTCGACGGCAGCGACCAGCGCCCCCGCTTGGTGGCGTCGAGCCAGTTGATGAAGACTACCTCGGGGTTCTCGCGCAGGATTTCCTGCGCCGCGGTGCGGTACGCGCCTTGCTCCAGCTGCGCGGCGGCAATGTCGCGCGCGAGCGAGGCTAGCTGGTCCTGGTTGCTCAGCAGCGACAGGCGCACGCGCTGCTGCGCCCAGGCCGCATCGCGGTACAGGGCGTCGCGCTGCTGCTGGCGTTCGGTCTCGTGCAGCGACCACAGGATTACGCCCATCGCCACGGTGAAGAGCACAATGGCAACCAGCGGGATGAACATGAACCAGCTGGTGGCGACCAGGTTGCGCCAGCGCAGCCACCAGAGGCCGCGCGGCGGCGCCACCGGTGCGCCATCGTCGGGTCCCAGCGCTTCGATCGGCCCCAGCCCGGCCGCCGGGGAAGGCGCATGCGGGACGGGCGCGGACTCGCCGCCCGCGGCCTTGGCTGTACCCGACGCATCGGAGGGAAGCATGGCGGCACGCAGGCTGCGGAAAAGAAGATCGAGGCGGTTAAAAAACGGCATGGGAGGGATTGACGGCTGACCGACCAGTGTACCGAGATTATTGCGGTGCGTCGCTTGGGGAAAGCGCCAATGAAATTCAGGCGGCGCAGGCCAGCGTGGGCACGATTGCAGCGCAACGCGCGCTGGTCTGGCTGTGATTCTTTGTGCGCTGCGACATAATTCCACATTATAAAAAACGATATCGCAATTTGAAAATTTCGCTTGTGCTCGACTTTCGGCTTCCATAGAATCGGTCCGACCCAAGAATGCGGGCGGTAGCCATGCGCCTGCCGCGCGGAGAAACCGGAACAGGTTTCCCGGCGGCGGCCCCGATGCAAGGCGGCAATGGCGCCGATCCTCCGCAAATCGGTGCGAGTCATACGTAAGAGAGTCGTGTGCGCGCGCTCCAGCGCGGACGCGGAAGCGAAGAATTCACCCAGGAGACAGTCATGTCCGCCGTACCAGAGCAGATCCTCGGCGCCTCGAGCGCCAACGACGCCGATCCCCAGGAAACCCATGAATGGCTTGACGCCCTGCAGGGCGTGCTGGCCGCCGAAGGCCCGGCGCGCGCCGCCTTCCTGATCGACAAGCAGATCGAATACGCCCGCGTGAACGGCGTGACCCAGCCGTTCCACGCCGAGACGCAGTACATCAACACCATCCCCGTCGAGCAGCAGGCGCGCATCCCCGGCGACCAGGACATCGAGCACCGGATCCGCTCGTACACCCGCTGGAACGCCATGGCGATGGTGCTGCGCGCCAACAAGCACACCAACGTCGGCGGCCATATCTCGTCGTTTGCCTCGGCGGCCACGCTGTACGATGTCGGCTACAACCATTTCTGGCGCGCCCCCTCGGAACAGAGCGGCGGCGACCTGGTCTTCGTGCAGGGCCACTCGGCTCCGGGCGTGTATTCGCGCGCCTTCCTGCTGGGCCGCCTGACCCCCGAGCAGCTCGACAACTTCCGCCAGGAAGTCGACGGCAAGGGCATCTCGTCGTACCCGCACCCGTGGCTGATGCCGGACTTCTGGCAGTTCCCGACGGTGTCGATGGGCCTGGGCCCGATCATGGCCATCTACCAGGCCCGCTTCATGAAGTACCTGGACAGCCGCGGCCTGGCCAAGGCCGGCGACCGCAAGGTCTGGGCCTTTCTGGGCGATGGCGAGACCGACGAGCCGGAATCGCTGGGCGCGATCGGCATGGCCGGCCGCGAGAAGCTCGACAACCTGGTCTTCGTCATCAACTGCAACCTGCAGCGCCTGGACGGCCCGGTGCGCGGCAATGGCAAGATCATCCAGGAGCTGGAGTCCGAGTTCCGCGGCGCGGGCTGGAACGTGATCAAGGTGGTGTGGGGCAGCAAGTGGGATTCGCTGCTGGCACGCGACACCAAGGGCCTGCTGATGAAGCGCATGATGGACTGCGTGGACGGCGAGTACCAGACCATGAAGGCCAAGGACGGCGCCTACGTCCGCGAGCATTTCTTCAACACGCCTGAACTGAAGGCGATGGTCGCCGACTGGTCCGACGAGGATATCTGGCGCCTGAACCGCGGCGGCCACGATCCGCACAAGATCTACGCCGCCTACAAGGCCGCCAGCGAACACAAGGGCCAGCCCACGCTGATCCTGGCCAAGACCATCAAGGGCTATGGCATGGGCGACGCCGGCCAGGCCATGAACGTCGCGCACCAGCAGAAGAAAATGCCGGTGGACGCGATCCGCAAGTTCCGTGACCAGTTCAACCTGCCGGTCGCCGACGACAAGCTGGAAGAAGTGCCGTACATCACCTTCGAGGAAGGCTCGAAGGAACTGGAATACATGCGCCAGGCGCGCATGAACCTGGGCGGCTACCTGCCGGCCCGGCGCCAGAAGGCCGAAGCCCTGGCGGTGCCCGAGCTGAAGGCGTTCGAGGCGCTGCTCAAGGCCACCGGCGAAGGCCGCGAAGTGTCCACCACCATGGCCTTCGTGCGGATCCTGAACACGCTGCTCAAGGACAAGCAGATCGGCAAGCACGTGGTGCCCATCGTCCCGGACGAGTCGCGCACCTTCGGCATGGAAGGCCTGTTCCGCCAGGTCGGCATCTGGAACCAGGAAGGCCAGAAGTACGTGCCGGAAGACCACGACCAGCTGATGTTCTACAAGGAATCGCAGACTGGCCAGGTGCTGCAGGAAGGCATCAACGAAGCCGGCGCCATGTGCGACTGGATCGCCGCCGCCACGTCGTACTCGACGCACGGCGTGCAGATGATCCCGTTCTACATCTACTACTCGATGTTCGGCATCCAGCGGATCGGCGACCTGTGCTGGGCCGCCGCCGACATGCGCTCGCGCGGCTTCCTGCTGGGCGGCACCGCCGGCCGCACCACGCTGAACGGCGAAGGCCTGCAGCATGAAGACGGCCATTCGCACGTGTTCCACGCGGTGATCCCCAACTGCATCTCGTACGACCCGACCTTCCAGTACGAACTGGCGGTGATCATGCAGGACGGCCTGCGCCGCATGTACGCCGAGCAGGAAGACGTCTACTACTACCTGACGGTGATGAACGAGAACTACGAGCATCCGGAAATGCCGGCTGGCGTAGAGCAGGACATCGTCAAGGGCATGTACCAGTTCCGCAAGGGCGTCGAGAACAGCAACGCGCCGCGCGTGCAGCTGCTGGGCTCCGGCACGATCTTCCGCGAGGTGATCGCCGCCGCCGACCTGCTGAAGAAGGACTGGGGCGTCGAGTCTGACCTGTGGGGCTGCCCGAGCTTCACCGAGCTGGCTCGTGACGGCCAGGCCGCCGAGCGCTTCAACCTGCTGCATCCGGCCGAGACCCAGCGCGAAGCGTTTGTCACGCAGAAGCTGAAGTCGGCCCGCGGCCCGGTGATTGCCTCGACCGACTACGTGCGCACCTTTGCCGAGCAGATCCGCCCCTACGTGCCGCGCCGCTACGTGGTGCTGGGCACCGACGGCTTCGGCCGCTCGGATACGCGCGAGAAGCTGCGCCACTTCTTTGAAGTGGACCGCTACTGGGTCACGCTGGCCGCGCTCAAGGCGCTGGCCGACGAGGGTGCGATTGGCCGCGACAAGGTCGCCGAGGCCATCAAGAAGTACAACCTCGACCCGAACAAGCCCAACCCGATGTCGGTCTGATCCGGCAGCCTGCACCCACCCCCGCAGTACGGCAGCGCCGTGCCGCGGGCGCCCCGGCATAGCCCGGATGGCGCCTTGCGGCATGGCGGCGTGACAGAAGCGGGCGGCGAAGGTAATCTCGCCGCTTGCGGACGTCGCGCGTGCCGGCCTGCCCAGGAGACACTGAATGAGTCAAGCGATTGAAATCAAGGTGCCGGACATCGGCGACTATGACGCCGTTCCCGTCATTGAAGTGCATGTGAAACCCGGCGACAGCATCAACGCGGAAGACGCGCTGGTGACGCTGGAGTCCGACAAGGCCACCATGGACGTGCCCTCGCCGCAGGCCGGCGTGGTCAAGGACGTCAAGATCAAGGTGGGCGACAACGTGGCCGAAGGCTCGGTGCTGGTGATGCTGGAACCGGCCGGGCAGGCCGCGGTAGCGCCGGCTCCTGCTCCGGCGCCGGCAGCTGCGCCCGCCCCCGCACCGGCTCCCGCACCCGCAGCGGCCCCCGCGCCGGCTCCCGCGCCGGCTCCCGCCGCGGCGCCGGCTGGCGGTGGCGCTGCCATCGAAGTCAAGGTGCCCGATATCGGCGACTACGACGCCGTGCCCGTCATCGAAGTCCACGTCAAGCCCGGCGACACCATCAACGCCGAAGACGCGGTGGTGACGCTGGAATCGGACAAGGCCACCATGGACGTGCCCTCGCCGCAGGGCGGCGTGGTCAAGGAAGTCAAGGTCAAGGTCGGCGATAACGTCTCCGAAGGCACGCTGCTGCTGATCCTGGAAGGCGGCGCCGCTGCCGCCGCCCCGGCCGCCGCCGCTGCGGCACCGGCTGCCAGCGCGCCTGCCCCGGCGCCGGCGCCTGCAGCCGCGCCGGCCCCCGCCCCGGCGCCCGCCGCTGCCGCGCCGGCTGCTGCCGGCGCAACCGGCAAGGCCGCCCACGCCAGCCCGTCGGTGCGCAAGTTCGCGCGCGAACTGGGCGTTGATGTCGCGCGCGTGCCGGGCACCGGCCCCAAGGGCCGCATCACCCAGGAAGACGTGCAGAACTACGTCAAGGGCGTGATGACCGGCCAGGCCGCCGCGCCGGCACAGGCTGGCGCCGCTGCTGGCGCCGGTGGTGGCGAGCTGGGCCTGCTGCCGTGGCCGAAGGTCGATTTCACCCGCTTCGGCGAGATCGAAAGCAAGGCCCTGTCGCGCATCAAGAAGATCTCGGGCGCGAACCTGCACCGCAACTGGGTCATGATCCCGCACGTCACCAACCATGACGAGGCGGATATCACCGAACTCGAGGCCTTCCGCGTCCAGTTGAACAAGGAAAACGAGAAGGCTGGCATCAAGGTGACCATGCTGGCGTTCATGATCAAGGCCACGGTCGCGGCGCTGAAGAAGTTCCCGAACTTCAATGCGTCGCTCGACGGTGACAACCTGGTGCTGAAGAAGTACTTCAACATCGGCTTCGCCGCCGACACCCCGAACGGCCTGGTCGTGCCGGTGATCAAGGACGCCGACAGGAAGGGCGTGCTCGAGATCAGCCAGGAAATGGGCGAGCTGGCCAAGCTCGCGCGCGACGGCAAGCTCAAGCCCGACCAGATGCAGGGCGGCTGCTTCTCGATCTCGTCGCTGGGCGGCATCGGCGGCACGTATTTCACGCCGATCATCAATGCGCCGGAAGTGGCCATCATGGGCGTGTGCAAGTCCTACATGAAGCCGGTGTGGGACGGCAAGCAGTTCGCGCCGCGCCTGACGCTGCCGCTGTCGCTGTCGTGGGACCACCGCGTCATCGACGGGGCCGAGGCCGCGCGTTTCAACACGTACTTTGGGCAACTGCTGGCGGACTTCCGCCGCATCCTGCTCTAAAGCCGCCGCAACGCACACTGGCTATGCCGGTGTGCGAAAGGCCAGCGCCTGAGTGAACCGGAGGAGCGAGCCATGACTACCTGTGTTGTCGTCAGGAAGGGCGCCGAGGTGGCGATCGCGGCGGACGCGCTCGTGACCTTCGGCGATACGCGCCTGTCGCGCGCGTACGAGCGCAACCAGAAGGTGTTTCCGGTGGGCGACGGCTTTATCGCGCTGGCCGGGACCACGGCGCACTTTCCGGTCATGCGCACGCTGCTGGCAGGGCTGGGCGACGAGTGCCGGCTGGGCTCGCGCGACGACGTGTTCCGCACCTTCCTGAAGGTGCACGAGAAGCTGAAGTCGGACTACTTCGTCAATACCAAGGAAGACGATGACGATCCCTACGAGTCGTCGCAGATCGTATGCCTGATCGCCAATCCGGCGGGCATCTTCGGCGTCTATTCGTATCGCGAGGTGTTTTCGTTCGACCGCTTCTGGGGCATCGGCTCGGGCCGCAACTACGCACTGGGTGCAATGCATGCGGTCTATGACCGGCCGGACCTGGGTGCAGGCGAGATCGCGCGCATCGGTGTCGATGCCGGGGTTGAGTTCGACAAGAGTTCGGCAGGTCCGATCGAGGTGCACACCGTGCGGCTGCACGGGGGCGACGCCGCGGCGGACGATGCCACGGACGGCAATCCCGCGACCGGCGACGCAGCAACCAACAACGACGGCGCGCCCTGAGCCGAGAGGCGGGCGCGCATAGAGGAGCAAATATGAGTGTGATCGAAGTCAAGGTGCCGGATATCGGCGATTTCGACGCGGTGGAAGTGATCGAGGTGCTGGTCAAGGCCGGCGACACGGTCGAGGTGGAGCAGTCCCTGATCGTGCTGGAATCCGACAAGGCCAGCATGGACGTGCCGTCGTCGGCCGCCGGCAAGGTAGTCGATGTCAAGGTCAAGGTTGGCGACAAAGTGGGCCAGGGCGCAGTGATCTGCACCATCGAGGCCCAGGCCGCCGCTGCCGCGGCGCCTGCGCAAGCACCGGCTCCGGCCGCGGCGCAGGCTCCCGCAGCCGCTCCGGCGCCCGCCGCGGCCGCCCCGGCGCCCGCTGCTGCCAGCCATGCCGGCGGCGCCGATATCCAGTGCGAAATGCTGGTGCTGGGCGCCGGTCCCGGCGGCTACTCGGCCGCGTTCCGCGCCGCCGACCTGGGCATGAATACCGTGCTGGTGGAGCGCTACGGCACGCTCGGCGGGGTCTGCCTGAACGTGGGCTGCATCCCGTCCAAGGCGTTGCTGCACAACGCCGCGGTGATCGACGAAGCCAAGGCGCTGGCTGCCCACGGCATCTTGTTCGGCGAAGCCAAGATCGACCTGGACGGCCTGCGCCACTACAAGAACCAGGTGGTGGGCAAGCTGACCGGCGGCCTGGCCGGCATGGCCAAGGCGCGCAAGGTGCAGGTAGTGCGCGGCGTGGGCAATTTCCTCGACCCGCATCACCTGGAAGTGGAACTGACCGAAGGGGAAGGCAAGCAGACCACCGGCAAGAAGACGGTGATCCGCTTCGAGAAGGCGATCATCGCCGCCGGCAGCCAGGCGGTGAAGCTGCCCTTTATCCCGGAAGACCCGCGCATCGTCGACTCGACCGGCGCGCTGGAGCTGCCCGAGGTCCCCAACAAGATGCTGGTCATCGGCGGCGGCATCATCGGGCTGGAAATGGCCACGGTGTACAGCACGCTGGGGGCCGACATCGATGTCGTCGAAATGCTGCCGGGCCTGATGAATGGCGCCGACCGCGACCTGGTCAAGGTCTGGGAAAAGAAGAACAAGGACCGCTTCGGCAAGGTCATGCTGAACACCAGGACGGTCGCGGTGGAAGCCAAGCCTGACGGCATCTACGTCAAGTTCGAAGGCGAAGCCGCGCCGGCCGAGCCGCTGCGCTATGACCTGGTGCTGGTGTCGGTGGGCCGCTCGCCCAACGGCAAGCGCATCAGCGCCGAGAAGGCCGGCGTTGCCGTGACCGAGCGCGGCTTTATCGACGTCGACAAGCAGATGCGCACCAACGTGCCGCATATCTTTGCGATCGGCGATATCGTCGGCCAGCCGATGCTGGCGCACAAGGCCGTGCACGAAGCGCACGTGGCCGCCGAGGCCGCGCATGGCGAGAAGGCTTACTTCGATGCCAAGCAGATTCCTTCAGTGGCCTTCACCGATCCGGAAGTGGCCTGGGCCGGCGTGACCGAAGACGAATGCAAGGAGAAGGGGATCAAGTACAGCAAGGGCGTGTTCCCCTGGGCGGCTTCGGGCCGCGCCATCGCCAACGGCCGTGACGAGGGCTTCACCAAGCTGATCTTCGACGAGGAAACGCATCGCGTGATCGGCGGCGGCATCGTCGGCACGCATGCCGGCGACCTGATCAGCGAAGTGTGCCTGGCGATCGAGATGGGCGCCGACGCGGTGGATATCGGCAAGACCATCCATCCGCACCCGACGCTCGGAGAGTCGATCGGCATGGCGGCGGAGATCTATGAAGGGACCTGCACGGACGTGCCGCCTCCGCGCAAGCGTTAAGGCGCTGTCCGCTGACTTGGCAAAAGCCCGCCTGGATGGCGGGTTTTGTTTTGGTGGTTACGCAATTAACCGCCACGAATCCTCAGCATCAATGCGTGGGCGCCTGCAGCGTGAAGCGGACAGTCAGGATCGAGAGAACCAAAAAAAACCCGACCTGTAGAGGTCGGGTTTAACGATACCTTTGGACAAGGAGACCGCGGTACCGAGGAGACATCGGCAGAGCAGGCAGCGCCGGCGCTCGGTCAGGGCACTACCTTCATCGTTGGCAAAGCTCACCGCATGCGCAGGGCGCCGATGGGCTTTGCCAACGGACCGGCCGGAGCCGGTCCATCTTCAACGCAGACCGCTATCAGGCAGCAGCAGCCTTCTTCACCGTGGCCGTGCGAGCCGTGGCGCTGGCTTGCTGGGCAGCCTTGGTGGCGGCCGAGGCCGCAGCCTGGAAGTTGGTTTCAGCCATTTCGACAGCTTGCTTGGTCGCCTTCTGCACCGACTCGTAGGCGTTGTTGGCAGCGGAAATTGCCGAGTTCACGATGGCCACGGTCGATTCCGAACCGGCCGGGGCGTTCTTTGCGAAGTTTTCGACCAGGGCCTGGACGTTCTTCGAGCCTTCGGCCAGCTGGGCCTCGGCCACCTTGGCGAATTCGCTCTGGGTTTCCGAAGCGATCTCGTACAGGTGACGGGTGTAGGCCAGGGTCTTTTCGGCGACCGGCTGCACGGCTGCGGCCTGGAGGGCCAGCAGTTCTTGCGCGTCCTTGGCCGACAGCGCCTTCTTGGCGTTTTCCACGTTTTCGGCAAACGTGGTCTTGACGACCTGCAGGTTCAGTTCGACGAGCTTTTCGACGCCTTCAAACGCCTTGGTGGTCAGGCCGAACAGCGTTTCGAGGTTAGCCTTTTGTGCTGCTGCGACTTGTTCCGGGGTCAGGATCATTGCTGGTCTCCAGTGGTGAACTTCAAGGTCAAGCAAATTAAGCCGCCTAGATGTCAGGGCCGTGACGGTGTTGTGCCCGTTTCGGCCAGCCCAGGCGTGTGGGTGGGTCAGGGCGCCCAGTTAAGGTTTGTGCGCCGCAACAATTGGTATTTTAGAGATGGCCAATCCAATGTCAAGAAGATTTTGTGCATCGCACAAAAAGCCGGATGGAATGACGCCTCAAGGTGGCGCCGACGCCATTCGCGGCCTCCCCGGCGATACGGCGGCAGGGGTGCTACCATGCCAGGCTGCCCGCGCCAGGGCGGCCGGCCAAGGCCGGCGTCCCTCCAACAAGACGTGAAAAGAATCGACCACGCATCCATGCTCGCTTTCTACGCCGACCACTTCGTGCTGCCGCTGCCGCCCGGACATCGTTTTCCCATGCGCAAGTACAGCATGCTGCGCGATGCGGTGTCGGCACAGGTGCCGGGGCTGCGCCTGGCCGAGGCGCCGCGCGCTGGAGACGATGCACTGCTGCTGGCACACACGCAGGAATACGTGCGAGCGGCCTCGGCCGGAACGCTCGATTCGGCGCGCCAGCGCGAGATTGGCTTTCCGTGGTCCGAAGCGATGGTGGAGCGTTCGCGGCGCTCGGCGGGCGCCACCATCGAGGCGTGTCGCGGCGCGCTGCGCGAAGGCGTCGCCGTGAACCTGGCGGGCGGTACGCACCATGCGTACGCCGACAAGGGCGGTGGCTTCTGTGTCTTCAACGATGCCGCGATTGCGGCGCGCGTGCTGCAGCGCGACGGCGCAGTGCGCCGTGTGGCCGTGATCGACCTGGACGTGCATCAGGGCAACGGCACCGCATCGATCCTGCACGGTGATCCATCGGTATTCACGCTGTCGCTGCATGGCGAAAAAAATTACCCGTTCCGCAAGGAAGCGAGCGACCTCGACGTCGGCCTGCCGGATGGCTGTGACGACGAGGCCTACGCGCAGGCGCTGCAAGCGGCGCTGGACACGCTGTTCAGCCGCTTCGAACCCGACCTGCTGATTTACCTGGCTGGCGCCGATCCGCACGAGGGCGACCGGCTCGGGCGGCTCAAGCTGACGATGGCGGGGCTGGCACGGCGCGACCGGCTCGTGTTCGATGCCGCGCAAGCACGCCGGTTGCCGGTGGCGGTGACAATGGCCGGTGGTTACGGCAACCAGATCGAAGACACCGTTGCCGTCCATGCGCAGACGGTTCGCCTTGCCGCGCAATATCACGGCCGCTATGCGCAACTGGCCGCGCAGCTTGCGGTGGCGTCATGAGCGATGTGCTCGAGTCAGGCCGTCCTGGCGCGGCCAGCGCCAGGGCGGCCCTGTGGGTCGCATCGATGCCGTGGCTGTTCGTGCTGATCTGGAGCACGGGCTTTATCGTCGCCAAATACGGCATGCCGTATGCAGAGCCGATGACCTTCCTGTTCCTGCGCTTTGCCGGCGTGCTGGTATTGATGGTGCCGTTCGTGCTGCTGGCGCGCGTGCCGCTGCCGCGCCTGGCGGGCTCGACCGCGACCGACTGGCGCGCGGTCGGCCATATCGCCGTGGCCGGCCTGCTGCTGCAGGCGGGTTATCTCGGCGGCGTATGGGCGGCGATCAAGCTCGGCATGCCGGCAGGCGTATCGGCGCTGATCGTCGGCATGCAGCCGATCCTGACCGCGCTGATCGCCACCCGCATGGGCGAGCGCATCGGCGCACGCCAGTGGCTGGGCCTGCTGCTGGGCATCGCCGGCGTGGCGCTGGTGGTGGCGAACAAGCTGGGCGCAAGCGGCTTGACTCCCGCAAGCCTCGCGCTGGCCGGCGGCGCGTTGTTCAGCATCACCGTGGGCACGGTCTACCAGCGGCATTTCTGCCCTGTGTTCGACCTGCGCATGGGCTCGGTGATCCAGTTCGCAGCCGCGGCGCTTGCGTGCGTGCCGTTCATGTTCCTGTTCGAAACGCGGGTGGTGCAGTGGACCCCCGCCATGCTGGCCGCACTGGCGTGGTCGGTGGTGGCGCTGTCGATCGGCGCGATCTCGCTACTGTTCCTGCTGATCCGGCAAGGTGCGGCCACCAGGGTGTCGAGCCTGATGTATTTGACCCCGCCCACCACCGCGGTGATGGCCTGGCTGCTGTTCGGCGAGCGCTTCCCGCCGCTGGCGGCCGGGGGCATGGTACTGGCCGCGCTGGGGGTTGCCCTTGTCATCCGCCGCTAGCCGCCGCGCGTTCGTATCGCGTGGGCCGCTGATTCAGAATATTCCTATTTCGTACTGTCTCGCGTCCTGTCTCCTTCTCGCCCCATGAAACCGCAAGCCGAGCCGCGCAGTGCCTATCCATACTTCCAGCCGATCACTACGCGTTGGATGGATAACGATGTCTATGGCCACGTTAACAACGTTGTCTACTACAGTTATTTTGACACCGTGGTGAATACCTATCTGATCCGGCAGGGCGTGCTCGATGTCACGTCGGGCGACACCATCGGGCTGGTGATCGAGACGCAGTGCAACTACTTCTCGTCGCTCAGTTTTCCCGAGACCGTGATAGCGGGTTTACGCGTGGCCAGGCTGGGCACGTCCAGCGTGCGCTATGAGGTGGGCCTGTTCAGCGGCGATGACGAGGTCGCGGCCGCGCAAGGGCATTTCATCCACGTCTATGTCGATCGCGTCACGCGCCGGCCGGTACCTTTGCCGGGCGCGCTGCGCGAGGCACTGCTGCCATTGGCGACGGGTGCGATGACGGGGCAGGAATAGGGGCGACAGGAATGAACAACATGTCCCACGAGAAGCAATTCGGTTCGCAGGATGCCGTGGACTGCGTGGATCGCGCGATCCTGACGCGGCGTTCGGTGCGGGCCTTTCTCGATACGCCCGTGCCGCGCAGCACCGTGGAAGACATCCTGGCCGTTGCCAGCCGCGCGCCGTCCGGCACCAATACGCAGCCGTGGCAGGTCTATGTGCTGTCCGGCGAAGCCAAGGCGAAGCTGTGTGCCGACGTGCTTGCCGCCTACGAAGATCCCGAGCGCGACAGCAAGTACAGGGAGGAGTACCCGTACTATCCGCGCGAATGGGCCGACCCCTATCTGTCGCGGCGGCGCAAGGTGGGCTGGGACCTGTACGGCCTGCTGGAAATCAGCCGCGAGGACAAGGCGCGCATGCATGAGCAGCACGCTCGCAACTTCCGCTTCTTCGATGCGCCGGTGGGCCTCATCTTTACCATCGACCGCATCATGGAGCAGGGCAGCTGGCTGGACTACGGCATGTTCCTGCAGAGCATCATGGTCGCCGCCAGGGCACGCGGGCTGGATACCTGTCCGCAGGCGGCCTTCACGCAGTTCCACAAGATCATCGCCAGCCACTTGCGGCTGCCACCGGAAGAAATGGTGGTGTGCGGCATGTCGCTGGGTTTTGCCGATCCGGAGGCCATCGCGAACCGCCTCACCACGGAACGGGAGCCGGTTAGCAGGTTTGCGCGTTTTCTCTCATAGTGAAATTTGTTTCAACATGTAACGATGGACGCCGATATAAACAGACGCCTGTGCGTATTGGCTTTGTCGCTACCAAGGGGTAGCAAGGGTGAGCCGGACGGCGCTTGGGTCAAGCGCACGGAAGTTCGAGGTCGCACAGTGACGCATCGCGTACTTTTTTCGCATTGCGGAAACATATGTGAATCGAACTTTAAGGAGCGTCTGTAAGTCTTTAATCTTGCTAACAATTTCTTTATTTCCTACACTAGCGCCATTCCTATGCGCTGAACGAATCATGTTCCGGTCTGATTCCAATTTCTCCAGATTCTTCGGCTCCACACCCTTGTCCGCCGTCGCCGCCGCGGTGCTGGTGTCGGTGTCGATGGTCGCGGTGCCCGTGGCCGAAGCGGCCACCAAAGCCGCCTCCACACAAAAAACAACCAAGAAGCCGGCCAAAGCCGAGAAAAAGAGCGCTGCCAAGCCGGTTGCCAAAAGCGCGCGCAACGCCAAGGTCGCCGACAGCGACGAGCGATCCGCGCGCAAGGTGGTGGTGTTGAGGAAGGGCAAGCGCCACGTCGTGGTGGCGCAACGCGCGGCACCGGTGCGGGCGGCGTTTACGCCGTCGAAGCCTTCGCTGGGCGAAGCCATGGGCCTGCGCGACACCGACGACGCGCTGGCTTTGCGTTCCAGCGTGGCCCTGGTGATGGACCAGAACTCCAACGAGGTGCTGTTCCAGAAGAATGCCAGCGCCGTGCTGCCGATTGCATCGATCACCAAGCTGATGACCGCGCTGGTGGTGATGGACTCGCGCCTGCCGATGGATGAGGTGCTGACCATTTCCGAGGAAGACCGCGATACCGAAAAGCACAGCAGCTCGCGCCTGCGCTTCGGCACGCAGCTGACGCGCCAGGAACTGCTGCTGCTGGCGCTGATGTCGTCCGAGAACCGCGCGGCGTCGGCGCTGGGCCGCAACTACCCGGGCGGCCTGCCTGCCTTTGTCCAGGCCATGAATCGCAAGGCGCGCGAGCTCGGCATGAACGACAGCCATTTCGTCGATTCCAGCGGCCTGTCGAGCAGCAATGTGTCGAGCGCGACCGACCTGGTGCGCATGGTCAACGCCGCGTACCGCAACCCGACCATCCGCGAGTACTCGACCCAGACCGAGCATGAAGTCAATGTGCTGGGCCGCACCCAGCACTACGTCAGCACCAACCGCCTGGTGCGCGGCGGCAACTGGGAAATCGGCCTGCAGAAGACCGGCTTTATCTCCGAGGCTGGCCAGTGCCTGGTGATGCAGGCCCGCGTGCAAGGACGCAACGTGGTGATGGTGTTCCTGGATTCGGCCGGCAAGCTGTCGCGCTTTGCCGATGCCAACCGGGTCAAGGAATGGCTCGAGCATTCGCCCTCGCCAGCGGCGCCGCAGCGCGGCTTCCCGTCCTCGCCGAACCTGACGCAGGGGCCGGGCAGTGCCCACGCGGTACTGGCCTCGCAGCAATCGCGCGGCATCTGACGGACAACACCTGACCGGAAAAAACGCGCCGTCCTGCGGCGCGTTTTGCTTTGGTGGCCGCCGCCGTCAGAGCAGCTTGCCGGGATTCATGATCCCGGCGGGATCGAACACCGCCTTGATCTCGTGCATCAGCCGCAGTTCCAGCGGGTCTTTCACCGCCAGGAATGCATGGCGCTTGAGCTGGCCGATGCCGTGCTCGGCGCTGATGCTGCCGCCGTAGCGCATCACCTCGTCCAGCACCGCATCGGTCACGGCATCGCCCTGCGTGGCGGCCCAGTCCTTGGGCGCGCCAGCCGGACGCGACAGGTTGTAGTGCAGGTTGCCGTCGCCAAAGTGACCGAACACAAAGGGGCGGATCGCGGCATCGAGCGCACGCAGCCGTGCCGCCATTGAATCCATGAAGGCCGGGATCTGTTCGATCGGCAGCGACACGTCGTGCTTGAGGTGCGGCCCATCCGCACGCTGCGCCTCCGAGATTTCCTCACGCAGCTTCCACAGCGCCTGCAGTTGCGCCAGCGAGGCCGATACGGCCGCATCGAGGCATAGTTCGCGCTCCAGCGCCGCGCCAATGACGCGTTCGAGCAGCGCGTTCAGGGCCGCTTCGTCGGTGGTGTCGGCCAGTTCCACCAGCACGTAGGCGGGGTAGCGTTGCGCGAACGGTTCCTGCACGCCCTCCGCATGCGTGAGCACCAGGTCCAGGCAATCGCCGGTAAAGAATTCGAAGGCCTGCAGGCGTGCGCCGCATTGCTCGAACAACAGTTCATAGAGCGCCAGCGACTGCGCGGGCGAGGCCACTGCCGCCAGCACCACGCTGCGTGTATCGGTGCGCGGGAACAGCCGCAGCGCCGCCGCGGTGATCACGCCAAGTGTGCCTTCCGAGCCGATCAGCAGCTGCTTCAGGTCATAGCCGGTATTGTCCTTGCGCAGCGTGCGCAGCCCGTGGAAGACCTCGCCGTTGGGCAGCACGGCCTCGACCCCCAGCACCAGTTCGCGCGTCATGCCGTAGCGCACGACGTTGACGCCGCCGGCATTGGTGGCCAGGTTGCCGCCGATCTGGCACGAATCCTCGGCGGCCAGCGACAGCGGCAGCAGGCGGTTGGCGTCCTGCGCGGCGCGGCGCAGGTTGCCCAGGATGCAGCCCGCCTCGGCCACCATGGTATTGGCGATGGTGTCGAGCGAGCGCACCGCGTTCATGCGGTCCAGGCTCAGCACCACGTTTTGCGCGCGCGCGTCGGGCGTGGCGCCACCGCACAGCCCGGTATTGCCGCCGCGCGGCACCACCGGCACCGCGGCCTGCTGGCACAGCGCGAGCGCGCGCGCCACCTCGTCGACGGTACGGGGCCGCAGTACCGCCTGGGCCTGGCCGCGGTAGATGCCGCGCCAGTCGGACAGCCATGGCGCGATGTCGTCGGGGTGGGTCAGCGCGGTGTCGGGGCCGAGGGCTTCGGTGAGCCGCTGGGCAAAGGATCCGTTGGGCATGATGGTGGTGTCGTCTCAGGAAAGGGAGGCCGGGCTGGCAGTGCTCGCCGCCGTTGCTGCGTCGGCGCGCGCGCGTAGCGAAAGCCCGAGGCGGCGCGCGGCGTTTTGCAGGTGCGCCACCGCCGCCGCACGCGCCGCGCCGGCATCGCCGCGGCGAATGGCGGCGACGATCGCCTCGTGCTCCGCATGCACCGTCTCGGCCAGCCCGGGCTGGCGCAGCGTATTGGCACGCGCGGTCGCCACGGCCTGGTGCAGCTGCAGGTTCAGGTATTGCAGCAGCTGGCGGTAATACGGATTGTGCGTGGCGGCGGCGATGCCGATATGGAAGGCCGCGTCGAGATCGGCGGCTGGCTGCGGGTCGTAGAGACGCGTCTGCAGGCGCTGCAGCAGAGCCGTCAGCGCGGCCAGGTCGTCATCGGTGCGGCGTACCGCGGCCAGCGCCGCGGCAGCGCCTTCCAGGTCGATGCGCAGGTCGTACAGGTCGGCCAGTCCGTCGGCGCCGAGCTCGGGCTCGCGCGGCAACTGGAAGCCGGATGCGCCGGTGCGCGAGCGCACTGTGCAGCCCACCCCCTGGCGCGATTCGACAAAGCCCTGCGAACGCAGGTGCTCGGTAACTTCGCGGATCACCGCGGCACTCACGCCGTATTGCTCGGCCAATTGCCGGCCGGTCGGCAGGCGGCTGCCTACGGGGTAGGCGCCGCCTTCAATATCGGCACGCAGCTGTCGCGTGACCTGCTCGGTAAGGGTGACGGTGCGGGTTCGCATGGGCACCGATTATAAGGTTTGCTGGTTATCTGAAAACAAGGGGTAAACCCTTGTTTTAGGAAACCGCAAGGCCCAAAGCAACAACGCGCGGGCTGCCGGCAAAGCAGTCCGCGCGTTGGCGGTAAAGCGCCCGGGGGCTTCAGGCCGCGGCTTCGGTCATGTAGCCCATGCCGCGCGAGATTTGCAGGGCCGTGTCCTTCAGGTTCTGCAGCCAGCTGTCCTGCAGTCGGTCTGCCGGCGCCGACAGCGACAAGCCCGCCACCAGCCGGCGCGAGTCATCATAGATACCGGCTGCGATGCAGCGCACGCCCAGTTCCAGTTCTTCGTTGTCGCGGGCATAGCCATTGGTGCGGACCCAGTTGAGTTCGCGTTCCAGCTTGGCCAGGTCGGTGATCGAGGTGCGGGTGTGGCCGGCCAGGCCGGTGCGGGTGGCGTAGTTGCGCACGCGCGCCGACTCGTCGGCCGCCAGGAACAGCTTGCCCACCGAGGTCAGGTGCAGCGGGGCGCGGCCGCCGATGGCGCGCACCACCTGCATGCCCGAGCGCTCGCTGTATGCCCGCTCGATATAGACGATCTCGTCGCCCTGGCGTACCGACAGGTTGACGGTCTGGCCGGTGACGCGGTGCAGCGCGCGCATCGGCGCCAGGGCCGCGTCGCGCACCGACAGGCGCGCCTTGACCAGGTTGCCCAGCTCCAGCAGCCGCATGCCGAGCCGGTAGCTGCCGGGGTCGGAGCGGTCGACAAAGCGGCAGGCGACCATGTCGTTGAGGATGCGGTGCGCGGTGGAAGGATGCAGGCCGGTGGCCAGGGACAGCTCTTTCAGGCTGACCGGGTCGGCATGCTGCGCAAGGGCGTCCAGCAGGGTCATCATGCGCTCGATGACCTGGATGGACGTCTTGCCGGGTGACTTGTCTGCGTCGGACATGGTTGAGAAAAGTAGAAATGTTGCCTTGCGGCATTTTTAAGCGTCTGCCTGATTCTATCTCGCATCGTGAAAATTTCAATAGGTGAAATGACATTACGGTAAGAAACCGACGGTGATGTCATTGCCCCGAGTGCCGTGCATGGCACCCCAATAACCGCGCCGACGAACGCTTTGTGCGCCACCCGCGGCGCCAAGCGCGCATAATTGCGGGGTTTTCAGGGTCTGGGAGAAGTCAACAATGCGAGTCGGTCTGTTCCACACTTGCCTGGTGGACCTGATGCGTCCGGAGATCGGTTTTTCGGTGCTCAAGCTGCTCGAAGCCGCGGGCTACGAAGTCATGGTGCCCGAGGCGCAGACCTGCTGCGGCCAGCCCGCCTACAACTCGGGCGAACGCGCGGTGTCGCGCGACCTGGCGGAAAAATTCCTGCGCGAGTTCGAGATGTTCGACTACATCGTGGTGCCGTCGGGCAGTTGCGGCGGCATGATCCGGCACCACTACGCCGACCTGCTGCGCGACGATCCGGAACTGAACGGCCGCTACGAACGCCTGCGCGAACGGGTGTTCGAACTGACGGACTTCCTGGCCAACGTGGCCCGGATCGAGACGCTCCCGTCGACGTTCTCGGGCCATGTCACCTACCACGATTCCTGTTCCGGCCTGCGCGAGCTCGGTGTCAAGCAGCAGCCGCGCGCGCTGCTGTCGCGACTGCCCGGCGTGCAGCTGACAGAGATGAAGGATTGCGAGGCGTGCTGCGGTTTCGGCGGCACCTTCTCGGTCAAGTACGGCGATATCTCCACGGCCATCGTCGATGAGAAATGCGCCAACATCCACGCCAGCGGCGCCGATGCCGTGGTGCTCGGCGACCTGGGCTGCATGCTCAATATCGAAGGCCGCCTGCGCCGCACCGGCGACAGCCGCACGCGCGTGCTGCATATCGCGCAGGTTCTTGCAGGCGACGCCTGAACTCGAAGACACCCAGGAAATCGCCACGATGCAAGTTCACAGCATGGAATTCAAGGCGCGCGCCGGGCAGAAGCTGGCCGACCAGCGCCTGCAGCAGAACCTGAAAAAGCTCTCGACCAAGTTCGTCACGGCGCGCGCCGACGCGATCCGCGATATCGATTTCGACGCCACGCGCGAGGCCCTGAAAGAGCGCCGCAACCGTGCGCTGGAAAACCTCGACGTCTGGCTTGCCACGTTTGAAGAGAACGCGACCCGGCGCGGCGCCACCGTGCTGTTTGCCGAGACCACCGCCGACGCCGCGCGGCTGGTCGCCGAGATCGCGCAGAAGCACGACGTCAAGAAGGTCATCAAGAGCAAGTCGATGGTGACCGAGGAAATGCGCCTGAACCAGGTGCTGGGCGAGATGGGCGTGCAGAGCATCGAGACCGACCTGGGCGAGTACATCCTGCAGATCAACGACTCGGAGCCGCCGTCGCACATCATTGCGCCGGTGGTGCACAAGGACAAGGACGAGATCGCCGACCTGTTCGCCAGGGTCCACCACAAGCCGCGGCTGACCGAGATCCCCGAGATGACGCGCGAGGCGCGCGAAGTGCTGCGCCCCGAATTCCTCAGCGCCGACATGGGCGTCACCGGCGGCAACTTCATCATTGCCGAGACCGGTTCGGTGGCGGTGGTGACCAACGAGGGCAATGAAGGCATGTGCACGGTGATGCCGCGCGTGCACGTGGCCGTGACCGGCATCGAGAAGGTGCTGCCGACGCTGGAAGACCTGGCCACGGTGATGCGCCTGCTGCCGCGCTCGGCCACCGGCCAGGCGATCTCGAACTACTTTTCGCTGCTGACTGGGCCGCGTGCCGAAGGCGAGCGCGACGGCCCCGAACACATGTACTTCGTGCTGGTCGACGGCGGGCGCACCGGGCTGATCGGCGGCGACTTCCAGGAGATGCTGCGCTGCATCCGCTGCGGCGCCTGCATGAACCACTGCCCGGTCTACCAGAAGATCGGCGGCCATGCGTACGGCTGGGTCTATCCGGGCCCGATGGGCAGCGTGCTGACGCCCAGCTACGTCGGCCTGGCCAATGCGGTGGACTTGCCGCAGGCAGCGACCATGTGCGGCGAGTGCAATCGCGTGTGCCCGGCATCGATCCCGTTGTCGGACCTGCTGCGCAAGCTGCGCGAGAAGCAGATGGAGCGCGGGCTGCGGCCGTGGCAGGAGCGCTTTGCGCTGCAGGCGTGGGGCTACGTCGCCAAACGCCCGGAACTGTATGCCTTTGCCACGCGCATCGGCGCCTGGCTGCTCGGGCGCATGGGCGGCAGCAACAAGCTGATTGCCAGCCTGCCGATGGCGGGCAAGGGCTGGACCGAAACGCGCGACATGCCGGCGCCGTCGGGCCGGACCTTCCGCGAACTCTACAAGGAAAGGAGGGCGCGTTCATGAGCGCAGCCAATACCCAAGCGCTGGCACGGATGCGCGCGGCGCTGGACCAGCACCTTGCCGGCGCAAAGCCCGTGCAGGACCTCGTGCGCGAATGGCGCGATGCCGGCCGCGCGCTGACGTTGCCGCCGGTCTATGGCCAGGCGATGGAAGAACTGCTGCGCCGGCTCGAGATGTCGGCGGTGTTCGCGCAGGACAGCTGCTCGTTCTCGAGTACCGCGGTGACCGATCAGCTGGGCCGCTGGCTCGACAAGGCCGCCACCGCCTGACAGTGCGGCGCGGCCCGCGCGCCGCTACCGCCTCATCATCGCCGTCAGGGTATCGGCGAACTCGAGCGACAGCCGCGACAGCGGCTCGGTCTGCACATGGAAGATCTGCACCGAGGCATTGACCTTGGTGCGTATCGGCACGGCCACGATATTGGGCCAGTTCGCGCCGAATACCGTCATCGCATCGACCAGCGCGATCCCGGCGCCGGCCTGCGCCAGCGCGCGCGCCACATGGGCCTGCTCGACCTGCACCCGCATATCGGGCTGGTCGCCATCGTTGCCGAACATCTCGTGCACCAGCAGCGCGAATGGCACGTCGGGCCCATAGCCGATCAAATCCTCGCCGATCAGATCGGCGGGGCGCACCCACTTGCGCGCGGCGAGCCGATGCTCCACCGGCACCAGCGCGACGATCTCGTTTTTTACCAGCAACCGTGCCTCCAGGTTCGGGTGCGTCAGCGGCATGTTCGACACCGCCAGGTCGACCTGGCCCGACAGCAGCGCTCGCAACATGTTGCCGGGGATCTGCGTGCGCACCACCACGCGCACCGCGGGATGGGCCGCGCGAAAACTGGCAATTGCGCGCGGCAGCACGGTCTGCCCCAGGTTGGGACTGCAAGTGATGCGCAGGCTGCCGGTACGGTTGGCCGCCAGGTCTTCCGCGATCTCGTTGACGCGCTCGATGCCCTCGTACACCACATTCACTTCCGCCAGCAGGCGCCGTGCTTCGGGCGTGGGGTAAAGCCTTCCCTTGGTGCGCCGGAACAGCTCGAGGCCAAGGCGTTGCTCGGTGTGCGACATCAGCCGGCTGATTGCCGGCTGCGACACATAGAGCAGCTTTGACGCACCGCTGATCGAGCCGGTCAGCATCACCGCGCGGAACACTTCGATCTGGCGCAGGTTCAGTTTCATGGCATTAACCTGATGTTAAGGCTGGCGGACATATAAGCATATGACAGTCAATGATGCCAAACCTACACTGGTCTCCATCGGCACACAACGACCTGGAAAAAAGGAGACCTCCATGAGCGATATCCACCTCACCTACCTCAACGGCAAGGACATTGCGCGGCTCGAAATGACCGACGCCGAAATTCTCGACGCGGTGGAGCAGGCGCTGGTCGCGCAGGGCAACGGCCAGACCGTGATCGAACCGCGCGTGCACCTGATGCCCGATCCCGCCTTCAACGGCCACTTCAACGTGCTGCGCGGCTACGTCGCGCCGCTGGGACTGGCGGGCGTGAAGATCGTGGGGGACTTCGTCGACAACTACAAGCTCGGCCTGCCGTCGGAAATGGCGATGCTGAACCTGTTCGATCCACGCACCGGCGTGCCGGTGGCGGTGATCGACGCCACCTTTATCACCGATGCGCGCACCGGTGCCCTGACCGCGCTCGGGGCCAAGCACCTGGCGCGCCGCAACAGCAAGGTGCTCGGCCATATCGGCGCGCGCGGCACTTCATACTGGAACGTGCGGCTGCTGGACAGCCTCTATGACTTCGACGAGATCCGCGTGCATTCGCGGCGCCCGGAAAGCCGCAATGCGTTCGCGGTGCGGCTCGAGCGCGACCTGGGCAAGAGGATCGTCGTTACCGAAGACTGGGAATCGTGCGTGCGCGGCGCCGACATCGTGGTCGAGGCTTCGCGCCTGGAGCGCCCGACGCCTATGCTGAAGACCGAATGGATCAAGCCGGGTGCCTTTGTCGTGCCGTACGGCACCATGAGCGCGGTCGAGCTGTCGCTGACCGACATCATGACGCGGATGGTGGTGGATGACTGGGGGCAGTGCAAGGGCGGCGTGTTCGGTTCGCTGCGCGCGCACGTGGAAGCGGGCAAGCTGTCGGAACGGACGCTGTACGGCGAGCTGGGCGAGATTGTCGCGGGACGCAAGCCGGGCCGCCAGCGCGACGACGAAACCAACCTCTTCTGGCATCGCGGCCTGTCCCTTAGCGATATCGCGCTGGGGCATGCCATCCTGAAGAAGGCCGAAGCGCGCGGGCTGGGCCAAAGGCTGGTGTACGCATGATTGCCAATGCCCGCATGTACGCGGTGACCGCGCCAGCCGAGCAGGCATGGCGGGCATTGCTGGCGCACGTGTCGGGGCGTGCGGGCGTGGCGCTGCCGTACGTCGAGCATGCGGCCCCGGCGCCGGTGCGTGAATTATGGGAGCGGCCCGATCTTGGCTGCGTGTTCATGTGCGGCTACCCGTACGCCAGCGCCACCGTGACGCCGCAGTTGCTGGCCGCACCGGTGCCGGCGCTGCCGCGCTACGGCGGGCG
The DNA here is from genome assembly GCF_013141915.1 of Cupriavidus necator. GTDB lineage: Bacteria > Pseudomonadota > Gammaproteobacteria > Burkholderiales > Burkholderiaceae > Cupriavidus > Cupriavidus necator_B. The sequence goes on along the minus strand of NZ_SROX01000004.1, from coordinate 318,200 downwards.
GCCGGTCTACTTTTCCGAGTTCATCGTGCGCGCCGATGCCTCCGTGCAGACCCTGGAGCAGACCTTCGGCAAGCGGCTGGCATGCATGCTGCCGGAGTCCAACTCCGGCTACAACGCGCCGCGCCACTACCTGATGCGGCTTGCGCCGGCCGGTACGCCAGCGCTGTACCGGCCCGCCGCTGCGCCCACGCCGACGCCGCGCGCGGTGATTGGCGCCGTGCTGGCAGGCGACGCGGATGTCGGTGTGGTCGACAGCTATGTGATGGACCTGCTGCGCCGCTATGACCCGGTGCTGGTCGCGCAACTGAAGATGCTGGCGCTGACACCGCCCGCACCGATTCCGGTGCTGGTCGCATCGGCGGGTGCCGATCGGCAGCAGTGCATGCGCGTGCGTGCGGCATTGCTGGGTATGCATCAGGATGCGGCAGGCACCGCGCTGCTGGCCGCGTTGGAGCTGGCGCGCTTCGTCGCGGCGCAGCCGGCCGACTATGCCTGCCTGCCGGCGATGGCGCATGCAGCGGATCGCGCAAGCTTTGCGCTGACCGGTCCCGCCACCGCTGAGCGGGGCACGGGATAGGCAACGCGTCTGACCGCACACGGCCATCGACGCTCACAAGACTGCCGGCGCGGTGGAGGAGCCATAGCCTGACAACTGCCAATTGGGGAAACCGTCATGAAATCCGCTGCAACTGCCGCTGTAAAGCCTGTCGTGAATCCTGATATCCGGCGCCTTGCCGTGCATTGCCTGTTCGCCTGCGCGGCAGCTTGCGCGACATGGCTCGATGCGGCCTCGGCACATGCCCAGCCGCCAGCCTATCCGGCCAAGCCGGTGCACCTGATCGTGCCGTTTGCCGCCGGCGGTCCGGCCGACGTGCTGGCGCGTGCGGTCGGGGAGGGCATCGCCAGGGCCACCGGCCAGAGCGTGCTGGTCGAGAACAAGGCCGGCGCCGCCGGCACCATCGGTGTCGACATGGTGGCCAAGGCAGCGCCGGACGGCTACACCATTGCGCTGGTGCCGGTCGGCAATATCGCGGTAAATCCGACGCTGATGCCGAACCTGCCCTACAAGCAGTCCGACCTGGCGCCGGTGGCGATGCTTGCCACCGCTGAAAACGTGCTGGTGGTCAATGCGGCCACGCCGGCGCGTTCGCTGGCGGAACTGCTCAAGCTGGCCGCGCAGAAGCCCGGCGAGCTGAGCTTCGCCTCACCCGGCGCCGGCAGCCAGGCGCACCTGGCCGGCGAACTGCTGCAGCTCGATGCCAATGTCAGGCTGAACCACGTGCCGTACAAGGGCGTGAGCCCGGCCATGACCGATGTGGTCGGCGGGCAAGTGACGATGATGTTCGCGCAGCTGTCGGCGGCGCTGCCCTATATCCGGGCAGGCAAGCTGCGTGCCCTCGGCGTGGCCAGCGCCAAACGCTCGACGGTGCTGCCCGAGGTGCCGACGATCGCCGAGCAGGGCTTCCCGAAGTTCGAGGCGGTGTCGTGGTATGCGTTGATGGCGCCGGCAGGGACGCCGCCCGAGATCGTGCGCAAGCTCAGCCAGCATGCCGCCGCGGTGCTGGCCGATGCCGCGCTGAAGGAGAAGCTGGCGACACTGGGGATGGATGCGGCGGGTGGCTCGCCGCAGCAGCTGGCTGCGGCCATCCAGAAGGAGAGCGTGCGGTGGGCGGGAGTGATCAAGCAGCGGCGAATCACGATCGACTAGTCGTTTGCAAACACAGGGGCGCTCAAGCGCTAATGAGCAAAAAAATGGGGAGCCGAAGCTCCCCATTTTTTACGCGAGGGATCTTAGCCCAGCAACAGCGCATCATCATCCAGCTGCTCATGCCGCGTCTGCTCGAACATCTTGAGCAGGTCCGGCACGTCCAGGCCCTTGCGCTGGTCGCCCGAGACATCCAGCACCACCTGCCCCTGGTGCAGCATCACCGTGCGCTGGCCGTAGTCGAGCGCCTGACGCATGCTGTGCGTCACCATCATCGTGGTCAGCTTGCTTTCCTCGACGATGCGCGCAGTCAGTTCCAGCACGAACGCGGCGGTCTTCGGATCCAGCGCGGCGGTGTGCTCGTCCAGCAGCAGGATGCGCGACGGCTGCAGCGAGGCCATCAGCAGGCTCACGGCCTGGCGCTGCCCGCCTGAGAGCAGGCCGATGCGGTCGGTCAGGCGGTTTTCCAGGCCCAGGTTGAGCAGGCGCAGCTTTTCGCGGAACAGCTCGCGCGAGGCGCGGTTCAGCGCCGGGCGGAAGCCGCGGCGGCTGCCGCGGGCCATCGCCAGCGCCATGTTTTCCTCGATCGTCAGCGCTTCGCAGGTGCCGGCCATCGGGTCCTGGAATACGCGTGCCACCAGGTGGGCGCGGTCCCAGGCGGGCTGGCGCGTGACCTCGGTGTCATCGATGGTGATGCGTCCCGCGTCGACCATCTGGTCGCCGCTGATCGCATTCAGGAAGGTCGACTTGCCGGCGCCGTTGGAGCCGATCACGGCGACGAACTGGCCGCTCGGGATGTCCAGGCTGAGGCCGCGCAGCGCGCGGGTCTCGATCGGGGTGCCCGGGTTGAAGGTGAGCTTCAGGTCTTGTGCGCGCAGCATCTCAGGCACCTCCGTTCTTGCGGGCGAACAGCTTCTTGCGCGTCGCCGGCAGCACCAGCGCGATCGTCACCAGTGCGGCGGTGACCAGGTTCAGGTCCTGCGCCTTCAGGCCGATAAAGTCGCTGTTCAGCGCCAGCGCGATAAAGAAGCGGTACAGGATGGCGCCCAGCACCACGGCCAGCGTGGTCCAGATCAGCCGGCGTGCCGGCAGGATGGTCTCGCCGATGATCACCGCCGCCAGCCCGATCACGATGGTGCCGATGCCCATGGAAATATCGGAGCCGCCCTGGGTCTGCGCGAACAGCGCGCCGGCCAGCGCCACCAGTGCATTGGACAGCGCCATGCCGGCCAGCGTGGCGCGGCCGGTGGGGATGCCTTGCGAGCGGGCCATGCGCGGGTTGGCGCCGGTGGCGCGCATCGCCAGGCCCAGCTGCGAGCTGAAGAACCAGTCCAGTCCCACCTTGGCGACCACCACCACCACGAACAGCACCAGCGGGCGCAGCACGTAGTCGGGCAGCCATTCCGGCTGCAGCACGGTGAACAGCGTGGGCTCGGTGATCAGCGGCACGTTGGGCCGGCCCATGATGCGCAGGTTGATCGAGTACAGCGCGATCATCATCAGGATACTGGCGAGCAGATCCATGATCTTCAGGCGCACATTGAGCCAGCCGGTGATGAAGCCTGCCAGCGCGCCGGCCGCGATCGCCACGGCAGTGGCCACGAACGGGTCCTGGCCGGCGGCGATCAGCGTCGCGGCGACGGCGCCGCCCAGCGGAAAGCTGCCATCAACGGTCAGGTCGGGGAAGTTGAGGATGCGGAAGGAGATCAGCACCCCGAGCGCCACCAGGCTGAAGATCAGGCCGATCTCCAGGGCGCCCAGAAGGGAAAAGAGGGACATGGGGGAATCCTGTTGCAGGGGCTGGCAGCTGCCTTGGCGCCGCCTTCGGGGCGGGTGGGCCGGCACGCCCGTGTGGGGCTGCCGGCCGCCTCGCCCTGTTCTGTCCCGTCGGGCCGGATAGGTCCGACGGAGCACCCGCCGTCTCGCGACGGCAGCGGGCAGTGCTGGTCTGGGCTTACTTGATGACCGTCTTGGCTTCCTTGACCAGCTCCGGCGAGAGCGTGACGCCTTGCTTGGCAGCAGCGCCCGTGTTGACGAAGAGCTCCAGGTTGTCGCTGGTCTGCGAGGCGATCGCGCCCGGCTTCTCGCCCTTCAGGATGCGCACCACGACCTTGCCGGTCTGGTGGCCCAGGTCGCCGTAGTTGATGCCCAGCGCGGCCACGGCGCCACGCTTGACGCTGTCGGTATCGGCGGCCACCAGCGGGATCTTCGATTCGTTGGCGACCTTGACCAGGGACTCATACGCCGACACCACGTTGTTGTCGGTGTTGGTGTAGATCACGTCGACCTTGCCGATCAGGCTCTTGGCGGCCGGGCCGATGTCCACGGTGCGCGGCGCGGCGGCTTCCTTGAGCGTCAGGCCTTCCTTGGCCAGCAGCGCGGTCAGTTCCTTGACCACCACCACCGAGTTGGCTTCACCCGGGTTGTAGACCATGCCCACGGTCTTGGCCTTGGGCACCACGCGCTTGATCAGGGCGACCTGCTTGTCCAGCGGCAGCTTGTCCGACACGCCGGTCACGTTGGTGCCCGACGCCGACCAACTCTTGACCAGCTGCGCGGCAACCGGATCGGTCACGCCCGAGTACACCACCGGCACGGTCTTGGTGGCGGCGACCACGGCCTGCGCCGACGGCGTGGCGATGGCGACGATGGCGTTGGGGTTGTCGCCGACGAACTTGCGGGCGATTTGCGCCGCGGTGCCGGTGTTGCCCTGCGCGCTCTGGTATTCCCACTTCAGGCTCTTGTCCGCGTCAAAGCCGGCCGCCTTCAGTTCTGCGCGCACGCCGTCGCGGATGGCGTCCAGCGCGGGATGGTCGACGATCGACAGCACCTTGACGGTCTGGGCCTGCACGGCGCCGCCGTACAGCAATGCCAGCGCCACGGCGCCGCCCAGGATGGACTTGGTTGCTACGAGACCCTTGATGGACTTCATTATGTGTGCTCCCCCGAAACTCGGTTCTGGATTGGATACGGCCGCGGATGGTTCGGTCCGCCGTCCTGGCCCGCGCGCCGGCTGGCGCACAGTGCCGGTCCGCGCGGGCGCGGCGGCTTCCTGCGGCGGGAGGGAGCGGGCGCGGACGCGTCGGATGCGACAGCGATAAGCCTGCGAGGATACCACTTCCCGCGCACGAAATGGACAGTCATCATGCGGAAGTGGGGCATCTGATGCTGTCAGACGGCCGCTATCCGCCATCGGGGCGCATTTTATTGCGCGGGATGCGGGATTTGCTTGTGGATTACCCCGATTGCGGTGGCCGCATCTTCATGCAATTGCGCGCCCCGGGGCGTCGAGGTTTTCCTCCACCGGCCAGTGCCAGGCACGCGTGCGGGCCAGCTGTGCGCAGTGGCGCAAGCTACTGGCGGCCGACGGCTCAGCCGCGCAGCGCAGCGGCGCACTCGCGCACCAGCGCCGGGCCGCGATAGATCAGGCCACTGTAGACCTGCACCAGCTTGGCCCCGGCGTCGGTCTTGGCACGCGCGTCGGCACCGCCGAAGATGCCGCCCACGCCGATGATCGGCACGGCGTCGCCGACTACGCCATGCAGCGCGCGCACCACGCGGGTCGAGGCTTCAAACACCGGGCGCCCCGACAGGCCGCCGGCTTCGTCGGCATGCGGCAGGCCCTTGACCGCCTCGCGCGAGATGGTGGTGTTGGTGGCGATCACGCCGTCGATCTTGTGGCGCACCAGCGCGTCGCCGATATTGCCGATCTGGTCGGGGTCGAGGTCCGGCGCGATCTTCAGTGCCAGCGGCACATAGCGCTTGTGCTGGTCGGCCAGGCGCTGCTGCGCGTCCTTCAGCGACGACAGCAGGCTGTCGAGCTCGCTCGCCCCTTGCAGCTGGCGCAGGTTCTTGGTGTTGGGCGACGAGATGTTCACCGTCACGTAGCTGGCGTGCGGATAGACCCGCTCCAGGCAGTACAGGTAGTCATCGTTGGCGCGCTCGATCGGGGTATCGGCGTTCTTGCCGATGTTCAGCCCCAGCACGCCGCCCTCGGCCTTCCAGCGCGAGGCCTGCACATTGGCGACAAAGGCATCGACGCCGCCGTTGTTGAAGCCCATGCGGTTGATCAGCGCATCCGCCTGCGGCAGCCGGAACATGCGCGGGCGCGGGTTGCCGGGCTGCGCGCGCGGCGTGACCGTGCCCACCTCGATAAAGCCGAAGCCGAGCGCGGCCAGGCCGTCGATATAGGCGCCGTCCTTGTCCAGCCCGGCGGCCAGGCCGACCGGGTTGGGAAAGCGCACGTCCATGACCGTGCGCGGATCGTCGGCGATGCGGTTGCCGATGCAGCCGCCCAGTCCCATGCGGTGAGCGCGCAGCAGGTTGTTCAGCGTGAAATGGTGGGCGTCCTCGGCATCCATCGAGAACAGGGCGGGGCGGAACAGGGGGTAGAGCGCGTTGAGCACGTGGGCAGGCGGCCGGCGGGGCGGCGCGGAAGTCGGGACCAGGGCGGCATTGTAGCGGCTGGCCCGCTTGCCAGGGCAGCCGCGCCCGTGCGTGCCCGGGCCCGGCTACGCTTGCGTGGACGGCGGCGCCGGCGTGGCGGCATCGCTGTCCATGTCCTCGAACGCATGCCATTGGTTGCCGGTCAGCACCTGCAGCGGCCGAAAGCGCGCCTTGTACGCCATCTTGCGGCTGTCGGCGATCCAGTAGCCCAGGTAGAGGTGCGGCAGGCCCAGCGCATGGGTCTGGCGGATCTGCCACAGGATGTTGTAGGTGCCGTAGCTGGCGTTGTGCTCGAGCGGGTCGTAGAAGGTGTAGACCGACGACAGCCCGTCGTCGAGCACGTCGATCATGCTGACCATGCGCAGGCGCCCGGCCTCGGCCGAGCCCGGCGGATCGCGGAATTCCACCAGGCGCGAGTTGACGCGGCTCTGCAGCAGGAACTGCTCATACTGGTCGCGGCTGTCCTGGTCCATGCCGCCGCCGGCGTGGCGCATCGACTGGTACAGCAGGTACAGGGAATAGTGCTCTTCGACATAGGTCAGCGGCGCCACCAGCGCCTGCAGGTGCTGGTGGCGGTTCCACGCGCGGCGCTGCGAACGGTCCGGCGCGAACTGGTCGACCAGCACGCGGCACGGCGTGCAGGCGTGGCAATCGTCGCAATAGGGCCGGTAGGTGAAGATGCCGCTGCGGCGAAAGCCCGCGCGCACCAGCCGCGAATAGACGTCGGCGTTGATCAGGTGCGCCGGCGTGGCCACCTGGGAGCGCGCCATGCGGCCGTCGAGATAGCTGCAAGCGTAGGGCGCCGTGGCATAGAACTGCAGCGCGGACAGCGGTAGTTCCTTCAGCTTGCTCATGACTCAGGGGGCTCCGGCGGGACGGCGCGGTGGCACGGGAGGGGGCTTTGCAAAGCGTCAGCGTTGGCACCCCGTGCCGGGATTCAGCCTGCCGGCGCGGCTGGGGTCCCGGCCCAGCGCTCCAGCACCGATTTGTCGAACCGCCACGGACTGATCGCCGGCTGTGCCGTTGCCGCGCGCACATGGGCCACGAATTCGGCGCGGGGGATGGGGCGCGCACCCAGCGAGGCCAGGTGGTCGGTTTCCTGCTGGCAGTCTATCATCGCCACGCCGTGGTTGCCGAGGAACGCGCACAGCGCCGCCAGCGCGATCTTGGACGCGTCGGTGCGGTGCGCAAACATCGATTCGCCAAAGAACATCCGGCCCAGCGCCACGCCGTACAGGCCGCCGACGCGCTCGCCGCGGTACCAGCTTTCGACCGAGTGGGCCAGGCCGTTGCGGTGCAGCGTGCCGTAGGCGGCAATGATGGCATCGGTGATCCAGGTGCCGTCCTGGCCCTCGCGCGGCGTGGTTGCGCAGGCGCGCATCACGGCCCGGAAATCGTAGTCGACGCGGATTTCCCAGTCGGCATCGCGCAGCACGCGCCGCAGGGTCTTGCGCAGGTTGGCCGAGACGCGCAGCGCCGGCGGCGGCAGCACCATGCGCGGATCGGTACTCCACCACAGCACCGGCTGGCCGCTCGAGTACCACGGGAAGATGCCCTGGCGATACGCCAGCAGCAGCCGCTGCGGCGACAGTTCGCGGCTGGCGGCAAGCAGCCCCGGGGCCTCGGAGTCAGGCCCGAGCGCGTGCTCAACCGGGGGAAACGGATCTTGCGGGTCCAGCCAGGCAATCATGCGGGCTGCGCCGGAGGGCGGTGCGCGGCAGGCCCGCCGCTCAGGGGGTGACCGTGGCCCGGCTGGTCAGCGGGCGCATGGGCTTGTCGATGTCCAGGCTGTGCAGCCGGAAGCTGCCATCCTGCAGCCGGCCGGCGGCGCGGTCGGCAAAGAAGCAGCGCAGGGTATGGATCACGGTGGGGAAGGCCAGTTCATCCCAGGGCACATCGGCTTCTTCCACCAGCTTGACTTCCAGGCTTTCCTCGCCGGGTGCAATGTCGAGGTCGTCCAGCGTGGCGAGGTAGAACAAGTGCACCTGGTGCACATGCGGCACGTTCAGGATCGAGAACAGTTCGCCGACCTGCACGCGCGCGCCGGCTTCTTCCAGCGTTTCGCGCGAAGCCGCCTGGGCGGTGGTCTCGCCGATCTCCATGAAGCCTGCGGGCAGGGTCCAGAAGCCGTAGCGGGGCTCGATCGCGCGCTTGCACAGCAGGATCTTGTCTTCCCAGACCGGGATCGTGCCGACAACGTTGCGGGGATTGACGTAGTGGATAGTGCCGCAGTTGTCGCAAATACTGCGCGGGCGGTTGTCGCCGTCAGGCACGCGCAACACGACCGCATGACCACAGTTCGAGCAGAATTTCATGAGGGGCGTCCGGGAGAATGGCGAAAGTGTATCACCCTCGCGCAGCGCACCGGCCGGCCGTTGGAGTGGTGGTGCACCATGGGCTGATTGCCGCAGCGGGCGGTACCGCGACGCAGGGGCGGCACAAAGCAAGGCGGCATAAAACAAAAAACCCGCCGATGGCGGGTTTGTCTGCTTTGACGGCGTCACACAAAGTCATCTGTGCGGTTGGTTGCGGGGGCAGGACTTGAACCTGCGACCTTCGGGTTATGAGCCCGACGAGCTGCCAACTGCTCCACCCCGCGTCCGTCGGAGAAAAGATTATATGGCACCCGCTTGCGCAATGCAACACCTGTTTAACAAATACCTGGCAGCAATGCGTATTGCCGCGTGCCATAACGATTAGATCGTCGCGGTGCGGTGGAGGTTCAGCTGGTTTCGGGGGTATCGCTTGTGCGCTGCCACAGCGCCGCCTCGAATTCAAAGCTGTCGCGCTGCTGCAGGTCGTCGCGTTGCCAGATGACGCGGTCGCGACGCACGGTCAGCATCCAGGTGGTGGTGGCAAGCGGGGTCGGGTGCGAAAACGCGCGCGGCGTCAGCACCGCCCCGCAGGGCCCGTGCTCCGGATCGCGCACCGAGAGGTAGCGGATCATGCCAAGGCCAGCTTCGCGCGCGATGCGGCCGAAGGCCTGGCAGGGCTCGTGGTGATCGGGGTCGGTCCAGGCGGCGCGGTCCCGGTCGAACGGCGGCTGGTCCAGCGCCACGCCAGAGGTCTCGACACGCACTTCGAACAGCGTCTGGGCGCGTGCGTCGATGCGGGGCAGCGCCGGGCTGTCGTTAAGGAAGCGCCAGCGCCAGAAGCCGAGCTCGGCACAGGCGGTGCGGATCTCGTTGGCGCCATAGAACACGCCTGGGTCCTGGCTGGCGCGGAAGCGCGAGCCCCAGGGCGAGGGCGGGTAGCGGAACGGGGTGAACAGCAGGTAGTGCAGATGGCGTGCCTCGACGGGCACGGCGGGCTTGCCCGCGTCCAGCACGGCTTCCAGTACCGCCTGCTCCTCTAGGCTGTCGACCAGCGGCATGGTCGAAACCACATGCTGGGCTTCCACCGCCCGCCACAGCGTGAGCGCGAACTGCCGGCGCTCAGATGCGACCGCGGGTGGCGTCCAGATAGTGAACGACACGGACCAGGCCTTCGGTTGTGCGGATCAGTTCAAGCGGCTTGCCGCCGAGCGCGAGGTTGTCGTGGGTCAGCCATAGCCTGGCCTGGTCGCCGTGGCCCAGGATGGCGTCGAGCGAGCGGAACAGGCGCACGAACAAGACGCCGAACTCCCACTCCTTGCGATGTGCGTCGAGCACATAACCGCCTGACGCCATGCGCGAGACCGAGGCCGTGCTGATGCCCAGCACGCTTGCCACCATGGCCTGGCTGATGCCCAGGAAGCCGGCGGCGCGCATGACCGCCTTGGTCAGCGTGGTGCCGGGGTCGGGGCCGCCGGCGGGATCGGTTTCCGGAATCCGCCTCGATTGCATCGCCTATGCTCCTGTTTCTTCAGAAAGATTATAGGCGATGAATTTCAGAAGGGAAGGAACTGCCCAAAGATTTAGCCTATGACGCGGCATGCGCCAGTGTCGCGGGACGCGGCTAATAGGTTTCGATATGCAGCCGTCCTTCGGCCTTCATGGTGGTTTCCAGCGCCTTCCAGTTAAGACCGGCGCTGGCGCAGACCGTTTCAAATGCGGCCAGCACGCCTTCCTCCATCCCTTTTAGTCCGCAGATATAGACATGACCGTTGGCGTCGCCCAGCAGCGCGGCGACGCTGCCAGCGGCTGCGCGGATCGCGTCCTGGACATAGCGGCGCGGCGTGCCCGGATCCCGCGAGAAGGCAAAGTGGATATCCAGGAAATCCCGCGGCAGCTTCAGCAGCGGACCGAAGTAGGGCAGCTCAGCCGCATTGCGCGCGCCAAAGAACAGCAGCCGGCGCCCGCTGAAGTGCGCCAGGTTGCGGCGCATGCGTTCGGTCATGGCGCGCATCGGCGCCGAACCCGTGCCGGTGCAGATCATCATCACGCTGGCCTCGGCGTGGTTCGGCATCAGGAAGGTGGACCCGAACGGGCCGACCACCTGCACCGTGTCGCCCTTGGCCAGGTTGCACAGGTAGTTCGAAGCCACGCCCCGCACCGGCTTGCCGTCGTGGTCCTGTTCCACCCGCTTGACCGTCAGCGCGAGGTTGTTATAGCCCGGGCGCTCGCCGTCGCGCGGGCTGGCCACCGAATACATGCGGATGTAGTGCGGCTTGCCCGCGGCATCCGTGCCGGGTGGCAGGATGCCGATCGACTGGCCTTCCAGGATCGGGAAGAAATGGGTGCCGAGGTCCAGCACGATATGGTGGATATCGCTGGAGGCGTCCGCGGCGGTGAGCCGGTAGTTTCCCGCCACGGTGGCCGTCACGGGCGCGCGCACGCCATGCAGGTTCACATAGGGATGGGCGGCCGACCACGGCGCGCGCGGCGACGTATGGCGGCTGGTTTCCACGGCCTGGATCGCGGCGTCGTTGTCCGCAGCGGCGGCGCCGCCGGCGGAGGCTGGCGCGGATGCATCCGGGGCGTCAAGGTCCGGCAACGGTACCTCGGCCGGCAGCTCGTCCCATAGCAGCTGCGCCTCGATGGGGTAGGCCTGGCCACGCAGCATCGTGCGCCAGTTGTCGATGGCGCCGGTGGGGCACGGCGACAGGCAGGCATTGCAGCCGTTGCACACGTCGGCGCGGACCACGTAGTTGCGGTCGTCATGGGTGATGGCGTCGATCGGGCAGGTGTCTTCGCAGGTGTTGCAGCGAATGCAGATTTCCGGATCGATCAGGTGCTGCTTGATGATGTCGGGGGCGCCCATGGCAATCTGGTTTGGTTCTGGTTCAGTTGAAGCGCACGTACTCGAAATCCATCGGCTGGCGGTTGATGCCCACCGCCGGCGGGGCAATCCAGTTGGCGTACTTGCCTGGTTCAGTGACGCGACCCATCAGCGAGGCGACGAAGGCGCGGTCTTCGTCGGTCGCCAGCCAGTCGCGTTGGTTGGCCTGCCATTCGGCTTCCGATATCAGCTGGCCTGCGGGCGAGACATGGACATTGGCCAGCGTGCCGATCTTGCGGTTGAAGGCCTTGTGCGGCACGGTCAGCCGGAACGCGATGCCGGCCTTTTCGATAACCTTGTTCCAGCGCGCGACGCCGCCCATGCTGTCCTTGATATAGTCGTCGCGCAGCACTTCATTGAGCGCGTTGAGCATGGGCACCTCGCGCTCCCCTAGGTGGCCGTCGCGCACGTCCAGCACGCGGTAGACCTCGCCCTTGAGCACGTGGTCGTCGGCGCGCTTGCCTTCCTCGAAGCGGCCCTTCAGGCCCGCGCTGTAGAAGGTGGCCGCGTTCGAAGACTGGTCGGCGCCGAACAGGTCGATGGTGACGCTGTAGTGGAAGTTCAGGTAGCGCTGGATGGTGGGCAGGTCGATCACGCCCGCGGCGCGCACCTCGGCAGGGTCTTCGATGCCGCGCTCGCGCATCACCTCGCAAGTGCGCTGGATCACGCGCGATACGCCCGACTCGCCGACGAACATGTGGTGCGCTTCCTCGGTCAGCATGAAGCGCGTGGTGCGTGCCAGCGGATCGAAGCCGGACTCGGCCAGCGCGCATAGCTGGAACTTGCCGTCGCGGTCGGTGAAGTAGGTGAACATGAAGAACGACAGCCAGTCGGGCGTGCGCTCGTTGAAGGCGCCGAGGATGCGCGGGTTGTCCTGGTCGCCCGAGCGGCGCTCCAGCAGCGCCTCGGCTTCCTCGCGGCCATCGCGGCCGAAATAGCGGTGCAGCAGGTACACCATGGCCCACAGGTGGCGGCCTTCTTCCACGTTGACCTGGAACAGGTTGCGCAGGTCGTACAGGCTGGGGGCGGTCAGCCCGAGGTGGCGCTGCTGCTCGACCGAGGCCGGCTCGGTATCGCCCTGCGTCACGATGATGCGGCGCAGGTTGGCGCGGTGCTCGCCCGGCACGTCCTGCCAGGCCGCTTCGCCCTTGTGCTCGCCGAAGTGGATGCGGCGCTCGGGATCGGCCGGCTGCAGGAAGATGCCCCAGCGGTAGTCTGGCATTTTGACGTGGTCGAAATGCGCCCAGCCCGATGTATCCACCGACACCGCGGTGCGCAGGTACACATCGAAGTCATGCGAGCCATCGGGCCCCATGTCGCGCCACCAGTCGAGGAATGCGGGCTGCCAGTGTTCCAGCGCGCGCTGCAGCGCGCGGTCGTCGGACAGGTTGACGTTGTTCGGGATCTTCTGGCTGTAGTCGATGCTCACGGGCTGTCTCCTGTGTGGTCTGGTCGGGCGTCTAGACGCGGTCCCAGTCGAAGCGGGCCTTGTTGCCGCTGCCGAAGACCTTCAGCGCGCCGTGCTCGCCGACGGCGTTGGGGCGCTGGAAGATCCAGTTCTGCCACGCGGTCAGGCGGCCGAAGATGCGCGTTTCCATGGTCTCGGCGCCGCCGAAGCGCAAGTTGGCTTCCATCCCGGTCAGCGCATCCGGCGACAGGCTGGCGCGTTCCTCCAGGGCGATGCGGATCTCGTCTTCCCAGTCGATATCGTCGGGGGCCGCGGTGATCAGGCCGAGCGAGTCGGCGCTGAGCGCGTCCAGCGGTGCGCCGATGTGGTCGCGCACCGCGCCCAGCGCGGCTTCGTCGCCGTAGAAGCGTGCGCTCAGCCGGGTTTGCCCATTGGGCATCGGGTAGTGGCCGAAGTTGAGCGCCGAAACGAACACGCGCGGCGCGTCGTCGGGCGCGTCGGGCAGGTGCAGCATATAGCTGCGGTCGGCGCCCAGCGCCAGTTCCAGCAGCGTGCCGGCAAAGCAGGAATCGGGCTCGATCAGTGCGATCAGGCTGCGCGAGGAGACGTCCAGCCGCGCCAGCGTGCGGCGCAGCATGCCCACGGTCTCGCGCACGAACCAGTGGCCGGCGTGTGCGTCCAGCACGGCATCGGCCGCCAGCACCGCGGCCGGGTCGCCATCGGTCTTCAGCACCCAGATGCCGATGTCGAGATGGTTGGTGCGCAGCGTCAGGATGGCGTCGTCGAGCTCGCGCGCCATCTTCAGCGGCCACCATTGCGCGCCCGCCGCGACCACGCCGGCAAGATCGGCGGGCTGGTGCTTGTCCGGCCCGAACACGGTCAGCGTGGCCTTGCGCGCGGCGGCATCGATATGCACGCGCACGGTCTCGTAGCGATAGCCGTCTGGCTCCACCGCGCGCGACAGCGGCGTCAGCGTGATGCCGTGGTGACCCTGGGGGCGGTCGCTGCCTGCCGCCAGCGCCGCGGCGCGCTCGGCGATGTACTCGGCGAAGCGCGCCGGCTTGACTACCTCGTCGACCAGCTTCCAGTCTTTGGCGCGCTGGCCGCGCACGCCTTCGGTGGTGGTGCAGAAGATATCGGCGTGGTCGCGGCGCACATGGCGCTTGTCGGTCACGCGCGTGAGGCCGCCGGTGCCCGGCAGCACACCCAGCAGCGGCACCTCGGGCAGGCTCACTGCGGAGGAGCGGTCGTCGACCAGCACGATCTCGTCGCACGCCAGTGCCAGCTCATAGCCGCCGCCGGCGGTGGTGCCGTTGCAGGCTGCGATGAACTTCAGCCCCGAGTGCCGGCTGGCGTCCTCGATGGCATTGCGGGTCTCGTTGGTGAACTTGCAGAAATTGACCTTCCATGCGTGCGACGACTGCCCCAGCATGAAGATATTGGCGCCCGAGCAGAAGATGCGCTCGCGCGCGCTGGTCAGCACCACGGTGCGGACCTCGGGGTGCTCGAAGCGGATGCGCTGCAGCGCGTCGTGCAGTTCGATGTCGACGCCGAGGTCGTAGGAATTGAGCTTGAGCGCATAGCCCGGACGCAGGCCGCCTTCTTCATCGACATCCATCGCCAGCGTGGCGACGGGGCCGTTGAAACTCAGCTTCCAGTGGCGGTACTGGTCCGGATGGCGCTCGAACGTGACAGGCGCGGGGGCGTCTGCCTGGCCGGGGCGTTGCGGGGCGATTGCCGGCGTGGACATGGCTGTCTCCTGAGTGCACTATAGTGCCTTGCGGCTTTTGATGAAATATAGTGCATGGAGACGGCGGGTGCAACGTCTTTGTCAGCGCGGCGGCAGGCGGGTCGCCAGCGCGGGCGGCATCAGGCGCCGGCGGCCTGCAGCTGGGCGCGCAGTTGCTGCAGCGAGGTGGCGGCGTCCTGGCCGCTGGTGTCGATCGACAGGTCGGCCCGGTCATACAGCGGGGCGCGTGCCTGCAGGATGCGGCGCAGGTCGGCCATGGCCTCGCGGTTGCCTTCCATCGGCCGCATGTCGCCCTGCGCCACCACGCGCGCCATGTGCTCTTCCGGCGAGGTGCGCACCCAGATGGTGTAGCACTGGGCCAGCAGCAGGTTGAAGGTAGCTGGTTCCGAGACCAGGCTGCCAGGGGTGGCCAGCACCACGCGGTCGTGTTCGCGCAGGGTCCGCTCCAGCGCGCGCATTTCATAGCGGCGATAGGCGGCCTGCCCGTACAGCGAGTGGATCTCGGACAGGCTGGCGCCCGCTTCCTGCTCGATCACGGCATTCAGTTCGACGAAGGGTACGTCGCGCACGGCCGCCAGCGCGCGTCCAAGCGTCGATTTGCCGGCGCCGCGCAGGCCGATCAGCGCGATGCGGCGGTGGCGCGCATCGCCGGATTCCGCCGGCGCCAGCGCATGGCGGCAGGCTTCGCGCACGCGCGCCATGTCCCCGGCCGGCAGCTGCGCCAGCCATTGCACCATCTGCGCGAACTCGGACGCCTGCTGGCCGTTGAGGCTGTCCACTTCGGCCAGCACCACCGGCAGCGGCACGTCCAGCGCGCGCGCCACCTGCCGCAGCAGCAGCACCGAGGCGTTGCCGGTGCCGGTTTCCAGGTTGGCAAGATAGCGTTCGGAGACTGCTGCGCCGCGCGCCAGGTCCTTGCGCGACATGCCGCGCGAGGCGCGCAGCGAACGGATGCGCTCGCCCAGCTGGGTCAGGTAGGGGTCGCGTTCAGCATTGGCAGCGGCTGCGGGAGGCATGTCGGCCTCGTCGGCGCTGGTGGCAGGCAGCGGGGCGGAATCGCGGCGCATGGTGTCGGTCGGTTGGTGCGGCCAAAAAACAAGGGCGAATTATACGGTCAGCGCGGTGGGCCAAGTGGTGCCGAAGGCGGCTGCCGCCGGCAACCCTGTCCTATAGTGCATTCCCTTGGTTGCATAATAGTTGATGTGAAATAAAATGCATCAACAAGCGGATCCCGGCTGCAACCCGGCCGGCACCGAAAACAGCGACTGGCCTGGCGCGCCGGCGCGTGCCCGCCGGCGAGCGGCGGCCGCGGCGCGCGACACCAAGGAGTGCAGACATGACGCCCCCGAATCCCGCCGCCGGCACCGCCAGTGCCATGGCGGCGCTGCCGTCACGCTATAACGCCGCCGACGACCTGTTGTCACGCAATCTCGCGGCCGGCCGTGGCGGCAAGACCGCTTATCTCGACGACACCGCTGCGCTGACCTACGCCGAGCTCGACGACCGTGCCCGCCGCTTTGCCGGCGCACTGCGTGCGGCAGGTTTTCGCCAGGAAGAGCGGGTGCTGGTGTGCGCGCTCGACACCATCGATTTTCCGGTCGTGTTCCTCGGCTGCCTGCTCGCGGGGGTGGTGCCGGTGGCGGTCAATACCCTGCTGACCGCTGAGGACTACGCCTACATGCTGGGCCACAGCGGCGCCCGCGCGGTGGTGGTCTCCGAGCCGCTGCTGCCGGTAATGAAGGCCGCGATCGACCAGAGCGGACTGTCCCCGACCGTGATCCAGGCGGCCCCGCACGCGGACGCCGCGCCGTCCTGCAGCGTCGGCGCGATGCTGGCGCGCACGCGCGCGCCGGCCCCCGCGGCAGGCACGGGACCCGACGACATGGCGTTCTGGCTGTACTCGTCCGGCTCCACCGGCCGGCCCAAGGGCACCGTGCATACCCATGCCAACCTGTTCCATACCGCCGACCTCTATGCGCGGCAAGTGCTGGGCATCCGCGAGGACGACGTGGTGTTCTCGGCCGCCAAGCTGTTCTTCGCCTATGGGCTGGGCAATGCGCTGACCTTCCCGCTGTCGGTCGGCGCCACCACCGTGCTGATGGCCGAACGGCCCACGCCCGCCGCCGTGTTCAGGCGCCTGCGCGAGCGCAAGCCGACGGTGTTCTGCGGCGTGCCGACGCTGTTCGCCGGCATGCTGGCCGCGCCCGACCTGCCGCCGCGCGCCGAGGTGGCGCTGCGCGTGTGCACCTCGGCCGGCGAGGCGCTGCCGCGCGATATCGGCGAGCGCTTCCGCGCGCATTTCGGCTGCGACATCCTCGACGGCATCGGCTCCACCGAGATGCTGCATATCTTCCTGTCGAACCGGCCCGGTGCGGTGCGCTACGGCACCACCGGCGTGCCGGTCCCCGGCTATGAACTCAAGCTGCTCGACGAGCAAGGCGAGCCGTGCGCGGAGGGCGAGATCGGGGACCTCTATATCAAGGGCCCCAGCGCCGCGCTGATGTACTGGTGCAACCGCGACAAGAGCCGCGAGACCTTTGTCGGCGCCTGGACGCGCAGCGGCGACAAGTACCTGCGCGATGCGGACGGGTACTACACCTACGCCGGCCGCAGCGATGACATGCTGAAGGTGGGTGGCATCTACGTCTCGCCGTTCGAGGTCGAGGCGGCGCTGGCACAGCACCCGGCCATACTTGAAGCCGCGGTGATCGGCGTGACCGATGCCGATGAGCTGGTCAAGCCCAAGGCGTTCGTGGTGCTGCGCCCCGGCCAGCAATGGCATGACGGCATGGCGGCGGAACTGCAGGCCTTTATCAAGTCGCGCCTGGCGCCGTACAAGTATCCGCGCCAGATCGAATGCGTGCCCGAGTTGCCCAAGACCGCCACCGGCAAGATCCAGCGCTTCCGGCTGCGCCAGCGCGAGCAGGCCGCGCGCGCCTGAAGCGCAATTCCCCTGAACCGATGCAACCAGACAAGTTATCCATGCCCAGCAGCCTGGTCGAGATCCCGTTCGACAACCGCCATATCCAGATCGAGTACCAGTGGCTGCGCGCTGAGCGCGCGCAGCGCCCGCTGGTGGTGTTTCTGCACGAGGGCCTGGGCTCGGTCAGCATGTGGCGGGACTTTCCGCAGGCCTTCTGCGAGGCCGGCGATTACCGCGGGCTGGTGTTTTCGCGCTACGGTTACGGGCGCTCCACGCCGCGGCCGCACGACGAGAAGTGGCGCCCCGATTTCATGCACCGGCAGGCGCGCGAGGCGCTGCCCGCGCTGTTCGATGCGCTCGAGATCGGACCCGGCCGCGCGCGCGGCACACCCTGGCTGCTCGGCCACAGCGATGGCGCTTCGATCGCGCTGATCCATGCCGCCAGCTTTCCACGCGCGGTGGCCGGCATCACCGTGCTGGCGCCGCATATCGTGGTCGAAGACCTGTCGGTGCGCAGCATCGCGGCGACGCGCCAGGCCTACCTGGAGACCGACCTGCGCGCGCGCCTGGCGCGCCATCATGCGGATGTCGATTCCGCCTTCTGGGGCTGGAACGATATCTGGCTCGATCCGGAGTTCCGCGGCTGGGACCTGCGGCCGCTGCTGTCCGGGCTGCAGTGCCCGGTGCTGGCGGTGCAGGGCGAGGACGACGAGTACGGCACCATGGCGCAGATCGAGGGTATCCATCGATATGCCCCCCAGACCACCTTGCTTAAACTCGCGCGATGCGGACATTCGCCCCATCGCGACCAAAAAGAGCCGTTGACGATGGCCGCGGTTCGGCATATAAACGCATATACTTCAAACCTAAAATAATTCGGCTTCCCGCCGCTTGCGCAGGGATTCCCGGTGCCGGATGCGCCGGCGGTCCGTGGCAAGGGCAGGGGTGACCGGCAACGGTCCAGCGAGCCAACCGGCTTGACCACCAGGAGACACCATGCGTCGCTTCCCCTCGCGCAGGCTTGCGCCTGCCTGCCTTGCCGTCGCCACCGTCTTTGCCATGGCCGGCGCTGCTGCGCAGCCCGCGGCGCCCGCGGCTGGCGCGCCCGCCGGCGGCAAGATCAAGGTCGGCTTCATGCTGCCGTACACCGGCACCTATGCCGCGCTGGGCAACGCCATCGAGAATGGCTTCCGCATGTACGTGCAGCAGCAGGGCGGCAAGTTGGGCGGCCGCGAGATCGAATACTTCAAGGTCGACGATGAGTCCGATCCGGCCAAGGCGCCGGAAAATGCCACCAAGCTGGTCAAGCGCGACCAGGTCGACGTGGTGGTGGGCACGGTGCATTCCGGCGTGCAGATGGGCATCGTCAAGGTAGCCAAGGAAAACAACACGCTGCTGATCATTCCCAATGCCGGCGTCGACGAGGCCACCGGGCCGCTGTGCGGGCCCAACATCTTCCGCACCTCGTTCTCGAACTGGCAGCCGGGCTATGCGATGGGGCAGGTGCTGGGCGAGCGCGGCCTGAAGAAGGTGGTGACGCTGACCTGGAAATACGCTGCCGGCGAGCAGTCGGTCAAGGGCTTCAAGGAAGCGTTCGAGGCCAAGGGCGGCAAAGTGGTGAAAGAGCTGAGCCTGCCGTTTCCCAACGTCGAGTTCCAGGCGCTGATCACCGAAGTGGCGTCGCTCAAGCCCGATGCCGTGTTCGTGTTCTTTGCCGGCGGCGGCGCGGTCAAGTTCGTCAAGGATTGGGCCGCGGCAGGGCTGAAGGACAAGATCCCGCTGTATGGATCCGGCTTCCTGACCGACGGCACGCTCGAGGCACAAGGCAACGCCGCGCAGGGGCTGGAAACCACGCTGCATTATGCCGACGGCCTGACCAACCCGCGCGACAAGAACTTCCGCCTGGACTACGCCAAGGCCTACAAGCTGCAGCCCGACGTGTACGCGGTGCAGGGCTACGATGCCGCCCAGCTGCTGGCGGCCGGCGCAGCCGCGGTCAAGGGCGACATGACGCGCAAGGCCGACCTCTACAAGGCCATGGGCGGCGCGCGGATCGACAGCCCGCGCGGGGCCTTCACGCTGTCCAAGGCGCATAACCCGGTGCAGGATTTCTACCTGCGCAAGGTCGACGGGCGCGAGAACAAGGTCAGCACGGTGGCGGTGAAGGCGCTGGCTGACCCGGCGCGGGGGTGCAGGTTGTAAGCATTTTCTTTCCAGCGTGTTTGCTCCCCTCTCCCGCCTGCGGGAGAGGGGCAGGGGGAGAGGGCGGGAGTCGCCACGGAGTGAGGGCCTTCGCTCCAAGCCAGCGCCGGCCCTCTCCTCCAACCCCTCTCCCGCGTGCGGGAGAGGGGAGCCCGCCACTAGCATGCGTGGCGCTCCCGGTTCCTTGAAGTATTGCCCGCATGGACATCGTCTCCTTCCTCATCCAGTGCCTGAACAGCGTCCAGTACGGCCTGCTGCTGTTCCTGGTGGCCAGCGGCCTGACGCTGATCTTCGGCATCATGGGCGTGATCAACCTGGCCCACGGCAGCTTCTACATGCTGGGCGCGTACCTGGCCTTCACCCTGGCCGGCCTGACCGGCAACCTGTTCATTGCCATTCCGCTGGGCATCGTGCTGGCGGTGGCATTCGGCTATGTGCTGGAGTGGGCGTTCTTCAGCTACCTGTATGAGCGCGATCACCTGCAGCAGGTGCTGATGACCTATGGCCTGATCCTGGTGTTCGAGGAACTGCGCAGCATCCTGGTCGGCGATGACGTGCACGGCGTGCAGGTGCCGGCGCTGCTCGACGGCGCGCTGCCGATCGGCAACGACATGACCTACCCGGTGTACCGCCTGTTTATCTCCGCCATCTGCCTGGCGGTGGCGGTGGCGATGTATTACGTGATCCGCCGCACGCGGCTGGGCATGATGATCCGCGCCGGCGCCACCAACCGCGAGATGGTGCAGTCGCTCGGCATCAATATCACGGTGCTGTACCGCTTTGTGTTTGCGCTCGGCGTGGCGCTGGCGGTGCTGGCCGGGATGATCGCCGCGCCGGTGTCGTCGGTCTATCCGGGCATGGGCGCGCAGGTGCTGATCGTCTGCTTCGTGGTGGTGGTGATCGGCGGCATCGGCTCGGTCAAGGGGGCGCTGGTGGCGTCGTTGTTGCTGGGTTTTGTCGATACCTTCGGCAAGGTGTTCTGGCAGGAGGCGGCCGGTGTGCTGATCTACCTGCTGATGGCGGTGATCCTGCTGTGGAAGCCGCAGGGGCTGTTCAAGGCGGGATGACATGAATCCGACGACAATGCCGGCACGCCGGCACGCTGCGCGCAACGCCACGCTCGCCACCGCGCTGGGCTGGGTGGTGGCTTTTGCGGTGCTGGCCGGGCTGCCGCTGCTGCTGACCGCGGACAGCCACAAGTTCTATATCGAGCTGCTCAGCAAGGTGATGATCATGGCGATCTTCGCGCTGTCACTGCAGCTGCTGATCGGCTACACCGGGCTGGTCAGCCTCGGCCATGCCGCGTACTTTGCCATGGCCGCATACGCCACCGCGATGCTGGCGCCGCAGAGCGGCCCCGGCAACGGCTGGGTCCTGCTGGCCGGCGCGCTGGCGGCATCGGCCGCGCTGGCGCTGGTGGTGGGGGCGCTGGTGCTGCGCACGCGCGGCGTGTATTTCATCATGGTGACGCTGGCGTTCGCGCAGATGGTGTATTTCGTGTTCCATGACACCAAGGTCGCCGGCGGCAGCGACGGCACCTATATCTACTTCCGCCCGGAATTTCCGGTGCCCGGCGAACACCTGCTGACGGTGAACGACCCCATGCACTTTTACTGGCTGGTGTGGCTGGGCCTGGTGGCGACCGTGGCGGTGCTGATGCTGGTGCTGCGCTCGCGCTTCGGCCACGCGCTGGTCGGCATCCGCCACAACGAGCAGCGCATGCGCGCGGCCGGCTATGCCACCTACCGCTACCAGCTGGGCGCCTTTGTCGCGGGCGGGCTGCTGGCGGGGCTGGCGGGGTTTCTCTATGCGATCCAGTTCGGCTTCGTCAATCCGGAGATCGCGTCGTGGCACCAGTCGGGCAACGCCATGCTGATGGTGATCCTGGGCGGCGTCGGCAGCCTCGCCGGCGCGGTGCTGGGCGCGTTTTCGTTCGTGCTGCTGGCCGAATGGTTCAGCACGTTGACCAAGCACTGGCAGCTGCTGCTGGGCGGCTTCATCATGGTCGCGGTGGCGCTGCTGCCGCGCGGGCTGGTCAGCCTGCCGTCGGTGCTGCGGCATGGGCGGCGCCGCCGCAATGGCGACGCCGGCCCGGGCACGGGCGAAGCGGCGGGCAACTCCGAACCGCGCAGCCATACGGAGGCCGCATGAACACGCCTGCCACCCCCATCATCGAGGCGCAGCACCTGACCCGGCGCTTCGGCGGGCTGACCGCCGTGGCGGGCGTCGACCTGACGCTGGCGCTGCATGAGATCCACGCCGTGATCGGCACCAACGGCGCGGGCAAGTCGACCCTGATCAATATGCTGTCCGGCGAATTGCCGCCATCCTCTGGCCGGCTGCGCCTGCAGGGCGAGGACGTGACCGGCTGGTCGCAGCCGCGGCTGGCGCGCCATGGGGTGGGGCGCAGCTACCAGCGCAACAACATTTTCCTGCCGCTGACGGTGCGCGAGAACTGCCGGCTGGCGGCGCAGTCGCGCGCGCAGCGCGCCTGGCGCCTGTGGGAAAGCGCCCAGGGCTGCCGCACCAGCGCAACACTGGCCGACGAGGCCATGGAACGGGCCGGACTGGAGCACCTGGCGGAGCGGCGCGCCAGCGAGCTTGCGCACGGGCAGAAGCGCCAGCTGGAGGTGGCGATGTGCCTCGCCACGCAGCCGGTCGCATTGCTGCTGGACGAGCCGCTGGCGGGCATGGGCGCGGAAGAATCGGCACGGATGCTGGCGCTGCTGCGCGGGCTGCGCGAAGGCCACGCGATCCTGCTGGTGGAGCATGACATGGACGCGGTGTTCTCGGTCGCCGACCGCATCACCGTGATGGTCAACGGCGCCGTGATCGCCACCGGCAGCCCGCAGGCGATCCGCACCAACCACGAAGTCCAGGTCGCCTACCTGGGCGAGGAAGAGAACGAGGCCGCATGAACCTGCCGAACCCCGCGGTGCCCCCTGCCACGCCGATGATCGAGGCTGTCGGCATCAACGCCTGGTATGGCTCGAGCCACGTGCTGCGCGACATCGACTTTACCGTCGGCGCGGGCGAGACGGTCGGGCTGCTGGGGCGCAATGGCATGGGCAAGAGCACGCTGTTGCGCACGCTGCTGGGCCACGTGCGCCAGCGCCAGGGCCGGATCCGCGTGGCCGGGCGCGACGTCTCGCGCGCGCAACCGTTCGAGGTGGCGCGGCTGGGCGTGGCCTACGTGCCCGAGGGCCGCGGCATCTTCCCCAGCCTGTCGGTGCGCGAAAACCTGCTGATGGCCGCACGCAAGGGCTGCAATGGCCGCAGCGACTGGGACGAGGCGCGCGTGCTCGACCTGTTCCCGCGCCTGAAGGAACGCTTGTCCCATGGCGGCCAGCAGTTGTCCGGCGGCGAGCAGCAGATGCTGTCGATCGGCCGCGCGCTGATGACCAATCCGGACTGCCTGGTGCTGGACGAGGCCACCGAAGGGCTGGCACCGCGCATCGTGCGCGAGATCTGGGCGGTGATTGCCACCGTGCGCGGGACCGGCATTGCCTCGGTGGTGGTCGACCGCAATTTCCGCTCGGTGCTGGCCCACGCCGACCGCGCGGTGGTGCTGGAGAAAGGGCGGGTGGTGCTGTCTGGCCCCGCCTCTGACCTGGCCGGCAAGCCGGAAGCCCTGGACCGCTACCTGGGCGTCTGAACCGTCTTTAAATGCCTTATAAGGCGCTAATGTCGCCCAGCCGCAACGGCACTTGCGGGCGCAAGGTGGCGGTGTTTTGCTCTGGCGGGGCTTGACCATCCGCCACTTCCCACCCATTCTTGCGAAGTCACGAAAGCGGCATCCCTTTTTGCCGCAGTGGTCGATAGTCGACAGTTCAACTAGAATTGCGCGCGTTTGTGCAATGCAATAAGAGCCGCAATCAGCACCGGCCCCGGGCGCAGCAACCTGTTGCGCTGAATCGGACCGGACCGCGGCAGAGCCAACCAAGCTGCCGGCGCTTCGGTCGTGCAGACCCAATTTCATGACTCAGTCCACAACCAGCCACTATTTTGTCGAGAGCCCCAGCACGCGCGCGCTGGTGCTCGGCGCGGTAGGCGTCGTCTTCGGCGACATCGGCACCAGCCCGCTCTACGCCCTCAAGGAATGCTTCAGCAAGGAGCACGGCATTGCTTTCAGCACCGACGCCGTGCTGGGCGTGATCTCCATGCTGTTCTGGGCCATGATCATCGTGGTCTCGATCAAGTACGTGGTGTTCGTGATGCGGGCCGACAACGACGGCGAAGGCGGGGTACTGGCGCTGATGGCGCTGGTGCTGCGCACCGTGGCACCACGCTCCGGCAAGGCCCGGGTGCTGATGATGCTGGGCATTTTCGGCGCCTGCATGTTCTACGGCGATGCGGTGATCACCCCGGCGATCTCGGTGCTGTCGGCGGTGGAGGGCCTGGAGATCGCCGCGCCGCAGCTGTCGCAATTCGTGATACCGATCACGCTGGTGATCCTGGCGGCGCTGTTTCTGATCCAGCGCCACGGCACCGCAGCGGTGGGCAAGCTGTTCGGGCCGGTCATGACGGCCTGGTTCGTAGCGCTGGGCGCACTGGGAATCTTCAACCTGGTGCAGGCGCCCGAGATCCTGAAGGCGGTGAACCCCTACTACGGCATCAGCTTCCTGTTGGAGCACGCGCTGCAGGCGTTCATCGTGCTCGGCTCGGTGTTCCTGGTCCTGACCGGCGCCGAGGCCCTGTACGTCGACATGGGCCACTTCGGCGCGCGCCCGATCCGTATCGGCTGGTTTTTACTGGTGATGCCGTGCCTGATGCTGAACTACTTCGGCCAGGGCGCGATGCTGCTGAACAATCCGGCCGGTGCCGAGAACCCGTTCTTCCTGATGGTGCCGGAGTTGCTGCAGATCCCGATGGTGCTGCTGGCCACCTGCGCCACCGTGATCGCCTCGCAGGCGGTCATCTCGGGCGCGTACTCGCTGACCAGCCAGGCCATCCAGCTGGGCTTCCTGCCGCGCATGCGGGTGCGCTATACCTCGGCGGCGGAGATCGGCCAGATCTACCTGCCGGTGGTCAACTGGTTGTTGCTGGTGCTGGTATTCGCCGTGGTGATCTCGTTCAAGAAATCCGAGAACCTGGCGGCGGCCTACGGCATCGCGGTCACCACCACCATGGTCATCACCACCATCCTCGCGACGGTGTGCATGCGCAATGTCTGGAAATGGAACCCCGCGCTGGTGGCCGTGCTGGGCGCGGCCTTTCTCGTGGTGGACCTGTCGTTCTTCGCGGCGAACCTGCTCAAGGTCGCCGAAGGCGGCTGGTTCCCGCTGCTGCTGGGCGCCACCGCATTCTTCCTGCTGATGACTTGGTACAGCGGCCGCAAGCTGCTGCGGGCGCGCAGCCTGGAAGACGGCATCCCGCTCGAGCCATTCATCGCCGGCCTGCTGGCGCACCCGCCGCACCGGGTCGAGGGTACCGCGGTGTTCCTGACCGGCAACACGGATTCAGTGCCGGTGTCCCTGCTGCATAACCTGAAGCACAACCGCGTGCTGCATGAGCGCGTGGTGTTCCTGAACTTCATCACGCGCGACGTCCCCTACGTGGACGACGACCAGCGCCTGAGCTGCAAGGACCTGGGCGGCGGCGTGTTTATCCTGAAGTCCGAGTACGGCTTCAAGGAAACGCCGGACGTGCAGAAGGTGCTGGACCTGGCCGATCGCAAGCTGGGCATGCATTTCGAGCTGATGGAGACCTCCTTCTTCATCGCCCGCGAATCGGTGATCCCGTCCAAGCTGCCGGGCATGCCGATGTGGCGCGAAAGCCTGTTCGCGTGGATGCACCAGAACGGCGCGAAGCCGTCGGACTTCTTCCAGATTCCGGCCAATCGGGTCGTCGAACTGGGCACCAAGGTCGAGATCTGAGCGCGCGCGGGCTACGCCCGCCGTCCGCCCCGCCAGCCCCCGGGCCTGCGCCGCCAGGCGCCCCGGGGGCTTTTCTTTGCGCCGTGATGCCGGCAGCGGGGCACAGGTCCCGGAAAGCGGCCCGCTGGCGGCCCTAGCCGGGACCGTGGCCTCATGCGGCCAGCCCGCCCGCATCCGACAATGCGTCCCTCAGCTTGTCTTCGCCCCGCGCCTTGCCGCAGTTCCCTCATCGGCGTGGCGGCATCCAGACTGCCCCAGCACACCCCCGGATCCCGGAGTCCGACGCCACGCTGCTGCCGTGATGGGAGGGCAGCCAGCCAGCGCCAGGCAATGGCTTGCACGGCACGGGCGATCCCGTGCAGCCGCAACGGTTCGGTCGTCGATCGCCTGAATCACGGTATTGCCAAGGCAGACCTGCCGTCGGCTACCGCAGTTGGAGAATGCAATGCATAGGAATCTTGCCCAGACCCTCGTTGCCGCTGCCGCACTCGTCGCCGGATTCAACCACGCGGCTCGCGCCGGGGCCTATGGCGAAGCCCTGGCCGCCGCCGTGCCGCACCACGCCGCCGAACGCGACGCCTTCACCGAGGGTGTGCGCAGCCCCGCTGCGCAGGGCGCGCTGCTGCCGGTGGTGGCGCGTGGCAACCTTTCCGTGTGCCGGGTCCGCGGTTTTGACGCGAGCCAGGACGGGATGCGCACGCCGGATCCCTATACGGACGGCGCGCGCATGGGCCGCTTCGATGTCTTCACCGAGGGCGCGCGCGCCGGCGCGCGCGATTCCTATGCCGACGGCGCGCGCAGCGATGCGCGCGGCGGCGGGGAATGCCTGTCCTGACCCCACGGCGGCGCTTTTGCGCCGCCCAACCTTTGCCTAAGCTAGGGAAGTCACGCGGCGCGTCCGCATGGCAGCCGCGGGCCGCGGCTGCCGGCCGGCAGCTCCAGCCCGCGCGGCCCCGACATGCCGATGTTCAAGCAGCAGATCCGCCTGTGCACCAGCCGCGATGGCGTGCGGCTGGCCTATGCCATCACCGGCAGCGGGGCGCCGCTGGTCAAGGCGGCCAACTGGATGAGCCATCTGGAGTTCGACGTCGGCAGCCCGGTGTGGAGCCACATGATCACGGCGCTGTCCGACACGCACACGCTGATCCGCTATGACGAGCGCGGCTGCGGGCTGTCCGACCGCGATATCGAGGAGCTGTCCTTCGATGCCTGGCTGCGCGATCTCGAAACCATCGTCGACGCCACCGGCGTGGACCATTTCCCGCTACTGGGTATCTCGCAGGGCGCATCGATCGCGGTGGCCTACGCGGTCGCGCATCCGCAGCGGGTCAGCCACCTGGTGCTGCACGGCGGCTACGCGCGCGGACGCCTGAAGCGCGACCACCTCAGCCAGCGACTGCTCGAGGAGGCCGAGCTGATGAACAAGCTGGCCGAGCTCGGCTGGGGCCAGGAGAATCCTGCCTTCCGCCAGTTTTTCACCACCCAGTTCATCCCCGGCGGCACGGCCGAGCAGCATGCCTGGTTCAATGAACTGGAGCGGGTGTCGACCTCGCCGCTGAATGCCGCGCGCTTCATGCGCGTCTTCAACGAGATCGATGTGGTGGCGCTGCTGCCGCGCGTAACGTGCCCGACGCTGGTGCTGCACGCGGTGCGCGATGCGCGTGTGCCGTTCGACGAAGGCCGCCTGATCGCCAGCGAGATTCCGGGCGCGCGCTTCGTGCCGCTGGAAAGCGGCAACCACCTGCTGCTGGAGACCGAGCCGGCGTGGCGCCGCTGGCTCGACGAAGTGCGCGCGTTCCTGCCGTCGCCACAGCCGGCGCGCTGCGCCGCATTCACCGCGCTGACGCGCCGCGAGCGCGATATCGTCGAGCTGATCGCGCAGGGGCGCGACAACGCGCAGATCGCTGCACACCTCGACCTGTGCGAGAAGACCGTGCGCAACCATATCACCAGCATCTTCGCCAAGCTGGAAGTGGAAAACCGCGGGCAGGCCATCGTGCTGGCGCGCAAGGCGGGCTTCGATCGCGCCGGCGCCTGACGCCGGCGCACTCGTGACGCAGGCAGCGCGTCGGCGCTTTCCGCGCACCGTCGTGGCACCGCCATCGCCCTCTTGAAATCCTCGCGCCGGGGCACTAATTAAGGATTGCCCAGCCGCTGCAGCAACGTGCTGTGGGCTTCGCGGCCAGCCGGCACCACCGCCGGCCGCGAACCAAGGCGTCCGTGCGCCTCCCCGCTGCACAGAAGGAGGATCCAACCATGAGTGACTTCATTTTCGGGACTGACCTGTTCAGTGAATTTGACCGGATGCAACGGCAGATGGCGAGCCTGTTCGGCGGCTTTCCGTCCAGCCTGCGCTCAGGGCGTTTCGGTGCGTTTCCGCCGCTCAATATCGGCACGACCGACGACTCCATCGAGATCGTGGTCTTTGCCCCGGGCCTGAAGGCGGAGCAGTTTGAGCTATCGGTCGACAAGGGCCTGCTGACCATCAGCGGCGAGCGCGCCGCGGTGCAGCCCGAGGGCGACGCCGAAGCGCGCCCCTATGCGCAGGAGCGCTTTGCGGGCAGCTTCCGCCGTGTGATCGAGTTGCCGCAAGCGGCCGATCCCGACAAGGTGCAGGCGCGCTACGCCAATGGGTGCCTGTCGATCAGCGTCGGCAAGCGCGAGGCGTCGCGCCCGCGTGCCATCGCCATCAGCTAATGTGAGGAGATTGCCATGACCGAATCGAATCAAGTGGTCCAGCGCGACCAGGACAATGCGGGCGGGCAGGGCAGCGCCGTGGCGCAGCGCCGCGAGGACGCGCCGGCCATGACGCTGATTCCCGCGGTGGACATCTTCGAGACCGCCGCCGGCGTCACGCTGTGGGCGGACCTGCCGGGGGTGCCACGCGAAAAGCTGGAGGTCAACGTCCACGACGGCAGCCTGCGCATCGAGGGCGAGGCGGTGCTGCCGATGCCGGCCGGCCTGCGCGTGCAGCATGCCGAGGTGCGGCAGCCGCGCTATGCGCGCACGTTTACGCTCAGCCCCGATCTGGACGCATCGGGGATCGAGGCCAACCTGCAGGATGGCGTGCTGAAACTGACCATCCCGCGCCGCGATGAGGCGCGGCCGCGCCGGATCGAGGTATCGGTGGGCTGACGCAGCGCTGGGCAAGGCGGCGGCGCTTGGCGTCGCCGTCTTGCTGTCTGCCGTCGCCGAGCGCGCTCAGGCCTGGGTGACCAGCACGCGGGCATCGCTGACATGGCTGCGGTACGCCTCGAAGATGCGCCGCAGCGCCGCTTCCATGCTGATCTCCGGGCGCCAGCCCAGTTCTTCGATGGTGTTGTCGATCTTCGGCACGCGGTGCTGCACGTCCTGGTAGCCCTTGCCGTAGAAGTCGCCCGACGAGGTCTCGACAATTTTCGTATGGCGCGCTTCCTGCGCGTATTCCGGATAGTCGGCGGCCATCTTCAGCATCATCTCGGCCAGCTCGCGCACGGAATGGATATTGCCCGGGTTGCCGATGTTGTAGATCTTGCCGCTGGCCACGCCGCCAGGGTTTTCGATGATGCGCATCAGCGCGCTGATGCCGTCGGCGATGTCGGCGAAGGCGCGCTGCTGCGCGCCGCCGTCGACCAGCTTGATCGGTTCGCCGCGCACGATATGGCCGAGGAACTGCGTCACCACGCGCGACGAGCCTTCCTTCGATTCGAAGATCGAGTCCAGCCCCGCGCCGATCCAGTTGAACGGACGGAACAGCGTGTAGTTCAGGCCCTGCTCCATGCCGTAGGCGTGGATCACGCGGTCCATCAGCTGCTTGGAGCAGGCGTAGATCCAGCGCGGCTTGTTGATCGGGCCGTAGACCAGCGGCGAGGCCTCGGGGTCGAATTCGTCGTCGCTGCACATGCCGTAGACCTCGGAGGTCGACGGGAACACCAGGTGCTTGCCGTACTTGACCGCGGCGCGCACGATCGGCAGGTTGGCCTCGAAGTCCAGCTCGAACACGCGCAGCGGCTGGCGCACGTAGGTGGCGGGGGTGGCGATGGCGACCAGCGGCAGCACCACGTCGCACTTGCGGATGTTGTACTCGATCCACTCCTTGTTGATGGTGATGTCACCTTCGAAGAAGTGCATGCGCGGGTGGTCGACCAGGTCGCCGAGGCGGTCCGATGCCATGTCCATGCCGTAGACCTCCCACGGCGTGGTTTCCAGGATGCGGCGCGTCAGGTGGTGGCCGATGAAGCCGTTGACGCCGAGGATTAGTACTTTCTTGACTTGCATGCGTTAAGGAATGGGAAGCGAATCGGAAGCGGGCAGGCGCGTCCGAAGTTCGCCGGCAAAGGAAAAATTGGCTACCGCGACGCGGCGCCAGTCACGTGCGATGACATGCATCGGCACGCGCGCGCTCAGCTCGGCAAACGCTTGCGGCGACAGCAGCGCGATCGCGCGCGGGCCATGCTCCCAGGCGTCGACGAAGGCATCGATGGTGGGCAGCCACTTGTGCGGCTCCTGCGCCGCGCCGAAGGCCAGTTCATCGGCCTGCGCCACCATGATGAGCGGATGGCGCAGGTAGAACGGCAGCGTATGGTCGAGCATGCCGACGCCGTACAGCGGCATGCCGGGACGCAGCACGCGCGCAATCGGCGCGACCAGGTCGATTCCGGAAGCCGAACGGCCAATGGCTTCATGACCGAGCAGCGCGACGGAAAAAGCCAGCAGCATGCCGAAGGCATAGCCCGTGACACTGGCCATGCGGCCGTGCCGCCGAAGCAGCCATAGCGCCGCGGCGGCACTTGCCATCACCAGCGCGCAAGCCAGCGCCGCCCAGATCGCATAGCTGCGGTACAGCGCATTGGGCGTGTTGTTGGCATCGAGGGTGGCTATCACCGGGCTTGCCAGCAGGCCGATGGCGCCAACCACCAGCATGGCGCGCAATTGCCGTGCCCAGGCACGCTCGGCGGTGTGTGCCAGGACTGCGCCGGCCAGGATGGCGAGGGCGGGGAACATGGGCACGATGTAGCCCGGCAGCTTTGAGCCCGACAGGCTGAAGAACACGAAGATCGTCGTTGCCCACAAGCCCGCCATCAGCGCCGGCTGGAAGGGCTGGAGGGGCGGGCTGGCGGTGCGGGCCGCGTGCGCCACACCGGCGCGCCGCGCGACCGCGCGCACCATGTCCGGCAGCAAGCCCAGCCATGGCAGGAAGCCCCCGGCCAGCAGCGGCACGAAGTACCACGGCGCGCCGCTGCGCGCGTGCACGGTCGAGGTATAGCGCTGCCAGTGCTCATGGATGAAGAAGAAGCGCAGGAATTCCGGGTTGCGCTGCGCCACCAACCAGTACCATGGCACCGCCACCAGCAGCATCAGCACGATCCCGGCCGCTGCATGCAGGCGCCGCCACAGGGCCAGGTCGCGCGTGACGCCGGTGTAGAGCACTAGCACCAGGCCGGGCAGCGCCACGCCGACCAGTCCCTTGGTCAGCACCGCCACGCCCATGGCCGCCCAGCACGCCAGCATCCAGCGGCGGCGCGCGGCCGGCGTCGCGGCCGGATGCTGCGCCAGTAGCAGGCTGGCCAGCACGCAGGCCATGGCGCCGGACAGGGTCATGTCGAGCGTGTTGAAATGCGCCGCAACATTCCACATCGGCGCGCCGGCCAGCACCAGCCCGGCCATCACCCCGGCGCGCGCGCCGAACCAGCGTGCCGCCGCCAGCATCGACATCCCCAAGCCTGCTGCGCCGGCCAGTGCCACGCACAGCCGCGCCTGCCAGTCGCCAATGCCGAACAGCGCGTACGACACCGCCGTCATCCACATGTGGAACGGCGGTTTCTCAAAGTACTTCAGGCCGTCGTAGCGGATCGTGACCCAGTCGCCGCTGGTCAGCATCTCGCGGGCGATCTCGGCATAGCGGCCTTCGTCGGGGCCCAGCAGGTGGCGCATGCCGAGCGTGCCGAACCACAGCAGCGCAAAGGCCATTACCACCAGCGCCAGCGTCAGCGCCGGAAAGCCGGCCACGCGCGCGGCATGCCAGGGCGCGGCGGCCCTGGTGGCGCGGAGCCCGGGCTCGGTGGCAAGGCGATCGTAACGGTGGGGCATGCGGGAACGGCTCGGCGTGGGCGGAATGATGTGGCACGGCAAGCGCCGACGGGCCGGCGCGGGCGGACCAGGCCATGTCCACGCCGGCGCGGCGCGCGGCGTTGTACGGGAGCGCGCCTGAAATGTGAGCGGAGCATAATGCGCGAACCTTAATGGCACATTAAGGCGGCGCGCGTAACCTGCCGTGATACCTGCAGTCCACTCCAGAGCATGAGACTCCTTATCGTTGAAGACGACCCGATGCTGGGCGACGGCCTGCGCCGCGGCCTGCAGCTGCTTGACTACGCGGTCGACTGGTTCCGCAACGGGGCGGATGCCGACCATGCGCTCGGCCTGGCCCACTACGATGCCGTGGTGCTGGACCTGGGCCTGCCGGGCGAGGACGGCATGACGCTGCTGGCGCGCTGGCGCGCGCGGGGCAGCCGCATCCCGGTGATCGTGCTGACCGCGCGCGACGCCATCGACAGCCGCATCGGCGGGCTCGATGCCGGTGCCGACGACTACCTGGTCAAGCCGGTCGCGCTCGATGAACTGGCCGCGCGGCTGCGCGCCGTCACGCGCCGCGCGGCGGGGATGTCTGCGCCGGTGTGGCAGCACGGCGCGCTGGCCTTCCATCCGGCCGCGCGCCAGGCGTACTGGCACGGCAAGCCGGTCGAGCTGACCAGCCGCGAAGCGATGCTGCTGGAACTGTTGCTGGCGCATCCCAACCGGCTGCTGACGCGCGAGATGCTGCGCGACAAGCTCTATGACTGGCAGGGCGGGATCGAGAGCAATGCGCTGGAAGTCCACATTCACCACTTGCGCCGCAAGATCCATCCGAAGATCGTGCGCACCTTCCGCGGCGCGGGCTACACGCTGGGCGCGGCCGAGGACTGCACATGACGCTGCAGCGCAGGCTGGTGCTGGCGGTGCTGGTCGCCGCGCCGGTGGTATGGCTGCTGACCCTCGGCATGACCTACGTGCGCGCCCGGCACGAGATCAATGAGCTCTACGACACCGACATGGTGCGCATGGCGCTGCAGATGCATTCGGTGGTGCCGTTGGTGGACGTGGCCGCGGCGCCGTCGCGCACCCGGTTGCCGGAGCTGGTCGAGGGCGACCAGGGCGATGCCGGGCTGGGCGACCTCGCCATCGCGGCGTGGCTGCCCGATGGCAAGCCGCTGCATATCGATCCCGAGGGCGACCTGCTGCCGCGCGCGCCCGGCGTCAAGGGGTTCACCGAGGTCACGATCAACCGGGAGCCGTGGCGCCTGTACTACCTCGACGATCCCGACACGGGGTGGCGCGTGTGCGTAGGCCAGCAGCTCGGCGAGCGCAATGAGCTGATCCTGTCCTACATTGCCGCGCAGGTGCTGCCGTGGACAGTGGGGCTGCCGCTGCTGATCGGGCTGCTGCTCTGGTTCATGCGGCGCGCGATGGCGCCGGTGCGGGCGCTGTCGGCGGACATCGAAGGCCGCAGCCCTGAAGACCGCCGCCCGCTCAGCCTGCAGGCCGTCCCCGGCGAGCTGGTGCCGCTGGTCCATGCGATGAACCAGTTGCTGGCGCGGGTCTCGGACTCGCTGGAGCATGAACGGCGCCTGACCGCCGATGCCGCGCATGAAATGCGCACGCCGCTGGCGGCGCTCAAGGCGCAATGGGAGATTGCGCAACGCTCCGCCGACGAAGCCGAGCGTGCGCTGGCGCGTGCCAACGTCGCTGCCGGCATCGATCGCATCAGCCGGCTGGTGTCGCAGCTGCTGACGCTGAGCCGGCTCGAGGATGCCGCCGGGTTGCCCTCGCGCCAGCCGGTCAACTGGGAGCCGGTGGCGCAGCAGGCGCTGTCCGACTGCCTCGCGCTGGCGCAGCAGAAGCAGGTCGACGTGGAGCTGGAATGGCCGCCGCCTGGCCAGGCGCCACTGCCGGTGGCCGGCGACCCCGGGCTGCTGTCGCTGCTGTTGCGCAACCTGCTCGATAACGCGATCCGCTACAGCCCGCCGGGCGCGCTGGTGCGGGTCGATTTCCAGCCCGACAGCATCACCGTGCGCGACCAGGGCCCCGGCGTTGCGCCGGAGTTGCTGGCGCGCCTGGGCGACCGCTTTTTCCGCGGCGGCCCGGGGCAGCGCGAGCAGGGCCACGGCCTGGGCATTTCCATCGCGCAACGCGTGGCGCGGCTGCACGGGCTGGAGATGGCGTTTGCCAACCGCACCGATGGCGCCGGCACGGGGCTGGCGGTGCGGCTGGCCCACGGCGGCTGAAAAGAAAACGCCCCGCACGGTTTCCCGTGCGGGGCGCGATGCCATGGACTGGCCGCTCAGCGCTTGAGCTTGGCGAACGCCGCCGCCATGGCGCCCGCAGGCTCGGCCTCGCGCCGGCCGCCGCTGAAGCCCTTGCTGTTGCCAGGGCGCTGGCCGCCACGGTCGCCGCCGGCGCGCGCCGCGGCCTGGCCGGGCTCGTCGTCCAGCCGCATCGACAGGCCGACGCGGTTGCGCTTGACGTCGACCTCCATCACCTTGACCTTGACGATCTGGCCGGCCTTGACCACTTCATGCGCGTCCTTGACGAACTTGTTCGACAGCGCCGAGATATGGACCAGGCCATCCTGGTGCACGCCGATATCGACAAACGCGCCGAAGGCCGCCACGTTGGTGACCACGCCTTCCAGCACCATGCCGGGCTGCAGGTCCTTCACGTCCTCCACGCCGTCCTGGAAGGTCGCGGTCTTGAACTCGGGGCGCGGGTCGCGGCCGGGCTTTTCCAGTTCGGAGAGGATGTCGCGCACGGTGGGCAGGCCGAACGAGTCGTCGGTGAACTTTTCCGGCGACAGGCCGCGCAGCGCCTCGCGGTTGCCCATTACATCGCGCAGGCCCTTCTTCACGTGGTCCAGGATGCGCTGCACCACCGGATACGCTTCCGGGTGCACCGACGAGCGGTCCAGCGGATTGTCGCCGTCGTTGATGCGCAGGAAACCCGCGGCCTGCTCGAAGGTCTTGTCGCCCAGGCGCGGCACCTGCTTGAGCGCAGCGCGGTTGGGGAAGGCGCCATTGGCATCGCGGAATTCAACGATATTGCGCGCCAGCACTGAGTTCAGCCCCGACACGCGCGCCAGCAGCGGCGCCGACGCGGTGTTGACGTCGACGCCCACGGCGTTGACGCAGTCCTCGACCACCGCGTCGAGCGCACGCGCCAGTTCGCGCTGGTTGACGTCATGCTGGTACTGGCCCACGCCGATCGACTTGGGATCAATCTTGACCAGCTCCGCCAGCGGGTCCTGCAGCCGGCGCGCAATCGACACCGCGCCGCGCAGCGACACATCGAGGTCCGGGAATTCCTTGGCCGCCAGTTCCGACGCCGAGTAGACCGAGGCGCCGGCCTCGCTGACCACGATCTTGGTCAGTTTCAGCTCGGGCATCTGCTTCATCAGGTCCTGCACCAGCTTGTCGGTCTCGCGGCTGGCGGTGCCGTTGCCGATCGATACCAGCGCCACGTTGTGCTGCCTGGCCAGGCGCGCCAGCGTGGTCAGCGAGCCGTTCCAGTCGCGGCGCGGCTCGTGCGGATAGATGGTGGCGGTTTCCAGCAGCTTGCCGGTGTTGTCCACCACCGCGATCTTGCAGCCGGTGCGGATGCCCGGGTCGACGCCCATTACCGATTTGGGACCGGCCGGCGCCGCCAGCAGCAGCTCATGCAGGTTGCGGCCGAACACCTTGATGGCCTCGCTCTCGGCGGTTTCGC
This sequence comes from Cupriavidus necator, assembly GCF_013141915.1. Taxonomy (GTDB): domain Bacteria; phylum Pseudomonadota; class Gammaproteobacteria; order Burkholderiales; family Burkholderiaceae; genus Cupriavidus; species Cupriavidus necator_B. The sequence continues at coordinate 282,914 of NZ_SROX01000004.1, read as the reverse complement.
GCAGCTGCGTCAGCAGTTCGGTCTCCAGGTGGGGCTGCACCTTGACGCGCCAGCACCAGCGGCACACGTCGCCCAGCCACTTGTCGGCAGGGCGACCCAGTTGCTGGATGCCGACATGGCGCGCGATCATGCCTTCGCACGGGTGCGGCACCATGGCGTCCTGCTCTTCGCCGAGGCCCAGCTTGACCATCAGCACGCCGGCATTGCGGCCGCGGAACAGCGCCAGCGCCCGGTGCGACGGCACCGTGCGCAGGGTTTCGCTGTAGTTGTAGTAGTCGCGGAACTTTTCTTCTTCCGCGCCTTCCTTGCCTTCCATCACCGTGGAGGCCACCACGCCGTGGTTCCACAGGTGCTCGCGCAGCTTGCCCAGCAGTTCGGCGGTTTCGCCGAACTGTTCCGACAGGATGTCGCGCGCGCCGTCCAGGGCGGCCTTGACGTCGGGCACGCCGCCGTCGGCGGTGGGGTTGCCGTTGACGTACTTCGCCGCCTCGGCCTGCGGGTCGAGCGTGGGATCGGCCAGCAGGGCCAGCGCCAGCGGTTCCAGCCCGCATTCGCGCGCGATCTGGGCGCGGGTGCGGCGCTTGGGCTTGTAGGGCAGGTAGAGGTCTTCCAGCGCCTGCTTGGTTTGCGCGCCCTCGATGGCGGCCTGCAGCTCGGGCGTGAGCTTGCCTTGTTCCTCGATCGACGCCAGGATCGCGGCGCGGCGGTCTTCCATGTCGCGCAGGTACAGCAGGCGCTCTTCCAGGTTGCGCAGCTGCGTATCGTCGAGGTTGCCGGTCACTTCCTTGCGGTAGCGGGCGATGAAGGGGACGGTGGCGCCTTCATCGAGCAGCGCCACGGCCGCGGCCACCTGGCGGGGCTGCACGGACAGTTCAGCCGCGATGAGCGCGACGATCTTTTGCGAGACGGATGCGGGCAGGTTGGACATCTTGGAACGCAGCGTGGGACGCAGTCAGTCGAAAGCGGGGCATTTTGCCACAAGCGCGCGAGCGCTCGGCGCGGGCGGCGGGCGCGCCCGCGACGGGCGGCGTTGCGCGCACCCGCGCAGGGCTGCCGGGCAGGCCGGGGGGCGGCCCGGATGCTAGAATCCGGGGATGATCGCCAAGTCCCGCCCGGCCGCCGCCAAGGCCCCCCTCCTGGCCATGCCAACCTTCGCCAACGTGCCCGCATCCTTCCTGATCCGCTACAGCGCTGTGGCCGCCGTGGCCGCCTGTGCCGTGCTGATGCCGCTGCATCCGGCGCAGGCCCAGGCCCCGGCGCCCGCCACCAGCGCCGCACCTGCCGCGGGGCGCGACTTTGCCGCCGAGCGCAAGGCCATCGGCGATTCGCGGGCGTGGACCAATTACCGCTTTGCTGCCGCCGAGCGCGAGTGCTACAGCAAGTTCTTCGTCACCCACTGCATCAACAACGCCAAGGAAATCCAGCGCGAAGAGCTGCAGGTGCTGCGCAAGCGCGAACTGGAAGTGGGCGAGGCCGAGCGCGCCCACCGCGCCGCCGAGCGCGACCGCGAACAGGCCTTGCGCCGCGCCGAGTTCGAGGCCAGCCAGCCGCAGCGCGCGGCCAGCGAGCAGTCCAGCCGCGAGGCGTTCGAGAAAAAGCAGCAGGAACAGCAGTTGCGCGATGCGCAACGCCAGGCCGAGGCGCCGCAGCGCGCCGCCAACGCCCAGGCCTATGAAAAAAAGCAGTCCGACTTCGATGCCCGCATGCAGGAGGCGCAGCAGAAGGGCGCGGAGCAGGCCCGCCAGCGCCAGGAGAACGTGAAGGCATACGACGCCAAGCAGCGCGACCTCGAACAGCGCCAGAAGGCGCTGGAAGAGCGGCGCGCCAAGGCCAGGGAGCAGCAACAGGGCCCGGCGTCGGCGCCGCGTCCGTTCGGCTTCTGAGCCCCGGCACGGTGATGGCAGCGGAGGCATAGATGGACAGCAACCTGAATACCCTGGAACGCCGCATCATGGAGTTGCAGATCGAGCACCGCGATCTCGACTTCCTGATTGACCGGCTCGCCGGCGATGCGGTCCATGACGAATTGCAGCTGCGTCGGCTGAAAAAGCGCCGGCTCAAGCTGAAGGACGCCATCACGCTGCTGCAGCTGCAGCTCGAACCCGACGTGCCAGCCTGAGCGCCAGCGCGCCCGGGCCCGCCGATCGCCGCCGGCAGCGCCCGGCGGCCCATACAACTTTCCTGCAGCCTTGTCCGATCTGATCGATTCCAACGACTTGCGCGATGACAGCGGCGCGGACGCCGCCGCGGCGCCCACGCATGCCGCGCCGGCCGACGCCGGCGCCAGCCGCGGCGCTGAGCTCGCCACCATCTTTGCCGATACCGGCACGCTGGCCCAGGCCATTCCCGGCTACCGGCCGCGCGCGTCGCAGCACAAGATGGCCGAGGCCGTCGCCGACGCGATCGCGCAGAACGATTCCGTCATCGTCGAGGCCGGCACTGGCACCGGCAAGACCTACGCCTACCTGGTGCCCGCCATGCTGTGGGGCGGCAAGGTGATCCTGTCCACCGGCACCAAGAACCTGCAGGACCAGTTGTTCCTGCGCGATATCCCGACCGTGCGCCACGCGCTCAACGTGCCGGTCTCGGTGGCGCTGCTCAAGGGCCGCGCCAACTATGTCTGCCACTACCACCTGGAACGCGCGCAGGCCGGCGGCCGGCTGGCCTCGCGCCAGGACGCGGCGTGGCTGCGCGAGATCGGGCGCTTCATCAAGGAAACTGCGACCGGCGACAAGGCCGAGCTGGCGTCGGTGCCCGAGAATGCGCCAGTGTGGCAGATGGTGACCTCGACGCGCGACAACTGCCTCGGCTCGGAATGCCCGTATTACAAGGACTGTTTCGTGATGCGCGCGCGCAAGGAAGCGCAGCAAGCCGACGTGGTGGTGGTCAACCACCACCTGTTCTTTGCCGACGTGGTGCTGCGCGACACCGGCATGGCTGAACTGCTGCCCACGGCCAACACCGTGATCTTCGACGAAGCGCACCAGTTGCCCGAGACCGCCACGCTGTTCTTCGGCGAGACGCTGTCGACCAGCCAGTTGCTGGAGATCGCGCGCGATACCGTGGCCGAAGGCCTGTCGCATGCGCGTGACGCGGTGGACTGGGTGGCGCTGGCGGCGCCGCTGGAGCGTGCCACGCGCGACCTGCGCCTGGCCTTCAGCAAGGACAACGCGCGCCTGGCGCTGGGCCAGATCGAAGCCGATCGCCGCATCGCCGAACCGTTCAAGGAGACCCTCGATGCGCTGGACACAGCGCTGTCAGACTTCGTCGAGATGCTCGAAAGCCAGGCCGAGCGTGCCGAATCGCTGCAGCAATGCCATCGCCGCGCGCTCGAGCTGGCCAACAAGCTGGCGGCATGGCGTGCCGATGCCGCGCCGGCGCCGCAGCCGCAAGGCGAGGGCGAGGGCGAGGACAGGGCCGCGCCGGCCGTGGCCGCCGGCCCCGAAACCGTGCGCTGGGTCGAGGTGTTCTCGCACACGGTGCAGTTGCACCGCACACCGTTGTCGATCGCGCCGATCTTCACACGCCAGCGCGATGGCCAGCCGCGCGCATGGGTCTTCACCTCGGCGACGCTGTCGGTGAAGGGCAATTTCACCCACTACGCCGCGCAGCTGGGGCTGGACAAGGACCGCTCGCTGACGCTGCCCAGCCCGTTCGACTACGCCAACCAGGGCCTGCTGTACGTGCCGCGCGACATGCCGGCGCCGCAGTCGCCGCAGTTCACCGATGCCGTGGTGCAGGCGGCGCTGCCGCTGATCGAGGCGGCCGGCGGGCGCACCTTCCTGCTGTGCACCACGCTGCGCGCGGTGCAGCGTGCCTCGGACTTGCTCTACGACGCCTTTGCCGAGCGCGGCCTGGACTTGCCGCTGCTGGTCCAGGGCCAGGCCAGTCGCACTGAACTGCTGGACCGCTTCCGCGAACTGGGCAATGCGGTGCTGGTCGGCAGCCAGAGCTTCTGGGAAGGCGTGGACGTGCGCGGCGAGGCGCTGTCGCTGGTGATCATCGACAAGCTGCCGTTCGCGCCACCCGACGACCCGGTGCTGGCCGCGCGCATGGAAGTGCTGCAGAAGAAGGGCCTGAGCCCGTTTGCGGTCCACCAACTGCCGCATGCGGTGATCACGCTCAAGCAGGGCGCGGGGCGGCTGATCCGCTCGGAATCGGACCGCGGCGTGCTGGCGATCTTCGATATGCGCCTGGTCGAGAAGCCTTACGGGCGCCAGATCTGGCAGAGCCTGCCGCCGTTCACGCGCACGCGCGAGGCGGCTACGGTGGTGCGCTTCCTCGAGTCACTGCGTGGACCGGCCAAGGCTTCCGTTGAGGCGCCGGCCGAAACCGGTGCCGAGGATCCGGGCGCCGACTGATCACGACCCACCGCGGCCATAAAAAAACGGGACGGTCATCCGACACGTCCCGTTTTTTTATGGCCGCTGGCGTTGCGGCGTCAGAACACTTCCCACCAGGACTTGTCCTTGCGGCGTGCCCCGTACTTGATGAAGTCGCTTTCGGGGAAATTCTTCTCCATCACGCGGGCGGTGTCGTCGCGCAGGTCCTTCATGCCCATCGCGTCATAGGAGCGGATCATGATGTACAGCGCCTCTTCGTTGGCCGGTGCCCCGTCGTAGTCCTTCAGCGACTGCTGGGCACGGTTGACGGCCGCCAGGTAGGCGCCGCGCCGGAAGTAATAGCGCGCGGCATGCACTTCATGCTGGGCCAGCGAGTTGACGATGTACTGCATGCGCAGCGTGGCGTCCGGCGTGTACTTGCTGTCCGGGTAGCGCGTGATCAGCGTATGGAAGGCATCGTAGGCGGCGCGCGCGGCCTTGGGGTCGCGCTCGCTCAGGTCCTGCCCCGAGAAGCGGCCCAGCCAGCCGAGGTTGTCGTTGAAGTTGATCAGCCCCTTCAGGTAGTAGGCGTAATCGATGTTGGGATGGTTCGGGTGCAGCTGGATGAAGCGGTCCACCGCCGCCAGTGCCGCCGCGGTCTCGCCGTCCTTGTAGTTGGCGTAGGCGGTGTCGATCTGCGCCTGCTGCGCGTAGCGGCCGAACGGATAGCGGCCTTCGAGCTTTTCATACAGCTTGACGGCGCGGGTGTAGTCGCCGCCATCGAGGGCATCCTTGGCTTCCGAATATAATTTGTTGGCCGACCAGCCAGCGGTCTCGTCGGGCTGGTCCGCGAGCAGGCCGCATGCAGACAGCATGACGCAGCCGCCTGCGAGCAGAACCGCTCCTATTGTCGTGCGCCAGCGCGCGCGTTTCATGCTCTGCAATTGCATGGGCAATCGTATCCCGGATGAAGAAAAATAGCGTCAAGCATTATAGCCCAAGCCCCCAGACCAACCCGGAAGCCGGAGAAGGCGTGGGAGGACTGCCACCCGAACGGGTGCGCGCCGCCGCGGCGGTGGCCGATTTCGAGGCTAGCCCAGAGGAATTCGACGACGCCGGCGCGACGCTGTCCGCCAGTGCCGAGCCGGCTGTGACCCTGTCGCTGGAGGTCGACAGCGCCTCGCACGGCGAACGTCTCGATAAATTGCTGGCGCGTCACTTCAGCGAGTTTTCGCGCAGCCGCCTGCAGCAGTGGATCGAAAGCGGCGCGGTGCGCGTCGACGGTCAGGTGCGCCGTCCGCGCGACGCCGTGCAGATGGGCAACCGGATCGAGATCCAGCCGCAGGCCGCGCCGGAATCGTCGGCGTTCGCGCCCGAGGACGTGCCGCTCGACGTGGTCTATGAAGACGACACGCTGCTGGTGATCGACAAGCCCGCCGGGCTGGTGGTTCACCCCGCGGCCGGCAACTGGAGCGGCACCGTGCTGAACGGCCTGCTGCACCGCTACCCCGGTGCCGTGTCGCTGCCGCGCGCGGGCATCGTGCACCGGCTCGACAAGGAAACCTCGGGGCTGATGGTGGTGGCGCGCACGCTGACCGCGCAGACCGACCTGGTGCGGCAGCTGCAGGCGCGCACGGTCAAGCGCACCTATATCGCGCTGGTGTGGGGCCGCACCTATGACGAAGGCACCATCGATGCGCCCATCGGCCGCGACCCGCGCGAGCGCACGCGCATGGCGATCGTGCATACCGCCAGCGGCAAGCCGTCGCGCACGCATTTCCGCACGCTGGCCACGGTGCCGCTCGGGCGTGGCTTCGTGTCGATGGTGATGTGCAAGCTCGAGACCGGCCGCACCCACCAGATCCGCGTGCATTTCGAATCCATCGGCCATCCGCTGGTGGGCGACCCGGTCTATTTCCGCGCCACCCAGCGCGGCCAGCGTCCCGCGATCCGCGTGCCGCTGCCGGTGCCCTATGCGCGCCAGGCGCTGCATGCCTACCAGCTCGGCCTGGTGCATCCCGCCACCGGCAAGCACATGTCATGGACCGCGCAGCCGCCCGCAGACCTGCAGGCGCTGATCGATGCGCTGGACTTTGACAGTGCGCAGGCCGATGACGAGGACGAGGCCTGGGACGAAGTGTGGGAAGGCGGCGAAGCGCACTGGGAATACGCTGGCGATGGCGACGATGACGACGACGGTGATGCCGATGAGCGCGACGCCTGATCCTGCCTGGCTGGTCCCCGATTGGCCGGCCCCGGCGCGCGTGCGCGCGCTGTCGACCACGCGCCAGGGCGGTGTCAGCCGGGGACCGTACGGGCTTGCCGGCGGCATGCCGGGCGGCCTGAACCTCGGCACCCACGTTGGCGACGATCCGGCCGATGTGGCGCGCAACCGCGCGCGGCTGGCCGCGTGCCTTCCGTCGATGCCGCAATGGCTGGAACAAGTGCATGGCTGCGCCGTCGCCACGGTCGACCATGTGGCGGCAGCGACCGACGCCGTGCCGCAGGCCGATGCGAGCCTGGCGCTGGCGCCGGGCCGCGTCTGCGCCGTGATGACGGCCGATTGCCTGCCGGTGCTGCTGTGCGATGCGCAGGGCACGGTCGTGGGCGCCGCGCATGCCGGCTGGCGCGGCCTCTGCAACGGCGTGATCGAGGCCACGCTGGCGCGCATGCAGGCAGCCGCCGGCGGCGCTGCCATGCACTGGCTGGCGTGGCTCGGACCGGCGATCGGCCCCGAGGTTTTCGAGGTGGGCGCCGAAGTGCGCGAGGCCTTTCTCGCGCAGGCACGACCGGACGAACAGGCCGCAGTTGCCGCAGCGTTCCGCGGCGGGGCGCAAGGCAAGTACCTTGCCGACCTTTATGCGTTGGCGCGCACGCGGCTGGCCCGCGCGGGCTGTGTCGACGTTCACGGCGGCGATGCCTGCACTGTTGCCGATGCCGACCGCTTCTACTCCTATCGACGCGACGGTGTGACCGGGCGCATGGCCAGCCTGGTCTGGCTGGCCGACTGAGCGCGGCTGCCTTATTCGTCCGCGCCCTTCGCCGCCTCGCGGGCCGTGGCACCCGTCGCCTGCGCCCGTTCGGCTTCGGCCTTGCGCCGGCGCCGGCCCGGCGTGCCCATGATGTAGAGCACCAGCGCGACCGGCGCGACCCCATACATCAAGAAGGTGGCGACGCCCGCCACCACGTTGTGCTCGGTGATCGCCATCATCAGCGCCACGTAGAGCCAGCCAATGGCCACGATGTACATCAGAATTTCATCCTTCTCGCCTATGCTCGATCGCCTCGGCAGGTGCGTGCGCTGCATACCGTCCGGTAGGTCGGGCGGCGCGCGACGCCGGGGCGGATATCCGCATTGACAGCGTGCGCGTTGCAAGGCAACAATGGCCTCGAATGTCTCGGAATCGCTGACGATTCCCAGGTTTTTCCGGCAAGCATAACGCATGGCGCTGCCAGTCGAGGCCCGCGCCCGCCGGATAAAAGGGAGCCGCTATCGGAATGGATGCCAGCCCGGCCGCACGTTGAGCGGCCAGGTTCCAGGCCAGTTCCAGGGCAGATGTGCCGGCTCGCCCTCCCGCTGCGGAGAGGGCGCAAGCCGGGTCCATTCGGATAGCATCTCCCCATGCAAAGTGCCGGCCAGGGCAATGCCCGAAGCCGGTTCGAATAGTGACGGCAGAGAGACAAACTGATCATGGCGACCGGCAAAGGTGCGGCAGCTTCCACGCAGGAAGGCAAGTCCCAACCACCCAAGTTCACGCCGGGGCCATTCGATCCAGCCACATGGCTGGAATGGTCCCGCCAGTGGCAGGGCACTGAAGGCAACGGCCATGCGGCCGCATCGGGCATGATGTCCGGCATCCCCGGACTCGATTCGCTGGCAGGCGTCAAGATCGCGCCGACGCAGCTGGCCGACATCCAGCAACGCTACATGAAGGACTTCGCGGCGCTGTGGCAAGCGCTGGCCGCGGGCAGCCCCGACGGCACCGGGCCGCTGCACGACCGGCGCTTCGCCGGCGACGCGTGGCGCAACAACGTGCCGTACCGTTACGCCGCCGCCTTCTACCTGCTCAACGCGCGTGCGCTGACCGAGCTCGCCGACGCGGTCGAGGCCGATGCCAAGACGCGCCAGCGCATCCGCTTTGCGATCTCGCAGTGGGTCGATGCGATGTCGCCCGCCAACTTCCTCGCCACCAATCCGGAAGCGCAGCGCCTGCTGATCGAATCGGGCGGTGAATCGCTGCGCGCCGGCGTGCGCAACATGATGGAAGACCTGACGCGCGGCAAGATCTCGCAGACCGACGAGACCGCCTTTGAAGTGGGCCGCAATGTCGCGGTGACCGAAGGCGCGGTGGTCTACGAGAACGAATACTTCCAGCTGCTGCAGTACAAGCCGCTCACCGCCAAGGTCCACGCGCGGCCGCTGCTGATGGTGCCGCCTTGCATCAACAAGTACTACATCCTTGACCTGCAGCCGGAAAGCTCGCTGGTGCGGCATACGGTGGAGCAGGGCCATACGGTGTTTCTGGTGTCGTGGCGCAATCCCGATGCCAGCATGGCGTCGCGCACCTGGGACGACTACATCGAGCATGCGGCGATCCGCGCCATCGAGGTCGCGCGCGACATCAGCGGCCAGGACCAGATCAACGTGCTGGGCTTCTGCGTCGGCGGCACCATCATTTCCACGGCGCTGGCGGTGCTGGCTGCGCGTGGCGAGCATCCGGCGGCCAGCCTGACGCTGCTGACCACGCTGCTGGACTTTGCCGACACCGGCATCCTCGATGTCTTCGTCGACGAGGGCCACGTGCAGCTGCGCGAGGCCACCCTCGGCGGCGCCGCCGGCGCGCCGTGCGCGCTGCTGCGCGGGCTAGAGCTGGCCAACACCTTCTCGTTCCTGCGTCCGAACGACCTGGTGTGGAACTACGTGGTCGACAACTACCTGAAGGGCAACACCCCGGTGCCGTTCGACCTGCTGTTCTGGAATGGCGACGCGACCAACCTGCCGGGGCCATGGTACTGCTGGTACCTGCGCCACACCTACCTGCAGAACGAGCTGAAGGTGCCCGGCAAGCTGACCGTATGCAATGCGCCGGTGGACCTGGGCAGCATCGACGTGCCGACCTATCTCTATGGTTCGCGCGAAGACCATATCGTGCCGTGGACCGCGGCCTATGCCTCGACCGCGCTGCTGAAGAACAAGCTGCGCTTCGTGCTGGGCGCGTCCGGCCATATTGCCGGCGTGATCAATCCGCCGGCGAAGAAAAAGCGCAGCCACTGGACTAACGACGCGTTGCCGGCGTCGCCGCAGCAATGGCTGGCCGGCGCCACCGAGCACCACGGCAGCTGGTGGCCGGACTGGTCGGCATGGCTGGCCGGCCATGCCGGCGCCAAGCGCGCGGCGCCTGCGGAGTACGGCAACGCGCGCTATCCTGCGATCGAACCCGCGCCTGGGCGATACGTCAAAGCCAAGGCCTGATCCCCGCACGCTCCGCCGGCGAAGCGCACTGCGCGAGGCGCCGACGGGCTTGCGGGTCCCTGTTTCCATTGAGAGGACTACACCATGACTGACGTTGTCATCGTATCCGCGGCCCGTACCGCGGTTGGCAAATTTGGCGGCTCGCTGGCGAAGATCCCGGCGCCGGAACTGGGTGCCTTGGTCATCAAGGCTGCGCTGGAACGTGCCGGCATCCAGCCGGACCAGGTCAGCGAAGTGATCATGGGCCAGGTGCTGACCGCTGGCTCGGGCCAGAACCCGGCGCGCCAGGCCGCGATCAAGGCCGGCCTGCCGGCCATGGTGCCGGCCATGACCATCAACAAGGTATGCGGCTCCGGCCTGAAGGCGGTGATGCTGGCGGCCAATGCCATCATGGCCGGCGACGCCGAGATCGTGGTGGCGGGCGGCCAGGAGAACATGAGCGCCGCGCCGCACGTGCTGCCAGGCTCGCGCGACGGCTTCCGCATGGGCGATGCCAAATTGGTCGACACCATGATCGTCGACGGCCTGTGGGACGTGTACAACCAGTACCACATGGGCATCACCGCCGAGAACGTGGCCAAGGAATACGGCATCACGCGCGAGGCGCAGGATGAATTCGCGGTGGGCTCGCAGAACAAGGCCGAAGCCGCGCAGAAGGCCGGCAAGTTCGATGAAGAGATCGTGCCGGTGCTGATCCCGCAGCGCAAGGGCGACCCCGTGGCGTTCAAGACCGACGAGTTCGTGCGGCACGGCGCCACGCTCGACAGCATGGCCGGTCTCAAGCCGGCCTTCGACAAGGCTGGCTCGGTGACCGCGGCCAACGCTTCGGGCCTGAACGACGGCGCCGCCGCGGTGGTGGTGATGTCGGCCGCCAAGGCCAAGGAGCTGGGCCTGACCCCGCTGGCCACCATCAAGAGCTACGCCAACGCCGGCGTGGACCCGAAGGTGATGGGCATGGGCCCGGTGCCGGCGTCCAAGCGCGCCCTGTCGCGCGCGGGCTGGACCCCGCAGGACCTGGACCTGATGGAAATCAACGAAGCCTTCGCCGCGCAGGCACTGGCCGTGCACCAGCAGATGGGCTGGGATACTGCCAAGGTCAACGTCAACGGCGGCGCCATCGCCATCGGCCACCCGATCGGCGCGTCGGGCTGCCGTATCCTGGTGACGCTGCTGCACGAAATGAAGCGCCGCGACGCCAGGAAGGGCCTGGCTTCGCTGTGCATCGGCGGCGGCATGGGGGTGGCGCTGGCGGTCGAGCGCAATTAAGGGGTGTGCCGGGCGTGCGCATCGCGCGCGCCCGGCATCAAATAACGAAAAGCCAATCAAGGAGTGGACATGACTCAGCGCATTGCGTATGTGACCGGCGGCATGGGTGGTATCGGGACCGCCATCTGCCAGCGGCTGGCCAAGGATGGCTTTCGCGTGGTGGCCGGCTGCGGCCCCAATTCGCCGCGCCGTGAAAAGTGGCTGGAGCAGCAGAAGGCCCTGGGCTTTGATTTCGTGGCGTCGGAAGGCAACGTGGCTGACTGGGACTCGACCAAGGCGGCATTCGACAAGGTCAAGGCCGAGGTCGGCGAAGTCGATGTGCTGATCAACAACGCCGGCATCACCCGCGACGTGGTGTTCCGCAAGATGACCCGCGCCGACTGGGACGCGGTGATCGACACCAACCTGACCTCGCTGTTCAATGTCACCAAGCAGGTGATCGACGGCATGGCCGACCGCGGCTGGGGCCGGATCGTCAATATCTCGTCGGTGAACGGGCAGAAGGGCCAGTTCGGCCAGACCAACTACTCCACCGCCAAGGCCGGCCTGCACGGCTTTACCATGGCGCTGGCGCAGGAGGTGGCGACCAAGGGGGTGACGGTGAACACCGTTTCGCCCGGCTATATCGCCACGGACATGGTCAAGGCCATCCGCCAGGATGTGCTCGACAAGATCGTCGGGACGATCCCGGTGAAGCGCCTCGGCGAGCCGGAAGAGATCGCCTCGATCTGCGCCTGGCTGTCGTCGGACGAGTCCGGCTTCTCGACCGGCGCCGACTTCTCGCTCAACGGCGGCCTGCACATGGGCTGACCTGGCACTCGGCCAGCCGCGCCGGCAGCCGCGTTTTGCGGTGCAGCCAGCGCGGCGCACAAAGCGGCGCGCCCCCGGGTTTCGCCGCCGGTTGCGCGGGCCATTATGGCCCGCGAATCATTTCCAGGCGTACGGCATCCAGCGGGCAGCGCCCCGGTTCACCGGGTTTTCCTTAAGTCCAGTCGCTTTTCTTAGTGCTTTGTTGGGCATAGAATCAGGGCAGCGGCGCAGCCAGCACCATAGTCGTGCAGCATGGCCCTCGCGGGGGCGAGACGGCAGGCCGCGGCGCGCAGCACATGCGCGAACAGCTGCAAGATGGCCGGCACGAGCACGGCAGATGGCGCGGGCGGTACCGATTTGCGCACTGCACCCCATGCGGTGCAGCAGCGCGCAATCAGCGACGACACAAGGACAGAGCACCGATGGCCACGACCAAAAAAGGCGCAGAGCGACTGATCAAAAAGTATCCCAATCGCAGGCTCTACGATACCCAGACCAGCACCTACATCACCCTGGCCGACGTCAAGCAGCTGGTGATGGATACCGAGGACTTCAAGGTCGTCGATGCCAAATCCGGTGACGAACTGACGCGCAGCATCCTGCTGCAGATCATCCTGGAGGAAGAGACCGGCGGCGTGCCGATGTTCTCCAGCGCCATGCTGTCGCAGATCATCCGCTTCTACGGCCATGCCATGCAGGGCATGATGGGCACCTACCTGGAAAAGAACATCCAGGCCTTCATCGATATCCAGAACAAGCTGGCCGAGAACTCCAAGGGCCTGTATTCCGGCGAAGCGTTCAGCCCGGACATGTGGTCGCAGTTCATGAACATGCAGGGCCCCATGATGCAGGGCATGATGAGCAACTACATCGAGCAGAGCAAGAACCTGTTCGTGCAGATGCAGGAACAGATGCAGAGCCAGGCCAAGAACATGTTTGGCACGTTCCCGTTCAACCAGCCCGAGAAGAAGTAACAGACCCCCGGCGGCGGGCACGGCGCCCGCCATGCTGCTCCGCCATGGCTGGCCCGCGCTCGCATGCAGCCGTATGCCCAGCGCTCGCATCACCTTCCAGAGCGTCCCGAATTCCGGATTGCCCTCGCCAGACAGCGAACGGTAAAGGCTTTCGCGCGACAGGCCGGTTTCCCACGCCAGAACAGCCCGATACCAAAGCAGGTAGAATGCGCGCTTCCCCTTCCGGGGTCTGTTAATACGCGATTCACTCGGCGGCGGCTCAGTTTGGGACTCGCCTTATCTGCGCGACGTCCCATGCCCTACGTTCTCCCATCTTCCTGTCCGGCGCGACTGCCTGCGTCGGCGCCTTCCTTGTCATGAGCCGGCTGTTCCTGGCCCCGATGGAGGGGCTTGCCGACTATGTCTTGCGCGACGTCCTGACCGATACCGGCGGCTACGATGGTTGTGTGTCGGAGTTCGTGCGGGTGACGGGCTCGCTGCTTCCGGCGCGGGTCTATGAGCGCGATACCCCCGAGATCCTGTCCGGCGGCTATACCCGCAGCGGCACGCCGATGGTGATCCAGCTGCTGGGCAGCGACCCCGAGTGGCTCGCGCGCAATGCCACCTATGCCGCCTCCTTGTCGCCGCATGGCATCGACCTGAACTTCGGCTGTCCCGCCAAGGTGGTCAACCGGCATGGCGGGGGGGCAATGCTGCTGACCAATCCTGCGCTGCTGAACCGGATCGTCGCCGCCGTGCGCGCCGCGGTGCCGGCCGAGATTCCCGTGACGGCGAAGATGCGGCTGGGCGTCTCGGACACCGCGCTGGCCATCGACTGTGCCACCGCGCTGGCCGAAGGCGGCGCGGCCTCGCTGGTGGTGCATGCCCGCACGCGCGACCATGGCTACCGCCCGCCGGCCCACTGGGACTGGATCGCGCGCATTGCCGCGGCGGTGGATATCCCCGTGATTGCCAATGGCGAGGTCTGGACGGTCGCCGACTGGGCGCGTTGCCGCGAGGTCAGCGGTTGTGCCGATGTCATGATCGGGCGCGGTGCCGTGTCCGACCCGTTTCTGGCGTTGCGCATCCGCGGCCTGATGGACAGCACGCCGTCCGGCGGAGAATGGTTGCTGGTATTGCGCCAGATCGCGACGTACCTGAAGAAGCTGCATGCCCGCATCGCGTCCTGCCATGAGCACGGCCGCGTGAAGCTCTGGCTCAGCTACCTCAAGCGCACCTGGCCGCAGGCGGGCGAACTGCATGCGGCGATCCGGCGCATGCAGGACTCGCTGGAGATCGAGCAGGTGCTGCGCAGTCAACCTGGTGCGGCGGCGCTGGCGGAGTGACGTAGGCGTTACCGCGCGGTCTTGCCGGATGTCGTGCGTCAGGCGCCGGCAAACGCCCGCAACCGGGTAAAATGCGCGATTCGCTTTTCGCCTGGCGCCATCATTTCCCTAAAGGAATGGACTGGCCGTCGCGGCTTGCCCCACATTCGGATTCCATTGTGAAAAACCCCTCAGAAGCAACGAACCAGAAAGATCAAAGTCCGCGTGTGGGCTTCGTTTCCCTTGGCTGTCCGAAAGCGCTGGTCGACTCCGAGCAGATCATCACGCAGCTGCGCGCCGAGGGCTACGCCATCAGCGGCACCTATGACGGCGCCGACCTGGTGGTGGTCAATACCTGCGGCTTTATCGACGAAGCCGTGCAGGAAAGCCTGGATGCGATCGGCGAAGCGCTCACCGAGAACGGCAAGGTCATCGTCACCGGCTGCCTTGGCGCGAAGAAGGATGCGGCAGGCCACGACATCGTGTCGTCGGTGCATCCCAAGGTGCTGGCCGTGACCGGTCCGCACGCGCTGGGCGAGGTCATGCAGGCGGTGCACACGCACCTGCCCAAGCCGCATGACCCGTTTACCGACCTGGTGCCGGCCGCGGGCATCAAGCTCACGCCCAAGCACTACGCCTACCTGAAGATTTCCGAGGGCTGCAATCACCGCTGCTCGTTCTGCATCATCCCGTCGATGCGCGGCGACCTGGTCTCGCGCCCGGTGGCCGAAGTCATGCTCGAAGCCGAGAACCTGTTCAAGGCCGGCGTCAAGGAACTGCTGGTGATCTCGCAGGACACCAGCGCCTATGGCGTCGACGTCAAGTACCGCACCGGCTTCTGGAACGGCCGCCCGCTCAAGACCCGCATGACCGAACTGGTAGCGGCGCTGGGCGAGCTGGCCGCGCAGTACGGTGCCTGGGTGCGCCTGCACTATGTCTACCCGTACCCGCACGTCGACGAGATCATCCCGCTGATGAACAACGGCCATGTGCTGCCGTACCTGGACGTGCCGTTGCAGCACGCCCACCCGGACGTGCTCAAGCGCATGAAGCGCCCGGCCAACGCCGAGAAGACCATGGACCGCATCCGCGCCTGGCGTGAGATCTGTCCGGAACTGACTATCCGCAGCACCTTTATTGCCGGCTTCCCGGGCGAGACCGAGGCCGAGTTCCAGACGCTGCTGGACTTTATCGCCGAGGCCGAACTGGACCGCGTCGGTTGCTTCGCCTACTCGCCGGTGGAAGGCGCCACGGCCAACGACCTGCCGGGCGCGCTGCCCGATGCGGTGCGCGAGGAGCGCCGCGCCCGCTTCATGGAAGTGGCCGAGGCCGTGTCCGCGCGCCGCCTGCAGCGCAAGGTCGGCCAGACCCTGCGCGTACTGATCGACGAAGTCAACCAGGACGGCGGCATCGGCCGCTCGTCGGCGGATGCGCCGGAAATCGACGGGCTGGTCTATATTGCGCCGCCGCAGCGCACCTCGCAACGCTACCGCGCCGGCGAGTTCGTCGACGTGCGCATCACCGGCGCCGACGGCCACGATCTGTGGGGCGAGGTCTGAGCTAGTCCCGCCGGACGATGCCGGAAACGGCGTCATTAGGTAAAAGTACGATCGTTCGCCTCGGCCGCGGCACCGCTATACTGTGCGGTGCAACATAACCCACATGGAGACAGTCATGACACGTGAAGTCGTAGTGGTAAGCGGTGTTCGCACCGCCATCGGAACCTTTGGCGGGAGCCTGAAGGACGTGGCGCCGGCCGAACTGGGCGCGCTGGTCGTGCGCGAGGCGCTGGCCCGTGCGCAGGTGTCGGGCGACGATGTCGGCCATGTGGTGTTCGGCAACGTGATCCAGACCGAGCCGCGGGACATGTACCTGGGCCGCGTCGCGGCGGTCAACGGCGGGGTCTCGGTCAACGCGCCGGCGCTGACTGTCAACCGCCTGTGCGGCTCGGGCCTGCAGGCCATCGTCAGTGCCGCGCAGACCATCCTGCTGGGCGATGCCGACGTCGCCATCGGCGGCGGTGCCGAAAGCATGAGCCGGGCCCCGTACCTGGCACCTGCCGCCCGCTGGGGCGCCCGCATGGGCGATGCCGGCCTGGTCGACATGATGCTCGGCGCGCTGCACGACCCGTTCCACCGTATCCACATGGGCGTTACGGCCGAGAACGTGGCCAAGGAATACGACATCTCGCGCACGCAACAGGACGAGGCCGCGCTGGAATCGCACCGTCGCGCCTCGGCCGCAATCAAGGCCGGCTACTTCAAGGACCAGATCGTTCCGGTGGTGAGCAAGGGCCGCAAGGGCGAAGTCACCTTCGACACCGACGAGCATGTGCGCCATGACGCCACCATCGACGACATGACCAAGCTCAAGCCGGTCTTCGTCAAGGAAAACGGCACGGTCACGGCCGGCAATGCCTCGGGCCTGAACGATGCCGCCGCCGCGGTGGTGATGATGGAGCGTGCCGAGGCCGAGCGTCGCGGCCTGAAGCCGCTGGCGCGCCTGGTGTCGTACGGCCATGCCGGCGTCGATCCCAAGACCATGGGCATCGGCCCGGTGCCGGCGACGAAGATCGCGCTCGAGCGTGCCGGGCTGCAGGTGTCGGACCTGGACGTGATCGAAGCCAACGAGGCCTTTGCCGCGCAGGCCTGCGCCGTGACCAAGGCCCTGGGCCTGGACCCGGCCAAGGTCAACCCGAACGGCTCGGGCATTTCGCTGGGCCACCCGATCGGCGCCACCGGCGCGCTGATCACGGTGAAGGCGCTGCACGAGCTGAACCGCGTGCAAGGCCGCTACGCGCTGGTGACCATGTGCATCGGCGGCGGGCAGGGCATCGCCGCCATCTTCGAACGGATCTGAGCATTGCCTTGCGCGTGGCCTTGACGGACCTCTGCACGACGCTTGGCGCCGCCGCCGTGCTCGCCCTGGCGGGCGCGGCGCAGGCGGCGCCGGCCACCGAGCTGTCGACCGGCCCGGTGAATGCCGCCGCTGGTGCTGAAGCGCTGGGCCTGAACCAGGCTATCCGCGACGGCGAGGCCCGCCGCGGCGCGACGCTGTCGACCGGCGCCGCCAGGGCGCTGGCACCGCGGCCCGAGTACGCGTCGCTGCCGGTCTATGTCGGCAAGGTCGGCGACCAGCCGGTGCGCCTGCGCCTGGGCCCCAAGCCCGACGAGCGCGACAGCGTGCGCGGCGAGTACAGCGGCCGTGGCGCCGGGGTGCGCCTGCTGGCGGGCGAGTGGGAGGACGGCGCCTTCCTGATGGAAGAGTCCGACGACGGCACCCGGGTATCGGGCAACTGGGAAGGCACCATCGATGCCAGCGGCGCCGTGCGCGGCACCTGGACCGATGCGTTCAATCCCGCCATCGTGTTGCCGTTCTTCATCCGCCCGCTGGGCATGCTGGTGATTCCTCCGTTCGACATGACGCCCAACAGCGGCGTCACCTACGCGCCGCCGCCGCCGAAGTCGTCGATTTCCGGCTGGTAAGCCCTTTCGTGGTGCAGCCCGGTGGCGCGGGCGGCATTTGCTGGTAAGCTCGAACGCTCATCGCGTCTCATGCCTGACTGTGCCGCGCGTTTGCCGGGCCGATACCGCCCGTGCAGCGCGCCGCGGCCGGCCAGCAGCCAGCAAGGAAACCGCCGTGTCCGATTCGCCATCCGACAAGCCCGCAGCCCCCGCCCATTACCTGCAGACCGTTGCAGTCCAGCCCGAGCTGGACATCGCCCCCGGCTTTGCGTCGTTCTCCCCGGCCACGCACCGCGGCTCGACCGTGGTGTTCCGCAACCTCGCCGAGCTGCGCGCGCATGGCGACGGGGCCACCACCTACTGGCGCTACGGCCTGCATGCGACCCCGACCAGCGAGGCGCTGTGCCAGCACCTGGCATTGATCGAGGGCGCGCGCCATACGTTGCTGCAGCCCTCGGGCCTGGCGGCGATCTCGCTGGTGTACTTCGCGCTGCTGAAGAGCGGCGACGACGTGCTGGTGCCGCATAACGTCTACGGCCCCAACCGCGACCACGGCGAGTGGCTGGCGCGAGACTTCGGCGTTACCGTGCGCTACTACGACCCGATGGACGCCGCGGCGGTGCCCGCGCTGATCCAGCCCAACACGCGCCTGACCTGGATGGAGTCGCCCGGCTCGGTGACAATGGAAGTGCCCGACTGCGGCGCCATCGTTGCCGCGGCGCGCGCGCGCGGCGTGCTGACTGCAATCGACAATACCTGGTCGGCCGGCATCTATTTCCGCCCGTTCGAACAAGGCATCGACATCTCGGTGCAGGCGCTGACCAAGTACCAGTCCGGCGGCAGCGACGTGCTGATGGGCGCGGTGCTGACCTGCGACGACGGCCTGCACGGACGCCTCAAGCGCGCCCGCATGCTGATGGGCTGGGGCGTGTCCGCCGACGACTGCCACCTGGTGCTGCGCGCGCTGCCGAGCCTGCCGGTGCGCCTGGCGGCCCACGACCGCGCCGCGCGCGAGGTGGCCGAATGGCTGCGCCAGCGGCCGGAGGTTGCGCGCGTGCTGCATCCCGCGCTGCCGGACTGCCCGGGGCATGCCAACTGGCGGCGCGAATTCACCGGCGCCAGCGGGCTGTTTGCCATCATCCTGCGCGAGCGCCATACCCGCCAGCAGGTGGATGCCTTCGTCGAGGCGTTGCGGCTGTTCGCCATCGGCTGGTCGTGGGGCGGCGCGCACAGCCTGGCGGTGCCGTATCACGTCCAGGGCATGCGTCCGGCGGGCACCTGGCCACCGGCCGGCTGGCACGATACCGGCGAGCTGGTGCGGCTTTATATCGGCCTGGAAGACACGCGCGACCTGATCGCCGACCTGCGCCAGGCGATGGACGCCACGCTGGCCGCGTAGCCGGCCCGCGGCGCTAGGCTGGCTGTCTCAGGGCCAGGTTGAGCTGGTCGACGACTTCGGCCCAGTCGGCATCGTCGAGCAGCTCATCGCGCAGCAGGGCGGCCTGGGCTGGCGTCCAGAAGTCGGCCTCGGCCAGTTCGATGGTTTCGGGCAGTGGCGCGTGCCTGCCGATGAAGTCGCGGATGCTGGCTTCGTCCGACGGTAGGCCCAGCTGGTCGAACAGTTCTGAAAACTGGTGGAAGGTCGGTTCCATGATGGTCGGGGCTCGCTGTGGTTGGCCTCAGGTAGTGTAGGGCAGCCGCCGGACCGGTGCGGTCCCGCGAATCAAAACGGACGCCGCGGCGTCCGTTTTGATTATGCCGGCGCGGTGCTTCAGGGCGTGTCGGTGCCGGACATCGCCTTGGCCCCCGTGGGCCGGGCTCGCTGTACCGCCCGCGCTGTCTGCGGCATGGCCCAGACCGACTCCGCCGGCCCGCTGCGGGCGCGCCGCGCGGTCGCGCGGGCCAGGGCGACAAAGCCCGCCGCCAGCGCGAGCGCGCCGAGGTCGAAACCGGCGATGATCCAATGCCCGCTGGGGATGCTGTGCAGCAGGTGGTCGCCGGTCAGGACTGCATTCGACAGTGGCACTGTCAGCGCTGCCAGCGCGGCGGCGTAGAGCAGCTCCACCGCCGCGCGCACCGGCGCGCGCAGCAGCGCCCAGGCGCAGGCCAGGCCGAACGCGGTGAAATAGGTCTGGCTGACCGCCTGCTCGGGCCACAGCAGCGCCGCCGGGAAACACAGCGCCACGCCGATGCAGCAGCCGATGCACACGCCCACGGTAGCCTGCGCCAGCAAGCGGTGCACCCGCGGCTGCCCGGCCTGGCGCAGCTTGCGCCGCGACTCGATCCACAGCAGGTTGCCCGAATAGAACAGGAAGGCGCCGGCCAGCCCGGCAAGCAGGTAGACCAGCCGCACCGGCAGCTCGCCGAAGGTGCCGAAATGCAGCGCGTACAGCGCGCTGTAGAGACCGTGGTTGCTGTCGCGCGCGCCGGCGGTCTGGTTGGCCGTCAGCTGGCCGGCATTGGGTTCGCCGCTGGCGGCATGGATGCCGACCGAACCGAGGTTGCCGAGCGCGCGCGTGCTGGTGCCGCGCACTTCGACCACGGCGTTGGCGTCGCCGTAGCGCTGGAAGCGGAACGATTCCGGCGTGAAGCGCTCGCCGCCGTGTTCGCGCGCGATCCGCAGCAGCGTGGCGGTCGGCAGGGTCGGCACCGCGCGGCCCGCGGCGGCCACTTCAGGCACCGCGGTGGTGGCACGCGGCACCGCCTCGAACAGGCGTCCGTCGAAGGTCAGCGTGTTGAATACCATCATCAGCACCAGCGACAGGCAGAACAGCGCGCCGGTGATGGCAAAGACCAGGTGGAAGGGCAGGCTGAACAGGCCCAGCACATTGTGGGTGTCCATCCAGAAGCGCTTCAGATTGCGCCCGGGGCGCACCGCGAACAGGTCTTTCTTCAGTCGCGGCAGGTGCAGCAGCACACCGGATACCAGCGCCAGCCCGTACAGCACCGAGATCGCGCCCATGAAATAAATGCCGCCGACCGGGATGCCGAGCGAGTAGTGCAGGCTGTTCAGGAAGGCCGACAGTTCCCCCATGACGTGGTCGCGCGAGGTGTCGCGCTGCATCGCGGCATTGCCGGCCAGGCGCGCATCGGTGGTCATCTGCCACTCGCCGGCCTTGTCCTGCCAGTAGGCGGAGAGATTCGGCTCGCCCTCCGACGGCATGATCACGTAGGCACTGGCCGCGGCCTCGGGGTGGATCGCGACCAGCTTCTGCATGAAGCGGTCGACCGCGGCCGGATCGGCGCTGGCCTCGACCGGCGCGCTGCCCTTGAGCCGCGACGGCGACTGCCAGACGTGCAGCTCGTGGTGGAACACGGTGACCGCCCCGGCAAAGAAGGCGATAAACAGGGCCCAGCCGGCCATCAGGCCGACCCAGGTATGCAGCGTCTGGTACAGGCGCAGGGTTGCGGTTTTCATGATGGTCTCAGGAGGCGGGCACGGCGGCCAGTGCGGCCGGCGCCAGGCCAGCCAGGCGCAGCAGCCATAGCGCGCCGAAGCCCAGCAGGTTGGCGCCGCCCAGCCACAGCCACGCGCTGCGGCTGGAACGGAACAGCAGGCTGGCGCTGAGGATGGCGACCCACAGCGGCAGGCACGCGGTCACGGCGGCGACGATGCCGGTCTCCCAGCCGCCGGGCAGGCCCAGGATCGACAGCGTGCACAGGACCACAGCCAGCGGCAGCCCGAGCAGCGCGCCGGCCAGCCATTTGGTGCCCATGCCGGATGTGTCCGCGCTCATGCCCGCTGCTCCCGCGCGCCGCGGCGACGGCGCGCCGCATAGGTGCCGATGAACGGCCACACCGACAGCGCGCACGGCACCGTGACCAGGCTGGCGGCGAGCGCCACCGGCCAGCCGTCGGTCATGGTCCACAGCCATGTGCTGACGCAGGTAAGGGCCAGCCCCAGCCAGCCCGCCAGCCGCGGCCGGGTCAGGGTGCCGGGCGGCAGCAACACCTGGTTGGGCGCGGCCAGGTACAGGCACGCTGCCGCAGCCAGGCCGAGAAGGACGGCCAGTACTTGCATGGGGCAATGTCAGTTCAACGAAACATTAATAATAATGATTCGCATTTGACTATGCAAGCGCCACGCGGGGCGACGCCCCGGTTTCACATCAGTTTGGAGAGTCGGGCTTACGCCGGCGAGGGTTGCAAGCGATCGGGTGCCGCCCGGGCGGGCGGATTCAGCCGGCCAGTGATGGGTGCCGGCCGCGGCGGCGAATCAGTGCGGGAACAGCGCCAGCAGGCCGTCCAGCCCGACGTGGTTGAACGCGACGCTGGCCTGCGCGCGCACCACCGGCTTGGCGCGGAACGCCACCGACAGGCCGGCCACGGCCATCATCTTCAGGTCGTTCGAGCCATCGCCCATGACGATGGCCTGGTCCGGCGTGGCGCCGATCTGCGCGCAGACTTCCTGCACGGTGCGGGCCTTGACGTCAGCGTTGACGATCTCGCCGACCACGTTGCCGGTCAGCTTGCCGTCGACGATCTCGAGCGTGTTGGCGCGGGTGAAATCAAGCTTCAGGCGCGGCTTGAGCTGGTCGGTGAAGTGCACGAAGCCGCCGGATACCAGCAGCGTCTTCAGGCCCAGCGCCTGCACCGCCTGCAGCATGCGCTCGGCGCCCGGCGACAGCCGCAGGCGTTCGGCGTAGACGCGGTCCAGCACGGCGGCGTCGAGCCCCTTCAGCAGCGCCACGCGGCGACGCAGGCTTTCGTTGAAATCGGTGATCTCGCCGCGCATGGCGGCTTCGGTGATGGCGGAAACCTCGGCCTTGAGGCCGCAGAAGTCGGCGATCTCGTCGATGCACTCGATCGTGATCAGGGTCGAGTCCATGTCCATCGCCACCAGGCGGAAGTCGGACAATTTGCGCCCGGCCGGCACCACCGCCCAGTCGATCGCGCGCGGGCCGCAGAAATCGTCGAGCGCGTCGCGCAGCGCCGGCGTCAGCGGCGCGCAGTCTTCGGCCACGGCCACGGTGTCGCTGCGCGGCACCAGTGCGCTGGCGCGGGCCAGGGTGCGGGCGGTGTCGAGGTCGGCGGGGGAAAGCGGGGCGAGGCTCTGCAGGATCAGGGGCATGACGAACGGGAATCGGGCGAGGCCGGGGGCGTGTGCCGGCGTGGCCGGCAAGGCGGGGCGCTGCAACGCGGCAAAAGCACTATTGTAGCCCCCCGTGGCGCCCCCGGGCGAACCCGGTCAGCGCTGCGCCATCACCATGTAGTCCACAGTCAGGCTGGACAACGCGCGCACGCCGTTGATCAGCGCCGGCTCATCCACATAGAACTCCGGCGAGTGATTCGACGGCGCCGTGGTCACGTCCTGCCCCTTGGGCGTCACGCCGAGATTGAAGAACAAGCCGGGCACCTTCTCCTGGTAAAACGAAAAGTCCTCGGATGCGGTGGCCTTGGGGGTGATCATCCAGTTGCCCTCGCCGGCCACGCGCCGCAGCGTCGGCGCCATCTGCTCGGTCAGGGCCGGCTGGTTGACGGTGGCGTTGTACAGCTCGACCACGCGGAAGCTGGCTTCGGCCCCGGCGCTGGAGGCAATGGCCTCGGTGGTGCGCTTCATGCGGGCATGGATATCCTTCTTCATGCCTTCGTCATAGGTGCGGATGGTGCCCATCATCTCTACCTTCTCCGGCACGATGTTCATGCGGTTGCCGCCGTGGAAGGTGCCCACGGTGATCACCGACGGCTCCAGCATGGCATTGACCTGCCGGCTCTGGATGGTCTGCAGGCCCAGCACGATCTGCGATGCCACCACGATCGGGTCGATCCCGCCCCACGGCCGCGCGCCGTGCGTCTGGCGGCCCTTGACGTCGATCCAGAACTGGTCGGCCGCCGCCATCGAGGCGCCGCTGCGCCAGCCCAGCTTGCCCGATTCGATGCCGCTGCTGACGTGCAGGCCGAAGATGGCATCGACCTTGGGATTGTCCAGCACGCCCTCCGATACCATTTGCTTGGCGCCCCACATGTTCGAGCCGTTGGGCTCGAAATCGGCCGGGCTTTCCTCGGCCGGCTGGAAGATGAACTTGACGGTGCCGGGCAACTGGTCCTTCATGCCGGCCAGCACTTCGGCCGTGGCCAAGAGAATCGCCACATGCGTGTCATGGCCGCAGGCGTGCATCACATCCACTTCCTTGCCCAGGTACTGGCCCTTGGCCTTGGAGGCAAACGGCACGTCGACGCGCTCCTTCACCGGCAGCGCGTCCATATCGGCGCGCAGCGCCACCACCGGGCCGGGCTTGCCACCCTTGAGCAGGCCCACCACGCCGGTCTTGGCCACGCCGGTCTTGACCTCCATGCCCAGCTTGCGCAGGTGGTCCGCCACCAGCTTGGCCGTCCGGGTCTCGTAGTTGCCCAGTTCCGGATGCTGGTGGATATCGCGGCGCCAGGCGATCAGCTGCTTTTCCACCGCCTTGGCGCGGGTTTCGATCTGGGCATGCAGCGCATCGGCGCCGGGGGGTGCCGCCGGGGCCTGCGCCAGAGCGGTGTGGCAGAGCAGGCCGGCGGCCAGGGCCAGGCCGGCGAGGGCGAAGCGGGAGGTGGAACGCGATGCGGTGCGACGTGCAGCCATGCAGGATCTCCTTCGTTGTTGTTGGTTTAATGCTGGCGGTGTAGTGGCGCGCTGCAGAATGCATGCGGCCGAGGAAAGCTCAGTGGTTTCTCCCCTCTCCCGCAAGCGGGAGAGGGGAGCGAGCCAACTGGTGAAGGTCAGGCCGCTACCCGCAGGCTGTCCACCACCTTGTGCAGGAACGCCTCGCACGCAGCCAGCTGCTCCAGCGCCACGAACTCGTCCGGCTTGTGCGCCTGCTGGATATCGCCGGGCCCGCACACCACCGCCGGAATGCCCGCGCGCTGGAACAGCCCGGCCTCGGTGCCATAGGCAACCTTGTTGGTGTCGCGGTCGGCGGTCAGCGCGCGCACCAGCTGCGTAATGGCTTCCTGCTCGGCGACGTCGAGCGATGGCGCGGCGGCGATCTTGCTCAGCGTCAGGTCGGCATCGGCATGCTCAGCGCGCATCTTCGGCAGCAGCACGTCGTTGGCATAGCGCTGGATGCGCGCGTAGATCGCTTCCGGATCGACGCCGGGCAGGTTGCGGAACTCGAACACGAACTCGCACAGCGCCGGGATCGTGTTCAGCGCAATGCCGCCCTGGATAGTGCCGGTCTGCGCGGTGGTGTAGGGCACGTCGAAGGCCTGGTCGTAGGGGCCGTTGGCCTTGAACTCGTCGGCGATGTCGCGGATGAAGCAGATCAGGCGCGCGGCGTATTCGATCGCATTGACGCCGCGCGGCGTCAGCGACGAATGCGCCGCCTGGCCTTTCACGCAGCAGCGGTAGGCGTTGATGCCCTTGTGCGCGACGATCACGCGCATGCTGGTCGGTTCGCCGACGATGCAGCCGCCCGGGGTCACGCCGCGCTCGCGCAGTTCAGCCAGCAGGTAAGGGGCGCCCATGCAGCCGATCTCTTCGTCGAACGACAGCGCGTAGTGCACCGGCTCGCGCAGCCTGGCATCGAGGATGGCCGGCAGCAGCGACAGGCTGGTGCCGATAAAGCCTTTCATGTCGCAGGTGCCGCGGCCGTACAGCTTGCCGTCGCGCACCACCGGCTTGAACGGGTCGGTGGTCCAGGCCTGTCCGTCCACCGGCACCACGTCGGTATGGCCCGACAGCACGATGCCGCCATTGGTTGCGCCATTGGCCGCCGGCACGGTGACGAACAGGTTGGCCTTGTCCTGCTGCGGGTTGTAGCTCAGATGCGGCTTCAGCCCCTTGGCCAGGAAATGGTCGCGCACCGACTCGATCAGGCCCAGGTTGGAATGGCGGCTGGTGGTGTCGTACGCGACCAGCCGCTGGGTCCATTCCAGCGCGCTGCCGCGCGCGGCGGTTTCGGTGACGGACTGGCGGGAGTCGGCTCGGGCGGCTGGGGCTGGCATGGGGGCGGTATCACTAACTTGTTAAGGAATTGATGCTACACCCGGCCGCGCGCCGCGTCCATGCAGGATCGGCATGGACGCTACGCCAGTTGCCGCAGCGTATGCTTGATGGTCTGCGCCCGTACTGCCACGTCTGGCATCTTGGCCTCGATGCGCAGCTTGTCCTGGCCGGCCAGCTTGATATGGCGATTCTTCTGCACCAGGTCGATGATGCGCATCGCGTCGATCGGCGGATTGGGCACGAACTGCACGCTGATGGTGGCTTCGCCGGCGTCGATCTTGCGCACCCCTAGCGGCGCCGCGGCGATGCGCAGCCGGTGGGTCTCGACCAGCGCCTGCGCTTGCGCCGGCAGCCGGCCGAAGCGGTCGACCAGCTCTTCCTGGATATCGTCGACGCGTTCCGCGGTCTCGCAGTTGGCCAGCCGCTTGTACAGCGACAGGCGCTCGTGCACGTCGGCGCAGTAATCGTTCGGCAGCAGCGCCGGCGTGCCCAGGTTGATCTCGGTGGTGGCGGCCAGCGGCGCCATCAGGTCGGGCTCCTTGCCGGCCTTGAGTGCCTTGACCGCGGCGTTGAGCATGTCGGTGTACAGCTGGAAGCCGATCTCGTGGATCTCGCCGGATTGCTTGTCGCCCAGCACCTCGCCGGCGCCGCGGATTTCCAGGTCGTGCATGGCCAGGTAGAAGCCCGAGCCCAGTTCCTCCATCTGCTGGATGGCCTCGAGCCGGCGCTGCGCCTGCTTGGTCAGGCCGTCGACGTCATGCACCAGCAGGTAGGCATAGGCCTGGTGGTGCGAGCGCCCGACCCGGCCGCGCAACTGGTGCAGCTGTGCCAGCCCGAACTTGTCGGCGCGGTGGATCAGGATGGTGTTGGCGGTCGGCACGTCGATGCCGGTCTCGATGATGGTGGTGCACAGCAGGATATTGTCGCGGCGCGAAACGAAGTCGCGCATCACGCGTTCGAGCTCACGCTCATGCATCTGGCCGTGGGCGACCGCGATACGTGCTTCCGGCACCAGCTCGGCCAGCCGCGCGCGCTTGTTCTCGATGGTCTCGACCTCGTTGTGCAGGAAATAGACCTGCCCGCCGCGCTTGAGCTCGCGCAGGATGGCTTCCCGGATTACGCCGTCTTCCTCGCGCCGCACGAAAGTCTTGATCGCCAGCCGCTTCTGCGGCGCGGTGGCGATCACCGAGAAATCGCGCAGGCCTTCCAGCGCCATGCCCAGCGTGCGCGGGATCGGCGTCGCTGTCAGGGTCAGGATGTCGACCTCGGCGCGCAGCGTCTTCAGCGCTTCCTTCTGCCGCACGCCGAAGCGGTGTTCCTCGTCGATGATGACCAGCCCCAGGCGCTGGAACCTGACCTGTTCGGACAGGATCTTGTGCGTGCCGATGACGATGTCGACGGTGCCTTCGTTGATCTGCTTGATGGCCGCGTCGATTTCCTTCTTGGTCTTGAAGCGCGACAGCTCGACGATGCGCACCGGCCATTCGGCAAAGCGGTCAGACAGCGTCTGGAAATGCTGTTCGGCCAGCAGCGTGGTCGGCGCCAGCATCGCCACCTGCTTGCCGCCCAGCACCGCGACAAAGGCCGCGCGCAGCGCCACCTCGGTCTTGCCGAAGCCGACGTCGCCGCACACCAGCCGGTCCATCGGCTTGCCCGAGGTCATGTCGGCGATCACCGCTGCAATGGCGGCGGCCTGGTCCGGGGTTTCCTCGAAGCCGAAGCTTTCGGCGAAGGTCTCGTAGTCCTTTGGCGACAGCGGGAAGGCGAAGCCCTCGCGCGCGGCGCGGCGCGCATACAGGTTGAGCAGTTCGGCGGCGGTGTCGCGGATCTGCTGGGCCGCCTTGCGCTTGGCCTTGTCCCACTGGCCCGAGCCCAGGTGGTGCAGCGGCGCGGTATCCGGGTCGGCGCCGGAGTAGCGCGAGATCACGTGCAACTGGTGCACCGGCACGTAGAGCTTGCTGCCCTTGTCGTAGTCCAGGTGCAGGAATTCTTCGTCACCCTGGCCCATGTCGAGCGTCACCAGGCCCTGGTAGCGGCCGATGCCGTGCTCGCTGTGCACCACCGGGTCGCCGATCTTCAGCTCGGCCAGGTCGCGCACCATCGAATCGACGGCGGAAGCCTGCTCCTGCTTGCGGCGGCCGGTGCGGCGCGCGGTGCCGGCGTACAGCTCTGCTTCGGTGACAAAGGCCAGTTGCGCCTGCGGCAGCGCGAAGCCGCTCTGCAGCGGCGCCACCGCGATCGAGAAATGCGCGTCGCCGGCGAGGAACGCGGCAAAGTCATCGACCGTCTGCGGGCGCAGGCCGCTTTCCGCAAAGAGCTGAAGCAGCGTCTCGCGCCGGCCGGCGGAGTCGGCGCACATCAGCACGCGGGTTTGCTTGTCCAGCAGCAGGGCCTCCAGGTTGACCAGCGGGTCTTCGGCGCGGCGATTGACCGCGACGTCGGGCAGGATCGCCGAAAACGCCGGCTGCTCGGCGTTGGCCTCAGCCTGCAGCACCAGCCGCGCCATCGGCTTGGCCGCGACGAAGAACTGCTCCTCGGACAGGAACAGGTCCGCGGGCGGCAGCAACGGCCGCTCGCGGTCATGGCGCATGAAGTTGTAGCGCTGCGTGGTGTCGGCCCAGAAGCGGCGGATGGCCTCGTCGACATTGCCGGCGAACGCCAGTTGCG
The DNA here is from genome assembly GCF_013141915.1 of Cupriavidus necator. Classification (GTDB taxonomy): domain Bacteria; phylum Pseudomonadota; class Gammaproteobacteria; order Burkholderiales; family Burkholderiaceae; genus Cupriavidus; species Cupriavidus necator_B. Next base: position 254,704 of record NZ_SROX01000004.1, on the reverse strand, counting down.
TGTCGGCGGGCAGGTAGTCGAACACGGTGGCGCTGTGCTCGAAGAACAGCGGCAGGTAGTACTCGATGCCCGCCGACGGCACGCCGTTGCCGATGTCCTTGTAGATCGGCGACTTGGTCGGGTCGCCTTCGAACAGCTCGCGCCAGCGGCCGCGGAAGGCGGTGCGCGCGGGCTCGTCGAGCGGGAACTCGCGCCCGGGCAGCAGCCGCACTTCCTTCACCGGGTACAGGCTGCGCTGGGTATCCGGGTCGAAGGCGCGGATGGTCTCGATCTCGTCGCCGAACAGGTCGATGCGGTACGGCAGCGCCGAGCCCATCGGGTACAGGTCGATCAGGCCGCCGCGCACGCTGTATTCGCCGGGGCGCATCACCGCGCTGACGTGCTCGTAGCCGGCCAGCGTGAACTGCGCCTTGAGCGCGGCTTCGTCGAGCCGCTCGCCCTGCTTGAAGAAGAAGGTGTAGGCGGCCAGGAAGGCCGGCGGCGCCAGCCGGTACAGCGCGGTGGTGGCGGGCACCAGCATCACGTCGCACTGGCCGGTCTGGATGTCGTGCAGCGTCGCCAGGCGCTCGGACACCAGGTCCTGGTGCGGCGAAAAGCTGTCGTAGGGCAGGGTTTCCCAGTCGGGCAGCAGGCGCACGCGCAGCTCCGGCGCGAACCACGGGATTTCCTCGGCCAGGCGCTGCGCGTCGACGGCGTGCGAACACACCACCGCCAGCATCGGTGCGCGTTGGCGGTGCTGGCGCGCGTAGGCGGCCAGCGCCAGCGCATCGGCCGAACCGCGCAGGCCGGCCACGCTGTGGCGCAGCCCCGGCTTGACCAGCGGCAGGTTGACAAAGGGAAAGGCGGGCGTGGCGTCAGGCATGTCGGCAGAGGGGCGTTCAAAACGACGACGCCCCGCCGGCATTGCGGGCGGGGGTCGGAACAGGGGACTTCAGCTGCCGGTGGCGCCAGCCAGATACGTGGATACGGCATGGCGACGGGCAAGGGCCGTATTATAGAATGCGCACCGGTTGTCCCGCTGGCCAGGCTGGCCAGCGGCGGCCGCGCTTCTTACACTCCACGCCGATCCTGTGTCCGCTCGCCGCTTTGCCCTGATTCCCTGTGCCGGTACCGGCAGCCGCGCCGGCGGTGCCGTGCCCAAGCAATACCAGACCGTGGCCGGCCGGCCGATGATCTGGTACGCGCTGGCGGCATTCTCGGCGTGCGACGCCATCAATGCCACCGCGCTGGTGCTGGCGCCCGACGACATGCCGCTGGAATCGCGCTTCGGCGCCGCGGCATTTGCCGGGCTGCGCTTCGACACCGCCTTTGTCGGCGGCGACAGCCGCCATGCCTCGGTGCTGGCGGGCCTGCACCACCTGGCGCAGCTGGGCGCTACCGATGCCGACTGGGTGTTGGTGCACGATGCCGCGCGCCCGGGGCTGACCCCGGCAATGGTCCACGCGCTGGTGCGCGCGGTGGAAAGCGACGGCGACGACGATCCCGATGCCGCCATCGGCGGCATCCTGGCGGTGCCGGTGCCCGATACGCTCAAGCGTGCGCAGGACGACGCCCGCATCGGCGCCACGGTGCCGCGCGAAGGCTTGTGGCAAGCGCAGACGCCGCAGATGTTCCGCCTGGGCGTGCTGCGCCAGGCGCTGCAGGATGCCATGGCGGCCGGCGCGGTGGTGACCGACGAAGCCAGCGCGATCGAGCGCCTGGGCCTGCATCCGCGGCTGGTCAACGGCTCGCTGCGCAATTTCAAGGTGACCTACCCGGAGGACTTCGCGCTGGCCGAAGTGCTGCTGGGCAACCACGCCAAAGGAGCATGACCGCATGATGCCTTTCGATATCCGGGTGGGGCAGGGCTATGACGTCCACGCGCTGGTGCCCGGCCGCAAGCTGATCCTGGGCGGGGTCGAGATCCCGCATGACCGCGGCCTGCTCGGCCATTCCGACGCGGATGCGCTGCTGCACGCGGTCACCGACGCGCTGTTCGGTGCCGCGGCGCTGGGCGATATCGGACGCCATTTCCCCGACACCGACGCGCAATTCGCCGGCGCCGACAGCCGCGCGCTGCTGCGCGAGGCGGCGCGCCGCGTGCGCGAGGCGGGCTATGAAATCGGCAATGTCGACGCCACGGTGATTGCGCAGGCGCCGAAGCTGGCGCCGCATATCGGCGCCATGGTGGCCAACCTGGCCGAAGACCTTGGGATTGCGCGCGGACGTTGCAACGTCAAGGCCAAGACCAACGAGAAGCTGGGCTTCGAAGGGCGCCAGGAAGGGATCGTGGCGCAGGCTGCGGTGCTGCTGTGGCGCGCCTCGGTAGCGGACGCGCAGGACTGAAATCAGCCGCGCGCGGCGTCGGGCGCCGCGGTGTCTTCGGGCGGGATGGCGTAGGCATAGTCGATCAGCCGCGCCATCGCGCCGCTGCGCGCGCCGGCCTCGGTGCGCTTGGTGAACCCCATCTGCTGGCACAACCGGTTGGCCGACGCCATTTCCGGCATGGTGCGCACCACCAGCGTCGACGCGCCGATATCGCGCGCGCGCTGGATGCAGATCTGCATCAGCGTGCGGCCCAGCCCCAGGCCGCGCGCCTGCGGGCTGACCGACAGCAGCCGTGCCTCGGGCTGGGTCAGGGTAATGGTGCTGCCGTCCAGCGCTGGCAGCGTCGCGCCCGGGTGGCAGAACAGCACGGCGCCCATGATGCCGTGATCGGTCTCCGCCACCCACCATTCCATATCCGGGTGACTGGTCGCCAGCACGGCCTGCATGCCGCGCTGGAACGAGGCGCGGCAATCTTCCATGATGGCCAGTTCATATTGCCCGTAGGCCTGTTGCGTGACGGCGGCGATGTCGCCCCAGTCATGCACCGCCGCCAGGCGGTAATGGAAGCGGGGGGAGTTCGGCGAAGGCAGGGTCATGGCGGGCTGAAAGTGCGTATCCTGCCTGGATTGTAGGCGGATCGCCGGGCCCGCGCAGGTTCGGGCCATGCCGGTTGCAGGATGGGAACAGCCGGCAATCCCGGATGGGAAGCTGCCGGCTGCTGTGCTACGGCGCCCCTTTCCGGGCGCCGGGCGGGCGCGGGGGCGCGCTGATGCCTTACTGCGCCGCGATCACGTTGGCGGCGGCCACGATCACGGCGGCAATGCGGCCGACATCGCGCAGTTGCTGCGCCGTCATGCCTTGTTCGTTCTTCAGCAACTGGTAGTGCGACTTCACGCAGAAATGGCACTTGCCCACGATCGAGGCGGCCAGCGCGTACATCTCGAAGCGGCGCTTGTCCACGCCACCATGGTTGGCGTAGGCGTTCATGCGCAGCCCGGCCGGCTGGCTGGCCAGGTCCGGATCGTCGGCCATCTCGATATACGGATACCAGGTGTTGTTCATCCCCATCAGCGCGGCCGCGGTGAGCGCGCCGTTGGTTTCTTCGGGCGACAGCACCTCGGCGTTGCGGATGGCATCCACCAGCACCTTGCTCTGCGCCGCGAACGCCGCCGCCAGCGCCACACCCACCGCATCGTTGCCTTCCAGCGACGAGCGCGCGATGGTGCCATCCACGTTCAGGCGGATGTCCTTGGCGTAATCGGGGATGAGATTCTTAATCGTGCTGAGGAATTCCATTTATTTCTCCTATCAAGCGGGGCTCAAAAAACCCGCGCAAGCGGGTTTTGCTGCGGAGGGCAGGGCCCTCCGCGGATCGCCACGGCGCGTGGCGACGGGCAGGAAATTACAGCGTGGCGCCACCAACGGCACGGTTGCACGGGCACAGCTCGTCCGTCTGCAGGCCGTCCAGGATACGCAGGACTTCGTCCGGGTTGCGGCCGACGTTCAGGTTGTTCACCGAAACGTGCTGGATGGTGTTTTCCGGGTCGACGATGAAGGTTGCGCGCAGGGCAACGCCGGCAGCGTGGTCACGCACGCCCAGCTGGTCGATCAGCGAACCGGTCACGTCGGCGAATTGCCACTGGTTCAGCTTGTTCAGGTCCTTGTGCTCACGGCGCCATGCCAGCTTGACGAACTCGTTGTCGGTCGAGCCACCCAGCACGATCGCGTCGCGATCGGCGAAGTCACCGTTCAGCTTGGCGAAGGCCACGATTTCGGTCGGGCACACGAAGGTGAAATCCTTCGGGTAGAAGTAGATGATCTTCCACTTGCCTTCGAACGACTTCTCAGTGATGTCTTCGAAAGCCGACTGGCCGTTCTCTTCGTGATTGTTGAAACCCGGCTTGACACCAACGACGTGGAAGGCTTCGAGCTTGTCACCAACGGTCTTCATAGACTTCTCCTGATACGGTTGCAATGAGAGCGGTGCCGCTGCCGCGCGCCCGGCATAGGGCCGGTGATACGGCTGCGTACCGCGACAAAACGTGATTATGCGTCATCATCCGGGCACGGGCTAATTGATATTCTCAAACAGCCCGATAGGCAAAGCGTGTGGCGCATCCTCGTGCGGTCTGTGGTGCCATCGGCATCGGCGCGGCAGCGCCGTCGATGCGGTGGGCCAGTATGCCATGCGTGGCGGGACCGCAGATGGCAAAGTGGTGACGTTCGCGGGGAAATCAAGCGGCCTGGATTGCCACCTCGCTGCAGCGCGCATCGCAAACCGGTTAAGGCTCGGCGCCGCTCAGGCGCGCCGGAAGCACGCGCTGACCACCAGCCCCGTGGCCGGCGCGGCGCGGTTGGCCAGCAGCAGCCGGCCGCCATTGCGCTGCATGATGCGGTTGACGATCGACATGCCCAGCCCGGCGCCCTTGGCTTCGCTGCGCGCGGCGTCGAGCCGGTAGAAGGGCCGCGTCAGCAGCGACAGCTGGCCGTCAGGCACGCCGTTGCCGTGGTCGGCCACGGTCAGCACGGCTTCCTTGTCGTCGACGCGCGTGGAAATCTCCACCACCGCCATGCCGGTCTGCTCGTCCTTGGCGTAGCGGCGCGCGTTCTCGACCAGGTTGTCGAGGATGCGCTGCACTTCCATGCGGTTGGCGACCGCCATCACCGGCTCGTTGGCGCGCACATGCACGCGCACATCGTCGTGCGCGGCATAGACCCCGACCGCATCGTGCACCAGCGCCGACAGGTCCACCGGCTCGACCGTATCGAGCGGCGGTCGCGCGTAATTGAGGAACTGGCCGATGATGGCGTCCATCTGCTCGATGTCGGCGATCATGGCGTCGCGCGTGGTGCCGTCCATCGGCGACATCTCGGTTTCCAGTCGCAGTCGCGTCAATGGCGTGCGCAGGTCATGCGAGATGCCGGCCAGCATCACCACGCGGTCGTCGTCAAGCTGGCGCAGGTCGCGCACCATCTGGTTGAAGCTGTGGTTGGCCAGCGCCACTTCGCTGGCACCGTGCTCGGGCAGCGGCGGCGGATCGCCGCCCGCACCGATGGCGCGCGCGGCGTTGGCCAGCCGCTTGAGCGGGTAGTTGACGCGCGCAGTGATAAATGCCGCGCCGATAATCGACAGCAGCAGCGCGGCAATGCTCCACCACAGCCACTGGATGCCGGGCACGCGCTCGAAGCGCTCCGGGCTGATCGCGACCCAGTAGTCGTCGCCCTCGATCTCGAAGCTGACCCACACGCCGGGGATGTCGTTGACGGTGGTGGCCAGCACGGTGTCCTCGCCCAGGCGGCTGCGGATCTCCTGCTGCACCAGCGAGGTCAGGAACGGATTAGCGGTGGGCGCGGCGAAGTCGTCGTCCTTCTCGCGCGGATAGACCTTGATGCCTTCGTTCTGCACCAGGTCCAGCAGCAGGAAGCGGCGCCGCGCGGGGTCGGAATACAGCAGCGCGGCGCGCGTGAGCTTGACCACGCTGACCACCTGCATCGCGATCTGCTGCGCGCGCGGGGCGCGTTCGAACAGCCGGTAGCTCTGGAACCAGATGCCCAGCGAGATGGCCAGCAACAGCGCGATCAGCATGAAGGTCCGCCAGAACAGCGAACCAAAGAACCGCGTTGCGGTACGGCCGATTACGGTCGCCACGATGGGAACAGCGGCCGCACTCGGTTATTTCACGCCATCGGGAATGAAGACATAGCCCAGGCCCCACACCGTCTGGATAAAACGGGGGTTGCTGGGGTCCGGCTCGATCAGCTTGCGCAGGCGCGAGATCTGAACGTCCAGGCTGCGATCGAACACTTCATATTCGCGGCCGCGCGCCATTTCCATCAGCTTTTCGCGCGACAGCGGCTGGCGCGGATGGCGGGCGAACACCTTCAGCACCGAGAACTCGCCGGTAGTCAGCGTGATTTCCTCGTCGTTCTTGGTCAGCGTGCGCGTGGCCAGGTTCAGCACGAAGTCGCCGAAGGCGAAGGTCTCGGGGGTTTCCGACGGGGCCCCGGGCACTTCGGCCGGGCCCTTGCGACGCAGCACCGCGTGGATGCGCGCAATCAGTTCGCGCGGATTGAACGGCTTGGGCAGGTAATCGTCGGCGCCCATCTCCAGGCCGACGATGCGGTCCACGTCCTCGCCCTTGGCGGTGAGCATGATGATCGGGGTCTGGTCGTTGGCACCGCGCAGCCGGCGGCAGATCGACAGGCCGTCTTCGCCCGGCATCATCAGGTCCAGCACCAGCAGGTCGAAACGCTCGCGCAGCCAGAGCTTGTTCATCGCGGTGGCGTTTTCCGCCACCAGCACGGTGAAACCCTGTTCGCCCAGATAGCGGCGCAGCAAATCGCGCAGACGCGGGTCATCGTCGACGACAAGAATCTTGTGGCTGGTATTTTCCATGGCGGTATCTTAGCGACTATCGCTTTCGCTCAAAATGGCTTAACAAAACGTTACATACTTTACCCCGTGGTATGGCAGTGTGCACCAATCGTGCGATTACACTGCGCAATCCGTCCTTTTCGGCGCCGTGCGCGGCAGTTTTCCGCGCATTTTCGCCGGACGATCCACGGCTTCCGCCAGCCCGTCCAGCCCTGCTGGCGCAATGCTTGCAGAGGATGCGGCGCCGGGCGGGTATCGGAATCCCGGGCTTCAGGGCGGTCCGATCACTGCCCGATCGCGAAGCCAAGACCGCCATTATCAATGAAAGTGAACCGAACCCGGCACGGGGATCCGCAGCATGGTATCGCCGGCGCATGCCTTGCGCTGGCGCTGGCCGTGCTGGCGCTGTGCATGCCGGCCGGGACGGCGCGCGCGCAATCGGCGGGAATGGCCCACTTGCTCAAGCGCTACTCGTCGGCACAGGCGAGCGATCCGGGCAACAGCCAGCGCGAGGCCCGCGCCCGTGCCGAGCGCCACCGCGCCGAGCAGCGCGAGGCGGAGCGCCGGCGCGGCGAGGAGCGTGGTGGCTCGCGCCTGTCGCCGGACGAGCGCCGCCGCCTGCGCAAGAACCTCTACGACTTCGGCCGCGACATCTACCAGGGCGGCTGACCCGTCGCCGCCGGGCCTTGCGCGTGTCTAGCCGCGCGGCTGGAAGTGGCGCAGGAAATCCACAAAAACCTCAGCGGCCAGCTGCGCATCGTCGGCCGTGATGGTCTCAAGCGGGTTGTGGCTGATGCCGCCATTGCCGCACCGCACGAACAGCATCGCCACGTCGGTGATCCGCTGCATCATCATGGCGTCATGGCCGGCCCCCGACGGCAGCTCAAACGCCTGCAGGCCGCGCTTTTTCAGCACTGCCCCGAACTGATCCATCAGCCAGCGCGCGCACGGCGCATTGTTGACCGGCGGCACGCGCTCCACCTGCGCGGTCAGCCCGCGGCGCTCGGCAATCTGCGCGATGCCGGCCACGATGTCGGCGATGGCGTCTTCGCGGATGCCGTCCTCGCCGGCGCGAATGTCCATTGAAAAGGTGCAGGCCGCCGGGATGACATTGCTTGACCCGTCCGGCACCTGCAGCTGGCCCACCGTGCCGACCAGCGTCGGCGCCGCAGCGCAGCGCTGCTCCACCAGCAGGATCATCTCGGCCGCGCCTGCCGCGGCGTCGCGGCGCATGCCCATCGGCGTGGTGCCGGCGTGGCTGGCGAGGCCTTCGACGCGCACCAGGAAACGGCTGCTGCCGGCAATCTGCGTGACCACGCCCAGCGGCAGGCCATGGTGCAGCAGCACCGGGCCCTGTTCGATATGCACTTCGACAAAGCCCAGCAGCGACGCGGGGTCGAGCGCCGCCGCGCGCAGCGCTTGCAGGTCGCCGGCGCCGGGCAGGCCGGATGCGGCCAGCGCTTCGCGCAACGTGACGCCGTCCGCATCCTGGCGATCGAGCAGGGCGGCGTCGAAGCGCCCGGCCAGCACGCTGCTGGCCAGGAAGCTGGTCTTGAAGCGCAACCCTTCCTCTTCGGCGAACCCCACCACTTCGAGGTGATAGGGCAGGCGGATGCCGGCCTGGTTGAGCGCACCGACCACGGCGATCGGCAGCAGGATGCCCAGCCGGCCGTCATAGCGCCCGCCATTGCGCACCGTGTCGAAGTGCGAGCCGGTCATCAGCACGCGGGCATCGCGCACGGCCGCATCGGCGGCGTAGCGGCCGATGACATTGCCGATGGCATCGATGCGCACCTGCATGCCGGCGGCTTCCATCCACTGCGCCAGCAGGGCTTGCGCGGCGCGGTGCGCCGGGGTCAGGTAGGCGCAGGTCAGGCCGCCCTCCATGTCGGAGAAACGGGCGAGTGCGTCGGCATGGGCGAGGATGGTGTCGCCGAGGGCGGCGGAGGTCTGCGTCATGGCGGTACGGCTGGAGACAAGTGGATCGGGGACGGCAGGCGTGGTCTGCGCGCTAGCTGTTGCGCACCCAGGTCTTCCAGGCGATCCACAGCTTGCGCAGCGGCGTCAGCGCGATGCGCTGGTTCAGCACCTGGAACTGGCTGGCTTCCAGTTCATCGAGCAGCGCATGATAGATCGCGCCCATCAGCAGGCCGGCGCGCTGGGCGCGGCGGTCCTGCCGGGGCAGCAGCGCCAGCGCCTCATGGTACAGCGCGCGCGCCCGGCCGGCGTGGTATTGCATCAGGGCGACAAAGCGCTCCGAATGCTCGCCCTTGAGGATCTCGGATGCCGGGACCTGGAATTGCTGCAGCGTATTGACCGGCAGGTAGATGCGCCCGCGCCGTGCGTCCTCGCCGACATCGCGCAGGATATTGACCAGCTGCAGCGACTGGCCCAGCTTTTCGGCAAAGACCAGCGTCTGCGGATCGGTGTAGCCGAACAGGCGCGCACTGAGCGTGCCGACCACCCCGGCGACGCAGTGGCAGTAGCGCGCCAGGCCGGCCTCGTCCAGGTAGCGGGTCTGGGTCAGGTCCATCTCCATGCCTTCCAGCACCTCGGCCATTTCGGCCTGGCTCAGGCCGGCGCTGGCGACGTGCGGCTGCAAGGCCTGGGTGGTGGGATGGGTGGGCGCGCCGTCGAACAGGCGGCGCAGCTCGGCGCGCCACCAGTCGAGCTGCTGGTGCGCCAGGGCGGCGTCATGGGTGTCGTCGACCACGTCGTCGACTTCGCGGCACCAGGCGTACAGCGCGGTGATGGCGCGGCGGCGCTCGGCCGGCAGGAACAGGAAGCTGTAGTAGAAGCTCGAGCCGCTCTGGGCGACTTTCTCTTGGCAATACTGATCGGGCGTCACGCCGGTCTCTGGTCGAAGATTGGAGGATGCGGGGCGGGGCGGGCCGATGCGCAAAAACCGCGACGCAGCCGCAGCGGCGCGCCGGATTGTAGCATCGGCAGGCGGGCTGCCCTGGTGCGTGCTGGCGCAGTTCGCCGCTCAAGATGGCAACTGAGGCTTCCTTCCAGCCGTTTCGTCGCCTGCCGTTTGACGCACCCCGAGGCGGTCGTTATATTACTGACCGGCAAGTTATTTATTGCTCGTCGCCGGCTTCCGGCGCGTCCGTGCAGCCCACCGACAGCCCGCCCACGTGGCGCGGCGCGAACGGCCGCTGCGACCGGCCAGCTTTCCAGTTGTGCCCATCCGACTCGTTGCCTACCGATGCCAGTGCTTTGCCAAGTGCCGGAAGTTGCGGCTGCAGATACCCCCGTCCTCATGACGCCGCACCGGCTGGCCAGGCGCGCCGCGCGTGGCATGGCCGCGGCGGCGCTGTCGCTGGCCGGTGCGCTGGTCCTGGGCGGCTGCGGCAAGCGGCCCGAGCCCGCGCCGGAGATCCGCCCGGTGCGCATGATGCAGCTCAGCCAGCACAGCGGCAAGACCGCCTTCGAGTTTTCCGGCGATGTGCGTCCGCGCGTGGAGTCACGGCTGGGGTTCCGCGTCGGCGGCAAGATCGCCGCGCGGCTGGTGGATGTCGGCGCCGTGGTCAGCAAGGGCCAGCCGCTGGCGCGGCTGGATCCGACCGACCTGTCGCTGGCTGAAGCCGGTTCGCGCGCCCAGTTCGAAGCCGCCCGGACCGACCGCGACCTCGCCGCGGCCGACCTGAAGCGCTACAACGACCTGTTCGCCAAGGGCTTTATCAGCGCTGCCGAGCGGCACCGCCGACAAGCCACTTTCGATGCCGCCGAAGCGCGGCTGCGCCAGGCGCAGGCCGGGCTGCGCAGCCAGTCCAACCAGACCGCCTATGCCGTGCTCCATGCCGACGCCGACGGCGTGGTCACCGCCATCGACGCCGAGGTGGGGCAGGTGGTCACGCCGGGCCAGCCGGTGGTGCGGGTGGCGCAGACCGCCGAGAAGGAAGTGGCCATCGGCCTGCCCGAGGACCAGGTCGGCCTCCTGCGCGGACTGACCGACGTGACCGTCCATACCTGGGCCGAGCCGCAGCGCGCGCTGCCCGGCCGCGTGCGCGAGATCGCCGCCGCGGCCGATCCGGTCACGCGCACCTATGCCACCCGCGTGAGCGTGCCCAACCCGCCCCCCGATCTGAAGCTGGGCATGACCGCGGTGGTGACCTTCGTGCGCACCGGTGCCGCCACGGCGATCCGGGTACCGCTGACAGCGTTGCTGCAGGAGCAGGGGCGCGACCAGGTCTGGGTCTACGACAACGCGTCCGGCACGGTGAAGCCGGTGGCGGTGACACTGGGGGATGCCATCGGCAACGAGATCGAGGTGCGGCAGGGCCTGGCGCCGGGCCAGACCATCGTCACCGCGGGCGTGCACCTGCTGCGCCCCGGGCAGAAGGTGCGCCCGCTGCAGACGGTTACGCCGGCCTCGACAGCGGCCGCCACCCCGAAGCAGGGTTGAGCGGATGGACCATTCCCGCTTCAACCTGTCGCGCTGGGCGCTCGAACACCAGCCGCTGACCCGCTACCTGCTGGTGGTGCTGCTGCTCGGCGGCCTGCTGGCGTTCTTCCAGCTGGGCCAGGACGAGGATCCGCCGTTCACCTTCCGCGTGATGGTGGTGCAGGCCTTCTGGCCGGGCGCCACCGCCGAGCAGATCGCGGTCCAGGTTACCGACAAGATCGAGCGCCAGCTGCAGGAAGTGCCCTATGCGGACAAGATCCGCAGTTTCTCCAAGCCGGGCGAGACCACGGTGATCTTCCAGCTCAAGGACACCTCACCCGCCAGGGAAACCGCGCAGGTCTGGTACACCGTGCGCAAGAAGATCGGTGACATCCAGCAGACCTTGCCGGCCGGCGTGCGCGGGCCGTTCTTCAACGACGAGTTCGGCGACGTCTACGGCACCATCTACGCGCTCTCGGCCGACGGCTTCAACTACAAGGAACTGCGCGAGTACGCTGACCTGGTGCGCCAGGAACTGCTGCGCGTGCCGTCGGTGGCCAAGGTGTCGCTGATCGGCCTGCAGGACGAGAAGGTCTACATCGAGTTCAACCAAGCGCGCTTTGCGCAGCTGGGGCTGGACCTCAACGCCATCGCCGACCAGATCTCGCAGCAAAACAACCTGAGCGGCAGCGGCGTGCTGGTGACCCCCACCGACAACCTGCAGGTGCGCCTGTCGGGCCAGTTCGCCAGCGTCGAAGACCTGGAGAACCTGGTGCTGCGCGGGCCCAACGGCATCGCCAATATCCGCCTGGGCGACATCGCCCACGTCTACCGCGGCTATGTCGACCCGACCCAGGCGCGCATGCGCTTCAACGGCAAGGACGTGATCGGGCTGGGCATTTCGATGCAGAAGGGCGGCGACATCATCGAGCTGGGCAAGAACCTGCGCGCCGTCTTCGGGCGGCTGCGCGGCCAGCTGCCGGTGGGCATCGAGATGGCCCAGGTGCAGGACCAGCCCGAGGCGGTGCAGCGCTCGGTCGGCGAGTTCGTGCGGGTGCTGATCGAGGCGGTGGTGATCGTGCTGGCGGTGAGCTTTGTCTCGCTCGGCCTGCATACGCGGCCGTTGCGGCTCGATGTGCGGCCGGGCCTGGTGGTGGCGCTGACGATTCCGCTGGTGCTGGCGGTGACGTTCCTGTTCATGAACATCTTCGGCATCGGCCTGCACAAGATCTCGCTGGGTGCGCTGATCGTGGCGCTGGGGCTGCTGGTCGATGACGCCATCATCGCGGTCGAGATGATGGTGCGCAAGCTGGAAGAGGGCTTCTCCAAGATGGAGGCCGCCACCTTTGCCTATACCTCGACGGCGATGCCGATGCTGACCGGCACGCTGATCACCGCCGCCGGTTTCCTGCCGGTGGGACTGGCGCGCTCGACGGTGGGCGAGTACACCTTCGCCATCTTTGCGGTGACGGCGCTGGCGCTGGTGCTGTCATGGCTGGCCGCGGTCTATTTCACGCCCTACCTGGGCTACCTTCTGCTCAAGACCCGCGGCGCGGACGCGGGCGAGGCCCACGAGGTCTTCGACACGCCGTTCTATGCGCGCTTCCGCCGGCTGGTGGACTGGTGCGTGACCTGGCGCAAGCTGGTGATCGTGATCACGCTGGTGGCGTTCGGGCTGGGCCTCTACGCCTTCAAGTTCGTCGAAAAGCAGTTCTTCCCGGATTCGAGCCGCCCGGAGCTGATGGTTGAGCTGTGGATGCCCGAGGGCACCAGCTTTGCGCAGATGGAAACCGAAGCGAAGCGCTTCGAGCAACGGATCGGCAAGGACCAGCAGGTCGCCAGCCTGACCACCTTCGTCGGCACCGGCGCGCCGCGCTTCTACCTGCCGCTGGACCAGATTTTCCCGCAGAGCAACGTGGCGCAGGTGATCGTGATGCCGGCCAGCACCGAAGTGCGCGACGCGCTGCGGCGCCGCATCATCCAGCTGCTCGATGCCGAGTTCCCCTACCTGCGCGGACGCGTCAAGCTGCTGCCCAACGGGCCGCCGGTGGCCTATCCGGTGCAGTTCCGCGTGATCGGGCCGGACGCCGCCGGCGTGCGCCGGCTGGCCGACCAGGTCAAGGCCGAGATGCGCGCCAATCCCAACACCGTCGGCGTCAACGATAACTGGAACGAGAACGTCAAGATGCTGCGCCTGGAAATCGACCAGGACAAGGCGCGCGCGTTGGGCGTGACCACCCAGGCCATCGCTCGGGTCACGCAGACCGTGCTGAGCGGCGTGCCGGTGGGGCAGTACCGTGACGGCGACAAGCTGATCGACATCCTGATGCGCACCCCGCGCAACGAGCGCGACGCGATCTCGGACCTGAACAACCTGCTGGTGCCGACCAACACCGGACGCGTGGTGCCGCTGACGCAGGTGGCGCGCGTGGCGCTGCGCTCCGAGCCCGGCGTGGTCTGGCGCGAGAACCGCGACTTCGGCGTGACCGTGCAGGCCGACGTAGTCGACGGCATCCAGGGTCCGACCGTCACCGCACAGATCAATCCGAAGCTGGACACGCTGCGCGCGCAGTTGCCGCCGGGCTACCGCATCACCGTGGCGGGCGCGGAAGAAGAAAGCGGCAAGGCCGGGGCTTCCATCGCGGCGCAGCTGCCGCTGTGCATTTTCATCATCTTCACGCTGCTGATGTTGCAGCTGCACAGCTTCTCGCGCGCGGCCATGGTGTTCTTGACCGGCCCGCTCGGGCTGATCGGCGCCGCGGCCACGCTGTTGCTGCTGCGCGCGCCGATGGGGTTCGTGGCGCAGCTGGGCATCACCGCGCTGCTGGGCATGATCATCCGCAACTCGGTGATCCTGGTCGACCAGATCGAGCAAGACGTCCGCGCTGGCGTGCCGCCATGGACTGCCATCGTCGAAGCCGCGGTGCGCCGCTTCCGCCCGATCATCCTGACCGCCGCCGCGGCCGTGCTGGCGATGATCCCGCTGTCGCGCTCGATGTTCTGGGGGCCGATGGCAGTGGCAATCATGGGCGGGCTGATCATCGCCACCGTGCTGACGCTGCTGTTCCTGCCAGCGCTGTACGCGGCGTGGTTCCGCGTCAGGCGGCCGGAAGAGGGACCGGGCGCCGTGGCCGTATAACGACCGGCGCCATGGTCCTGCGCCACGGCAACAGGCCTGCGCCTAGTTGCAGATCGTGCCGGGAACAGGTTTGCCGGAGGCCGTCAGCCCCTGGCAGGCATCGCCGCTGGCCAGGCTGGTGTCCGAAGCCGAGGCCGGCGACAGCCGCAGCTTGCCGGCCACGGTGCAGCATCCGCGCGGCGGTGGCGGGGCGGGGCTGCGCTTGACGGTGGTGCCGGTCAGGGTAGCAGGCGCGCTCGGAACTACCGAGGTATGCGGGACTGGCGTGACTTCTGCCGCGGAGGCGGTCGCGGCAGCGGCGGCGCCGGCCTTCGGCGGCCCGCCGGCCTCGGCCGACTCTTCCACTTCGGGATAGACGCATTGCCCCTGGTGGCAGATCCGCTCACCTTTGCACTGCATGTCGTACTGGCATCCGGCGGCCTGTGCGAGCGATGTCCAGCCAGCGGCCATCGACGCTGCCAACAGCAAGGCAGGGAATTTCATATGCCCTCCGATCAGGGCTGAGGTGATGACGCTGGAAGCCACGCGCGCCGCGCGCAGCGCAACTCCAACATCTTCAGCATAGATCGCCGCAAGGGTCCGCGAAAGGCGGCTTCGATCAGGTGTTCTACCACCTGCTGCAAGCGCCGCGAACGCGCGCGTCATCGCTGCGACACGCAGCCGAATGCCGCATGGCCGATCGAACTCAGAAGGGGGAAGGTTGTCAGCCCGCCACTTGACAGGCGGGTGGTGCGAGGGAGGGGACTCGAACCCCTACACCATTGCTGGCGTCAGGACCTAAACCTGGTGCGTCTACCAATTTCGCCACCCTCGCGGTCCTTGCGGCGCTGCCCGGACGGGCGGCCGCGATGCTCGTTGCAGGACATGAAAGCAAAAAGGCGGCTGGAATTGCCCGCCTTTGCCCGCTTTGTTGCGGGCGACACCGGCTGCCCGGACGTGGTGTCGGCACGGCTTGCGCCCGCAGTGCAACGAGGCTGCGGATTGTAGCGCAAGGCGCGGGGGGAATCCAGCCCCGGGGTGCCGGGCCGCGCGCGGCTGGCCCGTGCGGCTATATTGTCGGCTTTGCAGACGTTCGTCACCCGCCCATGATTGCCGTTCCGATCCTTACCCCGCTGCGCTGTCGCCTGCTGTTCTGGGCTTGCGCCGCGACCGTGCTGGTGTTTTCACTGATGCCGCCGACGCAGCCGCTGCCCACCACCGGCTGGGACAAGGCCAACCATATGCTGGGTTTTGCGGTGCTGGGCGTGCTGGGCGGGCGTGCCTACGCCCGGCGCGGCTGGCCGCTGTGGCTGGGGCTGATCGCGTATGGCGGCCTGATCGAACTGCTGCAAGGGCAGACCGGCTACCGCGAGGCCGACTGGTTCGACCTGCTTGCCGACAGCTTCGGCGTGGCCGCGGCCATGGCGCTGGACTGGCTGGTGCGCCGGCTCAGTGCTCCTCGGCTTCGAGCGTGAACCCGGCGCCATCGTCCTGGCCGAGCAGGTCGGCCAGCACGGGCATGGCCTGCTGCAGCGATTCCTGCAGCCGCCACGGCGGGTTGACGATGAACATGCCGCTGCCGTGCAGGCCCAGCCCGCCCTCGACCGGGCGCTTGACCGTCAGGGTCACGTGCAGCCAGCTCTTGAGCGGCAGGCCCTTCAATTGCTCCGGCAGCTGCACCGCTTCACGCCGCTGCACCTGCGGGTACCAGACCGCGTAGACGCCGGTGGCGAAACGCTCGAGGCCGTCGCGCACGGTCTGCACGGTGCGTGCGTAGTCCTGCTTGTCTTCGTAGGAGGGATCGACCAGCACCAGCGCGCGCCGCGGCGGCGGGGGTAGGATGGCCTTGATGCCACCGAAGCCGTCTCCGTCGTACAGCATGACGCGCCGCCCGGCGCCGCGGAAGTTGTCGCGCAACACCTGGATCTCGGTGCTGTGCAACTCGAACAGCCGCAAGCGGTCGTGCTCGCGCAGCATCTGCCAGGCCAGCCAGGGCGAGCCGGGGTAGTGGCGCAGGCTGCCGTCCGGGTTGAGCGCGCGCACCTGGTCCAGGTATTCGTCCAGCATCGCCGGCAGCGCGGTGCCGCTGGCGGCGGCGCGCCACAGCGGCGCGATGCCGGTCTCGAACTCTGCCTTCTTCTGCGCGTAGGCGTGGTCCAGCGCATAGAGGCCGGCGCCCGCATGGGTGTCGATATACCAGAACGCCTTGTCCTTCTGCGTCAGGTGCTCGAGCAGTTGCACCACGACGGCGTGCTTGAGGACGTCGGCGTGATTGCCGGCATGGAAGGCGTGACGATAGCTGAGCATGTGGAGCGGGGCGCCCTGGCGGCGCAAGATCGGGGGCAGACGGTTGCCGTCCGGCGGTCTGCGGGAAGGTCGCTATGCTACCATCCGCCGCGAGTCGCCCCTCCCACGCCCCGGCGCTCCGTCCGGGGCATTCAGCTTCCAGGTTTCCTGTCCCATGCCGCGCGCACTCGAGCCCGCCGAGCCCATCCTGTCTGCCCAGGGCACGCCGTATTCGCCCCGCTACGAAGATGTCTACCACAGCACCGAAGGCGGCCTGGCGCAGGCCGCCCATGTCTTCCTCGGCGGCAATGGCTTGCCGGGCGCGTGGGCCGGGCAGCGGCAGTTCGTCATTGTCGAAACCGGCTTTGGCCAGGGGCTGAATTTCCTGGCGACCTGGCAGGCGTGGCGCGACGATCCGCAGCGCTGCGGCACGCTGCATTTCGTCTCGATCGAAAAGCATCCGTTTACGCGTGAAGGTCTGGCGCAACTGCATGGCGGCCTGGATGCGCTACAGCCGCTGGCGCAGGCGCTGCAGGCGCAATGGCCGTTGGCGCTGCCGGGTTTGCACCGACTGGCGTTCGACCAGGGGCGCGTGGTGCTGACGCTGGCGTTGGGCGATGCCGAAGCCATGCTGCCGCGGCTGGCCGCCGGTGCCGATGCCTTCTACCTGGACGGCTTCTCCCCGGCGCGCAATGCCGAAATGTGGTCGGCGCCGGTGTTGCGCGGCCTGGCGCGGCTGGCGCGCCCGGGTGCCACGCTGGCGACGTATACCGCCGCGGGCTTCGTGCGGCGCGGGCTGAAGGAAGTCGGCTTCGAAGTCAGCAAAGTGCCCGGCTTTGGCGGCAAGCGCGACATGACGGTCGCGCGCTTTCGCCCGCAATGGAAATTGCGTCGCCATGCGCCGCCGCTGCCGGCGCAATGGCCCGAGCGCCATGCCATTGTGGTTGGCGCCGGCCTGGCAGGCTGCGCCATGACCGAGCGGCTGGCCGCGCGCGGCTGGCGCGTAACCCTGTTCGACGGCCACGAGGGACCGGCGCGGCAGACTTCGGCGCATCGCGCCGCGGCCATGCATGCGCACGTGTCGGCCGACGACAGCCTGCTGTCGCGGCTGTCGCGCGCCGGCAACCAGTACGCGCTGCGCGCCTGGGCGGCGCTGGCCGAGGCCGGCCATCCGGTTGGCTGGCACGGCTGCGGCGTGCTGCAGCTCGGCGAGGACGAGGCCGACGGCGAGGCCCAGCGCGCGGCGCTGGCGGAAATGGGCTTGCCGCAAGATTTCGTGCGCTGGATGAGCGCGGCGGAGGCGGCCGCGACGCACCACGCCGGCGTGCCGCGCGGCGGCCTGTGGTTTCCGCAAGGGGGGTGGGTGGCGCCGCCGGACATCTGCGCGGCGCAGCTGGCGCGCGCCGGCGCTGCGGTCACGGCGCGCTTCGGCTGCCGGGTTGGCGCGATCGCGCGTGTCGACGGGCAATGGCAGGCGCTCGGGCAGGACGGCGCCGTGCTGGCGTCGGCGCCGGTGCTGGTGCTGGCCAATGCACACGAGGCCCAGCAACTGCTGCCACAGCGGCACTGGATCCTGCGGCGCGTGCGCGGGCAGCTGACCACGCTGGCGCCGGCGCAGCTCGATGCCCTGGGTGGCTGGCCCGATTGCGTGGTGACCGGCGCCGGCTACCTGCTGCCGCGCGCCGACGACGGCAGCGGCCGCGTCGGGTCCAGCTATGACGACGACACCGGCCCGCTGGTCGAACAGCCTGCGGTGCACGCCGCCAACCTGGCACGGCTGGCCGGACTGCTGCCGGACCAGGCCGACGCGGTGGCTGCCATCGATCCGGCGGCCGTGTCGGGCTATGTCGGCGTGCGCACCGTGACGCACAACCGGCTGCCGCTGATCGGGCCGGTGCCCGACGAGGCCGCCGCCGCGGCGCAGGCGGCGTCGCTGCGCGGCGCCCACCTCCGCGACTTGCCGCGCCTGCCAGGGCTCTACGCGGCCCTTGCCTATGCCTCGCGCGGTCTCACCTGGGCAGCGCTGGGCGCGGAACTGCTGGCCAGCCAGATCGAAGGCGAGCCACTGCCGCTGGAGTCGGACCTGGTCGATGCGGTGGATCCGGCACGCCTGCTGCTGCGCGCGCTGCGCCATGGGCAGGCAGCGTAGCGCGGCGCACCAGGCTGCAGGGTTGCGGCGCGTTCCGGGCAAAATCTGCCGGAAGCGAATCAAAACCGTGCGATAATCCTCGTTTTCCGTTTGCGCGGAGCTTTCCGTTCGCCGGTGCGCTGCCCGGCCGTCCTGTGGTGACGGCGACGTGGCAGTAAAGCGGACGGTACGCGTACAAGACGGCAGCACCTACGAACACAACTACATTTCTGGATTGGATCTACGACCATGTCGAACGTGATTGAGAACCTCGGCAAGCTGGACCGCAAGGTGACCCTGGCCATCCCCAAGGCCGAAGTGGAAAAGGAAAAGCAGGAGCGCCTGGTTCGCCTGTCGAAGACCGTGAAGATGTCGGGCTTCCGTCCGGGCAAGGTGCCGATGAAGATGGTCGAGAAGCAGTACGGCCAGCAGGTCGAGTTCGAGGTCCGCTTCGACAAGGCCGCGCGCAAGTTCTTCGACCTCACCAAGGAACAGGACGTCAAGGTTGCCGGCCAGCCCAAGTTCGAGATCAAGAACGAAGGCGTGGGCGAGGATGAAGTGGCGTTCGACGCCACCTTCGAGGTGTACCCGGAAGTGACCATTGGCGACCTGTCGGCTGCCGAAGTCACCCGCACCAGCACCGAGATCACCGACGCCGAAGTCGACAAGACCATCGACATCCTGCGCAAGCAGCGCGTGCACTACCACGCCCGCGGCGAAGCCGGCGAGCATGGCGACGGCGGTGCCGACGTCACCGCTCAGAACGGCGACCGCGTCACGCTGGACTTCGTCGGCAAGATCGACGGTGAAGAGTTCCCCGGCGGCAAGGCCGAGGACTTCCCGTTCGTGCTGGGCGAAGGCCGCATGCTGCCCGAGTTCGAGCAGGCCGCGCTGGGCCTGAAGGTCGGCGAAAGCAAGACCTTCCCGCTGGCTTTCCCGGCCGATTACCACGGCAAGGAAGTGGCCGGCAAGACCGCCGAGTTCACCGTGACCCTGAAGAAGATCGAGTGGGCCCACCTGCCGGAAGTCAATGAAGCCTTCGCCAAGTCGCTGGGTATCGCCGACGGCAGCGTCGACAAGATGCGCGCCGACATCCGCGAGAACCTGGAGCGTGAAGTCAAGCGCCGCACGCATTCGATGCTGAAGGACCAGGTCATGGAAGCGCTGCTGAAGGCGAGCGAGCTGGACGTGCCCAAGGCCCTGATCGAACAGGACCAGGAGCGCCTGGTGGAAATGGCCCGCCGCGACCTGGAGCAGCGTGGCATGCCCAATGCCAAGGACATGCCGATCCCGGCCGAGATGTTCGCGCAGCAGGCCGAGCGCCGCGTCAAGCTGGGCCTGATCCTGGCCGAGATCGTCAAGGCTAACGGCCTGGAAGCCAAGGCCGACCAGATCAAGGCCGAGATCGAGGACTTCGCCAAGAGCTACGAGGACCCGAAGGAAGTCATGCGCTGGTACTACGGCGACCAGCAGCGCCTGGCCGAAATGGAAGCCTACGTGCTCGAAAACAACGTGGTAAATTTCGTGTGCGACAAGGCCAAGGTCACCGACAAGAAGGTGTCCTTCGAGGAACTCACCGCCGAAGGCAACCCGCAGCAAGCCTGAGGCCGGAAGTGACCGGCAGCCCCGCGCCACGGTGCGGGGCCCGGACTTCCCGAGTTACCCGGATTGCCTTGCGATCCGACGAATCCATGGAGAACATGCATGACCCGCAATGATTTGCTTGACCGTCTCGCCACCACGCAGGCTTCGGCACTGGACACCCAGGGCCTGGGGCTGGTGCCGATGGTCGTCGAGCAGTCCGGCCGGGGCGAGCGCGCCTATGACATCTACTCGCGCCTGCTGAAGGAGCGCGTGGTGTTCATGGTGGGCGAGGTCAACGACCAGACCGCCAACCTGGTGGTGGCACAGCTGCTGTTCCTGGAAAGCGAGAACCCCGACAAGGACGTGTCCCTGTACATCAACTCGCCGGGCGGTTCGGTGTCGGCGGGGCTGGCCATCTACGACACCATGCAGTTCATCAAGCCGGACGTGTCCACGCTGTGCATGGGCATGGCGGCCAGCATGGGCGCCTTCCTGCTGGCGGCCGGCGCCAAGGGCAAGCGTTCGGCGCTGCCCAACTCGCGCATCATGATCCACCAGCCGCTGGGCGGCGCGCGCGGCCAGGCCTCGGACATCGAGATCCAGGCGCGTGAGATCCTGTACCTGCGCGAGCGGCTCAACACCATCCTGTCGGAAGTGACGGGCCAGCCGGTCGAGAAGATTGCCCGCGACACCGATCGCGACAACTTCATGAGCGGCGACCAGGCGGTCGACTACGGCCTGATCGACAAGGTACTTGCCCGCCGCGGCTGATGCTGCGCGCCGCCGTGGCCTATCGTGCAACGGCGGCCGGCCATGCTGGCCGGGCTAAATGGCGAAGGCTACACCGGAACGAGGCCCCGTGCCTCGTTTTTTGCATCGGAACCTGTCCAACAGGTCCGTGGCCCCACAACCGGGGGGAAGCGCCGGTGATGCCAATTGTTTTGGCGTATGATGCGTTTGAAGCGTATCGCCGAGGAGCCTGTCGCCCCGCGGTGTGCGCCCTGCAAAAGTGACTGATTCCTATGGCGGACAAAAAAGGTTCATCCAGCGAAAAGCTTCTGTACTGCTCCTTCTGCGGCAAGAGCCAGCATGAGGTCAAGAAGCTGATTGCCGGCCCGTCGGTGTTCATTTGCGACGAATGCATCGACCTGTGCAACGAGATCATCCGCGATGAGGCCACGGCATCCGAGAAAGACGCCGCCGCGGCCGCGCGCTCGGATCTGCCCACGCCCCACGAGATCCGCGAAAGCCTGGACCAGTATGTGATTGGCCAGGAACAGGCCAAGAAGATCCTGGCCGTGGCGGTCTACAACCACTACAAGCGCCTCAAGCACCTCGGCAAGAAGGACGATGTCGAGCTCTCCAAGAGCAACATCCTGCTGATCGGGCCGACCGGCTCGGGCAAGACGCTGCTCGCGCAGACGCTGGCGCGCCTGCTCAACGTGCCGTTCGTGATCGCCGACGCGACCACGCTGACCGAAGCCGGCTACGTGGGCGAGGATGTCGAGAACATCATCCAGAAGCTGCTGCAGAACTGCAATTACGAAGTCGAGAAGGCGCAGCGCGGCATTGTCTACATCGACGAGATCGACAAGATCTCGCGCAAATCGGACAACCCGTCGATCACCCGCGACGTGTCCGGCGAAGGCGTGCAGCAGGCCCTGCTCAAGCTGATCGAAGGCACCATGGCATCGGTGCCGCCGCAAGGCGGGCGCAAGCACCCCAACCAGGACTTCCTGCAGGTGGACACGACCAATATCCTGTTCATCTGCGGCGGCGCCTTCGATGGCCTCGAGAAGGTCATCATGCAACGCTCGGACAAGACCGGCATCGGCTTTGCCGCGCAGGTCAAGAGCAAGGAAGAGCGCGACGTCAGCGAAGTACTGCCGCAGACCGAGCCGGAAGACCTGATCAAGTTCGGCCTGATCCCCGAACTGATCGGCCGCCTGCCGGTGGTGGCGACGCTGGCCAAGCTGGACGAGGCCGCGCTGATGCAGATCCTGGTAGAGCCCAAGAATGCGCTGGTCAAGCAATACCAGAAGCTGCTGGCGATGGAAGGCGTCGAGCTGGAAATCCGGCCCGGTGCGCTGAGCGCCATCGCGCGCAAGGCGATCCGCCGCAAGACCGGCGCGCGCGGGCTGCGTTCAATCCTGGAGCAATCGCTGATGGACGTCATGTACGACTTGCCCAATTACAAGGGCGTGCAGAAGGTGGTGATCGATGAAAACACGATCAACGGCGATGCACCCCCGCTGCTGATGTACGAGGAGCAGCAGCCCAAGGTGGCAGGGTCTAACTGACGCGACGGCTGCCAGCGTGGCAAGTGGTTGGCACCACACCGGCAGCAAGGCGGAAAGGCCGTTCGCGTAGAAGCGAGCGGCTTTTTTTGTTTATTTCTACCGACGAGAGGGAGGAAACGCGGGTATGCTGTTTCAGAGGGGCCACCAAGTGCAGGGAGCGGCATCTGCCTGCCTTGATGAATCGGTTGGCACGTATCTTGTAATCGATTCAGGCGGCCCAATTTACGCCTTAAATGACTGACTTGGGGAAAATGATGTCCGGAACACAACTCCTCCCGGCCGAGCCGATTCGCCTGCCACTGTTGCCGTTGCGCGACGTGGTGGTGTTTCCGCACATGGTGATCCCGCTGTTCGTGGGTCGCCCAAAGTCCATCAAGGCGCTTGAGACTGCGATGGAGGCGGGCAAGAGCATCATGCTCGTAGCCCAGAAGACGGCGGCCAAGGACGAGCCGACCGCCGACGACCTGTACGAGGTCGGCTGCATCGCCAATATCCTGCAAATGCTGAAGCTGCCCGACGGTACCGTGAAGGTGCTGGTCGAGGGCACCCAGCGCGCAAACATCCGCGAGGTCAGCGAAGACGATTCGCACTTCATGTGCGAAGCCGTGCCCGTGCCGCCCGCGCCTGGCGAAAGCGCCGAGACCGAGGCCCTGCGCCGCGCGATCGTGTCGCAGTTCGACCAGTACGTGAAGCTCAACAAGAAGATCCCGCCGGAGATCCTGACCTCGCTGTCGGGCATCGACGAGGCTGGGCGCCTGGCGGATACCATCGCCGCGCACCTGCCGATCAAGCTCGAGCAGAAGCAGAAGATCCTGGAGATGGTCAATGTGACCGAGCGCCTGGAAAGCCTGCTGTCGCAGCTCGAGGGCGAGATCGACATCCTGCAGGTCGAAAAGCGCATCCGTGGCCGCGTCAAGCGCCAGATGGAGAAGAGCCAGCGCGAGTACTACCTGAACGAGCAGGTCAAGGCCATCCAGAAGGAACTGGGCGAAGGCGAAGAAGGCGCCGACCTGGAAGAACTCGACAAGCGCATCAAGGCTGCGCGCATGCCGAAGGAAGCCAAGAAGAAGGCCGACGCCGAATTCAAGAAGCTCAAGCTGATGTCGCCGATGTCGGCCGAAGCCACCGTCGTGCGCAACTACATCGACACGCTGGTGAACCTGCCGTGGCGCAAGAAGAGCAAGGTCAACAATGACCTGGCCAACGCCGAGCGCGTGCTGGAAGAGGACCACTACGGTCTTGAGAAGGTCAAGGAACGTATCCTGGAATACCTCGCAGTGCAGCAGCGCGTGGACAAGCTGAAGGCGCCGATCCTGTGCCTGGTTGGCCCCCCTGGCGTGGGCAAGACCTCGCTCGGCCAGTCGGTGGCGCGCGCAACGAACCGCAAGTTCGTGCGCATGGCGCTGGGTGGCGTGCGCGACGAGGCCGAGATCCGCGGCCATCGCCGTACCTACATCGGCTCGATGCCGGGCAAGATCCTGCAGAGCCTGTCCAAGGTCGGCGTGCGCAATCCGCTCTTCCTGCTCGACGAGATCGACAAGATGGGCGCGGACTTCCGCGGTGATCCGTCGTCGGCGCTGCTCGAGGTGCTGGACCCGGAACAGAACCACACGTTCCAGGACCACTACATCGAAGTGGACTTCGACCTGTCCGACGTGATGTTCGTGGCGACGTCGAACTCGCTGAACATCCCGCCGCCGCTGCTCGACCGCATGGAAGTGATCCGCCTGTCGGGTTACACCGAGGACGAGAAGGTCAATATCGCCCAGCGCTACCTGCTGCCCAAGCAGATCAAGAACAATGGTCTGAAGGCTGGCGAGATCGAGGTGGCCGAAGGCGCGCTTCGCGACATCATCCGCTACTACACGCGTGAGGCGGGTGTGCGTTCGCTGGAACGCGAGGTGTCCAAGATCGCCCGCAAGGTGGTCAAGCTGCTGCTGCTGAAGAAGGAGTCGGGCACGATCAAGGTCGATTCCGAGAACCTGGACAAATTCCTCGGCGTGCGCAAGTACGACTTCGGCCTGGCCGGCAAGGAAAACCAGGTGGGCCAGGTGACCGGCCTGGCGTGGACCGAGGTGGGCGGCGACCTGCTGACCATCGAGGCCGCGATCATGCCGGGCAAGGGCAACATCACGCGCACCGGTTCGCTGGGCGATGTGATGAAGGAGTCGGTGGAAGCCGCGCGTTCGGTGGTGCGTTCGCGGGCACGCCGCCTGGGCATCACGGATGAGATGTTCGAGAAGCGCGACATCCACATCCACGTGCCTGAAGGCGCCACGCCCAAGGACGGCCCGTCAGCGGGCGGTGCGATGACCACCGCGCTGGTGTCGGTGCTGACCGGCATCCCGGTGCGCGCGGATGTCGCCATGACCGGCGAGATCACGCTGCGCGGCGAGGTGCTGCCCATCGGCGGCCTGAAGGAGAAGCTGCTGGCGGCTCACCGGGGCGGCATCAAGCTGGTGCTGATTCCCGAAGACAACGTCAAGGACCTGGCCGAGATCCCTGACAACGTCAAGAACGCCATCGAAATCGTGCCCGTGCGCTGGATCGACAAGGTGCTGGAACTGGCGCTCGAGCGCAAGCCCGAAGCGTTGCCGGAAGAAGACGCCAAGCCCGCGGAGGTGGCCGACAAGGCTACCGCCAAGGTTGAGCGCCTGCATCACTGACCTCGCTTCAGCCGCATGAAGGAAACGCCGCAGGGCAGCGATGCCCGGCGGCGTTTTTTTGTCTGCACGGCCTTGGCAAACCGAAATCACCTGTATTAAACTTGCGCCCTCGCAACGCAAACCACGGCATCTGCCGCGAGGTGCGGAGCGTTCAGCAAGTTGCAGGCAGACAGCCTGCGAGGGTCGAGCGGGTGCTTAGCTCAGTTGGTAGAGCGGCGCCCTTACAAGGCGTAGGTCGGGGGTTCGAACCCCTCAGCACCCACCAACGTTCGATCGATGAAATCAAGGGCTTAGAGCGATCTAGGTCCTTTTTTTATGATTGTTTCACCACCCCGTGTCGGAGCCCAAAAGAGCCTCTGGACGAACGAATCCTGGCGGTGATTGAGAGGGGCGTGCGTGGGCGCAAGCAGCGGCCTCTGACGCTGGAATTACCAGAAGCCGATCGGGTGCTGTTCGTTCTTGCGACATCTTCGAACAGGCGGATGTCCGGATCTGCAGTGCCACGACCTGCGGCACGAGGCGGTTAGCCGGCTCTTCGAGAAGACGACCTAGTCCAAAAGCCAGATCATGAAAATCAGTGGCCACAAGAGCCACCGAATGATGATGCGGTTAAGCGTCCACTGAGCCGCGCGGCCAATTTCCAGGATGATTTTCCCCACGCTCTGATTGGACTCCATCCGGCGATGCGCGTCGCCAGCCTTGGCGAGGGGGAAGATACTATCGACGACTGGCCGGATAGTGCCTTCTTCGAAGCGAACCAGCCAGCGATCGCTGAAGCGCTTAACCATTGCCCGCTTCTCGTCCGCAGTGCGCGACTTCATGACCGTGCCGATTACTTTCAGATGCCCATAGAGAATCCGCTCCAATGGCACTCTGGCATCGGCGCTTCCCCCGAACGTACCCACCTGTATCAGTCGCCCGCCATTGGCCAGCGCATGGATATTGCGCTCAAAGTACGGCGCGCCAACGAAAGCCCGTCAAACGGTTCGCGTTGGGCGTCCTGAATTAGGGCGTTGATGCGCTTGAGCGCTCGGAACCGAGTGAGGTCGAAATGGGCCGCGGCATACATGGCGTTGCATGCCCATACCCCTTTCCCGTGCTTAAAGAAAGTGGCCCACTTGCAGTCGCTGACGCAGTGGGCGCCAGGGTGCACTTCATCATGGCCGTTCGGACTATCGACTAATGCCCTTCGGCCGCTGCCTTTCGTGCGTAAAAACCCGCCACCTCTTCAATCTCCTTGTCCGTCATTGCCCTGGCCATGTTGCGCATCTGGCCTTCGGCGTCGTTGCGCCGCTGCCCGTTCCGAAAGGCGCGCAGTTCAGTGGTGAGGTAGTCATGCGGCATGCCTTCCAGCCAGGGTGCGCCGAACTTCTGGTCGACGCCGCCGTGGCATGAGATGCAGGGGGCGATGTTGCGCAGCGGGTCGCCCACGCGGACGAGTGGGGGCAGGGATTCGTCATAGGTGGTCGGTGCGGTACGGGCCTTGGGGAGCGAGGCGTAGTAGGCGGCGAGGTCGGTGATGTCGCGTTCGGACAGGTTGCGGGCCAGCGATTCCATGATCGCGCTGCCGCGCTTGCCGGACCTGTAATCCTGCAACTGCTTGATGACGACTTCCGGGTACTGGCCGGCAAGGTTTGGCGCATTGGATGCGCTCATGCCGCGCGCGCCGTGGCACATCGTGCAATTGTTCAGGGCCAGCGTGGCGCCGCGGCCGATGACGTCGGTGGGAGCGGCGTGGGCCATGCTCCGGTCAAGCACGACATTGGTGGCGATGTGGCCGTTGCGCGAGATGCCCTGGCTATTCCAGCTGGCAGGGGCGCCGGCGGCGCGGCAGATGGCGTCCCACACGCCGCGTGCGGAGAAATCGCTTTGCACGGAGGGCAGCCAGATGAAGCCGACCAGCGCCAGCACCACCGTCAGCACGATCAGCGCCAATACGCTCTTGCTGCCGATGGGGTTGGGATGCGCGGACATTGACCGGGTCTCCTGTTTGGCCTGTGGGCAGCGCGTCAGCGTCCACCAATCGGCACCACCGGCACCGACGCGTTGTCAAGCACTGCCAGCTGGACGATCGGATAACCGTAGTTGACCAGCGTGAGCGCGATCATCATCGCCACCCACAGCCCCAGGCTGTTGAGCGCCGCCGGAGGACGCGCCTCCGGGTGCAGCGTCTCGCTGAAGGTGTAGGGCGCGGGCGTGCCGGCCGGGCGGCGGTGGCCGGTGGCGAGGAGGATGACGAAGAGCAGCGCCGAGACCACCATCACCAGCCCGCCGAGCGTCGAGGCGATGACCGTCCATGCTTGCGGCTGCAGCGCGGGGTGGCTGTAGTCGTAGTACGCCATGCGGCGTGGCATGCCGAGCAGCCCCACCCAGTGCCACGGCAGCGACAGCACCAGCATGCCCAGGAACCATAGCCACAATTGCAGGCGCATCAGCCCCGCCGGCAGCGGTCCGCGGCCGGTCAGTTGCGGCCAGAGGTCGTAGGCCAGCGCCATGTACATGATGACGATGGCGCCGCCAAAGATCAGGTGGAAGTGGCCGGTGACCCATTGGGTGTTGTGGATCGTTTCATTGAGTTGGTAGCTCATGTTGATGATGCCTCCCGCGCCACCGAGGCCCAGCATGATGAACGAGAACGTCACAGCCAGCATCATCGGGTTGTGCCACGGCAGCGCGGCCAGCCAGCCGAACGCGCCGCGGCCGCCGCGCAACCGGGCAGCGATCTCGACCGAGGCGACGATGGTGAAGACAGTCAGCAGCGTCGGGACCGACACCATTGCCGTCATCGCCGCATGGACGAACTTGAAGCCAGAGCCGACTTGCGGGTCGGCGAACAGGTGGTGTATGCCGATCGGCATCGAGAAGACCAGGAAGAGCGCGAACGCCACGCGGCCCATGGTGTCGCTGTAGAGTCGTCCGCCGATGGCGCGCGGCACGATGCTGTAGAAGGCGACATAGGCGGGAATCAGCCAGAAATAAACGATGGCATGGAGTGTCCAGGAGAAAAAGACCCGTGCCAGTCCGGCATTGATGGTGTCGGTCAGCCCCAGCGATGCCGGCAGGATCAGCACCAGCACTTCGATGGCCGCGCCCAGCGAGGTCCATGCCCACAGGTAGGCGCCCGCCACGATGCCGTACATGGCCAGCGGCACGATCGCGCCCGGATTATCGCGCTTCCAGGCGGCCAGGTTGACCGACATCAGCGCCACCCATATCCACGAGCCGACCACCACCAGCACCACGCCCAGGTAGTAGAACGGGCTGCCGATCATCGGCGGGTAGAAGGTATAGAGGACCGACGCCTTGCCGAGCCCCATGGTCGCCGCCGCGAGCACCGTGCCGGCGATGACCAGCCAGTAGCCGATCCACGCCCAGCGCACGCCCAGCAGCGCCCGCTTGAGCGAGAGTTCGCTGACCGCGTAGCCGAACCCCATCGCTACCAGCGTGGGCATCACGTACGCCATGACCGTGCCGTGCGCGGTGACGGAGCGGTAGTAATGCTCGGGATTGTTGACCCACTGCGCCAGCGGGCTGCGGATGAACATCTGCCATTCGCCGAGCAGGATGGCGCCCAGAAAGGCGATGAATGCCACCCAGAAATGGGCGAGAACGAGCTTTCTAGCGAGGAACACAGGTCATCCTTTCCGTGTTGCGCGCACGGGCCATGAAGTCCTCGCGCGGGAGGACCTGCACCTTCGCCCACATGGCCTCGTGGCCAATGCCGCAGTATTCGTGGCAGGGCATCAGGTGCTCGCCCGTCTGGTTGAAGGTGGTGGTGAACGTCGCCACGAAACCGGGAATCAGCATGGTGTTGGCGTTAGTCGTGCCGACGATGAACCCGTGCACCGCGTCGGCGCTGGTACCGCGGAACGTCACCGGCATGCCCTGCGGCACCACGATGCACTGCGGCTCGAATGAATACTGCTGGGCAACCAGCCGCACCGTGACCTTGCCGTCGGGGTCCACCGCCGTGCCCAGATTGCCTTCGACGAATTCGCCTTCAAGGTGCAGCGTCTTGACGTTGACCGTCTCCACCCGTGACGGCGGCATGGACGCCCAGTGGACGCTGGCGAAGATCATGAGCAGGACGATGACTGCGATGATCAGCCCGACCACCATGGCCCAGCGGCGCTCGGCCGCCACGGCGACCGACTCGGCGTGGTGGCCATCCGGCGCAGCGGGTGTCTGCGGTGCGGCGCTCACTGGACCAGCCCCCGCGGCACGTGGACGAAGAAAAAGAAGACGAGGTAGATGAGAACGACGATCGCCGTCGCCACGCCGGCCACGGCGAAGGTACCGGACGGCCCCGTGCTGACCACGCGATGCACCTCGGCATCGGCCGGGCGCGGTTCGTTGTGATCGAGAGGATCTGGCATGTCTGGCCTCGTCTGGTTGCGATCGGTTATTCCGGCAGCAGCTTGCGCAACGCGTTGACCTGCGGCGCCGCCACCGGGGTGCCGGTATTGCCCCAGGCTACGCGGATATAAGTCACCACGGCGGCCGCCTGGTCGTCATTGAGGATGTGCGAGAAGGGCGGCATGCCGTGCGGGCGTGGGTTCTTCTGCGTGCCGGGCGCATAGCCGCCGTTCAGCACCATGCGGATGGCATTGACCGGAGACGACATCGTGATCGACTGGTTTGCGGCCAGCGGCGGATAGGATGGCGGATGGCCCTTGCCGTCTTCGGCGTGGCACATTGCGCATTGCTGCTGGTAGATCTGGCGGCCTGCCTCCATTACGGCGGGCTGTACCAGCCGCTCCTGGCTAGGGGGCGGCGCCTCGGTGTCGCGCTGCGGCAGGGCCTTCAGGTAGACGGCCATCGCCTGCACATCCTCGTCGCTCATGTATTGCAGGCTGTTGTAGACGACCTCCGCCATCGGTCCGTACACCGTGGCACGGTGCGAGACGCCGATCTGCAGCAGGTCGACGATATCCTGGATCGGCCAGTTGCCAAGCCCGGCCTCGCGGTTCGAGGTGAGTGACGGCGCGTACCAGTTCTGGTTCGGGATCATGCCGCCTTCGAATTCCTTCGACTCGCTGGAGCCGCCCAGCGCATTGATGGCGGTATGGCACATGGCGCAGTGACCGAGCCCCTGCACGAGATAGGCGCCGCGGTTCCATTGGACCGATTGGCTGGGGTCGGGCTTGAACTCGCCTTCCGTGAAGTAGAGCGTGCGCCACCCGATCAGCAGTTCGCGCTTGTTGAACGGGAAGCGCAGCTCGTGTGGATGGTTCTTGCGCTTTACCGGTGGCACCGACATCAGGTAAGCGTAGATCGCGTCGGAATCCTCGCGCGTGACCTTCGTGTACGACGCGAAAGGCATGGCCGGGTAGAGCAGGGAGCCGTCGCGCGAGACGCCGGTGTGCATCATCCGGTAGAAGTCGTCGGCGGTCCATTGGCCGATGCCGGTCTCGTCGTCGGGCGTAATGTTAGGGACATACAGGTTGCCGAAAGGCGTCGGCATGGCGCGTCCGCCGGCGAAGGCGGGATTGTTCGGCTCGGTATGGCAGGCCACGCAATCGCCGGCGCGGGCCAGGTACTCGCCCTTGGCGATGATCTGGCTGGCGGGGTTCTGCGCGCCGGCCGCCTTTGCGCCGCTTGCCGCGGTGACGGATGGGGGCGCTTGCGCCGGTTCGCGATGCATCAGCCGCACGGCCAGGGCGCCCAACGCCGCCACAACGACAATGCCGATGACGAGCGTGAGCAACCCGCGCGCTTTCATGGCGTGCCCCCTCATCGCTGGCTGCCGCATGCCAGTGGCATGCGCACCAGGTTGGACGACTCGGGCGACGGGTCCTTGGGCGGCTGTTGCTGCGACAGCCACGCGGCGACCGCCGAGATGTCGGCATCCGACAGCCGCGAGGCGACGCGCTTCATGCAGTCCGGTTCCATCGCGTGCCGTTCCCCCACTTTCCAGCGCGTGAGCTGCCCTACGATGTAGGCGTGCCGCAGGCCGACCAGGCCCGGAATGCCCGGCTCCATGCCGGTCAGCCCGGCGCCGTGGCAGGCGGCGCAGGCAGGAATCCCCTGCTTGGGATCGCCGCTCGCGACCAGTGCCTGCCCGCGCGCCATGGCGGCCTGCGGGACGTCGGTAGGGGCACTGGGCGCGAAAGCGGGGCGCAGCTTGGCGAAATACTCGGCGATTTCTTTCAGATAGGGGTCGGGCAGGTAGGCGACCAGGTAATTCATCGGCGGATAGCGCCGGGTGCCATCCCGAAAAGCGATCAGCTGGTTATAGAGATAGCCGGCTGGTTTGCCAGCAATGCGCGGATAGTAGCCATTGCCAGTGCCCTGGCCACTCTGTCCGTGGCAGGTAACGCAGCCCTGCACGCGGGCTTCCATCGAGTCGACTGTCTTGAAGGCGGGGATCGTCTCCTGCGGCGGCGCCGGGACCGGCAGGGACTGCGCAAGACCGTGGAGCGGCAAGCTACCCAGCCCGGCGAGAAGCGACGCCAACAGCCAATCACGCAGCAATGCCATCCGAGTGGGGCGCATGGTCCATCTGCTGTCTGGTGTGCAAACAGACTCATACTATGCGCTGTGCTGCATTTGTCAAAGTTGCCTCCACCTCGACCGCGCGCGGCCGCGCCAGTCTGAGACGAATTCATCCAGCGGTGATAGGCGGCGGTCAGCGGGCTTGTCCCGCCATCCCGTCATGGCAGCCTATCCATCAGTGCCTCGGCCTAAAGGCAGTGAGCGGTATAGACCCGTTCCGCAAAAGATGCTTTGGCGGCCAGCACCTGCCTGGTGCTGGCAATGCAGTCCAGCGAGGTAGCGTTGTCGGCGTTTGCACCGATCTTGGGGCTGTGCAGTCAATTCCAGCGAGATGGGCCCGCAGATTTTCAGCGAAATGTATATCGCAGCTTTCTTAGCGGAGCGTGCAAGTGAGATATATGCTGTGTGAACATCGATGCCGGGCGCATCGTGCGATCAAGCTGGTGGTTGGCATTGCCGCCGCCGGCAGTCCTGGCGCAAAAAGATGGCGGTATGGGCGGCGGCAATCAAGTCATTCGTCCCCGGCTGGTTACCTACTGCAAGGCTAGCAAACGGAGGATGGCATGAAAGGCAAGACACTACTGGCCACGGCGGCGATGCTGGTGGCAATCACTGCTGCATGGGCGCAACCCAAGACCCGCGTGGACGTCATGCAGTCGCCTGACGGGGCGACTGCAACGGGCACCGCAAAGCTCACCGCCACCATCACCAAGATCGATGCGCCAAGGCGAACCGTCTCATTGAAATCCGGCGACGGCAAGATTACAGATCTCGTTGTGGGGCCGGATGTCAGGAACTTCGAGCAGTTAAAGGTCGGCGACACTGTCACGATCGAGTACAGGGAAGCGCTGACCATGAGCCTCAAGAAGGGCAGTGGAGCGCTTGCCATGCATGAGCGCGAGATCTCGGAGCGCGCTGCGCCAGGTGCAAAGCCGGGAGGTACGGTCGGCCGGGAAGTGACCGTCACGGCTGACGTCGTTGCCTTTGACACCGACGCCAGAAGCGTCACCCTGAAG
Organism: Cupriavidus necator; assembly: GCF_013141915.1. Classification (GTDB taxonomy): domain Bacteria; phylum Pseudomonadota; class Gammaproteobacteria; order Burkholderiales; family Burkholderiaceae; genus Cupriavidus; species Cupriavidus necator_B. The sequence goes on along the minus strand of NZ_SROX01000004.1, from coordinate 222,042 downwards.
GGGCCAAACGGACGCATCGTGGTTCTGCTGGTAGGGGATCCGACACGCCTCAACGGCATCCAGAAGGGAGACCGGGTCGAAGCGGTCTATACCGAGGCCGTTGCCGTGTCCGTACAGCCGGTCGCAGGCAAGTAAGGGGAGCAGAGTGGAAGGCGTCCGTCGACCACGCACTTTCAGGCTCTCGCTGGATGAGCAAAACGGCTACCTCTGCGCGGCTATGCTGGCCGCTGCGAATTGGGGCAGGCGGTACCGGTTGCAGGTGCGCTGGGCCTTCACCGTGCCGGCAGCGATCGCCCCATCCCGGCCAGTCCGGCGATTTCAAGACCTTTGCATCGGCGGTTGGAAGCGCGACGAACTGAAGTGGCCAAACCATCGATCGAGCCCGCCTAAGCCCGCCAGGCTGGCAAATTTCAAGAGCAATCGACCGCACCTATCCGGCCAAAAGACCTCGTTCCGCGACTGCCCTTCGCCGTCGGGCCTACCTCTGCCCCTTCAGTGGTGAGTATGGCGGCCGCGTTGCGGATCAGCAGGGCCGCACGTTGTTCAGAACGAGACGTCATGCCAGTTCACTTTCATGCCAGTGGGACAGAGCAAGCCGCGACAACGCCACCATGACCGCAAACAGGGTGATACCCGTCACCGTGATCAGGAACAGCGCGGCAAACAGCCGCGGAATGTTGAGCGAGAAGCCCGCCTGCAGGATCTGGTACGCCAGCCCGGCACCGGTGCCGCCGGTGCCGGCCACGAACTCAGCCACCACCGCGCCGATCAACGCCAGACCGCACGAGATACGCAGTCCGCCAAAGAAGTACGGCAGTGCGCTCGGAATCCGCAGGCGCAGCAGCGTGTCCCAACGGCTCGCGCGATTGATGCGGAACAGATTGGCGAGTCCGGGATTCACGCTGCGCAAGCCGAGCACCGTGTTCGAGATGATCGGAAACACCGCCACCAGCGTCGCGCAGATGACAAGCGCCAGCGTCGGCTCCTTGACCCAGATAATGATCAGCGGCGCGATCGCCACCACCGGGGTGACCTGCAGCAGGATTGCATAGGGAAACAGGCTGGCCTCGATCAGCCGGCTCTGCACGAACAGGAATGCCGCGACCGTGCCGCCTACCACGGCCAGCGCAAACGCCAGCAACGTGATGCGCAGCGTCACCCACAGGGAGCCGAACAACAGGGACCAGTCTTCAGCCAGCGTCTTGCCGATGGCCACGGGCGACGGCACCAGGTAGGGCGGCACGTCGAATGCCATGCAGATGGACTGCCAGGCGATCAACAGCACGATCCCCACGACCAGCGGCGCTGCCACGCGCTGTACGGCCGGACGGGACAACAACGGGGGGTTCATGATGGGTTCTCCAAAGATCAGTCGGCCGCCGGCGCACCGGTATTGGCCTGTGTCAGCAGGGCCGACAGTTGCGCGCAGTACTGCATGAAGGCCGGCGACACGCGGAAGGCATCGTCGCGCACGGCCGGGCCTTCGATCGGCACGTCAGCAATGATCCGGCCGGGGCGAGCTGCCATGACGATCACACGGCTCGACAGATAGACCGCCTCGTAGATGCTGTGCGTGACAAACACCACCGTCAGCCCGCGCTCGGCCCACAGTGCGCGCAGGTCCGCATCGAGCTTGTTACGCGTAAACTCGTCCAGCGCACCAAAGGGCTCGTCCATCAGCAGCAGGTCGGGATGCACGGCCAGGGCACGCGCGATCGACACGCGCATCTGCATGCCGCCGGACAACTCGCGCGGGTACGCTTTTCCGAAGTGACCGAGGCCGACGAGCGCGAGGGCGCGCCGTACGCGCTCGTCGGCCTCCGCGCGCGGCATGCGCGCCAGGTCGAGCGGCAGGCGCGCGTTGTCGGCCACTCTCGCCCATGGCATCAACGTTGCCTCCTGGAATACCATCGCGAACGTTCGCCCTGGCGTGCCGATACCCGCGGCGAGCGCAGGCCCGCCCCACCAGCGCATGTGGCCGGCCGACGGTTGTTCCAGTCCGGCAAACAGCTTGAGCAGCGTGCTCTTGCCGCAGCCGGACGGCCCGAGCAGCGAGACGAACTCGCCCGGCTGGATGGCAAGCCTGACCCGCTCGAGGGCCACGGTGCCGTTCGGATACGTCTTCTCGACCTGGTTGGCGAACAACGCCGGGGCATCGACAGCCCGCACCCCATCCAACGGAAGCGGGCTGCCACCCGCTGGCGGGACGGCAGCAACGCGGCTGCTGTTACGAAAGACGAGCGACATGGCGGCCTCTCCAATAGAACACCGATTTGGCATGCGATGCGGTCTTCATGGCATCACCCTCAGGTCTTTGACGAACTGCGTGGTGTAGGCACGCTTCCAGTCCAGATCGGCCTTGAGCAGACCCACCTCGACCATGAAATCACGCGTCTTGCGCCAGCGCGCGTCGGTCATCACGCCAATGCCTTGCGTGGCGGCGTCCCCGCCGGTGATCATGCGGAACTGCTTGAGCTTGTCCAGGCCATAGGCGAGCTGGTCGTCCTTCATGTTCGGGTTGTCACGCTTGATGAGCGCGTTGGCGGGCGCCGGGTCGGCCAGGTAGCTCTTCCAGCCCTCCATCGAGGCACGCACGAAACGGGCGATCAGATCCGGCTTTTCCCTGACGGTCTTCTCCATCGTCACGATGGTGGTGCCGTAGGGCGGGTAGCCATCATCGGCAAACAGGAAGAAGCGCGCCTTCACGCCTGCCTTGTCGGCGCTGAACAGCTCCGACGACGCGTAGGCCTGCTGCGCGGCATTGGGGTCGGCAAGAAACGGCTGCAGATTGAACGTGTAGACGCGCGACTGAGATTCGTCGAGCTTGTATTTGCCCCGTAGCCACGGCCACCAGGTGGTGCGTCCAGAGGTGGAGACCAGGACGGTGCGCGTCCTCAGGTCCGCAAGGCTCTTCACGTCTTCATGCGTCATCATGCCTTGTGGGTCGGTCTGCATTGACGCGCCTACCGTGGTGACAGGCACACCCTGTTCGACGCTCTTGAGCACCTGCAGGTCATAGCCCATGAGAAAGTCTGCCTGGCCGCTGCTCAGGATCTGCATGCCGTTGACTTGTGGGCCGCCCATGCGGATCTGCACATCGAGGCCGTATTCCTTGTAGAGGCCGGTAGCAACGGCCTGGTAGAAGCCGCCATGTTCGGCCTGGGCGTACCAGGAGGTGAGGAACACGACCTTGTCGAGTGCCAAGGCACTGGCGGACCAGCAGGTGGCGGCAATGGCTGCCAACCCGAGCAGGCGGCGGAGCAAGAGGCGAGGTGTCATGGCGGGGCGCGGTTTGAGCTGTCGTTCAACACGCCTGCGTCCGAGCCGTCATGAGAGCCAAGCGGTTCAATGGATGCAGGGCATGCGTCATGAAGGCACGGTCTCGGTCCGAACTACCGGACACACAGGCGCGGCTTTCAAGAGCAATTTCCGGCTGTTCGCGCTGGTTATCCGGAAACCGTTCGGCTCCTGGCGCGACAGTGAACGCTTCTACTCTTACTCGTACTTCAGCAACTTCCATGCCATTCGCGGCGGCATATATGGGTGCCATGCCCTTCGTGCCGACACGCCATCGGTGTGCATGTCCCGCCCGTTGAGGGTGCAGCGGGATTAAAGCTGGTGCGTCCACCGGCCAATTCGCTCTTACCTTAGGACCTCACTGCCTGGCGTGAACTTTGCACTGTCGCTAGCGAGAGTAGAAGCGTTCACCAGTCGCGCAGGTTGTGCCGGCTGGCCGGGAATTGCTCTTGAAGTCGGAACAGGTCGAGCCGCAACGGCTTGGCTTGCTTGCCGTCGGAGCTTCAAGACCGCTGCCCGGATTGCTTGCGCAAACTTCTGCGCGTTGCCTGTTGCTCCCGGTCCGACACCCATCGACCTTCTTTCGCACGGAGCACATATGACTACGCTGACGGCCTCTCCTTACACCCTGACCGAACTCGACAAGGAAGCCTGCATGGGCGGGCAGGGTTCAGAGACCCAGGCGCGTGAGGTCCGCCGTATCGACCTGTCCGACTTCGAGGCGCGCCGCACACAGATCACTGAAGCGCTGTGGGCAGCCGCCACCGATGTCGGTTTCTTCCAGCTCGTCAACCACGGCATCGACCTGGCGCAGGTACAGGGAGCGTTCGAGATGGCGCGGCGCTTCTTCGCCCTGCCGGAAGCCGTCAAAGCGCAGTACCCCTTGCAGCGGGCACTGAACAGCGGCTGGGAGAGCAAGGCACAGGTGCGGCCGTCCACGGGCACACACGACCAGAAGGAGTCGTACCAGATCACGCTGCCGCACATGGCGCCGCTGTGGCCGACCGAAGACGAGCTGCCGGCCTTTCGTGCTGTCATGCTGGCGTTCGAGGCGCAATGCTGGCAGGTCGGCATGCGCGTGCTGTCTTGCTTCGCCGAGAAGCTCGGCTTCGCGCGCGACTTTTTCACCCGGGCGCACGACCCGTCCCGACCCACCTACCAGAGCACGCTGCGACTGCTGCACTATTTCCCGAGCGACCCCTCGGTGCCATCCGGACTGTGGCGCGCCGGCGCACATACGGATTTCGACTGCCTGACGCTGCTATTCCAGAGCGCGGGCCAGGGTGGCCTGCAACTGTGTCCGGGCAAGGAGATGGAGGGCCAGGAATGGACCAACATCGAGCCGGCGGATGACATCATCACCTGCAATATTGGTGACATGCTGATGCGCTGGAGCGATGACCGGTTGCCCTCCAATTTCCACCGCGTGCGCAACCCACAGCCGCACGAATACCAGGGCTCGCGCTACAGTCTGGCGTTCTTTTGCCAGGCCAACCGCGATGTGATGATCGAAAGCCCGTCCGGCAAGTACGCGCCGATCAGCGCAGAGGACTATCTGCGCCAGCGTGTATCCGCCAACTTCCAGCCAACGATGTAAGGATCGGAGCGGCCCCCATTCTTGAAGGCGGCGCCGGCCAGGGACATGCATTGGCAATGCGTCATTTCCCTGGGCGCCGCCGAACGGCTGCACATCGAGCACTTGTCGTCGGCCATATCATTCTGACCGACAAGCCGTGAGAAGCCTTGCCAATAGGGTAAGTGCTTCCGTCAGATCCTCGAAGGAAGGTCCACCAAGACAAAGACGGATTCCGCCCCTCTGATCATCGCCGTCCACCATCACGGCTTCTGGTGGCGTCACCCTGATGCCCAAGGCGGCCGCGGCTGTCGCGAAACGATTGGCGGCGTCGCGCGGCATCGGTAGCCACACGTGATAGGCATCGGGATGCGAGACAAGTTCGCTGGTGCCGAGCAGCGAGACGGCCAGGTCCGATCTGCGTCGCGCCTCATGAAGCAGATCCTGCTGGATCGGCTCGACCACGCCGCTGGATAACCATTCTTCCACCACGGCACAGGACAATGGCGACGGGGCCATGGGTAAATCTTGCAGGGCTTCTTCGGCGACCGCGTTCATTCCAGCCGGCAGCGCGAGCATGCCGACTCTCAATCCGGGGCCCAGGGACTTTGACAGTCCATTGACGTGGAAAACGATCTCGGGCGCCAAGGTCGCGAGTGCAGGCGCAGAGGACGGGCCCAGCGCATAGACGCCATCTTCGATGATCCAGGCACCCGCCCGCCGGCAGATATCGACGATAGCCTGCCTTCGCGCAGTTCCCATCGTGGCAGTCGTCGGGTTGTGGAGCGTCGGTGTGAGATAGACGGCCCGGTTACCGGGCGAAGCGATGTCATCAAGGGCGCTGGCAAGCGTTTCCGGCATCATCCCTTCCGCATCGATATCGATGCCCAGCACCCGATACCCTTTGCGCCGGGCCAGCGCGATGGCACCGGGATAGGTGATCCGTTCTGTCAGGATCACCCCTTGCGGGCCACAGGCAAGCTCGAAGGCCAGGGAAATGGCCTGGCGGGCATTGCTCGTCAACACCAGATGCGACGGATCGACCGTCATGCCGAGGGTTTCGAGCCAGCTGGCCAGCAGGCGGCGGTGCTCCAGGTGGCCGGCGGGCGGGGCGTAGAGATTGAGATGAGCCGCGTCGATCTTCCGTGCGATCGCGGCCAATGTCCGCGCCAGCAGACGGGCGCCAAGCATGGCCGGGGGCGCATTGGACGAGAGATCGATCTGTCGGTCCTCACGTGCCTGGCGGATCGCCACGAACGTCCCCCGACCCTTGACGCTGCGTGCCAAACCTCGCCGTTCGAGTGCGGCGTAGGCTTTCGTCACCGTACCAAGCCCGATACCCAGCTTCCCGGCAAGATCGCGATGGGCGGGCAGACGGTCTCCGCCGCTGAGTCGGCCCTCGATGATGTCGTCGGCCAGAGCCAGCCCCAGCCTTTCAGCGAGACTCGCTTCGATGTCTGCCAGGCGGGGCACCCAGGGGGATTGAAGCCGCATTTTTACGATCCGAATGAATAGTGTCACGTGACACTATTTCAATAGCCAGCAAGTGTTATGCGAGTTATGGTACAGGCGGAAATATGTGCATGACAAATTCAGCCCGACCGTTTGCGGGCAATCGGAGAGCCGGATGTTCAGCCATGTCACGGTGGGAACGGGAGATCTTGAGCGCGCAGGCGATTTCTATGATGCGGTGCTCGCTCCGCTCGGACTGAGGCGGCGCATGGTCACGCCCGATGGCGGGCCGCCGTCGCTGTGCTGGGTGACACAGGCAGCGCTGCTGCCACGCTTCTATGTCTACAGTCCCCACAATGGCGAACCGGCGACGGCTGGCAACGGCAGCATGGTCGCCTTTCTGGCCCCGTCCGAAGCGGCCGTGAAGGCGGCGCATGGCGCGGGTCTTCTGCATGGCGGGACCGATGACGGCGCTCCCGGGCCGCGTCCGCATTACGGCGACGGCTATTTCGGCGCGTATCTGCGCGATCCGGATGGCAACAAGGTCCACATCGTCCATCGTGGAGATCTCCCGCAATAGGGCCGAAGCCGACCGGACGTTTTAGCTTTAACGCAAAACTTTATCCAAAACCCGTTTGCCCTTTTCGGGATGCGCTCCAGGTGAATGTTCAATGAGTGGTAGTCAGATCGCGCTGGTCTATGGCACTTATCTCCTCGCCATCGCCAGTCCGGGGCCAAGCAACATGGCGATCATGGCAGCGGCGATGCGCGACGGCCGCATATCAGCCCTCGTCCTGGCGGGCGGCGTCATGACAGGCTCGCTGTTCTGGGCAACCCTGGCCGCGACCGGCATCTCCGCCATACTGGCCGCCTGTGCCCAGGCGCTTTCCCTCATCAAGATCATTGGCGGTGTCTATCTGCTCTACCTGGCGTTTCGCGCGGGCAGGTCCGCCCTGAAGCCGGTTTCGGACTTCGCGGGCGCAGACGCAGGGCGGGCCACGCCACGCTATCGGTCGCTCTACCGGCAGGGCGTCCTCATGCACATCGGCAACCCCAAAGCCATCATGGCCTGGACGGCGATCATGTCGCTCGGGCTCCGGCAAGACGCCTCGAGCGGCACCTTGCCGGCGATCATCGGCGGCTGCGCTTTTCTCGGCGTCATCGTGTTCGGCGGCTACGCGATCCTCTTCTCGACCGCCCCGATGATTGCTTTCTACACCAGAGTCAGGCGTTGGATCGAGGGGGGATTGTCCGCGCTGTTTGCGGTCGCGGGAGGAAAGCTCCTTGCATCGCAGAGCTGATGTCCCGGCGTGTTGACGTCGCTATTCGATGGACCAACATTGACTGGTTGCGCCGCCTGGGCCTGCCAGCGCCGCCACGAACTAAGGAATGATTGATGAGCTTTGTCGTCCAGATGGTCGACGTCTTCGGCTCCGCGCCGGTTTCCGGCAACCCGCTGGCGGTGGTCCTTGGCGCCGATGGGCTGGAGACGGACGATATGCAGCGGTTGACGCGCTGGTTCAACCTGTCGGAGACGGCCTTTCTGCTATCGCCCACAAATCCGTGCGCGGACTACCGGGTCAGGATTTTCACGCTGGACCGGGAAATGCCTTTTGCCGGACACCCGACGCTCGGGAGTTGCCGTGCCTGGCTTTCGACCGGCGGCGAGCCGAAGCAGCAGGCCGAAATCATCCAGGAATGCGGCGCAGGGCTGGTTAACGTTCGACGTGATAAGGAACGGCTTTCCTTTGGCGCTCCGCCGCTGATTCGTTCCGGCACGCCCACACACAATGAACTGGCCGAGGCGCTGCAGTTTCTGGGGATCGAACCATGCGACGTGGTTGATGCCGCCTGGATCGACAACGGCCCCGGATGGCTGGGGATCAGGCTGGCCTCGGCGGAGCAAGTGCTTGCCCTGAACCCGGCACGAAGCTGGCCACGCAGGATTGATGTCGGCGTCGTCGGCCCCCATGCCGGTGGTGATGCAGCCTTCGAGGTTCGTGCTTTTTTTAGCGATCATTTGGGGACAATTGTCGAAGACCCTGTGACAGGAAGCCTCAATGCCTCGCTGGCGCAATGGCTGTTTGCCGCAGGCGTGGTTAAGGAAGCCTATGTCGCCGCCCAGGGGACCCGCCTCGGTCGGAAGGGCCGCATTCATGTGAGCCGCGATGAAGCCGGCCGGATCTGGGTCGGCGGCGAAACCCGCACCCATGTCGAAGGCCGGCTGCGAGGATTTTCAGCGCCGTAGGCAAGCTGCATAACGCATCGTGGCAAGCCAGCTTGCAGGCGCTACTTGCCAGTCCGCCAAGCCGTTCAGGCCACCACCAGGAACCACTCGAATAAAAACGGATATCGGCCTTCTCGACCCGGCCAACGTTTGAAACAAGGAGTTATCCGCATGCCCGCAGTCCCACAGATCCAGCCATCCCCCGCAGCCGCCGTTGACTCCGCGCCACCGGCTTCAGCCGCAGACACCTTGAAAATGCTGCTGCATTACAAAGAGTGGGCGAACGAACTGACCTTCAGGAGCGTGATGGATCTGCCGGATGGCGAGGCTCTCCGGCCGCGGCCGACGCGGTTTGGGAACATGGTCCACACCTTGAACCATGTGTACGTCGTGGACGACATTTTCAGGCACCATCTGCAAGGCAGGAAACATGGCTACACCGCCCGCAACACCGAGCACACCCCGCCGGTTGGTGATCTGTGGCAAGCGGTTCAGGAGATGGACCGCTGGTATATCGATCTTGTCTGCAACTGGTCGAACGAGGATTTGACCAAGACCGTTCATTTCGAGTTTGTCGGCGGGGGAGTGGGGGTCATGACGCAAGAGGAGATCGTGCTGCATCTAGTCAACCATGCCACCTATCACCGTGGCTTCGTCGGCGACATGATGTATCAGGTTCCGTTTACGCCGCCGTCAAACGATCTGCCCGTCTTCATCAGGGATCACTATCGCAAGGCTCGGTGAACCGATCCGCGGTAAAGGTTCTTCGGCGGTAGGTACATTGGCGCTCATCCCACCAACCGTTTCGCAAAACTCAGCTCATGGCCGTCGGGATCGCTGAGATGGAAATACCGCTCGCCCCACTCGGCATCGCGCGGGGCGGCCTCGGGACGCAGCCCGTGTTCGAGCGCACGTTGGTGGATGGCGTCGACATCGTCGACATGGAAAATGACGCGTCCCCACCATGACCATTGCCGGCTGGACGGCTGCGCAATCAGGTTGAGATAGCCCGTGCCGACGTGGAAGCTGGTGAATTCCGCGTCGGCGCCTCCATAGCGGATCTGGAATCCGAGCGCCTGGTAGAAGGCAACGGCTCGTGACATGTCGTGGGTGGCGAGTGTCACGGCATCGATCGAGGAAATCATCGGCATTGGGGGATTGTTTAACCGGACTAGATCAGACTAGGTGCCGATTTGCACCGGAATCCGCCGCCGCCCGAACTGGCGCTCGAATTGTCCGAAGCGACCGGCAATCGGCGCAAAGCATTCAGGACAGGTTCCCGCAGCAGTCAGCCGATAGCTTTCGATCGCATGCCAGTCGCGCACGATCAGCGGTGTGTGGCATGCGGGGCAAGAGGTCGTGTCACCGACGGTGTCATGGACATTGCCGGTGTACACATAGTGCAGCCCCTCCGCCAGCGCGAGCTTGCGGGCACGCGCAAGCGTCGTGCAGGGCGTGGGCGGCACGTCGCGCATCTTGTAGTCGGGATGGAATCCCGTGAAGTGCAGCGGTACGTCGGTGCCTAGTTCCCTGGCGATCCACCGGGCCTCGGCGCGAATCTCGTCATCGCTGTCGTTCTTGCCGGGAATGAGCAGTGTCGTGATCTCGAACCAGACCGCGGTTTCGTGCTTCAGGTATTGGAGCGTCTCCAGCACCGGCTCCAGGTGGGCCCCGGTGCACGCAAGATAGAACGCGTCGGTAAAGCCTTTCAGGTCGACGTTTGCCGCATCCATCCTGGCGTAGAAGTCGCGCCGCGCCTGCGCGCCCATATAGCCGGCTGTCACCGCCACCGCCATGATGCCCAGTTCGTGGCAGGCATCGGCCACGTCCATCGCATATTCGGCAAAGATCACGGGGTCGTTATAGGTGAAGGCGACGCTCTTGCACCGGTGGGACGCTGCGGCTTCGGCGATGGCTTCGGGCATGGCTGCATCGGCGAGCGTGTCCATCTCGCGCGATTTGCTGATGTCCCAGTTCTGGCAGAACTTGCATGCCAGGTTGCACCCCGCCGTGCCGAACGACAGGACCGCGCTGCCTGGGTAGAAGTGATTGAGCGGCTTCTTTTCGATGGGATCGATGCAGAATCCCGAGGAGCGGCCATACGCGGTCAGCACCATTTCCTTGCCGGCCCGCTGGCGCACGAAACAGGCGCCGCGCTGCTCGTCATGCAGGCGGCAGTGGCGTGGGCAAAGGTCGCATTGCATGCGGCCGTCGTCCGCGAAATGCCAGTAGCGGCCGGGGTAAGGGCCGGAATGCCTGGGATAAGGGGGCTGCTTCATGGCTCTGTTCCGCACTGGAACTGGCTGCACCGGGTGCCGCCCGCACGCTTAACGTTTAATCCTTATGTGCCTTGTGAACGGCCGTTACCGACAACACATCCAGGTCGAAGAAGGGGCTGTCCGGTGGCGGCGGTGGCACTCCCGCGCCCCAGTTGGCGATGGCGAGCTTGATGTACTCAGCCATCTGCTCGTCGGAGACATCCTTGGGTTGGTCGATCATGACGACATAGCGGCGATTGCTCATGGCAGGTCCTTGTCTGGCCCGTGACGGCATTCGTCCCCGGTACCGCATGCGGATGCGCCAGTGCCCGCCGATGGTCGCTGCGCCGGGGCGTGTCGGCTGAGTTCAGTATAGGGCCCCTGCATGCGCCAGTGGCGCGCCGGTCAGCGCTGCGCATCCTCGCCAAGCTGAGCGCCGAGCCGGCCGGCACGCGATGGTCAAGCTGGTGGCGGACAAACTATGCAAGGGTAGCGAGTAGGGCACGCCCGTTGCCTTGGACGCTAGGCCTGTCCGCTCCTTGCGACTTCAGGCACCAGGGCATGGAGTCGGGAAAGAACGTGCCGTGCCGCCCGGGACAGCGGATGATGCCGCGTGACGCCCATCGCAATGGTCCGTGGCAAGCGCGGCTCGACAATCTCGACTGCCGACAAGCGCCCGGCGGCCACCTCGTGATCCACCGCCAGGAACGGAAGTATGGTCAACGCGCCACCGGCAAGCGCGACCTCCTTCATCGTGTTCAGCGATTCCACTTCCAGTGCCACGTCCAGCGAGATGCCGAGCTGGCGCGCGTGCTGGTCGAGGATCGAGCGCAGCCCATTGGGCGCCGGTGGCAGCACCAGCGGGACGCCGTCGAGCTTGCAGAACGCCACCGTCGGCATCCCGGCGAGTGGATGCCCGGGCGTGCAGATCAGGTAGGTGGCAACCTGGGCGAGCACGTCTTCGCTCTGTCGGGGCCCGGGACCATAACGGTTGATGACGGCAAGATCGAGATGGCCCGATTCCAGTTCCTCGTCGAGCTGTCCGCTGAAGCCTTCCGCCACGCGCAGCCGGACACCTGGCGCCGTGGTGCGCAGGTCCTCGAACAGCGCCGGAATCAGGCGTGGTGCCATTGACGGCAGCACGCCGATCCTTACCTGGCCAAACGGCACGCCCGCCGCGTCCTTGACTTCGTCGCGCAGCCGCGCCGACTGGGCCAGCAGCAGCTGGACCTGCGGAAAGATCCGCTGGCCAAACTCCGATAGCACCACGCCGCGGCCGGTCCGTTCGAACAGCCGGTCGCCCCATTCGGCTTCGATCTGGGCAATGACGCGGCTCACCAGGGACTGAGCGATGCCCAGCGAGCGCGCCGCACGTGACAGCGATCCCAATTCGGCCACCAGCGCCACGGTTTCGAGTTGCTTCAGGTTCACGCTGTTCTATATCCATAAAGTAGATATCAGGTATCGACGATTCTACTCTTTTGCGTTGGTCCGGGACTCCATACACTGAGTCCATCCCTCCTGCACAGAGAGGGGCTTACGAAACCAATGGAGACAACATGCCGCGCTTTTCCGCTGCGCTTCGCGCATTCCGGCGGCCGTTATGCGCCTTGTTGGGGGTTGCCGCGGCTGCCGCCGCGACGGCAGCGTTCAGCGCCGCCGCCGCCCCCACCAGCTATCCCGCCAAGCCGATCCGCCTGCTGGTGCCGTTCCCGGCCGGCGGGCCCACTGACGCGATGGCGCGGCTGATCGGCCAGCACCTGTCGCAGCAGCTCGGACAGCCCGTGCTGATCGACAACCGCGGCGGCGCCGGCGGCACCATCGCCACGGAGGCCGCGGCGCAGGCGGCTCCCGACGGCTATACGCTGTTCTTTGCCACCACCGGCACCATGGCGATCAACCCGTGGCTCTATCGCTCGCTGAAGGTTGACCCGGTCAAGTCGTTCGATGCCGTGGGGTCGGTGGCTTCCACGGTTAACGTGCTGGTGGTGCCGGACAGCCTGCCGGTCAGCAACGTCAGGGAGTTGCTGGCGCTGGCAAGGCAGAAGCCCGGCACGCTGACCTTCGGCTCGGCCGGGAACGGCAGCTCCAACCACCTGTCGGGCGAACTGTTCAAGTCGATGGCGGGTGTCGACATCGTCCATGTGCCGTACAAGGGGTCGGCGGCGGCCTTCACCGACCTGCTTGGCGGACGCATCTCGATGATGTTCGATACGGTATCGAGCCAGGTGCAATACATCAGCACAGGCAAGGTCAAGGCGCTCGGCGTGACCGGCGTGACGCGTTCGGAGGCGCTGCCCAGGGTGCCGACCATTGCCGAGGCTGGCCTGCCGGGCTTCGACGTAACGATCTGGTTTGGCCTGTCGGCGCCGAAAGGAACCGCGCCCGACGTGATCCGCCGCCTGAACAGCGAACTGCAGGCCGTGCTGGCGCAGGCAGACGTGCGCAAGCAGCTCGCCGCGCTGGGCGCCCGGCCGCTGCCAGGGACGCCGGGCGATTTTTCCAGGCTGATCCAGCATGACGCCGGCAAGTGGTCGCCGGTGGTCAAGGCATCGGGAGCGACCCTTGACTGAGATCTCCACAACCTTTGGCGCGCTGTTCTCGCCGGCCTCGGTGGCCGTGATCGGCGCCTCGGACAACCCCAACAAGGTGGGCGGACGGCCGATCCACTACCTGCGCACCTTCGGCTACACGGGCGAGGTGTTTCCGGTCAATCCGGGGCGCGAGGTCATCCAGGGCTATCGCGCGTATCCCGATATCGGTGCGATCGGCAAGGCGCCGGATGCCGTGGTGATCGCCGTGTCCGGCGACGCCACGCTTGAGCAGGTGCGTCAGTGCGGCGCTGCTGGCGTGAAGGCGGCCGTCATCATGGCGTCGGGCTTCGCCGAGACCGGCGAGGCAGGACGCCTGCGGCAGCAGGAACTGGTGGCGCTGGCCAATGACAGCGGCATGCGGCTGGTGGGGCCGAACGCGCAAGGAACGGCCAACTTCGCCAGCGGCGCGGTGCTCAATTTCTCGACCATGTTCATGGAGGTGGCGCCTCGGGACGGCCCGATCGCGATCATCAGCCAGAGCGGCGCGGCGAGCGTCATGCCCTATGCCTTGCTGCGCCAGGCCGGCCATGGCGTGCGCTACCTGGTGGCGACGGGCAACGACGCCGATCTAGACGCCTGCGCGATGACCGCGGCGGTGGCCGCGGACCCCGAGGTGCGGCTGATCCTGGTCTACCTCGAATCGGTGTCCGACCCGGCGCAGCTGGCCCGCGCGGCGGCGCTGGCCCGGGGGCGCGGCGCCAGCATCGTGCTGCTCAAGGCCGGCAGCAGCGAGCGTGGCGCGAGGGCGGCAGCCTCGCATACCGGTGCGCTGGTCGGCAACGACGCGGCGATCGATGCCTTCCTGTCTCGCCACGGCATCTGGCGTGCGCGCGATATCGGCGAGCTGGTCCGCGCCGTGCCCCTCTACCTGCAGCCCTGCACGCCCGGGCAGGGCCGCACGGTCGTGATGAGCCACAGCGGCGCCGTGGGCGTCATGGCGGCCGACCTGGCCGAGCGGCACGACCTGCCGCTGACCGAACTGCAGCCGGCCACGCTGCGCGAACTGGGCGCGATCCTGCCCGCGTTCGGGACCGCCGGCAATCCGCTCGACATGACCGCGGCGCTGCTGGGCAAGGGCGACATGTTCCCGCGGGTGCTCCAGGCGCTGGGCGCCGAGCCTCAGGCCGACATGGTGATGGTCGGCATTCCGGTGGCCGGCCCCGGCTACGACGTCGAGGCGCTGGCGCGCGACGCCGCTGCCTTCAGTGCGCAACAGGGTAAGCCCCTGGTGGCGAGCGCGCCGCAACAGTCGGTGCGCGAGGCCTTCGTGCGACATGGCATGCCGGCCTTCGTCACCGAAGCGGATGCCATTGCAGCCCTGGCGCAGTTTGCCGCGCATCATCGGCTGGCCCACGCGGCAGCCACGCCGCCCTGGCCTGAAGCACGCCAGCTCGACCGCAGTGGCTTGCAGGACGAAGCCGATAGCATGGCCTTGCTCGCCGCAGCCGGAGTACCGACCGTGCCGCACCGGCTGTGCGACAGCGTGGATGGGGCGGTGGCGGCGTTCGACGCGCTCGGCGGGGTGCCAGTGGTGGTCAAGGGCTGTGCGGCGGAGATCCCGCACAAGAGCGAGCATGGCCTCGTGCATCTGCGGCTCACCGACGCGGCGGGCGTGGCCCGCGCGACGCGGGACTGCATCGATACGCTGCAGCGGCTGGGCGTGGCATCGCCGCGGGTGGTGGTGGCGACGATGGTAAAGGGCCGCCATGAGTTTGCGCTGGGTGTCTCGGTCGATCCGTTGTTCGGGCCGCTGGTCATGATCGGGGAGGGCGGCACGCTGCTTGAACTCCGCAAGGATGTCGTGACCCTGCTGGCGCCATTCACCGCCGGTGACGTCAAGGCGGCCTGCGCGCAGCTGCGCCTGGCGCCGCTCTTTGATGGCTATCGCGACATTCCGGCGCTCGACCTGGAGGCACTGGCGTCGTCGGCGGTCGCGCTTGGCGACTGGGCATTGCGTCACCGCACCGCGCTGGTTTCGGTCGACATCAACCCGCTGATGGTAATGGCGGCCGGCGAGGGGGTGATGGCGGTCGATGCCGTGGTGGAACTCAGGGGCAACAGAAGCGCAACGGAAGCGCAACGGGAGGGGGTTTGAACATGGAATCCGTACGCGTCGAACAGGATCGCGACGTCGCCATCGTCACGCTGAACCGGCCGGCACGCATGAACGCGGTCAACGACGTCCTGCGCGGCGAGCTGATCGAAGCGCTGGGCAGGCTCAATGCCGAACCATCGGTACGCGCCGTCGTGCTGACCGGTGCCGGCGAGCGGGCGTTCTGCGCCGGGCAGGACCTCGATGAGGCGGCCGCGGTGACGTGGCAGCAGCTCGTGCCCTGGCTGAACCGGCAACGGGCGATGTACCAGGCCGTGCGCGAGGTCGACAAGCCGTGCGTGGCCGCCGTGCGCGGCGTCGCGGCAGGCGCGGGCCTCCAGCTGGCGCTGTGCGCGGACTGGCGACTGACCACGGCCGACAGCCGCTGGGGACAGCCGGAGGTCAAGGCAGGCCTGGCGAGCGTCGTCGGCTCCTATCTGATGACGCTGCATGTGGGGCATACCCACAACGTGCAGATGTCGCTGTCGGGGGAACTGGTCAGTGGCCAGCGCGCCTTCGAAATCGGCCTGGTGACAGCGTTGTGCGGCGAGGCCGAACTGATGACGCAGGCGCTGGCACAGGCCAGGTTGCTCGCGGCGCTGCCGCCGACCGCCGTGCGCCTGTCAAAGCAGCGCTTTCGCGCCATGACGCAGCCGGGATTCGACGAGGCCTGTGTCGCCGGCATCCGGGCACAACTTGAATGCTATGCCGACGGCGAACCGCAGCGCGTGATGGCAGCGTTCCTCGATCAACGCAAGAAACGCGAGACAAGGGAGTCGCAGTGAAGCAGTTGACCCAACATTACATAGACGGCGTACGTCGCCCGATACGCAGCGGCGAATCGATCCACGTCTACGATTCGGCAACCGAAGCCCCCTTGGCCGAGGTCAGCCTGGGCACCACGGACGATGTGGACGAAGCCGTGGCGTCGGCGGCGCGGGCGCAGCCACACTGGCAGGCACTGAGCGCGGCCGGGCGTGCGCCATACCTGCATGCGCTGGCCGATGCGCTGGAAGGCTGCGCCGCGGAGCTTGCCCAAGAGATCTCGCGCGAAGTCGGCATGCCGCTGAAGCTGTCGCGCCGCATCCAGGTCGATGCGCCGATCGCGGCCTGGCGTGCCACGGCCGCGCTGGCCGGCACCTTCGATTTCCTGCGCACCATCGGCAATTCCCGCGTAACGCTGGCCCCGGTCGGCGTGGTCGCCGCCATCACGCCGTGGAACTACCCGTTGCACCAGATCACCGCCAAGGTGGCCCCCGCGCTGCTGGCCGGCTGCACGGTGGTGCTGAAGCCGTCCGAGCTGGCTCCCGCCGTCACGGAACGGCTGATGACCGCGTGCGCGCAGGCACAGCTGCCGCCGGGCGTGCTCAATCTCGTGCTGGGCGGCGCCGCGGTCGGCGAGGCGCTGGTCTCGCATCCCGGCATCCAGATGGTCTCGTTCACCGGCTCCACCGCGGTGGGCCGCAAGGTCGCGGCGCAGGCGGCCGGCGACATGAAGCGCGTGTCGATGGAACTGGGCGGAAAGTCGGCGGCCGTCGTGCTGCCCGGTGCTGATCTCGCCAGGGCGGTCAGGGCGACGGTGAGTTCCTGTTTCCTCAACTCGGGACAGACCTGCAGCGCCACCACCCGGCTGATCGTCGCACGCGAGGATTACCCGCGCTGCCGGCAACTGCTGGTGGAAGTCGCGGCCGCGATGACCCTCGGGGATCCCGCCGATGGCGCGACCCGCGTCGGCCCCTTGCTGTCGGCGCTGCAGCGCCAGCGCGTGCAGGCGCATATCGCCGCGGCGGAACAGGCCGGCTTCGACCGGATCGCCGGCGGTGCCGATGCGCCGGTGCCGGCTACCGGCTATTTCGTCGCGCCCACCATCTACGGCAACGTCGCACCGGACAGCCGGCTGGCGCAGGAGGAAGTCTTCGGGCCGGTGCTGGCGGTGCTGTGCTACGACAGCGTCGACGAAGCCATCGCCCTGGCCAATGGCACCCGCTACGGACTGGCCGCGACGGTGTGGGCTGCCGATGACAGCACCGGCGAAGCGATTGCCAACGCGCTGCGGGCAGGGCAGGTGGACGTCAATGGCGCCCGCTTCAACCCA
The DNA here is from genome assembly GCF_013141915.1 of Cupriavidus necator. Lineage (GTDB taxonomy): Bacteria > Pseudomonadota > Gammaproteobacteria > Burkholderiales > Burkholderiaceae > Cupriavidus > Cupriavidus necator_B. Next base: position 204,454 of record NZ_SROX01000004.1, on the reverse strand, counting down.
GCGGCACCGTTTGGCGGCTTCGGCCTGTCCGGCGTCGGGCGCGAAGGTGGCGTCCACGGGCTGGAAGAGTTCCTGGAGCCCAGATCCGTCCAGCTGCCTTAGGCAAGACCAGTCAAGACATCAAGATATCGAAAGGAATCGCACTATGGACAGTCAGGTTACCGTTGCTCGCGCCGGAAAAAGCGAGCGCATCGCCGTGGTCACCATGAACCGGCCGGACAAGCTCAACGCGCTGACCAGGGTCATGGAGGCCCAGTTGCGCGATGCCATGGAAGCCGTCGATCGCGACGACAACGTGCGCGTGGTGGTGCTGACCGGCGCCGGCAAGGGTTTCTGCGCCGGCATGGACATCGACGAACTGGAAGTGCTGCCCCCGGGCGACATCCGCGCCGCCCAGTGGATGCGCTCGTTCGACATGAACCGGCGCGCCGACTACCAGACCCGCTATGGCTATTTCCCGGCCATGCGCAAGCCTGTGATCGCGGCAGTCAATGGCGCCGCGGCGGGCCTGGGCCTGGTGTTCGCGCTGTACAGCGACATGCGCTTCGCCAGCGCCCGGGCAGTGTTCAGCACGGCGTTCGCGCGCCGGGGGCTGATTGCCGAGCACGGCATCTCGTGGCTGCTGCCGCGCGTAGTCGGCCCCGGCCATGCGGCCGATCTGCTGTATTCGGCGCGCAAGGTGCAGGCCGACGAAGCGCTGCGGATGGGGCTGGTCGACCGCGTCGTCGATGCGGACACACTCATGGCGACGACGCTCGACTATGCCGACGACCTCGCGGAGAACGTTTCCCCCAGATCCATCCGGGTGATCAAGCGGCAACTGTGGGAGCAACCGTTCCAGTCATTGGCCGAAGCCACGCGGGTTGCCAATGCCGAGATGTTCGACAGCATCCGGAGCGAGGATTTTACAGAAGGAGTTGCCCATTTCATCGAGCGCAGGCCGGCCAGATTCTCCGGCCGTGACTGACCGTCTGTCCGGGATGTAGTGACCGAGTTCGGCCGTTTTTGCCAGCATTGCAGGCGCGGCCAGCAGGGCGCCAGATCATGGCCACACCCTCGCTATTCGGAACGTTGACGACGCACTGAAGGCGCGGCTTCGCATCGGCGAACGCCTTGGCACCCAGAAGCGCCCGATCGATGAAATCAAGGGCTTAGTGCGGTCTGGGTACTATTTTTCTCCAGGGAATGCGGTTGGCCCCGCAGAGTTTGTGCGCTCTGCGGGGCCTCTTTGCTGGCGAACCCGCCGCTAAATTCCATGCAGTGGAATTGTCCAGGTGTGGAATCGCCCGCCAGAACATAAGCTGTCTCTAACAAGGAACGCCGCCGGGCATGCAGTCTGATGGCCGCGGCGGTCCGACTCGTTCAAGGAGACAACGCATGCAGCCGTTCTATACCGCCTTCTTCCGCCGGCTTGCCAGGGCAGCCATCCCGTTGCTCATGGCCGCGGCAGCGCCCGTGCCCGCACTCGCAGCCTTTCCCGACAAGCCGATCCGCATGGTGGTGCCATTCGCCCCCGGCGGCGGCACGGACCTGGTGGCGCGGGCGATGGGCATTACCATGGGTGAGGACCTGGGCCAGCCGGTCATCGTCGACAACAAGCCTGGTGGCAGCACCATCATCGGCACCGATGCAGTGGCCAAGAGCGCGCCCGACGGCTACACGCTGGTGATGGCGACGATGGCCCACGCGGTCAACCCGAGCCTGCACAAGAAGCTGCCGTTCGATACGGAGAAGGCGTTCGCGCCCGTCATGCTGGTGGGCCGCTCTCCCAACGTGCTGGTGGTGAAACCGGACAGCCCCATCAAGACCGTGCAGGACCTGATAGCAGCCGCCAGGGCCAAGCCCGGCAAGCTCAACTACGCCTCGCAAGGCGCCGGCACTTCGGCGCACCTGGCAGGCGAGTTGTTCAAGGCGATGGCCAAGGTAGAGATGAATCATATTCCTTATCGCGGCGCCGGCCCGGCGATCACGGACCTGCTCGGCGGGCAGGTCGATGTGATGTTCGCCACGGCAGCCGCGGTTGCGCCGCACCTGGAGAGCGGCAAGCTGCGCGCGGTGGCGGTCACGACCGCGCAGCGCTCGCAGGCGCCGGCGCTGAGCAAGGTGCCGACGATCGCGGAAAGCGGCGTGCCCAATTATGTGGCAGATAGCTGGTATGGCCTGTTCGCGCCGGCGGGCACGCCGCCGGCGGTGATCACGCGGCTGAACGCCGCGGCCAGGAAGGCCGTGCACACCGAGGCGTTCCGCAAGCGCGCCGAGCAGGAGGGGCTTGCCATCAGTGGCGGCACGCCGGAGGAGTTCGGCCGCTACGTCAAGGCCGAGAGCCAGCGCTGGAGCAAGGTCATCAAGGACGCCAACATCACGGCCGACTGAGCGCGGCATCCGTACAGAACAGATCGCACTGATCGCACCCGCAGAACCGGACAGGACCATGGACAACTATTCCCTGATTGAACTGAAGATCGAAGCTGGCATCGCGCTGCTCGCCTTTAACCGCCCCGACAAGCGCAATGCCATGAGCGACGACATGCGCTCGGAATTTATCGACGCGTTGGAGCGTGTGGCGGCGGACAAGGCAATCCGCGCCCTGGTGCTCACAGGCAACGGCAAGGGCTTCTGCGCCGGCGGCGACGTGGCCGGCATGCAGCGCCGCATGGAAGCACCGCAGGGTGAGGTGGGCTTCAATGGCTGGAGCCGCCAGCAGCGGGTCCATCACACCGTCAAGCTGCTCCACACCATGCCCAAGCCCACCATCGCCGCGGTCAACGGTGCCGCGGCCGGGCTGGGTGCCGATACCGCGCTGTGCTGCGATTTCGTGCTGGCATCCGAATCGGCGTCGTTCTCCTGGTCCTATATCAACCGCGGCCTGATCCCGGACGGTGGCGGCATGTATTTCCTGCCGCGCCGCGTGGGGCTGTCGGCGGCAAAGGAACTGGTGTTCACGGGCCGCAAGGTCGAGGCGCAGGAGGCCAAGGCGCTTGGCATCGCCGACCGCCTGAGCCAGCCCGAAGCGCTGATCGGCGATGCGCTGAGCTGGGCCGCGGAACTGAGCCAGGGCTCCGCCACCGCGATCGCGCTGGGCAAGAGCATCATGAACCAGTCCTTCGAACTGCCCGCCGACCAGGTCTTTGCCCAGGGCAGCCAGGCGCAGGGCATCTGCTATACCAGCACCGAGCATCGCGAGTCCGTGCTGGCTTTCCTGAACAAGACCGCCAGCAAGGCCTGACCCCATGAATGCTATCCAACGACTTGTCACGCCACGCAGCGTTGCCGTGATCGGCGCCTCCGCCGATCCCGCGAAGACCGCCGGCCGCCCGGTCTCCTACCTGCGCAAGCATGGATTCAGCGGGGCGATCTACCCGGTCAATCCCAGGGTCGAGTCGATCGACGGGCTGCGCTGCTATCCCGACATTGCCTCGCTGCCCGAAGTGCCTGACGTCGGCATCGTGCTGCTGGGCGCCGAGCGCGCGCATCTGGCGGTGCGTGACCTGGCGGCGCGCGGCGCGGGCGCGGCCATTGTGCTGGCAAGCGGCTATACCGAGACCGGCGCCGAAGGCGCGCGGCGCCAGGCCGAACTGATCGAGGCCGCCGGCAGCATGCGCCTGCTGGGGCCCAACACCATCGGCCTGGTCAACCTGACCGACAATATCCCGCTGTCGGCAAGCGGCGCGCTGGAAATGGACCAGTTCCCGGCCGGCAGCATCGGCGTGGTGTCGCAAAGCGGCGGCATCCTCGGCGCCTTGCTGTCGCGTGCCGCGGCGCGCGGCATCGGCCTGTCCAAGCTGGTTTCGACCAGCAATGAAGTCGACCTGGACCTGGCCGACTTTATCGATTACCTGGCCGATGACGAGGCCACCCGCGTGATCGCGCTGTATGTCGAGAGCGTGCGCAACCCGGACACGTTCCGCCGTGCGGCGCTGAAAGCGGCGCAAGCCGGCAAGCCGGTGGTCGCGTTCAAGATCGGCCGTTCCGAGAGCGGGGCGCGCGCCGCCGTGTCGCATACCGGCGCGCTGGCCGGGGCCGACCGTATGTACGACGCGCTGTTCGAACAGGTCGGCGTGATGCGCGCGCAGACGTTCTCGGACCTGCTCGACATGCCCGCCGCCCTGGCTACCGGGCGCAAACTGACCGGCAACCGCGTTGCGATCCTGACCTCGACCGGCGGTGCCGGCACGCTGGTCTCCGACAGCCTGGGCGTGGCCGGCTTCGAGACGCCGGCGCCGGACGAGGCGACCGCGGCGAAGCTGCGCGCGCTGCAGCAGGGCGACCACGCGGCGCTCGACCGCAACCCGATCGATGTAACCCTGGCCGGGCTGCAGCCCGACCTGCTCCGCGCCGCGATCCGTATCCTGCTCGACAGCCCGAGCTATGATGCGGTGGCAGTGATCGTGGGCTCGTCGGGCCTGGCCATGCCAGACCTGATGGCCAATGCCATTCGCGACTGCCTGCCCGACAGCGACAAGCCGGTGATTGCGTACGTGAGCCCGCATGCGCCCGAAGTCGCGTCGCTGCTCAATCGTCGTGGCGTGCCGGCATTTTCCGCGCCGGAGGCGTGCACGGTGGCGATCGACGCGATGCTGCGCGCGGGCAAGCTCGGCGCGGTCGGCGAAGCGGGCACCCCCACGCTGCCGCTGCCCGATCTCGCCGCCTATGGCACCGGTTCGCTCGACGAAGCCGCGGCCAAGACCTTGTTCGCCGGCTTCGGCATACCGGTCGCGAAGGAGGTGGTGGTCGCCGGTGGCGGCGACGCCACGGCGGCGGCGCAAACCTTCCGCGGCAATGTCGTCCTTAAGATCCTGTCGGCCGAGATCACCCACAAGAGCGATGTCGGCGGGGTGGCCGTCAATGTCCCGCCTGCGGAAGTGGCAAGCCGGCTGGCAAGGATGGCGAGCGAAGTGCAGTCCGCCACGGGGATCGTGCCCAAGCGCTTCCTGGTGCAGGAAATGGTCAAGGGCGGCGTCGAAGTCATCCTCGGCATGCACCGCGATGCGCTCGGCACCGCGATCTTGCTCGGCATGGGCGGCGTGACCGCGGAGCTGTTCGGCGATACCACGCTGCGGCTGCTGCCTGGCGAATGCGGATTGACCCGGGGGGCCGCGCTGGAAATGATCGGGCGCCTGAAGACGGCGCCGCTGCTGCAGGGCTTCCGGGGCCGGCCGAAGGCGGATGTGGAGGCGCTGGCCGAAGCGATCGTCGCCTTCTCGCGCATGGTTGCCACGCTCGGCGAACGGCTGGTCGAGGCGGAGATCAATCCCGTGTTCGTCCTGCCCGAAGGGCAGGGCGTAGTGGCCGCCGATGGCGTGGCGGTGCTAGCCGGCAACGACACGCCCTGACGAGGCACCGGCATGTGCAGCGTGCGCGAGGATGCGTTGATGACTTCGGTCGATGGGTGCGAGGTCATCTGGCGAAGCTTTGGCGACGGCCCGGTGACCGTGCTGCTGCATGGCGGCCATGGCAATTGGCAGCACTGGGCGCGCAATATCGGGCCATTATCCCGGCATCGCCGGCTGCTGGTGCCAGACATGCCGGGCTTTGGCGATTCCGGGGCGGCGCCGCGCGCCGACCTCCCGGGATTCGTCGATGTCCTGGCACGCTCGCTGGCCGGCTTGGCGCCGGGCCTGTCGCTGGACCGTATCGACCTGGTGGGCTTTTCCTTCGGCGCGCTGGTGACGGCGCACCTTGCGACCCACGCTGGCCTTGGCGATATCGAGGTCGGTCGCCTGGCGTTGCTTGGCCCTGCCGGCCATGGCGGTCCGCGCCGCATGACGCAGGCGCTGGTCGACTGGCGCCGCTGCCAGGATCCGCATGCGCTTGCGGCGGCGATGCGCCACAATCTGGCGGCATTCATGATCGCCGACCCGGCCGCCATCGACGGCGAAGCCGTGGCCATCCACACGCGTGCCTGTCGCGCGACTCGCTTCCATAGCAAGTCGATCTCGCGCGCGGGCGGATTGCAGCAGGCGCTGGCGCGCTTTCCGGGCCCGGTATTGATGATCTGGGGCGAAGCCGATGTGACCATGTCGCCCGAGGCGATTGCCGGGATCGCCCGCGACTCGCGGGAGGCATCAGCCGACGCGCCGGAAGTCCGTGTCAGCGTGGTGCCCGGCGCCGGGCATTGGGTACAGTATGAGGCGCATCAACCAGTCAACGAACTGCTGCAGGCATGGCTGCAGAAGATCACCGACACGCCGGCGCGGTCCGGCTGAGGAGAACCCATCTTGAACGCAACCGAGACCTTTGGGCCGTTCTTCAGCGCCGTCAAGGCAGGGCCGCTGCCCGCCGAGGTGCTGCATCATGCGAAGCGCGCGCTGATCGACTGGCATGCGGCGCTGTACCCCGGCCTCGGCACCGATGCGGTCCAGCGCCTGCAGGGCGTGCTGGAAGAAGAGCTTGGCCGCGGCAACGCGACGCTGCCCATGGGGCAACGCGCCACGGCGCGCACCGCGGCCCTGCTCAACGGCGCCGCCGCCCACGCTGCCGAGATCGACGACAGCTTCCGTGATGCGATGTATCACCCCGGTGCCGCCACCATCGCCGCTGCCATTGCTGCCGCACAGGACGTGGGCGCCAGCGGCGAGACGCTGCTCAAGGGCATCGTCGTCGGCTATGAGGTGTCAACGCGCATCGGTGTCGTGCTGGGCCGGGCGCACTATCGCTTCTGGCACAGCACAGCCACCGTCGGCACCTTTGGCGCGGCGGCCGCTGCGGCGTTCATCTATGGCGCGAACGAGGCGCAGCTTGCCCACGCGCTGGCGACCGCGGCGACGTTTGCCGCTGGACTGCAGCAGGCGTTCCGCATGGACTCGATGTCCAAGCCGCTGCACGCGGGCCGCGCTGCGGAGGGTGGCTTGCTGGCCGCCCGCGCCGCCATCGCCGGTATCACTGGCTCGCTCGATGTGCTCGACGGCGAAGCCGGCATGGGGCGCGCGATGTCCGATGGACCTGCCTGGAACGGGCTGGCATCGACGCTTGGGAAGGACTTCCATATTTGCCGGCTGACCTTCAAGAACCACATTGGCTGCGGTCATACCTTTGCGGCCATCGACGGCGCGCTGGCGCTGAAGGCGAAGCTGGGCATCGAAACCGCTGAAATCCGGCGCCTGCGCGTCGCCACCTATCGTCCGGCGCTGGATATCGCCTGCTACCTCGATCCCCGCAGCGAGAACGAAGCCAGGTTCAGCCTCAAGTTCATCGTCGCCGCCGCCCTGGTGCATGGCAGCGTACGCTTGTCGGCCTACACGCCGGAACGGCTGTGGGATGGCGAGACGCGCCGGCTGATGGACTGCATGACGGTCGAGGTCGACCCTGAAATCGACGGCTGGTTTCCTGGCAAGCGCGCGGCGCGGGTCGAGATCGAAACCCGCGATGGTGCCATGGCACACTACCTGCAGCCGAATCGCAAGGGGGATCCGGAAGACCCGCTGAGCGACGCAGACCTCGAGGGCAAGCTGATGGAACTGGCCTCGCCGGTGATCGGGGCCGATGGCGCGCGCCGGCTGGCACGGAAGATCTGGCACGTCGAGGCCGAGCCCGTGGTCAAGCTCTTTGGGTGAGCGATGGCGCCCCGGCCCCGGCGAGGTAAAGTGACTTCCATAACGGGTACTGGTGCGGAGTGATTACCTGTCATGCCGAACAGCATCGTCAGCAACGAACGGATCAAACCAGGCCAGGGCAAGGCGACGCCCAACCGCTCGCTTGAACGTGGCGTTGCGGTACTGCGCGCCTTCCGCGCCGGCTCGTCCATGCTGGGCAACAGCGAGATTGCCGAGCGAACCGGCCTGTCCCGCTCCACGGTCAGCCGCCTGACGCAGTCGCTGGTCGGGACCGGCATGCTCGAGTACATCCCGCAGTGCCGGGCCTACCGCCTGGGGATACCGGTCCTCAGCATGGCGCATGCCATGCGCGACAGTTCGCAGGTTCTCAAGGTGGCGGCGCCGATGATGGTCGAGGTTGCCATGCGGCACAAGATCAATGTCGGCTTGGCGGTGGCCGAGGGAGACGAGATGGTGTACCTGGAGTCGTTCCGCTACAACCGCCGCCAGTCGCTGCGTACGGTGGTCAGCGGGCAGCGCATTCCGATGGCGCTGACCTCCCTCGGCCGCGCCCATCTCGCAACGCTTGCCGCAGAGGCCTTCAGCGCGATGATGAGCGAGATGGCCGACAAATACCGCGGCCGAGGCTGGGGCGAACTGCGACGGCAAATCGGCGCCGCGGTCGCTTCCGTGCACGAGAAGGGCTACTGCGTGGCGTCATGGCAACCTCAGGTCGTGGCCATGGCCACGCCAATGGGCTTTGACGGATATCGCGTCCATGTCTTGAACATCAGCGTATCGACGCCGCAGGACGCCGCTGCAGTCGAGGCCGCGCTGGCCCAGCCACTGATGAAGCTGGCCGCCGCGATAAAGGCGCGCATGGCTCGCGCAGAGTAGGGCGCGGAATATGCGCCTGCCGGGGAAAGCCTGATCCGGAAACGACCAGGGGTTGCGGGCCCATGAAGCGTGTTCTGGAACCGATGGCGCATGCCGGCGCCAGCTAGCTGGCGATGCCGCCGTGTGTGCCGGACCCGATCATGACGGAGGTCCGCATCGTCATGGGGGCGGACAGCTTCGCGTACAGCAATACCATGCGACGGCGCTGGCCTGGAAAATCAGGAAGGTGGGCTTGCGGCCGATCCGGTCGGCGAGATGGCCGAAGATGACAACGCCGATCTTGCCGCAACGGGGGGCGCATGCCCTGACTACCCAAGCGCCTCTTCAGCGGCCAGGGCCGTCTTGGCAATCATCTCTCGCAGCCAGACGTGACCGACGTCGTGGTCGTCGCGACGATGCCAAACCGCGCGCATGGTTTCACTTCCCGCTTGATATGGCGGGGGCCGGCGAATCAGGTCGCCGCTTTTTGCCAGCGCCAGGGCCAGGGATGCGGGCACAATGGACAGCATGTCCGTATCGCGAAGCAGCGCCGGAATGGCAAGCGCGTGCGGGACCGTGACTCTCAACCGCGGAACCTGCTTCGATTCAAGCAGCGCCGTCTCCAGCGCGCGCCGGTCGAACATCTCCGACTGGCGCGCGAGTCCGCGCTCGATGATAAAACCGCCCACCGCGCCTTCCTCTTCGCCGCCAACGGACAAGGTGACCAGCGGATACTTCGCCAGATCGCGCAGTGTGAGCTTCCGGCGCGAAGCAGGATGTCCCTTGCCCATCAAGATGGATTCCCCCTGGGACATCAGCGTTCGCGAGTTCAGGCGGGCTGGCACCTGGGCAAAAATGCCGAGGGCAAGATCGATGCGTCCCAGGTCGATCTGCTCGGCCAGATCCAGCCGCGTGGATGGCCGGATGACAAGGTCGACGCCCGGAGCCGCCTTTTGCAGCGCGCGGGACAACGGCGCAATGATCACCTCAGTGACGTGATCGTTCGCTGCGAGGACGAAGCGCCGTCTCGATGCATCGGGGGAAAACGGCTTCACGCCCAGGGCGTCCTCGATGCGGCGCAGCGAGTCCAGCAGGATCGGCGCCATCGCCGTGGCGCGCCCGGTCGGCACCATGCCCTTTCCCATGCGCATGAACAGCTCGTCGCCAACCAGCTCGCGCAGCCTTCGCAGCGCGTGGCTGACGGCCGATTGCGTGAGATTGAGACGTTTGCCCGCCAGTATCAGATTGCGATCCTCGTAGACAGCCTCGAATACCTTCAACAGGTTCAGGTCCATGCGGCCGATGCTCATGATGTCGCTCCGTCAGCTGAATGCCATTCATTATGAAGTTGTAAAGACATCAATTCCATTCAATTCTTGCTTGGCGCATGATGAGTTCAAACCTTGTGACAGGAAGCGAACCATGACCGAAGGCCTCATCAAAGATCGAGAAGCGCTGATCGAGCGCTGCATACCCTTCCTCGAGGAAGTGAAGGACCTGACCGCCGGCACCGCGGTCGAGCGCTGGCTGAACCACACCTACGGGCCTGGCAGTGAACTCTACGAAACCCTGTCGGGCCTGATCAGAAAGGGGGTGGAGGAGGGCTGGGCGGCAAACGTCCAGATCGACGGCCCGACTTACCGCCGCAGCCGCATCGCGGCGCCTTCCGAACGCACGCTTCACTTCAGCATCACTGCTGTGTACATGGATAGCACCGGCAATCGGCAAGGGCACCCTGACCATCGATTCAGGGGGCAATACCACGGCCATCCTTATGGGGAGTTCAACATGGTCGTGCCGCTGGCTCCCGGCGCCGCCCTGAACGGGCCCAATGGCTGGTGTTCCGGAGGCTGGACCGCCCCGGGGCCAGGAAGCCATCACTATCCGGAAGCAAAAGGCGGCGCCGTTATCGCGCTGTTCTTCCTGCCGTCAGGCCGGATTTCCTACCACGATGTCCCGCAGGAGTAGCCCATGGTGCAGGCAACAATGGAAGGGTCCCAGGAGGCGGTGGCGAGATGCGTCGCCACGGTCATCCGCTCCCGGCGGTCGGTTCGTGCCTTCAAGCCTGAGCCGTTGCGCCGGGAACTCGTGGAAGAGATCCTGGGAGACGCAGCCACCGCCCCGAGCGGGGCCAATATCCAGCCCTGGCGAGTGTATGTGGTCAGCGGCGCGGTCAAGGATGAATTGGCAAACGCCCTGGTCGCTGCCTGCCGCGCCGGCACCGCATCACCACCCGCACACTTTCCTGAGCCGTTGCCGGACGTGTTTCGCGCGAGACTGAGTGATTTCGGCGCGCGTTACTACGGCTCGCTCGGGATCGATCGCGACGACACCGCGGCGCGCATGCACCAGACCGAGCAGAACTTCTCGTTCTTCGGCGCGCCGGTGGGTCTCATCATCAGTATCGACCGCAGACTGAAGCCGCACAGCTGGGTCGACATCGGCCTTTTTGCACAGAACCTGATGATCGCCGCGAAAGCGCGCGGCATCGAAACCTGCCCGCAGGTTTCCTTTGCGCCGTTCCATGACCTGATCGCTGCGCACCTGCAAATGCCGTCGGAGGAAGTCACCGCCTTCGGTATATCGATGGGATATGGAGACCCGCAGGCCCGGGTCAATCAAACAAGGATGCCGCGGGAGCGGGTGCAGGACTTCGCGCGGCTTTTCGGTTTTCCGGCCTGAGACTTACGTGAGCGTCCATATCGGGTCTTGAGCGGATTCCGGCCAAAGAGCGTGGTCCGAGCACAGGTCTCGGCCGTGAGTCTAACGGCCATTGGTGCCAGCATTTAGTGCTGAAGCACGGAATTGTCCGGTTTTGAATCGGCAGCACATTCTGCGTTGCAGCCGATAGAGTCATCCCTCATCAACGCGACCCAGCACCCGCTCTCCTCAATGTCCCGCACCGCCTGGATGATCCTGCGGCGCGGGCCCTTCATCGCCGCGGCTTGAAACGGCGCATGCACTGCGAGAGAAAAAAGAGGTCCGGATCCCATCGCGCCACAAAGCACCAGACCGCCAGCGGGCCCGACCTGACACGCCGCTTGGGGGCGGCGACCTCAAAACACGCAACCCGGTGTCCATGCGGCACCTGAAAACCCACGGAGACAACCAATGAAACTTCGACGACGCCTGCTCGTCATTGCGCCGGCAGCCATGGTCTGCGCGCTCGCAACGGCACAGCCGGCACCCGCCTATCCGAACAAACCGGTCAGGATTGTGGTCCCGTTCGCGCCCGGTGGCACGACCGACGTGCTGGCTCGCATTTTGGCCCAGCGCATGACGCTTGCCTGGGGCCAGCCTGTCATCGTGGAGAACAAGCCAGGGGTCGGTGGGACGATCGGCGCGAGTATGGTTGCCAAATCACCCGCCGATGGTTACACGCTGCTGCTGGGTACGGTGCATCACACCATCGCACAGGCTGTTTACAAGAACCTGTCTTATCACTTCGGGCGCGACTTCGCGCCAGTGAGCGTGATCGCAATGGTGCCGAACGTCGTGGTCGTCAACACCGCCGTGCCCGCGAAGACCATCGAGGAGTTCGTTGCGCTGGCCAGGTCGCAACCCGGCAAGCTCAACTACGGCACGGCAGGCGCGGGAACGGCGCATCACCTGATTGGCGAGATGTTCAAGCTGCGAGCGGGTGTCGATTTCGTGCACGTGCCATACAAGGGCAGCGGGCCCGCCGTCACCGATCTGATGGGCGGGCAGGTGCAGGTTATGTTCGACACCGTGACCTCGGCGCTGCCCCACCTGAAGGCCAGGAATACGCGGGCGCTGGCGGTGACAACGGCGAAGCGCTCGTCTGCCTTGCCCGATGTGCCCACACTTGCGGAAACCGTGCTGCCGGGCTTCGACGTGGGCACGTGGTTCGGCATCGTCGCGCCGCGGGGGACACCCGCGCCGGTCGTGGAGAAAATCCATGACGTGATCGACCGCATGGTGAAGACCCCCGAAGTTCGCCGGCAACTGCTCGAGATAGGAGCCGAGCCGATCGGCAGCACCCCCATGCAGATGAGCGCGCAAATCAAGGCGGAGTTAAGTGCCTATGAGGCGCTGGCAAAGCAAAGCAAGGTCGTCGTCGAGTGAGAAATCATGGGTGAACACGAAAACCTTGGCCGCAGCGGCCTGCCTCCCACGATTGCCTTTGCCAACCTCCAACCCACGACCACAGCATGAGCAAGCCAACCGAAATTGAGGCCCGTACGCTTTACGAAAAGCTCTGGCAAAGCCATCTGGTCGACACCAATGACGACGGTGAGGCACTGCTGTACGTCGATCGGCAACTGGTTTATGAGGTGACCAGTCCTCAGGCCTTCGAAGGGCTTCGCCTGAACCACCGCAAACCGTGGCGAGCGGAAACCGTCCTCGCCACCGTGGATCACAATGTCCCGACGACGCGAGCCGAGCGGACCAGCATAGACAGCATCGCGGATCCGTTGTCACGGCGGCAGATCCGGCAGCTCGACGTCAACTGCCGCGAGTTCGGCATCACGGCATTCGACATCGGCGATTCGCGTCAAGGCATTATCCATGTGGTCGGACCCGAGCAGGGGGCAACGCTGCCCGGCATGACGGTGGTCGCGGGAGATTCGCATACGAGCACGCATGGGGCATTCGCCGCGATGGCGTTCGGGGTGGGCACATCCGAAGTCGAGCATGTGCTCGCCACCCAATGCCTGGCCATGCGCGCGATGCGAACCATGCTCGTTCAGGTGGACGGATCGCTGCCTCTAGGCGTGACCGCGAAGGACCTGGTCCTAGCCATCATTGGCCGCATCGGAACGGCAGGAGGCACCGGCTTTGCCATTGAGTTTGCGGGTAGCACGATCCGGTCGCTTTCGATGGAAGGGCGCATGACGTTGTGCAACATGGCGATCGAAGCTGGTGCGCGCATCGGCCTGATCGGCGTTGACGAGACAACCATCGAGTATCTGCGCGATCGACCCTATGGTCCGCGAAAGCATCAATGGGACGCGGCTGTCGCCTACTGGCGTACGTTGGTGAGCGACGCGGGAGCCATTTTCGATCACACCGTCGAGATCGATGCAGGCGAGCTGCGACCGATGATCACCTGGGGAACCTCTCCGGAAATGGTGGTGACCGCGGATGCGTGCGTGCCCGACCCGGCCCTGGAGGCCGACCCGGTCAAGCGAACCGGCATGGAGCGAGCGCTTGCGTACATGGGGTTGAAGCCGGGCACCGCCGTGCGCGATATCCGGATCGACACGGTGTTCATCGGATCCTGTACAAATTCGCGTATCGAAGACCTGCGTGCGGCCGCCGCGGTCGTGGCCGGCAGGCGGGTTGCCGCTTCGGTCCAGCGCGCCCTCGTGGTTCCGGGATCTGGGCTGGTCAAGGCGCAGGCCGAGGCCGAGGGGCTGGACCGCGTGTTCATTGCCGCCGGCTTCGAATGGCGCGAGCCGGGTTGTTCGATGTGTCTCGCCATGAACGATGACCGGCTTGGCGCCGGCGAGCGATGCGCTTCGACATCGAACCGGAACTTTGAAGGCAGGCAAGGCGCAGGTGGGCGCAGTCACCTCGTCAGCCCGGCCATGGCGGCCGCCGCGGCGCTTGCCGGGCACTTTGTCGATATTTCACGGGAGGAAATCTGATGGAACGGTTCATATGCATCAAGGCGGTCGTCGTGCCGCTCGATCGTGCCAACGTGGACACGGATGCCATCATTCCGAAACAGTTCATGAAGTCCATTTCGCGGACCGGCTTCGGCGACAACCTGTTTGATGAATGGCGCTACCTCGACCGTGGCATGCTTGGTCAGGATGCCTCGAAGCGGCCCAGGAATCCCGATTTTCCTCTCAATCAAGCTTGCTATGAGGGAGCGCAGATACTGCTGGCCAGGGAGAATTTCGGCTGTGGCTCCAGTCGCGAGCACGCGCCCTGGGCGCTGCATGACTTCGGCATCCGGGTCGTGATCGCGCCGAGCTTCGCCGACATTTTCTACGGCAACTGCTTCAAGAACGGCATCTTGCCGATTGTTCTGCCTGCGGATATCGTGGATGCGCTGTTCGCACTCGTGGCGGAGCGTCCGGGCACCGAGTTCCAGGTTGACCTGGTGTCCCAGACCGTCACCCCGCATCGCGGCGAGGCGATCGCGTTCGACCTGGCTGCGGGCCGGAAGCTGCGGCTGCTTCATGGGCTGGATGACATTGCCCTGACGCTGCAGCGCTCGGAAACCATCCGGTCTTACGAGACCAGACGCAAGCTGAGCGAACCCTGGCTCTTCGCGTGAGTTAACCGGTGGCGAGGCAGTAGCAGAGGGGGGCGGGGCCAAGGCTTCTTACCCGGGCCCGCCTCCGGCTTCGCCAAGATACCAATGCCTCAAAGCTATGAAACTGGACGCCATTGATCTACGCATCCTGGACGAACTACAGAAAGACGGCGCGCTTTCCAATGTCGAACTGGCGCGCCGGGTGCATCTGTCGCCATCGCCGTGCCTCGCCCGTGTCAAGGCGCTGGAGGCCGCCGGCGTGATCGAGCGCTATGTGGCTCTGGTCAATGCGCAGGCACTGCACCTGGGCCTGAATGTGTTCATTTCCATCAGCCTGACAACGCAGTCCAAGGCGTCGCTCGCCGAGTTCGAGCGGCGTATCGCCGAGCATGACGAAGTCATGGAGTGCTATCTGATGACCGGCGACAGCGACTACCTGATCCGGGTCGCCGTGGTGGACATCCCGGCGCTCGAGAAATTCATACTCGAGCAGCTCACGCCGATATCCGGCATCGAAAAGATCCGCTCCAGCTTTGCGCTGAAGCAGGTGCGCTACAAGACTGCGCTGCCGCTTCCTTCGCACTAAAGATTGATGTGTGGCGCGGTGACGGCGATCGGGAATCGAAGGCTTCCCGGGCCGAAGCGCCACCCGATCTGAAATCGCTGCCGAACGTATCCTGAATCGGTATCGATAACCGCCTGCTCTGCAGGCAGCCAGCCTCGCCGTTCTTCCGAACGGCGAGGCTTTCTTCTTGTTACGCTGCCTTTGCCAACCCCAGTGCATAACGGGCCGCATGGGCAATCGACGTTGCGTCAACGCCAAAGAACGCGCGCAACGCACCGCGCGTATCACTACGGCCGAAACCGTCCGTTCCCAGCGTGATATACCGCCGGTCGCTAGGCAGATAGGGGCGGATGCTTTCCGGAACGGCTCGCACATAGTCGGTCGCGGCGATGATGGGCCCGGCGCTGCGCTCCAGTTGCTGCGTGACAAATGGCTTGCCTGCGACGTCCGGCGCGCCACCCAGTTCCTGGCGTTCCCAATGGGCACCGTCTCGCGCAAGCTCGCTCCAGCTCGTTACGCTGTAAATGGTCGCGTGAATTCCCTCTGCGGCCAGGGCCTGGGCGGCCTTGATGACTTCCGTGAGGATCGCCCCCGAGCCCATCAGTGTCACGCGATGGGCCGGCTCGACCGGGCGTGCCGAGGCGGGACATTCCCAACCCTCGAACTGATAGCAGCCGCGCAGAATCTGCGCATCGACACCAGAAGACAGGCTTGGCTGAGCGTAGTTCTCGTTCATCAGCGTGATGTAGTAGAAGACGTCACGCTGCTCGATCATCATCTCCCGAATGCCGGCGTCGACGATAACGGCCATCTCAGCGGCAAAAGCCGGGTCGTAGGCCTTGCAGTTGGGAATGGTCGCTGCGACGAGGTGGCTGGTGCCGTCCTGGTGCTGGAGCCCTTCACCGCCCAATGTGGTCCGGCCGGACGTGGCGCCAAGCAGAAAGCCGCGTGCCCGCTGGTCGGCGGCTGCCCAGATGGCATCGCCCACGCGCTGGAAGCCGAACATCGAGTAATAGATGTAGAAGGGCAACATGGCCAGCCCATGAACACTGTAGCTGGTGGCCGCGGCGGTCCAGGATGCAATCGCGCCCGCTTCACTGATCCCTTCTTCAAGGATCTGCCCGTTGCGCGCTTCCCGATAGGCCAGCACCGAGCCGATATCTTCTGGCGCGTAGCGCTGGCCCACGCTGCTATAGATGCCGACCTGCTTGAACAGGTTGGCCATGCCGAAGGTGCGCGCTTCATCCGCGACAATCGGCACAATCCTCGGCCCGAGTTCCTTGTCCTTCAGCAGGCTGCCCAACAGCCGGACGAATGCCATCGTGGTGCTCATCACCTTGCCATCGGCGGCGATGGCGAAGTTGCCGTAGGAGGCCAATTCGGGCTTGCCGACGACCGCGCATTCCACATTGCGCTTCGGCAGTGGCCCGCCCAGGGCCTCGCGGCGCGCACGCAGGTAGCGCATCTCTTCGCTGTCTTCGGCCGGCTTCAGGAACTGCAGGGAAGTCGCCTGCGCATCGGTGAGAGGCAGGTTGAAGCGATTGCGGAACTCGAGCAACTGGGCGTCATCCAGCTTTTTTTGCGAATGGGTGGTCATTTTGCCCTGGCCTGCCGATCCCATGCCATAACCCTTCTTGGTATGTGCGAGGATCACGGTGGGCTGGCCCCGGTGCTCGGCCGCATGCGCGTAGGCCGCGTGGATCTTGATCAGGTCATGGCCACCCCGCTTGAGGCGGTCGATCTGTTCATCCGTCATGCCCTGGGCCAGCAGCGCGAGTTCGGGGTTTTGGCCGAAGAAGTGTTCACGGTTGTAGCGGCCATCCTTGGCGGCAAAGGTCTGCATTTGCCCGTCGACCGTCTGCCCCAGCGTGCGCGCCAATGCCCCGCCGGCATCCCGGGCAAAGAGGCCGTCCCAGTCGCTGCCCCAGACCAGCTTGATGACGTTCCAGCCGGCGCCAGCGAACAGCTTCTCAAGCTCGTCGATAATCCGGCCGTTGCCGCGCACCGGGCCGTCCAGCCGCTGCAAGTTGCAGTTGACTACCCAGACGAGGTTATCGAGGCTTTCACGTGCCGCCAGGGTCAGGGCGCTCATGGATTCCGGCTCGTCCATCTCGCCGTCGCCAAAGACGCCCCACACCTTCCGGCCGCCGCACTCAAGCAGGTCGCGGTGGTCGAGGTATCGCATGAAGCGGGCGTGATAGATCGAACTGATGGGACCAATGCCCATCGAGCCCGTCGGAAACTGCCAGAAGTCCGGCATCAGCCAGGGGTGCGGATAACTGGAAAGGCCGCGGGCGCCCTGTTGCGGAGCGGTAATCTCCTGGCGATAGTGCGCCAGGTCGCGCTCCGACAGGCGATCCTCGAGATATGCACGCGCATAAACACCCGGTGCGCTATGGGGCTGGAAGAAAACCAGGTCGTCCGCGCGGAAAAAGTGATTAAAGCCGGCCTCGAAAAGATCCGCCGCGCTGGCATAGCTGGCAATATGCCCGCCCAGTTCGCCATAGGCCTGGTTGGCACGGACCACCATCGCGAGCGCATTCCACCGCATGATGGAAGCGAGGCGTTCTTCAATTGCCAGATCTCCGGGGAAGGGAGGCTGTTCCGCCACGGGAATCGTGTTCAGGTACGGGGTCGACAGTTCCGGCCGCCATCCGATCCGTTGCGCTCGCGCAAGCTCACATAGCCGGTCCAGCATGAAGCGCGCGCGCTCCGCGCCGCAGGCCTGGACCAGGCCGACAAAGGCATCGCGCCATTCTGAGGTTTCAAGGGGGTCCGGGTCGGGCTGCTGCGCAGCGACCAGTCCAAGGAGGTGCGGTGAGGTCGGTGTGTTCATGCAAGGATTCTAGGATGGGCTGTACAGAATTTCGTCCCATAGTTCACCGCCAAATCCTTCGTTCCCAGCATGATCTTTTGCAACGAGGCCGCTCGCCGGCACGGTATGGATCCTGCCACCATTCCCGAAGGCCTCGGCGACCATCCGCGGCCGCCTTGACGCTGTGACCGCAAACTCTTGATGCCGGTTCAGTCCGCCGGAATGACGGGCAGCAGGATGTGCGATGCAAACTTGCCGCCGCAATGAAGGGACGTCACGCCACCGAAGCGTGACGCGCTGCGATCGACCGGATGGTCGTGCAACAGCACCGAGGAGCCGCGCACGTCCTTGCCATATAGCTGCGGATATGGCCCTGGCAGGTCATGCTGGAAATCCGAACTGCCTACGGTAAGGACAAGCCGGTACCCTTGCGGAAAGACCAAGCAGGTTGGCCAGATTTCGACCTGGACCTCGTACACTTCGCCGGGTTCAAGCGGCTGCAGCTCGTCATGCGTGTGCACGGGCTGGTATGGCTTTGAGGCCAGCGGGTCGAGCTTGCGATGGGATGCTCTCAGCCAGCCTTGTGCAATCGGAGCGTGGGGCTCGACCGCACCCAGGACCAGATGTTCCTTGCCGTCTGGTGCGAACGCTCGCACGGTCACGAAAAGATCGGCGTCCCTGGCGGTCGTGGATATATAGAGTGTGGCGGCCAGCGGGCCGGTCACCTCGGTATCGTGTGCGAAAGGCAAGGTACTGAAGCTGACCTTCCCTTTGAGGCCATCGAAGGCATGCAGCGACGCGGTCGGCGGTGGTTCCACATGCAAGGCCAGAACATCCGCATTCAGGTACATCCGCGTCCATGAGGTCCTGGCAAGCGGCCATTCGTACTCCGCGCGCTCGACGAAGCCGTCGATGTGGCGGACCTGCAGCCGGATCGGCGGTTCGCGGTCCCATCCGTTGTCCTCGCCCTTGAGGAAGTGGTCGAAGAAGCGGCGCTGGAGCGCGACACCGTAGTCCGTGTAGAACTCGGTCCAGTGTTCCAGTCCATGCATCTCGAGCCACTTTTGCTTTGACCCCGCGCGCAGATAGCCTTCGATGTTTCCGCGCAGGTGCAGGCCCTGGCCACCCCAGTTTCCGCATGAGAGCACTGGCACCTCGATCGCCGGCAAGTTCGCGCGCCGGCCGTCGAAGTATTCCGCGGTAATGAGTTCCGCACCGACCTGCAGCGCATCGATGTCGACGCGGTTCGCCATCAGTGCTTCATCGCTCAGTTCATCGGGACCCGAGACCGGTACATCATTGTTCGGGTTCACATGCCCACGGCTTCCCAGGCCATGCTGCACGCTGGTGACCTGCCGCGGGTACCATTCGGTCAGGAAGGTGCATAGCATGCCGCCGTGCCGGCAGGCATCGCGGTAGAAATCGGTGAAGCCTTCGAACGGGCAGATGGCGGCCAGGTGTGGCGGACGCTTGCCCGCCACGATCCATTGGGAAGCGGCGTAGTAAGAGACGCCGGCCAGGCCGATCTTGCCGTTGCTCCATGGCTGCCTGGCTGCCCATTCGATGCAGTCGTGGAAGTCCTGCGCCTCGCGCGCGGAGAAGGGATCGATAACGCCGGGCGATCGGCCGGCGCCGCGCGAATCCACGCGGATGCAGATATAGCCCAGCGGCACCCAGCGCTCGGGATCGGCGGTCTCCCAATTGGCATACTTGCCGCTGCTGCCGTGCAGGATTTCCGGGTGCTTCGCGGTCAGCGCCTGCCACTGCGCGGGAAACCCCACCTGGAAGGGAAGCCCCTTGGCATAGGGGCCATACGACATCAGCACCGGGTAGCGCCCCTGTGCCTGCGGGCGGAATATGTCGGCGCGAACCACCAGCCCGTCGTCCATGGGAATTTCCACGTCCCAATCAATCTGCATGTCTGTCTCCAGTTTTGTCAGTGCAAGGGCCGGATCAAGGGCGTGCCGCCAGCACGGTGGCGTGGTTGGTCCCGAAGCCGATGCGGGCGCGCCCCTGCCGCTCACACCAGCCGCGCAACAGCACGGTGTCGCCGTCCTCGAGGAAGCCGCGTTGCTCGCCGTCGCCGATAGCCACCGGCTGCGACCCGGAAACGGTCAGTTCGATCAGTGCGCCGGCCTCGTCGGGCGCGGGGCCAGAAACCGTGCCGCTGCCGAGCAGGTCGCCGGGCAGCAGGTTGCAGCCTCCCACGGTGTGGTGGGCAATCATCTGG
Organism: Cupriavidus necator; assembly: GCF_013141915.1. GTDB lineage: Bacteria > Pseudomonadota > Gammaproteobacteria > Burkholderiales > Burkholderiaceae > Cupriavidus > Cupriavidus necator_B. The sequence goes on along the minus strand of NZ_SROX01000004.1, from coordinate 184,207 downwards.
CCAAGCGTCCAGTACTGGTGGCGGAAGCTCGTGCGCGTCAGCGCGTGCGGCGGCTGGCCATGCGCGCGTTGGCGCGCGCTCTGGATCGACACTTCGAGCTGGATGTCGAACGCGCCAGCGTCGGTGTTCTCCGCCGCACTCAGGTAGTCAAGCGGCTGCGGCCGGCCGGCGGCGCGCGTCCAGCCGGTGCGGTAAGGCAGCAGGGCCTCGAGGGTAACGATCCATGGCGACAGCGTGGTGGCAAAGTTCTTGGCGAGGAAGGGGCCGAGCGGCTGCATCTCCCACGTCTGGATGTCGCGTGCGGACCAGTCATTGAGCAGGCACAGGCCGAAGATGTGCCGCTGTGCCTGCGCCAGCGGTATCCGCGTACCGCGCGGATTGCCGATGCCGATTACCGCGCCGACTTCCAGTTCGTAGTCGAGCCGCCGGCACGGGCCGTAAACCGGTGCGCTGTCCGGATCAGGGCGGTATTGCCCCATCGGCCGACAGACCTGCTGGCCGCTGACGCCGATCGACGATACGCGGCCGTGATAGGCGATCGGCAGCCAGTCGAAATTGGGATTCACCTCCAGTCCGAACTGGCGACAGCAGTTAACGGCGTGGTCCAGCGAGGTATAGAAATCCGTATAGTCGCCGATCCGAACGGGAACGGTGTGCTCGGCATCCGCCTGCGGCACCAGCGCTTCGCGAACCGTCCGCTCATGCGGGCTGCCGGCCTGCAACAGCGCGAAGAGTCCGTGTCGCAACCCTCGCCAGGCCCCGGGCCCCAGTTCAAGCAGGCCATTGAGCGTTGGCGCCGCCGCCGCGCGCACCGCTTCGGCGGTGTCGTCCTGCAGGCCTGCCAGCGATTGGAGCACGCCGAGGTCGACAATCTGGTCGCCAATGGCGACGCCGCCGCGCCACCCCTGCGCGCTGCCTTTGCGGCGGAAGACACTGAGCGGCAGGTTCTGCAACGGAAAATCGCCGCCGGCCACGTTGGCCGAGTCCAGCCAGCTGCGGCGCGAGGCATCATGCGTGTGGTCCAGTTCCATGGCGATGTTCATGCGGCGTTGAGGGCTTCGTCGAAGATCGCGACGGCGCGCGTCCAGCCGGCCGATGCGCCGCGAATCTTGTGCGGGAAACAAGAGATATAAAACCCATGCGGCGGCAGCGACTCAAGGTTATGCAGCTTCTCCAGGTGGCAATAACCGATGCGGCGGCCCGCTTTGTGGCCCTCCCAGATCAGCGAGGCATCGTGCGTCCGCGCATACTTCGTCGCCGTATGCACAAACGGCGCATCCCAACTCCAGGCATCGGTGCCGGTCAGGCGTATACCGCGCTCGAGCAGGTACATGGTCGCGTCCAGCCCCATGCCGCAGCCAGACGAGACGAAGTCGGGCTGGCCATAGCGCATGCCCGCGCGTGTATTGACCACGACGATCTCCAGCGGCTTGAGATCATGGCCGATACGGGCGAGTTCGGCCTCGACGTCGGCGGCCGTGACCACGTAACCGTCGTCCAGGCCGGTGAAGTCGAGCTTCACGCCGGGCTGGAAGCACCACTCCAGCGGTACCTCGTCGATGGTGATGGCGCGCTCGCGTTGTCCCAGTGCTTCGTTCATGGTGCTGTGGAAATGATAGGGCGCGTCCAGGTGCGTTCCATTGTGCGTGTTGAGCCGAACGTGCTCGATTGCCCAGCCTTCGCTGTCCGGCAGGTCGGATGGCTGCAGTCCCGGAAAGAAGCTCGTGACCTGTTCTGCGGTGGAGCGATGCGACAGGTATTCGATCCTTGGACCATAGCCCGGCGGATCGGAAACGACATCGTTTTCCAGGTAAATCGAGAGATCGACGAAGCGGCAAGTCATGGTGGCAGGTCCTTTTTGGGGAGAGGGGAAGTGGCGCGTCGTCAGCGGGCATCCAGCGATGGTGCGGCTGCCGGCGCTCCGGCAGCGTACGCGTCAGCGTCCTGCCCGGCGGCGCGCGGCAGCAACGCCACCACGGCGGCGGACAGCACGAACAAGGCGCCGCACAGCGCGATGCCGGGGGCAAAGCCGAACGCACCTGCCGCCGAGCCCAGCGCCAGCGGAGCGAACGCGGAGATGCCGCGGCCGACGTTGAAGCAGAATCCGGCGCCGGTGGCGCGAATGCGCGTGGGGAACAGTTCAGCGAAATAAGCGCCCACCAGCCCGGCAAAGGCCATGAAGAAGGCGAACAGCGGCCCCAGCACCAGCAGCGTGGCATGGTCCGTGACGAGGGTATAGACCGGTAGCGTCAGCCCGGAACCGACCAGCGAGGCAATCACCGCACGTTGCTTGCCGATGCGGTCCGCCAGCACGCCGAATACGTTGTAACCCAGAAACATGCCCACATTCAGCACCGCCACGAACCTCGCCATGGTGGCGACATCCAGGCCCCGTTCCTTGACCAGGAAAGTCGGCAGCCACGTCGATGCCCCCCAATACGCGGACAGTGCCAGCGCCGAGGTCGCCGTGCCGAGCAGCGTAATGCGCAGCATGCCAGGGACGAACAGCTCGCCAAGGCTTGCGCTGCCCGCGCTTGCCCCGAGATTGGGCGCGCCGTATCGCTGCTGGCGCCACACTTCCGATTCCGGCACGCGCAGCCAGACATAGGCGATGGCAATGACCACGGCGGCGCCGCAGATCAGGAACAATGCGCGCCAGCCATGCGTCGGCAGCAGCCATGCTGCCGCCAGCGCGGCCACGGCAGCGCCTGCCGAAAAGGAGCTCAGCACGAAGGCGGTGGCCCGCCCGCGTTGGTGCGCGGGCCACGTTTCATTGACATGGGCTGCCGCCGCGCTCCATACCCCGCCCAGGCCAAGGCCGGACAGGAAGCGCAGGAGCAGGATCTGGCGCCAGTCGGTGGCTGCGGCGATCGCCATCGTCAACGTACCGAAGGTCACCAGCGAAAGCAGCAGCGCCGTGCGCCGGCCCATGGTGTCGGCAAGCCGGCCCATGACAAGGCTGCTCAGGCCAATGCCGAGCAGTGTGGCGGTCACCAGCAGGCCGGCCTGCGCCTGCGTGATATGCAGCGATGCCGTGATCGCCGGCATGGCAATGGCCAGGATGATGATGTCCACGGCATCGAACATGTAGCTGAGAAAGCAGCCGATCAGCACGCGCCATTTCAGCGGAGATGTTGAGGGCATGATGCGTCTCCTTTTTGGGCGGGCTGGTCTGTATTCATTGCCCGTTGTTTTGACTGTACGATCGTACAGTGATGATTTCAAGCGAACTGTACGCTCGTACAGTCTGATCCTGCATTGGGGTAAACTCGGGGACGTGGAAGGCGAAGCGACGTTCGCTACAATGGCGCCACTATCACGCGGAGGCAGCATGAAAGGCAGGCAAGCGTCGACGGGCGCGGCACGAAACAGTGCGCGGGAAGCGGCGCAAGCAGCGCCGGTCCCGGAAGCAAGCAAGCGCGAACGGGTGCTGGATGCCGCCGAGCGGCTGTTTGCCGAAGGCGGCTTCGACGGCGTGTCGATGCGCGATATTGCAGCGGCCGCCGAGGTGGGTTTGCCGCTGATCGTTTACCACTTCGAGACCAAGCGGAACCTCTACCGCGCCATCTTCGACCGGCGCAAGACGCTGTTCGCGGCCCGGCTGTCGGCGCTGCGCGAACCGCTGGCCGAGGGCGACGATCCGGTCGAGCATATCGTGCGGGCGTTCGTCGAGCCGGTGATGCGGATCCAGGATACGGACGCCGGCATCGCCTACGCCAAGCTGGTCGCACGCGAGGCCTCCGATCCGCGCGAAGCCGAGCGCGGCATTGTTGCCGACTACTTCGATCCCTTTGCCATGGAGTTCGTCAAGGCAATCCGCAAGGCCTTGCCCGGCAACAGCACGAGTTACGCGCACTGGGCCTATCTGTTCGCCGTGGGAGCGCTGGTCATGAGCGTGTTCGACACCCGCATCGAACGCATCTCCGGAAACAAGGTCAGGGCCGGCGATGTGCGGCGCAAGTCCGAGTACCTGGTGACTTTTATCGCGGCGGGCATCCGCGCGGGGACGGAGCGGAAGCCGTCGATACGTGGCCGGTAGCCCCGCCCAATCGGCTCTTTGGCCAGAAACCGTTCACCGATCCGGGCGTCCGAGTTTCCGATACTGATTGAAGTGCCGAATCGCCTGCTGTATATGGCCGAGTTCCTGATGCAGGCGCGCGGCATTGTAGTGTGCGTCGGCGTCCCCCGGCGCCAGCTCGATGCTGCGCTCATAGGCACGCAGCGCGGCCTGGGTGGCACCGGTATCCTCGAGCGCGACGCCGAGATTGAAGTGCAGTTCGGGCTCGTCGGGCAGCGCGGTTAGTGCGGCTTCGTAGAGCAAGATCGCTTCGTCAAGCCGCTGCTGGTCGGCGAGCAAGCAGCCGAGATTCAGATAGGCATCCAGCATCCCCGGATAAAGTGCCACCGCGCGCCGGTACGCTGCCTCCGCGCGCCGGACATCGACAGGCTCGATCGCTCGACCCTGCGCCAGGGCTGCATCCGCTGCGGCGTACGCCGGCTCCTGCCGTCTGAATTCGGTGACCCTGCGGTCCGCGTCCTCGCCGGCTTCAAAGTCAATGAGCCGCTGGCCCGATTCGATGATCCAGGCGCCATGGTGGTCCCGGGCGGATACCTTGCCGCCGCAAGCCCCAACGCGGACTGCCGCCAGATGCCGGTTGGGCTTGAGCCGTTCGAGGTGACGCAACGCGCGCAGGATCTGCGCTGGCGCGATCCGAGCCCGATGCAGGGAAGCCGCCGTGCGTATCAGCACCGTGTCCTGGAAGGAAAAGACGTATTCACCGTGCCGGCCCCGTGTCGGGGTCACCAGGCCTGCGGCCACCAGGCCGGCGACCAGGCGCCGCGACACCCCCAGCCGGGCCTCCAGTTCTCGCATGCTCAGGCCTTCGCTGCGCTTCACGCTGATTTCTTCGCGGTGCGTCGGATCGGCGCAGGCTCGGATGGCGCCGCGCCCCGCCTGGCGGATTTGCGCGCCGGCGGGGTCTGCGCGGACTTGCCTTTTGCCGCCGGCATTCCCTTCTTCGACAGGCTGGCGCGCAAGGCATCCATCAGGTCGATGACCTGGCCGCCGGCATCGGCTTCCACCGGCTCTGGCGCGACAATATGCTTGCCGGCGATTTTCGCGTCGATGGCGGCGAGAATCCTGGCCTTTTCTTCATCCTGGTACTGGGTCGGATCGTATTCCTCTTCCGAGGCCTGCTCGATCAGCTGGATCGCAAGCTTCAGTTCGGCGTCGGATACCGCCGCCTCTTCGATATGCAGTTCCGCGATGTTGCGCACTTCGTCGGCGAACAGGAGTTGCTGGAATACCAGCCCGCCCTCGATCGGGCGGATTTGCACGATATGCGATTTGCCTTTGGCAGCCCATTTGGCAATGGCGCAGCGTCCGGTCCTGGACATGGCCTCGCGCAGCAGGCTGTAGGGCTTGCCACCGCGCTTGTCGGGCGCGATGAAATAGGCCTTGTCGTAGTACAGCGGATCGACGCTGCGCTCGGGAATAAACGCGACGATATCGACCATGTGGCTGGCGCTTTCTTCCAGTGCCTTGAGTTCGTCCGGCGCGAACGTGACAAAGCGGCCCTTCTCGAACTCATAGCCCTTGATCATGTCGGTCCGATCGACCACCTGCTGGGTCTGCTCGGAAATGTACTGTTGCTTCACGCGCGAGCCTTCCTTGCTCAACAGGTTGAAGCGGATCGCTGAACTGGCCTCGGTGGCGGTGTAGAGCTTGACGGGTATCGACACCAGGCCGAACGATAACGAGAGGGAGGCGAGGGATCGGGCTGCCATTGGATGTCTCCCACAAGGCGATGCACGTCAGTTCAGCTTAACCGCTCGATGGCCTGCATCAAAGTCTGGCGTATCTGCCAGTACGCCTGCCAGGGATCCGCGACTTGGAAGCTCAGCTACTCGTGCGCATCGCGGATAGTCCATTGCGCGCCACTTTTGAGCTTTGAAAGTTGCTCCCACGACACCAGTAAGCGAGATGTGGTGGTGGCCCAGCAATCGACGCCCGCCTTCCTGGAGAGCATCGCCGTCGGACCTGACCGGGCACTCTATGTCACCGACTTCCGGGGCCGTCAGACCTTGAAGTACGTCGACGACAAGGGTTTTTCGGTCCACGCACAACTCGACGTGCATCCGTGGGGCATGGTTTTCGACACCGCGGGACCCTGTACTTTGGCGCTGCGGAGGCTGGCATCACTGGCAAGACCTCATCGACGACGGTCGCGGCGGCGTGATCTGGCACCTGGATGTGAAGACCAAAAATAATGAGCAATTGCGGCAAGGCCGCATCCGGCAGTTCACCGGCAGGCGACCTTGGCCACGGCTACATCAATTGGCTGCTGCTTCCCGTTGCATGGGGGCCACGACAGGATTCAGGAACGCCGGTGCAAGGCCGGTCAGCTGTTCGGCAGCGGCTCGCAATGGGGGCAGGAATCGCTTCACTGCTTCCTCCCGCGTGACTTCGCCCGACGGCAGATTGACGCTGATAGATGCCACCACGTTGTGGTATTCATCGCGAACCGGTACTGCCAGGCCCGCAATGTGCTGGTCGAATTCCCCATCCACCCACGCATAGCCATCACGGCGTATGGCGGCGAAGGCTTCAAGCAATGCCGCCTTGTCATGAACGGTGCGGTCCGTATACGACCTCAGCGAGGCCTCATCCAGAAACTGCGACAGGAATTCGGCGGTCTGGAAGCCCAGTACCGCCCGGCCTGGCGCAGTGGCGAATGCCGGTACATGGCTGCCCACACCTAGTCCCAATGAGCGGATCTTGAACGACGGAATACGCAGGACGTACACCGCGTCGTGCCCATCGAACACACACATACCGCACGACTCAGTCACCTGCGTCCACAGTGTTTCCAGGGCGCGCTGCGCGTGCCCCCAGAAGGGCAGCGAGGTCAGGTAGGTCATGCCGAGGGTGAGGATCTTCGGCGTCAGGCGAAAGCCCCGCGTTTCAGACTCGGCCGCGTAGCCAAGCTCGCACAGCGTGAGGAGGATTCGGCGCACCACGGTTCGGGGCAAGCCGGTGACTGCCGTGATGCTGGCCACCGTGTGCGTGCCGCTGCGCCCGAGTGCCTGGATAACGGCCAAGCCGCGCGCGAAAGAGCGTACGAAGCCATCGTTTTCTGTATTAGCCATGTCTCTGGGGTCCTAGCCGTCCATCTTGTTTCAGGTTGACAGTGTACCAAAAGCGGCAGTAGAGTTTGAAAAACGGACGCAAATGACCGCGTGGCGGTCATTGTGATCCGAAAAAATACAACTGGAGACAACCAATGAAGCGGCGTTTTCTTTGCCAGGCGCTAGCCTGCCTTGCTCTCGTGTCCACCTCCGGCGTTGCATTCGCCAACTCGTCACCCGAGGCCTTCCAGGCCAAACGTCCGTTGCGCCTGATCGCGCCAAGTTCGCCCGGCGGCATCCTCGACCTGACCAGCCGCCTGCTCGGCAAGACGCTGTCTGAGCAACTGGGGCAGCCGGTCGTTGTGGAGAACCTGCCTGGCGCGGGTGGCGTGATCGGGATGCAGGCCATGCTGCGTGCGGAACCGGACGGCCACACCCTGGTGATGGGCAGCCTTGGGCCCAATGCGGCCAACTACGCCTTGCACGACAAGCTGCCTTACAAGCTCGAGGACTTCGCACCGGTGGCGCATGTGCTGACGATGCCGGACGTCGTGGTGATCAACCCGAAACTGCCGGTCAAGACCATTGCCGAGCTGGCGGCTTATGCCAGGACGCGCCCCAACGGCTTGTCCATGGCGGTGTCGACGAGCGGTTCTTCCGGCCATCTCGCCGGGGACCTGCTGAAGCAGCGCGCCGGCATTACCGCCGTCGATGTGATCTATCGCGGCGCATCGCCGGCCCTGACCGACCTGGTGGCCGGGCAAGTCGATTTCATGGTGGACAACCTCATCACGGCACTGCCGCTGGTGCGCGCCGGCAAGCTGCGCGCGCTTGCCGTCACCACCAGGCAGCGTGCCCCGGAACTGCCGGATACGCCGACCATGGCCGAATCCGGTTACCGCGACTTCGACGTTTCGGTCTGGCTTGGCCTCTTTGTCTCATCCAGGACGCCGCCCGCGGTGGTGCAGGCGTTGAATGTTGCCGTCAACAAGGCGCTGGCCGATCCCGCGCTGCGCGAGAAGCTGGCGCAGCAGGGCGGTACGGCGGCGGGCGGGTCTACGCGGCAGTTCGACAGCTTCGTGCGCGCCGAAAAAGCCCGCTGGGAGCAGGTCATCAAGGACGGGAACATCAAGCCCGAGTAAGCGCAAAAAACTTCACTCTCTTCTTTGCAGACAACGCCATGCAAAACAATTTCAAGGACAAAGTCATCGTCGTCACCGGAGCCGGCAATGGCATCGGCCGTGCCATTGCCAAGCTGCTCGGCGCGCAGGGCGCCAGGGTGGTCGTCAACGACCTCGGCTCCAGCGGCAGTGGCGAGGGCAGGGATGCCGGACCAGCCCAGCAGGTGGTGGACGAGATCCGGGCAGCCGGCGGGCAGGCTGCGGCGAACACCTATTCGGTAGCGACTGCCGAGAGCGCGCAGGCCATTGTCGATACCGCCATCCGCGAGTTTGGCCGCATCGATGGCGTGATCAACAACGCCGGCATCCTGCGCGACCGCATCTTCCACAAGATGAGCACCGCCGAATGGCAGGCGGTACTGGATGTGCACCTGGGCGGCGCTTACTTTGTCAGCCGTGCTGCGGCGCCTTATTTCAAGGAACAGCAAAGCGGCACCTACGTCCACATGACCTCGACCACCGGCTTGGTCGGGAATTTTGGGCAGGCCAATTACGCCGCGGCCAAGCTTGGCATCGTGGCGCTGTCGAAATCCATCGCCCTGGACATGGCCCGCTTCAATGTCCGTTCCAACTGTATTGCCCCGTTCGCATGGAGCCGCCTGATCGGCACGCTGCCTAGCGAAACCGAGGCCGAGCAGAAGCGCCTTGCGCGGATGCAGGCGATGAAGCCAGAGCAGGTTGCCCCGGTTGCCGCGTTCTTGTCCGGCGATGCGTCGGCCGACGTCAATGGCCAGGTGCTGGCCGTGCGCGGCAATGAGCTGATCGTCATGAGCCAGCCGCGCCCGGTGGCGTCAGTGCATCGCGCCGAAGGCTGGACGCTGGAGACCCTTGCCGAACATGCCGTGCCGGCGGTGAAGCGCGCCTTCACGCCGCTGGAGCGCTCGCCCGACGTGTTTGCCTGGGACCCGGTCTGAGAACGGAGGTACGCAGCGATGGCCATCGACTATCACCGCCTGCGCTCGTGGGCGTTCTTTGACCAGGTTTCCAGCTATGCGGCGAACGACAGCATTCGCTATGCGCTGAGCCTTGGCTTCGGCACCGATCCGATGGACGAGGCGGACTTGCCCTTTGTCTTTGAGGAAGGACTGAGCGTGGTGCCCACCTTCCTTGCCACCGTCGGCGCGCCGGGTGCATGGGCAAGCGACCCGGGTACGGGCATCGACTGGATGCAGATCCTGCACGGCGAACACCGGATGCGCTTTTTTGCAGTGCCCGCCGCGTCTGGGGCGGTACGCAGCCAGACGCGCGTCAGCCGCGTGGTGGACAAGGGCGCCGGCAAGGGCGCGCTGGTGGTCACTGAGCGGCGCATCGAGGACCAGGCCAGCGGCGAGTTGCTGGCGACGGTCGAGCATGTGTCGTTCTGCCGGGCGGACGGTGGCTTTGCCTGCGCCGCCACGCCCGGCGACGCACCGCTCGAGCCATTGCCCGCGGTGCCGGAGCGCGCGCCTGACATGATCATGTCGATGCCGACCCAGCCCTCAGCGGCCTTGCTGTACCGCCTCAATGGCGATCGCAATCCCATCCACGCACTGCCCGCCGCGGCCCGACAGGCCGGCTTCGAGCGGCCGATCCTGCATGGTCTTTGCACCTACGGCATGGCATGCCGGGCGCTGCTGAAGCAGGCTTGCGGTGGGGATCCGTCGCGCCTGGCCAGCCTTTCGGTGCGCTTTTCATCGCCATTCGTGCCGGGTGAAACGCTGCGCGTGGAGATGTGGCGGGGCGAAGGGCAGTTCCAGTTCCGTGCGCTCGCCGACGAGCGCAATGTGGTGGTGCTGAGCCACGGCGTCGCCGGCCTGCACCCGTAATCAAGGAGCCAAGATGTCCGTGATCGAGCAATTCGCCCGTGCCACGCCCGACCGGGTTGCCTATCGCATGGTGCCGTCCGGCCAGGCGGTGACATGGGCCGAACTGGAGCAGCGTTCGCGCCGGTGCGCTGCCGCACTGCGGGCTGCCGGTCTGCGTGAAGGCGACGGCATTGCCGTGCTGCTGGAAAACCATGTCCGCTATTTCGAGATCCTTTGGGCCGCGCACCGGATCGGCTTGTACTACACCACGATCAGCCGTCACCTGAAAGCCGACGAGGTCGAATATATCGTGCAGGACTGTGGCGCCCGGGTACTGTTTTGCTCGGCGCAGACCCTTGGCGACCTTTCGCCCGGCGCCCTGGCATCGCTGCGGGTCACGCGGGTGCTCCTGGATGGGAGCGAGCCGGGCTACAGCCACTACGAAGCGTGGCTGGAGCAGATGCCGGCCGATATTACCTTGCCGCGTACGGTAGAGGGGACTGACTTCTCATATTCGTCCGGCACCACGGGCAGGCCCAAGGGCATCAAGCGTCCACTGCAAGACGCCAACGCTTTCTTCCGCACCGGTGATGACCCTCGCCTGGGCTGGAAGTCGCTGGACCGCGACACGGTCTATCTGTCGACCGCGCCGTTCTATCACACTGCCCCGGTACGCTGGAACATGGCCACGATGCGCGCCGGAGGCACCTCGGTCATGTTGGAAAAGTTCGAGCCGCTGGCGGCGCTGGATGCGGTCGCGCGCTATGGCGTGACCCATAGCCAGTGGGTGCCGACCATGTTCGTGCGCTTGCTGCGACTGACTGCCGCGGAGCGCGAGCGCTTCGACCTGTCCACCATGCGCTATGCGATCCACGCCGCCGCGCCATGTCCGATCTCAGTCAAGCAACAGATGATCGACTGGTGGGGGCCGATCCTCTATGAGTTCTACAGCGGTACCGAACTGGTCGGGCGCACCTCGCTGGACTCCGCAGAATGGCTGGCGCACAAAGGGTCGGTCGGACGGCCCGAGTTCGGGCAGGTACACATCGTCGGCGACGATGGCAATGAAGTGCCACAGGGCCAGACCGGCGTGGTCTACTTTTCTGGCGGCGGGAGCTTTGCCTACCACAATGATCCGGAGAAAACCCGGCAGGTCTATAACGACCGTGGGTGGGCCACGTATGGGGACGTCGGCTACGTCGATGCCGATGGCTTCCTTTACCTCACGGACCGGCTTGCCAACACCATTGTCTCGGGCGGCGTCAATATCTATCCGCAGGAATCCGAGAACGTGCTGATGAGCCATCCGGAGGTCTTCGACGTGGCGGTGGTGGGGGTGCCGAATACCGAGTTCGGCGAGGAAGTGAAAGCGGTGGTCCAGCTGCACGAGCCTGAGCGGGCGTCGCCAGTCCTGGCCGAAGAACTGATCGCGCTTTGCCGCAGCAGGATCTCAACGATCAAATGTCCGCGCTCGGTCGACTTCGTCACGGCGCTGCCGCGAACCGAAACCGGCAAGCTGCTCAAGCGCGCCGTCAAGGCCAGCTACTGGCCAACCGAAAACCGAATCGCGCGTTAAGCGCACCGGATGCCATGTCTCGACAAGAAGCCAGCTACCACGCGCCGCGCAAGATGTTCGCGCCGGAGCACGAGATGTATCGCGACAGCGTCGCCCGTTTCCTGGCTGACAAAGTCATGCCCGGACACCCCGAATGGGAAGCCGCTGGCCTGGTTCCGCGCGATCTTTGGCGCGATGCCGGCGCCCACGGCCTGCTGTGCCCCGGATTGCCCGAAGCCTACGGCGGTGCCGGCGGGGACTTCTTGCACAGTGCCATTGTGGTGGAAGAGATCGCCCGGGCCCTGGCCAGCGGCGTGACCGGATTTACCACGCACTCGGAGAACGTCGCGCCGTACCTGCTGGAGTTCGGCACCGAGGCGCAGAAAAGTGAGTTCCTGCCGCGCATGGCCAGCGGCGATGTGGTTGGATCGATCGCGATGACCGAGCCGGGGGCGGGTAGCGACCTGAAGGCCATCCGCACCAGCGCAGTCACGGTGGCTGGTGGTTACCGGCTCAACGGCCAGAAGACCTTTATCACCAACGGCTACCACGCTGACCGCGTGCTGGTGTTCGCCAAGACAGATCCGGCCGCCGGTGCGCGCGGCATCAGCCTGTTCTGGGTCGACACCACCAGCCCCGGATTCAGCCGCGGCCGCCTGCTGGACAAGATCGGCCAGAAGGCCCAGGACACCGCTGAGCTTTTCTTCGAGGACGTCTTCGTGCCGGACGACATGCTGGTCGGCGAGCGCAATGCCGGCTTCGGCTACGCCATGAGCGGCCTGGTGCGCGAGCGCCTGCTGATCGCCTTGCGTTGCGCCGTGGCGCTGGAGGTGGCGCTTGACTGGACCATCGCGCATGTCAAGGAACGCCGTGCCTTCGACAAGGCGCTGATCGAGAACCAGTTCATTCGCTTCCGCCTGGCCGAAATCAAGACGCATGCGTGTGCCACGCGTGCCTTCGTCGACAGCTGCCTTGAACAATACCTGTCCGGCACGCTGACGCCCGATGGTGCCGCCATGGCCAAATTCTGGGCCGGCGAGGCCACGCGGGCCATCGATGACCTGATGCAGTTCTTTGGCGGCTACGGCTATATGCGCGAATACCCCATCGCCCGTGCCTACACCGACGTGCGTCCAAACCGGATCTACGGCGGTTCGGCCGAAATCATGCGCGAAGTCATCGCGCGCGCACTCTGAAATCACCATGACCAAGAACCTTTCTCGCTCGGTCGCCATCGTCGGCGCCGCGGAATCCGACCTGGGCAAGGTACCCGGCAAGACGGCGTTGGAATTGCAGGCACAGGCCGCACGGCTGGCCCTGCAGGACGCGGGGCTGTCGCTGCGCGATGTGGATGCCGTCTTTGCGCATACCGATGACCGGTTTGCCACCGTGCAGCTGGCCGAATACCTCGGTATCCAGCCAAGGTATGTCGATTCCAGCAACGTGGGGGGCATGTCCAACCTGATGCATATCCGCCACGCGATGGCCGCCATTGCCGCCGGCATGTGTTCGGTGGCGCTGGTAACCTATGGCAGTACGCAGCTGTCCGACGGCTCGCGCAAGAGCGGCGCCGTTGCTGCAGATACGCCGGACTCGCCGCGTGGCCAGTTCATTGCGCCCTATGGCCAGCTCAGCCCGATTGGCTACTACGCCATGGTGGCCCAGTTGCACATGCACCGCTACGGCACCACGTCCCGGGATCTGGCCGAGGTGGCAGTGGCGGCGCGTCGCTGGGCACAACTGAATCCGAAGGCGTACCGGCGCGAGGAAACCAGCATCGAGGAGGTGATGGCGTCGCCCGTGATCGCATCGCCGCTGCGTATGCGTGACTGCTGCCTGGTCACGGATGGCGGTGGCGCATTGATTATCACGTCAGCGGAGCGCGCCCGTGACCTGAAGTCGAAGCCGGTCTACGTGGTGGGCGCGGCCGAAACCTTCTCGCACCACTACACCCCGTTCAGCACGGCCGACTGGCTGGACACCCGCGTCGCCGAGACCGCGGACGAAGCTTTCCATATGGCCGGCGTCACCCGCGAAGACATCGACGTGGTGCAGATCTATGACCACTTCACCATTGGTGTCATCCAGTCATTGGAAGAACTTGGCTTCTGCAAGCGAGGCGAGGGCGGTGCCTTCGTCGCCGACGGGGCACTCGGACCCGGTGGGCGCTTTCCCATCAACACCTCCGGCGGCGGCCTCTCCTATGGGCACCCGGGCATGTTTGGCATGTTTGTGCTGATCGAGGCTGTGCGCCAGCTGCGCGGGGAGTGCGGCGAGCGGCAATTGCCTGATGCCGAGCTGGCGCTGTGCCATGCGCCCGGACTGGTCTTTTCCTGCAACACCACCATGATTCTCGGAGTCTGAAGCATGAGCGAAGCACAACGTCCCCTGCCGCGTCCCACCGAGATTACCGAAGGCTACTGGCAGGCTGCCGCGCAGGGTCGACTGGTGGTGCAAGGCTGCCGCGCCTGCGGTCACCGCCAGTTCTATCCGCGTACGCTTTGTCTTGGTTGCGGATCGGACCAGGTCGACTGGACCGAGGTTTCCGGCTTTGGCTCGATCTATACCTTCACGGTCAACCATCGCGCACCCAACGCCTTCATGAAGGCGCGGCTGCCCTACGCCGTTGCCATCGTCGAACTTGACGAAGGGGTGCGCATGATGGCGAACATCCTCAACGGATCGCCCGAGGCCATCGCTATCGGCAAGCGCGTGCGGGTGGTGTTCGAGGAGGCGAGCGCCGAGGTGAGGCTGCCGCAGTTTGAACTGACCGACTGACCCCATTTGTTTGAGGGGTAACACTGTGCCAATCATCCTGAACCGGGAGAATCGCTCATGCTTTCCGGTGTGAAAGTTGTGGAGATTTGCGGAATCGGCCCAGGTCCGTTCTGCGCAATGCACCTCGCCGATCTTGGCGCCGATGTGATAGCGGTGGAGCGTGCGGTGCCGGCCCGGGACGCAATGCCGTCGACGGAAGGCTATGTGCTGAACCGGGGCAAGCGCTCGGTGGTTGCCGACCTGAAGACGACCGAAGGGCGCGAGCTGGTGCTGGCGCTTGTCCAGGATGCCGATGCCCTGATCGAGGGCATGCGTCCTGGCGTCATGGAGCGGCTCGGGCTGGGCCCCGAGGTTTGCCAAGCGCGCAACCCGCGACTGGTCTACGGACGCATGACCGGCTGGGGACAGACCGGCCCGCTGGCGCAGGCAGCGGGCCATGACAACAACTACATCTCGCTCTCTGGCGCGCTGTACTACCATGGCACGCCGGCAGAAGCGCCTTCGTCGGCCATTACCGTAGTCGGCGACGTCGGCGGCGGCGCGCTTTACCTGGCGGTGGGACTACTGTCAGGAATCCTCAACGCGCGCGTCACCGGCAAGGGGACCGTGGTCGACGCCTCGATCGTCGACGGTTCGGCGCATATGCTGCAGCTGTTGCTGTCAACGCGCCGCAAGGGCTACATTACCGGCGCGCGCGGCAGCAACGTCCATGACGCCTCGCATTTCTACTCGACCTACCGCTGCGCGGACGGCAATTTCGTCACGCTCGGCTCGATCGAGCCGCAGTTCTATGCGCTGTTGCTGGAAAAGCTCGGCCTGACAGACGATCCGTGCTTTGCCTGCCAATGGGACCGCGAGCATTGGCCGACACTGCATCGGCAGCTTGAAGAGCTGTTTGCCACCAGGACGCGCGCGCAATGGTGCGCGCTGCTGGAAAACACCGACGTCTGCTTCGGCCCCGTGCTGAGCCCTGAAGAGGCGGCCGGCCATCCGCATCTGGCTGCCCGAGGGGTCTACTTCGAGGCGGACGGCCAGCTGCAGGCGGCGCCCGCGCCGCGGTTTGACGGCAAGGCCATGATGGCCGGCGCCATCCCGCTGCGGGGCCAGCACACAGGCGAGATCCTGGCCGCAATCGGCGGCGGCCACCCTGGCGGCGCCTGGAAGGCGGCCTGACTATCGGGCTCGCACGTTCCGGGCCCTCAATCCCGCCGCGGCGTCGGGGTCCGCTACCACCGTCCAATGCTCGATCGATGAAGATGCAACCGCCCCGGACGCCAGGCTCGGTGAGTTCGTGGCACGGTTTGACCGAATCTGGCCGGCGCGCCCGGCACGGTGGTGAACGTGAAGCCTGCACAGCACTTTATCGTTCATCGAATAGAACGGTGCGGTACTGTTTTTAACCTACAGAAGGACTCCATCCAACAGTAAGCTTTTACCCAACCAGCCACGATGCCGGCATTGCCGGTGAAGCGGCATCGCCGCGGCGTTCTTGCGGAGCCACACCAAACCAAATACAGGACAAGGACATGTCGCTACGCACCGAGGATATCCAGGCTTACCTGCTTGCCGTCGAACTTGGAGGAATCAGTGCCGCGGCCCGATACCTGGGTTTGTCGAAATCCGTGATCAGCAAGCGCATCAGCGATCTCGAGCGCGAACTTGGGGCCTCGCTGTTGCAGCGTTCCACGCGGCGCGTCCAGCCATCAGACAGCGGGCGCTATTTCTATGAGCAGGCGCGGGCCGCCATGAGCCAGCTTAACCATGCTGCGCAGGGCGTTTCGGAAAGGTCCGGTGAGTTGTGCGGTGAGTTGCGCATCCTGGCGCCGATGAGCTTTGGCACGCGTTTCCTTTCGCCGATCATTACCGAATTTGGCAAGGCCAATCCGCGACTGCATCTGTTTCTGGAGTTGGATGACCGCCTGGTAGACACGGGCTATGAACGCTATGACATGGCAATCCGCATCACCAGGCTGGATGACAGTGCACTGATTGCCCGCAAGCTCGCTGTCAGCCGTCGCGTGCTGTGCTGCAGTCCGGCGTATGCCGAACGCTGCGGCGTGCCTGCCACGGTCGATGACATCACCAGGCACGCGTGCCTGGCCTACAGCAATTCGCCTCCTGGCCAGGTCTGGGCTTTCAGCGCCGGCGAGGCGGATTCGCAGCAGTTGCCGCCCCCCAAATCGAGGAGCCTGGCTCCCCGGGGTGTTTTCACCGCCAACAATGGAGAAGTCCTGCGTGATGCCGCACTGGCCGGATATGGCCTGGCAGTGCTGCCGCGCTTCATTGTGTGGGAGGATCTGCTGGCGGGGCGCCTGGTCGAGGTGCACCCTGGTGCCACGCCGCTGGACGACGGGATTTTCGCCGTGTATCCACGCAGCGCTTTCGGCTCGACCAGACTCCGGGCGCTGGTGCAGTTCCTGCAAGCTGCGCTGTCTCCGCCGCCTTGGGAAATCCAGCGCCCGGCACCCCGACCCCACCTGGTTCAGGTCGGTGCCGAGCGTTGAGCGCCGCATCACCGAGGTTACGCGCGCAGCGGATACGGTTTTTGTGGGTCGATCCCGTATTTTTCAATCGCCTGCCCGAGGACGGCCCGCTCCAATACCCCGTCGTCCACCAAGGCCTTGAGCGCCGCGAGCGCAATCCAGCGACGGTCCACCTCAAAGAAGTCGCGCAACTGCTCGCGGGTATCCGAGCGGCCGTAGCCATCGGTGCCAAGCACGGTATAGGGGCGCGGCACGAACGGCCGGATCTGCTCGGCAAGCATGCGCACATAGTCAGTAGCGGCGATCACGGGACCCGTGGTGCCGGACAGGCATTGCTCCACATGCGAACGCCGCGGGGTTTGGTCGGGATGGAGCAGGTTCCAGCGCGCCACCTCGTTGCCCTCGCGCGCCAGTTCGGTGAAGCTCGGGCAGCCCCACAGGTCGGCCTGCACGCCCCAGTCCTGCTCCAGCAAGGCGGCTGCTGCAATAACCTCGCGGAAGATCGTGCCGGCGCCCAGCAGCTGCACGCGCGGTCCGGCGGCGTCGCCCCCGCGGCGGAAAGCGTACATGCCTTTCAGAATATCCCGCTCCGCGCCTGCGGGCATCGCCGGATGCTCGTAGTTCTCGTTCATCACGGTGAGGTAGTAGTAGACGTCTTCCTGCTCCTGCAGCATGCGACGCAGGCCGTCCTGGATGATCACGGCCAGCTCGTAGGCGAAGGTCGGGTCGTAGCTGATGCAGTTGGGAATGGTGCCGCCCCAAACCAGGCTATGGCCGTCTTCATGCTGCAGGCCTTCGCCGTTGAGCGTGGTGCGGCCCGCGGTGCCGCCCAGCAGGAAGCCGCGGGCGCGCTGGTCGCCAGCCGCCCAGGCCAGGTCGCCGAAGCGCTGGAAGCCGAAGATCGAATAGAAGATGAAGAACGGGATCATCGGCTCGCCGTGCGTGCTGTATGACGTGGCCGCGGCGATCCAGTCGGCCATGGCGCCCGCTTCGTTGATGCCTTCCTGCAGGATCTGGCCGTCCTTCGATTCCTTGTAGAAGCTGAGCTGCGAGGCGTCCTGCGGCGTGTAGGTCTGGCCTTGCTGCGACCAGATGCCGATCTGCCGGAACAGCCCCTCCATGCCGAAGGTGCGCGATTCGTCCGAGACGATCGGCACGATGCGCCGGCCCAGTGCCTTGTCGCGCAGCAGCACATTGAGAATGCGCACAAAGCTCATGGCGGTGGAGAACTCGCGCCCTTCGCCGCTGGCGTTGAGCTGGGATTCGAACGCCGACAGCGCGGGCACCGGCAGTTCAGGCCCGACGCGGCGGCGTGATGGCAGATAGCCGCCCAGTGCCTGCCGTCGCTGATGCAGGTAGGCGTGCTCTGGCGAGCCTTCGTCGAACTTCAGATAGCTGAGGTCGGCCAGCTGCTCGTCGCTCAGCGGCAGGTGGAAGCGGTCGCGGAAACGTGCAAGCGTTTCGACCCGCATGTGCTTCTGCTGGTGCGTGATGTTCTGCGCCTCGCCGGCTTCGCCCATGCCGTAGCCTTTGATGGTCTTGGCCAGGATCACGGTGGGCTGGCCGGTGTGGTCTGCTGCGGCCTGGTAGGCCGCGTAGACCTTGTGCGGATCGTGGCCGCCGCGGTTGAGCTGCCAGATGTCATCGTCGGACCAGTCGGCCACCAGCGCCTTGAGTTCCGGCGTGTTGAAGAAATGCTCGCGGACGTAGGCGCCGTCCTTCGACTTGAAGGTCTGGTAGTCGCCGTCAACGCACGCCATCATCCGTTGCGCGAGGATGCCGTCCTTGTCACGCGCGAGCAAAGGGTCCCACTTGCTGCCCCAGACGACCTTGATCACGTTCCAGCCGGCACCGCGGAATTCGGATTCCAGTTCCTGGATAATCTTGCCGTTGCCGCGCACCGGCCCGTCCAGGCGCTGCAGGTTGCAGTTGATGACGAACACCAGGTTGTCGAGCCGCTCTCGACCGGCCATGCCAAGCGCGCCGCGCGACTCGGGCTCGTCCATTTCGCCGTCGCCGCAGAACACCCACACCTTGCGCGCGCGGTGGTCGCCGAAGCCGCGGTCCTGCAGGTATTTCATAAAGCGGGCCTGGTAGATCCCCATGATCGGGCCCAGGCCCATCGACACGGTCGGGAACTGCCAGAAGTCCGGCATCAGCCAGGGATGCGGATAGGAAGAAATGCCCTGGCCGCCCACTTCCTGGCGGAAATTGTCCATTTGCGCCTCAGTCAGCCGGCCTTCCAGGAAGGCGCGCGCGTAGAAGCCTGGCGCCGAATGCCCCTGGAAGAACACCAGGTCACCGCCATGCTGCCCGGAGGGGGCGTGCCAGAAGTGGTTGAAGCCGACTTCGTACAACGTGGCCGCCGAGGCAAAGCTGGCGATATGGCCGCCCACGTTGGTATCGCGCCCTGCACGCAGGACCACGGCAATGGCGTTCCAGCGGATATAGGAACGGATGCGATGCTCCAGTTCCTGGTCGCCCGGGCTGCGCGCCTGGATGTCGAGCGGAATCGTGTTCAGGTAGGCCGTGTTGGCGCTGAAGGGAAGATAGATGCCGGCATGGTGGGCGCGCCGGATCAACTGCTCGATCAGGAAATGCGCGCGCTCCGGGCCCTCGTGGGCGAGGACGCCTTCGAGCGCATCGAGCCATTCACGGGTTTCCTGTGCATCGATGTCGTTGTCGGGGAGCGAAACGGGCATCACTGACGCCATGGTGGTCTCCTGTCAGCCTGAAAATGCAGGCAAAAGGGGGCGGACGGACGCCGCGGCAAGGGAGGGCGAAAAAAGAAGACTAGCATTCGCGCCGCGGCCTGGTAAGCCGCGCCACGGCGAATGCGCTGTTCGGCGTGGGGAAACGCCGGATCTGGTCACTGATGGCGGGATCGGACGCACTAGCCGTAGTTTTCAGGACATCAGGCGCCATCAGAAAACGGGTCGGCAGTTCCAAGGCTGGCAAGGGCGCCGTCGGTGAACGGATGGGCTGGCCGCGCTGCGCCATCCCCGAAGGGATCGGTCTTGCGAACTGCGCCATCCGTGTACGGATCGGCCGTTCGCACGGCGAGCGTGCGGAACTGCTCCTCGAGCAGACCCGGTGGCGCCGACCGGGCGGCAAGTGATGACAATTCGTTGCCGGCATGCGCGCCGTCGGCAAATGTGTCGGGGTGGCGTTGGGCGGCATGGACTGCGGTCATGGTGATCAGCAGGGTCGCGGCGGCCACGGATACAGATTTCATCAGGGGCTCCTCTGGAGAAAGACATTGCGAGAAAGGGGGAGCGGCGGGTCGAGGTGTCACTCCGTGCGGGTCACTATAGCACAAACCGTACGGTATGGTACTGTTTGATTGGCTTGCGCCTGTTGATGCGGGCCCGGAGCGAAGTCGAGAGAGAAGCGGTCCTTTGGTAGACTGCGCCAGTCGCAGACCAGCCGTCTGTCATCAGCTACCTTGTACCGGACAGTTTGTGAAACCCACGCCCTCGCCAACGCCAAATCCCACCA
This sequence comes from Cupriavidus necator, assembly GCF_013141915.1. Taxonomy (GTDB): domain Bacteria; phylum Pseudomonadota; class Gammaproteobacteria; order Burkholderiales; family Burkholderiaceae; genus Cupriavidus; species Cupriavidus necator_B. Next base: position 163,800 of record NZ_SROX01000004.1, on the reverse strand, counting down.
TGTCCGCAGATACCCCCCCCGTGCGGATCACGCGTCGCGGCGAGGCCAAGCGCGCGGCCATACTTGACGCAGCGGCCGCCCTGTTTCTTGCACACGGCTACGATGGCGTGAGCGTGGACGAGATCGTCAAGGCGAGCGGAGGTTCCAAGACCAATGTCTATAGCTACTTCGGTGGCAAGGACGGTTTGTTTGTCGCGGTGGTAGAGGCGTTGTGCGACCGCTTCCTGGAAAAGGCCGAGCAGGTCGACCTGTCACATGGCAGTACCGCGCAAGGCCTGCGCACGATCGCCCACAATTTTCTGGAATCCCTGCTTCAGGACAGCCACCTGGCATTCCTGCGGCTGATCATTGCCGAGGCGCGCCGCTTTCCTCAGATCGGACAAGTCTGGTATGCGCGTGGGCCGCTGGCGTCGTGCCAATATGTGGCTGACTATCTGGCCCATCAACAGGCCGCTGGGGCAAAGCTGAACGCTTCGCCGGAAGTTGCCGGCCAACTGTTTCACAGCATGGTCATTGCGGGCGTCCTGCACCGGACGCTTGCCACCGGCGAGCGTCCGGATGCAGCGCAGTTCAATGCCCTGGTCAGTGCTGCGACCGCCTTGATCGTGGCATGACCCAGCCCTGCGGGGTGAGCGGTCAGTCGAGACGCTTCATTCGGTAAAACAGTTCAATCCGTTCCACCGCGTCGCTGCTTTCCTCCTGGAAGCGGCGGATGTGCGCCGTCTGCGTGTGATGCGCTTCCTGCGCCTGCGGGCTCTCCCAGTGCTCGACGAAGATAAAGCGGCGCGGATCGTCCTGCTGTGCGAACAGCTCGTAGCGCAGGTTACCCGCATCACGCCGCGACGGTTCGACCACGGCCTCAAGCTTTTGCTTCAATTCCGCTTCCCTGCCGGCCTTGGCGACCAGCACGACAAGGACAAAAAAGTCTTCGGACATATTTTCTCCGCGTCCCAGTGTTCAATGCTGGCCTGCAGGGAATGGCTCGGGCGTGTGAGCAGACTAGAAGAAAGCCAGGCATTTCGCCAAGGACATTTAGCGCTGTTCGTTGAGGTGGAACGGCGTGTTAGGCAATCGGGTATCACGCAGGTATCCCGTCCTCACATATGCTGCAAGGGCTCACCGCAGCGTGTCTTTCACCGATGGCGGCGGATACGCCATGCCGAGCACTCAATCCCCTTTCCCGGAGACCATTATGGCCAGCGAACCCATCCGCGACCCCAAGAAAGACCATCTCTTGACTCCACAGAATGCCGCCTTTGTGATCATTGACTACCAGCCGGTGCAGGTGAATTCGATTGCATCGATGGACCGCCAATTGCTGATCAACAATATCGTCGGGACCTCCAAGGCAGCGGTGGCTTACAAGCTGCCGATCGTGCATTCGACTGTCAATGTGAAGACCGGCCTGAACAAGCCGCCCATCCCTCAACTGAATGCCGTACTGAAGGACTACCCGACCTACGACCGCACTACCATCAACTCGTGGGAGGACGTTGAATTCCGTGAGGCAGTGAAGGCAACTGGCCGCAAGAAGCTCATCATGACCGCGCTGTGGACGGAGGCCTGCCTGACGTTCCCCGCGCTGGATGCGCTGGCAGAAGGCTACGAGGTGTATGTCGTGGTCGATGCGGTGGGCGGTACTTCTGTTGCTGCGCATGAGGCCGCACTGCGCCGCATCGAGCAGGCTGGCGCCAAGATGATCAGCGTCGCCCAGTTGTTCTGCGAATTGCAGCGCGACTGGTCGCGCCAGGAAACCGTGCCGGCGTTCATGAGCCTCTTCATCGAGACAGGTGGCACGGCCGGCATCCAGTTCTCCTACGACCGGACCTGACGGTCACGCAGGGCGGCATTCGCTCCAGCTTTTCGCTTTTGCTGCCCTCCCATCAGGCCTCCGTGTGCCGTACTCCGGGGTGGACCTGCATTCTCTCCGTATCCACCCCCTTACGCCCGATATGGGCTTTTTTTTGTCTCCCGGCTTGCCCTGTACGCAGTTCAGGTCAATACCATACGGTACGGAAAACTTCACTTGCTTAACTCAAGGGCATCGCCTAGAATTTTCGCATTACGCTATATATTTCGTGTAGCGCAAAAAAGGAGATCCTGCCGATGCCTGCCGCTTCCGCCAACCGTCCGCCGGCCAGTACGGCGATTGCCTTTGTGGACATGCACGGAGTGTCCGTGCACGGCAAGAATTTGAGCCGTGAGCTGATCGGACGGATCGGGTTCACCGAGTATTTCCTGTTCCTGTTGACGGGTCGCCTGCCGGGCACCAACTTGGTGGCGGCCACCAACGCCTGCCTGGTTGCCATTGCCGAACACGGCCTGGTGCCCTCGGTCCAGGCGGCCCGCATGACATTGGCGGCCGCGCCCGACGCTTTGCAGGGCGCTGTCGCCGCCGGCATCCTGGGATGCGGCTCGGTGATCCTGGGCGCATCGGAAACGGCCGGCCTGATGCTGCGCGAGGTGCTGGACGGGCGGGGCGAGGGCACGTTGGCCGATAGCGCCGACGCCGTGGTGAGCGCCTTGCGCAGCGCGCGCAAGCCGTTGCCCGGCTTTGGCCACCCGACGCACAAAGAGGGCGATCCCCGTGCCCACCGGCTGCTGGAAATTGCCCGCGAACTCGGTTTGGCCGGCAAGCATGTCGCCGCCCTGGAAGCCGTCGCCGCGGCGGTGCCAAAGCACTTCTCGCGTGCCTTGCCGCTCAATGTTTCCGGTGCGATTCCGGCGGTACTGCTCGATGCGGGCTATCCTGCCGGCGCCCTCAAGGGCGTGCCACTGCTCGCGCGGGTGGCCAGCCTGATTGCCCACCTGCAGGAGGAGTCGCAACAGCCGATTGGCTTTGCCCTGGCCGACGCGGCCGAGCACGCCATTGCGTACAGCGGGCCGGAGGCCAGGACTGCATGAATCCGATAGCCAAGCCGGCCGGCGCGCGCGCGTCGGCTACGCGGACGCCGCTTGAAGTGCTGCAGCAATACCGGCCACACGATTTCACGCTGACCGATTTCCTGGCGGCCCGCGTAGCGCTGCACCCCGACAAGCCTGCCATCCTGTTCGAGGGCGATACCTGGAGCTATGCCGACCTGGCGGTGCGTGTCGAGCGCACCGCTGCCTGGCTGGCGCACGACATGCAGGTGCGCGCGGGGGACCGGATCGGCGTGCTGTCGGCCAACCATCCGTCCACGGTCGTGCTGATGTTCGCGCTGGCCCGCCTCGGCGCCACGCTGGTGCCGGCCAACCCCGACTATCGGCTTGACGAGGCGCTCTATGTCTTTGGGCACGCGCAGATTTCGGGCCTGGTCTGTGCGCCGGCCACACTGGAGACGGCCGCTGCCATCGTCGCCCAGCTTGGCAATGGCATCTGGCTGCGCGCCAATGAGTCCGGCGATCACGGGCAGCCGCTGATTGGCGAGTCCGACGCTGCAGCTGGCGTGCAGGCTGGTGCCGACGCCACGGCGATGATCATCTATACCTCCGGCACCACTGGCTTCCCGAAGGGCGCGATGCATGGCCAGCGGGGCTATGTGCTGACCGCGGAGGCTTTCGTTGGCCGCATGCACCTGCAGTCGAACGAACGGGTGATGTGCGTGATGCCGCTGTTCCACATCAATGCGCTGATGTATTCGGTGGGCGGCGCGCTGGCATGCGGGGGCTGCCTGGTGCTGCTGCGCCGCTTCTCGGCGTCGTCGTTCTGGCGCATCGCCGCGGACAGCGGCGCCACCGAGGTCAATCTGGTTGCCGCTGCCGGCAGTATCCTGGCACGGCGCCCGCGCGCTGAATTCGTTCCCGGCCACAGCATCACGAAGATGTTCATCGCGCCGCAAACCAGCGAGATGGTCCGCGTCATGCGCAATGAATTTCATGTGCCGCGGCTGATCGAATGCTATGGCATGACCGAAATCCCCGGCGTGATCGCCAACCCATTCGACGGACCGCACAAGCTGGGGACCATGGGGTTGATCTCGCGCCATCCCGATCCGGGCATCGCCGCGCCAGAGGCACGCATCGTCGGCGATGACGGCAACGATGTCGCCGCCGGCGAGCAGGGGGAACTGCTGATCCGTACGCCGACGTTGATGCAGGGATATTTCCGCGACCCGGAGCAGACCCAGTCCGCATTCCGTGACGGCTGGTTCGCCACGGGCGACCTGGCGCGCCAGGACACCGACGGCTATTACGTGTTCGTGGCGCGCAAGAAGGATGTGATCCGCCGCAAAGGGGAGAATATCTCTGGCGCTGAGCTCGACCGCGTATTCGGCGAACATCCGGCCGTGGAAGAGGCCGCCGCCATCGGCGTGCCGGCAGAGCTGGGCGAGGAAGAAATCCTGCTGGCGATACAGCTGCGTGCCGGCCAGCAGGTGCTGCCGGCCGCGCTGGTCGACTGGGGGCGCGACCGGCTGGCTGCGCACAAGTTACCGCGCTATGTGGTGCAGGTGGACCGGATTCCGCATACGCCCACGCACAAGCCGGCCAAACACCGCTTGAAAGCTGACGCGACGCTGCTCGCGCGGGCAACAGATCTTGCCGGTCCGGCCGGCTGAGTAAAGCGCCGCGTGGTGGCTGCCGCCACGCCGGCATCCAGACAATTGGAGACAAAACGATGAATCAAGCCGCCAACACCACCCTGGTCCGCGCGCTCGACGCCATGTGCGCCGATGCAAGCGGAGCCGATGTCGCCCTGCAAGCAAAGTTTGCCGTCGCCTTGCGCCATTTCCACGCCATGCTCGACGAACTGCAGCTGACGGATGCCGAGCTATACCGCATTGCCGACTGGCTGAAGCGGGTGGCGCAGGAGGATGAACTCGTGATGCTGTGCGACATGATGGGCCTGACCATGCACGCGCTTGACCTGGCGCGCTCCGGCGGCGAAGCGACTGCGCAGAACGTGACCGGCCCTTTCCCGAAGGACAACGTTCCGGAAGGCAACAATCCTTGCCAACTGGCCAGTCAGGACGAGCCGGGCCAACGCCTCGAAGTCAGGGGGCAGGTGCGCGACGCCGCGACCGGCCGCGCGGTGCCAGGCGCCCAAGTCATTCTATGGCAGCCCAACCAGTACGGACGCTATGAGAATGAAGACGACTCGCAGTCCGCAGACAACCTGCGCGGCAAGCTGCGCTGCGATGAAGCGGGCGGCTTCCGGGTCTACACGATTCGTCCGGGTGGTTACATCGTCGGGCGCGAAGACACTGCCGTCGGTGTCCTGATGAAGGCGCTGGGCCGCAATCGGGAGCGCGCGCCGCATATTCACTATCGCGTGCTGCATCCCGGCTACCAGACGCTGACGTCGCAGATCTACTTTGAAGGCGATCCCGCCAATCCGGTCGACTGCATTTTCTCCACCATCCCGGACCATATCGTACCGGCGCAACCGCATCCCGAACGCGACGACTGGCAATTGGTGACGCTGGACATCGCCATCGAGCCTGCCGGGCAATAAGTCGGCTTGCCTAGCCCGCGGCCGTGATGGAATGCGCCAGCGCCGGGGCGCGCAGCAGCGCCGATTCGATCAGGGCGGCTGCATTGCGCAGTGCCGGCAGGCGCTCCGACACCAGGTCCTGCGGGCTGGACCGGCCGGATTCGCTGGAGCAGTTGATGGCGGCGATAACGCGGCGCTGGGCGTCGCGCACGGGTACCGCGATCGACAGCACGCCGATTTCGAGCTGGCTGTCCTGCAATGCATAGCCTTGCTCGCATACCTGGTCCAGCGCGGCGCGCAGGTCGTCCGCATCGGTAAGCGTCAAGGGCGTGTACTTCTGGAACGGCGCCCGGGCCAGCACGGCTTCCTGCTGGGCCTGCGGTGCGTAAGCCAGCAATGCCAGCCCCAGCGAGGTGCAGTGCACGGGCAGGCGATAGCCGACCGACGCGCGGAAGGCAATCCGCCGGGTGCTGGGCACGTGCGCAAGATAGACCACGCTGTCGCCTTCCAGGATGGCCAGCGAGACCGAGTCGCGAAAGCGCTCGGCGACCTCCTGCAGGAAAGGCTGGACCACGTCGCGCAGGTTCATCGAGCTCAGGTACGCCGCGCCCAGCGACAGCACCTTGGGCAGCAGCAGGAAGCGCCGCCGGTTGGCACCAACGTAGCCGAGCGACTGCAGGGTAAGCAGCGCGCGGCGCGCCGTAGCCGGGCTCATCCCGGTCGCCTGAGCCACCTCGCTGAGGGTCATCTCCGGCGTGCTTTCCGTGAATGCCTGGATCACGGCAAGCCCCCGCGCCAGGGCCACGACATAGTCCCGGTGGCCTTCCTCCAAGGGCGGCGACGGGGATTGCTGAGCGGGGGGCTGGGACTGGGGCTTGGCGGTCAAGGTCATGGACGCATTTTATCCACAATCATGGCCACGACCTAAGAACGAGGTGTTCGTAGTGAAGCAACAAAGCCGGGAAAGCCCAACATCATGAAGCTCGATCCTACCTCGTTACGGTTGTTCGTCGCAGTCGTCGAAGGCGGCTCCATTGCGGCGGCCGCTGAAAGCTCCCACTTGGCGGCCGCAGCCGTCAGCAAGCGCATCAGCGAACTTGAACTGGGCCTGGGCACCGAGCTGCTCCTGCGCAGCAACAAGGGCGTACTGCCGACGGCGGCCGGCGTCGAGCTGATGCACTTGGCGCGCGCCGTGCTGCACGACCTGGACGATATTCTCGTGCGGATGCGCGACTATGCCGGCGGCGTGCGGGGCTGCATCCGGGTCTTTGCCAACATTTCAACCATCACGCAATTCCTGCCCGCGCATCTGAAGTCGTTCCTGGCGGCGTATCCGCTGGTGGACATCCACCTGGAAGAGCGTGTCAGCGCAATGATCGGCAGGGCGGTGGCCGAGAATGCCGCCGACGTGGGCATCTTCACCGCCGGCGCGGCGGGGCACGGCGTGGAGACGTTTCCGTACCGGCGCGATGAACTGGTGCTGATCGTGCCAGAGGGTCATGCGCTCGCCGGACAGCCGTCGGTCAGGTTTCGCGACACGCTCGACCAGGTGTATGTGAGCCTGCATGCCGGTAGCCATATTCATCTGCAATTGGTCAAGGCGGCGAGCGAAGCCGGGCGGCTGTTCAAGCCACGCATGCATGTCACTGGGTACGACGCGCTGTGCCTGATGGTGCAGATCGGCCTTGGTCTGGGCATCCTCCCCGCGGGCAGCGCCATGCCATACCAGCAGACGCTCGGGATCCGGATCGTCCGGCTCGACGACCCCTGGGCACAGCGTGAACTCGTCATTGGCGTACGTGCCTATGCGGGGCTGTCGATGCCTGCGCGGCTGCTGGTCGACCACCTGCTGCAGGCTGCGTAGCGCTGCCATCGCGCACGGCGATGGCAGCTTCGCCAATCATTGCTTTACGGCCCGGTCCGCTTCTTTCAACCTTAGGCATCCAACTCACCTGCGTCGGACCACGTGCGATACGAGCACTGCAGGCCGAGCATGCCGTACCGCCTGACCGGAGCTTGACATACCATGGCCAACGTCGAAGACAAGGGCAAGTAATGACCGAACCTGATTGCCCGGCGAGCCTGCTCGACAAGCTCTGGGCCAGCCACGTGATGCACCAGGAGCCGGACGGGCCCGCGCTGATCTATATCGACCGCCACCTGGTCAACGAGGTGACCAGCCCGCAGGCCTTCGAAGGGCTGCGCCTGAACGGTCGCAAGGTGTGGCGCGCGGCGTCCGTGCTGGCCACCGCCGACCACAACGTGCCGACCACCGCGCGCAAGCTTGGCATTGCCGACCCCGTAAGCCGCGCGCAGGTCGAGACACTGGACCAGAACTGCGCGGATACCGGCATCGTCAATTTCGGCATGGACGATCCGCGCCAGGGCATCCTGCACGTGGTCGGACCGGAGCGTGGCGCCACCTTGCCCGGCATGAGCATCGCGTGCGGCGACTCGCACACCTCCACGCATGGCGCCTTTGCAGCCTTCGCCTTTGGCATCGGCACCTCGGAAGTGGAGCAGGTGCTGGCCGCGCAATGCCTGTGGATGAAGAAGCCGAAGTCGATGCTGGTGCGGGTCGAAGGCGAACTGCCGCGCGGCGTCGCCTCCAAGGACATTGCGCTGGCCCTGATCGGCCGCATCGGCACCGCCGGCGCCACCGGCCACGTGATCGAGTTTGCCGGCAGCACCATTCGCGCGCTCAGCATGGAAGCGCGCATGACGGTGTGCAACATGGCGATCGAGGCGGGTGCACGCGCCGGCATGGTCGCCGTGGACGAAACCACGCTGGGCTACCTGGCCGGGCGTGTGCAGGCGCCAGCAGGACCGATGTGGGAGGCCGCCACGGCTTACTGGCGCACCTTGCGCAGCGACCCGGGAGCGGCCTTCGATGCCGTGGTGGACCTCGACGCCGCAACGATCCGCCCGCAGGTGACCTGGGGCACCTCGCCGGAAATGGTGGTGGCCATCGGCGAGCGCATTCCCGATCCCCGCGACGAGCGTGACCCGGTGCGGCGCAAGAGCATCGAGCAGGCGCTGCACTACATGGGCTTGCTGCCGAATACGCCGATCGAGGCGGTCGCGCTGGACAAGGTCTTTATCGGATCGTGCACCAATGCGCGGATTGAAGACCTGCGTGCCGCCGCGGCCGTCGTGCGCGGCCGGCATGTGTCGCCGCGCATCCGGCAGGCGCTGGTCGTTCCCGGCTCCGGGCTGGTGAAGTCGCAGGCCGAGGCAGAGGGTCTCGACCAGGTCTTTATCGCCGCCGGCTTCGAATGGCGCGAGCCGGGCTGCTCGATGTGCCTGGGCATGAATGACGACCGCCTGTCGGCGGGCGAGCGCTGCGCTTCCACCTCGAATCGCAACTTCGAAGGCAGGCAGGGGCCGGGCGGGCGCACTCATCTGGTCAGTCCGCAGATGGCGGCCGCGGCCGCGGTGGCGGGGCACTTCATCGATGTGCGCGCGCTGTAATCCACCGGAGGAAACCGAGCAATGAAAGCTTTTACCGCGCTGGACGGCCTGGTGGCGCCGCTGGATCGCGCCAATGTCGATACCGACGCGATCCTGCCCAAGCAGTTCCTGAAGTCGATCCGGCGCAGTGGCTTCGGGCCTTACCTGTTCGACGAATGGCGCTACCTTGACCACGGTGAGCCGGGCCAGGACTGCAGCACGCGGCCGCTGAACCCTGACTTCGTGCTGAACCAGGCGCGCTACCGCGGCGCCTCGATTCTGCTGGCGCGCGAGAACTTCGGCTGCGGCTCGTCGCGCGAGCACGCGCCGTGGGCGCTGGAGGACTTCGGCCTGCGCGCGCTGATTGCGCCCAGCTTTGCCGACATCTTCTATAACAACTGCCTGAAGAACGGCCTGCTGCCGATCGTCGCGGCGCCCGATGTGGTCGAGCGCCTGTTCACCGAGGTCGCGGCGACACCCGGCTACCGGCTGCAGGTAGACCTGGCCGCGCAGCAGGTTGTCACGCCCTCCGGCGAGACCATCGCCTTCGCGCTGGACCCGTTCAAGCAGCACTGCTTGCTGAACGGGCTCGACGATATCGCGTTGGCGCTGCGCCACGCCGGGCGGATACAGGATTACGAACAGGAGCGGCGACAGCGCGAACCCTGGTTGTTCAGCTGAGCGGAATCCGGCCGTGCGAGCCGGACGCCATCAAACCAATGAATGGAGACATTATGTTCTGGCAAATTCACAAAACTCATGCGCTGCGTGCCGCGGCGTTTGGCCTCGCCTGGCTGGCAGGAGCAGGCACCGCGTTGGCGCAGGCGTATCCGACGCAGCCGATCCGGATGGTGGTGCCATACGCACCTGGCGGGACCACCGACATCATCGCCAGGCAACTGGCGCAACGCATGTCCGAGAAACTGGGGCAGCCCGTCGTGGTGGAAAACAAGAGCGGCGCCAACACCGTGATCGGTGCCGACGCTGTGGCCAAGGCCAGGCCCGACGGCTACACGCTGTTGCTGACCAACGATGCCACCTTCGTGCTCAACCCGGTGGTGCTGCCGTCGGTGTCGTACAACGTCGCGCGCGACTTTGCGCCGGTGGCCGCGATCGGTTATGTGCCGCTGGTGCTGGCTGTTTCGGGCAGTCTGCCGGTCGACAGCGTCAAAGACCTGGCGGCCTATGCGAAGAGCCGGCCGCAGGCGCTCAGCTATGGCTCGTTCGGCAACGGCAGCCAGCCCCACCTGATGGGTGCGCTGTTCAACAAGCTGGCGGGTACCGATCTCGTCCATGTGCCCTACAAGGGCTCGGCGCCCGCCGTTGCCGATGTCGTGGGTGGACAGATCCTGCTGACCTTCCCGGCATTGCCGACCATCCAGAGCTTTGTCGCGGCCAACAAGCTCAAGGTGCTGGCCGTCAGCGGCGACAAGCGCACGCGCGCGCTGCCGCAGGTGCCGACCTTTGCCGAAGCCGGTTACAAGGAAATGAACATCTCGGCGGTCTACGGCGTGCTGGCACCGGCAAAGGTGCCGCGCGCGGTCGTCGAGAAGCTGAATGCAACCATTCGGGAAATTCTCGACGACAAGGACTTCGTGGAAAAGCACTTTGCCGCGCAAGGGATGGTGCCGATGAAGCTGAGTCCTGAGCAGTTCTCGCGCTATATCGAAGAGCAGACCCGGGAGACCCGGAAGATCGTCGCGCTGTCAGGCGTCAAGGTCGATTAGCACCGGCGAGGGCGCGGGTTGACGCACGCGCTTCTCCCCATTTCTCATTGCCCGCCATGCCGCATTTGCCGGCTGGGCAGGGCGTCGCGCTTATGTTTGCGTTGTGTCTTAGGCCAACGCCCAAGACACAATAAAAGGATGCCGCGGGAATCGGTTACGGCGCCTGGGCCAACACCGTCACCGTGCACGTGAGGCCCATGGCCAAGGGAAAGTCGTCCGGCACGGCATCCAGCCGGACGCGCACCGGTATCCGCTGCGCCAGCCGCACCCACGTAAAGACCGGGTTCACGTCGGCGAGCAAGTTGGCGCCGCCGGGATTGTCCCGATCCGCGATGCCGCGGGCGATGCTCTCCACGTGGCCCTGCAGCGGCGGTCCGCCTGACATCAGCCGCACTTCCACCCTGGCGCCGACGCGCACATTGGCCAGCTTGGTCTCCTCGAAGTAGCCGTAGACCCAGTAGGAATGCTTGTTGATCACGGCCATCCGGGCTACGCCGGCGCTGACATAGTCGCCTGCATAAAGGTTCAGGTTAGTCACGTAGCCGTCCACCGGCGCGCGCACCTCGCTGCGTTGCAGGTTGAGCCGCGCCGTATCCAGGGCGGCCAGGCTGGCCTGGTAATTGGCCAGAGCCTGCTTCTCCTGGGCGCTGACGTCTTCGCGGCTTTCGACGGAGACCACCGAGCTTTCGAGGTTGCGGCGCCGCATGGCCTGCTGGTGCCGCATGTCCAGTTCTGCCTTGCGCGCCTGGGCCTGGGCTTGCGCCTGCGCCAGCGCGTGCCGAAAGCGTTCCTGGTCGATGACGAAGAGCAGGTCGCCGCGGTGCACTGCCTGGTTGTCGTGCACGGCCACGCGTGCAATCGGGCCGGAGACATCGGCGGCGATGTTGATCACTTCCGCGCGTACCCTGCCGTCGCGGGTCCAGGGGGAATACATGTAATGCGCCCACAGGCCGTAGCCCAGCGCCATTGCCGCCGTGGCCAGCACACCGGTCGCCAGCACACGCAGCAGGGGTTGCAAGTTGATTTTCATGATCGGGTTCTCGCGCATCAGTCCCACAGCAGGAGACCGGTGCCACTGAAGATGCAGACAAAGAGCGCCGCCCTGAACAGGGCCGGATGCCAGACTCGCCGATACAGGCCGACACGGGCGAAGAGCCCGTCGATCAGCTCGTACAGCACCATGCAGGCCAGGAACACCGGCAGCAGCGTGGGCACCAGTACGGAGAACAGGGCAATTTCACGTGGCATGGCAGCGCTCGCGCATGGGTTCAGTCCTGGCCCTGCGCGGCGTCGAAGCCTCCGCCCAGGGCCTGCATCAGGCGCGCCCACGCATCCAGCCGGGCGGCCCGCACCAGCGCCAGGGCCTGCTGCTGCCGCCTGAGTTCATTCTCGGTGGCGAGCACGCTCAGGTAGTCGGTGAAGCCGCCCCGGTAACCTTTCGAGGCGAGGTCATAGGCGCGCTGCGCGGAATTCAGCGCCGCTTCGATGTTCGCTTGCTGGTTGCCCAGCGACTGCAGCGAAATGACCTCGTCCGCCACGCTCTGGAATGCGGCAAGCACGGTCTTGTTGTAGGCTTCGACCGCGAGGTCATAGCTGGCGGTGGCCACGCCGTAGTTGCCCCGTCGCCGTCCGCCGTCGAACAGCGGCAGTGACAGCGCCGCGCCGACATTGTGGCCAACCGCATCGCGGCTGACAAAGGTGAAGAAGTTGCCGAATGCGGCCGAAGCCAGGCCGATGCTCGCCACCAGATTGATGTTTGGATAAAAGTCGGCCTTCGCAGCCTTGATGCTCTGTGCCGCGGCCTGCACGCGCCAGCGCTGCGCCACGACGTCGGGACGGTGTCCGACCAGTTCAGCCGGCAGTGAGGCCGGGACGGCCACCGGCATTTCCAGCAGCAAGCGGGGGCGCCGGAGCTGGTCGCCTCCACCGGGGCCTTGGCCGCTGAGAATGGCAATCTGGTGTTTCGACAGCGCGATCTGGCGCTCTGACTGCTGCACCAGTGCCTGCAGTGCGGGAATCGGGGTTTGCGCCTGGCTTGATTCCAGTTCGCTGGCGAGGCCATGACTGGCGCGCTTGTGCACGATGTCATAAATATTGCGCTGGCGAACGAGGTTGGCCTGGTTCACGTCGAGCAAGGCGTATTGCAGTGCCAGGTCCACATAGGCCCTGACTACCGAGGTTTCCAGGTTGACTTGCACGGCGCGAGCTTCCGCGGCGCTGGCCTGGATGCTGTCCAGCGCGCCCTGCAGGATGGCGCGGTTGCGCCCCCACAGGTCGAGGTCGTAGGAAAGATCGATACTGATGTGGTTGTTCCACGTGGTGTGGCCGCCCAGCGGTTGCGGGGTGGCCAGGCGTGGAAAGCGCGTGCGGCCAAGGGCGCCGCCCGCACTGACGTTAGGCTCGGTCGCCGCGCCGGCTGCGCGAGCCAGGCTTTCGGCCAGCTGGCTGCGCGCCAGCGCGATGCGCATATCGGGATTGCCGGCGACGGACTGAACCACCAGGGCATCAAGGGTGGGGTCTCCCATGTGCTTCCACCAGGCTTGCCGCGGCCAGCCGGCGTCATGTTGCGTAGCGCGCAGAGCCGCGCCGGGGTCGACCGTGCTGGCATCGAGGGGAGTGGAAGCGGGCGCGATGCCGCCGGTTTGGGCGCACCCGGCCAGCGCCACCGCGCCGGCGTACCAGCAACTGACGAAACGGGCCCGGAGCGCAGTGAAGATGGCGGATTCCATGGGGGCCTCAGGCAACCTCGACGGCCGCTTGCACGGGAGGACCTGAAAGCGGAAATGCGTCGTCGATCAGCGACAGCCGGATGACATGCAACTGCGCACGCACGCGGGCGGGCCCGGCGGTGAGAACACCGGAGTTGCCGCCGGACCCGTCCGCAGTCGAGGCGGTTTCACGGATGACTTGTTCGACCGTATTCAGCGCCCGCTCCCGCATCTGCAGTGACGGATTCTGGAACAGTGCCGAGACGGCCGCCAGCAACAGGTCTTGCTGCGCCTGCCACGGACCGGGCATGACGTGCCGCTCCACGGCTTCACGTATGTAGATGACGGCCAGGCCGATTTCCAGCGCGGCGAAGGACCAATTCAGCAAGGTTTCGCGGCTGGCGCTGCCGCTGGCCGGCCGCGTGCCGGCATACTGGACGAAGTCGCGGATGTTGCTCTCGAAGGTGAGGCGCAGTCCCGCCAGCGAGCCGTAGCAGACCCGCATGGCCACCATCGCGCGCAACTGGCGCAGGTATCGATCGGCCAGCCACGCGCTGCCGGTCGGCACGATGGTGGCAAACGCCAGCGAAGCCATGCCGATTCCCAGCAGCGTTGTGATGCCGCCATCCAGGTAGCCCACGGGATTGTAAAGCGCGGGGTTGGCCAGGTTCGTCAGAAAGCAGAAGTAGATGCCAAAGCCCAGGCCGACGATTGCGGTGGCCGGGAAGGTGCCGAGATAGCTGCCTGCCAGAATGACCGGCCCCAGGCCCACGGCCAGCAGCGGGAAGCCGTCCAGCCGAGGCAAGATGGCAAAGTTGAACACCATGCCGGCTATCCAGGCTGCCAGGCAGCCAATCAGCATATGCCTGGCAACGGTGGTGGGTTGCGGCATGACTGAGTAGAGGGCAATGGCGATGGTGGTGGAAATGAGGGCGGAGCCGCCATTGTTCCAGCCCGACGCGATCCACAGCCAAGAGCAGGCCAGGATGGCAATGGACGCCCGCCCGCCCGAGGCCAGCGCAAAGGCGCGGTTGGCCGAGTTCAACAGCTTTTCCGGGCGTTCATCGGTGACGGGCGCGGCGCGCGGGGGGCGCTGGGTGCGCAACGCCACATAGTTGCCGGTGAAGGCCAGCAGATCGGCCACGCCGTCGTCGAGCAGGATGGCGCCCGCGGCAAAGCGATCACGCGTGGCAGGGGTGGTATCGTCCAGGGCCGTCCGGGCGGACACGATTTGCGCGGGCAACGTGGCCCGCAGGGTTTTCAGGTCGCCGTGCAGCGCGCGTACCTGTGCCAGGCTGAGGCGGCCACCGGCCTCGGCAGCGGGCAGGATGGCAAGCAGGCGCTCGAACAGGTCGCGCAACGCGTCGCCGGCACGATGGTCCGCAACCTTTATCAACCGGGCCCGCAACTGGTGAATGCCGTGGAAGCGCGCAACGGCGTCCAGGAAATCGTGATTCAGGCGAATCATCAGGTCGTTGTTCGCGCGCATCTCCGGGTCTTCGAACACGGTGGCGCTGCGCAGGTTTTCTAGTTGGGCCCGCTCGCCGGTCAGGCGCAGATGGGCCAGCCACAGCGTATTGCCGGCTTGGCCGCCGTGCACGGCCTGCCGGATAAAGCTGATGAAGCTGGTGAGATGCTGTTGCCCGGCGCCAAGCAGTATGGCCGTAACGCGCTGCGGAAAGACAAGGCCGCTCACCAGGCCCGCGCACAGAATGCCCACCGATACCTCGCTCAGGCTGACGACCATGCTATCGAAGATGCCATAGGGATTGCTGATCGCAGGCACTGCCGCGATGCAGGTGGCATAACCCGACAATACAAAGCCGTAGGATTGGTAATTTCGGTAGTACGCTGCGCCCGCTACGCACAGCCCGATCCAGATCGACAGCGCGGCGAAGAACAGTACCCGCTCTTGCGGGAAGGCGTGGAACAGCATCAGGGCAGCCAGATTGCCAACCAGCATGCCCGCGGCACGGTAGAACCCACGCGCCAGCACCATGCCGCTATGCTGATGCATCATCAGGATCACCACCGAAACCATGGCGGTACGCGGCGACGACAGTTCCAGCCGCATGCTCAGCCACATGGCCATGAGCACCGCCAACGCGGTCTTGGCAGCATGGAGCCAGCGGCCGGCATCGGCTTGCCAGCAGGCGTGAGCGGCCCTGGCCAGGGTCGCGGGCTCCTCCCCAGGGCGAAGCGTTGGTGCATGCATCCCGGTGTTCAGGGATGGAACGCGAACGCTCCAGGCCCGGCGCCCATCAGCACCGCGAAACCCCCGATGATGCTGATGTGTTCCAGGAAGCCGGTGAACAGCAGCGTGCGCTGTGCATCCTTCTGGTTCCAGAAATCATAGAAGATCAACGCCGTGGCCAGCGTGAACAGCGCCAGCAGCAGCGATGCGATCGTCGTCTGGAAGCCCGCCATGATGGCCAGGCCGCAACTCAACTGGACCGCGATGGTTGCGGCCAGCGCGAGGCGCGGAAAAGGCAGGTTGCGCGCCTTGACCTCGTCGAGCCCGTGGCTGAAGAACAGCAGCTTGTTGGCGCCGCTGAGCACGAACATGAAAGCGATGAACAAGCGCCCAGCCAGAAGGTAGTAGTCAGTCATGCGAACTCCGCGATAGGGTCGGAATGCCCGCGTGCCGGACGCGGGCACGGCGAGCCAGTGCAGGATAGGCGAGGGCGCGGGTCCGGTGTGAGAGCTGAAAGCAAAACACGCTGTTCGGCATCAGAGAACAGCAACCAGGATGCGAAAGATTGCGCGGTGGCGGGCGTACGGCGCTTGCGGAAGGCACGCGTCACTGCCGCAAAGTTAGCGTGGAGAGGGAAGACTGGCGTGCGTCCACCTCAATGTCCACTTTTCTCGGGCTATTGGAAAATATATAGGGAAACCTAGAATATATATTTTTCACGTTTGGCATATGATTCGGCTCGTCACTCACTTTAGTGCTCAGCATGTGTGCCGGGCCTCAATGGACTAAGCCATGAAACTTGCAACCTTTATGCTTGACGGCCAGTGCCACGTCGGCGCCCTGACCGAGCGCGGCCTGGCCGTGCTTGACACGCCTGCTGGCAGGGATCTCGGGCACTTGCTGCGCCGTGGCGCGGATCTCGCGTCACTACAGGCTTTGCTGGCGCGCAGCACACGCCTCGTGGATCCGGCGCAGGTGACGTTCCTGCCACCGGCAGCCGAACCGCCGAAGATCATCTGCGTCGGCCTGAACTATGCTGACCACACCAAGGAAAGCCCGTATGAGCAGCCCGACTACCCCACGTTGTTCCTGCGTGTGGCCACCAGCCTCACGGCACATGATGCGGCGGTCGAGCGTCCGCTGATCAGTGACTCGCTGGACTTCGAAGGCGAAATGGTGGTCGTGCTGGGCAAGGGTGGCCGCCACATTCCCAAGGAGAAGGCACTTGAGTGCGTGTTTGGCTACGCGGTGGGCAATGAGATCTCGGTGCGCGAGTACCAGTTCAAGTCGCCGCAGTGGACGGTGGGCAAGAATTTCGACGGAACCGGCGCCTGGGGTCCGTATGTGGTGACCGCCGACGAGCTTCCCGCTGGCGGCAAGGGCCTGAAGATCGAAACGCGCCTGAATGGCCAGACGGTGCAGGCATCCAACACCGACGACATGATCTACGACGTCGCGACCGTCATTGCCACCGTCAGCGAGGCCATCACCTTGCAGCCGGGCGACATCATCTTCTCGGGTACGCCCGCCGGGGTCGGCTTCGGCCGCACGCCCAAGCTCTACATGCGCGAGGGCGACAAGGTGGAAGTCGAGATCGAGCGCATCGGCCTGCTGCGCAACACGATCCGCGACGAGGCGGGTGCCTGAGACGCCAGGCTGACAAAACCTCTGATCGGATCCAAGGAGACAACCTCATGCGCAAGATTGAAGTGCCGGTGTTCATTGCCGGCGCCGGCCCCACCGGCCTGACCGCGACCTGCCTGCTGGCGACGCAAGGCATCGAGACGCTGACCATTACCCGCTACCCGGGCACGGCCAATTCCCCGCGTGCCCACATCACCAACCAGCGCACCATGGAGGTCTTCCGTGACCTCGGCATCGAGCCGCGCGTGCTGCAGGCGGCCACGCCCAGCGAGTTGATGAGCAACAACATCTGGGCCACCAGCTTTGCCGGCACCGAGATCGCCCGGCTGCAGACCTGGGGCACCTTGCCCGAGCGGAAGGTGGATTACGAGCTGGCCAGCCCCTCCGGCATGTGCAATATCCCTCAGCACCTGATGGAGCCCATCCTGCTCGACGTGGCACGCGAGCGCGGCGGCAAGTTCCTGTTCAACACCGAGCTGATCTCGATGAAACAGGACGCGGAGCATGTGCATGCGATCTGCCGTGACCGTATCACCGGGGAAGAATTCGAGGTGGTGTCGCAGTACGCGATCGGTGCGGACGGCGACAACAGCGTCGTGGTCAGGGAGATCGGTTTCCCGACCGAAGGCCAGATGGGCCTCGGTGCCGCCGTCAATGTGTGGGTGGAAGCCGACCTCACCAAGTACGTCGCACACCGGCCCGGGGTCTTGTACTGGATGACCCAGCCCGGCAACAACTACTGGGTAGGCAGCGGCACCTGGATCAGCGTGCGGCCGTGGAACGAGTGGGTGCTGCTGTTCATGTACGACCCTGCGCAGGGCGAACCAGACCTGAGCGAGGCGGCGCTGCAAGAGCGCGCGCGCGCGACCATCGGCGACCCGGAGATTCCGATCCGGATCAAGGCGGCGTCGAAGTGGACCATCAACCAGGTGGTCGCAACGAACATGAACAAGGCCCGCGTGCTGATTGCCGGCAACGCCGCCCACCGCCACCCGCCAGCCAACGGCCTGGGCACCAACACCTGCGTGCAGGACACCTTCAACCTGGCCTGGAAGCTGGCCCTGGTGCTCCAGGGCAAGGCCGGTCCAGCGCTGCTCGACACCTACACGGCGGAGCGCCAGCCGGTTGGCGAGCAGGTGGTCAACCGCGCCATGAAATCCGTGCGCGACATGCTGCCAATCTCGGATGCACTGGGTTTTGCCCCGGGTCAGGACGAGGCCGCCGCCTGGGCCAACGTTCGTGAATTGTTCAGCGATACGCCGCATGGCCGCGAGCGGCGCCAGATTCTGCGCGACGCCGTCGACCTGCAGAACTACCAGTTCAACTGCCATGGCGTCGAGCTCGGGCAGATGTACACCTCGGCTGCCGTGGTCCAGGACGGCACGCTCAGGCCGACGCCCACGCGCGACCCGGAGCTTTACCACCAGCCGACCACGCATCCGGGCGCCAGCCTGCCGCACGCGTGGGTGCAGCGTGGACAGGAGCGCTTGTCGACACTGGACCTGGTCGGGCGAGGGCGGTTCACACTGATTACGGGAGTGGGCGGAGCGGCCTGGCGCGACGCTGCGATGCAGGTGTCGGCGGAAACCGGGGTGCCGGTCGACGTTGTCTCCATCGGCGGTCCTGACTGCGACGCGCAGGACGTCTATGGCCGCTGGCACAAGCTGTCGGAGATCTCGGATGCCGGTTGTGTACTGGTGCGTCCGGACCGGCACGTGGCATGGCGCCAGGTTGATGCAAGCCATCTGGATAGCCTCGGCGCCGTGCTACGCGGCATCCTGGCGTTGCCGGCCGCCGCCTGACGCCCCGCGTCAATCAAGGAGAGAGGAGACAACGATGTCCTGGAACCAAGCCGGCGAATCCCGCTACGGGGTGCATTCGGTCGATCATTTCACGCTCGAAGTGCCGTCGCTGAACGACGCGCGGCGCTTTTTCGAGACCTTTGGCCTCGATGTCAGCAGCGCTGGCCGCGGACTGGCGCTGAAGGCTTTCGGCAATCCGCATGTATGGTCGCGGGTGGAAGAAGGCCCGCGCAAATGCCTGGCGTACCTGAGCTTCAACTGCTGGGCCGACGAATACGAGGACCTGGTCGCGCAGATCCAGGCCCACGGCGCGCGGCCGGCGCCGGCAGGCAGCTGCGCTGATGGCAATGGATACTGGTTCCTTGACCCCGACGGCAACCTGCTCCAGGTCAAGGCCGGTCCGAAGACCACGCCCACCGCCGCCAGCCCGCAGTCGGGAACGGCGCGCCGCGCCGGCCAGCGCGCGGTGCTCAGCCGCGGCGAGAACACCGGCGTGCGGCCGCGCCGGCTATCGCACATCCTGCTGTTCAGTGCCGACATCAATCGCTCGATCGCCTTCTACCGCGATGCGCTGGGCCTGCGGCTGTCCGACCGCTCTCGCGATGTCGTGGCCTTCATGCACGGGCGGCATGGCTCGGATCACCACCTGGTGGCCTTCGCCGCGAGTTCGGCGAAGGGCTGGCATCACAGCGCGTGGGATGTCGACGGTGTCGACGAAGTCGGCAAGGGCGCCGAGCAGATGCGCAAGGCCGGCTATACGGAAGGCTGGGGCCTGGGCCGGCACGTATTGGGCTCGAACTACTTCTACTACGTGCGTGACCCGTGGGGCTCGTTTGCCGAGTACTCGGCGGATATTGATTTCGTGCCCACCGGTACGCCCTGGCCGGCGGGCGACTACGCCGTCGAAGACTCCCTGTACCTGTGGGGGCCGGACACCCCGGCCTACTTCATCCACAACTCCGAGGCCTGAACGTTCCTCGTTCCGTCGCCGATGCTGTCGGCAGGCAGCAGAGCGGCGCTCATCCCGAGTTTCAAGGCGTCGAGCCATGATGATTTTGAAACTCCCACGAGGCCAGATGCATACCTGAGCCCCAGCATCGAGCATGAAACCTTGCCTGAATCAGCCGCTTGCGGCCGCGAGCCTGGCGCTGTGCGCCATGACGTCGGCAAATGCCACCGAGGGCGGCGGTACCATCTATCCGGTTGGCACCGAGAACTACGTCTGCTGCGCGCTGCCGCCGCCGGGCCTCTATGGCATGGTGTTCGGCCAGCATTACTGGACCGACGAATTCAAGGACAACGCCGGCAACACCGTGCCGCTGCCAGGCTTCAGGGTGCGGGCAAGCGCGATCGCGCCGCGCTTTGTCTGGGTGACAAAAGCGCGGATCGCGGGCGCTTCGCTGGGCATGCACGCGATCCTGCCGCTGGTTACGCTGGATGTGAAAGTGCCCGGCGCCAGCCAGAGCAAAACCGGCATCGGCGACATGGTGTTCGGCCCGGTCCTGGGCTGGCACCACAGCGAGCGCCTGCATACGGTGCTGGCACTGGATATGTTCGCGCCCACGGGCAGCTACAACAAGACTGACCTGGCCAACATCGGCCGCAACTACTGGGCATTCCAGCCAATCTTCGGCATCAGCTACATCGACCCGGCCGGCCTGAACGCCGACGCCAAGATCATGTACACCTTCAATACCCGGAACAAGGACACCGACTACCGCTCCGGCCAGGAATGGATCGTCGACTACGCGCTCGGTTGGGGAATAGGCAACGGATGGGTACTTGGGGCCGGCGGTTATCTTTACCAGCAGACGACTGACGACAGACAGGGCGGTGCGACCGTGGCCAACAACAAGGGTCGCGCGTTCGCGATCGGACCATCTGTCAAGTACGACAGTGGCAAGGGCTGGTTCGTGACGCTCAAGTATCAGCAGGAACTCGGCGTGCGCAACCGGGCCGAGGGCCAGGCCCTCTGGCTCAAGGCCGTGCTTCCGCTTTGAGGCCGGGAGCGCGTCGTTACTCCCGTTGCGGCTGCGCCGTGGCCGCCATGCGGCTCAAATGGCAGCTTCTGCAGTCGCGCCGCGGCGCTTTCGCGTGGTGCCGGATTTCTGTTGCTGCAAATACTTCAGCACCAGGTCGGTGGTCTGCTGGAAATGTTCCGCCAGCAGCTTGCAGGCCTTGTTCGCATCCCGCGCCAGGATGGCACTGACTATGGCTTCGTGCTCGGCGGCCACGTCACGGGTGCGTTCCGCCTTGGGCACGGCCAGCGAAAGAAATCGGTAGCGTGCGGTCTGGTCGCGCAGCACCGTCGAGAAGCGACGCAACCAGGGCGAGCGGCAGCCGGCGATCAGCACCTCATGGAAGGACGTATGCGCGGCTTCCCATTCCGGGTTCAGCGCGCCCCCCTGTCCGCGGATGACCATCGGGATGCGCGTGAGGCGATGATGTGCGGCCACGACCTCTCCTTCCCAGGTAATGTCGGCGGACACGATCGCGTCGCGCAATGCGCTGGTCTCGATCTGCTGCCTGACCCGGGTGATATCCAGCAATTCCTCCGGCGACAGCTCAGCGACGCGAAATCCCTTCTGGTCGATGGCCAGCACAAAACCAGTCGTGCACAGCCGTGACAACGCCTCGCGCAACGGGATCACGCCGGCCTGGTAGTGCTCGGCAAGCTCCTTGAGGCGCAGCTTGCTGCCTGCGGGCAGCTTGCCGTTGATGATGTCTTCGCGGACCGTCTGCTCAAGGATCGATGCCCAGGTGCGTCCCCCCAGGTCTTGCGGCAGCACGGCAGCTTCGACCCTGTCGGTGGTCTTTGAAGGCTTGGTCGGCACGGATGAAATCTCGCGGAATGTTAGATGCGTTCAGTGATTATATATATTTTAGTTGACCATTCCCGCCGCCGATTCGGATTGCGCCTCCCCGCTCGCACAGGGTGAATGCGAGACAGTGCGTGATCTTGTGAGACCACCAAGATACTTCGGCCTGGCTCGCCGCCAGCAACAGATCGTCCAGTTCCGCTGGCATCCGGATGTTGGCGGCGTTCGTGCGCGCGCGAGCGGCATCGACGCTGCGCGCGGCGTCGTAGTTCGCGATGGCGGCCTGCTGGCGTGCGGTTGCGGTGGCTCTATTCAATCTCCATCACATCGACCACCTGCAAGTGACCCTGGTAGCGAACCTCCTGGCGCATGACGAAGCGCCGGGCGGGACAATACCAGTCGGTCATGTCGAGCACGGTGGGTTCCAGTTCGATATCCGTATCGACCAGCCGGAACCTGCCTGGGTCAACGAACTTGGTATAACGGATGGGCCAGCACAGCAGCGTGCCGGAAGCGAGCTGCAAGCGCTGCCGTGGCCCCACGATCCGCTCGGACAAAGTCAGGCGGACATTGGAGCCCACGAAATCCGAAACCTTGGTGCCGGTGCGGCGATCCACGATACGAAAGACGTAGCGCGATGAGAACGTCTCCGGGGGAAGGACCTGCCCTTCGACCAGCGCGGGCGGATAAAGCAGCAGTCCGTTGGAATTGGTGGTCATCTCCCCGACCAGCTCCGTGTACTGGCCCAGTGCCTGAACGCGGGCATTCAGGCTGCGCACGACCGGTTGCCCCGAGCGTTCGTCAATCACCAGCCGATGGCGCTGCACGGTCTCGACGGGTGGCCCCATCAGGCGCCGCAGCGCAGACTTGGAGTAGATATCGAGATCGAGCGAACAAAAATCGCGCTCGAGATCATTCACGTTGCGGAAGAAGGCAAGCGTGGTCATCGGCGTCAGTCCGTCCGCTTCAAAGCGGATCCGCCCGCCATCATGAATATACGGCGCATCGCAGATCTGGCCGGCGTGCACGTCATGACACGCGGTCCCGAGCAGGCCGCTCGCGGCGAACCCGGCCGCTGCCAGCGATTGCCGCAATGGGCTGAAACGGTGCGCGGCCCATGCCGGAACATTGTCGATGCGCTCGTCGGATGCGGGGGCTCGAGCCGATTTCATAGCGATTAGCGCGCAACCCGGGGGCAGCGCGGACGGGTCCTTAATCATGTCGGGTGGGCGAAGCAGCGCTCATCTACCTTATAACCCGCCGCGGTT
The DNA here is from genome assembly GCF_013141915.1 of Cupriavidus necator. Taxonomy (GTDB): domain Bacteria; phylum Pseudomonadota; class Gammaproteobacteria; order Burkholderiales; family Burkholderiaceae; genus Cupriavidus; species Cupriavidus necator_B. Next base: position 140,775 of record NZ_SROX01000004.1, on the reverse strand, counting down.
TCCACCGCCTGCTCCACGAACGGCAGGGTCATCGGATTGCCGATTTCCTTATGGAAGGCCACCCATAGCTCGAGCGAGGGCACGTCCGGGTTCGCTAGCCGTCGATAGACCACGCCCTTTATCGGTTGCGCGGCGGCCGATGCGGGCACGAGGGACACCGCAATGCCCGCCGCCACCATCGACATCATGGCATGGTGGCGGGCACCATCGTGCATGCGGGACGGCACCACGTTATGCTCGGCGAGCCAGGTCAGCATCAGGTCGTGCGCGTATTGGCCATAGCGCCGTTCCGGCGTGGCCAGGCTGTGGCCATTGAGGTCGCGCACGGCGATCTTCCGCTTCGCCGCCAACGGATGCGCCGCCGGTACGGCAAGGACATAGGGTTCGGACATCAGGCGCCGCGCCTGCAGCCGGGGATCGGTGACAGGGGGGCGCAATATCGCAACGTCCAGTTCATTGCGCAGCAGCAGTTGCATCATCGCTTCCGAACTGTTCTCGCGCAAGGAGTACAGGCCGCCGGGTACCCGCGCCGAGAAGCGTCGCAGTATCTCGGGCACCAGTTCGATCGCAGAGATTGCCGTCAGGCCTATGCCGAGATGCTCTGCATTCTCGCCGCGGTCCGCCTGCGCCACCATTTGCCGTGCGCGATGTTCAATGTCGAACAACTTCTCGGCTTCCACGCGCAACACCTGGCCCGCGGCAGTGAGCCGTACGCTGCGCTTGCTACGCTCGAACAGTTGCGCCCCGATCTGGGCCTCGAGCTGCTTGATCTGGAGGCTCAGCGGCGGCTGGGTCATGTTGAGCCGTCGCGCGGCACGCGTGAAATTCAGTTCCTCGGCCAGCACCAGGAAGGAAGTCAGCACACGTAGTTCGAGCGGGTTGTACATATACAGGCGCTGTATAAATCAGATACATAACTAATATTGGAAATATAACTCGCGCGAAAGCAGAATGTCTTCACCGGAGTTACCGCCGTTACGCAAAGACAACGAAAGTGCGAGACATGACTATCCAACACCCGATCGACGACCGTCTGCCGGCGCTGTTGCGCAGCGGCAAGACCCTGCGCGGCATCTTCACGGCCTTGCCCAGTCCGGCCATCGTGGAGATGTGCGCCTATGCGGGCTTTACCTTCGCCATCCTCGACAACGAGCACGGCGCGGCAGACTTCGAAACCACCGAGCACATGCTTCGGGCGGCGCGCGCAAGCGGGATTATTCCCGTCGTGCGTTGCTTTCTCGAGGATGTGCCGCGCGTGCTCGACATGGGCGCCAGCGGCGTTCAGGTGCCGATGATCGAGACCGCTGATGCTGCCCGCGAGCTGGTGCAGCGCGTGAGATATCCGTCTGTAGGACGCCGCGGCAGCGCCTTCAGTGGCCGTGCCGCTGGCTATGGCGCCTTTCCCGGCGCTGCGCATACGGCGCGCAGCAACGAAGGCGTGGCGCTGATCGCGATGATTGAAACCCCCGAGGGTGTAGCCAACGCGGCGGAAATCGCCTCCGTGGACGGCATCGACGCCGTCTTTGTCGGCCCGAATGACCTGGCGCACGCAATGGGCTATGGCAACGACTGGAAGGCGCCAGCCGTGGCGGCGGCCATCGAGCAGGCATTGCGGGCGATCCATGGGCAGGGCAAGTGTGCGGGGATTATCGCGCTGAGTCCCGACGACGAGCTGCGCTACGGCGAGTTTGGCGCGCGGTATTTCGCAACGGTCGCCACCAGCGTGATCACGCAGGCATTGCGGCAGGCGGCGCAGCCGGGGCACGACGCCCAGGCGGCGGCCTTGCGCTACTAGACCCGCACCAGCTCGGCCGGTCCAGAGGCAGCGGCCGATGACACACGATCCCAGACCAGACAGGACCGCGGCACGCGGCGGGACGCTTTTCGACCCGGCATCGTGCACGCGTATCGAACTCCAGAAGAGGACTCGCATGGCACAGCATTTGAAGACATCAAAGCCGCAGGAAGTGAAGGCGGAAATCCAGGCCCAGGTGCGCGACACCGTGGCCGGCATCCTGGCGCAGATCGCGGAACGTGGCGACGCCGCCGTTCGCGAGTACTCCGCGCAATTCGACAAGTGGCAGCCAGAAAGCTTCCGCCTGTCCCAAGCCGAGATCGAAGCCTGCGTGGCGTCGTTGTCGCCGGCAGTGCTTTCCGATATCCGCTTTGCCCAGGACCAGGTCCGCCGCTTCGCGCAGATCCAGAAGGATTCGATGCGCGATGTCGAGGTCGAGACGCTGCCCGGCGTGGTGTTGGGCCATAAGAACCTCCCGGTCAACAGCGTTGGCTGCTACATCCCGGGCGGCAAGTATCCGCTGGTGGCGTCGGCCCACATGAGCGTGCTCACGGCAAAAGTGGCGGGAGTCAAGCGCGTGATTGCCGCGGCGCCCCCGTTCGACGGCAAGCCCTCGCCGGCGATCGTTGCCGCCATGCACCTTGCCGGCGCTGACGAGATCTACTGCATGGGCGGGGTGCAGGCCATCGCCGCCATGGCGCTGGGCACGGAGCATATCGCGCCTGTCGACATGATTGTCGGCCCCGGCAATGCGTATGTGGCCGAAGCCAAGCGCCAGCTCTTCGGCCGTGTAGGCATCGACCTGCTGGCCGGCCCGACCGAGACGCTGATCATCGCCGACGACACTTGCGACGCCGAACTGGCGGTGGCCGACCTGCTGGGCCAGGCCGAGCACGGCCCGAACTCGCCGGCCATCCTGCTGACGAATTCGCGAGCGCTGGCCGAGGCGGTTCCGGCGGAGATCGAGCGGCAACTGGCGGTCCTGCCGACAGCGCCGATCGCACGCGTGGCCTGGGAAGAATATGGCGAGATCATCCTGTGCGATTCGTACGAGGAGATGGTTGCCGAAGCGGACCGCATTGCGTCCGAGCATGTACAGGTCATGACGCGCGATCCGGACTATTTCCTGGCGAACATGACGAACTACGGCGCACTCTTTCTAGGCGCGCGCACCAACGTGTCCTATGGCGACAAGGTCATCGGCACCAACCACACGCTGCCAACCACCCGGGCGGCGCGCTACACCGGCGGGCTGTGGGTGGGCAAGTTCATCAAGACCTGCACCTACCAGCGCGTGACCACGGACGAGGCCTCGGCGATGATCGGCGAATACTGCTCACGGCTGTGCGCGCTGGAAGGCTTTGCCGGCCACAAGGAACAAGCCGATATCCGTGTGCGCCGCTATGGCAAGACACGCCAGGCAGCATGAGCGCGGGCATGCGTGGCCAACTCGATTTCAGCGGCAAAGTGGTGCTGATCACGGGCGCCACCGGAGGCCTCGGGACGGCCATTTGCCGCGCGTTCGCCTCGGCAGGCGCGTCGATGGTGGTGGGGTACAACCGCGCCAGCGAAACAGCCGGCGCCCTTGCCGATAGTCTCCAGGCTGCTGCGCAAGGGCGTCACGTCGCCGTGGCGTTGCCGGTGACGGAAAGCGACGCACTCCGGCGCGCGGCAGCTGTCGTGACCGAAGCGTTCGGGCGCGTGGATGTCCTGGTCAACTGCGCCGGCACTACTCGCTACGTGCCGCACCATGACCTCGATGCGCTCGACGACGAACTGATCGACACGATCCTTGCCACCAATGTGCGCGGTCCCATCGCCATGGTCCGGGCATTCCGGCCGCTGCTGGAGGCGGCGGAAGACGCCGTCGTTGTCAATATTTCGTCGGTCGCGGCGCGCACCGCGACCGGCAGCAATATCGCCTATTGCGCATCGAAGGCGGCGTTGGACAATCTGACGGCTTCGCTGGCGCGTGCGTTGGCGCCGCACATTCGCGTGGTTTCTGTATCGCCTGGCCTGGTCGACACCGATTTCGTGGGCGCGATGGACCCGGCGTGGCGGGACGCGCAGGCGAGGCTTACGCCGCTTGGGCGACTGGCGCATCCGGACGAGGTCGCCACCACGGTGCTGGCGGTGGCCGGCGCGATGCAATTTACAACCGGCGTGGCGATCCCCGTTGACGGCGGCCGACCGCTCTATTGAAGCGGCACCTCTTTCACAATAACTGGAGACAAAACATGAATCCCGTATTTCGCCGTGCGTTGCAGGCCGCCCTGACGATTGCGGCGTTGTCGCCGTTCGTCATGGCTGCGCCGGGTGCAAGGGCCGATTCCTGGCCTGGCAAGCCCATCAAGTACGTGGTGCCATTCTCGCCTGGCGGCGTATCGGATGCCACCGCCCGCATTGTGGCCGAAGGCCTCTCGCAAAGGTTGGGGCAGCCGGTCGTCATCGAGAACAAGCCCGGAGTATCCGGCATCCTGGGAACGCAGTTCGTTGCGCGTGCCGATCCCGACGGGTACACCATCATGGGCGGCACCATCACCACCCACGCCGTCAATCCGTTCTTCTACAAGAAGCTTGGCTACGACCCGGTCAAGGACTTCGTGGCCGTCAACTTGATCGGCACGGTGAGCAACGTGCTGGTGGTGTCCAACAGCAGCCAGTACAAGTCGGTGGATCAGATCGTCGCCGCGCTGAAGGCCAAGCCAGGCTCCCTGACGTTCGGCACGGCGGGGCCAGGCAGTTCGCAACAATTGTCCGGCCAGTTGTTCCAGAGCATCACCGGCACGCAGTTGCAGCAGATTTCCTATAAGGGTGGCGCGGCGGCGATGACGGACCTGATCGGGGGGCAGATCGACCTGGTGTTCGAAACCGTGGCGGCCGCCAAGCCGATGCTCGACGGCAAGCGCGTGCGTGCCATCGGCGTGACGGCTACGCATGAACTCTCGAGCCTGCCGGGAGTTAAGCCGCTGGCTGACCAGGGCCTGAAGGGCTTCGAGATGCAGTCATGGCAGGGGGTTTTTGCGCCCGCGGGCACACCAAAGCCGATCGTAGATCGGCTTGCCCGCGAGATTGCCGCGGTGGTTGCCACGCCAACTGTCCAGCACCGCCTGCGTACGCTCGGGGTCGAGCCGGAAGGCAAGCAGTCGGCAGCCTTCACAGCGTTCCAGCGGTCCGAGGTGTCGAAATGGGGCAAGATCATCCAGGGAGCCGGAGTGGTGCCGGAATGAGCGGGGCATGCCGGTGGTGTACCGCAAGCGACACGCCGCCAAAGGCGGGCGGGCCGGAGACCGTCAGGCCTTACGCGGCATCCGGTGCCTCCACCAGCGCCATTAGCGGCGCCATGCACGGGCTGGCCGCGGCCAGTGCGCGGTGTTCGTCCAGGATGGACTGGAGGATTGCCGGCGTCGTATCCGGGTTGGCCAGCACCACGCGGAAAACGGCGATCGGGCGCCCACCCCACTGAGCTGATACCAACTGCGTGCGCGAAATGAACGAGCGGCCGGCATCGCGCTGCATTTCCTGGATGCTGATGGTCAGCGCATCGAGCGCTTCGAGGATCTTCTCGCGCCTGTCTGCTGCAGCCGTGGCCAACGTGGCACGGACGGTCTCCGGCACATGCCGATAGGTCAGGATGCAGAGCTGCGGGTCGCTGTCGAGCTCGAAATCCGGCTGTTGCGCAATCAGCGAGGCAAAGTAGCGGGCGTTATCGATGCTGCGCTCGATCAACTGCGCCAGCCCCTTGCGCCCGAGCAAGTGCAGGTTGGCGTAGAGCATGACCGCCGCCGCGCCGCGCGATCCTTCAAGCGTATGGCGCCCCAGGTCCACGGAGCCCTTGCGCACGATGTAGTTTGCATGCTGGATGATTTCCTGCGTCCACGCCGGGCTGCGGAACAGCACCATGCCCGCGCCCATCGGCACGTAGAACTGCTTGTGCGCGTCGATGACGACGGAATCGGCCCGCTCGATGCCCGCGAAGCGCCAGCGCTCGCGCTCGGACAGCAGCGTTGCGCCGCCCCAGGCGGCATCCACGTGGAAATGGCAGCCGGCCTCTTGCGCAACATCCGCCATCGCGTCGAGCGGATCGACCGCGCCGGTCTCGGTCGTCCCCGCAATGCCGACGATCGCCATTGGCCGGATGTTGCGCTGCTGCAGTTCACGCAGGGTGTCGCGCAGCAGGTCGATGCGCATGCGACCGTCTGCATCGACCCCGACCGGCACCAGGTTGTCGCGCCCGATGCCAAGGACATCCGCGGCCTTGCGCAGCGAGTAGTGTCCGCGCTCCGAGACCACGATCGCGAGACCGTCATGGCCGTAATGGCGCAGCGCCGCCGCCAGTCCGGCGCGATGGATGCCGGCGAAGCCGTCACGCGCGCCCAGCAGCTGGTTGCGGCTGGCCCAGAGCGCGGTGAGGTTGGCGACCGTGCCGCCCGAACAGAACGCGCCGAGCGCGTGGTCGGCGTCGTGCAGCCATTTCGCATAGAACGCGCGGTCCCCGGCAAAGACCAGCTTGTGCAGCATGCCGATGACCTGTCGCTCCAGTCCCGTCAGCGCGCCGGAGGTTTCCAGCTTGACGACGTTCTGGTTCAGCGCCGTGACCACCTTGGCCAGCGAAGGCATGAACGATGGCAGCGACGACGTCATGTGCCCGACGAACGTCGGCGAGGCCACCGGCATCACGTGCCGGAATACGTCGTTGAGCAGATGATCGGCATGCGCCTGCGGCGACGTTGGCGTCTCGGGCAGCTCGACCGACGCGAAGTGCTCTTCCCGCGTGGCGCAGGCGCCGGCCGGATCAAAATGCTCGCCCGCGAAGAAATCAGCCGGGTGCTCGGCGATCAAGCGCTCGAGCGATTCGAATGGGCCGAGATCCGCGTCGAACCAGCGCAAGGGGCAGTCGTCGCCGCCGGTCGTGGTTGGTGAGGTCTCCTGGGGGGAGATGTCCGCCTTGATTTGCATCGCCAGATTCAATCCAGTACCGCCATGGTGTTCCGGGATTATGCCGGATCCGACGGATGCCGAGGGCGGATAGCCGGCACCTGGCGCGCCAGGCGCGGCGCCATGCAGATCCGGCTTCACGCTTTCCGGTCTTGCACGGGTGCGTGACTATGCGCTATAGTTCGGCCTCGCTGCAGCAACCGGCATAGCCCGTTTGCGGCAAGCACCGACACAGGAGTGGTAGTTCAGTCGGTTAGAATACCGGCCTGTCACGCCGGGGGTCGCGGGTTCGAGTCCCGTCCACTCCGCCAGTATCAAAAAATGCCCGCGCCAGCGGGCATTTTTTATTGGCGCCCCGAAGTTTCGCTCTCTGCACAAACGGTGCCTGCCCACCGGCTCCTGCTAGAATCGCGGAGTTTGTCTTTCGTGCCCATCCACTACCCGAATCCGCATGCTTGATTTCGTACGCAACAACCGGCGCCTGATGCTCTTGCTGCTGCTGGTGCTTGTTTTCCCGTCGTTCGTGTTCTTCGGCGTGGAAAGCTATTCGCGCTTCATGGACAGCTCGCACGATGCGGCCAAGGTCGACGGCCGGGCCATCAGCGTGCAGGAGGTCGACAACGTGGTGCGCGACCAGAGCGAGCGCGCGCGCCAGATCCTGGGCGCCAACTATGACCCGCGCCAGTTCGAGGGGCCGGAGGCGCGCAAGGCGGTGCTCGAGCAACTGGTCCAGCAGCGCGTGATGGCCAATGCGGTGGCCAATGAGCACCTGACGGTGTCGGACGCCAAGCTGCTCGAAGAGATCAGCAACCTGCCGGCGATCGCGCAACTGCCGCGCGGCAAGGACGGCAAGATCGACGACAAGGCTTACCTGCAGCTGCTGCAGTCGCAGGGCATGACGCCCGAGCAGTTCGATGCGCGCATGCGCTTCGAACTGGCCACGCAGCAGCTGGGCGCGTCGATTGCTGCGACGGCGTTCGTGCCGAAATCGCTGATCGAGCGCCTGATGGCGGTGCGCGACCAGCAGCGCGAGGTGCAGGCGCTGCTGTTCAAGCCGGCTGGCTACACCGCCAAGGTCCAGCCCGATGCCACCGCGCTGAAGGCCTACTACGACAGCCACCAGCAGGCCTTCTCGGTGCCGGAGCAGGCCCAGGTGGAATACCTGGTGCTGTCCGGCGAGGCCCTGGCCGCGTCGCAGGCGGTGACGCCGGAAGAGCTGAAGTCGTACTACGAAAGCAATCTCGCGCGCTTCCGCGTCGACGAGCAGCGCCGCGCCAGCCATATCCTCATCAGCGCGCCGAAGGAGGCGCCGGCCGCCCAGCGCCAGGCCGCCAAGGACAAGGCCACCAGGCTGCTGGAAGACCTGCGCAAGCATCCGGAAACCTTTGCCGACGTGGCGCGCAAGAACTCGCAGGATCCCGGCTCGGCCGAGAAGGGCGGCGACCTTGGCTTCATGGGCCGCGGCGCGCTGGTCAAGCCGTTCGAGGACGCCATGTACGCGCTCAAGGAAGGCCAGATCAGCGACGTCGTCGAGACCGACTTCGGTTATCACATCATCAAGCTGACCGGCACCAAGCCCGCGGAAACCAGGCCGCTGGACGCCGTGCGCACTGAGCTGGAAGCCGAGCTGCGCAAGCAGTTCGCCGACAAGAAGTTTGCCGAGCAGGCCGATGCGTTCGGCAACACCGTCTACGAGCAGGCCGACAGCCTCAAGCCTGCCGCCGACAAGTTCAAGCTGACCATCCAGACCGCTGACAATGTCACGCGCCAGCCGAATCCGGCGCTGGGCGCACAGAGCCCGCTGAACAACGAGAAGCTGCTCAAGGCGCTGTTCAGCGACGACGCCATCAAGAACAAGCGCAACACCGAAGCCGTGCAGGTCGCCCCGAACACGCTGGTGGCCGCGCGCATTGTCGCGTACCGCCCGGCGACCGTGCGCAAGTTCGAAGAGGTGGAAGCCAAGGTGCGCGAAGGCTATATCGCGCAGCAGGCGGCGGAACTGGCGCGCAAGGACGGCGAAGCGCGGCTGGCCAAGCTGAAGCAGGCCGACAGTGCTGAAGGCTTTGGCCCGGCGCAGACCGTATCGCGAACCAAGGCCGAGGGCATGGCGCCGCAGGCCGTGGAAGCGGTGATGCGCGCCGATGCCGCCAAGCTGCCGGCGGTGGTGGGCGTCGACCTGGGCGCGCAGGGCTATGCGGTCTATCGCATCACCAAGGTCAGCCAGCCGGCACAGGCCAATCCGGCGCAGCGCCAGGCCGAGGCGCAGCAGCTGGCGCAGCTGGCCGGCCAGACCGACCTGCAGGCCTTCTATGAAAGCCTGAAGGCCCGTTCCAAGGTCAAGATGCTGGCGCCGGCGGGCGCGACGCAGGGGCAAGGCGCCGAGTGATATCCGCCCGCGCCGCGCCGCCGGCGACGCTGGAGAAAAAACCCCTGCCACGCGGCAGGGGTTTTTTTATGGTCACTTCGCGGTGCCGCGCTTGAGCAGTGGCTTGAGCTGCGGCCACACCGTATCGAGCAAGGCCGGCTGTGCCGCGGCGGTGGGATGAATGCGGTCGGGCTGGAACCAGTCTTGCCGCGCGATCACCTGATCGAGGAAGAAGGGCACCAGCCGCACCTTGTATTCGCCCGCCAGCCTGGGGTACAGCGAGACGAACTTCTCGGTGTAGTCTTGCCCGTAGTTGGGCGGGATGCGCATGCCGATCAGCAAGACGCTTGCGCCGGCCTTCTGTGCCGTGGTGACCAGGTTGCGCAGGTTGGCTTCGGTGGTCTGCAGCGGCAAGCCGCGCAGCGCGTCGTTGGCACCGAGCTCGATCACCACGATGGCGGGCCGGTGCCGCGACAGCAGGTCGGGCAGGCGGGTCTTGCCGCCGATGGTGGTCTCACCGCTGATGCTGGCATTGACAACGCTATAATCGAAGCGCTCCTGCCGCAGCCGGTCCTGCAGCAGCGTGACCCAGCCCGCGCCGCGCGCGATGCCGTATTCGGCCGACAGGCTGTCGCCCAGCACCAGCAGCGCGGGGGCGGCGGCACTGGCGGGCGCGGTGGCACGGGTCGCACTCCTTGCCGGGGTCTGGGCCTGCCCCGCGGTCGAAATCGCCAGCGCCATGCCGGCTGCCAGCAGCAGCCTGCGCCTTTTCCCTCGGATGCCTATATCCATGTCTTCTTCCATTCTTGCAGTCGAATCCCTCGGAAAGACCGTGGCCGACACGACCGGTTCGCTGACGATTTTGCACGACGTGACCTTTTCCGTCACGCCGGGCGAAACGCTCGCCATTGTGGGGGCGTCCGGGTCGGGCAAGTCGACACTGCTGGGGCTGCTGGCCGGGCTGGACCTGCCCAGCACCGGCACGGTGCGGCTGCACGGGCAGGACCTGTTCGTGCTGGACGAGGACCAGCGCGCCGCGGTGCGCGGCCGCCATGTCGGCTTCGTGTTCCAGTCGTTCCAGCTGGTGGGCCACCTGACCGCGCTGGAGAACGTGATGCTGCCGCTGGAGCTGCGCGGCGAAACCGCGCAGGTGCGCGAGCGCGCCGTCGACATGCTGCAGCGCGTGGGCCTGGGCGCGCGCCTGGGCCACTACCCGCGCACGCTGTCGGGAGGCGAGCAGCAGCGCGTGGCGCTGGCGCGGGCCTTCGTGGCGCGCCCGGACATCCTGTTTGCCGACGAACCGACCGGCAGCCTCGATACCGCCACCGGTGAAGCGGTGATCGCCCTGATGTTCGAGCTTAACCGCGACGCGGGCTCGACGCTGGTACTGGTCACCCACGATCGCTCGGTGGCGTCGCGCTGCGGGCGCGTGCTGACCATCGACGCCGGCCGCGTCGCCAGCGATGAATGGATCGGCGCCGAGGTCTAGCGGCTAGCTGGCCGCGCCCGCCTTCAGCACTGCGCGGGCGCGCGCGATCAGCGCGGCGGTGGAGGCATCGTGCTGGCCGGTGGCCGTGCCGGCCAGTTCGGCCTCGATCGGCCGCGCCAGGATCTTGCCCAGCTCCACGCCCCACTGGTCGAACGAGTTGATGCGCCACACCACGCCTTGCACGAAGGTGCGGTGCTCATACAGCGCAATCAGTGCGCCCAGCACGTGCGGCGTCAGGTCCTCCATCAGCAGCGTGTTGCTGGGACGGTTGCCGTCGAACACCATATGCGCGATGCGCACCTCATCCTTCAGCCCGCCGGCACGCAGCTCATCGGCGCTGCGCCCGCGCATCAGCGCCTCGGCCTGCGCGAAGCAATTGGCCAGCAGCTTGGCGTGATGGCCAGGCAGGCGGCGCGGCGGCACCAGCGGCGCGACGAAGTCCACCGGCACGACCTGGGAGCCCTGGTGGATCTGCTGGAAATAGGCGTGCTGGCCGTTGGTGCCGGCCGTGCCCCACACCACCGGCGAGGTATGCGTGCGGACGCTTTGCCCGTCGAGCTGCACCGACTTGCCGTTGCTTTCCATCTCCAGTTGCTGCAGGAACGCGGGAAACAGCTCCAGCGAGGTGGAGTAGGGCGCCATGCAGCTGGTGGGCAGGTTCCAGAAGTTGCGGTACCAGATGCCCAGCATGCCGAGGATCACCGGCATGTTGCGCTCCAGCGGCGCGCTGCGGAAGTGCTCGTCCATCGCGCGGCCGCCGGCCAGCAGGTCGGCAAAGGCGTCGAAGCCCACCGCCAGCGTGATCGACAGCCCGACCGAAGACCACAGCGAAAAACGCCCGCCGATCCAGTCCCAGAACTCGAACATATTGGCCGGATCGATGCCGAACTCGCGCACTGCCTCGGTATTGGTCGAGACCGCGACGAAATGCTTGGCCAGGTCCTGCTCGGCCACGCCGCTGGCGACGAACCAGGCGCGCGCGCTGCGCGCGTTGGCCATGGTTTCCAGCGTGGTGAAGGTCTTGGAGCAGACGATCACCAGGGTCCGCTGCGGATCCAGGCGCACCAGGGTCTCGGCCAGATCGGTGCCGTCGACGTTGGAGACGAAGTGCAGGCGCGGCGCGGCGTTGCCATCCGCATCGGCCAGGTGCGACAGCGCCCGGCACACCATGCGCGGCCCCAGGTCGGAGCCGCCGATGCCGATGTTGATGACATCGGTGATGCGCTCGCCGGTCGCGCCTTTCCAGGCACCGCTGCGCACGCGTGCGGAGAAGTCGCGCATGCGCGCCAGCACCTGCTGGATGGCCGGCACGACCGCTTCGCCGTCGACCTTGTAGCCGGCGCCGGCGTCGGCGCGCAAGGCCACATGCAGGGCCGCGCGGTCTTCGGTGGTGTTGATATGCTCGCCCGCGAACATCGCGTCGCGGCGCCGGGTGACGCCGGCTTCGGCCGCCAGCTGCATCAGCAGGCGCATGGTCTGCGCCGTGATGCGGTTCTTCGAGTAATCCAGATAGAGGCCGGCGGCCTCCAGCGAGTATTGCGCGACGCGCTGCGCGCCTTCGCGATCGAACCACTCACGCATGGTGGCGTCGCGAAGGGTGTCATGGTGCCGCAGCAGGGCGTTCCAGGCGTGAAGGTCAGTGGGCATGCAGGACTGGCGTGCAGACTAGCGAGGTTGCGGGGCGCGAGCCGCGTGGCGTTGCCGGCTTGCAAGACGGAGCGGTAAGTATATCCCCGGGCCTGGCGGCACCGAGGCTCGCGGTGGCGTCATATCGTTACCACTTGCAACATAGCAGCCGCGGCGCCGCGCGAGTATCGGTGGTTGTCTGACGGCATGTGCGCCCAGCACGGAGGGCGCGGGCGCGTCACGCGCAGGCGGTGCCCAGCAACTGGTTGAATACGGCGCGTGCCGGCGCATACAGTTCGCTGGCGGTGACGCCGGCCGGGCCGGTGCCCTCGGCGACCAGCACGTCGGCGGCACGGCCGTGGATCCACACGGCCGCCTGCGCCGCGGCCAGCGGCGCCATGCCTTGCGCCAGCAGCGCGCCCAGCATGCCGGCCAGCACGTCTCCGGTGCCGGCGCTGGCAAGGGCCGCGTTGCCGGTGGGATTCAGCGTCCACGGGCTGCCATCGGGTGCGGCGATCACGCTGCCCGATCCCTTCAGCACCACCACGGCCTGCCATTGGGCGGCCAGCGCGGCAGCGGCGGCAAGCCGGTCGCGCTGGATCTCGGCCACCGGCACGCCCATCAGGCGCGCAGCTTCGAGCGGGTGCGGCGTCATCACCGTGGCTGCGCTGCGGGCGGCCAGCGCGCCGGCCAGCGCCGGCTCGGACGCCAGCAAATTCAAGGCATCGGCATCCAGCACCAGCGGCAGCGGCGCGGCCTGCAGCAGCCGCGCCAACTGCTGGCGCGCGCCGGCATCGGTGCCCATGCCGGGCCCGATCACCAGCGCCGACATCGACGCCAGCGCCAGCGCATCGACCGCATGCAGCATCAGTTCCGGATGCAGCGGATCGAGCAGCGGCGCCGGCTGCGCCAGGAAGCCGATATGCACCTTGCCCGCGCCCAGCCATTGCGCGGCGCGGGCGCCGAGCAGCGGCGCGCCGGTCATGCCGAGGTTGCCGCCGATGACGGCGAGCGCGCCATGCGTGCCCTTGTTGCTGGCGTGGCGGCGGCGCGGCAGCGCGGCACCGAACAAGGCGGGGCCGTTCACCAGGCCCGGCGGCGCAGCGTGCGGGGGATAGTCAAGGCCGATCGGCGCGATGTCGATTTCGCCGGCGCAATCGCGCCCGTCCAGCGTAAGCAGGCCGGGCTTGGCGGCAATGAAGGTCAGCGTGCGCCGCGCGTGCACCGCCGGCGTGCCGGCGCCGGTGTCGGCGGACAGGCCGCTGGGGCTGTCCAAGGCATACACCGGCAGCGTGCCGCGGTTGAGTTGTGCGATCCACCACGCCATGGCGCCGTCGGCCGGGCGGCTCAGGCCTATGCCCAGCAGGCCGTCGATGACCGCGGCGGTGCCGGCGGGCCAATCCATGTCATGCGAGGTATCCACCTGCGCCATCACGCTCGACGGCACGCCCGCGGCCTGCGCCTGCTGCCACGCGGTGGCGGCATCGGCGGGCAGGCGCTGCGGATCCGCGGCCAGCCATACCTGCACCGCCCGGCCGGCGCGGTGCAGATGCGTGGCGGCGACCAGCGCATCGCCGCCGTTATTGCCGGGCCCTGCCAGGAACAGCAGCGCGCCCTCGGGCGCGTGGCAGGCGAGCCAGCGCGCGGCCGTCGCGCCGGCGCGCGACATCAGCGCGAAGGCCGGCAGCTGTGCCAGCGCAGCGTGTTCGATGCGGCGGATCGCGGCCACGTCGTAGAGCGGCACCGGGTCCGGTGCGGCTGCGTCCAGCGCATGCCAGCCTTCCCCTTGGTCAGCGGGCGTGATGACTGCGGCGGCAGAGGAGGTCATGTCGGGTTTTCAGGTCGGGCTTTGAGGTTGGACTTACCTGGCCGGCCCCAGCCCATAGCGATCCGGCAGCAGGCCTTCCATGTCGATGCCGGGACCGCCGCGGCTGGCGCAAGCGCCAGCGCTGGCGGCGATCTGGTCAGCCGCAATCTTGCCTGATCCGCAGCTCATCGCCCAGCCCGTCGAACCATGGCCGAGGTTCAGGAACAACCCCGGCACGGCCGTGGGACCGATCAGCGGCGGGCCATCGGGCAGCATCGGTCGCGCGCCGGCCCATTGCGTGGCCTCCTGGTAGTTGCCGGCCACCGGGAACCAGTCGCGCGCGACCTTGACCAGCGTGTTCAGCGCGGCGGGGCGCAGGTCGAGCCGGCGCGAGCCCAGTTCCGCCGTGCCGGCCACGCGCAGCCGGTTGCCCATGCGCGTCATCGCGACCTTGTACGACTCATCCATCAGCGCCCCCAGCGGCGCCTGCAGTTCGTCGCGGATCATCACCGTCACCGAATAGCCCTTGACCGGGTACAGCGGCACGCGCAGACGCAGCGGGCGCAGCAGCGCGGCGCTGTCGGCACCGGCCGCGACCAGCACGCGGTCGGCGCTCAGCACCGGGGCGGCATCCTGATCGCCGGTACGTGACAGCACGATGTCAAGCTTGCCGGCCTGGACGGGGCGGATCTGCTCGACCCGGGTCTCGAAGCGGAACGACACGCCGGCGGCCTCGGCATGCCGGTGCAGCGCGCGCACGAACATCGGGCAGTTGCCGGATTCGTCTTCAGGCAGATGCAGCCCGCCGGCCAGCGGCGTGCCGGCGGCCAGGCCCGGTTCGATGCGGCGGCATTCCTGCGCGCTGACCAGCCGGTGCGGCACGTTGTTCTCGCGCAGCAGGGCGACGGCGGGCGCGGCCAGGTCCAGGTCGCGCGCGGTGCGGAACAGCTGCAGGTAGCCTTGCGACTGCTCGTAGTCGATCTCCAGCTCGCTGCGCAGCTGGTGCAGGCAAGCGCGACTGTAGAATGCCAGCCGCTGCATGCGCAGCTTGTTGGCGCGGTAGCGCTCCAGCCGGCATTCGCGCAGCCAGCGTGCGATCCAGCGCCACATGGCCGGATCGGCGGCGGGGCGGAACAGCACCGGTGCCTCGCGCGCAAAAAGCGTGCGCAGGATCTTGCCGGGCATGCCCGGCGCGGCCCATGGCGTGACATAGCCAGGCGCGATCACGCCGGCATTGCCGAAGCTGGCTTCCTGCGCCGGCGCGCCGCGGCGCTCGAGCACGGTCACGTCGAAACCTGCCTGCCGCAGGTACCAGGCGGAACTGACGCCGATCGCGCCGGCGCCGATGACGATCACATGCATCGGTCTGGGAACCTCCGTGCGAGCCCGTTGCGGTGCACGTCCATGCTATTTGACTTCCTGCTGCATGACCATGTCCGGCAGCCACGTCACCACCTCAGGCCAGATCGTCACGATGGCAATCGCCACCACCATCATCATGAAGAAGGGCAGCGAGACCCGCGCGATGTAATTGCTGTCCTTGCCGGTCATGCTCTGCAGCACGAACAGGTTGAAGCCCACGGGCGGCGTCACCTCGGCAATCTCCACCAGCAGTACGATGAAGATGCCGAACCAGACCAGGTCGAAGCCGGCCGCCTGCACCATCGGCAGCACCGTGGCGGTGGTCAGGGCGATCATCGAGATGCCGTCGAGCGCCGTGCCCAGCAGGATGTAGATCACCGTCAGCACCGCGATCAGTGCCCACGGCGACAGCTGCAGCGCGGCGACCCACTCGGCCAGTGCGCGCGGGATGCCGGTAAAGCTCATGGTCACCGACAGGAACGAGGTGGCGCCCAGCACGAACATGATCATCGCGGTCAGCCGCGTGGCCGACATCAGGCTGTCCCAGAACGCCGCGCGCGTGAGCGAGCCGCCCGCCCAGGCCAGCGCCAGCGAGGCCACCACGCCATAGGCGGCGGCTTCGGTCGCGGTGGAGTAGCCGGTCACCATGATCCAGGTAATGAAGGCGATCAACACGATGCACGGCAACAGCTGCCGGATCGACGCCAGCCGGGTGCGCCAGTTGAAATGCTCCGAGGCCGGGGTCTTGTCCGGGTGGGCCAGCGCCCAGACCACGATGTAGCCGGAAAACAGCAGCATCAGCAGCAGCCCCGGGAGAAAGCCCGCCAGGAATACGCGGATGATCGACACGTCCGCCGAGACCGCGTACACCACCATCGTGATCGACGGCGGGATCAGGATGCCCAGCGTGCCGGCGCACGACAGCGAGCCCAGCGTGATGCGTTCGTCGTAGCCGCGCCGCGTCAGTTCGGGCAGGGCCGACTTGGCGATGGTGGCGCAGGTGGCCGCCGACGAGCCCGACACCGAGCCGAAGATGCCGCAGCCCAGGATATTGACGTGCATCAGCCGCCCGGGCAGCCAGCTCAGCCATGGCGAGAGCCCGTTGAACATCTGCTCCGACAGCTTGGTGCGGAACAGGATCTCGCCCATCCAGACGAACAGTGGCAGCGAGGCCAGCGTGTACGAGGCGCTTGACGACCACCACGCATTGGCCAGGCTGACCAGGGCCTCGCGGTCGGAGAACACCACCAGCCCGACCCACGACGTGACCGCGATGGCCACCGGAATCCACGCGCCCAGCGCGAGGAAGACAATCAGCACCAGCAGCAGGATCAGTGCAACGACGACGGTGCTCATCAGACCGTCTCCCCGAAATCGCCGGCGGCCAGCTTGGCTTCCTGGGCCAGCTGGTAGCGCGGCTTCTGCCGCCGCACCACGCGCAGCCATTCATCGGCCACCGCCAGCAGGAAGCCCACGCAGCCCAGTACGGCGAAGCTCTGCGGCATCCACAGCGGGATCACGAGCTGGCCCTGCGAGACATCGCCGATGTCCCAGCTCTGCCATGCAAAGGTGCCCAGCGCCCAGGCCGCGTAGGCGGCGAACACCAGGCAGATCGTCAGCGAGACCAGCTCCAGCAGCCAGCGGCGGCGCGGGCCGGCCGCTTCCAGCAGCATTTCCACGCGCACGATGCCGCCATGCTGGAAGGTCTGGCCGAGCACCAGGAAGGCGGAGGCGGCGCACAGCCAGGCAACGATGTCGTCGCCGCCCTTGAAGATCAACGAGGTTTCACGCGACAGCGACATCAGGATCATGATCACGCAGACGGCAAGGATGCATAGCGCGCCGAGCGTGGCGAACAGGTCCAGCAGGCGGTCGAGCCAGCGCTTGGAGGAGGGGGCAGTTGGCATGATGGGCAGCAAGGGAAGGATGGCCTCCCCGCATGGCAGCCTGCGCGGCCGCGATGCAGGGCGCTGGAGATCGGTGGACGCGGGCTCGCGGGCTTACTTGCGGTAGGCGTCCAGGATGGCCTTGCCGTCGGCGCCCGCGCTCTTGGCCCAGTCGTCCACCATGGTCTGGCCGACCTTCTGCATGTCGGCCTTGAGCTGCGGCGAGGGCGGCTGCACCGTCATGCCGTTCTTCGCCAGCGTGGCCAGGTATTCCCGGGTCTTCTGCTCAGACACCTGCCAGCCGCGCTTCTCGGCGTCGGCGACGGCCTTGAGCAGCGCCTCCTGGGTGGGCTTGTCGAGCGCCGCGAAGGCCTTCTTGCTGACCACCAGCATATTCTTGGGCAGCCAGGCATCGACGGCGTAGAAGTACTTCACGCTCTCCCACACCTTGGTGTCGACGCCGGTTGCGCCCGACGACATGAAGGAGTTGACGGTGCCGGTGGCCAGCGCCTGCGCCAGGTCGGCGGCCTGGATCGTGACCGGCTGCGCGCCGACCAGTTCGGCGATGCGCGAGGTGGCGGGATTGTAGGCGCGCCACTTCAGGCCCTTCATGTCCGCGGCCGAATTGATCGGCTTGTTGGCGTAGATGCCTTGCGGCGGCCACGCCACGGCGTACAGCAGCTTCAGGCCCTGCTTGTCGAGCACTTTCTCCGTGACCGGACGCGACGCCTGCCACAGCTTGTAGGCATCGGTATAGCTGGTGGCCAGGAACGGCACCGCGTCGACGCCGAACACCGGGTTCTCGTTGGCCAGCAGCGACATCAGGATCTCGCCCATCTGCACCTGGCCGGTCTGCACGCCGCGCTTGATCTCGTTGGCCTTGAGCAGCGACCCGTTGGGGTGCAGTACGATCTTGAGCTTGCCGCCCGTGGCCTTGTCCACGTCGCTGGCCAACTGCTGCAGGTTCTCGGTGTGCAGGTTGGCTACGGGGTAGCCGGTGGGCAGGTCCCACTTGGTGTCCGCCTGTGCCGCCGCGGCGGCCAGCATCAGCGTGGCCGCGATCATTGCCTTGACTCGCATCTTTCGATCTCTCCTGGTGTGCGCGCAGGGGCGCGGTTGTACAGCGGGTTGCGTACTACCTGGTGCCACGCGCATGCCCGGTGCCCCGGGCGCGCATGGTGCAAGATCAACGGCGCGGCGGCGGGCTCAGTCGTCGCGCGCTGATTGCACGATGGGCTGCACGATGCGTTCCAATGCAAGGGCCGTGCCGAGCAGGCTGGCGTCGCGCATCGGCCCGTGCGACAGCATCAGTCCCACCGGCAGCTCGTCCGGCGCGTGGCAGGGCATCGACACCGAGCAGCCATCGAAGAAATTGAAGGCCGAGGTGTTGCGCAACAGCAGGGCATTGACGCGGAAGAACTGCGCGTCATCGGTGCGCAGCGGCGCGATCTCGGGCGCTACCATCGGCACGGTTGGGCAGACCACCGCGTCGAAGCCGGCCAGCCGCGCTTCCATGCGGGCAATCCAGTCCAGCCGTGCGCGGCCCAGGTCGATATAGTCGGCGGCGCTGATGCCTGCGCCGCGATCGATGCGCGATGCCACGCGCGCATCGTAGCGGTCGCGGCGGGCCGCCAGCACGTGGCGGTGGATGGCATAGGCCTCGGCCGCGCTGAAGCCGCCGTGCGCGTTCAGCGCGGCCAGTTCGCCGAGTTCGGGCAGGTCGACATGCTCGAGGCGCACGCCGGCGGCCGACAGCCGGCCCAGGGCGCGGTCAAAGGCGCGCGCCACCACCGGATCGAGATCGTCCAGCAGCAGCTGGCGCGGTATCGCCAGCCGCGTGGCGGCGGGGTCGGTCACGCGCGGCAGCAGGGCGCTGTCGGCAATCACGCTGTCCACCGCGATGCAGTCGCTGACCGTGCGCGCCATGGCGCAGGCAGTGTCGAGCGTGTACGACAGCGGGAACGCCCCGGCCAGCGGCACGCGCCGCGCGGTAGGCTTGAAGCCGGTGATGCCGCACAGCGCGGCCGGGATGCGGATCGAGCCGCCGGTGTCGCTGCCCAGCGCCGCGACCGCCAGCCCCAGCGCCACCGATACCGCGGCACCCGACGACGATCCGCCCGGGATGCGCGCGGCGCCATCGGCGCCGGCCGGATTGACGGGCGTGCCGTAATGGGGATTGATGCCCACGCCCGAGAACGCGAATTCCGTCATATTGGTGCGCCCGACCAGGGCTGCCCCGGCCGCGCGCAGCCGCGCCACCACCGGTGCGTCGGCGGCGGCCGGCGTGGCATCGGCGCGCACCAGCGAGGCGGCACGCGTGACCTCGCCCGCCACGTCGTACAGGTCCTTGACCGAGACCGGCAGGCCCGCCAGCGGATGCAGCGCCTTGCCGGCGCGGCTGGCGGCATCGGCGGCGCGCGCCACCTGCGCGGCGGCATCAAAGGTGCTGTGCAGGAACACGGCCGCGGCGGCCGGCGTGGCCGCCCGGGCCGCGGCCTGCTCGACGATCTGCGTGCGGCTGGTTGCGCCGTCGCACAGGCGGCGGTTCAAGGTATCGAGGTCGGGAAGCATCAATGGCATGGGGTCTGCAAAGCGGTGCGGGTCAGCGCTCGGCGGGCGCGGGCGGGCCGGGCAACGCCACGGACCCGGCCTGCCGGCCGCTGGGGCGGCGCGGGAACCTCAAGGGTAGCAAGAAGCCCCGCAAGGTGACAGATAGGGATGGCCTCTATGGGATGGCGCGCAGGCCGCTGGTATCTACGGCGCCGCCGCGAGGGGGGCGCCTAGGGGTGGCGCGGCAGGCGTACCTCGAACACCGTGCCGGCCGGATCTGAGCGAGCCTCGATCGATCCCTGGTGGGCCCTGGCGATTTCGCTCGCGATATACAGCCCGAGCCCCAGTCCGGGGGCGTTCTTGTGGTGCGGATCCGGGCCTCGCTTGAGCGGATCGAAAATCTGGGCCAATGTCTGGGGATCAATGGGCGGGCCGCTGTTCCAGACCGCGACGTGGACTTCCGCATCCTGGCCCGTCAAGACCACGCGGACGGGCGCGTCCGCCGCGCCGTACGTGACCGCATTGGTCACCAGGTTGGAAAGCAGCTGCTGCAGACGCAAGCCGTCCCAGAGGCCGCGCAAGTCGCCGCTGACATCGAACTCGATGCGGTGGGCCGGGTGGGCAGCGCGCAGTTGGTCGACGGCGTCGCTAAACACCAGCGCCAGGTCGATGCCGGCTGGGGTGATGTTGATACCCAGGCCGAGCTTGGTCCGGTTGAAATCGCACAGGTCGTCGAGCAGCGCATTTATGCGGGCGCCGCTGCGGATGAGCCGGGTGGCGGCTTCCGAAACTTTCTCGCCGGCATTCAGCGCTGCCAGGAAGCGGGCGGTGGTCTGGATGGTCTGCAGCGGACTGCGCATGTCGTGCCCCAGCATGCCGAGCAGCAGGTTGCGCGCCTGCTCGGCCTGGATATCGAAGAAGCTCACCGATTCCGCGACGGCCTGGTCGATGGCCTCGTTGAAACGGATCATGTCGTCGACATCCGGCGGGTCCGGCTGGCAGGCATCGATCCACAGACGCAGCACGCTCGCGCGCAGGGCGCGGTACTCGGCGACCATCTGGTTGATGTTGAAGCCGTGGCGGGCGCGCAGCAGCGCGTGGGTCTGGGCCGCGGTTTCCGGTGCATCGGCCAGGCGCGGAGCCCGGCCAACCGACTTTTCCCGCTGGGCGTCGCGGGTTTGCGGGGTCGACAGGTCCTTGGCCACGGCCGACAGGATCTGCTGCGCATGATCGCGCAGGGCAAGGGCATCCAGGTGTCGTGCGGCAGGCATCAGGGTGGCGGCAAACGCCTCCCATTCCGTCACGATGCGCGCCATGTCGCGCAAGATGAAATCAGCAAGTCGCATGTCTGCTCCGGCGGGATGAGTGAACCATCGATGCAGGTTGGCCGCAGCCATCTTACGCTGTTTGCAGGCCCGCTCCCTGATCGACCAGCATTACGATATCAAGCCGGCGGTTCCTCGGGGCCGCCCGCGGCCGCGCGCAGCCGTACGCCACCATCATGGCGATGGCTGTGCAGTTCGCCGCGTCGGGCGTGGCGAACCGTCGTGGCTGCATCAGGCTTCCGGACTCCAGTGCCCGGCCATAGTCGATCGGCGTAACGCGAATGATTCGCGCTTGCAGGCCATCCGGATGCGATGCCGGCCTAGCTTCAGGCAGGCTCGGCGCGATAGGCCGACCAGTAGTAGTGGCTGTGCCGGTTATGGCGCGCGAGCTTCTTCACGATAAAGAGCCGGACCGTGCCGAGATGGCCGGCCTCTACCAGGACCTCATGATGATTGGGCGCGTCCGCCGTGGCGCGCGGCAGGGTCTGCAGCGCGGCGGCGACATGGTGCCCTTGCACTTGCGCCAGTATCCCGTTTGCCCCCGGCGCCGGGTACGTGGCTGGGACCGAAGCCGGCAGGTGACAGCCCGCGGCTCGCTTGCTGTTGCCCATGCTCAGCGCCGCCCGGGCACGACGCGCACGCCGTCCCGGCAGGTCTCGATCCGGGGCTGGTGGCCATAGGCGCGCAAGAGCCGGACATCGTGCCTCGCTGAAGCCGGAATGTCCTGTCGGCAAGCCAGGGCACTGCGGCTGATGTGGAAGGGGCCGCAACCGGGGCAAAGGTAGAGATAGCCGTGCGGTGCGGCGCGCGTGCGCTCGGCGGCAGCGCCGCAGAGGGGGCAGTTTGCAGGTTCGGGCGACATGGGGGGCTCGGAGCGATACTGTATGGATATACAGTATAGCGCTTTCCTGCGGTGCGCGAGGGCCAGAAGCGCCGCGAGAACAAACCGACCGCCACGCTAGTGGGCCGGTGCGCGAAATGTCGTTTTATTCGTGGTAATTCGCCGATAAACTGTCAGCCCAAACGCGGTGGCCGCGGGGACGGTCCCGCGAAACTTGCCGCCGTCGACGCGCCCCCATCGAAAGGAATTTCCGCATGTCACGCAAGCCAGCCGAAAGCGCGCCCGCCATCGCGGCCGCCGATGCCCCAGCCGGCAGGCCGGCTCCGCCACTGTCCCGCGCCGCCGGCGCGAGTATCGTCTCGTCGTCGCATCTGGTGTCTGTGCGCAGTCCCGAGTTATCGGAATTCGAGTTCGGCCTGAACACCGCCTACAACGCCTACAGCCGCTGGGTGGTGCGTTGCATGGGCGCGGCCGGCGTGCGCGACCTGACCTTCCTGGATGTGCTGGTGCTGCACCATGTCAACCACCGTGGCCGGTCCAAGCGGCTGGCCGACATCTGCTTCGTGCTCAATGTGGAAGACACGCACCTGGTTACCTATGCGCTGAAGAAGTTGCAGGGGCTGGGGCTGGTGAGCGGCGAACGGGTGGGCAAGGAGGCCACCTATTCGACCACCGAGGCGGGCGCCGAGGCGTGTGCGCGCTATCGCGAGATCCGCGAGCAATGCCTGACCAGCAATTTCACCGCGGGCAGCGAAGAGAATGCCGAGATCGGCGAACTGGCCCGGCTGATGCGGGTGCTGACCGGGTTGTACGAACAGGCGGCACGCTCGGCGACGTCGCTCTGACCGCCTGGATCGCTTTATGTGATGCATAAGCATTATCACGAAATTCGCTGACACAGCGCGGCCGTGATGTCGCAGTGCAAAAAGCGGGTGCCGGCAAGGTACAATAGCGGTTTCCCGCCAGCCGGCACCCCATGCAGCGGTGCCGAGCAAGCAGCAGCCCCTACCTCACCGCCTCCCGACCGCTACGATCATGGCGCATTTCTCGTGCTTCCCCGGCGCTTTGGCGCTTTCCGCCTTCCGTCAGCAACGCCTGCTTTCCGCTCTCCGGCAAATCGACGCCGATATTGAGTCGGTGCATGGCCAGTTCCTGCATTTCGTCGATGCGCAGACGCCGCTGTCGGCCGACGACCAGTCGCGCGTGGCGGCGCTGCTGACCTATGGCGCACCATTCGCCGAGCAGCCCGAGGGCGACCGCTTCGTGGTGATCCCGCGCTTCGGCACGATCTCGCCGTGGGCCAGCAAGGCCACCGACATCGCGCACAACTGCGGCCTGACCCATGTTCACCGCATCGAGCGCGGCATCGAGATCACCGTGGTCTGCAAGAAGGGCCTGCTGCGCGGCCGCAAGGCGCTGGACGCGGACACCCGCGCCGCCGTCGCCGCGCACCTGTTCGATCGCATGACCGAGACCGTGGTCGCCTCGCGTGACGATGCCGCCGGCCTGTTCCAGGAACTGCCGGCCAAGCCGCTGCGCTTCATCGACATCGCCGCGGGCCGCAGCGCGCTGGCCGCCGCCAACGTCGAGATGGGGCTGGCGCTGTCCGAGGACGAAATCGACTACCTGGTCGACGCCTACTGCAAGCTGGAGCGCAACCCGACCGACGTCGAGCTGATGATGTTCGCGCAGGCCAACAGCGAGCACTGCCGCCACAAGATCTTCAACGCCACCTGGACCATCGACGGCGTGCAGCAGGACAAGTCGCTGTTCGCGATGATCCGCAACACGCACCAGCTCAATCCGCAGGGCTCGATCGTGGCCTACTCGGACAACTCGGCGGTGATGGAAGGCGACGTCGCCGAGCGCTGGTTCCCGCGCGGCGACGACCACAAGTACGGCCGCCATGAAGCGCTGACGCACACGCTGATGAAGGTCGAGACGCACAACCACCCGACCGCGATCTCGCCGTTCCCGGGCGCTTCCACCGGCGCCGGCGGTGAAATCCGCGACGAAGGCGCGACCGGCCGCGGCGCCAAGCCCAAGGCCGGCCTGACCGGTTTCACGGTGTCCAACCTGATGCTGCCGGATGCCGTCGAGTCCTGGGAAAACGACCGCGATGCCGCCCAGCCGGTGGCGCACCGCAACCCCGACGACAAGCCCGGCGTGACCGGCAAGCCGGACCGCATCGCCTCGCCGCTGCAGATCATGATCGACGGCCCGCTCGGCGGCGCCGCGTTCAACAATGAATTCGGCCGCGCCAACCTGGGCGGCTACTTCCGCGTCTACGAGCAGAACGTGGGTGGCACCGTGCGCGGCTACCACAAGCCGATCATGATCGCCGGCGGCATCGGCAATATCGACGCCGCGCATACGCACAAGAACCCGCTGCCAGCCGGCACGCTGCTGATCCAGCTGGGCGGCCCCGGCATGCGCATCGGCATGGGCGGCGGCGCCGCCAGCTCGATGGCAACCGGCACCAATACCGCCGACCTGGACTTCGATTCGGTCCAGCGTGGCAATCCGGAAATGGAGCGCCGCGCGCAGGAAGTGATCAACGCCTGCTGGCAGCTGGGCGACGCCAACCCGATCCTGTCGATCCACGACGTCGGCGCGGGCGGTATCTCCAACGCCTTCCCGGAACTGGTCGACGGCGCCGGCCGCGGCGCGCGCTTCGACCTGCGCCAGGTGCACCTGGAAGAATCCGGCCTGTCGCCGGCCGAGATCTGGTGCAACGAGTCGCAGGAGCGCTATGTGCTGGCGATCGCGCCCGACAGCTTCCCTCAGTTCCAGGCGATGTGCGAGCGCGAGCGTTCGCCGTTCGCCGTGGTTGGCATCGCCACCGAGGAAAAGCAGCTGCAGCTGGTCGACGCCAGTGTCGACGCCGCGCTCAAGGAGCACTACCCCGTCAACATGCCGATGGACGTGCTGCTGGGCAAGCCGCCGCGCATGCACCGCGACGTCAAGCGTATCGAGCAGCCGCTGCCGGCCGTGGACGTGACCGGCATCAGCCTGGAGCAGGCGGTGCGCGACGTGCTGCGCCACCCGACCGTGGCCAGCAAGTCGTTCCTGATCAGCATCGGCGACCGCACCGTGGGCGGCATGAACGCGCGCGACCAGATGGTGGGCCCGTGGCAGGTGCCGGTGGCCGACGTGGCCGTGACCACGCTGGACTACCAGGGCAAGGCCGGCGAGGCCATGACCATGGGCGAGCGCACCCCGCTGGCCGTGATCGACGCACCGGCCTCGGGCCGCATGGCGATCGGCGAGGCGCTGACCAACCTGGCCGCCGCACCGGTCAAGGACCTGGGCAAGGTCAAGCTGTCGGCCAACTGGATGGCGGCCTGCGGCGTCGAAGGCGAGGACGCGAAGCTGTACGACACCGTGCACGCGGTCGGCATGGAGTTGTGCCCGGCCCTGGGCATCAGCATCCCGGTCGGCAAGGATTCGCTGTCGATGCGCACCAAGTGGCAGGACAACGGCGTCGACAAGGAAGTGGTCGCGCCGGTGTCGCTGATCATCTCGGCCTTTGCCGCGGTGGACGACGTCAACCGCACGCTGACGCCGCAGCTGCGCACCGATGCCGGCGACACCGTGCTGATCGCCGTTGACCTGGGCCGCGGCAAGAACCGCATGGCTGGCAGCATCCTGGCGCAGGTGACGCAGCAGGTGGGCGACCGCGCGCCGGACGTCGACAATGCCGAAGACCTGAAGAACTTCTTCAACGTGATCCAGCGCCTGAACCGCGAGGGCAAGCTGCTGGCCTATCACGACCGCTCCGACGGCGGCTTCATGGCGGCGCTGGCGGAAATGGCCTTTGCCGGCCATTGCGGCATCTCGCTCAACGTCGACATGCTGGCGCTCGATCCGCAGCACGAGCAGGACTACGGCGACGCCAAGAACTGGGCGCAGCAGATCGCCGAGCGCCGCAACGACCAGACCCTGCGCGCGCTGTTCTCGGAAGAACTGGGCGCGGTGGTGCAGGTGCGCATGGAAGACCGCGACGCCGTGTTCGCGGTGCTGCGCGAAGCCGGCCTGTCGGCCTGCAGCCATGTGGTCGGCAAGCCCAATACCACTGACCAGGTCGAGATCTACCGTGACGCCAAGAAGGTTTTCGGCGCATCGCGTACGGACCTGCAGCGCAACTGGAGCGAGGTCAGCTGGCGCATCGCGCGCCTGCGCGACAACCCGGCGTGCGCCGACAGCGAGTACGACCGTTTGCTGGATGCTGCCGATCCTGGCATCAGCCCGGTGCTGACCTTCGATCCGGCGGAGGACATCGCCGCGCCGTTCATTGCCACCGGCGCCCGTCCGCGCGTGGCGATCCTGCGCGAGCAGGGCGTCAACTCGCAGATCGAGATGGCGTACAGCATGGACCGCGCCGGCTTCGACACGCACGACGTGCACATGAGCGACCTGATCTCGGGCCGCGCCAGCCTGGCCGACTTCCAGGGCTTCGTCGCCTGCGGCGGTTTCAGCTACGGCGACGTGCTGGGCGCGGGCGAGGGCTGGGCCAAGACCATCCTGTTCAACGCGCAGATGGCCGAGCAGTTCGCGGCGTTCTTCAACCGCCAGGACACCTTCGCGCTGGGCGTGTGCAACGGCTGCCAGATGATGAGCAACCTGGCCCCGATCATCCCGGGCGCGGGCGCCTGGCCGAAGTTCACGCGCAACCAGTCGGAGCAGTACGAAGCGCGCTATGTCACGGTCGAGGTGCAGTCGTCGCCGTCGATCTTCTTCGCCGGCATGGAAGGCAGCCGCATCCCCATCGTGGTCGCCCACGGCGAAGGGTTTGCCGATTTCTCGCAGCAGGGCAATATCGACCAGGCCCATGTGGCGCTGCGCTTTGTGGACAACTACGGCGCGGTTACGCAGGCCTATCCGCTCAACCCGAACGGCTCGCCCGACGGCATCACCTCGGTGACCACCGTCGACGGCCGCTTCACCGTGCTGATGCCGCACCCGGAGCGCGTGTTCCGTGCCGCGACCATGAGCTGGGCACCGGACGCGTGGAAGCAGGTTGCCGATGGTGGCAGCCCGTGGATGCGGATGTTCCGCAATGCGCGCAAGTGGGTGGGGTGAGGTCTAGCGCCAAGGCCGCGAACGGCTGAGGGTTTGTTCGCTGCTTGCGTACGGGAGGGCGAGCCGCGGCCTGCAACGGCCGTGACTTCGTCGATACGCCCACCCTCAGACCCTCCACCCCGATATGCATTCCTCTGGCTCGAAAGCCAGCGTCAGGCTGCAGCCATCCCCCGCGGCCGCGAACTCCACGCCACACACGCATACGTCAGCATCCGCGCGCCCGCATGGCCGCGCGCAGGCGCGCGCGCGCCGCTGGCCAATTGATAGGCCACCACGGCATGCAAAGTCTTTTCAGGGGAATACCGGTCCCGCAAGGGGAGGTGGGGATGGAGCCGGCGCCAGCCGGGGGCGGCGCCGTCCAGGGTGGCCCAGGCCAGTGCGCAATAGCACAGGCCCCGGGACGAGAGATGCCACAGTTGCCAGTAGCGGCCGGTCGTCTGCACGCGCTGCATCCTTGATGGCTGCAGGACCGGCGGGGGCGGCCGGCCCGCGGCTTACTGGACTTTGGCCTTGTCCTTCAGCGACTTCATCATGGCCTGGAACTGCTCGCGCTGCCAGTTCTGGTCGCCCATCAGCATCTGCGTCAGCTGCGGCTTGACCTCTTCGAACGACGGGATCTTGGCGTCGCGCACGTCGACCAGCTCGATGATGTGCCAGCCGAACTGGGTCTTGACCGGGGTGTCGGTCATCTGGCCCTTCTTCAGGCTGGTCATGGCGGCCGAGAACTCAGGCACGTAGCTGCTGCTGTTGGCCCAGTCCAGGTCGCCGCCGTTGGCGCCCGATCCTGGATCCTTGGACGAGGTCTTGGCGATCTCCTCGAACTTGGCGCCGCCCTTGATCTTGGCGATGATGGCCTTGGCGTCGGCTTCCTTCTCCACCAGGATATGGCGGGCATGGTATTCCTTGCCGTTGCCGAACTGCGACTTGATCTTGTCGTATTGCTTGCGCAGCTCGGCGTCGCTGGCGCCGTGGGTCTTGACGTAGTCTTCGAACACCGCGCCGGCCAGCACGTTCAGGCGCGCCTGTTCCAGTTGCTCCTGCACGTCGTCGCGCTGGGTCAGGCCGCGCTTGTTGGCTTCCTGCGCGAGCAGTTCGCGGTCGATCAGCATGTTGCGGGCGCGCGTGCGCAGCTCCGGGCTGTCGGGCTGGCCGGTGCCGGCGATCAACTTGTCCAGCTTTGCCGACGGAATGGCCTTGCCATTCACGACGGCGGCATTCTGGGCGATGGCCGGCAGGCTGCCGGCAGCAAGCACAGCCGCCAGGCTGAACGAGAGGACGGTGGTCTTCATGGAATCAGGTCTGAGAGTTGCTGGAGGAATCGCGTGAAGGTGCGAGGGATTGTGCGCGGGACCGGTACTCCTGGTCGGTGAACGCAGTCACGGCAAGTGCGTGGATCTGCGCGGGGAACAGACCGCGCAGCGCATCATACACCATGCGGTGTCGGGCAACCCGGTTGTGACCCGCAAAGCGCTCGCTGACGATTGTCACGTCGTAATGTCCGCCGCCAGAGGCGGCGCCGGCATGTCCGGCATGCAGCGCGCTGTCGTCGCGCACGGCCAGGTGGCTGGGGGCGAGCGCTGCGCGCAGCATCGTCTCGATCGTGGCGGGATCGGCTGCCATCAATGGTTTCCTTCGGTTCTGGATTGCGGGGAGGAGATAGGCGGCGCCGTCAGTCCTGGCTGTTCTCGGGCATGTGGCGCGACAGCCAGACGCTCTGCGCGACGATAAAGACCAGCATCAGCCCCATGCTGCCGAACAGCTTGAAGTTGACCCAGGCCTCGGTCGAGAACTGGTAGGCCACGTACAGGTTGAGCACGCCCATGGCGGCGAAGAAGCCGGCCCAGGCGAGATTCAGCCGCGCCCACACCGGGTCCGGCAGGGTGACCTGCTTTTCCATCATGGCGCGGATCAGGTTCTTGCGCCAGACCAGCACCGAACCCAGCAGTGCGGCCGCGAACAGCCAGTACAGCACGGTCGGCTTCCACTTGATGAAGGTCTCGTTGTGCAGCACCAGCGTGGCGCCGCCGAAGACCCCGATGATCAGCAGGCTGACCCACTGCATCGGCTCGACCTTGCGGTGGCGGAACCAGACCCAGCCGATCTGCAGCACCGTGGCGCCAATGGCCACGGCGGTGGCGGTATAGATGTCGGCCAGCTTGAATGCGGCAAAAAACAGGATGACCGGGAACAGGTCGAACAGGAATTTCATGCGGGTCCAGGTTGTGTCCGGCGTCTTGGCCGGGCCATTCGGGCTTCAGGGCTGCGGGTCGCGCTTGGGCGCTTCGGCAGCGTGGGCATCATCCGCCGCACGCTGCGCCGGGTCACGGTCGTCGAATTTTAGCGCAGCCGAGTTGATGCAATAGCGCAGGCCGGTCGGTGCCGGGCCATCCTCGAACACGTGGCCCAGGTGGCTGCCGCATTCCTTGCAGCGGACTTCGACCCGAGTCATGCCGTGGCTGTGGTCGACATGCTCGGCGATCACCTCGCCGTTGATCGGGCGGAAATAGCTGGGCCAGCCGCAGCCGGCGTCGAACTTGGTGGCCGATTCGAACAGCGGCGTGCCGCAGCCCACGCAATGGTAGATGCCGTTGTCCCAATGGTCCCAGTAGCGCCCGGTGAAGGGGCGTTCGGTGGCGGCCTCGCGGGTCACGCGGTATTCGATGTCGGAGAGTTGGGCACGCCACTCGGCGTCGGTCTTGGTGGTGGTCATGGTTGTCCTCGCGGAGTTGCTTGGAGTCGGTTGCCGGTCAGGCGTTCATCCACGTTGGTCGCCGGCGATGCGCGAACCTTACACCGGCCCGCGCCAGCTTGCAGGCACGCATTACATCGCCCGTCACGACGAGCAGCTGACTTCCAGCCCCGCAGCCCAGTCCGGCGGCAGCGCCGCATAGTGCTCGGCCTCCGGCTGCTCGTCGAACGGGCGCGACAACACCGCCAGCAACCGGTCCACTTCGCTGAAGTCCTTGTCGCGGGCATGGCGGATGGCGGTCTCGGCCAGGTGGTTGCGCAGCACGTATTTGGGGTTGACCGCGAGCATTTCCAGTTCGCGGGCGGCGTCGTGCGATGACTCGGCGCGCAGCCTCGCACGGTAGTCCGCCGCCCACGCGTCGAACGCGGCGCGGTCCAGGAACAGGTCCCGCACCGGCCCGTCGCGCGAGGCGTCGGTGGAAGACACGCGGCACAGCTTGCGCCAGAACAGGGTGTAGTCGACGCGCTGGCCGTGCAGCAGCTGGAACAGGCCGGTCAGCAGCGGCTCGTCGGACTTGTCGTCGCCGCCGGCGGGCGGGCGCAGGCCCAGCTTGGCGCGGTAGTGGCGGAAGAAGGCCGCGGCGTAGCGGTCGCGGAACGGATCCAGCGCGGCGCGCGCGGCCTCGACGGCGGCGTCGCGCGCGCCTTCGCGGTCGGCATCCTGCGGCGCCAGCCACAGCGGCAGCAGCGCCTGCGCCAGGCAGTGCAGGTTCCAGAACGCCACTTGCGGCTGCTGGCTGTACGCATAGCGGCCCTGGGTGTCGGAGTGGTTGCAGATATGGTTGGCGTCGAACGCATCGAGAAAGCCGAACGGGCCGTAGTCGATGGTCAGGCCGAGGATCGACATATTGTCGGTGTTCATCACGCCGTGGCAGAAGCCCACCGCCTGCCAGTGCGCGATCAGGTCGGCGGTGCGCAGCGAGACCTCGCGCAGCAGCGCCTGGTAGGGCTGCGCGTCGTCGCGGCAGGTGGGCATGAAATTGTCGATGACGAAGTCCGCCAGCTTGCGCAGCGCGGCCACGTCGTCGTGCGCGGCGAAATGCTCGAAGTGCCCGAAGCGGATAAAGGTCGGCGACAGCCGGGTCACGACCGCGGCGGTCTCGATGGTCTCGCGCCGCACCGGCGCGTCCGAACCCATGATCGACAGCGCGCGCGTGGTCGGCACGCCGAGCGCGGCCATGGCCTCGGAGCACAGGTACTCACGGATCGACGAGCGCAGCACCGCGCGCCCGTCGGCCATGCGCGAATACGGCGTCAGGCCCGCGCCCTTGAGCTGGATTTCCCAGGGGCCGGTGGCGGTCTCGGCCTGGGCCAGGCGGATGGCGCGGCCGTCGCCGAGCTGGCCGGCCCAGACCCCGAACTGGTGGCCGGAATAAACCGTCGCCAGCGGATCGGCCCAGGCCGGCACCTGGTTGCCGATGAAGGTCTCGATGAAGTCTTGCTGGCCGCCGATGCTGGCGTCCCAACCGAGCAGCGCTGCGGCTCCCGGCGCCACGCTCACCAGATAGGGCGATGGCAGGGGCGTGGGACGCAGGCGTGTGAAGAAATGCGAGCCCAGGTCGGCAAAGCCGGGCGCGGTGGGGAAAGGCAGGGGCAGCGTCGCCGGCGCGGCGGCGGATTCGGGAGCGTGCGGCTGGGGCGTATCTGTCATCGCGTAGGGGCGCTCGGGCGTCAGGTGGCAGTGCGCTTTCGGTGCGCTTGGCGGGGTGCCGCGGCACGCGTCTAAGGCGGTGCGGCGCGGGCTGCAGAAGGCACGAAAATGCGATGGTGGCTAGGGAAAACGACATGTTGAGGTGCAACATGCCACGCAGTATTGTACGTCCTCAACGGCACGTCACCGCACCCGGCGCGACATGCCGCCATGCACCGCAAGGTTATTTCCCGCCTTCACTGAGCCCATGAATCCGGTGCATGGATTCCCGCAGAATTGCGGCCCCGACGACAGCAACGCGACGACAGTACGGCAGTGCTCGACCGGATCGGCGCCGATGCCGATGCCATACATGCGAACGACCGTCCAAAAATAGTACGGTTGTTCGTTTTTCGGTGGAAACACCCAAGAATTCAGGAGGCAGGTTCATGGCATTGATGGGTCAAATGATGAGCGCACCGCTGCTCATTTCCTCCATCATCAAGCACGCCGCGCGTTATTACGGCAGCACCGAGATCGTCTCCCGGCGCACCGAGGGCGACCTGCATCGCTATACGTACCGCGATTGCGAACTGCGCGCCCGCAAGCTGGCGCAGGCGCTGGGCGCGCTCGGCGTAAAGCAGGGCGAGCGCGTCGGTACGCTGGCCTGGAACGGCTACCGCCACCTGGAGATCTACTACGGCGTGTCCGGCATGGGCGCCGTCTGCCATACCATCAACCCGCGCCTGTTCCCCGAGCAGATTGCCTATATCGTCAGCCACGCGGAAGACGGCTATATCTTCTTCGACCTGACCTTCCTGCCGCTGGTGGAGGGCGTCGCGCCGCATTGCCCTGGCGTCAAGGGCTGGGTGGCGATGACCGACCGCGCCCACATGCCGGCCGAATCCAAGGTGCCGCTGCTGTGCTACGAGGAACTGATCGAGGCCCAGGACGGCAACTACGAATGGCCCCAGTTCGACGAGAACCTGGCGTCGAGCCTGTGCTACACCTCGGGCACCACCGGCAACCCGAAAGGCGCGCTGTATTCGCACCGCTCCACCGTGCTGCACTCGTATGCATCGGCGATGCCGGATGCGCTGGGCTGCTCCGCCAGCGACGTGATCCTGCCGGTGGTGCCGATGTTCCACGTCAATGCCTGGGGCCTGCCGTATTCGGTGCCGCTGGTCGGCGCCAAGCTGGTGCTGCCGGGGCCCAAGCTGGACGGTGCCTCGCTCTATGCGCTGTTCGAGCAGGAGAAGGTGACCTTCTCCGCCGGCGTGCCGACGGTGTGGCTGGGCCTGCTGCAGCATGTGCAGGCGAACCAGCTGAAGTTCTCCACCTTCCGCCGCACCGTGATCGGCGGCTCGGCGGCGCCGCCGGCGATGATCCGCGCGCTCGAGGCGCTGGACGTCGAGGTGATCCACGCCTGGGGCATGACCGAGATGTCGCCGCTGGGCACTTCGTGCAAGCTGCTGGCCAAGCACCAGGACCTGTCCGATGCCGAGCGCCACAAGATCCAGGAAAAGCAGGGCCGCGTGATCTACGGCGTCGACATGAAGATCGTCGACGGCGAGGGCAAGGAACTGCCGTGGGACGGCAAGGCCTTTGGCGACCTGCTGGTGCGCGGGCCGTGGATCATCGACCGCTATTTCCGCAATGACGCCAGCCCGCTGGTCGACGGCTGGTTCCCCACCGGCGACGTGGCCACCATCGATGCCGACGGCTTCATGCAGATCACCGACCGCAGCAAGGACGTGATCAAGTCCGGCGGCGAATGGATTTCATCGATCGATATCGAGAATGTTGCCGCGGCGCATCCCGCCGTGCATATGGCGGCCTGCATCTCCGCCTACCACCCCAAGTGGGACGAGCGCCCGCTGCTGGTGGTGGTGAAGAAGCCCGGCGCCGAGGTCACGCGCGAGGAACTGCTCCAGTTCTTCGAAGGCAAGGTCGCCAAGTGGTGGATCCCGGACGACGTGGCCTTTGTCACCGAGATTCCGCTGACCGCGACCGGCAAGATGCAAAAGCTGCGCCTGCGCGAGCAGTTCAAGGACTACAAGCTGCCGACCGCCTGAGGCCGGCCAGCGTCCGGGCCGCCATGCCAGCTTGCGGCACGGCGGTTGCGGGGGCTGGCCGCGCGGCGCGAACAGGAGGGCGCCACGCGGCGGGCCGCATCGACGACATCGACAAGCCAACGACAAGAGTGAAGGAGACAGGTATGACCAAAATGCGTCCGCTGGTGGCCGGTGTGGCCATGTTTGCCGCACTGGGTTCTGCGCTGGTTTCGGGGTCCGCACTCGCGGATACGGTGAAGATCGCCTTTATCGATCCGCTCTCGGGCCTGATGGCCCCGGTTGGCCAGAACCAGCTCAAGAGCTGGCAGTACGTGGCCGATGTCGCCAACCAGAAAGGCTGGGCCGGTTCGCACAAGTTCGAGGTGGTGGGCTTCGACAACAAGCTGTCGCCGCAGGAAAGCCTGACTATCCTCAAGCAGGTGGCGGACCAGGGCATCCGCTACATCGTGCAGGGCAACGGCTCGTCGGTCGGGATGGCGCTGCAGGATGCGGTGGCCAAGCACAACGAGCGCAACCCGGGCAAGGAGATCGTCTACCTGAACTACGCCGCGGTGGATCCGGACATGACCAATGCCAAGTGCAACTTCTGGCATTTCCGCCTGGACGCCAATTCGGACATGAAGATGGAGGCGCTGACCACCTTCCTGGCCAAGGATCCGAACGTCAAGAAGGTCTACCTGATCAACCAGAACTACTCGTTCGGCCACCAGGTGGCGCGCGCCGCCAAGGACTACCTGAAGCGCAAGCGCCCCGACATCCAGATTGTCGGCGAAGACCTGCATCCGCTGGCGCAGGTCAAGGACTTCGCGCCGTACGCGGCCAAGATCAAGGCCTCCGGCGCCGACACCGTGATCACCGGCAACTGGGGCAGCGACCTCGCGCTGCTGATCAAGGCGGGCAAGGACGCCGGGCTCACCACCAACTACTACACCTACTACGCCGGCACCACCGGCGTGCCGACCGCGATGGGCGCGGCGGGGGCTGAGCACGTCAAGTACGTGGGCTACTACAACCCCAACAACAAGGGCTTCCGCGGCGCCGACATCATCGAAGGCTACAAGAAGAAGTACAACGACGACTTCTACGTGATGGCCTCGTACACCGGCATAGCCATGCTCAGCAAGGCGATGAAGGACGCCAACTCGACCGACCCGGTCAAGGTGGCCAAGGCGCTCGAAGGCATCAAGGTCGACAGCATGAACGGCACGGTCGAGATGCGCAATACCGACCACCAGGCGCAGCAGCCGCTGGTGGTCGCCACCTGGACCAAGGTCGACGGCAAGGAAATCAAGTACGACCAGGAGAACACTGGCTACGGCTGGAAGACCAATGCGCTGATGGACCAGTACGTGTCGGCGCAGCCCACCTCCTGCCAGATGAAGCGGCCGGGCTGATCTCGTCCACGGCGGGCCGGCCACGCCGACAAAGTGGCCGCCCGTTCCTGCATACTCTCGGTTTTTTTCGGGTCGATAGCGGGGGCGTCCGGCCACCATGTGCCTGGCGCAAGGGCTGCGCTCACCCTCAATCCAACCGGACGGTCGCCGGCCGGACCTGGCTGTGGCATTGCCGCGGCCACGGTGCCGGCACCAGCTTGAAGGACACGCTGTGGAATTCTTCGTCATCTCCCTGCTGAACGGCATCAGCTACGGGCTGCTGCTGTTCATGCTGTCATCCGGCCTTACGCTGATCTTCAGCATGATGGGCGTGCTCAACTTCGCCCATGCCAGCTTCTATATGCTGGGCGCCTACTTTGCCTACACCATCGCCAGCAAGATCGGCTTCTGGCCGGCGCTGATCTTCGCACCGCTGCTGGTGGCGGGCACGGGCGCGCTGGTGGAGCGCTTCGGCCTGCGCACGGTGCACAAGTACGGCCATGTGGCCGAGCTGCTGTTCACCTTCGGGCTGGCTTACCTGATCGAGGAGGGCGTCAAGCTGGTGTGGGGCCTGGCGGCGGTGCCGTACCGGATTCCCGCGGAGCTGGATGGGCCGCTGTTCACGGTGTTCACCTCGTCGTTCCCCAAGTACCGCGCCTTCATGATGCTGGTCTCGCTGGGCATGCTGGTGGCAATCTACCTGGTGCTGACGCGCACCCGCATCGGGCTGGTGATCCAGGCCGCGCTGACCCATCCGGAAATGGTCGAGGCGCTCGGCCACAACGTGCCGCGCGTGTTCATGATGGTCTTCGGGGGCGGCGCCGCGCTGGCCGGGCTGGCGGGCGTGATCGGCGGCAATGCCTTTGTCACCGAGCCGTCGATGGCCGCGGCGGTGGGGTCGATCGTGTTCGTGGTCGCGGTGGTGGGCGGCATGGGATCGCTGGTCGGTGCGTTCATCGCGTCGATCCTGATCGGCGTGCTGCAGACCTTCGCGGTCACCATCGACGCCTCGCTGGCGGGCCTGATGACCAGCCTGGGGCTGGCCGTCAGCGAGGCCACGCCGTTCTATTCGCTATGGAAGCTGACGGTGGCCCAGGTGGCGCCGGTGCTGCCGTACCTGCTGCTGGTGGTGATGCTGATCTTCCGCCCGCGTGGACTGATGGGAACCCGGGAGAGCTGACGCCATGGAGCAAGCGATGCAACAACCGCGCGAGCCGGTGGTGACCGGACGCACCCTGCGCTACCGCCCGCTGAACCTGGCGCGCTGGATCATCTGGAGCCTGACGGTGCTGGTGATGCTGGTGCTGCCGCTGTTCTTCACCGGGGGCTTCGCCATTACGCTGATGTCGCAGATGGGCATCATGATCATCTTCGCGCTGTCGTACAACATGCTGCTGGGGCAGACCGGCATGCTGTCGTTCGGCCATGCGGTGTATTCCGGGCTGGGCGCGTTTATCGCCGTGCACGTGCTCAATATGGCCGGTGCCGGCAAGGTGTGGCTGCCGGTGTCGATGCTGCCGCTGGTGGGCGGCCTGGCCGGCGCCTTCTTCGGCGTGATCTTCGGCTATGTCACCACCAAGAAGGCCGGCACTACCTTTGCCATGATCACCATGGGCATTGGCGAGATGGTTTTTGCCAGCTCGCTGATGTTCCCGGAATTCTTCGGCGGCGAGGGCGGCATCTCGACCAACCGCGTGATCGGCGACCCCTTCCTTGGCATCACCTTCGGGCCCGGGCGCCAGGTCTACTACCTGATCGCGGCGTGGTGCCTGGTGTCGATGGTGGCGATGTACGCGTGGACCCAGACGCCGCTGGGCCGCATTGCCAACGCCGTGCGCGACAACCCCGAGCGGGTCGAGTTCATCGGCTATAACACCCAGCGCGTGCGCTACCTGGTGCTGATCCTGTCGGCGTTCTTCGCCGGCATCTCCGGCGCGCTGGCGGCGATCAACTTCGAGATCGTCTCGGCCGAGAACGTCAGCGCGGTGCGTTCGGGCGGCGTGCTGCTGGCGGTGTTCATCGGCGGCGCCGGGGTGTTCTTCGGGCCCGTCATCGGCGCGGTGGTGTTCGTGCTGTTCGCGGTGGCGCTGTCGGACCTGACCAAGGCCTGGCTGCTCTACCTGGGCCTGTTCTTCGTGCTGATGGTGATGTTCGTGCCGGGTGGCCTGGCCAGCCTGCTGCTGATGCAGTTGCCGCTGCTGGGCAAGGGCAAGCTGGGCCGCATGCTGCCGTACTACGCGCGTGCCGGTGGCGCGGGCGTGGTGCTGCTGCTGGCCATGATCGTCACGGTCGAACTGGTCTACAAGGTACAGGTCGACAGCGCCAACGGCACAGCCATGAAGCTGTTCGGCATCGGCTTCGATGCCGCCACCTGGACGCCATGGCTGGCGGCGGCGGCGCTGTGGGCGGTGGGGCTGGCCGCGTGGCGGCTCGCGGTGCGCGCGTCGCGCGCGCAATGGGACAAGGTGCAGGCAGAAATCGCGGGAGGCAGGGCATGAGCGCGGCGGCACTGGAACTGACCGATGTACGCAAGAAGTTCGGCCAGACGGAGATCATCCGCGGCGTGAACCTGAGCATCCCGAAGGGCGAGCGCCATGCGCTGATCGGCCCCAACGGGGCCGGCAAGTCGACCACCTTCAACCTGATCTCGGGCCGCTTCGCCCCGAGCAGCGGCACGGTGCGCCTGAACGGCGCGGAGATCGGCGGGCTGCAGCCCTTCGTCATCAACCGCATGGGGCTGTCGCGCAGCTTCCAGATCACCAATATCTTTCACCGGCTGTCGGTGTTCGAGAACCTGCGCTGCGCGGTGCTGTGGTCGCTCGGCTACAAGTATTCGTTCTGGCACCGGCTGACCGGCCTGCGCGACGCGCGCGAGCGCGCCGACGACGTGCTGGAGTTGATCGGCATGCAGCATCGCCGCGATACCCAGGCCGGCCTGCTGACCTATGCGGAGCAGCGCGCCCTGGAGATCGGCATCACCATCGCTGGCGGCGCCGAGGTGATCCTGCTGGACGAACCGACCGCGGGCATGAGCCGCTCCGAATCGGACCACGCGGTCGAACTGATCCGCAAGGTCACGGTCGGCAAGACGCTGGTGATGGTCGAGCACGACATGAGCGTGGTGTTCGGGCTGGCCGACCGCATCTCCGTGCTGGTCTACGGCGAGGTCATCGCCACCGACACCCCGCAGGCAATCCGCAACAACCGCAAGGTCAAGGAAGCCTACCTCGGCACCACGCTCGACGAAGCCACCACCGAAGGAGCGCATTGATGGGCAAGCGGATGCTGGAAGTCACGGGCCTGCACGCCTATTACGGCAAGAGTCATATCCTGCACGGCGTCGATGCGCATATCGACGAGGGCGAGATCGTGGCGCTGCTGGGGCGCAACGGCGTAGGGCGCTCGACCATGGCCAAGGCCATCCTGGGCATGGTCAAGGCCGAGGGGTCGGTCAGGTTCCGGGGCGAAGAAATCCTGGGCCGGCGCACCTTCGAGATCGCGCATCTCGGCATCGGCTACGTGCCGGAGAACCGCGACATCTTCCCCACGCTGACGGTGCGGCAGAACCTGCTGCTGGGCGAGAAGCGCAACCCGCGCCAGCCCAAGCCGCGCTGGAGCGTGGAGGATATGTTCAACATGTTCCCGCGGCTGAAGGAGCGCGAAAACACTTCGGCCGGCGTGCTCTCCGGCGGCGAGCAGCAGATGCTGACCTTGTGCCGCACGCTGATGGGAGATCCCGACCTGATCCTGATCGATGAGCCAACCGAAGGGCTGGCGCCGATGATCGTGGCGCTGGTGGGCGATTACCTGAAGACGCTGAAGGAACGCGGCGTTTCCGTGTTGCTGATCGAGCAGAAGCTGGCGATTGCGCTGGATATCTCGCAGCGCGTTTACGTCATGGGACACGGGCATATCGTGTTCGAAGGGACGCCGGCCGAGTTGAAGGCGAATGGGCAGGTCAGGAAGGAGTGGCTGGAGGTGTAGGTCTGGTGCTTCGCCGGCGTAGCCGAAGCCTGCTGCCGCCCGTATCGAGGGGACGCCTGCGGCTGCTGCGCGGGCTCAATAGGCGCTGGCGAGCATTGGGCGTTTGCGCGCAGCGCGGCCGAAGGCGTTCCTACGGCAGGGCCAGCAGCAGGCGGCCACCCACCGCTCTGGGCTCGTTCCAACACCGCTCCAACGCCCCTGCCACCGTCGCGCACCCCTGCGGCAGGCAGTCTAGCTTTGTGAGGAAGCGCAGCCCCGTACGAAAGCCCCCAGGCACACTACGATAAGACATGCCGCCCGCAGGGCAGTAAACGCGCTTTTTGGTTACTTTTTGTCGCTCGGACAAAAAGTGACCCGCCCAGCAGGGCGGAACCACGCGGTGCAAAAGCCGACAGCATGTCACCAGAACCAACCCCGTTATTTCAACGAATCCCTCACTCCCCCCGCCCAAAAAACTCAAACGGCATATCCCCATACGCAATCACCCGCGACCCCGTAACAATCCGATATCCCAACCACAACACCAGAAACACCAGCACGCCAATATAGGTAGCAACAATCTCCGGCCACCGGTTAGGGATGTCGGCAAAAGCCTCGTAATTCTGTCCGCCGATGATCACCACGCAGAGCACCGCGGAAAAAACAGGCCCGAACGGATACAGCGGCGAACGGTAGGCCAGCTTGCCGACGTCATGGCCCTGGTGCGCAAGCCCGCGGCGGAAGCGATAGTGGCTGACCGCAATGCCGAGCCAGGCGATAAAGCCGGTCATGGCCGAGGTGTTGAGCAGCCACAGGTAAGCGGTCTTGTTGCCGAGCAGCGAGCTGAGAAAGCACAGTGCGCCGACGCCCGTGGTTGCCAGCAGCGCAACGAACGGCACGCCGTTGCGCGTGAGCCGTGCGAACACGCGCGGCGCGCGGCGGCTGACGGCCAGGCCATACAGGATCCGCGTCGACACGTACATGCTGGACGTGCCCGCCGACAGCAGCGCGGTCAGCACCACCGCATTCATCAGCCCGGCCGCGAAGGCCAGCCCGGCGTGGCGGAACACCAGCGCGAACGGGCTCACGCCCACGTCGGTCACGTCGTTGCGCAGCAGGTTGGGATCGGTATAGGGAATCAGCACGCCGATGACCAGGATGGCCAGCACGTAGAACAGCAGGATGCGCCAGAAGGTCTGCCGGATCGCGCGCGGAATCGTGATGGCGGGCCGTTCGGCTTCGCCGGCCGCGACGCCGACAGTCTCCGTGCCGAGGAACGAGAAGCCCGCGATCATCGCCACGCCGAACATGGCCGGGATGCCGCCGACGAAGGGCGCGTCGCCGATGGTGAAGTTGTGCCAGCCGGACTGCGGCCCGCCCTGCAGGATGCCGAAGATCATCAGCAGGCCCACGCCCAGGAACACCACCACGGTCACCACCTTGACCAGCGCGAACCAGTACTCGGCCTCGCCGAAGCCGCGCACCGAGATCGCGTTGAGCCCGAACATCAACAACAGGAAGCCGGCGCTCCAGGCCACCCCGGGCACGTCGGGGAACCAGTACTGCATCACCAGCTGCGCCGCGGTCAGTTCGACCGCGATTGTCACCGCCAGGCTGAACCAGTAGTTCCAGCCCAGCGCGAAGCCGAAGCCCTCGTCGACATGGAGCGCGCTGTAGGTGACAAAAGAGCCGGCCACCGGCATGTGCACCGCCAGTTCGCCCAGGCTGGTCATCAGGCAATAGACCATGAAGCCCAGCAGCATGTACATCAGCAGCGCGCCGCCAGGCCCGGCCTGCGCGATCGAGGCGCCCGAGGCCACGAACAGTCCGGTGCCGACCGCGCCGCCGACGGCGATCATGGTCAGGTGCCGCGCCTTGAGCTTGCGCTGGAGGTCGTCGTGTTCGACCACCGGGTGCTGGTGTCCTTGCGGGCGGGAAGCGTGTGCGGGGGAGGAAGTGGTTGGGGAAGACATCAGGTTCGCTGGACCTTCCGCCGCCCGGCATCTCGTGAAGGCCGGGAGGCAAAAAACGAAAAGCCGCGAGTCTACCGTGTCTGCCGCGGCGATTTTGCCGTATCGGTCAAATAAAGTCCGATACTGGTCTGGAGACGCTGCGCGGTGGCGCTGACAAGTGCATTAAGCGGCATCGGGGGGCAGGTCCTGGCGCTGGTTAAGCGCCGGCTCCATGCAGCGCGATCAGGGCCCGCATTCGCATTGCGCATGGCGCCGGAAATCTTCGGAAATTAAAATTGAACGACCGTGCTATTTTGTGTATGCTTGTTTCGCCCAAGCCCCGGAGGGCGTTGTGGGGCAAGGGAAAGCGGCAGGTCCGGTCAAGGGTTAACCCGCCCATGACAGCCGCCACCTGGGGCGCCGGCGGCAGCCGGCATGCCCCGCGCTGCAGAAAATATTCATTCGAGAATTCGAATCCCGAGACAAAACTTTCGTAAAGGAACCAGCATGACAGCGCAGTATCAGGTTCAGGACGGCGTAGCCGTCATCACGCTCGACAATCCCCCTGTCAATGGCCTGGGTCACAGCACCCGGCTTGGCATCGTCGAAGGCATGACCCGTGCGCTGGACGATGCCGCCGTCAAGGCGATCGTCATCACCGGCGCTGGCAAGGCTTTCTCGGGCGGCGCCGATATCCGTGAATTCAATACGCCCAAGGCCATGCAGGAGCCGACGCTGCACTCGGTGATCCGCGTGCTGGAAGCTTCGTCCAAGCCGGTGGTGGCGGCCGTGCACTCGGTGGCGATGGGTGGCGGCCTGGAACTGGCGCTGGGCTGCAATTACCGTGTGGCGTCCAAGGGCGCGCAGATCGCGCTGCCGGAAGTGAAGCTGGGCCTGCTGCCTGGCGCGGGCGGCACGCAGCGCCTGCCGCGCGTGATCGGCCTGGAAGCCGCCGCCAACATGATCGTGTCGGGCACCGCGGTGCCGTCCGAGAAGTTCGCCGGCACCAAGCTGTTCGACGAGATCGTCGACGGTGACGTGCTGTCCGCCGCCATCAAGTTCGCCCAGAACGTCGGCGCCGCCAGCGGCCCGCATCCCAAGGTGCGCGACCTGAAGGTGCGCCACGAGAATGCCGAGGGCTACCTGGGCTTCGCGCGCAACACCGTGGCCGCGATGGCCAAGAACTTCCCGGCGCCGCTGAAGTGCCTGGAAGCCGTGGCCGGCTCGCTCAAACCGTTCGAGCAGGGCTTGAAGCAGGAGCGCGAAGGCTTCCTTTACCTGGTGACCACGCCGGAATCGCGCGCGCTGCGCCATGCCTTCTTCGGCGAGCGCGCCGCCAGCAAGATCCCCGACGTGCCTGAAGGCACCCCGGTGCGCAAGATCGAGAAGGTTGCCGTGATCGGCGCCGGCACCATGGGCGGCGGCATCAGCATGAACTTCCTCAACGCGGGCATCCCGGTCATCATCCTGGAAACCAAGCAGGAAGCGCTGGACCGCGGCGTCGGCATCATCCGCAAGAACTACGAGAACAGCGCCAAGAAGGGCAAGCTCACGCAAGAGAAGGTCGAGCAGCGCATGGGCCTGCTGAGCACCACGCTGTCCTATGACGACATCAAGGACGCCGACATGGTCATCGAGGCCGTGTTCGAGGAAATGGGCGTCAAGGAGATCGTTTTCAAGAAGCTGGACGAAGTGATGAAGCCCGGCGCCATCCTGGCTTCGAACACCTCGACGCTTGACGTCAACAAAATCGCCTCGTTCACCAAG
Source organism: Cupriavidus necator (assembly GCF_013141915.1). GTDB lineage: Bacteria > Pseudomonadota > Gammaproteobacteria > Burkholderiales > Burkholderiaceae > Cupriavidus > Cupriavidus necator_B. The sequence continues at coordinate 98,201 of NZ_SROX01000004.1, read as the reverse complement.
CGTCCGCAGGACGTGGTCGGCATGCACTTCTTCAGCCCGGCCAACGTGATGAAGCTGCTCGAGGTGGTGCGCGGCGAGAAGACCGGCAAGGACGTGCTGGCCACGGTGATGCAGGTCGCCAAGAAGATCAAGAAGACCGCGGTGGTGTCGGGCGTGTGCGACGGCTTTATCGGCAACCGCATGATCGAGCAGTACAGCCGCCAGGCCGGCTACCTGCTGGACGAAGGCGCGCTGCCGGAACAGGTGGACAAGGCCATCGAGAAGTTCGGCTTCGCCATGGGCCCGTTCCGCATGGGCGACTTGGCCGGCAACGATATCGGCTGGGCCATCCGCAAGCGCCGCGCCGTGGACAAGCCGGACATCCAGTACTCGAAGACCGCCGACCTGCTGTGCGAAATGGGCCGTTACGGCCAGAAGACCGGCGCGGGCTGGTACGACTACAAGGCGGGCGACCGCAAGCCGTACCCGAACCAGCAGGTCAACGACATGATCGTGCAGCATTCGAAGGACCTGGGCATCACGCGCCGCAAGATTTCGGACGAAGAGATCGTCGAGCGCCTGGTGTTCGCGCTGGTCAACGAAGGCGCCAAGATCCTGGAAGAAGGCATTGCTTCCAAGGCCTCGGATATCGACATGGTGTACCTGACCGGCTACGGCTTCCCGCTGTTCCGCGGCGGCCCGATGCTGTATGCGGACCAGGTCGGCCTGTACAACGTGGCGCTGGCCATGAAGCGCTACGCCAAGGGCTACCACGGCGAAGCCTGGCAGGTCGCGCCGCTGCTGCAGAAGCTGGCGGACGAAGGCAAGGGCTTTAACGGCTAAATACCGACGGGTTCAGCCAGGAGCGGCCATGAGCACCACCATCGGACCGGACGATTGCCTGCTGGTGATCGACGTGCAGAACGACTTCATGCCGGGCGGCGCGCTTGCCGTGCCCAGCGGCGATGAGGTCGTGCCCGTGATCAACCGGCTGGCGCGCGCGTTCGGGCATGTGGTGGTGACGCAGGACTGGCATCCGGCCGCGCATGTTTCCTTCGCGGCCAGCCATGCCGGCATGCAGCCGTTCCAGGTGCTCACGCTGCCCTATGGCGAGCAGGTGCTGTGGCCGGTGCACTGCGTGCAGGACACGCCTGGCGCCGCGCTACATACGGGCCTGCACGTGCCGCACGCGCGGCTGGTGATCCGCAAGGGCCACCACGCCGACGTGGACAGCTACTCCGCCTTCCTGGAAGCGGACCGCACCACGCGCACCGGGCTGGCAGGCTACCTGCGCGAGCAAGGCGTGAAGCGCGTGTTCTGCGCCGGACTGGCGACGGACTACTGCGTGGCCTGGAGCGCGCTCGACGCGCGCGCTGCCGGCTTCGAGGCCGCGGTGATCGAGGATGCGTGCCGCGCCATCGACCTGCAGGGGTCGCTGGCCAAGGCATGGCAGGACCTCGGCGCCGCCGGCGTCGCGCGCGTGCAGTCCGCCGATGTGCTCAAGGATTGAAGGGCCAGGGCTGAACCGAACCACCGAACTGAACGACACAAGATTCCGAGGAGCAACACATGAACGAAGCAGTCATCGTATCCACCGCACGGACCGGCCTGGCCAAGAGCTGGAAGGGCGCCTTCAACATGACCCACGGCGCCACGCTGGGTGGTCACGCCGTGCAGCACGCCATCGCCCGCGCCAGGATCGACGCCGCCGAAGTGGAAGACGTGCTGATGGGCTGCGCCAACCCGGAAGGCGCCACCGGCGCCAATATCGCGCGCCAGATCGCACTGCGCGCCGGCTGCCCGGTCACGGTGCCCGGCGCCACCGTCAACCGCTTCTGCTCGTCGGGCCTGCAGACCATCGCCATGGCGGCGCAGCGCGTGATTGCCGACGAGGGCGACATCTTCGTTGCCGGCGGCGTGGAAAGCATCTCCTGCGTGCAGCAGGAAATGAACCGCCACATGGTCCAGGAAAGCTGGCTGACAAAGAACAAGCCCGAAATCTACTGGAACATGCTGCAGACCGCCGAGAACGTGGCCAAGCGCTACAGCATCTCGAAGGAGCGACAGGACGAGTACGGCGTGCGCAGCCAGCAACGCGCCGCCGCCGCGCAGGAAGCCGGCAAGTTCAAGGACGAGATCGTGCCGATGACCGTGCTTGCCGGCGTTGCCGACAAGTCCACCGGCCAGCTGGTGACGAAGGAAGTCACCATCGACCGCGACGAAGGCATCCGCGCCGACACCACGCTCGAAGGCGTGGCCAAGATCCGCAGCGCGGTGCCGGGCGGCGTGATTACCGCCGGCAATGCCTCGCAGTTCTCGGACGGCGCCTCAGCGGCGGTGGTCATGAACGCGCGCGTGGCCGAGGCCAAGGGCCTGCAGCCGCTCGGCGTGTTCCGCGGCTTTGCCGTGGCCGGTTGCGAGCCGGACGAAATGGGCATCGGACCCGTCTTCGCGGTACCCAAGCTGCTGAAGAAGGCTGGCCTGAAGGTCGATGACATCGGCCTGTGGGAACTGAACGAAGCCTTCGCCGTGCAGGTGCTGTACTGCGCCGACACGCTGGGCATCCCGATGGACCGCCTCAACGTCAACGGCGGCGCGATCGCGGTGGGCCACCCGTACGGCGTGTCGGGTGCGCGACTGGTCGGCCATGCGCTGATCGAGGGCAAGCGCCGTGGCGTGAAGTATGTGGTCGTGACCATGTGCATCGGCGGCGGGCAGGGCGCCGCGGGGCTGTTCGAAGTGCTGTAACGGCTGGCCACTTGTTTGCTCCCCTCTCCCGCCTGCGGGAGAGGGGCCGGGGGAGAGGGCCGGCGCTGGCAGCACCCAGGCGCCGCGCTTCGTAGAGGCGCCGGCCCTCTCCCCAACCCTCTCCCGCAAGCGGGAGAGGGAGCCCGCCATTGGTCATCCAAAGCACAGCGTTCTTTTCAAGCGCTACGCCGTTCCGAGAACAGAGAACAATTCGCGGCACGCCACGCAGTGCGCCGCATGGAGACACCATGTCGATGATCCTTTCCCGCCGCGACCTGAACTTCATCCTGTACGAATGGCTCAAGGTCGATGAACTCACGCGCATCCCGCGCTACGCCGACCATTCGCGCGAGACCTTCGACGCCGCGCTGGACACCTGCGAGAAGATCGCCACCGACCTGTTCGCGCCGCACAACAAGAAGAACGACCAGCACGAACCCGAATTCGACGGCGAGACCGTCACCATCATTCCCGAGGTCCGCACCGCGCTGAAGGCCTTCTGCGAAGCCGGGCTGATGGCCGCGGGCCAGGATTACGAACTGGGCGGCATGCAGCTGCCGGTGGTGGTCGAGAAAGCCGGCTTCGCCTACTTCAAGGGCGCCAATGTCGGCACCAGTTCCTACCCGTTCCTGACCATCGGCAATGCCAACCTGCTGCTGACGCACGGCACGCCGACGCAGGTCGAGACTTTCGTCAAGCCGGAGATGGCAGGGCGCTTCTTCGGCACCATGTGCCTGTCGGAGCCGCAGGCCGGCTCGTCGCTGTCGGATATCACGACGCGCGCCGAGTATGAAGGCGAATCGCCGCTGGGCGCGCAATACCGGCTGCGCGGCAACAAGATGTGGATTTCCGCCGGCGAGCACGAGTTGTCGGAGAACATCGTCCACCTGGTGCTGGCCAAGATCCCCGGCCCGGACGGCAAGCTGATCCCGGGCGTGAAGGGCATCTCGCTGTTTATCGTGCCCAAGTACCTGGTCAACGAGGACGGCTCGCTGGGCGAGCGCAACGACGTGGTGCTGGCCGGGCTGAACCACAAGATGGGCTATCGCGGCACCACCAACTGCCTGCTGAATTTCGGCGAAGGCATGAAATACAAGCCGGGCGGCAAGGCCGGTGCGATCGGCTACCTGGTGGGCGAGCCGCACAAGGGCCTGGCCTGCATGTTCCACATGATGAACGAGGCGCGCATCGGCGTGGGCCTGGGCGCGGTGATGCTCGGTTATACCGGCTACCTGCACGCGTTGGACTACGCGCGCAACCGTCCGCAAGGCCGCCCGGTCGGTCCCGGCGGCAAGGATGCCGCCAGCCCGCAGGTAAAGCTGGTCGAGCACGCCGATATCCGCCGCATGCTGCTGGCGCAGAAGAGCTATGTCGAGGGCGGCCTGGCGCTGAACCTGTATTGCGCGCGGCTGGTGGACGAGGAAGAAGCCGCTGCCGCCGCGGGTGACCAGGACGCGCATGAGCGCCTGGCGCTGCTGCTCGACATCCTGACCCCGATCGCCAAGAGCTGGCCGTCGCAATGGTGCCTGGAGGCCAACAACCTGGCGATCCAGGTGCATGGCGGTTACGGCTACACCCGCGAATACAACGTCGAGCAGTTCTATCGCGACAACCGCCTGAACCCGATCCACGAAGGCACGCACGGCATCCAGGGACTGGACCTGCTCGGCCGCAAGGTGGTGATGAAGGATGGCGCGGCGTTCAGGCTGCTGGGCGACCGCGTGCAGGCCACTATCGACCGCGCGCTGGCTGCGGACAATGCCGAACTGGCCAGCCAGGCGCGCGCGCTCGGCGCCGCGACCCGGCGCCTGGCGGAAGTGACCCAGGCCCTGTGGAGCGCCGGCGATGCCAACGTGACGCTGGCCAACGCGTCGGTCTACCTGGAGGCCTTCGGGCACGTGGTGGTGGCGTGGATCTGGCTGGAGCAGGCACTGCTGGCGCAAGCCGCGCTGGCGCACGCGAGCGGCCAGGAAGACCAGGACTTCTATCGCGGCAAGCTGGCCGCGGCGGCGTACTTCTTCCGCTTCGAGCTGCCCAGGGTCGGTCCTCAGCTTGACCTGCTGGCATCGCTCGACCGTACCACGCTGGACATGAAGGACGCCTGGTTCTGACCGCAGGCGATATCCTCAAAGACAACCAAGGAAGAGACAACATGCGCACCATCCAGCAACTGTTTGACCTGAAGGGCAAGACCGCGCTGATCACCGGCGGCTCGCGCGGCCTGGGCCTGCAGATCGCCGAGGCACTGGGCGAGCAGGGCGCGCGCCTGGTGCTGTCGGCGCGCAAGGCGGACGAACTGCAGGCGGCGCAGGCACACCTGAAGGGCCTCGGCATCGAGGCCGACTGGATTGCCGCCGACGGCTCGCAGGAATCCGAGATTGCCCGACTGGCCGACGCGGCCATCGCCAAACTGGGTCACGTCGACATCCTGGTCAACAACGCCGGCGCCACCTGGGGCGCGCCGGCCGAAGACCATCCGGTCGAAGCCTGGGACAAGGTGATGAACCTGAACATCCGCGGGCTGTTCTTGCTCAGCCAGCGCATCGGCAAGCTGTCGATGATCCCGCGCCGCTACGGCCGCATCATCAACGTGGCGTCGATCGCGGGCCTGGCCGGCAACCCGCCGGGGTCGATGGAAACCATCGCCTACAACACCTCGAAGGGCGCGGTGGTCAACTTCACACGCACGCTGGCGGCGGAGTGGGGCGAGCACAACATTACGGTCAACGCACTCGCGCCGGGCTTCTTCCCGTCGAAGATGACCAAGGGCTCGCTCGAGCGCATGGGCGTCGAAGCCATGTGCGCCGGCGTGCCGCTGCATCGGCTGGGCGACGACGAAGACCTGAAGGGCGCCGCGCTGCTGTTCGCCAGCGATGCCGGCAAGCACATCACCGGGCAGATCCTGGCTGTGGACGGCGGCGTCAGCGCGGTCTGAGTCAGCAAGGGCAATCCGGCGCCCGCTTGGCGGAACGGCGGATTGCCCTCAAACTTGGGGCCGGCGCGAGGCCGGAGCCTCGCGGGCATCCACTCTCCAGACTTGCATCGCACATGAACCAGTTCAAAGGCCCCCTGACTCACATCCCCTTCCTTGCCGATCTTGGCGTGACCTGCAACTTCGCCGAGGGCGGGCGCAGCGAGATCGCGCTGCCGATCGAAAAGCGCCACCAGAACAGCTGGGACATGGCCCACGGCGGCGTGATCATGACGCTGCTCGACGTGGCCATGGCGGTGGCCGGCCGCAGCAGCGATGCCGATGGCCGCGGCGTGGTCACCATCGAGATGAAGACCAGCTTCATGGCGCCGGGCCGCGGCGCGCTGACCGCGCGCGGCACCACCGTGCACCGCACCACCACCATGGTGTTCTGCGAAGGCGAGATCGTCGACGCGGACGGCAAGACCGTGGCGCGCGGCTCGGGCACGTTCAAGTACATCCGGCGCATGCCGCCGCAGCGCCCGGGTGAAGCCGATACCGGTGCCGACGGCTGAGCGCCGGCGCCGACGCAGCAAGCGGGCAGCGCGCAGGTATGCGTCGCTGCCGGTCCCGATGCAGTATTCAAGCCGTTCCCATTCCTACTGAAAGGAATCGACCATGTCCAAAACGTTCAAGCGCATCGTCCTGGCCTCGCGTCCCGAAGGCGCGGTGACGCCGGCCAATTTCCGCCTGGAAGAGGTGCCCGTACCGCAACTCGCCGACGGCCAGGTGCTGGTGCGCAACCACTACCTGTCGCTGGACCCGTACATGCGCGGCCGCATGAACGACAGCAAGTCGTATGCCGCGCCGCAGCCGCTCAACGAGGTGATGATCGGCGGCACCGTCGGCGAAGTGGTGGAAAGCAAGAACAGCAAGTTCAAGCCGGGCGACAAGGTGGTCGGCATGTTCGGCTGGCAGGAAATGGGTGTCAGCGACGGCACCGGCCTGCAGCCGGTCGATACCACGCATATCCCGCTGTCGGCCTATCTCGGCGCGGTCGGCATGCCGGGCGTGACCGCATGGTATGGCCTGAACAAGATCATCCAGCCCAAGGCGGGCAAGACCATCGCGGTCAGTGCCGCGTCGGGCGCGGTCGGCAGCGTGGTGGGCCAGCTGGCCAAGCTGGCGGGTTGCCGCGCGGTGGGCTTTGCCGGCGGCAAGGACAAGTGCAACTACGTGGTCAATGAGCTGGGCTTCGATGCGTGTATCGACTACAAGGCGGCGAAAGACCCGAAAGAGCTCTACACCATGCTCAAGGAAGCCACGCCCGACGGCATCGACGGCTATTTCGAGAACGTCGGCGGCGATATCCTGGACGCCGTGCTGTCGCGCATGAATGCCTTCGGCCGCATCGCCATGTGCGGCATGATCGCGGGCTATGACGGCCAGCCGCTGCCGCTGAAGAACCCGCAGCTGATCCTGGTGTCGCGCCTGACCATCGAGGGCTTTATCGTCTCCGAGCATATGGAGGTGTGGCCGCAGGCGCTGAAGGAGCTGGGCACCGCGGTCGCGCAGGACAAGCTCAAGTTCCGCGAGAGCATCGCCGAGGGCCTGGCCAGCGCGCCGGAAGCCTTTATCGGCCTGCTCAAGGGCAAGAACTTCGGCAAGCAGCTGGTCAAGCTGGCCTGACCCGCGCAGGCAGTGCCGCGGCGCGCCTGCCAGGGCCGCCGCGGGCTACCGATATCACCGGACCAGGACAGGAGACACCGATGAATGCCCCGCAAGCCCCGCAAGTCCAGCGTGCCGACGAGATCGGCGCGGGCCTCCCCGAAGAGGTCAAGGCGCGCTACCGCAACCTGCCGCGGCCGCCGCAATTCGCTACCACCGCCGAAGAGCGCCTGCATCGCAAGCAGCGCCTGGCCGCCGCCTTCCGGCTGTTCTCGAAGTTCGGCTTCGACGAAGGCGTGGCCGGCCATATCACCGCGCGCGACCCCGAGTTTACCGACACCTTCTGGGTCAATCCGTTCGGCGTGCATTTCAGCCAGGTCAAGGTCTCGAACCTGATCCGTTGCGATCACCACGGCGACGTGGTCGAGGGCGACTACCCGGTCAATGCCGCGGCCTTCGCCATCCATTCGCGCGTGCACCAGACCCGCCCCGACGCGGTCGCGGCCGCGCATTCGCACAGCACCTATGGCCGCGCCTGGTCGACGCTCGGGCGCCCGCTCGATGCGCTGACGCAGGATGTGTGCGCCTTCTACAACGACCACGCGGTCTATGACGACTTTGGCGGCGTGGTGGTGGAGCTGGACGAGGGCCAGCGCATCGCCAACGCGCTCGGGCAGAACAAGGCCGCGATCCTGCAGAATCACGGCCTGCTGACCGTCGGCCAGACCGTCGACGAAGCGGCGTGGTGGTTCATCACCATGGAACGCTCGTGCCAGGTGCAGCTGCTGGCCGAAGCCGCCGCGGCGCGCACGCAGGCGCCGCTGAAGGTGATTGCCGACGCCGCAGCGCGCCAGGCCTATTCGATCGTCGGCACGGCGCAGGCGGGCTGGTTCCAGTTCCAGCCGCTCTATGCCCGCATCGTCAAGGAACAGCCAGACCTGCTGGACTGAACCGCATGGCCGCCACGCGGCCTGCCATCCCATTCGACTCACGCGACAGGACAGACCCTATGAAGGATTTTTCCAACAAGGTGGCCGTCATTACCGGCGGTGCCTCGGGCTTCGGCAAGGAATTCGCCCGCATTGCAGCGGACCTGGGCATGAAGCTGGTGCTGGCCGACGTGCAGGAAGACGCGCTGGACGCAACCGTCGCCGAATTCCAGGCGCGCAACGTGCCCGTGATCGGCTTGCGCACCGACGTCTCGCGCGCCGAGCAGGTGCAGGCGCTGGCCGATGCCGCCATCGAGGCCTTCGGCCAGGTCAACCTGCTGTTCAACAATGCCGGGGTTGGCGCGGGCGGCCTGATCTGGGAGAACTCGGAGAAGGACTGGGAATGGGTGCTGGGCGTCAACCTGTACGGCGTGGTGCACGGGGTGCGCATCTTCACGCCGCTGATGCTGGCCGCCGCGGAGAAGGATCCGGCGTTCCAGGGGCATATCGTCAACACGGCGTCGATGGCGGGCCTGCTGAATCCGCCGGCGATGGGCGTGTACAACGTGTCCAAGCATGCCGTGGTGGCGTTGACGGAAACGCTGTACCAGGACCTGGGCCTGGTGACCGAGCAGGTGCGCTGCTCGGTGCTGTGCCCGTACTTCGTGCCGACCGGCATCAACCAGTCGCAGCGCAACCGGCCCGCGGACCTCGCCAACCAGGCACCGCCGACGCGCTCGCAACTGGTGTCGCAGGCCTTGTCGGACAAGGCGGTAGGCTCGGGCAAGGTGACCGCGGCCGAGGTGGCGCAGCTGACCTTCGATGCCATCCGCGACGAAAGCTTCTATATTTATTCCCACCCCCAGGCGCTCGCCCCCGTGCGCCAGCGCTTCGAGGATATCGTCGGACAGCGCAATCCCGGCGATCCGTTTGCCGACAAGCCCGAGGTCCGCGCGGGCCTCGTTGCCGCGTTGCGCGGCTGACCGGCGTTCGCCAACCCCGGCCAGCACCACGCCACAACGAGGAGGACCGTATATGGAGAACAACATGGCAGCACCCGCCGCCGTGATCCGCCACCTGCAATACGCCACGCTGCCCAACGGCAGCCGCCTGCACTACGCCAGCGCCGGCGAGCGCGGCAAGCCGCTGATGCTGTTCGTGCACGGCTTTCCGGAATTCTGGTTCGAATGGGAGGCGCAGCTGGCCGAGTTCGGGCGCACGCATTTCGCCGTGGCGCCCGACCTGCGCGGCTTCAACCTGTCGAGCAAGCCCGCCGACGTAAACGCCTACCGGCCGCGCCATATCGTCGAGGACCTGGTGCAGCTGGTCAGCGCGCTGGGCTATGACCAGGCCGTGGTGGTGGCGCACGACTGGGGCGGCGCGATCTGCTGGAACCTGGCGATCCAGTTCCCGCAGCTGGTGCGCCAGCTGATCATCGTCAACTCGCCGCACCCCTACCTGTTCGCGCGCGCGCTGGCCACCGATCCCGCGCAGCAGGCCGCTTCGGCCTACATGAACTGGCTGCGCAAGCCGGGCTCGGAACAGGCGCTGGCGGCCAACGACTTTGCGCTGCTGGATCGGATGCTGTCCGACGACGACGGCAAGCCGGCGCCCTGGTACACCGCCGAGACGCGCGCCAGGTACCACGCGGCGTGGTCGCAGCCGGGCGAGGGCAAGGACGCCGGCGTGCATCCGCTGACCGGTGGCGTCAACTTCTACCGTGCCTCGCCGATGCATCCGCCGGCCGAGGGCGAACCGCCGCCCGATATCTCGCGGCTGGACCCGGCCGCCTTCGTGGTCCGGGTGCCGACGCTGGTGATCTGGGGCGAACGCGACCGCGCGCTGCCGAAGTCGCTGGTGGACGGGCTGGCCGACTTCGTACCGGACCTGCGGCTGGAGCGCATCCCCGAGGGCACCCACTGGATCATCCACGAGCAGCCCGAGCGGATCAACCAGCTGATCCGCAGCGCGCTGCCGGCCTGACCGGCACGGGCGCAAGGCGTGGTGCGTGCGGCGCAAACAGCCGCCGCACGCGCTTTCAGGTCAGGCGCTCGCGGTAAAGCCGGTAGTTCTCGTCATCGAAGCAAACGAAGGTGACCTGCTCGATCTGCGGTGCGCCCGCCAGTGCCTCGCGCACCGCGGCAATGGCAATATCCGCCGCGCGCTCGCGCGGGAAAGCATAGATGCCGGTGCTGATGTTGGGGAAGGCCAGCCGGCGCAGGTGGTGCTGCGCGGCCAGGCGGATGCTGTTGCGGTAGGCGTTGGCGAGCTGCTCGTCCTCGCCGTGGCTGCCGCCTTGCCAGACCGGCCCGACTGCGTGGATCACGTACGGCGCCGGCAGGCGGCCGCCGGTGGTGATCACCGCCTCGCCGGTGGGGCAGCCGCCCTGCGCGTCCCGGATCTCGCGGCAGGCCTCCATGATGGCGGGGCCGCCGGCCCCGTGGATGGCTCCGTCGACGCCGCCGCCGCCCATCAGGCCGCTGTTGGCCGCATTGACGATGGCATCGACTTCCATCCGGGTGATATCGCCATGGACTACCTGCAAGTGCTCGCCGCTCATGGTGTCTCCTGCGCTGTGGAGGGAGGGCCGCCGGTCAGCCGCTTGGTCGGTCCGACCGGCGGAAAGCCGCTGGGTGCTACGCGGTGTGCTACATGGACTGCTCAAGCATACGCCGATAATCCGCGGCGCTGGCTTCTTTCGGGTTGGTCTTGTGGCAGTGGTCGAGCAGCGCGCCGGCAATCACCTTGTCGAACATCTCTTCCCTGACGCCCATCTGGCGCAGGCCGGTGGGCAGGCCCAGGCGCGCGGTCATGTCGTGCACGGCCTGCGCGAGATCGGCACCGTCGGGCAGGTGCATGGCCCGTCGCAGGCGCGCATAGCGGTCGTCGCGCACCACCGTCGGCGCATCGGCATTGAAGCGCAGCACCGCGGGCATCACCACCGCGTTGAGGGTGCCATGGTGCAGGCCGGTGCGGCCATCGATCTTGAGCCCGCCGAGCGGGTGCGACAGCGAATGCACGCAGCCCAGCCCCTTCTGGAACGCCATCGCGCCCTGCATCGACGCGCTCATCATGTTCAGGCGCGCATCGCGGTCACTGCCATCGCGGGTGGCGCGCTCGATATGGCCCCAGCCGCGCTCCAGGCCGTCGAGCGCAATGCCGTCCGCGGGTGGGTTGAAGGCGGGGGCGAGGAAGGTCTCGATGCAGTGGGCGATGGCGTCCATGCCGGTGGCGGCGGTCAGGCCGGCGGGCAGGCCCACCGTCAGTTCGGGGTCGCACACGGCGGACTTGGGCAGCAGGTGCCAGGAGTGGAAGCCCAGCTTGCGGCCGTCGTCGAGGATGATGATGGCGCCGCGCGCGACCTCGCTGCCGGTGCCGGACGTGGTCGGCACCGCGATCAGCGGCGCCGCCTTGTCGGTGATCTTGCCGCTGCCGCCCTCGATGGTGGCATAGGTGGTCAGCTCGCCCTCGTGCGTGGCCAGGATGGCGATGCCCTTGGCGAGGTCGATCGACGATCCGCCGCCTACCGCGACCAGGCCGTCGCAGCCTTGCTCGCGGTACTGCGCGGCGGCCTTGCGCACCATGGCCTCGGTCGGGTTCGACGGGGTCTCGTCGAAGACCGCGACCGGCAGGCCCTGCATCGCATCGACGGCGCGCTGCGCCACGCCGGCGGCGACCACGCCCTGGTCGGTCACCAGCAACGGGCGGCGGATGCCGATGCGCTCGCATTCCGACTTGAGCACGCTTACCGCGCCGAAATCCAGGTGGATATGGGTCAGATAGTAGATGAACGCCATGTTTGCTTGTCTCCTGCGGGGATCCGCCGCGAAATCGTTTGAATTCAGGCTTGGCACCGGGCCTGGGATATGGGCTCGCCACGTGCGCCGTCTTGGGGTTCAATGGGACTGTGCACGGTTTCTGCCGACCCCACGTATCACTGCAGCCGATCATCGCGCAAAAACTTGCCGCGTGGCAGGCCAGGCAAGACTTTTCCGGGTTATCTCGGACTGCCGGGGCGCAGAAACATCTGGCATCATACTAAAATCGAACGATCGTTCACTATTCGAACTTCTCCCGATGCGGGCATCGCGCCGGCGCTTGTGCGCGGTGCCGGCGCCGGAGTCTGGAACCGCTTCACATCCCATGTCAGCCGTACCGTCTTCCCACCCCGGCACGCCAGGCCTGCCCGACAGTCCGCTGGACCCGCAGATGGCCGCGCTGCTGGCCTTGATCGCGCGCGCCAAGCGCCCGCCGATCCACGCCATGGATCCCGAAGACGCCAAGATCGCCTACGAGAAAAGCGCGCCGATACTGGACATCAACCCGCCGCCGGTGCATACCGCGGAAGACCTGCTGGTGCCGGCGCGCGATGGCCATGCCATCCCGGTCCGGTTGTACACCCCGCGCGAGGCCAGCTGGACCGAGCCGCTGCCGCTGCTGGTGTACTTCCACGGCGGCGGCTTCACGGTCGGCAGCGTCGATTCGCATGATCCGCTGTGCCGCCTGCTGGGCGGGCAGGCCGACTGCATGGTGCTGTCGGTGGATTACCGGCTGGGGCCCCAGTGGCGCTTCCCGACGGCGGTCAACGACGCCTTCGACGTGCTGCATTGGGTCTTCGCCGAGGCCGACAAGCTCGGCGCCGACCCGGCGCGCATCGGCCTGGGCGGCGACAGCGCCGGCGGCACGCTGGCCGCCGCGTGCGCGGTCGAGGCCCGCGATGCCGGCCTGGCCCCGGTACTGCAGCTGCTGATCTATCCCGGCACCTGCGCGCGCCAGGATACGCCGTCGCACCGCGCGCTGGCCGACGGCTACCTGCTGACGGCGGACATGATCCGCTGGTTCTTTGCCCAGTACCTGGACCAGGACGCCAGCCGCGACGACTGGCGCTTTGCCCCGCTCGACGGCGGCGGCACCGGCGCCGACGTGCGCGGCACCTGCCCGGCCTGGATCGCCGTGGCCGGCTACGACCCGTTGCATGACGAGGGCGTCGCCTACGCCGCGAAGCTGCGCGCCGCCGGTGTCGCGGCGACGCTGGCGGACTACCCCGGCATGATCCATGATTTCTTCAAGCTGGGCCGGTTCGTGCCGGCGGTGGCGCAGGCGCACGCCGACGCCGTTGCCGCGCTGCGCGCCGCGTTCGGCGCATCGCCGGACTAGACCCGACTCGCGGTCGTGCCATCCCGGCATCGACCAGCATTTTTTCAGCAGTGACTTGCAGCACAAGGAGACAGAGTCAAATGCAACGCCGCCACTTCCTCGCCCGCGCGGGCATCGCCGCCGCCACCGCGGCACTGGGTCTTGCCGCCATGCCCGCCCAGGCACAGGCCGACAAGTTCCCGCAGCGCCCGATCCGCCTGGTGATCGGCTATACCGCCGGCGGCTCCACGGATATCCCGTTCCGCGTACTCGCCGACAACGCCTCGAAGATCCTGGGCCAGCCCGTGATCGTCGAGAACAAGCCCGGTGCCGGCGGTGTGCTGCCGGCGCAGATGATGCAGAGCACCGCGCCGGACGGCTATACGCTGGCGCAGGTCGCCATGCCGGTCTACCGCCTGCCGTACACCACCAAGATCAACTGGGATCCGGTCAAGGATCTCAGCTACATCATCAACCTGGCCGGCTATTCGTTCGGCCTGGTGGTGCCGGCCGATTCGCCGATCAAGACCATGCAGGACTACATTGCCTATGCCAAGGCCAACCCGGGCAAGCTGACCTACGGCTCGCCGGGTTCCATGACCACGCTGCACCTGACCATGGAAGAGCTGGCGATGAAGCAGGGCGTGCAGTTCTCGCACATCCCCTACAAGGGCAATTCGGAATCGATGCAGGCCTTGCTGGGTGGCCACGTGATGTCGGTGGCCGACACGCCGGCGTGGGCGCCGTACGTGGAGCAGGGCAAGCTGCGCCTGCTGTCGACCTGGGGCGAGAAGCGCTCGGCGCGCTTCCCCAACGTGCCGACGCTGAAGGAACTGGGCATGGGCATCGTGCAGACCTCGCCGTTCGGCCTGGTGGCGCCCAAGGGCACCGACCCGAAGATCGTGCAGAAGCTGCATGACGCCTTCAAGAAGGCCATGGAAATGCCCAACTACCGCGAGTCGCTGGCCAAGTTCGACATGGAGCCGTACTACATGAACACCCAGCAATACGCGCAATTCGCCGCCGACACCGTCAAGAAGGAAAAGGCGATCATCGAAAAGCTGGGACTGGCCAAGCCGCAGTAATCTCGCGATCATCCGCCGGATTGCGCGCATTCAGGCCGCCGCGCCTGCCGGCCTTGCTCCGGCAGGCGCGGCGGCCTGATGCCTTGCATGGTCCGGGGCCATCCACCAGGAGAGCAGGCCAATGGCCAAAGAAGAGTTCCGCCACAGCATCCCGCTGCGCGTGCGCTGGTCCGAAGTCGATCCGCAATCGATCGTCTTCAATGCGCACTACCTGACCTATTGCGATATCTGCGTGACCGAGTACTGGCGCGCGCTGGGCATCCGCTATCCGGAAGACGTGTTGCATGCGCACGGGGTCGACATCTTCGTGGTGAAGTCCACGCTGGAGTACCACGCCTCGGCGCGCTTCGACGATGAGCTCGACATCCGCGGCCGCATGGCGCGGCTGGGGCGGTCCAGCATGTTGTTCCGGGTGGAGATGTATCGTGGCGACGAGCACCTGATCACCGGTGAAATCGTCTATGTGTGCGCGGATCCGGCGACGCAGAAGTCGGCGCCGATCCCGGGGGTGGTGCGGGAGGTGATCGAAGGGTATGAGGTGGCGAAGCCGGCTTCGGCCTGACCGATACTTTGTTTGCTCCCCTCTCCCGCTTGCGGGAGAGGGGACCGGCTCTCAGAAAATGAGAAGGCGGTCGCCAAGGCGAAGGGGCAGTGACCTTACTTCCCCGCCCCCGCATCCTCCATATAAGCCCGAATCACGTCATCAAAACTCGCGTCGCTCTCGAACCCCAGCGCCAGCGCCCGTTCCGCATTCCACGCCGCCGGCCACGTGTCGACGATGTTCTCGACGCGCTCCTCGCGTTGCCACGTCACCAGATCCGCCACCGCATCGCCCGCCACGCGGCGCAGCGCATCGACCATGCCCGCGGCGGTGACCGACAGGCCTGGCAGGTTCACCACGCGGCGGTTGCCCAGCCGCTCGCCCGCCAGTTCGATGCCGTTGACCAGCGCCGCCACCGCGGCGCGCGGCGACAGCAGCCACAGCCTGGTGTCGGGTGCCACCGGGCAATTGGCCGCCACGCCCGCCAGCGGCTCGCGGATGATGCCGCTGGCGAACGACGAGGCCGCCGCATTGGGCTTGCCGGGGCGCACGCTGATGGTGGGCAGGCGCAGCACGCGGCCGTCGACAAAGCCGCGGCGGCTGTAGTCCGACAGCAGCAGTTCGCCGATGGCCTTCTGCACGCCGTAAGACGATTGCGGATTCAGCGCGGTGTCGTCCTGCACCACCGGCGGCAGCTGGCCGCCATAGACCGCGACCGAGCTGGTGAACAGCACGCGCGGCCGGTGGCCCAGCGCGCGGCAGGTCTCCAGCAGCGCGCGCGACGCGTCCAGGTTGACGCGCATGCCCAGATCGAAATCGGCCTCGGCCTGGCCGCTGACCACGGCGGCGAGGTGGAACACCGCGCCGGTATCGGTATCGAGCGCCTGGCGCAGCACCGCGGGATCGGACAGGTCGCCGGTGACCACGCGCACGCGCGCGTCGTCCAGCCCCTGCGGCGCCACCACGTCCAGCAGTGTCAGGCGCCGGATCGCCACGGGATGGCCGTCCAGGTTCAGGGCGCCGCGCTGCAGCAGCAGGCGGGCCAGTTGCAGGCCGAGGAAGCCGGCGCCGCCGGTAATCAGTACGTTCATGGCAAGAGAGCTTTGATGGTTGGGGATCAGCGGCCGAGATAGGGCTTGAGCCAGCCCAGGCCTTCCGACGTGCCGGCGCGCGGCCGGTACTCGCAGCCGATCCAGCCGGCATAGCCGAGCGCGTCGATGACGTCGAACAGGTACGGGTAGTGCAGCTCGCCCAGGTCCGGCTCATGGCGCTCGGGCACGCCGGCAATCTGGATGTGGCCGATGCCGGCGAAGTCGCGCCTGAGCTTCATCGCGACATCGCCCTCGACGATCTGGCAGTGGTAGCAATCGAACTGGACCTTCAGGTTGGGCGCGTCCACTTCCTTGCAGATCGCCTGGCCGTCATCCTGCCGGTTCAGGAAATAGCCCGGCATGTCGCGCGTATTGATCGGCTCGATCAGCACGGTTACGCCTTGCGCGGCCGCCGCGGTGGCGGCGAAGGCCAGGTTCTCGAGATAGGCGGCGCGGCAGCGGGCGGGGTCGACATCGGCGGGGACCAGGCCGGCCATCACATGGATGCGGTCGTTGCCGATCACGCCGGCGTATTCGAGCGCGCGCCCGATGGTGCCGCGGAATTCCGCCTCGCGCCCGGGCAGTGCGGCCAGGCCCCGCTCGCCCGCCGCCCAGTCGCCCGGCGGGGCATTGAACAGCGCCTGTGCGAGGCCGTTCGCGTCGAGGCGCGCGCGCAGCTCGGCGGCGGGGTGCTCGTACGGGAACAGGTACTCGACCGCCTGGAAGCCGTCGGCCGCGGCAGCGGCAAAGCGGTCCAGGAAGGCGTGCTCTTGGTACATCATCGACAGGTTGGCGGCAAAGCGCGGCATGGGAAACTCCAGAAGCGAAAGCGGGTTCAGCGATTGACCAGTTTAGCGGGCGTCATCCACACCAGCACGGCGCCGACCAGCAGGATGGCCGACAGCACGTACATCGGCAGCTGCGTGCTCTGCGTCAGGTCTTTCAGCGCGCCCACCATGTATGGCGACACGAAGCCCGCCAGGTTGCCCACCGAGTTCACCACCGCAATGCCCGAGGCCGCGGCGATGCCCGACAGGAACGACGTGGGCAGCGACCAGAACAGCGGCGCGCAGGTCAGGACGCCCGCGGCGGCCAGCGACAGTGCGGCAATGGCGACGGTCGTATTGTTGGTGAACGACGCGGCGATGGCAAAGCCCGTCGCACCCATCAGCGCGGGCACGATCAGGTGCCAGCGGCGCTCGCGGCGCGCATCCGCGCTGTGGCCCAGCAGGTTCATCACCACCACCGCGCAGATGAACGGAATGGCGGACAGCAGGCCGATGTTGAGGTTGCCGGTCACGCCGCTGGACTTCACCAGCGTGGGCATCCAGAAGGTCAGCGCGTACTGGCCGGTGACGAAGCAGAAGTAGATCAGGCACATCCACCACACGCGGCGATCGGCGAACACCGCGCCCAGCGAGTGGCCATGTCCCTGGCCGGCGGCGGCGCCGGCATTGCGCTGGTCTTCCTCGATATTGCGCTTGAGCACGCGCTTTTCGTCGGCGTCCAGCCATGGGGCCTTGTCGATGCCATCGCGCAGCACGAAGATGGTGACGACGCCGACCACGAAGGCGGGCAGCGCCTCGAGCAGGAACATCCATTGCCAGCCGCGCATGCCATGGGTGCCGTTGAACGCGTCCATGATCCAGCCCGACAGCGGGTTGCCGAACATGCCGGCGATGGGAATGCCCGACATGAACAGCGCGATCATTTTCGCGCGGCGGTTGGCCGGGAACCAGTAGGTCAGGTACAGGATCACGCCGGGATAGAAGCCAGCTTCGGCCAGGCCCAGCAGGAAGCGCATCAGGTAGAACTGCGTCGGCGTCTTCACGAACAGGAACAGCGCCGAGATGATGCCCCACGTGATCATGATGCGAGCGATCCAGATGCGCGCGCCGATCTTGTGCATCAGCAGGTTGCTGGGCAGCTCGAACAGGAAGTAGCCGATGAAGAACAGGCCGGCGCCGAGGCCGAACACGGTTTCGGAGAAGGCCAGGTCCTGGCCCATCTGCAGCTTGGCAAAGCCGACGTTGACGCGGTCGAGGTAGGCAACCACGTAGCACAGCATCAGGAACGGCATGATGCGCCAGAACACCTTGTGGTAGGCGCGTTTCTCGATCGCGGCGTCGCTGTCCAGCCGGGCGTTGCCGCCCAGGCTGTCGAAGGCGGGGACGCTTGCCGCCGGTTGGTTGGATTGCATCGGTGGTCTCCGGGTATGGTGGTGGTCTGGTCTGATTGGCGGCGCGCAATACCGCAAAACGCGGGCGTGCGCGTCCCCCGCACGGTGGCCGCAAGGCAGCCGCGCCGGGTGAAGCCGTGTGTTATCAGGTAAGCAGCGAGGCCGGCGCTACCAGCGCGCCTGGAAGGCGTCGCGCAGTTCAGCCAGGGCGCTGTCGGGCAGCGCCGCGCGGGCGGCAAAGCCCGGCACGTCTTTCATCGTCATCCATAGCTTGGCGGTCTCCTCCAGTTCTTCCAGCGCGAACGCGGCGCGCGAAACGCTGGATTCCCACACCACCGGCCCGAGGCGCTCGAGCAGCACGCCGCGCACCTGCGCGGCCAGCGTAGCCACGCGCGCGGCCACCGCCGGATCACCGGGGCGATGGTAGGGAATCAGCGGGATATGGCCGACCTTCATCACGTAGTAGGGCGTGAGCGGCGGCAGTACGTCGTCCGGTTGCCAGACACCGGCCAGCGTCAGGGCCACGAGGTGCGTCGAGTGCGTATGCACCACGGCGTGCGCCCCGGGGTTGTTGTCGTAGATGGCGCGATGCAGCGTCAGCGTCTTCGACGGCTTGTCGCCAGAGACCCAGCTGCCGTCGGTGGCCACCTTGGCCACCGCGGCCGGATCGAGCATGCCCAGGCAGGCATCGGTCGGCGTGATCAGCCAGCCGTCGTCGAGCCGCGCGCTGATATTGCCGGCCGAACCCACCGTATAGCCGCGCTGGTACAGGCTGGCGCCGATGCGGCAGATCTCTTCGCGCAGCTTGTTTTCCGTATGCATCAGCGGCCCCCCAGTTGGCGCAGGGCCTGGTCGAAGAAGTCCGGGCCGCCGAAGTTGCCTGACTTTAACGCCAGCGCCAGCGGCGCGGCCTCCAGCGTGACAGTGGCCGGCACGCCCGGCGCGATCTGCGCACCGATGCGCAGGGCGCGCACGCCCAGCGCCTGCACCACCGCGCCCGAGGTCTCGCCACCCGCCACCACGAAGCGCCGCGTGCCGCGTGCCTTCAGTCCGGCAGCGACCGCGGCCAGGCATTGCTCGACCAGGTGGCCGGCGCGCGCTACGCCCAGCTCGGCCTGCACGGCCTTGACTTCGTCGGGGCTCGAGGTGGCATAGACCAGCACGGTTTCGTCATGCGCGGCGGCAAAGGCGAGGGCCGCGTCCGCCACCGCCTCGCCGCGCGCCAGCGCCAGCGGATCAATGCGCAGTGCCGGCCGGCCTTGCTCGAGCCAGCGCGCCACCTGGCCGTTGGTCGCGCGCGAGGCGCTTCCCGCCAGCACCACGCCGGGGCCGTCGATGGCCGGCACCGCATCGGCGTCGCTGCGCTGCGGCAGCAAGCCGGCGCGGCGGAAGTTCTCGGGCAGGCCCAGCGCGATGCCGGACCCGCCGGTGACCAGCGGCAGGCCGGCGCAGGCCTCGCCCAGCGTCAGCAGGTCCGCGTCGGAGACCGCATCGGCAATCGCCATGCGCACGCCGTCCGCGCGCAGCGCGGCGATGCGCTGGGCGATGGCCTGCGCGCCGCGCGCCACCGCGTCGTAGCGCAGCAGCCCGACCGGGTGCTTGCTCTGGCGCTGCAGCACGCGCACCAGGTTGGCATCGGTCATCGGCGTCAGCGGATGGTGTTCCATGCCCGATTCATTCAGCGGCGCGTCGCCGACGAACAGATGCCCGCGGAAAATGGTGCGGCCGTTCTCGGGGAAGGCCGGGCAGGCGATAGTGAAGTCGCTGTCCAGCGCCGCCAGCAAGGCCTCGGCTACCGGGCCGATATTGCCGGCATCGGTCGAATCGAAGGTGGAGCAGTACTTGAAGACGAACTGGCGGCAGCCCTGCGCGCGCAGCCACTGCAGCGCGGCCAGCGACTCGGCCACGGCCTGGGCCGCGGGGACGGTGCGCGACTTCAGCGCCACCACCAGTGCGTCGGCTGCGCCGATATCGGCCACCGATGCAGGCACGCCGATGGTCTGCACGGTGCGCATGCCGTTGCGCACCAGCGTGTTGGCGAGATCGGTGGCGCCGGTAAAGTCGTCGGCAATGCAGCCAAGAAGGGCGGTCATTGTCGTCGCTCCTTACTCGGCCTGGCCCGGCAGCGCAATGCCCGGGAAGATCTTGATCACCGCCGCATCGTCCTCGCCGCCGTGGCCGGCGGTCGAGGCCATCATGAACATCTGGTGCGCGGCCGCCGACAGCGGCAGCGGGAATTTGCTGGTGCGCGCGGTGTCGAGCACCATGCCCAGGTCCTTGACGAAGATGTCGACCGCCGACAGCGGCGTGTAGTCGCCCTTCAGGATATGCGGCACGCGGTTCTCGAACATCCACGAGTTGCCGGCGCTGTGGGTGATCACGTCATAGAGCGCGTCCGGGTCGACGCCTTCGCGCAGGCCCAGCGCCATCGCTTCGGCGGCCGCCGCGATATGCACGCCGGCCAGCAGCTGGTTGATGATCTTGACCTTGGACCCCGCGCCATGCGCGGCACCCAGGCGATACACCTTGCCGGCGATGGCGGCCAGCACGTCCTCGGCGAGCGCATAGGCTTCGGCGGGGCCGGAGGTCATCATGGTCATCTCGCCACTGGCAGCGCGCGCGGCCCCGCCCGAAACCGGCGCGTCCAGCATCAGCAGGCCCTGCCCGGCCAGCCGGCGGCCCAGTGCCTGGGCGAACTCCGGCGGTACCGTGGCGCTGGCGATCACCAGCTTGCCCGGCTGCATCGCGGCCGCGGCACCGTCGGCGCCGAACAGCACCGCCTCGGTCTGCTGCGCGTTGACCACCAGCGTCAGCACCACCTCGCAGCGGCTGCCCAGTTCGGCGGGCGAGGCGCAGGGCACGCCGCCGGCATCGGCAAAGCGCTGCAGCACTTCGGCACGCAGGTCGCACGCGTGCACGTTGAAACCGGCCCGCAGCAGCGACTGCGCGACACCAAAGCCCATGGCACCAAGGCCGATGACGCCGATATTCCTGGACATAAGGGACTCCCTGAAACAGATACGGATGACTCGATGCTGGCGTGGCGCGTCAATTGGTCGCGCCGTGCGCGGTGCCGCTTTCGTCGGCGCCCAGCTGGGCCAGCCGGCGCGCGGCGTTGTACATGTGGTTCTGCGCGGCATTGCGCGCGGCCAGCGGGTCGCCGGCGCGGATGGCGGCGACGATGGCCTGGTGTTCCTCGCGCACCTGGCGGGAAAAATCGGTGCGCCGCGCTTCGTTGGTGCGGGTCACGCGCGTGGCGGCTTCCAGGTACTGGCTCAGGAACGCCAGCGTCTTGAGGAAATACGGGTTGCCGGTGGCCTCGGCGATGGCGCGGTGGAAGGCCACATCCTCGGCCACGCCGTCGCCGCCGTGCGCCACCTCGTCCTCCAGGCGCGCCAGCGCGGCGTCGATCGCCGCCATCGACGCGTCGGTGCGGCGCCGGGCGGCCTGCGCAGCCACTTCGGCCTCGATCGCGCGGCGCAGCTCGACGATCTGCAGCACCGATTCGAGCGTGCCGGTGTCGGTGTAGTCGATTCGCAGCGGCCGGATGCCGGCCTGCAGCGTCACGAACACGCCGCTGCCCTGGCGCGACTCGACCACGCCTTCGTATTTCAGCCGCGAGATGGCCTCGCGCACCACGGTGCGGCTGACGCCGAACTCTTCGGACAGCACCGCCTCGGTGGGCAACTTGTCGCCGCGGGCAAAGGCGCCGTTCTGGATCTTGTCCAGCAGCTGTTCGGCAACGTTGTCGGTCAGGGCGCGAGCGGGGACTTTCTGGAACATGGCAGCTCCGAGGTCATTCGGTAATCAGGTCATCATACAAATTTGCTATACGGCTGCCGACCCCAGGTAAACCCTGATATGGTGCAAGCCACCGGCACCGTGAGGACGTGGCTCCACATTGGTGCGTCAGCGATGCGCCATCCCGTGGCGTATCATTGGCGCCCGTCGGCGCACTGGCGCGGACAAAGCTTCCTCTACAGCTGCCTGCTTTCACTGCCATGCCCACCACCATCCTGATCTGCCCCTGGTCCGAAGCCCGCGATCGCGCGCGCGCCATCCGCTACACCGTCTTTGTCGAAGAGCAGGGTGTGCCGGTGGAACTGGAATGGGACGAATGGGACGAACTCAGCTGGCACGCGCTGGCGCTGGCCGAGGACGGCACACCGGTGGCCACCGGCCGGCTGTTGCCCGACGGCCATATCGGGCGCATGGCGGTGCTCAAACCGGCGCGTGGCACCGGCGTCGGCGCGCTGGTGCTGGACGCGCTGATGCGCAAGGCGGAACAGCTGGGCTACCCGGAACTGGTGCTCAACGCGCAGACGCACGCGGCGCCGTTCTATGCGCGCGTGGGCTTTGTGCAGGTGGGGCCGGAATTCGAAGAGGCGGGCATCCCGCACGTGGAGATGCGTAAGCGCCTGGCGGGATAAGGCGCAGCGGTCAGCGCGGGGCCGGCACGATGCCGGTGTCGCGCGACAGGTTCAACGTGCCGTGATAAGCCACGTCGCCAATGCGGCCGTCGGCGTCGAAGCTGCGCTCGCTCAGGTCGAAACGGCCATCGTGGCGCACCCGCAGTACCGTGCTGGCGCGCGTGCCATATAGCGGCGAGCGGATAAACGCGGACGACAGCAGCTTTTCCCAATCCGGCGCCACGCCGGTGGACGGCAATTCGAAATCCGCGGCCTGGCGTTCGTCGGCCAGCATCTGCAGGTACGGCTCGGCGCTGGCATTGGGCTGGCCGCTGTCGGCGGCCAGTACTTCGGCCAGCGCGCCGACGCGGCTGCGCACCTTGGGCCAGGGCGTATCGAGCAGCGCGTTGGACAGGCCGTACAGCCCCGGACGCAGCCGTTGTGGCTGGCGCGACGCCGAGCGGTTGCTGTACCACCACAATTCGCGCAGGTCGCTCGCCAGCAGGTTGAAGCCGTTGTAGGCGCCGTCTTCGCCGGCGAGGCCGTCAAGGTAGTCGAACGGCGCCGCGTGGCCGCGCAGGAAGCCCGCCACCAGTTCGCCGCGCGAACGCGCATCGGTGCGTTTTTCGGACGGGGCGCGGTAGTTGGTCAGCGCGGCAAAGCGGCCGTCGGCGTTGACGCCCATCCAGGTGCCGGGCTCGCCGATGACCTCGGCCAGGTCGCGGCCGGCCAGCACTTGGGGCGCTTCCTGCCACCAGTGCGCGGCCGCCGCGGGGCGGGCATAGAATTCATCGCGGTTGCCGGCCACGACCAGGGCATAGTCCGGGTGGGATTGCCAGGCAACCAGGATCAGACACATCGCTTTGCTTCCTTTGCCGCGGGGCTTGCCGCGCTAGCGGCCCCCGCGTACTTCAGTCCGACGGCGCTCACAACCGCAATAGCGCGCCTACAGCATGTCCAGGTCGATAAAGTGTTCGGCCCGCCGCTCGCCTTCAACCCACTGGTCCAGCCCGCTCTGGCGCCACAGCCCTTCCAGCGTGGCATCGAACGCGGGCGGCACGTCGGCGTAGCACTCCATCCAGGTCTGCACGCCGGCGCGGGTTTCCGGCCTGCGCATCAGCGTACCACCAATTCCGGTGGCTTCGGCGACCGTCTCCATCCAGCGGTGCCAGTGCGGCAGCGCCTCGGCGGCGACGGCTTCCGGGACACGGAAATAGACGTACAGGTGATCGCTCATGGCCGGGTCCTGTGAAAATCAGCCGGCGGCCTGCGCCGCTTCGCCGATCGGCACCGCGTAGGGCAGGCTGGCAGTGGCCACCGCGGCGCCTTCGGCGCTGCCCAGCCGCAGCGCGCTGCCGGCGGCGTCGATCTTCAGTTCGGCCAGCCCGGACCAGCCGCCGTGCGGGGCGGGCGCGGCGTTGACGATCATGCCGCACGGCTGGCCCGGATCTTCCGGGCGATAGATCTCGGCCGCGGGCGCCGGCACGTCGCCGTCGCCCTGCACCAGCCACATGCGGCGCTTGAGCGTGCCGCGGTACTGGCTGCGCGCCACCACTTCCTGGCCCGGATAGCAGCCCTTGCGGAAGTTGACGCCGCCGACCAGTTCGAAATTGACCATCTGCGGCACGAACTGCTCTTGCGTGGCCGCGACGATGCGGGGCAGCCCCGCTTGCACGTCCAGCCAGTCCCACAGCGCGGGCGGGGCGTCCTGCAGCGTGGCGCCAAGCGCCGCACGTACCGCATCGACGCGCTCGGACGGCAGCACCACCTGCCAGCGCGGGTGGCCCGCGCCGTCGGCCAGGCGGATCACGGTGGCGCCGTCGGCCTCGGCCACGGCAAAGGCCGTCTGCGGCGCGGGCAGGCCGGCGGCGGCAAGGGCCTGCGCGGCACCCGCCCCGGCGAGACCGAGGATCGCATGGGTAGGGGTGATATCGGACAGCCGGGCCTTGGCGCGCAGCACGAACATCGACAGCCGCTTCTGCACCGCGGCCTGGATCTCGGCCGACAGCTGCAGCACGATGCCTTCGGCGTCGCGCCACATCAGGAAGGTGGCCAACAGCCGGCCTTTAGGCGAGCAGTAGCCGGCCAGGCGCGCCGCGCCCGGCTCCAGGTCATCGACCGCATTGGTCAGCTGGGTGTGCAGGAAGCTGGCGGCATCGTCGCCGGCCACGCGAACCAGGCCGAGCCCGGCGGGGGGGCAAACGACACCGCTGGCGTTCAGCGCGTCAAGGCTTGCGGCGAGTTGCTGGGCTTGGGGATTCAATTCTGGCATTGCGTGGCAATCGTCGAGGCAAATCGGAGAGAAGAAAAAACCCTGGCGGCACCGTTGGCGCGAGGCGCCAGGCAGCGGCCCGCGGGCGGCGCCGGCGCCACGGCTCACGGTCGGTGCCGGGCTGCCGGTTATTATATGGGGCTATGAGATTTTCGGCGGCACCGAGGTCCGTGGCGGTGCGCGAGCCCGCCGACGGTGCCGGCAACGGGTCCCTATACCTGATACATGAAACGTTTATTCCTTAGCTTTGGGCTCGCCGTACTGGTGTTCGCGCTGGCGGCTGCCGGCGCGTTCGCGTGGTGGGCCAATCACCCGCTGCCCTTGGGCAAGTCGCCGGTCGAAGTGGTGATCAAGCCCAATTCCGGCGTGGCCAGCGTCGGCCGCCAGATCCAGCGCGGCGGCGTGGGCATGGATCCGCGGCTGTTCCTGCTGTTGGCGCGGCTGACCGGGCACGGCGCCGACCTCAAGGCCGGCGGCTATGAATTCGAAACCGGCGCCACGCCGCTGTCGATCATCGGCAAGCTGGCCCGCGGCGAGGTCACGCACTACGTGGTCACGGTGATCGAGGGCTGGGAATTCCGCAAGATGCGCGCCGCGGTCGATGCCAGCCCGGCGCTGCGCCACGACACCCGCGGCATGTCCGATGCGGAGCTGATGCAGGCCATCGGCGCGGCCGAGACCTCGCCAGAAGGCCTGTTTTTCCCGGATACCTACCTGTTTGCGCGCGGCAGCAGCGATATCGAGCTGTACAAGCACGCCTACCGCGCCATGCAGCGCCGCCTGAACGAGGCCTGGAACGCGCGCTCGCCCGGCCTGCCGTACCAGACCCCGTACGAGGCACTGGTGATGGCGTCGATCGTCGAGAAGGAAACCGGCCAGGCCGCCGAGCGCCCGATGATCGCCGCGGTGTTTATCAACCGGCTCAAAAAGAACATGCTGCTGCAGACCGACCCCACCGTGATCTACGGCCTGGGCGAGGCCTTCGACGGCGACCTGCGCAAGCGCGACCTGCAGGCCGACACCCCGTACAATACCTACACCCGCACCGGCCTGCCGCCCACGCCGATCGCGCTGCCGGGGCTCGCCTCGCTGGCCGCGGCGACCACGCCAGCCCCATCCGACGCGCTATATTTCGTCGCCCGTGGCGACGGCAGCAGCCATTTCTCCAACTCGCTTCCCGAACACAACCGCGCGGTCGACAAGTACCAGCGCGGCAAATAGGCATTCCATGCGCGGAAAATTCATTACCTTCGAGGGCATCGACGGCGCCGGCAAGAGCACCCATATCGACTGGGTTGCTGACCGCCTGCGCGCCCGCAGCGACATCGCCGGTGTCGTCACCACGCGCGAGCCCGGCGGCACGTCGCTGGGCGAAGACCTGCGCCAGATCCTGCTGCATCGCAAGATGCACCTGGAAACCGAGGCGCTGCTGATGTTCGCGGCCCGGCGCGAGCATATCGCCGAAGTCATCGCCCCGGCGCTGGAGCGTGGCAAGTGGGTCGTTTCCGACCGCTTCACCGATGCCACCTTTGCCTACCAGGGCGGCGGCAGGGGCCTGGACACCGGCCGGCTGGAAGTGCTGGAGAGCTGGGTCCAGGGCGGCCTGCAGCCAGACCTGACGCTGCTGTTCGACGTGCCGCTGGAAACCGCCAGTGCCCGCCTGGCGGGCGCGCGCGCGCCGGACCGATTCGAGGCCGAATCGCGCGCGTTCTTCCAGCGCACCCGCGACGAATACCTGCGCCGCGCGGCGCAGTCGCCGCAGCGCTTCCGCGTCATCGACGCCACCCGCAGCATTGCCGATATTCGCGACGAACTTGAGAAAATCCTCGCAACCGTTTGATTTGCCTGTCTTTTCTCCCCGGCACGACGTGAATCTTCAGCCAGTACACGAAGTCAGATCGCTAACCTACTGATTTACATGCTCTATCCCTGGCAGAAAGAAGACTGGCAGCGGCTCGGCGCATTGCGCGAGCGGCTCCCCCATGCCTTGCTGATCCACGGCCAGCAAGGCATCGGCAAGCGCGACCTGGCGCTGCATTTCGCTCAGGGCCTGCTGTGCGAGGCGCCCCTGGCTGACGGGCAGCCCTGCGGCCAGTGCGCCGCGTGCCACTGGTTCAGCCAGGGCAACCATCCGGACTTCACCGTGGTGAGGCCCGAGGCGCTGGACGCCTCGGCCGAGGCCGAAACCGACGACGGCGGCAAGAAGAAGGCGCCCAGCAAGATCATCCGCATGGAGCAGGTGCGGGCACTGATCGAGGCGGTGGGCGTGGGTACGCACCGCGCCGGGCTGCGCGTTGTGGTGGTCTATCCGCTCGACGCGCTGCAGACCGAAGGCGCCAACGCCTTGCTGAAGACGCTGGAAGAACCGCCGCCGTCTACCGTCTTCCTGCTGGTGACCGACCGCCTGGACCGCATCCTGCCGACCATCCTGTCGCGTTGCCGCCAGTTTTCGGCCCAGCGGCCGACACCCGAGGCCGCGCTGGCATGGCTGCGCGGGCAGGGCGTGGCCGACGCCGAGGCCCAGCTGGCGCTGGCCGGGGGCTCGCCGCTGACCGCGCTGCATGCCGCCGAGGCCGAGGAGCAGCCGCTGCAGCGCTGGCTGGTCGGCCAGCTTGGCGCGGCGGCTGCCTTCGACGCCGCCGCGGCGGCCGAGCAACTGCAGAAGCTGCCGGTGCCCGCCGTGCTTGGCATCCTGCAGCGCTGGACGTACGATCTGCTGACACTGTGCCTGGACGGGAGCGCCACGCCGCGGTACTTCCCCAAGGAGCGCGCCGCGCTGGCGCGCTGCGCCGGGGCCGCCGAGGCGCGCGGCCTGCAGGCGTTTGCCGCGCGGCTGAACGCGCACCGCCGCAGCGAGAACCATCCGCTGGCGGCCCGGCTGGTAATGGAAGCGGTGTTCCTGGAATACCGGCAGCTGTTCCGGTAACGCGGCAGGCTGCCAGTACCAGGTCCATAACAACAAGCAGCATTGTCGTCATTCAGGGGGTCAACCATGAACACAGCAGTCGCCGGCGTTCCGCCGGCTGCGCCGGGATTTGGCGGCGGAACGGGCAGCGGGGCGACGTCGCGCCCCAATGTGCTGTCGTTGTCGATCAAGGACCAGGCCGGGCTGTACGCGGCCTATATGCCGTTCCTGGCGCGCGGCGGCATCTTCGTGCCGTCGAACCGGCCGTTCCGGCTGGGCGAGCAGGTGTTCCTGGTATTGTCGCTGCTGGACCGGCCGCAGAAATACCAGATCGCCGGCCACGTCGCCTGGATCACCCCCGCCGGCACACCCATGAAAACGCCGGGTGTCGGCGTGCATTTGCCGGACGACGACAACGGCCGCAACCTGCGCCGCGCGGTGGAAGAAATCCTGGGCAAGATGCTGGAATCGGGGCGCCCCACGCAAACTTTATAAATGTTGTGAGATATCCCTCGCAATTTGTTGATTTTCAATGAATTTTTCGCTACGTATTGCTGAACCGCGCGACCTGCCCGGCATCGTCGCCATCTACAACAGCACCGTGCCGTCGCGCATGGTCACCGCCGACACCGAGCCGGTCACCGTGGCCTCGCGCCAGGCCTGGTTCGACGCTCACCAGGCGGGGCGGCGCCCGCTGTGGGTGTGCGAGGATGCCGACGGCAGCATGGCCGGCTGGATGAGCTTTTCAGACTTCTACGGGCGTCCCGCCTATGGCGCCACCGCCGAGGTGTCGATCTACCTTGATGCGCAGCGCCGCGGCCAGGGGCTGGGGCGCTACCTGCTGCAGCAGGCTATCGACCATGCGCCCCGGGTCGGCGTGAACACGCTGCTCGGCTTTATCTTCGGCCACAACGCGCCCAGCCTGCGCCTGTTCGCGTCGCAGGGCTTCACGCGCTGGGGCGACCTGCCGCGCGTGGCCGTGCTCGACGGCGTCGAGCGCGACCTGATCATCGTTGGCCGCCGCGTGGACGCGGCCTGAGCCCGTATCCGAGATTGCCCATGTTTGTCGATTCCCATTGCCATATCGATTTCCCCGAGCTGGCCGCGCGCCTGCCGGAACTGCTGGAGAACATGCGCGCCAACCAGGTCACGCATGCGCTGTGCATCTCGGTCACGCTGGAAGACTTTCCGCGCGTACTCGCGCTGGCCGAGCAGCATCCCAATCTGTACGCGTCGGTCGGCGTGCATCCGGACTATGAAGAGGGCGAAGACCCGACGCTGGAGCGGCTGGTGGCGCTGTCGGCCCACCCGCGCGTGGTCGGCACTGGCGAGACCGGGCTGGACTACTACCGGCTCAACGGCCGTAGCATCGCCGACATGGAATGGCAACGCGAGCGCTTCCGCACCCATATCCGCGCCGCGCGCCAGACCGGCAAACCGCTGATCATCCATACCCGCTCCTCCGCCGACGATACGCTGCGGCTGATGCGCGAAGAGAACGCGGGCGAAGCCGGCGGCGTGATGCACTGCTTCACCGAAACCTGGGACGTGGCCCGCCAGGCGCTGGACCAGGGCTTCCATATCTCGTTCTCGGGCATCGTCACCTTCAAGAGCGCCGCGGACCTGCAGGAAACGGCGCGCAAGGTGCCGCTGGAGCGCATGCTGATCGAGACCGATTCCCCCTACCTGGCGCCAGTGCCGTACCGCGGCAAGACCAACGAGCCGGCCTGGGTGCGCCATGTGGGCGAGTTCATCGCGCAGTTGCGCGGGATGCCGGTGGAACAGGTCGCGGAACAGACCACGGAAAATTTCTTCAATCTCTTCAAGCACATTGACAGGAAATCTCATGTTTGACATGAAGTATGTCCGGCGTGCCGCCGGCGCCCTGGCGCTGGCCGCCGCCGCGCTTGCGCAGGCCGCGCCGGCCGACGACATGCGCAAGGCGGTGGAATTCGACGACGCCAACACCGTCAAGAAGCTGCTGGCCAAGGGTGTCGACCCCAACGTGGTCGACAGCCGCGGCAACCCGGCCCTGGTGCTGGCGCTGCGCGAGAAATCGCTGAAGGCCGCCGCGGCGCTGATCCGCGCCAAGGACATCGATTTCGACAAGGCCAACCCGGCCGGCGAAACCCCGCTGATGATGGCGGCGCTGCAGGGCCAGCTGGACATGGTCAAGCTGATGGTCGACGACATGGAGGCCGAGATCAACAAGACCGGCTGGACCCCGCTGCACTATGCCGCCACCAATGGCCACAACAATGTGGTCAAGTACCTGGTCGACCATGCCGCGTATATCGATGCCGAAAGCCCCAACGGCACCACGCCGCTGATGATGGCCGCGCGCGGCGGCCATATCGAAACGGTCAAGCTGCTGCTGGACGAAGGCGCCGACATGCGCCTGAAGAACCAGCAGGGCATGACCGTGATCGACTTTGCCGAGCGCTACAACCAGGCCGAGATCGCCAGCGGGCTGAAATCGCGCTGGCAGAAGCTGTACCCGCAGACCCCGATCGTGCCGGCGCCGCCGCTGAAGGCGCCCACCGGCGAGCCCGGCGGCCAGCGCCCCGCGGCGCCGCAGGGCAAGGGCTGGTAAGCCGGCCAGGTGGCGATGGCCAACGGCTCGCGCCTGCGCCAGTGGGCGCGCGGGCTGAAAAGCAGCCTGCTGATGCTGTGGTTCTGCAGCCGCCATCCCGGCACGCCGTGGGCGGCACGGCTGCTGGGCGCGCTGGTGGTGGCCTATGCCTTCAGCCCGATCGACCTGATCCCGGATTTCATCCCGGTGCTGGGCTATGTCGATGACGTGCTGCTGGTGCCGCTGGGCATCTGGCTCACGTTGCGGATGATTCCGACCGCGGTGAAGGAGGAGTGCCGGGGCCGGGCCGAGGCCTGGCAGGCCACCCATGCGCAGCGGCCGCGCAATCGCGCGGCCGCCGTGGTCATCGTGCTGGTGTGGGGGCTGCTGGCGTGGCTGGCTTGGCGCTGGCTGGCGCCGTACGCCATCCGGCCTTAGGCGTCGTCGGCGAGCCGCACGCCGGTGAACTGCCAGCGCTGGTGCGGGTAGAAGAAGTTGCGGTAGGTCGCCCGGATATGCGATTCAGGCGTGACGCAAGACCCGCCGCGCAGCACCATCTGGCCGCTCATGAACTTGCCGTTGTACTCGCCGACCGCACCCGCGTTGGGGCGGAAGCCCGGATAAGGCAGGAAGGCGCTGCCGGTCCATTCCCACACATCGCCAAACATCTGGCGCAGCACGCCCGAGGTGTTCTGCCGGTCCGGCAGCGGCCGCAGCGCCCGCCCTTCGACGAAATTCCCGGTGGCCGGCAGGCGGCTGGCCGCGTACTCCCATTCCGCTTCGGTTGGCAGGCGGCGCTCGGCCCAGCGCGCGAACGCGTCAGCCTCATAGAAGCTGACGTGGGTCACCGGGCTGTCGGGGTCGACCGGGTGCATGCCGCGCAGCGTCATCTGCCACCAGGTGCCGTCGCGCTCTTCCCAATAGAGCGGTGCCTGGATGCCTTGCTCAGCCACCCAGCGCCAGCCGTCGGACAGCCACAGCCCGGCGCTCTGGTAGCCGCCATCCTCGATGAACTCGAACCATTGCCGGTTGCTCACCGGGTGCGAACACAGCGTGAACGGCGCCAGGTAGGCCTTGTGGCGCGGCCCTTCGCAGTCAAAGGCAAAGGCTTCGCCATGGTGGCCGATCTCGACCAGGCCGCCGTCGAAGCCGATCCAGTCCGGCGCCGGGCGCGGGTCGGCAATCACGGGGGCGGGCAGTTCCGGGGCAAACGCGGGGCGCAGTGGGTTCTGCGCGAACAGGTGCAGCACGTCCGTCAGCAGCAATTCCTGATGCTGCTGTTCATGCTGCAGGCCGAGCGTGATCAGCGCGGCCTCGTCGTCGGTCTGGGCGCTGCCCAGCAGCGTCAGCATCGATTCGTCGACGGCCTCCCGGTAGGCCAGCACCTCGTCCAGTGACGGGCGCGTCAGCAGCCCGCGCTGCGGCCGCGGGTGGCGCGCGCCGACGGCTTCGTAGTACGAGTTGAAGAGATAGCGATAGGCCGGGTCCACCGGTTCGTAGTCCGGCAGGCGCGCGGCCAGCACGAATTCCTCGAAGAACCAGGTGGTGTGCGCCAGGTGCCATTTTGCCGGGCTGGCGTCGTCCATGGACTGCACGGTGGCATCGGCGTCGGACAGGTCGGCCACCAGGGTTTCGGTGGCGGCGCGTACATGCCGGTACTGCGAAAGCAAGGCGGGTTCGTGCGGGGGATGGAGGGCGGCGGCTGGCAACAGGGCTGAAGTCATGCGGGCTCCCGGGTTGGATCGGTCGATGACTGCAGGCGGTGCGCCACCGCGGCCAGGCGGCCGCGGCCGGCGCGCCGCCCATGGCACGCGGGGCGCCGTAGCGCCCCGAACCATCATAGACCTGATCCGCTCCCGGGGCGAGCCGGCGCCGTCCTACAGCGCCGGCCGTGCCCCCCGGCCTCAGGCTGCCAGGCGGCTGGCGTCGTTCAGTGCCGCAATCTCGGTGCGGGCGCTGGCCAGGCCGGCTTCGCGGAATTGCGGCCCCATGGCCAGGCCGTGGGCACGCACGTAGGTGATGTCGGTAATGCCCAGGAAGCGGAACACCACGTCGACCGTCTTTTCGTGCAGGTCCAGTTCATTGGCATCCTGGCGCACGCCGCCGCGCGACGACACCACGATCACGCGCTTGCCGCCGGCCAGGCCCACGGCGCCGTTCTCGGTGTACTTGAAGGTGCGGCCGGCCTGCGCGATGCGGTCGATCCAGGCCTTGAGCTGGCTGGGGATGCTGAAGTTGTATTGCGGCACGCCCACCACCAGCACATCGGCGGCCAGGAATTCGGCCAGCCACTGCTCGGTGCGCTGCAGTTCAGCTTCCTGCACGGCGTTCAGGCCGTCCTTGGGGCCGCCCAGCACGGGCAGCAGGTTGCCGGACAGGTGCGCCGGGGCATCCTGGTCCAGGTCGCGCACGGTCACGGTGGCGGCGGGGTTGGCGGCGACCAGGTCGGCCACCACGCTGGCGGTCAGGCTGCGCGAAACGGAGTTGTCGCCGAGGACGCTGGAATCGATCTGCAGGATGTTCATGTCTTTCTCCACAAGGGTGCGGTTGCGATGGAAGAAAGATAGCGGCTGGCCATTGGTATCGGTAGTGAGGCAAAATGCAAATGATTGTTCTACCGATGCAACGCCACTGCGGGCGGCATTCCTGTTGGGATGTGGGCCGTCCGGGTGGCTCCGGAGCCATCCATGCAAGACCTCAATGATCTGTCTCTGTTCGCCCAGGTGGTCGAGCACGGCAGCTTCTCCGCCGCCAGCCGTGCCACCGGCGTGCCCAAGTCGCGCCTGAGCCGGCGCATCGCCCAGCTCGAGCGCGACCTTGGGGTGCAACTGCTGCGCCGGACCACGCGCCAGGTGCGTGTCACGCCGCTGGGAGAATCCTTCTACGAACGTTGCCGCGCCATGCTCAACGAGGCCCAGGCGGCGCGCGAGGTCATCGAGCAGGCCCGCGAGCAGCCCGGCGGCACGCTCCGGGTCAGTTGCCCGATCGCCATCGCCCAGATCCTGCTGGCGCCGGCGATCGGCCACTTCATGCGCGCCAACCCGGCGGTCCGCATCGAGCTGGAAACCACCAACCGGCGCGTCGATGTGATTGCCGAGGGCTTCGACCTGGCGCTGCGCGTGCGCGAGGTGATGGAAGATTCCAGCCTGGCGGTGCGCACCTTCGGTGAAAGCGAACTGATGCTGGTGGCCAGCCCGTCGCTGCTGGACAGCATCGGCCGGCCGCGCACGCCGCAGGCGCTGGACGGCATGCCGGGCATGGGCCAGCAGCCGCACGACGGCAAGCATGTGTGGACCTTGCGCTGCAAGACCGGCGATTCGATCCAGATCGCCTACGATCCGCGCCTGGTCACCGACGAGTTCGCGGTGCTGCGCGAGGCCGCCATCGCCGGGGTCGGCGTGGCCATGCTGCCGCGCATGTTCTGCCGCGAGGCGCTGGAGAACGGCGAGCTGGAACTGGTGCTGCCGCAGTACGACATGCCGGTCGGCACGCTGCACGCGGTGTTCCCGTCGCGCAAGGGTGTCACGCCAGCCACCCGGCGCTTCCTGGACTTCCTGGGCGAGGTGTTGCCCGAATGCGCGCACAAGGTTGGCATGCAGCAGCCGCGGCCGCCGTCGATGCACCGGGTGGTGTAGCACAGGGCACTCCGCGGCGCGGTGGCGGCCGCATCGGCGCCGCCCGCCATCGCGCATTTGCGGCTTTACGTTCACGCCGCCTCGCACTAAGGTACAGGGGCGAACCTTGCGGCGTGAGGGCAAAGGCGCATGGATCGACAAACAATACGGTAGACAACGGCAAGGAGAATGGCCATGAGTGGCTCTCAGGGTTCCCAGGACTTGGGCAAGGCGCTGCTGCGCATCGTACTTGGCGGGCTTATCCTGATGCACGGCATCGCCAAGCTGACCGGCGCGTCCGGCATCGGTTTCGTGTCGAAGGTAGTTGCCGACGCCGGCTTGCCGGCCTGGGTGGCCTACGGCGTCTACATCGGCGAAGTGGTCGCGCCGATCCTGCTGATCATCGGGCTGTGGAGCCGCCTGGCGGCGCTGGTGGTGGCCCTCAATATGCTGTTTGCGCTGGGCCTGGTGCACAGCAAGCAGTTCGGCATGCTGTCTGAGACCGGCGGCTGGGCCCTCGAGCTGCAAGGCATGTACCTGGGGGCGGCGCTGGCAGTGGTCCTGCTGGGGGCGGGCAGGCTCAGCGTGGGCGGCATCAACGGCAAGCTCAACTAGTGCTCGCGGCGGCGCGGTACGGCGCGCCGCCGTCAATTCGTGGAGAGGTATCGTGAATGCATTCCGGCAACTCTTCCCGGTTGCGGTCCCGGTCGCGGCGCTGCTGCTGTCGGGCTGCGCCAGCGTGCCCGACATCAAGACCGATTACAACCGCGCCACCGACTTCAGTGCCTACCGCACCTTCGGCTTTGTCGAGCATCCCGGCACCGACCGCGCGGGCTATGAAAGCCTGACCACCCAGTACTTCAAGACCGCGGTCCAGCGCGAACTGGGCGCGCGCGGCTACCGCTACGCGGCCCAGTCGCCGGACCTGCTGGTCAACTTCAACGCCAGGCTGCAGGAAAAGGTCGACGTCAGCCCGGCGCCCGCGCCGATGATGGGCTACTACGGCTATCGCGGCGGCCTGTATGCGCCGTGGCCCGGCTACGGCTTCTATAACGACGTCTATCGCTACACCGAGGGCACGGTCAATATCGACCTGGTCGACCGGCGCCAGATGAAGCTGGTGTGGGAAGGCGTGGCGGTCGGCAGTGTCGACACCAGCGACAAGGCCAGCGCCCAGCAGCGCATCGACAAGACCGTGGCGCAGATCTTCGCCAAGTATCCGTTCCGGGTCGGGCAGTAGCGCCGGCGGCGCTCAGGCCGGCGGCAGCGCCGCCGCGCGCTCGATCGCATCTGCGACAAAGGCCTCGGCCGGCCTGGGCGCGGACCACAGGTAGCCCTGGCCCAGCGGACAGCGCAGGGCCCTCAGCGCGGCCCGCTGGGCGTCGGTCTCGACGCCCTCGGCCACGCACTCCAGGCCCAGCTCCCGGGCCAGGCCAATCATGTTGCGGCAGATGGTGGCGCGCTGGCCGTGCCCGTCGACTTCGGCGACGAAAGAGCGGTCAACTTTCAGCTGCGTGAACGGCAGGTCGGCCAGCAGCTTGAGGGTGGCGATGCCTACGCCAAAATCGTCGATCGCTACCCCATAGCCGAGCAGCCGCAGGCGATTCATCGCGACCGACAGGGCCAGCGTGTCGGGCACCGGGTAGCCCTCGGTCAGCTCCACCGTGAAGGCGTGTCGCGGCACACCGCTGGCGCTCACCAGCGCATCGAACGATTCCAGCACGCCGGGCCGGCACAGCGTTTGCGCCGACGCGTTCAGGCCCATCGCAATCTCGACCCCGGCAGCGCGCAGGCGCTGCAGCGCCGTCACGCACTGGCGCGCGACCAGGAAGAAGACGGGGTCGGCCGCGTCCATGGCCTCGAGCTGCGGGATGAAATGGTCGGGCGGTACCAGGCCATGCTCAGGATGGCGCCAGCGCACCAGCGCTTCGGCCCCCGCCAGGCGGCCGCTGGCAATGTCGTGCTGTGGCTGCAGCATGACCAGCAGGTCCGTGCCGGCCCGGCTCGCGGCGAGCAGTTCCTCGGCATCGGGCGACCAGGCGGGCACGCCGGCCTCG
This sequence comes from Cupriavidus necator, assembly GCF_013141915.1. GTDB lineage: Bacteria > Pseudomonadota > Gammaproteobacteria > Burkholderiales > Burkholderiaceae > Cupriavidus > Cupriavidus necator_B. The sequence goes on along the minus strand of NZ_SROX01000004.1, from coordinate 62,105 downwards.
GCATCCTGGCGCACCAGGGCATCGGCCAGGATCACTTCGAGCGCATCGCGCGACAGCGGCTTGCGCAGCGCGTGCACACGCGGAATGCCGGCGGCATGCGCCAGGCCGCGATTGGAATCCAGGATGTCTTCGGCCAGCGCCGTGACCCAGACCCACACCGGCGGCGTGGCGGCAAAGGCGTGCTGGCCGCGCCGGTGCAGCTCGGCGATCAGCTCCGGGCCATTGCCGCCCGGCATTTCGATGTCGCACAGCACCACGTCGAACGGCTCGCGCGCCAGCAGTTCGGCGGCCAGCGCGCCGTTTTGCGCGCTGGCGACGGTCTGCACGCCGACATGGCGCAGCAGGCCCTCGGCGGCGGTGCGCTGGAACGGGTTGTCTTCAACGACGAGGATGCGCAGCCTGGCGTAGCGGATTGGCATGGGGAGGGAAGGGCGGTGGGCCGCCCGTATGCGATCGGGTTGGCCGAATGGTAGCGCGGCGCGGTTGCGCCAACCGCGGCGAGGCCCAAAGGCGTGGTCGCGACTGCGCCCCGGAACGTCCCGTCATCGCTGCGGCAGGGCGCCTGGCACCCGCCGCGTTACGAATATTTGCGCTTTCCGATTCAATCGCTGACTGCCATAACCGCTACAATCGCTGCCCGGTGTTTTGAACATGGCATGTCGATAATGGGTTTGGGCTGGTTCGGTTTTTCGACTTTCTGGATAGTACCGCTGCTGTGGCGGCTGGTGACGCGCTGGCTGGCCGGCGAGCGGCGCCTGGCCGGTCCCGGCTCGCTGCGCGTGTGGCTGGGCACGTTGGCGGTGCTGTGCGCAAGCGCCTGCCTGGACGCGCTGACCAGCGGCGGCGATCCGGAATCGAGCGCCGGCGGCAGCGCCGGCCGCGCGCTGGCCGGCACCCTCGGCAACCTGTTCGGCTGGACCGGCGCCTTGCTGCTGATGCTGGGTGTGCTGGGCCTGGCCGCGCCGATGGTGTTCGGCGAAACCTGGCGCAGCCTGTTCGCGCGCAAGCCGCGCCGCGCCGCCGCGCCCGCCGCCGCACCGGAAGAGCCGGCGGTGTCCTTTGCGGCCACCCAGCCGCTGCGCGAGGCCGAGCGCCGTGACGCGCCGGCCGCGGGCAACGCCGGCTGGACCGCGCCCGCGCCGCGCCATCGCAGTTTTGAAGCGGTTTCCGCGCGCCGCCAGCCGGCCTGGCAGCCGCCGCGCCGCACCCGTGAATCGCCGCCGCAGCCTGGCGAGATCTGGCTGCATCATGCCGACGCGCCGGGCGCGGATAGACCGGTTCACGCCCCCCAGCCAGCACCGGGGGCCGGTGCGCCCGCCGCGCCGGCCATGCGTCCGGCCTCGTCGGCGGCACGCAAACCGGCCACGGCCACCACGCCTGCACCGGCCGCCGCCCCGCGGCCGGCACAGCCGTTGCGCGGCACCGTCGTCAGCAGCCCGTTCCGCCAGCCGCAGCCGCTGGTCCGTTCGGCGATCACGACCTTGCCGGAGGCCTCCGCCAGGGTCGCCGCCGTGGCCGCAGTGCCGGCCGCCACCATCGCCCCGGCCGAGGTTGCCGCCGGCACGCCGGCGCCGGCCAGCGCCGCGGAGAAGGCGGCCGTAGCGGTCCAGGCTGTTGCCGCCCCTGCGACTGCGCCTGCGCCCGAGATTGCCGAGAGCACCGAGAGCACCGAGAGCACCGAGAGCACCGAGAGCACCGAGAGCACCGTGGCCGCGCCGGCCAGCCCGTCCGCGCCTGTGCAAGCCGCTGGCACCACCGCCCCGGCCGAACTCCCTGTGCGGGACGGCGAGGCCACGTCGCTGGCGGCGATCCGGCAAGAAGCGCTGGACCTGCTTGCTGAATTGCAGGCCCTGGCGGGCAAGGCCGCGCCAGCGCCGGCAGCCAGCCTGGCAGCGAGCCCAACGGCCATGCCGGAAGCGTCCGCGGCCCTTGCCCAGGACGCGCAAGCTTCAACGCCAGCCGCGCTTGCGCCCCAGCCGCAAGCTGACACGGCAGCCGTATATGGCCTCGAGGGCGGTCCCGAAGCGCCGTCGGCTATTGAGGCGGAGTGCGCGCCGGACTCGGAGCTGGCGCACCAAGTCAGCGAGCCTGACGCTGACGCAAAAGCCAACACAGATGCAGACGCCGACGCCAACGCAGACGCCGTAGCCCAGGCTGTGGCCTGCTCCGCGATGGCGGAGGTTGGCGAGGCCGAGACCGATGCCCAGGCGCTGGCCCCGGCAGCAGACACCGGCACGGAAAGCGCGCCGGTGGATGGCAACGGCCTGGTCGGCGACGTGGTCGAGCCGGACGATTTGCAAGCCATCGACGCCATCGACGCCATCGACGCCGCCGATGCCGTAGCAGGCGCCGAGGCCGTCGAACCTGCGCCATGGTCTGAAACGCAACATCCGGTGGAGTCGGCGCAAGCCAGCGAGCCGCCCGCGCCGCCCGCCAAGCCCCGCATCGTGCTGCCCGCCGTGGTCGGGCGCACCGTGCCGCTGGCGGCCGTTACGCCGGCCGCGCCTGCCCCCGCACCGGCGGCCCCGCCGGCGCCGCGCCCGGTGGTCGACTACCGCCTGCCGCCGGCGGAATTGCTGGAGAGCGAAGTCGATAGCGCCGAGCAGGTTTCGGAAGAGCGCTTGCGTGAAACCGGCGAACTGATCGCGCAGCGGCTGGCCGAATTCAAGGTTCCGGTCGCCGTGGTCGGCGCCGGCGCCGGCCCGGTGATCACCCGCTTCGAGGTCGAGCCCGCCATGGGCGTGCGCGGCGCCCAGGTGGTCGGGCTGATGAAGGACCTGGCGCGCGCGCTGGGCGTGACCTCGATCCGCGTGGTCGAGACCATTCCCGGCAAGACCTGCATGGGGCTGGAGCTGCCCAATGCGCGCCGGCAGATGATCCGGCTGTCGGAGATCGTCAACGCGGCCTCGTTCCAGGCGCACCATTCGCGGCTGGTGCTGGCGATGGGCAAGGACATCACCGGCAATCCGGTGGTGACAGACCTGGCCCGCGCGCCGCACCTGCTGGTGGCCGGCACCACTGGCTCCGGCAAGTCGGTGGCGGTCAACGCCATGATCCTGTCGATGCTGTACAAGGCCACGCCGGAAGACGTGCGCATGATCATGATCGACCCCAAGATGCTGGAGCTGTCGGTCTATGAGGGCATTCCGCACCTGCTGGCGCCGGTGGTCACCGACATGAAGCAGGCCGCGCACGCGCTCAACTGGTGCGTCGGCGAGATGGAAAAGCGCTACAAGCTGATGTCCGCGCTGGGCGTGCGCAACCTGGCGGGCTACAACCAGAAGATCCGCGCCGCGGAGGCCGCCGAGCAGAAGGTGCCGAACCCGTTCTCGCTGACGCCGGACGCGCCAGAGCCGCTGTCGCGCCTGCCGATGATCGTGGTGGTGATCGACGAACTGGCCGACCTGATGATGGTCGCCGGCAAGAAGATCGAAGAACTGATCGCGCGCCTGGCACAGAAGGCGCGCGCCGCCGGCATCCACCTGATCCTGGCCACGCAGCGCCCCTCGGTGGATGTGATCACCGGCCTGATCAAGGCCAATATCCCCACGCGGGTGGCGTTCCAGGTGTCGTCCAAGATCGACTCGCGCACCATCCTCGACCAGATGGGCGCAGAAAGCCTGCTCGGCCAGGGCGACATGCTGTTCCTGCCGCCTGGCACCGGCTATCCGCAACGGGTGCACGGCGCTTTTGTCGATGACGACGAAGTGCACCGCGTGGTGGAACACTGGAAGCAGTTCGGCGAGCCGGACTACGATGAAGCCATCCTCGCCGGCGACCCGGCCGAGGCCGGCAGCGCCGACCTGTTGGGCGACAGCAGCGGCGATGGCGAAGCCGACCCGCTCTACGACGAAGCCGCCAGCTTTGTGCTGACCAGCCGCCGCGCCTCGATTTCCGCCGTGCAGCGCCAGCTGCGCATCGGCTACAACCGCGCGGCGCGCCTGATCGAGCAGATGGAGGTTGCCGGGCTGGTGTCACCAATGGGCCGCAACGGCGCGCGCGACGTGCTGGCGCCGGGGACGGGCGACTAACGGCTTTCACGGCCACGATCCAGGGAGGCAGCATGCAGCCTGAACACGGAAACCTGCTGGCCGATGTGCCGGCCGGCGCGGCGCAGGAGATCTTCCAGCCGCTGCTGGAACGGCCCGGGCTGCGGATCGAACGCATCGTCTCCAACGGCCAGGCCAGCCCCGAAGGCTTCTGGTACGACAGTGCCGAGGCGGAATGGGTGCTGCTGGTCAGCGGCAGCGCCGCCATCGAGATCGAAGGGCAGCCCACGGAGCATCGCATGAAACCGGGTGACTGGCTGCGCCTGCCGGCCCACTGCCGGCATCGCGTGGCCTGGACCGATGCCACGCAGCCCAGCATCTGGCTGGCGGTGCATCACGCTGCCGGCTGAGCGGTTCGATCCCGGTCACGGTCAGCCTTCAGCAGCTTGAGCCGGGGCCACCCGTCATTTTTTGGCCTGTGCGTGGCCGTGGTGCCCCTCAATACTGGTACGTCAGCTGGACACCGCCCGTGACGCCGGCGGTATGGAAGGCGGTCGGCTTGTAGACGGGCATGCGGATGAATTGACCTCGACAGCTTGCGTGCTGTTGCATTGCACCAAAACCGCCTTGCGCGCGCCTTGTGGAAGGAACTGGAAAGTCTGAGAAGACAGGTCGGACGGTAGTCGTTTGTGTGGAGTGGCCTATCGACGGCTTGCTATGTCGGTTAAAGCCGTAGAAGCCGCCGGTGCGCGCCGCCCGCAAGAGATTTCCCTATGCGTGTCGTCGGAGTCCTCATAAATTGAAGGATCAGGATCTCTTCGCTCCATGTTGCATCAGCGGACGCTTGCCACCCGCAATGAGGATCACTGCCATGTCTAGGAAACCAATTCCCGTTCTGATGGCACTTGCTCTCTGCGCGGCTTTGGGCGGTCGCGCTACCTCCGTGGAGGCATACTTCGAACATCCACTGAGCGGAACCGTTATTGGGAGCATGAACAAAGCCGAAAAAGATGAACTGCTGCGAGCTATCAACACGTTGCTCGACAACGGGAAGGACCGCACGGCGGCTCCATGGAACTACCCTGCCAAGGGTTCACGCAAGGAAATCAAGGGCACGCTAACGCCCCTTAAGACAAAGACGGATCAGGGGCAGTCTTGTCGGCAATTGAATGTCCGCCTGCAGCGTGCCCAACAGAGCGGGAACTGGACGGGATGGTTCTGCAAACAAAGCGACGGCCGTTGGCTTTCACGCAGCGTTTCCCGGGACTAGCCGCGTGCAGAGCCCCATACAACTCGTCAACGCCAAGTTATGCCCCAGGGCGCAAAGGACAAGAATAGGTAGGCTGCCAATACAGCCAGGTGCACGATACCCGGCAGGACATTGGTGCGACCCATGCCCGCGGTGCGGGGCAGCACGCTGCAGCTGGCGAGGGCTGCAGCCTATCCTCCGGCCGCAGCCCCCTGACGGTTTATTCCCCGGTCTGCTCCGGGAACACCGGCTCACCCAGGTTCAGCATCAACCGGTTCGCCCACGCGAAGATTGCGACAGAGTGGATCAGGTCCAGGATCTCCGCATCCGTGAGGCCCACGTCGCGCAGCGGCTTAATTTGCCCGGCAGTGACTTGCGCCGGCTGTTCGGTCAGTTCGATCGAGAACCTCGCAATGGCCTGTTCGCGCGCGGTGGTGCCGGCGGTGCGGGGATCGTCGAACACCTGGCGGATCACGTCGTTGCGCTTGGCGAGTTGCTCGAAGCGCTGCGCGTGGACCGATGCGCAGTAGACGCAGCCGTTGATGCGGGACACCACCGTGCTGGCCAGTTCGCGTTCGGCGCGCGGCATGCCGCCGGGGGCATACATGATGGCGTTGAAGGCGGTGGAGCGCTGGCGCAGGATCTCGGGCTGGTGCACCAGGAACAGGTAGTAGTCTGACACCTTGGCCTTGGGATGGCTTTCCTCCAGCACCGCGATCTGCCCGGGCGTGGCGCTGTCGATCCGGACCACATCCAGCCAGGCCTTCCAGTCCAGCACTTCATTGGTGAAGCCATGCGCGCGGATCGGGTTCGGCAGCATGGTGCCGGCCGTGGCGGGCACGGCCTTGGTGGCCGGTTCGCCGGCGCCCAGTGCCTGCATTGCCTTGAGTCCGGCCACCAGGCGCACCTGGTAGGACAGGAAGGCGACCAGTTGCGCCAGCGTTACCACATCGGGTGTGGCAAGGCCGGACGCGGGCAGGGTCTGCAGGGCGGCCTGGTCGCCTTCCACCGGGCGCTCGCTCAGCGTGCGGGTGAACACCAGAATGGCGCGCAGGCGGGCGTCGGCCAGCGTGTCGGGGTTGCCCTGTTCAGCCACGGTGACCAGTGCTGCGTTGGCCTCGATCGCCTGCAGGCGCGCGCGGTAGTGGGCCACCAGGTCGGCGGCGCCGGCCAGGCGGGCGGCGTAGAGCGCGACCAGCAGGCGTTCGGTGAGCGTCAGGCCAGGCAGGGCGGGATCGAACAGCCCGTCGTAGCTGCCCTGGGTGGACGCCACCACCTTGTCGCGCGCGTGACGCAGCGTGTGGATGGCGGAGCCGGCGGCAAGGCCGGCGACTTGATCCACCACGTCGGTGGCGGCAGCGTTGACTTGGGTCATGCGAAGACTCCCGGAGTGTCGAAGGATGTGTTGTCGTGTGGGCTCGGCCGTGAGCGTCAGTCTGCGGCGGCCTGCTGGCGCGCGGCCACGGCCCGCGCGAGGAATGCGCGTACCCCGCGCCAGGACGCCTCATCGGCGCCGGCATTGGCCGCGGGCGTGCCACCCGTGGTGCTGATACGGCGGGACACCGGATGCGCGTAGACCGCCTGCGTGGTCGGCACGTAGGGGAACAGGATCGCATGGCCGGCGTCTTCGAAGTCAAGGTGCTCGACCGGATACGGATGGCCGGCCTCGGCCAGCTTGTCGGCAACCATGCGTGAATACAGGCTGGACGGCCATGAGCCGTCGTCGGTGCCGGACAGCAGCATTACCGGCCCGCGGATGTGCTCGACCCGGATGCGGGCGCGCGCCACGGCGTCGGCATTCTTCAGCGCGGTCAGGATGGCGCGCTCGTGCCGGTGTGGCGCCGGGCCTTCATCGAACGGCGCCCAGCTGGCGTCGGGGTTGTTCTCCCACACATGCGGCAGCGGCTTGCCATGGTGCAGCCAGGCCGCACCCTCGCGGCCGATGGCCGGGTCGGCGGCATTCTGCGCACTGTGCACCACCGCGCCCGGCACGTAGCCGACCACCGCCGACACCAGGTTGGGAAAGGTCGCGCCCAGCAACAGCACCAGTTCGCCGCCGCGCGACTGTCCGGACAGCGCGATGAAACCGTGCGCGGGTTGCAGTTCGCGATGCATCCATTGCAGGCCGCGCTCAAAGTATTCCAGCGGCGTGTTGGAAATGTAGTCCGACAGGCCCGGCGCCTTGAAGTAGCCCAGCGCCAGCGCGGCATAGCCATGCGAGGCATAAAGCGCGGCGCGCGGTTCGTTGATGCCGCCGCCGGAGCCGTTGAGCACCATCACCGCCGGATGCGGGCCGGGGCCTGGCGGGCGGTAGAGCGTGCCGACCAGCCCGTCCGCGCGGATGTCCTCGCGCACCACGCCTGGCGCGGCGAGGCGCTGCACCAGCTCGCCGCGCGCTTCGCCGCCGGCGGCACTGACGGTGATCCCGGTCAGCAGCGGCCGGGTGGCATCCGCATGGAACAGGTCGCGGCTGTCCGATGCCAGCGGGCGTTGCGCCCACAGCAGGCCCATCGGCGCCACGCCGCTGTAGGTGCCGCGCACCGGCGCGTCGCGCTCCAGGTCCACGCTGCCGTCGCTGGCGGCAATGAACTCGGCCTGGCTGGCCCAGGCGACGTCGCGGCCGCGCACGGTGCGCGTGCTGACGGCCACGGTCTCGCCGGGTTGCAGCCCGGTGATGGCGATGCGGCGCGGCACGTCGATCAGCGCATCCGCAGGCGTGACGGCAAGGGTGGGGACGGTCATCGTGGCCATGCTCACTTGCCCGTGCGCGTCACCATCATGGCGGCGGTGCGGTCGCTGGTCATCGGCGCTACCTTCAGGCCCTTCTTCGCCGCCCAGATGTTCTGGTAGTGGTATAGCGGCAGCACGCCCACGTCATCGGACACCAGCTTGACCGAGCGGCGCAGGATGGCTTCGCGCTTGCCTATGTCGAACTCGGCGGTGGATTCCTCCAGCGCGCGGTCCACGGCCGGGTTGCTGTAATGGCCCCAGTTGGATGCGCCCAGGCCTTTCTTCGCGTCCACGGTGGCCAGCACGTTGACCAGCGCATAGCTGGCCTCGCCGGTGCCGTTGCCCCAGGCCAGCATGCTGACCGCGTACTCGTTCTTGTTGGCGCGGCCGGAGTAGACCGACCAGGGCACCACCTCCACCTGGGTCTTCACGCCCACGCGGGTCCAGAACTGCGCCACCGCCTGCGCCGTTTCCGGGCCCTGCGGGTAGCGGTCGTTAGGGGCATGGATGGTCAGCTTGAAGCCGTCGGGAAAACCGGCCTCGGCCAGCAGCTTCTTCGCCTGGGCGGGGTCATAGGCAATGTCCTTGACCTCGGGGTTGTAGCCAAAGGTCCCCTTGGGCATCCATTGATTGGCTACGGTGGCGGTGTTCTGCAGGATGCGGCCCACCACGGCTTCGCGGTTGATGGCCAGCGACAGCGCCCGGCGCACGCGCACGTCAAGCAGCGGATTCTTGTCCAGCGGCTTGCCGGCGTTGTCGGTGATGTTGGGGTTGGGACCCGGCTTGAAGCTCGGCTGCAGCAGCATCACGCGCAGGCCGTTGTAGGGGAACACGCTGACGCCGGGCGACTGCTTGAGCTTGGCGAGGTCAGACACCGAGACCTTGTCGATCACGTCCACGTCGCCGGACAGCAGCGCCGCGGTGCGCGCCGGGCCGTTGTTGATATAGCGGTAATTGACCTGTTGCCAGGTCGGCTTGCCGCCCCAGTAGCCGTCATTGCGCGCCATGATCACACGGTCGCCGGGGGTGTAGGAAACGAACTTGTAGGGGCCGGTGCCCACCACCGCGCGGCCCGCGTTGTAGTCGTCGGTGCTGGCCTTGTCGCCCACATGCTTGCTGACGATGTGCACGGAGGCCAGGTTCAGCGGCAGGTCGGGGTTGGCAATATTGGTCTTGACCAGCAGCGTGTACGGGTCTTTCGCGGTAGCGGATTCGATGGTGCGCAGGTAGCCCGAGAACGAAGCCACGCTGCCCGGCACGTTGCGCGCGCGCTGATAGGAGAAGACCACGTCCTCGGCGGTGAAGGGCTTGCCGTCCTGCCATTTGACGTCGCGGCGCAGCTTGAACTCCCAGGTCTTGTCGTCCAGGGCCTTCCATGAGAGCGCCAGCCCAGGCTGCAGCTTGTTGTCCTTGTTTTCGACCAGCAGGTCCCAGAAGTGCAGGTCCACCGAGCGGTCACCGGCGTGGTTGTTCAACTGGGGGTCCAGCGACGACAGCGGATCGGCAAAGCCGATCGTCAGCGACTGCGCGGATGCCACTGCCGCGCCGGCGCAAAGCACGGCGGCCACGGTGGCGCGCAAGGAGAAGGACAGCGAGCGTTTCATGGGGCGATTCCTCGGGGCGGTTTCTGGAATGGGCGGGCAATAAGAGGGCATGCGGCGTCAGCCATCGTTGAGATGGCAGGCGCTCAAATGGTTGACGGCGATGCCGCGCAGCCTGGGCACCTCCACCGCGCAGCGCGGCATCGCATGCGGGCAGCGCGGGTGGAAATGGCAGCCGGCCGGCGGCTCCAGCGGGCTGGGGATCTCGCCGCGGATTGCGGTGAAGGTCTTGTGGCGCGCGTCCAGGCGCGGGATTTCAGCGAGCAGCGCCTGCGTGTAGGGGTGGTTGGGGCGGCGGAAGATCTCAGGAGTCGGCGCGCTTTCAACCACGCGGCCCAGGTACATGATCATCACGCGATCGGAGATATGTTCGACCACGCCCAGGTCGTGGCTGATGAACAGGTAGCTCAGGCCCAGCTGCTCGCGCAGGTCCATGAACAGGTTCAGCACCTGGGCCTGGATCGACACGTCCAGCGCTGCCACCGCCTCGTCGCATACCAGCAGTTCCGGCTGCACCGCGAGCGCGCGGGCGATGCCGATGCGCTGGCGCTGGCCGCCGCTGAACTGGTGCGGGTAGCGCTGGCGCAGCCGGGGGTCCAGGCCGGCACGCTGCAGCTGCGCGCTGACGTAGTCGTCGAAGCCGGCCGCATCCACCAGCCCTTGCAGGCGCGCGCCCTCGCCAACGATGCGGTCCACGCGCAGGCGCGGGTTCAGGCTGGCGTAGGGGTCCTGGAACACCATCTGGATTTTCAGCCGCAGCGCCTGTCGCGCGGCGCGGTCCAGGCTGGCCGGACTGCGGCCGTCGATGCGGATCTCGCCGGCGGACGGGTCGAGCAGGCCCGCGATCATGCGCCCCAGCGTGGACTTGCCACAGCCGGATTCGCCCACCAGGCCGAGCACCTCGCCGTGCTTCAGTTCCAGGTCCACGCCATCCACGGCGTGGGTGATGCGCGCGGGTTCGGACCAGCCCAGGCGTGCCAGCGCTAGGCCGATGCGCCCCGGCTTGCTCTCGCCAAAGCGCTTGGCCAGCGCGCGCGCTGACACCAGCGGCGGCCTGCCGCTTGCCGCCGCCGGCACGGATTGCGGGTGGCCCGCCTGGGCGGGATGCAATTCGCGTTCGCTGACGGTCATGCCGGCTCCATGCTGGCGGCCAGCTGGCCGGGGTGGAAGCAGCGCACCTGGCGCAGCGGCGCGGGGGTGCTGATGGCGGGCGCTTCAGCACACGCGGCGCTGGCGCGTGAGCAGCGCGCGGCAAACGCGCATCCGGGCGGCAGCGCGGCCAGGTCGGGCGTCATCCCGGGAATCTGCCGCAGCCGCTGGCCCCGCGGGTTCAGGCTCGGCAGGCTGGCAATCAGGCCGGCGGTGTAAGGGTGCAGCGGATGGTCCAGCACGTCGTCCACGGGGCCTTGCTCGACGATGCGCCCGGCGTACATGACCGCCACGTCATCGGCGAGGCCCGCCACCACGGACAGGTCGTGCGTGATCCAGATCAGCGCAGTGCCGTGCTGGCGTGCCAGCGCCTGAACTTCCGAGAGGATCTGCGCCTGGATGGTGACGTCCAGCGCCGTGGTGGGCTCGTCGGCAATGATCAGGTCGGGCCGGTGCAGCATGGCGATGGCGATGGCCACGCGCTGGCGCATGCCGCCGGAGAGCTGGTGCGGGTAGGCCAGCAGCCGTTCGTCCGGGCTCGGGATGCCCATCATGCCCAGCGTGTCGCGGGCCAGCTCGCGCGCCTGCCGGTGGCTGGCCTTGCCGTGCGCGCGCACCGCCTCGATCATCTGCGCGTCAATCCGCATCACCGGGTTCAGCGTCATCATCGGATCCTGGAAGATCATGGCGATGCGGTTGCCCTGCAGCTGGCGCAACTCGGCCGGGCGCATGCGGGTCAGCTCGCGGCCCTGGAACAGGATCTCGCCACCGGCGATGCGCCCCGGCGCATCCACCAGCCCCATGATCGAGAAGCCGGTGACCGACTTGCCCGAACCGGACTCGCCCACCAGCCCCAGGATGCGGCCGCGGGCCACGGCGAACGAGACATCGTCCACCGCCCGCAGCGCGCCGTTGCGGGTGTCAAAGTGAGTGCGCAGGTGGCGCACTTCCAGCGTGGGGGGAGCCGATGGCGTGGCGGGCGCGCTCATTTCTGCAGCCTCGGGTTGAGGACGTCGCGCAGGCGGTCGCCCACCAGGTTGATGGCCACCACGGTCAGCAGCAGCGCGATGCCGGGGAAGAAGCTGATCCAGTACTCGTCGGACAGCATGAACTGATAGCCATTGGCGATCAGCAGGCCGAGCGAGGGCTCGGTCACCGGCACGCCCAGCCCGAGAAAGGACAGCGTGGCCTCCAGTGTGATCGCGCGCGCCACCTGCAGCGAGCCGATCACGATCAGCGGCGGCATGCAGTTGGGCAGTATGTGCCCGACCACGATGCGCCAGTGCGCGATACCTTGTCCGCGCGCGGCTTCCACGTATTCGCGCCGGCTTTCCACCAATGCCTGGGCGCGCGCCGTGCGGGCGTAGTAGGCCCACTCCAGGATCACCAGCGTCAGCACCACATTGCCCACGCCCTTGCCCAGGAAGGCCAGGATCATCATCGCCACCAGGATGGACGGGAACGACAGGAGCAGGTCCACGGTACGCATGATCAGGCTGTCCACGCGCCCGCCGGCATAGGCCGCGAGCAGCCCCAGCAGGGTGCCGAGCACGCCGGCCAGCGCTGCCGAGCCGACCCCCACCACCAGGCTGATGCGCAGGCCGTAGAGGATGCCTGACAGGATGTCGCGGCCTTGCCCGTCGGTGCCGAGCCAGTAGCTGTAGGTGCCGGCACCGTTGGCGCTGCCGGGCGCCAGGCGCGCGTCCATCACGTCCAGTTGCAGCAGGTCATAGGGGTTCTGCGGCGTGATCCACGGCGCCAGCAGCGCGGCGAGCACCAGCAGCACGAGCACCCCCAGCCCGAACACGGCGGTGCGCGAGGCGAGGAAATCGGCCGCCACGCTGCGCCATGGCGATTCGCGCCGCAACGCTGGCGCCGGTGGGAGAGCAAAATCCGCGGCCGGCATGGCGCCCGTCTTGTCGCTGGCGTTCATGCCGCGCCCTCCAGTCGCACGCGCGGATCGAGCAGTTTGTAGAGCACGTCGACGATCAGGTTCAGCGTGACGAACAGGCACACCACGACCACCAGGTAGGAGACAATCACCGGCCGGTCCAGTGCGTTGATGCTGTCCAGGATCAGCTTGCCGGCGCCGGGCCAGGCGAAGATGTTCTCGGTCACCACCGCGAAGGCGATGGTGGAGCCGAACTCCAGGCCCAGCACCGTCACCAGCGGGATCATGGTGTTGCGCAGCACGTGGCCAAGCACCACGCGCTGCGGCGACAGGCCCTTGGCGCGCGCGAACCTCACCCAGTCCTGCGGCAGCACCTCGCGCACGCCGGCGCGCGTCAGGCGCAGCACCAGCGAGACCTTGAACAAGGACAGGTTGATGGCTGGCAGGATCATGTGGCGCAGTCCGTCGGCGGTCAGCCAGGACCAGGGCACGCCCAGCCATTCCGCAGTGGCGCCGCGCCCGCCCGAGGGCAGCCAGCCCAGCCGCACGCTGAAGGCCATGATCAGCATCAGGCCGACCCAGAACGTGGGCAGCGAGAAACCAACGATGCTGCCGGTCATCAGCACGCGCGACAGCGGGTGCTCGGGATACAGCCCCGCGAACAGCCCCAGCGGCACGCCCACCAGCACGGCCAGCAGCAGTGCCGCCACCGCCAGTTCCAGCGTGGCCGGCAGCCGCTGCAGGATCAGCTGGATCGCCGGCACGTTATAGACGAAGCTGTTGCCCAGGTTGCCGTGCAGCGCGCCGTTGAGAAAGCCCAGGTATTGGCGCCACAACGGCTGGTCCAGCCCCAGCGCGGCGATGGTGCGGGCGCGGTCGACCTGGTCAACGTCCTGGCCGATCAGGATGTCGACCGGATTGCCGATGGCGTGCAGCCCGGCGAAGACGATTACCGTCATCACCAGCACCACCGCCGCCGCCTGCAGCAGGCGGCGCAGCAGCCAGCGCCAGGGCCAGCGGGTGAGGGCGCCCCTCAGGGTTCTCATGGCGCCGGCGTCCATTCGTCGCCAAACACTTCGGGCTCGGCATAGGCTTCCAGGTTGGCGAAGTGAATCTCGACGTCTTCCTGGTACAGCAGGCCGGCAATGCCCTGGCCCAGCCGGCGCGCGCCGTCGCTGATGGCCGGGATGTCGCCCGACACCGTGCCGTGCGACAGCGCGGCCGGATAGCAGAAGCAGTGGATGCGCGACAGCCCGGGGCAGGCGCCGGGCGTCTTCTCGATGAACTCGAACGCAGGGCCCAGGTCTGGCGAGTCGGCCAGTTCCTGGTCTTCCTGGCCGGGGCGGGGCGTGTAGCGGTCGCGCCAGTAGCGAACCTGCGCGGCGAAGGCAGCGAACTCGGGCCTGGTTTCCAGTGCGATGCGGAAACCGGTGGAGAACACCAGGAAGTCCAGCTCGAACACGCCTTTGGGCGTCAGCACGCGCACGCCGTCGCCATGTGGCTCGATCGCTTCGATCGGACAGCCCAGGTGGAAGCGCGCGTTGGCATGGCGCGAGACCCGCAGGGTGCTGCCGCGCGGGGGCGGTACCTGCTGCGCGTTGATGTAATGGCGGATGCGCCATTTCCATTCATCGGACAGCATGGGATGGCCGTGGACCAGGCCGGGACTGCCCGCGCCCTTGCCCTTGTTGACACGCGGGATGTCGGCGCGGCGGATCAGCATTTCCACGCTGGCGGCGCCGGCTTCCAGCGCGGTTGCCGCGCTGTCCATGGCCGACGCGCCCGCACCGACCACGCCTACGCGCTTGCCGCGCAGCGAGGCATAGTCCATCTCGTCGGACGAATGCGCCCACAGGTGGCGCGGCAAGTGGTCCGCGATTGGCGGCACGTAGGCACCGCCCAGGCCATCGCGGCCGGTGGCCAGCACCACGCGGCGGGCCAGCACCGTCCGCGGGCCGTCCGGGGTCTGCATTGACAGCGCTACCAGCCCGTCCGGGCGCGGCACGATGGCATCGACCTGGTGGTTGTTGCGGATATCCAGCGCCAGCACCAGGCGGTACCAGCGCAGGTAGTCCATCCATTGCAGCCGGGGGATCTTGTCCAGCGCCGCCCAGGCGGCTTCGCCGAATTGCGCTTCGAACCAGGCGCGGAAGGTCAGCGCCGGCAGGCCCAGCGCGGGGCCGGTCAGTTGCTTGGGCGAACGCAGGGTTTCCATGCGCGCGGTGGTGGCCCAGGGCCCTTCAAGGCCCGCCGGCGCACGGTCGAACGCCCGCACGCGGATGCCGAGGTGCGTCAGCGTGGCGCAAGCAGCCAGTCCGGCCATGCCGCCGCCGATGACGGCGACGTCGAGGACTTCCTGGCCGTCCTGGATGCGCGGCACGGTCCAGGTCCTGGCGGGCAGTTCCAGCCAGGACAGGTCCTGGCGCAAACGCGCTTCGAGCGCGGCCAGGCCTGCGGGGGTGGGAGAGGAGAGGTCAGTCATGGCTTGGGAGTCCGGCGTCTTGTGTGAGCTTGTCAGTGTCGTCGCCGGCATCGCCGGCATCCCCATAGAGCGATTGCAGCAGCGCGCCATGTTCGGCGGGCTCGCGCCGGACCAGGTCGGGCAGCAGCCCCGCGGCGGCATCGGCCACGGCCTGCACCAGCCCCAGCACCGCTGTGCTGGCCGGCCGTGCCTGCGGCGTGATCACGCCGAAGTAGAAGGGAATATCCGCATCGATGGGCCGCACGGCGATATCGGTCAGCGGCAGCCCGCGCGCGGTCACGGGTTCCAGCACGGCGATGCCCAGCCCGGCGCGCACCAGGGTGAGCGCGCTGATCGAGGTGTTGGTGTCGATCACGCCAGCCTCCGGCACGCCGGCGCCGGCCAGTGCCCGATCGACACGGCGCCGCAGCCGATACGGGTTCTGCATGGTGACGATGCGGCGCCCGCGGCAGTCCTGCAGCGCGATGGCCGGCTCTCCAGCCAGTGGGTCGTCGGCACGCACCGCCGCCACGCAGGCAGACTGGCCGATCCAGTGCACGGTCACGCCGCGGTGTTCCAGCGGCAGGCTGTTCAGGCCGATATCGGCGGCGCCGGTCAGCACCGCGTGCACCACCTGTTCCGGGGAGACGCTTTGCACGGCTACGCGCTCGGGCGCGCACAGCCCGCGCTCAAAGGCCAGCGCTAGTGCCGGCGGCAGCAGGCCGGCCGCCAGAGCCGGGGTTGCGGCAATGCGCAAGGGGCGGCCATCGCCGCGCGCCAGCGCCGCGGCGCGTGTGCGGATCTGCTGCATGCCGGCCAGTGTCTGCTCCACTTCGTCGTAGAGCAGGAAGCCTTGCTCGGTCGGGCTGACGCGCGGGCCGCTGCGGGTAAAGAGGGCAAAGCCAAGCTCGGCCTCCAGTTCCTGGATCAGTCGCGTCATGGCGGGCTGCGAGCGGCCGAGCAGCCGTCCCGCAGCGGTGACGCTGCCGGTGGTGACTACCGCGGCGAAGGCTTCCAGTTGCCGGATTTCCATGGGGCGGACGCGGGGGGCTTTGTATGTGTAATCTGGATTCTGATGCCTCAAGCATGCAGATAGCAAATACTATTTTTGGATAAGGACATGCGGCAGCTATGATGTAGCGATGCCGGGCGCACACCGGCCCACCATCGGGACAGACGCTTTGGCTTGGATCCGTGGCAGTCGCCAGAAAGGGAGTGCAGGGCGTACGCTATGGCACGCATGGGCCTGGGTGCTGGCCGCGGCACTCGCCGGCGTCATGCCGGCGCGCGCGGCCGACCCGCTGCGCGTCGGCTCCAAGCGCTTCACCGAGTCATACATCCTTGGCGAACTGCTGACCCAGGCCGCAGGGCCGCCCGGCACGGCGCAGCACCAGCCAGGGCTGGGCAATACCGCCATTGTTTTCGAGGCGCTGAAGGCCGGCAGCATCGACCTCTATCCGGACTACACCGGCACGCTGGCCGCGGAGATCCTGAAGCTGCCGCCCGGCGCCGGGCTCGATGCCATCCGGAGCGCGCTGGCGCCGCTGGGCCTGGGCGCCGCGATTCCGCTTGGTTTCGAGAACACCTATGCGCTGGCCGTCTCCGATGCCCGCGCCGGCAACCTGCGCCGGCTGGGCGACCTGGCGGCACAGCCGCAATTCAGGCTTGGCCTGTCCCATGAGTTCCTCGGGCGCGCCGACGGCTGGCCGGGGCTGGCCAGCCGCTACGGCCTGCCGCAACGCCCGGTCGGCCTGGACCACGGCGTCGCCTATGAGGCCTTGGCCGCAGGGCAGGTCGATGCCATCGACATCTATTCCACCGACGCCAAGATCCGCAAGTACAAGCTGCGCGTGCTGGAGGACGACCGGCATTACTTCCCGCGCTACGACGCGGTAGTGGTCTACCGCCTCGACGTACCGCAGCGCTTCCCGCAGGCCTGGCAGGCATTGGAGCGGCTGGCCGGGCGCGTCCATGCCGACGACATGATTGCCATGAATGCTGCGGCGGAGATCGATGGCCAGCCGTTCGACGCGATCGCGCGCGCGTTCCTGACCGGCACTGCGGGGCAATCGGCAACGCATGGCGGCGCCAAACCGCGCGGCCGGCTGGTGGCCGCGCTGTTCGGGCCCGACACCGCGCGCCTGGCGCGGCGCCATGTCGCGCTGGTCGCGGGCGCTGTGGGGGCCGCGACGCTGGTGGGCGTGCCGCTGGGGATGCTGGCGGCGCGGCGGCGCCGCACCGGCCAGGCGGTGCTGGGCGCGGTCAGCGTGCTGCAGACGGTGCCGTCGCTGGCCTTGCTGGCGATGCTGATCCCGCTGCTGGGGCGTATCGGCGTGTGGCCGGCGATGGTGGCGCTGTTTCTGTATGCGCTGCTGCCGATCGTGCGCAATACCGCCACCGGCCTGGAGCAAGTGCCGCAGGGCATGCGCGACGCGGCGCGGGCGCTGGGCTTGCGCGGCGGCCAGGTGCTGCGCTACGTGGAGCTGCCGCTGGCCTTGCCGGTGCTGCTGGCCGGCGTCAAGACCGCGGCCATCATCAGCGTGGGCACGGCAACCATTGCGGCGTTCGTCGGCGCGGGCGGTTTTGGCGAGCGCATTGCCACCGGGCTGGCGCTGAACGACACCGCGCTGTTGCTCGCCGGCGCGATCCCGGCCGCGGTGCTGGCATTGGCGGTGCAGGGCGCGTTCGAGGCGCTGGAGTGGGCGCTGCGCCGCCATCGCGGCGCGCGCTAGCCGGCGTGCTGCTGCGCGATGAGCCGTCCGAGGGTGGCCACGGCGGCCTCGGCCTCGTCGTTCCACAGGTGGCCGTAGTTGAGCCGGATGCAGTTGCGGTAGCCTTGCCGCGCCGAGAAGATCGGTCCCGGCGCGATGCCGATGCCGGCTTCCAGCGCGGCATGGTGCAGCGCCAGCGCGTCGAAGCCGGCCGCGAACTCCACCCACAGGAAATAGCCGCCCTCCGGCCGCGACACGCGCACCTCTTCGGGAAAGTGCTGGCCGATCGCGTCGATCATGCGGCCCTGCTGCATCTCCAGCACGTGGCGCAGCTTGCGCAGGTGCTTGTCGTAGCCGCCATGCTGCAGGTACTCGGCCAGCGCCACCTGCGCCGGCACGCCGGCCGACAGCGTGGTCATCAGCTTGAGCCGCTGGATGGCCTCGCCAAAGCGCCCCGGCGCCACCCAGCCGATGCGGAAGCCGGGCGCCAGGGTCTTGGAGAACGAACTGCAATGCATCACCAGCCCCTGCGTATCGAAGGCCTTGGCCGGCAACGGGCAGCGGTTGCCGAAGTACAGTTCGCCATAGACGTCGTCCTCGATCAGCGGAACCTGGTGGCGTGCGAGCAAGGCCACCAGCGCCTTTTTCTTGTCTTCCGACATGCTGGCGCCAAGCGGATTCTGGAATTGCGTCATGAACCAGCACGCCTTGACCGGATGGCGCGACAGCGCCGTGTCGAGCGCGCCCAGGTCGATGCCTTCGGCGGGGTCGACCGGGATCTCCACGGCCTTGAGCCGCAGCCGCTCCAGCGCTTGCAGCGAGGCATAGAAGCCGGGCGATTCGATCGCGACCACGTCGCCCGGCTGGGTGACCGCCATCAGGCACAGGTTCAGCGCCTCGAGCGCGCCATTGGTGACGACCAGGTCTTCCGCGGGCTGCGGCGCGCCCGCGCCCAGGTAGCGCAGCGCGATCTGGCGGCGCAGCGCGGCATTGCCGGGCGGCAGGTCGTTGACCGAGTACCAGGGATCGAGCGCGCGGCCGGCACGCGCCAGCGACTTGCCCAGCCGCTCCCACGGGAACAGCTCCGGCGACGGGAAGGCCGAGCCGAACTGCACCAGCTCGCGGTCGCGCGCGCCTTCCAGCACGGCGAACACCAGCTTGGAGATGTCCACCTGCGTCGATACCTGCCGCGACGGGCGCGCCTGCGGCTGCGGCAGCTCGCGCCGCGCGGGGCCCGCCACGTAGTAGCCGGAACGCTCGCGCGCCCGCACCAGCCCCCGTTCTTCCAGCCGGTAATAGGCCTGGAACGCGGTCGACGGGCTCACCCCGTACTGCGCCACGGTCTTGCGGATCGAGGGCAGGCGCGTGCCCGGGGGCAGGCTGCCGTTGCGGATATCGGCGGCCAGGGTTTCGGCGAGGGCTTCGTACCGTTTCATGGTTGGGGCCGTGGGATGGTCGGGCAGCGGCGGTGCAAGGATTATCGCCCGGGCCCGTCCAACTGATACGTAATTTTTCCAGTTATCTGATGCTGGTATGGCCGGCAAGGACGGCCCATAATCGGCATCTCGTCCACGCAGGCGTTGTGCAAGGAGATGCCATGAATCCGTTGAGGCTGTTGCAGACCGTGCTGTGGGGCTTCTTTGGCCTGCGCCAGGGCCGGGAGCACCAGCGCGACCTGGACAACCTGCGCCCGGTGCCGCTGATTCTCACCGGCGTGGCCGTCGCCGCCGGGCTGGTGGTGTGCCTGGTGCTGGCGGCCAACTGGGCCGTGTCCGCGGCCCAGGCGGCCTGACCAGGCTGCCTCCATGCGCTGCGATCCCAACCGGCCGGGCCAGGCTGTTTCCCGCGCCTGGCGCAAGCTGGCCGGGCTGGCGCTGGCCATGCTGCTGCCAGCGGGTCTGGCGCTCGCCGCCGACGCGCAGCAAGTCGAGCGCGGCCGCTATCTGGCGCGCATCGCCAACTGCGCCGCCTGCCATACCAGCGAAGGCGGCAAGCCGTTTGCCGGCGGCCTGCCGATCCGCACCGCGGCCGGCACGCTGTACTCGACCAATATCACGCCCGATGCCGGCAGCGGCATCGGCGCCTATTCGCTGGCCGAGTTCGACCGCGCTGTGCGCCATGGCGTGGCGCGCGACGGCAAGCGGCTGTATCCGGCGATGCCGTACCCGTCGTATGCGCGCCTGCGCAGCGACGACGTGGCGGCCCTCTATGCCTACCTGCGCGCCGAGGTGGCGCCGGTCGCGCAGCGCAATCCCGCGCCGCAGATGCGCTGGCCGTTCGGCATGCGCGGCCTGCTGGCGGTGTGGAATGTGCTGTTTCTCGATGACGACCCGATCCGTACCGACCCGGCGCGCGACGCCGCCTGGCACCGCGGCGCGTACCTGGTGCAGGCGGTGGCGCATTGCGGTGCCTGCCATACGCCGCGCGGCACGCTGTTCGCCGAGAAGGGGCTGGACGAGCGCAGCCGGCACTTCCTGTCCGGCGCCAGCGTGGAAGGCTGGTCCGCCACCAACCTCACCGGCGACCAGCTCACGGGCCTCGGCGCCTGGTCGCGCGCGGAGATCGCCGAGTTCCTGCGCACCGGCCGCAATGCCCATGCGACCTCGTTTGGCCCGATGTCGACGGTGGTCTCCACCAGCACCCAGTACATGAGCCCGGGCGACCTCGACGCGGTGGCCGCCTACCTCAAGTCCCTGCCAGGCGCGCGCGGTGAAAAACAGCCGTTCCGGCACGATCCCGCCACCGCGCAGCAGCTTCGGCAGGGCCGCTTCGACCTGCCCGGCGCGCGCCAGTACGCGGTGTTCTGCATGCCGTGCCATGGGGCCGATGGCAAGGGCTTCGCCCGGGTATTTCCGCCGCTGGCCGGCAACCCGACCGTGGCCGATCCGGATCCGGCCTCGCTGGTCAACCTGCTGCTCGACGGCGCCGTGACCGCACGGGTGGGCACCGCGCCGTCGGACTACCACATGCCTGGCTATGGCTGGACGCTGGACGACCAGGAGCTGGCCAATGTGCTGAGCTTTATCCGCCGCAGCTGGGGCAACCGCGCCGCGCCGGTGCCGGAGTCCGAGGTGGCCGTGCGGCGCAAGGCCCTTGCCGCGCAGCGCCAGGCCGACGCCGAAACCATGAGCCGCCGATGACGATCACCCGCAGAGACTTCCTCAATGGCACCGCGCTGACCATCGCCGCGGGACTGGCCCCGGCGCAGCTGCTGCATGCGCAGACCCGCGCCGGGGCACCGTCTCCGTCTTATCCGCCCGCGCTGACCGGCTTGCGCGGCAACCATCCCGGCACCTATACGCTGGCCCACAGCCTGGCGCGCGAAGGCGCGAAGTATCCCGCGGTGCTGGCGCGTGAAGCCTATGACCTGGTGGTGGTCGGCGGCGGCCTCAGCGGCCTGGCGGCGGCGTGGTTCTACCGCCGCCGCTTTGGCGCCAACCGCCGCATCCTGATCCTCGACAACCACGACGATTTCGGCGGCCACGCCAAGCGCAACGAGTTCACGGTGCGCGGCAAGCGGCTGGTGACCTATGGCGGCAGCGCCGAGATGCCGGCAGGCGCCGCCAGCGACGCCGCGGTGCGCGAGCTGCTGGCCGGGCTCGGGCTCGATCCCGCGCAGCCGCCCGCCGGCGCGGCCGCTGACCCCTATGCCGCGCTCGGCATGGGCCGCGCCGTGTTCTTCGATGCCGAGCACTTCGGGCGCGACCAATGGGTCGCGGGCGACCCGTTTGGCGAAGGGATCGACGCGCGCAGCGGAGCGCGCCCGGGGGGGCCGGATGCGGCGGCCTTGTCGCGCTTTCTGGACAGCGCGCCGTTGCCCGCGGCGGACCGGGCCGCGCTGGCGCGGCTGGCCGCCGGCACCACCGATTACCTGCCGGCGCTGTCCGGCGCGGCGCGCACGGCAGCGCTGCGTGCGATGCGCTACGCCACCTTCCTGCGCGACCACGCCGGCATCGGCCTGGCCGGGCAGCGCTTCCTGCGCAGCCGCAGCCATGACGCCTATGCCCTGGATGCCGACGGCATCTCGGTGGCCGCCGCCATTGCCATCGGCCTGCCCGCTGGCGCCAACATGCCGGCGCCGGCGGGCAATGCGCGGCTGGGCAAGTCGCCGGCTTCACGGCTGTGGTTCGCCGATGGCAATGCCTCGCTGGCGCGGCTGCTGGTGCAGAGCCTGATCCCGGGCGTAGCCAGGGTGGCCCGCGCGGCTGAGGTGGGATCGGCCGCGTTCGACTACAGCCGCCTGGACCGCGACGGGCAGCCGGTGCGGCTGCGGCTGAACAGCACCGCGATCGCGGTCGAGCCCGACGGCCCGATCACACGCGTCACCTATGGGTTCAGCGGCGACTTGCATCGGGTCGAGGCGCGCCACGTGGTGCTGGCCGGCTATAACATGATGATTCCGTACCTGCTGCCGTCGCTGCCGGCGCAACAGAAAGCGATCCTGCACAACGGGGCCAAGGCGCCGCTGGTCTACACCAAGGTGGCACTGGACCACTGGCAGGCGTTTGCGGCGCTGCGTACGCGCCGCATCCATGCTCCGGCCATGGCCTACACCGATTTGTGGCTGGAGCCGCCCGCCGGCACGGAGCCCTCCGACCCCGCCGTGCTGCACATGCTCTATGTGCCGACGGTGCCCGACAGCGGCATGCCCGCGCGTGACCGCTTCCGTGCCGGCCGCGCCTTGCTGCTGGGCACGCCGTTCGACGCGATGGAGCGCGACATCCGCACGCAGCTCGACCGCATGCTGGGGCACCAGGGCTTTGCCGCGAAGGACGTGGTCCGCGGCATCACCGTCAACCGCTGGGCCCACGGCTACAGCTACATGCCGGACAGCCTGGCCGGCGAGAACGTGGCGCCCGACGCGGCGTGGCCGGGGCTGGCCGGTGTCGGCAACATCAGCATCGCCAACAGTGACAACGCCGGCAGCCCTTCGCTGACGGCCGCGGTGGGGCAGGGCAAGCGCGCCATCGAGCGACTCCCCGGCTAGCGCCGGCTCAGCCCTGGCGCGGCCGCATCAGCGCATCGATCTCGGCGTCCTTGGCCTCCCACTGGCGTGCCAGCCAGTGGTGGAATTCGGTGCGGAAGGCCTTGTCGCTGCCGTAGTCGGCCTGGCAGAAAGAAGGTGGCACCGGCAGCTGGCGCATGCGCACCAGCACCGGGCCCGCGCGCCCGCAGGCCAGGTCCCAGAAGCCCGGTGCGCCGTCCGGGTAGGCGATAGTGACATCGATCAGCGAGCGGAACTTGTCGCCCATTGCGTTCAGCGCCACCGCCAGCCCGCCGGCCTTGGGCTTGAGCAGGTGGCGGTACGGCGAAGCCTGCGCGGCGCGCTTGGCCTCGGTGAAGCGCGTGCCTTCGGCAAATACCATCACGCTGGTTGGCACCAGCGAGAACTTCGCGCAGGCGCGCCGGGCGGTTTCCTGGTCCTGGCGCCGCGCCGCCGGATTGCGCCGCAGCTCGGCCTTGCCATGGCGCTTCATGAACGGGAAGTCCAGTGCCCACCAGGCCAGGCCGATCACCGGCACATAGATCAGCTGTTGCTTGAGGAAGAACTTCAGTAGCGGGATGCGCCGGTTCAGCGCACGCTGCAGCACGAAGATGTCGGCCCACGACTGGTGGTTGCAGTTGACCAGGTACCAATCGGCATAGCGCAGCCCGTCATTGCCCCGGATGTCCCACGGCTCGCGCTGGATCCACGAGAACCAGCCGCTGTTGCCGGAAATCCAGGCGGTGGCGATGCCGTTGAGCAGCGGATCGATGCGCCGCCTGGCCGCGGCAAAGGGCAGCGCCAGTTTCAGCAGGGCCAGCGGAAACAGCAGCCCGCACCAGAACAGCGTGCTGGCGATCAGCAGGGTCCAGCTGAGGATGCCGGTGACAAAGGCGAAGCGGCCACGCGGCACCAGCGCCCGGCGGCGCGGCGGCACGGAGGGCTCGGCGGGCGCAGGCGGGCGGGTGTCGCCGGAAACGGGGGAAGAAGAGGGCAAAATCGTCATGGCGGCCAGTTTGCAGGCTGGAAATGGATTTGGGCTTGCGCTTGATCAACGCGGACGCAGCGGCTTGGTCGCTAGGCCAGCGGCAGCCCTTTGGCGGACTCCGGCATGCCATCAGAAGACCAGCGTCGCCGTGCCCATGAACGTATTGGTGCTCTTCAGCCGGTTCTTGCTCGCCACCGATGGCACCCAGCGCAGGCCCAGCGACAGCAGGCTTTTGGCGCCCACCTTGGTGTCGTAGGTGACGATCGGGCCCACCGCCCAGTCGTGCCCGCGGAAGCCGTTCAGGCGGTCCGCCAACGGGCCGCTGTCGTCGCCCAGCTGCTGCGTCGTGCCGGCGATCAGGCCCAGGCCGGCCCCGTTCGATAAGCGCTTCAGCAGCATGGTGTCGAGCGTGAACAGCGGCGCGTTCTGGTAATCGGTGGCGTGGTTGCGAGTGTAGAACTGGATGCCCGCGACCGCGTCGAACTCGAGCCCGTGTTCCGGGAACAACTTGGTGTAGGCCACCTGCGGGATGAAGGTCCAGTTGTTCAGGCTGGGGTTGGCCAGGGCGTTGGGGTCGTACTTGCCGGTCGGCGCCCACACGTTCAGGCTCAGTGCCACGTGTTCGGTCTTGGAAAAATGGTAGCCGGCAATGATGGGCGCAAAGGTGATGTCGAACAGGTTGGACGCGGTGTCCTGCGTGCTGCTGCTGCGGCCGCCGAGCGCAAGGTTGGCCGTGACCTTGGTCCACACATAGGGCAGCGTAAAGCTGGAGGCAAAGTTCCAGGCGCCGGTATCGGTGTCCCACACTTTCATCACGGTTGCCAGCGTGAAGGCGACCTTGCCGTCCACGCCGGCCGAGGCCTTGCCGGCGATCGGCACGGTACGGCTGCCGCCGATCGAGCCGTCGAGGTAGATCTCGCCGACATTGACGATCAGCGCCGGCTCCGGCGACACGATCCCCGCATTGGGGACCACGCTGGTGCCGGTCACGGGGCGTCCGAGCGCGCCTTCGGTCGCGTGGGCGCCGGCCCAGGCAAGGATCAGCGGGACGGCCATGGCAAGCCGGATGGCGAGGGTCTTTGGCATAGGCATGAACCTGGAGTGCAGCCCGGGCCCGGGGGCACGGTGCCTGTGGCTGCCGCAATGAGATGTCGCGGTGAAGGAGCGCCCCGACCGCCTGTATTCCCGATGCTGGATACTAGCAGCAAACACCCGCTTATCGGCGTACGGCCAACTCGCGAAAATTTTCATTACGGCATCGCAAACATTGACTTCACAAGGGTAAAGGCGCTCTGCCATGATGCAAACGCCATATTCGAATGGCGATGGTAATGAATTTGTTCCGGGGCGACATGCGGCAATGATTTTATTCATGCGGAAATCATGGCTTGCGGCGGGCTGTGCGGCGATGCTGCTGCCGGCACTGGCCCTTGCGGCAGGACCGTCGACCGACGACATGAATGCCTCGAACAATCCGCTGAGCCCCACCATCACGCTGAACTTGCAGGACCAGTACGTGGGGCGCTATTACGGTCTCGGCGATGAAGACGGCAACAGCGTGCTGCTGCGCGGCACCGTGCCGCACAAGTTGTTCGGGCTGCCGCAGATCCTGCGCTTCACGCTGCCCGTCGTCACCACGCCGAATGTCGCGCCCGATGGCAGCAAGACCGGGCTGGGCGACCTCAACCTGTTCAACCTGGTTCTGGTGAAGGGCCTGGGCATTGAGTGGGGCATCGGGCCGCAGCTGACCATTCCCACCGCGTCGCGCGACCAGACGGGGACGGGCAAGTGGCAGGCCGGCCTGGCGGGCGTGGGCATCGCACCGCAGCGTTGGGGGCTGCTCGGCGGGCTGGTGACCTGGCAGCACTCCTTTGCCGGCGAAGGTGACCGGCCCACGCAGGACAACCTGAGCGCCCAGCCTTTTGTCATCTATAACCTGCCGCAAGGCTGGTACCTGCGCAGCAGCGCGACCTGGAATTTCGATCTCAAGCGCGGCAACTATTACA
Organism: Cupriavidus necator; assembly: GCF_013141915.1. Classification (GTDB taxonomy): domain Bacteria; phylum Pseudomonadota; class Gammaproteobacteria; order Burkholderiales; family Burkholderiaceae; genus Cupriavidus; species Cupriavidus necator_B. Next base: position 36,346 of record NZ_SROX01000004.1, on the reverse strand, counting down.
TCCCGCTAGGTATCGGCATGGGCAAGATCTGGAAAATCGGCAAGGAAACCTACAACCTGTTTGCGGAGCCGCAATGGACGGTCAGCCATGAGGGCAATGGCGTGCCGAAATTCCAGGTGTTCATGGGTTTGAATATCCAGTTTCCGCTTTGACCGTTGCCGCGGTATCTGGCCGCCGCTGGCGCCGCGAGAAGAGACTTATCGAACCGAACCCCTGAGCCTTTGCCGATGATCCGTCCTGACGTCACCAGGCGACTTGCCGCGCTGCTTGGCACACTGGCTGTGTTCTGGTGCGTCGCCGCATGCGGCCAGGCCGAGGCCGGCGCCGGCAAGCAGCCGTTGTCGTTTTTCGACCCGGAAGACGGCGCGCTGGACATGAGCGACTTCCTGCTTAACCACAAGGGCGCGCTGCCGGTGCCCACCATCATCACCGAACCGGCGGTCGGCTACGGCGCGGGCCTGGGGCTGATGTTCGTCTCGCAATCGATGGCCGATGCCGCCGCCAGCGCCAAGGCCAGCGGCAAGGGGCCGGCGCCGCCCAACATCACCGGCGTCGGCGGCGCCTATACCGAGAACGGCACCTGGGGCGCCGGCGTCGCGCATTTCCACACCTGGGACGGCGACCGCTACCGCTATCTCGGCGCCCTGGCCAAGGTCGATGCCAACCTCGACTATTACGGCTTGCGCAACCAGGCGCGTGCCTATGAGCTGCGCGGGGTGTTCCTGGTGCAGCAACTGCTGGTGCGCATCGCCGATACCCGCTGGTACGTGGGGCCGCGCTATGTGTACTTCGATTCGACCGCGACCTTCAAGTTTGGCGATGCCGGCGAGCTCGGCAGCTTCGACCGGTCCCAGCGCATCGGCAAGGCCGGACTGGTGATCGACTACGACTCGCGCGACAACATTTTCTATCCCAGCCGCGGCAGCTATGCCGAGCTGGAGGCGCAGTTCGCGCGCGGCGGATTTGGCAGTACCCAGTCATTCAACATGTACAACGCGCGCGGCTTCACCTGGCTGCCGCTGGCGCGCACCGTCATCCTGGGCCTGCGCGCCGATACGCGCTTTTCCAGCGGCGACGTGCCGTTCTATGCGCAGCCGTACGTCGACCTGCGCGGCGTGCAGAAAGGGCGCTACCAGGACCGCAATGCGCTCGCGGCGGAAATGGAATTGCGCTGGGACGTGACCCCGCGCTGGTCGCTGCTTGGCTTCACCGGCGTCGGCAAGGCCTATGGGCGCTGGCATGACTTTGCCGACGCCGACACCATCTACAGCGTCGGCGCGGGCTTTCGCTACATGATCGCGCGCAAGCTGGGGGTGTCGATCGGGCTGGATGTGGCCCACAGCAAGGGCCAGAACGCGTTCTATATCCAGGTAGGGAGCGCTTGGCACTGAGGCCGCAGCCTGCGAAAAAAACTTAATTCACTGCGCGCTGAAATCATAAAAAGCTGACTTCTGATTACTGTAGCCATCTGAGATCATTGTTTGCGCTGAATCAGCGCGGCTTTAGCATACAGAGACACTGGAATGAGCGGACAACGTGAAAGCGGCAATCCCGGCGCAGCGGCGGGGCGTTCCGGCTCAGCGGCACGGACGCCCGGATGGCGCAGCGGCAAACGGACGTGGCTGCTGGCCTTGCTCGGCCTCGGGATGGCCGCCGGCCTGGGCGGCAGCTACTGGTATCTGAAGGGCGGAACCCCGGCGGCGCCGGCCATTGTCGTCGGCGATGGCAAGAACGGTCCGGCCGGCATGGTGCGCGTGCCCGGCGGCGAGTTCTTGATGGGCAGCGACAGCAAAATGGCGCAGCTCAATGAAAAGCCGGCGCACAAGGTGCGCGTGCATGCGTTCTGGATGGACCAGCACCATGTCACCAACGCGGAATTCCGCAAGTTCGTCGAAGCCACCGGCTATGTGACGACCGCCGAGCGCGCGCCCGACTGGGAAACCCTGCGCGTGCAGCTGCCGCCGGGCACGCCGCGCCCGCCCGACAGCGCGATGGTGGCTGGGGGCATGGTCTTCGTCGGCACGCCGCGGCCGGTGCCGCTGCAGGATTACTCGCGCTGGTGGCGCTATGTCCCCGGCGCGGACTGGCGCCATCCGACCGGCCCCGGCAGCTCGATCGAGGGCAAGGACAACCACCCGGTGGTGCAGGTCTCGTACGAAGACGCACAGGCCTACGCCAAGTGGGCCGGCAAGCGGCTGCCCACCGAGGCGGAATGGGAGTTCGCCGCGCGCGGCGGGCTGGAGCAGGCCACCTATGCCTGGGGCGAGCAGTTCTCCCCCGACGGCAAGCAGATGGCCAATGTCTGGCAGGGCCAGCAGAACCAGCCGTTTCCGGTGGTCAGTCCCAAGGCCGGCGGGGCGCTGGGGACAAGCCCGGTCGGCACGTTCCCGGCCAACGGCTATGGCCTTGCCGACATGACCGGCAACGCCTGGCAGTGGGTGGCGGACTGGTACCGGGCCGACCAGTTCCGGCGCGAAGCCGGCAAGGCCCAGCCGATCGAAAATCCGATGGGCCCGCTGGCGTCATGGGATCCGTCCGAACCGGGCGTGCCAGTCAACGCGCCCAAGCGCGTCACGCGCGGCGGCTCGTTCCTGTGCAACGAGGACTTCTGCCTGAGCTACCGGCCCAGCGCGCGGCGCGGCACCGATCCCTTTAACAGCATGTCGCACCTCGGCTTCCGCCTGGTGATGGACGAGGGCCGCTGGGCGGAGCTGCAGCGGCGGCCACCGGTGGCCATGGCCGGCACGGCCGCGCCGGCGGCGCGCTAGCGCCGCTCGCGCAACCTTGCCTTCGACACGGCAGCACGCGACAGGAGCGATCAACATGAGCCGGGCAGTGCCCCCCGCAACCTTTACCAGCCACGCGCGCACGGCCCTCGCCGCACTGGCGCTGGCCGGTCTGGCGCTGGCCGGCTGCTCGACCCCAGCCAGCGCGCCCGTCGCGCAGGATGGCGCCGCGCAGGCGGTGCAGCCGGCGGGGCCGGCGCTGGCATCGTGGCGCGACGGCGCGGCCCGGCAAGCCTTGCTGAAGTTTGTCGCCGACGTGACGCAGCCGGGCTCGCCCGGCTTCGTTCCGTCCGAGGCGCGCGTGGCCGTGTTCGACAACGACGGCACGCTGTGGAGCGAGCAGCCGCTGTACTTCCAGTTCTTTTTCCTGCTCGACCAGGTCCGCGCCGCCGCGCCGCAGCACCCGGAATGGCGCGGCAACCCGGCGTTCAAGGCGCTCATGGCCAACGACATGCAGGGCCTGATGCGCAACGAAAAGCAGCTGGCCGGGCTGATCGCCAACGCCAACAGCGGCATGACCGTGGACGACTACGACCACACCATCCGCGACTGGCTGGCCAAGGCCCGGCATCCCAAATTCAACCGGCCGTACACCGAACTGGTGTACCAGCCGCAGCTGGAACTGCTGTCCTACCTGCGCGCCAACGGCTTCAAGACCTACATCGTCTCGGGCGGCACCATCGATTTCATGCGGCCGTGGAGCCAGGCCATCTACGGCATCCCGCCCGAACAGGTAATCGGTTCTTCGCAGGCGGTGCGCTACCAGTTGCGGGACGGCAAGCCGGTGCTAGTGCGCGATCCCAAGCTGGAGTTCGTCGATGACGGGCCGGGCAAGCCGGTCGGCATCTACCGGCATATCGGCCGCCGGCCTATCCTCGCGGTGGGCAATTCCGACGGCGACCTGCAGATGCTGGAGTACACCACGGGCGGCGATGGCCCGCGCCTGGCCGTGCTGGTGCATCACGACGATGCCGAGCGCGAGTTCGCCTATGACCGCCAGTCCAAGGTTGGCAAGCTCGACAAGGCCCTGGACGCGGCCCGCGCCAGGGGCTGGACGGTGGTGAGCATGAAGCGGGACTGGCAGCAGGTCTATCCGGCCGGCAAGCCATGACCATCACGGGATCAGCAGTAAACCGACCGTAACGGGTCAACCAACGGAGGCTGGATATGCACCGAGTTGAAGAACGCATAGTCAGGCGGCGGAGTTCCAGGCTGGTGATGCTGGCCATGGCGGCCGTTGTGGTCGCGGTGACGGGCTGCGACAAGAAGGAAACGCCGCCCAAGGCGCAGCAGCCGGCGGCACAGGCACCCGCCGCGGCGCCGGGACCGACCGCGCCCGCACCGGTACCGGGCAGGGAGAATCCGCCGGTGGCGACCAGTGCACCGGTTGCCGCAGCATCCGCGCCGGCGCTGGCCGCGCCAGCCGCGTCCGGCAAGAAGCCGAACATCCTGGTGATTTTCGGCGATGACGTCGGGCAGACCAACATCAGCGCCTACAGCCATGGCGTGGTGGGCTACCGGACCCCGAATATCGACCGTATCGCCCAGGAAGGGATGCTCTTCACGGACTACTACGGCGAGAACAGCTGCACGGCAGGCCGTTCCACCTTCATCACCGGCGAAGTTGGGTTGCGCACCGGCCTGCTGAAGGTCGGCGTCCCGGGTGCGCCGGTTGGCCTGCAGGCGCAGAACGTGACCATTGCCCAGGCACTGAAGCCGCTTGGTTATGCGACCGGCCAGTTCGGCAAGAACCACCTGGGCGACCGCAACGAGTACCTGCCCACGGCGCACGGCTTCGATGAGTTCTTCGGCAACCTGTACCACCTGAATGCGGAAGAGGAACCGGAGCGGCCGTACTACCCGAAGAACGACGAGGCCTGGGTCAAGGCGAACGCACCGCGCGGTGTGATCCATTCCTATGCGGATGGCAAGGTCGAAGACACTGGGCCGCTGAACCGCAAGCGCATGGAAACCATCGACGATGAGACCACGACGGCGGCGATCGGATTCATGGACAAGCAGGTGAAGGCCGACAAGCCTTTCTTCGTGTGGATGAATACCACGCGCATGCACGTGTTCACCCATGTACGCGAATCGATGCGGGGGCAGAGCGGCATGCCCGGCAACGAGTACGCCGACGGCATGATCGAACACGATGGCCACGTCGGCAAGCTGCTCAAGGCGCTGGATGACCTGAAGGTGGCCGACAACACGATCGTGATCTACAGCACGGACAACGGCCCGAACCAGTTCAGCTGGCCGGATGCCGCGACCACGCCGTTCCGCAGCGAGAAGGACACCAACTGGGAAGGGGCATTCCGTGTGCCGGCGATCATCCGGTGGCCGGGCCGCATCAAGCCCAACACGGTGTCCACGACAATGATCTCCGGGCTCGACTGGTTCCCCACGCTGCTCGCCGCGGCCGGCGATGCCGATGTCAAGGACCGGCTGCTGAAGGGCACCAGCATTGCCGGAAAATCATTCAAGGTGCACCTGGATGGCTACAATTTCCTGCCATACCTGACCGGGCAGACCAATACCGGGCCGCGCCAGGATTTCTTCTACTTCAATGATGACGGCGTACTGGTGGCGATGCGCCACAACGACTGGAAGTTTGTCTTCTGCGAACAGCGCCAGCCCGGCGGCTTCCAGGTGTGGGCCAACCCGTTCACCTGCCTGCGCGTGCCCAAGGCGTTCAATCTGCGCATGGATCCATATGAGCGGGCGGATGTCGTTTCCGACCAGTACTATGACTGGACCGCGAAGAACGCCTACATGATCAGTTATGCGTCCTCCCGCGTGGCACCATTCCTCCAGTCGTTCAAGGACTACCCGCCCAGCCAGCGGCCGGCGAGTTTCACCATCGACCAGATGACCGAGGCGGTGATGAAATCTCTCGACAAGGGAGCCGCCGGGGGCAAGTAGCATCCGGCGTTATCGGCCAGTCAGCTTCCGCCTGGCGGGCTGGCTGGTCCATTCCATAGGGATCGCACCATGGCACAAGCGCGCGCCGGCGCAAGCTCCGGCAAGGAAGCGGTGCGGTATGCGACGGCCAGGCACGGGCAGGCAGCCCGGGCCGCCGAGCAGGCAGGGCAGGATCCGCTGGTTTTGCATGAAGCCGCGCTGGTGCCTGCCCTGCTGCTTTTTGCCTCGGGCATCGCGGGGCTGGTCTACCAGGTGCTATGGATCAGGCAGCTTGCCCTGGTGGTGGGCATCGAGGTCCATGCCGTCACCGCCGCCGTGAGTGCATTCTTTGGCGGGCTGGCGCTGGGCGGCTGGATCTTCGGGCGCATCGCTGACCGCGGTGGCCGTCTTCTCAGGCTGTATGCCGCGCTGGAAATCGCGGTGCTGGTGCTGGGTGTTGGCGCCACGCTGGCACTGGCCCAGGCCGCCGCGCCGTTTGCCTGGCTGGAAAGCCGGGTGGGGGTGCTGGCGTGGGCGTTGCCGTTGGGCCTGGTGATCCTGCCGGCGGCCGTCATGGGCGGAACGCTGCCGGTGCTGGTACGCGTGCTGGCGTCACGCCCCGGTTGCGTTGGCACGCACGGCGGGCGGCTCTACGCCGCCAACACCGCCGGCGCGATTGTCGGCACGCTGCTGGCGGGCTTTGTATTGGTGCCCGCGCTCGGCATCCTCGGCAGCGCCATCGCGGCGGGCGCACTCAATGGTGCGGCTGCGCTGGGGGCCTGGCTGCTCGATCGTCGCGGGCCCGCCGCGGCGGCTGCAGGCGGCGCCAGTGCAGCGCGCGGCGCCGCTGCGCCGGGCGATGCCGCCAACGGCAGGCTGGCGTTGCTGCTGTACGCCGCCGCCGGGGGCATCGCGCTGGGTTACGAGGTGGTCTGGTCGCAGGCCATCGTGCAGTTCCTCAGCACCCGTACCTTCGCTTTCACCGTGGTGCTCGCCACCTATCTGTCCGGCCTGGCGCTCGGCAGCGTTCTGGCCGCGCGCCACGCCGATCGCGTGCGCGACCCCTGGGGCGCCTTCGGCCTGTTGATCGCGGCAGCCGGGCTGGTAACCTTGCTGGAATTCTTGCTGCTGGGCGAATGGCTGCTGCGTGCCCAGGGCAGCCTGTCGGCGTGGGTCCAGGGCGTCAGCGCCAGCCCGCTGCTGGCGGCTTGCGCCAGGTTCGCACTGGCGGCGCTGACGGTGGTGTTCGTGCCGACGCTGCTGCTGGGCGCGGCGTTTCCGTTCGTGCTGCGCGTCTGTGTGGACAGCCGGCGCATTGGCGCGGGTGTCGGCAGCGTGGTGGCGCTCAATACGCTGGGCGGCATCGCTGGTACGGCGCTGGCCGGTTTCGTGCTGGTGCCGTACCTGGGCCTGGTGCGGACCCTGTCGCTGCTGGCGATTGCGGCGGCGGTGGTCGGCGTGGTGGCGGTGGCATTGGGCAGCGGCGTACGGCCCCTGGCGCGCTGGGCCGTGCCGATGGTGGGCGTGCTGGCCGTGATCGCCGCCGCGCCGGCGCCGCAGGATCGCTTTGCCACCCTGCTGGCGCGGGCGCGCGGCGGCGAACTGGTGTTCTACGAGGAAGGGCGCGGCGCCACCGTGGCGGTGCTGGAGCAGGCCTCCGCCAGCAACCGTTTCCGCCGCCTTTATATCCAGGGCGTGTCCAATTCCGGCGACGCCATGACCTCGCAGCGCTATATGCGCTTGCAGGCGCTGCTGCCGTTGATCGTGCATAACGGCGCGCCGAAGTCGGCGCTGGTGATCGGGCTGGGCACCGGCATCACGGCGGGCGCCACGCTGGCATGGCCGGGGCTGGAGCGGCGCGTGGTGGCGGAACTGCTGCCGCCGGTGGCGCGCGCGGTGCCCCGCTTTGAGGGGAATTTCGGCGTCGCCTCCGATCCGCGCGTGGAGATCCGCCTGCGCGACGGCCGGCGCGAGCTGCTGCAGAGCCCGCAGCAGTATGACCTGGTCACGCTGGAGCCGCCGCCGCCGTCGGCCGCCGGCGTGGCCAACCTGTATTCGACCGATTTCTACCGCCTGGCGGCGGCGCGGCTGCAACCCGGCGGGCTGGTGGCGCAGTGGCTGCCGCTGCCGACCCAGAACGACGAAGACACGCGCATGCTGGTGCGCAGTTTCCTGGACGTGTTCCCGCACGCCACGCTGTGGACCACCGAGCTGCACGAGATGATGCTGGTAGGCTCGATGGCGCCGCTGGCGCTGGATGCCGCGCAGATCCGCGCGCGCTTTGCGCAGCCCGGGGTCGCCGCGGCGCTGCAGGCCGTCGGCGTGGGCTCGGCGGCGGCGTTGATGGCCACCTGGGTCACCGACCGGGCCGGGCTGGACTGGTATGCCGCCGATGCACCGGCCGTGACCGACGACCGGCCGCGCATCGAGTATGCGGGCTGGGTCCGCCCCGACGCCTTCCCGGAGTCCCTGTCCAGGCTGCTGGCGCTGCAAAGCGAGCCGCCGCTGGCCGGCGCCGACGACGCCTTCTGGCGCGAGCTGCGCCACCAGCGCCAGGTACTGCACACGTTCTACCGCGCCGGCCTCGACGCCTACCGCGGCGATCGCGAGGCCTGGGCCAGCCATATCACGCAGGCCATGCGCGCCGATCCCGACAATCCGTACTATGCATGGTTCGTCGGCGGCCAGGCCCGCCGCGCCCCGGCCGCACCAAGGAATACCCCATGAGCACGCGCGACGACGTCCTGGCCCTGCACCAGCGCATGGGCGAGTCGATCGTGGGCCAGCAGCGCATGATCGAACGCCTGCTGCTGGGCCTGCTGGCGGATGGCCACCTGCTGGTGGAAGGGCTGCCGGGGCTGGCCAAGACCCGCGCCATCAAGACGCTGGCGCGCAACCTGGATGCGCGGCTGTCGCGGATCCAGTTCACGCCGGACCTGCTGCCGGCGGATATCACCGGGTCGGAGATCTACTTCACCGAAGCCGGCAAGGGCGAATTCCGCTTCCAGGCCGGCCCGGTGTTCGCCAACCTGGTGCTGGCGGACGAGGTCAACCGCTCGCCGGCCAAGGTCCAGGCGGCGCTGCTGGAAGCGATGGAAGAGCGCCAGGTCACCGTGGGCGGCACCACGCACAAGCTTGAGCCGCTGTTCCTGGTGATGGCCACGCAGAACCCGATCGAACAGGAGGGCACGTACCCGCTGCCCGAGGCGCAGATGGACCGCTTCCTGATGCATATCAGCGTGAGCTACCCGGAAGCCGATGCCGAGGCCGATATCGTCAGGCTGGCGCGCGCGGAAGAGGCGGGCGGCGCGGCCGGCGCTGGCGCGGCGCCGGTGCGACTGGCGCCCGAGGCCATCTTCAGCGCGCGCGCGGAGATCCATGGCGTCTACGTCAGCGAGGCGGTGGAGCGCTACATCGTCACGCTGGTGCAGGCCACGCGCGACCCCAAGCCGGTCGACGACGACCTTGACCAATGGATCCAGGTGGGTGTGAGCCCGCGCGGCTCGATCGGGCTGGACAAGGTGGCGCGCGCGCATGCGTGGCTGCGCGGGCGCGACTTCGTCACGCCCGAGGACGTGCAGGCCGTGGTCGGCGACGTGTTCCGGCACCGGCTGATCCTGTCGTACGAGGCGCATGCGGCCGGCGTCGGCGCCGACGCCGTGATCGAGCGCCTGGTGCAGCAGGTGGCGGTGGCCTGAGCGTCAGCGAGGCCACTACCATGCGCCTGCCATTCCAACGCGCCATCGCCCGCGCCGCGCCGGCGGCGCACGCGCCATTGTCGCAGGCGGTGCCCGGTGTCAGTGTCGATGCCGCGGCGCTGGCCAGGCTGGAGGTGGCCGCGCGCGACTTCCACTTCCTGCCGCGCCAGCCGGTGCACAGCGTGCTGGCCGGGCGCCATGCCTCCAGGGTGCGCGGGCGCGGCCTGGCCTTCGAGGAACTGCGCCTGTACTTGCCGGGCGACGATATCCGCAGCATGGACTGGCGCGTGACCGCGCGTACCGGCCAGCCGCATGTGCGCGTCTACACCGAGGAGAAGGACCGTCCAGTGCTGCTGGTGGTGGACCAGCGCATCAACATGTTCTTCGGCAGCCGGCGCGCGATGAAATCGGTCAGCGCGGCCGAGGCCGCGGCACTGGCCGCATGGCGCGTGCTGGCTCAAGGCGACCGGGTCGGCGGCGTGGTGCTGGGCGATGCCCGCATCGAAGCGTTTGCGCCGCGCCGCAACCGCGACACCGTGCAGCAGCTGCTGGGCGGCATCGCGCGCTTCAACCAGGCGCTGCGCGCCGATGCGCCGGCGCGCCGCGCCGCGGGGCAGCTGAACGCGGCGCTGGAGCGCACCGCGCGCATGGCGCGCCACGATTGCCTGGTCATTGTGATCAGCGATTTCGACGGCCATGACGCCCGCACCCGCGACCTGATGCTGGCGCTGGCCACGCACAACGATGTGCTGACCATCCTGGTCCACGATCCGTTCCTCGGCGAGTTGCCAGGTTCGGGACAGCTGGTGGTCAGCGACGGCGAATTGCAGGTCGAGCTGGGCTTTGGCCACGCCGCCACGCGGCGCGGCATCGCCGAGTTTGCCGATGCCCGCGCCAGGTCGCTGCTGGACTGGCACCATGCCATGGGCGTGCCGCTGCTGCCGCTGTCGACGGCCGAGGAAACCGCGCCGCAATTGCGCCGGCTGCTGGGCCGGCCGCTGCAGCAGGCGCCGCTGCGGCAACGCACGGGAGCGGCGCGATGAGCCTGACCCACAGTGCTGGCCCGGCCACGCTGGCAACGCTGGCCGACCTGGCCGTGCCGCCGCCGCCATCGTGGCTGCCGCAGACCATTGGCTGGCCGATCGCCGCGGGCTTGCTGCTGCTGGCGCTGGCCTGGGCGGCCTGGCGCGCCTGGCGGCGTTACCGTGCCAACCGCTACCGGCGCGAGGCGCTGGCCGAGCTGGCGGCGCTGCGGCTGGAAACTGACCCGACGCGCCGGGCCGCGGCCTTGCGCGCGATGGCGGCGCTGCTCAAGCGCACCGCGCTGGCGGCATGGCCGCGCGCACAGGTGGCCAGCCTGGCCGGCGGCGGCTGGGCCGAATTCCTGCAGGCGCATGCGGGGCGGGCACAGGATGCCGCGCCGCTGCTGGCCGCGCTGGTGCACGACGCCGAGTACCGCGGCGAGGCGGCCCTGGCGCAATGGCCGGAGCCCCAGGTGCGGGCCGTCGCCGCGGCATGCCGGCGCTGGATCGCTGAGCACCATGTACCAGTTTGAATACCCCTGGCTGTTCGTGCTGCTGCCGCTGCCGTTGCTGCTGTGGTGGTGGCTGCCGCCGTACCGCGAGGAAAGCCCGTCGGTGCGGCTGCCGTTTTTTGGCGAGGTGGCCAGTGCCGCCGGGCTGACGCCCGCGGCCGGTGCCGTGGTGCCGCGCCGCAACCGGCTGCAATGGGTGCTGGCGCCGCTGGCGTGGGCCCTGGTGGTGACGGCGCTGGCGCGGCCGCAGTTTCTCGAAGCGCCGGTGCGGAAGGTGCAGCCCGCGCGCGACCTGCTGCTGGCGCTGGACCTGTCGCAGTCGATGGACACGCGCGACTTCCGCGATCCGTCGGGCGCGCTGATCCCGCGCGTGCAGGCGGTGCGGCAGGTGGTCAGCAATTTCGTGGCAAGACGCCCCGGCGACCGCATCGGCCTGGTCGTGTTCGGCGACGCGCCATACCCGCTGGCGCCGTTTACGCTGGATCACCAGCTGGTGCAGACGCTGCTTGCCGGCCTGCTGCCCGGCATGGCGGGGCCGAGCACGGCGCTGGGCGACGCGATCGGGCTTGGCATCAAGATGTTCGAGCACAGCAAAGCGCCGCAGCGGGTAATGATCGTGCTGACCGACGGCAACGACACCGCCAGCCGGATGCCGCCCGAGCGCGCCGGCGGCATCGCCCGCGAGCGCAAGGTGGTGGTGCATACCATCGGCATCGGCGACCCCAACGCCGCGGGCGAAGATAAGGTCGACCTGGAGGTGCTGCAGCGCCTGGCGGCGCAGACCGGCGGGCGCTATTTCTTCGGCGCCGACCAGGCCGGCCTGGAGACCATCTACGCCACGCTCGACCAGATCACGCCGCATGACCAGAAGACGCTGTCGTGGCGGCCGCGGCGCGAGTTGTTCATGTGGCCGCTGGGCGCCGCGCTGGCGCTGGTGCTGGCGTACCAGTTGCTGATGTTCGGGTATTCGGCATGGCGGTCGCGGCCGCGTCTGCGCCCGGCGGCTGAAGTGGCCGGAGTGGCCGGCGGCGCAGACACCGCGGACAGGCCGGGCGCCATGGCGGATGCCGCCGGAGGCGGGCGCTGATGCTGGCCTGGCTGGACTCGCTCTCGCATTTCCATTTCCTGCGCCCGTGGTGGCTGCTGGGGCTGTTGCCGGCCGCGCTGCTGGTGTGGGCGGTGCGCCGCCGCGGCGACGTGCGGCGGCGCTGGCGCGAGACCATCGCGCCGCACCTGCTCGACGCCCTGATGCTGGGCGAACGCCGCCGCCTGGCGCTGCGCCCGGTGCACCTGACCGCGCTGCTGCTGGCGCTGGGCGCCGTGGCGCTGGCGGGGCCGAGCTGGCGCCAGGAGCGCCCGCCGTTCCTCGATGACAAGGCGCCGCTGGCGATCGCCGTGGACCTGTCGCCCAGCATGGACTCGGTCGACGTCACGCCGACGCGGCTGGAGCGCGCCAAGCTCAAGATCAAGGCGCTGCTGGCGCGCCGCGACGGCGGCCGCACCGCCCTCTACGCCTATGCCGGCTCGACTCACATGGTGCTGCCGCTGACCGACGACGCCAGCCTGCTGCAGACCTTCGCCGATGCGCTGCAGACCCGCATCATGCCGGTACCGGGGCGCGACATGGCGCAGGCGCTGCGCGTGATCGACGCCGACCTGAAGCATGAGCCGGTGCCCGGCACCATCCTGTTCCTGACCGACGCCGTCGACCCGGCCGCCGCCGCGGCCTTCCGCGCCCAGGCGGACAGCGGCCGCAGCCAGCCGGTGGTGCTGGCGCTGGGCACCGCGCAGGGCGGCCCGCTGCGCAATGCCGCGGGCGGCTTTGTCGAGCAGGATGGCGCGCGCGTGTTTGCGCGCCTGGATGAGGCGGCGCTCAAGCGCTTCGGCGATGACAGCGACGTGCCGGTGGCAACCTTTACACCCGGCAGCGACGACGACGTGGCCTGGGTGCAGCGCCACGTGCAGTCGCATCTCGAACGGATCCAGGCCGGCGACCGCGCGCGCTGGAAGGATGAAGGCTGGTGGCTGGTGCCGCCGATCGCGCTGCTGGCGATGCTGTGGTTCCGCAAAGGCTGGGCCGTGCGCTGGAGCGCCGGCCTGCTGCTGGCACTGGCATTTGCCGCGCCGCCCGAGGCCCGCGCGCAGTCATCCACGCAATCCGCTACACCAGCATCCACGCCAGCCGATGCCGTACGCCCATGGCGCTTTGCCGACCTCTGGCTGACACACGACCAGCAAGGCCGGCGCGCCTTCGAGCAGGGCGACTTTGCCCGCGCCGCCACGCTGTTCGACGATCCGATGTGGCGCGGCGTCGCGCAGTATCGCGCGGGCCAGTATGCGCAGGCGGTGCAGAGCTTCGCGCTGGTCGACTCCGCGCAGGCGGACTACAACCAGGGCAATGCACTGGCGCGTCAGGGCCAGTACCAGCAGGCCGCCGCGCGCTATCGCCAGGCGCTCCGGCGCCAGCCGCAATGGCCCGCGGCAACCGCCAACCTGGCGCTGATGGAAAAACTGCTGGCGCAGCAGATACCCAGACAGAAGCCAGACCCCGACGACGAGGAAGAGCCCCCCGACCTGCCGCCGGACGAGATCAAGTACGACGCCGCGAAGCCGCCAGAGTCGGGCGGCAAGTCGCTGCAGGTCGGCCTGACGCAGGACGTGGAGATGTGGATGCGCGCGATCCAGACCACGCCGACCGACCTGCTGCAGCGCAAGTTCGCGCTGCAGCAAGGGCAGGGCGCGCCCGCGCAGGCGCCGCGATGAGGGCCGGCGCGATGCTCCGCGGGGTTGCGTCTCTGCTCCTGCTGGTGGCCGCGTGGCTCTGGCCGTGGTCGGCGCGGGCGGCGGCGGAGCCCATCGTGCGCGTCGAAGTGGGTGCGCGGCAGCCGGTGCTGGTGGGCCAGCAAGTCGGCATCGACATCACCATTCTGGCCCCCAACTACTTCCTGTCGGCGCCGGCGTTCCCGGCGCTTCAGGTGCCGGGCGCCGTCGTCACCCTGCCTGATGCGCGCGCACTGAATTCCACGGAGACCATCGACGGCGTGGTTTATGCGGGAATTCGCAAGACCTATGCGTTCACCGCCGAGCAGGATGGCGAATTCCGGCTGCCAGCGGTGGTCATCCGTGTTACCTACGCCGGCGATGACGGCGCACCGCGCCAAGGCAGTGTCACCTTGCCCGTCACCACGATCCGGGCTGGCGCCGGGGGCACCGCCACCGCCGCCGCGGGCGGCAGCGCGGGCCGGCGGTTACTGCCGGTGGCGCAGCTCACCGTGACGCAAACGCTGGACCATGATCCCGACCACGGCGTGGTGCGGCTGCACGCGGGCGATGCGCTGGTGCGCACCGTCACCACCTTTGCGCCGCAGACCCAGGCGATGAGGATCGTTCCGCCGCAGGCCGCGGCGCCGCGCGGCGTGCGCATGTTCCGCGCGGATCCGCGCTTGTCCGATCATGCGGGTGCCGCGCCGGGGCCGGGCGGCACCCGCATCGATACGCTGACCTATGTCTTCGAGCGGCCCGGCAGCTATACGCTGCCAGCGGTCACGGTGGACTGGGTCGATCCCGCGACGCGGCAGCCTGCCAGGTCGGAGGCGCCGATGGTGAAGGTCGAGGTGGCCGCCGCGCGCCACGCCGGGGCGCTGGCGCCAGGCGGACCCTCGGCCGGCGCGCTGCCGGGCGAGGGCGGCTGGCCGCGGCGGATGCTGCTGTGGGCCGCCGGCGCGCTGCTCGCCGCCGCGGCGCTGGCTGCGCTGTGGCGTCGGCTAGGACCGCGCCTGGCCCGCCTGCAACAACGGCGCGCCGAGCGCCGGCACGCCCGCGCCGCGCGCCCCGACGCGCGCCTGGCGGCGACACTGCAGGCCTGCCGGTCGGGCGATGCCGCCGCCGCGAGCCAGGCGCTCGACGGCTGGACCCGCGCCGTCCACGGCACCACGCCCGCGGCCTGGGCCGAAGCGGTCGGCGATGCCGGCCTGGCCGCAGCCGTGACGGGGCTGCAACGCCATCTTTACGGGCCGGCCCCGGCCCCGGCCGCCTGGGACGGCCGCCCGCTCGTCCAGGCGCTGGGGCGGCACGCCATCGCGGCCCCCCCGCGCCGCCGGCACGCCAGGCCGGCGCTGCCACCGCTCAATCCCTGACCTGCTGCTCCCCATCCACCCAATCCGCGCCCCCGATGACCTGTACCGTTGATTTCTTTGCTGCCAACCCGCTGCTGGTGCTGTTCCTCACCGTCGGACTCGGTTACTTCGTCGGCAAGGCGCGGGTCGGGCCGATCCAGCTGGGGGGCGTGTGCGGCACGCTGATCGTCGCGCTGCTCATGGGCCAGACCGGCTGCCAGATGCACGGCGAACTGAAAGACATGGCCTTTGCCTTGTTCATCTTCGCCATGGGCTATTCCGGCGGGCCGCAGTTCTTTGCCAACCTGAATCGCTCGAGCCTGCGCTATATGGTGTTGCCGCTGGTGGAGGCCGTCGTGGTGCTGTCGATCGCGCTGGGCGCGGCGGCGTACCTGGGCTTCGATCCGGGCACCGCCGCCGGGCTTGCCGCCGGCGCCGCGACCGAATCGGCGGTGGTGGGCACCGCCGCCGAAGCGCTGAAGCATCTGGGCCTGGACGCCGCCACCGTGGGCCGCTACGAGGCCAATATCGCCACCGCGTATACGCTGACCTACCTGGTCGGGCTGATCAGCATCGTGTTCTTCACCAGCCAGATCGCGCCGGCGCTGCTGGGCATCGACCTGCGCAAGGCCGCGCGCGAGGTTGCGGCGCGCATGGAGGCAGCGTCCGACGACGACGTGGCCACCCAGCCGGCGCTGCCGCGCCTGACCGGGCGCGCCTTTTCGGTCCGCCAGGCGGCCGGCATGACGGTCAGCCGCTTGCAGCAACAGGTGGGCGGCCGGGCGTCGGTGGTCACCGTATTGCGGGATGGCGCCCGCATCGAGCTGGGCGATGACGACACCGTGCAGGCTGGCGATATCCTGGCCATGGTCGGCATTCGCAGCAACCTGCTGAAGGCCGCCACGCTGATCGGGCCCGAAGTGCTGCTGCCCGAGGCGCACACCGAAGCCATCCAGTTGGTGGAAAAGCAGGTGGTGGTGAACCAGCGCCGGGTCAACGGCAAGACCCTCGGCGAGCTGGCGCGCCTGGCCGGCGCGCGGCGCCTGCGCGAGGTCTGGGTGCTGCAGGTGCGGCGCTCGGGCCTGTCGCTGCCGATCACGCGCTCGACGCCGCTGCAGCTGGGCGACGTGATCACCATCGTCGGCCTGGAGCCCTCGCTGTCCGAGGCCATTGGCGGCATCGGCGTGGAGGTCAAGGCCACCGAGGTGACCGACCCGGTGTTCCTGTGCGCGGGCATCCTGGCCGGCCTGCTGGTGGGCACGCTGAGCCTGCGCGTGGGCGGCATGAACCTCACGCTGGGCAGCGGCGGCGGGGCGCTGCTGAGCGGGCTGGTGTTCGGCTGGATCCATTCGCGGAAACCGTCGCTCGGCACCTTTCCGGCGTCCGCGGTGCAGATCCTGAAGGACCTTGGCCTGGCGGTGTTCGTCGCCTGCGTCGGGCTGTCCGCCGGGCCGGATGCGATCGCGCTGATCCGCGAGCACGGCGCGGTGCTGCCGCTGATCGGGCTGGCGGTGTCCCTCGGACCGGCGTGCCTGTCCTTGTGGATCGGGCACAAGCTGCTCAGGATCGAAGGCCCGCTGCTGCTCGGCGCGATTGCCGGGCAGCATGTCAGCACCCCGGCAATCAGCGCCATCCTGGCCGCCAGCCAGAGTTCGGTGCCGCTGCTGGGCTACACCATCACCTATGCCATCGCCAATGTGCTGCTGCCGGTGCTGGGGCCGATCATCGTTTCGCTGGCCTACCGCTTCACCTGAGCAGCAGATGGCCGAGGGCACCGGCAGGTGCCTGGTGGACCATTTCTTTGCCGTTCGCGCCGCGCCGTCCTACAACTGGAGTGGGGGCGGAGGGCACCGCGCCGCACCCGCAAAGGACAAGGAGGAGCAATATGTGCCGCTGGCTGGCTTACTCGGGCAGATCCGTTGCATT
Organism: Cupriavidus necator; assembly: GCF_013141915.1. Classification (GTDB taxonomy): domain Bacteria; phylum Pseudomonadota; class Gammaproteobacteria; order Burkholderiales; family Burkholderiaceae; genus Cupriavidus; species Cupriavidus necator_B. Next base: position 19,383 of record NZ_SROX01000004.1, on the reverse strand, counting down.
GGAAACGGTGCTGTTCCAGCCGGAACACTCGCTGATCGACCAGAGCCTGAATTCCCGGCTCGGCCACACCACCACCAACGGCGATGGCTTTGGCGTCGGCTGGTACGGGCGCCATGCCGAAGTGCCGTTCCGCTACCGCTGCCTGCACCCGGCGTGGAGCGACACCAACCTGCGCGAGACCGCCCGCGCCGTGCGCGCGCCGATGTTCGTCGCCCACGTGCGCGCGGCCACGGGCACGCCGACGCAGGAGACCAACTGCCATCCGTTCCGCTTCGGCCGCTGGCTGTTCGTCCACAATGGCCTGATCCGCGACTATCCGCTGGTGCGGCGCGACCTGATGATGGCGGTGGCGCCGCACCTGTTTCGCTGGATCGAGGGCTCGACCGATTCCGAGGTGATGTTCTTCCTGGCGCTGAGCTTTGGCCTGGAGCGCGATCCGGTCGGCGCGCTGGAACAGATGGCCGGGCTGATCGAGGAAGTCGGGCAGCGCCACGATGTGCAGTTTCCGCTCAACATGACGGTCTGCGTGACCGATGGCCAGCAGATCGTCGCGGTGCGCTATTCGAGCGAGACCAACTCGCGTTCGCTGTTCCACAGCACGTCGTTCCGGCAGCTGCGCGAACTCTATCCGGACGACCCGCGCATCGCCGCCGCGGGCGACGACGCCTTCCTGGTCCTGTCGGAGCCGCTGATCGACGTGCAGGGGGTCTGGGAAGAGATTCCCGAGGGCACCATCCTGGTGGCGCGCGGCGGCGAGATCGACCGCCACCGCTTCGTGCCGCGCCGGCCGAGCCCGCCGCCCTTGCATGCGCCCCAGGGCAATGCGGCCGGTGGCTGATGCCGCCGGCGCATCGGCAGCGCACCAGCAGTTCAGGGGCACGCCAGCGCGGCCGCGACATACAGCAGCAATGCCACCAGCACTACCACGGTAAAGCCGGCGTGGATCGCCAGCAGCGTGGCCAGCACCGCGGCCACCACCGAGGCGCAGGCGTTGATGCCCCAGGCCCACGGCACCAGCGTGCCGTCGCGCGCCGCGACCCTGGACAGGCCCAGCGGGAACGGCATGCCCATCACGAAGGCCAGCGGCGCGATCAGCGCCACCGCGATGCCGACCCTGGCCGGTTCCGGCAATGCGATCAGCAGCCTGAACCCTAGCGGCAGCACCGCAAGATAGACCAGCGACGCTGCACAGATGCCGCCGATCGCCAGCGCCGCCTGGCGGCGGCCGCGCCCGGGCAGGCGCGGAGCATAGCGGCTGCCCAGCCCGGCAAAGCACAGGAACGCGCATAGCACCACCGCGACGGCATAGAGCGGGTGGCTCAGGAACAGGATGAACTTCTGGATAAAGGCGATCTCGACGAACAAGAAGCCGAGCCCGACCGCGCCGAAGTAGCAGCCGGTGCGCCATGCCGGCACGGGCGGCTGCGCTGCACCCTGGCCGCCGGGCCCCCGGCGCCGGCGCAGCACCCACAGCGGCACGCCGATCAGCAGCATGGCCGCGGCCGTGGCCTGCAGCAGCGTGGCCACCAGCACCGGATAGCCCCAGTCCAGCAGTGGCAGCCCGCCCTGCGCCTTCAGCGCGAGCAGTTCCGGCAGCGTGCGCCATTTGAAGAAATGAAAGAAGTACGGCCGGTCGTCGGTGGCGGGCCGCACGTCGAACTTGTAGCGCGACAGGAAGCGTTCGCGCTCAGGGCCAAGCAGCGCTTGCGCGGCGGCGAAGAAGTCCGGCTGGTCGAGCACGTTGTAGCGATTGGCCTCGCCCGGCCGGATGCCGGGATAGTATTCCACGTCGAACGAGCGGGTCCGGCTGAAATCGCGCAGCGCGTCGATTTCCGCGGGACGGAAGTCGCCGTGCTTCACCAGCAGCGTAGCCGTCTTCCAGCCGCGCACCAGCACCAGCCGGCGCGACGGCTCGGGCACGCCCGCGCGCGCCATCGCCGCCACCGCCGTGGCAAACAGTTTCGGGATATCGCGCGGCGGCAGCGACACCCAGCGCGTGATCGCCAGCAGGCCGCCGGGCCGCAGGTGGCGCAGGTATTCCGCGAACGCTTCCACGGTATAGAGGTAGCTTTCGGAAAGCGCATACAGGCCCGCCGACGAGGTGCTGAAGGAGTCCAGCAGCGCCACCTGGATCAGGTCGTAGTGCCGGTTGCTGGCGGCCAGGAACCCACGCGCCTCGCCGACATGCACCTGCACGCCTGGCGCGCTGTACGGCTTGCCGGAGAACGCACCGAAGCGGTCCTGCACCAGTCCGATCACCTGGGCGTTCAACTCCACGGCATCGACCGTGCTGGCGCCGTGGTAGAGCGCCTGCAACACGTCGGCGCCGGCACCGCTGCCCAGCACCAGCACGCGCGGCGCCTGCAGCAGGTGATACGGCAGGGCAGAGGTCAGGTCGCCGAGGTAGGCGAGCGGTTCGCGCCGGCCGTCGTAGTGGTTGAGCGCGCTCAGGCCATCGCCGTCGGTCAGCACGGCGAGTTGCGGCGGCGGCTCCGCCGTGGCATTCAGGCTGAGCCCGGGCGCATGCCGCAACGGGATCGACGGACTCTCGACCACCGTGACCAGGCCGAGCGGACTCGATCGCTGCGCCACCACGCGCGCGTCGCCAATGCGCAGCACCTGGCTCAGTTCCTTGTACTCCGACGGCCGCAACGCCATCCACCCGCCGGGGATGGCCGCCGGCACGATGGCCGCCGCCAGCAGCAGTGCCGGCAGCCAGGGGCGATGCGCGCGGCATTCCATGCAGGCCAGTGCCGCGGCTGCCATGCCTGCCATGCTGACCAGGCGCAGGGCATCGACCGGATCGAGTACGAACAGCGCTGCGATGATGCCCAGCGCACCCAGCCCGGCGCCGAGGATATCGAAGCTGTAGAGGCGGGGCACCTGCAGGGGATAGCGGGCAAAACTCAGGCAGACGCTGGTGGCCGCGCACAGGAACGGCACGAACAGCAGCAGGTAGATCGCCACCAGGCGCAACGGCTGCGATGGCTCCCACAGGATTTCCAGCGGGTTGAACCCGACCCGCTGTGCAAGCTCGAAGCTGGCCATGGCGCTGATGCCGAACAGCAGCGCGCCACCGGCAAACACCGGCATGAAATGCCGGACCAGCGTGGGCTGCGCCAGTGCCACCAGCGCCCCCGCGGCGCCGTAGCCCAGCAGCGCCACGCTGATCATCATGTAGGTGAAGTGATGCCACAAGATGATGGAAAGCAGCCGCATCAGCAGGATTTCATAGCCCAGCGCGGCGGCGGAGAGCAGGGCCAGGGCAAACAGCGGCGGGCGTGGCATCGGGTAAGCCGGCCGGCGGCGTGCCGCGCCTCAGTGCTTGCCGACCAGCGGCACGAAGCGGACCGGCAGGATCTGCCGGGTGCTGACGGTGCCGTCCGCGGATTTTTCGACCAGCAGCAGATACTGCGTCAGGAACTGCGCGCCCACCGGGATCACCATGCGGCCGCCCGGCTTCAGCTGGCGGATCAGCGGCGGCGGCACGTGGCTGGCCGCGGCGGTGACGACGATCGCGTCATAGGGCGCATGCTCGTCCCAGCCGTAGTAGCCGTCGCCCACCTTGCACGCCACCTGATGGTAGGCCAGCCGGGTCAGGCGCTCGCACGCCTGGCGCCCGAGCGGCTCGATGATCTCGATGGTGTAGACCGCGCGCGCCAGCCCGCCCAGCACCGCGGCCTGGTAGCCGGAGCCGGTGCCGATCTCGAGCACGGTGTCGCCGGGCCGGAGCCGCAGCAGGTCCGTCATCAGCGCAACGATATACGGTTGCGAAATGGTCTGGCCATGGCCGATCGGCAGCGGCCGGTTCTCATAGGCGTGCGGCTTCTGCGGGTCGGGCACGAATTCATGGCGTGGCACCTTGCCCATGACGGCCATCACGCGCGGGTCAAGCGCATGCCGGCCGCTCTGGGCGCCGGCAGCTGCCGCGACCGCGGCAATCTCGGTGACCATATCGGCGCGCCGGGCGTCGTCGCCGGCCGCGGCGGCATGGCCGAGCCAGGCCAGGGCCAGGGCGGCAAGGCAACGGAAGGGAGGCGGCGCGGACGGCTTCACGGCGGGACAGGCAGGGAACCTACCGTCATCGTAGGTCATCGGCCCCGGTCGCGCCCGCAAGTGGCAAATGCGAGGCTTGCTGGGCTATCCCGCGATCAGCTTGAGACCGGCAGGCAGCGCCTCGCCGAATACCCGTCCTTCGTCGGCGGCATCGAGTTCCACCACTTCGCGCACCATCGCAATCCAGGCTGGCGGCGCATTGGCAGCCTCCAGCCGGCGCACCACGTTCGCGCGAATCTCGTCCGGCAGGTCGCGGGTGCGGTCGCCGGTCATGCGCGCGATCTGCACGGCGGCGAACGCGGCCGGCTCGACCTTTTTCCAGTCCAGCGCCAGGATGGCGTCCAGCCATGGGCCGGCGGTCTCGGCCGGCACCACGCTGTGCGCGCTGCCGTAGAACGGCATGCGCGCGCCGATGCGTCCCACCGCCCACCAGCCCTGGTTGTTCTCGGAGGGCTTGCGCAGCCGGGCCAGCAGCCATCCGGCCAGCTCGATCTTGGCGTCGGCGGGCAGGCGCTCGAGCGAGCCGGCCAGCCGCACCATGTCGGCATAGCCGCCGCGGGTCGGCCCGGCCGGCTTCTTGTAGCGGCCGCTGCCGGGCGGCTGCAAGTAAAAGGCCATGTCTTCCAGCAGGCGCAGCTGCGCGCTTTCATCCAGCCCGCCGGCGGCGCGCCGCCACAGCGTCCACCATTCCGACCAGTTCTGGCTTTCATTCACATACTGGATGCCCTGGTCGTACTGAGACCAGAGTTGCCCGACGCGCCATTCGTCAAGCGGGTAGCCAAAGCCCGGCCGCACGCAATAGCCGGCCAGGTTCAGCCAGACGCGCTCATGGTCGGCCGTGCGCCGCCGTCGCTTGGCACGTTCCCACAAGGCGCCGAACAGCTCGCGCAGCAGCGCGCTGTCCCACTGCTCGCGCGCGCCCAGCAGCTGCTCGAGCTGCGCGCGCAGGCGCTTGACCTCCTTGGGGCCGACGTCCTGCGAGCGTGCGCCAAAGGTTCGGTCTATCACCTCCAGCGCTTGCGGCAGCGATGGGTGTGCCGCCTCGGCGGTGAGGGCGGCGGCCGCCGCCGGGGCATCGTGGCCGCGCAGCTGGAACTCCAGGCGCCATCGCCGCGCGGTGTCTTCGATGTCGATGCAGTGGACCTCGAGCGTACCGACCTCGGTCAGCGCGGTGGTGATCTGCACCGGCGTTTCGCGCGGGCCACCGGCGCCGCGCGTCGGCACCACGGTGGCGATCGGCGGCAGGCGCACGAAGTCGCCGCCAGCCAGGTCGGTCAGCGCGCCGGGCTGGTAGGGCGTCTCGGCCACCGACGAAACCAGGTGGAACTGCACCGGGTGGCCGAGCCGCAAGGCGAAGGTGCGGTCGCTGAGAGCGATCTCGTGGCCTTCTTCGGTGCCGCGCGGCAGCAGGCAGATCCCTTGCTGGCCCGCGGCGCCGTCGTCGAGCACCAGGAAATAACTGCGCGCCGAGCCGCCGCCGATACGCGGCGCCTGGCCGGCGCGTGCACGCGCATACGCGACCGCGCCACGGGCCACGGCAATGTCGGGATCGGCGTTGTGCAGCACCTGCAGCGGCGCGCCGCGCCAGCCCCCCAGCGTCTCCGCGAGGCGGTGGGCCAGTGCCTGCGCGCGGAACACGCCGCCATTGAGCAGCAGGGTATCGGGCACCGGCAGCGCGTGCTCCGGCGCATCCGCGATTTCAAGTGCGGCGCGCGATTGCGCCGCGTGCTGGCTCAGGAAGGCGGCCACGTGCCGGGTCACGGCAGGGTCGGACGCATACGGCAGGCCGAACTCGACAATCGCGCCGCGCGCGCGCCCGGGCCGTTCGCTGGCGGGCACCCTGGGGAAAAAGCCGTCGACGACCAGCTGTTCGACTTCCTGCCGCGTCACTTCCACCGAACGTGCGCCGCCGACCAGCCTGGCGCCGGCGCCGAGCAGCGTCACCGTGACCGAATCGGGTGCCTCCGCGCTCAGCAGCTGTTCCTTGGCGGCGCGGCAGCGCGCGACCAGCTGCGACAGGCTGGCCGCCGACAGCCGTGCCTGCGCCGGCCCGGCCGACGCGAGGCGCGCTTCAACCCGGTGCGCCAGCCCCAGGTCCATGTTGTCGCCGCCCAGCATCAGGTGATTGCCCACGCCGATGCGGGTCAGTTGCGGCTGCCCGTCCTGCATCGCGACGCGGATCAGCGTGAGGTCAGTGGTGCCGCCGCCCACGTCGCAGATCAGCACCAGGCGGGTTTGCGCCAGGTCCTGGTCCAGGGTCCGGCGATGGTGGAACAGCCAGTCGTAGAGCGCGGCCTGCGGCTCTTCGAGCAGGCGCAGCGCGGGCAGCCCGGCCAGGCGCGCGGCTTCCAGCGTCAGCGCGCGCGCGCCCTCGTCGAACGAGGCCGGCACGGTGAGCACCACGTCCTGGTGTTCGAGCGGCGCATCGGGGAAGCGGTGGTTCCAGGCGGCGCAAACATAGCCGAGGTAGCTGGCGCTGGCGACCACCGGCGAGATCTTGTCGAGATCCTCCTCGCCGCCCCATGGCAGGATCGGCGCGGTGCGGTCGACCGCGGCATGCGACAGCCAGCTCTTGGCGCTGGCCACCAGCCGGCCCGGCACCTGCGCGCCCAGCGTCGCCGCTAGCCGGCCGAACACGGTCCGGCGCGCGGCGGCGCTTGCCGCCGATTGCCAGGGCAACTGCAGGTCATCGCCGTTGAGCTCGCCCGGCGCCGCGTGGTAGCGCACCGACGGCAACAGCGGGCGCGCCGCGACCTCGCCGGGTGCGACCAGCTGGTCGATGTCGAACACGCGGATATCGTCCGACCCGGCCCTGGCATAGGCCACTACGGTGTTGCTGGTGCCCAGGTCGATGCCGACGACGTATTGCTGCAGCGCCGGTGCCGCGGCTTCAGGCATCGGCAGTGCCGCGCACGTCGAACTGGACCTTCCAGCGTTCGCCGCTGCCGCGCGGCACGGCCTCAAGCTCGAGCGTGCCGGCCTCGGTCACGCGGGCATGCAGCCTGACCGGCACCACGTCGCCCGCGGTGCGGCCCTCGGCGGGCAGGGTCGCCTGGATTTCTTCAAGTTCCTGCAGTTCTTCCGGCCCCCAGTAGTCCAGCAGGGTGCCGACCTGGTCCTGGCGGCGCACCGACGAGCCAAAGAAGCGGAAGTGCACCGGTTCGCCGACCACCAGGCCGAATTCCTGCGGCGGCAGCTCGGCCTCGGTGCCTTCCTCCATGCCGAACGGCGCCAGGCACAGCGCCTGGATCGGCGGCTCGAAGCCCGGCACGGCCGGCATCGACGATTCCACCGCCACGTAGTAGGCGCGCGCGGTGCCGCCGCGGATGCGCACGCCCTTGCCGCGCCGCACATAGCCGTAATAGGCCGCGCCGCGCGCCACTGCCAGGTCCAGCTCGGCGCCGTCGAGCAGGCGCGCCGGCGCCGCGTCCTCGGCGGCAAGCCAGCCGTTGAGCGTCTGCAGGATGCGCTCCACCAGCAGGCCCGACTTGAACACGCCGCCATTGAACAGCACGGCGGTGGGATGCAGGAACGTGGCGCCTTCCGGCTGCGCGGCCGGGAGGCCTTTGATATCGGCCAGCGCCGCCACCTGCCGGCCCAAGAATGCCGCCAGGTGCCGCGTGATGGCCGCGTCCTGCGCGTAGGGCAGGCCCAGCTGCGTCAGGCCGGCGCGGGCCCGGCTGACGGGGCGCGCCGACGCGTCGACTTGCGGGAAGAATCCTTCGAGGATGGTCTGGGTCAGCTCGGCGCGGGTCAGGTCGGTGCGGATCGAGCCGCCGATCAGCTTGGCGCCGCGGCTGGGCACGACCAGCGGTACGCTCTCGGCGGCCGGGTCGGTCAGCAGCGTTTCCTTGGCGGCGCGGCAGGCATAGGTCAGCGCCCGCAGCTGCCACGGATCGGCCTGCGTGCCTTGCGCGGCGAGCTTGCGCGCGACCACGTGCGCCAGCGCCAGGTCCATGTTGTCGCCGCCCAGCAGGATATGGTCGCCGACCGCGATGCGATGCAGTTCCAGGTTGCCTTCGCGCTCGATCACGGCGATCAGCGACAGGTCGGTGGTGCCGCCGCCGACATCGACCACCAGGATGATGTCGCCCACCTTGACCTGCTTGCGCCATTGGCCGGCGCTTTTCTGGATCCAGCTGTAGAGCGCGGCCTGCGGTTCCTCGAGCAGCGTCATGCGGGCATAGCCGGCCGCCGCGACGGCCTCGGCGGTCAGCTCGCGCGCGGCCGGATCGAACGAGGCCGGGATGGTCACGGTGATGTCCTGCTCGCCGAACGGTGCCTCGGGGTGGGCCTGGTCCCACGCTTCGCGCAGGTGCGTCAGGTAGCGTACCGAAGCCTCGAGCGGCGACACGCGCGGCACCTCGGGCGGCGCGTCGGCAGGCAGGATCGCCGCGCGGCGGTCGACGCCGGGATGGCACAGCCAGCTCTTGGCGCTGGACACCAGCCGGATCGGCGTGCCCGCGCCGCGGCTGCGCGCCATCTCGCCGACCGCGAAGTCGCGTGCGGCGCTCCACGGCAGGTTCAGGTCGCCCGGGGCCATCTCGCTTGCATGCGGCAGGTACAGGAACGAGGGCAGCAGGTCGAGGTCCTCGACCGCGCCGGGCGCGGTCAGCTGCGTGACCGGCAGCACGTGCTGGCTGGTCTTCTCGCCATCGCTGGCGGCCAGGTCGACATAGGAGACCGCGCTGTGGGTCGTGCCCAGGTCGATGCCGATGGCATAGCGTGCCTCGCTCATAGCTCCACCTCGGCGGGGGCGATCACGCTGGCGTCATGGCGTTCGGCCAGGCGCGGCAGGCGCACTTCATCGACCTTCCAGCCGCGATGGCTGATGGCGCCATGGAACGGCGCGCTACCCACCACGTTGCCGGTCAGGCGGATCGCGCTGGCGTCGAAGCCGTCGGCCAGCGTTACGCGGCTGCCTTCCGCTTCTTCGCGCACCGGCCGGATGGTGAAATGCTCGCGCAGCACCGCGCGGCAGCCATCGTGCACCAGGCGCGCGGCGGCGCCGATCTCGGCGTCGGCATAGCGCGCGATGTCTTCCTCGACGAAGTCGACAAAGCGCGCGTCGCGCTGGAGCAATCCGAGCAGCTGGAGCGCGGCGACGGGACTGGCTTCCTTCAATGCGGGCGCGCTTTCCGGAACCGGCGCGGCAACCGGCGCGGGGGCAGGTGCCGGCACCGGGGCAGCGTCGGCCTGCGCAGCTGGGCCGCCTTCGCGCAGGCGCTTGACGCGGCCTGCCAGGTCCGGGTTGCCAAGGATGGCGAAGAACGTGCCCATGGCAAGCGAGAGCCTGCCAAAGAAAGAGAGGTTCGAGTCAGGCATGGATAACACTCCTCTGTGCGCGGAGGCGGGGGGGCCGCTCAGGCGTCGCGCAGATAGGTGATCAACTGGTCCGCGCGGCTGGGGTGCCGCAGCTTCTTCATCGCCTTGCTTTCGATCTGGCGGATCCGCTCGCGCGTGACATCGAACTGCTTGCCGACTTCTTCCAGCGTGTAGTCGGTCGACATGTCGATGCCAAAGCGCATGCGCAGCACCTTGGCTTCGCGCGGCGAGAGCTCGTCCAGCATCTCGCGCACCACCGCGCGCAGGCCGGCCTGCAGGGCGGCGTCGGCGGGCGTGGCGGTGTCCGAGTCGGCGATCATGTCGCCCAGGCTGGTGTCGCCGTCCTCGCCCACCGGGGTTTCCATCGACACCGGCTCTTTCGCGATCTTCATGATCGAGCGGACCTTGTCCTCGGTCATGTCGAGGCGCTCGGCCAGCACCGCCGGATCGGGTTCCTTGCCGGTCTGCTGCATGATTTCGCGCGACAGGCGGTTGAGCTTGTTGATCTGCTCGATCATGTGCACCGGCACGCGGATGGTGCGGGCCTGGTCGGCGATCGCGCGCGTCACGGCCTGGCGCACCCACCAGGTGGCGTAGGTGGAGAATTTCCAGCCGCGGCGGTATTCGAACTTGTCGACCGCCTTCATCAGGCCGATGTTGCCTTCCTGGATCAGGTCCAGGAACTGCATGCCGCGGTTGGTGTACTTCTTGGCAATCGAGATCACCAGGCGCAAGTTGGCCTGCGTCATCTCGTGCTTGGCCTGCCGCATCTGGCGCTCGGCAGCCAGCATCTTGCGGTTGACGGCCTTCAGTTCGGGCAGCGGCAGCGCCGCGCGGGCCTGGATGTCGATCAGCTTCTGCTGGTGGGCTTCCAGGTCCGGCAGCGCGCGCGCCACCGCCGCGCTGTAGGGGCGAGCTTCCGCGGCCAGGCCCTGGCCCCAGGCGAGGTTGGTCTCGTTGCCGGGGAAGCGGGCGATGACGTCCTCGCGCTCCATGCCGCAGCGCTCGACCAGCAGCTGGACCACCTGGCGCTCGATCACGCGCACTTCGTCGACCATGCCCTGGACGTTGGCGCACAGGCGCTCGATGGTGCGGGCGGTAAAGCGGATCGTGCGCAGTTCCTCGCGCACCGCATCGCGCGCGGACGCGAACGCCGCCGATGCCGGACCGCCGGCCTCGCTTTCGGCGCGCATTCGCTCGAACTGCTCGGCGACGCGCGCGAAGCGCTTCATGCATTCGTCGCGCAGCCTGGCCAGGTCGGCTTCGGCGCTTTGCTGGCCGCTGCCTTCATCGGCGGCGTCGTCGGCCTCTTCGTCGGCCTCGTCAGTGCTGTCGATGGGGCTGTCGTCGGCGTCGTCCGCGCCGGCTGCCGCCGGCTCGGGGATGCTCTCGTCGCTCAGGCCGTCGACCACGTCGTCGATGCCGATTTCATTGCTGGCGACCTTGGCCGACAGCTCCAGAATCGTGGCGATGGTGAACGGGCACGCCGAGATCGCGTGGACCATGTTGTTCAGGCCGTCCTCGATCCGCTTGGCGATCTCGACTTCCTGCTTGCGCGTGAGCAGCGTAGCCGAGCTCATTTCGCGCATGTACATGCGCACCGGGTCGGTGGTGCGGCCGAACTCGGAATCGACCGTCGCCAGCGCGACCTCGGCTTCCTCTTCGGCCTGCTCGTCGGAGGCCACCGCCGGGCCGTCGCTCAGCAGCAGGGTCTCGGCATCCGGGGTCTGCTCATAGATCTTCACGCCCATCTCGGCGAAGGTGCCGACGATGCTTTCCATCGCGGCCGTGTCCGTGAAGTTCTCGGGCAGGTGGTCGCTGATATCCGCGTGGGTCAGGTAGCCGCGCTGCCTGCCCAGCTGGATCAGCGCACGCAGTTGCTGGCTGCGTGCGGCGGCTTCGGCCGACGGATCCGAGTGTGCCGCGGCCGCGCTGGCCTGGCCGGTGTCCTTGACTGCTGCTGCTCGTGTTTTGGCTGCCGTTCGTTGTGCGCCACTTGTCATTGACTGCTGTTTCCTTCGTGCATCGCGTTTCGACGGCAGTGCGCACGAGGCGCGCGTGATTCCAACCTGCTGTCAAGGCTCGCGGGGGTTCGGCGGGAGGCGAGGGTAAAAACCGTACGCCGCGGCCGTTTGAATAGGGGCCGCATATTCTACAGCCATTGCTGCGTCGCAGCAGGTTCCTGGCAGGGAAAGCGTGCCGGCAAGTCTGCCGGAACGCGGGGTATTTGCAACAGGATGCGAAAAAAAGCGCGGGGAAAGGCGCTGAAATGGCGGAAATTGCCAGCGGCGACGGGGTCAGAGGCCTTGGCTGGCCCGTACAAGTGAAGCCTCAGGCATAGTCGAGCGGCAAGGCCGTGGTGTACTTGATCTGTTCCATCGCGAAGCTGGAGCTGACATCGGCCAGTTCCGCGCCCTGGATCAGCTTCTTGTAGACCCGGTCATAGGCGGCGATATCGGGCACCACCACGCGCAGCAGGTAGTCCGTGTCGCCCGCCATGCGATAGAACTCGGTCACTTCCGGGATCGACGAGACCAGTCCGTGAAACTGCTTGAGCCATTTCACGTTGTGCTGGCTGGTACGGACGGAGACGAACACCGTGACACCGGCATTGAGCTTGCCGGCGTCGAGCAGCGCCACGCGCTTGCGGATCAGTCCGGCTTCTTCCAGCTTCTGGATACGGCGCCAGCACGGCGTCGAACTCAGGCCGACCCGCTCTCCGATTTCCGCCACCGGCAAGGTGGCGTCTTCCTGCAGGATGGCGAGGATCTGTTTGTCGTAGCGGTCCATGGCGCGGGGCGGTCAGTTGAGGGCGCGCCCGCACCAGGTGCGGAGTGGGGCGGCTAGGCGTCGGCGGGCACCAGCAGGTTTACGCCGGTCGCAATATGGTCGCGGCTGACACCGTAGAGATGCAGCGAAACCGCGATCTCGTCGCTGGTATTGCCGAGCGCATGGATGTGCTGCAGGCCGCCCGGCACGCTGAAGGTATCGCCGGCGGTGCGCGTGACGGTGTTGGCATGGCGCGCGTGCCGGCTGGCGGCATCCCACCGGTAGTGCTGCTCGGTCAGCGTGCCGCGCAGCACGCGGTAAGCGCACCAGGTGCGATGGCCATGCACCGGGCTGGCCTGCCCGGGGCGCCACACCAGCACCATGGCGGAGAAGCGTTCCAGCGGATCGCCATAGACCAGGTGCCGGGTATAGGTCTCGGCCGAGCCCAGCAACGCGCCCGGCGGCAACGCGGCCAGCAGCGTGTCGGTGTCGGGCAGGTGCTGCGCGAGGTGGCTGGCGACCATGCGTGCGCTGTGGGTGAAAATGTCGGCCAGGTCGAGCGCCAGCTGGTCGAGCGGGACGCCAACCGGTCGGGCGGCAGTGAGAGGAGAGGCGGTCGTCATGGCGGGCTCCGTCGGCTTGTTCTTGTCTATTCATGATAGGGACGGGCGGGAGCACAGGCATGCGATTTGTCCTTCCAGGCAAGCTGGAATTGTAATGTCATTCCAGCAAGGGTTGGATTATTGGAATATTTTTCTATTCAGCCGCAGTTGGTGCGACAACGCACGCTACTGGAACCGGCCGCGGCCAGGCGGCGAGGGCTTAGCCGCCCTCATCTTTGGGCCAGAAGGTGATGAGGATGTCGGACGGCGCCACGCCGTTGCTGTCGCGCGGCAGCGGGTCGGACCGCTGCACCGCGCGCAGCACGGCGTTGTCCCAGCCCGCATTGCCACTGGACCTGGCCAGGCGCGCCGACAGCAGCGAGCCGTCGGGCGCCATGTGCACGGCGACCACCGCGGCCGGATTGCCGGCGACGTCCTCGTTGAAGATGATGTTCGGCTTGACCCGCTGGCGCACGCGCTCGGCATAGCCCGAAGACGGCTTCGCCGAGGATCCGGAACCGGCCCCGGCCCGGGCGTTGGCCGCGGCACCGGCACCGCCCGCCTGCGCGCGCAAGCGGGCCAGCTCGGCCTGGCGCTCGGCATTGCTGGCCTGGCGTTGCGCTTCCATGGCCCGGCGCTGGGCATCCTTGCGGGCCGCTTCGGCGCGGGCCTGGCTGTCGCGCTGCCGCGCCTGCTCGGCCTCACGCTCGGCCAGCCTGGCCTTGCGCTGCTTTTCCTGCAGCGAGATATCGGCGTCTTCTTGCTCGACCGGCGGTGGCGTCGGCGCCGGCTTGATGGCGGGCTCGGGGACGGTGGCTTCGGGGACGGGCTCCCACAGTTCCGCCGCCACACCGGTGGGCACGGCATTGCGCCAGCGCACGCCGTAGTACAGCAGGGCCCCCAGCAGCAGGTGCATGAGCAGGGCCAGCAGGAAGCAGGTCAGCGTGCGCCGCTCGCGCACGGGCTGGTAGGGATAGGCGGCGGTCTGCATGGTCCTTCGATGCGCGGAAACCAGGCCATTTCATTCTATGAGGCGCAACCGCATCAACCAAGCGCAGGACGGGTACAGGCGGCGGGACGTGGCGGGCTTGCCGGTGTCTCGCCAAAGGCACTGCAAAGCCGGTCGGCTTCAGCCCCTGGTGAAAATCTCGAGGAAGTGCTTGCTCGGATCCTCGAAGTAGATGCGCCGGCCGCCGTCGTCCGTATTGACCTCGCCAGGCCGGCGACGGTAGGGGTCGGCCCAGTACGCAAGGTTGCGTGCGCGGATGCGGCCAAAGCCGTGGTCGAACTCGGCGTCGCTGACCAGGAATGCATAGTGCTGCATGGCAACCTCGCCCTGCGCGTCCATGAAATCGAGCGTGACGCCGTTGTCCAGCGCGACGCCAAGGAAGGGCCCGAACGGCTCGGCCGGCGGGCGGCCCAGGACCTCGCACAGGAAATCCGCGGAGGCCTGCTTGTCATGAGAGAAGACGATGGTGTGGTTGAGCTGGACGGCCATGTCGCAATCTCCGTGGGGGAACGCCTCCTCCAGCGTACAAGGAATTTGCCGGCTTGGCCGAGCGATCCGGTCAGGCGCCGTCCAGCTTGCGCAGCGCCGCGCCAACTTCGCCATGGAAGGCCCGCAGGGCCTCCAGTTCGATATTTGCGGGCTGCAGCGCGGGCCACAGCAAGGCCACCATGCCTGCGGCGGTGGTGTCGATATCGACCTCGCGCTCGCGCGCGATGGCATCCCACAGGATATGCTCCATCGGGCCCAGGATGGCGGAGCGCATCAGGCTCAGCGGCAGGTCGGCGCGAATCTCGCCATGTTCGCGGCCGCGCGCGAGCAGGTCCATCAGCGGCGCCGTATAGCGGCGTTGCAGCGGCACGAACTCCTGCCCCAGGTCCGGCCCCTTGGCCCGGCCTTCCGACAGCACCAGCGCGCACAGCCCGGTGCCCTGGATCAGGAACAGGCGCAGGTGCGTCTTCACGTAGAACGCCAGCTGCGCTTTGATGCCCTGGTCGCGCGGCATGCCTTGCTCGATCGTGCCGATGATTTCGTCGTACCAGTCCTCGATCACCCGCACGCACAGCTTGCGCTTGCTTTGGAAGTACGTGAACACCGTGGCCTCGGAAACGCCCAAGCGCTGGGCAATCTCGGTCGTGGTGGTTTTTTCGTAGCCCAGTTCGGCAAACACCTCGCGGCTGACACGCAGGATGTCGCGGATGCGTTGTTCCGCCCTGGCGCCGGACGGGGTCCGGCGGGTGGTGGCGATGTCTTCCATGATGTCGGATCCCTGCAAGCGAAGCGCGAAATGTTAGGCCATCCCCGGGCGGAGCACTAACCTGCGGTAGCGCGGCGTTGGCGGTTGCTGCGCGACGCCGTCACATCGTACTCCATTTTGCCTCGAAGTTGAGTGCGCCTCAAATTAAGGTTGAATTTTCGCCTGAGCCCGTATACCTTTTCGTCATTCCGATGTGACGAGACCGGGAATCGCCTAACCATCCGGCAGCACACGATAGCAGCTTATCGGGGTTAACCCCCAATTTTGGGCAGGATCACCCCGACGATATTCGTGTTCTTGAGTTACGCTCAACTCAAGTCGAAACCGAACGCGCTTTGGAGACAACGATGAAGATGCAGGGAGATCCGCTTCCCACCATTCTGCCGATCGGCGGGCTGTCGCATGTCCGTGGCGACACCAGCATTGCGCTGTCCGAGCAGACCGTCTCGGCGCTGCTGGCGCAGACCGTGGCAGCGTTCCCCGAACGCGAGGCCGTGGTGTTTCGCGAGCAGGGCGTGCGCTGGAACTGGCGCGAGTTCGCCGAAGCCATCGATGCGCTGGCCGCCGGGCTGCATGCGCTGGGCCTGGCCAGGGGCGATCGCGTCGGCATCTGGGCGCCCAACCGCGTGGAATGGCTGGTGACGCAGTTTGCCACCGCCCGGCTGGGCGTGGTTCTGGTCAACATCAATCCGGCCTACCGGCTGGCGGAGCTGGAGTACGCGCTGAACAAGGTCGGCGTCAAGGCCATCGTCGCCGCCGAGGCCTTCAAGACCTCGCGCTACCTCGAGATGCTGCAGGCGCTGGCGCCGGAGCTGGCCACCAGCGCAGCGGGCACGCTGCAGGCCGCGCGGCTGCCGTCGCTGCGCTGGGTGATCCGCATGGGAGAGGGCGAGACCCCCGGCATGATCCGCTATGCGGACGTGCTGGCCCGTGGCGCCAGCGTGGCGCGCGCGGAGCTCGATGGCATCACGGCGCAGCTGGACCGCTATGACCCGATCAACGTGCAGTTCACCAGCGGCACCACCGGCGCGCCCAAGGGCGCCACGCTGACGCATCGCAATATCGTCAACAACGCG
This sequence comes from Cupriavidus necator, assembly GCF_013141915.1. GTDB lineage: Bacteria > Pseudomonadota > Gammaproteobacteria > Burkholderiales > Burkholderiaceae > Cupriavidus > Cupriavidus necator_B. The sequence continues at coordinate 3,291 of NZ_SROX01000004.1, read as the reverse complement.
CGCTTCATCGCCATGGCGATGCGCTTCTCGGAGCAGGACAAGCTCTGCATTCCGGTACCGTTCTACCACTGCTTCGGCATGGTGCTGTCGGTGCTGGCCTGCGTCTCCACCGGCGCGGCGATGGTGTTCCCGGGCGAGGCCTTCGACCCCGAGGCCACCATGCAGGCGGTCAGCGAAGAGCGCTGCACGGCGCTGCACGGCGTGCCGACGATGTTTATCGCGCAGCTGGACCACCCGCGCTTTGCCGACTACGACTTCTCGTCGCTGCGCACCGGCATCATGGCCGGGTCGCCGTGCCCGATCGAGACCATGAAGCGCGTGGTGGCACAGATGCATATGTCCGAGGTAACGATCGCCTACGGCATGACCGAGACCAGTCCGGTGTCGTTCCAGAGCAGTACCACCGATCCGCTCGACAAGCGCACCACCACCGTCGGCCGCATCCAGCCGCACCTGGAAGTGAAGATCGTCGACGCCACTGGCGCGACCGTGCCGGTCGGCGAGAAGGGCGAGCTGTGCACGCGCGGCTATTCCGTGATGCTCGGCTACTGGGATGATGAGGCCCGCACCGCCGAAGCCATTCGCGACGGCTGGATGCACACCGGCGACCTCGCCACGCTCGACGAGGAGGGTTACTGCAATATCGTCGGCCGGGTGAAGGACATGCTGATCCGCGGCGGCGAGAACATCTACCCGCGCGAGATCGAGGAATTCCTGTTCCGCCATCCGAAGGTCCAGGCGGTGCAGGTATTCGGCGTGCCCGACGCCAAGTACGGCGAGGAGGTATGCGCGTGGATCGTGCTCAAGCCCGGCGAGCGCGCCACCGAAGACGAGATCCGCGCCTTCTGCCGCGACCAGATCGCGCATTACAAGATCCCGCGCTATATCCGCTTTGTCGAAGAGATGCCCCTGACCGTGACCGGCAAGGTGCAGAAGTTCGTCATGCGCGACCAGATGGTGCGTGAACTGAATCTCGATGAATCCAGGACGGCCTGAGCGCGCCTGAGATAAAACACAAACACCAATAACCGACTGCCCGAGGCCCTTATGGCGGCAATTGAAACCAAGCTGAACGCCCGCTCCGAGTCGTTCAGGACCAACGCGCAGACCATGCAGGCACTGGTTGCCGACCTGCAGGAAAAGATCGCGAAACTGGCCGAAGGCGGCGGCGCCGACGCGCGCGCCAAGCACCTGTCGCGCGGCAAGCTGCTGCCGCGCGAGCGGGTGCAGCAATTGCTGGACCCCGGCACGCCGTTCCTGGAGCTGTCGCAGCTGGCCGCGTACGACATGTACGAAAACGCCGCGCCCGGCGCCGGCATCATCACCGGCATCGGCCGCGTGGCCGGGCAGGAATGCGTGATCGTCTGCAACGACGCCACCGTCAAGGGCGGCACGTATTACCCGATGACGGTCAAGAAGCACGTGCGCGCGCAGGAAATCGCCGAAGAGAACCACCTGCCGTGCATCTACCTGGTCGATTCGGGCGGCGCCAACCTGCCCAACCAGGACGAGGTGTTTCCCGACCGCGACCACTTCGGCCGCATCTTCTACAACCAGGCCAACCTGTCCAAGCGCGGCATCCCGCAGATCGCGGTGGTGATGGGATCCTGCACCGCGGGCGGCGCCTACGTGCCGGCGATGAGCGACGAGTCGATCATCGTCAAGAACCAGGGCACCATCTTCCTGGGCGGCCCGCCGCTGGTGAAGGCGGCCACCGGCGAGGAAGTCAGCGCCGAAGACCTCGGCGGCGCCGATGTGCATACGCGCCTGTCGGGCGTGGCCGACTACTTCGCGCAGAACGACCACCACGCCCTGAGCCTGGCGCGCAATATCGTGCAGCACCTGAACCGCCGCAAGCCGGACCAGATCCGCCTGCACGCGCCGGTCGAGCCGCTCTATCCGGTGGAAGAGCTGTACGGCGTGATCCCGACCGACACGCGCAAGCCGTACGACGTGCGCGAGGTGATCGCGCGGCTGGTCGACGGTTCCGAGTTCGACGAGTTCAAGGCGCGCTACGGCACCACGCTGGTGTGCGGCTTCGCGCGGATCTGGGGCTATCCGGTCGGGATCGTCGCCAACAACGGCATCCTGTTCTCGGAGTCGGCGCTCAAGGGCGCGCACTTCATCGAGCTGTGCTGCCAGCGCAAGATCCCGCTGGTGTTCCTGCAGAACATCACCGGCTTCATGGTGGGGCGCAAGTACGAGAACGAAGGCATCGCGCGCAACGGCGCCAAGATGGTGACCGCGGTCGCGACCGCGCAGGTGCCCAAGTTCACGGTGATCATCGGCGGCTCGTTCGGCGCGGGCAACTACGGCATGTGCGGGCGCGCATATTCGCCGCGCTTCCTGTGGATGTGGCCGAACGCGCGCATCTCGGTGATGGGTGGCGAGCAGGCCGCGAGCGTGCTGGCGACGGTGCGCCGCGATGGGATAGAAGCAAAGGGGGGCCAGTGGAGCGCGCAGGAGGAAGACGCCTTCAAGCAGCCGATCCGCGACCAGTACGAGCACCAGGGGCATCCGTACTACGCCAGCGCGCGGCTGTGGGACGACGGCGTGATCGATCCCGCGCAGACGCGCACGGTGCTGGGGCTGGGACTGTCGGCCAGCCTTAACGCGCCGATCGACGAGATGAAGTTCGGCGTGTTCCGCATGTAATCGTGGCATGTCACAACGACTAGGAAGCTCAATGTTCAACAAGATCCTGATCGCCAACCGCGGTGAAATCGCCTGCCGCGTGGCCGCCACCTGCCGCCGGCTGGGCATCCGCACCGTCGCGGTGTATTCCGATGCGGACGCCGAGGCGCGCCATGTCGCCTTCTGCGACGAGGCCGTGCATATCGGCGGCGCCGCCGCGCGCGACAGCTACCTGCGCGCCGACCATATCATCGAGATGGCGAAGGAGAGCGGCGCCCAGGCGATCCACCCGGGCTATGGCTTCCTGTCCGAGAACGAAGCCTTCGCCGAGGCCTGCGCCGCGGCCGGGCTGGTCTTTATCGGCCCGCCGGCGTCGGCGATCCACGCGATGGGCAGCAAGAGCGCGGCCAAGCAGTTGATGGAAAAGGCCGCGGTGCCGCTGGTGCCGGGCTACCACGGCGAAGACCAGGACCCGGCGCTGCTGCGCCGCGAGGCCGACCGCATCGGCTATCCGGTGCTGCTCAAGGCCAGCGCGGGCGGTGGCGGCAAGGGCATGCGCGTGGTCGAGTCGGGCGACGGTTTCGACGCCGCGCTGGCGTCGGTCAAGCGCGAGGCGTCGGCCAGCTTCGGCGACGACAAGGTGCTGGTCGAGAAATA
>NZ_SROX01000043.1 GCF_013141915.1 Cupriavidus necator | reverse complement strand
AGCCAAACGTTTCATCACTCAAGGAGTTCTTACCGTGAAGCAAGCATCCCGTACCTGGTTCATCACCGGCGCATCGAAGGGCGTCGGCCAAAAACTCGTGACACACCTGCTGGAGCAAGGCCACCGGGTGGCGGCCACCTCCCGCACAGCCGCCTCGTTAACGGAGGAATTCGGTGCGGCGTCCGAGCGATTTCTACCGCTCGGGGTCGACCTGACCAGTGACCGCAGCGTCCACGAGGCCATCGAGAAGACCGTGCAATGGTTCGGCGTTCTCGACGTGGTCGTGAACAACGCCGGCTACGCCCAGCAAGGGACCGTCGAGGCATTGTCGGACGACGAGCTTCGTCGGAATTTCGAGGTCAACTTCTTTGCGCCGATGGCTGTCCTGCGTCATGCGCTGCCGCAGCTTCGACGCCAGCGCAGCGGACACGTCTTCAATATCTCGTCCATCGTCGGCTACCAGGGGGGCTATCCGGGATGGGGCAGCTACGTGGCGAGCAAGTTCGCGCTGTCTGGCCTGACGGAATCCCTTGCGGCAGAAGTCGCCGAACTGGGCATTCGCGCGACGGTGGTTTATCCCGGACCGGTGCGCACCGATTTCCTGTCGAATGGTGCGCTGGCGGTGGCCAGACGGCAGATCGACGACTACTCCGAGGCCAAGGCTTCGCTGGACCTGCATCTCGACACCCTGCATGGCCACCAGGCTGGGGACCCGGACAAGCTCGCACTGCTGATCATCCAGGCCGCGACTGTTGAATCGGCCCCGCTGCATCTGTTTGCAGGCAAGATCGCCAATGAACTCGCGGCCGCGAAGGCAAGCGCTGTCGCAAAGGATCTCGACGCCTGGCGGGGCGCGTCCGAAGCCACCGATTTCGGGGACTGATCGAAGGCCATGCATGTCCCGGCTTGGCCGGGACATTCTCCGTGGCATGGGTCCGTCACATGTCCGCTATCA
>NZ_SROX01000042.1 GCF_013141915.1 Cupriavidus necator | reverse complement strand
GATGCGGCAATGGGGGGATACTTCTTAGCCCACTCTCCCTGCTCGAAGGCCGCCAACTCGGCCAGCGCCGCTTCAACAGTGGGCGCGGTGTACACGGGCTTAAGCGCCGCTGCCACGACCCGGCGCTCTTTCCAACCGGCGTAGCCTAAGCTGTTTCGGATCAGATGCACGATGCAGGTCTGTAGCGTCGTGTGTGGGAACACCGCGTTCAGGGCCTGCTCCATGCCCTTGAGGCCATCGGTGACCGCGATCAGGATGTCCTGCGTGCCACGAGTCTTCAGGTCATTGAACACCTTCATCCAGAACTTGGCGCCTTCGGTGGTCTCTATCCACAGGCCCAGGATGTCGCGCGTGCCGTCTGGCAGCACGCCCAATGCCAGATAGACGGCCTTGTTGCGTACCACGCCGTCCTCGCGCATCTTGACCCGCAGCGCGTCGAAGAACACCACCGGGTACATCGCCTCCAGCGGCCGGGCCTGCCAGGCGGTGACCTCGTCCATGACCGCATCGGTTACCGAGCTGATGAACTCAGGCGAGACCTCGGTGCCGTACTGCTCGGCCAGGAACGCCTGGATCTCGCGCACGGTCATGCCGCGGGCATACATGGCGATGATCTTGTCGTCGAACCCGGTGAAGCGCCGCTCGTGCTTGGGAATCAGGATCGGATCGAAGCTGCCGTCGCGGTCTCGCGGGATGTCTAACCGCAGAGGCCCGTCGTCCGTCAGGACTGTCTTGGCGCTCTTGCCGTTGCGCTGGTTGGCCGTGCCGGCCGGGCGCTCGGCGCCCGGCGGGTAGCCCAAATGATGGCTCAGTTCGGCACCCAAAGCTCGTTCGATCAGGGCCTTCTTGAACGCCATCGAAGCGTCCTGGACCGCCTCCGCAGTCATCGGGCCCTTTACGAAATGGGCAATCAAGTCCTCGGGGATGGTCGGCAGCTCACGGTCGGCGGCCTGACTCGTCTTGGTTTTGCGTGGCATAC
>NZ_SROX01000041.1 GCF_013141915.1 Cupriavidus necator | reverse complement strand
GACGAAATCGACGCAGCGCCGGAAGAAAAGGCCCGCGGTATTACCATCAATACCGCGCACGTCGAATACGAGACGGCCAACCGCCACTACGCGCACGTTGACTGCCCGGGCCACGCTGACTATGTGAAGAACATGATCACGGGTGCCGCGCAGATGGACGGCGCGATCCTGGTGTGCTCGGCCGCTGACGGCCCGATGCCGCAAACGCGTGAGCACATCCTGCTGGCCCGCCAGGTTGGCGTGCCGTACATCATCGTGTTCCTGAACAAGTGCGACATGGTGGACGACGCCGAACTGCTCGAGCTGGTCGAGATGGAAGTTCGCGAGCTGCTGAGCAAGTACGAGTTCCCCGGCGACGACACCCCGATCATCAAGGGTTCGGCCAAGCTGGCGCTGGAAGGCGACAAGGGCGAGCTGGGCGAAGTGGCCATCATGAACCTGGCCGAGGCACTGGACACCTACATCCCGACGCCGGAGCGTGCCGTTGACGGTACCTTCCTGATGCCGGTGGAAGACGTGTTCTCGATCTCGGGTCGCGGCACCGTGGTGACCGGCCGTATCGAGCGTGGCGTGGTCAAGGTCGGCGAAGAAATCGAAATCGTCGGTATCAAGCCGACGGTCAAGACCACCTGCACCGGCGTGGAAATGTTCCGCAAGCTGCTGGACCAGGGCCAGGCTGGCGACAACGTTGGCCTGCTGCTGCGCGGCACCAAGCGTGAAGACGTCGAGCGCGGCCAGGTGCTGTGCAAGCCGGGTTCGATCAAGCCGCACACCCACTTCACCGGCGAGGTGTACATCCTGTCGAAGGACGAAGGCGGCCGTCACACCCCGTTCTTCAACAACTACCGCCCGCAGTTCTACTTCCGTACCACCGACGTGACCGGCTCGATCGAGCTGCCGGCGGACAAGGAAATGGTGATGCCGGGTGACAACGTGTCGATCACCGTCAAGCTGATCGCCCCGATCGCCATGGAAGAAGGCCTGCGCTTCGCTATCCGCGAAGGTGGCCGTACCGTCGGCGCCGGCGTCGTGGCAAAGATCCTCGACTAAGC
>NZ_SROX01000040.1 GCF_013141915.1 Cupriavidus necator | reverse complement strand
AATCTATGGTCAGCCCGATCTTTGCAAGGTTGAGGTCGATGATCTGTGGCTTGCCTAAATCTATCCGGAGTCTGCTTGGAGATTGCTCCCCGCTCCACGATGAAAGTCGCGCCCAGTGGTCCTTAAAATGTCCGCAGCTTGTTGGCAGCTAACCAATTTGTCAGGGTGTCCACCGGGCCACTGGGCCGTTAGGTCATCAAAGTCAACGTCGCAAAACCAGAACTAACAAAAAACCAGCGCGGTCGGCCAACCTTCAGGTGGTCGCGGCCACCTGAATTCGGTAATCACTGCGGCGGTACAACAACGCCCACGCTATCCTTGCAAGCTTATTGGCCAAGGCACACGCGACCACGTTTGAATGGCGCCGTACGAGCATCTTCCGAATCCAGTCTCCGAGCGCATCGGTGCGTCGGTGAAGGCGCGTCATCACGGCTCGGGCGCATTGAATCAGCAGACACCGCATCGTCTTGTCGCCCCGCTTGCTGATGCCAAGCAGAATCGGTCGTCCACCGGTGCTGTACTGCCTTGGTACCAGCCCGATCGATGCGGAGAAATCTCGACCGGAGCGAAAATGCTTGGCATCACCAAGCTCTGCGGCCAGCAAGCTGGCGGTGATGGCTCCGATGCCCGGGATGGCTAACAGACGCTGAGCGTTGTCGTCTTCCTTGAGTTGCTGCGAGAGTTCAGACTCCACTTGCTTGACCTGGTCGTCAAGGTACTTGAAATGGGCGTGCAAGCGGTCTAGCACCTGCACGAGCCTGGGAGGCAGCGTGTGCTCGGCCAACGTGACGGGCAGCCGCTCAATGACACGCATGCCGACGCGTAAGCTGATGCCAAACTCAAGGAGAATGCCGTGAATGCGATTGACGGTTGCCGTGCGTTCTCGCACCAATCCTTCCCTGACGCGATGCAGCGCGGCCAGCGTTTGCTGGGCTTCTGTCTTGGGCGTAACGTAATGCATGGCGGGTCGGGAAGCCGCCTCGCAAATAGCCTCCGCGTCCACGAAATCGTTCTTGTTGCCCTTCACAAACGGCTTGACATACTGTGGCGCGATTAGCTTGGCGTCGTGACCGAGTGCCTGCAGCTCTCGCGCAAGGCAATGGGAGCCTGCGCAGGCCTCCATGACCAGCGTGCAGGGCGGAAAGTTGCTCATCAAAAGGAGCAACTGCTTGCGCGTCACCTTCTTGCGCCAGAGTTCATGCCCACCGCGATCCTGGGCATGCAAGTGAAAGACATGTTTGCCGAGATCAATGCCGATCAACGCGACTTCACTCATGGCAGTCTCCCTCCGAGAAGTAACGCCTCCAGCCTAGGCGATGCATCGGGCGATCGGGCTGACCATTTCATTATGTCCG
>NZ_SROX01000039.1 GCF_013141915.1 Cupriavidus necator | reverse complement strand
CAGTCTCCCTCCGAGAAGTAACGCCTCCAGCCTAGGCGATGCATCGGGCGATCGGGCTGACCATTTCATTATGTCCGCTTGAGTGCTCCATTCGTGGTATTTAGCCTGCCCGGTTGAACACGATGGAGACGCCAGAGGATGGCTAAATCCGAGGTCATTACAGTCAGCATGCATGAGTTAGACAGGCTCAAGACCGTCCAGGCGGTCGTAGATGGTCAGTTACGGCCCGGTGTGGCCGCCGAACGGTTGGAGATCACGGACCGGCAGTTCCGGCGGCTGCTGGAACGCTATAAACAGGAAGGCCCGTCCGGGCTAGTGTCGCGACGGCGCGGGCGACCCAGCAACAATCGCATGCCTGCGGACCGCGAATCTGTAGCCCTTGGCCTGATCCGCGACAGCTACGCCGACTTCGGCCCCACGCTGGCGGCCGAGAAGCTGCACGAGCGCCATGGACTGACCTTGTCCAAAGAAACGATCCGCCGGCTGATGACGGCAGCCGGCCTGTGGGTGCCGCGCAAACAGCGGCCGCCCAAGGTCTACCAGCCTCGTAACCGGCGCGCCTGCTATGGCGAACTGATCCAGATCGACGGCAGCGATCACCGCTGGTTTGAGGAGCGCGCGCCAGCCTGCACGCTGCTGGTGTACGTCGACGACGCCACCAGCCGGATCATGGAACTGCGCTTCACTCATTCGGAATCCACGTTCACGTATTTCGCGGCGACCCGTGCCTATCTGGAGCGCCATGGCAAGCCGGTGGCGTTTTACAGTGACAAGGCCAGCGTTTTCCGGGTCAACAAACAAGGGGCGACCAGCGGCGACGGCCACACCCAGTTTGCCCGGGCGTTGTTTGAGCTGAACATCGAAGGCATCTGCGCCAACAGCAGCCAGGCCAAGGGCCGCGTCGAGCGGACTCACCTGACCCTGCAGGACCGGTTGGTCAAGGAGCTACGCCTGCGTGGCATCAGCACCATGGAGGCCGCCAATGCCTTCATGGCGGAGTTCATCGCCGACTACAACGCGCGCTTTGCCAAGGTGCCGCGCAATAACCACAACGCCCATCGGCCACTGCGACCGGATGAGAACCTGGATCTGATCTTCGCTTGGCGCGAGCCACGCTGCGTGTCCAAGAGCCTGACGATCCAGTACGACAAGATGCTCTACCTGCTGGCGGACACCCCGGAGCACCGCAAGCTGGCCGGCCGCTACATTGATGTCTATCACTACCCGGATGGCAGGATCGAGCCGCGGGCGAATGGCGCCGCCCTGCCCTATACCACCTATGACCGGCTGTCGGAAGTGGACCAGGGCGCGATCGTGGACAACAAGCGCCTGGGACATGTGCTGCAGATGGCCCAATACGTTCAGGAGAAGCGCGACAACACACGGTCGCTATCTGTGCCTGGCACGGATGGGGCTCCCCGCAAGCGAGGACGACCGCCCGGCAAGAAGTCGCAGCGATCGCTGGGCCAGAACGATATGTTGGAAGCTCTGAAACGGTTGCAAGAGCAGCCGTGGCCACTTAACGGAACGGAGAGCTAACCTCAGCTTGCGACTGGCAGTTCAACGCGGCCCTGGCAGGACGGCTTCACTCTGAGCTGGACTCAGTCGTGTCAGGCCAGCACCACTGCCCGACGGGCACCCCAAAAACAGAACAAACAACGCTGAAATGACACCGGACAACCGGACATAATGAAATGGTCAGCCCGATCGCCCGATGCATCGCCTAGGCTGGAGGCGTTACTTCTCGGAGGGAGACTG
>NZ_SROX01000003.1 GCF_013141915.1 Cupriavidus necator | reverse complement strand
CCGAGTTTCACAAGACAATGACTCCTCAACAAAGGCGCGAACTGCAGGGGAAAGCTCTCGCTTCCGGCTAGCGATTGCCAAATCAACAGCATATTCAAAGTCCTGGATGGCTCTGTAACAAACCTCCGGCTGTAGAAAATTCCGCATGGACTCGGGTATGACAGCCACGCCGTACCCAGCCGAAGCCAGACTGATCGCAGAGATGAAATCCGGAACACGATAGTCGAGGATTGCCGAGAATCCCCCTGCGAACCCCAACGTCGTGCGCGGCCTCCGCGGCGCGGGGACCGTGTTGCCCGAAGCCGGTAATCGAGCAGTAGACCAGCCACGGATTGATCTCCGCCAGGGCCGCATAGCCCAGTCCGAGGTGCTCCATCAGACTGGCACAATACTGTTCGATCAGTACGTCGGCATCCCGGATCAGCGGCGTCAGTTGGTCGAGCGCGTCGGGCGACTTCAGGTCAATGGCAATCGAACGCTTGCCGCGATTGAGCAGCACGAAGTTTGCACTGTCCGCGTCGACCTTTGGCTCATAGGCGCATCTCGTCACCACGCACCGTGCGCTCGAGCTTGATGACGTCGGCGCCCGCTTCGGCCAGCAGCAGGGAGCACAGTGGCCCGGGCAGGAGGGTGCTGAAGTCCAGCACCTCGACACCGCTCTGTGGCTGCATCATGGCATTCCCCGCTTGACCCGGTCATCACGCTCGGCGGCCACCCGCGCACGACGCGCAGGGGCGTAGGGCTCCTGCCCCAGCGCTTCATGCAGCGCCTGGGTGACGTGGAAATGGTGGACCAGGCCGGTGCGCTCCAGCAGCGAGATCGGTCCTTCCGGATAGCCCAGGCCCAGGCACAGGGTCTTGTCGAGGTCGTCCGCGCTGGCCAGCTTCTCGTCCAGCCGGCGCAGCGCCGCATTGAAATACGGGCGGATCAGCCTGTCGACGATACGTCCCGGGAAATCATTGCACACCGCCACGACCAGGCCGGCCGCCTGGAAGGCCGCCTTGGCCGCCTGCAGCGCAGCGGGATGCGTGCCGGGCTGCCTGACCAGTTCCACGAGGGGGCTGGGTTCGCCATCGCCCAGACGGAAGCGGGCGAAGCCCACCACGTTGGACCCTTCGAGACCCCGGCTTTCGCCGGTGTGGAAGCCCAGGCATTCGGCTCCCAGCTCAATGGCGACGAACGTGCGAGACGCGTGCCCGGCGCCCCGGCTGTATGCCCGACCTGCCTTGGCGCCCAGGTAACACAGGCCTTCGCCTTGTGGCGCGGCTTGCTCCAAGAACGCGTGGGCGGAAGGAAAGGAGCGGCTCTGGCCGGCTTGTACGATCTCGTAGCGCATATCAGGCTCCAAACATCTTGGTGTCGTCATAAGTGCGAAAACCCTGTCCGGTCTTCTTGCCCAGGCGGTTGGCCGCGATCATGCGTCGCACCAGCGGGGGGCAGGCCGCGCGCGGCTCGTGGGTGAGGCCGTGCATGGCTTCACACAGCAGCTTTTGCGTATCCATGCCGACCAGGTCCAGCAGTTCGAGGGGTCCCATCGGATAGCCCATGGCTGTCTTGATGGCGACATCGATATCGGCGGGCTCGGCCACCCCTTGTTCGACCAGACGAATCGCGTCGTTGTTGAAGGGAATCAGGAAATAGTTAAGGATGAACCCCGGCGTATCCTGCGTGGCCACGGGCTTTTGTCCCATGGCCTGGGCGAAGGCCCACGCCTTCTGGAAGGTGTCGTCCGAGGTGGCCAGGCCAGGCGACATTTCGATCAGCTTCATCAACTGTGCCGGCAGGCAGAAATGCATGCCCACAAAGCAGTCCGGGCGGCCGGATCCGCCGGCGATCTGGGTGATTGATATCGTCGACGTATTGGACGCGAAGATGGTGCTTGGCTGGCAAACCTCGTTGAGCTTACCGAACAATTGATGCTTGACCGACAAATCCTCGAAGATGGCCTCGATGATAAGGTCGCACTCGGCCAGCCCAGACAGCTCCGTCGTTCCTTTCCAGCGTTGCATCGCGGCAGCGGCGGCGCCTGCCGGCAGCTTGCCGCGCTGCTCAGATCTCGTCAGGAACGCTTCCGTCTGGCCCCGGGCACGATCCAGCGCTTCCTGTCGCATGTCGAACACAATGGTCCGGAATCCCGCGCGGGCCGCAACGATCGCAATGCCCGCCCCCATGGTGCCGGCGCCCGCGACGCCGACGGTTTGAATGGTTGTCATATCCGTCTCCTATTTCCTCAGGAAGCTGCGGCCAATCAACTGGCGGTGCACCTGATTGATCTGTAACCGTCAGCGGAACCCGTCTGGCGAGTAGAGGGCGGCGATGAGAAGGTAGGAGCTTCACGATCACTGGGAGTGAAGCGATGGCCAATCAGCGGGAAGGCAAGAGCGGACGAGCCGGGGCAAGGTATGACCGCCACGATGAAGCTTTCTGGCGCGATCTACTGGCGCAATGGGGGAACAGTGGCGGGAGCATCCGCGCCTTCTGCCGGAAGCACGGCTTGGCGGTCAGCACTTTCGGTTTGTGGCGCAAGCGCTTGAGCCACGAGCAGCAACTGCCCGTGGTGCCGCCAATGGCATTGACCGCGGACACGGCATTCATCGCCGCGGCAACGGTCGCAGTACCGACTGTCGTGTCGGCGAGCGACCCACTACCGTCGAAGTCTCGCGACCAAGTGGTCGTCACGCTCGGCGGCGCGCGTATCGAGCTGAGTGGGATGCATGCCGAACGCATCGTGCGCTTCGTGCTGGGGCAGTTGGGAGGCGGCCGGTGCTGATCGGCGGCGATGTGCAGGCTTTCATCTGCCGTGACGCGGTCGACATGCGCAAGTCCATCGACGGCCTATCGTATCTGGTGGAGCCGTTGCTGGCCAAGAGTCCGCTGTCGGGGCACTTGTTTGTCTTCGTCGGCCGAGATCGATCGAAGGTCAAGATTCTGTATTGGGGGACCGCACCGGCTTCGCGTTGTGGTACAAGCGGCTTTCGCACGGCCGGTTTCCCTCGCCCGCGACACTAGCCCAGCGTGGCTTCACACTGGCCGAATTGAACGCTTGGCTCGAAGGCATCGAGATCCCGGCGGTTCGACCCCACCGCACTGTCACGGCCACGCGCATCTCGTGACTTGTAAACCTGCCGGCGCTGGCGCATCATGGCGCCATGCTTCCGGTACTGACACCCTCCGACCTGCCAGCCGATCTCGAGGCGGTACGTACTCTCGCGCTGGAGCAGAACCGGGTCGCCCGCGCGCTGTGGGAGCAACTGGAGATATTGAAGCATCAGGTCGCGCAGCTTAACCGTGCGCGGTTCGGCGCCAGTTCCGAGCGCCTGCCGGGGCAGGCCGAACTCTTTACGCAGCCGCTGGACTTGCCATCACCGCCGGCGGCGCCGCAGGTCAAGGTGACTGGCCACATCCGCAAGGGCCGTCCTGCCTTGCCCAAGGACCTGCCACGCACGCGCATCGAATACGACCTGTCCGAGGCGCAGAAGGCAAGCTTCGACTCCCTGGAGCGCATCGGCGAGGAGCGCAGCGAGACGCTGCACTACGAGCCGGCCAGGCTCAGCGTGATCGAGCACATCCGCTTCAAATACGTGGCCACGAAGGGCGGCGAGTCCACCATCGTGACGGCTGCCGCGCAGCCCTCGCCGCTGCCCAAGAGCAACGCCAGCGCAGGGCTGCTGGCCAGCATTCAGGTCGACACCTTCGTGGACCACCTGCCGATCAATCGGCAGGAAACGCGCTATGCGCGCCTGGGGGTGCACCTGCCAAGGGCCACCCTGTGCGAATGGAAGCTGGCTTCTGCCGAGCTGCTGGCAACGCTGCTGCCGCCCTTGCGCAACCACGTCCTGCGAGCGCCGCGCGTGCATCTGGACGACACCACGCTGCCATTGCTCGAACGCGGTCGCACAAGCACACGGCAGGCCCATCTGTGGGGCTACCTCGGGGCCGGGCAGCGGCAGGAGAACGGGTTGTGGGTTGACCACCCGCCGGCGGTCCTGTTCGAGTTCGCCGAGTCCCGCACCGGGACCTACCTCCTGAACTTCCTGCGCGACTACCACGGCTACCTGCAGGCTGATGCCTACAGTGGCCACGATGCGCTTTACCGTACCGGTCGGATCATCGAGGTCGGATGCTGGGCGCATTGCCGTCGACGCTTCTTCGAGATCGCCAAAGCCCAGAAGACACCAGGGCTGGCGGCGCAGGCGCTGACGTGGATCGCCCGGCTGTATGCCATCGAGGCCGACATCAAGGACAAGTCACCGGAGCACAAGCTGGCGGCGCGCCAGGCCGAGGCTGTGCCGCTGCTGGCGCAGTTCCACCAGTGGCTGCAGGGCAATGCCCACGGCCTGCTTGCCAGGCAGCCGCTGGCACAAGCCTTCGGCTATGCGCTGCGGCACTGGCAGGCGCTGGTGCGCTACACCGAGAGCGGCATCCTCGAGCCCGATAACAACCGCCTCGAGCGCGCGATCCGCCCGATTGCCCTCGGCAGGGCGAGCTGGATGTTCGCGGGCGCGGCGGGCGCACTGCTGCCACGATGTATTCCTTGCTCGGGACCTGCCGCCTGAACGGCATCGAGCCCTACGGCTGGCTCAAGGACACGCTGGAGCGCCTGCCGGCCCACCCCACAGCCAGGTCCACGAACTGCTGCCGCTGGCGCGCTAACCGCTACACTGCGCGTCATGGACATCCTTGACGCCCTGCGCCTGGCCCCAAGTGCCGACCTGTACCGCCTGTATCTGACCATCGGGCGAATGATCAACGATCCCAAGCGTATCCTCGAGGCCCGCAGGCACCTGCATATCGGCATGACCGTGGGCTACGTCGCCGACGACCTGACCCAGCCGCTGCGCCAGGGGCGCGTCCTCGAGCTGCGTCAGACCCAGGCCCTGGTCCAGGACACCAGCAGCGGCCGCCACTGGATCCTGCCCTACGCCGCCGTGCTCGCCGAGCCCACTACCGCCGCGCAGCAACCACCGCACGCTTCACCGCCACCACCGCCCCGGGCGCAGCGCGCGGACTTCCGGGTCGGCGATACCGTCACCTTCACCGACCAGCACCTCAGCGAACGCATCGGCACCATCGTGCGCATCAACCAGAAAACCGCCTCCATCGAGTGCGACCCGAACGAAGGCCACTGGCGGGTCTCCTTCGCGCTACTGCGCAAGGTCGTCGACCTGTAGCCCCCACCGCTTACCGTCGCTCGCCAGACGGGTTCCGCTGACGGTTACATTGATCTCTTCCCAGATCTGGGTAATTTTGGCGTCGCGCAGGCGCTCAACGCGATAGTCGTGGTTGTCAATAGCCGTAGCCGCCGAACAACTGCGGCGCGTCGGTCGTGATGCGCATGGCAGGCGGATCTGAATCTCTTCGCCATAACGGAGATCCGCAGTATGGCAATGGCGCCCCCGAACCGCGATCACGGAGACAAGCTTGTATCACCCCGCTGCAGTGCCCGGGTATCCGAGGACATGCGACCACTTACCCGCGGGATGACGGGCTTCCGTCACGCGTCTGTGCGACGCGCCGCTTGCCTTACGCGTCGGCCGCGGTGGGATCCTGTCCCGCCAGTGTGCGCGGCAGGGCAAAGAGAATCAGCAACGCTGCCAGAAGGGTGAATGCGGCAACCGCATAGAGCCCGAGGGTCGTGTCGCCGGTCAGGTCTTTGACCTTACCCACCAGATAAGGGCTGATCATGCCGCCAAGATTGCCCACGGAATTGATCAACGCAATACCACCGGCTGCAGCCGTACCACGGAAGTACTTGGGAGGAAGCGTCCAGAACACCGGAAGACATCCCATGATTCCCACGGCGGACAATGTCAGGGCCGCCAGTGCGATTCCGGTGTGCGCACCAAATGCCGCAGAAATGATGTAGCCAATTCCCCCGGCTAGCACGGCAAGGCCCAGATGCAAGCGGCGCTCCCCTGTACGGTCCGACCGATGCCCAATCCACACCATCCCGATACCGGCTGCTGCATATGGGATGGCGCTCAACAATCCGACGACCTCGGTGCTGGCAATCCCCGTGTTCTTGATCAATTGCGGCATCCAGAACGTCAGCCCATACATGCCCATCAGGATGAACATATAAACGACTGCCAGAAAAATGGTGGCCGGTTGACGCAGGGCGAGACCGAACTTGTGTACCGATGTTCCGGTTGCATCGCCGGCCAAGTTGGCTTGCAGAACCCTCTTCTCCTCCTCGGACAGCCATGTCGCCAGAGCTGGCTTATCGGTTAGGCAGAACAGCACCACGAAGCCCAACAATGCGGTTGGTATTCCCTCAAGCAGGAACAGCCACTGCCACCCTGCCCAATCATTGATTCCTGCAAAATTGGTCATGATGATACCGGCAAGCGGCCCGCCCAATACGCCGGAAATCGGGATCGATGTCATGAAGTAGCCGGTGATACGCGCGCGCCGCGGGGCGGGAAACCAGTACGTGAAGTACAGGATTGCGCCCGGCAGAAAGCCGGCTTCAGTTGCACCGATCAGGAAGCGCAGGATGTAGAACCATGTTTCATTGGTGACGAACATCATGGCGGCAGAGGCGATGCCCCACGAGATCATGATGCGCGCAATCCATCTCCGCGCTCCAGTCCGGGCGAGTATCAGATTGCTAGGTACCTCAAATATGAAGTAGCCCACAAAGAAGATGCTGGCGCCCAGCCCATAGGCCGCGTCCGAGAACCCGAGATCGGCCTGCATCTGAAGCTTCGCGAAGCTGATATTGACTCGATCTAGATATGCAAAGACAAAGCAGACCGCCATCAGCGGAATGATTCGCCACATGACCTTGCGATAGGCGACGGTCTCCAGACTGACCAGCCCACTTGGGGATAGCGCTTCTATTCGTTGCATATGAGTCTCCTTGCGGACCGGCGGTCCGCGCATGATGGATGAGTAGCCGGCGGCGTGGTGACCTCACCAGACCCGGCAACAACAATCACTCCACCGCACGTGGCGGGGTGACCGGCGCTTCTGTCGGCGCCTTTTCGACGACAAGGTGAGAAACGCAGACAACGAGATCGCTCGGCCTCGGCACCAGGCGCCTACAGGTGACCGCTTCTCCAGCGTGAGAATCGCTGCAGATCAACGGATACCCATCGTTTGCGACGCCCGATCCCGGCAATGTCACGGCCTGCCTTGACCACCCGAAGTGCCAGCGAACGAAAGCAGGATAGGCGGCCAGATCGCCTGGCCGCCGACGGACCTACTGTCGTCGGCGGCGTTCGGCTTCATCCCATGCCATCAAAGCCTGATAGTCAGGAACCAGACTCAAGCCCTTCTGCATGTCTGAGGAAACCACCGATTGTGAGGTCACGACGTCGATCAAGGCCGGAGCATTGGCGAGTGCGCGCTCCAATGCGCCCACCATATCTTCTGGCTTCTCCACGCGTTCACCATGGGCGCCGAGTGATCGCGCCAATCCGGCGTAGTCGGAATGACGTAGGGTCGTCCCCACGACACGTCCGCCATAGTTCATTTCCTGATCGATTCGCTCAAGGTTCCAAGCCGCATTGTTGGAGACAATGAAGACCACCTTGGCGCCATGCCTGACCGCTGTGTCGATCTCCATCGCGTTGATGCCGAACGCGCCGTCTCCATTCACCGAGATCACTTGACGGCCGGGTTGCGCAAGCGCTGCGGCAATGGCAAACGGAACGCCCGCGCCGAGGCACCCAAATGCCCCCGAATCCATGTAAGTATTGGATTGCAGCCCGGTTCGCGCGAAGCTCAACAAGTCTCCGCCATCGGCAACGCCAATGTAGTCCTGAAATGCCACTTCGGCGATGGCATCGAAGATCACCCGCGGGTGGATCTTCCCGTCACTGCCGAGCGTTTCGCGTTGCTCCAGCGCAGCCGCTCTGGCCACCCGCGACAGATGCCGGTCGCGCACATTCGCGGCCCACGACACATCCACGGCTGCGGATCGACCGTCCGCCAGAGACAGCATCGATTCGATGGTCTCTCGTGCGGAAGCCAGAATTTCAGGACGCCCGCGCCGGTTGTCGAACAATTCACCAGGCGCGTCGGCAATGCGAATGAAGCGCGCATGCGGGAACACCGCGGGAGAACCATAGCCGAGTTGGTAGTCCAGCTTTCGACCGACCAGCAGCACCACGTCGGCGTCAGTCATCACCTGAGACCGCGCCGCGCCCACCGACGCCGGGTGGTCATAGGGCACGACGCCACGGCTCTCTTGCGTGTCGAGATACAGAGCGCCGGTGGCTTCCAGCAAACGGACGATCGCGTCCCCAGCGCCTTTCGCACCACGGCCGGTAATAACTACCGGTCGCTTTGCCGCCCAGAACACCTCCATGGCTTCGCGCGTCGCGACGGGATCCGGGTACATGGGCCGTCGCGGCGTGGGTTGCATCCAGTCATCAAGAATCAGTTGTGGCAGTATCGGGGTGCGCAGCACATCAGTAGGTACCTCAATGTATGCCGGTCCCGGTTCACGCACATAGCCAGCGGCACAGGCGAAGGCCTCATTGAATTCGCGCACGACATGGTCGGCGATGCGAGCCGTCCGCGAATAACGCGTGACGGGCTTCAGGATGTCGACGTGAGGGATGTCCTGCAACGGCCCCATATTTGACTGCTGCTGCGACGGGCAACCGCCGATTAACAGTACAGGTACACGCGATACAAAGGCGTTCGCCATAGCCGTAACGGTATTGGTGACGCCGGGACCGGCGGTGGCCAGTGCTACTCCAATCTGTCCTGTCAACTCCGCATGAGCATGCGCCATATAAACCGCGGCATCCTCGTCGCGCACATCGACAATCTGTATCCCGGTTCGACCGATATGGTCCCACAGCGGTTGCAGATAGCTGCCCTGCAGGCCGAATACACGATCGATACCCTGTGCCTTCAGAAATTTGGCGATCCAGGCAGCACAACTATTAACGTCCTGATTGACGTCCTGATGCTTATTGAGACTCATGACTACTCTCCTCGTGCGTCAATGATTGCCGTCGCGCTCGGCAAACCTTGTTCTTAATAGACGATGTTGAATTTTTCCGGTCGCGGTTCTGGGCATTTCGCCGTCACAGATGAACGAGACGGAGCGCGGCCTCTTGTAGCCCGCGATTCGGTCCTTGCACCAGGCAATCACCTCGTCAGGCGTCAGTGTTTCCCCCACGCGAGGGACCACCACCGCGTGTACCCGCTCCCCCCACTTCTCATCGCTCAAACCGATGACAGCAACGTCTCCGACTTTCGGATGGGCGGCAAGCATGGTCTCGACCTCTGAGGGATAGATGTTTTCCCCGCCAGAGATGATCATGTTGCTCTTACGGTCAACAAGATGAATGTAGCCGTCCTCATCTCTGAATCCGAAATCCCCTACGGTGCAGTATTCCCCACGGAAAGCATCTTGCGTCTTCTCTGGCAGCCCCCAATAGCCGTCGAATAAGTAGGGGTTGCTTGCATAGAGCTCGCCGGGCTGACCATCGGGAACCTCGTTGCCGTCTTGGTCAAGGAAGCGGATTCTCCGGCCTCCCACGCATTCCCTCCCAACAGAGCCGAGCTTCGAAAGCTGCTCATTCGGGTGAAGCATCGTCACCCAACCGGTTTCGGTGGATCCGTACATTTCGTACAAGCCGGAATTCTTGAAGTATTCGAGAATCTCCAGCTTGGTTTCGCGACGAGCTGGAGCTGATGAAATCATCAGCTTTCGGACTCGACTCACATCGTAGTGATTGCGAATCTGCGGCTCCAAACCGAGCATCATGGTGTAGTGCGTCGGCACCAGAGAGGTGAATGTACTCTCGCCTGTCGAGAAGGTTTGTAGCAGGTGCTCGGGATCAAAGCTCTTGCGACTGTAGACCGTACAGGTGGCGCCTGCATAGAGAAAGGCGCCGAAGAAGTACAAGGAGTTAGCGTGGCAGAGTGGCATGACGAGCAAGGCGCCGTCGTCATGGCTGAGCCCCATCTCAGCCAGCGTGGCAAGCGAAAGCGATGCGCTGCCCGCATGGCTTCGGAGCGCACCCTTAGGCTTGCCTGTAGTCCCCGACGTGTACATCAACGTCCAGGGATCATCCGCAGCGAGCAGTGATGCCGGCTCGGTGTCCGCTGCTGCAGCGATCAATGCTTCGTATTGACTAAAGCCGGCTGCTGGTTGACTGCTCCCAAAGACGATGCAGTTCCTTTCAGGCAAGGACAATTCCCTGCGCGCGTCTTCGAACGGCCCGAGCAATTCGGCTTGCACGAGAAATGCTCGCGCATCGCAGTTTTGCGCGATATAGGCAATTTCGGTACCAACTAGACGGAAATTGACCGGCACTGCGATGAGTCCCGCAATCGCCGTTGCGGCATAGATTTCTAACCACTCGATGCTGTTGTATGCGAGGACACAAACGCGATCCCCCTTCTTAAGCCCAAGCCCCAACAGCGCGTTGGCCAGCTTGCGGGACCGCTGATGCCACTGGCGAAACGTCAGACTTCGCTCGAGATCCTGCGCGCCGATCTTATTCGGCGTGCGCTGAGCGTGAAGGGACAGCATTTGGGGAAGACTTGCGATCGTTGCCATTTCATTGCTCCGCTGACGCACCCATCGTGACAAGGACTATTTGGCGTCGCGATCGCTCGGGCAGGTGATCACTTCCGTTATGTGTTTGTCGGACATGGGTCGTTAGACGCCATGCCATAGGACCTGATTGCATTGACTGGTCTCCTTTCAGGTTTCCGCATTAGTCGTTCGACGCACCTGTTAAAACTTGGCCCTACACGGTGCTGATTCCGCGCGTGCGGTCGCGGCTGTTCGCACTGGCGGGGTTCGGCTCTGGGCTGCGGCTTATTGCTGGCTCCAGAATCCGGGGTTCTGGATTCTGGGTTCTGGATCCAAAGAATAGGACAATGCATCGCCCTTGTATTTATGGGTTTACCCTTCTGCCGGAATCGAAATGGCGCTGCACTCACATTCAACGTTTGACGGTTGCTAGTGCGCGATGTACTCTGGATCCAGAGTACAAGGTACAAACTTGGAGGCCAGTGTGATCAAGCTGCAGAAGATTTCTGCCAGACCGGACTATGTGGAGGAGGTGTACAAGACGCTGTTGGATGCCATCAGCGATGGATCCCTCGAGGCCGGAACCCGCCTGAAGCAAGAGGAAATCGCGGAACAGATGCAGGTTTCCCGCTCGCCAGTGCTGAAGGCCCTCCTTCTGCTGAAGAAGGACGGCTTTGTGCAGGACGTCCCCGGTCGAGGTGTAGAGGTTGCGCCCATGGACGCCACCGCTATTTCCAACCTTTACATGATCCGCGGCGCCCTCGACGCGCTTGCCGCCCGCCTTGCCGCCGAGCGCCGCTATGAGATCGATCCCAAGCTCCTCGCGGCTGGACGACGGGTTATCAAGGGCAAGGACGTCAAGGCCATGGTCGATGCGGATATGGCCTTCCATCGGGCGATTTACGACGCATCCGGCAATCCCCTCATTGCAGAGAGCGCCGAGGTCTACTGGGCCCATCTGCGACGCGCAATGGGTGCCGGCTTGCAGTTCGCCACGCAGCGCGAACCGATTTGGGATGAACACGAGGCAATTGCCAAGGCAATTGCAGCAGGTGACAGCGCGCGCGCGGCCGAACTGAGCGAACTCCACACCACCCGCGCGCGGGAATTGGCCGTTCGGCTCAGCCAGTCTCAGGCGGAGCAGCGGTTGGCGATTGCGTAGCCGGACGCCATCGCGCATGGCCCACAGCTTGCCATTTGCTCAGCGGAAAGCGATTTGCGGCGAGCAGTGAAAGACGTTCGCGAAGCGACTCTCATCAAGGTCCCGTCTGCGAACCAGGAAGTTAGCAAGTACATGGGGGGAGCCTGAAGGCGTGATGACAAGCTTCACAGTTGCTGGCGGGCGCACACGTTTCCGCAGCGCCACACCGGGACGAGTAGGGCTTTCCAGTTGCTTAGCATATCCTTGTCATCGTGCTGTCGCGCCCCCCGCCGAAGTGAGATAGCCCTGTTGGTCAGCTTTCGGCTACCCATATTGCCTTCGCCTGTCTACTGAAGGCTCGGCCCTCGGATCTTCCACCCCAATGACACTCGGTTCCATAGTTTGTACAAATTTTCCGAGAGATTCTGCTCGAACATGGCGATGGTTTCGTCATCGCTGGACCATCTCGACGCCAACCAAGTGGTGTTGACGGGGTAATTACGATTCTTCAAGGCACTCCGTCTTGATGTCCGGACACAGTTGGACTCACAGGACCGCACAGGCGTGCGTGTCCGTTCCCGCCTTGCGGGCCATAATGTTCCAGCCGTCAGGCAGTACGATGCCATTCTTTACTGCGGTTAGTTCCGCGACGATCGAGACAGCGATTTCGTGAGGGGTCTTGCTTCCAATGTGAATCCCGATCGGTCCATGCATGCAGCGAGCCTGGTCTTCTGTGACGCCGAACTCAAGCAGGCGCTCACGTCTCATCCGGTTATTTGCGCGCGAGCCGATCGCACCGACATAAAAGGCGTCCGATTGCAACGCCTCCATCAACGCAAGGTCGTCGAGCTTAGGATCATGCGTCAGGGCAATCACCGCTGTCCTACGGTCAGGCCCCATGGCGATGACCGTGTCGTCCGGCATGGTTCTCACCAGCGTCGTTCCCGCCACGTCCCAATCGCCGACGTACTCGTCGCGAGGGTCGCAAACTGTCACCTGGTACTCCAATGCAACCGCCATGCTCGCCAGGAAGCTAGACAATTGCCCTGCGCCGATCAACAAAAGCCGGTACCGTGGGCCGTACACCGTCACGAGGTGCTGCGCATCGAGACTCAGGACATCATCGGGTTGCGCCGGTCGGAAGCAAATCGCACCAGACCTTAAATCGAGCACACGAGCAAACAGTTCGCGACGCTCTACCCGTTCTAGCATTTCTCCGATGCGGGCCAAGTCGCGATGCGATTCAAGTACGAGTTGAATCGTACCGCCGCAGGGCAAACCCATTCGCCGCGCCTCTTCCGCATTAACACCGTAGGTCACGATCTCCGGCGTGTCGAAGGAGAGGAATCTCTTGGAATTCTGATAGATCAGGTCATCCTCAATGCAGCCACCTGACACCGAGCCAGACACACGACCGTCGTCGCGCAGGGCCAGCATTGCCCCGATCGGACGCGGGCTGGAACCCCAGGTCCTGGTGACGGTCGCCAACGTTACTCCATGACCAGCCTCCAACCAGGCCTTAGCGTCTTTCAGTACTTGCAGGTCAATACTGTCCATGTAGGCTCCTTGGCGCCTCGTTCCGGCCGCAGGCCCCTAACGGAGCAACGTGAATGCCGTGGCAGCAGCCGCGCTCAAGCCAATGATCCAAGGAAGCAGGCGGGCGTAGGGGATGCCGCTGCTCGTTCGTGCAATGGGCGCCGCCATGACCTCTTCTGCCGGAGTAGTGACGGCCGGCGCTGCGGCTGCCAACGTCTGCTCGAAGGCAGTAAAGAAATCGTCAGCCATCTTCCTGGCCGCGCTGTCAACCAGCCTGGAGCCAATCTGCGCGAGCTTGCCTCCGATTTGAGCCTTGGCGGTGTATTGAACCCGCGTACCCTGTTCCTCGGCGCACAGCACGACATCAGCGCCACCCTTGGCGAACCCAGCTGCGCCACCCTGCCCTTCAAAAACGAGTGAATACGAGGTCGGCGCGTGTGCGTCGACAATGGTCAACTTGCCCTTGAAGCGAGCGCTGACAGGACCGACCCTCGCTGCCACCACAACTTCAAATGCGTTATCGGAAGTTGCGGAGATACTCTCGCAGCCTGCGATGCAGGACTTGAGGATCTCCGGGTTATTCAATGCATCCCAGACGGCTTGCTGCGGGGCATTTACATGCTGATGGTTCGAAAGTTCCATGGTCAGACAACTCAAACGTTAATGCGATAGGGAGCGGGCCGTGGCTGCGCCCAATCTCCCCGGATCAAACCTCAATCCTGAGGCGCGCGTGGCTGAGCGGCGCAATCAGCCATTTTTGCACTGCGCTTCCCGTACAATCCGGCGAATACGGCTAGGGGTAAGCGGGACCTCGGTCAGTTCCACACCGTACGGTCGCAGCGCATCCTCAACGGCTTGCACCATCACCGGCGGTGCAGCCATGCGTCCGCCCTCGCCGCCACCCTTAATACCGAATTCCGTGTAGGGCGACGGCGTCTCCACGTGACCGACACGCAGATTCAAAGGCACCTCATGCGCAGTTGGCATGTGGTAGTCCGCAAAAGACGCCGTGAGCAACTGGCCATTGCTGTCGTAGTGGAATTGCTCATACAGGGCCGTGCCGATTCCTTGAGCCGCGCCGCCTCGCACATGGCCATCGAGCGTCATGGGGTTAACCACAGTGCCGCAATCGTGTACAGCGACATAGTCAAGGATGGTCACTTTCCCAGTCTGCGGATCAACCTCGACCGCAGCCGCGTGTGCCATATGCCCCATGATCGGGTAGAAGATGCCAAGATGGCTACGATCGGACGCCGGCATGGTTGTCAGCGGATGGTCGTAAACCGAGGTTGTTTCCAGGCCGCTGGAGAATTCTGGCGTATCCGGGAAGTCCAGACGGAAATAGTGGATAGCCGATGCAAGTTCCGCAATCGTCTTGCCCGATCCCGGGATGCCCTTGATGATAACGCGACCGCCGGACAGTTCCAGGTCGTCGCTACTGCATTCCAGCATATGTGCGGCAAACCGGAACATTTTGTTGCGCAGCGTCCTTGATCCCGCCACGACGGCCCCTGCAACCATCACCGTATATCGACTGCCGCCCGGCCCTGTACCGTTGAACCCCGCGTCCGTATCAGCGTAGCTGACCGAGATGTCAGACGGCTCAACGCTGAGCGCCTCCGAAACAATCTGCGTCACCACGGTCTCGGGACTGTTGCCCCAGAATGGCGCGTTCAGCTTGACAAATACCTTACCGGTGGGATCGATCCGCATCGACACCGCCTCGGGCGAACTGGTCAGCGCGAATCCAGGCTGCTCCGGAGGATTCAGCGACCAGAACTCGGTCGAACTGAACACGCTGCGCTCCTGGCAGGTCACCACGCCGATGCCGATGTACTTGCCTTCCTTGCGCGCGGCTTCCTGCCGGGCACGCCATCCCTCATAGTCGAACATCCTGAGCATCTCTTGCATGACCGCCTGGTAGTTGCCGCTGTCATACACATTGCCCGTGGGAATC
Source organism: Cupriavidus necator (assembly GCF_013141915.1). Classification (GTDB taxonomy): domain Bacteria; phylum Pseudomonadota; class Gammaproteobacteria; order Burkholderiales; family Burkholderiaceae; genus Cupriavidus; species Cupriavidus necator_B. The sequence goes on along the minus strand of NZ_SROX01000003.1, from coordinate 410,311 downwards.
ACGAAGGGAAATTCCTCCGGGCGGATCAGGTTGCGCCGGCGGATCTCGACCGGGTCCAGATTTAGCTCTCGCGCGGCAGCATCCACCATCCGCTCTATCACGAAGTTGGATACTTCCGAACCAAAGCCACGATACGCGCCCTGCTGGCACTTGTTGGTCAGCACTGCGATGATTCTCGCCTGCACACTATTGATACGATAGGGCCCAACGATCTGAGAGAATGCATTGCCGTGTGTCCCATACCCATACTGCAGGTAAGCGCCATAATCATCCATGACTTCATAGCGAAGGGACAGGATAGTGCCATCGCGTTTGACCGCAAGCTCGGCTTCGTAGACACGGTCGGAGCCGTGTCCGTCAGCGTTGGTCATATTGTCGAGGCGGTCCTCGATGAACTTTACCGGCTGACCTGCAATGCGTGCCAGCCCCGCCGTCAGAACAATAACCTTGTGCAGGAACAGCTTCGAGCCGAAGCTGCCACCGGCAAGCGTCGGCACGATATTGAGCTGCGTCGAAGGGACGCCGAGAGAAGCTGCGCAGAGCCACCCGACATAGGTATACATCGACGTGTTGCAGTGGACCGTAAACTTCCCGGTGCCGGGATCGTACTCCGCAACCGCGCCGACAGTCTCCAGTGGCTGCGGCCCCGACCGGTTCCACCGCAGGCGACGCTTGATAACTAGATCGGAGCGAGCGAAGTCGTCGTCAACGGGACCGAACGCAAAGGTACGGTCCATCGCGACATTACTGTCACCCAGGTCCGGGTGGAGAACGGCTTCACCCTTGGCATGCAACGCCGCCTCGAAATCTGCAACGACCGGCAGCTCCTCGAAATCCACATCAATCAGTTCGAGTGCATCCTCCGCGATGTACCGGTCCACCGCAACGACAGCGGCAACCGCTTCGCCGACATGGCGCACCCGGTCGATGGCGATCGCGTGCTGAACGACAGGCGGGCTCGAGAATGTCACCGTCGGTCCAGTCGTTTCCGCAAACTCCTTGCCGGTGACGACGGCGATCACCCCGGGCAACTCGCGCGCACGACTGACGTCGATCGATTTGATACGGGCGTGAGCGAACGGGCTTCGCAGCAACGCAACATGAGCCATGTTCGGCAGCACGATATCGTCGACGTACTTACCGCGACCAGTGAGCAGTCGCGGATCCTCGACTCGCTTCATGCTCTTGCCGATCCAGCGCAAATTCTGACGAGGCGCTTCCGATTGCCGCGACGCCGGGATTTTTACGTCCGGGATATATCGCTCGGTCATGGCTGCACTCCTTGTTGTTGGCGCATGGTTTCGGCTGCCGACATGATGGCATCGACGATCGTCTGATAACCCGTGCATCGGCAGAGGTTGCCCGAGATGGCTTCTGCGACTTCTTCACGCGTGGGATTGGGATTGACACTCAGCAGCTCCTTGGCGGTCATGAGCATCCCCGGCGTGCAAAAGCCACATTGCAGGCCGTGCTTTTCCCAGAACGCCTGTTGCAACGGATGCAACTTCTCGATCGTGCCGAGGCTTTCGACTGTTTCTACAGCCGCCCCTTGCACCTGTACGGCGAACGTCAGGCACGAGCGTACCGTCTTGCCATCAAGCATGACGTTACAGGCGCCGCAGACCCCATGCTCACAGGCGACGTGTGTTCCGGTCAGATGGCATTCATTACGAAGAAAATCGGAAAGCAGCATACGGGTCGGTATGCTCCGCTCATAAGTTTTGCCGTTAACGTTGACGGCAACATCGATCTTGTGGACTGTCATGGCTTCAACTCCAGTGGTGCGTTGCAGTCAGGCATGCCCTTGGGCGCGCTCCGCCGCCCTGGCGAGCGCTCGGGCGGTCAGCGTACGAATCAGGTCGTGGCGGTACTGCCTGTCCGCATGGATGTCTTCGATAAGGTCGAACCCTTCACTAGCAAGCGCAGCGACGCGGTCGAACAACTCCGTTGACGGCGACTGGCCTGTCAGAGCTTGCTCGACCGCAGGCAGACGCCGCGCCCGGTCTGACACACCCGCGTAGGCGACCGACGCTTCCTCGATACGTCCACCGCGAATATCGAGCAGCGCGGCGACTAAAGTCATGGCGAAGTCGCCCTGGCGCGCCGACACTTCCTCAAACGCGTAACCGCGGCGGCTCGCCGGCACCGGGATTTGCACCTCGACCAATATTTCATTCGGTTCAAGTGCCGTGGCATAGATGCCCTGGAAAAAGTCCTCGGCCGCAATGCGGCGTTCGCCGCCAATGCCTCGAACCACCATAGTGGCCCCTACAGAGAGCATGACTGCCGGCATCTCCGAAGCCGGATCGGCGTGGCACAGATTTCCACAAAGGGTGCCGCGGTTCCGAACGGTTCCGTGCGCGACGTAGTGATAGGCTTCGCTCATCAAAGGACAGCATTCCTGGACTAGCGCTGAATCCTTCAGATCGGCGTGCCGCATTAACGCGCCGATACGGAGGATATCGCCGTCGCGACGGTGATAATCCAGTTCGCTCACGCCATTGATGTCAATCAGCACATCGGGCCGGGCCATCCGAAAGTTCATCATCGGCACAAGGCTTTGCCCGCCAGCAATTACCTTGGCGTCCGGGCCGGACTGTGCCAGCAGCCGCAGGGCGTCATCCAGCGTGCCGGGCCGGCGGTATTCAAAGGATGTGGGTTTCATATGTATTTCCAGGTCGTCGACTAGAGGCCAGTTGCAGATGTGGCCCGACGAATACATGAGGTTCCTGCTCTCGCGCCGATGACAGACGGTCACCGTTGCTGCTGCGACGCATGAGCCAACTGAAGGGGCGACCTAGGGACGCCTGACGAAATTAGAGGTGGAAGCGAGCGGCATCGAGGACGGAATGCCGTTCCACGGATGCAAAGGGCGGATGGGCAACATGTTGTCTCCTTTTGTCTTTATCGTTCGATAATTCTTGGTCGAAGCGCACACATTGTCAAGTGATAAATTACGAGAAGAAAGAAAGACAATATTTGATGCAGCTAGGTCCATGCTGGGGCGTGAAGTAAATCGGTTTCCGCCTTCCTGACAGCCCCCTCGCTCTTGCTGCGCTTCCCTAGCAGAGACATCCCTCTTCCATAATTCGAAGCGTGGGACATTTCTGTCTCCCAACCGGACACTTATGTCCGCCGGCTGTCTTCTGGGATTTGCTTAGGCTCACTTCAGAGCTGAGTTCGACAGCATTAATTACGGGATTACCCTCGAAAATTGCACCTAATCCTCCTTGGCACAGAACTTGATCATGCATCACCGCAATCGCAGCGCCGAACACACCAGCTGCGCATTGCTTGCGGCATGGCTCGCACCCCAAAGCCTGGCTCTGGGCGGCTGTGCAACAGAAATATTTACGCCCCTTCGACAAGGTCATCGCGACCGAACCGAACACATCAAAGAACTGGCGTCGCTCTGTCGCACGCCAACACAGGAGACGAAGTATGAGTCGTTGCGCAAAGCATTCTGCCGCCACGGTGTCAGCCCTGCTGGCCCTGGGCGCCACATTCAACGCCAACGCGCAATCTACTGTCACGCTGTATGGCGTGGCAGATATCAACGTCGAGTTTGCCAACCACGTCGGCAGCGTACCGTCGGCATCCAATCAATTCACTTCCGGCACCGGGGATAATGTCTACCGCATGAACTCTGGCGGCGTCGCCGGGTCGCGATGGGGCCTGCGAGGTGTTGAAGCACTGTCTGGTAGCTTGAACTCAGTCTTCGTGCTCGAAAGTGGCTTTGCCATCGATACTGGAGTCGGTGAACAAAGTGGACGGCTTTTCGGACGGCAGGCATACGTCGGACTGCAGGACCAACGCTATGGCCAGCTATCTTTTGGCCGGCAGTACACCTCTGCCTTTGATGCGCTGGCAAACTTCTCACCAATGGCATTTGCTACGCAGTATGATCCGGTTGTTGCACTCACCGGCCCAAACTTCCGGGAAGACAATTTGCTCAAGTATTCCGGCACATTCGGTCCGGTTACGGCGGTTGCGCATTGGTCCTTTGGTTCGGGCGTTGCCTTGCCACAAGTCGTAGCGCCCGGTGTCGCACTAGGCGGCAATGGCGAAGCGCCTGGGCACTTTCGGCGTGATACGGCGTATGGCGCCGGGCTGAACTATTTCGCCGGGCCGCTTGGCCTGGCGATCAGCTACGATCAGCTCAATCCGTCGATGGGTATCACTGGCGGCTCCATTAGCAGCGGTTCCTTCAAGAAAGCAGCTACTGCCGTCAGCTATAGCTTTGGCGCGGCGAAACTCATGGGGGGTTATCGCTGGGGACAAAACAAGGCACCCAATGGGGACACGCTTCAGCGCGACGATCTATACTGGATCGGTGGAACCTTTCAAGTCACACCCGCATTGAGCATTGCGCTCTCATACAACTACCAGAATCTGAAGAGACTCCTGGACAGCACGTCTTCACCGAATCCTTGGCAAGTAGGCTTTCTTTCCAGCTACTCGCTTTCCAAACGGACTGACCTCTATCTCACCAGCGCATTCTCGAAACATGCCGGGCTAATGCTTGACTCGGCCGCGACAGTGTTCGCAAACAGCCTCGCGCTCGGCAACAGCTACGCGCTTGCCACAGGGAAGGACAACATGTTCGGTGCTGCCGTGGGAGTCCGTCACACCTTCTGAGAGCCAGTTTGAAAGTTCAAGGATGGGCGGCTCTGCGCAGTAGAAGTCCGCCCATTGCAATATAGACCATGGCCTCGAATACGCCGGGACGCCGCTCATAGTCCCTGACCAGTGCATGTAGCGCAATGCGATGTTCCGTAAGCAGGGAACTGCCAGCGACCTCCTGCGCCAGGCCGTGCTTGAACGAATACTCTATCTCGGGAAAGGGGGGCAGGTCGTAGATGAACTCGCCCTCCAGGCAGGAGGGCGAGTTCATCTTCCGGCTGCCCGACAACCTGCCGGATCAGGCTCAGAGGGAACCGCTTGCCGATCACCGCAAGCGTCTGCAACAGTGCCCTCTCCGCGATGGAAAGCCGGTCGATGCGGGCGGCAAGCACCCCTTCTTTGTCGGAATATGCAAGCTGGGGAGCGTCTCCTCGATCTGGTAACTTTCGGGCACGCCCACCAGCGCGTTCTCCTCGGGACCAGAGTCCCGAACAGTGCGAGGATCCCGTCGCCCAGGGACTTGGCGACGTAGCCTTCGTAGTGATGCACGGTCTCCATCATGAGGCCACCACGGTCAATGAGATGGCGTGCTTCTTCGGGATCCAAGTCGTGGATCAACGCCGTCGATCCGGCCATGTCGGCAAATAGTGCCGTGATCGTTTTGCATTCGCCCGCGCGCTCCCCCTCGCTTCCAGCGTTGCCTGTTCGGGCAAGGTGCGCTCGGCCAGGTGGGGTGGCGTGTAATGAACCGGGGCAAACTCCGCAAGTGGAGTTGCACTTGGAGGCGCGCCACACTCACTGCAATACTTGGTTATTGGGCTCGACTCTAGTGTCCTGTCCCGTAAATAACTGGCATTAGTCTTGCATACCGTTTCGGCATTCTGGGAACGGAGATATCGAGATGATTACGGGCAGACCGAAGGCCGAATTGGTGTTGAGCGAAGACGAACGCGCGCAGTTGCAGGCGTTCGCGCGCAGCCGGTCGTTGCCTGCTGCGTTGAGCAATCGGGCGCGCATCATCCTCTGCAGCGCCGACGGTGAGCTCAATAGCGCGATCGCCGAGCGGCTGAAGATGGGCAACGCCACGGTCGGCAAATGGCGTGCGCGCTTCATTGCACGCCGAATCGCCTGTCTGTATGACGACGTTCGCCCGGGGGCCCCTCGCACGGTCGACGACGAACGGGTGGCGCAATTGATTCAGACCACCCTGCATACGAAGCCGGCCACTGGCTCGACACACTGGAGCGTGCGTGCTGTCGCGGCCGAGACCGGCATCTCCAAGAGCAGCGTGCAGCGCTACTTCCAACTCTTCGGGCTGCAACCTCATCGTACCGAAGGCTTCAAGCTGTCTACCGACCCGTTCTTTGTCGAGAAGCTGCGCGACGTGGTGGGCTTGTACCTGAGCCCACGTGACAACGCGCTGGTGCTGTGCGTGGATGAGAAAAGCCAGTGCCAGGCACTGGAGCGCACGCAGCCGATGCTGCCCATGGGATTCGGCTACGTCGAGGGCGTCACGCACGACTACAAACGTCATGGCACCACCACGCTGTTTGCGGCGCTGAACATCCTGAATGGAGCCGTGCTGGCGCGATGCAAACCGCGCCATCGCCATCAGGAGTTCCTGTCGTTCCTCCGAGAGATCGACCAGGCCGTGCCCGCCGAGCTGGACATTCACTGCATCGCCGATAACTACGCTACGCACAGCCACCCGAAGATCAAGACCTGGCTGGCAGCGCGTCCGCGTTGGCACATGCATTTCATCCCGACCTACAGTTCCTGGCTCAATCAGGTCGAACGTTTCTTCTCCCTCATTACCGATAAGGCTATCCGCCGCGGCTCGTTCACTAGCGTCAAGCAGTTGGTCCAACGCATCGATCATTTCGTGACCGCTTACAACGCGGACTGCCAGCCGTTTCGCTGGACTGCCACTGCCGACTCGATTCTCGAAAAGTTGCACCGACTTTGCTCACGTATTAGTGGGACAGGACACTAGTTGCCACAGCGTGGACAGACGCATGTCAGCTTGGCGCGGCACTCTTGAATTTTGCCGCAATTGGATTCTCGAACCGACATTTTGTGAAGCACATATCACTCTCCACCACTTCGGCCCGCCTTATAGGCCACTAGACGCCCAATTGATTCCGGTTTCAATCAGTGCTTGGGTGCCCGATCTGCTGCGGCCCGCTGACCTGCTCAAAGAACCGCCCCGCCCTGCGAGAGACAAGCCGAAAAAGCCCGTCACTTGAATACGGCAACGCTATGGCCGAGTTTCACAAGACAATGACTCCTCAACAAAGGCGCGAACTGCAGGGGAAAGCTCTCGCTTCCGGCTAGCGATTGCCAAATCAACAGCATACTCAAAGTCCTGGATGGCTCTGTAACAAACCTCCGGCTGTAGAAAATTCCGCATGGACTCGGGTACGACAGCCACGCCGTACCCAGCCGAAGCCAGGCTAATCGCAGAGATGAAATCCTGAACGCGATAGTCGAGAATCGCCGAAAATCCTCCGGCGGATCCCAACGCCGACAGTACCTCTCCGAAGCCCTCCTCCTCGTCGAACTGCGGCGAAACAAAGGACTGATCTTTCAGGTCACTGGCAACCAATCTTGGCTTCCTCGCCAGCGGATGGCTCTCCGCCATGGCAACGACCACACGTTCACTCTGTATGAGCGTTGCCGTCAAGCCCGCCGGATACTGGCGCCGCAGCCGCACAATGCCGACATCAATCTCGCCGCTATCCAGCGCTTCAAACTGCCGTGGCGTATCCATGGCCACGACCTCAACGCGCACATTTCCATGGGAAACGCGGAAATGGCGCATTAATCGCGTCAGCACACCGCTGCTCACGCCAGAAGCTACATATGCGATTCGGACAATGCCCGCAAGGCCTCGTGCCGCCAGCCGGCCGACCTGATCGGCTCGTTCCAGATGTCGCAACGCCCCCACGGCTTCCGCATGGAACAGACGCCCCGCATCCGTGAGCGTCACCGGTTGCCGTTTGTTCCGATTCAGCAGGCGAACTCCCATGTCCTGCTCCAACCGCTGAATCTGCGCACTCAGGGCGGATTGCGCCACATCGAGGCGATCTGCCGCCTTGGCGAAGTGCAGCTCCTCGACCACGGCAGTGAAGTATCGCAATTGCCGGGCATCGATCATTTGATCTCCATCTCCGAATAAAGATTATGTTCGGGCCGCTGGATGCCGACCAGGAAGCAGGCTGAAATGGAGTCCCGAACTTAGAAGGAGACCCCAATGAACGCACCGCTCGCAGACGCGATTCTCTCCACCCCCGAGCAACCCCTCTTCCATCTGTTGCCCCACGCCGATCACCATCGCCTCATGCATGTCACGGCCGACGAGGCCGCACTTTCCGGCTTTCTTGACGACGCCCGACATGTCGATGTCCAGAATCTCGAGTACGTCCCGTTCATGCGCTACCACCTCGCCAACCTGCTGGTCCAGCGCCTTGGCAACGGCTTCGCGCAAACCTTGATTGACTTGGTCAAGAACCGCCGCCACGGTGGATTCACGATGGGTCTCCAGGGCCTTTCGGATGACTCTGCAGACTTCGTCCGGCTCGGTACGGCCGTGTGCCATATCCTCGGCCCCAGCAATCACGATGCAATGTCCGGGACATACTACGCCCGCTTCATCGTGAAACACACGGACGACAGCGACTCCTACCTGCGCCAGGCCTATCGCCTGTTCACGATGCACACTGACGGGACGTTTGTCAGTGAGGCGACAGACTGGCTGCTGATGATGAAATTTTCCGAAGAAAATGCCATCGGTGGGGAATCGCGTTTCTTGCATCTTGATGATTGGGACGAGATCGAGCAATTCGTCAATCACAAACTTGGGACCAGGCCCTTCCAGTACAAGGCGCCAGGCTCCAAGAATGTCTCCGATAGAGTCGAGCGCCCCATTTTCTTCCAGAGCCAGTTCGGACTGTCGATGTCGTTCATTGATCAGTTCGTCCAGCCCGCCGACCGCGACGAAGCGGCCTTTCTCCATGCGTTGTCGGCCTCCATGGAGGCGTCCGCCGGCACGAAGGAAGTCTCCCTTCCGGTCGGCGACCTCGTCGTGCTGAACAACTATTTCTACCTCCACGGTCGGGCGCCTTTCAAGAAGAATGAGTCGCTGTTCCGTGAACTGATGCGACAACGCGGCACCCTCGCATCATGAGATGGGCTGGCGCTGTTAATCCCGTATTGCGATCGTGTCGATGCGGATGCCGCGCCACTCGAACGAGCAGAATGCAGGAAGACAAATGAAACTCCACGAAGGCACAAGAATTCCGGAGGGGCTGCCTGCCACGCAGCGCCATCTCGCCGCCTATGCGGCGAAGAAACATCTCCCTCCCAAGCTGCAGAAGATCCTTTCCCTGGCCGACTTCGAAGCCGCCGCGCGCAGCCATCTGCCACGGCCGTTGTTCGGCTACATTTCCGGCGCCGCCGAGGACGGCATATCCCTCAATGCCAATCGAAACGCATTCGAGCAGCTTAGATTTCTCCCCAAGGTCTTGATCGACGTATCCCATCGATCGCAAGACACCGCCATATTTGGCAAGACCTACGCATCTCCATTCGGCATTGCACCGGTGGGCATCAGCGCCATCTCGGCATATCGGGGCGACATCGCGCTGGCGCAGGCGGCGCAGGAGGAGAACATTCCGGCGATCATGAGTGGCTCGTCCCTGATTCCGATGGAAGCCGTCCATGCCGCTGCCCCCGGCACATGGTTTCAGGCCTATCTTCCCGGTGATACCTCGCGCATCGACGCGTTGATAGACAGAGTCGGCGCAGCAGGCTTCTCGACGCTCGTCATTACCGTCGACATCCCGGTATGGGCGAACCGCGAGAACAACGTACGGACGGGGTTCTCGTTGCCGTTGCGCCCCTCCCTCCGACTCGCAATGGACGGACTGGCCCACCCCCGCTGGCTCGCTGGAACCTTCTTGCGAACCCTCATCGCTCATGGCATGCCCCATTTCGAGAACTCCTTCGCGACCCGCGGCGCGCCCATGCTCTCGGCTTCGGCAATACGTGACACGACTGGCCGGGACCACCTGTCCTGGGCGGACATTGCGCGGATCCGCCAGCGCTGGACCGGAAACCTGGTCATCAAAGGCATTCTTCATGCTGACGATGCCAGGCACGCCGTTTCGCTTGGTGCGGATGGCATCATCGTCTCGAACCACGGTGGACGCCAACTGGATGGCGCAGTCGAACCCCTGCACGTACTGCCGCATATCTGCGATGCGGTCGGAGACCAGACGGTCGTGATGATGGACAGTGGCATCCGGCGAGGTGGCGATGTCCTCAAGGCGCTGGCGCTGGGCGCTCGCTTCGTCTTCCTGGGTCGACCATTCATGTATGCAGCGGTTGTCGGTGGCATACATGGTGTAAGACATGCTATCAGCCTGCTCAGGGAGGAAGTCGATAGGAACATGGCTATGCTCGGCACGCCAACGATTGCGCAGGTTCATCGCGACGTGCTTGCCTGAGCCTAACATGGGGTCGCGCAGACCGCGTGGCCCTTCGTACGCTACTCGATGCGTAGTGAGGCGGCCGGCTTGAACCGCCGACCGCCCCGCGCCACCATCACGACAGCGTGTAGGCCGTCTTGACCGCAGTGTAGAACTCGCGCGCATAAGTACCCTGCTCGCGTGCCCCGTAGCTGGATCCTTTGCGACCCCCGAAAGGCGAGTGGTAGTCGACCCCGGCAGTCGGAACGTTGACCATCACCATTCCTGCGACCGAGCGCCGTTTGAAGTCAGTCGCATACTTCAGGGAGTTTGTGCAGATGCCGGACGACAGCCCAAAGTCGGTGTCATTGGCCACGGCCAAAGCTTCCTCATAGTCTTTGACTCGAATCACCGTCGCAACAGGGCCAAAGATTTCCTCGCGATTGACACGCATATCATTGCGTGTCTCCGTGATCAGTGCCGGAGAAAGATAGAAGCCTGGGGTGTCGCGCTCAAGACGTTCGCCACCAGAAACCAGGCGCCCGCCCTCCGAAACTCCCAGGTCGATGTATTGGCAGTCCTGTTCAAGCTGATCCTGCGACGCCACCGGCCCGATATCGGTCCCGTCTTTCAACGCATGGCCGATGCGAAGTTCGGACATGCGCCTTGTCATCGCCGCCACGAAGGCATCGTGGATACCCTCCTGCACCACGAGGCGGCTGGACCCTGTGCAGCGCTGCCCGGTCGAGTAGAACGACCCCTGAATGGCGACGGAGACCGCAACGTCCAGGTTGGCATCATCGAGAATCACCAGCGGGTTCTTGCCGCCCATTTCCATTTGCACCTTTGCGCCACGCTGAACACACGTGACTCCGAGGTGCCGGCCCGTATCGACCGAGCCCGTGAAGCTGACGGCCCTGACCTTTCGCGAAGCTGCGATGGCCTGACCAACACTGGAACCAGGTCCCATGACCAGATTGAAAACGCCCGCGGGCAGTTTTCCTGCGCGGACGATAATTTCCGCCAACGCCCAGGCGCTTCCGGGCACCAGATCGGCGGGCTTGAATACGACGGTGTTGCCGTAGGCCAGCGCGGGAGCAATTTTCCAGGCCGGAATAGCAAGCGGGAAGTTCCAGGGTGTAATGATCCCCACAACGCCCTCGGGTTCGCGCGTCACTTCGACGTCGACACACGGGCGAATGACCGGCAGTTTTTCTCCGCTGACGCGCAACGCTTCGCCTGCAAAGAACTTGAAGATGCGACCAGCACGCACTGCTTCGGCAACGCCTTCGCCACGGGTCTTTCCCTCCTCGCGCGACAATAGTTCCCCCAACGCTTCGCACCGAGCCAGGAGCTCCGTGCCAACTCGATCGAGCGCATCGGCTCTTTGCTCTGCCGTCCACCTTTCCCAAACGCCTCGGACGTCAAAGGCGGCGTCAATGGCTTGCTCGGCTTGCTTGGCGTCGGCGCGGGTGTAGGCACCAATTACGTCGTCGGTATCAGAGGGGTTGATGTTCTGGCCGGTTCTCGGGCCTTCGACCCACTCGCCGCCGATGTAGTTTCTGTGAATGGATGTCGTCATATCAGTGATTCAGTAGGCTGCCTCGTACAGGGCCAGCGCCTGGTCGTATTCGATCTCGCGGGGATTGTGGACCAGTAGGCGCCGAATATTCATCACGTCCCGGGCCAGCATCGGGATGTCCTCCCCCCTTACCTTCACCTCGCGCAGGCTGTGCGCATACGGCATGTCGGAGACCAGTTTGCAGATGGCGTCGACAAAGTTTCTCGCAGCGTAGGTGTCGGTGGTCGATTCGAGTTCCGGCAGCAATGCGCGTCCCATCCGCGCGTAGATGGCGCTTGCCGATTCGAGATTGAATCGCAGCACATGGGGCAGCATTAGCGAGTTGGAGAGCCCGTGCGGCACGTGGTAGTGAACCCCGAGCGGATAAGCTAGTGCATGGACGGCACCGACGGAGGAATTGGCGAAGGCCATGCCGGCAAAAAGGGAGCCGAGCAACATTTGTTCCCGAACATCGAGGTTCTTGCCGTCGTGGATCGCCAGCGGAAGATTGCGGTAGAGCATCTTCAACGCCTCTATCGCCAGCGCATCCGACAACGGGTTCTTCTTCAGATGCGTGGTGAGGGTCTCGATGGCATGAACCATGGCATCCACGCCGGTCATGGCCGTCACCGCCGGTGGCAAGCCGACGGTCAATTCGCAATCGAGCAGCGCGAGATCCGGCAGGAGCAGCCCTGCGACAATCGGCTTCTTCTCATGCGTGGGTGTAGTCACCACGGAAATCGGCGTAACTTCGGAACCAGTGCCCGCCGTGGTCGGGATCTGGATCAGCGGCAGCCGGGGCCCGCGCGCCAGACCCACACCGTAGATCTCGTCCATCGCCTGAGGGGTACGGGCGAGCAAGGCCACCAGCTTGGCCGTATCGAGCGAACTGCCCCCACCGAAGCCGATCACGCCATCGGCGCCGGCCTGCCTCGCGCTGTCGGCGGCATTAATGATGGTGGCCTCTGGCGGATCGGCCAGCACATCAGCGTATACCGTGACCTCCACTGACGCGTCTCGTAGTGCCTCGATAGCCGATGTCGTCAGACCGGCCTTATGTAGTCCGCCGTCCGTGACCAGGAAGGCGTGCCGCATTCCGTGTTCGCGGGCCAATGTGCCAAGATGACGGATTGCGCCGCGCTGACACGTAATCTTTGGGGTGGTGTGGAAATCAAATTGACTCATGTTTGGGTTTCTCCTCGGCATCTCAGTGGACCCTCAACGGCTTCGGTAAGCCAACATGCGCCCGCCATGTTCTGCGTCAAGCGCCGCATGCGAAGGCGGCATTCCGACTGGCGCAATGCATGGTGAGATGCGACCGCAGGGTGATGTGCCACGTGAATGCGGTGCCGTCTGATCAAGACCAGACAGCACCGCCCGCGGGGCAAAGCGGATTGACCTGGCGCTGCTCACGCCAGGCAGACTTGCCGACTTACCTGGCCGGCTCAGCTCGACAGCACAAAGCCTTCATAGCCGTTCCGGGCGTTCTCTTCGCACTTCTCCAGATACAAAGGCAGGCCACCCGGGTAGTTGAGCATCTCGCGCTTCTTGCCAGGAATGTTGGCGCCCATGTACCACGAGTCGGTCTGGACGAACAGCGACTTGGATGCCACGTCATTCACGTGCTCGGCCCAGGATTCGTCGGCTTCCGTCGTCGACTCGATGCGCTGGTATCCGTTGTCCCGCAGGTGCTCGAGACACTGAATGACCACATCGCCCTGTATTTCGGCAGCGGTCGGCCCGTTCAGGAAGCCTGTGGGAGCATGGGGGCCATACACGAAAAGCAGGTTCGGGAAACCAGCGGTTGCCAGGCCCAGGTTAGCGCGAATGCCGTCTTTCCAGCGATCATTGAGCGTCGAACCATCGGTGCCGCGAATATCGATGCTCAGGATGCCGCCGGTGACCGCATCGAAGCCGGTGCCGAGGACAAGAATATCGAGCTCGTGCTCCGCCCCGTCGTTCATGACCACCGCCGTCGGTGTGACGTGGTGGATGGGGTTCTCGCGAATGTCCACCAGTGTGACGTTAGTCTGGTTGAAGACCTCGTAGTAGCCGTTTTCCAGGCACGGCCGCTTGGTGCCAAATGGATAGGGTGCGGTGTCGGGAGCCATCTTACTGGCGATTTCCGGGTCGTTGATGCGCGCACGCGTCTTGTCCCGCCAGAAGGCGTACGCCGTGTCGTTGGCCTCCTTGTTTGACAGCACGTCGTTGAACGTCGCCAACCATGGGTGGAATCCCGCTTTCGCCCAGACCGCCTCATAGGTTGCCTGACGCTCCTCCGGCGACACTTCCATGGCGCCTACAGGCAGGAAGTCCATATCGAATCCGGCGAATGTCCGTCGACGCAAGGCATATCGTTCGGGATAGGCTTCCTTCATCCTCGCTTGCATCTCGGAATTGGTTTGGCGAGGCCCCATCGGCAATGCCATGTTCATGGTGCGCTGGAAGACGGTCAGGTGGGATGCTGTCTTGGCCGCCTCCTGAATAACCTGCACCGCACTAGCACCGGTACCGATGACACCCACGCGCTTGCCCTTGAAGTCCAGCCCCTCCTGCGGCCAGACGCCGGTATGCGGCTTCGGACCGGAAAAGGACTCCAGACCATCGATCTTCGGAATATACGGCTTCGCGGCAAAGCCCGTGCACAGGATCACATAGCGGCCCTGGAACTGCTCGCCGCCGGTCGTCTCCAGCGTCCACTGCTTCTTTGCCTCATCAAAGTTTGCAGATGCCACGCGCGCGTTGAATTGCATGTCCTTGCGCACATGCCATTTGGAATCGACATAGTGGAAGTACTCGCGCAGCTCTTCCCAACCCGGGAAGAGTTCCTTCCAGGTCCAGTCCTTCCACAGGGTCTCATCGGAAAATTCGTAGATCGGGACCTGAGTGTCCACCCGGGCGCCCGGGTAGCAGTTCCAGTACCAGATCCCACCGATGTCCGGCGCGGCTTCAAGCAGGCGCACCTTGAAGCCGCGCTTGCGAAGGTTGTAGAGCTGGTAGACGCCCGAGAAGCCTGCGCCCACGATCAGGACGTCATAGTGGTCGCCCGCTGCATGACTGGCGGAAGGAGTCGTTGCTGAGGAAATAGCGCTGTTCATGATGAAATCTTCGTATAAGGCGATTGTCGAAAGTTCGTGGTTGGCGTTATCCATTCATGCCAATCCGATGCGGGGGCGCACCCACTGCGCCATCCTCTGGATGACGTCATCCGCTTCGGGCGCCACGCCGGCCAGGAACTGGAAGACGTGCTGCATATCGTCGTAGCAATCGAACTTCACCTCGACACCGGCCTGCTTTGCCTTCTCGACGATGCGAATGCTGTCATCGAGCAGCGTCTCCGCATTACCCACCGTCAGGTAGATCGGGGGATATCCGCTGTAGTCGGTGTAGAGCGGGTTCGCCAACGGGTCGTAGCGGTCTCCCTCCGGACCGATGAACAGCGGCCCCAGAAACTCCGTGGTGTCCTTCGACACAAAGGCATCCCGATGTGCGTTGGTCTCGTAGGTTTTCCCGGAGATATCCCAGCCCGCCCACGGCGAAATCGGCATGGTGGCCGCCGGCAGCGGAAGATCGCGCGCACGTGCTGACGCAATGGTTGTCAACGCAAGTGCGCCGCCTGCCGAATCCCCCACCAATGCAATATGCCGGGGCTTCAGGCCCTGATCCTTCAGGAGCCATTCATAAGCTGTCGTCATGTCATTGACCGGACCCGGGTGCGGATTCTCCGGAGCCCGGCCATAGTCGACAATCAGCGCCCGGCAGCCTACGGCCTTGGCAATGTGGGCGAACATCTTCCTGTGCGTGTACATCGATCCGACGACATAGCCACCTCCGTGCGAGCAGAGCAGTGCGCGGTCCGGATCGCACCCTTTGGGAATGGCCCACATTGCCGGCACGCCTGCGGCATTGACTTCGATGTAGTCGACACCACCAGGTTCGGCGGTGACATCGCCCCAATGGGAGAACAGTTGTCGCACTTCTTCCAGCGACATGTCGGGCTTCTCGCTCATTGTCTTGACCCAACCTGCATACAAGGTCTTGAGCGCTTCAGATTCAACGCTAGCCATACGTCTCCTTTCAGTCTTGTGAGTAGTAGTCAGTTCCCTTTGCATCGGGTCGGCGCGTCGCGAACCGCCGCCCCCAGATGCATTGGTGTTACCTGTAGATGCGACATCACGGGCAAACCTCATAGATCAAGTTCTGTGCCACCCGGTTTTGGCACAGAAAGCAAGGGTTTTCCCTGTGAAAATGCGCTGATTTCAAGTGGACGTGCCGCATCTGTCCGAGGCCGGTCGGACAAAAATGTCTCGCGAGTCTTGGGACAGGACACGCCGGCTTTGGAGCGAGTGGACTTGCTAGCGGCATGGCTGGCGCACGACCGCAGGTTGCAGGCCTCATCGCAGTGGATCGTGTGGACGCCCGCCTGGAAACGAGAAGTCGATGGGTGCCGATTTCGTGCTGGATCCGACGAAACGCAATGTGGTGCGCGACGTCATGGAGCCGAAGCAAGGCGCTGGCCCGGTCGTCGTGCCCGGGCGGCTAGGAGCGCATGTGCCGAATGCGCAATGTCGTTTTCAGCCAGCGCATCTGGCTTCCTTGCCTCGTCACGCACAAGTACTCGCTGGACGATGTGGTGGTGCACACGAGTTTGCCCGCAGCTTCACCCGGCTGCGACAAAGCCTGGCGAATCGTCCCCCTTTCTTCCCAAACGGAGTTGTGTAATGATCTAAAGATAAAGAAAAGGCTGCCTGGAAAGGCCCGGTAACTGGTCTCGCACTTCAGACTGTGCAGCCAGAAGGAGACAAGCGGTGACTTCAAACCAAAGCCCCTACTTCGGCTTCGACAAAGATGCCCGTGGCGTGCGAAGCCTGTGGGAACGCTTCAATGCAGGGCTGATCGATATCAGCGACCGGCGGCCGCCCTACCAGCAGTTTCTGCTCAACGAATGGCAACGCTGCACCACGCTCGGCGTCGACGTTGCGTTAACGGTAGCCCAGCGACTCAACGAGGAAGAGTTCCGGCAGCGTCTCCAGTCGGGCCAGCGCCTGCTGAACGCCTCTGTGCCAGTCATCCAGGATGTAGGGCATTTTCTCGATGAGATTCCCGGCCTGATCATCCTTACTGAAGCCACGGGATGTGTCCTGCATATCACGGGCGCTCCCAGGATCCGCGAACAGGCTGCCACTCGCTCGGGCATTGTGGAGGGCTCCAAATGGAACGAGGCTTCCGCAGGCACGAACGGAATGGGCACCGCGCTTGCCACGGGGCAGCCAGTCCATGTCTTTGCCACGGAACATTTTTGCGAAGGCTGGCATTCGTGGTCGTGCGCCGCGGCGCCGATATTCGACATTGACGGGCGCACCGTCCTTGGTGTCGTTGACTTCACTATTGAAGAATCCGCCTTCCGCGACCAGGCATTGGCATTGACTGTGTCGATGGCCAACTCGATTCAAGCGCGCATGGTCATGTACAGGGAACTGGAGCGTAGCCGGCTGATCTCAGCGTTCGGCGAAACGGCGCGCCGCTACCCTCACGACGAAATGTTAGCGCTGGATCACGTCGGACGCGTGGTTGCTCACTCGCCAACCGATCGCTGCAGCAAGATCGTCGCAGCCTGGGGGGCGGGATCGCTGCAGGTCACGCCGGTCAGGCAAACGATCGACGTTTCTTCGCCTGAATCCGGCGAGAGAATTGGCGCGATTATCCTGCTGGCCAGCGAGCCGCAAATCCGCTTGCCTACTTCCGAACGCGCGCCCTTTCCGCAAAGCGATGCGGATCCCGTCAGGCGGTTCGGCCAGTTCCTGACCCGCGACCCGGAAACCCGGCGCATGCTGGACGAACTCCAGCGCGTGGCAACGACGGACGTCAATGTGCTGATCATTGGCGAAACCGGCACCGGCAAGGAATTGCTGGCGAGACATCTGCACGCGTGCAGTCACCGCTCCAATGAGCCCTATCTGCCAGTCAATTGCGGCGCCATCAGCGCGGAGTTGATGGAAAGTACGTTTTTTGGCTACGTGAGAGGCGCGTTTTCCGGCGCCGATCCACGCGGCCGCGCCGGATACTTCGAATCAGCGAGGGGTGGCACCCTGTTTCTTGATGAGGTCGGCGAACTGCCGCTGGCAATGCAGGCCGGCCTGCTTCGGGTATTGGAAGATGGCTCGTACCAACGGGTCGGTTCGTGCGAATCGCAGCGCGCACAGTGTCGGATCATCGCGGCTACCCACCGGAATCTGGAGCAGTTGGTCGCCGAGGGACAATTCCGCCAGGACCTCTACTTTCGCCTGAAGATCGTGCAGAAGACCGTCAAGCCACTGAGGGCGCGCCCTTGCGATATCCCCCCTTTGATCGAACAGTTTGTCGGCGCCATGCGCGAGAAGCACAGGATCGCTGCCGTCGACATCACGCCAGAAGCCCGCGCGGCACTCGAACGCTACACTTGGCCAGGCAACGCCCGCGAGGTGCGCAATGTCATCGAGGCGGCGCTGCTGTGTTCTGAAGGGCCCATCGATATTTCCTGCCTGCCGCCTGAAGTCACGCAACCACCTCAGCAAACCGAGAGGCTAGAAGCCGGCCCGAAACCGCCACCAACGGACAACCTGTCTTCCATGCAGGATTATGAGCGTCAACTGATCATCGGGATGCTGCGCAAGTACCGGAAGGCCAACTACGCTGCCAAGGCGCTCGGCATCGCACGTTCCACGCTCTACCGAAAATTCGCCGAGCTCAATATCGATCCGGGTCAGTACACGTCGGGCCAGGACGATTAATTCGTACTGCATGCGTCCATATCACCCCAAGGTCAGGCTTGCAGACCGTTGAGACGCATCTTCCTTTCCCCTCGCCAAGCCAACTCGCGCGGCACATCTTCGCGTGATTGCGGCGTGCACCCCTTTCCCTTAAAGCTGTTCGGCTCTCTCACGCAGGCTCGCCTGTCACGGAAGACATTCGAAGGACAGCGGGGTCTCATCGATCGGTCGGATTTGTCCGGCGCATCTCGCCCGGACAGGGTGCAAGCCTGCTTCAACACAGCAATTAGACCCAATTTCCCCGGGAATACCTGCAAGCACCGTCTCAAGCGACGACGGCACGGAACTTGATCATGAATGCCGGCAATCAAGGCGCTGGTGCATCACCACCATGGATTGCACAGGGCTCGATCTGAAACACCAGCCTCACGTTCGGATCCGCTGACCACCATGTCAAGCCGCTTGCAACCCGGGAGGCGTCCACATACGCACTTCCGTAATGCGTGCGTATGACAAACTGGCTTAATCGGCAGACTATCGCACGGATGTCCTCTGGCTTGCCAAGCCAATGCCGGTGACCATGCCCTGGTTAGCTTTTCGGTGAAGAGGAACCGCCCGAAGTCCGGTGTACACGAACCGCCTCGGCAAGACTTTTAACGTAGTCGTCGGAAATGTCGTGCTCAACTAGGGATTCGTCGAGCTGCAGCAAATAGTCGCGATTGCTTCCAAGATGCCCATTTGCGGTCGCAATCATCGGAGCGGTTGTCGCGATCGACGAATCATCCTCGTACAAGGCGTGCGCCGTATCGGCGACAAACGTGATAGCGCTCACGGTCTTGCCATCGGCCAGCTTGACCTCCCCCCACGTCGGCTGATAAACACCGCCCACCATTTCTCGCACCCACACCATCATGAGTTCGTGAACCAATTCATCCTCTCTCAGCCTGAACGCCACACCAACCGACTCTCCGGCCAGCTCGAGCCCCAGCATGCGACCAGGGTGCGTGCTGGTTCCGCGTGCCGTGACGAGGCGAATGCAGAAGCTACGGTGCCAGCCATGCAGCGTCGCCCGTTGCTTCTCGGCAAAGTGGAATAGTGGATTCCAGATCAGCGAGCCGTATGCGAACACCCAGACCGGTTCCTCAGGTTGCGGACGTCGCGCCAGGGTTTCGCGCATTGAGGTTTCGATGCGCTCCCGGGACCAGCGGAATTGCTCCGGCAGATCCTGAAACGATTCCAGGTAAGCACCTGTGCTAATCAGCTCTCTTGTCAGCATGATTGGATTCCTGCCCAAGTCTGCACTGAATCACGCCATTCAATGCAGACGAAGGAGGCAAGTATTAACCGTTACGCCACTCGATTGCGCTCGTGTTCGCCTGTTCTCTTTGGCGGCTCCGAAGGCCCTGTTCGGTCCATTCCGGCAATCATTGTCGTTGAATTCATGGATGGCAGACTGCCGACGGCGGCCACTTCAATGCGCTCTAAAACCACAACACTAAAATTGGCAATTGCGAGTGCGCCAACTACAGCGAGAACAGCGGTCTTTGAAAATTTCTTCAGGTTGCTAAAATTCATGATCATTAATCTCGATTGCTCCCGGTACCAGGTCGATGAGGTGTTCCTCCTTTCCTGTTGAACGGAGGATCATTGCATCAGGCAGCATGCGCCGGGTAGTCGGTGTAGCCTTTGGCGGAACCGCCATACCAGTCTTCCGGGCTGGATTGTGCAAGCGGAATGTCGTGCTTCAGTCGCGACACCAGGTCCGGGTTGGCGATGAACGCACGGCCGAATGCAACCAGGTCTGTCGTGCCTTCGCTCACCAGTTGCTTTGCCTTTTCCGGACTGATACCGCCGTTGACAATCAGCGAGCCGGAGTACGCTGGCCGCACGATCTCGAGGATATTGGGCAAGTCTGGACGGTCGAACCAGCCATTGGTATCCGCGATGTGAACGTAAGCCACGCCAAGATCCTGAAGCATGGCTGCGACATATTGGTACGTGCCCACTGGATCGAGGTCACGCACATTGTTGTATGCCGCGAATGGGGAGATTCTCACCCCGATCCGATCTATCGGCATCACTCGCGAAACCTGCTCGATAATCTCGCGCAAGAAGCGGGCACGATTTTCGACGGAGCCTCCGTATTCGTCGTCCCGTTGGTTGGTCGTTGCGGACAAGAACTGATGTGGCAGATAGC
Source organism: Cupriavidus necator (assembly GCF_013141915.1). Classification (GTDB taxonomy): domain Bacteria; phylum Pseudomonadota; class Gammaproteobacteria; order Burkholderiales; family Burkholderiaceae; genus Cupriavidus; species Cupriavidus necator_B. Next base: position 389,713 of record NZ_SROX01000003.1, on the reverse strand, counting down.
CGTTGGCCGCATGGACTTCGACACCATCGAAGCCGGCAGTGCGCGCATTGGCGGCAGCATACCGATATTCCTGAATGGCGGCCTTCACCTCCTGCGTACTCATTGCGCGCGATGGGGTGGCATGGATCCTGGTGTATACGCCGTTCTGCAGTTTTCCCCAGACATGAAGCTGGTGCAGGTCATCGTTGACAGCCGAGGGAGAAACCGGCGCATTCCCGTTCAGGATCGCGAAAGAGCTCGCTCGACCGGTGTGCCAAAGTTGCGCTACGATGCGCCCGCCCGCCAGATGCAGGCTTTCCACGATGCGCCGCCACGCTTCGGTCTGCTCCGGGCTGTACAGGCCAGGCGATCCCTCGAAGGACTGGGAGTTGCGGGTCACATTGATCGCTTCGGAGATCAACAGCCCTGCACCGGCGCGCTGAACGTAGTACTGCTCCATCAATGCGGAAGGGACATCGTTTGCATCCGCTCTGGAGCGGGTCAGCGGCGCCATCACGACACGGTTGGCGAGCGGGATCGCGCCGAGTTGGTAGGAATCAAATAGGTTTGGCATGTGCGCTTTCTCCTGAAAAGACACGGGGTGTTCGGCGCGAAAGGAATACCCTGTTCGCTGCCTGAAAACGAAACGCCTCGATAAAGGCGAGCGTGGTGCAACGGGTAGCCATACTCGGCTGGCTTCCGCTCCTTATGCCGCCTTGCCTGGGCCGGACGACATCTCGGTGCGTCGGTTGATGGTGCGGTAGTCAGCTATTCAATGCTGCCCACCAACCCCGCTGTTGAATGACTGCAGTGTCAGGGATCTGATGTTGGTGATATAGAGGGATGGTGTCCCGGAATACGGGACAATGGATCCCTAATCGGCAGCTGGTTTGCGTTCCGGAACTATGACCCTTCCACACCGTTTAGCGCGCACCAGGTTCCACTTGGCAGGCGCGTCCAAGCATTCGTGTTTGAACTTGGTGGGGTGTTTAGACCTGATCGAGGCGCCGCTGTGAATCGTTGCCGATACGCTGAAGCGAAGAGCGAAACCGCAAGGCTGCCTGACGAAAGGCACGCACATGACCGACTGGGGAATCCTCATCGGCAATCGAGTGATGAGGATCGCCTGGTGTGAAGAAGGCCTGGTAAAGTCGGACCGGCAGAAACAATTCACTGGCGCAAAGCCGGAAGAACAGCCATACCAAGTTCTTCCACAACGCCCAAAAGAGGCCGCGGACCGGGGGCGAGATGCAGCATGGCGTGGGCGACACCATTGGCCTCCAGTCGCTTCAGATAATCGATCAATGCCCAGCGGCCAGTTCGCAGGCCCAGTTCGATAGGTACTGCCTCGGTCGAAGGGTCGTCGACCAGGTCCAGGTGTATGGACTGAACGAACGGCTTTGGCATACCAGGGGACCGTTCTCGTAGCGCGGATTGCCAGAGGCCAATGCGCCCCTGCTGGCGAACTTCCTCTCTGTGGTACGTGGCCCATGCGTCTGCATGGGCTGCGATCCATTGCAAGGTTTGCCGGGCTGAACCCACCGCCATCATCGGCACGCGAGCAGCCGGCGGCACAGCAAGATCGTAGCCATCGGTGGCGCTCAGCAAGGCGGCACGATCGGCCTGCGAAGGCGACAGCGCCGCCCTGACGATCGCCCATCGCGTCCGGAACGCTTCTGCCCTTTGTTCAGGGTCGAGGCCAAACGCCGCAAATTCGGCCTCCCTGTCACCGGAGCCTAAGCCCAGGATAAAGCGGCCCTGCGACAGCCGGTCCAGCGACAGGGCGGACTTCGCCAGGTGGATCGGGTGTCGCAGTGGAAGCACCGCTGCGGCCGTACCGAGTGCAATCGAACGGGTTACCCCGGCAAGGAATGACAACCACACGAACGGGTCATCCAGCGCCGCGGCTTCCATGGTGGATCCTTGCGGGATCATCAGAGGTACGTCGCGGGCCCAAAGCGCAGCGAACTGGAGGGCGTCGGCGCGTGCGGCCAGGCGCAGCTCAGACTCGATGTCGGCCATCTCACCGGGCTTGCGCCCGAGCGGGGTCATCAAGCCTACGGTCAATTGCCCGGCGGCAAGGGTGCGCTCATAAGCGTGATTGAGTAGGTCCATGGCTCGTTCCCGATCGTGACGTGGCTTTCGGTGCCCCCGATTTTGGCGCTACGCTCGACAACCGGAGACTCGGTGAAGCATAGGTGTGATTCGCGCACCTGGACAATATCTGTACGCGAGGCGCTCCCGCCGTTGCACGTGTCCAAATCAGACGCTGAACCAGCCCGGCACGTATGCCATCTGGCCAATCCGCCATGTCTCGCCATCGTCCTTGATCAGCTGTATGCGATAGTGCGCGCCGTAGAGCGGTTTGTTCTCCGGCGTTGTCGTCCGCCCGGGCATAACGCGTCCCAACAGGAGCGCCGCGCTGCTCCCGTCGGACTGGATCTCGACCTGCAGCGGCTCACCATAATGCTGCATCCACGGCCACGGCAGGCGGAACGCCTTGAGCGTTGCCATCAACTCGCGGCGCCCTTTCAGATGTCCCATGGGCGTCAGTTCAGCCTCGGCATCCTCGCTGAAGCATTGACCGAACAACACGAAATCGGCTTGATCCAGGGCCCAGGCATAGCGGAACCAAGCCTCGGCGGCCGCCTCCTCGTTGCTGGTGGCCAATTCCGACACCGGGATTCGATGCCACGGTGCATCCAGCTCGCTGACGACGACGGCAGGCGGATCGCCGGGCTGCCATGCCCTGTCGGTCGGCGGCAGCTGCCAGCCCGTCAGCCTGGCCGACTCGCCATGGACCCAATGGAGCTGGATCCTGATTTCGCGTATGCGCGCACGGCTTCCCTGGCTCTCGAAAGACAGGATCACCACGCCGCCGAACGCTACCGCTTCAGCGTTGCCGGCAGATTGCCGCGCCTCGCCATGAAAATAGGCGCTGACCATGCTCTCGCTCCCATATGCCCGAGGAACACGATTGGTCGCGGCGATATGCACGGCCTCCAGGCCTGGGAAGTCGCTGGCCAGCGCCCCAAGGACATCATGGGCTCCCCGGAAATGGCCACGGTGGCTGCTGAACAGCTCGACTGCATCGGCCAGCAGATCTTCCGCAGGCATCGACGGTCTTCCGGCCCACGTATCGCAGAAGGCAGCAAGCAGATCCAGAAGTTGATGACGTGTAACAGTGGACGACATTGATTTCTCCATTCAGTCGGCCCGGAAGTGGGGCAGGACAAATTCCGCCAGTTCCTCCAGCACCTCTGCCGCGGGCCGGCGCAAGGGCTTGAGGTTAAGCGCGACGTGGCTGACGCCCTGAGCCTGCTGCCTTCGCCACAGGGCGATCAAAGCGTTGCGGCCGGCGCGGATGCCGTTGCCGACGTACTGCAACGGGGCGTTGGGGTTCTCGGACAGGTCGAAGAACGCGGCATAGCCGTATGGCCGCAGCCACCCCTCCTCATGGCTGGCCCGCCAGCTTTCCAATAGCTGCGGCATCCGGTCGAGGTCGCTCAGGTGCCAGATCCAGCCATCGCTGTGCCTGGCGATCCAGCCGAGATCCTGGCGGGCCCGGCCGATCACCAGCATGGGCATGCGCCCACCCACCGGCTTCGGAATCAGATCGATCTCGCCGCGGAAGGTGCCGTAGTAGCTAGTGGCCGCGCGCGGAAAGGACTGCTCCGTAACCGTCTTGATCAGACCGAAGGCTTCGCGGAAGCGGTCCCCGCGGCTCTCGTAGTCCGCCCCGAACGCCGGATATTCGATGGCGCGGTCACCAGTTGAAAGCCCCAGCAGCAAGCGGCCTTGCAGCAGCTGATCAGCGGATGCGGCTTGTTTGGCGACGATGAGCGGGTCGCGCAGCGTCAGGATGATGCCGGCTGTGCCCAGCGCGATCTTTTTGGTGTGAGCAGCGAGAAAGCCCAGATACACCATCGGGTCCAGCATCTGCCCGGTATCCCCGAAGTTGGGGTCGTAGAAGGGAACATCGCGCATCCATAGCGCAGAAAATCCCGCCTCGTCAGCCATCGTGGCCAGGCGCTGATGGTCTTGCAGAGTGGGGAACGGCGACGATGGATAGCCCTCCAGGGGCATGATGAAGCCAAACGTCAGCCGGCCAGGCTGGAAGACCCGGCGGTATCCGGGGTGGGCCTGCAATTCCGCAGGCACTGGACCGATTGAAGGGTTATTCATAGTGATGACTCCGCTAAACGGCGAGCGGCACGCTCCGAGGTCTGCGTTGACCCAATGCCTTGGTAGCAACTCGGCCCGCCGCATTAGCCCGCATTGCTCTGCCTTGTGGACAGGTAGCAAGGATAAGGCGATGATTGGGGATTTGGATTCCCGTGTCAGGGAACGCTGATGCCCCGCTGTGGGTGTGAGGACACAACACCATGGAGCCCAACCGATTCGGCGACATCGCCGCGTTCGTGGCGGCAGTAAAGGCTGGCAGCTTTACCGCCGCCGCCGATTCGCTCAGCCTCACCCGTTCAGCCATTGGCAAGAGCATCGTGCGCCTGGAGGGGCGACTGGGCGTGCGCCTGCTCAACCGCACCACGCGCAAGCTGAGCCTGACTGACGAGGGCCTGGTGGTATATGAACGCTGGCGCCAGATCCTGGAAGACCTCGAGGAGGTGGATGCCACCATGGCACTGCGCCGCGGCAGGCCAACCGGCACCCTCAAGCTGACGGCACCCTTGTCCTTCGGACAGCGCCACATCCTGCCGGTCCTTGATGCCTACCTGAAGCAGTGGCCCGAGCTGCGTGCGGATATCTCGTTCACCGACCGCTTCGTGGACCTCATCGAAGAAGGCTTCGACATTGCCATCCGTATCGGCATCCCGAAGGATGACTCGCAGATCCTCACTCGCACGATTGCCGAGCAGCAGTTCCTCACGTGCGCCTCACCGGAGTATCTAGCCCGGCGTGGGGTGCCACAAGTTCCGCAGGACCTGGCCGGTCACGACACCATTGTCTTCCAGAGCGCGGAGCGGCCACGTCCGTGGCGCTTTGACACGCCTGAAGGCCACTATCTGTTTGATGGCCCGGGACGCCTGAGCATCGACAGTTCGGAGGCGATGCGCGAAGCGGCGCTGGCTGGCTTCGGCCTGGTCTGCCTGCCGTCCTATCTCACGGGCGCCGACGTTCGCGCGGGCACGCTGGTGGAAGTGCTTGGCGCGTATCGCACAACGCCTGACCCCATCCGGGTCGTTTATCCCAGCAAGCGCCACCTGTCGCCGCGCATCCGGGCGTTCATCGACCTGCTGGTGGCACGGTGGGAAGCTGGTGTGCCATGGGAGCCTGGTACACAGGCCAATACCTGACTCGCGCCACTTTGCTGAACAGCGGGCTGCAGGAGAGTGTTGGGGGGTGGGATTGGGGCCCATGAGGACCGAGTGCCGGTCTCGCAAAGCGGTTTATCTCCACACGGGATTCAATGAGACTTACGACATCCCAATCCCCAGTGGTCCTCTGCCATGACTGTCCCAGCCTCTGCCACCCCAAAGGCGTTGCCTGCCGAGCTGCCGAGCCCGCACCCGGCCCTGCAACAGCATCCGGGCTTCCAGCGCCTGTTCCAGCCAGGTGCCCTGACCATCGGGCTGATCCTCCCGCTCGAAACCCATCCGGGACGGCCCGCGCCGACCATGCGCGGCCACGTGCAGATGGCCCAGCGCGCCGAGCAGCTGGGTTTCGGCGCACTTTGGATGCGCGACGTACCCTTCTTCGATCCGAATTACGGCGATGTGGCACAGATTTTCGAGCCAATGGTCTACATCTCGTACCTGGCTGCTGCGACCGAACGAATTGCCCTGGGTACCACTGGCATCGTGCTTCCAACGCGCGAGCCGATGAACCTGGCCAAGCAGGCGACGTCGCTGGACCAACTCAGTGGTGGCAGGCTGGTGCTCGGGCTGTCCTCAGGCGACCGCTATAGCGATTACCCGATGTTCGGCATCGACTACGAGAGCCGCGGCGAGCGCTATCGCGACGCCTATGGCGTCTTCCGGACGCTGTCTGAAGAAAGCTTTCCGAGCTTTCAGTCTGCACGCTTCGGAGGATCGCCTGGCGCCCTCGACCTGGTTCCCAAGGCGCCGTTCGGGCGAGTTCCCGCCATCGCCGTGGGCCAGGCACAGCAAAGCATGGAATGGCTGGCGCATAACCTGGACGGATTCCTGGGAGGAGCGCCCGCTCCGTACGGGCTGGCACAGCTCGGCGAAGAGTGGCGCAAGCACGTGCACGCTGCGGCGGGTGAGCAAGCCTTCAAGCCTTTGGGGCTGGGAGGCTACCTCGACCTGGCCGAAGACCCGGATGTGCCGTTCCAGCGCTTCCCTGGCGGTTTCCGCGCCGGACGCAACGGGCTGCGTGACTATCTGGAACTGGCTCAGGCAGCCGGCATTTCCCACGTTGCCCTCAATCCGAAGGTCAGCCGCCAGCCCTATGGCGAGATCCTGGACGAACTGGCGGAGTACGTGTTGCCACACTTCCCTTCGCATCCGTGAACCGGCAGCACGCACGCCAATACTCGCACCTGCTACCCGGAGCCCTTGCCATGACATCCCTCTTCGATCCTTATGACCTTGCCGGCCTGCAGTTGCCAAATCGCGTCGTCATGGCGCCGATGACACGCGCCCGGGCAGTCGACACCGTCCCGCCGACGGATATGGCCACGTATTACGCCCAGCGTGCCAGCGCCGGCCTGATCATCACCGAAAGCGCCCAGGTCTCGGCTCAGGGCCGCGGCTACCTGTACACGCCAGGGATCCACACGCCCCAGCAAATCGCAGGATGGCAGCGCACCACCGACGCAGTGCATCGCGCCGGCGGCCGGATCTTCATCCAGCTCTGGCATGTCGGGCGGGTCTCGCATGTTTCGCTACAAGCGGACGGCAATGCACCGGTCTCTTCGGTGGCGGTAACGGCAGCCGATACCCAGGTACTCGCCTACGACACCAACGGTCAGCCGGCCCAGGTGCAGGTCAGCGCGCCGGCGGCCCTGGACCTGGCCGGCATCCGCGGCGTGATCGAGGACTTTCGCAACGCCGCACGCAACGCCATGGCCGCTGGCTTTGACGGCGTCGAAATCCATGCGGGTAACGGGTTCCTGTTCGAGCAGTTCATCAATGCCGGCCTGAACACCCGCACCGACCAATATGGGGGCGCGTCCATCGACAACCGGCTGCGCCTCCTGCTGGAGACCGTCGATGCGGTCGCCGGTGAGATTGGCAATGCGCGCGTGGGCGTGCGCGTGTCGCCGCAGGCCCGGCTTAACGACCTGCATGCGTTCGAAGAAGAGGAAGCGACCTGGCTCGCTTTGGCCGAGGCATTGTCCCGCCGCAGCCTGGCTTACATGCACGCGAGTCACCTCGAATCGCCCGCATTCCAGCAGGCTTTCCGCAAGGCCTACCAGGGCACGCTAATGCTGGCAGGCGGTTTCAATTCGGAAAGCGCCCGAGAGGCCCTGGACGCAGGGCAGGCCGATGTGATTGTGTTCGGCCGGCCGTTTATCTCGAATCCGGACCTGGTGGAGCGCTTGCGCAACGATTGGCCATTGGCGGAAGCCGGGCGTGAGGCCTTCTATGGTGGCGGCGCCCGTGGGTACATCGACTACCCGGCTTACGATCCGGCCAGAGCACCGGCAAACGAGCCGACCCATGAAAGACAGGCCAGCCACCGCCAGGCATGACAGGCGGACAAGGCATAGCGCCGCCTCAGACTTGCTCACCAAAACCAGGGGCGTGGGCCGCTGCCCTGCCCCTTGCAACCTCTCAATGGAGTTCCTATGACCGCCCTGTCCGTCCTGGATCTGGTAATGATCGGACAAGACAAGAGTCTTGCCGAGGCCGTGGATGAGTCGCGCCAGCTGGCCCGGCATGTCGAGCAGCATGGCTTCCGTCGCTACTGGGTCGCGGAGCATCACAATATGCCAGGCATTGGCTCGGCCGCCACCTCGCTGATCATCAGCGATATCGCCTCGGCCACGTCGTCCATCCGTGTCGGGTCCGGTGGCGTCATGCTGCCCAACCATGCACCGCTGGTTGTCGCCGAGCAGTTCGGCACCCTGGAAGCGCTATATCCAGGTCGAATCGATCTTGGCCTCGGACGCGCGCCAGGCAGCGGCGGCCCGACGGTTCAGGCGTTGCGACGCGGCGCCAGGGAACGCGACTTTGCGCAGGATGTCGTCGAGTTGATGGACTATCTGGCCGACAACGGCAAGCAGCCGGTGCGCGCGGTTCCGGAACGGCATGACGTACCGCTCTGGATTCTCGGCTCCAGCATGTACGGTGCCGATCTTGCGGCAAAGCTCGGCCTGCCCTATGCATTTGCTTCGCACTTCGCGCCGCGTTACCTGCACCAGGCGATCACCCACTACCGCAACAACTTCCGGCCCTCGCAGCAACTCGCCACGCCGTACGTCATGGTCGGCGTGAATATATTCGCGGCTGAGACAAACGAGGAAGCGGAGTACCTGGCGAGTTCGCACCAACAATGGATGCTGAACCTGCACATGGGGCGCCTTGGCCTGTTGCCCAAGCCCGTGGAGGACTACGTGCGGCGCTTGCCCGATCACGAGCGCGAAGTCCTGGACCAGGTCATGGCCTGCACCGTGGCCGGCGACAAGCCGACCGTCGGCGCGTGGATTGAGAAGATCGTTGACCAGACCGGTGCCGACGAGCTGATGATCGACTGCCGCATCTACGACCCGCAGGCGCGGATGCGCTCGCACCAGTATGCCGCGGAGTCCATGGGCGACCTCCTCAGCCGCTAGTCCATGGGCGACCTCCTCAGCCGCGTAGGACCTGACGCTTTGCAACTTGCCAAGCTGCAAAGAGCGGATGCCAGTAGCGGAGAGGGAACAGCGCAAACCCATCGGATTGGATCGTCCCGCACTTCCTTCGCAGAGACTGCACAATGCACACAAGGCGTCAGAGGGTGACTTGTAAAGGGAACCTGTAGCGTGGCTACCCGCCATTGTCCCCCTGTAGACCTCGGTGGGTGGCATGACGGTAAATTTTCCGATCTCCTGAATCAGAGACTGCTCGAACTCTCGAATCGTCAATACCACTTTAGCGTCGGTATTGGGGTAAATTGGCTCACGTTCAGCGGCATCGCTAAGAGGCGACGCGGCCAGCGTATCAATGACCGCGGTGCCGGCCTCCCATGAAGGCGGCTGCATCGGCGGCGGTCATGCCCCAATTGTCGCGCGCGCCGAGGTTGGCGCCGCTTGAGACTAGTAGATCTACGATTTCAGTCCTGTCGAACATCGCGGCGACCATTAGCGCAGTGCGGCCGTCTGGCGACGCGCCTTCGACGTCGGCGCCATACGCCAGCAGTACTTCAATTACGTCCTTGAAGCCCTTGTAGGCCGCTCCGGCAATTGGTGTCTGGCCAGCCGCGTTACACATGTCAGGCGAGGCTCCGGCATCAAGCAAAGTGCGCAGGGTGTCCACCTGTCCGTGGTAGGCGGCCAGCATCACAAGGCTGTCGCCCTTCTCGTTGCGCAGGTCCGGCGACAAGCCGCGCGCAATCAGGGCAGCAAGCGAACCCGCATCCCCTTGGCGCACCAGGTTGAAAACCTCGGCCAGCGCGGCGACCACGCGAGCCTCTTCCTCAGGCGTCATGTTCCGTTTCCAGTCTGATATAGCTTGGGTCATTATCCTTGTTCTCTCCCCCGCAAGGCGGGAGAGAGCTGTACAGGTCAGACGCAGGGCCGTTCTTACCTTTGGCTTTCGATACGTTCAATCGCCGCAGCTACGCCGGCACCGTAGGCCGGGTCGGCGGCCGTGCAGTGGTCGATGTGGCGTTGCTGAATGTGCTTCGATACACCCTTGATCGAACGAGACGTGTTGTCGAACAGTGACTGCTGCTGCGCTGGCGACATCAGGCGGAACAGCGCCCCCGGCTGAGAGAAGTAGTCGTCGTCCGCGCGATGGTTCCAGTGGTCGGCCGCGCCTTCCAGCGTCAGCGGCGGCTCGAGGAAGTCGGGCTGGTCAGCCCACTCGCCCTTCGTATTTGGCTCATACGCGATGGTGCCACCCTGGTTGTTGTCCGTGCGCATCCGGCCATCCCGGTGATAGCTGTTGACATACTTCGCGGCCTTCGGCGAATTCACCGGGATCAGATGGTGGTTGACACCCAGACGATAGCGCGCGGCGTCGCCATACGAGAACAGACGGCCCTGCAGCATCTTGTCCGGAGAGAAGCCGATGCCAGGAACAATTGTCGACGGTGCAAACGATGCTTGCTCGACTTCGGCGAAGTGGTTGTCCGGATTGCGATTGAGCTCCAGCATGCCAACTTCGATCAGCGGATAGTCCTTCTTCGGCCAGATCTTGGTCAAGTCGAATGGGTTGTACGGCACCTTGCTGGCATCGGCCTCGGGCATGATCTGCACGCAGAGCTTCCAGCGCGGGAAATCGCCACGGTCGATGGCTTCGTACAGGTCACGCTGGTGATACTCGCGATCCTGCCCCGTGACTTCGGCAGCCTCGGCGTCGGTCAGGTTCTGGATGCCCTGCTGGGTCACGAAGTGAAACTTTACCCAGTAGCGCTGCATGTCCTGACTAATGAAGCTGTACGTGTGGCTGCCGAAGACGTGCATATGACGCCAACTGCGCGGGATGCCGCGGTCGCTCATGACAATGGTGATCTGGTGCAGCGCTTCGGGCAGGCTGGTCCAGAAGTCCCAGTTGTTCTCGGCGCTTCGCAAGCCGGTACGCGGGTCGCGCTTCACGGCGTGGTTCAGATCGGGGAACTTGAGCGGATCGCGGAGGAAGAACACTGGCGTGTTGTTGCCCACCAGGTCCCAGTTGCCTTCTTCCGTGTAGAACTTGATCGCAAAGCCGCGGATGTCCCGCTCGGCATCGGCCGCACCACGCTCGCCGGCCACTGACGAGAAGCGCACAAACACTTCCGTCTTCTTGCCGATTTCCGAGAACAGGTCGGCACGCGTGTACTTGGCGATGTCTTTCGTAACCGTGAATGTGCCGTAGGCGCCGGAGCCTTTTGCGTGCATGCGGCGCTCGGGGATGACCTCGCGGTCGAAGTGCGCCAGTTTCTCCAAGAGCCAGACATCCTGTAGCAGTGCAGGTCCGCGCGCACCGGCAGTCTGGATATTTTGATTGTCGGCGACAGGAGCGCCAAATGCGGTCGTGAGCTTCTTCATGTTGGGGTTCCTTTGGTGCATGGCGCGACCTCATTGGCTCGCGCCGGATGTTTGTGGGCGTGCTGAATGCGGGCAGAGTGCTCCCTATTTAGTCGAACCGCAGCCACAAGAACTCCTCCGCCTGAAAATCAGTACGTTAGACGCTAACGGTACAGTGATACCGCCCGAAGCGCTGATAGCAATGTATGAGCGGCCGTGACTAGAATAGTCCAACTCCATCGAGCGCGGTATCAATGTTGATGGCACGAGATAAAAGATGCGATACGGACGAGGAGCGTCCGCGCATAGCTTTTGAGCTCTCCGTGTTGTCACGATCTCGGTGTATTCGTTGTGGACAAACTGTAGTAGCCGACGACATGTATTGCACGGCTCCAGTTTTCAATCCTGGAGTGCATCCGCATGATCGGTGGCACGGTGCAGCCCCCTAAGATCGTCGAAGTACTGTAGGTACCAACGCCATGATTACGCCGACCCAAAGGGGTAAACCACTAGCCCACAGAGCTACCCTGCCTCGAAAGCGCATTCTACAATTTATCCATCGATCACCATCTTGCATTGGCGAGAGCCGCTGAACGGGACCTGCCCGGACAGCACCATGATCATTCCCCACCTGAAACCATTGCTGGCAAGAACGAACCAGGAACCAGGATGGTTGGCGCTCGCTCGATAAGTGGTCGATCGATAACTATCAAGCGTCATTGACTCAGAGGCATGCTGATTGCCGCTGGAGACGCCGATCGTACGACGGGCTGCCCTGGCCCGTAGTGCGATCAGAATGCCCCGCCAACAGGAGACCCGCATGGCAACCATGAAAGCAACTGTGTTCGTAGAGCCTGGCCGTATCGCACTGGAGGACAAACCCATTCCCGACGTCGGTCCGACCGATGCGCTGATCCGCATTACCACTACAACCATTTGTGGTACCGACATCCATATCCTGAAAGGCGAGTATCCCGTCGAGAAGGGCCTGACGCTGGGGCACGAGCCGATCGGAATCATCGAGAAACTCGGCTCGCAAGTGAAGGGCTATCATGAGGGCCAGCGCGTGCTGTGCGCGGCGGTCACCCCGTGTGGCCAGTGCTCGTCATGCCTGATGGGGTTCCATTCCCAGTGCGGCAGCAATTCCGCCAGCGGCTGGAAAGTCGCGGGGGGCTGGAAGATCGGCAACTACCTCGATGGCTGCCAGGCGGAATACTTTGTTGTACCGGACGCGCAAGCCAACCTGACCGTGATCCCCGACAACCTCACCGACGAGGACGTGCTACTGGTGCCGGATATCGTCAGTACCGGCTTTTCCGCTGCCGAATCTGCCGGTGTCAAGATCGGCGACGTTGTGGTCGTGGTGGCGCAAGGGCCTATCGGACTGTGCGCGACAAGCGGTGCGCGGCTGATGGGCGCCGGCCTGATCATCGCAGTCGATCCGGTCGAGGACCGCCTGCAGAAGGCCAAGACAATGGGTGCAGATGTCCTGCTCAATCCAACGAAGTGCGATGTCGTCGAGGAAGTGATGAAGCTTACGCAAGGCGTGGGCGCGGATGTCGCGCTCGAATGCCTGGGCAGGGATGAGACGATCGCTACCTGCGTCAACGTGACACGCCCGGGCGGAACGATCTCAAGCGTCGGCATCTATTCCAAGAGCATCCCCATCCCGCTCGACGGGTTCGGGGCCGGCCTTGCGAACAAACGCATTGTGACTTCCACCTGCCCAGGCGGCAAGGAACGCATGCGGCGGCTGCTGAATGTGGTATCGAGTCAGCGTATCAAGCTCGATCATCTCGTCACGCACACCTACTCGCTCGATGACGTCGTTGCGGCATACGAACTATTCGGTCATCAGCGCGATGGAGTCGTGAAACTAGCACTGAAGCCCTGACGGGCAAGGCCCCTTCCAGCAAGTGCCACGCAAGAATGAGAAACCCGCCGGCTGGCGGGTTTCTCATTGGCGAGAAGCACTACTATGCTGAACTACCCGGCTCTGGCGCCTTCGATATGTTCGTAGTGGATATCGAAAGCCTTGTTGGTAATGAACAGGAACGTCACGTCATTGTCCTCGGTCGCTCCATGGAACATGGTGGTGCCCTCCTGGAACCACACAAAGCTCCCCGGGCCGAACTCTCCGGCATGCGTCTTCAGGATCCCGTCCAGAACGTAGATACCATGAGAGCAATTGTGCCAGTGAGACCGATTAATGAAGCCTGCCTTGTAGCAGATCTTGGAAATGGAGACGCCGGTTTCATCGTCGACATGGCAGGTCTTGACCGGCAGCTTTGCGCCTAACTCAGGAATTTCAAGGAACTCCCAGGGCACTCTGTTGGTGTCCACTGATTTGATTGGCATGTTCATATGTCAGCTATTTATTGGGTCGTGTACCGGAAAGGCAGGGGTATTCACGCCGCCTGACTTTGGTCCAGTTCGGGATAATCCACGTAGCCCTCCGCGCCGCCACCGAAGAAAGCGGCAGGGTCGGGCGTATTCAGCGGATGGTCGCCACGCAGCCGTTCAGGCAGGTCGGGGTTGCCGATGAACGGACGACCGAACGCAATGATGTCGGCACGGCCATCCGCGACGGCTCGTTCGGCGCTCTCACCGTCATAGCCGCCCGCCAGCATCAACACCCCCTGATAGGTCTTGCGCAACTGTCGGATGATGGCGTCCCAGCGAGGATCAACCTGCTCATCCCGCACAGTGCCGACGATGGCGGGCTCCACGAGGTGCAGGTAGGCGAGCGGCCAGTCGTTGAGGCGCCCGACGATGTAGCCGAAGGTGTCCTCCGGCGTCGCATCGCCCATGCCCATGAAGCGACCCATTGGCGTCAGGCGTACGGCCACGCGCTCGGCACCAATCTCCGCACTGACCGCGTCAACCACCTCGAGCAGGAAGCGCGCGCGGTTCTCGATGCTGCCGCCATAGTTGTCCTGCCGATGGTTACTGGCGGAATTGATGAACTGGTCGAGCAAGTAGCCGTTGCCTGCATGGATTTCCACGCCGTCCATCCCCGCAGATATGGCATTGCGTGCAGCCTGGCGGTAGTCCGCCACGATGTCTGCAATCCCCGCCGCCGTCAGGGCTTGCGGCACCGGTATTTCGGCCCAGATGCCATTGCCGTCCGCATCGGTTACGAAGGTCTTGCCAGGAACAGGCAAGGCGCTGGGGGCGACCGGCAACGCGTTGCCGGGCTGGAACATGGGGTGCGAAACCCGGCCCACGTGCCACAGCTGCAGGAACATCCTGCCCCCTTCAGCGTGAACGGCATCGGCCACGGCCCGCCAGCCATCGATCTGCGCCTCGGTATGGATACCGGGTGTCCAGGCGTAGCCCTGACCTTGCGGCGAAATCTGGGTCGCTTCCGAGATGATCAACGCCGCCGATGCACGCTGCCGGTAGTACGTCGTGTTCATGTCGGTCGGTATGTTGCCGGGCTGGCCCGCACGCGAACGGGTAAGTGGCGCCATCGCCACGCGATGCGGCAGGGACAGCGGACCGACCGAGATCGGACGGAAGAGATGAGTAGTCATGGATGGACTTCCTGATGCGTGGAGAAGTGCTTTCGATCCTGTTGCGCCGCGAGCTCCCGGTGATGGTGAGGCGGCGAACGATACGCGCGGAGCTTCGATGTCCTGCGAGCAATTGGCCCGACAGGGCTCCGGTGCCTTGAAGCGTAGGCAAGCCGCCCTTCGCTGAGAATGGGTTCGTAGCGCAAGTCTGCGTTGCGCGCGGCGCAACGTCTGGCTCAAGTCAGCCCGGGCGGCACACATGCCCCACCCTGTTCTCCCGCAAAGACGTGCCGCCAGGCTCAGAAAACCCTGTCCGCGGCACGCCTGGAGAATGGGCAGCGCGCGCAAGATGGGCTGGTGGCCGCTGCTTCCTTACGCGTAGCGCCGCGGAGCGCGCCCCGATGGATCATGAAGCAGCATGTGAATCCGCTTCCCCTCTTTCCTTTACATGCGTCGACGAACGGCCCCTGCCGAAGGAGGAGGCGGGCCCGCCATAGGCTGCGCTAGCGCGGCTTCCTGTGGTTACGAAGTCCGTATGACTCCCGCAACCTGTCGGTTGTCGCTGTGGTGTCAGGGAGAGACTGTTCCCCGGTCGGCCAGACAGCTTCCGGGTCAATACCATCAACACGATGAAGCCACAGGCACCGACCACCGAGATGAGAATCAGGCCATATGTGTAGCTTCCCGTCTTATCCCTGATGACTCCCATAAGCAGCGAGTGCGCGAAGCCGGAGATGTTGCCAAGCGAATTGATCATCGCAATGCCTCCCGCCCCGATCGAGGCGCCGAACAGCAGTGGCGGCAACGTCCAGAACACCGGCAGTGCCGCCATGACCCCGAAGGCCGAAACGCTGATGAGGACGATCTTGAGCCAGGGAGACGGCGCCATCGTGGACGCAGCAAGACCCACCACGGCAATCATCAACGGGATGAGGACATGCTGCCGGCGTTCCCCCAACCGATCGGAGCGCCTGCCCCAGACCACCATGCCAATGGCTCCGACGGCAAACGGCAACGCCGTAGCCACGCCGGTCTGCATCACGGACAGATTTGCATCTTTCAAGATCAGGGGCAGGAAGAAGGCCATGCCATAAGAAAATCCCGTGATGCCGAAGTAGACAAAGGCGAGCAACCAGACCCGTGGATTCTTCAGGATATCGACCAGCGTCTCCTTCTGCCCTCCACTCGCCTGCTGCCGTTCTGCGGCCAGTGCCTGCTGCAACCACCGCTTCTCTTCGGGATCCAGCCATTCAGCTTGGTCCGGCGTGTCACGCAACACCCTTAGCACAACGAAGGCGAGGAAGATCGCGGGCACGGCTTCGATCAGGAACATCGTCTGCCAGCTTTTCAGCCCCCAGAGTCCAGGGCTGTTGATCAGAAAGGCGGAGACCGGCGCACCGACCACGCTTGCCAGCGGAATCGCCACCATAAAGCTGCCGACGAAGGTTGCCCGCCATTTGCCCGGCACCCATAGCGTCAGAAAAATGAGGATGCCTGGGAAAAACCCGGCTTCCGCCGCACCAAGCAGCAGGCGGACCACGTAGAAGCCCGTCTCGCCCTGCACGAATGCCGTGGCACCGGACAGCAGTCCCCAGGTGAGCATGATGCGGGCAATCCAGCGTCTCGCGCCGAACCGCTCCAGGGCCAGGTTGGACGGAATCTCGAAAGCAAAGTACGTAATGAAGAACAGGCCCGCACCCAGCCCGAAGGCCGCCGTCGTCAAGCCGATATCGTGGTTCATCGTCAATGCCGCGTAGCCGACATTGACGCGATCCAGGTGCGCAACCACATAGCAGATCAGCAACAAGGGGAGGAACCGGATGAGGATCTTGCGCATACAGCGCTGATCGACTGGGGTCATGTCTCTTCCATCCTTATATAGTTATGCGTTGTACCAGGCGAGCAGGCGTGCGCGGTTGACCGCCTGCCTTGCTCGCTTTCGCAATTCGGGGCGATACACCTTTCGTACAGACTTTCGGAAGCCGGAGAGGCCCGGCGCTGCGCGACGCCAGGCGTCAGCTGTCGTATCTCGGAGCGTCGTCCTTGATCAATCTGATCGCTGCGTCAAAGCCGACCTGATGGTAGCTTTGCAGGCCACCGGTATCGATGGCGAGGTTGTCGGCAATATCGAGTTCTGCAAACTGCTGCGCGGTGTGCTGCCTCACCGCGACAGGCGGATATGTCAGCCTGGAGCCGCCGGCAAGTGCCGCCACTTGCGCCTGACATGCACGCTCCAGATAGTAGATGACAATAAACGCCTCCGCGACCGTGGTTCCCGCCGCCAGCAGTCCATGGTTGCGCAGGACCATTGCCTTGTTGTTTCCAAGGTCAGCTACCAGCCTGGCCCGCTCCGCTTCGTCTGACGCGATTCCTTCATACTCATGGTAAGAGATTCGCTCGTAGAACTTGAGCGCGTGCTGACTAATGGGCAACAACCCCTGTTCCTGTGCGGATACTGCGATACCTGCGGCGGTATGGGTATGCACGACACAGGAAATATCATGGCGGGCCATGTGGACTGCGGAATGAATCATGAAGCCCGCGGTATTCACCCGCTGCGGTCCCTTGCTTCCGCTCTCCAGGATCCGGCCATGCATATCGATCTTGACCAGACTGGAAGCCGTGATTTCATGGAACATCAGGCCATACGGATTGATCAGGAAATGATGTTCATCCGTGCCGGGCACCCGCGCGCTGATGTGCGTATAGATGTGATCCGTCATTCTGTGATGGGCTAGGATTCGATAGAGCGCTGCGAGTTCGCAGCGCGTCTTCCACTCGGCATCGCTGTAGTTCGAACGCATGGGTATCTCCTGTCTGTTGTTGTTGGCCTATCGGGCCCGAGCCAATCAGCAAGGCCTATGCCAGCAGCAGAACAACGGACCCCGATGCCACGGCGCAATTAAGCGTTTGCATAAGACCAACTGGAACAGCCGTTGGCAGCGCGCAGCGAAATGCCCGCGCGAGAGACACTTTGTCTTCGACATGTTCGTCGCGACGACACGGCATACGCCCGCAGCACCCTCGGCCTCATTCACTTATCAGAAGCGAATCGGATACGCCGTGTAGGAAATCTCGAGTTGCAGGAATGTTGTCGTAAAGCACAGCGCGGACTTGGCCACGCCTCTGGGGGACATCCTCCTGGAGGAGGAGGCATCAGGATCGCAAGCCTGGAGAATCAGCTTGAATGTAACCCGCAATGCGAGGTACACAACGGGCAATTAAGCCGCGGCCCTGTCCCTGTGAGTCGGGCCAGGTATCTCGCCCAGAAAGTCGAGGAAGGCCGCAATACGGCGGGAGCCGCGCTGGTTAGGCAGATACAGCGCTGTAATTGCCGAGCTGGCACGATTGGGATTGACCGTCCAGTCATCGAACAATGACGTCAGCTTGCCAGCCTGCACGTCCTCATCGACCATCCAATCCGGCAAAAGGCCGACGCCGCCGTCGGCGAGCGCCAGCTCGCGCAGCACCTCGGCATTGTTGCTGCGGAATCGCCCTGAGACAGGCACCTGAACCTCCTCGCCCTCGCGATGGAATGTCCAGACTTGAGGATGGGCCCCGTAGTTGAAGCGCAGACACGAATGGTTTGCCAGTTCGATCGGCGATGCCGGGATTTCACGCTCAAGCAGGTATGCCGGGCTGGCAACGACCCTTCGCCGGAATACGCCAACCTGGCGCGCCACGACATCGTCGTACGATGCCGCGCTGCCGAGCCGGATCGACACGTCGATGCGCTCGCCGATCAGATCGACGATCTCGTCGGTCATTGTCACCTCAAGTTCCAGCTGGGGATACTTGGCCATCAGGCCGCCGAGGAACGGGGCAATGCAGCGACGTCCAAATGCGACGGGCAAAGATACGCGCAACTGACCGACCGGCGTATCGCCCCGGTCAGCAATCAGTGAATCCGCCTCAGCCACGGCTTCAAGGATCTTGCGCGCCCGCTGGTAGTAGGCTGCACCGGCTTCGGAGACTGTTACCTGCCGCGTCGAACGGTTCAGGAGCACGGCGCCGAGCTCCTCCTCAAGTCCATCGATGGTGCGCGTGACCGACGAGGTGGCCAGGTTCAGCCGCCTGGCCGCTGCCGAAAATCCCTTGGCATCCACGGCCTCGACAAACATCTTCAGTGCCAGCAGCTTATCCATGCCATGCGTCTCCGAGCTTGCGCCTGCTCAGGTGCGCGCCTGCCGCAGCTTGCGCATGGCTGCCGGCGCGCCGTTAAGGAACATATCAACCTGCTGCCGCACGGCCGCATCAATATCCACCGGTACCTTCAGACCATACACCCACCTGCGCAACCCGAGATAGAAGATCGACGCATGCAGACTCCAGATCATCTCGATTTCCGCCTCCAGCTCCGCCGCATTGCGCGGCTCGCCGATGCCGAACTCGGCCCGCACCTCGGCCAGCACCGGGAGGAAGACTCGGTTGCGCAATTTGCTGAGATACTTGTTGTTGATCCCTTCCCGCGTCAGGCCGGCGAAAATAAAGATCCGGATCCACTCCTCGCGCAAGATCACCGACGCGTAGTCGACATAAAAGGCAGGCAGGCGCTCGACGAGCGGCACGGACCGATCGGCAATCTGCCGCTCCCACTCCCGGCGCCACTGGAATACCTCGTTGTAGACGCGGTCGATCAGCGCTTCCTTGTTTTCGAAGTAGCGGTACAGCAGCGGCTGGGTCACACCGATCTGCTTGGCCAGTTCACGCGTGCTGCCGGAGAAGCCATTGCGCGTGAAGTGCTCGATGGCCATGCGGACAATCTGCTCTTCCCGCTCCTCTGGTGGAAGCCGTCTACCGGTCTTCTCGGGCGCTTCCCCCCTCGCCCCTGTTTCCCCTCGCTCCATGCATCCCCCTGGCACCAGACAATGGCGTGTTACGCCTCCATTCTACCAATCAGGCGATAAATTGTAAGGCAAAGGCAGGGGCGAACCATTGGCCCTCCGATTGCGAAGAAGATCTCACGTTCCACTTCTGACGAGGCCCCGCGAAACCTATCAAGTCCCCGGCGAATGTATCACGCGGCACCAAGAAACCTACCTGGCATTGACTGCCAACGTTTCTGACATTTCTGGCATCAGACACCAAGCAACCAATCAATTTACCACAACAAAACAAGCAAATTGCTACCAAAAGCGCATACAATGCTTTCTTTGAATTGTGGCCTGACAAATCCGGCCAACGAAGGACTGTAGTGAGATGGAAGCAGTAGAGGGCCAGAACGTTGGAAGACGCCCGGCACAGGTTCAGCAACTTGCGGAGTTGAAGCGGGGAGCTAGGGACAGCGTGCCCATGCTGGTTGGCTTTGTTCCCTTTGGCCTCGTACTCGGCGCACAGGCGGCTCGCCACGGCCTGAACCCTGCGGAAGTCTCCCTGATGACCGGCCTGAACTTTGCCGGCGGCTCGGAATTTGCCGCAATCGCCTTGTGGGCGTCCCCGCCCAGCGTTCTTCTGATTGTTGCGATCACCTTGCTGGTCAATAGCCGCCATCTCCTGATGGGCGCAGTGCTCGCACCATTGCTTCACCACCTGCCTCGGCGCAAGGCACTAGCTGCGCTGTTCGTGATGTGCGACGAAAGCTGGGCGTTCGGGCTGGCAGATGCAAAACAACGCGCCCAACGCCAGCGAACGCCCGTGTTGCCCGTGTTGAGCCTGCCGTATTACTGGGGCGTCGCAGCCCCGTTCTATCTGACATGGGTCGGGTGCACTGCCATCGGCGCGGCAGTTGGACCGATACTTGGTGATGTTGAGGCCTACGGCTTCCACATGGCTTTCCCTGCCGTGTTTCTGGTGCTGATGCGTGGCATGTGGAAAGACCTTCGCACAGCCAGGCCATGGCTTGTCAGCCTGGCCGTCGCGGCGATTACACATCTTCTGGTGCCTGGCGCCTGGTATGTGTTGGCCGGTGCCTTGTCCGGCGTCACCGCCGCATACTGGATGGCTGATCGCAAGGAGGCGAAGCAGTGACATTCCTTACACTTGCCACGATCTTCGCTATGGCCTCGGTCACTTATCTGACGCGTATCGGAGGGTACCTCCTGCTGCACAACAGGAAACTGAGTCCGCGCGCTGCCGCCACGCTGGAAGTCGCACCGGGATGCGTACTGATTTCAGTCATTGCGCCATATTTTGTATCGGATCGCCCCGCCGACCTCGCAGCCCTCGCACTGACTTTAGCGGCCGCCACGCGGCTCTCGATCCTTCCTACCGTCGTGATCGGCATCGCTTCTGCGGGGACACTGCGATATTTGCTCGGCTAATTGACGCACGACGCAAGTAACGGCGCCTCACCCCTGATGGGCCAGGTGCTGATGAACGAACGACACCGCCATGGCGCCCTCGCCCACAGCCGACGCAACCCGCTTGATCGAGTTGTGCCGAACGTCGCCTGCTGCAAACGAGCCTGGCACGCTCGTCTCGAGATAAAACGGCGCTCTTTGCAGCGGCCACGACTCGGGGGCACGTCCATCCCGCAACAAATCAGGCCCCGTGACCAGATACCCGGCGGCGTCCCGCACGATGTCGGTATTGCGAGCCCATTCGGTATGTGGTGCCCCGCCGATACACACGAAGATGCGCGTGGCGGCAAGTGTTTCCGTCCCGCCGTTCACGCGATCGCGAACCGTTACCTCTCGCAAGCGATGGTCCCCGTCGACAGCAACCACTTCGCAGTTGCTGACGACACGCACGACACTCGATCGCTCGATCTTCTTCACGAGATAGTCCGAGAGCGTTGCGGCCAGCGACGGGCCTCGCACAAGCATCACAACCTCGTCGGCGTACTCGGACAGGTGCATGGCCGCCTGACCGGCGGAGTTACCTCCGCCTACCACATAAACCGTTTCACCTTTGCATATGGGTGCTTCGCTTGCGCCCGCCCCGTAGAACAACCCCGCGTGCAAAAAGCGGCTCTCGTTCGGCAGGTTCAACCTTCGCCATTCGATGCCCGTCGCGCAGATGTTGGTCTTTGCCCTGAGCTTCGAGCCATCGGCCATGTCGACGATGATTTGACCATTCTCGAACGTAGCATTGACACCCTCGCGCATCTGGAGAATCTCGGCACCAAATCGAACGGCTTGCTGGCGGGCGCGTTCCGCCAGCTCGGCACCACTGATGCCTTGCGGAAAACCCATGTAGTTCTCGATCAGCGATGAGCAGCCCGCCTGTCCACCTACCGCGTGACGTTCGATAAGAACGGTCTTGAGCCCCTCGCTTGCAGCGTAAACGGCCGCACTCAATCCGGCTGGGCCCGCACCGTAGATGGAAACGTCGTATTCTCGCAGCCGCGGTACCTGCACCCATCCCAGTCGCGCGGCGACCTCCTTGACGCTCGGATCAAACAAGCGCGTTCCGTCCGGAAACTCACAAACGGGCAAACGTGTATCGTCCAATCCACGGATGCCGGGTATCGTCCTGGCGTCCTCATCCGACTGCAAAGGCCTCCAGTCGAACGCGACAACACTACGGTTCAGGAAGTCCCTCAACTCGAAGGCCTTCTTGCTGTCCGTCGCGCCGGTAAGGACAACTCTCGCACGCCGTTCGGTGTCATCAGTCTTCATGGCTTCTGGCCCTCCGTCACTCGTCTGATCAGACCGAGCAATACCGCTCCTGGATTTCCTCGTCGCCCAGCATTGCTTGCGCCGTACCGCTGTAGACTACCTCGCCCTGATCCAGAATATAGGCGCGGTCGGCAATTCTCAAGGCCAGGCCCACGTTCTGTTCGATGAGGAGAATCGTGACTCCGGCGCGCTTCAATGCCGCGAAATACTCGAACATTTCATCCACGAGAACTGGCATGATCCCTTCGGACGGCTCGTCGAGCAGCACCATCTTCGGCTTCGATGCCACTGCCCGCGCAATGGCAAGCATTTGCTGCTCACCGCCAGACATTGTCACTGCCTGCTGGTCGAGCCGCTCCTTCAGTCGAGGAAAAGTCTCGGCAATTTCATCAATGACATCCGACTCTCGTGTACGGTGCGGCGACGCGAGCAGTCCGAGTCGAATGTTTTCCCGAACAGTGAGACCAGGTACGATGCGACGCTCCTCCGGGACGTAGGCGAGTTGCCGCAAGTATCTCTTATGCGCAGGCTGCCCCAGGAGTTCAACGCCTTCAAACTTTACCGACCCGGTGACCTTGGACATGAGACCAGCGATGGACTTCACGGTAGTGGTCTTACCTGCCCCATTGCGGCCGATAAGACAGACCAGCTCGCCCTCACCAACCTTGAGGTCGACACCTTGCAATACGTGACTCGACCCGTACCAGGCGTTGAGATTCGCAACTTCCAGCATGATGTGCCCTCAATGGTTGCCTTGTCCAAGGTACACGCGCTTCACCAAATCATTGGCCCGGATATCATCCGGCGTACCTTCCGCGATCAGTTCACCGTGATGCAGGACTACGACACGCTCGCTGATCCCCATGACAAGCTTCATCTTGTGCTCGACAAGCACGACCGTCCGCTGTTCCACGAGTCGGCGGATAAGTCCCATCATCACCTTTGTTTCCTCCGGGCTCATTCCCGCGGTCGGCTCATCCATCAGTAGCAACTTCGGTTGAGCAGCAAGAGCGACGGCGATCTCGAGGCACCGTTGCTGCCCATGCGCGAGTTCCCTGGCGAAGCTCTTTGCGCGGCCAGAAAGTCCCACTGTCTCCAGCAGGACGCTGGCTTGCTCCGTCAGCCCCGACAAGGCTGAGCGTCGGCGCCACATACCGTAGCGCGAAACGTGCGCTTGCAAAGCAATCCGTACGTTTTCGAGCACGGTGAAGTTCGGAAAAAGGCTGGTGATCTGAAACGACTTGGCGATCCCGATATGCGCGAACTCGTGTTGCCGCATGCCGGTGATATCCCTGCCCATGAACAGAATCCGACCTTCACTAGGCGCGAACGCACCGGACAGCAGGTTGAAGTAGGTACTCTTTCCAGCGCCGTTAGGGCCGATGATAGACGTCAGCATTCCGGGGCGAATGCTCACGCTCACATCAGTGAGCGCCTTGAAGTCACCGAAGCGCTTGCTGACCCCTCTGGTTTCAATAATGGCGTCAGCGCTCATGGTGCACCTTCTCCAGAAACGTGCCCCAGACGCCCTTTGGGAAGAAGAGCACGAAGACCACGAAGACCGCCCCGACAATCAGCTGCCAGTGCTCAGTCCAGCCTGAAGCAAAATCCTGAATAAGCAGGAACAGCGCCGCGCCGACGAACGGACCGAAATAAGTGCCCATGCCTCCGAGCAGGCACAACATTACAACCATCCCGGACGTCGAGTAATGGAGTGTTTCAATGGGAACACTTCCGAGATGGATAGCGTTGAGCGCTCCGGCAAGGGCGCAGAAGGCGGCGGAAAGGACGAATGCCAACAGCTTCGTGCGTTCAATATCGAAACCACAGGCACGGGCGCGAGCTTCGTTCTCGCGGACGGCTTCGATAACGCCACCCAGAGGAGATGCGAGGATGCGAGAGAGCACCCAAAGAGAGACCGAGACGAGCGCGAAGATGAAGTAGTACTTCTGCAACGGATCGAGCAGGTCCAGACGGAATCCAAAGAGATCCAGCTCGGCAATGTTCACGCCTCGCAATCCGTTCTCCCCCCCGGAGCTTGGCATCTGATAAACCAGGAAGTAAACACATTGGGACAGCGCCAGCGTCACCATCGCAAAGTAGATGCCCCTGGTCCGAATGGCCAGGAGTCCCATCACGAGGGCTACCATGCAGCCAGCGACCATGGCCGCGGGAATCGCCGCCCACCATGCCAATTGGTACTGTGCGATAAGAATGCCCGCCGAATATGCACCGACCCCGAGGAATGCGGCATGGCCAAACGAAAGGAGACCGGTGTATCCGAACAGCAGGTTGAAGCCGACTGCAAACAGTCCATAGATCAGAACGTTGATGGCCAATGAGTGGTAGGGCACCAGCCATGGAAATGCCGCGAAGAAGACGACAGTCGCCAGGACGCGGTGCATCGCGACAACCCTGCACATCTGGCTTGCAAGTCCGGTAGCTTCATTCCTTAGGCGAATGGCGCCATGAACATGGAAGTTCTTCATGTCATCAATCCTGTTCGGCCGAAGAGTCCTTGCGGCCGGATGAGAAGCACTGCGGCCATGATCACGAACATGGACACCTTCGCTGCCTCAGGGAAGAAGAGTACGGCCATGCTCTCCACAACGCCGACAAGCAAGCCCGCCACGACGGCACCCATCAAGGACCCCATCCCGCCCACAACGGTAACAACGAAAGCTACAGTGAGAACGGACGTCCCCATTTCCGGCGATACGCCTTGCAACGGCGCCGACAGGACGCCAGCCAGCGCCGCAATGCCAGTACCCATCCCGAACACGATCAGCCAGACACGTGAGACGTCGATGCCAAGTACGCGAACAATGACCGGGTCACGGGCTCCTGCCCGGACAATCAGGCCGAATGGCGTCCGCTCGATCAGCAACCACAAGGCGAGCAGCAGAAGCGAAACGACGCCGATCACAAACAATCGGTAGGTAGGAAAATCGGCAAAGCCAAGATTAGTAGCCCCTTGCAGGACTTCCGGGGTGTCGAACGGCAGCCCGGCCTTTCCGAACCAGATACGTATGGCCTCGACCATGATGTATGACAAGCCGAAGGTGAGCAGAAGCGGGTAGTCGATACCGCGACCATACAAGGGGCGAATCAGCCATCGCTCGCATAGCATGCCAATGGCCGCAACGGTCAACGGAGCAACTACGAGCGCAGCCCAGAAGCTTCCTGTCTTTTCGACAGCCAGCAGCCCAACATAGGCGCCTATCATGTAGAAGGCGCCGTGCGCAAAATTGACAACTGTCAGCATCCCGAAGATAAGGGACAGGCCGACCGCCAGCAGCACGTAAATTGCACCTAGCGCCAGCCCTGTAAAGAGCTGCAGTGCCAGTAGATCTAATGAGATTTCCATCGCTTTCCCGCCTCTCGCCGTGCGCCCGCTACGACAGCCCTAAAACTTCCTCTGGCGACGCTGCAGGTGCAAGGCGCTAGCCACGATCAGTGACATCATGCTCCGTAGGGACGACCAGCGTTGTAACGGATCGCCCCATACCGACCTGCCGATAGCTCAGCCCTTGAAGCCGAGTTCGGTGCACGGACGCAACAGCTTCTCGCTGGCTGGTTCGACGTGCAAAACCTTGAACACGTCGTCGGGATTGGCCGCTTCCTTGGAGTTCGACTGGATCACAAGTACCGACTGAACGGATTGCTGGTCACAGGGTCTGTAGTACTGCTGCCCCTTGTAGGTGTCATATTTCAGGTTGCGCAGCGCCGTCGCGACCTTTTCCGTCTCGCTGCTACCGGCGGACTTGACCGCCAGGAGCAATGACTTGACGGCCGAGTATGCCATCGCGCCATAGTCAGACGGGTAGCGTCCCTCGTTCTTGGCCCGGAAAGCCGCATTGAAGGCTTTCGCGGATGACGTTGTCGCTTCCATCTCCCAGAAGTACTGCGTCCCGCCAATGACACCTTCATATGTGTTAGCCCCGCCTGCGACGCGAGAGGTGTAAGTCATCACGGGGGTGACGAACTTTATGGACTTCTTCATGCCGTAGTCCGAGGCCTGCTTGATGGAGATCTGGTTATCGCGGCCGAAGTTGTTGAATATCAGCACATCCGGCTTGAGTGCCATCAGCCGTGGCAGAAAGGTGGAGTAGTCCTGTTGCCCAAGCGGATGCCGCACTTCGCCAACCACCTCGGCGCCAAGGTCTTTGGCCACTCGCGTGAAGCCGCGCGTCATCTCGTGGCCATAGGCGTAGTCAGCGGTCAGGAAGGCAATACGCATCCCCTTCTTGAAGACATAGCGGCCCACGGCCTGCGTCGTCATGTGGGGATTCATTGCCTCATGAAACGTGTAAGGGCTCGCATCGGTCGCCTCATTAATGACGTCGGACTGACTGATCGAGATATAGATGACCTTGCGCTGCTTGGTAACGTTGTTGATGGATAGCTGCGTCGCGGCAGAAAGACCACCTACGATGAACTGCGCACCGTCCTTCTCGAGCAATTCCAGGGTCCGCGTGGCTGCCTCACCGGGATTGAGCTTGTCGTCACGCACCAGCAACTCGGCCTTGCGGCCGTTCAGACCGCCGGCATCATTGAATTCCTTGACGGCCAGCTCGGCATTTCGCACCTGGTCCTTTGCCTCCGCGCCGTAGGGACCGGTAAGCGGTACAGGAAGCCCAATCTTGATCGTCTGTGCTTGCGCACCCACGGCGAGCAAGCCAGCGAACACCCCAATACAGAAGCGACGAGCGGTGCGCTGCGCACCCATGACTGCATGTCCCATGAAGGTCTCCTGTTAGGCCGCAGCTATTCGATGCAGCCCGGTTCTTTGTTTAGCTATCGATAACTTTGATATACGTCAAATTGCTTGTCAAATGATAAATACGAAGGGAAAACCCGGAGAAGTACACCTGGTCTGAGGACGCCTTGGGCAAGGCTGCCGCTGTGATTGTGACCTCCCGTCTACCCTGCCAACGGATCGCTTTTCAGTTTGCGCAGCAGCAATCAGACTGACGAACTCGCCGGCTTCCACGCTTCGGCGTCTAAAGGTGCACCCCAGGTCATTTATCGGCCGAAAATAATCAGGAAGTTAGGGTATGTCCCACCCTAGAGGTTCTTGGCCTCCAACAGCTTCCGCCCTACTATTTATCCATCGATCACTGATCGGTTGATAATTTACAGGAGGCTTCGATGGCACTGGCCAAACTAGCACACTATTCGATACGCACCACGGACCTGGAGCGGTCCTGCGCGTTCTACGAACGCGTCCTGGGGTTCCGGCGCGGCTATCGACCACCCTTCGACTTTCCCGGCGCATGGCTCTATATGGGTGACGACGAGAGCGACTACGGGACGGTTCACATCATTGGCGTGGATCCGGACAACCCTTCCGGCCTGTCCGCCTATCTGGGCGACAAATCCCTGCCCGCGTCTGGCACCGGCACGCTGGACCACATCGCCTTCCTGGCCACGGGCGTCGAGCAGATGTGGGCGACCCTGCGTGCTGAAGGCATCTCCTGGCGTGATCGCACGGTACCAAGCCTCGGCCTGCATCAGGTTTTCCTCGAGGATCCTTCCGGCGTCACGATCGAACTCAACTACCCCGCTGCCGAAGTGGCAGGACTGGCACTGCCCGACAGTGCACAAGCAAAGACTGGAGCACTGGCATGAATACCGTATTGCACAACAAGCCGAAGGCGATTGTCGTAGGTGGATCGCTGGGCGGGCTGTTTGCGGCCAACATGCTCAGCCGCAATGGCTGGAATGTAGAGATCTTCGAGCGCACGCCCGAAGCGCTGACTGGGCGCGGCGCCGGCATCGTCACGCACCCGGAATTGTTCGACGCGCTGGCATCGGCGGGCGTGGTGGTCGATGAAAGCATTGGCGTGCACGTCAATACCCGAATCACGCTCTCCCGGGAGGGTGTGTCGCTTGCCGATCGGGACATGCCTCAGACGCTGACCGCCTGGGGCAAGATGTATGACGTGCTCGGCAAGGCTTTCACGGGCACCTATCGGACGGGCGCGTTCGTGACGTCCGTCGATACGTACCGGGACCACGCTACGGTGACGCTGCAGGACGGTTCGACCCACCGGGCCGATCTGGTTATCGCCGCCGACGGCTTCCGTTCCAGCGTGCGCGAACAGCTCTTGCCTTCGGCCGGCCTGGAATACGCCGGATACATTGCGTGGCGCGGCCTGGTCGACGAGTCACAGCTTTCGCCCGACACTCACGCGGCGATCTTTGACAAGTTCGCCTTCTGCCTGCCTCCGCGCGAGCAAATCCTCGGGTATCCGGTGGCGGGTGAAGCCAACAGCACCGAACCTGGGCAGCGTCGCTACAACTTCGTCTGGTATCGCGCGACGCGCGAGGACGACGAATTGCCCGATCTGCTGACTGACGCCAGCGGCAAGCGCTGGCCCAACGGCATCCCGCCGGGCCTGATTCGCCCCGACGTGATCGCCGACATGGAAGATGCGGCGACATCCTTGCTCGCCCCGCAGTTTGCCGAGGTCGTCACCAAGACAGCCCAACCACTGTTCCAGCCGATCTTCGATCTGACGGTGCCGCGCATGGCTTTCGGCAGGATTGCCTTGCTCGGTGACGCCGCTTTTGTCGCCCGCCCTCACTGCGGCATGGGCGTCACCAAGGCTGCGGGAGATGCGATGGCAATCGTGCGCGCCCTCAGCGAACATTCGACCGTCGAGACGGCCCTCGACGCGTACAGTACCGAGCGCGTCCAGTTCGGACATGCGATTGTCGAGCACGCGCGCCACCTCGGCGCCTACATGCAGGCCCAGCTCAAGAGCGATCAGGACCGCGAAATGGCCGAACGTTATCGCACACCGGAGGCGGTCATGCGCGAGACAGCAGTATCCCGTCAGTTCTGACGCAGATCCAGACAACAGGCATATGGAGACAATGTCATGACCCACACCGCCCCCTTTCCTTCGGCGCCAGGACTAGCCCGCATCGACGGCTCGGTGGACCCGCACCCGATGCTGAGGCAACCGCGCTTCGAGCGCTTGCACCGCGCGCGTCGCGCCTTCTCCTGGACGCTCACCGCTGTCATGCTGCTGGTCTACTTCGGTTTCATTCTCACGCTGGCCTTCCGCCCGGACTTGCTTGCCGTGCCGCTGACGCCGGGACAGCCGATGACGGTGGGCATTCCCATCGGCTTTGGCATGTTTGCCTTCACGTTCGCGATGGTGGCAGTCTACGTGTACCGCAGCAACACCGTCTACGACAAGATGATCGACGAGATCCGCCAGGGAGAGCCGTCATGAAACGCGTACTGACTGCAGCCGCTGCCCTCACGGCTGCCACTCCCGTGCTGGCAGCCACCCCGCCGGTTGGCCAGGGCCTGAACCTGATCGCCATTGCCATGTTCCTGGTGTTCGTAGCCGCGACGCTTGTCGTGACGCGGTGGGCGGCAAAGCGCAATAACAGCGTCGCCGACCACTACGCCGCGGGCGGCAAGATCACCGCCATGCAGAACGGCTGGGCCATTGCCGGCGACTATATGTCCGCCGCATCGCTCCTCGGCATTTCGGCGCTCGTCTTCACCAGCGGCTATGACGGCCTGATCTATTCGATCGGCTTCCTGGCAAGCTGGCCGATCATCCTGTTCCTGATCGCGGAGCCGTTGCGCAACCTGGGCCGCTATACGCTCGCCGATGTGCTCTCGTACCGGCTCAAGCAGCGACCCATCCGGGCGTTCTCGGCGTCGAGCTCGATCGTGATCGTCCTGCTCTATCTGGTGTCGCAGATGGTGGGCGCGGGCAAGCTGGTGGAGTTGCTGTTTGGTTTCAGCTACACCTCGGCCGTGGTGCTGGTCGGCGTGCTGATGGTCGTGTACGTGTTCTTTGGCGGCATGCTGGCCACCACCTGGATCCAGATCATCAAGGCCGTCCTGCTGCTTGCCGGTTGCGCCTTCATGGCCTTCATGGTGATGAGCCGCTTTGGCTTCAACCTGAACAGCCTGTTCGAGCATGCCGTCACCACGCATGGCAAGCATGACGCCATCATGCGTCCAGGCGGTCTGGTGTCCGACCCGGTGTCGGCCGTGTCGCTCGGCCTGGCGCTGATCTTCGGCACCGCAGGCCTGCCGCACATCCTGATGCGCTTCTTCACCGTCAGCAATGTCAAGGCCGCGCGCAAGAGCGTGCTCTATGCCACCGGCATCGTCGGCACTGGCTACGCCATGATCATCGTGATCGGCTTCGGCACGATCGCACTGGTCGCCGGCGATCCGCTGTACCACAATGGCACAGGTGCCGTGATCGGTGGCGTCAACATGGTGGCCGTGCACCTGGCCCATGCGGTCGGCGGCAACGTGTTCCTCGGCTTCATCTGCGCCGTGGCGTTCTCGACTATCCTTGCCGTCGTTGCCGGGCTCGCCCTGGCTGGCTCTTCCGCCATCTCGCATGACCTCTATGCAACGGTCATTCGCCAAGGCAAGGCATCTGAGAAGGATGAGATGCGGGTCTCGCGTACCACTACGCTGGTGCTGGGTGTGCTGTCGATCCTGCTCGGCATCCTGTTCGAGAAGCAGACCATCGCCTTCATCGTCAGCCTGACGTTCTCGATTGCCGCCAGCTCCAACTTCCCGGTGCTGCTGCTGTCGATCTACTGGCGGGGACTGACTACGCGTGGCGCCGTAATCGGCGGGACGCTGGGACTCGTCACGGCTGTGGTTCTCACGATCCTGAGCCCAACGGTCTGGGTGCAGGTACTGGGCCATGCCTCGGCAATCTACCCGTACGAGTATCCGGCACTGTTCTCCATGCTGGTCGCGTTCGCCGGCATCTACGCCTTCTCGGTGACGGACCGTTCGGCAAGAGGCGCGTGGGAGCGTGCGGCGTATCAGAATCAGCGCGTGGCTTGTGAATTGGGGATGGGGACCAAGGGGACGGCCGAGGCGTAAGGGCATGACTTCTACCCTCTCCCACCTGGGAGAGGGGCCCTTAACCGGAGCATCCGCGGCATGGTCGGGTTCCCACGGGCGCGATCCGCGGCAAAGTCGGGCCATACATCATGGAAACAAGCAAAGTAGCGGATTGGGATAGCGCCTCCGACAAAGTTGCCCGTCGGCTCCTGCCCGCGGAACGGCAACAGCAGATTGTCGAAAAGGCGATCGAACACTTTACCCGGAGCGGCTTCGGAGGCAGTACGCGCGATCTCGCCAGGCAGATCGGGATCACCCAGCCGCTGCTCTATCGGTACTTCGAGAACAAGGAGGCCCTCATCGAGCGCGTGTACAACGAGGTCTTCCAGTGGCGTCCCGAATGGGAACAGCAGATCGCCGACTGTTCGCTCCCACTGATCGAGCGGCTCTATGCCTTCTATATCGACTACTCGTCAGTGATCCTGCGCGAAGAATGGATCCGGCTGTTCATCTTTTCCGGCCTGACCCACGAGGGCATCAACGACAGGTACATGGACATGCTGCGCAGCAAGGTCTTCCTGCCGGTCCTGGCTGAGATACGCGAAGCGTTCGGCATTGCCGCGCCGCGCAATGCCGCGGAAAACGATGCCGCGATCGAGATGGTCTGGAGCCTGCACGCGGCAATCTTCTATCTGGGCGTGCGCAAGTGGGTGTATGGACTCAGTGTGCCGGACGACATGGAAGCGGTCATCCGACAAAAGGTCGACATATTCTTGTGCGGTGCCCCGGCTACCTTGCGCAAAATCCAAGGCGCCACGATTTAGCGCAACGCTGGAACTTCCCTGCCGCGGGCTGACTCGAGCATGTGGCCACCTCGGCGGTCACATGCAGCCTCGACGGCTTTGATACGGCGAGATCTGCATCGCGCCACGCAATGCAGCTTCAAAGGAGGATCGTGGACGTCTGCTTGATCCGCTGCATCGGGATTTCGCTCTTGACGTTCTGGACGGCCTTCAACCGGGCAAGATGGGTCATCTGAAACTGCCGGTACGCGTCCAGATCCTGGCTCACGACGCGCAAGAGAAAGTCGCAGTCGCCCGCCATCAGGTGACACTCCGTCACCTCGGGCATGTCCTTGATGGCTGCCACGAAGCTGTTGACCGTCTCCTCGTCCTGCCCCTTGAGCCAAACTCGCACGAAGACCGTCAGGCCCACGCCCACCTTCGCCGGGTTCACAACCGCAACGTAGCGCTCGATAACTCCCGCCTCCTCCAGCAATCTGACGCGCCGCAAACAGGGCGAAGGAGACAGCCCCACCCGCTTGGCCAGATCCACGTTCTGCAAACGTCCATCCTCCTGCAAGGCGTTCAGAATCCGGCGATCGATGTTGTCGAGCTTCATGTTCTCACGGCGGGCAGGATGGGCCTGCTTGAGTGTTCGTGTGGCACGCCATGCTAGCACATCGATTCGTTGCACTTAGTCGCCGTGAATGACTGGTCTCGCAGGCTAAGGCGCCCAACTGTCTTCCGCGTGCACAACCGCGGACAGTCATTGTCCTCTGCGCGTACATGCCAACGCCACAAAAGCGCCTCTGCACACGCCGCCTGAACGTAGAGAGGACGATCCCAGGCTGGCATGCATAGTGCTCAGCCAATCGCTCGACCCGACAGACGGTGCGGAAGCAATGCCTTCCGCTCCGATCCTCGGAGCGTCATGCATACAACCTGGAGACATACGCATGGAATACGTCCGCCTCGGCACGACCGGCCTGAAGGTTTCGCGAATCTGCCTCGGCATGCTGACATTCGGGAGCCCTGAGTGGCGTCCCTGGGTCATGGATGAAGACGCATCCCGGCCGCTGGTCAAACGCGCGGTCGACCTTGGCATCAATTTCTTCGACACCGGCGACACCTATTCGGGCGGCATGTCGGAGGTCCTGACCGGCAAGTTCCTCAAAGAGATGTTTCCGGGGAGCCGACGCGAAGAAGCCGTGGTCGCTACCAAGGTCTACGAGCCGGTCGATATTGCCTACGAGGGCGTCAAGATGGCCTCGTTCGTGCGCCGGCCGAACAGGGATGGCTTGAGCCGTAAACGCATTTTCCATGCGGTCGACGCTTCGTTGCAGCGCCTGGGTACCGACTACATAGACCTGTACCAGATCCACCGTTACGACACGCAGACGCCGATCGAGGAAACGATGGAGGCCTTGCATGATGTGGTCAAGGCCGGCAAGGTCCGCTATCTCGGCGCCAGCAGCATGTGGGCGTGGCAATTTGCGAAGGCCCAGCAGGTGGCGAAGGAAAATGGCTGGACCCGGTTCGTCAGCATGCAGAACCACTACAACCTCTTGTACCGGGAAGAAGAGCGCGAAATGAATCCCTTGTGCAAGGACTCCGGTGTAGCCCTGCTGCCGTGGAGCCCGCTCGCCCGCGGCTTCCTCGCGGGCAACCGCAAGCGTGAGGGGTTCGGAGACACCGAGCGCGCAAAGACCGATCATCTGGCCAAGAAATTCTATTTTCGGGAATCGGATTTCAATGTCGTCGACAACCTCACCCGGATGGCCGGCCAGAAGGGCATCAGCAACGCGGAACTGGCCTATGCCTGGCTACTGCACAAGGGCGTGACGGCTCCCGTCATCGGCATCAGCAAGGCGGCCCAACTGGACCAGGCGGTGGCCGCGCTGGAAGTGAGGCTCACACCCGAAGAAGTTCGGCACCTCGAGGAAGGATATGAACCGCATCCGGTGCTGGGACACGTTTAGGACCTGGCACTGACAGCCCGACGCCGCCGCGACCGGCCGGCCTGATGCCGGCCGTTCTTTCCAGCCTTTTTTGAGTGGCGCGCGCCGCGCGCCAGGACCGATGTCCTCGCGGCAAACATGTACGTGGACACAATTGTCATCCTGACAACGCTCCGACCCCAGAAGGCACGCCTGTTTGCCCTTCAGTTGCGTCGTCGCGGACATGGCATCGATGTTGCGAGGCTTCCCCGGCGGAGGGATTTCCGGTGAGCTTCTTCCGTCCTAACTATCCAACATCCACTCCAACAATGGAGGAGACATGACGACATCGCTTCAGTCCATTCCCGGGGCACTTAGTCCCGATGCGGTTGATGAGAGCATCGCAGAACAGCAGCGCATCGTATCGAAAGTCATCCGAAAGATCATGCCTCTGGCATTGATCGGGATCTTCGTGTCCTATGTCGACCGCACCAACCTCTCCGTTGCCGGCCCCGACATGCAAGCCGCGCTCGGCCTGACGCCGGCAATGTTCGGTCTGGCCTCGGGACTCTTCTTTATCGGTTATGTGCTGTTCGAGATCCCATCGAACATTGCTCTGCAACGTTACGGCGCCAAGCTTTGGATCGCCCGGATCATGGTCACGTGGGGCCTGATCTGCATGGGCACATCCCTGGTCACCGGTGCCACGTCGCTCTATATCTTCCGCCTGTTGCTTGGGGTCGGCGAAGCCGGCTTTTACCCCGGCATTCTCTTCTATCTCAGTCTGTTCGTGCCGATCCGCTATCTGACCAGGGCATTTGCGGTATTCCAGATCGGCATTCCCATTTCACTGGCGCTGGGCAGCGCCATGACCGCCGCCCTATTGACCATGGACGGGATCCTTGGCGTTTCCGGCTGGCAGTGGGTCCTGATCATCGAGGGCGCCCTGGCCGTGGTGGTGGGCATCATCACCTGTTTCGCCATGGCCAGCACCCCTGAGAAGGCGCGATGGCTGACGGCCCGCGAGAAGCAGACGCTCATCGCGGCGATCCGCAGCGACCGGAACAGCGGGGCCGATGACAGTCACGGCCTGAGCGCCATCGCCTCGGTCATGAAGACCCGCGCGGCGTGGTACTACTGCTTCCAGTACACGTCCATGCTCATCGGCTTCTACGCCGTCACCTACTGGCTGCCGCAGATCATCAAGCTGCGCTTCTCGGTCAGCGCGGTCCAGGCCGGACTGCTCTCGGCGGTGCCCTGGGTGTTCTGCGCCATGGCGCTCTTCACGCTGTCGCGCATTCCGCCGCGCGAAAAGAATCGCGCCGGCGTGCTCAGCGCCATCCTGATGCTGGCGGCGATCGGATTGACCATGTCCGCATTCGCGCAGAGCGCTATCCTGGCGTTCGCCGGGCTATGCATGGCTGCCTGCATGCAGGCAGCCGTGCCCCTGTTCTACAGCTTTCCGTCACAGCACTTTGCCGGCGCACGGGCGGCCGTTGCTCTGGCGCTCGTGAATTCCGTCGGCAATATCGGCGGCTTCTTCGGCCCATACATCCTCGGCGTGTTCCGCCAGACCTTCCACACCGACACCGTTGGCCTGGTGTTCCTGGCAGGAACGTTCGTGATCGCCGCGTGCATGGCATTGGGGCTGCCCCGGCAACTCAGGTCGGCCGAAGCGCAAGCCGGAGCACGCGCATGAGCGGGATCCTGGCTATCTGGAATGACTGCAATGCGTCGCGCGCAGCAGCCTACGAATCCTGGTATCAGGAGGAACACCTGCCGGAGCGGCTTGGCATCGCCGGCTTCCTGACGGGTCGCCGGTTCGAAGCCATCTGCGCTTCGCGGCAGTTCCTGACCACCTACGAGGTGGTCCATCCCGAGGTGCTGAGGTCGGCGGCATATCGCGAACGGCTCGCCCACCCCACCGCGCGCACCATCTCCATGATGCAGGACGGCTTCACCAACATGTCCCGCACGGTCTGCGAGCGGCGCGATCTCCGCGGGGCGAGTCGCGGCAGCGTGGTGCTGACCGTTGCGCTGAATGCAGCCGATGCCTACCCGCGGCTGCGCGACGCCGTTGGCATGCTGGAGGTCGACGCGGCGCACACGCATTCCGAGATGTGGATCTCGGCGGAGCCCGACACGAAGGAGATCTCCGCAGAAGAAGCACTGCGCGGCGGTGACGTGAAGATCAACGCCTGCCTGGTGTTGGAATACCTGCGGCCCGAAGTGGCAAATCGCGTGGCGAACACGCTGCGCCGGCAGTTCCCGGACGCCTACGTCGGCACCTATCGTCTGCTGTGCTCACTGAACCAGGAGGACTTGTAATGCGAATTCTGCTGATCCAGGGTGCCAACATGGAGTATCTGGGTTTTCGCCAGCCGGAAATCTATGGCACCACCACCGCCGCCGAACTGGACGACATCCTGCGCGCGGACGCCGTGGGGCTCGGCATGCAACTCGACATCCTCTACACCAACGTCGAAGGTGAAGCCATCAGCGCCATTTATCGCGCCACACGCGAGCAAGTAGACGGTCTTGTCATGAATCCCGCGGGCTTTCTCTATGCGGGTCATGCCTTGCGCGATTGCCTGAAAGCGGTGCCGCTGCCCTACATCGAAGTGCATATGAGCAATATCGACGCCCGCGGCATGCATTCTGTTACCGCTTCCGAGAGCGCAGGCATGGTGACAGGGCTTGGTGTCGACTCCTACCGGCTTGCGCTGGTTGCCATCCAGAAGGTCATTCACAAGAGGAACAAACATGCCTGAAGCGAAACCAAGAACGGCGCTGGTTACCGGGGCGGCCGTTGGCATTGGCCTTGCCATTGCCGAACGCTTCGAACGGGACGGCTGGACCGTATACCGATTTGACCGCATGCCGCAGGATCGCGAGCGCGCCGTAAGCGGTGATGTCCGCTCCGAAGCGGACTGGCAAAGGCTGGCAGATCGTATCGGTACCGAAGTCGGGCAACTCGACGTGCTGGTGAACAATGCCGGCATCCTGCGCGAGGCGCCATTGGAGGACACCAGCCTGGCGGACTGGAACGAAGTCATCGGCGTCAACCTGACCGGCGCCTTCCTTGGCTGCCGGACCATGCTGACGCTGCTGAAGCGCAGCGACTCGCCGTGCATCCTCAATGTGGCCTCCATCGACGCGCTGCGCGGCAGCCTGCGTCACAGCGCTTACGCCGCCAGCAAGGGCGGCGTGGATTCCCTGACCCGCGCCCTGGCACTGGAACTGGCCAACGACGGCATTCGCGTCAACGCGATCTGCCCCGGCACCGTCGATACCCCGATGTTCCGCAACATTCATGGCAACACCGCGGATCGGGCCCAGGAGCGGCTGGCGTTGCATCCCCTGAAGCGAATCTCGACCGCGGAAGACCAGGCAGCGGCGGCGGCCTTCCTGTGCAGCGCGGAAGCCGCCTTCATCACCGGAGCGTCCCTGAGCGTCGACGGCGGCCGGGCCATTCGATAACCAGCAAAAGACACCATGACACAACCAAGGAAGACCGCACTGATTGCCGGCGCCACCGGCGTGGTAGGACGGAACCTGCTGCGGCTGCTTGCCGCCGACCCGGAATGGGATGTGATCGCCGTTTCGCGTCGCGAGCCAGATATCACCGGCGAGTACCGCCACATCCCGGCCGACCTGCTTGACGCCGGCGATACGAAGGCCAAGCTCGGCGGGCTGCGGGAGGTCACCCATATCTTCTTCTCTGCCTACATCGAGAAGGCCGGCTGGGCCGAAATGGTGGCGCCGAACATGGCATTGCTCGCGAACCTGATGGATGCCATCGAGCCGGTGGCGGACCGGCTCCAGCACGTCAACCTGATGCACGGCACCAAGTGGTATGGCAATCATCTCGGACCGTTCAAGACGCCCGCAAAGGAAACCGACCCGGGTCACATGCCGCCCAACTTCTACTATGACCAGCAGGCATTCATCGCCCAGCGCCAGAAAGGCAAGGCGTGGACGTGGTCTGCCGCGCGCCCCCACGGCATCTGCGGCTTTGCCATCGGCAACCCGATGAATCTCGTCATGGTCCTCGCCGTGTACGCCACTATCTCCAAGGCACTGGGGCTGCCGTTGCGCCATCCGGGCTCCGAGGCCAACGCGCGCGCGCTGTACAACGTGACCGACAGCGGCTTGCTGGCACGCGCCTGCAAGTGGATGGCAACCGATCCGGCCGCTGCCAACGAGCCGTTCAACATCACCAACGGCGACATTTTCCGGTGGCAGGACTTGTGGCCCGCCATCGCGCGCTACTTCGACATGGAAACCGCTGCGGCCCAGAAGATCGATCTGGTCCACATGATGGCCGACAAGGGACCGCTCTGGGAGCGACTGGTCAGGGAGCACGACCTGCGGCCGATCCCGTACGAGCAACTGGTGGGCTGGAAGTACGGAAACTTCGTCTTCACCCCGGAGTTCGACGTCATTTCGTCCACCACCAAGGCTCGCCAGCATGGCTTCAGCGAAGCCGTGGATTCGGAGCAAATGTTCCTGCGCCAGTTCGACGAACTGCGCGCAAACCGGATCATTCCGTAGGCGGGCACTAGCGACGCTTGCACCGCCGGCCCGCGCAACCGCCTAGCGCGGCGCCGGCACCTCGCTCTTTTCTTCCTCCATCATGCTCAGGCGCTTGTAGAGGTACGAACGCGAGATCCCAAGTTCTTCGGCGACGCGCTTCTTGTTACCACCGGTACGGCGCATGGCTTCCAAAATCAACGCCGATTCCAGCCGTTCCTTCGCTTCACGGATATCGGGCTGCCGCGACTTTTCCGCGGCGCCCGCCGGGGCTCCGCTCTGGCGCCACGCCAGCGTCTGCTCAGCGCCTTCCATACTGCCGAACTCTGCGACCGACAAGACCGGTCCGTCGCAGAAGATTGCCGCGCGCTCGATCGCATGTTGCAGTTGCCGGATATTTCCCGGCCAGGCGCGCGACTGGAGGAAGCGGATCGCGGATTCGGCAATCGACTTCTTCGGCGCGCCGTGCCGGATCGCAAACGCCTCCAGGAAGGTATCGGCCAGCTCCGGAATGTCCTCCAGACGGTCGCGCAATGCCGGCAGCCGCAGCGTCACCGCGCTGATCCGATAGAACAGGTCCAGCCGGAAGCTCGAGTTGGCGATCATCGCCTTGAAGTCCCGATTGCTGGCCGATATCAGGCGGAAATCCGAATGCCGGGCGCGATCGCCCCCGACACGCTCGAACTGGCCATCCTGCAGCACGCGAAGCAGCTTGACCTGCATGTCGATCGGCATGTCGCCGATTTCATCGAGAAACAGCGTGCCGGTATCGGCGGCCTCGAACTTGCCCTTGCGGCCTTTTCGGTCCGCGCCGGTGAAAGCGCCGGGCTCATAGCCAAACAGTTCGCTCTCGACCAGGTTGGGCGGCATCGCCGCCGAGTTCACCAGCACTAACGGCTTGTCGCTGCGCGGGCTTAGCATATGGATCGCGTGCGCCACCATCTCCTTGCCGGTCCCGCTCTCGCCCGCCAGCAATACCGGCACATCCAATGGCGCCACGCGCAGGATGTCCTCCTTCAGCCGTCGCACGGCATCGCTGCTGCCCACGATCTGATCCAGGCCGTAGCTCCGGTTGCGGATCCCGGACAACTCCCGGCGATAGAAATCGAGTTCCTGCTTGACCTTGGCAAGCTCCACGGTGAGTTCGCGCATGGCCTCGGGCCCCTTGAACATCACCTGCCCGATGGCTGCCACGACGCGCTTGTTGCGATCGAAGATCGGCAGCCGCGACACCACGCGCGTCACGCCGTTCATCTCCTGCAACTGGGCCACCTGCCCCTTGCCGGTCGCTACCACCTCCTGCAGCTTCGTGTTCTCGATCACCGATGTCACATCCCGCCCGATCGCCTCGCCATGCTTGAGGCCGAAAAAGCGCTCATGGACCGGGCTCATGTAAGTGATGCGCGCCGACGTATCCACCACGACCATCGCCTTGTAGGGATCGGTAATGAAATGCCTGAGGATGTCCGGCGCCGCATCCACGCTTGCCAGGAACTCGCTCAGCTCATCGCCTTCCTGCACGGCAAAGATCAGGAAGCACACTGAATCGCGCGTCGGGATCGCCGCGACCGTCAGTGGGCGCTCCAGGTCGGCCATGGCCGACATCCGCCTGAGCGGCACGCGGTCGCGGTTCTGCCAGAGCCGGCCCAGCGACTTGGCGACCAGCGAATCCCTGCCGAGTCCGCTGGCGAATGTTGTGTTGCCCTCGGCATCGAGTACGAGGACGCCCTCTGATTCTCGTTTCATGTCTCCACCACGGTTCGTCTGTTTTACGGAACGCTGTGTATTCGGCGACTACACAATTGCCTTCTCGATGGCAGGCAAGGACACTGCAAAGACAGTCTCATTCTAAGCAGTTTCCCCCCGGTTCGTCGGCCTTCCGATCCGCCCGCAAGGCCGCTAACGCAGGCAGTGCCTAAGCCCCCAGGCAATCACTCGCGTAGCCGCAAATTTCGCGCCATGTGTTGGCACACGCTTTGCAGTATGTCGGTCACTTGCGTAGATCCGACCTGAAATGGACACACTGAAGACACTCCCGTTCCAGACACCCGGCGCAGGCCTTTCCTGCCTGCGGGGTATTCGCGTGCTCGACTTCACCACCTCGGTGGCTGGCCCTTATGGCACGCTCCTGCTCGCCGACCTGGGGGCCGAGGTCGTCAAGGTGGAAAAGCGCCATGGCGGCGACGATACACGCAGCTGGGGGCCGCCGTTCCTGGACGGTGAGTCCCTGTGGTTCCTGAGCATGAACCGCAACAAGCAGAGCATGACCATCGACCTCACACGCCCGGAGGGCCAGCGGGTGGCGCATGAACTGGTGCGCCATGCCGACGTCGTCGTCCTCAACACCGCCCAGCGTGTGCAGGAAAAGCTCGGCCTCGATTACACGACGCTCAAGGCCATCAACGGCAGGCTGATCCATGTGTCCGTGACCGGGTTCGGGCTCGAGGGCGAACGCGCCGACCTGCCATGCTACGACCTCATCGCAGAGGGCTACTCAGGAGTCATGCACCTGACCGGCGAGGCGGATCGCCCGCCCCAGAAGGTCGGCACCCCTGCCGCCGATCTGCTGTCCGGCCAGGACATTGCCATGGCCACGCTGGCCGCGCTGTTCGAACGGGAACGCACGGGGGCCGGAAAGCAGATCGATGTGTCGATGGTGGCGACGATGGCGCGGTTCATGGCGCCGCGGATCGTGCCCTATCTGGGTTCCGGCGAGGCGCCGAACCGCTCGGGCGGGACTGATTCCGTGATCGCGATCTATCAGGTCTTCGATACCGCGGATTCCCCCATCACGCTGGGACTCGGCAACGACGCCATCTGGCAGCGCTTCTGGACGGCGGTCGGGCGTCCGGACTACGCGCGGCAACCGGGATTCGAGACCAACGCCCGCCGGCGCGAGGCGCGCCAGGCGATCGTGCAGGCCATTGCCGAACTCCTTGCGACGCAACCACGCCAGCACTGGCTTGCGCTGTTTGCGCAACACCGCATCCCGTCCGGCCCCATCAACAGCATTGACCAACTGGCCGACGACATCCCGCTGCGCGAGAGCGGCATGTTCTTCGCCACCCAGGGCATTACCGGCCTGGTGCCGCAGGTTGGCCTGGGCATCCGCTTCGACGGCGCCAGTGCCGTGCTCCGCAACCCGCCGCCGGCGCTGGGCGAGCACACCGAACGCATTCTCAGGGAAGAACTTTCCATGTCCGCGACATGCATCGCGGGCCTCATCGACTCAGAAATCGTCTAAACAGGAGACACGATGTCCTATACCGAAATTCTCTACAAGGAAGACGGCCCCATCGGCACGATCACGCTGAACCGTCCCCACGACGGCAACATGTTCACCGAGACCATGTGCCACGAGATCCGTGACTGCATCAACGCGATCCGCCGCGAAACCCGCACCCGCGTCATCGTGATCACCGGCGCGGGCGACAAGTTCTTCTGCACTGGCGGGCGCAAGGACGGCATGCAGGACACCACGCTCTACGCGGGCGTGCTGCCGACGCTGGAGATGTACGAAAGCATCGACCGCCTGCAGAAGCCGGTCATCGCCTCGGTGAACGGCTTTGCCGTCGGCGGCGGCAACGTGCTGCAGGTGGTCTGCGACCTGACCATTGCCAAGGAGTCGGCCATCTTTCGCCAGGTCGGTCCGATGGTCGGCAGCTTCGATGCGGGCTATGGCACCTGGTATCTGGAAGACCTGGTGGGAAAGAAGCGCGCCAAGGACATCTGGTATCGCAATCCCAAGATGACGGCACGCGAAGCCATGGAAATCGGGCTGATCAATCGCGTCGTCCCGGATGAGCAACTGGCCGAAGCCACGCGCGAATATGCGCTGGAGGTGGCCGAGCGCGGCGCGTTTGCGCTCGCCTCGCTGAAGAGCGCGTTCAACGCGCGTCATGGCGGTGTCAGCGGGCTGTCCCGCATGGCGCATGACCTGCTGCTGCGCGGTTATCTCGACACCAGCGAACACGACGAACTGGCGGCGGCGTTTGCCGAACGCCGCAAGCCGGATGCTTCCAAATTTGGCCATTGATGCCCGGGTGAAGATCATGCAAAACATCCTGACGCTGCACAATCCGCAGAATGCACGGGACTACTACCTGTCGGGGATCTGGCAGCAGGAGACCCTTTACACGCTCGCCCGTCGCCATTCGCGGGAACGCCCCACGTCGGCCGCCCTGCGCGACGCGGATGTCCGGTTGACCTGGCGCGAAGTGGTCGACTGGGTCGATAGCGTAGCCGAGGCGCTGCACAGGCAGGGCCTGAAACCTGGTGACCGGGTCGGCATCTGGCTGCCCAACGTGGTACAGGCAACCATCGTGTTCCTGGCCTGCTCGCGCAATGGCTACGTCTGTTGCCCGTCACTGCACCAGAACTACACCGTCGACGAGATCTGCACGCTGCTGAACCGCATCCAGTGCCGGGCCCTGTTCGCAATGCCCGGCTACGGCGCCGATTCGGACCACAACTCGATCTTCGGCCGCGCCGCCGACATTCCGACGCTCGCCGCCATGTTTGCCATGCCCGGCCAGGCCAATGGCGACTTCACCCTGCCCGCCGACGCCCATCCATTCCCGGATCAGCTGCCGCCCTCCGCACTGTCGACGCCGGACCTGAACCCGGACAAGATCGTGTATCTGGCCTTCACGTCTGGCACCACAGGCCTCCCCAAGGGTGTGATGCACAGCGACAACACGCTGCTGGCCAACGGACGCGCACTGGTCAACGACTGGGGTCACTCGGCCGATACCACGGTTCTGACGCTGAGCCCGATGAGCCACCACATTGCCACCGTGGCCCTGGAACAAGTGCTGGTGGCAGGCGCGGAGCTGGTCATGACCAACCTGCGTGCCGGCAAGCATGCTCTCGATTGGATCCTGGAAACCGGCGCCACGTATGTGATGGGGGTGCCGACCCACGCCATGGACATTCTGCAGGCCGTGCGCGACCGCAAGCTGACGTCCCTCGGCGAAGTCCGCACCTTCTACATGGCGGGCGCGGCAATCCCGCGTGATGTGGCGCAGAAGTTCCTGACGCTCGGCGTGACGCCGCAGAACGTCTACGGCATGACCGAGAACGGTTCGCACAACTACACCATCCCGTCCGATACCGCGGACACCATTGTGTCGACATGCGGGCGCGCGTGCCGCGGATATGAGGTCCGCCTGTGGAAGCAGGACAACTGGGACGTCGAGGCCGAAGTGGGCGAGATCGGTGAGATCGGCGGGCGCGGCGGCTTGCTGATGCTGGGCTACTTCAGCAACCAGGTCGCCACGGAAACGTCGTTCAACATCCATGGCTGGTTCATGAGCGGCGACCTCGGGATCATCGACGAGAACGGCTGCATCGTGATCGTCGGGCGCA
Source organism: Cupriavidus necator (assembly GCF_013141915.1). Taxonomy (GTDB): domain Bacteria; phylum Pseudomonadota; class Gammaproteobacteria; order Burkholderiales; family Burkholderiaceae; genus Cupriavidus; species Cupriavidus necator_B. Next base: position 346,059 of record NZ_SROX01000003.1, on the reverse strand, counting down.
AGAAGGACCTGATCATCCGCGGCGGCCACAATATCCACCCCGCCCGTATCGAGGAACTGGCCATGCGGCATCCCCTGGTGGAGCGCGCAGCGGCCTATCCCGTGCAGGACGAACGACTCGGCGAGAAGGTCTGCCTGTCGGTTGTGCTCCGCGCGGGTCAAACGCTGGAACCGGCTGACATGCTCGCCCACCTGGCGAGCTGCGGCCTGTCGAAGTACGACATGCCGGAGTACTTCCTGGGCCTGGACCAGTTCCCGCTGACACCCAGCGGCAAGATCCTGAAACGCGATCTGGTCGAGATGACCATGCGTGGCGAACTCAAGCCGCAGGCGGTGCGCTACAAGGCCAGCGCTACAGCAGGAGCATGACCATGTCCATCGATATCAAGTTTGACGGCCCGTACGCGATCCTCACGCTCAACCGGCCCGAAGCCCGCAACGCCTTGCAGTTCACGATGATCGAAGCACTGTCGTACACGCTCGATCAGGTGGCAGCCTCCGGCGCTCGCGCGCTCATTGTGACTGGGGCCGGGCCGAAGGCGTTCTGCGCCGGCGCCGACATCAAGGAACTGATGGACCGCAGCCTGATGGCACAACGCCAGGGCGCACAGCTGGGTCAACGTATCTTCGACAAGCTGGCCAGCCTGCCGATTCCGTCGGTCGCCGTATTGCATGGCTATGCCTTTGGCGGCGGGCTGGAGCTGGCCATGGCCTGTACCTTCCGTATCGCGACGGTACATGGCCGAATGGGTCTGCCGGAGATCAAGCTCGGTCTGATCCCTGGCTACGGTGGCACGCAACGTTTGCCACGCCTCGTTGGCGAAGGCCGTGCGCTGGAGATGGTGATGTCCGGACGAACAGTCGACGCGATCGAAGCCGAGCGCATCGGATTGGTGAACCGTGTGGTGGCCGCCGGCGACCCGGCCGAACTTGGCAAGGCTTTCATGTCCGAGTTCATCGGCTATAGCCGTTGCGCCTCTCAGTTCGCAAGAGAGGCAGTGGTACGCGGCATGGAGACCACGCTCGACGCCGGACTCGAGATCGAGGCCGACCTGTCCACGCTGGCCTACCAGACGGATGACTCCGTCGAAGGCATGCGCGCCTTTATCGAGAAACGCACACCGGAGTTCAAGGATGCCTGATCTCACCCAGGGCGCCGTCATCGTGACCGGCGGGAGCCGCGGCATCGGTGCCTCCATTTCCGTGGAGCTGGCACGCGCCGGCCTGCACGTTGCCTGCCTTTCGCGTTCGGGCGAACTTCCTGACGCCGGCTCGCTCGATGCCGATGCACAGAAGCGGCTGGCGGCAATACACTGCGATATCACCGATGCCGCTTCTGTCGACGCGGCATTCGCCGAGGTGCCCACTCTGTTCGGCAAGCCGATCGTCGGCCTGGTCAACAACGCGGGCATCCACCTGCAGGGGCCGTCCGCATCGTTCCCGATCGCCGACTTCGAGCGCGTGATGCAAACCAACGCCTCGTCGGTCCTGCTCGCCAGCCAGGTGGCCTACCCCTACCTGCGCGAGGCCGGCTCGGCGCTGATCGTCAACATTGGCTCGTTCTACGACAAGCTCGGCGTGCGCGGCAATGCCGCCTATTGCGCATCCAAGGCTGCCGTCGGCGCGATCTCGCGCTGCCTGGCCGTCGAATGGGCGCGCGATGGCATACAGGTCGTCAATATCGCGCCTGGCTATATCGAGACCGATCTGAACCGCGACGAGTTGAACGAAGGTGCGCTCCAGGCATTCCTCAAGAAGCGCATTCCCGTCGGAGGCCCCGGGCAGTCCGACGATATCGGACGGCTTGCCGCCATGCTGTTCCGGCTGCCCGGCCGCTTCCTGACCGGCGAGACGCTCTATGTCGATGGCGGCCAGGGCATGGCGCTGTAGCACTAGTCCACTGAATCATTGAAATGGGAGGCGAAGGACATGTCAGGCGGGATGCAGCGCAGGCGCAAAGCGCAGCAATAGCACGGCTATTGCGAGCATTTGCAACGACGCGATGCGCCCGCATGACATGGCAGGCGCCGACCAATTTCAGTGATTCAGTGGACTGATCCGGGCGGTTCACAGCCCACCAACGGAGGAAGACATGAACATGCTGGACCGGATGGACGCGCGGCTGCCGCTATCGTCCGAGGAACGCATGCTCCTCGACAGCGTCAAGGAGCTTTGCAACACCCAGATCGCGCCACGGGCGGCCGAGTACGACCGCACCGGGGTGTTTCCCTGGGAGAACGTGAAAGCCATCAATGAACTGGGCCTGAACGCCATGTTCATCCCTGACAACTATGGCGGCGCGCAACTGTCCTTCCTGAGCTATCTCGCTTGCGTGCGGGAGATTTCGAAGGCTTGTGCCTCCACCGGTATTGTCTGGGCCACGAACTTCCACGCCATTAAGCCGCTGATCCAGTACGGGAGCGAAGAACAGAAGAGTCGTCTGCTGCCGCGCATTGCCGAAGGCGGCCTGGCGTCGCTGGCAATCACCGAGCCCTCTGCGGGATCGGATGCCACTGGCATGCGCACCACCTTTACCCCCGACGGTGACGACATCGTCATCAATGGCGGCAAGACCTTCATTACCAACGGCGACGTGGCCGACCTGTATCTGGTGTTCGGCAAATGGTCCGAGATCAGCGATCCGAAGGCCGCCATCTCCGTGCTGATTCTGGAAAAGGGCACGGAGGGTCTGCGCGTGCTCGGCACCGAGCACAAGATGGGCACCCGTGCGTCCAGCACGGCCAGCCTGGCCTTCGACGGCTGCCGCGTGCCACGCGCCAACCTTATCGGCGCTCCCGGCGAGGGCCTGCAGATCCTGTTCGGCTCGCTGAACCGCTCGCGCCCCAGCGTTGCCGCGCATGCCCTGGGCATTGCGCGCGCGGCGTTCGAGGATGCGGTCGACTACATCAACGAGCGGCGCCAGTCCGGCAAGCGGATCCTCGAGTTCCAGGGCATCCAGTTCATGCTGGCAGACCTGGCCACGGAGCTGGCCTTGTGTGAATCGTGGCTCTGGCGCGTGGCCGAGATGGTCGATGCCGGCGACCAGGATTTCGGCATCGAAGCCTCGATGCTCAAGCAACGCGCCACCGACGCGGCCATGCGCATCACGACCGATGCCGTGCAACTGTTCGGCGGCTATGGCTACTGCAACGACTACCGGGTCGAGCGGCTGATGCGCGACGCCAAGATTACCCAGATCTGGGAAGGAACCAACCAGGTGCACCGGCAGCTGATCGGGCGCAGCTTCCTGAAGAAATAGGAGACGAACGTGACAACCATTCAAACCGTCGGCGTCGCGGGCGCCGGCACCATGGGCGCGGGCATCGCCATCGTTGCGGCCCGCGCGGGCTTCAAGACCATCGTATTCGATGCCCGGCAGGATGCGCTGGACCGCGCCCGCGGCCAGACCGAAGCGTTCCTGAAGAAATCCGAGGAGCGCGGCAAGCTGCCGGCCGGCGCCGCCGCTGAGGCGTTGTCCCGCTGGGAGGGCACTACCTCACTGAGCGACCTGGCCAAATGCGACATCATCATTGAAGCCATCTTCGAGGATCTTGCAGTCAAGCATCAGTTGTTCGGCCAGCTCAATGAGGTCTGCCCGCCGGCTACCCTCTTCGCATCCAATACGTCCACGATCTCTATCACCGAAATCGCCGGCGGTTCCGGCCGGCCGGACCGCTTCGTCGGCATGCATTTCTGCCTGCCTGCGCAGCTGATGAAGCTGATCGAGATGTCGCCAGGCCTGGCCACTTCGGATGAGACCTTCCAGAAAGCGTGGGCCTTTGCCGAGGCAATGGGACAGAAGCCGGTGGCCACACAGGATACGCCGGGCTTCATCCTCAACTACTTCCTGATCCCGTTCAATAACGATGCGATCCGGCTGGTGGAACAAGGCGTCGCCGAGCCGGCCGACATCGACACCGCCATCAAGACTGCGCTGGGCTATCCGATGGGCCCGCTCGAGCTGCTGGACCTGGTCGGCATGGACACCCAGAAGCTGCTGTGCGAAGCCATGCATGGCCTGACCCACGAGCCGCGCGCCGCCTGCCCGCCGCTGGTGCGCCGCATGATCGCCGCCAGGCGCCTGGGCAAGAAGACCGGCAAAGGCTTCCATACCTACGGCGACACCAAGATGTTTGGAGCCTGATATGCGCTACGAAATCATACAAGCTGGCGAGAGCCGTTCCTTTCCCGAATCCCATCCCTTCCTCGAACAGGCAGCGGCGCAAGGCGACGGGCTGGTCTACCTCGGTTCGCAAGCCGGTCGCGCCTACAGCGTAGGCAAAGGACACGAAGCGCGCACCTTTGTCGCCATCGAGCTGGGCACCGAATGCCTGGGCATCCACACAGGCGAGAGCCGCGGCGTCGAAGGCTCCAATGTGGTTGGATTCGCCCGCTTTCGTCTCGGCGACGCCGACCCGAGCCCGCTGGTGGAACTCGTCAGGCAACCGGGCACGACCCCTGGCGCGATCGAAGCCGCCAAGGTGGTGTTCCAGGCTGCGGGGCTGGTTGTCGCGGTATGTCATGACTTTCCGGGTCGCATCGTCGACCGGCTGATCCGCCCGTACTTCAATGCGGCGCTGCGCCGCCTGGACGAGAAACTGGCCAGCGCCGATGACCTGGACAAGACCTTGTGCCTGGGCCTCGGCTACCCGGAGGGTCCGATCTCGCTGCTGGAACGGACTGGCCTGGCGCACCATTTCCGTGTCACTCAAGCCTTGCATGAAGCTCTCGGGCAGGAGCCTTATGCCCCGGCGCGGCGCGCGCGCGTCGCAGCGGAGCGCGAGGAACGCGAAGAGCGGGTAAAGCGATGATTGCCATGAGCCAACCCCTGACCGGTGTGAAGGTGCTGGATTTCAGCACCCTCCTGCCCGGACCGCTGTGCTCGCTGCTGCTGGCCGAGGCGGGAGCCGAAGTCATCAAGTTCGAGCGCCCCGGCCGTGGCGACGAAATGCGCGCGTATGAGCCGAAGGTCGATGACGACAGCGCGAATTTCGTGCTGCTCAACCGCGGCAAGCAATCTGTCGCGATCGACCTGAAGGCGCCTGAGACGCTGAGCCAGTTGACGCCGTTGATCCGCGATGCCGATGTCCTGATCGAGCAGTTCCGTCCCGGCGTCATGGATCGTCTGGGCCTCGGCTATGCAGCGCTTTCGGAAATCAACCCACGGCTGGTCTACTGCTCGATCACCGGCTTCGGACAGTACGGCCCGCGCGCATCAGAAGCCGCGCATGACCTGAACTATGTGGCGGCATCCGGCACGCTGTCGCTGACTGCCGGCAACGATGGTGCGCCGGTCCTGCCGCCTGCCCTCATTGCCGACATTGCTGGCGGCACCTATCCGGCCATGATCAATATCCTGCTCGCCTTGCGTCAGCGCGACCAGACCGGCAGGGGCGTTCACCTGGATGTGGCCATGGCCGACAACCTCTTTACGTTCCAGTACTGGGGGCTTGGCAACGGCGCGCTGGGATCGTGGCCCGCACCGGCGTCGGAGCTGGTCACGGGAGGCACGCCGCGCTACCAGATCTACCGTACCGCCGATGGTGCCTTCCTGGCGGCCGCGCCACTGGAAGACAAGTTCTGGGACAACTTCGTCGCACTGGTCGGGCTGGATGCGGACGCGCTGGCGCGGATGTCACCGGACCAGGCCATCGGTGCCGTTGCGGCGGCCATTTCCCGGCACCCGGTTGCCTATTGGGAAGACCGCTTCGCCGGGCAAGACGTCTGCACCAGCCGTGTGGTCAGTCTGGAAGAAGCCCGGCACGATCCGCATTTCCGGGAACGCGGCCTGTTTGACCGCACCGCTACCACTGCGGCGAACGGGAGCATGCCGGCATTGCCGGTGCCCATCGATGCCGCCTTTCGCAGCCAGGATCGCTCCGCCGCGTCCCCGGCCCTGGGAGCACACAACCAACTTCTGAATCGCTGAGGTCCAGCCGACATGAAAGCCATCGTCATCCAGGAATTCAATGCACCAGACGCCGTCACCATCGGCGACCTTCCCGACCCGCAGGTTGGCGACGGCGACGTGCTCGTCGAAGTCCGAGCCGCCGCGGTCAACTATCCCGACGTGCTGGTGGTGCAGGGCAAGTATCAGATCCTGCCGCAACGCCCGTTCGCACCGGGCAAGGATGCCGCCGGCGTGGTACGCGCCGTCGGTGCCAATGTCACCCATGTCCAACCTGGCGATCGCGTGGTGGCGCAACTGGAATATGGCGCGTTCGCCGAGCTCGTCAGCGTGCCTGCCGATTCATGCTTCCGCATCCCCGATGCCATGCCGTTCGAAGACGCTGCCGCGATGGGGCTGGCATATCAGACCGCCTACTTCGCCCTGGTGGAACGTGGCGGATTCCGTGCCGGCGAGACTGTGCTTGTCACCGGGGCTGCCGGCGGCGTCGGCTCGGCGGCCATCCAGATCGTCAAGGGTCTCGGCGGCATCGCGCTGGCCGGCGTCAGCGGTGCCGAGCACGCGCAGGCGGCACGGGAACTGGGAGCCGACGCAGTGATCGATCTTTCCGCCCCTGACCTGCGCGAATCGCTGCGCGAGCAGGTGCGCAATGCCACCTCGGGCCATGGCGCCGATGTGGTGCTTGACACCCTGGGCGGCGATGTCTTCGATGCCGCACTGCGTGCGATCGCATGGTGCGGCCGCGCGGTGGTCATTGGCTTCGCGGCCGGCCGCATCCCCGAGATCAAGGCCAACTATCTGCTGCTCAAGAACATTGGCGTCAGTGGCCTGCAGTGGAGCGACTATCGCGATCGCCAGCCGGAAAAGGTGCTGGCCGTACAGCAAGAGATCTTCAAGCTGTATCAGCAAGGTGCGCTCAGGCCGAAGATCGCCGGTGCCCTGCCCCTTTCCCGTGCCGGTGAAGCGCTGGCGCAGCTCGCCTCCGGGCAGGTGTCCGGCAAGTACGTGCTGACGCTGAACTGAGGCTTACCGAACAACCCTGGGCGAATGCCATGCCCGTCTGCAGCCGTGGGTTCCTCCTCACGGCTGCAGTGCTTTGCGGCGTCGCCCACCATCTCCTGCGATCCGGACATCATGAACACAACCTCTCCTTCGATCACCGCTATCCAGACACTGGGCATCGTCGGCACCGGCGCCATGGGCCGCGGCATCGCCCAGATCGCCGCGCAGGCAGGCCTGACCGTCAACCTGTACGACGCCAACCCGCAAGCGGTGGAAGCGGCACGCAAGTACCTGCAGGATACGCTCGGCAAGCTGGCCGAAAAGGGCAAGATCTCGGCGGCTGACGCCCAGGCCACGCTGGGCCGCGTGAAGCCGTGCGGCGCGCTGGAAGACCTGGCCGGCTGCGACATGGTGGTGGAAGCCATCGTCGAGAAGCTCGAAGTGAAGCGAGATCTCGTGGCGAAGCTGGAAGCCGTGCTGCGTCCTGACGTGGTCATCGCCTCGAACACCTCGTCGCTGTCGATCACCGCGATCGCCGTGGGCGCAAAGGAACCGGGCCGCGTGGTCGGCTACCACTTCTTCAACCCGGTGCCGCTGATGAAGGTGGTCGAGGTCATCGACGGCCTGTCCGGCAACCCGGCCGTGGGCGATGCGCTGATGGCGCTGTCGCGCCGCATGGGCCATACGCCGGTGCGCTGCAAGGACATGCCGGGCTTTATCGTCAACCATGCCGGCCGCGGCATGAATATCGAAGGCATCAAGGTCGCGCAGGAAGGCGTGGCGGAGTTCGCCGACATCGACAACATCATGCGCGAGCAGGCCGGCTTCCGCATGGGGCCGTTCGAGCTGATGGACCTGACCGGGCTGGACGTGTCGCACCCGGTGATGGAATCGATCTACAACCAGTTCTACCAGGAGCCGCGCTACCGCCCGTCGCCGATCACGGCGATCCGCTCGGTTGGCGGGCTGGTCGGCCGAAAGGCCGGCGCCGGCTTCTACCGCTACGTGGATGGCCAGAAGCAGGTCCCGGCCACGGCCGCGGCCGCGGTCCCGTCGGCCCGTCCGGCCAGCGTGTGGGTCAGCCGCGCCAGCGAACGCGGCCATGCCATGGTGACGAAGCTGCTCGGCGCGCTCGGTATCACGCCTGAAAGTGGCGACCAGCCTTCCGCCGAGGCACTGATCGTCGTCACGCCGCTGGGCCTGGACGCGACCACCACCGCGCTCCAGCAGGGCCTGGACGCCTCGCGCACGGTGGCCATCGACACCCTCCTGCCGTTCGAGGCCACCAAGCGCCGCACGCTGATGACCACGCCGGCCACTGGCGCCGCCGCGCGCGACGCCGCGCACGGCCTGTTCGCGAGCGACGGCGTGCCGGTCACGGTGATCCGCGACTCGGCCGGCTTCGTGGCCCAGCGCGTGCTCTGCTGCATCATCAACATCGCCAGCGATATCGCGCAGCAGCGCATTGCCTCGCCCGCGGACATCGACCTGGCCGTGAACCTGGGCCTGGGCTACCCGAAGGGCCCGCTGGCCCTGGGCGACGCCGTCGGCCCGCAACTGGTGCTGGAGACGCTGCGCAACATGGAAGCCCTGACCGGCGACATGCGCTACCGCCCGAGCCCGTGGCTGTGGCGCCGCGCCGGCCTGGGCCTGTCGCTGCTGACGGACGAGGCTTGATCGCCCCCCGACCATCAAAGACCGCAGTGCAGCCAGAGGTCGCTCCCCTTTCGCTCATTCTCCAATCGCCAGCGTATGCGCGTGTCCATCTGCGCGGGCTGCGTTTCCCGTTCCCCGTGATTGCAGAGGTCATCGAAGGTGATTGTGAGCTCAACGTGCCGGGTCAGATGCGTGCAACCCACGACGGTGGATGGCACGCGATCCGCCCGCTCGAGTCGCCACACCTTGTGCTGGCAGAGCGCGCCCGCGTAGCGTTCCGGCAGCTGCCGTGGTCCGGTCAGCGGATACGGGTAGAAGAGCGATCGCACAAGCCAATTGCGAGTAGCCTGGCTATGGCGGTGTTCCAGGCACCGCAAAAGCCGTGGCGGCTCGCATCGGCGTCGCGAGAGCTCCGCATCGATCAGGCGGGTCAATTGTCCCGAACCTTGTTGAGTGAAGGCGAGAGCTTTGTCGATCTGGTGGCGACGCAGCGCCTGATGCGCGCGCTGTTTGACCTCGCCGGCGCCGACCGGGAAGCTGCAAGGGTCGGATCCTATGGCTTCCCGGATCGCGCTCGCTTCGAAGATGCGATCTTCGATCGATTCGGGGTGAACGCTTCACTGCTGCATCGTCTGCTGAATGGCCGCTAGCAAGGGCGAACAACCTGCCCGCGGCGCCCCGTAGCGATGACTTAGCCGGCCGACCGCGTGCTGCCGGCCGTCTTTCTAGCAATCATCGTCCGGACGGAAGCCGGCCAAGGACCGCCCCAACCAGTCCTTTCCGGAACAACAGAACGCACAGAATGAAAATGACACCGGTCACGAGCGTCACTGACTCGCCAAGGGATGCGAACCAGTCGATCCCGGTGACATTGGCAAGTCCGGCACCTATCTCGCCCAGCTTGTTCTCCAGGATCACAATGACGAGCGCACCGGCGACTGGCCCGCTCAACGTCCCCATCCCGCCCACCAGCGTCATCAGGATGACTGCCCCCGACATGGTCCAATGGACGTCGGCCAGCGTCGCAAAGCCAAGCACCAGCGCTTTCATCGCTCCCGCCAGTCCCGCCAGCGCGGCCGACAGCACGAAGGCCATCAGCTTGAAGCGGTCTGTACTGTAGCCCAGCGAGATGGCGCGACTCTCGTTCTCCTTGACCGCCTGGAGGAGCTGGCCAAACGGGGAACTGACTATGCGGGCAATCAGCACCATCGCTGCGACAAAGACGGCGACAACGACATAGTAGAAGCTGACATCCGATGACAGGTCGATCACCCCGAACAACGCGCCGCGCGGAACGCCTTGCAAGCCGTCCTCGCCGCCCGTTTGCGGTGTCTGCAGGCAAATGAAAAAGAACATCTGTGCCAGCGCGAGCGTGATCATGGCGAAGTAGATGCCCTGGCGGCGGATTGCCAGCACGCCCATCAGAAATCCAATCGCTACGGCGGTTGCCACGCCGATCAGCAGGCTGACCTCCGTCGTGACATGCCAGTTCTTGATCGCATACCCGGCTATGTAGCCCGCGCCGCCGAACAAGGCGGCATGGCCGAACGACAGCAAGCCGGTGTAGCCGAGCAGCAGGTTGAATGCCGCGGCAAACAGCGCAAAGCACAGGATCTTCATCACGAAGACCGGATAGAAGCCAAGATGGGGCGCCAGCAACAGCAGTGCAACCAGCACGATGGAGATGTATGCCGGCGCCCGGCTTCGCACCAACGCGTCCCCACCGGCCGCCGAGGTCACCGTTGAAGGGAGAGAGAATTCGGTCATCACTTTTCCTTGCCAAACAGCCCCGCCGGACGAAGCAGCAGGACAATCACCATTACAACAAAGACCACCGTTGACGACGCTTCCGGGTAGACCACCTTGGTCAGCCCCTCGATCACGCCCAGGCCCAGACCGGTGACGATGGCGCCGAGGATCGAGCCCATTCCACCGATCACTACAACTGCAAACACCACGATGATCAGGTTCTGTCCCATCAGCGGCGACACCTGGATCACCGGCGCGGCCAGCACCCCGGCGAACGCAGCCAGTGCCACGCCGAAGCCGTAGGTCAGGGTGACCATCAGCGGCACATTGACGCCGAACGCCTCGACGACCTTGGGGTTCTCGGTGCCCGCACGCAGGTAGGCGCCCAGCTTGGTCTTCTCGATCACGAACCACGTGCCCAGGCAGACCGTGATGGAAGCCACCACGACCCAGGCGCGATAGTTCGGCAGGTGCATAAAGCCAACGTCGGTAGCGCCCTGCAGCAGCTCGGGCGCGGAGTAAGGCTGGCCCGAGACGCCGTAGATTGACCGGAACACGCCTTCGATCACCAGCGTAATACCCAGCGTGAGCAGCAGACCGTAAATATGGTCTAGCTTGTAGATCCAGCGCAGCATCGTCTTTTCGATCAGCACGCCCAACAAGCCGATGACCAGGGGCGACAGCAGCAGCATTGCCCAGTAGCTCAGCCCGACGTACTCCATGCCGGCCCACGCCAGCAGAGCGCCCAGCATGAACAGCGCACCGTGCGCGAAGTTGATCACGTTGAGCAATCCAAAGATCACCGCCAACCCCAAGCTTAGCATTGCGTAGAACGCGCCATTCGCCAGGCCGAGCAGCAACTGCGACATCAAAGCCGGCAGGGGAATTCCAAAATCAAGGTTCATTGCACTTCCCCTCGTTACACGCCGAGCAGCTCATTGAGCACCGGCATCTTGTCCTGCAGCTCGTCGGCGGCAAAGCGCTCGACGATCGCGCCGTGCTCCATCAGGTAGAAGCGGTCGGCCAGCGGCGCGGCGAATCGGAAATTCTGCTCCACCATTACCACCGTGTAGCCCTTCTTCTTGAGCATCAAGATCATGCGCGCCAGGGCCTGCACAATCACAGGCGCCAGCCCTTCCGAGATCTCGTCAAGCAGGAGCAGGTTCGCCCCGGTACGCAAGATCCGGCCCACGGCAAGCATCTGCTGTTCACCGCCGGAGAGGCGCGTGCCCTGGCTCTGCTTGCGCTCCATCAGGTTCGGGAACATGTCGTAGATCTCGGCCTTGCTCATGCCTTTTCCCGCATTGGCGCTCTTGAGTTCCGGCGGCAGCAGCAGGTTCTCTTCGCAGGACAGGCTTGAGAAGATCGCCCGCTCTTCGGGACAGTAGCCAATGCCGTAGTGCGCGATCTTGTGTGTCGGCAGGCCGATGGTTTCGTGGCCGTTGACCTTGATCGATCCCTTGCGCGTACCGGTGAGTCCCATGATCGCGCGCAGCGTTGTCGTGCGCCCGGCACCATTGCGCCCAAGCAGCGTGACCACTTCGCCACGATTGACGGTCAGGTCCACACCATGCAGGATGTGCGACTCGCCGTACCAGGCATGCAGGTCCCTGATCTCGAGGGCCGGGGTGTTGTCGTTTGCCATTACTTTTTCCCCCTCAATGCGCGCCTTGCAGCTCGGCGTCGGCCGTACCCATGTAGGCTTCCATGACGCGCGAATCCTTCGAGACTTCGGCGTAAGGGCCCTCGGCCAGAATCGCACCGCGTTGCAGTACGGTGATCTTGTCGGCAATCGACGACACGACATTCATGTTGTGCTCGACCATCAGGATCGTGCGGCCGGCAGAAACCTGCTTGATCAGCTGGGTCACGCGATCCACGTCCTCATGGCCCATGCCCTGCGTCGGCTCATCGAGCAGCATCAGTTCCGGCTCCATCGCGAGGGTGGTCGCGATCTCGAGCGCACGCTTGCGGCCGTAAGGCAGGTTGACAGTGATGGTCTCGGCGAACTCGGTCAGCCCGACTTGTTCGAGCAAATCCATCGCGCGGGCATTTAGCACGTCGAGCGAACGCTTGCTGCGCCAGAACTGGTAGGCAGTACCCAGTTGACGCTGCAGGCCGATGCGTACGTTCTCGCGTACGGTCAGGTGCGGGAACACCGCGGAAATCTGAAACGAGCGGATCACGCCCCGCCGCGCAATCTGCGCTGGCTTTTCGCGCGTGATGTCGATGCCGTTGAACAGAATGGTGCCGGCGGTCGGCTCCAGGAACTTGGTCAGCAGGTTGAAGCAGGTGGTCTTGCCCGCGCCGTTCGGCCCGATCAAGGCGTGGATCGAGCCGCGGCGTACATTCAGGTCGACTTCACTGACGGCAGTAAAGCCTCTGAATGACTTGGACAACCGCTGCGTCTGCAGAATGAAATCCGGCATAACAGGAGCAAAGCCAATCTGGAGAAAAAGGAAGCGTCTTCCGCGCGGCCGGGGCGACGCAGCGGCCGTGGAAAGACGCCCGGAGAGTGCGTAGAAGCGTGGCCAGCTGCCTGGCCACCTCAAGTTCCCTAGTGCGTCAGCCCTTGAGCGGACAGGCGCTCTTTTCCAGTGGCTCGAAGGCCTTGTCCTTGGGGATGATCTTGCGGATCTTCAGCAGGTCCCATTCGCCCTTGGACTCAGACGGCTTCTTGGCTTCAGCCAGGTACATGTCATGCGCCATCAGCCCGTTTGCCAGAATGCGGCCGTCCTTGGCAAAGAAGTCATTGACCGGCGTCGCGCGCATCTTCGCCATGACCTTGTCGGGGTCCGCGCTACCTGCCGCCTGTACCGCCTTCAGGTAGTGCGTCACCGCGGAGTACATACCGGCCTGAACCATGGTCGGCATCATCTTGGTCTGTGCGAAGAACTTCTTGCCAAAAGCGCGGGTCTCGTCGTTGTAGTCCCAGTAGAATGCCGTGGTGAACTGCAGTCCCTGCGCCGCCTTCAGGCCCATGCCTTTCAGGTCGCTATCGAAAATCAGCAGCGGCGCCACCACCTGCTTGCCAGTCCCGAGTCCGAACTCCGAAGCCTGGCGAACCGCATTCTGTGTATCGCGTCCCGCGTTGGCCAATGCAATCACCTGCGCATTTGACGCCTGTGCCTGCAGCAGGAACGATGCGAAGTCCGATGCCGCAAGCGGATGGCGGACCTTGCCGGCAACCTTCCCGCCCAGCTGCTCCACCACATTGATGGCATTCGACTCGAGCGAATGGCCGAATGCATAGTCGGCGGTGATGAAGAACCAGTCCTTCTTGCCTTCTTCCAGGATTGCGCGTGCCGTGCCGTTTGCCAGCGCGTAGGTGTTGTACACGTAGTGAATACCGTAAGGCGAGCACTGCTTGCCCGTCAGTTCCGTAGTGGCGGAACCCGCGAAGATCGTGATCTTCTTTTTGCTCTCGCCAAGTTTCTGCAGCGCCAGCGCCGAGGCCGAGTCGGTGGACTCGATGATCATTTCGACGTTGTTCCGGTCATACCACTCCCGGGCACGGGTGGAAGCAATATCGACCTTGTTCTGGTAGTCGGCACCCAACACCTCGATGGGCCGGTCCAGAACCTTACCGCCGAAGTCCTGAACCGCCATCTTGACGGCTGCGATACCGCCAGGACCGCCGATGCCGGAATAGACCCCGGACATATCTACCAAGGCGCCGATGCGGAATGGCTCCGCGGCGGAAGCCAACTGGCAAATCGCCGTCAGTGCGGCGAGTGCGCCGAAGCGCAGTGCGGGTGCATTCATGGATGTCTCCAATCGTTCGTTATCATGACGGACAGCGTTTTCCTCGAACACATTCACCGTCCATACCCGCTATCTGCAACTTCGGTGCCAGGTCCAATTACGTCCGTTTTAGCCATAAATATGCCCTTGGAGGTGTATTCGCCCCCCGCTGAGTACACTCGTGCCTGCGAACATGTATTTACCGAAGACAGTCCCAAGGCAGGCCATCGGCTACAAGTCCGGCATGCAAACCTTCTGCAAGCGCACAGCAGCGAACTCTCCTTGAAGCAGTTCTTGAAATTTTGATAGATCCGTGCAGCCAGGTTCCCTCGAAGCTCTCTGAGAAGCCTGTGAGTTCATCGTACTGGCAGCCGGCGGCGATCGCGTCGGAAGCCGCCTCGGCGCACAGCATGCCGCTCTTGATGGCGGCGTGACTGCCCTTGAGGCGCGCCGCATTCAGAAAGCCGGCGTCGCAACCGACGAGTGCGCCGTACGATCCTTTCAAGGACTTCGCCTACCTCACCGTTGCCGTGCAGGCGCCCAACGTCCTTTCGGTGCCAGCAAACTCCCGCTTCAAGACCATTCAGGACAACATCGTTTCCTACGAGAAGGCCAATCCCTGAGACGAAGACGTCCGCATCTGCCGGAAACGGGACAAGCGACCATCTCACCGCGGATCTGTTCTGGCAGAAAGGATCTGTTCTGGCAGAAAACCGGCACAACCGGGATCCACATACGTACATGGGCGGCGCCCCGGCGAAGAACGACCTGCCTGGCGGACAGGTCGACGCCACCTTCATGAATCTCAATACAGCGGTCCCGCACATCAAGGCAGGCAAGCTGCGCGCTCGCCTATCCTGCCCGACGTGCCGACCATGGAAGAGTCCGTCGTCAAGGGCGTGACGGTCTACTCCTGGCAAGCGGTTGCTATGTTCCGTTGACTAACTCGAGCATGAAGATGCTCGGCACTACATCGCAGTTGCATCGCCTGACGGCCGGAAAAGGCTGTATCGCTCAGTGAATCGCTCTGCTCAGCTAGTATCTACATCTGAGCTTCTTTGTGATGCGCCGCCCACTTGCCGGCGGCCGATGGGTTCCCGGCGCGCAGGGGCACCGTCGGAGGCTGCAGCCCGCCCGACGCGGAAAACGAACGCGCAGACCTGCCGCCACAGGAAGAAGGTCCGGCGGCGTGGCGCCGACCTATTTGTCATCGAAGAGCCAACCCACGGGAATCGCCCCGTTGATCTTGACGTCGAGGAGCACAGGCCCCTCGGGGTTCCTGAGCATCGGCGCTGCCTGTTCCAGGTCCTGCATGCTGCGAATGGTGGCCGTCTGGAAGCCCAAGGCCTCGGCAATCGGCGCAAAGTCGATATCCAGGAAAACCGTCTTTGCGGTCGGCATGTTCTGCAGCTTGAGGAAGTGGACTTCCGCGCCATAGGCACAGTCGTTCATCAGGATCACGACGAGCGGAATATCTTCCCGAACCACGGTCTCCAGCTCACCGAGCGTCATCAGCAGGCCACCGTCACCGATCACTAGTACAGTGGTGGCATCGGGTTCGCCGCGCGCGTAACCCAGTGCCGCGCCGATGCCCAGGCCGATCGAGGCGAAGTCTGTGGCCTGGCGGATGCTGCGTGGATCGGGAACGCTCAAGTAGGGCAACGCCTGCAGGAAATTGCCGGCGTCGTACACGACGTTACGGTTGCGCGGCAGGATGTTGTCCAGCGCGAGCGCGGCCGCGCGTGCATCGACGGTTCGGGGGGTGTGCTGCGGCGTGAAGTCCTTGTCCAGCGTGAAGCTGTCGAGCCAGCTCCGGTAGGACTCGCCGTGGAATTCCTTGATCTCCGGGCGGCGAGCGGGAACCGACTCAAGCAGCGCCTGGGCCGCGAGCTTTGCATCGGCCACCATGGCCACGTCGGCATCCAGCCAGCGTCCGATGTTGGCGCGGGTGCTGTCGACGTGAATCACGGGCACCTCGGTCGGTATAGCCGTTCCCATGGAGGTGGTCCGGCCGTTCAGACCGGCGCCGAACGCAAGAATGCAGTCCGCCTGCTCGATCAGCCGGCGTCCGCCGGCATGGGAATAGGAGCCCACCAGCCCGCAGTCCATCGGGTGGCCTTGGAATAGATCCTTGGCCTTGAGCGTCGTGCTGAGTGCCGCCCCCAGGTGTTCGGCCAGGGCGATCAGGTCTTCTCGCGCTCCGGCCTCGTAGGCCCCCCAGCCAGCGATGATCAGGGGGCGCTTGCTCGCGGCCAGCAGTGTGGACGCGGCCGCGAGCGCCGTCTTGCGCGGAGGACGCCTGATTATGGTCGGGGGCGGCGCGAGCGTCGGGGTGGTGGCCGAGAGGTCGACGCTGGCCCGCTGTACGTCGGTTGGCAGCAGCAGTGCCGCCGCGCCGGCATGGGCGGCACTGACCGCCTGCGCGAGCACCTGGCGGGCGCTATGGGCGTCCCTCGCGACGAAGGGCTCGAGTCCGGCTGAACGCAGCGCGCCCACGGCGTCGAAGGCCTTCAGGTCGGGGCCACAGCTGTGAGCGGGCGGCCGAAGCGCCGCGTCACCGAAGATCATCAACACCCCCGAACGGCTGCGTTGCGCATAGGTGGCCGCGTGCATGGAGTTCGCGGCGGCGGGGCCCCGTCCCAGCACCGCGACGCCCAGCTTGCCGGTGGCAGCCGCATAACCGTCGGCCATGGCGATCGCGGTGTTCTCATGTCGGCTGCCATGGAACTGAATGCCTATGGAGTCCAGGGTTGCGACGAAGAGTGCCGTATCGTCGCTAATCAAGCCGAACGCGACCTCCACGCCCATCGTCTTGATGTCCTGAGCCAATGCCTCATACACGGGCACGAGTTTCTGAGTCAATTTATCTACCTCCAACGATTGCCACACACTGCTGCCTGGGCCAGAAGGCCGTGGGTTTCAGTATCGAATGCTTGGTACAGCAACTTGCGTGTGCCACGCGATGACCACGGTGAATCTGTTGGACACTCTTTGCATCCCAGCCTATGGCGTGCGAGGCAGTGTATTCCGTGAACACAACCTGTCCATGTCGCGGACATGAAGTCGCCATGCGTGTCGCTGCCGCTTCAGGTCATCAGCACACGGCCCGAGCTGATCGATGCTCGCGCTTCCGGTGCGAGCGCGTGCGCCCGATCCATGAGGCTCTTGATCAAGCCCCCATCCCGCATGCTCGATACCAAACGCCCCGCTCGCCGAATGAGTAGCGGGGCGTTTCGGCAAAGGCGCTGGCTCAGTTGACAGCTGTCTTCGTGGCATCCTTATGCCAGGTGAAGACCACGAACTGGAACGACTTCAGGTCGCCCTGGGCATCGTATTCGACCTTGCCGATCGGGGTCTGGAAGGTCTTCTGGTGCATGAAGGCCGCAACCTTGGCGGGATCGGTGCTCTTGGTTTCACTGATCGCATCGGCGATGATCTTCACGCCCGCGTATGCGGACATCTGGAACGGACCATTGACGTCACGCTTCTTGTCGGCAAAGGCCTTGACAAGCGCAGCATTGGCCGGATCGGCCGAGAAATTGGCCGGCAGCGTCACCAGCATACCCTCGGAGGCCGCTCCGCCAATCGATGTCACATCCTTGTTGCCCACGCCCTCCGGTCCCATGAAGGTTGCCTTCACGCTCTGCTCCCGCGCCTGGCGCAGCAGCAGCCCCATTTCGGGGTGGTAGCCGCCGAAGTAGACGAAGTCCACACCCTGCGACTTGAGCTTGGTGATGATGGCCGAGTAGTCGGTATCACCTGCATTGAGGCCCTCGAACAGAACCACCGGTACCTTGGCAGCATCCAGCTCTTTTTTCACCGCAGCAGCAATGCCCTGACCATAGGACTGCTTGTCGTGCAGCACGGCCACCTTCTTGGGCTTGACCTTGGCGATGATGTACTGGGCGGCGACAGGCGCCTGCTGGTCGTCACGGCCGATGGTGCGGAAGATGAGCTTGCGCTTCTTGCCCTCGGTGATTTGCGGCGCAGTGGCAGTCGGAGTCACCATCACAACGCCTTCGTTCTCGTAGATCTCGGAAGTCGGGATAGTCGAGCCGGAGCAGACATGTCCGATGACGAACTTGATGCCCTGGCTCACGATCTTGTTCGCCACTGCTACGGCCTGCTTCGGTTCGCAGGCATCGTCCATGATGACAGGTTCGAGCTTGTTCCCACCGGCTCCGCCAGCGGCATTGATCAGTTCGATAGCGGTCAGGGCTCCGGCTTTGATCATGTCGCCGTTCTGGGCCATGGGACCGTTCATGGGGCCGGCAATGGCAATTTTGACCGTCTGGGCCTGTGCCGACAGGCCAAGGAAGGTCAACACAACTGCCGTCCCGATCGAGCGAAGGTTCTTTGTGGATTTCATGGATGTCTCCTGGGTTGAAAAAGTCAAGGGTGCTCGACTGGTGTGCGGCTTTCATTGCGCCGCTTCCAAGGTGTACCCTGAAGCGAAGGCACGCGCTCAGGTCAGAGCATCAGCACGAGGCAGCCGGCCGTGTGGCGGCGTTCTAGCGCGCGACCACCAGGGGTGTGGATGCTGACTACTTGAGCCATTGATGTTCTCCTAGTGGCTCTTGTTGCGGACACTGTCCGGGCTTGAGGTCACACGCCCGCAGACTTCAGTTTTCGAACTGCCTGGGCCAGACGGCGCACCCCTTCGGCGAGCCGCTCAGGAGAATTGGCGGTGAAGTTCAGTCGAAGCGCGTTGCGGCTTTTCACCCAAGGATCAAATGCGCTACCCGGCCCTGCAAGGACACCGACTTCGGTGCCGACGGACACAAGGCGATCAGTGTCCATCGAAGGATCCCGCGCGGTGGCCCACACGAACATTCCACCAACAGGCACCTCCCACACAAACCATTCGGCAAGGTGTTCCGCCATGGCAGCGCAGAGTGCGTCGCGCCGCTCCCGATACAATTCGACCATCCGAGGGCTCAGCCGCTCCATCAGACCGCTGTCAATGGCGGCCAGGGCAATCCGCTGATTGAGGCCGCTCGAGCAGAGATCCGCACCTTGCTTTGCCGCGGACAGCATCTGGATCATCTGGGGGGCTGCGATGATCCAGCCAACACGAAGCCCCGGCGCCAACTCCTTCGAGACGCTGCCCAGATGGATGATGGGACCTTCGTACCCTCCCTTCCCCAAGCGCTCAGCCGAGAGTTCGATCATCCGAGGCAAAGGCACTCCCTCGTATTGGAGGGCGCAGTAGGGATCGTCCTCGACTAGCCACACTCCCGTCCGGTGGGCGGCATCGACCATCGCATTGCGGACCGAGACGCCAACCAACCTGCCTGTAGGGTTGGAGAAGTTCGGCACCGAGTAGACGAACTGCGCACCCTCGAAGGAGGACAGGGGGTCGAACGCGTCGTCTTCCAGCACAAGATTGCGATACCGAGGTGCCCGTGGCCTCCAGGCGTCCATAGCGCCGACATAGCTGGGGAACTGGGCAGCAATGACGTCCCCCTGCTCGATCAGCACCTTCCCAATGAGATCCAGACTCTGGGTGCCGCTGGCGGTAAGCAGGACGTTTTCACGCCGCAACCGCAGCACAGGCGAGCTGTAGCGCGTGGCAATCGCATCGCGCAGCTCCGGAAGACCATCGGTGGGAGCATACCCGAGGCAATCCTGCGGATGCTTCAAGATCACCTCCCGAGCGTAAGTGGCCAACTCCTCAGTCGGAAAAACTGTCGGCTCGGGCAATCCCCCGGCAAGATTGATCAAACCCGGAATACGCCCGGCGGCGACAAAGCGAGCCGTCAGGTCGTTCCTTGTCGCCAGCCACGCGGCGTAGCGGGGTCCCTTGACAGCGACCACGAGGGATTGGTGCGCCAGTTTAGTCATCCTGGAAGCCTTTCTCGGGCGCCATGGACGCTTCGACAGGGTCCGTGGCGAATACGAACTCACACTCACCCCAACCGTCGGGGGGCGGCCGGTGCCAACAACCATCCTGCCACCTCTTCAAGCGGGGTCTCTCTGTCTTCGAAAACGCATGATCCAAGCGGAACTGTCCGCGTCGAATACACATGGGTGACAGTACCGACAACAGTACCGCTGGCTAACACCATCCGTATTGCTCTGATTTGCGGAGCCGTTGCACCACCTTGGGAATATTTCGGGCGCCGGACAACCCATCCAAATCGCTCAGGCCACTTGATGTCAGCCTTGACAGGGCACACAAAATGGCCTGCCCGATTGTTTTGCGATACGGCATCACCATGGGCCGGGCGACGTTGCCTGTCAGATCAGATCTGAGAGTCCCGACCGACGAAATGACTGCCCGACAGGGATCCCGTACGATACTGTTTCTCAACGCCAAGATCGGGCGCCAATGCACGACAACGGCAAGGCCGAAGCGGCACATCTTTTGCATGTGACTGGCTGACCGTGAGCCTCCCTGCGTCCCAACAAACCGCCCTTGAGTCCGTAAATGACAGAGCAGCCAACGCACCGATGTATCAAAATGCCTTTACAGACTCCCGATGGATGGGCTCAACCGTGCGATGCCCGAGTAAACTAGGGGTGAAAAAAATGGAGACTTCCGCGATCCATGTGAGCGAGGTCCTTTCTCAGACCAGCGCTCGTCTTTGGCGCAAGGGAACGGCCGCGTGCGGCCTTGCCTTTGCGGAATGGGAGTGGCGGGACGCTGAAGGTTGGGCGAACTACGACCAGCCGGATCACCATACGCTGAGCGTGTATCTTGACGGTGGAGACAAGATCGTCCGTGCGGACAGGCAACTGCTTGGAGGAGGTCCCGACAAGTTTTGTTTGATGCCTGCGGGACATGCAAGCCGGTGGCACGTCGGGGGACCGATTCGAATGTTCCATCTCTACATCGATCCGGCTGTTCTCGCCTACCAGGCCCATGCAGCATTCGACATCACCCCGCGCCGGATCGATCTGCAGGATCTCACGTTCGTTGATGACCCGGCGCTCGCAATGATCGTGAGAGGAGCCGTCCTTCCCCTCGACTGGTCCGATCTCGCCGATCGAATGGCGCTCGAATCAGCCTGCCATTTGCTTCTTCATCGCCTGCTGCGCCACCACACCAACCGAGCAACAACAGAGGTCATAAAAGGCCGCTTGGCTCCCGCTGTCCAGAGAAACATTATCGAGTACATCGAAGCGAATCTGAGCTCTGCCCTCAAGCTCGAAGAGTTGGCTTGCCGAGCCAAGCTCAGCACCTTTCACTTTGCAAAGATGTTCCGTGCAAGCGTGGGATTGCCCCCCCACGCTTATGTCGCAAAGCGGCGTGTCGATCGGGCAAAGTCTCTTCTTCACGACGGCAAGTTGGAGCTCGCGCAAATCGCCCTGGCCTGTGGCTACGCTTCGCAGAGCCATTTCACGAGAGCCTTCAAAGGGGAAGCAGGCATGACCCCCGGTGCGTGGCGACGCGTCCAGGAGGTGAGACTCAGGGGCCTGGGGGATTGAATTCCGAGTTGGCGCCCGGGCGGGAGGAAGTCTATGGCGTCCGCGGGAATTCACCCGCCCCAACGCGCCGTCATCGAACAGCTCAAGGACGAGGTCTCCATTCGGATCAAATACGAGCCTATCCAGCCGATGGATCAATCCAAGGAGCCGACTTCTGCATTCGGCCTCCTTTGAGCGCGGCCAGCCCTTCGTCCAGCATCTTCTTGGCGTCGCCGAACAGCATTCGGTTGTTCTCCTTGTAGAACAGCGGGTTATCCACGCCGGCGTATCCCGAAGCCATGGAGCGTTTCATGACGATCGAGTGCTTGGCCTTCCAGACCTCCAGCACCGGCATGCCCGCGATCGGGCTGGTCGGATCGTCCTGCGCCGCCGGGTTCACGATGTCGTTGGCGCCGATGACCATCGCCACGTCGGTGTCCGGGAAGTCCTCGTTGATCTCGTCCATCTCCATCACGATGTCGTAGGGCACCTTGGCCTCGGCCAGCAGCACGTTCATGTGGCCCGGCATGCGGCCGGCCACCGGGTGGATGGCGAAGCGCACATCCACGCCCTTCTCGCGCAGCGCCTTGGTGATCTCGTTGACCGTGTGCTGGGCCTGCGCGACGGCCATGCCGTAGCCCGGCACGATGACCACGCTCTTTGCCTCGCGCAGCATCTCGGCGGTTTCGGCGGCGCTAATGGGCGTGACCTCGCCTTGTGGCGAGGCGGCTTCGCCCTTCTTGGCCGACTTGCCCGCGCCGGAGCCGAAGCCGCCGGCGATCACGCTGATGAAGTTGCGGTTCATCGCGTTGCACATGATGTAGCTCAGGCTCGCGCCCGACGAGCCCACCAGCGCGCCTGTGACGATCAGCAGGTCGTTGTTCAGCATGAAACCGGTGGCGGCCGCGGCCCAGCCCGAGTAGCTGTTGAGCATGGACACCACCACCGGCATGTCAGCGCCGCCGATGGCCATCACCATGTGCACACCGAATAGCAACGCGATCACGGTCATCACGACCAGGGCCGTCATGCCGGCGCCGCTTTCGTGGGTGCCCAGGAACTGCTTGCCGAACCAGATCACCACCAGCAGCGCAACGAGGTTGAGCCAGTGGCGCGCGGGCAGCAGCAGTGGCTTGCCGCCGATCTTGCCGTTGAGCTTGCCGAAGGCGATCAGCGAGCCCGAGAAGGTGACGGCGCCGATCAGGATGCCGACGTAGATCTCCACCTCATGGATGGCCTTCTCGGCGCCGCTGAACTGCACCGAGGTATCGACATAGCTGGCAAAACCCACCAGGCAGGCCGCCAGGCCCACCAGGCTGTGCATGAGCGCGACCAGTTCGGGCATCTGGGTCATCTTTACGATCTTCGCGGCGTAGAAGCCGATGCCGCCGCCGATGACCAGCGCGATGACGATCCAGGCAATGCCGCCCGAGCTCACACGCGGGCCGAACACCGTGGCCAGCACGGCCAGCGCCATGCCGACCATGCCCAGCAGGTTGCCGCGGCGCGAGGTTTCGGGGTTCGAGAGCCCGCCCAGGCTCAGGATGAAAAGTATGGCGGCGCCCAGGTAGGCCACCGTCGACAAGCTGTGGGACATGTTCCGTTCTCCTCGTCGTTCTGGTTATTTGCGAAACATGGCCAGCATGCGGCGCGTGACGGCAAAGCCGCCGAACATGTTGACGGCCGTGAGCACCAGCGCAGCAAAGGCCAGCCAGCGGATCAGCTCGTCCGGCCGCCCGCCGCCCACGCCGTCGGGCGGCGCGATCTGCACCAGCGCGCCGATGGCGATGATGCTGGAGATGGCGTTGGTCACGCTCATCAACGGCGTGTGCAGCGCGGGCGTGACGTTCCACACCACCATGTAGCCGATGAAGCAGGCCAGCGCGAACACCGTGAAGTGGCTCAGGAAGGCCGCGGGCGCATAGGCGCCGATACACCAGAACAGCACGGCCGCCACGCAGAAGATGAGGGTCAGCGCCTTGGCGGACATGGGCGCGCCGGCGCCATGGCCGTGGCCGTTCTTCTTCTCGGCGACGGGGACCGCCGCCGCCTTGGGCGCCGGCACGGGCGCAGCCTTGAGCGGCGGGGCCGGCCAGGTGATAGCGCCATCCTTGATGAGGGTCAGGCCGCGGATCGCGTCGTCCTCCATGTTGACCACGGCCACGCCGTCCTTGGCCTTGCACAGTTCCTCGGTCAGGCGCAGCAGGTTGGTGGCGTACAGCGTGGACGATTGCTTGGCCAAGCGCGACGCGAGGTCCGTGTAGCCGATGATGGTCACGCCATGGCGCACCACGGCCTCGCCGGGCACCGTGAGTTCGCAGTTGCCGCCCTGCTCGGCGGCCATATCCACGATCACGCTGCCGGGGTTCATGCTCTGCACCATCTCGGCGGTGATGAGCTTGGGTGCGGGCTTGCCGGGGATCAGCGCGGTGGTGATGATGATGTCCGCGTCCTGGGCCTGCTGGGCGTACATCTGGCGCTGCGCGGCCTGGAAGCCTTCGCTCATGACCTTGGCGTAGCCGCCGCCGCCGGAGCCGTCTTCCTCGTAGTCCACCTTGACGAACTCGCCGCCCAGCGACTTGACCTGGTCGGCCACCTCGGCACGCGTGTCGTTGGCCCGCACGATGGCGCCCAGATTGGCCGCCGTGCCGATGGCGGCGAGGCCCGCCACGCCGGCACCGGCGATGAACACCTTGGCAGGCGGTACTTTGCCCGCCGCCGTGATCTGGCCATTGAAGTAGCGGCCGAAGGCATGGGCCGCCTCGATGACGGCGCGGTAACCGGAGACGCCAGCCGTAGAGGTCAGCGCATCCATCTTCTGGGCGCGCGAAAGTGTGCGCGGCAGGCAGTCGATGGCGAGGACCGTGGCCTTCCTGGCGGCGAGCTGCTGCATCAGCTCGGGGTTCTGCGCCGGCCAGATGAAGTCGATCAGTGTGCCGCCTTGGCGCATCAGGCCCACTTCCTCGGGGCAGGGCGGGCGCACCTTGAAGACAATGTCCGAGGCGGCCCACAGCGCCGCGGCATCCGGCAGCACTTCGGCCCCGGCGGCGCGATAGGCTTCGTCGCTGAAGTTGGCGGCCTCGCCCGCGCCCGATTCGATGGCGACCGAAAAGCCCAGCTTGATGAGTTTTTCCACCACGTCGGGCACGGTGGCTACACGTTTTTCGCCGGGGAAAGTTTCGCGGGGGACGCCGATGCGCTGGGTGTCACTGCGCTGCGCTGCCAAGCTTGGGTCTGTCTGCATGAAAGATCCTCTCCTGATATTTGGTAATCCTTCTGGTATGGCCCTATGCCCGTTGGGCTGGGGATCCGAGCGAAACCTCGCCGAGTGACCGCTTGCAACGGCAAGCGGCCCCAAAGAAGCCAGGAGCCGACTGAGATATGGCGCCGCACCAGCCCTCGAAGGAACGTTTGAAGACACTACCCCGTAATACCTTCTCTTTCATGAAGATCCGCCGACCCAAATCGCCACGGTGCACGGACGAGTATTCGGAACTAACACCTACAGCAGCGTGAAAAATAGGCAGCGTGGTTTTCGCATACGACCTTCCTCGCCGGAAGCCTTGCCAAGGCTTCCCGTAGAGTCAGGCCACTCGACCACGCGATCACAACGCTCGCGCATTTACAGCACAAAACACTAACTGTGTTCGCGCAATGGCATTGCAAGTCGTCGCCTCTTCAAAACGCCGCTTCAGGGAACGCCAGCGTGGCGCCAGCGCCAGAAACGATGGTATGACGCAGCCCCGCCGACTTGGAAAGAACGTGGTCAACGTAGAAGCGGCAACTCAGTATCTTGCTGCTCAAAAATTCCGAACCTGGATCCGATTCAAGGAGCCGGTTCGCAGCCAATGCGGCGCGACCCATCTGCCACCCACCCGCCACGATACCCAAGAGCTCCAGGAACGGCCCAGATCCCGCCAGAGCAGGCTTGGGGCCGCCTGCCCACGACTTCACGAGCGATTCGACTGCCGCCTCGAGATCGCCGATGCCCTTGTTCAGCTGAGCCCCGATAGCGCGCAGTTCGGCATGCGCGTGGGATGCCAGGTCGGCCTGCACCTGCCGCATGCGCACGATCACCGCGCCGATCGCGTGTCCGCCATCGCGACCGATCTTGCGTCCAACCAGATCCATCGCCTGGATGCCCGTGGTACCTTCATAGATCGTCGTGATGCGAGCGTCGCGCAGATACTGGGCCGCCCCGGTTTCCTCAATAAAGCCCACGCCGCCGTGAACCTGGATGCCCATGGAGGCAACATCCAGCCCGGTTTCCGTGAACCATCCCTTGGCGATAGGCATCATCAGTTCGACGAAAGCCTGGTGGGCATCCCGGACTTCCGCATCCGGATTGAGCGCCGCCTGGTCCATGCTTCCCGCCATCACCGCCGCCAGCGCGCGCATGGCCTCGATCCGGGATTTCATGCTCAACAGCATGCGGCGCACATCAGGGTGGCGGATGATCGGAACCTTGGCGCCAGTCTCGCCGCCCTGCTCCACACCTTGAACCCGCTCCCGTGCATAATCCCTGGCTTTCTGGTACGCGCGTTCGGCCAAGCCGATGCCCTCCAGACCCACGGCGAAACGCGCCGAGTTCATCATGATGAACATGTATTCCAGCCCGCGGTTCTCCTCGCCGACCAGATGGGCCACCGCTCCCGCCCCATCGCCAAAGGCCATGACGCAAGTGGGCGTGGCGTGCAGGCCAAGCTTGCGCTCGATCGACACCGCCCGGACGTCGTTGTGCTCGCCCAGCGAACCATCGTCGTTGACCAGGACCTTGGGCACCGCGAACAGCGAGATCCCCTTGGTTCCGGCCGGGGCGCCTTCGACCCTGGCAAGCACCAGATGCACCACGTTAGGGACGAGATCATGGTCCCCATAGGTGATGAAGATCTTGGTGCCGTGCAGCCGATAAGCGCCATCGGCTGCGCGGGTAGCGCGGGTACGCACAGCGGACAGGTCGGAGCCTGCCTGGGGCTCGGTTAGCACCATCGTGCCGGTCCATTCGCCGCTGATCATGCGCGGCAAGTACCGCTGCTGCAGTTCGGGCGAGCCCGCGTGCCGCAATACGTTCACCGCCCCCCGTGACAGCAGGCTCAGCAGGCCGAACGCCACGCTCCCGCTGTTCCACATTTCTTCGACCGCAGCGGCCAGCACACCGGGAAGGTTCTGTCCGCCCAGTTCTTCGGGGGCGGCCAGTGCCGGCCAGCCAGCTTCGACAAAGCGCGCATAGGCCTGCGCCCATCCGGCAGGCATGCGCGGGAGGCCGTCTTCCAGGCGAACACCTTCGACGTCGCCCGAATGATTCAGAGGCGCGATGACCTCGGAGGCAAAAACCCCAGCCTCTTCCAGCACGGCTCGAGCGACATCTGGAGTGGCCTCGCCATAGCCGGGCAGCGCCGCAATTTCGTGCAGGTCCGCCAGTTCATTCAGCACGAACTGCATGTCCTGCATGGGTGGTGTGTAGTGACTCATAGGGCCTCCTATGGCGAAGCGTTTGCGTCCATCAATGCAAACAGGTGGAAAAATTTCTTGTTCGTCTCCCCAACTGGGTTGGGTGCCTGGTTCCGGCAGAGCCAGCGCCTGAGACATTGGCAGGGACTGGCTGCGACAACATGCCGGTCACTCGCCGGTGAAGTTCGGAGCCCGCTTTTCTGTAAATGCCTGCAAGCCTTCGCGATAGTCGGCACTCCATCCCATTTCGCGAATGAAGCTGGCCTCCATGAACAGTTGCTGCTCCAAGGTATGGCCGGTGGCCGCATGCATCAGTTGCCGAGTGCGTACCAGCGCCTTCGTCGGCATCCGGGCGATCCGTGCTGCCAGAGCGTCGATGGCGCTTGCGAATTCCGAGTCGTCGACCACCTGCCAGATGAGTCCCCATTCGGCCGCCTTGGTGGCCGGCAGCTTCTCGGCGAGCATTGCCAGACCGAGCGCACGCACAGTGCCAACGGATCGCGTGAGGAACCACGTACTCCCGGTATCCGGCGTCAGCCCGATCCTGGAGAAGGCCTGCAGGAAATACGCGGATTGCGCTGCGACCACCAGATCGCAGGCCAGGGCAATGGAGGCACCGCCTCCGGCAGCCAACCCTTGAACCGCCGCGACCGTGGGGACATGCAGGTTCTGCAAGCGCATCACCAGCGGCTTGAAATACCGCTCCACGAGATTGCCGATGTCCGGCAACTTGCCATCGACGGCCTGCATGGCGGGATCGGCGAGATCCTGTCCCGCGCAGAAGGCGCGCCCCGCCCCGCCGAGCACCAGAACCCGCAACTGGCGATCGGCTTCAATGCGGGACATGGCCTCATGGATCTCAACCATGGTCGCCGCGTCGAGGCTGTTGAGTTTTTCCGGCCGGTTCAGGACGATGCGAGCCACACCGCTTTCGACCGTGAACAGAATGTTCTTGAATGTCATGGTCCTTCTCCTTCGGGAAGTGATCGAACTTAGTTCTGCTTACGCACGACGATTCCCACGCCGATTGCAGTGGCCACCGTACCGGCGACCGTCAGGCCCGTGATCGGCTCACCAAAAAGCATCCACGCCATCACCGCTGTGGTCGGAGGCACGAGGTAGAAAAGACTGGTGACGGAGGTTGCGGCGCCACGCTGGATCAGCAGGTACAGCAGAGAACTGCCCCCCAACGTCAGCCCCAGCACCGACCAGGCCATGGCCCCTGCCAATTCGGAATTCAGTCCTCCTGCGGCATCGACCCACTGCATCGGCTCCGTTTCCAGCAACGCCAGGGGCGTGGTGACCGCAAACGCCGCCAGCAGTTGGATGAAGCTGGCAGTGCGGACATCGCAGGGCGTCACGAACCGCTTTTGGTAAAGCGTTCCCGCCGTGATGCCCAGCAGGGCCAGCAGCGCACCACCCAAGCTGGCAGGGCCGACCTCTCCGAAGCCCAGCTTCGCCCACACCACCAGCAGCAAGCCCAGCAGTCCGAGAAAAAGGCCAACCCATTGCGCCCCTGTCACTCGGCCGCCTCGGCGGGAGAGCCAGATCGCTGTCAGAACCGGCTGCAACCCGACGAGCAGTGCAGTCAGACCCGCGCCCATCCCCAGCTTCACCGCGCTCCAGACGCCGCCAAGGTAGATGGCGTGCATCAGCATCCCGGTGACGCTCAGGTGCAGCCAACCCCGCGCGCCCTGCGGCCAGGTCGCCCGCGCGGCAAGCGCCCAGACGCCAAAGCAGCCGACCGACAAGGCATAGCGCGCCGCCAGGAATTTCATCGGCGGTGCATGCGGCATGCCGTATCGGGCAACCACAAAGCCCGTGGCCCAGATGACCACAAACACAAAGGGCATCGAGCGCACCAGCATCGGACTCGCCGCCGCATGCACCGGCTCCGGGAGATGAAGGTCGCTGGAAATAAGGGACTCCTGGTCTGAAGGCGACGCGCTCAATGTCCGGCGAACTGAGGCTTGCGCTTGCCCAGGAAGGCGGTGACGCCTTCATCGGCATCCCAGGTCTGGGTCGCCGCCGAGAAGCACTCTGCCTCCTCCTGCAGCCCATCCTCCAGGCGCATGGACTGCGAATGCCGGATGGCCTCGAGTGCATGGCCCAGCGATGCCGGAAACGGCTCTCCGAGGCTTTTCAGGTAAGCGGCTCCCGCATCGACCGGGTCTTCGGCTTCGACGATGCGATGGATGAGACCGATGCGTTCAGCTTCCTGGGCATCGATCGCACGGCCGCTGGCAATCAGCTCGACGGCTCGCCCAACGCCAACCAAGCGGGGCAGACGCTGCGTGCCTCCGTAGCCGGGAATCAGGCCCAGCTTGATTTCGGGGAGCCCGAGGCGCGACGTGGGCGTCGCGATGCGAAAGGTGCAGGCCATCGCCAGTTCGAGCCCGCCCCCGAACGCCACCCCGGTAATAACGGCGACCGAGGGGATGCGCAGCCTGTCCAGCTTGGCAAACACCAACTGACCACGCCGTGCGGTTTTGCGCTGCTGGTCGGCATTCTTGCCCTGCAGTTCGCCCACGTCGGCGCCGGCGCAAAAGGCCTTGCCACCGCCTGCGCCAACGATGAGCAGCGCCCGAGCCTTCGACACAGCAACCTCGTCAAGGCGCTCCGCGATCTCGCCCACCATTTCGGCGTTCAAGGCATTCAATGCCTTCGGACGGTTCAGCGTCAGTACCGCGACATCCTCACGGTAGGTCAGTTCGGCACTCATGCCTGGCTGCCTTCGTCAGGCTGGGGACGGAAGCGGGGCTTGCGCTTTTCCATGAAGGCCTTGACGCCCTCGTGCGACTCCTCGGTGCCGTAGTACAGCGCCAGCGCCTGCATGCCCAGGCCGCCGATACCGCGGATCGAATCCGAGTCGGCATTGAAGGAGCGCTTGGCGATGGCGATAGCCGTGGGGCTCAGCGCCAGGATTTCATCGCACCACTTCTGCACTTCGGCATCGAGCTGGTCGGCGGGCACCACGGCATTGACCAGGCCCATGGCCAGCGCATCCTGCGCCTTGTAGCGACGGCACAGGTACCAGATCTCACGGGCCTTCTTCTCACCGACCACGCGGGCCAGGAACGCCGTGCCGAAGCCGGGATCCACCGAGCCGACCTTGGGGCCGACCTGGCCGAACTGCGCCGTCTCGGAAGCAATCGCCAGATCACAGCAGGTCACCAGCACGTTGCCGCCGCCGATCGCATAGCCGTTGACGCGGGCGATCACGGGCTTTGGCACCTCGCGGATCAAGCCCTGCAGCTCCTCGACCGGCAGGCCGACCAGACCACGGCCGTCGTAACCACCGTCATGCGCGGACTGGTCGCCGCCGGTGCAGAACGCCTTGTCGCCCACGCCGGTCAGCACGATGACGCCAACAGCCTTGTTCCAGCCGGCGCGGTGCAGCGCGTCGATCAGCTCATCGCAGGTCTTGCCACGGAAGGCGTTGTACTTCTCGGGGCGGTTGATCGTGATGCGGGCAACGCCGCCCTTTTCTTCGTAGAGAATGTCGGTGTAGTCGCTCATGTTCGTCTCCTGATGGGGTTAGCCGTGCATGGTCAGGCCACCGGACACCGACATGACCTGGCCGGTGATGAAGTTGGCATCGTCACTCGAGAGGAACGCCACGGCGCCGGGAATGTCCTCGGGCTGGCCGAGGCGTTTGAGGGGGATGGCACGCTTCAGGCCGTCGTAGATCTTCTGGCCGAACTCACCGCCACCCGTGAAGGACTGCAGCAGCGCGGTGTCGGTCGGACCGGGACACACCACGTTGACGCGCACGTTGTTGCGCGCGGTCTCGCGTGCCAGCGTCTTGCTGAAGGCGATGATGCCGCCCTTGCAAGCAGCGTAGACCGATTCTCCCGACGAGCCGACGCGGCCCGCATCGGAGGCGATGTTGACGATCTTGCCGCCACCAGCCTCCACCATGAGAGGAACCACGGCGTGCTGCAGGCTCAGCGGCCCCTTGAGGTTGATCGCGATCAGCTTGTCCCACAGATCGGGAGTGGTCTCGACGAACTGCATGGCCACGTCCCAGCCAGCGTTGTTGACCAGGATGTCGATCTGCTTGAGGTCGGCATGGATCCTCTGCACGGCCTTGGCAACCGCATCGTGATCCGTGATGTCCAGCTGAACCGTGGCCAGTTGACCCGCGTACTGCTGGAACTGGCCCTTGAGTTCATCGAGGCCGGCCTGGTTCAGATCCAGGGCGGCAACGCGCGCGCCCTCTTCCAGGAAGCGTTGCACCAGGCTGCGCCCGATGCCGCCGGCTGCGCCAGTGATGATGGCGACTTTGTCTTTGAGTCCACGCATAGGAATGCTCTCCTGTAGTAAAACGAGTCAGTAGTTGCGGTTGGCGATGACCTGAGCGACATGGTCGCGCAGCTTGAATTTCTGGAGCTTGCCGGTCGCGGTGCGCACGATCGGCTCGAAGATCACGTGCTTGGGTGTCTTGAAGCCCGGAAGCCTGGAGCGGCAGAACTGGATGACCTCCTCCTGCGTCAGCGTGCCTACGTACTGCGGATGCAGTTCCAGCACAGCACAGGGCACTTCACCCCACTTCGCATCAGGCACAGCGACCACTGCGACCTGGAACACCGCCGGATGCGTGAACAGCACTTCTTCGACCTCGATGGACGAGACGTTCTCGCCACCGGAGATGATGATGTCCTTGGAGCGGTCCTTGATCTCGATGTAGCCGTCCTCGTGCACCACGGCCAGGTCACCGCTGTGCATCCAGCCGCCCTGGAAGGCCTCGCGTGTGGCCTCGGGATTCTTGAGGTAGCCCTTCATGCCCAGGTTCCCGCGGAACAACACCTCGCCAATCGTCTTGCCGTCCCGCGACACCGGCTGGAGGGTATGGGGATTGGCCACGATCATGTCTCCCGCCACGGCCGTGCGCACGCCCTGGCGGCCCATGTGGCGCGACCTCTCCTCCGGCGCCATGGCGGCCCAGGAATCCTGGGTCACGCACACCGTGTTGACGCCGTGCTGTTCGGTCATGCCATATACATGCAGCACCTCGAAACCCAGCGCCTCGGTTTGCGCGATCACTGACACCGGCGGCGAGGCACCGGCGCAAGCAACCAGAATGGGTGAGCTTGGATTGCTCCAGTTCTGCGGCTTGCCAGCCACCAGCGAACTCAGCACCGCCGGCGCACCACAGAAATGCGTCACGCCATGTCGGCCGATGGCTTCGTAGATGTCTTCGGCGACAACCTTGCGCAAGCACACGTTCGTGCCGCCCACGGCTGCCATGGCCCAGGCATAGCACCAGCCGTTGCAATGGAACAAGGGCAAGGTCCACAGATAGACCGGCGTTCCGATGTTCAGCCGCGCATAGATGGCGGTGCCCAGGGCATTGAGATAGGCCGCGCGGTGGTGGTAGACCACCCCCTTCGGATTGCCCGTGGTTCCCGAGGTGTAGTTCAACGCGACGGCATCCCACTCGTCCTCGGGGTACCGCAGCTGCGCATCAGCCGGCGCATTAGCCAAGAAGCTCTCGTAGTCGATCACGCCGACCGGCTCGGCATCGGGGACGTCGCTGCCACGGATGTCCACGACATCCATCTGCATGCCGGAAAGCTTCACCGCCGCACGCGCCACATCTGCAAACTGCTGATCCACCAACAGCAAACGGGTCTCCGAGTGCTGCAGGATGAAGGCGATCGCTGCCGCATCCAGGCGGATATTGATGGAGTTGACGACCGCGCCCGCCATCGGCACGCCAAATTGCGCCTCCAGCATCTCCGGGATATTGGCCGCGAGGATGGCGACCGTGTCGCCGCGCTCAATGCCCGCACCGATCAGGGCACGCGCCAGGCTGCGGCAGCGCTCGGCATACGCGGCCCAGGTATAGCGCCGCTCGCCGTGGATGACGGCGATGCGGTCTGGATAGACATCCGCCGCACGGTCGAGAAACCCCAGCGGGGTCAGCGGCCGGTAGTTGCCGGGATTCTTATCGAGGTCTTGCTTGAACTTGTTCGTCATGCTTTTCTCCGGGTGGGACTGGTGAAGATCAGAACGAAACCGCCAAGCGCGTTGCCTGGTCGATGGCGCGCAATGCGTCCAACTCAGCCGCGACATCCGCTCCGCCGATCACGTGGGCCTTGACACCCCGCTTGGCCAAGCCATCGAACAGCGCCCGGTTCGACAGCTGTCCCGCGCAGAGAATGACGGTGTCCGCGTCCAAGACGCGAGCCTCGCCATTCACGCTGTAGTGCAGGCCCTGATCGTCGACCGCCCGGTAGCTCGCACCGGCAGTCATGGCCACATCGGCCTTGCGCAGCTTGGCCTTGAGAATCCAGCCCGTGGACTTGCCCAGGTTCTTGCCCAGTGATTCGGGCTTGCGCTGGAACATGTGGATGACGCGCTCAGTCGCGTGCTGCGCAGGCGCCTTGAGGCCTCCCGCGCTGCGGATACCCGTATCCACCCCCCAGGCATCCATGAACACCTGTGGCTTGAGCGACTCCTCGGCATTGCCGACCAGGTACTCGGCCACGTCAAAGCCAATGCCGCCCGCGCCGATGATGGCTACCTTGTTGCCCACCGGCGCGCCGTTGGCCAGCACATCCAGGTAGCTGACCACCTTCGAGTGATCGAGCCCGCGGATATCGGGCTCCCTCGGCACCACGCCGGTCGCAATCACCACCTCGTCGAACTCTCCCG
Organism: Cupriavidus necator; assembly: GCF_013141915.1. Lineage (GTDB taxonomy): Bacteria > Pseudomonadota > Gammaproteobacteria > Burkholderiales > Burkholderiaceae > Cupriavidus > Cupriavidus necator_B. The sequence goes on along the minus strand of NZ_SROX01000003.1, from coordinate 312,480 downwards.
AGCGCACACGCCCGGCCAGATCTCCGGCCTCGACACGCGTTTGCAGATGCACGGCCACCTGCAAGCGTTCCAGCGTGACCCGGAAGTACCGCAACATCTCGTTGAACTCGTTCTTGCCGGGCACCTTGCGGGCCATGTTCAGTTGGCCGCCCAACTGGTCGCCCGCCTCGAACAGCGTGACCCGATGTCCGCGCTGGGCGGCGTTGATCGCGAACGCCATGCCCGCGGGCCCACCGCCGACAACGGCGAAATGCTTGGGAGTGGCGGTCTTGCTGTTGTCGAACTCGATCTCGCGCCCCGCTCTGGGGTTGACCAGGCAAGTCGCCACGCGGTCAGTGAAGATGCGATCCAGACAGGCCTGGTTGCAGGCAATGCAGGTGTTGATTTCGTCGGCACGGTCTTCGCGCGTCTTGCGGGCGAACTCAGGGTCGGCCAGCAACGGGCGGGCCATCGAAACCAGATCCGCCGCGCCGGAGGCAATGATCTCCTCGGCCACATCGGGCGCGTTGATGCGGTTGGACGCCATGACCGGAATGCCAACCGCGCGCTTGACGTTGCGGATCGCGTCGATCCAGGCAGCACGCGGCACCGGGGCCGCCATCGTCGGCACGGACGACTCATGCCAGCCAATGCCGGTGTTGATCATGTCCGCGCCCGCAGCCTCGACACGGCGGGCAAATTCGGCAACTTCCTCGCCGGTCATGCCCCCGTCCATCAGGTCGATGGACGAGATGCGATAGATGACCATGAACTGCGGGGAGACCCGCGCCCGCACGGCCTTGACGATTTCGAGCGGGAAGCGGATCCGACGCTCGAAGTCCCCGCCGAACTCGTCGTCGCGCTGGTTGGTCAACGCTGCCGTGAACTCATTGATCAGGTAGCCCTCGGAACCCATGATCTCGATGCCTGCATATCCGGCCTGCTCCGCCAGCGCCGATGTGTGAGCAAAGCTCTCGACGGTTGTCCAGACCTCCGCGGTCGTCAGCGGACGCGGTGGATGAACGTTGATCCGCGCCTTGCCGGCCGAAGGTGCGACGCAGGTGGGCACCTTGGCATAGCGGCCCGCGTGAAGAATCTGCAGGACGATGTGGCCACCGGCCTCGTTCACCGCCGATGTGATGACGCGGTGCTCGTCCAGCTGCTCGGGCTTGTCCAGCACCAAACCGCCTTCGTCCATCACCCCTTCGGGCACGGGAGAGTAGCCACCGGTGAGGATGAGGCCGATCTCACCCGCGGCGCGGGCTGCGTAGAAGGCAGCCAGTCTTTCGTGGGGACGATCCAGCGTTTCCAGGCGCGTATGCATCGCGCCCATCACCATGCGGTTCGGCAGATCTACCCCAGCGACGCGCAGGGGGCTGAGGAGGTGTGGATAAGCGGGCATGCTTGTCTCTCGTGGTGGGCCTAGGGTGGTCTCAATGATCTCGGGTTCGCCCATTTACGTCAAGATCATGATGTATATTATTTCAATGATCTGGGGTTTATACCTACTTTTGCGGTCATTAGTCATCACAAAAGATCAATATCACTACACAAATAGGTGTGCGAGTGAGATCTCCAGCGGCAGCGCCGGCGCTGCGCGGCATCCGGGACATGCGGGGTTCGCAAGGGATCCCTTGCCCCCCCGGCTGTGCCGTTCGGGATCCGGCTCAGGGCAAGGCGGGACTCGAAGCGCAATAGCGCAGCCAACGGCTGGGCCGCCAAGGCCCAGCCGTTGGCGCACTCACACGGCGGTACCCGTTTTGAGGGTCAGTTCTGACGCCGATCGGCCATGGTTGATGCATGCGAGCGCAGCGGCTCCCAGGACGCCTGCGGCACCAATGACCAGGAAGTTCTGCTCAAGCGGAAGTTGCAGCGACACGATCAGCCCGATCAGCAAGGGAGCCGCGATCGCGCCAAGGCGCCCGATGCCCGACGCCATGCCGATCCCGGTCGAGCGGATGTCCGACGGGTAGTACTGGCCGCTGTAGGCATAGACGACGATTTGCGCGCCCGTGGAGCAGGCACCGACGGCAGCGATGATGAAATAGAGCACCTCGGTCGAGGTCTTGAGCGTCATCATGTACAGGAAAACGCCCCCAAGCGCGTACATGCAGACGACCACCCACTTGATGTGGAACCGGTCCGCGAGCCAGCCGCCGCCGATCGAGCCAATCACCGCCCCCACATTGAGTGCGATGACGAAACTCAACGCGGAACCCAGGCTGTAGCCCGACATGGCCATCAGCTTCGTCAGCCAGGTACTGAGCGCGTAGATCATGAACAAGCCGGTGAAGAAGGCCACCCAGAACATCACCGTGCTCAGCCCCCGGCCATCCTGAAACAGCTGCGCCACCGTCACGCCCGATTCCGAATGAGCCGCCTGAGGCGGGCGGAACGTGTCGTTCGTGCCGACCTTGAACGCCGGGTCGATGGACTGGACAAGCTGACGCAGCTGCCCGCTGTCGCGCCGGGACACCAGAAACGACAGCGATTCCGGCATCGACTTCAGGATGAAGGGAATCAACAGCACCGGAGCGCCGGCAGCGAAAAAGACAATCTGCCAGCCGAACTGCGCGATGAACTGCTTGCCCAGCACTGCGGCCAGGATTCCGCCGATGGCGTAGCCGGAGAACATGACGGTCGTCAGGAAGCTGCGGATCCGCTTCGGGGCGTACTCCGTCATCTGTGCGGTGATGTTCGGCATCACACCGCCAATGCCCAGCCCGGCGATGAAGCGCGCAATGCTGAACGTGACAGGGTCCTTGGTCAAGCCCGCTGCCGCAGTGAACACGCTGAAGAGAAAGACGCACAGCGAGATCGTCCAGCGACGCCCGATCTTGTCGGCCAATGCGCCCAGGAAGATGGCGCCGAACATCATCCCAAACAGCGCCGAGCTGGCCATAAATCCGGCGGTCGCAGCCTGCACGCCCATCTCTTTCATGATGGCTGGAAGCGCCGCTCCAGCGACCGCCAAGTCGTAGCCGTCAAGGATGATGACCAGAAAGCACCAGGCCAGCACCTTGGCGTGGAAGCGGTTGAACTTGGCCTTGTCGGCTAGTTCGTGAACGTTGATCTCTCGCATCGGTCTCGTCTCCTTCATTTCGGTATGAATGCATCGGAACCACGGCCAGGGACCCACTGCGCAGGCACTCTCATGCGAGACACAAGCGGCCTGAACAGACCTGCACGCGGCCCATCGTTTTCACGACGGCGGCATCTTCGCAGAACTTATCATATACATCAATATCTTGATGTATATGCAGCGACAAAACAGGGGTTTACACTAGTTTTTTGGAAATATTGTTATGAGATATGCAATGATGCATACATAATGACGTAGACGCGCGCCCCATTGTCAGCGGAACGGGGTAGCTACAACCGTTGGGTTTGAAGCGCGCACCCGCCACCCCTACCTCGTCCGATCAGCATGAAAGCCGTAGTCATCCGTCAATTCAGCGAAGACCCTCGCATCCATCGCGTCGAAGAGGTGACCGACCCAGTTGTCGGCCCCGACGACGTCCTGATCAGCGTCAAGGCCGCGTCGATCAACTTCCCCGATCTCCTGGTGATGAGCGGGAAATACCAAGTCCTGCCTGAGCCGCCCTTCATCCCTGGGAAGGATGCGGCGGGGATCGTGGAGGCGGTCGGTGCGAACGTGAGCTCACTCAAGAGCGGGGACCACGTCGTGGCGCAGGTGGAAAACGGCTGCTTTGCAAGTCGTCTGTCCGTTCCGCAGGCGAGCGCGCACAAGATTCCGACCGAAATGCCCTTCGTCGATGCGGCTGCGATGGGCCTCGTGTACCAGACGGCGTTCTTTGCGCTCACTGATCGCGGCGGCTTCCGCAAAGGCGAGACCGTACTGATCAGTGGCGCCGCCGGAGGCGTCGGCCTGGCCGCCGTGCAGATCGCCAAGGGGCTTGGTGCCAAAGTCCTCGCAGGCGTGACTTCGGAAGCCCAGGCGGAAGCGGTGCGCCAATCCGGAGCCGACGAGGTGATCGACCTGTCCGTCCCCAACCTTCCCGAGTCCGTTCGCGCACAAGTGCATCGCGCTACAGACGGCAAAGGTGCCGACGTATTTCTGGACCCCGTGGGTGGCGACGTGTTCGATGCGTGCATTCGACAGCTCGCTCGGCGCGGCCGGGCCGTGATCATCGGATTTGCCGCCGGCAAGATTCCGGTGATCAAGGGCTCCTACCTGCTGCTCAAGAACATCTCCGTCGCCGGCATGCAGTGGACGGACTATCCGATGCACTCGCCCGAGCTCGTCGCAGAGGCCCAGGCGAAGCTCAACCAACTCTACCAGCAGGGGTTCGTGCGCCCGCGCGTCATGCAAACGTTCCCTCTCGAATCCTTCGCTGACGCAGCGGCCCGGCTCGCGTCAAGAGGGGTGATCGGGAAGCTCGTCCTCACCATCCGATAGGACGGTTCCCCTCAAAGCAAGCCGGACACACGGCCCTCGCCGACAGCCGTCTGGCACAACATTCATGCAGGAACATATATGGGTGCCACGATTTTTACCCGCATCATTCAGCGCGAGATTCCCGCTGCCATCGTCTATGAAGACGATTTAACGATCGCTTTCATGGACGCAGGCCAGGTCAACCCCGGCCATGTGATTGTGGCCACCAAGGCGCAGGTCGAGACAATTCTCGATCTCGACGACGAGACAGCTGGCGCGCTGTTCCGGACGGCAACACGCATCGCCCGCGCCGTCGAAGCTGCCTTCCATCCGGACGGCATCACCGTGCTGCAGACGAACAAGCCAGCAGGTTGGCAGACGGTTCCGCATGTGCATCTGCACGTGCTGCCGCGCCAGCACGGTGATGGCGTGACATTGGGATGGCCACGCAAGGAGCCGTCGTTGACAGAACTGCAGTCATTGGCCTCCCGGCTGACTGGCTTTGTATAGCGCCAAGCAGCCGCAAACCCCATCGCGGATGTTCCGACGCAAGGCAAGTCGAACACCGTGAGCCATGCCGCACCGAGGATGATTTTTGAATTGATCGCCTATGCCGTCATCGGAAACCACCTTTGTTGATGCCTCGGCCAGGTTTCGGCAAGGCATTCTTGGCCGCTGCCGGTTGAGCCGGGCAAGACCAAAGCCAGCGAGGACAACATGGCCGTAGCGGATCCATCGAGCCCCTACAACTGGTCGCTGGGTGAGTTGCATGCTTTCTGCCTCATCTGCGAGTCCCGAAATCTGAGCCAGGTCGCCCTGCGGCTGGACATGAGCCAGTCCGCCGTTTCACTCATGGTGCGGCGCTGGCGCGACGTGGTGGGAGACCCGCTTTTCGTGCGGTCTCGCTATGGGGTGGCCCCGACCGATACAGCCCTCGCCCTGTACAAAAGGATCCAGCCGCTTCTTGAAGGCCTGAGACAGGCGCTCGTCCAGCCGACGGGTTTCGACCCCGCAAGATCGACGCGGGTCTTCAAGCTCCATATGTCCGACATCGGCCAACTGGTGTTTCTCCCGGAACTCCACGGGCACCTCAATCGCAAGGCACCGGGTGTTCGCCTTGCCATTCAGTCGCTTCGGTGGGAGGAAGTCGAGAACGGACTGGCCTCGGGAGCTGTCGACATCGCCATGGGTTCACTACCCATGATCAAGGGCAGAGTGCATGCCCGCACCGTGCGCAAGGACCGGTTCTTCACCATCATGCGCCGCGAGCACCACATGGCGCAGCGCAAGCTTGATCTGGCCAAGTTCGCCGAGGCAGAGCACCTGGTCATCGATGCGGCGAGCAGCGGGCATGCCCTGGTGGAGGGCGTGCTCCGCTCCAAAGGGGTGTTCCGCCGTATCGGATTGAGTGTGCCGCACTACCTGGCAGCCGAAAGCCTGCTGACCAAGAGCGACTACTTGCTGACGCTGCCCGAAGGCGGCCTGTCCATCATTCAACACCTCGACAGATTCCACGTGACCCCTACACCGCTCCAACTGCCCACCTTCGACATCCGCGTTCACTGGCATGAGAGAAGCCGCAGCGATGCAGGAATCCAATGGCTGCGCGATTCGATCATGGAGCTCTTTTCCAAGGGCTAGCCGCAAGGATGAAGACAGGAAGAAGCCCGCGGGTTTGGCAGACCTGCGGGCGGAGTGCTTCAGCCGATCCGTTCCATCCAGCCATGCGTGTCGGGAGCACGCCCCTGCTGGATATCGAGCAGGGCCGATTTCAAGCGGCTCGCCACCGGCCCCACATCACCGTCGCCAACCGTGAAGTTGTGCTGGCGTCCTTTCACGGTGCCGATCGGCGTCACCACGGCAGCCGTGCCGCAGGCAAACGCTTCGGTCAGGCGGCCGCTTTGGGCATCTGCCTGCCACTGGTCAATGGCATAGGGCTCTTCACGCACGGTCATTCCCATGTCGCCCGCCAGCACCATCAAGGACTCGCGCGTGATGCCGGGCAGGATCGTGCCGGTCAGGGGCGGAGTCTGGATCGATCCGTCGTTGAAGACAAAGAAGATATTCATCGCGCCCAGCTCCTCCACCCAGCACCGATCGACGGCATCGAGGAACACCACCTGGTCGCAGCCCTGGCGGGCCGCTTCCGCCTGCGCGGCCAGGCTCGCGGCATAGTTGCCGCCGCATTTGGCATCGCCGGTTCCGCCGGGCCCGGCACGGGTGAAGTCCTCGGAAACCCATACCGTCACGGCAGATGAGCCCGCCTTGAAGTAGGAGCCCACAGGCGACGCGATGGCGCAATACAGATACTCGGCCGAAGGCTTCATGCCCACCAACACCTCGGTGGCGATCATGAAAGGCCGCAGATAGAGTGCCGCGCCATCCGCCGCCGGGATCCAGTCGCGGTCGATACGCACCAGTTCCCGCACGGACTCCAGGAACAGGGATTCCGGCAGCGGCGCCATCGCCAGCCGGTTCGCGGAATTGCGAAAGCGGCGGGCATTGGCGTCGGGGCGGAACAGCGCCACGCTACCGTCTGGCTGGCGATAGGCCTTCATGCCCTCGAAGATTTCCTGAGCGTAGTGAAAGACCAGCGACGCCGGATCGAAGTTGAAGCCACCGCGCGGCTCAATCTTGGCGTCGTGCCAGCCGCGTTCCGCCGAGTACCGAGCGGTCGCCATGTGATCGCTGAACTGGCGCCCGAACGCCGGATTCTCCAGCAGCTTCGCGCGCACCTCTGGCGCAGTCGGCGACAGACTTCTCTCGATCGAAACCTTCAAATCGGCATCGTTGCCCATTTTTTACTCCTTGTGTAAACCCCAAACTCAACGGTCAGAAAATCCTGACCAACTCTTCGTGGCACTGGATGGCGAAGTGGCAAGCCGAGGCCGCGGCCATTGGCATTGGAGGACGCCCATTCGGCCTTTCAGAGAATCCCGTGCCAAAGCATTGCCACCCAGGGTGCCGCCCCTATCCACCCAGATAGGCTTGCTTAATGCGGTCATTGGTGAGCAGATTCCTGCCGGTGTCAGCGAGAACGACGCGCCCGGTTTCCAGCACGTAGCCCCGATCGGCCACTTGCAGTGCCTTGTTGGCGTTCTGCTCGACCAGAAAGACCGTGACCCCTTCTTCCCGGATCGTGCGGATGATGTCGAAGATCTGCGCAATGACCAGCGGCGCCAGACCCAACGTGGGTTCGTCCAGCAGCAGCAGACGTGGACGGCTCATCAGGGCGCGGCCGATCGCCAGCATCTGCTGCTCGCCGCCTGACATCGTTCCGGCGCGCTGAGCCGAACGCTCGCGCAGCCGCGGAAAGAGCTTGAACACATGCTCGATCCCGGCCTCGATTTCATGGCGATCGGCGAAGAAGCCGCCCATCTTCAGGTTGTCCACCACGGTCAGACTGGGAAACACCCGCCTGCCCTCCGGCGAGATCGCCATGCCCATGCGCATGATGTCGTGGGTGTTGCGGTTGGTAATGTCCCGCCCCTCGAACAGCACGCGCCCGCTGCTGGCGCGCGGGGAACCGCACACCGTCATCATCAGCGTCGTCTTGCCCGCGCCATTGCTGCCGATCAGGGTGACGATCTCCCCCTTCTTGACCTCGATCGATACCCCGGAAAGTGCCTCGATGGCGCCATAGTGGGTGTGGATTTTCTCCAGCTTTAGCATCACTCCTCCCCCAGGTAGGCCTTGATCACGCGCGGGTCGTTCCGCACCTCTTCGGGCCTGGCTGTGACGATTGGCCGCCCGTGCTCCATCACGAGAATGCGGTCGGAGACGCCCATGACCAGCCCCATGTCGTGTTCGATCAGCAGCACGGAGATCCCGAACTCGTGGCGCAGCCGCTTGATCAGGTGCTGGAGCTCGAGCTTTTCCTGCGGGTTCAGGCCCGCCGCGGGCTCGTCCAGCAACAGCAGCCGGGGTTTGGTGATCATGCAGCGGGCGATTTCCAGGCGGCGCTGGTGGCCGTAGGAGAGCGTCCCGGCCTCGCGATTGGCGACCTCGGTCAACTCCATCCGATCCAGCCATTGCGCGGCACGCACCAGCGCCTCCCGCTCGGCGCGGCGGTATGCGGGCGTCGCCAGCAACCCATGCAGCAGCCCCGTCTTGACCTGCAGATGCTGCGCGACCATCAGGTTTTCCACGACCGTCAGACGCTTGAACAGGCGGATGTTCTGGAAGGTGCGCACCAGGCCCTTGCGTGCCACGAGGTGGCTGGGCAGCCCTGCGATGCGGTGGCCATCCAGGATCACGTCCCCGCCGGTCGGCTTGTAGAACCCGCCGACGCAGTTGAACACCGTGGTCTTGCCCGCACCGTTCGGCCCGATGATGGCGAAGACCTCGTTGCGGCGGACCTGGAAGTCGATGCCGTTGACCGCCATCAGGCCACCAAAGCGCATCTGCAAGCCGGAGACTGTGAGCAATTCGGAAGATGCAATGGCAGTCATCGCGGCAACTCCAGATGGGGGCGGCTGGTGGGCAGCAGCCCTTGGGGGCGCCAGATCATCATCAGGATCATCACCAGGCCAAAGATCAGCATGCGGTACTCCGCAAACTCGCGCGTGAGTTCCGGCAGCACCGTCAGCAGAATGGCCGCCAGCGCCACGCCGAGCTGCGAGCCCATGCCGCCGAGCACAACGACCGCGAGGATCAACGCCGACTCGATGAAGGTGAAGGACTCGGGATTGACCAGCCCTTGGCGTGCCGCGAAGAAGGCGCCGCCGATGCCCGCGAAGGAAGCGCCCAGCGTGAAGGCCGACAGCTTCACGCGGGTCGGGCTCAGGCCCAGCGAGCGGCAGGCGATCTCATCCTCGCGCAGCGCCTCCCAGGCCCGGCCCATCGGCATGCGGATCAACCGGCTGGTGACGAAGAGCGTGAAGCCCACCAGCAACAGCGCCAGCAAGTACAGGAAGAGCACCATGTGGTCCCCTCTGTAGGTCAGGCCCAGCAGTTCATGGAAGGTCTGCGCGCCTGCCGTCTTAGCGGCGCGCGCAATCTCGAACCCGAAGGCCGTCGGCTTGGGGATGCCCGAGATGCCATCGGGACCGCCTGTCACGCTGGTGAGATTATTCAGCAACAGCCGGATGATCTCGCCAAAGCCCAAGGTGACGATGGCCAGATAGTCGCCGCGCAGGCGCAGCACCGGAAATCCGAGCAGGAAGCCGAATGTGGCCGACATCGCCGCCGCGATCGGGAGGCACTCCCAGAAACTCAATCCGAAATACTGGTTGAGCAACGCATAGGTGTATCCGCCGACGGCGTAGAAGCCCACGTAGCCCAGATCGAGCAGCCCGGCGAAGCCCACCACGATGTTCAGGCCCAGGCCCAAGATCACGTAGATCAGCGCCAGCGTGGCGATGTCGAGCGCCCCGCGCGAGCCGAAGAACGACCACGCGAACCCCGCCAGCAGCAAGAACCAGATCGCCACGCGCTGCTGATGCGGCCCCGGCATCGGAATGGCTGGCAGCCGCACGACGCCGCGCGCGCCTGCCAGCATCGGCTTGCACAACTGGAACAGGAACACCACGATCACGGCAATCCACACGGGACGCCAGTGCGGCTCCAGGACCATCTTGTACCCGTCGAGCTTGAGTTGGAGCCCAAGCGCCGGGATGGTCAACACCGCGGTCAACAGGGCCGCGATCGCCGCGTCCTTGAGGACGGCGGGGAACGGCGACGCTTTCATTGCAATGGCTTGTGTCATGTCGTCCTCACACTTTCTCCACATCCGGCTTGCCCAGCAGGCCGGTCGGCCGGAACAGCAATACGAGAACGAGCAGGCTGAATGCCACCACGTCCTTGTATTCCGCAGGCATGTAGCCGGTCGCGAACGTTTCCGCCAACCCCAGCACAATGCCGCCCAGCATGGCACCGGGAATGCTGCCGATACCGCCCAGCACCGCGGCCGTGAAGGCCTTGATGCCAGCGATGAAACCGATGAAGGGGTTGAGCTTGCCGATGGTCAGCCCGATCAGCACCCCGCCCACGGCGGCGAGAATGGCCCCGAGCACGAAGGTGAAAGAGATCACCTTGTTGGTGTCGATGCCCAGCAGATTGGCCATGCGCATATCCTCGGCGCAGGCACGGCAGGCGCGCCCCGTGCGCGAACGCGCGATGAACAGCGTCAGCAGGATCATCAGCGCCACGGTCACGCCCACGATGAGCAAGCGTGCGTAGGGCACGGTGACGGTGAAGTCCCCGCCCATGTCCAGCTCCAGTGCGCCAGACACCAGCACAGGCACGGAAACGTCCCGCGCGCCTTGCGCGATCTGCATGTAGTTCTGCAGGAAGATGGACATGCCAATCGCCGAGATCAGCGGCACCAGCCTCGGCCCGCCCCGCAAGGGGCGGTAAGCCACGCGCTCGACGACAAAGCCGTACGTGCCGGTGACCACCACCGACACCAGCAGCGCTGCGCCGAGCACCAGCGGCAGCGGATAGCCCGCCTGCGTCCCGATGGCGGTGAGCGTGACCAGACCGAGATACGCACCGATCATGTAGATCTCGCCGTGGGCGAAGTTGATCATGCCGATGATCCCGTACACCATGGTGTAGCCGATGGCGATCAGCGCATAGATAGAGCCCAGCGTCAGGCCATTGACCAGTTGCTGGGTGAATTGGGGAAGGAAGTCGCTCATCCAGGATGCCTCGCAACAAGAGCGTTCAAAGCAGGCCGGCAGCATCCGATCCTTGAACCGGACGCCGGCCTAGCCACGTGCTGCATCAGTTGGCAGCGGTCTTGGTGGCATCCTTGTGCCAGGTGTAGACCACGAACTTGAACGACTTGAGGTCTCCCTGGGCGTCGTACTGGACCGTGCCGATCGGGGTCTGGAAAGTGTTCTGGTGCATGAAGGCAGCGACCTTTTCCGGGTCCGTGCTCTTGGAGCCGGACATCGCATCGGCGATGATCTTGACCGCAGCGTAGGCCGGCATCTGGAACGCGCCGCCCGCGTCACGCTTTTTCTCGGCAAAGGCCTTCACGAGCCCGGCGTTCGCGGGGTCTGCAGAGAAATCAACAGGCAGCGTGAGCAGCATGCCCTCGGAAGCCGCGCCCGCGATGGCCGTCACCTCCTTGCTGCTCACAGCCTCCGGCCCCATGAAGACCGCTTTCACGCCCTGCTCCCGCGACTGGCGCATGAGGAGCCCGATCTCCGGGTGGTAGCCGCCGAAGTAGACGAAGTCGATGCCCTGGGACTTCAGCTTCGTGATGACGGCGGAATAGTCGGGCTCGCCGGCATTGATGCCCTCGTAGAACACCACCGGCACCTTGGCGGCATCCAGCTCCTTCTTGACCGTGGCGGCAATGCCTTGGCCGTAGGACTGCTTGTCGTGCAGCACCGCCACCTTTTTCGGCTTGACCGTATTGATGATGTAGCCTGCGGCCACGGGCCCCTGCTGATCGTCCCGGCCGATCGTTCGGAAGATGAGCTTGCGCTTCTTGCTCTCGGTCAGCTGCGGCGCCGTGGCCGTCGGCGTCACCATGAGCACGCCTTCGTTCTCGTAGATCTCCGAAGCGGGAATGGTCGATCCGGAGCACACATGGCCGATGACGTACTTGATGCCCTGGCTGACGATCTTGTTGGCGACTGCCACGGCCTGCTTGGGCTCACAGGCGTCGTCCATGATGACGGGCTCCAATTTCTTCCCATTCACCCCACCTGCGGCATTGACCTGCTCGATGGCGGTCAGGGCGCCTGCCTTCATCATGTCGCCGTACTGGGCCACCGAACCCGTCATGGCGCCAGCAATGGCGATCTTGACGGTCTGGGCTTGCGCGGACAGCCCCAGGACGGCGAGGACGGCAGCCGCAGCAAGCCGATGAGGACGAATCGTGGATTTCATGGCAGTCTCCATTGTTGAAATAGGTAGGGATGGGCAAAGCACCGAGGCCCGCCCCGCCCTCCCGGAGCGTGACGGACCCAGCGGAAAATCAGTTGGCGGGCGTCTTGGTGGCGTCCTTGTGCCAGGTGAAGACGGTGAACCGGAAAGACTTCAAGTCACCCTGGGCGTCGTACTCGACCTTGCCAATGGGCGTCTGGAAACTGTTCTGGTGCATGAACGCAGCCACTTTGGCGGGGTCGGTGCTCTTGGCGCCGGCAATGGCATCCGCAAGCACCTTGACGCCGGCATAGGACGGCAGCTGGAACGGACCATTGATGTCACGCTTCTTGTCTGCAAAGGCTTTCACCACGGCCGCATTGGCGGGGTCGGTCGAAAAATCCGCAGGCAGCGTGACCAGCATCCCCTCGGAAGCCGCACCGGCAATCGCGGTCACGTCCTTGTTGCCAACGCCTTCCGGCCCCATGAAGACGGCCTTGATGCCTTGCTCGCGCGCCTGACGCAGCAGCAGTCCCATTTCCGGGTGGTAGCCGCCGTAATAGACAAAGTCGATCTTCTGCGACTTGAGCTTGGTGATGATGGCCGAGTAGTCGGTATCGCCCGCGTTGATGCCTTCAAACAATGCGACGGGAACCTTGGCCGCATCGAGGTTCTTTTTCACAGTGGCGGCAATGCCCTGGCCGTAGGATTGCTTGTCGTGCAGGACGGCCACCGCCTTGATGCCTTTCTGGGCAATGACGTACCGGGCCGCCGCAGGGCCCTGCTGGTCGTCGCGACCGATGGTGCGGAAGATGAACTTGCGCTTCTTGCCCTCGGTCAGCTGCGGCGCGGTCGCGGAAGGCGTCACCATCACCACGCCCTCGTTCTCGTAGATCTCCGAGGCGGGAATCGTCGATCCCGAACAGAGGTGGCCGATCACGAACCGGATCCCCTGGCTGACGATCTTGTTGGCGACCGCCACGGCCTGCTTGGGTTCGCAGGCATCGTCCATCATGACGACCTCAAGCTTGCGCCCGCCGGTGCCGCCTGCAGCATTGATCTGCTCGACCGCCGTCAACACACCGGCCTTTGCCATGTCTCCGTACTGCGCGACGGGGCCGCTCACGGGGCCAGCCAAAGCGATCTTCACCGTTTCCGCGTGCGCGGACGGGCCAAAGCATGCAAGCACGGCCGCAGCCGGAATCGCAAGGAATGAGCGAGTTGTTTTCATGGTTGCTATGCCGGTGTTGTCCGGAATCGATCTGAATTTCGAGGAAAGAACTACGCAGGTCGGTCTGGCCTGCGTGGCCTGACCGGAGAAACCGGCGATGACGCAATGCCCGGTGTTTCGGGCACCGCGTCATGCCGAAGGCTGGTGAATCAGGCGACCTCCTTCGCCACGGTCCCGTTGCGCCACTGGTGGCGAAGGGCCGCCCACTTCTCGCGTGCCGCCGCAAGATGGCGCTCCTTCACGTGGCCATACCCCCGGATCTCTTCGGGAATGCGGGCGATTTCCACGGCGAGGGAGAGCTTCTCCGGCGACAGCATGGGAAGCAGCTCCTCGACGCTGGCGCGATAGTCCTGGATCAGGGCGCGCTCCGTCCTGCGTTCCTCGGTCCGGCCAAAGGGATCGAGCGCCGTGCCGCGCAGGCTCTTCATCTTGGCGAGGATTCCGAAAGCGCGGCGCATCCAGGGGCCGAAGGGTTGCTTGACCAGTTCACCCTTGTCGTTGCGTTTGGCAAACGTCGGGGGCGCGAGGTGGTGCACTACCTTGAAGTCGCCTTCAAACATGTCGGCCAGCTTCTGCGTGAATGCCGCATCGGTGTGCAGCCGCGCCACTTCGTACTCGTCCTTGTAGGCCATCAGCTTGAACAGGTAGCGCGCCACCGCCTCGGTCAGGCGAGTGCTCTTTAGGCGTGTTTCAGACGAGCGAACCTTCTCAACGAAGGACTGGTAGTCGGCCGCATAGGCTGCGTTCTGATACGCCGTCAGGAACTCGACGCGCTTGCGGATGACCTGGTCGAGCGACGGCTTGCGCACGATCTCGATCACGGCCGCGGCCTGGTACAAGGCCTGCACCGCCTTGAGGTCATGGGCGCACCGGCGTCCCCACTCGAAGGCCGCCTTGTTGTTCTCGATCTGCACCCCATTGAGTTCCATGGCACGCATCAAGGCAGCGTGCGAGAGCGGCACCTTGCCCATCTGCCACGCATAGCCCAGCATCAGCGGATTGGTGTAGATCGAATCGCCCAGCAACTGCACCGCAGCCTGCTCCGCGTCGAAGCTGGACACCATCTGCGCACCCGCCGCGGCGGCCAGCACCGCTTCGCAGTTGCCGCCGGGGAACTGCCAGTCGGGGTTCTGCGTGAAGGCAGCGGTCGGTGTGCCATGCGTGTTCAGCGCAACGAACGTGCGCCCTTCGCGGATCAGCCCCGTTGCGTACTTGTTCGCACCGACGATGGCGTCGCACGCGATCAGGAGGTCCGCGTTGGCCGTATCGATCTTGGTTGTGTGGATGGCTTCCGGCCGGTTGGCAATCTGGACATGGCTCCAGGTCGATCCGCCCTTCTGCGCCAGGCCCGCCGCGTCCTGCGTGACAATGCCCTTGCCCTCAAGGTGCGCGGCCATGCCCAGCACTTGCCCGATGGTGATCACGCCGGTTCCGCCAACGCCTGCGACGAGAATGCCCCAGGCCTCCTCGGCGACCGGCAGCACGGGCTCGGGAATGCGGGGCAGCGCGGCGAGGTCCCCCTTCTTCTCTTTCTTGGGCTTCTTGAGCTCGCCACCCTCGATGGTGACGAAGCTCGGGCAGAAGCCCTTGACGCAGCTGTAGTCCTTGTTGCAGGAGTTCTGGTTGATGCGGCGCTTGCGGCCGAACTCGGTTTCCAGGGGCTCGACCGACAGGCAGTTGGACTGCACCGAGCAGTCGCCGCAACCCTCGCAGACCAACTCGTTGATGACCACGGTCTTGGCCGGCGTGGCGAGCTTGCCGCGCTTGCGGCGGCGGCGCTTTTCGGTGGCACAGGTCTGGTCGTAGATGATCGCCGTGCAGCCCGCGATCTCGCGCAGCTCGCGCTGGATCTTGTCGAGGTCATCGCGGTGATGCACGGTGACCCCCGCCTCCAGCGTCACGCCGTCGTATTTCTGCGGCTCATCGGTGACGATGACCAGCTTCTTCACGCCTTCCGCGACCAGGCTCTTCTGGATCTGCAGCACGCTGTGGCCTTCGGGGCGCTCGCCCACCTGCTGGCCGCCGGTCATGGCCACCGCATCGTTGTAGAGCACCTTGTAGGTGATGTTCACCCCGGCCGCGATCGATTGGCGAATGGCCAGCAGGCCGCTGTGGAAGTAGGTGCCGTCACCCACGTTGGCGAACACGTGCTTGTCGGTCGTGAACGGGGCCTGCCCCACCCAAGCCACGCCCTCGCCGCCCATCTGGCTGAAGGTGCTGGTGCTGCGGTCCATCCACTGCGACATGTAATGGCAGCCGATGCCCGCCAGCGCGCGCGAGCCTTCCGGCACGCGGGTGCTGGTGTTGTGCGGGCAGCCGCTGCAGAACCACGGCATGCGATCCCCGGTGTCGATCTTCATCTCCGCCATGGCTCGCTCGCGCTGATCGATCACGGCCAGTCGCGCATCCATGCGCGCGGCGATGTCGCTGCCTTCCGGCGCCATGCCGATCTTGCGCAAGCGCTTGGCGATCGCCTTCGCGATGATGGCCGGCGTGAGGTCGGCCTTGGCACGCAGCAGCCAGTTCTCGCTGGGGTTGGGCATGGACCACTCGCCGCCGGTGTGGTCACCTTCCTGCTCGTCGAACTTGCCGAGCACATTCGGCCGCACGTCGGGACGCCAGTTGTAGAGCGCCTCCTTGATCTGGTACTCGATGACCTGGCGCTTTTCCTCCACCACCAGCACCTCCTGCAAGCCCATCGCGAACTCGCGGGTGGCGGTCGCCTCCAGCGGCCAGACGACGTTGACCTTGTGCAGGCGAATGCCCAGGCGGCGGCAGGTATCGTCGTCCAGGCCCAGATCGACCAGGGCCTGCCGGGTATCGTTGTACGCCTTGCCGCTGGCGATGATGCCGAAGCGATCCTGAGGGCCCTCGATCACATTGCGATTGAGGCGGTTGGCGCGCATGTACGCGAGCGCGGCATACCATTTGTAGTCCATCAGCCGGGCTTCCTGCTCCAGCGGCGGATCCGGCCAGCGGATGTGAACGCCGCCGGGGGGCATGGCGAAATCCTCCGGCAGAGCGATCTGCACCCGATCCGGATCGACGCTGACCGAGGTCGTGGACTCGACCACTTCCTGAATCGTCTTCATGCCCATCCACACGCCGGAGAAGCGGCTCATGGCAAAGGCGTGCAGGCCGAGATCAAGGATCTCCTGCACGCTCGAGGGAAAGAAGACCGGCATCCCGCAGGCCTTGAAGATGTGGTCGCTCTGGTGCGCCGCCGTGCTGCTCTTGGATGCGTGGTCGTCGCCCGCGATGGCGATCACGCCGCCGTGCTTCGCGGTTCCGGCCATGTTGGCATGCTTGAAGACGTCCGAGCAGCGATCCACCCCCGGCCCCTTGCCATACCAGAGACCGAAGACCCCGTCGTACTTCTTGGTCTGGGGATACAGATCCAGTTGCTGCGACCCCCACAGCGCGGTGGCGGCCAGTTCCTCGTTCAGCCCCGGCTGGAAGACCACGTGGTTCGCCTGCAGGTGCTTCTTCGCGGCCCAGAGTGCCTGGTCGTAGCCGCCCAGCGGGCTGCCGCGGTAGCCGCTGATGAAGCCGCTGGTATTCAAGCCAGCGGCAAGGTCGCGCTGGCGCTGCAACATCGGCAGGCGAACCAGCGCCTGTACGCCGCTCATGAATGCCCGGCCGCGATCCAGGCTGTATTTGTCGTCGAGCGTGACTTTTTCGAGAGACTTGCGGATCGCCTCGGGAAGTGGACTGTTCATGTGATTTCCTCTGTCCTAAACGGCGTCAATGCCCTGCTCCGGTCGCCGGGCGAGGCCCGCCGTGCCCATGGCCCCATCCCCCGTCGCACAGGAGAACCTGGCCTGTCACGTACCCGGCAGACTCCGATGCGAGAAAGGCCGCGCCGGCACCAAACTCCGCTGTCGTCCCCAACCGCCCCACCGGTATCTGGCCCAGGATCGATTGCGGCACGCCGAGTTGACGCATCCGGTCGGTCTCGTGGTAACCCGGTGCAATCGCGTTCACCGTCACGCCGCTTCCCGCGTACTCGGCGCTCAGCGTTTGGACGAGGCCGTGTAACCCGGCCCGCAAAGAGGTGGAGATCGCCATCTCAGGGACGTAGTGCATGCATGCGACCGACGTCACCCAGACGACGCGCCCCCAGCCGCGCTCCTCCATCGATGGCAGCAGCGTGCGAACCAACGTCAAGGGTGCGGCCCAGAGCGTTTCAAATGCCTCAAACCACGCGCTCTCAGGTACCTCGGCAGTACGCCCCTTGGCCGGGCCTGGCCCATTCAGCACCAGAATGTCCGGGCGGATCCCAGCTCGCTCCAGTGCCTGAACACATCCCGCAATCGAGCGTCTGTCCGTGAAGTCGAGATGGGCTACGCCATCGACCACACCGGCGGCGGGATTCGCTCGCGAGCTGGTGGCGACCACGCGCACACCTTGATCCCGCAAAGCCTGCGCGACGCCGCCGCCAAGCCCTCCTGTCCCACCGCATACGAGTGCTGTTCTTGTCTCCATGGCATGTGCCCCTAGTTCAATTGCATTGCGGCAAATGGTAGGAAGGCGCATGGGCCAGTGCGAGTCGGGGGTGCTTCTATCAGATATGAGCGCCCCTTATAACTGAACGCGACGACTGCGACGCCCCTCGGTGTTCTCGGGCACCCCGCGCTGCATCGCGCCAGATATTGATTTCAGAAAAGTCCGGTATGTCCCCATCTGAAGGACAACCGGGCCCGCGCCTCCTAGAGTGATGCACTCCAAAACACACTTCGGAGACCCGGATGAAAGCCTATGTGCTCGCATTCATTGACGTGGAAGACCCGTCAAGCTATGCCCCCTATGCAGCAGGCGCTCCCGCAACGATCGCGGCCCATGGCGGCAAGTACCTCATCCGCAATGGCGCCAAGGAACTGCGCGAAGGCACACTTCCGGCCGACCGCCTCGTCGTGCTGGAGTTCCCATCCGTGGCGCAAGCCCGCGCCTGGTACGAGTCACCCGAATACCAGGCGCTGGTACCGATTCGCCAAGGCGCCTCGAAAGGTTCGCTGGTGATCGTGGAGGGCTTTGGCGAAGCGCCGTGACATCGGCTTGACGATCCTCAGGTTCACGTCCACGCCCGTACCACGCGAAGAAGGATTCCTGCGTCCATGCCGGTCCTTGACACCATAGATCGGCGCATCCTCGCTGCCTTGCAGCGTGATGGGCGGATCTCGAACAACGATTTGGCCTTGGAAGTGGGGCTGTCTCCTTCTCCCTGCCTGCGCCGGCTGCGCATGCTGGAGGACACAGGAGTGATCCGCCGCTACACTGCCGTGCTGGCTCCATCCGAAGTGGGCTTGCCTCACACCTTCTTCGCACGGATCTCGCTGCGAGCGCAAGACGGGGACACCACCCAGCAGTTCGCCGCTGCGATGTCGGAACTGCCCCAGGTGCTGGAGTGCTATCTGATGTTCGGCGACTGCGATGCGCTGTTGCGGGTCGTCGCCAGCGATCTCGAAGACTATCGACGATTCCTGGCCCAACACCTGACCCCTGCCAACGGAGTTCGGCGCGTCCAGACCGAAATTCCCTGCACGGTGGTCAAGCAAACGCTTGAACTACCGTTGCATTGGCACGGAGCCCCTTCAGGCGAGGGGGGCCGGCAGCCATGATTTCCTACCAGCCCGCGACGTTCAACGCAACTCACGAAGGCTTGCCTTCGAACCTCGCCCTGGCTCTAGCCTTCCATCTCTCCAGGTTTGGCGCCAGCCCCAAGGTCAACCTTCGACATGCCATCATTGAGCAGGTTGATGTGGTGCAGCAGGGCGATCTTGTCGTCGAAGCGAAAGCTTGCAACCGCCTGGCGATAGAACTCGTAGATTCTTGGCTGGATATCGCTCCAGAACGCTCGCCCCGAGGGCAGCAACACCACTTTTTTGGCACGCCTGTCGGCGGGATCGACGACGCGCTCCACGTGCCCCTCACGCTCGAGACGCTTGAGAACCCCATCCAGACTTTGACGGCTCACGACCAGATAGTCCGCGAGATCGGAAAACGACATTCCGTCCTTCACCTGCGGGCGCGACAGAGCCCCCAGCGTAGCCCACTGAACTGTCGTGATGCCAAGCTCCTTGACGGACTGGCGATCCAAGGTATTGCCAGCCTGGAACAGGCGAAAAAACAATCGGTTGTGAACCGCGGAGACCGATTGATCGTAGTTGTCGTTATCGGATATGGGCATGTATGTATTCAGACAGTTTCAAAGACTCTGACAGGTAGGGCCAACGTCAGCTTTATCCGTCTGCGTGGAAACCTCAGTTTCTAGATCCTGAACACCTGGAATCCGAGTCAGATGCTCGATCTGGAACTGCCGACACTTCCCAAAAGCGGCGGCCCCCACTCGGAGCATGAAAGTTCAGGCCTCAGCCATCAGGTAACAGATCGCCGCACGCGGACGACGGATGGCCACCGTGCCGCGATTCATCGAGGCGCGTCTCGCCTATGCCCTGCGAGCATCGACAGCCCCTCGCTCATCTTAGCGGCATTACGCGAGGATATTGACATAATTTTTGACGCATTTGAAGGCCACGCCCTAAGCCCCGCCAGGTGCTCGCCCAGCCATTCAGCGCTGCTCATGCCGCCGCGGCGGCAGCCCAGATCGCCGGCGTTGCCAAGGTGATCCACGCCGACGGCGCCAGCCTCAAGGACGGCCTGGCCGAAAACCTGGCCGCCCAGGTGCTCGCCATCGCCAGCGGCTACAGCCATGTCCTGTTCCCCGCCACCGCCTGCGGCAAGAACGTGGCCCCCCGCGTCGCCGCCAAGCAGACGTGGCGCAGATCAGCGACATCACCAAGGTCGACAGCGCCGACACCTTCGAGCGCCCCATCTACGCAGGCAACGCCATCGCCACCGTGCGGAGCAGCGACGCCGTGAAAGTCATCACGGTGCGCACCACGGGCTTTGACGCCGCGGTCCCCACGGGCGGCAGCGCCGCCGTCGAAACCGTCGCAGCGGCCGCCGACAGCGGCAAGAGCAGCTTCGTGGGCCGCGAAGTGACCAAGAGCGACCGCCCCGAACTCACCGCCGCCAAGATCATCGTCTCGGGTGGCCGGGCCCTCGGCAGCGCCGAAAAGTTCACGGAAGTCATGACCCCGCTGGCCGACAAGCTGGGCGCGGCCATCGGCGCGAGCCGCGCGGCCGTGGACGCGGGCTACGCCCCGAACGACCTGCAGGTGGGCCAGACGGGCAAGATCGTTGCGCCGCAGCTCTACATCGCTGCCGGCATCTCGGGTACGATCCAGCACTTGGCGGGCATGAAGGACTCCAAGGTGATCGTGGCGATCAACAAGGACCCCGAGGCGCCGACCTTCTCGGTGGCCGACTACAGCCTGGAAGCGGATCTCTTCGAGGCCGTTCCAGAGCTCGTCAAGCAGTTGGGGTAGCGTACGATGGGCCGCCTGGCCTGCGCGACAGGCGGCAGTAGTCCTTGCATCCGAGCCGAGACTCCCTCGGCCAGTACTCGGGCGGGAGCTACATCCCCGCGTAGTTCGGCCCGCCACCGCCCTCGGGTGAGACCCAGACGATGTTCTGGGTCGGATCCTTGATGTCGCAGGTCTTGCAGTGCACGCAGTTCTGCGCGTTGATCACCAACTGGTCGGCTCCGTCCTTGTTGACGAACTCGTACACGCCGGCCGGACAGTAGCGGCTTTCGGGGCCGCCGAACTTGGCCAGGTTGACGCTGACCGGCACGCCGGCATCCTTGAGCGTCAGGTGCGCGGGCTGGTCCTCGGCGTGGTTGGTGTTGCTGATAAACACGCTGGAGAGCCGGTCGAAGGTCAGCACCCCGTCGGGCTTGGGATAGCTAATCTTGGGGCAATCGGCCGCCGGCTTGAGGTACAGGTGGTCGGCCTGCGTGCGGTGGATGGTCCAGGGCGGGGTACTCACGCCGACCTTGGGCAGGAACCACTGCTCGATGCCGGTCATCAGCGCGCCGATGGTGCTGCCCTTCTTGAACCACTGCTTGAAGTTGCGCGACTGGTGCAACTCGGTGCGCAGCCAACTCTGCTCGAAGGCCGCCGGGTAGGCTGCCAGTTCGTCACCGGCGCGGCCCACCGTCACAGCCTCGAAGGCCGCCTCGGCGCACAGCATACCGGTCTTGATGGCCGCGTGGCTGCCCTTGATGCGCGCTGCGTTCAGAAAGCCCGCGTCACAGCCGACCAGCGCGCCGCCCGGGAACACGGTCTTGGGCAGGCTCAGCAACCCGCCGGCAGTGATGGCGCGCGCGCCGTAGCCCACGCGCTTGCCGCCCTCGATGTGCGCCTTGATCGCCGAGTGCCTCTTCCAGCGCTGCATCTCCTCAAACGGCGAGAGCCAGGGGTTCTTGTAGTCCAGCCCGGTCACGAAGCCCAGCGTGACCTTGTTGCCTTCGAGGTGGTAGAGGAAGCCGCCGCCATAGGTG
The DNA here is from genome assembly GCF_013141915.1 of Cupriavidus necator. GTDB lineage: Bacteria > Pseudomonadota > Gammaproteobacteria > Burkholderiales > Burkholderiaceae > Cupriavidus > Cupriavidus necator_B. Next base: position 290,646 of record NZ_SROX01000003.1, on the reverse strand, counting down.
TCGTTGCCCATCGGCCAGCCGGCGGTGTGCACCACCAACCCGGGCTTGGCTTTGTCGGCTGGGATCTCCCACAGCTCCTTGATGCCAATGGCGTAGCTTTGCGGGTCCTTGCCCTCGTCGAGCTTGAAGCGGGCAATGATCTGCTTGCCCAGATGGCCTCGCGCGCCCTCGGCGAAAACCGTGTACTTGGCATGCAGCTCCATGCCGAGTTGGAAGTTCTCGGTCGGCTCGCCGTCCTTGCCGATGCCCATATTGCCGGTGGCCACCCCCTTGACGGAGCCGTCTTCGTTGTAGAGTACCTCGGCGGCCGCGAAGCCGGGGAAGATCTCCACGCCCAGGCCCTCGGCCTGCTGGCCCAGCCATTGCGTGACGGCCCCCAGATTGACGACATAGTTGCCATCATTGTGGAAGTTGCGCGGCACCAGGGCGTCAGGCGTGCGCTTGTGGCCGGTCTCGGAGAGGAATAGCACGTCGTCGCCGGTGACAGGCTGGTTCAGCGGCGCACCCTGTTCCTTCCAGGCCGGAAAAAGCTCGGTGATGGCCTTGGGGTCCATCACGGCGCCACTGAGAATGTGCGCGCCCGGTTCGGAGCCTTTTTCCAGCACGCACACGTTGATTTCGCCGCCCTTGTCGGCGGCCAGCTGCTTCAGGCGGATCGCGGCCGATAGGCCTGCCGGGCCCGCGCCGACGATGACCACGTCGTATTCCATCGCTTCACGCGGGCCGTAGGTGCTCAGAATGTCTTCAGGGCTCATTGGTGGGTAGTCTCCAGCGATTGTTCTTGTGCTGCTGTTCGGAACTCGGAAAAGCGACACGCAGCACAGGACGGTGCGGCGATCGGTCAGCTTGGGGCGTCAGATTTTTTCGAGAATCACGGCAATGCCCTGGCCCACGCCAATGCACATGGTGCACAGCGCATAGTGGCCCCCCAGCGTGTGCAGTTGGTTCACGGCGGTGGTGGCCAGGCGTGCGCCCGAGGCGCCCAGCGGATGGCCCAGCGCAATGGCGCCGCCCCACTGGTTGACGCGCTTGTCGTCGTCGGCGATGTCGAGGTCGCGCAGCACGGCCAGGCCCTGGGCGGCAAAGGCTTCGTTGAGCTCGATCACGTCCATCTGGTCGAGCGTCAGGCCGGTGAGCTGCAGCACCTTGCGCACGGCCGGCGCGGGGCCGAAGCCCATGATGCGCGGCGCCACGCCGGCCGTGGCCATGCCGACCACGCGGGCGCGGGGCACCAGGCCGTATTGCTTGGCGGCTTCCTCATTCGCCAGCAGAAGCGCGCAGGCGCCGTCGTTCACGCCGCTGGCGTTGCCGGCCGTGACCGTGCCATCGGGGCGCACCACGCCCTTGAGTATGGCCAGCGCCTCCAGCGTGGTGGCGCGGGGGTGCTCGTCCTGGCTCACGGCGATGGGGTCGCCCTTCTTCTGGGCAATGGACACGGGCACGATCTCCTGGGCCAGGTAGCCAGCGGCAATGGCAGCGGCAGCGTTCTGCTGGCTGGCCAGGGCCATTCGGTCCTGCGCCTCGCGCTCGATCTTGAAGTCATCGGCCACGTTCTCGGCGGTCTCAGGCATGGAGTCCACGCCAAACTTCGCCTTCATCAGCTTGTTGACGAAGCGCCAGCCGATGGTGGTGTCGTACACCGCGTTGCTGCGACTGAAGGCGCTCTCGGCCTTGGGCATGACGAAGGGCGCGCGGCTCATGCTTTCCACGCCGCCGGCGATCATCAATCGGGCCTCGCCGGCCTTGATGGCGCGCGCGGCCGAGCCCACGGCATCCAGGCCCGAGCCGCACAGGCGGTTGATGGTGGCGCCGGGCACGTCGATGGGCAGGCCGGCCAGCAGCGACGACATGCGTGCCACGTTGCGGTTGTCCTCGCCGGCCTGGTTGGCGCAGCCGTAGAGCACGTCGGCCACGGCGGTCCAGTCCACATTCGGGTTGCGTTCCATCAACGCCTTGATGGGCACAGCACCGAGGTCGTCGGTGCGCACGCCAGCAAGAGCGCCGCCGTAGCGGCCGAAGGGGGTGCGCACGGCGTCGCAGATGAAGGCTTGGGAAGTGTTCATGATGATTTTTGAATCAGGTTGAAAGCAGCGGATCGAGATCGCCCAACGAGAAGCCGTGACCGGCCTCTTCTGCCAAGTGCTTGAGGTCGGCTTCAAGCCGGGCTCGCTCCTGCTGGCGAGCCCAGAACACCGGGCCGCCCTCCCAGCGCGGAAAGCCATAGCCCTGCACCAGCACCACGTCGATGTCGCTGGGGCGGCTTGCCACGCCTTCGGCAAACAGCAAGGCGGCCTCGTTGACCATGGCGAGCAAGGCGCGGCGCTGGATCCCTTCGGGTGCAAGCGTGCGCCGGTTGATGCCGCGCTGCGCGCTCGCCTGCAGGATCACGTCGCGCACAGCCGCATCGGTGGTTTTCACCTGCTTGCCGTCCACGTAGGCGTAGTAGCCCGCGCCAGTCTTGCGCCCCAGGCGCCCGGCCTCGCATAGCCGGTCGAGAATGGCCACGTAGCGCTCGCGCGGATCGCGCGTCGCCGCCTGCGCCTTGCGCATGCGCCAAGCGATGTCAAGGCCGGAAAGATCGGCGACCGCGAATGGCCCCATCGCAAAACCCAGCCCAGTGAGCGCATTGTCCACGTCCTCAGGCCACGCGCCGTCTTCGAGCATGAACTCGCACTGGCGGCGATAGGCATTGTAGATGCGGTTGCCGATGAACCCGAATGCGTTGCCGGTCAGCACCGGCATCTTCTTGAGGGTCGCGCCAAGCGCCATGCCGGTGGCCAGCACATCGGGGGCGGTCTTTGCGCCGCGAACCACCTCCAGCAACTTCATCACGTTGGCCGGACTGAAGAAATGCAGCCCCAGCACGTCCTGCGGGCGTGAAGTCGCCGCGGCAATCGGATCGATATCGAGGTAGGACGTGTTCGTCGCCAGCACCGCGCCCGCCCGCGCATGGGTATCGAACTTGCGGAATACCTCCTGCTTGACGGCCATGTCTTCGAAGACAGCCTCGATCACCAGATCGGCCTGCTGCAGGCGTTCCCATTCGAGGCTGGTCTGCAGGCGTGCCTCATTGGACGACGCGGCCTCGGCGGAGAGCTTGCCCGCCGCCACGCGCTCACGGTAGTGATCGCCAATGTGCTGCCTCCCGCTTTCGAGCGCGGCCTCATCCTGCTCCAGCAGCAGTACGGACAAGCCGGCATCGAGCGCCGAGATGGCAATGCCTGAGCCCATCGTTCCGGCCCCGATCACAGCGATGGAGCGCACCTCGCGCGCGGGTGCCTGGAGCGCCGGCGGCAGCTTCGTAGCTTCCCGTTCAACCTTGAACTGGTAGCGCAGCGCTTGGGCCACCGTCGTGGGCACGAGGGCCAGAAACAGCTCGCGCTCCTTCTGCATGCCTTCGTCGAACGGCAGCGCGGATGCGGCCAGCGCGTCGAGCAGCGCGCCGTATGCTGGCTGCAGCTTTTGGCGGGCCGTGAGCTTTGCGCGTTGCGCGGCCACCGTTGCCTGGACTTCGGTGGCGTCGACCTCGCCATCCAGCGCCCGTGGGTAAGGAAGCCCCTTTTCAGCGAGCATCGTCGCGAGAGCGGCGGCTGCGCCAACCGTGTCCCCAGCCACGACGTCGTCGAACAGGCCCGACTTGGCGAGTTGGCGGGCGCTCTGGGGCTGCCCGCCGGACATCAGCGCATGGGCGGCAGCAATGCCCACCAGCCGGGGCAGCCGCTGGGTTGCACCCGAGCCGGGAATCAGGCCCAGGGTGATCTCCGGCAGACCGATCCGGGCCTTTTCCTGCGCGACGCGCCCATGGCAGCCCAGAGCGAGTTCAAGGCCACCGCCCAGGGCGACACCGGTGATGGCCGCCACGACGGGCTTGCTGCTCGCCTCGATGCGGGTGATGACCGTGCGCAAAATGGGGTCCTGCAGCTGGCGCGGCGTGCCGAACTCGGTGGCGTCCGCACCGGCGGAGAATGTCTTCTCATTGCCGGTCAGCACGATGCCGCGCACTGCGGAATCAGCCAACGCGGCATCGAGTTGCTGCACGATGCGTTCGCGCAGCGCGTGGCCCAGGCTGTTGACGGGCGGGTGGACCAGCGTGATGACGGCGATGCCGTTGCGGATGTCAAGCATGGTCAACCTCACGCGGCCTTCATCAGATGCTTGCCGACGACGAGCTGCTGGATCTGCGTGGTGCCCTCATACAGGCGCAGCAGGCGCACGTCGCGGTAGAAGCGCTCGACTGGGAACTCGTTGATGTAGCCCGAGCCGCCGTGGATCTGCACGCCGCGATCGGCCACGCGACCCACCATCTCGGTCGTGAACAGCTTGGTGCAGGAGGCTTGCATACTCACCTCCGGATCGCTGACGCCGGATGGCTTGGCGTCATAGCGGCGCGCAGTCCCCTGCACCAGCGCCCAGCCTGCCAGCAGCTCGGCCTGGCTGTCGGCCAGCATGGCCTGCACCAGTTGGAAGTCGCCAATGCGCTGGCCGAACTGCTTGCGCTGCTGCGCATAGGCCACGCTCTCTTGCAGAATGCGCTGCGCCATGCCGCACGCCAGGGCCGAGATATGCAGGCGGCCGCGGTCGAGCACCTTCATCGCCGTCTTGAAACCCTTGCCCGCCTCGCCACCGATGATGTTGGCGGCGGGAACGCGCACGCTGTCGAGGTTGACATCGCAGGTCCGCGTGCCTTTCTGCCCCATCTTCTTGTCGGGCTTGCCGAGCGTCAGGCCCGGCAGACCGGCCGGGACGATGAAGGCCGAGATGCCGCCCGCCCCCGCGCCGCCGGTGCGCGCCATCAGCGTGAAGGCGCCGGCGCGCGGCGCATTGGTGATGAAGCGCTTGGTGCCGCTGATGAGGTAATCGCTGCCGTCGGCCACGGCCTTCGTCTTCAGCGACGCCGCGTCCGATCCGGCGTCGGGTTCGGTCAACGCGAACGAGATGATCAACTCGCCACTGGCGATGCGCGGCAGGTATTCGGCCTTCTGTTCGGACGTGCCATCCATCAGGATGCCCTGCGAGCCGATGCCGATGTTCGTGCCCGCCACCGAGCGGAACGCGAGCGCCGTCTGGCCGAGTTCGTAGGCCACCTCGCACTCCTGGGCCATCGACAGCCCGATACCGCCGTACTCCTCGGGAATCGAGATACCGAACAGGCCGAGCTCCTTCATGTCGGCCACGATGTCGGCCGGCACTTCGTCGTGCTCCTCCAAATGGTTTTCGGCGGGCACCAGCCGCTCCCGGACGAAGCGTTGGACGCTGTCCTTGAGCAGTTGGAAAGTTTCCTGATCAAGCGCCATGGGAATCTCCTTTGAATGGGAGGGATTGTTTAATGATCGAATGAATTTGACAATTAGAAAGAGAGTGAACACTCTGTTCAATATTTTTTGACAGATCAACGGCAGCGCACTCACACTCTTCGTCGACATCGTGGAAGCGGGGAATCTCAGCCTGGCCGCGCGGAACATGAAGATGAGCCGGGCCAATATCAGCTATCACCTGACCCAGCTTGAAAAATCGGTCGGCATGCAGCTGATGCGGCGCACGACACGGCGGGTCGAGCTCACGGAGGTCGGCCAACGCCTCTACCACCATGGGTGTGTCATTCGCAATGAAGTGTTGGCGGCCAAGGAGTCGGTGGCCATGTTCGGCAAAGGCCTGTACGGCTCGGTCCGGCTCAGCCTGCCAACCGGCTTTGGGCACATAGTGATGTCCGGCTGGCTGATCGAGTTCAAGCGCCTATATCCCGACATCGCTCTCGATCTGCTGTTCGACAACCGTGTCGACGACCTCTTGCGCGAGGAAGTGGACGTGGCGATTCGGGTGATGTCCGACCCCCCGCAACAGATGGTGGCAATCGAGCTAGCGCAGGTGCGCTGCGTCACCTGTGCGTCGGTCGAGTACGCCTGCGGGCACGCCATGCCGTCGCGGCTGGAGGAACTTGGCGGTGTCCCTCTGATCACGTCGGCCGTGGCTGGACGCAATCTGAGGGTCTCGGCATACTTGGGCGAGGAACGGCGCGAACTGACCCTGCATCCGTAGAACAAAGGAAGAGTGTCACCGTTTCCGAAGGAATGTCGTCAATTCGCGCGGCAACGGCGCGGCAACCGGGCGTACCATCAAAAGAATCAAGGACTTACGCCCAGCGAACTAATATTGTCACCGGCTGAGGGTCGCGAAGTGTCAATCGAAGGCGTGCAAATGCCTGCACGGACCCGGAATGCTACGCCGGCTCCATCTGGCGAGCCGACATCGGAGAGCCGAAAGAGGTAAAGGTCCCTCTACCCATGGCTCCTGCATCCCAGGCCTTGCTCAAAGTACGAGCGCGCGAACGCTTTGCGTTGGTCCGGCCTCATGGGCCGTGGTCGGTCGGGTCGCCAGGCCCCGTTGCCATAGAATGCATGACAATGCGCGCAACGGTGTGGTGCCTCGAGAAGCTGCACATTCAGGCAATACGGCGCTTGATGTCCGCACTGCCTACATGCCGACTCCACAGGGCAACGATGCGCAGGACATCGACTCGCTGTCTCTAGTTGGTGCAAGAGGGAGTGGTACCCACGCACCATACAGAAATGGCAGTAGCGAAACACTTCGCTATAGCGTCGCTGATTGGTTTGCTCGATGAGTGCCATGTGCAGCGATTTGGTTGGCAAGCCCAGCGCTTCGTTCAGCCGAACGACATCGATGAATCCTCTCTGCGGCGGAAGGCTCTCGTAGGGATCGATGTCCAACCTTACCAACCGCATCACAGCGACGCCTGACAAGGCATTCGCCACTTTGAGTTTCCAGAGGATCGAGACGAGCGATTCCCGTGGATCGATCCACTTCTTGTCGAACACGTAGCCCAGCGCCGGAGTGAGCTTCGCCTCGTCGAGCGTGAGGATAGGGAAGCGGGCCACCTTAGAATGCCCTCACAAGGCAGCGGAGACGAGCACACGACCGATTGCATGGCGTGACTGGACGTAACCGGAATGCCGTACCGCGTGCGCCCATAGCGCTGGCTCGGGACAGTAGCCCGGGCAATCCCTGAGCTCGCTATCCTTTAGCAGGATCTCTACGGCACGGACAAACGACTCCATTGGGATCTCGAGAGCCCCAGGCAAGCTGGCCTTGTGGTGCGCCGTCTCGAACGCGTCCCACAGCGCGTCGGCATCGCTGACCAGTCGATAGCCAGCATCAAAGGCTTGCGGAACGTAAAATCGGGTAAAGCTCCATTCGCTACGCTCGGGATAAGCCGTCTCGTCATAGCCGCTCAAACACGTTGCCACGTCCTTCGCATTTCGTATGCCGTAGAAGGCCAATTCCTCGACCATCAGCCGCGCGACAATCTGAGTTTTCCCAGCCAACTGCATGGCCGTTTTCTGAGCGAGCAATTCCTGTTGCCCGACGAGGAAGGTGAACAACTTGATCTGCTGTCGATCCAGCGCATCGTGAACATCACGCAGCCATTCGTATTCATTGTCGTTGTAGCGCTGCGCCTCATCACAGAAAAGCAGAACCGTCCCACTTCCTGCCCGAGCGGCGGCCTCACGAATCCTCAGTGCGAGGCGCATACGTTTGGCCGGGTTGGCGCCAGCGTTAGGATCCGGGTCGCCAACCGCTTCAAGCAGGTTGGCGAAGAATGGTCCCTCGGCATGCCTCGGCTTGTGTTCGCATCGTGCGTGGTAGCTGGTCATCCGTGGGTGTTCGCGTGCCAACAGCAATCGCACGTACTCGATCGCCCGTGTCTTACCGATGCGCGACGGGCCGTAGATCAGGGCGCCCATAATTCTGTAGCGCAGACATCGAGTGACCAGTTCGTAGAGCTCTTCGATGGCCGGCGTGGCGATACGATAGTTGCCGGTGACCAAGGGGTGCAGCGATGGATCGATCGGACGCGGTATCTGAAGCGACATGATGACTCCCTCGCGGAGGACAGGGTTAAAAGACTTGGCCGGTACCGATAGACAGCTTCTTCGGTCGAGTCGGTGTTTTTTTCTGCTCGGAAGCCTTGTCTACTTTCTGCTCTGACGCGGCGTTCGTTGCGGTCTGCGCGGCGGATGCTCCCCGCCCCATCGCAGTTCGCGCCGTCGGCGCGGATGACAGAATCCGCTTTGCTTCCGCCAGTTCGGATGCCGCCTTCCGTGACTTCTTTGCCTGCGCCATCTTTCCGTCGACGTAGTCTCCGATGGGATCCGCATCAACGGGCCCACGCGACCGCTTCTTGTCTTTCTTCTCCTGATTGATTTGCTGGCGTAGTTTCAGGTTATGCCGTATCACGCCCCAAGCCCCTTGCGCCTCCAAGACCCCAAACTCAGCGCCGTCTGGTTGGAACGCGCGGACACAGCGAAGATCATCGGCATTCAGGTAAATAAGCAAGCTCTTGCCGATCAAATCCGTGCTGCACGCAAGGACGTTGCTTGTGTAGCGCACACCATACAAGTTGATGTGCGGTCGAACGCCCTGCTGGAGATATGCTCGTACGGTGCAACGCTTGGCCGATTGCATTAGACAAAGGGTACGGCGACGATGCTCGGGCAGCCATGTCACCAACTGTTCCTTGCCGCGAATGAAATACTCCATCGCTTCAAGCGGCGTGACATTGTTCAGGCCGGCATGCGGCGTGCCGTTGTAGCTCGCAATAGCGTATTCGACCAACTCCTCTAACTCGTCAAACGACACATACAAGCGTAGCTTTCCCTTCGGATCGGCCAGCGCGCGCCGCAAATCACGGGGATGCGAACCCGTGTAGCCAGGCAATCTGGAAGACAGCCTGCTCGCAATAGTCCCGAAGAAGCGTTCGATGTAGGGGCGATCATCGGGACTGTACTTCGGTCCTGTGTCTGCGCAACAGCCAACGAACTCACACAACGCGTCGAGCGTCTCCTTGGCGAGATTCGCCTTCGCGTTGTCCAGCTTCATCCATTCCCAGGTTGTATACGCCAGCTCTGGGAGGCGCTGTGAGGGAAAGCCGTCGTGCGGACCGTAGGCCAAGCCAGGAATCGTGAAGTCGCGCAGTCGATGCGGCTCCAAGGCCGACTCGATGGTCTTGATGACGTCGTAGCGGCTATACTCGCGGCCAATATGCGCAAGCCAAGAACGATCTGCTGATACTCGCAGGCTGTGTTAAAGCAGACACCTCCAAACACATAAGAGGATCTGGGCGATGATCGCAAGAAGAACCACCATCCGGCAACTACCGCTTACCGAGGTCGTTGACCGCGACACTCCCGGCGCGACGCCGGTTAGCATCACCACACCCGAGGGTGGCACCGTCTATCACACGGTCCCGCTCGCAGACCCCGCCACCGGCAAGCGGCGCGACGCACGACCGCAGTGGATCCCAAGCACCTTCCCTCTCTTTCCCGTTGTCCGACTTGCTGACGGCGCGCCGTGGGCTGAAGCGAACATCTGGCTCATCGATATGCTGGAGTCGAAGTCCTCGCCCAATATGCTGACGTTCGCCAGCATCGCTGACGATCTGGTGGCGTTCCGTCGTTACCTGGACGACGAGGATATCGACTGGCTAACGTTCCCCGCAAACAAGCGACAACGGCCGACCTACCGCTATAGCGCATCGATCAGGCTGGCCGTGCAGGCGGGCGAACTGTCTGCGGGTGTCGCGAAGCGTCGTATGGGTGCTATAGCCCGCTTCTATCGCTGGCTCATAACCGAAGCCGGCTTCAGGCCCGCGAACGCGCCGTGGGTTGAATCTGATCGCTTCATTGAGGTCAAGGACCAGAAGGGATTCAGCGGCGTGATCGAGGTCAAGACCACTGACCTGTCGATCCGCTGTCGCCGCGCGGAAGACCCGTGGGACGATCGCATTCAGGACGGCGGGCGCCTGCGCCCGCTCTCCTCTTCCGAGCAGTCGGTGTTGCTTGAATCGTTAGCCGCTCTCGGCAACATCGAGATGACGCTCGTTCATCTGTTCGCTTTGTTGACGGGCGCTCGCATCCAGACGGTATTGACCGTGCGCGCGAAACACGTAATGCGCAAGCCAGGCGAGTTTCACGGCGACGACATCCGTCTCGCCTGCGGGCCGGGTACGGGCATCGACACGAAGGGCGGTGTCAAGGGCGTGTTGCACCTGCCCCGGGGTTTCTACGAGCGGCTGTACATCTACGTGCACAGCGATCGTGCGCGCAAGCGTCGCCAACTGGCAGACGGCGGAGATGACCACGACCAGCCGCTCTTTCTGAGCCATCGCGGTGCGCCGCTCTACGATGATCTCGCATCGCGCGGCCCGGTCAGCACTGGCCCAAAGGTGCGCCGTCACGTCAAGACTGGACAGGCCGTGCGCCAGTTCATCAAGGACGAACTATTGCCCATGATGCGCGAGCGGCTCGGCAACCTCAGGTACGAGTTTAGCTTCCACGACCTGCGTGCAACCTTTGGGCTGAACATGGTCGACGCGATGACCGCGAATGAGACCAGGTACACACGGGCGCTCGATCAGTTGCGGCAGCTGATGTGGCACGCACGACTGTCCACCACCGAGGGCTACCTCAGCTACCGCGAGAACCGCAAGCTGTTCGACGCTGTGCAGGACAGCTGGGGCACACACCTGTCGACGCTGGTCACGCGCGCCCTAGACACCGGGGTGGCAGTATGAGCCGGGTGTACGAGGAAGTTCGCATGCCACTCGCGGTGGGCACGACGCTGCTGCATCCCGAGCGCGCGCTGCTAAAGTGGGAAGGAATTCGCACCCGTTCCGATATCGGGCAGATCTGCTACCTGACGCGTGACACGTCGAACACGCGGCACGCGCGGCACACGTTCGATCCCAGAAGCTTTAGCAGCGAACGCACTAAGGTTGTACGCCTGCTGGTGACGCAGCTTTCCGAGCGTTTGACCCTTGGCGCCTTGCGTCCGGAGACTATCTACGGTGCTCTGCGCGGCGTGCTTGACTTCGCCAACTGGGCCGACAGGCTGGGATTGCATCAGGTTCTCTGTGACGAGAATGCTACGGCGGAGGCAGTTCATCGCTTCTTTCGCGAAAAGCGTGAACAGGTCTCACTAGGCAAGCTGAACCACAATACCGTCGCGGGCATTCAGCCTAATCTGTTGTCGATGCTTCGTGAGTTCTTCAGAAACGACGACTTCTGCGCCGATGCGAGGGTGCTGCGCCAGCAATGGTATGCTAATGGAACGACAGTTGTGCCCGACGCCGAGGCACAAGCCGCCTTGCTCGCGTGGGCTGACGCGCTCTTCAGCAGCATCAGCACGCTGGTGCTCGACTTCAAGCCTTATCCGTTGCGCGTGACCACGGCGCGAGGTGAGAATCTTTGCCTCGTTCCGCACACACATGGCCGCAGAAAAGGGCACGACTCGTACGGCTTGCTTGGCTGGAATCTGGAGACGGGACAGCTGCGCACCCGGGAAGAGATCACGAGGCGCTTGGCCGAGGCTGGAGCTAACAATCCTCGCCATCGTTCGTGGGGCATCGCGTGGTTAACTGCCAAACATCTCGTGGCGGCCAACGAAGACGCACAGTCACCGATCCGTCGCTCGCACGCTTCGTTGGCGGCCTTTTGCTTCGCCACGCTGTTTCTGGCTGAAACGGGCGTCAGCCTCGCGCAGCTGCTGGCAATGAAATGGAGCCCGGAGCTCGCCGCGACCCTGCAGGATGCATCTGTTGTACGTCAGAAGTTTCGCGAGGTTAAGTACCGTGCAGGTGGAAGGGAAGTTGCGTTCACCGTCTCGCTGGCCTTCATGCCAAAGCTCAAGGCGTATCTGGCATTGCGCAGGTATCTTGTGCAGGACGAAGACTGTGACGCGTTGTTCGTCGTACTCGGGCATCATGCGCAGCTACGGCGGCTAACGGCTCTCTCAGCCCAGTTCCTTGATCGGCTTTATAGTCGGCTCGAGACGCTCGGGATTGTGCTGCCGCGCATCAGCGCTCGTCAGTGGCGTGCGGCGAAGCAGGATTGGGCGGTGAGCAATCACGGTCCTGTCGTTGCAGCCAGGCTGATGGGCCACTCCTTGGCCACGGCGCTGCGCTCGTACTCGAACGGCACGGACACCGCGCACAAGGCTGAGATGGGTGCATTCCTCGCTTCAGTCGAGAAGACGGTGCTGAAGGCTGGCAACGACCCGGCGGGCTCCATCAAGAGCGCGGTGGGCGTCTGCATCGAGTTCCACAAGCCCGCGCCGATCGCGGCTTCGGTCACCGTACTGCCTGACTGCCGCTCGACCGAAGGGTGTATCTTTTGCGATCAGTACCGCGTGCACGCTGACGCCGCCGACATCCGCAAGCTGCTGAGCTGCCGTCACTGCGTCAGGCTCGTAAGCGGGCGTGCTGACTCGTTCGAGCAGTACGAGAGCTCGTTCGGCGCGGTGCTGCGAAGGGTCGACTTCCTCCTGAATGAAATACGGAAGCGCGACGCCGCGCTGGTCGGTCAGATCGAGCACGACGTTGATATTGATGGAAACCTGGACGCTTTCTGGTCGACCAAGCTTGATCAGCTTTACGAATTGGGAGTGGCATGAACAATACGCTGATCGCGGCGCTCGCCGAGCGCCCAGACTGGTATCGGATCGAAGACGATGCGGTCGTGACACCCGACAAGGCCGGGAAAGCTGCTTCGCTGTTTGGTGACGACGCCTGGGACATCCGTGCATATACGATTGGATCGCGCCGCACCAGTATCCACTTTAGGGGTCATCCGCTTAACGACGCAGGCCGCACCCTTTCAGACGCGACTACACGTCAGTGGAAGCAGGTCATGTACTTTCTGATGCACGAAGCGAGCGAGACGGTACCTGCGTCCAGTACTCTTCAAGGTTGCTCAGTTTACCTGAAGGACTTTGCTTACTTTGCCGCCGAACGCCAGCTTACTCTTTATGAGGGGCTATCCAGCGTCGCCGTTGTTCTGGACTATGCGGCACAAGCCGGGATGGACATGAAGGCCCAACGCCTTCATTCGATTCTGGCGAAACTTTACCGAGTGGGCGCCGAGGCCACAGGGCTGCGCGTGCCATTGGCCCAACTGCATAAGCCCCTGCTCGAACGCTCCGCGCAACACGCCGGAAACTCCCAATACGCGGTCATCCCGACGCGGATTTACCAGCACTTCCTGTCGACCTGCGAGCATGATCTCGGGATCGCCGAGAGCGTCGCGAACGCGCTATCGGACTACCTCGCGCGCGCATACGCTGGCGAACGCCCTGACGTCTGTGCCTCACTGAAGACGGCTGCTGTCCACTTCGGGTGCACGGACTCCCCTTACGTCGTGATGTCGCTTGTGGCCTCGATCAGCGCGTTATGCCAGCTGGTCATCCTGTCGTTCACCGGCATGCGCGCGATGGAAGCAGAGAACCTGCCGTACGACTGTCTGAGGGAGACCCGGCTGGATGGTGTGATGCACTACGCCATCGAGGGCGTGACGACCAAGCTGTCCGGCGGGCGTCCCAAACGCGCATGCTGGGTGACGAGCCCGCTCGGTGCTCGCGCCGTCAGGCTCGCGCAACGGCTGTCGGGCGAAGCGCATCGTGCGCACGGCGCACCAGGCTACGCCGAATCGAAGGACGGTTCCCACCTGCTGTTCTGTCGGATGGGTCTGCATCTCAAGTACGTGGCAAACCGGGCGCCCACTACCATATATATCGAAGTCGAAGCTTTTCGTGAGCGCGTCTTCCCGACGATCACGGCCGAGGACATCGCTGAACTGAAGCGTGTCGACATGCACCGCGCATGGGAAGACGAACCGAAGTACGCGGTCGGGCAGCAGTGGCCGTTCACGCGTCATCAGCTTCGCCGCTCGCTCGCGCTGTATGCGCAACGCAGCGGCCTCGTCACGCTACCGACGCTCAAACGTCAGTTGCAGCACATCACGCAGGAAATGAGCATGTACTACGCTCGCGGCTCGGCGTTTGCGCAGGGCTTCATTGACACCGACAAGGCTCACTTCGCGAAAGAATGGGCCGAGGCACAGGGCCTGTCCGAGTACCTTGCGTACGCTGAGCAGGTGCTGTTCTCTGACGAGCGGCTGTTCGGGGGGCACGCAGCATGGACACAGAGCCGTGCCGTGCAGGCGTCGCCTGTGTCGGTCTACTCACGCGAGCAGACGGTGAGGATGTTCGGGAAGGGCGTACTGGCGTACCGTGAGACGGTGCTTGGCGGGTGCGCCAGCGTCGAGCCGTGCAAGTCGACGCCGCTCGATTGGATGCGTCTGGATTGCCTTGAATCGAACTGCCGTAACCTCGTGATCGTGCCGTCGAAGCTTCAGCGCGTGATCAAGGCACAGCGCACCACAGTCGAGAAGCTGCGCGCTGTCGATGAGGCGAGCGTCGAATGCCGCATCGAGGCACAGACGCTGCAACGACTTCTTGACGCGCAAGAGAAACTGATGAAACCGGAGGCCGCATGAGCGATGCCATGACCGACTACTACGCCGCCCTTGAGCGGCTGAAGAAGCGCAAGGGTGCGCGTATCAACAACGATACCGTGGCGATCGAGGCGGGCCGCAAGAAAGGCAGCATCAAGAAGTCGCGTCCTCAGTTTGCCGAGCTGATCGCAGCAATCGATGCGGCCAACGCCGTAACCGAGCGGCCAAAGCTCGAACTGACCGAACGTCTGAACCGAGCGAAGGGCAACGCGAAGGATCTGCAGGCACAGCTTGACGAGTCGCTGGCTCGCGAACTCGCCCTGCTGCGCCAGGTATTCAGCCTGCGCAAGGAGCTGGCCGCGCTGCGTGGCGGTAGTGTCCTGCCCTTGCAGTCGCGCTAGATCTCGAAATACGATATAGCAAACTTGTGGAGGAAGATGGACACGCGACGGACGTTGTGTCCACTTTTTCTCCCAATCTAATGGACGTCTCGCGGTCTGCCGATTCCAGTAATTTCAAGGCTCGGCCTGATGTCCATCTTTTTTCTCTTGCGCGTAGGCCAAGCCCAAGGTGAAAGCCCAGCACCGCACGCGTGCAGACGTCGATGATCGCAAGTAACCAAACGCGTTCGATCTCGAATTCATGCTCAAAGCCCAATGCATCGCGTACGACCACCTTGAGACGGATATCGAGTCGGTGACCGTCGAATTCTACGACCTGGTAGGGGCGCATGGCCGGCCGACTTTCCGCCTGATCGTAGTGCGGAAGCCCCTTCAGGTGCGTGGCGCCTGCCGCCCGTGCCGCGGTGCGGAAACTGCGCGACAACTCGTCTTTAAGGCGCGCGGATAGCGACCGAATGGCACCGCCTTCCGTATTGAAGGGGTAATCCACCGCCGTCAGGCCGAGGGACCGGCATTGCAACAGAAACTCCCCGTGCAGGGCATGCAGGCCGACCAAGCGCGTATGAAGTCGTCCATTGGTATGCACCTGTTTGAGCAACACGCGGCGCTGTTTTATTTTTAGGAGCAGCCATCCTGCCAGCGCCGGATAGCTTTCTAAGAAGAGCGCGAACGCGCCTGCTTTACCCCGTCCATCTTCGCTGGGCCGACCATTGACGGGACTTATGCGGACGTACTCATTGACCCGCACGTACCTCAGCAAGGCGCGGAATCCAAAGATGCGTCCGTCAGGATGCAGCGCCAAGCCTCGCTCGAGCCACCGATAGAGCTGTCGACGGTCCACGCCGGTTGCCTTCTCAATTTCCTTGACACTTTCGCCGCTCGCATAACGCTCGATGGCCTGCACTCTTACCTTCGTGACCTCTCGCACTTCGGCGTCAAGCTCCGTCCACGCTATGCTAGGCCACGCGTTCAAATCGAGGGATTGGAACTCAGGCTTTCGGCGCGGCATCATCAGGACTCCCTGACTGCAAACTTCGTCATCCACGACAATGCGTCGGTTCGCAGTTCCTCAGCATGCACGCGACCGGTATGCAGCAGATTGAAGATGGCGGCCCGCACGAGCACGGGGTCACCTTTCGAGAACTCTCGCTCGATGGCTGAAAGCGTCTTTCGACTGGCGACAAAGCGCTCGACCGCATCAAGCAAGGACACCGACACGAGACCTTGCGTGGCTATGATACTCGGCAGCATACGCAGCCAGTTTTCTATCCAGACGCGTGAAGCGGCGTGTTCGGCCGCGTCGACCAACCGGACATTGACCGTATCAGCGTTCAACTCGAGGCCCTCCTTCGCTTCTTCATCGATCACTGGATCCGGCAGGAGGATCAACTCTTGACGATCGGAGTACGAGACCAGGAAGTCTGCTAAGTGCCGCCTCTCTCGAAACTGAATGAATCCGGGGCGCTCACAAAAGTGGCCGATTGCCGGATCGGATTCGATCAAGACCCATTGATCGAGCGCACAGCGTCGGTAGAAAGTCAGCCGCCGCTTCAGCTTTGGACTGAATGCTTCGAAGCGGTGCGCACCGCGCGGGCGGACGAGCGCAACCGGCTCCGCTATATGCAGAGAATCTTCCATGAGATCAATGCCTTACGAGCGGGATTCGAAGTCTAGGACGCCAATTGACGAAATTAATCCGGACTAATGCGAATTGACGATTTTGCTTCGTGGGGA
Source organism: Cupriavidus necator (assembly GCF_013141915.1). Taxonomy (GTDB): domain Bacteria; phylum Pseudomonadota; class Gammaproteobacteria; order Burkholderiales; family Burkholderiaceae; genus Cupriavidus; species Cupriavidus necator_B. The sequence goes on along the minus strand of NZ_SROX01000003.1, from coordinate 274,208 downwards.
GTGCAAGCAATAGTGTCAATTCACCGGCCGGATTTCTATATTCGACGCGGGTTCCAGCTGGATTCCGGAGTGACAGACTTGCTCCGTTCTACGATGGAGGAACCTCGCCATCGAGGAGCCAAAGAGTGCGGACCACGAGCGGTTCGTGAAGGCGCTGTGCAAGATCGAACCCGTGGTGGGCGAGGTCCGCAGTCTCGCGCGGGAGTTTCTCGGACTCATGCACCGGCGAAGTGTGCTGCATTTCGATCGATGGTTGAAACGTTTGTCGTGCTGCGACGCTGAGGAAATGCCGCGGTGACCGCCTGGCTTGCCCGCTACGCAGACAGCACCGCGACGCTCACCACGTATCGCCGCGAGGTGGAGCGGCTGATCCTGTGGGCCGTGCTTCAGTTGGGCAAGCCCTTGTCCTCGCTGACCCATGAAGACCTGCTTGCCTACGAGCGCTTCCTCGCCGATCCGCAACCGGCCGCGCGCTGGGTGCTGACCGGGACCAAGAAGCTCGCGCGCAATCATCCGGACTGGCGCCCGTTTGCGGGGCCGCTGTCGCCCGGCAGCGTGCGCCAGGCGCTGGTGATCCTGAACGCCTTGTTCGCCTGGCTGACCGAGGCGGGCTACCTGGCCGGCAACCCGCTCGCCCTCGCCCGCCGCCGCCGCGCCCCCGCCCAGGCGCGCATCACCCGCTATCTGAGCCACGACCTGTGGGAGGTGGTCAAAAACACGGTCGCAGCAATGCCGGCCGAGACGGCGCGGGAACGCCTGCACGCGGCCCGTTGCCGCTGGGTGCTGACGGTGCTTTATCTGGGCGGCTTGCGCGCCGCCGAGCTGACGGCCACCCCCATGGGCGCGTTCTTCTGCCGGCGCGATGCCCAGGGCATCGAGCGCTGGTGGCTGGAGGTCACCGGCAAGGGCAACAAGACCCGGCTGGTGCCGGCGACCGACGAGTTGATTGCCGAGTTGGCGCGCTACCGCCGCGCCCACGAATTGCCGCCTACCCCGCAGTTCGGGGAGACGCGTCCGCTGGTGCTGCCGGTGATTGGAAAAGCGGGCAGCGAGAAACCGCTGTCACGCGGCGCGCTGCACCTGATCCTGAAAGAGGTGTTCGGCATGGCCGCGGCGCGCCTGCGTGCGCGCGGGCCGGAATGGGAGGCGCAAGCCGCGGTGCTGGCCAGTGCCTCGGCGCACTGGCTGCGCCACACCGCCGGCTCGCACATGACCGACCAACAGGTCGACCTGCGCTTTGTGCGCGACAACTTCGGGCACAGCTCGCTGTCGACGACGAGCGGCTATCTGCACAGCGAGGAGGATGCTCGCCATCAAGCCACGCAGGAGCGGCATCGGATCGGCTGGGGCAGCAAGAGGTAGACGCCCGTGGAAATTATTTCACCATCATGAAACTATAGTGGGCACCAACAGGCGCGCTATGATCACCCCCTATCATCTCACCGGCGTTGCAACCGGCCCGCCACACATGGGGATGCGCCATTTGTCGAACGACGCCCGCACTCCCCACCAGCCAAGGCACACCATCATGGATCTCGAACTCCGCAATCAACGGGTGCTCATCACCGGCGGCAGCCGCGGCATCGGCCTCGCTTGCGCGGTCGGCTTTCTGCGTGAGGGCGCGCGCGTGGCCATCGTTTCGCGCAGCGCAGAAAACTTGGCGAAGGCCTGCGCCAAGCTGGCCGAAGGCCAGGGCGAATTTGCCAAGGACGTGGTCGCGGTATCCGCCGATCTGACCCATATCGCCGAGGCCGCACGCGCGGTGGAAGAAGCGGTGGCAGGACTTGGCGGCATCGACATTCTGGTGACCTCGGCCGGCGCGGCCAAGCGCCGGCCGCCGGACGAGCTGACCCCACAACTGTGGCAGGAAGCCATGACCGCCAAGTACTTCAGCTACATCAATGTGATTGACCCGGTGGTCAAGCGCATGGCGCAGCAAGGGCGCGGCGCCATCGTCAACATCGTGGGCATGGGTGGCAAGATGGCCAACCCCGCCCACCTGGCGGGTGGCGCAGCTAACGCTGCATTGATGCTGGCCAGCGCCGGACTGGCCAATGCCTACGGCAAGCAGGGTGTGCGCGTCAACGCGGTCAATCCGTCGGCTACGCATACCGAGCGCTTGCAGCAGGGCATGGAAGTGGATGCGCGCATCGGCGGCATGACAGTGGAGCAGGCGCTGGCGCGCGCCAACGCGCGCACCGGCCTGGGCCGCCTGGCCACGCCGGAAGAGGTGGCGGACGCTGTGCTGTTCCTCGCCTCGCCACGGGCCAGCTATATTTCGGGCTCCATCCTGTCGATCGATGGCGCTACCACGCCGATGGTAGTCTGAGGTTGCCAGCCTATCGCGTAGGGGCGCATGGCCGCGCAGCGCGTGCGGGGGCGCGCGCCGGGATGGGAACCGCAAGCCGCGGTGCTGGCCAGCGCCTCAGCGCACTGGCTGCGCGCGACAACTTTGGGCACAGCCGACGACGAGCGGCTACTTGCACAGCGAAGAGGATGCGCGGCATGAAGCTACTCAGGAGCGGCATCGGATCGGCTGGGGCAGCAAGAAATAGCAGCCTGCGCCGAACCTTCACCATCGTGAAATTTCGGCGCCATCCCATTGATACAAGCTTCCGTTCAAGTTTTTGGTCGCATCAAGGCGATTAATTGCATTTTATAAGAGCTGCTTACGGAACATGAGGGGTAAGCGTCCAGTTCTTCCGCCTTGAATCGATCCACGGGATCCTGCATCGTCCCCACGATGGAGGATCGTGGGGACGATGGATCGAGTGTCGACAACTATCGAGCGGCCGCGCCGCAGAGAGTACAGCGCCGAGTTCAAGGCGACGGTACTGGAGCAAGCTCGCCAGCCTGGGGCATCGGTAGCCGGCGTGGCGCTCAGCCATGGGCTGCACCCGAACATGGTGCACAGATGGGTCAGAGAGGAACGTGAACGCCAGATGCGGGCAACGCAGCGCGAGGGCCGTGCGTTTATTCCACTGCATGTTCAGCCTTTGACACCAACCATGCAGCCGGCCTAGGCGGTCCCATGCGAGACGCCAGCTCCGGTAGCTCCCGACGCCATCCGCATCGAGATCCAGCGCCCAGGCGGCACGCTGGTTGTGCACTGGCCTCTGTCAGCGGCACAGCAATGTGCCCAACTGCTTCGGGACTGGCTGCGATGATCCGCATCGACGCGCTGTGGTTGGCCGTCGAGCCCATCGACATGCGTGCCGGCACCGAGCGGCTGCTGGCGCGCGTGGTACAGGTCTTCGGCGCAGCCCAGTCTCATCACGCCTACCTGTTTGCGAACGCCCGCCACACCCGCGTCAAGCTATTGATACATGACGGCTTTGGCGTGTGGTGCGCCGCTCGCCGCCTCAACCAGGGACGATTTGTCTGGCCTGCGGTACAGGCCGGCGCCACCGGCGCACAACTGACGCAGGCGCAGTTCGACGCCCTGGTCCTCGGCCTGCCTTGGCAGCGCCTGGAGGACCTGCGCGCCATTACGCGGATATGAGGATGATCACGGCGCGTTGACAGCATAAATCCGGATGGTGGTAGTGCCCGGTGGCTGGCACGATGGCTCCATGCTGAACCTGCGCCAACTACAAGATCAAGGCCTTCAGGACCTCGCGCCCGAGGACGTGCTGGCATTGGCGCAGCAGATGCTCGCACACATTCAGCAGCAGGAACGCGAGATCAAGCTCAAGGACGTCAAGATCGAGAAGATCACCTTCGAGCTGGCGCGACTCAAGGCCTGGAAGTTCGGGGCCAAGACCGAGGCGATGAGCGCTGAGCAGCGCCGGCTGTTCGAGGAGTCCCTGGCCGAGGACGAGGCCAGTCTGCAAGCGCAGTTACAGCAGGCCAAGGGCGAGCCCTCTGTTGAAGACAACACCAGGTCCACGCGCAAGCCCCGTCGCCAGCCACTGCCGGCCCACCTGCGCCGAGTCGAGCATCACCACGAACCCGAGGATACTCACTGCCCAACACCGGGCTGTGGACGGACCATGGTACGCGTGGGTGAGGACGTCAGCGAGAAGCTGGATATCGTGCCGGCGGAGTTCTTCGTGCACCGCCACATCTATGGCAAGTGGGCCTGCCGCTGCTGCCAACGCCTGGTGCAGGAACCCGTCGAACCCCAGATCATCGACGGTGGGCTGCCTGCAGCCGGGCTGGTGGCGCACACGCTGATCAGCCGCTTCGTCGACCATCGGCCTTACTACCGGCAGGAGACGATCAACGCCCGTTCGGGCGTACACACGCCGCGCTCAACACTGGCTGCCTGGTCCGGGCGTGCTGGTGCGGCGCTTGAACCGCTCTATGAAGCGCACAAGCGCTTCGTACTTGCAGCAAGGGGGCTGCACGCCGACGAGACGCCGGTGGCATTGCTCGACCCGGGAGCCGGCAAGACCAAGCGAGCGTACGTCTGGGCCTACTCGCGCGGCGCCTTCGATCCACTGCCTGGCGTGATCTACGACTTCTGTATTGGCCGAGGCGCGCAGTACCCGATTGCCTTCCTGGGAGGTGCTAGCGAAGACCGCAACGAGCGATGTTGGCAAGGTACCTTGGTGCGCGACGAATACGCTGCCTATGACAGCGTGTTGCAAGCCAGCCCCGGTCGCGTAGCGGCGGGATGTCTTGCTCATGCCCGACGTCGGTACGACGAACTGCTGCGGAACCAGGGCAACAGCACGGTCGCCCCAGAGGCGCTGCGTCGCATCGCGCAGATCTACCGTCTTGAGCGCGAGCTCGCCACGCTGAGCAGCGAGCAACGTCAGGCCAGGAGGCACAGCGACGCCAAGCCGCTGTGGGAGCAACTGCATGCCTGGCTGCAACTGGAGCGGTCACGTGTGCCTGAGGGCAGCATCACAGCCAAGGCGCTCGACTACAGCCTCAAGAACTGGCCGACGCTGACGCACCACCTCCTCGATGGAGAGGTCAGTGTGGACAACAACAGCCTAGAAAATCTGATCCGCCCCTGGGCCCTAGGAAGGCGCTCGTGGTTGTTCGCTGGCAGCGAACTGGCCGGTCAGCGCGCCGCGGTCGTGATGAGCCTGGTGCAATCAGCCAGGCTGCAAGGGCACGATCCATGGGCCTACATCACCGATGTGCTGACCCGCCTGCCCACCCATCTGAACAGCCGCATCGACGAGCTGCTTCCCCACAACTGGCGTCCCGCACGCTGAGCGCGTCTGCTCAATCACGCGACAAGTGCGGATCTGACCCAATAGGACTGGGGTCATAGAGTCGCTTTTACAGCAGGTACTCCAGCGCCCGGATGCCGGCGCCCGCTTGTCATTGCGATTCGTCTCGATTTGCCTCGACCAGCCCACGCGTGTAAGGACCGCCGGGCAGCCGTCAAAAAAGCGCTGTGCAGACACGGCATCGAAAGACTCCAGAAGAGACCGAACACTACGGTCCTGGACGCGACCTCCGTAGTCTCTACTGGGGCCAGGCCCCAACACCTTGACTGCTCTCGGGAGAGCTAGCGTTCTCTTCGCTGCGTCGGACCCGTCGCGATGAAAGGATGCTTAGAAAGCGGTGAAGCCCGTCAATGCGGATATCTCGCGCGTTGTCCGCAAGACCGGTATCAGGACAGGTGGAGGTTGATCGGTGCGAGTTTAACTTGATAGGACTGGGTGAACGATGACCTCATGTCCACGCGTCGCGGGCGCTCAAAGTGAGCGCTCATCTCATGGAAGAGCGCGCATCATGTTTGTTGAGGAAGCACAACAGCGCTAGGCCGGTCAATGCCGCTGCTGCTTCGATTCCAAGCAACATTCGAACGAGATCATTTGGCCAACCGTCAGCGGAAATGCTGACCAGCCGCCCGAGCACCAGGCCGCTGGTGAACACGACGTTGATCCACATCGCGGGCTTTCGCCACGCCTTCGAGAGTAGACCCAGGGCCAGCAACAGACTGATACCGAGATGCATGCCACCGTAGTTGGCACGGATCTCATTGAAGGCATTCACCGAATGGGGTTGCATATCGAGGCCCGCCATTGCCGTAACGGGGTCGTGAAACGTATGCAAGCCAATTAGCAGGAAAGCCAGTGCCGAAACGGCCAGGTATATTTGAGAGAGGCGATGCATGAGTTGGCTCTCAGGTAGCGGATGTTGACGGAGTGGGTGTCGACTCACTGCCGGTCGGCTCGTTCCTGTCCACCGTCCATGTGTGGATGGGTTCATGACCACGGCGCACCCATTCCGGCGGCCGCCACAGGTGTTGCAGTCGCTGCCACACGGGCCCCGGTGACATCACGTCACGCCACATGTCGACAAACTCGTGGAGATTCAGCACCAGGATATTGTAGGACTTAATCTGTTGGGTGATGCCGTATTGCACCGTCTCCCGTTCTTCTTCGAAAGTGCCAAACATGCGATCGAAAATGATCAACATGCCACCGTAGTTCTTGTCGATATATTGGTCGTTTCGGCCATGATGGGCACGGTGATGGGACGGTGTATTGAAGATGTACTCAATCCAGCCAGGAAGGCGGCGGATCAGTTCGGTATGAATGAAATACTGATAGGACAGATTCACGGCCAGGATGAGTGCGACTGCGGCCGGCGGCACACCGAGGAGCACGGGAGGAAGGAAAAAGATGAAACTCCCAGCGACCACATTGAGCATCGATTGTCGTGCCGCCGTAGTGAAGTTCATGCTCTCGCCGGTATGATGAACGACGTGCGCCGCCCAAAACCAGCGGATTCGATGGCTGGCGCGATGAAACCAGTAGTAGCAGAACTCGACCGACAGAATGATTGGGAGAATGGTCCAACCGTCCACCGGGATATCAAACAAACGTTTTGAATATACCCACGCATAGATGGATCCTGTCACAAGAGCCACTCCCAGGGGCTCCATGATCTGGTAAGTGGTGCCCAATGCGATGTTCGCCCACACCTCCTTCCAGTTCAGTGTCGATTCGGCTCTACGCCTTCGATTGATCAGGGTCTCGAGACTGAATGCAATGATGAAGAGAGGAACCATGCTGAGCATGAACGCCTGCTTCCAATCCACGGACTTCCCAAATATGGAATGCAGCCAGTTCATCATATCGGACGGCAATTTAGACTCCTGTTCGCTTGGCTTGCCGACAGTTTGATCAAACTGGTGACCCTCCGCATTGACAGTCCTCGACACTTTCTTGACACTTCGCGACATTGTTCATTGTCATCCCATGTCCGCGCCCACCGCTTACTACGCCAGCACCTACGTGAACCTGCTTTTCGACTACTTGCAGGACCAAGGGCTGGATGCCGTGCATGTGCTGGGGGAATCCAGCCCTAATTGCCAGGAAGTGCGACTCTACGCGCTCGATCACTGGCGGCGTTTGCTTGAGCGTGCCGCCGAGGTTTGCAATGATCCGCTCCTCGGATTGCACGTTGGCCAGCGCATTGCGCCTGCGCATCTCGGCGTGCTTGGATACGCACTTGGGGCTTGCCCTGACGTCGGGGCTGTCTTGCAACGCTGGCAACAGTACGACCGTGTGGTTGCAAACGTAACGCCGGCGGAGCTAAGAACCGAAGGTAAGTCCGTCGTGATGACGTGGCCCCGTTCGACGGAACCAACGGGGCCGCTCGTTGACGAAACGGCCTTGGCTGCGATGACCCGTTTCACGCGAGCCATGACAGATGGTGATGTGAGGCTGGAGGAGGTGTGCTTTGTTAACGCAACACCTCAAGACACCACCCCTTATCTTGCATACTTCGGCTGCCCGGTGAAGTTCGACCAACCGGAGACGAGTCTGCGCTTCCCCGCCGACCTTTTGCAGGCGCCTCTGCGTCAACCTGATGAAGCGCTACTGCGAATCATGGAGCTTCAGGTACAGGCTGTGTTGGGTGCCATGCCGAAGATGGATGACATGGAACATGCCATCAGGCAAGCGGTAGCCGGGCTCGCGCGTCAAGGCGAAGTGAGCCTTGAAACAGTGGCTTCCTCCATGCACATGACCCCCCGCACGTTGCAGCGGCGACTCGACAAACTGGGTCTGAAATTTCGCGAGCTACGTGACGACACGAGACGCCGGATTGCAGAGAATTACCTAAAAGATCCACGGCTTTCGCTCGCTGAGGTGGCCTGGATACTTGGGTACTCGGAGCACAGTGCATTTACTCGCGCATTCCGGAGATGGACATCGCAGAGCCCGCAAGCCTGGCGCCGCGAAATGGATGCGTGATCCGCTACGGGCAACAACGCAGTCGCCCATGTGATTGCAGCGCTGAAGGTTTTAGGCTGGCCTCCTGGGCCCAAGTCCCAAGCTCTCGCACCGGGTTGCATGGCCTTCCATCGCCGCTACGGCGGAGTAAGCGACCCGCCCTGGCCCGTCGCCTCACGTGGCGGAGAAGCTGTTGAGCTTCTACCCGACTCATCTTTGAGACGACGGGAAAGCAGGTACTTCCATGCCGTCTACTTACTGCGAATCACCTCGGTGATTGGCTCGAAATAGCAACCATATTTGACATCGCCTACCGTGTCACTCATTTGCATCTCCGCTGTGTTGACGCGAGCCTGGATCCCATCTGTGACGACCTGCGGGTCAGCGGCTTCGCAGTTATAGAGTGCCAGGTACTGCCACGGATGAGGCCCCGCTTTTCGCTGCTGCTCCGTGCGACTGAAGCGCTGTGCACTCACCACGCCCGGTACACGCAACACGTCTGGAAGGTGCTGCTCGGTATACCAGCGATTGAACTCTTCTTCACGCCCCGGAACCGCGTTCGTGAGTACCAAATAGGTGAACTTGACCATTCTTATCTCCTTAAGGTTATTGAAGTACAGGGAATGTCCAGCGGCCGATGCCCTGTGACGCGCCCGTGATGGGTATGTGTTGACTGGCGAGTCCCTTGTTCACGTGGTCCTCTTTGCTGGAACCCGCGCTTTGGCATTCCGGCGGTTTCGGCGCTTGAGAGAAAGGGTGTGGCCCAACGCTTCCATCAAACGACGCAAGCCCGTAGACGTTCCCGTTCGATGCTGGGAAATCTATGCTGCAACCTTTCGTCCCCGTGTAAGGGGACAACCGGGAAGAAGGCGACGGAGCAAGCTCCAATCGCCAGTGAACAGAGTTCTCCGAAAACTTCAACGAGCGGATGTGCGTGAATTTCGTATCAAGTCTGCGGCCTTCTCTGCCATGGCCATAATGGGAAGGTTCGTGTTCCCACTGATGATCGTGGGCATCACAGATCCATCAATTACTCTCAAATTCTCAACCCCGCGAACTTTCAACTCCTCATCAACAACAGCGTTGTCGTCGACTCCCATGCGACACGTGCCAACCGGGTGATAGATGGTTTCCGCATGCGAGCGTATCCATGCCTTACGGGCTGCACCGGTGGAGAAAGCATCGATGTCGAGCCTTCGTTTGATGTACTTCCGGAGCGCCGGCTGGTCGACAATCTCGCACGTGCGTTCCACGCCGCGCACCAAACTCTCCAGGTCAGACTCGTCTGAGAGGAAGCGAGGGTCGATTCGGGGAGAAGCGGACGGATCTGAGGAACGCAGTCGCAGCACGCCTCTACTTTTTGGACGCAGCTGGCATACGCGGACTGCAAATCCGTGGGGAACTTTTTCGTTCGGCGGTGGATTACGCATCGCAATGATCAGATGGGCCTGCCACTCAGGCAGATCCGGATTTCCGCCGGAGCTGTAGAATGCTCCTGCCTCAACGCCTTGAGAGGAAGCCGGCCCGCCTCCTGAAAGAAGATAGCGAGCTCCTGCCATTCCGCCTCTTACCAGGCCGATATAGGGCGTAAGCGTATTGGGCTGCGACGCTTCTAAGCGAATCGCGCAATCAAGATGGTCCTGAAGGTTCTCACCGACGCCTTGCAGATCGACCACGGGAGCGATACCAATCGACTGCAGATGTTTGGCCGGTCCGATCCCCGACAGCATCAGGAGTTGCGGTGAGGCAATGGCTCCTGCTGTCAGAATCACTTCCCGGTCCGCGCGAAGCTCCACCTCCTCCCATCCATCCTCAATCACTACGCCTTGCGCTCGCTTTCCAGCAAGGAGAATCCTGCGGACTTTACAGTTCGCCATTAATGTCAGATTGGATCGGTTACCTGCTCGATCCAGGTAACGATAAGCGCCGGATCGCTTTCCCTCGGCAATCGTAAGCTCGTAGAATCCTGCGCCTACCTGCGACGCGCCATTGAATCCGTTGTTCTCGGGCATACCGGCAGATACTGCGCTCTCTATGAACGAAGTCGATATGGCGTTTTGCTGCGTGCCGTATGACAGGCGAATCGGACCCGCGTACCCGCGATCGTCATTCCTCGCCTTCGTTACCAGTGATGCATCCTCAATCTTTCGAAAATAAGGACGAAGGGATTCATAGTCCCAGCCCGACAGGCCCTGAGATGCCCAGTTGTCGTAATCGGATCGGTTCCCCCGGATAGCAATCATGGAATTGATCGAGGATGAACCGCCCACCACCTTGCCCCGGGGTATATAAATATTCCGATTGTCCAGCTGTGTCTGGGGCTCCGTCCAATAGCGCCAGTTGAATTTTTGACTCTTATAGAGAACCCGGATCCCTGCCGGCATCTGAACAAAGATGGATGACGCGGGAGCGCCCGCCTCTATCAGCAGTACCTTGACGCTGGGATCTTCACTCAGCCGAGAAGCGAGAACACACCCTGCCGAGCCGGCGCCGATAACAATGTAGTCGTATGTAGCGGTTTTCATAATCAGGAGATCACTCAACGCGAGCCGATGCCTTGAGCGCCATGCGCACGCGGCGAATGTGCTCGTCCGACTGTCCGAGCTCGTCAATCGGTACTCGTGACGTTTCAGGAGACGCCAAGATGGCAAAAATAGACAACACCGCGCCTCCCATCATGAAATAGGCGGGTGATGAAGGGTTTCCGGTCAGCTTCGTCAGAGAAGCGCTGATTAAAGGAGCGGTGCCGCCAAATAGCACCATGGCCATGTTGTAGCCTATCGACATGGCGCTGTAGCGTGTGCGTGTCGGAAACAGCTCCGTCATCATGCAGAACGGCGCGCTGCCATACATCCCTATCAGTACACCGACGCTAGCCATCGTGGCAATTACCACCTCTGGTGTCGAGCCCACGACGATCCGGAACAAAGGAAGCGCAACGACGAGGTATGCCAATGCCGCCGTAAAGGCGACGGGTCGTCGACCCACGCGGTCGGATAGCGCTGCAGCGAATGGGATCACAATCACTGAACCCAGAAAGGCCAGGCCGGACGCCGCTAGAGCTTGCCCGCTACTCAACCGACCAGTTGACACGAGATATGACGGGAGATACGCCAGGATCAAGTAGTAAGGGATGCCGTGTGAGATCGCTACGCCAAGACATTTGACAATGCTTCGCCAGTCGTCACGAAGGGCCTCCCGCAATGGTGCTTGTGCCGCGCCCTCGCGTTCCAAGTGCAACCGGAATGCCGGTGTTTCCTCGATGCGCAGCCGCAGCCAGAACGCACCCAACCCAATCGGGCCAGCGATCAGGAAGGGCAATCGCCAGGCCCATGCCTCAACTGCCGTCTGACCAAAAATGCTGGTGATCGCCAGAACAAGACCGGATCCGCTCAACGCACCAATTCCAGCCGACATACCAAAGAACCCGATCACAACGCCACGCCGGCGTGTCGGGGCGTACTCGGCAAGGAATGCGAGTGCTCCACCTGCTTCGCCTCCCGCGGAAAATCCCTGAATCATGCGTAGGGCTACCAGCAGCAAAGGAGCGGCGATGCCAATCGCCTCGTATCCCGGTAGGACACCGACCAACACCGTCGAAACGCTGATCAAACCAACGACAATCGCGAGCGTATCGCGCCGTCCAAGCCGGTCTCCCAGCGATCCAAAAAACAGAGCGCCGAGTGGTCGGGTAACGAATGCGACGGAGAATGCCGCGAAAGCCGCTATCAGGCTAACGATCGGGTCGCTGCTTGGGAAGAACACCTTCGCCAGGGTGGCGGATAGATAGCCATACAACGAGTAGTCAAACCACTCCAGCATGTTTCCCACGGCGGCACCGGAGATCGGCTTGAGAACATCCCGGACCCGCTGGGGGGTGGGGGTCGAACCTCTTCGGGGATGATGTTGCATTGATTTTGTCTCCACTTCTATAAGCAATGTTTGAAAAACCGAAGCGCGCTTACTCTTATTTGTCGTAAATATTAGGTAGCCTACCTATTACAATCAAATAGGCGTTTACCCTCCCATCAACGAAGTCAGGTGGCTGATTTTGAGCCGCAAATGGCACTTTTACACTTTATCTTGACAGACCATCGTGGCGACCTATGCTCCATGTAATCGATTGCATCGTGGAATGGGCTATGCGCCGATGCGAACGAGTGTTGAAAGACCTGCTTTTTTCTTGCGGTGGCCCCCCTAACTAAAGTCGATCACCCCGGAGGTAGCTATGTCACTGATGGCAGCGGTACGCGAGGCGTTCAATCAATGGGAGCGCTTTCGATTCATGTCGATGTTCGAGTACCTCAGTGCCGAGTTAGGGGAGAGCTGGAGCCTATTTATTTGATTTGTAGGCTGCCAAAGCGAGGTCGCTTCGGCTTTCTCGCTTGCCTTCTTGCACCGGCTTCACTGTCCCCCCGCGCCTCTTTAACAACGCGTCGTGAGGCTGCCCCCTTGGTCAGCGAGTGGTGGCGATCGCACACTTCTAACCCCACGTCCATGCGGGTGTTTTTTCACGCCTATGCATAGGTAAGAACCGAAGCCCTGCGATCCCGACCTCACGGAAGGTCCCGGCGTCAAAGGTGGCCTCCAGCAGGTCCCAAGCGGGCCTCCGGCCGCGCCTCACTCGGTACCGACCTCTGTCGTCAGCCAGCCCGGCCGGACCGCATATCTACCCTGGGACGAGCTATAACAACCAGAAGGCAAACAGTCCTCGCGCATACCCAGTGGGTCACCGGCGGCATATCTTGACCACTGAAATCGGCGGTCGCCCGCCTTCAGGCCAACTGGGCTCCCCCAGTCTAGCCACGCCCTCCTCTCCCACCCCTGGTCCCGCTCGAGATTTGTGACGCGAGGTCAATCCTCTGCACCGATTAGGGTAAACCCCTTTTGCACATAGTAGGTAGGCTACCTAATATGTACTCACAATTTCCCATCGGAGACATATTCATGACCGCCCCCCAAACCCCCACGCAGTCGACTGGCTGCCCGTTTCACGCGGCCTCACCTGCGCAGTCCACGTGTCCGATGCACGCTGGCGGGGACAGCGGCATCCCCGACTTTCCGCCCGAACGGGTCGATCCTTTGTCGCCGCCGCCGGTGTACTTCCAGATGCAGCAAGGAAGCGGCTTGGGGCAAGCTAGGCTCTGGGACGGAAAGATCGCCTGGCTGATTACGCGCTATGACGACGTCCGCTCGGTCCTGTCTGACCCTCGCTTTAGTTCTGACATTACGAATCCCGGCTATCCCACTGTCAGTGCTGCAATGAAAGTTGCCCGGGGTAGTAACCGGACCTTCATCACCATGGATGCACCCAAGCATGCAGAGCATCGGCGCATGCTGACAGGTGAATTCTCGATCCGCAAAATCGAGGCCCTTCGCCCGCGGATTCAGGCGATCGTAGACAAGCTGCTGGACGACTTCGCAACAAAGCCTCAACCCTCCGACCTGGTTAGCGCCTTTACGTTGGCTACGCCGGCATTGGCGATCTCAGAGTTGCTTGGCGTTCCGTACGAAGACCATGACTTCTTTCAGGAACTGGCGATGGTCCTGACGTCGAGTAGTGCGACGCTTGAGGAGGCCATCGCCGCAAATCATGAGTTGTGCGAGGTGTACCTGAAGGGCCTGGTGGCGAAGAGATCGGAGAACCCCGGGGAAGATATCCTCAGCCGCCTCATCGTCAATCACGTACGAAAGGGCGATATCACCGAAACGGACGTTGTTTCCCTTGCAAGGCTCTTGCTGATTGCCGGCCACGAGACCACGGCGAATACGACCGCAATGGGAGTGCTTTTCCTCCTGCAACGACCGGATATCTGGAATGAGCTTCGACAAGACACAAGCCTCGTTCCAAATGCGGTGGAAGAAATTCTGCGCTATCTGGATGTCACACATTCAGGAAAGCGTCGTGTCGCGACCGAGGACATTGTCGTGAACGGACAAATGATCCAGGCGGGCGACCCCGTTGTAGTGCTGAGTGTCTCGGCCAATCGCGACAGCTCGAAATTTGAAGATCCGAATGTGTTCGACCTTCGCCGAGATTCAAGGACGCAGGTCTCGTTCGGATACGGCCCGCATCAGTGCATCGGTCAACCCCTCGCACGGCTCGAAATGCAGATCATGTTCACCGCCTTGCTGGAGCGGTTTCCGAACCTCGAGCTTGCTGTTCCCGTGGAAAGCCTTGAGTTCAAGGGCGATTCACTCATGTATGGCGTCAAGGAACTCCCTGTTCGCTGGTAATCCCGACTTAAATGAGAAGCATCATGAAAATCACAATCTACCCCGAAAAGTGCTGCGGTTCTGGTCAATGTGTCGTCAACGCGCCGGATCTGTTCGACCAAAAGGACAATGGCATCGTCATTCTCTTGAACGCAGAGCCGTCGGCTGACCAATTCGAATCAGCACGCCTGGCGGCTGGCATCTGCCCAGCGCTCGCCATCGAGATTCACGAGGATCAGTGATGAACTCCCCCGAGCACATCGTCGTTGCCGGCGCCTCGGCCGCCGGCATCACGGCAGCACGAGCGCTGCGCGCACAGGGCTGGGGAGGGCGGCTCACGCTGATTGGAAAGGAAGGCGGCATGCCCTATGACCGCCCTCCTCTTTCAAAGCGGCTGATGGCAGGAGAATGTCCGGTAGAGGCGCTCAACCTTGTGTCCGAAGACGGCATGAAGGCGCTGAACCTGCACTACCTGGACGGGACATCGGCCACCGGCCTCGATACGGACGCCAGTTCACTGCAACTCAGCAACGGCTCCACACTTCAATATGATCGCTTGCTGATCGCCACGGGCGCGGACGCTCGAGTGATTCCCAACCTCAGCCAGGCGGCGAACTGCTACAGCCTGCGCAACTTAAACGACGCGCTGGCGATTCGGGAACATCTGACTGCCGGAAAGCGGGTACTAGTAGTCGGCGCGGGCTTCATCGGCACAGAGTTAGCGGCGATTGCAAAGACCAGCGGCTGTGAGGTGACCGTCATCGACAAGTCGAAAGTTCCTCTCGGGGCGCGAGTCGGGGATATCGTTGGGAAGCGGATCGAAAAACTCCATGAAGCCAACGGCGTGGTTTTCCACAACGACTGCGAACTCAGGGAGGTGAAATGGCGTGACCGCACCATTACCGAAGTCCGCTTGGACACTGGGGTTGTGATTGCTTGCGACGTAATTGTTGTGGCTATCGGCGCAGTTCCCAGCGTGCAGTGGTGCAGCGGATTAAACATCCGCAGCGGCGTAGTCTGCAATGAATACTGTGAAGCAGCCCCGAACGTATATGCCGCCGGCGATGCTGCAGAGTGGTTTCACAAAGGCTACGGCGAGCACATGCGTATTGAACACCGGACGAATGCAAGCGAACAGGCGATGGCCGCGGCAAAGAACATGCTCGGCTCTCGCGTTGAATACGCTCCGCTGCCGTTCTTCTGGTCGGATCAGTACCAGGTCCAAATCCACAGCTACGGACGCATCGGCCCTCAATACACCGTTGAAGTTGTCGAAGGGGATCAACTGAAAGACGACTCCTGCATCTTTCGCTACTACCAGGGAGACGTTTTGATGGGCGTTCTTAGTTGGAACGCCAGTAGAAAAGCGCGTGAGCACATCAAGCCGTTGAAGGAGGAGTGGACGAAGAGCCACGCTCCAGCTGCGGTAGCAGGTTAAGGCTGTATTTCATAATAAAAGAGGAGACAACATGACAAAACCCGCTTCGGCTATCCGCAGAGCAGTCCTACTCTGCTCCCTGGCCCTGCCCTCCATCCTGTACGCCCAGCAATCTGGCCCGTTGCCGGTCCGGCTCTTTGTTGGCTACGGACCGGGCGGTGGCACCGACGTAGTTGCACGCGCAGTTGGCGAAGAGCTGGCAAAAATCTGGAATCGGCCCGTAATCGTCGAAAATCGGCCAGGCGCAAACGGGGCGATCGCCAGCAAGGCTGTCGCGCGAGCTGAACCGGACGGTTCGATCCTTCTGGTCATGCCCCCGTCCACGTTGATCATCGACGCAAACTTGCGCCCCACTGTTGCTGTCGATCCCACCAAGGAACTCACCCTTGTGAGCGGGCTAGCCGCAACCCCACTCGTTGTGGTGACCCCGGCTTCCGCGCCATACAACAACCTCGCTGACCTCATTAAGGCAGCTCGTGCGGCCAACGGGAAGTTCACGTACGGATGGGCCAACTTGGGCATGCGTGTCGGTATGGAGGAGTTCGCGCAAAAGACCGGGGTAAAGATGACCCCAGTCGGCTACAAGAGTGCTGGGCAAAGTGTCCCCGCTATCGTTTCAGGCGAGATCGATATGCTCATGATCGATATGGCACCGATCGCGCAACTCGTTAAGGCTGGAAAAGTGAAGGCCTTTGCCGTGTCGACGCCAGAACGCTCGCCTATGCTGCCAAACGTCCCTACATTCAAGGAAGCGGGGATTGACGTCCAGCTTACGGGAACCATCGCCCTGTATGCGCCTGCCAAGATGCCCCAGAACGCAATCAAAAAAATGCAGAGCGATGTCGCTACGATTTTGAAGAACGGCGAGCTTCGCACGCGGATGCAAGGCACTGGAATGGAAGTCATTACGCAGTCCCCGGAGGATTTCGAGGGCTACCTTAAGCAGCGCAAGAAGAGCATTGATGCAGTAATTAAGGTCGGTGATTTTAAGCTCGAATAGATCGACCTCCGTCACAAGCACAGAATTTCGTAGCTAACCTCTTAGTCATTGGAGTACACGCTGTGTATCCAGAATTATCCCTTTACATCAATGGCGAATTTCTCGGCATTGAAGGCCGGCGACACCAGGACGTAGTCAACCCTGCGACGGAGGAGGTCGTTGGGCGACTGCCGCTCGCCACCCGCGAGGACCTCGACACCGCCGTCGAGGCGGCTCATCGAGCTTTCCTGACGTGGCGCGACTCATCGCCTTTGGAACGCAGTGCAATCTTGCGTAAAGTTGCGGAGCTCGCCCGTCAAAGGGCGCCGGAAATCGGCCGCAACATGACCATTGACCAGGGGAAGCCTCTGCACGAAGCCGTGGGCGAAGTAACGGTTTGTGCAGAGCATGCGGACTGGCATGCAGAAGAGGCTCGGCGGATCTACGGCCGCGTGATCCCCAGCCGCAACCCTAACGTCCGCCAGCTCGTGCTACGTCAGCCGGTCGGAGTCTGCGCAGCCTTCACCCCTTGGAATTTTCCCTTCAATCAGGCGATCCGGAAAATCTCTGCCGCGCTTGGCGCAGGCTGTACGATCATTCTGAAGGGACCAGAAGAGACGCCGAGTGCCGTGCTGGCGATCGCTCAACTGTTCCATGATGCGGGCCTTCCTCCTGGTTGCTTAAACATTGTATTTGGCGTCCCGGCGGAGGTGTCAGCACACCTCATTGCATCTCCGCTGGTCCAGAAGATCTCCTTTACGGGGTCCACTGCTGTTGGCAAACAACTAGCAGCTCTCGCAGGATCCCATATGAAGCGAATCACTATGGAGCTTGGTGGTCACTCCCCTGCAATCGTCTTCGACGATGCGGATGTCGATACCGCCGCCGAGATGCTTGCAAACTACAAGCTGCGAAACGCTGGTCAGGTATGCGTCTCGCCCTCCCGCTTCTTCGTCCAGCGCGGGGCTTACGATAGGTTCCTCAGGCGTTTTACGGACGTCATTGGCGCAGTGCGGGTCGGCAACGGTATAGACAGCTCGACACAGATGGGACCGCTCGCAAACCAACGCCGTGTTGCTGCAATGGAAGGGTTGATTGCCGACTCCAAAGCGCGCGGCGGAAAGGTTGTCGTGGGAGGGACCAGGTGCAGCGACACAGGACATTTCTTCGCGCCCAGCGTCGTTATAGACATTTCAGACGACTCCATGCTCATGACTTGCGAGCCATTCGGCCCTGTCGCCCCGGTTGTAGCATTCGACGATCTGGATGAGGTGCTGGCACGGGCGAACAAACTGACTTACGGCCTGTCGTCTTACGTGTTTACCGAGTCAGCGAAGACAGCGCATGCTGTCTCTACCCGCCTTGAGGCCGGCATGGTCAACATCAACCACTTTGGAAGCGCTCTCGCCGAAACACCGTTTGGAGGCATTAAAGATAGCGGTATCGGGAGTGAGGGTGGGACCGAGACGTTCGACGGCTATCTCGTCACGAAATTTGTAACTCAAGTGTAGATCGGGGGCCGCAAAGGGCGATACGTCGCCCTTTCCCCCGAAGCTACGTTCCCAGTCAGGTTTTGGCGCCTAAGTGAGTGTTAGGCGCCTTTTTTATTAGCGTATAGGTCGCGGCAGTGCGGCCCATATTGGGCGATGCGGTTGCTCTCGGCGACTCTGACAACTCCCTGCATGGCTCCGCAGTTGCAGCGCAAGCGCGGCCGGCTAGCGATAAGCCTTCTCGAATCGTGTCGTCTTCCAGGAAGATTTCGTTGGTATTACTCGTGGTCCAGCCACGGTTCTCTTTTGAACATCTTATCGATGATGGGGAACATCGCGATCACCGTCTGCAACTCCTCGGGCGTCAATCCCTCCATGCGCTTGCCCAGTGCCGCCGTCCGCTGTGCGGCCAATTTGCCGGCCACAGCCCGGCCTTCATCAGTAATCTGAATCATGTTGTTGTACGAGCCGACGGGTGCGGAGCGCGCGATTAACTCGGCGTCGACCATCCGCCCGACAATCTGCGTCATCGTAGGCAATCTGACGCCTTCATTCCTGGCCAGATCGCTAACTCGCATCGGCCCTCTTACGAGCAATGCACTAAGAACAGCGCTCTGCGCGGGGGGCACGTGCGCCGCTCTCATTTCCCGCCGCAGCGCTACAACGATCCGCATCAAGCGGGGTCTAAGTTCGTCCGCAAGCATTTCAACCGTAGGTTCTGTCATGTCTACAAAAAGGGGGCAATCACTGAGCAGATGATATAACGATTCAGTGAAGAATGATCGCGCGAAGTACCTGGAGGCACCGAGTCGATATGGTCCGACTGGTGAGGGTAGCGACCACGCAGACAGCGGCGGCGCGTGAAGGGGTTCTGTGCCTGTGGCCGGGTAGCAACTCAAGGCCGGGCCTTGTCGCGTTCGTTCGCGATGGCCGGAGCACCAATCTTGATGGAGAGGGATGACGAGACGAGGCGCTGGCTGGCGCTCTCGTCTCAAGGCGTCGACGCTTGATCCGCCGACGCGCGGAGCTTGCTAACTCAGCTTGACCAGGTCCTTCTTGTACGTCTTCGCCTTGTTAATGTAGTCGTCAGCGTTCTTCTCGATCGCAGCTTTGACTTCCTCCGTTAGTTCACGTACCTGCTTTGCAGGTGTGCCCATGACCAAGCTTCCTGCCGGGAAGTTCTTGCGCTCGCCGATCAAGGATCCGGCCCCCACGAGGCATTGTTGTCCGAGTTCGGATCCATTCAGGATCACAGCCTGAATGCCGACCAGACTACGTGCTCCGACCTTGCAACCGTGAAGCATCGCCTGGTGTCCAATGGAGACCATCTCGCCTACCTCGACGGGAAAGCCAGGATCGGTGTGCAACACAGCCCCCTCCTGGACGTTCACGCCTCGCCTAATCGTGATCTTTTCATTGTCGCCGCGGATCACAGCGCCGGGCCAGATGGACACGTCTTCGGCGATTTCCACGTCGCCGATGATTACCGCATGCTCGGATACATACGAGCTCGGATGAATTGTCGGTTCTTTCTCTCCAATTCGATAGATCGCCACAAAATGCTCCTCTTATCTTGATGTGACTAACTTTTCGCCGACCGCGTTACTTGCAGGAGGCGAAACACTACTGCATGGGCCGCTCTCGCAGCCCGTGCCGACTTCGACGCCGTTTCTTGCCCTGCCGCTAGATAAATACTTGTTCCTCTGGTTGGACTGCCGGCTCGATTGCATCATCCAGTACCTCGATCCAGTGCTTTACTGGCGTGGGCGTTCCACTTTGCAAATGCTGGATGCAACCGATGTTCGCGGACACGATGCAGTCAGGTTGCTTCTCGCTCAGATGCTCGATCTTGCGGTCTCTGAGCTGGAGTGAAATTTCGGGCTGCAGAACGGAGTAGGTGCCGGCTGAGCCGCAACAAAGGTGACTCTCCACGCTGGCACGATGAACGGAAAAGCCCAACTGTCCCAGATGCTCCTCCACCACTCCCCGCAGCTTCTGGCCGTGTTGCAGCGTGCACGGCGGATGGAACGCCAAGGCCGGCTTGTCGCACGCTTTGACTTTGCCGCGCAGTCTTGGCAGAAGTTCAGGAAGCAATTCGCTCAGGTCGCGGGTCAACTCGCTAACCCGAGCTGCCTTCTCGGCGTACTCCGCGTCATGCTTTAGCAAGTCGGCGTAGTCCTTCACGGTCGCGCCGCAGCCGGACGCGTTCATGACAATTGCCTCGACTTCACCGCTGGAAATCGCCGGCCACCAGGCGTCGATGTTTCTGCGCATATCATCGAGGCCGCCCTTGTGATCTCCGGTGTGCAGCCGGATCGCGCCACAGCAACCGGCTCGAGGAACACTTACAACCTGAAAGTCGGCTGCATCGAGTACCCGCGCGGTCGCAGAATTGATGTTCGGCATCATCGCCGGCTGCACACAACCTTCGAGCATGAGCACTTTCCTGGCGTGGCGGCGCGTTGGGCGCTGACCCGCAGGTCTGCTCGGCGTAAGCTTGTTGGCGAGCTTGGAAGGAAGTAGCGGCCGAACCATTCGGCCAATCTTCATGGCCGGCAAGAACAATGGCGAAGTTAGCCCCTCACGCAGCAGCCAACGCACCGCGCGGTCTTTTGGCGGACGAGGAATTCGCTCATCGACTAGCTTCCGCCCAATGTGAACTAGCTTGCCGTACTCGACACCGCTGGGACAGGTGCTTTCACAGTTCCGGCACGTCAAGCAGCGGTCTAGATTCTGTTGGGTGCTTGCTGTGACCTCTTCCCCCTCAAGCAACTGCTTCATCAAGTAGATGCGTCCCCGGGGTCCGTTACGTTCATCGCCCAGAAGCAGGTAAGTCGGACACGTTGCCGTACAAAAGCCGCAATGCACGCACTTGCGCAGAATCTCTTCGGCCTCCGCCCCTTCTGGAGTGTTGGCAAACTCATGACTTAGTTTTGTCTGCATATGGAGCCCCTTACAGGCCGGGGTAGAGCCGACCAACATTGAAGATGCCATCGGGATCAAACGCTTGCTTGAGATTGCGATGAATCTCGAAGAGCGCATCGCTCGGTGGCGTGAACACGCCGCTCCTATGATGCGGATCCCTGAACAGCGTGGCGTGACCACCAAGCGATGACGCCATTTCCCGAACGTCCTCGATGGGATCGTCGGTGTATAGCCATCTCAATGCACCACCCCATTCAATAAGCTGATTCGCGGCCAAGAAGGGTTGGGAGACTGCCGGAACGGAAACACGCCAGAGAGGCGCGTCGCTCTGTGAAAAGAAGTCGTGGCGGTGGTCGCGGACGGCATCCCACCAGGACAACGCTTCGTCTGGTTCCAGCTCAGTCCCGCCCAAACGCTTTCTGGCTTCCGTGACAGCAGAGGCTGCACCACTCAGTCGGAGGAACAGCTTTCCGTCGTGCCAGGCACTCGCATTGACTGGCAATGCTTGCCGAGTCAGCCCGTTTAAGAGAGACAACGCCCCTGCTTCGTCGCGTTCGATGACCAGGGTGATCCTCGATGAATGAATGGGCAGAACCTTCAGCGAGACCTCACAGATAACACCGAGTATTCCCATTGAGCCGGCCAGGAGACGCGAAACGTCATAACCGGCAACGTTCTTCATCACTTGCCCGCCGAATGTCAGAAGCTCGCCTTTGCCGTTAATCATGGTCGCGCCGAGAACGAAGTCCCGAATGGACCCTACCCCGACGCGTGCTGGCCCGCTCAGACCTGCCGCGACCGCTCCTCCGACAGTACTTCCTTTAGCAAAGCGTGGCGGCTCAAAGGCAAGGTACTGATTGTGCTCGGCCAGCACGGCCTCAAGTTCTTCTAGCGGTGTGCCTGCACGAGCGGTGACAACCAGCTCAGACGGTTCATAGCTGCAAATTCCGCTGAGGCGCCGGACATCACACGGTTCACCCGACGGCTCTTCACCGTAGAAGCATTTCGTACCGCCGCCAACGATGTTGAGAGAGGTCTTCGTTTTTCTTGCATGCAGGACTGTCTCAATCAGATGAGACACTTCCGTGGGGATCGTCGTCATTCTAGAACCTCGGGATTTCTGGATGCGGCAGCATCCCACGCCGAACAGTCATGCGACCATATTCGGCACATCGATGCAGCGTCGGAATTACCTTCCCAGGATTCAAGAGCGATTGCGGATCGAATGCACGTTTCAGCGCAAACATTTGTTCTCGCTCTGCGCCTGAGAACTGAACGCACATTGAGTTCAGCTTCTCCACGCCCACACCGTGCTCTCCGGTCACCGTCCCGCCAAGCGTGACGCTTGTTTCCAGAATCTCTGCGCCGAATTGCTCCGCCTGGTGCAGTTCTTCGGGATTGTTGGCGTCGAAAAGGATCAGCGGATGTAGATTCCCGTCGCCGGCGTGGAACACGTTCACGCAGCGAAGCCCATAGCGCACCTCCATCTCGCTGATTGCTCGAAGGATCGCAGCGAGACTCTTGCGAGGAATCGTGGAATCCATGCACAGGTAATCCGGGCTCATGCGCCCCGTCGCGGGAAATGCATTCTTTCGCCCGCTCCAGAAACGAAGACGCTGCGCCTCGTCCTGACTTGCTTCAAGACGAGTGGCCCCGCTGGCGGTGAGGACGGCATTCATCTTCACAATCTCGTCCTCGACCTCCAACGCCGTCCCATCACTCTCGCACAATAGGATTGCGGCCGCGTCCAGGTCATAGCCAGCATGCACGAAGTCCTCTACGGCGGCGGTCATCGGCTTGTCCATCAGTTCCAGGCCGGCTGGGATGATGCCGGCCGCGATGACGTTGGCTACGGCGTCACCAGCGGCTTCGACGGTGTCGAAGCTTGCAACGATGCATCGCGCAAGTTCTGGCTTAGGAATTAACTTGACGGTGACTTCCAATGTCACTGCGAGCATCCCTTCACTGCCTACAACGACGCCGAGCAAATCGAGCCCAGGGACATCAAGGGCTTCCGATCCAAACTCTATCGCCTCGCCCTGAATGGTGTATCCCCGTACTTTCATTACGTTCTGCAACGTGAGTCCGTACTTGAGGCAATGGACGCCTCCGGAATTCTCGGCCACGTTTCCACCGATCGTGCAGGCAATCTGGCTGGACGGATCGGGGGCGTAGTACAGCCCATACGTAGCGGCTGCCTCACTGATTGCGGCGTTGCGTACACCGCATTGGACCACTGCGGTACAACTCACAGGATCTACCCTGACGATCCGGTTAAAACGAGCGAGCGAAAGGAGCACGCCCATCTCATGTGGGAGCGCACCGCCTGACAATCCCGTGCCTGCGCCCCGAGCCACGACGGGCGCACCGAGCGTCTTGCACGTTCGCAGAATGGCAACAACCTGCTCTTCTGTTTCGGGAAGCACCACGACGAGCGGCTGCGCCCGATAGGCCGTAAGGCCATCGCATTCAAATGGCTGGGTGTCCTCGCGCTGCGACAGGATAAGGTCCCTAGGCAGCACGCCTTCTAGCGCGGAAACCACTTCCGCACGCCGGGCTTCCCTCCGCTCAGCGTCAGTAGGATGTGCCAACCAGCCGTCACGCGTCGCATTCATGACTTTGCCCTCCTGGTGCGATGAAGCTGCGTCGTGCTGTGCCGGTCTATTGGATAATCAGTGCGGAGCGACGGCGCGACCGTAGCGAGCCGGCGAACCGCGCAATCAGCCTGGACGGATGCTGCAGCTCCAAGGCGGAGCGTTGCTTCCGGGCGCTGAGGCTCAAACGTTGAGCGATGAATGCGATGCATTGTGTGGGGAGGTTCTAATACACTTCTGTCAAAGGCGTCGACGAGACGCCATGACTTGACTGTAGACAATCACGCGATATAGCAGGTTGAGAGTTATTTGCGGTTGAGTTGCAGAAAACTTGATTGCCGTGTTTGGGCCGCTCAACTTAGCGAGTCGGTGAGCCACTCCATAAAGGCGGCGCACTCCCATCTCTCCAGGGCCCCAGGTTCCCAGCATAAGTAGTGCGCCATCTGTGAAGGCACGGATCGATCCGATATGCGGATGAGTCGCCCCCCCTCTAGCCATGACTGCGCCATACGGGTCCTCACTAGTGCCACGCCGAACCCGCACGCGGCTGCGTCATAGAGAAGCCCTAGATCGTTGAATTGAGCGCCCACATGCGGCTCCGTTCTCGTCAATCCACATGCGGAGAACCATGTCGTCCAAGGCTCAAGCGGGCTACGTATCAGACGCGCCTGGTCGATTTCACCCGCCATTTCGAAGCCTTCGAAGGGGCCGAACTCGTTGAGATAGGTAGGGCTGCAAGCCGGCGCCACCTCCTCCGAGAGAACGACGCGATGATCGACGTCCGCATATCCGCCCGCGCCGTACCGGATTTCCAAATCGGATGGCTCGGCTGTGACGTCCAGGAATGGGATGGAGACCTGCAAGATAAGGTCGATGTCCGGATACTTGTTGCGGAACAGTTCCAGTTTGGGCATCAGGAACTGCCTGGAGAAAGTTGGGGTCACCGCGACCCGCAGTCGCGTGGAAGAGGCTTTTCCATTTTTGACCGGCATCTGCTGTAGCGCAGCGAGGCCGCTTCGGACATTCGCCAGGTACGCTGCACCATGTGCAGAAAGCGTGAAGTCACTCCGCCCGAAGAGTTCAACACCGAGGTGAGATTCAAGCTGGCGGATTCGATGACTCACGGCGCTGGTTGTTACACACAACTCGTCGGCGGCACGTGTGGCGCTCCGAAGCCTTGCAACCGTCTCGAAGGTGACAAGACATTGAATGGGCGGGATGTGTTGCAGGGCCATATCTTCTCTCCGTTTGGTGGGCTACCCAGGGCGGATATGCCGCATGTCATCGCTTGAGGCCTAGGGAGCGGCCACACTTCTTGCTGCTCTGTCGCTCGAGCACCATGCCAACGCTGCAACGAGCAAGCGCCCCCAGATTGCTTGCTCAGGATCGACTCACTGGGTCCTCAGGCAAGGACGTACCTGACGCCCTGCAAGGGAAGACCACCAAGTAAGTCGCTCTCCAACCCACAGTGACCTCGCCGCGGGAAGGTCTCTTAGCGATCCGACCTCTTCGTCGACTCCTGCTCCAACCCATGGCCGCGACTGCGTTAACTGCTTGACATTATGCCGCACCAATCTAAACTTATGTAATCGATTGCACGCAGTGCTGTTTTCGCCTCATCACCGTACTGGCATTGGTTATTTACAGTCTCTGACGCAGGTTACCGTAACGTATGTAATCGATTACCACATCACACAGGAGGCAACAATGCAGGAACGTCGTCGTAAGTTTTACGGGTGGGGCTATGAGGGTGACACCGTCACGCCGGACGAAATCCGGGAGTTCGAGGCAGCGTGGACACGCTTGCTGGGTGTCGAGCACTTCGAAGCGACACCTTTTCCGACGCCCGAAGAAATTTCGCTGCGCAAACCTCGCGTACAGCTGCCCGCGTCGCTTCGCGAAATCTGCACAAGCGATCATTACGACCGCCTGTATCACACCTACGGCGCGGGCACCATGGATGTTGCGCGCGCAATGCGCCGGGAATTTTCCAACCCGCCGGACGTCATCGCCTACCCGCGCACTGAGCAGGACATCGTGGACCTGTTCGACTGGTGCGGGCGCCAGAACGTTGCTGCAGTTCCGTACGGCGGCGGCACCAGCGTCGTGGCCGGCGTGAATCCGCCCGAGCACGATCGTTACCGTGGCGTGGTGTCCATCGACATGAAGCACTTCAACAAAGTGCTGGAGGTAGACCAAACATCGCAGGCCGCGCGCATTCAAGCGGGCGTCCTTGGCCCGGAGCTGGAACGACAGCTCAAGCCCACCGGCCTGACCATGCGATTCTTCCTGCAAGCGTGGGAGTTCTCGTCACTGGGGGGTTGGATCGCAACGCGAGCAGCAGGCCACTTTGCGACCGCGTTCACTCAGATCGACGACCACGTCGAGAGCATGCGAGTGGTAACGCCCCAGGGTGCCATTGAATCCCGACGTTTCCCGGTATCGGGTTCGGGACCCAATCCGGATCGACTTTTCCTCGGCTCCGAAGGCGCACTGGGCATCATTACCGAGGCGTGGGTCAAGCTTCACCGCCGGCCGGTCTTCCGCAAGCAGGTGACCGTACGTTTCCGTGACTATGCGCGCGCTGTCGAGGCCACACGGGTACTGTCTCAATCTGGACTGAACCCTGCCAATGCCCGCCTTGTGGAACGCGAAGAAGCCTTGTACACGGGTTCGAGCGACGGCAGCTATGACATTCTCGTGCTGGGATTCGAGTCCGCCGACCACCCGGTCGAGGCACGCCTGAAGCGAGCACTGGAAATTTGCGCGGAGTGCGGCGGCGAATGGGACGATGATCCGGTCAGCGGAAACCAAGGTGGTGCGGACGCTGCGACATCGAGCTGGCGAAACAAGTTCCTGCGCGGCCCATACCTGCGCGAGTACGCCATTGCTCGCGGCGTCATGCGCGAGACCATGGAAACCGCGTGCACGTGGGACAAGTTCGCCGCTCTTCACGCGCACGTCAAGGCAGAAACGCATCGGGCCATTCGCGAAGTTACCGGCCGCCCGGGTTCGGTGACTTGCCGCTTTACCCACCTCTACCCTGATGGCCCTGCGCCATATTTCACGTGGTTTGCCTATGGCGATAAGGCTCGATTGCCCGAGCAGTTCCAAGCGATCAAACGCATTGGAGAGCAAGCCATGGTGGACGCAGGCGGTACGGTGACCCACCACCATGCGCTTGGTCGGGACCATCGCCCTTGGTACGACAAGGAACGGCCGGAGCTGTTCTGCACCGCGCTAAAGGCCGCCAAGCAGGCCTTTGATCCGCACCAGGTCTTGAACCCTGGCGTGCTGTTCGACCCGAGCTAATTAGTTAGAAACTCAAAAAAGAGGAGTAGGAGATATGGCAGGCCCCCTTGCAGGTATCAAGGTCCTAGACTTGAGCCGGATCCTTGCTGGACCCTGGAGCACGCAACTATTGTCCGACCTGGGCGCTGACGTGATGAAGGTTGAGCGTCCCGGCACCGGCGATGACACGCGAGCTTGGGGCCCGCCTTTCCTTACTCGTGAGGATGGCACGACGACGGAAGAGTCGGCGTACTTCCTTTGCGCCAATCGCGGGAAGCGTTCGATCACTCTGGATGTCAGCAGCAAGGTCGGTCAGGATTTGCTGCACGAGCTAGTCAAAGATTGCGACGTCTTCGTTGAGAACTACAAGTTCGGCGATATGCAACGTTACGGGTTGGACTTCAAGACCCTGAGTGAGATCAATCCTCGGCTCGTCTACTGCTCCATCACCGGCTTCGGGCAGACGGGCCCATACCGCAAGCGGGCTGGATACGATTTCGTGGTGCAAGCCATGGGCGGGCTGATGAGCATCACAGGCGAGCGCGACGGCGTCCCCGGTGGCGGCCCGCAAAAATGCGGGGTGCCCATATCGGACTTGATGACTGGCATGTATGCAAGCGTTGCAATTGTCAGCGCGCTATTTGAGCGAGTCGGCAGTGGCCGCGGGCAGTACGTCGATATGAGCCTGCTGGATACGCAGGTGGCGTGGCTGGCAAACCAGGCCTCGAACTATTTGGTGGGCGGGAGCCACCCGCGTCGTTGGGGCAACGCGCACCCCAATCTCGCACCCTATCAGTCATTCCCTGCAAGCGATGGCTCTCTGATCGTAGCAGTCGGTAATGACCGGCAGTTCCGAGCCATGTGCGAAGCGCTGGGTTTAATCAATCTTCCGGATGATGACCGCTATCGACGCAATGCGGATCGTCTAAAGAACCGTGAAAGTCTTGTGGAGGTGCTCTCGGCTCGCTTTGAAGAAGAAGAGAGAGACACGTGGCTCAAACTGCTGGAATCGGTCGGCGTACCTTGTGGCCCGATCCAGAGCATTCCAGAAGCACTGGAGGATCCCCATATCCGGGCGCGTGAAATGGTTTTCTCTTTGCCCCACAGCAGCGGTGCAAGCGCGCCCCAGGTTGCGAACCCTATCAAGTTCTCTCGCAGCAGTATCGACTACCTTCGCGCGCCCCCAGCGCTGGGCGAACACACTGAAACCATCCTGAAAAATGAGCTCGGGAAGTCTGTGGAGCAAATTGAGGCAATGCGCCGCGATGGGACGATCTGACGTGTAATCCGCCCGACCACAGTGATCACCATAAAGATCACGTTCAAAGGAGACAGACATGCATCGATTGCTACGAATTGCGGGGGCATTAGCCGTTTGCGGAGTGACACTGACCATCGGTCTGGCCGCCGCCCACGCTAAGGAATGGCCGGTCCAGCCGATTCGGGTCGTTCTTCCCTATCCCCCTGGCGGCGCCTCAGACGTGACCGCCAGGCTCCTAAGCGCTAAGCTTAGCCAGGCATGGGGAGAGTCTGTTGTTGTGGAGAACCGGCCTGGCGCAAACGGCATCATCGCTAATGAAGCCGTTGCGAAGGCGCAGCCTGACGGCTACACCGTGCTGATGGCCAACCTTGGGCCGAATGCCATCAACCCGGCCGTATACGGGAGACTTCCTTATGACACGCTGAAAGACTTTACGCCAGTTGTCTTGGTGACAAAGGTGCCGCTCATTATCGTCACGGCAGCAAATTCGCCGGTGAAGGACCTGCGCCAACTGGTCTCATTAGCAAAGGCCAAGCCAGGACAGATTACCTTTGGATCTGCAGGCAACGGTTCGGGCAGCCATCTGGCCGGGGAACTCCTTAGTACCATGGCTGGCGTCAAGATGAACCACGTTCCCTATAAGGGAGACGCGCCTTCGCTCACAGACGTGCTCGGTCAGCAGATCAATGTTGCCCTTCCCACCGCGCTTGCTGGAATGCCACATGTCAAGAGTGGAAAACTCAGGGCTCTTGCGGTCACGAGCAAGACTCGATTGCCGGCACTGCCCGATGTGCCGACGGTAGATGAAGCGCTCGGGATAAGCGGATACGAAGCCGTTTCTTGGGGTGGATTTATGGTGCCGACCGGGACCTCACCAGCCATCGTTGCTAAGATGAACAGCCAGTTCAACAAAGCCCTTCAGGATCCGGAGGTCCGCGACAAGCTGATGGCTCAAGGCGCGCAGATCGCAGGCGGCACCCCGGAAGCATTCGATGCGTTTCTGCGCACCGAAGTTACGAAATGGAAGCGCGTGGCTGATTCAGCAAAGGTCCGGCTCGACTAGCCCTCACCGGGAATGCCGGTCCGTCGTCGGGATACCCCCCGACGACGGAAACTGCCTGTGGACTACCAAGGTCGTTACAATGACGGCAGTCGGCCGATATCCCAGGCTGAAGATAACCGCTGATCCGATATGGTGAATGTCAAGCAAGTCGCCCTCCTCGCCGGCGTTTCCTCGGCAACAGTCTCCCGTGCACTGACATCGCCGGATCGGCTGCGACCTGACACGCTGGAGCGCGTGCAGAACGCCATCGCAAGCCTCAACTACGTCCCGTCTTCCTCGGCTCGGGACCTGCGTCAAGGGCGCACGCGATCGGTCGGCATCATTGCGCCGACACTGATGAACGAGCTTTACGCGAAAGCGGTCGATACCTTAGAGGCGCAGCTCGATCGGCTCGGATACACCGTTTTATTGACGTGCCACCGGGACGACAGTGAGACAGAACTACGCTGCGCGCGCGCGCTTTTGGAGCGCAGAGTCGACGGAATCGCCATTATCGGGTCACAGCATCACCCTGACGTCTTCTCGCTAATCCACAAGCATGCCATTCCGTATGTCCTAATGTGGGCCGTCGATCGTGAGGGTATGCATCCCACGGTGGGATATGACAATCGCTTGGCGATGCGCAGGTTGACGAGCTATTTGGTCAAACAGGGACATCGAAAGTTTGCCGTCCTCCCAGGGCCACTAGAGACTCAATTTCTCTCCTCTCAACGACTTCTGGGCATCCAAGACGTCCTCAGTGAGAACGGCATTTCGATACCCGACGACCGCATTCTCCCGACACCGTACGAAGCATCTGCCGTCCGGCAAGCGGTTCGGACCTGTCTCGAGCGTAATGACTCGCTGCCGCATCAGGAACAGCCGACTGCCCTGATATGCATCAATGACTTCGTTGCTGTGGCAGCGATCGCGGAGTGCCGCACATTGGGACTATCGGTTCCGAGCGACATCTCAGTTTCAGGCTTCGGCGACTGGCAGATGGCGGAACTGATGACGCCCGCACTCACGACCGTACACTCGAATCCCGTTCTGATTGGCGAACTTACTTCTCGTAACCTGGTTGATCAGATTGAAGGCGGGTCCAAACGCAATCAGACCGAGTTCGAGCCTGACCTTGTAGTTCGCGAAAGTACGGCGCCGCCCCGATAGTTGGTGAGCCAAACTACGTTTTGTCGCTACGGACGGAACTCAGCCGTCGCTCTAGCTAGGCCCTCACCGGGCACAAAGCGGTCGAAGCATACGTTGTCCAGCTATTAAATGAAGCGCTGCAGACAACGTTCTGAGGGAATTCTTCAGTCATGCGGGGCGCCTAATGGATATCAGTCTCTGCTCCATCCTGATGTCCGCTTAGGGTGGGTCGGTAAGCGCCGGTCATGCCACTGACCTTTGATTGAGGCGTCAGGGTACCGCCGTTGCCAACTAAGTCGAACGTGTCCCAAAAAGCGGACACATTCGTCCCCTCCGGCGCGAGCCAGAAGCGTCACCGCACGAAAAGGGAGTTCGAACCTATTTCGGCCACCCCGCTTTGGCTGCCGCCGCATCCAGCGCACGAGAAAATCGCCCGATGTCTTCCGGCCGGAACTCGGCCAGAAACAGTTCTTTGACCGCCGCCTCGTAGATGCCCCACATCTTCTTGCGCAAGGCCTTACCTTGCCGTGTGACGGACACGAACGCGGCGCGGCCGTCTTCCTCTGACCGGATACGGGTCACCAGTTCTTCACGCTCCAGCCGGTCAATCAGGCGAGTCAGGTTGTACCGCTCGATGGCAAGCACATCGGCCAGCTCATGCATCCGGCGGCTTTCCTCCGGCCCGCTTTCAATCCCCCACAGCACGTCGTACCACGCGTAGACTGGCAGTCCAGCCTCGGCAAGACGCCGATCCACCTCACGTATCAAGGCCCGGTGCGACCGTACAAACGAAAACCACAAATCCGGCTTCTCAGTCGACATGGTATCTCCAATAGTTGCAGTTGCAATTATGCCGCAGAGCGCTCACAATGCCCAGACGATTGCAACTGCAATTCATTTGAAGCGCAATGGCCACGCCTATCCGACCGGGCCTGATGCGAACCGAAGCCCCGTCAATCCCATGGAGACAGAGATGAATGCCCCGGTGTTGCCGCTACACGTATTGCCGCTGGATGTGGACCCGCAGGAAACCCAGGAATGGATTGAGGCCCTGGCCGCCGTGACCGAAGTGGAAGGCCGCGAACGCGCCCACTACCTGATCGGCCGCCTGCATGAATCGGACGCGGCCCGACACGGGGATTTCCATGGCGCAATCACGACGCCCTACGTCAATACGATTGCCGAATCGGGCGAGCAGCCGTACCCAGGCGACACCTCGATCGAGCGCCGACTGGCCGCCATGGCGCGCTGGAATGCCATGGCGATGGTGTTGCGGGCGGGCAAGCACTCCAACGTCGGCGGGCATATCGCCACATATGGGTTCTCCGCTTTCTTCTGATGTCTACGGGTCGACCTTCGATTCTGTTGTTGAGGGTAAACCCCCTTTGCGCCACATAGGTAGGCTACCTAACATTAGCCACCAATCGCCCTCGGAGATATTTCCATGACGGAGTCGCCTGCTCCCACCCCTTCCTCCAACCCATCTTCCGCGGTAGAAGGGCGCTGTCCTTTTGATGCGGCTGCGAACGAGCCGAAATCAGCGTGTCCTTTTCACGCTGAGGGCGACAGCGGCGGAATCCCAGATTTCCCCCCTAAGCGCGTAGATCCCTTGGCGCCGCCGCCGGTGTTCTTCCAGATGCAACAGAAGGGCGAATTGGCACAAGGTAAGCTTTGGGACGGAAAGATCGCTTGGCTTGTCACGCGTTATGACGATGTTCGCGCTGTCTTGTCGGACTCTCGCTTTAGCTCCGACGTCTCACATCCGGGATTTCCCTCTTCCAGCGCCGCAGTAAAGGTTGTTCGGAGTAGTAACCGGACCTTCATTACCCTGGATGAACCCAAGCATTCAGAGCAACGGCGGATGCTGACCGGCGAATTCACGATCCGAAAGATCGAGAATCTGCGGCCGCGACTTCAGGCCATCGTGGACAAGCTCTTGGAAGATTTTGCGATGGGGCCGCAGCCTTCTGACCTGGTTAGCGCCTTTACATTGGCGACACCAGCATTGGCTATCTCAGAGTTGCTTGGTGTTCCATACGACGATCACGACTTCTTCCAAGAACAGGCGATGATCATGACGTCGAGCACCGCGACGAGGGAAGAGGCTAGCGCCGCGAATCAAGCGTTGTGCGAATACCTGCGTGAACTGGTGGCGAAGAGATCCGAAAGCCCCGGGGAGGACATCCTCAGTCGCCTTATCGTTAATCATGTACGGAAGGGCGATATCACTGAAACAGACGTGGTCTCGCTTGGAAGGCTTCTGCTGATTGCCGGGCACGAGACGACGGCAAATACGACGTCGATGGGGGTGCTCTTCCTACTTCAGAGGCCGGACATCTGGGAAGAGCTTCGCCAGAATCCAAGCCTCGTTCCAAACGCGGTGGAGGAGATGCTACGCTTCCTGGATGTCATACAGTCCGGGACGCGACGTGTCGCACTGGAGGACGTTGTCGTGAATGGGCAATTGATCCGAGCCGGTGATCCCGTTGTCGTGCTTAGTATTTCCGCAAATCGCGACCAGGAGCAGTTCAAAGATCCCCACGTCTTTGACCTCCGCCGTGATGCCCGGACACAGATCGCATTCGGATACGGCCCGCATCAGTGCATGGGACAAGTTCTCGCCAGAGTCGAAATGCAGATCATGTTCACCGCCCTACTGAAGCGCCTGCCGAATCTTCGGCTGGCCGTGCCCATCGAGAGCCTCGCGTTCAAGAGCGATTCGCTCATGTATGGTGTTAGGGCACTGCCCGTTAGCTGGTAAATCCACTACGGCGAATCACGATGAAAATCACAATCTATCCCGAAAAATGCTGCGGTTCCGGCCAATGCGTCGTCAATGCGCCGGATCTGTTCGACCAAAAGGATGACGGAATCGTCATTCTTTTGAATGCCGATCCGTCGGCCGATCAATACAAAATCTGCACGCTTGGCTGCTGGGATCTGTCCGGCGTTGGCAATCGAGATTCACGAGGCTCTCTGATGATTCCCCTAACAGGCTGCTGAAGTACTCATCGCGCAAGCGATGAGTACTTCGCCTCAAGGCTGGTAGGTTCGCTATTTCTCACAATCCGGAAGTCGGACCTCCCTGCATCGACTTTTCCTGCGTTTTGACGCCCATTTCCGGCCTCATTACCGCGATTACTGCAACTGCGGACGGATTTGTCCCAGCGAGCGCATGCGCACGAGGTTGTAGGCGGCCATGCTCAGCACAAACATCTGGTCGACCTTCTTCAGGCCGCGCACCATCACCTGACGCATGCGCCCCACGGTCTTGACCCAGCCAAAGCCCTGTTCGATCAGCTTGCGCTTCTGTTGCGAGACCGCATAACCGGCGCTGCTGGCAATGGCATCAGGAACGGCCGAGCGCCGCCCCGAGGTGTTCTGCGCCACGTGGGGCGTCACCTTCATTTCCAGGCAGGCCTGAATGAACTCCTGCGCGTCGTATCCCTTGTCCGCGCCGACGGTTACTTCCACGTTCAGGTCCTCAACCACCTGCCTGGCATCGTTGAGCATTACCTTTGCGGCCTCGCGCTCGGCGTGTCCGTCCGCATTGGTCACCATGGCGCTCACCACCAGGCCGTGGCGGTTGTCGCTCAGGGTATGACCCATGTAGCGCAGCTCGCTGGCTGTCTTGCCCTTGCGGTACAGCTTGGCATCGGGATCGGTCTTGGACTCGTGCGTCTCGTTGCTGCGCTTGCGCCCCTTGAAGTTGCCGCCGTCGTTATCGTCTTGGTCGCCGCCATCCTTGCGCACGAAACTCTTGTGGCCTGCCCACGCCTGAACCAACGTGCCGTCTACGCTGAAGTGCTCACCCGACAGCCAGTTCTTCTTCTGCGCGATGGCCAACACCTCGTTGAAGAACTGGATCACTGCATCATGTTTGATCAGCCGTTC
Source organism: Cupriavidus necator (assembly GCF_013141915.1). Taxonomy (GTDB): domain Bacteria; phylum Pseudomonadota; class Gammaproteobacteria; order Burkholderiales; family Burkholderiaceae; genus Cupriavidus; species Cupriavidus necator_B. The sequence goes on along the minus strand of NZ_SROX01000003.1, from coordinate 239,779 downwards.
GCGGTTCTTGGTGAAGACCGTGGGCACCCAAACTGGGTCGTCCATCGACAGCCCGATGAACCAGCGAAACAGCAGGTTGTACTGCGTCTGCTCCATGAGTTGGCGCTCGGAGCGAATGCTGTACAGCACCTGCAGCAGCATGGCCCGCAGCAACTTCTCCGGCGCGATGCTTGGCCGGCCGCCCTTGATATCGGCCTCGTACATCTGCGCGAACAACCGGTCCATCTTCACCAGCGCCTGATTGGCCATGGTGCGGATCGAGCGCAGCGGATGGGACTTCGGCACGAAATCCTCCAGCCTCCGCATCGTGAACAAACTCTCGGTGAAGGTGTCTGCGCCGCGCATGAATGTGGGGTTGGATGGGGTCCTCAAACCAACGCTTCAGCCAGTCCTCGCGCTGACTTCCGTTGGAGGTATTTCAGCGGCCTGCTAAGCAAATCGTAGTCATCGGGGCAACGGCCGCCGGCATCACGGCGGCACGAGCAGCCTGCGCGCGCGAGGCTGGGGCGGATGGTACTTCCATCGCAAAAGAGGGCGGCCTGCCCAACGGCCGCCCATCTCTTTCGAAGCGGTTGATGGCTGGCAAACGTTCAGTAGAGCTCCTCTAAATAGATCGCCTAGCGGGCATAAAATTTCATTCCGCAAATAACATCTGCCGAAACTTTAAATCTATTATAGAAAGATGACTCAAAGTCATAGGATTGGCTCCACCCAATTCTGTTCGAAATATCCGGTATAGATCTTTCCAGTCCTGCCAATTCGAACAGCGAACGCATAAGCCGCTGCGTGTTACATATTTCCGTGAAGCAATTGCCCTGGCTGAAGAGGGTCCGCCTGACTCTCGAGGATGTTGTCTGCAAACTATCCGCTATATCTGCAATATTCCAAGCTTCCTTTGGATTCATAAACACCGACAATGAAATTGCCTCCCAAAGCGGCCTGGAATCCCACAGATCGTGCATTGGTTGATCACGCACCACAGAATAACTAGTTACATCCAGATCGAAGCTGCAATGCGAGCTCTTAAAAATAGAGCCGCCCAAGAACAGACTCGCAGGAGAAAAAGCGGGGAGCTTCACGAACTTCCCCTCTTTAATTACGCGTGAATAGCCTTGTCGGCTGATTATCTGCTCGCCACTCAACGAAGTCACTTTCATTGGAATTGGAAGAAAAATATCATGGATCCCGACTTGGCTTCGTGACTGAAGTTGCGTCTGCATCAATTACGCTACTATCCCGGTCCGATACTATGAGCAGCGCGAGGATGTACCACCGCGCTGCCGGAAACGATGAGGGTCACCCGCCATCGCAATTCATCGAGCACTTACTCTTCGCGGCGCCTTAGGCAGCCTTGTCAAGCTCGGGATGCATGGAGTCCGACATCTGCGCCAGATGATGCAGCGTATCTCCGAACACCGATTCCATTTGGGTAAGGCGTCTAAAATAGTGGCTGACGATATACTCATCCGTCATTCCAATCCCACCGTGCAATTGCACGGCCTGCTGGCCGACGAATCGCATCGACCCGCCCAACTGATATTTCGCTTGTGCCATGGCGCGACGTCTCTGGTTCGCCGGCGCGTTGACGTTGAGCGAGGCGTAGTAGCTCATAGACCTCGCGAGCTCTAGACTCATCTTCATATCTGCGACGCGGTGACGCAACGCTTGGAAGCTCGCGATAGCGACGCCGAACTGCTTGCGCGTCTTCATGTACTCCACCAGAGCCTCCAGGGTTACGTCCATCACGCCCACGGCCTCTGCACACGTCATTGCAATGCCAAGATCCACGGCATACGACAGGCAATCCTGGCCTTCGCGGGTGACTAGCGTGCCCGGCGCCTTCGACAACGTCAGCTCCGCGGCGCGCGAGCCGTCGACAGTTTGATAAGGGTGTACCAATACACCTGGGGCGGAGCGCTCCACAAGGAACGCTCCGAGAGTGTCAGCAATCATGGCGGGTACAATGTACGCAGCAGCATGATCGCCAACCGGCACGAGGCTCTTACTCCCAGTAAGCTCCCAACCTTCCGCCGTCTCGACTGCTCGCGTCTCGCACGTATCGATGCGATAACGATTCGCGCGCTCCTGCTGGGCCAGTACGACCAGACTTTCTCCAGAAGCAATCGTAGGCAGCCACGCCGCGCGTACGCTTGCTTCGGCGTAGTTCGACAGCACTGCACCCGCAAGTAGAACTTGCGCCAGCGGTTCGAGTACGATGCCCCGCCCCAGTTCCTCCATAACCACCATAACGTCGACCGGCCCCATACCGACGCCGCCATACTCTTCTGGGACGTAAAGTCCAGTCAGCCCAAGCTCCGCAAGCTCCGAATACGCGTCCGCGGAAAATCCGCCGCTGCTCTCGGAACTGCGACGGTGCTCAAACGTATAGCTACGCTTTACCCACTTTCTTACTGCATCTCGCAGTTGGTCCTGGTCGTCAGTGAATTCGAAATCCATGCTCTACTCCTTTATCCGAGGACCACTTGCGAAACAATGTTACGCTGCACTTCATTGGAGCCACCGTAGATAGTGGTTTTCCGCAGATTAAAATATGTCGCGGCAAGCGGAGCGTTCCGTCGCTCTCCACCTGGGAACTCGCCATCCCACTCCGTCAACATAGCGTCTTGAATAAATGGGAGGCTATAGGGACCTGCAGCCAGCATCATCAATTCACTGTAGCGCTGTTGAATCTCACTGCCTCGGATTTTCAGTAGGCCTGCGATATCCAATGGATTCTTCCCGGATTTTTCTGCCGAGATAACGCGAAGAACCAGCATTTCGAGCGCGATAATATCTACCTCGAGCTTCGAAACCTCGTCTTTGAAACGAGGGTCGTCCATCATGCCTTCTGCAGCCGCGATTCGCTTCAGGCGTCGGAGCTCACGCTTGGCACGCCCGACTTCTGCAATGTTCGAGCGTTCGTGACTGAGAAGGTGTTTGGCATAGGTCCAGCCCTTATTTTCTTCGCCAATCAGGTTCTCAACGGGGACCTCAACATTGTCGAACCAGACCTCATTGACCTCGCACTCGCCGTCCAGCAGCTTAATGGGCCGAACCGTGACGCCAGGCGAACGCATGTCAATGAGCAGGAAACTGATCCCTGCCTGCGGCTTCCCTTCTGTATTGGTCCGGACGAGACAGAAAATCCACTCCCCGTACTGAGCCAACGTGGTCCAGATCTTTTGACCATTGACTATGTACTTGTCTCCCTTTCGCTCCGCTCGTGTCTTGAGCGAAGCCAGGTCGGAACCCGATCCCGGCTCGCTGTAACCCTGGCTCCACCAAACATCGCCCGTCGCAATGCCGGGCAAGAAGCGCGCCTGTTGCTCAGCGTTACCAAATGCCATGATGACTGGTGCCACCATGACAGGCCCATAGGGCACGAGTCGCGGTGCTCCTGCCAACGCGCACTCTTCCTCGAATATGTGCCGCTGCACTGGTGTCCAGCCCGTGCCGCCGAACTCGACTGGCCACTTATACGTCAGCCAACCCTTTTTCCCCAGAATTTGGTGCCAACGCTGCATATCGGTGCGGGATAGCTGCAGTCCGTTGTGCACCTTGTGCGAGATCTCCTTCGGCAAATGGGCGTCGATCCACGCATGTACCTCTTTTCTAAATTCCTGCTCTTCTTCTGTGAAATTCAGATCCATTTCTCAGTCCCCTACTGTGTTAGTTAGTCCTAGCGGCCCACGAAAACGGGAGCGCGACGCTCCTTGGCCGCCAACGCCCCTTCCCGGGCGTCTTCACTCCTGGCCAGCATCTGAGCTTGGTACTGGGCGCTATAGCCTGCCTCAACCAGTCCTACCGGAATCGAGTGTCTCGCCGCCTGTTTGAGGAAACGCAGTACCAGCGGCGCTGCGCTCGCAATCTGACGCGCTGTCACTAGAGCTGCCTCTGTTTCGCTTCCTGGTTCACAGAGTTCGTTTACGAATCCGACTTCATAGGCCCGTTGGGCGGATACCGGGCGCCCGGTCAACATGAGCTCCATCGCGATCTTGTGGGGAATCCGACCGACCAGCGAGCTAATCAAGCCGGCTGCCATGCCTAGGCGACCTTCGGGATAGACGAAGGTCGTTGCCGAAGTCGCTACACAAAGATCGCAGAATGCAAGCATCGATACGCCCGCCGCTATCACGGGGCCATTAACCGCTGCAATAACCGGCTTTCCAATGTCAAATGCGACATTGGGAATGGCATGCCAAAAGGAATCCGGTGGATCGTCCGTGTCGAGGCCTGCCGTAAACACCGACCCCTCTGCACGTAGCAGGGCAACGCGATCCTCTGAGCCCGCGAAGTCTTGCCACGCGTCGTGCAACGCGTCGCACATTTCCGAGTTCAGCGCGTTTCTCTTATCCGGCCGATTCATCGTAATGACCCGGACGAAATTTTCTGATTCGATTTTTATCAACTCGGCCATGGCGTTCTTAACGCTTCTTGTTCAGGAAGGATTTGAAGATTTCCTGAGTGGCTTCGGTATTCAAGAGTTCGGCGAACATCTTCACTTCCAGGTCGAGCGCAGAACCCACAGCGGCACGATTCTCGTGGTTCAACATCCGCTTTGTCGCGCGTACCGAAGCCTTGGGAAGCTTTGCCAGTTCGGCAGCCGTTTCGCGCGCCCGTGCAAGGGCTTCCCCGTCCTGCGTCAGCGACGTCAGAAGCCCGGCATCGAAAGCTTCTTCTGCATCAAAGAACTTTCCAAGCATCAACCACTCACGTGCCTTCCGGACACCTACCAGCGATTCGAGCAGGTAGCTGGATGCGCCCTCGGGGCACAGACCCAGCGATACGAACGGCATGCGGAAGCGCGCATCTTGGGATGCGTAGGCAAAATCGACGTGTTGCAGCATCGTGGCGCCGATTCCAATCGCCAGTCCCTCGACTGCTGCGATTAGCGGCACATCGATCGCGGCCATCTTCCGGAGAAGCGTGACAGCAGGGGAATCTTCATTACCCCGCCGGGTCTGGAAATCATTGATATCGGCACCGACAGTGAAGTGTCCGCCCGCACCATGCACGATGACTGCGGCACATTCCTTGTCCGCGTTGGCCTCATCCAGAAGACGGGTCAGTTCCTGGTACATCGCGGCGCTGATCGCATTGCGCTTTTCTGGACGCGCAATGCAAATCTCCAGGACGTTTCCGACATTATTAGCTTGGATGCTCATGATTGCTCCTGAAGTGTCTTTTTTGACGTTTGGCAACTAATCACCCCACGTTCTTCGAGACCGGCGATGTGGTCCGCGGAAAGTTCTAGCAAGTCGGAAAGCACGTCTTCTGTGTGCTGACCGAGTTTCGCGGGCGCCCGAACGTAGTGCACCGGCGTTTTACTGAATTTGATGGGATTGGCGATGCCCCGTACCGAGCCGATACCTTTGTCAACCGGCACGTCGATCGTCATCTGACGGTGGATGACCTGTGGGTGAGCAAAGGCTTCCTTGTAGGTATTGATACGACCGTGCGGGATATCCGCTGCGGAGAACGCGGCAAGCCAATGCTCGGTTTGGCGCGCCGCAAGAACCGACGACACCTGCGCAATTAGCGCCTCTCGATTCCGAATGCGTCCGGATGCGGAATAGAACGTCGAATCCCGGGCCAGTTCTTTGGCGTCGATCGCTTGGCAAAAGCGTTGCCACTGGGAATCGTTCCCCACAGCAACTACCACCTTACCGTCTGCCGTATCAAAGACTTGATACGGTACGAGAGACGGATGCGCGTTCCCCCACCGGTGCGGTTCGGCGCCATTGATCAGGCACGACAATCCCTGATTCGACGACAAGCCAACCAGACAATCGAGCAGTGCCAAATCGATGTGCTGACCTTCTCCCGTGACATTCCTGTGGTTCAACGCGGCGAGGATCGCGACCGTCGCATACAGTCCCGTCGTCAGATCAGCAATGGCGATCCCGACCTTCTGTGGCCCACCACCAGGCTCGTCATCACGCTCGCCCGTTATGCTCATCAGCCCGCTTTCCCCCTGGAAAACGAAGTCGTAGCCGGGGCGGTCAGCGTACGGCCCGGATTGGCCGTACCCGGTGATAGAGCAATAGATCAGGCGCGGATTGATCTTTTTCAGACTGTCGTAGTCAAGCCCTCGACGAGCCAGATCACCAACCTTAAAGTTCTCTACAAAGATGTCGCACTCAAGAACGAGCTTACGGATCAGATCCGCACCGTCTGGGTTGGCGATGTCCACGCCAACCGATCGTTTGTTCCGATTTGCGGAAGCGAAGTAGGTGGAATCCTCAAGCACTTCCGCTTCACTCGTCATCGCATACGGCGGCCCCCACTGCCGCGTATCATCCCCTCGCGATGGGTGCTCAATCTTGATGACATCGGCTCCCATGTCGCCCAGCATCTGGGTACACCATGGCCCTGCGAGCACTCGCGTCATATCCAATACGCGAATGTTCCCTAGAGCTTGTTTCTGCATAAGAGACATTCCGTCATCCCTCGTTCATTTGGATAGATTTGTACTCGAGGAACTCATCCAAACCGACGTGACCCGCCTCCCGGCCAACACCGCTTTGTTTGAAGCCGCCGAAGGGCGCTACGGGGTTGAATCGGGCGCCGTTAATATCGACCTGTCCTGCACGAATCTTCTTAGCGGCGTCGAGTGCGAGGTCAGGATCGCCCCAAACGGCCGCCGCCAGGCCATACACCGTTGCGTTGGCGATGCGGATGCCGTCGTCGATTTCGTCGTAGGGAATCACGCAGAGCACGGGGCCAAACACCTCTTCCTTGGCCAGATAGTTATGTTGATCTGTGAGAAACACCTTCGGGCTGACGAAGAATCCTGCAGGCGGAACATCCTGGCCTGACGCGATGAGCGTGGCGCCCTCCGCTACCCCTTTTTCCGCTAGTTCCTGCACGCGGTCACGCTGCTTGCCAGAAATGAGCGGGCCGATCCGATGGCCTTCGACGAGGCTGGATCCGACAGAGAACTTGGCGAGTTCTTGCTTCACCAGGGCTTCGACGGCCGACACATCACGCGAGTGAACAATCAACCTGGTCAGCGCGCTGCAAGTCTGACCGTTGTTGAGGAAGCAGGAAGCGAGCGTTCCCTTGACGGCCACAGTCAGGTCCGCACCCGGCAATACCAAGGAAGGCGACTTGCCGCCCAATTCCAGCGTCACCTTCTTAATGGTCGACGCGGCCAAGCAAGACACTGCACGACCCGCTTCCGTGGATCCTGTGAAGCTAACCATGTCCACGCCGTCAGCTCGCGCCAACGCTGCGCCCACTACCGCACCCAAGCCGTTCACAACGTTCACCACGCCCGAAGGAAAGCCTGCGTCATTGATGGCATCGCAGATAAGGCGCGTTGTTCGGGGCGTCAATTCACTTGGTTTGAGCACGACTGTGTTCCCGGCCAGAAGCGCGGGCACCACCTTCAGAATGATCTGATGAAGCGGGAAATTCCATGGCGTGATACATGCCACGACGCCGAATGGCTCCCGGACGATGACAGATGGGCCCGTTCGCGATTGCCATGGAAATCCTTCCGCCAGCTTTACGAAGTTCCCAATGTTCCGAATGGGCGAGTCGACTTGAACGATGCGTGAGATCTTCAAGGGCGTGCCAACCTCAGCCGCGATAGCATCGGCCAACGACTCCTGCCGATTTGTGAGTTGGTCTTTTAGGCGATTAAGAATTGCGCATTTGTCCGACACGGATGTTGCGGACCAGCTGGCCAATGCGTTCTGCGCGGCACCCAAGGCGAGACCGACGTCCTCCTCGGTACCTGGAAGAATTTGGGCCGATACCAGGCCAGTATTCGGGTCCTCTACGTCGATGAGCTGTGTGCCAGAAGCACGGCGCCACGATCCCCCGATGTATTGCTGATCGAAGATCTCCGGCATCACGACTGCACCTCTGAAATCTCTTCGACTTTCTCGGGGCTACCGGACCATCCCCACGCCAACGAGGTTCGGGATACACCAAGTAGGACGCCATTCAGCGCGCTCGGATGGATCCAGAGGCCGTCCTGCTCGGGCTTGCCCGTGTCGGTCCTTCGGGTCCACTTTGCGTTGCGCGATTCGAGTCGCCTGATTACGTCCGCCAAATCATGCGTTTCGATGTAGCACATGTAAAGTGCGTCACCTCGCTTGCCCGAAAACCTGCCCATGGCAAAGGCGGGATCATGCGCTTCAGCCAATTCGATGCGATCGAGACGATCCGGCGCGAACATCAGCAGCGTGCCTTCATAGCCAAATCGCGCGAACGTGATGTCTACTGCCTTGTCGCGCTGCAGGCCCAGTTTTCGCGCGTAGCAATCCGCGACTTCTCGCCAGTCGGTGCTGAGAACCATGGTGAGCTCGTACAGAAACGACACAGGACCATTCGCTCGAACCCGCGCTGCCGCTTCGCTGACAACGAGTGGCATGCCATAGAGGCCGCCCGCGTTCAAATAGAGACGGCCGTCGGCTTCAGCAAATCGGATACCTTGCTCGGCAAGGAACCTCTGGCATTCAGCCAGGCTAGCTGTCGAGACCCCTCCAAAGAAGAGGCCTTCCCCGAAGCTATCAAGATGATCACTTACGACCCCTGCTCCCCGCGGGGTCCAAAGTTCGACCGTGCTTTCGCCGATTACCAGGCTACGGCCACGGGCATTCAGATGGTCGCTTGCAAGCTCATCAAGATACTGCGCCCCAAGTACTTCCCTGTAGTTCTGCTCTGCTTGATCGAGGTCGCGCACCGCAACGAGGATTCTGTCAACCGAGTTCAACATTGCTTCTTCCTTAAAGTAACTGACCTACTGCACGGTGATGTGCGCGGTACGAATGAGCTTTTGCCATTTCGCCGACTCCTGCTGGATGAATCGGCCGAACTCATCTCGTCCTGCGCCAGAGATGATTCCGCCGATGTCGCCAATCTTGCTGCGGACGTCAGGCATCTTGAGTACAGCTTGAATTTCGGCATCCAAACGGGTGACGATCGGCTTCGGCGTTGCGGCAGGTACCAAGACGCCGAACCAACCAGTGATCTGATAGTTGCTCAGACCAGCTTCAGTCATCGTTGGGACGTCCGGCAGCAACGGGGAACGGACAGCACTCGTGATGGCGAGTGCGCGAACCTTTCCGCCTTTTACGAGATTCAATGCCGAAGGCATGTTGTCAAACATGATCGGTACATGGCCTGCCATCGTGTCGTTCAGGCCGGGGCCGCTACCGCGGTATGGCACATGAACCATGCGCAGGCCCGCTGTCGAAGCGAACAGTTCACCCGCCAAGTGCAAAGATGTTCCGTTGCCAGGCGTTGCGTACGACAAGGGATTGGGCTGTTGCTTCGCGTACTGAACGAGTTCCTTCACCGATTTGACCGGCAGTTGCGGGTTGACCACCAGCAGGTTGGGAACCTCCGCCAGGAGCGTCACCGGCGCGAGATCTCGCGTGGGAGAAAAGCGAGCGTCGGGAGTAAGCGTGGGGTTGATGGCAATAGGACCAATATTGCCCATAACGATGGTGTATCCATCAGCGGGCTGTTTCGCAACATAGGCCGTGCCAACATCGCCCCCAGCGCCTGGCTTGTTCTCGATCACCACGGGCTGCCCGAGTCGTTCAGAGAGCTTGGCACCGACGATACGTGCCAGCATGTCAGTGGTGCCGCCCGGCGGATACGGCACGACCCACTTGATCGGGCGACTCGGCCAGGACTCGCTGGCGTTCGCAACAGATTGACCGGTCGCTGCCCAGCACCCCACCACAGCGGCGCTCAAGCCCAATATCCATCGTTTCATTCGTTGTCTCCTGACCTCAAGAAGCAGGTTGCATCTCAAGGGCACCTGGCTTATGATGTTCACTAGGTGAACTAGCGGTACACAGGGTGTACGAATGAAGAATAATAGATCGATCCAACGCTGTCTAGCGGTGCTGCGCGCTTTCCGAGAGAACGGGCGACCTACGTTGGCGGAGTTGTCGCGTGCCGTAGACCTGCCGCACCCGACCGTTCTGCGCTTTCTATTGACTTTGGAGGAGGAGGGATATGTCGCGCGCGAGGGCAACCAATGGCGCTTGACTACCCGAGTCTTCGAAATCGGCTTTGCTGCTTTGGAAAGTTTGGGAGTGACAGACTCGGTTCAGCAGATGCTCCAGCAACTGGCTGACACGTACGCAGGAACATCCAACCTGGGTGAAGCGAACCCCGACGGGGTGATCATTATTGGAAGGGCGATGGCACTCGCGGAACGCCGTCGCCTCGTGGTGATGAATCTCCGGGTTGGAAGCATCCTGCCTCCAAGTAGCGCGCTCACACAGGCGTTGACCCTCGGGGTCGGTGAATGGGCGATGGTCGAGTATCCAGAGAGCAATCAGATCTCAGTTGCAGTCCCGCTTGCTCGGGTTGGCAACCGCCAGCTGGCTATCGGGATTTCCACATCGCCAGCCGAGGCGACACCCGAAAGGATCGAGAATGAAATCATTCCAACACTTCAGAATGCCGCAGCGATGGTCTCAAGGCTTGTTGGGATGGGGCCAGCGTAGGGAGTTCGCTCATCGCCCCGGGTGCGGAACCGTCGACTGATCAACACGAATCTGCCCGCTTGGCCGCTGGGATCTGTCCGGCGCTTGCAATCGAGGTTCACGAGGATCTCTGATGATTTCCCGTGAGCACATCGTAGTCGTCGGGGCACCCGCCGCCGGCATCACGGCATCACGGCATCACGGCGGCACGAGCGCTGCGGGCGCAAGGGCTGGCCCGGACGCCTTACGCTCATCGGAAAAGTAGGCGGCTTACCCTAGCATGGCGCTCATTGGACACGCCGACGAGGCCAGTTTCGCGACGGCTTGTGAAACGCGACGCATCATACTGACGCACGATTCTGATTTCTTGGATGATCAGCGCTTCCCATTTCACCGTAACCCAGGCGTGGTCGTTCTACTAGCTGCAACTGGCAATGGGACGCTGGAAATCGCATTAGCAGATCACTTGCGCATACTAACGCCCCGTACGGCAACGCCCATGTTGGCGCCAATATCTTCGCAACAGACGATCGAGAATGGACCGTCCGCAGGCATACTCGCGCCGAAGGAAGGCACGTTGAAACCCGCATCAAGCTGCATCCAGGAGATGACGCCCTAATTTGGGAGTAGCGGAGGCGTACCTAGCTACGCAGACGATTCTGCGACATGAAAGTTGCCGGGCAGGATCAATCTTCGAAGCTGTTCTGATGCGTGGTGTCTGCGACACTGCCGCTTTGGCTGGCGGTCAACGTAAAGGCATTGAGATCTGGGGCCGCTCAGTAGCCAGTACTTTGAGCCCGCATCCGATACTCCAGATCAATGCGGCCACCTTGGTTGTCAGCGTGCTCGTACTGATGATGGCGCGACAACCCGGTGTTCTGGCGATGCACAACTGTCATAGTTGCTGCGGCGCGATCCGTCACTAGGGAATCGCCTTATGTGGACGCCTCCCGGATTGCAAGCCGATTGACATGGTGGTCGACAGGTGAAGGCAGCACGCCTATGTCCGGCCCTTTTGTGCAGGCCGCTCAGCCTGCTGGCCCATATGGAATTCGCTGGCGAGGTCCTCATCTGATCATCGAGCGTTGCTGCTCACATTCCCTATCGGGTTTTCCTCGCCCCGGTCCAACCTGTTAGCCATCATGCGATCAATGCTTGCGCTCCTTGAGAAGAAGTCAGTTCAGGCGGGCCACGCACCTGGCTATGCAGCCATGGCGGGTGCCGTGTATCTCGTATCCCTTGCTAGCACCGCCCAGATGGTCCGGGCGAGTTTGTTGGCTACGGCAGCCACCACTACATTGAAAGGACGTCGCTGAAGCAATCCGTCGAGCCAGGCGGTTCATGCGCCTTTGATGATCACCGATCTGGCGCCGTGTATGAGTAGGGTGCGCAGGTAGGTGTCACCTCGCTTGCTAATGCCAAGCTGGCGCACGTGACCACCGGTGCCCGTTTGTTTCGGTACCAAGCCTAACCAGGCAGCGAACTCACGCCCGGAGCGAAACGTTTTGGCATCGCCGATCGCAGCCACCGCAGCCGTGGCGGTTAGCAGCCCCACGCCAGGAATTTCAGCGATCTTCTGGCATTCCTGATTGTCGCAAAGCGCAACCTTGAGCCGACGTTCCAGCACAGCGATTTCCTTGTCGGTTGCCTGCACGCGTGCCCATTGCTCTCGTAGGCTGTCGATCAGTATGGCTGGCAAGCGATTCGCGATCTTGGCAAGCGCACCAGAAATTTTTTCGGCAAATTCCCGATATCCTTCCGGAAGGACTTCACCAAACTCATAGAGTAAGCCGCGCAATGCGTTCGTCTGCATGATCCGGAACTTCATCAGTTGAGCCCGGATGCGGTGCAGCGCCAGAATGGTCTGTTGCTGCTCGCTCTTGATCGCAACAAACCGCGCCTCGGGCTGCTGGACTGCTGTCCAGATAGCTCTGGCATCGGCAGCGTCGGTTTTATTACGCAACACAAAGGGACGAACCGATCGCACAGAGATGAGCTTCACTTCGTGGCCGAGCTTCTGCAGTTCTCGTGCCCAATGGTGGGCGCTGCCGCAAGCTTCGATGGCAATGAGTGAACGCTCCCGCTGAGCAAGGAAGTCGGTGACCTGGCTCCGCTTCAACTTGATGCGCTCGATTTCACCAGTGTTGGCATTCACCGCATGAAGTTGGAAGACATGCTTGGCAATATCCATGCCGATGACGGTAAGCTTCATTTTGGATCGTCCCGATCAGGGTCGTTTGCAATCGACACCTCCACTTTGGCATAGGGATGCCATGGCAGCGAGGACCCTTACAGTTACTCTTGCAGGTAAGCGGCGCCCCGTTGCCGGGGGGAGGCGTCCATACCGTCTGATTAAATCAGTGCGCGAGTCATCGAGGCATTGGGTGAGCGCGTTGTCATGAGCGTGTCCATGATTCAGGTCCTGTGATGAAGCGACAGATCAGTTTTGCGGAAGCGGAAAGTCACGGCAAGAAGCGTGTGACGCGCCGCCAGCGCTTCCTGTCGGAGATGGAGAGCGTGGTGCCGTGGGCGCGCCTGATTGCGGCGGTCGAGCCGTACTACCCCAAGGGCAAACGTGGCCGGCCGCCGATCGGCCTTGAGCGGATGCTGCGCATTTACTTCCTCCAGCAGTGGTACGGGCTGTCGGACGAGGCACTGGAAGACGCGCTGTACGACAGCATGGCGATGCGGGCGTTTGCCGGGATCGACCTGGCAGTCGAGGCGGTGCCAGACGCGACCACGCTGCTGAAGTTTCGCCGCCTGCTCGTCGAGCATGAACTGACGCGAAAGCTGTTCGACGAGATCGGCATCATGCTGTGCGAGCGGGGACTGATGATGAAGGAAGGCACGATTGTGGATGCCACCATCATCGAGGCGCCACCGTCGACCAAGAACAAAAAGAAGAGCCGCGACCCGGAGATGCACCAGGCCAAGAAAGGCAATGCTTGGCACTTTGGGATGAAAGCCCATGTCGGCGTGGATGCGGCCTCTGGGCTGGTGCATAGCGTGGTGGGCACTGCGGCCAAGAGTCGGACGTGTCGCAGGCCCATGCCTTGCTGCATGGCCACGAGGAGCATGCGTTTGGCGACGCGGGCTACACGGGCGTGGACAAGCGCGAGGAGATGCAAGGCAAGACCGTGAAGTGGCAGGTGGCCGTCAAGCGCGGCAAGATCAAGGCGATGTGTGACGGAGCCGTCAAGGACTTGCTGATCGCCGTCGAGCGGGTCAAGGCACAGATTCGGTCGCGGGTTGAGCATCCGTTCCACGTTATCAAGAATCTGTTTGATCATCGCAAGGTTCGCTACAAGGGCCTGTTCAAGAACACGGCGCAGTTGTTCAGCCTGTTTGGTTTGGCGAATCTGGTGTTCGCCAGGAGGCTGTTGTTGTCCTCAGAGGGGAGCAATCCGTCCTGAGCGCGCAAAAGCGCGACCAGGAAAGGTGCGAAACGCGAGAAAGACGGCTTGAATCGGCCCATCTCTCCCGGATTGCGAAAGCTGAAGTCCTTGGCTTGTGCAACATCAAGCGCAAACCTCATTGATCAGCAATTCCTTAGTGACAACGGTGCCGCTCATTATCGTCACAGCAGCAAATTCGCCAATAAAGGACCTGCGCCAATTAGTCTCGATGGCAAAGGCTAGGCCAGGGCAGATCACCTTTGGATCCGCCGGCAATGGTTCGGGCAGCCATCTGGCCGGGGAACTCCTTAGTACCATGGCTGGCGTCAAGATGAACCACGTTCCCTATAAGGGAGACGCGCCTTCGCTCACAGACGTGCTCGGTCAGCAGATCAATGTTGCCCTTCCCACCTCGCTCGCGGGAATGCCGCAAGTCAAGAGTGGAAAGCTCAGGGCGCTCGCGGTCACGAGCAAGACTCGATTACCGTCACTGCCCGATGTGCCCACGGTAGATGAAGCGCTCGGGATAAACGGCTACGAAGCCGTTTCCTGGGGCGGGTTCATGGTCCCGAGCGGGACATCACAGGCCATCATTGCTAAGATGAACAGCGAGTTCAACAAAGCCCTTCAGGATCCGGAGTTCCGCGACAAGCTGATGGCTCAAGGAGCGCAGATCGCAGGCGGCACGCCTGAGGCGTTCAATGCGTTTCTTCGCGCCGAAGTTTCGAAGTGGAAGCGAGTGGCAGATTCAGCAAAGGTCCGGCTCGACTAGCCTCACCAGGGATGTCGATCCGTCGTCGGGAACCCCCCGACGACGGAAACTGCTTTCGACTACCAATCGTTACAATGGATGGCAGACGGCCGACATTCCGGCTGAAGATAACATCTGACCCGATATGGTGAATGTCAAGCAAGTCGCCCTCCTCGCCGGCGTTTCCTCGGCAACAGTCTCCCGTGCACTGACATCGCCGGATAGGCTGCGACCTGACACGCTGGAGCGCGTGCAGAACGCTATTGCAAGCCTCAACTACGTTCCCTTCTCGGCGGCTCGCGAACTACGTCAGGGGCGCACGCGATCGGTCGGCATAATTGCGCCGACACTGATGAATGAACTTTACGCCAAAGCAGTAGATACCTTGGAGGCCCAGCTCGACCGGCTTGGATATACCGTTCTGTTGACTTGCCATCGGGACGACAGTGAGACCGAATTGCGCTGTGCGCGCGCCCTATTGGAGCGTAGAGTCGACGGGATCGCAATAATCGGTTCACAACATCATCCCGAAGTCTTCTCGCTGATACACAAGCACGCTATTCCGTATGTACTAATGTGGGCCGTGGACCGCGAAGGAATGCATCCGACGGTGGGGTATGACAACCGCTTGGCTATGCGCAGGCTAACCACCTACTTAGTCAAACAAGGACACCGGCAGTTTGCAGTGCTCCCAGGTCCTCTCGAAACTCAGTTTCTATCGTCTCAACGGCTTCTGGGGATCCGAGACGTCCTCAGCGAGAACGACATTTCCTTACCCGATAACCGCATTTTTCCGACCCCTTACGATGCATCTGCTGTGCGACAAGCGGTGCGCGTCTGCCTGCAGCGCAAGGACTTGCTGTTGCATCGGGAACAGCCGACCGCCCTGATATGCATCAATGACTTCATTGCTGTGGCGGCGATCGCGGAGTGCCGCACATTGGGACTTTCGGTTCCGAGCGACATCTCTGTCACAGGCTTCGGCGACTGGCAGATGGCGGAACTGGTAACACCCGCGCTAACGACAGTGCACTCGAATCCCGTTCTGATTGGCGAGCTTACTTCGCGCAACTTGATTGAGCAGATCGAAGGAGGAGCCAAAAACATCCAGACCGAGTTCGAGCCTGACCTAGTAATTCGCGAAAGTACTGCGCCACCTCGATAATAGATGGCGGCCTCAAATCAAAAGTGCAACACCTTGCCATCATGCATTACTGTCCTGATCGTCCCAAGACTTCCCATAGCCGCATGATTTCGCGAGCCTTGGTCTGACGGTCGATGACGTCCGCTTTTCCATCGAGGCCCATCGCCTCACGAGGGAATTCCGCACATCCTGCCGGTGCAAGTTGGACGATCGAGATGCCCTTTCAAAACGGCATAAAGCTGCCTTGCGGCAGCGACGCGTTCTTGTGGCGTTGTTGCTTGTGACACGATCCCGTTCCCCTTTGATGCAGTGGGTAGGATTTTATCGCGCGAGACCTATGTGCCACACGGGCAAATGGGGCACGAAGCAACTGTAGGCGCAGGCAGGACATGGTTCCAGATGGATCGCGGCGATCCAATCGGGTTACATGGCGGTTACATAGACCGCAAAATGCACAAGGGTTTACAGGAAAACCCCTGTAAACCCTTGATTTTATTGGTGCGGCTGCAGGGCTCGAACGCGCCGCCCGATTTCCCGACACAGCGCCGGCAGCGCCACTATGGATTCAAAGATCCATCGCGCAGGCAGCCCAATGAGGCCCGCCACATCAGCTCGATTCGGTCTGTGCAACTTGCGCAATTTGCTCCTTCAGCCATTGCAGACCAGACATGTGTTGTTGTTGACGGTGCCATATCAAGCTGACCTGCACCGCAGGCGTTTCGAAAGGAAGATCCGCGAGCTGCAAGCCATAGTTGTGCACGAAATGCCTGGCCAAGTGCCAGGGCACGGTACCCAGCAAATCGGTGCTGGCGACGATGGCTGGAATGGTCAGGTAGTGCGGAACTTGCAACTGCACATGGCGCTGCACTTTGGCCGAGCCCAGGACGATCTCGAGCGGACTGCCGCGGCCGGCCCGCGGCAGGAGCGAGACGTGCTGTGCGGCCAGATACGCCGTCTTGTCGAGGCCTTCCTTGAATGCAGGGTGGCCCGGTCGGCCGATAACTGCGAGGCGCTCTTCGTGAATCGGTTGGTAGAGCAAATCGGCGTCGTCGAAGTACAGGTAATCAATCGCCAAGTCCAGATCTCCGCTGGCCAGCCGCTGCGGGATCAGGGCACCTTCGTCCGACAGTACCTGCAGCTTCACCTGCGGCGCCAGCGCCATCAGCCGGGTCATCAGGCTCGGTAACAGCCGTAGCTGCCCATAGTCATTCATCGACAGTCGGAAGGTTCGCTCCGTGTCCGGCTGAAAACTCTCTTGAACGGCAAGCCCTGCCTGCAGCAAGCGCAGGGCTTGCCGTACCGGCACGTGCAGCGTCATCGCCCCGGCAGTGGGCTCGAGTCCCTTAGCGGTACGGCGGAAAAGAGGTTGCCCCAGTTGCTCGCGCAGACGACTGAGAGCATTGCTCACCGCCGGCTGGCTCTTGTGCAGTCGCTCGGCCGCGCGTGACAGGTTGCGCTCCTGCATCAGCATGTCGAACACGAAGAGGAGATTGAGATCAATCTGCTGCAAATTCTGATTCATCAATAATTCTCATCATCAATATCCATTGGAATGAAAATGATCGCACCAATAGACTACAACACCAAGCGACCTACTGGCGCCAGACGTCAGAAAGGTCCGCGGGGGCTTGGCGGAACTGGCCACGTATCGCGAGCCCGACAGCGCAACAGTCTTTGAGAGCCGATCATGTCTTTTGATACCCAAACCTTCCGGAAGAAATACCGGGCGAACATTTCGCCTTACTACAACCCCTGGCTGCATGCTGGCTTCGTTCTTGTTTTCGGCGTGACCTTGATCCTCTTCTTGCTGAACAAGTTGGACCACGTCAGCGCGGTGGAGTGGCTAACTGTGCCGGCGACCTTAATTTTCTACAGCAGGGGCGAGTACCGCACCCATAAGGGTCTCGGGCACAACAAGAAGCGATTCGCGAAGGCGTTCTACCAGCGCCACACGGGCGACCATCATAGTTTTTTCGCAGATGACCAGATGCGCTACGAGTTCGCCAAGGACTGGCGGGTGATTCTGTTCCCGGCATGGCTGATCGTTGTCTACAGCATTGGCGCGCTGCTCGCTTGGTCGATCATCGGCCTGGTCAATGCGAACGTCGCTGCGCTGTTTGCCGCCACGCTACTGGGCGGTTATCTCAGCTACGAGATCTTTCATGCCTGCGAGCACCTCCCGCCGCAGAATCCGATCTGTCGCCTGCCGTGGATTCGCCACATGCGGCGGTTGCATGAATTGCATCACCGCCGTGACCTGATGCAGACCAAGAACTTCGCCGTAGTGTTTCCACTGTGGGACTGGATCTATGGAACCCTTCATTGGGAGCCCGAAGAAGCAAGCGAGAGCCTGGTCCCCACCGTCAAGATGCAGCATTCCATTGATATCGCCCGGACGCCAAGCCAGGTACTGGCCTACGTGAGTACTCCGCTTCGTTGGCATGAGTGGCATCCTTACCACGTAGCGGTCACCGGGCAGGGAGGGTCGCTGCCGGTTGGGAGCCACTTTGCGTACGTCGGCGGCCGTGCAGGCAAGTTGCAGTGGGAAGTCGTGGAAAGTCTTCCGGATCGGCTCTGGCGAACCCGGGCCCGTGGCAACCGGGGTCTTGAGATGTTCGTCACGTATGAGTGCATCGGCACAGCCACTGGCACGCGCTTCGTGCGGACGCTGGAGTATCGGTTTTCCAGTGTGGTGGCCCGCATGGCTGATCGGCTGGTTTTGCGTAAGCGAATCGAGCGCGACTCTGTTGCCTTGCTTCACAAGCTGCGCAGCGTCTCCGAGAGCGTTCTTCCCGCGGCAGAAATGGATTGTGCTTCCAAACAGGCGACATGAAGGGCATGGGGGCATGCAGGCTCCACCGCGCGTGTCGGCCTGAATCGCCCCGGCTTTCGAGGAGGCCAGTTGGTTTGAGTTGAGGCTGCCACAGCTGCGTCGACGGGATTCAGAACCAGGCAGTCGAAGCAGTATGGGAGCTGATCTCGGTCTGACACCCACGCCATAGGTGTTTGAAGTGCCTCGAGCCTTGGCATACCAATATGAGTCAGCATCGCAAGGCGGCACAGTGCCTGCTCGTCCATCGGGGGAAATAGCAGCCAGCCAGAATTGGTCAACGCCGGAAACGCACCAAGGTCGCCAATCTGCCACAACTGGTCAACACTGATCTGATACCTTGCGGCCAGGCGACCGAGCCAACCGCCAAACGCTTCGTCATCGAATGGACGCGGAGCAACGGGCCAAGGCCTGACACCCTCAGGAGAGCAGGGTTCGCGCTGCATTCTCTATGTGACCCAGGTCGATGGCCTCCTTCCCATCCCGGATCGCGAGTTCTGCGGAAACAGTCAAGACACGCGACACTTCCCCGGTTAGCCCTCCACTTGCAGTCAGAATGGCATGTACGATCTCTCGCCGTGCGAGATTCGACGGACGTCGAAGCGGCAAAATCATCTCGAAGGCTGCGAGAAGAGAACGAAATGCCTCCGTCTCCTGCCATCTCGGCACCTCGAAACGGGCGAATCGACTGACCATCTGAGGATCCGTTTGGAGCGCCAAGACGGCGTCTTGAGTGCCAACGAGGACAACCGCGATTTTCAAGTCATTGGCGAGGAACTTCAGCAGATTCAGGGATGCACGCTGCTCCCGATAGCCTGCCAACAAGTGATGAACCTCGTCAACGATCAGCATGCGCGCCGAAACTTTTCGAAGCAGTTCGCGACTCAGTTTCTCGAGTGCTGATAGCCTTGCCGCGGCGTTGAAGGGAGCGCCCAGCTCGAAGAGCAATGAGGAATAGCGCCGCCGTGTCCGCCAACAACGCGCCGCACGCTCGCGGTGGGGCTGGATGCGCTGCCGCATTGCGGGCAGATCTGCGCAAGCCGTTGCCCACACTCCTCGCAGAACCTGGCTCCCGCGGGGTTTTCGAACTGGCAATTCGTGCAGCGCATCTCGCCTCCCGACTGCCTGTGCCTGCCACGCAGCCATTACAGGCGCAATCCGGGCAGTTGGCAAGGCGGCGCTGTGGCAACCGATGACTTCTGCCAAGCTTGGGGCGGCACCGCGCGTATTATCAGGCTTGAATTTGTTCGGTGGTCGGGAAAATCATGGATCTTCTGTTGCCCCCAGTCCGGGCGCGGAGGTCACGTGACCATCCACACTCACACCGTGGCAGTCGGCAAATCCCTTTGAGGTCACTCTGCGATCGCAATGATCTGATTCAATTGCTCGCAGGCGGCAGCAAAGACCTCCAAAGGCGCCTGCTTCCAGGGGTGGGCCTTTGCGTTGCGGGCTCGCCAGTCAAATGACTTGGGCTGATGGGCCAGAACGTAGCTGTCCTTCCCCTTCGGTCCCTGAAACCTGATCGCAAACGGATTGGTGTCGTTGTAGGCCGCCGTGGTCATCGGCAAGCCAATCACGATACTGGTCCGCTCATTGAACGGCCGCGGAGAAAGCACAAGCATCGGATGCATATCCTTCATCTCACGGCCGGCTTGCGGATTGCAGTCGATCCAAATGATGTCGCGTCGCTCAGGTGCCCATACCTTGCCCGCCATCAGATAGCCTCCGCGCCGACACGCTGCGTGGCCATGGCTTCACCCCCATGCTTGATAGGATCAAACAGAGCCAACTTCTCCGCGAGCGTGAGGGCACGACGTCCAACGGGCCGTACCGTGACACCAATCTCTTCGACCGAGACCTCGACTTCCTGACCCTCAGCGAAATGGGCCGAGCGGGCCACTGCGGTCGGAATCCGGACGGCCAAGCTGTTCCCCCACTTTTGGATCGTCAGAGTTGCACTTTTTCGCATGATCAAAGCCTTCCAAGAACGTTGATACAAGTCTAAACAAAACCACTAGAAGTTTCAACGCGTATAGACGTTCTACCTCGAACCGCACCCACAGCTTGCCCGGCGGCGTACGACGGGCGATTGATGCTGTCAGAAACCGGCGCTAGTTCCCCTTCTGTCGTAGCGCCCGAGGCCGGGATCTGGCGCGGCGTCGCGTCCGCAGGCGACCACATCGTTTTGACGGCAGAGGCGTAAGCGATCTGGCCCGGAGCGGTGGCCGCCCTGCCCTCGGGACATTCGCACGGCACGGTCATGGGCGTGGCGTACAGTCCTGGGTGAGGCCTAGCCGCCGGCACAAAAATAATTTACATTGCGCTTTAGTCAGCATTTCGGCCCGGCTCCGGATGGCTCCTGCTGAATATTGTTATAGTTCAAGCACTTACCGCTGCCTCCATGGTTCTGGATCCCAGCCTCAACGCCGTCACCAAGCTCACCCGCACCGAGTTTGCCGTGGTCCGTGCCTATGCGCAGGGCATGCGGCCGGTGGACATCGCCAACCGCTACTTGCTGGACCCGGATGAGGACGAGCACCTGAGCGAGGCCCAGGCGATCCAGCGGATCCTGGCCTTGCGCGACCGGCTGGTGCAGTTCGCCTTGCAGCATGGCCGGCCCGAGATTGCCGGCATGTTCGAGGCGCTGCGCGCGCGTTCAGGGGTGGGCATGTCGCGGCGGGTAGACGCCGTGTCGGCGCTTGAGCAGCTTGGACAAGGCTACCCCCAGCCCCAGCACGAGGTGTCGCTCTGGTTCAAGCCGAGCCTGGCACGCCGACTGATGGCCGCCGAGATCCGGCGGATCGAGGACCTGACGTCCTTGGCAAATCGGCGCGGCAGCAGCTGGTGGCGTGCCGTGCCACGCATTGGCGCGCAGTCGGCCGAGGTCATCACGCACTGGCTGGTGCGCCAGCGCTCGGCCATGGGCGCCGCGGCGGTCAAGGCCTATGTGCTGCCGCCTGCCGCCCACGCCCACCGCGACGCGCTGGTGCCCTTGGCCTTGGCCCCCGGTATGCCATATCCCGTGCCACTCGAGCACATGCTGGTGCCAGCCTCAAATACCGCGACAGGGCCGGGGCTTGCCGCCGATCTGGCGTTCGTACGCGGCTGGCTACAGGATCGTGCGCCACATACCCGCAACAGCTACCGGCGCGAGGCCGAGAGGCTGCTGTTGTGGAATGCAGCGCGCAAGAAGGGGCTTCAGGCGTTGGAGGCCTGCGATCTGGAGGCGTATGCGGAATTTTTAGCGGACCCTCAGCCGGCGGCGTTCTGGTGCGGCCCGAGCGGGGCGCGCGACAGGATGCACTGGCGGCCGTTCGAAGGCCCACTGGGGACCAGTTCGGTGGCGGCCGCGTTACGGGTGGTTCGGGCGCTGCTACGCGCAATGGTCAAGGCCGGGCATCTGGCGGGCACCCCGCTCATCCCAAGGCAAGCCGCCGCCGCTGCGCCCACGGCGCTGCGCGCGCCGTCCGTCCAACCCGACGCGGAGGCGTTCCTGGTCTGGCTGGGGGAGGCGCGCCAGGGCCCGAGGCATCGGGCTGCGCTGGCTGCCATACATCTGATGCGCGACGCAGGCTTGCCACTGAGCGAGCTGGCCGCACTGCGCTGCGCCAGTCTGCAGTCGAGTGCCGAGGGCACCTTCCTGCGACGCCCGGGTGCGCGGCAGCAGCTGGTGGCCCTTGACACGGCCGTCCGACAGGCCTTGCAGGCGCATTGGGTCGATCGTGGCTGGCCAAGCATGATGCCGCCGGCGCAGGCAGCCCTGTTGGCGCCCACGATACAGCCTGCCACCGCGCGCGGGCGCAACAAGCGGCTTGCGGGCGTGGCGGGCGGGTACTCGGCCACCGGCCTGGATCAATTGCTGCGTAGTCTGTGGCGGCGCTTCAGCGAGCAGCGCGGGGTCCCATCGGAAGGGTTCACGCCCGGCCAGCTTCGCACGCGCGCCAGCCGGGCCTGAGCTGCTAGCGCCTGGATGCCAAGGCCAACCGAAGCGCCGGAGGCGAAATCCCTCCCCCCACCGCGGGTCCATACAACACAAGCAGCTCACAGAAGTCTACTGGCCGACAATCCCGACTGGAGTGCTCGTAGACCTCGGCCTGCCTTGTCACTTGGCTTATCATTATCCGAATTTTGGAAAGTGAGTGTACACTTTGTATGGGTTACGCGGCATTGCCGGCCTGACCGGCCTAATGTAGGGAGGCGCCAACCGGTCGCTTGCTGCATCCTAGTCCGCCATGCCCCCCCGGCAGCTTTTCACTGGCAGGAGGGGTGCTGCGGCCCATCCTCCGAACGTGCGGCGGGGCTGCGTGTGCGGCGATCGGTTCGACCGTCAGCTAGTACGAATCTGGCACTACATCAAAGCTGCTATAGGGGAATAGCCGCGCGTGCATCCCCTGCCCGGTTCCACCACCTGCGTTGGCATGCCATGCGTTCGGCCGATTACTTGGCACTTGGAAGGCTGCCGATGCCAGCGGCATGGCCAGGGGTTCTTGCCGGACGGACTCTATCGGATGCTGACAACGACGCTGCTTCGCCTCGCGGTAGACAGTACCCTGCCGCTTGACGAGGCCGAGCGCCGTTTGCTGCGCAGGGCCGCACCCAATGCGCTGCGACCCACCTTCGCCATTCAGGCAGTGGCCAACGATATCCCGCCCGACGTCGTCCAAAGGCTGCTTGGCCAGGCATCGCTGCAGACGAGTTCGCTGCCTGTCCGCTGGGGAGAGGAAGCGCAACTTACAAAGCATCGCGAGCGGTCGTGAACCTCACAGGTCGTCGCCGACGGATCCAGCCATTCTCATTTCCAGCGGGGCGAGAATATATCAATGGGGTTACGTGGGCGCCGACGATTGCGATCGCTACAAGAATTTCCTAGCGCAGCCGGATGCGCTCTGGATCGGCCCCAAGACTTCGCTAACTGCAGCGTGCTGACGCCCGTTCGCCGGACCGCTAAAGGGGGAATCCCAGCGCTATGCGGTGCGCGCGGATTTGTTTCTGGTTGGCCGGCGTGCGCTATTTGGGGCGGCAACCCCTGGCTGACAGCGAAAGAGCCAGTTGCAGCACGGCGCGAGATCCCCTTTGCAGTCGACAAGGCGTTGTCTGGAGAGTCGTGGGAAGCCCTCGCGAGGCGAGACGGTATCCTTGGCTATGGCAGGGCACTCCTCGGCAAGCGAAGCAAATGGCGCACGGTGCGCCTGCCCACGCGCGTCATTGACGCATTGCGAGCGGGTTGGGTTGATGGCGTACGTTATTTTGAGAATCCGGGAGACCAGGAGCTCTCCCTGCTCTCCCCTGTGGTGAATGCCTTCTACGCCCGCAGCACAGTCAATCCACATTAAGCTAAGCGCGGAGATACCAGCACTGACGGGGCCATGGTTTTCCCCGGATGGGCTCTACCGAATGCTGTCAACGGGCGTTGCAGCGCATCGCAGGGGATACGACGTTACTTCTTCATCAGGTGGAGCGGCAGCTGCTACGCCCCATCCATTGCGGAACACCTTCCTCGCCACCCATGCGGTAGCCAATGATGTCCCGACAGATGTCCTTCAAAGGCTGCTGGACCATGCCTCATTGCAAACGACTTCGCTGTATGTGCCCTCGGAGAGAAAGCGCACCTTACATGAAATCGCCAAGCTTTTTGAGAGCCATACGTGACAACAAGGGAAGAGTGCAATCCCAAGCGAACAGGATGATCGCTGCCATAGCGTCAACAGGGACGAGCCAACCCGCGTAGGGTCGGGCTGACCAAAACGCTCTAGTTGTTACACGAGCCGGTAATCAAGCTAGAGGCCAGCGGGGTACCAGCCGGCTACTGCGCCGCGGTTCACCAGAATGATCTCATTGGGAACGTGCCCCAGCTGCAGCACACTTCCTCCCCACTAAGACAAATGTCCGTCATCCGACAGGTGGGATTCAGCAGAGGCCCACGGCTTCATAAGCGACGGGATACTTGGCACCGGCCCATCCGACCTAGCGCGCATGGCGCCAAACCGGCAACGGCCGAGTTTTCGCACCAGAGTCGAATGCGATGACTGGCGAGGCGTGTGAGCTCCTTTAGCATTGGGCGCGTAGCCTGTCCGGCGTCTTGGCCCTGCACCGTGGCCAAAGTTGCAGCGAGGCCGCCCTCAGCCGACAAGCCCGCCGACCGCGCGGTTGTCTGTTCCGGCGTCGAGATCTGCGATGGCAGTGAGGAGCATCCTCATGCTTCTATATCCGGCCTTCGTGGCCCTTTCTCACTGCGGCAAGAACACCAAGATTGTGGGTCGCGGCGGGTAGCTTCTTGTAAGGTCACCAAATTGTAGTGTTTCGAGACTTTTACAAACGCAAAATCACCGTCTGTCCGGTTGCGACGTCGTGTGCCGCTAAGCATAGCTACGCACAGTGCGGCTTGCGCACAAGAGGACGGAGGTTCCGGAGTGTGCCTAATAGGCACACGTTCTTGGCGCCGTCACAACGGGCATAACCACAGGATGACTAGCCTATACACCATTGTTAGGCTGCGGGAGCGGAGCTCGTCTCGGCCTCCAGATGACCTTGTCATTCGAACAATGGGAAGGTGGGCCCTCACTGTGCCTAATAGGCGCGCTCAGCGAACGGCGCCAGGAGTGCGCCTATTAGACACACCGACGGTAGGCTGCGGTCGAGGGCGAGTGGGCCCGGCTCTAGCGGCGCCGTCAGCAGACTGGGACGCGTCCACGGTTGCGCGTGCCACAACCTCAGGCGGACCCACCGTCCTCTGGGAATTGGGTAACTTAAAGAGATACCTTTCCTCTAACACGGTAGTGGACGCCATTCTGTTGCGTTGGGACGGCCGGGTTACGACTTCAACTCATCATTGAGTTCGTTCGCGCTTCTATCCCCTGTAGGGATTTCGGACACGCCATGGGCCCACGGGTAAGCATTTCAGCCCGACTGAGACGACAAACACACTGGCCGGTAACGGCTTTTCGCCGGACAGTACTTGTTAGGTTCAAACGGGGTTGACGACCAGAGTACCGACTTGCCCGGCAAGCGTGTGGCGCGGCGCGCTTGTAGGTTCCATTCGTCTGTCACCTTTCCCACGCAGCCAGCCGCAAAGCTGATGCCCATTGACGTCCTGCAGCGCCTCCTCATATACGCTCCCAACAGACGACTTCATCCACGTCCAGGCAGAGCGCGCACGCGGCACAGACGAAGTGACGAAATATCTCAGCAACTGAAGTCACGCGATACAAGTTGTGCCTAATAGGCACACCTCGCGCCACCGCCGATTATGCCTAGAAGCACAGTTCTGGCGGCCGTAGGCACCCTCGCTCTGAGTCGGCCTTTTAGGCACACTTAAGCCGTAAAAAAACCCGCCATTGGCGGGCTTCTGATGTGACTAAACTGCGCATCAATTTGGAGTGCCACTGAATAGTTCGCTGATGAACTGGCGAATCCGCGTCTCCTGGGAGTCGGATAGAACTCCGGTTTTGATTTTTACTGTAAAGTTCTTTATATCCTTTGTGATGCTGCCCGCGTGGTTCTGACCAGCAAAGAACTTTTCGATGGAGCGCTCGCGAGCCGCTGAGCCCGACACTTTTTTAGTAGCCAATGCGGTTACGGCCGCGGCGAGCTTGCCCTGATCAAGATGGCCCCCGACGACATCGGTCCATAGTTCTCTAGTTGCCGACACACCCGCCTCTCCGTGTTTCTTCAGGCAAGACGCCAGTGCATCTGCGGCGTTACTCCCAAGAAGACTTGGCTGCAGGTCCAAGTCATGCTTCACGAAATCGGGCAAATCATAGAAAGCCATGAACTTGTAAAGCCCTCGCCTGGACAAGCCTACCGCCTCCGCAAGTCGTGTACGGTTCGGGAACTCCTTTTCCGAACGTTGAATAGACAAGGCGATCTCGTAGTCGGAAAGGTCGTCTCGGCCGATGTTTTCGACCAAGGCCAACACAATCATGTCCGCGTCGCTGCAGTCGACGACGACAGCCTTGATGTTCTCGAGCCCCAACATCTTATGTGCACGCCACCGGCGCTCACCGGCCACAAGTTGGAAACCTGGCTCAACGCGACGTACTACGATAGGCTGCAGTAACCCAACCTCGCGAATCGATTCAGCAAGCTCTGTCAGCTTGAGTTCATTGAAGGTGCGCCGCGGCTGCCAGGGGTTGGGAACAATATCCGCAACCGGCAGTTCCGAAGGCAACCCCGTCGCCTCTAACTCTTGAACCCTCAATTGCGCGGCAGCCAATGCGCCCGCCATACCTGGCGCTGTCTCAGTCCGATTTGCTCGACGAGTGGCATCCGGCTTACGGTCCGCCGTTGAGCGGATGTTCGCCGTCTTGGCGAGCATTTGTTCGCGAATGTTGCTCATTGTGCAGGCCTCCACTGTTTCACAAACATGTCGTCAACCCAACGGCAGTAATCCACCAGCGGCTGCCGAACACGCTGAAGCGACTTGGCTTGGCTGTGTGAGCTGCTGATGTCAAACACCGTGGTAAATGCCAGTGCGCCGGAGCTCATCACTGAGCTGGCAGGCACTTCAAAAGGGGCGAGCCAATGCCGATATGCACCTTGAGCCCAAGTTCGCACCACAGGAGCTGCCGATGTGGGCCCATAGTTAACTCGCGTCAAGAGCACTGACACGAAGTCGTACTTCTTATCGGCTTCGAATCTCATGAATGACTTTGCGACATCCGAAAAGAGTCGCCAGAACGACAAGGAGCTAAAGAAGTCCAGGTTTTCCGGCACCATGGGCATGACCATGGCATCGGCCGCCATCAATGCGTTCAAGTTGAGGTAGGACAGCGACGGCGAAGTATCCAGAATAATGTAGTCATACTTCTTTCGCAGTGGCTGGAGACCATCACGGAGTACCTGCCAGAATTTGAATCCTGGCACCTTCATCTGCATAGCAGGGAGGTGGTACTCCGCACCCACTAGTTCCGTGTGAGCCGGAATAACGTCCAGGCCATCCCAGTATGTCGATTGCAACTTCGCTTCCAAGCCACCTTCGACATCCTGGTTGTAAATGAAAGGCAGAATTGAGTCATCGGCGAATACCTCCTTCTCCGCGTACAAGCCGCACAACTCAGAAAGGGACGCCTGGGGGTCCAAATCGACGACCAGCACCTTACGGCCACGCAAGCTAAGGCCTTGCGCTAAGCACATAGTCGTAGTCGTTTTTGCGGACCCACCCTTCAATTGCGAAGTGATAATAATCTTGCCTTCGAAATCGCTAGGTCCAGCAACCAGCGGGGTCTGGTAGATGTCCGATACTTGTTGGACCCAATTTCTTGCCTCAGCCAAAGTAAACGTTCGGCCGCGACCAACGGTCTGCCCTTCAGGCAGCACACCGTCGCTATTCTTCGCCATGTGCAAGACCTGCTGACGGCTCAAACCACACAGCTCTGCAATTTCTGAAGTACTAAACATCGGTGCCGTCTTACGTGGCCGCGGCGCAAGAATCTGGTCACGTAACTCGACTGCGTAGTCGGTCACCACATCTGCAAAATCGCTAATCTCAGCTAGGGTGACCGTCGGGTCTATGGGCATCGGTTGACTGATATTCGCCATCGCAGCTCTTTTTCCGAAATTTGGACAAGCGCAGAATACAGCAATTGAGCAAACGCGTCCGCATATTTTGTGTAATCCGCGACACAGCGAAATCACTAAAGTTTACGAAACTAAGCTACAAGCCTTTGATTTACAACGTTTTCGGAAGATATGGGAAGAGGTGGCGCAAACGACTCAAAGAACTTTTGGAAGTCGCCAAGGAGCCATAAAAGGTGAGAGCCAAGTCCTCTCACCTCTCACCTTAGCCGTGTTCTTTGGTACAAAATCTCTCACCCAATCCCGCATCCATCGCCAGCGATGTGCTGTTCGATCCACACTTCAAAGCTCAAGATGAAACCTAAGGTGAGAGTTTTTGTAAGCCACGCGACGCCTACGCACAGCATCAACAGAACTCCGAACAAAATCTCTCACCCGATCGACTGGTCCGCAGAGTTAGAAGCCACTTCCTAGAACCAGGGGGCTGTAAAAGTGAGAGATTTTGTGCTCTGCCAAGCCAATCAAGAAGCCTACGCGCGCTGAGGTGGCCACAAGCAGACCACCAGCGAACTCTCAAAACGAGCCTAGGTACAAAATCTCTCACCTTTTGAAGGCTTCATCGCTGTTCAAAAACTCAAGTGCGATCGCAGGTTACAAAATCTCTCACCTTCGGATAACACCTTGACTTCAGCGCCCGAACAGCTGCGGCACAAAATCTCTCACCTTCAATGGATCTCGCGTGGGACTCAGTCACCTGCAGCTCCCACCCATGGCGACCGAATTTTGACTGGCGTCTGTTTGTTTGTTTGTTTGTGTTGTAAACAAAGAAAAACCAACAAACCTACAAACAGAGCAGGGTGATCCTCATAAAAATCAAAAACTTATCAGCCAAAAGTGAGGGATACGCCTACCGCAAGGTGAGAAACTTTGTTCCCTCAGGTGGTAGTTGTATACGTCTAAAGGGAGAGATCGCGGAGCCGAAGGTGAGAAAAGAGACCAGATAGGTAGTTCAGGTGAGAGATTTTGATTCACTCCTGTGGACATCTCTCGTATACGCTTGTTTTATAAAAGCAATTTCAACCAGCCGACGATCGTGAGGTGAGAGATTGTGTACCAAGGTGAGAGATCATGTACCTCGGCCGACACGAGGCACCTATTCCAGGTGAGATGAGTCCACATTGACATCTCACCATCACCTGACTAAAGTCTCGTGCAATTCATAACGTAAACAAGCTGCCCTCTCAGGAATCCCGGCATGGCAAGCAGCGTAGCAAAGCGGGTGACACCACTACAGTACGCGCTCGACTTATTCGTCGAGATGGCGCCCGCACAGACAGCCATACATGAGGTCGCCACCGACAAGGATATTGGCTACCACAAAAACAAGGTCTTCGCTCGCATTGTCGGACTGGGGATGTCCGCTCGCCGGTTTGTCGACGCTGCGTACTTTATCGTGGCGCAGGAACCCGAGGTCAAGGAAGGCTACGAAGTCTCGCTAAGCTTTTTCAAATGGCTGATGCGCTATGACAGCAAGAACAGGAAACACTTTTCGAGCGTTATTCGCAGCGTGAAGTCGTCGATGCTCGAAGTGACCAGCGCACCCGTTGTGTCGGTGGACGCGAGCGGCCGTCTCCTTGAAAGCCCCGGTGCGGCACATGACGGCGACGAGACTGACAGCGATGCCCGCAATCCTGATGTCGATACCGTGCGGGTCTCAGACGAAGAGGGCGACTGGCTCGAATTGATCGGTCGGGTCAGTGTGAGGGACGGACGGATTCGATTCCGTGTCCCTGTAGAGCTTCAACGGCTCATCAAAGACCCGGAGAATTCGTATTGGACGAGCCTTCTGGTCACGTCGAAGTTCACGCTCATCTACGCTCGCGCCATCTATGACCACATCCTGCCCAACGTATCGGACGAGCGGACGGACTGGTTGCCCCTCGATGTTGTGCGGAATCTACCGGGCAAGTCATGGGCCAATAACGCGGAGTTCAAGTACTTCAAGCGTGACTACCTTGACAAAGCAGTAAGCCAAATCAACGAGCTTTCCGACATTGAACTGTCCTATGAGACCCGTGCGGGGACACCCCGGTCTAGGAAGAAAGACCAGATTCGTTTCCAGATGAAGCGAAAGGATGCCGCCCTGGCGTCCAAAGCGGCCATGCTTAATTCGGTGGCGCTCTTCCAGGCATTGGAGAAGGAGTTTGCACTGACTGACTCTCAGTTCGAGCGAATCGCGGATAACCGCAGCGTCTGGACGGATGAGAGGATTCAGCAGGCTATCGAATACGTTCGATGGCGTATCCGTTCCGGTGACAAGGTCAAGCGAGCATCAGGCTATTTGTTGGATGCAATCGCAAACGACTATCGCGTTTCCGAAGCAGACAAGGAAGTTGAGAGAGTTCAAGCCAAGCTCGCAGACAAGGCTAAGGAGGAAGTCGAATCGAAGTCTGCTGCGCAGACCGCGGTCGCGGCGAGCGTTGCAGCGGCAGACGCCGCCGCAGAGCGTCGCAGGCTGGAGGAAGTCCGCGCGGCTCGAGACTATTTTGAGAGCGCCGAGATGACGACCCGTGAAGACCTAGTCCGTAAGTTCGTCACGACGAAGACGATTGGGACGCGAACGATCGAGCGTCAAGGTCTCAAACCTGCGGACATAAACGCAAAGAACATTATGGAGCGACCAAATATTGCCACTTCATTCTGTTCATTTGTGGCCGGTGAGCTGAGGAAGGCTGCCCGCAGCCGTGCGAATAGTCAGGACAACGTTCTTTAGTGACGGAAAGCCGGCCTAACGCCGCGCAGCGTGGACCGCGCTCACCGGCATCAAGCGGTATCGCGTGACAAATTAGGCCACGGCGGCGTCCGCTCTATTGCGGGCCGGCCCCCACCAACCTCGGCTGCACGCATACAATCGCCGCACCTGGAAGTGCAGGTGCGCAATACTCAGGGCCGGACGCCGTGCTGGTTGCAGGCAGCGGACTCATAATCCGCCTCCGAGAGGACACCGTGGGTTCAAATCCCACCCGGCCCACCAAATGCGCAACGCCGATGCCCTCATTAAGCAGGCCGACTGAACATGTTGGAAGGAGGTCTGCCACCGAGGATGCCGCGAACTTGCTCAATAGCGGCCTGTGCCATGGCCGACGATGACCGTTTCGCTGACGACGGCTGGGCTAGGGCACGCGAGAGCCCAGTCGCAGCTCTGTCCATCTCGATCAGCCAGGCACGCGCTTGCTCATGCCCTAATGAATTACGGCGACCGTTGGCCTCGGTGATCACAATCGACGCCGAGTCGACCTCATAGATCCGACCGTCGGGTGCAGACACCCGTCGCCCACGGTATCGCTCAATGAGTTGGGCAACCTCCAGCCGGTCTTGTGCCGCCTGCGCGGCGGTTGCGCGCCTCTCGTCTTCTTGGGCCTTCCGAGTTTGGACGACATGCCTATAGTCTATGGGCCTTCCGAGGAGAGACTTGAGGTAGGCGAACAGCTCTCGTCCCCGGAGTGGACCAAGAAAGTGACCCGCTGCCGAAACAACGTCCGACAGTCGGTGGCCGGCCTCCCTCGCGAGCCGCATCAAAAGGAAGAGGGCGGACGTCGTCAGCTCTTGGTCACGCACGAGAGGCGCTAGATCAATGGGCACGGCCCGATCATCAATTTGCACAAACTCTCTCGGCCCCGAATGTTTCTTCGTAGAAGACTGGTTGGGGTTGTTTACGCCACTCACCGGTGCGAGACATGCGGAGCTGGACCGCGACTCATCGGAGCCCGTTCGAGGTTCTGGGTGCCCAAGCTCCCGGCTAGCGATCCCGATGCACTGTAGCAACTTTGCGGTGAACCCGATGCGCCCGACAACCTCGAGTTGCGTCCTCGTGCGTTGCTGCCTTTCACGCTCAATAAGCCCGGCGTCTTCAAGTGCGCCAAGCGCCCGATAGACAGTGGCCTCGCTAATCGCGAGGTGCTGCGCAATCGTTGCCTTCTTTATGAAGGCGAGCGAGGTGGGATCCTTCTGGTTCAGGGCGAAGCGGATGAGCGTTGCCAAGACTTGGCGATTGGTGATGTGCAAAGCGCGGAGCCCATCGGACTCGTAGACCAACGCGATCGCTCTGAGAATCCGCTCCGGCAGCCGGCCGGCATCGCACCTGGCTGGCTTGGCTTGCGAACCGTGGCTTTCGACAGGGGCCGGAGAGTGCGGCGCACCGCCACACGTTGTTGTTCTTCGGGCAATAGGAAGCCCGTCGAAGCGATATCTCATCTTCTTCGATCAATGCGCAAACTTGTGGGGAGCATTGACAACGAAGGGTGGGCTTCATAAACTCAGACTGTCTTGTTGTTGGACGAGTCAAGAGGGTTTTGAAGCCCGCTACGCCTTTTGTCAATGCCGATTAAAAGCCTGGAGCATGCGGACTCCAGGCTTTTTTCGCTTATGAGGATGCCTACGGGCTCAACAACCCCTCCTTGAAATCCGAGTGCCACCGCTACGCACAAAAATGAAGTGCCGGACGGCTATGGCACGCGCGATGGCAGGGAGCTCGCAACCATCAGACGCCACGAACGATCGGTTGCTTAATAAATCAAGTTAGCCCGGCTTCAACAACGAACCGGGACGTGGGGTTCTTCTTTGCCGTAGAAATCTGCAGCCAGTCGCGGGCGCGCGTGAGGGCAACGTAGAAAAGTCGCCGCTCCTCACTCTCCGGACTGGCTTCGTCCGGAACGATGGTTTCCTCGGCCCGGATCACAACAACAGCCGACCATTCGCGCCCCTTGGAGGCATGCATGGTCGTCAGCACCAAGGCGTCGTCGGCCGGCTCGTTATTCTTTTGGCGCAGAAACAGCACGCGTTCCGAGAATGGACCGTTCAGCCGCGTCAGGACGTCATATGCGGTATTGATAGCGCGCTTGCCCGGCTCGTCCGCCACAAACTTGAGCATCCATTCGCGCACGCCATCGAGAACGAGGGAAAGGAACTCGCGTTCACAGAGCGCTTGCCATTCCGCCAGCTTCTTCAGGAAATCGCGATACTTGTCGACTGTTGGTTCTGCGATCCCGGCCTGCACCAGGTCCTTTTTTCGCGGAATCGATCCCTCCGGCTTCGCCGTAGTCTGCGTGTGTAGCAGCTGCAGCTCATGCGAGCTGATTCCGGCGAAACCTAGCAGGGCATCGATGCCAGAGCTCTTGGACTTCTGAATCAGTTCCAGCAGGTCCCCCATCAACGCTGCCTCCGGGCGATCGAGGATAGAGCGGCCGGTTGCCCGGTAGTACTTGATACCGTGCGAGCGGCAGACGGCCTCCAATGGATCGAGAATGCGGTTCGTCCGCGCCAGCACGGCCGCCGTTTTGCCAGCCCGCAAAACCGGTGTCAGCGCCTCAACGGCTGAAACGGCTTCCTTGTACTCGTCCTCAAATCGCTTGAACTCGATAGCGCCGCCAGGCCCGCGATGGGCTACCAGCTCCTTCAGGATACGGTCCTTGTTGTTTCGAATGACACGATCCGCGATGTCCAGGATCTCAGTGTGTGAGCGGTAGTTCTTCCCGAGGATGACGGACCGTGCGTCGAACTCTTTGATGAATACCTCCATGCCCCGAAATCCGAGCGCACTTCGAAATCCGTAGATCGATTGATCATCGTCCCCGACCACCGTCACTATCGAACCGGCCTCCGCGTGCAGCGCCGTCCAGCGTGATTGCAAGCTGTCGCAATCCTGGTACTCATCGACCAGCAGGTACGTCATACGGTAGGGCGCAATGGTTCCGCTTTGCATCCCAGCTACAGCCAACCGCAGCATGTCCTGAAAGTCGATCTTGCCGTTCCGGGCCAGGGCGCTCTGATAGGCCTCATACAATTGAGCCTCCACAGTTCCTGAAGGCGGGTCGGCCAGTTGCATCTTGGCGCGCTCAATCGCAGCGATCGCATCCTCGACCTTCCCATCAAATCCCCCTTCCTGCAGGATCTGCCCGACGATAGCGAATCGAACGCCGTCGTGGACGATATCGGTGAGCTTGCCGGTTCCCTTCCCGAGTTGCTTATAGGCCAGCGAATGGAAGGTGCCCGCGAGCAGTCGCTTCTTGGCATCGGCCCCGGCTAGCGCCAGGATACGGTCACGCAATTCGACCGCAGCGTCCTTGCTGAACGTTACCGCGCCCACCGTCACGTCTGGGTTGGCGAGCAGCACGGCTGCCTTCGCCGCAATCGTCGCCGTCTTTCCGGCGCCTGGCACGGCCACGGCGACGCAGTGCTGACGCAGGTCGACCACCTCGCGCTGGGCGGGGTTCAGTCCTTCCAATACCTTTTCGAGCGACATGGCGATCGCAGTGTGGCAGTAAGTGGCACTTGGTGCCGGTTCAAAACAGCAAGTACCCCGAAGTGGTACCTCGGGGCAGATGTCGACGTCTGTTGATACGTTCGAAAGTGAGATCATGTCTCACGTGGTCCCACTAGCCATCACCAAGTGGCACTGCGTCCCACAGAGTGCCAATCCTCTTACTTCTAAACGGAGGGTAGAAACTAGGGCTTGGTGGGACTTGGTGTGACTGAGCGGGACCGTGCAGGCGGACAGTCAGACGCCGCGAACGGTGGTCATCAGCTTCAGGTGTGTCGTATAGCAGCGGAGGCCGAGCGGCTGGAACTTTCGCAGGAACCTCGTGACCTCGTCATTGACGTCCGTCATGTCGCGGATCCCGTTCCAGACCATGAAATCGAACTGGTCCATGGTTTGGTCGAACTTGATGAGGACCTGAAGCGCTCGGACGGCAAAGCGAGAGTAGGCCTGGACCTCCAGCTCGACGGACGGCCGCGTAATCGTCGGTTCGAAAACGATGTCGTCCTTGGCCCGCATCTCCTGCTCGCGTTGCTGGCGGTAGGCGGTTGCGACGCGCAGCTGCTCGTCGACATAGTCCTCGAGCTTTGCCAACTCACGCTCCAGGAACGTTTCGATGGTCGATAATTCGCTGCGCGAGAAGGTCGACTGACCGAAGCGCTGCAGGTTGAGCGACATGCGGTTCATGTACGGCCACCATTGCTCGAACAGCGGCCGCAGTCGGGTGTGATTCAACTTCAGTCCGACGGCCACGACAGCCGCGCCAGCGAGCTCGCGCTCGAGAATTTGACGACCCAGTTCGCGACGCCGGCGAACGATGGCTTGGCGGTCTGCCGGCGAGAGTTCGCGGAACAGCTTGCGGGTGCGCTCGACCTCTGC
Source organism: Cupriavidus necator (assembly GCF_013141915.1). GTDB lineage: Bacteria > Pseudomonadota > Gammaproteobacteria > Burkholderiales > Burkholderiaceae > Cupriavidus > Cupriavidus necator_B. The sequence goes on along the minus strand of NZ_SROX01000003.1, from coordinate 204,494 downwards.
CTTCTTCTTCTCCAGGTCAGCCGTTGAAATGATGCCTTCCTTCCGCAGGGCGTCGGCAGACGCCTCCATCTCAAGCAGCTCCGACTCGACGTCATCGGGCCGATCCGCGGTGCCGGCAACGTCGACCGCAACAGCGGCCAGTGGCTGATCAAGCAGTTCGCTGACCGTAGCGGGCAGCTCGGCAGGGATTAGATCGGTAGTGGTCATAATTTCTCCTTGGATGGCCAGCCACTTGGCCTTTGGCATTCAGAAAGATGGTGTCGACTACTTGCCGACATGAAATGACGCCGCAAGGCGCCAGCTGAGCAAGCCGACCAGGCAGACGCCTAAGGTCCACCAGTAGGCCAGCAGGGAAATCGGAAGCAGCAGGGCGGATGCACCGAAGCCGAAGCACAGCAGCAAGCCATGTGCGGCGACATGGAACGTCACCGGGTTCGCGAACCCAGCGCCGGCGGCTCGGATCCTTCTCGACACGGCGCCGTCGTTGAGCAGCGCAGCAAGCAGCACCATGCCGCCAAACAGCCAGTAATGCGCAACCGCCGACCGATAGACCGCTCGATAGATGGTCAACCAGAAGTGCCGCATCCAACCACGCCCAAATTCGGATGCGCCGGCATCGGGTAGCGCCGTGTTCGCATCCGAGCCGGAGAACGATGCGCGCAACGCACCAGACCGGACAAACCATCGATCAAAGCGGTCGTTAGCCAACATCGTTGCCTTGTCCGCCTTGGGCTGTCCGAGCACATGTTCAACCGAACCCTGTTCCGCTTCACTCACTTCGAATACGGCATCGTCCTGTATGAACGGAGCGATGGCACATATCATCAGCGGCGCGGCTAGCATCCACATCCGAACATGGGAGACGAATCGACTGTTGGCCATGGCTCAGATCCAGTGCAGAGCGAGCAGAACAGGCAGCGCAGGGATCGCAGCGAGCGCGCCCCAGAACAATGCCGGCTTACGCGCCGCAATGCCAATCAGCGCGAAGCACGGGGCCGCGTTGCCGAGCAGGAATGCGCTTGGTATCGGGGTATCCGCATTCCCTGCGGAAATCCACGCCTGCATTTCGAACGCGAGTGCCTCGTCGACGCGAAAGAGCCGTGCGGCGATCCGCGGCTGGGTCTTGCGCAGCGAAGCGAGCGATTGCCTCGCCTTAGTATGCAAAGTCTCGAGCGACATCGTAGTTCTCGAAGTAGCGGGTAAAGCTGTACCCGGTCAGCACGCGTGCGGCCAACTGGAATGCTGCGCATCGCTGCGTCACATTCCCGGGAACTGGTTCGTCTACCACCTGGCAGACGTAGCCGATGGGCTGGCGTTGCTCGAAAGAGGGGATCGACTCGTGATAGGGATACCAAACGTTGTACTTCTCGCCCTTGAATGCGGCGTAGCGCTTGGCGTAGAGATCGTGGGCACGGCCGAACAGACCTTTCATGAAGGCCGCGTTGGCGTCACCATGCTTTCGAGCGGCGCGCCAGGCGGCGATAGCGTCTGTTAGCATCTCCTTGACCAACGGGTCTTCACGCACGCGGAAGTTCACGCCGATGTATTCGACTACCCGCGTGCATACGTCGTCCAGGTCTGGCGAGACGATGAAAACGGGCGAGAGCTTCGCGGAGAGTTTGTATTCCTTGGCGATTTGTCGGAACAGGCTGGTGCGCATTGACCTTTTAACCTTGGATAATTGGAATTCGACCCTGGTAGACGGAGCCACCGGAGATACGCAGGAAGTACTGCAGGTTGGGCAACTGCATGATCAACTCATGCGGAATCAATGGCGCTTTCTCAAGCTGGGTCGAACGTGACACGGAACCGCTGAACTCCCCGACATGCGCCTCGGTGCCAGTGCTTGTGCTGCTCGACACCACGACATTCCGGATGGCCGTGGTGCCAGCCTTCTCGCAGAACCACTCGGCCGTGTCGATATCTTCCAATCGTAAGACGAGCTGGTTGTTCAGATTGCCTAAAACCTGCTGCATCTTCGCCACGTTTCCCAGTTTGGCGGTGAAGTCCGAGCGTGTCTGGTAGGCGACGAATGCCTTGAAGCCTGCGCCACGGCCCTTGTTCAGGATCTGCAGCATCTGCTCGTTGATCGCCTCGGCTGCCTCGTCGACGATCAGGACGATCTCTGGAGGCTTCTTGTAGAAGTTGTAAATGGAACCGGCGACGGAAGCGATGTCGGCTAGCAGCATCGACATGACAGCCTGGGCCACCATAGAGTTGGAGAGCGAATCCGCACCGACATAGAGCACCGCCTTCTGCTTGATGACCTTATCGATGTCCCAGATCTCACGGTCATCGTCGAAGTCGTCTGCCTTTGGCGCCAGCATGAGGCCCGTCTCGCCGGTGGCCAGCATCTGGAGCAACGGCAGGGCAGAGGCGATGATGCGGCCGTAGTGGTCCCGATCGTGCTGGAACGTGGCGATGAGGCCATCGATAGCCTCGTGGCCATTCCCCTTGTCGGAGAAGCGCTCGATGTAGAGCCGGGCCATCCCGTCCAAGCGCGTGCCGCCTGGGCGCTGGCCGGCCTGTTGCATGTAGCCCATCACCTCCTCTTCCCAATCCGGCTTGCCGGCTTCAGGGAAGAAGCGCTGCAGGGCCCGATCCAGAAGATTGTTAATGCCGTTCTGGGCGTATTGAAGGATTGACCGCAGGTTCGGCTTGTCGCCGACGTAGAGTTCGCCCTTTACCGCGCGGTCGATGAACAAGAATGCGAACTGGCGGAAGGGTCCTTCCTCCATCAGCTGGGCGATGCGAGTTGGGATTTCCGAGGGTTGAGACCAATTTTCTAACGGGTTCAGGCGGATGGACTGCGAGGGAGCGGCCTGCTTCCAGTAGAGAAATTTGCGCCCAGTGCGCTCACACTCGCGCTTGACACGTGCGACCCACTCGCCGTCATTTTTCGGGTCGATGACGATTAAAACGTCGTTGGGATTGTGGATGACCTGGGTCGAAATGACCTCGTAGGTCCGGGTCTTGCCTGAGCCGGTCGTCCCGCTTACCGATGTATGGCCGGGCATCGCCTTGTAGTGAAAGGGCACCTGGATCTTCTTCGGCTCCATGCCGTGTATCCATGATTTGCCCTGGGGCGAATGGTCGGCAATGCTGCCCGCAGGCGCGAGCAGTTTCTCGACGCGCTCCACTATAGGCTGCGGCAGCCACCGCGGCAAGCCGGGAATATCGCTTGACGGCATGCGAAGGATGTCGTGCGCGATCTGGCAATGCTTCTGTGTCCACTCAAAGCCAGTGCCAAGATACATGGCATCGTCGGTCTTTCGTATGCGAGCGCTCAGCGCGAGGAGCGCCTCGATCGGAAGGACCGCAAGCCACTTGGTGGAGATGGCCAGCCGAAACTTCAGCGCGCGCCAAACCTGTGTAGACCGGAACAGCAGCATGCCAACGCAGAACAGGGAAAAATACCCGGCGCTCGGCATATCGCTTAGCAACATCAAAGCTGCGGCAAGAAGCCACCCGATCGCGGCCCGGAATTCATAAATGGGCCGAAAGTGATTGATGTAGTGGTGCATCACTCGCTGCTCTCTGGGGATTGCGGAGGGGACGCAATGAGGTTCGCCACCTTGTCAACCAGAAGGATGTCTTGGCCGACGATCTTGTAGAGCAGCTGGAACTTGCGAAGGTTGTCGATGAGCGTCTCGGACGCGATGCCGTAATTGCCGAGCATGCGCTTGCTAATTGCCAGCTTGTTATCGACCCACGATACTTTCACCTTTCCCGCTGACACGTCCTGTGCTAGCGCCCTGAAGAACTCGCGCATCAGGTTGGACGCACCCTCCAAGGCTTCCTTGAAGGGGTCGGCAGCCTGATCGGGGCGCAGCGACTTGGTGCCGTCGAGTTGTACGATGCTTCGCGCTACCTCGCGTTGCGTGCCTTCGGCTGTCTCGGCTTGAGACTGGGCTTCGCCAGTTCCAGGGCCTGCTTCCTTCTCCATCTGCGACACCACCACGGTGCTCGCGTTCTCCGGGCCGGGTGTCGAATCGGCTTGCGCCGGTGCTGGTGGGGCGGGTGCCTTGATCTGGGTCGAATCTACCGCGGCGGCTAGCGCTTCGACACTCGGTGCAGGCGTCCTGTCGGGCGCAAAGGCGGCGCGGCGGGCTTTGATCTCGAACTGTGTCACTGTGTCGATGGCCTGCCGGACAACCTTTTGAAGCAAGGTCTCGAGTCCGGTCGGTCGAGGCTCGGGGTTGATGGCGCCAAAAAGATCAGCGAGGACCTGGCCGTCGAACTGTGCGAGCCGGTCCGCACCAAGAATCTCGCGCGCCAGCAACGCGGTGCGCATGCGCTCCAGTGGGAGCACCGCATCGCGACGGGTGACGCGATACGTGTCATCGCTTAGCCACGGACCGAAAGCTCCATGCACGGCGGGGATCCACTCCGCCCCATCCCTATCCCGAAAGAATTTGAAGTGTCGGCATGACTCATCAAGGCGGGAGCAGCAGGCGGCGAGAAACAGCGCATACAGGTATTGCGGTTCCAACTGCCTGCGCCGTTCGGACGTCTGATTGGCCGCGAACTTTTGTGCGCCAGACAGGCGCATGGCGAAGTAGGCCGCCTCAACCGTTGCCCGGAACGCACCACCGGCCTCGGCGTGCTCGTTGTGGCGCAGCGGCATGCTGGAGAACCACGTCGCACAACGCTCCAGCACATCAAGCCACTTGCTGTTGAAGTCCGCGCCATCCGCTTCGTTGGCGTACTGTCGGATGAGCGCGACGCGGTCTGCCTGGGAGGAAAGGAGATCGGAAGCGGAAAGGTGAATGTGAGGGGTCATCATTTCCCTGCCAACTTCCTGCCGAGGTTCCAGGCTCCGCGCCCAAACATCTTCATGCCACCGGTGCCACTCACCCCGCCACCAGTTCCGAAGAGAGATCCGGCGATCTTCGGAATCTCCAGCGCGACAAAGCCCAATAGGATGGCAATACTGAGTGCGTAGCTTGCAGCAAGAAGCGTGTCCGTGCCGATGTTGCCAACGTCTGAGACGATGCTGAGCAGTGTGGCGCTCACCAGCTGAGAGATGATGGCGGCGACCACCATATACATCGATCCTGTAACCATGTAGTCCAGCCACGCTGTGAAGTATTTTCGGGAGACGTCCGCCATGCCAAATGCGACGGCTAGTGGGCCCACCACGATGCCTACGGCTACCTGCAGGTGACCCACCAGAATGAACCACGAGTAGATCAAGGCCGCAATCAGCACCGCAATGAATGCCAAGCCGAACAGAATCGCTGAGACGACGGCATCAATCAGTTTGAGTGGGTTGGCGAACCCCGCGAGTAGTGTCCTCAGCACGGAGTCGTAGAAGCTACCTCCGGTCCTTGCCAACGAGATTGGGACGTTGTAGATGTCTACCCCCCCGTTGATAGCTTGGGCGAGATCGTTGAACCAAACAAACAGCCCGGGCGCAAAGCTGGTGTAGCTGGCGTAGAGAGACGCGAAGATGCCAACTACCAGAAAGGTCTCAAAGAGATCCGTCCACGCGGATACTGCGTCGCTCGTTGCCGCGAATCGTAGGCCGGCGAAGACGAGGGTGATTACCCCGAGTCCGAATGCGATCTTGTTGGCGTCAGGTCGCGTCCGCTCGCTGAGCCAAACTGCAGCCTGGATGAGCCCGCTTCGCAGGCCGTTCATCTTGTCCAGCGCCTTCTTGATGCCTTGACCGACCTCACCAGGTGCGCCAGCACTTGCAGCCGTGGCGCTATCCCCACTGCTGATCGCTTCCTGCGCGACGGCAACGCAGGAAAAGAGGGTGAGGAAGCTGAAGACGAGCGCGGTGAGCATCGCACAGAGGCTGTGTCGGATCAGCGAGGCGTGGCTCATTTCAGGTTCAGGATGCGCTGACGTTGCTGTTCGCGTTCTGCCTGCAGCCGGCGCGCGACGTCTACCGACTCGGCCTCGACGGCCAGTGCCTTTTGATCCTTGTCGGCGTCTGACTGCGTCTTGGCGCTCATGATCTGCAGCAGATCGGAGTTCTGGTTTGCGAGGACATCCAGCATCTCATTCGTCGCTTCGGCAGCAGCTTGTGCCGTTCCAGTCAGCTTCATTTCCTTCTGGATCTTCTGGCGTCGCTTCGCCTGGGTCTGCACGTTCTTGACGACGCTGTTGCCCAGGTTGAACAGGTTCTTCGCGGTCTTGTCGCCGTTGGTGAGAAGCGTGCGCTGATCTTCAAGCCACTGACCGCTGGATTTGCCGGATGCGGCCACCATGCTCTGAACCTTGCTCAGGTAGTCGGCATTCTCGGAAACCGTGCCATAGAGATCCTTCAGCGTCACGCCGTAGACGTCGTATTTGCCGATGTCGTCCTTGATGGCGTCCAGCTGTTCAGCCAGGTGCACGGGGTCCATGCCGGTGGCCTGCAGCAGCTGGTTGGCCATCATCCGGTATTGATAGGCAATGTTTGTGTTCTCGTAGATCTCCGTTTTCAGCGATTGCAGGGCGGTCCGCGTCGTCTGGACCAGATTGGCCACATCGATAACGGGAAGCCCGCTGGCGTGGGCCACCGACGAAACAAGAAGGGATGCCGCGACCGCGGCCTTGATGAACCACTTGTTCACTGGAACTTTCCTTAGACGGATCGCGCGAGCATTTCGCGCACGTAGCTTTGCTGCCAGTCGGGTGCACCCGACGCGTAATGACGATCAAGAATCGATTGCGCGACACCATCCGAGCGCAACATCGCCACCATCTCGTCGGAGAACGGGCTTTGCAGCATCCGGGTCTGGGAGCGCGTGATCCACAGATAGTCGCGATTCGGTACTGCATCGTTGACCATCTGGATCTGGTCATCGGTCAGGCCGAACTTCTCCTTGTAAAGGTCCTTGCTGGTGTTCGCCTGGCTGTTCGGTAGGTAGATGAAGTTGCCGACGTTCTCTTTCAGGATCTCGAAGTCGGCAACCCGGGCCAGTTGTTTGAGCGATTGCGTCGCACCCCAGAGCGCCGCATTGAGCTTGCGGATGGTCACGATCCACATTTCGAACCGCTCGTAGAACCGTTTGTTGGTGAAGAAGAAGCCCAGCTCTTCCACCTCGATGATCGTGTATCGCGTGCCGAGGCTCTGGCTGATGCGATAAAACGCATAGTCCATGAACAGCGCGCCCGCCCGCGGATAGTTCAGGAACAGATCCCCCATCTCGATGGACAGGTTGTCGCTGATCTCGAACGCGTCTTCGGCATGGTCGAAGAAATGCCCGTACTGTCCGCCTTGCAGCCAGATTTGCAGACGTTCCCGCAAGCTGTCGTGCAGCAGCGTTGCGAGCCGGCCCAGGGTCCAGCTCTCTCGCCCATATCCGGCAAGGATTTTCACTGCCTCGAAGATATCCTGGCGTTGCTGGGGTGAAAGCGTGAAGGAGTCGTCCTCAATGGCCAGCGTCACCCACTCGGAGACGTAGGTGAAGTTCATAGGATCGGCCAACAACGACAGCGGATTGACCCGAGTCGCCGCTTCGAACTTGCCGGTGATGTCGATGAACTTCCCGCCACTCAGGAGCGCCGTGATGCGAGTGGATCTGTCCTTGTCGAATCGGATGCGGCGAGCTTCGTGCCTGCCAGCCTGGGAAACCAGGAAGTTCAGGAACACGGACTTACCCGCACCGATTGGGCCAATGACGATCAGGTGGGCATTTCCACCGGGCTGGTGCAGGTCGACACGCTGCGCGGTGCGATGGCGGGTGGGCAGGCAGGTCAGCGGTGGCACTTCCTTGCCTGCCTTGTCCGAGAGCCAGTCGTTGCGCGAGGGGCCGGGCATGACCGATCGGACCGGGGCGAGGTCGGAAACCGCGGGCGTCTCGACGAACTGCAGTCGGCGCTGCTTGTCCCAGCGGCCGGGCAGGGTAGAGTTCCAGGCGGCCATCAGATTGGCTTTCTCGCGGATTGCCCCGAAGCCAGCGTTGGTGAGCGCCCCAACCACCTCGCTGACCGAGTCCTCGACGGCCGCCTCGGAATCACCGTAGACGATGATGGAGATGTTGGCAAAGCCGTGCTGCGTGTTCTTGGCCGTTAGCCGCTGGAGCGCTTTGCCAGCTTCCTTGGCCAGTTCCTCGCGGCCCTCGTCGTTCTCGGCCTCTTCCTTGGCGAAGTACTGCTTCAGGATGGAGCGGATGTTGAGCGCTGCCATCTTGTAGAAGCGCCTCACCTTTTCGATGTAGGCCGCAGCGCGAGCCGTGTCGAGGAATCGATACATGATGCAGACATCGAGCTCGGCGTCGAGCTGCATCAGGCTGTCCAGTGCCGCTTCCTGAAAGCTCATCCATTCCTTAACGGCGACGATTGCCGCGTACCGCTTGCCATGGGCGGACTCGAACAACAGGCGCTCGGCGCCGACGGTCACTTCGGATTCGGTCAGGTGGGTGTCGAGCAGCGTCACCGGGTAGCGAATGCGCCTCGGCGGAACGCTCGGATTGGCAGCCTGGTGCAGGGCGGCGTAGCTTTCCTGCATGACAAGGCGGCGCGTGCGCAGACGCGGCACGCCGCCGGTGAAGGCGTCGAGCATCGACTCGAAGCGACGCGCATCGGTCGAGATCTTCTCCAGATCAAAGGCAAAGGCGCTGCGCGCGAAGAGCGTGTCCTTCGTCGCCTCGAAGATCGCCGCGTAGATGGACTTGCCACCGACCGTCATGTGGAAACCGGCCTTGTCGAAGAACTTCGCGATGCCGCTCTCCGGCGTGTAAGCGAGTGCCAGCGAGTGGGCATTGTGGAAGTACTTGCCGGTCGTCATGTGCGCCCGGTTAAGGGCGTCCAGACGCTCGTCGGCCTGCGAGGCGAACTCTCCTTCAACGTAGTCGCGAGCGCGCCGATGGCTGATCTTCCACCACGCGGTAATCCGGTTGTCGAACGTACGGCATGCCTGGTCCAGCTGATTGCGCGCAGACGTGATGTCATTGCTGTCGGGGCTGTCGGCGTCCACACCCTGAAACGCGTAGGAAGCGAGTAGCGACCCATCCTTGTTGAGGACGAGTTCCGGCGTAATCGATGTCAGCCACGGCACCAACTCATAGAGGGGACGGCGCTTTAACTTCAGCATGGCAGGTCGCTGTCAAAGCCGTAGGGACGGCGAAAGAGGGTATGCAGCTTGCCGTGCCACGGGGTGGACTCGTACAGATCGCCGTAATGGTTATAGACGTTCAGAATTTGGTTCCACCATGGATCCCGGGTCGTGAGCCAGCGCAAGAGCGCATGAAACGCCATGCCCATCAGCACCACCGCGACGGGGATCTTCCAGCCGCTGCGGAACGTCACGTACACCAGCAGAGCGACCACCGTGCCGTTGGCGATGGCCAGTCCGCGCACGGCCCCGCCGATTTGGCGAGGGCGGGATAGCCCAATGCTGACGTGGTGTTCGCGCATATCAGAATCCGGAGCACTGGGCAGCAACGCCGAGCGTCTTCATGATCGCCGGGGCTGCAGCGGCAAGACCGATACCGATACAGATCACCGAGACGAACTTCATGATGGTCGACTCGGAGTTGGCGATACCGATAGCGCCCAGGACGATCAGGATCAGACCGGCGACAAAGAGGTACTTCGTGTTGATGAACGTGGCGATGCCGCAGATGAATTCGCCGAGGTTGCCGAGGAACCCGTAGTCGGCCGCGACGGCGGATGTGGCCACGCTCAGCATGCCGACCAGGACCAGCATCGACGGGGCGTACTTGCGCGCCGTCTTGGCGGCACATTGAACAAACGGGGAAGACATTGGAGAGACTCCTTGGTTTAGAAAACGCGTTCGATGTCGTAGTCGTTGTTGCGGAAGCCCTTGATCTCGATGATTTCCGAGACGTGCCGCATTTCGCCGGTGCGGCGCATATGCACCACGTAGTTAAAGCACTCAGCGATGAGCTTGCGCATGTCATCCAGTTCCCAACGAGAGCCTGGCGGGATGCCAAGCATCGCCAGGCTTTCCATGCGGGAGAGGGCCGAGCGGGCGTTGTTCGCGTGTAGCGACGCCATGCCGCCGTCGTGACCCGTGTTCAGCGCTTGCAGCAGGTCGAACGCCTCCCCGCCGCGGACTTCGCCAACGAGGATGCGGTCGGGGCGGAATCGCAGGGCGAGCGCGACCAGCTGTTGGGTGGTCACGTTCTTGTCGGTGTTGGAGAGCAGGCGGACCGTATTGGGTACCCGCGTTTTGAGTTCCATCGTGTCCTCGATGGTCAGGACACGCTCGCCGTCGGGAATGTTCTCGACCAGTGCGTTCAAGAATGTGGTCTTGCCGGAAGATGTGCCGCCGGCGACTAGGATGTTCTTCCGCTGCAGGACAAGCTCAATGAGGGCATCCTTGAGCGCTTCATCTTCGACAGAGCCCGTGAATATGGGCTGATCGGTGTGTTTGCTGCAGGCGTGCCGGGACGAGAAGGCCCCCGCCTTCACATAGTCGCTAAGAGAGAGATTGGTCTCGCGGTGCCGGCGGATGCTCAGCGCATGGCCGTCAATGGCTGTGGGCTGCATGACGGCGGCGATCCGAAGCCCTTTGTGGCCCGCATTGATGATGCCTTGTGCGGTGCCCCGCACCGCAGACTTCTGCACCGAGGAAGCCAGGGAGCGAACAGCACCTTCCAACTTTGCGGGCTCGATCCTCACGTCCAATCGCGTCATCTCGCCGCGCCGCTCCACCCAGATGCTGTCGTGCCTGTTGACCATGACCTCGGCCACATCGGACGCATCGATGTAGGCGCGTATTGGCGCGAGCGATTCAAAGAACATCGCGACCGCGCTTTCTTCGAGCTGGCTGAGTTGCAATATGGGGTGGTTGGAGACTGAGGATTCCATGCCCGCTATTGTTGGCGGGCGATGTATCGTGTGGCGCGTTGAAAGATATACGACTTTTGCCAGCTTTCTACGGTTCTTCGGCACGGCTCTGATCTGAGCCAACGCCTTGGTGTGGTGCGAAGAGGAAAGTCTGAGCATGCTCATGCTGTTTTCGCGGAAAGGGATACCAAAACCATCGGCTTTCCGGGTAATCCTCCTTCGGGGCAGTTGGATATAGGGTGCGACGGGAGAGGCAGCATCAAACGACGCCTCTAGCCGGCTCCCAAAGCCCGTCGCAGGATCCAGGCGTCGCTACAGCGTCCGGAGGTCTCTCAAGTGTCCTGCGTGATCTGGCGAGATCGCGGAGATTCTCGGAAAGCCGCGCAAAATCGCATGGCTTTCTGCGACCTGAAGGGGTGACTTCACTGCTTAAATTGGCGGCATCCCAAAGGACTGCCGCAGCATGCGCTTCTTCCGCAAAGATTCCGACAATGCCAAGCCCCTCGCCGTTGCGCCAGGGATGTATGGCAATGAAAGCCCCGAGCAGCTGATCTTCGATCGCACCACAAGAATCTCCGTGGAGCGCAACCATTGGAAGGTCGCAACCCTCGGCCTGGGCTGCATTGCGTTGGCGGCGATCATGACGCGTGAACCGCCGCCTTCGGTCGTGAAGGCTGTAGGCGTGTCGGCGGATGCGAGCGGCAAGCCGATCGTGCGAGAGCTTGAGGCGTTCCAGCCGGAAGGCATTCAGTTGCAATGGGCCCTCAAGGATCTCGTGACGCGCTGGTTCACCATCGAACCGATCCTGACAACCCAGGTCGAGGACTCACGGATGGCGCGCAACCTGCGTTCTGTCCGCGAACAGATGATCGGATCCTCTCGCAAGCAGTTCGAGGATTGGGTGGCAGAGGATGAACCGTTTCGGCAAGTCGGTGCGTCGGCAACCCTTGTCCGCGAAGTCAAGGTAACCAATGTGGCCGTCCTGCCCGACAGTACCGTCGCGGTGGAATTCATTACCACCACGACGGAGGACGGCTACAAGCCGCGCAAGATGCGGTACGCGATGACGTTCCGCTACCAGGTAAAACCGCCGACGAGCGACGCCGTGCTTGGCACGAATCCATTCGGTGTCCATCCCGTTTTCTTCAGCCTCCAGAAATCGCCGGCATGAAGCCGGGTCTACGCTCATGGATATCCGCAAGTCATCCCCGCTGAGTTCCCTGGTTGCCGCCGCTGTGATGGCGCTGACTCTTGCCATACCGGACGCGCACGCCGCCGATAAGCCGGTGCGCCGGGTCGGCGCCAGTGTCGCGGGCCTCGGCATCGGCGACATTAGCGACGCCATGAACCCGGCCAACCCCTTTAACGGCGGCGTAGAGCCGATCGCGCTGCCGGGTGACTCCCGCCTCGTCGTCTTTACCTACAACCGCGACCAGATCTTTCGTGTGCTGAGCGCGCCGCTGAAGATGACCACGATCGAGTTCCCCGAGGACGAGCAGATCGTTGGCGAGCCGGCGTGGGGTGAGAGCGTTCGTTGGGACTACGAAACCGATGGCCTGAACCATCTGTACGTGAAGCCCCAAGCGGCGGGTCTGGTGAATACCCTTTCAGTGAACACCAACAAGCGCAGCTACGAGTTCACGCTCGTATCGTCGCCGTTGGGCGGCATCTTCTACCAGAAAGTGCGCTTTCGTATCCCCACGACGTTTGCGGCCAAGGCCAAGACGCGTAGTGATGCGAGAGGCGAGCGGGGCGAGGGGAGAGCTGATCTGGAGGGCGTTCGCAATCCGGATGCCCTTGCCGTAGGGCCTGAGCAGCTCAATTTCGAGTATTCCATCTCGGGCAGCGCCAGCTTCAAGCCGGAGGCAGCCTTTGATGATGGCAAGGCGGTGTGGCTGCGGATACCGAAGGGCGCGGACTGGCCGGTGCCGCTGGCCAAGGACGGCAGCGACTATGTGGTCGTGAACTTCATACGCCGTGGCGACTTTCTGGTCGTACAGCGGCTGGCGGAAGCCATCGCCCTGCGCTCCGGGAGCGAGGAGGTCAAGGTCGAGCGCGGTCGCCGGCGCATCCTGGGGCTGTTCTGATGCGCGATCGCACATCGTCCACCGGTGTCTCCGATGTGACGGATGCGCAGGAGCGCACCGTCAAGGGAAAGCTGCCGCGCAACATCGTCATGGCGCTGGGCGTGATCGCCGCCTTGCTGGTGGGCGGGCTCGGCTACTACTTCCAGTCGGTCAGCGAAGAGCAGTCCGATGCCAAGGCCGAGCAGGATCGGGCGGAGCAGCTGCGCCAACGGGCCAGCAGCGGCGACAACGGGCAGACGCTCGAGGCCACGATTCGTGATCAGGCGGCCAAGGCGCGTGCTGAAGCGGAGCGCCAACGCGCACTGGCAGTGAAGCCGGACACAGGCAGCGCGCCAGTGATGACGGCGAAGGATCTTGCCGCCCCGGCCAAAGCTGCAGCATCCGATGCGAAGAAGAACGAAGAAGACGATATCTTCACGGCCTCGATCTTCAAGAAGGGCATGCGCAAGTCCCAACTCGGGCAGGCCAAGGTGCCGGCCGGGCTTGCTGATCTGACCGATCCCGCGCAGATGCGGGCGCTGCAGCAAGCCGCCGTGGCCCGTGCCAGCACTGCCAACGGGGCGCCGGAAGCGCCGGAACTGGCCGTCTCGCCGGACAAGCAGTTTCTCCGCGAAGCAGGTGCCATGACGACCTTGCGCACCGGCTTCGACGGCAAGCTCCCGAAGTGCACGCTGAGCCGAGGCTTCGTCATCCCGGCAACGTTCGCGGGCGGCCTCAATTCGGACAAGCCGGGCGAATTCCGCGCGACCGTCTCGCAGGACGTCTACGACACGGTGAATGGGCGGTGCAAGGTGATCCCAGCCGGCAGCACCCTGGTAGGTGCCTACAGCGCCGAGGTCACGATCGGCCAGGAGCGCATCCTCGCCGCGTTCGTCCGTATGCAGTTGCCCAATGGGAAGACGGTGCCCCTCATGGGTATGCAAGGGGCGGACCCAAACGGGCACTCCGGCATCAGTGGAGACGTCAACAACCATTTCTGGAAGATCTTCAGTGGCGCCCTGGTTATCGGTGTCCTTCAGCAACGCTTTAATGACAGCAACACAGCCACAACCGTGGGACCGTCTGGCCTGACGACGTACGGCAATGCTGCCGGCCAGATTGCAGCGCAAACCGCATCCACCATCCTGAACCGCAACCAGAGCATCCGTCCGACGATCACGACCGAGCCGGGCCAGAAGATGATGGTGCAAGTCAAGCACGACATGGTGCTGGAGGCATATCGTGACTAAGACCATGCTCGCCCTGACCACGCTGGTACTCGCCGGCGCGGCACAGGCCGCAATGATTCAGGCTGTGATCAGCCCGAACGCCTTGGTAGTGCATGCCGATGGAAAAGACCGGCTGCACACCATCGCCGGAAAACCGGTCCTGTATTGCGGCCTCGACGCGTTTCTAGGCTGGTCGGCCAGGCTGGTTGGCGCATTGATCGAGCCCGGGGCCGAGGAAGGTCCAGTCGTCCAACTCGGCGGGAAGGCCGTGCCGATCGCTGTCCTCCTCGCACGCGAAGGCTGGCTGCGGCCGCCCATCCTCACCGAAGCAGCCCAAGAAGCGCTCGCGGAGCGCCGTGGCGGGTGGGGTTGCGCGCCGAAGACCGAGCCGTTTTCTCAGATGGGCCAACGAGTCGATCCCAAGATTACGGCTGGCATCGCGATGAATGAATCGGCATACCGCGGCCGCCCTTGGCCGTGGACCTTGAACGTCGCGGGGCGCGGCATGTTCTTCGCCACGCGCGAGGAAGCGTACGCGGCGGTCAACCGCCTGCTGGCCAGCCAGCGCTGCGATTTTGATGTCGGTCTTATGCAGGTGAACTGGTGCTATCACGGCAAGCGCTTCTCGTCGCCTTGGGAAGCGCTCGCACCGGCGACCAATATCCGCGTAGCGGAGGACATCCTGGCCGAAAACCTGCGGCGCAGCGGCTCCCCGATGAAGGCCGTGGCCTGGTACCACAGCGCCAATCCGGAGCGCGGCGGGCCGTACTTCGCTCGTTTCATGAACCACGTCGCCCAATTCCGATGATCAGGTCGCTTCTTCTCTCCGCGCTGGTGTTGATGGCGAGCGCTCACGCAGCGACCGACACCGAGCCGCTGGACTTCGATTACCAGGTCGTTGCGCGGGCTGCGGATCGGCCTGCCCTGATCTTCAATGACGGGCTCTCGACGTATATCCAACCGCGGCCGGGCCAAGTGGTGCAGGCTGACGGTGCCGCGCAGAACGGCCCGTACTGGGTGGTCGATGGTGTTCCCGATGTGGTGCGCTATTCGGCCAACGGCCAGGCGGTCGTGGCGCGTTGGAAGCGAGCCAACGGCTTTACGTCCGAGCCGGCCAATCCGCTGGGCGATCTGCCGCGCGCGGCGATCTCGGGCAGGCTGGCTTTGATCGGCAGCTATACGGGCTTGCCACTGGTGCGCGCGGGACGGTCGTCCCTGCCATTGGCGCAAATGGTCAAGTCTATTGCGCCTGCCGGTTGGACCGGCACGGCGCAGAAGGACATTCCGCTGACGGATGACGTCTCGATTGAGCTGCAGGGTGGCGAGAACTGGCTCCAGGCGCTCGCGCGGGTCCTCGATCGCCGCGATCTTTACGCCGAAGTGGATTTCACTCGCCGCAACATCGCACTGCGCGTTGCGCCTCCGAAGAGCTTCTCGGTGATGGGTGAAGCGTCGGCCGCGGGGACGGGTGGGCTGGTGCAAGCTTCTGCGACAGCAGCCCATATGGAGCCGGGCGGCCCAACAGAAGCCGCAGCGTCGGTGCCGGTGGCCGGAACGCCTTTGCCGGAGGGCCCGACCCTGGCATCGGCCTTCGGTGCCGTCGCAATCCGCGACAACAAGCAGGGTCGCATCGAGATTCGGCTCGAGCAGGAGCCCAGGGACCTGGTGTTGCGCGACGAGACCGATAGCAAGATCTGGACGAAGTGGGATGAGGCCCAGCGCGTGCTGTCCTTTGCCACCGTCGACCGGTTTACGGCGATAGCGGACGGAAAGTCCGTGAGTGTGCAGCGCGTGCCGGAGATTGACTACGTCTTCCCGCGAGAGAACGGCGCCGGGTTGGAAATGGCTTTCGAAAAGGACGGCACGACCTACCTGAGCTTCGCCAAATCGATGGTCAGCGTGTCGGTCTTCGGCGATGACCACCAGCGCAACGGTGAGCAAAAGGACCGCTACTACAAATTCAACGGCATTGCGGCGCGATTGACGGTGATCGCCGACGGAAACGTGGTCTACGTGGATCGCGTGCCGCAAGTGCGGTTCAAAGAGCAACCCGGGAAGGTGGCGCTGTGATGATTCGCAGGATCGGAGCGCTGATCGTCACCTCACTGCTGGCTGGGACTGCCTATGCCGACTGCCTGGACGATGCCGCCGTATTCCACGGTGTCAGCCCGCCGCTGCTGCGGAGCATCGCCATCCAAGAGTCCGGCATGAGGCCGTGGGTGACTAACCGAAATACGAACGGCTCAGAGGATATTGGGCTCTTGCAAATCAACTCGATTCACTTGCCGCGGCTGAGCAAGTACGGCATTACGCGGGCCCACCTCTTCGATGGCTGCGTGAATGCCTACGTCGGCGCCTGGATTCTGCGCGAGAACATCCAGCGCTTCGGCCCGACATGGAAGGCGGTTGGCGCATACAACGCCGCGTCGCCCGACAAGCAGTTGCGGTACGCCAACCAGATCCATGCCCGGTGGCAGGCGCTGCAACGTGCCGCATTGCGGTAGTCCATTCCGTTCATTCGAAAGCATAGCTATGCGCCAATCCAACCGAACCATCCGCATCGCCGGGGCTATTGCCTCGCTGGTCACCAGTCTGTGCGTCACGCCGGCCGCCAACGCTTCCAAGGCACCCAGCGCGCATCCAGCACAACAACTGTCGAGCGATGGGTGGCAGTCGTTGCAGCCCGAGCGCACCAGCAAGGCCGCCGGCGGGGAGGCACTGCTGGCCGCTGTGTCGCCCATGAGGACCACTGTAACAGGCAGCGCCGTGTTGGGCTCCGGTGACACCTCGCCCGCTGCGGCGGCCGTCGCGCCGGTGGCTCATGAGTTCAGACTCCTCAAAGGGGAGCCCCTCCAACAACAGCTTCAAGGCTGGGCTACCCGGGCTGGCTGGACAGTGGCATGGAACGTCCCGGACGGTTGGATCGTCCCCGGCGACAAAGCTTACGGCAGTGACTTCGAAACGGCCGTCAAGCGTGTCGTCGAAGAGCTCGCGAGCAATGGTGCGGACGTGGTCGGCGATAGCTGGCGCGGCAACCGCACGGTGATCATCAGCCAAAACGGAATAGTGCAATGAGTATGCGAAGGAAACGCTTTACGGCGGCTGCCGTGGCGGCCGCCACGTTGATGTCCGGCTGCGGCGTGATCGAAACACGCAATGTACAAACTGCGATCGGCAGTGAGGCCAACGCGCACTATGCCGATGCGCCGCGCAGCCGGCCGGTGTTCCGTGTGCATGAGGGCGCATGGCTGATGGGAGAGAAGGTTCGCGCAAGCAAGCCACAACCGGACATTTACAGCAAGCATGTGGTGTTCAAAGGCAGCATCGGCTCGCTGACCGAGGCCGCCAACTGGATCGCGCAAAGCGTCGGTGTGCGCGCCACCGTGGACGCGTCGGCGCTGCCAGTCATCCCGGCTCAAGTACAACCGGCATCCGGGCCACGACCAAGTGGGCCTATCCCGATGGGTGGGGCTCCGCGTGTGGTGGACCTGGGTGCTCCGCTGGCCGGCGGAGCCTCGGTATCGGCGAATGGCGCAAGCATGGCGCCGGCATTGCCGTTGACCCTGCGCTATGAAGGCAATTTCAAAGGATTTCTGGAGGTGCTTGAGGCGCATTTTGTCGCGTGGTCTCGCTATAACGACGGCACCGTGACGTTCTTCAGGACCGAGACGCGTACCTACATGCTTCCGAGCCTTGCGGACTCCTCATCCATGGCCGGATCGATCACCACCTCGGACAGCAGTTCCGGCGGCATGTCCGGTGCCAGCAGCAATGGCAGCGGTGCTGGCGGGACCGGCGCGGGTAGGAGCGGTCAGTCGACGAACATGTCGGTCGAGATGAAGCCCTGGGAAACACTCCAGCACACGGCAAAGGCGGTTGCCGGCGCCAGTGCTGAGGTCGTTGTTGACAAGAACTTGGGCACTTTGACGGTCACTGGCGACCCCGTACAGTGCGATCGCGTCGAGCAGTTCGTGAAGAGCCTGGCTGCCATGTATGGCAAGCAGGTTGCCATCGATGTGCAGGTCTATGAAGTCCGCGTAACGCGCGAGGACAACTACGGCCTGAACCTGTCGCTCGCTTACCAAAGCTCGAGCGGCCACACCGGCGTCTCCTTCAGCTCGCCCAGCACGCCGACTATCTCCGGCAGCGCCTCGCCCATGAACCTGGGCGCAACGATCATGAGCGGCCCCCTGGCAGGAAGCAAGGCCGTGGTCCAGGCGCTCTCCAGCCTCGGCAACGTGTCGCAGGTGGTGTCGCGCTCAGGCGTCACCCAGAACGGCAAGGTGCTCGCCCTGCAGACGGCAACCCTGCAGGACTACGTGCCGCAGTCGCAGACGACGTTGGCAGCGAATGTCGGCTCGACCAGTTCCATCCAGACAGGCACCGTGACCTATGGCTTTACCAGCGCGTTCCTGCCCAAGGTCGTCGATGGCCGGATCCTGATGAACTTCGATATGACGTTGTCGGACCTGCTTCCGCTGCAGCGGTTCAACGCAGGCGGCGACGCGAATCAGACCAGCGTGCAGCTGCGCACCATGCCGACCAATCGCTTCGCGCAGTCGGTAAGCCTCAAGCCGGGCGAATCCCTGGTGCTGACAGGCCTGCGCAATCAGAAGGCAGCGACGACCAACAACGGCGTCGGTGAGCCATGGATGGCTGCTCTTGGTGGCGGTGTCGGCGCCACCAGGGGAGACACGGTCATCGCAATCGTGATCTCGGCTCGCCTCCTGTAACACAGAGACAACACTATGCAGAAACGCGCATTGAATCTTCGTTGGGCTGCGGCTGCCTTGACCATCGCCGTTGCTTGTCTGTCGGCGACCGCCACGACCACTGCGGCTCTCGCGTCGCCCAATCCGGCTGCTGCCGCAGTTGCCTCAGTTGGGGCTGCCCACGTGACCTCGCCCCCGGCTTCCAGTCCGACGGCGAAATCGGTCACGGATCCTACCGCAGCGATCGCTGCAGCGAGTGCGACTGCAGGCACCACTGCAGGCGCTCCGGTCGAAGCCACCCAGCCGTCTCGGAACACGGATGCGCCGGAGCTGGCCACCCTGCAGTCGCAGCTCGCGCTGTGGAAGGCCCGTGCGGAGATCGCCAAGTACAAGGCGGAAGTGAAGCGCGCGGAGGACTCGATCACGGCCGCACCTGCGGGGGCGCCGCAGCCAGGCGGGGCACCTTCAATTTCGCTGACCGGTCCGATGCCGACGGGTGGGGCCAGCCCAAGGCTGTCAGATGGGACACGCCTCGTGTCGCTACGCGCCTTCGACGGCCACTACAACGCCATTCTCGATGTCGACGGGCGTACCGTGCCGGTTCAAGCCGGTGACACGCTGGATGGCGGCTGGAAGGTGGTGAGCATCGATGACGCCGGCGTGAGGCTTGCCAACGGCAAGCGCGTGCGCACGCTGAGGCCCTGAGCCATGGCCGAGATCCTGTCATTCCCCGGGCTGAAGGGCGGCTTTGCTATTGGGTTGTCCTGGCTGCACGAGGAGGCACAGCCTACCAATAGCGCCTTGCGTGCAAGCGCTCTGGAGCTTGGCCGCAATGTTCGTTGGGGCGTGGTCCATGAAAGCGCCGAAGGTGCGGTCCAAAGTGGCTTCTGCGAACCCATGGCCGGCGCGAAGCCTGCTGGGCTAAAGCCGCTCGCCGCCATCGTGGCGAGCCAGCATCGTCAGCCATGGATGGGCCTCTTTCACCTGCAAGGCAGCCGCTGCTGGTATGTGGCGGTCAGACAAGGCCATGCCGTCATTACCGGTGGAGATCAAGTCGGCACTCTGGAAGAGTTGACTGCAGTCCGCGCGCAGCATCGGGCGCTTGGCGAATGGACGGAGGTTGAGGGGACGCTGCGCGACCTGGCGGCGATGGCGCGTGCGTCGAAGGGCGTGTCGGCCATGCGGGACGTCCTGACGGGGCCATGGAAGTCGACCGCTTACGTCGCGGCGGCGATCGCGGGGACAGCCGCGCTCGCCGGGGGCGGGTGGTATTGGTATGACCAACAGCAAAAGGCGGAGCGCGAAGCCCAGCTGATGCGTCAACGCGCAATCGCCGCCGCGCAGCGTGCCAATGAGGCCGCGCAGCAACGGGTGTTGCCTTGGGTGGAAGAGGCCGCGCCGGCGGCCTTCCTTCAGGCATGCCGCCGTGCGTGGGACAACCAGGCGCTCGCTGAGGCTGGGTGGACGCTCGCCGGATGGCACTGCAAGCGAGCCACCTCGACGACCATGACGATCGAAACGAACTGGAAGCGGGATGGCGGGATCGCCGCCAATGCGCCGGGTGTGCTCACGTCGGACGGCAATCAGGCGAATGCCTCGTCAAATGTCCCGGCTGCCTTTCTGCCTTCGGCGTCGGCTGTTCATTCCGTTGCGGATGCACAGCGGTCAATGTGGACCTACGCGCACGGCAGTGGCGTGGGCTTGCAGTTGACCATGCCGCCCGCGCTGCCTCCGTCAAATGGCAATCCACCGGTTGATCCCTGGCTTTCCATGACAGCAGATATCTCGTTCGGCGCACCGCCTTGGCTCGGCACGGGCGGAGGTCTTGATGCCGTGCCTGGCTTGCGGCTCACGGAAGTCAGCTACGACGCAGCCACTCAGGCATGGAAGGGAACCGGGAAGCTATACGCACTGCGGGACGGTGCATCGCCGCCGGTAGCGGCCAATCACAACGTCGGAAAACCACGATGATCGGGACCATTTCGCGCCTGTGGCGCAATCCGAGCCGAGATCCTGCCCGTTTCACGGCAATTGCCTTGCGGGCCGAGCCGTCGGTGAAATCCGACGTGCTGACCTTGCCGCCGCCACCGGATGTGTTGGCGCCCCATATCCTCTATCCGAAGACCATTCCGGCAACCTTCGACCGCGTTGCCTGCAACATGAACCGCCTGACGGCTGAGCAAGCGGCGGCTCTGCGTCAGCGCGCGTCCGAGAGCGGACTCTATGTCGAGAATCTCGTCGAGGAGTTCGGCCTCACCAATGATGAAGTGCAGCAGGTGCTGGCGGTGCACGGTTGCGAAATCTACGTGGACGCGCGGCACTTTGGTACGCCTCGCTTCCTTACCTGGGAAGCGAAGCTGCGGCGCAGCGGTGCGGCGCCACAAGTGCGCAAGGTGTCCGCGCAGGAACTCTCGGTATTGCGGCAGCAGCGCGGTACAGGCCTGTTGCAGGATGCAGACCTGCATACGTTGAGCCTGGCGCGCCGGCTGATTGCCGATTGCGCCGTGCTGGTCGCCTCGGATATCCACATCCTGGTCCGTGAGCACCATACCGAGATCCAGGTGCGGGTCAAAGGGGACCTGCGCACGGTCGCCGCCCTGTCCATGCGCAGGGAAGAGGGGGAGCGACTGATCCGGGCAATGTACACGGGCTTGGCCACCGTGAAGGCCGCTACCTACAATCCGCTGGACGTCCAGGATGCGCAGATTGCCGGCGACGCGCTGCCCGGCACGGGCCTTTCCAGTGTGCGGATCGTCCGCGGGCCGGCCTATCCGGTGGAGAGCGGCGGTGGCTTTCTCGTGGCGCGCCTGCAATACCGGGAACATCACCAGGGAGCCAAGAAGTCCGAAGCGCTCGAGGCGGCGAAGCGATTGGACCTTCGGATGCCAGAGAGTCCGATGGGCGATTTCAAGCTCGGCGAGATGGGATACACGCCCTTACAGGTGGAACTGATCTCGCAGTTACTTCGTCGGCCCATGGGGGTGATCGTCGTGACGGGCCCAACCGGCAGCGGCAAGACGACGACGCTCTTCGAGTGCACCCGCCACCAGGCCCGTCTATTCCCCCAGAAGCGGCTGGTCACGATCGAGAACCCGACCGAGTACCCGATGGACTGGGCGATCCAGCTTGTCACGGAAAGCGAACGCTTTCCGGAGATGCTGCGCATGACACTGCGGATGGACCCGGATGCCGTACTGCTGGGCGAAATCCGTGGTGTTGAAGAGGCGATCGCAACGCTGCAGGCCGCGGCCACTGGTCACCTGGTACTGACCACCCTGCACGTGACCGATCCGTTCGAAACCTTCTTGCGGCTCGTCATGCTCGACCACGTGCGTCTGGCGATGGACGTGATCTGCAATCACAACCAGGTCATCGGTCTGATTGCGCAACGGATCGTCCCGTTGCTTTGCTCGGAATGCTGCGTGCCAATTGAAAGCGCGGCAGAACCGCTGCCGGACTACATGATGCGTGCGATGCGCTCTTGGGGGGATCTGTTTGGCGTGCGCGTTCGCGGCGCAGGGTGCGAACACTGCCATGGCGAAGGCATTGTCGGTCAGCAGGCAGTGGCAGAGGTCGTAGTGACCAACGAGGCGCTGATGCAAGACTGCATCAACGACGGGGTGTTGGCGGCGAGGCGCAACCACAGGGCGCGGCCCGGCTCCGACAAGCCGATGATCGCTCACGCCATGGACCTGGTCCTGGCCGGCCGGCTCGATCCGGTTGACGCCGAGCGAAATGTCGATGCCATTCCGATGCGGGAGCAAGTGTGAACGGATTGTCCTGGGGAATGCGGCGGCGCCTGTATCAGCAGGCATCCAGCCAGTTGGAGAATGGGCTGACTCTCGCGCAGGTTCTGGAGGATTTCCGCGAACGGCAAGCTCGGCGCGGCAGAAAGCGCGCGGCCGAGGCGGCGAACGAGGTGGGTCGCCAGGTACGCGACGGCAAGACACTGATGGCGGCAATGGGCGCAAGCCTTAGCGATCTCGAGCGCAGCGTGCTGGACGCGGGTGAGAGGGCGGGGCAATTGCCGGAAGCGATGCGGCTCGTGCTGGAC
This sequence comes from Cupriavidus necator, assembly GCF_013141915.1. GTDB lineage: Bacteria > Pseudomonadota > Gammaproteobacteria > Burkholderiales > Burkholderiaceae > Cupriavidus > Cupriavidus necator_B. The sequence goes on along the minus strand of NZ_SROX01000003.1, from coordinate 181,681 downwards.
GTTCGGGACCTGACGACACGCCTTCGTCAGAAGCTACAGGCGAGCTTCTTCGCGCCAACGGTGTATCTCGTGACGCTCTACGTGGTCTTGCTGCTGATCGGGGGATACATCGTCCCGCAGTTCCTCGATGTACTGCCGCTCCAAAGATGGACGGACTGGGCCTATGCGATGTACTGGATGGGGCAGTTGGCGGTGGGGTGGCCAGCGCCAGTGATTTTCGGCGGGATCGGTGCATATGCCGGCTGGAGTTGGTGGGCGCTGTCTCGATGGACGGGGCCGGGCAGGCGAGTCTGTGACCGGCACGTGTTCCCGTTCACGGCGTACCGAGAGATTACTGGCTTCACCTGGCTGATGTCCTTCGTCGCACTGTTGCGGGCGAACGTACCTGACACCGTTGCGCTGGAGGGACAGATCAGCTCGGCGTCGCCCTGGCTGGCGTCACGGCTGCGGCCGATCCGTCTTGGGCTTGCTGATGGTCTGGACCTGGCGGAGGCCATGCGTCAGGCCGGCAATGGATTCCCGTCCTTGGATCTAATCGACGAAATCGGCGCATATGCGGGCTTCGATGACTTCACCGAAAAGATCACGGTGGCCGTGCGCCAAAACGCTGAGGTCATCGAGCGGCAGTTGCTCGCCAAAGGGATGGTCATGTCCGCGATCTTCACCGGGTTGATGTTCCTGGCCTTCGTGGTGCTGCAGCTCGGCTCCAACTCTCTCTCATCGATCCTCACGTCCTCGATGGGACAGTTCTAACAAACGGCTTATTTCAAACTCAAAAAGGGGTATCGAATGGATGGAATTCTCGGGCGCATCGTCGCCATTGTCTTGGGCCTGCTCGCACTGGTTGGCATTGCCTACGCGGGTTACAACGGCTTTCAGACCCATAAAGCCGGTGTAGTCGCGACCAACCTCACGCAGCTGATTACGAACGCTCGTGCCGGATTCTCGCAAGGGAACAACGGGTATACCAACTTCACGACGGCGAACATCGCGGCCATGGTTACTGGCGGCATGTTTCCGACGGACATGGTGCGCGGTACGACGCTGGTCGATCCGTGGGGCAATGCAGTGACGCTTTCGTCCGCCAACAATGGCTCGCAGGGCGTGATCACCTTCGGCGGCGGCAACGCACAGACCGCAAAGCAATGCGTAAGCGCAGCCGTGGGTCTCAAGGACTATGTGACGCTGACAGTCGGCTCGACGACGTTCAACCAGGCCAACCTTCCCGACCAGGCGACCGCCGGCGCGGCCTGTAGCGCCACGGCGACCTTCGCTCTGACATTCCAGTGAGTAAGGCGAGCGTGCGGCTACAGCGACCGCTTCTGCATCGGTATCACATCCACGATGGAAGGCAACGTAATCGAGCATGGCACTTTAGGGGTATGACGTGGATGGGATTCTTGGTCGGATCATCGCGATTGTTCTGGGCCAGTTGGCACTCATTGGTAGTTTCCTACGCGGGGTACAACCGCATCCAGAGCCACAAGGCCGGGGCAGTGGCAACCAACATTGCACAGCTGAGCACGATTGCCCGCGCAGGGTTCTCGCAGGGCTACGACGGCTCCACCGAACTTCACGACGGCGATCGTTCCGTCGATGATTACCGGCGGGTGTTCCCGACGGACATGGTTCGCAGCACCACGCTGCTCGATTCCTGGGGCATGCCATGACGCTGTCTTCTGCCAACGGTGGCTCGCAAGGGGTAATTCAGTTTGGTGAAGGCGGCGGTCGGACCGCAAAGCAGGGCGTGAGCGCGGCCCTGCTTCTCAAGGACTGCCGCCTTTACGCTCACCTTCCAGTGAGGTCGAGGGCCCGTGCTGGTTCCTCAGGAGAAATGTCATGGGTTACCTGATCATGCCCATCGCCACGGTCCTGTTTTGTCTTGGATTCGTGGCGCAGCTCGCGCAGTTGTCGCAAGCGGCGCCCGGTGCCGGTGTGCCCGGTCGCATGGAATCGGTGGCAACCATCACCGCACAGCAGGCGCAGGCCTACGGCGCAGCCTGCGTAGCTACGGCCGGCGCGACGCCCGGCCTGGTCGGAGCAAGTGTCACGCCGGTGCTGCCGGCGGGCATGGTGACTCCTGCCGGCGCGGGCTGCATGGCCGTGGCCAACCCAGCTGGGGGGCGGGACGTGTACGGCTATGTGCGCGTGTCCTCAGGGGCGGGCGCGTCGCTGCTCGGCACCACCCAAGGCAGCCTGGCGTGGTTCCGCGTCCGAAGTCAGGGCACGGGCGTCAATCTTGCAACCGGCATGGCGTACAGCGTGCCGGCGAACATTCCCGTTGGGGCGCTGGTCCACTGGGTCCAGCTGAACACCTGAGAAACGCATGGAAGCGATACTCGGATATCTCATCGCGCTGATGCTCTCGATGCTGAGCCTTGCCGGCTTCGCGACGTGGGCGAAAGCCGGCGTCACGAACGTGCAGACCGCAGCCGCGGCGAGCCAGATGCTGGTTTTCGATAAGGCCGCCCTGCAGTTCGTGCAGGACGAAGCCGCAACGCTGGTCGCCCAGGCCACGGCGAGTGTGCCGGTGTCGGTCACGCCGGCGATGCTAGTCAATGGTGGCTATCTGCCCGCTGGTTTCTCAGTGACGAACGTGTTCGGGCAGACGTGGTTGCTCCAGGTCATGCAGCCAACGCCAAACAACCTGCAGGCGCTTGTCACATCGCAGGGCGGCCGTGCCATCACAGACACGCGCCAGCTGGTGCAGATCGCTGCGCAAGCCGGTGCGCAGGGCGGCTTCGTACCATACGCAGGGCAGAACGGAGACCCGACGATGGTGCCAACCAGGGCCTATGGGGCGTACGGCGCGTGGCAGGTGCCGCTGGCGAACTACACCAACCCGGGGAGTGGCCGGCTGGCTTCGTTGTTGGCCTTCACCGGAGCGCAGGCCAATAACGGGTATCTGTACCGGGTCCAGGTACCGGGGCATCCCGAGCTGAACCAGATGCAGACATCGCTCGACCTGGGCGGCAATGACGTCAACAACGCAAGGCGGGTGTCGGCAAACACATCCCTCACAAGCAACGGTGAGACATACCTGACCAGCACCGGAAGCCCAGGCAGCGCATGCGGTGTCGACAAATCGATCCGGACGAGCACAACGGGAACGGGGCTCGTGATTTGCTTCGGCGGCATTTGGCAGCCGATCGGCACGGCCGTCACGAATGTGACCGACGGTACGTGGTGCGGAAACAATGGCCAGCTTGCCACGAGCGGTACAAACGTCGGCTACATCTGCAAAGGGAACCGGTATGTCGCGTTGACCAACGGGTTGGGGAACTTGTCGATCACGCGGAAATTCGAGAACGTATCGGATGGAATGACGTTCTCTAAGGACAACTGCCCTGGCGGCACCGCTTGGGCGATGTACACACCAAGGCAGGAAATGGTGAATATCACTGGAACCGTAATGCCGCCCATTCAAGGAACGTACTTCTCAGTGAACGACTATGGCACCTACTGGTACGCGCAGGCAAGCGCCATGTCGCCAGCGGCTTGGTATAGCGGCAACGATACCGGGGCTCTTGGAGGGCAACTGCTGGGCACCGTCACGACAGGCTGCATGTACTAGAAGCAAGATCGATCTATGAAGCGCATTCTTTTGGCGAGCGTTCTCGCTGCCGAATTCTCAACAGCGGCCGCACAGTTGTACACGTTTCCGGCGTCACCAATGACAGTGGCAGACTGTCCTGCCGGGAAGATCTGGCTCGTCCAGAATGGTCTGGCCACTTGCGGCGCTCCGGCACCGCCCCCGCCGCCACCACCTCCACCACCGCCTCCACCACCGCCAAACACGGTGACGTTTGTGCTTGTTGCTGGCGGCTTTGCGGCGGGTGGCGGCGTGCCGGTTCCAGCGGCTACCCCGTACGCATACTCGTACACATCCCGGCAAGGTTTCGGGGGCAGTAATGTAGAGTATGTGCTGTTCGGCAGTGTCCCCTACGATCAGTTGAAAGCTTCTGGCGGATACGCAGCATTGACGTCTGCGCTGGTCACCGTGAGAAATCCGGGGGCGTCGACGGTCGTGAACGGGTGGGTCATCACTCATGGCACACCGTCAATGCAGTTTCAAGCCGTTACTGGGCCTGGGTTCGACTCGGCCTTGACCGGCGGCGGCAGCAACGGCCCAGGGACGTGCTTCACTTGGACATACCTGGCGCCGGCCAGTGTTTGTAATAACGGCGCTACAGTGCAGTGAGACTAGCCCGCGGAAGAAGAGAAAATGGCCCGCATCGATGCGGGCCATTTCCAATTTTGCAGCTTGGCGCTACGTCAGTATACCGTGAAGCTCCAAGACTTGCTGATGGCTACGCCGTTGCGAGCGCCCGCGAAAGTTGCGGTGTAAGTGCCAGCCGAGAGCGGTTGGGTAGGGAGAAGGAAGGCCACTCCACTGTAGACGTAGGGATCCGAGATAGCCGAAGCGACTGAGCTCGGCTTCGCGGCGCTGGCAACCAGAACTCTGGCGGGAACTGCGTTACCCGCTGGGCCCGTGAGGATAAAGTTTGAGACCGTCAGCACGTCACTTGCATTGGGAGCTGGAACCCTGAACATGACAGGGTGGCCTGCGCTCGGCAGATCTGGTGCCGGGCTTGGCGACTCGGCGGTGGCGGTGAATGTTCCTGGGACGCTTTCGGCGTCGATTGGAGAATAAGCAAAGGCGTTCGTCGCCATTTGCTGTCCACCCCACTGCGGGAGGCCATATCCGCTGCCGTTTGCACCGGTCTTTACGCCAAAATTCATAACGCAATAACCGTCACGAATGGAAAGGCCGATCGTCTCCTGGTTGCTGGTGATGCCCTGCAGGTGATACACCGAGTTCCTAAAGTCCGCCAGGCAGCCGATGGAACCATCTGCCGCTTGGCTGATCCACTGGTCCTTCGAGGCACCCGCGGCTACGCCCTGTTCGTAAGGAGTTGCACCGGTAAAGCCGGGCTTGCCGGCAGTTTCGTCGTGGCCAACCGCAGAATTTGCTTTCAGGTACGCGACGTGGTTGTCCGCGGCAACATCGAGGGCTGTATCTTGCTTCAGGGCACCGACGCCCATCTTGATCCGATAGTCGCTCAGGGCATTGAACGCTGCCAGACGCAGGTCGCCACTGGGGTACGAAGGGGCGGAGACCGTTGTCGCCGGCGGCACCGACGTCGGAGCCTGCGGAACCGTTGGCGTGGTTGGTGTACTCGGCTCCTGCTTGGAGCCACCGTCGTCGCCACCACCACCGCCACATGCGGCCAAAGTGAGCGCCGTGGCCGTGGCCAGGACCGAGAAAGCGAATTTGGAGTTTTGCATTTTTCTTCTCTGATTTTGAATCGGCCGGGGATCGGTCCGTTATTTTTAGCTTAACGTCCGGGGCGCAAAGTCAAGTCCGCGCCCAGCCTTCGGCCGGCGTGAGCATACACGAAGGGGAACACCATCTAGACGACAAACTAAAGCCAACTTTGACCCCCTGAAGGTGGGGCTTCAGCATCAGTGGTGTAAGGGGTCCGGCCGCAGTGGTTGCAAATATGGTGCTGCCGCATGGAGAGGAACCGTTGTTCGCGCCACAGGCGGATGCTGCGCGATCCGCAATAGCAGGCCATGCCAATATTCGTTGCGCATTCGGGATGCTTCTCGCAGTACTGCTGAAGCTTTGGGGTCTCCCTTGACGGCAGCAGATACAGCAGGAAGAGGCCGATGTAATGCGTGCAGAAGCAGATCAACGCCCACTTCCAGCCGCTTCATCCCCATTGCCGCGCGAGCATGTATGCCAGGACCGGGGGCACTACAAAGACGAGAACGAATAGAATAGCGGTACTCATCATCCTTCAGTCCTCTTTGATCTATTTGTGCCGGCGCGCCGCGCCATTTGGACCGCCAAGTAGCCCACTGCAGCCGGGGCAGGAGAATGCGTGGCTGAGTTCAATACGGGGCGCCGCGTTTGCAATGAGATAGGGGGTCCGACATACCCTGCAAGGTGCCAATTCCAATTGCGCATCGGTGGACATGGTTCGGCAAATGTGACATGCCCGATCGGCAGAGATCTTGGACGAAGTTCCGAAGAATTTTTCAAAAAGATCGTAGGCTGCGATGAATGCCTCCGGAACATTGGCGCCGAACGCCAATGCAATGCGATACAGCGTGACGATGGTCGTCGCCTGAAGGCGATGGGTAGGATGTTCGAAGTACCAGGCGGTCGACGTCGGTAGCTGACCGGAGGGAGAGGATTTTCCGTGGATCAGGTGGAACAGCTTGCGGGTACGTGTCGAGGTTATGCCCAGCAGCGATGTGATAGTCGAGGCGCGGCAGTAGCTTCGGACCATCATTTCGCTGTAGACCTTCTTCTGGAATGGCTCCAACCGGAGGTTCGTCCAGCTGTTCTTCGTCGCCAAGCGATCGGCGCGCAGCGGGGTGGAGGTCAGGAAGTGATGCCCTTTCGAATCGGTCCCCAGCCGACTGGAATCAAAGTCGATCCAGAAAGTCTTGCTATGCAGGCGCCAACGGAAAATCGGGAAGTCCACCCGCGCAATGGCCGTGTCAAGGACGTGCTGCGGGAGCGAACGCAGATACTCTGCTAGCTCCTTGGTGATCCCGAGAAGCGGCGCGGCCAGAATGCTGACGTGGAGCAACTCGACCATCAGCCAAATGTAATGGCGATTGTTGTAGAACAAGCGAAGCTTGTCGTCGTTGGTCCAGCCAGGTAACTGAGAACGCAGTGTGTCGACGGCCAGTGTGGTCGTTGTGTTTTCACTCAAGCAACGCCAGTCCTGTACCTCGGAGAGCGTCGGCACGACAACGAGGAACGGGGTGCCCATCAAATCGCGTTGCGTGGCCTCCGCCTTGCGGACCTTGTCGACGCCACCTTTGCCAATATGCAGCATCTGCTCAAGCTCAGGGTGCGCGCCGAGCAGTTCCGCAAGGTGATCGGTGAGGTGATAGTTTGCCGACCGAATCCGATCGCATGTCATCCTGGTGAGTCGCAAACGCTCAAACTCGGCGGTGGGGGAGTGCTGTAGCATAGCTCTTTGCTCTCATCGGGCATTCAGGGCCGAGCGAATGTCGGCGTGGAGACGTGAGACGATGCTGTCGAGCACCGTCAAGGCCGGGCGGAATTCGGAAACGTCTCCGGCCATCTGTACGGCGAGCTGCACCGACGCGAATGTCGAAACGACTTGCTCGAATTCCGTCACCAGTTTGGCGAGTTCATCACGGGCGCGCGCACGCTTATCCAGGACGGACGAGCGTTCTGCGATTTCGTCCTCAATCTGCTGGCGCCGCGACTGGATATCGGCCAGCTCTGCCTTTGCCGCGGAGAGTTCGTCATTCTTGGCGGCCAGGGCGTCTTCCAGGGAGGCGTAGCCTAGCGGAACCACTTGCACTTCAACGGTTTCCGGGCGGGTATTGGCCTTCGAGAACGCCATGCGGTCCTGCAGCTCTCGCTTCTCGCGCTCCAGATCATCGATCTGCATCCGGATAGCGCTGTAGCTCAAGTTTTGCCGGGTCATCTCCTCCCGTACGTGACTCAGCGCTTCCCGATCCGCGTCGCGTTCTGACGCCAATCGTCCGAGCTCAGTGTTGAGGCGCCTAATCTCAAAATCCTTGTCGGCATTCTCGGAAACCGTACTTGCAAGTTCCGCTGTCGCGATGTCCAACTTGGTTTGGACGTCGATAACCTCCTCCTCCTGCTTACGAAGCCGCTCGACGAACTTGCGAATGTCCTTGCGATGGTAGGCCGGGTCGTTCTCCTTGAATTCGATGACCGCGTCAATTTCCTCCGCGGAGTAGTCACGCCGGCGTAGAACCATAAGTTCACCAATATTGAGCTTCGAAAGCGCGCCGTTGTGCTGAAGAAAGCGATGGTAGAGACTCAGGTATAGCTGTGCCTGGCTACGAGTGAGGTCGAGTGCGTCCTCAGCGATGGTGAAGAACATCTCCCGCGCGCGTGACCGTGCCGCTCGGGTGTCGCCATACTCAGCAGCGACGATTTCCGTCGTTGATTCATGCATGAGCTGAAGGTCCGCCCCAAGGTCCTGGAGCAGACGAGAGATCTTGTCCTTCGTGCGCTGAATGTTTCGGACACATTGAAGAAGACGGCTGAATGCGTCCTCGTTGACTGGGACAGTCCCGAGCGCATTGCGTAAGGCTATCTCCGCTCGGGAGACCTCAGGTTGCACAGGGAAATTCACGATGTCTGCCCGCACGGCAGGAACGTCTTCAGTTTTGATTTTTTTCTGCGGCATTTTTCGCTCACTTGGAAGGAACCTGACAACCAGCGTTACGGCCCAGAAGCGTTGTCAAGTCCTCATGGAGAGTACGGAACGTGCGACGCCTTTTGGTCAGCAAAAGCTCTTCATTTAGGGGTGTCATTTGCCGGGACAGGTGCAAAGCTGGTTGCTTATGCTTCGCTTATCGGTACCGTTTGCCCGGGAATTTAGGGGTTTACCCCTAACGTTAGGGGTCGATATTAGACATTCGAAAAACAGAAATAAACAAACCTTAATTTGCGGACGCGACCTCAAACCATGAGCATGCTCATGCGTTTTTCCCGGAAAGCCACCGTGTTTTGGTTAGCTTTCTGCCTACCTTCCTTGATCCTCTGTCGTTAGGATCGTGACAAACCTGCGTTCAGACGCATCGACCTAGTGCGCGCCGAATGGCGGCAGCGCTCAATCTCATAGTCCCCCGCCCACGCCAGCGTGCTTTCGCCATGCGCTACTGCATGCCGCAAGCGCGTTGAAGCGCAGCTGTTCCTCCAGAGATTCCTTGCTCCCTCGGAGCATCGAACCATCGCCTGGCATCTGCCAGGAAATCCCTTGCAACGTTTCTGGAGAGAAACTATGGAATCCTTTGTCACGAATCTCATCAAGCGTCCATTCAAATTCTTCATGCTCTGCATGGTGTTGTACATGGCGTCGCAGTCGTTCATCGTCGGTGCCTTTGTGACCGTCGTTGGACTGTCATTCCTGTATCACCGGGCCATGGTCTGGAACAAGGCCGTGCCCGCAGCGCCGAAGGTTTCGATGCCGGATACCCAATCCAAATCGAAGCACGAATCGCATCAAGTGGGAGATCCGCTCGAGCAACCGTATGAACGCTCGGCTGTGGTGACGCCGCTTCGTCGAGCGGGAACGCACGACCGTTCCTGATCCGTTGCCGCCTCTCTGAGGCGGCGCTTTCCACCTGTCGCGGGTACCCGTTATCCGCCGGCTGGCGGGTCTCCGGGTGCCTGTCCGGAGACCATCATGGAAACGACAACAGCGGGATGGCAGCTCGACTTCTTCGGTGAGGCGGCCGCCATCGTAGTGCCCCCTCCCAAGCTCGACCCGTTGCCCGACCCTTCTCTCTGGAGCAAGGCGGTGCGCGAGAAAATGGTCGACGCTCTCATCAGCCTCGCCTGCGATAGCCGGCGCGGCGACAACATGCCGGAGTCCCTCATCGACTGTGCCGAGATGCTGCGTGCCCGCATGCGCAATCGGCCTCTCGATCTGGAGGAATACTCGATGACGCTCGGCTGGATCTTTGGCTACTGGAATGGCGCGTTGCCATATAGCTACGTCTGCGCAGTATCCGGGGTCGACCCTGAGACCCTGCAAGACGTGATTCTCAATCATGCCAGGCTGCGTTGCGACCTCGATGTGGTCCGACGTTTGTGCTGTGGCTCCCTTCTTTAGACCATGACTTGGCTCAATCTCATCAAGCGTGTGGCCGGTGTTCTGAGCGCGGAACACAGAGGGTCATCCTCTCCCAGCACGATCCCGGTCGGCACGGGCGCCGCCAACGAGCGGCAGTTCTATGTTCACGGCGTCCCCCATCTGCTTCGGGACGAAGGTGATCGCGTGATCCACTTCGTTGGGGGCTTTCATCATCGGCTGCAAAGCACGCCGTATGGCGACAAGCTGCTGCCGGAGGTGATCCCTCGTTGGAAACAGGTCAGCGTGCATCCAGGCGAAGCGCTGGAGAAGGTCGCGGCTGACGTCATTTTTCAAGCCGAGCGCGAACTCACGCCGGACGTGCCGACAAGTAGTGACGCGCCAGCAGGAGGGCGCCGCTTTCAGCCAACGCGTAGCTTGGATGGCGCCCAGCCATCGCGCAGCAAACGCGAAGACGGCGAGCGGGAAGGGGGCGGAAGCGCCTCCTCTGAAAAGGGTTCCTCTTCCGCCTACACCGTGGGCAAGCTCATCGAGTGGGGCGAAATGGAGTTCCCCAACCGTAAGTCTGGCGGGCCTCGTACCTACACTTCGTTTGCCGTCAAGCTGTACACGAGTGCCGGCGAGAAGACCCTGCAGGGCGAAGGTCTGAAGGACGCTCTCGCAGAAGCCGGTTGCAAGCTGGGTGACCGTGTTGCGGTCAAACGCCTGCGCAAGGAAAAGGTGCCAGCCTTCGATAAGAAGACTGGCGATCCCATTAAGGACCCAAGGACCGGAGAGCAGAAGCTCTGGGACAGGTGGGTCTGGAACATCAATCTCGTTCATTGAATAGGAAGCACCATGGCATCCGTCAACAAAGTCATCCTCCTGGGCAACCTCGGGGCAGATCCTGAAACTCGTTACATGCCCAGTGGCGACGCGGTGACAAACATCCGTATTGCGACCACCGATCGCTACAAGGACAAGCAGTCCGGCGAAATGAAGGAAGCCACCGAATGGCATCGCATTTCGTTCTTCGGCAAGCTGGCAGAAATTGCTGGTCAGTACCTGCGCAAGGGTTCGCCGGTCTACATCGAAGGCCGCATTCGTACGCGCAAGTGGCAGGATCAGTCCGGCCAGGACAAGTACAGTACCGAGATCGTCGCCGATCAAATGCAGATGCTCAGTGGTCGCGCGGGTGTCAACGATGACGACGGCGATGCCGGCGCAGAGCGAGCGGATTCGCAGCAGCGTCGTGGGAGCGAGCAGCGCTCGGCTCCGCCAACGCAACGCTCGGGCGCGGCGCGTCAGCAGCCTGCGCAACCGCCGTCGGGTGGATTCGGCGGATTCGACGACAATGAGATTCCCTTCGCGCGACCTGCAGTGCTCGATGGCATTCCCTTCCGCAACGATGGCGCGCCGATGTACTGACGCGCTCCTCCAAGAAGTGCCTCTTTGAACTAACTGCTACCGGCTTGCCCGGTAGCAGCGGTGCCTTTCTCGGCCGCTCGGCCAAATCCCCATATTCCCCTCAGCTAAACGCAATGCTGAAAAGACCTTCTGGCCTCGGCCGGGATGTCTTTTGAGCAAGCGTTCCTTCGCCTGTCTCAGGCATCGACCAACCCTCCACCTGGAGCCATCCCATGAAAGAACTGAGTGATATCGTAAAAAGCTGGACGCCCGCTCAATGGGACGCTCTGGTGAGGCAGTACGTGCCAGCGGAAGTCCTGACGGACAACTTCTGGCGAGGACGCCCAGGTCCGTGCCCCCTCTGTGGTGGCCATGACCGCTTTACCTATGACAACAAACGCGGCCGCGGCGATTGGGTCTGCCGGAAGTGCAATGCAGGGAATCCGAAAGCCGGCGACGGCCTCGAGCTCGTGCGTTGCTACACCGGCATGACCTACTCGGAACTGTGGCGGGACTTGAATGGCGAGCGGGCTGTGCCGATCGACCCCCCCTTTACGAGGCCAAATTCAGCTCGCCGGGGGAAAGCAGTAGATCCCGCCACCAAGATGCGGCGTATTGCGAAGCAGTGGGAAGCTGCTGCCGGGCTGGTGCCTGGCGATCACGCCATGCGCTATCTTGCTGCCCGGGTTCCTGGCCTGCGCGCGCCGCGGCCAACGGCCTTGCGCCTGGCGGTGCAGGACTATTGGTATGAAGGCCAGCTTGTTGGCCGCTACCCGACCATCGTTGCGCAATTCACACGGCCAGATGGGCGCATGGCCACGGTGCATCGCACGTCGCTCGACCCGCGACAGCCCGCCAAGGCGACGATAATCACTGCGGATGGGGAGATCCTCCCGGCCAAGCGCAATGGTGTGTCTGCGTTGCCGCTGACCGGTGGTGCAGTGCGTCTGATGCAACCGCGCGATGGTGAAGTTGGTGTCGCGGAAGGGCTGGAGAGCGCCTATGCGGCGTACATGCTCTTCGGCGTGCCGGCATGGAATTGCCTCAACCGGGTACTGCTGAGTCAGTTTGTGGTGCCGCCGGACCTGGGCATCCGCACGGTCCACATCTTCGCGGATTTTGACAGGATCGACCCGAAGACCCGAAAGTCCCCAGGCATGGCCGACGCGCTCGCGTTGGAAAAGCGGTTGCGCGCCGAAGGGCTGCACACCGTCATGCATCGACCAAAGGTTCGTGGAACCGACTTCTGCGATCAATGGCGCACCGAGTACCAGTTGCGCCTGATGTCTCAACAGGCTGTTACCGCCTGATCAGTTCGCCACCAGCCGGTGGCGCCTTACCTAACCTCTGCCCTGTGGGTCCTTCCCACAGGGAAGGAGTCCCCCCTTGGCAGGCTCTCCGAGGAGAAAAGCAATGCCGCAAAAGGGTTTCACAGCAATCATCAATAAACTGCATATCCAAGCTATGCGTGCGACCGCCGCTACGGAAGTTCAGGCCGGACAATCGGAAGCGCAATTCTTCGATGTGTACCGCCGAGAGCCGTCCGGTGGCTTCACGTTCCTAGACCGGAAGTTCTCGTTCGATTCCGCCCTCGACTACTGTTTGGCGCCGACTCTTCACTGAGAGGCCATCCCATTCACAAAAAAGCCCAGCAAACTGCTGGGCTTTTTTTTGGTTCTTCGCCGATCTGCGTGACCGTTTAGAAACAAAAAGGGCCAACACGCCCACCACTGTTATCTTGGAGTTGCGACACAACAAGAATCAGGAAGGTGGAGGTTGGCCCCACGCGATTGTATGGCCCAGCTCGGCTGCTGGGAAGGCTATCGCATGCGCGATAGTTGGGAAGAGACCCGCAATGGGCAGCGTATTTGCATCATCCGGCTGGAACCTAAGGGGCGCCGTAGGCGGTGCTGCGATGGCTGTGGTCGGGGCGTTAGCAGTATCCATGATCGGGTAGAGCGGCGCGTGCGGGATCTGCCTGTGTTCGAGATTCCGGTGGAGCTGATCGTGCCGCGACTTCGTCTGGCTTGCCGGCGATGTGGCCCGAAGCTGGAGCGCCTGGACTGGCTCGCGCCCTATGCGCGGGTTACGACGCGGCTTGCGGCCAGCGTAGCGCAACTGTGCAAGGTCATGTCGTTGCGCCATGTCGCGGCCTTCTACCGGTTGGCCTGGACCACGGTCAAGCGCATCGATCTGCGCCATCTTGAGCGGGAATTGGGACCGGTCGATCTGAGCGGGGTCACGGTGATCGCGATGGACGAGTTTGCGATCCAGAAGGGCCATCGCTATGCCACAGTCATCGTCGAGCCGTCGAGCAAGCGGGTACTCTGGGTCGGGCGCGGTCGCTCCCGAGAGGAAATCCGGCCCTTCTTCAAGCTGCTTGGCCCTGAAGGCTGTGCCCGGCTTCGCGCCGCGGTGATGGACATGAATACCGCCTACGACCTGGAAGTGCGGATGCACTGCCCGCAAGCGGAGGTTGTCTATGACCTGTTCCACGTGGTGGCCAAGTACGGTCGTGAGGTCATCGACCGCGTCAGGGTGGATGAGGCTAATCGGCTGCGCGGCGACAAGACCGCTCGTCAGGTGGTGAAGTCTTCTCGTTGGTTACTGCTGCGCAATCGGGAGAACGTCACGCGTGAGGCCGATCAGATCCGGCTTGATGAAATACTGGCTGCCAACCAAGCGCTGATGACCGTCTACGTGCTCAAGGACGATCTCAAGACGCTCTGGACATATCGGCATCCCGGCTACGCCCGGCGCTTCTGGCAAGGGTGGTACGAGCGCGCAATGGCCAGCGGCATCGCACCTCTGTGCCTGTTCGCCAAACGCCTCAAGCCATATTTACCCGGCATCCTGGCTCACAGCCGCTGGCCGTTGGGAACCAATCTGGTGGAAGGCATCAATAACCGGATCAAGGTCATCAAACGGATGGCCTATGGCTTCCGCGATGACCATTACTTCTTCCTGAAGATCCGGGCGGCCTTCCCCGGAAATCGGTGAAGAACCTTTTTTTTTTGGTGCGCCCGGCAGGGCGCACTCACTTGAGGGTGCAAGTCCCTTACACACCCGGCAAGGGGAAGTGTTAGCCAGAGACAAGGGTTTCCCGGGCGACTGGGAGTCTGAAGGAAGTCCGAGGCAAAGCGCTGGCCTGACGAACAGGAAGCGGATGAGGCGTCGTATCGGGGTGAGGTAGCCAAAATTGCCAAAGCCCAGTACTTGCACGGAACGGTGCGGCGTATATCCGACAGGCATAAGCGTGAAGGTGGGTGCGTCATACCCGGGGAGATCTGCACCGCTGCCATGGTGCTACCGACGTCGAGAGGCGTCGGGATGGCGGTGTAGAAGTCAGCAGAGGCCATATTGTGCGCTGAGCAGCGCGTTGTTCGGGAGGGTTCAAGTCCCTCTGACGCTCAGATGAGGGGCGTCATATCCAAAAGCGGGGGTAATGCCTCGCTGGCCGGAGAGAGAAGGCAGGTATGGAGATGCCTAACCGGGCACGAAGGCGAAAGCCGGAGACAGCCAAGGCAGACCTGGAGCCACCTTCCCGTAGGTCTCCGGAGGGCAGGGTGTCCACCGCGAGGTGGAATCCGAAGGGCATGAGGAGAAGTACCGGGCCGTAGTCGATGGGGGCTGCCCCGATGACGAACCGGTCGGCCAAAGGTGGGGCAAGGTCGAGCCCGCAGTATGGGGGCGAAGGCGTTCTCATTCACCCACCGCACCAAGGTGTTTGCGGACGGCACGGTACGGAAGAACAGCGTGTGACCTCAGGAGGACTGGCACAGTCTGCGGGTGGCACCGCGGGAAGTGAGCCTATAAGCGAGGAGCGAAGTGGCGAGCGGTGCTGTGCCAGTAGTCGGACGGCTGAGTAGTACCTGAAGCGTGGCCAAAACCACGTGACCGAGCGATCGGCGACAGAAGTGGGTCGGGGAAGGCAGCCGGCGAAGATGATTGGGAAGAGCCCGGACGACAGTGAGTAAGGACACGGAGGAGGATCAGTTCCATGAGTGAAATACCCGTACATCCGCGCCCGAGGAGACTGTCTGACTGGATCAACCCGATGGAAGCAAGGAAGGTCCACTCATTAATTGACAAGGTTTTTCAACGGAAGAATCTGGAAGTCGCCTGGGAGCGAGTCCGGGCCAACCGGGGCAGTGGCGGTGTCGATGGAATCAGCGTGGCAGACTTTGCCGAACAGGCGGACCAGCATCTGGACCGTCTGCAGGCAGAACTGCGTGCGCGGACCTATCAGCCGCAACCGGTCCGGCAGGTCTCGATCCCGAAAGTCGGCAAACCGGGGGAGTTCCGCAATCTCGGCATACCGACGGTGATCTCATAATGCACCTCTCACAGTTGAGTGTGGGAATGTTGCCCCCGAAGATGCCCTGAAGTGCGCACCCAGTCCCGCAGTTGCTGTTCCTTGACGGGATCCAGCGTGATCCACCATGGGCCCCGCCCGTCGAGCTTACGAGCGTGGACGACTTGGCGCTCAATCCAGTAATACACGACGTGTGGACTGATGCCCAGTCGGTGAGCGAGTTGCTGAACCGTGAGTTCGTCAGGCCGCATGAAGTTGGTCGCCGCAATCCCGTACCGGAAGCGGATCCATTTGACCATGGAGAGCGTGAACGATTTGCCAGTTGAACTGCGCAGGCCTTCCTGATTGAGGTGCGCAGCGATTTGCGGGTCGGACAAATGTTGCGACAGTTTGCGCACGTGCTCGACGGTTGCAGTGGGATAGCGCATCGCGTCGGCGACCGGCTTGGGCAAAGTCACGGTGGTGTCGGTACAGGTGCCGCCCTGCCAACGCACGTGTAGGACCACCTGTCTGGTTGCGGGAAGTTTCTCGACCGTAATGTCCCGGATGAGCAGTCGCAGCATGCGCTTGCGATCCTTCGCCGGGGTCGCCGGAGCACGCCAGAGGCGCGGCAGATTGCGCGCCAGTGCGAGGATCTGGGCCTTCTGTTCGGGTGTGGCAACGCGCGCCTTCTGGCTCTGGAACTGGGCGGCTTCCGTCTTGATCGCTGCGAGGCGAAGCATCGCGTCATTCCAGCGCCGCTCGAGGGTGCCCGTGACCAGACGGTTGGCGGGATCGCATTCCTGATAGCGACGCTCGGCAAGAGCGACTTCATACTCGGCGCGTTCGATGCGCATATGCCACTGACGCATGATGGCCTGATCCCGCTGCTCGAGTTCGTTCAGGGCGGTCACGGCGAGTTCGAGTTCGGCTGGCCGCAGGGCCGCGAGCATCGCTTCGCCGATCGCGTTGTCGAGCAGGTCGCTGCGCACGCTCATGCAATCTCTGGTCGCTAAACCCTGGCGGCGCTGCGCATTGCACAAGTACATTGGGTAGATGCCACCGTTACCCTGGTAGCGCACGGTCAGCGCCCGACCACAGCAGCCACAGATCAGCATCCCCTGAAGCAGCGCCAATCCTTCACGCGCCGGACCGCTGAGCACGGTGCCTTCACCGTTGGTCCGGTTGCCCGCCAGGCGTGCCTGGTTCCGCTCAAACTCCTCCGGGCTGATGTATCCCTCGTGATGGTCGGGTAGATGGACGCGCCAGTCTGCCTTGGGTACCGGCTGCACGCGCTTATGCACCTCCCCCTGTGGCGTGATGCGCTGGCGGTACTGGTACCGTCCAAAGACATAAATGCCCGCATACGAAGGATTCTTGATCAGGCCGATCACGCGCTCATGGCTCAGGCGCCCCCAGATGAGCCGGCCCGCCCAGGCGCCGCCATAGGCGCGCTTCGGAAAGCGCAGGCCATCTTCGGCAAAGCGCTTGACGACCGCGTATGCGCTGCCGGTCTCTCGAAAGAGACGAAACACCAACTGCACGGCGCCGCGCACCTCGTCATCGGGATCCAGGACGATGTGGCCTTCGTCGTCATAGCACAACCCAACCGGGAGCGGAAAGCGCAGCTCACCCTTCTGCGCCTTGTTGAGCTTGCCGCCTTGGAGGCGCCCGCGCAAAAAGTGCAGTTCCGCCTGTGCCATTGTGCCTTTGAGACCGAGCAGCAGGCCGTCGTTGAAGTCGCCTGGGTCGTAACAGCCATCGGCGTCGATTACCAGGGTATGGGTGAGGGCGCACAACTCGAGCAGGCGATGCCAGTCCAGATTCGAGCGCGCCAGGCGCGAGACCTCCAGCGCAAACACGGCGCCCACGTGCCCCATCGAGACATCTGCCACCAGCGTCTTGAAGTCCTCGCGGCCCGTCATCTGCGCGCCTGACTGACCGAGGTCCCGATCCAGGATCCGGATCGACGTTTGTGGCCAGCCCAATGCCAGCGCTTTGTCGCGCAACGCATACTGGCGCTCCGTGCTCTCCTGATGGTGTCGCACCTGGGCCAGCGTCGATTGGCGGATATAGATGTACGCCGGCTTGCTCTGATGTTGGGGGGTGATCTTGGTGTTCATCGACGGCCTCCTCGGTCAACTCCAGCGCGGGCTCTGCGATGAGCCAGGCTTCGAGCATGTTGGCGATGAGTACGCCGGCCGATTGCAGGTCGATGGAGTTGGTGAGCGACAGCGGCGACTGGCTCACCGACGCCCCTTATAGCGCCTCGCGGCGGCGTAATAGTTCGCGATTGATCTCGCAGATCTCCTCGATGATCTCGCGGACCCGGTGATAGTTCGCCAGGTGTTCGGTGACGTCGGCGTAATCGGCCTGTGGCACGTAGTCCATTTGTGGTCGGCGCCCGGGAAAACTCACCGACAAGTAGTACTTGGGGCCATGACCTGGGCCATCGGCGCACTTGCAGCCGGGCTTGCCGCAGCGCTTGTAGCGTTCGATGAGCGAGCCCCGCAAGAGCGTGTCCAACGCCGGCATTTGCTTGAGCAATTGCGCGCGACGCCTGCGTAATGTTGACGACGGAATATCTTCCATTGGCGGACCACGTTAAAAACTGGTCTGATAGTAGGGCAATGAAATGCATTGATCAAGCTCCTTTGGTTGATGACTTCTTGGAGGACGAAGCGGCAAGCTGGTCGATCAACGCGATCAGCTCCAGCAGCATGCCCAGATCGAAGCGAGACACAGGGATCTCGCAATCGTCTTCGACGGCAGGCGCGCCCCAGTCGGTCCATTCGCGGGCAATGCTGAAGCTGCCGCGCTCGACATGACCCAGTAGCAATGTGTCGACGCCTGTCACCCGGCGCGTCTTCAGGACCGGAAAACGCTGGCCCCGGAGCGGATGAAACGGATGGCGGATCTCAGCCCATCCCAAATGCTCGTTGAGCGCTTGTGCAGTTCGCGCTGACCGTCCCCTCTGCGCTCGACAGGTTCGTCCAGCAGGCAGTGTTGCAGGTGCTGCAAAGGCAGTGGGACCCGACGTTCTCGGACTCCAGTTACGGCTTCCGTCCGGGACGCTCGGCGCATCAGGCCGTGGAGCGCGCACAGGGCTACATCCAGGCAGGGCATCGCTGGGTTGTAGACCTCGACCTCGAGAAATTTTTCGATCGCGTGAACCACGATATCCTGATGAGCCGGGTGGCGAAGCGGGTCAGCGACAGGCGCGTCCTGAAGCTGATCCGCTCCTTCCTGACGGCAGGTGTGCTGGAGAACGGGCTGGTTGGTGCAACGGACGAGGGCACGCCCCAGGGCGGTCCGCTGTCACCGTTGTTATCCAATCTGTTGCTCGACGATCTAGACCGCGAGCTTGAGCGACGCGGACTGCGCTTCGTGAGGTACGCAGACGACTGTAACGTCTACGTGCGCAGCGAACGCGCGGGCCAACGGGTGATGGGTGGGCTGAAAGCCTTCCTCACCAGCAAGCTGAAGTTGAAGGTCAACGAGGCGAAGAGCGCGGTCGCCCGGCCACACACTCGGAAGTTTCTGGGCTTCACCTTCTTGGGGCGGGAGCAGGTCAGAAGGCGCATCGCGCCCAAGGCCCTGGCTCGCTTCAAGGATCGGGTCCGGGAACTGACGCAACGCTCGCGCGGGATCAGCGTCGACCAGTTGATCGGCACGCTGAAACGATATCTGACGGGCTGGCGTGGCTACTTTGGTTTCTGTGAAACGCCCAGCGTGCTCAAGCAACTGGATGAATGGACCCGACGCCGCCTACGCTGCTTCTTCTGGACGCAGTGGAAGCGTGGCCGGACCCGATTCCGGGAGCTAGTTGCGCGAGGCGTGGACCGCAACCTTGCCGCACAAACGGCGGGTTCGCCCCACGGTGTCTGGCGCCTAAGCCACAGCCCGGCACTGAACAAGGCGCTGTCGAATCGTTACTTCCGCTCGTTGGGCCTTCCGTCGCTGGGACCATCGCCGATCAACTGATCCGAACCGCCGTGTACGGACCCGTATGCACGGTGGTGTGGGAGGAGGCAGGCCGCGAGGCCTGCCCCTATCCCGATCGAAGATCAGCCGCGCTTTCGGTTTTTGACGCCGTTGTAGACGACCAGGACGGCCTCCAGAAGACACCACCCAATCAGGACAGTGAAGACGAAGCGGTTAATGCCTTGAGTCGTGGACAGGTATTCAAACATGGCTCGGTATCCTCCTGTTTTCTCTGAATGCTATTAGGTTGCCACATGAAGAGGCGGAGTCAAGCGCCGCCGTGCGCCGCAGATTCTCGCTTAGCCGAATCGCGCCATTGCGTCATTGAGCGCACCGAGATCCAGTCCCGCAAGCGGATCAGGACCGTCCGCGGCAGGCTCAGATGCGGGCGCCGGTGTAGCCCGTGGCCGCTCCTGTGCATGGGCTGAGGCAACCTGCGGTCGATCCGCAGCAAGCCGGCCTGCCGCAGCCGGCGACAATGGCAGGATCGCGGCTACTGTAGCGTATGGTGCGGCGGTCTCCCGCTCCCTCGCTCCTGAGGGTTCGGGGTGAGCCAGCAGCGGTGGAGGCGGTACCGGTGCTGCAACGGTCGGCGTCGTTGCAGCAGTGGGAGGACGCAGCAGCGTGTCGGGACCAGCGCTGAGCACAAGCTGCAGCCCCCGTTGCGCGAGCAGTTTAAGCATGAACGCCCGCTCCCGAGCTCCCGGGAACTGCCGCAGATACGCGAGCAGATCAGGAGCCGAGTCGGCGGACAGCGTCACGGTCATCTGGAGCTTGTCCATGGCGGGCGTCCTCAGGCGGCCTTGGCGACTTGCCGTGCGGAACCGATGGTATAGAAGCCGCGAACGTTGGCGAAGCAGGGCGCGTCCATGATGTGGATCACGTTGTGCGGGAAGGCAGCACGAATTGTCGGGGCGTAGAGCTGGGCCCCGCCACCAGTCAGGATGATTGCCCGGATATCGTCGGTGCGGCCGACGCGTGCCTGGATTTCCTTGACCGGCTGATGGGTGACGGCCATGGCCTCTGCCAGGTAGGGCGAAACGTCCAGATCCTGACCGAAAAACACCATTGGCTTGGCGTCGCGGATGGCCTTGTCGATGCGTTCGATGCTGTCGGTGGGATGCCCACGGTCAGCCGAGATGAGGCTTGCCACCTGTTGGTAGATGCGCGCGACGCCTCCAGGCACCCCGCCGCTTCGCGTGTCGTCCATGGTGTAGCCACGCGCCACCACCCAATCGGTTGTGAAGTAGCCGACATCGATCACCAGGTATGCGTTCTCAGGGTCGTACTTCTTGCCGTTTTGCTGGATGTACGTAATCAGCGTGCCCAGCGGCTGCGGCAGCGGGAGCACGCTGTTGATGTGAACGTCGCCCCACCCAAAGTTATGGGTGCCGGTGAAACGGTCCTTGAGGTAGGCAGCGTACTTCAGCGTATTGTGCACCGGCAGGCCCAGGACGAGCCGATCAACTTCCATGGCATTGGCATAGTGCAGCGAGCCGGCGAGCAGGGCAGCGTAGTTGGGTGTCGTTACATAATCCTCAGACAGGGAGCGACCGGTATGGACATGAGCGGCGCTCAGCGAAACATCGGGTCCGACCTCGTATCGCGCACCATCGACCTCCACATTCACTACGTTTCGAGCCCGGAAGATGCCGCCGGTATGCGCGGTGAGAGAGGACGTTGCGGCAATGGGTGCCAGCGAGGGGAACATGTTGGTTGCGATGTCCGAGCCAAGCGGAAAGGCGGACTTGGTGTTGCCGTAGCCAACATCGATTGCGACGGTCGAGATTCTCATTTGTGCTCCTTGGCGATTCATTGAAGTGGATGGCTCCGATGTGTCGAATGTCCTTCGTGTTCCGAGCAAGTGGGACTTTGTACCTCCGAGCCCCATTCACTCGCCTCAGGTCGGTGGGAGCATCTGGGACTTGGTCGGACTTTGTCGGTCTTGCTTTGAGAGCGTCGGATTAGATGGCACATCGACATAGCCCACTCTACCGTCGGAAAATCGAAGTCAAGTCGCCGAAAGCTCGCGATTTTGCAGTGGCAAACGTTGCCGTTTGGCCCATGCCTGGTATATGCTTCGAGCACTTACCGCGTCCCCGACGCATCGACCTCGCCGCCAGTTGCGCGGCAAATCCAGCACGCAAAACCCCGACATTCGGGCCTTGCGATCGCCAGTTGTTCACGCCGGAAATTGAAACGGCATTTTTTTCAATTAAATCAAATGGACCGTGTCGGATAGTGAGGACACCGGACACCGCGATACCAAGCCGATTGGCGGTCTGTTCGTGAAAATAGACCGCAGTGTGGACAATTCCGAAGCCGGACACCGGACAGGTGCTCTGTGGAATTTCCACGAATGCCCGACGCCCTTTCAGCCGCTTGGCTGGGCGCGGATCACGAAGCCCGACACACCGCAGCAGGGATGATCCGGCTTTGGGGCGGGGAGCTGTTTGCGTACCGAACGAGCGGTGGACGCAGGCTTCTGAGCAATATCGACCCGGGGGGCGCTACCGGTACCAGAACGGCGCAACAAGTAATCACTCATCACGGCATCGGCCGGCTGCACCAGGACGAAATCCCTGGCGCCGTCAGGCTGGCATCCATTGATGCACCGGATAGGGTGGCCGCGCAGCGGCGTGCAAGGCGAAGGCCTGCGCCCGCACTGCGGACAGTCACGACGCATTGCTTCCATGCTCAGGGCTGATCGGTTTGGCATCGCTAAAGGACAGGAAGGTAGTGGCAAGACCGGCTGGG
This sequence comes from Cupriavidus necator, assembly GCF_013141915.1. Classification (GTDB taxonomy): domain Bacteria; phylum Pseudomonadota; class Gammaproteobacteria; order Burkholderiales; family Burkholderiaceae; genus Cupriavidus; species Cupriavidus necator_B. The sequence continues at coordinate 159,634 of NZ_SROX01000003.1, read as the reverse complement.
TGGGCTGGAAAGCTGGGGGTGGTACCCCGGAGCACCGAGGGGACAAAGCCGGATCGGGGGTCGGCGCTGTCCAGCAGCGAGCTGCGAGGTCCCATGGCGGACACTCGCCCGTGGCCGCACGCGCGAAGCGCAAAAGTTCGAGAACGCCGTATGACTAAGACTATCAACCTGCGCCCCATCATTAACCAATACAACCTGCCGGAGAGATTCAAGGCTGAGTTCGCAGTACTGGCTGCGGAACACTTGCACCTGCCGCATAGCGGGACGCGAGTTAGCGGCAGATCGCTGTCGCAGATGTCACAGCGACAGCGCGTGCAGGCACTTCTCGCCATGTTCGTGGAGCTGCGCAGCATTGGTGGCATGGCCGTAACCTCGCCCTACAGCATTCGGCAGAAGCACATCCGCTGGCTGGTCCAGTATTGGGTGGAGGAGCGCAAGCTGAACGTGGGAACGGTGGAGCTACGCCTCACCCACCTGCGTGCGCTGATGTCATGGATGGGGAAGACCAACGTGGTCGGCCGAATCGAAGACTATGTGCAGCGACCGGCCGGATACGAGCGCAGCTATGTTGCGCGCGAAGACCGTTCGTGGGATGGCAAGGGCATTGATGCGGCGGCGAAGATCGCCGAGATCGCGGTCACGGACGCCCACGTCGCACTGCAGCTCAAGCTGGAAGCTGGCTTTGGCCTGCGAGCAAAGGAAAGCTGGCGATTGCGGCCTGCTTTGGACGTCCTGCCATCGGGAATGCTGCTCGTGCATGACGGCACAAAAGGCGGGCGCGCCCGCCGGGTCCCGATAGAGTTCGGCTGGCAGTACGAGTTGCTCGGGCAAGCGGCAACACTTGCATACGTCACGAATCCGGAGCGAGGCACGCTGATGCCTGCTTCCTTCTCCCAGACTCGGTGGCGCCGACGCTTCTATACCGTTCTGGAGAAGCACGGAATCACCAAAGACGGCGACGGTGTGACGGCGCACGGGCTGCGTCACCAATACCTGCAGCAGATGTATAAGCGGGAGAGCGGCCAGCCGGCGGCTGTGAAGGGGAGCGGGCCAGTTGTTGATGTGGAGGCACACCGCGAAGCGATGCGCAAGGTGGTGGAGGCCGCTGGCCACAGCCGGGCGACCAAAGCGAATGCCTATCTTTCTACCTATTCCACCCAGTTGAGCTTGGGTAAGAAGGAACCCACTCTGAATGAGGTCAAGGCCGCTATCTTGGCCGCCGATGGCAACAAAGCAGTGGCTGCGCGGCAGCTTGGGATTTCAAGGACCAAGCTTTATCGAATTCTCGCGAAGGAGGGCTGAGGCCGGGACTGCTCTTCGGAAGCGGGCTCTTATCCGACGCTGGTCGGCCGGCCTTCCGGCCAGTATCGGCAAACGCTCGATCGCGAAGGTATGAGCATGCTCATACTGTTTTCCCAGAATGCTCGCAGGAGAAGGGTCGCTTTTACCGAAAAGCCGCGTCGCTCCATCGAGCAAAATCTAGCGAGGGCTCGATCCAGCGCTGCCGCGAGCGGCACGTTGCCATTTCTGTTGCGGCAACTGGGGGGTCTTTGAGCTAGCAAAGCTATCTGGACTGGGGCTGGCTGGTTCTTTCCATACTCGTACTCACGGCGGTCCTTGCGATCCCTTTTGCAGGAACTGGTAGCGCCATGGCCTGCACTTGGGTCGTTTCGTCCGGTATCGCTTTGCCTTATCGAACCGCGACAATCGACTGCGTGCAAAGCCAGCGTACGGCCGCAAGAGCTCATCCAACAACCGTGAAGGTCGGTGCGCTGTGGAACGCGAGTTGGGGACGATCGTGCGTAGGCTGCCGCCAGCGCGACCAAGGAGCCGGCCGCGCGGACAAGCTCCTGTACAGCGTCTGGAGCCGGCACCGCCTTTGCCGAGTCGGCGCTGGCCAGCCAGGCGAATGAAACGCGCCCGCGCTGGCCGCTCGCCCGGATGCCGGCATGGGCGGTGGCAAGTCCATCGGGGACATTCGCATCGACTTTGGCAGCGATGGGAAGGGATCCACGCCGGCAAAGTGAACCAGTTCTGCGATGCTCACTACACTGTATGCAGGTGCCGCATCATTGCGCGCGATGTAGGCTGCGGCTGGTGCGCAAAAGTCGGCATTCATCCGCGACGCTGGCGCGCTGCGGGGGCGAATCCGCTTCCCTGATTTCGTCCGGAAGGCCTGCCAGCCTAAAGCTCTCGGCCTGCGACGCCTTGTCGCCAAAGTCGGCGCTGGATGCCAGGTGCCACGGTCGAGCCCAGCGCCACGTCCATAGTCGCGCAAGCTGCCTCGCTCACCGGCAGGCAACCGCTCTTCCTCGTAGAAGTCGCTGTCCCGCGGCAGCGCGCGAGCGGCATCAGCCGCCCCCCGAGTGAGGTGTTCGCAGACCAGAGCGCCGTTCGCGTCTGGGCGGAGTGCATGACCGCATATGCGCATTAGCACAGAATTCGGGTGTGGCTGGCCTTGGTGATGACCGGCTGCTGGCCATGAGCGAATACGTAAGCACAGGCTGGTGCCGGTAAGTCCTTGGCGCCGACCTTGGTCGGTGCGAGGAAGAAGAGGATCGAGAGGGCGGGCGGCCGCAGCATTTGGATTTCCAGATCAAAGTAGCGCTTCCAGCTTGCCGCAGGCCGGGCGAAGTCAAGGTTCGGTGCTATCCGGAAGGCTGTCCACGGCTCGGGCGACGAACTCTTCTAGAATTGGGAACGGCCATTCGTCGTTCTCCTTCGCCTCTTCAGCGATGATCGCAGTCAGGGCGGGTACGTGTTCGAACCGGACCATTGGGGCACCATCGATATAGATAACCTTGGATCGCCGAACAACCTTACGATAGCGGCCGGCATCCTCGATGACGGTCTCCGGCGGCGAGACGTGCTTGAACTGAAAACCCGGCTGCGCCAACGCTGCGGCCATGGCTGCGAATTTCGGCCCGTTCGTTGCCCAATCGGTGGTAGTCGATGCGAGCAGGTTCAGGAAATAGGGGATGTCGGACGAGGTCAGCTCACGCCGGGCGAGCATGGAAATCGTCTGCTGGTCTGCCGGCCGGTGTTCCACCCGGGAGTTCCAGATCGCGCGCAACTGCGCAGAAGCGGTGTCCGTGTCGGTGGATTCCAGGCGGACTGGCGACGTTGAGATACCGCATTCCTCACAGACGACGACAGCCTGCAGACGGCCGGCGATGAAGAGGGGGGCGCCATCGCAGTGGGCGCAGTTGAGCAGGCCGGTTGGCATGGCAAGGTCCGGGTGGAGAAGCCGGAATTATGCCTTGCACCGGCCGGCTGCCCGTTAAGATCGCTCGTCGGGCTGTTCGAATACCGGCTCGTTGATGGCGAGGTATCGCGTCGAAGTGCTGAGCAGGCCGCGGCGCGCCGTGCCCTGGAAGCCCTGCAGCATTTCGCTGTGGTCGCGAAGCGTCCGGCCGATCTGCCAGAACTCGTTGAGCCAGTGACCCTCAGGCCCCATCGAACCGCCGTGGCGGCCGGTTGCGATCGCGCCGCGGATGGCTAGGACGGTCTCAGGCTTCGGGTATTCGGATTGGTCGTTTTCGAACTGCTGCATTGCTACCTTGGTTGATTGGCCCAGTGCAGGGCCGGGTGGAGGTGGAACCCGGCGGCCTCTCGAAACAACTCGGCGGCACGGCGGATATATTGAAGAATCCATTCTGAGACGAGCCTGCGTCGGCCAATACGTCCAGCGCCGAGGCCAGTTCGAACCGTGCCGCGGAACGGTTCGATGACCCGGTCGCCTGGTTCGGTGAGAAAGCGGACAAAGAACTCAGGAATTGCCGTCGGCTGCATGGTGCCATGAAGTGGCAACCCGAGCGCTACGGCTTCCTGCCGTACTGCACCGCTGGCCCCGCTCGAGCACATTTCGCGATAGTCGGCCCGGTGTGGGCTCGCCAAAGGACCGGGGCCGGATTCGGTAGGCGCCATCACCATAGACGGTGGTTCTGCGCTCCCCGCCGGCGTCCATCAGGCGCTGGTGACATGCCGTGTGCGCCTCCAGCACACGCAGGTTGTTGGCGCGGACGCTGGCCGGGTCGTTCGTGAGCCAGAGTACTCGGCATAGCAGTTGTCGCAGCCCGGGCCCACTTTCGGGCACCCCTGCCACGGTTTCCAGCTGTGGTCTGCCCACTCGATACGGGTGTTCTCACTCATGCTGGCACATCCTCGAACATGTCGATGGTACGGCGTGTCGCGTTCGGGCTGGCCGTCCTCGGCGAGCAGTATTTGACCGATATAGGCCGATCCGAGACCACAGTAAGGGTAATCGGTCTCGGTCCAGCCATCTTCGAAGTCCGCAGGAGTCCGATAGGGGCCGACCAGCTCGTAGCGCGGCTCCGCGCAGTCGCCCTCGATGTCCCGGCGCTCACGTTTGGTGGCGACGAGCGCGGCCTCGGCGTCATCGGCTTGAATGACGGCGCGGTAGACGATCTCAGTGTTGTAGAGCGGCATTGGTGAATCCTCCTTGCCTACCAGGCTTTCGTGGATGGTGAATGCTTTAGTGGACCGCCTGAACTATCGTGAACCTAGCGTAGCGCGCGCGACCCGAAGTCACGCAAGGAGTGAACCATGTGGACTTGCACGAAGTGCCGTCTCTCGGTGATGTTTAACACGGCAGACCCACAGCTGGACGAACGCGGCTTCTTTTTCACCTGCCTTGGGTGTGAACATAGAAATCCGCTCGCCCGGGTTGGACCAACGCACAGGGGCGACGATGATCCCCTGTATCTCGCTCAAGTCGTGGATGCCTAAGGCTCACCAGAGTCCAGCGCCGCCCCGCTTGCCCTGAAGCATCGGACCGGGAACTCGAAGAGCGTCGCGCAGGCGCACTGGTCGCCGCAACGAGCCGAGACGGTTGTCTCTTCAGCCAGGCCATAGCGAATGGCAGAGGCCCGAAGGTGGGCCGCGTCGATGCAATCTTCGGTAAGCGCGGCCAACACCTCCTGCGCAAAGCCGTTCAGGCGCGCAAGTTCCGCGCCGATAGGGCCGTGGATGTAGAGGTAAAGGCCGTTCTGCATCTTGCGAACGGCCATCGTTTCGGCGGCCATGCGGGCCAACAGTGCTTCCGCAGCCTCCCAGCCAATGCGCAGATGGCGCTGGATTAGCGCCACCGACGCGGCGCGGTGTTGGTGGACCAGTTCCATTGCCCTATGGAACAATTCTCCATCCATCGCTGCGTGTTCAGCCTGCATGGGTGGCCTCCGAGGCTGTCCCGACAGGGGACGGCAGCCGAACCGCGGAAAGCGGTTGCGCGGGAGCGTTCCATTCGACGAACGGCACGCTGGCGGCGCGGTAGTGCTGGCGCTTTGCCGCCATTCGGGTGACGTACTCCGGGTTGCCAGCCATTCCCAGCACTTCGATTACCACCTCCGGCGATGTGTCGGTCAGCACGAAATCGGGATGAACCGGCGCGTTGACGATGTGCCGGAGCGGTTTGCGGAAGGCGCGCCGCTGTGCCACCAGGTGGTCCGCCATCGCCACCTCGTGCGCCGAGTCGCAAGGCAGAAACTGCGCGTTGGTGAGCATCGCGGCCGCGTCCGCGATCGTCAGGTAGTTCGACTTGGATCGTTCGAACAGCAGGATCGCCACACAACGCTGATCAGGTTGACCCGCCCCCGCGAGCGCCGTGCCATGGGAGCGCCGCCAGCGGGCGAGCAGGAAAATATCTCGGTGGCGCCGTATCACTAGCGTCGGGCGGAGCGTGGAGGTCTTGCCCGCGCCGGCGTAAGCCTTGACCTTGAGGGCGTCGCCGCCCTTCACCGCGTCAACGACGGCGTCCCGCTCGTCGGTCGGGGCCATTAGACCACCTCCAGCGCGGCTTGGCGGTTCACGGATTCCCACGCGCGGCGTCGGATCTCGGCGTGGCCGGCGTCGGCCTCGGCCACCCGGCGTGCCCGGTCACCGCTCAGTTCGTCGACGATGTAGATGAAATTGGTTGCGGTAGTCGGGCCGGGCCAGGACAGCCACTTCGCGCGGATCTGCGCCTTGCCGGCTTCCGGCAACGAAAAGAATCGGGTACGGGCCTTGCGCCACACGCGGGCCTCGAACGCACGCTGGCTCGCTTCGAACCTGTCCGCTTGCCGTTGCCGGCGATCAATCTCTTCGTCGGCTTGGTGCTGCTCCGCGGCGACGTGCTCGGGGAAGAGCGGGTATCGGTCGCGCTCGCGCTGCTGCTTGCGCGCGAAAGCGGCCTGCCGGCGGGCGTTGAACTCGATGGGGGTGTAGCGCCCGAAGCGGGTGAAGCGCATGGTAACGAGGTATCGAATGGTCTATGACCAAGATACCGGCGCCATCGCGAAGTCAAGGCCGCCGGCCGGCGAGATTCGCCAAACACATTCTCAAGGCGCCCGTGGCGGGAGTTGCGCCCGAAAGCTATAGAATTTGGGGTATCTTTTCGGGAAATCCCATGTCATCACCCCAGACCCCCGCCGTTCGCGAGGTTTCCCTCGGCGCGCGGCCCAAGAGCGAACGCGAGTTCATCCCGCCCGGCGACCCGCAATACGCGGAAATCGCGATGCTTGATGCCTTCACGTTCAAGCGCTATCTCGACCGGACGTTCTGGTACCCGAGGCGGGAAGTGCTGCGCTTCGAGGTTCGGGCGATGCCGTCGCCGACCGGCAGCATCTACGACGTCGTGGCGCTGGTCGCGTCGGGGGAGGGCGAGGCGTGGTTTTCTGAGGCCGCAGTGCCCGCACGATGGGACTATGTCGCCATCAGCGAAACCAGTCACGGCCTGTCGAAGATGCAGACCGCCAAGCTGAAGGCAGAGGGCAAGCTGCCCGCTGACTATGAGCCGTTCGGGGACGATGGGCCGGTGCTGGATCACTCCAACCTGGAGAACCCGGAAGAGGTTGACCTGCGCCGGTGGGATGTGGTGAACCGCGTGCGCGAGGCAAGCCGGCAGCGACGCGCGACAGGTTGAGCCGCAGCTGGGGGGACTTGTCCCCGAGCGACGATTCGCAGTAATATCCGCCCGATTCTTCGCGCTTTCAGCGCATCGACCCTGCCGGTGTACCGGCCATCTTTTTTTTCCACCCATTGGGGCTTTGCCCAATGGGGAAGGCTCCATTCTTTTTTGGAGCCTTGCATGGTTGTCTCCTCCCGTATCAGCGCTCTGGCTGTCTTTGCGACGGTCATCAACCTGTTCGCGGTCCTGTATTTTCTTATCTTCACCGCCGACGATCGCCTTGCGATGATGCAAGTGCACTTCGTTGCCGAAATCGAGTTTCTGGTCCTGATCAGTTGGCTTCTTGCGAAGCTGTCGATTGCGGAGCAGAAGCCTTCCATTGCAGGCTGACCCATCGCGGGCGCCTGCCAATCCATCCACTACCCACCGGGGAAACGTCCCCGGTGGGGCGTTTCTCCAACTCGCTTGAGGAAACGCTATGTTCATCCACTCTCTTTCCATCGAAGTCGGGCCGGTGCCTGCCGATGAATCCTGCGCGCAGGTCGGGCACCCCGACTATGAGGCGAAATCTCGCCTGGAATGCGCGGTCTACATCCGTCAGCTGAAGCGGGTCTTTGGCAATCCGGATCCGCTCACGCTCACGTTTGAGCGCCGCGGATTTGCGCACGACCTCGGCCGTTACCATGAAGTGGTTGCCATCATGACGGCTGCGGGCGCGGATCTATTCGACGAAGCCAAGGTCCCGACGGGCTGGGATGCGATAGCGCGCGCGGAGCTCACATGGCTGCGCCTACAAGCACGGTGGCGCGAGCAGGTCGTTGCCGGAGCTGTCGACATGACGGAAGTGCCGGCCGTGTTCTGCAGCACCACGATTCCGGATTTCCCTGATCACCCGGTTTCGGCCTGGTGGGCGATGGGCTTCTCGCCCTTGCCCGCTGGTCCGGCGATCTCCCTGCACTAATTTGGAGGCCGCATGTACAACGAAATCATTGAGCGCTTCGTCAGGGCCCAGGAGGCGGCATGTGCAGCCTATCGTTCGGCTGCGAGCTTCGAGCGCGAGTGCCTGGCAGGCATCCCCGGGAACAGCCACACTGTGGAGATTCGCTCCGAGTATGGAACGGCCAGGGAGCTTGAAAGCTTCTGCTCTTCGCTTGCCGGCAATGTGGTCAACCGCGCTCGCCGCGAGTTTGCTCCTGCGGGAACACGTCTGGACATCGACGATACCAAAGAGCATGAGCACGCGGGCCTGGACATCGGCAAGGCGCTCAAGGCTGGGAAGATCCCCGACATTGACGGGCTGTGGGCGTCGCTTCATGACCGCTATGGCGGGAGTGGCGGCAAGGAACTGGCCTACCAGCAAGCTGCGCAGCGGATCATCAAAGGCTTCTGGCTCAACCGGCGCAATGAGGTTCAGCGCACCGCGTCAGCGGTGATTCTGCGCATGCGAGTGACTTCGGAAGGCTGCTACGGGCGATCGTGCAGGAAGGTGGGCTACTACAGCTGCCAGACTGCCGCGGATTGCCTGCAGGGCCTCACCGCTTTTGCTGCCAAAGCGGGTCACTCGTCGCTGGCCAGTGGCCTCTCGCGTATCAATGTCCACAACATTGAGTACAACTACCGCGAGAAGCAAAGCCATCCTGGGCTTGACATCGTCTTCTTCAAAGACGGGTGGGAGTTCAAGTTTTCCCACCAGGTGGCCGAGGCGTTGATGCTGTTCATCGGCGAATTTGGCGCTGCGTTCATGGAAGAGACGGCCTGACACGCGATGTAAGCTACCGATGGTGAGACGCGGATTCCCGTCACCGGCCATGCCAAATCTGAGAAGCCATTCGAGCCGGCGATGCACCCGATCTCGATGACTTCCGGGAAACGTCTGCGCCGCATCTATGGGGCCAACGGACACGCCATGGCCGTTCAGTAAACGGCCCAGACACTCCCACGGGCCCTTGGGCTAGCCAGCAGTATGGCAGCCCGGCGCACAGCCACGGCGATGCGGATGCGTTTGGTGGCGATATCGGAACAGGTCGACGGCGCCGAACATCCGATGCGGCAACTGCATTTCGGCTCGCTGGAGCGGTGATAGCCGCCTTCTTCGCGCTGGCAGTGTTTGCGCGCTGCATGAGCCACGCGCCGCTGGCAAGTTGCCTGGCAAGGTGCCACGCAAGCGATCCATTCCAGCCGCAGCAGCGTCAGACCCTCCCTGGCCTCAACAACATCCAGTTAAACGAGTACTGGGAGTTGCGCTTCGCACTTCCGATCGCGGGCACGTTGCTGGCCTTCGTCCAGCAGCAGGCTGGCACCTACCGAGTTTGAATGGCGGATTTCGCATTCGATCCACTACATGCCTCGTCTTTGATGGGGCGTTTTTCTTATGGGACCTATCATGACCAATTGGTACGAGCCCTTACGGGCTATTGTGAGCCTCGGCTCGCAAGCCGAAAAAGTCGCGCACATGGGCGAGTTGCACGCGGCGCGTAAGCGCCATCTTTCGCAGTTCTTCACCCCGGATGTGATCGCCCGCCTGATGTGGGGTGTGGTGGCCGACTGGTTGCCGGATCGGAAGGTGTCCATCCTGGACAATTCTGTCGGGTCCGGCCGTCTGCTGCAGTTTGCAGATCCGGTCAGGTACAGCCTCTTTGGTGTGGACGTGCACAAACCAACGATCGAGATAATTCAACAAGCAATCGAGGCAGCCGGCTTCGACGGCAGCTTTCGGCACGCTGGGATGGAGGATATTCATCCGCGCAGATTCGATATCGCGCTAATAAATCCCCCGTTCTCGATTCATCTGGAGTCGCCACACCTGCAGCCCTACGACTGCACGACATGGGGCCGGTTTGGCCCGCGTACCAGCGCGCTGAGCCATGAGTACGCACTTGCCCAGGCACTCGACGCCTCACAAGTCGTGGTCGCCTTGCTTCCGACCACGTTTGTCGACAAGTTTGCTGATGGGTCGATTCCGCATGGCGAGCCATATAGCGATGCCTCGCGTCGCGTGGTGGGTGCATTCGACCTACCCGCGAACGCGTTTCGTGAGGAAGGCGCCGAAGTGCGCACCTCCATCGCCGTGTTTGCTCGCTACCGCGTGCGGGGAGGCATTCTGCGCCAGCCGGTGCGGGATCTGTCGACACCGTTGCCGAAGCTCCAGCTGGAGTGGGACGAGCGGCGATATGGAGAGCCGAAGCTGGCACACCAGCTGCTGGACGATCACGGTCCCGCTATCACGCGGCCTGTAACCTCGCAGAAACGGGTACGCATCTCGCATGACGGCCGCCGGATCATCCTCGGCTTCGAGTGCGGATTCACCGAGGCGATGGTGCTCAACCATGTGTTGGAACGCCGAATCGTATCGCAGGAAGGTCAGCGGCTACCGAGCGGCTTTTGCTATGCGGGCACGGGTCGGCTGGATCTGGAAACCTACCTCGTGCAGGCAGATCCGATCGCTGCGCTTCGCGAGCTCGTGAGGCTGGTGAAGCGCGCAGGCGGCGAGCCGGAGTTCGCGCCGGGCTTTCTGGAGCATTTGCACCAGCGGCTGCGCCGCAGTGCGCGGCAGGCGCTGCCTCTGCGCCATGCCGTTTGGACAACGGGCGTCGGCGCCGTGAACATGCTCGTTGCGGTCGCGACCAAGACGCATGTGGTCGACACCACCGTCTGGGGAAGCCCGATTATCAAAGCTGGCCAGGCAGTGCAGTTTGCCCGGCAGGCAGATGGTCGATATGAGTACGAGGTGCGCGGGAAGCGCTACGTCGTCTCGTTGGACGAAATCACCACCCGATACAGTGTCGAGAAATCGGCGCAGGCCTGGGAAATCGTCCATGAAGGGCTGCAACGCCGTTATCCGCAACAGGCCAACCAGCTGCGCAAGCGGCTGCTGGCGTTGGGAATCGACAAGTGGTTGGACTGGCAATTCCAGCAGGAAGACCTGGTCGAGCTGCTGATGAAGCCCAACGGCGCAGTAGCGGCATGGGAGCAGGGCTGTGGCAAGTCGCGGCTCGCTGCGGCACTGATCCTGCTGTCCGGGGTTCGGCATGGCCTGATCGTGGTGGAAGCCAGACTGGTCCCGGAGATGCGCGCGGAACTGGGGCAAATTCTGCCGGCGTCGGATGTTCACGTGATCGAGTCGCCGGAAGACCTGAGTACGCTGGGACGAATCAACCTGATCGCCTACGAACGGCTTCGCATGCCGGTATGCCGGAAGGCGTCGCGGCGTGTCACCTATGCCCATCGGCTGCGCCGGCGTATCAGTCTGCTGGTGGCAGACGAGGGCGAGCGGTTGTCGAACCCGACCAGTGACCAGAGCCGCGCGCTATGGCAGCTGTCGGCCAGACGCCGCTATATCCTGACAGGCAGCCCGATCGCCAACTATCCGCGTGACATCTTCGGACTGATCGCGTTCACGGGTGGCGACGGCACTGCGGCCCAGCCGTACGGCTACCGGCGCGGCTACCTCGAGGCGAACTGGCTGGCCACGGCGCAGCATGCCGAACGAGGTATCGACCGCTTCCGCAGTGATTTTGTGGTGCTGGAGTGGGTGACCTGGGAATTTGCGGAGAGCCTGCAGGACGGGGCGAAGCGCGAAGTGCCGAAGATTGGCAATCTCCCGCGGTATCGCCAGATGCTGGCGCCGCACGTGAAGCGTCGCTTGGTCTGCGAGCCCGACGTGTCGCGGTACATCCAGATCGAGCCACCAGCTGTGGAGGTGGTCGAGACGGACTGGGATCCTGCTCACCTGTCGCTCTACCTGCGTACGGCGGACGAGTTTGCCGAATGGTACCGGGACGTCCGCAAGGATGGCCGGCCGAACAATCTGATTGCCATTCTTGCCAGGATCCGTGCGGTGCATTTCGCCGCCAACTACCCGCAGCACGGGGTAGACGGTGTCGGCGGGCTGGCGCAGCTCACCAGCAAGCAACGCGCCGTGGTTAAACGGCTGGTGGCAATTGCCGCCGAAGGGAAGCAGGCCATCCTGTTTGCCGAGAACCCGGGGGTTATCGACCTCATCGCCAGTCAGCTGAAGGCGAAGGGGGTGGAGACCGTGCCGTTCCATGGTGGCATTCCGATTGCGAAGCGCGTGGCCGACAAGGACAAGCGGTTCGTCGGCGGCAACGCCACAGGGCTTCTTTGTACCAAGGCGTCCGGCCGGGCTGGCTACAACCTGCCCAATGCTGACTACGTCCTCTTCTATGATCGTTCGTGGACGTGGCGCATCGAGTATCAGGCGATGCGGCGCGCGCTGCGGTGGAACCGGAAAGGGCAGTTAAAGGTGGTGTATTTCCATCTGCCGGGAAGCGTCGATTGCTATCAGGACCAGATGGTGGCGCACAAACGGGACGCCATGGAGGCTGGTCTGGACTGGGCGACGCCGGAACTCGAAGACGAGGCGTTCCTGCACATGGACACGCTGTTAGACCATTTTGTTGAAGATCTCGCCAAGCTGCACGGCCGCAAGGTCCGGGATCAACGCGAGCTGCTTAAGGAGGCGGCATGAAGACTGACGACTGCAGGATCGCCATTGGCGATGGCTTGGCGACGATCAAGTGCCGCGGCACCCGCGGTACCACCGTGGCAAGGATCCTGGGTACCGTCGAGGCAGACGGGATGGAGGTGATCTGCCTGGATCGGCTGGTGCATGGCATTTTTGAATCGGAGCTGGACGGCTGGCAAGTTGCCGGCGCGGTCACCACGCTGCTGTCGCGGCCCATCGGCCCGCGGCATGGCGTGCACCACTAATCGAATCGCCTGGTCGCGCGCGGCCGGGCTTTCGCTCGTACCTGACTCGACCGAGTCAATATCAGGCGAAAGACGAAAGAAATTGGCGAGCGTTTGGGCGACAGCGAAAGCTGTTCGCCCCATGCTGGTTTCGGCAGCCCCCGCTACGGAAACCCTCTCGCACTTGCTCCCAGCCCTCCCTTCCAGAGGGCATTTTTTTTTGAACAACCGCAGGAGCCAATCCGTTGCTACGATCATCAGGTCGGGTGGGCTAGCGTGGGCCTATTGATCCGGAGGGCTGACTTCGGATACTCTCTTACCACTTTCCGCGTCCCAGACGCATCGATCCGGCACCGCAAGGTGCCAGCTTCTGCAGTACGGTGGCCGCCGGGCCAGTCCATCCATTCCATCCCGCCGGGAACCACGTTCCCGGTGCGGCAACGGGTTCCCCATTCCTCTTCGGAGAACCCCAATGCTATACCCAACTGCTGTCGCCCTTCGCAAGATCCGTACGGCTCGCAGTCCGCGCACGTACTTTGTCCGGTTGAAATGGCTGAAATCACCGAGTCCATCCGGGCTTCCGGTGTCTACCAACCCATCCTACTTCGCCCTATCAACGGACGATGCGTTCGATTTCAAGCTCGTCGCTGGAGAGCAGCGCTACCGTGACGTCGCTCTCCGCTGAATTACGATTGGGAATCACAATGAAAAAATTGCCGGTTAACGACTACTTGACGCTTTCCGCCTTCCACCTATCGGAAGAGACTTTTTGCTGCTTTGGACAAGAGCCCGTTTTGGCTAACAACTTTGCGAGCTATTTTGTGGAGGTCATCAACGTCTACGCACCTTCTGCTAGACACTATGCAATACCAGAGGACCTGGAGAAGGTAATGCAATACGCGATGTCACTTGGCATCACGTTGCTGCATTTCGATGTCACGGCCGACGAGATAGAGGTTTTGCCGCGGTATGAGTGGTCGTAGCCGTTTCACGCCATGGTAAGAATTGAGGTGCCAATGCATGTTCGTGCTGTAAGGCGCAGAAGCCATGTAGGCGCGGCAAGCGGCCGCCAGCTGTCACCAAAACTTTTACGTTTTCCTCAAGGCCGCCTTCCATACGAACCTGGTCTGTGCCTGGTTGTTATTCGCCGCCACGTGGCAGCAACCATTTTGCGGGATCTTGCTACGCAAGCCAATATTGGCTATCCTCACATCACTTTCCGCGTCCCAGACGCATCGACCCCGCACCGCAAGGTGCCAGCTTCTGCAGTACGGTGGCCGCCCGCTTAGCCGGGCCAGTCCATCCATTCCATCCCACCGGGAACCCGTTCCCGGTGCGGCAACGGGTTCCCCATTGCTCTCCGGAGAATCCACAATGCAATTTCCATCTGCTGTTGCCCTTCGCAAGATCCGTACTGGCCGTAATCCGCGCATGTACTTCGATCCGGTCGAAATGGCTGAACTCACCGAGTCCATCCGGACTTCCGGTGTCTACCAGCCCATCCTGCTTCGCCCCATCGAAGACGACGAGTTCGAGTTCGAGCTCATCGCAGGCGAGCGTCGCTACCGCGGTGCCGTGGAGGCCCACGGCATCGACTGGGTGATTCCCGCCCTCGTCAAAGTAATGACCGACGACGAGGCCGACCGAGCGGCGCTCATCGAGAACGCCCAGCGCGCGAACATGTCGCCGTCTGAAGAGGCCGTTGCCGCCTCGAAGATCGTCGGCCATTGCAAAGGGGATCGCGAGGAAGCCGCCAGGCTCCTGGGCTGGTCCCGCGCGACGCTGGATAAGCGCCTTGCTCTCATGAATTGCAGCCCGGATGTTCAGGCGGCACTGAATGAGCGCAAGATTCAACTCGGTCACGCCGAGTTGCTCGCCACACTCGCCAAGGACAAGCAGGACAAGCTCCTGCCGGTCATCCTCAGCGAGAAGAAGGCGGTGTCGGAGTTGAAGAAAACGATCGAGGCGGCTGCGTGCAGCCTGGAAGTGGCGATCTTCGACAAGACCGACTGCGCCACGTGCCCGCACAACTCCTCGTTGCAAACGGAGATGTTTGGCGAGGCGATCGCTACCGGCAACTGCACCAACAAAGCCTGCTACGCCGAGAAGACCGACCGTAAGCTCGAGGGCATCGTCTACGGGCTCAAGGAAGAGTATCCGATCGTGCGCATCATCCGGTCCGGCGACAACCATACCCGCATTCAGCTGAAGGTGGATGGACCAACCGGGGTCGGTGAGGAACAGGCCAAAGCTTGCCATGCCTGCCAGAACTTCGGTGCCGCGGTCAGCGGTCTGCCGGATTCCATGGGCAAGGTCTATAGCGGCCAGTGCTTCGACACGGCATGCAATCAGAAGAAGGTAGCGGCCCGAATCAAGGCGGAGCGTGATGCGGCCAAGGCGCCTGCTGTCAAGCAGACCGCCGGCAAGACGGCTGCGGCAACGAAGGGCGACAAGTCGTCCGCGGCTGCCGAGAAGCCGGCCACGGTGATCAGCGAGTCGGAGAGGGTGAAGCAGTACCGCACCGAGCTCTGGCGCAAGGCGCTGCGCAAGGAAGTTGCGCAGAACGCTGAACAGGCCAATGCCTACCTGCTGGCCGTCGCCCTGAACGGTCTGTCGCGCAACATTGGCGGCGACGTGATGGGCAAGTTCTTCGAGAAGCTCACCGAGCAGAAGTCGTCCTCGACCCTGCAAGGTTGTCTCACGGCCGTCCATGCCATGGACGCGGGCCGTCGCCAGCAGCTGACGATCGGCATGACGGTGGCGGCAATCGACGGCATGGAGGTGAACAACCTCCGGGAACTGTGCCGGTACCACAAGCTCGACCTGCGCGATCACTGGAACCTGCAGAAATCGCAGGACTTCCTGGAGATGCTGACCAAGTCCGAGATGAAGGTCCTGGCTGACGAACTTGGCATCCGCAAGGTGCTGGGAGATGGCTTTGCCAAGCTGTTCGGCAAATCAAAGGCTGAAGTTGTTGCTGGACTTCTGTCCGTCGACGGCTTCGACTACACCGGCAAGGTCCCCAAGGTCCTCGGCTACTAAGCTTCTTTCCAATCGGAGGCGCCAGGGCGTCCTCCGCCTCATTCATTTCCCAAGGATTCACTATGTTCACTGAATTGGCTGCGCTCGTTCGCGCGAGCGAAAAGGTCGTCGTCACGCTCACTACGCAAGGCGACACTATGTCTGTCGTTGTCGTGCCCGTTGTCAAGGACGCTGCGGATGCTGCGCTGAGCACCCCCTTGGCGCTGTCGGCGACACCGGCGGAGCTTGATGAAGGTTTCGCCGCCGCGATTGCAGGAGTCAGCGCTGCGCGTCAGTCGCTGGCTGAGCAGGTCGAGGCCACCAGGTCCATCCTGGAGGCGGCCAAGACCTCGCAGTCGACCAAAGCCACGAAGGCCCTGACCACGGCGGCGGCGCCGACGGCATCCGAAACGTCCGAGGAGGACGATGACAACGACAAGCCGGAAGGCAGTGTTGGCGCGCAGGCAACGGCGAACGACGGCGCGGCCAAGACGGCCGGCACCGACCTCGCATCGCTGCTGTAAAGGAGACTGGCATGGCACTCGAGGTTAAGAAGCTCACGCGCGAGTTCTCCTATAACGGCATGACGCTGATGGACCCCGGTCCGCAGTTCACGCCCCAGCAGGTGCGCGACGTCTATTCCGCCCAGTACCCCGAGCTGACCACTGCCGCAGTGGATGGCCCGGAGCACAAGGGGGAAGTCGCGCGCTACACGTTCGTCCGCGCTGCCGGCGCAAAGGGCGCTCATGCGCAAATCTGACCTCATGAAGGCACTGTCTACGGGTCAGTTTGCCTCCATCAACAAGGAGCCGCCCGAAAGGGCGGTTTTTATACATTCTGAGGAGACCCAACAATGTTGTTCGATCCTCGCTCGTTTGTTCCTGACATCCATCCGGGACAGCAACCCGCATGGACGCCACACCGACAGCATTCCACTGCCGGACGTCGACCTGCCCATGATTTTCTGACACTGCCGAAGCTTCCAGGCTCTGTTCCAGCCACTGCGCGCCTCACCTATGGCGATGAGTTAGAGGTTACAGATCTGGTGCTGGCGCAATTTGCGGCCGGCATCCTTCGGGCCAGTGATGTGTTGAACCCGACCAGTGCGGGGGATGCTTTCGCGCAGGCCATGTTCGCATGGCTGGGAAAACGAATCCCAGCGTGTCAGCGATTGCAGTTCGGCGCGAAATTATTCGATCGCGGCGCCGCCATGGACCAGGTCATGCAGTTCGGCTGGGAAGACGGGCTGGAAGCGCCGCTCTACCTGGCCATCGAACTGCCCGGCGAGGAGGTGTATGCGATCGGGGAAGCGCGGGCGCACGCCATGCGTGCGGCACACCCGTCGTTGCTCTTCACGGCAATGAACCTGATCAATGCCGCGTGCGGCAAGTCGCTGTTCGTTCGTACGCCTGACATGCTGCTGGACCAGTTCGCCCGCTGGCACTGGGATTACGACGCGACCCTGGCCGACGACGAGAACGCCCGGGAGTTCCTCAAGGAGAACTTCGGTGGCGAGGATGCCGACATCGAGCGCTATCTGCCGTCGGTGGTGCGCGCCGAGCTTGCACCGGACGACACCCTGCCAAGGTATGCGCAAGTCGACGCAGCTTCCGCGCATCTGCGTGAGCTGGGTCCGCGCAACTTGCGCGCTCTGGCGCGCATGCATAGTGGGTGGCTGGGCGAGTTTTGTACGGCGCTCGCCGACCTTCGGCTGCTGCTGGCGAGGGCGGGGGAGCAGTCGGCCATCGCCGGCGCCCAATGGGCAGAGCCGGCCTATTCGGCCGCGACCATCGCCTATCGTCCCAGTGACTATGTGTCGGAGATCCTGGACGACCACTATGAATGCCTGAACAACGCTGGCGACGCCACGATGTTCCAGTGTTTCATTCCTCTTGCAGACGATGCCGCCGCGATTCGCCAGCAGTTCCGCGATCTGGCAGACATGCTGCAAATCATCGGCGCGCTTGACCGCGTGCTCACACTCATTTCTTCATAGGAGGGCCCCATGGCCGAGATCCTGACCGCTTCGCGGTCGCATGATGTGGCCCTGCAAGGGGCCATTTTGCTTTATGGCCGCGCTGTCGGAGACTTTTCGTATGCCACCGCGCATCGAATCGAGCCGGACGGAAACAGCGGCCGCCCCGTGATCGGGGCCGGCACGCCGCTCAATCGGCTGGCGCTGATTCAAGCGGTGCGCCAGGTCGCCGAGGCCTCGTTGCCAAAGGGCGAATTCCTGACGCCCAATGTGCTGTCGATCAGCCCCGCCGCGGTGACGTGGTGGTGTCCGGCAGACCGTCGGCGCGTCTTTTTCAACTGCATGGAGCTTGGCGAGTGCAGCGCCGTGGTGCCGCATCCGGCCCTCGTCTTCCAGGCGTCGCACACGGGGTTCCGTGTCTTCGCACTGCCCGGGCAGGAGCGGCCGGTGCCGGCAACGGTGCTTTACGAGCCGCCTTACTTCAACACGTGGGACAACGGGAAGATCTGCATTGGGAGCGCACATGTGCCAAGGCAGATCGACGTCACCTCCATTGCAGGCTGGGAATCCGGGTTCTTCAACTCGGCATTTACCCATCCCAACCACGGCGGCCAGCGCGTGAAGTACAAGCGCGGCGCCTACGCCTTCTGGAAGGACATGCTTGATGGGAAGTTCCCGGACTACCCGAGGCAGGTTTTCATCCCCATGAAACATACGCTGGCCGATCTGATCGCCGGCAAATTGGACAATTGATCATGCATCCTGCCGATGTGACCCTGCAACAATCCTTCCCGTCCATCATGGTTCCGCGCCTTTCCAGGCTCGAACCCATGACCCGGGCGGGGGAACGGCTGCTCATCGCAGCCAACGGCGTGTTCCTCGAGATCACGCGCCCTTGGCTAAGGGTCGTTCGCCGGCTTGGCGGTTTTCAGCATCGCACGGCTATCCCGTATGGCAACGCGAGCGAAGAGACGGATCTACTGTGCGGCCGCATTCCCGCACGATTGATCGGCGAGTTTGCCGAATTGGCGCGCGCCGCGTATCCCAAGGAAACGGGTGCGTGGGTGGTGTGGAATACCAAGGACCCTGCCTTCAGGCTGGTTCCGGTGCAGATCCTCGAGCACAGTGCGGGTCACCTGAAGTATGACCGGCCAGTGTTGGCAGACGGTGACGTGCTGGTGGTGGACTGCCATTCCCATGGCCGATCACCTGCATTCTTCTCGCCCACGGACGATGAAGACGACCGGCACGACGTGAAGTTTGCGTTTGTGTTGGGCAACTGCGCCGCGGCTGTGCCTTCTTTGGCCCTCCGGCTTTGTGCCAAGGGAATCTTCGAGGTCATCGAGACGGTGCCGGCAGAGTGGTATGCGGCGGCGTCCTTGGAGGTATTGGCATGATCGAGCATCGTATTCCGGAGATCATGACCCGGCGCGCCTGGAATGTCGTCGTCGTCGGTGCTGGCGGTACCGGCAGCGCCTTGCTACCCAATCTGGCGCGGCTGCATCACGCCATGCTCGAACTGGGCCACCCCGGTGGCATCGAGTGCACGGTCTACGATGATGATACGGTCAGCGAGACCAATGTCGGCCGTCAGGGCTTCTATCCCGTGGACGTCGGTCAGCCCAAGGCGACTTTGCTGGTCAACCGGCTCAACAATCTGATGGGAACGCGCTGGGAAGCGCGCGTCTGTCGCGTTGGTAGCCGGGATCGCTTTACCTGCGACATGGTGGTCGGCTGCGTCGACACACGGAAGGCTCGCAAGGCCATCCTGGGCGCGATGAGCCGGGGGATCGGTGGCTACTATCTTGACTGCGGCAACGAGTCGGACAGTGGCCAGGTCATCCTCGGCCAGGTTCGCGGCAAGGCCGCTGAGCGCCTGCCTCACGTGGGCGATCTCTTTCCGGAGCTGTTGGACCCGAAGGGGGACAAGAAGGACACGGCTCCGTCGTGCTCCATGGCCGAAGCACTTAGCAAGCAGTCGCTGGTCATCAATCAGGCGATGGCGGTGCAAGCGTACAACCTGCTGTGGACGCTGTTTCGCACGGGTACCTTGCAGTACTGCGGCGCGTTTGTGAATCTGGCGGTGGGTCGCACGAATCCGCTGCCAGTGGATCCCCAGGCTTGGGAACGATTCGGGTATCACCTCCCCGAGCCGAAGCGGCGTGCGAAACCCGCCCCGCGCCAAGCCGTTTGAGCCCGCCATCCCCGCTTTCCTTGGGAATGGCTTCTTTCATCGGCGAGTTCCGGTTGCATTAACCTGGGGCCCGTTTGAACGTAACACTCGCGCCGCTGGCGCGAACCACCTTCATCAACCCGTTGGGGCACTAGCCCTGCGGGCGTGCTCCATCTCTTACCTTGGAGCACTTCATGAGCAATTCTTCAAACACGCTGCGCGCTTATCGTCGCATCTTCGTGACCGGGAGCTGGCTGCCAGACAACACCGCGGTCGGCGCCTGCTGGAATGGCACGATGTGGAACGGCTTTCCGGTCCCTATGTTCACACGCGAAGACGGCGACGGACTGTGTGCGGTCATGCCGAACCTTGTCTACGTGGAGCGCCGGCAGGCGTTCCTCTTCGACGAAAATCAGCAAGTTGAATGGTTTCGTCCCTCGATCGCCGTGGTGGACGGCAAGGAACAGCACCTCTACGCAATCGGCGATAGCTGGTGTTGGCAGTTCGCGGACTACGCGGACGATCCGAACGTGCAGAACTGGCTTGCGGGTAGCTACCTGCAACTTCACCTGCGACCAAGTGTGCGGGCGTGGATCCAGGAACTCGCATGGGCGAATGGCCAGTCGGTGGAGCACCACGCCGAATTTCTTCTGGCGTGTTTCTGTGAAGAGCGCAGAGACGGGCGGTCCAAGTTCGATCTATCAGGTTTCGAGGCGACAGCGTCGCGCGCGCAGCATGCAACACCCGTTTCGGATGGCGATGCTGTGCGCGTGCGCAGTGGACCGTGGCTCAACGTCGTAGACGCTTTGTTGTCGCTTGTCGCAGCAGAAGACGGCGGCGAGCCATCGAGGCTTTCGCGCGAGATGTTTGCAGAAACCGTTCTGCATGGTCTCGCTCGCGAGCTCGGCGGTGTGGCGTAGCCGGACCTCTCCACATTCGGCGCCGACCCTGCTACCATTGCGGCACCTACCGCGTCTCAGACGCATCGACCCCTTCCGGTTGTATAGCCGGACATCTCTTCTCTCCCCTACGGGCCTTCCTGCCCGTGGGCATGTTGGCCGATTTTTCTTGAGGCCATCATGTTCAAGCGATTCTTCCTGCTTTTCCTTTGCTGCGCCATTTTCACCGGCTGCGCTGCACAGCCGACTTCGCCGAACACCTATCGGGGTTCCGAAGCGCTGCGCCGTGGTAGTGCCGAAACCGTCACCGTCCTCCGGGTCCGTCCCGTCACGATTGTCGACAGCGACGGATTGATGTCCGCAAACACCGGCGTGCCTGGCGTTCTTGGTGCCGTTGTCGGCGCGGTCCTTGGCGCTCGCGTCATTGGCAACGGCAACGGTCGTTATCTGGCTGGCGCCTTGTCGGGCAGCGTCTCCGCGGTGATCGTGCAGACGGCAGCCAACCATCTGAGCCGCCGCAATGGCGTTGAGGTCATTGTCCGCACGGACAACGGCCGGCAGATCGTTGTCACCCAGGATGCCGATCAGCAGTTCGTCACCGGCGAGCAGCTGTACCTTGTCTCGGGTGCCGGCGGTCTTCGCCTGACTCGCTAACGGGCTCCAGTCGTAGCCTTATCTGTTTCACCCTTGCCTCGCGGGCCTCCCGCACGGGGGGCTTTGTCGCGAACTGGAGTTCACCATGTTCGACGTTGCACAAGCCTCTCCTATCACCATCATCCCCACCGAAACGAAAGGGAAATACATCTTTGAAGTCGCGGATGCCATCCGTCGTCAACTGTGCAGTGCTGGGCTCGAGCCGGAATGGCTCAATGCTGCCAACTTCATGGATGACGACAACGAAGCCTTGTACGGTCCGAAGTCGTCCCGTCAGTGGCCCCAGTTCGGTGCGCGTGAACGGCTTGCCGTCTCCGTGCATCGCGGCTGGTCGGAAGGGTGGGCGGTCTTCGTTGACCGCGTCGGTTATACCGGCGATGCGTCCAACCTGGTCACCACTGCCCAGAAACTGTTGGTCGGCAAGACGCTGTCCGAGCGCCAAGCTTGGGCCACCGTCAGGGCGATCACCAAGATGTTCGATATTGCCTGATATCCGGGCCTATCCATTCGCAAGCCCGAGAGGGCTTGCCCAACCCCTCGGGGTTCGGCAAGTCGCTTTCACCCGCGTTATCGACGCATCGACCCACTGTCCGGCAACTCCGGACCAACCCATTGCGGGACACTCGTCCCGACAAGGGAGGGGATGTCCCCATCTGATTCGAGGATATCCATGAAGCTTCCCAAGTCTTTTCTTCGTCCCCACGCTCCCGGCAATCCGGCAGCATGCCAGGCGCTGCGTCGCGACGCATGCCGCATGCTGCGCCGCTTTGCCGGTGACATGTCCTTGCGCCCACGCGATTACACGATCCGCGAGCATCGGCAACGCCGGCGCGCGGTGGCCGTGTTCGCGCTTCAGACGGAATCGTTGCTGCTCGAGATCCAGCATCCGCCAGGCGCCGAAGGCATTCGTATGTCCTACCGGACGTGCCGCGGTCGCAATGACCTCAGCGGTGGCCGCAACAACGCCATCCACTTGCCTTCGCTCTCCACCGATGATGGCTATACCAATCTGCTGACCACGCTTCGCGTGGTTGCCGGTCGGCGCAGCTGAGGGATCATCATGACGACTCCTATTAAGGTCACATTCACATCGACGGCAGGCGAGGAGATAAACGGTCAGGCGCAGTTCGAGCCGATGTCTGAGCTCGTGACGCTACCCTCACAATTGCTTGAGCATGTACAGCGAGCCAGGGCTGCATGTGATGGGCATGCCCTCGTCGCACATGAGGACGGGTATCGCTATCCGCTGCAGCCGGTTGAAGATGGTGTCTACCAGCTTGACCGCTCGCGTCGGCATCGGCAAAGGCTACTGGAGCAAGCTTGGAAGGCTGTTACGGCGCCAACCAAGGATCAGCGGCAGCAGTCTGGCCGCTTTGCACACACGCTGTCAGCCGCTGCGCTCATCGGCGCCAGCGTTTACGTAGGGTATAGCAATGTATGGATGCTGGTCGCCCTAACCGACGTTCTTAGCCTCGTCGGCGTTGGCGCTGTACTATTTCTCGTAGGCGCAGTTCTTTCCAAAGGAGATTGAGTTATGACTCTCGGCCTTTTTGTATTGATTCTCGGCGGTGCCATCTCGGTCTTCCTGCTCTGGGCAGACCGAAACGGTCGTCGTGTACACAAGGACTAAGCGCCGTTTCGTCCACGCCCAGCCATCTGCGCGTCGCAAGGCCGAAAACGCCGATCCAATCGGCTCACCGCATGAACGCACTCCATACAAGGGGTGCGATTTCATTTCCAGACCCACACGGGCGTCGTCCCGATGGGGCGGCTCCCTCCCAAAGGAGTATCCCCCAATGGACGACATCGTCTATGGCGCTGGCTCGGCCAGCTATCCTGCCGGCGTGCTGTTGCGCGTCGGCCTTTATGACTCGAACCTGCGCCCGGCACTGCGACTGGTCTGCGCTGACGATGGCATGCCCTATGCCTCGCTCAGCGTGAACTTGCCGGAGGCGCCATTGCTCGCCGGCGAATTCTGCGTGGCGGCCGACTGGAACCTCCCCGCGGACTTGAAAGCGGCGTTGCTTGCCACCGGCAGGTTCGCGGACACAGGCCGCGGTATCGAAGGCTGTGGCCAGGGCGGCGCCATCTGGCGCATTACGTGTCCCGCGCTGCTGTCGCAGCTGGGGGCTGCCCGCATCGTCGGCAGCCGGTCCCGTCCGACCCCGAGCATGGCCGCCTTCGCTTAGCGCTACATCCCATTCCAACCCTTTCGGGGCACGTCCCCGAAGGGGCGTGCTCCGTCTTGGAGCACATCATGTACGTCATTACCCTCGGCCAGCGAGCCGAAACTCGCACGACGCTCGCCGGCGTGCTGCATCTGCTTAACGACGACCGAAGCGAGACGGCCCAGCCGCGCTTCGAAGAGATCGCAGTGCGCCACGTGGAGGGCAGTAACATCCCCGTTGTGCGCCTGTCGCATGGCAAGCTCGGCGTTCGTCCTGCCGGAAGCGCCCGTTCGATTATCGCGCGGGTCATCGATGAGGTGGATCGCTTCATCGTGCGTGTGTGCGGAAAGATCCTGCGTCCGCAGGAAATGAGCCGCGCGTCCTGGGGTGCCGTGCTGGCGGCGGGCCGCTTGGCCTACTTTCCGGAGGAAGCCATCGACCTGTCACCAGGCGCGGCCGGACCGCTGTTCCAGACAGCGGATCTCTTCGAGGAGTCGGGGCCCTTCGACATTGCGCAATACGTGCAGTCCGAATTTGTCCGGCGTTTTGGCTATGGCACCAACGGGCCGTTGTACGACCCAGCTCAGATCCCGAACGCCCGTCATGAAGTGCACGTCGCGTACGCGCTCTTGCGAGGCGAAAAGATTCGTGATTGTGTGCTGAACACGTACCGCGACAATCCGCGCTTCGGGCAGTCCGACCTGGACTGGCTGCAGCCGCTGATCGCTGTGCCTGCACTGCGTGGCGCGCTGCCGGCCCATCACCTGCGGGCGCTCTGCCGTCTCCTGCGACTCGAGAAGATCGCTATCTCGCCGCAAAACGCGCCGAAGCTCCTGGCGATCGCTCGACGCGTCCCTGCCGACGGCACCGATGTGCACGTGGACGACGCCTTGTACGAGGCTGGCGTACTAGCACCGCGGCCCACCCCTGTGGCGCGCCCGGAAGAGGGGCAGGCCGCAGCGCCCGTCTCTGCGCTCGCCTCGCGAATTCATCACCTCATCTCGCAGCGGCAGTTCCATGCGAAGATGGATAAGGCGAAAGCGCAGCGCGAAGTGTTGGAGATCAGCCAGCGGCATTTCGATGATATTGCTACGCGGGCAGTGCATGCTCGCGTGTCGACCAGCTTCGACTGGCCCAACAAGGTTGCACTGGCGGTCCTCCAGCGGGACGTGGCCACGCTTCTGCACATCTTCGACAATCCGAAGGACTGGAACGTCGACTCCAAGCGTGCCTTGCGCGAAGAGCTCGAAGTGGACCTACTGCAATGCACCGCGTCGGTTCGTCGCCAGCGCATCTTTGAGATGTGCGGCTTCTCACCGACGGAGCAACAACGCTGGGAGCAGCAGGCGGCAGCCGCGAAAGCCAACCGGCTCGCGGTGCAGGACTTCGAGGATGCGCGCAGGCGTGCTGAGGCGTCCAGCTGGCGGCTTGAGACCGGGAAGGTGCTCAATGGCCGCGAGTACGTGGACTTTTGCATCGCCGAGGGCTTCTCGGAGATCGTCGACGTGCCGCGCGGCAGGGCGCGCGAGTATCGCATCCGCGATCCGCGCCGCAGCATGTCGCGACGCCTGCGCGCCAAGGACGGCACGCTGGCATATGCCAAGGCAGTGATCGCGCAGACCAACGCGCCAGTCGCCCTTGCAGCTTGACTATTACCCCTGGCCTACGGGCCGGGGGATTTTCCTGGAAACACATAGCATAAGTGTGAGCTTTCGCCGGCGCCGAGCATCGCGTCGCAGGTTAGTCTTTCTCAACCGCAAGCTGTGTTCGCACTGAACCGAATCAGTCCAAACACAGTTTTACCCGCGTCTCTGACGCATCGACCCACCGCCGGCATGCCGGCCCATCTCTTGAACCTTCCCACAGGGACCGCTCCCTGTGCGGACGGGCCTGTGGGATCTCCGTAAGGAATCCCATGGAACTGAATCCCCCCCAACTGCAAAAGCTGCTCGCCGCCTGCATTCCGGCCACGTTGCCGGTCCTCGTCACGGGCGCTCCCGGCATCGGCAAGAGCGATATTGTCGCCGGGGCCGCTATGGATGCTGGACACGACCTGCTTATCTCCCACCCCGTAGTCGAAGATCCGACCGATTCGAAGGGCTTGCCCTTCCCGTCATCGGACGGCGCCCACGCACGCTTCCTGCCCTTCGGGGATCTGGAGCGCGCGCTGGGTGCCAGGCGTCCGCTGGTCTGGTTTATCGACGACCTGGGCCAGGCCACGCCTGCCGTTCAGGCCGCCAAGATGCAACTGCTGCTGGCCCGCCGGATCGGCGAGCATGCTTTGCCGCCGTATGTCACCTTCGTTGCAGCGACCAATCGCCGCGTCGACAATGCCGGCGTTTCAAACATCCTGGATCCGCTGAAGTCACGCTTCGCGACCATCGTGGAACTGACGACTTCGGTCGAGGACTGGACGCGCTGGGCGGTGGCAACGAACCAACCGCCGGAGCTGATCGCGTTCTTACGCTTCAAGCCCGATTTGCTGCTGTCTGAGAACAGGACTCGCGAAATCGAGAACCTTCCCAGCCCCCGAAGCTGGGGAATGGTCGGCAAGCTGTCGAAGGTGGTCCCTGCCGAGCTCGAGCACGTGGCCTTCGCCGGCGCGGTCGGGGAGGGTGCTGCAACGGAGTTTGTCTCGTTCAAGCGCCTCTTCCGCGAGATGCCGTCTCCGGATGGCGTGCTCGCGGCGCCCGCTACCGCACCGATCCCGACCGATATCGCGGTGCAGTACGGCATTGCCACGGCGCTCGCGCGCCTGGCCAACGCCAACAACTTCGATCGCGTGATGGTCTATGCGAATCGGCTCCACGAAGCGGGGCTCGGCGAGTTTGCCGTGCTCCTTGTGCGGGACGCCGTGGAGCGCGATGCGTCGATCGCCAGTACCCCTGCATTCATCGTGGCGCAGGGCGGCCCGATCGGGGCTCACATCCGCGGCCAGTAAAGCCGCATTTCTGCAACAGCACCACATCTGCCGGCCGGCTCGGGTCTTCCCGAGTCGGCCTTTTCTTTTCGCTGCCGCTTTGCGGCACATCCCAGTGAGGATTCATCATGAACATTACCAATCTGACGTCTCGCGTCATGCTCTCGACCCTCAACATCTCGCTCTGGCGCGCGCGTCGTTTCGACACCCGTGCCACGCAGGAGGTGGAGGCTAAGCACGAGGCCAAGGACATTGGTCGCTTCAACAAGCGGCTACTGACCGACGGTGCAACGTCCTACAAGGAGGTCTGCGCCATCGGCAATCGTGCACGCTCGCTGTTCGATAGCCACTCACTGGACTACGATCAGCTGGGCGTGCGTCTGCTGCCGACAACTGTCTATATGGAGGTCGCGGAGAAGCTGCGTGCCCTGCGGGACGAGTTTGACGGCGCCAAGGCACAGTTTCTGGCCGACTATCCTCGTCTGAAGGACGAAGCGCGCGTCGCGCTCAACGGTCTCTTCGACGAGGCGGATTATCCGACCGAGGCAGAGCTGCGCAAGAAGTTCGGTATCCGCTTCTCCGTGCTGCCTTTCCCCGATGCTAGCCAGTTCGGCATCGATCTGCCTCCCGACGTGCTGCAAGGCATCCGCGATGAGATGGATGCGCGGGTCATGGGAGCTGTGAAAACGGCCAACAATGACCTGGTCGGCCGTCTGTATGAGGCCGTGCAACACTTCGCCAACCGCCTGTACGGGGAGGGCAACGTGCGGCTTGACGTGGCCGACAAGGTGCGCGAGCTGAGCACGCTACTGCCGAAGCTGAACTTCTCCGAAGACCCCGTGCTCGCGGACCTCCTCGCCACGACCCAGGACCAGCTTGCCTGCTACACCGGAGCGCAGCTGAAGGATGACCCGCTGCTGCGGCTGAATGTGGCTGAGCGCGCGATGGAAATCGAAGCGCAGATGGCCGCATTCATGGGTGGCCCGCCGCCGGCGATGACGCGCGAGCAGAGCGACATGCCCATGCTGCAATTGCTTGCTGCGTGAGGTTGCCATGCATGCGCGAATCGTGAAGCAACGCGCGGCGCTGGTGCTATCGCAACCGTTCTTCGGTGCGCTGGCCCTGCGTCTGGCCCTCGTTGAGGATCCTGCCTGCCAGAGCCTGTGGGTCGATGGCGTGCGCCTGGGCTACAACCCAGCGTATGTCGCGTCCCTGGATGACCTCGAGCTGCGGGGCGTCCTCGCGCACGAAGTGCTCCACGTGGCCAATGGCCATTGTTGGCGCATGGGGGCGCGGGATCAGGAGCGGTGGAACCGCGCGTGTGACTACGCGGTGAACCCGCTGGTGCTCAACGCCCAGTTCAAGCTGCCTCAGGGCGTCTTGCTGGATGGGCGATACCTGGGCAAGTCGGCGGAGGAAATCTACGCGATGCTGCGACAGGAAGAATCGTCGCAGCAGCCGGATGCCGAGGCTGGCAGCGGCTCGGGAACTGAACCGTCACCGCAAGCCAGTGGCCAGCAGCCAGCACCACCGTCGACAGGATGTGGCGAGGTGCGGCAATACACGGGCGCCGACCGGCCGGCGGTAGAGGGCGAATGGCGCGTAGCTGTGAATCAGGCTGCGAAAGCGGCCAAGATGCGCGGCGCGTTGCCTGGCGACCTTGAGCACCTGGTGGAAGCCGCGCTACGTCCGTCCGTCGATTGGCGAGCGGTGCTGCACCGCTTCGCCGCCCAGGCGGCCAGGTCAGACTACAGCTGGAAGGTGCCCAACCGTCGCTATGCGCATCTGGGTCTCTACCTGCCGTCGTTGTACTCGGAAGCGGTCGGAGACGCGGTGTTCGTCAGAGACTCCAGCGGCTCGGTGTTTGACGAGACGCAGCGGCAGTTTGCGGCGGAGATTATTGCGGTGCACCAACACCTGCAGCCGGCCCGGCTCATCGTTATCGATTGCGATACGCGGGTCACGCAGGTCCAGATCTTCGAGCGTGACGAGGTGGTTGATCTCCGGCCGTTGAAGGGCGGCGGGGGGACCAGCTTTAAGCCGCCATTCGTATGGCTGGAGCAGGAGGGCATCGAGCCCGCTTTCCTTGTCTACCTCACCGACCTGTACGGTCCATTCCCTGCCGCGGCGCCTGCCTATCCAGCCCTCTGGGCTTCAGTCACGCCGTTGGATCGCATCGCCGCACCACCTTTCGGTGAATGCGTAGAGGTCATCGTTTGACCCAAGCCCTGGCTACGGCCGGGGCACTATCTGCGGAACGAAGTC
Organism: Cupriavidus necator; assembly: GCF_013141915.1. Classification (GTDB taxonomy): domain Bacteria; phylum Pseudomonadota; class Gammaproteobacteria; order Burkholderiales; family Burkholderiaceae; genus Cupriavidus; species Cupriavidus necator_B. The sequence goes on along the minus strand of NZ_SROX01000003.1, from coordinate 130,946 downwards.
ACTACTGAGCTGTCAACTCATGTAACCCCTCAAGCGAGCCACAGACGTGCCGATGGTGGATACCGAAGTGGTCGTAGCAGGCTCCAGCCCCGGCGCTTTTCTTTTTTGGATTCCTATGTCAGCAAGCATTGCCCAATCCGAAGCATGTGGTCGGACTATTCGCGTAGCCGAAACAACGGCAGGTGCCAGTCGCAGTGAGCGGCTGGACCGTTGCCAAAGGCGGCGCGCGTGTTGCCGGCATGGGACGCCAGAAGAGCGAGCTTTGGAGCCCCAGCTTCTTGTGATGGACGTCGACCGCCTGCCGAAGCATGGCATGGCGCTGCGTGTCGACGAGTGGTTTTCAGTTGTCCGCAACGGAAATTTCTTGCCGTTTGACGACTGGCTCCCGATTGTTGCAATGCCGGTGCAATCTGCGGTGGCGGGCATGCGATTGCCGCAAGGCAATGTCGCGTTCGAATTGCGCCACGGCAAGCAATACGCGATCGAAGACTCGGCGCATGGCGCCAGGACGTTTCAATGCATCATTGACGGCCGCGTGCCGCTTGTGGCCTTCATTGACGAGCCAGGCTACCGGGGACCGTGGATCACGGTCCGAAATCTCTTTACTATCGAAGAGATGGTGAGCATGCGAGAACTGCGCGAATGAGAAAGGAAAGGGCCCAACGCGTCTGCGTGTCGGGCCCTTGTTCTTTACCGGTTTTGGCAGAAAGACGCCGTTTATGTGCGAGCTTTCCGGAAAATTGCTTTGAGCATGCTCATACTTTTACCGCCGGCTCGGCCTCCGCCGTCGGCGCGGCGGCTGTGATTGTCGCCTCCGGACCGTCGCCATAGGTGAGAGCGGGAATCCGCGAGATAGTCCCCTCCAGGGCTGCAGAGCTACCAAGCCGGATGGTACCGGCATAGGCAATCCGGCCTTTCACGCGGCCATTGATATGCAAGGAAATCCGGGCCGCCACATCTCCCTCGACGGTGCCATCGATCAGCACGTGATCGCCTTCAACGGTGCCGCGAATCAGCCCTTCCGCACCGATATGGACCAAGCCTCGGGATGAACGCAAATCGCCATCGACCAGGCCAAAGCAGCTAACGCCGTGATCGCAGGCCACGTGCCCGTGGATACTGAGTCCTGCCTGAATCAAACTGAAGGTTCTTTGCTGGGTCATGTCGGGAATCAGAACAGTTTGATCTCGTTTCCGCGGCTGGATGCCGGGGTTACCTGCGCGGTCTGTGGGGGGGAGGCCGGTTGCAGCCTGGTGGGCGCCGGCGCAGCCATGTTCTGCTTCGGGACTTGCGCCTTGGGCGCTTGGGGCTTCGCCCGGTTCTCGGCAGCGGCTGCTGAGCTCGCCGCAGGCGCGGGCGCGGACACGGCCGGCGCAGCTGACGGCGAGGGGACAGGCGTGGGCTCAGCAGCGGCTGGCTGCGCGACGCTTGGCTGCGACGCGGGCCATTCGTGGCCGCCATCTTCGGCTGGTCCAATGGCCGCTGGCAAAGCGGCAGCCGTCGACGACTCGGGGCGCTTGTGCGTGTCGCCCGACGCGAGCCATCGACCTCCGCCGAAGGCGAGAACGGCAATCAGCACAATGCCAAGGCCCCGCCAATGGATCGGCTTGATACGCGCCCAGGCAGGCACTGCCTCGTTCCCGGACGGCGTGTGAGTTGGGGGCAGCGCCGACGAGGCGCTAAGGCTGGCGGCACCGGACGGGGCCAGTTCGATCGTGACGGGCGGCTCCGCATAGTGCGCGTGCAGGCGTTCGATTTCGTTGATGTCCATACTGTCTTTCAGGTTTCAGGCTTGATCGATCAGCTTTCCGTCGGGGGAGAAGCAGTCGTTGTCGGGGATGCAAAGCCGGTGGATCGCACGGATTTGTCTGGCAGCGCCAAAAATCGCCTCGTCCTTCTCAGCGTCGGTAATAGACTGGGCCATGTATGCCCCGAGCGCACGGTGGAAGAGTCTGTCGTGCTGGTTAAGCAGTCGGATCAGCCGTCCGGCTAGCGAGTGTGTCACCACGAGCTGCCGTTGGTCGAATCTAAGGCTGAGATGGCGCCTTGGCTGCCGCTCAATCCATTGCAGCCTCGCGTCCATCCATTCCTGCGCCGCTCGGAAGGCCTCGTCCAGGGCGAGGATCTTGCCTTTGCTGGCCACCGAGAACTTCGACGTGATGAAGTTGTAGTCGCTGCGCAGGAAGTTCCGTACGAAGTCGGTGCAGTAGGACACTTCTGTGCCGCTGTCCGTTTGAGGAACGATCTTTGCGACGCGTCCCTCGCTGAGCATCCGCCGGATGGGCTTGGGTCCGGCGTCGGATGCGGTGGTGTCAGAAGGCGCGTCCCGCGACGATATCAGCGGTATAGGATGCGGCTCGCCATCGGGCAGATGATGGGAAGGTTCGGCCATGTTCCATGTGGTGGGATCTCTCTCAGCAGGCATTCTGAGACACAACGCTGCACAGATGCCTGGAGAAAGCGACACATAATTGGCGAGCTTTCTGACTTTTTTCCGGGTGCTGATGTGCCACAATTCACTCACACCTCGCGTCACTGACGCATCGACCCTGACTCCTGGCGAGTCCATCTTCTGCTCCAAGTCGTGCCATTTGCGCACGCGCCGACCGGCTGGCTACCGGTGTGGATATTCCTTGTGATAAGTGTTTTCGCCGAACACTTCCCTCATCAGCTCGTAATACGCGTCTTTCGCTGTGCCTCTTCATAAGTGCACGCTGGACACCGTTCGAGCCTGGGACCATGTGGCGTCTCTCTCCAGGCCCCTCCTAGGCAGAACGGCTGACGTCGAGCCGATCCGTGAACCTGCGGCCGAACCTGTGGGTTCGCGAAATGGGTTGTTGTGCAGCGTGACCATGCTGCACGAGGACGACTTTACGTCCTCAGCATGAGCGGCGGGCGATTAGCACGCTGCTCCCTGAGTGCCACGCCCCCGGAAGGGGCGTGGCATGCAGGTCTCTCGAACAAAGCTCGCTCTCCGGCGCATCCGGGACGCGGGCTTTCTTTGTTTGTGAGAAGCCTGTTTCGGGGAGATGTCATGCACCACGATTCCGAGATTTCCGCCGCCATCGCGGCAATGCTGGTTCGTCGGCGTCCGATGTACAAGGACATGCCGGCAGCCTGGCGCAACCTTTGTGAGGCGGCACACGTCGCAAGTCTTCCGGAAGCCGCTCGTGCGGCCTTCCTTTCCACCGTAACGACCCAGCGCGGGGCAGACACAGCCTTGCGCCTACGGGAGCATGGTGCGTCCATCCGGGCGAACGTCGTTCGATTTCTCTCAGAAAGGAGAATGAACGCATGCATGCACCCATTACCTACAGCGGCTTCGACGGACCGAGAAGCCTTCTAGAAGAGCGGCCCATGCGGCCGCCTATCATCGGCAAGATCCGGCCGGGAATCAAAGTCCTGACTCGCAAGGCCCGGGAGAATCCCGAAGCCGTGCGAATCCATGACGCGATGCTTGCCCAAGGGCATTCATTTGAGTCGATCGGCATCCAGATCGAGCGCAAGACCCAATTGCGCAACGCCCTCGTGCCGAAGAACGTGCCATGGTTTACCTGTCGAGGATCGGACTTCGCGAATCCTGCCGTAGCCGACGACATCCTACAGCGCTACGGCGAAGACCGCGGCGATGGCAATGGCCTGAAGCTATGGCGCTTCCCCGTGGTGTTCGCCTTCGATGACTGGCTGCGCAACATGCCAAATGAGCTGGTGACGTACACGGCCAGCGGCAGGCAGTTCTTTTCGGAGTACGGACCGGACGGCTTGCGCTACTGCAAGACCTACGCGCTGGTGCAACGCGATGCGCGAGCCAATCGTGCGAAGCGCGTGTGGGGTGGTCGACCTGTCATCCTCCGTCAGGACGATGCTATCCCGGACGGCCGGTGCGATCCACACAGCTGCCCGCAGTACCAACAAGGCTTCTGCAATCTGTCTGCCTCGTTCTTGTTCGCAGTTCCGAGCACTCGGGGCCTGGGCTTGATCGAATTGCCGACAACGTCAATTTATGTCCTGCAGAAGGCGCACGCGGCCATGCAGACTGTCGCGCTGGCACGTGGGCGTCTGGTCGGGGTCCAGTTCTTTCTGAGCAAGCAGGAGGTCGAGATCAGCCGGATCGAGCCTGAATCCGGCAAGCCGGTTCGGCAGATGCAGTGGCTCATCACCCTCGATGCGGATCTCGATCTGGCCGGGCTGCTTGACGGCTCCGATCGGCCGGAGCTCGCGCATGTCGAAGCCGCGCAACACGCGATCGCAGCGCTCGAGGGCACACCGGAAGTGTCGCAGCAGCGTGAGTCTTCAGGCGATTCTCCGCCAGAGGATGAGCGTGCGTTGCCCGACGCGCAGGCCCAGCACGCGGCCGATGAAGACCTGGCCGCGGAGTTCAACGAGCTCGCCGGGCGCCTCGGCTTCGGCAACGAGCAGGATCGCATGGATCTGCGTGTATTTCTGCAGAACAGCTTTGGCGCCGGATGGACGAAGCGGCCCGAAGCGGTTCGGCAGGTGGTGAACGACATGCGCATTGCGTTGGCGAATAACCCGGTCGCATACCGCGAGCAGGTGAAGGCTATCGCCGCCGAGATCTCTCCCTGAGCCTGGCCTGCGTGCCGGCTCGACTTATGGACGCCCGATGGTGTCCATGCTTCCTTTCGCTTCGCTGGCCAATCCGGCGGCACATTCCCTATCCATAGGAGGTTCCATGCTCAACGAAGGCGAAAGCCTGCGTCTGGGTCATTTCTCAGACCTGCACTACTCGCCCAGCCATCTGGCCGAGGCGGACCATTGCTTTGGCTTTGCGGTCGACGATGCGATTGCGTCGGGCTGCCACGTCGGGGTCGTGTCGGGAGATTCCACCGATCATCGTCTTGACGCGCACACGCCAGCGTTGTCCGCGCTCGCACGGCAGATTCACCGGCTGTCGGCCCACATGCCCGTCCTGCTCCTGCAGGGCACTTACAGTCATGAGCCACCGGGCACGCTGGACCTGTTCCGACTCATCGGTGCGCACCATCCCGTATACGTAGCCGATCGCATCCATCAGGTCGCGCTGTGCGCGGGGCAGTTTGTACCGTCGGACGGCCCGGTTTTCTCGCCCGCGGAAATCGACGTGCTGATGGCCCAGCACGGCATGCCCGAAGTGGTCTTCACCTGCGTGCCGACCGTCAACAAGGCGGTACTGGCTGCTGCCGCCGGCGTGGCCAACGCAGCGACGGCGGTGGGCGACCAGCTTGCCCACTACCTGGCCGCGGCTGGCGCTATCAATCGCCAATGGCGGTCATGGGGCGTGCGCACGGTCGGCGTGTCGCACGGCACGGTGAACGGCTGCCAGACCGAGCACGGCGTACCCATGGCCGGCTTCGACCATGAGTTCACCATTGGCGCGCTGTTCGAGGCCGAGTGTGACGCCTTCATGCTTGGCCATATCCACCGCGCTCAGCAATGGGAGCGGGAGGGCAGGGTAGTGGCATATCCCGGCTCCATCGGGCGATTCCACTACGGCGAGATCGGGGAGAAGGGATACCTGCAGTGGCAGGTGACCCCCGGACATGCCACGGCCTCGTTGGTGGCCACGCCTGCACGCGCGACGGTGTGTGTGGACTTCGATGGCCCGCCGGACATGGCAAGGCTCGCCGACATTGCCATGGAAGCCGCTGAGAAGTTCGTGCGCATTCGTTGGACGGTCAACGAGGAGCATCGTCAACTGGTCGACCGTGACGCGGTTCTAGCGCTGTTCGGAGAAAGCGCCGAGGTCAAGATCGAGACGCGCGTCTTGCCGGCCGTGCGTAGCCGCGCTGAAGGCATCAGCCGGGCGGCCAGTCTGCCGGAAAAGCTCTCCCGCTGGGGTGAGCTGACCGGCGTTGACACTGCCCCGTTGGTAGACCGTTTGACCATGCTGGAAACGCTCGATGCACAGTCGATCGCGGACGGCGTGCTCGCCCAACTGCGCGAGGCTGGTGCGCATGAGCATCCCCGAGCGGAAGTGACACCAAGCGGTGTTGAACGCTCCGACCCGAGCCCGGACCCCGTGGCGGTTCTCGCGTCGGCGCCGCTGGCCGACCAGTCAAGTATGGACTGGCTCACCGATGACCTGTTCGCGGGGCAACCCGCCTAACCCTCTGAACATGCGAGCCCTGTTCCGACAGCCGTGAGTGGCTGTCGAAACCCGGTTTCACCCGCGTCGTTGACGCATCGACCAGCAGTATCCATTTCTTTTCTATCTACCCAGACGTGGTGCTTCCCGTCCGGGGCGCGCTCCGTCCTACCCTGGAGTGCAACATGATTCTCTATCACGCCGGTCCGAAGTGGCTCCATGTTGAGGAAAGTGCCATGACCCGCACGGATCTGGCCAAGCGGTTGTGCGAGAACCACCAGTTCACGCAATGCATGATGTATGAGCCGTTCGGCCGCGGCCGCGGCGCAGTGATTGCCAAGCGCGATCACATACTGGTCATGGCGATTGCCACCGACGGTGGCAACACCTGGTACTCCGTGGCACCGTCCAAGGAGCTGCAAGACGTTATCTGGTCTTTTTCGAACGGCTTTGCCGGACAGTGGAGCGCATTGGAGCTCAGGGCCATGACAGGCCTGGACGACTGGAAGGCGCTTCTGCAAATGGCCGGAGTTCAGTTTGCGGCGGCGGTGCGTTCGGTCGAACGCGCAATCGCGGGCCAGCCGGAGCAGGATGTGCCGGCCGCGGCCGAGATGCCGGTGTTTGATGGCGGCGCCATGGAGCTCCCGTCTGACTATCTCCACTCCTTTGGCGCGGAGGTCCTCGAATGCGCCCATTGAAACTGACCCTCGCCGGCTTCCACGGTATCCGCGATGGCATGCACCGGGACAGCGTTACGGTGGATCTGACCGATCTGCCGGCTGGCCTGATTGCAATTGTCGGCCCCAACGGCGCCGGCAAGACCACGATCATGGACAACCTGCATCCGTATCCGCTCATGCCGAGCCACGCAACGAAGATGTCGGCCGACGCTTTCTCGTACTGGGACCACCTCTGTGCCCCGCGCGCGGAGAAGGACCTGGAATGGGAGCACGGCGGCAAGGTTTACCGGTCGGCATTCGCGTTTCGCAACCCGGGCAAGAGCCGCAAGGCGGAGTACTACCTGTTCGAGAAGAGCGCGACGGGCGACTGGAGCCCGGTGCAACTGTCTGACGGCACCGTTTCCGATGGCAAGGCCGACACGTACGGCCGCTGCCTTGACTCGGTTCTGGGATCGGCCGAAGCCTTCTTCACCAGTGTGTTTTCCGCGCAGAACCGGCGGCCGCTGGCAAGCTACCAGCCCGCCGAGATCAAGAAGCTGCTCGCCGAGCTGCTCGGGATCGATCACCTGCGCGAGCTGTCCGCGAAAGCGGGCGACGTGGCCAAGGCGCTGAGCCGTGCTCTGGATGGGCTGCAGCGGGATGTACTTGTGCTGTCTGGCAAGCGCGACACCGTGGCAGCGATGACCAGGGAGATTCAGGAGATCGACCAGGCCCTTGCTGCTGAGCGGACGCATCGTACGGAGCGGCTCAACCGTGGCAGCAAGCTGGAGCAGGAACGCGCCACGCTGGCTGCCAAGCAGGCGGCATCGGCCGGCACTGAAGCCCGGTTGCGCGAGTTGCATCAGCGCAAGCGGGAGTTGATGGCACGTGGCCAGCAGCTTGCCATGGACGATCGCACGGCGATTGCGAAGGCGACTGCGCGGCAGCGGGACCTTGAGCATACCCTGGCGACGAGCCAGGCAACCCTTGCGCAATCCGAGGCGATCACCGCCGCGGGCGCGCAACAAGATGGCGTGCAGATGGCCCTTGGCCGTCGGCAAGCGGAACTTGCCGAACGGCAGCGGGAGCTGGCCGAAGTCGAAGCGCTTGCGACGCGGCATGCGGGGCTGGTAAGTGAGCTGCGCGGGATGGAGCAGCGCGGCTCGGTGGCGGCACAGCTGGCGCGGACCCTCAAGGCCCAGACCGATGTCATGGATACCGTGCCTTGCAGCGGCCACCCAATGCACAGCCAGTGTCCGTTGCTTGCGCAAGCCCGCGAGGCCAAAGGCCAGTACGAAGCCCAGGCTATCGTGGTGACCAATCTGCGTACCAGCTACAGGGATAAGCAGGAAGCCCTGAGGCCAATGGACGCGGCATTGCAGCGCCTGCCGGCGGCTCGTGAAGCGGTGGCATCCCTGCAGCGAGACATCGCGCGAGACAATCAGCAGCTTCAACGCCTGACTGCCCTGGCGGCTCAGAGACCGTTGCTTGACACCGCCGCCGCTGCGCTTGGGAAGGCACGGGGCGACCTGGCAGCCCTGGCGCAGGAGGAGACTGAACGGAAGGACCGGCTCGTCCGGGATCTCCAGGATGTTGAATCCCAGCTGGCTGTGATGCAACGAGAGGTTGACACGCTGGCCGTAACCGATGTGACGGGCCTGATTGCGGACCTCGACCGCGACATTGCGGGCGTCCGGGAAGGGGTCAGCGCGGCCGACGGCAAGATCGAAACATTGATCCGCCGTCAAAGTGCGCTGGCCACTGAACGTGACCGGATCGAGCGGGAGCTTGGTGGTTTGCCGGGGCTTGAGTCGCAGGTGCAACGCCTGTCCGACGAAATCGCGCAGTGGAAGCTGCTCGGCAAGGGGCTCGGCAACGACGGCGTGATCGCGTTGTCGATCGATGATGCGGGGCCAGCCATTACCGGCATCGTCAATGACTTGCTGCTCGCCTGCTATGGGCCGCGATTCACAATCGCGATCCGGACGCAAACGACGCTGGCTAGCGGGGAAGCCCGGGAGGGGTTCTCGATTGCGGTACTGGATGCCGATAACGATAGCTCGAAGGAGTTTTCCGTGATCAGCGGCGGCCAGAAGGTGTGGATCAACGAATGCCTGACGCGCGGTATCGCCCTGTATCGGGCGCAACACGCGCGGCAGTCCTTTCAGACGCTGTTCACTGATGAAGCGGACGGTCCGCTGGATCCGGAGCGCAAGCGCGCCTTCATGAAGATGAAGCGTGAAGTGTTGCGGGTTGGCGGATATGAACGGGAATTCTTCATCTCCCAGACGCCGGAGCTGGTTGATGAGGCCGATGGCATGATCGACGTCACGGCGCTTGCTGCCGGGGCGTAATCGCCTTCTCTATTTCAATCCATGGCCGGTTCCGAAAGGGACCGGCTTTTCCATTTCTTCTGACAGAAAACTGGAGCAACCATGGGTGAGGGGCCCAGCTTTCATAGCTCGGACGGCTCCAAGGCGGCATGGGAGAGCCGTGTGCTATTCTTGGTGCACAAGTGCACCTAAGCGCGAAGTTATGAACGAAGTCAAAGAGGATAACGGCGCGGAGCTGCGTGCGCTGATCGTGCAAGCCGGCATCACCCAGGTGGAAGCGCTGGCGTTGGTCAACAAGGGGCAAGCCTTTCCGATTTCCCTGTCCACTTGGAAATCATATCTGGCAGCACCGGACAGTACGCGGCGGCGTAATTGCCCGGATGCGGTCATCAATCACGCCAGGAAGACGATCGGGAAGCCAAGCGAGCGCGCTTGACGTGGTGCACGTGTGCACCTGGCATTAAGCCACATTTGATGGAGCCGTCATGGGTACGGCCTATGAGAAGGATGTGGTGGCCTGGGCAGGCGAGCAGGCCGCACTGCTGCGTGGGGGCAAGCTGTCGGCCATCGACGTTCGGCACATTGCAGACGAGATCGAGGACGTGGGCAAGAGCGAACAACGCGAATTGGCAAGCCGCATGTCCGTGCTGCTGGCGCACCTGCTGAAGTGGCAGTTTCAGCCTTCCCGCCGCAGCAAGAGTTGGCAGTTCAACATTCGCACACAGCGCAAGGAAGTTGCCTACGTGCTGAATGAAGCCCCAAGCTTGCGGGGTAAGTTCAGCGATGCTGCGTGGCTCGACATCGTATGGTCAAAGGCCCGCAGCATCGCGAGCAATGAGACCGGCCTGGATCTCGATGTCTTCCCGGAAGCGTTGCCTTGGGCTGTTGATGACGTGCTCTCGCAAGATTTCCACCCTGAATAACGGAAAAGCAAAGCATGGCACAGACCCTCGATGCTTTCATCGCCGAGCTGCGCAGCGATGTGGAGCGATTCGAGCAGGCTTACCGCGCGCGCGTGGTTGAGAAGCCGGATCAGTATCCGCTGAGCCTGCCGGATGGCCAGGAAGGGTTGTGGTTCGAGTTCTTCTTGGACTTCGTGACCAACGATAACGTTTGAGACGGAAAAGAAATTGAACAACGTCATCCTGACACCGGCGATAGTGGCAGCTCTTGTGAGCGACTGTCTTGGAACAGTGAAGGTTCTTGGAATCGTTGGTCGGTGCCGAACGGGAAAGACCTTGTCGTTGAAGCAGTGGACGGAAGAAACACGTGCACAAGATGGCTTGCGAGTTGCGTATGCCGACAGCCAGACGCTACTGATGAGTGAGAAGGTTGAGGTCGATTTCGAAGGCAAGGTGCGGGGTGCTACGGTAGGTCACTACCCGATGTTCGATTTTAACGGTGCTGATATTGTGGTCGTGGATGAGCCGCTGCAGAACCGGGAACTTGTGGAGAGGCTGTTTGCACACGTCGATCCCAGCGGGGGCGCTTTCATGCACCGGCTGATGGTACTGCCACTCCAGACTGAGGATTCCATTGAGCGCTTTGGCATCCCACGTTCGGCGGTTCGGCTGTACTCGGTCGCCGGTCTGCCGCTCTAACATAGGAAAAGAGCGATGCTCCTGCACTACGAGACCGAAGCCGATGCGCACGCGGCGGCGATGCGATTGCGCGCCATGGGGCCACATGCGCGGCGGCTACTCGAAGAGTGCGTGGAAACGCAGGAACTGAAGCGCAAGAAGGTATCAGCTGCGGCGCAGATGCTGTCCGACTCCGGTTTCATTTTCATCCGGGACAGCGGCGATATGTGGCAAGCAGAAGTCACGCTCAGTCCATCGCTGGCAGGGGAGGAAGCACTAGAGGCTCTAGAGTGGAACGAAGAGCGCTTGCGATGACGATGCTGCGATCGAAGCCGATGTACCGCGAAACGGATAAGAGCAATGGGTGCGAGCGATGGATTGGATGTGGGGGATGAGTTAGAAGCGAAAGCGACATCTAGGACTGGAGTCGAAGACGGTAAGCCCGTATTGCTCCACAAGGGGGGCAAACACTACAAAGTCGTTTTCTGTGGGCCACCACGGTTGTAGTCGTCGATGAGACGGGGACCAAGCAATGAGATTGATCGCGTGGATGCCTTCCTTACGACCTTCCATTGGCATCTGTTGGAGGTTGGGTCGCGCATGCACAGCAGTTGAGGCTCATGATGTTCGAGGAGCCAGAGCTGCCGCCGCCTGAGCGTGTGCCGCGTCAAGACGCAATTGGAAGCGGCGCAGGCCGCATTTGATCGGGCGGTACGGGAACACGGTGCCGATTCCTGCGTCGAGCTTCAATTCATGGCGGAGGTCCTCGCGCCGGTGCCGGATCTGCTACTGCGCTCCCGGTATCGCGCGGCTGTCCTGAAGCAGCGCGGTTGACAGGAAAAGGGGCAAGCGCGACGAGCGGCTCACGGCAAACACCAGTTCAGGTTGACGGCGAGACTATCGTAAGCGCTCGTTTGAGCACACCAACACCAGTTAGCGCTGGGTATTGAGACGGCTACTGACTCTCCAAAGATTTTGTAGAAGCCACAACTTTCCGACTTTGGATCGTCATTCGTGTAGGCGTGCCGTCAATCGCGCGTGCTGCTTGCCCCGTTGAAGAGTGAGGCGATCCCACGGGGCGGCAATGCTGAATAACGCTGGCGTTGGATCCCCCGATCTTGACTGCCGACTCATCTCCTTTGGCCTCGTCTTCAAAATTCGACGTCGCACGCAGCTTGTCCAGCACTTCCCGATAGTTGTCATGCAGTTCCGGCCAGTCCTCGCCAGGCTCTAGTGCTGCTGGATCAAGCCGACCGGAGACCACTGCCAGGCGCACCGCGGGATGGCGGTGTCCGACTTTCGCCAGCCATCCAGCGCACGCGAACTCCTCTCCTTGCCGGGATTGATGACACGCAAAGATACTGGCTCCAAAGTCCGGCCCCATGCCCCGGTGGTCAGGGCATGTATCAGCCAGCTTTTCGGCCAGCTCGAGATCGAAGTTTGGAATGTCTCCCGCACCCGCAGCGCGACGCCAGGGACACGATGCACAAGGTTTGCCTGGTGTTTTCATAGTTCAACTCTTGCCCTTACTCTCCAGCTGGGACGTACTCCGGAAATCCAACTTCTTGCGTCCAGAAATGCAGGCGCGGCCAGGCAGCGACACCGTTACGCTCGCGAATCGCGCAAAAGCCGGCGTGAGCGAGTCCGTGTACTCCAATGTAGGCGCGCATCTGCAGCGCCAGCCGGATTGCCTCACCATCACCACCGTACTCGTCGTCTCGAACAATCTCTTCGCCGGGCAGCCCCAATTCGGTACCCGCTGCCCAAGCCCATGCAGTGGCTTCTGGATCCGAGCATTGAATGACTGCACGATAGAGGGGATCGTCCGGATACACACCTGCCTCATCGACGACCTTCAGCATTTCGCGATGACCTGCATAGAGGTTTCCGTTCATAAGTGATCGGAAGCGCCGTGGTGTAATGGCCAGATGCCCCGCTTCGTGCAGAATTGTCGAAATCCGGCACGCAGGATCTACATGTAGCGCACCCTGCGCGATGCAGCATCCTTCGGAGAAGCCGGTTGCGCCGTCTTCGTATCGGGCAGGAACCCCGATTCCATTGAGGAAATGCATCACCCTGTCACGCGTTTCCGGGGCGTCAATTTGATAGTCCGGTGACAAGCTTGTCCGCATAAGTGATTCTCTTCCCCCCGCCGAATTTGCTTACCTGGACCGTATTGTAGCCGGTAGAATCCCCTGTCAAGCGAACCGCTTTTAGCCGTTCGAGTGGCCGCATTTCCGACAGTTCAAACACCGTGTAGCGGGTCAATATAGGTCCGCTGCCAGGCAACGCACGACGTTGCGAGCGACTGTGGTCGACCGACGACGCTTACGCGAACGCGCCGGGATATGCGACCGATTGGCGTTGGCACACGTTAAATCAGGCGCTATCGTGCAATGGCCGTCACGAACGGTGTCGCGCCGGATGATCCTTCCCTTGCCGCGTGCCGGGACTGACTGCATAGAAAAGGCCATGGAACACATCGCGGGATCGCTACCGTGATGGGCGACCCGACGTTTGAGCTTTGGCTTCCCCGTGACGACCGCACAGGCATGAGCGAGATGCAAGCTAAGCTAACGGAGCGCGAAGTCATCGACCATCTCTTTCGGATGGCGACGACGAGACTTCGATGGCACCTCCGAAATTTTGCCCTACCCGTGTGGAAGGAATGGCGAAATCTGACTGAGTGCTTTGCGTTGTCTGATCACGTCTACACGCAGTATGGATGCCTGAAGGGGATGGGGCGCGATGAAATCGCCCGGCGCACTTCATACAAGGATCGCCTCGGGCTAACCCTTGAGTACGACATCGATGCGTTGCGCTTGCGGAGGTGCTTTTCGAGGACCTGCCGGCAACCGGGGCTGGCATGGCGGCAAGTTGCTACGCCGCAGCCCTCGCCCTTCTAAGTAGGGATCCAATGCAAAAAAGCCCCGAAATCGCGAGTCGGGGCTTTTTTGTTCGCGGGAATCGTCGCGATTACGCTGCGGCGTCCTTCAGCTTCTTCAGCGGACGCACCTTGACCTTGACGCTGGCCGGCTTGGCCGCAAACCATTGTTCCTGGCCGGTGAACGGGTTCTTGCCGAACCGCTTCTTTGTGGCCGGCACCTGGATGGCCGCCACTTTGAACAGACCCGGCAGGGTGAATTCGCCGGCGCCCTTCTTATGGATCGCGCTCACCATGGTGTTTTCGAGGTGGGACAGCACAGTCTGAACGGTCTTCTTGTCCAGCTCGGTCTGGGTGACCAGGTGGGCGAGTAGGCTCGACTTGTTGAACGTGTCCTTCAGAGGCTTGGCGACCGGGGCGGCTGCGGCAGCCTTCTTGGCCGGAGCGGCCTTCTTTGCCGGAGCAGCTTTCTTTGCTGCGGTCTTCGTTGCAGTCTTTGCTACGGGTTTCGCTTTCGTGGCCATAGTCGTGTCTGGTTAGAAAAAAATGCGCGCCTGTAAGCGATTTAGGGTGGCGCACCGGCGAAGAATAGCAAAAGCAGGCGCGTATGCAAGAGGGAGGGCCCGATATCGTGTGCGCGCCAAGGGTTGCTCGATCAGCCGATCCTGAGCGCGCGGGAAGCGCGCCGGATGCGTGCAGCTGCCGCTCTCGCGGAGTCGCCCACTGCATGCCAGTCGTGGTGCCACCATGCGATAACGCTGGCAGCGGCCACGGTGTCCTCGGCACGGACGACGGCAATGACTTCCTCCGCGACGGCGGCCCACCAGGCCGCACCCTCACCGTCGCTCGCCCTTGGGTCGATCGCACGGCGGTAAATGACCTTCACAGTGTCCAGTGGAATATCCATGATCTTCCTTATTTGGCCTTTGCTGGCGCGTCAGGCGAGCTATCTTGGTGCATTGGCTCGTCCGCTGCCGGCAGTGTCGCAGCAATTCGGTCACAAGTGCGATGGCTGGCCAGCCCCAACATGCGGCTGACCTCATCACGTGAGCTGCCTGCCAGGAGATGGCGCCGGCAGAAGGTATTGCGCAACGTGCGGGGGCTTGGCTCTGCACCGGAGAACCCCATTGCGGCAAGTGCTGTGGCCACGATCCGACCGAAGCTCATGTCGGTGATCGGTCGACCATCGGGGGTGAGCGTGAATAGTAGGTCGCCCTCGACGGGGAGGATCGAGCGGCGCGCGCACCAAGTCCGCAATACAGGTATCGCGAAGTCGGCGAGGTGAACCGTGTGCGCGTCCCGTGCGCCGTGCGCCGACACAAAAAGATAGGGCGGGCTCGCATCCGGAATCAGATCCCTCAAACGCGCTGCTCGCGCTTCCCCCGCTGTAATACCCGTTGCGAGGAATGTCGCGACGATCGCGCGGCTGCGCAAGCCGGCCAGATCCTCGGCAGGCGATAGCAGATAGGCCTGTAGCCGCGCATCCTCAGCCTCATCAAGGAACAGGGGTGTGGGTTCTTCGTCTGGCCAGCGCTCAGCAAAGAGAAGTGCGGCCGCTGGGTTGTCCTGCCGCACGCCGGCGAAGACCAGATGCCGGCACAGGCGGTCCAGCAGCTTCACATACCGCATGCGGGTAGCCTGGGAGTACGACCGGCCGTCGGTCGTCTGCCAGAACGCGTCGACATCGGCGGTGCCAAATGAGGCGATGGTCGAGCCCCTGGTCATCACGTGTCGGCGGAAATGCTCGAACATTGCCTGATGTTGGACGATCGAGCGTGCTGAGAAGGGGCGGCGATCTGCGCCGGCCGCCTCACGCGCCTGCCAGTCGCGATAAGCCTGGGTCGGGTTGCTGAGCCAGAGGGAGTCCATTTGCGCCATACCCGCTGTTATATACTGAAATTATCTCATCTCCCACTCGTGCCGCCGCTTCGCGGCGTGTATTGCTTCCAAGAGAGGGTTCGGAACCGCGGCCTGCCATAGCAGTTGCGGCGCGCGGCAAGTTTTGCGCGGGTGCAGGCATAGCGTGGATAGGTGGCATCCAGCATGTCCGCGATCCGCTCCAAGCGGAGCTCCTGCGTGAAGCAGCACGCGAGCAGGCATTCCCAGGCGCAGTAGCGCATGATTTCCTGTAACAGCGCATACCGCTATTCGGGCGGAAACTGGAGATTGCCGACCTTCGCCCACACCTTCAGACCTGCATGGGCTAACGCCACGAGTTTGTCGGGCGGGGCTGGCCAGTTTCCTTCGGCATAGAGGGCCGCCACAGCGTTGTGGAGTATAATTTCACGTTCATGAAACAATCGTGACGAGCAGCTTCCACGCTGACCTCTCTTCTTCACGGGACGGGCCTCCATGCCGCGACCACTACCTGATCCGACGCCGCCTTCGCGCGCGACAATTCGCGCCATTCACCAACTGGGCGAGCGCATTCGAGCCACGCGGGCAGGGGAGGGGATGCCGATTGACCAGGCGGCAAGGCATTGCGCTGTCTCGATCGGCATGCTGTCCAAGCTGGAGAACGGCAAGGGCGTCAATCTCGAGCACGCCCTGCGTGTGCTGGACGGCCTGGGTTTGACGATGCTGGTCGTACCCAAGGCGCATGCGCCTTGGCTCGAACAGGCAGCGGCTCATGCGGCCAAGATCGGCGATGCGGCCAGGGATCAGCATGCCTGGCTGGAAGGCTAGAGACGCCGATCAGGACGGGCGTCATGCCCGGGTGCGGTCTTCGACCGGTACGGAAATGCCATTCGCTTGGCATGCTGACGCGCCTTATGCCTTGCTGGGCCATCCGATTCAGTGCCGATCCTGTGGGCGGCTTTTCCCCGGCTGCGGCGTGGGCGGCCGCCCATGCGTGCGGGGAAAATCGGCGAAGAAGCGCTCGTTGGGGCGGTCGCATTCGAGGGCACGGACGGCGGTCACACTTCCCTAGCGAGGAAGAGGCCATTGCCGCCGGGACAGAAAAGGCCAACCAAGACAAGGTCGAACTGCTGATCCATGGTCGGGACGGTCAGCTCCGCGAGCGCAACTCTTTCGGCAACGATCCACGCTCGATCAAGGGGTGATACGCTTCCCCCACGGGGTGGCATCTGGCGTCGCGGCATGGCCTGCGGCGATCTTTGGAGCTTCTGATGCCTGCAAACAGTATTAGCGTCGTGCCGGCCGAACATCAGTGGGCGCTACAAATAGACGGCACACCGGAGCCGCGTCAGTTGTTCCCCACGCTAGAAGCCGCGATTTGTGCCGGCTGGGCCAGAGCTCGTCGAGAGAATATCGAGCTTCACATCCAGCCGCTAGCTGGCAGCGTACGACTGCGCGCGGAGAGCGTCAATCCGGCGGACGTGGTTGGATAGGGCAGTCCGACATGGCGGCTATCGCCCGCCTCGGACGAGGCGGATATCGCTGGCAGCTGTGGCAGGGCACGCACCGTTGGCACGTTAGACGCACGGTCTGCCATAGCGGTTGCGGCGCGCACGCAGACGCGCTCGCGTGCACGCATAACGTGGGTACCGCCCATCCAGCATCTCGGCAATCTCCCGCAGGCTATCCCATTGCGTCGGATTGCACTCGAGCAAACTCCCGTAGGCGCAGTAGCGCAGGATCTCGTGGAGCAGGGCGTAGCGCTTTGGCTCCGGGAAATGCAGATTGCCTTCCTTGGCCCACGCCTTGTAGCCGGCGTGCGTGAGGGCCAATAGCTGGCCAGCTGTGCCATCGAGATTCTCGCTGAGCGCCTTCGCCTCCTGGTGCAGCGCTTTTTCGAATTCGCTCACGCGGCCTCCTGCAGCGGGTGAAGATCCGCCACGCCGACCCAGCGAGGGCCAATGCTGGTGCGACCGCGGATGATTTCCTCGACCTCCGCGTCGGCGGTCGGTCCGGATGGGCCTTGGAACAAGGCAAGCACACGGGCCTTGACGGCGGGCAGGTAAGGGGCCGCCCGGTAGATCAGGCCAGTCACGGCACCGGCTTCGATCCAGCCGTAGCGCCGGTAGAGCGGCGTGCCATTGGGGTGATGGCCCATCGGCTCGTTGAACCTCGGCGCAAGACCGTCGAGAAACGCGCCGAGTTGTGAGCGTTGCATGCCGATGCCGCCGGTCGTTTCCTGAAAGGCCGGCAGCGTGGTGTTGTATTGGCGAGCGAGCGCGGCGCGCATGACACGGCGGTACTCCTTGCCGCCGGCCAGCAACACCTTGCCGACCTGGGCTGGCCAGTTCGCCGATCCCGCGAATGCCGGCAGATCGGCCAACATCGCGTCGGCACGCTGCGCGGTCATGCGCTGGTCGTAGGGATCGATCACCGCGTGCGGATCCAGGAAGCCGTGACGTGCGGAGAGGATCAGGACATTCGGTCTAGCCTCCCGTCGCAGGTGCGCCCGATAGGAGTCGTACATCACGCCTTGGTAGAGGTCAATGGCACGCGCCTGCCGGTCGAGCTTCGTGCCGGAACAGGCAAGTAGCAGTAGCGCCGACGCGCTGGCGGGATGGACGCGGCCCGACGAGGTCGGGAACAGGGGGAGCTGCGTTTGGTGGGAGAGCATTGGCATCGTTGTCGAAGGGATGCTTTCACTCTATCGGCACCAACGCGAAGTCAAGGAGCGACGCCCGAACGGTTGGCGCTAGATTTCGCGCTTTCGATTCCGCATCCATTCCGCCGGAAATCGAGTACCTCGGGTCGTTGCGGCCCCTTGCGACGGGGCGCCTACCAGTCTCGAGGTAGACCCTTGGCCGCTCGCGGCCTTTCCACCCAGCCTGTTCGGCGGCCGAGCGGCTCGGCGGCGTCTGCCGGGGCCATGCACCCGTTTCCCCCTTCACCGTCGTTTCGTACTTGTTTTTCGTATCGTATCGTATTATTTTCAATACGATATCAACGGAGCACGAGCAATACGAAATGGCACGTCCGGGCATCACCTACGAGCAAGTGGCCGCGGTTGCCGAGGCGCTGGTCGCCCAACAGCTAAAGCCAACGCTGACCGCGGTGCGCGAGCGGTTGGGCAGCGGCAGCATGAACACGATTCATCGGTACTGGTCGACCTGGCAGGAACAGCAGCAGAAGCGGCCACCACGCAAGCTCAGCGAACCGAATTCACGCCTCCTTGCCGCGCTGGGCGCCGAGTTGTCCAAAGTCGCCGAGGAAGCGGCCGCCGAAGCGGAGGCCGCCCTGGCGCAGGCGATGAATGAGCTCGCCGCGATGGCAGCGAACGGCGAAGCGCTTGAAAAGGAGCGAGACGACCTGGCGCAGCAGCTCTTGGAAGTGACGACCGATCGCGATACCGTCGCGGGCAGGGCGAACGAGCAGGCCGACGAAATTGAGCGTCTGCAGCAAGGGGCGGCACGCCAACAGGAGGAGTTGGCACGCGTACGGCGCGCGCTGGCACAAGCGGAACTGCGCCTGGAAGCAGTGTCTCGCCTGGAGGACGAAGTGGTCGCGGTACGGGGTCAATGGGGGAGCGAGCAGGCTTTGCGCGCCGCGGCCGAGAAGGCCGCGGCCGTTGCCGAAGCCCAGCGCGCGGCAGAAGAGGCGGCTCGCCAACGCGCTGAAGCGCGCTTGAGTAGCGCCGAGACGCGGGAAGGGCAAGCACGCCAGGAACTGACAGAGGTGCACGCCGCGCATCAGTCCACGCGGGACAAGCTAATCGAAGCGGTCAGCCTGGCCGCTGAGGCACAGGCCGAGCTGAGAGCGTTGCGTGCTCACTTGGAGGCCAAGGGCGCGGAGACGTCCGCCGTTGGGAGTCAGCAACCGGACGAAGCGAGCGCGAACGCAACGGGGGCCGACGAAAGCAAACCGCCGGCGCGACCCCGTCGGCGGCGCTAACGGCGATCGGCATCTCCAGCTCGGGTCCTTGGGTGGTCGTATAGCAGAGCCGGGCGCTGCGTGAGCCTCTGCACTTGAGGCAAGCGGTTCTCGCTTCGGTGTTAAACACCCGCCTTTCAACCGCCCCGCGCGGCCGGCGCGCACGGCTCGACTGGGTTTTGCCGGGTAAGGCGTTCTGAGCCGTTCGCGCACTTTGATTTTCAAATGGTTGCACTATTGATACCACGCTGTCATGACAGACACCCGTAAGATCTTGGCGCAGATGCGCCAGGAGCCTGCCAGCCAATGTGCGGTTTTCGAACCTCATGAAGGTGTGCGAAGAATATTTCGGTACCGCCAGGCAATCGGGCACTAGCCATGCAGTGTTTAAAACACCTTGGCCGGGCGACCCACGTGTGAACATTCAGAATGACAAGGGGAAAGCCAACCAAGTGCTGAAGGCGATTGAGAAGCTGCACGAGGGAAAAAATGCCAACTGACCACTATACGTACCGAGTAACCTGGTCGACCGAGGACCAGGAGCACGTCGGGCTATGCGCAGAGTTCCCGTCATTGTCTTGGCTCGCCTCCACGCCTGAAGACGCCTTGGCCGGTATCCGGCAGGTCGTGGCGGAAGCCGTTGCCGACATGAAGTCCGGCGGCGAAGAAGTCCCCGTTCCGCTGGCGGACAAGCAATATAGCGGCGTCCTATCGCTTCGCATCCCGCCGGAGTTGCATCGTTCCTTGGCGACGCAGGCGGCGGAGCAAGGCGTCAGCCTTAACCGGCTCGTCAGCGCTCGCCTGGCTGTTCTGGCATAGGTAATGCCAGTCAAATTATCCCGGCGAAAGCGGCCTGGGCGCCATGCTACATCCTGCCATAAGTGATTTATACGGCATATGACGCATTCTTGGTGGGTCGGGATGGTGTTGCGTGACCCTTGGCAAGAGCCGATGCAGCGGTTTTCAAGGTCAAAAGACGGCTTGCAGAGGAAAAAGCCAATGGCCCGCTGTTGCGCGATGGTAGTCGCCGCATCTGTTGCGCAGAATCGCCTGGAAAGCCTTGAACTACTGTGGCCGACCGCCGCCACAGCGCAACACTTCAAAACATACCAGTTGTCAAAGCTAAGTTGAAATGTCCGGGTCCCGGCAAAGTTAAAATGTCCGGTTGTCCGGTGTCTGTCCAGCTTGTTTGTTCTGTCTTTTTTGGGGTTCCCGTAGGGCGGTGGTGCTGGCCTGAAGCGGCAGAGTTGTGATCAGGGTGAGGCCGTCATGCCAGCAGGGCGGATTTGAATTTCCAGGTGTCAAGCTGAAATCAATTCTCCGTTCCGTTCAGCGGCCACGGCTGCTGCTGCAACCGTTGCAGCGCTTCCAACATATCGTTCTGGCCCAGCGAGCGCTGCGACTTCTTGCCGGGCGGTCGTCCACGCTTGCGGGGAGCCCCCTCCGTGCCAGGCACAGAGAGTGACCGCGTGTTGTCGCGCTTCTCCTGAACGTATTGCGCTAATTGCAATACGTGCCCCAGGCGCTTGTTATCAACGATCGCGCCTTGATCCACTTCCGAGAGCCGATCGTAAATCGTGTAGGGCAGGGCGGCGCCATTTGCGCGTGGCTCGATTCTGCCGTCCGGATAGTGATAGACATCGATATAGCGACCGGCCAGTTTCCGATGCTCTGGCGTATCCGCCAGCAGGTAGAGCATCTTGTCGTACTGAATCGTCAGGCTCTTGGACACACAGCGCGGCTCGCGCCACGCGAAGATGAGATCCAGGTTCTCGTCGGGTCGCAGCGGCCGATGGGCGTTGTGGTCATTGCGCGGCGCCTTGGCAAAGCGCGCGTTATAGTCGGCGATGAATTCCGCCATGAAGGCATTGGCTGCCTCCATCGTGTTGATCCCACGCAGGCGCAACTCCTTGACCAACCGGTCCTGCAAGGTCAGGTGAGTCCGCTCGACACGGCCTTTTGCCTGGCTGCTGTTGGCGCAGATACCTTCGATGTTCAGCTCGAACAAGGCCCGCGCAAACTGGGTGTGGCCGTCGCCACTGGTTGCCCCTTTCTTGTTGACCCGAAAAACGCTGGCCTTGTCGCTGTAGAACGCCACCGGCTTGCCGTGGCGCTCCAGATAGGCCCGCGTCGCCGCAAAGTATGTGAACGTGGATTCCGAATGAGTAAAGCGTAGTTCCATGATCTGGCTGGTGGCGTCGTCGACGTAAACCAGCAGGGTGCAGGCTGGGGCGCGCTCCTCAAACCAGCGGTGATCGCTGCCGTCGATCTGGATCAGTTCGCCATAGCAGGCGCGCCGGTTACGAGGCTGGTAGACCTTCGGCGGCCGCTGTTTGCGCGGCACCCACAGGCCGGCCACCGTCATCAGTCGGCGGATCGTTTCTTTGGACAACGTTAGCCCATGACGCTCTCGCAGCTTCTCGGCCGCCAGGGTCGGGCCGAAGTCGGCGTAGTGTTCCCGAATCAGGCCGAGGGCCACGGATTCGCGGTCCGCTGGCATGCGATTGTTGCTGGGTCGACCGCGCCGGCGAGAAACCAGCCCGGATGCGCCTTCTTGCCTATAGCGCTCCAGCAGCCGCCGGAATTGCCGGTCCGTGATCTCCAACCGTTCGGCAGCCACCCCGGGCCGCAACTGACCATCCACGACCGCCTGGACGATCTTGAGCCTGTCTAACTCACGCATGCTTACTGTAATGACCTCGGTTCCCGCCATCCCCGGACATCCTCCATTGCATTCAACCGGGCAGGCTGAATACCATGGACAGGCGCCTCAGGCGGACATTTCAACTTTGCTAGAACCGGACATTACAACTTTGCCGCTACACCAGTAGTTCGCATAAAAAGATTTATGTTAAATCATTCAGTGCGACCGGGCACAGCACGCACATAACAGCGCAGCGTGGACCTCTTCCTGGCTTCTTTCCATAAATGGAGGCCTGCGGTACGCGCTATCAAATGACCAGCAAATAGAAGCGCTTCTTCTAACTTACTGAAATTATTAGCATTTATATCAGAGAGAGGCTCGTAGCTTCGAGGTCGTGAAGTAAGCTATCAAATTAGTTAGCGATTGTGACAGCGCCGGCCGCAAGTTCATCGTGAGGCCGCGACAAAAGGCCTCTAGCCGCTGGCTGTCACTCTAAACGCACGAGCCTGGCGCGCCGACTTCGACGCCGGTCGCCGCGACCTCCGACCAGGCACTCGCCTGGAGGAGTGGCTGCATCGAGGGCAAGGCCGTGCGAGGTTGTGCCATGAGCTGCTGCAGCGAAGACCATACCACCGTGGTGGAAGGGCTGCGGCTGGAGGAACTGCTCAATCGTTCAACTACCGTTGCAAAGACTTTCTGGTCCGAAGGGGAACGTTTCTGCCATAAGAAGTGGCAGCCCAGGAACAGAAGATTGGTCGCCCCTCGAGAAGTCCCAGAAGGGCAAGCCAGTAAAACTCCTGCCACGCATTCTTCCAGATTTATGAGCCCACACAAGGCCGATGGCCGACCCCTTGTTCAGCGTGGACACCAAGGACTTCGACATCGACAAGTGTCGGTTCGCCCTGATCGCCAGCAGCGCGTTGCAGATCGTGATCGGCGTGACGGGGCGCCCACTACAGACGCCTGCCGCCATTTCCGACAACGGATAGGGCACGTCCGTCCGGCCAAGTAGCGTCCATAGCGAGATCATTTTGAAGCCCGGCCCTTTGGTGTGCCTCATAATGGCACCCTCATATAACCAACGCATCACGCATGACCTCCAGCTTTCGCGTCTATATCGACGAGTCGGGCGACGAAGGATTTGTGTTCCTTCCCAACGAGCAAGGTAGTTCGAGGTGGTTCGTCCAGTCCGCCACGGTAGTTCGCACTGTGAACGACCTAGCAATGGTGCAACTCGTCAAGAACGCTAGGGAGCTACTGAGGAAGCCTGCTAAATCGCCCCTGCATTTTCGCAACCTGCGGCATGAGCACCGGGTGCCTCTGGCGCGCATGATTGGGGAGGCGCCACTGCGGCACGTGCATGTGCTGGTCCACAAGCCCTCAATCGCCGACCCGGAGGTTTTTCAGCAGGAGGCGTTTTCCTTATACCGCTACACGATCCGCCTTTTGCTGGAACGCGTGAGCTGGCTGTGCAGGGATACCGCGCGCCCTGGTGAGGGTGATGGTAAGGCCGAACTGATTTTCTCGAACCGATCGGCGATGTCCTATGCCGACCTCCATCATTACCTTGTGCGACTGCAGGGCCGGGAAGACTGCCGCATCCATTGGGACAGCCTCGACCTTGATGGCGTGCGCGCAGTGAATCACGACCAGTTGGCAGGCCTGCAGGTCGCCGACGCCGTGGCGACGAGCGCGTTCTACGCAGTCCACAGAAATCAGTATGGGGAGACGGAAGACCGATACCTGCGCATGCTCGCACGCAACCTGTATCGGCGCAATGGACAGGTGGACGGCTACGGCTTGAAGTTTTGGTGCGGCGACGCAGAAGATGGGGAGCGTCGGCGTGTGATCGCCGCGGTGCGCGACGACTGAGAAAAGACGGTTGCAGGCCCCGGATTCGAGGATCCCACCCAAAACGGGCTGCCGTCTTTCGACGACCTCTACAAGCTCCGCGCTTGCCTGCAACACCCAAATTATACGAGCCCTGATGCGATTTTCGCAACAGGGCTGGTTGGCCGCTGGTGGCAGCGATCGCGCGATGGAACCGCTCATGTGACGGATAATGCAGGTGAATACTGTATAAATATACAGTACACTGGGGGCAGGAGCTCGCCATGCTAACCGTCGCCCCAGAATCCATTCATCCGTCACTTTGGCTTGCCTCGCAGCTTGCTCGGGGCAACGCACGCACCGTTCCAACCGGGTATCCGTCGCTCGACAAGGAGCTTCCGGGCGGCGGCTGGCCGATCGGTTGCCTGACGGAGTTGCTGCAGCGCCAGCCGGGTATCGGCGAGTTGCGCTTGCTACGCCCTGCTCTCGTCGCGCGCTCGAACCGCCCTGTCGCGCTTCTGGCACCGCCGCACGCGCCTCAAGCGTTGGCGCTCGCCAACTGGGGCGTCCCGTCCGCGCAGACTCTCTGGATCGAAACCCGGCACACCGCTGACGCCCTGTGGGCCGCGGAGCAGATCTTGCGCGCCGGGACCTGCGGAGCGCTCGTCTTTTGGCAGTCGCACCTGCGTAACGATGCGCTTCGGCGTCTGCATCTTGCCGCCCAAGCCTCCGATGTCCTTTTCTTCGTGGTTCGTCCGACGGCCTGTGCACGCGATGCCTCGCCGGCGCCGCTGCGCCTGACATTGGAGCCCGCATCGGACGGAATTCGTGTGCAGTTCGTTAAGCGTCGAGGCCCGCAGCAGGAATCGCCGCTCCACATAGCGCTGCAGCCCTCCCCCATTCTGTTGTATCGCCATGCTGCGCCTGTGGATCTGCCTGCGCCTGTCGTCCCTGCCCCTCGAAGTATTCCGACCGAACTGGTCCACTGAGCTAGCGGTTGCTGTCCTGGACAGGGAGCGCGTGCATATGGCGTCGCCGCTGGCCATTGCGGCCGGCGTGAAGCCGGCAATGCGCCGCGGTGGCGTACAGACGATCGCACCGCAGACCATTCTCTTTGACCGCGATGGTTGCGCAGAACTGGCGGCGCTCGAGCGTGTCATGATGGCGATGCTGCAGTTCTCGCCCAATGTCGCTGCGTCCGAGGAGGCGGCGGTGCTTGTCGACATCAGCACCACGCTGCGACTATTCGGCGGCGTCCGCAAGCTGCGGCAACGGATGCTGGCGGCCGTCAGGGCAATGGGGTTCAGTCCTGTCGCGGGATGCGCACCAACCGCCGAAGGCGCTTGGCTACTTGCGCGCTCTGGTGGCGGAACGGCATTAAGTATGCCCACATTGGTGCGAGCGCTGGTCGGCATCCCCGTTGCGATCCTGCCGGCGGCGCGGCCGTTTGATGAGTGGCTGGACGGACTCGGCTGTCGGACGCTAGGAGACCTGCGCCGGCTGCCGCGCGCAGGCCTGCAGCGCCGATGCGGCGCCGCCATCCTTGAGGCGTTGGATCGCGCCCATGGGGAAGCACCTGAAGTCTTCGAATGGGTCGAAGCTCCCCCATCGTTTGACGCCGCGGTGGATCTTCCGGATAGGATGGACAACGCTGAGTCCGCCCTTGCCTACACTCGCGGCTTGCTGGTACAGATGGTCGGCTGGCTAACCGCCCGGCACCTGGCCATCAAGCGGTTTGCGGTCGAACTGCGCCACGAGCGCGGCCCCGCTGCCATCGCACCAACGAAGATTGAGATTGCGCTGGCCGAGCCCAACTGGCATGAAGAGCATTTGGTTCGCCTGCTCAAAGAGCGTCTGACGCGGCTGACTGTCGAGGCGCCGATGATTGCCGTCGCGGTGTCTGCCATCGAGACCGAGCCGGTGGCACCCCCCAGCGATTCATTGTTTCCAGAACCGGGCGGCACGCCGGCGGACCATGCACGCCTGCTTGAGTTGCTGGTGGCACGCCTCGGCGCTGACAATGTCCGCCAACCGTGCTTGCGTGCAGACTACCGCCCGGAAGTCGCCAACAGCTGGCAGTCTGCCACTGACAAGCCGCCCAGCGCAACGTTGCCCGCAGGCCTGCCACGTCCTGTTTGGCTGCTCGGCAAGCCGGTGCCGCTGATTGAACGCGACCACCGTCCCTTCTACGGATCGCCACTGCGTATCGTCTCACCGCCTGAGCGCATCGAGTCGGGCTGGTGGGGCGGCCAGCTGGTGACACGCGACTATTTCGTTGCGGAGGCGAAGGACCACACCTGCTACTGGATCTTTCAGGAACGCATGGGCAGCCGAGAAGGCGATGAGGCTCGGTGGTATCTGCATGGCCTCTTCGGCTGAAAACCATGGACATCAACGCCAAGGCAGGTCTGCCCGCCTACGCGGAACTGCACTGCCGCTCCAACTTCTCCTTCCTCGCCGGCGCCTCACGGCCGGAAGAGCTCGCTGAGCGCGCCGCTCAGTTGGGCTACCACGCGCTCGCCATCACGGACGAGTGCTCGCTAGCGGGCATCGTTCGTGCCCACACAGAGGCCAGGAATGCCGGCCTTCGCCTTGTAATTGGCGCCTGGTTCCGGCTGCAGAACGCCGACGGCTCTCCCGCGCTCTCATTCCTTGCGCTTGCCCGTAACCGCGAAGGTTATGGCAACTTGTGCGAACTGATCACGCTCGCGCGCATGCGCGCCGCCAAGGGTTCCTATGTGCTGACCCCACGCGACTTGGCCGCGCCCGAAGCGCCGTCCGAGCATCTGAAGGGGCTGCCAGATTGCTTGATCGTGTTCACGCCGGACTATGGCGTGGCGGCCGAGAAGCTGGAGGCGCAATCGGCATGGGTGAGCGCGACTTTTGCTGGCAGGGCGTGGATGGGATTGAGCCTGCTCTACAAGCCGATGGACGATATCCACCGCGGCACGGTCGAAGCGGCCGCGGCGCGACATCACCTGCGCATCGTCGCCACTGGCAACGTCACCATGCACGTACGCTCGCGCAAGCCGATGCATGACGTGCTGACTGCCATCCGTGTGCATCGCCCGGTTCCCGAATGTGGGTATGACCTCCTGCCTAACGCCGAGCAGCACCTGCGCTCCCGCTTGCGACTCGCCAACATTTACCCGCACCGCTACCTGACGGAGTCGGTCCACATTGCAAACCTGTGTCAATTTTCGCTGGACGAGCTCCGTTACGAGTATCCCGAAGAAGTGGTGCCGGATGGCGTCACGCCGTCCGACTATCTGCGGGGCGAAGCCTATGTCGGCGCGCACCGTCGCTATCCGGACGGCATCCCCCTTGCCGTCCAGCAGCAACTCGAACATGAATTCGCACTGATCCGCGACATGTCGTATGAACCCTATTTCCTGACGGTCTACGACATCGTGCGGTTCGCCCGCTCCAACGGCATTCTCTGCCAGGGTCGCGGGTCCGCAGCCAATTCCGCCGTCTGCTACTGTCTCGGCATTACCGAAGTTGACCCGGCACGCGGCAACCTGCTGTTCGAGCGGTTCATTTCAAAAGAGCGCGCCGAGCCGCCCGATATCGACGTCGACTTCGAGCATCAGCGCCGCGAGGAGGTGATCCAGTACCTGTATCGCAAGTACGGGAGGGACCGCGCGGCACTGGCTGCCGCGGTGACCACCTACCGGCCTCGCAGCGCGCTGCGCGACACAGGCAAGGCATTAGGTGTGGATCCCGCGATCGTCGACCTGGTCGCGAAATCTCACCATTGGTTCGACAGCAAAGCGGATCTCCTTAAGCGTTTTGGCGAAAGCGGCGTGGATACGGAAGCGGCATTGTCCCAACGCTGGGCACACATGGCCGTGTCGCTGCTTGGCTTCCCGCGGCATCTCTCCCAGCACACAGGAGGTTTTGTGCTCGCGCGTGGCAAGCTTTCCAGGCTGGTGCCAATCGAGAACGCGGCCATGGCCGATCGCAGCGTGATCCAGTGGGACAAGGACGACCTTGACGCCTTGGGGTTGCTCAAGGTTGATGTCCTCGCGCTCGGCATGCTGTCTGCGATCCGGCGAGCCCTGGATCTGGTGACGCAACAACGCGGAGAAGCCTTTGAGCTGCAGGACATTCCAGCGGAAGATCCGAAGACCTACGAGATGATTTCGCGGGCGGATACGGTGGGCGTGTTCCAGATTGAGTCGCGCGCCCAGATGTCGATGCTGCCCCGCTTGAAGCCGCGCACCTTCTATGACCTCGTCATCGAAGTGGCGATCGTTCGGCCGGGCCCGGTTCAGGGTGGCATGGTGCATCCCTACCTGCGTCGCCGGCAGGGCTTGGAGCCGGTCAGCTATCCGAGCCCGGAGATGGAGCAAGCCCTGTCCCGCACGCTGGGTGTACCGATCTTTCAGGAACAGGTGATGCAGGTAGCCATGCTGGCGGCAGGCTTCTCAGCTGGGGAAGCGGATCAACTGCGTCGCGCCATGGCCGCCTGGAAGCGAAAAGGTGGGTTGGAGCGATACCACGAACGCATCGTGACGGGCATGCTCGAGCGCGGCTACGATCTGGAGTTCGCGGAGAGCATCTTCCGGCAGATCCAGGGCTTCGGCGAGTACGGCTTTCCGGAAAGCCATGCAGCAAGCTTCGCACTTCTCGTCTACGCGAGTGCGTGGCTCAAGTGCCACGAGCCTGACGCCTTCCTCTGCGCCATGCTGAATAGCCAGCCGATGGGCTTCTACACGCCATCCCAGCTGGTGCAGGACGCCAAGCGCCATGGCGTCACGGTTCTTCCTGTTGATGTGACAGTGAGTGGCTGGGACGCCAGCCTGGAAAGTCATGAAGGCTCGGTGCTGGCTGTACGCCTGGGCCTCTCGCAGCTGAGGGGCATGCGCCGCGAAGCGGCCGAACGCATCGAAACGGCACGCGCACTCCGGCCCTTCGCCTCCGTCAAGGTTCTTGCTCGCAGAGCGTCGCTAGACCGGCACGATGTCAATGTACTGGCCGCTGGCAATGCGTTGATTGGCCTTACGGGTAGTCGACGCCAGGCGATGTGGCAGGCGGCTGCAGCGGTACCTGACAAGGATCTGCTGCGGCCCGCGGATCTGGACGAGCCAATGCCCGAACTCTCACAGCCAACGGAAGGCGAGGAGATCGTCAGCGACTATCGCTCGCTCGGCCTCACGCTGAACCGCCACCCGCTTGCCCTGCTCCGCCACAAGCTTGCTGCATTGCGCTTTGTGCCCGCCGACGTGCTTGCCACCTACGCGACGCGGCAGATTGCCCGTGGCTGCGGAATCGTGACCGTACGGCAGCGGCCGAGCACGGCGAATGGCGTGGTCTTCTTGTCATTGGAGGACGAGACCGGTACCGTCAGCGTCATCGTCTGGCCGTCCGTGATGGAGAAGTACCGACGCGAGGTATTGACGGCCTCCCTACTCGGTGTCTATGGCCAGTGGCAATGCGAAGGCGAGGTGCGGCACCTGATCGCGCAACGCTTTGTCGACTTGTCGCCCATGCTTGGATCCCTGGACACCGCGAGCAGGAATTTCTGCTAACAGTATCCTCGTTGCCCTCATCAGGAACCCGAAGGCTCTCGCCCACGTGAGGCCTGGAACTCGGCGATGCATTGGATGGCCTGTTCGCACTGCTCAAGCGAAAGGGCATGGATGCTGGGACTGTCGACTGGAATGCGGAGCGATGCAATCAGCCACTTCATTGCCTTGCCCCTCGCCTCAAAGGCATTGACACCGTCGCGCCGCATCTTCGCAGTGACCAACGGATCGAGGGCATCGTGCAGTCGGCTCTTCTTTTCGCGCAATGCCGCGTCGGCCAATCTTCCAAGCGGGGTGTGTTGCTTGCTTCGCGCACGCACGCCGATCCACGCCTGGCACGGGGAGCAGATCCACACAGGCCCGTGGTCCTCCAAATACGGGTATGCCTCTTCTCCCACGCGGGCAAGAACCGCCTTCCCGCCGCAGTAATCGCAGAGGGGCTGAGGAGGAGCAGGTATCGGTCGGCCAACACGCATCAATGACCCTGAGTTGCCAGGAGGTGAGCGATTCTACGACATGGAATCGGGATTCTTCGTTCCCTACGCTGCCAACCGGTGCTCGTAGTAGGGCTGGTTCCGGTCGTCCAGGATTGCATCGAGCGCGGCCAAGTTCTTCGCGTCGGGATTCAACCAGGCTTCCACATGCTCGGGCTTGACTGGCACGATACAACGATCATGCCCTGCGGCCGACACCTCAGCGGGCGGCTCGTCGGTAATGGCAGCGAAGGAATAGAGATCGGCCTCGCCCTCTCCTCCTTTGCTGATCGACCATAGACACGCCACCAACATGTCCTGCTGCGGCTCGGGCCTGAACTCCAAAACCACGCTCTCTTGCTGCTCGCCAGGTGCCAGCTCTCGCTGCTCCATCCGATGCCGTGCGACATTTTCGTAGAAAGCATTGACGATCATGATGCCGTGTCGATAGCCGTATAGCTGTCGCCATGCCTTCTTCAAATTGTCGCGTCTGGCGTTGTTCTGGAACCTTGTATCTGTTAGGAATTTTACTAGTCTTTCCAAGACGAGTAGCCGGTGGGGGCGCGGGGGAGGGAAAAATGGGTCGGAGGGTTGTGGATAACTTCACTCTCGCGCGCTGGCGAAGACTGGAGGCGGTCGTGGTCCTTCGTGCAGTTGCTGAATACGCCAAGCAGGATGGGCAATTTAGACCACGGCAGAGCCATGGCACAACTCGCTGGCACGCGAACGTGGACGGCGTGGACTACGAAATCCTGTGCACGGGACCCCGGTTCCTAGATACACGTGCGAACCGAGGCGGTGGAGGTGCGGTCGATCTGGTAATGCACCTGATGCGGCTCGACTTCAAGCGCGCCGTAGCAGTGTTGAAGGCCAAGCAGCTCTGATGCGTCTTGTCGCATCGACTGAGGATCTTGTTATGGGCGGGCGGCCCTACCCCGGCTTCCCAATCCTCCTATGGGACAGCATGGAGAGCTGCGCGGAAGCCAACGAATTCCTGCGCCACTACCTGCTCCGCGGTGCTATCGGCTCGCGTAATTCTTGGGAACCGACAGGGCGTTCTCTTTACGACTACTTCAGCTTCCTTCAGGCGCACGACCTGCGTTGGGACGACGTAGATCGCGGAGAGAAAAAAACGCTGCTCGCCGCCTATCGAGACTACTGCTTCAAAACTGCGGGTCTCCAACGCAATACTGTACGGAACCGTCTCTTATACGTGTGCGAGTTCTATTCCTTCGCACAGCAGAGGGGCTGGATCAAGCAGCTTCCTTTTGGCTATGAGACGCGACGAACGATGCGTACGGGGGGCTTTCTCGCGCATGCCGATGGAAGTGGCGGAACGAAAGCCGTGCGCGATGTGATGCCGAGGGCTCGCAAGGACCTGCCTCAATATCTCACCCTCACACAAGTCCATGCCCTATTGACTGCAGCCGCTAACCCTCATCATCGCATGATTATTAGGCTTGCCGTGGGCTCTGGCCTGCGCCGGGAGGAACTGGCCTCCTTCCCGCGCGCCTATGTCTTCGATCCAGACCTTGCCGGACGGCCAGAGCGCAACATCCGTGTCCACCTTGATCCTGAGGATGGCCAAGGGATGCAGACCAAAGGCAACAAGCCGCGCTCAATCTACATCGGCCGGCGGCTGATGAAGGACCTGAACCACTACGCAATCCATGAGCGCGGCCTGCGCTCCTCGCTAAGCGGGGCGCCGCAAAAGGCGCTGTTCCTCAATCAGTTCGGCGAGCGGTTTACGGACGATGGAAAAAGTCTGAATCGTATTATCAAGGAGATCGGCAGGAAGGCCGGCGTTCGCGTGTGGGCTCACCTTCTGCGCCATACGTACGCGACTCACACCCTCGTCTCGCTCCAGCGGGTCCGCGACCGAAGCCGAATCGAACCCCTGGTGTTTCTGAAGCAGCAGTTGGGCCACGCCTCAGTGCAGACCACGATGGTGTACCTGCATCTGGTCAATGAATTGGCTGACGAGGCTGTGCTGGCGTACGACGACGAACTCAATGACCTGGCGGATGCGCTGAATGGGCAAGCGTAAGACCTTCTTCAAGACGGATCTGACAATTCCTCAGATAGAGCATGAGCGCGATGCTGAGGGGAGGATCGTCATCACCGCGGCAGCAATGCCTCCGAGCTGCACTGAAGTGAGATTCGGACGGAACACCACCAGGCTCCGGACATTCGAGTTCGCCCCTTGGTACGGCGTCGGCATTGACCCGATCACCTATGCCTGTCAGCGGCAGGTTGAGCGCTTCCTCGGCAAGCAGGACTCAGACGTCCAGGTGACGACTGTCGTGGGCTACTGCAAACTAGGCCTCGCGAGATTTTTGACGCACCTAACCATGCTCGGCACCGCAAACGGCCGACCGATGCGCCTGACCGACATCACCCGCGACACCATAGATAGCTACCTGCTCTTTCTCCGAGACCAAGGCATCGCCACGGACTCGCAGCGAACGGCGTACAGCTATACCAAGTCCGTCTTGCAGGCCTTGGGACGGCGAGGACTGGTCCACGTGATCGAACGCGGCAGTGAAGCCACGTTCCCCAGCAACCCCTTCCCCGGCTCGACACGCGGAGGCAAAGGGGAGCGCCCGCTATCTGCCACCGAGAAGAAGGCCTTCACGCTTGCCGTGAGGACGGCGGTGCAGCCACTGTTTGGAGAGGACGCAGAACCCACGGCAACACTAGCAGCCTATGCCCTGCTGGTCGTAGCCTTGCACACGGGTCGGAACACCACGCCATTGCTAGAGATGCCGATGAACTGCCTGCGCGCGCATCCAAAGGAAGGAATAGAGTTTCTGGTCGTGTTCAAGCGCCGAGGTTACTCCTCCACCAAGGTGGCGCTGCGCGCATCCAATTCCGTGATGCGTGTTGTGGAATCTACGCCGACACTGCGCTCCACGGTAGCTGGGTTGATTCGCCGCGTTCTTGCGCTGACGGCTGGCCTGCGCCGTGAGGCGCCGGAAGACATTCGTGATCGAGTATGGCTGTATCGACGAAGTAGGGACAGTGAAAGTCGCGTCAGCGCACTGACGCACGGCACCCTCGAAGAGGCAATCAAAAAGCTGGTCAGGACGTACGACCTCCGGGGCGATGACGGCGAGCCGATGCGGATCAACGTCAGCCGGCTGCGCAAGACCTTCGTCAACCGCGTGTACGAGATTCTGGACGGCGATGTCGTCGCCACCGCGACCGCGGCTGGGAACTCACTCGTCGTCACCATGCGCAACTACCTGCGACCTAGCGAAGATGCCCGCAAAAACTGGCGCTTCATGGGCCTGGTGCTGGTCGAGGAGCTTTTGACAAACACCCTCGGTGCCACTGAACGAACGCCGGTTGGCCGGTGCTCGGACACCACCGCCGGCGAGTATGCCCCAAAACGAAACGGCGACCTTTGCCAAAGCTTTCTGAACTGTCTTCGCTGCCGCAACTACGTCGTCACCGGCGATGACCTATGGCGGTTGTTCTCGTTTTACTTTCGGATCTTGCGCGAGCGCCCGCGCGTGGATAAGCGCCGCTGGGACCACCACCTTGCCCACATCCCTCGTCTGATCGACCGCGACGTCATCCAAGCCGGCCTTCGCCGCAAGTTGTTCAAGCCTGAGCAGGTGAATGCCGCCCGAGAACGGGCACGACACGATCCTCACCCCCTCTGGGCCAGCCCCACAATCATCAACGAATTGAATTCACTGGCGTGATGTCCCTAGCCAGAAGAGCGCTGGACCAGGAGCCTGTCGGCCAGCCAATCCTTGATCAGGACAACCTCGCCGCCACCATCATCTCGACTTGCACGATCAACGGCAAGGTGGTCATCCTCAGCCGGTACGGCGACCCAAAGTGGCGGCTCGTCGGGCAGCCTACGAACAAGGGAGCGTCGGAACAGTACGTAGACTTCAACGCCATACCCGCGGGCTGGCGGGCCACGATGAAGGCGATCTTGTGGCACTACATGCGCCGCGGACGCGAGGGAAAGAAAAGGCCGTCGCCTCGCGCCGTGACGAAGCTCCTTGTGGACGCCAAGTCATTCCTGCAGCACTTGGTGCGATTGAACATCACTAGGCTGGCCGATGTCACGCCCTTCGCGTGCTCGCTGTTCGTTGACTTCTGCAGACAGCATCGCCAGCGGCAAGGTTCCGCCAGAGCGGGAGAACTGCTGAAAGCCTCCTCGCTTGGACAGCTATACGGCGCTGTCGAGGCGCTCCATGAGTTGAGTCAGTACACGAGGGATGTAATGCCTGACCATCCTTGGGCCGGCACGTCGGCCACCCACTTGGCCGGTCTGACCGGTCAAGGAACGGGGTTTCGGGGAGGCAAGACCCCGCTTATGCCGGACGATGTGTTCACCACTCTCTTTCAGCGCGCCTGGTCATTGGTTGAAGCAGCCGATGATCTTCTTGATGTCCGCGATGAGATCTTGATCCTGCGGCAGGCGGCCGGCGGGAAGACACCGGCCGAGGGTATTTTCGTCCGAAGTCGGGGCTGGGCGGACATGTGGGAGTTCAACAAGGCGGTGATCGAACTGCGCACCGCCTGCTACATCGTCGTGGCGAGCCTTTCCGGGTGCCGCAACCATGAACTCGGCTTTGTCCAAAGGGGAGCCTGCTACGCCACGGAGGCGGCCGCAGACGACAAGGGTGAGCCCCGGACTTACAACTGGATGCGTTCGCAATCCACCAAGACAGGCGAAGGCCGCGCAGAGTGGATGGTTCCTGAGGCGGTTGTGACTGCGCTGAAGGTGATGGAGCGGTGGTCTGCTCCCTATCGGGCCGTGATCGAGGCCGAGATCGAAGCTCTTCGTTCGCAGAACCCCCTGGACCCTGAGCTTGCCGAGGCGCAACTGCATATGAACGCCGTCTTCGTGGCCATGACGCCGAACAGAGGCAACCAGGTGCGCACGATGTCACTAGGGGCGTGGAACAAGGCGTTGAAATCGTTTGCGCAGAATTGCGGCTTGGATTGGGACTTGGCCAGCCATCACTTTCGCCGGAAGTTCGCAAGCTATGCCGCCCGGAGTCAGTTCGGAGACCTGCGGTACTTACGATCACACTTCAAGCATTGGTCGATGGACATGACGCTAGGCTACGCTCTCAACGAGTCACAGGAGATTGCCCTCTACGCCGAGATCCAGACTGAACTCGACGACATCAAGAATGAAGTCGTGGAAGGCTGGCTGCGACCCGGCACCGCCCTAGCCGGTGGATACGGTCGAAATATCGTGTCCTGGCGGGGCGGCCAGGCCGTGACCATTTTCAAAGACCACCGCCAGATGGTTCGGTCGTTGGCGGAAAGTACGTCCATCCGCAGCAACGGGCATGCGTGGTGCACAGCCGACGATAACCGGTGTGTCGGCAATGATCTAGAGCGCACGCGTTGCAGCGGCTGCAATAACGCGGTCATCGGGCCAGAGTACGCTCCGCTCTATCGGGGCCTCCATGATCATCTGCAGGAGGTGCTAGCCTGTGATGACATCGGCGAAGGCGGACGAAATCTGGTCCGCCGAGACATGCAGCGTTGTCGCGATGTGTTGGTGACCCTGAGTCAGGGGGACAATTCGGAGTCTGCCGCGCCATGAGCAAACAACGCAAGCCAGCAGATCAGCGCGAGAAGGATCTACGCCTGGCGATGTTTCGAATCCAGCAAGGTCGTGCTCGCCACACCAAGGCGAAGAAGCTTACCATCAGCGCAGTTGCCGAAGAGGCTGGGGTGACCGGTCCGCTCATCCACAACCACTACCCCAAGATCGCTGAAGCCATTCGACTAGCCCAAGGTCGCGACAGTCGCGCTCAGCGCAACGCAAAGCAACTGGAGCTAAAGGCGGCACGTGACAAAACTCGTGAGCTTCGGCAGGAGATTGCAAACCTCCGCTCGGATGTGAGTCGGCTGGCATCGATCAACGAGGTATTGCTCGCTGAGAATGCCATGCTACGGTCGCGGCTGGGCGATTCCGACGTGGTGCCGATGGTCAAGCGACGTCAAAACTGACGCCCACGGCTTCGCAGGCTGATCATGCCGCTACGAAACCATACCAAGCGCGGAACAGACTCCGATAATTGTTGGTCCGGATACCAATTCACAGACATCGCCGTTTGTGCCGTTGGCGGAAGTCGCTTTCCGGCCATGAAGAGCCGTTCGATTTTTCATACCGAGCGTCCGCTGCCGATCGCGATGCGGCCGCAGAGAGAGCCGTCTATCAGCACAAGCTGAATTGTAGGCTCCGCTGTACCCTCGGCCGTAGGTGTCAGTGAGAGACGGTCGACGACTGGCGCTCGCCAACTGCAAATGCCTCACGCGTCCGGCGCCACCGCCAGTGCCATCAGCGGCGCCATGCATGGGCTGGCCGCCGCCAGCGCGCGCTGTTCGTCGAGGATGTCCTGCAGGATGGCATGCGTCGTATCCGGGTTGGCCAGCACCACGCGGAAAACGGCAATCGGGCGGCCACTCCACTGTGTCGACGTCAACTGCGTGCGCGATACGAATGAGCGGCCGGCATCGCGCTGCATTTCCTGAATGCTGATGGTCAGCGCATCCAGCGCGTCCAGCATCTTCTCGCGCCTGCCGGCCGAAGCGGTTGCCAGCGCGGCACGCACGGTCTCGGGCACATGGCGATAGGTCAGGATGCAAAGCTGCGGGTGGCTGTCGAGCTCGAAATCCGGCTGCTGCACTATCAGGGATGCAAAGTAGCGGGCGTTATCGATGCTACGTTCGATCAACTGCGCCAACCCCTTGCGACCGAGCAGATGAAAGTTCGCATAGAGCATGATCGCCGCCGCGCCGCGCGATCCTTCGAGCGTATGGCGCCCCAGGTCCACCGAGCCCTTGCGCACGATGTAGTTCGCATGCTGGATGATGTCCTGCGTCCACGCCGCGTGCCGGAACAGCACCATGCCGGCGCCCATCGGCACGTAGAACTGCTTGTGCGCATCGATGACGACGGAATCGGCACGCTCGATGCCCGCGAAGCGCCAGCGCTCGCGCTCCGACAGCAGTGTTGCGCCGCCCCATGCGGCATCCACGTGGAAATGGCAGCCGGCCTCCTGAGCAACATCCGCGATCGCGTCGAGCGGATCGACCGCGCCCGTCTCGGTCGTCCCCGCTATGCCGACGATCGCCATCGGCCGGATGTTGCGCTGCTGCAGGTCACGCATGGTATCGCGCAGCAGGTCGATGCGCATGCGACCGTCTGCATCGACCCCGACCGGCACGAGATTGTCGCGCCCGATGCCAAGGACATCGGCTGCCTTTCGCAACGAGTAGTGCCCGCGCTCTGAGACGACGACCGCAAGCCCGTCATGGCCGTAATGGCGCAGCGCAGCCACCAGTCCGGCGCGATGGATGCCGGCGAAGCCATCACGCGCGCCCAGCAAGTTGTTGCGGCTCGCCCATAGCGCGGTGAGGTTGGCAACCGTGCCGCCGGAGCAGATCGCGCCGAGCGCGTGGTCGGCATCGTGCAACCATCTCGCATAGAACGCGGTGTCCTGGGCAAACACCAGCTTGTGCAGCATGCCGATGACCTTGCGCTCAAGCCCAGTCAGCGCGCCGGACGTCTCGAGCTTCACGACGTTCTGGTTCAGCGCTGCCACCACCTTGGCCAGCGAGGGCATGAACGACGGCAGCGACGACGTCATGTGTCCGACGAACGTGGGCGATGCCACGGGCATCACGTGCCGAAACACGTCGTTGAGCAGATGATCGGCATGCGCTTGCGGCGATGTCGGCGTCTCGGGCAGCTCAACCGACGCGAATACAGCCTCGCGTGTAGCGCACGCGCCAACCGGATCAAAATGCTCACCCGCAAAGAAATCCGCCGGATGCTCGGCGATCCATCGCTCGAGCGATTCGAATGCACCCCGATCCGCGTCGAACCAGCGCAAGGGGCAGTCGTCGCCCCCGTCCGTGCTTTGTGAGGTCCCTTCGCGAGAGATGTCCGGCTTCATTTGCATTACCCAATGTTGATCGGTACCAGATCCAGGTGTCGCAGGACCTCTCAAGTTGAGACCTCGAGGCCACGTCCGGTCGACTCCGGTCCCCCGAATTGCGCAATCTCACGGACAAGCTGCATGACGGTGCGGCACGCTAGCGTGAGTTCACCATGGCGCGACATGGCCAACGCAATATGGCGGGTGATCTGCGGATTGATGATCTTCGATGCCTGCAAGCGGCAATCCCGGCCGGCGTTGGAAATCGCATACGGCCCCAGCAGCGCGTACATGCCCCCGTCGGCGACGATATGGGTCTGCAGGCTTAGCGAATCGGCCTCCACTGCGACATTCAGCGCAACACCATGCTCCAGTGCCAATTGATCCAATCGGTCGCGCCAGCTATTGGGTCGGCAGAACATTACCAGGGGAAGGTTGTGCAGCGCGGAAAACTGTACGGTGGGGTTGGCGGTCACGCGGTCTCCCTCGGCGCCCACAAGGTAGGTCACAGTTTCGACTAAGTACACGTCGCCGTGCTTTGGCATCGGACTATGGCGGAACAGAATAGCCAGATCGACGTGTCCAGCTTCCAGCCAGTTCTCCAGTTGCGCGCCTTGCCCCTCGCGAACACTGAGTTGCACCAGGGGGTAGCGCTCCTTCAAGCGGTAATAAAGCGTGCTGACCAGTGGATGCGCCATGGAAGGCAGGATTCCGATGCGAACTGTGCCGATAGGCTTGCCTGAGGTCGAGTGGATGTCGTTGACCAGTTGGTCCGTGCCTGCCACCCACGCCCGGACCTTGGGCGCCACGCGCTCTCCGAATTCGGTAAGCACCACCCCGCGACCCGTGCGCTGGAATAGACGCCCCCCGCACTCCTGCTCAAGTTCATTGAGTTGGCGGCTGATGTGGGGCTGACTCGTGCCATAGGACTGAGCCACCTTGCTCAGACTGCCCAGGTCGGCAGCCGCCAGGAACAGTTTCCATGCGGAGTAGTTCATCGCTTGCCTTGGCTTCCATGCTATACGGAATCAGTATATCTGAAATATCCAGCATGGCACTTCCGGTATGCCATGGCGACTCCTAGACTGCCTCACATGCCCGCCGCCGTTATGGAGACACTAGCAGCGGCAGGCTCTCCGGGCAAAGCATCCGGCACCCGGTGAACCCCATACTCATACAGGAAGTGACATGAAAGATATCGACCTCCGCGGCCTCAATCCTGCCCCGGTTACGCCCTTCACCCGCGACGGCGCGGTGGACTACGCCGCCTGCAAGAAGCTGGGCGCCTGGCTCGGCAGCATCGATGGCGTGAAGAGCCTGACCGTGCTCGGCCACGCTGGCGAAGGCACCTTTCTGACGCAGGCGGAGCAGATGAAGGTCATCGAAACCTTCGTCGAGGCAGTCAATGGCGCCATTCCCATCATCGCCGGCATCACGTTGGAAGGCACCGAGGTGGCCGCCGAGGAAGCCAAGCGCGCGGTCCAGGCGGGCGCGTCCGCCGGCCTGCTCTACCCCTCGCACGGCTGGCTGCGCTTCGGCTACCAGAAGGGCGCACCTCAGGACAAGTACCGCCAGGTGTTTGAGACCAGTGGGCTGCCGCTGATCCTGTTCCAGTACCCCGATGCAACCAAGTGCACCTACGACCTGGAGACCCAGCTTGACATCGCGGCGCAGCCCGGCGTATTCGCGATGAAGAACGGCGTGCGCAACATGCGCCGCTGGGACACCGAGATCCCCGTGATTCGTCGCGAGCGCCCTGATCTGCAGATTCTGAGCTGTCACGACGAGTATCTGCTGCACACCATGTTTGACGTGGACGGTCTGCTGGTGGGCTACGGCAACATCGCGCCGGAACTTCTGGTCGAGCTAATCAAGGCCGGCAAGGCACGGGACTACAAGGCCGCCCGCGCCATCCACGATCGCCTGCTGCCTGTCACGAAGAACGTCTACCACCGCGGCTCGCACATGGAAGGCACTGTGGCGCTGAAGCATGCGCTGGTTGCCCGCGGCATCCTGGAACACGCCACCGTGCGTTCTCCGCTGCTGCCGCTCGCCCCGGGTGCTGACATTGAAATCGCAAACGCGATGCGCGCCGCCGGCATCGTAGGCTGAACGGTGGCCAGGCGCAGCCATCCGGCTGCGCCTGCTAGCCGCGTCAGTGTTTTTCCCATTTTGCTGTAGCCAGCAGGCATGCACAACGGGAGGAATACGAGGCTTCACGCTGACCTGAGCTTCTGGGCTGCCCCCTGTCGCGGACTTCCAGTGGCTCTTGGGGTGCGAAAGACCGTGGCGACGGCAGAAGCGGATGACGCAAAAATAATGATGGCCGGTGCTCGCACACCATGAGCCAGTCAACTTGGAGACAGCATGGACACCACTACGGTCGCACCCATGTACAGCGGCAGGAACGATGCGGCAAGCAGTGCGCCATTTGATCCGCAGCAGCGGGCAGCGCAACTTCTCTTTCGCATCGAGAATGTTCCCTTTAGCAGGTGGCACACCAAAGCCCGCATTGTTATGGGCAGTGCTACCCTGTTCGATGCATTCGACGCACTGTCCTTGGCGTTTGTCATGCCGGTCCTGGTTGGGCTTTGGCACTTATCGCCGGGCGAGATCGGCGTCCTGATCGCTGCCGGGTACCTTGGGCAGGTCATCGGCGCACTATGCTTCGGGTGGCTTGCCGAGCGCCTGGGCCGGGTGCCGAGTGCCACCGTAACCGTGGCCCTGATGTCGGTCATGAGTGTGGCGTGCGCCTTTGCCGGCAACTTTCACATGCTGTTCCTGTGCCGCTTCATCCAGGGCATTGGTGTCGGCGGCGAGGTACCGGTTGCGGCAACCTATATCAATGAACTGTCGCAAGCCCATGGCCGCGGCCGCTTTTTCCTGCTCTATGAACTGATCTTCCCTGTTGGCCTAATGCTGGCGGCCCAGGTAGGTGCCTTCTTGGTTCCTCGCTTTGGCTGGGAGTACATGTTCCTGGTTGGCGGGATACCCGGCTTGGTCGTGGCACTGCTGATCATGCGGCTGCCGGAATCACCACGATGGCTGATCGCCAAAGGCCGGTTCGACGACGCAGAGCGCGTGATCGGCGAAATCGAGGCCAGCACCCCCAAGCGAAACCTCGATCCGCAGCACAACGCCGCAGAGATGGACCGGCGCATCTCGGAACTGTACGGGGGCCTCCATTCGCAGAAAAAGGGCAACTGGAAGGAGCTGTTCTCGCCGTTCTATCGTGGCCGTACGGTGGTGGTATGGCTGCTATGGGCGAGTTCCTATTTCGTTGCAAATGGCATCAACAACTGGTTGCCGAGTCTGTACAAGACGGTCTATCACCTGCCATTGCAGGAGTCGCTGCACATGGCCTCGCTCTCCAACGTGCTCAGCACCTGTGCCGTTCTTGTCTGCGCACTCTCGGTGGACCGCGTGGGTCGTCGTCGCTGGGCCATGGGGTGTTTCGTGGTCAGCGGCATACTGCTCGCCGTCCTCGGAGCGTTCGGCGCCGCCAGCCCCTGGTCGGTCATGCTGCTTGCATCCTCAGCTTATGCCGTGATGGGTTCGGCGACGGTGCTGCTGTACCTGTACACGCCGGAAATCTATCCCACGCGTATCCGTGCGATCGGAACCGGCCTGGCGACGTCATGGCTACGAGCTGCCTCCGCCACCGCACCGACCGTTGTCGGCATGGTACTGACGGGACAGGGTATTGCCACCGTCTTCCTGATGTTTGCGGGCGCCTGCGTGGTCGGCCTTGTCGCGGCCAGCCGAATGACCGAAACCACCAACCGCCCGCTGGAAGAGATTTCACCCTGACTGGCTGACCTGCCAAACGCAGCAGCGCAGACCGCTGCCGTCAGACGCTTCACGGCGATCATCGGACCCAGTATCCCTTGCAGCCGTGCACTCGAAACGTATCGAGCGCACGGTGCTGGGGGGAGACCGCTCGCCTGCCTTCACAAGTTTGTAACGACTCGCCATAACAAGGAGACACCCATGAGGAGTTGCGGGAAATGGTACGCGGGCCTTCTTTGCGCCGCACCGATGTTCGCTTCGGCACAATCAGTGACGCTTTACGGCCTCGGCGACACCGGGGTCGAGTATGTGAACAATATTGGTGCCAGCAAAGACAGTGTCGTGCGGATGCCGAACCTGACTGCCACCGTGCCTTCGCGCTGGGGGATGCGCGGGACTGAAGACCTTGGGGGAGGCCTGAAATCCGTCTTCGTCCTGGAATCCGGCTTTGCCCCGGACTCCGGATCGTCAAATCAGGGGGGACGCTTGTTCGGTCGCCAGGCCTTTGTGGGGCTGAGCAATCAGTGGGGACAACTCTCCTTCGGCCGTCAGTGGACGATGACCTTCTGGTCAACGCTGGACTCTGACGTACTGGGGCCCAACATCTACGGCGCCAACTCGTTGGATAGTTATCGACCCAATGCCCGCGCCGATAATGCCATCGCCTACAAGGGTACATTCGGCGGATTGACTGTCGGCGCGACATACAGCCTCGGGCGCGACACAGTCAATGCTGGCCAGAACCCCGCGGGAACCAACTGCGCCGGAGAGAATCCCGCCGACAGCAAGGCCTGCCGTGAATGGTCAGTGATGCTGCGGTATGACGCAAGCTGGTGGGGCCTGGCAACTGCATACGATTCCTTGCGCGGAGGCGCCGGTGCTGCAGCAGGGCTGGTGAACAGCGGCCTCAAGGACGATCGCCTGCACTTTGGTGGCTACATGGTCCTGTCCAGGACGAAGCTTGGCATCGGTGGCACCTTCCGGAACAATGAGGGCAGCACCACGTCCCATAGCCAGTTGTACTATGCGGGCCTGGCCTACGACATCACGCCCGCCTTCAATCTCGCGGGGCAGATCTACTATCTGGGATTCAACCATAGTGCCAACAAGGCATGGCTCGCGGCCCTGCGCGGTGCCTACGCCTTCTCCAAGCGGACCTCCGCCTATCTTACGACTGGCTTCATTGATAACCGGGGCCAACTGGCCATGTCGGTCAGCAGTGGCAGCGCCGTCGGAACCAGCGCGCCGGCACCGGGCGGCAACCAGTTTGGTGCGATGATTGGCATAAAGCATGTCTTCTGAGTCGGCGCCATACCTGTTTATGGCAAGAGCAAGAGCTCAGGCGAAAGCATCGGATGCAAGAATCCCTTCTCTGGACGCTCGCCAGTCGAGGCAGAGCGGCAAGCATGCAAGTCAATATCAGGAGACGACAATGAGAAGTATTTTGAGAGCGCTAGTGGCCACAAGCTTTGGTCTTGCCGCCACGCTGGCTCTCGGCCAGAGCTACCCCAACAAGCCCGTCAGAATCGTTGTG
Source organism: Cupriavidus necator (assembly GCF_013141915.1). Classification (GTDB taxonomy): domain Bacteria; phylum Pseudomonadota; class Gammaproteobacteria; order Burkholderiales; family Burkholderiaceae; genus Cupriavidus; species Cupriavidus necator_B. The sequence continues at coordinate 87,892 of NZ_SROX01000003.1, read as the reverse complement.
CCGTACCCCGCTGGTGGAACAGTGGACGCTGTTACGCGGGTTGTTGCGCAACGCCTAAGCGAAAACCTCGGCCAGCAATTTATTGTCGATAACCGGCCCGGAGCCAGCGGAACGCTGGGCAGCAAGTTGGTAGCGACCTCGGCGCCAGACGGTTACACCCTACTTGTGCAGGCATCGACCTTCGTGGCCACGCCGATGCTGATGAGCGCAACGACCTATGACATCGAAAAGGACTTCACGGCGATCACACAACTGGGTAGCGTCCCAATGCTCGTGACGGCGCATCCCAGTGTTCCAGCAAAGGACCTCAAGGAGTTCATGGCCGCCATCCGCAAGGAGCCCGGGAAGTACACCTTTGGAACTTCAGCAGTCGGCTCGGCTAGCCACCTGGCCGAAGAAGCGATCAAGCACGACGGGAAGCTCCAGTTCGAGATCATCCCCTACAAGGGTACGGCTCCGGCGTTGACGGAAGTCATGGGCGGCCACATCAATGCCATGGTGGATGCCTTGCCATCGACGCTGCCCCATGTGAAGAGTGGAAAGCTGAAGCCGCTTGCAGTCACTAGTGCGAAGCGCATTGCCGCGTTGCCGAACGTTCCGACGGTTGCAGAGTCGGGATTGACCGGCTTCGAGATGGTTTCCTGGTACGGCTTGTGGGGACCTGCGAGAATGCCCGCCGAACTGACTCAACGCATTCGGAATGAAGTCGCGAAGGCATTGGCTTCGGAAAAAGCGGTCAAGGTATTGGGCGAGTATGGATTCAGCGCCACGACGTCCCAGCCGGCGGACTTCACCGCATACATTAGGCAGGAGAAGGCCAGATTCAGCACCCTGATCAGGGAGGCAAATATCAAGCTCGACTGAGCGGCATTTGGAGAGCCACGATGAGCACATATACCGCACGCGACCGGGCCAGCACGGTGGAACACATCCATGGTCGCGGTGCCGGCACGCTTGAGTTGGACTACGAGACCGCATGGCAGGACGCGATCGAACTGGAGCAACTCGGCCGTCAATACGGTGTCGACGTGTAGTATCGCGCCGTCGAGCATGTCTCCGTGGCATCCCCCGAAGCATTGGTGCACGGCCTGCGCATGGAGAAGCCCACATTCAGGCAGCGCTACCTCTACTGCAGGTTCGACATGGCCGCGCTGTCTGAGGATACGCTGCGCAATCTGGAGGAGCTTGCCATTGAACACGGCGACTACCTCATGGCCGGTCACCTCTTTACGGAGGAAACGCTGACCTGGGTGTGAGCGGCCGGATTCACATGCCGGTCCTCGGCCGCCGCAGGAATTCCCCTTTGAGCAGGATCGGTGACTGCAATACCACGGTCATTGGACATTGAGCTCGCGTTCGCGGATGACCGAGAGGGGTCGAGGCTGTGTGAAAACGTCTCGATCACCTAGACTGAGTCAACGCATTCAGACTGGGGGATCGGATGAAGCGATTCATAGAGGGAGAAGACCGCAAGCAAGCTACCCTGCTTCCAGAATGCCTCGATGATTTCATCGCCGAGGACAACCCCACCAGGATCATCGACGCGTTTGTTGAAGAACTGGATCTCGAGTCGCTCGGGTTCGAAGGTACCAATCCCTCGACTACAGGTCGCCCTTCATATCATCCTGCTGTCCTGTTAAAGATATACATCTATGGTTACCTCAACCGGGTCCACTCCAGCCGCCGTCTGGAACGCGAATGCCAACGCAATATAGAACTGATGTGGCTTACCGGTCGACTGGCGCCGGACTTCAAGACGATTGCAGACTTTCGGCGGGATAACGGCACGGGCATTCGCAATGTCTGCCGTCGCTTCGTTGTACTGTGCCGAGATCTTAAGTTGTTCTCACAGGCCCTGGTCGCCATCGACGGCAGCAAGTTCAAGGCAGTCAATACTCGGGACCGCAATTTCACCGCTGGCAAGGTCGACAAGCGCCAGCAGCAAATTGAGGAAAGCATCCAGCGGTATCTGAGCGCGCTGGAGACTGCGGATCGCACGCAGCCTGCGGAGGTAGAACTCAAGACAACTCGACTGCGCGAGAAGATTGTGCAACTGCGTCAACAGATGCATAGCCTTGACCAGATAAAGGAAGAGCTCAAGACGCTGCCAGATGGTCAGATCTCGATGACCGATCCTGATGCGCGCTCGATGGCGACAAGTGGCAAGGGCTCTGGAATGGTCGGCTACAACGTACAGATGGCCGTAGATGCCAAGCATCATCTGATCGTTGCTCATGAGGTCACCAATATCGGCAATGATCGGGCGCAACTCAGCTCGATGGCTCGAGCTGCTCGCGATGCGATGGGTAAGACCAGGCTTAAAGCCATAGCTGATCGTGGCTACTTCAGTGCGCAGGAGATCAAAGCATGCGCGGATACGGGCATTGCTGCCATCTTGCCCAAGCCAGCAAGGTCCAGCGCGAAGGTAGGTGGTCGATTCGTTCGGGCGGACTTCATCTACATTGCCCGAGACGATGAATATCAATGTCCCGCCGGAGAACGTGCGATATACCGCTTCACCAGAGAAGAACACGGACTGCAGCTACGCCGCTATTGGAGTAGTGCATGTCCTCAGTGCACGATGCGGTCGCAATGCACGCCGAGTCCGTACCGGCGCATCTCCAGATGGGAGCATGAGGAAGTGCTGGAGGCCGTCCAGCGCCGGCTCGACAAGATGCCGGATGCAATGACGGTTCGCAGGCGAACCGTCGAGCATGTCTTCGGAACCTTCAAACATTGGATGGGCTACACGCACTTCTTGACGCGCACGCTGCCGAATGTAGGAACTGAAATGAGCCTGCATGTTCTGGCGTACAACCTGAAGCGCGTCCTTCGAATTCTCGGGTTCTCGAAAACAATGAAGGCCATGCGCCTGGTGGGTGCGTAAGCACCCATTTGCGCGCAAAAGATGGGGCTGAAGATCGCTCTCAGGGGCCCCATTAGCGCTGTTCCCACCCGTTTCGACGCCGCCGACGACCGGATTGGCCGAAAATTCGATAAGGCAGGCTACGCCCCGGAGGGGGCGCGCATTGGTGCGATTCGAGAGACGTTTCCACACGGCCTCGGTCGATCAGAGACGATCGCCTTCCCAACTCTGCCTGAGAGTAGGAGCAGCCGCTGAGTTGAACTGGCGTCAATCCTTCGAGTACCGCAGCGAAGTTGGCGCGCCGGCCGCACCGCTGGCCATAGGCCCACAAAGGATTCAACCTCAGAACGAAAGGGTTAGGGAAAAGAGTTAGCCGCCCTAAGTGGTTGATTGGAACAAAAATTTTTCCACCTAACTGTTAGCAACGTTCCCAAAGCGTTGTATGTACCGGGTTTCTGTCGCTCCATCGCGGGCGTCCACCCCGGCATCCTGCATTGATAGCGCATCGGGATCACAACTCGCTGGCCATCCTGCACCACCATCACGGGCGCGTAGTGGCCCGGGAAAATACGCGAGTCTCGATCCAGCAAATCAGTTCGCTGCAGGTCTGCTAGATTGCGCTGCGCCCTCGCGATCTTGTCAGTCGCGACGCGTTGATCGTTTTCCGCCTTCTTTGTCGGCTTGCCTGCCAATGCGCGCTCGGCGGCAGTCAGCCGTGTCTTCTGCTGGAACAGCTCCGTCTCCAAGGCTATCGCCTGATCTTTGTCACCCGCCGCAACAAGGTCGGCGACAGCGCGCTCCTTGTCGTTCGTGGCAGACGGCACGCATTGCTTTAGGCAGTTTGGACCAGCCGCCGTCTCTGCGCTTCTCCCAGAAGAGTTCGACAAAATGCTCAAAACTGTCAGAGGCCCCGAATTCCCGAACGTACTTTCGATAGCTGGCGTGAATCTGCGCGGAATAGCACATCGCTGTCACCGTGGCGTTGTGGCTAAAGAAGCCATTCTAGTGGCGGCGGCCTGACCCTGCAGGGGCACGCCCTTAACGGGTGAGCATGCCGGTTGCAAGGCAGGCCTTCCGGGTGGACGTGTAAGACGCTGCCTTCTACAGGGCATTGAGATAGCGGCCTAGACTGCAGAAATATGGCAACCCGAGGAGCCGACATGTCAAACGTTTATGTAGTGCCACGCGGCGACCGACGGAAGGTTGAGGTAGGTGCCGCATAGTTAACTTATGTTGGGACGCAGCGATTGGCTCCGGGACGATGCTGGCATAAAGACAGAGGGGCCAAGCGGATCGTCCACGGAAGGGAGCGATCCGGATGCGAAACGCCTATGGCAACGACACCAGGGATGTCAAAGGTTAGAGCGCGCACCGCGGAGCGGTTGCCCGACCTCGACCGCTATCAGAAGAAGCGCAACTTCAGCGTCACCCCAGAGCCGGCGGGAACACGAAAACGGCGCAAGAATGCCGAACAGTTGCGTTTCGTGATCCAGAAGCATTGGGCGCGGCGGCTGCACTACGATTTCAGGCTCGAACTCGATGGCGTGCTGCTCAGCTGGGCGGTGCCCAAGGGGCCTTGCTACGATCCCAGCGAAAAGCGTATCGCGGTCCATGTGGAGGACCACCCGCTCGACTATATCAACTTCGAGGGTGAAATCCCGGCTAAACAGTATGGCGCCGGCTCGGTGATCGTCTGGGATCGTGGCACGTGGGAGCCAATCGGCGATCCGCGTGAAGGTATGGCCGCAGGCAAGTTGCTCTTTGAACTTTACGGAGAAAAGTTGGCCGGCCGTTGGGAACTGGTACGCATCGCCAAGCCCGGCGACAGCTCAGAGCAGTGGTTCCTCTTCAAGAAGCGAGATGCCTGGGCGCGACCGCTGGCAGAGTTTGACGTGTTGGCAGCTTTCCCGGATAGCGTCATCAAAAAACCGCTGGGTGCGCTGACCCAAGCGTCGACGGGCTCTACTGAAATGGCGTCCGATACCGCCATCGTGAACGCCCCGCTCGTCCCCTTGCCGGCAAAGCTCGGGCCGCAGCTCGCCACCCCGGCACCCGCACTTCCGACTGGTACCGGGTGGGTCATCGAAACAAAGTTCGATGGCTACAGAATCTTGGCCAGAATCGAGGATGCCCGAGTAGCGCTCTTTACTCGTAATGGCCATGACTGGACGCGCAAGCTGGGATCCCTGGCGGCAGAGATCGAGACGCTAGACATCTCGGAAGGCTGGCTGGATGGCGAGATCGTCGTGCTTCGCGATGGCATGCCGGATTTCAATGCCTTGCAGAACGCAATCGATGGGCATCGCAACGACGCAATCGTCTTCTTCGGCTTCGACCTACCCTTCTGGGAAGGCCGGGATTTGCGCAATGTGCCCCTGACCCAGCGGCGCGCGAAGCTGGCGGAGCTTGTCGGAGATCGCTCCGAACGGGTGCGCTTTAGCGAGGCCTTCGATGCTTCCCCAGTGCAGATCTTCCAGGCGGCGTGCCAGCTCGGTCTCGAAGGCTTGATGTTCAAGCGGGCCGACGCCTCCTATGTTTCCGCACGCACCCAGACCTGGCTGAAGGCCAAATGCAAACTGCGCCAGGAGTTTGTGATTGGCGGGTTTTCGGACCGCAGTGGTGCAACAGCCGAGGTAGGCAAGCTATTGCTTGGCGTATATGCGGATGGAGAACTCCGTTACGTCGGCGGCGTTGGAACCGGCTGGGACAGCGCGACGGCAACAGAACTCAGAAGACGCTTGACCACCTTGGAAACTGAGCGAAGTCCCTTTTCGACGGAGGCGCGTTCCAGCCGGCGATGGGGCGGAGGCCGGGAAGGCGTTGTACGTTGGGTGAAACCGACCCTCGTTGCAGAAGTCGAGTTTTCCGAGTGGACCCCTGAAGGCCAGGTACGCCAAGCCTCGTTCAAGGGCCTGCGCGCCGATCATCCGGCTAAGTCGACCCGGCGAGAGGCGATCCAGACTGCCGTGACGCCGCACGGCGTCAGCGCTATCAAGGTCTCCAATCCGGACCGTGTCATCGACAAATCCACAGGCATCACGAAGGTCGAGCTGGTTCGCTACTACGCGAGCGTGGCGGAGCGGATGCTGCCCCACCTCAAGGATCGGCCGCTATCCTTGGTGCGCGCGCCGGAGGGCATCGATGCCCCGACCTTCTTTCAGAAGCACGCGGAAACGGCGATGCCTGGCCTCACCGAGCAGCTCCCGTCCCTTTGGCCCGGCCATGCCGCATTACTCACTGCTGATTCGGCAGACGCAATCGTCGCCGCTGCCCAGATGAATGTGCTTGAGTTTCATACGTGGAATTCGACGGCCCACCACATAGATCGTCCGGATCGAGTCATTTTCGACCTCGATCCTGGCGAAGGGATTGCATGGGAGACGATGATCGAGGCCGCCATGCTGGTGCACACGCTGCTGGATGAGCTGGGGCTGCAGTCCTGGTTGAAAACGAGCGGCGGCAAGGGGCTGCACGTCGTCGTGCCATTGGCGCCGCAGCGTTCCTACGACGAAGTGAAGGCGTTTTCGCGTGCCGCCGTCAAACACTTGGCGGCCACTCTGCCCCAGCGCTTCACCGCCCGCTCTGGGGCGGCTAACCGCAAGGGGCGGATTTTTGTGGATTATCTGCGCAATGGCTTCTCCCAGACCACCGCAGCCGCGTTCTCGGCGCGAGCGCGGCCAGGACTCGGTGTCTCCATGCCGGTGTTCTGGGAGCAGCTTACCAAGCTGAAAAGTGGCGCACAGTGGACTATCCGCGATGCCCGCGAATACCTCAGTTTCCAAGTGGCGGATCCCTGGCAGTCTTACTGGGAGGCACCCCAAAATTTGACCGCAGCCATCGAACGATTAAGCTAAATGCTGGCGCATCTGCGCTGTGGAGTATCCAATGCCTGCACGATCCCTCGCCTCTTTGTCGCTGTCTTTCGGCCTGGTGTCCATCCCCGTCAAACTCTACACCGCCACCGAGACAAGCTCTGCTGTGCGCTTCAACTTACTGAGCAAAGAAGGCGCACGGCTGAAACAACAGTACGTTTCCGAGCAGACCCAAAAGGTTGTCGACCGTGCAGACATGGTGAAGGGCTACGAGTTTGAGAAAGACCGCTTCGTGACGTTCTCCCCCGATGAACTCAAAGCCTTGGAAGAGAGTGCCAGCCACATGGTCGATATCGTTGCGTTCATTCCCGAGCGCAGCGTGGATCCGCTGTATTTCGACAAGGCGTACTTCATCGCTCCAGATAAGCGCGGCGGTAAGCCTTACAGCCTTTTACGCGAAGCCATGTCGAAGACCGGTCGCTGTGCCATTGCGAAGTGGGCCTCGAAAGGCAAATCGCATATCGTGCAGATCCGACCGGTCGAGGGCGGCCTGGTGTTCCAGCAACTGTTGTTCGCGGATGAAGTGCGCAACATCGCCGAACTGCATATCGAGGAAGTGGCAGTCTCAGATGCGGAGCTAAAGCTGGCGATCCAGCTGATCGAGCAAGCCTCGGAAGACCAATACGATCCGGCCCAGTACAAGGACGAGGAGAAAGTCAGGATTCTCGCCGCCATCGACGCAAAGATCGCCGGCAAGCAGATCGTATCGCCCGAACCAGTTGAAGTCACCGCCGGCGGGCAGGTCATCGATCTGATGGATGCACTTCGCGCGAGTCTGTCCAAGAAAGGGCTGCCCGCGACAAAAGCCAAAGCCGCCGAGCCATCAACTCGCAGAGCCGGTAAGCGGGGCACAGCGCCTTCCGAGCCGACACCGATCCGACGCACCACTAAGAAGTCGGCATGAGCCACGGCGAAGGGTTGACCAGGCGCGAGCTGGAGACGCGCCTGGGCGCTTCGCGCCGGCTGATCTCCAGCCTGGTAGCCGCCGGGCTGGTCACGCCTGCACGAGGCCCACGCGGCCAGTACGTCTTCTCCTTTCGGGACGTGGTTCTGATTCGTACCGCCGAATCCCTGCACAGGTCGAGCGTTGCGCCTGCACGGATTCTGCGGGCGCTGCGTCGTCTCGAACGGCTCACACCGAACCGACACCTATCGGCCCTGCGAATCTCCGCAAGCAGCGGCAACGTATCGGCATGGGACCGGCACGGCGCGTGGCTGGTTGAGAGCGGCCAACGGCTGATCGAGTTCGGGCCGGATGAAGCCGATGTGCGAGTCGTTGATTTAACGCGAATGCGTGCCAACGAACCGACCGCCGAGGAATCCTTTGCGCAAGCCTATGCACTTGAACCTGTCGACGCCAATGCGGCTGAAGCGGCCTACCGACGCGCCTTAGAGATCTCGCCAGGAATGCTGAACGCCTACCTGAACCTTGGGTGCATGCTGGCAGACCAACAACGATTCGACGAAGCCATCATGCTCTATGAGGGGGCGTTGTCCGTCCTTCCGAACGCGCCGCAATTGCATTTCAACCTGGGGGTTGCACGCGAGGATGTCGGCGCCCCGCAGTCAGCTCTGGCAGCGTACGAGCGATGCATCGAACTTGCACCGGACGACGCCGATGCCCACTACAACGCAGCGCGTTTGCATCAGGAACTGGGCCACTTCCAGAAGGCGCTGCGACACTTCAACGCATTCCGGAGGCTCGACCGTCCATAAAGCCAAGCCGCGGCATTATTCGGCGACCAACCTGATGCGTCGCCCCAAGAGGGCCGCATAAGGCACGTATCGAAAGAGGCTCAATTGATCACTTCCACGTGCAAAAGTGATGACCGCTCCATTCTAGTAAGACGCGGGAGCCTTCTGCTGAAAAAAGCGCGTTAAATTCGGACTAATTCAGACTTAAGCGTTTCTTGCGACGTCATATCATGCCTGGGTAGTCCTGCTACCGCCCGCTTCGCCGCCCTGGTGACGCGGGCTCTTTTTTGGGTAAAGCGAGCCCGTGCGCAACAGTGGGCAGGCCGATTGCCTGGTGCGGGGCGACTGGGCGATACTGGGCGCGGGAAACTCCACAAGTTTCCCGATTTCTTCATGGACGTTCTGCGGCTCTCTGCTACCGGTCGAGAGCCGTCTTTTTTCGGTCATCGCCCGATTTGACCGCGTGTGTTGCGCGGTCCGCCGCGGGGTGGCCATTCCCATGACGAGTTGCCTGCCCCGACCCGCTCACATTGGCGTTGCAAACAGCTCATTCCTGCTGGATAAGGAAACGCTCGGGCCGCTTGCCCAGCCAAGCCGGCGTCCGGCCACGTCCCGACCAGGTCTTGCCGGTTTTGGGATCCATATACTTCGGCGGCAGCGGCGCTTTCTCGGTGGCAGCGGACGCTGTACCGGCAGGCCGGCCCCGACGACGCCGCGGCGCCACGTCTTCCGGCGACAGCTCATACCGAGTCATCAGCTCGCGAATCTGCTCGATGACGCCAGCGACCTCAGTTGAACGCGCCTCTTCGAGCTGGGCTTCCAACGCTTGCTTCCGCGCCATCAATTCTTGATACGTTGCCATCTTCGCCTCCAATTGTTCAGTCGCTTTTGACTTATACGCATTCTAAAGTCGGCCTGCAAGGTATTCGTTCTCTACCTTCATACGGAACTTAACATTCCATTCACTTTAATGAATATTCGTATGGGCCTGTGACAGCGGTCGGCGGCGAATAAAGTGACACGAAGATATCGCCCTCCCCAGGAATGGCGGCCATTCGCCCCAAAGCCGTAGCTCGCAGAAATAGGTACGCTCGGCGGCGTGAAATCCCATTGGGCGATGTAATGGAGCTCGGCGCAAGCGATCCGCATACAACGAAGGCTTCACGATGAAGTCGCCGCTGCGCATCTGCGGTTGAATGGTGGGCCTCCCGTGAGTCGAACACGGCACCAACGGATGAGTCCGCTGCTCGAACCAGGCATGAGCTAGAGGCCTAATTGGAAGGGGGAAAGCTGTCAGCACAAAGTTTGTCGGGCCTCAGCTTTCCTCAGCAGTGCTCCTACCTTGCGCCAATCGGCTGGTTGCGGATAGGCGTTACCAGCCGATGCAAGGATCACACCGACGCTTCAGGCGAAGCTACAGCTGGAACCACCTTCTTCGCCGAAGCCCGTTTCTTCGTCACGGATTTCACTGCTGCCGCCTTCGGCGCTGCTTTCGCGGCGACCTTGCCCTTGATACCGGGTGCGGCCTTTTTCGCGGCCTCTTTCGTTGCGGCAGCTTTGTTGCTCGTCGCCTTCTTGGCGCCTGCAGCCTTGGCCTTCTTCGCCGCGAGCTTGTCCTTTGCGGCTTGCTTTTCAAAGCGGGCCGCGGCCTTTGCGGCTTCCACGGCCTGGGCAATTTCGCGCTTTGCCGCTTCAATTGCCTTCTTCGTGTCGGCGCGCAACTTCAGCAAGCGCTTCTTCGCTGCCTGAGCCTCACGGGCGAGCACGCTAGCCTTTTTCGTCGGCACTGTCATCTTCTTCGCGGCAGACCTTTTCTTCGTGACTGCCTCTGCAAGAACAGTTCTTTTAGTTGCTGCGACCATGTTGATTACCCGTTAGTTGTGGAGAGCGGAGTATAACCGCAGGGCTGGCGTACCTAATAGCGGTCTGGCTTGTCCTTGTGGGCGCGACGCCTTTGGCAGCCTGGCGCAATTAGCGGCGGCCAAAAAGCGGCATCACGATTGAGCCAATACGGCGCTCTGGCGCAATTGGCGGAAACGACTCATCATTCGCGCCGGCTTCTCACGTCGTTGCCCACCCCTTCCTCTGCTGCTAGCCTGCGCAGCGGACACCGCTACTCTCGATCATTTCGGCGCCGCCTTCCGGCGTTCAGCCGGGGGCATCACGAGGTAGCCAATCGCGCGACGCTCGAGTTGAGCGAGGGGTCACCATGATCAGGCCGTAGTGGCGTGCCTGACCGCTCTTCCACATAGGCTCCGAACAGAGGGTCGGAGATGATCGGCACGCCGCCGATGGTAGGTGCGCGCAACATCGCCTGGTTGCGTTGCTTCATGCTGCTGCGTTGCCGCATTCTTTTGGCTTGATGCCGGCGACAAAGAAGTTTATTGTGGCCGCTCGGTGTACGCTTCCCCGCCCTCCTCGCACCAATCCACCATTGCCCCGGCCACTGTCCACATTGTCGACTGGGGAATCTATCTCGCGGCAGCAGTAGTAGTAGTTCGTTTTTCCAAACCACGACAACGGAGGCCGACATATGCTAAGCCCGCATGAGATCGCCGCGCTACTGCTGCTCGGCGACGAGGAGGAGATCGACGACCTCGAACCTGAGCAATTGGACACCTTGTTGGCTCACAAGCTGGTCACGATGGAACATGGTCATGCCAGCGGCAATGCCTATCCTCGCCTGACAAGTCAGGGGCATTCCATTCTCGAAGCGGTGCGCCGAATTCGGTAGTCAGTCAGCTTTAGCCCAAAAGCAGACGACCGTCGCGGCCGAAGCCGCGAACTGGTTGATAAGCTGTGGCTTCCTGGCGTGTGGCGCCTGTGGCTGGATCCTGGTGCATTGTTCGGTGTCACATTGCCGTGGCAGCGGCTGGCGCGGGCGGCTGCGTGTTGCGCCTATGATCTTTCCCCCGCTTCCCCCGTTCCGCGGCTCCCGTGCCCAGACGCGGACCTCCAGCATATTGCTCGGTTCAACCTGCTCCCATGACGGGACCTGACAAAGACGGCCGCTCCCCGCTTACAATGCTGCTATGCAATATGGATCAGGGCTGAAGAAGCGCGAATAGCCACACGCCCTGTATGTAGTGGAGGAGAAAATGGCGACAGCTCTGGCTGGGACGAAAAGCGAGGCGCTGAAGCTCCTGGAAACAGAGGGAGTAACGGTCGTGGATTTGAACTACGAGTCTGGTTGGCAAGATGCGATTGAGCTTGGCAGGCGGGGTGAAAAGCTCGGTGTACACGTCCAGTATCGCGGCCATGAGAGCATTGCCGTTAGCTCCCCGGCGGCGCTCGTTGGCGGGCTGATTCGCCCGAAGTTGACCTTCCGTCAGCGCAATCTTTACTGCCAATTTGAGCTCAGCAAGCTGCCAACGGGTGAGCTAGAGCGCCTGGAGGCAAAGGCGGCCAGGCTTGGCGATTACATCCTCGCGGGACACCTAACAAGGGATGTCGATGCGGTGTGGTCGGAGTAACGCATCGCCAGGCAGCCTTGGTGAAGCCGAGATCAGATTCAGCTCCCCGAGTCACGCCTTGATGCTCTGCCCCGCCCCAACAGACCCGCATGGGGACGAGCACGGCCAGTGTAGTCGTACCTAGCCACGGGCCTTTCTACCGGAGCAGCTCAAAGATCTCTTTTGCGTGCTCAAGGTGGCGCCTTCTGCTCTGACAGCGTCGATGCCTTCGATTTGATCGCAGCCGGAGGAGGCCTGAGCCTCGGCAGCCTGCGACTAGCGCTGAAATCGCGGGAGGATGCTGAGCTCGCCGAGTGCTTGTGTCCGAAGGTGCACGGTGCCGGTCCGGACGATTTCCGGACGTGCCCTTCGCGAAACAGGTGATGGTATCGCCCGTGAGCACCGATACGGGATATGCGCCTCGTCGAGCGCGGTGGCAACGAGCTCGAGCATGCTGGTGAACTGCGAGAACAGGAGAATCTTTCGACCTTCCTCGACGAGGCAACACTACCCACCGCATATTGCGGCGCACAACGTCGTCCGGTATTATTCAAAATTCCCCCATTCTGCGCACACCGGATTCCGCGAGAGGCATTCTGACCTCGACTGTCCGTGCGTCATTCCACGATTTCGTTCGCACCCCGACAGGCTTGAACAGCCGTCATGTCCGCGACGATCGTCGGCCAACCTGTCGAGGAGAGTGTATTGGCAAATCCAGTTCGCGACGATTCAGCATCCCGCACGATCGCGGTCACGTCAAAGACCGGCCGCCGCTCTCCAAAAGGAAAGATCCAGGCGGTCGCAACACCGCTGGACATCGCGTCCATGGCGCGCCAGGACGAGGAGCGTCAACGCCAGATGCGCGCGCTGATCGCGCTTGGCCGTGAGCGCGGCTATCTCACCCACGCGGACATCAACGATCACCTGCCCGACAACTTTACGCAAACTGCTGCGATGGAGACGATCGTCAGCACATTCAGCGACATGGGGGTGGCCGTGTACGAGCAGGCGCCGGACGCGGAGACGCTCCTGTTAAGCGATGCCGCGCCTGCCGCGGCATCCGACGATCAGGCGGATGAGGAAGCGGAAGCTGCACTGTCGACCGTCGATTCCGAATTCGGCCGCACTACTGATCCGGTCCGGATGTACATGCGAGAAATGGGCGCCAGTGAACTGCTGACTCGCGCCGGCGAAATCGAGATCGCAAAACGCGTCGAAGGCGGCCTGCAGGACATGATTCAGGCGATCGCCGCGTGTCCGTCAGTCGTGTCCACGATTCTTGCCGATGCGGACCGCATCGTTGCCGGCGAACTGCGTATCGACGAACTGGTCGATGGCATCAGCGACGACGTGAACGAAAGCGAAATGGCGCTAGAGTCCGATGACGTTCAAGTGGAAGCAGACGCCTCCGACGATGACCCGGATGGTGATGACGCTGAAACGGACGCCGCGGATCCGGAGAAAGCGAACGCAGCCCGCCTCGAACAACTCACGATCGACAGTCTTGCGATTTTCGCGCGCGTGCGTGTACTGTTCGAGCAGTTGCCGGATGCACCCGTTACTGGGAAAGCCCGTTCCGCAGCCGTTGCGCAATTGCGCTTGGAGATCCAGCGTGAACTGGCTCCGATCCGCTTTACGGCCAAGACTATCGACCGCCTGTGTGCCAGTGTGCACGAACAGGTTACCGAGGTTCGTGCAATCGAGCGCAGCATCCTGGAGATCGCCGTCGACCGTTGCGGCATGCCACGCGAGGCGTTTGTCGAGTCGTTCCCGGGCCACGAGACCGACCTTGAATGGACCAGCCATCTGGCGGCGACTTCGCGGCAGTTTGGCGCAGCGCTCGAGCGACATCTGCCGGCCATTCAGGCCGGCCAGCAGAAACTCATAGACATCGAGGCCGGGGTCTCGCTGCCGCTCCAGCAGCTCAAGCGGATCAACCGCCAGATGAGCGCCGCGGAGTTGAAAATGCGGCAGGCCAAGCGAGAACTGATCGAAGCGAATCTTCGTCTTGTCATTTCAATCGCCAAGAAATACGTGAACCGCGGCATGCAGTTCCTGGATCTAATCCAGGAAGGCAATATCGGCCTGATGAAGGCGGTGGACAAGTTCGAATACCGGCGCGGCTGGAAGTTTTCGACGTACGCCACTTGGTGGGTCCGGCAGGCTGTCACGCGTGCGCTTGCCGATCAGGCGCGAACCATTCGTGTGCCGGTCCACATGATCGAGATGATCAACAAGCTGAATCGGATTTCGCGCGAATTCCTGCAACAGACGGGACAGGAAGCGCATCCCTCCGTCCTCGCCGAGCGCATGGAGATGTCCGAGGAAAAAGTGCGCAGTATCCTCAGGATCGCGAGGCAACCTGTCTCGCTCGAGACCCCTGTGGGCGACGACGCCGACGCGACGCTCGGCGACATGATTGAGGATGTCTCTGCGAGTTCACCGGCTGAGGCCGTGATTCACGCGAACATGCGCGCCGCGATCGATGAGGCACTCGACGGGTTATCGCCGCGCGAGGCCAAGGTCCTGCGGATGCGATTCGGGCTCGATACGATCTCGGACCACACGCTTGAAGAGGTCGGCAAGCAGTTCGACCTGACCCGCGAGCGGATCCGTCAGATTGAGAGCAAGGCGATGCGCAAGCTGATGCATCCCAGTCGTGCTGACAAGTTGAGGCCCTTTCTCGAGCGCTGAGCAAAGGCGAGGAGTACGCGCCCCCTTTCGACGCCCTACTCCAGACCCACAGCGATCACGCATCGGCCCGATCGCTGCCCTGGCAGGACGCGTTTGCTGCGCGGAGAACTTACAGCGGTTTGATGTTCGCTGCCTGTTTCCCCTTGGGGCCTTGCTTGACTTCAAAACTGACCTTCTGGCCCTCCTGAAGTGATTTGAAGCCATTTCCCTGAACCTCGGAGAAGTGCGCGAACAGGTCATCGCCGCCGTCGTCCGGCGTGATGAAACCAAAACCCTTCGCATCGTTAAACCACTTGACGGTACCTGTTGCCATGTTCTGAATGTTCCAAGGAAGACTAGTTGTAGATGACGCCACCGGCCTGCGCCAGACGTGCGGCTATCTTGTATCACAGGTGAGCCGTCGCAGACAATCCAGGTTTTTTCGAACGGGCTCCGACGAGCTGTACCATGACGTTGTGCGCGAAGGTTTGCGTCAACTCGCCGGTCAGCGTGGTTTCGACTTCCCCGGCCACCTGAACGCGACCGGTTGCCGCAGCGTGCGATCGCGCTGCAGCAGAATGCGATGTTCGTACAGCCACCGTTTGAGATCCCGCAGCAAGCCATTGCGATCCTGTTTGCCCGAGATCGCCCTTGAACCAGCGCACCACATAGCGGCGCTGATGCTCCGTCATCGCGCCGAAGCCGAGTGCCCGATACGCGCAGGTCTGTGCTCGACCAGCGTGTCGATGTGACATCATAAGGCGCGTACAGCGTGCCGAGATCGGGCGGCTCAATGCCCAGTTGCTCGCCCGGGTGTTGCCTGAGATTGCGCGGTACGTACCGGCAGGCCTCGGTGCGCCCCGACTGCAGTGAAGCGAATGTTATCGCCGAGGGCATCGAGCGCCGTCCCAGCGCGGATGGTGACTGGGCAGACTACGCGAACACCGGTCTAAGCACCGACGCCCGCGGAGTTACCGATCGCTGTGGGAGCAGATCCACGGCCCCGGCTCATGGATCGCCAACCCGTGAGTGAGCCTGGTGGAGTTCAGGTTTCAGACATGAGCATCAACCCACGCCCTCGCCCAGACGAGGCCTTCCGCGACTGCCCGCTGGAAGCTCGGGTAGAAGCCAATCGGATCGGAGGTCTCCAGCACTTGGGTGCCCTTCTCTACGGCCCCCGAAGCTTCGAACGAGCCGTCCCCCATGGGCTTCGCAAAGCCTCGAATGGTGTATCCCCCGTAGGTCTCTGTTGCCATAGTCCCCCCCGTCCGTTTCGGAGGATCGTAGCATGACGAAACAAACGCCCCATCCCGGCCATAAGCGGTCCCTCCACATTGTCAGCGCGAAGCGGTCACTCGCCGTATATCATCAAGGCTCCGCACGAGCGGACCCGCCAAGGAGATCACGTTGAAGGAAAATAGTCTTCGCCTATATGCCGATGCTCAGTTTGCTAGCCCCTACGCCATGTCGGCTTTTGTGGCTCTTCACGAAAAGCGATTGCCATTTGAACTTTCGACTGTGGATCTCGGCAGTCGTGCAAACTATGACGAGAGCTATACAGCCAAGTCGTTGACCCAGCGCGTACCCACGCTGATGCATGGGGACTTCGCTTTGTCGGAATCGTCAGCAATCACGGAGTTCCTTGACGATGCTTTTCCGGAAACGCCCGTATATCCCCAAGACAGATATCTTCGCGCGAGGGCACGCCAGGTGCAAGCCTGGCTCCGCAGCGATCTGATGCCCATCCGACAGGAACGCTCAACTGAGGTGGTGTTCTACGGGGTGTCCGGACCGGCGCTTACCCCTGCGGCCCATGCAGCGGTGCAGAAGTTGTTTCGTGCGGCCGAGGCTTTGCTCTCTGGAGATGCGCCAAATCTCTTTGGGGCTTGGTGCATCGCCGACACAGATTTGGCGTTAATGCTGAATCGCCTCATCCTGAATGGCGATCCGGTACCAACAAGGTTAATGGACTACGCTGCGCGTCAGTGGGAGAGGCCCTCCGTGCAGCGATGGGTTGGACTGAAACGTCCTCCGCTTTGAATGTGCGAAGCCAGACAAGAGTTGACTTTGCGGCTCCAGTCCAATGCTGCTGGCAACCTGACTCTTGTTTCGGCTCGATGTCCGCTCGTCAGAAAAGCGAACGGCGGAGATGGGTTGCGCCGACCGCCGCCTTCCATTCAGCTGACGCCAGTCGACCCGAAGAGTCAGTCAGTTCCTAGCCGAAGCGGCCGTTCCCCGATTACGATCGAAGGGGGAGACTGGTCCCGTGGGCTTCAGAGTGAAACTTCGACAAACTGCTCGCCGGCCATCGGATAGAGGGGCTTGAAGCTCGGCCACCCTTCCGGTTTGAGGCGCCATCTCGAGGTGTGCGGCACGTCGTAGTTGAAGAAGATCTCTGGGTGCTTGCCTTTGGCAATCAGCCGCGCGATCAGCTCGTTGTCGGGATGCCGGTACTTCTTTCCGCTCGTGCTAATCAAGAATCGCGAGCACCGGAGGGACGTCAGGAGATCCAGGTCAGTATTGGCCTTGCTGCCATGGTGAGACACCTTGAGCAGATCGATCGGCTCTTGCTTCGAGTGATGGACCGCGAGCCCAGCCTTCACCACTTCGGCGAACGCGTCTGCGGCCAACAACATGCGCTTGTCGCCGAACTGCAGTAGTAGAGCAATACTGCTGCCGTTGGGAGTGGAGCTATCGGACCGGGACTTTGACTTGGACAACTGTGAGAAGTCTCCTGGGGGCCAAGGGTCCTTGCGTCCCAGTCGGTCACCGGGGCCTGCGGGCGGCTCCGTCGGCGGCAACTCGGGATTCGCCCATTCCTCCGACAGCTTCTTCAGCGCCAAGGCATCTGGTGACAGCACCCGCACCTGTAGCTTGCCTTCAAGGATGACCTCCTTACACGATTGTTGGATCGTGCCCCTATCCGGAAACGCGTGATTCCAGGGAAGATTCCGGCGCCGGATCAACTTCGACAGAGCGTCGCCTTCACTCGGACCAAGCCTGTCTGCCTGTCGCAGGTGTTGATAGCCGTTGAACCATACGTCCGCGATGTCGAGCCACTCGGGCGGGTCGCTCAGCAGTTCGATCATCCCCTCGATGTGATCGAGGTCATAATGCGTCACCACCAGAGCCTCCAGTCGAAGCCGGCCGTTGACGCATAGCGGCTTCAGTACGGCCAGCAGCGCTTCCCGGGTGCCAGCGGGTCCGCCGTCGACTAGCACATGGCGAGGCCGGTCCGGGTTGCCGTAGCTGACGAGCAGCGCGTCGCCGTGTTCGGCTTGGATGGCTCTGATTCGAAACATGCGCTTCTCCACTCCGCTCATTTGTTGCCGAGCACCGTGTCGGCATCGCCGAATGCCACCAGGGCCAGGCCAAGCGCGATCTCGTCCGCCAGGAATTTGCGCCGCAGCGTGCCCATGATCTCCCCGACCAGAACAGGTGTCGGTGACTTCGCCGCACTGAGAAACCCAATCGCTAGATCCCGTGCCGCCCGATTGGCATGGCGACCTAGCACGTCCGTCATCGCCGCTACGACCATGCGCGCGCCATGCCTCAACAACACCGTCGGCAAGGTGCCCCCCGGCAGGTCTCCGTAGCCGGTGCTGCATCCAATGGTGATTGCCACGGGCGCCCCCATCCCGACATGCATCCGGGATATCCCCGCCAGGTTGAGGCCGACCTCTTCTTCCAAAAAGAGTTGGGTATTCTCCATGTGGACCACGAGCAGCAGCAGCGACGGGGACTGTTCGGCGACGCGGGCCTTCCAATGGGCCCAGGTTGGAAGCCTTTGAACCCCCAAGGACTTTTCGATGTCGGCGAGTCGAACCACCGCGTGTGGAGCGACGTCTTCGTCTTTGAAGTCATCGGCGCGGTCGCTTGCCGCGAAGGCGACGGTAGACAAGTCCTTGATCTCCAGTCGCGTCCGTGCTCCTGGTGCGGCCGGTCTCCACAGAGGCGCGGGAAGTCCAGGCTTCCATGTGTGTCGTTCGACGATCGCGGACACGCCGACAAAGCCCATGGGGCACAGCTGCACGGCGGCCTCCCGAATGGGACATCCCGGAATGGCATGTCCGCTCTTCAGGCATCCGTGGCGTTGTGAGCACAGTTCCGCATCGCTCGACTCCGGCACTGTGCCTTCATAAAGATACTCGATCGGGAAAAAGGCATTGCTCTGCGTCACCAGCTGGACGCGTGTCAGTTGGCCCGGCCAGGTGGGCACGAGCTCGCGGAGGCTGGACAACAGCAGGGAACCCTGATTGGCCAGGTCAAGCAGCATCGGCGCAAGCGGCGTTTCGGGGTCCACCACGGCCTGTTGAAGGATAGCCAACAGCTTTTTGCGGGCCTTCTCGGTGTCCGTATCGGTCAGCGGGGAGAAGATCGCTTCGCCCTCGGCGGTAATCAATGCGACGCTGGGCTGGTTCCCGAGGCTGTCGTTGACCAGCAGGGCCAAGTCGAAGTTCTGCTTCTTGCGATGAACGGGCGTCACGACATTCTCGATGAAGAAGTGGATCGCCTCTCCAGGGGCTGATTGAAGGCGAGCGGTCTGGAGAATGCGCGCGCCGTCGCTCACCACGAGGCGCAGATCGACGGGACCGTTCCTGATCTCGCGAGAAAACGTGACAGCCTCGGAATCCCCCGTCCTTCTCACGGTCAGCGGCCGAGTGACCGGAGCACTTCCGATCTCAAGCAGGTGGACCATCAAAACTTTACTGTCGCCGTCCCACTCGACCTGCTGTTCCGGGAAAGCCGGGCGAAGGCTGTGCAACGGCGTCCTGAGTCGGATATCGACGACGATGTCCACCACGCCATGAAGAGGCCAAGTCTCGAGCTCCCGATGGCCCTGCCGGACACGGGAATCCAGCACCCTCTCCATGGGTGGAACGTGACGCTTGGCGTCGGTGCCCGGCCGTTCGCCATCGATCGTCGGCAAAAATGGCGTGAGCTCGGGGGCATCCAGCAAGACCTCTGGCGACGGGGCTGCTCGCTGCGCATGGGTCAATCCGAGGTAATCGCCGCGCCTCTCCTTGATCAAACTCTGGCGCAGGAATCGGGCGCTACCCACGATAAACGTTTGAGTTGATGCCAAGATTCGGCCGCTGGCATTCGATTGAGCATTGGCTTCCTCAATGGCGTCTCCGAGGGGCAGTCCAAACTCACCCCATGACGTCAGCTGAAGTCGGAGCCATTCGGTGATCTGTCCGTCATCGACGTCGACATGAATCACGCACTGCGCGCTGAACCGGTCCCGCAGACTCTCGATCTGGGCCAGCAGATTTCCCCCCTGCCTGCCATACAAGATCACGACCCGAGCCGCGACCATATCGCCCAGTGCCGCCAACGATTCGGCAACGACGATGTCGGCGACCTTGGCATCAGGACGCCAGACGACGTGGCGAGGCAATACCTCGTCGCTGCGAAGGCGATCGAGCGCGAACCGAGTGCCTGCGATGACGCGCAGCGGCGATTGCTCGGTCGCAGTCAATGGGAAACGGGGTCGAGTGTTCCGTGGCCAGTCCGCGAAGACGCGCTCAGGCCCCACGACCGTCGAGAGCTCAAGGGCGACCGAATTGACGGTTTCGGCATGTCCTGGCCAACTCCATACCGACCTGACCACCTTGATGCACAGCGGCCCGCGACGATTCAGCGACGCGAACGCCCGGGCAATAGAGATGGCGACCAGCGGATCCACCCACTTGTCGGCCTCCATCACGCTCGCGTCGCCGCCCCACTTGGCGAGACCACTCTTTGGCACCGCACGTTCCAGCGCGTCACGCGCGTCGCCAGGGTCGTTCCACCAGGTCCAATCATTGCTTTCGAACAGAATACCGAGCCCCGCCCGCGCGGCGGGGCCAAGGTAGGCGTCCTCTTCGCCCAGCCATTGGATGTCCTTGTCTTTCTTGTCCATTCGGAAGTGCCAGAGATCCCTCCGCCTAAATCATGCGGGGAAGGTGAAGGCCAATTGAGCCAGAGAGCCCCGGCTGTAAGGCAGTCGACCTCGCGCCGTCTGGAAAATTTTCCAGGCCGCCATGAAGGCCATGCAACGTACGCCGTTAAGCCATAGGCTGGGCACCGCGTGAGCTTCTAGTTCGCTTGGGGCAGGACGGATGCGCCTAACGTAGCCCGTTCAAAAGCTCTTGAACGGGCTACGGGGCATCATTGCGATGCTCGCTTGTCGGCGGTGAAGTAGAGATAGAGTAGCCCAACGGGAGCTACGAAAACCGCAAAAACCCAGCAGAACGCCATAGTGATGTACTTGGCAAGGAGCATCAAGAACGCGTTCATGAAGAAGGCGTTGTTACCAAGGATATAGCTGACAACACCTTCGTAGACAAAGCGTGAGTAGGGGTAGAGAAGCGAGCTCACACTTAGGAAGAGCACCATCGCGAGTGACATCCACTCACTCTTGCTATGGCTCCAGGCAAATATGAAGATCGCTGGGAAGATGAGGCCGAACAGGAAGTGGCGAATATAGCTTTGGAGCGAAAGGCCGCCAAACGACTTAACAAGTGCGGGATGCATGTGCTTACAATGATAGTTTGCTTGTACGGCGACAATTGCGCCTAAGCATGTAGTACGGCAAATCTTGCAAGGCTTTCATACCTCTTCGGTAGGGGGTAGTGAGTTCCTGCTCAAGTAATGAGCACCTCGGCACTGCTCACACCGATATTTTGATAATTGAGCGTCGGTGGACCGTACTGCACCGGACGCTCTTTGCACTTCGGCCCGATCCTGCCGCCAGCTTATCCCCAAGCGATGCTGGAGGACATCAAGCTTTTTCGCCAATGAGCAAGCGTGCCCAGGCTTCGCCGGCTCGCGCAGCGCCTAACATCGACAGTCATCGTTTTCGCACAACCGAATTCTGTACGTTCTCGTCGCGCGCTGTCGCCAAGATCCAGGCTGGCGACTGAACGATGCGTTCGGGCAAGCTACAAAATGGCTTCAAACATCGGCCGGAAGAACAATTTCCTGCAGCGATTCTTGAAGCAACTTTGTTACCGTCATCGCTCAATCGGCGTGCCGGCGGAGCAGCAGCAGGAAAAAAATCGTGCAAACTGACATGAATCGTTGGTTTGCATAATTTTGTTCCTGGATTTTGCAGCATTTTGTTCCCGACCCCAATGGGCAGTTTGCCTGGCACGCTGGAGAACGCACGCGGGCGGTAAGCGCGGCAGGCTCCGCTAGCTCGCGCAGCGCCAGCGGTCAGCGATGGGCACCGTTTTCGCACAATGAACCGCCCCGGGTTTTGAGGAGGCTCCAACTCTTGAGAGCAAGCAGAACAAGTATTCCCCCGAAGTCCGCGAGCGAGCCGTTCGCCTGGTGCTGGCACAACGTGGAGAGCATCCGTCGCTGTGGGCGGCGGTCAACGCCATCGCCCCGAAGATTGGCTGCTCGGGCCATACCTTGCTGAAATGGGTTGAGCGTGAGGAGATTGACCGTGGGCAGCGGGATGGCGTCACGACTGTCGAGCGTGAGCGCCTCAGGGAGCTAGAGCGGGAGAACAAAGAGCTGCGCCGTGCCAATGAGATCCTGAAGCTGGCCAGCGCGTTTTTCGCCCAGGCGGAGCTCGACCGCCGGCTCAAGTCCTGAAGACCTTCGTCGATGAACATCGCGATGTCTTCGGGGTCGAGCCGATCTGCAAAGTCTTGCAGATTGCCCCGTCGTGCTACCGGCGCCATGCCGCTCGGCTTCGCGATCCGTCGCGACGCAGCGCCCGGGCGATTCGTGATGAGCGGCTGAGGCCCGAGATCAAGCGGGTCTGGGAGGACAACATGCAGGTCTATGGTGCGGACAAAGTCTGGAAACAGATGAACCGGGAAGGCATGGCAGTGGCGCGCTGCACGGTCGAACGACTGATGAAGCAGCTTGGCCTGGAGGGGGTGTGCCGGGGCAAGAAGAAGCGCACCACGGTGGCCGACGACTCGGTGCCGTGCCCGCTGGATCGCGTCAAGCGCCAGTTCCACGCCACACGGCCCAACCAACTGTGGGTGAGTGATTTCACCTATGTTTCAACCTGGCAGGGCTGGCTATACGTGGCCTTCGTGATCGACGTGTTCGCCCGGTGTATTGTTGGCTGGCGCGTCAGCACTTCGATGACCACGGACTTCGTACTGGATGCCTTGGAACAGGCACTTTACGCGCGTCAGCCCGACAATGATGGGACACTTATCCACCACTCGGACAGGGGGTCGCAATACGTCAGCATTCGCTATACCGAGCGGCTCTCGGAGGCCGGTATTGAACCATCGGTCGGCAGCCGTGGCGACTCCTACGATAATGCGCTGGCTGAAACCATCAATGGCCTGTACAAGGCCGAACTGATCCACAAGCGTGGCCCCTGGAAAACCCGTGAGGCCGTGGAGCTTGCAACCCTGGAATGGGTGGCCTGGTTCAACAACCACCGCCTGATGGAACACCTCGGCTATATCCCGCCGGCCGAAGCTGAGGCAAACTACTACCGGCAACTTAGCGACACCGCTGCCGCGCCGGCATCAACTTAAACCAAACAGCCTCCTCGATACCCGGGGCGGTTCACAATCCAATTCTGTTCGTGGTCGTCTCTCAAGCGGTGGTGGCTTTGACTTTGGTGCAATTTGCGACGGTTCCCGAACTCAATTGCGTTGCGGGTAGGGCCAGATACCATTTCACACCGTAATGAAAGGCATCAGTTGCAGCGGACTAAGCAGAATTCCGGAAGCAAAGCCAAACACAAAATTTAAGAAAAACAGCTACTCACCCTCCAGAGTCCAGTCGTAAATTGCATTGGGATGAAGACTACCCCGCCAGCAGCGTCCGGGAAGCAGTCCTGCAGCACGCCGGTCATCCCTCGACGCGGCCCGCGGTCGGGCTGTAGTTGGCGCACAGGATGTCGATGGTCAGCGCGTAGACGGCTCGCCCGAACCGGGTACAGCTACTTCCTGTCGGGGCCTCACGCTGGTGCACCCAGAAGATGCGGGCCATGTCCGAATCGCATCGCCTCGGTGGATCACAAAGGCAATAGCATGGAACCTACCCCCGACATTACTATCTAGGTGCAGTCGGGCATGAGCGCGGCGCTGCTCCTGTACCATACCAAGACTATATCACTTGAAACTCTGAGAAAGTGCATAAAGAGGAACTCAAAGACTGGCTGGCCCGCGGCCGTGTCGGGGCGATTGCCATCGACACGAACGTGTTCGATGAGGAAGGGCAAAACATCCATGATGGCAACCTCCCGTTGCTTCGGCAAGTCGAGCAGGCCGGCAAGCGGCTGTTGGTTCCGGACGTTATTGCTCGGGAAATGGAAAGTCATCTGCGGGAAAAGTTTGGCCAGGAGAAAGCCTTCGACTCGAAGGTCCTGAAGCATCTAAAGAAATTTGCCGCCGACGAGGTGGTCAGCGCTGTCGCGCGCGCCATCCACGAGCATGATCGGGATGCGAAGAAGGCGCTCGACGCCTTCTTCGCGAATGTGACGGCGACAGTGATTCAAGCTTCCGACTACACGTCGCTTGAGTCGGTGATGGATCGATACTTCGCTTCGGAGCCGCCATTTGAGCCAGGCGGAAAAAAGAAAGCTGAGTTTCCGGACGCAATCGCTCTGCTCAGCCTCGAAGGATGGGCGAATAAGAACGATACGAAAGTGCTTTGCGTTACGAAGGACGGCGACTGGGAGCGCTACAGCAATCAGTCTGATCGCCTACTCATCACACCTGAACTCGAAGATGTTCTCGCAGCTTTGGTCCTTGTACGGGGCGAAAAGTTGCCCGATCGTGTCCGCGCTGCCGCCGCCATCTGGCTTGAGTCGGAAGCCGCCAAAGAGAAAATTGAAGCCAGCATCCAGTTCCACCTTGATGACCACTCTCCCTTCGTCGATGCCGACTCATATTGCGGTTTTAACGACGAGGTCGTCGAACTCTATCCAAAGCGCGGCTCGCTTGCGATTGATGCGGCAAATGTGGCAGTGCTCTCCGCCGACCATAGCGACGCAGTCATTTCGGTATCTGTCGACTTCGTCGCAAAGGGGAGATTTTCCTTCGACTTCTTTGTTCCCGACTCAATCGACAAGGATGACGTACCGGTTGGCCACGCCTATGCGACGAGTGAAACCGAGGTGAGAGCCGATCTTTCGATCGGGCTCTATCTCGAGGATTTCGCGGCAGACGAAACCCAGGTGCTGTCGGCGGACGACGTTACGGAGATCACTGTCAAGATGTCGGGCCTTCACTTCGACGTTGGGACGATCGGTCCGGACTATTCGAACGATGCACCGGACTAGAGTGCCTTGGGTCGGACGCTCAGTAAGACGCATCCGAACCGCAGAGAACGGTCGGCCCGGGGCGCTCGCAGTTCCGCAGCTCCATCCTGCCAAGATTGGTCAGAAAGAGGTGCTCGGCGCCTTCCCCTCCGATATGTCGGTTCGCGGCAGAGGGGCGGTCATTACTGAACCAGCCCGTGGACGGCTGCATCGAGTCGCGAACCGCCACCCAAGCTCCGTAGATCGCCAGGATCGAGGCAGACAGCGGACCAATTTATGTTTTAGTATCTCTGGCGAGGTCGAGTATGAAACGAAGGCGCAAGGACGCACTCCATCGGGTACTGGCGCACGATCGCTTAAGGCTGAAAGTGGCGCGGCGCGATCGGAAAATTTGACAAGGAACAATGCGGAGATTTCCGCTATTCGCCCGCCAGCTGTCAACAGGTGAACGTGTACGACTTGGAGCAGATCCGCGGGCTGCACCCCCGCAGTGCGCAGAGACGTTGATTAGTATTCTAGAAAGGTTCTACGCCTCGATTCTGTTACCGTAGACCCTTCAGACTTTATTGGAGAATAAGATTGAGCAACCCGTCCTTTGCAAAGCGCATCGCCGAGATGAACGCGATGTACAAGCTGCCGGCGCAGCCGACGCCGGCTCTGCCGGCGGACCCAGCCGATCGGCTGCGCAAGTTCAAGACAACCCTCCTGGATGAGGTAAACGAGATCGACGAGATCATCGCGGCCTGTGAAAGTAAGGCTGAGCCCATCGATGTGCTGGTCGCGGTCGCTGACCTGCTGGGTGACGTGATTGTCTACTGCCGATCAGAAGCGCTGAAGTACGGAATCCCACTCGAGGATGTCTTGAGCGTGATCATGGATAGCAATGAGAGCAAGCTGGGGGCTGACGGCAAGCCCATCTACGACAGCAATGGGAAGTTCCTGAAGGGGCCGAACTATTGGAAGCCGGAGTCGAAAATCAAGGAACTGCTTCAAGCGGCGATTGGCAGCGCCAAGACCTGACGCGTCAACCGGCCGTAGCGGTTGGGGCCGCGTCGTCGCCGCGGTCCACCGTCACTGTGAAGCGGTGCCAGAGATCCACTCCCGTCGACCGCTTTTGCTTGCGGCGCGGATGATCGAAGAGCAAACCAACTTGCTCAGGATAGACACTCGCAAAAATCGCTGACGCAATGCCGCAGGGCTTAGGGCCGATCGGCGCGACAAACATCCGTCTGTCGGTGCCGAGAGCGTCGCGTGTTCGCTCAAGGCACTCGAACGCCGCTTCCGGGTCGTTGGCCGAGCAGTAGTCGAGTTGCAGCTTGTGCTGCTCCAACGCCGGCAGGTGCGGGATGATAGCGTCGAGCTCCCACCCGGGATGGTAGGCGGGTATACCGAAAACCAGCTTGACGTCCTTCGAGGTGATCATCTGGTACTCTTCGAGTGCTCGGTCAAGTCTTTCAGGCTCGAAGCCCAGGAAGAAGACACCAGCTTCGACTTCCTCGCTGGACAGATCGACAATCGCGTTGGGGATGGCAACATAGCCGCGCGTCGGTTCGGACAGGGCGAACTGGTCGGCGCCTTTGCTAACCCGCGTGTATTCCCCCGGTTCGACGTAGATGATATTCACTGTCGTCGCGCCACTGGCCAGCAACGCGTTGGCGGCGCAGAACAGCTCCGCGAAGCCGAGCGTAGTGGCTTCCAGAAACACTTTGCGCCAGTCGTATCCACTGAGCAACTCAACTGCCAGGTCACTCGGTTTCGTTTCGCCGCCGACTGTAAGGGACATGTCTTCGACACCAAAACTGAGCATCACGCGGGCGTCCTTCGGCGCGCACCCGCATGCCGACTCACCGCGCTCATCAAGCTCCTCGCCGTGCAACAGGACGATGTCGTCTGGAAGACTGAGGTCGGCGGCGCTGCTTCCAGAGACTGAAAAGAACCGGACCCTCATGACAACAGCAGGCCGAGCTGAAGCGCATCGGTATCCGACAGCTGGCGCGCAAGCCCGCGCGCGAGATCGCGGTACTCATTCTCGTTGCCCATGATAAGCATGTGAAACTGCTCCACTGATATTTCTAGCTTGCGCTTTCGTCTGTAGCTGATCTGAAAGTATGGCGCGTAGATTGGATTCAGCTGATAGTCCACGATATCCTGGCCAACCCCCGATTTGGATTTGGTTTCCAATTGCTCGACCAAAACCCCGTGCCGTAGCGCCTCCGCGATGAATGCTAGCTCGTCACCCTGCAAAGGACGGCCGCCAGAGTTGATTGTGAACTGATTTTGCTCAGGCTCGCTCATCGCAGGGCTGGCTTGCAGTGCTCTGAAAATGCTTCCTAACCTGAGCACAAACACTCGTAACTGCTCGCCGAAACGCCCGAAGGTACGGATTTCCTTGATCAGCTGTTCGGAGGCGTCATAGGCCGCCCGGCATTGAATATCAACTGCATAGGGTGGTTCAATCTGATCGCGCAGCTCTGCGACCTCGAGAGTTTTGTAGCAAAGGATTAGAAAATTCCGAAGGTTGTTGTTCGACATCGTGCAAAGCGTGTCGAAGCCACTGTACAGCGGACATTCGCGGGCGAATGGCCGATACAGCTCCAAAATCGCCCCGAAGAGATTGTTGTGTATCCATGTGGACTCGAAGGAGCCTTTGCGGTTCTTGGAGAATTTCTTGAGCTCCGCCAGAACATTGTCTGGAAGCAGCGTTTCCCGGTTTAACAACGCGGGGAGCGTCACCAACGCTTCCGCAGGCGCACCTTCAAACAGGAAGTCCTCAACAGCCAAATTGCTCCTGCGATCCTTGAGTGCCTTGCTTATCCGGCGATAAAGGCTTTCCTTCAGCGTCTGAACTTGAAGCGCGTTCGCTGCAATTTGCTTGTCAGTGACGTCGGGAAATCGCGTGCGCATGTCCGCGACGACCTCCCTTTGGTACTGGGGCTTCTGGCGCTCGGCTAGACGTGCATGGGAACAAACAACGTCGAGCAACTCACTATCAAATCGCCCAGCCGCAATGTCCAGGTTGCCGAGGAAAACCTCGGCAAAGAATGGCATGGCAGCTCCGCTAAGCTCCAGATAGTAGTCGAGGTCAACCAACCGGTAGTCGTGGGTGGCGTTAATCGACTCGGGGCCGGACGTATCGTTGTTGGAGGGATGTTCCTTTGACGTGAAGTTGATGATCAGCGGTCGCTGGCTGTGTTTTAGGAACGAGTTCAGGACATGCCGCTGATATGGCACGAGGTTTTCGATTTCATCTACGTAAACAAAGACAGAAAGCGTTGCCAACGAAGCTTTTGCGCGGAGGTCACCCACCAACGACAAAATGAAGTCTCGCCCGGGTGGCAGGACGGGACAGTCCATCGCTTTCACATTGGAAACCCACGTCGTGAACTTGCGTCTTATCGACTCTAGGTATTGGACCAACTGCCGAACGCCTGTTGGCGCATCGTCCAAGTAGTCGGCGGCGCTAGGAAGCGTGAGAGCCGCGAGGTCGTCCGAATTAAAATTCGGAAAAGAACTGTTGGCAATGGCTTCGACCGCACGGAGCAACTCGGTGGCGATGACGAGCCCGAAGTAGCTTTCAAAGACGACGCTCCACTCGGTGTCCTCTATGCCTCGATGCTTGAGCGAGCTGCAGAACTGGGTGTCGACACGCCAGTAGATCCCGATATGGTCGATAGCGTCTGCAGGAATGTCCTTCCTGCGTTTCGAGAACGCCGTGTGGTAATCGAAATATTTCAGCAGCATGGTCTTGCCACAACCACGCTTGCCAGTGATGTAGGCCGACTTGGTGGCCGTCGTCAGTGCCAATCGGTCGAAATAGGGTGGAATAAAGAATTCACCCCATACATCGGCGTCATGTTCCTCGGCGCGCGTGCGCGCTAGCATGGAGGCGTTAATTTGCATGGTCAAGCTCACCGTTCAACCAGCGGCTTCCAACTCGGGGAGACGTCCCAAAGTAGCTGAATCGAATCATCCGGCACTCCGTGCTCAAACGCGACCAGTGCCCCGATATTGCCATAGCCGTTGCCGCCATTTCCGTTCGCAAAAGGTTGATTGCGCTTGTGCACGTCATCATAGACTTCCAGCGGGGATTTCTCATAGCTCCATTGCCCGGTCTCAATCCACTTTTGAGACAGAGATTGAAAGCACATGTCTGCGGTCAGGAGCTCGCCATAAATTAGCGGCACGTTCGGGAACTCCTTCTTTAGATGCTCGCAAGCCGTCTTGTGAGCCATCGCAACAGCGATCGCGACGCGCCCATGAGAAAAATCGATATCCCATCCCCGCAGGAAGTTCGCAAGCTGGACGCCTGTATATGTTCCGTCGTCTACGACGATGAATCGTTCATCTGGCGGCAAGACTTTGACGTCAGAGGGATACTGCTTGTCTATACCATACCGCTGGTTAATCAACCTGGCGATCAGGTCACCGCTCTTTCCGGGCTGGGTTGGCAAGCCGAAAGTCGGAAGCGACGGCGGACCGCAGTAGAAGGTCAGACCAGCGTGGCGTTTAAGCGCATCATTCCACGCAACGTTCTCCCGCAGGCCTAGCTGATCGACAAAGTGGATGGTCGCCTGTTTCAGGGCCTGCCGCATGGAAGACTGCAACTGCTCGTTAGTACGAAAAATCAGGTTTCGTAGGATCAGCCAGGCTAGTGTCTTTTCTTCCGGCGCTTGAAATTGTTTGACCCACTGCTTGATGCGCTCAACGCTAAGGGGGGACCGCACGCCTGTGCGACTAAGCCAGTGAACCGCCCGCTCGACGGAAAGCTGGTCGAAGCTACCGATTTGAGGAATCTGCGACATCGTGAGTCAGGTTAGAACTGAATCTCGAACAAGTTGGTCTTCGACATAAACCTTGCAGCCACACCATGCGCGGAAGAAGCCAGGGCATGCCTACCCAGATCGCTGTCGAAGAACCGATACAGGCGCTCGCGATGTTCATCCATCGCACGCAACGCAAAGATGCAATCGCTAATAACGCATGGTCCGTGAACTACCAAGGCTAGTCGGTCTTCAAGGGATCGGCCCACGCGAGCAAGCAAAATGTCGCCCGGCAGCGCCAGCCGGGCCTCTTCCAACATTTGCTGAGCTTTGCGTTCGCTAAGCGCAAAGCGCTTAGGCACGACCCTCACGGCGTGCTCGCCTAGCGGTTCTGAAAAGTCGCCGAGGTGGAACACCGGAGCCGGGAACGCTGAAATTGA
This sequence comes from Cupriavidus necator, assembly GCF_013141915.1. Lineage (GTDB taxonomy): Bacteria > Pseudomonadota > Gammaproteobacteria > Burkholderiales > Burkholderiaceae > Cupriavidus > Cupriavidus necator_B. The sequence goes on along the minus strand of NZ_SROX01000003.1, from coordinate 57,903 downwards.
CGATGAACAGACTGTCCCTCGCACGACGTCCGTCAATGCTTGGCGTACGGACATCCGCATCGGCCCTTCGCCACTTCGCTGAGGTGACACGACTCGCGCATGAAAGGTGAAATCGAGCCGTTTGACAGCCGCTTCCTGCAGGATCTCGATCGGCACGCTGAGTTGCCCGTCGGAATCCATCTGCCTAAGCGTCACTTGATTCGTCTCGCCGGCGCTCTTAGACAGCACGGCGAGGTAGGTTTGAGCCTCAGTGCCCTTGAACACTCCACGCGGTAGCTGAACCACCTGCTCAATCAAATGTTGTCGAAGCAGGGTCTTTCGCACTCCGGAGAATCGTTCGGCGGTGATAAGGCCGTCAGGAAGGATCAGCCCAAGCTTTCCGTTTTTGCGCAATAGGCGCAAGTTCTGAGCAAGGAAGAGAAGGTCTGCGCCGGCGTCGTGCAGCGAGGCAAGCGTGCCTGACAATCCGGCATCCTCTAGAATTTTGCCAAAATCAGATCGCCACTTGGGCCGAATGTACGGCGGGTTGCAGACTGCCACGTCCACCGTGCCGGGAGCCAAGCCAATCTTGTCGGATAGCGCAGCGTCGAGCACGTCGTGGACATAATGACTGTGTCGGCGGCCGGTCCCGACCATGTCGGCATCCAGGGCCTTCGGAGCGCGGCTGTCGACGTCGACTGTCACCAACTGGGCTTTGTGCCAGCGAGTCGCGGCAGCGGTGCACAAGGAGCCAGAGCCAGAGCCCAACTCAAGAACTAGCTTCGGCTTGGCTACCTCGATCCTATCAACCAATGATTGGCTGACAATGGGCGTGGTGTAGTACCGCCCCCAAGGGTCGGATGTATGACCTGCTCGAGCCAGAACTTGACCCATACCACTTGTTGACGTAGCCATCTCCCTCGTCTGTCACAGCACTGTTATTCTGTGGAGTCGCTACAATTCCAGTGCGGCATGTCCGTAGCAAGACGTGCTAGTGTATCCTAGTTAATGCTCACGATCGGCGACCTCGCGCGCGTTGAACGTTGGAACTGCATTCACGCGTCCAGATTGTGACAACTTCTGCAGAACATTAATCGTGCATTGAAGCGAGCTTCGCTAAACCGCCCGGGCCATGGCACCCCATTGAGGGGCGCCCGGGATTCGAAAGGAGTCCGCCAATCCTCGGCAACCTGAAATCTTCAGCACCCCGGTACCCCGCTCTGTGCGAACGCCTTATCCGACCCGGAAAAACTCCACGCTCTGCCCCGCATTGACCGCCCGCTTGAGCCACGACGGCATCTCGCCCTGCCCGTCCCAGGGCAGCCCTTCCGCGTTGCGATAGCAGACCACCGGCGGTGAGGGTGGCAGCGGGGGCGGATCAAAGCACCCCGCCGCCTCCAGTTCCTCCAGTGTCAACCCATAGTCGGCCATCTGCGCCTGGATTCAGCGGATCGAGTCCGCCCGCTCAGCTTTTGCTGCCATCGTTGCCGTCATCCGAGTGGCCGGGCAGCGTCCCTGCGAAGGTATCGAATCGACATCGGCCGCGCGCCAGCGTCAGGTGATGTCCGCCGACGGAATTCCCTGCGGCCAGGCGCGCAGGGCTGATGCCCGTGTAATCAGCTCCAGGGCGCCGGGCGGGGAGGCCGAAGTCACCGCCATGAACTACGGCTTCATCGCTGGCAGACTTCCGACAATCTGGGCACCAGCAACGCCGCACTCATTCAACCGCCGGCCAACCGTTGCTGGATCGGTGAAGAGCGGCCCATCGAAGGTAAGGCTTAGCACAACCTGCCGCAGACGATCGATGATGCTCATCAGCACCGCTTCGCTCAGCAGGCGAGGACCGAAGCCAATGTCCTCTGCCCGGTCGGCTGCCGTGACATTGGTCGCAAACACCGGTACTGGCTTGGGTGTACCTGGGGCCAGCGAATCATCACACCACTGCATGCTGAGGACGAGTTGCGCTGCCTCTGTCTTGAAGATGGGCGCAGTCTTCTCGCTTTTCGCTTCAATGCAGAGCCCGCAGTCATCGAACAGCCAGAGAACATCCGGTCCCCGACCGGTCTCCTTCTCCGGGCGATTGGAGGTCGCGCCGAGCAGTTCGCCTAGTTCATGCAGACCACGCTCGACGACCTCTGCCGAATTGCCGTACGAAAGCTTCGCACGGACCTCGTCCAATCGCGCCACAGCTGCATTGGCAGAGGCAAAGCTGCTGAACGCCTGGCACACGGCAATTGCCTGATTGGTCAGCCGCGCGAACTTGCGATCTGCGACCTGCTCCGGTCGCGGAAACTTGGTGTTCGCTGCGAAGACGGCCTTGTACGTCTCCGCCGCTTGGGCGGGACTGAACTGATTGAGATACGTCGCAACCCAATAGAGGATCTCGGCCTTCTGGATAGGATGCAATTGGGACGCGTTCGCCGCCTCCCGCAAGCGGGTGACCGCCCCCTGGAAGTTCTTGGCTTTGGCCAGCATCCACGCTTCCCGCATCGCCACCGCAGCCGCTTCGAATGGAGTCAGTGCAGCTGGTCTGGGCTGCCTTGCCTGAACTTTGACGCGCACACGGTGCGCTTCCTTCCAGCCCTCATTGCGGCCCAGCAGGGCCTGCCCCATCTCCGCGATCACGGCGGAAATAGGCCTGCCCTTTCCCGCGTTCTGTGCAAGTTCTCGACCGAGATCCAGTTGCAGACGCGTCCGCGCTTCAAGAAGCGCGACGACGTTCTTGCGGCCGATGAATGCCGCGATGTCGGGGCCAACCAACAGGACCGCCGCATAGTCCGCGCTCGACCGGACTGCGCGCCCCAGTGCCTGCTCGAACTTGTTGACAGTTCTGACTTCGTACTCGGGACTGTCCTTCTGACGGAAAGCATCGGCTTGGTCGGTGATGCGCTCACCGCTCGGGATACCGTCGATCACCAGAATGCGGCAAGCGTCGTCGGGCAAGTCGACGCCATCAAAGCGCTGCGCAAAAACGACATAGTTGCCGATCGTGGTGCGAAGCCGCTCCAGTGCGCCGGCGAACTCGGTGTCCTGAGACAACGTGGCACCAGCATCGGTCCAGGTCTTCGCTTGTGCCGCCGAGGTTGTCAGCACGACGACGTTGGTCTGCTTGGAAAGTTGGGCGCAGACGGCGGCGATCTCCTCCTTCTTGCATTCTGCACTGATGAGGGATGTCGGCAGGATCATGCGCTCACCGGCCCCCTCATCTTCAGCCGGCTCGACAATGCGCCCGTACGCCGCTGGGTCGCAACCCAGCACGGCAATCAGCCCCGAGATATCCTTGATACTGGCCGACATGAACAGCCGGTGCTTGGCTCCGGCATAGGCGGACACCTCCTCAACCGGCGGGACCTGCAGCACAATTTCGGCGGACACGCCCGAAATGCAGCAGCGCGCCAGTTCGAGATAGCGCGCGATGTTTGGCCAGGTGAACCGCAGCGACTTTTCCGTCTTGTGAGGATCCAGTATCTGTGCCACCTGACCGCACACCTGTGCCCAGATCCAGTACGGCACTTCATACAGGGAAGCGACATCATTCTTCATGATGCCGGCCCACGTCGCAGCATCGGTTGGTTCGCACAAGGGCCTAAGCAAAGTCCGGAGCTGATCGAGACACTCTGCCGGCACTTGGACGGTATAGTACTTTCGCACACGTTCGGTGCCAGCATGCACGTCATCGAGCACGATGGCCGAGGGCCGGATCGCCTGGCTCTCGAAGACTGAGCCGCTTGTGAACAGCTTGTCGTACGTGCAAGCAAGAATGGCATCACCGCTCATGGCCGCGTAGGGAAGGCCGGTGCCAAAGGTGGAGACACTCACGCCAATTGCCTGCCCAGTGGCGACAACTTGTTCGACAAGCTGCCTTGTCGGGCACAGATAGACGACGGGCTCCCCCTTGTACTTGCGGCGCATCATCTCCGCATAGATCAGGCCGAGGATGGTCTTACCCGAGCCCGTGCTGAGCTTCATGATCACGTCGCGCTGTACGAGCTGCAGATCCAACGCAGCGAGCGCTGCAAGCTGCGCCGGGCGCAAGCCCGTATGGGTAGCCCTTCTATCCAGTTGCTTGAACAATTCGGCAAGCGTCGCCGGCACTTCAGCCGCCGTCGTCTTCGCCAACGATCCGAAATCAAACATCCACTGACTCCTTTATCCGATTCCTATTCCAGCCAAGCCGCCATTCGTGTGGGCCGTTCTGCATAGCATGAGCCGAGCAATGGACCCGTCCCGGCATCACCATAGCTGTCGTAGCCATGCCGCACCCCGCAACCGCTGCACATGGGAGAGCCGACTCATCGGTCCACCGTAAATCCCCCCTCGAAGGGCTCCGCGTAGCTGCTGTCCCTCCGGAGCGCGTTGAACTCGGGCATTTCAGAGAAGCGCACGACCTGCACATCGACCTGGCGGCGCCATTGCCCCAGTGAGCCGGATTGCACAGCCAGCGCAAGATGGCCCTTATGCTTACGCGACGGATAGCGAAAACCGATCGGTGCGCCGCCGTCGGCAAAGCTCGCCAGGACGTCGAACATCCGCAGGCCGAACCACTGACACCAGTCGTATTCGCCCTCGTGGATGCGATCATAAATGCCCAGCTTGCTGAGAACGGTGCCGTCAAGATCGAGGATGGGGATATCCGCTTGCACGGTGAAGGTCGCGATCAGGCCCGTCTCCGCAATGGCTCGGGGGATATAGAACGTGCCCGGCTGCGTGATGTCGTTCGTGCAGAAGCCGGATTCCCACAGTGCAGTCGTGAGATCCTGGGCGGCATACATCCAGTAGATCGGGTAACGCCCTCCCTCACCGGCCAATGCGGCGGGCGGTCCGAATCGGTAGGTGCGCTCCACGTGTGGCGGGATGACCGCGGCCGGATGCCGGACGGCGCGGACAATCCGGGTGCCGGCCGGCACGAAGACCACCGCGCCGTCCAGCGCCCGACGCAAATGGTCAAGGGTAGGAAGAGTAGCGGCAATCGAAGCCGGTACGACAAATTCTCTTGGTATCAACATCAACTGATCAGATCCGAACTGCGCGAGGACAGCGCGGCCAGCTGCGTGATCACCCTGCCCTGCCGCTCGCTTGCGGCTTGAGCAAGGTGGCCACGCTGCGCAGCAGTTAGCGCCGCTCGCGATTCGAACGCCCTGCCCGCCAGCAACTCGGCCGGCGTCAGGTCGTCGAAGGCGTCAACCGGCGTCACCCAGAACGCATGGATTTCGCTGCTCGGCAGGTTTTTCATCTGGCGCAGGACCGGAGTCAGCAACTCGGGCACCGGCGGCGCGAATTGCCAGGCCGGGAATGCGCGGCCAATCGCCTTGCCGCGGGGGGTGACACAATAAAAGCGTGCATCCTCCACCGCGCGATACAGCGTCGCCTGCGACATGGCCACCAGACCTTGCGCAATGACCTCCGAGGGCTTCAGATATGACACGGCGAGGCGGTCTTCGACTGCCGCCGCCGAGGCGGGGCTGGAGAGCGTTGCCGTCAGGCACTGGCGCACAATGGCCATTACGCGGGCACGCTCGCCAGCGTCGATGGTCTGCTCCAGTTGCTCGTCAATGTCGTGGACCAATTTCTCGACCAGTTGGGGGCCGGGTGCGACGGCAGCCGGCGCGTGAAAACGCGGTGTCATATCAAACTCCTTCAAATGACCGCAACCGGCGGGGCAAAGGCCGGGTGAATCGTCGCCTCCCGGTCGGCGTGGTGGCACGACACTACATGACCAGCGAGGAAGGACCGGACCTGAGCGGCCAAAGCAGAAAGGCGGTGCGTCCGCCGGGATTCCGCAATCGAGGCGCGAAGAGCGCTGCGCACAAGACGGCGAACGACTGCCGTCAATCTGGCCGGAACGTGTCCTCCCAGCAGGTCTAGATACAGGAGTGCGCGCGTCTCCCTGGTGTCATACCCGAATTCGACGACATCCCTCAGAAGTCGCCAGTAACGGTGGGCCACTGCGAGGCGGATGTTCGCGACCGGCGCGTCGGACGGCAGGCACCGTACTTCGGGACCCTCGCCCAGCTGGCCCACCAGGATGACGCGATTGACCTTAGGCTTCGCCGGCGTCTCCAGACCCGGATCCGCTTCCCCGCGCACCTCGGCGGCGATCTCGATCGTCCGCGGGCCGAGCAGCTTCCGATAAAGCGCACTGAGCGCGGCGACATCGGCCTCGTAGACGGGCTCGCGGTCGTCTGCTTTGTTCACCCCCGCTTCCCGAAGCCTCTCGAGAAGCGTGTCCGGCTCGATACGCATGCGGGCGGCCAGATCGGCCACACTAGAATAGGAACTCATGTCAGAGGCAGACGAACTGTGGATGATTCCCAGAGGCTACTCAATTTTCTCAACATTCGCAAGATTCTCACTGAGAAAATTTAGCAAACGTCATTTAGCGAAAGAGCTGCGCCGAACAATGAGTTCTATCATTCACAATCCGTCGCCGGCTCAAGGTTGACGCCGCTGACCATGGCCCGCAGCCGACTTTCCAGCATCAAGCGCAGACACGTTCGTGCCCCCTTGTCTTCCTCGACGCCCATCTCGAGCAACGTTCCCGCTCTGCGGCTAAGCAGTGGAGGTCGGGCCCGGCAAGTTCTACCCCGCGGGGTCTCCTGCGCCGTTGATCGAGGGGGCGATCCAAGGCGATGAGTTGCCGACCTATGGCAGAACCTGGCGCACCCGGCTACATGCCATGAGGTTTCCGGAATACAAGGGCGGCCTGAATTCACTACCGCCGAATCGGTGGCCAAGCCCACCCGAGAGTCGCCCCCGCCCTTATGCGCTGAAGAGCATAAGGGCGCATCTTGGCCGCAGGCCTTGAACGTTCGGCGTACCCTACCGGCAGGTTCCTCGCACCGATGCATTCACTGCCGTTCTCATCGTCCTCCGTGGCACTCGATCCACGGACCAGCGGTCGGAGTTTCCGTCTTCCGACGCCGACAAAGGAGGCCGACGTGCTGAGTCCGCACGAAATCGCCGCGCTACTGCTGATTGGCGATGCGCAGGGGATTGATGACCTCGAGCCAGATCAATTAGATGGCCAAAAACTGGTCACGATCGAGCGCGGACATGCCCGCGGCCATGCTTACCCTCGTCTGACGCGTCAAGGACAGTCCATGCTCGAGGCCGTGCGAAGCAGTCGGTAAGACTATCCCTGGGCCGAGGGCGGCGCAATTTCGTCGCGCCTTGCCCGGCTGGTTCCGGACTGCGGGCAACCGGTTCGGCACAACAACCGCTAGCCACCTTGGCATGGTCAGCGGACGATATCGTGCCTTATCTCTGTGCCCGGGCAACGCCAGCCTCACGTTCTTCCTGGCCCAGCACTGCAACTAACCGTCGCCAACCAGGAATGGCTGAAGCGGCAACGGCTGTAGCCGGTTCCGGTCGCTCGAGCAGCGACCCGGTCGGGCATCCGAAGGTCCGCTCGCTCAGTTGCGGAGCGTTCCGACCATCATTTTGGTGTCCTTAGTATTCGGACAGATAACCGGTACCGTACTTTCGCTCAAACTCGCTCATGTATTTTTTCCATAGACCAAGACGCTTCATTTCTTGGATACACTCCTCTCGATTTGACATCGTCGCTCGATAGCGGTCCGTTAGGGCGAAATTCAATACTGCCTCAGGAGTTTTGTAAGCATCAGATCGCACGATAGTCTCACTGAACATTGTGTGATGTGCTACCGACCGCAGGAACCCATCAAACCCAAGCGTACCTAGAAGTTTTTTGTTTGCATCCAGCGCGATCTTTCGAAGCAAATGAGAGCAGAGAATCGCTTGGGTAGGTTCGATAAAAACATCCTCGTTGATCACGTACTTTCGAAGACCGTTGGATGCCTTGTCCAAGAGGTTACTCACCAGCTTATGTACGTCTGCATCAGAAGAATGTTTGACAAGTGCGCGCGACGCACGCCCGTTTCGATGAGCGATGCAGTTTCGACAAAGTCGAAAGTACCTTACCACCTTTAAGATCGGATCGATCGACCTTCCGTCCCATCCGTTTTTGGCATAGAAAGCGCGCAGTCGTTCTTCCGAGTCGTCATCATCATCATTTTCTTCGCCGTCGTTAATATTTGTTTCCTCTATAATTGTCGGTGTCGCTTTATTCATTCCGATATGCCTGGATGACTCTGTGGCCGAATAAAATCGATGCAACTCCGCTTTCGTCCCGATGAGGAAGTCATCAAATGCTGAGAAGACAGAGATTAGGGCAAAGGCTGAGATGGAAGCGTGAGTTCTTCGCTGAATGTCTATTGACATATCTCTGACAGGCGGGGTATTCCAAGACGGATGCGCAAGCTTTATAAGATCGTGCAACTTGTCTGAATCCTGCGGCTCAGCCGAATGACGAACTAACAACAATGCGGAGGAGAGGGCTACCTTCAGGTAAATATTCAGATCTTCATGAAAATAATGGAAACCGCGATATGGGTCGAGTTGAGCATTCGATATATCAATCATTAGAGTTTTTCTGGTTGTTCGGCCGCCTGCAATATAGCCCTTGGCGGTGGCCCGATGGTAGGGGTCATCGTACTTTCCGTGCATTTCCTGACGACGACCTGCAGAAAGTGTCAATCTATCAATGACTTACAAATGCCACGTGGTGATCCAAGGCGCAGAGAGACCGTGCAAGAGGTGGCTCAGCGGTCCGCTACCGCCATTTTTTACAAAAAGTACGATGACCCAGCTAACGCGCTTTTGGACATCATCAGTGCGATTCGCTCCACGCGCGGCCCAGGACATCGCCGCTTGGTCTGCTGGCCCTCCTCAAGGTCTTCCAGAGGGACACCCGGGATTCCCAAATCCGCCATATCCTCTGTAAACCTATGATTGGAAAGGAAAATATATCCCTCGCAGCAGCCGAGCTTCGTTTATCCGGCCCGAAAAAACTCCACGCTCTGCCCTGCATTGACCGCGCGCTTCAGCCAGGACGGCATCTCGCCCTGCCCATCCCAGGTCAGTCCCTCGGCATTGCGGTAGCAGACCACGGGCGGCGGAGGCGGTGGGGGCGGGGGCGGCGGATCGAAGCACCCCGCCGCTTTTAGCTCTTCCATCGTCAGCCCATAGTCGGCCATCTGATCCTGGATCCAGCGGATCGCCGCCGCCCGCTCAGTCTTTGCTGTCATCGCTGCTGTCGCTTCTGTGACTGCTCTCGCTGCCATCTTCCGGGGTGAGGGAGGCCGTCGGCGCCCCCTGATTTTCGTCCAGTTGTTCGCCCGGCTTTTCGTTTAGCCGGCTCCCGGCCTTGCGCCGCCGCGCACCACCGTCTCGCTCAGGCGGCGCCAGCCGCAACTCTGCCAGCAGCTGCCGCACCAGCGCCGCTTCGGCCTCGGCGCGCTCGGCCCGGCGCTGCGCCGCCGCGAGCTCCGCCTGCACGGTGTCCAGGTCGCTGACGGATTTGCGCTGCGCCTGCTCGGCCACCGCGAGCCGATCGGCTAGCGCCGCGGCCTGCGCTTCCAGCTTAGCCCGGCCCTCCGCCTGCGCCACGGCCGCATCACGCGCCTCGCCGCGTGCCGCCGCCAGTTCACCGCGCAACGCTTCGGCCGTGCGTTCGCTCTGCTGGCGCGCCGTGCGCTCGGCGTCGAGTTCGCGCAAGCTGCGCCGCTCGCTGGCTTCGGCGCGTTCCTGCGCGAGCGTTACCGCCTCGCGCGCCCGCTCCAGCTCGGTCGAGAATTGGGTGCGCAGCGCGTCCAGCTGGCGCCGGCCCGCCTCCAGTTCCGTCCGCCCCGCCTCGAGCCGGGCCTGCGTGGCGGCGTGGGCCTGTCGCTCGGCGGCCAGCTCCGCCTGCACGGTGTCGTGCGCCTGCCGGGCTTCGGCCAGCTGGGCCGCGATCGCCGCAGCATCCTCGCGTGCGGCCGCCGTCTCCGCGCGCGCCGCATCCCGCTCGGCTTCCGCTTCGCTCGCGGCGTGACGCGCCTCCGCGCGCAGCGTCGCCAGCTCGGCGGACGCGGCCTCGTTGGCCGCCTGCCAGATCGTCTGCACCGCATTGGCGGCGATCGACTTGAGCGCCTCCGGCAGGTCCGGATGGTCGATGGTGACGCGCGTGCGCCCGCGCAACTCCTGCCAGAACGCCTGCAGCACCTCCGCCGGCGTGCCCATGCTGCCCTTGCGCACCAGGCTGTAGAGCTTGTTGGCGGTGGGCGTGACGCCGTAGCGGAAGAACAGCAGGCCGCAGACCTCGCGGTACAACGCGCGGGTCTCGGGGAAGCGACTGCGTAGCTCGGCAATGTCGTTGGCCATGGCGGTCTGCAGCGCGGCGTCGGTCAGATCCAGGTCGGCAGCGGGCATAGGGAGAAAAAAACAGAAATGTTGATAAATATTACTACGTAATACGTTATATATACAATTTTCTTGGCGATACTTTAGACATAACTGCGCTTATGTCTATAATTGCGAAGCTAGCTGTGACTTTTTAGACCCCCGCGTTGGTTTGCACAATTTTGTTAGCGTTTTCTGCACAATTTTGTTCCGAGCCCCCTGGGCCGAAACTCTGGCCGCAATGCGTCGCAAGCCAACGGGCTTCACGTTGCTCACGGTACGTTGCGTTCAGATCCGGGGTCGCCCCCGACGCACATTCGCTTCTGCCCTCGTCCACTTGATCAGCAAGAGGCCATCGTCGGTTTCGCACAGGCGGACGCAAAACTTGGAATCGTCCCGCTCAAGCGGATCGACACCCCGATCGATGTCATCTAGCCAAGTGGTCAACGCATCGAACGTCAGCTCGATTTCCCACGTGACCGCCATATCGAGCACTGCGGTTAGCGTCGACTCCCAGACCCACTCGCAGCAGGTCCAGACGTCCTGATCGGCATATAGGTAACCCGCCGGCGCTACCGCTGCCTCCCGTGTATAGCGGATGAGGCCCAAGTCGCGCATCGCGTGAGAAACGCTGCAGAAGCGCCGCCGTTCCTGCTCCGCCGGCCGATTGGAGAGCGCCAGGTCCGAACGGCCCCAGCCGAGTTGAAGTTCGTTGAGCGCGATATCGTATGGGCAGATCAGGCCCCAGCGGGGCCCCTCCTCTGGACGCACGCTGACCCAGCGCGAAAGCCGTCCCTCCTTAGTCAGCCTCCACCGACAGCGACAGGTGCCATGGCGAGCCTGTCGGTCTTGCATGGCATTCAGGCGCGTGACAAACGAAGACGGATTCGCCGAAGCGGCGTTGATGCGTATATAGAAGTGAAGAACGTCGGCAAAGCTGAGGTGGCTCGACCTGAGGCGGCCGAGCTGGATTTTCGCTTGCCGCGCAAACGCGTGGCTTTCCAGACTCCACCGATCACCGGCTTCGGTAAGGAGCGGTTCGATGTCCTCGGGCGGGGGCTCAAGCGCGCGCAGCTGACCGAACGCTTGGTCGAGGGAGACGGCCCCCGGCATGCCATCGTTGCCCGACGACCAGATCTCGCCGAGCGACATGCGCGCGGCAGCGACGCTCGCCCGTGCGACCCAGCCGGCGAGCGACGCAACACGCCCCGGCTCTCGGGCGGGAAAGCCGGCATCAATGCCGTGCGGCCACGTCCTGCAGCGTTGCCGCATCACGAACTCCAACGCGCCCACACGCTGCGACACGAGCCTGGCGGTGTGCTTCTGCGCCCAGGTCGTTTTCAGCTCGCTCAGGTGAAATGGGCACCGCGAAAGCCACCCAAGCTGATGCAGGTAGCTGTGGTAGCCGTGCTGCACACAGGTCTCGCAATAGCGGATGGCACGTCGCTCGCGACTATCGGGAGGCGGGCCATAACGGCCGACATCGATGAACCGTATGGAAGGCGAGAAAACGTCTTCGACAAGCGGCGCGGTCTCACCCAGCACGGACGCCAGGCGCCTGATTTCGTCGATCGGAAGCGGCGTGCTGCTATCGGGCTCCACACTCAAAAACTCCGCGCATTTTCGGACGTTGATGCCATTCAGTGCGCAGAAGCGGGCGACGAACGACAGCCTCGACTCGTACGGACGGAGGTTTCCCGGCCACCAGTTCACCGATGGGTAGGCCGCCATGTCAACTACCCGTCGAGATGATCCTCATGTGGTCCGGGAAGTTCGCTTTAGCGAGTTCTCGCAACCAGCTCTCATAGGAGGTCACGTCGGCCCAGTCTTCGCCCCGCGCCAGTTGGAAGAGTATCGCCTCGGTGGCTTTCGCGACATGCTGCATTGGAAATTCGAAATGCCCGCGCGCAGATTCGGGCGAAAGCTCCATCAGCGCTTTCCACAGCAGCGCCGCGCATTCGGCGAGCCGGCGCCCGGCCGCATAATCCGCCGGCGCGAAGTGCGCCAGGTACGGAACGCCGCTGCTTGGCGGCCACTCGGAGTCGATATCGTAGCCGTTGAGCACGTACCCGATCTCCTCGGGCGAGCGCAGGCCGTGGAAGCGCGCATGCGCTGCCATAAAGCGCGCGGCGACGTGAGCGTTGCCCGTGATGGCCATATATTCGTGGCGATAGTTCAACTGGTGTGAGCCGACTGAAAATACGCTGAGTAAATAGCCCTCGTAATCGAGCTCATTTTGCAGGCCGACCAGCCACTTCCACTCCCGCAACGTCAGATCCTGCGCTTCGTCGATAAGCAGCACCATGTAGTTCCGTTGCGCGTTGTTCGCAATGGCGATGAAGCGTTGCTTGCACAGGTATATGCCTTCGGCTTTCTTCGGCGGCTTTGCCGGGTTGGCGAATTCGAAACGCGAGGCGAGTAAGAGCTGGTGCCAGAATCCCGCTTCACTACTGTGACTGTCGGGGCGGCGATTCCACACCACCAGGGGCATGACGGCCTTGAAGCGCTCCTGCAATTCGTTTGCAACGTACCACTGCACACAGCGGGACTTGCCTAGGCGTGACGCACCATAGATATAGCCGCCGGGGCGCTGCTGGTCGATCCATTCGCCGATTTGCTCGATCATTTCGTGCATGGGCGGTGTATACACCGCGTATTGCTTCGTCACGATGCAGTGCCGCGGATCGATGCGCTCGGGCAGTGAGAAGGACATGGCTTACCTCGACTGCGCCATTCGACGCGGAGGCAGCGTAGGACCCGCAGAAGGCTTCAGCGGGTCCGCGGCGCCAGACTGCGCGCGTCTTGCCGTCGGCTCCGAAGCGGCCCCCTTGCTACCCTTTGAAGAACTGCTGCCTGCCTTGGCCCGAGCCATTGCTACATCCAGCATGGAAGGCCCGATTGATGAATCGGCTGCGGCTGCCAGTATGCGCCGTGCCTCGAGGTAGGCCGGATGGACCGGCAAGCGGTTGTGCGCCTGACTCTCCACGTAGCGCATGAAGACATCGATGGCGTCGACGCCTGCCGGAATCGCAAACTTTCCGTGAGAGCACGCCTGGCAAATTGCAGCACGTAGCGACAGGCTGTGCGGCGACATGTTCCAAGGCGGTGCTGCCCGCAACACGCCGAGTGACATACCGTCCAGCGTGGAGGCAAGCGCCACCCGGCAGTCATCCTCCTTGTGGCAGACCACCCAGATCTCGGAGCCGACAAGGTCGTGCCGGTTGTGCAGCACGTCGTTGGTATAACGGCCGTAATGGAACTCAACGAACGGGGCACGCCCGCTCTTAGCGCCCCCGCGCACGATGCAGCGCTTGCGGATGCTGAATAGCGTGTCCACGACAGCGGGGTCGGCTCGCCGGAAGCTCTGCTGGGAATGGTGGTACAAGAACTTCGCATACGCGAGCGGCGTGCGGTTACCAATCCCGCTGTGCGGTGTCGCGTTGTAGTTGGCAATGAGCACGTTCAGCAGCTCTTCCGCATATTCGTACTGGAATCGACTCGCCAGGGCGACCTCTTCCGGCTGTCTTCCCTTGCGGTCCTGGAAATTTGCGCCGGTGGTGTTGGAAAGACGCTGGAATCCCTGTCCGGCCAGATTGCGGAAAAACGTCTCGATGAACGGGCGGTCATCCTTGCTTCGACGTTTCGAGAACGAGGTCTTCGGGTCCAGTAGCGTGGAGCCGACGCTGTCGCGCAGCGCATCCCGCACGTGCTGACAAGTCTCGGCAAGCGCACCATCTACGCTGGTCTCGTCCCAGCATAGCCCGACGAAATCGCTACCCAGAGCGGAAAGAAGCCCGGCTTCAGGCAGATACGGCGTATCGCAAAAACTGACCGGGCGCAGGCACCATCTGCCCAATGCCCGCTTCAGCGCGCGCATGACGTCATCTTTCGATATTTCCCGTCTCACGCTGAAGTAGTACCCTAGCACCGCGCGCGAAACGACCTCCAGGATCACAACGACCCAGAGACGATGAACGATCTTCTCCTTGAAACCGCCCCCCATCAGGGGAAGCGACACGCAGAAACGTCCGTCTAGCTTGTGCGCGTCCATTTCGACGCGTTGCATGAACCTCTGCACCGGCCGCCCGGTTCCGTCACCGGACCTCAGCTTCACAGCCAAATTCGGCCCGCCACTCGCCGCGGCCAGCGCCCTTGGGTTGGCCGACAGCACCTTGTCGATATACCGACAGATCGAAGAGTAGCCAAGGCTCAATGTGTTGAACGGCCATTCGTTTCGCGCTTCGTACCCGAAGCCACGCAATTGGTCCAGAAACCACGCGCAATGACGCCTTCTCGACTGTTTAGTTTCGACTAGTCGCTTGGCTGAGGCGCTCGCGAGGATACGCGCCTCAAATGCCTGACGAAGCGCCGGCTGACTGTCCAGCAGCGCCTGCATCGCGCCCGCAGCACCGCGGCCGAACTGGTCGACATGGACCTTCGTGCTACGACGGTATGGCTTGACTCGGAGCCATGGCACAAGCCCGCGCCAGCCATAAGGACGCCCGTCGGGATGCGTCTCAAGGCAGCGCTCCCGGATGAGACGATAGGCCTGACTTGTGCCAAGCGACGTCAGCCGCCTGATGCTTTCGCCCGAGGCACCGGAAAGATACAGCGAAACCGCCTGCTTTCTCGCAAGGTACAGGACGCGTCGGTCACCAGTAAGCGCTCCCTCATCGGGGCTGGCCCAGTGGGAAGTGTCGACGGTTCGCCCGTCTATCCTCCGGCGGGAGCAACAGGAATTGTCGTCAATACCCTCTTCCATGCGACGCTCCAAAATCGGCCGATCGCCCCAGAGGCGATGGTTATAAACCTTAGGGCACATTTGGGAAAAATCGCACGACGAGAATGGAACAAACGTTGGCAAAGATACAAAATTGCTTCGAATGTTCGCCGGGAGAACAAAATGGTGCAGAATTTCGTGAAGTAAATTTGTTCTCGCACGCCCGGGCGGCGTCGATTTCACGGCCACGTCTCGGATACAAAATTGTGCAAACTAACGACCGTGGAATCGCCCGCCCTTCCGCCCGCCCCACCTACGTCCGCCCCCCTCGCCGCCCTACCCACTCCGCTGGAGCAGTTACGGCTGCCGTCGGCGCTGTCCGGGCACGACGGCAGCAACCGAGCGCCCGCCACGGCCACCCGCATCGCGGCGACCGACGACCTGTCCGCCGTGACCGCCTGGCTCGCGCGCTACGCCGACAGCGCGGCGACGGTGACCGTTTATCGCCGCGAGGTGGAGCGGCTGATCCTGTGGGCCGTGCTACAGCTCGGCAAGCCGCTGTCTTCCCTGACGCACGAGGACCTGCTCGTCTATGAGCGCTTTCTGGCCGATCCGCAGCCGGCCGCCCGCTGGGTCCTGGCCGGCAGCAAGAAGCTCGCGCGCAGCCATCCGGACTGGCGCCCGTTCGCCGGGCCGCTGTCGCCCGGCAGCGTGCGCCAGGCGCTGGTGATCCTGAACGCGCTGTTCGCCTGGCTCACCGAGGCGGGCTACGTGGCCGGTAACCCGCTCGCCCTCGCCCGCCGTCGGCGCGCGCCAACCAAGGCGCGCATCACCCGCTATCTGAGCCACGACATGTGGGCGATCGTCAAAGACACGGTCGAAGCGATGCCAACCGAAAACGCGCGAGAACGCCTGCATGCGGCGCGCTGCCGCTGGGTGCTGACCGTGCTCTATCTGGGCGGCTTGCGTGCGTCGGAGGTGACGGCCACCCCCATGGGGGCGTTCTTCTGCCGCCGCGATGCCCAGGGCATCGAGCGCTGGTGGCTGGAGGTGACCGGCAAAGGCAGCAAGACGCGGCTGGTGCCGGCGACCGACGAGCTGATTGCCGAACTGGCGCGCTACCGCCGCGCCCACGCATTGCCGCCGACTCCGCAGTTCGGGGAGACGCGGCCACTGGTGCTGCCGGTGATTGGAAAAGCGGACAGCGAGAAACCGCTGTCACGCGGAGCGCTGCACCTGATCCTGAAAGAGGTGTTTGGCATGGCCGCGGCGCGCCTGCGCGCGCGGGGGCCGGAATGGGAAGCACAGGCCGCGGTGCTGGCCAGTGCCTCGGCCCATTGGCTGCGCCACACCGCTGGCTCGCATATGACCGACCAGCAGGTCGACCTGCGCTTTGTGCGGGACAACTTCGGGCACAGCTCGCTGTCGACGACGAGCGGCTACCTGCACAGCGAGGAGGATGCGCGGCATGAGGCCACGCAGGAGCGGCATCGGATTGGTTGGGGAAGCAAGAAATAGCAACCGGGCGCCGTATCATCACCATCGTGAAATTTCGGCGCCATCCCATTGATGCAAGCTTCCCGTTCAAGTCTTCGGGCGCATCAAGGTGATTAATTGCATTTTATAAGAGCCGCTTACGGGACATGAGGAGGCGGGTCGAACGCGCGCATTGGCGGCGGCGTCTCGTCGAAGCGCTCTACTTCTGTTGAGGATCGCCATTCGTGCGAGCCACGCTCAACATTCATGCGAACGTAGCAATTTTTCGCTCAGCATTCGTGCGACTGTATCTTTCCCATGCGAAACAAGGTCCCGGTGGCGTGAAGTGTAGTAATCGCGCTCCCTGTGCGAAGTAATGTTGATTCGCGCGCTTAATCACGCAGAACGTATCATCTTTACTTCCGCAGTTCGGAGAAATCGTGTCCCCTGCGCGACTACTCTCACTCTGCGGCAAGGCCACCTCACATTCGGAGTTCTCGGCTGCGATTGCAGCCTTATTTTGGAATGTTTCGCGCGAACGCTCCTTTTAATCACCCCGAGCGAATCCGCGTAGTCAGAGCGAAAAGTAGTAAAGATGACACGAGGTGACGGACCCGCGATCGTTTCAGAATTACTTCGCGCCTCACGAAAGTGCCAGGATTACTACTCGAAAAATCGTAGCAATGTTGATACGGACGCCCACACAAGAAACGCTAACTTATTGATTTAATTGGCCTTGTGCTCAGCCACTGACGAACTACTTTTATTACACTTCACGCCCGGTAACGTCGCCACACCGGAGTGTTACCGGGTAACGATCATGAGGAGTGCAGATGGCGCAGACGACAGCACAGCGGCAGGCCGCCTATCGGGCAAGGCGCGCGACGGCGGGCAAGGACGGCAACGGAGAGCGGCGGCTGGATATGTGGGTCAGTACGGAAGCCGACCTTGCTCTCGCCCGGCTGGCGCACCGTTACACGGTAACAAAGCGTCAGATGCTGGAGCGGCTGATCGCACGAGCGGACGACGCGATCGTGCGCAGGCTCAATCCGGATTCGGAGCAGTGGGATCTCTATTTCAACGTCCCCCGCTAGCGCCTCGCTGTTACCGGGTAACGAGGGGCTTCTCTCCGTGTGATGGAGTCCCCGACTTGGGGGCAACTGCGTATTCCGGTGAACGTGACCGCCGATTCCGGATGAACGTGACCGATTTTCCCGGCTGTCCGGAATGGCCGATCACGATGCCGGAATGGCCGGTCACGATACCGGAATCGGCGGTCACGTTGAACCGGAATACCCAGGCAACTATCGACCCGCCGCTCAGGCAGGGTGCGGCGGCGCGGTTTGCCGCCGGGGGAAGTTGAACGGCAACAGGTCGCTGATGTCAGCCTCCAGCGCGCGCTGTGGCAGCTCTGTGAGCACGTGGAGCAGATAAGCATACGGCTCGACCTCACAGGCGCGGCACGTAAGCATCAGGCTGTAGATCATGGCGCTCGCCTTCGCCCCCGCGACAGTGTCTGCAAAGAGCCATGCCTTTCGCCCTGTGCAGAATGGGCGGATGTCACGTTCGACCGGATTGTTATCGATGGGCGCACGCCCATCGATAACATATCGGCTCAGGTATTCCCACTGGTTGCGCGCGTAGGCGATGGCCTTGCCCAGCAGGCTTTCCGGCAGTACCTGCGGCGCCTGCTGGTCCAGCCATGCCTTGAGGGCTTCCAGCAGCGGCACGCTGTGCTGTTGACGCAGCCGGTACGTGTAGTTGACGCGCGTTTCGCCTTCGGGCAGGTCTGCCTTGGCGAGCGTCTCGACCTGATACAGGGCCTGGAAGTACTCGAGCGCCTTTAGTACTCGAGCGCTGGGCTTTTTCTGCCCCTTTTGCGCATCAACGAACATTCTCCTCGCGTGCGCAACACAGCCAAAGTGGGTAACGCCTTCGAGCGTGCGCCAGGCGCTGTAGCCATCGGTCATTAGCATGCCCTCGTAGCCGGCGAGAAACGCCTGCGGATACTCCTGTCCGCGCCCCGGCTGGTAGTCGAACAGCACCACCGGATGCTCGCAGTCCTCCGCGCTGCGATACACCCACATGTACGATTTGCTCTGCGCGGCCTTGCCTTCCTCCTTGAGCACCTGCACCGTCGTCTCGTCGCCATGGATCAGTGGCTGCGACAGCAGCGTGCGGCGCAGCGCCTCGTACAGCCGGCTGTAGTGCAGTTGCGCAGGCCGGATGATCCAGTTGGCCAGTGTGCCGCGGCCAACTTCGATGCCGGCGCGACCCAGCGCGTCTTCCATCCGATAGAGCGGCGTGCCATCAACGTACTTGCCGGTGGTCACCGTTGCCAGCATCGCTGGGCTGGCGTTGCTGCCCGGCAGTGGTTGCGCCGGCATCGGCGCAGTCAACACCGGCGTGCGTTCGGCATTGCGCTCGCAGTGCCGACACGCGTATTTGAAGCGGACGTGCTGCAGAACGGAGACCTTTGCTTCGATGTGCAACTGCTCGCTGACTTCCTCGCCCATGCGGTGCATCGAACCCTGGCAACATGGGCAGATCTTCTGGTCCTCGGTCAGGTCGTACTCGATTCGCTGGCGCGGCATGTCCGCCGGCAGCGGCTTGCGGCCACGTTTGCGGCCTGCGGGCTTATCAGGCTCTGGCAGCCCCGTGTCTGGCGGCGCGAGCGCGTCATCCTCATCGTCGTCGGCCGGCTCCGCAGTGGCCATTTGTTCGGCTTCGTCGAACACTCGGTCCTTGAGCTTCTCGCTGCTTGGTGCGAAGCGTTTGGACTGTGCGAGGCGGAACTGTTCCTCAAGGAGCTTGATGCGCTCGTTCAGCTCGGCGATGTGCTGGGCGTTGGTGGCAGCCTTCGCTTCGAGCTCGCGGATATAGGCCTGGGCGGCCGGCGGCAATTGGGAGAGGTCGTGTTCGTTCATGCTGAACACGATAGTGCAGCCATGGCGCAATCGGGTATACGTCACCCCGAACGACCATCAAGCCGTGTGCTGATATTTGCGTGACGGGTGGCGCTTCACCGCGTCCACGTCGATGCCGTCCAGCAGCCAGTGCAACTGCTCGGTTGTCAGCTCGATCACCGCCTGCTGGCGCCGTGGCCACACGAAGCGGTCTTCCTCCAGGCGCTTGAGCAGCAACCAGAAGCCGTTGCGGTCCCACAGCAACAGCTTGATGCGGTTGCGCCGACGGTTATGAAAGGCATAGACGGCGCGGGCAAACGGATCAAGCTGCATCGACTGTTCGACCAGGGCAACCAACCCGTTGATCCCGAGGCGGAAATCCACCGCATTGCGGTGCAGGTAGACCTGTACGTTAGCGTCGAATCGGAACATCAACGCGCTCCCAGCGCTTCGATCATCGCCTTCACCAGCGCAACGTCCTGTCCGCCGCATTCAAGTTCGACCGTCACGCCGTTGGGCAGCCGCGCCGTCAGTAGTGCAGGTTTCAGCGACGGTCGTACCGATGGTTGGGTGGAAGCAGGCGCCTGGGCTGGCAGGCATTCCCGCGCCAGCGGCGACTCCGGAACTCGCTTTACCCCGCTAATCTCGATGACCGGTACGAACGCTGGCACTGCAAGCTCCGCGCTGTCGGCCGCCGCGGCTTCCGTTGCCGCTTGGTGCAGCCGAATCCACTTGCGCAACTGGTTCGTATTGATGCCGACCTTGAGCGCCATCCCAGCTACCGATACCCCTGGCCGCAGACACGCCTCGACCAGTTGGCGCTTATCCCTGGGGTCAAAGTCTCGCTTCCCGTTGGAGCGAACACGGGTCACTCTCAGCGGCGGAACTTCACATTCGTTGTCCATCATGCTTGCGTCCGCAAATGGTGGTTGCGGACGCAAGCCTGCCCACTCTCAGCCACAAAAGCTAGGTGCGCTTAATTTCGCGCTTACGGTGGTTATGCCCACGCGGGCTTGCATGGCCTGTGTACCGCGGTGCTGCTCGCCGGCTTCGGTATGGCCTACTGGCTCTGGCTAGGGATCACCGACGCTGTCGTTCACTACATGATCGATCGCTGGAAGGTGCGTCTCGGCCGACGCGCCAAATTGACACCGAATCTGCCGCAGTTCTGGTGGGCATTTGGCCTGGACCAGTACGCGCACGTGCTGACCTATCTTGCCATCGTCTGGCTGGTTGGGAGGCTGGACTGAAAGCGCTGAGACCCCCTGCCAGCGACGCGCAGGGGGGACCAGGGCTGGTAGCTGGAAATC
Source organism: Cupriavidus necator (assembly GCF_013141915.1). Classification (GTDB taxonomy): domain Bacteria; phylum Pseudomonadota; class Gammaproteobacteria; order Burkholderiales; family Burkholderiaceae; genus Cupriavidus; species Cupriavidus necator_B. Next base: position 37,273 of record NZ_SROX01000003.1, on the reverse strand, counting down.
GTCGGTCGCAGGCGACAAGCCAAGACCCCGGTGCCTGTGACCGACTCGGTGATTGCCGAGCTCGCCCGCGACTGACGCGCGCATAAGGTGGCGCCGACGACCGGCCAGCGAAGTGACCACGCGGCTCACTGTCGACGAGCACGCCGATCACCAACACGATTATGTCGCGAACAGATAGGGCGCGGCGGAGAGAGCGTTCTTGAAAATCAAGGGTCCCGAGCGCGTCGTGCCAGGGACCGCGTACTTCCATTTTCCGCTTACGCCTTGGCGTAGGTGCCGGCGGACATGACCTCAACGGCAACGAAGGGCTGGACGCGTGCTGGCCTGTAGACGCTGCGAGCGTGTCGAGGTAGATAAGGCCGTCGGAACCGACCTCCAGGTACGTCACCTCGAAACCCCGCCGCTCCAGTTCTCGGCGAGTGTCAAGCACGGCCGTGTGCTCGGGGCGAACGGTCACTAGATGCCGCCGCTCGATCGAACTGCGCAGCGCCCTTGATCGCCAAGTTATTCCCCCCGGTCGCGCCCGAGGTCCAGATGATCTCGCGCGGGTCGGCGCCAAGCAACTGCACCAAGTAGCGGCGTCTGGCACGTCGGAAGGCAGTTGTGCCAGACGACTTGTTACTATCGTCCGGCAAGCCAGACTGTATGCCCGCTAGAGGCCGCCCCCGTAGGCGAGAGAAGCCCATGTGTGCCCTGGACGCAAGGCCCCTCTAGCCAGTAGCCAACCCGGCAACCGCCCGATTGAACGCGCCTGGGTTGGCAATATTCATGCCGTGAGATGCTCCGGCAATTGTCTGACGCTCAGCGCGCCCGATCCATTCTTGAAGCTTCTCGACCGTGCTACGGAACATGCGCGGACTCTTTTGCCCGTCGATCAGCAACGTTCGACACTGGATTTCACGGGCGGCTTCACGTGTGTAGGCGGGCAACGGGTCAAGCAGCTGCTTCGGCAGTGTGGGCGCATTATCGAGCGCCATCCTGCGGAAGCTCTGGGAACTCTTGCTCCAAAAGCCAGGCATGGTTACCGAGTCTACAAACAGATTCAGACCGGCATCGAATTCGCCCTGCTCAATCAGTTCTGCGGCCTTCGCTCTCAACGCGTGGGTGGCCGGCGGCAATTTTCCGGCCTCTGCTTGCGGCGTTGCCTGCACTGGGCCGCCCGGATCAGCGAGGGTGAGCGTCTTCACCAAGTGAGGGTATTCGCGCGCCAGGTGAAACGCGATGCAACCGCCGCGCGAGTGCCCGACCAGATGGACCGGCTCCAGACCCAGCGCCGCGATGAACTCCGCAATTTCAGCGACGTGCGCCTCCCAACTGAAGGCGCCGCGTCCGAATGCACCGGTTTCCGGCCAATAGTGGCCCAAGCTCGGAGCGAAGCAGTGGAAGTTCTTCGATAACGAAGCGAGCTGCGGGTCCCAATAGCGGAAATCGCACAGCGACCCGTGCACGAATACCATTGGCTCGCCGCTTCCAGCTTCCACGTATGGAACGGCGATGCCAGAGGCGGTGGAAACAAAAGAGGGTTGTGGCCAGGCACCGGCAAGAGCCAGCGTAGTAAGGGGCGCTCGGGCATTCATGTCTAACTCCTTTTCGCAGACTTTGCTGCACCGCACCCAAAAAGAAAATCGCATAATATTGATGGAATCTTTCAGATTTTCTGATACCTGTACAAGAGAAAGCGCATGAGCACTGAGCGGAAAGCCCTCGACGTCGACGTTCTCACCATGATCATCGCCGTCGCAGATACGGGCACGATCAGCCGAGCGGGCGACCTCGTGCATCGCTCGCAATCGGCGGTGAGCATGCAGATCAAAACGCTGGAATCGGCCCTCGGCAAGGCGCTCTTCGTGCGCAAGCCGCGCAGCGTGATTCCGACGCAGGACGGAGAGGTCCTTCTGACGTATGCGCGCCGGATCATTGCACTACGCGATGAGGCATGGGCAGCGGTCGTGCGACCGGACGTCACTGGCCGCGTGGTGATCGGCGTACCTGACGATTACGCGACCTCACTGTTTCCGCCGATTCTCAAGAAGTTCTCGGCCAGCTATCCCAAGGTCGAAATCCAGGTGATCGGGCTACCCAGCGTCGCGCTAGCCCCGATGCTGCGAGACGGCACGGTAGATCTCGTCTGCGCGACACGTGTCAAAGGGCTGACCGGTGAGTTCTTGCGGCATGAGCCCATGGTGTGGGCAGCCGCCCCAGGCTCCACTGATATCTGGCGAGAGCGGCCGCTACCCATTGCCGTGTTTCTGCCTGGAAGCGTCGCACGCGAGAAGGCGATTCGAAGCCTTGAGCGCGTAAAGATTGCGTATCGAACCTCATATGAGAGTCCGAGTCTGCTGGGCCTGCTAACGATGGCCCGAGCCGGCCTCGCCATTACCCCACTGGCACGGTGTGCGGTGCCGCCTGACTTTACGTTGCTCGGGTCTGCGCAGGGACTGCCTGAGATTGGCACGCTCGAGATCATACTTGCGCGGAGTGTCAAGTCGAACCGGCCCCCCTGCGATTTTCTCGCGGAACGTATTGTCGCTGAGCTACACGCATAAACGCGCTGCGATGGCGTTCGCCCCAGATATACGAGTGCGTGGGAAAGTTGGGGAGAACGATGTCGAAAGAGGGCCGTGCTGCAACTGGATAAGCCACTCTCGTCACTGACTCATGAGGACATGCTCGCCTACGAGCGCTTCTTGGCCGACCCGCAACCGGCGGCATGCTGGGTGCTGGCCGGTACTAGGAAGAACGCTCGCGGGTGGTCACCCTAATCGGCGCCCGTTTGCCGGGCCGTTGACCGCCAAGGCGCGTCAGTATGGCTTTGATGAAGCTCAAGAATCGCAGGACATGTTCCTGCGGCAGTTCGACAAACTACGCGCGAATCGGATCATTCCATAGTCGCCGGCTCAATTGCGGTTCCCTATGCGCGCAACTGAGCGCAGGACGTCAGCTTCCGCCGGCAAAAACTATCGTTCCTCACCAAGCCCCCTTCGCCTTCTTCCCACGCGTTTCCGAGATTCTGGGCTGCACGCGGGTTTCCCTTCCGGCATCGCCTCACCCGTCAATGCGGGGGCACACGGACTCTTGCTCATACATCGATCTGAAGTGACTGGCTAACGGTCAAGTCTTGCAGCCAACTTGTAGCGAGCCTGGAGCAGGCAATCGAACGCGCGGTGTAAGACTGCCCGGTGTGGCCGGTGACCGAGGCATGGATGGCCTTGCAGGATGTCAGCCTGATTGCTCCAGTAACCGTAGTCGCCGAGCTTGGCGATTAGCGACGCTTCTCCGATGCGCCGCAACGGATGGCGTATTCGGGCCTGGTGCCAAGCGAGCATTCCAGCGGCAAACGAGACCGACGAGGCGGCATAACCAAGGCCGGCAATAGCCACGTGCGGCGGGTGTTCGTCGAGGCCGCCTGGACGTCATCCGGCGCGCAAGACGGCCGTTCTCCAACGGCGCGCAGACCAGTAGATTGCATAGTGCATGCCTCAGTGGCCGCTTTGTCTCGTTTCCATCACATACATAGTTTTCAGGTTGCGGCACACGCAACGCAATCTTGCGCAGCGGGCCAATTCTCTCTGACAGCATTGGCGCCTAACCTTTAAGACATCACCGTGATTTGAGCGCGACCCGAACCCGAGCTGGCGCACGCTGATCGGTTCGAGGCACGGCATGGACGCCAAGCAAGGACCAAGTCACGACAGCCTGAACCCGCAACGGTCGGCTGCTAGTCCTTGCATTGATCGCTGTGCTGTGCAAACTCACGTTTTTTAGGGAAACTACGATGGCAAAGTTGGTGGTGCTATACAAGAAGCCTGCAGACACGGCGGCGTTCGATTCATATTACTTCTCGACCCATGTTCCAATCGCCAAGAAAATCCCCGGCCTGCGACGCTACGAGGTCAGCAGCGGCCCAGTTTCAAGCCCTGCCGGCGATTCGCCGTTTCACCTGATTGCAGTGCTGAGCTTCGATTCGCTGGCTGCGCTCCAGCAGGCGATGGCTTCCCGTGAGGGCGCCGCCGCGGCAGCTGACGTCGGCAACTTTGCCCCGTCCGGCGTTGACATGCTCATATTCGACACCAAGGAAGTTTAGCCTGGGTTTTACGGCCCACTTTCTTTGAGAGGAGGTGGGTTGTACCCGCTATCAAGATAAACATCGCGATGCAGGAGGTCCCGGGGGCAAGCCGCATGTCAAATGGCACCACAGCTGGCGCGGGACCCGTCATTCGCGCCACATGGAGCGTGACCTACAGACTGGTTGTTTGCCGCGCGCTCAGGGCTCCATACAGTGGGCACATGGCTCCTCGTCAGCATCCGCAGCGTCTTCGAAGGTATGCTGATTCTGCAGCTAGCTGTGCATCACCTCGCATCGGATCAACATCGTTGCCGCCGGCTCCTCGTCACCGCCGGCATGGCCGGCTTTGGCTGACACATCGCAGATATACTTGCCGGGAGACAAGGCATCCGCATTCATCTTCAGACGTTCAGTACCTCGTTATACGGATAGAAAAGAACCGCTGGCATCGAAGCTCAGTGTTGGCTCAGTCCTCGCCTGGAGCACATCCCTGGAAACGCCCGGGGCCATCTCTCGGACGATGAGGCCGGCGCCAGTCACATCGATGACCGCCAGGTCGGTGATGATGCGGTTGACCACTCCCGCTCCGGTGAGCGGCAATGAACAGCGCTCCAGGATCTTCATCTCGCCATCGCGCGTGTTGTGTTCCATAACCACCACGACGCGGCGCACTCCACCGACGAGGTCCATCGCGCCACCCATGCCCTTGACCATCTTTCCCGGAATCATCCAGTTTGCCAGGTCCCCAGCCGCGCTGACCTGCATGCCTCCCAGGATCGTAAGATCCATATGACCGCCGCGGATCATCGCGAAAGACATCGATGAGGAACAGATGGATGCGCCTGGCGCCATCGTGATGGTTTGCTTGGCGGCATCGATCAGGTCAGGATCGATCTCGTCTTCATACGGAGGTGGTCCAATGCCGATCAAGCCATTCTCTGATTGAAGCCATACCTGCATGCCGTCCGGCACGTGCTGAACTATCTTCGTTGGCAACCCAATGCCCAGATTGACATAGTCCCCGTCGCGAAGTTCGGCGGCCGCCTTCGCGGCCATCTGGTCATGCGTCCACGCCATGTCTTGCCTCCTTGTTGTCGCGCGAGCGGAAGCTCTTGCGTTCGATACGTTTCTCCGGATTAGGAACAACAACCAGACGGTCGACAAAGATGCCGGGCAGATGGATCTCGTCGGGATCGAGCTGACCGACTTCCACAAGCTCTTCCACTTCCACCACCGTGATGCGCCCGGCCATCGCAACTTCCGGATTGAAGTTGCGGGCGGTACGGCCGAACATGAGATTGCCGGCACGGTCGGCGACTCGCGCCTTCACCAGCGCAATATCGGCCTTGAGGCCGCGCTCCATGACGTAGCGCTCGCCATCGAACTCGCGTACTTCCTTGTTGTCGGCCACGACGGTACCAACGCCCGTCCGTGTGTAGAACGCCGGAATGCCAGCGCCGCCAGCGCGCAGCCTCTCCGCCAATGTGCCCTGAGGATTGAATTCGAGCGCCAGTTCGCCGCTGAGGTACTGGCGCGCGAACTCCTTGTTCTCGCCTACATAGGACGCGATCATTTTGCTGATCTGACGAGTCTGGAGCAGCAGGCCCAGTCCAAAATCGTCAACGCCGGCGTTATTGCTGATACAGGTGAGACCGGTCACGCCGGTATCGCGCAATGCGCAGATCAGGGCCGCCGGAATGCCACAAAGCCCGAATCCTCCGACTGCTATGGTCTGTCTGTCCTCGACAATGCCATCGAGCGCGTCCATGGCGCTTCTGAATAGTTTGTTCATCTCCGTCACCATCCACTTCTGACAAGGGGTTCTGACAGATCAGTCGAGGAAGTCCGCCGACGTCGCTGTCGTGCTGCCCATTATTGTTCGTGCTTTTTTCAACAACAACGGCAACGAACGCAAGGTCGTTGTGCGCAGATGCACAAAGGATGACGGGAGGGTTGGGCGAAAGCGGTGTTGCGGCTAACTATCGCCGAAACTCGTCCGGGTGACGGGAAACGACTTCGCGAATGAAGTCCCACACACAGCGGATACGCCTGATCCGGAACAGGTCTTCGGGCGCGGCGATCCACAAAGTGCGCGTAATCAGCGGCTGGTCAGGGAAGATGCTGACGAGATCTGAGCCGGTGCCAGCGACATAAGGCGTCAGCAGGACCAGGCCCATCCCCGCTGCGGCGGCGGCCCGCTGGGCCAGGACGCTCGTCGTGGTGAAGTGCCGTCTGGGACTCGGCGTCAGCTCTTCGAGGATGCGATACCGCTCGCTGACCGAGCCGTCGTGGACGTAGTCCACGAACGCGTGCTCGGCAACATCGGCAAGCGCCCCGATCGCAGGGCGGGCCTTCAGATACGCCGGCGAGCCATAGAGGAAGTAGTCCACTTCAGCCAGGCGCGCCGTCGTATAGCGGCCGACCTGCGGCGGCTCCAGCGTCACCAGGATCTCGACCTCGCGCGTCACGAGGCTGGGAAACTGGGGCTGCGCCATCAACTCGACATGCAGATCGGGATGCCGGGCATGGAGATCCACCAGGCTGGGCGCCAGCACGTTGATGCCAAACGCCTCTGGCGTGCCAACCCGAACCGTGCCGACGACGTCGCCCGACTGGCCCTCGCTCTCTTCGATGGCGCCGAGCAACGCATTCTCCATCCGCTCCGCATGCGGAACCAGCGCCTTGCCGGCGTCGGTGAGGGAATAGCCATTGCGACGCCGGTCGAACAGCACCGTGCCCAGGCTTTCTTCCAGACGGTCAATCCGACGTGACACGGTCGAGTGCTCAACACCGAGCTTTTCCCCGGTCAGGGAAATCTTCCCGTTCCGCGCAAGTTCGAGAAAGAACCTGAAGTCGTTCCATTCCGGATGTTTCCGCATGGCATTTCCATATGTGCATGGACGCACAGTAATCTTGCATATTTGCCGTTGTCGTGCAAAAAAGCAATACACATAATCTCCAACACCTCGAGCCGACCCCGCCGGAACCAGACAGGGCGCGCCAGCGTAGCGACCGCCGCACTCGTTGCTCGAGGATCCCAAAATAAGTGTTGGAGACACCCATGTCCGTCGTTGTCGCGCTCGCCGCCCTGGCGTGCCTGATGGTGGCCGCCTATCGCGGCTACAGCGTCATCCTGTTCGCCCCGCTGGCCGCGCTGGGCGCTGTGCTGCTGACCGATCCGTCAGCGATCGCGCCGGTCTTCTCCGGCGTCTTCATGGAGAAGATGGTCGGCTTTGTGAAGTTGTACTTTCCCGTGTTCATGCTCGGCGCCGTGTTCGGCAAGGTGATCGAACTGGCAGGCTTTTCCGAATCGATCGTCGCCACCGCGATCCGGTATATCGGCTCTGCGCGCGCCAACCTGGTCATTGTGGCCGTCTGCGCACTGCTGACCTACGGTGGCGTGTCGGTGTTCGTGGTGGTGTTCGCGGTCTATCCGTTTGCCGCCGAGCTCTACCGTCAGGGCAATATCCCGAAGCGATTGATGCCGGGCGCCATCGCGCTGGGCGCATTCTCGTTCACGATGGATTCGCTGCCGGGCACGCCGCAGATCCAGAACATTATCCCGACCACCTTCTTCAAGACCACTTCGTGGGCCGCGCCGATGCTCGGCATTCTGGGGTCCCTGTTCCTTGTCCTGGTCGGCCTGTTCTATCTGGAATCCCGCCGGCGCGCCGCAGCCAAGCGCGGCGAGGGCTACGGCACTAACCTCCTCAATGAGCCGCAACGAGTGGAAAGAAGCAAGCTGCCTTCGCCGCTGCTGGCCATCCTGCCGCTGATTGTGGTCGGCGTGTCGAACTTCTGGCTCACGCGCCTGATTCCGCTCTGGTACGGCCACGCCCACAGCGTGTCGTTGCCGGGCTTGTCGAAGCCGGTCGAAACCAAGGTCGCAAGCGTGACCGCGATCTGGGCCGTGGAAGGTGCGCTGGTCCTGGGCATCGTCGTGGTGCTCGTGACGGCCTTCGGCGCGGTGCGCCGGCACTTTGCGGAAGGCACCAGGGCAGCCGTCTCGGGCGCGCTATTGGCGTCGATGAATACCGCGTCAGAGTACGGATTCGGTGGCGTGATTGCCGCGCTGCCAGGCTTCCTCGTGGTCAGCGACGCGCTGCGCGGCATTCCGGACCCGCTTGTGAACGCGGCCATTTCCGTCAGCACGCTGGCCGGCATCACCGGCTCGGCATCGGGCGGCATGAGCATCGCGCTGGCCGCAATGTCCGAAGCGTTCATTCAGGGTGCGCACGCCGCGCAGATTCCGCTGGAGGTACTGCATCGCGTGGTCTCGATGGCCAGCGGTGGCATGGACACGCTGCCCCACAACGGCGCGGTCATCACGCTGCTGGCCGTCACCGGCCTCACGCACCGCGAATCGTATCGCGACATCTTCGCCATTACCTTGATCAAGACGCTTGCCGTGTTCTTCGTGATCGGGGTGTTCTACACAACCGGACTGCTCTGACGCGCCGGGCCCGCTTCCGGCTTCTCGCTGTTTATTCAAAGGATGAAAGCTGCCATGAATCATCGCACCTTGTATCAGGACTACCAGAACATTGCATTCGACCGTCCCGCCACGGGCGTACTTCGCCTGACCCTCAACAAGCCCGAGCGCATGAATGCACTGGATTCGCGTGGACATGCCGAGCTGGCCGAAGTCTGGAAGGGGATCGACAGCGACCCGGAGGTCAGCGCGGTCGTCCTGTGCGGCGCAGGCCGGGCCTTCTCCGCCGGTGGCGACTTCGAGATGATTCGCGAGATGACGGAGGACTTCGACGTCCGGACCCGTGTCTGGCGTGAAGCCCGGGACCTGGTCTACAACATCATCAACTGCTCGAAGCCGATCGTCTCGGCCATTCACGGTCCTGCGGTCGGCGCGGGACTGGTGGCCGCCCTGCTCGCGGACATCTCGATCGCGGCCAGATCCGCACGCATCGTCGACGGCCATACCCGGCTGGGTGTCGCGGCGGGAGACCACGCAGCCATCGTGTGGCCCCTGCTCTGCGGCATGGCAAAAGCGAAATACCACCTGTTGCTCTGCGAGCCGCTCAATGGCGAAGAGGCGGAATCGATCGGGCTGGTTTCGCTGTGCGTCGACGAGGCCGCGCTTCAGGACAAGGCGGTGGAAGTGGCCACACGGCTCGCATCGGGGGCTCCGTCGGCGATTCGCTGGAGCAAGTATGCGTTGAACAACTGGCTGCGTCAGGCCGGCCCGATTTTCGACACCTCGCTGGCACTGGAATTTATCGGCTTTGGCGGTCCCGAGGCACGCGAAGGGCTGGCCTCCCTGCAGGAAAAGCGCGCGCCGGCATTCTCGCAGCGCTCTTCGGTCTGAAGGAGATGAAATGATGGAAATGAAGAGGGTGGCCTTTGTCGGCGCTGGAAGCATGGGCGCGCCCATGGCTCGCTGTGCGCGGCGCGCAGGATTCGATCTCATCGTCTGCGATCGGAATCAGGCCGTGCTCGACGCCTTTTCGGGCGAGGGAGCGCGCGTGACAACCTCGGTGGCGGAATGTGCCTCTGCAGATGCGATCATCGTCCTGCTAGCCAACGACGCTCAGATCCTGGAAGCGATGCTCGGGCCGGGCGGACTTGCAGACGCCTTTCCGGCGGGACACCAGCCAGTCGTTTGCATGATGAGCACGACCTTGCCCGATACGCTCCAGACCATCAGCGCCGGCTTGCGTGCTTCCGGGGCACGCCTCATCGATGCGCCCGTCAGCGGTGGGATCGTGGGCGCAGAACAAGCCACGCTCACGGTCATGATGGGGGGCGATCCAGAAGATGTGGCTGCTGTGATGCCGTTGATGAGATCGATGGGAAAAAACATCTTCCACTGCGGGGCCCTTGGCTCTGGCGAGGTTGTGAAAATCATCAACAACATGCTTTGTATCGCAAACATGTTCCTGACGGCTGAAGCCATCGACCTGGCGGAACGCTATGGCGTCAGCTTTGAGAGCCTCGCCCCCATTCTGAATGTCAGTACCGGACGCAATTTTCTTACCGAAGATGCCGGGATTGGCCGAAGCCAGTACGCCGCATGGGCCCGATCCGAAGCCGCATTCACTTCACTTCACAATGTCGTCAGCAAGGACCTGCACCTGGCAAAGAAGCTGGCGGATACGACCGGTATCGATTTGCGGTTACTGGATCGGGTCTCCCAGTATCTCGACAGCACCGATAGCCAGGCAATGCAACGATGGATGCGCCATGGTCACGTAGTTGCTTGAACCACGCTCATCTGAGGTGATGAAGACGCGGCTTGCGCCGTTCGAGGCATTGCCACTTCGCGGATTCGATCACGCGCTTTGCGCGTGGTCTAGGGTTGGCGCGCAGCGCCGACCGGAGCAGCGCAGAGCAGGAGATCGACGCAATGAACGGTCTGCACCAGCAACTTGAGACAGCAAATGAGCCGTACTGGCCCGCCATGTATTTTCATGATCGTGAAACTATGTCAGTTTGGGTGATGGTCACCTAAGGCAGGAGGGCCGTACCGACTGGCACGCACCTCTGCTAGCCGCATACAGGATGTAGGCTTGTACCGGGCGACATGGAGCGTTAGGTCTTCCGGCTGAACAGGCCAAGAATGAAATCGCGCGCATGAACGATGCGTGGATTGCGCATCGAGGCCTTGTTCCATACCAGATAGAGGTTGTTGGTCGGCGCGTCCTTGGCTCGGGTGACGGAAACCAGTCGTCCCGACGCCAGCGCCTCGGTGCACTGATAGTCGGGCAACACGCTCCACCCCTGTCCCTTGACGACCAGGTCCTGGATGATGCGCAAATCGGGGATGGTCAGCGCGGCCTGCAATGTCGGCGCAAATTGGAACATGGCCGCCCAGATCGGCCGGATCAATGGCAAATCCTCGTCATAGGCAATGAGCGGGAGCGCCGGAACGTCCGAAGATGGTCGAGGTGGCTCATGGCGTCGACTTATCGCCGCTGGCAACACGCTCGCGACGAAGATCAGGTAGTGTGACCGCGGCCTGTATGAAGCAGCGTCCACTTGCCTACCGTCGCACGCCAGCCGGGCTCCCGACAGTATCTCACCCATAAGAATATTTATCCAAGTCCTTAAAATTGATTCCTCCGTACTCGGAGCAGAGGTCAAGAAACGCTGCTCGGATGACAGCATCAGCTCGCCCAGCAGCAATAAGAATAATTATCCATAGACAAAAAAATAATAATTTTATCTATTTATGCAAGCGCTCTACGATTCGTATCAGTTGCGGCGTCAAGCCGCCCTCAAGGACAGTCGAGAGAGATCCATGCCATTTGTTGTTTACATCTTCACGCTCAGTGCGTTTGCACTGGGCCTCGCGGAGTTCGTTCCCATCGGCCTGACCGACGTCATGGCACACAGCCTGAACGTCGATATTGAGCAAGCCGGAAGCGCTGTGACGACGTACGCGCTGGGCGCGACCTTTGCCGCGCCAGTCCTGACGGCTTTGACGGCCGGATGGACGCGCAAGTGCACCATGCTGATGACCGTCTTAGTCTTCACCGTCGGCAGCCTGGCCGCGGCCGTCGCTACCAATCTGTCCACCTTGCTGATCGCGCGTTTCGTCGCTGGAATGGGGCACGGCCTGTTCCTAGCGGTTGCCTCCAGCACGGCAGCTCGTCTTGTGGGAGCGAAGAAGGCCAGCAGCGCTGTGGCCGTCGTATTCGGTGGCTTCACGATCGCCATGGCAATCGGCGTCCCGGTCAGCACTTACCTGGGCGGCACGATCTCCTGGCGCCCGGTGCTCGGCGCGATCGGGGCATTCGGTGCATTGGGCTTCCTGGGCTTACTGCTGGGCATGAAGGAGCCTCCGCAAACGCAGGGGCATGAAGGTTCGGACTCCGTCGGCCAGGCGTTGAAGGCGATCGTCGACCCCGTTCTGCTCTTCGCCGCCCTCGTGACGGTCCTGGGCTATGCCGGCTCGTTTACCGCCTACACCTACATCGCACCGCTGCTTACGAAGGTCACGCACGTCAGCAGCCAAACGGTCGGCATCTTTATGCTGGTCTATGGCGTGCTTGCCGCGATTGGCAACGTGATCGGGGGCAAGCTTACCGACCGACTCGGGGTAAACCGGGCAAGCGTAGCCTTGATCGCCGGCATTACCACCATCGCACTGGGCATGTGGGCGCTTGCCTCGTCATCCCCCGCAATGGGCATTCTTGTCGCGCTGCTGGGCATGTTCACCTTCGCTGCAGTGCCGGCCCTGCAAGCCCGTCTGGTCGGCGTCGCCGAGCAGCATGCTCCCCACGCCCATGGCGTGGCCGCCGGCCTGAACATCGCCGGCTTCAACTCTGGTATCGCGCTCGGTTCCCTGGTCGGCGGCATGACCCTCGGCACCCTGGGCGTTTCCTACACCGGCATCGCGGGCGCCGTGATCTCCACCCTCGGTTTGATGGTACTGCTTGTGCAACTGGCTCGCAGCGGGGGCGTTGACTACCGCGCGGTGGCCGGGACGGGTCACTAAGGCGCCGACACCAATCGAGCAGCATGGATGCTCAATAACGGCTATGACTTAGCCCTGGCCGAACAGGCCATCGCAGGCGGCAAGGCCGACCTGGACGCCTTCGGCCGGTCCGTATCAACAACCCCGATCTTGTCGAACGCCTGCACCATGGAACGCTGCTGGCCCGGGTGAACACCGACTGGTTGGATGGCGGCGCACAGGGCTACACTGACTACCCGACGCTGGAGAATCAAAGCTCCTGAGTACGGCTACCGAGTCGAGCTTAGGAGACTGGTCTGTCGTGCGAGGGTTTAAGGTGCGCCGGGCCAGGAACTCTACGCCGTCGATGTGCTCGGCCAGGCTCGCGCAGTCGCGGAAGGCCTGGTGCATCTGCGCGCCCCAAGCGCCGTGGTGGCAAGATCCTCATTGAGGCCGAGCTGAATCACCACGTCGTGGGCGGCGAGCTGCTTGGACGCCTTCCAGAGCTCCTGGTCGTATGCACCTAATGGGACCCGCGATAACCGGACACCAGCCAGGCGGTACAGAGGCCACGCACACTGTCGAGCTCACGCTGTATTATCGGCAGGCGAACCAGTGCCTGAATGCCTGTCAGGAATGTTCGCTGCTCGGCTGCTGCCAAACCCCATGCACCAGTAGCCTCGCTTGAGTAACCACGCGGGCCGCCGTGGTGGTGCCCGATATGGGCGCGTACCAGCACTTCCTGAGCAGGACACTGACCCGCATCCGGGGCGTTGAGCACATACGGTCCAGCTTTGCACTCAAGACCGTGCAGAACCGTACGTCCCCGATACTCTAGCGCGGGCCGGCGGCCAGCGGATGCTGGCACATCGCGGATCAGCCGAAGCCGCCCTATGGACACTACGGCTATTTTCAGCAGCGCCGCGCATCAGACTCTGCGCAATCTGCTCTACCACGGGCTGTCTCTGCGAACGACACACTGTAGTTTCTGCCGACACATGTGTCTTTCAGACGATTACCGGCTCTTCCTTCATCCGTAGCGGAACGCAAGCGTTGGTATCTGGCATGACGCTTGCTCAAGTAGCTCGCGCGGCCAAACTGGCTGACCCCATCTGACCTTTCAAAACCCGAACTTTTTCAAACCCACCTCTACGATGAAACCTCGCTTGATTCGAGGTCATATCTTGGTGTGGGCGTGTCTATCCTGAATGGAGAATCCTCCTTTGTCACCAGCCCTTTTCACCCCCCTTCGCGTGCGGAATCTTGATCTCCCGAATCGCATCGTCATTTCCCCGATGTGCCAGTACTCGGCTACCGATGGTTGCATGAGTGACTGGCACCTGATCCATCTCGGACAGCTATCCCTCTCCGGGGCCGCGCTCTTGACAATCGAAGCAACTGCTGTGGTGCCGGAGGGCCGCATTAGTTACGGCGACGTCGGTCTCTACAATGACGCAACAGAATCCTCCATGGCCAGGACCCTCGAAGGCGTGCGACGCTGGTCAGATATGCCCATTGCCATCCAACTGGCCCACGCTGGCCGCAAGGCTTCGACAGACATCCCGTGGCTTGGACGCAGTCAGATTCAGCCGGATCATGAAAACGGCTGGCAAACTGAGGCCCCATCTGCCATTCCGTTGGATTCCTCCTATCTGCCACCAACCGCTCTCGACAAGGACGGCCTAAAGCGGGTGCGAGATGCATTCGCCGCCGCGGCCAGACGCGCCGCCCGGCTCGGCATCGATGCCGTCCAGATTCACGCTGCGCATGGCTATCTCCTACACACGTTCCTGTCGCCACTTTCGAATCAGCGCACAGACGAATATGGGGGATCTCTGGAGAACCGCGCCCGCTTTCCGCTGGAAGTCCTCGACGCGGTTCGGGATGCCTTTCCTTCCGACCGCGCCGTTTCGGTCCGCATCTCGGCGACCGACTGGGTTGAAGGGGGCTTCACGCTCGATGAGGCTGTCGCCTTTTCGCAGATGCTCGAAGCCCGCGGGGCGGATGCCATTAACGTGTCGACTGGCGGCCTGCATCCCGCTCAGAAAATTGTGCTCGCGCCGGGCTACCAGGTGCCGCATGCACGCGCCGTCAAGGCCGCGGTGAAGATTCCGGTGGTCGCCGTCGGCCTAATCTCCGAACCCACCCATGCAGATGCGATTGTCGCCGCCGGCGACGCCGACCTGATCGGCCTGGCCCGGACGGTGATCTACGATCCGCGATGGCCGTGGCATGCCGCCGCCGCGCTTGGTGGAACGGCTACCGCTGTCCCCCAGTATCTGCGCTGTGTCCCGCAACTGCATCGCAACGCATTTCGGGCGCAGCACCAACATTCCTTTCTGAATGAGCAGGTGAGCTGAGGCATCGCAACCGGCGGAGCATCCTGTCCGTTCGGGATGCCCCGCCGGCCGCTCCTCAAGATCAGCAGGAACATCAGCAACCCCGCCAGCAGGAGCGACGAGTGACCACAGTACTTCTCACACGCTTCCTGGCATGAACCCGGACGATCTCAGCGCACCGCCCCCAGCTTGTCCTGTGTTCGGGTCTCAAAATCGCTGGCGTCATGGCGCTCATGCAACTGGCCGGCAGCCTCTCCGCTCAAGCGGTTGACCATGCGGCCCCGCTTTACCGCCGGCCGTTCCAGAATGGAATCAGCCCAGCGCCGCACGTGCCGGTAGTCTTGCACCGACAAGAACTCGGCGCCGTCGTAGAGCCAGCCATTCACCAGTCCCCCATACCACGGAAATGTCGCGATGTCGGCAATCGTGTATTGGCCGCCTGCCAGGTATTCGGTTTGCGCCAGCCGCTGGTCGAGCACATCGAGCAAGCGCTTGGCCTCCATGGCAAAGCGGTCGATTGCATACTCGATCTTGGTCGGGGCATAGGCATAGAAGTGTCCGAATCCGCCACCGACATAAGGGGCGCTTCCCATTTGCCAAAACAGCCACGACAGACATTCGGCGCGCGCGGCGGCGTCGGTCGGGAGGAACTCGCCGAACTTTTCGGCCAGATAAAGCAGGATTGCCCCGGACTCAAAGATTCGCAAGGGCTCAGCGCCGGAACGATCGACCAGTGCCGGGATCTTCGAGTTTGGATTGACCGCGACAAAACCGGTGCCGAACTGCTCGCCCTGGCCGATCCGGATCGGCCAGGCATCATACTCCGCGGCGGCGTGACCCAGCACCAGCAACTCCTCCAGCAGGATCGTTACCTTCTGGCCGTTCGGGGTAGCAAGCGAGTACAACTGCAGCGGATGACGGCCGACCGGCAACGCCTGTTCGCGGGTAGCGCCGGCAATCGGCCGATTCAAACTGACACCGCTCCTGTTCCAGGTCCAGACTTTGGGCGGCATGTAATCGGGAGGATTGTTCATTTCGTCACTCCGGGTGGCAACGGGTCTGTCGATGTCACACCGGCAGATTCACTCATGCCTGTACACAGGCAGCGGGTCGGGAGCCGGCCGTTTCAAATTGATCCAGCGTTGCACGGACGGTCGTTGCCACTGGTGCCCAGCGTAGTCGACCAGTCGTTGCGGAACAGGATCGCCACTCAGGATCAGGCGATTGAGCATGATGGCCAGCTCCAGGTCGGCCACACTCCATTCACCGAACAGTTGTGGCGCGCCGGCAGGGACCAGCCTGTCAGCGATGGCGAACAGCTTGTTCGCAGCCTCTTCTGCTTCGCTATCCAAGGGCTCTGCCCAAGTCTTGCAGAAGAGCCTGTCCGACGTACGGGCACGCCTGAGCGGCATCAGGTCCGTACGCAGCCACGACTGGACCTGCCGCGCCCGCGCCCGCTGCTGCGGATCTCGGGGATATAGCGCTGTCCCCGCGAACACCTCGTCGATGTACTCCGTAATGGCGGAAGACTCGGACAACGCGAATTCACCATGGACCAGAGTAGGCACCTTGCTTGTCAGTGACGCGGCTGCATAGGCGGGCGTATGCTGCGCTTTCCTGCCGAGGTCGATGGTGCATAGGTCAAATGGCAACCCCTTCTCGTGCAGGGCAACAAACACCGGCATTGCAAATGGGCTGACGAAGTTAGCATCTACGTAGAGCTGCAATCTGGCAGACATATGCAGATCCCTCCTCTCGGCTTGGCGAGCTTGGCTGAATTCAGGACAGCATGATGGAGACGCCGCCAGCGTTGGCGGATTCCAGCAGCGCATCCAGGACGCGCTGCGTTTTCTGCGCCACCTCTGGCCAGAACGGATCGCGTTTACCCGACAGGACGAGTTCGGCGAACGTCCGGTACAGGTTCGACTCCTGCGCGGTCGTGTGGTTGTTGCTGTACTCCGGCAGCGAGATCGTACGCTCGTGTTTCTCCAGGTTGAAGAAGCATCCGTTCCCGCCGAAGCTGTCGTTGCCTACCGTAAACGAGATCTCATTTCCGTAGTGCGGCAATACAAAGTCCTTCAGGTGCAAGTAGCCATTCAATCCGCTGATGTAGGCCCACTGCTGGCGGCTGGTGTTGAAAGCGTTGTAGAGCGTCGCCGAAACCCCATTGCCAAAGAACAGTTCACCCGAGAATTCGACAGGCGTCACACCTGAGCCGTCGGGTCGTTGCACGCCTTGCAGGATGCGGCCACGCACTTCAACAGGCAGGTCGTAGTTCAGGGCGAAGAGGATAAGCCGAATGTTGTACCAACCCACATCACCAAGGCAGCCGGCTGGTTCCGTCAGGCAGTTGCGCTGAATCCATCCGTCATCTCCAATGAAGCTGAAATGCGTGGCAATACGGCGAATCTCGCCAACACTGATGCCGTCATCAAGCACTGAGCGCATCGCCTGCAAGCGCGTCGAGTGCTGGAACATGACGCCGTCCATTACCTGCACGCCGGAGGCGTTGGCCGCATCGATGATCCGCTGCAGGTCGGCCGCCGTGATACCGCAAGGCTTCTCGATCACGATATGCTTGCCTGCCTGCGCCGCTTTGACCGCCCATTCGGTCCGGACGGCGGTCGGAAGCGGAATATAGAGGGCGTCGATGTCCTGACGCGCGATCAGCGCCTCGTACCCTTCGACTGCTTCCACGGCGT
Organism: Cupriavidus necator; assembly: GCF_013141915.1. GTDB lineage: Bacteria > Pseudomonadota > Gammaproteobacteria > Burkholderiales > Burkholderiaceae > Cupriavidus > Cupriavidus necator_B. The sequence continues at coordinate 19,753 of NZ_SROX01000003.1, read as the reverse complement.
AAGGCGTGGGCACCGACGCCTGACATTCATCGATGAACCGTTGTGCGCTCTCAGCCGAGCGGCTACCGACCGCGACAATACGGCTGTTACCGGCATTAATGATTGCATGCCAGTTCTTCTTTGCGATGCTCGCAGAGCCTAGGATGCCCCAGTGGCAAGTTCCTTCAGCGGTGGTCATTACCCGCGTTCTCCTGATGACTAGGGATGTACAGATGATAGCCATGCCGTCTGCGCCGGCAAAATGAACTTTCTTTGTCGTCTTGTGAGTAAAACTTGACCATCGATGATTGCGTGGAAGACTGGGCCATGTGCGTTCGGTACAATGGAAACGCGTACTGCCTGACAGGCCTGCACGAACGATAATGCTCGCGAAGTCGTCAAACTGCGCGAGCGTGGGCAATCAGTGAGTTCGTCGTTCTAGCGGCTGTGACACTGAACATTGGAAACCAGACGCTGCGCGGCGAAAGTGAGCGTACCAGCGATGGCAGCCATGAGGATCGATAGTCCAATCAGAGACGCGTCAAGCCCCAGCCGGTCTGCTGCAACCCCAAGACCAAGCACGGGAACAATGCCGCCGAGATAGGCAATAGTGAAGAAGGATGAAATCATTCCTGCCCGGCGCACAGACGTCGTCATGGCATTGACGACCAGCAGAGCGGACATGAAGGTAAGGCCCTGACCGAATCCACCGAGTACATCGCTTGCGATGAACAACAACCCGGAGGAAAACTTCACTGATGCTGCCAGCATCGCCAGGGCGGCGGTCACGAGAAGGGAACCCACCACAAGCCCTCTTTTAGGATCGATCCCAGTGAACGTAACTTGAGCAGCCGCTGATGCCGCAAAGAGCATGGCGACCCCAATGCCGCCAACGGCCGGCCCGTCCCATGGAAGAAAGGTATCAAAGAATGAAGGCGCCAGTGATGCAAAGAGACTGAAAAGGGTGTAGCCAATAAACGCGATGACCGCCACCGTGGCAAATTGCTTGACCTGATGCATGTCGGGCAAATGAAAGCGTAGACGCGGAAAGAAGCCGGCGATTGTTGAAGGTTGCCCGTGTCTCTGGCTGCCCAATGCCACAAGAGCCAGCAACAGCGCACCGCCCAGCACGCCGTAAGGCAGGTGCAGCGGGAATGGCAAGTCTTGCGCGATAAAACCACCAACCAGTGGTCCTAGGCCTAGGCCGACAATGGTCATCAATGACCCGATCGATGAAGCTTGCCTCAGTCGGTTTGGCGGCGAAGCCGCTACCAGTCCGGCCGTCGCTGACGTGGAAGCAATGCCTGCGGCGACTCCGATTGTGAAACGCCCGATCGAAAGAATCAGAAGATCCGGAGCGACTCCGGAAAGGACGAGTCCGGCAAGTGCGAGTGTCGCTGCCACCCGCAACGTCCGGATATGGCCAAGATGGTCGCTGAGATGACCGAGAAACAGCAATGCCAACAGCGTGCCGACCATGTAAGCGGTATAGGCAATCGTCACGCCGCCCGGCCCGATATGAAACACTTCTTCATATATGGGATATAACGGGCTGGCGACGGTTGCACCGGCCATGATGGCGCTCAGCGTGTAGGCCATGACAAGGAACTGCGTGTTGGCCCAGCGACCGCTGGTTCCTGAGTGTGTTTGCGTGTCCATTCCGAATTTCCCTGGTATCTGATCTGGTGACCAAGGATAGTCCGGCGACTCTGCGCGGTGAATGACGGTGGCGTGCAACGCTGCGTTGCATCAAAGGCAAGGCGTGATGCTCTGGCCGCCCGGCGCCGCGTAGTGCTTTGGCAGCATTCGGGACCAGCTCCGGCCCCTGGCGTCGGCCTGCGCTCCAGTAATGCTGCCAGTTTGCGCAATGCCTGCGATAACTGTGCGCGGTCCTGGGCGCCGCCCAGCGAAATGCGGATTGCATTCGGCGGATTGGAGCCTTCCCAGAATCCATCGGAAGGCGTTACCCTCAGGTCCTCCGCCAGCGCCGCCTGTGTCAGCTGATGCGTTGATCAGTATCCTGGCTCGGGGCTTCGCGGCTATGCTCCTTCTTTGCTTGTCGCATCACCTCACCGGCTTTCCCCGCTTTCCCCACAGCGTGCGGGCTTCGCGCGTACATCGCCTGAAATTGCCGAGTTTCCTCATGTAGCCACTTACGCAGCGCCTGGACCCTGAATGTCTCCAGCAAGGGTTGGGGGCAGATGAACCAATAGGCCCACGGGCTAGCCGCATCGATGTCGAACAAGCGGACGAGGCGTCCATTGACGACGTCCTGCATGGCCAACGAGCGCCGCACCAGCGCAACGCCCTGACCATCCATCGACGCCTGTATCAGGTGCGACGCATCCTGATACAGCACGCCGCGTCGCGGTTCTGTCCATCCTTCCAGGCCCGCGGCCAGGAACCAGGCCCTCCACATCTCGTAGTCGTGGCGTAGTAAGGTCACGCCAGCCAGGTCTTCAGGCGTCTTTGGCAAGTTCCCGCCATTGAACGTTGGGGCACAGGCCGGGAAAAAGACCTCGTCGAGCAGCGGCTCGACGAATAGCTCCGGATAATTGCCGTCCCCGAAACGCAGCACGACATCGACGTCATCACGGTTGAAATCGGTGAGCGTATGCGTGGACTGCAGTTCGACGTCGAGTTCGGGGTACTGCTCGATGAAGCGTCCAATGCGGGGCGTCAACCAGCGCGCGGCAAACGATGGGAGCAAGCTGATCACAAGACGCTTTTCGCGATCACCCGAGCGCATCGACTCGGTTGCCGACGCGATATCGAACAGAGAAGACCGGATTTGTTCCGCATAGCGCCGCCCGCGATCGGTCAACGTTATTCGCCTGCCATCCCGCTTGAACAGCGCGATGCCAAGGTCGGCTTCCAGTGAACGGATCTGATGACTGACGGCACTGTGGGTGACGAACAGTTCTTCCGCAGCCCGCGAGAAGCTCTCCAGGCGGGCTGCGGCCTCGAATACCTTCAGAGAGCTCAGATTTGGTAGTTGTCGCAAGTCCATGACGGGTCCTGGATGCACATGGTCAGTCTGCACGCCCAACATCAATGATCAGATTCTACCCAGCATCTACGGCCACACATTGGTGATCGATCGATTACATATGGTCAGAATGCGGAGTGAGGCTCCCATCGCAGGGTAGTAATTACCCTAACACTCTGGCACCGATGTTAATTTTCGCACGATAATTAATAGGCCGCACCGCTCAAAGCAGCGGGCGGCCGGCAACGCCCGGCAATGGCAATTGACGCAGTGGAGTCCATGACGGCGACTCGTGACCATGGTGAGAGACAATGAAGCGTGAAGCAGAAGGCATCCTCGTTCTCGATGCGGACGGGACCATGAAGTTCGCCAGCGGACTCGGGCACGACGCCTTGATCGCGGGTCACCTCGTCCGCCTTTGGCAGGACCGCATGCGGACTCCTCTCAAGCGCGTGTCTGCCATGACCGATTTGGAACACCCCATGACAATCGCCGCCATTCCATCACGGGACGCGGTGTGCTTCCTGATCTTTGCCTTACAGGAAGCCAACGAGCTGAGCGAATTCCTGGCGACTGTCGACTCGGCGGAAGACATTCTTCGCCACTTCATCACCGATCCCTACAAGGCCATGGTGGTGGTGGACACCGCGGGCAAGATCACGTACATGAGCCCGGTCCATGAACGGTTCTTTGGCCTCAAGCGCGGCGAGGCTCTGGGTCGGCATGTCACCACCGTGATCGAGAATACGAAGCTGCAAGAGGTCGCGGTGACTGGCAAAGGTCAGGTTGGCCAGCTACAGGAAATGAACGGCATCAAGCGCGTGGTGTCGCGCCTGCCGGTCCTGGATCGCAATCAGCGTGTCGTTGCCGCGATAGGACAGGTGATGTTCAAAGGGCCGGAAGCGATGCAGGCAGTGACGACCGAGTTGGCGCAAGTTCGTCAGGAACTGGATTTCTACCGCCGAGAGCTTTCCGGCATCGGAAATCGTACCTACGGGCTGGATCAGATTGTCGGGAGCAGCGACGCGGTGCGCCGGCTCAAGGAAGACATTCTGCGCGTGGCACCGCTGGACGTACCCGTCCTGCTAGCGGGGGAAAGTGGCTCGGGCAAGGAGTTGGTTGCCCATGCCATCCATATGCTGAGCCCGCGCAGCGACAAGCCACTGGTGCTAGTAAACTCCGCGGCGATGCCGCCGAACCTGGTGGAAAGTGAGCTGTTCGGGTACGAGCCCGGCGCCTTTACGGGCGCAGATCGCAAAGGGCGCAAAGGCAAGTTCGAAGCCGCCGATACCGGTACGCTGTTCCTGGATGAGATCGGCGACATGCCGGTCGACATGCAGGTCAAGCTGCTTCGGGTGCTGCAGGATGGGCAGTTCGAGCGTATCGGCGGGGAGCGGGCGCGGCATTCCGACTTCCGGCTGATTTCCGCGAGTAACCGCGATTTCAGTGCCATGATCGCCAAGTCAAGCTTCCGCCTGGATCTGTTCTATCGCATCAGCGCAGTGACATTGCGCCTGCCCGCTCTGCGTGATCGGCTGGAGGATATCCCCGAGTTGGCCGACAAGTTCCTGGAGGCGTTTGGCACCCGCCATGGTGCGCCAAAGAAGGCGATTTCCGACTCCGCAATCCGCTTCCTGCAATCTTGCGCATGGCCGGGCAACGTCCGGCAATTGCAGCATGCTATCGAACGGGCTGCGATCTTCTGCGACGGCCCGATTCTTTCCATCGCAGATTTCGGCAATCTGGAAAGCGCCGATTCGGTGCTGGCAATGGGCTCCGTGAGTAGCCTGCCACGGAACGGCGAGAACGCCAACCCGGACATGCGCAAAGCAATGGAGCGCGTCGAGTCCGAGATGATCCTGGAGGCGATGCGCCGTACTGGTGGCAACAAAAAGCGCGTTGCGGAAGAGCTTGGCATCTCGCGTTCGTATCTCTACAAGCGACTCAGGCTTATGGAGGATGCATTGACCAGCGAGCTCGCGACAAGATAGGGACAATCCGCTCTTTGTCGCTCGACAAGCCGTTTGTACAACGCCTTGGCCGATAAATGCCCCCAACCACTGTCTGTCGGGCTGACTACTAGTTGGCCCGAGGGGCAGCGACCTGCATGCGGCAAAGGAATTGCCTTGCAAAGTCGCCGCCCAAGGAGAGGCTGCTCAGACTTGCGGAGCGCGCCTTCCTTGGCGCTAGGTTTTCGAAGGCGTCAGCATGTCTGCAAGCGCTTTGCGGAACTGCTCTGGCTTCCCGAAATACCGGCCCAGGTGAAGCCTCGATACTTTCCCGTCCTGCTCAATTGCCAGGGTCGGGTAGCCGCGCCCATCCAACGCATCAAGAAAGCCTTGCGTATTCTTGAAGTGTTCATCAAGGCCGAGCGTAGCCGCTTCGTAGGCGCTGGTAAATGCCTTCGCATCCAGCCCGAGTTCGACGGCAATGCGCACCAGTTCCTCTGGGTCGGAAATATGCTTGCCTTCCACGTAATAGGCTGTCTGGAGCCGCTTTAGCATCTTCAGTCCCGCGCCGGCCAGCGACTCCGCAGCGAGCATCGCTGCTGTCGGCGGCCCGGAATCGAGCTTGACGTCATAGTCAAACTGGGTGCCTTGCTGATATGCTTCGCCAAACTTCAGCCCGCTCAGCGCAGTGATGCGCTCCTCGTGGGGACGGACGAAGTCGCGCCACTCAGGCGACATCATCTGCGCCTGGGGTCCAGCCAGCATGCCCCCGCTATGCGGGACCACCTTCAGGCCGGGCATCTCGTCCGCAACGCTCACGAGAGGTGCGAGCCCGTAGCACCATCCGCAATAGGGATCATAGACATAGTGAAGGGTTGCTTGCTTGTCCATTTCAGTTCTCCAGGTTCAAAGCGTCTCGAGTGCAGCAGATGTTTTGGCAGAAGCGGCTTGCAGGGCCTGCTCCATCACTGCCGGCGGTTGCGCACCACCGATCATTGCATCGCCGATCCGAATCGTCGGCACTGAGCGGACCCCACTCAGGCTCGCGCGCATCTCCTCGGCAATGACTTCAGCCTCCCCTTCCCCGCTCACCAGGTAATCGCGCACGGCCTTTTCGTCAAAGCCGACGGATGCTGCCAGCGGCGCCAGCACATCGATTAACCCGATGTTTTCGCCACGAGAGAAATACGCGGCGAAGATCGCCTCGAACAAGCCCTCGACCATAGTCGCACTGCCGGTGCGCTGAGCAAACGCCATCAGGCGGTGCGCGAGCCGGGTGTTGGGAGTGATCGCCACTGCGTCGTAGTTGAATGCCAACCCCACCCTCTTGCCTACAAGGGCGACCTCCGCATCCATGCTTTGGGAGCGCGACCAGCTGCCAAACTTCGCGGTCCGGTACGCCTTGCGGTCGACGCCGGCCTTGGGCATATCCGGATTGAGCTCGTAGGGTGAATAGGAAATCCTGGGCGCGACCTCGCTGTTCACGCGTTGCGTCGCGAGCTTGAGGTTCTGATGGCCGATCCAGCACCACGGGCAAATGAAGTCATAGGTGACCTGGATTTCAACGGGTTTCATGACCACTCCATGCGATTGATGATGGAGCTAGGTTAGGCTGTGCCGGCAATGAACAGAATGGCATGGCCGTGCAAACCTGCATTGCTCGTGCCACAACGCTGCGTGCAAGGCGGTTCTCCAACTGTCGTGGAGAATGTGTCCTTGCCTTCCCCGCAACACAGCCTTGCATTGCCACCCCATTCTGGATTCGGGCAGGCGCTTCTACGATTCACGCCATCCAATCGCAAATCGGAGCAACACATGGACGCGAATCGATCCTCGAATGCCCAGCCGCTGGCGCCCGCCGAGGGCAGGCCAACCATATCTGCGGGGAATCCGCGCAAGGCCCTGATCGCCGGCGGTTCGCTGGGCGGGCTGTTCATGGCGACCGCGCTGCGCGCCGTCGGGTGGGACGTGGAAGTCTTCGAGCGCTCTCCCTCAAACCTCATCAGCCGTGGGGGCGGCATCGTTCTACAGCCGGAAGTGCTGCGCGCCTTTTCATTTGCAGGCATTGTTCCCGACGGGGCCTTAGGCGTGCGATCCCACGACAGGCTCTACCTCGACGAAAGCGGAGACGTGATTCAGCGGCAACATTCCCCGCAGACTCAGACTTCCTGGAATACGCTCTATTCCACACTGCTCAAGAACTTCCCCAAGGAGCACTATCATCGGGGCGCCCAGCTCACCGGCGTCGAGCAGGACGAACATGGCGTATACGCCACCTTCTCCGATGGGCGCCGGGAAACCGGCGACTTGCTGATTGGCGCGGATGGGGCGAACTCTGTTGTGCGCAAGCTCATGCTCCCCGATGTGTCGCCGACCTATGCGGGCTATGTTGTATGGCGCGGATTGATCGAAGAAAATCGACTGCCTGAAGCCGCAAAGCCACTGCTTTACGAGAACTTCGTGTTCCAGCACGACCCAGGCTCCATGATGCTGCAGTACATGGTGCCCGGCGTCGACGGTTCGACCGCCCCGGGTCACCGTCGTTACAACTGGCTTTGGTACCTGAAGGCCGAGCCAGGCGCAGAGCTCGGCGGCGTGCTGACCGATCGCGAGGGGAACCGGCGCAGTCATTCTGTTCCGCCCGGGTCGCTTGCGGCCGACCAGGAGGAGTGGATTCGACAGATGGGCGCCAGTCACGCCAATCCGGCATTCCAGGCCCTGATCGAAAGCACCCAGGATATCTTCGTCCAGGAGATTCAGGACCTGCAGGTGCCGCGCATGCGGTTCGGTCGAGTCTTGCTGACGGGCGATGCGGCGTTCATCCCGCGTCCCCACACCGCAGGCAGCACGGCAAAGGCCGCCGCCGACGCCGTCTCCCTGGCGAAGGCGTTGGACGGTGTCACCAACCTCGGGCGCGCACTGCGGACCTGGGAGCAGGACCGTCTAGAGCAAGGCATGCAGATGACTGAATGGGGAATCGGCATGGGCAACCGCATCATGAGCATCGCGCGACACTGAATCCACATGCTTCGACAGACGGAGATGCCCCACAGGGCGTGGCCGTCTGTCGTGGCTGTCCTCCTTGGCCACACACAGCTTCCGGATTGCTGCCCACGCAACGCAATCTTGCGTCGCACTCCGATTCTCTTCAAACAGGTTGGCGCCTAACCTTTAGGAAATCTCGAACGAGATTCAAGCGCAAGCAGAGCACGAACAGTCTCCCGCTGATCGATCCATTCCGACTACAGGAAAACCACCATGACCAAGCATCTCTTCAATCCGATTCGTCTCGGCAACCACACCCTGGCCCACCGTGTCGCCATGGCACCGCTGACCCGTTCGCGTGCCGGCCAGCCGGGCAACCTCCCGACCGCGATGAACGTCGAGTATTACCGCCAGCGCGCCGGCGCGGCGCTTATCGTCACCGAGGCAACCCAGATTTCCCAGCAAGGCCAGGGCTACGCCTGGACACCGGGAATTCACACCGAGGAGCAGGTCGAGGCCTGGCAGGCCGTCAGCAAAGCGGTTCACAACGAGGGCGGCACGATCTTCCTGCAACTCTGGCATGTTGGACGCGTGTCGCACCCGGTCTTCCAGCCGAATGGGGCGCTGCCTGTCGCGCCCAGTGCCCTGCCGGTTCCTGGCAAGACATTCATCATCGACGAGCATGGCAACGGCGTCTGGGGCGATGTTCCTGTTCCTCAGGAACTGACTGACAGCGGAATTCGCGACATCGTCGAGGACTACCGGAAGGCAGCCCTCAACGCCATCGCTGCGGGGATGGACGGGGTCGAGATTCATGCCGGCAACGGGTATCTGCTCGACCAGTTCATCAACTCCAACAGCAACAAGCGCACCGACGCCTACGGCGGCACGATCGAGAATCGAGCCCGTTTGCTTCTGGAGGTGGTTGACGCCATCAGCGCGGAAATTGGCTCGTCACGCGTTTCGGTACGGCTAACGCCCATGGGCCGCTTCATGGGCATGGGCGACGATACGCCCGAGGCTACCTTCGGCTTTATCGTCCGGCAGCTCAACAGCCGCAAGCTGGCCTACCTGCACCTGGTCGAGCCTGCGATGGTCGGGACCGTCAAGGACGAGAACTTCGATCCCCGCTGGGACGCGATCATCCGGCTCCTGCGTGCGGAATACAGCGGCGTGCTGATGCTCGCCGGCGGCTACGACAGTGAGAGCGCGGAACGCGCACTGGCCAGCGGCCGCGCCGACATCATTGCCTTTGGCCGCCCGTTTATTGCCAATCCGGATCTGCCGGTACGCCTGAAGGAGAACCTCGCCTTGAACACGCCCGATGCCAGTTCCTTCTTTGGCGGCGGTGCCAACGGCTACATCGACTATCCGACAGCGGCATGAGCTGGACAAGCAGATACGGGGATTGATTGAGTGGACGTCGGCCTGTACGCGGAAGGGCGCCACGTTTTGGCACTGCCACAGGCCCATTCTCTCCTCGTTCCCCAATCGCACGAGCACTTTTTTATGTGAGGAAAATTATCAACAACTGGAAACATATTTCGTTTTGCCAGCGGCCGAGCGATCTCTAGAATTCGCTTGACCGGCGCACCAACTTTTCTGCTTTTCCGCCCCTTGATTGTCTAGTCAGAATGGACGCAGCACAGCTCCGGCAACAACGCCACAGGGGGCGGACAGGAGATCCATCATGCAAGCTTTTCTCACAAAGACAGAGTTCGCCCTGAGGCCTGGCGAAGTTACCACGCTGTCGATACATGCGGCACAGCGCCTCCACGTGGACGAGGCCGCAGGTACCGACCTGTGGATGACACGCGAAGGTGATCCAGAGGACTACTGGCTCGATAGTGGCGAAGACCTGCTGCTGCGGCGCGGGGACCAGATAACCCTTAGCGTAGACCCGCGCGCCGGCGACGCCGTCCGGCTGGAACTAATCAGTGAAGCGGACCGTCAGGCAGCGACCCTGGCCGATTTTCCGCACCTGCTGCACCGCTTTGGACGCAAACTGGTGCGAGGGACGGCATGGACTCCGGGCAAGGACCAAGTCGGGGCAGCCTGAGATCGAATGCGGGCAGTGTCCTTATGAAAGACACTGCCCCCGGGTGTCCGCATCTCCAAGCAAGGGCACGGCGAAAGTCCCAAGTTCCAACTGGCCATACTGGCTGCTCTCCGCGGCAGAAGTTGCCAGCCGGCTGCCATGACTCTCCGTGAAATGCACCCCATGGGCAATCTGACCCGAAAAGATCTTGTCGACGGCAGTATCCGCAGCAGACTTGCCATGCCTGCTGACCTGTCGTGGACCGACGCTGCTCTCGAGCAATCGCTTAATGCAACGCTCAATGCGCGCCTCGCTGGTTCGATTTGGGTCTTCGCCTATGGTTCGTTAATCTGGAACCCATTGATCGCCTTCGACGAGCACCGGACTGCCACACTCGAAGGATGGCGCCGCAGCTTCTGCATTCGCTCCATATCTGCGCGTGGTACGCCGGAGCAGCCGGGGCGCGTGCTTGGCTTGGAACCTGGCGGGAATACGCAAGGGGTTGCGTACCGGCTGCCCGACGATCAGGCGCTGAACGAATTGCGCCTCCTGTGGGCAAGGGAGATGTGCAGCGGAGTGTATCGGCCGATCTGGAACCCGCTGGTGCTCGAAAATGGCGAGAAGGTGCAGGCCATTGTCTTTGCCGCGAACACCGAACAGGCGCTTTATGAAGCCGATGCATCGGTACCTACCGTTGCACGGCTTGCGGCGAAGGCAGCCGGTGTATTCGGATCTAATGCGGACTACATACTGGGACTCGACACAGCCCTGGCGGACCGCGGCATTTCGGACCAGTACGTCTCACAGATAGCGCAGAGCATGAGGAGATTTCAGCGGACATTGACGGCCTAGAGCGGGCATCGCGGCTGAGATCACTCCTCCGAGACAAGTCGCTACCCGTCAAGGGTAAGCTCGCCTAAACTGAAAAACCCTCGCCACGCAAAAAACAAGGGAAGAGCACATGGCCGCGATCGAAGTGAAAGTGCCCCAACTCTCTGAATCGGTTTCGGAGGCAACACTGATTCAGTGGAAAAAGAAGGCCGGCGAGGCCGTCCAGCGTGACGAGATTCTGGTGGAACTGGAAACGGACAAGGTGACACTCGAAGTGCCCTGTCCGGCCAACGGTGTGCTGGCCAAAATATTCCAGCCCGATGGCGCCACGGTACATGCCGACGAAGTGATCGCGCTGGTTGATACGGAAGGCAAGGCAACCGTGGCTGCCCCTGCTGCCTCCGCACCTGTAGCGACGCCCACGTCAACGCCGGCTCCCACATCAGTCGCTGCGCAGGTCAACACGACTGCTGGAGGCGGCGCACCCGCTTCAGCCAACGCTGATTTTGACGTGATCGTGATCGGTTCCGGCCCAGGCGGCTATATCGCGGCGATCCGCGCAGCACAGCTGGGAAAGACCGTGGCCTGCATCGAGGAATGGAGAGACGGCGCGGGCAAGCCCCGGCTCGGGGGCACCTGCCTGAACGTCGGCTGCATCCCGAGCAAGGCGCTGCTCGCGTCCTCGGAACACTTTGAACATGCGCTGCACGGGCTCGCCGAGCACGGCGTAAAGGTCAAGGAAGTGGCGCTGGACCTTGCGCAAATGATCAAGCGAAAGGCTGCCATTGTTGACAAGTTCACGGGCGGTGTCGAATTCCTGTTCCGCAAGAACAAGGTGACCTGGATCAAGGGCCATGGCAAGTTCAAGAGTCGCGGCACCGACGGCGTGATCGCCGTGGAAGCGATCGAAGGCAACGACACCAAGACAGTCACGGCACGTAACGTCATCATTGCGACAGGCTCCAAGGCGCGTCATCTGCCTGACGTTCCCGTCGATAACAAGATCGTGTCGGATAACGAGGGCGCGCTGTCGTTCGACACAGTCCCCAGGAAGCTCGCGGTGATCGGTGCGGGCGTTATCGGGCTTGAGCTTGGTTCGGTGTGGCGGCGACTCGGCGCCGAGGTGACCCTGCTCGAAGCGCTGCCAACTTTCCTTGGGGCGCTCGACGAGTCCGTGGCGAAGGAGGCGGCCAAGCTATTCAAGAAGCAGGGACTGACGATCCATCTTGGGGTCAGTATTGGCAAGATCGACGCGAGCGCCAAAGGGGTCAGCATTGCCTACACGGACAAGGACGGCGCCGACCAGAAACTTGATGCGGATCGCCTGATCGTGTCGATCGGCCGGGTCCCCAATACCGACAATCTCGGACTGGACACCGTGGGCCTGTCCTCCGACCCGCGCGGCTTCGTTCCAGTTGACGATCAGTGCCGCACGTCCGTGCCGGGGATCTACGCAATTGGCGATGTAGTACGCGGCCCGATGCTGGCCCACAAGGCCGAAGACGAAGGCGTCATGGTTGCGGAAATCATTGATGGGCAGAAGCCGCACATCGACTACAACTGCATTCCGTGGGTAATCTATACGGAGCCGGAAATCGCCTGGGTGGGCAAGTCCGAGGCCCAGTTGAGTGCCGAAGGACGGGAGGTCCGAACGGGCCAGTTCCCGATGATGGCTAATGGCCGCGCACTCGGCATCGGCCGCCCGGACGGTTTCATCAAGATGATTGCGGACGCAAAGACCGACGAGCTGCTGGGCGTCCATATCATTTCGGCCAATGCCTCGGACCTGATCGCCGAAGCCGTGGCTGCGCTCGAGTTCAAGGCAGCGTCGGAAGACATCGGCATGATCAGTCACCCGCATCCCTCGCTATCCGAAGTCATGCGCGAAGCAGCGCTTGCGGTGCAGAAACGGGCGCTGAATATGTAGCGCTGCGCTCAACAGGGCGCTCGGGGCGGAGACCCCCCCTCGAGCGAAGCCGTAGTGGTCTCCTCGGCGCTTACCTGCCCCAGCTGTCCTTCAGCCCGACGATGCGGTTGAAGACCGGCTTGCCCGGCTGCGAATCGACGCGATCGGCGACGAAGTAGCCGTGGCGCTCGAACTGGAAGCGGTCTTCCGGCTTTGCCTCGCGCAGGCTCGGTTCCAGGTAGGCCGTGATGACCTTCTTGGAGTCCGGGTTCAGGGCCTCGAGGAAGTTCTTGCCGCCGGCATCCGGGTTCGGGTCATTGAACAGGCGGTCGTACAGGCGCACTTCGCACTCGTAGGCCGCGGCGGCGCTGACCCAGTGGATCACGCCCTTGACCTTGACGCTGTCGGCGCCCGGCGTGCCGCTCTTGGTGTCGGGCAGGTAGTTGGCATGCACGGCCACGACGTTGCCGTCGGCGTCCTTGTCTACGCCGGTGCACTCGATCACGTAGCCGTACTTCAGGCGCACCTTGTTGCCCGGGAACAGCCGGAAATAGCCCTTCGGCGGGGCCTGGTTGAAGTCCTCGCGCTCGATCCACAGCTCGCGCGAGAGCGGGAACACGCGCTTGCCCAGTTCCGGCTTCTTCGGATGGACCGGTGCCGAGCACTCCTCGGCCTGGCCTTCGGGGTAGTTGTCCAGGATCAGCTTGAGCGGCTCAAGCACAGCCACGCCGCGGGCGGCGCGGGCATCCAGGTCATCCCGCACGGCGCCTTCGAGCGTGCTCATGTCGATCCAGCTGTCAGCCTTGGCCACCCCCAAGCGATCGCAGAAAAGCTGGATGGCGTCCGGTGTGTAGCCGCGCCGGCGCATGCCCACGATGGTCGGCATGCGCGGATCATCCCAGCCGCCCACGCGTTGCTCGTCCACCAGCTGCTTGAGCTTGCGCTTGCTGGTGATGGCATAGGTCAGGTTCAGGCGGGCGAATTCATACTGGTGCGGCAGCGGATCGTGGAATATGCCGGCGTTCCGCAGGTGTTCCAACACCCAGTCATAGAGCGGGCGGTTGTTCTCGAACTCGAGCGTGCACAGCGAATGGGTGATGTTCTCCAGCGCATCGGAAATGCATTGCGTCATGTCGTACATCGGGTAGATGCACCACCTGTCGCCAGTCCGGTAGTGGCGCGCGTGGCGGATGCGGTACAGCACCGGATCGCGCATCACGACGTTCGGCGCCGCCATATCGATCTTCGCGCGCAGCACATGCTCGCCATCCTGGTACTTGCCGGCGCGCATATCACGGAAGAGTTGCAGATTCTCTTCGACGCTGCGGTCGCGATACGGCGACGGCTTGCCCGGCTCGGAGAAGTTGCCACGGTTGGCGGCAATCTGCTCGGCGCTCTGGCTGTCCACGTAGGCGACACCGCGCTCGATCAGCGTCTCAGCAAAAGCATAGAGCTGATCGAAGTAGTCACTGGCGTAATACAAGTACGGCGAGCCGCCGGGCTGTCCGTTGTCCCAGGAAAAGCCGAGCCAGCGTACGGCATCGATAATCGCGTCGACGTATTCGAGGTCTTCCTTGACCGGGTTGGTATCGTCAAAGCGCAGATGGCAGCGGCCGCCGTAGTCGCGCGCCAGGCCGAAATTCAGGACGATGCTCTTGGCGTGACCGATGTGGAGATATCCATTGGGCTCGGGCGGGAAGCGGGTGATGACCGTCGGCAGCAGATCGCCTTGCACGTCCCCGCGACCGGCGTACGTGCCAGCGGCGAGATCCTGATCGATGATGCTGCGCAGAAAGTTGGAGGCGACTGGCGTGTCGCTGGATTTGGCTTGGCTCATGGTGGTGCCGCAACGGGTGCGGCTTCGAATGCTCGGGGCGGACTATCTGAGTCTAGCTTGAGAGACCGCCTGGCGCAGGAGGCCTCTCTTCCCTTGTTGGCCAAGACCACCGACTGGTCCGCATGCCTTGGTCCAATAGACGCTTGGAACCAACGGGCCTAGTCTGACGTGAATTCAACCACTTACCGCGGCGCGTCGATGAAAAAGCAGATAGTTTCCAGCCTCTACGCCTTGTCGGCGAAGCACCTTGCCAATCGCGATCTGCTCGGGTTCCCAACGCGCCAACGCTGCCGGCACATCATCCGGCGAGCCTTGCAACGCATCGGCCAGGGCCAGCGCATTCGCTGCGGCCTTGGAGGTGCTGGCCGCCGTGTGGGGGCGGGGGATCGACGCGGCGTCGCCCAATATGACAACCCTGCCCGACACCATGTGCTCGGACACCAGATCGCGGATAGCCTGGGCAAAGGGCTGGGCTGTCGCTTCAACGATGTCGCGGAAAGGCGGTGGCAGTAGCGCTCTGGCATCGCGCTGGATATGAGCCAGCCAACGTTCATCTAGCATTCCCTCGGGAATGGAGTAGCCCCGACGGTGACCTTCTCGGTCAGTCATGATCTCGCCTAGCAGGCGATTGTCAGCAACGCGGTACCAGACCCAGTTGTAGAGCCTGTGTCCCGGACGCACATCATTGTTCTCGCCCGGCACTAGATAGCCCAGGATATGCGAACCCGTATTGTTGGCAAAGCCGAAATCGCCAAGCAGCATTTCCCGCGCAGTCGACGGCATCTCGTCCTCAGGAACAAGTCCGCGCCAGGCGAGATACCCGGCGTAGGTTGGCACGCGGTCCGGCCAGAACTGTTGGCGTACCGCCGAATTGCCGCCGTCGGCGCCAATTAGCAGGTCACCGGTTTCGCTAGAGCCATCAGCGAAATATGCCGTGACAGTGCCGGCTTGCTGATCCTGCTCGATCCGCGACAGGGTCTTCGCCCGATGGTAATTTGCATCGCCGAAGGCCGCTTTCAGAGTTGTATAGATCAGCGACCAGGACGTCTGAGTCTGGGGAGCGTATTGCTTGGACTGGATCGAGCCGTCCGGGTGAAAGACCGTGCGATGTGCGGAACGCACGCCAAGGTCGACGGTACTCAGGTCAACGCCGGTACGGCGGAAGACCTCGACCACATCCGGTTGCAGGACAATGCCGCCGCCGCGGCTGTCGAGATCATGGGCGGAACGCTCATATATGTCGACGTTCCAGCCTATGCGGCGAAGCAGATTGCCCACGAAAAGGCCGCCGAGCGAACCACCGATAATCAGAGCCCGGCGCGCCGGGTGGGCAGGGCGGGGAGTGGGTGTGAGCTGGGTGTCCATGAGCATCTCCATGTGATGGCTATACTTTGGAGCCGCCACACAGACATGACAATCCAGCTGATCTGGGTAATTGCTTTGCGTCCCACGCAACGATAAGCCGATAAGCGGGAAGTCAGCTTGCCAGCACGGACCATCTTGTACAAAAAGCTGCCTTTGCGCGTGACGCAACGTTCAGTTGCGCATCAAACCTATTCCCGCTATGGCCCATCGATCTGCGCCAATTCGTCAAGCAGCGCTTTCGCTTGGCTCAAGTCGGCAGTCTCGAACCCCTCGGTGAAGAAGCCATGAATCTCAGTCAAGATGTGCAAGGCTGGCTCCCGCTGGCCCTGTTGTTGCCAAAGACGAGCCAGGCTCAGTATGGCGCGAAGCTCAGGAGATTTTGCACCGCGGTGGCGCGCCACTGCAATTGCCTGATGAAAGCACGCTTCTGCTTCCTGTAGCCCCGGCGACTCCTTAGACTGACCACCCTGATGACGAAGGGTCAATTCTCCCTTGAGGCGATGCAGTTCCGCCTCGTAATAACCCTCTCCCGTCCCCTCCACTACCGAGAGCGCCCGGTCCAGCGCTTTCAGCCCAGCCTGCACCTGTCCGGCGTGCCCGTAGGCTGCGGCAAGCAGCCCCAGAAAGTACGACCGACCCAGAGCCGCCCCTGTGGCCTGGTAGGCTTCCAGACCCTGAAGTATCTCAGCGATCCCCTCCTCGCCGTGCCCCTGCTCTGCCAGTGCCCAGCCCCGGAGGATGGTTCCCCAAGCCCGGTACAGCGGAAACCCCTGCTCGGTCGAAAGCGTGATTGCCGACTCCGCGTACTCCCGGGTCAAACCCGCTTCAAGTCGAAACTGGCGAAACATGGCCGTGGTGACCAGCGTGAAGGCCAAGCCAAGCGGGTGGGAAATCTTTTGGGCCAGGGCAAGTGCCTCTTGGTTTTTTTTGCAGGCCTGATCCGGATAGCCCAGCTGCCACAGACTCAAAGCCGCGAAGTCCAGGGCGCGGACGCCCGGATCCAGACCGTAGATGAAAGCATGCGCACGATGCAGTTCGGGGTCGTAGAGGGCAAGCGCCTGCTCCTGATGAGCACGGGCGGGAACGAACTCCCCTTGCCAGAATGCGCTCCCCCCAAGTCCGCAATGGGCCTCCACAAGCAGTTCCGGATCCTGGGCATTCCGGGCAACATGGAGGAACTGCTCACCTATTTCCCTTGCGGTCTCGTACTCCGCTCGCAACTGATAGATCAGCCGCAGTCCCTGTTGCACCGGGAAAAGTTGGGGAGTTTCCCCAATCTGCCGACACAATGCGAGCGCGCGCGTATAAGTCGCTTCCACCTCCGCGGCGGCGTAACCCCTCGTCGCCATCAAGGCCGGCCCGAGCGTAACCTGCACTGAGAGTTCCTGGCGGCCCCGTTCCGGCGAATCGGGCAGGCGCCTGAGCAGGTCAAGGGCCGCGTTCAGGTGATGAACCGCTTCAGAATTGGATGAGCGCTGGAGGGCCTGTTGCCCCGCGCAGTGCAGGTATTGCACCGCTTTCGGAATATTGCCGCTCAGGCTGTAGTGGTGAGCCAGTACGCTGCAATAGTCCATCAACCGGGAGGGGTAGAACGCCTCGATAGCTTGGGCCGTGCGTTCATGTAGCGCAATGCGCTGCTCCGTAAGCAGGGAGCGGCCGGCGACCTCCTGCGTAAGGCCGTGCTTGAACGAATACTCCACCTCAGGGAAGGCTGGCAGCTCGTAGATGAACTCGCCAGTCTCGAGGCGGGATAGTAAACGACGAAGCTCATCTTCCGGCTGCCCGACAACCTGCCGAATCAGGCTCAGAGGGAACCCTTTGCCAATCACCGCAAGCGTTTGCAGCAGCGCCTTCTCCGCCAGGGGAAGCCGGTCGATGCGGGCGGCGAGCACCCCTTGCACCGTTGTCGGAATGTGCAAGCTGGCGGGCGTCTTCTCGATTCGGTAGTTTCCGGGCACGCCCAGCAGCGCCTTCTCCTCGGCCAGTGTCTGGACTACCTCCTCGATGAAAAACGGATTGCCCTCGGTCTTTTCCAGGATTCTCTGCTTGAGAGAGGCGAGTCCGGGATCATCGCCCAACAGGGTACTGAGCAAACCCTGCGCTTCGGCCGGCCCCAAGGGCGCCAGCACGAGTTGGGTGTGGCGGCACTTTGGGCCCCAAGTCGGTTGGTACTCGGGCCGGTAGTTCACCAGGAGAAGGATGCGGGCATCCGCCAGGCGCTCCGCCAAGAATGTGAGGAACGCCTCCGTCTCGGCGTCCAGCCATTGCAGGTCCTCGAACAGGAGCTCGATCGGCTGATTCAGGCTTTCGCGCACCAGCAGGCGCGTGATCGCATCAAAGGTACGCTCGCGCCGGATACTGGCGTCCATGTCGCCCAGCGCCGAGCCTTGCTCGTTGATACCTAGCAGATAGAGCAGGTAGGGCACCAGATCCTCCAGACCGCGCTCAAGCGTGAGGACCCTACCGGTAACCTTCTCCCGACACTCCCGCTCCTCATCCTGCGCATTAATCTGGAAGTAATTCCTCAAGAGTTCTATCAGCGGCAAATAGGCAAAGGCCCTGCCGTGAGAAACCGAGAAGGTTTCCAGCACAAGGCAGCCGCGCTGCGAACGCGCCTTGAACTCGTGGAACAGTCGTGACTTCCCTATCCCGGCCTCGCCCACCACGCCGACGATCTGGCCCTGCCCCGCCGCCGCTTCCCTGAACGCGTGGTGCATATGGTCCAGTTCAGCCTGGCGGCCCACGAACCGGGCCAGGCCCCGATGTGCCGCCACCTGCAGCCGGGTCCGCAGCGGGCCGAGGCCCAGGACCTCGTAGACATCGAGCGGCTTGGGGATTCCCTTGACCTGAATCGCCCCCAATGCCTTGAAATCAAAGTATCCATCGGTCAATCGATATGTCGATTCGCTCACCAGGATGGACGAGAGCGCGGCCATCGACTCCATCCGGGATGCAATGTGAATCGTATGCCCCACCGGGTCGTAGTCGGTACGCAGGTCGTCCTTGCGGATCGAGCGGACCACCACTTCGCCCGTGTGAATGCCAACCCGAATTTGCAGTGCAATACCCCGTTCCAGGCGAACACGGTCGGCATGGCGGCGCATCGCGTCCTGCATGCGTAGTGCCGCATACAACGCTCGCTGAGGATGGTCCTCATGGGCAATCGGCGCACCGAACAGCGCCAGGATCCCGTCGCCCAGGGACTTGGCGACGTAGCCCTCGTAGTGATGCACGGCCTCCATCATAAGTGCCACCACAGGGTCAATGAGATGGCGTGCTTCTTCGGGATCCAGGTCGTGGATCAACGCAGTCGATCCGGCCATGTCGGCAAACAGCGCCGTGATCGTTTTGCGCTCGCCCGCGCTCTCCCCCCTGGCCTCCAGCGTTGCCTGTTCGGCCAGGATGCGCTCGGCCAAGTGGGGTGGCGTGTAATGAACCGGGGCAGCAGACTCCGCAAGCGGGGTTGCACTTAGAGACGCGCCACACTCACTGCAATACTTGGCTGTTGGGCTCGACTCGTGGCCGCAGCGTGGACAGACGCATGTCAGCTTGGCGCCGCATTCTTCGCAGAATTTTGCCGCTATGGGATTCTCGAACCCACATTTTGTGCAGCGCATATAACCTCTCGACCACTCCGGCCCGCCTTATGGGCCATTAGACGCCCAATTGATGCCGGTATCAATCAGTGCTCGGGTGCCCGAAGGATCGGCTGCGGCCCGCAGACCCAGTCGAAGACCACCCTGCTCTGCGAGAGACAAGCCGAAAAAGCCCGTCACTTGAATACGGCAATGCTATGACCGAGTTTCACAAGACAATGACTCCTCAACAAAGGCGCGAACTGCAGGGGAAAGCTCTCGCTTCCGGCTAGCGATTG
>NZ_SROX01000038.1 GCF_013141915.1 Cupriavidus necator | reverse complement strand
GTGTGCATAAGCAGCTTTCGTGATGCCGAAAGCGTGGGGATTTGAGCAAGAACGGTGATGGACGCTGGAGGGGTTCCCTCAGGGAGCGTGCATGCACGCGCCTGAGGGAAGATGTCGCCTTTATTGTGTCGAGCAATGAAGGAGACCTCAGCAGTGTGCCATGCCTTGCTACAAACGCCAGCGTTTTTTGCCCTGTTGCGCCGGATCGACGAAGACTTGATGAAGGTGGCGCGAGACAGGGGCTGCTGCCATTGCGGCTCTGTGCTGCACAGTGCCAACTATCCGCGTAAGCCGCGCGGATGCCCACCGGCAGCACACCCGGACTGCAATACGCGCCTGAGCCTGTGCTGTGCCGGATGCCGCAAACGCATGACGCCCGATTCGGTGCGCTTTCTCGGCCGGCGTGTCTGGCTGGCCATTGTCCTGGTACTGCGATCGAGCCGTGCCACTGGCGCCTGCCTGGACGGCCTGCCGGCGATCAGTTGGGCCACGCTCAAGCGCTGGCGTCAGTGGTGGACCGAGACCTTCCCCAAGACCCCCGTCGGTCGGTGGCTGCGTGGCCTCATCCCGCCAACGCCCGAGCCGTTCATCTATCCCGACTGCCTGCTGCAATCGGTCGAGCACGACAGCGAAGACGAGCGTCTGGCCGCGGTGTTGCTTCTGCTGCTGGGCCCGGCCTGACCACGCTGGCTGAGGGATGCGCCAGATAGGGGAATCTCCCGCAGAACATGTCGATGGCGGGTCACCCGCACTGCCCGTAGCCTGCTCCCGTTATCCCCCCAACGGAGAGTCATGTCACTATCGATTGATCATCGCAACCGATGGGCGCGCTTGCGCTTCTCGGTCATTGGCCCTTTGCTGGCTTCGCCGCCTGCCAAAGGAGAATTGCAGCAAGCGTTCCAGGCACTGGCCGCCAAGGTCTGGCGGCACCCCATCACCGGCGCCGACGTTCAGTTCGGCGCGTCTTCCATCGAACGCTGGTATTACCGGGCCCGTCACGTCCAGGATCCGGTCGATCAACTCAAGAACCGACTGCGCGACGATTGCGGCCACTTCGTCAGTCTGAGCCCAGCCATCATCGAAGCGCTGGTCGAGCAGTACCGTCAGCACCCCGGCTGGACCATGCAGTTGCATTACGACAACCTGCGCGTCGCGACCAAGGATGGCCCGGACACGCTGCCGTCCTACACCACGGTGTGCCGGTATCTGAAGGCGCAGGGTCTGGTGCGCAAGCCAACCCCGCGCTCGAGCACGGATGGGGCCATCGCTGCTGCGGCTCGCCGCGAGGCACGCGAGGTGCGTAGCTACGAGGTCGACCACGTGGCCGCGCTCTGGCACCTGGACTTCCACCATGGTTCGCGCAAGGTGCTCACCCCCGATGGGCAGTGGCACAAGCCGCTGCTGCTCTGCATTATGGACGACCATTCGCGGCTGGTCTGCCACCTGCAGTGGTTCCTCGACGAGACCACTGCCTCGCTGGTGCACGGCGTCTCGCAGGCGATCATGAAGCGAGGGCTGCCGCGGGCCATCATGACCGATAACGGCGCAGCCATGATGGCCGACGAGTTCGTCGAGGGGCTGGCCAGTCTGGGCATCCTGCACCAGACTACCTTGCCCTACAGCCCATACCAGAATGCCAAGCAGGAACGCTTCTGGGGACAGCTCGAGTCCCGGCTGATGGCCATGCTCGAAGGTGAGTCGCACCTCACCCTGGAGCAATTGAACCTCGCCACGCAGGCCTGGGTCGAGCAGGAATACCACCACAAGGAACACGCCGAACTCGAGGCGACGCCTCTGCAGCGCTACCTGTCCTGTGCCGACGTCTCGCGCCCCAGTCCCGAGGCGCTGGCCTTGCGCCGGGCCTTCCGTATCCGCCAGCATCGCCGCCAGCGCAGAACCGACGGCACCTTCACGTTGGACGGCGTGCGCTTCGAGATCCCCGGCGCTTACCGCCACCTCGAGCAAGTCTGCCTGAGCTACGCGCGCTGGGATCTCTCCCAAGTCGACCTGATCGATGCGCGCATCGGCGCGATCCTGGCCGCCGTGTTCCCGCTGGACAAGTCTGCCAATGCCGACGCACGGCGCGCGCATCTCACGGCCAAGGGTGCCTCGCCTGCTAACGAGGAACCCGCGCAGGCTGGCACTGCGCCGCTGCTGCGTCAGTTGCTCGCCGAACACGCCGCCACCGGCCTGCCGCCGGCCTATCTCCCACCCGCACCCACCAAGCTATGAATCAACCCAACCTGCTGGCCTTGTACGGTCTGAAGTTCAACCCCTTCGCCCAGGACATCCCCGTCGAGGCCGTGTTCGTGCCACCCAAGCTCGATCACTTCTGCTGGCGCATTGAGAACGGTATGGCCCGCGAAGGCGGCTTCGCCATGGTGCATGGCGACCCCGGTTGCGGCAAGAGCGTCACGCTGCGCCTGCTCCATCAGCGCCTCATGCGCGTCCCCGATCTGATGGTCGGCTCGATCGCTCACCCACAGAGCAATCTGGCGGACTTCTATCGCGAGCTCAGCGACATCTTTACCGTACCGCTCAAGCCCCACAATCGCTGGG
Organism: Cupriavidus necator; assembly: GCF_013141915.1. Classification (GTDB taxonomy): domain Bacteria; phylum Pseudomonadota; class Gammaproteobacteria; order Burkholderiales; family Burkholderiaceae; genus Cupriavidus; species Cupriavidus necator_B. Next base: position 959 of record NZ_SROX01000038.1, on the reverse strand, counting down.
GCGGCTTCAAGGCGCTGCGCGAGCGCTGGCTCACCCACATGGAGGCCAGCCGCCGCCGCTGCGTGCTGCTCATCGATGAAGCCCAGGAGATGGCGGTGCCAGCCCTCTCGGAACTGCGCCTGCTCGCACAGGCACGCTTCGACTCGCAATTGCTGCTGTGCGTGGTGCTTGCCGGCGACGCTCGCCTGCCGGAGAAGTTCAGCCGCGAGGACCTGATCCCGCTGGGCAGCCGCATCCGCTGCCGTCTGGCGCTGGAGAGTGCGAGCATCGACGAGCTGCAGGCCTGCCTGGACCACTTGCTGGCCGCCGCCGGCAACGCCACCCTGATGACCATGCCATTGCGCCAGACCCTGTGTGAGCACGCCGCCGGCAATTACCGCATCCTGATGAACCTGGCGGGCGAGCTTCTGGCCCAGGCCGCGCAGCGGGAGCTACCGCAGATCGACGAGAAGCTCTATCTGGAAACCTACAGCGCAACCCTGAACCGCCGCGCCAGGCGGTGAGTGGCGCCGTTGGCCATCGCCGCCACGTCCATCAACACAACGACGACATCACCATGACCTTCCACCAGCCATCCGGCATCGCCCAGGGGCTGCCCCTGCTCATTGATGCCAACTGGACGCCCGCGCAGGCCTGGGCTGTGATCGAATTGCTCGACGATCTGCGCGACCGTCTGCATGCTCACTATCAATTGGCCTTGGCCCAGTGGCTGGCCGAAGATCGGCAGGAGCATCCTGATGGCCTTGGCGATCTCGCAGATAACGACTTCTGATCCAGTAACAAGGGGCCCGCCGGGCCCCTTGTTACATCAGTGCCGCTGCTCCGCATCCGGTCCACCGCGATAGATCGCCACGTCCATCAGCGTTGCCCGACGGCACGCAACATTGGTGATGGACGGTGCCGCAGCCGACCATCAATTACCGTGCTCGCGCATCCATCGAATCTCGTGCTCACGCACA
>NZ_SROX01000037.1:0-2424 GCF_013141915.1 Cupriavidus necator | reverse complement strand
ACGGGTGACGGCGTACCTTTTGTATAATGGGTCAGCGACTTACATTCAGTGGCAAGCTTAACCGATTAGGGCAGGCGTAGCGAAAGCGAGTCCGAACAGGGCGTTGAGTCGCTGGGTGTAGACCCGAAACCAGATGATCTATCCATGGCCAGGTTGAAGGTGCGGTAACACGTACTGGAGGACCGAACCCACTAACGTTGAAAAGTTAGGGGATGAGCTGTGGATAGGGGTGAAAGGCTAAACAAATCTGGAAATAGCTGGTTCTCTCCGAAAACTATTTAGGTAGTGCCTCGTGTCTCACCTTCGGGGGTAGAGCACTGTCATGGTTGGGGGGTCTATTGCTGATTACCCCGCCATAGCAAACTCCGAATACCGAAGAGTGCAATCACGGGAGACAGACATCGGGTGCTAACGTCCGGTGTCAAGAGGGAAACAACCCAGACCGCCAGCTAAGGTCCCCAAATATAGCTAAGTGGGAAACGAAGTGGGAAGGCTAAAACAGTCAGGAGGTTGGCTTAGAAGCAGCCACCCTTTAAAGAAAGCGTAATAGCTCACTGATCGAGTCGTCCTGCGCGGAAGATGTAACGGGGCTAAGCTATATACCGAAGCTGCGGACGCACAGTAATGTGCGTGGTAGGAGAGCGTTCTGTAAGCCTGTGAAGGTGTCTTGTAAAGGATGCTGGAGGTATCAGAAGTGCGAATGCTGACATGAGTAGCGATAAAGGGGGTGAAAGGCCCCCTCGCCGTAAGCCCAAGGTTTCCTACGCAACGTTCATCGGCGTAGGGTGAGTCGGCCCCTAAGGCGAGGCAGAGATGCGTAGCTGATGGGAAGCAGGTTAATATTCCTGCACCGTCGTATGATGCGATGGGGGGACGGATCGCGGAAGGTTGTCCGGGTGTTGGAAGTCCCGGTCCCTGCATTGGAGAAGGCGCTTAGGCAAATCCGGGCGCGGAATTCAAGAGTGTGGGGCGAGCGGCCTAGTGCTGCGAAGCAATTGGAAGTGGTTCCAAGAAAAGCCTCTAAGCTTCAGTCATACGAGACCGTACCGCAAACCGACACAGGTGGGCGAGATGAGTATTCTAAGGCGCTTGAGAGAACTCGGGAGAAGGAACTCGGCAAATTGGTACCGTAACTTCGGGATAAGGTACGCCCTGGTAGCTTGACTGGCCTGCGCCAGAAGGGTGAAGGGGTTGCAATAAAATGGTGGCTGCGACTGTTTAATAAAAACACAGCACTCTGCAAACACGAAAGTGGACGTATAGGGTGTGACGCCTGCCCGGTGCCGGAAGATTAAATGATGGGGTGCAAGCTCTTGATTGAAGTCCCGGTAAACGGCGGCCGTAACTATAACGGTCCTAAGGTAGCGAAATTCCTTGTCGGGTAAGTTCCGACCTGCACGAATGGCGTAACGATGGCCACACTGTCTCCTCCCGAGACTCAGCGAAGTTGAAGTGTTTGTGATGATGCAATCTCCCCGCGGCTAGACGGAAAGACCCCATGAACCTTTACTGTAGCTTTGCATTGGACTTTGAACCGATCTGTGTAGGATAGGTGGGAGGCTTTGAAGCGTGGACGCTAGTTCACGTGGAGCCGTCCTTGAAATACCACCCTGGTTTGTTTGAGGTTCTAACCTTGGCCCGTGAATCCGGGTCGGGGACAGTGCATGGTAGGCAGTTTGACTGGGGCGGTCTCCTCCCAAAGTGTAACGGAGGAGTTCGAAGGTACGCTTGGTACGGTCGGACATCGTACCTAAAGTGCAATGGCAAAAGCGTGCTTAACTGCGAGACCGACAAGTCGAGCAGGTGCGAAAGCAGGACATAGTGATCCGGTGGTTCTGAATGGAAGGGCCATCGCTCAACGGATAAAAGGTACTCTGGGGATAACAGGCTGATACCGCCCAAGAGTTCATATCGACGGCGGTGTTTGGCACCTCGATGTCGGCTCATCTCATCCTGGGGCTGTAGCCGGTCCCAAGGGTATGGCTGTTCGCCATTTAAAGAGGTACGTGAGCTGGGTTTAAAACGTCGTGAGACAGTTTGGTCCCTATCTGCCGTGGGCGTTGGAATCTTGACGGGGGCTGCTCCTAGTACGAGAGGACCGGAGTGGACGTACCGCTGGTGTACCTGTTGTCTCGCCAGAGGCATCGCAGGGTAGCTATGTACGGAAGAGATAACCGCTGAAAGCATCTAAGCGGGAAACTCGCCTGAAGATGAGGATTCCCTGGAGGCTTGACCTCCTTGAAGGGTCGTTCGAGACCAGGACGTTGATAGGCTGGGTGTGGAAGCGCAGTAATGCGTTAAGCTAACCAGTACTAATTGCCCGTAAGGCTTGATCCTATAACCAGTGTGTTTTGCCTGGTGAGCGGTTCGCCTTGTGCCAGTTGACACAGTCAATACACAACCTACACTACATCCCGATTCGTG
>NZ_SROX01000036.1 GCF_013141915.1 Cupriavidus necator | reverse complement strand
GCGGCCGCCGCCGGGCGCGGCGCCGCCGGCGCCGCGGTGCGCGGCAGGCGGGGCTTGGCCGGCGCGGGCGTGGGCGCGGCTGGCCGCGGCGCGCCCACGGCAGGCATGCCGGCGGTGCGCGCAGGCGCAGGTTTGCGTTCGACCACCGCATCCAGCGGCAGCGGGAACTTGCGAGGGGGCGTGGAACTCATCGGGGGCGCGGCGCGGCGATTCTGCGGCTCGGGACCGGGGGCCCTACTTCAGCCACTGGTCGAGCGCGTCGAGCTGACCGCGGTGGGTCAGGTCCAGCTGCAACGGCGTGAGCGAGACATAGCCCTGCGCGGTCGCGTGGAAGTCGGTGCCCTCGCTGGCATCGCGTGCATCGCCGGCCGGGCCGATCCAGTAATTGGTGTCGCCGCGCGGGTTCACCTGCGTGATCACTGGCTGCGACGGATGACGCTTGCCCAGGCGCGTGGCGCGATAGCCACGGATATGTTCGAACGGCAGGCTGGGGATATTGACGTTGAGCAGGAACGGCTCGGCCGGCGGCGTGCCGATGATGCGCTCGACCACGGTGCGCGCCACGCGCGCGGCGGCGTCAAGGTGTTCCCAGCCCTTGTCGACCTGCGAGAAGGCCACGGAGGGAATCCCCAACAGGTAGCCTTCGATCGCGGCTGCGACGGTGCCGGAGTACAGCACGTCTTCGCCCATGTTCTGGCCCTGGTTGATGCCGGACACCACCAGGTCGGGCTTTTCCTCGAGCAGCCCGGTCAGCGCGATGTGCACGCAGTCGGTGGGCGTTCCGTTGACGAAGCGAAAACCTTTTTGCACGCCTTCGCGCGCCTCGTAGATCGACAGCGGGCGCTGCAGGGTCAGGGAATTGGAGGCGCCGCTATGGTTCTGCTCCGGCGCGATGACCGTGATCCGGCCCAGCGGCGCGAGCGCAGCATGCAAAACGGCCAGTCCCGGCGCGAGATAACCGTCGTCGTTGGCGAGAAGGATATGCATGCCGCGATTGTACCTGAGCGCAGGCGCCCAAGCGGCCCGCGCGCCGCCCGATGCGGGGCCGCAGCGACGCGGCGCCGGCGCGGTATGCAGCCGGCAAATAACCGTCTCCATGCCTTCCGCATGAAACAGAACGACCGTGCTATTCCTGCGCTACACTTGCCCCGCCGGCCCGCGTAAGCTTGACTGGCGCGGCATGCCAACACCACCACCGGAGACATGATGAAAGCCGTACTGTGCAAAGCCTGGGGTCCGCCCGATTCGCTGACCATCGAAACGCTACCCGACCTGGTACCGGGCAAGGGTGAAGTGGTCATCGACGTCAAGGCGGCCGCGGTCAACTTCCCGGATGTGCTGATCATCCAGAACAAATACCAGGCCAAGCCTGAACTGCCGTTCACCCCGGGCTCTGAACTGGCCGGCGTAGTCAACGCGGTGGGCGAAGGCGTCACCCACGTCAAGCCCGGCGACAAGGTGATCGCGTACCTGGGCAATGGCGCCTTCGCTAGCCAGGCCAGGGCGCCGGCGGCATCGGTGGTGCCGATGCCGGCTGGCATCGACTTCGAGACCGCGGCGGCCTTTACGCTGACCTACGGCACCTCCCACCACGCGGTGATCGACCGCGGCGAACTGAAGGCGGGCCAGACCATGCTGGTGCTGGGCGCGGCCGGCGGCGTCGGCCTGGCGGCGATCGAGATCGGCAAGGCCATCGGCGCGCGCGTGATCGCGGCCGCGTCCACCGACGAAAAGCTGGCCGTGTGCCAGCAGCACGGCGCCGACGCCCTCATCAACTACAGCACCGAAGACCTGCGCGAGCGCATCAAGGCGCTGACCGACGGCAAGGGCCCGGACGTGATCTATGACCCGGTCGGCGGCATCTATGCCGAACCGGCATTCCGCTCGATCGGCTGGCGTGGCCGCTACCTGGTGGTGGGCTTCGCCAACGGCGAGATCCCGCGGCTGCCGCTGAACCTGGCGCTGCTCAAGGGGGCCTCGCTGGTGGGCGTGTTCTGGGGCGATTTCGTGCGGCGCGAACCGAAAGCCAACCAGGCCAACATGGCGCAGATGCTGGGCTGGATGAAGGAAGGCAAGATCCGCCCGCATATTTCAGCGCGCTATCCGCTGGAGCAGGCTGCGCAGGCGCTCAAGGACATGGAAGCGCGCAAGGTCACCGGCAAGATCGTGATCGTGCCGTGACGGCGCCCGGCGATGCCTTGGCACCGGCCGCCAAAAAAGCAAGGCGCAGGAAGTGTGGCTACACCCTTGCGCCTTGCGAGGCGAACCGCCACGAGTTGCCTGTGTGAACGCCGGCGTGAAGGCTGAGCCGGCGCCGGCGTGGATGCCGCCTGCCCTCGCCCCCGCCCCCTCTCTCGCAAGGGTGAGAGGAGAGCAAGCCCGCGGCAACGCTTAGTTCACAGCTTCTCCGTCTCCCCGCTCTGCGGCTGCCACTTCATCAGCCGCTTCTCGCCGATGCCGACCATCCAGTCCAGCACCAGCGCAAACGCCGTCAGCACCACGATCCCGGCAAACACGGTATTGATGTCGAACGTGCCCTCGGCCTGCAGGATCAGGTAGCCCACGCCGCGCGCCGAGCCCAGGTACTCGCCCACCACCGCGCCGACGAAGGCCAGCCCCACCGACGTATGCAGCGACGAGAACACCCAGCTGGTCGCGCTCGGCAGGTACACATGGCGCAGCAGCTGTTTCTGGTTGGCGCCCAGCATGCGCGCATTGGCCAGCACCACCGGGCTCACTTCCTTGACGCCCTGGTAGACGTTGAAGAAGACGATGAAGAACACCAGCGTCACCGCCAGCGCCACCTTCGACCAAATGCCCAGGCCGAACCAGACCGCGAAGATCGGGGCCAGGATCACGCGCGGCATCGAGTTCATGGCCTTCACGTAGGGATCGAGGATGGCCGAGGTCAGCGGGCTCAGCGCCAGCCACAGGCCGACGCCCAGCCCTGCCACCGTGCCGATGCCGAAGGCCAGCACGGTTTCGATCAACGTCACGCCCAGGTGCAGGTAGATATCGCGCTCGACGATAAACCAGCTCCAGATGCGTTGCGCCACCATCAGCGGCTCGCCAAAGAAAAAGGCAACCTGTTGCGAGCGCGTGGCCGCATGCCACACGCCGAGGATCACCACCAGGACCAGCAGCTGCCAGACGCGCAGCATGCCCTTGGAATCAGTACGGAAGGCCATCGGGATTCAGTTCTTGTTGAGTTGGGACGCAGGCCGGGACGATTCAGGCCACCTTGCGCTGCTGGGCGTAGCCCTTGAGCACTTCCTCGCGCAGCACGTCCCAGATGGCGGCGTGCAGCTCGACAAAACGCGGGTGGTTGCGGATCTCGGCGACGTCGCGCGGACGCGGCAGGTCGATCGCGAACTCGCCGATCGGATGCGTGCCCGGGCCGGCCGACAGCACCACTACGCGGTCGCTCATGGCGATGGCCTCGTCCAGGTCGTGGGTGATGAAGAGCACGGCCTTGCGCTTGGCGGCCCACAGCTCCAGCACTTCGTTCTCCATCAGCTGGCGGGTCTGGATGTCGAGCGCCGAGAACGGCTCGTCCATCAGGATGATGTCGGGATCGAGCACCAGCGTCTGCGCCAGCGCCACGCGCTTGCGCATGCCGCCCGACAGCTGGTGCGGATAGCGATCGCCAAAGCCGCCCAGGCCTACGCGGCGCAGCCATTCCTCGCCCTGCTGCACGGCCTCGGCGCGCGCGGTGCCGCGGAACTCCAGGCCGGCGACGACGTTATCGAGCGCGCTGCGCCACGGCATCAGCGCCTCGGTCTGGAACATGTAGCCGGCGCGCCGGTTGATGCCGCGCAGCGGCTCGCCGAATACGCGCACCTCGCCGCTGGAAGGCTCCAGCAGGCCGGCGCCGACGTTCAGCAGCGTCGATTTGCCGCAGCCGGTAGGACCCACCACCGAGACGAATTCGCCGGGCTGGATCGCCAGCGTGACGTCCCTGACCGCGGTATAGCGCTGGCTGCGGTCATCGCGCGAGACAAAGGTGCAGGTGACCTGGTCGAGTGAAAGTGCGGGAATGCTCATGGTGAACCGTCTCGGTCCCGCCGTGGCGGCGCTGGGGGGGTGCGGCGCGGGCGAGTGATGATGGATGGGCCGTCGTTGCCGCAAAGCAAAGGCCCGCTGCGGGCAGCGGGCCGATGGCAGCGACGGCAAGAAAATTACTTGTACTTGGCGTTGGCCTTCTGCACGAAGGCGTTGGTGTAGGTCTCTTCCAGCTTGATCGACTTGCCCTTCAGTTCGGCGTCGAACTGGCCCAGCGCGTTGAGCGCGGTGCGCGGGCCGTCGGCCGGCATGGTGCCGTCCGGCGAGATCGCTTCCTTGACCTTCTCCCACGCCGCCAGGTACAGCGCGCGATCGCCCAGCAGGTAGCTTTCCGGCACGGTCTTGACGATGTCGGACGGACCCGCCTTCTGCAGCCACTTGAGCGCGCGCACCATGGCGTTGGTCAACGCCTGCGTGGTGTTGGGGTTCTGCTGGATAAAGGCCTGCGACGCATACAGGCAGCCCGACGGCATGTTGCCGCCGAACACCGCCTGGGTGTCCTTCAACGTGCGGGTATCCGAGGCCACGCGCACTTCGTTCTTCTGCGTCAGCATCGACACCACCGGGTCCAGGTTGGCCATCGCGTCGATCTGGCCCGAACGCATCGCCGCCACCGCGCCGGCGCTGGCGCCCACGCCGATGAACGATACGTCCGACGGCTTCAGGCCGGCCTTGGCCAGCACGAAGTTGGCCATCATGTTGGTCGACGAGCCCGGCGCGGTCACGCCGATCTTCTTGCCCTTCAGGTCGGCGACCGACTTGAAGTTGGGCATGGTCTTGTTCGAGACCACCAGCACGATCTGCGGGGCGCGGCCCTGCAGCACAAATTCCTGGTAGCGCTGGCCCTTGGCCTGCAAGTTGATGGTGTGCTCGTAGGCGCCCGAGACCACGTCGGCACTGCCGCCCACCACCGCCTGCAGCGCCTTGGCGCCGCCGGCGAAGTCGACGATCTCGACGTCCAGCCCTTCGTCCTTGAAGTAGCCGAGGCGCTCGGCAATGGTCAGCGGCAGGTAGTAGAACAGGTTCTTGCCGCCCACCGCGATGGTGACCTTGGTCTTCTCCGGCTTGCCCTGTGCCTGGGCCTGGCCGAAGGTGAACCAGCCGGCCAGGAACAGCGCCAGCGCGATCAGGAATTGCTTCCAGAATTTCTTGTTATACATGCGAGATCTCCTACCCGTGTGGACTGGCGCTGCGGCAACGTGCGCTCGAAGGGGGCGCGCCGCGGTGCGGCAAATTGCGATGCTACCGGACGGTGCAGCGCACCGCATCGGTATCAACACCTAGCAAACCCGCCAGCTTAGCGCCCTTACCTTTCGATCACCTTGCCGCAGCGCTGCGGTCATTCCGCCTGGATGTTCGCGGACTTGATCACCTTGGCCCAGCGCGCCAGCTCCGCCTTCTGGTATTGCGCCAGCTGCTGCGGATTCATGTACTTGGCTTCGGCGCCCAATTCCTCGGCCTTCTTGCGGAAGGCCTCGGTGCGCATGATCTTGTCGATCTCGCCAGTCAGCTTGTCGATCACCGGCTTGGGCGTGCCGGCCGGCGCGTACATCGCGAACCACGACGACACGTCCAGGTCGGGGTAGCCGGCCTCGGGCGCCGACGGCACGTCCTTCAGGCTGGGCAGGCGGGTCTTGCTGGTCACCACCAGCGGGCGCAGCTTGCCGGCGGCGATATGGGCCATCAGCGGCGGCGGCGTGGTGATGGTCAGGTCCACCGAGCCGCCCAGCAGGTCGGTCATGGCCGGACCGGTGCCCTTGTACGGCACGTGCGTGATATGCGTGCCGGCCATCTGGTTCAGCAGCTCGGTCGAGACATGCTGCAGCGAGCCGTTGCCCGACGAGGCGTAGTTAAGCTTGTCCGGATTGGCCTTGGCGTAGGCCACCAGCTCCTTCAGCGACTTGACTGGCAGGCTTGGGCGCACCACCAGCACCTGCGGCGCCGACAGGATATTGGCCACCGGCGCAAAGTCCTTGACCGGGTCCCACGACAGGTTCTTCACCAGCAGCGGCGTGATCACGTGGAAGCCCGAGTACTGCAGCATCAGCGTGTAGCCATCGGGCTTGGCGCGCGCCACCAGGTTCGCGGCGATACCGCCATTGCCGCCTGGACGGTTATCGACCACCACCGGCTGGCCAAGCGCCTTGGACAGCGGCTCGGCAATCATGCGGGCGGCCAGGTCGGTGGTGCCGCCGGCCGCGGCCGATACCACCAGCGTTACCGGCCGGCCGGGATAGCTGCCGTCCTGCGCCAGCGCCGCCGGGGCGAACCACGCCGCGCCGATCGCGGCCAGGGTGACAGCGACGGCCTTGCGCCGTGCGGGCATGGCGGGCTTGTGTTGAAGGCTGTGTTTCATGAAGGTCTCCAATATCTTGTGGGAATGCGTTGTTGTTGTGGGTGCCGGGCTATGCTTGCCCGGCAAAATGCTCTGCCATCCAGGCCGGCGGCTGGTGCGTGCGCAGGCGCGGGCCGGCGCTCAGCAACTGGCTGTGGATGTCGCGGCCGACCAGCGCCGGCATGCCGGCCACCACGCCGAGCAGCGCGCCCAGGTCGACGCCGGTCTCGACACCCATGCAATCGAACATGTGGACCAGGTCTTCGGTGCTGACATTGCCGCTGGCACCGGGCGCGTAGGGGCAGCCGCCGAGGCCGCCGGCGGCCGCGTCGAAGCGCGTCACGCCGGTCTGCCAGGCGGCCACGGCATTGGCCAGGCCCATGCCGCGCGTGTTGTGCAGGTGGATGGTCAGGCCGGTTGCCGGCAGCGCGGCCTGAAAGGCTTCGCACAGCGCCGCGACCTGGTTCGGATAGGCCATGCCGGTGGTGTCGCACAGCGTGATGCCGGCCGCGCCGGCCTCGGCGAAGCCGCTGGCCAGCGCCATCACCTCGGCCGCATCGACCTCGCCCTCGAACGGGCAGCCGAATACGGTCGACAGCGACACATTGACCGGCACGCCGGCCGCGCCCGCCGCGGCAATCATCGCCAGCAGCTGCTGCCGTGATTGCGCGCGCGTCATGCGCAGGTTGGCGCGGTTGTGGGTCTCGCTGGCCGACATCACCAGGTTGACCTCGTCGGGCCGGCACGACAGCGCGCGCTCCAGCCCGCGCAGGTTGGGCACCAGCGCGGTGTAGCGCACGCCCGGCTGGCGCCGCATGCGGTGCATCAGCGCCTCGGCGTCGGCCAGCGCGGGAATGGCGCGCGCCGAGGTAAATGAGGTGGCTTCAATGCGCGCGAAGCCGCAGGCGGACAGCGCATCGAGGAAGGCAACCTTGGCGTCGGTCGGCACCACCATCGGCTCGATCTGCAGGCCGTCGCGCGGCGCGACTTCATTGATCTCGACGCGGGCCGGGCCGCGCAACAGGCTGGCGGCGGCGCTCATGCGATCACCTTGCGCGCGCGCAGGTCGGCGATGGCGGCGTCGTCGAAGCCGGCCTGCTTCAGCACCGCATCGGTATGCTCGCCCAGCGCCGGGGCGCGGTCATGGATGGCGCCGGGGCTGGCCGACAGCTTGGGCACCACGCCAGGCACTTCCACGGTCAGGCCGCCGGCCGAGGTCACCGACTCGATCACGCCGCGGGCGCGGTAGTGCGGGTCTTCGGCGATGTCCTTGACGGTATAGATGCGGCCGGACGGTACCTGAGCGTCGCGCAGCACTGCCAGGACCGACTCCACGGTCTGCGTGCGGGTCCAGGCGGCGATGGCGGCATCGATCTCGTCGACCCGCTGCACGCGGCCGTCGTTCTGCGCCAGCGCCGGATCGTCAGCCAGATCGGCACGGCCGATGGCCAGCATCATGCGCTTGAAGATGGCATCGCCGTTGGCCGCGACCAGCACGTACTCGCCGCTGGCGCAGGGATAGGCGTTGGACGGCGCGATTCCCGGCAGCGCGCCACCGGCGGGCTGGCGCACCGCGCCGAAGGCCGAGTATTCCGGCAGCAGGCTTTCGCTCAGGTTGAATAGCGACTCGTACAGCGCCACGTCGATCACCTGCCCTTCGCCGCCGCGGGCATCGCGCTGGTACAGCGCCAGCAGCACGCCCATGGCGCCGTGCAGGCCGGCGATGGTGTCGCCCAGCGACAGGCCGGCGCGCACCGGCGCGCGGCCGGGCTCGCCGGTCAGGTGGCGCAGGCCGGCCATGGCCTCGGCCACGGCGGCAAAGCCGGGCTCGTCCTTCTTCGGGCCGGTCTGGCCGTAGCCCGACACGCGCAGCATGATCAGGCGCGGGTTGTCGGCATGCAGCACGTCCCAGCCCAGGCCCCATTTCTCCATGGTGCCGGGGCGGAAGTTCTCGATCAGCACATCGGCCTCGGCGGCCAGCTTGCGCACCAACGCCTGGCCTTTCGGCTGGCGCAGGTCGATGCAGATGGATTCCTTGTTGCGCGATTGCGCTTCCCACCAGACCGAGGTGCCTTCATGCAGCATGCGCCATTTGCGCAGCGGGTCGCCCTGCCCCGGCGGCTCCACCTTGATGACGTGGGCGCCAAAGTCGGCCAGGGTCTTGGCGGCGAAGGGGCCGGCGATGAGTTGTCCGAGTTCGAGGACGCGAATGCCCTCGAGGATCTGTTGCGCCATGGGTGTCTCCGTGCATTGCGGCAGTCTTGTTGCAGTGCGGCAGCGCCATTGACTGGCATGCCATACATTGCGTTCGGACGGAGTTTGCCCCAGCGCGGGGCTTGCCAGGAATCGGCAATCGGAGAAGCGGGCTTTCTTGGAACGCGAAAGGCTTGGCAAAGCCTCGTGACGGGCGCGTCAGAACGGCACCCGGTCCCCGCACAGATGGGTGATCAGCAGCCGCGCGGACACCGTCAGGCCGGCCGGGTCACGCAACCCGATCAGCAGCGAGCGGCGCGCCCAGGGGTCCTGCAACGCCACGAGCGACAGCCCCATCGACTTGACGTGCGGCTCGGCCGCGATGCGCGGCAGCACGCCCACGCCCAGCCCGGCCATCACCATGCGGCACATGGCGTCGAAGCTGCGTACCTGGATGCGCAGCCGGAATGGCCGGTCCAGCCGGCTGCTCTCTTCCAGCAGGCGCGCGGCCAGCGAGGTTTCCTGCGGCAGGCTGACGAAATCGAATTCCAGCGTGTCGGCGTAGTGCACCGGGCCACGCGCGGCCAGCGGATGGTTGGGCGGGGTGATGATGACCAGTTCGTCCTGGCGGTACTCGACCGTCATCAGCCCCGCGGCTGGCGTACGGTCCGCAAAGATACCGACGTCGGCGCGGTTCTCGACCAGCGCGGCAACGATGTCGCGGCTGTTCTGCTCCTCCAGCTCGATGCGGATGGTCGGATGATGCTGCATGAACGAGGCCAGGTCATCAGGCAGGAACTGCGTGATCGCCGAGGTATTGGCGCACACGCGCACCTGCCCGCGCACGCCCGAGGCGTAGTCCGACATCACGCCGGCCATGCGTTCGACGTCCTGCAGGATGGTCAGCGCGTGGTGGAAGCAGGCCTGGCCGGCTTCGGTCAGCTGCACGCCGGCGGCATGGCGAAAGAACAGCGGCGCGCCGACCGCGGTTTCCAGGTCGGAAATGCGCTTGCTCGCCGCCGCCACGGCCAGGTGCGACTGGCGCGCGCCGGCCGAGATGCTGCCTTGCCGGGCCACGGCAACGAACAAGCCAAGCGTGACGAGATCGAAGCGGGCCAGGTTCATGGGTCGGGCGGGAAATAAAAGAACGGGAAAGCGGCAAGCGCGCGCCGGCCAGTGGGCGCGACCGCCACGCCGGCCGGCGCGACGCCGCTCAGAGGTTGCGGCGGTCCATCACCGCGCGGGCAATGGTGCCGGCATCGACATACTCGAGCTCGCCGCCCACCGGCACGCCGCGCGCCAGGCGCGACACCTTGAGGCCGCGCGCCTTGAGCATCTCGCCGATGTAATGCGCGGTGGCCTCGCCTTCGCTGGTGAAATTGGTGGCGACGATGACTTCGCCGACCGGGCCGCCCAGCTCGGGCTCGGTGGCACGCGCCAGCAGCCGGTCCAGGTGGATCTCGCGCGGGCCGATGCCGTCCAGCGGCGAAAGCCGGCCCATCAGCACGAAATACTTGCCGCGATAGGTCAGGGTCTGTTCGATCATGACCTGGTCGGCCGGCGTTTCGACCACGCACAGCACCGAGGCGTCGCGGCGGTCGTCCAGGCAGGTGGCGCAGATTTCTTGCTCGGTGAAGGTATTGCAGCGCTGGCAGTGGCGGATATGGTCCGCCGCGCCGCGCAGCGCGTCGCCCAGCTTGCGCGCGCCCTCGCGGTCGTGCTGCAGCAGGTGGTAGGCCATGCGCTGAGCGGACTTGGGCCCGACGCCGGGCAGCACCCGCAGCGCCTCGACCAGCGCCTGCAGCGAAGTCGGCGACGACGCTTTCACGATGGCCTTAGAACGGCAGCTTGAAGCCCGGGGGCAGCGGCAGGCCCGAGGTCATCGAGCCCATCTTTTCCTGCGTGGTGGCCTCGGCCTTGCGCACGGCGTCGTTGAACGCCGCGGCGACCAGGTCTTCCAGCAAGTCCTTGTCCTCGCCCTCGGCCAACAGGCTGGGGTCGATGGTGACGCGCTTGACGTCGTTCTTGCAGGTCATGACCACCTTGACCAGGCCGGCGCCGGACTGGCCCTCGACCTCGATCAGGGCCAGCTGTTCCTGCATCTTCTTCATGTTTTCCTGCATCTGCTGGGCCTGCTTCATCAGCCCGGCGAGTTGACCTTTCATCATGATGGAATGCTCCTGGATTCGGTAAGAGTTCGGTGACGGAAATTCGGTAAGGCAAAAGCCGCCGGTCAGGCGGCGCGCGGCTGGATCGAGCCTGGCACGATCTGGCCGCCGAAGTCGCGCAGCAGCCCCTGCACGAAGGGATCGGCCTCGATCGCGGCCTCGGCCTGGCGCTGGCGCTCGGCGCGGGCCTCTGCGTCGGCCGCGGCGGCGGTGACCGTGACCCCGCCCACTTCGCAGACCACCCGCACAGGCTCGCCGAAGTGGTCGCACAGCGCCTGCTGCAGGCGCTCGGCGACGCCGTTCTCGCCCAGCGCCGCAACCGGGATGCGCAGGTGGAAGGTGCGCCCGACCACCTGTGTCAGTTCGCTCTGGTAAGCCAGTTGCTGCGCCAGGCCCTTCAGCGGCAGGCCGGCGGCCAGCACCGGCCAGTCGCCGGTGAAGGCCGGCGGGGTGCCGTCTTCGCCCGCCGCTGGCGGGCGCGGCGCGACGAATCTGGCGGATTCCGCTGGTGCCGGCGTCGCCGGCAAGACCGGGTGCTCGCGGGCCGGCTCGGCCTCGCGCACCGGGGCCGCCGCCGGGCGGGCAGCGCCGTTGCGCGATGCCGTGGCGCGCGGCGCCGGCTCGCTGAAACCGTAGTCGTTGTAGCCGGGGTCGCTGTCATACGGACCGATGACCGGCAGGTCGGGCGGCAGTTCTTCCCACGGCGGCACATCGCCCCCCCCGGCAACTTCCCAGGGCGGCACGGATTCGGGCTGCGGCTTGGCTGTCACGGGCCGCGCCCCGGGCGCTGCCGCAGGCCTGGCCGGCTGCAGCGACTGCGGCGGCGCCGGCCGTGCCGCCGGGGCCGGGGCAGCAGCCGGACGGCTCACCGCTGCGGCCGCAGGGGCGCGCAACGGCTGTGCCGGCGGCCGCTGCGCCGCG
>NZ_SROX01000035.1 GCF_013141915.1 Cupriavidus necator | reverse complement strand
GCGTCGACCCTGCCGACCAGCATTC
This sequence comes from Cupriavidus necator, assembly GCF_013141915.1. Taxonomy (GTDB): domain Bacteria; phylum Pseudomonadota; class Gammaproteobacteria; order Burkholderiales; family Burkholderiaceae; genus Cupriavidus; species Cupriavidus necator_B. The sequence continues at coordinate 13,850 of NZ_SROX01000035.1, read as the reverse complement.
GCCGTGGACCCATGCGGGCGCGTGGCGGCTGAACGGCGGCGTGTCGCGCACGCTGCGCTTCGGCTATGGCGAGCAGGTGCTGGAAGCCAGGCTGGAGGCCAACGCGCGCGGCAGCACGCTGATCTACGCCGACCAGGCCGCGCCCTTCGCCTTTACCTGCCAGGCGGACGATATCCGCATCAATCTCGGCACCCGGCGCACGCACGGGCAGGTCCATCTGGATGGCGACGAATTCCACGTCTTCTACGGCGGGCGCCACGCCACGCTCGGCTGGCTCGACCCGCTCGCGCATGCCGGCGAGGCCGAAGGCGAGGGCGGCAAGCTGACCGCGCCGATGCCGGGCAAGGTCATCGCCGTGATGGTCGAGGCCGGCAGCGCGGTCACGCGCGGCGCGCCGCTGCTGGTGATGGAGGCGATGAAGATGGAGCACACCATCTGTGCCCCGGCCGACGGGGTGGTCAGCGAGGTGCTCTACGGGATCGGCGAGCAGGTTTCCGAGGGGGCGCAGTTGCTCGCGTTCAGCGCCTGACGGCGACGGGTCAGTGCTATCCTGCTGCCTCCCATCCATAGGGCCAAGGTGCCAGGAGGACGGTATGACCATGACGCTTTACTACAACCCCCAGAGCCGCGCGTCGGTGGCGCGCTGGATGCTGGAGGAGGTCGGCGCGGACTACGCGTTGCAGCATATCGATATCGCCAAGGGGGAAAGCCGCTCGCCGGCTTTCCTGGCGATCAATCCGATGGGGAAGATCCCGACGCTGGTGCTGGATGACGGCACCGTGCTGACCGAGAACGGCGCGATCATTGCCTGGCTCGCCGACGCCTATCCGAAAGCAGGGCTGATGCCGCCGCCGGGATCGTCGGCCCGCGGCACGGTGCTGCGATGGCTGTTCTTCTGCGGCAGCTGTTTCGAACCCGCGCTGACCGACCGCATGATGCGCGCCGCGTCGCCGTTGCCCAGGCAGACGGTCGGCTGGGGCGATTATGACGAAGTCATCGACGCCATCGAAAAAGCCCTGTCTCCAGGCCCCTTCGTGCTCGGCGACACCTTCAGCGCCGCCGACGTCTATCTCGGTGCGTCGCTGGCGTGGGCGGGGCAATTCGGCGCGCCGCGCGTTGGGGACAGCCGCTGCATCCAGGACTACGTCAAGCGCATCACGACTCGCGACGCGTTCGTGCGCGCGGCGCAGGGCTGATTCCACCGCGCAGCTTCGGGATTCATGCCGGCGAGATCCTGCCCTGGCTGAACGGAGACCGTGTGCTCCGGTACTTTTCCCAAAGTTCGCGCAGCATCGACTCCGACGGGGGCGTGGACTCGAAGCCGGCGACGTTGCCGAAGACCTCGACAACGCGCGCCCGGAACGAAGCCTGGTCGGTCGCCGGTTTCGGTGAGCGTTGCGCGGGGTCGATGATCGTATGCAGTTGCTCGCCGGAGAGTCCGGCGACAGCAGACCAAAGGTCGCCTGGGCATGCGTTGCGCTGTTCCTGATTGGCGGAACGGGCACGGTCAGGCATTCGCGGTCTCCTCGCGAGCGCGACGCGCACCGGTGGCCGGGTCGGGGTAGACCGCGCGCTGGAATGGTTCGATGCCGATCCGGGCGACCACGTCGACAAAGCGCTCGGCTTCGCTGTCCCGGTGCAGCAGATAGGTCTCGATCAGTCGTTCCACCACATCCGGCACCTCTTCCTGGGCAAAGGACGGCCCGATGATGCGGCCGATGGCTGCGCCGCCGGCGGCCACGCCATCGGTGCGGCCGTTGCTGTCGCCGCCGTTCTGGCGGCCCCCGATGGTGATCTGGTACCAGGCGGCACCGGCCTTGTCGACGCCGAGGATGCCGATATGGCCGATATGGTGGTGGCCGCAGGAGTTGATGCAGCCCGAGATGTTCAGGTCCAGTTCGCCGATGTCGTGGACATGGTCGAGGTCGTCGAAGCGCTGCTGGATCGCCTGCGCAAGCGGAATCGACACGGCATTGGCCAGCGAGCAGAAGTCGCCGCCGGGGCAGGCGATGATATTGGTGATCAGGCCCACGTTGGGCGTGGCCAGCCCGGCGGCGTCTAGCTCCTGCCACAAGGCGTGCAGGGCGCTGCGGCGGACATCGGCCAGGATCAGGTTCTGCTCATGCGACACGCGCAGTTCGCCGAAGCCGTGGCGCTCGGCCAGGCTGGCCATGATTTCCATCTGGTCGGCGGTGATGTCGCCCGGCGCCTGGCCCGACGCTTTCAGCGATGCCGTGACGGCGGCGTAGCCAGGCACCCGGTGCGGATGGACATTGCTTCTCAGCCAGAGGCGGAAGGCGCGGTCGGTCTTCGCGAGTTCGGCTGGCACGTCCGGCTCATCGGCGGCAGCGGGATCATACGGCGGCGTCGTGAAGCGCCCGGCGATGGACGCGACAAAGTCCTCGGATACAGTGTCCGGGCCGCCGCGGATACGTTGCCATTGCTCCGCCACCTGCGCCCGGAACACTTCGGGGGTGAGATCCTTCACCAGGATCTTGATGCGCGCCTTGTACTTGTTGTCGCGCCGGCCGTGCAGGTTGTAGACGCGCAGCGTGGCCTGCAGGTAGGTCAGCAGGTCCTGCCACGGCACGAAGGGGTTGATCAGCTTGCCCACCATCGGCGTGCGGCCCATGCCGCCACCGACCCAGACCTTGAAGCCGGCCTGGCCGTCCTGTTCAACCGCCTGCAGCCCGATGTCATGGACGCCGACCGCGGCCCGGTCGGTCTGCGCGCCACTGATGGCAATCTTGAACTTGCGCGGCAGGAAGGCGAACTCGGGATGCAGCATCGACCATTGCCTGACGATCTCGCACCACACCAGTGGATTCACCAGCTCGTCGGGCGCAATGCCGGCAAAGTGGTCGGTGGTGGTATTGCGGATGCAGTTGCCGCTGGTCTGGATCGCGTGCATCTGCACCGTGGCCAGCTCAGCGAGAATGGCGGGTGCATCCTCCAGCCGCGGCCAGTTGAACTGCAGGTTCTGGCGCGTGCTGAAGTGCCCGTAGCCGCGATCCCAGCGGCGCGCGATTTCCGCGAGCTTGCGCAGCTGCCGCGACGCCAGCATGCCATAGGGAATCGCCACGCGCAGCATGGGCGCATGGCGCTGGATATAGAGGCCGTTCTGCAGCCGCAGCACGCGGAACTCATCCTCGCTCAGCTGGCCGTCCAGGAAGCGGCGGGTCTGGTCGGCGAACTGCACAACACGTTCGTCGACCAGCTTCTGGTCAACGGCATCATAGACGTACATGGTGGAAAGCCTCCTTGCGCGCGAGCGCTAGTCTTTTGCCCGCGCCCGTTCGACGGACATGTCGGTCGGCATCATGTTGATGTCGGCGTTGTGCATCACCCACAACGAGCCGGCCACGACGATCACGATCAGGAAGCCGGTGCAGGCAAAGATGGCGGAGTTGCCGCGCTGGCCGGGACCGGTGCCCAGGTGCAGGAAGTACACCAGCTGCACCAGCAGTTGCGCGACACAGAGGCCGACGACCAGCGCAAGCGCGGCCCGCGTTGGCAGGGATCCGGTCATCACTGCCGCAAACGACGCCATCGTCAGCGCGACCGACAGCAGCAGTCCGATGGTGTAGCCGCGCACGCTGCCGTGCGCGGCGGTCTGATCCGCATGCACCGAATGAAGATGGGACGATTTCATGCGAACTCCCGCAGGTAGACGAAGGTAAAGACGCAGATCCAGACCAGGTCCAGGAAGTGCCAGAACAGGCTCAGGCAGGCCAGCCGGCGGCGCACGATATCGTCCAGCCCGAAATGCCTGATCTGGTGGATCATCACCGCCAGCCACAGCAGGCCTGACGTGACATGCAGCCCGTGTGTGCCGACCAGCGTGAAGAAGGCCGACAGGTAGGCGCTGACCGCGGGGCCCGCGCCCTGGTGCAGCAGGTGCGCGAATTCGTAGACCTCCATGGCGATGAACAGGGCGCCGAGCGCAAAGGTCACCGCCAGCCAGCGGATCATCCGCGGCGCGTCGTCGGCGCCCTGCCTGAGCATGGCCAGGCCGAAGGTATAGCTGCTCAGCAGCAGCACCATGGTTTCGGCGAACACGAACGGCAGCTCGAACAGTTGCCGCCCGCCGGGGCCGCCGGCCGTGTTTCCGGACAGCACGCCGAAGGTGGCGAACAACACCGCGAAGATCAGGCAGTCGCTCATCAGGTAAAGCCAGAACCCCAGCGGGGTGTGCGCGCCGGCTTCGTGATGGGAGTGCGCCGCGTCGTGGGCCGCCTCGTGCCCGGGATGGTGCAGGGTGGGGGAAAGCGTCGGAGTCATGGTCAGGCAGCTTCCTGCAGTTGTGCAAAGCGCGCGCGCTCGATCCGCTCGACTTCTGCGGCTGGCACGTAATAGTCGACGTCGCGGTCATAGCTGCGCAGGACAAAAGTCGCGATGGCGCCGACCAGGCCGGCGACGGCAACCAGCCACATATGCCAGACCAGCGCGAAGCAGCACAGCAGCCCGAACGCCGACACGATGAAGCCAGCCGAGGTGTTGCGGGGCATATGGATGTCCTCGTAGCGGGCGGCCTGGCGCCATGCGCGCCCGGCTTCCTTGTCGTCCCAGTGATGTTCCAGCGAGGTGATATGCGGCACGTGGGCGAAGTTGTAGAACGGTGCGGGCGAGGCGGTGGACCATTCCAGGCTGCGGCCATCCCACGGGTCGCCGGTCAGGTCCTGGTTCTGCTTGCGGTCGCGGATGCTGACCGCGAACTGCACCATCATCGCCAGGATGCCGGCGCCGATGACGAAGGCGCCCACCAGCGCGACCACCAGGTAGGGATGCCAGTCGACGTTGGCATAATGGTTCATCCGGCGCGTCATGCCCTTGAAGCCGAGTACGTAGAGCGGCATGAAGGCCAGGAAGAAGCCGACCAGCCAGCACCAGAACGACACCTTGCCCCAGAACTCGTTCAGCTTGAAGCCGAACACTTTCGGGAACCAGAAGCTGATCGCAGCCAGGCAGCCGAACAGCACGCCGCCGATGATCACGTTATGGAAATGCGCCACCAGGAACAGGCTGTTGTGCAGCACGAAGTCGGCGCCGGGGACGGCGAGCAGCACGCCGGTCATGCCGCCGACCGCAAACGTCACCATGAAGCCGATGGTCCACATGGTCGAGGTATGGAAGCGGATCCGGCCGCGGTACATGGTGAACAGCCAGTTGAACAGCTTGACGCCGGTGGGGATCGAGATGATCGAGGTCATGATGCCGAAGAAGGCATTGACGTTGGCCCCGGAGCCCATGGTGAAGAAGTGGTGCAGCCAGACGAAGAACGACAGCACCCCGATCGACGAGGTGGCGTACACCATCGACTTGTAGCCGAACAGGGGCTTGCGCGAAAACGTGGCGATGATCTCGGAGAAGGCGCCGAACGCCGGCAAGATCAGCACGTAGACCTCCGGGTGGCCCCAGATCCAGATCAGGTTTACGTACATCATGGCGTTGCCGCCGAGCTCGTTGGTGAAGAAATGCATGCCGAGGTAGCGGTCGGCGGTGAGCAGCGCGAGCGTGGCGGTCAGTACCGGAAAGATTGCCACGATCAGGATGTTGGTGATCAGCGCAGTCCAGGTGAAGACCGGCATCTTCATCAGGTTCAGGCCGGGCGCGCGCATGCGCAGGATCGTCACGATGAAGTTGATACCGGTCAGCGTGGTGCCAAGCCCCGATATCTGCAGCGACCAAATGTAGTAATCCACGCCTGGCGTGGGGCTATAGCCGAGCTCGGACAACGGCGGGTAGGCGACCCAGCCGGTGGCGGCGAAATCGCCGACGAACATCGACAGCATCACCAGCACCGCGCCCATCGCCGACATCCAGAAGCTCAGCGAATTGACGAACGGGAAGGCGACGTCGCGCGCACCGATCTGCAGCGGCACGATCACGTTCATCAGGCCGAGCACCAGCGGCGTGGCCACGAAGAAGATCATGATCACGCCGTGGGCGGTGAAGATCTGGTCGTAGTGATGCGGCGGCAGGTAGCCCGCGGCATCGCCATACGCGAGCGCCTGCTGCACGCGCATCATGATGGCGTCGGCGAAGCCGCGCAGCAGCATCACCAGCGCCAGGATGATGTACATCACGCCGACCTTCTTGTGGTCGACCGAGCAGATCCAGTCGTGCCACAGGGTCTTCCACTTGCCGTAGTACGTGATGGCGCCCATCAGTGCGACGCCCAGCACGATCACGGCGGCCAGCGTCCCCATGATGATCGGCTCATGGAGGGGGATGGCGTCCAGGTTGAGTTTTCCAAGCATTCTTATTGCTCCATGCGGCCAGCGGGCGCCGGCGGGACGAGCTGGAAGGCCTGCAGAGATTCCGCGGTGTCCGCGCGGCAGACCTGGCCGTTTGCCAGCATGTATTTGTCGACGACCTGATCGAACAGCTTCGGCGCGACGGTGGCGTACAACGTCACGGGGTCCTTGCTGCTGGGCAGTTCAAGCGTGCGGTAGGTGTTCAGGTCTAGCGCGTGGGACGAAGCACGGGCGGCCTGGATCCATGCATCGAACTCTTCGCGCGAGGTCGCCACGGTCTTGAAGTGCATGTCGGAGAAGCCCGGGCCGCTGTAGGCAGCAGACTGGCCAAGATACGTGCCGGGCGCGTCGGCGATCAGATGCAGGCGGGTCTGCATGCCCGCCATGGCGTAGACCATGCTGCCCAGCTGCGGGATGAAGAATGAATTCATCATCGATTCCGCGGTCAGCCGGAAATTGATCGGCGTGCCGACCGGGATCGCCAGCTGGTTCAGCGACGCGACGCCATACTCCGGATAAATGAAGAGCCATTTCCAGTTCAGCGCGATCACGTCGACCTGGACCGGCTTGACCTGCGACTGCAGCGGGCGGTACGGATCGAGCTTGTGGGTCGAGTCCCAGATCAGTACGGCCAGGCAGGCCACGATCACGCATGGAATGCCCCAGACCACGACCTCGATTTTGGTGGAGTGCGCCCATTTGGGGGCATAGGTGGCGCTGGTATTAGTCTCGCGGTAGCGCCACGCGAACCATAGCGTTAGCACGATCACCGGTATGACGACCATCAGCATGACGAACAGGGAGACCAGGATCAGCGACTTTTCCTGTTCGCCGATGCTGCCCTTGGGGTTGAGCAGTTCCAGGCTGCAGCCACTCAACAGCGCGGCCAGGCAGGCGCTCAGCACGATGGTGGGAAGACGGCGGGTCGGGGCGGGGAAGGGGTGCGAGAGCGGGCCTTGTCGATGGTTGGCTGCCGCCCCGGCAATAGGAATGAGCATTTCGGACACCTTGGTTACGGATCACCGAGGGCGCCCGGCCCCGCCGATTCATGGCTCTAATCAGCCCGCACGAGCGTGGTTTGTATGGCTTCCCTCGGTGATGTCTGGCATGCTAATGCAAGACAAAACCCATACATAGAAGAAATCGCCAGGGACAAATCCATGCAAGAAGCCAGCAGCCGGGACGATCCAAGCCCCAAATGGGATTTACAGATCACCCAGGGTGGCGGTGCGCGGTACCTGCAGATCGTGGACTTCATCGAGCGGGCCATCGGCGCCGGCCGCCTCGTCGCCGGCGACCGCGTGCCGCCGCAACGCAGCCTGGCCAGGACGCTCCGTGTAGACCTGACCACCGTCACGCGCGCCTACAACGAGGCCAAGCGGCGGCATCTGATCGATGCGCGCGGGCCGCTGGGCACCTTCATCGCCGCGCCGCGGGCGGAACTCGCAAGGGTGGTCGACATGAGCATGAACGTGCCGCCGCCACCGGCCGGGCTGGATTTCCAGGACCTGTTGCGGCGCGGGCTGGCGCAGGTGCTGCTGCATAGCGACCCGCATCTGCTGATGACCTACCAGCTCGGCGGTGGCAGCGCTGCCGACCGGGCGGCCGGCGCGCGGTGGCTGGCGCAGATGTTCGGGCCTGTCGCGACGGCGCGGCTGGTGGTGTGCCCCGGCGCGCAGGCCGCGCTGGCGGCCGTGATCCTGGCCCGGACCCGGCCCGGCGATGCCATCGTGACCGAGCCGCTGGCCTACCCCGGCATCCGCGCAGCCGCGGCACAACTGGGGCGGCGCGTGATCATCGCGCCGGTCGATGCCGACGGGATGCGCCCCGACGCGCTCGAAGCGGCCCGTGCCGATGGGGCGACACTGGCCTACCTGAATCCGACCGCACAGAATCCCACCACGCACACCATGCCGGCCGCGCGCCGGGAGGCGATAGCCCGGGCCGCAGCGCACTGCGATCTCACCCTGCTGGAGGACGATCCCTACTGGCTGCTGACGCCCTCGGCGCCGCCCCCGCTGGCCAGCTTCGCGCCCGAGCGCACGTACTATGTCTCGACTCTGTCGAAGACGCTCAGTCCCGGACTGCGCACTGCCTATGTCATGCTGCCCGAAGGCCGGCGCGGCGATGACCTGCTGGCATCGCTGCGAGCCTTCGCGCTGATGGCGGCACCCATGACCGCGGCGCTGGCGACGCAATGGATCCACGACGGCTCCGCCATGCAACTGCTCGATGGCATCCGCACCGAAGCGTTGGCCCGATGCGCGCTGGCAAGCCGATGGCTGAGCGGCATCGGCCAGCTTCCGCCCAGCGCCATCCACGCCTGGCATCGCTTGCCGGAGCACTGGACGGCACAGCAGCTGACCCGGGCCGCGCTGGCGGAAGACCTGCGCGTCACGCCGTCCGACGCCTTTTGGGAGGGGACCGGCGCGCCGAATGCCATCCGTATCTCGCTTGGTGGCGTAGAAGACCGCGCGCAATTATCGGCTGCGCTGCGCAGGCTGGCCGCCTTGCTGGAACGCCACCCCACGCCGGGCCTGGACATGGTGGTGTGAGTGCCGTCCGCCGGCGGGCGCGGCGGCGATGACGGGGGGCTGGTGGGCGACAAGGCGTCGTCGGGGCAAGCGCGGTAAACCGGGGCGGCAGGCTGCCGGATTCCGGGGCGCCGAGCCATCCGCACGGATTATTTTGAGGCAAGGCTATCCAGATGCTGCCGACCGGCGTATATTTCGCCCCGCGGGGTGGAGCAGTTGGCAGCTCGTCGGGCTCATAACCCGAAGGTCGCAGGTTCAAGTCCTGCCCCCGCAACCACATTCGTCGAAGCCCCGCCGGAGCAATCCGCGCGGGGCTTCTGCCTTGGTTGCGACCGCTGCCGCGGTCAAGCGGGTCACGGCATCGATGGGCAAATGCCGGCCAAGGATCCGCGACCTGCCGGGCATTCAATCCGCCGTCGCGCCCGACCGCTTTACCACCGTCGCCCATTTCCGGATCTCGCTATCCACGAACTTGCCCGTCTCGACCGGTGTCATCGGCATCGGCTCAGACCCGCGTTCGGTGATGAACTTGTGCAGCTCAGGCGATTGCAGTGCCTTCACCGTCTCGGCATTGAGCTGCCTGACGATCGCCGGCGGCGTGGCCGCGGGCGCCATCAGCACCGCCCATCCGAGCGCTTCGAAGCCCGGCACGCCTTCTTCGCGCACTGTCGGCACCGACTGCAGTTGCGGCACGCGCCTTGAGGTGGTGACGGCCAGCGGCACGGCCTTGCTGGTCTGGATCAGCGGCATGGCCGCGGTGACGGAATCGACCATCAGCGGAATCTGGTTGCCGAGGAAGTCGGCCTGGGCGGGGCCGCTGCCCTTGTACGGGATATGCAGGATAAACACGCCGGTCTGTGCCTTGAGCATTTCCGCCGACAGGTGCTGCGTGCCGCCGATGCCGGCGCTGGCATAGCTGTACTTGCCCGGCGCGGCCTTGGCCTTGGCGATCAGGTCGCGCAATGACGTGAAGCCCGATTGCGGCGTGGCCAGGAAAACCAGCGGTACCGAGAACACACCGGAGATCGGCGCGAAGTCCTGGCGCGGATCGTAGTTGATCTTCTTGTATAGGGTCTGGTTGATGGCCATCGCGCTACCGGCCATGACCAGCGTGTAGCCATCGGCCGGGGCTTTCGCGGCGGCTTCCATGCCGATATTGCCGCCGGCCCCGGCGCGGTTTTCCACTACGATGGACTGGCCGAGTTGCTTGCCGAGCTTCTCCGCCAGCGCGCGCGCGAAGATGTCCGTGGCTTGTCCGGGCGGAAACGGCACGATCAGCTTGATGGGGCGCTCCGGGTAGGCGGCGTGGGCGGTGCCGGCGCTGGCCAGCAGCAGTGCGGCAAAGAGGTTGCTCGATAGCTTCAACGGGATCTCCTCGTAGAATTGTCGACGCCGTGGCGTCTCTCATGGTGTCATCCGGTGGGATTCTACGCCCGCGCATAAGGGTTGCCGGCCCCCGGCAACGTGCAAGACCATGTGACGCCTGCACGCCTGCACTGGCCACCGGAGTGTGAGACATTGGAGTTCGCGGCCAACGGCGTCGGCAGCATCCGGCACGCGGGCCCGTACGATGTGGATGATTGGAGCGAATTCAACGGCACGCCGGTGCCAGGTTTTCCAGGAGAGCCAACATGCCTAGCAAGAACACGATCTGCCTGTGGTACGAACGCGATGCGCTGGATGCGGCAAACTTTTATGCCAAGACTTTTCCCGACAGCGCGGTCGGCGCCGTGATGCGCGCCCCCGGCGACTATCCGGACGGAAAGGAGGGGGATGTGCTGACGGTGGAGTTCACCGTTGCCGGCATTCCCTGCGTGGGCCTGAACGGCGGCCCGCACTTCAAGCACAGCGAGGCCTTCTCGTTCCAGATCGCGACAGATGACCAGGCCGAGACCGATCGGCTGTGGAACGCCATCGTCAGCAACGGCGGCCAGGAAAGCGAATGCGGCTGGTGCAAGGACCGCTGGGGCCTGTCATGGCAGATCACGCCACGCGCGCTTCTTGCGGCGATCACCGACCCGGACCGCGTTGCGGCCAAGCGGGCGTTCGACGCGATGATGACGATGCGCAAGATCGACATCGCGTCGATCGAAGCGGCGCGACGCGGTGACGCTACGCCGGGTTGATGCACGGGCTGCGGGGGGCAGCAGCCGGCCCGCTTCCGCCAGCATCGAAAGAATTTCATTCCTCTTTTTCTTGTAGCGTGGCACTCCAGCAAGGCTTCATCCTGACCCGGCACTGGCGCGATACGCCTGACGGAACCGAGGTCGAATTCTGGCTGGCGACCGATGGCGGGCCACGCCGGCTGCGCCTGGCGGGCCAGCCGTCGATCGCGTTCGTGCCGCAGGCGCAGCGCGAGCGTGCCGAGGCGTTGCTGGGCCGCGGGCGCGATATCGAACTGCGCCCGCTCAAGCTGCAGGATTTCCAGCGCAGGCCCGTACTGGGCCTGTACTGCCCCCAGCATCGGCAACTGATCCAGCTTGCGCAGTCGCTGCGCGACGCCGGCATCGATGTGTATGAGGCTGATATCCGCCCGCCGGAGCGCTACCTGATGGAGCGCTTCATCACCGCCCCGGTGTGGTTCGACGGCGAGCCGGACGCCGCCGGCGTGCTGCACAACGCCCAGATGAAGCCATCGGTCGAATACCGGCCCACGCTGCGCCTGGTGTCGCTCGATATCGAAACCAGCGCGGACGGCGAACTCTATTCGATCGCGCTCGAAGGTTGCGGCCAGCGCCAGGTCTACATGCTGGGACCGGCGGCGCCAACGCCTGCGCACGTCGATTTCTCGCTCACCTATTGCGCGACGCGGCGCGAGCTGCTGGAGCGGCTGAACCAGTGGCTGGCGCTCCACGATCCCGATGCGATCATTGGCTGGAACCTGGTGCAGTTCGACCTGCGCGTGCTGCGCGAGCAAGCGCGCCAGTTCCAGGTGCCACTGCGCCTGGGCCGCGGCGGCGCCGAAATGGAATGGCGCGAACACAACGCCCAGCAGCACTATTTCGCCAGTGTGCCGGGGCGCCTGGTCATCGACGGCATCGAGGCACTGCGTTCCGCCACCTGGAGCTTCGCCTCGTTCAGCCTGGAAGCGGTGGCGCAGGCGCTGCTCGGCGAGGGCAAGGCGATCGACGATCCGTACGATCGCATGGATGCCATCGACCGCATGTTTGCCCACGACAAGCCGGCCCTGGCGCGCTACAACCTGCGTGACTGCGAACTGGTGACGCGGATCTTCGAGACCACCGAGCTGTTGCCGTTCCTGCTGGAGCGCGCCACCGTCACCGGCCTGCCAGCCGACCGTAGCGGCGGTTCGGTGGCAGCCTTCACCCATCTCTACATGCCGCTGATGCACCGCCAGGGCTATGTCGCGCCCAACCTCGGCGACAAGGCGCCAGAGGCCAGCCCCGGCGGCTTCGTCATGGATTCGCGGCCGGGGCTTTATGAATCGGTGCTGGTGCTCGACTACAAGAGCCTCTACCCGTCAATCATCCGGACCTTCCTGATCGACCCGGTCGGGCTGGTCGAAGGCCTGGCGCATCCGGACGATGCCGATTCGGTGCCGGGTTTTCGCGGGGCGCGCTTTTCGCGCACCAGGCACTGCCTGCCCGCCATCGTGGCGCGGGTGTGGCAAGGCCGCGAGACCGCCAAGCGCGATGGCAACAAGCCGCTGGCGCAGGCGCTCAAGATCATCATGAATGCGTTCTACGGGGTGCTCGGGTCCAGCGGCTGCCGGTTCTTCGACGCGCGGCTGGCGTCGTCGATCACCATGCGCGGGCACGAGATCATGCGGCAGACCCGCGCGCTGATCGAGGCCCGCGGCTACGAGGTGATCTACGGCGACACCGACTCGACCTTCGTCTGGCTGCGCCGCGCCCGCGCCGAAGGCGATGCCGCGCAGATCGGGCGCAGCCTCGTCGCCTACGTCAACGACTGGTGGCGCGACCACCTGTGGCAGGCCTACGGGCTGGAGAGTGCGCTGGAGCTGCAGTTCGAGACGCACTTCCGGCGCTTCCTGATGCCGACCATCCGCGGCACCGACCTGGGCAGCAAGAAGCGCTATGCCGGCCAGGTGGAACGGGCGGACGGCAAGGTCGAGATGGTGTTCAAGGGGCTCGAGACGGTGCGGACCGACTGGTCGCCGCTGGCGCAGCGCTTCCAGCAGACGCTCTACGAAAAGATTTTTAACCGCGAGCCGTATGCGGACTATGTGCGCGACATCGTGCGCCGCACGCTGGCCGGCGAACTCGACGAGCAACTGGTCTATCGCAAGCGGCTGCGGCGCAAGCTCGATGACTACCAGCGCAACGTGCCGCCGCACGTGCGGGCCGCGCGTATCGCCGATGCCTATAACGTGCGCCATGGCCGGCCGCCCCAGTACCAGCACGGCGGCTGGATCAGCTATGTGATGACCGTGGCAGGGCCTGAGCCGCTGGAGGCGCGCACGGCGCCAATCGACTATGACCACTATGTGGCGAGGCAGCTGCAGCCGATTGCCGACGCCATCCTGCCGTTCCTGGACGATGGCTTCGAGACGCTGTTATCCGGGCAGATGGCGCTGTTTCCGCAATAGCCGGCCGCGTGAGGCCGTGTGCGGTCGAGAGGGTGGACATCAAGTGGCAAAAGCGTCTCTTTCGCCGTCCGCCCGAAAATGCTTGCCAGGTCGGCCTCGCAGGCATTAATATTCGCCCCCCGTTCGCAAGGCAGCGCGCAACGGGCCGGAAACGGCTTGCAGGGATTAACTCGAAAGAGGGCGTCAACCGCAATAAAGAATTTTTCGAAATCAGTTGATTAATCGGAAAAACTTCTTTAAAGTCTCGTTCCTCCGCTGCAGACAACGCAGCAGCGCAAACGGCAAAGCCGCTAGCGCAGTTCTTTAACAAACAAACAACCGATAAGTGTGGGCGCTTGATAGCGGATGCGAAAAGACTTCGGTCTTTTAGCTTAAAAGTTATACAGTGCTCGCACAGCAAAACGTGACTGGATCTTCGGATCTGGTCAGTCAGTTTTCTGAGAGTGAGCGACCGCTCGAAAGAGCGAGGACCTTCGGGTCCACACAGAG
>NZ_SROX01000034.1 GCF_013141915.1 Cupriavidus necator | reverse complement strand
GCCGTCTCGTATTCGACGTGCGCGGTATTGATGGTAATACCGCGGGCCTTTTCTTCCGGCGCTGCGTCGATTTCGTCGTACTTCTTGGCGGCACCGCCGAACTTGGCAGCCAGCACCGTGGCGATCGCTGCGGTCAGCGTGGTCTTGCCATGGTCAACGTGACCAATCGTACCAACGTTCACGTGCGGCTTAGTCCGCTCGAACTTTTCCTTTGCCATTTTTTTCAGCTCCTAATGGAATGCAGTCTTGTCGATTCATCACGCCGCCGCACCCTGGTGGGGCGCGGCGGCATACAGCTTATTTACTTGCCCTTGGCGGTCATCACGGCTTCGGCGATGTTCTTCGGTGCCTCGGCGTAGTGCTTGAATTCCATGGTGTACGTGGCGCGGCCTTGCGTGGCCGAGCGCAGCGACGTGGAATAACCGAACATTTCCGACAGCGGGACTTCGGCCTTGATGATCTTGCCGCCGCCCACCATGTCGTCCATGCCCTGCACGATGCCGCGGCGGGACGACAGATCGCCCATCACGGTACCCGTGTAGTCTTCCGGCGTTTCCACTTCCACGGCCATCATCGGCTCCAGCAGAACCGGGCTGGCCTTGCGCATGGCTTCCTTGAAAGCCATCGAGCCGGCCATGCGGAACGCGTTTTCGTTCGAGTCCACATCGTGGTACGAACCGAACGTCAGCGTGACCTTCACGTCAACCACCGGGAAGCCAGCCAGGATACCGTTCGGCAGCGTGTCGACAATACCCTTTTCGACTGCCGGGATGTATTCGCGAGGAATCACACCGCCCTTGATGGCGTCGATGAACTCGAAGCCCTTGCCCGGCTCTTGCGGTTCCAGCGTGATCACGGCGTGACCATACTGGCCACGGCCGCCCGACTGCTTGACGAACTTGCCCTCGACACCTTCCGCCGTCTTGCGGATGGTTTCGCGGTAGGCCACCTGCGGCGCGCCGATGTTGGCTTCCACGCCGAATTCGCGCTTCATGCGGTCGACCAGAATTTCGAGGTGGAGCTCGCCCATGCCCGAAATGATGGTCTGGCCCGATTCTTCATCGGTACGCACGCGGAACGACGGATCTTCAGCGGCCAGGCGGTTCAGGGCGATGCCCATCTTTTCCTGGTCAGCCTTGGTCTTCGGCTCGACCGCCTGCGAGATCACCGGCTCCGGGAACACCATGCGCTCGAGCACGATCGGGGCTGCCGGATCGCACAGCGTATCGCCCGTGGTGGCGTCCTTCAGGCCCACTGCAGCGGCGATGTCGCCGGCCAGCACTTCCTTGATTTCTTCGCGCTGGTTGGCATGCATCTGCAGAATCCGGCCGAGGCGTTCCTTCTTGCTCTTGACCGGGTTGTACACGGTGTCGCCCGAATTGATCTTGCCCGAGTAGACGCGGAAGAAGATCAGCTGACCAACGAACGGGTCGGTCATGATCTTGAACGCCAGTGCCGAGAACTTTTCGTTGTCGTCAGCCTTGCGCTCGAGCTTCTTCTCGCTGTCGTCCTCGTCCGTGCCCGTAACCGGCGGAATGTCGACCGGCGACGGCAGGAAGTCGATCACGGCGTCGAGCATGCGCTGCACGCCCTTGTTCTTGAACGCGGTGCCGCACAGCATCGGCTGGATTTCGCAGGCGATGGTACGGTCACGCAGCGCCTTGACGATCTCGGCGCGGGTCAGCTCTTCGCCGCCCAGGTACTTTTCCATCAGCTCTTCGCTGGCTTCGGCGGCGGACTCGACCATCTTCTCGCGCCATTCGTCAGCGGTGGCTTGCAGCTCGGCCGGGATGTCCTGGTATTCGAACTTCACGCCCTGGCTGGCTTCGTCCCAGATGATCGCCTTCATTTCCAGCAGATCGACGACGCCCTGGAAGCCGTCTTCAGCGCCGATCGGCACCACGACGGGCACCGGGTTGGCCTTCAGGCGAGTCTTCAGCTGGTCGTAGACCTTGAAGAAGTTGGCGCCGGTACGGTCCATCTTGTTGACGAACGCCAGACGCGGCACGCGGTACTTGTTGGCCTGGCGCCAGACGGTTTCCGACTGGGGCTGCACGCCACCCACAGCGCAGTAGACCATGCATGCGCCGTCCAGCACGCGCATGGAACGCTCCACCTCGATGGTGAAGTCCACGTGGCCCGGGGTGTCGATGATGTTGAAGCGGTGCTCGGGGTAATTCCCCGCCATGCCCTTCCAGAAGGCGGTGGTAGCAGCGGAGGTAATCGTGATGCCACGCTCCTGCTCCTGCTCCATCCAGTCCATGGTGGCCGCGCCGTCATGCACTTCACCGATCTTGTGGTTCACACCGGTGTAGAACAGGATGCGCTCGGTCGTGGTGGTTTTACCCGCGTCAATGTGAGCCGAGATACCGATATTGCGGTAGCGCTCAATGGGAGTCTTACGAGCCACTTTAATCCTCTATTCGTCCGTGAGGCGCCGGCATCTCATGCCGCGCGCCCTTAACACAAACGGGCGAGATGTGTAAAAACACAGCCCGCCCGGCAACCAACAGTGTTTTCGCGCGCTTTAGAAGCGGAAGTGCGAGAACGCCTTGTTGGCTTCGGCCATGCGGTGCACTTCATCGCGCTTCTTCATCGCGCCGCCACGGCCTTCCGATGCTTCCAGCAGCTCACCTGCCAGGCGCAGCGCCATCGACTTCTCGCTGCGTTTCTTCGCGGCCTCACGCAGCCAGCGCATCGCCAATGCCAAACGACGCGACGGACGGACTTCGACCGGAACCTGATAGTTGGCGCCGCCCACGCGACGGCTCTTTACTTCCACCACCGGCTTCACGTTGTTGATCGCAACGGAGAACACTTCGATGGGGGCCTTGCCTGCCTTCTTTTCGATCTGGTCGAACGCGCCGTAGACGATGCGTTCGGCAACCGACTTCTTGCCGTCCAGCATCAGCACGTTCATGAACTTGGCAACTTCAACGTTACCGAACTTCGGATCAGGCAGAACATCCCGCTTGGGGACTTCACGACGACGTGGCATCTTCTTTCCTTTAGATTCAGTTGAGAGCGCGGTCAGTTGTTCCCGCTCTCCGGCCACCAACTAGCTTGCATGCGATAGACAGCAAATTCGCCGGGTGACCACTTACTCGACGGCACGGTTGCCAAAAAGGCGCTCCGTTGTACCGCCGCCTGGTGACAGCACCATGACTTGCGCCACAGGCTATCGTTTGTTGCTTCGGGTCTTTCGGACCCAGGCTGCCGTAGCTTAGGCTGCCTTCGGACGCTTCGCGCCGTACTTCGAACGGGCCTGCTTGCGGTCCTTCACGCCTTGCAGATCCAGCGAGCCACGGACGATGTGGTAACGCACACCCGGCAGATCCTTCACACGGCCGCCGCGAATCAGCACGACCGAGTGTTCCTGCAGGTTGTGGCCTTCACCGCCGATGTACGAAATGACTTCGAAACCGTTGGTCAGGCGCACCTTGGCGACCTTACGCAGTGCCGAGTTCGGCTTCTTCGGCGTCGTGGTGTACACACGGGTGCACACGCCACGACGCTGGGGGCAGTTCTCAAGCGCCGGGCTCTTGCTCTTGACGACTTCCGAGACACGCGGCTTGCGAACCAGTTGGTTGATAGTTGGCATTGTTCAATCCAGCTTGGTTTTACGAAAAACGCCCCTCGCGCCGGCATGCGCCAGGCTGGAGAGGCAACTACGGGTTTTGGACGGGAGAGGTGAGCGGGCGCTCTGGAGACGGGACTGTGCGGTAACAGCATGCCAAAGAGCGCGAGCCGGCACCCGGATCCCGCGTCTGCCGCCACCCGTCCATGGAAACCCAGTCCGGTAGGCTTGCCGGCAGCGACCTGAAGGCCACTTATCCGACGGGCGAGCGAAATCCAAAGCCAAAAACTCGAATCTGGCATCCTAGCAGCGGAATCGTATACCGTCAAGCCGTATACCTGACCTGCGATGGGGCGCCCGCCGCCCGGATCAGACTGCCCGCAGCGCTGCCAGGATGGACTGCCCGTAGCGCTCCAGCTTGGACGCGCCAATGCCGGGAATGCCCTGCATCGCGGACAGGGAATCCGGTGCGGTCCGGGCCAGCTCGGCCAGGGTGGCGTCATGGAAAATGACATAGGCCGGCACCCCGTGCTCGCGCGCGGCCTCGGTGCGCCAGCGGCGCAGCGCCTCCCAGTTGGCCAGCGTGTCGGCGTCCATGTCGGCGGTATGGTCGGGGCGGGTGCCGCGCGCGGCGCGCTCGCCGGACTTGCCGGGCCGGGTGGCCTGGCGGCGCAGGATGATCTGGCGTTCGCCCTTGAGCACCGCGCGTGCCTCTTCGCCCAGCAGCAAGGCGCCATGGCCACCGTGGTCGATGGTCAGCAAGCCCTGCGCGATCAGCTGGCGGAACACCGTATGCCACTCATGCACCGAGCGGTCCTTGCCGATGCCGAAGGTAGATACCTTGTCATGGCCCCACTGCTTGATCTTCTCCGAGGCATTACCGCGCAGCACGTCGACCAGGTGGGTGGCGCCAAAGTGCACCCGGCTGGCCTGCGCGGTACGGTAGACGCAGGACAGCGCCATCTGCGCCTCGCGCGTGCCGTCCCAGGTGGCTGGCGGCTCGAGGCAGGTGTCGCAGTTGCCGCACGGTTCGCTGGCTTCGTTGAAATACGCCAGGATGCGCACGCGCCGGCAGCCCGCGGTTTCGCACAGGCCGAGCAGCGCATCGAGCTTGGACGACGACACGCGCTTGAAGGCCTCGTCCGCCTCGGACTCGTCGATCATGCGCTTCTGCTGCACCACATCGCCCAGGCCGTAGGCCATCCAGGCATTGGCGGGCAATCCGTCGCGGCCGGCGCGACCGGTTTCCTGGTAATAGCCCTCCATGCTCTTGGGCAGGTCCAGGTGGGCGACAAAGCGCACGTCGGGCTTGTCGATGCCCATGCCGAAGGCGATCGTCGCCACCATCACCAGCCCTTCCTCTTCACGGAAGCGCGCCTGGTGATGCTGCCGCACCTGGGCATCCATGCCGGCATGGTAGCCGAGCGCGTTGATGCCCTGCCCGCTCAGCCATTGCGCGGTGTCCTCGACCTTCTTGCGCGACAGGCAATAGACGATGCCGCTGTCGTGGGTGCCGTCGGCCGCGGTATGCTCGGCCTTGATAAAGGCCAGCAACTGCTGGCGCGCATTGTCCTTCTCGACGATGCGGTAGCGGATGTTGGGCCGGTCGAAGCTGGAAATGAAGATGCGCGCATCATGCAGCGCCAGCCGCTCGACGATCTCTTCGCGCGTCAGCGCGTCGGCGGTGGCGGTCAGCGCGATGCGGGGCACATACGGGAAGCGCTCGTGCAGCACCGACAGCTGGATGTATTCCGGCCGGAAGTCGTGGCCCCATTGCGACACGCAGTGGGCCTCGTCGATGGCGAACAGGCCGACGCGGGTGCGCTCCAGCAAGTCGAGAAAGCGCGGCGTCATCAGCCGCTCCGGCGCGACGTAGAGAATCTCGATGCGCCCGGCCAGCAGGTCGCGCTCGACCGCGGAGGCCTCGGCGCCGCTCAGCGTCGAATTGAGCACCGCGGCACGCACGCCGGCTTCAGTCAGTGCCGCGACCTGGTCCTGCATCAGCGCGATCAGCGGCGACACCACGATGCCGACGCCGTCGCCGGCGCGCTGGCGCAGCAGCGCCGGGATCTGATAGCACAGCGACTTGCCGCCGCCGGTCGGCATCAGCACCAGGCAGTCGCCGCCCGTCGCAACGTGGTCGATGATCTCGGCCTGGCGCCCGCGGAAGGCGTGGTAGCCGAAGACATCCTTGAGGATCGCCAGTGCTTGCGACATGGACAACGAAATTGCTGGAGCCGGAAAAGCCGTAACCTTACCACTAAGGGGGCCCGCCACTGCGCCTGCCCGGCAAACTCTGCGAGCTTTCTCACGAATAGTGCCGGAGCGCCGCGGCGTGCGTGGACAAAAAAAAGCCCGGCTGGATCAGCCGGGCTTTGGTCCACCTTGCGGCGGTAACTACTGCAGCGAGATCAGGCGTTGTCGCCTTCACCCTCGGTCGCCGGCACCACCGGCGGCTCGATGAAGAGCGACTGCTCTTCTTCGGCGATCGCCTGGGCGCGTTCGCGCTCGGAGGCCTCGCGTGCCTTGCGGGCACGGTGATAGGCCAGGCCAGTACCGGCCGGGATCAGACGGCCGACGATCACGTTTTCCTTCAGACCACGCAGGTCGTCGGTCTTGCCCATGATCGCGGCTTCGGTCAGCACGCGCGTGGTTTCCTGGAACGATGCCGCCGAGATGAAGCTGTCGGTCGACAGCGACGCCTTGGTAATACCCAGCAGCAGGTTCTCGTAGGTGGCCGGACGCTTGCCTTCGGCGATCACGCGGTCGTTCTCGTCGAGCAGTTCCGAACGCTCCACCTGTTCACCCGGGATGAACTTGGTGTCGCCCACGTCGGCGATCTGGACGCGGCGCAGCATCTGGCGAACGATCACCTCGATGTGCTTGTCGTTGATCTTCACGCCCTGCAGACGGTACACGTCCTGGACTTCGTCGACGATGTAGTGCGCCAGCTCTTCGATGCCCTTCAGGCGCAGGATGTCGTGCGGGTCCGCCGGACCTTCCACGATCATTTCGCCCTTGTTCACCACCTGGCCGTCGTGCACCAGCACCTGCTTTTCCTTCGCGATCAGGAACTCGTGGGCATTGCCGTCCAGGTCGGTGATGACCAGGCGCTGCTTGCCCTTGGTGTCCTTGCCGAACGAGGTCGTGCCGGTGACTTCCGCCAGCACGGCGGCATCCTTCGGCGAACGCGCTTCGAACAGCTCGGCCACGCGCGGCAGACCACCGGTAATGTCGCGGGTCTTCTGCGATTCGGTCGGGATACGCGCGAGCACTTCACCCACGTGCACCTGCTGGCCGTCCTTCACGGTAATCAGCGCGCCGACCTGGAAGCCGATGGTCACGGAGTGGTCCGTGCCCGGGATCTTCACTTCCTGGCCGTTGGCGTCGAGCAGCTTCACTTGCGGGCGGATGCCCTTGGTTGCAGCCGTGCGGCGCTTGGCGTCGATCACCACCAGGGTCGACAGGCCCGTCACTTCGTCCATCTGCTTGGCGACGGTCACGCCTTCTTCGACGTTCTCGAACTTGATCGTGCCCGAGTACTCCGAAACGATCGGACGGGTCAGCGCGTCCCAGGTCGCCAGTTGCGTGCCGGCCTTGATCGCCTGGCCGTCCTGCACCAGCAGCGTGGCGCCGTACGGGATCTTGTGGCGCTCGCGCTCGCGGCCGTGGTCGTCGGTGATCAGTGCCTCGCCCGAACGCGAGATCACGATCAGCTCGCCCTTGGCGTTGGTCACGTAGCGCATGGTCGCGGTGAAGCGGACCGTACCGGTCGCCTTCGCTTCCACGCTCGAGGCCACTGCCGCACGCGATGCCGCACCACCGATGTGGAAGGTACGCATGGTCAGCTGCGTGCCCGGCTCACCGATCGACTGCGCGGCAATCACACCCACCGCTTCGCCGGAGTTCACCAGCACGCCACGGCCCAGGTCGCGGCCGTAGCACTTGGCGCACAGGCCGTAGCGCGTGTCGCACGACAGCGGGGTGCGGACCTTGACTTCGTCCACGCCGATGTTGTCGATCAGCTCGACCAGGTCTTCGTCCAGCAGCGTGCCGGACTCGATCGCGGTTTCCTGGGTTTCCGGGTTTACCACGTCAGCCACGGTCACACGGCCGAGGATACGGTCGCGCAGGGCTTCGATCACCTCACCGCCTTCGACCAGGGCCTTCATGGCCACGCCGTTGGAGGTGCCGCAATCGTCTTCCACCACGACCAGATCCTGCGTCACGTCGACCAGACGACGCGTCAGGTAACCCGAGTTGGCGGTCTTCAGTGCCGTATCGGCCAGGCCCTTACGCGCGCCGTGGGTCGAGATGAAGTACTGCAGAACGTTCAGGCCTTCACGGAAGTTCGCCGTAATCGGCGTTTCAATGATCGAGCCATCCGGCTTGGCCATCAGGCCACGCATGCCGGCCAGCTGGCGGATCTGCGCGGCGGAACCCCGTGCGCCCGAGTCGGCCATCATGTAGATGGAGTTGAACGACTCTTGCTTCACGGTCTTGCCTTCGCGGTCGACCACGTCTTCGTGCTGCAGCTGCTCCATCATCGCCTTGCCCACCTGGTCGCCAGCGGCGCCCCAGATGTCGACGACGTTGTTGTAGCGTTCCTGGTCGGTCACCAGACCCGACATGTACTGCTTGTCGTATTCCTTCACCTTGGCCGAAGCCTCGGCGATGATCTTTTCCTTCGCCGGCGGCACCAGCATGTCGTCGATCGCGATCGAGATACCGGCGCGGGTGGCCAGGCGGAAGCCCGACTGCAGCAGCTTGTCGGCGAAGATCACGGTCTCGCGCAGGCCGCAGCGGCGGAACGCCGTGTTGATCAGGCGCGAGATTTCCTTCTTCTTCAGCGGCTTGTTCAGCACCGAGAACGGCAGGCCCTTCGGCAGGATCTCGGACAGGATCGCGCGGCCGACCGTGGTGGCCTGCAGCGTGATCTTGGGTGCGAAACGGGCGTCGCCCTCGGCGTCCTTGTCGACCAGCTCATACTCGGTGATACGCACGTTCACGCGCGAAGCCAGTTCGACTTCCTTGTTCTCGTAGGCGCGGATCACTTCGCTGATGTCGGCAAAGGTCATGCCCTCGCCGCGGCCGTTGATCTTGTCGCGGGTGGTGTAGTACAGACCCAGCACCACGTCTTGCGACGGCACGATCGACGGATCGCCGTTGGCCGGGAACAGCACGTTGTTGGAGGCCAGCATCAGGGTGCGGGCTTCCATCTGCGCTTCCAGCGACAGCGGCACGTGGACAGCCATCTGGTCACCGTCGAAGTCGGCGTTGAACGCCGCGCAGACCAGCGGGTGCAGCTGGATCGCCTTGCCTTCGATCAGCACCGGCTCGAACGCCTGGATGCCCAGGCGGTGCAGCGTCGGCGCGCGGTTCAGCATCACCGGGTGCTCGCGGATCACCTCTTCGAGGATGTCCCACACCACCGGGGTCTGGCTTTCGACTTCCTTCTTCGCCGCCTTGATGGTGGTGGCGATGCCCATCGTTTCCAGCTTGTGGAAGATGAACGGCTTGAACAGCTCGAGCGCCATCAGCTTGGGCAGGCCGCACTGGTGCAGCTTGAGCGTCGGGCCCACCACGATGACCGAACGGCCCGAGTAGTCGACGCGCTTGCCCAGCAGGTTCTGACGGAAACGGCCGCCCTTGCCCTTGATCATTTCGGCCAGGGACTTCAGCGGACGCTTGTTGGCGCCGGTCATCGCCTTGCCGCGACGGCCGTTGTCCAGCAGCGAGTCAACCGCTTCCTGCAGCATGCGCTTTTCGTTGCGCACGATGATCTCAGGCGCCTTCAGCTCCAGCAGGCGCTTCAGGCGGTTGTTACGGTTGATGACGCGGCGATACAGGTCGTTCAGGTCCGAGGTCGCGAAGCGGCCGCCGTCCAGCGGCACCAGCGGGCGCAGCTCGGGCGGCAGCACCGGCAGCACTTCAAGGATCATCCACTCCGGCTTGATGCCCGAACGCTGGAAGGCCTCGAGCACCTTCAGGCGCTTGGCGAACTTCTTGATCTTGGCTTCGGAACCGGTGGCCTGCAGCTCGGCGCGGATCTGTTCGATCTGCTTCTCGATGTCGATGCCGCGCAGCAGTTCACGGATGCCCTCGGCACCCATCATGGCGACGAACTCGCCCTCGCCGTACTCGTCGCACTTCGCGAGGTAGTCGTCTTCGGACATGATCTGGCTCTTCTTGAGCGGGGTCATGCCGGGTTCGATCACCACGAATGCTTCGAAGTACAGCACGCGCTCGATGTCGCGCAGCGTCATGTCCAGGACCATGCCCAGGCGCGACGGCAGCGACTTCAGGAACCAGATGTGCGCGGTCGGCGCGGCCAGTTCGATATGGCCCATACGCTCGCGGCGCACCTTGGCCAGCGTCACTTCAACGCCGCACTTCTCGCAGATCACGCCACGGTGCTTCAGGCGCTTGTACTTGCCGCACAGGCACTCGTAGTCCTTGATCGGGCCAAAGATCTTGGCGCAGAACAGGCCGTCGCGTTCCGGCTTGAAGGTACGGTAGTTGATCGTTTCCGGCTTCTTGACTTCGCCGTACGACCACGAACGGATCTTCTCGGGCGAGGCCAGGCCGATCTTGATCGCGTCGAACTGCTCTTCCTGCTGAACCTGCTTAAAGAGATCGAGCAATGCTTTCATTGCAACTCCTTGTTTCGCCACCGGCCCGGACTTTGTCCGGAACGGCGGCATTCATTCTGTGGGAAATCCTGCGCTGGTGAGTGCCGGCCGCAGCCGGCACCCGCATCGGCCCGATCAGTAGCGATCGAGGTCGATGTCGATACCCAGCGAGCGGATTTCCTTCACCAGCACGTTGAACGATTCCGGCATGCCGGCATCGATCGAGTGCTCGCCCTTGACGATGTTTTCGTACACCTTGGTACGGCCGTTCACGTCATCGGACTTGACCGTCAGCATTTCCTGCAGCACGTACGAGGCGCCGTAGGCTTCCAGCGCCCACACTTCCATCTCACCGAAACGCTGGCCACCGAACTGGGCTTTACCACCCAGCGGCTGCTGCGTCACCAGCGAGTACGGACCGGTGGAGCGGGCGTGCATCTTGTCGTCGACCAGGTGGTGCAGCTTCAGCATGTGCATCACACCCAGCGTGACCGGACGCTCGAACGCCTCGCCGGTGCGGCCGTCGAACAGCGTGACCTGCTGCTTGGAAGCGGTCAGGCCCTTCTCCTTCGCGATCTCTTCCGGATAGGCGAGGTCCAGCATGCGGCGGATTTCGTCCTCATGCGCACCGTCGAACACCGGCGTCGCGAACGGCACGCCCTTCTTCAGGTTGTCGGCCAGTTCCAGGACTTCCGCATCCGACAGGCTGTCGAGGTCTTCAACCTTGCCGCTCTCGTTGTAGATCTGCGTGAGCAGGGTGCGCACTTCGGCTGCCTTGGCTTGCGCCTTCAGCATGTTGCCGATGCGCTCGCCCAGGCCGCGCGCGGCCCAGCCCAGGTGGGTCTCGAGAATCTGGCCCACGTTCATCCGCGAAGGCACGCCCAGCGGGTTCAGCACGATGTCGGCAGGCGTACCGTCGGCCATGTACGGCATGTCTTCGATCGGGGTGATCTTGGACACGACGCCCTTGTTGCCGTGACGGCCGGCCATCTTGTCGCCCGGCTGCAGGCGGCGCTTGACGGCCAGGTAGACCTTGACCATCTTGATCACGCCCGGCGGCAGTTCGTCGCCCTGGGTGAGCTTCTTGCGCTTCTCTTCGAAGGCCAGGTCGAACTCGTGGCGCTTCTGCTCGATGGCTTCCTTGACGGCTTCCAGCTGGGCAGCCAGTTCCTCGTCGGCCGGACGGATGTCGAACCAGTGGTACTTGTCGATGTCCGCCAGGTACTCCTTGGTGATCTTGGCACCCTTGGCCAGCTTCTTCGGACCGCCGTTGACGGTCTTGTCGACGAGCAGGCGCTCCAGACGCTGGAACGCGTCGCCTTCCACGATACGCAGCTGGTCGTTCAGGTCCAGGCGGTAGCGCTTCAGTTCGTCGTCGATGATCGACTGGGCACGCTTGTCGCGCGTCACGCCTTCGCGGGTGAAGACCTGGACGTCGATCACGATGCCGCTCATGCCCGACGGCACGCGCAGCGAGGTGTCCTTCACGTCCGACGCCTTCTCGCCGAAGATGGCGCGCAGCAGCTTCTCTTCCGGCGTCAGCTGGGTCTCGCCCTTCGGCGTGACCTTGCCCACCAGCACGTCGCCGGCTTCGACCTCGGCGCCGATGTAGGTGATGCCCGACTCGTCCAGGCGAGCCAGCTGGGCTTCGGCCAGGTTCGAGATATCGCGCGTGATTTCCTCAGGTCCCAGCTTGGTGTCGCGTGCGACGACCGACAGTTCCTCGATGTGGATCGAGGTATAGCGGTCTTCGGCCACCACACGCTCCGAGATCAGGATCGAATCCTCGAAGTTGTAGCCGTTCCACGGCATGAACGCCACCAGCATGTTCTGGCCCAGGGCCAGCTCGCCCAGGTCGGTCGAGGCGCCGTCAGCGATGACGTCGCCGCGGGCCACGTGGTCGCCCACCTTGACCATCGGACGCTGGTTGATATTGGTGTTCTGGTTCGAGCGCGTGTACTTGATCAGGTTGTAGATGTCCACGCCGACTTCACCGGCCACGGCTTCGTCGTCGTTCACGCGGATCACGATACGCATCGCGTCGACGTAGTCGACCACGCCGCCACGCATCGCCTGCACGGCAGTGCCCGAGTCGACCGCAACGGTGCGCTCGATGCCGGTACCGACCAGCGGCTTGTCCGGACGCAGGCAAGGCACGGCCTGGCGCTGCATGTTCGCGCCCATCAGTGCACGGTTCGCGTCATCGTGTTCCAGGAACGGCACCAGCGAGGCAGCGGCCGACACGATCTGCGACGGCGCCACGTCGATGTACTGCACGCGGTCCGGGGTCACCATCCGGGTTTCACGCTCGGAGCCTTCGCGGGCCGACACCAGTTCGTCGGTCAGGTTGCCCTCGGCGTCAACCGTCGCGTTGGCCTGCGCCACCACGTACTTGCCTTCCTCGATCGCGGACAGGTAATCGACCTGGTCGGTCAGCTTGCTGCCGACCACTTTGCGGTACGGCGTTTCCAGGAAGCCGTACTCGTTCAGGCGGGCGTACAGCGCCAGCGAGTTGATCAGGCCAATGTTCGGACCTTCCGGCGTTTCGATCGGGCAGACGCGGCCATAGTGGGTCGGGTGCACGTCGCGGACTTCAAAGCCGGCGCGCTCGCGCGTCAGGCCGCCCGGGCCCAGTGCCGAGACCCGGCGCTTGTGCGTGATCTCGGACAGCGGGTTGGTCTGGTCCATGAACTGCGACAGCTGCGACGAACCGAAGAACTCGCGGATCGCCGACGAGATCGGCTTCGAGTTGATCAGGTCGTGCGGCATCAGGTTCTCGGTCTCGGCCTGGCCCAGACGTTCCTTGACAGCACGCTCCACGCGCGACAGGCCGGCGCGGAACTGGTTTTCGGCCAGTTCGCCGACGCAGCGCACGCGGCGGTTGCCCAGGTGGTCGATATCATCGACCTCGCCCTTGCCGTTGCGCAGGTTGACCAGGATCTTGATGGTCTCGAGGATGTCCTCGTCCTGCAGCACCATGGCGCCTTCGCCGCTGGGGCGGCCCAGGCGGCTGTTGACCTTCATGCGGCCCACGCGCGACAGGTCGTACGACTCTTCGCTGTAGAACAGGCGCTGGAACAGCGCTTCCACGGCTTCCTCGGTCGGCGGCTCGCCCGGGCGCATCATGCGGTAGATGGCGATACGCGCAGCGGTCTGGTCGGCGGTCTCGTCCACGCGCAGGGTCTGCGACATGTACGGGCCCTGGTCCAGGTCGTTGGTGTACAGGGTCTGGATCTGCTTGACGCCGGCTTCGCGCAGGTTTTCCAGCAGCGTTTCGGTCAGTTCGTCGTTGGCGTTGGCAATCACCTCGCCGGTATCCGGGTCGATGATGTTCTTGGCCAGCACACGGCCCAGCAGGTAGTCTTCCGGCACGCTGATCAGCTTGGTGCCGGCCGAGTCCAGGTCGCGGATATGCTTGGCGTTGATCCGCTTGTCCTTCTCGACCACCACGCGGCCGTTCTTGTCGGCGATGTCGAAGCGCGCGACTTCACCGCGCAGGCGCTCGGGCACGAACTCCAGCTGCGCGCCTTCGGCCTGCAGCGTGAAGTTGTCGAACACGAAGAAGTGCGCGAGGATCTGTTCCGGGGTCAGGCCGATCGACTTCAGCAGGATCGTCACCGGCATCTTGCGGCGGCGGTCGACGCGGAAGTACAGGATGTCCTTCGGGTCGAACTCAAAGTCCAGCCACGAACCGCGGTAGGGGATGATACGTGCCGAGAACAGCAGCTTGCCCGAGCTGTGGGTCTTGCCCTTGTCGTGCTCGAAGAACACGCCCGGCGAGCGGTGCAGCTGCGAGACGATGACACGCTCGGTGCCGTTGATCACGAACGAACCGGTGGAAGTCATCAGCGGGATTTCGCCCATGTAGACTTCCTGCTCCTTCACTTCCTTGACCTTGCCCGGGTTCTCGCGATCGTTGATGATCAGGCGAACCTTGGCGCGCAGGGCCGAATGGAAGGTCAGGCCACGCTGCTGACATTCCTTGACGTCGAACGGCGGGTTGGACAGGTGATACGAGACGAACTCCATACGGGCAAGCCCGTTATGCGAGGAGATGGGGAAAATTGCGTTGAAAGCGGCCTGGAGGCCTTCGGTCTTGCGACGCGCGGTCGGCGTTTCCGCTTGCAAGAACTGGGTGTAGGATTCAATCTGGGTGGCAAGCAGGAATGGAACCTGATGTACCGTCGCGCGCTTCGCAAAGCTTTTGCGAATGCGCTTCTTTTCGGTGAAGCTGTACGCCATGGGATCTCCGAATCATCGCAGGGCTGGCTGGACCTGGCCGGACCTGAGGTGTTCAGCGACTGGGAGGGGATTTGGCGGTTGGCCGCTACCAACCTCTGGCTGACGGTGTCCGCACGCTGCGGGCGGTGTGGTCGTCGCATCAAGCGCAACGCCTGTACTCGCCCGGGGGACACCCGACCAAACTTGTCTTCTGCAGTCGGTTCAGAAGACAAACATCAGCAGCAACCACTTAGTGTGCCACTGATGTTTGGCCTCTGCTGAATCGCCGGCAAATCCAGTCCTGCCGCGAAACGCAAACATCACTTCCGCTACTTCATCGCTGTGCCGAGTGGTGACTAAAACACAATCGCACAAGCGCAAAAAGGCTGGCGCCGGGAATTTCCCTTTGCCAGCCCCATTCGCGTGCCGCCAGGGCACGCGAGTCCTGCATTACTTGACGTCGACCTTCGCGCCAGCGTCTTCCAGCTTCTTCTTGGCTTCGGCAGCAGCAGCCTTGTCCACGCCTTCCTTGACGGGCTTCGGTGCGCCATCGACCAGGTCCTTGGCTTCCTTCAGGCCCAGACCGGTGATTTCGCGAACAGCCTTAATCACGCCGACCTTGTTGGCGCCGACTTCGGCCAGGATCACGTTGAATTCGGTCTGCTCTTCGGCAGCAGCAGCACCGGCAGCGCCCGGAGCGGCAGCCACGGCCATGGCAGCGGCCGACACGCCAAACTTCTCTTCGAACGCCTTGACCAGGTCGTTCAGTTCCATCACGGACATCGCGCCAACGGCTTCCAGGATGTCGTCTTTGGTGATTGCCATTTGAAATACTCCTACTAGATTTGATTCGGTATCGGTAATGCGATCTTTCGATGCGCGGCCTGGATTGCCTTAGGCGCCGGCGGCTTCCGCTTCCGCGGGAGCGCCTTCGGCGTTCTTGGCAGCCAGTGCAGCCAGCAGACGGGCGAAGCCCGACACCGGTGCCTGCATCACGCCCAGCAGCTGAGCAATCAGTTCGTCGCGGCTCGGGATCGAGGCCAGCGCCTTCACGGCGGCAGCGTCGAGAACCTTGCCGTCATACGACCCGGCGCGCAGGACCAGCTTGTCGTTGGTCTTGGCGAAGTCGTTCAGAACCTTGGCCGACGACACTGCATCTTCGGAAATACCGTAGATCAGCGGACCGGTCATCTGCTCTGCGAGGGCTGCAAACGGCGTACCTTCGACGGCACGGCGGGCCAGCGTGTTCTTCAGAACACGGAGGTACACGCCTTGCTGGCGAGCGGTAGCACGCAGCTTGGTCAGATCGCCAACCGCAATGCCGCGATATTCGGCGACGACGATGGTCTGGGCCTTGGCGACTTGCGCCGAGACCTCAGCAACGACGGCCTTCTTATCTTCAATATTGAGTGGCACGGTTAAGCTCCAAAATGACGCTATGCCTCCGGCAATACCGGAGCCTTCACGTCAGCACAAACGAACGGCGTCCGATTGGCCCGAATCGACCGGGCAGTGCCCGGCTTCTTCAATCCCTTCGGGTGCGCCATCTGCGCTGGCTGGCCGGAAGACGTCGCTCAGGCTTGGCAGCCATCCCGCACGTTCCGACCGATTAAGCCCTTTCCGCATTACTGCCGCGGACCAGGACACCAGCGGTCTTTGATAACCAGCAGTGCCGGCCGATGCTTGCGCACCCGGCCGGACACCACTGCCCAAAGCCTTGCTCCATCCCTTGCGGTTTGGAGACGACCCCCGCCATTGGCCAGGGCCTTCAATTCTTCTTGCAGACCGGTGTTATCGGGTTCCGGTCAGCAATTTGCCGTCAGCTCAGGCAGCCAGCGTAGCCTGGTCGACACGCACGCCAACGCCCATGGTCGACGAGACGGCGACCTTGCGCAGGTACACGCCCTTGCTGGTGGCCGGCTTGGCCTTGACCAGCGCGTCCAGCAGCGCGGCCAGGTTGCTCTTCAGCGCGGTGTCCTCGAACGAACGACGGCCGATGGTGGCGTGGATGATACCGGCCTTGTCGACACGGAACTGGACCTGACCAGCCTTGGCGTTCTTCACGGCCTGGGCCACGTCGGGGGTCACAGTGCCAACCTTCGGGTTCGGCATCAGGCCGCGCGGGCCCAGGATCTGGCCCAGCGTACCGACGATACGCATCGTGTCCGGCGAAGCGATCACGACGTCGAAGTTCAGGTTGCCGGCCTTGACTTGCTCAGCCAGGTCTTCCATGCCGACGATATCGGCACCAGCGGCCTTGGCGGCCTCGGCCTTGTCGCCCTGGGCGAACACAGCCACACGCACCGACTTGCCGGTACCGGCCGGCAGCACCACGGAACCACGCACCACCTGGTCCGACTTCTTGGCGTCGATGCCCAGTTGCACGGCCACGTCGATCGATTCGTCGAACTTCGCCGAGGCGCAGCCCTTGACCAGGCCCAGGGCCTCGTCGATCGGGTAGAACTTGGTACGCTCGATCTTCGCCTTGTTGGCGGCGACGCGCTTGGAAACCTTAGCCATTTACAGACCCTCCACGGTGATGCCCATCGAACGAGCCGAACCGGCGATGGTACGCACGGCGGCGTCCAGGTCGGCGGCGGTCAGGTCAGCGTTCTTGGCCTTGGCGATTTCTTCAGCCTGGGCGCGGGTGATCTTGCCAACCTTGTCGGTGTGGGGCTTCGGCGAACCCTTGGTGATGCCGGCTGCCTTCTTGATCAGCACGGTCGCCGGCGGCGACTTCATCACGAAGGTGAAGCTCTTGTCGGCGAAGGCGGTAATCACCACCGGCACCGGCAGACCGGGTTCCATACCCTGGGTCTGGGCGTTGAACGCCTTGCAGAACTCCATGATGTTCAGACCACGCTGGCCCAGTGCGGGACCAACGGGCGGGGAGGGATTTGCCTTACCAGCCGGAATCTGCAGCTTGATAAAGCCAATGATTTTCTTGGCCATCTCTACTCCAATCCGGATCGTCCCTGCGGGATGCGATCCTGTTGAGTCGTAACGCGCTGTCGCCGCACCGGTGGCACGGCCTCACGCTCCTCTTGGCGTCGCCACCGGGGGCGTCGCCGTTGCCAGTTGCCGCCCTTTCAGGCAGCCGCCGGCAAATTCCTTAAACCTTCTCGACCTGGCCGAACTCGAGCTCGACCGGCGTGGCCCGTCCGAAGATCGTGACCGAGACGCGCAGGCGCGATTTCTCGTAATTCACTTCTTCCACGTTGCCGTTGAAGTCGGTGAACGGGCCGTCCTTGACGCGCACCATTTCGCCCACTTCGAACAGCGTCTTGGGACGCGGCTTCTCGACCCCTTCCTGCATCTGGGTCATGATCTTGTCGACTTCGCGCTGCGAAATCGGGCTCGGACGATTGCGGGCGCCGCCCACGAAACCGGTGACCTTGCTGGTGTTCTTCACCAAATGCCAGGTTTCGTCGGTCATTTCCATTTCCACCAGCACGTAGCCGGGGAAGAAGCGCCGCTCGGTGACCGACTTGTGGCCGCCCTTGATTTCCACGACTTCTTCGGACGGCACCAGGATGCGGCCAAACTTGTCCTGCATCTCGGCGCGCTCGATGCGCTCCTGCAGCGCGCGTTGCACGCTCTTCTCCATACCGGAGTAGGCATGCACGACATACCAGCGCTTCTTCGACGAAGGCGATTCCGGCGCGGTGGTTTCCTGCTGAGCGTTATCCGTCATGTGCTACCTCTTATTTCCAGCCCAGCACGAGCGAGAACACGACCCACTCGATGAGCTTGTCAGCCGACCACAGGAACAGGGCCATGACGACGACAAAGACAAAGACCAGTCCTGTCATCTGCCCGGCTTCCTTGCGCGTCGGCCAGACGACCTTGCGAACTTCCCGATACGATTCCTTGGCGAACCCGATAAAGTCCTTGCCCGGTACCGACACCAACGCAACCACGATACCCAGTGCAATACCACCGAACAGTGCGGCGCCACGTACATAAGACGGTTGCTGTGCCAGTGCATAGAAACCGATGACGCCCGCAACCACCAGCAGCACCGCTACGCCAAGCATCCACTTGCCGCTGCTGGCGTTCACGGTTTCAACATTGGGATTGGCCATGTTTCGCAAACGAGACTAAGCCGCGTCACGATTGCTCCTCGCGACGCGGCTGATTGAATTGGCAGGGGCAGAGGGAATCGAACCCCCAACCTTCGGTTTTGGAGACCGACGCTCTGCCAGTTGAGCTATACCCCTAAAACAACTTCGGGGTCGACGCTTGCGCCAACCCCTCTGGCAACGAATGCGGCCGGTTGGTGCCGCATTCGCTATCGAACAGCTTAGTCGAGGATCTTTGCCACGACGCCGGCGCCGACGGTACGGCCACCTTCGCGGATAGCGAAGCGCAGGCCTTC
>NZ_SROX01000033.1 GCF_013141915.1 Cupriavidus necator | reverse complement strand
GAGATAATGCTGGCTCACCGGTCAAATCCACGGTGAGCCTTTATCTGCCCTGAACACAAAAACGCTGACAGGCCCCGCAGTCGGGCATGTCTCCAACACGCCGGGCCAGTCTCATCGCCAAAGCTCGGATTAAAGTTCCCCCGCCACCCCCCCGATAACCACTCTGGCAGGCTGCCAGCTTTCGGCAGCAGCGCTGCGCCGGCCCATCCGTCGCCGGCAGCACCTTCCCTCTTCCTGGCGGACCCACCCAGTTCCTGCACCTTTGGAGGCGCCCATGTCATCGCCCAGCATCCTCGTTGTCGACGATTCTCCCTCGCTACGCCGCATGATCGGCGCCTGCCTGCGCGCCGGAGGGTTTGATGTCACCGAGGCCGCGGACGGGGACCAGGCGCATGCGCTGGCCGTGGCCGGCAGCTTCGGCATGCTGGTCACCGACCAGGTCATGCCCGGCATGGATGGCCTCACGCTGATCCGCAGCCTGCGCGCGACGCCGCGCTACGCGCGCATGCCCATCCTGATGCTGACCACCGAGCAGGACGGCAGCATCCGCGAACAGGCGCGCGCCGCCGGTGCTTCGGGTTTCCTGCCCAAGCCGTTCGATCCCGACGGGCTGATGCAGGCCGTGGCGGCGCTGCTGGATGCGGCATCCCCTACGTCGGAAGGGTAAGGAAAGACCCGGCGTCGCCCTTCAGTCACCCCGGATCGTGCCGTAAACACTGGTGGGCGAAGTCATGCCCCGGCGCAGCCAGCGGCCCTTGCCGCTGCGGCGCCAGAGCAACCAGCATGAGCCAATTTTGGGGGGCTAGACCATGCAGCACATCGACAAGGCAGACGGCGCGGGCGAGGAGTTCCTGGCCTTTACCCTGGGCCGCGAGGAATACGGCGTCGATATCCTGAAAGTGCAGGAGATCCGCGGCTATGAGTCGGTCACCCAGATCGCGAATGCGCCCGATTACATCAAGGGCGTGATCAACCTGCGCGGCATCATCGTGCCGATCATCGACCTGCGCATCAAGTTCCGCCAGCCGAACGTCAGCTACGACCAGTACACGGTCGTGATCATCGTCGACCTCAACGACCGCACCACCGGCATCGTGGTCGACGGCGTCTCCGACGTGCTCACGCTCAGCGCCGCGCAGATCAAGCCCACGCCGCACTTCTCCGGCGAACTGGCGACCGACTACATCCGCGGGCTGGGCTCGGTCGAGCAGCGCATGCTGATCCTGGTCGATATCGAGAAGCTGCTCAATACCGAAGAACTGGCCGCGCTGGAAGCGGTGTCCTGATCCTGGCGCGGCGCCCCCACAGTCCGGCAGGCGCACCGCGCCCGCCGGACCGAACCCGCCCGCGGTGCGGCCGCATGGACCCATGCGGCGCGCCACCGGCATGCAGTACTGACATAGATGCGAAACAACCAACCCGTTACGCAGCGCGAGTACCAGCTGTCGCCGTCTGACTACCTGATCTCGCGCACCGACCTCAAGGGCCGTATCACCTTTGCCAACCGCACCTTTATCGAGGCCAGCGGCTTTTCGGCAGAGGAATTGCTGGGCGCGCCGCACAACCTGGTGCGCCACCCCGACATGCCGCCCGAGGCGTTCGACGACCTGTGGCAAGACCTGCAGGCCGGCCGCACGTGGATGGGCGTGGTCAAGAACCGCCGCAAGGACGGCGACTTCTACTGGGTCAATGCGACCGTGACGCCGACGCGCGTCGACGGGCGCGTGGTGGGCTATACCTCGGTGCGTTCGATGGCGACGCGCGAGCAGGTGCAGACCGCGGGCGCCGCCTATGCGCGCTTTCGCGCGGGACGTGCCGACGGGCTGGCGATCCGCCATGGCGCGGTGGTGCGCACCGGCCTGCGCGGCATGGCGCAGGGGCTGCTGCGGCTGAACCTGAAGCGCCGCATCCTGTGGGCCCAGGCTGGCGGCCTGGTGTGGTTCCTGGCGGCGCTGGTTTCGGTGGAAGTGGTGGGCGGCACGGGTGCCGCGACATTGCGCCCCTGTCTGTGGGGCGGCTTTGCGCTGGCGCTGGCCTCGTCGTTCGCCGCCGGCACCATGCTGCTGGCGCGTGTCAACCGGCCAGTGCGCGACATGCTGGATTTCGCGCTGCGCATGGGCGCGGGCGACCTGACCACGCGCTTCGAGCACCGCAGCGCCGACGAGATCGGCGCGCTGGCCCAGGCCATGCAGACCATGCAGCGCAGCCT
This sequence comes from Cupriavidus necator, assembly GCF_013141915.1. Classification (GTDB taxonomy): domain Bacteria; phylum Pseudomonadota; class Gammaproteobacteria; order Burkholderiales; family Burkholderiaceae; genus Cupriavidus; species Cupriavidus necator_B. The sequence continues at coordinate 17,095 of NZ_SROX01000033.1, read as the reverse complement.
GCTGTCAGTGGTGCATGAGATCCAGGAAGGCATGGCCAGTATCTCGACGGCGACGCGCCAGGTGGCCGCGGGCAACAACGACCTGTCGCAGCGCACCGAGCAGCAGGCGGCATCGCTGGAGCAGACCGCATCGAGCATGGAAGAGCTGACCAGCACGGTGCGCCAGAACGCGGACAACGCGCGCCAGGCTAGCGGGCTGGCGGCGAATGCATCGGACACGGCGCTGCGCGGCGGCGAAGTGGTGGGCCGGGTGGTGCAGACCATGGACGAGATCAACGATGCGTCGAAGAAGATCGTCGACATCATCGGCGTGATCGAGGGCATTGCGTTCCAGACCAACATCCTGGCGCTGAACGCGGCGGTGGAAGCGGCGCGCGCGGGCGAGCAGGGCCGTGGCTTCGCGGTGGTGGCGGGCGAGGTGCGCAGCCTGGCGCAACGCAGCGCCAACGCGGCCAAGGAGATCAAGGGCCTGATCGGCGACACGGTGGAACGCGTCGACAACGGCTCGGCGCTGGTCGGCCAGGCCGGCAAGACCATGGAAGAGATCGTGCAGGCGGTGAAGTCCGTCACCGACATCATGGGCGAGATCAGCGCGGCATCGGCCGAGCAGAGCTCGGGCATCGAGCAGGTGAACCAGGCGGTGGCGCAGATGGACGAGGTCACGCAGCAGAACGCGGCGCTGGTGGAAGAAGCCGCCGCCGCCGCAGGCGCGCTCGAAGAGCAGGCGCTGCGGCTGCGCGATGCGGTGGCGACGTTCCGCGTCAGCATGCAGGCGGAGGTGCGGCCGCAGCGCCAGCCCGCGGCGGCGCGCGGCGATACGGTGCTGCCACTGGCCCGGGCCTAGGCCCGGCACCCGCACGGTTCGGATCGGAAGTGGCAGGGCGGCCTACCGCGCTGCCAGCGTACAAAGGGTGCGGCAAGCCGTGCCCGAGGCTTCAGTTACAAGGGGGAGTTGCTATGCATTGGTTCAATCAATTGCGCGTCACGACCAGGCTGGTTGCCGGATTCCTGGTCGTTGCCGTGATCGGCGCCGTGATGGGGCTGCTGGGCGTCGTCAACATGGGCCGCATGGCCGACTGGACCGGCAAGATCTACAACGACGACCTGCGCGCGCTGAAGGCCGTGCAGGACGCCAACATCAACCTGGTCTACGCCAGCCGCGCGCAGATCGCGCTGTTGTCGGCGTCGACCATGGGCGAGCGCACGGTCGAGAAAGAGCAGATCGCCAAATCGCTGGGCGCGATGGATGAACGCATTCGCCAGGTGGCGGGCGCTTTCGAGAAGCCGGAGGGCAAGGCGCTGGTCAAGCAGTACCAGGCGCTGTCGCCAGCGTTCCGCGCGCGCATGGAAAAGTATGTCGAGCTGGTCAGCAAGCAGCCGCTGGATACCTCGCAGTTCGAGAGCCAGGTGTTCTCCGAAAGCGCCGACCTGCTCAAGGACAGTCATGCGCTGGAAGCCGTGATGTTCGAGATGGTCAAGCGCCGCGACGACCGCGCCCGCAACAACATGGAAGAAGCGCGCAGCGTCTACGACGCCACGCGCCTGTGGATGCTGGGGCTGGTACTGGGCGGGCTGGCGCTGTCGGTGCTGCTGGGGGTGCTGCTGGCCCGCACGCTGTCGCGCCAGCTGGGCGGCGAGCCGGCGTATGCCGCGGCCATCGCGGCACGCATTGCCGAGGGCGATTTCTCGTCGCCGGTGGCCACGCGTGCCGGCGACAAGAGCAGCCTGGTCTATGCGATGCAGCAGATGCAGCAGCAGCTGTCGCGCATGGTGCGGGATTTCAAGGCCTCAGCCGAATCGATCGGCAGCGCCTCGCGCGAAATTGCGGCCGGCAACAATGACCTGTCGCAGCGCACCGAGCAGCAGGCGGCGTCGCTGGAGCAGACCGCATCGAGCATGGAAGAGCTGACCAGCACGGTGCGCCAGAACGCGGACAACGCGCGCCAGGCCAGCGGGCTGGCGGCGAATGCATCGGACACTGCGCTGCGCGGCGGCGAAGTGGTGGGCCGGGTAGTGCAGACCATGGATGAGATCAACGATGCGTCGAAGAAGATCGTCGACATCATCGGCGTGATCGAAGGCATTGCCTTCCAGACCAACATCCTGGCGCTGAACGCGGCGGTGGAAGCGGCGCGCGCGGGCGAGCAGGGCCGCGGTTTCGCGGTGGTGGCGGGCGAGGTGCGCAGCCTGGCGCAACGCAGCGCCAACGCGGCCAAGGAGATCAAGGGCCTGATCGGCGACACGGTGGAGCGCGTCGACAACGGTTCGGCACTGGTCGGCCAGGCCGGCAAGACCATGGACGAGATCGTGCAGGCGGTCAAGCGCGTGACCGACATCATGGGCGAGATCAGCGCGGCATCGGCCGAGCAGAGTTCGGGCATCGAGCAGGTGAACCAGGCGGTGGCGCAGATGGACGAGGTCACGCAGCAGAACGCGGCGCTGGTGGAAGAAGCCGCCGCCGCCGCAGGCGCGCTCGAAGAACAGGCCAGCCACTTGCAGTCCGCGGTGGCGACGTTCCGCCTGGCTGCGCAGGACGAGCGCGTGGATCGCTTTGAGGTATTGCCGGTTGCCGCGGCGGTGCCCGCCAAGGCCCAGCGCGCCGCGGGCGCGGTGCGTGCCATGGCCGCGGGCAAGCGTGCGGCCAAGCCCATTGCCAAGACAGAAGCCGCGACCGGCGATGAAGCCGCGCGCGACGCAGCCGACCCGGCCCGAGCAAAGCCGGCGCCGCGCGCTGTGGCCGTGGCGCCGCGGCCCGCGCTCGCCGCTGCCGACAACGGCGACTGGAGCGCGTTCTGAGTGTTGCCATGACGACTGATATCACCCTGGCCCTGCCGCAAGAGGATGCGGCCAGGCTGCGCAAGGAATTCGACCAGTTCATCGGCGTCTCGACCGGGCTGGACCGCGAGTTCCTGCCGCCCGAGTTCCATGACTTCCTGCGCGCGCGGCTGCTGCAGCATGACGGCCCGCTGACTGAGCGCGCGGTCTCGCGGCTGCTGTCCGGGGGTGAGTACGGCTGGGCGCGCCGGGTGTTCGACAAGCAATTGCCTAATGCGCTGGCGGCGCTGATGCGCGACGCCCAGCGCTTCGGCTTCGGCCTGGCGGTGCAGCCCGGCTGGAGTGGCGAACAGCGCCTGGCGCATGCGCGCGAATGGGCGGCGCAGGTGCTGGCCGAGTGCGGTGCCGACAGCGCCTATACCGATGCCCTGGCCAACCAGGTAGCGGCGTCCGCGGAAGACTTGCGCGCGCTGGAAGAGCGCATGCGCGCGCCGGCATGGCGCCTGGCGGAAAGCCTGCGGCAGCGCGCCTATGACCTGATGTACGCGCTGCAGACCGAAGACAACGAAGCCACCGGCCGCGCCCGCGTGGGCGAGCTGCGCGGCATGCTGGGGCTGGCGCTGGAGTACGGCTCGGTGCAGCCGGACGAGGCCTCGCGCGTGCTGGAGCAAGTCGAACGCATGCGCCCGGCGTTGTTCCGGGAAGCGCCCGACGATGTGTTCACGCGCCTCGCGGCATGGCTGCGCCGCATGTTCGGATCGTGAGCCGCGCGCTGCCATATCGAAACGATTTCAGGCACATATATTCCGGACGCGTTACGGACAGCGTTGCGACCGGTTTGCAGCGGCGAAGCACTGCGCGCAGGCTGCGTCAATAGAGGAATCCAGCAGGCTACCAAAGGCACGGCGGCACGTTTGATGCATATGACGTTTGCTGAACTGCGTTGCGTCAAATCAAGCGTCGAGCGTGTGACTTGTTACAAAATACGCAGTCGTAATGTATGTTTCATGCGACATTAGGATCCCCCCCGCGTAAGTAGGGATTGGCATTGCGGGGCGATTGCCGATATAAACGTAACAGTCTTACTTACACTCTGTAACACTTGTAACGGAGTTGATTACAGTTGGACATGGGCGTAGTTCCTTAGTTTTACGTTGTACCCGCCCAGCCGCATACAAACGATCTGGTCGCCGGGCCCCCCGAGGGCAACGGTAAGCGCCGGACAAGCGGCTACGGCGGGTTTTGGTAGCGGGGATAAATTGGAAAGCAGTGAAGTTCTCCAGGAGATCAGGGAGGTTAACCTCGCCTATCTGCTGCTCGCGCAACGCCTGGTGCGCGAAAACCAGGTCGAAGCCATGTTTCGGCTAGGGGTCAGCAAGGAAATTGCGGATATCCTTGCCAAGCTGACTTCCGCGCAACTCGTCAAGCTGGCGGCATCCAACATGGTGCTGTGCAGGTTCCGCTTCGACGACCATGCGCTTCTGTCCACTCTCACCCACACGGCCAAGAGCCATGACATGCAGCAGATCCACGCCGCGATCTTGCTGGCACGTCAGCCTGTGGAGTCGCTCAATTGACCGCGCTCCTGCAGGCCGAGCCTACCCGGAGTTACACGGCCACCTCCGTTCCCAGCCGCAAGAGCGTGCTCCAGGACGCCAACCAGACCCAGCTCGCGATCGAGCTGATCGGCCTGGGCGCGCGCCTGCAGGTGCTTGAAGCCGAGACCACGCTGTCGCGTGACCGGCTGATACGCCTGTACAAGGAGCTGCGCGGCGTCTCGCCCCCCAAGGGCATGCTGCCCTTTTCGACCGACTGGTTCACCACCTGGCTGCCGAATATCCACTCGTCCCTGTTCTTCTCCGCGCACCAGTTCATGGTGCAGGAAGGCGAGACCGTGGGCATCCGCGCGGTGGTGGCTGCGTACCGCCTGTACCTCGAGCATGTTTCGCTGCTCGGCGGTGAAATTGTCTTAAGTTTCACGCGGGCCTGGACGTTAGTACGGTTCTTCGAGAGCAACATGCTGCAGCTGTCCCGGTGCACGTGTTGCGGCGGACAGTTTGTCACGCACGCGTATGAGCCGCACGCAAACTTCGTGTGCAGCCTGTGCCGTCCGCCGTCACGCGCAGGGAAAGTGAAGAAGCTCTCGAAAGACGCCGCCGCCGTGCAGACCAGCGCCTGATCCTGGTCAAGGTCCGCCGGCTGGCAAGCTTGCTGCGCTGGCGGACGGATCCTCTCCGTGCGCCCGTGCAACGGGCCAATGAGCGTGGCTGACGCGCGTTTTTAGACGGGGATCCGATCGTGCTAGTAGTTCTTGGCTATGTCGTCGTGGTAGCGGCGGTGCTTGGCGGTTACGCCATGACCGGCGGCCATATGGGCGCGCTATATCAACCTGCGGAAGTGGTGATCATCGCCGGCGCCGCCATCGGCGCCTTCATCGCCACCAATACCGGCAAGGCCATCAAGGCCACTGCGCGTGCGCTGCCGGGCCTGTTCAAGAGTTCCAAGTACAAGAAAGAGCTGTACCTGGACGTCATGTCGCTGCTGTACGTGCTGCTGTCCAAGGCGCGGCGCGAGGGCATCCTGTTCCTGGAAAAGGAAATCGCCGATCCCGCCGCCAGCAGCGTATTCAGCCAGTACCCGCGCATCCTGTCGGATCCGGTGGTGATGGAATTCCTCACCGACTACCTGCGCATGATGGTCAACGGCAACATGAATGCGTTCGAGATCGAGGCCCTGATGGACCACGAGATCGAAACCTTCCGCCATGAAGCCGAGATCCCCGCGCATGCCCTGTCGCGTGTCGGCGATGGCCTGCCGGCGTTCGGCATCGTCGCCGCGGTGATGGGCGTGGTGCATGCGCTGGGCTCGGCCGACCTGCCGCCGGCCGAACTGGGCGCGCTGATCGCGCACGCCATGGTCGGCACCTTCCTCGGCATCCTGCTGGCCTACGGCTTTGTCTCGCCGCTGGCCGCGCGCATCGAGCTGCAGGTGTCCGAGAACGTCAAGGTCTACGAGTGCATCAAGGTGGTGCTGCTGGCCTCCCTGAACGGCTACGCGCCGCTGGTGGCGGTGGAATTCGGCCGCAAGGTGCTGTACTCCACGGTGCGTCCGTCGTTCCTCGAGCTTGACGACCACGTGCGTGAAGTGAAGAGCCTGAACTAAGCAGCCGGCAACGCACGCAGCAAGGGGCACCTCATGAGCAGCGCACACGATATGCGTCCGATCATCGTCCGCCGGGCGAAATCGCACGCCAGGCCGCACGGCAACCACAGCTGGAAGATTGCCTACGCCGACTTCATGACGGCGATGATGGCGCTGTTCCTGGTGCTGTGGCTGCTGTCCAGCGCCAACAAGAAGACGCTGGAAGGCATTGCCGAGTACTTCCGCATGCCGCTCAAGGTGGCCATCGTCGGCGGCGAGAAAAGCAGCCAGACGCCCAGCGTGATCCCGGGCGGCGGCCAGGACGCGCTGCGCAAGGACGGCGAGACCTTGCGCGCGCGCAACAATGAACCCAGCGACGAACAGCGCCGCAACGAGCAACAAGAGGCGCAGCGCCTACGCGCGCTCAAGCAGCGCCTCGAACAGATCATCGAGAACAACCCGGTGCTGCGCCAGTTCCGGCCGCAGCTGCTGCTGGACATCACCAGCGAAGGCCTGCGCATCCAGATCCTGGATACGAAAAACCGGCCGATGTTCCGTACGGGCAGCGCTGCCGTCGAAAGCTATATGCGCACCATCCTGCGCGAAATCGGTCCGGTGCTGAACGAGCTGCCCAACAAGGTCAGCCTGTCCGGCCACACCGATGCGGCCAACTATTCCAACGGCGAGCGCACCTACAGCAACTGGGAGTTGTCGGCAGACCGCGCCAACGCCTCGCGCCGCGAGCTGATCGCGGGCGGCATGCAGGAGGGCAAGGTGCTGCGCGTGCTGGGCCTGGCCGCAACCATGCCGCTGGACAAGCAGGACCTGCTGGCGCCGGTGAACCGCCGCATCAGCATCGTGGTGCTGAACCACAAAGCCCAGGCACGCTTTGAAGCCGAGAACGCCAGCGCCGCCGAAGTCACGGTGGCGGCGCAAGCGGGCAAGGCTGCGCAAGAGATGCAGACAGGGCTGGCGGCAGCCTCCGCACCGGCAGCGGCACCAGCGACAGCGCCGGCCCCGGGCAGCAAACCATGACGCAGGGACGCCGCAGCGCGCCGTGCGCCGTAACCAAGTGAATCAGGACGCCATGTCTGTCGATATCGATATCACTCAGTTTTACCAGACCTTCTTCGAGGAAGCGGAAGAGCTGCTCGTTGAAATGGAGCAGCTGCTGCTCGGCCTGGACATCGAGGCGCCCGATGCCGAGCATCTGAACGCGATCTTCCGGGCCGCGCACTCAATCAAGGGCGGCGCCGCCACCTTCGGCTTCGCCGCGCTGACTGAGACCACCCATATCTTCGAGAACCTGCTGGACCGCACGCGCCGGCAGGAACTGGCGTTGACCCGGACCATCATCGACACCTTTCTGGAAACCAAGGACGTGTTGCAAGACCAGCTCAACGCCTACCGCAACGGCACCGAACCCGATCCGGAAACGCTGGCGCGCATCTGCGCCGTGCTGCAGCAGCTGGCGCAGGAAGCCGCCGGCCATGACGCGGCCCCGGCACCCGTTGCTGCCCCCGCGCCCGTCGCCGCCGCCGCACCCGCAACCGCGCCCGCGGGCGGTGGGTTGAAGATCCGGCTGATCAAGGTCTCGGCGTCCGACCAGGCGCTGCTGCGCGAAGAGCTGGCCAACCTGGGCGAGATCACCGGGCAGCAGGAAACCAACGGCGAGCTGGTGGTGTGGCTCAACACCCAATGCAGCGCCGACGACATCATCGCGGTGTGCTGCTTCGTGATCGACATGGACCAGATCGTGATCGAAGCCGCCGCCGAAGCCCCGGACGCGGCGCCGGCCCAGGTTGCCGCGCCCGCGCCCGCACCCGTAGCTGCGGCACCGGCCCCGGCCCCGGCCGCCCCCGCCGCGCGTGAAAAAGCCAAGGCCGCGCCGGCCCCGGCGCCCGCGCACGGCGAAGGCTCGATCCGCGTGCCCACGGAGAAAGTCGACCAGATCATCAACCTGGTGGGCGAACTGGTGATCACGCAATCGATGCTGGCGCAGACCGCGTCGTCGCTGGACCCGGTGCTGTTCGACCGCCTGTTCTCCGGCATGGGCCAGCTCGAGCGCAATGCGCGCGACCTGCAGGAAGCGGTGATGTCGATCCGCATGATGCCGATGGACTATGTGTTCTCGCGCTTCCCGCGGCTAGTGCGCGACCTGGCCAGCAAGCTCGGTAAGCAGATCGACCTGGTCACCTTCGGCAAGGCCACCGAGCTGGACAAGAGCCTGATCGAACGCATCATCGACCCGCTCACGCACCTGGTGCGCAACAGCCTGGACCACGGCATCGAGACCCCCGACAAGCGCATTGCCGCCGGCAAGGATGCCACCGGCCAGCTGATCCTGTCCGCGCAGCACCATGGCGGCAATATCGTCATTGAAGTCAGCGACGACGGCGGCGGCCTGAACCGCGAGCGCATCCTGGCCAAGGCGATCCAGAATGGCCTGCCGGTGTCCGAGACCATCACCGACGAGGAAGTCTGGCAACTGATCTTCGCGCCGGGCTTCTCCACCGCCGAAGTCGTCACCGACGTCTCCGGCCGCGGCGTGGGCATGGACGTGGTCAAGCGCAACATCCAGGAGATGGGCGGCCACGTGCAGATCAGCTCGCGCCCGGGCCTGGGCACCACCATCCGCATCGTGCTGCCGCTGACGCTGGCGATCCTGGACGGCATGTCGGTCAAGGTGGGCGAAGAGACCTTCATCCTGCCGCTGAACTGCGTGATGGAATCGCTGCAGCCCAAGGCCGAAGACGTCCATACCGCGGCCAATTCGGACCGCGTCATGCACGTGCGCGGCGAGTACCTGCCGCTGCTGGAGATGCACCGCGTGTTCAACGTGGCCGGCGCGCTGCAGGAGCCCACGCAGGGCATCGCCGTGATCCTGCAGGCCGAAGGCAAGCGCTTCGCGCTGCTGGTGGACCAGCTGATCGGCCAGCACCAGGTGGTGCTGAAAAACCTGGAAACCAACTACCGCAAGGTGCCGTGCATTTCCGCGGCCACCATCCTTGGCGACGGCAGCGTGGCGCTGATCGTCGATGTCGGCGCGCTGCAGCGCACCGGCGTGCGCCGGCAGGAACCGGCGCTGGCGCAGTAATCGTCCCATCACAGGAGAACTAGACATCATGGCCGGCATCGGACACATCGATACCCCCGGAAGCGACGCTTCGGGCCAGGAGTTCCTGGTCTTCACGCTGGGGTCGGAGGAATACGGCATCGACATCCTCAAGGTGCAGGAGATCCGCAGCTACGAGACCGTCACGCGCATTTCCAGCGCGCCGGATTTCATCAAGGGCGTGACCAACCTGCGCGGCGTGATCGTGCCCATCGTCGACCTGCGCCTGAAGTTCCGCCTGGGCAACGTGCGCTACGACCACCAGACCGTGGTCATCATCCTGAACGTGGCCGGCCGCGTGGTCGGCATCGTGGTGGATGGCGTGTCGGACGTGCTGACGCTGACCGGCGAGGCGATCAAGCCCGCGCCCGAGTTCGGCGTGTCGATCTCGACCGAGCACCTGACCGGCCTGGGCACCATCGACGGCCGCATGCTGGTGCTGATCGATATCGAGAAGCTGATGACCAGCCCCGAGATGGCACTGGTCGAAGCCGAGTACGCCTGATTTCCCCGCATTGCAGAAGCACAGCCCATGACGCCGTTCCGCACCGCCGCCAGCGCACCCGCTCACACCGGGTCGGCCTCCGCGCCGGCCGCCCTGCTGCGGCGCGACGACGCGCGCGACTTCCTGCTGACCGAGCGCGACTTCGAGCAGATCCGCGCGCTGATCCACCGGCGCGCGGGCATCTCGCTGGGCAGCCACAAGCGCGAGATGGTCTACAGCCGGCTCGCGCGCCGGCTGCGCACGCTGCAGCTGACGGACTTTGCCTCGTACCTGGCGCTGCTGGACGCGGATGACCGGTCGCCGGAGTGGGAGTTCTTCACCAACGCGCTGACCACCAACCTGACCTCGTTCTTCCGCGAGGCGCACCACTTCCCGCTGCTGGCCGAGCATGCCAAAAAGGTCGGCCGGCCCTACAGCGTCTGGTGCGCGGCCGCGTCCACCGGCGAAGAACCCTATTCGATCGCCATCACGCTGGCCGAGGCGCTGGGCGACCGCGCCGGCACCGTGCTGGCCACCGACATCGACACCCAGGTACTGGCCAAGGCCCGCAGCGGCGTCTATTCGGCCGACCAGGTGGCGCGGCTGTCGCCGGAACGGCTCAAGCGCTTCTTCCTGAAGGGCACCGGCCCGCGCACCGGCTCGGTCAAGGCCAAGCCGGAGCTGGCCGCCACCATCGCGTTCGAGCCGCTGAACCTGCTCGCGCCCGACTGGGGCATCCGCGAGCAGTTCGACGCCATCTTCTGCCGCAACGTGATGATCTACTTCGACAAGCCGACCCAGGGCCGCATCCTGGAGCGCTTTGTGCCGCTGCTCAAGCCGCACGGGCTGCTGTTCGCCGGCCATTCGGAGAATTTCTCCTACGTTACGCGCGCGTTCCAGCTGCGCGGGCAAACCGTCTATGAACTGGCACCGGCCGCGCACGCCGCAGCCGGGCGGGGCAGGCCCTGATGCGCACGCCCCACCTGCCCGAAGCGCTGGCCACGCGCACGTACTTCGACCGCGAGTTCGGCAAGCAGGCCATCAAGCTGCTGCCCAACGAGTACTACGTGACCCGCGAGGACGTGGTGCTGACCACCGTGCTGGGATCGTGCGTGGCCGCCTGTATCCGCGACGAGGTGGCGGGCGTTGGCGGCATGAACCACTTCATGCTGCCGGATGACGATGGCAGCGCCGACCGCATGCTGTCGGCATCGATGCGCTACGGCAGCTATGCGCTGGAAGTGCTGATCAACGAATTGCTCAAGATGGGCGCGCGCCGCGAACGGCTGGAGGCCAAGGTCTTCGGCGGCGGCGCGGTGCTGGCCAACATGACCACGCTGAACATCGGCGACCGCAACGCGGACTTTGTGCTGCGCTACCTGAAGACCGAAGAGGTGCGCGTCGCCGCGCAAGACCTGCGCGGCCCGCATGCGCGCCGCGTCAGCTATTTCCCGATCGGCGGGCTGGCGCTGGTGCGCCGCCTGACGCGGCAGGACGACCAGGTTTCGGTGGCGCGCGAAGAACGCGCGCTGGCAAGGGCCATTGCCACCTCGGCGCGCGAACCGTCGCGCTCGCCGGAACTGTTTGCGCGGCAGTCTTACTCGCGCCCGCTTCCCTGAAACCCTACAAGCCCGACCAAACATGACTGCCGCCAAGATCAAGGTGCTCTGCGTGGATGACTCCGCGCTGATCCGCAGCCTGATGACGGAGATCATCAACAGCCAGCCCGACATGGAAGTGGTCGGCACCGCGCCCGACCCGCTGGTGGCGCGCGACCTGATCAAGCGCCTGAACCCCGACGTGCTGACGCTCGACGTCGAAATGCCGCGCATGGACGGCCTGGACTTCCTGGAACGGCTGATGCGGCTGCGGCCGATGCCGGTACTGATGGTGTCGTCGCTCACCGAGCGCGGGTCCGAGATCACCATGCGCGCGCTGGAGCTGGGCGCGGTGGACTTCGTCACCAAGCCCAAGCTGGGCATTCGCGACGGCCTGCTCGAATACACCGACACCATCGCCGACAAGCTGCGCGCCGCGTCACGCGCACGCGTGCGCGCGGCCACGCCAGCGGCCGCGCCGTCCGCCACCGGCACCGCGCCGGTGCCGATGCTGCGCAGCCCGCTGCTGTCGACCGAGAAGCTGATCATCCTGGGCGCGTCCACCGGCGGCACCGAGGCCATCAAGGAATTCCTGATGCCGCTGCCACCCGACAGCCCCGCGGTGCTGATCGTGCAGCATATGCCGGCCGGCTTCACGAAATCCTTCGCGCAGCGCCTGGATGGCCTGTGCCGCATCACGGTCAAGGAAGCCGTGCATGGCGAGCGCGTGCTGCCGGGCCATGCGTATATCGCGCCGGGCGACTCGCACCTGCTGCTGGCACGCAGCGGCGCCAACTACGTCGCGCACCTGTCGCAGGAGGCACCGGTCAACCGCCATCGCCCGTCGGTGGACGTGCTGTTCGATTCGGCCGCGCAGCACGGCGGCAAGAACGTGATCGGCGTGATCCTGACCGGCATGGGCAAGGATGGCGCGCGCGGCATGCTGCGCATGCGCGAGGCCGGCGCCTACAACCTGGCGCAGGACGAACAGAGTTGCATCGTATTTGGCATGCCGAAGGAGGCGATCGCCGCCGGCGGTGTGCATGAAGTCGTGCCCTTGCCGGCGATGACCCAGCGCGTCATGGCGCGCCTGGCCACCTACGGCACGCGCGCGCAACGGGTCTAATCGAGCCGGAAAGCCGAAACAACAAAGCCGGACCCACAAGCCATCACTGCATTTACTGGAGTCTTTAAAGTGGACAAGAACATCAAGATCCTGGTCGTGGACGATTTCCCGACCATGCGCCGGATCATCCGCAACCTGCTCAAGGAGCTGGGTTTCGTCAACGTCGAGGAAGCCGAGGACGGCGCCGCCGGCCTGGAAAAGGCCAGGGACGGCAGCTTCCAGTTCGTGATCTCGGACTGGAACATGCCCAACATGGACGGCCTGTCCATGCTGCAGGCCATCCGCGCCGACGCCAACATCGGCAAGATCCCGGTGCTGATGGTCACGGCCGAGGCAAAGAAGGAAAACATCATCGCCGCGGCCCAGGCCGGCGCCAACGGCTACGTGGTCAAGCCGTTCACGGCCGCCACGCTGGACGAGAAGATCACCAAGATCTTCGAAAAGCTCGGCGGCTGAGGCGGAGGCGCGTTTGTCATGACCCCCACCCTGAGCAACGATTCCGCCGAACAACTGATCCTGCGCATCGGCAACCTGACGCGCATGCTGCGCGACAACATGCGCGAGCTTGGTCTGGACAAGGAAATCGAGCGCGCTGCGCAAGCCATCCCCGACGCGCGCGACCGCCTTAACTACATCGCCGCGATGACCGAGCAGGCCGCCGAGCGCACGCTCAATGCGGTCGAGCTGGCACAGCCGATCCAGTCCGACATCGAACAGCAGGCCGAAACGCTGGACAAGCGCTGGGCCGCCTGGTTTGAAAAGCCGGTGGAACTGGCCGACGCCCGCTCGCTGGTAGTGGACACCCGCGCCTTCCTGTCCGAGGTGCCCGGGCAAGCCCGCGCCACCAACAGCCACCTGCTCGACATCATGATGGCGCAGGACTTCCAGGACCTGACCGGCCAGGTCATCAAGAAGATGATGGACATGATCCGCGCGCTGGAGCAGGAACTGCTGCAGGTGCTGATCGACAACGTGCCTTCCGAGCGGCGCGTGGAAGCGCCGGCGCCGTCGACGCTGATGAATGGGCCGCAGGTGAATCCGGAGGGGAAGCCGGATGTGGTGTCGGACCAGGCGCAGGTGGATGATTTGTTGGCGAGTTTGGGGTTTTGAGGGGCTCGTTGGACTGGTGGTCTGAAGCGTTCGGCTGCGCTGCGCGCACTTCCTATCTCTCAGCTCTTGGGCTCGGGCACGGAGTGCATCGCTACTCTCGCACAGCGTTGTCGCATGCGAGCCCCCCAGCTTTCCCCTCCCGCATGTTTTCTCCCCTCTCCCGCCTGCGGGAGAGGGGCGGGGGTGAGGGCCAGCGCATCCACGAAGTCAACCGCCTCAACACCTGTGCACCCACATCATCCCCCGGCAATCCGGCGATGAACGCTTTTTAAGAGTTCACCCATACTCGCGCTTGCTGCCTCTCTTCATACTGGGTTCGTCGCTGCGTCGTGGCGACCGGGTTTAGCAGCCCGGATGAAAGTGCCGAACGACCGCCTACTGGCGGTATCCTTACGTTCGCCGTGCCTGCGCACGCCCCTTCTTTGGGCGGGCACTGGCAGGGGAGCCTTCGGGCTCGCCGGCTTTCGCCTCTTTCCCGGTCTGCTAACCCTGCCTTGTGTCCGCCCACCCCGATTAGCAGCGGGGTAGCGGGATTCAACCTGTATGGTAAGGAGGCAGTTTTATGTATCAGTCTTTACTCGCCCGTTCCGGGCAATTGGTTATCCCCCGCGCTTTCACGCTGCATCAGCGCCCGCAGTCCTTGCATGCGGAGGTGCGCCATGTATAGCCATAGTCATCACGGTATTACTGCGGAACACAATGGTGTCGATATGCTCGTGACCGCTCATAGTCCGGGTGAGAATCCGTTGAGTCTTGCGGTGCAACGGGCGGCGCAGCTTCATGGACTCTTGCTCATGGCAAGCGATCATGGGGCATCGAGTCTGGAGCCGGTGGATCTCGAGCAGGGGACTTGGGAGAGTTTGCTTTCTCTAGCAGCAACGCTGGCGCACGAGACGCAGGTGTTGAGTGAGTTGGCCGTTCTACAGGGTCAGGTTTTGCAGCCCGAGTGACGTTGGGACGGGGTGTGCAGCCGTGCAATCGACTGCCACCCCTCGTTTTCCGCCATCAGTATCGCGACTCTCCGTTTGCGATTCCTGTCCCGCTGAAATTAGCCCGGTGCGGCTACACGCATGGCTCTAACTGGCAAGGCTGTTGTTAGGGGCTGGATCTCTTTTCCTTTGGCGATGTCGGCAGGCTGCTCGAATCCGGCCTGGTTGCAATGACCGGCATTTTGCCAACAGGGGACAAGGCCAGGTGCGGAACGACTTCAATTTTGTTCCATTCGATAAAGTCGATAAATGCGGACGCTATGGATTGCCAGTGCGAGCGGAAAAAGTAACAGCGCACCTATCGTAACGAACCAAATGAAATCGGTCAGGATGGTTGGTCTAATTTGCTCCAGATAAGCTGCCAGGCTCCCCCTGCCAGCACAGTCGCGGAGCATAGTCCGTATGTCACAACCCACGGTGCATGCAGCAAGGCAGCGAAGGCAGTCAGCGTTACCAGTAGCCAGCATAGCTTGTACCACCACAGGCTTCTTCGAAACGGCGTCTGCATTGAGACCTCTCGTCTTGGGTACCGATGAAGATGGTAGCAGAGCGATGGTGCTGCCACTGAACGGGATTTTCTGATTTAGCAGGGTTCCATTTCAGCAGCCAGATTGAAGGGCGAGCATTCGATACTGGTCCTGCTTTGCGAGAATCTATTCAAGTGTTATGACTTGGCAGGAGATGCTGTTCCGTCTCGCGGAGATCGGACGGTAGAATTGGCCGGCGACGGATTTCGGCGAGGCATATAACTCCGGCGGGGCCTTCCGGCGCTTCCCGACCCTAAACAGCCCGTTGCACCCAGCTTGCCAGTGTCCCTTGACGACCACATATCAGGCACTGGAACATCCCGGTTGACTCGACACTCTGTAACTGGAACGCCTACAAAACGGAAAGCGATACGTGAGGGAGATTTTTCGGCGCCTGTCGACAGCCTTCCTTCTCCCGAAAGTGCGTTGTGAACCCTCGATGCTATGGCATAGACCGTGCCGCGGCATTGGTTTGTGCGGTGAGTATGCGCCCCGAAGTTTTTTGGATGGCCTTCGCAAGGTCACTTGAGGATGGCAGACCGAACAGGCGAGCCTAATCTATGCTGAACAAAGACAATCGACGTCGCACCGTGGTGACTACGAACCAGCAGCGATCGCTTGCAACTATCGGATTCGCTTCTTATATTGCAACGGGCTCGACGCCATCACCGCCTTAAAACGGCGATGGAAGCCGACAGCCTTACGACTCGCCCTCGCAGCTTCATCATCGGCAAGCGGAGCGCGCAGGCCCGCGCGGGCCAAAGGCGTCAGGGGTCAAAGCCGGATGGCAGCGGCTCCCGCGGCGCGGGGCGCACGCCCCAACCCAGCGGCGGTACACCAGGACGCACAGGGTGCCCGGGCGATGAGTACTGCAGAATCGTGTCGGTGTCCAGATGGATCGGTCTTACGCGGTGGGAATGGTTCCACCGTCGATCACGTACTCTGCCCCGCTGATCGCCGCCGCACGCGGCGAGATCAAAAAGGCGATCAGGTCGGCGACTTCCGCCGGCTTGCACGGCCGCCCGAGCGGGATGCCACCCAGCGCATCCATGATGATCTGCTTGCCGCCTTCATAATCCGTACCGGCCTGGCTGGCAAGCCGTTCTGCCAGCGCAACTGCCGCTTCGGTTTCCACCCAGCCGGGCGACACGCGCACGACGCGCACGCCCTTAGGCGTGATTTCCTTCGACAGACTCTTGCTGTACGTGGACAGTGCAGCCTTGGCGGCAGCATAAGCCGTGGTCGATTCCGGCAAGGGCAAACGATTCTGGATGGACGTGACGTGGATGATGACGCCTGCACGTTGCTCAATCATCTTCGGCAACAACGCCCGATCCAGTCGTACGGCCGGAAACAGATTGAGGTTCAGCTCTTTCTGCCATTCGGTTTCATCCAGCGCGGCAAAACCGCCTGCCGGGGCTGACGATCCGCCCAGGACATGGATGATGGCGTCCACGCCACCCAGCCGGTTTTCGACGGCCTGTGCTACGGTGGCGCAACCCTCCGGCGTAGTGAGGTCGGCTTCGACGAACATGGCGTCGGGAATGAAGTCCGGCTTGGCACGAGCCGTCGTCAGAATGCGCGCGCCGAGTTCGCCGAGCAGTTCGACGACGGCGCGGCCAACGCCCTTCGTGCCAGCCGTGACCAGCACACGCTTGCCCGTGAGTTCGAGGTTCGTGGTCATCAGTGGATCTCTAGAAATTCAATCTTGTGGTCCGTGAGCCGGAATACATGTTTCAGGTCAGCGAGACCTCCGGGGAAGTTGCCAGCATATTGAGCCACGACAGTGACGCGGGCGTCGTCTTGCACGAACGTCAACGGCTCTACGCTATAGGCATACTTGCGCTGCGCTTCCGCCAGCCAGGTTTCGATTGCTTCGTGTCCCTGATACGTCTGGCCTTCATCGTGGACAACGGCCTTTCCGGAAAAAGCACGTCGCAGCGATGAAGGCGCGGCACCATTGCTCACCTGAAAAAAAGTGGAGACCGCATCGGGTAGTGAAATGTCCATGCAAGGAGCCTCTGATGGCAAAGTGTCGATACAGAAATTTTCGCTATAAACTTACTATTGAACAAGAACGCACGGAAAAGTAAGTTACCTACCTATGGGAAAGGAATACACCCCCGACACGGCCGCAGTTGGTGTCGAAGCAGTGCTTAAATTGCTGGAAGGGCGCTGGAAGCTGGTCATCCTGTTCCACCTTTTCGATGGCAAGGTGCAGCGTTTCTCT
>NZ_SROX01000032.1 GCF_013141915.1 Cupriavidus necator | reverse complement strand
AGTTGCTCGTCGTGTCTCACCATGAAAAACACCCCAAGGTTGGATCGGCGTCCAACTCTTGGGGTGCAGTTCATTGCCGGGCGTTTTGCTGTCTGCGCTGCGCAACCGGCGCGCTGCCGTTCAGGTGCGCAAGGCGTGGGCGCCCAGGCTGGCGACAGGCTGCGCCTGCTTGTCCCCCACCTGCCCTTCTTCCAGCAGGAAGTCGATAAAGGCACGCACCTTGGTGGGCAGGAACTTGCGGCTGGGATAGACCACGCTGACATCGCGCCGGGGCAACTGGTATTGCGGCAGCACGTGCACCAGCCGGCCCGATTCGATATTGGGCCGGGCCAGGTAAGACGAGAGCATGGCCACGCCCATGTCGGCCAGTGCGGCCTGGTGCGCCAGTTCGGCGTTGCTGCACAGCAGGCCGGGGCGGATAGGCACGGTGAGTTCGCCTTCGGGCCCCAGCAGTGTCCATTCGTGCTCGGCGCTGGGCAGGCGCATGGCGATGCAGCGATGGTGGCTCAACTCATGGGCATGGCGGATCGGCGCATGCGCCGCGACATAGCCGGGCGAGGCGCACAAGATCACCTCGGCCGAAATCAGCGGCCGTGCGACCAGGTGCGAGCCCAGCCCCAGGTCCGACAGCATCACGGCCACGTCGCGGCCTTCTTCGACGATATCGACATTGCGGTCCGACAGGATCACGTCGAACACCACCTCCGGATAAAGCTGCTGGAAACGCGACAGCAGGCCTGGCAGCAGGTGCAGGCCGAACATGACCGGCGTCACCAGCCGCAGCGTGCCGGACAGTGACTGGCTGCGGGCCGTGACCACGCTTTCGGCTTCCTCCACGTCTTCCAGGATCTGCTGGCAGCGTTGCAGGTAGGTTTCGCCGGCATCGGTCAGCGACAGGCTGCGAGTGGTGCGGTTGAGCAGGCGCGTGCCGAGATGGCTTTCCAGGTCGGCCACGTAGCGGGTGACGACCGCGTTGGACATTTCCAGCTGCTGCGCTGCACGCGCGAAGCTGCCGAGCTCCACCACTTTGGAAAACACACGCATCGACTGCAGGCGATCCATGACATAGTCTCCCGATTCTCTGCTGAATTCTTACACAATCAGCCTATTTTATTGTCCGAATCAAAACTAATCATTGTGGATCCTGATATTTATTGATATGAGGGAAATGCCTAATATCTAGCCATCGGATGCCGCAATGCAACATGCCCTTCGCCTGAAGGTGCCGGATCAGGCGTCCACGCTACAAGAAAGGCCTGAATCATGAAAACCAACCGTTACGCCCTGATCGCTGTCGCCACCGTTGCTGCCGCCCTGTCGGCCGCCCCCGCCTTTGCCAAGAGCGGCAAGTTCGACGTCTACACCGACGGCGCCAAGGTGGCGAGCTTCGACGTCTATGCCGATGGCGCGCGTGCCGGCAAGTTTGACCCGTACACGGACGGTGCCAAGGCCGGCAAGTTCGATACCTTCACCGATGGCGCGCGCACCGGCAAGTTCAACACCTTCTCGGAAGGCGCGAAGTACGACACCACCACCGATCGCGCACCGCTCTAAGCCAAGCCAGCACTGGTGCGGTCAGCCCGCTTGCACCTGGTCTCCACAGGTCTTTAGGAGAGCGCCCGCGCGCCTCTCCCGCTTTATTGGAGAAGAAGCCCGCACCGGTTCCGGTAGCGGGCTTCTTTGTTTCTGGCGCCGGTGCGTCTGGGCCGAACTGCAACTGATTATGCCAGACGCCGCAAAGCAAAATGGCACGCGGCCGCTGCCGGCGCAAAGAAAAACGGGCCATGACGGCCCGTTTTGCTGACCCCGCTGCGACTCAATCGTCGTAGTGGTGGCGGTGGTGCTTGTGCTTCTTGCGCTTGTAATTGCTCTTGTAGTAGCGGCGGTCGTCGTCGTACGAATTGCTGCGCGAGACGTTGCCACCCAGCGCCGCGCCGGCGCCGCCACCGAGGCCCGCGCCGATCAGGCCACCGGTGCGCCCGCCCATGGCGTTGCCCGCCGCGGTGCCGGCCCCGCCGCCGAGCGCGCCGCCGATGATGGCGCCAGTCCGCTCGCGGCGGTTGGAGGTGACTGCGCCACCGGCGCCGCCGCCCACTGCCCCGCCGATCACAGCGCCGGTGCTGCCACCCAGCGCGCCGCCGACTGCGGCACCGGCGACGCCGCCGAGGGCGCCACCGAGGGCATTGTTCATGTCGCCCGCAACGGCCGGCAGCGCGCAGGCCGCCAGGGCAAGGGCAACGGTCAGGTTGCGAACGGGATGGCGAGTCATATCTTTTTCCTCTATTTGCCATGATGTGTCGCAAGTGTAGATAAGGAGCCGCGCCGTTGCTGTAACCACCTGTAAAGCCCTGTAACCCCCTCGAGAAACGGTATCCGGCGATTACAAGGCGCGGTGAAAATACAACACTTAATAAAAAGACAGGCGATCGTGTGATCGCCTGTCTGCATTGTTTGCCGGACCGATGGTCCGGCGTCGCCGGTTTGCGTGCCTCTAGCAGCACTTTCCCTGGCCGCCGCCGTAGCGCGCTTCCTGGCGCTCGCGGAAAAACTCCTCGTAGCTCATCGGCGCACGGTCGGGATGCGTGCTTTCCATATGCGCCACATAGGTTTGGTAGTCAGGCAGCCCGACCATCAGCCGCAGCGACTGCCCCAGGTACCGGCCCATGGTGCCAAGTTGTTCCAGCATGGCGGGCTCCTTGTCGATGTCTGGATCAGGACTGGGCCGAAGCGGCGCCCGGCAGGGGCTCGAACGGCGTTTCCTTGTCGGTCGGGCGGTTCACGGCGCGCGCCTGCATAGCGGTCTTGAAGCCGTAGAACACGATTGACAGCACCACCACCATGAACAGCGCGCAGAGGCCGGCATCCAGGTAGTCGTTGAAGACGATGCGGTGCATCTGCTCCATCGACTTGGCCGGGGCCAGCACCTTGCCCTCGGCGATGGCGGCGCTGAACTTGGCGGCGTGGGTCAGGAAGCTGACCTTCGGGTCGGCATGGAACAGCTTCTGCCAGCCGGCGGTCAGCGTGCAGATCAGCAGCCAGACCGTGGGTACCAGCGTGACCCAGGCGTACTGGCCGCGCTTCATCTTGACCAGCACGCAGGTGCCGAGCACCAGCGCCACCGCGGCCAGCATCTGGTTGGAGATGCCAAACAGCGGCCACAGCGTGTTGATGCCGCCCAGCGGATCGACCACGCCCTGGTACAGGAAGTAGCCCCACGCCGCCACGGTCAGCGCGGTGGCGATCAGGTTGGCCGGCAGCGAGTCGGTGCGCTTGAGCGACGGCACGAAGCTGCCCAGCAGGTCCTGCAGCATGAAGCGGCCGGCGCGGGTGCCCGCGTCGACGGCGGTCAGGATGAAGAGCGCCTCGAACAGGATGGCGAAGTGGTACCAGAACGCCATCATGGCCTGGCCGCCGACCACCTGGTGCAGGATGTGGGCGATGCCCACGGCCAGCGTCGGCGCACCGCCGGCGCGCGAGATGATGGTGTTCTCGCCAACGTCCTTGGCGGTCTGGATCAGCACGTCGGGGGTGATGACGAAGCCCCAGGTCGACACTGCCTGCGCCACGGCCTCCGGCGAGGTGCCGATCACGGCGGCCGGGCTGTTCATGGCGAAGTACACGCCGGGCTCGATCACCGCCGCGGCCACCAGCGCCATGATGGCGACGAAGGACTCGGCCAGCATCGCGCCGTAGCCGATGAAGCGTGCGTGGGTCTCGTTCTCCAGCAGCTTGGGCGTGGTGCCCGACGAGATCAGCGCGTGGAAGCCCGACACCGCGCCGCAGGCGATGGTGATGAACAGGAACGGGAACAGGTTGCCCGACCACACCGGCCCGCCGCCTTCGGCGAATTGCGTGAAGGCCGGCATCTTCAGCTCCGGCGCGACGATCAGGATGCCGACGGCCAGCGCGATGATGGTGCCGATCTTCAGGAAGGTCGACAGGTAGTCGCGCGGGGCCAGCAGCAGCCACACCGGCAGCACGGCGGCGATAAAGCCGTAGATGATCAGCATCCAGGTCAGCGCCTTGCCGTCGTAGGTGAACAGCGGCGCCAGCACGGCGCTTTCATGCACGTACTGGCCGCCGAGGATGGCCAGCATCAGCAGCACGAAGCCGATCACCGAGACTTCGCCGATGCGGCCCGGGCGGATGTAGCGGGTATAGACGCCCATGAACAGCGCGATCGGGATCGTCACCGCCACGGTAAAGGTGCCCCACGGCGAGTCCGCCAGCGCCTTCACCACGATCAGCGCGAGCACGGCCAGGATGATGATCATGATCATGAAACAGCCGAACAGCGCGATCATGCCCGGCACCGTGCCCATCTCGGACTTGACCAGGTCGCCCAGCGAGCGGCCGTCGCGGCGCGTGGAGATGAACAGGATCATGAAGTCCTGCACCGCGCCGGCGAATACCACGCCGGCAAGCAGCCATAGCATGCCCGGCATGTAGCCCATCTGCGCGGCCAGCACCGGGCCGACCAGCGGGCCGGCGCCGGCGATCGCGGCGAAATGGTGGCCGAACAGCACCGCCTTGTTGGTCGGCACGTAGTCCAGGCCGTCGTTGTGGCGCCAGGCCGGGGTCATGCGCTTCGGGTCGAGCTGCATCACCTTGTCGGCGATAAAGCGGCTGTAGTACCGATAGGCAATCAGGTAGATGCAGAGCGCGGCAACCACGATCCACAGCGCGCTGACGGCTTCGCCGCGCGCCAGCGCGACGGTGCCGAAGGCAAACGCGCCAAGGATGGCGACGGCCAGCCACACCAGGTGTTCTCCGATGCGATTCATAGTGAAGGTCTCCTCAGACCGGAATTTGTAAAGCCTGCGGCGGCGAAGGACTGGCAACTGGCAACGGGCGGGTCGGCGGCGGGCGCGCCGGGGCGGGCAGCGTGGGCAATCCGGCGGTGAGGGGTCTCCCGGGCTGCTGGAATTGAGGCTGCTGCGCGCCCGGTTCGTGTCGTTTCCGGATCTCGTCTGGCAGGCAGGCGATGCACCAACCGGGTAGGCGGTGCACCAACTGCGTGGACCCGCGCCGCCCTGTGGCCTGTTCCCCAGGTCCCTTGCCATGAAATCGCCCAGTTCGCCGCCATGCGTCGTTGCTCGTCGTTGCCATAGCTACGGCTATGGCGCCTCCTCGCGCCTAGCCTGGCGCCGAACTGGACGATTTCATTTTGGCAAGCTACCTGGGGAACAGGCCACAGGGCGGCTTGCGCGTCCGGCGTGTAGTATTGACAGCCGCCAAACCCGGCACAAGCGCGTAACTACGCAGCACTTCTGCGTAGTACTACGCAAGTCGACGGTGGCATGCCGCCTGCGCGGCATCGGTGTTTACCCCCGATCCCCCTGGTCCTGTATGAAACTCCGCCAAAAGATCCTGTTGCTCGCCGTGGCGCCGCTTGCGGTGGCGATGCTCGGCATCGCGCTTGCCGTGCGCTTCCAGGCCACCCAGCTGGCGCAGCACGAGCGCACGCTGGTCGAAGCCGCCTACCTGCAGAGCAAGGAGACCGAGCTGCGCCATTACGTGGAGCTGGCGCAGAGCGCCATCGCACCGCTGGTGCGCTCCGGCCGCAACGACGCCGCCACGCGCGAGGCGGCGATGGAAGCGCTGGCGCGGCTGGACTATGGCCCCGACGGCTACTTCTTCCTGTACGACCTGCAGGGCCGCAACCTGATGCATCCGCGCCAGCCCGAGCTGGTTGGCCAGGACTTGTGGACGCTGCGCGACCCGCAGGGCGCGCCCACCATCCAGCAACTGATTGCCGCAGCCAGGGGCGGTGGCGGCGCGGTGCGCTACCAGTGGCGCAAGCCCTCGTCGCAGCAGCTCGCGCCCAAGCTTGGCTACGTCGTGGCGGTGCCCGAATGGGGCTGGATGCTCGGCACCGGCATTTACCTGGATGACGTCGAAAGCACGCTGCGCCAGCTCGACGCGCGCGCCGAGACCGATATCCGCGAAACCATGGCGTGGATCGGCGTGATTGCCGGCATCAGCATCCTGCTGGTGGCGGCCAGCGGCCTGGCGCTGAACGTGAGCGAACACCGCGAGGCCGACGCCAAGCTGCGCCAGCTGGCGCAACGCGTGGTGCAGTCGCAGGAAGAAGAGCGCGCGCGGCTGTCGCGCGAGCTGCACGACGGCATCAGCCAGTTGCTGGTCTCGGTCAAGCTGGTGCTGGAAACCGCCGCCAACCGGCTGCGCCTGGCGCCGGCCGAAGGCGCGGCGGTGGCACCGGTGCTCGGCATGGCGCTGAACCGGCTCGACACTGTCTTCAATGAGGTTCGGCGCGTGGCGCGCAACCTGCGCCCGGCGCTGCTCGATGACCTCGGCCTGTTCGCCGCGCTGCAGCACCTGGCGCGCGAGATGCAGGGCGGCAGCGGCCTCGAGATCGGCGTGACGCAAAGCGGTACCCCGCGCGAACTGCCCGACGAGCAGGCCACCGCGCTGTTCCGCATTGCCCAGGAAGCGCTGACCAATGTCGAGCGCCACGCCGGCGCGCGGCGCGTGTCAGTCTCGCTCGCCTTCGATGCCGATGCCACGCGCCTGGCGGTGCGCGACGACGGCCACGGCTTCGACGTCGCGCGCATGCAGGCCGACCCGCAGCGCGGCATTGGTCTGCGCAACCTGCGCGAGCGCATCGCCGCGCTGTGCGGGCAGTTCGACATCCTTTCCGGCACCGGCGGTACCCAGATCATCGCCTCGCTGCCGCTGGCCAGCGCCGCCGCCGTCGCCGTCGCACGCGATGCCATTTCCGCAGGACCCTCGCAGTCATGATCCAGTTTCTTGCCGAAGACACCGCAGCACCGGCCCGCGTGCTGCTGATCGACGACCACGCGCTGGTGCGCGACGGCATGCGCATGCACCTGGCCTTGCAGCCCGGCCTGCGCGTGGTGGGCGAAGCCGACGACGGCGAAGCCGCGCTGGCGTGGCTGGAACGGGCCGGCGCGGCCGACATGCCGGACCTGGTGATCACCGATATCGGCATGCGCGGCATGGGCGGGATTGCGCTGGCGGCGGCGCTGCACGACCGCTATCCGGAACTGGCGGTGCTGATCGTGTCGATGCACGACAACCTGGAATACGTGCGCGAGGCGGTGCGCGCGGGCGCGCGCGGCTATGTGCTCAAGGACGCCCCGGCCGACGAACTGATCGCGGCGATCCGCTCGGTGCTGGCCGGACGCGTGTTCTACAGCGCGCGCATCGCGCGCGGCATGGCCGAGCAAAGCCCGGCGGCCGGCCCGCTCGATGCGCTCACGCCGCGCGAGCGCGATATCCTGCGCGGCATCGGGCGCGGCCTGGCCAACAAGGAGATCGCGGCGCAGCTGAAGGTATCGGTGCGCACCGTCGAGACCCATCGGCTCAATCTGAAGCGCAAGCTGGGGATCGAAGGGCGGGCGGGGTTGGTGAAGTATGCGGTGGAGACGCTGGGGGATAGCGAGGCGGGGTGATGGCCGGCCCACCATGCAAACGAAAAGAGCGGTTTGCTGCGCGCCAAAACCGCCCGAACTTGCCAAGGCAAGGTGTTCCCCCTCTCCCCTGATGGGGAGAGGGCCGGGGTGAGGGGTGGTCTGGCAAGGAATCCCATCAAGCTGAGCCACCGGTTTAAAGCCACCGGCTTCAGCCTTTGATCCTCCTGCCCTCACCCCTGCCCCTCTCCCGCAAGCGGGAGAGGGGAGCAAGCCGGCGCGATACCGGTTGCTTCGTCAGGCGTCAATTCCGGGGATCATCCCTCCAGCCGTTTGCCCAGCGCCGCGCGCGTTTCCACCAGCGCCTGCGGCAGGTGCTGCCGCAGCTTGCTGAACAGCTCGTCGTGCAGCGCCAGCTCCTGCTGCCACGCATCGCGATCGATCGAGATCACCTGCTCGAACTGCGCCGGCGAGAAGTCGACGCCGTTCCAGTTCAGGTCCTGGTATCGCGGCGAGGTGCCAAACACATGCTCGGCGCCCTGCCCCTTGCCTTCCACGCGGTCGATCATCCACGACAGCACGCGCATGTTCTCGCCAAAGCCCGGCCACACGAAGTTGCCGTCGGCGTCCTTGCGGAACCAGTTGACGCAGTAGATCTTCGGCAGCGTGGCGCCCGCGGCTTCGAGCTTCTTGCCGAGTTCGAGCCAGTGGCCGAAGTAATCGCTCATGTTGTAGCCGCAGAACGGCAGCATGGCGAACGGGTCGCGGCGCACCACGCCCTGCTGCCCGGCGGCCGCAGCGGTGGTTTCCGAGCCCATGGTGGCGGCCATGTAGACGCCCTCGGTCCAGTTGCGCGCCTCGGTCACCAGCGGCACGGTGGTCGAGCGGCGGCCGCCGAAGATGAACGCATCAATGGGTACGCCGGCCGGGTTGTCCCAGTTGTCGTCGATCGACGGGCATTGCGACGCGGGCGCGGTGAAGCGCGCGTTGGGGTGCGCGGCCTTGGCGCCGGTGGCCTTGGCGATCTCCGGGGTCCAGTCTTTGCCCTGCCAGTCGATCAGGTGCGCGGGCGCCTCCTTGGTCATGCCTTCCCACCAGACGTCGCCGTCGTCGGTCAGCGCGACGTTGGTGAAGATGACGTTTTCCTTCAGCGTCGCCATCGCGTTGAAGTTGGTCTTCTCGCTGGTGCCCGGCGCCACGCCGAAGTAGCCGGCTTCCGGGTTGATCGCGTACAGGCGGCCGTCCTGGCCCGGCTTGATCCAGGCGATGTCGTCGCCGATGGTGGTGACCTTCCAGCCCTCGAAGCCCTTGGGCGGGATCAGCATGGCGAAGTTGGTCTTGCCGCAGGCCGACGGGAAGGCCGCTGCCACGTGGTACTTCTTGCCCTCGGGCGAGGTCACGCCCAGGATCAGCATGTGTTCGGCAAGCCAGCCTTCATCGCGGCCCATGGTCGACGCAATCCGCAGCGCAAAGCACTTCTTGCCCAGCAGCGCATTGCCGCCGTAGCCCGAGCCAAACGACCAGATCTCGCGCGTTTCCGGGAAATGCACGATGTACTTGGTGGGATTGCACGGCCACGCCACGTCTTTCTCGCCGGCGGCGAGCGGCTTGCCGACGGTGTGCACGCACGGCACGAAGGCGCCGTCGCTGCCCAGCACCTCATACACGGCCTTGCCCATGCGGGTCATGATGCGCATGTTGACCGCCACGTACGGCGAATCCGACAGTTCCACGCCGATATGGGCAATGGGCGACCCCAGCGGCCCCATCGAGAACGGCACCACGTACAGGGTACGGCCGCGCATGCAGCCGTCGAACAGGCCGGCCAGGGTCTGGCGCATCTCCGCCGGCGGGGTCCAGTTGTTGGTTGGGCCGGCATCTTCTTGCTGCTCGGAGCAGATGAAGGTACGGTCTTCGACCCGGGCCACGTCCGACGGGTCCGACAGGGCCAGGAAAGAGTTCTTGCGCTTGGCCGGGTTCAGCCGCTGCATGGTGCCGGCGGCGACCATCTGCTCGCACAGCCGGTCATATTCTTCCTGCGAGCCGTCGCACCAGTAGATGTTGTCGGGCTTGGTCAGCGCGGCGATTTCCGCGACCCAGGCAATCAGCTTGGGGTGCTTGACCCAGGCCGGCGCATTGACGGCTGCCGTACCTTGCATCGTGGGGTGGTTCATACTGCAAACTCCAGGTTTGTAAAGGGAAGGAAGGGAAGGAATCCTTGCAAAGCCTGGCCGGCAGGCCGGGTGCGATCGCACCGCCGATGCGTCACTTTTGGAGCCGCACCGCGGTCGTCACATCCCGTTACAACTGCGCGGCGGCCCGGTTCGCACAAAAGGTCGCGGCGGCCGCGGCGGCTGCGCTACAGTGGCGCTTCGCCCGCGCAAGGTGGCCTGCACATGCCGGCCGGGCTTTGTCCGGAGGCAGCCGGGTGACGGGAGCAAGGCTCGACCGACAATCCGTGGCGGCACCGGAGCGGGCAAGGATACCACTGGCGCACCCCCCTGTTTTTTGCTGCGCAACAATCGCCGGCGCGGGCCGGCGCGCGTTTTGCACCGCCCGCAGCCGGGGTTGCGGCGCGCCGGAGCGGGGTTCGCAACGTTTCACAACAATACTGTTGGCCGGCGCGCGGCTCAGTGGGCGCGCGCACCAACTGGCACAAGGTCCAGAAGACAACCAGGGTTGCCGATGAAGATTGCCGTACTAGACGATTACCAGGATGCGGTGCGCAAGCTGCCGTGCTTCAGCCTGCTGGAGGGGCACGACGTCAAGGTGTTCAACAACACCGTCAAGGGCGTAGGCCAGTTGGCCGCGCGCCTTTCCGATGTGGAAGCCGTGGTGCTGATCCGCGAACGCACCCGCATCACCCGCCAACTGCTCGAAAAGCTGCCCAAGCTCAAGCTGATCAGCCAGACCGGCCGGGTTGGCGCCGGTCCCGGCAGCCATATCGACCTGGAGGCGGCGACCGACCGTGGCGTGGCGGTGCTGGAAGGCGTCGGCTCGCCGGTGGCGCCGGCCGAGCTGACCTGGGCGCTGATCATGGCGGCCCAGCGCCGCATTCCGCAGTACGTGGCCAGCCTGAAGCATGGCGCGTGGCAGCAGTCGGGCCTCAAATCGACCACGATGCCGCCCAATTTTGGCCTGGGCCAGGTGCTGCGCGGCCAGACCCTGGGGATCTGGGGCTACGGCAAGATCGGCCGGCTGCTGGCCGGCTATGGCCGCGCCTTCGGCATGAAGGTGCTGGTATGGGGCCGCGAGGCATCGCTGGAGGGCGCGCGCGCCGATGGCCTGGAGGTGGCGGCCTCGAAGGAACAGCTGTTCGCGGACAGCGACGTGCTGTCGCTGCACCTGCGCCTGAACGACGACACCCGCGGCATCGTCAAGCAGGCCGACCTGACCGCGATGAAACCGACCGCGCTGTTCGTCAATACCAGCCGCGCCGAACTGCTGGAAGAAAACGCCCTGGTCGCCGCGCTGAACCGGGGCCGCCCAGGCATGGCGGCGGTCGACGTGTTCGAGTCCGAGCCGATCCTGCAGGGCCACGCGCTGCTGCGCATGGAAAACTGCATCTGCACGCCGCACCTGGGCTATGTGGAGCGCGACAGCTATGAGTTGTACTTCCGCACGGCGTTCCAGAACATTCTGGACGTGCTGGACGGCAAGCATGACTGCATCGTCAACCCGAAGGCGCTGGCGCCGGTGCTGACGCGCTGAAGGGTTTCGACTACCTTCGGTTTGCTCCCCTCTCCCGCCCGCGGGAGAGGGCAGGCGCTGGCATACCGACGCGCGTCACTTCGTTGACGCTCCGGCCCTCTCCCCCACCCCTCTCCCACTTCGCGGGAGAGGGGTGCCCTGTTCGCACGGTGTTGGCTGTGGCAGGCGTCAATTCTCTCGCGAACGCGAATTCGCCGAAGCCGCTACACTCGGGACTTCCCTAACCGCCGGCCGCAATGGCCGCGGCAGTCCCGAACAAAGCAAGGCGCCCCCGCGCCCTCCCCACCTCCCAAGGCCGGCATGGACCCCAGGCTCGTGACGCTCTGCGTCGGCAATTTCGTCATCGGCACCGGCGCGATGATCGTTACCGGCATGTTGAACGACATTGCCGGCGATTTCGGGCTGGGCGCGGCCAGTGCCGGGCAGCTGATCTCGGTGTTCGCGCTGGCCACCTGCATCGGTGCGCCGCTGTTCGCCACGCTCGGCTCGCGCATCGACCGCCGGCTGCTGCTGGCCGGTTCGCTGCTGGTCTACGGGGTGATGCACCTGGCCGCGGCGTTCGCGCCCGGGTTTGCGGCGCTGATGGCGATCCGCTTCCTGACCGCGATCGGCGCGGCCATCTATACGCCGCAGACCGCGGCCACCTTGCCGCTGCTGGTCAATGCGCAGACCCGGGGGCGGGCCATCAGCTTTGTGTTCCTGGGCTGGAGCATCGCCAGCGTGGTGGGCGTGCCGCTGGGCACGTGGATTTCCAGCACGCTGGGCTGGCGTGTCAGCATGGCGCTGGTCGGCGTGATGGCGCTGCTGGTGTCGGCGGCGGTCTGGCGCGCGCTGCCGCGCGGGCTGATGGTGCCGCCGGCCGGGCGCGAGGCCTGGGGCGCGGTGCTGCGCCACAAGCCGGTGATGCTGGTGGTGCTGACCACCATGATCTCGTCGGCGGGCATGTTTACGCTGTTTACCTATATCGCCCCGCTGATGCGCGATGTCTACGGCATCAGCGGCGGCGCGCTCAGCCTGATGTTCCTGGCCTATGGTGCCTGCGGCGTGTTCGGCAACGCCATGGCGGCGTCGCGCATGGACCGGGTCACGCCCAGCCGGATCGTGCAGGTGACACTGCTGACCTCGATCACGGCAATGGTGCTGTGGCCGCTGGCCGGGCTGGGCAGCGTGGCGCTGGTGGCGCTGTTCATGCTGTGGGGCGTGGGCGGCTTTGCCACCAATAGCGCGCAGCAGGCGCGGCTGGTGCTGCTGGCGCCGGAGCGCGCGTCGGTGTCGATCTCGCTGAATTCCTCGTCGATCTACCTGGGCCAGGCTGCCGGTGCCATGGCGGGCGCGGCCATCTATACCGTGGCCGGGCCTGACACGCTGCACTGGGGCGCGGCGGCGCTGATGCTGGCGGCGCTGGCGGTGTCGCAGCGGGCGCGCCTGCTGGGTTGCCGCTGGCAGCCGCCGCAAGCGGCCCAGCAGGTATGATGCCGCGCTGAAACGCCCGCCGTCCCCCGTTTCCGGCTGCTTGTGAGGAACCGCACCAAGCACTTGTCCACAGCCTTATCCGCCCCGTTATCCTCAGGGATATCCGCAGCTTATCCACATCCCTTTCCACCATCACGAAGCGGGGGCGCACGTGAGCGATTCCAGACCTTGGCCCGGCCTTGCGCGTGTGCTGGCGGTCAGTTTGGGCAAGGCCATCCCGCTGGTTGTGGCAGGGGCGGGCACCGAGGCGGTGGTGCTGTCCGGTATCCGCAAGCACCCCGTCAGCACGCTGCTGCATCCGCTGCGGGTCCAGGTGCAGCCGCTGGGCCTGGCCGGCGACGAGCAGGGCGACCTGACCGTGCATGGTGGCCTGGACAAGGCGGTCTACGCCTACCCGTCCGAGCACTACGCCTGGTGGAACGCCCGCCGCCGCGCCTGCGCGCAGCCCGAGTCCGGCCCGCCGCTTCCCTATGGCGCGATGGGCGAAAACCTGACGCTGGAAGGCCTGCTGGAGTCCGCGCTATGGATCGGCGACCTGGTGCGGGTCGGCACCGCCCTGCTGCGCGTGGAAGCGCCGCGCCAGCCCTGCTACAAGTTCAACGCCGCGCTGGGCTACCGCCATGCGGTGCGCGACATGGTCCAGAGCGGCTACTCCGGGGTCTACCTCAGCGTGGTGCTCAAGGGCGAAGTGCGCGCCGGCGACGCCGTGATTGTGCAGGCCGGACCACGGGAATTGTCGGTCGACAGCGTAAATCAGTGGCGCCGCGATGGCCGGCGGCAGCTTTTCTGATAATGTTTGTCTAACCATACAAGCGCCCCGCTACACACCTCTCCGGCCTCCCCTGTGGCCCGGACGGCGTTTGCCGGCGCCGGGCATTACCAGACCCTTGCACCTCTGTAACGGACTGTAATACGCGGCGCTGGCTCCGGCGGGCGAAGCGCGGTACTAGTAGAGTCTTTGCGCGACACGCACCGGCAACATCTGGGCACAACAGGCCGGGCGGTACACGGGGAGTGGCGCTGAAGACGCGGGGCAGAGGGTCCACACAACATGAAATCAGACAGGATCGACCAGCCCAAGGGCTTTGTCGACAGCAACTGGAGGGCGGCCGCCGGGACCGGGCGCGGCCGCGTATCGCCGTGGGTGGTGGTGGCCGTGGTGCTGGTCATGGCCGGCCTGGGCTGGCTGGCCTGGCGCACCTGGTTCGCGCCCAAGCCGGCGCCCAAGCCGCCGGCGGCGGCGGTGGTGTCGACCGCGCCGGTGCAGCAAGGCGACGTGCCGCTGCAGGTTTCGGCCAACGGCAATGTCACGGCGCTGTCCACGGTGGAGGTGCGCCCGCAAGTGTCCAGCACCGTGCGCACCGTCCATATCAAGGAAGGCCAGACCGTCAAGCCCGGCGACGCGCTATTCTCGCTCGATACCCGCATGGACGAGGCCAACCTGGCCAAGGCGCAGGCGCAGCTGCTGCGCGACCAGGCCGACCTGGCCGATGCCCGCCGCACGCTGGCGCGCAGCCAGGAGCTGCTGCAGCGCAATTTCATCTCGAAGAGCGCGGTCGATACCGCGCAGGCCAAGGTCGACGGCTTTGCCGCCACCGTGCGCGCCGACCAGGCCGCGATCGAAGCCAGCCGCGTGGCGGTCAGCTACGGCGCCATCCGCGCCACCATCAGCGGCCGCACCGGCGTGATCAATGCCTTCCCGGGCTCGCTGGTGCTGCCCAACAGCGCGCAGCCAATGGTCACCATCGCCCAGGTGCAGCCGATCGCCGTCACCTTCAG
Organism: Cupriavidus necator; assembly: GCF_013141915.1. Taxonomy (GTDB): domain Bacteria; phylum Pseudomonadota; class Gammaproteobacteria; order Burkholderiales; family Burkholderiaceae; genus Cupriavidus; species Cupriavidus necator_B. The sequence goes on along the minus strand of NZ_SROX01000032.1, from coordinate 19,937 downwards.
CTTGCCCGAGCGCCAGCTGGCGGCGCTGCGCGAGGCGCTGCGGGCCGGCCCGGTCCAGGTCACCGCGCAGCCCAATGATGGCAGCAAGGCGCCGGTGACCGGCCGGATCACCTTTGTGGATAACACGGTCGATCCGCAGTACGGCACCATCCGCGTCAAGGCGCAGTTCGACAATGAGGAACAGCGGCTGTGGCCGGGCACCTACGCCACCGTCAACGCCGTGGTGCAGACGCTGAAGGGCGCGCTGTCGGTGCCGCCGCAGGCGGTGGTGACCGGGCCCGAGGGCCGTTTCGTCTATGTGGTGCAGCCCGACAGCAAGGTGGCACGCGTGCCGGTGCGGGTGGTGACCACCACCGCCGCCGCCGCCGTGGTCGAGGGGGTGCAGCCCGGCGCCCGAGTGGTAGTGGAAGGCACGCAGAACCTGCGCCCCGGCGCGCTGGTGCGCGAGGCGCCCGCCCGCGCGGCTTCTGCCGCGGACGCCCGCCCCGCCCCCGCGGGGCACTGAGCCATGACGCTCTCCGAACTCTGCATCCGCCGTCCGGTGATGACGGTGCTGCTGTGCCTGGCGGTGGTAGTCACCGGCATCGTGCTGTATCCGACCATTCCGATTGCCGCGCTGCCCAGCTTCAATTCGCCGGTGATCCAGGTCACCGCGACGCTGCCCGGGGCCAGCCCCGAGACCATGGCCGCTTCGGTGGCCACGCAGCTGGAAAAGCAGTTCGCGACGATCCCGGGCGTGTCGGTGATCAGCTCGTCGAACACGCTCGGCAACTCCAGCATCACCATCGAATTCAACAACGACCGCAATATCGACGACGCGGCTGTCGACGTGCAGGCGGCGCTGTTCCGCGCGCAGCGTTCGCTGCCGATCGAGATGACGGTGCCGCCGTCGTACCGCAAGGTCAACCCGGCCGATGCGCCGGTGCTGCTGCTGGCAATCAACTCGCCGGCGATGAGCCTGGCCGACCTGAACGCCTTCGGCGACAACCTGATCTCGCCCACGCTGGCCACCTTGCCGGGCGTGGCCCAGGTGCAGATCTTCGGGCAGAAGCGCTTTGCCGTGCGCGTGCGCGCGCACCCGGACGCGCTTGCCGCGCGCGGGCTGACGCTGGACGAGCTGGCCACCGCGCTGAACCGCGCCAACGCCAACACCCCGGTGGGCACCCTCGACAGCGCGCGCCAGACCCTGACGATCCAGGCAAACCGGCAGCTGACCAGCGCCGACGCCTTCCGCAATATCATCGTCGCCAGCCAGCCCAACGGCGCGCTGGTGCGGCTGGCGGACGTGGCCGAGGTCGAGGACAGCGTCGAGACCATCAAGACCGGCAGTTGGCTCAACAACGAGCGCTCGATCGTGCTGGCCGTGCTGCGCCAGCCTGACGCCAACACCGTCGCCGTGGTCGACGCAATCCATGCCGCCCTGCCCCGCCTGATCCAGCAGATGCCGGGCTCGATCAACGTGTCGGTGGTCAACGACCGCTCGCGCTCGATCCGCGAATCGATCCACGACGTGCAGTTCACGCTGGCGCTGACGGTGGCGCTGGTGGTGCTGGTGATCTTCCTGTTCCTGCGCCGCGCCGCCGCGACGCTGATCCCGACGGTGTCGCTGCCGATCTCGCTGATCGGCACGGTGGCGCTGATGAAGGCCTTCGGCTACAGCCTGGACAATGTCTCGCTGCTGGCGATCACGCTGGCGGTGGGCCTGGTGGTGGACGACGCCATCGTCATGCTCGAGAACATCGTGCGCCATATCGAGGAAGGCGTGCCGCCGCTGAAGGCCGCGCTGGTCGGCTCGCGCGAGATGGGCTTCACCATCCTGTCGATCTCGATCTCGCTGGTGGCGGTGTTCATCCCGATCTTCTTCATGCCGGGCGTGATCGGGCTGCTGTTCCACGAGTTCGCGGCGGTGGTGTCGCTGTCGATCCTGGTGTCGGCGCTGGTGTCGCTGACGCTGATCCCGATGCTGTGCGCGCGCTTCCTGTCGGCCGAGAACGTGCCGGTCGACGAATCGCACCATGCCTATGGCGACCACGCGGCGGCGCAGCCCGCCGTGGCGCAGCCGCAGACCTTCGGCATGCGCTCGACGCAGTGGTTCGAGAACCTGTTCGAATTCACGCTGCACCGCTATGCGCGCGGCCTGGACTGGTGCCTGGCGCACCGCCGCACGGTGCTGGTGGCGGCGGGCCTGACCTTCGTGCTGACCGCGGTGCTGTTCGTGGCGATCCCCAAGGGCTTCTTCCCGGAAGAAGACATCGGCCAGATCCGCGTCAACGCCGAAGGCCCGCAAGATATTTCCTTCGACGCCATGTCAGAGCGCCTGCGCGACGCGGCCGAGCGCATGCGCGCCAACCCGGCGGTCAAGAGCATCGTGGTGGCCATCGGCGGCGGCCCGTCGCCGGCCATCAATACCGGGCGGATGTTCGTCGAACTGAAGCCGCGCGGCGAGCGCGAGGCCATGCCCAGGGTGATCGAATCCTTGCGGCGCGACGTGGCCGGCGTGCCGGGGCTGGCGGTGTACTTCGCGCCGGTGCAGAACCTGCAGCTGGGCGGGCGCCAGAGCAAGAGCCGCTACCAGTACACGCTGCAGAGCGTGAAGGCCGGGCAGTTGCAGGACTACTCGGACAAGCTGATGGCCCGCATGCGCGCCGACAGCGTGTTCCGCGACGTCACCAGCGACTCGCAGCAATCCGGACTCGAGGCGCACCTGACCATCGACCGCGACAAGGCCAACGCGCTGGGCGTGCAGATGCAGGACGTGCGCACCGCGCTGTACTCGGCCTTCGGCGAGCGCCAGGTGTCGACCATCTACACGCCGATCGACAACTACTACGTGATCCTGCAGGCGGCCGATGCCGACCGCACCGACGAAAGCGCGTTCTCCAAGCTCTATGTGCGTAGCAAGACCGGGCAGATGGTGCCGGTCTCGGCCTTTGCCAGCACCGAGCGCCGGGTCGGGCCGATCGCGGTCAACCACCAGGGGCAGCTGCCTTCGGTGACGGTGTCGTTCAACCTGGCGCCGGGCGCGGCGCTGGGCGACGCGTCGGCGCGCATCGACCGCTACCGGCAGGAAATCGCCATGCCCACCTCGATCTTTACCAGCTGGGGCGGCGACGCGGCGGTGTTCCAGTCGTCGCAGGCCACGCAGATCGTGCTGCTGGTGGCGGCGATCGCGGTGATCTACACGCTGCTGGGGGTCCTGTATGAAAGCTACATCCACCCGCTCACCATCCTGGCGGGTTTGCCGTCGGCGGCGGTGGGGGCGTTGCTGACGCTCTTTATCTTTAACGTCGAGCTGTCGCTGATCGCGGTGATCGGCGTGCTGATGCTGATCGGCATCGTCAAGAAGAACGCCATCATGATGATCGACTTCGCGCTGGCGGCGCAGCGCGAGCAGGGCATGACGCCGGCCAGGGCGATCCGCCAGGCGTGTCTGCTGCGCTTCCGGCCGATCATGATGACCACCTTCGCCGCGGTGATGGGCGCGTTGCCGCTGGCACTGGGCCTGGGCGCCGGCGCCGAGCTGCGCCAACCGCTGGGCCTGGCGGTGGTGGGCGGCCTGCTGTTCTCGCAGGTGATCACGCTGTTCATCACGCCGGTGATCTACCTGGCGCTGGACCGGTTCTCGGGCACGGGGCCGCTGCAGATCGACGCGGAAGGCAACAAGCTGCCGCAGCAGGTGCCCGGGGAGACGGTGCGCCAGCACTGAGGGCGATCGCGGGAAAAGCCTGCTATTCGCCAGATTCCGCAAGGAACTCGCCAGGCACGTCCAAGGCTTGCGCCAGCCGGCGCAGCGCTACTGGACTTCCCCCGCGCGAGCGGGTTTTGCAAACGATGAATGCGGCTCAAGGCGCGAACATCCCATACATGTGGCATGCGCGCCACGTCCTCTAAGTTAAGTCGTTTACCTATCCGTCTTAAATGATAATAATTCTCGTTAACTAAACGGCGTCACCCGCGGCCTAGCCAGCGGGGCAGCGCCTTTACGCGAGCCAGCCACCCTTAACGGTTTTCCGCCAGCCAGCGTCCGATTTCTTTGGGGAGAATCCATGAAACGTCGCTGTCTGGCGCGCCTTTGCGCCTCCGTCCGGGTCACGCCAGTTGCCGCCGTGTGCGCGGCGCTGGGTTCGCCAGCGCTTGCCGACGATGGCGCGGGCAACGCCACCACGCTGGCTGCGCTGAATGAGGTGGTGGTCACCGCCACCCGCACCGAAGAGCGCGCCGATGCGGTCGCCTCCACCATCACCACGCGCGATGCGCGCCAGATCCAGCGCGCGCAGCCGGTCGACGAGGCCGGCCTGTTCGCCGACGAGCCGGATATCGACGTGCCGCGCGACCGCCGCCGTTTTGGCGCGGGCAGCATCAATATCCGCGGCATCGAGGACAACCGCGTGTTGCAGATGGTCGACGGCGTGCGCCTGCCGGATTTCTTCAACGGCGGCGGCCCGTCGAACATCTCCAGTTCGACCCGCGATGCACCGGAGTTCTCGTTCCTGAAGCGCGTCGAAGTGCTGCGCGGGCCGGCGTCGAGCCTGTATGGCTCGGACGCGATCGGCGGCGTGGTGGCGTACGCGACCAAGGATCCCTCGGATCTGATGCAGGGCCGCACGGTCGGCGGTGAGCTTGGGCTGAACTGGAACGGCATCGACAACGGCTTCGGCCAGAGCGCGGGCGTGGCCGGCGGCAGCGAGACCCTCCAGGGCCTCTTCATGTACGCGAACCGCAACGCGCACGAAATGAAGAACCTGGGCAGCGACGATTCCAACTCGGTCAACCGCACCCGGCCCAACCCGCAGGACGTGCGCACGCAGGCCTGGCTCGGCAAGCTCCTGCTCAACGCCAGCCCGGCGCACCAGTTCAGGTTCACCTACGAGCATCGCGACGGCAACACCGACACCGACCTGCTGCGCTTGTCCACGGCGCTGCCGCGGGTCACGGCCGCCAATGGCAATGAAGACCTGAGCCGCGACCGCGTCAGCCTGGACTACGTATGGAAGCCGGCCAGCGGCGTGCTTGACCGCCTGGCCGCGCAGGTCTACTACCAGGAGTCCGAGACCACCACGCTGACCAACCAGGTACGCAGCAACACCAGCACCGGCTGCTCGGCCACCACGCGCGGCACCAGCCTGTGCAACGTCTCGCTCGGCTTTGCCTTCAAGCAGGAGCAGACCGGCTTCAGCCTGCAGGGCGACAAGTCGTTTGCCACCGGTGGCGTCGCGCACCGGCTGGTCGGCGGCCTGGATTTCATGCGCGTGCGCTCGTCGGAATCGCGCGATGGCACCGTGAGCAACCTGACCACCGGCACCACCACCCGGTCGCTCGCGGGCGAGAATTTCCCGATCCATGACTTCCCCACCGGCGAAACGCGCCAGACCGGCCTGTTCGCGCAGGACGAGATGCGCTTCTTCGATGGCCGCTTCACGCTGACGCCGGGCCTGCGCTTCGACCATTACGCGCTGTCGCCCGATGGCGACGACCTGGTCTACAACAGTGCCGGCGGCCGTCCGGCGGTCAGCAAGAGCGATTCGCACCTGTCGCCCAAGCTGTCGGCGCTGTGGCAGGCGAGCGACCGCGTCAACCTGTGGGCGCAGTACGTGTTCGGCTACCGCGCGCCCAACTACCAGGAAGTCAACGGCAGCTTCCGCAACCCGGTGCAAGGCTACGGCGCCGCGCCGAATGCCGACCTGGATCCGGAGAAGAGCCGCTCGTTCGAGCTCGGCGCGCGCTACACCAGCGACAACGTGCAGACCAGCGTGGCGCTGTTCGACAACCGCTACCGCGACTTCATCGAACAGGTACAGCTGACCTGCCCGTCCGATCCCGCCTGCCTGCCCGGCCTGCGCGCGACCTACCAGTACCGCAACCAGACCAGCGTGCGCATCTACGGCGCCGAATGGCGCGGCGTGTGGCGCTTCCTGCCGCAATGGCGCATCGATGGCGCGGTGGCGTACGCGCACGGCAACAACGAGCAGACCGGCCAGGCGCTGAACAGCGTCTCGCCGCTGCGCGCCAGCGCCGGGGTAACGTGGGAGCGCGTGCAGGGCCAGGGCGCGGCGATCCGCTGGCGCGGCGCGCGGCCGGTGACCCGCACCGACGATTCGTCGTTCACCTACTTCAAGCCGGCCGGCTACGGCGTGGTCGACCTGCAGGCGTGGTGGCGCTTCAGCCGCTATGTCAGCCTCGCGCTGTCGGTGAACAACCTGTTCGACAAGAAGTACTGGCTGTGGGGCGACGTGCGCCAGACCGGTGTTGCGGCGACCGAGCCCGGCGTGGATTTCTACACGCAGCCGGGCCGCACCTTCGCCGCCAGCCTGAAGCTGTCGTTCTGAGCGGCATCGGCGCAAGGAGGTTCGCATGTTGCCACTCACCCTGACCCGCCGCTGGCTCTGCACGCTGCTGTGCCTGCTGGTGTGGATCGGCGCGGCCCAGGCCGCGCCGCGTATCGCCATCCTGACCAGCGCGCCGGTGCCCGCGGGCAAGTTCGGCCCGCTGCGCGAACTGGCGCAGGCGCAAGGCATGACGCTGGAGGCGCAGTACCTGGAGCGGATGCCGGCGCAGGCGGTCGCGCCGTTTATCCACGACGCCGACCTGCTGATCGTCGATGCGCCGCGCGACCATATCGTCACCGCGATGCTGCAGCGCCTCGGCCCGCTGTGGCGCGAGGCGCGCGTGCCGCGCATGCTGATCGCTACCGATCGCTATGAAGCGCATGGCGTCGACGACAAGCTCGCCGCCCAATTGCAGGCGTACTACGTCAACGGTGGCCGCGGCAACTTCGGCGCGATGATGCGCACGCTCGCGGCACGGCAGTTCCGCCTGCACGGCGCGGAGGCCGACGGCGATGCCATCCCGGCGCCCGTGGTATTCCCCAAGGCGGGCTACTACCACCCCAGGCTCGCCGGCGTGATTACTACCTCGCCGCAGGAAGCGCTGGCGGCCTCGGGCAGCAGCGGCCCGGTGATCGGCGTCGCCATCCACCAGGCCTATGTGTCGGGCCTTGATAGCGCCTTGATCGACGACCTGATCGGCCGCCTCGAAGCGCGCCACGCGCGCGTGCTGGCGTTCTACGGCCCGGTGATGGACGCCGACGGCATGACGCGCATGGCCATGCCCGCCGGCAAGCGGCTGGTCGATGTGCTGATCAACGCCCAGATCATGCTGAACCCGCACGGCCGCAAGGCCGAGTTCGAGCAACTCGATGTGCCGGTGCTGCAGGTCATTCCCTATCGCAAGGGCGATGCGCAGGCGTGGCAGGACGACCCGCACGGCATCAGCCTGACCGATACGCCGTTCTACCTGGTGCAGCCCGAACTGGCGGGCGTGATCGATCCCATCGTGGCTGCCGCCACCGACAAGGGCGACGGCGCCATCGTCGGCCTGCCGGCGCAGCTCGATGCGGTCGCGGACAAGGCGCTGGCGCTGGCACGGCTGCGGCACCTGCCCAACGCCGACAAGCGCGTGGCCGTCCTGTACTACAACTATCCGGCCGGCGAGAAGAACCTGTCGGCGTCGTTCCTGAACCTGCCCCGGAGCCTCGCCGGCACGCTGGCGGCGCTGCGGGCTGCGGGCTACACCACCGAGGCCGCAAGCGAAGCGCGGCTGCAGCGCGACCTTGGCGCGTTGCTGGCGCCTTTCTATCGCAGCGGCAGGCTGGAGCCCTTGCTCGATGCCGACCTCGCGGTGTGGATGCCGATGACGCAATACCGCCGCTGGTACGACGCCCAGCCTCCCGCATTGCGCGCCGCGGTGGCGCAGCGCTGGGGCAGCCCGGAGCAATCGGCGATGGCCACCACGCACCATGGCGAGGCCGGCTTCGTGATCCCGCGGCTGCAGCTCGGCAATGTGGCGCTGATGCCGGTGCCGCCGCGCGGCGAGCGCAATGAAGCGGACGAGAAGGCGCTGTACCACGCCACCACCACGCCGCTGAACCACTTCTACATGGCGGCCTACCTGTGGGCGCGGCAGGATCGCGACGCACTGGTCCACTACGGCACCCACGGCACGCAGGAATGGACCCCGGGCAAGGAGCGCGGCCTGTCGGTCACCGACCAGCCCTACCTGGTGCTGGGCAGCGTGCCGGTGATCTACCCGTATATCGTCGACGACGTCGGCGAAGCGATCCAGGCCAAGCGCCGCGGCCGCGCGGTGATCGTCAGCCACCAGACGCCGCCGTTCCGGCCCGCAGGCCTGCATACCGACCTGGTATCGCTGCATGACCAGTTGCACGCATACCTGCAGCAGGACGAAGGCGCGGTGAAGGACACCATCCGCCAGCAGATCCTGTCGCGCAGCGCAGCGATGCACCTGTTCGAAGACATGGGCTGGACCGCGGCGCGGGCGCGCGCGGATTTCGGCGGCTACCTCGATGCGCTGCACGTCCGCCTGCACGAACTCGGCGGTGCGCTGCAGCCGTATGGCTTGCACACCTTCGGGCAGTCGCAGGACCCAGGGCTGCGGCTCTATACGACCATGGCGATGCTGGGCAAGGACTGGCTCGGGCGCGCGTTCCCCGAGGAGCCGGAAGAACTGTTCGCGGTCGACTACGCGCAGCTGGCACAGACGCAGCCCTATGCGATGGTGCGCCGCTACGTGGCCGAGGGCGCCTCGCTGGATGAACTGCCCGATGCGCGCCAGCGCGAAGACATGCAGCGCGCGCGGCAGCTGTATGCCAGCCTCGATGCAACGCCGGAGAGCGCCGGGCTGCTGACGGCGCTGGCCGGACGCCACCTGCCATCCGGCACCGGCGGCGATCCGGTGCGCAATCCCGACACATTGCCGACCGGGCGCAACCTGTACGGCTTCGACCCGTCCAAGGTGCCCAGCCGCGCAGCGTGGAAAGCGGGCCACGCCGCCGCCGAGGCGATGATCGCCGACTGGCGCAAGCGCCATGGCCGCTATCCCGACAAGCTCGCCTTCTCGCTGTGGAGCGTCGAGACCATGCGTCACCAGGGCATGCTGGAAGCGCAGGCCATGGCTGCGCTGGGCGTGCGGCCGAAATGGGACGACGGTGGCCGCGTCGTCGGCGTCGAACCGGTTTCCATGGCGGAACTGGGCCGTCCGCGCGTGGACGTGGTGCTGTCGGCGACCGGCCTTTACCGCGACCACTTCCCCAACCTGATGAAGTGGCTGGCAGAAGCCGTCAAGGTGGCCGCCGCGCAGCCGGAGCCGGACAACGTGGTCGCCGCCAATACGCGCGCGGTGCGCGAGCGTCTCGCCCGGCTCGACGTCCCCGCCGACCGACTCGACGGGCTGGCGCTGACGCGCATCTTCGCCAGCGAATCGGGCAACTACGGCAGCGGCCTGAACGATGCGGCGATGGCCACCGATACCTTCGGCAGCGGCCGCCAGGCCGATGCCAAGCTGGCCCGGCTGTATCTCGCGCGCATGCAGTACGCCTACGGTCCGGACGAACAGCACTGGGGCGAGGCGCTGCCGCAGCTCAACCTGTATGCCGAAAACCTCAAGGGTGTCGACGGCGCGCTGCTGGCGCGCAGTTCCAACCTATACGGCATGCTGACCACCGACGACCCGTTCCAGTACCTCGGCGGCATCGGGCTGGCGGTGCGCCACCTGACCGGCAAGGCGCCGGAGCTGCTGATCTCGAACCTGCGCGATGCCAGCCAGGCCCGCACCGAAACCGCCGCCGGCTTCCTCGCCAGCGAACTGCGCACGCGCTACTTCCATCCCGGCTGGATCGAAGGCATGAAGGCCGAGGGCTACAGCGGCGCGCTCAACGTGCTCGACACCGTCAACAACTTCTGGGGCTGGACCGCGGTCTCGCCGGAAATCGTGCGCGACGACCAGTGGACCGAGTTCGCCGAGGTCTATGTCAACGACAAGCACAAGCTCGGCCTGAACGCATGGTTCGAACAGCACGCCCCGCAGGCCCAGGCGCAGGTGATCGAACGCATGCTCGAGGCCGCGCGCAAGGGCTACTGGAAGGCCGACAGCAAGCTGCTGCAGACACTGGCGCAGCGCTATGAAGACCTGGCGCAGCGGCACGACATCGTCAGCCACAACCGGGCCTTCAACCAGTATCGTGAGTAGCAGGTCCGCGCTGCCGCGCCGGGGTATGGACTGCAGCCCCCGGCTGCGGCGACGCGTACGGCGTCCACCCCGCCGCAGCCGGCCGCGCTGGCACCCGCACCCGCACCCGCGCCGAACCCGCCACAGCCCGTGCAAGGCATGCAGCTGGTCGAACGCACGCCACCCGCGGCCGACATCGTGCCGGTGCTGTCGTGGCTGGCGGGCGGCATCGCGCTCGCGGCCGCGATCGCGGGCGGCGCGCTCAGCGCGCGGCGGCGCCCGGTCGATGCCGGCGGCAGCTGGCTGCCGGAACGGCACTAAAGCAACCCGGAATCTCCATCGCATTCAAACAGACCAGACATGACACCCACCCTGCTCGAAACCCTGATGTACGACGTCGGCCAGCTGTTCCTGATCCCGACGCTGGCGCTGATCGCGCTGCTGTTCTTCTATGCCTTCTGGGCGCTTGGCGAATTCGCCATGCAGGCCTGGCTGCGGGCGCGCCATCCGATCGGCAGCGGGCGCGGCTACGTGCTGGTGGCGTGGGCGCGCAAGCACCAGGTGGCCGGTGCCGACGCGCTCGATGTCGCCGCGCATCGCTTGCTGGAGCGCCCGCGCATCGCCACGCGCGTGGCGCCGATGCTGGGGCTGGTGGCGACCATGATCCCGATGGGGCCGGCGCTGAAGGGCCTGTCCGGTGGCAACCTGGCCAATGTGGGCGAGAATCTCACCATCGCCTTTTCCGCGGTGATCCTCGCGCTGATCGCGGCCAGCATTACCTTCTGGGTCGTCAACGTGCGCCGCCGCTGGCTGGCCGAGGAACTGGTGTGGCTGGGTCAGTCGCGGCCGCAGTGGGAGGTCGATGCATGAAGTTCCTGGAAGAAAGCGAGGCCGACGACCCGATCCTGTCGGTGGTGAACCTGATCGACGTATTCCTGGTGGTGATCGCCGCGCTGCTGGTGGCGATCGCGCAGAACCCGGCCAACCCGTTCACGCACGATGACGTCACCATCATCAGGAATCCCGGCAAGCCCGACATGGAGATCGTGTCGCGCCAGGGTGAGAAGGTGGTGCGTTACCAGGCCAGCGGCCAGGTCGGCAGCGGCGACGGCATCAAGGCCGGCGTGGCGTACCGGATGCAGGACGGCTCGATGGTGTATGTGCCGGAACAGCCGCCGCAGGCGTCGGTGCCGACTACGGAAACGAGATAAAGGAAACCGCGTGATGTCATTTCGCTTGTATGCAGCCGCCATGCTGGCCGCGGCCGTTGCGGTGCTGAGCGCCGGCTGTGCCGCCCCGGGACCGGCCCCGTCCACCGTCAGCGCCGCCTTCGCCGGCAAGCCCTATGTGCTGCTGGGCGAGGTGCACGACAACGCCGCCGGCCAGCGGCAGCGGCTGGAGGCGCTGACGCGCGCGGTCGAGCAAGGCTGGCGCCCGGCCATCGCCATGGAGCAGTTCGACCGCGAGCGCCAGGCCGACATCGACCGCGCTCGCCGCGAGCGCCCGCGCGATGCCGACTACCTGATCGCGCAGGCAGGCGGCGGCGCCTGGCAATGGCCGCTGTACCAGCCGGTGGTGGCGCTGGCGCTGCGGTATGACCTGCCGCTGGTCGCCGCCAACCTGTCGCGCGCCGATGCAGCCAGGGTTGTGCGCGGCGGGCCGGAGGCGCTGTTTTCCATGGCGGAGCGGCAGCAGCTTGGCCTGGGCGACGTCTTGCCGCCGGACCTGGTGGCCGCGCAGACGGCAGTGCTCGATCGCGGACACTGCGGCAATTTCCCCAAGGCGATGCTGCCCGGCATGCTGGCGGCACAGGCCGCGCGCGATGCGGTGATGGCGCAGGCGTTGCGGCCTTATGCCGGGCGCGGCGCGGTGCTGATCGCGGGTAACGGGCATGTGCGGCGCGATATCGGCGTGCCGCGCTGGCTGGGCGGCGATGCAGCGCAAGCGGTGAGCATCGGCTATGTGGAAAACCTGCCGGCCAAGGGCGAGTTCGACATGGCCGTGGTGGTAGCGGCGGTCGAGCGCAAGGATCCGTGCCTGCAGGCTAAGCCTGCTGGCTGAGGTGGCTTGCGCAGGTTCGGTTGCGATGGAGGCGCCGGCCCTCTCCCCCGCCCCGCTCCCGCAAGCGGGAGAGGAGTTGGGGGAGAGGGCCGGCGTCCCCACGAAGTCCTGCCCGCCCACGTGCCCACCCCGCCATCCACGTAAACCCCAACCCTTTCTCCCGCCATTTGACAGCCTTTTGACAGTTTCCCGCGCCTAGAATCCGCCCCATGACCGGAAGTTCCGGTCTGATGTTGACCAAAAGTCCAAGAACAGTCCCGGCCCGCCCCCGCCGCGCCGGACAGGAGACCAGCCCGGCGCCGCGCTGCTGCGCACGCCAAGGCCCGCAAATCCCGTCCCGCAACGCCGTGGCCGCCGGAACCCCCGGGTCGGATCGCGGCGCCAGCTCTGTGGCATGCGATCACCGGTACAACCAGGAGACCGCCATGCGCCGTACCTATTCCCGCTTCGCCCATGCCGTGATGGCATCCGCCGCTCTTGCCGCCGCTGCCGTGGCCGCGCCCGCTTTCGCGCTCGACAACGTCAAGGTCATGATCGGCGCCAACCCCGGCGGCGGCTTTGACCAGACCGGCCGCTCGCTGGGCGCGGCGATGATCGCCGCGGGCCAGGCCAAGACCGCTTCGTACGACAACAAGGGCGGCGCCGGCGGCACCATTGCGCTGACCCAGTTCGTCAATACCGACAAGGGCAACCCGAATGCGCTGATGGTGGTGGGCGCGGTGATGGTGGGCGCGATCGAGACCAACAAGCCGCCGGTCACGCTGAAGAACGCCACGCCGATCGCGCGCCTGTTTGCCGACACCATGGTCATCACCGTGCCGGCCAGCTCGCCGATCAAGTCGGTCAAGGACCTGACCACGCAACTGAAGGCCAACCCGGGCAGCGTCAGCTGGGGCGGCGGCTCCAAGGGCTCGATCGACCATATCCTGGCCGGTCTGGTCGCCAAGGAGAGCGGCGTCGACCCGAAGAAGGTCAACTACGTACCGTTCCAGGGCGGCGGCGAAGCCTCGGCCTCGATCATGGGTGGCCACGTGACGGTGGGCATCGCCGGCGTGTCGGAGTTCCTGCCCTTTATCAAGAGCGGCAAGATGCGCGCGCTGGCGGTCACGTCCAAGGACCGTGTCGCCGATATCCCGACGCTGAAGGAGCAAGGCGTCAACGTCGAGATCTATAACTGGCGCGGCGTGTACGGCGCGCCCGGCATCACGCCCGAGCAGCGCAAGGCCATGATCGACGCCGTGGTCAAGGCCACCGAGAGCAAGTCCTGGAAGGACACGCTGCAGAAGAACGACTGGACCCCGTTCCTGCTGACCGGCGACGAGTTCGGCAAGTTCGTCGACAGCGAATCGACGCGTCTGGGCGCGACGCTGCGGGACCTGGGCGTGGCCAAGTAACACAGTCCGGCCGCCATACCGCCTTAACGCATCTCTCCCGTTTTACCTGTCGTGCCTGCCGACACCGCCGGTGATCCGGCGGCCGGAAACACGGCGCGGGGCCCGGTGTCCACCTGCGATACCGAAGACAACAACACATGTCGCCGGGCCCCGCCGCCGCGCGGGCTGCATCATCCAGCGTCGCGGACGCCAGCGCCCCGCGCTGGCGACAAAGGCCAAGGAGCCTCCATGAAACCCTCGCACCTCGCCATCGGCATTGCCGTGCTGGCGCTCTCGCTGTTCTTCTTCCTCGGGCTGTCCGGCATCTCGGGCGACGAGGGCTATGCCGGCCTGTCGCCGCGCTTCGTGCCCACGCTGGTGGCCATCGGCCTGGCGGTGTGCGGCGCGCTGCTGTCGTGGCAGGGCGTGCGCGGCGGTTTCCGCAACATGCCGGAAGAAGACGCCGAGCTGCCCGCGGCCCCGCACAACTTCGGCGGCTTCCTGTGGGTCGCGGCCGGCCTGGTGCTGAACATGGCGCTGATCGGCACGCTCGGCTTCGTGTTCTCTTCGACGCTGCTGATGGTCTGCGTGGCGCGCGGCTACGGCAGCCGCCGCATCGTGCGCGACGCGATCATCGGGCTGTGCATCACGGTGCCGATGTGGGCGCTGTTTGAATTCCTGCTCGGCATCAACCTGCCGCTGCTGCCCATCGCCGGCTTCTGAGCCGCCTGCCTGCAAGGAGCTACGCATGGATACCCTGAACCTGCTGATGCACGGCTTTGCCGTCGCGATCACGCCGATCAACCTGATGTGGGCCCTGGTGGGCTGCTTCCTTGGCACCGCCATCGGCGTGCTGCCGGGCATCGGCCCCGCGCTGACGGTGGCGATGCTGCTGCCGCTGACCGCCAAGGTGGAGCCCACCGCGGCGCTGATCATGTTTGCCGGCATCTACTACGGCGCGATGTACGGCGGCTCGACCACCTCGATCCTGATGAACACGCCGGGCGAGTCCTCCACCATGGTCACGGCCATGGAGGGCAACCTGATGGCCAAGCACGGGCGTGCCGGCCCGGCGCTGGCCACCGCGGCGATCGGCTCGTTCGTCGCTGGCACGGTCGCCACCGTGCTGCTGTCGATGTTCGCGCCGGTGGCCGCCGACGTGGCGCTGCAATTCGGGCCGGGCGAGTATTTCATGATCATGGTGCTGGCTTTCACCACGGTGTCGGCGGTGCTGGGCTCGTCGCTGCTGCGCGGCATGACGGCATTGTTCCTGGGCCTGGGTATCGGCCTGATCGGCATGGACTCGTTGTCGGGCCAGACCCGCTATTCGATGAACGTGCAGGAGCTGTATGACGGCATCGACATCGTGGTGGTGGCGGTGGGCCTGTTCGCGGTGGGCGAGGCGCTGTTCAACGCGTTCTTCCCGCAGCCGGAGGGCACCTTCAACAAGCTCAGCTCGGTCCACATGAACAAGTCGGACTGGAAGCGCTCGATCCCGGCGTGGATCCGCGGCACCTTCATCGGCTTCCCGTTCGGGCTGATCCCGGCAGGCGGCGCCGAGATCCCGACTTTCCTGTCGTACGCCACCGAGAAGAAGCTGTCGAACCACAAGGACGAATTCGGCAAGGTCGGCGCGATCGAAGGCGTGGCCGGCCCCGAAGCGGCCAACAACGCCGCCGTGACCGCGACGCTGGCGCCGCTGCTGACGCTGGGCATCCCCACCTCCAACACCACCGCGATCCTGCTGGCCGCGTTCCAGAACTACAACCTGCAGCCGGGCCCGATGCTGTTCCAGACCTCGGGCGACCTGGTGTGGGGCCTGCTGGCGTCGCTGTATATCGGCAACGTGATGCTGCTGGTGCTGAACCTGCCGGCAATCGGCCTGTGGGTGCGCATGCTGCGCGTGCCGACGCCGCTGCTGTACGGCGGCATCCTGATCTTTGCGGGGCTGGGCGCGTACGGCATCCGCCAGTCGTGGTTCGACCTGCTGCTGCTGTTCGTGGTCGGCCTGCTGGGCATGGTGATGCGCCGCTTCGACTTCCCCACCGCGCCGGTGATCGTCGGCATGATTCTCGGGCCGATGGCGGAGAAGCAGCTGCGCAATGCGCTGTCGATCGGCCAGGGCGACTGGAGCCTGTTCGTGCGCCAGCCGATCTCGGCCACCATCCTGGCGCTGACCGTCGCCGTGGTGGTGATCCCGCGGCTGCTGCGCTGGCACGCCGCGCGCGGCAGCGCGCATGCGCAGGCTGACAACGCCGCGTGATACGCGTTAGCATGCGGTAGTCTCTCCGGGGCCCGGCGCCAGCGCGCGCGGGCCTCTTGCTTTCCACCGTCAAAAACAACAAGCGCCGGCGCCCGCGCCAGGCCGCTGACCGATGCCTTTTGCCGCCAACCGCTGGCTGGCCGCGGTGCCCACGCTGGCACTGGGGCTGGCCGCCGCCCTGCTCTGCACCCTGCTGCATACGCCGCTGCCGTGGATGATCGGCCCGCTGCTGGCCGTCGCCGCCGCGCGCATGGCCGGCGCCGACCTGCGCGCGCCGGCGCAGGCGCGCAATGCCGGCCAATGGGTGATCGGTGCCTCGCTCGGGCTGTATTTCACGCCGGACGTGGTGGCGCGGCTGGTGGCCTACCTCCCGTACATCGTCGCCGCGTCGCTGTTCGCGCTGGCGCTGGGCGCGGGCGGCGCGCTGCTGCTGCGGCGGACCACCGGCGTCGCCTTCAAGACCGCTTTCTTTTCCACCGCCATCGGCGGTGCCTCGGAGATGGCCAACCTCGCCGAGCGCAATGGCGCGCGCATCGACCAGGTGGCGGCCGCGCATTCGCTGCGGGTGCTGATGGTGGTGGTGACGGTGCCGGCGATCTTCCAGTACGGCGGCATCCACGGGCTCGACCCGTATATTCCCGGCCCGCGCGTGGTCAGCGCGCCGGGGCTGGTGGCGCTGGTGGCGATCACGCTGAGCGTGGCCCTGCTGGTGAAGCGGCTGAACCTGCCCAACCCGTTCGTGATCGGCACGCTGCTGGCGGCGGCGCTGCTGACCGCCTCCGGCATCGAGCTGTCGGCCATCCCCACCTGGATGAGCCGGGGCGGCCAGTTGCTGATCGGGGTCTCGCTGGGCGTGCGCTTCTCGCGCGAGTTCCTGCATACCGCGCCGCGTTTCCTCTCCGGCGTGGCGCTGTACACGGTGCTGGCGCTGGTGGTGTCGGCGCTGTTCGGCTGGGGCTTGTCGGCGCTGTCGGGCGCGCACCCGGCCACGGTGATCCTGGGCACCACCCCGGGCGGCATCGCCGAGATGTGCATCACCGCCAAGGTGCTGGAGGTCGGGGTGCCGCTGGTGACCGCTTTCCACGTGATCCGGATGGCGTTCGTGGTGCTGGCCACCGGGCCCCTGTATCATTGCCTCAAACATCGCGTCGCGCCGGAGGAGACAGAATAGCGGTCCGCCACCGGACCACTATGGTGCGGCGAGCCAGAACCAGGAGCGCCATGCCCGAAGCCCTGACCCTTGCCGACATCGACGCCACGCTCGAGCGCGTGCTGGCGCCATGGGTACGCCAGCTCGGCCTGCGCGCCGAAGCCGTCGATGCGCAAGGCGTGACGCTGCGCCTGCCCTTCAGCGAATCGTTCCGCCATGCGGGCGGCGTGGTCTGCGGCCAGGTGCTGATGTCGGCCGCCGATACCGCGATGATCGTCGCCGTGGCCAGCTCCCTGGGTGCGTTCCGGCCGATGACCACGGTCTCGCTGACCACCAACTTCATGCGTCCGGTGATCGACGGCGACGTGCTGGTGCGCGCCAACGTGCTGCGCCTGGGCAAGACCGTGGTGTTCGGCGAGATCGAGCTGACCGGCACCGACGGCAAGCTGGCGGTGCAGGCCACCACCACCTACGCGCTGCTCTGAGGCGTTGCCGATTTCATGCCTTCCGGTTACGCCAACCCCTTCGACCAGGTCGTCTTCGCCGGCGGCGGCAACCGCTGCTGGTGGCAGGCAGGCTGGTGGGATACGGTTGCGCCGGCACTGCAACTGCGTCCGCGCGTGATCGCCGCGATTTCGGCCGGCGCGGCCACCGCCTGCATGGTCTATGCGCACGATTCGCACCAGACCATGGACTACTACCGCGCGGTGCTGGCCAATAACCGCCGCAATGCCTACTGGGGCAACCTGTTGCGCAACGAGCGCGTGTTCCCGCACTACGGCATCTATCGCACCGCGCTGTTGACCATCTTTGCCGATGGGCGCCTCGCGCACCTGCAGCAGGCGCCCGAGATCCGCATTGGCGTCGCGCATATCCCGCGCTGGAGCGGCCCGCGCCTGGCGGTGGCCGCCGGGCTGCTGGCCTACAACATCGACAAGCACGTGCTCAAGACGCTGCACCCGCGGCTGGGGCGCAAGCTGGGTTTCCGCCCCGAGTTCGTGCGCGCGCAGGACTGCGCCTCGCCCGACCAGCTGGCCGACCTGCTGCTGCAGTCGGCATCGACGCCGCCCTTTACGCCGGTGCTGCGCCGCGACGGCCGCCCGGTGCTGGACGGCGGGCTGGTCGACAACGTGCCGGTCGATGCGCTCGATGCCGCGCCCGGCAATGTGCTGGTGCTGGTCACGCGGCTGTACCCGCGTCCGCGCCGTTTCGTGCTGGAGCAGGACGGCCAGCGCCGCCTGTACCTGCAGCCTTCGCAGCGCGTGCCGATCTCGAGCTGGGACTACACCCGGCCCGAGGCCATGACGCACGCCTATGAACTTGGCCGCCGCGACGGGGAAACTTTCCTGCGCGAGTGGCCGTCGATCCTGAATACCGAACTGCGGCCCGCTGCCTAGTTTCCGTCTTGCCGGCGCTGGCCTGATGATTGTCGATGCGGCCGCGTGCCGCGACAGGAGGCATGGATGACCAAACGCCAGACACCGCTTTCCACAACGCCGGAGGCCAGGGCGCCGCGGCGCGCCCGCGAGGTCAGCGCGGCGCCGCCGGTACAGCAGGTGCCGCGCGCGCGCAGCGGCCGCACACGGCGCAACGACAAGGTGCGCGAGGCCGACCTGGTGGTGATCGGCGGCGGCTCCGGCGGCGTGGCCTGCGCGCGGCGCGCCGCGGCGCACGGCGCGCGCGTGATCCTGGTCGAGCGCGACGCCATCGGCGGCACCTGCGTCAACCGCGGCTGCGTGCCCAAGAAGATGCTGTCCTACGGCGCGTCGTGGTCGGCGATCCTGTCGGGCTGCCTGTCGCACACCGGCGGCCACGAGGACTGGCGCGACGCCATCGTGCGCGTCAACGCCGAGGTCGCGCGGCTGAACGTGGGCTACACCCAGCGCCTGACCGAGTCCGGCGTGGAGGTCCTGCGCGGCGAGGCACGGGTCACCGGCCCGGAGGAAGTCTGCGTCGGCGACGAGACCATTCATGCGCGCCGCATCCTGATCGCCACCGGGGCCCGGCCGCGCACGCTCGACGTGCCCGGCGGCGACCTGGCCGCAAGCTCCGACGACGTCTTCACCTGGCAGAGCCTGCCCGCGTCGGTCGCGGTCATCGGCGGCGGCTATATCGGCGTGGAACAGGCTTCGATCCTGTCGCGCTACGGCGTCAAGGTCGACCTGATCGTCGCCGGCGACCGGCTGCTGCCGCATTTCGACCACGATATCTCCAGCTCGCTGGCCGACGCGCTGAGCGCGCGCGGCGTGCGCCTGCACCTGAACGCCGAGGTGAACCTGCTGAGCCAGGCCAACGGGGCGTTGGAGGTGTGCTACCGGCCGAACGGGCGTCCCGGCCAGACCGAGTCGGTGCGCGCCCAGGCGGCGCTGGCGGCGATCGGGCGCATTTCCAATGTGGACGGCCTCGGGCTGGACGCATTGGGCGTGGCGTTCGGCGAGCGGGGCGGCATCCGCGTCGACCGCCAGTTCCGCAGCAGCGTGCGCAGCGTCTATGCGCTGGGCGATGCCATCGACGGGCTGCACCTGACCCCGGTGGCCACCGCGCAGGGCCGCTGGCTGGCCGACCGCCTGTTCGGGCGGCGCGGTGAACGCGCCGATTTCGACTTCGTGCCCACCGCGGTGTTCTGCGAGCCTGCCATCGGGTCGGTGGGATTGACCGAAGCCCAGGCCATCGAGGCGGCCGGCAAGCCCGAGCGTATCCGCACCGTGGTCAAGCGCTTTGTCTCGCTGGAGCACCGCTTTGCGGGCACGCCGCACCAGTCGGTCTTCAAGCTGGTGCTCAATGCGCGCAGCGGGCGCGTGCTGGGCGCCCATCTGATGGACAACGCCGCGCCGGAGATCGTGCAGACCCTGGCGGTGGCGCTAAGGCTGGGGGTGCGGGAGTCGCATCTGCAGACTACGGTGCAGGTGCATCCGTCGGTGGCGGAGGAGTTGTTTGGGTAGGGTTTGGATTGGAAGGGACTACGACAGGGTGTCGTCCTTGGCGGGCGTGGCTGTTTCGCCGGCGCAGCCGGCGACTTACTCTTTTGTCCGAGCGACAAAAGAGTAAGCAGAAAAACGCGTCGCCT
>NZ_SROX01000031.1 GCF_013141915.1 Cupriavidus necator | reverse complement strand
TGATTCGGCGTTGCACTGCCGCTCGGATAGAAGGTGCGCTCGATTTCCTCATCCGACAGCGCCACACCCTGCCGGTCGTTCGTATTTTCCTTGTCAGTCATAGCGAGCAAACTCCCCGAATAGTAGGTCAGCGGCCAAGCAGTACAGTTCGTGCCCTAGCGCCGGATCATCAAAGTAGCCAAGATGCTTTGTCTTGCGGTGGAACTGGATCTTCGCGCACCACTTGCCTTTGTAGCGATGAACACCTTTGAATCCGCTGGTATTCGTCTTCGGCTTCTTCACGTTGAAATTGTTTTGATGCAACGTGCACAGCCGAAGATTCTCTTTCCTGCAATCAAGGGGGTTCCCGTTGATGTGATCGACCATATATCCGTCGCCTGGCTTCAGCCCGAGGACCTGCCGGTGCATCGCTATGTATCTCCGCTTGCCATCCTTAGCAACGGATCTGCGCGGATACCCTTTGTAACAGAGGCTCCAGCGATGCATCGACAGAGCTGCGTAGTCCTCGTCGTCAACCAGGATCGCCTCGCCCTTTGCGGTCAGGATGGTCATTGGCATGGCGCATCCTTCGGCTCTTGCCGGTCAGCGTGCGCAGGCTCTGCGGGTGTCGATTCCAGAAGCTGCACAGCCTTCGCAATCAGCGCCTTACCGCCGATGCTGACACCGGACCAGTCGGTCCGCGCCAATGCGGCGGCGCACTTCTGCGCATCCGCTGCGGGCTGGGCCGGAGCCGCGCCACTCAACACATCGCGCGCTTGCCTGCGGGCCTCGTCCAATTCTTCGAGTGCCGGCTGTTGGCCGCCATCCATCATGGACAGGTATTGCTCCTGCGTGCGCAGTCTGCACAGAGCGTCGTTCGCGTTCTCCAGCCTGCGCAGAGCGGAAATGGCGGCGGGCGCTGCGGGCTGGGCGGCGAGCAGGGCGGCGCGAATCTTCGGCTCGGCTGCAATCGCCTTCACCACGGCGCGCAAGTGCCCCTTGATGGATGTCGAAGGCGTTTCATCCCATGTCCGGCAGGCCACTGTCATCATGTGGCTATGCAGGTCTTTCTGCTTCTTCTCCGTCATCGCCCCAGCCGCTGCGCCCGCCACCATATGGCGCGCATGCTCACTGTGGGCTGCGCGGCGGTTCCAGGCCTCAACGCTATCTGCCATGGCATTGCACTTCGGACATGCTGGGCCAGTAAGGCCGTCAGCCTGCATCCACTCGGCAGGGTCAATCTCATTGTGTCCGCAAAACGGGCATGGCTTCAGTTGCTCGCTCATCTCATCCTCGAATAAAAAGCCGCGCCGCCTGCCGGGTGGTAGAGCGTCGCGGAAACGCAGTCGTTAGCTGATCGTCAGACGGTCGCGCTTCACGATCCGGGCGCCAGGAACGTCCGTGCCGGCCTTGAGTGCCTTGCCGATTTCCGCCTTGCTCGGCTTGGGCTCGGGCGGCTTCGGCGTGGTCATGAATTGCGCCGGGATCTGCTTTTCGTCGTAGATCTCAACCGACGCATCGCGCTCTATGTAGAGCTTGGCCTTGAACGTGCCATCGTTGGCGGAGATCTCGGTAATGCCGGTGCGCTTCATGTTCATGGCGAGGTATTCGCGCAGACGCTCTTGCTTGCGCACGATTACCGCCTTGTGCGCTGCGATCTTCGCCTCATGGGCCTCGATAGCTACGATCTCAGCATCTCGATTCAGGATGTATGCGCAAACATTAGCGGCCTTGTCCTTCGTCGCATCCAGCGCGGCAACCAGATCGGGTGACAGTTCGCCAGTCTCGGCGTCGAATGCGTCTTCGCTGCTCAGCAGGCGCTCTACCTCGTCGGAGAGGGAGTACAGGCTCAGTGCGGTCATGATGTCTCCTTAGCCGGGCGCTAGGCCCGGCGCGTGTTCGTTAGAACGGGATGCTTTCGTCTGCGAAGTCGCTGTTGCCGCCGCCGTATTCCTGCTGGGCCGGCGCAGCCTTGCGATTCTTCAGCGGACGATCGGCCAGCAGCGCGACACGCGCAGCGAGTTGTTCCGGCTTCGTTTTGCCCGTCAGAATCTCCGCAGCCATCAGTTCCGTGCCGGCCTCGAACACGCCAACCAGCTTGGCCGTCCATGCCGTCTGGCCCGGATTCTTGCGGCTTTCTTCCTCGGTCTTCTGCAGCAGGAAGCCGATGGGCTTGCCGGCCAATTCCGGGAAGACGGTTGCCTGCTCGGTGTATTCCTGCTTGCTCTCGCGGTCCCAGCGCTTCACCTGGCCGGCAGCCGGCTTGATGTCGCGCAGCTTCAGGCAAGTCATCAGCGCCATCAGCAGGTCATAGCCAGAGAGCTTTTCGCCGTCAGCCTTCACGGTGTAGACGAACTGGCGCGTCTCGCGGCCATCGTTGGACTGCAGCGTCAGGGCAACGCCGCGGGTGCCGGTGGCGGCCTTGATGTCTTCGGCGCAGAGGATCTTGCCGACATACTTTCCAGTCTCCGACAGCCAGTTGCTGGTCTTGTCGGCTTGCATGGCGGATTGCTTGTCGAGGGTGTACATGTCTGATTTCCTTTCAGGCTGCTTGCTTGAGGTCGTAGTAAGCGGCAATCGCCGCATCCACCATGGCGAGGTCGTTCTCGATGTGGTCGGATTCGAAGAGGCCAAGCGGCGATTTCACCGTGTCTTGGCCGTTGTTCTTGGTGCTGAACGTGTATTCGCCGTTGACCACGCCAGTGCGTAGGACGATGGTCACAAGGCCTTCCATGACAATCTTTTCGTCCAGCAGCTTCCCGATGGTCTTGATCTTCGTTTTGCCGAAGTCATCGGTGCTGGTGTGGCTTAGGATGTAGACGCGCTTGTGATCCGGCAGCGAACTAGCCGCCATCAAGACGTCCCACGCATGGCGGGCGATTTCGTTGTACTTGGCGAAGGCGCTATTACCTTGCTCGTTGTCCGTCACCCGGCGCATGAACTCGTTTGCAAGGCAGTACTGGAAGTCATCGATCACGATGATTTCCTTGTCTGTGCGCTGCATGGCGGCAACGATGTGCGCGCTGTTGTCGGTCACGTAGACCGAGCCGCCCTGGCCCTTCACGACCGGCTTCCAGTTAGTGGAGCGGAAGGGGAGGGGCTTCTTCACTGCCTGGATCAGCAGTGTGTTGTTCGGGTCCAGGTTGCGCAGGCTGGTGCTCTTGCCCGTTCCACTCTCCCCGATGATCATGCATGCGATGCTCATGGTCTGATTCCTCGTTTGATTGGTTGAACTGGTCGCGGCGAGCCTCGTACCAGTCGATTGCTTCCTGCAGCTCGTATTGCTCTTGCTCGCCGCATTGCGCCCACCACATGAGCGCGCCCATGTCACGCCACCGGCGCGTCAGCCCATCCAGCCAGGCCCATCGCCAGCAGAATGAAGATGGTCATGAATGCGGTGGTGGCCACTGGATACTTGGCGTCGAGTCGCGAGAGCCAGTCGCCTTGCGGCTCGTACTGGCGCAGGTCGGTGTTCTTGTCGATCATTCCTCATCCCTCCACATTTGGTCATGCATACGAATCGCGCCGATAACGATCACAGCCAGCGCGCCGATGAAGTACATGGCAGCCAAGTAGCTCATCGCATCCCCAGTCGCGCATCCTCGCGCCGCATGTCCGCCGCATAGTCGCGGTCGTACTCGTCGTCAGCACCGCACACTTCGAGCGCCAGGGCTTCGATCTCGTCCTCGTCGTGCAGGTGCAGCACGTCCACGCCGCTATCGGTCAGCGCGTACACCTCGAAGCTGTCGCGCTCGCCGGGGTCGGACCATGACGGTCCGTAGCCCTTGTGGAAGACGCCGGTCACCTTGAGGGCGATACCGTCGATCTCGATGTCTAGCGTTTTCATGCTGATTGCTCCTTGGCTCTGGCGAGGACGTGACGCGCAATGGCCACCGATTCCTTTGCCATCGCTCGCGCGTCGTTGTCCCGGATGATCATGCAGGCCGCCTCCAGCATTCCCGCGCAATCCTTCAGCGCCTCCACCAGTTCCCGCTGCATGCACTCCTTCGCGCACACACGGGCGATTGCTTGCTCCTGCGCGCGGGTCACGCTGCCTCCTGCGCCGGGGAGTACTCGATGGCTTGCAACGACTGGATGCGCTCGTTGATCTCGGTGAGTCGCTTGGTGAACTCAGCGCGCAGCTTCTCGCGTTGCCCTTCTAGGGCGGCGATCTGCGCTAGGGTCGGATCGAAGCCGGCCGGAATCTCGGTGGCGATCTTGTGTTCGCATACCGGGAACCAGTCGCCGTTCGGTTCGAAATCGAAGAAGGTGAATTCCAGCTCGTCGTTCCAGTTGCGCCTGCCGTAGATGTGGCCCTTGATCTCGATGGTTTGCATTGCCTGCTCCCTGTTAGATTCGCTTCTTAGCCTTGGCCCGGACTTGCTGCTCTTGCGCTTTCCGTTCGCGCCGTTCTTCGGCGTTCAGGTTGTCGAAGATGCCCAGCACAAGCCGGCTGTAAGCAGCGCGCTCCAGCTTCTTGCGCGCCGCCTTCATGTCGATTACGCGGGTCACGCCGCCACCAGTCGGAAGCTGTGGGCGCCGTAGCCGTTGCGGGCTTGCCATTCCTTGCTGGCGCGGGCGGCCTTGCCGATGGAGATAACTGCGGCGGCGGACACCTTCAGCTTCTTGCCTTGGTAGACCTGGCGCAGCAGCTTCGAGGCGCAGATGACACCGACGTTGAACTCTTCCGCGAACTCGTTCTTGACCATGACGGCGCGGGTCAGGTTGGTTTTTCCGCAGCAATCGCAGACCGGGTAGTCGCTGGTGCCGCTTACCGTGAACTGTTGACCTTGCATTCGCTGCTCCCATCTGTTGTTTGCACCGGGCGGTGCGTTGATGGAATGCATAGTAGCGAATCGCTAAAGCCAAGGCAAGCTAAATGCGTGCGAATCGCTAAATTATTTTTCTAGCGATGAGATGGGCGCGTGGCGAGCGAACAACAAAAAGCCCACCGCGAAGGGTGGGCTGTGTGAGGCGAGAATTGCTTATGGATATGGGCGCGTGAACCGAACCGGCTGAGGCGGCGCTTGCTGCTCAATGACGATGGTCTGCGGCGGCGGCGCGTAGACCGGTCGGGACTGGTTCATGATAGCCACGCCGGCCCCCATCATGGCTGCGCTGGAGGCGCTATTGGCGCTTCTAGCGCTTTGCCGGGCCGCGTATATGTCGGCAAACTGCGAGCAGTTCTCTCCGCGCTCGGCCAGCTCCTTGATCCCTACGGATACGCTTGATGCGGGTGTGAATGGCGACGCCATCTTGTCGCAAATTTCGAAACTGCTTAGTTGCCTCGCCGCCTCTGGTGAGATGGCGCAGCCAGCCAAAGTAAGCGCGGCAATGGCAAGCGCAGGAACTGCCTTCATGGGACAAACCTCCCTCTCTCTAGAACCTCGACTTGATCTTCTTGCGCCTTACCGGGTGGGCCACGTAGTAGATCCACGTGATTTCCTCCGGCTTGAAGAACAGCGTTCCTGGCTCGCCATACGATCCAAGTTGAACCCCTTCTCCGCGCCGGACCAGTAGGCGCTTTAGCATCGTTTCGCCGGTTGCCAGCCTTACGAGGACATCATCCCCTAGGTCGACTTCTGTGCCTGGCTCCACAAAGGCGAAGTCACCAGGGTTGTAGACGGGGGCCATCGATGTGCCGATGACCGGGGTAAGGAAGGCGTACGGATCATCCGTCGCCAACACTGCGTACTCTTCTGTTGCGCCCACAAGGTAACCGCCGTCGGTCCAGATCCTCTCAGGAAGGCCACCATTGGCCCGCCCCACGACGTACACAGGACGCGCCGGGGCACTGCCTACCGGGATGCTTGTGGTAGGCAGCCGCTGGACATTGTAAGTGGATGTTTCAGACGGCCCATTAAGTTTCGTTTCAGTCTGATCTGAGCCGATCGATAGCTTGACTTTCGCCCCAGGCTGGGTTGCGTGGTCAACATCCATCCAACCACGCGTTTCGCCAATGGCGCGCTCGATCTTCCTGGCGGCCTCATCCCCCAAGCTCTTCGGCTTCCCGGTCTTGCTCTCAGGCTGCTTGTTCTTGATCTGGCTAAGGTAAGCCGCTGATAAACCAGCAGTTTCCGCCAGTCGTGTTGCCGTTCCCGCCCGCTTTATGGCCTCAATCAAGTTGAGGCGCCGTATCTCGTCAATGGTCTTCATGGGGCGCCATTCCATAGCAAAGCGCTAAACAAATAAATGTGCGAATCGCTATTGCCTTTCTTTTAGCGATTCGCTATAGTCAAGCCATGGATCTCAAAACATACCTATCCGGAAAGCGCGGACGGCTTGCAGCCCTAGCTAAAGCCATCAACGCACACGCCCCTGATCTTAGTCGATGGGCGAGTGGCGAACGTCCGGTTCCGATTCCGTTTGGCCGAGCGATCGAGGACGCAACAAACGGTCTTGTCACGCGCAAGGAAATGTTCAGTCAAGAAGTGGTTGAACGAGTCTGGCCGGAATTGGTTGACGCAGTGGAAAAGGTTCAGGCGATTGACGACGTGCAGCCCAAGGTTGCGCTGAGCAAGAAGCGGAAGAGCAAGAAGGCTTGATTTCATAAGGTCGCCCCCAGCGAGGGGGCGGTAAGAAGTGGCGATGACTAGATCATCGTTTTTTTGTGACGAATTAGCACGTGGAACACCACCGAGAACAGGTGGAACTTGTGTAGGGGAGCGAACAGATGCAACGCGAAATGCCGTTTTTCGAAGTCGTCGGAGAGCCGGAAATGGTTGCTGAGCAATTCATTGCTCGCCTGCGCAACGAGGCGGATGCAACGGTTCTTTGCTGGGCGAAACGCCGCGTGCGTTACAGCCTGAGCGATGCCGCTGCAATCCTCGGCATGCCGAAGTCGCACCTCTCCAACATCCTGAGCGGCAAGAAGTATCTGCCGTTCGACTTCCGCATCAAGTTCCAGGCCCTGTGCGGCAACTGGGCGATCCGCCAGTACGAAGACAGCATCTGCGGTTTCCGGTCGGTGGTCGAGACGCCGGAGCAGCGCCGCATCCGCGAGCTGGAATCGCAGATCGAAGCCATGAGGTCCGCAGCATGAGAACGGCAGTCGCTGAAACATCCCTGTACGCCTACCGCTCTCTGCCGGTGAAGGCCTACCTCCAAGCACGCGAGCAAGAGATTGTCGACCTGATGGCCGACATGGAGCGCAACACGGGCAAGCGGTTCTCTGTGACCCGCGAGCGCCTGTCTATCGCGCTAGCGAGGAAGGAATCAGGCATCTGCGGGCGCTGCAATTCTCTCGTTACCAAGGGCGTGCTCGTAGAAGCCGGCGAAGCCAAGACCGGCTCGGGCCGCTGGGCCAAGCTGCTCCGCCTAGCGGATGAGTGGAGCTCGCTGTAATGGCCGCCGAATGGATCAAGCTGCGCAGCGGACTCGACAATCTGCCGAAAGTCTGGCGCATCGCTAAAGCCGTAGATCTCGAGTCGGAGACCGTTGTGTTCCATCTCTACCGGCTTGCTGGCTGGTTTAAGCAGTACGGCAAGTACGGAAAGCTCAAGGCTGACCTTCGCACGGTCAATAGCTTCCTCCACGTCTCCGGGTTCGCCGAAGCCCTACGTGATGTTGACTGGCTGCGAGACCACGATGGCGTCCTGATGCTGAATGGCTTCTGCTCTGTTAGCGCCACCCGCAAGAGTCTTGGGAGAGAAGTGCGTCGCCGAATTCTTGAGGGCGCCTCCTGCGCTGCTTGTGGCGTGACGGAGGATCTTGTTGTCGATCACGTCGTGCCGGTTGTGCGCGGCGGCTCCTGCGAAGAGGAGAACCTCCAGGCGCTCTGCGATCCGTGCAACCGGGCGAAGGGCCGAAAAACCATGGAGGAATTTCTCCGTGGCCGACATGCGTAATAACCCAGTGGGTTTTGTTTGGGTATGCGAGACGAATCCCAAGACGGAAGCGACATGAAGTATTTCAGCAAGAACGTTGGCGACTTCGCTAGCTCGACCAGGCACCTGAGCCTGACCGAGCGTGGTGCGTACAACGATCTTATCGACTACTACTACGCCACCGAGAAGCCGCTCCCGGCCGAACTTGATGCGCTGTGCCGTATTGCCGGCGCCTTCTCGGATCTCGAGCGCCAGGCGGTGCACAAGGTCGCGGGAGAGTTCTTTGAGGCGGTAGACGGGAAGCTGTTCCAGTCGAAGATCGAAGACCAGATCGTCGCCTATCGGGAGCAGGCAGAGAAGAATCGGATGAATGGAAAGTCGGGTGGCCGCCCGCGTAAGCAGACGACAGAAAACCCAGTGGGTAACCCAGTGGGTTCGGTTTCGGATACCCAAAACATAACCCAAACGAAAGCTATCCAGTATCCAGTAACCAGTAACCATAAAGAAGAACAAACAACAAAGGCGCAAAAGCCGGCCAAGCCGTCTTTCGCCTTGCCGGATTGGATTCCCGCTGATGCGTGGGAAGACTTTGCCGCCATGCGCAAAGGCCAGCGCAAGCCGCTCACGGAAGCGGCGATGCGCCTGGCTGTCACCAAGCTGGACGAACTGCGCGCCCTAGGCAACGACCCAAGGGCTGTGCTCGAGCAATCGACCCTGAATGGCTGGCTTGGGCTGTTCCCGTTGAAGTCGGCGCGCGCTCAGCCTGCCGGCCCACGTAACGACCGGAGTGCCGCTGCGGCTGCGATCTTCGGTTTCCCGGATCTGCCGCAGAGGGAGGTGATCGATGTCTGACCAAATGGACGAAGTGCAGGTCAAGCGACTGTTCATGCTGCTGCACGGGATGTACGGCAACAAGGTGCTGGACGCCTACCGGATTGGCCAGGTGGATGCCAACGGTGAGGACATGGGGGTGGCAACTGCCCGCTCTGTCTGGTTGAACGGCCTGCGGGAGTTCGATCGCGGCGTCGTAATGGCAGCGCTGGCGAAGGTGACAGAGAGGAACAAGACCTGGCCGCCGACGCTGCCTGAGTTCCGCGAGGCGTGCAAGGCTGCAGCGCCGCGCAAATGGAATCCGCCGCAGAACGTGCCTCAGATCGAGATGAGCGCCACCTTGCGATCGGAGTACGTGCAGCGCAGCCGAGACGCTATCGCCAAGAGTCGCGCGAAACGCGCTGGCGCCATGGAGGTTAGCGACGGACTCCCCGGCTTGTGCGCGCTGATCGCTGCGGCTGTAGGCCACGCCGGAGGCGATGAGATAGCGGCGCTGAGGCGACTGGACGAGGCATACGCGAGGAAAGCGTGACCTGGCGCGCCATTACCCGGTACGCCATCCGCTCCGGCCCTTGGACGATCACCAAGGCGTATGTGCAAGGGGCCGCGACTTACATGCTGTGGCGCGAGGACAAGGTAGTAGGCGGGCCGTACAAGACGGCGGAAGAGGCGAAGGAGAGGGCGAAATGACGGTAAAGCAACCAATCAAACAGAGGGTGTTGGAACAACTCCTGACCGGGGAGCCGATCCGCTGCAAGGCATTCGCGGCAAAGCACCACGCTGCCGCTTCGCATGTGGTGCAGACCCTGTTGGCGTTGCATGTGCTGAAGATGGTCGAGCGCGTCGAGACGGTCGGCGGTGTGGGTGGGCACAGCGTCGCCTATCACCCATCGGACATGACCGCGATCCGGAAGGAACTGGCGCGCGTTAAGAACGGCGTCGCTGCGGATCCGGTCGACTTCACCGGCCTGCTGCAAGCGTGGGGCATGAAGCTGGCTGATATTGCGCTGCCGACCTTCCGGCACGAGCTGCGCGGGGAGTGGGCGTAATGGCTGGCAACAAGAAGCCGCGCAAACGGCACGACCCCAACAAGATGGCAAAGCTGATCGTCGCCAGGACCATGGCGCATGTCAAGGCCAGCCCGATCACCGATGCCGAGGCAGCGCCACTGGAAACGGCGGTTCTGTCCGGTCTGGAAGAGATGCGCAAGGGCACGGCCACGCCGGACGAATGGAACAGCGTAGCGCGAGGCATCAATCACGCCTGGACCCTTGCTCAGCATGGGATTGGCGCGGAAGCGCTGCCCACTATCGCTGAAGCTGAGGTCGGCATGAAGCGCGCAGAGGCCCGGTACAAGGCAACCGGCCGCCTCGTTCTGGACGGCGAAGGGCTGAACGCAGTCCGCCTGGCGCTGGAACTGTGGGGCCAGCAGCTCCGCATGAGCACGGTTGGGGAGGCTGACAAGGCTACCCGCTTGGTTGAGCGCGAGTACTGGAGGAAAGCGGCATGAGCGAATGGCGACCCCTCACCCAGCCGCCGCAGACGGTCGGACTCGTGCGCTACAGCGACGAATCCCGCCAGATCGAGTTCATGGCCCAGTGGGATGGCAGGCAGTTCCGACACGCATCCGGACTACTGATCGGCATGGCAATCGCACCAATGAAGGGCGATGTTTGGAAAACCGTGGAGGAATCACATGTACTGGGCTAACCAAATGATCGCCGGCTGGCTGTCGCTTGTGTTCTGGCATCACCCCGAGCCGGATTACTGGAAGCTGGCGTTCGAGCAAACCATGCGCAGCGACGTGCTGCCCAACATTGCGGGGATCTGACATGTACAGGATCGTGATTCTACTGAGCGCCATCGGTCTTTGCATCGTCTGGGCACTCGCCGGCCTGCTCCTCCTGCCGCTTGCCATAGCCGGATGGGCGGTGAAGACGCTGCAGCGCGGGTTGCGGTGGGTGCAAACGTGGGGCGGTGCATGAGCAGCCCGACGGCACGCAGCAAGGAGTATCTGGAAGGCCGCGGCTATCTGGTGGCCGTGGTCGAGAAGTGGAACCCGCACGCAAGGATCAGGCAAGACCTGTTCGGCTTTATCGACCTGCTAGCAGTGAAGGAGGGCGAGACGCTGGGCGTGCAGACCACGAGCCGCAGCAACATGAGTTCTCGGGCCCGGAAGATCGCAGACCACGAGAACACGCCGGCAGTGCGGCAGGCTGGCTGGAAATTGGAGATCCACGGCTGGGCGAAAGACACGCGCGGTCGGTGGGGTGTGAAGGTGCAGGACGTTAGCTAACCAAGGAGAAATCTATGCGAACCATCAACGATCACGTCATCAATCCGGCAAACGACAAACTGACCATCGCGGTCACGGACGAACCGGGCGCTGGCGGCGCGAATCACCGCTACGAGATCAGCGGCATGAAATTGGGCGCCAATCCCAGCGGCGGAAAGCTGCACAGGATGTGGCAGCAGGCTAAGGAATACTTCGCCGGCTCGGCACGTCACAGCGAACTGACGATGGCGTATCAGGATCGCCTGGACAGGGTGGACACCGTGACGGTGCTATTCCAAAACGGCCCGATCCCCGAGGTGGGCGTCAATGGCATCACGCAGGAAGTGCTGCTGGCCATCGTTGCCGATCGCTTGCGCTCGTTCCAGGCTGGCCCGTTTGCCTGTCGCGAGAATGCACTGGCGCTGACGAAGATCGAGGAAGCCCAGCACTGGCTGCAGCAGCGCACCATCGCCCGTATGCGCCGAGGTGTCGAGGGTACGCACCAAGTCTAGGGGGCCAGCATGACCAAGACCAAGAGAACCGTGTGCCCCAGCCCCGCCTACAGGGAATATCGGCCCGATCAGGCAACGCGCCTAGCAGCCGAGCGCGCAGCCCGAGTGCAACCGCCGCTGTTCACGCTGGCGAGCAATGTGCCGGCCTATACGAAGGATGCGAAATGAGCAAGCAAAGGGAAGGGTTTGAGGCGTGGCTGGTGGGGTCGAAGCGAGGGTATCGGGATGAGAAGCATGGAGTGTGCTCTTACGATCCCGGCGCCCTTCATCGCTATTGGGAAGCCTGGCAAGCATCGCGCGCGGCTGCGCTGGAAGAGGCGGCGGGGATTTGCGACGAAAGGAGTATGTTTTTCAGCGGCTCGGATGATGCGGCAATGTTCAACGCAGAAGCCTGCGCCGACGCCATTCGCGCACTCAAGGAACAATCATGAGCCCATGGATCCGATGCATGCACTGCAGCAGTGACCAGCACCGGACGGACGAATGTCCGTGGAATCGGGTGAGGATCGCGCGATGAGCGAGAAGCGAGTGACGAACAGCAGGGTCATGTTCAACCGACCGGAGAATGACCTTGTACGGAAATGGTGCGAAGTGGCGGCGGCCAATGGCGGTACGTTCAGCGTGAGGCAGGAGTTCTCCAGCGCCCAGTGGTGGACGCACTACACCATTGAGTGGCCCGACAACCTGAGCGTTCCGGATGCGGGGGCGGTATGAGCAAACAGATCTACCGCTTGGTCCACCGTCAAGCCAGAGCCGGCGCACAACTGGCGATCACGAACGCTCCGGATGGCTGGATCGTTACCGTGGCCGAGCCGACGCGCACGCTGGAGCAGAACGCCAAGTTGTGGCCCATGCTGACGGACGTGTCGCGCCAGGTGGACTGGTATGGACAGCGCCTGACCCCGGAGGAATGGAAGGACGTGTTCTCGGCCGCGCTGAAGGCTCAGAAGGTCGTGCCGGGGCTGAATGGCGGCTTCGTGGTGTGCGGCCAGTCGACCAGCAAGATGGGCAAGCGCGAGTTCTCAGATCTGCTGGAGGTGATGTTTGCCTTCGGGGCCGACAAGGGCGTGCAGTGGTCGGAGCCGGTGCCGGCGTGGGGGCAGGCGGCATGAGCAGGATCCGCAAGAGCGCCCGCGACAAGGAGTGCCAGGTGCGCATTCCAGGCGTCTGCACCTTCGACCCGGCGACGACCATCTGGAGCCACTACCGCGGCGAGGCAGGCGGCAAGGGTGGCGCGATCAAGTCGGACGACATCTGCGGCGCCTATGCCTGCACTGCCTGCGATGCGGTCTATGACGGTCAGCGGCCCCGGCCGGCAGGGATGACGAAGGAAGAGGTCGATTTGGACTGGCTGACCGGGCATATCCGCTCGATCAGGATTCTTGCGAGGGAGGGGTTGATATGACATGGGTCTTGGTTCTGTACATCTACGCCGGCATGCTGGCCAAGGGCGACAGCGTGACGATTTCCAACATTACGGGCTTCACGACAGATGCGTCTTGTGCCGCGGCTGGTAACAAGAGCAAAGAGTTGGTTGGCGGCTCAGCCAAAGAGGCGCGGTTCGTCTGCGTGGCGGTGAAGTGATGCCCTGGTACTACTGGTGGGACATTGCGCTGCGCATCGTGTGGGGTGGCGGGAAACGGAAACGGGATAAGGGGAGGGAGGAATGATCGGAGCTTTCATAGGTATCGCAACGGCTGCTGCTCATGCTGCCGAGGCGCGACGCATTGCCGATGAGCGCAGACGTCAGGCGTATGGGCGCTATGAGCGCGAGGCCCAAGAATGGGCCGACTCGCAGGCCGGTGTGATCGACATTCCCGCAGAGGATGTGCGCGTGATTGATGATGTGAAACTCATCGGGGGCGGGGAATGACGCAAGACGAGTCAGCACAAATCGAAGATCTGCTTCTGACCTGGTACGCCTGGCAGCAGCGGGAATCCTTCCGGGAAGTCCGCGGCATGTGGTACCCGGCTCAGGACCAGACGTGCAAGCAGTACCGGTCGGGCGATGCCTGGGCCGCTGAGAATGACCAGTACGAGGCTGACGAGACAAAGCTGGAAGACCTCCAATCCGAGATCATCCAGCTTTGCATTGACAGCCTGACGGTCGAGCAGCGGGCAGCCATCCAGATCAGCATGTGCAACAAGACCGGGCCGGCAGTGTGGCGCTCCAACCGGGTCGAGGACCAGCACCGGGAGTATCAGGCGGCGAAGCTGGCATTGCTTCCTGCCCTACGTTCGAGGGGGATGATCAAGGCGGAGCTGGCGGCGTGAAGAAAGGGCTTGTAAACCGCGAAAGTCTGTTCTAAGATACCCGCAGAGAGCCCGCGCCCTGAGAAATCAGGCGCGGGCTTTGTCGTTTCTCCCGCAGTTGCTTCATCGCTTGTCTCCCGTTGCCTTCACCGGCATTCGCGCCTCGCCCTAACCGGCGGGGCGTTTTTATTTACGCAGTCCCATCCTGAGTGCACCCAGCGGTCCGCTCCCCCGGCATCCATCCACTCCAGCCGCTACCGGGTGCACCCAGGATTGGATTGACACAACACAAATAGGAACCATATGGCGCGCGACAAGAAAGCCGCCGCGTCAGAGGGTAAGCCTGGCGGGCGCGAAACGCTCTATCAGGAGCAATACGCCGAGCAGGCATACAAGCTGTGCCTGCTGGGTGCGACGGACAAGGAGTTGGCTGACTTCTTCGGGGTGGTCGAGAAGACCATCTACAACTGGAAGGATGCGCAACCCGAGTTTTTACAGTCCATCACACGAGGCAAGATGATGGCTGACGCCCAAGTGGCCGAAAGCCTGTTCAAGCGCGCGCTGGGCTACTCGCACCCTGCCGTCAAGATCATGACGGTCAACGGTGCTGTGGTGCATGAGGACTACACCGAGCATTACCCGCCTGACACGCCGGCCGCCTCACTGTGGCTGCGCAACCGTCAGCCAGAGAAGTGGCGCGACAAGGTGCAGCAGGAATTGACCGGCAAGGATGGCGAAAACCTGTTCGCGGGCATCAAGGTCACGTTCGTCAAGCCGGAATGATTGACGCGCAGTTTCCCGTCGCTCTGGCGCATCTGTTCGATACGGATCTGCGCTACAAGGGCGCGATGGGTGGCCGTGGGTCGGGCAAGTCGTGGGGATTCGCCCGCGCGCTGCTGATCCAAGGCGCCGAGAAGCCTTTGCGCATTGGCTGCTTCCGCGAGGTGCAGAAGTCCATCAAGGACTCTGTGCACAAGCTGCTGGCCGACCAGATCCAGTCGCTGGGCCTGAGCGGGTTCTATGAGGTGCTGGAGACAGTCATTCGTGGCAAGAACGGGACGGAATTCCTGTTCGCCGGCCTGTCGTCGCACACGGTGGACTCGATCAAGTCGTACGAGGGCTTGGACCGCGCATGGTGCGAGGAAGCGCACGCGATCAGCAAGAAGTCGTGGGACGTGCTGATCCCGACCATCCGCAAGCCGGGCTCGGAAATCTGGCTCTCGTTCAACCCTGAACTAGAGACGGACGAGACGTATCAGCGGTTCATCGTGAACCCGCCGCCGCGGTGCAAGGTCGTGCTGATGAATTACCACGACAACCCGTGGTTCAGCGCCGAACTGGAAGCCGAGCGCCTGCACTGCCAGGCTACGGCGCCGAAGGACTACGACAACATCTGGCTCGGCAAGTGCAAGCCGGCTGTGTCGGGTGCGATCTACTACGACGAGGTTGCGGCGGCGGAAGAGGCAAAGCGCATCACGAATGTGCCGTATGACCCGCTGCTGAAGGTGCATGTCATCTTCGACTTGGGGTGGAATGACGCGATGGCCATCAGCCTAGTGCAGCGCGGCGTGGCTGACCTGCGGGTGATCGAGTACATCGAGGACTCGCACAAGACGCTGGATCACTATTCGGCCGAGCTGAAGAAACGAAACCTGAACTGGGGCAAGGTCTATCTGCCGCACGATGGGCGCAACAAGGACTTCAAGACCGGCAAGAGCGCCGAGGAAATCATGCGCGCGCTCGGCTGGGACGTGGCGATTACGCCAAACATGAGCGTGGAAGATGGTATCCGGATGACCCGGATGACCTTCCCCCGCATGTACTTCGACAAGACCAAGTGCGAGCGGCTGATTCAGTGCGCCAAGCGGTATCGGCGTGCGATCAATCAGCAGACGCAGGAGCCCATGGGGCCGCTGCACGACGAATGGAGCCACGGCGCGGACAACCTGCGCTATGTGGCGGTGAACGCCGAGCATTTCAGTAACGAGGATTGGGCGAACTCCGCGCCGATCACTGCTAACCAGTCTGACCAGGACGGGCTCTATTTCTGATGGACGAAAACACAGCATCGACAGCCTACGCCGAGCCGCTGGCTATCTGGCTTACCGGGCGCCTCAAGGACTGGGAGCAGTCGCGCCAGCCGCAAGAGGTCAAGATGCTGGAGTGCTATCAGGACGTCATGCGCATCTCGCGCGACGGTGACACGGTCGGCACTGGCGCAGCGAAGGCCCGCAAGGCCAAATCGCTGTTCATCGGTTCGACCCGCAACAAGGTCCGGTCGTCGCGCGCAAAGATCAATGATGCGCTGTTCGGCAACGGCCAGATGCCGTTCGACACCGAGCCGACAAACGAGGCGCTGGCCCCGTTCGCTGATGCGGTCGAGGAAATCATCACCGAGCAGTTGCGCCGCGGCAAGTTCAAGGAGACGATCCAAGGCGGCGTGGACATGCTGGCGACCTACGGCACCGGCTTCCTGTTCGGCCCGTTCGTCAAGAAGGACAAGCTGACCCAGACCAGCGTGGATGAGGTCGGCCAACTGGTTGAGCAGGAATTCGAGTTCGATCTGCCGTACTTCGAGATGGGCAACACGCTGGACGTGTACCCGGACCCTGATGCGAAGGATGCGCAGGACGGCGGCGGCCTGTTCTGGGTCTCGCACCTGTCGCCGCATACCGTGGCAGCCTGGGCGAAAGACCCGAGCTACCAGAACATCACCGACGCGCTGAAGTGCACGACCACCCAGCGCGATGAGACCGGTACGGACCAGGCCGAGCAGATGCGCGGCAACATCTCGTACTGGAACAAGGGCGGCCGGATCAAGGTGGCTCGCTACTTTGGCCTTGTTCCGAAGAGCCAGTTGAGTGGCGAAACGCCTACCGCGGTCGAGTTGACCGAAGAGTTCGTTGACGCCGTCATCATTATGGCCGGTGGCGTGGTGGTCAAAAAGTCCGAGTCGCCGTACAAGAAGCGCCCCGCTTACCGCTCGGTCTATGAGGCCGTGGCCAATGAGATGTGGGGCGTGGGCGTGGCTGAGAATAACTCGCCGCACCAGAAGACCGTCAACGCCGCCTTCCGCCTGTTCATGGAAGGCAAGGGCATGGCGCTGCTGGGTACCAAGTCCGTGGACCGCTCCAAGTTCATGCCGACCGAGGATTTCGTCAAGTATCCCGGCAAGGTGTACCAGTTCCGCCCGGGCTTGACGCCGGA
The DNA here is from genome assembly GCF_013141915.1 of Cupriavidus necator. Taxonomy (GTDB): domain Bacteria; phylum Pseudomonadota; class Gammaproteobacteria; order Burkholderiales; family Burkholderiaceae; genus Cupriavidus; species Cupriavidus necator_B. The sequence continues at coordinate 19,621 of NZ_SROX01000031.1, read as the reverse complement.
CGAGCGCAAGACCGCCATTCAGGAGCACGTCGAGCCCGACATCACGAACGGCTGGCTGGACGTGATCAAGGTGTCCGAGGACTTCTCCGACAACGACACCGGCATCACGAAGTACACGCAGGGCAACGACGCCAGCAACCTGAACAAGACCGCCACCGGCATCTCGATGATCATGAACGCATCGAGCCTGCCGACGAAGGAGGTCTTGCAGCACATCGACTCGCAGTGGATCGAGTGTGCCGTTGAGGCCATCATCGACTGGGATCTGAAGTATCTGGACGTCGAAACCGTCCGCATGCTGCACGGCGACAAGATTGCGCAAGCCTGGGCGCAGGTGAAGCAGTTCGGCAAGACGTCCTTCATGAACTGGAAGGCGACCGGCGCGCAGACCTTCGTGCAGAAAGAAGTGCTGACGCAGAAGCTGCAAAACTTCATGGGCATGGTCATGAGCAGCCCGGTCACGGCGCAGCTTGTGGACCCGCGCGAACTGCTGTCGCAGGTGTGGGACGCCATGGAGATCGGCAAGGAAAGCCCGATCCGCAAGGAAGAGGGCGATCCGAAGGCCCAGGCTGCGCAGATGCAGCAGCACATCCAGCAGTTGGAGGCCCAGTTGCAGACGCTGGGCGACGAGTACAACAAGATGGACGCCGACCGCGACGGCGAGGCGGAACAGCGCCTGATCGATCGCTACAAGGCGGAGACGGAGCGCCTGAAGCTGCTGATGCCGTCCTTTGGCCCCGAGACGGTCAAGGCGGTGGCGGCGCAATTCGGCGTGCAGGTGCTGGACTCGCCCGACATCTATCCCGGATCTGCGCCAGGCGAACCGCCAGCAATGCCAGCCCCCGAGTACCCAGAAACCCCGCCTAGTGCGGGGTTTTCCGCTTCTGAGGGCAATGAATGACTGAGGACGACGTCAAGGCACGCATCGCCCATATCTCGTCGCTGATCGACTCCATGCGCGCTTGCTGGCCCGGCCTTGTGGCTGAACTCAAGGCGCGCGAGTCGGACCTGATCACGCAACTGATCGCGCAAGACAACCCCGAGACCCGAGGTCGCATCAAGCAGCTTCGGGATGTGATTGACCTGCCCTCATTGCTCCGCTCTGAGCAGGATGGGCTAACCGCTGGACTAGCCGAGTGATCGGCCCCGGCAATTCTTGGACTATCGGCGCAAGCCGACCCGTGGAGCGTTGAATGTCTGAAGCTACGCAAGAAAAGAGTTACGACGAGTTGTACCAGGAAGCCGCGGCGGCGCTGGAGGCCGGCCAACCGATCCCGAGCGCGGAAGTGCCCAAGGAGCCGGAGCAGCCGACTACCCCCGAACAACTGCGCGACGAGGCAGGGCGCTTTGCCAAGGCGGAAACGCCTGAGGCGACGCCGGCCGAACCCGAGCAAAAGCCCGCTGAACCTGACCCGCTGGAGGATCTGCGCAAGAAGTACGAGGCCCAAGAGAAAGCGTTGAAAGACACGCAGCGTTGGGCACACGAACTGAATGCGCGGCTCAAGAAGCAGGACGAAGACCGCCGCCGCGTTGAGTTTGAGGCTGCCAAGCCCCAGGCCCTGCGCGACAACCCTGAACTCGAACAAGCGATTAGGTACGCCGTGGCGGCCCCGCATGTCGAGCAGGAGCAGGCGCAATCGAATCAGGCGGATACCTGGAATCGTGTCGTGCTCGGAGCGCACCCTGACCTTCCGACGCTGCAAGCCAGCGACAAGGAGATGTGGGATGCCGCCTTCCAGGCGTTCGAAGCGCTGCCATCCAAGGGGAACGACCCTGTTGAGGCAGTCCGCGCGCTGACGGAGGTCAAGCTCCAGTTTGCGCAATCCCGCGCCGCCGCGGCTGCCGAGAAGGCGGCCCAGGCGCTTGCCAAGCAACAGACCGAGAAGCGCGCCATGTCCGTGCCGGGTTCTGGTGGGGCGGTTCAACCCGCTCCCACCGACCCGCAGGCGGAGATGACGCGCCGCATGCAAACCATGTCGGATGAAGACTTCCAGAAGGAAGTCAACCGCGTAATGGGCTCTGCCCGATAGGAATTGAACCATGGCAACGACCACTCTCACCCAAGTCCCACCGGGGGTACAGGCGTTCTACGACCGGAACCTGCTGACCCGCGCTGTCCCGGCTGACATCCACGGCCGATTCGGCCAGACCCGAACCATTCCCACGAATGGCGGCAATCAGATCAAGTTCCGCCGCTACTCGGCGCTGACCCCGGCTACCACGCCGCTGACCGAAGGCGTGACGCCGGCCGGCTCCAGCCTGGCCGTGACCGACATCACCGCCACCCTGGCGCAGTACGGCGACTTCGTGACGCTGTCGGACATGGTCGACCTGACCAACCAGGACAGCGTGCTGACCGAGGCCGGCAAGGTGCTGGGCGAGCAGGCCGGCACGACCGTGGACCAGATCCGCCGTGACGTGCTGGTCGCTGGCACCAACGTGTTCTACGCCAACGGCGCCGCCCGCGCTTCGGTGAATACCGCGATGTCGGCTGCGCTGCTGAAGACGGCCATCCGCTTCCTGAAGCGCCAGAACGCCAAGTTCATCCGCGAGATGATCAAGGGCTCGACCGGCATCGCCACCCAGCCGATCCGCCCGGCCTACGTCGGCCTGATCCACCCGGACACCGAGGCCGTGCTGGAAGGCATCACCGGCTATATCCCGGTGACGAACTACTCGGCGCAGATGGATGTGATGGAAAACGAGTGCGGCTCATTCCAGAACATTCGCTTCGTGGTGTCGACCAACGGCAAGGTGTTCGCTGACGCCGGCGCCGCCAAGGGCACCATGATCTCGACCACTGGCACCAACGCCGACGTGTACGCGACGCTGATCGTGGCTGCTGACGCTTACGGTGTGTGCCCGCTGGCCGGCAACGCGATGAAGAACATCATCAAGGCGCTCGGCTCGGCTGGCTCGGCTGACCCACTGGATCAGCGTGCGTCCTCGGGCTGGAAGGCCACGACCACCACGAAGATCCTCAATGACGCATGGCTCTGCCGCCTGGAGCATGCGAACACCGACACCCTGTCGTAATCCCTGAGCCCGCTTCGGCGGGTTCTTCTCCCACTGGCCCGCCTCGTGCGGGTCTTTTGCTTTTCTAAGGCTGAGACATGGCGAAAGACACCGGCAAGAAGTTCAAGGTCACGATTCACTCGTCCGAGGACGACGACAGCGATGTGCTGCTCGGCGTGAATGGCGACCTGATCCAGATCAAGCGAAACATGGAAGTGGTCATTGGCGAGGCGCATCTCGAAGCGCTGAAGAACGCCAAGATCGAGACGTTCCTGAAAGACCCGGACACCGGCAAGGAGCGCCCGATCACGATCATGCGTTACCCGTTCTCCGCCGTTGAGGCTTGAGCATGGAATTCGCTGAGCAGCCAATTGTTGAGTTCGCCCTGCGCAAGTGCGGCGTCGTCGGTACGGGCCAGACGGCTAGCCCCGAGGACTACGCGACCGCGAAAGAGGTCTATGACTCGCTGCTCGCAAGCCTGCCGCTGATGGGCGCCTCGCTCTCGGATGTGTCGCCGTCTGCTGGCTACACGACCTGGGTGCTTGATGACTCCCAGAAGGCGGTATGGGCCTATGGCTTTGGCTACATGGTCGCGGCGGAGTGCTGCGATGACTTCAGCGTGCCGCCCGCCAAGGCGACAACGATCCTGCAGCGCGCGTCCGCGTTCCGCGAGTTGTTGATCCAGTACGCGCCGGACAAAGGCCCGATCAATTTCACGGTGGACAACGGCTGATGGACATCAAACACGGCGACTGGTTTGAGGTCGGCGGCCAGGTATTCGGGCCGGATGGCGCGGCGTTCGACTTCACCGGCTACGGCATTGCGGCGCAGATCCGCGACCGCCGCGGCCTGCTGGTCAAGGAATTAACTGCCACGTGGATGGATGCGACGCAAGGCCTGTATTCGCTCGTCGGCGGAAATAGCGACGAGTGGTCGACCACGGAGCGCCGCCTATCGTATGACGTCCAACTGACCGATCTGACGGGCCGGCGCACGTCCACGCGTACCGAGTTCCTAAATATCGTCCGGGACATCACCCAATAATGGCCCGCTTCCCGCTCACGACAGGCGCCTACACCGCGCGCAGCCTAATCGCGGCGGCGCAGCGCCAGGTGAACCTCTACGCCGAGGCCAATCCGTCCGATTCGCCGGTGCCGTTCACCTACTACGGCACGCCGGGCAAGGCGGTCTGGAGCACGATCCCGGGCGCTGGCCCGGTGCGCTGTCTCTATACCGCGATGAATGGCGTGCTGTTCGGCGTGCGCGGCGCAAAGGTCTACCGCTATGCGTCGGGATGGGTGGAAGCTGGCACGCTGGTGACGACGTATGGCCCGGTCATCGCCTCGGACAATGGCATCCATGCCGTTTTCGTGGATGGCACGACGACCGCGCCGACCGTGAAGCTGTCTGACTTCACCATCGGGCAGATGGCTGGTGACGGTTGGTATGGCGCGGAGTTCGTCGCCTTCGTGGATGGCCGGTTGATCTTCAATCGGCCTGGCACGCAGCAGTGGTACTGGACTGGGTTGTATGCGCTGACGCTCGACCCGCTGGATTTCGCCTCGGCTGAAGGCGTGCCGGATGAGTTGGTTTCGCTGCTGGTTGATCACCGCGAAATCTGGCTGTTCGGGGCGCGCTCGACGGAGAAGTTCTATTCATCTGGCGGCTCGGATTCGCCCTTTGCGCGCCTAAATGGCGTGTTCATCGAGCAGGGCATTGCCGCGAAGTACTCGGCCGCGAGCATCAACAACGCGATTGTGTGGCTCGGCGCCAACGATCAGGGCGGCGGCATCGTGTGGATGTCGGGTGGCGGTGATCCGCAGCGCATCAGCACGCACGCGATGGAAGAGGAACTGCGCACCTATGCGCGCACCGACGACGCCTTTTCCTTCGTGTACCAGCAGGCTGGGCACGCCTTCTACGTGCTGTCGTTTCCCACTGCCGGCAAGACGTGGGCATTCGACGCCGCGGTCGGCCAGTGGCATGAGCGCGCCTATCGTGACTCACTCAACAACCTGACGCGCGACCGGGCGAACTGCCACGCCTACTACGGCGGCATGAACCTGGTGGGTGATCACGAAGACGGGCGTGTCTACAAGCTGGACCTGGATGCGACGTCAGACGATGGCGCCGAAATCCTGCGCATGAAGGACTTCCCGCACTCGGTGCAGGCCGATGGCTTCCGCATGTTCTACCAGCGCTTTCGCCTCGATGCGGAGATGGCGGTAGGCAATCCCACAGAGCCTGACCCCCAGGTGTGGCTGCAATGGTCGGATGACGGCGGCCATACGTGGTCGAGCACGCTGATCCGCAGCCTCGGCAAGATTGGAGAGTTCAAGCGCCGCGCCGAGTGGCAGCGCCTTGGCTCGGGCTATGACCGCATCTGGCGCCTGGCAACGACTGCCAAGGCGAAGATCGCCATGCAAGGCGCATGGGTTGACGCACAGCCGGGGACCGCATGAGCGCGCTGACTGTCCCATGGCGCGAGCCGATCATTGACCGCAACGGCAACCTGACGCCGTCTTGGGTCATCTTCTACAACGAGTTGCTGGCGCGTGTCGGCGGCTCTGGCACGACGCCGGACCTGTCGCAGATCATCACGCTGATCGAGCAGGCCACGCAGGTGATCGAGTTCCAGGCATTCGTGCCGCAGGACGCCGGCATTCAGCAAGCGATGCGCAAGATCGCTGAGCTTGAGGCGTTGATTCCGCAGCAGCCCGACCTGAACCCGATCCGTCGAAAATTGGAAGAACTGGAGGGGATGATCCTCGACATCCCCGCGCCGTATCGCCCGCCGACTGTGGAGGCGTGGATCGCGCCGACTCTGCTGAATTCGTGGGTGAACTTCGGTGGTGGCTTCAACAACGCCGGCTACTACAAGGATCTGAGCGGCGTCGTGCATCTGCGCGGCATGGTCAAGAGCGGGGTGATTGGCAACGCCGTATTCAACCTGCCAGCCGGCTACCGGCCCGCCAACGAGGAACTGTTTGTTGCGATCAGCAATGGTGCGCTCGGTCGCGTCGACATCTATCCGTCCGGCGATGTTGGCGCAACCAGCGGCTCCAATTCCTGGCTCTCTCTCGATGGCATGACCTTCCGCGCCGCATAAGGAACACATGGCAATCACATATATCAAGGCATTCCAGCCGGTAGTCCTCGGCACGTCGTTGTCATCGCTCTACGTGGTGCCGGTGCAGCCGACAACAAACCTGCTGCGCGGCGGTCGCATCCGCCTGAGCAACACCACTTCCGGCGCGGTACAGGTCAGCCTGCATGCCGTGCCGGTGGGTGGCTCGGCGTCGGACGGCAACAAGTTTCTCCCGAGCAAGAGCATCCCGGCGAACGACTATATGGACGTCGATGTGCCCGCCATGCAGGCCGGCGATTTCATCCAGGCGATTGCCGGCGCTGCGTCGTCCATCACCGCTGAATGGATGGCTGGGGCGCTGTTCTCGTGAAGATGGAAGTCACGTTCGGCCGCCCGATGCGCCAGCGCGTGCGCGAGCTTGAGGCGGCGATGAACCAGCATCCGCAGGTGGATTGCCCGGTGCGGCATTACTTTGCGCCCGGCATGTACGCGCGCGAGATCCGGATCCCGAAGGGCACTGTGCTGGTGGGCGCCATCCATAAGACTGAAAACCTGGCGGTTCTGTCTGCCGGCCGGCTGCAACTAGTGACTGATGACGGCACCGTTGAGATTGCCGCGCCGCACACGCTGACCGTCAAGCCGGGCCAGAAGAACTGCGCGCTGGCACTGGAAGACGCGGTCTGGACGAACTTCTTCCCGACCGACGAAACCGACCCGGACAAGCTGGTCGAGATCCTGACGGAATCCAAGGCCTGTGAGCTGCTCGGCGGCCCGGAAAACAAGCAACTGATCGCCAATCGGATCAAGGGGTAAATCATGGCTTTTGGGATCTCTGCTGCCACGGCTGCTGTGGTGGGCGGCGGCCTTGCTGCGGCCGGCGCGGTCGGTGGTGCGCTGATCGGTGCGAAGGGCGCGAAAGCTGCGGCAGACCGGCAGGCGCAAGCAGCGAGCGACGCCAATGCCCTGCAGCAGTACATGTACGACCAGACGCGCGAGGATCAAGCGCCGTGGCGTGAGACCGGCGGCAATGCGCTCGACGCTCTGGCATGGCGCATGGGCCTCAAGGGCATGCACGATGGCGGCGGCGACCTGCTGCGGAACTTCGATGAAACGAACTTCCAAGGCGACCCGGGCTTCCAGTTCCGGCTCAACGAGGGCCAGAAGGCTATCGAGAACTCGGCGGCAGCGCGCGGCGGCATTCTCTCCGGCGCTGCGCTGAAGGCGATTGGCAAGTACGGGCAGGACTACGCTTCGAACGAGTACAACAACGCCTTCAATCGGTTCAACACGAACCAGACGAACCATTTCAACCGCTTGGCGACTCTCGCCGGCATCGGGCAGACCGCCACGAATGCGACGCAGCAGGCTGGCCAGAACTACGCGACGAACGCTGGCAACAACATGCTCTACGCGGGCAATGCCGCGGCGGCTGGCTCGCAGCGTGCGTCCGGCTACATCGGGCAAGGTCTCGGTTTCGCGGCGAACCAGCTTTCCAATGTGAACTGGGGCAACTACGGAGGCGGTGGCTCGGCGCAGACCACTCCTGTGACCGACTACTACGCCGGCACGCAGCCCTACGCGACGCTTTCCTGATCGGATAGAACATGGCAGACACGCTCCCATTCCTCCAAGGCTGGCAATCCTCGCAGCAACTGACCGATCAGGCGCAGGAAAACAAGCTGCGCAAACTCATGTTCGATCAGAAGACGCAGGAGATCGGCCAGCAGAACGCGCTGGCCGGCATCCTCGGCAACACGGCGAACTATGACGCCACCGGCTACCTGAAGCGCGAGGCGCTGCCGCAGATTGCTGCCGCCGCTCCGGGCGAAGTGCCGAAATACCAGCAGATGTATGCGCAGCAGACTTCCCAGCAACAGGCCGCGCAGAAGGCCAAGCGCGATGAACTGATTGCGCAGTTCGATTGGGCCGACAAGAACATGGCCGGCATCCAGAATCAGGGGCAGTGGGATGAATTCCGCGCGCGTGCGGCATCCGTCTATCCCGATGTCGCATCGCGCCTGCCGGCTCAGTTCGATCCGGCGACGATCCAGGCGAACCGCATGAAGATGATTCCGATTGTGGAGCAGTGGAAGGCTGAGCGCGATCAGGTGAAGGAAAACACAAAGAATGCGATCACCTTGCGCGGGCAGGATCTGACTGCCGAGACGACCCGGCGTGGGCAAGACATGACGCTACAGGCTGCCACGGCAAAAGCCGGTGAGAAGCAAGCCGAAGCGCAGACCCAGCGCGTGAAGGACGCAAACGACGCGCTCGGGCTGCTCGATCAGGCCGAGAAACTTGTTCCGGCATCGACAGGCAGCTATCTCGGCGCCGGGGTGGATGCGGGAATGGCAGCGTTCGGAAAATCGACCGAAGGCGCCAAGGCCGCGGCTCAGTTGAAGGCCATTGAAGGCATGCTGGTGTCCAAGATGCCGAAGATGAGCGGCCCGCAGTCGGACAAAGATGTTGCCATGTACCGCCAGATGGCCGGCACGATCGGTGACCCGACCATTCCGCGCGACACCAAGATGGCCGCCATCAAGGCAATCCGAGAGATCCAGAACAAATACGCCGGCAACGACACCGCTGCGCCCACGAAAGCCGCACCGATGAGCCAGGATGTGGCTATAGCTGAACTGAAGCGCCGCGCGGCTTCCGACCCGGCTTTGGCACAAAAACTCAAGGCAATGGGGTACTAAATGGCAGACCTGTCTAGCGCCTCGACCGAATCGCTGCTGGCATCCGTCAAGCCCAAGGCAGCCACGCCCGAATCGTTTGCGGCGCAGTACGGCGGCATCGCGGAGAGCGCCGGCAAGCAGATCGGCGTCGATCCCAAGCTGCTGCTGGCCCAATGGGGGCTAGAAACCGGATGGGGTAAGTCGGTGGTGCCAGGGACGTTCAATCTCGGCAACATCAAGGACTTCTCCGGTTCTGGCGTGGCCGCGACGGACAACATGACCGGCTCGCGCGACAAGTACCGCGCCTACGAGTCGCCGGATGCGTTCGCCTCGGACTTCGCCGGCCTGATAGGGCGCAAGTACGCGGGGGCAAAGGGCGCCGGCACGGACGCCACCAAGTACCTCGCCGGCCTGAAGGGCTACGCAGAGGATCCGAACTACGCCGCCAAGGTGACGGCTGCGTACAAGCGCCTGACCCCCGGTCCGGTGGCCGCAGTGGCTGACAAGGTGCTGTCGGCCGTTTCGGGCACCGCTGAAGCCGCGACGCCTGCCGACCTGTCCGGCGTAAGCACTGACGACCTCCTGGCTGCGCTGGGTAGCCGCAGCAACGCAGAGCCGGCACCCGCTGGCGCCTCAAAAGCGAAGGGCGGCGCGCTCGGTGGCGTCTGGATGGGCTTGCGCGATGCGGTGGACGCTGGAGCCCAACTGGCTCGCCGCGCTGTGCCGGAAAGCGTCGGCCAGGCAGTGGACGAGTTCGGCAACAAACTGGCCGACATGGGCCTGCCGGTGGCGCGCTCGTCTGGCGTGGCCGGCGTGGATGCCATCGTAAAGGGTGCTAATGCCGAGTACGACGCCTCGCGCAAGATGGCTGGTCGGGATGGTGTTGACCTGTCGCGTGTCGCTGGCAACATCGCCAACCCTGTCAACCGCCTGATTCCGATGAGCGGCGCCTCGACGGTCGGGCAGATTGCTGCTCGCGCCGGCGCACAAGGGGCGCTGTCGGGCCTCGCAGCGCCTGTGCTCGACACCGGCAACTTTGGCACGTCCAAGGCTGCGCAAGTCGGCCTCGGCGGGGCGCTGGGGGCTGCTGGTGGCGTTGCCGCTGACAAACTGATCAAGGGCGCATCCGGCCTGATCGAGCGCGCCAAGGCTTCCATGCGCAGCCCGGATCTGGCGCGCCTCGACGCACAGACGATCCTGCAGCGTGCCGCGGACGAGCAGGGCATTGACCTGTCCGCCATCCCTGATTCGATCCTGCAGAAGGCTCGGGAACAGGTTGGCACGGCGCTGCGCCGAAACGAGACGATGGACGCTCGGGCTATCCTGCGTGCCGCAGAAGGGAGCGCGGTGCTGGGTGATGAGGCGGCGCTGACGCTCGGGCAGGCCACCCGTAACCCGCTTCAGTTCGCCAGCGAACAGAACCTGCGCGGTGTGGCCGGCGCTGGGAATGCGCTGTCTGATCGCTTCGCTGCGCAGAATAACAAGCTGATCCAGGCGCTGAACGAGCGCGGCGCCGCGGGGGCTGAAGGTCAGTTTCAGACCGGCAACAGCCTGCTGAACGCACTGCGCCAATACGACGCCGGCAGTCGGGCGAATATCGCCGGCCTATACGACAAGGCGCGGGCGCTGAACGCCAATGAGATCCCGCTCAACCATCGCGAGTTCGCAGACACGGCGCTGACGACCCTCGACAAGGAAATGAAGTCCGGATTTCTGCCGGGGCAGATCACCGATCTTGTCAACAAGGTCAGCAAGGGCGAGATGCCGCTGAACATCAGCACGGCGGAACAACTGAAGTCCACGCTGGCCGAGGCTACCCGCTCGGCACAGCGAGCCGGCGACGGTAACGCCGTCCGCGCGCTGGGAATCGTCCGGGATGCGCTGGAGAACGCGCAGCCGATGGGCGACATCCGCTTCGGTGGCAATCAGATCGTCCCGTTTGGCGCGCCGCTGCCGCCTTCCTCGCTGGGCGCCGAGGCTCAAGGCGCATTCAATCAGGCGCGTGCCGCGGCCCGCCAGCGTTTCGGCCAAATCGACTCGACCCCAGCACTGAAAGCCGCGGTTGACGGTGCGGAACCGGACAAATTCTTCCAGAAGTACGTGCTGAATGCGCCGGTCGCTGACGTGAAGGCCATGTTTGATGTCGCGCCTGGGCAGGCCTCGGCGGTGCGCGGTCAGGTGGTGGACTTCCTGAAGTCCAAGGCGCTGAACGGCGCCAGCGATGAGGTCGGCAAGTTCTCGCAGTCTGGCTACAACAAGGCGCTGCAGTCGCTTGGCGACGAAAAGCTGGCCACGATGTTCACGCCGCAAGAAATCGCGCAACTGAAGGCGATTGGTCGGGTGGCTTCGTACATCCAGTCGGCACCGGCCGGCGCCGCGGTGAACAACTCGAACACCGCATCGGCGGTGATGAACCTACTTTCGCAGATGAGTGGGACAGTCGGGAAATTCCCGCTTGTGAATCTCGCTCGGGACAGCGTCAACCAGTTCCGTAATGAGCGTGCGGTCGGTAACGCTCTTGCGGCGCAGGTGCCGAGCCAAGCGAAAGAAGCGCCAGTAAATGCGCTGCGTGCGCTCTTGCCGCCTTTTGCGGGCGGCATCGGCCTTCTTGGCGGTCAAGCGGGCCAGTAGCACCTGAACGACGCCCGCCCCAAGACCGACCAAGGCCGCATGAGTTAGGTCGTAGTCCATCAAATCAGCATAGCACAGCCGCTTTCGAGCGGCTTTTTTCATTTTCGGAGCCACGATGGCCAACGCAAGCCTGTTGCCTCTCGCAAAGCAACTGATCCCGACGAATTCCTGGGCGCCTGGCGTGGGGTACAAGTTCTATACCTACGCAGCCGGAACGCTCACCCCGAAGGCGACCTATCAGGACTCCGCGCAGACGACGCCGAACACCAATCCGGTTGTCGCGGACGCCCGCGGCGAGGTGGTTATGTACGGATCTGGCGCCTATCGCATCATCGCCAAGGATGCGTCGGACGTCACCGTATGGGACCGGGACAACGTCGAGGGCATGGTGTCGGCTGGCGCGCTGTCCGGCTCGTCTGGCGCCGACATGATCGGATATGGCAACACGACGCTGTCTGCCATCCTGCTGTCCGGCTCTAATCGCGTTGTCGACAGCATCGCGGCGCTGCGTGCGCTGGACAAGACCAAATGGACGCGCGCGTTCGTGGCCGGCTACTACGCGGCTGGGGATGGCGGCGGTGGTGCGTACTCCTACGACCCAGCCGACACTACCAGCTCTGACAACAGCGGCACGCTTATCGTCGCAGGCGACGGCGGCCGGTGGAAACTGAACCAGACTGCCAGCCCAGTATCGGTGAAGCAGTTCGGCGCCAAGGGTGATGGCACCACGGACGACACTGCGACGATCCAGGCGGCTATCAACGCCATCCCTGATCACTCTACCCTGCGATTCCCTGCCGGCCAGTACGTCATCATCCCGGCCACCTCTGTCGCGTACAAGGACAAGTTCAGCGGCACGCGCAAGACGGCGGTGCAGATCACCAGCCGCTCGAATCTTGCGCTGCTGTTCGACGCGGGCGCCAAGGTCATCGTCAATGGCACCGACGCCGAGCGCGTGGCGTTCTTCCTGAAGAACTGCACCGGCATCACCATCGCCGATCCGTACTTCCCGAATGTCTCCGGCAACACGTCGATTGCCGGCAGCGACTACATCGCATCGGAGAACTACTACCCGTTCGCCTTCGAAGGCAATAACGGCGTCTGGATGAGCGGCGTCCGAACCGAGGCGTGCCGCTCGGCGCTGATGATGGATGTCTTCAACGGCGCGCAGAACAAAAACGTCTTCATTGACAGGCTGTTCACGTACCAGACGTGCAACTACTCGGTCATCACCCGCAACGCTGACAACGTGCAGGTCACGAGGGCCCGCATGGAGCAGACCGGGCGCAGTTGGAACACTTCGAACGAGGATGTCGCCTTCTCTGACAACTCGATCAACTGCAAGGCAGTGAACTGCGACGCTATCGCGCCACTAGGCCGGGTGTCGCGGTTCGCTGCCGGCAGGAACATCGGGCCGACCGTGTTCGACAACTGCCGGCTCAATGGCGAAGGCATCTGGGTCGAAATCTACGAAGCCTCCAACGTTGAGATTACCGGCGGTTACTCGAAGCGCACGTCGGAGCGCGTCAGCTCACACATCCTGTTCACGGCTGACATCTACCAGAACAACGCCAATGTCACGGTTACCGGTGCGCAGTTCTTCGGTGGCGGCCTGATCGTATCGGATTACTACCCGTCCGGGTGGGGCGCAGCGGACATCGAAGGCTTTGTGATGACCGGCTGCACGGCGCAAGACACGTACGGGATCCAGATGTCCGTCAAGCGCCTCGGGTGCGTGTACAAGGGGAACCGCTTCAATTTGAACAGCAGCGGCATCCTGCTGCAACCCGGCGGCAAGGGCACGGTGTTCGAAGGGAACTCTGTCAAGAACGGCTATGTCCGCGTGGACAGCTACAACTTCAAGGCCATCGGCAACGACATGACCGGCAATGCCGGCTCACCCATCCCGTTTGCTTGGGACGTACAGGGCGACATCGGATTTATCGAGCGAGGCAACACCTATTCGGCTGGCACATACACGCAGTTCTTCAACCACACGCCCAGCGCGCGGTTCGGCGCGAAGTATCTGGAAAACGGGAATTCGAGCAACCCGCAGACAGCCCTTGCCGCGTACATCACTGGCGTTGTGGGTGACTACTGGCGCAATGACAACCCGCTGGATGGGACGCCGCAGGGTTGGACGTGCGTTGTTGCTGGCTCGCCTGGCACATGGGTCGCGGTCGGGCAAAACGGCTACCGCACCTCGGCCGGTGCGCCTAGCGTGAACGCCGCTTTCGTGCGGGAAGAACTGCTCGATACCACGAACAACAAGTGGTACAAGGCGAAAAACACCGGCACCGGCGCCTCCGATTGGGTTGCACTCAACTAAGGAGCCGACATGATCCCTATCAAACGTGGTGACAACTTCGAGCGGGGCGGCCAGTTCTTCGGCCCCGATGGCTCTGTGCAGAGCTTCGCGGGCTGGTCGATCTCATCGCAGGTGCGCGACGCCAGCGGCTGCCTTGTAGAGCAACTGACGGCGGAATGGATCGATGCGACGCAGGGCCTGTATCGCATATACAGCGCCGGCACGACCGGCTGGCCTACTGGCCGGCTATCGCTAGACGTGCAAATCATCGACGCCAGCAACCGCCCATTCTCCAACAACACCGAGTACATCAACGTGATCAAGGACATCACCCATGGCTAAGTATCCGATGAACTTGCTGCCGTTCTGGAAGGGGGATAAGGGCGACAAGGGCGATGTCGATACCCAATTTCGCGCGGATGTGGCGAATGCCACCGACCCAGCGAAGGGGGCGGCGCTGGTGGGGCTAAATCCAGCTTTGACGTATCCGACTGGGACGATCGGCGCGCGGTTGGCGCTGTTGCTGTCGTGGGCACAGGTGCAGAACTTCCAGCTTGTCAGCGCCACCCGCGACGCGAACGGCGCCATCACCACAGCCAGCATCAAGTGGCCCGATGGAACGAGCGGCGTATTCACAACCGACGTAGCCAGCACCGCATTCCCAGGCGCCATCGACGCATGGCACGCGACCTACGCAGGAACACCGGCAAAGACCGTCACGCAACCCGCTGTGACGCGCGACTCCAACGGCGCTGTCACCGTGCAGCCGGCTATTACGATTTCGTGAGGTGAGATATGGGTATTCTTGATGCGCCTTTCCGCGAGTCTCGCGTTCAGCGGTGGGCTCGTCGCTTTGATGGGGTAGGTTCACGTTATCCAGTGATGGCTTCGCCGCCGACTGTCACGATGCAGGGCAACGCATCCACCATCAACGCGAACACCGCCGGCAACGTTTCGCACCGCTTCGATAACGACGCGCTCACGCATATCGGCAATGCTGTGATCAACGACGGCACCAACCGCGGTGTAGGCTCCAGCATCACGTTTGCCGACAGCAGCAAGCAGGCATCGAATAGTCCGATCCGCACGCGCTTCGTGACGGACGCGCCGGCCTTCGAAGCGGTGTTCCGCGGCACGCAGTTCGCAGCGGTCAGCGCGATTGTCGACGGCGAGTACATCGCTCGCGCTAGGCTGGCGGTGTTCCCGAACGACGGCAACCCGCACTACGTCAAGTTCGACTTTGGCACCAATACCCGCACGTACACGCTGGCGCAGGTCTCGAAGAACGCCGGCGGCTCCGGCTATGCGGTTGGTGATCAGATCACGCTGGCCGGCGGGACGTTCAGCACGGCTGCTGTCGTCACGGTGATCCAGGTCAGCAGCGGTGCGATCAGCGCCATCGAGGTATCCAACCAGGGCGCTTACTCCGTCTCGACCACCACCTTTACCCAAGGCTCGACCACGGGTTCCGGTACGGGCGCCACGTTCAATGGCCCCGTCTGGTCGGCCCAGTTCACCCAGCGCAAGATGCGCCGGATCGAGCTGATCTGGCACGGCTCGGGGCAGAAGCTCTACGGCATCAACGTCGACAACCAAAGCACGGTCTTGCCGTACGCTGTGCCGGCGCTGGCGCCGAAGATCGCATTCGTGGGTGACTCGATCACCAACGGAACCTATCTGGACTATGCCGGCGCCCACATTGGGCTATCCATCGGCCAGCGACTGGGTCTCGCGGACCGCGCCGAGATCAACGCCATCGGCGGCAGCGGCTGGGCGACCGTCAACACCACGGTCACGCCGAACGGCCCCGCCTGGAACGACGCAAAGCGCGTGGCAGACTTCATTGCGCTGGATGCCGACATTTACGTCTGGTGGGGCTCGCAGAACGATGCCGCGGCCGGATCGTCTGTCGTGACGGCTGCTGTGCAATCGGTGCTGTCACAGGTGAGCGCAGCCGTGCCCAAGGCGATTCACATTGGCCTTGGACCAATCAATGTATCTGGCACGCCGGGCACAGACCTGTCCACCGCCGTGGGCGCTGGCTTTGCCGCAATGGGTAATGCCAGCAGGTTCCGCTACATCGACAGCACGGCGGAGAACTGGCTATCCGGTACCGGCAAGGTCACTGGCGAGACGACGACCGGCAACAAGGACTTCTACCTGTCGTCGGACAACGCACACCCGGATCAAGCGGGCCTCGACTATTTGGCCTATCAAGCCTCCGTGCGGATTGCGGACACGATATGCCAGATGGTCGGCACGTAACGCCGCGCCCCTAGCCGCCAACTAGCCACCTTCGGGTGGCGCTTTCATTTCCCGGGAACCCAATGCAAAACGAAGCCGCGTCTGCAGTCGCAGCAACAGCCGTGAAGGTATCGCCACCGTGGATCATTACGGCGCTCGCGTGGGGGGACGCCAATTTCCCCCGCATCTTGCTCGCGCTATCGATCCTGTACACCGCTGCGCAGTTGTTCATCGCGCTGCGGAAGATTTGGCGGGGTAAGGAATGAACTACGACAAGCTGAAGGCGCAGCTTCGCCTCGATGAGGGCGTGCGCCGGCGCCGCTATCGGGACACGGTCGGCAAATGGACCGTTGGCGTCGGGCACAACATCACCGACGACCCGGCCTACCCCCACAAGCCCACCGACGAGCCGCTGAACGACATCCAGATTGACGTGCTGCTCGAGAGGGACATTGCCAATGCGGTGACCGACCTGGACCGAAACGCCAACTGGTGGCGCGCGATGGAAGAACCGCGGCAACGGGTGCTGGCCAACATGTGCTTCAACCTCGGATGGCCTCGCCTCTCGGGCTTCGTCAACACGCTGAAGGCCATGCACCTGTCGGACTACAAGGCAGCGGCGGCCGGCATGCGCGCATCGAAGTGGTATTCACAGGTAGGTGCCAGGGCAGAACGCCTGGCGAAGATCATGGAAACCGGAGAGGGCTGACATGGCACTTGACCCGATCACCGCAGGCATTGACCTGGCGAAGACCGTTGTGCAGACGATCTGGCCGGACAAGTCGGACGAGGAAAAGCAGAAGCTGGCCGCGGCCCTCGCCATCGTGCAGGGGCAGATCCAGACGAATCAGGCGGAAGCCGCGAGCCCGAACGTGTTCACGAGCGGGTGGCGTCCTGCGGTCGGCTGGGTCTGCGCCGCCGCGCTGGCCTATCAGTTCATCCTGCGCCCGCTGGTGGCGTGGGGCTTCGTCCTCGCCGGCCATCAACTCCCGACGATGCCGGGGTTGGATGACACCTTGTGGGAATTGCTGTTCGGCATGTTGGGCTTGGGCGGCCTCCGCTCACTCGAAAAGGTAAAGGGGGTCGCACGATGAAGCGCTACTTCTGGAACATCCTGATCAGCATCGACCAACTCGGCAATGCGCTGTTCGCGGGCGATCCTGACGAAACCATTTCGTCCCGCGCCGGCAAGGCCATGCAGAAGAGGCAAGCCTGGGGCTGCATCCTCTGCAAGGCGCTCAACTGGTTCGACAAAGACCACTGCCTGAAGTCGATCGACACGACTGAAGGCGCCGACGCTGCAATCAAGGGGTGACCATGGCAACCCGCAAGCCCAAGAAGATCGAGCCGGCCGAAACGCTGGTCGCGTGCGAGAACTGCCGCTACTTCGTGCCCAAGGAAGGACGTAATGAGTGCCGGCGCAACCCTCCGACTATGGCGGTGGACTTCCAAGATGGCGGCACGATCAGCATGTTCCCGCTGGTGGATTCCGGTGAATGGTGCGGCGCCTGGGCCGCGAAACTCAATAGCTAACGCCATGACACGTGACGATCTGATTCAGCAGTACGGCTCCATCAAGGCTGCGGCTCGGGGCATGGGCATGGCAGAAACCACGCTACGGGATAGACTGGCTCGAGGCACAGAATTCGAGGCTGCGCCGCAGGTGGACGAGGATCTGCCCATCGAGGAACTGCTCGAGATGCGCAAGCGCAAGTTCGCGCAGAAGTCTCGAGCGGAAGTCGCCAACAAGATCGTTGACATCAAGGTCAAGATCCCCGGCCCCATCGGTATCCTGCATTTCGGGGATCCGCACGTTGACGATGACGGCACCGACATCGTTGCGCTCGAGCGGCACGCCAAGCTGATCCGGAACACGGAAGGGCTGTTCGGCGCCAACATAGGCGACGTATCGAACAACTGGGTCGGCCGTCTGGCGCGTCTCTACGCCGAGCAGTCCACGACCGCAAAGGAAGCCTGGCGCCTGACGGAATGGTTCATCGGATCCGTGGACTGGCTCTATCTAGTCGGCGGCAACCATGACGCATGGAGCGGTGCCGGCGATCCGCTGCAATGGCTGGCTCGCGGCATCTCCGGCGTCCACAAGGATCACGGTGTCCGGATGTCGCTGAACTTCTCGAATCGCTCGAGCGTGATGGTCAACGCCCGCCATGACTTCGCCGGCAACTCAATCTACAACCCGGCACACGGCGTCATGAAGGCGACGCACTTCGGGACTCGGGATCACCTGTCGATCTGCGGGCACAAGCATGTGAGCGGCTATGGTGTCCTGAAGGATCCGGACTCTGGGCGGGTGTGCCACGCGCTGCAGATCGCGTCCTACAAGATTTACGATCGGTACGCAAAGGAACGCGGGTTCCGTGACTCTAGCCTGTCGCCTTGCGCCGTGACGGTGATCGACCCTGCGTTGCCAGACACCCACGCCGACAAGATCAAAGTGTTCTGGGAAGCGGAAGATGGGGCGGAGTTCCTGAAGTTCAAACGGCGGAAGGCCGCGTAGCTGCAGGCGGTGACGCCCCTATCGTCCTCTTCCCCGTCAGCCGCCGCGTCAGGTACCGCCTTGCCGGTTGCTCGACGGTGTAATAGGTAATCGTCGCCATCACCAGCACAGCGCCCACGGCGGCAATGCCGAGGTGGGGCGCCTGCAACCCGGTAAATCGGGACACCGCCAATCCTACCAGCGGATGCAACAAGTACACTGAGTAGGAGATGTCGCCAAGGAACACCAGCGGCTTAGACCGCAGGATTGGAGACAGGAACGACCGGCCCAGCGAGAGGAAGACCAGCGCCGGGTACAGGAACAGCACGACGACGTAATCGGCTCCCTCCATCCCCGGCGTCTTGTAGGTATAGCCGATCCACGCCAGCAGGCCGAGCACGAGCACGGCAGCTGCATGTCCGCCAATCGACTGCTTTCCATTCGTGCTCAGGGTGCGCGCCATCACCACGCCCAGCGAGAAGCCCATCACGCAGCGCACCAGCCCGATGTTGATGCCGAACTTGTTGGCGAAGGTGAAATCGAGATTCGCGCCCATCGTCGTGAAGATGAACAGCGCCGCCACGATCATTGCCGAGACGAAGAACGCCACGGTCGGACGCAGCTTCACCAGCACATAGAACCACAGCAGATTGACGACCATCTCGGTCGAGATCGACCATGAGACGCCATTCCACGTCATCTCATGGGTCAACCCGACGTTCTGCAGGAACACCAGGTTCAGGAAGAACGAGTAGAGCGGCATGTACCAGTTGACCACGTGGCCGCCGCCATTGGCCCACGACACCAGTTCAGCCAGCGCGAACAAGCTGAGCGCCAGGTAGTGCAGGGGTGCCAGCCTTGCGAAGCGTCGCGCAAGGAAGTCGCGCGCGCTGATCGAGCCGGATAGGATCTGGGCCTCATAGGTCTTGGTCAGGACGATGCCGCTCAGGATGAAGAACAGGTCTACGGCCAAGAATCCCCAATGGACCACGCGCGACCAGAAGAACGGCTGGAAATGGGTCAGGACCACCACGAGCGCGGCGATCCCACGTAGCGAGTCGATCTCGTAGATGCGCTTATTATTCATGTGTCGCTTCTGTTACATGCAGCGGGCATTGTAGCGCGACGAACTTGCGTAGCCATTTTGTGGTCCAGAAGGC
>NZ_SROX01000030.1 GCF_013141915.1 Cupriavidus necator | reverse complement strand
CAGGCCGCGCAGGCTCTTGAGCTTGGCCTTGTAGGCGGCGAGCTCGGATTTGGTCGGCAGCTTGCCGTGCACCAGCAAGTGGGCGATTTCCTCGAACTCGCAGGTCTCGGCGATGTCGAGGATGTCGTAGCCGCGGTAGTGCAGGTCATTGCCGGTGCGGCCGACCGTGCACAGCGCGGTGTTGCCGGCGGTCACGCCCGACAAGGCGACGGATTTCTTGGGCTTGGGAGTGACGAGCGGTTGCGCTTCGGACATCTGGGTCTCCTTTGTGTGATGCCTGGTATAGCCTGTCTGTATCGTGCACGAGATCGTGCAAGCGGCCGGGACATAGCCCGGCCGCGCCTGAGTCTTGCTTACTTGCCCTTGCCTTGTGCGAAGAGCGCGTCAAGCTTCTGCTCGAAGTCATGGTAGCCGATGCTCTCGTAGAGTTCGGCGCGGGTCTGCATGGTATCGACCACGTTCTTCTGCGTGCCGTCGCGGCGGATCGCCGCGTAGACGTTCTCCGCGGCCTTGTTCATGGCGCGGAAGGCCGACAGCGGATACAGCACCATCGACACGCCGGCGCCGCCCAGTTCTTCGGTGGTGAACAGTGGCGTGGCGCCAAACTCGGTGATGTTGGCCAGCACCGGCACCTTCACCGCGTCGACAAACTTGCGGTACATGGCCAGGTCGGTCATGGCTTCCGGGAAGATGGCGTCGGCGCCGGCTTCCACGCACGCCACTGCGCGCTCGATGGCCTTGTCCAGGCCTTCCACGGCCAGCGCGTCGGTGCGGGCCATGATGACAAAGTTCTCATCGGTGCGGGCATCGACGGCGGCCTTGATGCGGTCGACCATTTCACCCTGGGTGACGATTTCCTTGTTGGGACGATGGCCGCAGCGCTTGGCGCCGACCTGGTCTTCGATATGCATGGCCGCGGCGCCGAACTTGATCAGCGACTTGGTGGTGCGAGCCACGTTGAAGGCCGAGGCGCCAAAACCGGTGTCGACGTCGACCAGCAGCGGCGTGTCGCACACGTCGGTAATGCGGCGGATATCGGTCAGCACGTCGTCCAGGTTGGAGATGCCCAGGTCGGGCAGGCCCAGCGAACCGGCCGCGACACCGCCGCCGGACAGGTAGATGGCCCGGTAGCCGGCGCGCTTGGCCAGCAGGGCGTGGTTGGCGTTGATGGTGCCGACCACCTGCAGCGGATGCTCTTCGGCAAGCGCCTGGCGGAAACGGGCGCCAGCGGAGCGCGCGAGGTCGGAAGCGGAATAGGTCATGGCGTTTGCGTTGGGTGAACAGGACAAGCCAAATACTGCAAGGGATGTGCCAAGGATCGCGGGCGCGCCTGAAAATCCCGCTATCCCTTGCAGGGACTGGCCTGGCGGGAAGGCGGCGAGGACCCACCGGGTATTTCATGCCAAGTTTCAACACAATTGAATTCCAAGTGTCTTCATTTGGAATTCAAAGTTGAAATCCGGGGCGCGGTGGCTCACAATGTGCCAGCACTGTACGCCTGTTCATCGCGCGTTTCATCACGCTTTCCTTCTGCATTGCATCATGGCTCCTCCCGTTTCCCCGCAAGGCCGCCCGCGCATCTGGGCGATCGGCATCAGCCGCCTCGCACGCGCCTTTGCCGACCTGATCCCGGCGTATGCCGATCGCGCCGAATTCCGCATCGTCGGCAAGGGTTTCGAAGCGGCCGCCAGCGCGGTGGCGCGCGAGGTGCGCGAGGGCCGGCTCGATGTGGTGGTGGCGGGCGGGTCCAATGGCGCCTACCTGCGCCAGCACGTCGATGTGCCGGTGGTGCTGGTCAAGGTCACCGGCTTCGACGTGATGAGCGCACTGGCCACGGCGCGGCGCATTTCGCCGCGGGTGGCGTTGGTCACGCATGCCGCCACCTACGCCGAGGTGGATGAGTTCGTGCGCGCGTTTTCGCTGTCGGTGCCGGCCTACACCTACCTGACCGAGGATGACGCCGTGGCGCGCGTGAAGGCGCTGAAACAGGAGGGCATCCAGGTGGTGGTGGGCCCTGGCCTGGTGACCGACCTGGCCGACCGCTATGGGCTGACCGGCGTATTCCTGTACTCGGGCAACTCGGTGCGCATGGCGCTGGAAGACGCAATCGAGGCCGCGCGCCTGCGCCGTATCGAGGCCACCCGGCGCGACTATGTCAACACCATCCTGGCGCACCTGAACGAGGGCGTGGCGGCGGTTGACGCGCAGGGGCGCATCCAGTCGTTCAACCCGGCGATGGAGCGCTTCCTCGGCACCTCTGCCGCCGCCGCGGTTGGGCGCAAGCTGCAGACGCTCGCGCCCAACCTGGCGCTGGAAGGGGTGATGCAGAGCGGCGACAAGGAACTCGAGGCGATCCACAAGCTGGGCGACAAGATGGTGGTGGTCAACCGCATCCCGATTCTCGGCGAGGCCGGCACCACCGGCGCGGTGCTGACCATCCAGGACGCCAGCGCGATCCAGCGCGTGGACCGCAACCTGCGCTCGCGCAGCCGCGCGCGGCCGGCGGGAGTGCGCTACAGCCTCGACGACCTGGCCGGCACCTCGGCGGTCATGACCGCCTTGCGCGAACTGGCACGGCGCTATGCCGCGGTGGATTCCACCGTGCTGATCGGCGGCGAGAGCGGCACCGGCAAGGAGGTGCTGGCGCAGGGCATGCACGATGCCAGCCCGCGCCGCGCGTTCCCGTTCGTGGCGGTCAACTGCGCGGCCTTTCCCGAGGCGCTGCTGGAAAGCGAGCTGTTCGGCTATGAAGAGGGCGCCTTCACCGGCGCGCGCCGCGGCGGCAAGGCCGGCCTGTTCGAATCGGCCCACAACGGCACGCTGTTTCTCGACGAGGTCGGCGACATGCCGCCCGCGCTGCAGACGCGCCTGCTGCGCGTGCTGCAGGAAAAGCAGGTGCTGCCGATCGGCGGGCTCGACGCGGTGCCGGTGAACGTGCGCGTGATCGCCGCCACCCATCGCGACCTGCCGGCATTGGTGAGCGACGGCACCTTCCGGCAGGACCTGTACTACCGCCTCAACATCCTGCGCATCGCGATGCCGCCGCTGCGCGAACGCGCCGAAGACCTGCCCGAGCTGGCCGAGCTGCTGTACCGCCGCGCGCAG
This sequence comes from Cupriavidus necator, assembly GCF_013141915.1. GTDB lineage: Bacteria > Pseudomonadota > Gammaproteobacteria > Burkholderiales > Burkholderiaceae > Cupriavidus > Cupriavidus necator_B. The sequence continues at coordinate 39,085 of NZ_SROX01000030.1, read as the reverse complement.
GAGCGGCTGGGCCTGGAGCGCCCGCAGCGCCTGCCCGCGGCGGCGCGCGCGCGGCTGGCGCGCTACCGCTGGCCTGGCAATATCCGTGAACTGGAAAACGTGACCGAGCGCATCGCGGTGCTGGTGGCCGGCCGCCGGCTGGATGGCGAGGCCCTGCAGCACGAACTGCAGGCCGCGGCGCCGGAGCTGTTCGGCGATGCGGCGCCAGCCCCCGCGCCCGCAGCCGCGCCCGCGGCGCCGGCCGCGCGGGCCCGCCGCTCGCTGGCGCGCGTCAAGCAATCCAGCGAAGTCGACCATATCCGGCGCGTGCTGGAGGAGTGCGGCGGCGACCGGACCGCCGCCTGCCATATCCTCGGCATCAGCCCGACCACGCTGTGGCGGCGGCTGAAGGGGGCCTAGCCAATTCGGTCGCGGCGCCGGCAGTTGCGCTTCGGTTACCCGGCCGGGCCGGCTCGGCGGAACGGGATCGGCTCCAGCCCTTTGCCCTGCAGCCACGCGGCATTGAACAGCCGCGCCAGATACAGGTCGCCGCGGTCGCACAGCAGCGTGACGATGGTGTGGCCGGGACCCATCTCGCGCGCCAGTGCCACCGCGGCGCCGACGTTGATGCCGGATGACCCGCCCACGAACAGGCCTTCCTCGCGCAGCAGCCGGTAGACCATGTCGACGCAGGTCTGGTCGTCGATGCGCACGGCGTCGTCGATGGGCGTGTCCTGCAGGTTGGCGGTGACGCGGCTGGAGCCGATGCCTTCGGTGATCGAGCTGCCTTCCGACTTGATTTCGCGATGCTTGACGAAGTGGTACAGGCCGCTGCCGTGCGGGTCGGCCAGCACGATGCGCACGCCCGGCTTGTGTTCCTTCAGGCAGCGCGCGATGCCCGCCAGCGAGCCGCCGGTGCCGGTGGCGCAGGTGAAGGCGTCGATATGGCCGCCGGTGGCGAGCCAGATCTCGGGACCGGTGGTCTCGTAGTGGGCCTGGCGGTTGGCGAGGTTGTCGAACTGGTTGGCCCAGATCGCGTTATCGGTTTCGTCGGCCAGCCGTCCGGCAATCTTCTGGTAGTTGTCGGGATCGGCGTAGGGCTTGGCGGGTACCGCGCGCACCTCGGCGCCGAGCATGCGCAGCCGCTCCATCTTTTCCGGCGATTGCGTGTCGGGAATCACCACGATGCAGCGGTAGCCGCGCGCCGCGCACAGGTGCGCCAGGCCGATGCCGGTATTGCCCGCGGTGCCTTCGATGACTGTCCCGCCCGGCTTCAGCAGCCCGCGCCGCTCGGCATCGCGGATGATGTAGAGCGCCGCGCGGTCCTTGACCGAGCCGCCGGGATTGAGGAATTCCGCCTTGCCGTAGATGTCGCAACCGGTTTCGGCGCTCAGGCCGGCCAGCCGGATCAGCGGCGTGTGGCCGATGGTGCCGGCAAATCCATCCCTGATTTCCATGGTGCACTCCTGCCGCGCCCGTGGCGGGCGTCACCTTGAGTGATAGATCGGTGCGGCGGGAATGACAAGCGGCGTGGCCGGCGGCGGCAGGCGCGCGACCCCACCGGGAAGTGACCGGGATGGCGCCTTGCGCTCAGGCGGCGTTAAGCCAGCGGAAGCTGAAATCGCCTTCGACGAAATCCGCGCGCGCGGCGTGGAAATCGCGCATATAGGGCCGGTTCAGGTGCGATTCGAGCGCGCGCTTGGAATCCCACACCATGTAGATCACGAACACCCGCGCGTCCTCGGCGTCCTGCCCGACGTGGTAGTCCAGGCAGCCGGGCTCGGTCAGCCCGCGCGAGCGCAGCGCAGTGAGCTGGGAGACCAGCGCGTCGCGGCGGTGGGTCTTGGCACGGGCGATGCCGACTAGCGTGTACGTTCCGGACATGGGTGAACGGGGGCGACTGGCTGGCGTCTGTGAGCACTGGGCCAGCCATTGTAGCGGCGGCCATGGCGGCGCCGGCAATGCCCGACGGCGCCGTCCGGGCATTCGGGCGGCGCTTGACAAGGGTGCGCGGCACGGTTCCTGCCGCCGCGGCCGGGGCTAAAGTTATGCCCGTCAATACCGATATCCGGAACGAAAACAATAAAACCATCATCCGGGAGGGTGGCGCATGCTGAGACGCATCGGGTCGGAGCAATTGCAGGTCGGGATGTTCGTGGCCAGGCTGGGCGGGCCCTGGATCAATCACCCGTTCTGGCGCGCGCGGTTCCTGGTCGCCAGCGCGGAGCAGATACGGCAGATCCAGTCGGCGGGGGTGCGCGAAGTCTGGATCGATCTCCTGAAGGGCCGCAATGTGCCGGCGCCGGAAGGGGGAGATGCCGCTGCTTCGGCCATCCTCCCGTCCCCACCTGCGCCCGGAGCCGGTGAGTCGGCTGATGCGCCGTCACCCGCCACGCTCGAAGCCGAGATCGTGCATGCGCGCGCACTGCTCCAGTCGGGCAAGGCCGTGATCGGCTCGATGTTTGCCGACGTGCGCATGGGGCGGGCGCTGGAGCTCAGCGGCGCGCTGTTGCTGGTCGACTCGGCTTCGCGCTCGCTGTCGCGCCACGGGCAGGCGCTGCTGGCGCTGGCGCGGCTCAAGGCGCGTGGCGACGACAACTACCTGCATGCCTTCGCGGTCTGCGCGCTGATGATCGCGGTGGGCCGCACGCTGGGCCTGCCCGACGACGAGGTGCGCGAGCTGGGCCTGGCCGGCCTGGTGCATGATATCGGCAAGCTGACCGTTCCTGACGCCGCATCCCGGTCCGGCGAGCGCACCCCCGAGCAGGACGAGGCCTACCGCCGCCATCCCTCCGCGAGCTACCGCCTCCTCAACGAAGCGCGGCTCTATTCCAATATCCCGCTCGATGTCTGCGTCCACCACCATGAGCGCGTCGACGGGCGCGGCTTTCCCTTTGGCCTGATCGGGCGGGAACTGAGCGTGCACGCCAAGATCGGCGCGATTTGCGATACCTATGACGCGCTGACCGGCGGCCATCCGGGACACCAGCCCTGGTCGCCGGCCCGAGCCATGGAATACATGGCCGTGCGCGTCGACACGCTGTTTGACCGGCGCGTGTTCAAGGCCTTCTCGCGCACCGTCGGCATCTATCCGCTTGGCACCGTGCTGCGCCTGCGCTCCAACCGGCTCGCGGTGGTGTGCGCGCAGAACGATGCCGACCCGCTGCGGCCCCGGGTGATGGCGTTCTACTCCGTGGCGCAGTCCCGGCCGGTGCCGAACGCACTGATCGACCTGCGCCATAGCGATGAAACGGTGGTGGCGTTCGAGAACGCGGCGGATTGGGGCTACACGGAGGAGCAGTTGCTGGAGCTGTATGCCCCGGCAGCCTGAGCACGCACCGGGCGCGGCGCGGGCGTAGTGTCATCCCGCCAGCCATTGCCCCTGCCTCAGCCGGCCGTGCAGGAAATCCGCCAGCACCCGCACGCGCGCGCTGTGGCGCAGGTCCGGGTGGGTCAGCACCCATAGGTCGGTATCCAAGGCCGTATCGGCCGGCGCAAGCCGCACCAGCGCCGGATCGTCCCCGGCCAGCAGGCACAACAGCATGCCGGCGCCCATGCCATGCCGGACCGCATCCGCCATCGCCACCAGGCTGTCGGCGCTGACCACGCGGCGCGGCTCCGGCACATGCTCGCGGATCCAGCGCGACTGGGCCAGGTGCGACAGGGCTTCGTCCGGCACGACCCAGTCATAGGCCGGCCAGTCGGCCAGCGTGGGGTGGTCCGCGTCGGTCGGCAGGCCCAGTTGCCGCAGGTAGTTTCGCGCCGCGTATGGCGCCGTTTGCAGCCGGCCAATACGACGGCCCACCAGGTACTCCGGCGGCGCGTTCGCCGGCCGGATCGCCACGTCGGCCTCGCGCCGGCTCAGGCTGAGGAAGCTGTTGTTGACGACGAGCTGCAGCTGGATGCGCGGATGCAGCGCGCGGAACTCGGCGAACAGCGGCATCAGCAGCCCGCCCAGCAGCGTGTCGGTGGTGGTCACGCGCAACGGGCCGCTCAGTTGGCTGTCGAGGCCGGACAGCTGCCGCTGCGCCGCATCGATCTGTTCGCCCACCCCGGCCAGCCGTTGCGCCAGCGCTTCGCCGGCCGGGGTCATGGCGTAGCCGGTGGCGTGACGCTCGAACAGCAGGGTGCCCAGGGTGTCTTCCAGCCGCGCCAGCCGGCGCAGCACCGTGGAGTGATTGACGTGCAGGGCACGCGCGGCACCAGCCAGCGAGCCGGACTGGCCCACGGCAAGGAAGTATTTCAGGTCGTCCCAGTCTGCTTCCTGCATGTTTGCATAGCCCCTTTGCAGAATTCGCCAGTTTTCGTGCCAATCCGCACAGCCTACAGTGGCGGAGGCTGGCCGGCAACGGGTGCCCGGCGGCGGACGAGGAGAACAACATGGCAATGGCGTGGACGCTGCTGGTGCTGGCCGGACTGATCGAGATCGTGATGGCGCTGGCGCTTAAACATACTGATGGCTGGACCCGCGTTGGCCCGACGGCGCTGGGCATCGGCGCCGCGCTGGCCAGCATCTACCTGCTCAGCGCGGCGTTGCGGCACTTGCCGGTGGGCACGGCCTATGCGATCTGGACCGGGATCGGCGCGATCGGGGTGACCTTGATTGGCATCCTGTTCCTGGGTGAGAGCGCGTCGCCGCTGCGGCTGGTGCTGATCGGGCTGATTTTCGTCGGGATTGGCGGGCTGAAACTGCTACCTGCCTGAGACGGGCGCTGGTTTCTGCAATGGCGCTGGTCACCCCTATGGGTGAATTTTCTTTTTGGTGCCAGCAGCTACGCAAGCACGGATCGCGCCAGCGATCATTGCCGCGGCCGGCAGCGCCGCGCCGCCGCGCCGGCTGGTACTCGGCAGCGATTGCTGGCGCAATCTCACGCGTGCCCTGCGCGCCCGCCTGCGCGAGGTGGAAGCGCAGCAGGCAAGCGCCGCGGCGGGGGACCGCGACCCGGCGGCGCAACCCGCAAGCGTGCCGCCGCGGCGCGTCGCGGGGCCGGCTTAGCCGACGCGGATGCCGCGGCGCGTTTTCGCCGCATGCCGGGCGCGTTGGGTACACTGTCTGGCCACGTGACTGGCGCAAATTGGCCCCTTATGAGTTTCGATGCCCTGCTGGACCTGTTCGAGCAACGTGTTCCGGCCCATCCGTCTGCCCAGATTGCCTTGTACCTGCTGGCGCTGGTGCTGATCGCGGTGCTGGCGCAATGGCTGTGCGGCCATGTGACCTCACGCCTGGCCCATCGCCTGCTGACGGTATGGGGCAAGGGGCAATGGAGCAAGGCGCTGACGCGGCATCGCGCCTACCGGCGCTTTGGCTATGCCGTGGGCTTCGCGGTGATTACCATCGGCATCGGCGAAGTGCCGCGCATGGGCCGCTATGCGCTGGCGATCGAGCGCCTGGCCCATGCCAGCCTGTGGATCTGTTTCTTCCTGATGCTGGGCGGTGTGCTGAGCGCGTGGCAGGACGTCTACGCCAGCAGCCGCCAGGCGCAGACGCGCTCGATCAAGGGCTATATCCAGGTCGGGCGGCTGGGGCTGGGGCTGGTGTGCGCGGTGCTGGTGCTGTCGATTTTGATCAACCGCTCGCCGCTGTGGATGCTGTCCGGCCTGGGGGCGCTGTCGGCGGTGTTGCTGCTGGTGTTCAAGGACACGCTGCTGTCGCTGGTGGCCAGCACGCAGCTGACTTCCAACGACATGCTGCGCATCGGCGACTGGATCGAGATGCCCCAGTGCAACGCTGACGGCTACGTCAAGGACATCGCCCTGCATACGGTCAAGGTGCAGAACTGGGACAACACCGTGACCACGGTGCCGACCTACAAGCTGTTCTCGGAGAGCTATCGCAACTACCGCCAGATGTTCGAGTCCGGCGCGCGCCGCATCAAGCGCACCTTGCGGCTGGATGCGGGCAGCGTGCGCTTCCTGGAAGACCGCGAGGTCCATGCGCTGATGCGCTTCCGCCTGCTGCACGACTACCTGGAAGAAAAGCAGGCCGAGGTCGACGAGGCGAACCGGCTGCTGATCGCCGCGGGCAACGACCCGGTCAACCGGCGCCGGCTGACCAATATCGGCACCTTCCGCGCCTATGGCATTGCCTACCTGAAGGCGCACCCCGAGATCCACCACGACCTGCTGCTGAACGTGCGCATGATGGAGCCCGATTCGCAGGGCATCCCGGTCGAAATCTACTGCTTCACCGCGCTGACCGCGTGGATGGACTACGAGCGCATCCAGGGCGATGTGTTCGACCACCTGCTGGCGATCCTGCCGGAACTGGGCTTGCGGCTGTACCAGGCGCCGTCAGGCGCTGACCTGACCGGCGTGCGCATTTCGCCGGTGCTGGCGGCGGCGCAGGTGGCGGCCGTCCAGGCGGTGCAGCATGCCCCGGCCCACGGCGCCGCCGCGGGCGGCCATCCGATGTAGCGGGGCGCTCAGCCCACCGCGCGCGGGCGCACCCGGCTGGCGGCTTCCTTGGCACGCGTGCGGGCGGTGTCGACGTCGTCGGCATAGGCCAGTGCCACGCCCATGCGCCGCCTGGCGAAGCTCTCCGGCTTGCCGAACAGCCGCACTTCGGTCTGCGGCACGCGCAAGGCCTGGTCGATGCCATCGAAGACCACGCCCCGCGCCTCCACGCCGCCGTAGATCACGGCACTGGCGCCGGGGCTGCGCAGGCTGGTGTCGACCGGCAGGGCGAGGATGGCGCGGGCATGCAGCTCGAACTCGCTCTGCCATTGCGTGGCCATGGTGACCATGCCGGTGTCGTGCGGGCGCGGGCTGACCTCGCTGAACCAGACCTGCTCGCCCTTGATGAACAGCTCCACGCCGAACAGGCCCATGCCGCCGAGGTCCGCCGTAACCGCCTGCGCGATGCGCTGGGCGCTGGCCAGCGCTGCCGGATGCATCGGCTGCGGCTGCCAGCTCTCGACATAGTCGCCGCTGACCTGCACGTGGCCGATCGGCGCGCAGAACTGCGTTTCCACCTGGCCGCTGGCACCCACCGCGCGCACGGTCAGCAGCGTGATCTCGTAGTCGAAATCGATAAAGCCTTCGACGATCACGCGGCCGTGGCTGACACGGCCGCCGGCCATGGCGTAGTCCCACGCTGCCTTGACGCCCTCGGGACCGTCGATCTTGCTCTGGCCCTTGCCGGAACTGCTCATCACTGGCTTGACCACGCACGGGTAGCCGATGCCGCCGTCGATGGCGGCCTGCAATTCTTCGAGCGAATCGCAGAACTTGTAGGGGCTGGTCGGCAGGCCGAGCGACTCGGCGGCGAGCCGGCGGATGCCTTCGCGGTCCATGGTCAGGCGCGCGGCGCGGGCGGTCGGAATCACGCGCACGGTGCCGGCGGCTTCCAGCGTTTCCAGCATCGGCGTGGCGATGGCCTCGATCTCGGGCACCACCAGGTGCGGCTTTTCGGCTTCGATCAGGGCCTTGAGCTGGTCGGGGTCGCTCATCGCGATGGTGCGCGCGTGATGCGCAACCTGCTGGCCGGGCGCGTTGTCATAGCGGTCCACCGCGATGGTCTCCACGCCCAGGCGCTGCAACGCGATCAGCACCTCCTTGCCGAGCTCGCCGGAGCCGAGCAGCATCACTTTGGTGGCGGAGGGGGAGAGGGGCGTTCCGAGGGTGGTCATGGCGGCGGCGCAGCGAGGCGTAAGGAAAACCGGAATTGTACGTGCTGGCGTCCGCCACGGTGCCGCGTAGCCTAGTCTTCGGCGTCGCGCGAGCCGGTGTGGCGCCGCGCCGCCTCGTCCTTGCGGTCGGCCGCCTCGGCCTCGGCCGGGCTCGAGGCGACGCCATACATGCCATGGCGCGGCGTGCCTTCCGGCAGCTTGCCAAGGCCGGTGGGCTGGTAGGGATGCGGGCCGGGCGGAGGCTGCGAGGTGTCGCTGGAAGGATGCGCCCGGCCGGTCAGCTTCTCATCCCGGGTTACGCTGTGCCCGCCGTAGTGGTAGTCGGTCAGTGATCCTTCATGCGCGGGGGCCGACGGTGCCGGCGCGCCGGAGATATCGGTCACGCGTACCGGAATCGATGGGTATACCTGCTGGGCGCCGGCGATCGCCATGTCGGGCGAGTCGAACTCGCCGTCGAGCCGCTCCGGGGCGCCGTTGCCGGTGCGCATTTCCAGATGCCAGCGGCCGTCTTCCGGGCCGCACACCAGGATCTCCTGTTCGGTCGAGGTCATGGGGGCCTCCTTGGGTCAGAGCATTGCGTCACTGCGGACACAGGCACGAACTGTTCCAGCCGTGCCTGCCATGAGCCCGCGGGCCGGGCGCGCGCCACGCCGCCGCCGCGTGACGCCAGATTTACAATGCGCGTCGATTCTTACCGCCGCCGTGTGGCGGCCAGGCGCCGCAGCAGGACCGGGTGCGTATTCAGGATGTCGCCATCAGCGGCGGTCGCGGACGGGTGGCCACCGCGAAAGCGATCTGCGCCAGTCCCGCCGCCAGCCCCAGCGCCACGCCGACCTGCCAGGCCACGGTATAGGACCCCAGCGCGTCATAGACCAGCCCACCGCCGAAGGCGCCGACAAAGCTGCCGATCTGGTGGCTGAAGAAGGCCACGCCGCCCAGCATCGCCTGCCAGCGCAGGCCGAAGGTTTCGGCGATCCAGCCCGACACCAGCGGCGCCACGCCCAACCACAGGAAGCCCATCACGGCGGCGAACACCAGCGTGCTCTGCGGCGTCGGTGCCGACGAAAAATACCAGGTCAGCGCCAGCGAGCGCAGCGTATAGATGCCGCCCAGCAGCATCAGCTTGTTGAAGCGGCCGCCGGCCCAGCCGAAGAAGATGCTGCCCAGCACGTTGAAGCCGCCGATCACGCCCAGCGCCTCGGCGCTGAGCATCGGGTCCATGCCGCAGACGTCCAGATACGACGGCAGGTGCGTGGTCAGGAAGACCAGCTGCATGCCGCAGACAAAATAAGCCAGCGCCATCACCACAAAGGGCGCGTGGCGCAGCGCGGTGCCCAGCGCCTGGCGCGCGTTGTCCTGGCCGATGCCCGCCGGCGTGGCCAGCGGCAGCCGGTCGACGCGCCCGGCCGACCACGCCGCGGGCAGCATCACCAGCGCCAGCAGCACGAAGGCCGCCAGGCCGATGCGCCAGCCATAGGCTTGCGTCACCATCTGCCCGATCGGCGCCGCCAGCAGCGCGCCCAGCGAGCCCGCGCCGGACACCAGCCCCAGCACCGTGCTGCGCAGCGCCGCCGGCACCGGCCGGGCCGCCACCGCCATCGCCAGCGCGCTGCCGGTGCAGGCCATCGACGCGCCGATGGCCACGCCCGCGCCCAGCGTGACGCCGACCAGGCTGTGCGCGGTGGCCAGCAGCACCAGCCCGATGACATACAGCAGCGAGCCCGCCATCATCAGCGGCCGGAAGCCGATGCGCGTGGCCCAGGCGCCGGCCAGCGGCTGCAGCAAGCCCCACGCCAGGTTCTGCACGGCAATGGCAACGGTGAAATCCGACACCGAGATGCCGAGGTCGCGCGTCAGCGGCGGCATGAAGATGCCGAGGCTCTGGCGCAGGCCCATGGCCAGGCTGAGCATCACGGACGCGCCGAGCAGGATCGGCAAGGCCGGGCGCAGGCCGGCGTAGCGGGAAGGAGCGGGGGAGAGGGGCACGCTGGGTCTCGGTCGCTGGGATTATCGTTATCGTTGTGAACCCCGGGCGCCTTCCATGTCTGCAATGTACTGGAATGTAAGCGGGCACTGAATATACCGCAGGGTAAGGCGAGGGTATGCCGTGGCGCCGGGCCCTGTCAATTTGGCTTTGGGCCGGGCCGCCTTCCGTTTTGGCGAAGCCGGCCCGGCCAGCGGCGCCGGTCAGTCCAGGCTGACCTTTGACGCGCGGATGGTCTCACCCCAGCGCTGGATCTCGCCGCGGACCAGCGCGGCGAACTTCGGCTGCGGCTCGCCGCCGGGGGCGCCGCCCATGTCGCGGAAGCGGGCCACCACCTCGGGATCGCGCATGGCCTTGCCCAGCGCCTCTTGCAGCGCCGCGGCCACGGCGGGCGGGGTCCTGGCCGGAGCGAAGAAGCCCAGCCATCCCATCACCACGAAGTCTTTCACGCCGGCCTGCGCCATGGTGGGCACGTCGGGCAGCGCGGGCAGGCGCTCGGCGCTGGTCACCGCCAGCGCGCGCAGCTTGCCGGCGCGGATCTGCGGCAGCGCCTGGGTCAGGTTGTCGAACATGAAGGTGGTCTCGCCCGCCAGCACGGAAGTGGTGGCCGGCGTCGAGCCCTTGTACGGCACGTGAATCACCTCGGTGCCGGTGCGCAGCCGGAACAGTTCCGCGGTCAGGTGCGTGGTCTGGCCGATGCCGGCCGAGGCATAGGAATACTTGCCCGGTGACTGCTTAAGCTGCGCCACGAGGTCGGCCACGCTGCGCACCGGCGTTTGCGTGCCGACCACCAGCACATTGGCGAACGAGATCAGGTCGGTCAGCGGCAGGAAATCCTGCGGCTGGTAGGACAGCTGTTTGTAGGCGCTGTAGTTGATCGCATGCGAGCCGGTATTGCCGACCAGCAGCGTGTAGCCGTCCGGCGCCGCGCGCATGAAGGCCTGCGTGCCGATGATGCCGCCGCTGCCGGGCTTGTTGTCGACCACCACCGGCTGGCCCAGGATGGCCGACAGCTTCTGCGCCACCAGCCGCGTCGGGATATCGGTGGTGCCGCCGGGCGCGCCGGGCACGATGATGGTGATGGGCCGCTCGGGCCAGGCCGCGGCATGAGCCGCTGCAGGGGCGGCGCAGGCCAGCGCCGCGGCAGCGGCCAGCAGCAGGGCTGCGCTGGCCTTGGGCCGCGATGAGGGCAGCTTGGGTGTCATGGGTCTCCTCCATGTTGTGGTCTGTGTGCTGCTTGGCAATGCAAGAACGGCCGGCTTGCGGCCGGCCGTTCTCAGGTCAGGGCGGGAGCGTTCACTTGCCCGTCCACACCGGCTTGCGCTTCTCGGCGAAGGCGGCCGCGCCTTCGCGCGCGTCGGCGGAAGTAAAGACCGGGTCGATCAGCGGCTTCTGCCGCGTGAACATTTCCTCGCGGGTCCAGTCGCCGGATTGCGCCACCACCTGCTTGCTGGCGGCAATCGCCAGCGGCCCGTTGGCGCCGACCGCAGCGGCCAGTTGCAGCGCCGCGTCGAGCGCGCCGCCAGCATCGGTCAGGCGGTTGACCAGGCCGAGGTCATAGGCACGCTCGGCCGGCAGCATGTCGCCGGTCAGCGCGTATTCCATCGCCACGTGGTACGGCACGCGGCGCGGCAACCGGATCAAACCGCCGGCGGCGGCGGCCAGGCCACGCTTGACCTCGGGCAGGCCGAACTTTGCCGCGCGCGAGGCCACCACCAGGTCGCACGCCAGCACCAGCTCGAAGCCGCCAGCCAGTGCATAGCCCTCGACCGCGGCAATCAGCACCTTGCGCGGCGGGCGCTCGGTCACGCCGCCAAAGCCGCGGCCGGGAATGCTCGGGCGCTTGCCGGCAAGGAAGCCCTTCAGGTCCATGCCGGAGCAGAAGGTGCCGCCGGCGCCGGTCAGCACCGCCAGGCTCAGGTCATCGCGCGCATCGAGTTCATCCAGCGCGGCGGCAATTGCCGTGGCGGTCTCGAAATCCATCGCATTGCGGGCCTCGGGACGGTTGATGGTCAGCACCATCACGTTGCCGCGGATTTCCTTCAGCAGCGTATTGCTCATGGGTGTCTCCAGTTGTCGGCCGGTTCAGCGCGGCGCCATGCGGATGGCGCCATCGAGGCGGATGGTTTCGCCGTTGAGCATGGGGTTCTCGAGGATGTGCAGCGCGGTCGAGGCGTATTCGTCCGGCGCACCCAGGCGGGCCGGGTGCGGCACCATGGCGCCCAGGGAGGCCCGCACGTTCTCGGGCAGCTTGGCCAGCAGCGGTGTGTCGAACAGCCCGGGGGCGATGGTGCACACGCGGATCGCGCGCTGCGCCAGGTCGCGCGCAGCCACCAGCGTCATGCCGACGATGCCGGCCTTGGCCGAGGCATAGGGAATCTGGCCGATCTGGCCTTCGTAGGCGGCCACCGACGCGGTCAGCACGCAGGCGCCGCGTTCGCCGTCGACCAGCTCGTTCTTCGCCATGCGCGCGGCGCCCAGGCGCAGCGCGTTGAAGGTGCCGATCAGGTTGATGCGCACGATCGACTCGTACTTTTCCAGCGAACCCGGCGAGCCGTCTTTCTCGACCACGCGCACCGGGCCGCCCAGGCCGGCGCAATGGATCAGCGCGCGCAGCGGGGCCACGGCCTCGGCGGCGTCGTAGACCGCGTTCATCTGGTCGGTGTCGGTCACGTCGGCCTTGACGAAGCGGACCTTGCCGCCGAACTCGTCGACCACGGCGTTGCCGCGCTCTTCCGACAGGTCGGCGATGACCACGTCGACGCCGCGTTCCACCAGGCGCCGCACGCAGGCCAGGCCCAGGCCGGAAGCGCCGCCGGTCACGACGGCGGACATATTGGTCAGTTTCATGGTGTGTCTCCTTGATTGGGGATCGGGATGGGGCCGCGCGCCGCTTACAGGCGCTCGATGATGGTGGCGTTGGCCATGCCGCCGGCTTCGCACATGGACTGCAGGCCATAGCGCTGGCCGCTGTCTTCCAGGGCATGCAGCATGGTGGTCATCAACCGCACGCCCGAGGCGCCCAGCGGATGGCCCAGCGCAATCGCGCCGCCGCGCGGGTTCAGCCGCGCCGGGTCGGCGCCGAGCGCGCGCTGCCAGGCCAGCGGCACGCAGGCAAAGGCTTCATTGATTTCATAATGGTCGATCTGGTCCAGCGTCAGGCCGCTCTTCTTGAGCGCGCGCTGGCTGGCGGGGATGGGGGCGGTCAGCATCGCGATCGGATCGTCGCCGCAGACGTCGAACGCGACAAAGCGCGCGCGCGGCTGCAAACCCAGGCGCTGCGCCATCGCTTCGCTCATCAGCAGCATCGCGGCGGCGCCGTCGCTGATCTGCGAGGCGTTACCCGCGGTCACGTTCCAGCCGATCTGCGGAAAGCGCGCGCTGAGCTCGTCGTTGCGGAACGACGCCTGCAGCGTGCCCAGCTTTTCCACCGAAGTGCCCGCGCGGATGGTCTCGTCGTGCTCGACCACGCCGTTGGGCGTGCTGATGCCGAGGATTTCGCGGCGGAACGCGCCGCTTTCGCGCGCGGCCGCGGCCAGCGCGTGCGAGCGGGCCGAATAGGTGTCCATCTGCTCGCGCGACAGCTCGTACTTCGCCGCCACCAGCTCGGCCGCAACGCCTTGCGATACCAGTCCCGGTGCGTAGCGCGCTTCCATCGACGGGCCATACGGATTCTGGCCGATGCGCGCCGAGCCCATCGGCACCCGGCTCATCGACTCGATGCCGCAGGCGATGACGATGTCATAGGCGCCGGCCATGATGCCCTGCGCGGCAAAATGCACCGCCTGCTGGCTGGAGCCGCACTTGCGGTCGATGGTGGTGGCCGGCACGTGCTCGGGGAAACCGGCCGCGAGCCAGGCCACGCGGCCCGGACCGGCGGATTGTTCGCCCGCTTGCGTCACGCAGCCGGTGATGACGTCGTCGACCAGGCCCGGGTCCAGCCGGTTGCGTTCGACCAGGCCCTTGAGCACCTGCGCCAGCAGTTCGGTGGCATGGAGTTCGGTGAAGGCCGAGCCCGGCTTGGAGCGGCCCATCGGGCTGCGGATGGCGTCGACGATGACGGCTTGTTGCATGGGGGAGTCTCCTGAGAAAGCTGAGCGTTGCGAGTCGTGGTGGCGATATTGAGACGCCCGTACCGAAAAGTGCTCGTCCGATACGATGAATTGGGATTCTGGCGTCGGAATATCCTTCTGTAAATTCAAAAAACCGGATTTGACTTTGGAAAAGGCGAAGGGCAACATCCGGGTTTTGAGACGCGTGTATCAAAAAACTACAGATTCAGGTCCGCAGATGACTAATGCTCCACATGCCTCAGTGGCCCCGCCATCCGCCGCTGCCGACGGCGAGGCGCGCCTTGTCAGCGCGCTGGCGCGGGGCGTTTCGATCCTCAACTGCTTCTCGCCGACGGTGCAGGAACTCAGCAGCCGGGAACTGATGGAGCGCACCGGCCTGGCCAAGCCCACCCTGTTCCGGCTGCTCGATACGCTGTGCGGGCTGGGCTTGCTGCATTACTCGGAGCGGCTGTCGCGCTATGTGCCAGGCGTGGGGCTGATCAACCTGGCCGCGCCGGCGCTGGCCCGCATGACGATCCGCCAGCTGGCGCGGCCCGCCATGCAGGAACTGGCCGACCATATCGCCGGGCAGGTCGAGCTGATCGTCGGCAGCGGCCATGCGCTGACTTATGTCGAGATCGCGCAGGGCGTGGGCAGCCCTGTGTTCCGGCCGGAGGTCGGCACGCGCGTGTCGGCCACGCGCACCGGCTCGGGCCGCGCGTATCTGCTGCGGCTGGACGAGGCCGAGCGTGAGCCGTATCTCGCCCAGCTGCGCGCCACCGATCCGCAGCGCGCCGACTGGCTGCAGGCGCGCCTGGCCGATGCCGCTCGCGACCTGCAGGAGCACGGCTTCTGCCGCGGCCATCGCGACCTGCACCGTGAGGTGGAATCGGTGGCCGTGCCGATGCGCGCGCGCCGCGACGGCGAGGCCTGGATCTTCGCCGCGTCGGTGCCGGTGTTCAGCCAGCAGAGCAAGCAGCTGGAGCAGGATATCGGCCCGCGCCTGGTCAGCCTGGTGCGCAATGTCGAAGGCGCGCTGGGCGTGGCAGGCTAGGGCGCTTGCGAGGTTTCAGCTGCCGCTTCAGTTTCCGGTAAACACCGGCGTGCGCTTGTCCAGGAAGGCCTGCACCGCTTCGCGGTGGTCGGCGGTCTGGTGCGACAGCGCCTGGAAGCCGGCCGACAGTTCCAGCAGCGTATCGAGCCGGGTATGCATCGCCTCGCGCATCAGGCGCTTGGCCAGCCGCACCGCGTGCGGCGGGTTGGCGGCAATGCGGCCAGCCAGTTCATAAGCGGTGGGCAGCAGCGCGTCCGGTGCGACCACGCGCGACACCAGGTTCCATTCCAGCGCCAGCTTCGCGTCGATCGGCTGGCCGGTGAAAGTCATTTCGGCCGCCCGCGACAGGCCGATCACGCGCGGCAGCAGCCACGCGCCGCCGTCGCCCGGAATGATGCCCAGCTTGACGAAGGACTCGGCGAACTGCGCGCGTTCCGAGGCAATGCGGATGTCGCACATGCAGGCCAGGTCCAGTCCCGCGCCCATGGCCGCGCCGTTGACCGCGGCGATCACCGGCACTTCCAGGTTGAACAGGGCCAGCGGCAGCCGCTGGATGCCGCAGCGGTAGTCCTGGCGGATCTCCATGCCCGGCACCGTGCCCGAAGCCTGCCGCTCCATGTCCTTGATATTGCCGCCCGACGAGAACGCCGTGCCGGCGCCGGTAATGACCACCGCGCGCACGCTGCGGTCGCCATGGATGCGCTCGATCGCGGCCAGGAATTCCGCCACCGCGGTGTTGCCGGTCAGCGGATTGCGCCGCTCGGGCTCGTTCATCGTCAGCGTGACGATGTGGTCCTGCTGTTGGTAGAGAAGGAACTGGGTCATGGTGAGGGCTCCGGATGCGGGGTGGGATAGCCTGTCTTGGGGCCAAGGCTAAGCCAGGGACGCCCCGGCGTCTAATATTCATTTATTCGCCAGCGATATTTACCGGATATCGCTGGCGCGGCTCGGTCCCCGCTCTGCGGGTCGTTGCCACTGCCCCCCGGCACGGCCGACGATGCGCCTTTCAGTTTCTTGCGCGAGTCGATGATATTTTTGCAAATTGCGGCGATTGGCTGGCACGGCTTGCGCAATGACGGCAGAATCCGGACAGTAGCGGCCGGGATCGCCTGCCGAGAGAATCCAGACCATGACCACCGCCCCGACTATCCGATGCCAGTCCATTGCCCGACCTGCCGCCCGGCACGTCACCGGCGCGCGCACGCCGGCCGCGACCCCGGGCAATGGCTGAGGCCGCGCGCATGGCGCTGCCGCTGCTGATTGCGCTGCCCCTGCTGGCCGCGGCGCTGACGTGGTTGATCGGCGTGCGTGCCCCGCGGCTGGTGGCACCGGTCATCATGGGCCTGCCGCTGGCCGCGCTGATGCTGCTGCTGAGCCTGCGCGGCGAGGTCTTCGCGCAGCCGGGGCACGCGCAGGGCTGGCGCGTGGCGTGGCTGCCCGCGCTCGGGCTGGACCTGTCGCTGCGCCTTGACGGCCTGGCCTTCCTGTTCGCGCTGCTGGTGCTGGGCGTGGGGCTGCTGGTGATCCTGTATGCGCGCTATTACCTGGCGCGCAATGAATCGGCGGTGCGCTTCTTCTGCCTGCTGCTGCTGTTCATGGCAGCCATGCTCGGCGTGGTGCTCGCCGGCAACCTGCTGTTGCTGGTGGTGTTCTGGGAGCTGACCAGTATCCTGTCGTTCCTGCTGATCGGCTTCTGGTCCTGGCGCACCGATGCGCGCCAGGGCGCGCGCATGGCCTTGGCGGTGACCGGCGGCGGCGGGCTGGCACTGCTGGCGGGGGTGCTGCTGCTGGGCCATATCTGCGGCAGCTTCGAGCTGTCCGTGGTGCTGGCGCAGGCCGGCAAGGTCCAGCACCATCCGCTGTACCTGCCGATGCTGGTGCTGGTGCTGCTGGCGGTGTTCACCAAGTCGGCGCAGTTCCCGTTCAGCTTCTGGCTGCCGCACGCCATGGCCGCGCCCACGCCGGTCTCGGCCTACCTGCACTCGGCCACCATGGTCAAGGCCGGCGTGTTCCTGCTGGCGCGGCTCTACCCGGTGCTGGATGGCACCAACAGCTGGTTCTACCTGGTCAGCATGACGGGGCTTGCCACGCTGATCGTCGGCGCCGGCCTGGCGCTGCTGCAGCGCGACCTGAAAGGCCTGCTGGCCTATTCCACCATCAGCCACCTGGGCCTGATCACGCTGCTGTTCGGGCTCGACACCCAGCTCAGCACGGTGGCCGCGATCTTCCACATCATCAACCACGCGGTGTTCAAGGCGTCGCTGTTCATGGCCGCCGGCATCATCGACCACGAAACCGGCACGCGCGACCTTTACCGCCTGCGCGGGCTCGCCCGCTATATGCCGCACACCGCGGTGCTGGCCATCGTGGCATCGCTGTCGATGGCGGGCGTGCCGCTGTTCAACGGCTTCCTCAGCAAGGAAATGTTTTTCGGCGAGACCCTCGCGCAAGGTCTGCTGGGCGAGTTTAACTGGGTCATCCCCGCCGCGGCCACCATGGCCGGCGCGCTGACCATGGCCTATTCGCTGCGCTTCATCTACGGCGTGTTCTTCGGCACGGGCCAGCCCGACTTGCCCAACTACCCGCCGCACGAGCCACCGCGCTTCATGAAAGTGCCGGTGGAGTTCCTGGTGGTGATCTGCCTGGTGGTCGGGCTGGTGCCGGCCTACACCGTTGGAGACCTGCTCGCGGCCGCGTCGCTGGCGACGCTGCGCGCGCCGCTGCCGGAATACAGCCTGCACCTGTGGCACGGGGTCAACCTGCCGCTGGTGATGAGCCTGGTTTCGATGGCGGGCGGCGCGGCCCTGTTCTTCCTGCGCCGCGATGCGCTGCGGCGCTGGCAGCAGGCGATCGAGCACCTGAGCGCGCGGCGCTCGTTCGAGCATGGCATGCGCGCGCTGGAACGCTTTGCCGGCGCGGTCACGCGCTGGCTCGAAGACGGTTCGCTGCCGACCTATATCGCCTGGATGCTGCTGGCGATGCTGGCCGTGCCGGGCTGGTTCCTGGCCGACCTGGGCACGCTGGCGGGCAGCGTGCCCGCCGGCGCCATCGATCCGGTCGCTGCCGCCACGCTGGCACTGCTGGCGCTGTGCGCCATCGCCGTGGTGGCGGCGCACCGGCAGCGGCTGCTGGCGCTGGTGCTGCTGAGCGGCTGCGGGCTGATGGTGTCGCTGGCGTTCCTGCGCTTTTCGGCGCCTGACCTGGCGCTGACCCAGATTTCGGTCGAGGTGGTGACCATCCTGCTGCTGGTGCTGGCGCTGTTCTACCTGCCGCGCGCAGCGCATGACCGCCCCGGCGCCGGCCGGCGCATGCGCGATGCCGTGCTGGCGCTGGGCGGCGGCACGCTGCTGGCGGTGGCGGCCTACGCGGTGATGACGCGGCCATACGACCCGGTGTCCGCGTTCTACGTCGAACAATCGGTGCCGGGCGGCGGCGGGCACAACGTGGTCAATGTCCTGCTGGTGGACTTCCGCGGCTTCGATACGCTGGGCGAGATCTGCGTGCTGCTGGTTGCCGGCCTGGCGGTGCAGGCACTGCTCAAGGGCATGCGCCTGCCGACCCCGTCGGCGGCGCCGGACGGCCTGCCGTGGACCAGCCAGGCGCACCCGCTGCTGCTCGCCATGCTGGCGCGGCTGATGCTGCCGCTGACGCTGCTGGTGGCGGCCTTCATCCTGCTGCGCGGGCACAACCAGCCCGGCGGGGGCTTTATCGCGGCGCTGATTACCTCGGTGGCGCTGCTGCTGCAGTACGTTGCCAATGGCGTGCGCTGGACCGAGGCGCGCATCGCCCCGGATTACCGCGCCATCGCCGGCGCCGGCATCCTGGTCGCGGGGCTGACCGGACTGGGCAGCCTGGCCTTCGGCTATCCGTTCCTGACCACCGCCTTCGGGCACTTCCACCTGCCTGGCATCGGCGAGGTGGAACTGGCCACGGCCATGATCTTTGACCTGGGAGTGTTCTGCACCGTGACCGGAACCACGCTGGTGATCGTGTCTCACCTCGGCGTGCGCAACCTGCCGCCGGCGCAGGCCGCCGAGGAGGACTGATGGCCGCGCTCTACGCCATCACCATCGGCATCCTGACCGCCGCCGGCATCTACCTGCTGCTGCGCGAGCGCGTGTTCACGGTGGTGCTGGGGCTGACCCTGCTGTCGTATGCGGTCAGCCTGTTCCTGCTGGGCATGGGGCGCTTGTCGATCGGCCGCCCGCCGGTGATCGCGCCGGGGGCCAGCTATGCCGATCCGCTGCCGCAGGCGCTGGTGCTGACCGCCATCGTCATCGCCTTCGGCATGACCGCGTTCGCGGTGGTGCTGGCGCTGCGCTCGCTGGGCCTCACCGGCAGCGACCATGTCGACGCCGCCGGCCAGCCGCAGGCGCGCGAGGACCACGCTGCCGACGGCAGCGGCACGGAGCCGCGGCCATGAACCATGCCATGCTGCTGCCCATTCTGGTTCCCATGTTTGCCGGTGCGCTGCTGACCGCGATGCCGGCGCAGCGGCTGCACGCGCAGCGCCTGGCCAGCGCGGTGGCGACGCTGCTGCTGGTGCCGGTGGCCGTGCTGCTGCTGCGCCATGCGGCCGGCGGCGACATCGCGGTCTACGCCATGGGCAACTGGAGCGCGCCGTTCGGCATCGTGCTGCAGCTGGACCGCACCGGCGCGATGATGCTGGCGCTGACCGCGGTCCTTGCGGTCGCCGCGCTGGCCGCGGCGGGCGACGGCACGGCCCGGCAGGGGCGGCACTTCCACGCGCTGTTCCAGTTCCAGCTGATGGGCCTGAACGGCGCGTTCCTGGCGGGCGACCTGTTCAACCTCTTCGTCTTTTTCGAGATCCTGCTGATCGCTTCGTACGCGCTGCTGGTCCATGGGGCGGGCCGCGCGCGCATCGGCGCCGGGCTGCACTACGTGATCCTGAACCTGGTGGCGTCGTCGTTCTTCCTGGTGGCGATCGGCGTGCTGTACGGCCTGTCGGGCACGCTCAACATGGCGCACCTGGGCCTGCGGCTGGCCGGGTTGCCGGCCCAGGACCTGCCGCTGGCGGTGGCCGCCGGCGCGATGCTGATGCTGGTGTTCGCGCTCAAGGCGGCGCTGTTCCCGCTGTACTTCTGGCTGCCGCGGGCCTATGGCAGCGCGGCCGGGCCGGTGGCCGCGCTGTTCGCCATCATGACCAAGGTCGGCATCTACGCGATGCTGCGTTGCGATGCGCTGATCTTCGGGGGCGCGCAAGGGCTGCTGGCGCCGTTCCTGCATGACTGGGTGTTCGTGCTGGCGCTGGCCACGCTGGCGGTCGGCGCGCTGGGCGCGCTGGCCGCCACGGCGCTGCGCACCATGACCAGCTACCTGGTGGTGGCGTCGGTTGGCCTGCTGGCGGCGTGCGTGTCGATGCAAACCCAGGCCGGCTGGGCCGCGGCGCTGTACTACCTGCTCAGCACCACGCTGTGCACGGCGGCGCTGTTCCTGCTGGCCGATGCGCTCGAGCCGGAAGCCGCGCGCACCGACGGTGCCCCGGTCAGCGCCTCGCGGCTGGCGGGGCTGCTGTACCTGGTGGGCGTGGTCGCGGCGGTGGGCTTGCCGCCGCTGTCGGGCTTCCTGGGCAAGCTCATGATCCTGCGTGCCACGCCGGCGCCATGGATGCCGGTGCTGTGGCCCGCGGTCCTAGGGTCCAGTCTGCTGCTGCTGATCGCCGTCTCCCGCACCGGTACGCGGCTGCTGTGGCGCCTGCCGCATGAAGCGCAGCGCGTGGCCGAAGGCGCGGAATATCTGGATGAAGACCATCCCGGCGCGGCGCGCCTGCGGGTGCGGCCCGACGCGCGCAAGCTGGCCTGCTGCATGCTGCTGCTGGCGGGCAACCTGGCGCTGACCGTGGGCGCGCGCCCGGTCAGCGACTACGTGGCGGATGCCGCCGCGCAACTACTGGACCGCGCCGCCTACCTGCGGGCGGTGCTGCCCGGCGAGCGGGGGTAGAGCATGTGGCGTCGCCTGCTGCCCCATCCCTGGCTCAGCCTGATCCTGATGCTGATGTGGCTGATGCTGGTCCAGAGCGTCGCGCCGGGCCACTGGCTGCTGGGCGCGGTGCTGGGCTGGGCCATCGGCCGGCTGGCCGACCGCTGGCTGGTGCTGGGTGCCTTCCGCCTGTCGCGCCCGGACCTGATCCTGCGCCTGAGCTGCCATGTGCTGATCGATATCGTCAAGGCCAACCTGGAAGTGGCCGTGATGGTGCTGGGACGCACCGCGCGGCTGCGCCCGGGGTTTATCGTGGTCCCGCTCGACGTCGAGCATGAACTCGCCACCACCGCGCTGATCAGCATCGTCTCGCTCAGCCCGGGCACGCTCTGCGCCGAACTGAGCGACGACCGCCGCGCCTTGCTGGTCCATGTGCTGGACCTGGAAGAAGAGGCCGCGCTGGTCGCGCTGATCAAGTCGCGCTATGAAACCCCGCTCAAGGAGATCTTCCAATGCTTGCCATCGTGATTCCGGTCTGCCTGGCGATCCTGGGCCTGGCCTTTGTGCTGACGCTCGCGCGGCTGCTGCGCGGGCCCAGCCTGCCCGATCGCATCGTTGCGCTCGATACGCTCAACATCAACGCCATCGCGCTGATCGTGGTGCTGGGCATCAGCCTGGATTCGGCGCTGTTCTTCGAGGCCGCGCTGCTGCTCGCGGTGATGGGCTTCGTTGCCACCGTGGCGCTGTCGAAGTACCTGCAGCGCGGCGATATCATCGAATACTAGGAGGCCCGGGCCATGCTGCATCCTGTTGCCGAATTCATCGTCTGCGCGCTGCTGCTGGTGGGCAGCGTGTTCATGCTGGTCGGGGCCATCGGGCTGTTCCGGTTGCCGGATTTCTTCATGCGCCTGCATGGGCCGACCAAGTCGACCACGCTCGGCGTGGGCGGCGTGGTGCTGGCTTCGGTGGCGTATTTCAGCTTCCGCGGGGAAGCCAGCCTGCATGAGCTGCTGGTGACCGCGTTCCTGTTCCTGACCGCACCGATCAGCGCCCACATGCTGGCCAAGGCCGCGCTGCAGCGGCAGCTGCCGGTAGACCCGCGCACGCGCGGCAGCGGCTGGATGCCGCGCATCCGCGATTGAGCACAGCCCCCGCGGCATCGCCACCGCTCGTCTATTTTTCCTCGATCCGGGCGCGCAGCCGCTGCGCATCGAACGGCGCCTTGACCTTCTTGTCGTTGTCGAAATAGCAGTAGACGTCCCGATGCGCGGCCGCCCTCGGCCGTTTCGGCGAGATCCGCTGCGCATCGGCCGGCTCCTGGCCGTTGGCCCACTTGACCAGCCGCGCGGCCCAGCGGTCCAGCGCCGCATCGGAATAGGCGCCGCCATACAGGGTCTCGGTGCCATGCAGGCGCAGGTACAGGAAATTGCTGGTCACGTCCTCGGCATAGGGCCAGTCGGCGACGGCGTCGGAGATCACCAGCGCCACCCGGTGGCGGCGCAGCAAGGCCGGAAATTCCGGCGTGCAGAAGCTGGCGTGGCGGATTTCCACCGCATGTCGGATCGGGCGCCGGCGACTCGTCTCGTACCACGGGTCACTGACGTTCCGATTGTGGTGCCGCGCCAGTTCGCGGGCACTGTGCGTGTCGTGCGGAATCAGCGACAGGAAGCGGTCCATGCGCTCGGGATCGAAGCCAAAGTTGGGCGGAAACTGCCACAGCACAGGCCCCAGCTTTTCTTCCAGTGCCAGCACGCCGGAAGCAAAGAAGTTGGCCATCGCCGGCCGTGCCGAGTCGTCGCGAAAACGCAGCATGTGGGTCAGGTAGCGTGGGCCCTTGACGCTGAACACAAAGCCCGGCGGCGTGGCCTGATGCCAGGCGCGATAGCTTTTCGGCGTCTGCAGCGCGTAGTGCGAGCCATTGATCTCGATGGTCTCAACCGCGCGCGACGCGAATTCCAGCTCGCGCCGCTGCGCCAGCCCGTCGGGATAGAACACGCCGCGCCAGCCGGCATAGCGCCAGCCTGAAATGCCGATCCGGATCATCGCCATGCCCTGGTCTGTACTTTTTGCAATCGACGGCGCCATACTTGCCCGCGCGACATCCCTGGCGCCCCTCATGGGAGAGCCATCCAGGCCAGCCCCGCAAGATCCGCGCCTTGGCGCAGCGCCACTGCAGCAGGCGGCTGCGCCGGCATAAGGCGTTTACCGCATTTCAATACGGTCACGGCGTCTCTTGACGCCGTTTTTATGTCGAAGTCCCTATCGTGGCGGGGCGTCCTGATGCGGACGCGCCTTCAATCCGCCACCTTCGACCATGACCTTGCTTCGCAACTCCACCGGCCACCACGCCGCACCAGCCGCGCTGGCCGCTGCCCTGTGGCTGGCCAATGCCACGCCCGTCCTGGCGCAAGCCTCCGATACGGCGGACGCCGCCGCTGCCCACACGCTCAGCGCCAACCTTGCGCTGGCCAGCGACTACCGCTACCGAGGCCTGACGCAAAGCAGCGGGCGCCCCGCGATCCAGGGCGGCTTCGACTACAGCCATGCCAGCGGCTTTTACCTCGGCAACTGGAACGCCAGCATCAGCTGGCTGGGCGACAGCCACCCGGACGTTTCGGCGCCCATCGAGATGGATTTCTACGGCGGCTACCGCCATGCATTTGGCGACAGCGGCTGGAGCACCGACGTGGGCGTGCTGCAGTACTACTATCCGGGCAGCTATCCGGACCGCTACACCAGCCCCGACACCACCGAGCTCTACGTCGGCGTCGGCTACGGCCCGGTGACGCTAAAGTATTCCTATGCGCCGACCAACCTGTTCGGGTTGGCCGAGAGCCGCCACAGCTGGTATGCGGATCTGTCGGCCAACGTGCCGCTCGGGTTCTGGGGCCTGACACTCAACGCCCACGCGGGCTACCAGAAAGTGCAGGCGGCCGATGCCTCCTACGCCGATTGGAAGCTTGGGCTGACCAAGGACCTCGGCAACGGCTTCACGCTGGCGCTGGCGTATATCGATACCAATGCCGACCGGGCCGTGTACACCAGCGCCCAAGGGCGCTACCTTGGCCGCGCCACGGTCTGGGGATCGCTGAGCAAGACGTTCTAGCGGGCGCGGTTTACATTGCCTGCGATGTGTCCTACACCCAGTCAGGCAACCCCGGCGACTTTACCGCCGGGCCGCACAGGGGAGGACCGGGCCATGGGCATGCAACACCAGGACAAAGTCTTTGCGGGGGCGATTCCCGAGGTTTATGAGACCCTGATGGTGCCGATGATCTTTGCGCCCTATGCCGCCGACCTGGGGCGGCGCATCGCCGCGCTGCGGCCGCGGCGGGTGCTGGAGCTGGCCGCCGGCACCGGCGTGCTGACCCGGGAACTCGCGCTCCGCCTGGCGGCGGACACCCTGGTCGTCGCCACCGACCTCAATGCACCGATGCTGGCGCGCGCGCAAGCCGCGGGCACCACGCGCCCGGTGCAATGGCGCGAGGCCGACGCCATGCAGCTGCCGTTCGGCGACGCCAGCTTCGACCTGGTGGCATGCCAGTTCGGCGCGATGTTCTTCCCCGACAAGGGCAGGGCGTTCGCCGAGGCCCGCCGCGTGCTGGTGCCAGGCGGCACGCTGGTGTTCAACGTGTGGGACCGGATCGCGTTCAACGCATTTGCGCGCGACATCACCGCGGCGCTCGCTGCGCTGTTTCCCGACGCGCCGCCCGATTTCATGGTCCGCATCCCGCACGGCTACCACAGCCAGGCCGCCATCGAGCAAGACCTGCGCGCGGGCGGATTCACCGCGGGCGCGGTGTTCGAGACCGTCACCGAAACCAGCCACGCAGCCGCCGCGCGTATCCCCGCCGTGGCATTCTGCCAGGGCACGCCGCTGCGCACCGACCTGGAGGCGCGCGGGCCCGACGCCCTGGCGCGCGCGACCGACCACTGCGAGCAGGCGCTGGTACAGGCCTATGGCGCCGGCCCGCTGGCCGGCCCCATGCAGGCGCATGTGGTCATGGTAGTCGCGCCCGCGGGCTGAAGCATCGCGCACCGGTCCACAAGGCTCGCTCAAGGGGTGCGCAAATCGTCGCCTGCACCGATACTGTCGTCACAGGCATCCGCCAGGCTTCACGACGACTGCAACCTCGGGCATATGGCATGGACCCCTTGATCATTTCCGCATCGGTGGCGTTGGGCATCGGACTCGCGATCGGGCTGGAGCGCGAGCGCAGCCAGGCGGCCGACGGCAGCAGCGAAGCCCCGGCCGGGCTGCGCACCTTCGCGCTGGCCAGCCTGGCGGGCGTGGCCAGCGCGATACTGCCGTCGGCGCTGGTGCTGCCGGTCATGCTGCTGGGCGCGGCCATGCTGACGGCGGTGAGCTACCACCGCTCGGCCGGCCACGACAGCGGCCTGACCACGGAATTCGCGCTGCTGCTGACGCTGCTGCTGGGCGCGCTGGCGGCGAGCCATCCGGCGCTGGCGGCAGCGCTGGCCACGGTGGTGGTGCTGTTGCTGCATGGCAAGTCCTTCCTGCACCATCTGGCCCGCCGCGTGGTCACGCGCGAGGAAATGAGCGAGGCGCTGATCCTTGCCACTGCGGCGCTGATCGTCTGGCCGCTGCTGCCGGACCGCTACATGGGCCCGCTGCAGGCCTGGAACCCGCATGCGATCTGGCTGGTGGTGCTGCTGGTGCTGCTGGCCGGCGCGGTCGGGCACGTCTGCGCGCGCCTGTTCGGCGACCGCCTGGGTCTGCCGATCTCGGGCCTGTTCGGCGGCTTCGTCTCCAGCACCGCCACCATTGCCGCGATGGCGGTGCTGTCGCGCCGGAGCGAGGCGCGCATCCACGGCCCGGTGGCGGCGGCCTTGCTGTCGAGTGTCGCCACCTACGTGCAGATGCTGCTGTTGCTGGGCGCCACCAGCCTGTCCGCGCTGGCGGCGCTGGCGCTGCCGCTGGCGGCGGGGCTGGCAGTGATCGCGGCCTTTGGCAGCATCTGGCTCTGGCGCTCCTGGCACGAGGCCCGCGGCGGCACCGAGGGCGTGCCCGGCGGCGGGATCTTCGACTGGCGCGGCGCGGCGGTGTTTGCGCTGCTGTTTGCCGTGCTGCAACTGGTGGGCGCGGCCACGCAGGCATGGGCCGGCAACGAGGGGCTGCTGGCGCTGTCGGTGGGCGCCGGCTTTGCCGACGCGCATGCCGCGGCCACTTCGATCGGCGCCATGGTCGGCGCCGGCAAGGTCGAGCCGCCGGCCGCGGTATGGCCGGTGCTGGGGGCGTTGACCGCCAATACCGTCAGCAAGATCGTCGCCTCGACGGCGGGCGGCGCGTACTTTGCGGTGCCGGTGGCGCTTGGGCTGGTGCTGTCGACCGGCACGGCCTGGGCGGTCGCGTGGCTGCTGCAGCTGGCCTGAGGGAAGGGGAGGCCGGCAAATTCTGCAATGCTGCTGCCAGCGATACCGCAGGCGCCCCTCTGCGACGGCCGCCACGGTTGACCGCGCGCCGCGATCGATCGTGGAATAAAAGTTGCGTGGTTTTCGCTTCCGGGCGCCAGCGCGGACTCCTGAAAGGCGGAGTCAGCCGGCCCGGGGGCAGGTCCTCAGACCGACACTGTGTCACGACAAGGAGTTGGAAATGAAACCAGGTTCAAGTGGAAAGACAGCAGGCAAGACCGGCAAGACCGGCGCGGACAAAAAGAACCCGGGCGCGCGGATGGACCGGGATGCCAGCCAGATCAAGAGCCGCAGCGCCGATCCCGGGCAGAGCAGCTATGGCGGCTTCAAGAACGAAGATCCGCAGAGACAGCATCAGGGTGAAACCCGCAAGCCGAACAAGCCCGCGCGCTAGACGCGGTTGACCGCGGTCTTGACAGGCTTGGGCGCGTGAGGACCGGCGCGCAGCAGCGCGCCGGCCAGCCGCCGCCTCAGCGCTTGCGGCGTAGCTGCATGAAGCCCGCGATCGCTTCGGCGTACCGGCGCGCAACGGTCTTGCGCTGGTGGTCGGCCAGGAACAGCCGCAGGCCGGGTTCGCTGCGACGGGTTGCGCCGGCCTGCACCGCCAGCATGGTTTCGCACAACGGGTCGACCGCGGGATCCACCACCCAGCCGAACCCGCCGACCGCCTCGGGAAGGCCGCCGCGGCGCGTGACGATGACTTCGCAGCCTGCCGCGAGGCCTTCCAGCGCGACGATGCCGAAGGGCTCGTAACCGATCGACGGCACCACCAGGCAGGCATGCTGCGCCAGCATCGTCGCCACGGCCGCGGCCGGCTGCGCACCAGCAAACGTCACCGCCTCGGCGCACTCCAGGGTGGCGGCCAGCGCGACCAGCATCGCGTACTGCGGCCCGTCGCCGATCACCGTCAGTCGGGCGTCAGCGTGCAGCGCGCGCAGCCTGGCGAAGCTGCGCAGCAGCAGGTCAGCGCCTTTCTCGGTCACCAGCCGCCCGACAAAAGCGAAGCTGCCCGGCGGGCGCGCCCCGGATGACGGCGCGAACAGGTCGTCGCGATAGCCGTTATGAATCACCAGGGGCTGTCCCGGCAGCCATCCGGCCAGGTACCGGCTGACGCAGATGTTGTGGTAGAAGCGCGACATCCAGCGCTTGACGTTGCCTGGGGTGAAACGGCGCTTCTCGCCATAGTTGTCGTACGGACCATGATGCGTCAGCACGATGCGGCGCCGCAGCGCGGTGGCCAGCAACACGTCGTAGAACGTCAGGCCGACGAACACGATCAGCGGATGCCGCAGCATGACGCGCGCCAGCTCGACCAGGCTCGACACGCGCGTCACCGGATAGGGGTACGTCGGCGCGTCCCCGGCGGCGGCCGGCGTGCGCGTTGCCAACTCTACCTGATAGCCGAGCTCGGTCAGTCCCCCCGCCAGGTCCTCGGCAAAGCGCTCCATGCCGCCAACGGAGGGGTGGAACGGGGCGCTGAAGATCAAGAGGTCCGGCAGCGGCGGCGGGGCGACCTCCGGTGGCTCAGGCTGGCTCATCCTCTTTGCGCTCCATGGCATGCACAGCACAGGGCCTTCCGCTAACGGGAAAGTGACGTCCCAGCATGCCGTCAGCCGGCGCACCCATCTGTGCGCCGGCGCACGGATGCTTTGGTCAGGGGCGGCAGGCCGGACGCAACTGCCGTCCTGGCGCCGAGCGTGGCCCGCTAGTTGGCACCCTTGCCGATTTCCCCGGTGGCCAGCGCCAGCATTGCCGCCGCGGTCAAGGCCGCGCTGTAGGCATCGGCCGATGCGTTGCGCGCCAGCAGCAACTGGTTTTGCGCAAGGTTGGCCTCGGTGACCGTGCCCACGCCCCGGCGATAGGCGTTGTACGCCGCGTCATAGGTGATCTGCGCAGCGTCGGCCAGCGCCCTGGCGGCGTCATAGGCTGCCAGGCTCGATTCCAGCGCGCTCTGGCTGACCACCACCTGGCGCACCGAGTCTTCTTTGGCGCGCGTCAGCTTCGCCGATGCGCTGTCCGCATCGTTGCGCGCCTGCGCCAGCACGGCCGAGCGCATGCCGCCGTCATAGAGCGGCAGCGTCACGCCCAGGAATACGCTGCTGCCGTAGCGATAACCGTTGAGATTGACCGTCGGCGGCTGCTGCCCCACGGGAGGAATCGCCGTGATGGCGGATCCGCCCGACGCATACGAGGCCACCGCCGACATGAACACCTTCGGCAGGAACGCCGCTTCGGCCGCCTTCACGCGGGCCTGGCTGGCGCGCTCCACGGCGTAGGCCCCCAGCACATCGGGTCGTTGCGCGATGGCCCGCGCCACGATCTGCTCGATCGAACTGCGCAGCGCCGGCGACAGCGGCCGCACCGGCATCCCGGCGATGCGCGGCTTCGACAGCGGGGAAATGCCGATGGCGTTGATCAGCCCCAGGTAGGCATCGGTTTCCGCGCCTTGCGCCTGCACCTTCGCCAGCCTGGTCTGGGCCTGGTTCTGGGTGGCCTGCGCCACTTCCACCACCGTGCCGATGCCGCGTTGGTAGCGTGACCGGGCGGCCGTCAGCACCGCATCGGCATTGGCCGTGGCCTGGTCGACCGTGGCCATCCGCGCGCGCGCTGCCTGGTAGCGGTAGAACGCGACGCTGACCTCGTGGATGATGCGCTGGTGCAGGGCAGTGAAGGCGATGTTCGCCGCCACCGTGGCCTGCTCGGCGGCTTCGACCACGCCCGCGCGCTCGCCGAAATCGAACAGCAGCCACTGCAGCGATACCGCGGAGATCGCACCGTGGCGCGATGTGTCGGTGCCTGCCTGGCCGAGCACGGTGGAACCGGACAGGCGGCCGTTCTGCCAGCCGCCCATGGCCGCCACCGAAAGCTGCGGCAGATAACTGCTGCGCGCGATGCCGGTGGCCAGTGCGGCATTGCGGGCGTCGTTCCAGGCCACCCGGGTCAGCGGGTTGTGCGATTGCGCCAGGTCGATCAGCTCGGGCAGCGTATAGGCGTGCGCGGCATCGAGCGGCACGGGCGGGGCGATGGTCGCCAGCGTCGTGTTCGCAGGCAGCACGTAGTCCGATGGCGAGTCCGTCGGGGCGGATCCGGCCGGCGCACCGGCGACGATTTCGCCCGTCGCGCCGGTGGGCGCCTGCCATGGCCGGTCGGGCCGCGGTGGCGCAAGGTCGAGCGACGCGGTGGCACAGCCGGCCACGGCCAGCACCGCCACCAGCGGCAGCAGCGCGAGCGGATCAGGTTTGCGCATGGGAAGAGGGTGCGTGCGCCGCGGCCGGGCGCGTTTCAGACAAGTATTGATCGACCAGCGCCAGCAGGGTGGCGCGTGTGGCGTCGTCCGGGCCGGCCGCTGCATCGCGCTGCGCGCCGGCAGGCGGTGCCTCGCCGGTTCGCACTGCGCGAAGCCGCGCGGCGATCGCAGGATCGCCCGGGAACCGTTCCGCCAGCAGGAACAGGGGGCCCGCCACCGCGTCGAGCAGTCTCAGGCGCTGCCATTGCTGCGCCAGCCACGCCGGCGCAGGGCCGACCGACGCCGGCTCGTAACGTGCCAGCGACAAGTCCTGCGCAATATCTCGCTGCAGTGCCATGGCGCTGGCGGCATGCTGGCGGCGCGCGGCGGGCTGGTGCGCATCAATCAGCTGCTGCCACTGGCTTGCCAATGCCGCCAGCGCCGCGTCGATGCGGCCGGCGATGCTGACGGGCCAGATCCTGGTGAACACCAGGTACACCACCAGGTTGCCGATGATGATGCCGATCACCCGGTCCCGGGCGATGGTCAGGTCGAATCCCGGGCCCGGGCCCTGGATCACGCAGAGATAGAACGCAAACGCGACCTGGAAGCCCGCGTACGCGATGCGCGGCGAGCCCGACGCCACCCACGCCGACAGCCACGTACCGACCAACACCAGCGCCAGCAAACCGGTCACGGAATCCAGTGCCGGCACGACATAGACGATGGCCGCGGTCCCCGCCGCCGCGCCGGCCAGGCATCCCGCCAGCCGCAGCGCGAGTTTTTCCACGGATTCCGCCACCGTACCGAGCGCAACCAGGTAGCAGGTAATAAAGCAGGTATGGATGCCGGGCCAGTTCAACTGCTGGTAGAGCAGGTAGCAGAACATGGCAGCGCCGGTGGTCTTCAGGGCGTAGTGAACATGGGAACGGTTAGTGAAGGCGTCGCGGTCCATGAACCCCGGCTTGCTGGCCGGAGTACTGTGCGCCGCTTCCGGTGCCGCCGATGCGGCGGGTTCGGCGTAGTGTTCGATGGCCTCGCGCAGCGCCTTTGCCACCGCTTGCTGCAGCGGCGGCAGGGCCGCGGCCTCGGGCAGCGCCAGGGTGATGTCGACCGGATAGCCGCCGGCGGCGAGCATGCGTGCCATGGCATCGAGCGTATCGGCGATGATCGCCGCGCAGGTGGCGGGCAAGCGCGCGTCAGGCTGCCGCCAGGCGACATCGACGGCCATCAGGATGGCCATGGTCGACGTCATCGCTTGCCGTAGCGCGAGCACGTCAGCCGCAGTCGCGCTGCCTTCGAGCCTGGCCAGCCTGAGCCAGCCGGGCAGGGGCTGGACCCCATCGCGTAACGCCGTCGCCAGCGCGGTGCCTTGCGCTGCCGGATCGCGCAGGCTGCGCGCCGCCACGCGCAGGCAATGCGCCAGACGCTCGCCTGCCAGCCGGCGTGGCGATGGCCCCAGCAGCAGGTTGACCACCACGTTGGCGCCAATCGGGATGGCCACCATCAGCCAGGCATACAGCAGGCCGCGCGTGGCCAGCTCGCCGGCTGGCACCAGTCCCAGTTCATCCAGTCCGAAGCCGACGATCATCGCCACGATCGCGCCCACCGGCCGCAACTTGCTGGCGGAGGTCAGGAACAGCAGCCCCGCCGACAACACCGCCATGCATGCCACGCGCAGCACGGGGTTGTCGAGCGTGAAATCAGCCAGCACGATCACCAGCCCGACGATCAGGCTCACCAGGACCAGCATGGCGAGGCTGAGCACGATGCTGCTGGTGCGGTCTGCGCGGTTGATGAAAAAGATGACGTACGCGGAGATCGCGGTCTCCGGCGTGCCATATATCGCGGCGATCAGTACGGTCAGCGTGCTGGCCACCGCAATGCGGGTGGTGAGCGCCGCGCGACCGGGAAACGGCGCCAGCAGGGCGCCGAACTCGGCAACGGCACGGCGCTGGTCAGCGGCAGGCTGCGCCATGCCGCACCTCGACGATGGCGCTCGCACCGACCCGAGCCAGGGCTTCCGGCGGCTCGGCCAGCTTGATGCGCACCGGAAACCGGCGGGCCACGCGCACCCAGTTCACCGACGGCTGCACATAGGGCAGGGAGCGCGGAAGATTCACGCGATCGGTGTCGCCGATGCCGACGCCGATGCCCTCCACGGTGCCACGCAGGGCAGTGCGCCGGTCGATCATTGAGTAGACGGTGGCGCAGTCGCCGATATGGATATCCGCCAGCTGGGTCTCGCGGAAATTGGCCATGGCAAACCACTCGCCGGTATGCACGAGCAGGAACAGCGACTGGTTGGGCAGCACGACTTCGCCGGCCAGCACCCGCAGGCCGCTGACACGGCCATCGAACGCGGCGCGCACCACGGTATCGTCCAGCGCACGCTGGGCGAGGGCCAGGGCCGCCTCGCGTGCGCGCACCGTGGCCATGGCATCGTCCGCATTGCCCACTGCCTGTGCCGTGGTGGCTTGCTGCAACTGCGCCTGCTTCAGCGTCACTGCCGCGTCGCGCCTGGCAACTTCGGCCTGGTCCAACTGCTGCTTCGGCACATAGCCATCGGCAGCCAGTGGCCGCAAGCGCTCTACGGTACGTTGCGTCAGCGCATAGTTCTGCTCGGCACGGGCAATCTGCTCGGCAGCGACGGAGGCCGTGCCGCGCTCGGTGCCGATGCTGCGGCGCCGCGTGCCGAGCATTGCCTTGGCCAGTTCCAGATCGGCCTGTGCCTGGGCCAGGGTCAGCCCGTACGGCACCGGGTCGATTTCGAACAGGACATCGCCCCTGGCAACGCGCTGGTTTTCCGTCACCCGTATGCGGGCAATGCGGCCGCCTACCGGCGACGCGACGTGGATCAGGTCCGCGTCCAGCGCGGCATCGTCGGTCGAGGGAAACCGCACGGTCCGCTCGTAGGCATAGAGAGAAAGCGCCACGGCCAGCGCCACGATCCCCAGCGCAATCACTTTCCCGCGCCACGGGCCGCGGCGCATGCCAGCCATTTTCATAGATGCCCCGTACCGATCAGCCAGACGATTTCGGCAACGATGAGGCCGATCGCCGTATTGACGAGCAGCTGGAAGCGGACCGTCTCCGCCCAGCCGGTTGCAATGAAGACACGCCAGGCGAGCACGGCGCCCAGGATGCCGATCAGCGCGCTCAACAGCCAGAGCGGAAAATAGGCGCCGAACAAGGCAAAGGAAGGTGCACCGGCACAGCCATGCAGGAGAACAGCCAATGCTGCGAGCGGAAGCCAGCGAGCCATGGGTGGGGGTGGTCAGTGAGGCACACTTGAAGTATCCGGGAATATAGCAGCGCGGAAACCGGGTTGTCCAAGGGACGCAGTTCGAGTCGTCGCTTCTGCCGAGGGTGTCGGTGGCACGGAAGCTTCTTGGCGGGGGGGGGCGCACAGGTTGTCCGGGCCAGCTCGGACATTTCAACTGAGCCAGAACAGTCCTCTAACGTAAAGTGGTCGGTCTGGATTTGGCCGGCCGCTGCAGTAGCGGCCTGGCCTTCGAATACGTGGCAACCCGGTCCTGCGATCCGGTCGCAGGTGCGGTGACAGTTCAGGCCTGCCCGGCACGGCGTGCGGACGTGCGCGACAGCGCTGCCCAATCCAGGTGGCCTTCGCCATGCGCAAGGCTTTCGATATGCGTATCGCTCAGAGTACTCGCTAGAGGAAGGGGAACGTTAACCTGTTCCGCAGCTTCCAGCGCCAGGCGCACGTCTTTGAAGCCCAGCGCCAGCTTGAAACCGGCTGGCTCGAAGCGCTCTTCGGCGATGGCCTGACCATAGCCCTTGTAGACTGGAGCCGCGAAGGCCGTAGACGTGACCATTTCCAGAAAGCGGACCTTGTCCACCCCGTGGCCGTGCGCCAGTGCCACGGCTTCGCCCATCGTACCGATGGCGCTGGCAATCATGAAGTTCACGGCAAGCTTGGCAGCATTGGCCTGTTCTGGCCGTTCGCCCAGATGCCAGGTCTTTTGCCCGAGTACATCCAGCAGCGGCTGCACGGTTGCAATGGCCTCGGAATTGCCGGCAGCCAGGATGTTGAGCCGCCCCGCTTCTGCCACGTTTACCCGTCCGAGCACCGGGGCGGCAACGTAGCCCACGCCTTGCGCGTGGTGTAACGCAGCCAGTTCGGCTGCCAGGGCCACCGATATCGTGGCCATGTTGACATGGATCGCTCCCCGCTTTAGCGCGGGCAGTGTCTGTGCATCCAGTATCGTGGCACGGGTGGCTTCGTCGTCGGCCAGCATCGAGACCAACACGTCCGCATCGGCCACTGCCTCGACCGGTGTGGCCGCGCTTTGCGCGCCGAGCGCTCTGAATTTCGCCACCGGCATGGGCGAGCGATTCCAGCCACGCATCGCGTGGCCGGCCTTGAGCAAATTGGTGGCCATTGGCAGACCCATCGTGCCGAGGCCCAAAAAAGCGATCTTCATGGAGAGGTCTCCTTGGTCAAAAGGGAATCGATTGCTTCCTAAATAGACAAAAAATTTTCAGGCTAATGCCTTGAGTGCAACGGCCGCCACGGCTTGCATCTGTTCGCGGCTGCGCCCGGTCTTGCCGACGACGCGCATGCCTTGCGTCAGGCACAGCAGCATCTGCGCAGTCGCTTCGACATTCACATGGGCCGCGATCGAGCCGTCTTCCTGGCCTTGGCGGATCAGTTCAGCCAGTAACGCCTCGTTGCGCGACAGCGCGGCAGCGATGTGGTCGGCCACTGGTTTGTCAAATGCACACAGTTCCACGGTGCTGCCGACAACCAGACACCCTTGCCGACCGGCCGCGCCCTGGGCGGAGTCGGCATAGAAGTCCAGCGTGGCGCGAAGGCGATCCAGGCCGGTGCCGGCGTTATCGCTGATCCGGTGCAGCTTCTCCGCCCGCTGGGCCCGGTAGCGATCGAACGCCGCCAGGAACAGCGATTGTTTATCCTTGAATGCCTTGTAGAGACTGCCTTGCGCGAGGCCCATGGCGTCGGTGAGATCGGTGATCGAAGTGCCGTGGTAACCGCGTTCGCTGAACACGCGCACTGCCCGGTCGAGCGCCTGCTCGACGTTGAACTCGCGCGGGCGGCCCCGGCCGCGTGCGCGTGTGGATACTTCGGGATGGGTTGCGGTCATGCCGGTGGACCGGTTAATTAGGAAATGATTGTTCCCAATATAGCGGCGCATCGCCTCTTTGTCATGGCGGCATCGGAAATTTCTTATTTCGGCTTCGAAAAGATTTCATAGGTGTCAGCGAAGCATACGGCTAGAGTTGGCATGAGGACGATAGAGAACACCTGTTGTCCGGCTTCCCTCCCGGGATGGCGCAACATCCGTAGCGCAGGAACCGATGCGCTTCCGTCCACGGGACTGGCCCAAGTGATCTTTCCCGCCGGGCGCGGCAAGGCATCTGACCAGAACTGGGCGGCCAGGGCCTTTGTCGGCCCGTCCTTCCTGGCCTGCGCGGCCCCCGGGCATGAAGAAGCCCGATGTGGTGAACGGCAAATGGTGGAGGCCTGGGGATGAACCGTTGGCTGATGCGTTTGTTTCTTTACGTCCGACCCTGGCTTTTCGCCAGCCTGACGCTGGTCTCGTTCGGTGCAAGCGCGCAAGCTGGGTCGGAGCAAGCGCCCCCCTTCAAGCCCGAGGAACTCGAGGCGCTGGTCGCGCCAATTGCGCTCTACCCCGATTCCGTGTTGTCCCAGGTCCTGATGGCTTCCACCTATCCGCTGGAAATCGTGCAGGCTGCGCGCTGGGTCAAGGCTAACCCGAAGGTGAAAGGCGATGCCGCCGTCAAGGCGGTCGAGAGCCAGCCATGGGATGTCAGCGTAAAGTCGCTGGTTGCCTTTCCACAGGCGCTCGAGCCAATGAGCGACAAGCTCGACTGGACGCAGAAGCTTGGCGACGCCTTCCTGGGCCAGGAGAAGGACGTGCTGGCAGCGGTGCAGCGGCTGCGGGCGCGCGCCCAGCAATCGGGCAACCTCCAGTCGAACCAACAGCAGAAGGTGATTGTGGAATCTGCGCCGCCTCCCGCCCCGGCTCAGGGCCAGGTGACGACGGCGGGGCCGCCCCCTCAGAGCATCGTACGGATCGAGCCGGCGAACCCGGAGGTCATTTACGTGCCTGCCTACAATCCGAGCGTGGTTTACGGCGCCTGGAGCTATCCCGCTTATCCGCCTTATTACTGGCCGCCATATCCGGCCTACTATCCCGGCGCAGCCCTTGCCACCGGGTTGGCATGGGGCGTTGGCCTGGCAGCGGCCGGAGCCATCTTCGGCAACTGCAACTGGGGCGGCGGCGACGTGAACGTCAACGTTAACAGAGCTACCAACATCGATCGCAACTTCGACCGCACCAAGGTGCAGGCCGGTGGAAAATGGCAGCACGACGCCGCACATCGAAAAGGCGTGTCGTACCGCGATAATGCCTCGCGTGAGAAGTTCGGCGGCAGGAGTGGGGCCGGTGCCGACAGGCGCAACGAGTTCCGTGGTCGCGATGGGGGCGGTGTGGGCGATCGCGGCGGTGTGGGCGATCGTGGCGGTGTGGGCGATCGCGGCGGTGTGGGCGATCGTGGCGGTGTGGGCGATCGTGGCGGTGTGGGCGATCGCGGCGGTGCCGGCGATCGCGGAGGCGTGTCGGATCGTGCCGGAGCTGCAGGCGGACGCGAAGGCGGTGCAGGCGGTGGACGCGATAACGCGTTCCAGGGCGTA
The DNA here is from genome assembly GCF_013141915.1 of Cupriavidus necator. GTDB lineage: Bacteria > Pseudomonadota > Gammaproteobacteria > Burkholderiales > Burkholderiaceae > Cupriavidus > Cupriavidus necator_B. The sequence continues at coordinate 3,089 of NZ_SROX01000030.1, read as the reverse complement.
GGCGCAGGCGGCGCGGCGGCGCAGCGGGATCTTGACCGAGGCAGGTCCAGCGCGCAGTCGATTGCGCAACGCCAAAGCGGCGCGGGCAGAAGCAGCAGTGGATTCAGTGGTGCCGGTGGCCACGGCGGTGGATTCAGCGGTGGCGGCGGTCGTGGCGGCCGTGGTGGCGGTGGCGGCGGTCGTGGCGGCAGGCGCTAATCCGGGGAAACACGATCATGCCTTTGATACCACGATCTTCTGCGTGCCGGCCTTGTGCCTGGGGCAGTGCCATCGCCCAGGTGCTTGCGTTGCTCATTCTGGGCATGGCGCCGGCCGCTGCGCAGAAGAGTTTCAGCTCACCCGAAGCGGCGATGAACGCCTTTGGCGAAGCGGTGGCCACCAGTGATGATGAGGCGGTGAAATCGCTGCTTGGCTCCAGCTATCACAACCTGATCCCACCGGTGGGCGCGGAGATTCGCTACCGGTTCCTTGAGTCATGGAGCCAGGCACACGCCATTCGGCGTGAAGGGGACAACCGCGCTCGCATTGTGACCGGAAAAGACGACTGGACGTTGCCGATTCCCCTGGTAAAGACTGCCAAAGGTTGGCATTTCGATACGCGCGCGGGGGTTGAGGAAATGCGTGTGCGCCGCATCGGCCGCAACGAACTGGCGGTGATGCAGACCTTGCTGGCGCTTTGCGATGCGCAGAACGACTATGCGCAGATGAGCCGGCAGACCAGCGGTGTGTCGCTGTACGCAGCCAGGCTCACCAGTTCGCCTGGCAAGCGCGACGGCCTGTACTGGCCGACAAAGCTCGGCGAACCGCAAAGCCCGCTCGGGCCCGCCTTTCTTGAGGCAACCATGCGCAACGCGGGGCAGGGCGGTTATTACGGTTATCACTTCAAGCTACTGACTTCGCAGGGAAGCCACGCACCGGGTGGCCAGTACGACTATCTCGTGAATGGCAAGCTATTCGGTGGCTTTGCCGTGATTGCGTGGCCGGTTCGCTATGGCGATACCGGGATCAAGAGCTTCATGGTCAGTCATGACGGACGCGTCTTCGAGCGCGACCTTGGCCCGGACAGCCGGGGCCGGGCGCTGTCGATCCGGGCCTTTGACCCGGGCCCGGGCTGGACCGAGGTGACGCCATGACGCGCACGGTCATGCAGTCCTGATGCGCGCCGCAGCAGCCGGTTGCGGCAGGTGCCAGGTCCGCGGAAGATTGACAATGGAAGACGAAAGGGAGAGCGGCATGAAAAGTAAGACACTGCTGGCCGTGGCCGTGATGATGGCGGCTACGGCGTCGGCTTGGGCGCAGCCTGAAACGAAGATGGACGTCTCGCAGGCCCCCGGCCAGATGAAGGCGACGGGCACATCCAAGGTGACCGCCAAGATCGCCAGGATCGATGCGTCGACACGAACGGTTTCACTGAAGAGGAAAGACGGCAAGGTGGTGGACCTGGTGGTCGGCGACGAAGCCCGGAACTTTGACCAGTTAAAGGTCGGCGATACCGTGACTGTCGAGTACCGGGAAGCCCTGAGCCTGAGCTTGCAAAAGGGCAGCGGGCCGCTTGCCATGCAAGAGCGCGAAATGTCGGACCGCTCGGCACCCGGCGCCAAGCCTGGTGGCACCGTGGGTCGGGAAGTAACGGCCACAGCTGACGTTGTCGCGGTGAACGCCACTGCCAGGACCGTTACCCTGAAGGGTCCAAAAGGACGTACGGTCGACCTGGTGGTTGACGATCCGGAGCGACTCAAGCACATCAAGAAGGGCGATCGGGTCCAGGCGGTTTATACGGAAGCCCTGGCGGTGTCGGTGCAGCCGGCCGCCGGCAAATAGCAGGACAGAAGACGCATCTGCGGTCAGTGACGGCCAGGCAATTTTGGCGGGAAGGCAAGGTAGAACCACAAATACTCGAGGAGATAAAACATGATCGTTCGTAAAATGTCGGCGGCGGGCTTCGTTGCCATGGTGCTCGTTTTTGGCGCAGCGAGCGCGCAGCAGCCGCAACCCGCCAAGGGCGCGGATGCGGCCCAGGTGCCGGCTGCGCCGCCGACCACCGCCCAGGCCAAGGCCCTGATCGACGAAAAGTTCAAGGCGGCCGACGCCAACCATGACGGGAAACTCAGCCGCGAGGAAGCCGAGGCAGGCATGCCGGAGGTCTACAAGCGCTTTGACAAGATCGACGCCAGGAAGCGGGGCTACGTAACACAACGTCAGATCGGCGCGTACTGGCAGTCGAAGACCAAGGCACAGATGCAGAATGAAAATCCTGTCTGGAACTGAGTGAGCGCCGCGCCCGCGGCATGCCCGGACACAGAATCGCTTTAGCATCTCCGACGCACCGGTCTCCGCATGGAGACCGGTCGGCTCCGTTACCAACCGCTTGGCCGAGATGAGCCTGCCGTTGGAACGCCATAGTCAGTCCGAGCGCGAAGCGCGCTTCGGCTTAGAGCGAATCGTTAGCTTCCCGCCCGCTGACGCTTGGCTTGATAAGCCTTGATCTTTGGGAGTATCGCCAGGCGCCGCTCCAGACTCTCCGCTGTCCAGTACTGCTCGCGATCGTAGTACTCCATAACGGATGGCACGGTCTCCGGGATAATGACCCAGGGTTGCTTCGATGATGTGTAGATGTGAATATCCGGGGGGAGCAAGTCTGGATTGTCCAGTGTGCCAACACGCACAAAGCGTAGTATCGGCCCGGACCCCGCATAGCTGCTCCACACAGCGACACGGCACTTCGGGCATCTAGCAATCATTTGCCCCCGGCCACTTGCCGACGGCGTGTCGACAATCTCCGGCTCTCCAGACAAGAGCGAGACCCGGTCTGCTTCAATCATTGCATTGAGGGCAAATGAAGCTCCCGTCTCTCTCTGGCACCAGCGGCAGTGGCAGCAGTGTACAAACAGAGGTGGTGTTTCAATGCGATATCGAACGGACTGGCAGGCACAACCACCGTCTGCTGGAAAAAGCTTGCTCGATTTCACTTTGCTTATTCCTCCGTCTGAAATTTATACGGATCGCGATCCGGGGCCTGTCAGCGTTTTTGTGTTCAGGGCAGATAAAGGCTCACCGTGGATTTGACCGGTGAGCCAGCATTATCTCAA
>NZ_SROX01000002.1 GCF_013141915.1 Cupriavidus necator | reverse complement strand
ATGGGCAATCAAGTCCTCGGGGATGGTCGGCAGCTCACGGTCGGCGGCCTGACTCGTCTTGGTTTTGCGTGGCATACATGCTCCTTGGCGACATGTTATGCCCTAAACACAAAATTTCTGACAGGTCCCTGCAGACTTATATCCGGCCTTGCGGTGCAGGCCTAGCCTGCGGGCCCTGATGGATTTCGCCGGGAGTGTCCCTATCTTTTTGCCGTGCTTGCCGCACCAGTAACCAATTGGGCTTGCACTCCCGCGGTCCAACCTGTGTTGCCATCACGCTGACATTACCGTCGCAACCTGTGGACAGGTTCTTCCTTGCTTGCTCAGCCTGCCATCAGGCAGGCCTGACCGAGACGTAGTCTCGGTCATAAGTCCGCTCATGGACCAATAGGGCCCAGACCGTGCGTACCGTCTTGTTGGCCATGGCAACCGCCACCACGTTAGTCGGGCGTTTCTCGGCCAGTGCCTGGCTCCAGCCGCCCTCGTTCTTACGCCGCAGATGGCTCAGCACCGCCCGTGCGCCGTGGATGAGTAAGGTGCGCAGGTAGGGATTGCCGCGTTTGCTGATGCCACCCAGTCGGACCTTGCCCCCGGTGCCGGTCTGCCTTGGCACCAGACCTAGGAATGCCGCCAGTTGCCGCCCGGACTTGAACGTGCGCGCTTCACCGATCGTCGCCACCAGTGCCGTGGCCGTGAGCATGCCAATCCCGGGGATGGCGCTGATGACCTGACAGGCGCGATCCTGACGGCCCCAGGCAGTGATCTGACGGTCGTACTCGGCAATCTCACGGTCCAAACTCTCCAGGCTGTGCAATTGCTGGTGCACGGCCTCGAATAGCGTCGGCGGTACGCGAGACTCGATGTCCGACAGACGTTGCACCATGTCGTCCAGCCCCGCCCGGCGGCCGCGCCGGAAGTGGATGCCGAATTCAACAAGCATGCCTCGCAACTGGTTGACCAGCATCGTTCGCATCTTGATGCGCAGCGAACGCATGGCATGCACCGCAAGCACGCACTGCTGGGTTTCGGATTTTGGCGCCACCTCGCGCATGCCCGGCTGCTGCGCTGCGGTCCAGATCGCCTTTGCATCGGCCGCATCGGTTTTATTGGTCTGCACGAACGGTCGCACGTAGCGCGCGTGCAGCAGTACCGGCTTATGGCCCAAGCTCTGCAACTGACGGGCCCACCAATGCGCGCTCGCGCACGCTTCCAGCGCTACCCGTCCCGGCTCGCGCTTGGCCAGGAACTCGATCAGCTTCACACGGTTGAAGCGGCGATTGAAATACTTGCCGGAAGGCTCGACCCAGTAAAGCTGGAAGACAGTCTTTGCAATGTCGAGGCCGTAAGTCGTAGTATTCATCTCGGGTCCCTCCATCCTCGCGTGGTTGCTGACACTCCCACTCTGGCACATCGATGCCGTTTCGTGATGGGGGGGCCGCCGCCTTCTCACGTTCCCCAGATGCACAACTGAACTACCTGCGCCTTGGATCGAGGGGCCGGGGCGCGTTCATTCCATCTTTTTGGCGCTCGGCCAAAAAGTGACCCGCCCAGCAGGGCGGAACCAGGCGGTCCAAAAGCCGACAGCATGTCACAAGCAGCACCCACCTCAGAAACCCTTCCCCACAGTAGTAAAATCCACCCCAACCCAGCCTCCCGCGCTGACAAAAAATTCCTTCCCGGGGCCCATCCCCAGAGGACTTCCATGCCCGCTGCACCAGCCATTGCCACTGCCACCGAGCCGACCAGCTCCCCATCCCAGGGCAAGCTCGACCTGATCCGCTCGCAGCCCTACACCGACTGGGCTCCCCAGGTCACCCCGGAGGAACGCGCCACACTGCGCCGCGAGCTGGAGCAGGGCGCGGTACTGTATTTCCCCAACCTGCAGTTCCATTTCCAGCCGGGCGAAGAGCGCTTCCTGGACAGCCGCTATTCCGACGGCAAGTCCAAGAACATCAACCTGCGCGCCGACGACACCGCGGTGCGCGGCGCGCAGGGCAGCGCGCAGGACCTGGCCGACCTCTACACGCTGATCCGCCGCTACGCCGACAGCAGCGAAACCCTGGTGCGCACGCTGTTCCCGGAATACACCCCGCACATGACGCGCGCCGGCACCTCCCTGCGGCCCAGCGAAATTGCCGGACGCCCGGTCAGCTGGCGCAAGGACGACACCCGCTTGCACGTCGATTCGTTCCCGTCCAACCCGATGCTGGGCAAGCGCCTGTTGCGCGTGTTCCACAATATCGACCCGGCCGCGCCGCGCGTGTGGCGGGTGGGCGAGCCGTTCGGCGACTTTGCGCGCAAGTTCGTGCCCAAGACCCACGGCATGTGGCCGGGGCAGGCGGCGTTGATGAAGCTGCTGCATATCACCAAGCGCCGCCGCTCGGAATACGACCACCGCATGCTGCAGCTGCATGACCTGGCCAAGGCCGACCTGGACTACCAGGCCAACGTGCCGCAGCAGGAATTCCACTTTCCGCCGGGTGCGACCTGGATCGTGTTCAGCGACCAGCTGCTGCATGCCGCCATGCGCGGGCGCGCGATGATGGAGCAGACCATTTACCTGGCGCCGCAGGCGATTTCGGACCACACCCATTCGCCCGAGGCAGTGCTGGCGCGCATGCTCGGGCGGCCGATGCTGGTTTCCTGACTCAGCGCAGCAGCAAGCGCAGCATCGTTTCGAAGGTCTTGCCGTAAGGCGGCTTGAGCAGGCCGGCGCCGTTGAGGCTGGCCTGATGGAACACGGGCTTCACCTTCGAGAACGTGTCGAAGCCCGCCTGCCCGTGATACGCGCCCATGCCGCTGGCGCCGACGCCGCCGAACGGCAGGCCGTCCTGGGCGATATGGAACAGGGTGTCGTTGACGGTAACGCCGCCGGCGACGGTCTGCTTCATCACATGGCCGATGGCGCCGCGGTCGCGTTCGAACAGGTACAGTGCGAGCGGGCGCGGGCGGGCGTTGATGTAATCCACCGCCTCGTCGAGCGTGCGGTAGGTCACCACCGGCAGCACCGGCCCGAAGATCTCCTCGCGCAGGGCGGTCACCTCCTCTGGCACATCCAGCAGCAGCACCGGCGGCAGGCGCCGTGCCTGCGCGTCCGGCTGTGCATCGGACAGCGGCACCACGGTGGCGCCCTGGGCCGCGGCCTCGTCGACCAAACCCGCCAGCCGCGCGAAATGCCGCGGGCTGATGATGCTGGTGTAGTCCGTGTTGCGTGCCAGGTCCGGGTAGAGCCGGCCGACGCAGCGGCGCGCCGCTTCCACCAGCTGCCCCCGCAAGTCCTCCGGCACCAGCACATAATCCGGCGCGATGCAGGTTTGCCCCGCGTTCATCAGCTTGCCCACCAGGATGCGCTCCACCGCGCGCTCCAGGTCAGCGCCGGCGCCGATGATGGCAGGGGACTTGCCACCCAGCTCCAGCGTCACCGGCGTCAGGTTGGCGGCCGCCGCGCGCATCACATGGTGGCCCACCGCGGTCGAGCCCGTGAACAGCAGGTGGTCGAACGGCAGCGCGGTGAAGGCGCTGCCCACTTCGGCATCGCCGTTGACCACCACGATCTCGTCCGGGGCGAAGTGCTGCGGCACCATCTGTGCGAACAGCGCCGCGAAGCGCGGCGTGTATTCCGACAGCTTCACCATGGCGCGATTGCCTGCGGCCAGCGCGCCGGCGAGCGGCCCGATGGTCAGGTACAGCGGGTAGTTCCAGGGCACCACGATGCCCACCACGCCGAGCGGCTGCGGCACCAGGCGCGAGCGGCCGGGGCGGAACCAGAAGCCGGTGGCGGCGCGGCGCACGCGCATCCAGCGCTTGCCGTGGCGCAGGGCATCGTCGATGCCGGCAAGGCTGGGGAACACCTCCAGCAGCGCGGTTTCCTGACGCGGACGGTTGGTGAAATCCGCGTGGATCGCCGCGGCAATTTCGGCCTGGTTTTCGGTCACCAGGCGACGCAGGCGCTGGAGGCGGTCGGCACGCACGGTCCAGGCGGGCAGCTGGTCGCGCCGCGAGGCGGCATGCATCGCACCGAAGACGGACGACAGGTCGGGGACTTCTCGCATGGCTGCGCTCCTGGATTTCCGCGCACATTCGCGCACCATCGCGCACGCTAAGGCAGCGCGCCGGCCAAGACAATGGAAGCTTCTTACCAGATGGGCAATTCAAACGCCTGTCCGTCGCGCCCGCGCATTTCGTTGCCGCCAACCTCCTCCAGTTCTTGAGCCAGCGCAGCCAGCGCCTACACTGAAGCTCACGGCTTGCCATCCGCTGGACGGACAGGGCGCGCGCGCCGGCGCAGCCCGGCTTGCGCATGCGCGCCGCCTGCGGAATCGCGGGGAGACAGATGGAAACCACCTATGACTACGTCATCGTCGGCGCGGGCTCGGCGGGCTGTGCGCTGGCGGGGCGCCTGGCCGACAGCGGCGACGACACCATCGCCCTGGTCGAGGCCGGGCACCACGACCACCATGTGCTGGTGCGCACACCCGCCGGGCTGGCCGCGATGCTGCCGCGCGCGGGCGCACGCAACTACGGCTTCCAGACCGTGCCGCAGCCGGGCCTGAACGGCCGCCGCGGCTACCAGCCGCGCGGGCGCGGGCTGGGCGGCTGCTCGTCGATCAATGCCATGATCTACACGCGCGGCCGGCCCGCCGACTACGATGCCTGGGCCGACGCCGGCTGCGATGGCTGGTCCTGGGACGACGTGCTGCCGTACTTCCGCCGCGCCGAATGCAACGAGCGCCTGGCGGGCAGCGACGAAGACCCGCTGCATGGCGGCAATGGCCCGCTCCATGTCAGCGACCTGCGCACGCCCAACCCGTTCGCCGAGCGCTTCATCGAGGCCGCGCAGCAGGCTGGCTATCCGCGCAACGACGATTTCAACGGTGAAGAGCAGGAAGGCATCGGCTGGTACCAGGTCACGCAACACGCCGGCGAACGCTGGAATGCCGCGCGTGCCTACCTGCACGGCGGCAACGTGCGCGACCGCGCCTGCAATGGCGGCCGTGCGCGGTTGCACGTGCTGACCGACACGCAAGCCCTGCGCATCGTCTTCGAAGGCCGCCACGCCACCGGGGTACTGGTGCTGCGTGACGGCCGCCAGCAGCTGCTGCGCGCGCGTCGCGACGTGATCGTGTGCGCGGGCACGTTCGGCTCGCCGCAGCTGCTGATGGTCTCGGGCGTCGGTCCCGCCGCGCACCTGCGCGAACACGGCATCGGCGTGGTGCATGACCTGCCCGGCGTGGGCGCCAACCTGCAGGATCATCTCGACGTGGTGCTGCACAAGCGCACCGCCGTGCCCGAACTGTTCGGGGTATCGTTCGGCGGCCTGGCGCGGCTGCTGTCCGAAATGCTGCGCTACCGGCGCGAGCGCGCCGGCATGATGTCGAGCAACTTCGCCGAGGCGGGCGGCTTCGTGCGCAGCCACCCGGCACTGCCCGAGCCCGACCTGCAGCTGCATTTCGTGGTCGGCCTGGCGGACGACCATATGCGCAAGCTGAATGTCGGCCATGGCTATTCCTGCCATGTCTGCCTGCTGCGCCCGCGCAGCCGCGGCGAGGTCCGCCTGGCCGCGGCCGATATCCGGCGAGCGCCGCTGATCGATCCGAAGTACCTGAGCGACGGGCGCGACCTCGACGACATGGTGGCCGGCGTGCGCATCGTGCGCAGCATCCTGTCGCAGCCGCAGTTGGCGTGCTTTGGCGGGCGCGAACTCTATACGGCCGGCCTGCGTGCCGATGGCAGCGACGATGCCGCCGTGCGCGCGTTGATCCGCGCGCGCGCCGACACCATCTACCACGCGGTCGGCACCTGCCGCATGGGCATGGATGCGATGGCAGTGGTGGACCCGCAGCTGCGCGTGCGCGGCGTCGAGGGCCTGCGCGTGGTCGATGCCTCGGTGATGCCGACGCTGATCGGCGGCAACACCAACGCGCCCGCGATCATGATCGGCGAGCGCGCGCACGACCTGATCCGCTATGCGCCACGGGTGATGCTGCGGGTGCTGGAGTCGATGGAGGCCTAGCCCTCGAAGCCGCGCGACGCGACCCGCCCGAGCGCGTCGGCATCCGCATCGAGCGTGCCGAACACACGGCCGTGCTGCCGCCCGAGCCGGCTGGCGACGAACAGCTCGGCGTTCGCGGGGTCGGCATGCGCCAGCATCAGCGCCGCCTGCGCAGTCAGCACCAGGCCCTGCGCAAAGCGGCGTGCATTGGCTTCCAGGTGGTCGGCAGTCTCGCGCAGCATGGCCTGCAGCGAGGCCAGTTCGGCGCGCACTGCGGGATGGCCGCCGGCACGGCGCGCCAGGTCCTGCAGCAGGCGCGCGCCATCGTCCGGATTGCGCTGCAGCGCGCGCAGCACGTCCAGGCACATGATGTTGCCCGAGCCTTCCCAGATCGAATTGACCGGCGCCTCGCGGTACAGCCGCGCCATCGGGCCTTCCTCGACATAGCCGTTGCCGCCCCAGACTTCCATCGCTTCGCCGGTGGCTTCGAGGGTGCGCTTGCAGATCCAGAACTTGGCCGCGGGCGTGACCACGCGTTTCCAGGCCGCGGCGAGCGGGTCGGGGTGGTCGCCCTCGGCATGCTCGAAGGCGTGGCCCAGCTCCATCATCAGCAGCGTGGCCGCTTCGGATTCCAGCGCCAGGTCCGCCAGCACATTGCGCATCAGCGGCTGGTCGACCAGCTGCCGGCCGAACGCGCTGCGGTGGCGCGCATGGTGCAGCGCCTGCACGAACGCCGCGCGCAGGATGGCCGAGCTGCCGATCACGCAGTCGAGCCGCGTATTGGTCGCCATCTCGATGATGGTGGGGATGCCGCGTCCTTCCTCGCCGATCAGGATGCCGGCGGCGTCGCGGAACTCGACTTCGCTGCTGGCATTGGAGCGGTTGCCCAGCTTGTCCTTGAGCCGCTGGATCTGCACCGCGTTCCTGCTGCCGTCGTCGCGGAAACGCGGCACGAAGAAGCACGACAGCGGGCCGTCCTCGGCGCCCATGCGCGCCACCACCAGGTGCGCATCGCACATCGGCGCGGAGAAGAACCACTTGTGGCCGGTCAGCACGTACTCCGCGCCGCGGCCTTCGCCGCGCACCGGGCGCGCCACCGTGGTGTTGGCGCGCACGTCGGAGCCCCCCTGCTTTTCGGTCATGCCCATGCCGATCATGACTGCGGTCTTGCTGCGCCACGGGAGGTCGCGCGCATCATGCTCCGTGGCATACAGGCGCGGTTCCAGCTCGGCGAACAGCGCGGTTTCCTTGCGCAGCACGGGGATGCTGGCGAAGGTCATGGTGGGCGGGCATAGCGAACCCGATTCCACCTGTGCCTGCAGGAAGTACCCCGCCGTGCGCGCGGCCCAGGCGCCGGCGCGCGGTTGCGCGAAGGGCAGGGCCTGCAACTGCTGGCCGCGCAGCAGCCCCAGCAGCGCGTGCCAGCCGGGGTGGAACTCGACCGTGTCGATGCGCTCGCCGGTGCGGCTGTGGGTGCGCAGCTCCGGCGTATGGCGGTTGGCATCCGCGGCCCATTGCTGCACTTCCGGCTCGCCCAGCCGCGCGCCGAATTGCCGCAGCGCGTCGGCATGCCAGCCGCCGCTCAGGCGCTCCAGCGCGGACCGCACCGTGGGGTCGCTGTCGAACAGGTTGTAGTGCGCGAGATCCGGCACCTGGTTGAAGACGCGGTGGGTGGCGGCGTCAGTCATGATGTCTCCTGGATCGGGCTTGCCGTTTGCTTGCATGGTAGAGCACGTGGCGGGCGTTCGAGTGCCGGGTTGTCCGCCTGAAGCGCTTTTTGCGATGCAGAATGCGCGATTCGATACCTTTTTGCACAGCTGTGGCACCACCAACCGTAGTGAACTGGCACTGGCGCCCATCGGGGCTCTGTGCTTAAATTCACCCCGTTGGATGAAACAGGGGTGCCGTACGGATGGGCCGTGCGGCTGAGAGAGTCCCTTCGAACCCGATCCGGTTAGTACCGGCGTGGGAAGTTTCAGCAAGACCAAGCCTCTAGTCCCTCCGGGACTCGCCGCCCAGGCCTCCAAGCCGCCGGCAGCGCTCACAGGGCTCCTGGTTTCGTCCACCCCGCAAGAGAGAGGACGACACCCATGGCCCGTACTGCCCCCGCTGCATCCTTCGAATCGCTCGAAAGCGATCTCGACCAGAAATTCGCCTACCCGGCTTCGAGCAAGACCTACCTGACCGGCAGCCGTCCGGATCTCCGCGTGCCGCTGCGAACCATCCTGCAGACCTCGACGCGCACGGAAAAGGGCGACATGCCCAATCCGCCGATCCCGGTCTACGACACTTCGGGCCCATACAGCGACCCGGACGTGCACATCGACCTGAAGGCCGGCCTGCCGGCGGTGCGCGCCAAGTGGATCGAAGAGCGCGGCGACACCGAAGTGCTGCCCGGCCTGTCGTCGGAATACGGCCGCGACCGCGCCAACGACCCGGCCACCGCGCACCTGCGCTTTGCCCAGCTGACCAACCCGCGCCGCGCCAAGGCCGGCGCCAACGTGTCCCAGATGCACTATGCGCGCAAGGGCATTATCACGCCCGAGATGGAATACGTCGCGCTGCGCGAATCGCTGAACCTGCAGGCCCTGTACGACAAGCCCGAATACAAGGCGCTGCTGCGCCAGCATCCCGGCAATGCGCTGGGCGCCGGCCTGCCGCTGCGTCCGGAAGACATCACGCCGGAATTCGTGCGCAACGAGATTGCCACCGGCCGCGCGATCATTCCCGCCAACATCAACCACACCGAGCTGGAGCCGATGGCGATCGGGCGCAATTTCCGCGTCAAGATCAACGGCAACCTGGGCAATTCGGCGGTGACCTCGTCGCTGGCCGAGGAAGTGGAAAAGATGGTGTGGTCGATCCGCTGGGGCGCCGACACCATCATGGACCTGTCCACCGGCAAGCATATCCACGAAACCCGTGAATGGATCCTGCGCAACTCGCCGGTGCCGATCGGCACGGTACCGATCTACCAGGCGCTGGACAAGACCGGCGGCATCGCCGGGGACCTGACCTGGGAAATGTTCCGCGACACGCTGATCGAGCAGGCCGAGCAGGGCGTGGACTACTTCACCATCCACGCCGGTGTGCTGCTGCGCTACGTGCCGCTCACCGCCGACCGTGTCACGGGCATCGTCTCGCGCGGCGGCTCGATCATGGCCAAGTGGTGCCTGGCGCATCACAAGGAAAACTTCCTGTACACGCACTTCGACGAGATCTGCGAGATCATGAAGGCCTACGACGTCTCGTTCAGCCTCGGCGACGGCCTGCGTCCGGGCTGCATCGCTGACTCCAACGATGACGCCCAGTTCGGCGAACTGCGCACGCTTGGCGAGCTGACCGCCAAGGCATGGAAGCACGACGTGCAGGTGATGATCGAAGGCCCGGGCCACGTGCCGCTGCAGCGCATCCAGGCCAACATGGACGAAGAACTCAAGCACTGCTACGAGGCGCCGTTCTATACCCTGGGACCGCTGGTGACGGACATCGCCCCCGGCTACGACCACATCACCAGCGGCATTGGCGCGGCCAATATCGGCTGGATGGGCACGGCCATGCTGTGCTACGTCACGCCCAAGGAGCACCTGGGCCTGCCGGACAAGGAAGACGTGCGCGAGGGCATCATCACCTACAAGATCGCCGCCCACGCCGCTGACCTTGCCAAGGGCTGGCCCGGCGCGCAGCTGCGCGACAACGCGCTGTCCAAGGCACGCTTCGAGTTCCGCTGGGAAGACCAGTTCAACCTGGGCCTGGACCCGGAGCGCGCGCGTTCGTACCACGACGCCACGCTGCCGGCCGAAGGCGCCAAGATAGCCCACTTCTGCTCGATGTGCGGGCCGAAATTCTGCTCGATGAAGATCACGCAGGAAGTGCGCGACTACGCGGCCTCGCTGCCCAAGGAAGCACAGCAGGGCATGGAAGAAAAGTCGATCGAGTTCCTGAAGAAGGGCAGCAAGATCTACTCGTAAGGCAACCGCAGTACGGGCATGGCCTCGCAACCCGTGCCCGCGCAAGATCCGCCGCCGCGCAGCGCCCCGCGCGGCGGCACCGATAACAAGGAGGCCGGACGCGGCCGCAACGGCGCGTCCGGCACAACACCCTCATGACAGCAGTGCAGTCGTTTGACGTCGCCATCCTCGGGGCCGGCCTTGCCGGCCGCCTGGCCGCCTGGTTGCTGGTCCGCAGCGGCGCCCGCGTGGCGCTGGTGGAGCGGGCCGGCCCGGACGGCGCGGGCTCTGCCGCCTATGTGGCCGCGGCCATGCTGGCGCCGCTGGCCGAGTCGGCCATCGCCGAGCGCCGCATCGTCGACCTCGGCGTCGCCAGTGTCGACCTGTGGCGCGCTTGGCTGGCCGAACTGCCTGATCCGGTCTTCTTCCAGGAAGACGGCACGCTGGTGGTGTGGCACGCGCGCGACCGCGCCGAGATGTCGCTGTTCACCAGCCGCGTGCGCGCCGTGGCGCCGCCCGAGCTGGTGGCAAAGCGGCTGCGTGCGCTCGATGCCGCGGGCGTCGGCGAGGCCGAGCCCGCGCTGGCGGGCCGCTTCCCGCAGGGCCTGCTGCTGGCCGGCGAAGGCCAGCTCGACAACCGCGGCGCGCTGCGCGCCCTGCTGTCGTGCGCGGTCAGCGAAGGCGTGCATTGCGTCTGGGAGGCTGGGGAAGTGGAAGCCAACACGCTGCCAACGCTGGGCATCCGCGCCGACGTGGTGCTCGATTGCCGCGGCCTGGGCGCGCGCGCGGCGTGGCCGGCGCAGCCCGGCGGCACCACGCCCGGGCTGCGCGGGCTGCGCGGCGAAGTGGTGCGCGTGCATGCGCCCGACGTGAAGCTGCACCGGCCGGTGCGGCTGCTGCATCCGCGCTACCCGATCTATATTGCTCCCAAGCCCAACGACCTGTACGTGATCGGCGCGACCGAGCTGGAAAGCGAGGACGATTCGCCGATGAGCGTGCGTTCCGCGCTGGAGCTGCTGTCGGCGGCGCACTCGCTGCATCCCGCTTTCGGCGAGGCGCGCGTGCTCGAGCTGAATGTGCAGCGCCGCCCCACGCGGCCCGACCACCTGCCGGCGATCCGCGTCGACCAGCAGGCGCGTGTGGTACGCGTCAACGGCCTGTACCGCCACGGCTTCCTGATTGCACCGGCGGTGACCGAGGCCGCGTGCGCGGTGGTGAGCGCGTTGCTCAAGGACGATCCTGCCGCCCACGCGGTGCCTGCCGCGCTGCGCTGGCCCGGCATGATCGAAGCCGTGACGGAAGCGCCGGCGGCCGCGATGCGCGCGCACTCCGGGCTGCTGCACTAACGCAAGACTGACATGGATATCCTGCTCAACGGCCGACCGCTCGCCCTTGCCGAATCCGCCACGCTGGCGGACGCGGTGAGCGCGGCGCAGATCGCGCCTCCCTTTGCCGCGGCGGTCAACGGCCAGTTCGTGCCGCGCGCCGCGCATGCCAACACCCCCCTTGCGGCCGGCGACCGCATCGACCTCGTGCAACCCGTGACGGGAGGCTGACCCCATGACCTTCGAACCTTCCGAAACCCTGCGCGACCCGTTCGTGCTGTATGGCGAGTCGTTCGGCTCGCGCCTGCTGCTGGGAACCGCGCGCTATCCGTCGCCGGCCACGCTGGAAGCGGCCGTGCAGGCCTCCATGCCGGCCATGATCACTGTCGCGCTGCGCCGCCAGGGAGCGGTGGGCGACGGCGAGGGCGGCCAGGCGTTCTGGCAGATGCTGAAGGCGCTGAACGTGCCGGTGCTGCCCAACACCGCCGGCTGCTTCACCGCGCAGGAAGTCATCACCACCGCGATGATGGCGCGCGAGGTGTTCGAGACGCCGTGGATCAAGCTCGAGCTGATCGGCGACGACTACACGCTGCAGCCCGATACGCTCAACCTGCCGGCCGTGGCCGAGACCCTGATCAAGGAAGGCTTCAAGGTGCTGCCGTACTGTACCGAGGACCTGGTGCTATGCCGCCGGCTGCTCGACGTCGGCTGCCAGGCGCTGATGCCGTGGGCCGCGCCGATCGGCACCGGCCGTGGCGCGGTCAATCCGCATGCGATGCGCGTGCTGCGCGAGCGCCTGCCGGACACCCCGCTGATCGTTGACGCCGGCCTGGGGCTGCCGTCGCACGCGGCGCAGGTGCTGGAGTGGGGCTACGACGGCGTGCTGCTCAACACCGCAGTGGCGCAGGCCGCCTACCCGGTCGACATGGCGCGTGCCTTCGCGCAGGCCGTGGCGGCGGGCCGCACCGCCTACCTGGCCGGGCCGATGCCCGAGCGCGAAATCGCGCAGGCCAGCACCCCGGTGGTCGGCATGCCGTTCTGGCACGCCGACCACACGGAGCAGCGCGCATGACCCGCCGCCCCGTCCACGCCCCCAGCGATGGTCCGCTGCGCGCGGCGGTGCTGGAACACTATGGCGAGACCTTCGGCGTCGATGACCAGCCGTGGCAGGCCTGGCGTCTTGAAGATGCGCCTGCGCAGCCGGGCGCGCACGACGTGCTGCTGTCCGACGGCGAAGCCACCGAGGCAGTCATCGCGCGCGTCGCCGCCAGCGGCGCCACCCTGATCGAGACCGACCGCGAAGGCGGCCAGTGGATCGACACGGTGCGCTCGCCGATGGGCACGTGGGTGTTTTCGGTTGCTGCGGACAGCGACCAGCCGCATTCGGCCGCGTTCGTCGCGGTGCTGCTGGCGAGTTTGTCGCTGCATTTCCCCGCGCATGACGCCCTGGTGCTGGCGCGCGCCTGGGCCCCGGGCTCGGCCGACTGGCCGTCCGACTTCGCGCGCTTCCCGCGCGTGCGCCATGCCGCGCTGGTGGCGCCGGAGCAGGCCGTCGAGCCGTTCGCGCCGTGCCCCGCGCTGGGCCTGTACGTGGTGGTGCCGAGCGCCGAGTGGATCGAGCGCCTGGCGCCGCTGAAGGTGCCGACGGTACAGCTGCGCTTCAAGTCCGAGGATCCGGCCGCGGTGCGTGCCGAGATCGCGCGCGCGGCCGAGGCCATGCGGGGCTCGTCGTCGCGCCTGTTCATCAACGACCACTGGCAGGCCGCGATCGACTATCGCGCGGCCCACGGCGGCGAGCAGAGCGGCATCTACGGCATCCACCTGGGCCAGGAAGATCTCGCTGACGCCGACCTCGATGCGATCCGCGCATCCGGGCTGCGGCTGGGCGTGTCCACGCATGGTTACGCCGAGATGCTGCGCGTCGCGGCGGTCCGCCCCAGCTACCTGGCGCTGGGCGCGATCTTCCCGACCACCACCAAGGTGATGCCGACCCAGCCGCAGGGCATGGGCCGCTTCCGCGCCTACGTAAAGCTGATGCAGCCGGTGATCCCATCGCTGGTGGGCATCGGCGGCGTCAACGCGACGAATATGCGCGAGGTGCTGGCCGTGGGCGTGGGCAGCGCCGCCGTGGTGCGCGCCGTCACCGAAGCCGACGACGTGCCGGCCGCGGTGGCCCGCCTCGTCAGCTTGTTCCCGGCCAACTGAGCGCGCCATGCCCGCGCCGCGCATTCGCCTGGCGGCCGTGGCTGACCTGCCGCGGCTGCCTGACATCGAACTGGCCGCGGCGGCGCTGTTCCCAGAGGGCGACCTGCCGGCGCTGCTGCGCCTGGTCAGCACGCCGGACTCGGCGCTGGCCGCCGCGCAGCGCGAAGGGCGGTTGTGGGTGGCCGAGCGTGCGGGCGAAATCGCCGGCTTCGCACTGGCCAGCCGCAATGGCGCCTGCGGCTATCTCGATGAAATGGACGTGCATCCGGACCATGGCCGGCGCGGTATCGGGCGCGCGCTGGTCGGGACCGTGCAGGGCTGGGCGCGGGCGAACGGCCTGCGCACGCTGAACCTGACCACCTTCGCGCATTTACCCTGGAATGCGCCGTTCTATGCCTCGATGGGGTTCCGGCGGCTGGAGGACGGCGAGCTGTGTCCGTTGCTGGCGGAGGCGCTGGCGGCACAGCGCGCCGCGGGATTGCGGCAGCGCGTGGCGATGCGGCAGGAGTTCTGAGAGGGCAGCCTGGTTCCCTCGGCGCGAGCTACGGCGGCTTTCCGGGGACAAGATTTGTGCGACATTCGCCCAGCCGCGGGAGCCGGACCGGACCCACCGCTATGATGTCGGGCAGCATTCCCCGCCAACCCTCCCGCAGCGCCCACCATGTCGACCCAGCTCCCCACCATCGTCCCCGCCGCCCCCGGCACGTCCGAAAAGCCCTATTTCGGCATCGACGTGCCGCTGATGCGTTATTTCGGCCTGCAGCCGGAGTTGATCGAAGAGGGCTACTGCCGCACGCGGCTGCCGGCGCACCCGCAACTGGTGAACAGCCGCGGCGACGTGCACGGCGGCACGCTGATGGCGACGCTGGATTTCACGCTGAGCGGCGCGGCACGCTCGCATGCGCCCACCGAGACGGGCGTGATCACCATCGACATGTCGACCCATTTCCTGGCCGCCGCGCGCGGCGAGCTGACGCTGGAAGCGCGCTGCCTGCGTCGCGGCGCGCGCATTGCGTTCTGCGAGGGGGAAGTGAAGGATGCCGACGGCAACGTGGTGTGCGTGGCACGGGCGGCGTTCAAGCTGGTGCCGCTGTCCAGCGGCGGCAACTGATTCCTGCGTGAAAACCCGGCCGTTCAGTCCTGCAGCGGCCGGTACACCTGTTCAAACCGCGCGCGCTCGGTGATGCCATAGTCGCCGGGCGCGTATTGCATCAGCCAGTCGCCCGGCTTGCCGTGCAGCACGTCGCCACCGGCGCTGCGTTCGATGCTGAAGGGCTCGCCCATCTGGCGCGCCAGCACCGGGACCGGCTTGTTGCGGTAGGCGCCGTCCTGGCCGTGTGCCAGCGGCGGGATGGCTTCGTACTTGGGATCGAAGCGATCGCGCGATACGCACCAGCGGTCGCCAGTGGCGCTGGTGACCAGCGCATCGCCGGGCTGGTAGCGGTTGGGGCCTTCGCGGCTGATCAGCTCGCCCGCTGCCGTGGCGAACACCACGTCGACGACTTCATGCTTGAGGTAGAACGCGGCTGCGGGATCGCTGCGCAGGTCGATATCGGCTAGCAGTTTCATATCGTTCAACCCAGCACGCGCGGCGCGAAGGCATGGTTCAGCGGGCCGTTGCCGGCGCCAAGGCGCAACCCCGCGCCGGCGGCGATGGCCTGCGCCACATAGTCCAGCGCGGTGCCCACGGCCGCCTCGAGCGCGTCGCCGCGCGCCAGTTGCGCGGCAATCGCCGCCGCCAGCGTGCAGCCGGTGCCATGCAGGTTCCGGGTCTCGACGCGTGGATGCGTGAACACGCGCACGGTGCCGTCCCTGAGCATCAGCAGGTCGTCCAGCCCGCCGGCGATGCCGGCCGCGCCATCGTCCTCCAGGTGGCCGCCCTTGAGCAGCACCGCCGGGCAGCCCATCGCGATCAGGTCGGCGGCGGCGTGTTCCATGTCGGCGCGGCGCGCAATCCTTCGGCCCAGCAGGTAGGACGCCTCGGGCAGGTTGGGCGTGACCAGCAGCGCGCGCGGGAACAGCAGCCGCACCATGGCCTGCGTGGTCGCGTCGTCGGACAGCGTCGCGCCCGAGGTCGAGATCATCACCGGATCGACCACCAGCTTGCGGATGCCATGCCGGTCCGCGGCGGCGGCCACGGCCTCGACGATGGCGGCGGTCCCCAGCATGCCGGTCTTGGCCGCGTCCACGCCGATATCGCCGGCGACCGCATCGATCTGCGCGGCTACCATCTCGGCCGGAATCGCATGCACGCCAGTCACGCCCAGCGTGTTCTGCGCGGTGATCGCGGTGATCGCGCTCATGCCGAAGCAGCCCAGCGCGGAAAAGGTCTTCAGGTCGGCCTGGATGCCGGCGCCGCCGCCGGAGTCAGAGCCGGCGATGGTCAGGGTGCGGGGTGGCGTTGGGATCATCTGTGCGGAAATCAAGGAGGGCCGGTGCGCAAGGCGCCCGGGCACGCTACAATACCGCCACTCGTGCGACACGCACTCTCGTGTCCGGGTAGCTCCAACGTAAGGAGCATCGACCTTTGTTGGGACAAGGTGACGGCCTCGGCTGACACCGTCCAACCCCAACCATTTCTTGCTTAGACACGCCGAGCCGCAAGGTGAGGTAAGTCAATCGGTGCAATGCCTGCCGGATTTTCGGTAGGGATTGTAGCTTGCTTTTGCTGGTCAACAGCCAGCCATCGCCCAAGGCGGGGACGCTCGCCTTTGGGCGAATTCGCCTTGACACTTTCCCAGCGGGAAGGCGTCTGCGCTCGTCTCTGTTGCATAACTGCCACACGATTTAAACCGACCCATCGGGTCGGCATCGCGTCTTGGACCGACTGCAGCCACTGCGCTTGCACGTCGGTAAGCGCTCGCCTTTACGGGAGCACATAAGTAAGGACTGAGGCCCGGAGCGTAAGCTCTACGCGTTATGGTTCGGTCGAGCACGCCCGCGAGGGCGCCTTGATAGAGAACCCGCTATGCGACTAGCGGTAGCCTAGGGGGACATGCGTCACTGGTAACGGTGGGGTGTGAAGCTTCCCTGACAATGTAGCCCCCGTAAGGGTGCCAATGGATCGTGAGGTCCGTAGGCAGCAAACCGAAGCAGCATCGGTTGAGGAGCTAGGCTGGCTGGTATGGGCAACACATGTGAACTGCTGATAAACGTCGTGAGTATTACGGTGCCAAAGCTGATGATAGGCACTCACCAAAAGGTACGTGGCTGGATACTCCGCTGAGTGGTCGGAGTACGTCGTCGTTAAGCCATCGGCGAAGAGGCAGGTCCTAACCCAGTCGTGTAACGCGTGGGGAACGTGGTAAGCCCGTATGGCTGCCCGAGTGCCGTTTGGCTCAGGCAGGCGAACCGCAAGGAACGCTGTCGGCTGTGCGGGTATGGGAGGTTGGAAAAAGCGAATGCCGGGTTGTAATGATCCGGATAGGGATTGAAACATCATCCCACGCGAAAGCGGGCAGACTTCCGACTGGTCTACTCGTCGCAAGACGACTGACTGAACTCGCTTGTTTAACTTTTCTTCCCTTGTGGGACAACTTGTCCCGCAAGGGGCATGTTGTCTCTCGATGTTGGGGAAGATCCTCAAGATAGGAGGGCAGCATGGAAGCATTGATCCGCGAGGATGAATCTGCGCCTTCCGGCGTACCGCAGAAGTGGGGCGACATCGATTGGCGCCGCATAGAGCGGAACGTTCGAGTAATGCAGATTCGAATTGCGAAGGCAACACAGGAAAAGGATTGGCGTCGGGCGAAAGCCCTGCAAAGATCCTTGACCCGCTCGTTCTCCGCCAAGGCATCGGCGGTACGGCGAGTGACGATGAACCAAGGTGCGCGGACGGCGGGAGTCGATCGCGTAACGTGGGAAACGCCTGAAGTCCGGTGGGAAGCCATCGGGCAGTTGAAGCGCCGGGGGTACAGGCCACTGCCATTAAGGAGGGTCTACATTCCCAAAGCCAACGGTAAGAAGCGCCCCCTGGGCATTCCGACCATGTTGGACCGAGCCATGCAAGCGTTGTATCTGCTGGCGCTGGAACCGGTGTCCGAAGGAACGAGCGATCCGAACTCGTATGGGTTTCGGATCAATCGGTCTACTGCGGATGCCATGAGCCAGCTATTCGCCTCCCTATCCCAGAAGGTTTCGGCCCAATGGGTGCTGGAGGCGGATATCAAGGGGTGCTTTGACCATATGACTGGTTGGAGCGCAATGTCCCAATGGACAAAGCCATCCTTAGGAAATGGCTAAAAGCTGGCGTGGTATTTCAAGGCCAGTTTCAGGCGACCGACGCCGGAACACCACAGGGGGGCATCATTTCCCCAACTCTGGCAAATGTGGCGCTGAACGGGTTGGAACAGCAACTGACCACCGCCCTCAAGGCGAAGTTAGGGGCCCACAACCTACGAAGGCACAAGGTAAATGTTGTGCGCTATGCGGACGACTTCGTGATCACCGGTAACACACCGGAGGTCTTGGAATACGAAGTGAAGCCGTGGGTGGAGCAGTTCCTCGCTGTTAGGGGGCTGACACTATCGACGGAGAAAACGCGGATCGTCAATATCGCCGAAGGCTTTGATTTCCTTGGGTGGAATTTCCGGAAGTACTCGGGAAAACTGCTTATCAAGCCGAGCAAGAAAAACGCGCAAGCGTTCTACCGCAAGGTCAAAGGAGTCATCAGTGCCATGAAGGGAAGAAAGCAAGAGGATCTGATCCGACTGCTGAATCCGATGCTAAGGGGCTGGGCGCAATATCACAGTCCAGTGGTAGCGAAGGCAATGTTCACCAGGATGGAGCGCATGGTTTTTCAGGCTCTGTGGAGGTGGGCAAAGCGGCGACATCGAGGTAAGAACGCTGACTGGGTACGCAAGCGGTATTTCGTAACCATCGGCAATCGGAACTGGGTGTTTGGTACCACAACCGTGGATAAAAAGGGCAATCCATTCTGGTTGGAGCTATACCCGCTCGCGGGCACGCCGATCAGGAGGCACGCGAAGGTCAAGGGGGAATTCAATCCTTTTGATCCGATCTGGGAAATGTATGGGGAAAAACTGCGACAGGAGCGCATGCTGCAAAGCATGTCGCACCGTAAGCAGTGGATCAGGCTGTATATGTCCCAGCGGGGTCTATGTGCGTTGTGTCAGTGCAAAATGACCAAAGAGACGGGGTGGGATGATCACCACATCGTGCCGCGCGTTCTTGGCGGTTCCGACGCTCTAGGAAACCGAGTGCTGGTGCATCCGGGTTGCCATGTTCAAGTTCACCACCACGGTAGAACCGTTGTGAAGCCGGTGTTCGATTTATTCGATCACTTTGTTGAGGCTTGAGCCGTATGCGGGGAAACCCGCACGTACGGTTCTTAGGGGGGAGTGTCACCAGCGATGGTATACTCCTACCCTCCCGAGGAGCGTTGCAACGGATGGAGGCCAGCGCAGCACATCGCGCGGCCGGCGGCACAGCCGCCCCATGCCATCCGCCAGGCTCGGACTGTCTTCAACGGCGCTCGCTGATCCGTGGTTTCGCACGGAGGCGAGTCGACCTATCCGCGTGCTTTGCATGTGCCCGAGCGCCATGCCACGGCCGCCAGATCCCCGTACTCGTCACCTGCGTGCCACTCTTCACCGGGAGTGAAACATGAACGCCGTGACCGACCTCAAGCAAGATTACCTCGTCGCCGACATCAACCTGGCCGGCTGGGGCCGCAAGGAAATAGCCATCGCCGAGACCGAGATGCCCGGCCTGATGGCGATCCGCGATGAATTCGCCGCGGCGCAGCCGCTCAAGGGCGCGCGCATCGCCGGCTCGCTGCACATGACGATCCAGACCGCCGTGCTGATCGAGACGCTCCAGGCGCTGGGCGCCGATGTGCGCTGGGCCTCGTGCAACATCTTCTCGACGCAGGACCACGCCGCCGCCGCGATCGCCGCGGGCGGCACGCCGGTGTTCGCGTTCAAGGGTGAGTCGCTGAAGGAATACTGGGACTTCACGCACCGCATCTTCGACTGGGCCGACGGCGGCACGCCCAACATGATCCTCGACGACGGCGGCGACGCCACGCTGCTGCTGCACCTGGGCGCCAAGGCCGAGCAGGATGCGTCGCTGATCGCCAACCCCGGCAGCGAGGAAGAGACCTTCCTGTTTGCCGCGATCAAGGAAAAGCTGGCCAAGGATCCGTCGTGGTACAGCCGCAACCTGGCCGCCATCCGCGGCGTGACCGAGGAAACCACGACCGGCGTGCACCGCCTGTACCAGATGGCGCAGAAGGGCGAGCTCAAGTTCCCGGCCATCAACGTCAACGATTCGGTCACCAAGAGCAAGTTCGACAACCTGTACGGCTGCCGCGAATCGCTGGTGGACGGCATCAAGCGCGCCACCGACGTGATGATCGCCGGCAAGATCGCCGTCGTGGCCGGCTACGGCGACGTGGGCAAGGGCAGCGCGCAGGCGCTGCGGGCGCTGTCGGCGCAGGTGTGGGTCACCGAGATCGACCCGATCTGCGCGCTGCAGGCCGCGATGGAAGGCTATCGCGTGGTCACCATGGACTACGCCGCCGAGCATGGCGATATCTTCGTCACCTGCACCGGCAACTACCACGTCATCACCCATGAGCACATGGCGAAGATGAAGGACCAGGCCATCGTCTGCAACATCGGCCACTTCGACAACGAGATCGACATCGCCTCGATCGAGAAGTACGAATGGGACGAGATCAAGCCGCAGGTCGACCACGTCAAGTTCCCCGACGGCAAGAAGCTGATCATCCTGGCCAAGGGCCGCCTGGTGAACCTGGGCTGCGCCACCGGCCACCCGTCGTACGTGATGAGCAGCTCGTTCGCCAACCAGACCATCGCGCAGATCGAGCTCTGGCAGGAGCGCGACAGCGGCAAGTACCCGGTCGGCGTCTATACGCTGCCCAAGCACCTGGACGAGAAGGTCGCGCGCCTGCAGCTGCGCAAGCTGAATGCGCAACTGACCGAGCTGACCGAGCAGCAGGCCGCGTATATCGGCGTGAAGAAGGAAGGCCCGTACAAGGCGGATCACTACCGCTATTGATGCGCGCGGGAAGGCCGCCACTCCCCTCTCCCGCGTGCGGGAGAGGGGCTGGGGGAGAGGGCAGGCGCTGCCACGAAGCAAGGCATATCGCATCGAGATGCGCCGGCCCTCTCCCCCGACCCCTCTCCCATAAATGGGAGAGGGGAGCAACCACGCCAACCAAGGAGCCGTCATGAGACTACTGGTCGTCTGGATCATCAACGCCGTTGCGCTGTTCGTCTTGCCGTACATCATCCCGTCGATCCACATCAAGAGCTTCGGCTCGGCAATGCTGGCGGCGCTGGTGCTGGGGCTGGTCAATACGCTGATCCGTCCGATCCTGGTGATCCTGACGCTGCCGGTGACGCTGCTGACGCTGGGGCTGTTTATCTTCGTCATCAACGCGCTGCTGTTCCTGTTCGTCGGCAACCTGCTGTCGGGCTTTACCGTCGGCGGCTTCTGGGCGGCCTTGCTGGGCTCGATCCTGTACAGCGTGATCTCGTGGCTGCTGGCCAGCCTGCTGCTGGGCAACCGCGACGACTGACACTATTTCGCGCGCCGCGCCAACGCGGCGCGCCACCATCATGCAAGACCGCTACTTCAGCTTTGAATTCTTCCCGCCCAAGACGGCGGAGGGCACCGAGAAGCTGCGCAACACGCGTGCGCAGCTGGCACCGCTCAAGCCCAAGTACATCTCGGTGACGTTCGGCGCCGGCGGCACCACGCAGCAGGGCACGCTTGACGCCGTGCTGGAAATCCAGCGCGAAGGCATCGAGGCCGCGCCGCACCTGTCGTGCGTGGGCTCGTCGCGCGAGAGCATCCGCGCGATCCTGCAGCAGTACCGCGATGGCGGCATCCGCCATATCGTCGCGCTGCGCGGCGACATGCCGTCGGGCATGGGCGAGATCGGCGAATTCCGCTACGCCAACGAGCTGGTGGAGTTCATCCGTGCCGAGACCGGCGACTGGTTCAATATCGAGGTGGCTGCCTACCCCGAGTACCACCCGCAGGCGAAATCGCCGCGCCATGACCTCGACAACTTCGTGCGCAAGGTCAAGGCCGGTGCCGACTCGGCAATCACCCAGTACTTCTACAACGCCGACGCGTACTTCCGCTTTGTCGACGATGTGCGCGCGCTCGGCGTCGAGGTGCCGATCGTGCCGGGCATCATGCCGATCACCAATTACTCGCAGTTGATGCGCTTCTCCGAGATGTGCGGCGCCGAAGTGCCGCGCTGGGTGGCCAAGCGCCTGGAAAGCTTCGGCGACGACCGTGAGTCGATCCGCGCCTTCGGGCTGGATGTGGTCACGGGGCTGTGCGAGCGGCTGCTGGCCGCGGGCGTGCCGGGGCTGCACTTCTACACGCTCAACGCGGCCGGCGCGACCAAGGCGATCTGGCAGCGGCTGAAGCTGTAAGCGTCATGGCCACGCGCCGCGCCGATCCCTTCATCGAACACTTGCTCGAGCTGATGGGGCCGCTGGCGGCGCGCATCGGGCCGGTCACCGCGAAACGCATGTTCGGTGGCCACGGCCTGTTCTACGACGGGCTGATGTTCGCGCTGGTGTCCGGCGGCACCTGCTACCTGAAGGCGGACGAGGCCACGCGCGCCAGGTTCGAGGACGAGGGCAGCGAGCCTTTCCGCTACCAGTCCGCGAAGCGCGAGGTCACCATGCGCCACTACCTCAGCCTGCCGCCCGCCGCGCTCGAATCGCCGCCGGCGATGACGCGGTGGGCGAAGCTGGCGGTCGAGGCGGCGCTGCGGCTCGGGAACGCTTGAGCCCAGTTCGACTGCCAAGGGTTTGCTCCCCTCTCCCGCGCGCGGGAGAGGGGAGCTTGCTGCGGGGCGCGGAAGCCAGCTTCGTGCGCAGGCGTAGCTGCTGACCACGCCCGCCAAAATCGGTGCCATACTCGCCCCATGGTCACCGCCACCTTCCGCTTCTACGAGGAACTGAACGACTTCCTCGCGCCGGACCAGCGCCGGCGCGACCTGTCCTGCGTGTGCGCGCGCGCCGCCACGGTCAAACACATGATCGAGGCGCTGGGCGTGCCCCATACCGAGGTCGAGCTGATCCTGGTCAACGGCGAGTCATGCGGATTCGACCGGCAGCTGTGCGATGGCGACCGGGTCTCGGTCTATCCCAAGTTCGAGCGCATCGACGTGTCCCCGCTGCTGCGGGTACGCGAACAGCCGCTGCGCGTGATGCGCTTTGTCGCCGACGCCCACCTCGGCGGCCTGGCCCATCTGCTGCGCATGACCGGCTTCGACACGCTCTACGACAACCATTTCGAGGACAGCGAGATCGAGCGCATCGCCGTCGACGAGGGCCGCATCGTGCTGACGCGCGACCGCGAGCTGCTCAAGCGCCGTGGCATCACGCACGGCTGCTATGTGCGCGCCCTCAAGCCGCGCCAGCAGGTGCGCGAGATCTTCGCGCGGCTGGACCTGGCGCGCAGCGCCCGGCCATTTTCGCTGTGCCTGGACTGCAACGTGCCGCTGCACGCGCTGGAGGCGTCCGCCGCGGCCGGACGCGTGCCGGACGGCGTGCTCGAGCGCCATCGCAGCTTCGTCACTTGCGACGGCTGCCGGCGGGTGTTCTGGGAAGGCTCGCACTGGCGCTGCATGCGCGCGCTGGTCGATGAGCTGGTGCGGGAGGCCGGGTCCGATCCGGCCTAGAACGCACCTGACTCTGTCACGATCCAGTCCATGGCGATGTCGTGCGGCTGCGCCTGCAGCGCGATACGGCAAGCGTCGTGGCCGATGCCGATTGCCACCGGCCGCGGCGCCATGGCCGCCAGCGTGCGGTCGTAGAAGCCGCCGCCATAGCCCAGGCGGAACTTGTCCGGGCTGAAACCGACACAGGGAATAAGCAGCGCATCGGGCATGGCGGCCTCGGTGCCGTCCGGCACCGGGATGCCATAGTGGCCGGTGGCCATGGGCGTATCCGGCGTCCACAGGTGAAAGTCCAGCGGCGCACCGGGGCGGCTGACCGAGGGCAGCGCCGCATGGCGGCCGGGTACGTCGGCCAGCCACTGCGCCACCGCGGCGCGCGCGTCGAACTCCTGCTGGATCGGCCAGTAGAAGCCCAGGCAGCGCACGGCCAGGCCCGCCAGCAGTTCGGACAGCGCGGCCGCGATGCGCGCGTCGGTGTCGGCGCGGGCCGGCAGGGCGGCCCGCTGCGCCAGCAGTTGCGCGCGTAGCGCGCGGCGGTCGCCGGCGCCGGGGGTGGGTGCAGTCGTGGCAGGAGTGGCAGACATGGCGTGGGATAATGCCCTCGTCCGAACCAACACGGACGGCGAAGCCGCGGCTTTTGGCACACTGGTGCAGGCGCCGGGCGCCGCCGTCATCGACAAGGAAGAAGAATGCTGAAGGGAGTATATCTGCAGCGTGCAGGGCGGGCCGCCTGGATCGCCCTTGCATGTGCATTGCTTGTCACGCCGGTCCACGCACAGAAGCGCCCGCAGGCAGTGTCGCGCGCGCCGTCGACGGTGATCCCCAGCGATCCCGACGAGGCCTTCACCGCGCTGCGCGAAGCCGCGCGCAAGAACGACGTCGAACGCGCCTACGCGATCTCGGCCACGCTGGTGGATTACCCGGTGCCGTCCTATGTCGAGTACTTCCGCATCAAGCCGCAGCTGTTCGACGCCAGCGGCCTGGCCCGCATCGATGCGCCGGACGACCAGGTACGCGTATTCCTGCAGCGCTACAAGGGCGACGCGATCGCCGACCGCATGCGCAATGACTGGCTGCTGGTGCTGGGCAAGAAGCGCGACTGGGCCAATTTCGACGTCGAGTATCCGCAGTTCGCGCTCAAGGACGATACCCAGGTCGAGTGCTATGCGCTGCTGTCGCGCGCGCTCAAGGGCCAGAACGTGGCCGCCGATGCGCGCAACGTGCTGAGCGATCCCAGGTACTACGGCGAGGGCTGTGTCGACCTGATCGGCTACCTGGCGCAGAGCCAGCAGATCCAGCGCAGCGACGTGGCCTTCCAGGCGCGCCTGGCGCTGGAGCAGAACTACCTCACGCTGGCCGGCAAGATCGCCGCGCTGCTACCCGACGCGCGCGTGGACGGCGATACCCTGGCGACCATCGTCAAGATGGCGCGCGCCGACCCGTCGCAGGCGGCGGCGTATCTGGCCACTGCCCAGGGCGCGCTGTCGCGCGACGAGCAGGGCGCGGCCTGGGGCGTGATTGGCCAGTTCGCGGCCAAGAAGCTGTTGCCCGAGGCGGCCGGCTACTACCGCCGCCAGATGGACCTGGGCGGCAACCAGTGGCTGTCCGACGACACGCAGGAATGGCGCGTGCGCGCCGCGCTGCGCCAGGGCGACTGGAAGCAGGTGCGCCAGGCGGTCGAGCTGATGCGCCCGGAACTGCGCGCCAAGGACCCGGCGTGGATCTACTGGTATGGCCGCGCGCTCAAGGCCGACGGCCGCGACACCGAGGCCCAGCAGAACTTCCAGCAGATTGCCGGCCAGTTCAATTTCTACGGCCAGCTGGCCAGCGAGGAGCTGGGCAACCGCATCACGCTGCCGGCGCGCACCACCGTCAGCGATGCCGAGGCCATGGCGATGCGCGCGCGCCCCGGTTTTCAGCGCGCGCAGAAGTTCTACGCCATGAACCTGCGCTTCGAGGGCAACCGCGAGTGGAACTGGGAGCTGCGCAACATGAGCGACCGCGAGCTGCTGGCCGCGGCCGAATATGCGCGCCGCCTCGAGTTGCTGGACCGCACCGTCAACTCCGCCGACCGCACCCGCAACGAGCATGACTTCACGCTGCGCTTCCTGATGCCGTACCGCGACATCATGCAGCGCGCCACCGACGAGGTCGGCCTGGACATGTCATGGGTGTACGGCCTGATCCGCCAGGAGTCGCGCTTCATCATGAATGCGCGCTCGTCGGCCGGGGCCCATGGGCTGATGCAGGTGATGCCGGCCACGGCCAGGTACGTGGCGCGCAAGATCGGCATGAGCGACTTTTCGCCGTCGATGATGGCCGATCCCACCGTCAACATCCAGCTCGGCACCAACTACCTGAACATGGTGCTGACCGACCTGGACAGCTCCTGGACGCTGGCCTCGGCCGCGTACAACGCCGGCCCGGGCCGGCCCAAGGCCTGGCGCAGCACGCTGGCGCGGCCGGTGGAAGGCGCGATCTTTGCAGAGACCATTCCGTTCAGTGAAACGCGCGGCTATGTGAAGAATGTGCTTTCCAACGCTACGTACTATGCTGCATTGATGAGTGGCCGGCCGCAGTCGCTGAAGTCGCGCCTGGGCACGGTCACGCCGTCGGCGGTGACTACCACCAGCCTGCCCTGAAGTCGTCTCTTTCCGCCCTTTGACCCCGTCAGGGCGGGCAAGACGGGCCTGCCGGCATCGCCCGGCGGGCAGATTTTCCCGGCACGGAGGCATCATGCAGACCAGCAACGTCCTCGTCATTGGTGGCGCCGGCTTCATCGGCAGCCATCTCGTCTCGCGCCTGGCCGGCGCCGCCTCGGCCTCCGGCGCGCCGCTGGAGCCCGGCGCCAACCCAGATTCCCCGATTGCACCCGATCGCATCGTGGTCGGCAGCCGCAATGTCGAGCATGCGCAGCACCTGCTGTTACTGCCGCGCGTCGAGGTGGTGGAGCTGGGCCTGGCCGACAATGCCGCGCTGGACGACGCGATCGGCTCGCTTGGCGTGGACGGCATCGTCGTCAACCTGGTGGGCGTGCTGCATGGCGAGCGCGGCGAGCCCTACGGCGAGGCCTTTGCCAGCGCGCATGTGGAACTGGTGCGGCAGATTGTGGCGTCATGCCTGTCCACGGGGGTACGCCGGCTGTTGCATATGAGCGCGCTCGGCGCCGACAGCAACGGACCGTCGATGTACCTGCGCAGCAAGGGCGACGGCGAGCGTATCGTGCGCGCCAGCGGGCTCGACTGGACCATCTTCCGGCCCTCGGTGGTGTTCGGCCCCGACGACCATTTCCTGAACCTGTTTGCCCACATGCAGCAGCTGGCGCCGGTGGTGCCGCTGGCGTGCGCGCATGCCCGCTTCCAGCCGGTGTTCGTGCAGGACGTGGTGCAGGCCTACCTGAACGCCATGGTGAATCCGGCCACCATCGGCCACGGTTATGAGCTCGGCGGGCCGCAGGTCTATACGCTGGAAGAGCTGGTGCGCTTTGCCGGGCGCGCCTCGGGCCATCCGCGCCCGGTGATCGCGCTGCCCGATGCGCTGGCGCGGGTGCAGGCCGCGGTCATGGAGCATATGCCGGGCCAACCGCTGCTGTCGCGCGACAACCTCGATTCGATGCAGCTCGACAATGTGCTGGAGCGCCCGATGGCGCCCGAACTGAACCTGCAGCCCGTGCACCTGGAGTCGGTCATGACCGACGCGCTGTCCGGGCGCAACCGCGATGCCGCGCTGACCCACATGCGCGCCAGCGTGCACCGCTGAGACGCAGTCAACGGCGCGGGCTATGTGACCGGATTTCATATCGGTTGCGAGCGCAATTCACTTTGACGTGGGCTGCCGCGCTGGCAAAATGACAGGTCGGGCGCGCGCCGGCCACGCCGTCCCGCGGGCCCAGCGCATGGGTCGCGCCCCGCGACCGTGCCGCCTCTCCCTTCCGTTTCCTCCCCCAAGGACCCCACGATGAAGCTCGTCATCGGCAATAAGAACTATTCCTCCTGGTCGCTGCGCCCCTGGCTGCTGCTGCGCCAGGCCGGCATTGATTTCGAGGAAGTGCAGGTGCGCCTGTTCACCGGCAGCTTCGCCGCCGAGATTGCCCGCTACTCGCCCGCGGGCAAGGTGCCGGTGCTGGTCGACGGCGACGTCACCGTGTGGGATTCGCTGGCGATCTCCGAATACGTGGCCGAGCGCTTCCCCGAGCAGCAGCTGTGGCCCACCGACCCGGCCGAGCGCGCGGTGGCGCGCGCGGTCTGCGCCGAGATGCACTCCGGCTTCGGCAACGTGCGCAACCAGCTGCCGATGAACGTGACCGCGGTGCTGCCCGGGCGCGGCTGGAACGTGGCGGTGCAGCGCGAGGTGGAGCGGATCGCCGCGATCTGGGACGGGCTGCGCAAGCAGCACGGCGCGCGCGGGCCGTTCCTGTTCGGCACGTTCACCGTCGCCGACGCGTTCTACGCGCCGGTGGTGAGCCGCTTCGCCACATACGGCATCCACCTGCCGGACGAGACCGCAGACGCCAAGGCCTATGCCGATTTCATGCTGGGGCTGCCGGCGATGCAGCAATGGATTGCCGGCGCGCGCGAGGAACGCGACTTCCTGGCCGACGACGAGCCGTACCGCGTGGCCCCGGACCGCGCCGATGCGATCATCGTCAACCACTAGCAATCGCGCCGGCACCGGGCGACTGCCCCGTGCCGGCGCATGAAAGGCCATAACGATGCAGGTGTATGCCGTGGGCGGCGCAATCCGCGACGAACTGCTGGGCAAGCCCAGCCAGGACCGCGACTACGTGGTCGTTGGCGCGACCCCGGCCGAGATGGAAGCCGCCGGCTATCGCCCGGTGGGCAAGGATTTCCCGGTATTCCTGCATCCGCGCACGCAGGAGGAGTACGCGCTGGCGCGCACCGAGCGCAAGACCGCGATGGGCTACAAGGGCTTTGCCTTCTACTGCGAGCCCGATGTCACGCTGGAAGACGACCTGGTCCGGCGCGACCTGACCATCAACGCCATGGCGCGCGCGGTCGATGCCGACGGCAACCTGACCGGCCCGGTGATCGATCCGCACGGCGGCCAGCGCGACCTGGCCGCGCGCCTGTTCCGCCATGTCTCCGACGCCTTTGCCGAAGACCCGGTGCGCATCCTGCGGCTGGCGCGCTTTGCCGCGCGCTTCCATGACTTCAACGTCGCCGCCGAGACCCTGCGCCTGATGCGCGAGATGGTCGCCGCCGGCGAGGTCGACGCGCTGGTGCCCGAGCGCGTGTGGCAGGAGCTGGCGCGCGGGCTGATGGAGGCCCGGCCGTCGCGCATGTTCGAGGTGCTGCGCGAGTGCGGCGCGCTGGCGCGGCTGCTGCCCGAGCTGGAGCGGTTGTGGGGCGTGCCGCAGCGCGCCGACTTCCACCCCGAGGTCGATACCGGCGTGCACGTGATGATGGTGATCGACTGTGCCGCGGCGCTGGGTGCGCCGCTGCCGGTGCGCTTTGCCGCGCTGGTGCATGACCTGGGCAAGGGCACCACGCCCGAAGACGTGCTGCCGCGCCATATCGGCCACGAGATGCGCAGCGTCAGGCTGCTGGAAGCCGTCTGCGCGCGGCTGCGCGTGCCCAACGATTGCCGCGACCTGGCGGTGGTGGTGGCGCGCGAGCACGGCAATATCCACCGCTCGCTGGAGTTCGGCGCGGCCGCCGTGATGCGGCTGCTGGAGCGTTGCGATGCGCTGCGCAAGCCCGGGCGCTTCGCCCAGGCACTGCAGGCGTGTGAAGCCGACAAGCGCGGGCGCAAGGGCTTTGAAGCGAGTGCGTATCCGCAGGCGGCGCGCCTGCTGGCGGCGCTGGACGCCGCGGCGGCTGTCGATGCCGGCGCCATCGCGCACGCCTGTGGCGACGATGTCAGCCAGATCCGCGACCGCATTCATGCGGCGCGCGTGGCCGCGGTGGCGCAGCGGCTCGGCAGCTAGGCAGGATGCCTCGCGCCACCGCCGGGTCGCTGTAGAGGATCGGCGTTGGCAGACCTGCATAATGCAGCGTCATGCGCCGTCATGCGCCGAGAAACAGCCGCCCGACCTCCGGATCCGCGCTCAGTTCGCCACCGGTTCCGGCCATGGCCAGCTGCCCGGCCACCAGGACATAGCCGAGGTCGGCGAATGCCAGTCCTTTGCGGGCGTTCTGCTCGACCAGGATGATGGTCTTGCCCGCCTCGTGCTGCAGCTGGCCAAGGAGTTCAAACACCAGGTCGATATAGCGAGGCTCCAGCCCGATCGAGGGCTCGTCCACCAGCAGCACGGCCGGATCCATCATCAGCGCGCGCAAGATTTCCAGCAGCCGGCGCTCCCCGCCCGAGAGCACGCTGGCGCGCTGGCCGCGCCGTTGCGCCAGCACACCATGCTGCCGGAAGATGCGCTCGGCAGCCGCGGCCGCGTCCCGTGGGTGCGGCATCAGGTAGCCGCCCATCAGCAGGTTTTCCTCGACCGTCATGTCGGGGAAGATCGAACTCTCCTGCAGCACATAGGCCACGCCTGCCTGCCGCAGCTTCTGCTCGGCGTGCAGGTGAACCACCTGCGCGCCTGCCACGGCGATGGTCCCCGACATGACCCGGGCCAGCCCGTAGATGGCGCGCAGCACCGTCGACTTGCCCGCGCCATTCGGGCCGATCAGGCACAGCGAGCCGCCGCGCGCCACGCGCAGGCTGAAGCCGTGCAGGATCTCCATGCCGCCATAGCCGGCGACCACGTTGTCCATGGCGACCATCGGCGTGCCGCCGGCCAGTTGCTCCAGTTGCGCGACGCCGGGCCGGGGGCGCGAGAGGGCGGCGGCGAGCGTGGCGGCCGGCGCGCTGGCGCCCCAATGTGCCGCCGTGTGCGCGCTGCGCGTGGCGGTCATGGCTGTCCTCCCAGGTAGGCCTCGATCACGGCGCGGTTGGCCGTGATCTGCGCCGGCGGTCCCTGCGCCAGCACCTCGCCATGCGCCAGGCAGAAGATCTGGCCGGCCAGCTGCATGATGACCCGCATATTGTGTTCGATCACCAGCAGCGTGATGCCGAGCCGCGCGTTGATGTCCGTGAGCAGCGCGATCAGGCTGTCGATCATCACCGGGTTCACGCCGGCGGTCGGCTCATCGAGCAGCAGCAGCCTGGGCTCGTTCATCAGGGCCATGCAGATCTCCAGCAACTTCTGCTGCCCGAACGACAGGTCCGCGCCGCGCTGTTCCGCGTGGTCCTGCAAGCCCGCCATGCGCAGGATCTGCCAGGCCCGTTGCGCCACCGCCGGCGGCTGCCGCGTGCACATCGCGGCGAGTCCTTCGTGGCTGTGCGGCACGCTGACCAGCAGGTTCTGCAGGCAGCTCATCTTGCCGAACACCCGGGTCTGCTGGAATGTGCGCACGAGGCCCAGGCGCGCGATTTCGGCAACGCGCAGGCGCGAGATCTCGTGCCCGTCGAAGCAGATCGAGCCGCCGTCGATGGGGTGGTAGCCGACGATGGCATTGAACAGGGTTGTCTTGCCCGAACCGTTTGGCCCGATCAGTCCCACGATGCTGCCGCGCGGCACCTGCAGGGAAACCTCATGGTTGGCGACGACCCCGCCAAAGCGCTTGGTCACGCCGCGCACCGCAAGCAGGTCGGTCATGGCGCGCCGCTCCCGCCCAAGCGCCGGCGGTGCGCCCTGAACTCGTGCAGCCAGCCCATGATGCCGGTCGGGAACAGCACCACGATCAGCACGATCAGGACGCCCAGCGCAACGCGCTGCCAGTTCAATAGGTAGGTCCAGAACAACTCCTGGGTGAGGTGGAACAGCGCGGCGCCGAGCACCGGCCCCCACAGCGTGCCCTTGCCGCCCAGGATGGCCATCACCACCATCCACACGCCGAAGCTGGCACTGGCAAAGGCCAGCTCGCGCGGATCGATGAAGCCCACCAGGTTGCCCGTCAGTGCGCCCGCCATGCCCAGGAAGACGGCGCACAGGCACCAGGCCGCGATCTTGTAGCGCGTGGTGTGCAGGCCGAGCGCCTGGGCCTTGTCCTCGTCGTCGCGAATGGCATTGAGCGCGAGGCCGAACGGGCGCGCATAGAGCCAGCGCAGCGTCAGCAGTGTCGCCACCGCCAGCACCAGCATCGCGTAGTAGAAGAACGGCTCGCGGCTGCCGGCGGCACCCGGGAACAGTGGCAGCGTCATGCCCGATCCCGCGCCGATGAAATCCCAGCCGGCGGCGGCATCGGCGCAGGCGATGCCCAGGCCCAGCGTGCCGATGGCGAAGTAGTGGCCGCGCAGGCCCAGCATGGCCGGCCCCAGCGCCAGCGCGGCTGCCACCGCCGCCAGCGCCGCCAGGCCGGTGCCCACCGCGAGGCCGGCGAAATAACCGAGCCCGAAGTCGCGCTGCGCCACCGCGCAGACATAGGCGCCCACGCCGAAGAAAACGATATTGCCGAAGGAGTTGTAGCCCATCTGCCCGCCCATCACATCCCAGGTCAGCGCGAACAGCACCATCAGCCAGAGGAAGGTCAGCTGCGTGGTGATGCCGGTGAACAGCCACGGCGCTGCCAGCGCGACCAGGCAGCCCGCAAGCAGCGCCAGCCACAGCGCCGGGGTGGCCGCCGTGGCCGGGACCTCCGCTTCGGGCCGGCGCGCGCCGCGCACGTGCGGCTTCATCGCAGATAGCCTCGCCGCCGGCGCAGCATCAGGTTGCGGCTCACCAGGATCGCCACCAGCAGGGCGTAGAGGAAGGCGGTCTGGTATTCGGTGCCGAGCAGGAAGCCGGCGTAGTTCTCGGCCACGCCCAGCCCGGCCCCGGCGCCAAGCACCGGCAGCATGCTGCCCAGCCCGGCCACCACCACGATCATGAAGGCGCGCACGGTATAGGGGAGGCCCAGGTAGGGGTGGATGATCCAGGTCATGGCCACCAGGGCGCCAGCCGCGCCGCAGATGGCGGCATTGAGGGCGAAGGTGGCGGCGTAGATGCGATCGGCGTCCACCCCGAGTACGCGCGCGGCGCGCGCGTTCTGGGCGGTCGCCCGGATCGCCTGGCCGCGGCGGGTATGCCTGAGGAACAGCATCAGGCCGGCTCCCAGCGCCAGGGCTGCGACGAACGCCAGCAGCTTGATCTTCGGCACCACCAGTCCGCCCGGCAGGAACAGGCTGCCGAGCCCGGCATCGAGTGTGCGCACATTGGCGCCGAATGCCAGGTTGGCGAATTGCTGCAGCACGATGCTCAGGCCGAAGGTGGCCAGCACCGAGACAAAGAGATCGCGCTCGACCAGCCGGAAGATGACGATGCGATAGAGTCCCCAGCCCACCCAGTACATCGCCGCCGCGGCCACCGGCACCGCCAGCAGCGGTGGCATGCCCTTTTCGACCAGCCAGATCACGATATAGCCGCCCAGCATCACCAGTTCGCCCTGAGCCACGTTGATCAGGTTCATCACGCCCCAGACCAGCGCCATGCCATAGGCGGCCAGCGCGAAGATCGCGCCGGCCAGCAGGCCATCCATCACGAGCTGCAGGTTCAGCCCGGGACTCTGGACGAGCACCGCGAGATCGGTCATGGGCTTCGGGCCGCGCCGCGGCCCCTATTTGCGCTGGGTCCAGGCGGGGGCCGGATAGATGACCTTGGACGATGCCCACTTGCCCGGCGCCACCACCTTGAACTTGCCGTCCTGCACCTGGTACAGCACCATCGACTTGGCAGTGTTCTTGCCGCTCTGGTCGAACTTGAGCGGGCCGTAGAACGTCATCAGGTCGGTGGCGGCAAGCGCCTGGCGGACCTTTTCCGTATCGAGCGAGCCGGCGCGCTCGAAGGCGTCGGCGAAGGCCAGCACCGCGGCGCTCGATTCGGCCGCCTGGTAGGGCGGGTCATAGCGGAACGCTTTCTCGAAGCGCTGCGCGTACTGGTCGGCCGTGCCGAACCAGCGGTCCTTGTAGCTCAGCGTGCGGTCCCATTGCGAGCCGCACACGGCGAATTCCGCGCTCTTGCCGAACTTCTCGATGATCTGCGCGGAGTCGCAGTGCGTCAGCGCCAGCATCGGCACGTCGATGCGCATCTCCGCCACCTGGCGCACCGCGAGCGCCGCGCCTTTCTCGTGGCCGGACACCACCAGGATGTCGGGCTTGAGCGCCTTCACCTTGGCCAGCGTGACCGACATGTCGTTGAGCTCTGGCGGCAGCTTGTCGTCGATCACCACCTGCATGCCCAGGCGTTTCGCGTCCTCGGCCACGCCGTCGCGCACGTCCTGCGAGAAGTTGTCGTTCTCGATGGCGATCGCCACCTTCAGGGTCTTCGGTGACTTGCCGGCCTGCTGCGCTTGCTCCGCGGCAAGGTTGATGGCGGCGCGCAGATAGTAGTCAGAGGTATTGAGCACCGCGAACATGTAGCGGTAGCCCTGCGTGAACAGGTTGCGGTCTGCGCCGTTGCCCTCGACCATCGGGATCCGGTACTTCTCCGTGACCGGGGCCATCGCCTTGGTGAGCCCCGAGCTGTAGGGGCCCAGCACGAACTTGACGCCGTCCTGGCTGATCAGCCGCTCTGCCAGCTGCGCACCGCGCGCCGAGGTGGATTCGTCGTCGTAGAAAAGGATCTTCAGCTGATAGGCCTTCCCTCCGACCTTGACGCCGCCCATCTCGTTGATGCGGTTCACGGCAAGGTTGTAGCCGTCCTGCGTGTTCTTGCCATTGGTGGAGTACTTGCCGGTCAGCGAGACCGCGGCGCCGAGGACGATGGTGTCGCCCTGCGCCTTGGCTGCTCCGGGGAGCGACAGGGCCAAGCCAAGGCCAGCCAGGGCACAGAGGGTGGCATGGCGCATGCCGGTGGAAGGCCCGGACTGGACACCGGTCAGAAAGCTGTGGGCGGATGCGGTTTTCATATCACCTCCTGACTCTTTCAAGATTAGGACTCATTTTTGAAAGGGAAAGGGCGGTATGAAACGAATCGATCACGCCATGATGGATATCGGGTTTTCCTTACGTTGAAACGGGGCCGTGTCACGCGACGGTGGTGAAACTGGCTGCCTTGATCAGGGGCGGCCCCCGGTGGCGCGCGCCTAAAGCAGCTTGCCGATCACCAGTGCCACCATCGACAGAAGGATCGTCGAGGCAAACGGCAGCACAAATTCGCGCCCGAACAGACGGAAACGCACGTCGCCCGGCAGCCGTCCCAGCCCGATCTTCTGCAGCCATGGCAACGCCGCGGACAGCACGATCACGCTGAAGAAGATGGTCAAGGTCCAGCGCAGCATGGCCGGCCTACAGCGCGTGGCAGCGGTCGCCGCGGGCAAAGCCGGCCAACGGTTCGCTGTCGTCCAGCCCGCGCGTGAGCGCGATCACCTTGAACAGTTCACCCATTTCGGCTTCGGACAGCAGCTTCTGTACCGCATTGGCCTGCGGCAGGAACGCGCGCGCGTCGGACGGGTCCAGCGCCATCAGCAGGTCGGTGATGCCGGCATTCATCAGGAAGCGCGCCTGCGAGGCAAAGCCCGCCACGGTCAGTCCGGTCTCGGCGGCGGCGTGCGCGATGCCGCTGAAGTTGACGTGCGCGGTGATGTCCTGCAGGCCGGGATGCAGGAACGGGTCCGGGTGCGCATGATGGCGGTAGTGGCACATCAGCGTGCCGCCGGCGCGCTGCGGATGGTAATACTCGGCGCCGGGGAAGCCATAGTCGATGAAGAAGGCCGCGCCGCGCGCCAGCATGGCGCCGACCGCGCGCGTAAAGCCCTCGGCCTCGGCATGGGTCTCGGTGACCAGGTCGTGGTCGCCCGGAATGGCGCGCAAGGCTTCGGGCACGTCGGTAGCGGCGAGCGGGCGGTCTTCGAAGCGGAACGCGGGCGCGCCGCCATCCTGCACGCCCGCGCGCGCCACGCCGCGTTCGTGCCAGTTGCCGCCATTGCGCGCATACAGCTGCACCGGCATTGCATCGAGCACTTCGTTGCCGACAATCACGCCTTCGAAGGCGGCGGGCAGCGTATCGAGCCAGGTGACGCGCTCCACCAGGTGTGGCGCGCGCCGGGCCAGCGTGTCCTGCTGGCGCGCGCGCAGTTCGCCCGACAGTTCGACGATGGCGTAGGTGTCGGGCAACTGGCCTTCCTGTTCGAGCCCGAGCAGCAGATCCGCCGCCAGCCGGCCGGTGCCGGCGCCGAATTCAAGCAGGCGCGGCAACCCCTGCGCCAGCAGCGGCGCGAACTGGCGCGCCAGCGTGCGGGCGAAGAAGGGGCTCAGTTCCGGGGCGGTGATGAAGTCGCTGCCGTCGCGGGCATCGCGCCCGAACTTGGCCGAGCCGCCGCTGTAATAGCCCAGGCCGGGCGCGTACAGCGCCAGCGCCATATAGCGGTCAAAGCCGATCCAGCCACCGGCCGCATCGATCGATTCGCCAATACGGGCCGCAAGAGTATCGGAAGCGGCCTGCGCGTCGGCGGGGGGAAGGGGTAAACTAGCGGCTTTCTGCATCCTGCGATTGTAGCAATGCCCGCATCCAAGATTCCCGCCGGCGAGACCGGTCCCCAGCCTGCCGTGGCCCGCGGCGTGGCGCTCGTGACCGGTGGCGCGCGCCGCCTGGGCCGTGCCATCGCGCTGGAACTCGCGGCGCAAGGCTGGGACGTGGCGGTGCACTGCCATCGCTCGGTCGACGAGGCCGAAGCCCTGGCCACGCAGATTCGCGCGCTGGGCCGCCGCGCCGCGGTGCTGCGCGCCGACCTGGCCGACGAGGCCGCCACCAGCCGACTGGTGGCCGACTGCAGCGCCGCGCTGGGCGTGCCCACCTGCCTGGTCAACAATGCCTCGCTGTTCCAGTACGACGTGGCGACCAGCTTCTCGTATGCGTCGCTGGATACGCATATGCGCACCAACGTGGCCGCGCCGCTGCTGCTGGCGCGCGAACTGCACAAGGCGCTGGCCGCTGCCGCGGCACCGGAGGGCGCGAACAAGGCCGCCGAGCCGCGCGGCGTGGTGATTAACCTGCTTGACCAGAAGCTGGACAACCTGAACCCGGACTTCCTCTCTTACACACTGTCCAAGGCCGCGCTGCAGACCGCCACGGTGCAGCTGGCGCAGGCGCTGGCGCCGCGCCTGCGCGTGGTGGGCGTGGCCCCCGGCATCACGCTGGTGTCGGGCGAGCAGTCGGAGCAGAGTTTCCGCCGCGCGCACCGCGTGACGCCGCTGGGCCAGTCTTCCACGCCCGAGGACATCGCCCAGGCGGTAGCCTACCTGGCGCAGGCGCGCGCCGTGACCGGCACCACGCTGTATGTCGATGGCGGCCAGCACCTGATGCCGCTGGCGCGCGACGTGATGTTCCTGACCGAGTAAGCTGGAAGCCAGCCACCGAATACCGTAGTCATCTGATGTGCCGCGCCCGCCGGGCGCGGCTTTCCTTTTTCTCTCCGCAGCCGCCCATGACCATGCTCGCCGCCCTTTCCCACCCCAGCCTGCAAGACTGCCGACGCATGTTCCTGCGTAACTATGAAGTGCAGATCAATATCGGCGTGCACGAATTCGAAAAGAAGGGCGAGCAGCGCGTGCTGATCAATATCGACCTGTTCGTACCGCTGGAGGAATGCACGCCGCAGGCTGACAAGCTCGACGAAGTGGTCGACTATGACTTCATGCGCAACACCGTGGCCGCGCGCATGGCGCAGGGTCACGTGCACCTGCAGGAAACGCTGTGCGACGACGTGGCCCGCGCCATGCTGAAGCATCCCAAGGTGCGCGCGGTGCGCGTGTCGACCGAGAAACCCGACGTGTACCCGGATTGCGATTCGGTCGGGGTCGAGGTGTTCCATATCAAGCAGGCCTGAGCGGTCCTGCGGGCGTGCGCTGCAGCTAGCGGGCGCCTAAAGTAGAATGTTGCCCCTTCGCGCCGCGCCGGCCATTCCATCCGGCGGGCGCCACGCAACAGGATGCTCCATGAGCCACTCGAACAACTTTTATCGCCTCGAGACGAGGCTGCAATCGCAAACCGGCAAGGCCATCGGCGACTTCGGCATGATCGAGGACGGCGACACCGTGCTGGTCTGCATGAGTGGCGGCAAGGACTCGTACACCATGCTGTCGGTGCTGATGGCGCTGCAGAAGCGCGCGCCGATCAAGTTCAAGCTGATCGCGATGAACCTGGACCAGAAGCAGCCAGGCTTCCCGGAACACATCCTGCCGCAGTACTTGAAGTCGGTTGGGGTCGAGCATGTGATCGTCGAGGCGGACACGTACTCGATCGTCAAGGAGAAGGTGCCCGAGGGCAAGACCACCTGCTCGCTGTGCTCGCGCCTGCGCCGCGGCGTGATCTACCGCACCGCCAAGGAGCTGGGCGCCAACAAGATTGCGCTGGGCCACCATCGCGACGACATCGTCAACACCTTCTTCCTGAACATGTTCTTCGGCGGCAAGATGAAGGCGATGCCGCCCAAGCTGGCTACCGACGATGGCGCGCATATCGTGATCCGCCCGCTGGCGTACTGCTCCGAGAAGGACATTGCGTCCTACGCGCGCGCGATGGAGTTCCCGATTATCCCGTGCAACCTGTGCGGCTCGCAGGAGAACCTGCAGCGCAAGAAGGTCAGCGAGATGCTGCAGGAGTGGGAGCGCCAGAACCCGGGCCGCATCGACAATATCTTCTCGGCGCTGCGCAACGTGGTGCCGTCGCACCTGGCGGATACCGACCTGTTCCCGTTCACCGGGCTGGCGACCGGCCTGGCCAAGGTGGACGAGGCCTCACTGTTCGGCGAGACCACCTTCCAGCAGCAGCCGCTCACGTTTGCCGGCAGCACGGAAGAAAACCGCATGGAGTTCGTGCGCTTCGAGCGCGCGCCCGCGGAGCAGGCCGGCACTCAGTAAGACTCCCCGACAGCGCAAGCTTGCCGGCGATGGCGCGCCGCTCCCGCTGCGGGAGCGGCGCGCCATCCGGCGGCATTCCACCCGCCTAGTTTGCCGCCGCCGCCGACTGCACCGGCGGA
Source organism: Cupriavidus necator (assembly GCF_013141915.1). Lineage (GTDB taxonomy): Bacteria > Pseudomonadota > Gammaproteobacteria > Burkholderiales > Burkholderiaceae > Cupriavidus > Cupriavidus necator_B. The sequence goes on along the minus strand of NZ_SROX01000002.1, from coordinate 607,100 downwards.
TTCGCCTTTTCGCGCATCAATGCATGGGTGTCGTCGATCCATTTCTGGAAGCGCTCCTGCGCGTGCGCCTTCTGTTGCGGCGTGGTCATGTTGGCAATCGCCACCGTCAGCGCGATGCCGGCGTTGTCGTTCGCCTGGTGGCTGGCGGCGAGCCGCGCCGGCGGGTTCTGCCAGTACTCGCGGAAGCGGCGCAGCAAGTCGATCACCTGTGTCTTGGGCGGCTGCGTGGCCTGCACGTAGCGCACCATCTTGAGCCATTCCTGCTGCCGCGCCACACGCTCGGCATAGCGCGCCTCGGCGTTCTCCACCACCGGCCCCACCTTGGCGCGGATCGCCTTTTCCTGCTCGGCGGAGAAGCCGCCGTAGACCAACCGGGCGTACTCCATCACCTTGTCGAAGCGTGCTTCCTCGCGCTCGGCCGGGTCCGCATTGAGGAATTTCTTGCGGTACTTGGCGTTGCCGTCGGCAAATTTCTTTTCCATGCGCGCGATCTGGTCGGGTGTTAGCGTCAGCAGCAAGTCCGCCATGTCGGGCATGGCCTGCTCGAACGAGCGGCGCGCCAGTTCCTGCGACGCGTCCTGGAAGTGCTCGACGCGCGCCGCACTGACGGGCTGGCGCACGTCCGCCTTGGCTTGCTGCAGCAGGCTGGCGATTTCCGGCAGCTGTGCCTTGCGATGCCAGGCGAAGAAGCGCGCGATGGCCTCGCGCGTGAGGGGTTCCTGGGCCGAAGTGACGTCGACATAATTGTCGATCCACCAGTACGCCAGCCGGTCGCCCTGCTGGTACCCCAGTTTCATTGCGCTGCAGGCGCACAAGGCCGCCGCGCCCAGAATCACCAAAATGCGCCGGGTCCAGCAATTGTGAAATTCCGAAACCGCGGTCCGTTGCGCAGAAAGCGCCATGTTAAAATCGGCGCGCCTTGAAACCGGGCTGCCCCGCGAGCTGACCCGATGCCCGCCAGCCAAGTCCTGGCAAGGGTTTGCGGGAAGACGCGCAGGCCTGGCGGCCAGCTTCCGCCAGCGCCGGCAGCGCAGTTTGCCAAACACCGGCCCGAACACCCGGCCGGCGCTTTCCAGAATATTTTCGGACACACTCACTTAGGGGTCTCCTTGTGAATATCGTCATTCTCGCCGCGGGCATGGGCAAGCGGATGTATTCCGATTTGCCCAAGGTGCTGCACCCGGTAGCCGGGCGGCCCATGCTCGCGCATGTCCTGGATACGGCTCGTGCGCTGTCGCCGGCCCGGCTGGTGGTCGTGGTCGGCCATGGGGCCGAACGCGTGCGCGAGGCGGTTGCCGCTGACGATGTCGCCTTCGCCGAGCAGGCCCAGCAACTGGGCACGGGCCATGCGGTGATGCAGGCACTTCCCTTGTTGGACGACAACCACCCCACGTTGGTTCTCTACGGTGACGTTCCGCTCACCAGCGCTGCGACGCTGCAGGCACTGGTGACCGAGGCCGGCGCGCAGCGCCTTGGCGTACTCACCGTTGAAATGCCCGATCCCGCCGGTTATGGACGCATCGTGCGCGACGCGGCGGGCAGCATCGTCCGCATCATCGAGCAGAAAGACGCAACGGAAGCCGAGCAAGCCATCCGCGAGATCAATACCGGCATTATCGTGTGCCCGACCGGCCACCTGCGCAAGTGGCTGTCGACGCTGCGCAACGACAACGCCCAGGGCGAGTACTACCTGACCGATACCGTCGAGCGCGCCGTCGCGGATGGCGTCGAAACCGTCTCGGCCCAGCCGGCGGCGGTCTGGGAGACGCTGGGCGTCAACAGCAAGCTGCAGCTGGCCGAGGTCGAGCGCATCCACCAGGGCAACCAGGCCCGGCGCCTGCTCGAAGCCGGCGTGACGCTGCTGGACCCGGCCCGCATCGACGTGCGCGGCCAGCTGACCTGCGGGCGTGATGTCACCATCGACGTCGGCTGCGTGTTCGAGGGCCGCGTGCACCTGGAAGACGGCGTGCGCATCGGCGCGCATTGCGTGATCCGCAACAGCACCGTCGGCGCCGGCGCGCAGGTGCATCCGTTCTGCCATATCGACGAGGCCAGCATCGGGCCAGCGGGCCGCATCGGGCCGTACGCGCGGCTGCGCCCCGGCACCGAACTGGGCGAGGACGTGCATATCGGCAACTTTGTCGAGGTGAAGAATGCACAGGTGGCGGCACACAGCAAGGCCAACCACCTGGCTTATGTGGGCGACGCCACGGTGGGGTCGCGCGTCAATATTGGCGCGGGTACCATCACCTGCAACTATGACGGGGTTAACAAGCACCGCACCGTGATCGAGGACGATGTCTTCATCGGCTCCGACACGCAGCTGGTGGCGCCGGTGACGGTGCGCCGCGGCGCCACGCTGGGCGCCGGCACCACGCTCACCAAGGAGGCCCCGGCCGACAAGCTGACGCTGTCGCGGGCCAAGCAGCTGACCATCGACGCCTGGCAGCGTCCGGTCAAGCAGCCGAAGCAGTAAGCAGCAGTAAGCTCAAGCGCCGCCCGCGCAGGGTGGCGCCACAGGATTCATACCGGCGCCAGTGGCCTGCGGGCAGGCGCCAGCAAAACGGGGGTTCAGCATGTGTGGCATCGTCGGCGCGGTTTCCACGCGCAATATCGTTCCGGTCCTGATCGAAGGGCTGCGCCGCCTCGAGTATCGCGGCTATGACTCGTGCGGCGTTGCCGTCGTGCGCGACGATGCGGTCGAGCGCGCACGCACCGTGTCGCGCGTCGCCGACCTGGACGCGCAGACGCAGGCGTCCGGCCTCTCCGGCTTTACCGGCGTGGCGCATACGCGCTGGGCCACGCATGGCAAGCCCGATACCGTCAACGCCCACCCGCACCTGTCGGGCGAGACCATCGCGCTGGTGCACAACGGCATCATCGAGAACTACGAGCCGCTGCGCGAAGAGCTGCGTGCGGTCGGCTACGGCTTCGAGTCCCAGACCGATACCGAGGTGGTCGCCCACCTGATCCACCAGGCCTACAGCTATCCCAGCAGCGCTACCCGCGGCGACCTGTTCGCCTCGGTGCGTGCCGTCACCAAGCGCCTGCACGGCGCCTATGCCATCGCCGTGTTCGCCAAAGACCAGCCGGGCTGCGTGGTCGGCGCGCGTGCGGGCTCGCCGCTGGTGGTGGCGCTGGGCGAGAACGAGTCCTTCCTGGCGTCCGACGCGCTGGCCGTGGCCGGCACCGCCAACCGCATCATCTACCTGGAAGAGGGCGATGTGGTCGAGATCACGCTGGACGGCGTGACCATCCATGACGCCGACGACCACCCGGTCGAGCGGGAAGCGCGCCTGGTCGAAGCCCATGCCGCATCGGTCGACTTGGGCCCGTACCGCCATTTCATGCAGAAGGAAATCTTCGAGCAGCCGCGCGCGCTGGGCGACACGCTCGAGGGCGTCGAAGGCCTGTCGCCGGACCTGTTCGGCGCCAACGCCGCCGAGGTCTTCGCCGGCATCGACAGCGTGCTGATCCTGGCGTGCGGCACCAGCTACTATTCCGGCTGCACCGCCAAGTACTGGCTAGAAAGCATCGCGAAGATCCCGACCCAGGTCGAGGTCGCCAGCGAATACCGCTATCGCGACACCGTGCCCAATCCGCGCGCGCTGGTGGTGGTGATCTCGCAATCGGGCGAAACCGCCGATACCATGGCCGCGCTGCGCCACGCGCGCGCGCTCGGCCATGTCCATACGCTGGCGGTGTGCAACGTCGCCACCAGCGCCATGGTGCGCGAGACCGAACTGCGCTTCCTCACGCGCGCCGGCACCGAGATCGGGGTGGCGTCTACCAAGGCGTTCACCACGCAGCTGGCGGCGCTGTACATGCTGACGCTGTCGCTGGCCAAGACCCGCGGCCTGCTGACCGAAGAGGCCGAGGCCAAGGCCCTGACCAACCTGCGCCACCTGCCCGCCGCGCTGCACGGCGTACTGGCGCTGGAGCCGCAGATCATCGCCTGGTCCGAGGACTTCGCCCGCCGCGAGAACGCGCTGTTCCTTGGCCGCGGCCTGCACTACCCGATCGCGCTGGAGGGTGCGCTCAAGCTCAAGGAAATCTCGTATATCCACGCCGAGGCCTATCCGGCCGGCGAGCTCAAGCACGGCCCGCTGGCGCTGGTCACCGAAGCCATGCCGGTGGTTACCGTCGCGCCCAACGACGCGCTGCTGGAGAAGCTCAAGTCCAACATCCAGGAAGTGCGCGCCCGCGGCGGCCGCCTGTACGTGTTTGCCGACAGCGATACGCAGATCCAGTCGTCCGATGGCATCCAGGTGATCCGCATGCCCGAGCACTACGGCGACCTCTCGCCGATCCTGCACGTGGTGCCGCTGCAGCTGCTGGCATACCACACGGCCTGCGCGCGCGGGACCGACGTGGACAAGCCGCGCAACCTGGCGAAGTCGGTGACGGTGGAGTAAGGCGCCGAATCGAGAGCTGGCGCTGTGTGAAGGACAATTAGTTCCGGATACAGAGATACAAATAGTTTCGGATACAAGCTAGCCTAGCCCCTCGCTAGGCTAGGCCCGGAGCCGTGTATCCGGAACTATTGCAACTCCCTCAAATTTGCAGCCCTTCGGATGTCGGCTTGGAAATGAGACCCGAAATTGGCGCAGAGTTTCTCGCACACCCGCTTCCCTTCCCACACCGCCTAGGTCACGCGATGAAGTCGAGCCGCTGTTGGGGGGGGCGGAGCATCAGCGCTGCCTTCCCGAGTTCTCCTCACCTGGGGGCAGAGCCGTTCGCATCCACCAGTAACAGGATAGGACCGAGATTTAAACGCCTGCCCAGGTGCCCGGGAGAGGCGGCGCGCGTTGCTATACGGAGAATGCAAACATTCTCCAGCTCCACCACGGGCAGTCACCCGGTCGCACTGCCCGAATATCTCGACGCCCACGACCTAGCCTTTCTGCTAGGCGTCACCCCCGCGACTATCCTCCGCCGCGCCCGGCTTGTCCCCCTGGGCCTTGCCACCAAGGGCCTATTTGGGGCCAACTTTCCCCTTGCGATGGCGACGGGCAGATGTCCTGCAGTGACAAAGCGAGCGTAGTGCGTCGAAAAGATGGGCCAACCATCGTCTTCAGTCGTGCGTCAGTCGTTGCGGTGCCTGAGCTAGCCTTGCCTCCTATATGCACGCCTCTGACCGCCAGCCATATGCCCTTATGTGAGGCGAGAAGAAGATGGCAGGCTGGCCTACGGCGCGTCAACATAATTGACTTCTAACTAACGTCGCCCCATAGTAGCTTGTCATTAATTCGGCGTGCCATAAAAATACATGTCAATTCTAGAGCAGCTCACCAAGCTTCTCGAAGCTCATCCAGCAGGCCCTTTTCTCTTTGCGGGGTCCGGCCTTTCAAGACGATACCTTGGCCTGGAAAGTTGGGCGGCTCTTCTCGAGCGCTTCTGTAGCCATATCAAGCCCTACGAATACTATCTTTCTACAGCCAACGGTAATCTGCCCCGCGTCGCCACGCTAATGGCGTCCGATTTTCATGAGGTGTGGTGGAAAAGTGAAGTATTTGAGGAAAGCAGGAAGAAACACAGCAAAAAGATTACTGACCTTACTGCTGCCTTGCGGTTGGAGATTTCCAACTATATTAAGGGTGTTAAGCTCGATGGTGTTGCGCAGCACCCATATTCCGAAGAGCTGGCTGCACTTGGTCGCCTTAATGTGGATGGAATTATAACCACAAATTGGGATACATTCCTTCAGGAATTATTCCCAGACTACAAAGTCTACGTAGGTCAGGAGGAGTTGTTGTTCTCGAATCCCCAATCAATTGGTGAAATATACAAGATTCACGGTTGCGTGAATACACCTCGAAGCCTAATTTTGACCGAGGCTGACTACGACAGCTTTGCTGAGCGCAACGCCTACCTTGCCGCAAAATTAATAACAATCTTTGTCGAGCACCCTGTCATTTTTATGGGGTACTCCCTCTCCGACCAAAACATCGTCAGTATGTTGCGCGCCATTTGCGCCTGTATTGGAAAGGAGAGGTTGGAGCAATTAAATAACAACCTCATCTTTGTTGAGCGCCTTAAGGAAGGTGAGGCTGCCTCAATATCCAACACAGTTTTTGCGCTCGAAAAAACCAATGTCCCAATTACATTATTAAGAACAAACGACTTTAGTCAAATCTACAATGCCTTGGAAACCAAGCGAAGAAAGATTCCCGCTCGCGTGCTCAGATACTGCAAGGAGCAGCTATACGAACTGGTGAAGGGTGGAGAGCCTGAGGCGAAGCTTTGTGTTGTTGACATCGATGAGGTGGAGGCCAAAGGCGACATAGAATTTGTGGTTGGGGTAGGTGTGGCAAAGGAACGAGCCCAGGAAGAGGAACGCCGACTTGCAGATTATGGGTATCGGGCAATTACTGCTGTCAGCATCTATGAGGAGCTTCTTCGTGACAAGAAAATTTATGAGCCGGGGAGAATTTTGGCGGAAACATTGCCAGAATTGTCCAAGGGGCTGAAATATTTGCCGGTTTTCCATCTACTGAGGACTGCTGGAATTGACAGCCAAGAGGCATGTGCCAGAGTTGGGTATGACGTCGAGAAATACCTTGGTTTGCAGCCGGCGGATTTTCGCGTTAAAAGCCTCGCAAAAGGCTACATGCGAAATTACAAGGGCTTGACAGTCCGGCAGATGTTGGAGCGGTATACGCCAGAAATTGTGGCCCAGTACCTTCCTTTCGCCGACTGGGAGGAGGCTGATTACCCTGCGATTCTCGAATTCTTGAGAGCCCATATTGACCGCTTGCCGACCTCGCCGTATTCAACAGCGTTCCGGAAGCTTGCCTGCTTGTATGACAGGGCAGTTTATGGTTGGCGATAGTGCAGTCGGAGCCAGTTGATGCTTGGTCCATCGACGGTTCGCGGATTCTCCCTACCAATACGCTCAGGTGACGGCTAGCGATGTCCTCAACGGCTGTTGTCCTAGCTGCTTCCTTCTTCGCGATGAGCGCGACACGTGGTGTCATTTGCCGCAACAACAAGGTACCTGAAGTTATTAGAGGTCGAAATGCTCATATCAGAGGCGTATCCAGAGTTGTTCCATTACACCAGCGTGTCCGGTCTGTTCGGAATCCTTGAGTCGCAGTGTCTGTGGGCGACCCACTGGAAGCATGTTAATGACGAAAGTGAGCTCTTGCAGTTTCGTCACGCTCTCGCCGGAATCATAAGACCTCTACTCATTGAGCGCGCAAACGAGGTAGCGTCAACAAACTCCGAGGCCAAGAGCTGGTTAGTCGAGAATGGTGGTGTCGAGGCGGTTTGTCGTGAGCAAAGCATGGGTTTGGCCGACATGATGCATGACACGCTTCACAAAAGTGACCCAGTTGAGAATCTGTTTGAGTTTTATATAACCTCCTTTTGTACCCCAAATGGGGACTACTCAGAAGCTCGCAATCATGGATTATTGAGCCAATGGCGATACTATGGAGGTAACGGGGGCTACTCACTAGTGTTCGATACCGCCGAACTCGAAAGGCTCATGGAGCAGGAACATTCGGTGTGGCCATGCCGTCTGAGTTGCGGCGACGTCAGCTATTCGTCTGACTCGGCGGAGGTCATGGAGCGCCGCCTGGATTCCCTCCCCTCTCTGCGAAACGCTCTTAGCGTATGGTTCAAAAGGGGGAGTTCGCCTGAGGCTATCGAGCCAGTGCTCGAACCATTTTTGAACTGCTGCATTCATTACAAGCATTGGGCTTTTGCCGAAGAGAGAGAGGTCCGCCTTGTCGCTACGCTAAATGGAGAGCGTGCACGTCGACTGCATGAAATTGATGGTAGCAAGCTCGTCGAACGTCCTCGCCACTCTTTTATGCGCGGCGGCCAGTCTGTGCCCCATATCCGTCTCTTCGAGGGACTTGACGTCGGACGTGCCCCCCGCTTGCCGATTCGACGCATTATCGTCGGACCCGGACCCACTCAGGATGAGCGCGAAACTAAGCTCAAAGCGTTCCTGAAAAGTAAAGGCTATGTCATTGACGTTACCTGCTCGAGCATCCCCATTCGCTTCTAGAGGTAGGGCGTTACAGCCGGCCTTACAGCTTCCATGATTGCTTTTCCCAGCCATTGGGGGCGGCGCAGACCGGCACGGAAGTCACGACCAACGGACGGGTACGTTGGCGTTCCCTGTTGTCGATGCCCGACTGAACGTCAATATTTTGCGTCGCCAGACGGGAGTGTGGTGGTGCCGAAGGGGGGGCTGGCCTCATAATGGTGCTTCCGCTTAAAACACCCCCGAAGCGCCTCAATGCTCGACGACATCAAAAAAACACTCTGGGCTGCGGCTGACAAGCTGCGGGCCAATATCGATGCTGCCGAATACAAGCATCTCGTCCTTGGTCTCATCTTCCTCAAGTACATTTCTGACACGTTTGCCGCCCGGAGGGCCGAGCTGACCCGCCGCTTCGGCGATGAAAGCGACGAGTACTTCCTGCACGAGTGCGACGACAAGATGCTCGCGGAAGAGCTGGAAGACCGGGACTACTACAAGGAAGTCAATGTTTTCTGGGTGCCCGAGACGGCTCGCTGGGAGAACCTCCGCAGCTCGGCCAAGCAGACGGACATTGGCAAACGCATCGATGAGGCACTCGCCGATATCGAGGGGGAGAACCCCAAGCTCAAGGGCATCCTGGACAAGCGCTATGCACGGGCGCACTTGCCGGATGGGAAGCTGGGGGAACTGGTCGACCTGATTTCCACCATTGGCTTTGGCGAAGACGCCAGCCAGGCTCGCGATGTCCTGGGCCAAGTCTACGAATACTTCCTTGGCCAGTTCGCCAGTGCCGAAGGGAAGAAGGGCGGGCAGTTCTACACCCCAGCTTCCATCGTCAAAACGCTGGTGGCAATCCTCGCGCCCCATCATGGCAAGGTCTATGACCCGTGCTGCGGTTCCGGGGGCATGTTCGTCCAGTCGGAAAGATTCATTGAAGCCCACGGCGGCAAGCTAGGCGACGTGTCCATCTACGGACAGGAGTCCAATCCCACCACTTGGCGCCTGGCGGCCATGAACCTGGCCATCCGGGGCATCGACTACAACTTGGGGCGGGAACCTGCTGACACCTTTGTCCGCAACCAGCACCCAGACCTGCGCGCCGACTTCATCTTGGCCAACCCACCTTTCAACGTCAGCGACTGGTGGCACGGCAGCCTGGAGGGCGACCCCCGCTGGGTCTATGGCACGCCGCCGCAGGGCAATGCCAACTATGCGTGGCTGCAGCACATGCTGTATCACCTGAAGCCAAACGGCCGAGCCGGCATCGTCCTGGCCAACGGTTCCATGAGCTCGAGCCAGAACAGTGAAGGCGACATTCGTCGGGCGATGGTGGACGCCGATGTGGTTGAAGTCATGGTGGCTCTGCCTGGGCAGCTTTTCTTCAACACCCAGATTCCTGCCTGCCTGTGGTTCCTAACCAAGCAGAAAATCACCCGAAAGGGTGAAGTGCTGTTCATCGACGCGCGGAAGCTTGGGGCCATGATTAGCCGAGTCCAGGCGGAATTGGTCGACGAAACCATCGAAAGGATTGCCAATACCGTCGCTGCGTGGCGGGATGAGGCTGGCGAAGGCGTCGGCAAATATGAAGACGTTCCCGGCTACTGCCGCAGCGTGAAGTTGGCGGAGATTGCGGAGCACGGCCATGTGCTCACCCCGGGGCGCTATGTTGGTGCCGAGGAGGTTGAGAACGATGATGAGGCTTTTGCCGAGAAGATGCAGAAGCTCACAGAGAAGCTGGGCGAGCAGATGGCGAAGGGTGCAGAGCTGGACCAGTTGATTCGGCAGAAAATTGGGGCGCTAGGATATGAGTTCTGAGTTTTTGGTTTCCCCAATCGACTGTCCGAGCTCATGGCGGCTCGTTCGCTTGAAAGACATATCGACAAAGATTGGCTCGGGCGCAACACCGACCGGGGGCCAGGCCGCGTATCAAGAGAAGCGCACCAATTATGCATTGGTCCGTAGCCAGAACGTGTTCGACCGGGCGTTCTCTAACGACGGTTTGGCTTTCATTTCCGACGAACAGGCTGCTGGGTTGCGAAATGCGATGCTAAAAAAGGATGACTTGTTGCTGAACATCACCGGTGACGGGGCTACCTTTGGGCGCGCATGTCTGGTTCCCGAGTCTGTCTTGCCTGCATGTGTAAACCAACATGTATCTATAATTCGTCTGGACAAAACGCAGGCAAATCCAGGCTACGTGCTAAGCTACCTCACTCATCCTTTAATCAAGGCTTATATTGAGGGATTTAATGCCGGAGGGTCGCGAAGGGCTATCACTAAAGGCCATATAGAGTCGTTCGTCGTTCCCCTTCCCCCCCTTGCCGAGCAAGAGCGGATGGCGGGGATTCTTGACGCTCTCGACGAGCGAATCTCCCTTCTGCGTGAAAACAGCACCACGCTGGAAGCCATCGCCCAAGCGCTGTTCAAATCCTGGTTCATCGACTTCGACCCCGTCCGCGCCAAACAGAGTGGTCGGGTCCCGGAGGGCATGGACGAAGCCATCGCTGCGCTGTTTCCAGATGCGTTTGAGGAATCGGAGTTGGGGCTGGTGCCGAAGGGGTGGAGGCCATGCCCGGTGTATGAATTGGCGAGTTATATCAATGGTGCTGCATACAAGGCTTTTGACCCCAACGCTGAACGTCGTGGATTACCAATAATTAAGATTGCCGAATTGAAAGCCGGCGTTACATCCCAGACGGCGTACTCTGATGTGGAGATGTCGGAAAAATATCGCATTCGACTAGGAGATATTCTATTTTCGTGGTCTGGTAATCCCGATACGTCCATTGACACGTTCGTTTGGCATCACAGCGAAGCATGGTTGAATCAGCATATCTTCCGCGTGGTCCCGCATCGCGCAATAGAGCGGTCATTTGTCCTCCAAACGCTCAGGTACTTACGGCCGAAGTTTGCTGAGCTCGCTCGCAACAAACAGACTACAGGATTGGGGCATGTAACTGTTGCTGATATGAAGCGACTGCGTGTTGTTCGACCCGATGAGACTGTCATTAGTCTTTTCAGTGAGATTGCCGGCCCAATTTATGAGAAGGCCTTTGAAAACCAGACGCAAGTCTCATCCTTGGTAGCTATTCGAAATACCCTTCTTCCCCGACTAATATCCGGTCAACTCCGTCTCCCTGAGGCAGAAGCAGAAGCCCTCGCAGCCTGAAGACACCATGACAGAAGACCAACTGGAAAAGGAAGCGCTCGGCTGGCTCTCCGAAGTCGGCTATGACACGATTTTCGGCCCGGACATCGCTCGCGATGGAGCGAACGCCGAGCGCGCCGACTACCGCCAAATCCTGTTGGTTGAACGTCTACGCTGTGCCATTGCACGCTTGAACCCAAGCATCCCGCTGGCTGCCCGCGAAGACGCTGTGCGCCAGATTCAAGACCTGGGCATCCCCGTTCAGCTTTCTGCAAACCGACGCTTCCATCAAATGCTGGTGGGGGGGGTGCCGGTCGAATACCAGAAGGGCGGCGAAACGCGAGGCGATTTCGTTCGCCTCATCGATTGGGCCAATTCGGCGACCAACGAATGGCTCGCCGTCAATCAGTTTTCCATCAAAGGTCCGCATCACACCCGGCGGCCTGACATCATTATGTTCGTCAACGGCCTGCCGTTGGTACTGCTGGAGTTGAAGAACCCCGCCGACGAGAACGCCGATATATGGAAGGCCTACGACCAGATTCAGACCTACAAGGACCAGATTCCCGACGTCTTCCAGTACAACGAAATCCTGGTCATCAGTGACGGCTCGCAAGCACGCATGGGCTCGCTCTCGGCCAATGCCGAGCGCTACATGCAGTGGCGCACCATCGATGGCGCTACCCTAGACCCGCTCGGCCAGTTCAATGAGTTGGAAACGCTCGTCCGTGGAGTGCTGGCGCCAGCCTACCTGCTTGACTACCTGCGCTTCTTCGTGCTGTTCGAGGACGATGGCACGCTTGTCAAGAAAATCGCCGGCTATCACCAGTTCCACGCCGTTCGTGCCGCCATTCAGCAAGTAGTGTCGGCCTGCCGGCCCGGTGGCAGTCACAAAGGCGGTGTGGTCTGGCACACGCAGGGGAGCGGCAAGAGCATCACCATGACGTGCTTCGCCGCTCGAGTGATGCAGGAAGCGGCAACGGAGAACCCGACCATTGTTGTCATCACAGACCGCAATGACCTGGATGGGCAACTCTTCGGCGTGTTCTCCCTGGCGCAGGATTTGTTGCGTGAGCAGCCGGTGCAGGTCGAAACGCGCCAGGACTTGCGGGCGAAGCTGGCCAACCGGCCTTCCGGCGGAATTGTCTTCGCGACTATCCAGAAGTTCATGCCGGGGGAAGACGAAGATGTCTTCCCCATGCTGTCGGACCGGCACAATATCGTGGTCATAGCCGACGAAGCCCACCGCACCCAGTATGGCTTTGAGGCCCAGCTGAAGGGCAAGCCCGGCCAGGAGAAGTATCAGGTCGGCTATGCTCAGCATCTACGGGATGCGCTGCCCAACGCTACGTTCGTCGCCTTTACCGGCACCCCGGTATCCAGCGAGGACCGCGATACACGCGCCGTGTTCGGCGACTACATCCACGTCTACGACATGCAGCAGGCCAAGGAAGATGGCGCCACAGTGGCCATCTACTTCGAGTCCCGCCTCGCCAAGCTATCGCTCAAAGCTGAGGAACTGCCCCAGATAGACGCGGAAGTGGACGAACTGGCTGAGGACGAGGAGGAGAGCCAGCAAGCGAAGCTGAAGAGCCGCTGGGCAGCGCTCGAAAAGGTCGTAGGCGCGGAACCTCGCGTGGCGGCCGTAGCCGCAGACCTCGTGGCTCACTTTGAGGAGCGCAACAAGGCTCAGAGCGGCAAGGCCATGGTGGTCGCCATGAGTCGCGAGATTTGCGTTCACCTCTACAACGAAATCATTCAGCTCCGCCCCGACTGGCATGACCCCGACCCGGAGAAGGGGGCCATCAAAATCGTGATGACGGGTTCGGCAAGCGACAAGGCGTTGCTACGGCCCCATATATACAGCGGTCAGGTCAAGAAACGACTGGAGAAGCGCTTCAAAGACCCGGCCGACCCATTGCGCATCGTCATCGTGCGGGATATGTGGTTGACGGGTTTTGATGCCCCTTGTGTCCATACCGTGTACGTGGACAAGCCCATGAAGGGCCACAACCTGATGCAGGCCATTGCGCGCGTCAATCGTGTCTTCAAGGACAAGCAAGGCGGCCTAGTGGTTGACTACATTGGCATCGCCAATGAGCTCAAGAGCGCGCTAAAGGAATACACGGCCAGCCACGGGCGCGGCCGGCCCACCGTCGATGCCGCAGAGGCTTATGCCATTCTCGAGGAGAAGATGGACATCCTGTGCGGCATGCTCCATGGCTATGACTACAGCGATTTTCTGACGGCGGGTCACAAGCGCCTGGCGGGGGCCGCGAACCACGTGCTGGGCCTGGAAGACGGCAAAAAGCGCTTTGCCGACACGGCGCTTGCCATGAGTAAGGCTTTCACCCTCTGCTGTACCCTGGACGAGGCTAAGGCCGTCCGGGAGGAAGTGGCGTTTATGCAGGCCGTTAAAGTCATCCTGACCAAACGGGAGCTCAGCGAGAAGAAGCGTACCGATGAGGAGCGCGAACTGGCCATCCGGCAAATCATCGGTTCGGCCGTCGTCTCAGAAGAAGTGATAGACGTCTTCGAGGCGGTCGGCCTCGACAAGCCTAATATCGGCATCCTGGATGATGCCTTCCTCGCGGAAGTTCGAAACCTGCCGGAACGCAACCTGGCAGTGGAATTGCTGGAGCGGCTGCTGGAGGGCGAAATCAAGAGCCGCTTTGCAGGCAACGTGGTTCAGGAGAAGAAGTTCTCCGAGATGCTCTCAAACGTGGTGAAGCGCTATCAGAACCGAGCGATTGAGACCGCCCAAGTCATTGAAGAGCTCATCGACATGGCCAAGAAGTTCCACGCCGCCGCCAGCCGGGGCGAAGAGCTCGGGCTGACCGAGGATGAGGTGCGCTTCTATGACGCCTTGGCGAACAACGAATCTGCTGTTCGAGAACTGACTGACGAGACGCTGAAGAAGATTGCGCATGAGCTGACCGAAAACCTGCGACAGAACATCACCGTGGACTGGTCCGCACGAGAGAGCGTTAGGGCCAAGTTGCGGCTGATGGTCAAGCGCATCTTACGGAAATACAAGTACCCACCTGACCAGCAGGATGGAGCTGTGGAACTGGTGCTGCGGCAGGCTGAGGCGCTGGGCGAAGCTTGGGGATAGCTCGGGAAAGAACTGTGCGGGAGTTGATGTAACTGTGTGCTAGCGATTCTTTCACGCTAACTTGGCTAAGCTGGACTGTGGCATAAGTCTCGGCGGAGCCGAGGCGTAGGGCGAAAAATAAGAAAGCGAGGGGTCCGTGAAGTTGCAACATATAGTAGACGCAGAAGAGAGTCTCCGGGCAACGATTAAGTCGAGCGACGTGCCGTTTTTGGGCCTTATGAAGGAATCGCTTCGGCCCTCCACCACTGTGAGCATCGAGCTCTTGACCCTCGCTAGTCCCGGAGCGGAAATGTACGCGGGGTACCTCCGGCGGTATCCTGCGCTTTTCTCTGTACACCTGACCGCTTGCATCATGGAAGGGATGGGGCAGGCTGGGCATTTCGAGCTGTATTCCCATATACAGCGAGCCATCGGAACGGACTCGCCTCTTTCGCAGGGGCAGCGCGATGTCCTTTGGCGGGCATTCAGGCGGTCAATCATCGAGCTCGGATTTGAACCGTCGCCAATAGTTTCAGGGCCACACTTCATGGCCAACGAGTATCTCCGCCAAGCAGGCGTGCCCCTCGCGTATGCAGATGACTTGGCGGAGAGAATGCTCACCTTCGCTAGAAGGCTCGGCTTACCCGACGGAGATGACCCGGAGGCAGTCGTGAGTTGGCAGCGCGCGTTAGAGGACCGCCTGAATCCACCGTTCAGCATGACAGCCAAGAAGGCTGTATCACTTGATGCGAAGGGATATTACACACAGGCGTTTTTGCGTGTTAGCGCGAGGCATGGGGGCATATCCAGCGATGACCCGAGTAATCCTGTCGAAAGAGCCATGGCGCGGGCATTCGATATGCAGGGAAATCGGGGCGCCTTTCGACGTGCATCGCTTCCATACATCAGCCTGAACGAAGAAACTGCGGGCATTTTCGTCCCTGGTGGGGACCTACGTGAATTCGAGTTTTGGATTGATGGGGAGGCCGTGCTTCACCACTCCGGTATCGAGGATACCTTCGTCCCTTTCAACAAACCTCTCACGCATAAGGTTGTCATCCAGGAGCGGGCCGGTACGCAATCGTACCGGTATCAGCTGTGGGAGGATGACAAAACAAATCGGATACTTCTTTTTACGGATACAGGTCGCTTCAAGTGCTCTGGCCAGCTACAGGCGAACGATACTAATCCCATTGTCGTCCCGCCTGGCTCTTACACCTGCCTCAGCCGTTTCGAGCCGACCGGAATCGAAGCGGAGGAACTGTGGGATGACCCCTACGTGTGCGCCTTCCGCATTTCCGTTCACCCCGGTAGTACATCAACGCTCCGACACGGCCCAGCCACATTGACTATTCAAGGGGCCAGACAGCCCTACTCACAATGGTCTGGAGTTAGCAAGGCCACTAATGAGGGCATAGAGGTCCATTTCGGCCAGCTTGAATTTGATGTGGAGTTTCCAAGTGAATGGTCTAGCGTTGCTGCAGGGGGCTACGTCCTGACATTGTCGGCATCCGGTAGCAGCGAGCAGCTGCGGATACCTTTTTCGGTGGACGCGTCATCAAGAGCAACTATTGCCGTTGCCGAAGCACTAGAGCAGCATAGGTGCGCTCCGGGCTTTGTGCGTCTCCTCGCTGAGGTGTCGCGCGCAGGGGAAAATCGTACACTGGTAAGAAGTTCCGTGAACTACTGGTGGGGTCTCTCCGAGATTACGCCCAATATGCAGTTCAAGTGCGACCAGCTGCCGCGAAATCTCCAATCGGCGCTCAATGAGAACATTCGCATTGATGGCAATGTCCTGAAGCCACGGGACGCTATCTCAAGGGCATTACGCCTGGTGTTCCAGCTTGACGAGCGGCGATATCAGGTTCTCTCGTGGAACGTACCAGGAATCTTCATCGAGGTTGAAAGCACACAGGAATCGGGCAGCGTTAGTCGGCAGATGCGGACAATTGGTGAAGTGGAGTCCGTTTCAGCTATTTCGAGTAAGCACATCCTCGTGAGTTCCAGTGAATCGGGGCTCTTGTCGGTGGGTGACTGGGCGATTCATGTTGATTTCGCGAAGCATCCTTCGAAGCGCTTGCCGGCGTCACTTCTTGCCAGTCGCCTTACCCCGCAGGCTAGTTCTCTTCGATTCAAGAGCGACCGGACGGGACTCGACGTCGAACTGCTGAGACTAGTGCAGCCACAGTTCGTTACGCGAATGGCGGCAAGGATAGTGGAGGGGCAGTACCTAGTTGAGTTCTCGATGTCCGAAGAGGCGCAGGCTGTAGCTATACGGGCGAGAGATGTCATTTCCGGTCAGGACGTCGAACTGACCCTGGAGGCGAACACTGGCGTTTGGACGGGGCATCGATTCGGACGGTCTCGCTTAACAAGTTTGCCGGCGAAGAGCGGTGGGTATACGGTCTCGGTGTATTTTGACCTGGAGCAGTGGCCCTCTGGTGCTTGGATATTTGGATTCGACGCCAAAGTTGGCGGAATGTGGGGGCAATTGGAGAACCAGCGGCAAGATGTCTTTGCGGCTGGGTTTATCTGCGACGACCAGGGGCGGCCAATTCGAAGCGATGAGCTTCTCGCCTGCCTATCAGGGCTAACGGATATAGAGTCTCTTGCTGTCCTGTGTCGCGTGCAGGACGCTATGTCGACCTGCTATATGCGGGAGTGCTGGGAATCCCTCCAATGGATTGCCGGGATATGGAGAGCCCTGCTATCTCGCTGGAAGGGACGCACGGTTGAAGCAGTGACGACACTTGTGGACGTCGCCTGCATGCGCCCTCCCGAAGGTGCGAATTCCAGCTGGCTGCTTCAGCAGACTGCCGGCGCAATCATGCCTGAGATGTTCACCTTACCGGCTGTTGCCTACAGCCGAGTCAATAAGCGCGCACACCGAGTCGCTGAGGCACTGCGTGCAATCTCAGATTTGAAGGCTCAGTACCCTGGAGTCTTTCCGGACTTGATTCATGTGGCGGCGGCATCCGCCTTTTCCAACCTATCCGAAATGCAGAGAGGGGGCGCTCCGCGAGGCTTTAAGCTGGCTTCATACATGGAAGCCATGAGGCAGATGGGGGGCGGGATTGAAGACTCATTCAAGCTAGAGGATGCCAGCTTCCGTCCGCTGAATGGAGACTGGCTTGGGCCGGTTCATATTCGATTCGCAACGCGAGCGCTCGAATTGGCGTATGAGAACAGTCTGGCTGGAAATGAAATCCGGAGGGGGCAGGCGATGGGGCTGTGCCGTTTCGTGAAGCAGAAGTTCCCGGCGTTTCCACAGAACTCCCACAAATGCTTGGCCGGTAGCTCGCCCGTCGTTGCGCCATGGCCGACGGAGGTTGTTGATGGCATTCCGGAGGAGGTCGCACAGAGGAGCGACAACCTAGAGCAAATCACGCATCTGCTTTCCCTATTGGCATTCCATTGTCGCCTAGAGGCGCGCTCGGATAGGGGGTTGGCCACATTCATGGAGGTACTCGGGAGCGCTGGCATTCCTGTGGAACCTAGCCTCACATACCTCCTCCAGATTGGTGAGGCTGTATTTGCCTACTACCTCCTTCTTTGGGAACTGGTCCAGAAGGCTGAGAACATCCAAAAATGAAAGACGCAAATCCGATTGCTCTCGTCGACGACTTGTCCGACGTACTGGGCCGCTATATTGCAACGACGTTGCCGATTGGGCGGCGCCACCCGTTGCTTGCTGAAAAGTTCCGGGAAATCCTAAGCGAACAAAGGTTGGTCGAAGGTCCCTACGTTGAGGCCTTGCCGGATTTCGAGAAGGGGGAATCTCTTGAGACGTTGCTGGGAAGGAATGGCGGATTTGTCCATGATGCCATGGGCAATATCCCAACAGCCGGCCGCAAGCTGCACCGACACCAGCAGCGTGCATTGGAGCTTGCAAGCAGAGAGGGTAAGAGCCTTCTTGTTGCTACAGGAACCGGTAGTGGTAAGACAGAAACGTTCCTGTACCCTATCGCCAACCAACTTCTGTCGGACCCAGAACCAGAGAAGCCCGGCGTGAGGGCCCTTTTGGTTTATCCGATGAACGCGCTGGCTAATGACCAGTTGTACTACCGTATTGCTCCGCTGTTTGCTCGATACCTCAAGCCGCACGGCATCACTTTTGGACGGTATACCGGTCAGGTGAAGGCCAAGGTGAAGCGCGAAGAAGAAGAAGCGCGGCTGCTGAGCAACACGAAGCTGATGAAAGAGTTGGGCTATCCGGAAAGAGTCCCTACTAATTGGAAGCTAACTCGGGAGGAAATGCTGGCGGACCCGCCTAAGGTGCTGATTACCAACTATGCGATGTTAGAGCACTTGCTTCTGCTACCGCGTAATGAACGCCTATTCACAGCGAATGCGCTGCAATTCATCGTGTTGGATGAAATTCACACCTATCATGGTGCGCAGGCGACGGAGGTCGCATTCTTGCTCCGCAAGCTTAAAAACCGCCTTGGAATCGACAAGCCAGTGCAAGTTTTTGGCACCAGCGCCAGTTTGGCCGATGGCGACGGGGTCGATGAAGGGCTTAAGTCGTTCGCCAGCACTCTGTTTGGCGAGGAGGTTCATGAGGTCGTGCGAGGTAAGCGCATCGTTCACGACAGACTGCAGAAAACTGCCCAGGACGAGTTCTCGCTGTCCATTGCCGAGTGGGCGAAGGTGGGGGCGGTACTCGAGGGACTTGTAAGCCTTGATGAAGAAGCCAGAACAGCGGACACATGGAACTTACTATCGCAGGACTGTGGACTGCAGCGGGATGAGTTGCAATGCGAGTCCGACAAGCCAGTTCTCACCTTTCTTGAGGAGCGCTTTTCCCAGAATCAGGAAGTCCGGCGCGTCGCGCAACATCTCGACAGTGGGGGGGTACGCGCATTCCGGGACTTGGCAGCTCTTGTCTTCGAAGCGCCGTTAGAGAGCGCGGCGGACGAGGACAAATACCGTGCGCTTAGCGCTGTCATTCGGCTCGGCATGCTGGCACGAGCGAGCAATGATGGTTTTCCATTGCTTCCCGGGCGCTACCATATCGCTGTGAATAGTATTGAAGGACTCGCTGTATTGCCATCCGATAGTGCTGAAGGATGGACAAATTTGCGGGCTGCACGACACCACCGTACAGAGGAGGGGCAATACTTTCCATTGCTGACTTGCCGAAAGTGCGGTCAACCATTTTTCGAAGGGTTCGAACAAGGCGGGAGCCTCCACAATCATCAGCCGGGGGACCGTGAAGGGCGAGCCGAGCGCCGTGTGTTCTGGCTCGGAAATCCGGTTGGCTATGTGGAGGATGAGGACGATGAGGTCGAAGCTGGCCCGTCGAAGGAATACCAGAAGTACCATCTGGACGTAGTGACAGGCCAGATTGGCGCTACTGCGAACGCTATTCCTATATACGCGATTCAGACGGAGCGTGACGAAGAGGAGCGGGCGTGGTATGTGCTCAAGTGCCCTGCGTGCGGGGGCAGTGCAGCAGGGACTGATGCAGAGGTTGTTACCCGCATGCATCCCGGGAATGAGGCACTAGGTAGCGTCGTTGCCCAGCGTGTTCTTGAGTCGCTGCCTTCGGTTCCAATTGACCACTACAATCCGCGACCCGCCGGCGGGCGAAACTTGCTCACATTCTCGGACAACCGTCAGGACGCTGCATTCTTCGCCCCCTATTTTGAGCGGACAGCTGCCGACCTCGCGCTGCGTAGCGCTATCCGAAATGTGCTGAGAGAGCGAAGCACAGCACTCACGGGGTCGCAACTTGCTGAGCAGGTGTATCAGCATTGGCAGCAGGACGGACAGCAAGCAGTGTTGCTAGATGCTAACGGCGAAATCTGTCACGACCATCAGGATATGGTGGCGCTGCTCCTCGCAGCTATCGGTCGCGAAATGTGTACGCCAGGCGGTCGGCGTAATTCGGTTGAAGCGCTTGGTGTCGTGCGGGTCACGTACGATGAGGCAAGGCTACGTCTTCTCTTCCAAAAGGTAAAGGCCTTCTGGCCAAGTTCACTTCCAGCCAACGAGGCAGACATCATTGCCCTCACTCACCTCCTTCTCGAGAACATTCGACGCGAGAGGGCACTATCGCGATTCTACAAAGTCGCACTCACGGACGAATCTGTCTGGGGTGTCTACAGCGGACCTCGGTCCTTTGACGTGGAGGGTGGTGATGATAGGGTCAGGTACAAGTGGATTCCTGCGAAGGCCCGCCATAACCGACGGAGCTGGTACCTGGTAGAGCAATTGGGCATGCAACGCGAGGAGGCTACTGCGTTTCTTCGCCAGTTTTGGGAGGTTTTGAGGATGCCTCCCATAGCTCTGCTCGAACCCCACGTGCCGGGATTCGCCCTTAACGGTGACCTGATTCGGTTCGGCAATGGGGAGGCGGTGCCACTCTATGTCTGCAAGAGCTGCGGCTTGATGCAACAGAACGTCATCGCGCATAAGTGCACAGCGTTCAATTGTCGTGGTGAAGTCGAGGAGTTGAATGCCGATGAGCGTGCTGAGCTGCGCAGGCGCAACCACTATCTTGCCTCATATGACGAAGCAAATCATTCGACGGTCAGGGCCCGGGAGCACACCGCGTCTCTATCGACAGAGCTACGTGAATCTATTGAGCGGGACTTTGCAGAGCGGAAAATCAATCTGCTTTGCTGTACAACAACCATGGAAATGGGGGTGGACCTTGGCGACCTCGAAGCCGTTGTCAATTTGAACGTGCCTCCAGGGATTGCAAATTACCAGCAGCGCACCGGGCGCGCGGGTCGACGTGCCCAAGCTGCTCCATTCTGCGTTACCGTTGCAAGAAACACAAATTTCGACCAAATGGTCGTGAGGGATTTCCCCTTCTATCTCGCGTCGAGCCCGGGTACGCCATTCATCCATCTCGACAACCAGGAGCTGTTTACAAGACATCAGTTTTCGGTGTTGCTGTCGCATTTTCTCCGAAAAAGGATTGTAGATGGTGATATCAACGCTCCTTCGCTGAAGGACTTCTTTGGAGAGAGATTCGCGCGAGACGACCTGCGCGCATTCACTGACAGCCTCATGCAATGGCTGGAGTCGGCTGAGGGCCGCGTGGCGATTGATGAAGCTGAGGGACTGCAGAGAAAGCTTCCGAGCGAGCTCAACGCGATTGGTGCACGCGGCGCGTATCTCCGCGAACTCTTCCTTGCTGCCGTTCGTGAGTTTGCTGAAGAGGTGTGCGAGCGATTCGGAAAATACTCGGAGCGAATTGCCGAGGCCGCCCAAGCGAACGATTACAGAAAGGCTAGCTATTGGCAGGGGATGCGCGAAGACTTCATGGGACAGTTTTTGGTTGACCAGCTCTCCCGACGTGGTTTGATTCCTACATATAGCTTCCCGGTCCATTCATTGAATTTGGAGGTACTTACAGAAGCGACGAGTACCTACTATGGCAGCAAGTCAGAAGTCGTTCTATCGAGAGACGCGTCGCTCGGCATCAGCGAGTACGCGCCTGGAGCGGAGGTGGTGGCCAACGGGCGTATCTGGGAGAGCGCAGGTCTCGCGCATTATCCGAAAGCATTCATGCCAGAGCGGTGGTATGTAGCATGTCCCGAGTGCTTCCACGTCGATATAGGCGACTTCATGGAGGATGTTCCTCCCGCCTGCGGCAATTGCGGCTCTACAGAGGGTCGTCGCAAACGCAAGTTCGTTGAGCCCCACGGTTTCGTCACAAGTTTTGCCGAACGCAGGGGGAGAGACCCGGGCACAAGCAGACGACGGGTTAAGGCCGCCGACGAAGCAAAACTGATTGCCGCACCGCGCGACGATGTTTTCAATGACACGGGGCTACCGTTTCTAAGCTCGGCATTCCTGTCAGCGAAAGCCAGGGGTGATGGTGCGCTGACAGGAGCACTCTTCATCGCCAATCGTGGTGCATATGGTGAGGGTTATCGGCGTTGCTACGTGTGTAACTATTGCGAGCCAGTTGGTCCCCAAGCGAAGGGCGCTACGGCATCGAAGAACAGAGGCGCGGGTAGGGCTAATAAGACGAAACTTGTCCACAAGGACCCGCAGACGGGCTTGATTTGCAAGAACGACGTTGCCTCACAAATTGGACTGGATTTCGTCCACCAATTCCACACCGATGTCCGCATTCTGAGGTTCGTGCAGACGTTGCCCGACCCGGAGTCGTCAGACCTGCCCCCGCGTCGTTTTCATGAACGAATTGCTAGGACCGTCTCTGAGGCACTTAGGCTGGCCGCAACTCGTCTACTTTCATTACATCCTGGCGAAGTTCGGGCGATATACAGGCTCTCGGGTGCGCGTGGCGGTGCACTGGAAGTTGTCTTGTATGACGGGGTTCCTGGCGGAGCGGGCTATTGCGCGCGCATTGGCGAGCCCGGGTACTCGTTTGCCGCCTTGATAGATGCTGCACGCAAGAGTCTTGATTGCCCCGACGGGTGTGAATCGGGCTGTCGAGTCTGCCTTTGCGACTACGCAAACCAACGTTACTGGGATAGTTTTGAGCGCAAAGCGGCCCTGTCTTGGCTGGATGGTCTGGTGGACCCCAGCAAAGGCATCGATGGGCCTGGCAACTACATTCGGTGGGCTTCTCCGAGTGTGGCTGGCCTCGCAGACCGACTTGCTAACTACAGCGAGATTAGCTTCGTAGTTCGGAGCCTTGTTGATGTTAGTGACGTCGATGAGGAATCGATGAGCCAGCTCCTAAAGTGGCTCCAGAGTGGTAAGACTGTGAGTGTCTATCTTGTGAATAAGCTGGATGAGAAACCTCGCGCACAAGTGCCTCTGACCGCTTACAGACGGCTGCAGCCTTACGTCTTTGAAGGACGCTTGCGCTTATTTGCCCTTCCGGAGAATGAGAACTCGAACTGGCAGAATTTGCCGAGAGTATTCGCCGGAACGGGAATCAATGCGCCCATTGTGCGTCAGTATTACGCAGCACAGTCGTTGCTGGGTCGGATGATTGCCGGACCGGCAGATATCGGGACTGTGGATGAGCAGGTTCGGGAAGAGCTCGCTGAGCTTGCGGAGATGGCAGTCCCCTACGGAGTAGAAGCTCTCCGGGAAGGCGAGCGGATGGGGATGTGGGAACTGCACGAGGGGGAGCCCAGGAAGCTGAGCGATATCTTTGCCCCGCTGAAAGGCGCCTATGTCAAGCGCCTCGAAATCAGAGACCCCTATTGTGCAGCGCCAGCGAATGTCGGTCGGCTTGAGGAGTTTCTGAAATACGTCAGGTCAGTGGCGGCTTCTATCGAGTATTTAAATATTCGTTGCCGAGAGACAAAAGAGCGCGACGGATATGTCGAGTTTTACCTAGATGTTGAACGTCGCGTCGATGACTTTGTTAGCGCGATGGGGTTCGAAAAACGAGATGTAGAAGTCATCCCACTTAAGCGGAGCAGCAAGTCGTTTCACGACCGGGAGGTTGATATCGTGACGGTGGCGGAAGATGGTTGTGAGGAAGCCCACCGATATTTCCTGACCGGTGGTATCGACTACCTCCTCAATGAACGGGTTCAGACCCGAGTCTTCTATCTTCGAATAGCGTGAGCTCGGTCATGGCGCAGGCAGTACCGGCCTCTCTTGAGGGTGGTGGACTCCAGTGTGACGGCCTCAACTCGCCCCCACTGGCGCGGCACACATGGTGTCCAAAGAAGAGGTGCTGCAGAAGATTGGACGCAATCTGCTTCTCTTTCAGCAGAAGGAGAGATTGCTGAAATTCATTTTGACCGAGGCGGCAATCGACGGTTATGCCAGTGAACTGCAGGCGCGCCGAGAGGAACGAGAGGCTACCATCAACAAGAAGACAATGCGACAGCTGGTAGGCGACTTCGTCAAGGGGCACCTTGTTCCCGATGCGCCAGAGCGCGAGGCTCAGCAAAAACTCAAAGAGGTGTGGTTTCGCGGCGAAGAAATCGGCGGAAGTGACCCATGTTGTCGAAGCGCAAACACGGCAGTACCTACGGCACGCGGATGACCGGTGCGTCGGGTTACCAGGCGTTTGCGAAACAGCAAAACCAACCACGCAGAGCGTAAAGAGGACCCAGCATGTGGCATGACGTCGAGACCTCAACCGACCTTCTTAACTTTTCGGTCGTTGCAGATACGGCCGCCCAACTTATCCGAGACTCTGCGGGCCAGCCGCTTTCCATTGGCATATCTGGCAGCTGGGGCGTTGGGAAGTCCTCCTTGGTAAAGATGGTTGCGAACGCCCTAAAGAAGGGAGACGGGGCTGATAAAAAGTACGTTTTCCTGGATTTCAATGCCTGGCTGTATCAAGGATTCGATGACGCACGGATGGCGCTGCTGCAATCAGTATCTGACAAGCTCGTCAAAGAGGCGGAGGCCAGAAAGAATTTTCTCGAAAAGGCACTGGATTTCGCCAAACGTGTAAAGTGGCTCCGAGCGGCTAAACTTCTTGCTCCCGTCGCTCAGGGCGTTGTAGTTGGTGGGGCTATCGCCGGTCCTGTTGGGGCTGTTGTTGGGGCTGTGGGCGGCCTATTCAAAGCGGAGGGAATGCCGAGCGCAGAAGACCTGGCCAAGGTTAAGGAGGCCTACAATGAGCTTCAGCCTGAACTGAAGGATTTACTGAAGGACAAGGAAGCCGCGTCCATGCCGAAGGAGATTGCCGGCTTGCGAAACGCCTTTCACGAAATCTTGGAAGGTTTGGACGTTACCTTGGTGGTCTTCGTGGATGACCTTGACCGTTGCTTGCCCGACACGGCTATTTCGACCTTGGAGGCAATGCGTCTCCTGCTGTTCATGCCTAGGACTGCATTCGTCATTGCCGCAGATGAACAGATGATACGCGGTGCAGTTCAAGCTCACTTCAAGGGTGCGAACCTTAACGACGACCTGGTAACTAGCTATTTTGATAAGCTGATTCAGGTTCCGTTGCGCGTGCCACGACTTGGTATTACGGAAGTCAAGGCATACTTGGTCTTGCTGTTTGCGGACTTGGCAGAGCGTAGAGGGGAGCTTGCACCCGAGGTTCGCAAAGAGGCACAGGCGAAAATTTTGGATGCAGTCAAAAAATCTTGGGCAGGCGCGTTGACCCGGAAGACTCTCGCGGAAGCTTTCGGCCAGGCAAACGGATTCACGCAGAGAATCGACTTGGCTGACCAGCTTGCGCCCCTGCTGACGACTGCAGACCATATCGCGGGTAACCCTAGGCTTATCAAGCGGTTCATGAACAATCTCATGATTCGCGAGACTATCGCTAAGGCCCAGGGAATGTCCGTTGGCTTTGAAGAATTGGTCAAGCTCCAGTTGTTCGAGCGGTGTGTTTCACCAGCGGCATTTGAATTCCTTGTCAAGACCGTTGGCGAGAGCGAAGACGGAAAACCGCAATTCTTCGCTGACATCGAAGACGCGGTCGCGAAGGGCGAGACCTACAAGGTTCCGGACCCTAGTTGGGATGTCAAATTCATTGGCGGTTGGTTGAAGTTGTCACCCCCGCTGGCGGGCGTTGACCTGAGACCTCTCTTGTATTTGAGCAAGGACCGAGGTATCTCGATAGCGGCGTTTGATGAGCTCTCGCCAGAAGGGCGAGCATTGCTCGATGCAGTATTTGAAGCGAAAACTATCCTCGACCTGCTGGTGAAGCAGTTGCAAGCCCTGGGTGAAACTGAGGCTGAGCGCGTCCTTACGCGGCTAATGCGACGTGCCCGTTCCGAACAGTGGGGTATGACTTCACTGAATAGGTGCTTGCATGTGACCCGGGCATTCCCGCAGCTTGGTTCGCTCTTCGTCGGGCTGCTACATGAGATTCCTGCTGCTCAGCGCCCTGCTGCGTTGCTTCCCAACATCCGGGACGAAGCTTGGGCCAAGGAACTGCTCGTTGCCTGGGCCTTGGATTCCAATTCGCCACAACAAGTGAGAAATGCTTTGAAGGCATTCCAGGGAAAACAATAAATGGGTACCTCAACATCTAGCTCGGGTCCCGGTGCAGGAGTTCCCTTTGACCCCCCGTGGCTCGACCAGCTTGGGGGCGAGGTTGCTACTGGTGGAGACGGTCAGGCCGCTGATGGTAATGGCGGTGACGGTGCAGATACGGGGAATGACACGGATGAGGGAAACAATAACGACCAGGCGGGTCCAGTTCCCGCTGATGGTGTCGCACCTGCCCGCAGGTTTGCAGGGGCGCGTAGAGAACTAGGAGCCTTTGCGAGAACGGGGAGCAGCGACTCTCTCCGCCGTGCAATCGGTCACTACTCTCGGACTGGCATGGGCGGGGCAAGCAAAGCTGCCGCACGAATGCGAACGTCTGCTCGGTCTGCTGCTGGTCTCGTGTCGTTGTTGCAAGCTGCCCGTGATGGAACTGATGCGCGCGTGAGTCAGTGGGTTAGCTCGCTGGTTGCCGGAAATCCGTCTGTTCAAGATGTTATCGATGAAGTCATCGGGCAGCTCACGACGAGCGGTGGGAGCCTGGAGGAAGAGTCTTGCAAGGACTCTATGGCCCAGGCCATGGCTGAGCTGATGGAGAACCAGCCGACCGTCGATTTGCTCAACATGAGCGACGGCGACATCTGGTCGTTGGTTGAACTCTTTTTGGCCCAGGAGGCCTGCAACCGGCTGCAACTGGACATCGGCCAGATTTTTGAAAGTTCCAAATTGAATCCTCGTGAGGTCGTCGCGCGAATGAATGAAATGCGCGACTATCTCAAGGCTGAAATTTCCGCGCAGATGCGGACGATACGGCAGGGAAATCAAAATCCCTCGCCGAGGCAGCTTGAATCTACGATGCAGCAAGCGGTGCAGAGCACTTTCGCCGTATATGAGGGAACTCTATGACTCATGTTGTTTGCTCCCCGGCACACCTTCTGCCTAACGCCATTCCTGGTGGCGGTGATTATTTTTCTCTGTATTCGAACCCCGGCCGTGGGGATGTAGGCACGATTGCGCCCGGCTGGAAGAATGACCTTTCGCGTCTCGGGTTGAATCCTTCGGTCCAAGTGTGGGACTTCGTATCTCTGGCACTAGCGGTTGCGGCTGCTGACTTGACTTGTGTAAGAGCAGGGAGTGCCGACGGCTGGACGCGAGTCATTGAGTTGGATGTCTACCTGCATGACCCCGCACCTTGGACTGCCCAACAAGCGCAGCTCCAGGAAATGCTACGTTTTCTGACTGGCGATTTTTGGACGCTAAATCTGCTGCCCGGCGGGGAAGCACCCCCGCAATCAACGGCACCAGTGACATTAGATACGGATTGCGTGTCCCTCTTGTCAGGTGGGGTAGACAGCCTCGTCGGGGCAATCGACCTTTCAGCGGCTGGCCGTCGGCCAGTTTTTGTGTCGCAGATTGCGAAGGGGGATGCCGACAAGCAGCTGAGATTTGCGCGAGAGCTGAATGCAGCGGACCGCCACTTCCAGTGGAATCACCGCATTCGGTTGACTCATGCTTCGGAGCGTTCCACGCGCGGCCGCTCCATTGTATTTTTTGCTTTTGCGGCGCTTGCGAGCAGTGTTGTTCCTTTGCCAGGGAGTGGCCGCATCGAAGTCTTCGTCCCGGAAAATGGGTTCATCAGTCTTAATGTTCCCCTTACGCCGGGACGTTTCGGTAGCTTCAGTACGAAGACAACTCATCCGGTGCTGCTGGCGCGCCTTCAAGCCGTCTGGGATGCCGTGGGAATCCCTGCGCAGCTTGTGACGCCATACAGTTTCTCCACAAAAGGGGAGTTGTTGGAAAATTGCGCAGACCAGGCTTTGCTTCAGTCACTGGTGGGAGATTCCACCAGCTGCGGACGCTACGGATACTACAACTATATGCACTGTGGAAGGTGTGTGCCTTGCATGGTTCGAAGGGGTTCGTTCATTCGCGCAGGATTCGCGGATTCCACTCCTGCTTACCGTTTCGACAATCTCGGAACAACAGGCCGCAGAACTGGGGCTAACGATATTGGAGCTGCTGCTGTCGCATTCCTTCGAGCTAACGCTATAGGGGTTAATCGTCTTTTCGGTGGCGCGTTGAGCTTTGCGGATAACGGGACCCGGCCGCTATATGAAGGGGTCGTGCAGCGTGGTATCGAAGAACTTGGCGTCTTGTTGCAACACCATGGGGTCGTTTAATGGACTTGCATTGTCACCTTGACCTCTACCCGGACGCGTTGAAGTTACTGCCTGAAGTAGCCAAGCGTAATCAGTTCACCCTTGTCGTAACGACAAGTCCGCGCGCTTGGGTTGCAACTTCACGCGTCTTCGCAGGCCATGAGAACGTCAAGGTAGCGTTGGGGCTGCATCCGGAAATCGCGGAGCGCAAGGCGAATGAGCGCGACTTGTTGCTGTCAAGTGTGGCACAAGCACCATTTATCGGCGAGGTAGGGCTAGACGGCTCGCCGAGATTTCGTTCGTCGCTACCTCTTCAGCATGAAATCTTAGAGGCCGTCATTGCCGAGTGTGAACGCCAAGGTGGTCGCATAATTAGCTTGCACTCTCGAGGTGCGGCGACGGAAGTGCTGAATGTGCTGGAAAGGCATCCTTCAGTTGGAAAGCCAATCCTTCACTGGTTTTCAGGTACCAGTAGGGAACTGCAGCGCGCCATAGAACTGGGATGCTGGTTCAGTGTCGGGCCAGCTATGCTTTCCGGCGCAAAAGGTCGGGAATTGCTGAGTAAGATGCCAGCTGAGAGGGTGCTACCTGAGACTGACGGTCCTTTCGCAACGGTTAATAAAGCCCCTTTGATGCCCTGGCAAGCCGAGGACATCGTCCCTGTCCTGACCCATGTTTGGCGCGAGCCAACAGATGTCGTAAATGCCAAGCTAGCTTCGAACCTTGCCCGCTTGCTTAGACAGATTCGTTAGGTAACTACCGAATATTTTCAAGTTTGCCTGCCCAGCCACTCTCGTCGGACGCTAGGTACAGATTTCACGTATGTACGAAAACGATACCCCAGATGGCACGAGGTCGCAGGGTAAGCCTATCGAGGCCTCTTCCGGCGTAGTCAGTCGCGAATCGCTCTATGAACTGGTCTGGGCTGAATCGATGCTGAAAGTGGCAGCTCGTTTCGGAGTCTCGTCCAGCTATCTGGCCAGAGTATGCACATTACTCAATGTGCCGCGTCCAGCGCGCGGATATTGGGCGAAGTTGGCCGTTGGAAAGGAATCGCCAAAGCCGAACCTGCCCGATGCCCGACCAGGGGACGAACTTGTGTGGGCTCGCGGTGACGCTCAGTGGGAAACGAAACTCCCCGTCCCGAAGCCGCCTTCTGATAAGCCTCATAGGCGGGCCACGCGCCTCAAGCGGACTAACACCGAGCATGCCCTCATAGTCGGGGCCGAGACGATTTTCGAAGAAGGCCGTGCTGGTTACGGCGTGGGATACCTCAAGCCACGAAAGAAATTGCTTGTTGACATAGTTGCCACCAAGACCGGCCTTCGTAAGGCTCTTTCGTTTGCAAACGAACTGTTTCTTGCCTTGGAAGATGACGGCTACCGTGTTGTCATCGCGCCCCATGGAGAACATCTCTCGCGAAGAGATTTCGATGAACGTGAAGTTCCTCGGAAGGACCATAGTTACCGTGACCGATGGGCACCGGGACGCTGCACGGTTGTCTACATTGGTACAGTGGCCATCGGGCTCACGATTATTGAGATGTCCGAAGAGGTTGAGGTGAGGTATGTCAACGGTGAATACGTGCGGCTCAGCGAGCACGTACCTCCGAAGCGAGGGCGCTACGTGTCCGACCATGGATGGACCAGCAAACAAGATTTGCCAAGCGGCCGCTTTTGCTTGCAGGCGTATTCTCCATACTGGCGCGCTGAGTGGAGTAAGCAATGGCGAGAAACGCCGGCCCGGGATATTACAGGTCTCATTCCAGTCATTGTGAAGGAACTGCGGCAGTCGGCTTCCGAGGTCGCTAGGTTAGCTGCTGAGGGCGAGCGCCAGGCTGAGCTTGAACGTCAGCGCTGGGAAGCCCAACAGCAGCAATGGCGCAGAGAGGAGGCGGAAAAGCGAGCGGCGAAGGCGCTTAAGGACAGTACAGAGGAGCTCCTTCAAATCATTGATGGCTGGGCCCAGTCGCGGCGATTGGCAGAGTTCTTCCTTGACGCCGAGCAGAGACTGCGAGACTTGAGTGGAGAAGCGAGGATTGAAATGCATGAGCGACTAAGGCGCGCTCGAGAGCTCGTTGGCAGCGTCGACGCACTGGAGCGTTTTCGCTCATGGAAGGCACCGGAGGAGCGTTAGCGACCGTGGTTGCCCTACACGTTCATACTAGGTTCTCGAAACTCGCGAAATTCGGCGGGCTACGACACCCGGCTATGCGATACAGTTCCACCATGCGCAGGACTGAACAATCTGAGACAACGAGGTAGGTCAGGTGGATACCAAGAACACGAGCGACACGCTGGACGGTCAATGGCAGGCACAAAACCAGCTTTGGGAGCAGTTCTTAAGCAAGTGGCCGCTACAGAAGTTGCGCTCCATGGCGCTGCACGAATATACCCAAGCGGGCAATCCCGACTCTTTCACGAACTGGCTCGAGATACGATTGGCGGAGATGGGCAGCATCTGGGGTGGCTCCGCCTTCAAGTTTGGTATCTTTTCGCGGAAGGATAAGACGGACAAGCCAGAGGGTGGCGGTGCGTCGTATTCCGACGACTATGCCTGGTATTCAAAATATGGGGCGACGGCGGAAGTGGCGTTCCAAAAGGTTCGTGAAATTATTGCCACGGTTGCCGAGGCTGCCGCTCAAGGGGATTTGCAAGCCATCGAGGCGGCCGACCTTGGCCAAGTGGTGAAATGGAAGATTGCGTTTCACTATCAGGACCCGAGCCGGCCATGCATTGTCAATATTTTTAAGAAAGCGCCGCTACAGACGTTTCTAGGCGAATCTAACAAGAAGTGCAGCATGGCGGAATTGCAGCGAGCCACGGTCCAGAAGCGCGCACCGGATGAAGAACTTCTCGGGTTCAGCGCGCGCATATGGTCTGAGTGGAAGGCAAAGGCTATCGCTATCTGGAAGTTGTCCCATGGAAGGCGAGAATTTTCTCTCGATGACCTTGAGAAATTGATGCGGTCACGGTTGGCAGTCATGCACCGTGATACTGGGAAAGGGCAAGGCAAGAACTTTCAAGAGGCGCCTGTCGGTACCTTGTTTTACTTATGCCATGGCAACGCCGTGCAGCTTCTTGGTCGCTTGAGCGGAGAAGTGGAGGATGCCGAGCGGGGTGAGGGTTGGATTCAGCGTCGTTATGAGTTGTTGAAGCCGTCGATTACCTCCGCGCCATACCAAGTCAATGCAAAATCGTGGACTCCTCGAGGAGTTTCCACGTTCAAAAGGGTACCAGATGAGGACCTGCCGGAATTTGAGACAACCCTACTGAAGCCCTATTTCGGTATTGGATTGGAGGACGTCATGGACTTGGAGCCGGTCCAGCCGTCTGCCGAGCAGGCCGCAATACCGGCCCCGAGGCCGCAGGCTGGTGGCGGGCCTCTCAATCGCATCCTGTTCGGGCCACCAGGGACAGGAAAAACCTACCGGTCCGTGGCGGAAGCCGTTGCCATTATCGACGGGGCCAGTGTGACGTCTCTTCTTGCGCCGGAAGCCTATCCACAGGCCAAGGCGCAGTTCGACCGGTACCGGGAGGCCGGCCAGATTGAGTTCGTAACCTTTCATCCGTCTTATGCCTATCAGGATTTCGTCGAGGGAATCCGACCGGACGCCACGAGTGACGGACAGGTACATTACTCAGTGGAGCCTGGCGTACTCAAGCGAATTGCACGCGCGGCGGAAGACAACTGGCGCGCGTCCTTGCACCCGCAAGGCAACGATGTGCTCGAGGATGAGCGTTTTGAGCGCGCCTTTGCAAAAGTGGTGGACGACATTGAGGAGTCCGAGAAGGGCTTCGTCGAAGCCAAACTTTACAAGGGCTACCCTGCCGAGGTCCGCGTTGGCGCAACGGAACAGAACTTGACGGCGCTGCTCCCAGGATACCCCACGATATATAACGCCCCGAAATTCCAGCTCAAGAAGCTGTGGGCGCGGCGAGCTCTTGTCAAGAGACCTGCAGATTTGGGCAGCCTCTACAACCGTTCCACCTTCTGGGCGATATTGAAGCTCTTGGAGGCGGCTGATGCCAAGCTTGGGGCTCTGGTTCCCGCCGCGCCCACTGAGCTCAAGCATTACGTCTTGGTTATCGATGAAATCAATCGTGGCAATATTGCTAAGGTTTTTGGCGAGCTGATTACCTTAATCGAAGACGACAAGCGATTGGGCCAAGCCAACGAACTGACTGTGCGCTTGCCGTACACGCCTGAGGAGGCACCATTCGGGCTGCCCCCGAACTTGTTCATCGTGGGCACGATGAACACCGCCGACCGCTCCATTGCCCTACTGGATACCGCTCTGCGCAGACGGTTCCACTTTGAGGAACTGATGCCTGACGAGAGCGCGCTGAACACAGATTTCGTCGATGGCGTGGATTTGAAGGCGCTGATGCGAAAGCTCAACCAGCGCATTGCCTACCTATTTGACCGAGACCATACCATCGGGCACGCGTATTTCACTGGCATCAAATCTTTCCGGGACCTAGACGACCGGCTGCGGTTCAAAGTCATCCCGCTGCTGCAGGAGTATTTTTTCGATGATTGGTCAAAGATTCGCCTGGTATTCAAGGATGGACCAAAGAAAGAGGCCAAAAAGCACATCGTCTGTCAGGCGGACGTCGACGCGCAGTTGTTTGACGACGAGTTGGAGATAGCAGATGCGCGTGCTTCCTACTGCATTGCTCCGAAACTGACTGTGGACATGGTCAAGGCCATCTACGAATGACTGTCGTCAGCTTTCGGGAGTATGAGCGCATCCGGGTGGTGCCAACGTTGTCAGCCCTTGACGAGCGCGCCCTCTCGGTGAACGAACTGCGGATTCTCGAGGAGCTGGGCAAGCGCTTGAATTTCCCCATCATCGAGCACCTCTCCCACTCCTGGATTCGTCCTCGGCAGTACGTGGGGGCGATTCAGCTTCCCACGCGCATGTTGGAGTTTCTGCCAAAAGTCGAGAGTGACGCGGCAGATAAGGAGAGCTTGCCTTTAGTCCGTCATAACCTGCTAAAAATGCTGCTGGTCGCGTATGAGCTGGACGGGGCCAACACCGACAAAGCGGCACTGGCTGAGCATTCGGGTGGTTGGCTCGATTTGCTGATTCGCCTCTTTGCCGGCGCCATGGCAGAGCAAATCAGGCGAGGTCTGGTAAAGCTGTATCGAGAGGCCGAGGAGGATTTGCCGGCTGTGCGTGGCCGCATCTTGATAGACGAGCAATTACGCCGGAATCTCGTCCACCGCGAACGGACTGCCTGCGCGTTTGATGAGTTTGACGAGAACCATGCGTTGAATCAACTTTTCCGAGCGGCCATCACGCGCATGCTGCGGGTGGCGGGCACACATGGCACGCAACAAGCTATCCGTGAGCTACTGCCCGCATTCGAGGCGGTGGCTGATGTACAGCCGAGCCGCGCGTGGCTCGACAGGGTGAGGCTGGACCGGATGAGTGAGCGCTACGACGTTTGCCTCGGGTTAGCAAAGCTCTTCCTAAATGGCGCTACGACCGACCTCTATGCGGGCGAGCAGGATTCCTTCGCGCTGTTGTTCGACATGAACGAAGTATTCGAGCGCTATATTGGGAAAGTCATGCGGCGCACAC
This sequence comes from Cupriavidus necator, assembly GCF_013141915.1. GTDB lineage: Bacteria > Pseudomonadota > Gammaproteobacteria > Burkholderiales > Burkholderiaceae > Cupriavidus > Cupriavidus necator_B. The sequence continues at coordinate 573,266 of NZ_SROX01000002.1, read as the reverse complement.
TACGACCCGAAGGGAATGAGGTCCTGCTGCAGCACACCAAATACCATCTGGTCCGCGACGTGCCGGGGAATCGCCGCCTCTTTCAGCTCCGCCCGGACATAGTGGTGACGGCTAACGGTGCGTCGCGATGCATCGTGGATACCAAATGGAAGCGCTTGCAGGCGGTGGAACGAAAGCTGGGTGTCGCGCAGCCGGACCTCTACCAGATGTTGGCTTACTCGGAGCGCTACGGTTGCGAGGCGGTACTGCTGCTTTACCCGTGGAGCGATTCGGGAGGGAAGCAGCCGGGGGTTGGTGCGCAATTCGTCTTTGAGGGGAAGACTACGCGCGTGACCATTGGGGAGATTTCGCTTCAGGACCTCAGTACGGTTCCGGCGCAGCTGCAGGCGCTAATGTCATTGGCGGCACCATGTACTTGCGACCTCTGCACGTGAGGTTTGCCGACGGCGCTTATTGCAGGCATGAGTTTTCCGAGTGGACATTCTTCGAATCTTCCTCCGGAGCATGTCGGCTTCGTTACGAATCGTCTCGCAATGACTGAAACGCCAATGACGAGCGCTGTTGCTGGCATCGATGTGGGTGGTGACAAGAAAGGCTGCCACTTGGTCGTCCTCCAGGGAACGTCGATTTTGAGCAGCATCAATAGCAAGACGCCGGAGGATTTTGTTCATGTTTGCGCTGAACATGGCGTCATAGCAGTCGGCGTTGATTCCCCTTGCCAGTGGAGGGGTGGAGATGGCGCTCGACAGGCCGAGAGAGAGCTGGCGCGGGAAAGAATCAGCTCGTTCTCAACCCCCACACCGCAGCTCGCTGTCTCTAATACCAAGAATTTCTACGGCTGGATGTTCAGCGGAGAGCGGGTGTACCAGGCACTCGCCTCAATCTACCCGCTTCTGAAGGAAAGGGCCTATTCGGGCGGGCGCGTTAGCTTCGAGACCTTTCCACATGCAATTGTTTGCGCCATGCTGGGTAAGGACGTTGCGTCCGCGAAGCAAAAGCGCACTCAGCGTAGGCAGCTCCTCGAACGGATGGGGATTGACACCAGAATGCTGAAGTCCATCGACGAGATTGATGCGGCCCTATGCGCATTGACGGCAAGATTCCTACTCGAAGGTAAAACCTACTCGTACGGTGATGCCACGGGAGGATACATTCGGGTTCCTGCCGCTACATAGTAGTAATCCATGGATTCTCTGGTGGGCCCTATTCAGTTTCTCATCTATGCGCCGTTAAGCAGCGACAGGCTCGAAGAGAACTCAGAACGAGGAGGCACAGAAGGGATGGAGAAGTATGACGCAGTGGACGTCGGCCGTAGCATTGGGTGGGATATGGCGATGTATGGCCAAGTACCTCCTATCGATGCCTCCCTTCACATAGTTGAAGGGTACAAAGGCTGGCGCGCTCACTTTCCCAATCCCGCTCGGCCGGACAGGTATCACACGAAGTGGCTCCAGTTGCGCAGGAACGCGTATGTGCGCGGGCGACTTGTCCAGAAAGAGATTACGCCTGAGTTCATCGAGCTCATCGACTACGCGACGTGCCCTGTGACACTCGAAGTGCTGACACATGGGACCAGAACGGACACGGACTGGTCGGTGGATAGAGTGAACAATGACGGCGCGTATGCAGACGGAAATCTCATCGTCATGTGCACCCGAGCTAACAGAGCGAAGGGAGGCAAGAGCTACGCGGACGTCCGGTCGCTGGCGATTGCCGGCGCACAGCGAAGGGCTCAGTGGCGCAGAATGGATGCGGCTGCTATGTCTGATGTTTGGGCCGACACCCTAGTGCGACTGACATCGAGCCGCTGGTGCGGCCCCTTCGAACACGTATTCCAAATAAGAGTACGCGACACAAATACCACCAGCTTCAGCATGTCCTGCTCAAATCCCTCCGGAAATCATCGCTCCGGAACAAGTGGATGAAAGCCTTGCATAAGCACAATCCATTGCCGGTCCAACGTGCAAATCTCGACTCCGTCTATCACCGACTTGGGGAGCTATCGAAGACGGATGGCTATGAGTACGATGCTCTCGCTGATAGCAAGCTGCAAGAATGGCTTTGGGGCTGGTATTCGTCGCTTGTTCCTATGCAAAGGGCGGCGCTGGGTGGAACCCTGAATGCTGTAGCCGGGGGAAATCGACTTACGAAATCCCAGGTTGACAGCTGGTCCTTGGCTACACGTGGATACTCTGACGTCAAGTGAGGGGAGGAGGTCCACCTATGAACAACCGGGCTATCTCTTCGTTTCTGGCGTCAACAGAATCAGGCATCTCTCGGTAGCTACCCAACACAAGCATGACCACTTTACCCACTAGCAATCCGACTACCCGGGCGTGTGTCTGCGCCGCCCTTAAGCTCAATGCGAATGCGGCAGCGCTAAAAGCGCCGCCTACTACCCCCACACCTCATCCACGTCCCGCATCAAGTGCCCTGCGAGAATGTAGTCGCCCAATTTCGATGCCTTTGCCTCCAACTGCTCCAGTTCGCCTGCTGGTAGTTCACTCAGCTCAAACTGACAGTAAAGATTTCTCTGCCTGAACGTCGTCTTCGGCTGCTTTAGGCCTGCGACCAACGCCGCTGGCGAGCTGACGGCAATGTTTTCGTGGCCGCGATACTCGACGCGTATCCCGCGCTTGTCGCCAAGACGACCGAGTTCAATTGCATCTTGCCAGCCAGATTCGTAATCTAATTCGATTACTGTTACTCCTGCTGTTTCCAGGAGCCGCAACGCCTCCTCCTTCGTGCCCGCTCGAGCTATTGTCATTCTGCCCTCCACTGCATCTTTCGGCGGCTGCATCCCAGCCGGTCCGTCTCAAACAAGGCGCGTGACCATGCCGGACATGCCGGCGCACCTTGGCGCTAGTCACATGTTGCACAGCAATATTGTAAGCTGAGGAACAGCACTCTTGCCGGGTCTGGCTCGCGAGCGGATTGGGGCGATGGGTAATCGTAATTTTTCGAAGTGCGAAACATGTGGCGCCAGAAAAAGAAATAATCTAGGATTGCCTCCATACTAATTACTGGAGGAACAAAATGGCTACTTACAAGCAATTAATGGCACAGAAGGAAGCTATCGAGGCCCAACTCGCTGAAGCGCGCGCAACGGAGGTCGCAGGCGTTATCGACAAAATCCGCTCCCTGATGGCAGAATTCGGCCTCACCGCAGAGGACATTGAAGGCAAACGTCGCCGTGGCCGCCCGGCCGGAAGTGGTGCGCCGAAAGCTGATAAGCAGCCGTTGCCGCCCAAGTATCGCGACCCCAAGACCGGCAAGACTTGGTCGGGTCGCGGCCGCACACCGGCATGGCTCGGGAAGAATCCGAATCGATACCTGATTGGTGAAGAGTAAGCCGTCAATTGGCTTGTGACGCCTTGTCGAACGCATCCTCATACACGTTAGGCTCGAGGTAGAACTCTGATGGCCTCACCCAAACGAGTACAAGCATGGCGTCAGATTGCGGAAACCGACTTCGACAGCGCGTTTCATCTATTGCTCGGTCGGCTCGTCCATGCCATTGCCCGGTTGGACTTCAATATTGGGCTGCAGTTGCGCTACTGCGGTCACGAGCAAGACCCGAAGATTCGAGAGCTCCTCGAGCCTCAAACTGCAAGGCTAAAGGGTCGATTGAAAGCCTTGGAGCGTTTGATGCGGGCTGCGTGGACGAGTTCGAACCTTGACGGGGAGCGAGAGTTTGCACTGTGGTTCGAGCGCGCGCACAAAGCACGTGGGTTCCGCAATAACTATTCCCACGGCCGTTGGGGGGTACCAGGGAAGCACCTGTACACCGAGTCCGGAAGACTCTGTGACGCGACTCCGTTGCTTGTTTTTGTGCCTCTCGATTGGGACATGTCGCCCAATCGAGAGGACAAATCAATCGACCTGACGTTGGAGGATTTTGCCGCCCAAGTCGAAGAGGCCGAACTGCTATCGAGCCAGTACCAGAATCTGGTGACGAAGTATGGCGCGCACCTACACATCGGGCAACGATTGGGCGGAAAGGGCAGCATGTAGAGAGGGGGCGATGAAATGCCCCCGGCTCCATTACGGACTCTTCTGCTTGCGAGTAGCTCTGGCTTGTTTCAAGCTGGCCGCCTTCGCAGGAATTTCGTAGACCTGTTCCAGCATGTGCTCGACGATGTCCAATGCGAGTCCCAGTTCTTCCTGTGGCGCTCCGGTTAGCTCGTGCACGGCTTCGTTCCCGAGAAACCTATGGGAGTGCAGAAAGTCGGCGCTGTCGGCGGTAACGACTCCTTGCTCGTGCAGACCGTAAATCTTCCCTTCCAGGTTTCCAGTCCGCTTCGGCGAGCCATTTGCCTGAGGAACAAGCCCGTCCTTTACTCCGCGGTCCACGCACAGGCCTTCCACTAGCGCTCGCAACCCAGCCGCACACAGGATGTGCGAGTCATTGTTGAGGCGCGCGACCACTTTCGCATAGAGCTTTGTGAGCGTCGTAGGCACATGCTCAAACCGGCGAACCGGCCTGCCGTCTCGCGCCGGGTATAGAGTTTCATTCCCCAGGTCATCCGGGTCGGCATCTTCGGAAAACCAGTGGTGGTGACGAAAGGTGACCGCCTTGCAGCCGCCGCACTGCAAGATTTGATAGTTCTCTTGCCACTCTACACTCCAAGACGCTTCTCCATGAGAACCTGATTCTCGGAATGAAGGTGCGGCGACCTTGTGCTCAGTCTCACGTCTGCAATCGATGCAGAGTACTTGCAGGGTCAGTCCCTGGTTTTGCTGAACAGTGAACTCCCTTGTTGCGGTGTCGCTCATGATTTTTGTGTCGTACGGGCAGTGCGCTTGGATTGTATGCCAATGTGGAGTAACTGCCCCAGGTCACTTGTAGGCTAATGGCTATATCCCGATTTACATACGTGTGCCCTAAGCGGGAAGGGAAATCCCGCCTTCACCCGTTTGAGTTATGGCGTTTTTCCGGTGCGACGCGAGCCGACCCAAGCCACGCCGGAAACCACTGAAGGTTCGCCGCCTCATTCTTGGGGTGCGAGGCTCCATATTGGACATCTATCAAGTTTGCATAGATGACTCCGTTGGTTGGTTCTGATACCTTCTTATCACATTCGGGAAACGATTGACGGAGTCTTATGGATTCATCAGTACGAGTGATTTCGGGGCCAGAATTTGCGTCTGTTTTTGCGCTCCGCCCACACTTGTTTGCGTGGTTCCTTGGTGCTGGCGCATCTGCCGCCTCCGGCATCCCGACCGGCTACGCGATGATTCGAGACTTCAAGACACGCATCTTCTGCAGGGAGGTGGGATACACCCTGAAGGAAATCGATGCGGCCGACCCGCTATGGATTGCTCGGATTGACGATTTCTTCAAAACGAACTCCATCCTTCCGCCGGATGGAGACCCCACCGAGTATTCGGCAGCATTCGAAGCGGTTTATCCCAGCGAGCGAAATCGCCGTCAGTACATTGATGACGCGATTCGCCTCGGTAGTCCTTCCTTCGCTCATCGCGTCTTGGCTTCCCTGATGTCGAGCGGCAAGCTGAACGTCGTGTTTACGACAAATTTCGACCCGCTAGTTGAAACCGCCGTAACGTTGACTGACCAGTTGCTCACGCCTGAACAGCGAGCTTTGCCAACTCTAGCTGCTATTGATTCCGCCGAGCGGGCGTCTCGCTGCGTTGCCGAGTCAGATTGGCCTTTGATTGCCAAGCTGCATGGTGACTACAAGTCCACCAACATCAAGAACACGAGCAGTGAGCTTGAACACCAAGATGAGAACATGCGTCAGGTTCTTGTCGATGCCTGTCTACGGTTTGCTCTCGTTGTAGTGGGTTACAGCGGGCGCGACACCTCAGTAATGGAGGCGCTGGAATCTGTGCTGAAGCATCCGCATGCGTATCCAAGCGGCTTGTACTGGGTGTGTTCGTCCAGGTCGAAGCTGCTTCCCGCTGCGAACCAATTACTGGAGAACGCGGCCATAGCGGGAGTAGACGTCTACATCATAGAGTCAAAGAATTTCGATGAGCTGGCGGGTGACCTGATTGCCCAGGTCGATTTGCCCGATGTGCTGATGGAGCACGTGATGCAGCGTAAGGCGCCGCCGCGCCTGCAACTCGTCAAGCCTCAGACCGTTGATGCGCAAGCATTTCCGGTTCTCCGCTATTCCGCGTTGCTTGTGAAGAGCGTGCCAACCGTTGCGAGACGTATCCAGCTGTCTAGGGCAAGCACGACGGTAGAGGTACGAGCGCTGCTGAAGGAGCAAGGGTGCCGTGCTTTGGTGGCTTGCCAAGGGCGACAGCTTGCGGTGTTTGGAAACGACGCCCAGTTGATTGGGGCCTTGCAATCCATGGGCCCCAAACTGGACGGCACCGTTCAACTGGACCCTGAAAAGGATAGCTGGGCGCTCGGCCTCATTTACGACGCGGTGACACGGGCGTTGTCACGCCGGCGCCCCCTAGCACCACGCTTCAAGCGCTCAGGCCACGGGCTTGTCGTGGTGCGGACGCGGCCGGACGAAGAACAAGGGCTGGTGCGCAAGCGAGAAGCAGAACTCAGCCGCTTGAAGGCTGCTTACGAAAGTCCGCTGACGGGGACCGTGCAGAATCTCTCGTTTCCATACCAGGAGGGAGTCAACCTCAAGCTGGAGCGCATTGAAGGCCGTTGGTGGTGCAACTTCGAGCCCTTTACGTTTGTTGATGTTCCGCTCCGAAAGGAGAACTCATCGGGTGCGGCAGCTGGAGATGCGCTGGCCTTGCCGCAAAGAGGTGGCGGTGACCCCGCAGGAGATTGGCGGCGCGAGAGGTGGGCTCGAAAATACAACCCTCAATGGTCGCGAATCGTTGACGCTTGGGCGGCCCTGCTTACCAGTGGGGATAACGGCCACGTATCGGCCTTTGGTTTCGCCGCGAACGAAGGCATAGATGCATCCTTCTCCCTGTCGCCAGTCACAGGCTGGAGTCGACCGTCGCACCACCACGTGTACTTCGAAAGGACAAAGTGATGTCCGTTGCTGCCCTCTCAAAGCTCCCGCCGTTCACTCTACTGGAGGAGCCACTGCTCGCTTTCTCCCCGGCGGATACGAATCAGGTAGATGTCCATCCATTGCGCGGGCTTGTCCGCTACGGCCCATTTTCGAAGGCGTCGTTTGGTCGCTTCGCCTCCTCATTACGCATTGCCACAGTCGGGCCGGCGAGTGCGTTCAAGACGCGCGGCGAGTTGATGACGTCGCTCCGCCAAGCCTTAGAGCCGTCTGACCGCTCGGAATACGTGCCTCGGTATCCCGGCTTTGACGAGCTGTTCGGAATTCAGCTTGTATCTGCAGCACCTTCTGCGCACGTAAAATGGCCGGAATCTCTTGGACAGTTGCCCGGCGAAGGCACACCGTCGGAGCGCCTCTATGAAGCAATGGAGAACGCGCTGCGCCGACTCGATGCAGTCCGGAACGAATTCGACGTGGTGCTAGTTCACTTCCCCGACAACTGGGGCCCGGCAACCAGGTCGAAGGATTTCGATGCACACGACGTACTGAAGGCGCTTGGCGCTAAGTACAACATACCAACGCAGGTTCTGAACGACCGGGCATTCACTTTCAAATACAAGGCGTCACTAGCTTGGCGCCTGTCTATCGCACTTTACGTGAAGGCAGGTGGAATTCCTTGGAAACTGGCCCGTATGACCAGTGTGCCGGATGAGACGGCATATATTGGCCTCGCATATGCGCTGCGAGGGGACCAACGTGATGCACACTTCGTGACGTGTTGCTCCCAAGTCTTTGACATGGATGGTGGGGGCATGCAGTTTGTCGCATTTGAAGCACGCGACCCCGTGACGGATTTGCTGGAGGCAAAAAGGAATCCGTTCCTCAGCCGCGATGATATGCGTGCGGTTCTGGCACGTAGCCTGGAGCTTTACCAGGGACGCAATGGCGGCGTGCTACCAAAGCGCTTGGTCATACATAAGACCACTGCCTTTAAGCAGGACGAAATCGACGGCGCCTTTGACGCGTTGGCGGGCGTGCCAGAGGTCGATTGCATTGAGGTCGGCACAAATGCAAGCTGTAGAGGAGTCTGGTTGATTGAGTCTGGGAGGGATGGTCCCAAGAGCAAACCATCCGGCTATCCGGTACCACGAGGAGTCGTAGTCGTACGCTCGGGCAATTCGGCGCTGCTTTGGGCGGCTGGAAATGCTCCAGGCGTGTCCAACACTGGGGACTACTACCAAGGGAAGAAGAGCATCCCGCGGCCGCTCCAATTGACACGGCACGCCGGACGAGGTCCACTGGAAACCGTCGCGCTCGAGGCGCTCGCCCTGACCAAGATGGATTGGAATAACGATGCGCTGTACGACCCGGTTCCAGTCAGCATCCGGTACTCGCAACGACTGGCGCGGACGATTGCCAACGTGCCAGATTTGCCCGGGAAGACCTACCCGTATCGGCTCTTCATGTAACCCGGCATGGGAGTGAAATGCATATTGGAGCTCTTTACCCCGCTTTTCTCGGGTTAGGGCTGCGAGAGACCCGACCTTAGAAATGACCGCAATGAGGCGAACGAGAGCTCTGATGCAGACGCCTTTTGGTAGAGATGCCCCCTTCCTGTGGCTGAATTGCATTGCCTATAAGTCCGAAAAGGAATGTCGCATATCCAGTACACTGAAGGGGCATGCTGGTCGAGCTTGGCAACGATGAAATCGTGGGAATCGGCAGCCGAGCCTAAGTCAAGAGCCAACGCTGTTCGCCGTCACCGTCGGCCAGCGTCATCCACTAGTTAGGGATAGGAGCAACATGGCGCAGGACAATCCATATGAAGATGTTATCGTCGAGAGCTTCCGCCCCCCTGATACGAGTGGCCTTCATGGTCCAGTGCACATACGCCCAGCACCGGGCGGAAAATACTCTACTGAATTGCACGTCGAGTGTTCGAAGCGTTTGTCGCGTGACTATCCACCTGGTACTCAATTTCGGGTGCGGGCGAAGTTGACCGACCGAGACGGTGGCGGACAATTCCTCTATAGCTACCACGGATGGGAGTTTGAGGTCTTGGGCTAGAAGTATTGCTCGGCCGACTCCTTTATGCCATTCCCAGGCTGGACTTCAATGTAGGCTTGCAGCTTCGCTATTGGGCGCACGAAGACGACTCAAGGATTCGTTCGCTGTTAAAGCCGCGACGCCGAAGCTGGAAGAGCGGCTGAGAGTCCTGGAGCAGTTGGTAGCCTCAGCATGGTAGGCTGCTCATGATGAGGGGCAAAAGCAACTGGGCGGCTGGTTTGAGCGCGCCCACAAGGCCCTAGGATTCCGGAACGAGTACGCCCACGGCCTGTGCGGCGTGCCAGGCAAACACCTGCATGCCGAGTCTGGCCGGCTCTGCGACGCAACACCGCAGCTTGTCTTCGTGCTGCTCGACGGGGACATGTCGCCAAATCGCGAGGACAAATCAATTGAGCTGACCCTAGACGAGTTTGCTGCTCAGGTTGAAGAGGCGAAGCAGCTATGGGGCCAGTTCTGGGACATCGTGACGAAGTATGGGGAGCACCTTTATCCTGGCCGACGACTGACGGGGGTCTGAGGCAAATCCGTTCGCCGAGCGGACCCCGGATGCCCATCGTTGCAAACCTATTGGAAAATGACCATAGTAAAGCGTTCGGCAGGTCTGGTTGTGATGCGGCAATTCGACGGCGAGTGGCGCTGTCTGGTCCTGCGCGCTTACCGCAATTGGGACTTTCCAAAAGGGCTGCCAGAGCCTGGCGAGGAACCGTTGCAGGCGGCACTGCGTGAGACCACAGAGGAAACGGGGCTGACTGACCTGGAATTGCCTTGGGGCGAGGATTATCGCGAGACCGAGCCGTACTCAAAGGGAAAGGTCGCGCGCCTATATCTTGCGCTGTCGAGCCTGGGTGATGTGAGTCTTCCAGTCAGTGTCGAGCTTGGCCGTCCCGAGCACCACGAGTTTCGCTGGGTTTCTTTCGCAGATGCTCAGGCGCTCTTGCCGCAAAGGTTCTGGCCGATACTGCAGTGGGGAAGGGATATGGCCGCTAACGGGAGCTCCTGAATCGGTTGCAGCCCATTGCTCATTTCACCTCAAGGAGCTCCTAGGCGACCAAAGATGCGTACCTCTTTGGAAATGGTGTACGGCTCGGTTTGCTGATTAAAGGCGAGAAAGTGAACCATCTCCAAGTGCCGCCGGAACGCTGCCTCGTCGTCATACACCCTCGAAGTGGCACGGATGGGAGCAGTGAGTACGGCGAGCCCGGTAAAGGTAGCGGCGCAAAGAGGCGGTTGGAAAAGGCAAGCAAGGCTAGCATTTAGGTAAGGACCGCCCGGTACGTCTCTTTCTACAGACTTGCATCCGCTGCCGAATTGCCTACACTCCAGTTGCGCGCCCTCGCTGGCGCCTCAGCGTTGCCGCCACAAGCAGAACTACATCCTGGCAACAAATTTCCGAATCTTGTTTGCATACGCGCTATCGCACCAAGCGTTCCGGTAGCCCAATGCGTCGCTCGCACCGTTGATAACAAGATGGCGCCTGCACGCATGTTCGTGCTGCAGCTGTATCCATTTTCCTGAGCTTTCGCTCGAGGGAATGGACCACTGCAGCCAACGAGCTGCTGAAGCGATAAGCAGCGTTAGTTGCGAAGTGCTTGAACGAAATGCCGCCCCGCGCGGCAGGGGCAACTCATGCCAATCTGGTCAGTCGCGACCGTCGACGAGCAGCCCGACATCACGCTCCGGCGCTGGAGAGTCTACGAGACAGAGCTGGGTGAACACCATTTCGTCGGCTACTGCGTAGAAAACGAGTCGGGTCGTGTCAGCTCAGCAATCGTGTCGTTCGATGCCAAATCCAGAGCAGGCATCACTCGGAGTGGGCGGCGATACGTTCTGTATGGCGAGCCGAGCTTTGACGGAGACGCACTTCATGTGTGGAGTTTCTGGGCCGCTAGCAATGGCGTTACTGAGACCAAGGATGTCAGCGGCGAGTACTGGGTGCAAGCGGACGAGGGTCCGTCTGGTACTCACCGCCGGCGTCGACGATGAGCGCCTCGGCGCTTCACGTTGAGCACCACACTCCCCTTTGACGCTTTGTCGAAGTTACTGAAGTCAGGAACGAATGCTATCGGCCTTCTCCCGACAAGATGTGGTCGGGAGTCGGACGAGGCGTCGTTGCAGGAGGCCCACATGCCTGCGTGGATTTCGAAGCCGGAGGATACGGCTGGCGACGCAGTTCTAAAGGAATGGCGCGTGCTGCAGACTTACAGCGGGTCGAGGCACTTTGTTGGCATATGCACTCGTACTGGTCCTTACCGCGTTAGCCCTCCTATTACCTCTTTCAATTGGGATACGCGAATGGGCGTGACCGCGCAGGGGATTCGTTATGTCCTAGCCGGCCCTCCAAGTCGTGAGAAAGGGGTATGGTGGCTCTTCTGGCTGGTCGCGACGTGGGATAACAAGGTCATGGGCACGAAGGACGTTACAGGCGAGTATCTGGAGATATAGCGCCGCACTATTGCAGCAGTGCGGTCCTCCTCCTGCAGCCATGGCTGCAGGACGTGAACGAGTGCGAACCAGGAGCTCCATCATGTCGAGGGTCATTGCATTGCGCTCGGCTCAAGTCAAGCAGACGTATGTCGAAGATTGGCGCGTGCTTGAGACTTACCGCGGCGAGCGTCATCTTGTCGGGAGATTCTCTAGCACGGGCAAGTACTGGGCAACTCCACCTATCGTTCGGTGGGATTTCGGTTCCCGCGTGGGCCTTACGGGTGATGGGTGCAAGTATCTGCTGGTTGGTGAGCCTGGCGCTCTGGCAGCTGCCGAGCACTTCATAGCGCGATGCGCGGTGTTTGATGCACGTCTACTGACAACAGAGGATGTCACTGCTGAGTTTCTTTCGCATGAGGGTACGTCCGGGCGGAGCGGAGTTGAGCTGGCGCGCTCAGTCGTCTCTGTGCTCAGTCCTCGAAATCCGTAGCCTTCGCGGTGAAGTCGTAGCCAGCCCAATGGATTGCGCTAAAGGGTGTACTGTGATTAACCGAACTCGGCTAGTACCCATCAAGGAGGCACAGAGATTGTTTTGACGAAGAATGGCGCACCTTACGTCGTCATCGTGGATGCCAGGGATTATTGCGCTCTCGATGCGGAGATTGGTCTGTTGGCGTTGCTGTTTGATGCGGGAGCGGGTATCGACGATGCGCTCGCTGGCAGGGTACTGTCGGAAAGAGAATTTCGTAAGGAATTCAAGAGTTGCCGTAAACAATGATGATGAGGCCCGACGCCGCTCTCGCACAATGTTGTACTAAGGTGGTGCTCATTACTGCTGGGCGGTTCGGCTTGGCGGGCCACTACGACGTTTCGCTAGTCGAGCTTGAGTCGATGCCAGAAGCGTTGTCGTTGTCAGACGCGCTCCTCCGAAGATTTCGCCGTAAGAAAAATCTCAATGTTTGAGGCAAGCTGCACCGGGCCAGAGAGCCCGTCGGGTTAGGGGAAGGCTTTGGCGCCTGTTGCCGTATGAAATATCACTTGCATTTCCGGTGGTGCGACGTAGAGTGAAGGTACGTAGTTTTACGTACCGGCAAGGCGTGATGAGCAGAACGAAATTTGCCTTGCATCTCGTGGTCGCTGACACCACATTGACAGGCTTTTCAGCCAAAGCCGCGTCGACATCTTTCCCTGCGCTGACGAAAAGCGATTCGCTGGAGGCTCTATGGGATTCGCTGCGTTCGCTTTGAATGGCCCGAACGTCGGGCCCGCTCGGCGACATCAATCCCAGTGTCAGCAGTTCCCGCTGCTTCAAGAATGTCGCATTGGTCTACAAATCTCGAGAGGTCGGCTATGGGAACAACGAGCGCGAGTTGCAGTAGCAGCGTGAACGGAAACTGGCCGCTGGAAAGTTGAGTTACCAGCCGGTCTGGGTTCAGTGAGATTCCGAACCGTTCGAGATGGCCGGACAGGTCCTGGATGTTTAGCCCTTGGCTATTGATTTCATGGAGAATGACATGGCTCGCAGCAACCTCCCATGCATCCTCGGAGTCAATGAAGTGCTTCCATTGTTGAGAGCACTCCCCGCCCACAGCCTTAAGAATGGCAAGAAAGTATGCAAAGGTGAATGTTCCCCGTTGGACTTTACTTTCGGCACCTCTGAAAGACTCAGAGATGCCCATTGCCGAGAGGCTGGCGGCGAGTTCCTGAAATGCGCATCCTTTGCGCGCAAGAAGCCCGCGCGCAGTCCGTGCCGCCAAACGTGTCCACGCGGTGTCGGTGTGGGCCAATGCGAGTCCCTTAGCTGAGAAGCTGGCTGCCGCATTGCAGCAGGGCAGTATCTATTGGCGGGTGGCCTTACACAGGCGGAGCTAAACCTGGTCGCGCGTGGAAGGCTCGAGCCGACAAAAAATTCGTCTCTGGAACAGGCATTTTAGACCCAAGTCCGTCGACTGTAGAGGGCCCCAAACGGACACGTTCCCAGAGTCTATGCTCCCTGGGGATAGCTATGGGGACTGCAGCAGCAACGCTTTACCTGGCATTCGACGGCGTGCTCCATCCAAACCTCGTTTCATTTAACGGACGGCGCTTGCCTCAGTTGCACGCTGGCGGTCATGCTTTTTTTGAGAACAGCGTGATTCTTGAGCAGGTCATCGAATCGTGTCCGCAAACGCAGGTGGTGCTGCACACCTTGTGGGTGCCTGCACTCGGATATCGGAGGGTGTTAGAGATGCTGCCACAGGAGGTACGGTTGCATGTCATCGGAGCGACATGGCGCGGTACTCGAGGCCTTCGTGCCAGACTGAGGCCAACCGGTGCGCGACGCTCCTGGCTAGACGAAGACCTTATTCGTCGTCGACCGCTGCAGCCGGTCTTGGTGGATTGCGACTACAGGCAGATTGCGCCGGCACTTACTGATTCATCTTGCATTGTGGATGGCTGGTATGGGCTCGCATCCGCCGGGGCCTGCGACAGGTTAATAGCGCTGCTAGTGGCCGACGATGTGGGAAGCCCGCTGCAGCGCTCGGTCTCTGTAGACCGAGTTACTGCCTAGGGTTGATGGGGGGGAATTGCTTGGGAGGCATGAGGTGGGCGAGCATCCGTGCGAATCACAACGTAGGGACGCGACAAAGCCCCATGCCCATTGCGGCGCGGAAAAGGAGCGTGCTAGAATTTTGCTCGTTTTGAAAAAATACGAGCCGAACAACGTGGAATTTAGATTTTAGCGCAATTTTAGAGGATGCGCCTTCCTAAATTCCAAGCGTCACAGTTTAGAGCCGTATTACACAGATTGAAGCCAGACACCCACGTGCCATGGCCGATGCAATGAAGGGGTAAGACCGGAGTACAAGGAAGAGAGATATTCACTGACTTTGTCAGTGAACAGCCGTACAGCAATGTGCTGTAGGAAGGGGCGGGCGGAGCAAAGGATTAGGGCCCTTTACACCGCCCAGAGTGCGAACAGAAGACACGCACCCACGAATCGCAAGTGTCTTTTGTCCGCCCCCAATTTGTCAACCCAAATGGAGGGAGGGCGGCATTCGCACGCCTAACTCCAGGCAAAAAGGACACAGAATGTGGTCTAATGACAACATCGCGGTGACGCAAGGCTGCCGCGTAGAACTTCGATTACTCGAAGTAGCCTACGCCGATTGGCCGTCGGTTGCCCGCCTCATGTCATGCCTCAAAGATTCTGGCATTCGGCACGTTGTGGTTTATCTCGGGTCCGCCGCAAACTGCGTCCAGAGCACCGCATACCCACACCTTTCCTCGGTAATGGAGACAGAGGGACCGCCAGGGTCCAACCTAGAACTGGCGTCGGCCCTGGTCGCTGCCAACACAGCTTGCAATTCGAAGGCCACTTCGGCGAAGGTGCTGTTCCGTGTGCCTAAAGCGGCTAAAGCGACTAGGGCTGCAATTAAGCGTGCGGTGCTTGCGCACGAAGCGCAGCTACTTCGGCTGAGGCCCGACCAAAAGTCGATAGAAGAAAGGCTCATGAGCCGGCGCAGGTTGCACAGAGAACCGCCCACTTCCAGCGCCCCGGTATTCGAATCTATTTCTCGCGACCCCGACACGAAGACTAACGAGGCGCAGACCGTAGTGGGGCGCAGGCGGAAAAGGCAGAGCATTCGCTCCAAATAGCTTGCTTGCAAGGGGCCGTAGTCCTTTGGTCTTTGCGCGTTCAGTCATGGCTCGCAAAGCTATTCAGCATCTACAGCAACATCGCTCGAGGGATGGTGTGTCATCACGTCCCTCCTGGTGACCTATTCCGACCGCCTTTTCGGTGGTCGGAGCAAAAAACGTTTGCAATATGTCAACTGACAGCGCGCTTGCCTCGGTCGGGCAAGCATTGAAGCCGCTCGTTCACACGGTGGCATCAAGGCTTGAAAATCCCGCACTGCTTGATACCCCGAGAGTGCCAACTCTTGCCGTTGCTAGGCGGGAAATGGCCTGCTTGCCGTATCTGAGCGCATCTACAGTGGTGTCACCAAGAACTGATTCGGCTGACATTGACGAAAGCGCTCGGCTCTTCGTGCCCACTACACCGCAGGCGAGAATACTGATTGAGGTCGTGACGCAAGTCAGGAGCTCCTATGCTTACCGCAATCTGAACGATGCAGCCTATCGCGCTTACACGTATACGGCGCTGGAGTTCTTGCATCAGTCTTACGATAGACACGGCCATCGAATTCCCGCCAGAGCGGGGAAAGCTCCAAACGCCAAGCCTCGAGGAATTCTCGTGTGCGCGCCTGCTCGTACTGGTCGAGGGCGGATAGCAGATGCAGTTCAAAGCTACATTGGCAGCGGCTACCACACCATCAGGGTCGACACCGAAAACGGATTCGCCGAGTTCCTGCGACTGAGAACACTTCGAGTCAGCTGGCCAACGAATGGAAAGCTAAGGACCTTTGCGAAACAGTTTGTCGGTGCATTCGACTCCGTAGTTCGCTCCGAGTATTCTCATCGAACGAGGGGTCCGCTGTTCCGCGAGGAAGACATCGTCCCGGCACTATGCGCGTTGGCAACGGGCGTCAATCTCGGATTGCTTATCGTGGAACGCATCAATACACGTGATGCCACCTCTCGATACGCCCCGGATACCTGGGATGCGCTTGGAATTTTTACTCGAACGACAGGAATTCCCGTGTTGTGCCTGTTGACGCCGGGTGCTGCGACTGGTCTGGCTGAACAATCCGGCTCCATTGGTGACCTGTGCCCGAATGGAGTTCACCGAATCACTCCGTATGGCCGGGACACTAACGAATGGAAAGCGATTGCCAAGGCAATATATATGCAATGCCTCCCGTTCGCGAATGGCGGCGTGATGCCTGACTGGTTCCCTGCGGCGCTGTGGAACGCGTCACTGGGACACCCAGGCGTAGCCGTGCCGGCTGCAAAGGCAACTGAGGCAGCTCTCAAGCTTAAAGATGAGAAAGCCTTTGGGGAAGAGGAGTTTGCAGTGCTGGCCGCAGAGGCGACCCTAATCCATGAGCCACATCTACGAGCGGTTCGCCAGGCACACGGTGGCGGCACGTTTACCAATGCTAGCCTGCGCCGCCATGGTGACTGGATTCCGCTAGAGGTGATGATGAAGACCGCTCTTGGCCTTGATGCGGCTGTTGCCGCCAAAACTCTAAGCGCATCCTGAAGAAGTCAGCGTCAAAATGCTACCAATTTTCTATCCAGCTGCAGATGACGAAACGGCGTTTAGTTTATTGTGCGCAGCAGCTGTATCCACGGGAGACCGGGAGATATGTCGAACGGTCGCCATGGCATTCCGTCGCTGTTATCCCCTCATCTATACGTTGCCTTGCCGCGTACGTCGATTCTGCGAACTGACTCGTGGACTCTATGGGGGGGAACTCGAGGTTCTTCATCACCACGCGCTCTTCGCGTACGAGCTTGCTGGGATGCCAGATTTTCTTCGAGGCCGTCTTCAAACGCAGCTAATAAGCGAGCTCAGGTTCAGGACATGTGCTCCACGACTGCCAGTGTTGCTCGAGTCCGGTCATCGCTACGGAATGCGCTGCCCAGAGTGCCAAGCCGCATCAGTAGTCGCTGTTGGACGGGGGGTGTCGCTCTGTCATGAGTGCCTTCCCTACGTCAGTCGCTGCCCTCACCATCATGCTCCGCTACGCCTTTCAGACCCGTGCTCCACTTTCGAGGCTCTATGCCAGCAGGAAGCCTCAGCCGCGTCAAGGTCGAATAGCGAGAGGTTTGCGGTTAGGTCATTTGCAACGAGCCGGGCTTCGGAGAGTGGACGGCTTCGCGGCGTGGTTAGTCATTTGCTTGTTGAGAAAGGGTATGTGAGCCCCGACGGTCGCCTTTCTGTGAATGAGCTATGCCAAGACTTTGCGAAAAATTTCTCGGCAGGATTCGAAGATTGCCGTCTCACTGCGATTGCTCGCGAGTCAGACCTGGCATTACGTATCTATCGCTCCTTACATCGGGAAGATAGAGGAGTTCATCCCGTTCTCCTTACGCTCATGTTGTGGTGTTTGGACGAAAGCCAAGGCTGCAAGACAAGCCGTACATCAGCAAGCCGGCGTGCCATCAGCAAGCCTGCTTCCAGCGTACCCCATGAGTTGTCGAGCAGGAAGCGAGCAGAGTGGCTGAAAGAGCGTGCGACCCATCCTGACGAGTCAAGAAGCGACGCGCGGAATAGAAAATCTGCATTGTGGTTCTGGCTCCGCCGCAACGATAGGGCCTGGCTCATCCTCAACCAGGCACCGCGTATGCGACCTGCTGGAGGTAGAAGACAGCGAGACATTCCAAGCTGGATGACCAAAGTCCTTAAGGGCGACTGCGCGGCGCCACTGTCGGGTACAAACCTTCCGCCGCCCCTTTGCTCAGCATACCAAGCGAGACTGCACTATGGGCTTAACGAGGGCGCGTTCCGACTGGCGCTGAAAAATCTTTCGAAGGTCGGTTGGTACGACAAAGATTCATGTTCGAAACGTCGTCTGGTTTCTCATCGCGTCGAGTGGGCGATGAGCGAGCTAAATCGATGGCGCCAGCCGGTACGGCCCGACACGATTGCGAGAGCCGCGAGGTTGCGTGTGGAGACCGTTCTCGTCTTCCTCTACGGTTCGGCCCCCGAAGCTAGGGGAGCCGGAGGGGTAAAAATAAATAGATGAAGACGGATGGTTGTTGTGTTGAAAATGGTTTGTTAGGTCGATTAATGACCAGGCAAATTATTCCCGGTGAAATTTTGGCTGGATACATTGCAGGGCATCGAAGATTCAGCCTGACATCGCTACATAACCAGTTGTCGAGCTCGATGAATACGTACCACCACGGTCGAATACCATGGTTGCTACCTAGTCGGATTCGGGAGATGGCAGAGTTGCTCGGAGATGCTGTTGGAACACCGGACGAAGTACTGAGTAGGAACACCATCGCACCCGCACTTAACCGATTTCTCACTGATGGCGATGTATCCCTTGTGAATGCGCATCATTTGTCGTCACCGGTGCAGGGTATTGCGTCATTGGTCGGTCTCGCTGGGGTGTCAGTTTCGGGACCCTCTTGGCAACCAGGAATTTGCACCGGATGCTTGAATGAGGATATCGCCGCGGACGGGCAAGCCTTTTGGCGCCGGGATTTCATCTTAGCCGATGTTTCCTACTGCTGGAGGCATGCGGAACCTCTCAAAATTCATTGCGGAGTTTGCCAGAATGGCTTCCGCACATCCGCTGGCATCTGTCGACCGCGCTATCGTTGCATTTGCGGGGCCCAGCTTGTTCTACGCTCGTCGAACCTAGACCTCGCGGAGGCAGAGGCCGAAATTGACTTTGCAAGGGCGTGGTCGCAACTACTCGACGAATCAGCTATTCCAGGCATGAACCGTTCAGCCATGGTTAGGTTGATTCAGACCAAGCTCGCTACTCTAGGCTTGGCCGAGACGGGCCGTTTGAATCGGTCCGGACTGAATGAATTGATTGCTGAGAGCCCGTTTCGTAGCAAGATGGCTCGCACGGGGTTTCCCGGAAACAAGGGGTTAGTCGTCTCAAGAATCATGAAGGATGGTGTGCTGCCTCGACGGCCAGTGCACGCAATTCTTCTGATGCAGGCCCTATACGGTAGTTGGAGTCAAGTCGTCGCTGCGCTTCATTCCGAGCGTGACAACTCGACAGATGTCAGGCCGGGCGCAGCAACGGCGAAAAGTCGGACATCAGCGGCATCTCGTGCACGTTACAAGGAAAACGCGAGGAAAAGGGCTGAGGAGAACGCTTACCAGTATGCAAAGCAGTATCGGGAGCTTAGGGAGACGCATCCTACGGAGACACATAGCTCCCTACTTCTGCGAATGCCACGCCACGCAGGGGAAATCCTTACACGTAGTCGACTTAAGGCGATGGGCGTGGAGCCAGCGAAGGCAAGGAGCGGGCCTGAATACTACGTGTCGCTAGACTCTTCTCTTGCCGAGCAGGTTGAGAAGACAGCCGCCGCACTCCGCAAAGCAGGCTTCGAGGGTCGCCTGTCGCGGACACGTCTCTTTGGTCGGCACAAGATGGTGTCCGTTTTCGCGGGTATCGAGCACCTGCTTCCACAGACAAAGCTTGTTTTGGCTGTATATGAGGAGAGTCCAAGTGCCTACAAGAGGCGACGGCTCAAGGGTTTCGTCGTCAAGGGGCTGGTGCCTTCGATTTCCCCAAACGAAGTTGCATCGGTCGACGTGCTTGAGGACAGGCGCGTTCATTCTCTCCTCAAGGCTGCAAGGAAACGACAGTGAGGATTATTGAAGACACTCGGGCTCCGTTCGTTACCCCGCCGGGCTTGTGGCTTCCGGGGCGCGACATCGTTGGACAGCCTCATGGTGAAGGCTTCGAGGCAGCAAAGAAGGCAAGGACTCCGCGCCGGAGCACGCGAGTTACGTTCAGAGGACTGAAATTCAAGCGGCGTTATGAAACGCTGGCTTTCACGGAGTTTCGGCCATTGCTAGCGTTGGCGTTCAACCCCTACGTCGTCGACATCCGGGAGCAGTTCCCCATCTATGAACAGGAAGCCTATAACAGAGCCGTGCGAGCCGGAAGGCGCATGTTCGAGGCTGACAAGATGTCTATAGACATAGTCGTGACGTTGGTCCTCCCGCCCGACTACCGCATCCACTATCACGGCATTTCAGTAAAGTTGGCCGGTGCGGACCTCAGTGAAAAGGATGAGGCGAGACACCAGCGAGAAGAGGAGGCTCTGGGGAAACTAGGATGGACATGGGAGTTTATGCCCAGTAACGCATACAGCGCCCTTGAGTTCTCCAACTATTTGGTCATGTATCGGACCATACGTGACCAGGATGTCTTTGCACAGTACGAGGAGGCGGATGCCTTTGCAGAGTATGTAAAAAAACGTTCGACAAATGGCACGCTCGGTTCTGTTATGCGGCGGATTGCGAAACAGCTGGCTGTGCCGGAAGACCGCGCCCATGAGCTTTTTTCGATTGCAGCCAGCTTTGGAATGTTGAGAGTAGACCATACGAAGCCATTCAGAGATGACGAAGCGCTTCATGTATTGCGGTGAGGTGGTAAAAGTGAATAGTTCGCATTTTGTCTTGGCGGATTCCAAGACGGTCGTTTTGCCTGCAAAGGCAACTTCTGCTCAGTTGGACTGGTTGGCGGAAGTACATGCAAGTCCTTGGCCATTCAACCTATCTCGATTCGACGTCTTTACAACTGGAGATAGCAAGAAGCAGCTGCTGAGACGAGCCGTCGCATGGAATCCATGCGCCAGGAGGCTCTATGCACAGCCCGTAGTTGTAGGAAAAGCGCCGGAAGGGGCGCGCAAGCCTGACGAGCTCATTGTGGCACCGGACCTGCAGAGTGGCTTATCAATTGCGGTAGTCCCTGACATGGTTCGTCCGCAGTTCATGAACCCCGACCAAGGAGATATTCCGCCTTCGGCCTCGCACGGCTTGGCCTTTCGCAATATGGTCGTATCGGCGGTGCTGATGTTGGACCGGACTGGCGACGGAAATCCAGATGATTTCATCTTTAATGACGAAATCATCTTTGATGCCAAGGCGTGCGGTCAAGCTGTGCGAAGAGTCATAGAGGCAATTGGTCGAGCGGCTAGCTACCGGCCGTACATGTTGGAGCTGCTTACCAAGTACCTCCATTACGGTGGAGGCGACTGCGCGCTCGCAAGGCTGACTTCATTTCAAGGGGGGAAGGGAGCAAGTCGCACCGGATTAAACGGTAGAAAACCGGGCCGGTTGTCCAAGATGGAGTTGCTCGAAAAAAACAGAGCACATTTCTCGGGAGAAAAGAATTTCAAGCGCCAGCGTCCCGTGCGTAAGTCAGACCTGCTTAAGTTCGAGTCTGCGCTTCGTACCTATTGGGCGATTGGCAGACTAAATTATAGGACTACTTATAGATATCTTGTTGCGGATAGTTATAAGAGGTGGGCAAAGCGCTTGATTCCAACAATAAGAATGTTCTTATATCACGCGCCACGAATAATAGAGGAGAAGAATCTAAAGGCGATAAGGCTTGGACACAAACTATCCGCTCAACATAACGACGCAAGGACGGGCCAGGCTAGTCAGCTAACCTATGGCGTCATTGAGATTGTCGACATCGACGGCTGGGTGCCAAAAGTCGGTATTGCTGTCCAGATTAATGGGAAGATTGAGCGGACCACGATAAAAGTCATCATCGCAGTATCGAGGCTTACAGGCGCTATCCTCGGCTACGAGTTCGCGTTGAAGGCGGAGAATTCGGACTCGTTTCGGCGATGCATCGCGTCTATCTATCTTTCGAAACAGGAGCGAGCCACTGCACTAGGTCTTGGCCAGATGAAGGGCCTGCTTGTAGGCTCGATTGACGGCGTCTTCGTAGACAACGGCGCCGGCGCGTCTGAAGAGGTTGTGAGTGTCGCTGTCGATGAGATGGGGCTTATCCGTATACTCGCTCCGCCTGGCCGGGGTGACACAAAGGGTGTCATCGAGGGGCTCAATTCGCTGCTCATCCGGATGATGGCAGAGGAGCGTATTGGTGCGACCCGGGACAGGGACGTGCTAGCAAGAGAAATTCGTCAGCTGATGCGCCAGGCGCCGCCTTTGTCGCTCGACGATTTCGAACGGTTCATGCTTAAGGCGTTCAACCACTACAACCTCTACACGAATAAGAGGCGGCTGCGCACGCGCACTATGCGAAGTGCCGGCGTAGACATCCATCCGGCAGCATTGCACAAGTACACCCAAGAGCAGCGGCATGGCGACGCGGCGAGGAGGTACACCCCCTCGGAAGTGAACGACAGGTTTATTCCTTGGATAAGCAAAGCTTGCCGAAAGGGGGTTGTCTACATCAATGATGTGCGATTCTCTTCAACGGCAATGGCGGATTACTTTAATGAGCGAGCCAAGCGGCCTGGCAAAGTTACGAACCCCCGTGTATGGGTGAAGCGGCTAACCGGCTTCGACCAAGTCCTGTTGTGGCGCAAAGACGATGGCACAACGGAAGCGCTTGAGATGGTCGCAGAGGACCGCCTCAGCTTTGGCACGGTATCCTGGAAGCAAATTGAACTGGACCTCCTTGACGATGACCACCGAGGCGGGAAACTGAAGGACAAAGGTCGACGCAACCGAGGGCAGGTGTCGGTAAAGACGCATGAACAAATTACCGCTGCAGAACGTGGCAGGGGTAATCCATTGGCTGGTATGAGCGGAGCCACGGTGGTAGCAGCTAAAGATACAGCAGCACTCAAGCGGGCGCAGGAGCGGGGTGCTGCGGAAACGAGCGCATACGACGTCCAATTTCCGCAGGTTGCAGTTGAGCGAGTGTCGGATACGCCACCGCTGCAGCGGCCGGCGGGCTCAGACGAGGAGTACCTTGCAGAGTTGGGACTCTTGTAAGCAGAACAACTCGGCCGGGAAGTCGCCACGTGCGGGAGAGAGGTGCAAGAAGGCCGTCATCTGACGGCCTTCTGCATCTGTTCATCTGGGCGGAGGTGCAAGAGCTTTCATTTCCGGTACCGAACTCCCCTGACTCGACCCGCGCGTCAGTCGTGCGGGTAGTCAATGGGGGTAGTATCCGGAACTATTTGTACTTTTACAGGTTCTCACTTCGGTTACCCTTTCCAAGGAGTGACGCTAGATGCCGCCGAAAGCGGGGCTCAGGAAAGTGGCTATAACTTATTGAAATAAAAGCGATTTTTAGCTCAGTATCCGAATCTGTTTGTGCGGTCGTATCCGGTTCTATTTGTTGCTCACAGCTGCTACGCAGGCACCAATGCAAAGAGGCCCCACGGGGCCTCTTTGCATTGGTGCCTGAACGCGCGGGTCGCTATGCCACCGTCAGCAGGAAGGCCCGCGCCATTTCCATATCGAGCCGCCGCTCCGACAGCGCAAAGGTGCTCTCGCGGTTGATCAGCGCATACAGCAGCGTGCCGGCCAGCGCCTGGTGCGCGAAGCGGATACGCAATTCCAGTTGCGGTGAAGGGCCGGCCGGGTGCAGCCGTGCCAGGCGTGTAGCCAGGTCGAGCATGTACTGGCGATTGAGCTGGCGGACCGGGTCCTCGCCGGTGGTGGCGCGCGCCACCAGCGAGGCGCGCAGCACCCCTTCATTGCGATAAGCCCAGATCCGGCTGCCGCGGGCCAGCGTATGCACCGCGTCTTCCAGCGTGGTGGGGGCGTGGTCGAGCTGGGCCAGGCGCGCCGCCATGGCCCGGCGCAGCGTGGCCAGCGCGAGCGCCTGCAGCGCCTTGAAATAGCTGTCCTTGCCGTCGAAGCGGCTGTAGAAGGCGCCGGTGGTGACGCCGGCGTGGGCGCAGATTTCGTGGATCGAGACCTGCTCCAGCGTGCGCTCGCGCAGCAGCCGCCGGCCCGCCGCAAGCAGCGCATGGGTGGTGCGCAGGCCGCGCGAATAGCGCGGCGCGGCATAGCCCGCGTGGCCTTCCAGCGCGATCAGTTTTTCTTTCATGACGACCCCGATTCCTGGCGGAAGCGCTTCCGCGTGCCCCTGTTTGTCCGTGTTTTTACCGATGTCATGAACTGTATCAGGCCACCATACTCGGCCAAAACATAATTCAGATTATCAATTAAGCGGTGCCGTGGCCATGCGGGACTGCCCGGAGACCGATGCATACACCCCTGTCCCCCGAAGCGGAATCCGGCTTGCTGGCCGGCCTTCGCCGCGTCGTTTCCCGCGAGTTTCCGGGTGCCGATGCGGAGGCGGGCATCAGCGGGCTACGCCGCCTGTCCGGCGGCGCCAGCCAGGAAACCTGGCGGTTCACGCTGGCCGGGCCGCAAGGGCCGGAGCCGTTGATCCTGCGGCGGGATCCGGGCGCGGGGGCGCGGCCCGCGGCGGGCGTCGCGGTGGTGCAGGCGGGCATGGCGGCCGAGGCGGCACTGTTGCGGCTGGTCGGCGCGGCTGGCGTGCCGGTGCCGGTGGTGCGGGCGGTGCTGGCGCCGCAGGACGGCATCGGCGCGGGCTTTGTCATGGACTACATCGAAGGCGAGACCCTGGGCGCGCGCATCGTGCGCGAGCCGCGGCTGGCGCGGGCGCGCGAACAGCTGGCCTACCAGTGTGGCCAGGCGCTGGCCGCGATCCATGGTATCGACCGCGCCACGCTGCCGCCGCTGCGCGAGAGCAACGCCGCGGCGGAGGTGGAGGGCTACCTGCGGCGCTATCGGGCGACTGGCGCGCAGCGACCGGTGTTCGAGCTGGCGTTCCGATGGCTGCAGCGCCATGCGCCGGCAACGGAGCGCACCACGCTGGTCCATGGCGACTTCCGCAACGGCAACCTGATGGTCGACGAAGCCGGCCTGCGCGCGGTGCTCGACTGGGAGCTGGCCCATGTGGGCGACCCCATGACCGACCTGGGCTGGCTGTGCGTGAATTCCTGGCGCTTTGGCCGCACCAGGCTGCCGGTGGGTGGCTTTGGCACGCGCGCGCAGCTGTTTGCCGGCTATGGCGACGCAGGCGGCATGGTCGATGCTGAGCGCGTGCGCTTCTGGGAGATCTTTGGCGTGCTGAAGTGGGGCGTGGCCTGCCAGACCATGTCGCGCCCGCCGGAGGGCGGCGGACCGCGCAGCGTGGAGCGGGCCGCCATCGGCCGGCGCAGTTCGGAAACCGAGATCGACTTGCTCAACCTGCTGCTGCCGCGCGATGCAGCCCCGGCCTACGGAAGCTGACCATGCAAGACACTCCCCATGCCGCGGAACTGATCGACGCAGTGACCGCCTTCCTGCGCGACACGGCAATCCCCAGCCTGAGCGGCCGCCCGGCCTTCGACGCGCGCGTGGCCGCCAATGTGCTCGACATCGTCGCGCGCGAACTGCGCCTGGCCCCCGCGGCGCACGCCGCCGAGCATGAACGCCTGCGTGCCCTGCTGGGCAGCGACGGCACGCAGGCCGAACAGAACCAGCGCCTGTGCGAGGGCATCGCCAGCGGCCGCATCGATGCCGCCACGCCGGGGCTTGCCGCTCACCTGTGGGCGGTCACGCTGGCCAAGCTCGCCGTCGACCAGCCTGGGTACAGCAGCTATCGCCAGATTGTCGATCCTGTGGAGACGCTTCCATGAATTTCCAGTTGCCGGCCGAGCTGACGGCCTACCTGGCCGAGCTCGATGCTTTTATCGAGGCCGAGATCGCGCCGCTGCAGGCCGAGCACGACAACCAGCGCTTCTTCGACCACCGCCGCGAATGGGCCCGCACCGACTTCGACAACCAGGGCCTGCCGCGTCCGGAATGGGAGGCGCTGCTGGCCGAGGCGCGCCGCCGTGCCGACCGCGCCGGCCACCTGCGCTTCGCGCTGCCCGCGCAGTACGGCGGCCGCGACGGCGGCAACCTGTGGATGGCCGTGATCCGCGAACACCTGGCGGCCAAGGGCCTGGGTTTGCACAATGACCTGCAGAACGAGCATTCGATCGTCGGCAACAAGCCGTTCGTACTGGTGCTGCGCGATTTCGGCAACGATGCGCAACGCGCCACGCTGATCCCGGGCATGCTGGACGAGACCATCAAGCTGAGCTTCGGCCTGACCGAGCCGGAGCACGGCTCGGACGCCACGCACATGGCCACGCGCGCGCGCCCCGAGCAACGCGGCGGCCGCGGCGGCTGGCGCATCGACGGCGAGAAGATGTGGACCACTGGCCTGCACACCGCCACGCACGTGGTGGTGTTTGCGCGCACCAGCGGCGAGGATGGCGATGCCCGCGGCATCACCGCGTTCCTGGTGCCGGCGCACAGCGAAGGCGTACGCGTGGAAGAGTACCTGTGGACCTTCAACATGCCGACCGACCACCCGCGCGTGAGCTTCAGCGGGGTCTGGGTGCCGGACGAGGCCGTGCTGGGGCAGCCGGGCGCGGGCCTCGCCATCGCCCAGCACTTCGTGCACGAGAACCGCATCCGCCAGGCCGCGGCCAGCCTCGGCGCGGCCGACTACTGCATCCGCGAGAGCGTGAAGTATGCGCGCCAGCGCAAGCCCTTCGGCCAGGAGCTGGCGCGCAACCAGGGCATCCAGTTCCCGCTGGTCGAACTGGCCACGCGCGCCGAGATGCTGCGCGCCTTTATCCGCCAGACCGCGTGGCAGATGGACCAGATGCCGAAGCGCGAGGTCGAGAAGCGCCTGTCGGACAAGGTCTCGATGTGCAACTACAGCGCCAACCGCCTGTGCTGCGAGGCCGCCGACACGGCGATGCAGGTGCACGGCGGGCTGGGCTATTCGCGACACAAGCCGTTCGAGCATATCTACCGCCACCATCGCCGCTACCGCATCACCGAGGGCTCGGACGAGATCCAGATGCGCAAGGTCGGCGCCTACCTGTTCGGCTATATCGGCCACGACCGCGCCGGGCCGGCGCCCCACTGACGGCGAACCCCTGGTGCCCGCCGCGGCGGGCATCCCATCCTTCCGGGAGACACGCATGACTTCAACCTACCAGCCGCGCCGCGCGTGGCTGACCGCAGTGCTGTTGTTCTTCTTCCTGGTGGTCAACGCCATGGACAAGATGGTGGTGGGCCTGCTGGCCGCGCCGATGATGGCGGAACTGGGACTCACGCCGGCACAGTTCGGCCTGGTCGGCAGCAGCTTCTTCTGGCTGTTCGCGGTGTCCGGCGTGCTGGGCGGCTTCCTCGCCAACCGCACGCCGACCTCGCGGCTGCTGGTGCTGATGGCGCTGGCATGGTCGCTATGCCAGATTCCGATCGCGCTGTCGTCCAGCCTGGCGGTGCTGATCGTGTCGCGCGTGCTGCTGGGCTTCATGGAAGGGCCGGCCGCGCCGGTGGCGATCCACGCCTGCTACAAGTGGTTTCCCAACAACCGGCGCAACCTGCCGGTGGCGGTGCTGACACAGGGCGCGGGCATCGGCATCGTGCTGGCCGGGCTGCTGATTCCGGCCGTGGCCTCGCACTGGGGCTGGCGCACCAACTTCTACCTGCTGGCGGTGCTGGGCGTGGTGTGGGCGGTGGCGTGGCTTGCGCTCGGGCGCGAGGGCACGCTCGACGAACGCACCGACGCGCACGTCGCCACGGGCACCAGCGCGCCGCAGCGGCTGCCATATCGCGTCCTGCTGAGCGATCCCACCGTGCTCGGCTGCTTTGCCTTGCGGCTGGCGGCGTACTGGGGCCTGGCGCTATGCCTGACCTGGATTCCGGCGTATCTGCAAAGCGGGCTGGGTTTCGACCATGCCGTCAGCGGCAAGCTGTTCGCGCTGATCGTCGGCACCAACCTGCCGCTGACGATCGCCATCGCGTGGTGCTCGGAACGCCTGCTCGCGCGCGGGGTGTCGTCGCGGGTGGCGCGCGGCCGGGTATCGGCCGGCATGCTGCTACTGGCGGGCGGCTTCTTCCTGTTGCTGCTGTGGCCAGACACCACGCCGGCCATGCGCGTGGGGTTGCTGGTGCTGGCGTGCGTGTGCGCGCCGGCGATCTATTCGCTCGGCCCGGCGATGCTGGCCGAGGTGGTGCCCGCGGGGCAGCGCGGCGCGGTGCTGGCGATCGATGCTTCGGTGTCGTCGGTCGCCGGCGTGCTGGCGCCGCTGGTGACGGGCGTGCTGGTGCAGAACATGCCCGGCGCGCGCGGCTTTGAACTGGGGCTGGCGCTGTGTGGCGCGATCATGGTGGTGGCAGCGCTGGCCGGGCTGCGCATGGTCAACCCCGAGCGCTCGCGCCAGCGTCTGGCGGCGCGGCTGCCATCGGGCGTCCAGGCCGGACGGCCCGCGGTCGCCGCGGGGTGAACCGCGGGATTGGGCCTGGCTTACGGAGGCGGCCCGGCATCGGCAATGACCTGCGCCACCGCTTCATGCACCAGCGCGGCGAACACGCGCATGGCCGGCGACGGGGTGCGCCCGGCCAGCGTCACGATCCCGTATTGCGCCTTCAGCGCGGTGGGCGGGTGCATCGGCAAAGCGACGGCCAGATGCCGCGCGCAGGCGTCGGCCATCATGGCGGCCGGCACCAGCGCCACGGCATCGACGGCCAGCAGCAGTGCGCGCAGCGCATGCATGTCGTTGCAGGTGACCGTCATCAGCCCGGGCTCGTCCTCGGGCAGCGGACCGCTGCCACCGCTGGCCTCGTGCAAGGCCTGGCGGAAGAAGCGCACGATATGGGGTGGCAGCCGGGTCCCGGCCACGGGATAGGCGCGCAGGTCGGCCAGGGTGACTTTGCGCTGCCGTGTCAGCGGATGGCCGCTGCGCACAAAGAATGCCGTTTCCAGTGCCGGCAGCCGGTCGATCTGCAAGTGGCCCAGTTCCGCCAGGCTGCGGCTTTCGCCGACAAAGATGTCGAGTTGTTCGGCTTCGAGCGAACGCCGCATGGCGGTGGTGTCGGCGGTCTCCAGGTCGATGCGCAGCCGCGGATAGCGGCGCACCAGCGCCTCCAGCACCGGGTCCAGCAGGAACGATGCCGCGAACGGCCCGAAGCCGGCGCGGATCGTGCCGATTTCCACATCTTCCAGCAATTGCAGGTCGCGCCGCAGCTCGCGCTGTTCGCGCAGCATGCGGCGTGCGCGCGCCAGCGCCAGCATGCCGGCGGCGGTCGGTCGCACCTTGCCATAGCTGCGGTCGATCAGCGTGCCCAGTTCGGACTCCAGCGCCTGGATGCTGCGGGTCAACGCCGGCTGCGACAGGTGCAGCGCGGCCGCGGCGCGAGCGAAGCTGCCTTGCTCGACCAGCGTGACGAAGTGATGCAGCTGCCTTAAGCCCATAAATTAACTCTTTGTGCATCAAGAACTGAAAAATATTGCATTGGACGTAAGTTCTCAAGCCCACTAAGGTTGGCCTCCAAAACAAAATCGATCTGGAGACAACATGAACCGACGCGCTTTGCTGACAATGGCCGCTGGCGGCGTGGTGGCCGGGTTTTCGCTCGGCGTGCCCCTGCCCGCCGCGGCGCAGGCCTATCCCGCCAAGCCGATCCGCATCGTCGTGCCTTATGTGGCCGGCGGCGGCACCGACACCATTGCGCGCGCCATGGGCGAAAAGCTCGGCAAGCGGCTGGGCCAGCCGGTGGTGGTCGACAACAAGGCCGGCGCCTCCGGCATCATCGGCACCGATGCCGTGGCCAAGGCCGCCCCCGATGGCTACACGCTGCTGATGACGCTGACGCAGTCGGTGCTGACCAACCAGTTCCTGTTCCAGAAGCTGCCCTACGACCCGCGCAAGGACCTGACCATGATCAGCGTGCTGGCCGACGCGCAGCTGGTGCTGGTGACCCATCCGTCGGTGCCGGCGCGCACGGTGCGCGAACTGGGCGAATACGCGCGCGGGCGGCCGGGCAAGCTGAGCTATGCCTCGTGGGGCGTGGGTTCGCTGTCGCACCTGAGCGGCGCCTACTACAGCAAGCTGGTGCACGGCCAGGCCACGCACGTGCCCTACAAGGGCGAGGCGCCGATGCTGCAGGACCTGCTCGGCGGGCAGGTGCAGTTCGGCTTCGCCAGCATCCTGACCGCGAAGCCCTATATCCAGAGCGGCAAGCTCAAGGCGCTGGCGGTCACCGGCACGCAGCGCAGCAGCGCGTTGCCCGAGATGCCCACCTTCGCCGAGGCCGGCATGCCGGACAGCGCCTTCAAGACCGTCGGCTGGATCGGGCTGATGGCGCCGGTAGGCGTGCCGGCACCGATCCTGGCCAGGCTGGAAGGCGAGGTGCGCGCCATCCTGCAGACCCCCGAGATGCAGGAGCGCATGGTCGCGCTGGGACTGCGCACCGTGGGCAGTTCACCGGCCGAGGCGCAGGCGCTTTACGCCCGTGACTGGCCGGTGCTGAAGACGCTGGTGGCGGATTCGGGCGCGAAGCTGGACTGACCTGCATCGAGCGAGAGACCCGTGGCGGGCGCGGCGGCCGATGCCGCGCGCCCGCCTTTGCATTGGCGCGATGTCGTGCCGGGCGCTTTTGAAAGCCGAATAAAAACCATTGGCATTCGCATCCGCAAGCAGATGCGAAAGTGCGTATCCATGCGGCACAAGCAACGCCGCGCGGGGGCCCGGATGGCTTTGATGTCCGCTTGCGCGGGACTACCATGAAAGCCACGGCGGACGATTCGCCGTGGCGTTGCTGTGGTCGTGCAATCGCGACATCGTGTGTCCCTGCCAAAGGGGCATTGGGGGCTGCCATGAAGAGCGACAAGAAGGTGATCCAATTGCTGAATACGCAGCTGCGGCATGAGCTGACCGCGATCAACCAGTATTTCCTGCATGCCCGCATGTACCGGCACTGGGGGCTGCGCGCGCTGGGCAAGCATGAGTACGAGGAATCGATCGAGGAAATGAAGCACGCCGACAAGCTGATCGAACGGATCCTGCTGCTCGACGGCTTGCCCAACCTGCAGGACCTCGACAAGCTGCTGGTCGGCGAGAACACCGAAGAGATGCTCGGCTGCGACCTGAAGCTGGAGCAGGTGTCGCAGGCCAGCTGCAAGGACGCAATCAAGTATTTCGAATCGGTCGGCGATTATGTCTCGCGCCAGTTGGTGGTCGATATCCTCGAAGACACCGAAGAACATATCGACTGGCTCGAGGCGCAGCTGGAGCTGGTGCGCAAGGTCGGATTGCAGAATTACATCCAGTCGGCCATGGGCGGCGCGGACTGACGCGGCGCCGTTCCGGCGCCGCCTCCTGCAAAGATTTCCATTTCCCGCTACACTGCGGCCCGCAGCACGTTGCGTCGTTCAGGCGCTGCGTCAGCGGCGGGGTGGCAGAGTGGTTATGCAACGGCCTGCAAAGCCGTGTACGACGGTTCGATTCCGGATCCCCGCCTCCATCATTTTCCTGCTTGGCCCGGCCGGCCCGGCACGCCAGCGCATCCGCGCCATTTCCCTTGTTTTCACGCCCCTGTCATCGGCCAGCGCCATGACAGCGGCAGGCTGTGCCGTGCACGCCCTGACCGGTATGCGCAGCGATTCCGGACACCCATTTTTCCCCAATGGATCGACAACACCGAATCGGGTAATGTTGCCCGACAGGCCTGTCGGCCTGCATGCAACCCGTGCCGCCAGATGGCGGCACCGCCATGTCCGGGCTTCCATGGCGTTTCCCGTCGCGAGGCAGTTTGAGAATGAGAGGCTCCAGATGATGAAAGACCTGCGGATCCGGGCGGCCATGCCGTCGGACGCACCAGCCGTGGGAGACGTGCTGGAACGATGCGGGTTGCCGGTGGACGGCGTGCCGCGCTTGCTCGAGCATTTCCACGTTGCCATCCTTGGCACGCAGATTATTGGCTGCGCCGCCGGCGAGCGCTGCGGCGAGACCGTGGTGATCCGGTCCGTGGCCGTGCTGCCCGAGCACCGCGACCAGGGCGTGGCCACCCACGTGGTGCGTGCCGCGCTGATGCGCGCCCGCGCCAACGGCGCGCGGCGCGCGGTGCTGCTGGCCTCCAGCTGCCCCAGCTATTTCGCGCGCTACGGCTTTACGCTGGTGCCGGCCTCGAAGCTGCCGCCCGAGGTCATGTCATCGAGCGAATTCCACCGCGCCGCGGACACGCCACCGCTGTGCATGTGGTGCGAGCTGGCCTGAGTCCCTGCAAGCCAACGGCGAGCCCCTGTGCTCGCCTCAGTGAGGGGCGTCGCAGCGGCTGATCTCCACCGTTACGTGCACCAGTTCCTCATGCACCGACAGCGCCTCGCGCACGTGCTGCGGCGTCAGCGCGGCATCGTGCGTGACCAGGCAGACGATGCAGGCAAAGTGCTGCCGGCCCACGCGCCACACATGCAGGTCCGACACGCGGGTGCTTTCGTCGCCGTGGTCCAGGCCCGCCAGCACCTCGCGCACTTCTTCCACCACCGGGTGGTCCATCTCCCGGTCCAGCAGCACCGTACCGCTCTGGCGCAGCAGGCCGATGGCCCAGCGCCCGACCAACGCCGCGCCCACCAGGCCCATCACCGGGTCCAGCCAGGCCCAGCCGAGCCACCAGCCGCCGGCCAGCGCGACAATCGCCAGCACCGAAGTCGCGGCGTCGGCCAGCACGTGCACATAGGCCGCGCGCAGGTTGATGTCGTGATGGGCGCCATGGCCATGATGATGGTGGCCATGCCCATGATCATGGCCGTGATGGTGGCCGTGGTCGTGTCCGTGGTCGTGTCCGTGATCGTGGCCATGCGCATGGCCGCCCAGGATCAGCGCGCAGCCGAGGTTGACCAGCAGCCCCAGGGCGGTCACGGCCATGGCTTCGCGATAGTGGATGGCCTGCGGCGTGAACAGCCGCTCGACCGAGCCCGCCGCCATCAGCGCGGCAATGCCGAGCAGGAATACCGCGCTGGCAAAGCCGGCCAGCACTTCGATCTTCCAGGTGCCGAAGGCAAAGCGCCAGTCGCCGGCGTAGCGCCTGGCGGCGGCATAGGCAAAGGCGGACAGGCCAATAGCCAGCGCGTGCGAACTCATGTGCCAGCCATCGGCCAGCAGCGCCATCGAGTTGAACCAGAGCCCGGCGGCAATTTCCGCCACCATGGTGATGGCGGTGATCACCATGACCAGGCGGGTGCCGCGCTCGGCGGCGCGGTTGCCCGCGTCGAAGGCGTGGCTGTGGGTCCAGGCGGACAAGTCTTGGGTATGCATGGGGAAACGAGCGTTGCGCTGTGAGATCTTGAGAAATCGTCCGGCACAGGGCCGGGCAGGACCAAGGGTAGCAGAGACCTGGGGCGCGCCGGCGGCATCCCCGATGGCGACAGGGGTGCATCCGAGCGACGGGCTGGCATCGCTACATGTGACTGATATGCGACAAAATGCCCGCGATAGTCGTAAGGAATCTTGTCTTCCACTTACATACATTCATGAACGGATGTATGATTCGGCGAAAAATTCATGCCCCCGTCATAACTTTGTTGACCATACCGAGATGAGCTATCGCTTTATTGCCACCTGTCTTGCCGCCTGGGTCGGCGTTTGCGCCACCGCGGGGTGGCTGGTCGAACGTCTCTGGAGCTGAGCGCCCCCCAGCCGCGTTCTGATCCCGCGGACTGACCCTGCTCCCGTCATCGGCAGTCCGCATCCATCCCCTCAAGCCGCCTGCTGCGCCTGCGCCAGGCTGTCAAAGAACTGCCATAACTGCGGCGCATCGCCGGTCGCCACGTTGAAGCGGATCCACGGCGAGTCGGTCTCGTCCGGCTCGAAATACGATCCGGGCGCCAGCCAGATGCCGTGCTCCAGTGCCAGCGTAGCAAGGCGGTTGCCGAGCAGCGGACCGCCGCGCCGGCTGGCCAGCCACTGCGCCTGCATCGATTCGTTCAGGCGCGCCCAGGCGAACATCCCGCCTTCCGGGCGCAGCAGCACCTCCAGCCCATGGGCTTCCATCTTTTCCGTCACGCGGTCCTGCTGCGCGCGCAGCCGTTCGGACAACGCCGCCACATGGCGGCCGTAGTGGCCGCTGGTCAGCACGGAATACACCAGCCGCTCCGTCACTTCCGATGAGGTCAGTCCGACCGCCATCTTGGTGCGCGCGAACGCCTTGGCCAGGTCCGGACTGGCTGCCAGGTAGCCGACCCGCAGCGACGGCGTGATGGTCTTGGAAAAACCATTGATATAGACCACCTGCGACAACCCATCCATGGCCGCCAGCATCGGCGAGCCGGCCGGCGCGAGTTCGCGGTAGATATCGTCCTCGACCACCAGCAGCCGGTGCTGCTCGGCCAGTTGCAGCACGCGGAAGGCGTTCATGCTGGTCAGGCTGGCACCGGTCGGGTTCTGCAGCACGGTGTTGATGAACAGCGCGCGCGGGGCGTGGGCGCGCAGCGCGTCCTCGAGCGCATCGGTGTCCAGCCCCGCCGCCGTGCGCGGCACGCCCACCACGCGCAACCCGGCTAGCCGCAGGATCTGCAGCAGGTTGCAATAGCAGGGCGCTTCCACCAGCACCGTATCGCCGGCGCGCAGCAGCGTGCGCACCACCAGGTCCAGCGCCTGCGTCGCGCCCTGGGTCAGCACCACCTGCTGCGCCTGCAGCGGAATGCCGTACTGGCCCAGGCCGGCGGCAATGTGCTCGCGCAGCGGCGCAAAGCCATACGGATGGCCGTAGCCCGACAGCTGCGCCGCCGGCACGCGGGCCGAGGCGCGCATGGCCTGGTGCAAGCCTTCCTCGTTGAGCCAGTCGCCCGGCAGCCAGCCCGCGCCGGCCTTGATCGGTACCGAATGGTCGGCAAACACGTCCGACAGCAGCCAGGCCGCATTCAGTCCCGGCGCTTCCCATTGCGGCGCGCGCGCGTGCCCGGCAGGGGCGTGGCGGTGTGCCACGGTGTAGCCGGCGCCAGGCCGCGCGGCAAGGTAGCCGAGCGCGGTCAGCCGCCCGTAGGCCTCGGCCACGGTGAAGGTGCTGACATGGTGGTGCTGCGCAAAGCGCCGCACCGACGGCAGCGCCGCGCCGGCACGTAGCGCGCGCTGCTCCACCAGCGCGGCGATGCCGGCGACGATCTGCTCAGTCAGGGTATCGCCGTCGCGGCGGCTGCGGGTGAGGTTCAGGGTCAGCATCAGGCGCTCGATGGGGCGTGGACCTGTACAGTTTAGCGGGTGCCCGGCGCGGTCGCGGCCGCTGCGGTGCCGGTCCCGCGAAATTTGCCGCACTGCAGCGTGGGATGCCGAACCGCGTCGCCGAGCGGCCCCCGCCAGCATCGACTGGGGGCGGTCGGGCAGCGCCGCTTGCCTGTACGATTTGGCGTGATCAAACTGTACGGTAAGGCGTGGTTGTCCGGACTGTATATTTTGTCGGCCAGTCGCCGCCGGTAGAGTGGCCCTCATCGCTGCCGCTGCCCTGCCAGCGCGCCCCCGCCAACCGACCCGATTTCCCCTCAAGGAGGACGTATGGACGCCGCCAAGACCGTGATTCCCGATCTCGATGCCCTGTGGATGCCCTTCACCGCCAACCGCCAGTACAAGGCGGCGCCGCGCCTGCTGGCGTCGGCCAGCGGCATGTACTACACCACCCACGACGGCCGCCAGATCCTGGACGGCTGCGCCGGGCTGTGGTGCGTGGCGGCCGGCCACTGCCGCAAGGAGATCGCCGAAGCGGTGGCACGCCAGGCGGCCACGCTGGATTACGCGCCGCCGTTCCAGATGGGCCATCCGCTGTCGTTCGAGGCCGCCACCAAGGTGGCGGCGATCATGCCGCAGGGGCTGGACCGCATCTTCTTCACCAACTCCGGCTCGGAGTCGGTCGACACCGCGCTGAAGATCGCGCTGGCCTACCACCGCGCGCGCGGCGAAGGCCAGCGCACACGCTTTATCGGCCGCGAGCGCGGCTACCACGGCGTCGGCTTCGGCGGCATGGCGGTGGGCGGCATCGGCCCCAACCGCAAGGCATTCTCGGCCAACCTGATGCCCGGCACCGATCATCTGCCGGCCACGCTGAACATCGCCGAAGCGGCCTTTTCCAAGGGCCAGCCGCAATGGGGCGCCCACCTTGCCGACGAACTCGAACGCATCCTGGCGCTGCACGATCCGGCCAATGTCGCCGCGGTGATCGTCGAGCCGCTGGCGGGCTCCGCCGGCGTGCTGGTGCCGCCGGTCGGCTATCTGGAAAAGCTGCGCGAGATCACCAGCAAGCACGGCATCCTGCTGATCTTCGATGAAGTCATCACCGCCTTCGGTCGTCTGGGCGCCGCCACCGCGGCCGAGCGCTTCAACGTGACGCCGGACCTGATCACCATGGCCAAGGCGATCAACAACGCCGCGGTGCCGATGGGCGCCGTCGCCGTGCGTCGCGAGGTGCACGACGCGGTGGTCAATGCGGCCGCGCCGGGGACGATCGAACTGCTGCATGGCTACACCTATTCGGGCCACCCGCTGGCTGCGGCGGCCACCATTGCCACGCTGGACCTGTACCAGCGCGAAAACCTGTTCGGCCGCGCTGCCGAACTGGCGCCGGTATTCGAGGCCGCGGTGCACGGCGTGCGCGGCGCCCCGCATGTAAAGGACATCCGCAACTACGGGCTGGTGGCGGGCATCGAGCTGGAGTCGCGTCCGGGCCAGCCGGGCGCGCGCGCCTACGAGGCCTTCCTCAAGTGCCTGGAGCTGGGCGTGCTGGTGCGCTACACCGGCGACATCCTGGCGTTCTCGCCGCCGCTGATCATTTCCGAAGCGCAGATCGGCGAACTTTTCGATACCGTGAAGAAGGCGCTGCAGGCCATCCAGTAAGCGGCGCGCGCCGCATCGCTTTGTTGCCGGGCCCGCGGGCCCGGCGTCTCGGATTGCACGCCGGGCGCGCTGTACTGCGTGTCGCGGCTCTCGAAGGAAACCCCAAGTGAGCATTGCAGAAAACCGGCAACTCGCCGAAATCCATCATTTCATCGGCGGCGCCGTGCGCCGCGCCGGCGGCCAGCGCCAGGCGGATGTGTTTAATCCCGCCACCGGCGAAGTTGCCGCACGCGTGGCGCTCGGCACCGCGCAAGACGTCGCCGAGGCCGTCGCCGCCGCCAAGGCCGCTTTCCCCGCGTGGGCCGACACCCCTCCGCTGCGCCGCGCGCGCATCCTGTTCAAGTTCAAGGAACTGCTGGACCAGCACCACGACGACCTGGCCGCGCTGATCACGCGTGAGCATGGCAAGGTGTTCTCCGATGCCAGGGGCGAAGTCACGCGCGGCATCGAGGTGGTGGAGTTTGCCTGCGGCATTCCCAACCTGCTCAAGACCGATTTCACCGACAACATCGGCGGCGGCATCGACAACTGGAACCTGCGCCAGCCGCTGGGCGTGGTGGCCGGCATCACGCCGTTCAACTTCCCGGTGATGGTGCCGATGTGGATGTTCCCGGTGGCGCTGGCGTGCGGCAATACCTTCGTGCTCAAGCCGTCCGAGCGCGATCCGTCGCCGAGCCTGTTGATCGCGGATTTGCTGCGCCAGGCCGGCTTGCCGGATGGCGTGTTTAACGTGGTGCAGAGCGACAAGGAAGCGGTCGACGCGCTGCTGGCGCATCCGGACGTGCAGGCGTTGTCGTTCGTCGGCTCGACCCCGATCGCCGAGTACATCTATACGGAAGGCACGAAGCACGGCAAGCGCGTGCAGGCACTGGGCGGTGCCAAGAACCACCTGGTGGTGATGCCCGATGCGGACCTGGACCAGGCGGTCGATGCGCTGATCGGCGCCGCCTACGGTTCCGCCGGCGAGCGCTGCATGGCGATCTCGGTGGCCGTTGCCGTTGGCGAGGTCGCCGACCAGCTGGTGCCGCGCCTGGCCGAGCGGGCGCGTTCCTTGAAGATCCGCAACGGCATGGAGGCCGATGCCGAGATGGGCCCGCTGGTGACCGGCGCGCACAAGGCCAAGGTCGAAGGCTATATCGCCAAAGGCGTGGCGGAGGGCGCGACGCTGGTGACCGATGGGCGCGGGCACAAGGTCGATGGCCATGAGAACGGCTTCTATGTCGGCGGCACGCTGTTCGACCATGTGAAGCCCGACATGACCATCTACAAGGAAGAGATCTTTGGCCCGGTGCTGTCGGTGGTGCGCGTGCATGACTTTGCCGAGGCGGTGGCGCTGATCAATGCGCACGAGTACGGCAACGGCGTCTCCTGCTACACCAGCGACGGTGGCATCGCGCGCGCGTTCGCGCGGCAGATCCAGGTGGGCATGGTCGGCATCAACGTGCCGATCCCGGTGCCGATGGCGTGGCATTCGTTCGGCGGCTGGAAGCGCTCGCTGTTCGGCGACCACCATGCCTATGGCGAAGAGGGCGTGCGCTTCTACACGCGCTACAAGAGCGTGATGCAGCGCTGGCCGGACTCGATCGCCAAGGGCGCCGAGTTCACCATGCCGGTGGCGAAGTGATAGTCGGAGACGGGTCATGAAGGTCAACCGCATCGTCGCCAATATCGGCACTGCCGACCCCAGCCAGGCCCGCATCTTCTATCAGGACGTGCTCGGCCTGGACCTGCTGATGGACCACGGCTGGATCCGCACCTACGGCAGCGATGGCGCCGCGCGGGCCCAGGTCAGCTTTGCCGTGGAAGGCGGCAACGGCACGCCCGTGCCCGCGCTGTCGATCGAAGTCGACGACGTCGACGAAGCGCACCGCCGCATGGTGGCCGCTGGCTTTGCCGTGGAATACGGCCCGGCCGACGAGCCGTGGGGCGTGCGTCGCTTCTTTGTGCGCGATCCGTTCGGGCAGCTGGTCAATATCCTCGCGCACGCCTGAGCGCGTGCCTTGCCCGCCGTCAGTGCCGGCCTGGCGGGGCTTTCCTATCATTCCTGCAACGCGGTGGCCGGGTGCAAGTGACGCTTGCGTCCGGCCAGCGGCGTAAACTACCGCCCTTTTTCCGGGCCCGCGCATTGCCGCCGCGGGCCTGGTTACCGTTGCAGGGAGTCTGAATGAGCTTGTTCCGTACCAAGGATATCGACGCGATGCTCGCCGTCGCGCGCGAGGATGGCCTGAAAAAAGTGCTGGGTCCGGTCGACCTGGTGCTGATGGGCATCGGCGCCATCATCGGCACCGGCATTTTCGTGCTGACCGGCACCGGCGCGCTGACCGCCGGGCCGGCGCTGACGGTGTCGTTCGTGATCGCGGCACTGGCGTGCGGCTTTGCCGCGCTGTGCTACGCGGAGTTTGCCTCGGCCATCCCGGTGTCGGGATCGATCTATACCTACAGCTACGCCACGCTCGGCGAGATCGTCGCGTGGATGATCGGCTGGGACCTGCTGCTGGAATATGGGCTGGCCACGTCGGCGGTGTCGGTGGGCTGGTCAGGCTATTTCCAGTCGCTGATGACGGGTTTCGGCATGAAGCTGCCGGTGGCGCTGACCGCGGCACCGGGCTCGGTGCCCGGGGTGCAGACCGTGCTGAACCTGCCGGCGTGCCTGATCATGCTGGCCATCACCTGGGTGGTGTCGTATGGCGTGCGCGAGTCCGCGCGCGTCAACAACCTGATGGTCGCGATCAAGATCGGCGTGGTGCTGCTGTTTATCGCGGTGGGCGTGTGGCACGTGCAACCGGCCAACTGGCAGCCGTTCGCGCCATTCGGCTTTACCGGCATCTTCAATGCGGCGGCGCTGGTGTTCTTTGCCTTTATCGGCTTCGACGCGGTGACCTCGGCCGCGGAAGAGGTGCGCAACCCGCGCCGCGACCTGCCGATCGCATCATCGGTTCGCTCGCGGTCTGCACGGTGCTGTACGTGGTGGTGGCGGCGATCATGACCGGCATCGTGCCGTTCGCGAAATTTGCCGGGGTCGATCATCCGGTCTCGCTGGCGCTGCAGTTTGCCGGGCAGAACTGGGTCGCGGGCTTTGTCGACCTGGGCGCGATCCTGGGCATGACCACGGTGATCCTGGTGATGACCTATGGCCAGACCCGCGTGATCTTTGCCATGTCGCGCGACGGGTTGCTGCCCGAGCGGCTGTCCTCGGTGCACCCGGTGCATGCCACGCCCTACTTTGCCACCTGGACCGTGGGCCTCGTGTTTGCCGCGATTGCCGCCCTGGTGCCGTTGAACGTGCTGGCGGAACTGATCAATATCGGCACGCTGGCGGCCTTTACGCTGATCTCGGTGGCGGTGCTGGTGCTGCGCAAGACCCGGCCCGAGCTGCCGCGCGCCTTCCGCTGCCCGGGCGTGCCGGTGGTGCCGCTGCTGTCGATCGGCTTCTGCCTGTTCCTGATGGCGCACCTGCAGGCGCTGACCTGGGCCGCCTTCCTGGTCTGGCTGGCGGTGGGGCTGGTGATCTACTTCGCCTACGCGCGGCGCCATGCCGTGCTGCATAACCACGGCGGCTGACCGCGGCGCTCAGCGGCCGCGTTCTGCCGCGGCCTGCATGAACGCCACCGCGCGCGGCTCATTGGCATAGGCGGCGTTGATGCGGATCCAGGCCGAGGTCTCGCCGCCGGGGCGAAAGTAGTTGCCCGGCGCCAGCGTCACGCCGTATTGCTCGCCGAGCGTCACCAGCTCGCGCGAATCCGCGATGCCGGGCGGGCGCGCCCACAGGAAGTTGCCGCCGGAGGGCTGGCAGAACACCTCCCAGCCATTGCCATGCAGTTGGCGCACCGCGACCGCCACGGCCTCGCGCACGCGCAGCCGCAGCCGCTCCACATACTTGCGGTAGCCGCCGCGCTCCAGCAGCGCCGCCGTCACCGCCTCGGCAAAGTGCGAGCCGGCCACGCTGGTCAGCACCTTCACATCGACCAGGTCCTTGACCAGCGCCTTGTCGGCGACCAGGTAGCCGATCCGCAGCGACGCCGATACCGTCTTGGAAAAGCCGCCGATGTAGATCACGTGCTCGAGCTGGTCCAGCGTGGCCAGCCGGTCGGTGAAGTGGGTCTGGAAGTCCGAGAAGATATCGTCCTCGACAAAGCGGAAGCCATGCCGGCGCGCCAGTTCCAGCAGCCGGAACGCCACCGGCGGCGCCAGCGTCGAGCCGGTCGGGTTCTGCAGCACGCTGTTGGTGAAGAACAGCTTCGGCTTGTGCTGGCGCAGCAGCGCCTCGGTGGCGTCCGGATCGGGGCCGTTGGGTGTGTGCGGCACGCCCACCAGCTGCACCCCATGCAGCCGCAGCAGGCCGAACAGGTTGTAGTAGCCAGGGTCTTCCACGAACACCGTGTCGCCCGGCTTGAGCATGTGGCGCACCACCAGGTCCAGCGCCTGGCTGGCCCCGGTGGTGATCAGCACTTGCGGCAGCTCCGCGGCGATGCCCAACTGGCGTACGCGCAGCAGCACCTGGCGGCGCAGTTCCGGATGGCCCATCGGGGTGGCGTAATGGATCACGCTGTCGATCTCGTTGCGCGAAATCGCGCGGATCGCCTGCGTCAGGCCTTCCACGTCGCGCCAGCTCTCCGGGACGAAGCCGCCGGCGAGCTTGAGCGTGCCGCTGGGGTGGTTGAACTGCTCGAGGATATGGTCGGACAGATCCTCGGCCAGGCTCGGGTCCGACCAGCCGCGCGCCGAGCGCCCCGCCAGCGGACTGTCCGCCACATAAAAGCCGGACCCCTGGCGCGAATCGAGCAGTCCCTGCGACACCAGCCGGTCATAGGCCTCGATCACCGGGAATCGGCTGATGCCGTTCTCGGCGGCCAGCTGCCGGATCGACGGCAGCCGCGCGCCCGGGCGCGCCTCGCGGTTGCCGATCCACGACTTCACGCCTTCGACGATCTGCTCGGTCAGTGGAATTCCGGTGGAAGCATCTAAGATAAGTTTCATGGGATCCGCGCGCAGCCGCAGGGCAACTGTCAGGAAAAACTACTGAACAGTGCATCGAAAACTGTTCACAACTGTACATGGGATTGTAGTGAGGGATGCGAATAATGGAAGCGTGGCGGCAATGACGACGCCGACAGGCTGAGAGGAGTGCAACATGCGCGAACTACGGACTTTCGAACTGGACGAGCCCGGACGGCCGGTCAGCTGGCGCGCTGGTTACGGGCAGACCGTCTGCGCGGTGACCGGCAAGCTGTGGCTGACGGTCGAGGGCAACCCCAACGATATCTGGCTGGAACCTGGTGCCGAGCTGGCGCTGCCGGAAGGCTACCGGGTATGGCTGTCGGGCGACGGCGCTGGGGCGCGCTTTACGCTGGCGCAGGTGCCGGCACCGTGGTCGCTGCGGCGGCTGTCCGGGTGGCTGCGGGCGATGCGCCACCGCGTGGAAGAGCACAGCACCGATGCGTTCGGCGAGTGCCCCAGGATCTGGGCCTGAACGGCGCCCGACGATTTTCGGACAAGGCCACCTGCGGGTGGCCTTTTGCTTGGCGGCGGCGCCTACTCTAGAAGGGCGGAGCCGCCCGCCCTCGGGGTTCCGCCCCATTGATTAACGTTAACGTCAACGTCATATAATCGACCGGCCCCCATCCGGGACCCGGCCCGCGCGCTTGCCGACAAGCCGTCCAGGCACGGCACCCCACAACATGACCGGCGCACGCCGCGGCGGCAGCGAAACACCAGAGACGGTGGAGACAATGACCGACCTTTCCGATGTGCATGATGTGCGCCGCGGGGCGCCCCAGCCCAAGCCGACCGCGCAGGGCGCCGGTCCGGTCAACAAGGTGCGCTTTGTTACGGCCGCCTCGCTGTTCGATGGCCACGATGCCTCGATCAACATCATGCGCCGCATCCTGCAGTCGCACGGCTGCGAGGTGGTCCACCTTGGCCACAACCGTTCGGTGGAGGAGATCGTGACCGCCGCGCTGCAGGAAGACGCGCAGGGGATTGCGATCTCCAGCTACCAGGGCGGGCATGTCGAGTACTTCAAGTACATGGTCGACCTGCTGCGCGAGAAGGGCGGCGAACACGTGCAGGTCTTCGGCGGGGGCGGCGGCGTGATTGTTCCCGACGAGACCCGCGAACTGCAGGCCTATGGCGTGGCACGGATCTATAGCCCCGAGGACGGCCAGCGCATGGGCCTGGCCGGCATGATTGCCGACATGGTGCAGCGCTGCGACATCGACCTGTCGCGCTACGCCCCGACTTCGCTCGATGCGGTCGCCGGCGGCGACCGCCGCGCGCTGGCGCAGCTGATCACCGCGCTGGAAAACGGCAAGGCCGATGGCGCGCTGGTGGCGTCGATGCATGCGCAGGCGAAACCGGCATCGGTCCCCGTGCTGGGCATCACCGGCACCGGCGGCGCCGGCAAGTCATCATTGACCGACGAGCTGATCCGCCGCTTCCGGCTGGACCAGCACGATGCGCTGTCGATCGCCGTGATCTCGATCGACCCGTCGCGGCGCAAGTCCGGCGGCGCGCTGCTGGGCGACCGCATCCGCATGAACGCGATCAACCACCGGAACATCTTCATGCGCTCGATGGCGACGCGCGAGGCCGGCTCCGAGATCTCGCAGGCGCTGCCCGACGCGATCGCCGCGTGCAAGGTGGCGGGCTTCGACCTGGTGATCGTCGAAACCTCCGGCATCGGCCAGGGCGACGCCGCCATCGTGCCGCACGTCGATCTGTCGCTGTACGTGATGACGCCGGAGTTCGGCGCGGCGAGCCAGCTCGAGAAGATCGACATGCTGGACTTCGCGGACTTTGTCGCCATCAACAAGTTCGACCGCAAGGGCGCGCAGGATGCCTGGCGCGACGTGGCCAAGCAGGTGCAGCGCAACCGCGAGCAATGGCATGGCAAGCCGGAGGACATGCCGGTCTACGGCACCCAGGCCTCGCGCTTCAACGACGACGGCGTGACCATGCTGTACCAGGGCCTGCGCGAAGCGCTCGCCGCGCGCGGCTTGGTTCTGCGGCCGGGCGCGTTGCCGGCGCTGTCCGGGCGCATCTCCACCGGCCAGAACGTGATCGTGCCGCCGGCGCGCAGCCGTTACCTGGCCGAACTGGCCGACACCGTGCGCGCCTACCACCGCCGCGTGGCCGAGCAAAGCCGCATTGCGCGCGAGCGCCAGCAGCTGCGCGAATCGAGCCGCATGCTGAAGGCCGCGCACGGAGACGGCACCGCACTCGATGCGCTCGCCGCGGAGCGCGACACGGCCCTCGGCCAGGTCGAGCGCAAGTTGCTGGCGATGTGGCCGCAGATGCGCGAGGCCTACAGCGGCGACGAATACGTGGTGAAGATCCGCGACAAGGAGATCCGCACCGGGCTGGTCACCACCACGCTGTCGGGCACCAAGGTGCGCAAGGTGGTGCTGCCGCGCTTCGACGACGACGGCGAGGTGCTGAAGTGGCTGATGCGCGAAAACGTGCCCGGCAGCTTCCCGTACACCGCCGGCGTATTCGCCTTCAAGCGCGAAAATGAAGATCCCACGCGCATGTTCGCCGGCGAGGGCGATGCCTTCCGCACCAACCGGCGCTTCAAGCTGGTGTCGGAGGGCATGGACGCCAAGCGCCTGTCGACCGCGTTCGACTCGGTCACGCTCTATGGCGAAGACCCGCATGTGCGCCCCGACATCTACGGCAAGGTCGGCAACTCGGGCGTGTCGATCGCCACGCTCGACGACATGAAGGTGCTGTACGACGGCTTCGACCTGACCAGCCCGAGCACGTCGGTGTCGATGACCATCAACGGCCCGGCGCCGACCATCCTGGCGATGTTCATGAACACCGCCATCGACCAGCAGCTCGACAAGTTCCGCGCCGACAACGGCCGCGACCCCACCGCCGACGAGGAGGCCAAGATTCGCGCGTGGGTGCTGCAGAACGTGCGCGG
The DNA here is from genome assembly GCF_013141915.1 of Cupriavidus necator. GTDB lineage: Bacteria > Pseudomonadota > Gammaproteobacteria > Burkholderiales > Burkholderiaceae > Cupriavidus > Cupriavidus necator_B. The sequence goes on along the minus strand of NZ_SROX01000002.1, from coordinate 528,851 downwards.
CACGGTGCAGGCCGACATCTTGAAGGAAGACCAGGGCCAGAACACGTGCATCTTCTCGACCGAGTTTTCGCTCAAGGTGATGGGCGATATCCAGGAGTACTTCGTCCACCACCAGGTGCGCAACTTCTACTCGGTGTCGATCTCGGGCTACCACATCGCCGAGGCCGGCGCCAACCCGATCTCGCAGCTGGGGTTCACGCTGTCCAACGGCTTCACCTATGTGGAAGCGTACCTGGCGCGCGGCATGCATATCGACGATTTCGCGCCCAACCTGTCGTTCTTCTTCTCCAACGGCATGGACCCCGAGTACAGCGTGCTGGGTCGCGTCGCGCGCCGCATCTGGGCCGTGACCATGCGCGACAAGTACGGCGCCAACGAACGCAGCCAGAAGCTGAAGTACCACATCCAGACCTCGGGCCGCTCGCTGCATGCGCAGGAGATCGACTTCAACGATATCCGCACCACGCTGCAGGCGCTGATCGCGATCTACGACAACTGCAATTCGCTGCACACCAACGCCTACGACGAGGCCATCACCACGCCCACCGGCGAATCGGTGCGCCGCGCGCTGGCGATCCAGCTGATCATCAACCGCGAATGGGGCGTAGCCAGGTGCGAGAACCCCAACCAGGGCAGCTTCCTGATCGAGGAACTGACCGACCTGGTGGAAGAGGCGGTGCTGCAGGAGTTCGAGCGCATCGCCGAGCGCGGCGGCGTGCTCGGCGCGATGGAGACCGGCTACCAGCGCGGCAAGATCCAGGAGGAGTCGCTCTACTACGAGCAGCTCAAGCACGACGGCACGCTGCCGCTGATCGGCGTGAACACGTTCCGCAATCCGGAGGGCGATCCGGTGCCGCAGAAGCTGGAACTGGCGCGCTCCAGCGAGGCCGAGAAGCAGAGCCAGCTCGACCGCCTGCAGGCGTTCCAGCAGGCGCATGCCGACGAAGCGCCGGCGATGCTGCAGCGGCTGCGCCAGGCCGTGATCGACAACCAGAACGTGTTCGCGGTGCTGATGGACGCGGTGCGGGTTTGCTCGCTGGGGCAGATCACGCACGCGCTGTTCGAGGTTGGCGGGCAGTATCGCCGCAATATGTAGCGCCGCCGGCACCGCGCGGAACGCGTGCCCGATTACCGCGCAGGGCGGCCGCAGTGACGGGCCGCCCTGCGTTACACTCGAAGGCTGCGCCGGCGGCCGCGCTACGGCCAACGTATTCCAGATAACCGCAAGCCCGAAACCATGGACACCCAGTACAGCCCGAACAACATCTTTGCCAAGATCCTGCGCGGCGAAATGCCGTGCATCAAGGTGTACGAGGACGACGACACCATCGCCTTCATGGACATCATGCCGCAGGCCGACGGCCATACGCTGGTGGTGCCCAAGGAAGCCGCGGTCAATCTCTTCGACCTGTCCGAGCGCGGCGCGCAGGCGGCCATCGTCGCCACCCAGCGCGTGGCGCGCGCGGTGCGCGCCGCCTTCAGCCCGGACGGCATCTCGATCGGCCAGTTCAACGGTGCCGCGGCGGGCCAGACCGTGCCGCACATCCATTTCCACATCGTGCCGCGCTACAACGACCAGGCGCTGCGTGGCCACGCGCGCGACATGCAGGAGCCGGACGTGCTCAAGGGTCATGCCGAGCGCATCATCGCCGCGCTGCGCGAGCAGGGCGCCTGAAGCCCGCATCCAGGCATTCAACCAAGCAAGCAGAGGAAGACAAGATGGCAATCAAGACGGTAGGCATCGTGGGTGCCGGCACCATGGGCAACGGCATCGCGCAGGCTTGCGCGGTGGTGGGCCTGAACGTGGTGATGGTCGACATCAGCGACGCCGCGGTGCAGAAGGGCGTGGCCACGGTGGCGGGCAGCCTGGACCGGCTGATCAAGAAAGAAAAGCTGACCGAAGCGCAAAAGGCCGACGCGCTGGCGCGCATCCAGGGCAGCACGTCGTATGACGATCTCAAGGGCACCGACATCGTGATCGAGGCCGCCACCGAGAACTACGATCTCAAGGTCAAGATCCTCAAGCAGATCGACGGCATCGTCGGCGACAACGTGATCATCGCGTCCAACACCTCGTCGATCTCGATCACCAAGCTGGCCGCCGTGACCTCGCGCGCCGACCGCTTTATCGGCATGCATTTCTTCAACCCGGTGCCGGTGATGGCGCTGGTCGAACTGATCCGCGGCCTGCAGACCAGCGACGCCACCCACGCCGCCGTGGAAGGCCTGTCGAAGCAGCTCGGCAAGTACCCGATCACGGTCAGGAACAGCCCGGGCTTCGTCGTCAACCGCATCCTGTGCCCGATGATCAATGAAGCCTTCTGCGTGCTGGGCGAAGGCCTGGCCTCGCCGGAAGAGATCGACGAAGGCATGAAGCTGGGCTGCAACCACCCGATCGGGCCGCTGGCGCTGGCCGACATGATTGGCCTGGACACCATGCTGGCGGTGATGGAAGTGCTGTACACCGAGTTCGCCGATCCCAAGTACCGTCCGGCGATGCTGATGCGCGAGATGGTGGCCGCGGGTTACCTGGGGCGCAAGACGGGGCGTGGGGTGTACGTGTATAGCAAGTAAGCCGCGCGGCGGCTTGCGCGCTTGCGGCGGCCGCCTTCGGGCGGCCGTTTTCTTTTGCCGACGCCGGGCCCGCGGAATCCCGTTTACACCGCGTTATATGCCGAAACACTGCGCCGCATCCGGTAACAGGAATGCGCGGTAGAGTGCACCCACTCCGTTTACGACAACACCAGCGGGCGCTGGCGTCGAACCGCGCCGGCGCCAGCCGGACGCTCAGCGCAGCAGCACCAGCCGCGGCACCGCGTCCGCGCCGCTCCACACCACGGCGTTCTGGCCGTATTGTTCCCCGAGCATCCGCGCATCCTGCAGCGACAGCCCGGGCACCAGGAAGCTTGGTTCGGCCGGCCAGCCGTTTGACGGATGCTCGCCGGCGGCTGCTATCGCGCGCAAGCCCATGCGCTCCAGGTTCTGCGCCAGTGCCAGCTGACGCTGCGCATTGGCGGCGTCGCCACAACGCTGGCTGAACGGGTTGGCCGCCGTAATGAAGGCGCTGCAGTCGACGCCATGCGCCTGGTGCAGCGCGGCCAGCGCCGCGCTGGGCTGGTCGATGCGCAAGCGCATCGGCCTGTCGCCCAGCACCCGGTAGTGCGTTTCACGATACGCCCGCAAGGTGGCGGCGTCGATGGCGCTGCCCACGTTACTCCCCGTACTGCCGCAAGCCTTCGAGGTCCAGCACCTCGATCACGCCATAGTCCACCCGCACCAGCCCCTGCTGCTCGAGCACCTTCAGCGCCTGGTTGGCGCGCTGGCGCGAGATGCCGGCAAGCAGCCCGATCTCTTCCTGCGAGATCTCCAGCGTCTTGCCGATGCCGGGATACAGGTGCTCGTTGAACAGCGAAGACACCGCGCGCGCCACGCGCGAATCGATGTCGAGCAGCCGTTCATACTCGACCGCGGCGATGAACTGCCCCAGCCGTTCGTTGAACTGCGTCAGCAGAAAGCGCGTGAACGGCAGGCTGGTATCCAGCAGCCACTGAAAAGTGTCGCGCGGCAGGAAGGCGATGGTCGAGCGGCGCAGCGCCATCACGTCGTACTTGCGGATCTCCGACTTCAGCACCGCGCCTTCACCAAACCAGCCGCCGGTGGGCACGCCGGTGAAGGTAACTGACTTGCCCGACGGCGATACCGTGGTGATCTTGACGATCCCTTCGAGCACGCCCATCCAGTGCTCGGCCTTGTCGCCCTTGTGGCAGACGTAGTCGCCCTGGCTGTACTCGTGCACGAACATGGCGCGGCGCACGCGCTCGCGCTGCGCCGGACTCAGGTCTGCTGCCCACACGCAGCGGTCGACAAAATCGTTCAGCATGGCCTGCGCAAGCTCCGGTAGGGATTAACCCGGAATTGTCACCGGCGTGACAACCGGGGTGGTTGGCATGGACTATCGTACGATCACAACGGAACCGCGGGTGTCACCAGAGGCACGCCGGGGAATGGCGGCAACGCTTTCCCGGCCCCCTGAGATGGCACACCGGGCTTGATGCGATGCGGCGGATGCCGCCGCGCAAAGCAGGCCAAGTATAACGACCGGACCGGCGCTTGACACCGGGCGTGGACCCCCACGCCGGAGGGACAGGAGACAGCGATGCAGGAATCGTCGGCGACGACCTTCCCGCGATGGCTGCTGGCGCACGCCCAGCAGCGGCCGGAACATCCGGCCTACCGCGAGAAGGATCTCGGCATCTGGCAGACATACAGCTGGGCCCAGGTGGCGCAGCAGGTGAGGGCGCTGGCATGTGGTCTGGCCGCGCTCGGCTTCAAACGCGGCATGAACCTGGCGGTGGTGGGCGACAACCGCCCGCGCCTGTACTGGGCCATGACCGCGGCACAGGCGCTGGGCGGCGTGCCGGTGCCGCTGTACCAGGACGCGATCGCCAACGAGATGGTCTACGTGCTCAACGATGCGGAAATCGAGTTCGCCATCGTCGAGGACCAGGAGCAGGTCGACAAGCTGCTGGAGGTCGAAGCGCTGCTGGCCGAGTCGGGCCGCGCCGTGCGCCACATCATCTTCGAAGACCCGCGCGGCCTGCTCGACTACGACCACCCTTCGCTGATGTCGTACGAGCGCCTGCAGGAGCTGGGGCGCGAATTCGACCAGGCGCATCCGGGCTTCTATGACGAGGCCATCGCCGCGGGGCAGCCCGACGACACCGCGATCATCCTCTATACCTCGGGCACCACCGGCAAGCCCAAGGGCGTGTGCCATTCGCACTACGGGCTGATCGGCTCGGCGCGCAACGGCTGCGCCTTCGACAAGCTCAGCGCCGATGACGACGTGCTGTCCTACCTGCCGATGGCATGGGTCGGCGACAACCTGTTCTCGTATGCGCAGGCAATGGTGGCGGGCTTCACCGTGAACTGTCCGGAATCGCGCGAGACGGTGATGACCGACCTGCGCGAGATCGGCCCCACTTACTACTTCGCGCCGCCGCGCATCTATGAAGGGCTGCTGACGCAGGTGATGATCCGCATGGAGGACGCCGGCTGGATCAAGCGCAAGCTGTTCCACTGGGCCATGGACGTGGCGCGACGCTGCGGCACCGATATCCTCGACGGCCAGCCGGTGCCGCTGGCGGAGCGCATGCGCTATGCGCTGGGCGAGGCGCTGGTCTACGGCCCGCTGCGCAATGTGCTGGGCATGAGCCGCATCCGCGTCGGCTATACCGCGGGCGAGGCGATCGGCCCGGACCTGTTCCGCTTCTACCGCTCGATCGGCGTGAACCTGAAGCAGTTCTACGGCCAGACCGAGACCTGCGCCTACGTGTGCCTGCAGCCCGACGGCAAGGTCAAGTTCGATTCTGTCGGACCGGCCGCGCCCGGCATGGAAATCCGCATCGCCGACAACGGCGAGGTGCTGGTGCGCGGCGTGGGCTTGCTCAAGTCCTACTACAAGCGCGACGACGCCACCCGCGAGGCCATCAACGACGAGGGCTACTTCATGACTGGCGACGCCGGCGTGATCGACGCCGACGGCCACCTGAAGATCATCGACCGCGCCAAGGACGTGGGCAAGCTGGCCGATGGCTCGATGTTCGCGCCCAAGTACATCGAGAACAAGCTCAAGTTCTTCCCGTACATCAAGGAGGCGGTGGCCTTCGGCAACGGCCGCGACCAGGTCTGTGCCTTTATCAACATCGACTTCGAGGCAGTGGGCAACTGGGCCGAGCGCCGCCACCTGCCGTATGCCGGTTATGTCGACCTGGCCGCGCAGCCGGACGTGCTGGAGATGATCGGCGAGTGCGTGAACCAGGTGAACGCCGACCTTGCCCACGACCCGATGCTCGCGGGCTCGCAGGTGGCGCGTTTCCTGGTGCTGCACAAGGAGCTGGACCCGGACGACGACGAGCTGACCCGCACGCGCAAGGTACGGCGCGGCTTTATCGCGGAGAAGTACGCGGTGCTGGTCGAGGCCCTTTATGCGGGCAAGTCTGAACAGTTCATCGAGACGCGCGTCAAGTTTGAAGACGGGCGCGAGGGCAGCGTGTCGGCCACGCTGAAGCTGATGGATGCCAAGCGGCTGCCGGCGGCGGCGCGCGCGGCATGAGCGCACAGGGTGGAGGCAGCAACATGACGCAAGTGGCCTGGCAAGGCGCCGGCAAGCGCGAGTGGACGGGAGCGGCACGCACCGATGCGAGCGGCGCCGGCAGTGGCGGAGCGATGGCTCCCACCGGTCCGCTGCCCCCGTCGGGGCTGACGGATGACAGCGGCGCGCATCCCGGTACGCGCCACGCGCAGCGCACCGGCGCACAGGCGCGCACCGGCGGCGAGGTGATCCTGGACCTGCAGCACATCTCGCTGTCGTTCGGCGGGGTAAAGGCGCTGACCGATATCTCGTTCGACGTGTGCGAGCACGAGGTGCGCGCCATCATCGGTCCCAACGGCGCCGGCAAGAGTTCGATGCTCAACGTGATCAACGGCGTGTACCACCCGCAGCAGGGACGCATCGTGTTTCGCGGCGAGGAGCGCAAGCAGATGCACCCGACCGCCGCCGCGCGCCAGGGCATTGCGCGCACGTTCCAGAACATCGCGCTGTTCAAGGGCATGACGGTGCTCGACAACATCATGACCGGGCGCAACACGCAGTTCCGCACCGGGCTGTTTGCGCACGCGCTGTGGTGGGGCCCGGCACGCAATGAAGAGATGCGGCACCGGCAGAAGGTCGAGGAGGTGATCGACTTCCTCGAAATCCAGTCGATCCGCAAGACGCCGGTGGGACGCCTGCCATACGGCCTGCAGAAGCGCGTGGAGCTGGCGCGGGCACTGGCGGCGGAGCCGTCGATGCTGCTGCTCGACGAGCCCATGGCCGGCATGAACGTGGAAGAAAAGCAGGACATGTGCCGCTTCATCCTCGATGTGAACCGGCAGTTCGGCACCACCATCGTGCTGATCGAGCACGACATGGGCGTGGTGATGGATATCTCCGACCGCGTGGTGGTGCTGGATTACGGCAAGAAGATCGGAGACGGGACGCCGGAAGAGGTCAAGGGCAACCCTGACGTGATCAAGGCATACCTGGGAACCTCACATTGAGCGCGGGGGTGCTCCCCTCTGCCGCAAGCGGGAGAGGGGAGGCAGACAGTGGTGTTGGTGGACCAACGGAAGCAAGCAAAGGCAAACCATGACGTTCTTCATTGAAATCCTGCTCGGCGGCCTGCTGTCGGGACTGATGTACTCGCTGGTGGCGCTGGGCTTCGTGCTGATCTACAAGGCCTCGGGCGTGTTCAATTTTGCCCAGGGCGCGATGGTCTACTTTGCCGCGCTGGCGGTGGTCGGGCTGATGGACAAGGGCCTGCCGATGTGGGCCGCGGTGATCGGCGCCTTCGTGGTGATGATCCTGGTCGGCATGAGCACCGAGCGCTTCGTGCTGCGCAAGCTGGTCAACCAGCCGCCGATCACGCTGTTCATGGCGACCATCGGGCTGTCGTTCTTCCTGGAAGGGCTGGGGCCGCTCCTGTTCGGCAATGAAGTGCGGCCGATCAACCTGGGCATCGTCGACGAGCCGATCGAGTCGATCCTCACCAACTTCAATATCGTGCTGTCCAAGTTCGACATCGCGGCGGCGGCCATCGCCGGCGTGCTGGTCGGATCGCTGGCGCTGTTCTTCCAGTACACCAAGGTCGGCCGCGCGCTGCGCGCGGTGGCCGACGACCACCAGGCGGCGCTGTCGCTGGGCATTCCGCTGCAGAACATCTGGGCCATCGTCTGGGGCGTGGCGGGCTTTGTCGCGCTGGTGGCGGGCATGCTGTGGGGCTCGCGCAATGGCGTGCAGTTCGCGCTGACGCTGACCGCGCTGAAGGCGCTGCCGGTGCTGATCCTCGGTGGCTTCACCTCGGTGCCCGGCGCCATCGTCGGCGGGCTCATCATCGGCGCGTCGGAGAAGCTGGCCGAGATCTATATCCCGCCGGTGTTCCAGTCGATGTTCGGCGGCAACTTCGGCGGCATCGAGGGATGGTTCCCGTACGTGTTTGCGCTGCTGTTCCTGCTGGTACGGCCCGAAGGGCTGTTTGGCGAAAAACATATTGATCGCGTCTGACCGACTTCGCACAGGAGAGTTGCCATGTTCTATCGTGAGGCCGGCCAGTTCAAGACCAGCTACGTTGCCGACAGCCAGATTTTCCCGATCCGCCAGGACCGCATCGGCTTTGCCGTGCTGATGGCGGTCGCCTTCGTGGCGGTCCCGTTCGTCGGGTCGGAATACTGGTTCTCGGCCATCCTGATCCCGTTCCTGATCTTCTCGCTGGCGGCGCTGGGGCTGAATATCCTGACCGGCTATGCCGGCCAGCTGTCGCTGGGCACCGCGGCCTTCATGGCGGTGGGCGCGTATGCGGCGTACAACTTCCAGCTGCGCATCGAAGGCATGCCGGTGCTGCTGACGTTTATCCTGGCCGGCCTGTCGGCGGCGGTGGTGGGGGTGGCGTTCGGGCTGCCATCGCTGCGCATTAAGGGCTTCTACCTGGCGGTGGCGACGCTGGCGGCGCAGTTTTTCGTGGTGTGGGCGCTGACCAAGTTCCCCTGGTTCTCCAACAACAGCTCCTCGGGCGTGATCACGGCGCAGCGGCTTGACCTGTTCGGCTTCGCCATCGACACCCCGGTCAAGAAATACCTGTTCGTGCTGGCCATCGTCACGGTGCTGGCGCTGGCGGCCAAGAACATGGTGCGCTCGGCCACCGGCCGCGCCTGGATGTCGGTGCGCGACATGGACGTGGCCGCCGAGGTGATCGGCATCCCGCTGATGCGGACCAAGCTGCTGGCGTTCGCGGTCAGCTCGTTCTACTGCGGCGTGGCCGGCGCGCTGTACGCGTTCTGCTACCTGGGCTCGGTCGAGCCGGACGGCTTCTCGCTGGACCTGTCGTTCCGCGTGCTGTTCATGATCATCATCGGCGGCGTGGGCAGCATCCTGGGCTCGTTCCTCGGGGCCGCCTTCATCCTGCTGCTGCCGATCTTCCTGGACAACGTGCTGCCGCCGCTGGCATCGCTGCTGCACCTGCCCTTTACCAATGCCACCGTGTCGCACATCCAGCTGATGGTGTTCGGCGGGCTGATCATCTTCTTCCTGATCGTGGAGCCGCACGGGCTGGCCCGGCTGTGGCAGATCGCCAAGGAGAAGCTGAGGCTGTGGCCGTTCCCTCATTGACGGGAGGGGAGCCTGTGTTACCGCAGTTCCTGTGTGAAGTTCTGAAGCTTACGCATAACGAAACGCTCCCTTGAGGGCGAAGGAGACTGTCATGACCCACCTGATCCGCAACGTGCAACGCGCCGCCCTGGTGGTCAGCGCCGCGGCGGCACTGCTGGCGCCCGCGGCGCCGGCCATGGCGCAGAGCAACGAGCAGTTCGTGGCTTTGCCGAGCTACCGCGTGGGGCCGTACGGCGCCAACGGTCAGTCCTGGTATGGCGGCTTCATCGACTACCTCAACTACGTCAACCTGAAGGAAAGCGGCGTCAACGGCGTCAAGCTGAGCTGGGAAGAGTGCGAGACCGAGTACAACAATGCCAAGGGCGTGGAGTGCTATGAGCGGCTGAAGGCCAAGAACGCCACCACCAAGGGCACCGCGTACCACGCCATGTCGACCGGCATCTCCTACGCGCTGGTCGACAAGACCGCCGCCGACAAGGTGCCGCTGGTGATGATGGGCTACGGCCGCACCGATGCAGTCGACGGCTCGGTGTTCCCGTACGCGTTCCCGCTGGTGACCACGTACCAGATGCAGGTCTCGGCCATCGTCAAGTACCTGGCGTCGAAGAACGGCGGTTCGCTCGCCGGCAAGAAGATCGTCTACCTGTACCACGACTCGGCCTATGGCAAGGAGCCGATCGTGGCGCTGCAGGCCGAAGCGCGCCTGGGCAAGTTCAACCTCGTGGAGATCCCGGTGGCGCACCCCGGCAACGAGCAGGGTGCGCAGTGGCTGAAGATCCGCCAGGAAAATCCTGACTACGTGATCTTCTGGGGCTGGGGCGTGATGAACCAGACCGCGCTGAAGGCCGCGCAGAAGGTAGGCTTCGCGCGTGACAAGATGATCGGCTCCTGGTGGGCGGGCTCCGAGGAAGACACGGTGCCGGCCGGCGATGCGGCCAAGGGCTACATGAGCGCGACCTGGAACGTCGCGGGCAAGAGCGTGCCGCTGATCGCCGATATCGAGAAGGTGGTCTACGGTGCCGGCAAGGGCAATATGCAGGACAAGAACAAGGTCGGCTCGGTGCTGTACAACCGCGGCGTGTCGGCGGCGGTGGTGACGGTGGAAGCGGTGCGCGTGGCGCAGGCCAAGTTTGGCAAGGGCAAGCCCATGAGCGGCGAGCAGATGCGCTGGGCCTTCGAGAACCTGAACCTGACCAACGCACGCCTGCAGCAACTGGGCGCCACGGGTTTGCTGCCGGAGATCAAGACCAGCTGCGAGAACCATGAGGGCTCGGGCAAGGTGAAGATCCAGCAGTGGGACGGCAGCAAGTGGGTGGTGGTGTCGGACTGGATCGAGGGCAATAAGAGCCTGATCCACCCGCTGTTCAAGGCCACCGCGGCGCAGTACGCGAAGGAGAAGGGGCTTACGCCGGGGTGCTCGAAGAGCTGAGGCCGGACGAGTCCCGACTGGTTTGCTCCCCTCTCCCGCTTGCGGGAGAGGGGAGCAAGCCGCCACGACTGTGAAGCACTGAATCACCGCCACACCAACCCGAGCCGCACCATGAGCCTCCTGTCCGTCAACAATATCGAAGTCATCTACGATCACGTGATCCTGGTGCTCAAGGGCGTTTCGCTCGAAGTGCCGGAGGGCAAGATCGTGGCGCTGCTGGGCGCCAACGGCGCGGGCAAGACCACCACGCTCAAGGCCATCTCCAACCTGCTGCAGGCCGAGCGCGGCGATGTCACCAAGGGTTCGATCGAATACCGCGGCGACCGGGTCGACCAGCTCACGCCCAATGACCTGGTGCGCCGCGGCGTGATCCAGGTGATGGAAGGGCGCCACTGCTTCGCGCACCTGACCATCGAGGAAAACCTGCTCACCGGCGCCTACACGCGCGGCCTGTCGCGCGGCCAGACCCGCGACGAGCTGGAAAAGATCTACGAATACTTCCCGCGCCTGAAGACGCGCCGCAAGTCGCAGGCGGGCTACACCTCCGGCGGCGAGCAGCAGATGTGCGCGATCGGCCGGGCCATGATGGCCAAGCCCGCGATGATCCTGCTGGACGAGCCCTCGATGGGGCTGGCGCCGCAGATCGTCGAGGAGATCTTCGAGATCGTGCGCGGCCTGAATTCGCGCGAGAACGTCAGCTTCCTGCTGGCCGAGCAGAACACCATGGTGGCGCTGCGCTATGCCGACTACGGCTACATCCTGGAGAACGGCCGCGTGGTGATGGACGGCGACGCCGAGTCGCTGCGCACCAACGAGGATGTCAAGGAGTTCTACCTGGGCGTGGCCGCCAACGACGCCGACGGCCCCGGCCGCAAGTCGTTCCGCGACGTCAAGAGCTACCGGCGCCGCAAGCGCTGGCTGGCCTAGCCAGCGCCCGTTTTTTATCCGGCCTTGCCACCACGCGACCACGCGCCCCGCGGCGCGGGGCAAGACGCATCCCATTCCCTGACGCACAGCACCATGCCAGAACACTTCGATCCGCTCGAAACCCGCGCGCCGGAAGTCCGCGAGCAGGCGCTCCTTGCCGCCCTGGCACGCCAGGTGGCCCATGCGCGCGACCACGCGCCTTACTTTGCCGAACTGCTGAGCGGCGTCGAGCCGCGCCTGCTGACCTCGCGCGCCGCGCTGGCCGAACTGCCGGTGACGCGCAAGTCGGACCTCACCGCGCGCCAGCGCATGCTGCCGCCGCTGGGCGGGCTCAACGCAACGCCGCTGGGCAAGCTGCGCCACGTGTTCCAGTCACCGGGGCCGATCCACGAGCCCGATGGCCATGAAGCGGACTGGTGGCGCACCGCGCGCGCCATGCACGCCGCGGGCTTTCGCGCCGGCGAGCTGGTCTACAACACCTTCTCCTATCACTTCACCCCGGCCGGGATGATGATGGAAAGCGGCGCCCACCGGCTGGGCTGCTGCGTGTTCCCGGCCGGCGTCGGCCAGACCGATTCGCAGGTGCAGGCGCTGGCCAGCCTGCAGCCGGCGGCCTATGCCGGCACGCCGTCGTTCCTCAAGCTGCTGCTGGAGCGCGGCGATGAACTCGGCACGCCCTGCACCAGCCTGGCCAAGGCGCTGGTCTCGGGCGAGGCGCTGCCGCCGTCGCTGCGCAACTGGTTCCAGGCGCGCGGGGTGCGCGTGCAGCAGATGTACGGCACCGCCGATGTCGGCCTGATCGCATACGAGACCGAAGGTGGCGATGGCTGGGTGGTGGACGAGGGCGTGCTGGTGGAGATCGTCGAACCCGGCGGCTCGCGCCCGATGCCCGAAGGCGAGACCGGCGAGGTGGTGGTGACGGTGCTGGGCAACGGCGACTACCCGTTGATCCGCTTCGGCACCGGCGACCTGTCGGCAGTGGTGCCGGCGTCCTCGCAGCGGCCCAGCCCGTGCGGCCGCACCAATATCCGGCTCAAGGGCTGGCTCGGGCGCGCCGACCAGGCGACCAAGGTCAAGGGCATGTTCGTGCATCCGGGACAGGTGGCCGACGTAGTGCGGCGCCATCCCGAAATCCGCGCGGCGCGGCTGGTAGTGACGGGCGATCCGGGCGCCGACGTGATGACGCTGCATTGCGAAGCGACGCGCACAGACGCTGACCTGCAGCGCGCGGTGGCGGAGTCGCTGCGCGAGGTGATGCGGCTGCGCGGCGAGGTGGCGTTTGTCGCGGCGGGGTCGTTGCCGCAGGATGGGAAGCTGATCGAGGATGCGCGCAAGTATGATTAAGCGGGGTGGCGTCGCGGCTGGCGGCTTTTAGACTTCGTTGATACGCCGACCCTCTCCCCCAGCCCCTCTCCCGCAGGCGGGAGAGGGGAGCCAACCGTCGGTGTGCGGGCGCATTAGAGCTTGCCGCTAGCCGGCCGCGTCGGCAACCTGACCATCCACACACTCACCCCCACCGCACACGCCAGCAACGCCGCCGACACCAGCGGCCGCCCGCGCAGCAGCCATGCCGTGGTCCCCATCGACACCCACATCATCGACAGCGCCAGGCATTTCGCCTTGAACGGGATGCTGCGATGCCGCTGCCAGTCGCTCACCAGCGGCCCGAAGCGCGGATGCCCCAGCAGCCATTCATGGAAGCGTTGCGAACCGCGCGCGAAGCATGCAGCGGCCAGCAGCACGAACGGCGTGGTCGGCAGCACCGGCAGGAAGATGCCGATCACGCCAAGCAGCAGGCATACGCCGCCCAGCACCACCCACAGCGCGCGCAGCACCTGCTGCCGGCGGCCTGGCACGGCGGCGGGATCCGGAGCGGAATCGGGAGGGTTGGCGGGACCTGGCGTTGGCAAGGGAGGCCTGAAGAGGCCGCAGCCGCGGCCCGGTAATGGCTTGGGTCAGCGCGCGATACCCAGCCGCGCCTTGGCGGCATCGTACTCCGCCTTCATGCGCGCGACGATTTCGCCGGCGCTCGGGATGTCGTGGATCTGGCCCACGCCCTGCCCGGCGCCCCAGATGTCTTTCCACGCCTTGGCCTTGGAGCTGCCGCTGGAAAAATCCATCTTGCTCTTGTCGGCCACCGGCAGGTTGTCCGGGTCCAGTCCCGCGTTGCTGATGCTTTCGCGGATGTAGTTGCCGTGCACGCCGGTGAACAGGTTGGTGTAGACGATATCGGCGGCGGCCGAGCTGGTGATCGACTGCTTGTACGACTCGGCGGCATGGGCCTCCTGCGAGGCGATGAAGCGCGTGCCCACGTAGGCGAAGTCGGCGCCCATCGCCTGTGCGGCCAGCACCGCTTCGCCGGTGGCGATCGAGCCCGACAGCGCGATCGGGCCGTCGAAGAGCTTGCGCACCTCGCCCACCAGCGCGAACGGTGACAGCATGCCGGCATGGCCGCCGGCGCCCGCCGCGACCAGGATCAGGCCGTCGACGCCGGATTCGATCGCCTTCTCGGCGTGCCGCAGGCTGATCACGTCGTGCAGCACGATGCCGCCGTAGCTGTGCACCGCGTCGATCAGCTCCCGGGGCGGGGCGCGCAACGAGGTGATGAAGATCGGCACCTTGTGTTCCACGCAGACCTTGATGTCATGCTCGAGGCGCGCGTTGGAGCTGTGGACGATCTGGTTGACCGCGACCGGGCCCACCGTTGCGCCGGGGTTGGCGGCCTTGAAGGCGGCCAGTTCTTCCTCGATCCGGGTCAGCCATTCGTCGAGCAGTTCGGCCGGGCGCGCATTGAGCGCCGGGAACGAGCCGACGATGCCGGCCTTGCACTGCGCCAGCACCAGTTCCGGGTAGCTGACGATGAACATGGGCGAGGCGATCACGGGCAGGGCCAGGTTCTGCAAGGCCTGGGGCAGTTGCTTGGCGGCGGGCATGGTGTCTCCTGGACGCTACGGGCGGGCACGCGGGGCGCGCCCTAAATGAACGGTCGTTCGATTATAGGGAGTTTCCGCGCGGTGACGTTAGAAGCCCCAGTCTATGCCGGTCCGGCCGGCGCGGGGCGCTATGCCGCCGGCAGGACCAGCTCGGCCAGCGCGCCGCCGCCCGGGCGGTTGGCCAGCGTCACCGCGCCATCATGCAAGGTTGCCACCTCGCGCGCAAAGCACAGGCCCAGGCCGGTGCTCTTGTCGGCACCATGCGGGCGCGGCAGCGAGTAGAAGCGCTCGAACACGCGCGGCAGCGCGTAGTCGGGAATGCCGGGCCCTTGGTCGGCCACGGTGATGGCCAGCGCGTCGCGGCGGCGCTCCAAGGCCACCGTGACCGCGCTCCCCGGCGGGGCGAAGTCGATGGCGTTTTCCAGCAGGTTGGCAATGGCCTGGCGCAGCAGGAACGGGTCTCCGGCGACGTGGCCCGGGCCGCCTTCGGCAGGGCACTGCAGCGCCACGCCGCGCTGCCGCGCGCGCGGCTCCAGTTCGGCGCACAGTTGCGCCAGCAACGGCGCCAGCGGCACCGGCTCGCGCACCTCCAGGCGCTGGCGCTGTTCCACCTCGGCCAGCGCCAGCAGCTTGCGGATCATGGTTTCCAGCCGTCCGGACTGGGTCCGGATATTGGCGACGAAGCGCTGGCGATCAGCCGCCGGCATCTCTTCCTGCAGCAGCTCCGCCGCGCCGCCGATGGCGGCCAGCGGGCTCTTCATCTCGTGGGTCAGCGTGTGGATGTAGTGCTCGACATACTGCTTGTCTTCCAGCCGCTCGCGCATGCCCTGCACCGCGCGCCCCAGTTCGGCCAGCTCGCCCGCGCCGCGCAGCGGCATCTCGGCGCGCGCGCCGGCCGCCACCGCGCGCGCGTAGCCGCGCAGTCGGCTCAGGCCATGCGCGAGCCACAGCGTGCAGGCCAGCCCGATCACGCAGGCGGTGCCGATCAGCAGGGCGCCGTAGAACAGGATCTTGCGCTGGCTGCGCGCGATGAACGGCGCCATGGCCGCATTGGGCTTGGCCACGGTGAGCACGCCGATGATGCGTTCGCCGTCGCGCACCGGCGCGGCCACGTGCATCACGGTGCTGGCCTCGTCCGCGGGGTCGGCGCGCGTGCTGCGCGCGCCGTACTGGCCGCGCAGCGTCAGGTAGACATCGTTCCAGCGCGAGTAGTCATGGCCCACGTCGGTGCCGGTGGAATCGAAGCGGACGATGCCGCTGGCATCGGTCACGTAGACGCGGTAGCCGATGCTGTCCTTGTGCAGGCCCGAGACCTCGGCATTGACCGGCACGTCGCGCAACGCCGCCATATGCCGCGCGAAAGCGCCGTCGGCGATGCGGCCGGCCTTCAGGTCGTCGGCGGCCAGCGCGGCCAGCACGTGCGCGGTATCGATCAGCGTGTCTTCCATGGCCTGGCGCACGCCGGGCTTGACCTCCTGCACGAACACGCGCAGCGTCAGCACGGTGGCCAGGCCCACGATCAGGAAAAAGCCGAAGAAGATGCGCAGGCCGATATGCATGGCTCGCGCTCAGGGCTCCAGCGAATAGCCCATGCCGCGATGGGTGCGGATGCGCCCGGCGCCTTCGGGGGCCACCTCGCGCAGCTTGGCGCGCAGGGTCTTGATATGGGTATCGACGGTGCGGTCGCTGGTGTCGAGTGCGCCGGCCCACACGCCGTCCATCAGCTGCGCGCGCGAATAGATGCGGCCCGGATGCGCGACCAGCCAGGCCAGCAACAGGTATTCGTAGCGCGTCAGCGCCAGCCAGTGGCCGTGATAGGCCAGGCGGGCGCCGTCCTTGTCGTGGGTAAAGCCGGCAATCTCGTCGTCCCTCGCGGCGGTGGCACTGCCACCGCGCGCCCGGCGCAGGATGGCGCGCACGCGCGCGGCCAGCTCGCGCGGCGAGAACGGCTTGACCACGTAGTCGTCGGCGCCGATCTCCAGCCCGACGATGCGGTCGATCTCTTCATGGCGCGCGGTCAGGAAGATCACCGGCGCGTCGCAGAAGGTGCGCAGCGTGCGGCAGACCTCGAAGCCGTTCAGGTCCGGCAGCCCCACGTCCAGCACCACCAGGTCGGCTGGCGCGGCGCGCAGGCTCGCCAGCGCGTCGCTGCCCAGCGTGCAGTGCGCGGCCAGCATGCCGTCGGTGCGCAGCGCATAGAGGATGGTGTCGGCGATGGCCTGCTCGTCTTCCACCACCAGGATCCGCGGTTGTTCCATGCCCGGCATTCTAGCCGGTCAGGCGCGGGCCGCCGCGCGCGCCGGCTCCGCCGCTTCGGCGCCACGCTGGTGGAAATAGATCTGCGCCGCGGCCCAGCGCAGCGGCGGCGAATACAGCATCAGGTCGAAGGGCCAGTCGCACTGGAAGCGCTCGAACATCCAGCGCAGCGCGCGCTTGGCGCGAAAGCGCGGCGCGCTGGCGCTGGCCACGGCCTCCGGCGCCGGGCCGCCGCGCAGCAGGTGCGCGGCCACGGCCTGGCCGACCGATTCGCCGTGGGCAAAGGCGTAGTGGATGCCGCCCGCGGTCAGCGGCGACACGATGCCGGCGGCGTCGCCGGTCAGGATCACGCCGTCGCGCGCCAGCGGCAACACCGGGCCGCCGCACGGGATCAGGCCGGCACGCGTGGCCGCCGGCCGCGCCAGCTGCGGCAGCCCGGCGCGCTCGCGCACGTGCGCCAGCAGGCCGTCCAGGTCCGGCGCGCGGCCGCGCCGCGGCAGGTAGCGCAGTGCCAGCCCGGCCTGCACGCCGGTGGGGTTCTGCGCGATCCAGCCGATATAGCCGGGCGCGAAGCGGCGCGTGACAAAGCAGTGCAGCGCGCCGGGCTGTGGCAGCGCCAGTCCCGGGAATTCATACTCCACGCCGTACAGGAAGCTGTGCACGCGCCCCAGCCCGGCACATTGCGCCACGCGCGACTGCGCGCCATCGGCGCCGACCAGGTAGCGCGTATGGCCGACCCCCGTCACATGCCAGCCGCCGTGGCGCGGCACCGCGCCGACGAAGGCCTGGCCCAGCCGCAGCTCGACCCGGTGGCGCACCAGTTCCGCGGCCAGCCAGCGCATCAGCCGCGGCGTATCGGTGGTGTGGAAGTAGTAGCCGGGCGCGCTCAGGTCGATGCTGCGCAGCCGCGGCGAGTACAGCCGCACCTGGTCGACGCGGTGCACGCAATCGGCCGGCGCCTGGCCCAGCCAGGTCTGTTCGATGGCTTCCTTGACCAGGATGCCGGTGGTGTGGAGCTTGTCGCCCGGATCGGTCTTGCGTTCCAGCACCAGCACGCGCAGGCCGGCGCGCGCGGCGGCCAGGGCGCAGGCCGCGCCGGCAAAGCTGGCGCCGGCGATGACGAGGTCGTAGTCAAAGGAGGGCATGGCGGTTCCCGGAGAGCGAAGGGCTCCAGTCTGGCCAGCCGGGGTGAGGGCAATGTGTGGCGGGTGTGAAGCGGCGCGGCGGCGCCCAGACCGCCCAAAAAAAACGCCCCGCATGCGCGGGGCCATCAATTACCACGAAGACTGATACACACGGCGGGCACCTGCCAATGCCGCAACCGCCCACGAAGCATAGGCCGCCAATGTGACGGCGTCGTGGCGGCGCCATGAAGGCCGCATGACATCACAGCCCGTAGCGCTTGATCTTGTCGTACAGCGTAGCCTTGCCGACCTGCAGCAGGTCCGCCGCCTGGCTGACCGCGCCGCCGGTGCGCGCCAGCGCGTCGGCGATCACGGCGCGCTCGAAGTGCTCCATGCGCTCGCGCAGCGGCGCGGTCTCGTCGCGGCCCGCCGCCTGCGCGCCGGCCTGCCCGCCCTCGGGCACGCCGAGCACCATCCGGTCGGCGGCATTGCGCAGCTCGCGCACATTGCCCGGCCACGGGCGCTGGGCCAGCGCCTGGCGCTGCGCCTCGGACAGGATCGGCGCGGGCCGCTGGTACCGCACCGCGGACACCAGCGAGAAATGCTCGAACAGCGGCACGATGTCCTCGCGCCGCTCGCGCAGCGGCGGCAGGGCGATGGTGACGACATTGAGGCGGTAATACAGGTCTTCGCGGAACGTGCCCTGGGCCACCAGCGCGTCCATGTCGCCCTTGGCCGCGGCGACGATGCGCACGTCGATCTGCACCGACGCGTTCGAGCCCAGCCGCTCCAGCGAGCCTTCCTGCAGCACGCGCAGCAGCTTGACCTGCAGCGCCAGCGGCATGCTTTCGATCTCGTCGAGGAAAAGCGTGCCGCCCGAGGCATGCTCGAGCTTGCCGATGCGGCGCTTGCCCGCGCCGGTGAAGGCGCCGGCTTCGTGCCCGAACATCTCGCTCTCGAAGATGGCCTCGGGCACCGCACCGCAGTTCAGCGCGATAAAGGGTCCCTCGGCGCGCCCTGACAGCGCGTGCAGGCTGCGCGCCACCAGTTCCTTGCCGGTGCCGGTCTCGCCGTTGATCATCACCGGCACGTCGGTGGGCGCGACATTGGCCACCAGGGCGCGCACCTGCTCGATCGCCGGCGAGCGGCCGATGATGCGCGTGCCGGCCGCGGGCCCGGCCAGTTCGCGACGCAAGGCCTGGTTCTCCAACTCCAGCGCGCGGCGTTCCAGCGCGCGGCGCACGGTGTCGGTGAGGCGGTCGGCGCCGAAGGGCTTTTCGATAAAGTCATAGGCGCCTTCGCGCATCGCCTGCACGGCCATGGTGATGTCGCCGTGGCCGGTCACCAGGATCACCGGCACGCCCGGCGCGGCATTGCGGCAGTGCTGCAGCAGGTCCAGGCCGCTGGCGCCGGGCAGGCGCACATCTGTCACCACCACGCCGGCGAAGGCGCCGTGCAGGTGCGGGATCGCGGCCTCGGCCGAGGCCAGCGCCAGCACGCGGAAGCCGGCCAGCTCCAGGCTTTGCGCGGTGGCCTGGCGCACCAGCGGCTCGTCTTCGACAAACAGGACACGCAGACCGTCTTGCATGGCAGTGCTCATTGGGTGGTGGAAAGCGGGGGTGCGGTGTCGAGGGCGGGTGCGCGCGCCAGCACCAGCGTGAACTGCGCGCCGCCGCCGGGGAGGTTGGCCACGCCGAGCTGCCCGCCGAACTCGCGCACGATCGACGAAGAGATCGCCAGCCCCAGCCCCAGGCCCTGCCCGGTTTCCTTGGTGGTGAAGAACGGTTCGAACAGGCGCGGCAGCGCTTCCGGCGCGATCCCGGTGCCGTTGTCGCGCACGACGATAGTGACGGCGTGCTCGCCGGCCTGCACGTCCAGATCGATCCGTCCCTGCGCCGGCGCTGCCGCGGCGATTGCGTCCAGCGCGTTGCCGAGCAGGTTCAGCAGCACCTGCTCCAGCTTCAGCTCGTCGGCGCGCACGGCCAGCCCGGGCACCGCATCCAGTCCGGTCACGGCGACCGTGACCGCGCCCAGCCGCGGCGCCAGCAGCGCCAGCACGTGGTCGACGGCCGCGCGCAGCGCCACCGGCCGGCGCACCGGGCGCGCCTTGCCGGCAAACAGCTTGAGCTGCCCGGTGATCTTGCCCATGCGCTCGGTCAGGTCGGCGATGGCAGTCAGGTTGCCTTCGGCGGCGGCCAGCTGGCCGCGCGCCAGCAGCACGCGGGTGTTGTCCGAGAAGGTGCGCAGCGCCGCCAGCGGCTGGTTCAGTTCATGCGTGATGCCGGCCGCCATCTGGCCCAGCGCGGCCAGCTTGCTGGCCTGCACCAGCTCATCCTGGGCCGCGCGCAGTTCGTTTTCGGCGCGGGTGCGCTCGGCCACTTCGTCTTCCAGTTTCTCGTTGATTGCCATCAGGTCGGCGGTGCGGGCCTCGACCCGTCGTTCGAGCTGGTCATAGGCGGCCTCGAGCAGGCGGCGGCTGTACTGCATGTCGCGCGCGCGCTGGCGTCGCTGGCGCCAGTTGACCAGCAGCAGGCAGATGCAGGCGTAGGCCAGCGCCGCGGCCACGGTGGCGTTGCGCGCATTGGCCAGCACCGGCTCCAGCGGCGCCATCACCTGCATGGTCCAGCCGGCCGGGCCGACGGTGCGGTTCAGTTCCAGGTAGCGCTCGGCGCGTTCGGCGCCATCCGGGGCGAAGGGGGTCCGGGACGCCGCCGCATCGTCGCGCACGCGTACCAGGCGCGCGCCGTGGGGCAACGTGGTGTCGGCCAGCCAGCGCGTGACCGGCGACGCCAGCGGTTCCAGCGGCAGCGGCGTCACCGCGCGCCCATGGTACTGGCGGGTCTGGTCCAGTTCCGCCCGCAATGCCGGCGGCAGCGGGCGCAGCGTGCGGTACTGCCACGCGGGGACCGACGACAGGAAGATCACGCCGTGGTCGTCGCTCACCATCAGCGGCTCGGCGCCGCTGCCGGCGCGCTGGAACCATTCCAGGTTGAGCTTGACCACGGTCACGCCGATGACCTTGCCGCCTGCCTCCACCGGCTGGGCGATGTAGTAGCCGGGCTCGTCGCTGGTGATGCCGATGGCGTAGAAGCGCCCCATCTTGCCGCCCGCGGCGGCCTGGAAGTAGGGGCGGAAGCGGTAGTCGGTGCCGACGAAGCTGCCGGGCTCGCCATGGTTGCTGGCCGCCAGTGCAATGCCGTTGGCGGCGATCACATAAGTTGCCGACGCATGCGCGCGGCGGTTGACCTCGGCCAGGTACTGGTTGGCGGCGGCGACGCGTTGCGCGTCGCCGGGGGCGGCGAGCAGCCCGCGCACGAACGGATGCAGCGACACCAGCGCGGGAAGGAACTCGTAGCGGTCGAGGGTGCTTTCGAGCGTGGCGGCGTAGCGGTCGGCGCGCGTGGCAGTGCCTTGCTGCAGGCTGGCCAGGCCGCGCTGGACCGAGACCAGCCAGGTCAGCGCGCACAGCAGCAGCAGGCCCGCCGCCAGGGCGACGGCGAAGCCCCACCAGCGCCCGCTGCCGGCCGCCGGCGCGTGCACCGGGCGGGTGGCGGCGGGGTCATGCACGGCGAGGAAGTCGTCGGAGTGTGGCATCGGCGCGCGCGAGGGCTGTCGCGCCGATGATACCCGCAGGCGGGCGGCCGGGGCAGCCGCCCGCGCGGCCGCCGCGCATTCAGACGGCGCCCTGGCCGGCTTCGGCAAGTTCGTCGGCATCGTCGCTGCCGCCGTGCTGCAGCACGCGGGCCAGGCGCTTGCGGTCCAGTTCGCGTTCCCACGCCGACACCACCACCGTGGCGACGCCGTTGCCGATGATGTTGGTCAGCGCGCGGCACTCGCTCATGAAGCGGTCGATGCCCAGGATCAGCACCATGCCCGCCACCGGGATGGTCGGCACCACCGCCAGCGTCGCCGCCAGCGTGATGAAGCCCGAGCCGGTCACGCCGCTGGCGCCCTTGGAGGTCAGCATCGCCACCGCCAGGATGGTCAGCTGCTGCATCAGCGTCAGCTCGATGCCGGTAGCCTGCGCGATGAAGATCACCGCCATGGTCATGTAGATGTTGGTGCCGTCCAGGTTGAACGAGTAGCCGGTGGGCACCACCAGGCCCACTACCGACTTGGAGCAGCCCAGCTTCTCCAGTTTTTCCATCAGGTGCGGCAGCGCGGCTTCGGACGAGCTGGTGCCCAGCACGATCAGCAGCTCTTCCTTGATGTAGGAAATAAAGCGCAGGATGTTGAAGCCGGTCAGGCGCGCGATCGTGCCCAGCACCACCAGCACGAAGAGGATGGCGGTGAAGTAGAAGGTGCCGATCAGCTTGAGCAGCGGCACCAGCGAGCCCAGGCCGTACTTGCCGATGGTGAACGCCATCGCGCCGAAGGCGCCGATCGGCGCCACCTTGGTGATCACGTGGACGATATGGAAGAACACCTTCGAGACCTGCTCGATCAGCTGCACCACGATGCGGGCGCGTTCACCCAGCACGGCCAGCGCGGCGCCGAAGAACAGCGAAACCAGCAGAATCTGCAAGATGTCGCCGTTAGCGAAGGCGCTGAACACGGTGTCCGGGATGATGTGCATCAGGAACTCGACCGTGCTCTGGCCGTGCGCCTTGGACACGTATTGCGCGATGGCCTTGGTGTCCAGTGTCGACGGGTCGATGTTGAAGCCCACGCCCGGCTTGAGCAGGTGCGCGGCGCCCAGGCCGATCAGCAGCGCGAAGCTCGACACCACCTCGAAGTACAGCAGCGCCTTGCCGCCGACGCGGCCGACCTTCTTCATGTCGCTCATGCCGGCAATGCCGGTCACCACGGTACAGAAGATGATCGGGCCGATGATCATCTTGATCAGCTTGATGAAGCCATCGCCCAGCGGCTTCATGGCGACGCCGGTGTCGGGCCAGAAGTGGCCGAGCAGGATGCCGATGCAGATGGCGAACAGGACCTGCACGTACAGGATCTTGTAGAAGGGTTTCCTCATGATGTCGTCCTCGGTGTTGACCGTACCCGGCGGTTTGCGCGGGGCGCGCGCCGTCACAGTTGCGGCGCGTTCACGGACGGGAATTCGCAACCCGCGTGCCAGTCCAACGGGTATTGCTAACTGGTTGATTCACAAGGAAAGGCTGGCGAGGGGCAGGCGCCCGGGCTCCGGGATTCCGGAATCCCGGACGGCGCCGATCCGGCGATCCGGAATGGCCGGCGCGCGTAGGGTGCGCGAGGCGCCACCTGGTGGCGGCTGATGGCGACCGGCGGCGCGCGCAAACCTGCCACGGATCGCGGCCCGGCCCTCGCAACGCCGTATAATTCCAGGCTTCCGTTCAACGCCGTCCGGGCCGTGCCGCCGTCCGGGGCCGTCTTCACACCGTACGCATGCGCAGCTACTACCAGCACCACGTCTTTTTCTGCCTGAACCAGCGCGAGGCCGGCGAGAACTGCTGCGCCAACTACAACGCCAAGGCGATGCAGGAATACGCCAAGAAGCGCTGCAAGGAGCTGGGCATCGCCGGCGGCGAAGGGCGTGTGCGCATCAACAAGGCCGGCTGCCTGAACCGCTGTGAACTCGGCCCGGTGCTGGTGGTCTACCCCGAGGCCATCTGGTACACCTATGTCGACGAGCATGACATCGATGAAATCATCGACAGCCACCTGCTCAAGGGCAAGCCGGTCGAGCGGCTGATGGTGGACCGCTGATGGCGCAGCACTGAACCAACCGAAGCCGGCGCATGCCGGCTTGTTGCTTTACCCCTGTTTTTACCCCTGTCCCACCCGTTGCAACCGCCATGCCCCGCCGCCCGCCAGCCGGACGGTTTTTTCATTTTTGCCCGGGCTTGCCGCCGGGGCGCTTGCCTGACCGCCATCCCGACCGTCCATCATGAACGCGCATACCCAGGTACTTTCCATCGCCGGCCCCGCCGGGGCGATCGAGCTCTCGGTAGACCTGCCGCAAGGCCTGCCAGACGTACCCTTGCGCGGCCTGGCGCTGGTGGCGCATCCGCACCCGCTGTTCGGCGGCACCAAGGACAACAAGGTCGCGCAGACGCTGGCGCGCGCCTTCGTGCAGCTGGGCTATGCCACCGTGCGCCCCAACTTCCGCGGCGTCGGTGCGAGCGCCGGCACGCATGACAACGGCATCGGCGAGCAGGACGACCTGCTTGCCGTGGTGGCCTGGATGCGCGAGCAGACCGCGTGGTCGGCGCAGGCCGCGACGCTGCCGCTGGCGCTGGGCGGGTTCTCGTTCGGCAGCTTTGTCAGCACCCATGTGGCGCGCCGCCTGGCCGAGGCCGGCACCCCGGTGCAGCGCCTGGTGCTGGTGGGCACCGCCGCCAGCCGCTGGGAAGTGGCCCAGGTGCCGGCCGACACCATCGTGATCCACGGCGAACAGGACGACACCGTGCCGCTGGCCAGCGTGTTCGACTGGGCCCGCCCGCAAGAGCTGCCGGTGATCGTGATCCCCGGCGCCGACCATTTCTTTCACCGCAAGCTGCACCTGATCAAGCAGCTCGTCGTCAATGCGTGGGACCGGTAAGGCCGGCACGCCGCCAGCCCGGACCCTCCCGCGCCACCTTCTTACTGTCGGAAAACAGAAACATGCTGAATAGAGCCACGACACGCCTTTCGTCCGCTTTCGCTCCCGCCGCCATCGCCGCCGCCGTCGTGCTGGCCGCCGCGCCCGCCGCCGTGCTGGCGCAGGGCGTGCCGACGCCGCAGGTCGCCGCCAAGTCGTGGATGCTGTATGACGTGACCAGCGGCCAGGCCCTGGCCTCGCAGAACGCCGACGCGCGCATCGAGCCGGCTTCGCTGACCAAGCTGATGACCGCCTACCTGGCGTTCGAGGCACTCAAGGAAAAGCGCCTGACGCTGGACCAGGCGGTGGTGCCGACCAACCTGGTGCTCAAGGTCAAAAGCGACGAGTCGCGCATGTTCATCGAGCCCAACAAGCCGGTCACCGTGCAGGACCTGCTGCTGGGCCTGATCGTGCAGTCGGGCAACGACGCCGCGCTGGCGCTGGCCGAAGCCGTGGGCGGCTCGGAAGAGGGCTTTGTCGCGATGATGAACCGCGAGGCCCAGCGCATGGGCATGAAGAACACCCACTTCACCAATACCGACGGCATCCCCGACCCGAACCACTACACCACCGCGGTGGACCTGGCGACGCTGACCACGCGCCTGATCAAGGACTACCCCGAGTACTACAGCATGTACTCGCAGAAGGAGTTCACCTATAACAAGATCAGGCAGCCCAACCGCAACCGCCTGCTGTACATCGACTCGACCGTCGACGGCGTCAAGACCGGCCACACCAAGTCCGCCGGCTATTGCCTGATCTCGTCGGCCAAGCGGCCGCTGGCCAACGTGCCGGATGGCTCGCGCCGCCTGATCTCGATCGTGATCGGCACCACCACCGAACAGGTGCGCACCCAGGAAAGCCTGAAGATCCTCAACTACGGCTTCCAGTTCTTCGACACGCTGCGCCTGTACGACAAGGGCCAGGTGCTGGCCACGCCGGACATCTACAAGGGCAAGAACGGCACGATCAAGATCGGCGTGCAGAACGAGACCTTCGTCACCGTGCCCAAGGGCACCGGCGGACGCCTCAAGCCGGTGCTGGAGCGCCAGGAACTGCTGATCGCGCCGATCTCGGCGGGCCAGCAGGTGGGCATGGTCAAGCTGATGGACGGCAACAACAAGGTGGCCGAATTCCCGGTGGTGGCGCTGGAAGAAGTGCCCGAGGCCGGCTTCTTCGGCCGCCTGTGGGACACCATCCGCCTGTGGTTCAAGCGCAAGTGACCTGAATGCGCGCGAGCCGGCGTGCCACGCGGCGCGCCGGCCTTGCGCCGGAGAATCCGAGATGACGACCGACAACCAAGGCAGCGGCAACAAGCCCGGCGAGATCCCGCCGGAGCAGTCGCTGATCGAATATCCGAGCCATTTCCCGATCAAGGTGATGGGCACGATGCAGGACGGCTTTGCCGAAGCCATCGTCACGCTGGTGCAGGAGTTCGACCCCGACTTCCACGCCGGCAAGATGGAAATGCGCCCGTCGAGCAAGGGCAACTACCTGGGCCTGACCGTGACGGTGTGGGTCACCAGCCGCGAGCAGCTCGATGACCTGTACCGGGCATTGACTTCGCATCCGATGGTGAAGGTGGTGCTGTAAGGCATTGTTTTCTCCCCTCTCCCGCGCGCGGGGGAGGCGCCGGGGGAGAGGGCAGGCGCTGGCATACCGACGCGCGTCACTTCGTTGACACTCCCGCCCTCTCCCCCAACCCCTCTCCCGCAGGCGGGAGAGGGAAGCCCGCTGCAGCATTGCAACGCACTCTCTGCGGCATGCTTTTTCCCATACCAACATGAACACCATCACCCTGAAACCCGGCAAGGAAAAATCCCTGCTGCGCCGCCACCCGTGGATCTATGCCACCGGCATCGCCACCACCGAAGGCCGCTGCGAGCCGGGCGCCACCGTGATCGTGCGCGCCGCCGACGGGCGTTTCCTGGCCAAGGCTGCCTACAGCCCCGAATCGCAGATCCGCGCGCGCGTGTGGACCTTCGACGAGAACGAGCCGGTCGACCATGCGCTGTTCAAGCGCCGCGTGGCGGCGGCCATTGCCTACCGCCGCCAGTGGGTGAAGGACAGCGACGCGGTGCGGCTCATCTTCGGCGAATCCGACCGGCTGCCGGGGCTTATCGTCGATTACTACGGCGACGGTAGCTCCGGCCAGCTGGTGTGCCAGTTCAATTCGGCGGGCGTCGAGCACTGGAAGACCGCGATCGTGCAGGCGCTGGTCAAGGAGACCGGCTGCCCCAACGTCTACGAGCGCTCCGACGCCGCGGTGCGTCAGCGCGAGGGCCTGGAGCTGGTGACCGGCGTGCTGGCCGGCGCCGAGCCCGATCCGGCGCTGTCGGTGACCGAGCACGGCGTGCGCTACTACGTCGACGTGCGCAACGGCCACAAGACCGGCTTCTATGTCGACCAGCGCGACAACCGCAAGCTGGTCGGCGACCTGGCCGAAGGGCGCGAGGTGCTGAACTGTTTCTGCTATACCGGCGGCTTCTCGCTGGCGGCGTTGCGCGGCGGCGCCACGTCGGTAACATCGATCGATTCGTCGGGCGAGGCCCTGAAGATCGCCGCGGGCAACGTGGCGCTGAACGGGTTTGATGCCGGGCGCGCGACCTGGCTCGACGCCGACGTGTTCAAGACGCTGCGCGAATTCCGCGCCGAAGGGCGGCAGTTCGACCTGATCGTGCTGGACCCGCCCAAGTTCGCGCCATCGGCGCAGCATATCGATCGCGCCGCGCGCGCCTACAAGGAGATCAACCTGGTCGGCATGCAGCTGCTGCGCCCGGGCGGGCTGCTGTTCACGTATTCGTGCTCGGGGGCGATCAGCATGGAGTTGTTCCAGAAGATCGTCGCCGGGGCGGTGACCGATGCGCGCGCGGATGCGCGCATTTTGCGCAGGCTGTCGGCCGGCACCGATCATCCGATGCTGGCGGCGTTTCCGGAAGGCGAGTACCTGAAGGGATTGCTGCTGGAGAAGGTGGGCTGACGCGTCGCTTGTTTTCTCCCCTCGCGCGCGCGGGAGAGGGGAGCTGCTCATCTCACCGCCACATATTCCGCATCCGGCCCGCCAGGTCCACCGGCGCCAGCGCCGGCTTCACCGCGCCTTCGCCCGACATCGGCGGCGGCGGCCACGAGCGGCTGTAGAAATTCGGCATCACCCGGTTCGGCAGGAAGCGCGTGCGCGACGCATACACATGCCGGTCGCCGAAGCCAACCTGCTGATGCACGTAGAACCGCTGCGGCACGATCACGTCGAGGTGGTCCTTGGCCCGCGTCATCGCCACATACAGCAGCCGCCGCTCTTCCTCGATCTCTTCCGTAGTGCCCGTGGCCAGGTCGCTCGGCATGCAGCCGTCGACCGCGTTGAGCACATACACCGCCTTCCACTCCTGCCCCTTGGCCGAATGGATGGTCGACAGGATCAGGTAGTCCTCGTCGCGCGAGGGCACGCCGGATTCATCGCTGGAGGCGCTGGGCGGGTCCAGCGTCAGCTCGGTCAGGAAGCGCTCGCGCGCGCCGTAGGTGGCGGCAATGCGCTCCAGCTGCTGCAGGTCGGCCTGGCGGGCCGCGGCGTCGTCGTGCAGGCGTTCAAGATGCGGCGCGTACCAGCCCAGCACCTGCTCGAACTCCGATGGCCATGGCGAGGTCGGCGCCATCAGCGCGCGTGCCAGGCCCAGCAGGTCGGCCCACGCGGGCGCGGCGGCCGGCGGCGGCTCGAAGGCTTCCAGCGAGAACAGCGGCTCGGTCGCCAGCGCCAGCGCATCGAGCACGCGCGCCGCGGTCTTGGGTCC
The DNA here is from genome assembly GCF_013141915.1 of Cupriavidus necator. Classification (GTDB taxonomy): domain Bacteria; phylum Pseudomonadota; class Gammaproteobacteria; order Burkholderiales; family Burkholderiaceae; genus Cupriavidus; species Cupriavidus necator_B. Next base: position 500,633 of record NZ_SROX01000002.1, on the reverse strand, counting down.
GATGCCTGGCAGCAGTTGCAACGTGCGGAAGCCCGCCATGCGGTCGCGCGGGTTTTCCAGCCAGCGCACCACCGCCAACACATCCTTGACGTGGGTCGACTCCAGGAACTTGAGGCCGCCGAATTTGACGAACGGGATATTGCGCCGTGCCAGCTCGATTTCCACCTGCGCGCTGTGGTCGGCGGCGCGGAACAGCACTGCCTGCGCCATCAGCGCGAGGCCGGCCTCGCGCCGTGCCAGCACCTGCTCGACCACATAGCGGGCCTGGTCGGCCTCATCGTTGACCACGATCACGCCGGGCTTCTCGGCGGACTGGCGCTCGGACCACAGGTCCTTGGTATAGCGTTCGGCCGCCAGCCCGATCACGGCGTTGGCGGCCTGCAGGATCGGCTGCGTCGAGCGGTAGTTCTGCGACAGCGTGATCTGCTGCGCGGCCGGCGTGAACTGCGCGGGGAAATCCAGGATATTGCGCACGCTGGCGCCGCGGAAGGCGTAGATCGACTGCGCGTCGTCGCCGACCACGGTCAGGCCGCGTCCGTCGGGCCGCATGGCCAGCAAAATCGACGCCTGCAGCGCGTTGGTGTCCTGGTATTCATCGACCAGGATATGGTCAAAGCGCGCGCCCATGTCCTGCGCGATGGCGGGCTCGGCCATGGCCTGGGCCCAGTACAGCAGCAGGTCGTCGTAGTCCAGCACGTGCTGTTTCTGCTTGGCCTCGACATAGCCGGCGAACAGCGTGCGCAGCGCGTCAGCCCACATCGCGTAGCGCGGGAACTGCTGCCTGAGCACGTCTTCGAGCGGCGCCCGGGTGTTGACGACGCGCGAATAGATCGACAGGCAGGTTTCCTTCTTGGGGAAGCGGCTGGCGGTCTCGGACAGGCCCAGGTCGTGGCGCACCACGTGCATCAGGTCGGCCGAGTCGCCGCGGTCGCTGATGGTGAACGCCGGCGACAGCCCTAGCGTCTCGGCATATTCGCGCAGCAGCCGCGCGCCGATGGCGTGGAAGGTGCCGGACCACTGCAGCGCCGCGCGGCCCGCGCCGGTACTGGTGCCCAGTGCCTGGTCGACGATGCGCTCGACGCGCCGGCCCATCTCGGCGGCGGCGCGGCGCGAGAACGTCAGCAGCAGGATGCGGCGCGGATCGGCGCCGCCCAGCACCAGGTGCGCCACCCGGTGCGCCAGCGTATTGGTCTTGCCCGAGCCGGCCCCGGCGATGATCAGCAGCGGCGCCTCGCTGCCGTGCTCGACCGCGGCGCGCTGCTCCGGATTGAGCCGGGACAGATAGGCGGGTACAGATCCGGCTTCAGAGACGGCCGCTTCAGCGGCTTCCGCGGCTGCGGCGGGTTCAGCGGTGGGGGCAAGGTCCAGGGTCACGGGCGGGGCGGGCGGAAGGCGTGGAAAAGGCTGGCGCCAACTGTATATCCATACAGCCCGCCCGCGCAACCCGGCATGCGCAGGATCGCGCCCAAAAACAAAAAAAGGTGCTCGATGAGCACCTTTTGTCGTGTGTTCGCAGCGCGGCAGTTACGCGGACTTTGCCAGCGCGCCGTCCAGCAGCTTGTGCAGCGCCTCCCATTCGGGCTCGCCGACGTAGCGCTTCAGGATGCGGCCGTCCTTGTCGACCACGAAGGTGGTCGGCGTCAGCCCCACGTCGCCGAAGGCCTTGGCCGCGCTGCCGTCGGTATCCATCGCCACCTTGAACGGCAGCCCGCGCGTCTTGGCATAGTTCATCACATACATGGGCGGGTCATAGTTCATCGCCACCGCGACGAATTCGAGGCCCTTGCCCTTGAATTGCTCGTAGGTCTTGACCATGTCCGGCATCTCCTTGATGCAGGTGGCGCAGCTGGTGGCCCAGAAGTTGATCAGGTAGACCTTGCCCTTGAGGTCGGCGGTGCTGACCTTTTCGCCCGACAGCAGCGTGAAAGTGGCGGCGGGCGCGGTACCGGACGGCGACAGCGCGCGGTAGCCGAACCACCCCAGCAGCGCCAGTACCACCACGGCGGCGACGATGGGCCATGGCTTGCGGGAGGTCTTGGGGGCAGCGGTAGTAGTCATGAAATCCGGCTCGGCAGGTTCGGTCAGCAGTGGGACATTCTAATGCGGCCGGCGTTCGCGCGCTGTGCGGAACCGCCTTGCGGCAATCCGCCGCAGCCCTTCAGTCACTTCTGCGCGGCGACCGCGGCGCGGGCCTGCGCCAGCGCCTGTTCCAGGTAGGCGCCATAGAAGTCGGGCTGCATGCCGCGCAGCGGGCTCGCGGCGGCGCGGCCCTGGCGGTCCAGGAACAGCACCGTGGGCGCCACCCTGACCTGCTGCGCCCGGGCCCAGGCGCGCGCCGTGGTCAGGCTGCCATCGGTAGCGCGCAGCGGGGTGTCGGCGGTCATGTCGAGTTCGCGCACGGCGATCTCGCCCGCGGCCGCCTGCGGGCCCAGGTAGTTGCGGCGCACCGCGTCGCAATAGCCGCAGCCCGGCAGCGACACCAGCACCACCAGCGGCTCGCCCCGGCGCGCGGCATCGGCGCCGTGGGCGGCGAGGTCAGTGGCCGGCGGCAGGTGTGGCGGGCTGGCGGCAGCAGCCAGGCCGGCCACGGCGGCCAGCAACACGCCCGCGACCAGCCAGGGCAGGCGAGTGCTGGCTACGGCAGGGTGGGCGAGGCGGGAAGCGGGCATGGCGGATCCGGGGGTGCGGCGGGGCGGCGCGGCAAGCACTGGCGCGCCGCTTCCGGGATAATACCGGTTTCCGCGCGCTGGCGATGTGCCCGCGCGCGACCATCCCGCACCTGCCCTTCGCCCCAGTTTTTTTCATGCGCCCCGTGCTGCCCCCGCTGAGCCCTGTCGCCGTGCCCCGCTGGTCCCTGACGTGCTGCGCCGCGCTGCTGGCGCTGGCCATGTGCGCCTGCTCGCCGCGCTATGACTGGCGCACCATCCAGTCGGGCGAAGGCGGCTACGCCGCGCTCTACCCCGGCAAGCCCACCAGCGCCGCGCGCGACGTCACCATTGCCGGACGCAAGCTGCCGATGACGATGGAGGCCGCGCGCGTTGACGACACACTCTTCGCCGTGGGCGTAGTGACCCTGCCCGCCGACGATGAAGCGCTGCGGCGCGAGGCCCTGGCGGCGATGCAGGCCGGCCTGCTGGCCAACCTCGGCACGCTCTCGGGCGAGGCGCGCACGCGGCCGGTCACCATCATGAGCGCGGACCGGCCGGGCCGACCGCTGGCCGGCCTGGAACTGCAGGCCAGCGGCGTGTCGCCGCAGGACCAGTCGCCGCGCCGTCTCAGCGCGCGGCTGGTGGCGGTGGGCACGCGCGCTTACCAGGCGGTGGTGCTGGAATCCGGCGAGGCCGCGCGCGACGCGCGCCAGGCCGAGCAGGTGGAGCAGTTCCTGGGCGGGTTCCACCCGCTCTGAGGCGCCGCGCCAACATCCATAACAGGTGTCGGGCCGCAGTGCGTGGCCCGGCATGGTTGACGTCAAAGGAGAGTCGAAATGCGTTGGGAAGTCTGGTTGGCCTATTTCGCTGCGTGCTGGGTGATTGCCGTCTCGCCGGGATCGGGCGCGGTGCTGTCGATGAGCCATGGGCTGTCGTACGGGCTGCGCCGCACCACCACCACCATCTTCGGCCTGCAGGCCGGGCTGGTGATCGTGCTGCTGGTGGCCGGCGGCGGGCTGGGGGCGCTGCTGCTGGCCTCGGAACAGGCGTTCATGGTGGTCAAGACGGTTGGCGCGCTGTACCTGATCTACCTTGGCATCCAGCAATGGCGCGCCAGGGTGGAAGCGGGTTCCGTGCAGGACGGCGGCCCCGCGCGCGTGGCCGTGATGAGCCGGCGCCGGCGCTTTGCCACGGGCTTGCTGACCAATGTGACCAATCCCAAAGGCATTATCTTCATGGTCGCGGTGCTGCCACAGTTCATCGACCCCAACCGGCCGCTGGCGCCGCAGCTGGCGATCCTGGCCGCCACCATGTGCGGCGTCGACCTGGTGGTGATGCATGGCTACGCGCTGCTGGCGTCGCGCATGCAGGGGCTGTTCCGCAATGCGCGCGCGGTGCTGTGGCAGAACCGGTTTTTCGGCAGCGTGCTGATGGCGGTGGGCGCGGCGCTGTTCTTCGTGCGCCGCCAGCACGCCTGACCGGTGCGGGATCCGCACTGGCGTGGGCGGGCGGGGTTTGCTTCAATGAGGAAGAAACCCCGTCACGGAGACCTCGCATGCCCGCCTCGCTGAACCCCATCGCCGGTGCACGCCCGCATCCGCGCCATACCGTGCCCCCGGCGGAAGAGCCAGCGCCGCCGGGCGTGCCCCCCGACCTGCCGCTGCCGCCCGAGGAAGACCCGCCCCCGCCGCCCGTGGAGCCGCCCGTGGCCGGCGCCGCCGGGCGCTATTGCTTGAGCTCGTAAAAGTCGTTCAGGCAGTACGCGTCGGTCAGTTCGACCGGCTTGTCGCCATGGGTGTAGCCGGTGCGGCGGATATGCAGCAAGGGCTCGCCCGGCCTGATGCCCAGGCGCGCGGCCAGTTCCTCGGTCGCCACGACGGCGCGCAGTGTCTCGGTGACGCGCAGCACCGGCTTGCCGATCCGCTCCAGGTAGGCGTAGAGCGATTCGCCGATGGCGCTGGCGTCGGGCAGCACGGCCAACGCCAGCGTGGTCACATCCATCCAGTAAATCTGACCGTCAGCCTTGCGCAGCCGCGTCAGCCTGACGATCTCGTCGCCCTCGGGCAGGGCCAGCTCAGCGCTTTCCTGCGCGGTGGCGCGGCGGCGCTCGAACGCCACCAGCTCGCTCGCCGGCGTCATGCCGCGCCGGCGCGCCAGCTCGCTGAAGTTGTCGAGCCGCGCCGGCCTGGGCTCGGCGCGCGGCGCGATAAAGGTGCCCGCGCCATGGCTGCGCGTGATGGTGCCTTCCTCGGCCAGCACCTGTAGCGCGCGCCGTGCGGTGACGCGCGAAATCCCCAGCGAATCGACCAGCGTGCGCTCTGACGGCAGCGCGTCGCCCACCCGCCATTGTCCGGCCTGGATGGCGGCGGTCAGCTTGCGTGCCACCTGCAGGTAGATCGGCGTGGCGTCCGCCTCGTCCGGCCTGAGGGCCTGCAGCCGTTGATCCATGCGAATCCTCGTGGGTACCAAAATTTGGTGGTGATGATACCACTTTAGGACATCTGGCGGCCTCGCGGGCAAATAGTACGGCCGGGGTGATGCGCGCGCCATGCGCAGGGTTTCCGTCAATTGGTATTGGAAAGGTGTGGCTAAAAAGGAGGCCTACGCAAGATACGAGCTGCCGGGAAAAAGCCCATTTTTTGGGGATCGTGCGCTGAATCAATTTTTGGTGCGAGGCCATCATGTGATACTGCCGGCGCACGCTCTGTAGATACCAGTTAAGTACATGTTTGGCGTAGTGGTTTGTACTGGTATTTTTGTTGTCATGAACCGCTTATCTTTTCCCCGAACCTGGCGCCGTGGCATTCCGCAACCGGTCGCCGCGAATCTGGAAGCAGAATGGCTGAGACGAGCGAAACCCTGTTGTTGCGGGCTCCGTTGAGCGGAGTGCTGCAGCCCCTCGCGGCGGTGCCGGACCCGGTCTTTGCCGAAGGCTTGTTCGGCGACGGCGTGGCCATCGATCCGCTGAGCGATACCGTGGTGGCGCCTTGCGATGGCGTCGTGCTGCACTTGGCCGCAACTGGCCATGCGTTGACCTTGCAGGCGTCGTGCGGTGCGCAGGTGCTGCTGCATGTCGGCATCGACACCGTGTCGCTGCGCGGCGACGGCTTTGCACCATGCGTGGCGCAGGGCGCGACAGTGCGTCAGGGTGATGCGCTGATCCGCTTCGATGTCGAGCGCGTGGCGCGGCAGGCGCGCAGCCTGGTGACAGTGATGGCGGTTGCCAACGGCCACGACTTCCCCGTTGCCGCACGCACCGACGCGGTCCTGGCCGAGGCCGGCCGGACCGTGTTGCTGCAGTTGCGCCCCGCCGGGGCAGCCGCAGCGCCTGCACCGCGGGCCGATGTCACCGACGCGGCCGCCTTGCGGCGCACGGTCACGCTGGGCTGCGCAGGCGGCCTGCATGCAAGGCCCGCGGCGCGCGCGCGTGCGGCCATGCAGGGGCTCGAGGCCACGGTGGCCCTGCACTACGGTGGACGCCAGGCCAGCCTGGCAAGCCTGGCGGCGCTGCTGGCGCTGTCCGCGCACGAGGGCGCCACGGTAGATCTGGTCGCCAGCGGTCCCGATGCCGGGGCCGCGCTGGATGCGGTGGCGCGTGAGCTGCAACGCACCGGCGCGGGGGAAGAGCAGGCGGTGTTCACCGTCGGCGCGGCGCCGCCAGCGGGTGCGCGTAGCGGCGAACTGCCGCCGGGCGGCATCGCCGGCGTGGCCGCCGCTCCCGGCATCGCCATCGGCCCGCTGCGCTGGTGGCGCGACGCGGCGCCGGAGCCGGACCAGGCTGGCCTGGGCGCGCCCGCCGAGCGTGCCACCCTGCGCGCCGCGCTGGCGGCGGTCGACGCCCAGTTGGCGCACGACAGCGCCACCGCCACCGCGCGCGGGGCCAGCGCCGAGGCCGGCATTTTCGCCATGCACCGCGCGCTGCTTGAAGACCCGGCGCTGCTGCAGGCTGCCGATCCCCTGATTGACGCGGGAAAAAGCGCGGGCTTCGCATGGCGCGAGGCCACCAGCGCCGAAGCCGCGGCATTGGCCGCCATGACCGACCGCCGCGCCGCCGACCGCGCCGCCGACCTGCTCGACCTGGGCAAGCGCGTGCTGCGCGCGCTGGCGGCAATTCGCCATGGCGCCAGCCATGCGCAAGCCGGCGTGTCCGCCGACGTGGCCCTCGGCAGGCAACCTGTGGTGCTCGCCGCCGACGAATTCACACCTTCTGACCTGATCGGGCTCGAGCGCACCCGCGTGGCCGCGCTGGTGATGGTGCGCGGCGGCCCGACCGCGCACGCCGCCATCATGGCGCGCCAGCTCGGCATCCCGTGCCTGGTGGCGCTGGGCAGTGCGCTGGAACGGCTGCCCGATGGCACGCAGGTCATTGCCGACAGCGACCACGCGCGCCTGCACGCCAACCCCGATGAACACCTGCTGGCCGCCGCCGCCAGCACCCTCAGGCTGCGCGCGCAGCAGGGCCAGGCCGACCTGCGCGTCGCGCACGCGCCGGCCAGCACGCGCGACGGCGTGCACATTGAAGTAGCCGCCAATATCGGCAGCCTCGACGACGCGCGTCATGCGGTCGCGCAAGGCGCCGACGCGGTCGGCCTGCTGCGCACCGAGCTGCTGTTCCTGCATGGCCAGGCCGCGCCCGCCGCGGCCGATCACACCGCCCGTTGCCAGGCCATTGCGGATGTACTGGACGGGCGCAGCGCGATCGTGCGCACGCTCGATATCGGCGGCGACAAGGACGCCGCCTGGCTGCGCCTGCCGGCCGAGGCCAACCCTGCGCTGGGGCTGCGCGGCGTGCGCCTGGCGCAGGTCTGCCCGCAGCTGCTGGACGACCAGCTGCGCGGCCTGCTGGCGGTGCGCGCCAGGGCGCCGCTGCGGATCCTGCTGCCGATGGTCAGCGAGGCTGGCGAGTTGCTGCACTGGCGTGCGCGCATCCGCGCATTGGCGGCCGAAGCCGGCGCCGATGCCGGCATCGAGGTCGGCGTGATGATCGAAGTGCCGGCCGCCGCGCTGCTTGCCGACCAGCTCGCCGAGCACGCTGACTTTTTCTCGATCGGCACCAACGACCTGACCCAGTACACGCTGGCCATGGACCGCTGCCAGCCGCACCTGGCGCCGCGCCTGGACGCGCTGCATCCCGCCGTGCTGCGCCTGATCGCCGCCACCGCCGAAGGCGCCGCGCGCCATGGGCGCTGGGTCGGCGTGTGCGGCGCGCTCGCGGGCGATCCGCTGGCCGTGCCGGTGCTGCTGGGGCTGGGCGTGACCGAGCTGTCGGTCGACGCCGCGCTGGTGCCGGCCATCAAGGCGCGGGTGCGCAAGCTTGCGCACGCCGACTGCCGGCAGCGCGCGTCCGAACTGCTGCGGCTGGCTTCGGCCGCGGCCGTGCGTGAGGCGTGCCGGCGCTACTGGCCGGCCTGAACCCCGCGCCCCGACCACGCGCCCCCCCCACGCGCGCCATGCGCGCACAGCTTCGAGGAGAACGCCAATGAAGATCGATCTGTTGCCCCGGCTGCAACGCCTGGGCGCCACGCTGATGCTGCCGATCGCGGTGCTGCCGGTGGCTGGCCTGCTGCTGCGCCTGGGCCAGCCGGACGTGTTCGGCGTCGAGGTGATGGCGCAGGCGGGCAACGCCGTCTTCGCCAACCTGGCGCTGCTGTTTGCCATCGGCGTGGCGGTGGGCTTTGCGCGCGACAACAACGGCGCCGCGGCGCTGGCCGGCGCCATCGGCTACTTGGTGCTGACCACGGTGATGAAGACGGTCGACCCGGCGCTCGACATGGGCGTGCTGGCCGGCATCGTCGCCGGCGCGATCGCGGGCGGCCTCTACAACCGCTACCGCGGCGTGGTGCTGCCGCCGTACCTGGCGTTCTTTGCCGGCAAGCGCTTCGTGCCCATCGTCACCGCGCTGGCGTGCCTGCTGCTGGGCATCGTGCTGGCCTATGCCTGGGCGCCGGTGCAGGCTGCCATTCACGTGGCCGGCGCCTGGCTGACCACCGCGGGCCCGGCCGGCGCGTTCGTGTTCGGGCTGCTGAACCGGCTGCTGCTGGTGACGGGGCTGCACCACCTGATCAATACGCTGGCGTGGTTCGTGTTCGGCAACTATGCCGACCCGGCCACCGGCGCGGCCGTGGCGGGCGACCTGCACCGCTATTTTGCCGGTGATCCCGGCGCGGGCCTGTTCATGACCGGCTTCTTCCCGGTGATGATGTTCGGCCTGCCGGCGGCCTGCCTGGCGATGTACCACGAGACCCCGCGGGCACGGCGCGCATTGGTGGGCGGCATGCTGTTCTCGATGGCGCTGACCTCGTTCCTGACGGGCATCACCGAGCCGATCGAGTTCAGCTTCATGTTCCTGGCGCCGGTGCTGTACGGCCTGCATGCGCTGCTGACGGGCCTGTCGATGGCGCTGTGCGATTGGCTCCAGATCCGGCTTGGCTTCACCTTCTCGGCGGGCGCGATCGACTACGTGCTGGCCTACGGCCTGTCCAGCCGCGGCTGGCTGGCGCTGCCGCTGGGGCTGGCGTATGCGCTGGTCTACTACGGCCTGTCCCGTTTCTTTATCCGCCGCTTCAACCTGCCGACGCCGGGCCGCGACGACATCGTCCCCGCCGCGCCCGCCGAAGGCGCGGCGCAGCCGGCCGCCGGCAGCACGGGACAACGCTATGTCGAGGCGCTGGGCGGGGCCGCCAACCTGGTCGTGGTCGATGCCTGCACCACGCGGCTGCGGCTGAAGGTGGCCGACGTCGGCGCGGTGTCGGAACCGCGGCTCAAGGCGCTGGGGGTGCGTGGCGTGCTCAAGCGCCCGCCCAACGTGGTGCAGGTGGTGGTCGGCCCGCAGGCCGAGCAGGTTGCCGGCGATATCCGCGCGGTGCTGGAGCAGGCCGAGCAGGCCGAGCAGGCTGGTACGGCCGCGCCGGACACGGTTGCCGAAGCCGGCGGCTTCGACCCGGACTGGTGGATCGCAGCGCTGGGCGGCGCCGCCAACATCGCCGCCATTAGCGTTGAGGCGCTGACGCGACTGCGGGTGGTAGTGCGCGAGCGCGCGCGCGTGCGTGCCGAAGATCTGGCGGGCAGCCCGCTGATGTGGGTTGGCGACGACACCGCGCATATCGCCTTCGGCCATGCGGCAGACCAACACGCGGCCGCGCTGCAGCGAGCCCTGCAAGCCCGGCCCCAGTGACCCCCGCCGCCGCAGCCGGCTGGCTACGGTCGATCCCGCCATCGGCCAGAACGTGACGGCGGCAGCGACGACTGCCGTGCCGATGGCTACCGACATGCTTATCCAGGAGCCCTTGATCGTGAAACGCATTGCATTGACGACGCTGCTCGCGGCGTCGGCCGGCTGCGCGCAGGCCGCCGGCACCGGCATCACCCTGTACGGCCGCGCCGTGGCCGGCCTTGACTATGTCAACGGCATCGCCCGCCCCGGCGGCGACGCCGACACCTTGCGCTTTGGCAGCAACCAGTACGGCGTCAGCTTCTGGGGCTTGCGCGGCGACGAAGACCTGGGCGGCGGCCTGCGCGGGGTGTTCAACCTTGAGGGCATGGTCACCTCAGGCACCGGCCGTTCCGATCCGCTGTTCGGGCGCCGCGCCCAGGTAGGCCTGGCCGGCAACGAATGGGGCGCGCTGCTGCTGGGCCGCGCCATGAGCCTGACCGACGACGAGAGCGGCGCGATCGATCCGATGGGGCTGCAGGCCAGCTCGATCGCCACGCTCGTCTATGGCCGCAACTGGGGCTCCCGCCCCAACGCCGTGACCTACAACTCGCCCGCGTGGGGCGGGCTGAGCGTGCGTGCGCAGGCGGGCAGCGACGGCGTGCCGGGCAGCTTTAACCGCGGCAGGCAGGTGAGCGCGGCCGTCAAGTACGCGCAGGGCAACTTCAGCCTGACCGGCATCTATGAAGCACTGCGCGACACCCAGGGCCGCATGGACAATCTGTACACCAGCTCGCGGCAGTACACGCTGGGCGGCAGCTATGCGCTCAATGACCTGCGCCTGTTTGCCGGCTACAACCTGACCGCGTCGTCGGGCGCCACCGTGGCCACGCCGGAGAACCCGTACGCCGCCACGCGCAGCCAGATGGCATGGGTAGGCGCCAACTACCGCGTGCTGCCGGCACTGACGCTGCTGTCCGGCGTCTACTACGCTACCCTGAACCGGGGCGGTGGGCATGGCACGCTTGTCACACTCGGCGCAAAGTATGACTTGTCGAAGCGCACCGCGCTGTATGGCACCGTGGCCTCGGTGTTCAACTCGCGCAACGCCACGTTTTCGGTGGAGGCGTCGCCGGACACCATGCCGCGCGCGGGGGCGAACCAGCAGGGTGCCTATGCCGGCGTCATCCACCTGTTCTGACGGTGGCCCGGTGCGGCGCCCGATGATTTGGAGAGCATTGCCATGAAGGGAAACATCCTGACCCCGGCTGGCTGGGTCTTCGGCGAGATCCATGCCGGCCCGGACGGACGCATCGCGTGCATCGACGGGGTGCCGGTCACGCCCGCGCTCAACGATGCCCCGTACGTGCTGCCGGGGTTTGTCGACTTGCTCAATCATGGCGGCGGCGGCAAGGACTTCATGGATGGCGAGGCCGCGGTGCCGGTGATCCTGCGCGCGCATGTGCGCTTCGGCACCACCAGCCTGCTGGCCACCACCATGACCGCGCCGCACGCTGTGCTGCTGCCCGCGGTGCAGGCGCTGGGCGGCGCCTGTGCCGGTCGCCCGGCCGGCGCGGCGCGGCTGCTCGGCGTGCATCTGGAAGGGCCGTACATCAACCCGGGCAAGCTGGGCGCGCAGCCGGACACCTCCGTCATCGCCACGCCCGAAGATCTGGCGCAGTATCTCGACGCCGCGCCGCTGAAGGTGGTGACGCTGGCGCCGGAGCTGCCGGGGCACCTGGACATCATCCGCCGGCTCGCCGCGCGCGGCGTGCGCGTGCAGCTGGGCCACACCCTCGGCACCTATGAAGACGCGGCGGCCGCGCTGGATGCCGGCGCCAGCGGCTTCACCCACCTGTTCAATGCGATGACGCCGCTGCGGCACCGCGCGCCCGGCGTGGTGGGGGCCGCGCTGGCGCATGCCGAATTCGCCGAGCTGATCCCGGACTTGCTGCACGTGCATCCGGGCGCCATCCGCGCCGCGCTGCGCGCGATCCCGCGGCTATATGCGGTCACCGACGCCACCGCCGCCGCGGGCATGCCTGACGGCGCGTACCACCTCGGCAGCCAGACCGTCTACAAGGCCAACGGCAGCGTACGCCTGGCCGACGGCACCCTGGCCGGCAGCGTGCTGACCATGGACCAGGCGCTGCGCAACTTCGTCTCGATCGGGCTCGACCTGGCCGACGCATCGCGGCGCGTGTCGCTGTATCCGGCGCAGTACCTGGGCATTGCCGAGCGCGGCATGCTGGCCGAAGGCTGCTGGGCCGACGTGGTGGTGCTGGACCGCGCGCTGTCGGTGCGCAGCGTGTATGTCGAAGGAGAGTGCTGTGTCGCGAATGCTTGAAGAAGCCTTGAGCGCGCCCGCCGTGGTCGCCGCGCAGCTGGCCGACGCGCCGCGCGTGGCGGCGCTGGCCGCGCAACTGGCCGCGCACGACTGGCCTGCGGTGCTGACCGTGGCGCGCGGCAGCTCGGACCACGCCGCCAGCTATTTCGCGGCGCTGGTGACGCGCCGGCTGGGCGTTCCGGTGGCCTCGCTGCCCATGTCGACGGTGACGCTGCACGACAGCGCATTGCGCGTGGCCGGGCAGCTGGCGGTGGCATTCTCGCAGTCGGGCCGCAGCCCCGACCTGGTCGAGACCATGCAGGCCCTGCGCGCCGGCGGCGCCGCCACGGTGGCGCTGGTCAACGCGCCCGCTTCACCGCTGGCGCAGGCGTGCGCGCATGCGTTGCCGCTGCGCGCCGGCACCGAGCAAAGCGTGGCCGCAACCAAGAGCTATATCGCCATGCTGTCGATGTCGGCGCTGCTGGTCGGGCATCTCGAAGCCGCGCGCGGCGGTGGCAGCGCCTTGCTCGATGCGTGCAGCGGCCTGCCCGCCGCGCTGGCGGCGGCGTCGGCGCAGGACTGGTCCGCGCTGGTGCCGGCCCTGCGCGGCGCGCAGCGCATGATGGTGCTGGGGCGCGGCGCAGGGCTGGCGATCGCGCAGGAGGCGGCGCTCAAGCTCAAGGAAACTGCCGGCATCCAGGCCGAGGCCTTTTCCGGCGCCGAGGTACGGCACGGCCCGATGGAGATCATCGGCACCGGCTACCCGCTGCTGGTGTTCGCGCCGCGCGGACCGGAGCAGCCCGGGCTGCTGGTGCTGGCCGCGGAGATGCGCGCACGCGGCGCGCGCGTGCTGCTGGCAGCCCCGGCTGGCACGAATGATGCGGATGGTCCAGCGGCGTTGCCGCTGGTGCCTGCCGACGAAGCGCTGCTGGATCCGATTTGTGCGATCCAGAGTTTTTATGTCGCCGCGCACGCGCTGGCCGTGGCGCGCGGGCGCAATCCCGACCAGCCGCAATACCTGCGCAAGGTGACCGAGACCCGCTGATCCGGCAGACTGCCCCACGGCAAGGGCTGCCGGCTCGCACCGCACCCGCCCCACACCCCACGCCCCCGCGGCACCCAAGGAGCCCGTCATGCCAACCACCCGCACCGTCTCTGCCTTCGGCACTGCCGACGACCGGCCGCTTGACCTTGTCATCTTCGGCGGCGCCGGCGACCTGTCGGCGCGCAAGCTGCTGCCCTCGCTCTATATGTGCCACCGCGACGGCAACCTGCCGGACGGTACCCGCATCATCGGCGTCGGACGGCACCGGTGGGACCGCGAGGCCTTTGTCAATTTTGCCGACGAAAGCGCACAACCGTTTGTCGATGCGCGCTATATCGAGGCGGGCAAATGGCAGGCCTTCCTGCAGCGGCTGGACTTCGTGCATCTCGACGCCGCGCAGGCCGCCGACTATCCCGCGCTGGCCGCGCAGTTGCGCAACGACGCGTTGCGCATCTACTACATGGCGATGCCGCCGGGGCTGTTCGCTGCCACCTGCGACAACCTCGCCAGCCATGGGCTGATTGCCGGCGATACCCGGCTGGTGCTGGAAAAACCCTTGGGCGTGGACCTGGCCTCGGCGATCGATATCGGCGAGGTGGTGAGCCGCTATTTCAGCGAGGAGCGCACCTACCGGATCGACCATTACCTGGGCAAGGAGACGGTGCAGAACCTGATGGCGCTGCGCTTCGGCAATTCGATCTTCGAGCCGCTGTGGCGCACACCGTTCGTGCGCAGCGTGCAGATCACCGTGGCCGAGACCGTCGGCGTGGGCACGCGCGGCGGCTTCTACGACGAGGCCGGCGCCATGCGCGACATGGTGCAGAACCACCTGCTGCAGCTGGTCAGCATCCTGGCGATGGAACCGCCGGCATCGCTCAACTCCGACGCGGTGCGCGATGAAAAGCTCAAGGTGCTGCGCTCGCTGCGGCCGATGTCGCCCGAGGACGTGCGTCGCAACACCGTGCGCGGCCAGTACACCGCCGGCGCCATCGGCGGCGAGCTGGTGCGGGGCTACCTGCAGGAAGACGGGATTCCGCCCGACAGCCGCACCGAGACCTTTGTCGCGATGCGGGCCGAGCTGGGCACCTGGCGCTGGAACCAGGTGCCGTTCTACCTGCGCACCGGCAAGCGCATGCAGGAGCGCGTGACCGAGGTGGTGATCCACTTTGCCGAGGTGCCCCATTCGATCTTCGATCCGGGCAGCACGCTGCAGCCCAACCGCATGGTGATCCGGCTGCAGCCGGAAGAGGCGGTGCGGCTGACGCTGATGGTGAAGCAGCCGGGCGAGGGCATGAAGCTCAAGCCGCTGAGCCTGGCGCTGAACCTGGACTCGGCCTTCACCACGCGCCGTGCCGAAGCCTACGAGCGCCTGCTGCTCGACGTGATCCGCGGGCGGCTGGCGCTGTTCGTGCGGCGCGACGAGCTGCAGGCCGCCTGGACCTGGGTCGACCCGATCCTTGAGGCGTGGCGCGCGCAGGACGAAGGCCCGCGGCCCTATACCGCCGGCACGTGGGGGCCGGCGGCGTCGTCGGCGTTCATGGCGCGCGAAGGCGTGCAATGGTCGGAGGAAGCCTGAGCGGCTGGCCGGACCCGTTGCGCCTGCGGGCCCCGCCGCACTGAGCAAAGGCCGTCAGCCGCCGGCCATCCGCAGCGCGCGCCGGTACTGGATCGCCTCGCCCACGTGGGCGGCGTTCAGCACCTCGGCGCCGGCCAGGTCGGCAATGGTGCGCGCGACCTTCAGCACGCGGAAGTACGAGCGTGCCGACCATGCCAGCCGTGTCATCGCGCCGCGCAGCAAGGCCTGCGCCTGCGGGTCCATGGCGCAGTGCTGCTCGATCTCGCGCCCGGCCAGTTCGCTGTTGGGCTTGCCCTGCCGGGTTAGCTGGCGTTCGCGCGCGGCCAGCACGCGCGCGCGCACCGCGGCGCTGGCTTCGCCGGGCGGGCCGTCGAGCATTTCGCCTTGATCCTGCGCGGGCACTTCGACCTGCAGGTCGATGCGGTCGAGCATGGGGCCGGAGATCCGCGACTGGTAGCGCCGCACCTGGTCGGGGGTGCAGCGGCAGGGCCGGTCGGGGTGGCCAAGGTAGCCGCACGGGCACGGGTTCATCGCCGCCACGAACTGGAAGCAGGCGGGGAAGTCGGCGTGGCCATTGGCGCGGGCGATGGTGATGCGGCCCGATTCCAGCGGCTCGCGCAGGACTTCCAGCACGCGGCGGTCGAATTCAGGCAATTCGTCGAGGAACAGCACGCCGTGGTGCGCCAGCGAGATCTCGCCCGGGCGCGGATTGCCGCCGCCGCCGACCATGGCCGGGCCCGAAGCGGTGTGGTGTGGCGCCCGGCACGGGCGCAGGCCCCAGGCATCGGCGCGGAAGCCGCCCGGGGTCAGGCTCATCACGGCGGCGGCTTCCAGCGCCTGCTGCAGCGACATCGGCGGCAGCAGGCCGGGCAGGCGCTGCGCCAGCATCGACTTGCCGGTGCCCGGCGGTCCCACCAGCAACACCGAGTGCTGCCCCGCGGCAGCCACCTCCATGGCGCGGCGCGCTTGCGCCTGCCCGCGCACTTCGCACATGTCGGGGCTGCGCCCGGTAGCGGCGGGCAGCAGGGGCGGCATGGCGCGGGGCAGCCGCGCCTCGGCCACCGGGCCGAGGTGGTCACAGGCCTGGCGCAGCGTGGCGGCGGCGTGCACGGGCAGGTCTTCGATCAGCGCGGCTTCGGCACCGTTGCCCGCGGCGACAAGGAAAGCGCGCGGCGCCTCGCCGGCGGCTGCGCGCGCGGCGTTGTCGCGCGCCAACCCCATCGCCATGGCCAGCGCGCCGCGCACTGGACGCAGTTCGCCGGACAGCGACAGCTCTGCGGCAAATTCGTGCGCGTCCAGCGCGTCCGACGGAATCTGGCCGCTGGCCGCCAGGATGCCGAGCGCGATGGCCAGGTCGAAACGGCCGGACTCCTTGGGCAGGTCGGCCGGGGCCAGGTTGACGGTAATGCGGCGGTTGGGAAACTCGTAGCCGCTGTTGAGGATGGCGGCGCGCACGCGCTCGCGGCTTTCGCGCACGCCGGTGTCGGCCAGGCCGACGATGGTGAACGCTGGCAGGCCGTTGGCCAGGTGGGTCTCGACCCGCACCGGCGGCGCGGCGATGCCGGTCAGGGCCCGGCTGCGTAGGACGGCAAGGCTCATGACATCGAACCGCACGAAACTGTTAACGAAAAAGGCCGCCAGGACTGGCGGCCTTCAGACAGGCTGGAGCAGGGCGGGGGACCGGCGTGCTCACGCGCCCCCGGTCGAGTCCACCGAGCCGGCGCCGGGTGGGATGCCGGCGCGGCGCTCGAGCTCCGCCACGCGGCTTTCCAATTCCTCCAGGCGGGCGCGGGTGCGCGCCAGCACCTGCGACTGGACGTCGAATTCCTCGCGCGTGACCAAGTCCAGCCGGGCAAAGCCCTGGGTCATCATGCTGCGCACGTTTTTCTCGATGTCCCTTGCCGGCGAATTGCGCAGCGCCTCGCTGACCTTGTTTTGCAGGTCGTTGAAGAGATCGGTCGGTTTCATGGTTTCTCCTTTGCGCACCTGAGTGGTGCGAATCCGGGTGGACATCTAGCGTATGGCGCGCTTTCGCACAGGATTTGGGCGCCCTGAATGCGGGCGGTTCGTGTGCGCGCGGGCCGTATGCGGCCACCGTCAGGTCTCGATTATCGCCCCAGCGGCACGCGCGCGAAAGGACCGGCGCCGCGCCGTTCACACCTTTTAACCCGATCTGGCGTCGCTGCGGGCCAGATTCAGGCCCGCGCCGGCGCCTGGCCCGAGTGCGCAGGTGCGCAGGGACCGCCCGCAGACGGCGGGATGCCGCAGGTTGGCACGGCAGTTGCAGTAGTGGTGCCCGAGCTGCCTCGAAGCTTCACCGGAATTCCAACTAAACGAAATCCGAGCCATCAGCAAAAAGGAGAAAAACCCCATGAAGAAGTTGGCCCTTGCAGTCAGCGCGTTGGTCCTGGCCAGTGCCGCGGGCGGCGCCCTGGCACAGAGCACCGACGCCGCGGCCCCGGCTGCCGAGCCGGCCTCGCCGCATACGTTCACGGCCAACGTGTCGCTGGTCTCGGACTACCGCTATCGCGGCATCAGCCAGACCAACCTGCGCCCGGCCATCCAGGGCGGTTTCGACTACGCCCACGAAAGCGGCTTCTACGTGGGCAACTGGAACTCCAGCATCAGTTGGCTGGAGGATGCCAACCCGGCAGTGTCGGCGCCGGTCGAAATGGATTTCTACGGCGGCTTCAAGAACACCTTCAAGGTGGCTGGCACCGAGTTCGCCTATGACCTGGGCGTGCTCGAGTACTACTACCCGGGCGGCTACAACAATCCGCGGCCGTACACCACCGAACTGTATGCCGGGGTCGGCTGGGGCCCGGTGTTCCTGAAGTACTCGCACTCGGTCACCAACCTGTTTGGCTGGGCCGACAGCAAGAACAGCTACTACGTCGACCTCAGCGCGAACGTGCCGCTCAATTTCTGGGACCTGACGCTGAACGCGCACGTCGGCTACCAGGGCGTCAAGCACAACAGCGATGCCTCGTACACCGACTGGAAGATCGGCCTGACCAAGGACCTGGGCAAGGGCTTTGCGCTGGCGGTCGCCTATGTCGACACCAACGCCAAGCAAGTGGCCTACACCAGCGCCAACCGTGGGCGCTACCTGGGCAAGGCCGCGGCCTGGGCCTCGATCACCAAGACTTTCTAACTCTGACGCAGCCCCGGGCGGGCTGATGCCGGTCCGCTCCCAGGAGAATCCTGATGAAACTCATCATCGCAGTCATCAAGCCGTTCAAGCTCGACGAGGTGCGCGAAGCGCTGTCGGACGTGGGCGTGTCCGGCATCACCGTGACCGAAGTGAAAGGCTTCGGCCGCCAGAAGGGCCATACCGAGCTGTATCGCGGCGCCGAATACATCGTCGACTTCCTGCCCAAGGTGAAGATCGAGGTGGCCGTGCCCGACGACGTGGTCGAGCGCGCCATCGAGGCGGTCGAGAAATCGGCTCGCACCGGCAAGATCGGCGACGGCAAGATCTTCGTGGCCCCGATCGAGCAGGTCATCCGCATCCGCACCGGCGAGACCGGTGGCGATGCCCTGTGACCCAAGACAGCATAGAGACAAAGGTGAATTCCATGAAAACCTGGATCAAGCGATTCCTGACGGCGGGTGCGATGGCGCTGGCCCTCGGCACGGCTGGCGTGGGCATGTCGACGCCGGCCGCCGCGCAGGACAAGCCGGCGGCTGAGGCTTCGGCCGCTGCCACTTCCGCGGCCGCCGCCGCACCCGCTGCAACTGCCCCGGCAGCAACGCCGGCGCCCGCCGCGGCACCCGTGGCCGCACCGGCGGAAGCCGCCGCGGCGCCTGCCGCACCCGTGCCCAACAAGGGCGACACCGCCTGGCTGCTGGTCTCGACCGCGTTCGTGATCCTGATGACGCTGCCAGGCCTGGCGCTGTTTTATGGCGGCCTGGTGCGCTCCAAGAACATGCTGTCGGTGCTGATGCAGTGCCTGGTGATCTTCTCGCTGGTAGCGCTGCTGTGGGCAATCTACGGCTACAGCTTTGCCTTTACCGAGGGTAACGCCTTCTTCGGCGGCACTGACCGGCTCTTCATGAAGGGGCTGACGGTCGAGGCCGTGGCCGCCACCTTCAGCAAGGGCGTGGTGGTGCCGGAACTGGGCTACTTCGCCTTCCAGTGCGCCTTCGCCTGCATTACCTGCGGCCTGATCATCGGCGCCTTCGCCGAACGCGCCAAGTTCTCGGCCGTGCTGGTGTTCGTGGTGCTGTGGTTCACCTTCTCCTACATCCCGATGGCCCACATGGTCTGGTTCTGGCCGGGTCCGGACGCCTACACCGACGCCGCCGCGGGCACTGCCGCAACGGCCAAGGCTGGCTGGCTGTTCCAGAAGGGCGCGCTCGACTTCGCCGGCGGCACCGTGGTGCACATCAACGCCGCCGTGGCGGGCCTGGTAGGTGCCTTCATGTTCGGCAAGCGCATCGGCTTCGGCCGCGAGGCGATCCGTCCGCACAGCCTGACCTTCACCATGGTGGGGGCCTCGCTGCTGTGGTTCGGCTGGTTCGGCTTTAACGCCGGTTCGGCGCTGGAAGCCAACGGCTCGGCCGCGCTGGCCTTCGTCAACACGCTGCTGGCCACCTGTGCCGCGGTGCTGGCGTGGACCTTCGGCGAGTGGCTCGGCAAGGGCAAGCCGTCGATGCTGGGCGGCGCCTCGGGCGCGGTGGCCGGTCTGGTGGCGATCACCCCGGCGGCCGGCTTTGTCGGCCCGATGGGCTCGATCGCGATGGGCCTGGTGGCCGGCCTGCTGTGCCTGTGGGGCGTGACCGGCCTGAAGCGGATGCTGGGCATGGACGACTCGCTGGACGTGTTCGGCGTGCACGGCGTTGGCGGCATCGTCGGGGCGCTGCTGACCGGCGTGTTCGCCGCGCCCAGCCTGGGCGGCACCGGCATCTACGACTACGTGGCCAACAAGGTGGCGGACGACTACTCGATCGCCGGCCAGCTGTGGATCCAGTTCGAAGGCGTGCTGACCACCGTGGTGTGGTCGGGCGTGGTCGCCTTTGTCGCCTACAAGCTGGTCGACATGCTGATCGGCCTGCGCGTGCCGGAAGACGAAGAGCGCGAAGGCCTGGATATCACCTCGCACGGCGAGACCGCGTACGAAGGCTGAGCGAAACCGTGTTGTGCTGGAGGGCTGATTGGGAATCTGCTCTCAGGAGTTTTGCCCGGCTGCGTGCCGGGCTTTTTTCTTGTCGGCGTTGACTGAGGTTGCAGACATTGGCATGCGGCTGAGGGCGCCCGCGCGCTCGAAGCCGGCCGCCGGGACGTTATTCACGACGCTCGCCGAAACCGGCAAACGCAGTACTGGGGCGGGCAAACCGGCAATCCCGCGCGCCGGGCGCGGGCTTTTCGCAAAGTGCTTAAATCCGATCTTAAAAAGCTTCAGTTGTATTTAATGTGCTGCAGACATACATTGCCCTTGAGGCAGTTTCCTCCACCTGCAGAACGCTCCCCGTATCTGTCAGGCCATTTAAAAGCGCGGCATCGCCGCGCTTTTTTTTGCCCGGCCGCCGGCGCCGGCGCGGCCTCTTTATTTCCCGCGGCCCATCCCCATATCGTTATCCCTTATGCCAGGCGCTGCATATCCTTATAAAGGGTGTGCCAGCGCTTGGTTGGCCGTTCCTCTACAATCGGGGCGAACGATTTAGACGATCTATAGGATGGATATGGTCCCGCATCTCATCACCGCGCTGAACGGTCCGCTGCTCGAACTGGAAAAGAAAATCCTGGACGCCACGCCGTCCATCGAGCGCTGGTTCAGGCTGGAATGGCAGGAGCATACGCCTCCGTTCTATTGCTCGGTGGACCTGCGCAACGCCGGCTTCAAGCTCGCGCCGGTCGATACCAACCTGTTCCCGGGCGGTTTCAACAACCTGGCCACGGAAATGCTGCCGCTGGCGGTGCAGGCGGCGATGGCGGCGATCGAGAAGATCTGCCCGGACGCCAAGAACCTGCTGCTGATCCCGGAGCGCCACACCCGCAACATGTTCTACCTGCAGAACGTGGCGCGGCTGTCGCTGATCATGCGCCAGGCCGGGCTGAACGTGCGCCTGGGCTCGCTTTCCGAGGAAATCACCGAGCCGACCCCGATCGAGCTGCCCGACGGCCAGACCCTGGTGGTGGAGCCGCTGGCGCGCCTGGGCACCAAGGGCCGCCGGCTGGGCCTGAAGGATTTCGATCCCTGTTCGATCCTGCTCAACAACGACCTGTCGGCCGGCATTCCGCCGATCCTGGAAAACATCAATGAGCAGTACCTGCTGCCGCCGCTGCACGCCGGCTGGTCCACGCGCCGCAAGAGCAGCCACTTTTCCGCCTATGACGAGGTGGCCAAGAAGTTCGCCAAGCTGATCGATATCGATCCGTGGATGGTCAACCCGTACTTTGCGCGCACCACCGGCGTGAATTTCCACGAGCGCGTGGGCGAGGAAGAACTGGCCGACGCGGTCGAAGGCGTGCTGAAGAAGATCGCCAAGAAATACCGCGAGTACGGCATCAAGGAAACGCCGTACGTGGTGGTCAAGGCCGATGCGGGCACCTATGGCATGGGCATCATGACCGTGCGCGACCCGTCCGAGATCAAGGGCCTGAACCGCAAAGAGCGCAACAAGATGAGCGTCGTCAAGGAGGGCCTGGAGGTCAGCGACGTCATCATCCAGGAGGGTGTGCACACCTTCGAGAAGGTCAACGAGGCCGTGGCCGAACCGGTGGTGTACATGATCGACCGCTACGTGGTGGGCGGCTTCTACCGCGTGCACACCGGCCGCGGCAACGACGAGAACCTGAACGCCCCGGGCATGCACTTCGTGCCGCTGGCGTTTGCGCCCAATGGCATCCCCGACAGCCATGCCAAGCCCGGCGCGGCGGTGCCGAACCGCTTCTACATGTATGGCGTGGTGGCCCGGCTGGCCTTGCTGGCGGCGTCGCTGGAACTCGAGAAGACCGACCCGAACCCGATCATCTGAACGCCACCATGCGCATCCTCTTCATCACCGATCCGCTGGAGACCTTCAAGACCTACAAGGACTCCACCTACGCCATGATGGCCGAGGCCGCTGCGCGCGGCCATGAGCTGTACTGGTGCCTGCAGCCGCAACTGGCGCTGTCGGGCCGCACCGTCGAGACCGTGGCCACGCGCCTGCACCTGACCGGCGAGGGCGGCGACGGACATGGCGCCTGGTACCGCGAAGGCAACAGCGCGCTCGAGCCGCTGTCGGCCTTCGACGCGGTGCTGATGCGCAAGGATCCGCCCTTCGACATGGAGTACGTGACCAGCACCTGGCTGCTGGAGCTGGCCGAGGCGCAGGGCGCGCGGGTCTTCAACAAGCCGCGGGCGATCCGCGACCATTCCGAAAAGCTGGCGATCGCCCAGTATCCGGAGTTCATCACGCCGACGCTGGTCACGCGCGACCTGGCACGGATCCGCGATTTCCACGCCGAGCATCGCGACATCATCGTCAAGCCGCTGGACGGCATGGGCGGCATGGGTGTGTTCCGGGTCGGCGCGGACGGCATGAACCTGGCGGCGATCGTCGAGACGCTGGGCCAGGACGGCGCCCGCTCGCTGATGGTGCAGCGCTATATCCCGGCGATCAAGGACGGCGACAAGCGCGTGCTGCTGATCGGCGGCGTGCCCGTGCCGTATTCGCTGGCGCGCGTGCCGATGGCGGGCGAAGTGCGCGGCAACCTTGCCGCGGGCGGTACCGGGCGCGCCCAGGAACTGAGCCGGCGCGACCGCGAGATCGCCGAGGCGCTGGCGCCGGGGCTGTGGGAGCAGGGCCTGCTGCTGGTCGGCCTGGACGTCATCGGCGACTACCTGACTGAGGTTAATGTGACGAGCCCGACCTGTTTCCAGGAGATCACCCAGCAGACCGGCTTCCATGTCGCGGCGATGTTTATCGACGCGCTGGAGCACGCCGTGAGTGCTGCCGGCACCTAGCCGTCCCTGCCCCGACCGGCAGCGGGAGCGCGGGGGGCGCCTGCTACAATCGGGGCAATCCAACGGATTCACCATCATGGCAGGCATCCTGATCATCGCGCACACCCCGCTGGCTTCAGCTTTGCGCGATTGCGCCGCCCACGTCTACTGTGGCCAGCCGCAGCGGCTGGAAGCCATCGACGTCCTTCCCGACGCGGATCCCGCCCTTGTGCTGGCCGAAGCCAGGCGCCGGCTCGATGCCATCTGCGAAGACAACGGCGCGCTGGTCCTGACCGACATCTTCGGCGCCACCCCCGCCAATATCGCCGCGCGCCTGGCCGAGCCAGGCCGCGTGCGCGTGCTGGCCGGCGTCAACCTTCCCATGCTGGTCCGCGCCATCTGCTACCGAGCCGAAAAGCTGGACCAGCTTGCCACCAAGGCGCTGGCCGGCGGCGCGCAGGGCGTGCTGCAGGTCGGCACCACCACCGTCCAGAACCAAACCGCCAATCATCCCGACAAATATGCTGCAGAGGGACACCACCATCATCAATAAACTCGGACTGCACGCACGCGCGTCCGCCAAGCTGACCCAGCTCGCCGGCAGCTTCGTCAGCCAGGTCAAGATGTCCCGCAACGGACGCCAGGTCGATGCCAAGAGCATCATGGGCGTGATGATGCTGGCCGCCGGCATCGGCTCGACGGTGACGCTCGAGACCGAGGGGCCCGACGAGCAGGAGGCGATGGACGCGCTGCTGGCACTGATTGCCAACCGCTTTGGTGAAGGGGAGTGAGGCCGGCGGCCTTGACCCGAATTGATCAACGTTCCTGACGGAGCGGTACATGCCTTTCGCCCTGCACGGCATCCCGGTCTCGCGCGGCGTCGCCATCGGGCGCGCGCACTTGCTTGCGCCCGCGGCGCTGGACGTGTCGCACTACCTGGTCGATGAAGAGCAGCTCGACGCCGAGGTGGAACGGCTGCGCGCGGCGCGCGCCGCGGTGCGTGCCGAACTGGCCGCGCTCAAGCGCGACCTGCCGCGCGATGCGCCCGAAGAGCTGGGCGCGTTCCTCGACGTGCACGCGATGATCCTCGACGACGAGGCGCTCGCGCGCGAGCCCGAGGCACTGATCCGGGGCCGGCGCTACAACGCCGAGTGGGCACTGACCACGCGCCTCGAAGAGCTGATGCGCCAGTTCGACGAGATCGAGGACGAATACCTGCGCGAGCGCAAGGCCGATATCGAGCAGGTGGTGGAGCGCATCCTCAAGGCGCTGGCCGGCGCGCCGGTGCTGGTGCCCGCGCCAGTGCCCGCGCTGGCCGCCGACGGCGAGCCCGCCCCCGGCGTGATCGTGGTCGCCCACGATATCGCGCCGGCCGACATGCTGCAGTTCCGCCACACCGTGTTCCACGGCTTCGTCACCGACCTGGGCGGGCGCACCTCGCATACCGCCATCGTTGCGCGCAGCCTCGACATTCCGGCCGCGGTCGGCGTGCAGAGCGCGAGCGAGCTGATCCGCCAGGATGACTGGATCATCATCGACGGCGATGCCGGCCTGGTGATCGTCGACCCTACCGCCATCATCCTCGAGGAATACCGCCACCGGCAGAGCGAGCGTGTGCTGGAGAAGAAGCGCCTGCAGCGGCTGC
This sequence comes from Cupriavidus necator, assembly GCF_013141915.1. Taxonomy (GTDB): domain Bacteria; phylum Pseudomonadota; class Gammaproteobacteria; order Burkholderiales; family Burkholderiaceae; genus Cupriavidus; species Cupriavidus necator_B. The sequence goes on along the minus strand of NZ_SROX01000002.1, from coordinate 476,309 downwards.
GCCATACGCCGGCGGTGACGCTGGACGGGATCGAGATCGAGCTGCTGGCCAATATCGAGATGGCCCAGGACGCCGGCGCCGCGCTGGCCGCCGGCGCGGTCGGCGTCGGCCTGTTCCGTTCCGAGTTCCTGTTCATGAACCGGCGCGACGAGCTGCCGGGCGAAGACGAGCAGTTCCAGGCCTATCGTGGCGCGGTTGACGCCATGCACGGGCTGCCGGTGACCATCCGCACCATCGATATCGGCGCCGACAAGCCGCTCGACGCGCGCGGCGACGGTCGCGCCGATGACTTCGAGACCGCGCTGAATCCGGCGCTGGGCCTGCGCGCGATCCGCTGGTCGCTGTCGGAGCCCGGTATGTTCCTGACCCAGCTGCGGGCGCTGCTGCGCGCTTCGGCGTTCGGCCCGGTGCGGCTGCTGGTGCCGATGCTGGCGCATGCCAGCGAGATCGACCAGACCCTGGCGCTGATCGCCAAGGCCAAGCGCCAGCTGGACGAGCGCGGCGAGCCCTACGATCCGGGCATGAAGGTCGGGGCCATGATCGAGATCCCGGCGGCGGTGCTGTTGCTGCCGCTGTTCCTGCGCAAGATGGATTTCCTGTCGATCGGCACCAACGACCTGATCCAGTACACGCTAGCCATCGACCGCGCCGACAACGCCGTGGCGCACCTGTTCGACCCGCTGCACCCGGCGGTGCTGCAGCTGGTGGCGCGCACCATCCGCGAGGCCAACCGCGCCGGCGTGCCGGTGGCGGTGTGTGGCGAGATGGCGGGCGACCCGACCATGACGCGCTTGCTGCTGGGCATGGGGCTGCGCGAATTCTCCATGCACCCGGCGCAACTGCTGCGCGTCAAGCAGCAGATCCTGCACGCCCACTGCGAACGCCTCGAGCCGCTGGTTGACCAGCTGCTGCAGGCCTACGATCCGGAGGAGCAGGCGGCGGTCCTGCGGCAGATCTCACGACCCTGAGGACATCAGGGTTTTCTCAATCATCGAGGCGGCTGGTGGTGCACTTCCATGACCTGGAAAGTGCGGCACCAGCCGCCTCTTTTTTACAGTCAGTGACGTGAAATCGACCTGTTGCGAAGTGGCTTAATGGGAATTGTTATCATTATTGATCTCTGATATTCTGACGTTCATTCGCGAGGACATGCCGGTGTCCCGCGCCGCAACGGAGGGGCTTGTGTACGTCTGCATCTGCAACCAGATCACCGATCGTGAGATTCACGGTGCCGCGCACCTGGGCGTCGAGACCCTCGATGAACTGGCTGAAACGCTCGGCGTCGGCACGTGCTGCGGCCGTTGCCGCGAATGCGCGCAGCAGGTGCTGCAGGAAGGCGTGGCCGCGGTACGCAACGTGACCGTCGCGACCCTCGCCAGCATCCAGGTTGTGGAGATTTCTTCCTGTTCCGCATCGGGCCCATGTACCATAATGGACACTCGGGACCCGGCAGTCGCGAACGACCAGCGCAAGGCGCTGGTGGCCTGAACGCGCCCATGAACTGAAGCGTCAGTTCATGGCGCGTTTTTGCGCATTTCTTTTCTCACTGACTGCACGGCGCCATTGGCGCCGTTTCGTATTTTTGCGCGGGCCCGATGCAACAGGAGCCGCCAATGAAAGGTGACAAGAAGGTCATCCAGCATCTGAACGCCCAGCTCAAGAATGAGCTGACCGCGATCAACCAGTATTTCCTGCACGCCCGCATGTATCGCCACTGGGGCCTGAAGAAGCTCGGCGACGTGGAGTACAAGGAATCGATCGGCGAGATGAAGCACGCCGACCGCCTGATCGAGCGCATCCTGATGCTGGACGGCCTGCCCAACCTGCAGGACCTGCACAAGCTGCTGCTCGGCGAAGACACGCCCGAGATGCTCAAGTGCGACCTGAAGCTGGAACAGACCGCGCACACCACCGTCAAGGAAGGCATTGCCTACTGCGAATCGGTCGGCGATTACGTCAGCCGCGAAATTCTGGTCGATATCCTCACCGATACCGAGGAACATATCGAGTACCTGGAAACGCAGCTGGACCTGATCGACAAGGTCGGGCTGCAGAACTACCTGCAGTCGCAGATGGAGCCGGGCGAGCAATAAGCCGCCGTCTCCGGCGCGGCCGTCCCTGCGGGGCGGCCCGCCCCGCGCGCGGCGCTATTCGGCTCCGCCCGGTTGCTCGCCTGCAGGCGGTAACCCTTCTCATTCCAATTCCTCTCTTCATCCAGGCGTCGCCGGCGGGGCCAAGGCTCCTGACCCGCCGGCGCGCCGCGCGGAGCCCACGCTCATGACCCGTCCCATCCGCCTGACCCAGTACAGCCACGGTGCCGGCTGCGGCTGCAAGATTTCCCCCAAGGTGCTCGACGTGATCCTGGCCGGCAGCGGTGCGCAGCACCTGGACCCGCGCCTGTGGGTCGGCAATGCCTCGCGCGACGATGCGGCGGTGTATGCGCTGGATGGCGCCGACGGCCAGCGCGGGGTGGTTTCGACCACGGACTTTTTCATGCCGATCGTCGACGATCCGTTCGACTTTGGGCGCATCGCCGCGACCAATGCGATCAGCGACATCTACGCCATGGGCGGCGACCCGCTGATGGCCATCGCCATCCTGGGCTGGCCGGTGAACGTGCTGCCGCCCGAGGTGGCGCGCGAAGTGGTGGCGGGCGGACGTCGCGCTTGCGATGACGCCGGCATCCCGCTGGCGGGCGGGCATTCGATCGATGCGCCCGAGCCCATCTTCGGCCTGGCGGTGACCGGCCTGGTCGAGCGCGCGCACATGAAGCGCAATGACACCGCCACGCCGGGCTGCCGGCTGTACCTGACCAAGCCGCTCGGCATCGGCGTGCTGACCACGGCCGAAAAGAAAGGACTGCTGCGCGCCGACAACCGCCATCTGGCGCGTGACTGGATGTGCGTGCTGAACCGGCCCGGCAGCGCCTTCGGACGCCTGCCCGGCGTGCGCGCGATGACCGATGTGACCGGCTTCGGGCTGCTTGGCCACCTGGTGGAAATGGCCGACGGCAGCGGCCTGACCGCCCGCATCGAATATGCCGCGGTGCCGGTGCTGGATGACGTCATCGACTACATCGGCCAGGGCTGCGTGCCGGGCGGCACCCAGCGCAACTTCGACAGCTACGGGCATCGCATCGCGCCGCTCACCGAGGCGCAACGTGCGCTGCTGTGCGATCCGCAGACCAGCGGCGGCCTGCTGGTGGCGGTCGAGCCCGCCGGCGAAGCCGCGTTCCTGGCCGAATGCCAGCGCCTGGGGCTGTCCCTGGCCCCGATCGGCGAGATGGTGGCCCGCGCCGCGTTGGCCGTAGAGATCCGCTGATGCGCCCGGATACCGCCGATTTCCGCACGCTGTTTCTCAGTGGCGTGGCCATGCTGGACGTGCGCGCGCCGCTGGAGTTCGCGCGCGGGGCCTTCCCCCGCGCGGTCAACCTGCCGTTGATGGACGATGCCGAGCGCCACGAAGTTGGCCTGTGCTATACGCAGAAGGGCCAGCAGGCGGCGATCGAACTGGGCCACCAGCTGGTGTCGGGGTTGCGCAAGGCGGCGCGCATCGCGGCCTGGGCGGAGTTTGCGCGCGCGCATCCGGACGGCTACCTGTATTGCTTCCGCGGCGGGCTGCGCTCGCAGCTGGTGCAGCAGTGGCTGCACGCGGCCGGCGTCGACTATCCGCGCGTGACCGGCGGCTACAAGGCGATGCGCGGCTTCCTGATCGAGACCATCGATACCGCGGCGGCAGCGCAGCCATGGATCGTGCTGGGCGGCCTGACCGGCTGCGGCAAGACCGACGTGCTGGCCGACGTGCCGGCATCGATCGACCTGGAAGGCCATGCACGCCATCGCGGCTCGGCGTTCGGCCGGCGCGCGCTGGCACAGCCGCCGCAGGTCGATTTCGAGAATGCGCTGGCCATCGACGTGCTGCGGCGTATTGACGCAGGCAACCGCGCGCTGGTGGTGGAGGACGAAGGCCGCTTCATCGGCAGCCGCAATGTGCCCAAAGTGCTCACGCAGCGCATGCAGGCCAGCCCGCTGGTCTGGCTGGAAGCCTCGTTCGACGAACGCGTCGAGCGCGTGCTGCGCGACTATGTGCAAGGCCTGGCAGCGGAATTCATTGCGCAGCAGGGCAGCAGGGAAGGCTTCGAAGCCTATGCCGCGCGCTTGCGCGAGGCCATGGCCGGCATTTCGCCGCGGCTCGGCGGGGAGCGCTACGGCAAGCTGTCAGCGTTGCTGGAACAGGCGCTGGCGCGGCAGTCGGAGTCGGGCGAGGTGGAACTGCACCGGGGCTGGATCGAGGTACTGCTGCGCGAGTACTACGATCCCATGTACGCATTCCAGAGCGAGCAGCGTGAAGCCCGCATCGTGTTCCGCGGCGACCGTGCCGCCGTCACCGACTGGCTGCGGGCGCACACGGCGCGGCACGCCTGAGCATCGCGCTCAATGCCCGGCGCAGACCGGGCAATCCGGCGTGCGCGCCAGCCGCATCGTGGTCCATTCCATCGACAGCGCATTGACCATCAGCAGCCGGCCCGCCAGGCTGTCGCCCACGCCGGCGAGCAGCTTGAGGGCCTCGGCCGCCTGCACCGTGCCGACCATGCCGACCAGCGGCGCGAACACGCCCATGGTGGCGCAGGCGACTTCCGGCGCGGGTTCGGCCGGGGGGAACAGGCAGGCGTAGCAGGGCGCGTCCGGCTGGCGGCGGTCGAACACGCTGATCTGGCCGTCGAAGCGCAGCGCGGCGCCGGATACCAGCGGTACCTTGTGGCGCACGCAGGCGCGGTTGACGGCCTGGCGCGTAGCGAAGTTGTCGCAGCAGTCCAGCACCACGCTGGCCGACGCCACCAGCTGGTCCAGCTCGGCATCGCCCACGCGCGCCGGCACCGTGACGATATCCAGGCCCGGGTTGATGCGCAGCATGCCTTCGCGCGCGGACTCTACCTTGGGCCGGCCCACGTTGGCGGTGGTGTGGATGATCTGGCGTTGCAGGTTGGTCAGGTCGACTTCGTCGTTGTCGACCACGGTGATGCGGCCGACGCCGGCCGAGGCCAGGAAGGGCAGGGCCGCCGCGCCGAGACCGCCCGCGCCGATCACCACGGCATGGCCGGCCAGCAGGCGGCGCTGGCCTTCAATGCCAAGCTCGTCCAGCAGGATATGGCGCGAGTAGCGCAGCAGTTGTTCGTCGTTGAGGCCGTCGTCGCTCATGAGGTAATCCCTCGAGTGCTGCAGGGGGAGGGCGGTTTTGGGTCCTCCAAAGCCGCCCGAGCTAGCCCAAGCAAGGTGTTCTCCCTCTCCCCTCAGGGGGAGAGTGTTGGGGAGAGCGGTGGACTAGCAAGGAACCACTTCAAGCGAAGCCAGGGGTGTTAACTCACCGCCCTCAGCCTTTGACACTCCTGCCCTCACCCCCTGCCCCTCTCCCGCAAGCGGGAGAGGGGAGCAAACCGGCAGCGCGCGGATCTTGCCAGCGCGTGCAGGTCGCGTCTGCTGTGGAATCAGGGCGCCTTGCCGGTCGGCGTGCCCAGCGGCTCGCCGATCGGCGCGCTGGCCGGCGGCTGCTTGCCTGGCGCCGGAGCGGCTGGCTTGGCGGCCGGTGCGCTGGCGCCCTTGGCGCCGCTCTTGCCCGTAGGCTTCGCCGCCTTGCCGTTGTCGGCCGGCGGATTGGTTTCCAGCTTGGACTTGGAGCGCTTGACCGGCTGCCCGTTGAGCTGGGCGATGGCCTGCTGCAGCATGAAGTCGTCGGCCGAGCCGAACTCGACCGGCTTCTTGCGGCGCTCCTTCTCGCGCTCTTCCGGGGTCTTCTTCGCGTTCTCTTCTTCCAGCCGGCGCAGCTCTTCGACACGGCGCTGCTCGCGCTCAGTCATTTCCGGTTCTTCCGATTCCTGCTTGTTGTGCAGGTGGCGCTCGGTGTCGATCTCGCGCGTGATCAGCGCGTCGTCCGGATCGCCGTCGGGGTTCTGGTCGACCGGGATATCCGGGCGGATGCCCTTGGCCTGGATCGACTTGCCGCTCGGCGTGTAGTAGTACGCGATGGTCAGCTTGATGCCGGTGTCGTTGGTGAGCGGGCGCACGGTCTGCACCGAGCCCTTGCCAAAGGTGGTCTTGCCCATGATCTGGGCGCGGTGGTGGTCCTGCAGCGCGCCGGCCACGATCTCGGAAGCCGAGGCCGAGTAGGCGTTGGTCAGCACCACCATCGGGATCTTCTTGTACAGCGCCGGCAGGCCCTTGAGCGGATCCTCTTCCAGCGACGACAGGCGGTAGTTGTTGTACGAAGCCCGGTACACGCGCTTGGCATCGGGCACCTGGCCGTTGGTCGACACCACCGTGGCGTCTTCCGGCAGGAAGGCCGCGGCGACGCCGACCGCGCCCTGCAGCACGCCGCCGCCGTTGTTGCGCAGGTCCAGCACCAGGCCCTTCATGTTGGGGTTCTTCTGCGCCAGTTCGACCAGCTTGCGCGACAGGTCCGAAATGGTGCGTTCCTGGAAGCTGGTCAGGCGGATCCAGCCGATATTGTTGTCCAGCATCTTGGCCTTGACCGACTGCACGCGGATCTCGGCGCGCGTGATCGAGACCGGGAAGGTGCGTTCCTCGCTCTTGCGGTAGATCGTCAGCGTGACCTTGGTGCCGGGCTCGCCGCGCATGCGCTTGACCGCCTGCTCCAGCGGCAGGCCGCGCACGGGCTTGTCGTCGATACGGGTGATCAGGTCGCCGGGCTGGATGCCGGCGCGGAAGGCGGGCGTGTCCTCGATCGGGTTGATCACCTTGACCAGGCCCTCTTCCTGCGAGATCTCGATGCCCAGGCCGGCAAAGCGCCCGCGCGTGCCTTCCTGCAGTTCCTTGAAATCCTTCTCGTCGAGGTAGGACGAATGCGGGTCGAGGCTGGCGACCATGCCCTTGATGGCTTCGGTCAGCAGCTTCTTGTCATCGACCGGCTCCACATACTCGCGCTTGATCTGCCCGAAGATATCGGCCATCAGCCGCAACTGGTCCAGCGGCAGGGGCCCCGATGAATTCTGCGCGGTCGCTGAAATCTGCAGCGTGGCGAGCACGCCGGCGACGAGGCCGACCGAAACTAGGCTGATGTTCTTGAGCGTCTTGCGCATGAGGGCTGCCTGAACTTGTACGCGAAGTACGGGTGTACGGTAGGGGGATTATGCCGGCTGCGGCCGCCCGGCGCCGGGTGTTCGTCCCAGTTTTGTCCGACAGTATAAGTGCGGGTGGAGAAATGGGCCTGTCCCGTCCCGGCTCAGGGTGGGCGGCCGCACATCTGCGCGCGGCCACCCGGGCGGATCTCAGCGCGCCTTGCCCTGGCTGGCCACGGCCGCCAGCGAGGCGGCGATGGCGTCCTGGTCGCCCAGGTAATAGTGGCGCAGGGGGCGCAGGTCGGCGTCCAGCTCGTAGACGAGCGGGGTGCCGTTGGGGATATTGAGGCCGACGATGTCGTCATCCGAAATCTGGTCCAGGTATTTCACCAGCGCGCGGATGCTGTTGCCATGGGCGGCAATGACCACGCGCTTGCCGGATTGGATGTCGGGGGCGATGGATTCGTTCCACAGCGGCATCACGCGCGCCACGGTGTCCTTCAGGCACTCGGTCAGCGGGATTTCATGGCGCGGCACGCCGGCGTAGCGCGGGTCGTCGTACGAGGCGCGCGGATCGGTCGGCTCCAGCGCCGGCGGCGGCGTGTCGTAGCTGCGGCGCCATACCAGCACCTGCTCGTCGCCGAACTTGGCCGCGGTCTCGGCCTTGTTCAGGCCGGCCAGGGCGCCGTAGTGGCGCTCGTTCAGGCGCCATTCGTTGCGCACCGGGATCCACATCAGGTCCATTTCATCCTGCACATGCCACAGCGTGCGGATGGCGCGCTTGAGCACCGAGGTGTAGGCCACGTCGAAGCCGAGAGCGGCCTCTTTGAGCAGCTTGCCGGCCTGGCGCGCCTGGTCGGCGCCGGTTTCGGTCAGGTCGACATCGACCCAGCCGGTAAAGCGGTTTTCGAGGTTCCACGTGGATTCGCCGTGGCGGATGAGAACGAGCTTGTACATGCTGCTGCTTCCAGAGAGTAGGTAACCTGCATGCGTCCGCGCCGTCACCTGGAGCAGGCTGATGGGATGCACACGTGACCCCAATGTCTCAGACAGGCGACAATGGCGGATGGCCGTGCAACGGCAGGGCCTGGACGCCAAACCGCGTATTTTATAATGCCGCCGACCCAACCTACCGGAATGCCAACGTGAATTTCTTCGCCGACTACAACAACCTCGCCCTGATCGCCCTTGCCGTGGTCTCGGGCGGCCTGCTGGCCTGGCCCGCGATCTCGCGCAGTACCGGCGGCAAGTCGGTCAACACCGCCACCGCGACCCAGCTGATCAACAAGCGCGGCGCCGTCGTGGTCGACATCCGCGAGCCCGCCGAGTACGCCAAGGGCCACCTGCCGCAAGCCAAGAGCGCGCCCCTGGGCGACCTGGCCGCGCGCGCGGCCGGGCTTGCAAAGGACAAGGCTGCCCCCATCATCGTCGTATGCCAGACCGGCCAGCGCTCGGGCAAGGCCCAGGCAGCGCTGAAGGAAGCCGGTTACAGTGAGATCTACGCGCTCGAGGGCGGCATCGCCGCCTGGCAGCAGGCAGGCCTGCCCCTGGTGAAGTAACCGGGGCATCCTGCCAAATCCGTCACAGCGTGCCCCGGCTTGCCGGGCCGCGCCCATTGCATTCAAGGAGACCCCACATGGCCCGCGTCGTCATGTATAGCACCGTGGTGTGCCCGTATTGCGTGATGGCTGAACGCCTGCTCAAGTCCCGCGGCGTCGAAACGATCGAGAAGATCCTGATCGACCGCGAACCGGGCAAGCGTGAAGAGATGATGGCCCGCACCGGCCGCCGCACCGTGCCGCAGATCTACATCGACGACACCCACGTGGGCGGCTTCGACGACCTCTCGGCGCTCGACCGCCAGGGCGGCCTGGTGCCGCTGCTGGCCGCCTGAGCCGCCTTGGGATTGTCCCCTGCGCAGAATCATCTGATTTCGCGCGGGGTGGTCCCGGCATCCCTCCGGCGCGGGTGAATTCGCCACCCGCGTCATGTACCATATGCGTTTTCCAACCGGGCACCGGCCGGCCCTGCACGATGCAGGCGCTGCCGCCGCCGTACCCGACACGCATCCAGCCCATCCTCCCGGAAGCCTTTCATGAGCGACCAGCAAAACACCCAGCAGGACGATCAACCCTTTTTCAACATCCAGCGTGTCTACCTGAAGGACATGTCGCTGGAGCAGCCCAATTCGCCGGGCATCTTCCTGGAATCGGAAGCCCCGTCGGTGGAAGTGCAGGTCAACGTCGGCGCTTCGCAGCTGCAGGAAGGCATCTTCGAAGTGGTGGTGACGGGCACCGTGACGACCAAGGTGCAGGACAAGGTTGCCTTCCTGGTGGAAGCGCACCAGGCCGGCATCTTCGATATCCGCAACGTGCCGGTGGAACAGCTGGATCCGCTGCTGGGCATTGCCTGCCCCACCATCCTCTACCCGTACCTGCGCGGCAATATCGCCGACGTGATTACGCGTGCCGGCTTCCAGGCCATCCACCTGTCGGAAATCAACTTCCAGGCGCTGTACGAGCAACGCCTGCAGGCTGCCATGGAAGAAGCCCAGGGTGCCGAAGGCGGCAACAGCGGCATCGTCATGCCCGACGGCAGCCAGGCTCGCCACTGAGCCCGGCGTCCTGCGCCATCCATCGAAACGGGGCTGCGGCCCCGTTTTGCCTTTGGGCTACCATCGGAGGCGCAAGCGGCCAGAACGCTTGCGCCTTCCACTGTTCGAGCTGCCATGAAACTGACCTTCCTGGGTGCCGGGGCGTGGGGCACTGCCCTCGCCAGCCATGCCGCGGCCACCAATGACGTGGTGTTGTGGGGGCGCGACCCGGCGCAGCTCGCGGCGCTCGCGGCCACGCGCGAGAACGCTACTTACCTGCCGGGCGTGACGCTGTCCGAGCGGCTCGCGGTGCAGCCGGATTTCGCGCAGGCCGTGGCGCATGCCGCCGACGATCCGGACGGCATCGTAGTGGTGGCCACCCCGGTCGCGGGCCTGCGCGAGATGACACGCAGGCTGGCCACGCGCGGCGCGAAGCCGGTGTCGATGCTGTGGCTGTGCAAGGGCTTCGAGGCCGAGACCCACCTGCTGCCGCACCAGATGGTGCGGGCCGAGCTAGACGCCGCCGGGCGCACCGAGGGCTTTGCCTATGGCGTGCTGACCGGCCCGAGTTTTGCGCGCGAGGTGGCCCTGGGGCTGCCGTGCGCGCTGACCGTGGCGGGCAACCAGCCCTCGCTGGCTGAGCGCGCCCAGGCCGCCTTCCACCATCATGCGATGCGCATCTATGGCAGCGATGACCTGACCGGCGTGGAGGTCGGCGGCGCCGTCAAGAATGTGCTGGCGATTGCCACCGGCGCCAGCGACGGGCTGGGCCTGGGGCTGAACGCGCGCGCCGCGCTGGTCACGCGCGGGCTGGCCGAGATGACGCGGCTGGGCCTGGCGCTGGGCGGCCGCGTCGAGACCTTCATGGGGCTGGCCGGCGTCGGCGACCTGATCCTGACCGCCACCGGCGACCTCTCGCGCAACCGCAAGGTCGGCCAGCAACTGGCCTCGGGGCAGAGCCTGGAACAGATCCTGGCCGGGCTCGGGCACGTTGCCGAAGGCGTGCGCTGCGCCCAGGCGGTGGCTGCGCTGGCCGCCACGCATGGTATCGAGATGCCGATCGCGCGCGCCGTCTGCGCCGTGCTGTTCGACGGGCTCAGCGCAGCAGATGCGGTCGCGCAGCTGCTGCAGCGCGACGCGCGCGACGAATGAGCGCCGGCGTTTCCCCCTGTTTCTGAGGCTTCGCATGTCAACACGACGACAAGCGCTGATCGCGCTCGCTGCCGCCTGCGCCGCTGGGACCTCGCGCAGCGTTTTGGCGCAACCGTGGCCGGCGCGGCCAATTCGCATGGTAGTGCCATTCCCACCCGGCTCGTCGCCCGACCTGATCGCGCGCATCCTGACTGAAAAGCTGGCCGCCGCGCTGGGCCAGCCGGTGGTGGTGGAAAACCGCCCGGGTGCCGGCGGCAACATTGGCACCGGCATGGTGGCGCGCGCCGCGCCAGACGGCTACACGCTGCTGTTCACCATCAACGGCCCGCTGGTGACCGCCCCCACGCTGTCGCGCAACCTGAACTACGACCCGTTCCGCCAACTCGCCCCGGTCACGCTGGTGGCGACTTCGCCTAACGTGCTGGTGGTGGATGCGCGGCTGCCGGCGCATAACCTGCGCGAGTTCGTCGCGCTGGCGCGGGCCCGTCCGGGTGAACTGAACTATGGCTCGCCCGGCAACGGCAGCGCCTCGCACCTGGCGATGGAGCAGCTGAAGGCGATGGCGGGCGTCGAGCTGCAGCACGTGCCGTACCCCGGCTTTCCGCAGATCACCACGGCGATAATCGGCGGCCAGGTGCAGGCGGCCTTCATGGTGCCGGCGATTGCGATGCCGCAGGTCAATGCCGGCAAGCTGCGCGTGCTGGCCGTGACCACCACGGGGCGCACCGCGGTGCTGCCGTCGGTGCCGACCGTGGCGGAGTCCGGCTATGCCGGCTTCGAGGCGATTTCGTGGCAGGCTGTGCTGGCGCCCGCGGGCACGCCGCAGGCCGTGATCGACCGGCTTTACCGCGAACTGGTGGCGATCATCGGCAGCGCCGACGTGCGCGACAAGATGCGCGCGCAGTATTTCGTGCCGGCCGGCACCGCGCCGGCCTCGCTGCGGCAGACCATGGCGAGCGAGAAGGCGCGCTGGGACAAGGTGATCCGCGCGGCCGGCGTGCAGCCCGAGTAGGCACTGCGCGGCGGCCTTTAGCTGCCGCCCGCGAAGCCGTTCTGGCGCCAGGCCTCGAACACCACCACGGCCACCGTGTTCGACAGGTTCAGGCTGCGGTTGTCCGGCCGCATCGGCAGCCGGATGCGCTGCGCGGGTGGAAACCACTCGCGCCGCTCGGGGGACAGTCCGCGCGTCTCTGAGCCAAACACGAACCAGTCGCCGGGCCGGAACGCGACCTGGCCGAACGGCGTGGAGCCGCGCGTGGTCAACGCAAACATCCGCGTCGGGTCCGGCTGCTCGCTGGCCATCAGCGCGTCCCAGCTCTCGTGCACGCGCATGGTGGCGTACTCGTGGTAATCCAGGCCCGCGCGGCGCATGCGTGTGTCCTCCAGCGGAAATCCCAGGGGCTTGACCAAGTGCAGCTGTGCGCCGGTGTTGGCGCACAGGCGGATCACATTCCCGGTATTGGGCGGGATTTCCGGTTCGACCAGGACAACGTTGAACATGATGCGGGCGATGGCGGGCGCGTGGCGCCCTTCGTCAGAACGGTGCGCAGCTTACCGCGCGCCTGCGCCCCTGTCATCCAGCCTGCTACGGCGTGCGCAGCGCAACGATCACGCTGACCCGGGCCGCGCCCTGGGCCTTGAGCATGCCGGCGGCCTCGTGCAGGGTCGCGCCGGAGGTCATCACATCGTCCACCAGCGCCACGTGCAGACCATCCAGGCGCTTGGCGGCGCGGGTGAGGGCGAACGCGCCGCGCAGGTTCACCTGCCGCGCGGCCAGGTCCAGCGCCCGCTGGCTGCCAGTGTCGCGCCGGCGTTGCAGCAGCACTGGATCGGCACGCAGGCCCAACCGGCGCGCCAGCGGCCGCGCGATTTCCCAGGCCTGGTTGAAGCCTCGCGCGGCCAGCCGTTGCGGCGACAGCGGCACCGGCGCAATCAGGTCCGGCGTGCCGTGACTGGCGCGGGCCCAGGCCGCGGGCAAGTCGTCGGCCAGCCGGGCGGCAAGCCACGCCGCCAGCGGCAAGGCGTGGCCGAACTTGAGCGCCAGCACCAGCTGGTCCTGCGGCGAGGCGTAGTCACCAAGCGTATAGGCGTGGTCGAAGGCGCGCGGCGATGCGCCGCAGGCCGGGCAGTGGCGATGCCGCCCCAGCGCCAGCGCGCACACCGGGCAGCGCCGCACCGGGCGCAGCAGGTCGGCGGCGCAGGGCGCGCACACCGCCTGCCGCTGCACCGCCCCGCACAGCGCGCAGGTGCTGGGCAGCAGGAGCCCGCCCGCGTCGGACAGCGCGCGGCCGGCGGCGCCGGCAGCCAGCGCGGCGCGCGCGTATACTTGCCGTCCGGCCGCGGCCCATCGGGCGCGGCGGCCGTGTTCATCCGGCGCCTGGGGCAGTGCCTGCCCGCGCGCCGGTTCCTGGTTCTCTTGCTGCCCTGCCTGCCCGTGTCCCTGCATGCCGCCGATTCTCCCGATGCCTTCCTGCCGCCCGCGCGCCTGACCCGGCTCGCCTTTGACCGGCGCAGCCGCGGCTTCGGCCAGCTCGATTTTTTGCTGGGCGAGATCGGCCGTCGCATGCAGGAGCGCATGGAGGTGATCCGCCTGGCGCCGCAGCGCGCGCTGGATATCGGCTGCGGCCATGGCCAGGGCCTGGCCGGGCTGCGCGCGCGCTTTCCGGATGCGCAGATCGCCGGCCTGGATATTTCCGGCGCGATGCTGGCCGAGGCCGGCCAGCGCGATCCGCAGCGCCGGCCCGGCTGGATCGGCCGCATGCTGGGCAAGCGGCCGCTGTTCGACCTGGTCCAGGGCGATCTTGCCACACTGCCTTTTGCGCCCGCGAGCTTCGACCTGCTATGGTCCAACCTGGCGCTGCACTGGCATCCGGAGCCACACCGCGTGTTCCCCGAGTGGCACCGCGTGGCGCGCGACGAAGCGCTGGTGTTGTTTTCGCTGTTCGGCCCGGACACACTGAAGGAGCTGCGCGCGGCCTTCGCCGAGGTCGACGACGCGCCCCATACGTTGCGCTTTGTCGACATGCACGATATCGGCGACATGCTGGTGCACAGCGGCTGGTCGACCCCGGTGATGGACATGGAAACCCTGACCGTGACCTACGAGTCGCCCGCCACGCTGCTGCGCGAGGTACAGGCCTTTGGCGGCCTGCGCGCGCCGGCCGGGGCGCCGCCGCAGGGCCTGCGCGGCCGCGGCTGGTACCAGGCGCTGACCCGGGCGCTGGAGCGGCGGCGCAACGCCGACGGCGTGATCCCGCTGAGCTTCGAGATCGTCTACGGCCATGCCTGGAAGCTGGCCCCGCGCGGCGCGCAGGTGCGCGACGGCGAAGGCCGCGCGGTGGTGCCGCTCGACCAGATCGGCCGTGCAAAACCGCGCCGCACAGGTTAAAACTGAGTTAACTTGCGCCGGCGCAAGATTGCCGCAACCATAGTGCCGGCGCGGCGGGCAGGGCGATGATAGGAGCCTGGCCAATGCACAGAATAAGGCGACGTGCAAGCCTTGCGGTCAAGGCGCGCCCTTGTCCGTGTATGGGAAGCGCCCTATAATGCGCCAGTTTGTCGCAGTGGTCCCCTGGCACAAGAACGTCCTGGTTTGCACGCACTGTGCGGTCCGGACGCCATCGTCCCGGGTGTGCATCCGATGCAGAGTGGTTGGCGATGCAAGACTTGGGTATCGCATTCCAGACGGCAGGTGGTGACTCCGGCGGAAATCTCGACGGACCTCTTTCCTCGCCCCACGACTGGCTGATGAAGCGCAATTGTTCGCTGAGTCCACGCCAGGTCGGCTGGTTTTACCTCTCGATCCTCACGGTTTCGCTTGCCATCGCGTTGTTTTTCGCCTGGCAAGGGTCGTGGCTCGTGCTGCCGTTTGCCAGCATCGAGTTGATCGGGCTGGGCATTGCCCTGCTTGTGTATGCGCGCCATGCGACGGACTATGAGCGCGTCAGCATCACCGACGGCACGCTGGTCGTGGAGACAGCCAGCGCCGGGCGGGTGACGCGCCAGGAATTCAATCCGTGCTGGGTGCGGATCGAACTGGGTGAATCGTTCCGCGCGCTGGTGACGCTGCGCTCGGGCAAGCGTGCGGTACAGGTGGGGTATTACGTGGACCCGTACCGGCGACGCAAGTTCGCGCAGGAGCTCGCAGCGGCCTTGCGCCGCCTCTGAGAGGCGGCGGGAGCGGCGGCGGGGACAGATTTGAATCTGTAAATTGGGTAGATAACAAATGAAAATGTGGAAGAAGGCATCCGCAGTTTGTCTGGCCGGCGCGTCCCTGCTTGCCAGCCAGGCGGCATCCGCGGTCAGCGACATGCCGGGCGGCCCCGCCGTGCGCCAGCTCAACCTGACCGAGCCGGTTACCAAGATCGCCGAACAGATTCACTGGCTGAACTGGATGATGCTGATCATCTGCACGGTGATCTTCATCGCGGTGTTCAGCGTGATGTTCTATTCCATCTTCACGCACCGCAAGGCCAAGGGCGCCAAGCCGGCCTCCTTCCACGAGAGCATCACCGTCGAGGTGGTCTGGACCATCGTGCCGTTCCTGATCGTGATCGCGATGGCGCTGCCGGCCACCAAGACCGTGGTCGCGATGAAGGACACCACCAATTCGGACGTCACCATCAAGGCCACCGGCTACCAGTGGAAGTGGGGCTATGACTACCTGAAGGGCGAAGGCGAGGGCATCTCGTTCGTATCGACCCTGACCACCCCGCGCGAGCAGATCAACAACGAGCAGGCCAAGTCGAACACCTACCTGATGGAGGTGGACAACGAGCTGGTGGTGCCCGTCAACAAGAAGATCCGCATCGTCACCACCGCCAACGACGTGATCCACGCCTGGATGATCCCGGCCTTCGGCGTCAAGCAGGATGCGATTCCCGGCTTCGTGCGCGACACCTGGTTCAAGGCCGAGAAGATCGGCGTGTACCGCGGCCAGTGCGCCGAGCTGTGCGGCAAGGAACACGCCTTCATGCCGATCGTGGTGCGCGTGGTTTCCGACGCCGACTACACCAAGTGGGTCGACGGCAAGAAGAAGGAGCTGGCGGCCAAGGCCGACGATCCCAACAAGACCTGGACCCTGGATGAAGCCAAGGTGCGTGGCGAGAAGATCTACGCGGCCAACTGCGCGGTCTGCCATCAGCCCAACGGCAAGGGTGGCGGCGCCTTCCCGGCGCTGGACGGCTCCAAGGTGGTCAATGGCCCGAAGGCCGGCCAGATGCACATCCTGCTGGAAGGCAAGGGCGGCATGCCGTCGTGGAAGCAGCTGTCGGACACCGAGCTGGCCACGGTCATGACCTATACGCGCAACGCCTGGAGCAACAAGACCGGTGAAGTGATCCAGCCGGGCGACTTCGTTGGCGCTCGCGCCGGCAAGTTCCCCGAAGGCGGCGGCGCGGCAGGCGGCGAAGCGCCGAAGGCCGACGCCAAGCCCGCCGACAAGGCTGACAAGCAGGCCAGTCTCGCGGGCAACCGCGTCGCGGGCTGACCCGCTGAAGACAGAACAGGATTAGAGGAGCATTTGCGATGAGTACTGCTACCCCGGACGCGCTCGCCCATCCGCACGATCACGCGCATGACGACCACGCGCACGATCACCCGCATGGCTGGCGCCGCTGGCTGTTCGCCACCAACCACAAGGACATCGGTACGCTGTACCTGCTGTTCTCGTTCATCATGCTGCTGTCGGGCGGCGTGCTGGCACTGCTGATCCGCCTGGAGCTGTTCGAGCCGGGCCTGCAGTTCTTCCGCCCCGAGCTGTTCAACCAGTTCACCACCATGCACGGCCTGGTGATGGTGTTTGGCGCGATCATGCCGGCCTTCGTCGGCTTCGCCAACTGGATGATCCCGCTGCAGATCGGCGCGTCCGACATGGCGTTCGCGCGCATGAACAACTTCAGCTTCTGGCTGATGCCGCCGGCCGCGCTGCTGCTGGCCGGTTCGTTCTTCGCCCCGGGCGGCGCCACCGCCGCCGGCTGGACCCTGTACGCGCCGCTGTCGGTGCAGATGGGCCCGGGCATGGACATGGCCATCTTCGCCATGCACATCATGGGCGCGTCGTCGATCATGGGCTCGATCAACATCATCGTCACCATCCTCAACATGCGTGCCCCCGGCATGACGCTGATGAAGATGCCGATGTTCTGCTGGACCTGGCTGATCACCGCCTACCTGCTGATCGCCGTGATGCCCGTGCTGGCCGGCGCCATCACCATGGTGCTGACCGACCGCCACTTCGGCACCAGCTTCTTCTCGGCTGCCGGCGGCGGCGACCCGGTGATGTACCAGCATATCTTCTGGTTCTTCGGCCACCCCGAGGTCTACATCATGATCCTGCCGGCCTTCGGGATCATTTCGCACGTGGTGCCGGCGTTCGCGCGCAAGCGCCTGTTCGGCTACAGCTCGATGGTGTACGCCACCGCTTCGATCGCCATCCTGTCGTTCATCGTGTGGGCCCACCACATGTTCACGACCGGCATGCCGGTGACCGGCCAGCTGTTCTTCATGTACGCGACCATGCTGATCGCGGTGCCCACGGCCGTGAAGATCTTCAACTGGATCGCCACCATGTGGCGCGGCTCGATGACCTTCGAGACCCCGATGCTGTTCGCGATCGGCTTTATCTTCGTGTTCACCATCGGCGGCTTCACCGGCCTGATGCCGGCGGTGGCCCCGATCGACATCCAGCTGCAGGACACCTACTTCATCGTCGCGCACTTCCACTATGTGCTGGTGGCCGGCTCGCTGTTCGCGCTGTTCGCGGGCTTCTACTACTGGGGTCCGAAGTGGAGCGGTTTCATGTACAACGAAACCCGCGGCCAGATCCACTTCTGGGGTTCGCTGATCTTCTTCAACGTGACCTTCTTCCCGATGCACTTCCTGGGCCTGGCCGGCATGCCGCGACGCTATGCCGACTACCCGACCCAGTTCGCCGACTTCAACGCGATCGCGTCAATCGGTGCGCTCGGCTTCGGCCTGATGCAGGTGTATTTCTTCTTCTTCGTGGTGCTGCCGTCGTACCGCGGCGGCCAGCAGGCCACGGACAAGCCCTGGGATGGCGCCGAGGGCCTGGAGTGGACCGTGCCGTCGCCGGCGCCGTTCCACACCTTTGAAGTTCCCCCGCAGGTCCGCTGAGGCGGTACCCGCGTAACCAGGCGGCGCGGGGGCGGCAGCGCCCGCCCCCGCGCCGGCAGGAAACCGAAGCAGCTATGCAGTCTCCAGACAAAAGCCCGTCACGCCAGGACCAGAAGGCCGCCAACCGCCGCCTTGGCCTGATCCTGCTGTCGATCGTGGCGGTCTTCTTTCTGGGGTTCTTCGCCAAGATGATGTTTCTTGGCTGAGGTGGCAGGGTAGCGAAATGAGCATCGACCAGCAGTCGGGCAGGGAAGCGGACAAGCGGTTCAACCGTGGCATGATGCTGCGCCTGGTCGTGATCGTGGCCGTGATGTTCGGCTTCGGCTACGCGCTGGTGCCGCTGTACAAGAAGATTTGCGAGATTACCGGCATCAACGTCATCACCACGCGCGAGCTGCATGGCGCGGTGAAGAATACGCAGATCGACAAGAGCCGCACCATCACGGTGGAGTTCGACTCCAACGCGCGCGGGCCCTTCGCCTTCCGGCCGGTGAAGCACAGCATGGAAGTGCATCCCGGCGAGATGGCGACGATCGTCTACGAGGTGGCCAACGGGCAGCCGCGCGATATCTCGGCGCAGGCCATCCCGAGCTACGCGCCCAAGCAGGCGACCCAGTATTTCATGAAGCTGGAGTGCTTCTGCTTCAAGCAGCAGACGCTCAAGGCGAATGAGGCGCGCGAGATGCCGGTGGTGTTCGTGATCGATCCCGCGCTGCCCAAGGATGTGAAGAGCATTACGTTGTCGTACACCTTCTTCGAGGTGGGCGCACCGGTGGCGCAGGCGCCCGAAGGCCAGCTGGCGCCGCAGCCGGCCCCGGCCGGCAAGGGCATCTGAAGCGGCCGGCGAGAGGCCAGCGAGGCGGAGGACGGGCGATGGATGAGATGAAGGACGCGGTCAGGCGCAAGATGTCGTTT
This sequence comes from Cupriavidus necator, assembly GCF_013141915.1. GTDB lineage: Bacteria > Pseudomonadota > Gammaproteobacteria > Burkholderiales > Burkholderiaceae > Cupriavidus > Cupriavidus necator_B. Next base: position 457,443 of record NZ_SROX01000002.1, on the reverse strand, counting down.
GCGCAGACCATGCGCGCGGTGCTGTGGTCGTTCATCGGGCTGCGCAAGGGCGCCGAGCACGAGCGCGACATGGCCCGGCTTAACCCGGTGCACGTGGTGATCGCCGGGCTGATCGCAGCGGCCGTGTTCATCGCGGTCCTGGTGGTGATCGTACGCATGGTGGTGAGCCAGGCGGCAGCGTAGCAAGGCAGGAAGGGTAGACAACAAAAGCAGTCGCAGAACAAAGCAACCGCGGCGGCGGGGCCGGCCCAGAGGAGGCGGGTGGCCTGCAGTGCCAAGGCGGGGACAACGAATACTGAATCAAAGACTCTGAGCTGGAGATAAAAGAATGAGTGCGAATCGCGCAAACGCTCCGTACTACTTCGTACCGGGCCCGTCGCGCCACCCGATCACGGCAAGCTTCGGCCTGCTGATGACGGGCGCGGGCGCCGCCGGTTGGGTAAACGGGCAGCCCTGGGCGCCGTACCTGTGCGGCTTCGGCCTGCTGTGGTTCCTGTTCGTGCTCAAGAGCTGGTTTGGCGACGCCATCAGCGAGTCCGAGGGCGGCATGTACGGCAAGAACATCGACCTGTCGTTCCGCTGGTCGATGGGCTGGTTCATCTTCTCCGAGGTGATGTTCTTCGCCGCGTTCTTCGGCGCGCTGTTCTACGCGCGCGCCATCGCCATGCCGTGGCTGGGCGACCTGAACAACAAGATCCTGTGGCCCGACTTTGCCGCGGTATGGCCCAACACCGGCCCGGCCGGCGTGGTGGAAACCTTCCAGACCATGGGCCCCTGGCCGATCCCGACCATCAACACCGCGCTGCTGCTGATGTCGGGCGTGACGCTGACCTGGGCGCACCATGCGCTGCTGGCCGGCAAGCGCAGCCAGCTGATCCAGGGCCTGGTGCTGACCATCCTGCTGGGCGCGATCTTCATGTGCTTCCAGGTGTACGAGTACATGCACGCCTATTCGGAGCTGAACCTGAAGCTGAGCTCCGGCATCTACGGTTCGACCTTCTTCCTGCTGACCGGCTTCCACGGTTTCCACGTGACCATGGGCGCGATCATGCTGACGGTGGTGCTGATCCGCGTGCTGAAGGGCCACTTCACGCCCGAGCACCATTTCGCCTTCGAAGGCGCCGCCTGGTACTGGCACTTCGTCGACGTGGTGTGGCTGTTCCTCTACATCGTGGTGTACTGGCTGTAAGCGCTGCCGTACCGGCCGGCGGCCCCCTCGGAACACCGGGGCCACCGGCGCCAACGCAAAAGAGAAACGCCGCAGGGGCCATGGCAGCCTGCGGCGTTTGTCTTTTGCGGGCCAGGCCCAGGTGGGGCCGCGTCAGGGCGCCATGCGGATGCCCGTGCTGTGGATCCAGCCCATCCAGCTCGAAAACAGGATGAACAGGAACAGCGCCACCGAGAAGCCCACGCGCAGCATCAGCGAGCGCATCATGTTGGGCGTCTTGCCGCGGTCGCGCATCATGAAGAACAAGGCCGAAGCCAGGCTGGCGATGATCAGGATGAAGGCAATGATGATGACAAAGCGCATGGCGGGGCGGGATGGGGGCAGGCGCGGCGCGACGTGCGGCGCACAGGGCCATTATCGCACCGGGCTGCGCTTCGCAGTGCCGCGGCGGGGGCGATGAACTGGCGCCGCTTTGCCAGCCCGTTGCCGCTGGCCGCCGCGCTGCTGGTGATCGCGGTGACCTGTGCGCTGGGCAACTGGCAGCTCAACCGCGCGCATGAGAAGGAAGCGCGCGCCGCGCGGCTGCAGGCGCTCGCCGCGCAGCCGCCGGTGGTACTGGGGACCGCGCCGCTGTCACAAGTTGTGACCGACCGCGCGGTGCGCGTCAGCGGCCGCTTCGACGCATCCCGCACCGTATTGCTGGATAATCGCCCCCACGGCGCCGGTGGCCGCAGCGGCGACAGCCGTGCGGGCTTCCTGGTGCTGACGCCGCTGGTGATCGGCGCGGCGCCGGGCGAGGGCGGTGCCCAGCGCGCCGTGCTGGTGCTGCGCGGCTGGCTGCCGCGCGATGCCCGGGACCGCACCCGGATCGCGCCGTTTCCGACGCCCGCGGGCGAGGTCACCATCACGGGCACGGCACTGGCTGGCGTGCCGCGGGTCTATAGCCTGGGCCAGGAGGCCGCCGGCAGCCGGATCCGCCAGAACGTCGAGATCGCGCCCTACGCAGCCGAAACCGGGCTCGCCCTGCACCCGCTGGTGATCGAGCAGCGCAACGACACCGGCGACGGCCTGGCGCGCGACTGGGCGCCTGCCGACGTCGGCGCCGACCGGCATTACGGCTATGCCTTCCAGTGGTTCGGGCTGGCCGCGCTGACGGTGGTGCTGGTAGTCGTGCTGGGCTGGCGCCGCGCGCGGCGGCTGGCCGCACCGTGACCGAATGAATTGACTGCCTCTGCGCCCGCCACGGGCGCATGGGCTTGCCGAAGACAAAGGACAGACGTACTCCATGGCACAGCAAGACTCCGCTCCGGCCGCCGCGGCCCGGGAGCCCCGCATCGACGCGCGCACGCGCCGTGGCCGCCTGCAGATGCTGATGCTGCTGCTGGTGTGCGCGTCGCCGGTGATCGCCTCCTACTTCACGTACTACGTGATCAAGCCGCGCGGCGGCGCCACCAACTATGGGGCGCTGGTCGACCCGCAGCGGCCGATGCCGCCGGTGCGCGTCACCGACGAGCAGGGCCAGGCCGTGCCGCTGGAGCAGTTCCGCGGCAAGTGGCTGCTGGTCAGCGCCGATCCGTCCGCCTGCGACGAAGCCTGCGCGAAGAAGCTGTTCACCATCCGCCAGATCCGCGCCGGACAGGGGCAGGACCGCCTGCGCATCGTGCCGGTGTGGCTCATCACCGACAACGGCAAGATCGACGAGCGCGTGGTCGCCGCCTACAACGAGCCCTACGCCGGCGTGCGCTTCCTGCGCATCGACCGCCAGGCGGCGCAGCAGTGGCTGCCGGCAGAGCCGGGCAAGCGCGCCGAGGACACGCTGTTCCTGGTGGATCCGCTGGGCAACCTGATGATGCGCTTCCCGCAGGACCCGGACCCCAAGAAGGTGAGCGGCGACCTGAAGAAGCTGCTCAAGGTCTCGCGCATCGGTTGAGGGGACGCCATGCTGCTGCAACTGGCCATCATCGGCATCCTGATCGCGCTGTTCCCGTTGTCCTATGTGCTGGTGAAGGGCGACCGCAACAAGTACCGCAAGCTTGCCTGGATCACGGCGTTCCTGACGCTGGACCTGATCATGTTCGGCAGCTTCACGCGCCTGACCGATTCCGGGCTGGGCTGCCCGGACTGGCCCGGTTGCTACGGGCATTCCAACCCGCATGCCGCCATGGAGCCGATCCGCGCGGCCGAGACCGCCATGCCCAGCGGGCCGGTGACGCTGGCCAAGGCCTGGATCGAGATGATCCACCGCTACTTCGCCATGGCCGTCGGCGTGCTCATCATCACGCTGATGGTGCTGGCGTGGGTCAAGCGGCGCGAGCTGAAGCAGTCGCCCTGGTTCGCCACCGGCGTGCTGCTGCTGGTGTGCTTGCAGGGCGCCTTCGGCGCCTTCACCGTGACCCTGAAGCTGCAACCCATCATCGTGGTCACCCACCTGATGCTGGGCATGGGCCTGCTGGCGGTGCTGATCCAGCTGGGCTCGCGCAACGACCCGCCGCACCCGGTCGCGCCGCAGGCGGCGCGGCTGCGCTGGCCGGTGCGCATCGGACTGCTGCTGCTGGTGATCCAGATCTTCCTGGGTGGCTGGGTCAGCACCAACTACGCGGTGATGGCCTGCACCGACTTCCCGCTGTGCAATGGGCAGCTGGTGCCCGAGATGGACTTCCGCCACGGCTTCACGCTGTGGCGCCAGCTGGGCATGACCGCGGACGGCGACTACATCCCGCACGCGGCGCTGGTGGCGATCCACTGGGTGCACCGCGGCTTTGCCGTCATCGTGCTGGGCTACCTGGCTTGGTTCGGCCTGCGGGCGCGCCGGCTGGAAGGGCTCAGCCGCACTGCCGGCTGGCTCCTGGCGACGCTGGTGCTGCAACTGGCCACCGGAATGTCCAATATCGTGTTCGACTGGCCGCTGGTGGCGGCGGTCGCGCATAACGGCGGCGCGGCAGTGCTGCTGCTGCTGCTGGTCCGTCTCCACTACAATATCGGGCTGACGACCCGGGCCGTCGGCGCCCCCGCTGCCGTGCCGAATGCCGCCCGTGCCACATGAAAGACAAGACCCCTTCCGTGGTTACCGCTACCCATCCTCATTCCCTGGGCAAGTTGAGCCGCTTGCGACACCTGGCCCGGCAATATGCCGCCCTGACCAAGCCGCGCGTGACGCAGCTGGCCGTGTTCTGCGCCATCATCGGCATGTTCCTCGCCACGCCTGGCATGGTGCCGTGGCCGGTGCTGATCGGCGGCGCCGCCGGCATCTGGCTGCTGGCCGGCGCGGCCTTTGCCATCAATTGCCTGGTCGAGCAGAAGATCGATGCGCTGATGCGCCGCACCGCCTGGCGCCCGTCCGCCACCGGCGAGATCACCACGCGCCAGACGCTGGTGTTTTCCGCCATCCTGGGCGGCGCGGGCATGTGGCTGCTGCACGTCTACGCCAACGACCTGACCATGTGGCTGACCTTTGCCACGTTCCTGGGCTACGCGGTGGTCTACACCATCCTGCTCAAGCCGGCGACGCCGCAGAACATCGTCATCGGCGGGCTGTCCGGGGCAATGCCGCCGGCGCTGGGCTGGGCCGCGGTGGCGGGGGAGGTGCCGGCCGAGGCCTGGTTCCTGGTGCTGATCATCTTCACCTGGACCCCGCCGCATTTCTGGGCGCTGGCGCTGTACCGCCGCGCCGACTACGCCAAGTCCGGCCTGCCAATGCTGCCGGTGACGCACGGCGAGCGCTACACGCTGCTGCATATCCTGCTGTACACGCTGATCATGATCGCGGCGACGCTGCTGCCGTTCGTCTATGGCATGAGCGGCTACATCTACCTGGCGGCCGCGCTGGCGCTGGGCGCGGGCTTCCTGGCCTACGCCTGGAAGCTGTACCGCAACTATTCGGACGAGCTGGCGCAACGCACCTTCCGCTTCTCGATCCTGTACCTGTCGCTGCTGTTCGCCGCGCTGCTGGTCGACCACTACTTCAAGTTCGTGCCGCAGGTCTGACCTGCGCCATCGCGCCCCGGCTGCGGCATCTTGCCGCGCGGGCGCGAGCTCAGCAGCATGATCGGCGATACTGCATGCTGTTTCCTTCCCATTTCCGACCCTGCCCCGCATGCCACGCCTCAGCCCCGCTTCCGGCCTGTTCGCCGCCTTCCGCCGTTTTTCCCTGCTGGCCGCGCTCGCCCTGGCCGTGGCCGCCTGTGGGCAGCAGAAGGCGTCGTTCCGCAATGTCGATATCACCGGCGCCGCCGATTTTGGCAAGGACTTCGCGCTGACCGACCATACCGGCAAGGTGCGCACCCTGGCCGACTACAAGGGCAAGGCGGTGGTGATGTTCTTCGGCTACACCCACTGCCCGGATGTCTGCCCCACCACCATGGCTGAACTGAAGGCCGTGATGGAAAAGCTGGGGCCGGATGCCGACCGCGTGCAGGTGCTGTTCGTCACGGTCGATCCTGAACGCGACACGCAGGCGCTGCTGGCGCAGTACGTGCCCGCCTTCGATCCCCGCTTTGTCGGGCTGCGCCCGGCCGATGAGGCCGCGCTGCAGAAGCTGGCCAAGGATTTCAAGGTGTTCTACGCCAAGGTGCCGGGGAGCTCGCCCAACAACTACACCGTGGATCACTCGGCCGGCAGCTATGTGTTCGATCCGCAGGGCAAGCTGCGGTTGTTCATCCGCCATGGCCAGGGTCCGGAGCCGATTGCGCACGACCTCAAACAGCTGTTGTCCTGATGCAGGCGGGACGGAAGGGTGCGGCATAACGCCGCACCTCCCTGCACGCGGGCAATAAAAAAGGCCGGTCCAGTGGACCGGCCTTTTGCATGGTTGGCGGTACCGATCAGGCAAAGGCCTGCAGCGCGCCCTTCATCTTTTTCATCGCCGCCGCCTCGATCTGGCGGATGCGTTCGGCCGACACGCCGAACTCGTCGGCCAGCTCATGCAGCGTGGCGCCGCCCGAGCCGTCGTCCTCGACGTTGAGCCAGCGCGCCTCGATGATGCGGCGGCTGCGTTCGTCGAGCTTGCCCAGCGCTTCTTCCAGCCCCTCGACCTGCATGCGGTCGTGGCGCCTGGCTTCCATCACGCGCGTCGGCTCGTTGTGGTTGTCAGCCAGGTAGGCGATGGGGGCGAATTCCTCTTCGCCATCGTCGACCTGGCCTTCCAGCGCCAGATCGCCGCCCGACAGCCGGGTTTCCATCTCCATCACTTCTTCGGGCTTGACGTTCAGCTCGCGCGCCACGGCCTCGACCTGCTCCGGCGTGAACGTGTGACCGCCCTGCTTGCGGCTGCGTAGGTTGAAGAACAGCTTGCGCTGGGCCTTGGTGGTGGCCACCTTGACCATGCGCCAGTTCTTCAGCACATATTCATGGATTTCCGCCTTGATCCAGTGCATTGCGTACGACACCAGCCGCACGCCCTGGTCCGGGTCGAAGCGCTTCACTGCCTTCATCAGCCCGATATTGCCTTCCTGGATCAGGTCGGCGTGCGGCAGTCCGTAGCCCAGGTACTGGCGGGCGATCGACACCACCAGCCGCAGGTGCGACATCACCAGGCGGCGCGCGGCATCGACGGAATCGTGATCGCGCAGCTCGCGTGCGAGGCGTTGCTCTTCCTCCGCGGTCAGCAGCGGAATGCGGTGGACAGCCTGGATGTAGCTGTCGAGGTTGCCCACGGTCGCCGGAAAGGTCAGCGCAAAGCTGCCCGTGTTGCGGGGTACCGTCGGCAGACGGTTATTCAGGGTTTGGTCGGCAGACAAGACTGCGTTCACTCAATGGCTCCTTTCGCGTCCGGCGGTTCGGTTGCCGGTGCGCCGCGCTCCCTTGGGAATCGGCGGCACTGCAACACATCTTAGCACTCTGGCCGGGTGAGTGCTAATTGGAGTTCCGATGACCCCGATAGTTCCCGCTTATTAACCTGCCTGTTCGGATAGCCAGGAGGCTTGGCAAGAGACGGCTACGGTACCGGTGCCATCTCGCACTGTAGTTAGAGCGCGCGCGGGCAAACGGGTTCTACGCGCTGGTGCAATGCTGCGTTCCAGCACCGGCTACACTCGACCGGCGGGCGGCGCAATGGCATGCTTGCGAGCCTCTCTTATCGGAACGGAGGAGTTATGTCTGCTATCGAACACTTGCTCAAGCCGCATGTGCGCGACCTGGGCGATTTCACCGTGCGCCGGCTGCTGCCAGCCGCCGCTACACAGACTGTCGGGCCGTTTATCTTCTTCGACCATATGGGCCCGGTCCAGCTGCCGGCCGGCCAGGGCGCCGATGTGCGTCCTCATCCTCATATCGGCCTGGCCACGGTCACCTATCTGTTCGAGGGCGAGATCATCCATCGCGACAGCCTGGGCAGCGACCAGGCGATCCGCCCCGGCGACGTCAACTGGATGACCGCGGGCCACGGCATCGTCCACTCGGAGCGTTCGCCGGAGCATGTGCGCCCGGCTGGGGCCCGGCTGCACGGCATCCAGACCTGGGTGGCGCTGCCGCAGGCCCATGAAACCGCCGAGCCGTCGTTCTTCCACCATCCGGCGGCCACGCTGCCCCGCATCGAACGGCCCGGCCTGCGCATGGTGGTGATTGCCGGCGATGCGTTTGGCGAGACTTCGCCGGTGAAAGTGTTCAGCCGCACGCTGTACGTGGCGATCGAGCTGGACGCGGGCGCCAGCGTGGAGATTCCCGACGACCATGCCGAGCGCGGCATCTACCCGGTCGACGGCGCGGTCGCGCTTGACGGCGAGCCGCTGCCGGCCGAGCACATGGTGGTGCTCACGCCGGGCCGCCCGGCAACGCTGACGGCCACGGCGCCGTCGCGCGTGATGCTGCTGGGCGGCGACCCGACCGACGGGCACCGCTTTATCTTCTGGAATTTCGTGGCCAGCAGCAAGGTGGCGATCGAGGCTGCCGCCCAGCGCTGGGAGGACGACCAGTTCCCGCACGTGCCGGGCGAGACCGAGCGTATCCCGCTGCCCCCGCGCAAGCCCTGAGCGTTGTCCCCGGGCCGGCTCAGAGCGGGCTGGCCCAGGTCACGCGCGTGCCCTGGCGCAGGCATTCGCGGATCGCCTCGACCTGGATGGTGATGGGCGCCGGCACCGGCACCGCGCCGTCCAGGACGCGCCGGATCCAGGCCACGGTCAGGCCGCCATCGCTGCCCGGCGGCAGTTCCGGCACGTCGCCGATGGTGCCGCCGGCCTGGCCAACCAATGTCTGCTGGTGGCCTTCATGCAGCCAGTCGATGCGGCTGGTGCGCCGGGCATCGGCCACCACTTCGCCCTCGGTGCCGCGTGCCAGCAGCACGTTGGCGGGCTCGTGCGAGAAGTAGTCGGTCAGCGTCTCGCGGTATTCGGGGTGCGTGTAGCTGTACAGCCGCAGGCCTTCGGCGGGCGAATGCTCGCCCACCGGCTGCAGCATCTTGGCCACCGTATGCGACGAATTGCGCAGGCCGATCACGGTGCGCCGCTCCAGCAGCCGCGACAGTCCGGGCGACAGCACGTCGACCGGCAGCACCGCCAGCGGGCCATTGCCGTCGCCGTCGCGCAGCCGTGCCGAGGCTTCGGCAGTGCTGGCGCACAAGGGCACACCCAGCTGTTCGAACAGCGCCATGCTGGTCACGCGGCCTTCGAACACGCGCGTCCCGTGCACCAGTACGGGGATGCCTTCGCGGGCCAGCAGCTGCGCCAGCAGCGGCACCAGGTTGGGCTGCTTGCGCGCGCCGTTATAGCTGGGAATCACCACCACCTGCCGGTCCGGCGGCGCGGGCAGCGGCTGGCAATGCGCATGGGCGGCCTCGAGCATGCCGGCCAGCTCGTGCGGCGCCTCGCCCTTGATGCGGTAGGCCATCAGGATGGCGCCCAGCTCCAGGTCAGAGACGCGGCCGGCCAGCATGGCGTCGAACAGCGCCTGCGCGTCCTCGCGCGGCAGGGCGCGCGCGCCGTTGACGCCGCGGCCGATCTCCTTGATATAGCGGGCGGCGGGAAATGGGGCGGCGGTGGTGGTCATGGCGGCGTGGGGTAGTGTGTGCTGGGTTCATGATAGCGGAGCCCGGCGGCCTCGCCCATCGCCGCCGGCGGTGCTGCTACGCCGCTTGCGGCAGCGCCGGGTTGCGCTGCTTGCGGTAGAGGAAGTCCAGCACCGCGGTGCGGCAGCGATGGTAGGCCGGGTCGTGCGCCAGCGCCACGCGGTCGCGCGGGCGCGGCAGGTCCACCTTCAGGATCTCGCCGATGGTGGCGGCCGGGCCGTTGGTCATCATCACGATGCGGTCGGCCAGCAGCACGGCTTCGTCGACATCGTGCGTCACCATTACCACCGTGCTGCGCGTGCGCGCCACGATCTTGAGCAGCTCGTCCTGCAGGTGCGCCCGCGTGAGCGCATCCAGCGCGCCGAAGGGCTCGTCCATCAGCAGCACCTTGGGCGCCATCGCCAGGGCGCGGGCAATGCCCACACGCTGCTTCATGCCGCCGGAGATCTCGTGCGGGTATTTGCCCTCGGCGTGGCTCAGTCCCACCAGCGCCAGCGTGTCGTGCGTGCGCGCCTTGCGCTGCGCCTTGTCCTCGCTGGCAGCAAACACACGCTCCACGCCCAGGTAGACGTTCTCGAAGCAGGTCAGCCACGGCAGCAGCGAATGGTTCTGGAACACCACCGCGCGCTCCGGGCCGGGCCCGGCGATTTCACGCCCGGCGCAGATCAGCGCGCCGGTGGTGGGCGTGGCCAGCCCCGCCAGCAGATTCAGCAGCGTCGACTTGCCGCAGCCGGAGTGGCCGATCAGCGTGATGAATTCACCCTCGGCGACCTGCAGGTGGATGTCGCGCAGCGCGACGAACGGGCCCTTGCGAGTCTTGAAGGTTTGGCCGACGTTTTCAATGCTGACGAACTTGTCCATGGCGTCTCTCCCGCAATATCAATGGGTGCCGTAACTGAAGCGCCGGGCCAGCGCCAGCAGCGCATGCTCCAGCAGCAGGCCGATGAGGCCGATCACGAAGATCGCGATCACGATGTGCTCCACCTTCAGGTTGTTCCACTCGTCCCACAGCCAGAAGCCGATGCCGGTGCCGCCGGTCAGCATCTCGGCCGCGACGATCACCAGCCAGGCCGTGCCGATCGACAGCCGCACGCCGGTCAGCATGTAGGGCAATACCGCGGGAAACAGCACGCGCGTAAACACTTTCCATTCCGACAGGTCGAGCACGCGCGCCACGTTCAGGTAGTCCTGCGGCACGCGCGTGACGCCCACCGCGGTGTTGATCACCATCGGCCAGATCGAGCAGATGAAGATCGCCCAGATCGCGGCGGGGTTGGCCGCCTTGAACAGCAGCAGCCCGATCGGCAGCCACGCCAGCGGCGAGACCGGCCGCAGCAGGCTGATCACCGGTGCGGTCATGGCGTTCAGGAAGGCAAAGCGCCCGATCACGAAGCCGGCCGGTATGCCGACCAGCGCGGCCAGGCCGAAGCCCGCCGCCACGCGCGCCAGCGATGCCAGCACGTTCCAGCCGATGCCCTGGTCATTGGGCCCGTTGCGGTAGAACGGGTCGGCAAACAGTGGCGCCGCGGCGTGCCACGTCGCGCCCGGCGTGGGGATGGCCGGGATCATGGTGGCGATGCCGTGCCAGGCCAGCACGAACAAGGCGAAGCCCAGCAGCGGCGGCACGGCCTTCAGCACGAGTGCGGCGACGGCGTCGCGGCGTTGCGCGCGCCGCGCCTGCATGGCGATCTCGTGTTCGCGCCGACGCGCGCGCTCCTTGGTGTCGGGGTTGGCGGCGACGGCGCTTGCGGCATCGGGCGTAGTGGGGACAATGGCATTCACGTCTGGCTCCTTTCGTCAGGGGCACTGCGAGTCAATCGGAAGGCTGGCTGCGGGCCTTGATCTTGAAACCATCGGCGTAGGCTTTGGGGTTCTTGCCGTCCCAGACCACGCCGTCGATCAGCTTGGCGCTGCGCATGTCGCTCGCGGGCAGCGGCACCTGTGCCGCGGCGGCGGCCTGCTTGTAAACATCGATGCGGTTGACCTGCTTCGCCACCGCCAGGTAATCCGGGTGGGCCTTGAGCAGGCCCCAGCGCTTGTGCTGGGTCAGGAACCACATGCCGTCGGACAGGTATGGGAAATTGGCGCTGCCGTCCTGGTAGAACTTCATCGCGTCGGGGTCGTCCCAGGTCTTGCCCAGCCCATTGGTGTAGCGGCCCAGCATGCGGTCCAGGATGATGTCCATGTCGGTGTTCACGTAAGACTTGGCGGCGATGGTTTCAGCGGTCTTGCGGCGGTTGGAGGCGGAGGCGTCGATGAACTTCGACGCCTCCAGCACCGCCGCCACCATCGCACGCGCCGTATTCGGATACTTCTGCACGAACTCCGCGGTGGTGCCCAGGGTCTTTTCCGGATGGTTCTTCCAGATCGCCTGCGTGGTTTCGGCGGTAAAGCCGATCTTGTCGGCAATTGCGCGCGCCCCCCACGGCTCGCCCACGCAGAAACCGTCCATATTGCCCACGCGCATGTTGGCCACCATCTGCGGCGGCGGCACCGTGATGGCCTTGGCGTCCCGCATCGGATCGATGCCGTTGGCGGCGAGCCAGTAGTACAGCCACATCGCATGGGTACCGGTGGGGAAGGTCTGGGCGAAGGTGTAGTCGCGCTTCTCCTTCGTCATCAGCGCCCTCAGGCTGGCGCCGTCCCTGACGCCCTGCTCGGCCAGCTTGGCCGACAGCGTGATCGCCTGGCCGTTCTGGTTCAGGCTCATCAGCACGGCCATGTCTTTCTTCGGCCCGCCGATCCCGAGCTGCACGCCATAGACCAGGCCGTAGAGCACGTGGGCCGCGTCCAGCTCGCCATTGACCAGCTTGTCGCGCACGCCTGCCCACGAGGCTTCCTTGGTCGGCGTGATCTTGATGCCGTACTTCTTGTCGAGTCCGAGCGCGGCCGCCATCACTACCGAGGCGCAGTCAGTCAGCGGGATAAACCCGATGCGCACGTCGGTCTTCTCGGGTGCGTCAGAGCCCGCCGCCCAGGCGCCAGCGCGCACCAGCGGGTCGACCAGCGTCATCACGCTGGCACCGGCGATGGTCGCGAGTGCGCGGCGGCGGCCGCTGCTGGCCGGTACCGCGTCGGCAGCGGCAGCGGCGTCGGCGTTGTGGACGGCTGCGTGCAGCGGCCTGGCATGGCAGAGGCGAGAGGGCATTGCATGGCTCCAAGAAAAAAAGCGTCCCCGGCGCGGCCGGCTTCGCCAGAAGACCGGTGCGGTGTGGGGACGCCGTTGTCCGTGGCGTGATACGGCCCGCGTTGGCCGCATCCGCCTGATTGGGTGATCGGCCGCCGTTGGCCGATGCCTGCATGACGCAAGCGGTATGCCAGCACTGTGCGGTGCAACATTTCCGGGCATCTTGTGCCGGAACGGGGCGAAATGGGCGGGGGCGGTGCGTACGCGGAGATGGCCGCCGCATTCCGAATCGAGCGGGGCGGGCAGGGCGGGCCCCGGCGTGGCGCGACGAACCTGCGGCGCACCAGCCGCGTGCGGCTACGCACCGCGGCTGCGCGCCAGGGCGGCTCAGCCCATCACGTCGATCACGCGCTGGGCGGCGTCAACCAGTTTCAGTCCGCGTTCCATCGCCATGCTGCGCAGGCGCTGGTAGGCGTCTTCCTCGCTGAGGCCGCGCGCCTGCATCAGCAGGCCCTTGGCACGTTCCACCACCTTGCGCTCAGTCAGCTTCAAGCGCGTGGCGTCGAGTTCGGCGCGCAGCTGCTGGTCCAGTTCAAAGCGCGCATAGGCGACGTCTAGCACGGTCTTGACGCGCTCCGCGCGCAGGCCATCGACGATATAGGCGGTAATGCCCGCGCTCAGGGCGGCCTTGATGCGCTGGGTGTCGTCGTTATCGGTGAACAGTACGATCGGGCGCGGGGCGTGCTGGGTCGAAACGCACACATGCTCGATGGTGTCGCGCGCGGCAGACTCCGACGCGATGATCAGCATGTCGGGCTGGGTGGCGGTGATCACGTCGGGGAGCCGCAGGTCGGCATCGACGATCTGGATCTCGCTAAAGCCCGCGTTCACCAGCCCGCTGCGGATCGTCTCGACGTTCAGGGGGTCGGTGTCGAGCGGGTCGCGCACGAGGAGGATACGCAGCACCCGACCCGTGGCGGGGGGCGAAGGCGCGGGCGTGGGCGTTGGGGGCGGATGGCGTCGTGTCATGGCTGGCTCTGTTGCAGTGCGCCATGCAAGATTCGCGCCGGGCAGCGCAAAACAGGGTGCGCCAGTCCGGTGCAGCGGCGCCGCGAGCGTGCCTGAATTCATTGTATGCGCCCGTACGCAGAGGCAGCCCGCGGTGTATCCTGTTGCCCTGCTGCGCCCGGCACCGGGCTACGTCGCAGCACCGATCAGAACTATCTGGAGAGATGCATGACCGAATTCGTGTTCGCCCCGCCCGCGCCCGTTGGCGTGCCTGTGCGCGGCAGCGACGCCAGTTTCCCGGTCCGGCGCGTGTACTGCGTCGGCCGCAATTATGCCGCCCACGCCCGGGAAATGGGCTCGGACCCCGACCGCGAGCCGCCGTTCTTCTTCTGCAAGCCGTCCGATGCGGTCAGCTATGTCGCCGACGGCACCGAAGGCGCCTTCCCTTACCCGCCAGGCACCAGCAACTGCCACTATGAAGTGGAGCTGGTGGTGGCGATCGGCAAGGGCGGCCGCGATATCCCGGTCGAACAGGCGGCCGGCCATGTGTTCGGCTACGCCGTGGGCCTGGACATGACGCGCCGCGACTTGCAGAACGAATCGAAGAAGACCGGCCGCCCGTGGGAGACCGGCAAGGCCTTCGACAAATCCGCGCCGATCGGCCCGATCGTGCCGGTCTCGGCCATCGGCCATCCGGAAAAGGGCGAGGTCACGCTGTCGGTCAACGGCGCGGAAAAGCAGCGCGGCGACCTGTCGGACCTGATCTGGTCGGTGCCGGAGATGGTGTCGTACCTGTCGAAGCTGTTCGAGCTGCAGCCGGGGGACCTGATCTTCAGCGGCACGCCCGAGGGCGTGGGCCCGGTGGTCAAGGGCGATGTCATGCGGTGCCACGTCGGCGGCGTGGGCGATCTCATCATCAAGGTAGTCTGAACCGATGCTCAAGCTTTACAGCTATTTCCGCAGTTCGGCCTCGTATCGCGTGCGTATTGCGCTGGAGCTCAAGGGCCTGTCCTATGACTACGTGCCGGTGCACCTGATCAAGGAAGGCGGCCAGCAACTCAAGCCCGAGTTCCGCGCGGTGAACCCGGACGGCCTGGTGCCGGCGCTGGCCGACGGCGAGCACGTGCTGCAGCAGTCGCTGGCGATCATCGAGTACCTGGACGAGGTCCACCCCGAGCCGAAGCTGCTGCCCGGCACGGCGCTGGACCGCGCCTATGTGCGCGGGCTGGCGCAGGAAATCGCCTGCGAGATCCATCCGCTGAACAACCTGCGCGTGCTGAAGTACCTGAAGCACACGGTCGGCGTGACCGACGAGGTCAAGGATGCGTGGTACCGCCACTGGATCGAACTGGGCTTCGCCTCGTTGCAAGCCAACCTTGAGCGCAACGGCAAGGCCGGGCGCTTCTGTTTCGGCGACACGCCCACGCTGGCCGACCTGTGCCTGGTGCCGCAGGTGTTCAACGCGCAGCGCTTCAATATCGACGTGACCCGCTATCCGGCGATCGCGAAGGTCTTCGAATCCTGCATGGCCTTGCCGGCGTTCCAGAAGGCGGAGCCGAAGTCGCAGCCTGACGCGGACTAGCCGCCGGCAAGCCGCAAAGCACAAACGCCCCGGCACTGCCGGGGCGTTTTGCGTGGAGCATGACGGGATTTAACCCAGCAGCGCCTCGGCGAACTCGTCCGCCCTGAATGGCTGCAGGTCTTCGACCTTTTCACCCACGCCGATGAAGTACACCGGCACCGGACGCTGGCGCGCGATCGCCGCCAGGATGCCGCCCTTGGCGGTGCCGTCGAGCTTGGTCACGATCAGCCCGGTCAGGCCCAGCGCGTCGTCGAAGGCGCGGGTTTGCTGCAGGGCGTTCTGGCCGGTGTTGGCGTCGATCACCAGCAGCACCTCGTGCGGCGCGCTCGGCATGGCCTTGCTGATCACGCGCTTGACCTTTTTCAGCTCTTCCATCAGGTGCAGCTGGGTCGGCAGGCGCCCGGCGGTGTCGGCCATGACGATGTCGAGGCCGCGCGCCTTGGCCGCGTTGACGGCATCGAAGATCACCGCCGCGGGGTCGCCGCTTTCCTGGGCCACCACGGTGACGTTGTTGCGTTCGCCCCAGATCGTCAGTTGCTCGCGCGCGGCGGCACGGAAGGTGTCGCCGGCGGCCAGCAGCACTTTCTGGTCATAGCGCTGGAAGTGCTTGCACAGCTTGCCGATGCTGGTGGTCTTGCCGGCGCCGTTGACGCCCGCGATCATCATCACCAGCGGCTGCTCGCGGCCCAGCGCCATGGTTTTCTCGAGCGGGCGCAGCAGCTGCGTCAACAGCTCGCGCAGGGCCGCCTTGACGCCGTCGGCGGTTTCGATGCGTTCGGCCTTGACGCGCTTGCGCAGCTCGCCCAGCAGGTACTCGGTGGCTTCGACGCCGGCGTCGGCCATCAGCAGCGCGGTTTCCAGTTCCTCGAACAGGTCCTCGTCGACCTTGACGCCGACGAACAGCGTGCCGAGATTGCGGCTGGTCTTGGACAGGCCGGTGCGCAGGCGCTGCATCCAGCCCTGCCGGGCTTCCGCGCTGGGCGCCGGGGGCGGCACCAGTTCCAGCGACTCGGCCGGCATGGGCACCGGGATTGCGGCGGCCACGGGCGCCGGCGCGGGCGGGGGCACTTGCGCCGGCACCGGGACCGGCACCGGCACGGATGCCGGAACCGGCGCGGGCGTTGGCGTCGGGGCTGGCGCCGGAGCGGGAGCGGGCACCTCCGGAGCGGGGGCCGGCGCTGGCGCGGGCGCCGCGACTGGCGCCTCGATGGGCGCCTCGACGGGCGCCGGCTCGGCCTTGCGCTTCTTCCAGAAACTAAACATTGGGGAACGGGGTCAATATCGGGGCCGAAACCCTGGCGGCTGCCAATGCCAACAGGCAACCGGTGATTAATCAAGGGGTTACGCAGGCTTCGCGATGGCTGGGGAGAAACCGTTGTGGTCCCGGCCGGCGATTGCGTATAGTTCGCTACATGGGTTTACTACACGGCGGATTCGCGCGCGGCGTTTGCGCACGCGGATCGATCGGCAAAATTCTAGCAGACGGGGTCGCATGAACCATTGCGCTGTCCTGACCACAGCGGGCGCACCAGGCGCCGAAGCCGGCGTCCAAGCGCGCATCCGGCGCCACGCATCACCTTTCCAGGTCTTATCCGCAAACGCAGCGCGGCTGGCGCGGCGAGTCATTCCCGCGTTGCTCGTGGCCGCGCTGCCCTGGTCCATGCCGGCGGCGGCACAAGGCGTGGTGGCCTCGCCGATGCCGGGCGCGCAGACCGCGCCGGCCGGCGCGACCGCGCAAGGCACGACCGAATACCGCCTGTCCAACGGACTGCGGCTGATCGTCAAGGAAGACCACCGCGCCCCCACGGTGGCGCACCAGGTCTGGTACCGCGTCGGCGGCATCGACGAAGTCAGCGGCACCACCGGCGTGGCCCATATGCTCGAACACATGATGTTCAAGGGCACGCCCAAGGTTGGGGTGGGCGAATTCTCGAAGCAGGTGGCGGCCCTGGGCGGGCGCGAGAACGCCATGACCAATCGCGACTTCACCATGTACTACCAGCAGATCGGCAAGCAGTACCTGCCGAAGATGATGGAGCTGGAAGCCGACCGCATGGCCAACGTTGTCATCACCAAGGATGAGTTCGAGCGCGAGATGAAGGTGGTGATGGAAGAACGTCGCCTGCGCACCGACGACTCCGCGCGCGGCACGGTCTACGAGCAGCTGCTGGCCACGGTCTACACCGCCGCCGCCTACCGCCACCCGGTGATCGGCTGGATGGACGACCTGGTCAACATGCGCGTGGACGACGTCAAGGATTGGTACCGCCACTGGTACGTGCCCAACAACGCCATGGTGATCGTCACCGGCGACGTCAAGGCCGACGAAGTGCGTGCGCTGGCCGAGCGCTACTACGGCAAGCTCAAGCCGCGCGCGCTGCCGCCGCGCAAGGACCAGGAAGAGCCGGCGCAGAAGGGCATCAAGCGCATCTGGGTCAAGGCGCCCGCTGAAAACCAGTACATGGTGATGGCGTACAAGGTGCCGCGCCTGCGTGACGTAGAGAAAGACGTCGATCCCTATGCGCTCGAGGTGCTGTCGGCCGTGCTCAACGGCTACGACAACGCGCGCCTGACGCGCGAACTGGTGCGCCAGCAGCGCCTGGCCGACGACGTCAATGTCGGCTACGACAGCATCAACCGCGGCGAGTCGCTGTTCGTGCTTGACGGCACGCCGGCCGCGGGCCACAACACCGAAGAGATCGAACGCGCGCTGCGCGCCGAGATTGAGCGCATCGCCAGGGAAGGTGTGTCGCCCGAAGAGCTCAAGCGGGTCAAGGCGCAGGTGGTGGCCGGCCAGATCTACAAGCGCGATTCAGTATTCGGCCAGGGCATGGAGATCGGCGTGTCCGAGATCTCGGAGATCTCCTGGCGCCAGATCGACCGCATGCTCGACAAGATCAAGGCCGTCACGCCAGCTCAGGTGCAGGCCGTCGCCGCCAAGTATTTCAATGACGACAACCTGACCGTGGCCACGCTGGTGCCGCAGCCGATCGATCCGAACAAGCCCAAGTCCCAGGCCCCTTCGGGCCTGCGCCACTGAGAACAAGGCGATGACCCAGTCCGTCACTTCCGCCCCGCGCTCGCTGCGCAAACTTGCCGGCGCCGCGTTGGGTGCCGCCCTGCTGCTGGCCGCGCAGCTGGCGCAGGCAGCGATCCCGATCGAACACTGGACCGCGTCCACGGGTGCCCGGGTGTACTTCGTGCATAGCCCGTCGATCCCGATGCTCGACATCAACATCGACTTCGACGCCGGTAGCCGCTATGACCCGCAGGGCAAGGCCGGGCTGGCCACGCTGACCGCGGCCCTGCTGGACAAGGGCGCCGCCGCGCAGGACGGCCAGCCGGCGCGCGATGAGGCGAAGATTGCCGATGCCTTTGCCGATACCGGTGCCGCCTTTGGCGGCGCGGCCGGCGGCGACCGCGGCGGCATCGGGCTGCGCACGCTGACCGCGCAGCCGGAGCTGGACCAGTCGGTCGCGCTGGCGGCGCAGCTGATCAAGGCGCCGACCTATCCGGACGCCGTGGTCGGGCGCGAGAAGCAGCGCCTTATCACCGCCATCCGCGAAGCCGACACCAAGCCTGGCGTAATCGCCGACAAGGCGCTGGCCCGGGCCATGTATCCCGACCATCCCTACGGCGTTGCCGCGACCCCGGACAGCGTGGCGTCGATCACGCGCGACGACATCGTCCGGTTCTGGCGCGACAACTATGGCGCGCAGCGCGCGGTGGTGACGCTGATCGGCGCGGTCGACCGCAAGCAGGCCGAGGCCATCGCCGAGCAGCTGACGCGCGGGCTGCCGCCAGGCAGCGCCGCGCCAGCGCTGCCGCAGGTGCGGCTGAAGATCGCGCCCAGCGAGCAGCGCCTGCCGCACCCGGCGCAGCAGTCCAGCGTGGCGCTGGGCCAGCCGGCGATCGCGCGGGGCGACCCGGACTATTTCGCCCTGCTGGTGGGCAACTATGTGCTGGGTGGCGGCGGCTTCAGCTCGCGCCTGACCGACGAAGTGCGGGAAAAGCGCGGCCTGACCTACGGCGTGGACAGCTACTTCGCGCCCTCCAAGCAGCCGGGGCCGTTCGGCATCAGCCTGCAGACCAAGAAGACGCAGACCGACGAAGCGCTGGCGCTGGTGCGCCAGGTGCTGGCGCGCTTTGTCGCCGAAGGCCCGAGCGAAAAGGAGCTGCGCGCGGCCAAGGACAACTTGGTCAACGGCTTTCCGCTGCGCATCGACAACAACCGCAAGTTGCTGACCAACGTGGCCAATATCGGCTGGTACGGGCTGCCGCTCGACTACCTCGATACCTGGACCGCGCAGATTGGCAAGGTCACGCGCGAACAGGTCAGGGCGGCGTTCCAGCGCCATGTGCACCCGGACAACATGGCCACGGTGATCGTCGGCGGGCCGGTCGGCGCCGCGCCCACGGCTGCCCGGCAGTGATGCCGGCGGCGACGGCGGCATCGCTTGCGGCGGACCGCGCCGCAGGCTCTACAATCACGGCATGAATTCGCGTTCCCGCTTGCCCTCGCCCGCCCCGCGCGGGCGATCTCCCGTGTCTCCGGTGCCGCGCCAGGCACCCGCTCAGGTCCGCATCATTGGCGGACGCTGGAAGCGCACGCTGCTGCCGGTGCCTGATGCCCAGGGCTTGCGCCCCACGCCTGACCGGGTGCGCGAGACCCTGTTCAACTGGCTGGGCCAGGACCTGTCCGGGCTGGAATGCCTGGATCTGTTCGCCGGCTCCGGCGCGCTCGGCTTCGAGGCTGCTTCGCGCGGTGCCGCCGCGGTGACGCTGGTCGAATCCAATGCGCGCGTGGCCCGGCAATTGCGCGATAACCTGACCCGTCTCGAGGCGCCGCAGGTGCGGGTGCTGCAAGGCGACGCCTTTGCCATTGCCGCGCAACTGCCGGATGCCAGCTTCGACGTGGTGTTCCTGGACCCGCCCTTCGCCGAGGACTGGATCGGCCCGTCGCTGGCGCACGCGGCACGGCTGTCGCGGCCGGGCGGGGCGGTCTATGTCGAGACCGACCACCCGCTGACCGGCGCCGATGCGCCGGTGCCGGCAGCGCTCGAGATCGTGCGGCACGCGCGCGCCGGGGCGGTCCATTTCCACCTGCTGCAGCACCGTGTGCCGGGCAACGGCGCGGCCTGATCCAGCCTGATTCGCCGGTGCGCGGCACCGCGCCTGGCGTCGCGGTTCCAAAACCGGGAAGGGCCCCTTCCTGATTGCGGAACCGATTCTTAGCTGCACTGCCGCAAAACGGTGCCTCCCGCGACTTCCTGGCGGGGCATTTAGGGTTACACTACGCCGCTGTCACAACGCTCGCGACGCAGCACCCACGCCGGCCCGGCCGGCGCAAGCGGCGGCCCATCCAGGGCCGGCAGCGGGCAGATCAAGGAGGAAGTATGGTCAGCGCGGTCTATCCCGGCACCTTCGATCCAATGACCCGGGGACACGAGGATCTGGTCCGCCGTGCGTCGAATATCTTCGACGAACTGGTGGTCGGCGTGGCGCAGAGCCCCAACAAGCGCCCGTTTTTTTCGCTCGAAGAGCGCATCAGCATCGCCCGCGAAGTGCTCGGGCACTATCCCAACGTGCGGGTCGAGGGCTTTTCCGGACTGCTCAAGGACTTCGTGCGCAAGAACAATGCGCGCGTGATCGTGCGCGGCCTGCGCGCGGTGTCCGACTTCGAGTACGAGTTCCAGATGGCGGGCATGAACCGCTACCTGCTGCCCGACGTGGAGACCATGTTCCTGACCCCGTCGGACCAGTACCAGTTCATCTCCGGCACCTTCGTGCGCGAGATCGCGGTGCTGGGGGGCGACGTCAGCAAGTTCGTGTTCCCGTCGGTGGAGCGCTGGCTGCAAGAGAAAATCGCCAAACCGGAATAAAATACGGCTTCAGACACGTCAGACCGCGGCCAGTCGGGCGCGGGCGTGTCCGCAGGAAGGAAACACCATGGCGCTGATGATCACCGACGACTGCATCAACTGCGACGTTTGTGAACCCGAGTGCCCGAACGAAGCCATTTCGATGGGGCCCGAGATCTATGAAATCGACCCCAACAAGTGCACCGAGTGCGTCGGGCATTTCGATGAGCCGCAATGCCAGCAGGTCTGCCCGGTTGCCTGCATTCCCAAGGATCCGAACCGCGTCGAGACCCATGAGGTCCTGATGCAGCGGTACCGGCTGCTGACGGCGGCCCGGCACGCGGCCTGACTCCTGGCACGCGCTGCACCGCTTCCGCCGCGCAAAAAAAGCCCCCGGCACCGCAAGGTGACGGGGGCTTAACCTTTCCCCAATTACTACGGTTACTGCCTACTGCACTGCGCGGTCAGGCGCCGATCGGCTTGCCGTCCGCTCGGCGCACCACGATGGTGGACGAGCGCGGCGGCTTGGCCGCGTCCGGCCACTTGCCGGTCGGGTGCTGGATGTTGATGAAGCAGGTAGTCAGGTCCGGCGTGTAGGCGATGCCGGTGATCTCGCAACCAGTCGGGCCCGCCAGGAAGCGCTTCGACTGGCCCGTCGGCGAGATGTAGTACATGCTGTTGTTGCCGAAGGTACCGGTGTAGGTGGCGCTGGTGCTCGAGTCGGTCTGCACCCACAGGCGGCCCTTCGGGTCGACGCGCAGGCCGTCCGGGCTGGAGAAGGTGTCGCCGTTGATGTTGCCTTTCAGGTTGTCGGTGGCCAGCGACGGGTCGCCGGCCTGCAGCAGGATGCTCCAGGTGAAGGTCGTGGCCAGCGGCGAATTGCCGGCTTCATTCCACTTGACGATATGGCCGTGCAGGTTGTTCTTGCGCGGGTTGGCGGCGTCGGTCTGCTGGCGGCCGCCGTTGTTGGTCAGCGTGCAGTAGAGCGTGTTGTCCGGTGCGGCGGTGATCCACTCGGGGCGGTCCATCAGCGTGCCGCCGGCCACGCGCGCGGCAGACTTGGTGTTGATCAGCACGTCTGCCTGGGTGGCGAAGTCCACCGTGGTCGGCGCCGGCGATACCGCCGACTGGGTCCAGTTGCCCGGGTCCGAGGCACCGACCGTCAGGCCGTTCTTGCCTTGCGCCAGCTCGATCCACTGGCCGCTGCCGTCGGCATTGAACTTCGCCACGTAGAGCGTGCCGCTGTCGAGCAGGTTGGCGTTGGCGGCACGGTTGTTCGGGTCGAACGCCTTGCTCGGCACGAACTTGTAGATGCAGCCCGGCGTGCCGTCGTCGCCCATGTAGAAGGCGACGTTGTGGCTGGCATCGGTGATGAAGGCGACGTTCTCATGGTCGAAGCGGCCCATGGCGGTGCGCTTGGCCGGCGCCCCCAACGTGCCGTACGGGTCGATCTCAACCACCCAGCCATAGCCGTTTTCGGCCTGGGTCGGGTCGATGTAGTTGTCAGTGCTTTCTTCACAGGTCAGGTAGGTGCCCCACGGCGTATAGCCGCTCGAGCAGTTGTTGAGCATGCCGACCACGGTCGCGCCCACCACCGGCGCCGCCGGGCCGCCGACGCGGTACAGCGTGTTGCCGGTGTAGCGCTTGTTGTAGACCGAGTCGCGCTTGACCTGCCACTTGCCGCTGGCGGCCAGTTCCACTTCAATCACCGAGATGCCCACCGCGGACAGGGCGATGCGCTTCTGCTCGGGGCTTGCGGTGGCGGCAACGTAGGCGGTCGGGAACAGGATGTTGTAGTCCGGCAGCTCGTGGTTGATCGCCAGCAGGCCGCCCTTTTGCGGGTCGACGCCGGGCAGTGCGAAGTAGTGCATGCCGTCATGGTTGCCGCCGGCCTGGCGCTCGGTCTCGGCCGACGACTGGAACGCGCCGGCATAGCCGGTGGCGCCGGCTTCGACCGGGTCGCCGGCGGAGAACAGCACGTCGACGCTGTAGCCGCTGGGCACCACCACGGTATCGGCGGTGGACTTGGCGATCGGCTCGAAGGTGACCTCGTAGCTCGGCGTGGCCGGGGACGGTGCCGGGGCGGGCGCGGGAGCCGGAGCCGGAGCCGGAGCCGGGGCGGGTGCGGGCGCCGGAGCGGGATCGTCATCGCCGCCGCAGGCGGCCAGCAGGCCGCTGCCGAACGCCGAGACCAGCGACAGGCCCAGGCCGCCGCGCAGCACCCGGCGGCGGGCCGGGTTGGCGGCGACGATATCCTCGAGCCTCTGGCCGGGCACGTCAACGTCGGGCTTGGCGGCGCGGCTTGCGGCGCGCGCTTCGTCGGTCAGGTACGACATGGGCTTTCCTCCTGTGGGATGTCATGCGCATCGGCAACCATGCGATACCGACGCGATTGGAAACCCCGCAATGTAGGTGCCGCCCATGGCACTTTGATGACACCATGTCTGCAACAGCAGACTGGTGCGGCCAAACGACGACGGACCGCGGATGCGGCCCGTTTTCATGCTGATGTCGCAGGAATATGCGTGGATGCCCTGCGGTGGTCAGCGCGTGGTGTGCAGCTGCGCCATGGCGCGCTCGGCGTCGCCGCGGGCCAGCAGGCCAAGCGGCTCGATGCAGCGGTCGATCGCGGCATCGATGGCTTCCTGCTCCTCGCGCCGCGGCGGCTTGAGCACGAAGTTCACCACGTCCTCGCGGCCCGCGCCGGCACCGCCGGGCGCATTGCGCGGATGGCCCACGCCCAGGCGCAGGCGCCAGTAGTCTTGCGTGGTCAGGTGGGCGGAGATGTCCTTGAGACCGTTGTGGCCGCCCGCGCCGCCGCCGCGCTTGAGTTTGGCGGCGCCAGCGGGCAGGTCCATCTCGTCATGCACGACCACGATCTCGTCGGGGAGGATCTTGTAGAAGCGCGCCAGCGATACCACCGCCAATCCGGAGCGGTTCATGAAGGTTGACGGCTTGAGCAGCCAGACCTCCTGGTCCCAGAGCCGGGCGCGCGCGGCCAGCCCATGGAAGCGGCCCTCCACGCGCAGCGTGGCGCCGCCCATGCGGGCCAGCTGGTCCACCAGCCAGAAGCCGGCGTTGTGTCGGGTGGCCTCGTACTCCGCACCGGGATTGCCGAGGCCGACGATAAGCTTGATCATGCGTTTGACTGGGTCGTTGGCGCGCGGGACTGCGCCACAGGCGCCAAGGATACCGAAAAACCGGCAGTCCGCTGCCGGGCGAAAAAAAACCGCCGCAAGAGCGGCGGTTTCTTCGTGGCGCGGCCCGCGGGCCGCCACCGCTGCGGCAGCTTAGGCAGCCGGGGTTTCGCCAGCGGCTTCGCCGCCTTCGGCAGCTTCCGACACGGCGCCAGCCGGTTGCGAGATGCTGGCGATGGCCGGGTTGTCGTCACCGTGGGTGATCACGGTCACGCCCTTCGGCAGCTTCAGGTCGGACAGGTGCAGGGTCTGGCCCAGCTCCATCGCGCCGACGTCCACTTCGATGAACTCGGGCAGGTCGGCCGGCAGGCACGACACTTCCAGGTCGTTCACGATGTGGTTGACGATGCCGTGGCCCAGCTTCACGCCAGGAGCGACTTCCTGGTTCATGAAATGCAGGGGCACCTTGACGTGGATCTTGTCGTTGGCGGACACGCGCTGGAAATCAACGTGCAGCACCAGCGGCTTGAACGGGTGCATCTGGAATGCGCGCAGCAGGGCCTTTTCGCTCTTGCCGGCCACTTCCAGGTCCAGGATCGACGAGTGGAACGCTTCCTTCTTCAGGGCGTGCCACAGCGCGTTGTGATCCAGTTCGATCATCTTCGGCTCGGCGGCGCCGCCGTAGATGATGCCGGGGGTCTTGCCCGAATTGCGCAGGCGGCGGCTCGCACCCGTTCCCTGTACGCTACGCTCGAAAGCGACAACTTTCATGATGACTCCAAAAAGTAAGAAGGCTGTCCGCGACCAGACAGCCTCGTTGCGGCGCAAATCAGCAAACCATGCGCCGATCAGGTCACGTTGACCGCCAAACCAGGGCGATCAACGCAGTAAAGCCAAAGATTCTATCAGGAACCCGCGAACAGCGACATGATGGAGTCGCCCTTGACGATGCGGGTGAAGGTCTCGGCCAGCAGCGGGGCGGTCGAGAGCTGGCGGATCTTGGTGCACTTTGCAGCTTCCTCGGACAGCGGGATGGTGTCGCACACCACCACTTCGTCCAGTGCCGAATCCGCGATGCGGGCCGCCGCGCCGCCCGACAGCACAGGGTGCGTGCAGTAGGCGAAGACCTTCAGCGCACCGCGCTCCTTCAGTACCTGGGCGGCCTTGCACAGCGTGCCGCCGGTGTCGATCATGTCGTCCATGATGACGCAGTTGCGGCCGTCGACTTCACCGATGATGTTCATCACCTCGGCCACGTTGGCCTTGGGACGGCGCTTGTCGATGATCGCCAGGTCGCAGTTCAGTTCCTTGGCCAGCGCGCGGGCACGGACCACGCCGCCGACGTCCGGCGAGACCACCAGCAGGTCGCCGTAGTTCTTCTCGCGCAGGTCGCCCAGCAGTACCGGCGAAGCGTAGATGTTGTCGACGGGAATATCGAAGAAGCCCTGGATCTGGTCGGCGTGCAGGTCCATCGTCAGCACGCGCTCGACACCAGCGACCTCGAGCATGTTGGCCACCACCTTGGCCGAGATCGCGACGCGCGCCGAGCGCGGGCGGCGGTCCTGGCGGGCATAGCCGAAGTAGGGCATGGCGGCGGTGATGCTGCGTGCCGAAGCGCGCTTGAGCGCATCGACCATCACCATCAGTTCCATCAGGTTGTCGTTGGTCGGCGCGCAGGTGGACTGCAGCACGATGACGTGCTTGCCGCGAACGTTTTCCTGGATTTCGACCTGGACTTCACCGTCGGAGAAGCGGCCAACCTGGGCCTTGCCTAGCGGAATGCCGAGGTGCTGTACGACAGCCTCCGCGAGTTTGGGGTTGGCGTTGCCGGTAAATACCATCAAGCCTTCGCTGCTCATTCGGGGCACCTGTCTTGCTGCTGGGGGAGCTTGGTGTCACCGGCGAAGCCGGTGACTTGGAAGATATCGTGTTCCGTTAGGACACTATAGGAAGTAATGGCAGGGGAAGAAGGATTCGAACCTTCGAATGCCGGAATCAAAATCCGGTGCCTTGACCAACTTGGCGACTCCCCTACACAACCGGGCCGTTCTTCGTGGTACCAGACTGCCATGTGACAGTGTCATACCGCGCCGAACGAAAACTTGCTATGCGAACGTCGCGAGCGGGTGTTGTGCCAGACTTCTCACACACCTGCCATCCCATGCGGGCGGCAACCTTTCCAAAACCTGCTGCGCTGTCGTTGCGTCGGGAAAACGCGCAAACACGCAGGCTCCGGATCCGGTCATCCGGGCATGCTGATTGTGTTGCTTCAGCCATGCCAGGGCTCGGGCGACTTCGCCGAACTTCGCTGTTGCGATCGGTTCCAGATCGTTGCGACCGAAATCGAATTTGTTTGCACGAGCAGCGAAGACCGCAATTATGGAGAGCGGCGTATCCCTTGTCAAGCACGCGTCCGAAAAAATTTCAGCGGTGGGGACATGCTGCTTCGGATGGATGATCACGAACCAGCTGTCGGGCAGCTCGACCGGAGTCAGGTCCTCGCCAATGCCCTGTGCAAAGGCGTTCTGTCCGAGCACGAACACCGGCACGTCGGCGCCCAGCGTCAGCCCGATCCGCATCAGTTCGGCGCGTGGCAGCCCCAGGCCCCACAGGTGGTTCAGCGCCAGCAGCGTGGTGGCGGCGTCGGAAGAGCCGCCGCCGATGCCGCCGCCCATCGGCAGCACCTTGTCGATGGCGATGTCGGCGCCGAACGTGGTGCCGGTGGCGGCCTGCAGGGCGCGCGCGGCCCGCACCACCAGGTCTGTTTCGGCCGGCACGCCCGGCACCTCGGTGATCCGCGCGACCACGCCGTCGTCGCGGCGGCGGAAATGCAGCGTATCGCACCAGTCGACCAGCTGGAACACGGTCTGCAGCGTGTGGTAACCGTCGGCGCGGCGGCCGGTCACGTGCAGGAACAGGTTGAGCTTGGCCGGCGCGGGGCAGTCGCGCAGTTCGGGCGGGGGCAGGGGATGGCTGCTGCGGGTGGCGCGGTTCATGGTGTCAAGGGATCGATCACGAGCCGCACCGACAGCGGATTGCTGCCGGCGTCGCGCGCCAGGTCGATGCGGCGCGGCACTGGCGTCGGCGCGGCGCTGTCTTGCCAGGCGACGTAGCGCACGGTCCAGCCGTTCTGCGCCAGCGTCGCCAGCCGGCCCTGCTCGTCGCGCGTGGCGCGTGCCGGGGTGCCCCGGGTGGGGCGCCCGTGCAGCCAGTCGCGCATGCCGGCCACCGGCAGCGCAAAGCCCAGCGCTTCCTCCATCAGGGTATCGACCTCGGGCGCGTTGCGCGGTGGCTGGTTGGGCAGATCGAGCGTGGCGCCCGAGGGCGTGGCGGTGACCACGGCCAGGGTCTGGCCAAGCGGCGAGACCAGGTCCAGCCGCACGTTGCGGCCCTGCTCCTCCCAGCGGAAGCTGCCCTGCACGCCCTCGTCGCGCCCGTAGCGCACGTAGTTGGCGGAGAAGCGGCCGGTGTAATGCTGGCTGGCGGCATCGTGGTCGACATCAAAGCTGCGCGACGGCGCCACGCTGGCGCACGCCTGCAGCAACAGGGGCACGCCAAGGCAAAGCAGCGCCAGGCGTCGGGATCGGTTCATGGGCGTGGTCGTGAGGACGGCGGCGCGGCGGCCGCCGGCTGACGGGGATCCGGCGCCGCGGGCCCCGTTTGCGGGCTGCGGCGCGCGGGCTTACTTTGACTGCTGCACGTTAACCTTGTAGCGGCGCAGCGTGTCGACCAGGGTCTCGTTCTCGGGATCGATGCGCACCGCCTCGGTCCAGGTCTTGCGGGCCTCGTCGTGCTCGCCGAGGTGCCACAGCACCTCGCCCAGGTGCGCGCCGATCTCGGCCTCGGGGGCCTTGGAATAGGCGTTGCGCAGCAGGTCGGCCGCCGGGCGCAGGTCGCCCATGCGGAATTTGACCCAGGCCAGGCTATCCATGATGTACGGATCGTCCGGTCCCAGCTCGGAGGCGCGCTCCAGCAGCCTGAGTGCCTCGGGCAGGCGCTCGTTGCGGTCCGCCAGCGAATAGCCGAGGGCGTTGTAGCCCTGCTTCTGCTGCGGCTGCAGCGCAATCACGCGGCGCAGGCCGGTTTCCATGCTGGCGTAGCGCTTCTGGCGCTCGTCGAGCATGGCCAGCTCATAGATCCAGTCGGCGTTGTCGGGCTCCGCCGCGACGCGGTCGTTCAGCACCTTGCGGGCGCGGTCGTAGGCCTTGTTCTCCATCAGCGTGGCCACTTCGGCCTGGCGGATGGCGGTCACGCGCTGCGAGCGCTGGCCGGGGTCGGAGATATCCTCGGCGTCGCTGAGCATCTCGCCGAACAGCGCCTGCGCGTCATCGAGCTTGCCCATGCGCGCCAGCAACTGGGCGCGCTTGGCGGTTGCCGCCGGCGCCAGGCGGATGTCCTCGATGCGATCGAGCCAGCGGATCGCGCCCGCGTAGTCCTTGCGTTCCTCGGCGATCTGCGCCAGGTACTGATACGCGATATCGGGATTGGCGCTCGGCTGGTTTTCGACCAGCCGCAGGTATTCCTGCAGGTACTGCTCGGCCTCGCCCAGGTTCCTGGCCTGCAGGCTGGTCAAGCCCAGTGCCAGCGGCACGCGCGGGTCGGCGGGGGCCACCTTGCGCAGCGTCTCGAACTCCTGGCGAGCCGCCGGCATGTCGTTCTTCAGCAGGTACAGCCGCGCCAGCGTGATATGGCCGTTGACCGATTCGGGCGACTTTTCCAGAAAGCGCTTGAGCACCGCCACGGCTTCGTCAGGTTGCTTCTCGGCGCGCAATTCTGCCGACATCAACGCAGCCGCTTCATAGCCGGGCCGCAGCCGCAAGGCCTGGTCGAGCGCGGCCAGCGCGCCAGGTTCGTCGCCGGCGACTTCGCGCGCGCGCGCCAGTGCCAGTTGGGTTTCCGGCAGCTTGACTTCGTTGCGGGTCAGGTCCTGCAGCAGCGTGGCCGCGCCGGCCGGATCGCTGGTGCGCGACAGCTGCTGCTGCAGTTGAAGGATGGCCTCGCCGCGCTGGCCGGCCGGCACCGCAGCCAGTTGTTGCTGCAGCAGCGGGCGGGCGTCGTCCCAGCGGCCGTTGAGCACCAGCAGGGTCGATAGCACCTGGCCGGCCGCGGGCGAGGCCGGGCTGATCTCTTTCCACAGGCGTGCAGCGTCAAGCGCCTGCTGCGGGATGCGCGCGTTGAAGGCGATCTCGGTGGCACGCTGGGCGAAGCGCGGGTCGCGGGTCTGGCGCGCCAGTTCGAGGTAAGTGCGGTAGGCCGGCCCGACCAGGCCGCGCTGGATGGAAATCTCGGCGGCCAGCACCATATAGACGATATCGTCGGTCAGTTCCAGCGATGGCAATGCCGGCCGCGCCGGCTTGGCCGCGGGGGTGTCCGCCGCGGCCAGTTGCAGCATGGGCAGCGCACCCGCGCCGACGGCGGGCGCGGCGTGGGTGGCACTTGCCGCCGCAGCCAGCAGGGCGCCGGCGGCGAGCGCGCGCGCATGGCGCTGGGGAGCCTGCCACCAGTGGGCCAGGCGGCTGGCACGGCGCGCCGTGCGCGAGTTGGCGCCCCCCGGCGATGTGGTCAGGCCGCCGCCCGTGGTGGCTGGCAACGTGGAGTCCGGCATCAGGTCCGGCATCAGGTCCGACATGTATTGAGTGCTCCGGCGCGCGCTGGCGAAGGATGGGAGATTGCGCATTGATAAGGGCATTGTAGCCTGCCGCTACAATGCGCTGCTTGCCGCCGCAGGCCGGCGCCGGCAGGCGCTGCAGCAGTTTTGAGCGGTAACCAACGGAGAGGTTCGATGCCTGAATTGCCTGAGGTCGAGGTGACCCGGCGCGGCTTGCTGCCGCATGTGGTGGGGCGGCGCATCGCCGCGGTCACGGTGCGCCACCGCGGCCTGCGTTGGCCGGTCGACACGGAACTCGAGGCCAGCCTGGCCCAGCGCGTGGTGCGCCGCATCGAGCGCCGCGGCAAGTATCTGCTGCTGGAATGCGTCAGTCCCGACGCGGCGCAGCCTGCGGGCTGGCTGCTGGTGCACCTCGGCATGACGGGCACGCTGCGGGTGCTGCCCGAGGCACCGCCGCCGGGCGTGCACGATCACTTCGACCTGGTGCTCGACGCCGCGCCCGGGGCAGTGCCAGGCCAGCAGCCTGGCACCATCGTGCTGCGCTTTCGCGATCCGCGCCGCTTCGGCGCCATCCTCTGGACCACGCTGCCGGAGGCGGAACTGCCGTCGCATCCGCTGCTGAGCACCCTCGGCATCGAGCCTTTCGATCCTGCCTTCGACGGCGCCTGGCTGCACCGCCACACGCGCGGCCGCAGTGCCGCGATCAAGACCGTGCTGCTCGCTGGCGCCATCGTGGTGGGGGTGGGCAACATCTACGCGTCCGAAAGCCTGTTTCGCGCCGGTATCCGTCCGACCACCCCGGCCGGGCGCCTGAGCCGCGCGCGTTGCGAGCGGCTTGCGCAAGCCGTGCGCGACACCTTGGCGCAGGCCATTGAACGCGGCGGCAGCACCTTGCGCGATTTTGTCGGCAGCGACGGCGCCAGCGGCTACTTCCAGCTGGACTGCTTTGTCTACGATCGCGCCGGCCTGCCGTGCCGGGTCTGCGCCACGCCGGTGCGCCAGATCGTGCAGGGCCAGCGCTCTACCTTCTATTGCCCCAACTGCCAGCGCTGACAGCCGGCGGAGTGCTGCAGGGTACGCCGCGCCGTCATGAGTCGATGGGTCGGCGCAACACTGGCGTGGCCGCCGCCGTCCGAGGGGCGCGAATTCCACAAAAGCGCCGTGGAAACCTGTATCGTGTGCGCAGTCATAAAAAGTTACAAAATGGCCGGCCGCATGCCATGCAGAAAGGGCGCGGACCGGCATTGCGTGACCACGGGCATGCCGCACAGGGTGGCCGCCCCGAGGTAAAACCAAGTCAGCCCAACAGGTCCATGACAACGCTCGCCCACCAATTCGAACAATACGGCGCCTGGAGAACCGAAGTCCTCCAGTCACTGGCCGAATTCCAGTCGTGGCTGCAGCAGCACGACCTGTACGATGCGCAGGCCGACGAGCGCGTGCAGCGCATCCATAGCGTGCTGCGCAGCGACCGCCTCAAGGTCGCCTTCATCGCCGAGTTCTCGCGCGGCAAGAGCGAGCTGATCAACGCCATCTTCTTTGCCGACTACGGGCGCCGCATCCTGCCGTCGTCGGCGGGGCGCACCACCATGTGCCCGACCGAACTGCGCTACGACGAGGCCGAGCCGCCCAGCATCCGCCTGCTGCCGATCGAGACGCGCCTGCAGGACGCCTCGACCGCTGACTTCCTCGAGGCCGGCACGTCGGCGTCGCACTGGCATTCGGTGCCGCTCGATCCGTCCTCGCCCGAGGGCATGCTGGAGGCATTCCAGCATGTGGTGCAGACCATGCGCGTGCCGCCCGAGCAGGCCGAGGCGCTGGGGCTGTACCACGAGAACGATCCCGATGCCGCCTACGCGGTCGACGCCGAGGGCATGGTCGAGATCTCGCGCTGGCGCCACGCCGTCATCAATTTTCCGCACCCGCTGCTGCGCCAGGGCCTGGTGATCCTCGACACGCCAGGGCTGAACGCGATCGGCACCGAGCCCGAGTTGACGCTGCGGCTGATTCCGGATGCGCATGTGGTGGTATTTGTGCTGGCCGCCGACGCGGGCGTGACCAAGAGCGACCTGGAGCTGTGGCGCAGCCATGTCGGCGCCGGGCACCGGCGCGGCTGCCTGGCGGTGCTGAACAAGATCGACGGGCTGTGGGATCCGCTGCGCCAGCCGGAAGAGATCGCGCAGGAGATCGCGCGGCAGGTGTCGACCACGGCGCAGGTGCTGGGCATCGACCAGTCGCGCGTGTATCCGGTGTCGGCGCAGAAGGGGCTGGTGGCCAAGGTCACGCATGACGATGGCTTGCTCGCGCGCAGCGGCCTGCCGGAATTCGAGCACGTGCTGTCGGACCAGCTGATTCCGCGCCGGCGCGAGATCGTCTCGGACCAGGTGTACCGGCTGGTGCAGGACATGGCGCGCGCCGCGCAGCAGCTGCTGCAGAGCCGCCGCCGCGACATCGTCGAGCAGCTGTTCGAACTGCGCGGCCTGCGCGGCAAGAACCATGCGATGGTCAAGCACATGCTGATGCGGGTGCAGGGCGAGAAGGACGAATTCGAACAGAGCATCAGCAAGTTCCAGGCGCTGCGCCTGGTCTTTGGCCGGCACAGTGCCGACATCATCAAGAGCCTGCAATTGCGCGACGTGCGCCGCACCATGCGCAGCGCGCGCGAGCAGATGAAGGAGCGCTTCTTCTCGCGCGGGCTGCGCGAGGACATGGAGGCATTGTTCGCGCAGCTGAGCGGGCTGGTGAGCGATGCCGACAACAAGATCGGCCAGCTGCACCAACTGATCGAAAGCATGTACCGGCGCTTCAATGCCGAGCACGGCTTCACGCTGCCCGCGCCGATGCAGTTCACCGCCGAGCGCTACCTGGCCGAGCTGCAGGAGACGCTGCGGCTGGTGCAGGCGCATTTCGGCACGATCAGCATGCTGACGCGGTCGCGCCCGCAACTGGTGCAAAGCGCGTTCAACACCATGGCCAGCCGCGTGCTGGAGAATTTCCGTGGCCTGAACCGCGATATCGAAGTCTGGCTCAAGTCGGTGATGACGCCGCTGGAGGCGCAGGTGCGCGAACACCAGAAGCAACTGCGCCGGCGTGTCGATTCGATCGAACGCATCCATGAAGCCACCGACACGCTGGAAAGCCGCATCGCCGAGCTGGAGGAAGTGCTGAACGGGCTGGACGAACGCAGCGGGCGCATCGAAGGCTTTGTCCAGCGGCTGATGCGGCCGGCGGCAGGCTCCGACAGCACCAGTCTGGCGGTGGCCTAGCCCGCTTTGCGGGACGGTATATCATGTGGCGCCGCGCCTTGCGGCGCCTTTTTCTTTGGCGCGCCGACTCCATGTCCGCGCGCCAGGCCGTTGCACACCGATGCCCCGCAAACCAGCCCCCCGCACCCTTCCCGCCCTGCCCGATGACCTCTGCGTGCCGCCCGGCTTCGGCGCGCGCGTGGTCGACTGGCAGCGACAGCATGGACGGCACGACCTGCCGTGGCAGAACACCCGCGATCCGTACCGCATCTGGCTGTCCGAGATCATGCTGCAGCAGACCCAGGTCACCGCGGTGATCGACTATTTCCAGCGTTTTGTGGCGCAGCTGCCCACGGTGCAGGACTTGGCGGCGGCGCCTGCCGACCAGGTGATGGCGCTGTGGGCCGGGCTGGGCTATTACTCGCGCGCGCGCAATCTGCATCGCTGCGCCATGCAGGTGGTCAGCGAGCACGGCGGCCGCTTCCCCACGGATCCCGCGGTGCTGGTTACGTTGCCGGGCATCGGCCGCTCCACCGCGGCGGCCATTGCCGCGTTCAGCGCGGGGGTGCGCTCGCCGATCCTGGACGGCAACGTCAAGCGTGTGTTCGCGCGCTGCTTCGGCATCCATGGCCATCCGGGCCAGCGCGCGGTGGAAACGCGCATGTGGCAGCTGGCGGAACAGGCCTTGCCGGCGTCAGGCCCGCGCCAGGCCGAGGACATGGTGGCCTATACGCAGGGCCTGATGGACCTGGGCGCGACGGTGTGCTCGCGCGGCAAGCCGGCCTGCCTGGCCGATGCGAGCGCGTGCCCGCTGTCGGCCGATTGCGTGGCGCGCCGCGACGGCCTGACCGGCGTGCTGCCCACACCCAGGGCGCGCGCAGCCATCCCCGAGCGCAGCACGGTGATGCTGCTGGTGCGGCGCGAGCGCAAAGTGCTGCTGCGCCTGCGTCCGGACAGCGGCATCTGGGGCGGCCTGTGGAGCCTGCCCGAGATGCCGGTCGACACCGTGCCGTTCGATGCTGAAGACGCCGAGACCCGGGCGCTCGACTACGCGCGCGCTTTCGGCACGCCCGCGCGCGCTGCGCTGAGCGGCGAGCTGACCCATGTGTTCACGCACTTCCGCCTGCTGATCCGCGCGATCCGCGTTGACCTGAGCGCGGGCGATGCCAACCTGCTGGAGCAGGACCGCGCGGCGCCATCCGGCCTACGCTGGCTTTCGCTCGACGATCTCGATGCGGTAGGCACGCCCGCGCCAGTGCGCCGGCTGCTGGAAGACCAGGCGCGGGTGGGCTTGTTCTGAACTTGGGGCAGGGCGGAACGCCGCCTACAGCATGTGGTTCTGGCGCATGTAGCGGTGCACGATCTCGATGCGCATGCCGGCGTCGGGCAAGGCCATCAGCATTTGCTTGGCCTTCAGCGGCACCGGCAGCAGCTCGCACAGCCGGTTGGCAACCCAGCTCGGGTCGTCCCACAGGTAGGGCTCGTCGAAAGGCAGCCGGTCGGGCTGCTCGGCGTGCAGCCGCGTGACGATGCGGCGCAGCGCGTCCAGGCATTCGCCCAGCAATTCGAGCTTGCAGTCGATGATGTCGGGCGGGAGCTGCTCGGCGCGCGCCACCATCAAGCCGTCGTCGCGGGTTTCATGGCTGAGGATATGGAAGCGCTCGCGGCCGCGCGCGCGAATCAGCAGCACGCCAAGTTGCTCCATGTTGCAGTCGACGATCTCGGCCAGGCAGCCGACCAGCTCGGGCACGGTGGCCTGGTTGGGCCGGGCCACTTCGTCGCCGCTGGCGATCAGGCACACGCCGAATGGCGCGCTGTCGCGCAGGCAGTTGCGCACCATGTCGACATAGCGCGCCTCGAACACGCGCAGCGGCAGCCGCCCACCGGGAAACAGCACCGTGTGCAACGGGAACAGCGGCAGGTTGTCGAGCGTCCGGGGCGGGTCTTCTGACCCTGTGGGACGGTAGAGGTCGGTCGAGGACATGCGTGCAGGCTTGGGGTCGCGCAGCATTTGGGCCGCCAGGCCGACGCTGCGCTCAGGTGCCCGGTGAAGCCCGGGCGGCCATGCCGCGTGCGTCAGCCCGCCGGTGCGAGCTCTCGGTGTCTGACCAGCACATTACCATGTGCCCGGAAATAGTTGGCCAGCCTTTCCGCAATATAGACCGAGCGATGCTGGCCGCCGGTGCAGCCGATCGCCACGGTCAGGTAGCTGCGGTTGTCGGCGATGAAGCTTGGTAGCCACTTTTCCACGTAGGCGCGGATATCCTCGGCCATCGCCAGCACCATTGGCTGGGCCTGCAGGAAGTCGATCACCGGCGTGTCGCGGCCCGTCAGCGGCCGCAGCGCCAGGTCGTAGTACGGATTGGGCAGCGAACGCACGTCGAACACCATGTCGGCGTCGCTGGGCACGCCGTGCTTGAAGCCGAACGATTCGAACAGCAGCGTCAGCCGCTGGCTGTCGTCGCGGATCAGCTCCTTGATCCAGCTGCGCAGCGTATTGGTGCGCACATTGCTGGTGTCGATCCGGTGCGCGGCTTCGGCCAGCGGGCTCAGCAGCGCGCGCTCCATCTCGATCGCTTCCATCAGCGCCGTGTCATTGAAGGCCGGGGCTTCGCCCGGAGCGGCGCCGTCGGTGCGCGCCGACAGAGGGTGGCGCCGGCGCGTTTCGGAGTAGCGCTGCACCAGGGCATCGGTGCTGGCGGTCAGGAAAATGACCTCGACCTTGTGCTCGGGGGCCAGCGCGCGCACGGTGTCGGGCAACTGGTCCAGCGATTCCCGGCTGCGGATGTCGGTGGCCACGCCCAGGTGCGTATAGCCCTGGCTGTCGAGGTAGCGGGTCAGTTCAGGGATGAACTGGGCTGGCAAGTTGTCGACGCAGTAATAGCCTGCATCTTCCAGGACGTTCAGTGCGACGGACTTGCCGGAACCGGATATGCCGGTGATGAGGATGATGCGCATAGCACCTGAAGCATAGCATCAGGTGCTGGCTGCGTCATGACAGCACGTTGACACCAATAAAAATGGCGAACCTTCCGGTTCGCCATGCTGCTTCGCCAGTGGCGGCGCTCAGGCTGCCTTCGACAGGCATTCCTTCATGTAGGCCTTGTATTCGTCGCCCTTCTTGCCCTTGCCGGACTTGCTGCACGAAGCCATCTTGTCCTGCTGGGTCTTCGGTGCGCCCGATTTCGACAGGCATTCCTTCATGAACGCCTTGCGTTCATCGCCTTTCTTGCCGGAGGCTTGCGTGTTGCAAGACTTCATTTTGTCTTGCTGGGTATTGGCCGCTGGCTTGTCCGGATTGGCCGGGGTAGCAGGCGTGGCGGGCATCGCAGGCGTTGCCGGGGCGGTCGCGGATGGCTTGGCCGGCGAAGCGGGTGTGGCCGGCGTGGCGGTCTGCGCAAATGCGCTGGCCGCGAACAAGGGGGTCACCAGCGCGCATATTGCAATCAGGGTCTTCATGCTTGCTCTCCTCGGGGGTGGAAAACTTCATGGCCGCGCGCCGGGGTCGGCGTTGCAGCTCAGGTAACGGGCGTGATGCCCATTACAGCACA
Organism: Cupriavidus necator; assembly: GCF_013141915.1. GTDB lineage: Bacteria > Pseudomonadota > Gammaproteobacteria > Burkholderiales > Burkholderiaceae > Cupriavidus > Cupriavidus necator_B. The sequence continues at coordinate 421,160 of NZ_SROX01000002.1, read as the reverse complement.
AAACGAAGCATGCCTGACAAACGTTGACGGGAGGTTGCTACGCCGTTGTAAGCAATTGAAAGCCGCGGTCGGCGGTGGCGTTAGAGCAGCCGACCCTGCCCGCGCGAGACAGCATCGGCCTGCATCGCGGCGCGCTGGCGATCCATGAAATCGCGCAGCGTGTCGATGCCGCGCAGGCGCAGGATGGTGTTGCGCACGGCGGCCTCGACCAGCACGGCAAGGTTGCGGCCGGCCGCAACCTGGATCTTGACCATGTGGATCGGCAGCCCGAGCACGTCCAGGTATTGCGAATCCAGCGGCAGCCGCTCGAACTCGCCATCGTTGCGCCGCACCAGCTGCACCACCAGCTTGATCTTCATCTTCCGCCGCACCGCGGTCTCGCCGAAGATGGTCTTGATGTCGAGCAGCCCCAGGCCGCGCACTTCGAGCAGGTTCTGCAGCAGCGGCGGACAGCGGCCTTCGATGAAGTCGGGCCCGAGCCGGACGAAATCGACCGCGTCGTCGGCCACCAGCCCGTGGCCGCGCGAGATCAGTTCCAGGCCAAGTTCGCTCTTGCCCAGTCCCGATTCGCCCATGATCAGCACGCCCATGCCCAGGATGTCGAGAAATACGCCATGCATGGTCACGCGCGGCGCCGAGATGCGCGACAGGTACAGGCGCAGGTGGTCGATCACCGCCGCGGACGACACCGGCGTAGTGAACAGGGGCGTCGACGAGCGCGTGCAGCGCAGTTCCAGGTCCGGAGGCGGCTCCATGCCGTCGGCGATCACCAGGAAGGGCGGCTCCAGCAGGATCAGCTCGCCCATCTGGCGCTTGCGGGTCTCGTCGTCCAGCCGCTGGTAGTACGTGATCTCGGGTTTGCCAAGCACCTGGATCCGGTTCGGGTGGATCAGGTTGAGGTGGCCCACCAGGTCTGCGGCGGAGGTCGCTTCGCGGGCGAACTCTACGTCAAAGGCGCGGTCCGCGCCTTCCAGGCCGGCGACCCACGAGAGTTTGAGGTCGGCTGCGTTGTCGTCGAAGATAGACTGGGAGGTGACGCCGGTGAGTTCCATGCGGGTTGACTGGTAAGGCGGACTGCGAAGCGCGTGGCGCCTGCCCGGTCTGGTGCCGGCCCGCTCTGGGGAATCAGTGGATCAGGGATGCCATGCGATCAGCAGTTCATGCACGGCATCGGGCGTGGGCAGTGTCGCCAGGCCCTCGCGCATGTCGCGATCCGACAGCAGTTGTGCGATCTCGGACAGAATTTCCAGGTGCTGCTGCGTGGCCTGTTCCGGCACCAGCAGGAAGATCAGCAGCGAAACCGGCTTGCCGTCCGGCGATTCGAACGGAATCGGCTCGCCCAGCCGCATAAAGGCGGCCAGGGGTTGCTTGAGGCCCTTGATGCGCCCGTGCGGGATCGCCACGCCGGCGCCGAGTCCGGTCGAGCCCAGCGACTCGCGCGCGAACAAGTTATCGGTCACGATGGCGCGCGCCACGCCATGATTGTTCTCGAAGAGGAGGCCGGCCTGCTCGAACACACGCTTCTTGCTGGTGACGCTGACGTCGAGGGTGATGTTGCCGGGTGGCAGCAATTTGGCCAAACGATTCATGGGCGATGCGCAGGATTTCAGTTAGCGGGCGGACCGTTCCGCCGGGCAACGGACGGCTCCCTGGCCGCCGCCGGCGCGGCTGGGAGGCGTCCGGCCCATTATAGAGCAGCGGCTCGGCTCGCATTGTGCGGTGCAGCGCGAGCAGGCGCGGCCACGATTTTCTCTCTCTTTGTATGGCGCAGCATACACCTTGGCGCTGCGCTTGCGAACACCTCGGGTTCCTATGCGTGACAGGGTTGGCTCCGCTGCCACAGCCGAGCCGGCGCCAAGGCGCAAAAAAGCCGCGCTTCGCGGCGCGGCTTGCCTGTGGAATCCTGGTTCAGCAGCCCGTTTCGGGCTGCCGGGCACGGTTACTGCTGCATTTGCGCGGCGGCCATCTGGTACTTGACCGCTTCGCGGTCGTGGCCTTGCACGCGATCCTTGTAGCGAATCACCTGACGGTCCAGCTTGTCGACGAGTGCGTCGATCGCCGCATACAGGTCTTCGTGATGCGCCTCGACAAAGATGTCCTTGCCCTTGAGATGCAGATTGATTTCCGCGTACTGGCGCCGGTCCTTTTCCTTGTGATTGTCGACAGAGAGCAGCACGCTAACGCCAATGACTTGATCGAAATGCCTGACGATTCGCTCCAGCTTCGTTTCCACGTACTCACGCAGAGGGGGCGTGATGTCCAGGTGGTGTCCACTGATCTTGAAGTTCATAGCGCTTCTCCTTCTGAAAGAGCCTCACCAGGCAGGCGGTGGGCTCGGCTACAAAGACTTGCGGAGATTCACTGCGGGGATCTTCAGGGCTTCGCGATATTTGGCAACGGTGCGGCGTGCGACAACGAAGCCTTGCTCACCCAGCAGTTCGGCGATGCGACTGTCGGAAAGGGGATTCCTCGGGTCTTCGGCTCCTATCAGTTGCTTGATCAAGGCGCGGATGGCCGTTGATGAAGCCGCGCCACCGGTTTCGGTGGACACGTGGCTACCGAAGAAGTACTTCAATTCGAAAGTACCCATCGGTGTAGCCATGTATTTATTGGTCGTCACCCGGGAGATGGTTGACTCGTGTAAACCCAGTGTATCGGCAATCTCCCGCAAAACCAAGGGGCGCATGGCGATTTCACCGTGGGTGAAAAAGTTCTTTTGACGCTCGACAATGGCCTGCGAGACACGCAGGATGGTGTCGAACCTTTGCTGGATGTTCTTGATCAGCCAGCGCGCCTCCTGCAGCTTCTGTTGCAGCCCCGCGGTGCCGGTTTCGCCCTTGGCGCCGCGCAGGATCTGCGCATACATATCGTTGATGCGCAGCCTCGGCATCACATCGGGATTGAGCTGCGCGGTCCAGCCGCCGCTGCCTTTGCGCACGAACACGTCGGGCACCACGAAATCGGCTTCGGGGCGGCTGTACGCATGGCCCGGGTAGGGGGCCAGCGAGCGGATCAGGTCGTGCGCGGCCTTCAGCGCGACTTCATCGACCTGCAGTGCCTTCTTCAGCCGCGTGTAGTCGCGTACCGCAAGCAGTTCCAGGTGATGGGTAACGATGGTCAGCGCCAGTTCGCGCTGCGGGTGGGTCAGGCGGCGCAATTGCAGCGCCAGGCATTCGGCGGCATTGCGCGCGCCCACGCCGGGCGGATCGAAGCTCTGCAGCAGGGTCAGGATGGCGTGGACTTCGTCGGGGTCGAACTCGAGCTCTTCGGGCAGTTCCGCGAAAATCTCTTCGAGCGAGGCGCTCAGGTAGCCATCGTCATCGAGGGATTCGATCAGGAAGATGGCGAGACCCTTGTCGCGCGCCGAGATCTTCAGCGGTGTCAACTGCTCCATCAGGTATTCGCGCAGCGTGGGCTCGGCATCGCGCAGCTGCATCGGCGTCTTTTCATCTTCGTCGCCTTGCGGGCGCCGGGCGAAGTCGTCCAGGCTCCAGTCGCCATTGCTGTAGTCGTCGCCGCTGCTGTTGTCGCCGTAGCTGTCATCGGCGGCGCCGTCGGCGCGCGCGTCGCCATTGCCCTGGGGCTCGGCCGGGGCGGGCGCGGGGGCGCTCTGTAAGTTGACCGAGCCATCGGCCGCCACGCGCAGCGGGCTTTCGATCCAGTCGTTCTCTCGTTCGAGCAGCGGGTTTTCGGTCAGCGCCTGTTCGACTTCCTGCTGCAGTTCCAGCGTGGAAAGCTGCAGCAGCCGGATCGACTGTTGCAGCTGCGGAGTCAGTGCCAGGTGCTGGGAGAGGCGAAGCTGTAGCGACGGTTTCATGCGACCTATTTTATGCGCATCTTTCCGATGTTGGAACGGAAATTGCTATCGCTGATGCGCCGTGATCGCCGCTGGCTCTCTGCCACGCCGCCAGGGCCGCCCGCGCGGGGCGGCCGCCTTGTCACATGCGGAAGTTCTCGCCCAGATAGACGCGCCGCACGGCGTCATTGGCAATGATGTCTTCCGGCTGGCCCGAAGCCAGCACCGTGCCTTCGCTGATGATGTAGGCGTGATCGCAGATGCCGAGCGTCTCGCGCACGTTGTGGTCGGTGATCAGCACGCCGATATTGCGTGCCTTGAGGAAGCTGACGATGCGCTGGATCTCGCCCACGGCAATCGGGTCCACGCCGGCGAAGGGTTCGTCCAGCAGGATAAAGCGCGGCGATGACGCCAGTGCGCGGGCGATTTCAACGCGGCGGCGCTCGCCGCCGGACAGCGACAGTGCCGGGTTGTTGCGCAGGTGGGCAATCTGCAGATCGTCCAGCAGGGAATCCAGGCGACGCTCGATCTCGGCCTTGGCCAGCGGCTTGCCCTGGTCCTGCTGCAGCTCCAGCACCGCGCGGATATTTTCCTCGACATTGAGCTTGCGGAACACCGAGGCTTCCTGCGGCAGGTACGACAGCCCCATGCGCGCGCGCTCGTGGATCGGCAGGCCGCTGATGTGGTCGCCGTCGAGCACGATGTCGCCTTCGTCCAGGGCCACCAGGCCAACGATCATGTAGAACGACGTGGTCTTGCCGGCGCCATTGGGGCCGAGCAGGCCGACCACCTCGCCGCTCTTCACGTCGAGCGAGACGTCCTTGACCACCGTGCGCGAGCCATAGCGCTTCTTCAGGTGGCGCACGACCAGCGTGCTGCCACCGGGCAGGACGGCGTTGGCTGCGACGGAAGGCTTCTCGGCGAGGGTGGCGTTATCGGTCATGGGTACGGTCAGGCGTTCAGGCGTGGCAGTCGCCGGCGCGGGGGCCGGCCACTGGCGTCAGGGTTTGTTGGCGGGCGCGGGCGCGGGCTTCAGGTCCAGCGGCGAGCCGCCGCCGCCCGCGGCGCCGGACTTCTGGTCCTGGCGCGGCGACAGCACCGCGCGCACCCGGCCGGACGGATTGGCTGCCGCGGCATCGCCGCTGCCGCCGCCGGCGGCAGTGTAGAGTTCCTTGCGGCTGTCGTAGGTCAGCACCGCGCCGCGGATCTCGTCGAGTTGCTTGGCGCCCTGCAACCGCGCCATGCGGGCGTTGCCGATCAGCTTGGAGAATTCCTGCTTGCCGTCGTATTCGATGCGGTCGCCCCAGCCGTCGATGTATTCGTCGACGCCTTCGCGTTTCTGGCGGATATAGGCTTGCTTGCCCTGCTTCGAGGTGGCCACGGCGAACTGGTAGCCCTCCGGGTCGGTGCGCAGTTCGGCGGCGTCGGACTTCAGGATCATGGTGCCCTTGGTCAGCACCACGTTGCCGCTCAGCGTATAGATCTGCTTGACGTCGTCGTAGCTGGCGTTGTCCGCCTCGAGCACCATCGGCTTGTCGCGGTCCGCGCGCTCGGCAAAAGCAGGCTGGGCCAGCAGGCCGAAGGCCATGGCCAGCGCGAGCAGGGCCGGGGCGGTGCGTCGACGGGACGATGTCGTCAGGGAAGCGGTCATGTTAACAGGGTTGCTTGAGGGCGTCTGGATGCGTGATGGTGCGGATTGCGCGGAAATTGGTGCGCGCGGCGCGGGGCTCAGGACCCTGGCGCCCGGCCCGGCGACGGCCCGGTGATGATGGTGCCGCGTACATTGCCGAGCAATTGTACTTCGCGAGTGACGTTGTTGAAGATCAGGCCGTTGGCGGTCATGACCGACGGGCCGCGCGTCAGCTTGACCGGCTTGTCGGTCTTGACGATGTCGTCATTGACCAGCAGCTGGAAATAGCTCGACGCCGCGGTCAGTTGCGGGTCCTTGGACGGGTCCGTGCCCTGCTGGCGCAGCACGTAGCCATTGCCGTACAGGTCGATCACCGTGCCTTCGGCGTTCATGCGGCCGGTGTCGGCACGCGCGGTCACCGGCGGGCGGTCCGGCTCATAGGCGCGCATGGCGGGACGCGTGACCTCGTAGGTCTGGTCATCCTCGAAATGGACCATGCGCTCGCCGGTGAAGCGGATCTTGGTGCTGCCGTCCAGCGCCAGCTCGGTGGCCGAGAAGCGGTCCATGAAGTAATCCGGCTCGTGCTTCTTGGTGGCCTGCGCGGCCTGGTCTTCCTTGGGGGAGTTGATCTGGACCAGCCAGAACGTGCTGCCCGCCACGAAGGCCATCAGCAGCAGCGGCAGCAGCCGCATGACGATGCCGCTGAGGGAGGCGAGGAGTGCCTGCATGGTGTCCTTGGCGTAATCCTGGTGGTGGCGGCCCGCGGCCGCTCAGATGACCTTGGCGCGGGTCAGGTCGTGGATATGCAGCGCGCCGGTCAGGCGCCCTTCGTCGTCCACCACCAGCAACTGGTTGATGCGGTTGGCTTCCATCACCTGCACGGCTTCCACCGCCAGCCGATCCTGGTTGACCACGTGCGGGTTGCGGTGCATGACCTCGCCGATCGGCACGGTCTTCCAGTCGCGCGGGGTTTCCAGCAGGCGGCGCAGGTCGCCGTCGGTGAACACGCCGATGGCGCGCCCGTCGGGATCGACCACCGCGGTCATGGCCATGCCCTTGCGGGTGATTTCCATCAGCGCCTGGGCCAGCGGCGTGCTTTCGCGCACCTCGGGCACGGCGTTGCCGGTGCGCATCACGTCGCGCACGTGGGTCAGCAGCTTGCGTCCGAGCGCGCCGCCGGGGTGCGAGCGGGCGAAATCTTCCTCGCCGAAGCCGCGCGCATCGAGCACTGCTACCGCGAGCGCGTCGCCCAGCGCCAGCGCGGCGGTGGTGCTGGCGGTCGGCGCCAGGTTCAGCGGGCAGGCTTCCTTCTCGACCGCCGCGTCCAGGTGGACGTCGGCCAGCTTGGCGAGGTTGGACGCCGGGTTGCCGGTGACCGAGATCAGGCGCGCGCCGATGCGCTTGACGATCGGGATGATCGACAGCAGCTCGCCGGTCTCGCCGGAATTGGAGAAGGCGATCAGAACGTCGTCGCGCGTGACCATGCCGAGGTCGCCGTGGCTGGCCTCGGCGGGGTGCACGAAGAACGCGGGGGTGCCGGTCGAGGCCAGCGTGGCCGCAACCTTGCGCCCGATATGGCCGGACTTGCCGATGCCGGAAACGACCACGCGCCCGGTGCATTGCAGGATCAGCTGCACGGCATGGGCAAAGTCGCCGTTCAGGCGGGCGGAAAGTGCGGAAACCGCGTCGGCTTCAGTCTGGAGTGTGTCGCGGGCGAGCCTGAGTGCTCGATCCGCATCGAAATTGGCTATCATGGCGACGAAGTATACCAACGAATGCGACGGCACCTGGCCCGGCCCATGGCGTGCGTCGTGCTCGCCCGTGCTCGCCGTATGTCCGCCGGCTGGGTGCCCGTGCCGGGTCGGCCGCGCGCCTCACCGGTCACCCTGACCGCCTTGATGCATTCTCCGCTGGAACTGACCCTGGTGCTGCTGGCCGCCGCCGTGTTCGGCGTGGTCGCATTCCGCATGCTGCAGCTGCCGCCCATGCTGGGCTACCTGGCCGTCGGCATCCTGATTGGCCCGCATGCGCTGGGGCTGGCCAGCGACACCGCGCAGACCAAGTACCTGGCCGAGTTCGGCGTGGTCTTCCTGATGTTCTCGATCGGGCTGGAATTCAGCCTGGCCAAGCTGCGCGCGATGAAGCGGCTGGTGTTCGGCCTGGGCGGCTCGCAGGTGGTGCTGTCGATGCTGGCGGTGGTGCCGGCGAGCTGGGCGTTCAACTGGCTGTTCCCGCTGTCCTGGCAGGCCTCGGTGGCGCTGGGCGGGGCCCTGGCCATGTCTTCCACCGCCATCGTGTCCAAGATGCTGTCCGAGCGCATGGAGCTGGAGAGCGAGCACGGGCGCAATATCATCAGCATCTTGCTGTTCCAGGACCTGGCGGTGGTGCCGCTGCTGATCGTCATTCCGGCGCTGTCGCAGGATCCGGGCGACCTGATGAAGGCGCTCGGCCTGGCCACGCTCAAGATCGTGGTCGCGCTGGGCGCCATCTTCTTCCTCGGCCAGCGCCTGATGAGCCGCTGGTTCCATGTGGTGGCGGCACGCCGCTCGCAGGAACTGTTCATGCTGAACCTGCTGCTGGTGACGCTGGGCATGGCGGCGCTGACCGAGCGGCTGGGCCTGTCGATGGCGCTGGGGGCCTTCATGGCGGGCATGCTGATCTCCGAGACGCCGTACCGCCACCAGGTGGAGGAAGACATCAAGCCGTTCCGCGACGTGCTGCTGGGGCTGTTCTTCGTCACCATCGGCATGCTGCTCAATATCCGCGTGGTGCTGGACCACATCTGGCTGGTGCTGGCGCTGCTGGTGGTGCCGGTGCTGTTCAAGCTGGTGCTGATCACGGTGCTGGCGCGGGTGTTCGGCTCGCGCCAGGGCGTGGCCATCCGCACCGGGCTGGGGCTGGCGCAGGCGGGCGAGTTCGGCTTCGTGCTGCTGAACCAGATCGACGGCCTGAACCTGGTCGATCCGGTGCTGATCCAGGTGATCCTGGCGTCGATGCTGCTGTCGATGCTGGCCGCGCCGTTTCTGATCCAGTACAGCGACGCCATCGTGCTGCGCTTTGCCGCCAACGAATGGCTGATGCAGTCGCTGAACATGACCCGCATCGCCGCGCAAAGCCTGCAGACCGAGAAGCACGCCATCATCTGCGGCTTCGGCCGCAGCGGACAGAACCTGGCGCACATGCTCGAGCGCGAGGGCATCAACTATGTGGCGCTCGACCTGGACCCCGACCGCGTGCGCGAGGCCGCCAGCGCGGGCGATACCGTGGTCTACGGCGACGCGGCCCGGCGCGAGGCCCTGATTGCCGCGGGTATCCACCGTGCCGCCGCGGTGGTCGTGACCTATGCCAACACGCAGTCGGCGCTGAAGGTGCTGCACCATGTCCAGGAGCTGGCGCCGGCGCTGCCGGTGATCGTGCGCACGGTCGACGATTCCGAACTGGACACGCTGCAGAAGGCCGGCGCCACCGAGGTGGTGCCCGAGATCATCGAAGGCAGCCTGATGCTGGCGTCGCACGCGCTGGTGCTGCTGGGCGTGCCGATGCGCCGGGTGGTGCGCGGCGTGCAGCAGGCGCGCGACGCGCGCTACAGCCTGCTGCGCGGCTATTTCCACGGCCGCGACGACGAAGAGGACATGGTCGAGCGCGAGTCGGTGCGGCTGCATTCCGTGTCGCTCGGGCCGCAGTCCACCGCGGTGGGCAGGCGCCTGGGCGTGCTGGGGCTGGAGCGCATCGGGGTCGAGGTGACAGCGGTGCGCCGGCGCGGCATCCGCGCCTTCGACCCGCAGCCCGAAACCGTGCTGGAGCCCGGCGATATCGTCGTGCTGCGCGGCCCGCCCGAGGCGCTGGAGGCCGCCGAGACAAGCATCCTGAACGGCTGAGCGCCGGCACGGGCAGGAGCGCGCCGCCGGCTCGGCGCGGGGTTCAGTGCGGCCGCGGCTCGACCCAGGAATCGGGCAGGTTGTCGAGCACCACGCGAGGGTCCAGGGAGCGGATCGGCACGTCGCGACTGGCCGGGATGCGGCCTTCGCCCTGCAGCATCAGGTAGCGCAGGCAGCACACCCGCAGGAAAGACGAGAAATTGGCCGCGACGGCCTCGCTGCCGCGGTGTTCGGTCAGTTCGTCGTGCAGGCGCGTGATCAGCTGGTTGACGGTCATGCCGTCGCGCTGCGCCAGTTCTTCCAGGACTTCCCAGAACAGGCTTTCCAGCCGGATGCTGGTGGCCGCGCCGTGCAGGCGCAGCGAGCGCGACTGGCTCTGGTACGACGCCGGATTGGCGCGGATAAAGATTTCACACATCAAAGGCTCCCTGGCGAGCGGCGCGGTGGGCAGGCTGGGCATGGCCGGCCGGGCCGGCAAGCCATGCGTCACGGGTGGGGCGCCGCGTGCGGAAAGCACTAATGTACGATCCGCGTGCCCAGCACCGCAAGGAACTGCGCCAGCCAGGCCGGATGCGCCGGCCACGCCGGGGCGGTGACGAGGTTGCCGTCGGTGTGGGCCTGGTCGACCGGGATATCGGCATAGGTGCCGCCGGCCAGCTTCACTTCGGGCGCGCAGGCGGGGTAGGCGGAGCAGGTCTTGCCTTCCAGTACGCCCGCTGCCGCCAGCAACTGGGCGCCATGGCACACCGCGGCGATGGGCTTGCCGGCCTGGGCGAAATGCCGCACGATCTCCAGCACGCGCGCGTTCAGGCGCAGGTACTCGGGGGCGCGGCCGCCGGGGATGACCAGCGCGTCGTAGCCGGCCGGGTCGATCTCGGCGAAGGTGGCGTTGAGGGTGAAGTTGTGGCCGCGCTTCTCGCTGTAGGTCTGGTCACCCTCGAAATCGTGGATCGCGGTGGCGCAGGCGTCGCCCGCCTGCTTGTCGGGGCACACCGCGTGAACGGCGTGGCCCACCATCTGCAGCGCCTGGAACGGCACCATGGTTTCGTAGTCCTCGGCGTAGTCGCCCACCAGCATCAGAATCTTTTTTGCCATCGTGGTCTCCTGTATGGTTACGGGTGTCCGGCGGGTGCCGGACGCGGCAGGCCGGTCCGGGCCGCCGGTCTGGCCATTTTGCTTGGCGGCCCGGTGGCGCGGGTGGTAACTGGCTACCGCGCCGGCCGCATCCGGCTGCCACCGCTTTCTTACCGGCGCGCCGCGCCTTCGTTCCCCGACCTCCATGGCAGATTCCATCACCCAGTCCCCCGACCTTGGCGACGTCACCGGCTACCTGCGCGAGCGCATCCGAACCGTGCCGGACTGGCCCCAGCCGGGCGTGATGTTCCGCGACATCACGCCGCTGCTGCAGAACCCCAAGACCCTGCGCGTGCTGATCGACGTGTTCGTGCACCGCTATATGGATGCGCAACTGGACCTGGTCGCCGGCATCGATGCGCGCGGCTTTATCCTGGGCGCGATCGTCGCGTATGAGCTGAACCTGGGGTTCGTGCCGATCCGCAAAAAGGGCAAGCTGCCGTTCCAGACCGTGGCCGAGGAATACGAACTGGAGTACGGCAGTGCCACGGTCGAGATCCACGCCGACGCCTGCAAGGCCGGCGACCGCGTGCTGCTGGTCGACGACCTGATCGCCACCGGCGGCACCATGATGGCCGGACGCAAGCTGCTGGAGCGCCTGGGTGCGACGGTGGTGGAGGGTGCCGCCATCGTCGACCTGCCGGAACTGGGCGGATCGAAGCTGCTGCACGGCGCCGGTCTGCCGTTGTTCACCGTGTGCAAGTTCGAGGGGCACTGAGCGATGCGTGCCCGCACCGAAACCCTCGCAAGGAATTTTCATGCCTGACTTGCTGCTGTTCCTGCTGACCTCCGTCGCCGTGACCGTGGCCCCCGGGCCGGACAACCTGCAGGTGCTGGCGCGCGGCATGGCGCAGGGGCGGCGCGCGGGACTGGTGGCGGCGCTGGGCTTTTCGGTCGGATGCCTGTTCCATACCGTGATTGCCGCGGTCGGGCTGGCCGCGGTGCTGCGCTCGTCGCCGCTGGCGTTCCAGCTGATCAAGTACGCCGGCGCCGCCTACCTGATCTGGATCGGCATCCAGGCGCTGCGGGCGAAGGGTGGGCTGGCACAGGGCGGCGATGTCGACGCCGTGCCGCTGGCGCGCGTGTTCCGCCAAAGTGTGCTGGGCAACATGATGAACCCCAAGGTGACACTGTTCTTCCTGGTGTTCCTGCCGCAGTTCGTGCGTGCCGATGCGGCGCACCCCGGGCTGCAGTTCCTGCTGCTGGGGGTGGTCTTCATGCTGGAGACCGCGGTGGTGTTCTCGCTGTTCGGGCTGTGCGCGGGCTGGCTGGGCGGATGGCTGCGCCGCCGGCCGGCCACGGGGCGCTGGCTGGACCGGGCCGCCGGGGCCATCTTCGTCGGGCTCGGCATCAAGGTCGCGCTGCCCTGAGCCGCGCCGCTCGCAGCCGGCGCACGCTGCGCTGCCGCATCGTCGCCGTGGCTGCCGACGGCGGCGCTGCCGTGTTGCAAGCGGCCCGCAGCGCGGGGCCATGGCGTTGCCGGTGCCGGGGCCCAGGCGCATAATGAGCCCTTGACAACGACACGATGACCGGGCGGAGCCTCCGTTCAGTATTCGGCACCGGTCACACAAAGGCGCACCATGGGCGTTCTCCTTCACCTGTTATCAGGCGTTGCCCTGCTCGTCTGGGGCACCAACATCGTCAAGGTCGGCATCCTGCGCGTCTACGGCGCCAACCTGCGCCACGTGCTGTCGACCAGCGTCTCCAACCGCTTCACCGCCTTTCTTGCTGGCCTGGGCGTCACCGGCCTGGTCCAGAGCAGCAATGCCACCGCGGTCATCGTCAGTTCCTTCGTCGGCCAGGGCCTGATTGCCGTGGCGCCGGCGCTGGCGATCATGCTGGGCGCCAACGTCGGCACCGCGCTGATGGTGCAGGTGTTCTCGCTGGACCTGTCGTGGCTGTCGCCGCTGCTGATCTTCGTCGGCGTGATCTGCCACCTGACCTGGAAGGGCAGCAAGCCCGGCCATGTGGGCCGCGTGCTGATCGGCCTGGGCCTGATCACGCTGGCGCTGGAACTGATCTCGATCGCGACCCGGCCGGTGGTGCAGGCCGCGGGCGTCAAGGTGCTGTTCGCCTCGCTGACCGGTGATTCGGGGCTGGACATGCTGGTCGGGGCCTTCCTGACCATCCTGTGCTATTCCAGCCTGGCCGTGGTGCTGTTCTGCGGCGCGCTGGCCTCGGCTGGCGTGGTGTCGATCCACGTGGCGCTGGCGCTGGTGCTGGGGGCCAACCTGGGCTCGGGCGTGTCGGCGCTGCTGACCACTTCCGGCAATAACCAGCCGGGCAAGCGCGTGACCCTGGGCAACCTGCTGTCGCGCCTGCTTGGCTGCCTGATCGCGCTGCCACTGCTGGGCCAGGCCGAGGAACTGCTGGCGCTGGTCGACCATGAGCCGCAACGGCTGATCGTCAACTTCCACCTGCTGTTCAATGTCGCGCTGGCGGTGCTGCTGCTCGGCGCCACGGCGCCGCTGGCGCGGCTGTGCGAGCGCGTGCTGCCGGGGCGCAATACCGGCGACAGCCAGGTCACGCCGCGGCATCTCGATACCGCCGCGCTGTCCACGCCCGCGCTGGCGCTGTCCAACGCCGCGCGCGAGGTGCTGCGCATTGGCGACCGCATCGAGCAGATGCTGGACAACATGCTGCGCGTGCTGCGCACCAACGATGCCAAGCTGGCCACCGCCACCTGCCGCATCGACAACGAGGTCGACGACCTCTACACCGCGATCAAGCTCTACCTGACCCGCATCAGCCTGGAAGCGCTGGACGAGCGCGACGGCCAGCGCTGGACCGAGATCATCTCGCTCACCATCAACCTGGAGCACGCTGGCGATATCATCGAGCGCATCCTGCTCGACACCAAGGACAAGAAGATCGCCCACAACCTGATGTTCTCCGAGGCCGGCATGCAGGAGATCGCCGAAATGCACGCGCGCCTGGTCGCCAACCTGCGGCTGGGTTTGTCGGTGTTTCTCAACGGCGACCTCAAGAGCGCGCAGGCGCTGATGGCGGAGAAGGCGAACTTCCGCGAATTGGAGCGCAAGTACGCGCGCACCCATCTGCAGCGCGTGGCGGTGCAAACCGCGGAAAGCATCGAGACCAGCTCGCTGCACCTGGACGTGATCAGCGAGCTGAAGCGGCTGAATTCTCTGTTCTGCGCGACTTCCTATCCGGTACTGGAGCAGGCCGGCGTGCTTAACCGCAGCCGGATGAAGGAAGACGATGTGCCGCCTGTTTCGACCGTACAGGCAGCGCGGTCCTGAGCGGCGCGGCTACAGCTTGTAGCCGATCTTGCGCAACAGCGCCTTGCGCTCGGCCACATCGGCCTCCGTCTCTATCCCCAGCGGCGAGGCGCCATCGATCACGCCCATGACACCGCGCCCGGCATCGGTCTGTGCCACGATCACCTGCGTCGGGTTGGCCGTGGCGCAGTAGATCCGGCACACCTCCGGCACCGCCCGCACCGCACCCAGCACGTTCACCGGAAAGAAGCCGTCGCCGAGGAAGATCAGGAAGCTGTGCCCCGCGCCGATCGCGCGCGCGTTCTCGCAGGCGAGGTCGATCAGGCTCTCGTCGGTGCCCGACCAACGCACCAGGCGCTTGCCCGAGGCCTCGCAGAACGCCAGTCCGAAGCGGATGCCGGGCACCGTGCTTACCAGCGCTTCGTGCAGGTCTTCGACAGTCTTGATGAAGTGCGACTGCCCCAGGATGAAGTTAGTGGCTTCCGGCTTGGTGACCGGTACGACCGTCAGTTCCATGGCTGGGCTCCTGTGCGATGCGTGTCGCCGTCCGGTTCATGGTAGGGCGCGAGGTGGCGAAAGCAAGCCGGCGCCTGCTATAACCGGAGGGGTTGGCCCATCACCGGAGCCGCCGATGCCCGCCTTTTGCAGATGGCTTGCGCTGCTTGCCATGGTCCCGACGCTTGCTGCCGCACAGGTCGCTCCGGCATCACAGCGCGAGATCGCAGTGACCGAGCTGCGGCACCCCAATGTCGTGGTGGTGCTGCGCCATGCCAGCGCGCCGGGCGTGGGCGACCCGCCCGGGTTCCCGCTGGCCGATTGCGCCACCCAGCGCAACCTCGACGCGCGCGGACGCGAGCAGGCGGCACGGCTGGGGGCAAGCTGGAAGGCGGCTGGCTTCGGGCCGACGCAGGTGTGGAGCAGTGCATGGTGTCGCTGCCTGGACACGGCGCGCCTGATGGGGCTGGCGCCGGTACAGGTGCAGCCGCTGCTCAATTCATTCTTCGGCGCAGAGGCGCAGCGCCGCGACGCGCAGGTGGCGCAGCTGTCGCGGCTGATCGACGGGCTCGACCCGCGCGGCGGGCCTTACCTGATGGTCACGCACCAGGTGGTGATCACCGCGCTGACAGGCCATGGTGCCGACAGCGGTGGTGGTGTGGTGATCGAGTTGCAGCAGGACGGTACGGCGCGGCGCACGCGGGTGTTGCCGGCTACCGGGTTGGATTGAAAGCGGGCTGTGGACGTTGCCGCCGGCTGCCAAGGCTAGTACCGCGCCGTTGGCCTTCGGTGTGACAAGGCTATTCAACGACAAAAGACCCTTCACCGCGCGCGCACCACAAGCCCACACATGCTTCGATATTGGTTCCAACCACTGCTTGAAACGATGGCGCCATGCAGGCGGTG
Organism: Cupriavidus necator; assembly: GCF_013141915.1. Classification (GTDB taxonomy): domain Bacteria; phylum Pseudomonadota; class Gammaproteobacteria; order Burkholderiales; family Burkholderiaceae; genus Cupriavidus; species Cupriavidus necator_B. Next base: position 406,082 of record NZ_SROX01000002.1, on the reverse strand, counting down.
AAGCCATCGACTTGGTGCGGATTCCATTGGATCAGACCTTCCCAGCTCCATTGGCATCCCAATGAAGGAATCTTCGATACGACGCGTCCTTTAGGGCTGCCTGTGAAATCATAGAAGATTGCGTAGGAAGCGGGATAGAAGAGGGTGTCTCTCTTAGTGGTATAGCCGTTGTTGGGGTAGACGCTGATGGTAGGAACTACAGCCGATGAATGGGGGGCCAAGCGGCCGTCCTGTTCGGGCGACATCCGCGGGGACTGCGGAATGATGAAGGGCGCCTTCTCCATCTCAGCGTCGGGCGAGATGACGTTCTTGTCGAGACTCTTGGGGATATAGGCGCCGGAGAATCCCCGCGCGGAAGGATCTAGCCGCCGGCAGACCACTGCATCCAGCGTCTTCTGACCGAGCGTCACGTCGCCGTCATTGGTGATGTCTACCCCGCCGTGCAGTCTGCACCAGCGCGCGTGGCGCTCATTGGCTTCAGGCAATTGTTGCGACCGCAGGATGGTACGGGACCCATCGGCATTGGGTATCGCATTGTCAGGCGCATTCTGCGCAAGGGCGGATGTCATGCTTGCCGCAGCCCCGAGCGCGGTGATCTTGAGCGCATACTGAATTCGACTTCGCATCGGCGTCTCCTCGTTGCTCAGTAAAGGAAGGACGTGATGGGACACGTCCATATCCTCACGTTAGGAGATGGAGCGAGCGCCTAAGCCATCAATGTCACCACATCTTGATGCAAGGCAATTAACTTAACCGCTGATGCGGGCCAGTCCGAGGATTCTTACCGGGGCATCGCAAGAAAATTCCCGAGGCCCTATCGCGCCAACAACGGCTTCAGGTACTTCCCCGTAAAGCTGGCCTTGCTCTTCGCCACGGCCTCCGGCGTACCGCGCGCAATCACCTGCCCGCCGCCGGCGCCGCCCTCCGGCCCCATGTCGATCAGCCAGTCGGCAGTCTTGATGACGTCCAGGTTGTGCTCGATGATGACAACCGTATTGCCCTGGTCGCGCAGCTTGTGGATGACCTTGAGCAGCAGCTCGATATCGTGGAAGTGCAGGCCGGTGGTCGGCTCATCGAGGATATAGAGCGTGCGACCGGTATCCCGCTTGGACAGTTCCAGCGAAAGCTTCACGCGCTGCGCCTCGCCGCCCGACAGCGTGGTCGCCGATTGCCCCAGGCGGATATAGCCCAGCCCCACGTCGAGCAGCGTCTGCAGCTTGCGCCGCACCACCGGCACCGCGCTGAAGAACTCATGCGCCTGCTCGACGGTCAGGTCGAGCACCTCGGAGATGTTCCTGCCCTTGTACAGCACCTCCAGGGTCTCGCGGTTGTAGCGCTTGCCGTGGCAGACGTCGCACGGCACGTACACGTCCGGCAGGAAGTGCATCTCGACCTTGAGCACGCCGTCGCCCTGGCACGACTCGCAGCGCCCGCCCTTGACGTTGAACGAGAACCGGCCCGGGTCGTAGCCGCGTTCCTTGGCCGCCGGCACGCCGGCGAACAGTTCGCGGATCGGCGTGAACAGGCCGGTGTAGGTGGCCGGGTTGGAGCGCGGGGTGCGGCCGATCGGGCTCTGGTCGACGTTGATGACCTTGTCGAAGTGCTCCAGCCCCTCGATGCGGTCGTGTGCCGCCGGCTCCGGCGTCGAGCCGTACAGGTGGCGCGCCACCGCGTGGTAGAGCGTGTCGTTGATCAGCGTCGACTTGCCTGAACCGGACACGCCGGTGATGCAGGTCAGCAGGCCCACCGGCACTTCGGCGGTGACGTTGCGCAGGTTGTTGCCGCTGGCATTGACGATGCGCAGCAAGCGCTCGTCGTCTGGCGCGGTACGCTGCTTCGGCACTTCGATGCGGCGCTGGCCGGACAGGTATTGTCCGGTCAGCGAAGCCGGCGAGGCCTCGATCTGCCGCGGCGTGCCCTCGGCCACGATCATGCCGCCGTGCACGCCGGCGCCCGGGCCGATATCGACCACGTAGTCGCAGGCGCGGATCATGTCCTCGTCATGCTCGACCACCAGCACCGAGTTGCCGATGTCGCGCAGATGTTTTAGCGTGCCGATCAGCCGGTCGTTGTCGCGCTGGTGCAGGCCGATCGAGGGTTCGTCCAGCACGTACATGACGCCGGTCAGGCCCGAGCCGATCTGCGACGCCAGCCGGATGCGCTGTGCCTCGCCGCCCGACAGCGTGTCGGCGCTGCGCTCCAGCGACAGGTAGTCCAGGCCCACGTTGTTGAGGAAGTTCAGCCGCGCGGTGATCTCCTTGACGATCTTGTCGGCGATCTCGCGCTTGGCGCCGTGCATGTCCAGCGTCAGGAAGTAGGTCAGCGCATCGCGCAGCGGCCAGCCGTTGATCTCGAAGATCGCGCGCGCCTGCTCGCCGTCGCCCAGCTTGACGTGGCGCGCCTCGGTGCGCAGCCGGGTGCCGTGGCAGGCCGGGCAGGGCTGGTTGTTCTGGTACTTGGCCAGTTCTTCGCGCACGGCCACGGAGTCGGTCTCGCGGTAGCGGCGTTCCAGGTTGGGAATGATCCCTTCGAACACGTGCTCGCGCACCGTGGTGCGGCCGCGCTCGTTGATATAGGTGAACGGGATTTCCAGTTCGCCGGAGCCGTGCAGCACCACCTGCTGCACGTTTTCCGGCAGCTCCTCGAACGGCGTCTCGGTGTCGAAGTCGTAGTACGCCGCCAGGCTTTGCAGCATCTGGAAGTAGAACTGGTTGCGGCGGTCCCAGCCCTTGATCGCCCCCGAAGACAGCGACAGGTTGGGGAAGGCCACCACGCGCTTCGGATCGAAGAACGTGATCTGCCCCAGCCCGTCGCAGCTCGGGCACGCGCCCATCGGGTTGTTGAACGAGAACAGCCGCGGCTCCAGTTCCTGCAGCGAATACGAGCAGATCGGGCAGGCAAAGCGCGAGCTGAAGGTGTGCTCCTTGCCGCTGTCCATCTCCAGCGCCAGCGCGCGGCCGTCGGCCAGGCGCAGCGCGGTCTCGAACGACTCGGCCAGGCGCTGCTTGATATCGGCGCGTACTTTGACCCGATCGACCACCACGTCGATGCTGTGCTTCTCGGTCTTCTTCAGCTTGGGCAGGGCATCGACCTCATAGACCCGGGCCTGCGCCTCATGCGCGGTGCCGCCCCCGGAGCGGATGCGGAAGCGCACGAAGCCCTGCGCCTGCATGCTGTCGAACAGGTCCGAGTGCTCGCCCTTGCGGTCGACCACCACCGGCGCCAGGATCATCAGCTTGGTGTCCTCGGGCAGCGCCAGCGCCGCGTCAACCATCTGCGACACGCTCTGCGCCTGCAGCGGCTGGTTGTGGTCGGGGCAGTAGGGGGTGCCGGCGCGCGCGTACAGCAGGCGCAGGTAGTCGTGGATCTCGGTGACGGTGCCGACGGTGGAGCGCGGGTTGTGGCTGGTGGCCTTCTGCTCGATCGAGATGGCCGGCGACAGCCCCTCGATCAAGTCGACATCGGGCTTTTCCATCAGCTGCAGGAACTGGCGCGCGTAGGCCGAGAGCGATTCCACGTAGCGGCGCTGGCCCTCGGCATAGAGCGTATCGAAGGCGAGCGAAGACTTGCCGGAGCCGGACAGGCCCGTGATCACGATCAGCCGGTTGCGCGGCAGGTCGAGATTGATGTTCTTCAGGTTGTGGGTACGCGCCCCACGGATCTTGATTTCTTCCATATGCCGAAAAGTCGTCGCCAGGCAGGCCGCCCCGGCCGGAATGCGCGCCCGGGCGCACCTCTGAGGGCAGCTGGCATGGCCAGGTGACCCGGGAAGCGCGAAGGAGCAAACCTGTTAATATACCCAACTTCGGTTTCCGGGGTTGTCCGGCCACGAGCGGACCCGACCGTTGCCGCCCACCGGCAACCAGCCCCATCCCGAATCCACACGATCCCACGATCGCAATGCCGTCGATCCAGTCTTCTTCTCCGGATACGGGTGCCGCCGACGCATCCCAAGCCCCCACGCGCGAACGCATGACGCGCGCCGAACTGCGCGCCGCGATATCGCTGGCCAGCATCTTTGCGCTGCGCATGCTGGGCCTGTTCCTGATCCTGCCTGTCTTTGCCGAATACGCCCGCGGACTGCCCGATGGGCACGACGCCCAGCGCGTGGGCCTGGCCATGGGCATCTACGGCCTGATGCAGGCCTTCCTGCACATCCCGCTGGGCTGGCTGTCCGACCGCATCGGGCGCAAGCCGGTGATGGTGGCGGGCCTGCTGCTGTTCATCGCCGGCGGCCTGGTGGCCGCGTTTTCCGACACGCTCTCCGGCATCATTGCCGGGCGCGCGCTGCAGGGCATGGGCGCGATCTCGGCCGCGATCACCGCCTGCATCGCTGACCTGACCCGCGAGCGCCATCGCACCAAGGCCATGGCGATGGTGGGCGGCAGCATCGGGCTGACCTTCGCGTTGTCGCTGGTGATTGCCTCGCCACTGCTGCACAGCATCGGCATGTCCGGCATCTTCGGGCTGATGTCGGTGCTGGGCGTGATCGCCATCGGCGTGACGGTGTTCCTGGTGCCGACCCCGCCGCCGCCGCACCCGGTGCGCCTGCCGTTCCGCAAGGTGCTGCTCAATGCCGACCTGGCGCGCCTCAACGTGGGCGTGCTGGCGCTGCATGCGTCGCAGGTGGCGATGTTCATGGTGGTGCCGGCGATGCTGGCCGATGCCGGCATGCCGCTGGACCAGCACTGGAAGGTCTACCTGCCGGTGGTGCTGGTGTCGTTCGTGCTGATGCTGGGCCCGATGATGGCAGCCGAGCGCTACGGCCGCGTGCGCCCGGTGCTGCTGGGCGCGGTCGCGCTGATGACCGCGGTGCAGCTGCTGTTTGCCGCGGTGCATGGCCTGTGGGCGATCGTCGGGGTCTTGCTGCTGTTCTTTGTCGCCTTCAACGTGCTGGAGGCGATGCAGCCGTCGCTGGTGTCGCGCTACGCCGCGGCCGCGCGCGGCGCGGCGCTCGGCGTCTACAACACCACCCAGGCGCTGGGCCTGTTCCTGGGTGGTGCCGCCGGCGGCTGGCTGCTCAAGCACGAGGGCCGCAGCGCCGTATTCGTGGGCTGCGCGGCGGTGCTGTTGCTCTGGCTTATAATCGCGTGGAGCATGAAGGCGCCGCCGGCACGGGGCCAGCAAGCCGCACCGGCCACCGCGGCCTGATCCTGCTCCCGGCTTCGCATCACTTCGTAAAGCATTCGGGCCCGAAAGAGGCCTAGCATCATCGCGCCACCCGGCATCCTGGCGGGGGCGCGATGTTCGTTTACGTTGTTTCGTTTACGTGGTTTCGTTTACGTCGCCGCCGTATCGCGTCACACTACAACCCGCTTTTACCGTCATCGTATTGCCACGCTTTTCAACACCGCGCGTGGCTTTTGGAGAACATTCACATGGCATCGGTCAACAAAGTCATTCTCGTCGGCAACCTCGGCGCAGACCCGGAAACGCGCTACATGCCCAGCGGCGACGCCGTCACCAACTTGCGCCTGGCCACCACCGACCGCTACAAGGACAAGCAGTCCGGCGAGATGAAGGAAGCCACCGAATGGCACCGCGTGGCGATGTTCGGCAAGCTGGCCGAGATCGCCGCCCAGTACCTGCGCAAGGGTTCGTCGGTCTATATCGAGGGCCGCATCCGCACCCGCAAGTGGCAGGACCAGTCCGGCCAGGACAAGTACTCGACCGAAATCGTTGCCGACCAGATGCAGATGCTGGGCTCGCGCCAGGGCGGCGCTGGCGCTGGCGGTGACGAAGGCGGCTACGGCGGCGGCGCTGGCGGTGGCGGTGGCTACAGCCGCGAAGCGTCGGGCGGCGGCTACGGCGGCGGGCGCAGCCAGGGTGGTCAGGGTGGTCAGGGCGGCGGCCAGGGCGGTGGCGCGGCGCGCCGGCCGCAGCAGCCGGCGTCGAATGGCTTCGAGGATATGGACGACGATATCCCGTTCTAACGCCTGCCGTTCTCCGTCTGGCAAGTTTCACCGTGGAGCCCGCTTGTGCGGGCTTCTTCATTGCTGCCGTCTGCTGGCCGGCGCGATACCACGCGGTTACGCCCGCCCGTCTTCGCTGCATAGAGCCGCTGGTCGGCGATCATCACCAGCGCATCGCGTGCGCTGGCGTGGTCGGCTTGCATTTCAGCCACGCCGAACGATGCGGTAAAGCGGATATCCTTCATCAGGCGGGCATCCTCGGCGGGCCGGCAACGCAGGGCCTGCAGGATCAGCCTGAGCTGCTCGGCAACAGCGGCCGCACTGTCGATATCAGTGCCCGGCAGCAGCACCGCGAATTCCTCGCCGCCAAGCCGTGCAGGCAGGTCGTCCTTGCGCACATTGCCGCGCAGCGCGTCCGACAGCGCGCGCAGCACCGCATCGCCGCTCGCATGCCCCCAGTGGTCGTTGATCTTCTTGAAATGGTCGATATCGAGCAGGATCACGGAGAGCGGCATGTGCCGGTGCTTGCCCTGCGCCGCCCACGCGTCGAACCGGTGGGCAAAGGTGCGGCGATTGGCCAGCCCGGTCAGCGCATCGGTCTCCGCCAGGCTGCGCAGCGCTTCCCCGCGCGCCTGATAGTGCTTGAACAAGGTATGGACGATGGCGAGCGTGATGCCCAGCAGGATGACCAGTGCCAGCGCCGCGGCGCCAACCACGCCGCCGAGGCGCGCGGCGCTGGCCGCCAGTAACTTCCGGGTCGACACTTCATCGACCATCCGCAGGTTGCCGCGGGCAATGGATCGGACCAGCAATTGATGGCCGCTGCCGTCCGCTTCCAGGCCAGAGGCCGACGCGATGATGGCGGTCAGGGCGCCGGGCGGCCAATTGCCGGCGAGCGCGGCATGCAGCGATTCGCCGGGACGTACCCTGCGGGTACTGGCCGCGAGCAGCTTGCCGTTGCGATCGGTGAGATAGCTGGCGAGCTCATGGTAAGGCGCGGCGCCCAGGTAGTCGTCGAGGCTGCTTCGGGGAATCTCCAGCATGGCGATGCCGAGCAACATCTTCTCCGTATAGACCGGTACGCTCAAGAAGAGCGAGATGTCGTCGGGTTCGGCCGTAGCGGCTGCCACTTCCCAGCGCAGGTGGTCGTCGGCAACGTTTGCGGTCGGGCCCTGCCGGAAGGCCGCTGCGGCGCCATAGCGCCGCAGCAACGCCACCGCGTCCTGTTGCGGAACCGGCGGAGCGGTGACGATCAATCCGTTGCTCGATATCCAGGTCATGCGTCGCTGGAAGGCCGGATCCTTCGGCGCGGCGCTCAGCAAATGACTTAAGCCGCGGGCCACCGTCATTTCAGCCAGCAACGTTTCGTCATGTCGCGCAAAGCCGGGCATGGCATGAAGTTGCTCCGGCCCGAAACCGTAGACCGATGCGGTATCGCGCGATGCAACCGCCCATACCGGATCGTGCCGGCGAGAGAACGCGCTGCGCAAATCCGCGTCCGTGGGCCTCGGCAAGTGCCGCGGTAGCGCCAACAGGTGTTCCGCGAAGTTCCTGAGGCTGAGGAGGCGCTGGGCTTCGAGATGAAGCAGCGCATCGATGCTGCCGGCGCGTAGCGCCTGCATCTGCCTGAGCGATTCGAGCTCCCGGCCCTGCGCCAGCAGCAGCCCCCACCACAGCATCCCCAGCAGCAGGGCCAGCGCCAGGCCGAACGAGACCAGAACGAAGCGTCGGGGGTGCCCGGCGAGCGCACGCCAAAGCGCGGATGGCAAGGCGTCGTGCGTGGCGGCCGGGGTATCCAGGGGCGAGGTCATCTGCGCTGAGCGGGCTCTTGCCTGCATTGGCTATCGTAAAGGGGGAAAAGCTGCCTGATCACTTTTGCCGAGCCGGCCGGCGGGCGCCGGCGTGCCGCCGCCGGAACACTGACTAGCCGCTTAACCGTGCGCGGTTGCGCTGCAGCGTGCGGCTTGGCAACTCTCCGAAAGCGTCACGGTATTGCGCCGAGAACCTGGCGTAATGATGGAAGCCCCAGCGCGTGGCAACCTCGGATACGGTGCACGAAGCAGGAGCCGTGATCAGGTCCCTCAGCGCACCATTGAGACGCACGCCCAGGAACCATCTGCCGGGCGTCATGCCGACGCTGCGCCGGAAAATGAGCTGCAGTGCCCGATGGCTGTAGCCGCTGCGGCGGGCGATCTCGCCGAGCGCGATGTCCGCGTCGCCGCCTTCTACCAAGAGCCGCTCGCAGGCACGGATCAGATGCTGATGCCGCCCCACCGCCGTGTCATGCGGACAAAGCGCATGGCCGGCGTCTGACAGCGCGTCGACATAGCAGCCCAGCAGCGATGCCGACATATCGCGTTCCAGCGCCTCGCCGATGCCGCCCGTCGACGCCAGCGACCGCGCCAGGGCGAAGGCGTCCATTGCGACCCGGCCCAGATAACCGCGCCGTCCGGCAGGCAAGGTAATGGAGTGCGCCGCTCCACCCCGCAGCGGCAGCGGTCGTCCGCGTCTTTGCAGGGCGGTCTGCTGCAGCAACGTTTCCGTGGTCGTGAAATTGATCCATCGCGAGGCGCGACGGGCGTGGTAGAGCAGTTCGACGCCGCCGGGATAAAGCTGAATGTCGTCGGCCGCGATATCAGTCAGGTTGTAGCGCGTCGTGTCGTGGCCGTTCAGCACAAAGCCAATGCAGAGGGCGTCGTCGGGCATGCTGCCCTGCGCGATCACCGGGAAGTCGTAGCAACCAGACTCCAGGCGCACCTCACCCAGTTGCAGGCGCTGGTGCTCCATTGTGGTGTTGCCGGCGCGGAGCAGGCGATGCTCGAAATGCCCGCCGTAGACGATATCGAACGCCTGCAACGGCTCGAACCCGGAGTAGGTGTGCAGGAAGTACGCCGACGAAGCTGTCAAACCGGAGCCTCCGGGTTTTTCGCTTTCTGGATAGTGGCCGCTTCCGCCGCTGCCTAAGCTAGGCACCGTAACCTCCCACCGGAATCCGTGCATGTCAGATACCTATCGGCAACTGAAAGCGCATATCAGGGAGCTCGAGGCGAAGGCAGAGGCACTGCGCAGACGGGAACTGAAGGAGGTTATCCGCACCGTACGCCAGCAGATCCGCGCCTACGGAATAACGCCCGACGAACTGTTCGCGCCTGACCTGTCCGATCTCGTGCAATACCGGGATCCCGGCACCGGCAAAACATGGAACGGACATGGGCGCCCACCGGCGTGGATCCGCGGCCAGGACTGGGAGAAATTCCGCGTCGATGGTTGATTTTCCTACGATCGTCCGGTGGAGACCAGAGCACTGCAAAAAGACTAAATCAGCCAGACAAAAAGTTTCACTTCCCAAGCCATGCCAGTTGCCCGCAACGTTGTGCCGGCAACTGGCCGCATCCATCGGACGACAATGCCATGACACGCCCCGCCCATACCTTGTTTGCGCTCGCCGTCTCGTCGGTACTGGCTCTAGCGATGCCCGGGCGGGCCCAGGGCGAGACCGGCCGCTTCGAGTCCATCGCGAAACTGCCGTTCAAGGAGAACCGTCCGACCGACAAGACCGCCAGGACGTTGCAAGAAGAATTGACGTTCCAGCGCGCCACGCAGACCTACCTTTGGGCGCTACCGCTACTAAACACCATGGGCATGCGCGACGGTTTCGCGCAATCGTTCGGCACCGGCTACCACACCATGGCGATCTGGGAGAAGCGCCTCGATGCCAAGACGCGCATTACCACGCCGAATTCCGATCTGATTTACGGCATGGTGTTCGTCAACCTTGCCGACACCGGACCGCTCGTGTTCGAGGCGCCACCCAAGTTGCAGGGCATTTTGCTCGACTTCTGGCAGCGTCCGATCCCGCATGACGGCGGCAAGTTCTTTGGCGACGTCGGCCTGCCAGGCCCGGATGGTGGCGCAGGCGGCAAGTTTCTGTTGCTGCCGCCGGGCTATAGCGGCGAGGTTCCACCGGGCTACTATGTCTATCGGTCCGGCACCAACAATGTCTTTATCTTCCTGCGCTCGTTCTATAACGATCTCGCCAATATCGGGCCGGCGGTCGATATCCTGAAGCAGTCGGTGCTCTATCCGCTGGGCAAGAAAGACAGTGCCGAGAAGATGAAGTTCTACGACGCCTCCGGCAAGCCGCACGAGATGCTGCCGCGCACCGATGCCACCGCCTTCCGCCAGCTCAAGTATCTGGTCGACACGGAAGGCCGCCATCTTGCGGAGGCGGACTGGCTGGGCATGCTGGCGGGCCTGGGCATCGCCGCCGGAAAGCCCTTCGAGCCGGACGGCGGCACCACGAAGATCCTCGATGCCGCCGCCAGGACGGGCTACAACATGAGCCGGGTAATCGGGCTGCAGAACCGGAGCGGAAGCACCGACTATCGCGTATTCGCGGACCGCCAATGGGTCAATCCGGTCAACAACCTGTCTTCGCGCTGGCCCAACGCTCCCCTGGACCTGGCCTTCCAATCGAACCAGGGCGGCTACCGCGATCTGGACGCCCGCACGTGGTTCTTTACCGACTACTACTCGCTCAGCCCGGGCATGGTCTCGATGACGCCCGGCAAGGGAGCGTTCTACATGGTCGCGTTTAATGACAGCGCGAGTCGTCCGCTGGCCGGATCCCACAGCTATCGAATCAAGCTGCCGCCCGGCATTCCCGCCGAGCTGTTCTGGTCGGTCACGCTTTACGAATCGGAAAATGCCGCGGGCCTGGACAACGGCCAGCCATTCCCGTCACTGGGCAAGCTCAACCATCCGAAGCAGGACGGCGATGGCAGCACCACCTTGTATATCGGGCCCAAGGCGCCAAAAGGCGCCGAAGGCAACTGGCTTGCCACGGTGCCGGGGCGCGGGTTCTTTGCAATCCTGCGTCTATACGCGCCTGCTAAGGCGGCCATCGACGGAAGCTGGAAACCCGGGGACTTCGAAAAGATCAATTAGGCCTGCCAAAGGCTCCTATCCCTTCGATCAGCCAGCCATGCGCTGGCGCATCCTGCAAGGACCCAACATGCCACCGCTCCGTGCTTTCATTGTCCACGCAGCCTTCGCCCTGGCTGCCTCGAGCGCCATTGCACAGCAGAGTGTCGACACCCGCATCGGGAAACTGACCTTTGAAAGCGGATATCCGTCCCAGCAAACCGTGGCCAAGCTCTACGACGAGATGGACTTCCAGCGCGCCACCCAGGCGTATATCTGGGGCATTCCCGCGGTCGGGCTGGCCGAATGGCGACTGGCACACCGCGATATCTTCAAGGGCAAGAATGGCGAGATGCTGTCGTATCTCGATTTCAAGGAGAAGCTCGGCATCCTCACGCCCAACTACACCACCCCCTATATCGCTACGCTGGTCGACCTGCAGGAGAGCGGTCCCATCGTCGTGGAACTGCCGCCCGGCCTGATGGCCGGCATGATCCTCGATGCCTGGCAGCGCGTTCTCGCCGATCTCGGCGTGGTCGGCCCCGACCAGGGCAAGGGCGGCAAGTACCTGATCCTGCCGCCCGGGCACAAGCCGGTGAAGCCCAAGGGCTATTATGTGGTCCAGTCCCCCGGCAGGACGGTGCTTGCCGGAGTTCGCCTGCTCGATGCGGACAAGGAAAAGGCCATACGTGAGCTGATCCCCGGCATCAAGACATATAAGTGGTCGCCCAACGGTAAGGTCGACGTCATGCGCGTGCGCCATGCCGGCGACCTCCAGTGGAGCCAGATGCCGCCGCGCGGCATGGCTTATTGGGAGAGTCTGAACAAGGTGGTGCAGAGCGAGCCGGTGATGGAGCGGGACCGCCTGATCCTGGCGCAGCTGCGGTTCCTTGGCATTGAAAAGGGCAAGCCTTTCAACCCGGACGCCCGGCAGAAGAAAATCCTGGAAGACGCAGTCGTGGTGGGCGAAGCCATGGCCAAGGCCAATACCTCTGACAAGCGTGTCGAGCCACCCTTCTGGCCAGGCTCGAACTGGAAGCACGCGCTGGTGGTCTCGGTCGATCAGCGCATGCCGGGGTATGACCAGCTGGATGAGCGCGCGGCCTGGTTCTATGAGGCGGTGGTGATCTCGAAAGGAATGCTGACCCAGACGCCAGGCGTGGGGCAACGCTATCTCGCCTCGTACAAGGACCATGACGGCAACTGGCTGACGGGGGCAAGCACATACCGGCTGCGCATTCCGCCGAATCCACCCACCAGGCAATTCTGGTCGGTGACCGCCTACGATGAAGACACGCGGCAAATGGGCGTCACGCCACAGGGCCGTCCCGACATTTCTTCGCGCAAGGAGGATCTGGTCAGGAACAGTGACGGTTCCGTCGATGTGTACTTCGGGCAGAAAGCTCCCGCGGGCAAGGAAGCTAACTGGGTGCAAACCACGCCGGGAAAGGGATGGTTCAGCTATTTCCGATTCTACGGGCCGACCAAGCCGTTCTTCGACAAGACCTGGGTGCTGCCCGATTTTGAAAAGGTCAATTGAGACCGGCACCGCCGGCGCATGCCAGCGCAGCCGACGCGGGCCCCACCCAAACGGACCGCCAAGCGACAAGCCGTATTTTGGATTTTCGAATCGAGGAGACTGTGATGAGACGCATAGCTGTCCTTTGCGTGCTTGCGACTGGCCTGGCGGCATGTGGCAGCGCGCCGCAGACCAAAAGCGACAACCCGGTATCCGCGCCCTCGGCGGCGCCGGCGGTTGCGACATCGCCGGCCCCCAGCGGCGCGGCACCCGCCAATGCGGTGGATCCCACAGCGGTCCAGGCGCTGCGCGACATGGGGAAATACCTGCAGACGCTCAACCGGTTCGAGGTCGAGGTGGATTTGTCCGGCGAGCGGGTGCTGGCCGATGGACAGAAGCTGCTGCATACCGCCACGGCCAGGGTCGACGTACAGCGCCCGAACAAGCTGCGCGCACAGATGCGCAGCGCGCGCTCCGCGCGCGACCTGCTGTATGACGGCAAGACCGTGGTGCTCTATATGCCCGAGCAGAAGTACTACTCGCAGGTTCCGTTCACCGACAACCTTGCCGACCTGGTGACTCGCCTGAGAGAGCGGTTCGGGGTCGAGGTCCCGATGGCGGATCTGTTCCTGTGGGGCACGCCCCAGGCGCCGCTGGAAGGCATGAGTTCGGCGATGAGCGCCGGTCAGGACATGGTCGGCAATACGCTCTGCGACCATTTTGCATTTCGCCAGGGGGATATCGATTGGCAGATCTGGATCGCAACCGGCCCGCGGCCGCTGCCGCAGCGGCTGGTGATCACCAATCGCAACGATGAGGCGCGCCCGCAGTCGGTGTCGTCGATCCGGTGGAACCTGAATCCCAGGCTCGCTGATTCCCGGTTTACGTTCACTCCGCCGAAGGGCGCCATGCCGGCAAAGTTCGTGCCGCTGCAGGGCCGTTAAAGGAGCCACCATGACAAACGCAATTGGAAAAGGTATTGCCATGTGGACGGCTGCCGCCATGTTGTCGGTGGCAGTCGGCATCACCGCGGAGGCCCGCCCGAATCGCGGCGGCGGTGCCCACGGCGGCGCTCCTCGGGCCGAGGCGGCGCATGCCGGCGGCGGGGCGCGGCAAGTCGACAGCCGGCACGCGGATGCGCGCACCAACAATGTCCGCAGCACCAGCGTTAACAGCGTAAATGCCAACCGCAACGTCAACATCAACTCGAACCGCAATGTCAACGTAAACGTGGAGAACGGCGGTTGCTGCCACGGGGGCTGGGACAATGACTACCACCCCGTCGCCACGGCGGCGGCTGTGACCGCGACGGTGGCGGTCACCTCTGCGGTCGTGGGTTCCCTGGTTCGCTCCGTGCCGCCGGGCTGCGTGCCGGTCAATTATGGGGGCATGGTCTACCAGCAGTGCGGCAGTACCTGGTATCAGCCGCAGGGCTCGCAGTACGTGGTCGTCAATGCCCCCTACTGATGCCATAGAAAGGGGCCCGCTGCACCAGGCTCGGCATGGCGCAGGCCAGGCGAGGCTCGATTCCGGATATTGGTGAAGTCGAATCCGACCATGTCTATTCCACTATTTCCGGTGCGGCCGGTCTGGATGGCTGCTGCGGTTCTGATCGGTCTGGCGCCGTCAGTCCATGCCGAAGACTCGGAGGAACTGGCAAAGAAACTCAGCAACCCCGTGGCGGCGCTGGTCAGCGTACCGTTCCAGTTCAACTACGACCGAGGCATCGGGCCGGCGCGCGACGGCGAGCGCTGGACCATGAACTTCCAGCCGGTGGTACCGGTTTCTCTGAGCGAGGACTGGAACCTGATCTCCCGCACCATCGTGCCGGTGACCTATCAGTCGTCGATCACGCCGGGCTCGGGTTCTCAGGCCGGCCTTGGCGATACGGTGCAGAGCCTGTTCTTCTCTCCCAAGGCTCCCACCGCGTCCGGCTTGATCTGGGGCGTGGGGCCTGCACTGTCGCTGCCCACCGGCACTGAGAACCAGCTCAGCGGGCGTAAGTGGGGGCTCGGACCGACCGCGGTCGGATTGATACAGCATGGCCCCTGGACCTATGGGGCGCTGGGCAATCACATCTGGTCCGTCGCCGGCGACAACGGACGGCCTGCGGTGAGCAGCACCTTCATCCAGCCATTCCTGTCCTACACCACGCCCACGGCATGGACCTACACGCTCAATACGGAAGCCACCTATGATTGGCGGCAGTCGCAGTGGACCGTGCCGATTCATGCCGGAGCCAGCAAGCTGGTCAAGATCGGGGAACGGCCGGTCAGTTTCGGTCTGTTCGCCACCTATTGGGCGCAGGGGCCGAAATCGGCGCCCCATGGCTGGGGCGGCCGCGCCGTCGTGACATTGCTGTTTCCGAAGTAGCCCTGCCTCCACGCGGGCGAGCGCCACGATAGCGACGCGGCCGGAATCAAGCACATGCTGCGCTGCGGCATCGCTGGATGCGACCCGGGCCGCGCTGCCAGCAACAGATCTGCGATATAGACCGGCTGCGCCGGCTCTGTTGCCGCGTCATGCCGGCACCGCCAGGCCGGACTCCCGTTCCCACTCGACGCAATTGCGGCCGTTGTTCTTGGCCGTGTACAGCACGTTGTCCGCACGCAGCAGCAGCGCTTCCAGGTCTTCGCCGGGCCGCAGCGTGGCCACGCCAAAGCTGGCGGTGACCTTGCGCATGCCGGGCAGGGCGTCAATGCTGGCCTGCTCGAGCGTCTGGCGCAGCCGTTCGGCCAGCTGCAGCGCCGCGTCGTGCGGGGTGTCGGGCAAGAGCACGACAAATTCCTCGCCACCCAGGCGCGCGGCGATATCGCGGCGGCGGATGCCCGCGGCAATGATGCGGCCGACCTGCGTCAGCACCGCATCGCCGGCGCCGTGGCCGTAGTTGTCGTTGATGAACTTGAAGAAGTCCAGGTCGCACAGCACCACGCTCAGTGGCTCGCCCGGACGTGGCGGGATCTGGCGCGCCGCCAGGGTTTCCAGGCTGCGGCGCGTGTGCAGCTGGGTCAGCGGGTCGGTGTCGCGTTCATGTCGCAGGCCGTCGATGACATCCTGCGCTGTGGCCGCCAGCAGCGCCAGCGCGAGCGTCAGCAGCAGCAACGCCAGCGTGGCCTGGAGCCACAGTCCGTAGGCGGTGCGTGGCAGCGCGGCGGCGTCGGCTACCCCGGCTGGCGCAAGCGTCAGCACCGTGCGCGGCACGAACTGCAGCGCGAATCCCACGAACACCCAGAACAGCACGCGGTCCACGGTCCGGCCCTTGCGCAGACCGGCCAGGGGCGCGATGCCCAGCAACAGGATCAGCGCCATGCCGACGTTCGCGATGTAGACCCGTGCGACCAGGCTGGGCTGGACCAGTTCGAACCACGCCAGCATGCCGCACAGGACCAGCGGCAGTGCCACCACCGCGCAGCGGCCGGGGCGCGCGCCGATGCGCGCGAGCATGCCGTGCAGGAGCAGCACGGCGCTGCCCAGGTAGAGCGCGCCGATGACGGTGGCATGGCCGGCGCCGGCGCGCGGCGGCCACAGGATCTGCATCCCGATCGCCGTCGCGTACAGCAGGTAGCAGGCGCCCACCTGTAGCAGGTAGGGCCGCGTGCGCTCATGGTGCCATGCGAACAGGAAGCTGAGCGCAAGCAGCAAGGCCATGGCGGGAATGACCAGGGCCAGGAAATGACCGGCATCGTGCAACACGGAGCGTCCCCTGTCTTGGTGTTCTCTGGCAGGGAAAAAGCCCGCTTGCAAGGCGCGTGAAAGCGCGTGAGCCAGGGAACATGGAAAGCGGCGGGCGCCCGCGCGAGCGCTGTGTCGCGCCGTCGACGCGCCCGCCTTGCGGGCCGCCGCCACCGAACTGGACGGCAACCGCTGGTAACAAAGTGTTTCTGTCGGGGTGCATTCTAGTCACGGGTGGCGGCCGGGGACTCCCCCCATTGGGGCTCAGGGGGCAAACAATTGTGAACAAAGCGAGCCAGGTCAACCCAGCCAGGTAGCACGTGGTGCCCACTTGCCGGCATTTGTGACTAATCTGGTAGATACTGTCGGATCCTCCGGCAGTTCGGTTTTCCCGTACGCAAGGAGATCACGATGAAGACCAAGAAAGCGATGCCAGTGTTGTTGCTGGCGGCAAGCGTGCTGGCGGCGCCGTTCGCGATGGCGCAGGGCGGTGCCAGGTCCAGGCCGATGACCGATCCCATGGCGGCGTCCGCGCCGCAGGCGCAGAACTCGCCCTATGGCCAGGTGCAACAGTGGAAAAAGGGCGACCGGCTGCCCACCGAGTTCCGCGATCGCCAGTATGTGATCGACGACTACAAGCAGTACAACCTGCCGGCGCCGCGCAAGGGTACGCGCTGGGTCGGAATCGGAGCCGAGTATTACCTGGTGGCGCCCAATGGCGTGATCCAGCAGGTCGGGTCAGGGTCCTGAGGCCCCTTCCGGTGCTTGACGGCAAACATTAAAAAACCGCCACGCTTCAACGCGTGGCGGTTTTACCTTGTGCCGGGCATCGGCTATCAGATGCCCAGGATCTTCTTCGCCTCGAGCAGCGATTTCATCGCTTCATCGTGCTTGCCGGCCTTGTGATAGGCCTCGCCGTCGGCACGCAGCCTGGCGACCTTGGCGGCATCTTCGGGCGACAGCGCGGGCTTGGACGACAGCTTGGCGTCGATGGCCTTCATCTCGTTTGGACAGTTGTGGGCGAATGCCATGCTGCTCGCGCCGCACAGCAATATTGCCGTGACGATTGGAAAGAACTTACGCACAGTGGCCTCCCCGCAAAAGCAGTTGGAGTCTTCAGCATAGTGCATGACCGCCCCGGAGACGTCTGCCGGACCATGCCCCGCGCATTCTGGCGGCACGGCACATCACCCTCATAAAAAGGGTAAGCCGGGATTATTTGTTGCGCGCTTGAACGCTTTCGCACCGGCCGTTCACAGGCCATGCCATTCGTCATTCATCCATTGTTCAGCCGTCTGGGCGACACCCGCGCCAGGGTCCGGGAACGGTACTCGCACGCATATTCGCAGCGGAGTCGACGATAACGTGCCGCGAGGCCGGCAGCCCCGCGTGGGCGCCCGGGCTGGCGCGGCTTGCCGCAGGCCGGCCGCTCGCGCCACGGGCGGCATGGTGGCGGCCGTTTTACTGTTGTCCGGGGCGCTTCACGGTTGAAACAGCCCATGCCAATGCACGATTTATCGCGGCCCCTTCTCCTTATAGATTGGAGCTACCCGGCAACGATCCGGGGGCATCAGAAAACCGGGGGGGCGGCGGGCTGTACGTGAGCCTGTCGTGCAAGCCCGGTAACTGAACCCGCTCCGTATCGCACCCGCCCAACCACGCGGCCGCCAGGCCGCCATCAACCCTCTGCCAGGGCCGCCGCCGCACCATGCGCGCGGGCCGCGAAACGTGCCCTGGTTTTCCCCCACGCCTTCCGGTGTTATTTTGGAGGGCGTCATTTTTTTGCCCGGGCTGATCCTTACCATCCCGATCGTGCCGACGCCCCACGGGAGTGCCCCTGCGCATGGAAACCTCTGCCGAACACTATTCGCTGGCCCTGCTGTGCGCCGCCGTGCTGACCGTGGCGGTGGTCGGCATCCACTACGAGGCGCTGCGCCTGCTGTCCGCGATGCACCCGCGCCGCTGGAGCGGGCGCATGAATATCGGCGTGCTGATCGTCTGCATCATCCTGGTCCATTGCCTGGAGGCGCTGCTGTTCGCCGCGGGCTTCTGGTTTGCCGATCGCGTGCTGGGTCTGGGCGGACTGGCCGGTGTCGCCGTGCCTGGGGTCGAGGCGTCGGGCGTGCACGCGCAGCCCGGCGCGCTGGTCTATGCCTACTTCGCCCTGGAAACCTTTACCACCCAGAGCCTGGGCGATATCGTTCCGGTGGGTGCCAGCCGCCTGATCGCCAGTATCGAGCCGCTGGTCGGCCTGATCCTGATCGGCTGGTCCACCTCGTTCACCTACGTCATGATGCGCCGCGACTGGGAACTGGAGCGCGACGAAGGCGAGCATCGCCGCGGCTAGCGTCCGAAGGCGTGGCGGCATCGCCCGCCGGCAGCGCACCTCCGGCAACATCGATCGGCATCGATCGCACCTGTCTCCGCGCTTTCGTCTGTGCCGGAGCCACGTGCCGCACCCGGCGGCCAACAACAAGGGGAAGCGAACATGGCAAGACTGGTGATGATTTTGCTGGGCGTGGATTACCTGCGCACGCGCTGGCGCGGCCTGTTGTGGCTGGGTTGCGCGAGCGTGCTGCTGGGTGTGGTGCTGTTCGTCGATGCGCTGGACAACGCCATCTACTTCCCGATGACGCCGTTCGCGGTGGTGCTGCTGCTCGAAGGCCTGGCCACGCTGGTAGTGGCGCGCAGCGGCATGGGTGGGCAGCGCACGCTGCGCCAGGTCAAGGGGGCGTCGTTCTGCTTTGCCGCGCTGCTGATCCTGGCCGGCCACCATCACGGCAACTTCGTGCTGTCGATGATCTTCGGCACGCTGTTCCTGGCCGACGGGCTGCTGCAGATCGTTTCGGCGCGGGTGGTGCGCTTTCGCACCTGGCGCCTGGCGGTCGCCGTCGGCGGGTTCGAGATCCTGGTCGCGATCTTCTTCTTCCAGCCGTATCCGACCCACTACGTCGGCACGGTGCCGTACTGCCTTGGACTGGGGCTGATCTTTGGCGGCTGGAACCTGCTGGTGCTGGCATCGCGCCTGCGCCGGCTGGACCATAACCCCGGCATGGACGAGGCCGACGCGGCGCCGGCCCATGCCACGCCGGCCGCCCACGCCGCCGGCGACGCGCCCGAGCTGACCCTGTGGGAAGGCCCGCCCGGGCCAGGCGAGCGAGCGCTCGCGGTGCATGTCTGGACGCCAGTGGGATCGGCGCGCGGCGAAGCGCGCCGCCAGCCGCTGGTGGACCGCTATATCGCCGCGGTGGACCGCGACGGCGTCATCTCCACGGGCCACGCGGCACTGGAATCGCCGGAGGGCATCTACATCAGCCTGTACCCGGCCGAGGAGATCGACCGGTCGCCGGACGAATTCACCCGCATTCTGCGCGCCACCCGCGAAAACGACGTGGCGGGCAAGTTCCAGCCGGATTACGAGACCGAAGCGCGCGCCTGGTGCCCGTCGACGGTGCAGGTGCGCATCCGCAACTACGATGCCGAGCGCCTGCGCCGCTTCTGGGAGGCGTACCGCCAGGACACCACCTACAACCTGACCTACCGCAATTGTTCCAGTACGGTCTCGCACGCGCTGGAAGCGGCGCTGGAGGGCGCTTCGGCGCGGGTCTGGCGCCTGGCCCGGGGCTGGCGGCCGCTGTGGCGCCTGCTGGCCACGCCCGAGCTATGGGTGGCGGCGCAGATTCGCAAGCGCGCCAAGACCATGGCCTGGACCCCGGGGCTGACGCTGGATTACGCCCGCGCGCTCAGCATGCTGGCCGATCCGCGGCCGTCCGGATGGGCCAGCATGACCCGCATGGCGCTGGGACAGATGCGGCGCCAGCGCCAGGACTGGCACGCGGGCAGGGCGGCCGCCGGCGACGGCCCCGCCCCCGACAATGCCGCAAATGCCGCAAACGCGCGTAATGCCACGCGGGGCGCGAACGATTAAAGTCGCTGTGTTTGCCAAAACCCGCCGAGCCAAGGAGGAACTTCATCATGCCGAGACCCCAGCGAGCCCTGCTCTGCGTTGCCGCCGTCGCCGCCTTCGCGGTGGCATGCGGCGCGCAGGCGCAGAGGCCGGACCAGGGCGGCGCCGCCGCCGCCATCAATGAAGCCGTGCAACAAGGCACCAGCCCTTACCGACCCGATCCCGCCGCGACGCCGGGCAGCCTCCAGTCGGACGAGTGCCGGGCGCTGGCCGCCCAGATCGCGCAGGCGCCCAAGCGCGAGTACCGCGCCACCGAGCCGGCCATCGAGACCGCGCAAGGCCGCATGGTGCCGGAGCTGGAACGGGACCGGCCCAGGAAGTCGCTGCAGCAGGCGTATCGGGAGAAATGCACGCAGTAAGCCGTCCCGCCGCGCCTGCGCCGGCCACCGCGCGGCCAGCGCAGGCGCTCAGCCACGCCCGGGCGCCACGTAGGCGCCGGTGCGGTGCAGTTCGCCTTCGGCCTGCTCCAGCGCGCGGATGGCGCCCTTGCCCTTGCGGGCCAGCAGTTGTTCGACCAGCGCCTCGACCACCGCCACGCCCGCCGTGATCGACGGGAAGAACGACGGACTTTCGATCGAGAACAGCAGCGTGCAATCCGCGGCCAGCGCGATCGGCGCCACCGTGCTGTCGGTCAGTGCGATCACCTTGCAGCCGCACTCGCGCGCGGCCGCTGCCACGCGGAGGCTTTCCTGCGAGTACGGGGCAAAGCTGACCACCACCACGGCATCCTTGGGCGCCAGGCCGCGCAACTCCATTTCAAGCGTGCCGGCCTCGGCGCGAATCAGATGCACGGTGCTGCGGAACAGCCGGTAGACATAATGGAAGGTGAACGCGATCGGGAAGCACGAGCGAAACCCCGCCACATGCACGCAGGCGGCTTGCGAGAGCAGTTCGGCGGCGTGCGGCAGCGTCTTTTCGTTGCTGCCGGCGATCCGGTCGAGGTTCTGGTGCTGCGCCTCGAGCATCTCGCCCAGCATGCGGCTGGCGCTGCTTTCGCGCACCACCTTGCGCGCGCGGCGCGCATACGGCTGGGTGCCGCCGCGCAGCGCATCGACGAACAGTTCGCGCATCGCCTGCCAGCCATCGAAACCCAGGTGCTGCGACAGCCGCACCAGGGTGGCGGGCTGCACGCCGGCGCTGGCTGCGATCTTGCGCATCGACAGCACCGGCACGTCCTGCGGATGGTCGAGCAGGTAGCGGGCGCCGCCCTGGAATTGGGTGCTGAGGGCGGGAAAGCCGCGGCGCAGCGATTCCAGCAATGACTCAAGGTCGTTGGGCGGCGCCGACGGCCCAGGCCGGGACGAGGCGGAAGGATCGGACGGCATGCGTGCTCCGGTTTCGGGATGTAACGATTGTTGCACAGCTGTCCGCGGTTACGCACCGCGGAAGCGGCGTGAGGATCAACGTCCACAACGGGCCGAAGCTGTATCCCCTCGCGCACAGAACCCCGGCTGCACTGTCTGTTCGCTACAACGCCATCCGCACCGCATCGTATTTTCCTTACCCACCTGGCAGATCGTGACTTACACTCCGCGCCATAACCTCCGGCATTAGGTCGTCCGGAACATAAAAGTATCGGAGCGCGAGCATGGGACATAGAAGCCCGGCAGTGCGACACGGCGGGAGGGTCAACCCGCCGTCTCGGGTCAAATTCAGGGTCATCCCGGGGGTCGGATCCAGCATCGGAATCCAGCCCGGCGGGGTTCAGGGGGCTGCCGGCATGTCATGCCGGGGCAGGCCGCCGCATGGCTTCACGCTGATCGAGGTGATGATCACGGTGGCGATCATCGCCATCCTGGCAGCCGTCGCCATTCCCAACTACAGCCGCTATGTCGTGCGCTCGAACCGGGCCGCGATCGAATCCTTCATGCTGGAAGTCTCGGGCGCGCAGGAGCGTTACCTGGTCGACAACCGCGCCTATGCCGCCAATCTTGGCGCGCTGGGCATGTCGGTGCCGGCCTCGCTGGCGACCCGCTACGACGTCACGGTGACACCGAACGCGGCCTTGCCACCCGGCTACAGCATCGTGGCCACGCCCAAGGGCAGCCAGCTCAGCGACACCGGTTGCGGCACGCTGACGCTGACCAGCGCCGGCGCGAAATCCGCGTCCGGCGCCGGTACCGACTGCTGGAACTGACATGCGGCCCCTCCGTTCCTGCCCGCATGAGCGCCGCCGCGGCTTTACGCTGATCGAACTGATGTGCGCCGTGTCGGTGCTGGCGATCCTGGCGGTCGCCGCGGCGCCTTCGTTTGCCACCCTGATCGCCAGCCAGCGGGCGCGCGGCGCCGCGCTGGACCTGACCTCGGCGCTGGTGCTCGCGCGCAGCGAAGCGGTCAAGCGCAATGCCACGGTTTCGCTGGCACCGGCCGGCGCCGCGTGGACTTCCGGATGGACGGTGACCGCGGGCGCCCAGATGGTACGTACATTCGGGCCCTATAGTGGCCTGACCATTACGCCGAGCGCGGCCGGAGGCCTGGCGCTGGGCAACGACGGCCGTCTGACCGGCGCGGCGATGACATTCGAGGTCGCACCGAGCGGCGATGCGTCGGCCGCGGCACGCGTCTGCGTGCAGGTCAGCGAGACCGGCCGGGTCGCCTCTGCCACCGGAGCCTGCACATGAAGCGCTCGACGTCGCTCCGCCTGCGCCGGCCGGCGCGCCGCGCGCAGGCAGGCTTTCTCCTGATCGAAGTGCTGGTGGCGGTGGTCATCCTGCTGGTCGCTCTGCTCGGTACCGCCGGACTGGTGGCGCGCTCCGGGCAGACCGAGATGGAGTCCTACCAGCGCGTGCAGGCGCTGGCGCTGTTGCAGGACATGGCCGCTCGACTGAACGCCAACCGCCAGGTCGCCTCGTGCTATGCCAACGGCGCGGCCGGCATGCAACTGGGCAGCGCGGCGGCGCCGCCGGCCGCGTGCACGCAGGGCAGCGCCGCGCAGAACGCGACCGCCAATGCGGACCTGCAGGCCTGGAACACCGCCTTGCTGGGCAGCGCCGAGCAGCGCCCCGGCGCCAGCGCCGCCCAGCCCGCGCAGGCGGTTGGCGCCATGATCGGCGCGCGCGGCTGCATCGAGACCGTCGACGCCGTCAAGAATATCTACCGCATCACCGTGGCGTGGCAGGGCCTGGCTACCACCGGCGCACCGGCGCTGGCTTGCGGCAAGGACCAGTACGGCAACGACGCCTATCGCCGCGCGGTCAGCACGCAAATCCGTATCGGCACCCTCGGGAGCGTGTCATGACCGTGCCGCGCACCCGTCCGCACGCCTCCATGCGCCGCCTCCGGCAGCCCGTTGCGCGCCTGCGCCGCCAGCGCGGCATCTCGCTGATCGAGCTGATGATCGGCATCACCATCGGCCTGGTGCTGCTGACCGCCCTGGCCAGCCTGTACTACGCCAACAGCCTGTCGCGCACCGAGTTCGTCAAGGCCGCCGAGCAGGTCGAGAACGGCCGCTATGCGCTGGAGCAGATCCGGCACGAGGTGGAACTGGCGGGGTTTTACGGTGTGGGCAGCATTGCGCGGGGCGCGACCGTGGCCGGCCCGGCGCTGTGCGCCACCGATCCGGCCGCGCTCGGCTTCGTCGCCGGCAGCACCGTGCCGCTGGCGCTCACCGGCTATGCCGCCGGCGTGGCCGCGCCCTGCCTGTCCGATATTGCTGCCACCTCCGAGGTGCTGGCGATACGGCGCGTGTCGACCACGCCCGTGGCGGTGCCCGCGCCGGGGGTGCCGTACCTGCAGGTTTCCGGCTGCCCCGAGGACAGCGCGTCCTTTGTCTTCGACGCCAGCGCGGCGGCGGCCTTCCCGCTGCGCACCAAGGCCTGCGATCCGGGCGTGCGGGCGGAGCTGCGCCAGGCCGTGGTCCGCATTTTCTACCTCGCCGGCTGCGACCGCTGCAGTGGCGGCGGCGACGGCATCCCGACGCTGAAGATGGCCGAGCTGGTCAATGGTGCCTTCCAGGCACGGTCGGTCGCACAGGGCGTGCAAGACATGCATGTCCGCTACGGCGTCGATCTCGACAGCAACGGCTCGGCCGACTGCTATGTGGAAAACCCGGGCGCCAACAACGCAGCCGCGTGTGCAACCGTTCCGGGCTACGACTGGACCAATGCGCTCGCCAACTGGCGCAACGTCACGACCGTGCGTGTCGACCTGCTGGCCCGTACGTTGCGGCCTTCGGGCGGCCAGGCGGACAACCGCACCTACAACCTGGGCCGCGCGACGGCGAGCGGCCCCTTCAACGATGGCTACAAGCGCCATGTCTACGCCCAGGTAGCGCGCCTGGTCAACGTCGCCGGGCTGCGCGAGCAATAGGCCGATACCGCCATCACCGATTCCGTCAAGGGCATGCAATGAAGACGTCATCAGGCAGTCCGCTGCGCCGCAGGCAAACCGGGGTCACGCTGGTCGTGACCCTGGTGTTCATGGTGCTGTTCTTGCTGATCGCGGTGGCGATGGTCAACTCCGGGCTGGTCAACGTCAAGGTCGCCGCCAACCAGCAGCATGCGACCGAGGCGCGCGACGTCGCGCAGCAGGCCGTCGAACAGGTGATCTCGAGTGACTTCACCAAGGCGCCTGCCGCGGTCAGCGTGCCGGTGGACGTCAGCGGCGACGGCAAGGCCGACTACGTGGCGCAAGTGGCCAAGCCGGAGTGCCTGGCGTCCAAGCCGATGAAGAACGTCGAGCTGGACCTGGCCAACCCGGATGACGTGTCGTGCTTCGTGGGCAGCAACGTGCAGAACACCGGCATCGTGACGGCCAGCAACAACGGCGGCAATTCGCTGTGCAATGCCACGCAGTGGGACGTCGCCGCCACGGTCGACGACGCCGCCGGCACGGGGGCCGCGGCGACCGTACACCAGGGCGTGGCGGTGCGGATGCCGACCGGCTCGGCATGCCCGTGAAGCCGGATACGCATCGCCATCTTTTCACCATGCCTCGCACCGGAACCCGCATGACCGACCCAGCCCGCCGCCATCGCGCCTTCCAGGCCATTCGCCGCCTGCACGCCCATGCCGCCTGTGCCGTGCTGCTGGCCCTCGCCGGATGGCAGGGTGCGCATGCCGAAGACATCGACCTGTTCACCGGCTTGCAGACCAATGCCGGCACCAAGCCCAATGTCCTGTTGCTGGTGGACAATGCGTCGACCTGGAATGCCTCCACGACCATCAAGGGCTGCGACACGCCGAGCGTAGTCAGCGCCAATAACGCGGGCACCGATGTCGGCGCGATCCAGTGCGCGCTGTACCGCGCGGTCAACACGCTGGTGACCAACCCGCAGCTGGCCGGCAACATCAACATGGGTTTGATGATGTTCGGCACCGCCGACAACGTCGGCGGCAGCTTCCGCTATCCCGCGACGGCCCCGTACACGCTGCCGGTGATGGACGCCACCAACGGTCCCAAGTTTCTGGACTACATCAAGACGATTGACCGGCAGGCCGACAACTCCAACAATTCCCAGGTCGGCGGCGGCATGCAGGAAGCTTGGGCGTTTTTTTCCGGCAGGACCGGCTTGTCGGGCACCAAGTACGCCTCGCCCATCGTCAACCCCTGCCAGAAGAACTTCGTCATCTATATTGCCAACGCCGTCAACAACGGCAAGCCGCAGGACACCGGCAATTCGGCCTACGATGCACTGGTGGCGGCCGGGGCCACCACCAGGCAACTGACCCCGCTCAAGCTCGAAGCCGGCAAGGACCTGTACGCCAGCAACTGGGGCGATGAATGGGCGCGGTTCATGTACGAGACCGACGTCAACGGCAACCTCGACAACAGCCAGAACATCATCACCTATACGATCGCGGTCACCGACGGCAAGAACCCTGACTATGTCGAGTCGACGCGCAGCATGGCCGACAACGCCGGCGGCAAGCGCTATGTGGTAGAGCTGGGCGACGTCCAGGCGATGGTCGATGCGCTGCTGCAGATCTTCAACGAGATGCAGGCAATCAATAACGTGTTCTCGTCGGTGAGTCTGCCGGTCAGCGTCAACGGACAGGGCTCGTACCTGAACCAGATCTATATCGGCATGTTCCGGCCCGACGCCACCGCGGCGCCGCGCTGGATGGGCAACCTGAAGCAGTACAAGCTCGGCTACGACAACAAGAACCAGATCGTGGTGCTGGACGCCAACCCTCCCGGGCCAAACCAGCAGAGCGCGATCAGTAATGCCGGCACGGGTTTCATCTCGCCCAACGCCAAAAGTTTCTGGACCGCCGAGCCTCCCCTTGCATTCAGCGGCAGCAGCTATACCGGCAGCGCGGTGGCGGGGTGGCCAGCCAAGGGCTTCTGGGTCAATAGCCCCTCCGGCGCGGCGGGTCCGCTGGATTCGGCCGACGGCGTGAGCGGCATCGTCGGCGGCGACGGCGAGATCGTGGAGAAGGGCGGCGCGGGCGAGATGCTGCGGGCGCAGATCGTCAAGGACCAGTCGACGCGCAAGCTCTATACCTGCCCGGATGGCGGCTGCAGCAAGACCAACAACACGCTGGTGTCGTTCGATACGGCGAATGCGGCGCTGACCGGCTCGGCCGGACAGGCAGCGCTGAACAGCACCGCCGGCGATGTTGCCAACCTGATCAACTGGGTGCGCGGCCGCGACGTCTATGCGCTCAAGGAAAGCACGGTGGCCGCAAAGGACATGCAGGCAGGCCCCGGCGGCGACGTCACAGTGCGCGGCTCCGTCCATGGCGACGTGCTGCATTCCCGTCCGGTGGTGATCAACTATGGCGGCAGCACCGGCGTGGTGGTGTTCTACGGTGCCAACGACGGCGTGTTCCATGCGGTCAACGGCAACCAGACCGCTGGCATCGGCGGCGTGCGTCCCGGTGGCGAGTTGTGGGGCTTTGTTCCGCCGGAGTTCTACGGCAAGCTCAGCCGGCTCTACACCAATGCGCCGGAGGTGCAGTTGAGCGGTTCGCCCACCGGCACCGGCGCCAAGCCGCGCGACTATTTCTTCGACGGCACCACCACGGTGTACCAGGACCTGCGTGATCCGGCGAAGCCGCGCGTGGTGATTTACCTGACTGCGCGCCGTGGCGGACGGCTGGTCTACGCGCTGGACGTGACCGATCCGAAGGCGCCGCAATTCCTGTGGAAGTCAGACAGCACCGCAATCGCGGAGCTCGGCCAGACCTGGTCACAGCCGCGCGTGATCCGCGTCAAGGGCTATGCGAACCCGCTGGTGGTGATGGGCGCGGGCTACGACCCCGGCGAGGACGCGGAGCCGTCGAAAGGCGGGGGAAGCGACGCACAGGGACGTGGCGTGATCGTGTTCGATGCGTTCGACGGCAGTGTGGTACGGGCATGGCTGGCGAACTGCAGCGGTCTGGCCGACACGGTCTGCAGCACGCCGGCCGGCATGAACCGCGCGATCCCGTCCGACGTGGCGGTGGTCGACCGCAACGGCGACACGCTGATCGACAAGGGCTATGTCGGCGATGTCGGTGGCAACGTCTGGCGTCTGGATTTCGAGACCGAAGCCGGCTCCGGATCGGCTGCGTGGACGCTCGGCAAGCTGGCCTCGCTGGGCGGCGCACAGAACTCCAACAACGCCCGCAAGTTCATGTATCCGCCCGACATCATCACTACCGGGGCCTACGATGCGGTGATGATCGGCAGCGGCGATCGCGAGCATCCGCTGTACACCACCAGCACCACGCCGGGACTCGCCTACAACGTCGTCAACCGCTTCTACATGCTGAAGGACACGGCGCTCACCGGTGGGCTGCCCTCGACCTGGACGCCGCTGACCGAAAGCAGCCTGTTTGACGCCACCTCGACCGAATATGCCGACACCACCACGGCCAAGGGGTTCTACCTGACCCTGGGCACCGGCGAGAAGGTGGTCAACGCGCCGCTCACGGTCGCCGGCTACACGTACTTCGGCACCAACCAGCCAAGTGTTCCCAAGCCCGGCGCCTGCTATCCGGACCTTGGCACCGCGCGCGGCTATGCGGTGTCTTTCCTGACCGGCAAGGGAATCAACAACAACCGCTACGTGGTGTTCAACAATGGTGGCCTGCCGCCTTCGCCGGTGTTCGGCGTGGTTGCGGTGACCGACAACGCGGGCAATACCAGCAACGTGCCGGTGCTGATCGGCGGCGGCAACCAGACCGGTCCCGGCGGGGGCGACAATACCTCGTCGCTGGGCGCGCAGAAGATTTCGCCGCCGGGGATCGGCAAGCGCAAGCGCACCTACTGGTACACCCAGACCGACAGGAAGTGACTGGCGCCATCGGGGCCGCGCTTAGCGCGGTGCCGCTGCCGCCGCGCTGGTGTTCGTCGCCGCTTCCTCGTCCCACCACCCACCCCCCAGCGCCTGCAGCAGCGCCGCCGAATCCGCCAGCCGGTCGGCGCGCGCCCGCGCCAGTTCCAGCGCCGCCTGGCGCGACTGGCGTTCGGCGTCCAGCACCGTCAGCTGGCTGACGCCGCCGAGCCGGTACTGCTCCGACACCACCGCCAGCGTATCGCGCGCCTGCCGCGCGCTGTCGGCGCGCTCGCGCAGCGCGGCCGCGTCGGCTTCGAGCGCGCGCAGTGAGTCGGCCACGTCCTGCAGCCCCTGCAGTACCGCTTGGCGATACGCGGCCAGCGACTGCTCATACGCCGCTTCCGCCGCGCGCTTGCGTGCCTGCAGTTCGCCGCCGCGGAACACGGGTTGCACCAGCCCCGCGGCCAGGCTCCAGACGTTCAGGCTGCTGAACAGGTCGCGCGCGGCGGTGGCCTGCGTGCCGCCGCTGGCGCTCAGCGTGACCTGCGGGTAGAGGTTGGCGGTGGCCACGCCGATATTGGCCGAGGCCTGGTGCAGCAGCGCCTCGGCCGCGCGGATATCGGGCCGGCGGCGCGCCAGCGTGGCGGGCAGGCTCAGCGGCAGCGTCTCGGGCAGGTGCAGGGCGTCGAGGTGGAATTCGGGCAGCGTGGCCGCGGCCGGGGTCTGGCCGGTGTAGACCGCGAGCTGGTGGCGCGTGGCATCGAGCTGGCGTTGCAAGCCAGGCAGCAGTGCCTGCGTTTGCGCAAGTTCGGCACGCTGGCGCTGCACCTCGACGCGCGCGACGCCGCCCGCGCGCAGTCGTGCTTCGGTGATGCCGAGCTGGCGCTGCTGGGCCGCCGCGACCGCGGCGATATCCGCCAGCTGGGCGCGCAGGCCGGCCTCGCGGATGGCCGCGGTGGCAATGTTGGCCGCCAGCGCCAGGCGCGCCGCCTCGAGTTCATAGCGCTGGTAGTCCACCACGGCCTGCAGGCCCTCCAGCTCGCGCCGCTGGCCGCCAAACAGGTCGAGCACGTAAGACACCTGCACCGTGGCGCCGTAGAGCGTGAACGGGCCGGGGCTGGGGATGGCGGTGATGCCCAGCGACTGGAAATCGACTTGCTGGCGCGTGGTGTTCAGCTTCGCGTCGACGGCGGGCCAGCGCGTGGCGCCGGTGCGCGCGGCGAGGTTCTCCTGCGCCTCGCGCAGCCGCGCGCGCGCCTGCGCCAGCGTGGGGCTGGCGTCGAGCGCGGCGCGGATGGTGGCATCCAGCGCGGAGCTGCGGAACAGCGCCCACCATTGCGCCGGGACGTCGGCGCCGGCGGCGAGCGTTTGCGCGTGCGCTTGGCCGGACCCGTCCGAGGGGTCGGCGGCAACGGTCGCCACGGGCTGCGGACCGGGCACGTAGCCCGCGTCGTCCGGCGCCGCCGGCGCGCGGAAGTCGGGGCCGACGGCGCAGCCGCACAGCAGCGCCGCGGCGGCAAACACAGGCATGAAGCGATGCATGGCCGGCCCCTTCAATCGAGCGTTCTGCGGTAGAAGCGCACCGCGATCGCCATCACCACGACGATAAACAGCGCCATCGGCCACACATTGGGCCATAGCTCGACCCAGCCGTTGCCCTTGAGCAGGATGCCGCGCACCATGCGGTGGAAGTAGGTCATCGGCAGGATGTTGCCGATCGCCTGCGCCCAGCCCGGCATGCCGGCAAAGGGGAACATGAAGCCGGACAGCAGGATGTTGGGCAGGAAGTAGAAGAAGGTCAGCTGCATCGCCTGCAACTGGTTCTGCGCCAGCGACGACAGCGTGATGCCCACCGTGAGGTTGGCCGCGATGAACAGCAGTGCCGCCAGGTACACCGCCAGCACCGAGCCGACAAAGGGCACGCTGAAGATCCAGCGCGCCGCCAGCAGCACGATGGTCGACTGGATCAGGCCGATGAAGATGTACGGCACGATCTTGCCGGTCATCACCTCGATCGGCCGCACCGGCGTGGCCAGCAGGTTCTCCATGGTGCCGCGCTCGCGCTCGCGCGTCATCGCCAGGCCGGTCATCATCACCATGGTCATCGACAGGATCACGCCCATCAGCCCGGGAATGATGTTGTACTGGGTGATGCCCTCGGGGTTGTAGAGCCGCTGCACCTGCACCTCGAACGGCGCCTTGCCGCCGGCCAGCGGCGCCAGCGCGCCCTTCAGGTCTTGTGCGGCCACGCGGTAGGGCAGCTGCGCCAGCGCGGCGATGGCCTGGCCGGTGGCGCCCGGGTCGGTGGCATCGGCTTCGACCAGCAGCGCGGGCCGCTCGCCGCGCAGCAGCCGGCGCGTGAAGTCGGGCGGAATGGTCAGCACGAACTGCACCTCGCCTTTCATCAGCGCCTCGCGCCCCGCGCGCTCGTCGGGCAGCGTGCCGACCAGCTTGAAATAGGTCGACTGTTCCATGCTGGCGATGAAGGAGCGCGTGAATTCGCTCTGGTCGGCTGCGATCACCGCGGTGGGCAGGTGGCGCGGGTCGGTGTTGATGGCAAAGCCGAACAGCAGCAGCTGCATGATCGGCAGGCCGACGATCATGCCGAAGGTAACGCGGTCGCGCCGCAGTTGCAGGAACTCCTTGAGCACGATGCTCCACCACCGTTGCAGCGAGAAGCGCGGTGGCGCGGCCGGCTTGCGGGCGGCGGCGGTCATGGCGCCTCCTTGCCTTTGCGGGCCGCCATATTGTCCTCGGCCCCGCTCATCATGTGGATGAACACGTCTTCCAGGCTGGTCTGGGTCTGCTCGATGCGCCGGTCCGGGCCGGCCAGGCGCGCGAGGGTATCGGCCAGCACGCGTGCATCGCGCCCGGTGACATGCAGCGCGGTGCCGAACGCCACCGTCTGCTCCACCCCCGGCGCGCCCTGCAACTGCGTCGACAGTGCCGCGAGGTCGTCGCCTTCCACGCTCCAGGTGGACAGGTTCTGGCTTGCCACCACTTCCTCGGCGGTGCCCTGCGCCAGCAGCCTGCCGTAGGCGATATAGGCGAGCTTGTGGCAGCGCTCGGCCTCGTCCATGTAGTGCGTGCTGACCAGCACCGAGATGCCGCGCGCGGCCAGCTGGTGCAGCTGCTCCCAGAAGTCGCGCCGCGCCTTGGGGTCGACGCCGGCAGTGGGTTCGTCTAGCAGCAGCAGCTCGGGCTCGTGCAGCAGGCAGGCCGCCAGCGCCAGGCGCTGCTTCCAGCCGCCCGACAGCGCGCCGGCCAGCTGGGCCGCGCGCGTTGCCAGGCCCAGGCCCTCGAGCGCGCGGTCGACGGCCTCGCGCCGGTTCGGCATGCCGTACACGCGCGCGACGAAGTCCAGGTTCTCGCGGATCGACAGGTCGTCCCAGTACGAGAACTTCTGCGTCATGTAGCCGACCCGGCGCTTGATTTCGTCGGACTCGGTCCGGATGTCGTAGCCCAGGCAAGTGCCTTCGCCCGAGTCAGGCGTCAGCAGTCCGCACATCATGCGGATCGAGGTGGTCTTGCCGCTGCCGTTGGGTCCGAGGAAACCGAAGATCTCGCCGCGCCCAACCTGCATGCTGAGGTCACTGACGACATGCTTGTCGCCGAAGTGCTTGTTCAGGCCGCGCACGTCGATGGCAAGGCCGTTGCCCTTGCCGTTGGCGGGCGCGCTCATGGCCGCACCACTTCCACCGGCTGGCCGGGCCGCAGCCTGGCGGCATCGGCCGCAGACGGGCGCGCTTCGACCAGGAACACCAGTTTGCGCCGGGTCTCGTTGCTGTAGATCACCGGCGGCGTGTATTCCGCCTCGTTGGCGACATAGCTGATGGTGGCGGCCACGGGCGCGGGGCAGCCGTCGCAGCGAACCTGGACCGGCTGGCCGTTGCGCAGCGTCCCCACCACGGTTTCCGGCACATAGAAGCGGACCTTGACGTTGCCGGGCGGCAGCATGCGCACCACCGGGCTGCCGCCCGGCACCCATTCGCCCAGGCGGTAGGGCACGTCGTAGACCAGGCCGGCCTGGGTGGCGGACACGGTCTTGCGCGACAGCTTCCACTCCGCCTGCGCCAGCGCCGCACGCGCGGCCGCCACCTGCGCGGCCTGGGCCGCCTGCTGCGCATCGCGGCCCGGCAGCCGCGCCACGTCTATATCGCGCTGCAACTCGCGCACGCGCGCGGCGTCGCTGCTCGCCTGCGCGCGCGACTCGTCGAGTTGCGCCTGGGCGATGCCGCCGATCTCGTACTGGCGCTGGTCGCGCCGCAAGGCCGCGGCGCTGCGCTGGGCCTGGGCCTGCGCCTGAGCGAGCTGGGCCCGGCTGACTTCGACTTCGAGCGGGCGCTTGCCGGTCTTCAGGTCCTGCAACGTGGCTTCGGCGGCGCGCAGCTGGTCTTCGGCCTGCTGGCGCGCGGCGCGCTCGTCGTCGGCTTCGAGCGCGAACAGCGCGGCGCCCTGGCCGACCTGCTGGCCGCGCTGTACCGCGAGCGTGTCGAGGCGCCCGGCGAAGGGCGAGGCCACGCTGACGAATTCGCCTTCGACATAGCCTTGCCAGGTATCGGTGCGCGGCCTGCCGCATGCGGCGACAAGCAGCACGGCGGCGAGCAGGGCAGTGCCGCGCAGCGTCGTGCGCGGCCGCGAAGAGGGTTGGGAAGCAGCGTGGTTCATGCGGACTCCGTGGAATGCCTGGCCGTGCGGGCTTTCCTCCTGGCGCCGCCGGGCGGCTTCGCGCTTGCCGTTGCCGGTGGGGCGGCCAGCCCGTGGGCCAGCAGCGCGGTGACATGGCGCACCAGCGCGTCCGTGTCGACCGCCTCGGCGCCGGGCAGCCGCCGCCAGATATGCGTAGTAGCCAGCGGCAGCAGCGTCAGCCCGATCAGCGACGGCACCACCAGCGCCGGCTCAAGGCCGGGGTTGAGCTGCCCGCGGCCGATGGCCGCCGCCAGCGGCGCCATCAGCGCACCGGCGCGCTCGAGCGCAAAGCGCTTGAGCACGCGCTCGCGCAGCGCGCCGTCGTCGCTGGCCACTTCGCGGATCCACAGGCCGGGAAACCAGGGAGCCTCCGCGACAGCGCGGATCAGCCGGGTCGCGATCCCTACCAGCATCGCCAGCGGCTCGTCGTCGGCCTGGCTGCCGGCAAAGAAGCGGGCCACCAGCGGCTGCACCTTCTCATCGATCACGGCATCGAGCAGCAGCTCGCGGTCGCCGAAGTAGTAATGCACCAGTGCCGGGGTGACGCCGGCCAGCGTCGCGATGGCCTTGACCGGGGTGCCTGCCACGCCTTGTCGCGAGAACAGGTCGGTAGCCGCGTCGAGAATGCGCTCGCGCTGGCCCGGCTGGCCCGCGGCGGGGCGGCCGGGGCTGCGGCGGGGTGCCTTGGAGGTGGCGAGTTTGCGAGGCATGGTGGCTGGCTCGGCGCGGCAGGTATGTTCAACTCATATTAATTTTTTCGTTAATTAATTCAAGGACAGTTACAACTCGGGCCTGCGTCATGCAGGCCCGAGGGAAATGTGTTTTCAGGGGATACGAAAGGAGGCTGCAAGCAACGTTGCCGCCCCAAATGCCGCATGCCAGTCCTGCGGGAGAGGGCTAGGGAGAGGGCCGGCGCGTCGCGGCCTCAGGTCGCTTTAGGAGCAAACGGGCAGTGTCAGAGACCTACCAGCAACACGCTTTACTGCCGCGCATTCCTCTTGTTATCTGGCCACGCCGTATTGAAGTTGGTGCGGAACGGATTGATGTCGAGCCCGCCGCGGCGCGTATAGCGCGCATACACCGCCAGCTTGACCGGCTTGCACTGGCGCATCACGTCCATGAAGATGCGCTCGACGCACTGCTCGTGGAATTCATTGTGATTGCGGAACGAGATCAGGTACTTGAGCAGGCCTTCCTGGTTGATCGGCGCACCCACGTAGCGGATCTGCACGCTGCCCCAATCCGGCTGCCCGGTGACCAGGCAGTTGGACTTGAGCAGGTGCGATACCAGCGTTTCTTCCACCGGCGTTTCTTCCTGGTCGGCGAACAGCAATTCCGGCGCGGGCTCGTAGCGGTCGACCTCGATGTCGAGGCGGTCGAGCAGCAGGCCGTCGAGCTCGCCCATCTTCTGCGTGCCCAACTCGGCTTCGGTCACCAGCCGCACCTGCACGGTGCCGCCGGTGGCTTCAGACAGGTCGTGGTGGAGCAGCTGCTGCAGCGCTTCCGGCGAAGCAATCCGGGTCTGGTTGAACGAGTTCAGGTAGAGCTTGAACGACTTGGACTCGACGATGTTGGGCGTGTCCGAAGGGATGATGAAGGTGGCCAGCGCCACCTGCGGCTTGCCCTTCAGGTTCAGCCACGACAGCTCGTACGCGTTCCAGATGTCGACGCCGAAGAACGGCACCGGCTTGCCCTCGGGCAGGCCGATCTCGGCGCGCTTGGGCTGGCGCGGGATCGGGAACAGCAGGGTGGCGTCGTACTCGGTCTTGTAGGCCGAGGGCTTGCCCAGCGGCGAGTGTTCGGGAAGGCTCATGGGGCGCTCGGCGGGATCAGGACAGGAACAGCTTGTACACCGGG
The DNA here is from genome assembly GCF_013141915.1 of Cupriavidus necator. GTDB lineage: Bacteria > Pseudomonadota > Gammaproteobacteria > Burkholderiales > Burkholderiaceae > Cupriavidus > Cupriavidus necator_B. The sequence continues at coordinate 371,340 of NZ_SROX01000002.1, read as the reverse complement.
TTGTCGGTCTCGTCCCAGTGTACGTAACCCAGCGTCGAAAGGAAGGCGCGGAAGGCGCGCTTCTCGTTCTTCGGCACCTGGATGCCCACCAGGATGTTGGAGGTGTCCGCGCCCTGGTTGCGGTAGTGGAACAGGCTGATGTTCCAGTTCGGGCTCATGCTCGACAGGAACCTCATCAGCGCGCCGGGGCGCTCCGGGAATTCGAAGCGGTACAGCAGTTCGTCATGCGCCAGCGCCGAGCGCCCGCCCACCATGTAGCGGATATGCTGCTTGGCGAGTTCGTCGTTGGACAGGTCCAGCGTGTCGAAGCCGTGCTTGCGGAAGCTGGCGGCGATCTTGTCGTTCTCGGCGCGGCTGGCGATCTGCACGCCGACGAAGATATGCGCCATGCTGGTGTCGGCGATGCGGTAGTTGAACTCGGTCACGCTGCGCGTGCCGACCAGCTCGCAGAAGCGCCTGAAGCTGCCGCGCTCTTCCGGGATGGTCACGGCGAACACGCCCTCGCGCGCCTCGCCCACCTCCGCGCGCTCGGCGACAAAGCGCAGGCGGTCGAAATTCATGTTGGCGCCGCAGGCGATCGCCACCAGGTGCTCGCCCTTGAGCTTCTCGCGCTCGGCGTAGGCCTTCAGGCCGGCCACGGCCAGCGCGCCGGCCGGCTCGAGGATGCTGCGGGTGTCCTGGAACACGTCCTTCACGCCCGCGCAGATCGCGTCGGTATCGCACAGGATGATGTCGTCGACCAGTTCGCGCGTGATGCGGAAGGTCTCCTTGCCGACCAGCTTGACCGCGGTGCCGTCCGAGAACAGGCCCACTTCCTTCAGCTCGATGCGCTTGCCGGCATCGACCGAGCGCTTCATCGCGTCGGAGTCCACCGTCTGCACGCCGATCACCTTGATCTCGGGGCGCACGGCCTTGATATAAGCGGCGATGCCGGAGATCAGGCCGCCCCCGCCAATGGCGACGAACACGGCATGGATCGGGCCCGGATGCTGGCGCAGGATTTCCATGGCGATGGTGCCCTGGCCGGCGATCACCTCGGGGTCGTCGAACGGGTGGATGAAGGTCAGCTTGTGCTTCTTCTCCAGCACCGCGGCGTGGTTGTACGCGTCGCTGTAGGACTCGCCGTGCAGCACGATCTCGACCCACTGGCCGCCGCGCTCGCGCACTGCGTCGATCTTCACCTGCGGCGTGGTCACCGGCATGGCGATGATGGCCTTGGACTGCAACCGCGCCGCCGCCAGGGCCACGCCCTGCGCGTGGTTGCCGGCCGACGCGGCGATCACGCCGCGCTTGAGTTCCTCCGGCGACAGCGACGCCATCTTGTTGTACGCGCCGCGCAGCTTGAACGAGAACACCGGCTGGGTGTCCTCGCGCTTGAACCAGACCGAATTGCCGGTGCGCGCCGACAGCTGGTGCGCATAGGTCAGCTCGGTCTCCTGCGCCACGTCATAGACCTTGGCGGTCAGGATCTTCTTCAGGTAATCGGGTCGGGCGGCGGACTGGCGGGTCATGGTCTCGGGGCTGGCCCGGCGCACGCGCAGCTGGCGCGCAAAAAAGCCGGGAAATTCTGGCGGAAACCGTCAATGATAAAGGATGCCGGCCTGGCGCACCCGGCCCGCGGAGGCGCGGCCGGCGCCAGGCAGCCGCGCGGGGGAGTGGATCGACATCCACTTGGGCGCGCAGTGCGCGCCGGGCGGCCGGGCTGGCAGCAGGGTTGCATCGGCGCCGGGTTGCGCTTGCGCCATGTAGGACGGCGCCCGGTGGACGCCGGTCAAAACGACGTGTTACGGTGTAACGCGATGCCACAGCTACCGCTAATCGAACCCAATACCGCCCTGTTTCTCGACTTCGACGGCACGCTGGCCGACCTGGCCCCGCGGCCCGAACTGGTGCAGGTCGAACCAGAACTGGTCGGCACGCTGCGCACGCTGTACCAGCGGCTGGACGGCGCGCTGGCCGTCATCTCCGGGCGGCCGATCATCGAACTCGACCACTTCCTGCAGCCGCTGCAATTGCCCGCGGCCGGCATCCACGGCGCCGAATTCCGCACCGACGGCGGCATGGTGACCAAGACCCCGGCCCCCGGGCTCGAGCCCCTGATTCCCCACCTGGAAGCGCTGGTGCACGCTTATCCGGCGCTGCGGCTCGAGCGCAAGTCGGTCGCGGTCGCGATCCACTACCGGCAGGCGCCCGAGTTGGCCGGCATTGTCGATGCCGCCGTCACTGACGTATTGCGCCACGCCGTCGGCCTGGAAGCGCTGCCGGGCAAGATGGTGGTCGAGATCAAGCCCGCCGGGGTCGACAAGGGCGATGCCATCGCGGCCTTCATGAAGGCCGCACCTTTTGCCGAGCGCGTGCCGCTCTTTGCCGGCGACGACATGACCGATGAGCCTGGCTTCGCGGCAGTGCGCAAGCTGGGCGGCCTGGGCGTGCTGGTGGGCCAGCGCGAGACCCTCGCCGCGGTCAGCGTGCCCGGTCCGGCGGCGCTGCGCAGCTGGCTGCACCGCTCGGCGCACGCGCTGGCGTCATCCGCAAGCGCCAGCACCGGCGCGCCGCGCGCCGTGCCCCACGAGGCCGAGCCAGGCCGGGGCCGGCGTCCAACGACATCGTGAGGGAGAACCCGTGACCAATCCGAGCAGCCCTGGAGACCTGGGCAAGCCGCCGACCGCAGGCGTCAACCGTACCGTGGACGGCGGCACGCGCTTCGCCAACCCGTCGCTGTCGCTTGGCATGATCGGCAACTGCGCCATCTCAGCGCTGGTCGACTGCCGCGGACGCATCGTCTGGTCGTGCCTGCCGCGCTTCGACGGCGACCCGGTGTTCAATGCCTTGCTGGATCCCAGCGAGAACGCCGGCCATTTTTCGATCGAGATCGAGGATTTCCATTCGTCGCGGCAGTGGTACGAACCCAATACCGCGGTGCTGCGCACGCGGCTGACGGACACCCACGGCAACTGCCTGGAGATCACTGACTTTGCGCCGCGTTTTTTCCGCCTCGGGCGCTATTTCCGCCCGACCACGCTGATCCGCCGCATCCGTCCGGTGCGCGGCGCGCCGCGCGTGCGCGTGGTGGTGGCGCCGCGCTTCGAATGGGGCCGCAAGGCGCCGCAGACGACGCGCGGCAGCAGCCACGTGCGCTATATCGGCGACGACATGACCCTGCGCATGACCACCGACGCGCCAATGGCCTACGTGCTGTCGCACACGCCGTTCCTGGTCACGCGCGGGCACAACTTCATCCTGGGTCCTGACGAGACCCTGACGCACGGCGTGGAAGAGACCGCGCGCGACTTCGAGCAGGAAACCACCGCCTACTGGCGCCTGTGGAGCCGCCGCCTGGCGGTGCCGCGCGAATGGCAGGACGCGGTGATCCGCGCCGCGATCACGCTGAAGATGTCGCTGTTCGAAGAAACCGGCGCCATCGTCGCGGCCATGACCACCAGCATTCCGGAAGCGCCGGGCAGCGGCCGCAACTGGGACTACCGCTTCTGCTGGCTGCGCGATGCCTTCTTCGTGGTGCGCGCGCTCAACAGCCTGTCCGAGGTCGGCACCATGGAGGACTACCTGCGCTGGCTGTCCAACGTGGTGATGCAGTCGCAGGACGGCCATATCCAGCCGCTGTACGGCATCGGCCTGGAGCGCGAGCTGCCCGAAAGCATGCTCGACCACCTGCCCGGCTACCGCGGCATGGGACCGGTGCGCGTCGGCAACCAGGCGCAGGAGCACTTCCAGCATGATGTCTATGGCAACGTGGTGCTGGGTGCGGCACAGGCTTTCCACGACCACCGGCTGCTGCATCGCGGCGGTCCGGCCGAGTTCGGCCGCCTGGAAACGGTGGGCGAGCAGGCGGTGCGGGTGTTCGGCACGCCCGACGCCGGCATGTGGGAGCTGCGCACGCGGGCACGCGTGCATACCTCATCGGCGTTGATGAGTTGGGCCGCCTGTGACCGGCTGGCAAAGATTGCCGAGAAGCTGCTGCTGCCGGAGCGCGCCGCGTACTGGCAGGGCCACGCGCAACGCATGAAGGAACGCATCCTGGCCGAGTCGTGGAGCGAATCGCGCCAGGCCTTTGCCGAGAGCTTCGGCGGGCGCGAACTGGACGCCAGCGTGCTGCTGATGGCCGAGGTCAACTTCATCGACCCGCGCGACCCGCGCTTTGTCGCCACCGTCAAGGCGCTCGAGACCTCGCTCTGCGACGGCCCCTACATGCGCCGCTACGAGGCGCCGGACGATTTCGGCAAGCCCGAGACCGCGTTCAATATTTGCACCTTCTGGCGCATTGACGCACTCGCGCGCATCGGTCGCCGGGATGAGGCGCGCGAAATCTTCGAGGCCATGCTGGCCTCGCGCAACCCGCTCGGGCTGCTGTCGGAGGATACGCATCCGGTGACGGGCGAAATGTGGGGCAATTTCCCGCAGACCTATTCGATGGTCGGCCTGATCAATGGCGCCATGCGGCTGTCAGCGCCGTGGGACACGGTGATCTGATCCGGCACGCATGGCGGCGCGCAGGACCTCGAGACCACGCCGGCAGAAAGCGCCGGCAAGCAGCAGCACCAGGAACAAGGAACTGAAGAAGAAGATCTATGCCTAGACTTGTAGCGGTATCCAACCGGGTCGCAGATCCCCGCAACGTGGCCGCGGGCGGCCTCGCCGTCGCGCTGTCCGAAGCCCTGCGGCAGACCGGTGGCCTGTGGTTCGGCTGGAGCGGCAAGGCGCTGGAAACCGCCCAGGGCGGCACCCCCGGCGAAGGCGACCTGCACCTGCAGCAGGCCGGCAATGTCACGCTGGCCACCGTCGACCTGAGCCGCGAAGACCACGACGCCTACTACCTGGGCTACAGCAACGGCGTGCTGTGGCCGGTGTTCCACTACCGGCTGGACCTGGCGGATTTCGATTCGAACTTCCTCAACGGCTACCGGCGCGTGAACCAGCTGTTCGCGCGCAAGCTGGCACCGCTGCTGGAGCCCGACGACATCATCTGGATCCACGATTACCACCTGATCCCGCTGGCCTCTGAGCTGCGCGCGATCGGCTGCGGGCAGAAGATCGGCTTCTTCCTGCACGTGCCGCTGCCGCCGCCGCTGATCCTGGCCGCGATTCCGCAGCATGAGTGGCTGATGCGCGCGCTGTTTGCCTACGACGTGCTCGGCTTCCAGAGCCATGCCGACGTCGAGCACTTCTCGCGCTACGTGCAGGCCGAAGCGCAGGCCGAGCCGATGGGCGAGCATCGCTACCGCGCCTTCCACCGCACGGTGCGGGCGCAGGCGTTCCCGATCGGCATCGATGTCGACGAGTTCATGGAACTGGGCCGCGGCGAGGAAGCGCAGGAAACCTACGAGATGATGTGCGCGCAATATGCGCGCCGCCGGCTGCTGCTGGGCATCGACCGGCTCGACTATTCCAAGGGCCTGCCGCAGCGGCTCAAGGCGTTCTACCGGCTGCTGGCCGAGTATCCGGAAAATCGCTCGAGCGCGACGCTGGTGCAGATTGCCGCGCCGTCGCGCGAATCGGTCGACGCCTATGTCGACCTGCGCCGCGAGATGGAGCAGCTGAGCGGCTCGATCAACGGCGAGTTCGGTGAGCTGGACTGGATGCCGGTGCGCTATATCCACCGCACCACCGCGCGCAAACGGCTGCCCGGGCTGTGCCGCGCCAGCCGCGTGGCACTGGTGACGCCGCTGCGCGACGGCATGAACCTGGTGGCGAAGGAGTTCATCGCGGCGCAAGACCCCGAGGATCCCGGCGTGCTGGTGCTGTCGCGCTTTGCCGGCGCGGCCGAGCAGTTGCGCGAGGCCTTGCTGGTCAACCCCTACGACACGCGCGCGACCGCGCAGGCGATCCAGCAGGCGCTGCACATGCCGCTGGCCGAGCGCCAGCAGCGCCACCAGAAACTGCTGGAACGCATCCGCGCGCAGGATGTGCACTGGTGGAGCCGTGAATTCCTGCGCGCATTGACCGAGACCGAAGGCGCGTAGGCTGCGCGCCTTGCGGTCGGGGAGCAAGACCATGAGCGAAGATCTGGCGACGCAATCGTGCACGCCCTGCCGTGGAGGGGTGCCGCCGCTGGCGCCCGCCGAGGCGGAAGCGCTATTGGAGCAGGCCCCTGGCTGGGAACTGGCGGACGGCGCCACGCGGCTTGAACGGCGTTTTACCTTCGGCAATTTCGCGCAGGCGCTGGCGTTCGTGAACGGCGTCGGGCAACTGGCCGAGGCGCAGGGGCATCACCCCGAGATCAGCTTTGGCTGGGGACATGCCACGGTGTCGTGGCGGACCAAGAAGATCAAGGGGCTGCACCGGAATGATTTCATCATGGCGGTGAAGACTACGGAGCTGGCCGAGGGGGACGTGGGCGGCTGAGGCTGCTGCGGCTGCTGAGCTGCCTGGCAGCGTTGCCGTTTGAACCACCGCAAGCCGGTCCCCTCTCCCGCTTGCGGGAGAGGGGAGCACGCAAGCGGCAGGTTGAGCGCCTCAGCCTCAGCGCAAATCCGCCGGCGTATCGATATCCCGGAACGCCCCCTCGTCCTCGGTCAGGATCCGCGTCACCGGCTGGTCCTTCAGCAGCGCGCGCCCGCCTTCGTCGCCGTCCAGTGCCAGCAGGGCTTCACGCCATGCCGCGCCAAAGCCCACCGGATGACCCCGTTGACCGTTGCGCCATGGCGCGGCGATGGTCTCGGGCGAGGTGATCGTCAGCGCCACCGCGCGGATCAGTTCCATCGGCAGCCACGGCATGTCCGCCAGCGCCACCACCCAGCCGCGTGCTTCCGGCGTGGCCGCTACCGCGGCGCGCAACGCCGCGCCCATGCCGGCTTCGGCCTCCGGCGCTTCCAGTACGCGGCAGCCGCCGCGGCGCAGCTCTTCGGCCAGGGCCGGGTTGCCCGGGCGGACCACGGCGATCGACTCAGGCAAGGCCGCGGCCAGCGTGCGGGCGCTGCGCCAGGCGACGGTGCGGCCGCCCGGCAGGACCTCGAGCAGCTTGTTGCGCTTGCCGGCGGCATCGAAGCGGCGGCCGAACCCCGCGGCCAGCAGGATGCCGGTGGGCAGGTCGGTGCGAAGCAGGGGAGCGTTGGGGGCTGCGGTCATGGCGTACTCGCGGGGTCGTCAGGCAGGATCGGGCGCAACGTCGCAGCTGCTGCCGGTGCTGGCGGCCATCTCGCGCGCGGCCTTGGCGCCTTCCACCTGCAGGATGTCGGGCAGCGAGACATGATTCTTGGCCGCGATCACCTCGGCCAGGATCGAGATTGCGATCTCCGGCGGGGTGCGGCTGCCGATATAGATGCCCACCGGGCCGTGCAGGCGCGCCAGCTGCAGCTCGCTCAGGTCGAACTCCTTGAGCCGTTCGCGGCGCGCCTGGTTGTTGCGGCGCGAACCCAGCGCGCCCACATAGAAAGCCCGGGTGCGCAGCGCCTCCATCAGCGCCAGGTCGTCGAGCTTGGGGTCGTGCGTCAGCGCGATCACGGCGCAGCGCTCGTCCAGCTTCATGTCGGTGACGGTGTCGTCCGGCATGGTCCGCACCATGGTCACGCCCGGGATGTCCCAGGTTTCGGTGTATTCCTCGCGCGGGTCGCAGACCGTGACCTGGAAGCCCAGGCCCACCGCGATCTGGCACAGGTACTTGGACAGCTGCCCGGCTCCGATCACCAGCATGCGGTAGCGCGGGCCGTGGATGGTCAGCAGGGTCTTGCCGTCGAAGGCGAGTCCGTCGGTAGCATTGGCCGGTCCCAGCGTGGCCACGCCCGTGGCCATGTCCAGCGTGCGCGCCACCAGGCGGCCGTGTTCCACGGCGTCGAGCAGTTCGGCGATGCCGCTGGCCGGCTTGAGCGGCTCGGCGACCAGTTCGATGGTGCCGCCGCACGGCAGGCCAAAGCGGTGGGCTTCCTCGGCGCTGATGCCGTACTTGATCGCTTCGGGGCGCTCCGACGTGATGCCTTGCCGGCGCACGCGGTCGATGATGTCGTCCTCGATACAGCCGCCCGAGACCGAGCCCACTACCAGGCCGTCGTCGCGCACGGCCAGCATCGCACCCTCGGGCCGGGGCGACGAGCCCCAGGTCCGCACTACCGTTACCAGCAGCACGCGATGGCCTTGCTGCTGCCACTGCACGCTGTTCTTCAGGACTTCGAGATCCACGCTGTCCATGATCGTTTCCGCTTCGCTTGCTCTGTCGGTTCGTTATCGCCGGCGGCTGCGGCGGGGGCGCCCTCGGCCGCTGGCGTGCTGTCGGTGGCGTCAGGGGTGACGGCCTCGGTGAAGCGCGCAAAGAAGGTATCTGCCATCTTGCGTGCCGCGGCGTCCACCAGCCGCGAGCCGATCTGTGCGATCTTGCCCCCCACCTGCGCGTTGACGGTATAGGTCAGGACAGTTTCATCACCGTCTGGTTCCAGCCTGACCCGGGCGCTGCCCTTGCCGAAGCCCGCGGCGCCGCCCTGGCCGTCGAAACGGATGGTGTAGCTGTCGGGCGCCTGGATGTCTTCCAGCGCCATGCGGCCCTTGAAGCGCGCCTTGACCGGACCCACCGCGGCCGTCATGGCCAGCAGGTAGCCGTGGTCACCGTCGGGCTCGATACTCTCACATCCCGGGATGCATTGCTTGAGCAGCTCGGTGTCATTGAGCGCTTCCCATGCCACCTGCTGCGGGACCGGCAGGCGCTGGCTCTGGTTCATTTCCATGGCGGGGCTTCCTTGTGGGGCGTGGCGGGGGCAGCGGCCCGGACCGGGCCGCCGTGGTCGGACAGCAGCGTCTCGAGCGCCAGCAGGCTGTCCAGGTTATGGGCGGGGCGCAGGGCGTCGACGTGCGGCAGGATGGCCTGCACGCCACGCGCCTGGGGCGCGAAGCCGGGGTAGCGCAGCAGCGGATTGAGCCAGACGATGCGGTGCGCAAAGCGGCGCAGCCGCGCCATCTCTTCGCCCAGCAGTTCGATCTGCTCGTGGTCCAGGCCGTCGGTGACCAGCAGCACGGTGGCGCGCCCGGACAGCGTGCGCCGCGCCCAGTGGCGGTTGAAGCTCGCCAGGGCCGCGCCGATGCGGGTGCCGCCGGCCCAGTCGCGCACCTGACCGGTGATGACGGCGACGGCCTCGTCTGGGTCGCGTTCGCGCAGCGAGCGGGTGATGTTGGTCAGCCGCGTGCCGAACAGGAACACCGCCAGCCGCTCGCGCGACTGCATCAGCGCATGGCAGAAGTACAGCACCGCGCGCGAGTACTGGCTCATCGAGCCGGAGATGTCGAGCAGCAGCACCAGCGGCGGCTTGCGCTCGGCGCGCTTGCGGAATTTCCAGCGCAGCCATTCGCCATGCTGGCGCACCGCCAGGCGCGCACTGGCGCGCAGGTCGGCGTGCGTGCCGCAGGTGGCGGCGCGCAGCCGGCGCGTGCGCTGCAATGCAAGATGGGCGCGGCGCGTGCGCACCAGGTGCTGCAGCGCGCGCCATTCCTGCGCGGTCAGGGTTTCGAAATCGCGTTGTGCCAGGCGCTCCTGGTCGGAGAAGGTCAGCGGTACGTGGATGCGTTCTGCCTCGGCCTGTGCCGGTCGTGACGATGGCGGGGGCTGGCGCGCCGCCAGCGCATCCGCCAGCCGGTTGCTGCGCTTCGGCGGCGGCGCGCCCGCGTCGACCCGCGGCAGCAACAGCGCACGCAGCTTGCCTTCCCAGTCGGGATCGCGCCAGAACAGGTCGAAGGCGGCATCGAACAGCGGCCGCTGGTCGGGGCCCGACAGCACCAGCGCCGCCAGCGCGGCGCGTACTTCGGCGCGCTGGCCGATATCGACATGGCGCAGCGCGTGCAAGGCATCGACGGCATGGGCGGGCGACAGCGCGAAGCCGCCGTCGCGCAACAGCCGCATGAAGTGCGTAACGTTGCGCGCCAGCACCGGCAAGCGGGCGGGCCGAGGCGGTGCGGCGGCATGCAGCATCGCCACGCTCAGCCTCCGGGCGCGGCGCCCGCCAGCAGCTGGGCGACGGTAGGGCCGTCCACGCGTGCCAGGTCGTCCTGGTACTTGAGCAGCACGCCCAGCGTATCGCGCACGGATTGCGGGTCGAGTTCGGTGGTGCCCAGCGCGGCCAGCGCGCGGCACCAGTCGATGGCCTCGGCGATGCCGGGCGCCTTGAACAGGTCGATGCCGCGCAGCCGGTGCACGAAATCGATGGCCTGCACCTGCAGCGCGGCCGCGGCCTCGGGCGCGCGCGCCGCGACGATCTCCAGTTCCCGCTCGCGCTCCGGATAGCCAACCCATTGGTACAGGCAGCGGCGCTTGAGGGCGTCATGGACTTCGCGCGTGCGGTTGGAGGTGATCACGATCAACGGCGGCCGCTCGGCGCGGATCACGCCGATCTCCGGGATCGAGACCTGGAATTCGGAGAGGACTTCCAGCAGAAAGGCCTCGAACGGTTCGTCGGCGCGGTCGATCTCGTCGATCAGCAGCACGCGCGGCACCTCGGGGGCGGCGGGGTCTGGCAGCAGTGCCTCCAGCAGCGGGCGCTTGAGCAGGTAGTCGTCGTGGTACAGCGACTGCGCCTCGGGCCGCTCGCCACGGGCTTCAGCCAGGCGCAGCGCCATGATCTGGCGCGGGTAGTCCCATTCGTAGAGCGCGCTGGCGGCGTCCAGCCCCTCGTAGCACTGCAGTCGCAGCAACCGCGTGCCGAGCACGCCCGCCATCGCCTGCGCTAGCGCGGTCTTGCCGACGCCGGGCTCGCCCTCGAGGAACAGCGGGCGCTGCATGCGCAGCGCGAGGTAGAGCACCGTGGCGGTTTCGCGGTCGGCGAAGTATTGCTGGTGTGCGAGCTGGGCGAGGGTGTCGTCGATGGAGGTGGGGAGCATGAGGGCGTTCTTGTTTGCCGACGGATCTCGCACGCCGGCGGTTTGCTCCCCTCTCCCGCTTGCGGGAGAGGGGAGACAACATGCGGCCGTGGAGAAACGCTAGCCCTTCAGCGCCGCCTCCACCGCCTTCGCCGCCAGCACCGGAATCAAATGCGCCCGGTATTCCGCCGACGCATGCAGGTCGGTGTTCAGCCTCGCCGCGTCCACCTTCACCGCGCGCGCTGCCTGAGCGGTGAAATTGGCCGCCAGCGCCTGCTCCAGCGGCTGGCAACGAAACACGCTGTCCGCCGCGCCCGTGACCGCCACGCGCACGGCATTGCCGGTACGCGCCACCATCACCCCCACCAGCGCGAAGCGCGAGGCGGGATTGCGGAACTTGACGTAGGCGGCCTGGTCCACGATCGGGAAGCGCACCGCGGTGATCAGCTCGTCGGGTTCTAGCGCGGTTTCATAGAGGGCCTTGAAAAAGTCATCCGCCGCGATGCTGCGCCGGTCGGTGACCACGGTCGCGCCCAGTCCCAGCACGCCCGCCGGATAATCCGCGGCCGGATCATCATTGGCCAGCGCGCCGCCGAGGGTGCCCATCGCCCGCACCTGCCGGTCGCCGATGCCGCCGGCCAGCACCGCCAGCGCCGGAATGCGCTGGCGCACCTCGGCGTTGACCTCGACGTCGGCATGGCGCGCGGCGGCGCCGATGACCACCTCATTGCCTTCGACGCGAATTGCGGCCATGCCGGGGATCCTGGCCACGTCGACCAGCATGGACGGCGAGGCCAGTCGCAGCTTCATCGCCGCCAGCAGGCTCTGGCCGCCGCCGAGGAACTTGGCGTCGGGATCGGCCTTGAGCTTGGCCACCGCCGCCTGGGCATCCGCGGCGCGTTCAAAGTTGAATGCGTACATGTCGGTTTCCTTTGCGATGCGGTTGGATCACGGCTGGGGCTGCGCGGCCCGGATCGCCTGCCACACGCGATGCGGCGTGGCGGGCATCTGCACATCCTTCACGCCGAGCGGCGACAGGGCATCGACCAGCGCGTTGATAAAGGCCGGCGGCGAGCCGATCGCGCCGGCCTCGCCGCAGCCTTTCACGCCCAGCGGGTTGTGCGTGCAGGGCGTGCCGCTGGCGGTCTCGACGGTGAAGTCGGGCAGGTCGGCGGCGCGCGGCATGGCGTAGTCCATGTACGAGCCGGTCAGCAGCTGGCCGCTGTCGTTGTCGTAGACGCACTGCTCCAGCATGGCCTGGCCCAGACCCTGGCCGATGCCGCCGTGCACCTGGCCTTCGACGATCATCGGGTTGATGATGTTGCCGAAGTCGTCCACCGCGGTGAACTTGACCACCTGCGACGCGCCGGTGTCGGGGTCGACCTCCACCTCGCACACATAGGCGCCGGACGGGTAGGTGAAGTTGGTCGGGTCGTAGAACGCGTTTTCGTTCAGGCCCGGCTCGAGCTTGTCGAGCGGATAGTTGTGCGGCACATAGGCGCTCAGCGCGACCTCGCCAAAGGTCTTGGTGCGATCGGTGCCGGCCACGCGGAACACGCCGTCGCTGAACTCGATGTCGGCGTCCGACGCCTCCAGCAAGTGCGCGGCAATTTTCTTGGCCTTGGCCTCGATCTTGTCGAGCGCCTTGACGATGGCGGAGCCGCCCACCGCCAGCGAGCGCGAGCCGTAGGTGCCCATGCCGAACGGCACGCGCCCGGTGTCGCCGTGCACGATCTCGACCTGGTCGAGCTGCAGCCCGAGGCGGTCGGCCACCACCTGCGCGAAGGTGGTCTCGTGCCCCTGGCCGTGGCTGTGCGAGCCGGTAAAGACCGTTACCGTGCCGGTGGGATGCACGCGGATCTCGCCGACCTCGAACAGGCCGGCGCGCGCGCCGAGCGCGCCGGCGATGTTCGAAGGCGCCAGCCCGCAGGCCTCGATGTAGCAGGAATAGCCGAGCCCGCGCAGCTTGCCACGCTGCTTCGCTTCATCGCGCCGGGCCGGGAAGCCCTTGACGTCGGCCAGCTCCTGCGCGCGCGCCAGGCAGGGCTCGTAGTCGCCGGTGTCGTACGTCAGGCCCACCGGAGTGGCGTACGGGAACTGGCGGATGAAGTTCTTGCGGCGCAGTTCGGCCGGGTCGATCTTCATCTCGCGCGCCGCGGTTTCGACCAGGCGCTCGACCACGAAGGTGGCCTCGGGGCGGCCCGCGCCGCGATACGCATCGACCGGCGCGGTATTGGTGAAGACCGCCTGCACCTCGGCGTAGATCGCCGGCGTGGCGTACTGGCCGGCGAGCAGGGTGGCATACAGGATGGTCGGCACGCTGCTGGCGAAGGTCGACAGGTAGGCGCCCATGTTGGCCACGGTATGCACCCGCAGCGCCAGGAACTTGCCGTCGGCGTCGAGTGCCAGCTCGGCCCGGGTCACGTGGTCGCGGCCGTGCGCATCGGTCAGGAAGGACTCGGACCGGTCCGCCGTCCACTTGACCGGCCGGCCGATTTTCTTCGAGGCCCAGGTCAGCGCCACGTCTTCCGGATACAGGAAGATCTTGGAGCCGAAACCGCCGCCCACGTCGGGCGCGATGATGCGCAGCCGCGATTCGGGCAGGCCCAGCACGAACGCGCCCATCAGCAGGCGCTCGACATGCGGGTTCTGGCTGGCCACGTAGACGGTGTAGCTGTCGTCCTGGCGCGCATAGCTGGCGTTGACCGCGCGCGGCTCAATCGCGTTGGGAATCAGCCGGTTGTTGACGATCTCCAGCGTGGTTACGTGCGCGGCTTTGGCAAAGGCGGCTTCGGTGGCGGCCTTGTCGCCGTGGCCCCAGGTATAGCAGGTGTTGGCCGGCACCTCGTCATGCACCAGCGTCGACGCCGATGCGGCATCGGCGGCGCCGACCACTGCCGGCAGCTCTTCGTAGTCGACCTCGATCTGCTCGGCGGCGTCGCGCGCCTGCTGCAGGGTCTCGGCGATCACCAGCGCCACCTGGTCGCCGACGTGGCGCACCTTGTCGTGGGCGATCACCGGGTGCGGCGGCTCCTTCATCGGCGTGCCGTCGATGCTGTGGATCAGCCAGCCGCAGGGCAGGCCGCCGACCTTGTCGGCGGCAAGGTCTGCGCCGGTCAGCACGGCGATCACGCCGGGCGCGGCCAGCGCCGCGCTCTTGTCGATCGCGCGGATGCGTGCGTGCGCGTGCGGCGAGCGCAGGAAATACGCGTAGCTCTGCTGCGGTAGCACGATGTCGTCGGTGTACTGGCCGTTGCCGGTCAGGTAGCGGTAGTCTTCCTTGCGCTTGACCGGCGCGCCGACCAGGCGTTGATTCTCGGGTGCGTTCATGGCCGGTCTCCGTTATTCCGCGCTGGCCGCGGTGCCCTGCATGGCCGCCTGGCCCTGCTGCACCGCGCGCACGATGTTGTGGTAGCCGGTGCAGCGGCACAGGTTGCCGTCCAGGTGCGCGCGGATGGTGGCGGCATCGGCGTCCGGATGTTCCTGCACCAGCGCCGTCGCGCTCATCACCATGCCGGGCGTGCAGAAGCCGCATTGCAGGCCATGGCATTCGCGGAAGGCTTCCTGCATCGGATGCAGGCCATTGCCGGCCTGGCCCGCCAGCCCTTCAATGGTGGTCACGGTGGCGCCGTCCGCTTGCAGCGCCAGCAAGTTGCACGACTTGACCGCCCGCCCATCCAGGTGGACCGTGCACGCGCCGCATTGTGCGGTATCGCAGCCGACGTGGGTGCCGGTCAGGCGCAGCTGTTCGCGCAGGAACTGGACCAGGAGGGTGTTGGGTTCTACCTGCGCGTCAACGGGCTTGCCGTTGACCGTCAGGCGGATCGGAATCGCCATGCTTGTCTCCATGTGGGGTGGACGCGCATGACCAATTCCAGAACCCCGAAAGCCACTGCGCGGGACTGGCCACGACGCGGTACTGCCGCTTGGTACTGCCGCTTGGAACGGCTATAGGACGGCTAATTCGTGATATTGGTGCTGCCGCTGCAACTGCTGAGGGTGCGCCGGCGCACGCTGCGGCCGGCGCGTTGGCACGGCCGGCGAACGATTGGCCGCGACAGGCTCTAACAGTTAATCACAAATCCAGCACAGGTGCCATGTGGTTTGCCCGCGCCCCGTCCGGGGCACGGCCAGCTAGAATGAGCCGCGCCACCGGCCCTGTCCCCATACATGGAAGCCTTCTTCGACTGGCTGTTTGAAACCGTTGCCTTGCCCAAGGTAGGGCTGCCCGCGATCTTCCTGGTCAGCCTGGTGTCGGCGACCTTGCTGCCGCTCGGGTCCGAGCCGGCCGTGTTCGGCTACGTCAAGCTCAATCCGCAGATGTTCTGGGCGGCGATCCTGGTGGCGACCGCCGGCAACACCGTCGGCGGCGCGATCGACTGGTGGCTGGGCTACGCGGCCAAGCTGGCGCTGGTGCGCTACCACAAGCGGCGCCGCGCGCGCGAGCACGAGGCCGAGCACCTGCAGCACCGCGCCCACGCGCGCAAGCCGCCCAAGCCCAAGCTGGATGCGCGCTACTTCCGCTGGATGCGGCGGCTCGGCCCGCCCACGCTGCTGCTGTCGTGGCTGCCCGGCGTTGGTGATCCGTTGTGCACATTGGCAGGCTGGCTGCGGCTGTCGTTCTGGCCCAGCCTGGCCTGGATGGCGGTCGGCAAGTTCCTGCGCTATCTGGCCATGACCGCCAGCCTGCTGTGGATACCGGACAGTTTTTGGCAGAACATTGCGCATACGGTGAAGGCCTGGTTCTGATCACCGTGCCGCCGGCGCCATTGCAGGGGCCCATCCGGCCCGCCGCTCAGGCTCTAATCCCTTGTTCCCACAAGGATTCCGCCATGCTGCGGTGCGGCGAAACCAGGGGTTGCAGTACAATCGCCCTTTACTGAACGATTCGCGCACAGTCCCCGTGCGCAGCAGGAAGCGGTCCCCCAATGAACGCCCCACTCGTGCTCGACGCCAAGCTCGCCGCGCAGGACGCCCCGCCGCGCCTGCGTGAAATTCCCTATAACTACACGTCCTTCTCGGACCGCGAGATTGTCATCCGCCTGCTGGGCGAGGAAGCCTGGCGCATCCTGGACGAGCTGCGCAGCGAGCGCCGCACCGGCCGCTCCGCGCGCATGCTGTACGAGGTGCTGGGCGATATCTGGGTGGTGCGCCGCAACCCCTACCTGCAGGACGACCTGCTGGAAAATCCCAAGCGCCGCCAGATGCTGGTCAGCGCACTGCACCACCGCCTCTCCGAGATCGAAAAGCGCCGCGCCGCCGACCGTGCCGAGCACGCTGAGCCCGCCGCCGAGGACCGCTCGCACCGCGTGGAGCAGCTGGTCGCCTTCGCCAAGCAGGCGATCGAGGACTTCAAGAACGAATTTGCCGCCGCCTATGACCTGCGCAAGCGCGCGCAGCGCGTGCTGGGCCGCGTCACGCAGAAAGACAACATCAAGTTCGACGGCCTGTCGCGCGTGTCGCACGTGACCGATGCCACCGACTGGCGCGTCGAGTACCCGTTCGTCGTCCTGACCCCGGATTCCGAGGAAGAGATCGCCGGCCTGGTCAAGGGCTGCTTCGAGCTGGGCCTGACCATCATCCCGCGCGGAGGCGGCACCGGCTATACCGGCGGCGCCGTGCCGCTGACGCCGATGAGCGCGGTGATCAATACCGAGAAGCTCGAGCAGCTCGGCCCGGTTGAGCAGACCGACCTGCCTGGCGTGTCGCATAAGGTCGCGACCATTTTCTCCGGCGCCGGCGTGGTGACGCGCCGCGTGGCCGATGCGGCAGACAAGGCTGGCCTGGTGTTCGCGGTCGACCCGACTTCCATCGACGCCTCATGCATCGGCGGCAACGTTGCCATGAACGCCGGTGGCAAGAAGGCCGTGCTGTGGGGCACCGCGCTGGACAACCTGGCGTGGTGGCGCATGGTGGACCCGGAAGGCAACTGGCTGGAAATCACCCGGCTGGACCACAACCTGGGCAAGATCCACGACGTGCCGGTGGCCACCTTCGAGCTGAAGTGGTCGGACGGCAACCGCGCCCCGGGCGAGAAGGTGCTGCGCACCGAAACGCTCGCCATCGAAGGCCGCAAGTTCCGCAAGGAAGGCCTGGGCAAGGACGTCACCGACAAGTTCCTGGCGGGCCTGCCGGGCGTGCAGAAGGAGGGCTGCGACGGCATCATCACCAGCGCGCGCTGGATCCTGCATCGCATGCCGAAGTACATCCGCACCGTGTGCCTGGAGTTCTTTGGCCAGGCGCGCGACGCGATCCCCAGCATCGTCGAGATCAAGGACTACCTCGACGCCGAGACGAAGAAGCCGGGCGGCGCCATCCTTGCCGGCCTGGAGCACCTGGACGAGCGCTACCTGCGTGCGGTCGGCTACGCCACCAAGAGCAAGCGCAACGCGTTCCCGAAGATGGTGCTGATCGGCGATATCGTCGGCGACGACGAAGATGCCGTGGCGCGCGCCACCTCGGAAGTGATCCGCATGGCCAACGGCAAGAGCGGCGAGGGCTTTATCGCCGTCAGCCCCGAGGCACGCAAGAAGTTCTGGCTCGACCGCTCGCGCACCGCCGCCATCGCCAAGCACACCAACGCCTTCAAGATCAATGAAGACGTGGTGATCCCGCTGAACCGCATGGGCGAGTACACCGACGGCATCGAGCGCATCAATATCGAACTGTCGATCAAGAGCAAGCTCAAGCTGGTCGATACGCTCGAAGCGTTCTTCGCGCGCGGCAACCTGCCGCTGGGACGCAGCGACGACGCCAACGAGATCCCCAGCGCAGAGCTGCTCGAAGACCGGGTGCAGCACGCGCTCACGCTGCTGCGCGAAGTCCGCGCACGCTGGCGCTACCTGCAGGACCACCTGGACCTGCCCCTGGTGCAGGCCAAGGCCTCGCTGATCGGGCACGGGCTGGGATTGCTGAGGCAGGAGTTCGAGGCGCGGCTGCAGCAGCAGCCGGACGCCAGCGTGTTCCACCTGCTGCAGGACCGCACCATCCGCGTGTCGTGGAAGACCGAGATCCGCGCCGAACTGCGCAAGATCTTCAACGGCGGCGAGTTCAAGCCGATCCTGGACGAAGCCCAGAAGATCCACAAGCAGGTGCTGCGCGGCCGTGTCTTCGTGGCGCTGCACATGCACGCCGGCGACGGCAACGTGCACACCAATATCCCGGTCAACTCCGACGACTATGACATGCTGCAGGACGCGCACCGCGCGGTGGCCCGCATCATGGACCTGGCGCGTTCGCTGGATGGGGTCATCTCGGGCGAGCACGGCATCGGCATCACCAAGCTGGAGTTCCTGACCGAGGAAGAGATTGGCGACTTCCGCGCGTACAAGCAGAAGGTCGACCCGCAGGGCCGCTTCAACAAGGGCAAGCTGCTGCCCGGCGCCGACCTGCGCAATGCCTACACGCCATCGTTCGGCCTGATGGGGCATGAGTCGATCATCATGCAGCAGAGCGACATCGGCGCGATTGCCGAGAGCGTCAAGGACTGCCTGCGCTGCGGCAAGTGCAAGCCGGTGTGCGCCACGCACGTGCCACGCGCCAACCTGCTGTACAGCCCGCGCAACAAGATCCTGGCAACGTCGCTGCTGGTCGAGGCCTTCCTGTATGAAGAGCAGACCCGCCGCGGCATCTCGGTCAAGCATTGGGACGAGTTCTCGGACGTGGCCGACCACTGCACCGTATGCCACAAGTGCGTGACGCCGTGCCCGGTCAAGATCGATTTCGGCGACGTGTCGATGAACATGCGCAACCTGCTGCGCAAGATGGGGCAGAAGAAGTTCAACCCCGGCACCGCGGCGTCGATGTTCTTCCTCAACGCCACCAGCCCCGAGACCATCAACCTGACCCGCAAGGTCATGATCGACTGGGGCTACAAGGCGCAGCGCCTGGGCAACGACGTGCTGAAGAAGATCGCGAAGAAGCAGACCGCGCATCCGCCCGCCACGGTCGGCAAGCCACCGGTGCGCGAGCAGGTGATCCACTTCATCAACAAGAAGATGCCGGGCAACCTGCCCAAGAAGACCGCGCGCGCGCTGCTCGACATCGAAGACAACGAGATCGTGCCGATCATCCGCGACCCCAAGGCGACCACGCCGGAGACGGAAGCGGTGTTCTACTTCCCGGGCTGCGGCTCGGAGCGGCTGTTTTCGCAGGTGGGGTTGGCCACGCAGGCGATGCTGTGGCACGTCGGGGTGCAGACCGTGCTGCCGCCGGGCTATCTTTGCTGCGGCTATCCGCAGCGCGGCAACGGCCAGTACGACAAGGCCGAGAAGATCGTCACCGACAACCGCGTGCTGTTCCACCGCGTCGCCAACACGCTGAACTACCTCGACATCAAGACGGTGGTGGTCAGCTGCGGCACCTGCTACGACCAGCTCGCGGGCTATGAATTCGACAAGATCTTCCCGGGCTGCCGCATCATCGACATCCACGAATACCTGCTCGAGAAGGGCGTGAAGCTGGAGGGCGTGACCGGTACGCGCTACATGTACCACGACCCCTGCCATACGCCGATCAAGACCATGGACCCGACCAAGCTGGTCAACGACCTGATGGGCGGCAATACCGGCGTCGGCAAGATCGAGAAGAACGAGCGCTGCTGCGGCGAATCGGGCACGCTGGCGGTGACGCGTCCTGACATTTCGACGCAGGTACGCTTCCGCAAGGAAGAGGAAATGACCAAGGGCGCCGACAAGTTGCGCGCCGACGGCTTTACCGGCGACGTCAAGATCCTGACCAGTTGCCCGTCTTGCCTGCAGGGGCTGTCGCGCTACAAGGAAGATGCGTCGGTGCAGGCCGACTACATCGTGATCGAGATGGCCAAGCACCTGCTGGGCGAGAACTGGATGCCCGAGTATGTCGCCCGGGCCAACGCTGGCGGTATCGAGCGCGTGCTGGTCTGAGTATGGCCGGCGTCCGGGCTACTGATAGCTCATGGTGAAGGTCGCATTGGCGAGCGCCGACCCTGGCGTCAGCGGACCGGTGCGTATGTAGCGCGCCGCCAGCGGGATCGTTACGGTGGTGGCGCCGGCAATGGTACCGACGTTAAACTGGTTCAGGTTGCCGGCAGTGGCCGAGTCGGGGCCGAAGCTCACCGGTGTGCCGTTGTAGAGAATCTGGTAGGCGACTCCGCCGGCGCCCGACCCTTGCCCGAGCGACAGGTTGCTGCCGGCGTTGCCAGGCTGGGTGGCGTCGGTGATGGTCATGGTGATTGCAGTCGCCCCGGAGCAACTGAGCGAGATATTGAAGCCGGTTCGTCCGGCGGTCGCCCCGGCGGCCGGCAAGGCGGCAGCGCTGACCGTCGGCATGTTCACCACCACCGACGTATTCTGTACGGCGCAGGCTGGCGCAACGATGTTGGTGTTGCCCGCCACCGTAAGCTGGTTCACGATCAGCGAGCCATAGCTGGCCTGGGCCAGCAGGGCCGGCAGGGTGATGGTGCCCGGCATCACCGGACCCGTCACGACGAATTGCAGCCGGTAGCGTCCCATCGGGCCGTAGGGCGTCGTGGAGGGGTTGGCGACGGCCTGTGAAGTCTGCGGCCAGACCAGCGCCGTGCTGTCGACATCGGGGGAGCCCGAAAGCCAGTTGGCCCAGCCGGTCTTGATGCCGATGCCGTTTACCGGCGTCCGGTACACATTGCCGTACCCGGGCACGGCGACCATGGGGCTCGTATAGCCCCAGTTCTGCATGACGGTGCCCGTGCAGAGAATGCTGGTGGGACCTGCGGTGACCCAGCCGGAATCGTAAAGAATGGTGCCCGCTGCGGTGTTGCGGGGCACGCTGAGTTGTACCGGCAATGAAATGGTTGCGATGCCGCGCGCATTGCCGCTGACGAAGCTGCAATCGGCGGCTGCCGGTACGGACAGCAACAGGGCCGCCAGCGCCAATGTGCACGACACGATGGCCCTGCGTAAGAGCGGGTGGTGGCGGTGAGGCATGGCCTTCCTTGACCTTGGCGAGGGAGAAAGAACCAGTATTCCAGCCCGAAGAAGGTAATAGAATCAGGCGTTACTTAAAACGCCCGATCACGGCGCGTGAGTGCCGCCGCTTTCTCCAACGACCACGGGCCACGCCATAACCATGGAAAGATTCGCTTCATGAGCCGCTCCCCCAACTGCCCCCTGTGCGAAACCGATGGCGGTGAACTGGTCTGGATGGGCGACCGCGCCCGCCTGATCCTGGTCGAGCATGACCGTTTCCCCGGCTTCTGCCGCATCGTCTGGAACGACCACGTGGCCGAGCTGAGCGACCTCGACGAGACTGACCAGGCCTGGCTGATGCGGCTGGTCGCGCGCGTCGAACGCGTGGTGCGCGAGGTGATGACGCCCGACAAGGTCAACCTGGCGGCGTTCGGCAACATGGTGCCGCACCTGCACTGGCATATCATTCCGCGCTACCGCTGGGACACGCATTTCCCCGAGGCGATCTGGGCCGCGCCGCAGCGCGCGGCCGACGCCGTGCGCGTGCAGGAACTGGCCAGCCGGCTGCCGGCGCTGCGCACGGCGCTGGCGCTGGTCGAAGCGAGCGACGCCTGAGGCCGCCAGCGTCAAGCCGCGCGGGCGGAACCCGCGCAGGGCCGTGACCGTCTGAATGCTGTTGCCGCCGTGGCCCGCCACGGTATCCAGAACAAAAAGCCCGGCCGGCTGCGCAGCCGGGCCAAGCGCTGCCGCTATGTCCTCCACTCCAACTTCCGTTACCGTACCGGGCCCCGCCGTACCGGCCAGGGCCCTGAAGATCCAGAGCCGCCTGCGCATGAGCGCCACCTGGGCGCTGATCAAGCCCTACTGGAAATCCGAAGACCGCGTCGCCGGGCTCGGGCTGCTGGCACTGGTGGTGGTGCTCAACCTGGGCATCGTCTATATCAACGTGCTGCTCAACGAATGGAACCGCGTGTTCTACAACGCGCTGGAGCAGCGCGACTATGCCTCGTTCAAGGTGCTGCTGCTGCGTTTCTCGTGGATCGCCGCGTTCTTTATCGTCGCGGCGATCTCGCGGCAGTACTACACCATGATGCTGCAGATGCGCTGGCGTACCTGGATGACCGGCCGCTTCATGGGGCACTGGCTGGGACACCAGGCCTACTACCGCATCGAGCAGACCCATGCCACCGACAACCCCGACCAGCGTATCGCCGACGACCTGCGCCTGTTCACCGACGGCGCGCTGTCGCTGTCGCTGGGCCTGCTCAACTCGGTGGTGACGCTGCTGTCGTTCGTCGGCATCCTGTGGACCGTGTCCGGCCCGATCAGCTTTGCGCTGGGTGGTACTGAATGGACCATCCCGGGCTACATGGTGTGGTTCGCGGCAGGCTATGCGGTGATCGGCTCGCTGGTGGCGCACGTGGTCGGCCGCCCGCTGATCGGCCTGAACTTCCAGCAGGAGCAATACGAAGCCGACTTCCGTTTCACGCTGGTGCGCCTGCGCGAGAACAGCGAACCGGTGGCGCTGTACCGCGGCGAGCCGACCGAACAGGCCGGCCTGCGTGCACGCTTCGACCGCATCCGCGCCAACTGGAACCAGCTGATGCGCTATACGCGGCGCCTGACCTTCGTCAGTTCCGGCTATGCGCAGTTCGCCATCATCTTCCCGATCCTGGTGGCGGCGCCGCGCTACTTTGCCGGCAAGATGACGCTGGGCGGGCTGATGCAGACCAGTTCGGCCTTTGGGCAGGTGCAGGGCGCGCTGTCGTGGTTTGTCGACAGCTATGCCACGCTGGTGGGCTGGAAGGCGGCGGCCAACCGCCTGATCGACTTCCAGGAAGCGATCCGCGTGGCCGAGCGCCAGGAAGCATCGCATGACGGCAGCCGCGACATCGAGGTGGCCTACCATGGCCGGCCGCAGGAGGGTATCGCCATCGACGGCCTGGCACTGGCGTTGCCGGTGCGCGCCGCGCGCGGCGCGGCGGTGGGCCAGCGGCCGCTGGTGGCGCCGTTCTCGCTGGCGGTGGCGCCGGGCGAACGCTGGCTGGTCAGTGGCCCGTCGGGCTGCGGCAAGAGCGTGCTGTTCCGCGCGCTGGCCGGGATCTGGCCGTATGGCAGCGGCACCGTGACCATGCCGGAAGACAAGCGCCGGCTGTTCCTGCCGCAGCGCAGCTACCTGCCGATCGGCACGCTCGCCGATGCCCTGGCCTACCCGGATGCCGGTACCGAGCACAGCAAGGAAGTCCTGCAGGCGGCGCTGCGCCAGACCCGCCTGGCGGCGCTGGCGGACCAGCTCGACGTGTTCGACAACTGGTCGCTGCGGCTGTCGCCGGGCGAGCAGCAGCGCCTGGCCTTTGCGCGCGCGCTGCTGCAGAAGCCGGACTACCTGTTCCTCGACGAAGCCACCAGCGCGCTGGACGAAGATACCGAGCGCGCCATGTACCAGCTGATGGTGCAGCAGTTGCCGCAAGCCGCCATCGTCAGCATTGCGCACCGCAGCACCGTAGCCGCGTTCCACCAGCGCCGGCTGCGCTACCTGCCGCAGGACGAGGCGGCGGCCCGGGCTGCGCAAGCCGGCGAGCCTGGGGTAAGCTATCGGGTCGTATGCGAAGCGTGACGCGGGGCTGCCGCGGCAGCCAGCGCCGCATTGCGCGGCAATCACCCTCACGAGCGCCCCTCATCGGGCCGCGATCATCATGGCAGGCCTGGAAAAAGACACCCCCCATCCCACCGCGCTGACGGTCCACACGCAATCGCGCGTGCTCGAGATCGGCTTCGACAACGGCCGCAGCTTCCGGCTGCCGTTCGAGCTGCTGCGCGTCTATTCGCCCTCCGCCGAAGTCCAGGGCCACGGCCCGGGGCAGGAGGTGCTGCAGACCGGCAAGCGCGAGGTCGGCGTCGAGGCGGTCGAGCCGGTCGGCAACTACGCCATCCAGATCCGCTTCTCGGACGGCCACGACACCGGCATCTATTCCTGGGACCTGCTGTACCGCCTGGGCGACAACCAGGACGCGTTGTGGCAGGACTACCTGCAGCGCCTGCAAGCGGCCGGCGCCGACCGCGACACCCCGATGCCCGCCGCCGGCGGCGGGCACGCCTGCGGCCATCACTGAGCCGCCCCCGACAATCCTGGAGTCTTGAAAGATGAGTGAAACCCACTTCGGGTTCGAAAAGGTCGACGAAACGGAAAAGGCCGGCAAGGTGGCCGGCGTGTTCCATTCGGTGGCCAGCAAGTACGACGTGATGAACGACCTGATGTCCGGCGGCATGCACCGGCTCTGGAAGATGTTCACCATTGCCCAGGCCGGCGTGCGCCCGGGCCACAAGGTGCTGGACATCGCCGGTGGCACCGGCGACCTGGCCAAGGCGTTCGCCAGACAGGCCGGCCCGACCGGCCAGGTCTGGCTGACCGACATCAATGAGTCGATGCTGCGCGTCGGCCGCGACCGGCTGCTGAACCAGGGCATCGTCACGCCGGTGGCGCTGTGCGACGCCGAGAAGATCCCCTTCCCCGACAACTACTTCGACCTGGTCACGGTGGCCTTCGGCCTGCGCAACATGACGCATAAGGACGCCGCGCTGGCGGAGATGCGCCGCGTGGTCAAGCCGGGCGGCAAGGTCATGGTGCTGGAGTTCTCCAAGGTCTGGAAACCGCTGGAGAAGGCCTACGACGTCTATTCTTTTAAGGTGCTGCCGTGGCTGGGCGAGCGTGTGGCAGGGGATGGCCCCAGCTATCGCTATCTCGCGGAATCGATCAGAATGCATCCAGACCAGGTTTCACTTGTACGCTTGATGGAACATGTGGGCCTGGAAAAGGTCGAATACTTCAATCTGACGGCCGGAGTGGTGGCGCTCCACGTCGGGCGCAAGTATTAGAAGCATTGAAATCGCCATGCCTCGCCCCAAGATGGGGTGAAACTGACAGGGGATAGCTGAATATGTCGTCATTTCGTGGAAAATTCCTGGTTGGGTCGCTGATTACCGCGCTTGCCTTCGGGATGGTGTTCGACGCCAATGCCAAGCGCATGGGCGGCTCGCGCAGCATCGGCAAGCAGTCGTCGACGGTCACGCAGCAGCGCCAGCAGGCGCCGCAGCCGACTTCGCCGACCCAGCAACCGGCACAGCAGCCGACCCAGGCAGCCCCGGCCACCGCCGGTGCCGCCGGAGCGGCCGCCGCTGCGGCGCCCAAGCGCAACTGGGGTGGCATGCTGGGCGGCATCGCCGCCGGCCTGGGCATTGGCTGGCTGCTGTCGCACTTCGGCCTGGGCGGCGCGGCGCTGGGCTTCCTGTCCAACCTGATCCTGATCGCACTGGTAGCGTTCGCCGCGATCTGGCTGATCCGCAAGTTCCGCGGCGGCAGCAAGCGCAGCCCGCAGCCGGCCTACGCCGGTGCCGGCAATGCGCCGAACCTGGGCCGCAACGCGGAGCCGATGTTCCGCGGCGAGCCGACGCCGCTGCCGTCCAGCACCGCGTCGGGCAGCCCCTCGGCCAGCCCGGTACTGGCGGCGGCCTCGTCGGCCCCGCTCGCGGCCGATGCCGTGGCGCAGCAGCCGTGGGGCGTGCCGGCCGACTTCGACACCGAAGCCTTCCTGCGCAACGCCAAGGTTCACTTCGTGCGCCTGCAGGCCGCATGGGATGCAGGCAACCTGGACGATATCCGCGAGTTCACCACGCCTGAGATGTTCGCCGAGATCAAGATGGACCTGTCCGAGCGCGGCGCCGAGGTCAACAAGACCGATGTGGTCACGCTGGAAGCCCAGCTGCTCGGCATCGAGTCGGCGCCGGCGCAGCACCTGGCCAGCGTGCGTTTCTCGGGCATGATCCGCGAGAAGGCGGGCGAGGCGGCGCAGCCGTTCGGCGAGGTCTGGAACCTGGCCAAGCCTGCCAGCGGCAGCGGCGGCTGGCTGCTGGCCGGGATCCAGCAAGAGTCCTGATGCCGCACCCGCGGCGGTGATGCGCCGGGGGGAGTAGCTTAGAATGGAGGCCCACGTGAAAGCGTGGGCCTTTTTGTTGCGATGCCGCCCCGCGCGTCGCCACCTGCCCGCCAACCGCGCTGTCATGAATACTCTGCCTTCCGCCCTGGCCACGCCTGCCGTCTCGGCACTGAACCACCTGCTCGAGCAGGAGCCGTGGGCCCGCAACCAGCTGGCGCCGTTCGCCGGGCGCGTGATCCGCTTCGATGCCGCCGCCTTCGAGCTGTCGCTGAAGGTGACCGAACACGGCTGCACGGAGCTGGCGCCCGCGGCCGAGGCGCCCGCGGTGACGCTGCGCGTGCCGGTGCAGCAGTGGCCGCTGGTGGCCGCCGACGTGGCCGAAGGCGGCCAGGCCGCCGCCATGCGCCATGTCCGCATCGAGGGCGATGCCGAACTGGCCAATACGGTGTCGACGCTGGCACGCAACCTGCGCTGGGACGCCGCCGAGGACCTGTCGCGCGCGCTGCGCGGGATCCTGGGCGGGCCGGTCAGCGACAGCGTGGCGCAGCGCGTGGTCGACGGCGCGCGCGAGGTTCATGCCCAGGCCACGCGCGTGGGCCGCGCGCTGGTGGACAACGTCACCGACTACCTGCTCGACGAACACCCGACGCTGGTGCGCCACGCCGCGCTGGACGACTTCGGCGCCGACGTGGGCCGCCTGCGCGACAGCCTGGCGCGGCTGGAGAAGCGCCTGGAACGGCTGGAGCGCGGCGCCACGCCGCCGGCGCCGGGGCCGTCCGGCAAGCTGCCGTCTCCGCATCGCTGAGCCGGCCGCGCCGCGCCTTCATCCACCACCAACCTGACTGCCTGCCCGGCCCTGTGAAGACTCCCGAATGACCCGCCTCCTGCGCCTTGGCAAGATCCTCTTCGTTATCCTCTACTATGGCCTGGACGAGCTGGTGCTCTCGGGCTTCAGCAGCCGCCGGATCCGCTTCCTGGTACGCGTCATCACCATCGGGCGCAAGCTCGACATGCCGCGCGGCGTGCGGCTGCGGCTGGCGCTGACACGGCTGGGCCCGATCTTCGTCAAGTTCGGCCAGGTGCTGTCCACCCGGCGCGACCTGATGCCGCCCGACATTGCCGACGAACTGGCCAAGCTGCAGGACCAGGTGCCGCCGTTCGATTCAGTGGTGGCGGTCAAGATCATCGAGCGTGCGCTCGGCCGGCCGCTGGACCAGTTGTTCGAGACCTTCGAGCATCAGCCGGTGGCCAGCGCCTCGATCGCGCAGGTGCACTTCGCCACGCTCAAGGGCGGCCCCTGCCACGGCCGCGAGGTTGCGGTCAAGGTGCTGCGCCCCGGCATGCTGCCGGTGATCGACAGCGACCTCGCGCTGATGCGCGACATGGCCACCTGGCTCGAGCGCTTCTGGGCTGACGGCAAGCGGCTGAAGCCGCGCGAGGTGGTGGCAGAGTTCGACAAGTACCTGCACGACGAGCTCGACCTGATGATCGAGGCGGCCAACGCCAGCCAGCTGCGCCGCAACTTTGCCGACACCAGCCTGCTGCTGGTGCCCGAGGTGTTCTGGGACTGGTGCAGCAGCACGGTGTTCGTGATGGAGCGCATGCACGGCATCCCGATCTCGCGCACGGAATCGCTCAAGGCCGCCGGTGTCGACATGCACCAGCTGGCGGAGGAGGGCGTCGAGATCTTCTTCACCCAGGTGTTCCGCGACGGCTTCTTCCACGCCGACATGCACCCGGGCAACATCCTGGTGTCGGTCCAGCCCGAGACCTTCGGCCGCTATATCGCGCTGGACTTCGGCATCGTCGGCGCGCTGTCCGAATTCGACAAGAACTACCTGGCGCAGAACTTCATCGCCTTCTTCCGCCGCGACTACCACCGCGTGGCGCTGCTGCACGTGGAATCCGGCTGGGTCCCGCCCGAGACCCGCGTCGAAGAACTGGAAAGCGCGGTGCGCGCTTGCTGCGAGCCGTACTTCGACAAGCCGCTGAAGGAAATCTCGCTGGGCATGGTGCTGATGCGGCTGTTCCAGACCTCGCGCCGCTTCAACGTCGAGATCCAGCCGCAACTGGTGCTGCTGCAGAAAACGCTGCTCAATATCGAAGGGCTGGGCCGCCAGCTCGATCCGGACCTGGACCTGTGGAAGACCGCCAAGCCGTTCCTGGAGCGCTGGATGCACGAGCAGGTGGGCTGGCAGGGGGCCTGGGAGCGGATCAAGGTCGAGGCACCGCTGTGGGCCAAGATGCTGCCCGACTTCCCTCGCCTGGCGCACCAGTTCCTCGAGCGGCGCGCGCTGACCAGCAACGGCGAGCAGGACAAGCTGCTGTCGATGCTGGTGCTGGAGCAGCGCCGCACCAACCGGCTGCTCGGCACGGCGGTGCTGCTGGTGGGCGGCTTTGTCGCCGGCATCGTGCTCACCCACGTGCTGGGCTGGGCGGGCTACTGGTAAGTGCAGCCCCGGCAAGGGGACGGGAGGAGACCGATGAGCGATACCACCAAGCCCGTGCCCGGCTTCACCACGCGCAACGCCGGGGATCCGGCGTTCTGGGACGAGCGTTTCAAGGAGGGCTTCACGCCCTGGGACCTGGGCGGCGTGCCCGAGGAATTTCGCTGCTTTATCGAAGACCATCAGCCGCGTCCCACGCTGGTGCCCGGCTGCGGCAACGGCTGGGAGGCGGCGTGGCTATTCGAGCGCGGCTGGCCGGTGACGGCGATCGACTTCTCGGCGCAGGCGGTGGCGTCGGCACGGCGCGCGCTGGGGCCGGCCGGTGCCGTGGTGCAGCAGGCCGACTTTTTTGCCTTCACGCCACAGCCGGCGTGCCAGCTGATCTACGAGCGCGCCTTCCTGTGCGCGCTGCCGCCGGCGATGCGGGCCGACTATGCCGCCCGGGTGGCGCAGCTGCTGCCGCCGGGCGGGCTGCTGGCCGGCTACTTCTACCTGGGGGAAAACCGCGGCGGGCCGCCGTTCGCGATGCCGGCCGAGGCCCTTGACGCACTGCTGGGCCCCGCCTTCGAGCGCATGGAGGACCGGCCCTCGGCCGCGCCGCTGCCGGTGTTCCAGGGGCAGGAGCGGTGGCAGGTCTGGCGCCGGCGAGGCGGCTGAAGCCCCAACCGGCCAGCCCCTGTGGTGAAGGCGCTGCACCGCGTGGCGCCTGCGCGCCAGCGGGGAATTTTTTTCGCCCGGACGGGTCTGCGTCGCTATAATCCGCGTTTTGATTCGGCTACGACCGCGGGCCCCGGCCGCGTTGCCCGCCCCGTCGGGGCAACGCCAGGCACCCCGATATGCGGCCCCGACCGATGAATTGGACTCCGGGCCACCGCGCGCGACCCCGCGCCCTGCCGCCCGGCATTCGGTTTCTCGCCACAAGGGCACTTTCTGCATAGGGCAGCGGCATGCTGATCTGGTTTGTCATCATCTACTGGGTAATCTCGGTCGGCATCGGCCTGTGGGCGGCGCTGCGCGTGCGCAACACCACCGATTTCGCCGTCGCCGGGCGCAGCCTGCCGTTCCATATCGTCACCGCCACCGTGTTCGCCACCTGGTTTGGCTCGGAGACGGTGCTGGGCATCCCCGCCGTGTTCCTGAAGGAAGGCCTGTCGGGCGTGGTGTCGGACCCGTTCGGGTCGTCGCTGTGCCTGATCCTGGTCGGCCTGTTCTTCGCCCGGCCGCTGTACCGGATGAACCTGCTGACCATCGGCGACTACTACCACAACCGCTACGGCCGGCTGGCCGAGGTGCTGACCACGCTGTGCATCGTGGTTTCCTACCTGGGCTGGGTCGCGGCGCAGATCAAGGCGCTGGGGCTGGTGTTCTATACCGTCTCGGACGGCGCGCTGTCGCAGGAGGCAGGCATGATGATCGGCGCGGCCAGCGTGCTGGTCTATACGCTGTTCGGCGGCATGTGGTCGGTAGCCATCACCGACTTCATCCAGATGATCATCATCGTGATCGGCATGCTCTATATCGGCTACGAGGTCAGCGGCCAGGCCGGCGGCGTCACGGCCGTGGTGTCGCACGCGGCCGCGGCCGGCAAGTTCGAGTTCCTGCCGTCGCTGGACCTGATCCAGATCATCGGCTTTGCGGCGGCGCTGTTCACCATGATGCTGGGCTCGATCCCGCAGCAGGATGTATTCCAGCGCGTGACCTCGTCGCGCACCGAGCTGATCGCCGGGCGCGCCTCGGTGCTGGGCGGCGTGCTGTACTTCTGCTTCGCCTTTATCCCGATGTTCCTGGCGTATTCGGCCACCATGATCGACCCGGGCATGGTGTCAAAGTACATCGACACCGATTCGCAGTTGATCCTGCCGCAACTGATCCTGCAGCACGCCCCGATGTTCGCGCAGGTGATGTTCTTCGGCGCGCTGCTGTCGGCGATCAAGAGCTGCGCCTCGGCTACGCTGTTGGCGCCGTCGGTGACCTTCGCCGAGAACATCTTGCGGCCGTATTTCCGCCATCTGGACGACAAGCAGTTCCTGCGGGTGATGCAGACCGTGGTGCTGGTGTTCACCGCGCTGGTCACGCTGTTCGCGCTGAACTCGCACCTGTCGATCTTCCATATGGTTGAAAATGCCTACAAGGTCACGCTGGTGTCGTCGTTCGTGCCGCTGGCCTTCGGCATGTTCTGGAAACACGCCACCCGCCAGGGCGGGCTGGCGGCGATCTTGCTGGGCCTGTCGTCGTGGCTGACCTGCGAGGTCGCCTTTGCCGACGCCATGGTGCCGCCGCAGATGGTGGGCCTGATGTTCTCGATCAGCGGCATGGTGGTCGGTTCGCTGCTGCCGCAGTGGATTGCAGATCACGCGCCGGTCAAGGAAGTCCATATCGCCTGACGGCACGGCGGTCGCCACCCCCTTATTTCCGCCGATCAGGCAGCCCCGGAACGGTTTATAATTCAAGGCTTTGCATCGCCGAGCGGGATATCCCGCTGCCGCCATGGCTTGCGGCGATGTCCGCCCTTGTACCGATTCCGAAGTTTTCTCGCGAAATAACACCATGCCGATCTATGCCTACCGTTGCGACGCCTGCGGCCACGGGCGCGATGTGCTGCAGAAAATGAGCGATGCCCCGCTGACCGACTGCCCGTCCTGCGGCGCCGCCGGCGCGTTCAAGAAGCAGCTGACCGCTGCCGGCTTCCAGCTCAAGGGCTCGGGCTGGTACGTGACCGACTTCCGCGGCGGCAGCGGCGGCGCCGCCGCGCCAGCGGCCGCCAGCGCCACCGGCGGTGCGGCCGAGGCAAGCGCCAGCGCCCCGGCGGCGGCTGAATCGTCGGGCAGCACGGCTGCCGCGGCGCCGGCCGCCGGCGGTTGCGGCAGCGCCTGCGCCTGCCACTGAGCCGGACCCGCGCCGTGGTCGCCAAGAAGACTTCCGCCCTCAAAACCTGGTTCCTGACCGGGCTCCTGGTACTGGTGCCGCTGGGCATCACGCTGTGGGTGCTCAGCCTGATCATCGGCACGATGGACCAGAGCCTGGCGCTGCTGCCAGAGGCCTGGCGCCCGGACCGGCTGATGTTCGGCAAGCGCGTGACCGGCCTCGGCGCCATCCTGACGCTGCTGTTCATCCTGCTGGTCGGCCTGCTGGCGCATAACTTTATCGGCCAGCGCCTGGTGCGCTGGTGGGAAGCGCTGCTGGGCCATATCCCCGTGGTGGGGCCGATCTACACCAGCGTCAAGCAGGTTTCGGACACGCTGCTGTCATCCTCCGGCAATGCCTTCCGCAAGGCGCTGCTGGTGCAGTACCCGCGCGAAGGCTCGTGGACCATCGCGTTCCTGACCGGTCGCCCCGGCGGCGACGTGCAGAACCACCTGCAGGGCGAATACGTCAGCGTGTACGTGCCGACCACCCCCAATCCGACCTCGGGCTTCTTCCTGATGATGCCCAAGGCCGACACCATCGAACTCGACATGACCGTCGACGCCGCGCTCAAGTACATCGTCTCGATGGGCGTGGTGGCACCGGCGGAATTGCCGCGCAAGAACGGCAGCGCCCCCCGGCCGGCGGTCCCCGCCCATCCGGCCGGCAGGGCCAGCAGCGAGGAACCGGTCGAGACGACCGATCCTTGAGCCTCCAAACTGATCACGGGCTGCCCGATACAATCGGGCAGCCGCGTTTTACCGGGAATCTCCTTATGTCCTCCATGCGTACTCACTACTGCGGTCTGGTGACCGAACAATTCTCGGGCCAGGAAGTGGCCCTGACCGGCTGGGTCCAGCGCCGCCGCGACCATGGCGGCGTGATCTTCATCGACCTGCGCGACCGCGAGGGCCTGGTGCAGGTGGTATGCGATCCGGATCGCCCCGAGATGTTCAAGGCCGCGGAAGAGATCCGCAACGAGTTCTGCATCCGCATCACCGGCAAGGTGCGCCCGCGCCCGGCCGGCACCGAAAACGCCAACCTGACCTCGGGCAAGATCGAGGTGCTGTGCCATGAGCTGACCGTGCTGAACCCGTCGGTCACGCCCCCGTTCCAGCTCGATGACGACAACCTGTCGGAAACCACGCGCCTGACGCACCGCGTGCTGGACCTGCGCCGCCCGCAGATGCAGTACAACCTGCGTCTGCGCTACAAGGTGGCGATGGAAGTGCGCAAGTTCCTCGACGCCCAGGGCTTTATCGACATCGAGACGCCGATGCTGGGCAAGAGCACGCCCGAAGGCGCGCGCGATTACCTGGTGCCGTCGCGCGTGAACCCGGGCCACTTCTTCGCGCTGCCGCAATCGCCGCAGATCTTCAAGCAGATGCTGATGGTGTCGGGCTTCGACCGCTACTACCAGATCACCAAGTGCTTCCGCGACGAAGACCTGCGCGCCGACCGCCAGCCGGAATTCACGCAGATCGACTGCGAAACCTCGTTCCTGACCGAGCAGGAGATCCGCGACCTGTTCGAGGACATGATGCGCACGGTGTTCAAGAACGCCATCGATGTCGACCTCGACGCGAAATTCCCGGTGATGGAGTTCCGCGAGGCCATGGCGCGCTTCGGCTCGGACAAGCCTGACTTGCGCGTCAAGCTGGAATTCACCGAGCTGACCGAGGTGATGAAGGACGTCGACTTCAAGGTGTTTTCGGGCCCCGCCAACAGCGACAACGGCCGCGTGGTCGGCCTGCGCGTGCCGGGCGGCGGTGCCATCTCGCGCGGCGAGATCGACGCCTACACCCAGTTCGTCGGCATCTACGGCGCCAAGGGCCTGGCCTGGATCAAGGTCAACGAAGTGGCCAAGGGCCGCGATGGCCTGCAATCGCCGATCGTCAAGAACCTGCACGACGCCGCCATTGCCGAGATCCTGAAGCGCACCGGCGCGCAGGACGGCGACATCATCTTCTTCGGCGCCGACAAGGCCAAGGTGGTCAACGACTCGATCGGCGCGCTGCGCCTGAAGATCGGCCACTCGGATTTCGGCAAGGCCAGCGGCCTGTTCGAGGACGCCTGGAAGCCGCTGTGGGTGGTCGACTTCCCGATGTTCGAGTACGACGAGGAAGACGCGCGCTGGGTGGCGATGCATCACCCGTTCACCAGCCCCAAGGACGAGCACATGGAGTACCTGGAGACCGATCCGGGCAAGTGCCTGGCCAAGGCCTACGACATGGTGCTGAACGGCTGGGAAATGGGCGGCGGCTCGGTGCGGATCTTCCGTTCGGACATCCAGAGCAAGGTGTTCCGCGCGCTCAACATCAACGACGAGGAAGCCCGCGCCAAGTTTGGCTACCTGCTCGACGCACTGCAGTACGGCGCGCCTCCGCACGGTGGCCTGGCCTTCGGCCTGGACCGCATCGTCACCATGATGGCTGGCGCCGACTCGATCCGCGACGTGATCGCGTTCCCGAAGACCCAGCGCGCCCAGGACCTGCTGACGCAGGCGCCGAGCTCGGTCGACGAGAAGCAACTGCGCGAGCTGCATATCCGCCTGCGCACCGCCGAGCCCAAGCCCAACGCCTGACCGGTTCCGGGTCGTCTGGTCCGCAAAAAAGCCGCGCGATTGCGCGGCTTTTTTGCTTGATGCGCAACATCCGCGCCCCCGCGCATTGGTTTCGATTTGTTACCGGTCGGAACGAAGGCAGCGCCAGGCGGGTCTTCTTCCTTTGACACGCAATTTGCCGAGGAACCCTGTCATGAAGGTTCCCGGCACACGGGAGGAAATTCGTGAACATGACCCTGGATACCGAACTCATCCGCCAGTTCCTGCTGGCCCACCAGGAAACCATCCTGACCTGGTTGGCGGCGGGACTGATCATGATGCTGCTGGCTCGTTTCGAGCTGCGCCGCGCCCAGCGCCGCGCGGCGCTGGCCATGTCAGAATCGGTGGCCACCACCGTGGCCGCCTGCGTGCCGGATATCGCCCATGCGGTGCAGGCTGCGTCGCCCCAGGCGGTGGCCGAGCCGGTCGAGATGCAGCGCGCCGAAGCCCTGCGCCGCCTCGCACTGGACACCGTCGGCGTGGTGATGACGCGCGGCCGCTGGCTCGATGAACTGGGCAATCTGCGCCTGGCCGATGACGCCTTGCTGGCCGGCCAGCGTGCCGATGGCGCCGATCCGCTGCTGGTGGTGGCGCCGCAACCGGTGGTGCAGGCCTACCTCGATGCGCAGCGCGTGTTCGAGGACGAGGCCGCGCAAGTGCAGGCGCTGCGCCGCGACGCCCAGCGCGTGCACGAGGCGCTGCAGGCGCTGGACGCCGAGGCTGCCCATATCGAGCAGGAAACCGGCAGCATCGTACTGCGCTTCGAGCAGGTCAACGCGCAGGCGGCCCAGGGCGTGGATGGCGGCGATTACCAGCGCTTCCTGATCCAGAAGTACAACACGCTGGGCCAGCGCGAGAAGGAAATCGCGCAGGAGCGCATGCGGGTGCAAGGCGAGGCGCGGCAACGCGCCGAGGCCCTGGCCGCGCATGCGCATGGCGCGTCCAGGCGCTACCGCCAGGCGCTGGCGCCGCTGATGGACCAGCTGCGCGCGGCCTGGGGCCATGGCGACTCGCCGCAAGTGTTCGACACCTGGCAGCGCCACGGCAACACCGAGCCGTACCTGGCCCCGCATACCATGCACGGCGCGCGCAACGCGGCCTGATCCGGCGTGCGGGCGCTGCGCCCGCAAGCAGGCGGCGCGGCGCTTTCCCGTGGCAAGCGCGCGCGCCTGCGCTATCCTTGGGTTTGTCCTTTGGTCCAGACCCATGTCCTACAAGATCCCGGAATCCGTGCTGGTGGTGATTTACACGCCAGATCTTCAAGTCTTGCTGCTGGAACGCGCCGATCGACCGGGGTTCTGGCAGTCCGTCACCGGCAGCCTCGACACCCTGGACGAACCGCTGGCCCTGACCGCCGCGCGCGAAGTGGCGGAGGAAACCGGCATCATCGCCGGCGAGCACCAGCTCACCGACTGGGGCCATGCCATCCAGTACGACATCTACCCGCAGTGGCGCCACCGCTACGCCGAAGGCGTGACGCGCAATACCGAGCACTGGTTCGGCCTGCGCGTGGCCGAGGCGCTGCCGGTGACGCTGGCGCCACGCGAGCACCTGCAATACAAGTGGCTGCCGTGGGAACTGGCGGCGCGGCAATGCTTCTCCAGCAGCAATGCAGAAGCCATACGCCAGCTCGGCTGGCGCGCCGGGGCCGTTAGCGACGTTGCCAGCAGGCAGCTGGCATTCGGGGGGCAGCCATGAAGCTGCGCGTGGTCACCTACAACATTCACAAGGGGGTGACCGGCATCTCGCGGCGCCCGCGCATCCAGAACGTGCGCGCCGGCCTGCATGCGATGGATGCGGACATCGTCTTCCTGCAGGAAGTGCAGGACCGCAACGACCGGCTGGTGGCCGCGGCGCTGTTCGACCCGGAACATACCCAGCTCAACTACCTGGCCACCGACGCTTATCCGCATTCGGTCTACGGCCGCAATGCGGTCTACGACTACGGCCATCACGGCAACGCGATCCTGTCGCGCCATCCGATCCTGATGTCCGAAAACCTCGATATTTCCGATCACCGGTTCGAACAGCGCGGGCTGCTGCACGCGGTGGCGGATGTGCACGGCGTCGAGACCCACCTGATCTGCGTGCACTTCGGCCTGTTCGCGCGCAGCCGCGCGCGCCAGGCCGAGGCGCTGGTGGAGCGCGTGCGCAACGTGGTGCCGGCCGGCATGCCGCTGGTGATCGCCGGCGACTTCAACGACTGGAACCACCGGCTCGATGCGCAGATCTGCAATACGCTGGGCGCGGTCGAGGCCTCGCACGCGCGCGGCGCGCGGCTGCATACTTTCCCGAGCCATATGCCGTGGTGGCAGCTCGACCGGATCTATGTGCGTGGCTACGAGATCGAGCGCGCCCACGCGCTGACCGGCCGAGACTGGGCGCAACGCTCCGATCACGTGCCGCTGGTGGCGGAACTGGGTCATCCGCTGGGCGGGATGGTGGAGCGGGACGCGACCGCGGACAAGGCCGCCTGAGGCCGGTTTGACTCAGCCCGCGCCGCCGTCGCGGCCGGGCACGCGGTAGTCGCGGATAAACGTGAACACCGCCGGCGCGTCGTTCAGGTCCAGCACCGGCAGCGTGGTCATGGCGGCGACGGCGGCGGGGTCATCGGTCGCAACCGCCACTACGCCCGGCACCTCGTCCCACAACGGCGCACGGCCCAGCGCGGGGCGGAAAACCTCCAGCTTGGGGAAATCACTGCGCTTGTACCCTTCCACCAGCACCAGGTCGGTGTCAGGCGGCAGCACCGCGAGCGCATCGTCCAGTTCGGGCGACGGCACGGCTTCCGGGTAATGGCGCATCAGTGTCAGGTGGCGCGCGCCGACCAGCACGACGTTGGCGCAGCCGGCCGCGCGCATGCGCCACGAATCCTTGCCAGGCGTATCCGGATCGAAGCCGTGGTGGGTGTGCTTGACGCCGGCCACGCGCAGGCCGGCATCGACAAAGCAGGGGATGAGCTGGTCCAGCAACGTGGTCTTGCCGCTGCCGGACGAACCGGTAATGCCGAATACCTTCACCATGGTTTCCGTAGGGGGCGTCGGGAGTTTGCCTGCGCGCACGGGCTTGTGCCGACGGGCAGGCATCGGCATCGACGATAGCAGAGTTCCGCACGCCAATGTGCAGGCGGCGCCTTTGCGCGCGGCAAACTGTCCGATAATCACGGCATGTCACGGATCTCCTACTCTGCCCAGGCTGCAGACGCCCCGGTGCATGACACGGCCACCACCGGCGAACTGCCTTATCGCCACCACATGCTGCGCTGGGCCTGGCGCCGCGGCAAGCCCACCACCGGCAACACGGTGCGGCTGCTGCACGGCGGCAAGGACTTCTTTCCCGCGCTGATCGCCGCAATCGACCAGGCCGCGTTCCAGGTCATGCTGGAAACCTACATCTACGCCGACGACGAGGTCGGCCGCGCCGTCGCCGACGCGCTGATCCGTGCCGCCGCGCGCGGGGTCCCGGTGCGCGTGACGGTGGACGGCTTCGGCGCCGGCGACATGCCCGCGCAGCTGGCCGAGCGGCTGCGCGCGGGTGGCGTGCGGCTGCGCGTCTACCGCGCCTTGCGCGGCTTCCGCCTGGCCCGGCGCCACCTGCGCCGGCTGCACCGCAAGGTCGCCGTGATCGACCGCGAGGTCGCCTTTGTCGGTGGCATCAACATCATCGACGACCACAACCACGGCCCCTTCGAAGGCGCCAACCTGGGGCCGCGCTACGACTTCGCGGTGCAGGTCAGCGGGCCGCTGGTGGACCGCATTGCGCTGTCGTCCGAGCGGCTCTGGTGGCGGCTGTCGCTGCGCGAGGCGCGTGGCAGCGAGCGCGCCGCCGCGGTCGCCGAATACCCGCTGGTGACCGACCTGCCGCCGCGCCCGGAGGCGACCGGCGGGATCCGCGCCGCGCTGCTGCTGCGCGACAACCTGCGCAACCGCCGCACCATCGAGCGCGAATACCTGCGCGCGCTGGGCGCCGCACGTCATGACGTGATCCTGGCCAACGCCTACTTCCTGCCCGGCCACAAGATGCGGCGCGCATTGCTGGCCTGCCGCGAGCGCGGCGTGCGCGTGCGGCTGCTGCTGCAGGGCATGGTCGAATATCGGCTGCAGCACTACGCCACCCATGCGCTCTATGCGTCGTTGCTGGAGGCTGGCGTCGAGATCTACGAGTACGCCGAGAGCTTCCTGCACGCCAAGGTCGGCGTGGTGGACGAGGCCTGGGCCACGGTAGGGTCGAGCAATATGGACCCCTTCAGCCTGCTGCTCGCGCGCGAGGCCAACATTGCCGTTTATGATGCGGCCTTCGCCGCTGAACTGCGCGCAGCGCTGGAGCGGGCCATTGCACACCAGAGCGTAAGGGTGCTGCCCGACGTGCATGCGCGGCGCTCGCCGCTGCACCGGCTGGCCAACTGGGCGGCCTATATGCTGCTGCGGCTTGGCGTGATCATCGCCGGCGTTACGGGCCGCTACTGAAGCGGCCGGCGGGCGGTGTGCGTTTGCTGCCATGCGGCAACGCGAACGCTGCAGCGGTTGCGGCACGGTCGCTCGCGGACATGCTGCATTGCAGTCCGTTTAGAAACAGCGGTCTAATTAAAAGCTTGATGGCCAAGTGCCGCGCCAGAATAATCTGAACGACCGTTCTTTTTTGGCTTAGACTGCGTGCATTCGCGGTATGCACCGGCAAATCCGCCGGTCGGCCGCAAGCAATGAATGAAACGTCAGGGTCATACGCGGGGCCGCAGCAGGCCCCGCAGAACGGAGAAAAAACATGCGACACCAGTCAGCCCGTCTCGAATCCGCCGCTTCGTCCCCCTCGCCCATGCGCAAGGGCGAGATGACGCGCGTGGCGATTCTGGATGCCGCACTGGAATTGTCGTCCCGCGACGGGCTCGAAGGTCTGACCATCGGCCTGCTCGCGGAACGCATGCAGATGAGCAAGAGCGGTGTCTTCGCGCATTTCGGTTCGCGCGAGGACCTGCAGGTAGAGGTGGTGCGGGAGTATCACCGCCGGTTCGAGCAGGAGGTGTTCTATCCCTCGCTGCAGGAGCCGCGCGGACTGCCCCGGCTGTGGTCGATGGTGCGGCGCTGGATGGAGAAGCGCATCCAGGAAGTGACGACTGGGTGCATCTACATCAGCGGCGCCGTGGAGTACGACGACCGCGCCGGCAGCCTGGTGCGTGACGAGCTGGTCAAGAGCGTCACGATCTGGCGCGCAGCGCTGAACCGCGCCATCAACCAGGCCAAGGAAGAGGGCCATTTGCGCGCGGATTGCGATCCGCGCCTGATGCTGTTCGAGATGTACAGCCTTGAACTAGGCTTGCATCATGACGCCCGTTTCCTGCGCCTGCCTGACAGCGCCGAGCTTGCCATGGTCGCGCTCAACAAACTGATTCAGTCTTACCGTACCTGAGGTCGCCCGGTCAGGCCGTTGCGCGCAAGCGGGACGGGCGGCGTGGCGGCATCGCACAACTCCAAGGAGTCTCTGATGGGCCAGTACACCGCACCGTTGCGCGACATGCAGTTCGTGCTCCATGAACTGCTCGGCGCCGAAGCCGAACTCAAGGCGATGCCGCCGCACGCGGACATCGACGCGGACACCATCAACCAGGTCATCGAGGAAGCCGGCAAGTTCTGCGCGGACGTGGTGTTCCCGCTCAACCAGGTGGGCGACCGCGAAGGCTGCACCTACGCCGGCGACGGCGTGGTCAAGGCGCCCACGGGCTTCAAGGAAGCCTACCAGCAATATGTCGAGGCCGGCTGGCCGGCACTGGCGTGCGATCCGGCCTACGGTGGCCAGGGCCTGCCGATCGTGGTCAACAACGTGGTCTACGAGATGCTGAACTCGGCCAACCAGGCCTGGACCATGTACCCCGGGCTGTCGCACGGGGCCTATGAGGCCCTGCATGCACACGGCACGCCCGATCTGCAGCAGACTTACCTGCCCAAGCTAGTGTCCGGCGTCTGGACCGGCACCATGTGCCTGACCGAGCCGCACTGCGGCACTGACCTCGGCATTCTGCGTTCCAAGGCCGAGCCGCAAGCTGACGGTTCCTACCTGATCACCGGCACCAAGATCTTCATCTCCGCCGGCGAGCACGACCTGGCCGAAAACATCATCCACCTGGTGCTGGCCCGACTGCCGGACGCACCGGGTGGGACCAAGGGCATCTCGCTGTTCGTGGTGCCGAAGTTCATCCCCGACGCCAGCGGCAACCCCGGCGAGCGCAACGGCATCCAGTGCGGCTCGATCGAGCACAAGATGGGCATCCACGGCAACGCCACCTGCGTGATGAACCTCGACGGCGCGCGCGGCTGGCTGGTGGGCGAGGCCAACAAGGGCCTGAACGCCATGTTCGTGATGATGAATGCCGCGCGCCTGGGTGTGGGCGCGCAGGGCCTGGGCCTGACCGAGGTGGCGTACCAGAACTCGGTCGCCTACGCCAAGGACCGCCTGCAGATGCGCTCGCTGACCGGCCCGAAGGCGCCCGAGAAGGCCGCCGACCCGATCATCGTGCATCCGGATGTGCGCCGCATGCTGCTGACGCAGCGCGCCTACGCCGAAGGCGGCCGCGCATTCAGCTACTGGACCGCGCTGCAGATCGACCGCGAGCTGTCGCATCCGGACGAGGCCGTGCGCAAGCAGGCCGGCGACCTGGTCGCGCTGCTGACGCCGGTGATCAAGGCCTTCCTGACCGACAACGCCTTTACCGCCACCAACGAGGGCATGCAGGTGTTTGGCGGCCATGGCTACATCTCCGAATGGGGCATGGAGCAATACGTGCGCGACGCGCGCATCAACATGATCTACGAAGGCACCAACACCATCCAGGCGCTGGACCTGCTGGGCCGCAAGATCCTGGGCGACATGGGCGCGAAGATGAAGGCCTTCGGCAAGATCGTGCAGGACTTCGTCGAGGCCGAAGGCACCAATGAAGCCATGCAGGAATTCATCAACCCGCTGGCCGACCTGGGCGACAAGGTGCAGAAGCTGACCATGGAAATCGGCATGAAGGCGATGGGCAATGCCGACGAAGTCGGCGCTGCCGCGGTGCCATACCTGCGTGTAGTGGGCCACCTGGTGTTCTCTTACTTCTGGGCCCGCATGGCCAAGGTCGCGCTGGAGAAGCAGGGCAGCGGCGACAAGTTCTACACCGCCAAGCTGGCCACCGCGCGCTTCTACTTTGCCAAGCTGCAGCCGGAAACGGCCGCCGAGATCCGCAAGGCGCGCGCGGGTTCGGCGTCGCTGATGGCGCTGGACGCAGACCTGTTCTGATTTGCCAGGGCGGCTTCCCTGGCCGCTAGTGTGCTCCCCTCTCCCGCTAGCGGAGAGGGGAGCACACCACAAGCACTGGAAGCGTGTCCTGACTCTTACCTCAACGCTCACTGACCTAGGAGCGCGCATGTCCAATTTCATCGTCAAGAAAGTCGCCGTGCTGGGTGCCGGCGTCATGGGCGCGCAGATTGCCGCCCACCTGATCAACGCGCGCGTGCCCGTGGTGCTGTTCGATCTTCCCGCCAAGGAAGGCCCGAAGAACGGCATCGCGCTGCGCGCCATCGAGAACCTGAAGAAGCTGTCGCCCGCGCCGCTTGGCCTCAAGGAAGAGGCCAGCCTGATCCAGGCCGCCAACTACGAAGACGACATCGCCCTGTTGCAGCAATGCGATCTGGTGATCGAGGCGATTGCCGAGCGCATGGACTGGAAGCACGACCTGTACAAGAAGGTCGCGCCGCACCTGGCCTCGCACGCGATCTTCGCCACCAACACCTCCGGGCTGTCGATCACTGAGCTGTCCAATGGATTCGACGACGACCTGAAGTCCCGCTTCTGCGGCGTCCATTTCTTCAACCCGCCGCGCTACATGCACCTGGTCGAGCTGATCCCGACCGCGACCACGCAGCCGCAGATCCTCGACCAGCTGGAAGCGTTCCTGACCACCACGCTCGGCAAGGGCGTGGTGCGCGCCAAGGACACGCCCAACTTCATTGCCAATCGCGTCGGCATCTTCTCGATCCTGGCGGTGTTTGCCGAGGCCGAGAAGTTCGGCATCCCGTTCGACGTGGTCGACGACCTGACCGGCGCCAAGCTGGGCCGCGCCAAGTCCGCCACCTTCCGCACCGCGGACGTGGTCGGCCTGGACACCATGGCGCACGTGATCAAGACCATGCAGGACAACCTGCAGGACGACCCGTTCGCGCCGTTCTACAAGACCCCGGCCGTGCTCAAGAGCCTGGTCGACGCGGGTGCGCTGGGGCAGAAGACCGGCGCCGGCTTCTACAAGAAGGAAGGCAAGGCCATCAAGGTGCTCGACGCCAGCAC
The DNA here is from genome assembly GCF_013141915.1 of Cupriavidus necator. GTDB lineage: Bacteria > Pseudomonadota > Gammaproteobacteria > Burkholderiales > Burkholderiaceae > Cupriavidus > Cupriavidus necator_B. Next base: position 329,432 of record NZ_SROX01000002.1, on the reverse strand, counting down.
CGGACAGTACGTCGATGCCGGCAAGAAGGCCGACGAGATCGTGGTGCGCATGCTCAAGAAGGAACCGGCCGAGCGCATCCGGCTGCTGCGCGAGTCGACCAACCCGCAGGCGCAGTTCCTGTGGGCGGTGTTCCGCGACGTGTTCCACTACATCGCCGTGTACCTCGAGCAGATCGCCGGTTCGGCCGCCGACATCGACCTGGCGATCCGCTGGGGCTTCGGCTGGAATTCGGGCCCGTTCGAGGACTGGCAGGCGGCCGGCTGGAAACAGGTGGCCGAGTGGGTGAAGGAGGACGTCGACGGTGGCAAGGCACTGTCGGGCGCGCCGCTGCCGGCGTGGGTGTTCTCCGGCCCGGTGGCCGACAACCAGGGCGTGCACACGGCGGCAGGTTCGTGGTCGCCCGCGACGCAGTCGTTCGTCGCGCGCAGCACGCTGCCGGTGTACCAGCGCCAGGCTTTCCGCGCTGCGCTGCAGGGCAGTGCCGCCGCCGATCCGCGCAAGGCTGGCCGCACCGTCGAAGAGAACGACGCGGTGCGCATCTGGGTGAGCGAGGGCCAGGACGATGTGCTGGTGGTCTCGTTCAAGAGCAAGATGAACACCATCGGTCCGGACGTAATCGACGGCCTGACCCGCGCCATCGACCTGGCCGAAGCCGGCTACAAGGGCCTGGTGGTATGGCAGCCGACCTCGCTGCAGCTGGGCGCGCCGGGCGGCCCGTTCTCCGCGGGCGCCAACCTGGAAGCGGCGATGCCCGCCTTCATGATGGGCGGCGCCAAGGGCATCGAGCCGTTCGTGAAGAAATTCCAAGACGGCATGATGCGCGTGAAGTATGCCTCGGTACCGGTGGTGTCGGCGGCGTCGGGCATTGCGCTGGGCGGTGGCTGCGAACTGATGCTGCACTCCGCCGCGCGCGTGGCCGCGCTGGAAACCTATATCGGCCTGGTTGAAGTCGGTGTCGGCCTGGTGCCCGCTGGCGGTGGCCTGAAGGAAGCGGCGCTGGCGGCCGCGCGCGCTGCACAGGCCGCGGGCAGCACCAACTACCTGCAGTTCCTGACCAGCCGCTTCCAGAGCGCGGCCATGGCCAAGGTCTCGGCCTCGGCGCTGGAAGCGCGCCAGATGGGCTACCTGCAGCCGTCCGACCAGATCGTCTTCAACGTGCATGAGCTGCTGTACGTGGCGCAGAACACCGTGCGTGCGCTGGCCGACGCCGGCTACCGCGCGCCGCTGCCGACGCTGATCCCGGTTGCCGGCCGTTCCGGTGTGGCCACCATCAAGGCCTCGCTGGTCAACATGCGTGACGGCGGCTTTATCTCGGCGCACGATTTCCTGATCGCCGCGCGCATTGCCGAAGTGGTGTGCGGCGGCGATGTCGAGGCCGGCGCGCTGGTCAGCGAGGAATGGCTGCTGGCGCTGGAGCGCAAGGCCTTCGTCGACCTGCTCGGCACCGGCAAGACGCAGGAGCGCATCATGGGCATGCTGCAGACCGGCAAGCCGGTGCGCAACTAAATGGCAAGCGAGGAACCGACATCATGAAACAACTGCAAGACGCATACATCGTTGCGGCCACCCGCTCGGCGATCGGCAAGGCCCCCAAGGGCGCGTTCCGGCACACGCGCCCGGACGACCTGCTGGCCACCATCCTGAAGGCCGCGGTGGCACAGGTGCCGAACCTGGACCCGAAGCTGATCGAAGACGCCATCGTCGGCTGCGCCATCCCGGAAGCACAGCAGGGCCTCAACGTGGCGCGCATCGGCGCGCTGCTGTCCGGCCTGCCCAATACCGTCGGCGGCATTACCGTCAACCGCTTCTGCGCCTCGGGCCTGAGCGCGGTGGCGATGGCCGCCGACCGCATCCGCGTGGGCGAGTCCGACGTGATGATCGCCGCCGGCGTGGAATCGATGAGCATGGTGCCGATGATGGGCAATTCGCCGTCGATGTCGCCGGAGATCTTCAGCCGCGACGAGAACGTGGGCATTGCCTACGGCATGGGCCTGACCGCCGAGAAGGTGGCGCAGCAGTGGCAGGTCAGCCGCGAGGACCAGGACGCGTTCTCGCTGGCCTCGCACCAGAAGGCCATCGCCGCGCAGCAGGCGGGCGAGTTCCGCGACGAGATCACGCCGGTCGAGACCGTCGAGCGCTTCCCCGACCTCGCCAGCGGCCAGGTCAGCGTGAAGACCCGCACCGTCGCGCTGGACGAGGGTCCGCGCCCGGATACGTCGCTCGAGGGCCTGGGCAAGCTGCGGCCGGTGTTTGCCAACAAGGGCAGCGTGACCGCCGGCAACAGCTCGCAGACCTCGGACGGCGCCGGTGCGCTGATCCTGGTCTCGGAGAAGATCCTGAAGCAGTTCAACCTGGTGCCGCTGGCGCGCTTCGTCTCGTTCGCGGTGCGTGGCGTGCCGCCCGAGATTATGGGGATCGGCCCCAAGGAAGCGATCCCAGCTGCCCTGAAGGCGGCCGGACTGAGCCAGGACCAGCTCGACTGGATCGAGCTGAACGAGGCCTTCGCCGCGCAGTCGCTGGCGGTGATGCGCGACCTGCAGCTCGACCCCGCCAAGGTCAACCGCATGGGCGGCGCGATCGCGCTGGGCCACCCGCTGGGCGCCACCGGCGCGATCCGCTCGGCCACGGTGGTGCACGCGCTGCGCCGTCATAGCCTGAAGTACGGCATGGTCACCATGTGCGTCGGCACGGGCATGGGCGCCGCCGGCATTTTCGAACGCATCTGAGCGCCGCGGCATGATGGCCCGGGGGCTGCGCAGCTGCGGCCCGCGGGCTCATGCCTGCATACCAAGACGAGGAGACCATGAGCATCCGCATCCGCATCGACCAGGGCATCCTGACGCTTCAGTTCGACCGCCTCGACAAGAAGAACGCCATCACCGCGGCGATGTACCAGGCGCTGGCGGACGCGCTGCGCTCGGCCGAGGCCAATCCCGACGTGCGCGCGATCCTGCTGCAGGGCCAGCCCGAGATCTTTACCGCCGGCAACGACCTGGAAGATTTCATGCAGCGTCCGCCCACCGCGGGCGAGGGCGCCGAACCGGCCCCGGTGTTCCAGTTCCTGTACCAGATCAGCCATGCCAGTAAGCCGATCGTCGCGGCGGTCAGCGGTGCCGCGGTCGGCGTTGGCACCACCATGCTGCTGCATTGCGACCTGGTCTATGCCTCCGACACAGCCAAGCTGTCGCTGCCATTCGTGCAGCTGGGCCTGTGCCCCGAGGCCGCATCCAGCCTGCTGCTGCCGCGGCTGGTGGGATACCAGCGCGCCGCCGAAAAGCTGCTGCTGGGCGAGGCCTTCAGCGCGCAAGAAGCACTGGAAATCGGCCTGGTGACGCGTGTGCTGCCGGTGGCCGAACTGCATGACTTTGCGCTGGCGCAGGCGCGCAAGCTGGCGGCGCTGCCGGCTTCGTCGCTGCGCGAGACCAAGCGGCTGATGAAATCGGGCGCGCTGGCCGAAGTGGAAAAGCAGATGGCCGACGAGGGCGCGGTGTTCCGGCGCATGCTGGTGGCGCCGGAAGCGAAAGAGGCGTTCAGCGCGTTCTTCGAGAAGCGGAAGCCGGATTTTTCGAGGTTTGCGTGAGGGGCCGCGTCGGTTCCAATCCCGCTCGATTGCTCCCCTCTCCCGCTTGCGGGAGAGGGGCTGGGGGAGAGGGCCGGCGCATGGCAAGTACGATGGCGCCTCACTTCGTGGAGGCGGGGCCCTCTCCCCCGCCCCTCTCCCTCTGGCAGAGGGGAGAACGGCTATTGCCTCAGGCCGTCGGCAACACCCGCGGCTGCCGCGACTCGTCCGTCGCGACATAGGTCAGCGTTGCCTCCGTCACCTTGACGATCTCGTTGCTGTGCCGCATGCGCTGCGCATAGACCTCAACCTCGACCGTGATCGAGGTACGCCCGGTCTTGACGATATCGGCGTAGAAACTCACCAGGTCGCCAACGAACACCGGGTGCTTGAACAGGAAGGAATTGACCGCGACGGTGGCCACGCGCCCCTGCGCGCGTTCGACCGCCGGGATGGACCCGGCGATATCCACCTGCGCCATGATCCAGCCGCCGAACACGTCGCCATGTACGTTGGCGTCCGCGGGCATCGGTACCACGCGCAGTGCGGGATTCTTGCCGGCGGGCAAGGCGGGGACGGTGTGGGGAGCGTTCATGAGGCGGTAGGGTGGACAACGGAAGTGGGGGCGGGCACGGCGTAAAAAACCCTTCGCCTGCCACGTCATGCGAACTCTGCGACAATCGCGCATTGGCCCGAATTCTATCGTATGCGCCGCTATTCCACGACCGCCGAGCAGGCCCCCGACCCCGCCTCGGTCAAGCTCTTTCCCGGCCAGCGCGCCCCCCGCAGCGACTGGCAGACCGTGCGCAACCTGTTGCCCTATGTCTGGCACTACAAGTGGCGCGTGATGCTGGCGCTGGCCTGCCTGGTGGCGGCAAAGGTGGCCAACCTGGGCGTGCCGGTACTGATGAAGCGGCTGATCGACAGCATGAACCTCACGGCAGGCGACCCGCGCGCGCTGCTGGCGGTGCCGGTCGGGCTGATCGTCGCCTACGGCATGCTGCGCCTGTCGGCGACGCTGTTCACCGAGTTGCGGGAAATCCTCTTTTCCAAGGTCACGCAGAGCGCCGTGCGCGAGATTGCGCTGCAGGTATTCGAGCACCTGCATGCGCTGTCGCTGCGCTTCCACCTGGACCGCCAGACCGGCGGCATGAGCCGCGACATCGAGCGCGGCACGCGCGGCATCCAGTCGCTGATCTCGTATTCGCTGTACAGCATCCTGCCCACGCTGGTGGAAATGGCGCTGGTGATCGGCTTCTTTATCCTCCACTACGACATCTGGTTCGCGGCCATTACCGGCTGCGCGCTGGTCGGCTATATCGTCTTCACCATCGTGGTGACGGAATGGCGCACGCACTTCCGCCGCCGCATGAACGAACTCGACTCGCGCGCCAACCAGAAGGCGATCGATTCGCTGCTGAACTTCGAGACTGTCAAGTACTTCGGCAATGAAGCCTACGAGGCGCAGCGCTACGACGAGAACCTGCGCAAGTACCGCACCGCGGCGATCCGCTCGCAGAACTCGCTGTCGTTCCTGAACTTCGGCCAGCAGGCCATCATTGCCGTCGGCCTGATCCTGATCCTGTGGCGCGCCACCGTCGGCGTGGTCGACGGCAAGCTGACGCTGGGCGACCTGGTGCTGGTCAACACGCTGATGATCCAGCTCTATATCCCGCTGAATTTCCTCGGCGTGATCTACCGCGAGATCAAGCAGGCCACCACCGACATGGACCGCATGTTCGTACTGCTGGGCACGCACCAGGAGGTGGCCGACGCGCCGGGCGCGCCGCCGCTGCGGGTCAGCGGCGCCCAGGTGCGCTTCCGCGACGTGCGGTTCGGCTACGAGCCGGACCGTACCATCCTGGACGGCGTGGACTTCACCATCGCGGCGGGCACCACCACCGCGGTGGTCGGGCACAGCGGCTCGGGCAAGTCGACGCTGGCGCGGCTGCTGTTCCGCTTCTACGATGTGGGCGGCGGCGCCATCGAGATCGACGGCCAGGACATCCGCGCGATTACGCAGGACAGCCTGCGCCGCGCCATCGGCATCGTGCCGCAGGACACCGTGCTGTTCAACGACAGCATCTACTACAACATCGCCTACGGCCGCCCGGACGCGGCCCGCGACGAAGTCATCGCGGCGGCGCAGGCGGCGCAGATCGACGCCTTTATCCGCGAGTTGCCGCAAGGGTACGACACGCCCGTGGGCGAGCGCGGCCTCAAGCTGTCGGGCGGCGAGAAGCAGCGCGTGGCAATCGCGCGCACGCTGCTGAAGAACCCGCCGGTGCTGGTATTCGACGAGGCCACCTCGGCGCTGGATTCGCGCACCGAGCAGGCGATCCAGGCCGAGCTGATGCGCCTGGCGCAGAACCGCACCACGCTGCTGATCGCGCACCGGCTCTCCACCGTGGTCCATGCCGACCAGATCCTGGTAATGGACCACGGCCGCATCGTCGAGCGTGGCACCCATGCGCAACTGATGCGCGCGGGCGGGCGCTATGCCGAGATGTGGGACATCCAGGCACGCGCCGCCGCCAAGGGCGGCGACGCGGCTGGTGCCGAAGCGCTCGCGCTCGACGTGGGCGACGCCACCCAGGACGCCTGAGCCGTTATCCGCTGCGCCGGCTTGCACCCCGGCGCGGCGCGCATTGTCGGCAATCGTTGCCGACGATGCCGCTGCGGCAATCGCCGTGCCCGTTTCTGGTTCGACAATCGCGCACGGGGCCGCCCTGAAACAGGGCCTGGAAAGCTGGCATGTCCCTTGCGGACCAACCCCTCCGAGATCCTTGTCCACGGAGAGATGCCATGCCCCAATCCCGCGCTGCGCTGCTGCCGCCCGGCGTTTTGACTGCTGCCAGCGAGAGCGCTGGCGAGATCGGTGCGCGCCCTGCGCACGCTGCCGCACGCCGCCGCCTGCTGAAGCTCGGCGCCATGCTCGGCACCAGCCTGGTGCTGTCGACACAATTCGCCGGCGCAGCGCATGCGCAGGCTGCGCCCACCAAGGTCCGGTTCCAGCTTGACTGGCGCTTCGAAGGTCCGGCGGCCCTGTTCCTGCTAGGCGAGCAGAAGGGCTACTACAAGGCCGAAAAACTCGACGTCTCGATCGATGCCGGCAATGGCTCGGGCAACGTGGTCAACCGCGTGGCCTCGGGCACCTATGACATGGGCTTCGCCGACATGTCGTCGGTGATGGAGTTCTACGGCAACAACTCCGACGCCAGGAACAAGCCGGTGGCCGTGATGATGGTCTACAACAACACGCCCGCGGCCATTCTGGCGCTGAAGAAATCAGGCATCCGCGCGCCGAAGGACCTGGCCGGCAAGCGCATGGGCGCACCGGTGTTCGACGCCGGCCGCCGCGCCTTCCCGATCTTCGCCAGGGCCAACGGTCTGCAGGCATCGGCGTTCACCTGGCAGGCGATGGACCCGACGCTGCGCGAAACCATGCTGGTGCGCGGCGACCTCGATGCCATCACCGGATTTTCGTTCACGTCGATCCTGAACCTGAATGCGCGGGGCGTGAAGGACGAGGACATCGTGGTGTTGCCGTATCCCCAGTTTGGCGTAAAGCTGTATGGCAACGCCGTGATCGCGTCCGAGGAATTCATCAAGAAGAACCCGGAGGCGGTAAAGGCCTTCCTGCGCGCCTTCAGCAAGTCGGCGCGCGACGTGATCGCGCGGCCGGAAGAGGGCATCCGGGCGCTCAAGGCGCGCGACGGCATCATCGACGAGAAGCTGGAAACGCGCCGGCTCAAGCTGGCGCTGGACAGCGTGGTCAGGTCGCCCGACGCCAGGGCCGAGGGCTTTGGCCGCGTCAGCAAGCCGCGCCTGTCGCTGATGGCCTCGCAGGTGGCCGATGCCTTTGGCACGAGGGGCCGCATTAACGCGGATGCGCTGTGGACCGACGCGTACCTGCCGAGCGCGGGCGAACTGGATGTGCTGCGATGATGACGCGCCTGGCTGACAGCATGCCCGCCAGCGGTGGCGGTGCCGCGAATGCCGCGGCCGCGGCGCCCTTCGTCGAGTTCAACCGGGTCTGGCTGGCCTATGACGACGCGCTCGCGCGCGAGGGCGAGTTCGCCGTGGAAGACCTGTCGCTGCAGGCCGCGCCGGGCGAGTTCATCGCCATCGTCGGCCCGTCTGGCTGCGGCAAGTCCACCTTCATGAAGCTGGCCACAGGGCTGCGGCCCGCCACGCGCGGCATCGTGAAGATTGCGGGGCAGAAGGTAAGCGGGCCGCTCAAGCAGGTTGGCATGGCGTTCCAGTCGCCCACGCTGCTGCCGTGGCGCACCACACTCGACAACGTGATGCTGCCGCTGGAGATCGTCGAGCCCTACCGTTCGACGCTGCGCGCGCGGCGCGACGAGTATGTGGACCGCGCTCGCCGGCTGTTGCATACCGTGGGCCTGGGCGGCTACGAGGACAAATACCCGTGGCAGCTCTCGGGCGGCATGCAGCAGCGCGCGTCGATCTGCCGCGCGCTGATCCACCAGCCGCGCATGCTGCTGCTGGACGAGCCCTTTGGCGCGCTCGACGCCTTTACGCGCGAGGAACTGTGGTGCGTCCTGCGCGACCTGTGGCAGGCACAGCGCTTCAACGTGATCCTGGTCACGCACGACCTGCGCGAGGCCGTATTCCTCGCCGACACGGTCTACGTGATGAGCCAGCGCCCCGGCCGGATCCTGCTGCGCAAGGAGATCGCCCTGCCGCGGCCTCGCGATCTGGAGCTGACCTATACCGAGCCCTTTGCCGAACTGGTGCACGCGCTGCGCGAGAAGATCGGCCATGTGCGCCAACACTGAGGCAAGACGACAATGATGATGACCCTGAATTCCGCGCAGGAGCGCCGTGTGCAGCGCGTGGCGCCATGGCTGCTCCTGGCCGTGGTGCTGCTGCTGTGGCAAGGCGCGTGCATGGCCTTTGACGTGTCGGACTTCATCCTGCCGACACCGTCTGCCATCGTGGCCGCGCTGGTGGAATACGCGGACGTGATCGCCGGCCATGCGTGGCGCACTTTCTGGACCACCATGGTGGGCTTCGGCGTGGCTATCGGCGTGGGCGTGCTGCTCGGGCTGGCGATGGGCTCGTCGCGGCTGCTGTATGCCGCCGGCTATCCGCTGATGACCGCCTTCAACGCGCTGCCCAAGGCCGCCTTCGTGCCGATCCTGGTGGTGTGGTTCGGGCTCGGCGCCGGCCCGGCCATCCTGACCGCGTTCCTGATCTCGTTCTTCCCGATCATGGTCAACATCGCCACCGGGCTGGCCACGCTGGAGCCGGAACTGGAAGACGTGCTGCGCGTGCTGGGCGCCAAGCGGCGCGACGTGCTGTTCAAGGTCGGCCTGCCGCGCGCGCTGCCGTATTTCTTCGCCTCGCTCAAGGTCGCGATCACGCTGGCCTTTGTCGGCACCACGGTGTCGGAGATGAGTGCCGCCAACGAGGGCATCGGCTACCTGCTGGTGTCGGCCGGCTCCGCCATGAAGATGCCGCTGGCCTTTGCCGGCCTGGTGGTGATCGCGGTGATGGCCATGGCGATGTACGAGCTGTTCGCGGTGGTCGAGAAGCGCATGACCGGCTGGGCCCACCGCGGCTGAGCCCGCAGGTGGCGAACCGCCGCGCGCCGGTGGATAATCCGCGTCATGGAAATCAAATGGCTTGAAGACTTCGTCAGCCTGGCCGAGACGCACAGCTTCTCGCGCTCGGCCGAATTGCGCCACGTCACGCAGCCGGCGTTTTCGCGCCGCATCCAGTCGCTGGAGGCGTGGGTCGGCACCGAGCTGATCGACCGCTCGAGCTATCCCACTAGCCTGACCCCGGCAGGCAAGGTGTTCTACGAGCAGGCGCTGGCCATGCTGGCGCAGGTCAGCGAGACCCGCGCGCTGATGCGCGGCCAGCGCTCGGCCAACGCGCAGGTGCTGGAATTCGCGGTGCCGCACACGCTGTCACTGACCTTCTTTCCGGAGTGGCTCAAGGCGCTGGAGCGCAGGCTTGGCACGCTGCCGTGCCGGCTGCGCGCGCTCAACGTCCATGACGCGGTGCTGATGCTGGTCGAGGGCGGCTGCGACCTGGTGATGGTCTACCATCACGCGCGCCAGGCGATCCAGCTGGATCCGGCGCGGTACGACATGCTGGTGCTGGGGACTGAACGGCTGTCGCCCTACAGCGTGCCGGACTCCGCCGGCAAGCCGCAGTTCCGGCTGCCGGGCACCGACAAGAAGCCGGTGCCCTTCCTCAGCTATACGCCCAACGCCTTCCTGGGCCGCATGGTCGACCTGCTGCTGGCCGAAACCGCCGAGGCGCTCAAGCTCGATAAATGCTACGAGACCGATATGGCCGAGGCGCTCAAGGTGATGGCGCTGTCGGGCCATGGCATGGCCTTCCTGCCTGAAAGCGCGGTGCGCGAAGATGTCGCGGCGGGGCGGCTGGTGCGGGCCGAGTCGGCGCGCGGGCTGCCGCTATCGATCGACATGGAGATCCGCCTGTACCGCGAGAAGCCGGGCGAGAACGGCGGCGAGCGGCGCGCCGGGGCCCGGCGCAAGCGACAACTGGTGGACCAGGTGTGGTCGACGTTGTCGGCAAGCTAGCGCCTGCGCCGGATCGCTCGCGCGTTTCCCGCAGGGTTATGCAAGGCTTGCATAACCTGATGACCAAACGGCATTGGATTCCGACCGTGGCCCGAGCCTAAGCTTGCGCCCATCTTCCACCCCGGAAACCCACCCGATGTCTTCCGCAGCACCGACCAACATTGCTGGCCAAAAGCACGCACTTCCGTCTTACCTCAACGCCGACAACCTCGGCCCCTGGGGCATCTACCTGCAGCAAGTCGACCGCGTCACGCCCTACCTGGGTTCGCTGGCGCGCTGGGTCGAGACCCTGAAGCGCCCCAAGCGCGCGATGGTCGTCGACGTTCCCATCGAGCTCGACAACGGCACCATCGCCCATTTCGAGGGCTACCGGGTGCAGCACAACCTGTCGCGCGGCCCGGGCAAGGGCGGCGTGCGCTTCCACCAGGACGTGACCCTGTCCGAGGTGATGGCGCTGTCGGCCTGGATGTCGGTGAAGAACGCGGCGGTCAACGTGCCGTACGGCGGTGCCAAGGGCGGCATCCGCGTCGACCCGCGCACGCTGTCGCACGCCGAGCTGGAACGGCTGACGCGCCGCTACACCAGCGAAATCAACATCATCATCGGGCCGAGCAAGGACATTCCGGCGCCCGACGTCAACACCAACGCACAGGTGATGGCGTGGATGATGGACACCTATTCGATGAACTCGGGCAGCACCGCGACCGGCGTCGTGACCGGCAAGCCGATCTCGCTGGGCGGCTCGCTGGGCCGGCACGAGGCCACCGGCCGGGGCGTGTTCGTGGTCGGCTCCGAGGCCGCGCGCAATATCGGCCTCGAGGTCAAGGGCGCGCGCGTGGCGGTGCAAGGCTTCGGCAACGTGGGCGCCGTGGCCGCCAAGCTGTTCCATGAGGCCGGCGCCAAGGTGGTCGCGGTGCAGGACCACCGCACCACGCTGTTCGACCCGGCCGGCCTGGATGTGCCGGCGATGATGGAATATGCCTCGCACAGCGGCACCATCGAAGGCTTCCGCGGCGAAGTCCTGCGTACCGAGCAGTTCTGGGAAGTCGACTGCGACATCCTGATCCCGGCCGCGCTGGAAGGCCAGATTACCGCCGAAAACGCGCCGAAGATCACGGCAAAGCTGGTGATCGAGGGCGCCAACGGCCCGACCACGCCGCAGGCCGATGACATCCTGCGCGAGCGCAATATCCTGGTCTGCCCGGACGTGATCGCCAACGCGGGCGGCGTGACCGTGTCCTACTTCGAATGGGTGCAGGACTTCTCCAGCTTCTTCTGGACCGAGGAAGAGATCAACCAGCGCCTGGTACGGATCATGCAAGAAGCCTTCCGGGCAATCTGGCAGGTGGCACAGGAAAACAAGGTGACGCTGCGCACGGCGGCGTTCATCGTGGCCTGTACGCGGATCCTGCAGGCGCGCGAGATGCGCGGCCTGTACCCCTGATCGGGGCAGTAGGGACCGGGGCGAGGCACTGGTATGGTGCGGTGCAATAATCGCCCTGGTCCGCTGGCTTCGTGACCGTCAGACGCGGTCTCCGGCAAGCGCCGGAGACCGCGTTGTCGTATCCGGACGCAGTGCGCACGGATTGCCCCGAAGTCGGGTTCTAGGAGAAAACCCAGTTGTATTGCGGCGGATGCTGCGCAATACTGTTTCACCAGTGGGGGTTTTATTCTTAGAATCCCGCTTTCTCTTCATGGTCAAGGAGATGTTATGAATTTTGCCAAGTTGGCTGCCCTGATGATTGCCGGGGGCGTGATGTGCGGGACGGCACAGGCAGCCGAACAACTGACGGGCACGCTGAAGAAGATCAAGGACACCGGCGTGATTACGCTGGGCGTGCGCGAGTCGTCGATTCCGTTCAACTACAACCTGGGCGGCGTGCGGCAAGTCGGCTATTCCTACGATATCAACATGAAGATCGTGGAAGCCATCAAGGACCAGCTGAAGCTGCCGAACCTGCAGGTCAAGGAAATCCCGATCACCTCGCAGAACCGCATCACGCTGCTGCAGAACGGCACCATCGACATCGAGTGCGGCTCGACCACCAATAACCTGGAACGCCAGAAGCAGGTCGGCTTTACCAACTCCATCTTCATCATCGGCACGCGCATCATGGTGAAGAAGGACGCCGGCATCAAGGACTGGGCCGACCTGAAGGGCAAGAACATCGTCACCACCGCCGGCACCACGTCGGAGCGCCTGCTGCGCAAGATGAACGACGACCAGAAGCTGGGCATGAACATCATCAGCACCAAGGACCACGGCCAGTCGTTCCTGACGCTGGAATCGGGCCGCGCGGTCGCGTTCATGATGGACGACGCGCTGCTGTACGGCGAACGCGCCAAGGCCAAGAACCCGGCCGACTGGATCGTGGTGGGCAAGCCGCAATCGCGCGAGTCCTATGGCTGCATGATCCGCAAGGACGACCCGCAGTTCAAGAAGCTGTCCGATACCGTGATCTCCGGCATGATGAAGGACGGCTCGATCAACACGCTGTACACCAAGTGGTTCATGCAACCGGTTCCGCCGAAGGGCCTGAACCTGGACTTCCCGCTGTCCGAAGACATGAAGGCGCTGATCAAGGCGCCGAACGACAAGGCGCTGGACTGACCTGCCGTTGACAGCAGTGCGAAACGGAAGGCATGTCCTTCCGTTTCTTTTTGAGGACGCAACATGAACTACAACTGGCATTGGGGAGTCTTCCTCGAGCAGGCCGCCCAGAACGAGACCTACCTGGACTGGATGATCTCCGGCCTGAAGGTCACGCTCGCGCTGGGGCTTTCGTCCTGGGTCATTGCCCTGGTCATCGGCTCGGTGCTCGGCGTGCTGCGCACCGTGCCCAACAAGTGGCTGTCGGGGATCGCCGCCACCTACGTCGAGATCTTCCGCAACATTCCGCTGCTGGTGCAGCTGTTTATCTGGTATTTCGTCATGCCCGAGCTGCTGCCCGGCGGCGAGGCAATCAAGCAGATGAACCCGTTCGCGCAGCAGTTCCTGGCCGCGATGCTGTGCCTGGGCACCTTCACCGCCGCGCGAGTCTGCGAGCAGGTGCGCTCGGGCATCAACTCGCTGGCGCGCGGGCAGAAGAACGCCGGCCTGGCGATGGGCTTCACGCTGCCGCAGACGTACCGCCACGTGCTGCTGCCGATGGCGTTCCGCGTGATCGTGCCGCCGCTGACCTCCGAGTTCCTGAACATCTTCAAGAACTCGGCGGTGGCGTCGACCATCGGCCTGCTTGAGCTGGCCGCGCAGGGGCGCCAGCTGGTGGACTACACCGCGCGTCCGTATGAATCGTTCATCGCGGTCACGCTGATGTACGCGCTGATCAACGTCACGGTGATGCTGCTGATGCGCTGGGTCGAGGCCCGCACGCGCGTGCCCGGCTTCATCGGCGGCAAGTAAGGGGGCGCCATGGCTTATTCCTTCGATTTCACCTCGATCAACCCGAGCACGCTGCACGTGCTGGGCGAGGGCATGCTGGTCTCGCTGAAGATCACCGTCACGGCGGTAGTGGTCGGCATCGTCTGGGGCACCATCCTGGCGATGATGCGGCTGTCGTCGTTCCGGCTGCTGAACTGGTTCGCGCAGGGCTACGTGACCATCTTCCGCTCGATCCCGCTGGTGATGGTGCTGCTGTGGTTCTTCCTGATCATCCCGCAAGTGCTGCAGAGCCTGTTCAACCTGTCGCCGGCGACCGACCTGCGCATGACCTCGGCGCTGGTGGCCTTTGCGCTGTTCGAAGCGGCCTACTATTCGGAGATCATCCGCGCCGGGATCCAGAGCGTGTCGCGCGGGCAGATGTTCGCGGCGCAGGCGCTGGGCATGACCTACGGGCAGTCGATGCGGCTGGTGATCCTGCCGCAGGCGTTCCGCAACATGGTGCCGCTGCTGCTGACCCAGGGCATCATCCTGTTCCAGGATACGTCGCTGGTGTACGTGAGCGCGCTGGCTGACTTCTTCGGCCAGGCCTACGGCATCGGCGAGCGCGATGGCCGTATCGTCGAGATGCTGCTGTTTGCCGGCCTGGTGTACTTCATCATTTGTTTCTCCGCTTCGCTGCTGGTCAAGCGTTACCAGAAAAAGGTGGCTGTATGATCGAAATCAATAACGTTTCCAAGTGGTACGGCTCGTTCCAGGTGCTGACCGATTGCACCACCAAGGTTGCCAAGGGCGAAGTGGTCGTGGTGTGCGGCCCGTCGGGTTCGGGCAAGTCCACGCTGATCAAGACCGTCAACGCGCTCGAGCCGTTCCAGAAGGGCGACATCCTGGTCGACGGCACCTCGGTGGGCAATCCCAAGACCAACCTGCCGAAACTGCGCTCGCGCGTGGGCATGGTGTTCCAGAACTTCGAGCTGTTCCCGCACCTGTCGATCACCGAGAACCTGACCATCGCGCAGGTGAAGGTGCTGGGCCGCTCCAGGGATGAAGCCATGGCCAAGGGCCTCAAATACCTGGATCGCGTCGGCCTGCGGAGCCAGGCCGACAAATATCCCGGCCAGCTGTCCGGCGGCCAGCAACAGCGCGTGGCCATTGCCCGCGCGCTGTCGATGGACCCGATCTGCATGCTGTTCGACGAGCCGACCTCGGCGCTGGACCCGGAAATGGTCAACGAGGTGCTGGACGTGATGGTGCAGCTGGCGCACGAAGGCATGACCATGATGTGCGTGACCCACGAAATGGGCTTCGCGCGCAAGGTCGCCAACCGCGTGATCTTCATGGACCAGGGCAAGATCGTCGAAGACGCCGACAAGGAAGAGTTCTTCGGCAATATCGACGCCCGTTCGGAGCGCGCGCGGCAATTCCTGTCGAAGATCCTGCATCACTGAGCCGACTTCCGGGCATGGAAAAAGGGACGCCCCAGGCGTCCCTTTTTCGTTTTAGCGGAGCGCTCAGGTACAAGCCGTATTGGCAGCGTTCCTGGCCTGGACTTCGGGCGGGATCGGCACGCTCAGCGTCATGGTCGGGCGCCCGTGCTCGAACATGATCAGCTCGCCCGGGGCGAACTGGGTCCAGGTCTCGTTGTCGGTCAGTGGCGCGGTGGCGATCACGGCGACGCGGTCCTCCGGCGTGGTGACCTGCGCGAAGTCGATCGACAGGTCGGCGTCGATCAAGTGCGCGGTCGAGAACGGCCATTGCCGCACGA
The DNA here is from genome assembly GCF_013141915.1 of Cupriavidus necator. GTDB lineage: Bacteria > Pseudomonadota > Gammaproteobacteria > Burkholderiales > Burkholderiaceae > Cupriavidus > Cupriavidus necator_B. The sequence goes on along the minus strand of NZ_SROX01000002.1, from coordinate 314,147 downwards.
TGTAGTAGAGCCGGGTCGAGCAATGGGCAAACAGCGCCTGCCCGTTGCACAGCAGGTAGTTGAACACGCCGTGCAGCGTGATTTCGCGGGTGATGTCGGCCAGCGCGTGGCCCAGCTCGTTCAGCGGGGGCTGCGAGCCCGGGAAGCGCTTGCGCAGGCCCTGCATCAGTGTGCAGAAGGCCAGTTCGCTGTCGGTATCGCCAACCGGCTGGTACACGCCGGACAGGAACGGCGTAAAGCCGTGCAGGTCGCCGTTGTGGGCGAAGATCCAGTGCCGGCCCCACAGCTCGCGCATGAAAGGGTGGCAGTTTTCCAGCAGCACGGTGCCCTGCGTGGCCTTGCGGATATGCGAGATGACGTTCTTCGATTTGATCGGGTAGCGCTTGATCAGGTCCGCCACCGGCGAGGTACCGGCCGACTGGTTGTCGATGAACAGGCGACAGGCCTTGTCTTCGAAGAAGGCGACACCGAAGCCGTCGGCGTGGTGGTCGGTCACGCCGCCGCGGGCGGCAAAGCCGGTGAAGGAGAACGTCACGTCGGTCGGCGTGGCGCAGTTCATGCCTAGCAGCTGGCACATGGCGGGGCACCGGTCGGCAGGGGGCTGCCGCTTTGCAATAGAATGCAGGCATTATCCCGCGCGCCGGCGTCGCTGCCAAGCAACGCGCGTACGCTCCAGTGCGGTCCAATGGTGCCGGCCTTGGCCCCGCCCCCTGCTAGCAATCCCGAGAACGATGAGCCAATACAAGATTGCCGTGATTCCCGGAGACGGAATCGGCACGGAAGTCATGCCCGAGGGCATTCGCGTGATGGACGCCGCGGCGCGCCGCTTCGGCATCGACTTCCAGTGGGATCACTTCGATTTTTCCAGCTGCGACTACTACGCCCGCCACGGCAAGATGCTGCCTGACGACTGGTTCGACACGCTGGTGAAGTACGACGCCATCTACTTCGGCGCGGTCGGCTGGCCGGATACGGTGCCCGACCATGTGTCGCTGTGGGGTTCGCTGCTGCAGTTCCGCCGTTCCTTCGACCAGTACGTGAACCTGCGCCCGGTGCGGCTGATGCCGGGCATCAAGAGCCCGCTGGCGGGCCGCGCGCCCGGCGATATCGACTTCTATGTGGTGCGCGAAAACACTGAGGGCGAGTATTCCAGCATCGGCGGCCGCATGTTCCCCGGCACCGAGCGCGAGATCGTGGTGCAGGAAACCGTGATGAGCCGCACCGGGGTCGACCGCATCCTGAAGTTCGCCTTCGAGCTGGCCCAGAAGCGCCCGAAGAAGCACCTGACCTCGGCAACCAAGTCCAACGGCATCTCGATCACGATGCCGTACTGGGACGAGCGCGTCGAGGCCATGGCGGCGAACTACCCCGGCCTGAAGGTCGACAAGTACCACATCGATATCCTGACCGCCCATTTCGTCCTGCACCCGGACTGGTTCGACGTGGTGGTGGCGAGCAACCTGTTCGGCGACATCCTGTCCGACCTGGGGCCCGCCTGCACCGGCACCATCGGCATTGCGCCGTCGGGCAATATCAACCCGGACCGCACCTTCCCCAGCCTGTTCGAGCCGGTGCACGGCTCGGCCCCGGACATCGCGGGGCGCGGCGTAGCCAACCCGATCGGGCAGATCTGGTGCGGCGCCATGATGCTGGAGCACCTGGGCCATGAACAGGCCGGCGCCGCCGTGCTGGGCGCAATCGAGAAGGTGCTGGCGGCCGGGCCGGAACACGCGCCGCTGACGCGCGATATCGGCGGCAAGGCCGGTACCGCCGACCTGGGCCGCGCGATCGCGGAGGCGCTGTGAGCGCCGCGTTCGCGGGGGACGCCCGCGCCCTGTTGCTCGAGACTTTCCAGGCTGCCGTGGCGGCCGCCGATCCGCTGCAGATCGTCGCACGGCACTTGCCGCCGCCGCACGCCGGCGGCCGCACGCTGGTGGTGGGCGCAGGCAAGGCCGCCGCATCGATGGCCGCGGCCGTCGAGCGTGCCTACGCCGGCAAGGCGACGCTGGCAGGGCTGGTGGTCACGCGTTACGCGCACGGGCTGCCGACCGACCATATCCGCGTGATCGAAGCCGGTCACCCGGTGCCGGACGAGTCGGGCGAGCAGGCCGCGGCGGAGATCCTTGCCGCGGTGCAATCGCTGACGCCGCAAGACCGGCTGCTGGTGCTGGTTTCGGGTGGCGGGTCGAGCCTGCTGTCGCTGCCGGCCGAGGGCATTCCGATGGCCGACCTGAAGGCAACCACCCGGGAATTGCTGCGCTGTGGCGCGCCGATCACCGACATGAACGTCGTGCGCAAGCACATCTCGCGCATCCAGGGCGGCCGGCTGGCGCAGGCAAGCCAGGCGCCGGTGACCACGCTGATCGTCTCGGACGTGGCCGGCGATGATCCCAGCGCGATCGCCTCGGGCCCGACCCTGGCCGACCCCAGCACCTTCGCTGATGCCCTGCAGATCCTGCGCCGCTACGGCGCGCAGGTGCCGGCCAGCGTGCAGTCGCACCTGGAGCGCGGCGCGCGCGGCGAGGTGGCCGAGACACCCAAGCCCGGCGATCCCTTGTTCGATCGCGTCGACAACGTCATGATCGCGACCGCCCACGGCAGCCTCGAGGCCGCCGCCGCGCTGTTCCGCCAGCGTGGCATCACGCCGGTGGTACTGGGTGACACGGTGACGGGCGAAGCGCGCGAAGTGGCCCGGGTCTACGCCGCGCTGGTGCGCGAGATTCGCGCGTACAATGCGCCGTTTGCCACGCCCGTGGCGCTGATTTCCGGAGGTGAGTGCACGGTCACTTTGCCGGCCGAAGGCTCGGGCAAGGCGCGCGGCGGGCGCTGCTCGGAGTTTCTGCTGTCGTTGGCGGTCGAACTGGCAGGCATGCCCGGCGTGCACGCGATCGCGGCCGATACCGACGGCATCGACGGATCTGAAGATAATGCCGGTGCACTGGCCGACCCGACCACGCTGGCACGCGCCGAGGCCGCCGGCATGCCCGGCCAGCGCCAGCTGGACGCGCACGACGCCTGGGGCCTGTTCGAGGCCATCGGCGACCTGGTGGTCACCGGCCCGACGCGCACCAACGTGAACGATTACCGCGCCATCCTGATTCTCTGATTTCGACGAACGCCAGCCGCCGTGCGCGGCCGGCCCAAGCTAGCCATGACCCAGAAGCTCACCATCACCCGCCCGGACGACTGGCACCTGCACCTGCGCGACGGCGCGGCGCTGGCCGCCGTGCTGCCCGACACCGCACGCCAGTTCGCCCGCGCCATCATCATGCCCAACCTGAAGCCGCCGGTGACCACGGTGGCGCAGGCGCAGGCCTATCGCGCCCGCATCCTGGCGGCGCTGCCGGCCGGCATGCAGTTCGAGCCGCTGATGACGCTGTACCTGACCGACAACACCAGCGCCGAAGAGATCGCCGCGGCCAAGGCCAGCGGCTTCGTCCACGGCGTCAAGCTGTATCCGGCGGGCGCCACCACCAACAGCGATGCCGGCGTGACCGATATCCGCCGTTGCTACCCCGCGCTGGAAGCCATGCAGCGCGCCGGCTTGCCGCTGCTGGTGCACGGCGAAGTGACCGATCCCGCCATCGACATCTTTGATCGCGAGGCGGTCTTCATCGAGCGCGTGATGGCGCCGCTGCGTCGCGACATGCCCGAACTGAAGGTGGTGTTCGAGCACATCACCACCAAGGATGCGGCGCAGTACGTGCGCGATGCGAGCGGCCCGGTCGGCGCCACCATCACCGCGCACCACCTGCTCTACAACCGCAACGCGATCTTTACCGGCGGCATCCGCCCGCACTACTACTGCCTGCCGGTGCTCAAGCGCGAGACCCACCGCGAGGCGCTGGTGGCGGCCGCCACCTCGGGCAGCGAACGCTTCTTCCTGGGTACGGACAGCGCCCCGCACGCGCGCGGCCTGAAGGAACACGCCTGCGGCTGCGCCGGCTGCTATACCGCGCTGCATGCGATGGAGCTGTATGCCGAGGCCTTCGACGCCGCAGGTGCGCTGGACAAGCTGGAAGCTTTCGCCAGCTTCAATGGACCCGCTTTCTACGGCCTGCCGCGCAACACCGGCACCCTGACGCTAGAGCGGGAAGACTGGGAACTGCCGGCGGAACTGCCCTACGGCGACACCACGCTGGTGCCGCTGCGCGGCGGCGAGACGCTGCGCTGGAAGGCGCGCTGAGCGCTGCGGCGTTGCCAGCCGGAGCAGCCGCGGCGGGCGCATCGTTCGCCGCTGCGCTGGCCGGGATCGACTGGTCCCGGCCATGGTTCCAGCCCTTTGCCACGCGCGGCGCAGCGCTGGCGGCGGCAGTGCAGGGCGGCGCCGACCTGTGCGCACTGCTGGATGCTGAATCGGACGCGCTGGGCTTGCGCAACGCGCGCGGCCTGCCGCTGCGCTTTGTCCCGCAGCAGGCCTTGCCCGAAGGCCGCGCTTATGAAGCGCATATCGACGCCACCGGCGAAGTCCCGACCCGCAACAATCTCCACGACTTCTTCAACGCGCTGGTCTGGCTGCATTTCCCGCAAGCCAAGCGCGTGCTCAACCAGATCCAGGCCGCCGTGATCGCGCGCGAAGGCGTGCGGACCGGGCGCGGCGGCGTACGCGATGCGGCCACGCTGTTCGATGAAAACGCGGTGCTGTTCCTGAGCGAGGGCGAAGAATTTGCCGAAGCGCTGCGGGGGTTTGCCTGGCAGCAGCTGTTTGTTGCGCAGCGCTCCACATGGGGCACCGCGTGCAAAGTCGTGCCATTCGGCCATGCACTGCTGGAAAAGCTGGTGCAGCCATACAAGGCCGTGACCGCGCATGCCTGGACGCTGCCGCTGGTGACCGGCGGCGCGCTGGACAAGACCGTAGCGTTGTCGCTGCAAGAAGCGACCGCAGCCGGCACGCTGCGTGGCGGCCGTTGTTTCGCGCCGCTGCCCGTCATGGGAATCCCGGGATGGTGTGATGGCAACGCCTCACCCGATTTCTATGCCGATACCACCGTGTTCCGGCCCGGACGCATGCGGGATTTACGCCGGCAACCCGATTGAATCGGTGTTAGACTGCGGCCCGCAAAGCAGGCCAGGCAACCGCTGCCTGCACCGCAAGGTGCAGGGGGAGGAAAGTCCGGACTCCACAGGGCAGGGTGTTGGCTAACAGCCATCCACGGCAACGTGCGGAATAGGGCCACAGAGACGAGTCTTGCCGCCGGGTTCGCCCGGCGGCAAGGGTGAAACGCGGTAACCTCCACCTGGAGCAATCCCAAATAGGCAGGCGATGAAGCGGCCCGCTGAGTCTGCGGGTAGGGAGCTGGAGCCGGCTGGTAACAGCCGGCCTAGAGGAATGGTTGTCACGCGCCGCAGGCCGCAAGGCGGGCGGTGTGCACAGAATCCGGCTTATCGGCCTGCTTTGCTTCAGTCTTCCGCATGACCCGGCGCCCGCGCGGCAGTCCGGGTCTGCAATCCGCCATCTGGCTTGTCAGCCTTCGACGATTTCCAGCGTGTGCGTGATCTCGGCTGTCTTGGCCAGCATGATCGACGCCGAGCAGTACTTCTCGTGCGACAGCTTGATCGCGCGCTCGACCGTGGTGGGGTTGAGATTCTTGCCGGTCACCACAAAATGGAAGTTGATGCGGGTGAACACCTTGGGGTCTTCGCCGGCGCGCTCGGCTTGCAGGTCCACGCTGCAGCCGGTGACGTCCTGGCGACCGCGCTTGAGGATCAGCACCACGTCATAGGCGGTGCAGCCGCCGGTGCCGAGCAGCACCATCTCCATGGGCCGCGGCGCCAGGTTGTGGCCACCACCCTCGGGGGCGCCGTCCATGGCAACGATGTGGCCGCTGCCGGTCTGGGCGACGAAGCTCATGCCCTCGGCACCCATCCATGTTACTTTGCATTCCATTTTGTTCGTTCCTGTCCTTGGTATTGTAGGTTCGCGATCACAAACGCGTGATCACGAATCTTGCATTTCCCAGTATATGGCATCGTCAAGTCCAGGGTCTCGATGCCGACAACCTTATAAAACCTGAGGGTTTCCTCTAGTATGTCGGTTCGCGGACATGCCAAGTTTGTACTTAAGTGTTTGATTTTTAACGTAAAATTGCGAATTTCCCCAGGGTGGCCTGCATTTCGTGATACGAAATCTGATTTCGCAGTGCAAATTCCTCTTGCATACGGGCAAACCCTAGGTATAATTCCAATCATTGAACGACGGCACTGACAGCGCGCCAGAGTGCGAAAGCGAAGCCACCCGGCCAAGCCCTCCGCACCGTTCGCCGGTCCCTCCGTCGATCTCCAAGTGTCTCCTCCACCCTCCTCCTTTGGTGGATTCAAACCCAAGCTCAACCGCTTGGGTTTTTTTTCGCCCCAACGGACCGCGCAGCCCCGTCTGCCCAAGTGCATCGGACGGCCCCGGAGCGCCGCACGCCGGCCGCGATCTTGACGAATACTTCAGTCTTTGCTTGTGTGGTCACCACGGCCGCCAGTATAATCGAAGGCTTTTCCGTCATGCCCGCGGGAGAAGAAAGCAGGGCCGGCCACCCTTCATGGGGCAGCCACAAGACTTGCAGGGGCGAGCACAAGCCTTCGCGAGTCGGATTACGGGCACGAACCAATAGTCAGGAAAAATCATGAAGACCTTTTCCGCCAAGCCTCATGAGGTAAAGCGCGACTGGTACGTGATTGACGCGACGGACAAAGTCCTCGGCCGTGTCGCCAGCGAAGTGGCACGCCGTCTGCGCGGCAAGCACAAGCCGGAATTCACTCCGCACGTCGACACGGGTGATTACATCATCATCGTCAATGCAGCCAAGCTGCGTGTCACGGGTACCAAGGAAACGGACAAGAAGTACTATCGCCATTCGGGTTACCCGGGCGGTATCTACGAAACGACGTTCGGCAAGATGCAGCAGCGTTTCCCGGGCCGTGCCCTGGAAAAGGCTGTCAAGGGCATGCTGCCGAAGGGTCCGCTGGGCTACGCGATGATCAAGAAGCTGAAGGTGTACGCCGAAGCCGAGCATCCGCACGAAGCGCAGCAGCCCAAGGCGCTGGAAATCTAAGGAGGCCAATCCATGATCGGTAACTGGAATTACGGTACTGGCCGCCGCAAGAGCGCTGTGGCTCGTGTCTTCATCAAGTCGGGCAAGGGCGACATCGTCGTCAACGGCAAGCCCATCAAAGAGTATTTCGCTCGCGAAACCTCGCTGATGATCGTGCGCCAGCCCCTGGAACTGACCGCCCACGGCGAAACGTTCGACATCAAGGTCAACGTGACCGGCGGTGGTGAAACGGGCCAGGCCGGCGCTGTGCGCCACGGCATCACCCGCGCCCTGATCGACTACGATGCGACCCTGAAGTCGGCCCTGTCGAAGGCTGGCTACGTCACGCGCGATGCACGTGAAGTCGAGCGTAAGAAGGTCGGCTTCCATAAGGCGCGTCGTCGCAAGCAGTTCTCGAAGCGCTGATGCGTTATCGCGGGTCCGGTCCGGCCGGAGCCCGCGAGACCAAAGAAACCGCACGCTGGCCGTGCGGTTTTTTTTTCGTTTGTGCACTACGAAACTGGGGGTTGCTGCCGTCATAGCTGGCAGGCCGCCATACTTTTGTGGGGTATCCGGCTGCGCGCGGCTACAATCACGCCCTGCCGCTAACGGCAAGTCCGGCTTGCGGGCAGGTTGCGCCACGGGGCGGCCTGCCAGGCACGAACGAGAGAGGAGTGAGAGTCATGCTGTTTTCCAAGAAGAAGGGCCTTTCGATCGATACGCTGATTGGGGAAGACACCGCCATCGACGGCGACATGGTGTTTGCCGGCGGCCTGCGCCTGGACGGACGCGTGCGCGGCAACGTCACCGCGGCGCCGGGCAAGCCCAGCATGCTGGTGGTCAGCGAGAAGGGCGTGGTCGAGGGCGAAATCAGCGTCGGCCACCTGGTGCTGAACGGCACCGTCAAGGGCCCGGTTCAGGCCGCCGACCTGCTGGAGTTGCAGCCGCAGGCACGGGTGCTGGGCGACGTGCGCTATGCCGCGCTTGAAATGCACCAAGGCGCGCTGGTCGAGGGCCGCCTGATGCCGATGATGCAGGGCGAGGTCAAGGCGTTGCCGAACCCGGTCGGGGCCGCGCCCGCGCTCGAAGTGACCGACGCGGCCGACAACGACGCCGCCACCGCAGGCGAAACTCCCGTTGCCGATGCCAGTCCCACTGAAAAGGCCGCCTAGCGGCGACTTCGGTGCCCTGAACCCCTTGAAAACACAAGGTTTCGGCACGATTTTCCAGTAGCGCTTAGAATACAGGCGTATCGTGCGACACGCACTATCGTGTCCGGGCAGCTCCAACGTAAGGAGCATCGACCTCTTGTTGGGACAAGGAAAGGCTTCGGCCAGACCGTCCAATCCCAACCATCTCTTGCTTTGACGAACCTAGCCTAACAGCTAGGGGAGTCCAATGTGCTGCGGGAGCCGGAGTATTGGCGCCCCACGGCTTGCTATCTGCTGGATGAATTTCCAGCCATTGCCCAAGGGCGGGGACGCTCGCCTTTGGGCGAGTTCTCTGTAAACGTACCTCTACGGAGGTGCGGGCGGCTTCGCAACGTCAGCTCTGTTGCTAAATCGTCGCACGGCATTTAAACCGACCCAGTAGGGTCGGCGCTGCATTCCTTGGGACGGAGGTCTGCGCTCGTAAGAGCCTGGCCACCGTCAAGCGCTCGCCAATATGGGAGCACATGAAGTAGGAAGTGAGGTCCCGGAGCGCAAGCTCTGCGCGTTATGGTTCGGTCGAATGTGTCCGTGAGGGTGTTTCGATAGAGAACCTGCTATGCGACTAGCAGTAGCCTAAGGGGACATGCGTCACTGGTAACGGTGGGGTGTGAAGCTCTCCTGACAATGTTTCCCCCGCAAGGGCGTCGCCTGGTCGTGAGACTGGACGGCAGAGACTCCGAGCAGCAATTGGGGTTGAGGAGCTAGGCTGGCTGGCATGGGTAACGTATGTGAACTGCTGGTAAACGTCGTCAGTATTGAGGTGCCAAAGCTGCTGATAGGCATCAACCAAAAGGTGTGCGGTTGGTTGTTCCGCTGGTACGCCGGAACACGTCGCCATACAACCGCCGGCGGAAAGGCAGGCCCTAACCCAGTCGTGTAATGCGCAGGGAACGTGGTAAGCCCGTATGGCTGCCGGAGCGCAGTTTGGCTCAGGCAGGCGAACCGCAAGGAACGCTGTTGGCTGTGCGGGTATGGGAGGTTGGAGAAAGCGAATGCCGGGCTGTAATGGCTCGGATAGGGATTGAAACATCATCCCACGCGAAAGCGGGCAGACTTCCAACTGGTCAATCGTCGCAGGACGGCTGACTGATCTCGCTTGTTTAAATTTTCTTCCCTTGAGGGGCAACACGTCCCTCAAGGGGCGTGCTGTCTCTTGATGTTGGGGAAGGTCCTCAAGATAGGAGAGCAGCATGGAAGCATTGATCCGTAAGGATGAATCTGCGCTCTCCGGCGGGCCGCAAACCTGGGGTGCCATTGATTGGCACCGCGTGGAGCGGAACGTCCGAGAGATGCAGATTCGAATTGCGAAGGCGACACAGGAAGGGGATTGGCGCAGGGTGAAAGCTTTGCAACGGTCTCTGACCCGCTCGTTTTCTGCCAAAGCATCGGCAGTGAAGCGAGTGACGGAGAACCAAGGTAAGCGAACGGCAGGCGTCGATCGCGAAAAATGGGACTCGCCTGAAACCCGATGGGAAGCCATCGGGCGGTTGAAGCGCCGGGGATATAGACCTTTACCACTACGGAGGGTTTTCATCCCCAAGGCCAATGGGAAGGAGCGCCCTTTGGGCATTCCGACCATGTTGGACAGAGCCATGCAAGCGTTGTATTTGCTGGCACTAGAGCCGGTGTCCGAAGGGACGAGCGATCCGAACTCCTATGGGTTTCGGATCAACCGCTCGACCGCGGACGCCATGTCTCAGCTTTTCCTAAACCTGTCCAGAAAGGCTTCGGCCCAATGGATATTGGAAGCGGACATCAAAGGCTGCTTTGACCATATCAGTCACGACTGGCTGGAGAGCAATGTCCCTATGGACAAGGCAATCCTTCGGAAGTGGTTGAAAGCTGGCGTGGTATTTCAAGGCCAGTTTCAGGCGACCGAAGCCGGAACACCGCAGGGGGGCATCATTTCCCCCACTCTGGCAAACGTTGCGCTGAACGGGTTGGAACGACAACTGGTTAAGTCTCTCGAGACTAAACTGGGCGTGGTCAACACGAAGAAGCTGAAAGTGAATGTGGTGCGCTATGCGGACGACTTCGTGATCACTGGCAGTACGCCGGAGATCCTAGACGGCGAAGTGAAGCCGTGGGTGGAACAGTTCCTGGCAGTACGGGGGCTGACGCTATCGACGGAGAAAACGCGGATCGTCAATATCGCTGACGGCTTTGACTTCCTCGGGTGGAATTTCCGGAAATATTCGGGAACGCTGCTCATTAAGCCGAGCAAGAAGAATGTGCAAACGTTCTATCGCAAGGTGAAAGGAGTCATCAGTGCCAACAAGACGGCGAAGCAAGTGAACATCATCAACTTGCTGAACCCGATGCTAAGGGGCTGGGCGCAGTATCACAGCCCGGTGGTTGCGAAGGCCACGTTCAACCGCTTGGAGTACGCAGTATCTAAGGCTCTATGGCGGTGGGCGAAACGGCGACATCCACAGAAGACCACCGATTGGGTGCGGAAGAAGTACTACGCGCCAGTCGGGGATCGGAGTTGGGTGTTTGGAACCACGATCGTGGATGACGGCGGCAATAGCCGATGGGTGGGGCTTTATTCCCTTGCGGGTACGCCTATCCAAAGGCACAAGAAGGTTCGAGGGGACTATCACCCCTTCGACCCAGCGCAGGAAAGATACGGCGAAACGCTGCGTCAGGAGCGGATGTTAAACAACATGTCGCACCGAAAACAGTGGATTAAGCTCTACATTTCCCAGCGGGGCTTGTGTGCGGTGTGTGAGTGCAAGATCACCAAAGAGACAGGATGGGAAGACCATCACATCGAGTACCGTACATATGGAGGCTCGGACGCTCTAGGGAATCGTGTGCTGCTACACCCTGATTGCCACAAGCAAGTGCACCACCACGGCAGACCCGTAGTGAAACCGGTACAATAAAACGTACTTTGAAAGGCTTGAGCCGTATGCGGGGAAACTCGCACGTACGCTTCTTAGGGGGGGATGGGTCAGCAATGACCTGTCCCTACCCAACTAAACAGGAGAACACCCCATGAACGCAGTCGCAGAGGCACCCGTTACCGAGGACGTGCCGGCACCGTTCGTCTTTACCGACAGCGCCGCCGACAAGGTCAAGCAGTTGATCGAGGAAGAGGGCAATGCCGAGCTGAAACTGCGCGTGTTCGTGCAGGGCGGCGGCTGCTCCGGCTTCCAGTATGGCTTCACCTTTGACGAGGAAGTCAACGAAGACGACACCACCATGGTCAAGAACGGCGTCACGCTGCTGATCGACTCGATGAGCTATCAGTACCTGGTCGGCGCCGAAATCGACTACAAGGAAGACATCAACGGCGCACAGTTCGTGATCAAGAACCCGAACGCTTCGACCACCTGCGGTTGCGGCTCGTCGTTCTCGGTCTGACGGTCCCGGCCTTGCAGAAAAAAACGCACCTTCGGGTGCGTTTTTTCTTTTCCGTGACAGCTTACTGCGCGGCGCGCCAGACCACCGGAAACCAGTCTTCGCGCATGCGCTCGCCGGTCTGTTGGCCGATGCCGGGGAACGGTGGCGAGGTCCGCCCCGGCCGCTGCATAAAGCGCACGTCGTCGCCGAGGAAACGGGCCGAGAACGCCCGGCGCCGCCCGCTGCCGGTATTGCCGGCGGCGCCATGCACGGTGCGGAAGTCGAACACCACGGCATCGCCCGGTTCCAGTTCCGGGGCCAGCAGGGTATGGCTGCCGTCTTCCAGGTCCGGCATCTCCATGAAGGCATCGTCGCCGCCATAGAAATTCTCGTTGCTGGCCCAGCGCTTGGGACGCACCAGCCGGGGCCAGCGATGCGAGCCCGCCACCACGCGCAGCGTATTGGCCTGTGTTACCGGATCCAGCGGAATCCAGTAGCTCGCGGTCTGGGTGCCGTCGACGCAGTAGTAGGGCAAGTCCTGGTGCCAGGGCGTAGGCTTGGCCGTGCCGGGCTCCTTGACCAGGATGTGCTCGTGGAACACCTGCACCGCCTGCGACTGCATGATCCGTCCCGCGATCCCGGCCGCCGCGGATTCCCGGATAAAGGCGGCGAACGGTGCGATGCGCGTCCAGTTGCAATAGTCCTCGAAAAAGCGGCCGTCCTCGCCTGCGCGGACGTTCTCGATGGCGAACGGGCCCGGCTCGGCCAGGTTCTGCGCGAAGCCTTCGCGCAAGCGGTCAACCCAGTCGGTGAAGGCGCCGCGCAAGACCAGCACGCCGTCGCGCTGGTAGGTGTCGATCTGTTCGCGGGTAATGTCCATGGCGATGTGTGCAGGGGCGATGCGCCAAGTATCGCCACGCACGGAGGATAGGAAAAGCATATATTTCCTATGTTGCGATATAGGAAATCATGATCCCTTTCTCATTCCGCCAGCTCGAGTACTTCGTCGCCGCCGCGGAGCATGGCAGCATCAGCGCCGCGGCCAGGGCGCGCCATGTGTCGCAGCCGTCGGTATCGACCGCGATTGCCCAGTTGGAGGACACGTTGGGCCAGCCGCTGTTCAGGCGCCAAGTCAGTCGTGGGCTGTCGCTGACCCCGGCCGGACAGCGCCTGCTTGGCCGGGCCCGCGACGTACTGGCGCTGGCGGCTGGGCTCACCGTCGACGACGGCGCCGGCCGGGGCCTGAGTGGCCAGCTGTCGCTGACCTGTTTCCAGGACCTCGGCCCTTACTTCGTGCCGCGCCTGCTGGCGGGGCTGCGCGAGCGCCATCCCGGCATCTCGGTGACGCTGTTCGAGGCCGACCTGGCCACCGTCCATCGCACCTTGCAGGCCGGCAAGGCGGAACTCGCCGTGACCTATGAGCTGGGACTCGACGCGCGCACCGAGCGTCGCACGCTGGCGGAACTGGCGCCCTACGCGCTGCTGCCGCCCGCCCATCCGCTGGCCGGCGCTGCCGATGTCAGCCTGGCCGACCTCGCCGCCGAACGGCTGATCCTCGAAGACATCCCCCAGACCCGCGAGTACTTCCTGTCCTTGTTCTGGGCGCATGGGCTGCGCCCGGCGCTGCACCAGTACACGCAGACCTTCGAGATGCAGCGCGGGTTGGTGGCGCACGGCTACGGCGTGGCGCTGTCGTGCACGCGGCCCGCGGGCGACCACAGCTACGACGGCGTGCCGATCGCCTGCCGGCCGCTGCGCGAGCCGGTGACGCCGCAGCGCGTGGTGCTGGCCCACTCGCCGGCGATGCGCGCATCGCCGCTGGCGCAGGCGTTCATGGATTGGGTGGAGGCGGAGCAGGGCAGCGGCGCACGCGGCGCCGCGGTTCAGCGCGGATAGATAGCGCCCAGCACGCGCGTACCGGCGGCGCCGGTCACGGTGGGGACGTTGCCGGGCAGGCGCAGCAGGCACTGGCGCGCCAGCCAGGCAAAGGCGATGGCTTCGACCTGCGACACCGGCACGCCGTAGTCGTCGGAGGTCTTGATGGCCACGCCGGGCAGGGCCTGCGCCAGCCGCGCCATCACGAACGCATTGCGGGCGCCGCCACCGCAGACGATCAGCCGGCGCGCCGCCGGCGCGCCGGCGCGCACGTCGCGCGCGATGGCTTCGGCGGTCAGCGCGGCCAGCGTTGCCTGCACGTCGACAGGCGCGAGGTGCGGGAACGCCGCCAGCTGTGCTTCGAGCCAGCCCGGATGGAACAGGTCGCGACCGGTGCTCTTGGGTGGCGCCATGCTGAAGTAGGGCTCGGCCAGGCACCGCGCCAGCAGCGCGGCGTCGACCTGGCCGCTCGCAGCCCAGTCGCCGTTGCTGTCGAAGGGCTGGCCGCGGTGGCGGCCGATCCAGTAGTCGAGCAGCGCATTGCCCGGACCGCAGTCGAAGCCGGTGACGGCCTCGCCGGCGGCCGGCAGGACGCTGATGTTGGAAATGCCGCCGATATTGCAGGCCACCCGGGTCTCGGCGTCGCTGCCGAACAGTGCGTGGTGCAGCGCCGGTACCAGTGGCGCGCCCTGACCGCCGGCGGCGATGTCGCGGCTGCGGAAGTCCGCCACCACGTCGATGCCGGCCAGCTCGGCCAGCCGCGCCGGGTGCTGGCTCTGGCGGGTATAGCCGATGCCGTCGTACAGGCCCGGCCGGTGGCGGATGGTCTGGCCGTGGGCGCCGATGGCGGCGACCGCGGCTGGGTCCAGGCGCGCCTCGCGCAGCAGCGCGGCGACGCAGCCGGCGTACACCTGCGCCAGCGCATTGGCGGCCAGCGCCTCGCGATGGATCTCGTCCTCGCCGGGCTGCTGCAGCGCGCCGAAGGCCGCGCGCAGCGTGTCGGGGAACGGCTGGCTGGTGGCTGCCAGCACCGCGGGCCGCGCGCCGCTGAAATCGACCAGCACCGCGTCGGCACCGTCCATGCTGGTGCCGGACATGATGCCGATATAGCGCTCGTTGCCGGGCACGGGGATCACGGTGGACGCTTCAGTTGGCCGCGGTCAGCACGTTGTAGGTGCGCAGCGCGTTGATGCGGCTGAGCAGCCCGCTGGTGTAGGTCAGGAATTCCTGGCGCGATTTGCCGGTCAGCGCGGGCGATTCCATCAGCGTGATGGTCAGCGGGTTCTGCGGCACGTCGTTGAAGCGGAACTCATAGTGCAGGTGCGGGCCGGTGGCCCAGCCGGTCGAGCCGACATAGCCGATCAGCTGGCCCTGGCGCACCGGCTGCCCCTGGCGCATGCCGGCAAACCCGGACAGGTGCGCGTAATAGGTGGAGTAGCCGTTGGGATGCGACAGGATGACGATATTGCCGTAGCCGTTCTGCTGGCCCACGAACTCGACCACGCCGTCGCCGGTGGCCAGCACCTTGGTGCCGGTGGGGGCGGCAAAGTCGATGCCCTTGTGCTGGGCCCAGTCATGATGCAGCGGATGCTCGCGACCGCCGAAGCCCGACGACACGCGCGAAAACTCTACCGGCGAGCGCAGGAACGGCCGCTTCATGCTGCGCCCGTCGAACGTGTAGTAGGCCCCGCCGTCCTTGCTGTCCTCGGGGGCGAACCAGAGCGCCTGGTGCAGCTGGTTGCGGTTGATCAGCTCCACCGCGACCACGCGGCCGTTGCGCACGAAGGTGCCGTCGCGGAAGCCCGCTTCATAAATGATGCGGAAGCGGTCGCCGCTGGCGATATCGTGGTGGAAGTCGATCACGCCGGAGAAGATCGACAGCATCTGCTGCACCACTTCATCGGGCACGTTGGCGGCGTCCATGGCCTTGAAGAAGCCGCCCGCCGAAACTGCGCCCGAGGCCATCTCATAGTGCACGTCGTTGTCGACGCGCTGCACCTTGGCCTTGTAGGCGGCGGCGGTGTCGCCGCTGGCGGCGCGCACGCGCTCGATCACCAGCTCGCGCGAGGCCGCGGCGTCGCCGCCAAGGTTGGCCTGCAGCGAGACCAGCGTGTTGCTCTCGTCGATTTCCGCCTGCACCGCCTGGCCCGGGTCCAGGTTGAACAGGCCGCGCGCGGTGGGGTTCTTGACGATGAACGCCTGGGCGTCGGCGTCGTCGACGCCCAGCCGCTTGAGCAGGCTGGCGATGGTGTCGCCGCGCTGCATGCGCTCTTCGCGTACGTAGACGGCCTCGCTGTCGGTCAGCTGTTCGAGCTGTTCGCGCACGTCGGGCATGCGCAGGGCCTGCTGCGTACGGGGCGCGCGCGGATCGTCGTAGGCGCTGCGCGGCGCGACACCCATCGCCGCGGCCATGCCGAGCGTGAAGATCGCACCGACCGAAGCCGTCAGTTGTTTGCGCCGCCGCGCATGGTGGGGGTTGGTCGGATCGACCAGCACCACCAGTTCACGCGCGAAAACTTCGCGGAGTCTGGACCACATCACGTAAAATTCAACCTTGGTCTGAGCCCGCTGCCGGGGACGATGTGTCTCGTCTGCCTTCCTCCCCCGAGGTGCGGCGCGTGCTGTTCAATGTCAGTATCATTTGGCCGCCTGCCTTGCTGCGCAAAGTGGCGGGTGGCGCACGGGAAAGACTCCCGCTGGCGCCGGGAAACGCGGATTATACCAAAATCCGGCCCTGGTGGCAGTCGGCAAATTTCCTAAAATTTCAAGTATTTCAAAGACTTACGTCATGACTGAAGTTGCCTCGGCCGCACCGGCCAAATACCCCCTGACGCCTTCGGTGATGCAGGCCCTGGAGATCTCCAAGCGCGGCTGCGACGAACTCCTGATCGAATCCGAATGGTTGCAGAAGCTGGCGCGCAGCGAGGCCACCGGCGTGCCGCTGCGCATCAAGCTGGGCCTGGACCCGACCGCGCCCGACATCCATATCGGCCATACCGTGGTGCTGAACAAGCTGCGCCAGTTGCAGGACCTTGGCCACCAGGTGATCTTCCTGATCGGCGACTTCACCTCGACCATCGGCGATCCGTCGGGCCGCAACAGCACGCGCCCGCCGCTGACGCGCGAGCAGATCGAGGCCAACGCCCAGACCTACTACCGCCAGGCCAGCCTGGTGCTCGACCCGGCCCGCACCGAGATTCGCTACAACAGCGAGTGGTGCGACCCGCTGGGCGCGCGCGGCATGATCCAGCTGGCGGCCAAGTACACCGTGGCGCGCATGATGGAACGCGACGACTTCACCAAGCGCTTCCGCTCCGGGATCCCGATCTCCGTGCATGAGTTCCTCTACCCGCTGATGCAGGGCTACGACTCGGTCGCGCTCAAGTCCGACCTGGAACTCGGCGGCACCGACCAGAAGTTCAACCTGCTGGTCGGCCGCGAGCTGCAGAAGGAATACGGCCAGGAGCCGCAGTGCATCCTGACCATGCCGCTGCTGGTGGGCCTGGACGGCGTCGAGAAGATGTCCAAGTCCAAGGGCAACTACGTCGGCGTGACCGAGGCGCCCGGCGAGATGTTCGGCAAGCTGATGAGCATCTCGGACGACCTGATGTGGCAGTACTTCACGCTGCTGTCGTTCCGCCCGATGAGCGAGATCGACCTGATGAAGCAGGAGATCGCCGCGGGCCGCAACCCGCGCGACTGCAAGGTGTTGCTGGCGCAGGAGATCGTGGCGCGCTTCCACAGCCAGGCCGATGCCGAGAAGGCGCTGGAAGACTTCAACCACCGCGCCCGGGGCGGCGTGCCGGACGAGATCCCGGCGGTGAGCCTGGAAGGCGCGCCGCTGGGCATCGCGCAATTGCTCAAGCAGGCCAACCTGGTGCCGTCCACCTCGGAAGCCAATCGCAATATCGAGCAGGGCGGGGTCAAGATCGACGGCGCCACGGTGACCGACAAGGCCACCCGGGTGGCCGCGGGCACCTACGTCGTGCAGGTCGGCAAGCGCCGCTTCGCGCGCGTGACGCTGGCCTGAGGCGGCGGCCATGATCGCGCTGATCCAGCGGGTGGCCCAGGCCCGCGTCACGGTCGAAGGCCGCACCACCGGTGAGATCGGGGCCGGGCTGCTGGCGCTGGTCTGTGCCGAGCGCGGCGACACCGAAGCGCAGGCCGAGCGGCTGCTCGCCAAGATGCTGTCGTACCGGGTGTTTTCCGATGCGGCCGGCAAGATGAACCTGCCGGTGCAGAACATCGATGGCAACGGCAATCCGGGCGGCCTGCTGGTGGTGTCGCAGTTCACGCTGGCGGCCGATACCAACAGCGGCACGCGGCCCAGCTTTACGCCCGCGGCCTCGCCCGAGGATGGCCGGCGCCTGTACGAGCATTTCGTCGCGCGGGCGCGCACGGCGCATCCGCAGGTGCAGACCGGCGAGTTCGGCGCGATGATGCAGGTCAGCCTGGTCAACGACGGCCCGGTCACCTTCTGGTTGCGCGTGCCGCCGGCCTGAACAGATTCGAAGCTGCCGCGCCCTCCGGCGCGGCACCAAGACAGGAGAGACAGATGAAACTCTGGAGCAAGTCCTTCAACGACAATGCGCCGATTCCCGGCGAGTTCGCCTTCTGCGTGCCCGACGCCGCCGCCCACGTGGCCCTGTCGAACAACCGCAATCCTGACCTGCGCTGGGAGGACGCGCCGACCGAGACGCGCTCGTTCGTGCTGATCTGCCACGACCGCGACGTGCCCAGCCAGGGTGACGACGTCAACCAGGAAGGCCGCGAAGTGCCGGCCTCGCTGCCGCGCGTAGACTTCTTCCACTGGGTGCTGGTCGATATCCCGCCCGGCCTGACCTCGATCGCCGCGGGCTCGCACAGCGACGGCGTGATCGCGCGTGGCAAGCCGGGCCCGGAAGCGACCGGCGGCACCGCCGCCGCGGGCGGCCTGCGCCACGGCATCAATGACTACACCGGCTGGTTTGCCGGCGATGCCGACATGAAGGGCGACTACTACGGCTATGACGGTCCGTGCCCGCCGTGGAACGACACGCTGCTGCACCACTACGTGTTCACGCTGTATGCGCTCGACATTGACCGGCTGCCGCTGGAAGGCACCTTTACCGGCACCCAGGTGCGCGAGGCGATCCGGGGCCATGTGCTGGCGCAGGCCAGCCTGACCGGCACCTATACGCTGAACCCGAAACTGGCCAAGTCAGCGGCGGCATGACGCCGCGCCGGTGCCGCGTCCGCCGCGGTGCCGGCCGGCGCGGCCTCACGCAAGCCTGCGCAGCAACCCCCGAAGGAAACGGCATGTCGCAAAGCCCCGGCCCGCATTCGCTGGCCTTTACCCACCTGATCGTGATCCGCCACGGCGAAACGGCCTGGAACCGGGAGCGCCGGCTGCAGGGCCAGCTCGACATTCCGCTGAACGAGACCGGCCATGCGCAGGCCCGCGCACTGGCGCATGCGCTGGCGGGCGAGCCCATCGACGCGGTGTATTCCAGCGACCTGTCGCGCGCGCTGGCCACCGCCGCGCCGCTGGCCGAGGCACTGGGGCTGCAGGTGCGTGCCGATGCGCGGCTGCGCGAGCGCAGCTACGGCGCGCTGCAGGGCAAGACCTACGCCGAGGTGGCCGAGCACCTGCCAGAAGACTTTGCCCGCTGGCAGGCGCGCGTGCCCGACTATGCGCCGCCCGAGGGCGAATCGCTGCTGGGCTTCCACGAGCGCGCGGTCGATGCGGTGCTGGCGCTGTCGCGCCGGCACCCGGGCGAGCGCATCGCACTGGTGGCGCATGGCGGCGTGCTCGACTGCCTCTACCGCGAGGCCACCGGCATGACGCTGGAAGCGCCACGCCAGCACGAGCTGCTCAATGCCAGCGTCAACCGGCTGCGCAGCGACAGCACCCACCTGACGCTGGCGCAGTGGGGCGATGTCAGCCACCTGGAGAACCTGGCGCTGGATGAAGTGGACCGGCGCGTGCCGTAGCCGCGGCGCTAGACCCGCAGCCGGAACGGGGTGAAGTCGGTGTCGCGGTCGAAGTAGTCTTCGTTCTCGGCCCGCTTCAGGAAGGCCACCACCTTGTACGTCACCGGCGTCATCACCACTTCCCAGCCGGTCTTCAGCACGTACTGCGCCACCGCGACCTGGACCACCTGCTCCAACGGCCAGATGCCGTAGAAGGCAATCACATAGAACAGCGACGAGTCCACCAGCTCGCCGGCCAGCGTCGAGCCGATGGTGCGGGTCCACAGCCAACGGCCTGCGGTCCACAGCTTCATCTTGGCCAGCACATAGCTGTTGGCAAAACTGCCGCAGCAGAACGCGATCAGCGATCCCAGCGCGATGCGCCAGGTGTTGCCGAACACGTCCTGCAGGCTCTTCTGGTAGTCCGCCATGAACGGCGCGACCGGCATGTTCAGCACCACCACGCTCATGAAAGTGGCAAAGGCCAGTGCGGCGAAGCCCGCCCACACCACGCGCCGGTCGCGTCCGTAGCCGTAGACCTCGGTCAGCACGTCGCCGAAGATGTATGAGACCGGGAAGAACAGCACCCCCGCGCCGAAGGTCACCGTGCCGATCACCGGCAGCGTTACCTGCGCCGCCTTGGCCGCGCCAATCAGGTTCGAGCACAGCAGCACGGTGACAAAGGCCACCATGACGAAGTCGTAGTAGCGGTAGACACGCGCGGCAGGGGCCGGCCTGGCGGGTATGGCTGACATCAAGTCTCCGGTCGCGCGCGGGCGCAGTGGGTTGGGCGCGATTATGCCAGCGGGCGGGCAAGTTCGCGCGCGCCGCGGCGGGCGAGCTTAGCCCAAAAGAAATTCCCGGCCGTAGCCGGGAATCTGTCCGGGAGTGGCGGCCCCGCAAGGGGCGGGCCAGCGGTGTCAGAGGTTCAGCTTGCTGATCTTGGAACCGTTCACCGAGACGTCGAACATCAGGCCGGCGTTGGTCTGCACGAATGCAATCACCGGTTGCTGGCTGGTCAGCGTGTCGAGCCGGCCGTCCGCGCCGACCTTCGCCACCGCCACGTTGGCGTCCGCGCCCGCCGTCCAGCCCTTGCTGGCCACGAACTTGTTGTAGGCCTCGGGCGTCATGAACATGATGATGACAGCCTTGGACTGCCCACCGGCGGTCAGCCCGACCGAGGCCTGCGTCGTGCTGTAGTAGCCGACCGTCGCGCCCTTCGAGCGCAGCGCGCCCTCGCCGTATTCGGCGCCGACAATGAAGCCGCCGGCAAGTACGCGTGGGAATACCAGGACGCCCTGCGCACGCTGCGCCAGCTCGCGCGAGCCGTTGGTCGAGGAGAACAGCCGGTTCAGCGCGCCGTCGACACCCGCATCGATTTCCTGCTTCTTGGCGCCCGCGTCTTTCGGCGCGCCGGTGCCGGTGGTGGTGCAGCCCGCGGCCATCACGGTGGCGACGAGCAGGCCCGACCCGGCAACCCGGGTAACAAAGTGGCGACGATTCATAGGTAACCTCCTGATGGGAAAAGTACCGCGCCTGATTCAGTGGCTCAGTTTGCTGCGGCTGCCGCGGGAGCCCTGACCGTAATGGCCACGACTTCACGGTAGACGATCTTGGCCATCTGGCCTTGCTTGATACCCTTGAGGTCGATGGCGGGGTCCTGGACCTTGACCGTGCGCAACGTCTCGCGCGGGCCGCGGAAGGTGATCAGTTGCCTGGCCGGGTCGACCTTGGTGATCTGTGCGGTCACCGTGGTGGTGATCTCGCGCATGATGCCGGGCTTGCCGCCCTCGGCCGCGCGCGTGGTGCGGTCGACCGATTCGGCCAGGGCCGTGGCCTTGCTGTCGACCGGCTCCAGCGCCGCCACCAAGGCGGCGCCGCGGGCCACGGTGAGGATGTCGCCCTTGCGGATCTGGCCGAAATTGCGGGCTTCGTCGCCGCCTACCAACTCGACGATGTTGCCGCGCGGGCCCTGGACCAGCACTGCCTTGGCGTTGGGATCGATATCGACGATCTTGCCGCTGACGACGGCTTCTTCCGCCACGCCGACCGGCGCGGGCGGGCGCTGTGCATTGGCACTGCCGGCGGCGAACGCGGTCAGGGCGAAAGCGGCGGCGAGCAGGCTGGAACACTGGCGGATCATGGCTTTCCTTGACAGGTTTGCGAAGGAACCGTGCCCCGGCGGACACAGCCTTGCGGCACCGGGCAGGTGCCGATGAAGCCATTGTGGACAATCGGCCACCGGCCAGCAATCCACTTCGAAAAAATTTTGGTTGGGAATTTAAAACGTTTAATTGATCGCGACGTGTGCGTCATGGCGCATGTTCGCGCCCGGCATTCGCTCAGGCGTCGCCGAACAATGCGCCGGCGCCGCCGGCCGTGTCTTGCGGGCTGGCCAGGCCGAAATGGCGGTAGGCCGCCGCGGTGGCCACGCGCCCGCGCGGGGTGCGCTGCAGGTAGCCCTGCTGGATCAGATAGGGCTCGAGCACGTCCTCAATGGTGTCGCGCTCTTCACCGATGGCCGCGGCGAGGTTGTCGACGCCGACGGGGCCGCCGCCGAACTTGTGCAGCACGGCCTCGAGCAGCTTGCGGTCCATCAGGTCGAAGCCCACGCTGTCGACGTCAAGCATGGCCAGGGCGGCATCGGCCATCGGGCGCGTAATGGTGCCGTCCCCCTTGACCTCGGCATAGTCGCGCACCCGGCGCAGCAGCCGGTTGGCGATACGCGGGGTGCCGCGCGCGCGCCGCGCGATCTCCAGCGCGCCTTGCGGATCGATGCTGGCGTGCAGCAACTGCGCCGAGCGCGTGACGATGCGCGCCAGTTCCTCGGCGGTATAGAACTCCAGCCGCGCGACGATGCCGAAGCGGTCGCGCAGCGGGTTGGTCAGCATGCCGGCGCGCGTGGTCGCGCCCACCAGCGTGAATGGCTGCAGGTCGAGCTTGACCGAGCGCGCCGCCGGGCCCTCGCCGATCATGATGTCGATCTGGTAGTCCTCCAGCGCCGGGTACAGGATTTCCTCAACGACCGGCGAGAGCCGGTGGATTTCGTCGATGAAGAGAACGTCGTTGGCTTCCAGGTTGGTCAGCAGCGCGGCCAGGTCGCCGGGCCGCTCGAGCACCGGGCCTGAGGTCTGGCGCAGGTTGACCCCCATCTCGCGCGCGATGATGTGGGCCAGCGTGGTCTTGCCCAGCCCCGGCGGGCCGAACAGCAACACGTGGTCGAGCGCCTCGCGCCGGTTGCGCGCAGCGTGCATGAAGATGTCCAGCTGGCCGCGCACCTTTTCCTGGCCGACATACTCGTCCAGCAGCTTGGGCCGCAGCGCGCGCTCGAACACCTCCTCTTGCGACGAGGCGGGGGTGGCGGCGATTACGCGGGCGGGGGCGGCAAGCTTGTCGGTTTCGATCATGGTGGTCAGGGGCCCGGACAGCGGCAACAACCCGCCATTCTACGCGCCCTTTCGTGGCTCAACGCCGCGGCTCAACCCTTGGACAGTGCCTTGAGCGCCAGCTTGATGCCCTCCGAGACCCCGGTGCCGGCCGGCACCTGCTTGATCGCGGCGGCGGCTTCCTTGTCCGAGTAACCCAGCGCCAGCAGCGCATTGAGCACGTCGACGGCACTGTCGGGCACCGCCGGCGCACCCGGTGCATGGCCCAGTTCCGCGCCCAGCTTGCCCTTGAGCTCCAGCAGCAGCCGCTCGGCGGTCTTCTTGCCGATGCCGGGAACGCGGGTCAGGCGCCCGGCTTCCTGCAGCGTGATCGCCTGGGCCAGCTCGGGCACGGACATGCCCGATAGCACCGCCAGCGCCATGCGGGCGCCAATGCCGGTGATCTTGATCAGCTCGCGAAAGGTGTTGCGCTCCGCCGCGCTGCCGAAGCCATACAGCAGGTGCGCGTCCTCGCGCACGATCAGCTGCGTCAGCAAGGTCACCGGCTGGCCCACCGCGGGCAGGTTGTAGAACGTGCTCATCGGCACGTCGACCTCGTAGCCGACGCCCTGGCAGTCAACCAGCAGGTGCGGAGGGTTCTTTTCGATAAGGGTGCCGGCGATGCGTCCGATCATGGTAGGAGGAACAGGAGGTCAGGAAAGAAGCGGCCGCCAGTGTAGCGTGGCCGCCAGGCCGGCTCAGCGCGCCGGTGTGTCGACGGCGCGCCGGCCCAGTGCCGGGTCGTCGGTGAAAAAGCCATCGATGCCGGCCGCGACGAAGGCTTGCACCTCGCGCTCCATGCCCGCCGGGCTGCGCGTGGCGTCGTCGCCGCCCGTCTGCAGCGCCTTGGGCAGGAAGCTGTTTTCCGGGCGGAACGTGTACGGATGGACAAACAGGCCGGCAGCATGGGCCTGGTGTACCAGCGCGGTCGGCGCGCCCAGGGCGCCTTGCGCATCACGGGGCACGACGCTGCTTTTTTCCGGGCCGATGCCGTCGGCGTAGGCCGCCACTTCGCGCAGGCCGGTCGTGTTCAGCATATCGCCGAAGGTGCGGCCGTCGCCAGCCAGTTTCCAGTCAGCCGGGCCCTTGCGCGGGTTGCCGATCAGCTGAACCAGCTTGACGTTCTGCATTGCGCTGCCCAGCGTGCGGCGCAGCGCGCGCAGGCTGCCGCTTTCGAAACACTGGATAAACAGCGGCCCATTGCGCAGGTATGGCTGTGCCCGCACCGCCGCAGCCAGTTTGTCCTCGAGCGGCAAGCCGATGCTGCGGAAATAGCTCGGGTGCTTCAGTTCCGCATAGATGCCGATGGGTTTGCCGGTGCGCAGCGCGGCCTGCTCGGCGAGGCGCACGATTTCGTCGAAGGACGGCACCTCGAACTGGTCGTTCAGGCGTGCATTGGCCGGGCGCAGGCGCGGGATGCGCTCGCGCGCGCGCAGCGTCTTGAGTTCGGCCAGCGTGAAGTCTTCGGTGAACCAGCCGGTCAGGCGCTCGCCGTCAATCACCTTGGTGCGCTTGCGCTCGGCAAACTGCGGCAGTTCGGCGACGTTGGTGGTGCCGGTGATGTCATTCTCATGGCGCGCCACCAGCACGCCGTCGCGCGTCATGACCAGGTCGGGCTCGATCGCGTCGGCGCCGTCCTCGATCGCCTTGGCATAGGCGGCCAGTGTATGTTCGGGGCGTCGCGCGCTGGCGCCGCGATGGGCGATGACCAGCGGCTTTGGCTGCGGGGCCGCCGCAGCCGGTGCGCTGGCGGCGGGCACCGGCGCAGGCGGGGCCGGCGATGCGGCGCGCTTGGGGCGCGGCACCGTGGCGCAGCCGGCGGCCAGCATCGCGCACGCCGCGGCGGCAGCGGTCGGCAACAGCCAGCGCCGGCAAGCGGCAACAACACGGGCAAGGCTGGCGCGCGAGCGCGGCGCGAGCAGTCGGGACTGGCTAGGCATGCGGCGTTCCTGTGATGGGTCCAAGGGCAGATTGTAAAAGACGCGGCCGCCTTCTACGGTGGCGAACTCAGCCGACCAGCCGTCCGCGCCGCACGCGCATGCCCTTGCGCACCAGGTCAGGCGCCAGGCCGGCCAGCGTGCCCAGCGTATCGCCGCCGTTGGCATGGCAGATCGCCACGCCCAGCGCGTCGGCCGCATCGCTACCGGGCTGGCCCGGCAGCATCAGCAGCCGCGTGACCATTTCCTGCACCTGCGCCTTGTTGGCGCGGCCATAGCCGACCACCGCCACCTTGAGCTGCAGCGCGGTGTATTCGAACACCGGCAGCCCGTAGCCGACCAGCCCGCAGATCGCCGCGCCGCGCGCCTGGCCGAGCAGCAGCGTGGACTGCGGGTTGACGTTGACGAAGACCTTCTCGATCGCCGCGCAGTCAGGGGCGTAAGTCCGCGACACTTCGCTGATGCCGTCATACAGCGTTTTCAGCCGTTCCGGCAGGTTGGCATTGCCGTCGCTCTTGATCGTGCCCGAGGCGATATAGGCAAGCTTGTTGCCTTGTTTCTCGATCACGCCGAAGCCGGTGGTGCGCAGGCCGGGGTCGATGCCTAGGATTCGCATGAGGTTGGGGTAGGGTGGACGCCGTTTAGTGTATTGCTTTTTGCGCGGAGGGCGCGGGGGCGGCGTAGCCCTTGAGGTGGGGCAAAAGTCTGCGAGGCCCCTTGAATGACCCGTTGCGGATTCCCTCTCCCGCTGGCGGGAGAGGGTTGGGGAGAGGGGGGGAATATCCACGAAGTGAAGCCGGTGGTATGCCAGCGCCTGCCCTCACCCCCGGCCCTTCTCCCGCAGGCGGGAGAGGGGAGCAAACCTCAGTGGCGGAAATGCCGCGTGCCCGTCAGCACCATCGCAATGCCGCGCTCGTCGGCGGCGGCGATGACTTCGTCATCGCGCATCGAGCCGCCCGGCTGGATCACGCAGGTCGCGCCCGCGTCGACCACCACGTCAAGGCCGTCGCGGAACGGGAAGAATGCATCCGACGCGACCGCCGAGCCGGCCAGCGTCAGGCCGGCGTTCTGCGCCTTGATGCTCGCGATGCGGGCCGAATCGACGCGGCTCATCTGGCCGGCGCCCACGCCCAGCGTCATGCCGCCGCCGCAGAACACGATGGCATTGGACTTGACGAACTTGGCCACGCGCCAGGCGAACATCAGGTCGTCCATTTCCTTCGGGGTCGGATGGCGGCGCGTCACCACGCGCAGCTCGGACGGCTGCACGTTCTTGGCGTCCGGGCTCTGCACCAGCAGGCCGCCGCCGACGCGCTTGAAGTCGAACTGGTTGATGCCCTTGCCCAGCGGGATCTCGAGCAGGCGCACATTCTGCTTGGCCGCGAACACGGCGCGCGCGGCGGCGCTGAACGACGGCGCGATCAGTACTTCGACGAACTGCTTGGCCACCGCTTGCGCCGCGGCTTCGTCCAGCTCGACGTTGAAGGCGATGATGCCGCCGAAGGCCGAGGTCGAATCGGTCTTGAACGCCTTGTCATACGCTTCCAGCGCATTAGCGCCCAGCGCCACGCCGCACGGGTTGGCGTGCTTGATGATGACGCAGGCGGCGCCGGCGGCAGCGTCGAACGACTTTACGCATTCCCACGCGGCATCGGCGTCGGCGATGTTGTTGTACGACAGTTCCTTGCCCTGCAGCTGCACGTAGTTGGCCAGTGCGCCGTCGAAGGCCTTCAGGTCGCGGTAGAACGCGGCCGACTGGTGCGGGTTCTCGCCGTAGCGCATTTCCTGCACCTTGTCGAAGGCCAGGTTCAGCGTCTGCGGGTAGGCGCTGCGGGCCTGGTGCGACTTGTCGGCGCCCAGGCTGGTCAGGTAGTTGGTGATGGCGCCGTCGTACTGCGCGGTGTGCGCGAACACCTTGGTGGCCAGGCGGAAGTTGGTGTCGTAGCCGACGCTGTTGCCATTGGCGCGCATTTCACCGAGCACCACGGCGTAGTCGGCCGGGTCGACGATCACGGTCACGTCGCGGTGGTTCTTGGCCGCCGAGCGCAGCATGGTCGGGCCGCCGATGTCGATGTTCTCGATCGCGTCCGGCAGCGTGCAGTCATCCTTGGCCACGGTCTGCTGGAACGGGTACAAGTTGACCACCAGCAGGTCGATGGTGGGGATGTTGTGCTCGGCCAGCGCGGCCATGTGCTCGGGCAGGTCGCGGCGCGCCAGGATGCCGCCGTGGACCTTGGGATGCAGCGTCTTGACGCGGCCGTCGAGCATTTCCGGGAAGCCGGTGTAGTCGGCCACCTCCGTCACGGGCAGGCCGCTGTCGGCCAGCAGCTTGGCGGTGCCGCCGGTGGAAAGCAGCGTGACGCCGAGCGCGTTCAGTTCGCGCGCGAAATCGACGATGCCGGTCTTGTCGGAAACGGAGAGTAGGGCTTGCTTGATCATGGCAGTGGGAAACGCTTCAAATTCAAAGTAAACCGTGCTGCTGCAGCTTCTTGCGCAGCGTATTGCGATTGATGCCCAGGTAGGCGGCCGCCAGCGACTGGTTGCGCTCGGCGCGTACCATCACGGCTTCCAGCAGCGGCCGTTCGACCGCCTCGAGCACCATGTTGTACATATTCGACGGCTCTTCGCCGTCCAGGTCGCGAAAGTACGTATCCAGGCTTTCCCGGATGCACTGGTCGATAGCGTTGCGGCTCATGCGGCAAGCAACTCCCCGTTTTTGTTGTTGTTCGCTTCGTCTTTGTCTTGCGCGGCGTCGTCGACATACACCAGCCGGTCAGAGATCTGCGCCTGCTCGTCGAAGAACGCGTTGACCGCCGCCAGCTGCTCGGCGGTGCTTTCCAGCGTGTTCATGCGGTGGCGGAACAGGTTGGCGCCGCGCAGCCCGCGCGTGTACCAGGCGATGTGCTTGCGCGCGGTGCGCACACCGGTGAACTCGCCATAGAACGCGTAGTGGTCTTCCAGGTGCGCGTTCATGATGGCGCGGATCTCGGCCACTTCCGGCGACGGCAGCATTTCGCCGGTTTTCAGGAAGTGCTCGATCTCGCGGAACAGCCAGGGCCGGCCCTGCGCCGCGCGGCCGATCATGAGCGCGTCGGCGCCGGTCAGCGCCAGCACCTGCTTTGCCTTCTGCGGCGTGGTGATGTCGCCGTTGGCGACCACCGGGATCGACACCGTTGCCTTGACCGCGGCAATGGTCTCGTACTCGGCGTCGCCGTGGTACAGGTCGGCGCGGGTGCGCCCGTGGATGGTGAGCATGCTGATGCCCGCGTCCTCGACCATGCGCGCGACCCGCAGCGCATTGCGGTTTTCGCGGTTCCAGCCGGTGCGGATCTTGAGCGTGACCGGCACGCGCTCGCCGACCGCGGCGACCACCGCCTCGACGATGCGCACCACCAGCGGCTCGTTCTGCAGCAGGGCCGAGCCGGCGGCGACGTTGCACACCTTCTTGGCCGGGCAGCCCATGTTGATGTCGATGATCTGCGCGCCGCGATCGACGTTGTAGCGCGCGGCCTCGGCCATCATCGACGGCTCGGCGCCGGCGATCTGCACCGCGATGGGCTCGACCTCGCCGGCGTGGTTGGCGCGGCGCATGGTCTTCTCGCTCTTCCACAGCTGGGCATTGGACGCCACCATTTCCGACACCGCGTAGCCCGCGCCGAGCTGCTTGCACAGCTGGCGGAAGGGCCGGTCCGTCACGCCCGCCATCGGGGCGACAAAAAGGTTGTTGCGGAGTTGGTGAGGTCCGATCTGCACGACGGTTAGGCGGCGCCTGGGGCGCGGTTGGGCGGTTCTGGTGACCCGTCCTGGCGGCCCCGCCTTCACGGTGCAACAGGCGCCGCGACGGATCGGGACAGCCTGCTCTGAGGCTGGAACGAAACAGAGACGAAACGGAAAAACATGCCCCTGCCGAAACAGCTGCCAGCGGTGGATCGGGACATGTGCGAGGGCAGGATTCTACCGCCAATCGGTCACGATTGCCCAAGATTTGAGCATGCGCGGCGCGGGCCGTGGCGCCATGCCACGATGGCAGTGGCGCAAGCGCCACTGCCATCAAGGGGTACCAGTTCAGCGGCGCATCCCGAACATCATGTGGCGCGCCAGCGCGTGGCGCAGCGGCGGCAGGCATGCCAGCGCCGCCAGCGACGCGCCGCGCGCCTGGGCCGCGAGCGGAAAGCCCACGCCGAAAACGCGCGGCAGCAGGTCAGTCACGCCGATGGTGACGGCGCGGTCCAGCCGGTGCCGGCTGGCGAAGGCCTGCAGCGCTTGCGGGGTGCAGGCGCCGCGCAGCGAGTCGGCCAGCGCAAACGCATCGCGCAGGCCCAGGTTCAGGCCTTGTCCGGCGACCGGATGCAGCGTCTGCGCGGCGTTGCCGACGGCCACCACCCGCCCGTTGACCGTCACCGGCGCGGCGTTCAGCCCCAGCGGGAAGGCATGGCGCTTGCCCGCCAGCGTGAACTGGCCCATGCGGTCGCCGAAGGCGCGGCCGAGTTCGGCGGCAAACTGGGCTTCCGGCAGCGCGATCCGCCGCGCGGCCTGGTCTGGCGGGCAGCACCACACCAGCGCATAGCCGGGCGTACCGTGTTCCTCATGCGGCAGCAGCGCCAGCGGGCCTTCCTCGGTAAAGCGCTCCCAGGCCCAGCCGGGCTGCGGGCGCGAGCAGGTCACATGGGCGATCACCGCGGTCTGGCGGTAGTCGCGCGTGCGTGCGCCGCGGCCCTGGTGGGCGGCCTGCTCGTGGAACAGGCCGCCCTCGGCCTGGACCGCCAGGCGTGCGGCAAAACTTGCCGGCTGGCCGTCGTGGCCGGTGCCGCTCAGCCGCACCAGGCCGGCATCGGCCGGGTCCGCGCCGCGCGGCACGGGATCCTGTTCGATCCGCTCGATGCGGGTCTCGAAGACCCGCCGCAGCCGGCCCTCTGCAGCCGCCTGCCCGGCCTGGGCCAGCGCCCGCTCCAGTACGTTGCACAGGTCACCGTAGCGCACCACGTAGCCGAGCGCCGGCACGCCGTAGTCGTCATGGTGCAGCCGGACATGGCCGAAGCGGCCGCGCTGCGACACATGGATATGCTCGATCGGGCTGCCCGGCACCGGCCAGGCTCCGATCTGCTCAAGCAGCTGGCGGCTGCCGTGCGACAGCGCGATCGCGCGCGGGTCGCGCGCCGCGCGCGCCGGCGTGGCGGCGTCGATCAGCGCGACGCGCCAGCTGGTGGTCCGCAACAGCTGGCAGGCCAGCGCCAGGCCGACCGGGCCGCCGCCGACGATGGCGACATCGGCGGGGCCTTGAAGATCAGGTTGCGCCGCCGGCATCGTCACTGCCTCCTGCATGGCCAGCGTTGGTCCCGGCCTGGGCGTCGGCGCTGCGCTTCCAGCAGATCGCGTCCGAGCGTGACTTACCCGCCGCGGCGTCGCGCAGCGCGTTGTCGAGCTTCTGGTCGTTGAAGCCCGGCAGCGCACGCAGCTGCTGCAGCAGGGCCGCATGGTTGGCGGCATCGAGCGGCACCACGCAGCCCTGGCCCGAACCCGGCTCGCCGATCAGGATCATCCAGGCGGTGCCGGCCCACGGCGCGCGGTCGGAGACCCGCACCACCACCCGCTCGAGCACGTCCCACGCGACTTCCTCGCGCTGGCCGTCGGGGCGGTGCACCACCACGCGGTCGTCGTAGAGGTTGATGATGAACGGTTCGGTCGGATCGGGGCGGCGGGCGCTGCCAGCCTGGTTGCCGGCGCCGGCCTGGCCCGGCAGGATCCTGCGCAGCCAGCTGATCATCGCGGGCCTCCTGCGGTGGCGTGGTCGCGCATCAGTGCTTCGATCTCGTCGGCCAGCACCGGCACGCCGCGCGTGATCAGCTCGCAGTCGCCATCGGTGACCACGGCGTCGTCCTCGATGCGGATGCCGATATGCCAGTAGCGCTCGGGCACGTCCTCGGCCGGGCGCACATAGATGCCGGGCTCGATGGTCAGCACCATGCCGGGCTGCAGCGGCCGCCACGGGCGCTCGCCTTCGCCGCTGTGGCTGGCGACGCGGTATTCGCCCACGTCGTGCACGTCCATGCCCAGCCAGTGGCCAGTGCGGTGCATGTAGAAGCGGCGGTAGCTGCCGCTGGCCAGCACGTCGTCGAGCGTGCCCTCCTTGTTGCGGTCGAGCAGGCCGGTATCGAGCATGCCCTGCGCCAGCACGCGCACGGCGGCGTCATGCGGCACGTTGTATGGCACGCCGGCGCGGGTCTCGGCGATGGCGGCCTGCTGCGCGGCCACCACCAGGTCATACAGCTCGCGCTGCGCCGGCGAAAAGCGGCCCGAGACCGGGAAGGTGCGCGTGATGTCCGAGGCGTAGCCATCGAACTCGCACCCGGCATCGATCAGGCACAGGTCGCCGTCCTTCAGCTCGGCCGGGCCGGCGCGGTAGTGCAGCACGCAGGCGTTGGGGCCGGCGGCGACGATCGAGTTGTAGGCCACGCTCTGCGCGCCATGGCGGCGGAATTCATAGAGCAGTTCCGCCTCGAGGTGGTATTCGCGCAGGCCGGCGCGGGTGGCCTGCATCGCGCGCACATGGGCGCCGGCGGAAATCGCCGCGGCGCGGCGCATGGTGGCGAGCTCGCCAGCGTCCTTGAACAGCCGCATTTCATCGAGCAGCGTGCGGATGTCGAGGGCCACCGCCGGTGCTGCCACGCCGGCGCGGCCCTGCATGCGCACCGCGTCGAGCCAGCGGCGCATCTGCATGTCGGTGCGGATCGAATCGGCCAGCGGGTAGGCCAGCTGCGCGCGGTTGGCCAGCAGCGGCGGCAGCGCCGCGTCGATGTCTTCGACCGAATGCGCTTCGTCGAAGCCGAACGCGGCGCGCGCGCCTTCCGGGCCGAAACGGAACCCGTCCCAGATCTCGCGCTCTTCATGCTTGGGGCGGCAGAACAGGATGCTGCGGTCGGCCTCGGCCGGATCGCCGGGCGCGCCGGCTACCAGCACCAGCACCGCTTCGGGCTCGGTGAAGCCGCTCAGGTAATAGAAATAGCTGTCGTGCCGGTACGGGTAGTCGCTGTCGCGATTGCGCATGGCTTCCGGCGCGGTGGGCAGGATCGCCACGCCGCCGCCGCCGGCGCGCAGGTGCTGCAGCACACGGGCGCGGCGGTCGCGGCAGGCGGCGAGGAGGGCGGTGTCGGGTGCGGACATGGTCGGGCCTGGTAGAAAGGATCAGGCCGATTCTACCGCCGCTGGCGGCGCAGCTGCGCCAGTGGCGCGAAAGTCGCGCGCTAGCGTCCTTGTGCGGCCGACAGCATGGCGTCGAGCTCGACCAGCTGCGCCGGCGTGCCCACGTTCTCCCAGCGTCCGTCGAAGCGCTCGCCGGTAGCGGTGCCGGCGGCGATGCAGGCATGGTAGATCGGCGTCATGGCCACCCGCGTGCCTGGGGCGATATCGGTAAACAGCCGGGTGTCGTAGAGCCCGATATTGCCGAAGGTGAGGCGCGTGCCGGCGGCTGCGTCGGCGTCCAGCGATAACCGGCCTTGTCCATCCAGCCCGAAATCACCGCGCGGATGGAACGGCGGGTTCGGCACCATCACCAGGTGCATGTGCGGCGCGGCCGCGCCCGCCAGCGCCTGCGCGCGCGGCAGCAGCGCGCGGAAGTCATAGTCGCAGAAGATGTCGCCGGACACGGCCAGGAAGATTTCGCCGCGCGCCGGGTCGTGCGACAGCAGCGGCAGGGCCCGGGCGATGCCGCCTGCCGTTTCCAGCGCTTCGCCTTCGGCCGAATAGGCGATGCGCACGCCGAAGCGGCTGCCGTCGCCGAGGGCGGCTTCGATCTGCCCGCCCAGCCAGGCGTGGTTGATGACGATGTCGCGCAGTCCCGCGCGTGCCAGCGCTTCGATCTTCCAGGCAATCAGCGGCTTGCCGCCCACCGTCAGCAGTGGCTTCGGGCAGGTATCGGTCAGCGGACGCATGCGGTCGCCGCGGCCGGCGGCGAAGATCATGGTCTTCATCAGAACAGGGCCTCCAGGGCAAGCAGCGTGGCCATGCCGCCGGCAATGGTCCAGCCCACGCTGCGGGTTCGTGCGGCAATCAGGATGGCGACCACGCCGGCCACCAGCCTGGCGTTGGTCGGGGTGAGGGCGAGTTCGCCGTGTTGCATCAGCAGGTCGGGGGCGATCAGCGCCGACAGCATTGCGGCCGGCACGAACTGCAGCGCGGTGCGGAACCACGACGGCAGCCGCACGCGGCCTTCGACGGCGATGAACGACAGGCGGATCAGGAAGGTGGCCAGGCCCGCGGCCAGGAAGACCCACAGCAATGTCAGGGCATTCATGCGGCCTCCTTGCCGGCAGTGCCGGTGCCGGTGTCGGCGTCGGTGGCGTGGCTGGCCGCACGCGGTCCGGGCCGGTTGCCGCGCCCCAGCACCAGCATGCCCACGGCGATGCCGCCGAGCGCGGCCACCATCAGGCCGAGCTTGTGCGGCAGGCTGTAGCAGGCCACCGCCAGCGCGCTGGCTGCCAGCGCCGCGGCGACGTGCGAGCGGTGCCTGAGGCCCGGCACGATGATGCCGATAAAAGTCAGCGGCAGGAAAAAGTCCAGCGGCCAGTCGCGCGGCACCTGGGCGCCGACCAGCACGCCGGCCAGCGTCGACAGCTGCCAGCTGGCCCACAGTGCGAAGCCGCCGCCAAAGTAATACCAGTGCCGGTAGCGGGCGCGCGGGCCGGTGTCGCCCAGCCGGTGCGTCATCGCGGCAAAGGCCTCGTCGGTCAGCAGGTAGGCGATCAGCGCCTTCCAGCGCCGCGGCAGGTGCGCCAGCGTCGGCGCGATGGTGGCGGAATACAGCGCGTGGCGCAGGTTGACCATGGCCACCGTCAGCGTGATCACCACCGCCGGGGTGCCGGCGCTCCACAGCTGCGTCAGGATCATCTGCGAGGCACCGCCGAACACGATCGCGCTCATTGCGCAGGCCAGCCATGCGGGCATGCCGGCGCCGACCGCCAGCACGCCGTAGATCAGGCCGAACGGCACCACGCCCAGCAGCATCGGCGCGAGCGCGCGCGCGCCGGCCAGCCATTCGCCGGCGGCGGTGATGGCAGGCGCGGTACTGTCGTCCGGACCGGGGGCGTCGGCGCGCATGGCGTCAGAAGGTATAGCCGGCCGGGCTGGCGACGCCTTCGAGCGCGTCCAGCAGGCGGATCAGCTTGCGCAGTTCGGTATAGCGCCCGGCCACCTGGCGGGTGTATTTCATCACCAGCGGCAGGTTGGCCAGGTAGCCGTCCTTGCCGTCGCGGTGGTACAGGCGGGCGAAGATCCCCAGCACCTTGAGATGGCGCTGCAGGCCCATCCACTCGAAGTCGCGGTAGAACTCGCCGAAGTCGGGGTTGACCGGCAGCGCGGCCTTGCGCGCGCGCTCCCAGTAGCGGATCAGCCAGTCGAGCTGCTGCTCTTCATCCCATTCGATATAGGCATCGCGCCACAGCGAGACCGCGTCGTAGGTGATCGGGCCGAGCACCGCGTCCTGGAAGTCCAGCACGCCCGGGTTGGCGGCGCCCTCGAGCACCATCAGGTTGCGCGAGTGGAAATCGCGGTGGACGTAGACCTGGGGCTGCGCGAGGTTGTTGACAAGCAGTGCTTCCGTCACTTCGCGCCAGTCGGCCTGCTGCGCCTCGGACAGGGTGGCACCGACGTGCCTGGCCACGTACCACTGCGGGAACAGGTCGAGTTCGCGTTGCAGCAGCGCGCGGTCGTACACGGGCAGTTCGCCGGGACGCGAGGCGGCCTGGATGCGGACCAGCGTGGCGGCCGCGTCGGCGTACAGGCCGTGCGCGGTGAAATCGTCGAGCCGCGACAGGTAGGTCTGGCTGCCGAGGTCGGCCAGCAGCAGGAAGCCCTGGGCCAGGTCCTGCGCCAGCACCGTCGGCACGGTCACGCCGGCGGCGCCGAACAGCCCGCACACATGGATGAACGGGCGGCAGTCCTCGTGCGCGGGCGGGGCGTCCATCACGATCGCGGTGGGATGCGCGGCATGGCCGGTGCGCACGCGGAAATAGCGCCGGAAGCTGGCATCGGCCGAGGCCGGGGCGCAGGAGTCGGGATCGGCGGACCATGCCGGTCCGAGTCCGGCCACCCAGGCCTTGAGCTGGTCCAGGCGCGGGTCGTGGGGAAGAGCTGCCATACAGTTACTTGTCGGAGGCACGTGTGGGGATGGGGCGCGGGGCGGAACGAAATTGAAACCCGTCAATGCAACCGGAAATGAAACCGGAAGTAAGCGGCAAGAGCACCCCGGGTTGCCCCGTATAATACCCGACCAGACCGGGGCGCCGGTGGGCTCCGGGAGGGGCCCCCGTTGCCCCGCAGCCTGCCCCGACGGGGCCTGGCGGCCTGCAGGCGAGCCGCTGCCACGCCGAGACTGACAACCCGTGCGAATGACCGAACCACAACGATCACCGAACAACAGGGACTTGCCTGCGCCTGCTTCCCCCCGCTCCCCGGCACGAGCCAGGCGCGCCGGCGGCCTGCATGCGGGCGCGCTGCGCCCGCTGGTGCTGGCCATGGCTGGCCTGTCGGCCGGCGCCCATGCGCAGATGACCGGCTCGGCGATCCCCGACCTCGACCAGGTCGAGCCGGTGTTCGAAGCCGCCCCGCCGGCGCCGCCGCTGCCGGTGGAATCCGGCGAACTGGTGCCCCGCCTGGCCGAGCCGGCCGCCAAGGGCCAGTCCAATCCCGACGCCCCCACCTTCATCGAAGCCGACCGCATGACCGGCTACAGCGAACGCGGCGTCGAGCTGGAAGGCCATGCCGAGTTGCGCCGCGACGGCGGCGTGGTCCAGGGCGACAAGCTGACCTACGACCAGGACACCGACGAGGCCTTCGCGCAGGGCAATGTGCGCATGTCGCGCAGCGGCACGCTGGCGGTCGGCCCGGAAGCGCGGCTCAAGGTCGAAGCCAACGAAGGCTACATGCTGTCGCCGGACTACTACTTCCAGCAGACCGGCGGCACCGGCAAGGCCGAGCGCATCGACTTCCTGGACCAGGACCGCAGCACCGCCCGGCAGGCGTCGTACACCACCTGTTCGCCTGACAACGCTGACTGGTATTTCAGCGCCAACCGGATCGACCTGGATAGCGACCGCCAGGTGGGCGTGGCCTACGGCGGCGTGCTGAATTTCTTCGGCGTGCCGGTCGCGGCCGCGCCGGCGTTCAGCTTCCCGCTGAATGATGACCGCCGCAGCGGCTTCCTGCCGCCGCTGATGGGCTACAGCTCGAAATCGGGTTTCGACCTGACCACGCCGTACTACGTCAATATCGCGCCCAACCGCGACCTGACCATCTTCCCGCGGCTGATGACCGAGCGCGGACTGCAGCTCGGTGGCGAATACCGGTACCTGAGCGAAACCTACTCCGGGCGGCTGCGCGCCGAGTTCCTGCCCGACGACCAGAAGACCAACTCGAATCGCTGGGCCTATTCGCTGCAGCACAACCAGAAGCTGGCGCCGGGCCTCAATGCCTACCTGAACCTGAACCGGGTCTCCGATGACCGCTACCCGGACGACTTCAACCGCAGCGTGTCGCAATCCACGCTGCGGCAGTATGTGCAGGAAGGCGGCGTCACCTACAACTGGGAAGACTTCACCGTGCTGGCCCGGGTGCAGAAGTTCCAGACGCTGCGGCCCAGCGAGCCATCGTACGAGCGCGTGCCGCAGCTCAACGGCAAGTACCTCCGCTATGACCTGGGCGGCTTCGACGTGCAGATGGAAGCCGACTACACCCGCTTCCGCATTCCGCTGACGTCCACCGGCTTCCAGCAGCCGCAGGGCGAGCGCATGTATTTCGTGCCGAGCATCAGCTACCCGATCGTGCGCGCCGGCTGGTACGTGACGCCGAAGGTGTCGTTCAACGCCGCGCAGTACCAGATGGAAGCGGCCAGCAACACGCCGACCGCGCAGAACAATCTGTCCCGCGCGATCCCGACCGTCAGCCTGGATTCGGGCATGACCTTCGAGCGCGATGCGCCGACCATGAGCCGGCTGTTCGGGGTCAACTACGTGCAGACGCTGGAGCCGCGGCTGTTCTACGTTTACACCCCCTTCAAAGACCAGAGCCAGTTCCCGTTGTTCGACACGGTGCAGTCCGACTTCGGCTACGGGCAGATCTTCAGCGAAAACCCGTTCACCGGCTACGACCGCATCGCCGACAACAACAAGCTGACCGGCGGCGTGACCACGCGCCTGATCGAGTCCGATACCGGCATCGAGCGCTTCCGCGGCACCATTGCGCAGCGCTATGACTTCACCGGCCAGCGCGTGCAGATCAACGGCACGCTGGCGGACCCCAAGGCGGGCTCGTCGGACCTGCTGGCCGCCACCACCATCCAGCTGTTCCGCGGCTACTACCTCGATGCGGGGGTGCAGTACAACCCCGATTCGGACCGGATCAGCTACGGCAACGTGGCGTTCACCTACCGCCCCGAGTCGCGCAAGGTGTTCAACGCCGGCTACCGCTACCGCCGGCCCACCTCGGTCACCGACAACACCGCGATCGACCAGTTCGAGCTGTCGAGCCAGTGGCCCATCACGCGCCGTGCCTATGGCATTGCGCGCTTTGCCTTCGACCTGTCCGCCAGCCAGATGGTCGATGCGCTGGCCGGCGTCGAATACGCCGCTGACTGCTGGGTCGGCCGCGTGGTCTACCAGCGTTTCCGCAACACCACCCAGGGCTACACCGGGCGGGTCTTCCTGCAGGTGGAGTTCCGTGGCCTTTCCAAGATCGGGTCCAACCCGTTGAACATCCTGCGCCTGAACGTGCCGGGCTACGAGCCGGTCTCGTCCAAGCCGGTGCCGACGACCCAGTTCGATCACTATGAATGACGGATTACGATGAAACGTCAAGAATTCGCCGCGTTTTCCTTTTTGCTGACGTCCTGGCACCGCCTGCTGCTGCCAGCCGTGCTGGCCGCGATGGCGCTGCCTGCCGCGGCGCAACTGAAGGCGCCTGGAGGCGCGCGCGCCAGCGGCATCTTCGTGCCGCAGGCGTCCGACGTCACCGCGCCGTCCAGCCAGCCCAAGCTGGGGGTGCCGCAGCCCGGCGGGCAGAAGCGCTCGCAGTTGATCGACGAAGTGGTGGCGGTGGTCAACAACAGCGTGATCACGCGGCGCGAACTGCTTGACCGCGCCGACGAGATCGAAAGCCAGCTGCGCGCCGCCGGCCGGCCGGTGCCCGCGCGTGCCGACCTGCTGGGCGAGGTGCTCGAGCGCCTGGTGATGGAACGCGTGCAGACCCAGGCCGCGCAGGACGCCGGCATCCGCGTCACCGACCAGGAAGTCGACCGCGCGATTGAATCGGTGGCCCAGCAGAACCAGATGAACGCGGCCGAGCTGCGCCGCCGGGTCGAGGGCAGCGGCATGACCTGGACCAAGTACCGCGACGAGCTGCGCAAGCAGGTGCAGGTGATCCGCCTGCGCGAGCGCGAAGTCGATTCCAAGGTGCAGGTCTACGACGGCGAGATCGACAACTACCTGGCGGCGCGCGGCGGCCAGGGCGCGGCCAGCGGCCCCACCGAATACAACATGGCGCAGATCCTGGTGCGCGTGCCCGAGAACGCCTCGGACGCGCAGAAGCAGGCGCTGCGCGCCAAGGCCGAGGGGCTGCTCAAGCAGGCCCAGGGCGGCGCCGACTTCGCGCAGCTGGCGCAGGCCAGCTCCGAAGGCCCGGAAGCGGCCCAGGGTGGTGCCATGGGCTTCCGCGAGATCGGCCGCCTGCCGGCGCTGTTTGCCAATGCCGTGGTCGACCTGCAGCCCGGCGCGGTGGCGCCGCAGGTGGTCGAGAGCGCCGCTGGCTTCCATGTGGTCAAGCTGGTGGCCAAGCGCGCGGCGCCGGCCTCGGGCCCGGCGGCGGCGGGCAAGATCACGCAGACCCAGGTGCGCCATATCCTGATCCGCACCGGGCCCAACATGCCCGAGGCCGAGGCGCGCCGCCAGCTCGGCACGCTGCGCGAGCGCATCACTCACGGCGGCGACTTCGCCGAGGCGGCCAAGCGCTTCTCGCAGGACGGCTCGGCGCAGAAGGGCGGCGACCTCGGCTGGGTCTCGCCGGGCGAGCTGGTGCCCGAATTCGAGCAGGCCATGAGCCGGCTGCGCCCGAACGAGATCTCCGAGCCGGTGGTCACGCAGTTCGGGGTGCACCTGATCCAGGTGCTGAACCGCCGCGAAACCGAGTTGTCGCCAGAAAAGCAGCGCGATTTTGCCCGTGCCGAAGTCCGCGAACAGAAGCTGCGCGCCGCCTATGATGACTGGGTGCGCCAATTGCGTTCGCAGGCGTACGTGGAGTACCGGGTCAACCGGCAGCGCTGACGCGCCGCCGCTGCGCCCATCAGCCTGAGCCGACATGCCCGACCCGCTAGCCCTCGCCATCTCGACCGGAGAACCCGCCGGCATCGGCCCCGATATCACCATCGGGGCGTTGCTGCAATGGGGGGGCGCCAACCATGGCGCGGGCAGTACGCCATACCGCTTCCATGTGCTGGGCGATGCCCGCCTGCTGGCCGAGCGTGCCGCGGCGCTTGGGGTTACGCACGCGTGGGAGCGGCGCATGGCCGACGGCGACATCGTGATCGAGGACGTGCCGCTGGCGGTGGCATGCGAGCCCGGGCGCCTCGACGCGCGCAACGGCCGCTATGTGCTGCAGCTGCTCGATGCCGCCATCGACGGCTGCCGGGCGCATGGCAACGCCGCGCCGCGGTATGCCGCGATGGTCACCGCGCCGGTGCAGAAGAGCACCATCAACGACGCCGGCGTGCCCTTCACCGGCCATACCGAATACCTGGCTGACCGCGCCGGCGTGCCGCGCGTGGTGATGATGCTGGCCGGCCCGCAGCCGGCGCACGACGACGCCATGCTGCGCGTGGCGCTGGCCACCACCCACCT
Organism: Cupriavidus necator; assembly: GCF_013141915.1. Lineage (GTDB taxonomy): Bacteria > Pseudomonadota > Gammaproteobacteria > Burkholderiales > Burkholderiaceae > Cupriavidus > Cupriavidus necator_B. Next base: position 274,498 of record NZ_SROX01000002.1, on the reverse strand, counting down.
GCCGCTGCGCGCGGTGCCCGATGCACTGTCGGTGCCGCTGCTGGTGCAGACCCTGGCGATCATCGATGCCGACCTGCGCCGCGGCTTCGGCATCGCGCGGCCGCGCATCCTGGTCACGGGACTGAACCCGCACGCCGGCGAAAGCGGCCACATGGGCCGCGAAGAGATCGACATCATCGCGCCCGCGCTGGCGCAGGCCAAGGATGCCGGCATCGACGCGCGCGGGCCGTTCCCGGCCGACACGCTGTTCCAGCCGCGCCACCTGCGCGATGCCGACTGCGTGCTGGCGATGTACCATGACCAGGGGTTGGCGCCGCTCAAGTACGGCACCTTCGGCCACGGCGTGAATATCACGCTGGGGCTGCCCTTCATCCGCACGTCGGTGGACCATGGCACCGCGCTCGATCTCGCCGGCACCGGCCAGGCCGAGCACGGCAGCATGATCGAGGCCATCCGCACGGCGGTTATCATGTCTGGCCATGCCAACGGCCGCCGGCGCGGCAGCGCGGGCGCCACGGGCCCCGCCGGCCACACCCCTTCCGGCATGCAGCCGCCATGCTGAAGCCGGACTAAGACATCATGCGTTCAAACGTGCACCAGGGCCATGTGGCCCGCAAACGATTCGGGCAGAACTTCCTGGTCGACGACACCATCATCCACGGCATCGTCAATGCCATCAGCCCGCAGGCCGGCGACGTGCTGGTCGAGATCGGGCCGGGGCTGGGCGCGCTGACCGACCCGCTGCTCGAGCGCATTGCGCAGATGCAAGTGGTCGAACTGGACCGCGACCTGGTCGAGCGGCTGCGCCGCCGCTATGGCGACCGCCTGCAGGTCCACGCCGGCGACGCGCTCGACTTCGATTTCGACAAGCTCGCCGTGCCGGGCCGCCCGCTGCGAATCGTGGGCAACCTGCCCTACAACATTTCGAGCCCGCTGCTGTTCCATCTGATGGAGTTCGCCGACCACGTGCGCGACCAGCACTTCATGCTGCAGAAGGAGGTGGTGGAGCGCATGGTCGCCGAACCCGGCAGCAAGGCCTTCGGCCGGCTTTCGATCATGCTGCAGGTGCGCTACTACATGGAGCATGTGCTGGATGTGCCGCCGGGCGCCTTCAACCCGCCGCCCAAGGTGGACTCGGCCGTGGTCCGCATGATCCCGTGGCCGCGCCACGGCGACGGCCGGCTGCGTTCGCCCCATGCCGATTGCGACATCACCGTGCTTGGCGACGTGGTCACGGCTGCGTTCTCGCAGCGGCGCAAGGTGCTGCGCAACACGCTGTCGTTCCTGCGCGACCAGGTCGACTTCGATGCGATGGGCTTCGACCTGGGCCGGCGCGCCGAGGAAGTGCCGGTCGGCGAGTATGTCGAACTGGCCCGGCGCCTCGGCAACAAGGCCTCTGGCCGGGCCGCCTGAAGCCCGGGCGAATTCCCGAATCCCGAACACATCCAGAATCTCCCGCGACTATCTCGTGCAAGACCGTCCCATGACAGCCCAGTCCAACACCAGCCAAACCAACCGGCGTCCCGTGATCCTGACCGGCGACCGTCCCACCGGCCCGCTGCACCTCGGCCACTTTGTCGGCTCGCTCAAGAGCCGCGTAGCGCTGCAGGATACGCACGAGCAATACCTGCTGCTGGCCGACACCCAGGCCATGACCGACAACGCGCACGATCCCGACAAGGTGCGCCGCAACGTGCTGGAGGTGGCGCTGGACTACCTGGCCGTCGGCATCGACCCGGCCAAGACCACCGTCACGGTGCAGTCGCACCTGCCCGCGCTGGCCGAGCTGACGCTGATGTACCTGAACTTCGTCACGGTGGCGCGGCTGGAGCGCAACCCGACCATCAAGGAAGAGATCCAGGCGCGCGGCTTTGGCCGCGACATTCCGGCCGGCTTCCTGTGCTATCCGGCCTCGCAGGCCGCCGACATCACCGCCTTCAAGGCCGAGGTGGTGCCGGTGGGCGAGGACCAGGCGCCGCTGATCGAGCAGACCAACGAAATCGTGCGCCGCATCAACCACCAGGTCGGCCGCGACGTGCTGCCCGAGTGCAAGGCGCTGATTCCGGAATTCGGCCGCCTGCCGGGCGTCGATGGCAAGGCCAAGATGAGCAAGTCGATGGGCAACGCGATCGCGCTGGGGGCTGCCCCGGAGCAGATCAAGGCCGCGGTGCACAGCATGTACACCGACCCCAACCACCTGCGCGTGGCCGATCCGGGCCAGGTCGAGGGCAACGTGGTGTTCACCTACCTGGACGCCTTCGATCCGAACACCGAGGAAGTCAAGGCGCTGAAGGAACACTACCAGCGCGGCGGGCTGGGCGACATGGTGCTCAAGCGCCGCATCGAGGGGGTGCTGCAGGACCTGCTGGCGCCGATCCGCGAGCGCCGCGAAGCGCTGGCCAAGGATCCGGACTACGTGTTCGACATCCTGCGCCAGGGCACCGAAAAAGCCCGCGCGCTGACCCAGCAGACGCTGGAAGAAGTGCGCGACGCGCTGGGCATGTTCTCGTTCGAGGCACGCCGCTGATCACGCTGGCGTGCTGAGGGTTTGCTCCCCTCTCCCGCAGGCGGGCGAGGGCAGCGTATGCCAGGGGTGGTGCCTTCGTTCAGTCCCTCACGCCCGCCGATTCACCAGCACGATCCCCGCCAGCACCAGCACTGCCGCCACGGCAAAGCGCGGGCCCACGGCATCGTGCATCAGCACCACGCCGAAAGCGACCCCGAACAGCGGCGTCAGGAAGGAAAACACCGACAGCCGCGACGCCAGGTAGCGCTGCAGCAGCCAGAACCAGGTCAGGTAGCTGGCAAAGGCGATCAGCACCGACTGGTAGAACAGGCTCGCCAGCACCACGCCGTCGATCTGTACCGTCATGGTCTGGCCGCCGGCTACCGCCATGGCCAGCAGCATCACCGCGGACACCGCCAGCTGGTACAGCAGCGTCTTGCTGGCCGGCGCGCTGGCCAGCGGGCTGGCGCGCACCACCACGGTGGTGGCTGCCCACAGCGCGCCGGCGAGGATGCCGAGCGCATCGCCCAGCAGCGTGCTGCCCTGCGTCGACGGCGCGGCGATGCCATCCGCAAAGGCCAGCGCCATGCCCGCGAACGCCAGTGTCACGCCCAGCCATTGCCCGCGGCGCAGCCGTTCGCCGGGGACCGCCGCATGCAGTCCCAGCGCGGTGAAGATCGGCGCGGTGTACAGGAACACCGCCATGCGTGAGGCCGTGGTGTGCCCCAGGCCGACGAAGATGCAGAAAAACTCCGCCCCGAACAGCAGCCCGGCCAGCAGGCCGGCGTTCAGCGTGCCGTCGCGCCGCCACAGCGGGGTGCCGCGCCACGCTGCAAACCCGAATACCAGCAGCGCCGCCACGGCCGAGCGCACGCCAGCCTGCAGTACCGCGCCCATCAGTGGCGCGGTGACCTTGATCACGACCTGCTGCAGTCCCCAGGCGGCGCAAAGCACCACCATCAGGCCGATGGCGGTGCCGTCGAGCGGCTGGCGCGCCAGGCTAGGCGTGCTCACGGGGCCGGCCTTCAGGGACGGCTGGAGTCGCGGGTGGAATGGCGCTCGATCAGCTCGATCTTGTAGCCGTCCGGGTCCTCGACAAAGGCGATCACGGTGGTGCCGCCCTTGACCGGGCCGGCTTCGCGCGTGACCTTGCCGCCGGCGGCGCGAATGCGTTCGCAGGCGGCCGCGGCATCGTCGGTCTCCAGCGCGATATGGCCATAGGCGGTACCGAGGTCATAGTGGTCGACGCCGTAGTTGTAGGTCAGCTCCAGCACCGCGGTTTCGCTCTCCGGGCCATAGCCGACAAAGGCGAGGCGGTACTTGTACTCGGGGTTGTCGCTCTCGCGCAGCAGCTGCATGCCGAGCACGCGGGTGTAGAAATCGATGGAGCGCTGCATGTCGCCGACGCGCAGCATGGTGTGGAGGAGTCGCATGGGAGGGCCTTCAACTGTTATCGGTAGCGGAAGGCGCCATTTTAGTAGCTTTGGCCGAAAGCCACTGGCCGTGCGAACGCCCCCTCAGAACGTCGGCAACAGCTCCGGCGGGTGGGCGCGCAACTGCGCGCGCGCGTCCCGGAACTCCGGAAAGATCGACTCCACGGTTTCCCAGAAGCGCGGGCCGTGGTTCATCTCTTTCAGGTGCGCCAGCTCATGCGCGGCGACATAGTCGATCATCGACAGCGGGAAATGCATCAGGCGCCAGTTCAGCCGGATCTTGCCGTCGGCGGTGCAGCTGCCCCAGCGCGTGGCGGCCGAGGTCAGCGCGAAGCCGGTGTGGCGCACGCCGAGCTTGCCGGCATAGAGCTCCAGCCGCTCGGCCAGCAGGCGGCGCGCCTGCTGTTGCAGCCAGCCCTGCACGCGGTCCTTGATCTGCTGCTCGTCGGCATGCGTGGGCAGCGCCAGGTGCAGCACACGGCGGTCGGCATCGAAGAGCAGCGCGCCGATCGGCGACTCCAGCGCCAGCGTCAGCGGCTGGCCGAGAAAGGGCAGGGTGGCGCCGTCGCGCCATTGGACCGTGGGCAGGATCCGGCGCGCGTCGCGGTGGCGCCACTCGCCCAGCTTGTTGAAGATCCAGCGCTGTTTTTCCAGGATGGCGGATTCGATATCGGCCAGCGTGACCCAGCGCGGCGCCGTGATCGACAGGCCACGGTCGTCGATGGTGAAGCCGATGGTGCGGCGCGCCGAGCGCTTCAGCGTGTAGTGCAGCGGCCGCTCGCCGATCCGCAGCAGGCGCGCATTGGGCTGCGGCGCCGGCCATGCAGGCGCCTGTGGCGGCTCCGGTGCCAGCGGCGCCGCCGGCTGCGGGGCGTGGGCGGATTCCGCCAGCGGCAGTTCCAGCTGCGCGCCGTCGGCTTCGGAGGCGGGTCGCAGCAATTTCATGCGGCCGACTCGCTGCGTCGCGCGGCCTGGTAGCTTTCGGGGTCGATACGGCGCATGTCCCGTTCGATCCATTCCGCCACTTCCTGGTTGAGCTGGTCGGCGGTCTTGTTGGCCGACGCAATCGGCGGGCCGACCGAGATCGTCACCATGCCCGGATATTTCAGGAACGAATTGCGCGGCCAGACCCGGCCCGAGTTGACCGCCATCGGCAGCACCCAGGCGCCGGTCTCCACCGCCAGGCGCGCGCCGCCGCTCTTGTAGCGCGTCTTCTCCAGGCCCGAAGGGGTACGCGTGCCTTCCGGGAACATGATGATCCAGGCGCCTTCGGCAAGCCGCTCGCGACCCTGGCGCGCCGCCGAGGCAAAGGCGCGGGTGCCTTCCTTGCGGTTGATATGGACCATCTTCAGCATGCCCAGCGCCCAGCCGAAAAACGGCACCAGCAGCAGCTCGCGCTTGAACACGAAGCACAGCGGCTTGGGCATCAGGGCCACGTAGGCCACGGTCTCCCAGGCCGACTGGTGCTTGGACAGCAGCACCACCGGCTTGTCCAGCATGGCGTCCATGTGCTCATGGCCCTGGATGCGGTACTGGATGCCGCAGATGATGCGCGCCGCGCCGATGACCAGCCGGGGCCAGCCGCGCACGAAGCGGAAGCGCTGGTCGGCATTCATGAACGGGAACACCAGGAAGCAGGTGCAGGCGTAGGGCGGCGTCAGCACCAGCAGGTACAGCGCGAACAACAGGGAACGGAGGAACGTCATGCGGGGGCGCAAAGAGAAAATGGGTGCGGACGGTCGGCCGCAGGCTTGGTCAGCCGGCGGCGCCATGGCCGCTCTGGGCACTGTGGGCACTCTGGGCCGGCTGCCGCTGCCCGCCATCGTTGCCGGTCAGCCAGCGGGCAAAGGCGAGCAAGTCGTCGTGCACCTGTGTGCCGGGCGGCAGGCCGCCCTTGTCGAGCGTCTTCTGGCCCTTGCCGCTGCGCACCAGGTGCGGCGCGCAGCCGACCGCCACGCCAGCTTCAAGGTCGCGCAGCGAATCGCCGACGATCGGCACGCCGCGCAGCTCGATGCCGAAGCGCTCGCTGATCTGTTCCAGCATGCCGGAGCGCGGCTTGCGGCAGTCGCAGCCGTCGGCGGCGGTATGGGGGCAGAAGAACACCGCCTCGACGCGCCCGCCCAGGCGGGCCAGCAAGGTGTGCATCTTCTCGTGCATGGCGTTGAGCGCGCTCATCTCGAACAGCCCGCGGCCGATGCCGGACTGGTTGCTGGCGATGACCACGCGGTAGCCAGCCTGGTTCAGCGCGGCGATGGCTTCCAGGCTGCCGTCGATCGGCACCCATTCATCGGGCGACTTGACGAATTGTTCGCTGTCGAGGTTGATCACCCCGTCGCGGTCCAGGATGACAAACTTGGGCGGCGTCTGCGGCATGTGAGGCTCCGGCTATGGCTGCGGGCGGCGCTCAGGCGGCCAGCTTGGAGATGTCGGCGACGCGGTTGGCCAGCGCATGCAGCGAGGCCAGCAGCGCCAGGCGGTTGGCGCGCAGCTGCGCGTCCTCGGCCATCACCATCACGTCGTTGAAGAACTGGTCGACGGCGTCGCGCAGCTGGGCCAGGTCGCGCAGCGCGGCGGTGAAGTCGCCGCTGGCGAAGGCGGCTTCGACGGCCGGGCGCACGTGCTCGATGGCGGCGTGCAGCGCGCCTTCGGCGTTTTCCCGGAACAGCGCCGGGTTCACCGCGCCTACCGGCTCGGTGTTCTTGCGCAGGATGTTGGTGATGCGCTTGTTGGCGGCGGCCAGGGCCTCGGCTTCAGGCAGCGCGGCAAAGGTGCGCACCGCTTCCATGCGGCCCAGGATGTCATGCAGCTGGTCCGGGCGCAGGCTGACCACCGCCTCGACCTCATTGGTGGTGTAGCCCTTGTCCTTCAGGTAGCCGCGCACGCGGTCGTACAGGAAGTCGAGGATGGCCTCGGGCGCCGGCTTGACCGCGGCGATGCCGGCGAAGGCCTGCTGCGTCAGCGCCAGCAGCGACGACAGCGACAGCGCCAGCGGCTTCTCGATCAGCATGCGCAGGATGCCCAGCGCGTGGCGGCGCAGCGCGAACGGGTCTTTCTCGCCGGTGGGCTGCAGGCCGATGCCCCAGATCCCGACCAGGGTCTCGAGCTTGTCGGCCAGCGCCACCGCGGTGCTGACCGCACCCGCCGGCAGCGCATCGCCGGCAAAGCGCGGGCGATAGTGTTCGGAGCAGGCCAGCGCCACCTCCTCGGCTTCGTCGTCGTGGCGGGCGTAGTAGGTACCCATGGTGCCTTGCAGCTCGGGGAATTCGCCCACCATGTCGGTCAGCAGGTCGGCCTTGGCCAGTTCGGCGCCGCGCATCGCGGCGGCCTTGTCGGTGGCCACGCCGGCCCCGTTGAGCGCATCGGCGATATGGCCGGCGATCTGCTGCAGGCGCTGCACGCGGTCCAGCTGCGTGCCGATCTTGTTGTGGTAGACCACGCTGGCCAGTTGCGGCACGCGCGAGGCCAGCGTCTTCTTGCGGTCCTGGTCGAAGAAGAACTTGGCGTCGGCCAGGCGCGGCCGCACCACGCGCTCATTGCCGGTGATGATCGACTGCGGCGTTTCCGTAGCCAGGTTCGACACGATCAGGAAGCGGTTGCGCAGGTGGCCGTCGGCATCGGTCAGCGCAAAGTACTTCTGGTTGGTCTGCATGGTCAGGATCAGGCATTCCTGCGGCACCGCCAGGAAGGCTTCCTCGAAATGGCAGGCGTACACCACCGGCCATTCCACCAGCGAGTTGACCTCATCGAGCAGCGACTCGGGCATGATGACCTGGTCGGCGCCGGCTTCCTGCAGCAGTGCTGCGCGCATGCGCTCGCGGCGCCGGGCATAGCTGGCGACCACGCGGCCGGCGGACTCGAGCTGCTGCGCGTAGTCATTGGCGTGCGCGATCTCGATCACGCCATGTGACAGGAAGCGATGGCCCTGGGTCAGGTTGCTGGCCTGCAGCCCGAGCAGCGTCACCGGCAGGATCTCGGCGCCAAACAGCGCGATCAGGCTGTGCGCCGGACGCACGAAATGCACCGTGCTGCCGTCCGGGCGCTGGTAGCTCATGAGTTTGGGGATCGGCAGCTTTGCCACGGTGTCTTCCAGCGTGGCCTGCAGCCCGGCTGCCAGCTCGGCGCCGCGCGCGGTGTAGCGGTAGAAGAAGGCCTCGGCCTTGCCGTCGGAGGCGCGCTCGAGCGCCTGCCAGTCGATCTCGGCAACGCCGACGGACTTGGCCAGCGCCGCCAGCTTCTTGGCCAGCGGGGCCGTCGGCTCGCCGTTGGCGTCCAGCGCCACCGACAGCGGCAGGACCTTCTCGCGCTGCTCGCGGTCCGGGGCGTTGCGGCGCACGCCGCTGACCAGCGCCGCCAGGCGGCGCGGGGTGGCGAACGGCGTCACGGTGGCGCCCGGCTCAAGCAGGTCGCGCTCGCCCAGGCCGGCGAACAGGCCCTGCGCGAAGGCGTCGCCCAGGCGCGCCAGCGCCTTGGGGGGCAGCTCTTCGGTGAACAGTTCGATCAGCAGCGAGTCGGTCAGGGGTTGCGACATGAATCGTATCCAACAGGTTGTAGCGCGCGCGGCCAGGGTCAGCAGCGCGGCGAAAGATTAGGTTCCACTCCGGACAGCAGCCACAGGCCGTTCTGTTGCCGGAATTGCAGCGTGGTGTAGGCGCATTGCGCGGCCGCCGCGGCGCTGGCGGCGCCATTGCTGCCGCCGCGGCTGCCGGCGGCGGGGAAGCGCGCGTCGATGCGGCGCAGGCGCTTGTCGTAGCGGATCTCGTCGATGCGCCCGCCCACCCAGAAATCGATCTTGGGCGGCAGCTGCGCGGCCGAGTGATAGGTCTTGACCTGGCGCCGGGTGCGGCCGTTGTGGGTCTCGGTTTCGACCCAGGTCAGCGGGTAGCGGATCGCGCTCTCATAAGCGCGCAGCGGCACCCGGTGCCAGCCCAGGTCGCGCTGGCCGGACAGGTCGCACGAGAACGAGCGCACCAGTTGCGTCCACTGGTCAAGCGCGTTCAGCGACGGGCGCCACTGGCGCGCCATCGCCAGCTGCAGCGCCTGCGCGTCGGCCTCGCACACGTTGCTCAGTTCGGCCGGCAGCATCAGCACCTGCGCGCTGGGAGCGGCCTGCGCGCGCGCGCCGACGGCATTGCCCGCCGCGGCCAGCGCGGCGAGGGCCAGGGCGCAGCCCAGCGCGCTGCGCGCTGGCAGCCTCATGCCCGCGCTCCGTCGCGCTGACCGCACATCGGGAAGCCAAGGGCTTCGCGCGAGTCGTAGTAGGCCTGCGCCACCAGGCGCGACAGGTTGCGGATACGGCCGATATACGCCGCGCGCTCGGTCACCGAGATCGCGCCGCGCGCATCGAGCAGGTTGAAGGTGTGCGCGGCCTTGAGCACCTGCTCATAGGCGGGCAGCGCCAGGCGCGCGCCAGCCGTGCCGTCCTCGCCTTCGCCATTGCCCATCAGGCGCCGGGCCTCGCCTTCATGCTCGGCGAAATGGCGGAACAGGATTTCGGTGTTGCTGTGCTCGAAGTTGTAGGTGGATTGCTCCACCTCGTTCTGGTGGTACACGTCGCCGTAGGTCAGCCGGCGCGTCTCGCCGTTCTCGACCCACTCGGTCCAGACCAGGTCGTAGACGTTCTCGACCTTCTGCAGGTACATCGCCAGGCGTTCGATGCCGTAGGTGATTTCGCCGGTGATGGGCTTGCAGTCGATGCCGCCGACCTGCTGGAAGTAGGTGAACTGGGTCACTTCCATGCCGTTGAGCCAGACTTCCCAGCCCAGGCCCCACGCACCCAGCGTGGGGTTTTCCCAGTCGTCCTCGACGAAGCGGATGTCGTTCTGCTTCAGGTCCAGGCCGAGCGCCTCGAGCGAGCCCAGGTACAGCTCCAGGATGTTCTCCGGCGCGGGCTTGAGCACCACCTGGTATTGGTAGTAGTGCTGCAGCCGGTTCGGGTTCTCGCCGTAGCGGCCGTCCTTGGGGCGCCGCGACGGCTGCACGTAGGCGGCACGCCACGGCTCGGGGCCGATCGCGCGCAGGAAGGTGTGTACGTGGGAAGTGCCGGCGCCGACCTCCAGATCGATGGGTTGCAACAGCGCGCAGCCCTGCCGGTCCCAATAGGCCTGCAGGGTCAGAATCATTTGTTGGAAGGTCAGCATAGAAAGACTTGGTAGAGGCAAGCGGAGGCAAGCCGAGGCCGCGCAGCGCGTGCCGGAGCCGCCGCATACGGATTTTGCCAAACCCTGAATTCTATCGGCTTTTTGGCCAGGCGCCCCGTTTGGCGGGGCTGCATAGGGCACGCACCGATGCCCGGCCAGCTCGGGCAATGTCGGCCCTGCGCAACGCCTCGGGAAAATACCGACGCCGATTTCAAGTCGGGCCGCTGCTTGCCGATAATGTTTTTGTATACAGTATGAGTAAGCAACCCGTTTCAGAGCGTTGCGATTGACAGCCCGTGCGGTATGCAGGCACGGCGGCTTCCGGGCAGTACCGCGGCAGCCGTTTGTCAGTAACTAATTGTTGATGGGGACTTTCGGATCATGGCACTTCTTTCTCGCAAACCTTATCTGGTCGCAATCGCGGTCATGATCGCCGCGGCCACCGTGTCCGTGGTGACCGGGCTGCTGAGCTGAACCTGCCGGCGCTTATCTGACGCGCCACCACCCGCACCGGACCTGCAGCGGTGATCCCGCCGCGTCCGGTGTTTGCCTCGCCCTGTGCCTTCAGCCCGCGTCGCGCACCTTGCGCGCGCGCCACGCCGCCAGCCCCAGCACCAGCGCAAACAGCGCCAGCACCGGCGCGTTACCCCAGCGGATATAGGGCGTCAGCCCCTGCATACCCTGCACCTCGGCCGTCAGCGTGCCGATGGTGAAGGTCGGCAGGCGTTGCTGCACCGAGCCGTCCGGGCGCACCACCGCGGTCATGCCGGTATTGGTCGAGCGCAGCATCGGCCGGCGCGTTTCCAGCGCGCGCATGCGCGAGATCTGCAGGTGCTGGTCCAGCGCGATGGTGTCGCCGAACCACGCCAGGTTGGTCAGGTTGGCCAGCAGGTTGGCCGGCGCCGGCTGCTGGCGCAGCGTCTGCGCGATCTCTTCGCCGAACAGATCCTCGTAGCAGATGTTCGGCGCCACGCGCACACCGCGCACCGGCAGCGAAGCCTGGTCCAGCCCGCCGCGGCGGAAGTCGCCCAGCGGCATCTTCATCATGTCGACGAACCAGCGGAAGCCCAGCGGGATGAATTCGCCGAACGGCACCAGGTGATGCTTGTTGTAGCGGTACAGGCGCTCGGTTTCCGGGCCCAGGCCGAACACGCTGTTGGTGAAGTCGACCGGCGAGTCGGCGCCGGCGGCGCCGAACAGCACCGTGGTGCCGCTGGCCAGCGCGTAGTCGCGCACGGCGACGGCCACGTCGACCGGCAGCTCCTGCAGGATCACCGGGAACGCGGTTTCGGGCGTCACCACCAGGTCGGCCGGCACCGCGGTGATCATGTCGCGGTACAGCTCGATCGAGCGCTGGATGCCGGCGGGTTCGAACTTGATGTCCTGCGCCACGTTGCCTTGCAGCAGCCGCACCGTCAGCGGCTTGCCCGCGGGCGTGGTCCAGGCCAGCGGCGCCAGCACCGCGCCGGCGGCGGGCAGCAGCAGCGCCAGCGCCAGCACGCCCAGCGCGCGGCGTCGTTGGCCACCGCCCAGCCCGCGCACCGCGGCCGCCAGCAGTGCCGCCACGGCGGCCGCCAGCGCGCCGATGCCGTACACGCCCAGCACCGGCGCGAAGCCCGCCAGCGGGCCGTCGGCGTGCGCATAGCCGCCTGACAGCCACGGGAAGCCGGTGAACACCACGCCGCGCAGCCATTCAGTCAGGCCCCACGCCGCGCCGAACGCCAGCGGTGCGAGCAGCGTGCCTGCGGGCAGGCGCGCCGTCAGCCGGTGCCATAGCGCCCCGGCCAGCGCGGGGTAGAGCGACAGGTAGCCCGAGAACAGCACCACCGCCAGCGCGGCCATCCACGACGGCATCTCGCCGTACACGTGCATGCTGATATAGAGCCACCAGATGCCGGACAGGAACCCGCCCAGCCCGAAGGCAAAGCCGATGGCGCCGGCCGCGCGCGTGCGCGGGGCATCGGCCATCAGCGCGGCCACTCCGGCCAGCGACAGGATCTGCAGCCACCACCAGTCATGCGGGGCGAAGGCCTGGGTATGGGCGATGCCGAGTATGCCGGCCAGTAGCAGCCGCGCCAGCGTCGCGGTGCGCGAATGCGCGCGCGCGCCAGGCACGCCTGCCGGGGCGGCGTCGGTGGCGGCGCCGTTGAAGAACGGGGCGGGAAGCTTCATGCGCTGGCGGCGCTAGCGCTGTCGGCGTTGGTTTCGCGGTGCACGTGCAGCAGATGCACCTGCCGCGCGTCGGCGCGCAGCACCTCGAAGCGGATCGGCGGCAGCGTGATGATCTCGCCGCGATGGGGCACGTGGCCTACGTGGTTGGACAGCAGCCCGCCGACGGTGTCGACATCGTGGTCGGAGAAGCCCGTGCCGAAGGCTTCATTGAACTGCGCGATCTCGGTCAGGCCGTGCACGCGCCAGCTGCCATCGGGCATCGGCAGGATATTGTCCTGGTCTTCGTCGAGGTCGAACTCGTCCTCGATATCGCCCACGATCTGCTCCAGCACGTCCTCGATCGTCACCAGCCCGGCCACGCCGCCGTACTCGTCGACGACCATGGCGATATGGTTGCGGTTGATGCGGAAATCGCGCAGCAGGATGTTCAGGCGCTTGGATTCGGGAATGAACACCGCCGGGCGCAGGGTCTCGCGCAGGTCGAAGGCGGGGTCGGTGTAGTAGCGCAGCAGGTCCTTGGCCAGCAGGATGCCGATGATGTTGTCGCGGCTGCCTTCGTAGACCGGAAAGCGCGAGTGCGCGGTCTGCTGCATGAACGGGATGAAGGTCTCCGGCGCGTCCGTGATATTGACCATATCCATCTGCGCGCGCGGCACCATGATGTCGGCGGCGGTCAGTTCGGAAACCTGGAACACGCCTTCGATCATCGACAGGGAATCGGCGTCGATCAGGTTGCGCTCATGCGCTTCCTGGAGCACTTCAAGCAATTCGGCACGGGTGTCCGGCTCGGGGGAGATCAGGTCTGACAGGCGTTCGAGCAACGATCTGGGCCGATCGGCCTGCTTCAGGTAAGCGGGCTTCGAACTGGGATAGGGGTCGTTCATTTCGCGGCGAGCGCGTGGTGGAGATCGTCTGAAGGATACACTAAAAGCCTGGCTGTCCCGTGACGGCGGGCGGCGGCTGGGGTCGGGGTGTGCCGCAGGAGGCGCTTGCGGGCGCCCCCGGCGGCAGCCGCATCACGCTGCCCGGTCCATCCGGTCGGCGCGGTAGGGGTCGGCGTAGCCGAGCGCCTGCAGCGTCTCGGTCTCGATCGCTTCCATTTCCTCGGCCTCGGCGTCGTCCTCGTGCTCGTAGCCTTGCGCGTGCAGCACGCCATGCACGACCAGGTGGGCGTAATGCGCCTCAAGCGGCTTGCGCTGTTCACGTGCCTCGGCTTCCACTACCGGGCAGCACAGCACGATGTCGCCGGTGACCGGGTCATCCTCGTGCTCGGCATAGGCGAAGGTCAGCACATTGGTGGCGTAGTCCTTGCCGCGATAGGTGCGGTTCAGCGTGCGACCCTCTTCCTCGCCGACGAAGCGGATGGTCAGCGCGGCGTCGGCGTACAGCGCCGACTTGACCCAGGTTTCCAGCTTGCGCCGTGCCGGCAGGCCGTTGCCCTTGCCGATGCCGTCGCCGAGCTGGACTTCCAGCTCCAGCGCCGGTGGCGTGGCCGGGGTGCCGGTGGTGGTGGTCAGCGGCGTGGCGGTCACCGCCACCGACAGCGCGTCATGGTTGTCCGGGCGCACCAGCAGGCCGGCCTGCTGGTGGGTATCGGTGTGTTCGGCCAGCAGCGCGACCACGCCGTCGGCCGCCTGCGACAGGTCCAGCGTCAGGCTGCGACCGTCGGGCAGCTGCACCCGCAGCGCGTGCGCGGCGCTCTTGCGCGCGCGGCCCTCGTTATCGAACAGGGTCAGGCTGACCGCGGAAGACTTGGAGTTGGGGGATTTCAATTACGCGTCCTTGTGCTGGGCGTGGTATTCGTCATAGGCGTCGACGATGCGCGCCACCAGCGGATGGCGCACCACGTCGATGCTGGTAAAGCGGGTGCAAGCGATGCCGCGCACGTCGCGCAGCACATGCTGCGCTTCGACCAGGCCGCTCTTCTGGCCCTTGGGCAGGTCGATCTGCGTGGTGTCGCCGGTGATCACCGCCCTGGAGCCGAAGCCGATGCGCGTCAGGAACATCTTCATCTGCTCGGGCGTGGTGTTCTGCGCCTCGTCCAGGATGATGAAGGCATGGTTCAGCGTGCGCCCGCGCATGTAGGCCAGCGGCGCGATCTCGATCATCTGGCGCTCGAACATCTTCTGCGTGCGGTCGAAGCCAAGCAGGTCATACAGCGCGTCGTACAGCGGGCGCAGATAGGGGTCTACCTTCTGCGCCAGGTCGCCCGGCAGGAAGCCGAGCCGTTCGCCGGCCTCCACCGCCGGGCGCGTCAGCACGATGCGCTTGACCGCGTCGCGCTCCAGCGCGTCGACCGCGCACGCCACCGCCAGGTAGGTCTTGCCGGTGCCGGCCGGGCCGATGCCCATGGTCAGGTCGTGCGACAGGATATTGCGCAGGTAGTCGCGCTGCGCCACGGTGCGGCCCTGCAGGCCGGGGCGGCGGGTATGCAGCACCGGCGATTCGTCGCCTTCCTCGCGCTCGGCCTCGTCGTCATTGCCGTTGCCGGGCAGATAGCTGCCATGCGCGCTGAGCTGGCGCGTCTCGACCAGGCCCAGTTGCACGTCGTCGATCGACAGCGGCGTGCGCGCGTGGTTGTAGAAACGCTCCAGCGCCAGCGCGGCGTCCTGCGCGTGGTTGCCACGGATGGTCATGCGGTGGCCGCGGCGCTGGATGGTCACGTCCAGCGCCTGCTCGATCTGGCGCAGGTTCTCGTCGAGCGGGCCGCACAGGTTCTGCAGCCGGGTGTTGTCGTCCCGGGGGGCGACAAATTCTGCGGAAGGGATTTTCATCGGTGGGCGATGGCCTCGGTTGCGGGTGCGTTACTGGCGCACCACGATCTCGCCGCGCAGCGAGTGCGGGAACGCCTGCGTGATGCTGACCTCGACCAGCTGGCCGACCAGCCGGTCGCGGCCCGCCTGCGGCACGCCAGGCAAGGCGAAGTTGACCACGCGGTTGTTCTCGGTGCGGCCGTGCAGCTCGGTCGGGTCCTTGCGCGCCGGGCCCTCGACCAGGATGCGCTGCACCGTGCCGACCATGTTCTGGCTGATACGCTGCACGTTTTCCTCGATCGTGGCCTGCAGCCGCTGCAGCCGGCGCAGCTTGACCTCGCGCGGGGTGTCGTCGTGCAGGTTGGCGGCGGGCGTACCGGGGCGCGGGCTGAAGATGAACGAGAACGAGGTGTCGTAGCCGATTTCCTCGATCATCGCCATCAGCTTGTCGAAGTCGGCATCGGTCTCGCCGGGGAAGCCGACGATAAAGTCCGACGACATCGACATGTCCGGGCGCAGCGCGCGCAGCTTGCGGATGATGCTCTTGTATTCAAGCACGCTGTAGCCGCGCTTCATCGCCATCAGGATGCGGTCCGACGCATGCTGCACCGGCAGGTGCAGGTGGTTCACCAGTTTGTCGCAACGGCCGTACAGCTCGACCAGGCGCGACGTGAATTCCTTCGGGTGGCTGGTGGTGTAGCGGATGCGCTCGATGCCGGGAATCTCCGCCACATACTCGATCAGCAGCGCGAAGTCGGCAATCTCGGCGGTATCGCCCATCTTGCCGCGGTAGGCGTTGACGTTCTGGCCCAGCAGCGTGACTTCGCGCACGCCCTGTTCGGCCAGGCCGGCCACTTCGGCCAGCACGTCCTCGAACGGGCGCGACACTTCCTCGCCGCGGGTGTAGGGCACCACGCAGTAGCTGCAGTACTTGGAGCAGCCTTCCATGATCGAGACGAAGGCGCTCGGGCCTTCCACGCGCGCCGGCGGCAGGTGGTCGAATTTCTCGATCTCGGGGAAGGAGATATCCACCTGCGACTGGCCGGTGCGCTGGCGGCGCGCGATCAGGTCAGGCAGGCGGTGCAGCGTCTGCGGGCCGAACACCACGTCGACATACGGCGCGCGCGCTACGATGCTGGCGCCCTCCTGGCTGGCCACGCAGCCGCCCACGCCAATCACCAGGTCGGGCTTGGCGGCCTTGAGCGCCTTCATCCGGCCCAGTTCGGAGAACACTTTCTCCTGCGCCTTCTCGCGCACCGAGCAGGTGTTGAACAGGATCACGTCGGCGTCTTCGACGCGGTCGGTGGCTTCCAGCCCCTGGCTGGCGTGGAGGACGTCGACCATCTTGTCCGAGTCATACTCGTTCATCTGGCAGCCGTACGTCTTGACGAAAACTTTCTTCATATGCCGATCTCAGTGGTTGACCTGGGGGCATCAGGGTGTGGCAACAACACGGCACGGCGCGTGGGGCGCGCCGGTCGCACTTCGGGGATGGTTATTTCTTCAGCGCCTGCTGTTCGGACTCGCTCAGCACCCATGCGGTCAGCAACTGGCCATACAGGTCAAGCTTGTACCGCACCGGCAGCTTCCGGCCCGCCACCGCGGCGCTGGCCAGCAACTGGTTGTCGGTGCCGAACAGGCGCAGCCCGGGCGCCACGCCTACGGTCTTGCCGTCGAGCGTGGCCGCCTGCGGCGCACCGGCCGACGGCGCGGCGAGCACGAGTTTCGCCGCTGGCGCATCCGCCGGAATCGCCCGTACCGGCTGGGCCATCGCACCGGCCGCGCCCAGTATCAGGGCCGCGCCGCAGGCCAGCCGCGCCAGGCGCGAAGACTGGATCGACTTCAGTGCCTCGCGGCGCGTATCACGACCTGCTGGCATGGGAGAACTCCGGCAAAGGGGCGAAGCATTGGCGGGAACGGCCCGAGGGCGGGCGCAACCGGGCATTTTACCCGCTCGCGGCCGCTCCGGTGCGCGGATCGGGTCGCGCTCAGAACAGGCAGGATGCCTCTTGCAGCACGCGCTGCTTCGATACCGTGCCCATCAGTTCGCGGCTGGCCGCATCGCGCACCAGCGGGATGCGGTTGATGCCGTGCTCGGCGAACACCGCCAGCGCATCGCGCAGGCGCGAGTCCGGCGTCAGCGCCGGAAAGTCGCGCTCGGCCAGCGCCAGCACATCATCCGGCGCCCCGTCGCGCTGCGCGCGCTGCAGCGCATGGATCGACAGCGCGCCGAGCAGCTTGCCGTCCGCCCGCGCCAGGTACAGGTAGCGCGTGCCGGTTTCGGCAAACTTGTCGGCGGCGGCGGCCAGCGTGGCGTTGGGGTCGAGCACGGTGTCGGTCGGGTCGCACAGGCCGGCCAGCGTCAGCGTGCGGGCCTGCTCGGCGGCCGCCGACGCCTGCGCGCGCTCGGCGATCACGCTGTACAGCGACAGCGTCTGGCAGCGCGACGCGGTGTAGTACGCCGCCACCGCGCCAATCATCGACGGCAGCAGCAGCGCCGGCGCCAGCGTCATCTCGAACACCATCAGCACTGACATCAGCGGCGCCTGGCTGGTGGCCGCCAGGAAGGCGCTCATGCCCACCAGCGGCAGCAACGGCGCCGCGCCCGCCGCCGCGCCCGGCATGCCGAGCGCCAGCAACTGGCCCAGCGCCGCGCCGACGAACAGCGACGGCGTAAACACGCCGCCGACCGCGCCCGAGCCCATGCTGATCACCGTGGCCGCCAGCTTGGCCAGCAGCACGGCGGCCACCGGCACGCTCAACGGCTGCTCCTGCAGCAGGGTCTGGATGGTGGAGAAGCCGTTGCCGACCACCTCCGGCACCGCCATCGCCAGCACGCCGACCAGCGCGCCGCCCAGCGCCAGCCGCGCCACCGGCCCGCCCGGTAGCACCGCGAAGCGGCTGCGCGCGAAGCCGGCCGCGCGCAAAAACAGCGCGCCGGCGATGCCGGCGGCCACGCCCAGCGCGGCCGCGGCCAGCAGCATCTGCGGGCGCAGGTCCGGCGCGATGTCGAGGCCGGGGTAGAGCGGCTGCAGCCCGCCGTGCCACTGGCTGACCATGGCGCCGGCCACCGACGCCAGGAACAGCGGCATCAGGCGCTGCACCGCCAGCGCGCCGAACACCACTTCGGCGACAAAGACCGCGGCGGAAAACGGCGTGTGGTACACGGTGGCCAGGCCCGCGGCAGCGCCGCAGGCGGTCAGCATGCGGCGCATGTTGGAGCCGCCGCCACGCTCGAGCCGGTTCGTGGGGAACAGCGACCCGCACAGCGCCGCCAGCTGGATCATCGCGCCTTCCTTGCCGACCGAGCTGCCGCTGACGATCGAACAGAACGACGACAGCGCGCGCAGCACGGTGATGCGCACCGGCAGCCGGCCGCTGCCATTGGCGACCGCTTCCATATAGTCGGTGGCGCCAGGGTGGGTGCGGGCCAGGCGGTTGGCCAGCACCAGCAGGCCGCCCGCGAGCGCGCCGCCCACTGCCGGCACCACCACGCGCCACGCCAGCGCCAGCGTGGCGAACACGGTGACCACGTCGGCATGGCTGGAAAACAGCACGACGCCGGCGCCGTCCAGCGCCTCCTTGAACAGCGTGGTGGCAATGGCGGCGACGATCCCGACCGGGATGGCCGCAAGCAGGATGACTTCCTGGTCTTCGAGGAAACGCAAGCGCATGGCGGCTTTCCGGGGCAGGCGAGGCGAGGGGCCGGGCCGCAGAAGCGGGGCGGACAGAGGCCGTCATGATAGCGCAGCGCCACCTGCGCAAACCCGATGTGCGCCGGCGCGCATTCGCGGCGGAAACCGGTGCCGGATCGGGTGCATAATCCGCCTGCGCCGGACTGGTACACTACCGCTCTTTCCTCCGCGGGCGGGCCGGTGCCCTGCCAGGCCGGCTTCCCGGCGTTCGCGTTCCGATTCCGATCGATTACAAAGGAGCCATCCGGCGTTTGGCGCACCGCGTGCGCAGCGATGGCCCAAGCAGCAATTCATGTCTTTTTCTGAACTCGGCTTGTCCGACAAGATTGTGCGTGCCGTAGCCGAACAGGGCTACACCACTCCGACCCCCATCCAGGCGCAGGCCATTCCCGCCGTCCTCAAGGGCGGCGACCTGCTTGCCGGCGCCCAGACCGGCACCGGCAAGACCGCCGGCTTTACGCTGCCAATGCTGCAGCTGCTGTCCGAAACCGCGCCACGCCACGCCGGCGGCGCCCAGCGTCCCGGCCGCGTGGCCGTGCGCGCGCTGGTGCTGACGCCCACGCGCGAACTGGCGGCGCAGGTCGAAGAGAGCGTGCGCAACTACGGCAAGTACCTGCGCCTGCGCTCCATGGTGATGTTCGGCGGGGTCGGCATCAACCCGCAGATCGAGCAGCTCAAGCGCGGCGTGGAGATTGTCGTGGCCACGCCGGGCCGCCTGCTGGACCACGTGTCACAGCGCACCATCGACCTGTCGCAGGTGGAACTGCTGGTGCTCGATGAAGCCGATCGCATGCTCGACATGGGCTTCATCCACGATATCCGCAAGATCCTCAACGTGCTGCCGGCCAAGCGCCAGAACCTGCTGTTCTCGGCGACCTTCTCGGACGATATCCGCGCGCTGGCCGACCGCCTGCTGAACAACCCCGCGTCGATCGAAGTCGCGCGGCGCAATACCACCGCCGAGACCGTCGACCAGCGCGTCTACCCGGTCGATCGCGAACGCAAACGCGAACTGCTGGCCCACCTGGTGCGCCAGCATGACTGGCACCAGGTGCTGGTGTTCACGCGCACCAAGCACGGCGCCAACCGCCTGGCCGAGCAGCTGACCAAGGAAGGCCTGTCGGCGCTGGCGATCCACGGCAACAAGAGCCAGTCGGCACGCACGCGCGCGCTGTCCGAATTCAAGGCCGGCACGCTGCGGCTGCTGGTGGCAACCGATATCGCCGCGCGCGGCATCGACATCGACCAGCTGCCGCACGTGGTCAACTTCGACCTGCCCAATGTGCCGGAGGATTATGTCCACCGCATCGGCCGCACCGGCCGCGCCGGCGCCGAGGGCGAGGCGATCTCGCTGGTCTGCGTGGACGAAGTGGCGCTGCTGCGCGATATCGAACGACTGATCAAGCGCAAGCTCGAACAGACCGTGCTGCCGGGCTTCGAAGTCGACCCCAGCATCGCGCCCGAGCCGATCCAGAAGGGCCGCCAGCAGCGCGGCGGCGGACAGGGCCAGGGCCGCGCACGGGCCGAAGCGCGTCCGGCCGGCGACAGCGAGGGCGCGCAGCGCCAGCGTCCGGCCCGCCAGGGGCAGGGCGCGCAGGGCGGACAGGGTGCACCGCGGCAGGGCCAGGGCGGCCAGCGCGGCAACAATGCCGCCAACGGCAACCGTGCCGCCCAGCCCGCCGGCGCGCGCAACCCGGCGCCGCGCCGCGATGGCCAGGACCAGGCGCGCCCGCAACGTGCCGCGGCCCAGCCCGCGCGCCAGCCGCATGATGCCGCGCCGGCACCGGCGCGCAACCGCCGTCCGGCGCCGCAGGCGGCGCTGCTGGGCGGCAGCCGCAAGCCGGCGCGCTGAGCGGAGCCGGCCGGCACCATGCACGCCTCCGACGCTCCCGCCGACTCCGGTGTGCCCTATGCCGGCCTGACGCCGGAGCTGATGCTGGACGCGCTCGAGGGCGCCGGCCTGCGCCCCGACGGGCGTCTGCTGGCGCTCAACAGCTACGAGAACCGGGTCTGGCAGGTGGGCATCGAGGACGCCCCACCGGTCATCGCCAAGTTCTATCGCCCGGGCCGCTGGACCGATGCGGCCATCCTTGAAGAACACGCGTTCGTGCAGCAACTGGCCGACGCCGAGATTCCCGCGGTGCCAGCCATGGCGCTGGCGCCGGGCGAGGCCGGTACGCTGCTGCATCACGCCGGCTTCCGCTTTGCCGTCTTCCCCCGCTGCGGCGGCCGCGAGCCGGCGCTGGACCGCGCCGATACGCTGACCTGGCTTGGCCGCTTCATCGGCCGCATCCATGCGCTGGGTGCAACCCAGCCGTACCAGGCGCGCCCGGCGCTGGATCTCGACACCTTCGGCATTGCCCCGCGCGACTGGCTGCTTGCCAGCGGCTGCATTCCGGCGGATCTCCTGCCCGCGTGGCAGTCGGTGGCGCAGCTGGCGCTGGACGGCGTGCGGCGTTGCTATGAGCGCGCCGGCGACGTGCGGCTGCTGCGCGTTCATGGCGACTGCCATCGCGGCAATGTGCTGTGGATCGACCAGGACGACGCGCGCGGCGGCGCCCACGGCGAGCCCGGCCCGCATTTTGTCGACTTCGACGACAGCCGCATGGCCCCGGCGGTCCAGGACATCTGGATGCTGCTCGAGGGCGACCGCGCGGCGATGCAAGGCCAGCTTGCCGACATCGTGGCGGGCTACGAGGATTTTGCGGAATTCCAGACGCGCGAGCTGTGGCTGGTGGAAGCGCTGCGCACGCTGCGGCTGCTGCACTACAGCGCCTGGCTGGCGAGCCGCTGGGCCGACCCGGCCTTTCCGGCCGCGTTCCCGTGGTTCGGCACGGCGCGCTACTGGCAGGACCGCATCCTGGAACTGCGCGAACAGGTCGCGCTGATGGACGAAGCGCCCCTGTGGGGCGCTTGAGGCTTGCGGAACGCGGGCGCTTACGCCGCCCGCCCTGCCGCTGGCTTAGCCCTTCTTTTCCGGTGCCTTGACCAGCACCACCGGGCAGTCGGCCTGCGCCAGCACGCGCCCTGCCACCGAACCGATCACCGCATCGAAGAACGACCCGCGCCCATGCGTGCCCATCACGATGGCGGCCGCGCCGACCGAACGCGCATAGCCGACGATGCGCTCGGGCGCGAAACCGTGCAGGGGGTGCCGCTCGAATGGCACATTGGCCGCGGCGAGGATGTCGCAGACCCCCGCCATCGCCTTGTCGCTGGCTTCCTTGTGCCAGTCGTCGATGGTTTCCTTGCTGACAAAGGCGCGCACCTGGCCGCTTACTTCGGGCGCCACGTGCACGACATGGACGGTAAAGCCGTTCTGCAGCAGCTTGCCTTCGGCAATAAAACGTGCCGCGGCGTCGCTGAAGGCCGAGCCGTCGGTGGCGAGGACGATATGAGTCATGGCGGAATCTCCTGGATGGGGGCTGTCGGCAAGCGCCGCGACCATGTGGCCGCAACGCCATCTGGAACCATCATGCCCCCTAGTGTCCTGCCAGGATGCGATTCAGATCAAGTCGCATAGGAACTGTCCGAATTTCTGGTGCGATAACCGGTTGGCGGGTCGGCCTGACGGATTCCGTCAATCCGGCTGAAGCATTTGGCCATTGCCCCGTCAACACGGCGACGCGTAGCATGCTCCCGAGCCCCGCGGCCAGCATGGCCCCCATGCGGCGAAGGGCAGACCGATCCAACCACCAATGCAAGCGGCCCCGCCTGGCACGCGCGGGCAGCGAACCGGAGACAACGATCATGAGTGAGCGCGGCAACCTGCAGCCCCTGCGTGGTATCAAGGTAGTGGAATTCGAAGGCATCGGCCCCGGCCCGTTGTGTGGCGCCATGCTGGCCGGCCTTGGCGCCGAGGTCACGCTGGTCACCCGCCCGGTGGCCCCCGACGCGCGGCGCATCCTGCGCGGGCAGCCGGTGCCGGCGGAGATGGAGCTGGAGCACGACAAGCGCGTGGTGCAGCTGAACCTGAAGGCGCCTGAGGATGTTGCGGCCGCGCTGGAGCTGGTGGCCGGGGCCGACGCGCTGATCGAGGGGCTGCGTCCCGGCGCGATGGAGCGCCTGGGCCTGGGGCCCAAGGCCTGCCATGCCCGCAATCCCCGGCTGGTCTATGGCCGCATGACCGGCTGGGGCCAGACCGGCCCGCTGTCGCAGAGCGCCGGCCACGACCTCAACTACATTGCGCTGACCGGCCTGCTGTCGATGGCCGCGCGCGAAGGCAGCCTGCCGATGGTGCCTCCCACGGTGATGGGCGATGCCACCGGCGCGCTCGGGCTGGCCTTCGGCATCACCAGCGCCATCCTCAGCGCGCGCGCCAGCGGCGAGGGCTGCGTGGTGGATGCCGCCATCACCGATATCGTCGCCATGCTCGGCTCGCTGGTGCAGGTGTCGCGGGCGGCGGGCACGCTGGGCGGCCCGCAACCGAGCCCGTTCCATGATTCGCCGTTCTACGATGTGTTCCCGTGCGCGGACGGACGCGCCATCACCCTGGGCGCGCTGGAGCCGCAGTTCTACCGCGAACTGCTCGAGCGCCTCGAACTGACTGACATCGACCCGGCCGCGCAGTACGACCGCGCACAGTGGCCGGCGGTGAAGGCCCGCATCGCCGCCACCATTGCCAATCAGCCCAGCACCCACTGGGAATCCGTGCTGGGCGGCACCGACGTGTGCTTCGCGCGCGTGCTGACGCTGGACGAGGCCGCGCGCCATCCGCACAACCAGGCACGGGGCACATACCGCCTGTACCAGCAGGGCGAGCGCGAACTGCCGCGCTCGGCGCCCGCGCCGCGCTTCCTGCCCGCCGGCACGGAATGACTGGCGCCGCGGCGTCGATGCCGCGGCTGCGCGCAGCAAGCCCCACGCGCGCCGCATAGCGCGACGCCGCAGGCAATTGACGCTAGCCGCGTCATCGAAGGAAAAGCCTGACTCTCGTGCAGAATCCGCTGCGTCAGCGCAGTGAGAATTCGGCGCATCAAGCCACCTCAGGGCCCTTAACCTTGGCATAGCCAGCCGCCTGGCCAATCCCTCGCCAGTTGTTAAGGAGCCATGAATTGCCACCCGCGCTGATCGTCGACGCACCCTCGAAGTTCCGCACCTTGTTGTGCGCCGAACTTGCCGCCAGATTCGATGGGGACGAGGTCCTGGAAACGGATGGTGTCAGGGAGGGCTTCCGCCTCGCCCGCGAACAGCGGCCCGGCCTGGTGCTGGTCGATGTCGAACGCTTCGGCAATCCCGGCCTCGACTTCGTCCGGCGGGTGGCGGCCACGCTGCCGTCCGTGGCGCTGCTGGTGCTGTCCGGCACAGAGGCGGCCCAGGCGCCGGTGCGGGCCTTGCGCGCCGGCGCCCACGGCTTCGTGGTCAAGCAGCGTGGCCTGGACGAAGTGATGCAGGCCGTGCGCGGCGTGCTGAGCGGCTACCTGGTGTTTCCGCTGCAGACGCTGGAGACGGTGCGCCAGCTCGGCGAGCAGCAGCAGGCCGGCCTGCCGCGGTTGAGCAACCGCGAGATCACCATCCTCCAGTACCTGGCGCGCGGACACTCCAACAAGTCGATCGCCGCGCAGCTGCTGATCAGCAGCAAGACCGTCAGCACGCACAAGGCCAATATCATGGCCAAGCTGCATGTGGGCTCGCTGGTCGAGATGGTGGACTACGCGCGCCGCCATCAACTGGTGTGGTGAAGGGCGCCTGCCGGGTTGGGCGCGTCGGGCCGCGCCGGTCCGCCATCGCGGGTAGACTGTTGGCATCTGTGACGAATGCGAGCTATCCGCCCGATGCCCCAGACCCTGAATGCTGTCGTGCGCGGCCTTGGCGCCGTCGCCGTTGCCTGCGCCACGTGGCTTGCCATGCCCGCCTTTGCCAACGAGCCGATGTGGTTCGTGCAGGGCCGGCCGGTGCCCGAAGCCAGGCAGGCGGTGGACGCACTGGCTGCCGCGGCCACCGACGGTCTCGATCCGCGCGACTACGATGCCGAACCCTTGCGCCAGGCCGTGACCCAGGCCGCCAGCGGCCCGGCCTTGCCTCCCGATGCCGCGGCACGGCTCGATGCCGCGCTGAGCGCCGCCATGGAACGGATGCTGGCCGACCTGCACGGCGGACGGATCAACCCGCGCACGGTCCATGCCAACTTTGCGCCCCAGGCGGAGCGGCCCTTCGACGCCGCCACCTGGCTGCGCGAGGCCGTCGCCCAGCACCGTTTGCCGGATGCCATCCGCCAGGCGGCACCCACGTTCCCGCTGTATGGCACGCTGCGCCAGGCCCTGGCCCACTACCGCGACATCGCCAGGCAGCCGGTGTGGCAACAGCCGCTGCCGCCCTTGCCGGCCAGCAAGCTGACGCCGGGCCAGCCGTGGGTGGGCGCCGGCGCGCTGACCGCGCGCCTGGTGGCGCTGGGCGACCTGCCCGCCGGCACGCAGCCGCCGGCCCGCTACGAGGGCGCTCTGGTCGATGGCGTCAAGGCCTTCCAGTCGCGCCATGGCCTGGAGGCCGACGGCGTGATCGGCGCGGCCACGCTGGCGCAGCTGAACCTGCCCATCGCCGAGCGCGTGCGGCAGATCGAACTGACCATGGAGCGCATGCGCTGGACTCCGCTGGACGGCCCGCGCATGATCGTGGTGAACGTGCCGGAGTTCATGCTGCGCGCCTACGAGATCCGCGACGGCAAGCTCGACATCAAGCTGGAGATGAAGGTGATCGTCGGCAAGGCGCTCGATACGCGCACGCCGCTGTTCGAGGAGGACATGCGCTATATCGAGTTCAGCCCGTACTGGAACATCCCGCCGTCGATCGCGCGCCGCGAGACGGTGCCGCGCCTGCGCCGCGACCCGGCGTATTTCAACCGGCAGGGGCTGGAGTTCGTCGGCGGCGACGGCAAGGCCGTGACCACCTTGTCCGAAGCGAACCTGGACGCCGTGCTGAACGGCAGCCTGCGCATCCGCCAGCGGCCGGGCCCGCTCAACGCGCTGGGCGACATCAAGTTCGTGTTCCCCAACAACGAGAACATCTACCTGCACCACACCCCCTCGCCGCAGCTGTTCCAGCGCGACCGGCGCGACTTCAGCCACGGCTGCATCCGCGTGGAAGCCCCAGTAGCGCTGGCCCAATTCGTGTTGCAGGATATGCCGGACTGGAACGAGACCCGGATCCGTGAAGCCATGACGCGTGGCAAGTCCAACACGGTGCGCCTGCAGCAGCCGTTGCCGGTGGTGCTGGCTTACGGCACGGTCATCGCGCGCGCCGATGGTCGTGTATCCTTCTTGCCTGACATCTACGGTCACGACAAATTGCTGGACAAGGCGCTGCGGCAACGCACCGCTCGCCCCCAGCCGCGCGCTGTTGCCAGCGCCTCCGGCGTCGCTCACTGAGGCGCCCCCTGCACATTCAGAGGAAGTAACATGACCGACGCGACGCGCAAGGCACGCCGCCGCTTTCTTCATACCACCGGAACCCTGGCGCTGGCCGCCGGCCTGATGCCGCTGGCGCCGCGCCGCGCGCAGGCCAGCCTGCCTGCCAACCAGTCGCTGGCGGGCCTGCCGAATGCCCGCACATTGGCTTTCGATCACACCCACACCGGCGAGCGCGTGTCGCTGGTCTATGCCGTTGGCGACCGCTTCGTACCCGACGCACTGACGACGCTCAACGGCTTCCTGCGCGACCATTACTCGGGCAAGGTCGGCACCATCGATCCGCAGCTGTTCGACCTGCTGTTCCAGGTCCGCCGCGAGCTTGGCACGGACCAGCCGTTCCAGGTCATTTCCGGCTACCGCAGCCCGGCCACCAATTCGCGCCTGCGCAGCACGCGCGGCGGTGGCGTGGCCAAGCACAGCCTGCACATGGATGGCAAGGCCATCGACATCCGGCTCGCCGGCGTGTCGCTGGCAGACGTGCGCGACGCCGCCAAGTCATTGCAGGGCGGGGGCGTCGGCTACTACGAGTCCGATCAATTCGTGCACATCGATACCGGACGCGTGCGCTACTGGTAAGCGTTGCCTGTCGGGCTGCCCCGGTTGGGGTGCCCGTCTGCGCTGGCGAGGAGCCAAAGCAAAAAGCCGCGATCTCTTGCGAGAACGCGGCTTTTCAAATAGATGGTGGCGAATCAGGGACTCGAACCCCGGACCTGCGGATTATGATTCCGTCGCTCTAACCGACTGAGCTAATTCGCCAACGAAGACTGAGATTATACCTAGGCTTTCGAGGCTGTCAACACCTTGCGGTGAAGATTTTGCACGACGCCTTCGATCAAAAAAAACGGCAGGCCACAGGGCCTGCCGTTTTAGTCAGTGCCGCACGATTGCTCAGTCGTTGGCGTAGATGTTCACGTCCTTGGTCTCGCGGATGAACAGCGCACCGATCACGAAGGTGATGGCAGCGATGATGATCGGGTACCAGAGGCCGTAGTAGATGTTGCCGTTCTGTGCCACCAGCGCGAACGAGATGGTGGGCAGCAGGCCGCCGAACCAGCCGTTGCCGATATGGTAGGGCAGCGACATCGAGGTGTAGCGGATGCGGGTCGGGAACAGTTCCACCAGCATGGCGGCGATCGGGCCGTAGACCATGGTGACGTAGATCACCAGGATGACCAGGATCACCAGCACCATGATCGTGTTCATCTGCGCCGGATCGGCCTTGGACGGGTATCCGGCCGAAGACATGGCACCGCTGACTTCCTTCTTGAACGCCGCGATCTGGCTCTTGCTGGCATCATCGAAGCTGTTGCTGTTGGCAAGCTTGGCGTCGAAAGCCTTGATTTCCTTGTCGCCGATCTTGACCGAAGCCACCGTGCCCGGCGGAGCGCTGACCACCTCATAGCTGGCCGATGCCTGGGCCAGCGTGCGCTTGACGATATCGCACGAGCTGCGGAAGTCGACCTCGCGGGCGATCGGGCTGCCCTGGAACGAGCACTGCTTCGGGTCTGCGGTCACCACGATCTGCGCCGATTGCTGGGCGCGTTCCAGCGCCGGGTTGGCGTAGTGGGTCAGCGCCTTGAACAGCGGGAAGTAGGTCAGCACGGCCAGCGCGCAGCCCAGCAGGATGATCCACTTGCGGCCGATCTTGTCCGACAGCGAGCCGAAGAAGATGAAGAACGGCGTGCCGATCACCAGCGCGCCGGCGATCAGCAGGTTGGCCGTCTTGGCATCTACCTTGAGTACCTGCGTCAGGAAGAACAGCGCGTAGAACTGGCCCGTGTACCACACCACGGCCTGGCCGGCGGTCAGGCCGAGCAGGGCCAGGATCACGATCTTCAGGTTGCGCCACTGGCCAAAGGACTCGGTCAGCGGAGCCTTGGAGGTCTTGCCCTCCGCCTTCATGCGCTGAAATGCCGGCGATTCGCTCATCGACAGACGGATGTACACCGACATTCCCAGCAGCAGGATCGACAGCAGGAACGGGATGCGCCAGCCCCAGGTCTCGAAGTTCGGGCCGGTGAACTCGCGGCACAGCAGGATCACGATCAGCGACAGGAACAGGCCGAGCGTGGCCGTGGTCTGGATCCACGAGGTGTACGCACCGCGCTTGCCGTGCGGGGCGTGTTCGGCCACGTAGGTGGCGGCGCCGCCGTACTCGCCGCCCAGCGCCAGGCCCTGCAGCATGCGCAGCGCGATCAGGATGATCGGCGCGGCCCAGCCGATGGTGGCGTAGCTGGGCAGCAGGCCGACGATGAAGGTCGACAGGCCCATGATCAGGATCGTCACCAGGAAGGTGTACTTGCGCCCGATCATGTCGCCGAGGCGACCGAACACCAGGGCCCCGAACGGCCGCACGATAAAGCCGGCGGCGAAGGCGAGCAGCGCGAAGATGAAGGCCGAGGTCGGGTCAAGCCCGGCGAAGAACTGCTTGGCGATGATGGCCGCGAGCGAGCCGTATAGATAGAAGTCGTACCACTCGAACACCGTACCCAGCGATGAGGCAAGAATCACCTTGCGCTCTTCACGGGTCATCGGTGCGTTCTGCGCGCCCCCTCCGGGCACCGCGACGTTCTGCACGTTTGCCATTTGTCTCCTCCGTCTGGAATGGATCTCGGGCGGGGGTGGCGCGCGGGAAGCACCGCGCGGCTGGCCACCATGCCCAGAGTTGCAGAGGATTGTGGGTCGCGAAACTTACTGCGGTCTGACAGATTCCGGCGCGCAGGCCGCAAAACCGTCGGGGTATACGCTAGCCGCCGACAAGGCTTTGGATGCTGCGCTGCAGGGGTCGGCGCGCCTGCGCCGCTCAGCAATGCGGCCTGCGGGGGTGCCGCTATGCAGCATCCGCGCCCGGCCCGCGCGAGGCGCCTTGCGAGGGCATCGCCGCCGGTGGCGCGG
Source organism: Cupriavidus necator (assembly GCF_013141915.1). Classification (GTDB taxonomy): domain Bacteria; phylum Pseudomonadota; class Gammaproteobacteria; order Burkholderiales; family Burkholderiaceae; genus Cupriavidus; species Cupriavidus necator_B. The sequence continues at coordinate 245,501 of NZ_SROX01000002.1, read as the reverse complement.
CGGGGCGCTCGGCCTCGGCATCGCTATGGTTCATGCGCCAGGCATAGAGCGCGGCCATCAGCACGTAGACCACCAGCGCTCCCTGCGCGCCGACCCAGAACGAGAACGGCCAGCCAAAGAAGTCGAAGCGCAGGTCGCGCGCAAACCACGCCACCACGAACGTGACCGTGAACCAGACCGCGAGCAGGCCGCTGATCCAGCGCAGGTTGCGGTGCCAGGCGAGGCGCTGGCGTGCTTCGGCGCCGTCGGGAGTGGGACTGTCATTCATACAGAGGGAAAGTTCTCGGGGCGGCGCAGCGTCACACGGAAATGCGCGCCGGCCAGCCGTGGCGATTGCTGGTAGACGTGGTCCGAGATCTGGACGTCGCCGCCGTGCTGCTGCACGATTTCGCGCACGATCGCCAGGCCCAGGCCGCTGCCTTCGGTGTTGGTGCCCAGTACGCGGTAGAAGCGTTCCATCACGCGGTCGCGCTCGGCCGGCGCGATACCCGGGCCGGTGTCTTCAACGTCCAGATAGGCGAACGGCTCGAAGGCGTCGGCGCTGACCCGCACCGTGGCGTGGCCGCCGCGCGGGGTGTAGCGGATGGCGTTGTCGAGCAGGTTGTTCAGCATCTCGGTCAGCATCAGGCGATTGCCCTGGACCACCACCGGATGGTCGTCGGCATCGAGGCCAAGATCGATATCGCGCGCCCAGGCCTGCGGCAGCCAGTCCTTCACCACCTCGCGCGCCAGCGCTGCAAGGTCCAGCGCGGCCATGCCGCCGGTGCCGGCCAGGTTTTCCATGCGCGCCAGCGACAGCAACTGCGTGACCAGGTGCGCGGTGCGTTCCGAGCTGCCGGCGATCTGCGCCAGTGAGCGTCGCAGTTCCTCGGGCGACTGCTCGCGCTGCGCCAGCTCGGCCTGCATGCGCAGGCCCGCCAGCGGCGTCTTCATCTGGTGCGCGGCATCGGCGATAAAGCGCTTCTGGGTTTGAACGGACTGGTCCAGGCGCGCCAGCAGGTCGTTGAACGAGCCCACCAGCGGCGTGATCTCCTGCGGCGCGGCGCGCTCGTCGATGGGGCTGGTATCGCCAGGGTTGCGCGCGCGGATGCGCTGCTGGATCGCGGTCAGCGGTGCCAGTCCGCGCGACAGCCCGAACCACACCAGCACCACCGCCAGCGGCAGGATCACGAACTGCGGCAGGATCACGCCCTTGATGATCTCGTTGGCCAGGCGCGCGCGCTTGTCGAGGGTCTCGGCCACCTGCACCAGCACCGGCTGGGTGCCGCTGACCTGCTTCAGTTCGATATACGTGTAGGCCACGCGCACGTCGTTGCCGGCCACGCGGTCATCGCGCAGCGACACCAGCCCCGCGTGGCCCTGGTCTTCCTCGGAAGGCAACGGCAGGTCATGGTCGCCGGCGATGTACTCGCCGCGCTTGCCGACCACCTGGTAGTAGATGTTGTCGGTCTCGTCGGCGCGCAGGATCTCGCGCGCCGACAGCGGCAGCTGCAGCGTGACGCGGCCGTTGACCTCGCGCACCTGCTGCGACAGCACGATGGCGCTGGCTTCCAGCGCGCGGTCGAACGGGCCGTTGGCGATCGACTTGGCCACCAGGTAGGTCACCGCGATGCTCATCGGCCAGAGCAGCAGCAGCGGTGCCAGCATCCAGTCGAGGATCTCGCCGAACAGCGAGCGCGGTGCGGGATGGGCGGTGCTTTCCTCCAGGTGCGGCAGGGCGTCCGCGAGGTCCTGGTCGGTGGCGTCCGGGGCGGGAGGCGGTGGTGGCGCGGTGCGGGGCACGCGCCGCCAGGGCAGTCGCAGCAGGCTCATGTCGGCGAGGTTGCGCTCAGGTCAGTCGCGTGGCCTGCATGCGATCGGTGCGATCAATGTGGCGCGGCCACGGCCGGCTGGAATTTTTCCAGGCAATAGCCCAGCCCGCGCACGGTGGCGATGCGGATGCCGCCCACCTCGATCTTCTTGCGCAGGCGGTGCACATAGACCTCGATGGCGTTGTTGCTGACTTCCTCGCCCCATTCGCACAGGTGGTCCACCAACTGTTCCTTCGACACCAGGCGGCCGCTGCGCGTGAGCAGGATCTCGAGCAGGCCGATCTCGCGCGCGGACAGGTCCAGCATCTGGTCGTTCAGATAGGCGATGCGCCCGACCTGGTCATAGGCCAGCGGCCCGTGCCGCATCAGCGTGGCGCCGCCGCCGGCGCCGCGCCGCACCAGCGCGCGCACGCGCGCTTCCAGCTCGGACAGCGCGAACGGCTTGGCCATATAGTCGTCGGCACCCAGGTCCAGGCCCTTGACGCGCTCGTCGACGCTGTCGGCGGCGGTCAGGATCAGCACCGGCAGCATGGCGCCGCGCGCGCGCAGGCGCTTGAGCACCTCCAGCCCGCTCATGCGCGGCAGGCCGAGGTCGAGGATCAGCAGGTCGAAGGTTTGGGTCGACAGCGCCGAATCGGCTTCCAGCCCATTGGCGACGTGGTCGACGGCATAGCCAGAGTGGCGTAGCGAGCGTGTCAGGCCGTCGGCCAGCACGTCGTCATCTTCGGCGATCAGAATGCGCATGGTTGTCTCCACCCTGGCCGGCATCGCCGGCACCGGTGCGCAAACAGCGGCGCGCGGCGCGAAGGGGCTTGCCAAGCATACTGTTTTTTTATACAGTACCCGCACGTTCCGCTGGGGCCGCCCGGGGGAGACCCCCTGGAGTGCGGCCGCGCAGATAGCCGGGCCGGCGCTGATGCCGGCAAATGCCGGTGCCGCGCCACATGCGGCCTATTTATACACCATTGACTCAAGGACGACCATGGACGACAAGAAGGCAGGTGCCGGCGTGAGCGCCGAGAAGCAAAAGGCGCTTGCCGCCGCGCTCTCCCAGATCGAGAAGCAGTTCGGCAAGGGCTCGATCATGCGCCTGGGCGACGGCGAGGTCGAAAAGGACATCCAGGTGGTTTCCACCGGTTCGCTCGGCCTGGATATCGCGCTTGGCGTCGGTGGTTTGCCGCGCGGCCGCGTGGTCGAGATCTACGGGCCGGAATCGTCGGGCAAGACCACGCTGACGCTGCAGGTCGTGGCCGAGATGCAGAAGCTGGGCGGCACTTGCGCCTTTATCGATGCCGAGCACGCGCTGGACGTCAACTACGCCTCCAAGCTGGGCGTAAGTGTCGGCGACCTGCTGATTTCGCAGCCGGACACCGGCGAGCAGGCGCTGGAAATCACCGACGCGCTGGTGCGCTCGGGCTCGATCGACCTGATCGTGATCGACTCGGTGGCGGCGCTGGTGCCCAAGGCCGAAATCGAAGGCGAAATGGGCGATTCGCTGCCCGGCCTGCAGGCCCGCCTGATGAGCCAGGCGCTGCGCAAGCTGACCGGCACCATCAAGCGCACCAACTGCCTGGTGATTTTCATCAACCAGATCCGCATGAAGATCGGCGTGATGTTCGGCTCGCCGGAAACCACCACCGGCGGCAATGCGCTGAAGTTCTACGCCTCGGTGCGCCTGGATATCCGCCGCATCGGCTCGATCAAGAAGGGCGACGACGTGATCGGCAACGAGACCAAGGTCAAGGTGGTCAAGAACAAGGTGTCGCCGCCGTTCCGCGAGGCCTTCTTCGACATCCTCTACGGCCAGGGCATCTCGCGCCAGGGCGAGATCATCGATCTGGGCGTCGATGCCAAAATCGTCGAGAAGTCGGGCGCCTGGTACAGCTACAACGGCGAGAAGATCGGCCAGGGCAAGGACAACGCGCGCGAATACCTGCGCGAGAACCCGGACATTGCCGACGAAATCGAAAACAAGGTGCGCGCCGCACTGGGCGTGGTGGCCATGAACCCCACGGCCGCGGCCGCGGCGGCAACGATCGAAGACTGATCGGGCTGGCGCCCGCTGCGCCATCCGGAAGGCCGGGGCATCGCCGATGCCCCGGCCTTTTTGCTTGGCCCGCAGGGCCGGTCTCCTATCCGCTGATTCCCGCTCATCCATGGCAACCCGTCCCCCGCTGTCGCTGAAGGCCCGCGCCGTCGGCTACCTGTCGCGCCGCGAGCACAGCCGCGCCGAACTGGCGCGCAAGCTGGCGCCCCATGCCGAGTCGGCCGAGCAGCTGGAACAATTGCTGGACGCGCTGGAGCGCGAGAACTGGCTGTCGAACCAGCGCTTCGCCGACAGCCTGGTGCATCGCCGCGGCGCCCGCTATGGCACCGCGCGCGTGATGCAGGAGGCCAAGACCCACAAGCTGGACAACGAGCAACTGGGCGAGCTGCAGGAGCGCCTGCGCGCCACGGAGGCCGAGCGTGCCCGCGAGGTCTGGCGCAAGCGCTTCGGCACGCCGCCCGATACGCCCGAGGCACGGGCGAAGCAGATCCGCTTCATGGTGGCGCGCGGATTTTCGCGTGCGGTGGTCGGCAAGATCATCCAGGGCGCGGACGACGACTACGGCGACGGGGATTGAACTCGCGTCCGCAGGCCAGGTGCGAGTACCTGCGCTGCCGTCATGTGTATTTCGCTGCGTTGCGTCATGGCGCAATGCCCACTCCGCATTCTTGTCTGGGCCGGAAGGCAGTACCTGCTGGTGCATTGCGGCAAGGCCGACCGGCCTGCCCTTGCGCCATGGTCGGCCGACAATCCTGGCGCGACAGTCGCCGCACAAGGATGTTCCCGGCCAACGCGGCCTGGCATGTTAAACTCCCCGGGTTATTTCGGTGCCGCGGCACCACGGTGCCCCAGCCCCCGGATTCTCCCGTCGCCTCCGTATCTTCCGTATTCCCAGCCTGGCCATGCCTCTGTCCCAGCCCGTCAACCGCTCCCTGCGTCACCGTCGCGCCATTTCGGCCGAGGCGTACCAGAGGGACGACGGCCTGTGGGACATCGAGGTGCGCCTGACCGACACCAAGCCCCGTGATATCGAACTGGCCGGCGACCGCATCCGGCCGCAAGGCCAGCCGCTGCATGACCTGTGGCTGCGCATCACCATCGATGAGGCAATGACGGTGGTGGATGCCGAGGCCTGCTCGGACTGGGTGCCGTATCCGTCCCACTGCGACACGATCGGCCCGGCTTACCGCAAGCTGATCGGGCTGAACCTGCGCAAGGGGTTCCGCAAGGCCGTGCGCGAGCGCCTGGGCGGCATGCACGGCTGCTCGCACCTGACCGAAGCCGCGGGCGTGCTGCCCAGCACCGCGATCCAGGCCTTTGCCGGCGAGGTCATCAGTATCCGCGACAACGGCGAGGACGATCCGAATCCGGAGCCGCCCTATCAGTTGAACGGCTGCCACGCCCTGCGTTTCGACGGCGAGGTGGTGCGTCAGTTTTACCCGCGCTGGTATGGTCACCAGCCGACGCCCAAGGTACGGGCCGAGGCCGCGCCTGCCGTCGCATCCGCGCCCCAGGCGCAGCAGCCCGCGGCCAATGGCGACCGCGGTGGTCACGCAATCGACGGCAACGACGCTGTCCCGGCCGACCGGCCGACCGGCACCTCCGGCTGATTCTCAGGATCGGCCAGTCCGACGAGAGAGTTCGTCTTCTTTCAGATTCTTCCCTTCTACCTTTTACGCCTACCCGAAAGGAAACACGCATGAATATCCATGAGTATCAAGGCAAGGAAATCCTGCGCAAATACAATGTGCCGGTTCCGCGCGGCATCCCCGCGTTCTCGGTTGACGAGGCCCTGAAGGCCGCAGAACAGCTCGGCGGCCCGGTGTGGGTTGTCAAGGCGCAGATCCACGCGGGCGGCCGCGGCAAGGGCGGCGGCGTCAAGGTTGCCAAGAGCATCGACGACGTCAAGACCTACGCCTCGAACATCCTGGGCATGCAGCTGGTCACGCACCAGACCGGTCCGGAAGGCAAGAAGGTCAACCGCCTGCTGATCGAAGAAGGCGCCGACATCAAGAAGGAACTGTACGTTTCGCTGGTGGTGGACCGTGTTTCGCAGAAGATCGCGCTGATGGCGTCGAGCGAAGGCGGCATGGACATCGAGGAAGTCGCTGCCCACAGCCCGGAAAAGATCCACACGCTGATCATCGAGCCGTCGACCGGCCTGACCGACGCCGACGCCGACGACATCGCCCGCAAGATCGGCGTGCCCGACGCTTCGGTTGCCCAGGCTCGCCAGGCCCTGCAAGGCCTGTACAAGGCGTTCTACGACACCGACGCCTCGCTGGCTGAAATCAACCCGCTGATCCTGACCGGCGACGGCAAGGTCATCGCGCTGGACGCCAAGTTCAACTTCGACTCGAACGCGCTGTTCCGTCACCCGGAAATCGTCGCCTACCGCGACCTGGATGAAGAAGACGCCAACGAAATCGAGGCCTCGAAGTTCGACCTGGCCTATATCTCGCTGGACGGCAACATCGGCTGCCTGGTGAACGGCGCCGGCCTGGCCATGGCCACCATGGACACCATCAAGCTGTTCGGCGGCGAGCCGGCCAACTTCCTCGACGTGGGCGGCGGTGCCACCACCGAGAAGGTGACCGAGGCCTTCAAGCTGATGCTGAAGAACCCGAACGTGCAGGCCATCCTGGTCAACATCTTCGGCGGCATCATGCGCTGCGACGTGATCGCCGAAGGCGTGATCTCGGCCTCGAAGGCCGTGCACCTGACGGTGCCGCTGGTCGTGCGCATGAAGGGCACCAACGAAGAACTGGGCCGCAAGATGCTGGCTGACTCGGGCCTGCCGATCATCTCGGCGGACACGATGGAAGAGGCCGCCCAGAAGGTCGTGGCTGCCGCCGCCGGCAAGTAAGCCGAGGCGCCGTTACCCAATACAAGCGAACTCCGGCAGCGCGCGTGGCCTAGCCCGCGCTGCCAGAGTCAAGCAAAGGACGAAAGCATGTCGATTCTGATCAACAAAGACACCAAGGTCATCACCCAGGGCATTACCGGCAAGACCGGCCAGTTCCACACCCGTGGCTGCCGCGACTACGCCAACGGCAAGAACTGCTTCGTCGCCGGCGTGAACCCGAAGAAAGCCGGCGAAGACTTCGAAGGCATTCCCATCTACGCCAGCGTCAAGGACGCCAAGGCCGAGACCGGCGCCACCGTGTCGGTCATCTACGTGCCGCCCGCGGGCGCCGCCGCCGCGATCTGGGAAGCCGTTGACGCCGACCTGGACCTGGTGGTCTGCATCACCGAAGGCATTCCCGTGCGCGACATGATGGAAGTCAAGGACCGCATGCGCCGCGAGAACAAGAAGACCCTGCTGCTCGGGCCGAACTGCCCGGGCCTGATCACGCCGGACGAAATCAAGATCGGCATCATGCCGGGCCATATCCACCGCAAGGGCCGCATCGGCGTGGTGTCGCGCTCGGGCACGCTGACGTACGAAGCCGTGGGCCAGCTGACCGCGCTGGGCCTGGGCCAGTCGTCGGCTGTCGGCATCGGTGGCGACCCCATCAACGGCCTGAAGCACATCGACGTGATGAAGATGTTCAACGACGATCCGGAAACGGACGCCGTGGTCATGATCGGCGAGATCGGCGGTCCGGATGAAGCCAACGCGGCCAACTGGATCAAGGACAACATGAAGAAGCCGGTGGTTGGCTTCATCGCTGGCGTGACCGCCCCTCCGGGCAAGCGCATGGGCCACGCCGGCGCGCTGATCTCGGGCGGTGCCGACACCGCCCAGGCCAAGCTGGAAATCATGGAAGCCTGCGGCATCAAGGTGACCAAGAACCCGTCCGAAATGGGCCGCCTGCTGAAGGCAATGCTGTAACAAGTATTGCCGCGGCTTCTCCGCTTTGGTGGAGAAGGCCGGCCATCAATGCCCCCGCACTGCGGGGGCATTGTTTTTTCCGCGCGAAGTGGCTTGGTTGCCACGCCCGAGCGGGAGATTACAATATTGAAATCTAATCGAAAGGTTGGTGCGTTAAACAGTCATGTCTGCGCTTTCAGACATCCGAAATCCCGTCAGATGACGGGGCGCGCCACAACATAGAACTCGAGGAGCCTCGCCGTGGAAATGCTGTCTTCCACCACTTTCTGGATTGCGTTGGGATCGATCATCCTGACCAACATCGTCCTGTCCGGCGACAACGCGGTGGTAATCGCGCTCGCTTCCCGCAACCTGCCGCCCGCCCAGCAGAAGAAAGCGATCTTCTGGGGCAGCGCCGCCGCCATCATCATGCGCGTGGTGCTGACCGTGGCCGCGGTCAAGCTGCTGAGCCTGCCGTACCTGAAGATCATCGGCGCCTTGCTGCTGGTCTATATCGGCGTGCAACTGCTGACCGGCGATGACGACGAGGAAGGCCACGACGCCAAGGACAATATCTGGGCCGCCATCCGCACCATCCTGATCGCGGACCTGGTGATGTCGCTGGACAACGTGGTCGCCGTGGCCGCCGCCGCCCAGAAGGGGCCGGAAGGCAGCCAGCTGCTGCTGCTGATCGTCGGCCTGGGCCTGTCGATCCCGCTGATCGTGTTCGGCAGCACCATCCTGCTCAAGGTGATGGAGCGCTTCCCGGTCATCATCGTGCTGGGTGCCGCGCTGCTCGGCTACCTGGCCGGCGAAATGCTGGTCAGCGACCCGGTCGACGCCGCCTGGTTCGAAGTCCACGTACCGCACGCCCACCTGGTCTTCGGCGCCGCCGGCGCCATCCTGGTGGTGCTCATCGGCAAGCTGCTCAGCCGCCGGTCAGCCCAGCCGGCCTGACGTCGATCTGCTGAGGGGGAAGGGCGGCCAACTGGCCGCCCTTTTTCTCATCGGGCGTTGCACGGCGTGGGTCGGTGCCCATGCCCACTAACTCATGTGAGTGATCGCACATTTTGTCGCGCTTGCTTGTGATAGCGGTCCCAGGTGACAATTTTTGGCGTAACCGGCAAGCTTCCCCCCGACGGGTGACGAAATTTGTCGCTTTTCACCCCCTACCGATGGGGGATGCCGCTGGCACACTTGCTGCTCAATCGTCCCCGCGTCACGCAACCGAAGACGTGCAACGCTTAACCAAAATCTCTTCGAGGGGTCAAATCATGCAACGGGTACAACAACTGAAGAAGCTGGGCCGCCGCGTCCAGAAGGGCTTTACGCTGATCGAACTGATGATCGTGGTGGCGATCATTGGTATTTTGGCGGCGATCGCGATTCCGCAATATCAAGACTATACGCAACGAACGAAGGCGAATGGCGCTCTTGCCGGGCTCGAAAGCTTTAAGGTCGCCGTGGCAATGTGTTCGCAGGAACTCGGGACCCTGACAGGTTGCAGTGCTGGTAGCAATAACGTCCCTGCAATTCCCGCAGGCACTGCCGCAGACCCGTTGCCCAAGTACGTGTCAGGTATCACCTCCATTACGAACGGCGTTATTGTTGCCACCTTGGAAGCCACGACGGCTGCAAATGCTGCAGCAACTCTGACTTTGACCCCGACTCTAAATGCCGTCAACGTCAATTGGGTTGCGACAGGAACGGTGTGCGACGGTGGGAAGCGTGGTCTTAAGTGCTAATGACGGCCCCGTAGCACAAGTCACGCAACGAGAAAGCGCCTTCGGGCGCTTTTTCTTTATCCGCAGCCCGAGCTATCATGCGCCTTTTCCTTACCCAAGCGCCTCGATGCCGCCGTCCCGGACAAACCTCCCGCCGGCTGCTCTCATCGCAGCAATCGTCATCCCGCTGCTAGTTTCCCGGCACACGCTGCCACTAGCGACGTTTTACGGCGAGTGGACCGCCGCACTTCTGTGCAGCATTGCTGCGGTCGCTGCCGGCTTTCAAGTGATCCGCAGACCGGCAACGTCAACAACGAAGCCGTCCACATCGCTATCGTTGGTCTCACTGCTATTCCTCTGGTTGGTCATAGCCAGCCTGATCTTCGCGGCTCTCGGGCACACCGACACAACCGGCAGCCGCTTGCTAACCGTCCTCACGTTGCTTCTCGGGGCTACAGTCGCATGCGCCGCCTGGTGGTACCGTTGCACTCCGTCAGGCAGCGAACAGGACCTTGGTGACGCTCTCGCCGTTGCGTTTCTGATCGCCGGGCTGCTGGGGACCGTCTCGCAGTGGGCTCAATTATTCCACCTCGAATCGCGTTCGTTCGGCCTGATCTCCACCTACTTCTACGACACCAACCGCCGCCTCTGGGGCAACCTCAACCAACCCAACCACCAGGCCACCGTTGAAGGCCTCGCGCTGGTGGCCGCGGTGTGGCTCGCCTCGCGCGGCAGCCTGCGCTTCCCGATGTGGCTCGTCGCCGTGGTGCTGCTAGAGAGTGGCATCGTGCTGTCCGGGTCGCGCACCGGCGTGTTGCATGTCGGCTTGGCCACGGTCTACGCGCTTATTGCAGCCTGGCTCGCACGAGGCGCGCGGCGCGATGCCGATCCTATGCAGCGGCCAATCGGTCTGCTGGTTGCGGCCGTGGCACTGGTAGCGATGCTGCTGATCCTCCAGCCTCTGATCCGCGCCGCAGGGCAGGCCTTTGACTGGCGCCTGTTCGATACCGTCGCCCAGCTCGGCGCCGAAGACCAGATGTCTGCGCGCAGCGCGCTCTGGGCGCACGCCATCGCCATGTTCCGCGCGCATCCGTGGTTTGGCGTGGGCTGGGGTGAGTTCGGCTGGGCGCAGTTCCAGCAATTGGATCAGGTCGGCGTCAAAGTCGAAATGTCGCTCCACGCCCACAACGCGATTCTCGATCTGCTCGCCAAGACCGGCATCGTCGGCACCGCCGGCGTGGGCGTAATCCTGCTGGCGTGGCTGTGGCGCGTGGTTCGAGTTCGCTTGTGGCATGGCGATAGCGAGGAGCGCAAGCAAACGGTACTTGTGCTCACCTGGCTGGCCATGCTGTGCGCGCATTCGATGCTGGAATACCCGCTGCATTACCTGTATTTCTTCCTGCCGTTCTGCTTCATGCTCGGTTGGCTGGAGCCGGCGGGCATCGGGCGCTGGCAGGTGCCGTTGCCGGTGGCGCGGGGGCTGGCGCTGGCGTTTGTCGCGGTGGCGGCGGTGGTACTGGGCACGATGTGGCAGGACTATCGCCGCGCCGAAGCGCGCGAGTATGCCAGCAGCGAGGGCCGCGAGGCCTTGCCGATGCCGCGCTTCTGGTTCCGCCAGCATGCGCAGGCCGATGCGGCCGGACAGGCCGACATCACGCCGGAGAATGCCGCGGCATTGTTGCCCGCGCATGTTGCGGGGGTGCACCTGCTGCCGACCCCGACCATGATCGCGCGCACGGCATGGCTGCTGGCGCTGACGGGCGATGCCGCGCAAGGCCGGCAATGGATGGAGCGCCTACGCTGGTACTACCTTGGCGACGAGCCCGCGCAATATGCGACGATCGCGCAGGCGTGCCGCGGCGTGAAGGCGGATGAGCGCCCGCAGGCGTTCTGCGCGTGGGTGGCCGATCGCTCGCGGCGGCTTGCGCAACTGGGCCGCGACTGACCTAGTAGTACGGATACGGGCTGTAGTAGACCGGCGGCGGGGGCGGCGGATAGTAGTAGCGCGGCGCCGCAACCGGTGCCGCGGCCACGCGCCCCGGCACGGGGACGCGATTGCCGCTCGCGTACATGCATTGCACGTAGGCGGCGTCGTATTGCTGCTGCGTGCCATAGCCGGCGTACTGCGCATTGCCGGCGCCGACCGCCGCGCCCGTGAGCAGGCCGACGCCCGCGCCCACCGCCGCGCCCGAGCCGCCGTTGAACGCGGCGCCGGCGGCGGCGCCCAGCGCGGTGCCGACCACGGCGCTGCCGACCGCGGCGTTGTTCGCCGCCTGTGCCGAAGAAACACCGCCGACGCGCCCGAAGGCAAATTGCCGGCAGTTGTAGTCGTCGGTGCGGAACTGGTCGAAGCTCTTGCCGGTGCCCGGCAGCGCCATCACGCTAGGTCCCGCGGGCAGCACGGCGCAAGCGCCAAGGGCGAGGGTGGCCACGGCCAGCGTGGCGCGGATCAGGGCATGCATGGTGTCACCCCCGTGTCAGGAATTGGCCGGCGGCTGTGCCGGTACGCGTTGCCAGCCGCCCGGGCAGTCTGCCACGTAAGGGTAGTAGCCTTCAGGCTGGTTGCAGTGGTACCACCAGCCCTGCTGCGGCATGACGCCGTCGGGGCCGGGGGCCGGCACCGGGCCGTTGGGTCCCTGCTCGATATACTGCGGCGGCGCCGCGGGTACCGCGACCACGGCGGGCGGGTAATAGTACGGAGCGGGGTAGCCATAGGGATAGCCACCGTAGAACGCGCCGGGGCCGAGATAGATGCCGACGCCCACGCTGGTCCGTGTCCGGATCATGCCGCCGCGGGTATCGCCGTCATGCCAGGCGGCATCATGGAAATCGGCCCGCCCGGCAAGGGCGGCGCCGCTTGCGGCCGTGGCCGCGAGTGCCAGGGCGATCTGGCAGAGCATGCGCCCGTTCATGGTATCCACCTCATCCCCGCGCGCGCCGCGGACAGGGTCAGCTGGCCGCGACCCAGCGGCGGCCCGCAATCATATTGAATACCAAATTGTCACGCGCAGATGTGGGCGAAAGCGCACGGGGAAATGCGGCGTTACCTTTATTACTCGGGAACCAGGTTCGAGTAAGACAAGGCCACGTCATCCCTTACCCCACGTATTGCGAGCGTCACGTACGTCGGGATTCAACACCAGCGCTTCAATCCGCCGCCACCCAATCCCCGGACTTGCCGCCGTGCTTCTCCAGCAGCTTCACATTGCCGATCACCATGCCGCGGTCCACCGCCTTGCACATGTCATAGATCGTCAGCAGCGCCACCTGCACGCCGGTCAGTGCCTCCATCTCCACGCCGGTCTGGCCGCGGGTCTCGGTGCGCACGGTGCAGGCGACGGTGGCGGTGGCCTCGTCCAGCGCGAACTCTACGGCCACCTTGGTCAGGCCGATCGGATGGCACAGCGGGATCAGGTCGGCGGTGCGCTTGGTGGCCATGATCGCCGCCACGCGGGCGATGCCGATCACGTCGCCTTTCTTGGCGCTGCCGTCGCGCACCAGGGCGAAGGTGGCGGGCTGCATGGTGATGGTGCCGGTGGCCACCGCGACGCGATGGGTGCTGGCCTTGTCGCCGACGTCGACCATGTGGGCTTGTCCGGCGGTGTCGAAATGAGTGAGCTGGGTCATGGTGGAAAGCCTGGGGGCGAACTGCGTGCGGGAGGCCGCTATCATAGCAACATGCCAAATCACCCATCGCTTCGCAGGTCTGCCGCATGTGGCCGTGACGCCGTGGCAGATGCCGTTCCTGCCGGCTCCGCGTCACATCGGTGCGGCAGGTCGCCGTGGCGGCGCCCGCTGGCGGCACTGCTTGCGCTGACGTTCGCGGCACCGGCCTGGCCACAAGGTACGCCGCGCACCGCGGCGGCGCCAGCGACGCCGGTACCGGCCGCATCGGGCGAGGCCGCCGACCAGGTCTATGACAACCTGAACCGCAGTGTGAAGGCCGGCCAGAAATCCGAGTTCGGCCTGCGCACCAACAACGCAGTGGTAGAGGCGGGCGGCGTGCAGCTGCCGGACCTTGGCGACCCGTCCACCGCGGCGCTGTCGCCCGACATGGAAAAACGCCTGGGCGACCGCATCATGCGCGATATCCGGCGCGATCCGCTGTACGTGGCTGATCCGCTGCTGTCCGATTACCTGAACGCGCTCGGCTACCGGCTGGTGCAGGCGGCGCGGCGCCAGAGCATCTCCGGCTCCACCGGCGCGGGCACCTTCGCCACCGGCTTCGACCTGTTCGCGGTGCGCGACCGCAGCATCAACGCCTTTGCCCTGCCGGGCGGCTATATCGGCGTGCACACCGGGCTGCTGGTGCAGTCCGATACCGAATCCGAGCTGGCCTCGGTGGTGGGCCATGAAATCGGCCACGTGATGCAGCGGCATATCGCGCGCGGCATCACCCAGCAAGACCAGTCGATGTGGATTGCGCTGGCGTCGATGGTGTTGGCCGGGCTCGCCGCGACGCGCAGCCCGGATGCGGCGGCGGCGCTGGCCATGGGCGGGCAGGGCGCTGCCATCGCCAACCAGCTGTCGTTCTCGCGCGGCGCGGAGCGCGAGGCCGACCGGGTCGGCTTCCAGATCCTGACCGCGGCGGGATTCGATCCGCAGGGCATGCCCGATTTCTTCATGCGGCTGCAGCGTGCTTCGGGCACTGCCGAGAACTCGGTGCCGTCTTATGTGCGCACCCACCCGCTGACCTCCGAGCGCATCGCCGACATGCAGGATCGCGTCAGCCATGCCAGCCAGCGCAAGGTGCCCAACACGCCCGAGTACGAGTTCGCGCGGATGCGCGCACGCGTGATCCAGGAAGCGTCGCCGAGCGACCTGCAGAACCTGCGCGCGGCGCTGCGCACGCAACTGTCGGGTGCCTCCACGTTGCGCGCGCCGGCCCTGCACTACGCGCTGGCGTTTATCGAGCAGCGCCTGCGCCGCTATCCGGCTGCCGAACAGGAACTGGCCGAAGCGCGCCGCCTCTACGGCAATATCCCCGGCGCCAGCTCCGGCAGCCCGATGCTGGACGTGATGGCGGTGGAACTGGCGCGCGTGCAGGGCCGGGTGCCCGAGGCGCTGTCCCAGGCCAGCGCTTCGATGAAGGCCTTCCCGCTGTCGCACGCGGTGGCGGTGGCTTACGCCGAGACCCTGATCGGCTCGGGCCGCCACGACGAAGCCGTGCGTTTCCTGCGCGAGCGCACGCGCCAGGAGACCGGCCGCAGCGAATGGTGGGAGATGCTCGCGCGCGCCTACGCGGGCCAGGGCAAGCGGCTGCAGCAACACCAGGCGCTGGCGGAAAAGTACGCGATGGATGGCGCCTACCAGGCTGCCATCGAACAGCTGCAGATCGCGCGCAAGGCCGGCGATGGCGATTTCTACACGCTCTCCGAGGTCGATGCGCGGCTGCACCAGCTGGAGCGCCAGTACCGCGAGGACAAGCAGGACAACAAGGGCATGCCGAACTAGGCCCGCTTCATTCCGTCGACGCCGGCTGGCGCACGAAGCCGAAGCGCTTGGGCACTTCGCTCTCGGCAATCGGTTCGATCGGCAGGTCGCGGCCATCGTGGTGGAACACGCCCAGGTCGGCGCCGCAGGCTTCGCCATGCCAGGTGCTGGCGCCGCTGAACTGCTCCAGGTCATGGTCGTGCAGCAGGGCTGCCTGCGGGCCATCAACGCCGTCCACGGTGCCTGCCAGCACTACGTTGCCGTGCTCGTCGGCGTAGCATGACTGCAGCGTGAAGGCCTGCCGCGTAGTGGTCTGCAACCTGCCCTGGTGCAGCCGCACGATCCACGGCGCATAGCCCAGTGACACGAAGACCCGCTGCGGCCCGTTCTGGAAGTACCAGCAGCCGCGCTCATCGCACAGGTAGTTGCGCTCGATAAAGCCGATCAGCGCTTCATGGCGGATGGGGTCGCCCGAGAGCCCGTGCTGCTGGGCGTATTCATTGCGCAGGCGCCACTGGCCGCGGCGGTCCAGCGCGAGCCAGCCATAGGCATTGGGCACGTTGGGCCAGCGTGCCATGGCCTGCCTGACGATGTCGTCCATCATTGCCTCCCGGCGGAGCGGTGCCCCGCCTTACATCATGCTGTCGAAAAATTGCAGGATCCGTGCCGGCAGCCATTCGATATGGCCGCTGAAGCGCCCGTCGACCTGCAGCGGCAGGTGCCGGCGCCAGCCCGCGGGCGGGGTCATGAAGCCGACATGGCCGCCGTGCTCGGGCTGTTCCAGCCAGACCTGCAGGCTGACGTCGGCGGGGCCGGGCAGGTGCTGGCCTGGCAGGAAGGGATCGTTGCGCGCGTTGAGCACCAGCGTGGGCACGGCGATGTCGCGCAGCACGGGTTTGCTCGCGGCGCGGCGCCAGTAGTCGTCGGTATCGGCAAAGCCGTGCAGCGGCGCGGTGACGACGTTGTCGAAGGCGTACAGGTCGCGGCTGGCCAGCATCGTGTCGCGGTCGAACAGGCCCGGGAACTGTTCCAGCTTGGCCAGCGACTTGCGCTTGAGCGTCTGCAGGAACATGCGCGTGTAGACCAGGTTGAAGCCAACCGACAGCGCCGCGCCGCCCGCGGCCAGGTCCAGCGGCGCCGAGATCGCCGCGGCCGCATGCACGTGCCCGGCGCGGCTGCCGTCCTCGCCCAGCATGCGCAGCAGCGCATTGCCGCCCAGCGAGATGCCTACCACCAGCAGCTTGCGCCCGTTAGCGCAGTGGTGCTGGCGCAGGCGCTCCAGCACCCAGCGGATTTCCGCCGAATCGCCCGAGTGGTAGAAGCGCGGCGCCAGGTTGAGTTCGCCCGAGCAGCCGCGGAAATGCGGGATCACGCCCTGCCAGCCGCGCAGCGCCAGTGCATGCATCAGCGCCTGCGCGTAGTGGCTGCCGGAGTCGCCTTCCAGCCCGTGGAACATCACCACCAGCGGAGTATCGGCCTGCACCGCGTGCGTGGTCCAGTCGAGGTCGATGAAGTCGTGGTCGGGCGTGGTCCAGCGTTCGCGGCGAAAACCGACGCGTGGCGGGCGGCGCGTGAAGCGCGCGGGGATGATGGTTTGCGCGTGGCCGCCGCGCAGCCACCACGGCATCGGCATGTTGCCGCCGTAGCTATGCGATGCAGTCGCCAGGTCGGCCTGGACCGCGTGCGGCAGGCGGTGGTGCGGGAGCTGCGTCATGCCGGCAATGTGGTGGCGACGGGCCGCTGCGCGGCCGCGGTTTCAGTGCAGCGCCTGGCCCGGCGTGGCGGCCACGGCGGCGACCTGCACCGCGTTGGCCGGGCTGCAGTGGATATGCGCCAGGCGCCAGCCTTCGTGGTTCTGCATCAGCACGTAGGTGGTGTGGACGTACAGGTCGGCCTCGACGCGGTCGCTGCCGAAGCGCAGCGCCTCGGTCACGTCGAAGATCGACACGGCCATCGAGGCATGGCTGCTGGTCTCGATGGCGTCGACCAGCACCGGCTGCTCTTCCAGCAATTGCGAGAACGCCTGGCGCAGCTGCTCGTGGCCGATCAGGCGCTGCCCGTCGGGCAGCACGCAGGTGATCGAGTCTTCGTCCAGCCACAGGCGCAGCGCGCCTTCGGCGTCGCGCAGCTTCAGCGCTTCGCGGAAAGCTTCGACGATGTCTTCGGCGGAATCGAACAGGCGGGCAAAGCGAGGCATGGTGGCAATGGACGTGGAAAGGGCAGGGAGGTCAGGGCCGGTGCAGCAGCTTGCGCAGCTCGACGAACACCATTTCCGGTTCGATTTCTTTCAGGCAGCGCAGGTGGCCCAGTGGGCACTCGCGCTTGAAGCACGGACTGCACTCCAGCTGCAGCCACATGATACTCGCTGCCTGTGACAGCGGCGGCGTGTGGCGCGGATCGCTCGAGCCGTACACCGCCACCTGGGGCCGGCCCAGCGCCGCGGTCACGTGCATCAGGCCGGAGTCATTGCAGACCGCGGCTTCGGACAGCGCCAGCAGGTCCACGGCGTCGTCGAGCGAGGTCTGGCCGCACAGGTTGCGCACGAACGGCGCCTCGCTGGTGATTTCGGCGGCGATCTCGGCGTCCTTGGCCGAGCCCAGCGCGATCATCTGCGCGTAGGGGTAGGAGCGCCGCAGCATCTGCGCCAGCTTGGCGAAATGGGCCGCGGGCCAGCGCTTGGCCGGGCCGAATTCCGCGCCGGGGCAGAACGCGATCACGCGCGTGTGCGGGGCCAGCCCGAAGCGCTCGGCGGTGGCCGCCACGCGCGCCGGGTCCACGCGCAGGCGCGGCTCGGTCAGGTTCTCGGGCAGGCGCGCGCCAGGCTTGAGCGCCAGCCGGGCATAGTGCTCGACCATTGGCGGGCGGTGGTCGCGCGGCGGATTGGCGTGGCGCACGTTGAGCATGCCGAAGCGCGCTTCGCCGCGATAGCCGATGCGCAGCGGAATGCCTGCCAGCCACGGGATCAGCGCTGACTTGAGCGAGTTCGGCAGCACGTAGGCGAGGTCATAGCCTTCGTTCTTCAGCTGCTGCGCGAACATCAGCCGCGCCGACAGCTGCAGCTTGCCGTGCGCAAGGTCGGACGGGAACACGCGGCCGATTTCCGGCATGCGCGCGAGCACCGGCGCGACCCACTTGGGCGCGAGGGCATCGATGACCAGGCGCGGATGGCGCGCCTTGAGCAGCGCGAACAGCGGCTGCGCCATCAGGGCGTCGCCGATCCAGTTGGGGGCGATGACGAGGGCTTTCTTCATGGGCGGGGCGCAAGGAGCCGGCACGGGCGCAGCGGCGCGGGCGCCGGCAACGCCAACGCTCCGGGGCGCTGGAAGGCGGCCCGGAGCGTCAGGGTGGTGCGATGGCAGGCGGCTCGGGTCAGTGGTGGCCCTTCAGCACGGTGCCCGGCTTGAGCTTGTAGACGGTGCCGCAATACGGGCACTTGGCTTCGCCGGTGTCGGCCACGTCGAGAAACACGCGCGGGTGGTAGTTCCAGGCCGGGGTGTTCGCGGTCGGGCAGTGCAGCGGAATGTCTTCGGCGCCGATTTCGATGATGGTCGCGGTTTGCGTCATGGTGTTGCAGGGAATAAGGCTTATTGTTCGTCAAAACAAGGTGCGCGCCCGGCGCCCGCAAGGGGCGGGCGCCGGGCGCGTCGACTGCCGGCTGGTGCTCAGACCAGCGTCAGCCACTTCTTGTACTTTTCGTCGGTGCCGCCGACGGCGGCAAAGAATGCGTCCTGGATCTGCTTGGTCACCGGGCCGCGGCGGCCTTCGCCGATGATGCGGTCGTCCAGCTCGCGGATCGGCGTGACTTCGGCGGCGGTGCCGGTGAAGAAGGCTTCGTCGGCGCAGTACATTTCGTCGCGCGTGATGCGCTTTTCGCGGACCTCGATGCCCAGGTCGCGCGCGATGGTCAGGGTGGCGTCGCGCGTGATGCCGTCCAGGCACGAGGCCAGGTCCGGGGTGTAGATCACGCCGTTGCGCACGATGAAGACATTCTCGCCCGAGCCTTCGCTGACGTAGCCGTCGGTGTCGAGCAGCAGCGCTTCGTCATAGCCGAGGCCGGTGGCCTCCTG
Source organism: Cupriavidus necator (assembly GCF_013141915.1). Lineage (GTDB taxonomy): Bacteria > Pseudomonadota > Gammaproteobacteria > Burkholderiales > Burkholderiaceae > Cupriavidus > Cupriavidus necator_B. Next base: position 226,605 of record NZ_SROX01000002.1, on the reverse strand, counting down.
GTTGGCCAGGATCGAGTTGATGTAGTAGCCGCTGGCCTTGGCGCGCACCAGCGACACGTTGACGTGGTGGCGGGTGAAGGACGAGGTCTTCACGCGGATGCCGCGCTCCATGCCTTCCTCGCCCAGGTACGCGCCCCACGGCCATGCCGCGATGGCGACGTGGATGGTGTTGCCCTTGGCCGACACGCCCAGCTTTTCCGAGCCGATCCACACCAGCGGGCGGATGTAGCACGATTCCAGGTTGTTGGCGCGCACCACTTCGCGCTGGGCGGCCTCGAGCGTGGCTTCGTCGAAGGGCATGGCCATCTGGAAGATCTTGGCCGAGTTGAACAGGCGGCGGGTGTGTTCCTTCAGGCGGAAGATGGCGGTGCCTTCCGGAGTCTTGTAGGCGCGCACGCCCTCGAACACGCCCATGCCGTAGTGCAGCGTATGCGTCAGCACGTGGATCTTGGCGTCGCGCCATTCGATCAGCTTGCCGTCCATCCAAATCTTGCCGTCGCGATCCGCCATCGACATGTCTGTTCTCCTGCGCCGTGAAAATAGCAAAAACGATATTGTAAGCCCCGGGGGCATGGGTCACAACGCGGCGCGGGCGCCGCGGCGGTCTAGAATCCTCTTTTTCCGGGCATTGTCGCCGCGTTTGCGGCAGCGCGCCGCCGTGTCGGGCGCGCCGGCCCACCGATCTCATCTACGAGCCGTGCCTCCGAGCCCACATTCCAGCCCCGATCGCCAGCCCGACGCGATACCGGACGTCCCTGGCGCGCCGGCGCCGGAAGCCGGCTGGCAGCAGGCGCTGGACGCGCTGCGCGCGCTCGCCGGCGCCGACCCCGCCAGCTCAACCGGCGTAGCCCAGCCCGCCCGGCGCCTGCTGTGGGCGCTGACGCTCGATGCCGACGGCGCGCCCGGCACGATCGAGCCGCTGGAGCAGGTCCGCGGCCCGAAGGGCTGGGGCAAGCCCCGGCCGGTGCCGCTGGCGCGAATCGCCGAGGACGACCGACTCGAGCCGTGGGACGCGCGCGTGGCGCGCGCCATCCGCCGCGATGCCTCGCACCACCGGCGCTACGTGCTCGACCGCGCCATGGCGCTGATGGCGCTGGCCGGGCACCCGGGCGTGGTGCTGGCCCACGCGCCCACGCAGACACTGGAGGTGGTCGAGGACGCGCCCGCGCTGGAGGCCGTGCGCAGCGCCGGCCGCTACGTGCTGCGCCTGTTCCCGCCTGCGCGCGAGGCGCCCGCGATGGAGGCGCTGCTGCCCGCCGCGGCGCGCCAGGAGGCCGAGGCGCTGCGCCAGCTCACGGTGGTGCGTGACGGCCCGCACCGCTTGCGGCTGATCCGCTATACCCCGGCGCAGTTCGAGGCCGCGCGGCTGATTGGCAACGGCCTGGCGATCCCCGAGGAAGGCCACGCGCGGCTCGACCAGACCCTGCGCGCGCTCGCCGGCCAGTTCCAGATCCAGGCCGATGCCGCGGCCGGCACGCGCGCCGTCGAGGCCGAAGCGCGCCTGCGTGCCGAAGTGGCGCCGGTGGGGCGCGGCATCTCGCTGCGGCTGGTGGTGACGCCGCTGGGCCCGCTCGGGCCGCGGCTGGCGCCTGGCGCCGGGCGCGAGCGGCTGATGGCCACGGTGCGCGGCGAGACCCTGTCCACGCAGCGCGACCTCGACGCCGAACTGGCCAGCGTGGCCGAGGTCTTTGCCGCGCTGCCGCAGTTGGTGGCGCTGGCGCTGCCGGGCGGCGAATACACGTGGTCGCTGGACGATCCGGAGGAGGCGCTGGCGGTGGTCGAGGCGCTGCCGCAACTGCCCGCAGTAGAGACCGTTGAATGGCCGCGCGGCAAGGCGCTGCGCGTGCTGCCCGCCGACCTGCCGCAGCTGGGTGTGCAGATCGAGAGCCGCGGCGCGTGGTACCGGCTGGCCGGCGAGCTGCGCGTGGCCGAGGGCCTGGTGCTGGAACTGGGCATGCTGATCGACTGGACCGGCAGCCATGCCGGGCGCTTCGTGCCAATGGGACAGGGCGTCTACGTGGCGCTGACGCGGGCGCTGCGCGGCCGGCTGCGCGACCTCGCCGGCGTGGCCGAACCTGTGCCTGACGGCATCCGCGTGCCGCAGATGGCCACGCCGTGGCTGGACGACGTGCTGGCCGGCGCGGGCGTCGATCCCGACGCGCATTTCCGCGCGCGCATCGCCCGGCTGCGCGCCGCGCGCGAGACCGAGGCCGCGCTGCCGGCGACGCTGGCGGCCGAACTGCGCCCCTACCAGGAAGCCGGCTACCGCTGGGCCATGGCGCTCGCGGCCTCCGGTTTGGGCGCCTGCCTGGCCGACGACATGGGCCTGGGCAAGACCCTGCAGGCGCTGGCGGTGCTGGTGGCGCGCGCCGGTGGCGGCGCGGCGCTGGTGATCGCGCCGACTTCGGTGTGCGGCAACTGGGCCGCCGAGGCGCGCCGCTTTGCGCCCACGCTCGATGTCCACGTCTATGCCGAGGGCGACCGCGACACGCTGCTGGCGCAGGCTGGGCCGCATGACCTGGTGATCGTTTCGTACACGCTGATGCAGCAGGCCAGCAAGGACTTCTGCGCGCGCGAATGGCACACCGTGGTGGCCGACGAGGCCCAGGCCTTCAAGAACGCGGTAACGCGGCGGGCCCAGGCGATGTTTGCGCTGCCGTCAGGATTCCTCATGGCGCTGACCGGTACGCCGGTGGAGAATCGGCTGGCCGAGCTGTGGTCGGTGATGCGGTTCTGCAATCCGGGCCTGCTCGGTTCGCTGGCCCGTTTCAACGAGCATTTCGCCAACCCGATCGAACGCGGCGGCAGCAGCGAGGCGCGCCTGCGGCTGCGCCGCATGATCGCGCCGTTCGTGCTGCGGCGGACCAAGGCGCAGGTGCTGGACGAACTGCCGCCGCGTACCGAGCTGGTGCTCCGGGTCGAGCCCGAGCCGGTCGAAGCCGCGCACTACGAGGCGCTGCGCCGCCAGGCCCAGACCGAGGCCGAAGCCGCGCTGGCGCGCGTCGAGGCCGCGCGCAAGGCCACCCGCGCTGCGCCCGCCGGTGCCCGCGCGCGCGCGCTGGCGCAGGCCCAGCACCAGGCGCCGGCGCGCATCCACGTGCTGGCGCAACTGATGCGGCTGCGCCGCGCGGCGTGCGACCCGCGCCTGGTCACGCCGGAGCTGGCGGGCCAGTTGGGCGAAGGCGCCAAGCTGCGTGCCTTCGTCGAGCTGGCCAGCGGGCTGGCGGCCAGCGGCCACAAGACGCTGGTGTTCAGCCAGTTCGTCGATTTCCTGCAGTTGCTGCGCCAGGGGCTGGAGCGGGCCGGGCTGGCGCTGCAATACCTGGACGGCGCCACGCCCGCGGCCGAGCGCACGCGCCGCGTGGCCGCGTTCCAGTCCGGCGCGGGCGATGTCTTCCTGATCAGCCTGAAGGCCGGCGGCTTCGGCCTGAACCTGACCGCGGCCGACTACGTGATCATCGCCGACCCGTGGTGGAACCCCGCCGCCGAAGACCAGGCCATGGGCCGCGCGCACCGCATCGGCCAGCAACGCCCCGTTACGGTGTACCGGCTGATCAATGCGGGCACCATCGAGGAGCGCATCGTCGACCTGCACCGCGACAAGCGCGCGCTGGCCGACGGCCTGCTGGAGGCGGACGACGACAGCGCGGCGGGCAGTGGCGCGCCGCTGCCGGATGTCGATGAGCTGGTTGGCCTGCTGCGGCGCTGATTGCCGCCGGGCGCCGTTTGAACGCAGCCATATGCCAGCACGGCATACCTTCAGGCCAACTCAGTCGTTTGGTTTTGGCAGGAACCTTGCTATCTTGTTGCGCTGGCCCGGGGCTCAGATCCCGGCCATCGCGCCGGCCCGCCGCGCCGGGCCGCTTTTTGCTGACCTTCACCGACGGTGCCCCCATGCCCAACTCGTCCCGCCTGCTTCCGCGCTTGTCCTTCCGTTCCGCCGCCCGGGTGGCCGCGCTGTGCGCCGCCGCAGCCGTCAGCACGGTCAGCCTGCCCGCCCACGCGCAAGGTGAGTGGCCGACCCAGCCGGTGACGATCCTGATGGGCTTCACCGCGGGCTCCGGCGTCGACATCGTCGGCCGCACACTGCAGGAATCGCTGCAGAAAACGCTGAAGACCACCATCATCTACGACTACCGGCCGGGCGCCGGCGGCAACGTTGCCTCCGAGGTGGTGGCACATGCCAAGCCGGACGGCTATACGCTGCTGCTGGGCACCGCCGCCACGCACGGCATCAACCCGGCGCTGTACAAGACCCTGCCGTTCGATGCCGACGCCGATTTCACCCCGATCGCGCCGCTGGTCGAGGTCTCCAACGTGCTGACCGTCAACCCGGCCGTGCTTGACGTCAAGTCAGTCAAGGAATTCATCGAGAAGGTCAAGGCCAATCCCGGCAAGTACAACTTTGCCTCCACCGGCAACGGCACCGGCACGCACCTGGCGTTTGCCGAGTTCAACGCCCGCGCCGGGCTCGACATGGTGCACGTGCCCTACAAGGGCGGCCCGGATGCGCTGCAGGCGGTGGTCAAGGGCGAGGTCTGCTGCATCTTCAACCAGGTACAGAGCGTGCTGCCGCAGTTCCGCGCCGGCAAGGTGCGCCTGCTGGGCGTGACCACCCGCCAGCGCGTGCAGGTGATTCCCGATGTGCCGACCATTGCCGAGAGCGGCCTGCCTGGCTTCAACAGCACCATCTGGTTCGGCTTGTTCGGGCCGAAGGGGCTGGACCCGAAGATCGCGCGCAAGATCAATGACGCGGTCAAGGTGGCACTGGAAACGCCGGCGATCCGCCAGAAGCTGATCGATGCCGGCAACACGCCGCGGGTCGAGACCGTGGACCAGTTCAAGGCCACGGTGAAGGCGGACCGCCAGAAGTGGGCGGGGGTGGTCAAGACCGTGGGCGCGTCGATCGACTGATCGATCCCGCGGCCGGCTGCGTGCGCAGCTAGGCGCGCACCCCCAGCCGCGTCAGCAGGTGCGCCAGCTGCGCCTGCGTGCCGGTGCCGGTCTTGGTGAAGATGGCCTTGAGCTGCGTACGCCCGGTCTCGCGCCGGATGCCGATCAGCTCGCAAGCCTCGGGCAGGCCGATGCCCGAGGACAGCTGCAAGGCCAGCCGGATTTCCGCCGGCGTCAGGCCGTAGAGGTCGCGCAAGACGGTCGGCAGCGTCATCGGCGCGGCGCCCGGTTCGTGAATCGCCACCAGCACGCTGGGGCGCTGCCAGTCCAGCGCCAGGTGATGGGCCGGGGGCAGCGGCAGCAGGATCACCTGCGCCTGCCGGCCCGCGCCGTCGGCGGCGCGCAGCGCCTGCGCCGGCTGCGCGCTGGCGGGGTCGCACACCGCCCGCAGCGCGTCCGCGAACGGACGCGACAGGGTCCAGCCGCCATCGTCGCGGGCGCCCGCAAGCGGCGACGCGACGGCGCTGGTTTCGATCGACACCGCCGGCAGCAGCCGGCGCACCCAGGCTTCGCCGATGCTGTTGGCCAGCAGCGGCTTGCCGTCGTCGCGGAACACGATCACGCCGAATGGCAGCCGCTCCATCAGCTGCGACGATGCATGCGCCAGCGCCGACACCTGGTGGGTGCGCTCGCGCAGCGCCATGGCCTGGCGCATGTGCGGGATCGCCCAGTCGAGCGCGCGTGCATCCTCGGGTGAGTAGTGGTCGTGGCCGTACGGGCGCTGCAGCGACAGCAAGACGTCGTAGTGCGGCTGGCGCTCGATCAGGCAGGCCATCACCGACGACTGTTCGATCGGCCGCAGGAATTCGCCGTAGAACGGCGACTGCCGCATGACCTGCGGGCCCAGCTCGCGCGAATCGATATACCAGCTGCCCACCGCCATGCGCCGGGCAAACGGCAGCGCCGGATCGATCGCGGCGAAATGTTCGCGGTACGTGGCCACGGCCTCGGGCATCGGGTTGACCTCCTGGTGCACCAGCACGCGCTCGTGGACGGTGTCGAGCACGAGCAGGTGCGCGTGGGTGCTGCCGCTGGCCTGGCACAGCGCGCCCAGGCTGCGCTGCCACGCGTCGGCGTCGAAAATCCCCTCGTACAGCGCGCGAATGGTGTCGTGCATCTGTGTGTCGCTCATGGCTTCCCTTCTTTTTACTTCTTTTATTTTTATCACTTTACCCGCATGGCAGCGCGCGTGCCGCCGCGCAGCGGCGGCCGGCGTGCCAGGCGTAACCGGTTCAGCCCCGTTCCAGCGCCGCGCCAAGGCGCGAGAGCATGTGCGTGAGCTGGGCCTGGCTGTTGCAGCCGGTCTTGTGGAACACCGCCTTGAGCTGGGAGCGCGCGGTCTCGTGGCGGATGCCGAGTTGCTGGCTGGCTTCGGGCAGGCCCTGGCCGTGGGCCAGCTGCACGCTCAGCCGGGTTTCGGCCGGCGTCAGCCCGTACAGGTCGCGCAGCACGGGTGCGAGCCATAGCGGCGCGCGCTCCGGCTCATGCACGATCACCAGCGCGGCCGGTTCCTGCCACTGCGCGGCAAAGGCGTGCGACGGCGGCAGGGGCAGCACGATGACCTGCGCGCGCTCGGCGCCGCTGGTGGCGTGCGCTGCCTGCGCGGCCACGGCGCGGCGCGGGTCGCAGGCGGCCTCGACCATGTCGGCGAACGGCCGCGACAGGGTCCAGTCCGACACCTTGCCGGCCGGGTCGAGCCGGCGCGCCCAGCGCTCGCCGGCGCGGTTGGCCAGCAGCACGTGGCGCTGCGGCGAAAACACCAGCACGGCGAAATTGAGCCGTTCCACCAGTTGCGTCGACAGCCGCGCCAGCACGGTCAGCCCCAGGGTGCGGTCGCGCATCGCCATGGCGCTGCGCATATGCGGAATGATCCAGTCCAGGCCGCTGGTATCGGCGGTCGAGAACAGCGGCTGCCGGCGCGCGCGCTGCATCGAGAAGTAGACTTCGTAATGGGGCTGGCGCTCCACCAGGCAGGCGACGTAGGAACGCAAGCCATAGCGGTGGAAGAAGTCACGGTAGAACGGATGGCGCGCCATGGTGCCTTCGCCCAGTTCGCGCGCGTCGATATACCAGTCGCCCGGCTGCATGCGCGGTGCGAACTGCTTGGCCGGGTCGATCGCCTGGAAATCCGTTTCGTATTCGGTGAACAGTTCGACCACCGGATTGACGATCTCGTTGACCGTGACCTGGTCGCGCACCGTGTCCCAGACCATCATGGAAGCGTGTGCCGTGCCCGCCAGCCCGGTCAGGGCGCGCAGGCTGTCCTGCCAGGCCCCGGGATCCAGAATGCCCTCGTACAAGCCGCGGATCGCTCCGTGCATGTCGGCTTCATTCATCTGACTTACCCCTTGCATTCGCGACAAGATAATGCGCGGCGCCGGCGATGCGTCCGCTCGCATCCCGGCATGCTTTGTTATTCTGGCTGCGTGTGATTGGCCGTATTGGCCGCCGCTTGTCTTGGCCGTTTGTAGACCGGCTCTGGCGTGGTTGCGTGTCTGTTGTTGCAGACGTTGCGTACATTACCGCACTCGGGGGTCACGCGGAAAACGCGGGCGACCCTTCTTTGGTGGGGAGTCCATCGAGGCGAGACGCGTACCGGGGCTGGTTTGTGCGCCGCGGAGCGCTTCCCCGTCCGCCACGGTCCGGAATCGGCAAAGCTCCGATCGCGATCAGGTAAAATGCCGGTTTCCCCGAGTCAGCAGCGAAATCTCGCGCCATCCACCGTCATGACCTCTGTCCTGCGTCTTTCCGATCTGATTTCCCAAGGCAAACTCTCCGGCAAGCGGGTGTTTATCCGCGCCGACCTGAACGTGCCGCAGGATGACGCCGGCCACATCACCGAGGACACCCGCATCCGCGCCTCCGTGCCCGCCATCGAGGCCTGCCTGGCCGCCGGCGCCGCGGTGATGGTCACGTCCCACCTGGGCCGCCCGACCGAGGGCGAGTTCAAGCCCGAGGATTCGCTGGCGCCGATTGGCGCGCGCCTGTCCGAACTGCTGGGCAAGCCGGTCAAGCTGGTGCAGAACTGGGTCGACGGCGTCGAAGTGGCGCCCGGCCAGGTGGTGCTGCTGGAAAACTGCCGCGTCAACAAGGGCGAGAAGAAAAACAGCGACGAACTGGCGCAGAAGATGGCCAAGCTGTGCGACGTCTATGTCAACGATGCCTTCGGCACCGCCCACCGCGCCGAAGCCACCACCCACGGCATCGCCAGGTACGCGCCGATCGCCTGCGCCGGCCCGCTGCTGGCCGCCGAGATCGACGCGCTGGGCAAGGCGCTGGGCCAGCCGGCACGTCCGCTGGTGGCGATCGTGGCCGGCTCCAAGGTCTCGACCAAGCTGACCATCCTGAAGTCGCTGGCCGACAAGGTCGACAACCTGGTTGTCGGCGGCGGTATCGCCAACACCTTCATGCTGGCCGCCGGCCTGAACATCGGCAAGTCGCTGGCCGAGGCCGACCTGGTCGGCGATGCCAAGGCCATCATCGACATCATGGCCGGGCGCGGCGCCTCGGTGCCCATTCCCGTCGACGTGGTCTGCGCCAAGGAATTCAGCGCGACCGCCACGGCGACGGTCAAGGACGTCAAGGACGTGGCCGACGACGACATGATCCTCGACATCGGTCCCAAGACCGCGGCGATGCTGGCCGAACAGCTCAAGGCCGCCGGCACCATCGTCTGGAACGGCCCGGTCGGCGTGTTCGAGTTCGACCAGTTCGGCAACGGCACCAGGGTGCTGGCCGAGGCCATCGCCGAATCGAAGGCCTTCTCGATCGCCGGCGGCGGCGACACGCTGGCCGCCATCGCCAAGTACGGCATCGCCGACCGCGTCGGTTATATCTCCACCGGCGGCGGCGCGTTCCTGGAATTCCTGGAAGGCAAGAAGCTGCCCGCCTTTGAAGTGCTGGAACAGCGCGCAGCAGGCTGAAGCATCCGCCAGGCCCTGGCGCCATGCCGGGCCCCGTCCTTCACCAAGGAAATCCGCGCATGACCCGTTCCACCAAGATCGTCGCCACCATCGGCCCCGCTTCCAGTTCGCTGGAAATCCTGACCCGCATGATCGCGGCGGGGGTCGACGTGGTGCGGCTGAACTTTTCGCACGGCACCGCCCAGGATCATCTCGACCGGGCCCGGCTGGTGCGCGAGGCGGCGCAGGCATGCGGGCGCGAGGTCGCCATCATGGCCGACCTGCAGGGCCCCAAGATCCGCGTGGGCAAGTTCGAGCACGGCAAGGTCCTGCTCAAGGCGGGCGACTCCTTTATCCTGGATTCCAGCTGCAAGCTCGGCAACGAAGCGCGTGCCGGCCTGGACTACCAGGACCTGCCGCGCGACGTCGGGCCGGGCGACCTGCTGCTGCTCAACGACGGCCTGATCGTGCTGGTGGTCGAGCGCGTGCTCGGCACCGAGATCTTCACCACCGTGCGCGTCGGCGGCGAGCTGTCCAACAACAAGGGCATCAATCGCCAGGGCGGCGGGCTGTCGGCGCCGGCGCTGACCGCCAAGGACATGGACGACATCAAGACCGCCATGGCCCTGGGCGCGGACTATGTCGCGGTCAGCTTCCCCAAGAACGCCACCGACATGGAAATGGCGCGCCAGCTGGCCGCCGTGGCCGGCCAGCCGCACGGCCACCGGGCCCGCATGATCGCCAAGATCGAGCGCGCCGAAGCCATCCATCCGGGCGTGCTGGAAGAAATCCTGCAGGCCTCCGACGGCATCATGGTGGCGCGCGGCGACCTTGCCGTGGAAGTCGGCAACGCCGCCGTGCCGGCGCTGCAGAAGCGCATGATCCGGCTGGCGCGCGAGGCAAACAAGCTCACCATCACCGCCACCCAGATGATGGAAAGCATGATCGTCAACCCGGTGCCGACGCGCGCCGAGGTTTCGGACGTGGCCAACGCCGTGCTGGACGGCACCGATGCCGTGATGCTGTCGGCCGAGACCGCCGCGGGCCGCTATCCGGTAGAGACCGTCGAGGCCATGGCCGCGGTCTGCATCGAGGCCGAGAAGTCCGAGGTGGTGCAGCTCGACACCGATTTCCTGAACCAGACCTTCTCGCGCATCGACCAGTCGGTGGCGATGGGGGCACTGTTCACCGCCTATCATCTGCAGGTGAAGGCGATCGCGGCGCTGACGGACTCAGGCGCGACCGCGCTGTGGATGAGCCGGCACCGCATCCATGTGCCGATCTACGCGATGACGCCCAACCTGGCGTCGCAGCGCAAGATGCAGCTGTACCGCAACGTGGTGCCGCTGCCGCTGCAGTCCAGCGCCGACCGCGATACCGCGCTGGAGCAGGCCGAGGAACTGCTGCTGGCGCAGGGCGTGGTGCAGCGGGGCGATTTCATCGTGCTGACCATCGGCGAGCCGATGGGCCAGCCGGGCGGTACCAACACCCTGAAGATCGTCAGGGTGGGGCATTGAGCGCCGACAGAAAAATACCGAGACATCCCATTTTCATTTAGGAGTTAGACATGCCACTCGTTTCGATGCGCCAGCTGCTGGACCACGCAGCCGAGAACAGCTACGGCCTGCCGGCCTTCAACGTGAACAACCTCGAGCAAGTGCAGGCCATCATGCAGGCGGCCGACGAGGTCAACGCTCCGGTGATCATGCAAGCCTCGGCCGGCGCCCGCAAATACGCCGGCGAGCACTTCCTGCGCAACCTGATCGAAGCCGCGGTCGAAGCCTATCCGCATATCCCGGTGGTGATGCACCAGGACCACGGCCAGTCGCCGGCGATCTGCCAGGCCGCGATCGACCTGGGCTTCTCGTCGGTGATGATGGACGGCTCGCTGCGCGAAGACGGCAAGACCCCGGCCGACTACGAGTACAACGTCGACGTGACCCGCAAGGTGGTCCAGCTGTCGCACGCGATCGGCGTCACCGTCGAAGGCGAACTTGGCTGCCTGGGCTCCCTCGAAACCGGTGAAGCCGGCGAAGAAGACGGCATCGGCGCCGAAGGCAAGCTGGACCACTCCATGCTGCTGACCGACCCCGAGCAGGCCGCCGACTTCGTCAAGGCCACCCAGCTCGACGCGCTGGCGATTGCCATCGGCACCTCGCACGGCGCCTACAAGTTCACCCGCAAGCCCACCGGCGACATCCTGGCGATCAACCGCATCAAGGAAATCCACGCCCGCATCCCGAACACCCACCTGGTGATGCACGGCTCGTCGTCGGTGCCGCAGGAACTGCTGGAAGAGATCCGCAAGTTCGGCGGCGACATGAAGGAAACCTACGGCGTGCCGGTCGAGGAAATCCAGGAAGCGATCAAGTACGGCGTGCGCAAGATCAATATCGACACCGACATCCGCCTGGCCATGACCGGCGCGATCCGCCGCTTCTTCGCCGAGAACCCGAGCAAGTTCGACCCGCGCGAATACCTGAAGCCGGCCCGCGAAGCCGCCAAGCAGGTGTGCAAGGCACGCTACCTGGCGTTCGGTTGCGAAGGCCAGGCCGGCAAGATCAAGCCGGTGGCACTGAGCGAGATCGCGCAGCAGTACAAGTCGGGCAAGCTGGCGCAGGTCGTGCAGTAATGTCCCATGTCCGCCTTCCGCGCAAGGGGAGGGCGGACTGCAGTTCCGGCCGCCGCGGCACGCATTTTGCGCCCGGCGGCTTCGCCGTTTTATCGGAACCATCATGTCCAACGCTCTCTACCAGTCCTCCATCAACTCGCTGCCGCTGCTGGGCCACGGCAAGGTGCGCGACAACTACGCCGTCGGCGATGACAAGCTGCTGATCGTCACCACCGACCGCCTGTCGGCGTTCGACGTCATCATGGGCGAGCCGATCCCCGACAAGGGCCGCGTGCTGAACCAGATGGCGAACTTCTGGTTCCGCAAGCTCGCGCATATCGTGCCCAACCACGAGACCGGCATCGCGCCCGAGACCGTGGTGGCCGCTGATGAAGTGGAGCAGGTCGCGGGCCGCGCCGTGGTGGTCAAGCGCCTGAAGCCGATCCTGGTGGAAGCCGTGGTGCGCGGCTACCTGGCCGGCAGTGGCTGGAAGGACTACCAGGCCACCGGCAAGGTGTGCGGCATCGAGCTTCCGCCGGGCCTGCAGAATGCGCAGAAACTGCCCGAGCCGATCTTCACGCCGGCGGCCAAGGCCGAGATGGGCGAGCACGACGAGAACATCTCGTTCGCCGAGGTCGAGGCCCGCATCGGCATCGCGCTGGCGCGCCAGATGCGCGAGATCTCGATCCGCCTGTACAAGGAAGCGGCCGAGTTCGCCGCCACGCGCGGCATCATCATCGCCGACACCAAGTTCGAGTTCGGCCTCGACGACAACGGCGTGCTGACGCTGATGGACGAAGTGCTGACCGCCGATTCGTCGCGCTTCTGGCCGGCCGATTCCTACCAGGTGGGCACCAACCCGCCGTCGTTCGACAAGCAGTTCGTGCGCGACTGGCTGGAAGCCGTGCGCATCGACGGCAAGCCCTGGCCCAAGACCGCGCCGGCGCCGCAGCTGCCGGACGACGTGATCGAGAAAACCGCGGCGAAGTACCGCGAGGCGCTGACGCGCCTGACGGGCGAAGCGCTGAAGTAAGGTTTCCACCGGCTTCCCGCAAGCCGACGGTGTTCCCCTCTGCCCCCATGGGAAGAGGGGAGCAAACAAGCAAGGATCAAACGTGAGCAAGCAAGACAAGCCATTGGTCGGCGTCGTCATGGGCAGCAGTTCCGACTGGGACGTGATGCAGCACGCCGTGGCCATGCTGAAGGATTTCGGCGTGCCGTTCGAAGCCCAGGTGGTGTCCGCGCACCGCATGGCCGACGACATGTTCCGCTATGCCGAGAGCGCGCGCAGCCGTGGCCTGCGCGCCATCATCGCCGGTGCCGGCGGAGCCGCGCACCTGCCCGGCATGATCGCCGCCAAGACCATCGTGCCGGTGTTCGGCGTGCCGGTGCCGTCGAAGTACCTGCGCGGCGAGGACTCGCTGCTGTCGATCGTGCAGATGCCCAAGGGCGTGCCGGTCGCCACCTTCGCCATCGGCGAGGCGGGCGCGGCCAACGCCGCGCTGCACGCGATCGCCACACTGGCCACCACCGACGAGGCGCTGGCCGCCGCGCTGGAAGCGTTCCGCGCGAAGCAGACCGAAGCCGCGCGCGCGATGACCTTGCCGCTGTAATCCTCCGGACCCACACGGAACCGAGCAATGCCTACCGATATCCATCCCTACCTCTCCGAAGCCCACACGCCGGAATCGCGCGCCGAGTTTGGCGTCGACCGTCCCGACGCGCCCATCCTGCCCGGCGCGTGGCTGGGCATGCTGGGCGGCGGCCAGCTTGGCCGCATGTTCACGCATGCGGCGCAGGCGATGGGCTATCGCGTGTGCGTGCTCGACCCGGACCAGGACAGCCCGGCGGGCGTGGTCGCCGACAAGCACATCTGCGCGCAATACACCGACGAGGCCGCGCTGGCCGAGATGGGCAAGCTGTGCCAGGCGGTAAGCACCGAGTTCGAGAACGTGCCGTCGCTGTCGCTGGACCGGCTGGAGCAGTTGGGCGCGTTCGTCGCGCCGCGCGGCTACTGCGTGTCGATCGCGCAGAACCGCATCGGCGAGAAGAAGTTCTTTGCCGCGTGCGCCGAGCGCACCGGCGTGCCGACGGCGCCGCACTGGGTGATCCAGCACGACGCCGACGTCGACCAGTTGCCCGACCACGTGTTGCCCGGCATCCTCAAGACCGCGCGCATGGGCTACGACGGCAAGGGCCAGGCGCGCGTGAAGACGCGCGACGACGTGCGCGCCGCCTGGAAGGCGATGCAGCACGTGCCGTGCGTGCTCGAGCAGATGCTGCCGCTGGCGTACGAGGTGTCGGTGCTGGCCGCGCGCGGCGCCAACGGCGCCACCGCCACCTGGCCGCTGGCCGAGAACGTCCACCGCGACGGCATCCTGTTCTCGACCGAAATGCCGTCGTCCAGCGTTTCGCCCGAGATCGCCGACCGGGCCCGCGCCGCCGCCGCCGCCATTGCCACCGAAATGGGCTATGTCGGTGTGCTGTGCATCGAGTTCTTCGTGCTCACCGATGGCTCGCTGGTCGCTAACGAAATGGCGCCGCGCCCGCACAATTCGGGCCATATCACCATGGACGCTTGCGAGACCAGCCAGTTCGAGCAGCAGGTGCGCGCCATGGCGCGGCTGCCGCTGGGCAGCACGCGCCAGCATTCGGCCGGCAAGATGCTGAACCTGCTGGGCGACGTGTGGTTCGAGTTCGGCCTGGAACGCACCCCGGCCTGGGACGAGGTGATGGCGCAACCGGGCGCCAAGCTGCACCTGTACGGCAAGAGCGATGCGCGCCCGTCGCGCAAGATGGGGCATGTCAATTGCATCGGCGAGCATGCCGAAGCCGCCGACGCCGCGTTCAACGCGGCCGCGCAGGCGCTGCATATCCCGCTCTGATTTTCCGCCGACCGTCACGCCACACCCTGAAGGAACACGATGTCGCCGCGCACGCCCACGGCCGCCGAACTGGATGAAGCCGTCCGCCTGCTCGAGGCCGGGCAACTGGTCGCCTTTCCGACCGAAACCGTCTACGGCCTTGGCGCCGACGCCGAGAACCCCGCGGCCGTCGGCCGCATCTTCGCGCTCAAGGGCCGGCCGTCGAATCATCCGGTGATCGTGCACGTGGTCGACGGTGCCGACATCGGCTACTGGACCGACGATGTTCCCGACGTGGCCCGGCAACTGATCGACGCCTTCTGGCCCGGCCCGCTGACGCTGATCCTGAAGCGCGCCGCGCATATCGATGCGGCCGTCGCCGGCGGGCAGGACAGCATCGGCCTGCGCTGCCCGTCGCATCCCGTGGCGCAGGCGCTGCTGGCGCGCTTCAAGCGCGGCCGCGGCGGCATCGCCGCGCCTTCCGCCAACAAGTTCGGCCAGGTCAGCCCGACCACCGCGCAGCATGTGCGCGATGAATTTGGCGACGCGGTCTATGTGCTGGAGGGCGACGGCGTTGAAGTTGGCATTGAATCGACCATCGTCGACCTGTCGCGGCTGGACCAGGGCATCGGCCCGGTGCTGCTGCGCCCGGGTGCCGTCACGTTGGGAATGCTCGCGCAGGTGCTGGGCCAGGCCCCGCTGCCGCCGGACGCCACTGCGCCGCGCGCGTCGGGAACCCTCAAAGCCCACTACGCCCCGCACACGCCGCTGCTGCTGGCCGATGCGCAGGCCGCTGCCGCGCGCCTGGAAGCGCTGCCTGCGGATGCCCGCGTGGCGTGGATCGGGCGCGCGCCGCTGGCGGATCAGCGCTGCACCTGGGTGCAGGCGCCGCTTGATGCCGCCGCCTACGCGCAGGAGTTGTACCGGCTGCTGCGCAAGCTCGACCGGCAGGGCTACACCCAGCTGGTGTTCGAGACCTTGCCCGAAGGGCAGGAGTGGGCAGGGGTGCGGGACCGGCTCGAGCGGGCCGCGGCGGCGTTTGGGGGCTGAGGGCCGGCGCATGCCAGGCACTCCGCCACCTTACCCCCCCAACAACCGCAACGCCGTATACACCGCCATCCCCACCGCAATCATCCCCACCATCTTCCTGGTGAGCAGGTAGAACAGCGTCGCGGCCACGCCCGCCATCAGCTTGTAGTTGGTCAACGCCACCGTGAAATGCCCCTGCCAGGTCATCAGGTCCGGCAGGATGATGGCAGCCAGCGCCGCCGCCGGCGCGTAGCGCAGCGCGCGCTGGATCCGGTCCGGCACGGTGATGTGCTCGCCGGCCATCAGGAACAGCGCGCGGGTGATCACGGTGACCACCGCCATGCCGATCAGTGCGATCCAGACTTCGGTATGGCTCATGCGCGGTCTCCCGGTACGTCCGCCGCGTTGGGCGCCGGCTCTTGCGCAGGTTTGGCCAGCGGCGCCGACTTGCGCCGCCGGATGCCGCGCAGCGCCGCGCGCGCCGCCAGTTCGTCGCTGGCCATGCCGGCGGCGATCGCGCCCACCACGGCCACGACCAGGCCGAGCCGGTATGGCAGGTCGAAGCACAGCAGCGCCAGCACCGCGGAAATCACTACCGCCATCAGCGTCGAACGCGAGTTGATGGTGGCGATCATCACCGGGATCAGCGCCATGGTGCCGGCGAGGCCCAGGCCCCAGCTGTCGGGGAACAGGCTGGCCAGCACGATGCCGATGATCGACGACACCTGCCACATGCAGAAGTTGGTCAGCGCCATGCCCCAGAAGTAGCCTTCCTTGCCGGGCTCATAGCCGGGCGTGCTGTACTTCTGCAGGAAGTAGACGAAGTGCAGGTCGCCATTGAAGAAGCCCAGCACCGTGCGCCGCGCCAGCGTCAGGTAGCTGAAATGCGGCTGCATGCCGGCGCTGAAGATGACGAAGCGCAGGTTGACCATGGCGGCGGTCAGCCAGATGGTCCATAGCGGCAGCCCCGCGGCGAACAGCGGCAGCACCGCCAACTGCGCCGAGCCGGCATAGACCAGCAGCGACATGCCGATCGCCTCGGGCACCGTCAGCACGGATTTGCTCATGGCCACGCCCGTGACCAGGCCCCAGGAAAACACCGCGGGCAGGGACGGGGCAAAGCGGCGCGCGCCGTCGATAAAGCCGGCGCGTTCGGCGGGTGCGAAGCGATGCCAGAGGCGCAACCACACCGGGGGTTGTCGGGAAGTCATGTCAGAGGAAGTGGGGGCAATGCGGCCCGGGGCCGAGGGCCGGCCCGGAAGGCTGCCGCCGCAGGGCGCGGCCGGCACCCTGGCATTATAGGGTGCGATGGCGGGCTGGTAAGCGGCCGCTTAACAAAATGCAGCCGCGCCGTTGGCGGCAGGCCACGGCGCCGCGGCGGGCCATGGTCGAAGGGGCGTCAGGGTGCCCCGCGATACACCCACTGCAGCAGGGCGTCATGCGCCTCCTGCGCCTGTGCGGCATTGGGGTGGTTGATCATGCTCACCACCACGTAGCGGCCGCCTTCGGCGGCGTCCACATAGCCAGCCAGCGCGCGCACGTCGGCCAGCGTGCCGGTCTTCAGGTAGCCGCTGCCGGCCGCGTTGGCGCGCGTCAGGCGGTTGCGCAGCGTGCCGTCGACGCCCAGCACTGGCAGCGAGTCGATCAGCACCGGCCCGACCTGGCTGGCCGCGGCCTGCTGCAGCAGCCGCGCCATGTCATAAGCGCTGATGCGTTCCGCGCGCGACAGGCCCGAGCCGTTGTCCAGCACCAGCCCCGGCATGTCCAGTCCCTGGCGCGCCAGCCAGCGCTGCACCACGCGGATCGAGCGCCCGGTGCTGGCCGGCCCGCCGCGGTCGATCTCGGCGCCGATGGTCAGGAACAGCTGGCGCGCCATCACGTTGTTCGAGAACTTGTTGATGTCGCGCACGATGTCGGCCAGCGGCAGGCCGTAGTGGCGCGCCAGCAGCACCGCGCCGCGCGGCACCTTGCCGCTGCGCAGCGCGGGCAGCCGGGCAAAGCGCCCGCCGGCGCGCTGCCATTCGGCGACAAAGCCGCCCCAGGTGAATTCCGCATGTGACAGCGTGGCGATATTGAGCACGTGCTCGCCGCAGTCGCTGGCATAGTCGCCCGCGAACGAGGCCAGCACGGTGCCGTCCGCCTGCGGCAGCACGGTGGGGCTGGCGTTGCTCTGCCAGTCGCCGCAGCGGCCGTTGGTCAGCGTCAGCCGGTTGTCGAGCTTGAGCTGTGCCAGTTCCGGCGTGACGCTGACCGCCACGGTCTGCGTGGCCGGGTCCGGCGTCAGCGTGAACGACAGCGTCTTGAAGGCGTACAGCAGTGCATCGGGTCCGACGTTGTAGGCGCGCTGCATTTCGCCGTCGATGGTGCCGTTGCTGTCCAGGCCATCGGCAAAATAGCTGCGGTCCAGCACCAGGTCGCCGTTGATGGTGGTGGCGCCGGCGGCGCGCGCGCGGGCCACCAGCTTGGCCATTTCCTCGGGCACCAGCTTGGGGTCGCCGTGGCCGCGCAGGTAGACGTTGCCGTTGATGGTGCCGTCGAAGGCCGGCTGCGCGTCGGCGTAGAGCGAGGTCTGCCAGCGGTAGTCCGGCCCCAGCAGCTGCAGTCCGGCGAAGGTGGTGACCAGCTTCATGGTCGAGGCCGGGTTCATCGGCTGCTGCGCGTTCCAGCTGGCCCGCGCGGTGCTGTCGCCCAGCCGCACCACGTAGAAGCTGGCCGCCGCCGCCGGTACGCCGGCGCGGCGCAGTGCCGCGGCCACCGGGGCCGGCACGCCGGCGCCGAGCAGCGCCGGATCGGCGGCTTTGGCGGCCTTGGGGGCTTTCGCGGCCTTGGCCGCCTTTGCTGCCTTGGCGGGCGGCTTGGCGTGGGCCGTGGTCAGTGCCGGGCCGCCGGCGAGCAGCACGGCGGCAACGATGGGCGAGAGCAGTGGCGACAGGCGGCGCAGCAGGGCGCCGGGTCGCGCTGCGGTGGGCGCGGCGATGGTTCTTGGCATGGCGGCCATGTTAACGCATGGCCGCCGGCAAGCGCATGACAGCCTGGATGCCCGGCGGGTTCAGCCCGCGCGCGGCGGTGCCAGCCGCGCCAGCAGCGACTTCAGCGTGGCCTGCTCGGCTTCGCTCAGCACCGAACTGACGTGGGCGTCGTGCGCTACCACCGCCTGCGTGGCGGCTTCCAGCGTGCGGCGCCCCGCCGGGGTCAGCACCAGGCTGTAGGCGCGCCGGTCGGCGGCGGCGGGGCGCCGCGCCACCAGCTTCATCGCTTCCAGCGCATCGACCAGCAGCACCGCGCCCGAGCGCGCGATGCCCAGGATCCGCGCCAGTTCGGTCAGCTTCAAATGCGGGTTGCGCGAGATGATCACCAGCGCCGAGAAGCGCGGCGGCGTGATCTGCCATTGCGCCAGCGAGTGCACGAAGTCCTCATAGATGCGGATCTGCGCGCGGCGGATGGCGTAGCCGACCAGGTTGTCGAGCACGCCGTAGTCGATGTTCGGCACATGGGGATCGAAGCCGGCGTCGGCACTGACGCCGGCGGCAGGGTCGGGTGCCAGCGGGTCGCGGGCCTTGCGCCGCGCGGGCGCCGCGGCGGTGCGGGCCCGCCGCGCGGGGACGGCGGGCGGTGTGCCGGATGCGTCGGGAATCATTTGAGCAGTTTCCAGTTGCCGTTCTCTATTGTCACCATAACCCGCCCGCGCTGGTCGAAGCCATAGTGGTCTTGCCCACTGTAATTCAGCACGCCGTGCGACACCACGATGTCGCGCTCGGTCTCCAGCGCATGGCGCAGCGCCTGGCGGAACGCCGGCGTCCCTGGCCTGGCGTGCTTCAGGGCCACGGGCACGATGCGTTCCAGCACCAGCCCGGCATCGTAGGCATGGGCGCCGAACTGCGTGCGGCTCTCGGCCCCGTACTGCTTTTCATAGCGGGTGACGTAGTCCAGCCCGGGCTTGCGCACCGGGTCGCCCGCGGGCAGCTGCTCCGGCACGATCACCGGGCCGGCGGGCAGGATCGCGCCGTTGACCAGCCGCCCGCCGATCCGGATCAGGTCTTTGGTGGCCGCGCCGTGGGTCTGGTAGAGGGTGCCGCCGTAGCCGCGCTCGCGCAGCGTGGTGTGCGGCAGCGCGGCGCCGGTGCCCGCGCCGGCGATCAGGATGGCATCGGGTTTGGCCGCAATCAGCTTGAGCGCCTGCGCGGTCACGCTGGTGTCGGCGCGGCCGTAGCGCTCAGTGGCGATCAGGCGGATGCCGTTGGCCGTGGCGGCGGCCGTGAAGTCCTTCAGCCAGGTCTCGCCGTAGGCATCGGCAAAGCCGATAAAGCCGATGGTCTTGACGCCGTTGGTCTTGGCGGTGGCGGCCACGGCATTGGCCATCAGACGCACCGGCTGCGCCAGCCGGAAGGTCCAGGCGCCGCGCCCGGGCTTCAGCTCGATCGGCGAGAACGCCAGCTGCACGGTCTGGGCTTCGTCGGCTACCTCGGCAATGGCGATCGAAGGCGCCACCGCTGACGAGCCCAGGATGATGTCGACCTTGTCCTCGGCGACAAAGCGGCGCGCCACCTTGGCGCCCTGGGTGGGGTCGGAGGCATCGTCCAGCACGATGTAGCGCACCGGCTCGCCGCCGAGCTGCTGCGGCAGGTAGGCCAGCGAGTTTTTCTGCGGGATGCCCAGCGACGCCGACGGCCCGGTGGTGGACAGGCTGACGCCGACGGTGATGTCGGCGCGAGCGGTGGTGGCGGCGAGCGCCAGGATGGCACTCAGTGCGAGCCGGGCGAAGGTAGTTGGGGGATGGGGTGCCATGGTTGTCTCCTCGGTCTGATTGGTCTGATGCGTGTCCGCGCCTGCCGGTTTGCTCCCCTCTCCCGCTTGCGGGAGAGGGAGTACCCCGTTGGTCGAATCAGGGCATCGGCTTACGTGGCTCAAGTCTTGCCCTGCATCGACTGCCGGTCGAAGCCCGCCAGTTGCTTGTACCGCAGCGAGATCGCTTCCAGTTCCGCCCGCGGAATCACCTGGTCGATCTCTCCGAAGCCCTGTGGCGCGCGTTCCTCGGCCAGCTGCATTACCTGCTCAGGGCCGTTCATGCGGTTGCGCAGCACGATGCCGGCGGTGCGCGGCAGGCGCTCGGCCTCGTATTCGCGCAGCGCGTAGCCGGTGTCGCGGTTGCCGAGCAGGCTGTCGACCAGGTAGCGCGCGTCAAGGATGGCCTGGGCGCTGCCGTTCGAGCCGATGGGGTACATCGGGTGCGCGGCGTCGCCCAGCAGCGTGACGCGCTCGAAGGTCCAGCGCGGCAGCGGATCCTTGTCGACCATCGGGAATTCGTAGATGGCTTCGGCGCCGTCGATCAGTGCGGGGATGTCGATCCAGTCCCACTGCCAGCCGGCAAACCGTGCGCGGAACACGGCCTTGTCGACCTGCTTGTTCCAGTCGCTGCGCGGCGGGGTGTCGGGCACGCTGTCGGGCACGCGCAGCTCGGCAATCCAGTTGACCAGCGCACGGCCCTGGCGGCGCAGCGGTTCGGAAATGGGGTAGGCGACGAATTTCTGGTCCTGGTGCCCGGCCATGAACATCGAGCGGCCGTCCAGGTACGGCGGCGCCTCGGTGACCGCGCGCCACAACAGCCGGCGCGAGAAGCGCGGCAGGTCGCCGGTCGGGTAGAAATGGCGGCGCACCGCCGAATGGATGCCGTCGGCGCCGACCAGCACGTCGGCGCTGCCCTCGACCTCGGCATTGTCGCCACGGCGGCGCAGGGCGAAGCGCGCCCTGCCGTGCGCGCCGGTGTCGAGCACGGTCTCGAAGCTGTGGCCGGTATGGACCGCGCCGGCGCCCAAGCGCTCGACCACCGTGCGGTGCAGCAGCATCTGGAATTCGCCGCGGTGGATCGAGAACTGCGGCCAGTCATAGCCGGCGGCGAGCCCGCGCGGCTCATGCCAGATGCGCTGGCCCAGCTTGTTGTAGTAGGACAGGGACGAGGTCTCGACGGCGATCGCCGCCAGCGCATCGCGCAGGCCCAGCTCATCCAGGATGCGTACCGCGTGCGGCAGCAGGTTGATGCCCACGCCCAGCGGGCGCAGCGATTCGCTGGCCTCCCAGACCTCGGCCTCGATGCCGTGGTGGTGGCACAGCAGCGCCAGCGTCAGTCCGCCGATGCCGCCTCCGGCGATTGCGATCTTCATGGTGTCTCCCGCGTGCAGGCCGCGCCGGGGCCGCGCATGGCGGCACCCCGCGGCGATTCGAATTTGTTATGGAGTATAACGATTCGACCGCGGGCGACAAGACGGGAAAGCCCCGGGCGCATGGCGGCCGGGGTCGGGAAAAACCCGCGCTCAGCCCAGCGCTGCGCCTTCCGGCTTGGCTTCGGCCGTAGCCTGTGCCTTGAGCGACGGCACCGGGAAGACGATGTCGTACAGCCAGTTGTACACCAGCGCATAGGCCATGTAGAAGCCGGCCACGGCGATGTCCATGATGAGCGCGTCGAGCAAGCTGATGTCGAGATACCACGCCAGCGACGGCAAAAACACCACCAGCAGGCCCAACTCGAACAGCAGCGCGTGCAGCATGCGCACTGGCACCGACTTGCGCAGCTGGCCGGTGAAACGCAGCATGCCTCGGTCGAACAGCACGTTGTACAGGTAGTTCCAGCCGGTGGCGATCAGCGAGGCGACCGCGCCGATCAGCCCCATCTGGTGCAGTTCATAGCCGAAGGCCCAGCTTGCCAGCGGGGCGAAGATCAGCAGGCCGACCACCTCGAAGCCAACGGCATGGCGGATCCGGTCCCAGGTTTTGCGCATGGTTTCTCCTTGCGGGCAAACACGATGGAGCCTAGTCTATCTGCTGGGCAGGGATTGCCAAGTTGGATACTATCGGTTTGACAGATAGATGACGAGACGGAGATACGGATGAGTCTCTCGCTGGAGCAGTTGCAGGCCTTTGTCGCGGCGGCCGACACCGGCTCTTTTTCCGCCGCCGCGCGCCGGCTCGGCAAGGCCCAGTCGGTGGTCAGTGCGGCGGTGTCCAACCTCGAGATCGATGCCGGCAACGCCTTGTTCGACCGTGCCGGCCGCTACCCGGTGCTGACCCCGGCCGGCGAGCGGCTGCTGGCCGAGGCGCGCGTGATCCTGGAGCGCTGCGAGCATTTCCGCGGCGTGGCCAAGAGCCTGGGCGAGGGCGTGGAGACGCGGCTGGTGCTGGCGGTGGACGAGCTGTATCCGGAAGAGACGCTGGGCGGGCTGCTGGAAGAGTTTTCCCGGCGCTTCCCGGCGGTAGAGCTCGAGCTTCTCTTTCCGCTGATGGAGGACGTCAGCCGGCTGGTGCTGGAGGGCGGCGCCGACCTCGGCATCATGTGGCGCCAGGAGGTGCTGCCGCCGGAACTGGGCTTCCATGCGCTGGGCTGGATGCCGATGCAGATCCTGTGCGCGCCTGACCATCCGCTGGCGTCGCAGCGGGTCGACTGGGAAGAGCTCAAGCGCTACCGCCAGCTGATGGTCGCGACCCGCACTGACAGCGAGGAAAAGATGCGGCTGCGCGTCGCCGCCGACGTGTGGTGGGTCGAAAGCCAGTGGGTCATCGTCGAACTGGTCAAGCGCGGCCTGGGCTGGGCCTTCGTGCCATGGCACGTGGTGGCCAATTCTCCGGCCGCGGCGCAGCTGGTGTCGCCGCCGCTGGCGTTCCAGCAGCAGGACTGGCCGGTGGCGATGGAACTGGTCTGGCACAAGCAGCGGCCGCTGGGCAAGGCCGCCACCTGGCTGCGCGAGCGCATCTGCGCGCAGCCGTTGCCGAGCGCGCCACAGCGCGGCGCCTAGCGCTGTCCGACAGTGGCAGCTGCCGGGGCCGCGCCGCCAGCGC
Organism: Cupriavidus necator; assembly: GCF_013141915.1. Lineage (GTDB taxonomy): Bacteria > Pseudomonadota > Gammaproteobacteria > Burkholderiales > Burkholderiaceae > Cupriavidus > Cupriavidus necator_B. Next base: position 203,419 of record NZ_SROX01000002.1, on the reverse strand, counting down.
CGCCGCTTGCCGGCTGCGCGTGCCAGCCGCCGCCCAGCGCCTTGATCAGCACCACCGCCGCGGTGTACTGGCGCCCGCTGATCGACAGCGCGGTGCGCTCGGCGGTGTAGGCGCTGGTCTGCGCCGTGAGCACGTCGAGCAGGCCTGCGGTGCCGGCGCGGTAGCGGTTGTTGACCAGCGCCAGCGCCTCGCGCGCCGAGCGCAGCGCGTCGTTCTGCACCACCGCCTCCTGTTCCAGCAGCCGCTGCGCGGCGAGGTTGTCCTCGACTTCCTGGAATGCGCCCAGCACGGTCTGGCGGTAGTTGGCCACGGTCTGGTCGTAGGCGGCCACCGCCTGCGCCTTGGCCGCGCGGCGCGCGCCGCCGTCGAACAGCGTGCCGGCCAGCCCGCCGCCGATCGACCAGATCCGGTCCGGCAGCGACATCCAGCGCGCCAGCGTGCTGGCCGTCAGCCCGCCGCTGGCCGACAGCGACAGGGTCGGGTAGTAGGCCGCCTGCGCCACGCCGATTTGCGCATTGGCCGACGCCATGCGGCGCTCGGCCGCGCCGATGTCGGGGCGGCGCTCCAGCAGTTGCGATGGCAGCGCGGCCGGCACGCGCGGCGCGGCGGCGCGGAATTCGCCGGCGGCCAGCGACAGCGCCGCGGGCGGCTTGCCGACCAGCACGGCGATGGCGTGCTCCAGCTGCGCGCGCGTGATCTGGATATCGATCTGCTGCGCCTGCGCGCTCTTGAGCTGGGTCTCGGACTGCAGCACGTCGGAACGCTGCGCGGTGCCCGCCGCGTACTGGTTCTGCACCAGCTGCAGCGACTTCTGGTAGTCGGCCACGGTGCGGTCCAGCAGCGCCTTCTGCGCATCGGCCACGCGCAGCAGGAAGTAGCTCTGCGCCAGCGTCGCCTGCGTCGACAGCAGCGTCGAGGCCAGGTCGGCCTCGCTCGCCTGCGCGCCGGCCTCGCTGCTTTCTACCTGGCGCCGCACGCGGCCCCAGACATCCAGCTCCCAGGTCGCACCCAGTGTGAGGTTCTGCCCGTTGAGCGTGTTGCCGCTGGCGCCGCGCGCGCGCGACGCACCGGCCTGCGCATCAACGGTGGGGAAGAATCCCGCGCGCGCCGCCTGCAGCGACGCCACCGCCTGGCGATACTGGGCCTCGGCGGCCTTGATGTTCTGGTTCGAGATCTGCACCTCGGCCATCAGCGCATCGAGCTGCGCGTCGCCGAACACCGTCCACCAGTCGGCGCGCGCCAGCGCATCCTGCGGCTCGGCGGGCTTCCAGTCGCCGCGCCAGGCCGGGGTGGCGGCATCGGCTTCCTTGAAGGATTCGGACACCGGCGCATCGGGGCGCTGGTAGTCGGGGCCCACGGCGCAGCCGGCCAGCAGCAGCGTGCATGCCAGCGGCAGCGGCAGGGCATGGGTCAGCAAACGAGAAAAAGCGGTCATGGCGAATCTCTGCATCACTAAACGGCGGCCGGCTGGTCAGGCGTGCCGGCGCCGCGGCGGCGCTGGCGCCAGGCCTTGACCCGCAGGCGCCAGCGGTCCAGCGTCAGGTAGACCACCGGCGTGGTGTACAGCGTCAGCAGCTGGCTCACCACCAGCCCGCCGACAATGGAAATGCCCAGCGGCGCGCGCAGCTCGGCGCCGTCGCCGCGGCCCAGCGCGAGCGGCACAGCGCCCAGCAGCGCGGCCATGGTGGTCATCAGGATCGGGCGGAAGCGCAGCAGGCAGGCGCGGTAGATGGCGTCGCGCGGCGACAGCCCCTCGCGCCGCTCGGCGTCGATGGCGAAGTCGATCATCATGATCGCGTTCTTCTTGACGATGCCGATCAGCAGGATCACGCCGATCAGCGCGATGATGCTGAAGTCGGTCTTCGATGCCAGCAGCGCCAGCAGTGCGCCGACGCCGGCTGACGGCAGCGTCGACAGGATCGTCAGCGGGTGCACGTAGCTTTCATAAAGCACGCCCAGCACGATATAGATCGTGATCAGCGCCGCCAGGATCAGGATCGGCTGGCTCTTGAGCGAATCCTGGAACGCCTTGGCGCCGCCCTGGAAGTTGGCGCGCAGCGTCTCGGGCGCGCCGATGCGCGCCATCTCGCGCGTGATCGCGTCGGTCGCCTGCGACAGCGAAGTGCCCTCGGCCAGGTTGAACGAGATCGTAGAGGCCGCGAACTGGCCCTGGTGGTTCACGCCCAGCGGCGTGCTGCTCGGCGTCACGCGCGCGAACGCGGCCAGCGGCACGCGCTTGCCATTGCCGGTGACCACATAGATGTCCTTGAGCGCATCGGGCCCTTGCAGGTATTCCTGGCTCAGTTCCATCACCACGCGGTACTGGTTGAGCGGATGGTAGATGGTCGACACCAGCCGCTGGCCGAAGGCATCGTTGAGCACCGCATCGACCTGCTGCGCGGTCACGCCCAGGCGCGAGGCGGCATCGCGGTCGATGATCACCGAGGTCTGCAGGCCCTTGTCGTTGGTGTCGGTGTCGATGTCCTCCAGCCCCTTCAGGTTGGACAGCGCCGCGCGCACCTTGGGCTCCCACGTGCGCAGTACTTCCAGGTCGTCGGACTGCAGCGTGAACTGGTATTGCGAACTGCTCTGGCGCCCGCCCACTCGGATGTCCTGCACCGACTGCAGGAACAGGCTCGCGCCGGGCTCCTTGGCCAGCTTGCCGCGCAGCCGCGCGATGATGGCGTCGGCCGATTCCCTGCGCTCCGACAGCGGCTTGAGCGTGACGAACATCTGCCCGGTATTGCGCTGCGAGCCGCCGGTAAAGCCGGTCACGTTGACCACCGCCGGGTCTGACTGGACGATCTTGATGAAGCTGTCGAGCTTGCCGCGCATGGCCTGGAACGAGGTGGCCTGGTCGGCGCGGATAAAGCCGATCAGCCGTCCCGTATCCTGCTGCGGGAAGAAGCCCTTGGGCACGATTACATACAGGTACACGTTCAGCGCGATGGTGGCGATCAGCACCAGCCATACCAGCGGGCTCAGCCGCAGCGCGGTCGACAGCGAGCGCGCATAGCCGTCATGCAACCACTGGAACATGCGCTCGGTGGCGCGGAAGAAGCGGCCCTGCTTCTCCGGCTCCGCCGGGCGCAGCAGCCGCGCGCACATCATCGGCGTGGTGGTCAGCGAGACCACCAGCGACACCAGGATCGCCACCGACAGCGTGATCGCGAACTCCTGGAACAGCCGGCCGACGATGCCGCCCATCATCAACAGCGGAATAAACACCGCGATCAGCGACAGGCTCATCGATAGCACCGTGAAGCCGACCTCGCGCGCGCCGCGCAACGCGGCGGCGAGCGGCTTCATGCCTGCCTCGATATGGCGCGAGATGTTCTCCAGCACCACGATGGCATCGTCGACGACGAAGCCGGTGGCGATGGTCAGCGCCATCAGCGACAGGTTGTTCAGCGAGAACCCGGCCAGGTACATCACCGAGAACGTGCCGATCAGCGATACCGGCACCGCCACGCTGGGAATGAAGGTGGCGCGCACGTTGCGCAGGAACACGAACACCACCATGATCACCAGCGCCACCGAGATCATCAGCGTGTGCTCGACCTCGCGCAGCGAGGCGCGGATGGTGGGCGTGCGGTCCATCATCACGTCCATCGAGATCGCCGCCGGGATCATCTTCTGCAGTTGCGGCAGCATCGCGTTGACGCGGTCGACGGTCTCGATGATGTTGGCGCCGGGCGAGCGGTTCAGCACCAGCAGCACCGACGGCTTGCCGTTGGCCGAGCCGGCATTGCGGATGTCCTGCACCGAATCGACCACATTGGCCACGTCGCGCAGCCGCACCGGCACCGCGAACGCATTCGGCCCGCTGGTGGCGCTGGCGCCGCCGGTGGCGCCGCTGGTGATGGTGGTGGTGCCGCTGCTGGTGGTCAGCGTGGTCACGGTGACGCCGTTGACCACCTTGGTGCTGACCCCGCCGCTGGCGGCGGCGTTGGCGGTGCCGGCGATCAGCGCGCCGGCCGATGCCGACGAATACGTGCCCGGCGTGGCGTAGCGGATGATCAGCGGCAGGTAGTCTTCCGCCTTCATCGCCTGGTCGTTGGCGTAGACCTGCCAGTTGTTGCCGGCGTTCTCCAGCGTGCCGAGCGGCCGGTTGGCGTTGGTCGCGCTGATGGTGCTGCGCACGTCCTCGAGCGAGATGCCGTAGTTGTTCAGCGCGGTGGGGTTCAGCTCCACCCGCACCGCCGGCAGCGAGGCCCCGCCGATGGTGACCTGGCCCACGCCCTCGACCTGCGACAGCTTCTGCGCCAGGATGGTCGAGGCCGCGTCGTACAGCTGCCCGCGCGTCATGGTCGGCGAGGTCAGCGCGATGATCATGATCGGCGCGTCGGCCGGGTTGACCTTGCGGTAGGTCGGGTTGTTGGGCAGGCTGGTCGGCAGCGTCGCGCGCGAGGCGTTGATGGCGGCCTGCACGTCGCGCGCGGCGCCGTCGATGTTGCGCGACAGGTCGAACTGCAGCGTCACGCGGGTCGAACCCAGCGAGCTGCTCGAGGTGATCTCGGTCACGCCGGCGATGGTGCCGAGCGCACGCTCCAGCGGCGTGGCCACGGTGGCGGCCATGGTTTCCGGACTGGCGCCAGGCAGCGACGCCGATACCGAGATGGTGGGGAAGTCCACCTGCGGCAGCGGCGACACCGGCAGCAGCCGCAGTGCGGCCAGCCCCGCCAGCAGGATGCCGAGCGTCAGCAGCGCGGTTGCGACCGGGCGGTGGATAAAGGCGGCGGACAGGTTCATCGCTGGGCCGGCTCCTCGCCAGTGCCGCCTTCCTCGGGATCGCCGAAGCGGCGCTTGCGCCAGTCCTTCACACGCGTCGCCACGCGGTCGAAGGCGAGGTAGATCACCGGCGTGGTGAACAGCGTCAGCACCTGGCTCACCAGCAGCCCGCCCACCATGGTCACGCCCAGCGGCCGGCGCAGCTCGCTGCCGATGCCCGAGCCCAGCATCAGCGGCAGCGCCGCCAGCAGCGCGGCCATGGTAGTCATCAGGATCGGGCGGAAGCGCAGCAGGCAGGCCTGGAAGATTGCGTCACGCGGGCGCATGCCGCCTTCGCGCTCGGCCTCGAGCGCGAAGTCGATCATCATGATCGCGTTCTTCTTGACGATGCCGATCAGCAGGATGATGCCGATGATGGCGATGATGCCCAGGTCCTGGCCCGCCACCAGCAGCGCCAGCAACGCGCCGACGCCGGCCGACGGCAGCGTCGACAGGATCGTGACCGGGTGGATGGTGCTTTCATACAGCACGCCCAGCACGATATACATCGTCACCACCGCGGCCAGGATCAGCCACAGCGTGTTCGACAGCGACGCACGGAACGCCAGCGCCGCGCCCTGGAAGCTGGTCTGCATCGAGATCGGCAGCCCCAGCTCATGCTCGACCTGCGTGATCTTGTCGACCGCCGCGCCCAGTGATTCGCCGCGGGCCAGGTTGAACGAGATCGTCGCCGCGGGGAACTGTCCCTGGTGGTTGATTACCAGCGGCCCGGTGCGCTCAGTGATGCGCGCAAATGCGCCTAGCGGCACCTGGCCGCCGGAAGACGAAGGCAGGCGCAGCTCGGCCAGCGACTGCGGGCTCTTGCGGAATTCCGGCATGGTCTCGAGCACCACGCGGTACTGGCTCGACTGCGTGAAAATGGTCGACACCAGCCGCTGGCCAAAAGCGCTGTACAGCGCGCTGTCGATCACCGCGGTGGTGATGCCGAAGCGCGCCGCGGCGTCGCGGTCGATATCGACATAGGCGCGCAGGCCGTTGTTCTGCTGGTCGCTGGTGACGTCGCGCAGTTCGGGCTCCTGGCGCAGCCGCTCCACCAGTTTCGGCACCCACGTGGCCAGCGTCGCGGGATCGGGATCCTCCACCGTGAACTGGTACTGCGTGCGCGAGACCTTGTCCTCGATGGTCAGGTCCTGCACCGGCTGCGTGTACAGCGACACGCCGCCGAGGTCGTGCACCGCCTGCTGCAGCCGCTGCGTGACCACGTCGATGGCATCGCGCTCGCCCTTGGGCTTGAGGTTGATCAGCATGCGCCCGGCATTGAGCGTGGTATTGCTGCCGTCCACGCCGATGAACGACGACAGGCTGGCCACCGCCGGGTCCTGCATCACCACCTTGGCCACGGCTTCCTGCTTGCGCGCCATGGCGCTGAACGAGGTGGTCTGCGCCGCTTCGGTGATGCCCTGGATCACGCCGGTGTCCTGCACCGGGAAGAAGCCCTTGGGCACCAGCAGGTACAGCAGCACGGTCAGCGCCAGCGTGGCCACCGCCACCACCAGCGTGGCCTTCTGGCGATCCAGCACCCACTCCAGGCCGCGGCCGTAGCGCGCAATCACGTCGTCGAAGAAGCGGCCGGTGGCGCGGTGGAAGCGCGACAGCTTTTCTTCCGGCACGTGGTGCAGCAGGCGCGCGCACATCATCGGCGTGAGCGTCAGCGACACCACCGCCGAGATCAGGATCGACACCGCCAGCGTGATCGCGAACTCGCGGAACAGGCGGCCCACCACGTCGCCCATGAACAGCAGCGGGATCAGCACCGCCACCAGCGAGAACGTCAGCGAGATGATGGTGAAGCCGATCTGCCTGGAGCCCTTCAGCGCCGCCTGCATCGGCGAGTCGCCCTTTTCGATGTAGCGCATGATGTTCTCGATCATCACGATCGCGTCATCGACCACGAAGCCGGTGGCGATGGTCAGCGCCATCAGCGTCAGGTTGTTGATCGAGAACCCCGCCAGGTACATCACGCCGAAGGTGCCCACCAGCGATAGCGGCACCGCCACGCCGGGGATGATGGTGGCGGGGATATTGCGCAGGAACAGGAAGATCACCAGCACCACCAGCGCGATCGCCAGCAGCAGCTCGAACTGCACGTCCTCGACCGAGGCGCGGATGGTGGTGGTGCGGTCGGTCAGCAGCTGCACGTGGACCGACGCCGGCAGCGAGGTCTGCAACTGTGGCAGCAGCGCCTTGATGCGGTCGACCACCTCGATCACGTTGGCGCCCGGCTGGCGCTGGATGTTCAGCACGATCGCGGGCTTGTCGTTGGCCCAGGCGGCGAGGCGGCTGTTCTCGGGACCGTCGACGATCTCGGCCACGTCGGTAATGCGGATCGGCGCGCCGTTCTTGTAGCCCAGGATGATCTGGCGGTATTCGTCGGCTGAGCGCAGCTGGTCGTTGGCGTCGATGGTGGAGGCGCGCTGCGGGCCGTCGAAGCTGCCCTTGGCACCGTTGACGTTGGACGCCCCGATGGCGGTGCGCAGGTCGTCGATCGACATGCCCAGCGACGCCAGCGCAGCCGGGTTGGCCTGGATCCGCACCGCCGGGCGCTGGCCGCCGCTGATGGTGACCAGGCCCACGCCCTGGATCTGCGAGATCTTCTGCGCCACGCGTGTATCGACCATGTCCTGCAGCTTGGGCAGCGGCATGGTGTCCGACGTCATGGCGATGGTCATGATCGGCGCGTCGGCCGGGTTGACCTTGCTGTAGACCGGCGGCATCGGCAGGTCGGACGGCAGCAGGTTGCTGCCGGCGTTGATGGCGGCCTGCACTTCCTGCTCGGCCACGTCCAGCGGCAGCGTCAGCTCGAACTGCAGCGTGATCACCGAGGCGCCGCCCGACGAGGACGACGACATCTGCTTGAGCCCCGGCATCTGGCCGAACTGGCGCTCCAGCGGCGCGGTCACCGCCGAGGTCATCACGTCGGGGCTGGCGCCGGGGTACAGCGTAGTGACCTGGATGGTCGGGTAGTCGACCTCGGGCAGCGCCGACAGCGGCAGCAGCCGGTAGGCCACCAGCCCGGACAGCAGGATGGCCAGCATCAGCAGCGCCGTGGCGACCGGGCGCTCGATGAAGAGGCGGGACGGGTTCATGCGGTGTCCTTACTGCTGCGGCGCGCTCGCGCCGGTGCCGGCATCGCGGTGGCGCCGGCGTTCCCCTGGCGGCGCCGAGGCGCCGCCCGCGCCGGCATCGGCCTGCGCGCCGCTGGCACCGCCGGCGCCGTCGCGATGGCGCCGCGCGCGCGCACGCGGCTGGCTGGCCGGCGCCACCGCGGCGGCGCGCGCCGCCGGGTCGACAGTTTCGACCGTCATGCCTTCCTTGAGCCGGTCGGCGCCGTCCACCACCACGCGCTGGCCGGGCGCCAGGCCCTTGAGCACCGCACTGCGGCTGCCGTCGCCGGGGCCCAGCGTGACCACCTGCACCTTGACCTTGCTGGCTTCGTCCACGGTATAGACGAAGGTGCCCTGCTGGCCGCGCTGGATCGCCGCCACCGGCACCACGGTGGCGTCCTTGAGCGTGTCGACGCGCGTGCGCACGTTGACGAACTGGTTGGGGAACAGCATGCCGTCGGCGTTGGGGAATACCGCCTTGAGCTTGACCGTGCCGGTGGTGGTGTCGATCTGGTTGTCGGTGGTCAGCAGCGTGCCTTCGCCGAGCTGGTTGCGCACCTGGCGGTCCCAGGCCTGCACCGGCAGCTTTTCGCCGGCGTTGAGCTTCTTCAGCACCGACGGCAGGTTGTCCTCGGGGATGGTGTACATCACGGCGATCGGCTGGATCTGCGTGATCAGCGCGATGCCGTTGGTGTCGCCGGTATTGACGATGTTGCCCGGATCGACCTGGCGCAGGCCGATGCGGCCCGACACCGGCGCGACGATCTTCGTATAGCCGAGCTGCAGCCGCGCGTTGGCGACATTGCCCTGGTCGGTCTTGACCACACCCTCGTACTGGCGCACCAGTGCGTCCTGGGTGTCGACCTGCTGCTTGGAGATCGAGTCCTGGCCCAGCAGGGTGCGGTAGCGCTGCTGGTCCAGCCGGGCGTTCTGCAGCAGCGCCTGGTCGCGCGCCAGCTGGCCCACGGCCTGGTCGAGCGCGGCCTGGAACGGGCGCGGGTCGATCTCGGCCAGCACGTCGCCGGCCTTGACCATCTGGCCTTCCTTGAACAGCACCTTGAGCAGCGGCCCGGACACCTGCGCGCGCACGGTGACGTTCGAGACCGGGGTCACGTTGCCCAGCCCGTTCAGGACCACCTCCATGTCGCGCTGGACCACGGTGGCTACCACCACCGGAGAGCGCGGCATGCCGGCGCGCCCGCCCGGGCCGCCGGGACCTCCCGCCGCGGGGCCGCTGGCGCCGCCCGGGCCCCCGGCGATGCCCTTGGGGGCGTCGCCGCGGTGCGCATACCAGTACCAGCCACCCCCGGCCAGCAACAGCACCAGCAGCCCGGCATACAGGCCGCGCCGGTTCCTGCGCGGGGTGCCTGGCGGCAGGGGCGGGCGGGAAGACGGGGACGGGGAAGGGTTAGGTTGGCCTTGTTCGGGGTGGGACATGTACGAAATCCTGGGAACGGCGCGCCCCGGGGCGCGCCGTAATGTTCTGCTGGCAAGTGGCGATGCCGCAGTATGCCGCATCGCATGGGCGCTGGCCGGCCTTGCGGGGACGCGAGTCCAGGGGGCCGTCAGCGTGCCGGCGAGTGCCGTGCGGCGCGCATTGGGCGGCGCCGGCGGCGAGTCATGCGGCAAGGATAATGTGCCGGCGCGGACGCCCGTATTTCGGTGGCCGGCCGATTTATTACAGAGGATTACCAGGGCCCCGGGTGTAACCTGCGGAAACAAAACCGTCCGGCCGCCCAGGCGTATGTGGCGCCGGGGCTGACTATCATGTGCCTATGCGAACGAACCAGCCTACCCAGATCCTCGTTGTCGACGACGATCCCGAACTGCGCGACCTGTTGCGCGAATACCTGACCCAGCAGGGCTTCGCCGTCTCGGTGATGCATGACGGCGACGGCCTGCAGGCGCGCCTGGAGCGCGAGCGGCCGGCGCTGATCGTGCTGGACCTGATGATGCCCAAGGTCGACGGCCTGACCGCGCTGCGCAACCTGCGCGCCCGCAACGACGATATCCCGGTGATCCTGCTCACGGCCCGCAGCGACGAGATCGACCGCATCGTCGGCCTGGAAATCGGCGCCGACGATTACCTCGGCAAGCCGTTCTCGCCGCGCGAACTGCTGGCGCGCATCAATGCCGTGCTGCGCCGCAAGCTGGCGCGTCCGGCGGCGGCGCCCGAAGACCGCGAATCGGTCGCGTTCGGGCCGTTCCGCGTCAACTTCCGCCAGCGCACGCTGTTGCGTGCCGGCCACCCGCTGTCGATCAGCGATACCGAGTTCGCGCTGCTCAAGCTGATGCTGATGCATCCGCTCGAAGTGCTGTCGCGCGAGCGTATCGTCGAGCTGATGTACGGCAGCGCCAGCGGCATCAGCGACCGCGGCATCGACGTGCAGATCTGGCGCTTGCGCCGGCTGCTGGACGAGGACGCGCAGCGCCCGCGCTATATCCAGACCGTGCGCGGGCGCGGCTACACCTTCGTGCCCGATGAAGCGGAAGAGATTCCGGCTGGGCTCCCCGAATAATGGCTGCGGCCGCCACGAGCTGGCGCCGTTAGCCATCAGAACTGCCTTCCAATGAAGTTGCGACGTATCGATACCCTGTTCGGCCGCATTGCGCTGCTGATCGCCGCGGTGCTGGTGATCAGCCATTTCTCGTGGCTCGCCATCCTGCGCATGGACCGCCGCCAGCAGCAGGTCGACTATTCGGTAGAGCAGATGCTGTTCCAGCTCGACAGCATCGAGCGCGCGCTCGATGCGCGCCCGCCGGCGAAGCTGCCGAGCCTGGTGGAGACCGCCAATACCGCCGATGCCGACGAGCACGCCACCGTGCCAAAGGGCGGGCGTTCGCGCCGGCTGGTCGAGCAGTTTATCCGCAGGCTGCCGCAAGGCACCGAGATCCGCCTGGAGGACGAGACCACGCCGCGCATCTGGATCAAGCTGCCGGACCGCGCCAACTGGATCGCCATGCCGATCCTGTGGGTCCACAACCCGCCGCCGGACAACCGGCTGGTGCCCGGCGTGATGCTGGTGGTGGGCGTGGCGATCGTGTTCGCGGTGCTGATCGCGTGGCAGATCCAGCGCCCGGTGCGCGACATGGCCAACGCCGCCGCGCTGCTGTCGCGCCAGCACGCGGTGCCGCCGCTGCGCGAGCGCGGCCCGCACGAATTGCGCCAGCTGATCGAGCGCTTCAACCGCATGGTGGCCGACCTGGCCCGCATCGACCAGGAGCGCAACACCATGCTGGCCGGCATCGCGCATGACCTGAAGACGCCGCTGGCGCGCCTGCGCCTGCGCGCCGAGATGCTGGCCGATCCCAAAGCCGCGGCGGGCGTCACGCGCGATGTCGAATCGATGGCGGCCATCGTGGAACAGTTCCTGAGCTTCGCGCAGACCAGCGAGTCGACCGCGCGGCCGGTGCCGGTGGACCGGCGCGTCAACGAGCTGGCCGCCTCGCTGGCCGAGCAGGAACGCCAGGTGGTGCTGTCGCTGGGTGCGGGCGAGGGCTTCCGCATGATCGCCACGCAGCTGGACCGCATCGTCGGCAACCTGGTCGACAACGCCTACGCCTATGGCAAGCCGCCGGTCTGCATCGCGACCTCGCGCACGCCGGATGGCTACATGCTGGTGGTGGAGGACCAGGGCGACGGCATTGCCGACGATGACAAGGAGCGCGCCACGCTGCCATTCGTGCGGCTGGACCCGGCGCGCGGCGGCAATGCGCATTCGGGGCTGGGGCTGGCGATCGTCGACCGGCTGGTGCGGCAGGCGGGCGGCAAGCTCAATCTGGTGAACGCCGAGGGGGGCGGGTTGCGGGTGGAGATGGTGTTCGGGGCGGCGGTGGCGTGATGAAGGCGGCGGTGGCTTGATCACCGCTTGCCTGGCTCCCTCTCCCGCTTGCGGGAGAGGAGAGCAAACCGGCCGCATGCAAACGCTCGCAGCCGTTTGCCCCAAATCCTTCAGACCTTCTTCTTCTCCCCGATCCGGCTTTCCTTGCCCGCCAGCAGTTTGGCAATGTTCTGCCGGTGCCGTGCAATCAGCAGCACGCTGATCATGAAGATCGCGCCGGTCATGACATCGACGCCATTCATCAGCACGTGGAAGAACGGCGCGAAGATCGCCGCCATCAGTGCCGCCAGCGACGAATAGCGGAAGAAGAACGCGATGATCAGCCAGGTGGCCAGCGTGCCCAGGCCCAGGATCGGGTCGATCGCCAGCAGGATGCCGGCCGCGGTGGCCACGCCCTTGCCGCCGGCAAAGCGGTGGAACACGGGGAACAGATGGCCCAGGAATACCGCCAGCGCGACCATGGCGAGGCCGGTGTCGTTGAGGCCGTGCGACGGGCCGAAGCGCGCCGCCAGCCAGACCGCCAGCCAGCCCTTCAGGGCATCGCCGATCAGCGTCAGGATCGCGGCCTTCTTGTTGCCGGTGCGCAGCACGTTGGTGGCGCCGGGATTGCCCGAGCCGTAGGAGTGCGGGTCCGGCAGCCCCATCAGCTTGCTGACGACCACAGCGAAGGAAACGGAGCCGATCAGATAGGCGGCAAGGGCAAAAAGCAGATTGGCCATGTGGAGTGGGATGTTTGCAGGCTGGCGCGATTGTAGCGCGGCGGGGGCCGCCGCCACGACCGTGATTGCTCCGATTGGCGTGGAGGCTTCCCTCGAGCTGCCGCCCGGCAGGCTCAGTCAGGCAGCGCGCACTGCACCGGCTGGGCGTCGAGCAGGGCGGGCAGCAGCTTCGGGTCCAGGCTCACCAGGTAACCCCGGCGCCCGCCGTTGATATAGATGCGCGCCAGTTCCAGTACGGTCGCTTCCACATACACCGGCATGCGCTTCTTCGTGCCAAACGGCGAAGTGCCGCCCACCAGGTAGCCGCTATGCCGCTGCGCCACCTCGGGCTTGCACGGCTGCACGCTCTTGCGCCCGGTCTGGCGCGCGAGGTTCTTGGTCGAGACCGAGCAGTCGCCGTGCATCAGCACCACCAGCGGCTGCGCACGCTCGTCTTCCATGATCAGGGTCTTGATCACGTCATGCTCGGGCACGCCGAGCTGGCGCGCCGACTCGCCGGTGCCGCCGTGCTCGACATAGTCATAGGGGTGCTCGCCGAAGGCAACGCCGTGCTTGCGCAGGGTTTGCGTGGCCGGAGTTTCCGAAACGTGTTTGGACTTGCTCATGACAGTGGCCGCCGCCCCGGCGTTCAGCCGCGCGGATGGTGCTGCTGGTGCAGCTCGCGCAGGCGTTCGCGGGCGACGTGGGTATAGATCTGGGTGGTGGAGATGTCGGCATGCCCCAGCAGCAGCTGCACCACGCGCAGGTCGGCGCCGTGGTTCAGCAGGTGCGTGGCGAAGGCATGCCGCAGCGTGTGCGGCGACAGCGGCGCGTGCACGCCGGCATCGCGCGCATGGCGCTTGATCAGGTGCCAGAACGCCTGGCGCGTCATGCCTTCGCCGCGCTGCGTGACGAACAGCGCGTCGCAGGCACGCCCCGCCAGCAGCGCGGGACGCGCGCTGGCCAGGTAGCGGCGCAGCCAGTCGCCGGCCTGCTGGCCGAACGGCACCAGCCGCTCTTTGTCGCCCTTGCCGCCGACCACGCGCGCGACGCCCTCGTTCAGGCCGATCTCGACGGTCTTCATCTGCGTCAGCTCCGACACCCGCAGCCCGCTCGCGTACATCAGCTCGAGCATGGTGCGGTCGCGCAGACCCAGCGGCGTGCCGGCGTCGGGCGCTTCCAGCAGCGCGTCCACCTGGGCCTCGGTCAGGGTCTTGGGGTAGCGCGGCGGCTGCTTGGCCGGGCGCAGCAGCAGGCAGGGATCGGCCTGCACCAGGTGCTCGCGCAGCGCCCACTGGTAGAAACGGCGAAACACCGCCAGGCGCCGGTTGGCCGAAGACGCGCGGGTCTGCGTGTGGCGCGCGCTGAAATACGCCGACAGCGCGCCGTCGTCGGCGTCCAGCAGCACGCGGCGCTGCTCGTGCTGCAGCCAGCGCGCCAGCAGCGTCAGGTCGCGGCGGTAGGCGTCGATGGTGTTGCGCGAAAGCCCGTCTTCGAGCCACAGCGCGTCGCAGAAGCGGCCCACCAGGGCCACATCGGCATCGCTGGGGACGGCGGCGAGCTCGGGTGCCGGCGCGGCGGCGCTCATATCAGCATGGCGCCCTCGTGGCGCAGCAGCCAGCGTTTGACGTCGAGGTAGAAGCCGTCTTCGGCATGGTGAGAAAAACCGCCGATGCCGCGCGCTGAGACCACGCGATGGCACGGGATCAGTATCGGGAAAGGATTTTGCCCGCAGGCCTGGCCGACCGCGCGCGGCATCGCGCCGATGGCCTCGGCGATGGTGCCGTAGGTGGTGGTGGCGCCGCGCGGCACGGCGCAGATGGCCTGCCACACGCGCTGCTGGAAATCGCTGCCGGCCGGGGCCAGCGGCAGGTCGAAGGCGGTGTCGGGATCGTCGTAATAGGCCGCCAGCTGCGCGGCGAGCCGCTGCGTCAGCGCATCGGCCGGCGCGTGCGCCTCGACGTGCCCGGGAAGGTACACGATGGCCCGGATGCGCGCGCCGTCCGTGCGCACGCCGATCTTGCCGAACGGGGCGGAAAGGATGGCGTCGTAGGTGGCGGGCATGGCGGTCCGGCTGGGGCGAATGCTGGATTCTAGTGCTTTTTGGCGGGGGCAGAAAAAAAGGCCGCCTCGCGGCGGCCTTCGGGCAGTTGGGCTTCGCTTGAGGTGGCTTCCAGCTAAACCACCCTCACCCCGACCCTCTCCCGGTGAGGGGAGAGGGAGAACACCTTGCTCGGGCGCGCCCAAAACCGCGCTGCCTGTGTTGCCTTTTTTACTGCTCCAGCTTGATGTTCTGCACCTTCACCAGGTTCTTCATCTTGTCGAATTCCTTCTTGATCTCGGCCGCATGCTGCGCCGGGGTGTTGCCCGACGGCTCGGCGCCGGCGGTGCGCAGGCGTTGCTGGAAGTCCTTGTCCTGCAGCGCCTTGACGGCGGCGTCGTTGAGCTTCTTGATGATCTCGTCAGGCGTGCCGGCCGGGGCCACCAGGCCGTACCAGGCCGGATCGTTCGGCTCCTTCAGGCCCATCTCGCCGAAGGTGGGCACGTTGGGCATCGATTCCAGGCGCTTGTTCCACGCCACCACGATCGGACGCAGCTTGTTGGCCTTGATGTAGGGCATCGACGACGGCAGGTTGTCGACCATGATCGGTACCTGGCCGGCCAGCACGTCGTTCAGTGCGGGGCCCGCGCCGCGGTACGGGATATGGACCATGAAGGTCTTGGTCGAGACCTTGAACTGCTCGCCCAGCATGTGGCCGAAGCCGCAGGTGCCCGACGACGCGTACGAATACTTGCCCGGGTTGGCCTTCAGCACGGCGAGGAACTCCTTGTAGTCCTTGGCCGGGAAATTCGGATTCACCGCGATCACGTTGGCGACGTTGGCCAGGTTGGTGATGGGCTTGAAGTCCTTGATCGGGTCGTACGACAGCTTGGGATTGCAGGCCGGGTTCACGGCCATGGTCGACACCGTGGAGATGCCGATGGTGTACCCGTCCGGCGCCGCCTTGGCGATGGCATCGGCGCCGATCGAACCGCCCCCGCCGGCGCGGTTTTCCACCACCACCGGCTGGCCCAGGATGCGGCTCATCTGGTCCGCCGCGCCACGGCCGACGATGTCGGTGGTGCCGCCCGGTGCGAACGGAATGATCAGGCGGATCGGCTTGGTGGGATAGCTCTGGGCTTGCGCCGCGGAGGCGGCGGCCGCCAGGGCCAGGGTCAGTGCGAGTTTGCCAGCTTGCATGAGATCATGTCTCCCGTCAGAAATCCGGGCAGGGTGCCGCCCGGAAGCAAAAAAACCGTCGCAGTGCCACAGGTCGGGCGGTGCGGCGGCAGCGTAATCTGGGTCAGCCGCCCAGCAGGCCGCGCTTGACCCCGGCGTCGGCCGGGCGTTCGCCCAGGAACACCCGAAGCACGGCCTGGTAAAAGTCTTCGCCCGGAATCGGCCGGCCGCGCGGGGTGCCGTTGATGGCGACGACCGTCCCCGTTTGCGGGGAAAAATCCAGGTTGATCACGTCGCCCTTGTGCGCGGTGCCGAGCTCGCCCAGGGTGCGCTCGAACTGTACCAGCCGCACCGCCAGCGCCTGCATCTGCGCCTCGCTGTGGTTGTTGCGCATGCCCTGGCGGATCGCGCGCGCCACCGCTGGCGGCTCGGTCTCGCGCAGGATGCGTAACTGTAGCCGCTTGGCCCCCGGCGTGCCCAATACCAGGGCCGCGTTGCGGGCCTTTTCCTGCAGATACAGCGCGGCCACGTAGCCCTTGGTCAGGAAGCTGGTGCGCAGTGCCGCGCCATTGAGCTGCAGTTCCTTGCCGCCCACGCGCGCCGCATCGTCAAAGCGCATGCCTTCGATCTCGACCGCGCGCGCCGGCCCGGGCACGGCTTGGGCCCCGGCGGCAGCGGCGAGCGCTGCCAGCAAGACGGCCAGGCGCAGGCGATGGCCCGGCCGAAGGCCAGGGTGGAAGCGGGAGCGGAGGAGGGTGTCCATGCGCAGCGGCGCGGAACGGATGCGGGACAACATGGCGGCAGGCGTACAACTTGGCATGCCATGCTGCCGGAAATCTGGAAAAATACCTATCCGTATCTGCCCTAGTCTGCACATTCCGGTATTTTCGCCGTTATCTCCCCCCGCCGCCGTTTCCTGCAGCGGGTGCCTGGGCCGCTGCAGCGCCATGCCACCGCCACGACAACAACAACCCTAGATGTCTTCTGCCCTCCTGCTGGTGCCGGACTTCAGCCTGATCCTGATCGGCTGGCTGCTGGTGCGTTATTCCCCGTTCGACCGCGCCTTCTGGAGCGGGGTGGAGCGCCTGGTCTACTTCGTCCTGTTTCCGGCGCTGTTGCTGCAGTCGACCAATACCGCGGTGCTGGACTTTTCCTCGACCTCGGCCATGCTGGCGCTGGCGCTGCTGGTGCTGGCCGTTGGCATCGCGGCGGGCTACGCCGTCAAATGGGTGCTGCGCCCGGACGCGCTGAGCTTTGCCTCGGGCTTGCAGACCGCGTTCCGCTTCAATTCCTATATCGGGCTGGCGCTGGCCTCGCGGCTGGGCGGCTCCGAAGGGCTGGCGCTAATGGCGGTAATCGTCGGCTGCACCGTGCCGTTGTGCAATGTGGCCGCGGTGTGGGCCCTGGCCAGGCATGGTCAAAGCGCGCTGTGGAAGGAGCTGGCGCGCAATCCGCTGATCCTGGCCACGGCTGGCGGCCTCGCGACCAACTTGATGGGGCTGCACGCGCCCGAGGTGCTGGGCATGACGCTGAACCGGCTGGGCTCGGCGTCGACCGCGCTGGGCCTGATGACGGTGGGTGCGGGGCTGCAGATTAGCGGCGCCACCGGCACCGCCGGGCCGGTGGCGTGGTGGACTGGGGTCAAGCTGGTGGCGATGCCGTGCGTGGCATGGCTGGTGGGCCGGCACCTGCCGCTGACCGCGCTGCAGTACCAGATCGTGGTGCTGTACGCCTCGCTGCCCACTGCTTCCAGCGCCTACATCCTGGCCGTGCGCATGGGCGGCAACGGGCCGATGGTGGCCGCGACCATCTCGTTGATGACGGTGGCGGCGATCGTTACCACGCCGCTGTGGCTGGCGCTGGTGAGCTGAACGATCGCGGGGGCGGCTGGGCGAAGACCCGTTCAGCCGTCCTGCTCCGCCGGCGGGCCCCCCTGCGCCAGGGCCCAGTCGATATGCTCGCGCACCAGCGGCGTGGCGCTCTCGCGCCGCGCCAGCAAGGCCGCGCGGATGCGCGCGGCCAGCGCCGTATCCTCGGTGCGCGTGCCCGACAGTGCCGCGCGCAAGCTGTTGCCCAGCCCCACCGCCAGGTTGCGCAGCCAGCGTTCATGGCCGATGCGGCGGATCGGGCTGCCTTCTAGGCGCTGGTTGAATTCGGCTTCGGTCCACGCGAACAGCGCCACCATGTCGGGAGCGTCCAACCCGTTGCGCACATCGAAGTCCGGCACCGTGGCCACGTGCGCGAACTTGTTCCAGGGGCAGGCCAGCTGGCAGTCGTCGCAGCCATAGACGCGGTTGCCCATCGGCGCGCGGAATTCCACCGGGATCGCGCCCTTGTGCTCGATGGTGAGATAGGAAATGCAGCGGCGCGCATCGAGCCGGTAGGGGGCGACGATGGCGCGCGTGGGGCAGATGTCGAGGCAGCGGTGGCAGTTGCCGCAATGGTCGGACTCGGGCGGATCGGCTGGCAGCGGGATATCGACCAGGATCTCGCCGAGGAAGAACATCGAGCCGCCGTCGCGGTCCAGCAGCAGCGTATGCTTGCCGCGCCAGCCGAGTCCGCCCTGGCTGGCCAGCGCCACTTCCATCACCGGCGCCGAGTCGGTAAAGACGCGGTAGCCGAATTTGCCGATTTCTGCCTCGATCCGGCTGGCCAGCTGCTGCAAACGGCTGCGCAGCACCTTGTGATAATCGCGCCCACGTGCGTACAGCGACACCACCGCGGTGGCCGGGTCGTCGAGCCGCGCCAGCTCATGGCGGCGCCAGTCGGCGGCATCCGCGTGCGCGCCGGCGGCCGCAATGTACGGCATGCGAGCCACGATCGCGCGCACCGTGCCGGGCACCAGTTCGGCCGGACGGGCGCGCCGCAAGCCGTGGTTGGCCATATAATCCATGTCGCCGTGGTAGCCCTGCGCCAGCCAGGCCAGCAGTCCTGGCTCGGCATGCGCGAGGTCGACATCGGCGATGCGCACCGAGGCAAAGCCCAGCGCCGCGCCCCATGCGCGGATCGACGCGGCCAGCGCCGCAAGCTCCCCTGGGCCCGCGGCCGCATGGCCGGTGGTATCTGGAACGGGGGTGGGCGGCGTATCCGCCTGCCCGGGAGCGACTCGGTCGATCATTCCTGAATTGTACGCAATGCCCTTGCTCGAAGAACGCACCCTGACGCTGCCCGACGAAGCCGCCACCGCGCGCCTGGGCGCCGCGCTGGCCGCCGCGGTGCAGGCCATGCCGCCGCGCACGGTCCACGTGCAGCTGTCCGGCGATCTGGGCGCCGGCAAGACCACGCTGTCGCGCGCCGTGCTGCGCGCGCTGGGCCACGCGGGCAAGGTCCGCAGCCCGACCTACACACTGTGCGAGCCCTATGACGTCGCCCGCGCCGACGGCTCGCCACTGACGGTCTACCACTTCGACCTGTACCGCTTTGCCGATCCCGAAGAGTGGCTCGATGCCGGGTTTCGCGACTGTTTCGCCGAACCGGCCTTCAACCTGGTCGAGTGGCCGGAAAAGGCCGGGCGCCTGCTGGGGGAACCGGATCTGCACCTGTTGCTCCAATCGGACATGGCCGGCGCGGATGATGCCGGCGAGCGGCGGATCGCGACGATGCGCGCCTATACTCCCACTGGACTTACCTTGCTGAACGCATGCTGATCAAGCGACTTGCCACCGACCGCCCCGATGGACCCGACGGCCTGCTGCAGGCGCGCCGCAAATGGATGGCGCAGGCACTGAAGCTGGGCGCCGGCACCGCCGTCCTGACGCTGGCCGGTCCGCAGCTCGCGTTCGGTGCCGGCATCGTCGCGGTGCGCGTGTGGCCGGCCGAGGACTACACCCGCGTCACCATCGAATCCGATTCCCCGCTGGCCGCCGTGCACCAGATGATCCGCGACCCCGACCGGCTGGTGGTGGACATCGACGGCCTGGACCTGTCGCCGACGCTGCGCGAGCTGGTGGCCAAGATCACCCCGAATGACCCCTATATCCAGACCGTGCGCGTCGGCCAGAACCGCCCGCGCGTGGTCCGCATGGTGTTCGACCTGAAGGAAAACGTGGCACCGCAGGTGTTCACGCTGGCGCCCATCGGCAGCTACCGCAACCGGCTGGTGTTCGACCTGTACCCGGTCAACCCGCCCGACCCGCTGTGGAAGCTGGTGCGCGACACCGAGGAGAAGCAGCGCCGCTTTGCCACCTCCGACCCGGCGCCGGGCGCCGAGGGCATCGCCGGCGCGCCGGCGGGGGCGGAAGAAGACGCGATCGGCGCGCTGGTGCGCCGCTTCGACGAGAAGGGCGAGGTGCCGCCCACCACCGCGCCGCCGCCAATGGCCGCCCGGCCAAAGCATTCGGCACCGCCGGTGCCGGCCCCCAACGCCCCCGTGGTGCCGCCGGTCGCGCGCGACAACCCTACTGCCGAGCGTCCCTTCAAGATGCGCCGCCTGCTGACCGTGGCGATCGACCCGGGCCACGGCGGCGAAGACCCGGGCGCGCTCGGCGCGGCCGGTTCGCGTGAAAAGGACGTGGTGCTGCAGATCGCGCACCGGCTGCGCGCCAAGATCGATGCGCAGCCCAATATGCGCGCGATGATGACGCGCGACGCCGACTTCTTCGTGCCGCTCAACGTGCGCGTGCAGAAGGCGCGCCGGGTGCAGGCTGACCTGTTCGTATCGATCCACGCCGATGCTTTCCTGTCGCCCGAGGCGCGCGGCGCGTCGGTGTTCGCGCTGTCCGAGCGCGGCGCGTCGAGCAGCGCGGCGCGCTGGCTCGCCAACAAGGAAAACGCCTCCGACCTGATCGGCGGCGCCAACATGGGCAACAAGGACGCGCAGGTGGCGCGCGTGCTGCTGGACTTGTCGACCACCGCGCAGATCAACGACAGCCTGCAGGTCGGCAAGGCCGTGCTGGGCGAGATCGGCGGCATCAACAAGCTGCACAAGGGCAGCGTCGAACAGGCCGGGTTTGCGGTGCTGAAGGCGCCGGATATTCCGTCGATCCTGATCGAGACTGCCTTCATCAGCAATCCGGAGGAAGAGCGCAAGCTCAACGACAACGCGCACCAGGAGCAGCTGGCCAACGCCATCCTGAAGGGCATCCGCGCTTACTTCGCGCGCAATCCGCCGCTGTCGAAGAATCCATCTGTCTGAGCCGTCGCGCAGGCGGCAGGCACAAAAAAACCGGGGCATGCCCCGGTTTTTTCATGGCGGCGCGCTTCAGGCCCGCGCCGTGGCCTGGTCCTCCAGCAAGGCATCGCGGTTGGCATAGCGCGACGCGATCACCGAGCAGACGATCAGCTGCAGCTGGTGGTAGACCATCAGCGGCAGCACCAGCAAGCCCAGCGCAGGATGGCCGGCGAACAGGATCTTGGCCATCGGGATGCCGTTGGCCAGGCTTTTCTTCGAGCCGCAGAACACCGCGGTGATCTCGTCCTCGACGGAGAAGCCGAGGCGGCGCGCGGTCAGCGTGGTGAAGCCAAGCACCACGAACAGCAGCACCGCGGCAATCGCCATCACCGCGCCGATGGTCTGCCACTGGTACTGGTGCCACAGGCCTTCGGCGGTGGCGTCGCAGAACGACGAATAGACGATCAGCACGATCACGCCGCGGTCGATCTTGTTGGTGATGTGCTTTTTCTTCGCCAGCCAGCTGCCGATCAGCGGACGCAGCAGCTGCCCCAGCGCGAACGGCAGCAGCAGCTGCAGCGCTACGCCGGTCAGCGCCTTGCCCAGCGGCATCGACGCGCCGCTGGCGCTGATCACCAGCCCCATCAGCAGCGGTGTCACCAGCATGCCGATCAGGCCCGAGATGGTGGCATTGAAGATCGCACCCGAGACATTGCCACGCGCCATCGAGGTCATGGCCACCGACGACGACACCGTCGACGGCAGCGCGCACAGGAAGAACACGCCCAGCAGCAGGTCGGCCGGCAGCGTATTGCGCAGCGACAGCATCAGCAGCGCGCCCACCACCGGGAACACCACGTAGGTGAAGACCTGCACGAACACATGCAGGCGCCAGTGCTTGGCGCCCGCGACCAGCTTGTCGCGCGACAGCGCCGCGCCGTGCAGGAAGAACACCAGCGCCACGCCCAGGCTGGTCACCACGCCCAGTTGCAGCGGGCCATCGCCGGTGCCGAGTTCCGGCGCGGCCAGCGCGATGGCGATGGCCGTCAGCATGACGAGCACAAAGCCGTCGATCAGGTCATAGAGCTTCTTGAGATTGCGGACAATACGGGACATGACTGCGGGTGAAATCCTGCGATGTTAGGGTTTTGCCTAGTATTGGACGCTAGCCGGGTCTAGAATGCAAATTCATTTATAGAATCTATTTATCCATTTGTTGCATGAATTACACATTGCGCCAGTTGCGCGTGTTCCTGGCCGTGGCCAACAGCGGCGGCTTCAGCCGGGCCGCCGACGCGGTCGGCCTGACCCAGCCAGCCGTCAGCCGCGGCGTGGCAGAGCTGGAAGACGCGCTCGGCGTGCGGCTGCTCGATCGCACCACGCGCGAAGTGGTGCTGACCGAAGCCGGCCATGCGCTGGCACCGGCGCTGGAGCGCCTGCTTGGGCAACTGGACGACACACTGGAAGAAACCCGGCAGCTGGGGGAACGCTATCGGGGTCGAGTAGTGATAGCGGGGGCGCCTACGATCTCCGCCCGGCTGATGCCGCTCTACGTGGCCGCGTGCGCCGCGCAATATCCGGAGATCCGCCTGACCGTGCGCGACAACGTCCAGGCCGACGGGCTGGAGCAGGTCCGCGCCGGCGCGGTGGACTTCGGCGTGCTGATCGATCCGCTGGTGCGCGACGGGCTGCTGGTCGTGCCGGTGGCGACCGACCCGTTCTGCTTTGTGTGCCGGCGCGACCATCCGCTGGCGCAGGCGGATTCGGTGCCGTGGTCGGCGCTGCATGGCTTGCGGCTGGTACTGCTGGACTTTGCCTCGGGCAGCCGGCCCCTGATCGACCGCGTGTTCGGCCGACACGGCGTGGCGCCGCAGGTGGTGCAGGAACTGGGCCATTCGGCCAGTGTGTTCGGCATGGTCGAGGCCGGCATCGGCGCTTCGGTGCTGCCATCGTTCTCGCTGCCGCTGCCGGCGGCGTCGCCGCTGGTGTGGCGGCCGCTGGTGCCGCGCGAGGAACGCAGCATCGTCATGGTGCGGCGCGAGGACCGTTCCCTCTCGCCGGCCGCGGCGGCGGTGTGGGAGCTGGTGCGCCGCCTGACCGTGCGGGCCGAGGCGCCAGCCGTCAGCGCCGCGGCCTGAGCGGGCCGCGTCCGGTCACCGCGCGGTGACCATTACCGCTTCCAGTTCAAAGCTGCCGTCTTCCTGCACGCGATAGTGCTCGCGCACTTCGGCCGGCGCCACCCGCCACAGGTGCCGGATCGCGTCCACTGCCACCGCCGGCGTGCGCATCCGTTGCACCCAGCTGTCGAACGCGATGCCGATGCGCCAGATCTCTGATACCGCAATGGCTTCCGCGGCAAAACCCGCGGCTTCGAACATCGCCCGCCAGCCGGCCGGGGTGTAGTCGCGCACGTGCGAGGGATCGCGCAGCAGCTCGACCGATTGCAGCCAGGTATCGCGCAGCGGGTCCGGCGCGCCGGCGATATCGATCATGACCACCTTGCCGCCGGGCTTGAGCACGCGGCGGATTTCGGCCAGCGCGGCCGGCACATCGCGCCAGTGGTGCGCGCTCATGCGCGACACCACCGCGCAGAAGCTGGCATCGTCGAACGGCAGCTGCTCGGCCGCGCCCTGGCGGGTGCGGAGATTGGCCAGCCCGCGCTCGCGCGCCGCGGCCTCGACCACGGCCAGCATGTCGGCAGACAAGTCGTAAGCGGTGACTTCGCCCGCCACTGCCGCGGCGGCAAAGCTGGCATGGCCGGCGCCGCAGCCCAGGTCGAGCACGCGGCTGCGCGGGCGCTTGGCGGCGGGAATCAGCGCGGCCAGTTCGTCCTTCAGTTGCTGCAGGTCCGCGCCGCTGGCGTGGACCGCGCTGGTGAGATAGGCGCTGGCGGTGGCGCCGAATTGCGCGGCGACGAGTTCCTGTTGCTGCATGGTGCTGGGCTCCTTGGGCCGCGGCCGAACCAGGTCGGGCGCGCGGTCTTGTTGTCTGGGGGAGGTGCTTGCCCGCGAGGCGGGTACGGCATACTGTAGGCGGGTCATTTTCCCGGTACAAGTACCGCTTTATCCTGGTATAAGCGCCACCAGCCTGCCATGTCGCCACTCGCTCAGCTTTCAGATCCCTCATCCTCGACAGCATCGCGCGAAGCCGTGCTCGGCGCCTTCCTGCGCGCACACCGCGAACGCCTGGCGCCGGCTGACGTGGGCCTGGCACCCGGCCAGCGCCGCCGCACGCCCGGCCTGCGCCGCGAGGAGGTCGCGCAGTTGGCGGGACTGAGCACAACCTGGGTGACGTGGCTGGAGCAGGGGCGGCCGGTGGCACTGTCGGCACGCGCGCTCGCCAGCCTGGCGGCGGCGCTGCGGCTATCGCGCGCCGAACGCGCCTACCTGTTCGAGCTGGCCGGCCGGCGCGACCCGCAACACGCCGCCGGCGAGCCCGTGCCGCCCGCGGTGCTGGCCTGCGTGCATGCCATCGGCGGACCGGCTTACCTGCTTGACCGCCAATGGACCGCGCTGGCCTGGAACGGCGCGGCCGCGGACCTGTTCATCGGCTGGCTCGACGCCGCCAGCACCGAGCGCAACCTGCTGCGCGCCATGTTCCTGTCGCCGGCGCTGCAGGCCCTGGTGCAAGACTGGCCGCACCGCGCGGCCCGGCTGGTGGCGGAATTCCGCGCACACAGCATCCGCCACGCCGACGCGGCGCCAACACGGGCGTTGATCGAGGGATTGATGGCAGAGAGCGCGGACTTCCGCGCTGCCTGGCTGTCGCAGGACGTGGAAGACCGCGAGGGCGGGCGCCGCGGTTTCCGCCATCCGCGCCAGGGCGCGCTGCAGTTCGAGCAGGTCACGCTGGTGCCGGCGGCGGCGCCAGGGCTGATGCTGGTGATGCTGCTGCCCGGTTGAGCGGGCAGCAGCGAGCCATTACTTGGGCTGCATCCGGATCGCGCCGTCGAGGCGGATCACCTCGCCGTTGAGCATGGTGTTCTCGATGATCGAGCGCGCCAGCTTCGCATATTCGGCGGGACGACCCAGCCGCGGCGGGAACGGCACCATCCTGCCCAGCGCGTCCTGCACCTCTTGCGGCATGCCCAGCAGCATCGGCGTCTCGAACAGGCCCGGCGCGATGGTCATGCAACGCACGCCGTCGCGCGACAGGTCGCGC
Source organism: Cupriavidus necator (assembly GCF_013141915.1). Classification (GTDB taxonomy): domain Bacteria; phylum Pseudomonadota; class Gammaproteobacteria; order Burkholderiales; family Burkholderiaceae; genus Cupriavidus; species Cupriavidus necator_B. Next base: position 178,493 of record NZ_SROX01000002.1, on the reverse strand, counting down.
GCGATCGCCAGCGTCATGGCCACCACGCCGCCCTTGGACGCGGCATAGGCGGCCTGCCCGATCTGGCCATCGAAGGCTGCCACCGAGGCGGTATTGATGATCACGCCGCGCTCGCCCTCGCTGTCCGGGGTGTTCTGCACCATCGCCGCGGCGGCCAGCCGGATCATGTTGAAGGTGCCGACCAGGTTGATGCGGATGGTCTTGTCGAAGGCGTCGAGCGGGTGCGGGCCGTTCTTGCCAACGGTCTTGTTGGCCGTGGCGATGCCGGCGCAATTGACCAGCCCGGCGAGGCGCCCAAGGGACTGTGCCGCCGCGACCACGGCCTGGCCATCGGCCTCCGAGGTCACGTCGCAGCGCACGAACCGGCCTCCGATCTCGCTGGCCAGGGCCTGGCCGGCGGCTTCGTTCAGGTCGGCAATGACGAGCCTGGCGCCCGCTTCCGCGAGCAGGCGGGCCGTGCCGGCACCCAGGCCGGAAGCGCCGCCGGTGATGATGAATACGTTGTCCTTGATTTCCACGATGGTGTCTCCTCGGTGTGGTTTCCGTTTACGTAAACGTCAATATTGTACGGAGCACGGCACGGCATGCAAGGGCCATCAAGGGTGGTTTCGGGTAAGAGGGGTGCATAAGGCGCGGTGATACCCGTCACGCAAAATGAAAAAGCGGCCGGAAGGCCGCTTTTTCATTCATGCTGCACAGGCGAACAGGCGATTACTTCAGCGCCTCGAACACCCGCGCGGTGATCTCGTCGACGTTGCCGACGCCCAGGATCTTGCGGTACTTGGGCGGCGCCACCTTGGCCGCGGCGTCGCCCTTGGCGGCCCAGTCCGAGTAATAGTCCACCAGCGGACGGGTCTGCTGCGAGTAGACGTCGAGGCGCTTCTTGACGGTTTCTTCCTTGTCGTCGTCGCGCTGGATCAGCGGCTCGCCGGTCTCGTCGTCGACGCCCTCCGCCTTGGGCGGGTTGTACTTGAGGTGGTAGGTGCGGCCCGATGCCACGTGCACGCGGCGTCCGCTCATGCGTTCGATGATGGCGTCGAACGGCACGTCGATCTCGAGCACGTAGTCGATCGCCACGCCCGCTTCCTTCATCGCCTCGGCTTGCGGAATGGTGCGCGGGAAGCCGTCGAACAGGTAGCCGCCCTTGCAGTCGTCCTGCTTCAGGCGGTCCTTCACCAGGCCGATGATGATGTCGTCCGACACCAGTCCGCCCGCGTCCATGACCTTCTTGGCTTCCACGCCCAGCGGCGTGCCGGCCTTCACCGCGGCGCGCAGCATGTCGCCCGTGGAGATTTGCGGAATGCCGAACTTCTCGCAGATGAACTTGGCTTGCGTGCCTTTGCCGGCGCCAGGCGCGCCCAACAGGATCAAACGCATTTACGGGTCCTCAGAGTTTTTAATCCGGTATGGCGGGAGATCAGAAGGAGGGTAACGCCGTAACTTGACGCAAGACTTACTGCGGTCCCGGTGCGTGCTGACTGCGTTCAGCGCGGGCACGGCTCAGGCGTACCCACGCGTACGGCCGGCGGCGGCTGCCAGGTGGATGGCGGCGCGGCGCACCGGACGGGCTCTATCTTTATCTCCCCACCGAGCCTTGGCCGGCGGCGCGATTGCTCGTGCCAGCGGGGCGGCTCTGTATCGGCAAGCATTATGCCATGAGGCGGGCCGGATTCGGCCCGAAATCGGCCCCCCGATTGAGGTTGCAGCAGAATCAACCCGAGCGGGCAGGCGCTCGCGCGGGCGCCGTGCCCGGACCGATGGGGCGCCGGTCAGGGGCCTTCCTGGGCCATCGACTGCGCCCATAGCGCGCGCACGCGTTCGAGGTCGGCCTGGGTGTCGACCCCGGGCGCGGGCGCGCCGGCGGTCTGCATCACGGCGATGCGCTCGCCATGCCACATGGCGCGCAGCTGCTCCAGCGCCTCGGTCTGTTCCAGCGGCGCGGCGGGCAGCGTGGGGAAGCGGCGCAGAAACCCGGCGCGATAGGCATACAGGCCGATATGGCGCAGCACCGGCATGGCCGGCAGCGGCACCTGCGCCAGCGCGGCGGGCACGGCCGGCACGCCGGACCAGGCGTCGCGCGCCCACGGAATCGGCGCGCGCGAGAAATACAGCGCGCGGCCGGCGGCGTCGCACACCACCTTGACCACGTTGGGGTTGAACACTTCGGCGCTGTCGTGCAGCGGATGGGCCGCGGTGGCGATGGCACAGTCGGCGTGGCGCGCCAGGTGCAGCGCCACTTCGTCGATCAGCGCCGGCTCGATCAGCGGCTCGTCGCCCTGCACGTTGACGACGATGGCGTCATCGGCCAGGCCCAGTTGCGCCGCCACCTCGGACAGCCGGTCGGTGCCGGAAGGGTGGTCGGCACGCGTCAGCACGGCTTCAATGCCGTGCGCGGCGCAGGCCTGCGCCACTGCCGGCGCGTCGGTGGCCACCACGGTGCGCTGCGCCGAAGACGCATGCGCGCGTTCGGCCACGCGCACCACCATCGGGCGCCCGCCGATATCGGCCAGGGGCTTGTCGGGCAAGCGGGTCGAGGCCAGCCGCGCCGGAATGACGACGGTAAACGCGGGGAGGGTCATGGCCGCGCTGCTCAGTTGCCCGCCGGCGCGTCCGGCTCGACCACGCGGCCCGGCACCGACTGGCGGGCCTCGTCGGCCAGCATCACGGGGATGCCGTCGCGGATCGGGTAGGCCAGCTTGTCGGCGTGGCAGATCAGCTCCTGCGCGGCGCGGTCGTATTCCAGCTTGCCCTTGCATAGCGGGCAGACCAGGATTTCAAGCAGCCGGTTGTCCATCTCGGTGTTCCTCGTTGCGCCCGGCGGCGCCGCTCGCGGCGGCCGGCGCGTTCGGCGCGGGTTGGATTTGCGCCTGCACGGCGCGGCGGATTTTATCGATCAGGCCCGCATCGATCACGGGCCTGGTGGGCACGACCCAGATGCGCGGGTCGTCGAAGCGCTCGCATTTTACGGCATCCTTCTCGGTGATCAGGATCACGTCGGCATCGAGCGCATCGGGATGGTCGACGAACGGGTCGGCGACAAAGTCATAGTGGTCGGGCAGCGGCAGCGTCTTCGGCGCGAGGCCGGCGCCGCGCAGGCTGGCGAAGAAACGCTCGGGGTTGCCGATGCCGGCCGCGGCCAGCACGCGCCGGCCGGCAAAGGCGCTCAGCGGCCGCGCCATGGTGGGATCGGCAAGCTGCCAGGCATCGTCCAGCTCCAGCCGCATGCCGTACACGCCGGGGCGGTCGGGCGTGGCGCGGAAGGTGGGGTCGTTGATCAGGGTGGCGTCGCGCGGGCGCGAGAGCGGCTCGCGCAGCGGGCCGGCCGGCAGCATCAGGCCGTTGCCACCCATGCGCGCGTCGAACATCACGATCTCGAAGTCGCGCTGCAGCTTGTAGTGCTGCAGCCCGTCGTCGAGCAGCAGCACATTGACGCCGGGGTGCGACACCAGCATGGTCTGCGCGCACAGCGCGCGGTCGGGGAAGACCCACACCGGCACGTCGGTGGCGCGCGCGATCAGCAGCGGTTCATCGCCGACGTCGCTGGCCTGCGAGGTCGGCTTGACCCGGCGCGGGTGCTTCAGCTGCACGCCGTAGCCGCGCGAGACCACGCCGGGCCGCAGCCCGGCCTCGGTCAGCGCCTGCGCCAGCGCGATCACCGCCGGGGTCTTGCCGGTGCCGCCCACGGTGACATTACCGACCACCACCACGGGCATTGGCAGCCGCGTCGACTTGAACCAGCCGCGCTGGTAGCCATGGCGGCGCACCCGCGCGACCAGGCCGAACAGCAGCGAGAACGGCAGCATGACCCACGCGAACCAGCCGCGGCGTTGCCACTGGGCGGTTACGAAATCGGCAAGGGCATGACGGGGAACGGGCATGGACGCGGCGGGCGAGAGTCGAGGGTCGGGATGCGATTGTAGTGCGCGCGCGGCTTCGCCCCTCGGGCGACCCAACCATTATGGGCATTGCCATGCGCATGGGGCAAGCCCGCCGGCCGCCGGCGGGGCGGGCCGGCCCGGGATCAGCGCGGCTGCGCGCTCTGGGTGGCGAAGGTCAGGCGCGACAGCCCGGCCAGCCGCGCGGCCTCCATCACATTGACCACGGCCTGGTGGGTGGCCTGCGCGTCGGCATTGACGATCACCACCGGCTGCTCGCCGCTGGCGCCGGAGGCTGCGCGCAGCCGGTCGGCGAGGCTGGTGACGTCTTTTTGCTCCATCACCTGCTTGTTGACCGAATAGACGCCGCGAGCAGACACCGATACCACGATCTCCTGCGGCTGCTGCCGGGCGCGTTCGGCATCGGCGGTGGGCAGCTGGATCTGCAGCTCGGTAAAGCGCGAGTACGTGGTCGTGATCATCAGGAAGATCAAGATCACGAGCAGCACGTCGATCAGCGGGATCAGGTTGATCTCCGGCTCTTCGCGACGCTGGCGGGAACGGAAGTGCATGGCGTTCGCTTTGCGTGCGGCGCTCAGGCGCGGCGCTGCGGCAGGATGGCGTCGAGGAACGAGGTGGCGCGGAATTCCAGTTCGGCCACGTAGTCGTCGACGCGGCGGCGGAAGTAGCGCCAGAAGATCAGCGCCGGGATCGCCACGATCAGGCCGAAGGCGGTGTTGTACAGCGCCACCGAAATGCCGTGCGCCAGCTGCTCGGGGCTGGTGCCGGTGCCGCCCTGGCCGCCGAAGATCTCGATCATGCCGATCACGGTGCCCAGCAGCCCCATCAGCGGTGCCACCGAGGCGATCGTGCCAAGCGCGTTCAGGTAGCGCTCAAGCTCATGCGCAACCACGCGGCCGGCTTCCTCGACCACGTCCTTGGCGGCATCGCGCGAGGTATGGGGCTGCAGTACCACGTGGCGCAGGCCGGCGGCCAGCACCCGGCCCAGCGGCGAATTCTGTTCCAGCGTGTTGACCACTTCCGGCGTGGCGCGTCGTTGCTGCGCGGCCGCCAGCGCTTCTTCATAGAGCCGCGCGGGCAGCACCTTGCTGCGCTTTAGCGACAGGAAACGTTCGACGATCAGCGCCAGCGCGATGACCGAGGCGAGCAACAGCGGCCAGATCGGCCAGCCGGCCGCTTGAATGATGGAAAACAATTGGACCCCCGGATCGACCACCGAATTACGAAACCCCAAACCACCTGTCGGCATGCCTTGAGGCGCGTCGGCATGATGCCTTGCTGCGCGCTCCGGCATTGCTCTGAAAAAACAGGCGCCACTCTAACCCGCGGCCTGGCGCGCGGCAAGGGACCGCGCGCAGCTGTCTCTGGCGCGCATCGCCCCGGCCGGTCACCGCACCGCGCTGTCCACAGCGCGCAGGGACAGTGTTGTGGATCGATTGTGGAAAGCTGCCGGACAAGATGGCTAAGCCATTGATCGGAAAGGGCAAAGCTGGTGCTGCTTAAAAATTGGGCAAGGTCGCCCCGGGTGGCGCTGCGGCGCATCGGGCACGTACCGGCCCGGCGCTTGCCACAGTTTCCGGCCTCGCCTCCGTGCGCTGCCGCACCTACGGGTGCGACTTTCCACAATGCAGCGGGACAGTACTGTGGAGGGCTTGTGGACAGGTGGCTGAGAGATCGCGTAAACCCTTGATTCGAAAGGCAGTCCATTCCATTGCTTAAAAAACGGGCAAACGGGCGTATAGGCTGCGCCCCGGCACTGTGGCGAGGTGGCACCGTCAAAATCGGGGTTTGTCCACAGTAGCGAGGGAGAGCATTGTGGATGGCCTGTGGACAAATCCGGGAGAAGGATCACAAGTTGTTGATTTCGAGAGGGTTTTCAAGGGATGCTGCGAAAATGTGCAATCGCAGCATGAAACCGGCTCAAGCGCCGCGCCAGGCGGGCTCTGCCATAGGTGCGAAGGGCGAGGCGCCTGGGCGCCCGAACGATGCGGGCTACAGGCCACGCGGCGGCCAGAAGTGAATAGAGAGGCATCTCTTATCCAGAGAAGCTGTGGATAACTTTGTGAACAAGCCTGCCACCGCCCTTGTAAGTGGTTGATGCAAAAGAGAAATGGTTATATTGCCTAATTTTTGTTGTACCCATAAACCGCATAAGAATCAAAGGCTTGCACGAAGTCATGCGGCTTTCAGGGAAGCCGGCCGCCATCAGTGCGACCCCCTTGACAGAGCGGTTATGCTGTGGACATGTCTGATCTACGCCGCATGCCAGCGGGTGCCCCATGCCTGACCTGCCGAATTTTTCCCGTGACCCTTCCTCCACCGCGCCGCGCAGCGGTCGCGATGTCATCCCTGTCGGCGAACTCAATCACGCGATCGCGCGCGTGCTGGAACGCAGTTTTCCGCTCGCGTGGGTACGTGGCGAGATCTCGAATTTCACGCGCGCTGCCAGCGGTCACTGGTATTTCTCGCTGAAGGATGCCCGGGCGCAGATCCGGTGCGTGATGTTCCGCGGCCGCAACCAGCATGTCGACTTCCAGCCGCGCGAGGGCGAGGCGGTCGAAGTGCGCGCCGTGGTCTCGATGTACGAGGCACGCGGCGAACTGCAGCTGGGGGTGGAAGCCATGCGCCGCGCCGGGCTCGGCAACCTGTATGAAGCTTTCCTGCGGCTCAAGGAGAAGCTGTCGCAAGCCGGACTGTTCGCGCCCGAGCGCAAGCGCCCGGTGCCGACGCAGCCGCGCAGCATCGGCGTGGTTACCTCGTTGCAGGCGGCGGCGCTGCGCGATGTGCTGAGCACGCTGCGGCGGCGCGCCCCCCATGTGCCGGTGGTGGTCTATCCGGTACCGGTGCAGGGCGCGGGCGCGGCCCAGAAGATTGCCGACATGCTCGATGCCGCGGCGGCGCGCGCCGAGTGCGACGTGTTGATCCTGTGCCGCGGCGGCGGCAGCATCGAAGACCTGTGGTCGTTCAATGAAGAGGTGGTGGCGCAGGCCATCGCGCGTTGCACGCTGCCGGTGGTTTCCGGCGTCGGCCACGAGACCGATTTCACCATTGCTGATTTTGTCGCCGACGTGCGCGCCCCGACGCCCACCGGCGCGGCCGAGCTGGTCAGTCCGGATCGCGCGCACCTGCTCGCGCAGACGCTGCGCGCGCGCGATGCGCTGAGGCAATGCCTGCGGCGTGGACTGGACCTGCGCGCGCAACACCTCGACTGGCTGGCCCGGCGCGTGCGCAGCCCGCAGGCGCAACTGCAGGAGCGCCGCGCGCAGGTCGACAATCTGGCGCGACATTTGCGATCGGCATTGCGTGACACCGTGGTGTCGCAGCGGCATCGCCAGCAGTTGCTGGCAATGCGCTGGCGCGCATGCCGCCCCGACGCCCTCGCTGCGCACGCCGGCGTGGCACGCCTGTGGCAACGGCTGCAGGCAGCCGCGCTGCGCCAGCATGAACGGGCCGGCCAGCGCCTGGCGCGCAGCGCTGGTGCGCTGGAACTGCTGGCGCCGCAGCGCACGCTGGAACGCGGCTATGCAGTGCTGCTGGACCAGCGCGGCCGCGCGCTGCGCGCGCCCGCCGAGATCCGCGCCGGCAGCGTAATCGAAGCGCACCTGGCCGAGGGCGTGGCCGACCTGGCGATCGCCGGCGTGCAGGCCAAGTTGCCGGAATTCTGAGCCGCCGCGCGGCGCCGGGAACGCCTCCCATTCGTGTCTTGCCGGCGCCCGAGAGACGGCACGGAAATCTCCCGGAAAGCCGCGCGCGGACAAACTAACATCGGAGCAGGGGGCTTTGCGCCGCGGTTTGCGCGGGTCTTGCAAGTCCCCTACAATCGGCAATTCCGGACCCACAACCCCAACCCACAGAGACAGAACAATGGAACACAAGCTCCCCCCGCTGCCGTACGCGCATGATGCCCTGGCTCCGCACATCTCCAAGGAGACGCTGGAGTTCCATCATGACAAGCACCACCAGACCTACGTCACCAACCTGAACAACCTCATCAAGGGCACCGAGTTCGAGAACGCGACCCTGGAAGAGATCGTCAAGAAGTCGTCGGGCGGCATCTTCAACAACGCTGCCCAGGTGTGGAACCACACCTTCTACTGGGATTCGCTGAAGCCCAACGGTGGTGGCCAGCCGACCGGTGCTCTGGCCGATGCCATCAACGCCAAGTGGGGCTCGTTCGACAAGTTCAAGGAAGAGTTCACCAAGGTTGCCGTCGGCACCTTCGGCTCGGGCTGGGCCTGGCTGGTCAAGAAGGCCGACGGCTCGCTGGACCTGGTGTCCACCTCCAACGCCGCCACGCCGCTGACCACCGACGCCAAGCCGCTGCTGACCTGCGACGTGTGGGAGCACGCCTACTACATCGACTACCGCAATGCCCGCCCGAAGTACGTCGAGGCGTTCTGGAATGTCGTGAACTGGGACTTCGCCGGCAAGAACTTCGCTGGCTGATCCACGGATCGTCCGCAGTGCAGGAAAGGGCCGCCAGGCCCTTTTTTGTTGCCCGCCTTCGGCGTTGCGACCCTGCCGGAGTTAACGGCGCTAGGCCTGGTGCGGTTGGCCGTTCGAAGCCATCAGGCCGCCGTCGACCGGCAGGTTCACGCCGGTGACAAAGCGCGCATCGTCGCTGGCGAGGAAGGCGATCACCGCGGCGATATCCTCGGGCTCGGCGGTGCTGCCAAGGGCAATACGGTCGCGGAAGCGCTCGAGCAGCGCTTCATCGCCGAACATGTCCTCGGTCATGCCGGTGCGCGTCAGCGACGGGCATACCGCGTTCACGCGCACGCCGTCGCGGCCGTAGTCCATCGCCAGCGCCCGCGTCAGGTTGCTGACGCCGCCTTTTGCGGCGTTGTAGAACGACAGCCCCCAGTCGCCGCCAAGCCCCGAGACCGACGACACGTTGACGATGCAGCCGCGCGATTGCATCAACGCGGGCATTGCCGCGCGGCAGCCATGGAAGACGCCGTCGAGGTCGATCGACATCACCTGGCGCCAGTCTTCCAGGCTGGCCTCGGTGATGCGGCCCTCGACCGCCACGCCGGCGTTGTTGACCATCACGTCGAGCCGGCCGAAGCGCTGCAGCGTGGCCTCGACCAATGCCTGCACCTGCGGCCACTGCGCCACGTCGGTCACCTGCACCAGGCACCGGTCGGAGGGCAGCCTGGCGGCCGTCTTGTCGAGCTTGTCGCGCGTGCGTCCGGCCAGCGCCACGCTGGCGCCTTCGTCGGCAAAGCGCCGCGCGGTGGCCGCGCCGATACCGGAACCGGCGCCGGTGACGATCACTACCTTGTCAGCAAATCGTGCCATCGTTCCGCTCCTGACGGGGCTCAGCGTGCCTTCGAATCCGGCACGCGGGTCTGGTCGATCGAGGCGCCGCCGGTGCCCTTGCGCGGCTTGCCATGCAGGCCGTCGCGGTCGGCCTTGCCGGCGCTCTCCGAGGCCGGCTTGGGCTTGTCGCGGCCGGGCAGGCCGCCGGCGGTGTGCGGTTCCTTGGGGACGTCGCCGAGATCCTTGGCGAGGCCACCGGGGTTGGTCGGCGTGGCGCCCGGCGTGCTGCCCGGCGTGGCGCTCGCACCGGGCGGCGGAATGGTCTGGCTGCCCTTGGGGCCTTTGTCGGTACGCACGCCGGTATCGGCCGGCTGTGCCGGCGCCGCCCCTGCCAGCGCGGATAGCAGCACGAGCGCTGCCGCATGTGGGATCGTGGATCGCATCTGGATTCTCCTGGTGAACGCGGGCATGTGGTACGGGAAAAGCATTTGCCGGGCCAACCCGCGCGCTGCCGCTCCGGGCGGGGCTGCGGCCCGGCGCAAAGCACTTTCTACAAGCGCCGGCGGTTGTTACAAGCAAGCGGCACGGCGCGGCGGCCGGATCCGCGCACGGGCGTGGCGCCACGGTGGGAACGAAGCTTGCGCGCATCCTGGTGATGGCCGGCACTTGCAGCCGGTATTACCGGAGGCGCCATGAAGCACAGCAAGCACGATACGTCGAACAACCCTTCGCTCGACCGGCGCCAGGGCCTGGATGACCGTGAACTGAAGGAAAACGCGGCGGATAACCAGCGCGCCCGCGAACGCGCACGGGCCGATTGGGAGAATGCCGCATCACACCGCAAGGACGAACCGAAGAAGCCGAAGGCGCCGCCGCCCGGCAAGGGCGAAACGCCCCCCGGCGTCGGCTCGCGTGACCTGCACGATCCCGGCAGCCGCGATCCCGACGCACCGCCGACCGTAAACCGGTCCTGACCAATCAGCCGGCCTGCGTGCCGCCGCGCGCCAGCCGCGCGGCGGCACGCAGGCTGCGCACGATGCGGTCGAAGGCGGCGGCCCGCGCCTCGTCGCTACGCTGGCGCAGGGCGAAAGAGGGGTGGTAGGTCGCGATGACCAGCCGCCCCTCATGCTCTACCGGTGTCTCCATCATGCCCGCCAGCGTCACGCTCTTGCGGCCCAGCACCGCGCGCGCCGCGGTGGCGCCCAGCGCCACCACGACCGTGGGATGCACTTGCTCCAGCTCGCGCTCCAGCCAGAGGTTGCAGGCTTCGATTTCCTGCTGCGCCGGCGATTTGTGCAGCCGGCGCTTGCCGCGCCACTCGAACTTGAAATGCTTGACCGCATTGGTCATGAAGAGCTTGTCGCGGTCTAGGCCAGCGGCCTGCAGCGCTTCGTCCAGCAGATGTCCGGCCGGCCCGACAAAAGGCGAGCCTTGCAGGTCTTCCTGCGCGCCCGGCTGTTCTCCCACCAGCATGATGCGCGCGTGGACCGCGCCGGCGCCGGGCACGCCCTGGGTGGCGTTGCGCCACAACGGGCAGCGCCGGCATTCGTTCAGTTCGCCGCGGCTGACAGGCGGCTTGTTTCGCTCGGGCATGGCGGATGGCAATGGCGCAGCGCGTGCAGGCGCTGCTGCCGGTTTGCAGCACGTTCCGCGCCATGGCGGCGCGCGCGCTGCGAGCCGCCCGCGCCGCATGGTCATCGGTATGGAACTTGCCTTGCCCCAAGACCCCGCGGCGGCCACGCCACCGCGCCGGGAGCCTTGCCTGCTGCACCAAACGCCTGACGCCTGATCCGCGCGCATGCCCCAGACCATCCGCCCCGCTTCCCGCCGCCGCATCGCCGCGGAACTGTTCCGCGCGATCTGGCGCTTCCGCGCCCGCGTGCTGGTCGCGGTGTCCCTGCTGCTGCTGGCCAAGGCCTGCGCGGTGGCCGTGCCGCTGATGCTCAAGCTGGTGGTCGATGAAGTTACGCCGGCCGCGGCCGGCACCGACGCGGCGCGCCTGGGGCTGGTCACCATGCCGGTGTTCCTGGTGCTGGCCTATGCCATCCTGCGGCTGCTCGGCAACGCCTTCAGCGAGCTGCGCGACGTGGTCTTTGCCTATGTGACGCAGAGCACGGTGGCGGGCTTCATGGAACGCGCCTTTGCGCACCTGCATGCGCTGGGCGCGCGCTTCCACGCGCAGCGGGCCACCGGCAGCGTGATCCGCGACCTCGAGAAAGGTACCGCGGCGATCGGCTTCCTGCTCGGCGTGGCGGTCTTCACCATTGTGCCGACACTGATGGAGATCGTGTCGGTGCTGGCCATCATGATCGGCGCCTATGGCGCGGCCTTCGCTGCCATCATCCTGGGCGTGTTCGTGTTGTACGCGGGCTTTACCTACGTTTTCACGCAGCGGCGCATGCGGGTGCAGCGCGAGGTCAATGCGGTGGAAGCGACCACCAACAGCAAGGTGGTGGACAGCCTGCTCAACTACGACACCGTCAAGTTCTTCGCGCGCGAGTCCTTTGAAACCCGGCGGCTGTCCGGGATGCTGCAGCGCTGGGTCGGCATCAGCGTGGAAAACCAGTATGCGCTGTCGGCGCTGCATATCGGGCAAAGCCTGTGCATTGCCGTGGGCGTCGGCGCGGTGATGCTGCTGGCCACGCAACGGGTGATCCAGGGCTCGCTGTCGGTGGGTGACCTGGTGCTGATCAACGCCTACATCATCCAGGTGGTGTTGCCGCTGAATACGCTCGGCTTCATCTTTCGCGAGTCGAACGACGCCATGACCAACGTGGAGCGGCTGTTCGCGCTGCTGGATGCCCACGGCAAGCCCGGCGAGGACAGCGACGCACCGGCCGCGCGGCCATTGCGCGTGACCCGCGGCGAGATCGTGTTCGACGGCGTCAACTTCAGCTACGACCCCAGCCACCAGACCCTGTGGGACGTCAGCTTCCGTGCCGGGGCCGGGCAGACCGTGGCGGTGGTGGGCGGCAGCGGCTCGGGCAAGTCGACGCTGGCGCGCCTGCTGTTCCGGCTGTACCAGCCCGACAGCGGCAGCATCAGCATCGACGGCCAGGACCTGCGCCTGGTGACCCAGCGCAGCCTGCGCGAACTGATCGGCATCGTGCCGCAGGACACCATCCTGTTCAACGACACCATCGCCTACAACATCGGCTATGGCCGCGAAGGCGCCACCCGCGCCGACATCGTCGCCGCGGCGCGCGCGGCGCAACTCGACGCCTTTATCGACCGGCTGCCCGACGGCTATGAAACCCAGGTGGGCGAGCGCGGCGTGCGCCTGTCGGGCGGCGAGCGCCAGCGCGTGGCGATTGCGCGCGCGATGCTGAAGCGCCCGCCGATCGTGGTCTTCGACGAGGCCACCTCGGCGCTGGACACGCGCTCGGAGCGCGCGATCCAGCAGGAGCTGTCCGAAGTGGCGCGCGGACGCACCGCGCTGATCATCGCGCACCGGCTCTCGACCATCGTCGATGCCGACCGCATCCTGGTGATGGAGCACGGCCGCATCGTCGAAGACGGCAACCACGCCACGCTGCTGGAGCGTGGCGGCATCTACACGCAGATGTGGCAATTGCAGCAGCAGCAGCGCGAACTGGAACGCGCCGAGCGGCGCCTGGCGCTGCAGCCGGTGCGGCTCGAGATCCTGGTCGCGAGCGTGGTCGACGGGCTGCGCGAGCTGATTGCCGAGCGCCACATCAACCTGTTCACGGTGCAGAGCGAGTCGGAGCTGCGCGTCACCGGCGACCCCGGCGTGCTGCAGAAGGCGATCTGGGAGCTGTGCCAGCACATGATCGCCACCATCGAGCCGGGCGGGCGGCTGGAGTTGCGGCTCGAGCGGCTTGACGGCCAGGCCGGCCTGCGGCTGTCTTCCACGCCGGGCGAACTGCCGTTGCCGGATGTGCAGGGCCTGCACGAGTGGCTGGCCGAGCACGGCGTCACGCTGGCTGCCGACGGGTCGGCGCACGCCTACCAGTTGCTGATGCCGATGCGCGCCGTGCAGGAAGCCGAGCCACGCCGCGCCCCGGCCGCGCAGCCAACCGCCGAGGCCGCGCCCGAGGCGCCGGATGCGCAGGCGCTCAAGGGCCTGCGTGTGCTGCTGCTGGACGACGACGAGCCCACGCGCGAGGTGCTCAGCGCCTCGCTGGAAGACTACGGTGCCCATGCCATCGCGCAGCAGCGCGGCGACGACGTGATCGCGCTGCTGGCGGGCACGCATCCGGGCCAGTGGCCGCAGGTGCTGCTGTGCGACCTCGCGCTCGACGAGGAAGACGGCTACACCGTGCTGCGCCGGGTGCGGCGGCTGGAAGCGCAGATGCAGGTGCCGCTGGGCAAGCGCATGACGGCGATCGCCCTGTCCGGGCACGCCGAGCCCCAGGACCGCATGCGTGCGCTGATGGCGGGTTTCCAGCTGCACCTGTCCAAGCCGGTGCGGGTGGGCGAGCTGGTGGCGGCGATCCGGTCGCTGGCGGTGCGCTCGACGCAGGAGGCGTAGCGCGGCCGCGCCGGCCGCGCCTCAGGCGCGCGGCTCGCGCAGCCGGCGCCGCAATGTCAGCACCTCTGGCGGGATCACGCGCCGCTCCTGCCATACCCACGGCATGCCGCCCAGCATTTCGGCCACGCCGCGCCATCCCTGGCAGCGCCACAGCTGCGGCAAGGCCGCCGCGGTTTCTTCCAGCGCCATATGCCACGGCAAGCGCAGCCAGGCGGACCAGATGGCATTGCGCGCCAGCAGCGAGCGGCGCTGCGCAGGGTTGCGCAGCGGACTGGGATGGTGGTGCACCACCAGCTGCGGCGCATACACCAGCTGCCAGCCATGCGCGGCCAGATCCAGCGCCAGCAGCGTTTCCTCGCCGCCAAGGAAGAAGCGCGGATGGTAGCCGCCGGCCTGCCGGAACGCATCGGTGCGGAATGCGGTGGCGCCCGCCATCAGGCCCAGGATGGCGCGGCCGGGCAGCATGGCCGAGGGCAGGGGGCTGGCCGCCATGCGCGCGCAGGTCGGGTCTTCGCCGCGATGCTCGCCCACCAGGATGCGCGCCGTCAGCGCGCCAACGCGCGGATGGCGCTCGAACATCGCGCAGGCGGCCGACAGCGATCCCGGCGCCCACCAGCAATCGTCGTCGCAGAAGGCGACATAGCGGGTGCGGGCCCAGTCCGCGCCGAGGTTGCGGCCGGCCGCGCCGAGATTGCACGCGCTGCACAGCAGCGCCGCGTGCGGAAACTCGCGCCGCACCATGGCCGCGGTGCCATCGTCCGAGGCGTTGTCGACCACCGCGATGGGCGGGCGCTCGGGCAGCGCGCTCAGGCGCGCCAGCGCGGTGCGCACCGTATCGCGACGGTTATGCGTCAGCACCACGACGCTGATGTCGCAAGGGTCGGCGCGCGCGGATAGGCGGGCCGGGGGAGCGTTGGCTGGTATCGGCTTTGGGGTAGGCATGGCTCAGGCAGGGTCGGCGCCGGCCGGCTGCAGCATCCAGTAGCGCTCGGGCGCGCACAGGTCGCAGAGCTTGTCTTCGCTGAACAGCTGCAGCTGGCTCTGATAGGCGTTCAGCGCGTAGCTCTTTTGCGTCAGGTACTGCGTCACCGGCAGGTTGACCGGCGTGGCGCACAGGCCGCTGTCCCGGCATTGCGCCAGCCGTTGCTGCAGCAGGCCGGGCATGCGGCGGTAGATCGCGTCCTCGTAGTAGAGCCACTGCACGGGCGGTGTGCTCCACGCCGGACCGTGCGCGGGCGCGGCCAGCATCAGCAGCCGGCAGGCATCATGCACCAGCGCATGGTCGGAATGAAACAGCCCGAGGGGGGCCACCACCACGCCCTCGGTCTGCGTCAGCAGCACGGTGTGCAGGGCGTCGGCAAGCTGTTGAGGGGTGTAGCGGCGACCATACTGGCTGTCCCAGAAGTCCAGCCACACCGCGTGCGCGCCCAGCATGGTCAGCGCGTGGTTGTCCTCGCGCCGGCGCGACAGCACCGCCTGTTCGGCGCTGGCAAAGCCGGCGGCCTGGTCCCAGTCGGGGGCCGGCAGGTCCGCGGGCGGCACGCCCGCGAACACGGTCACCACGCGCGCCGCGCGCGCGGCCGCGATCAGCCCGCCGCAACTGAACACGGCATCGTCCAGGTGCGGCGAGACCACGGTTACCGCGGCGGCGAGATCGACCACCAGCGCCGTGCCCATGCCGCCCCCTCGCGCGCTCCGGCACGCCGTCAACTGAGCGCGGCACGCGCTTCGCGCGCGGTGGCCGACACCGGCACCACGTTGCCGGGCGCACCGGCGGCATGCGCCTGGGCGGCGAGCCGCGCGGCAAAATAATCCACGGTGCGGCGCAGGCCGTCTTCCAGCGCGGTGTGCGGCTCCCAGCCCAGCAACTGGCGCGCCAGCGTGATGTCGGGACAGCGCTGGTGCGGGTCGTCGGCCGGCAGCGGGCGCATCTCGATGGCCGACTGGGAACCGGTGGCGCGCAGCACCGCCTGCGCAATCTGCAGCATGGTGGTCTCGCACGGGTTGCCCAGGTTGACCGGCGTGCCGCTCGCTGGCGCTTCCATCAGACGGACCAGCGCGTCGACCATGTCGTCGACATAGCAGAAGGCACGAGTCTGTGCGCCGTCGCCGTACACGGTCAGCGGCTGCCCGGCCAGCGCCTGGGTGATGAAGTTCGATACCACCCGGCCGTCGGCGGGATGCATGCGCGGCCCGTAGGTGTTGAAGATGCGCGCAATGCGCACGTCCAGCCCGTGCTGGCGGTGGTAGTCCATGAACAGGGTCTCGGCGCAGCGCTTGCCTTCGTCGTAGCAGGAGCGGATGCCCACGGGATTGACGTGGCCCCAGTAGCCTTCCTGTTGCGGATGGTGCTCGGGGTCGCCATAGACTTCGCTGGTGGACGCTTGCAGGATGCGCGCCCTGAGCCGCTTGGCCAGTCCCAGCATGTTGATGGCGCCGTTGACGCTGGTCTTGGTGGTCTGCACCGGATCGTGCTGGTAGTGCACCGGCGAGGCCGGGCACGCCAGGTTGTAGATCTCGTCGACTTCCACGTACAGCGGGAAGGTGACGTCGTGGCGCAGCAGCTCGAAATTGGTCCGGCCGAGCAGGTGCGCGATGTTTTCCTTGGTGCCCGTGTAGAAGTTGTCCACGCACAGCACGTCCTGCCCGGCGCGCACCAGCCGCTCGCACAGGTGCGAGCCGAGGAATCCCGCGCCACCGGTCACCAGGATGCGCTTGCGATCGCTTTCCTTCATTTCCGCTCTCCTTCGATTGGCTTGCACTGGCTGGCTTGCATTTCCCGCCAGCCTCAGGCCGCGGCACGGCCGGCCGCTCCCTGCAGCGCCGGGGCGCCGGCACAGACGCGCGCATAGACCGCTTCCATCTGCCGGGCCACGCCGGCCCAGGTGAAATGCGCCTGCGCGCGGCGCCGGCCGGCTTCGCCCAACTGGCGCGCCAGGGCGGGATTCGCGGCCAGCTGCGCCAGCCGCGCCGCCAGCGCCGCCGGCGCCTTGGGCGGCACCAGGAAGCCGGTGTGCCCGTCCACCACCGTGGAGCGGATGCCGCCGACGTCGGCACCGATCACCGGTGCGCCGCACGCCATCGCCTCCACCGGCGTGATGCCGAAAGGCTCATACCACGGCGTGGTCACGAAGACATCCGCGGCGCTGTAGAACAGGCGCAGGGTGTCGCGCCCGCGCCGGCCGGTAAACACCACGCGGTCCGCCACGCCCTCGGCGCTGGCCACGTCCTGCAGCCGGCCGATCTCCGGCGTGGCTTGCACGCTGGGCTGCTCGGCGTTGCCACCCACCACGTACAAGGTGGCATCGAGGTCGGTGTCGCGGCGCAGGCAGCCCAGCGCGCGGATCACGTTGTCGATGCCCTTGCGCGGCACCAGCCGGCCCAGCTGCAGCACGCGGAACCCTGGCTGCGGCCAGCCCAGTGCGCGCCGCGCCGCGTCACGCGGCACCGGCGCGAACTCGGCGGCGTCGAAGCCGCACGGCACGGTCTGCACGCGCGCGGGGTCGGCGCTGTACAAATTGACGAGGTCGTCGAGGTCCTGCGGACATTCCGCCACCACGCAGTCGGCCTCGCGCACCAGCGTGTCCTCGATCTCGAAGCGCTCGTCGGGGAAGCCGTCGGTGCTGCCCTGGTGCAACCTGCGCACCTTGCCCAGCGCGTGGAAGGTCATCACCAGGGGGATGCCGAGCGCGTGGCGGGCGCGCAGCGCCGCCAGCCCGGACATGAAGAAGTTGGCATGGAGCACGTCGTAGCCGGTGACATCGCGCCGCACGAAGTCGGCCAGGAACGCGCCGAAGTCTTCCATATAGGGCAGCAGCTGTTCCTTCGGGATCTGCACCGGAGGCCCGGCGGTGACGTGGATCACGCGCACGTTGGGTGCGAACGCCACCACCTCGGGCAACAGCGCCTTATCGCGCCGCGTGAACACATCGACCTGGTAGCCGCGGCTGCCAAGCTGCCTTGCAAGATGCGCCACATAGATGTTCTGTCCGCCGCAGTCGGTGCTGCCGACACTGGCGAGTGGCGAGGCATGTTCGCTGATCAGCGCGATCTTGCGCATGGTGGGCTCCGGTATTTTGTGGCCGTGCCCGCGAACGCGGGCGGGCTGGGAGGTCGTGGCTCTTGCAGCTAGCGTGCCATCCGCAACTGCCGCAATTCAGGCGAAAAAATTCATTGGACGAGGGAACCGATGGAGAGGCGATATAACGCTTCTTTCGTCGTACGGGTTCCCGCATTGCGAAGAAGACGCACCCGCCCGTTCTCGGCCCGCTTTGGTCATTCTTACGCCGCCGCTTTGTAATTTGCGCGTACGGATCTTTCATTGGCGAGCGCATCCAGCGCAGGCTTGCAACCGGCCCGATGTTTGCTGGGTCGATGGCTCCGATGCAAGCCGCGCTGCACGCGATGCCGGCGCGGCGTGCGGTGCCAACCCTCGATGGAGCTGCCCATGCCACTCAACCCTGAAGCGGGCCAGGCGCCCCGCGCCTCCCATGCCGGCGCAAGCCGGTTCAGCGATCCTGCCGCGGCGCGGCGCGCGGTCGAACTGGCGTTGCCGATGCTGCAAGCTTCGCTGTGCGACCAGGCCGTCGGCGAAAGCGGCTGCATGCATGTGGTCGTGATGGATCCGACGCTGCAGCCCGGCGATTGCGCCTTCGAGGAAGCCATCCTCTATGAGCATTCGCTGCCGTCGCGCGAGGCCTGGGACGCGGACTACAGCCGCTATGCGCGCGCCAAGGCCAGCCTCAGCTGGCGCACCGGCATGGCCAGCGCGCAGGTCGTGCACTGCAGCCCGCACCGGCTGCGCAGCGATGACACGCTGCTTGGCGGGGCCGTGGTGGTGGACGGCATCGTGGTGGCGGTGAGCGGTGCCAACGCCTGGTACGACGAGGCCTTTGCCGGCTGCGTGGCGATGCTGCTGCGGGCCGTGGCGCAAGGCGCTTGCGTGCGAGCCCAGCCGCCCGGCTGATGGCGGCGCGCGCGGCTTCGCCTGACTGTTGGCACACATTTCGCACCGACAGCAAGCCTGCGCACGAAGAGATGCCTGCCCTGAACGCAGCATGCCGCCACCGCCAGGGCACCAGCGCTGATGTCCGTTTGTTGTCCGAATCACCGTCCACCACACACCCAAGGCCAAGGAACCCACCATGCAAACTTCGCATCCGCCCCGCCCTGCCGCGCACACCGAGGCCGCCATGCCGCTGCAGGGCCGCACTTTCCTGGTCAGTGGCGCGGGCAGGGGGCTGGGCGCCGCCATTTGCCGCACGCTGAGCGCGGCCGGCGCGGCCGTGATCGTGGCCGATATCGACGACCAACTGGCGCACGACAGCGCCGGCGGGCTGGCGGAAGCCGGCGCGCACGCGTGGCCGCTGCACCTGGATGTCGCCGATCCCGCTTCCGTGCGCGCCGCCTTCGAGGCGGTGCGTGCGCGCGGCGAGCGCCTCGACGGCATCGTCAACAACGCTGCCATTGACATCACGCTGCCGGTGGACGAGGTCGATGCCGAGACCTGGCGCAAAGTGCTGATGGTCAACCTGTACGGTCCGTACCTGATGGCGCATGCTGCCGTGCCGCTGCTGAAGGCGCAGGGCGGGGGGCACATCGTCAACATTGCCTCGACCGCGTCCAAGCGTGCGTGGCCCAATGCCTCGGCCTACCACGCCACCAAGTGGGGCCTGCTGGGCTTTTCGCATGCGCTGCATGCGGAGTTGCGGCCGCACGGTATCAAGGTGTCGGCGATCGTGGCGGGTGGCATGCGCACGCCGTTCCTGCTCGACCGCTTTCCGGATATCGACCAGGGCAACCTGCAGGATCCGGCCAACGTCGCCAACGCGGTGCGCTTCGTGCTGACGCAGCCGGAAGAGACCGTGATTCCCGAGGTGATGGTGTTGCCCATGAAGGAGACCTCCTGGCCATGAGCGCCGCGATCGTGCCCGGGCGCGCGCTCAGCGCCGCCGTGCTGCTCGACAAGGATGGCACGCTGCTGGACGACGTTCCCTACAACGTGGATCCGGCGCGCATGCGGCTGGCGCCCGGCGCCGGCGCCGCCCTGCGGCTGTTCGGCGGATTGGGCCTGCCTCTGGTGGTGGTGACGAACCAGCCCGGGGTGGCCCATGGCATGCACACCGAGGCGGATCTCGCGCCAGTGCGCGAGCGGCTGGCGGCCATGTTCGCCGAGCACGGTGCCGCGCTCGCCGGCTTCCTTTACTGCCCGCATCATCCCGCGGGGCAGGTGGTGTCCTATGCGCGCGCATGCCTGTGCCGCAAGCCGATGCCGGGACTGCTGCTGCAGGCCGCCACGGCCTTGCGGCTCGACCTGGCGCGCTCATGGATGATCGGCGACATCCTCAATGACGTCGAGGCCGGCAAGCGTGCGGGGTGCAGCACCGTGCTGGTCGATTGCGGCAACGAGACCGAATGGCAGATGTCGCCCGCGCGCCAGGCGGACTACGTGGTGCCCACGCTCGATGCCGCTGCGCGCATAGTCGTCGCCCGCACCCGCGCCGCGGCCCAACGCTACGCGGAGGCGCCATGAGCGGCTGGCAATCCGCGCGCAGCGTGCTGTGCGTGCGCCTGGACAATATGGGCGACGTGCTGATGAGCACGCCGGCCATGCAGGCACTGGCCGAGTCGCTGCCGGAACGGCGCCTGACGCTGCTGACCTCGCACAGCGCGGCGGGGCTGGCGCCGCACCTGCCGATGGTCAGCCGCGTTCTGCCCTGGGATGCGCCATGGGCCAGGCACGGCGAAGCCCATGCGGCGCCCGCGCCAGGCCCGCAGATTGCCGCGTGCGCACGCTGGCTGGCGCGCTTTCGCTTCGATGCGGCCGTGATCTTCACCGTCTACAGCCAGAGCCCGTTGCCGGCCGCGATCCTGTGCGCGCTCGCGGGCATTCCGCTGCGGCTGGCGTGCTGCCGCGAGAATCCGTACACGCTGCTGAGCGACTGGGTGCCGGATACCGAGCCGGGCACGCAGCCGGGACCGCGCCCGCGCCACGAGACGCAGCGCCAGCTGGACCTGGTCGCGCATGTCGGGGCGATCGCGCGCGATACGCGCCTGCGCTTCCGGGTGCTGGCGCCTGACCGCGCCGCGGTGGCCGCGCGCCTGGCTGCCATCCGCGCGGGCCGCAGCGGCCCCGTGGTGGTGGTGCATCCCGGCGCTAGCGCGCCGTCACGGCGCTGGCCCCCCGCGCGCTTTGCCCAGGTGGCGCACGCGCTCGCGGTAAAGGCCGGCGCGCACGTGCTGGTGACTGGCGATGCCGCCGAGCGCGACATCGTGCGCGCGGTATGCGCCGCCGCCGGCCACGCGCGCGTGGTGCCGCTGGCCGGCGCGTTGCGCCTGGGCGAGATGGGCGCGCTGCTGGAAGCGGCCGACCTGATGGTCTCGAACAACACCGGGCCGGTGCACCTGGCCGCCGCGCTGGGCACGCCGGTGGTAGACCTGTACGCGCTGACCAATCCGCAGCACACGCCGTGGCAGGTGCCGCACCGCACGCTCTTTGCCGACGTGCCGTGCCGCTATTGCTACAAGAGCCTGTGCCCGCAAGGACATCATCGCTGCCTCGAAGACGTGCCGGCCGCGCACGCGGTGCAGGCCGCGCTGGCGCTGCTGGGCGGCAATGCCGACGGCATGCCCGCGGTCGAGCTGCCGTGGCCCGGCGCCGGCATGCCGCACGCGGGCACCGCAGCGGCGCCGGCCCGCCCCGATACCGCGCCGGCGATTCCGGACGCCGGATCGACCAACCCTGTTCCTCACGACGAGGCCGCCCATGTACACCCTTGGCATTAACGCCGCCTACCATGATTCCGCCGCCTGCCTGGTGCGCGATGGCGAGGTCGTCGCCGCCGCGGAGGACGAGCGCTTCACGCATATCAAGCACGGCAAGCGCCCGGTTCCGTTCACGGCGTGGGAGTTGCCGTTCCACGCGATCGACTACTGCCTCGGCGAAGCCGGCATCGTGCTGCGCGACGTCGACCACGTCGCCTACTCGTACGATCCCGCGCTGATGCTCGGGGCGCGCCGGCATGACGCCACCGTGACGTTGCCACTGGAGCCGTCGGCACAGGGCGCGGCCACCGGGCACGAGTCGCCGTGGGATCCGCTGTTCCTTTCCTACGTGGTCAATGCGCCGCGGCAGCTGGCCAGCGGCGCGCCGCATCACCTGGCCGCGCGCTTTCGCGGCGTGACGCATGACGGGCCGTTCCGCTGGCATTTTGTCGAGCACCACATGGCGCATGAAGCCAGCGCCTTCCTGGCGGCGCCGTTCGCGCGCTGCGCGGTGCTGACCATGGACGGCCGCGGCGAGCGCGCCACCACCAGCTATGGCGTGTTCGACGGCAAGGACTATCGGCGCATCAAGCAGATCGACCTGCCGGACTCGCTAGGCCTGCTGTATGAGCGCGTCACCCGCCACCTCGGCTTCCTGCATTCGTCGGACGAGTACAAGGTGATGGCGTTGGCCTCATACGGCCAGCCGGCGCATCTGGGCGTGTTCCGCGACATGGTCCGGCGCGATGCCGAGGGCGGCTACCGCGTGGCGCATGCCGACCTGGCCGCCTTGCTCGGGCCGCCGCGCCAGCGCGGCGAGGCCTTCGGCGCCGCGCATTTCGATATCGCGCGCTCGCTGCAGGAGGTGCTGGAAGAAACCGTGGTCGGCATGACCACGTGGCTGGCAGAAACCACCGGCGAACGGCAGCTTGCCATGGCCGGCGGCGTGGCGCTGAACTGCGTGATGAACGCGCGCGTGCGCGACCGGAGCCCGTTCGACGAGGTCTGGGTGCAGCCGGCCGCCGGCGATGCCGGCACCGCGCTGGGCGCGGCACTGTGGACCGACTTCGTGCACAGGGGACGGCCGGCGCGGCACTGGTCGATGGAACATGCCTACCTCGGGCCGGCTTATGACGAGGACGAAATCGCGGCCTTCCTCGACTGGGCCAGGCTGCCTTACCGCCGGCTCAATGACCTCGCCGCAGAGACCGCCGAGCTGCTGGCGCAGAACAAGATCATCGGCTGGTTCCAGGGCCGCATGGAGTTCGGCCCGCGCGCGCTGGGCGCGCGCTCGATCCTGGCCTCGCCGATCGATCCCGGCATGCAGCAGCGGCTGAACCAGATCAAGGACCGCGAAGACTTCCGGCCGGTGGCGCCGGTGGTGATGCAGGAGCGCGCCCCGGACTGGTTCAGCGCGGCCAAGCCCGGCCGCGGCGAAGCGCCGTTCATGCTGTTTATCTACGACGTGCGACCCGAGCAGGCGCCGCGCATCCCCGCGGTCTGCCACGTCGACGGCACCGCGCGCGTGCAGACCGTGCGCCGCGAGCAGAATCCCGCCTACTACGACCTGCTGGCCGCGTTCGAGCGTCGCACCGGCGTGCCGATCCTGGTCAACACCTCGTTCAACACACGCGGCGAGCCCATCGTCTGCACGCCGCGCGATGCGGTGGAATGCTTCTGGACCTCGCCGCTGGACGCGCTGGTGATCGGCCCGTTCTTGCTGGAAAAGCCCGCCACCGGAGGCTCCCATGGACAGGGCTGAGCCATTGGTCTCGGTGGTGATTCCCACCTGGCGACGTCCGGCGCTGCTGGCGCGCTGCCTGCAGGCGCTGTGCGCGCAGCGCCTGCCCGCGTGCGCGTATGAAGTGATCGTCGCCGACGACGGCTGCGAGGCGCGCATTGAACGGCTGGTGGCGCTGATGGCCGCGCAGCATCCGCAGCATGCGCTACGCTATGTGCCGGTGCCGGGAACGCAGGGGCCCTCGGGCGCCCGCAACGCCGGCTGGCGCCGCGCGCGCGCGCCGGTGATCGCGTTCACCGACGACGACACCGTTCCGGATCCCGGCTGGCTCGAAGCGGGCTGCGCCGCGCTGGCGGACCAGCCGGAGTGCTGCGCGGTGGCGGGCACGGTGTTCGTGCCGCTGCCGCCCCGGCCCACCGACCACGAGCGCGATACCGGCGGCCTCGCGCACGCCGAGTTCGTCACCGCCAATTGCTTCGTCCGACGCGACGCGCTGCAGCGCATCGGCGGCTTCGACGAGCGCTTCACGCGCGCGTGGCGCGAGGATTCGGACCTGCAGTTCCGGCTGATCGAGCAGGTGTGCCCGGTCGGCCGTGCGCCGGCGGCCGTGGTGGCGCATCCGGTGCGGCCGGCCGCATGGGGCAGCAGCATGGCGGCGCAGGCCAAGGTGTACTTCGACGCGCTGCTGTACAAGAAGCACCCGCGCCTGTACCGGCAGCGCATCCGGCGCGTGCCGCCATGGCATTACTACCTGACGATGCTGGCGCTGCTGGCCGCGCCCACGGCGTGGCTGGCGGGCGCACCCGTGCTGGCCGCGGCGGCAGGCTTGCTATGGCTGGGGTTGACCACGGCATTCTGCGTACAGCGCCTGCGCGGCGCCGCGCTGACGCCGGCCCACGTCGCCGAGATGGCGGTCACCTCCATGCTGATCCCGCCGCTGTCGCTGTACTGGCGGCTGCGCGGCGCGCTGGCGTTCCGGGTGGTGTTCCTATGAGCGCCTGCGTCGAACCGGTCAAGGCCCTGCCGCTGTCACAGCCGCCGCAGCGGCGCCGCGCGGCGCCGGCGCGCGCGCGGCGCATCGCCGTGTTCCGCGCGCTGCAGCTGGGGGACATGCTGTGCGCGGTGCCGGCGCTGCGTGCCCTGCGCGCCGGCGAGCCCGAGGCCCGCATCACGCTGATCGGCTTGCCGTGGGCGCAGGAGTTCGTGTCCCGCTTCAGCGCGCTGGTGGATGACCTGATGGTCTTTCCCGGCGCCCCGGGCATGCCCGAGCAACCGTGCGCAGAGGCCGCGGCGGGCCCGTTCTACGCCGCTGCGCACGCCGCGCGCTTCGACCTGGCGATCCAGTTGCACGGCAGCGGCGCGCTGACCAACGACGTGGTGCAGCGGCTGGGCGCGAAGCGCATGGCCGGGTTCTGCCCCGATCCCGCCGCGGCGCGCTGCGATCGCGCCGGCGTGCTGGTGCCCTGGCCGCAGGGCAACGAGGTGGAGCGGCTGCTGGCGCTGATGCAGGTGCTGGGCTATCCGTGCGCGGACCGCAGCCTGGCGTTTCCGCTGCGTCCGATCGACCATGCCAGCTGGCGGCTGCTGGTGGCCGAGCACGGGCTGGTGGCGGGCGAATACGTTTGCCTGCACGCCGGCGCGCGCATGCTGTCGCGGCGCTGGCCAGTGGAGCGCTTTGCCGAGGCGGGCCGCGCGCTGCGGCGCCACTGGAAGGTGGTGTTGACTGGCAGCCGCGACGAGTCTGCGCTGGTGGCGCAGCTGGCGCGGCGCGTCGGCAAGCCGGTGGTCAACCTGTGCGGGCAGACCGCGCTGGGCACGCTGGCCGCGCTAATCCGCGATGCGCGGCTGCTGCTGTGCAACGATACCGGCGCCTCGCATATCGCCGCGGCGGTCGGCACGCCCAGCGTGGTGGTTTCCTGCGGCAGCGACAGCGCGCGCTGGGCACCGCTCGACACCACGCTGCACCGCGTGCTGGCCGACCAGCCGGCATGCCGTCCGTGCATGCACCAGCGCTGCCCGGTCGCGGGGCACCCGTGCGCGTCGAATATCAGCGTGGCATGCGTGGTCGAGGCCGCGCTGGCGCTGGCGCAGCAGGGGCGCGGCCATGGCTAGGCGGCTGCGCATCCTGACCTGGCACGTGCACGGGAACTACCTGTACTACCTGTCGCAGATCCCGCACGACCTGTACCTGGTTACGCGCGATGACGGCACGCCGGGCTATGCCGGCGCCGGGGGCGCGCTGCCGTGGGGCGCCAACGTGCACGAGGTGCCTTACGACGCCGTCCCGGCCGGCCGCTTTGATTGCGTGCTGTACCAGCATCGCGACCATTACGCGCACGACCGGGTCGCGCTGCTGAGTGCCGCGCAGCGCGCGCTGCCAGCGATCTACCTCGAGCACGACCCGCCCCAGGAACATCCGACCAACACGCGCCATCTGGTGCAGGACCCGTCGATGCTGCTGGTACACGTGACGCCGTTCAATGCGCTGATGTGGGACAGCGGCGTCACCCCGTGCCGCGTGATCGAGCACGGCGTGCTGGTCGACGAGGCGGTGCGCTACAGCGGTGAGCTGGCGCGCGGCATCAGCGTGGTCAACAACCTGTCGCGGCGCGGCCGTCGCCTTGGCGCCGACCTGTTCGCGCGGGTGCGCGAGCAGGTGCCGCTGGACCTGGTGGGCATGGCGGCGCAGCAGGCGGGCGGGCTGGGGGAGGTGCCCAACCCCGAACTGGCGGCGTTCATCGCGCGCTACCGCTTCTTCTTCAACCCGATCCGCTACACCAGCCTGGGGCTGGCGGTGGTGGAGGCAATGATGCTGGGCGTGCCGGTGGTAGGGCTGGCCACCACCGAGCTGGCGACGGTGATCCAGAGCGGCAACAACGGCTATGTCGATACGCGCCTCGATGTGCTGGTCAGCGTGATGCGCGAACTGCTCGACGATCCTGAACTGGCGCGGGTCTGGGGGGAGCGTGGCTGCCGGGTGGCGCGCGAGCGCTTCGGCATCGGCCGCTTCGTCGCGGAGTGGGACGAGACCTTGCGCGCGCTCTGCGCGTGAACCGATACCTGCAGGCTAACCCGGCTCACCGTGGTTGCCGCCGTGGCCGCCATCGTGGCTGCCGTGCAGCCGTGCGCGGGTGCCGGACGATGCCGTGCAGCACACCAGGAAATATGCGCGCTTGAAATGCAGCGCCGCTTCGAGCCTGCGCCCGGCGGCAGCCTCGTCAAAGGCCGCCTGCAGGCAGCGCGCGATGCTGTCGGCGGTGCCGCCTTGCTCGAACAGGCCGGGCGCGCGCTGCTCCCACAAGCGCATCAGCACGGCGCGCCGCTGCGCCAGCGTATGCGGGGGCCAGGCGTGGTCGCGGCTCAGCAATTCCAGCCGCGTCGCCAGCAGCGTTTCCAGCAGCATGGTGGGCCGCGCAAAGCGGGTGGGAGACGCTGCCTCGTGCGTTGCCGATGCAGCGGACGTCGCGGGCACGGCGGGCGTTGCCGCGGCATCGACCAGTGCCGCAGGCAGGGGCGTGGCGTTGGGCGAGCGGTCGGTCATGACGGACAGCCTGGCGCAGCCGGGCGCGACACGACCACCCAGCACGTGACAGCCGCGGCTTTCATTCCGTGGCCGCTTCGGGGACGGATTCTTCGGCGTCGGCCATGGCGACGGCCGCCGCGGGCTGCGCCAGTGGCTCGGCGGCCCGGATGCGCAGCACGGTCTGGCGCGACGTGCTGAAGCGCCGCGCGGTCTCGCTGACCGAATACCCCGCGGCGAGCGCGCTCAGGATGGCATGGCGCTGTTCAGGCGTGTGCTTGGGCGGACGGCCGACCTGGCGCCCCATGGCCTTGGCCGCGGCCAAGCTCTCGCGCACGCGTACGCTGCGCGTCGCGCCTTCCAGCGCGGCCACCGCGCGCAACACCTCGACGGCTTCAGGCGGTGTTGCGTTGGCCAGGTCGTCGCGCGATAGCTGCACGCAGTACAGCGCCACGCCCAGCAGACGGAAGCGCCGGACCGTGGCCAGCACTTCGGGCACGCTCCAGCCCAGGCTGCACAGGCGCAGCGCCACTACCGCGTCGCCCGCCTGCACCTGGTGCTGCAGCGCGCGCAGGCGCGGGCGCTGCAACGCCGCCACCGACGCCGGCGCGGCTTCCCAGAAGACGTGTTGCGGGTCGATGCCATAGCCGGCGGCGCTGGCGCCCTGCAGTTCATCCTGGACCGCCGACACGGCATCGGCGCAATTCGAGTAGAGGAAGGTGGTCGGCATGATGGTGTCGGACGGCGCGGACGCCGCACGCTGGTGATGGCGGTTCGGACAGAGGGTCTGTTCCGGCTTGCGGGTCCTGCCGCAACTTTCATGCCGCGCGTCGCGGCGCATGGCCTGGCCGGCGCAACGTGATACCGGCGCGGCAACGCGATGCGGGACTTCGGGCGTTGCCTCACGCGCCGCCGCGGGCACAATTACAAGGCTTCGCGCAGGAATTGCAATGACTGGCAGGCCGGCTCGCCGTGTGCGCGCCGCCGCGCTGATGCGGCGCGGGCACGGAACCTGCCTGCGTTCCGGGGCGAAGCCGGAGTGCCGGCTCCCCACCAGGAGAAAACCGTGGACAAGTCGAAGATCCCCGCAGACCAGGCCGAGGCCCTCGGTGCCTTGATGGACGATCACCGTGCAGCGAAGAAGCAGTTCAAGGCGTTCAAGGACACCGAGGACCGCGGCGAGAAGGAATCGATCGCGCTCGAGGTGTGCCACCAGCTGACCGTGCATGCCACCATCGAGGAAGAAATCTTCTATCCGGCGTTGCGGGGTGTCAGCGACGAGATCGACGACATGCTCGACGAAGCCCAGGTGGAGCACCAGGTGGCCAAGGACCTGATCGCCGCGATCGAGGAAGATCCGGCCGGCGACATGCTCGAGGCCAACTACACAGTGCTGTCGGAATACGTCTCCCACCACATCGAGGAAGAGGAAGGCGAGCTGTTCAAGAACGTGATCAAGGAAAAGATCAACCTGCGCGACGTGGCGCAGGCCATGGCCGCGCGCAAGGAAGAGCTGATGCGCGAGACCGCCTGACGCCGCGTTGCCGGGCGGGGCGTGCGCGGCGCCCCGCCGCTTCAGCGGATTTGAAGGACTCGCACAAGCCGGTGCCTCCCACGGGCGCCGGCCGGGCGTTAACATCACGCCCTGATTTCCTGCCGTCCCGTGACTGCCCCATGACCTTTGTCGTGACGGATGCCTGCATCCAGTGCCGCCATACCGATTGCGTCGAAGTCTGCCCGATGTCGTGCTTCCATGAAGGGCCGAACTTCCTTGCAATCGATCCCGACCAATGCATCGACTGCTCGCTGTGCGTGCCGTTGTGCCCCGTCGGCGCGATCTATTCCGAGCATGATGTACCGGAACACCAGCGCCATTTCATCGCGCTCAATGCCGAGTTGTCGCGGCGGCCGGACTGGCTGCCGCTGTTGAAGGCCAAGGGGCCGATCGATGGCCATGAGCAGTGGGCCGGCCATCCTGAGCGCCTGTCGTTGCTGCGGCGCTAGCGCGGCGGCGTATCGCTGTAGTTGTCACGGTAGTTCGGGAACGCTTCTGGCAAGGTCTGCACGGTTCCGGTCAGCGTGCCGTCATAGCCGGGCAGCGCATTGACGCGCTGGCGGAAGGCCTCGCTGGTCAGGGCCCCGACCGCACCTGCCAGCGCCGCGCTGCGCAGCTTGGCGCGCTCGATCGCGAAGAAGTAGCGCTCCTTGATCACTGGCACGAAGGCCAGCCCGAAGCGCCGCGCCGCGGTTTCCACGCCAAAGCCCACGTCCGCCATGCCGCTGCCGATGTACGCGGCCACCGCGGCGTGGGTGAACTCCCCATTGCTGTAGCCCTCGATGCGCGCGGCGTCGATACCGCGCGCCGCCAGCATCAGGTCCAGCAGCAGCCGCGTGCCCGAGCCGACCTGCCGGTTGACGAAGCGGACTTCGCGCCGGGTCAGGTCTTCGAGCGTATGGATGGCGAGCGGGTTGCCCGGGCGCACGAACAACCCCTGGCTGCGCACTGCCAGATGCACCAGGCAATGGGTCTCGGGCTTGAGCCAGGTGGTGAAGTGGCGCCACATGCCGTGCTCGAACTCGCCCACCGGCACATGGAAGCCGGCGATGTCGCAGGCGCCTTCGGCCAGCGCTGCCACGGCCTCGACGCTGCCGCAGTACTTCAGGTCGTGGCGCACCTGCTGCTCGTCGAGGAAGTCGCGCAACGCCGCCACCGCGAAGCCGTGGCTGGCATGCAGCCGCGCGGTGGCCTCGGGCTGGGCCATCAGCTTCTTCAGCTCGATCTCCAGCTCGGACGCGAGACTGTCCAGCGTCGGCGACAGCCGCGCGCCGATCCGCTTGCTGGCCCACACCAGCTGCTGCGCCAGCGGCGTCAGCGCGCTGCCGCGACCGCGCGTCTTGTCGATCAGCGGGCCGCCGAACAGCGCCTCGGCATCGCGCAGGATGCCCCAGGCATAGCGGTACGACAGCGAGACCGCCTGCGCTGACTGGCTGATGCTGCCGGATTCCCCGATATGGCCGAGCAGGGCTACCAGCCGGGACACGTCCAGCGGCTCGCCGCCCGGATGGGCGTCGTCGCGGATCTGCAAGTGGGGTTGGATCGAGATACGAAGCATATGTAGAAAATAGCTTATTGAACGGTCGCTGTCACTCTCATATAGTCCGCCTAACGGGCGAAACGGCGATCCGGTAGCTCGGAAATAGGAAAAAAATAGCATATAAGCGGGATCCAGGCAGGCATTGCCGCCGGTCCTGGCGAGCCCTCACAGGAGACGCCATGCCAGATATTGCCCCCCACGCACCGGGTGCAGCCGGTGCCCCGGCAGCCCCCGACGCTGCCGCGCGCATTGCCGGCATCGTCGCGGCACGCCAGCACATGCCGGGTGCCCTGCTGCCGATCCTGCATGAGATCCAGGACACCCAGGGCTTTATCCCCGACACCGCCGTGCCCCTGATCGCCCGCGCGCTGAACCTGTCGCGCGCCGAGGTGCACGGCGTGATCACGTTCTACCATCACTTCCGCCAGCAGCCTGCCGGTCGGCATGTGGTGCAGGTGTGCCGCGCCGAGGCGTGCCAGGCCGTGGGCGCCGAGGCGCTGGCCGCGCACGCCCAGCGCGCGCTGGGCTGCAGCTTCCATGAAACCAGCCCGGACGGGCAGGTGACGCTTGAGCCGGTCTATTGCCTGGGCCAGTGTGCCTGCGGACCGGCGGTAATGGTCGGCGAGCAGCTGCACGGGTATGTCGATGCCGCGCGCTTCGATACGCTGGTGCGCGCCTTGCGCGCATCCACTACCACATCCCCGGCCAACGCGGAGGCCCAGGCATGAGCCCGACCACCACCATCTTCGTGCCGCGCGACTCCACCGCGCTGGCGCTGGGCGCCGATGACGTTGCGCGCGCCATCGCGCGCGAAGCCGAGGCCCGTGGCGAGCCGGTTCGCATCGTGCGCAACGGTTCGCGCGGCATGTTCTGGCTGGAGCCGCTGGTCGAGGTGCAGACCGCCGCTGGCCGCATGGCGTACGGGCCGGTCAGCGCGGCCGACGTGCCGGGGCTGTTCGATGCGGGCCTGCTGCAGGGCGGCGTGCACGCGCTGCGGCACGGCCTGACCGAGGAGATCCCGTTCCTGAAACGGCAGGAGCGCCTGACCTTCGCCCGCGTCGGCATCACCGATCCGCTGTCGCTCGACGACTACCGCGCGCATGAGGGCTTCGTCGGCCTGGAACGGGCGCTGGCGATGACGCCGGCCGGGATCGTGCAGGAGGTCACCGACTCCGGCCTGCGCGGCCGCGGCGGTGCGGCGTTCCCGACCGGCATCAAGTGGAAGACCGTGCTCGGTGCGCAGTCAGCGGTGAAGTACATCGTCTGCAATGCCGACGAGGGCGACTCGGGCACGTTCTCCGACCGCATGGTGATGGAAGACGATCCCTTCATGCTGATCGAAGGCATGACCATTGCCGGGCTGGCGGTGGGCGCGGAGCAGGGCTACATCTACTGCCGCTCCGAATATCCGCACGCCATCGCGGTACTGGAAAGCGCGATGGGCATTGCCAGCGCCGCCGGCTGGCTCGGCGACGACATCCGCGGCAGCGGCAGGCGCTTCCATCTCGAGGTGCGCAAGGGAGCGGGCGCCTATGTCTGCGGCGAGGAGACCGCGCTGCTGGAGAGCCTCGAAGGCCGGCGCGGCGTGGTGCGCGCCAAGCCGCCGCTGCCGGCGCTGAAAGGGCTGTTCGGCCAGCCCACGGTGATCAACAACGTGATTTCGCTGGCCACCGTGCCGGTCATCCTGGCGCGCGGTGCGCAGTACTACCGCGACTACGGCATGGGCCGTTCGCGCGGCACGCTGCCGTTCCAGCTGGCCGGCAATATCCGGCACGGCGGGCTGGTGGAGAAGGCGTTCGGCGTCACGCTGCGCGAGCTGCTGGTCGACTACGGTGGCGGTACGCGCAGCGGCCGCGCCATCCGCGCGGTGCAGGTGGGCGGGCCGCTGGGCGCCTACCTGCCCGAGTCGCGCTTCGATGTGCCGCTCGACTATGAAGCCTATGCCGCCTTCGGCGGCGTGGTCGGCCACGGCGGCATCGTGGTATTCGACGAAACCGTCGACATGGCGAAGCAGGCGCGCTACGCGATGGAGTTCTGCGCCATCGAATCGTGCGGCAAATGCACGCCGTGCCGGATCGGCTCGACCCGCGGCGTCGAAGTGATGGACCGCATCATCGCCGGCGAGCAACCGGTCAGGCACGTCAAGCTGGTGCGCGACCTGTGCGACACCATGCTCAACGGCTCGCTGTGCGCGATGGGCGGCATGACGCCGTACCCGGTGCTGTCCGCGCTGAACGAATTCCCCGAGGACTTCGGCCTCGTATCCAATCCGGCCAGGGCCGCCTGAGCCAGGTCCAGCAGAGACACGGGAGACAAACCGCCATGAACGCCCGCAACGAGATTGATTTCGGCACGCCCGCCAGCCCATCGACCGAACTGGTCACCCTGGAAGTCGACGGCGTCCGCGTCACCGTGCCGGCCGGCACTTCGGTGATGCGCGCCGCAATGGAAGCGCAGATCGCCGTGCCCAAGCTGTGCGCCACCGATAGCCTCGAAGCGTTCGGCTCGTGCCGGCTGTGCCTGGTCGAGATCGAGGGGCGTCGCGGCTATCCGGCATCGTGCACCACGCCGGTCGAGGCTGGCATGAAGGTCAGGACGCAGAGTGACAAGCTGGCCGACCTGCGCCGCGGCGTGATGGAGCTGTATATCTCCGACCACCCGCTCGATTGCCTGACCTGCCCGACCAACGGCAACTGCGAGCTGCAGGACATGGCCGGCGTGGTCGGCCTGCGCGAAGTGCGCTACAACGATGGCGGCCCGCAAGCCGCGTCGGGCGTGCCGACCGCCACGCACACGCAGATGAAGAAGGACGAGTCCAATCCCTACTTCACCTACGATCCGTCCAAGTGCATCGTCTGCAACCGCTGCGTGCGCGCCTGCGAAGAAACGCAGGGCACGTTCGCGCTGACCATCAGCGGCCGCGGCTTCGACGCGCGCGTCTCGCCCGGCACCAGCCAGCCGTTCATGGAGTCAGACTGCGTCTCGTGCGGCGCGTGCGTGCAGGCCTGCCCGACCGCGACCCTGACCGAGACCTCGATCATCAAGCTGGGGCAGCCTTCGCACAGCACCGTGACCACCTGCGCCTATTGCGGCGTGGGCTGTTCGTTCAAGGCCGAGATGAAGGGCAATGAAGTGGTGCGCATGGTGCCGTACAAGGACGGCAAGGCCAACGAGGGCCACGCCTGCGTCAAGGGCCGCTTTGCCTGGGGCTACGCCACGCACAAGGACCGCATTCTCAAGCCGATGATCCGGGCAAAGATCACCGATCCGTGGCGCGAGGTGTCGTGGGAAGAGGCGATCGACTATGCCGCGTCGGCATTCAAGCGCATCCAGGCGCAGCACGGCAAGGACTCGATCGGCGGCATCGTGTCGTCGCGCTGCACCAACGAAGAGGGCTACCTGGTGCAGAAGCTGGTGCGCGCGGCGTTCGGCAACAACAACGTCGACACCTGCGCGCGCGTGTGCCATTCGCCGACCGGCTACGGCCTCAAGCAGACGCTGGGCGAATCGGCCGGCACGCAGACCTTCAAGTCGGTCGAGAAGGCCGACGTGATCATGGTGATCGGCGCCAACCCGACCGATGGCCATCCGGTCTTTGCCTCGCGCATGAAGAAGCGCCTGCGCGCCGGCGCAAAGCTGATCGTGGTCGATCCGCGCCGCATCGACCTGGTCGATTCGCCGCATATCCGCGCGGATTTCCACCTGCAGCTGCGCCCGGGCACCAACGTCGCGCTGGTGACCTCGCTGGCGCATGTGATCGTCACCGAAGGCCTGCTCAACGAAGCCTTTATCGCCGAGCGCTGCGAGGACCGCGCTTTCCACCAGTGGCGAGACTTCGTCGCGTTGCCGGAGAATTCGCCCGAGGCGATGGCAAGCGTCACGGGCATCCCGCCCGAACAACTGCGCGGTGCTGCGCGCCTGTACGCCACCGGTGGCAACGCCGCGATCTACTATGGCCTGGGCGTGACCGAGCATGCGCAAGGCTCGACCACCGTGATGGGCATCGCCAACCTGGCCATGGCCACCGGCAATATCGGCCGCGAGGGCGTGGGCGTGAACCCGCTGCGCGGGCAGAACAACGTGCAGGGCTCGTGCGATATCGGCTCGTTCCCGCATGAGCTGCCGGGCTACCGCCATGTGTCGGACTCGACCGTGCGCGGCCTGTTCGAAGATGCCTGGAAGGTCGAGATCAGCCCGGAGCCGGGCCTGCGCATCCCCAACATGTTCGAGGCCGCGCTGGCCGGCAGCTTCAAGGGCCTGTACTGCCAGGGCGAGGACATTGTCCAGTCCGACCCGAACACGCAGCACGTGTCCGAGGCGCTGTCGTCGATGGAATGCATCGTGGTGCAGGACATCTTTCTGAACGAGACCGCCAAGTACGCGCACGTATTCCTGCCGGGCTCGTCGTTTCTGGAAAAGGACGGCACCTTCACCAACGCCGAGCGCCGCATTTCGCGCGTGCGCAAGGTGATGCCGCCCAAGGCGCGCTATGCCGACTGGCAAGCCACCATGCTGCTGGCCAATGCGCTCGGCTACCCGATGGACTACCAGCATCCGTCCGAGATCATGGACGAGATCGCGCGGCTGACGCCGACCTTCGCGGGTGTCAGCTACCAGCGCCTGGAACAGCTGGGCAGCATCCAGTGGCCGTGCAATGCCGACGCGCCGGAAGGCACGCCGACCATGCATATCGATGCCTTCGTGCGCGGCAAGGGCAAGTTCATCATCACCAAGTACGTGCCCACCACCGAGAAGATCACGCGCGCCTTCCCGCTGATCCTGACCACGGGGCGCATCCTGTCGCAGTACAACGTCGGCGCGCAGACGCGGCGGACCGACAACGTCCACTGGCATGCCGAGGACCGGCTGGAAATCCATCCGCATGATGCGGAAGAGCGCGGCATCAAGGATGGCGACTGGGTCGGGGTGCAGAGCCGCGCCGGCGACACCGTGCTGCGCGCCATTGTCAGCGAGCGCATGCAGCCGGGCGTGGTCTACACCACCTTCCACTTCCCCGAGTCCGGCGCCAACGTGATCACCACCGACAACTCGGACTGGGCCACCAACTGCCCCGAGTACAAGGTCACCGCGGTGCAGGTGCTGCCGGTGGCGCAGCCGTCGGCATGGCAGCAGCAGTACCATGACTTCAACGCCACCCAGCTGCGGCTGCTGGAAGCGGCCAGCGCCGATCCGGCGCAGGCCGCGGGCTGAGCGGAGGGCGACGCGATGATGCGCTGCATGCAGCCGCCGGAACAGGATCCGGCCACGGCGCAAGACGCCGTGACAGCCACCCACACCACCTTCGCGGTCAACCGCTGGCGCGGCGGCGAGCTGATGCTGGGCCCCGACCAGGTGGCCGAGGAAGTGCCGGTGGCGCTGGAGTACAACGGCATCTCGCACGCGGTGATGCTGGCGACGCCGGCCGACCTGGAAGACTTCGCGCTCGGCTTCAGCCTGAGCGAAGGCATCGTCGGCAGCGCGCGCGAGGTCTACGACATCGAGATCGATACGCGTGCCCAGGGCATCGCCGTGCGGCTGGAGA
Source organism: Cupriavidus necator (assembly GCF_013141915.1). Lineage (GTDB taxonomy): Bacteria > Pseudomonadota > Gammaproteobacteria > Burkholderiales > Burkholderiaceae > Cupriavidus > Cupriavidus necator_B. The sequence continues at coordinate 143,181 of NZ_SROX01000002.1, read as the reverse complement.
TCGCCTCGGCCGCCTTCATGCGGCTTAAGGACCGGCGCCGCTCGCTGGCCGGGCGGACCGGCTGCGGGCTATGCGGCACCGAATCGCTGGAACAGGTGATGCGGGCACCCGCGCCGGTGCAAAGCACGGCGAGCTTCCACACCGACGTGATCCAGGCCGCCTTCATGCAATTGCAGCTGCGCCAGGCCTTGCAGCGCCATACCGGTGCCACCCATGCCGCCGCATGGCTGCGCGCCGACGGACACGTTTCGGTGGTGCGCGAGGACGTCGGCCGCCACAACGCGCTGGACAAGCTGGCCGGCGCACTGGCCCGCGGCGGCGAGGACATCGCCGGCGGCGCGGTGCTGGTGACCAGCCGCGCCAGCTATGAAATGGTCCTGAAGACGGCCGCCATCGGCGCTGGCGTGCTGGCGGCGGTGTCCGCGCCGACCGCGCTGGCGGTGCGGCTCGCCGAACAGGCCAACATTACCCTGGCTGGTTTCGTGCGCGCCGGCGCGCACGTGGTCTATGCCCATCCCCAACGTCTGCAACACGAAGCGAGCCTGGCATGAAGATCGACAACCTCATTACCATGGCCAACCAGATCGGCAGCTTCTTCGAGGCCATGCCGGATCGCGAGGAGGCCGTCGCGGATATTGCCGGGCATATCAAGCGGTTCTGGGAACCGCGCATGCGCCGGGCGTTGCTCGGGCATGTCGATGCCGAAGCCGGCAGCGGGCTGCTCGATATTGTGCGGGAAGCGCTGGGCAGGCATCGGCAGATCCTGGAGTAGCGGAGGGGCGGGCCGTCTTGCCGGCTGCCCCAGCGGACCCTCACTTCAACCGCAACGGCTCCAGCAACGCCCCGTCATACTCCCCCCGCGAAATCCTGCCAAGCTCCAGCATGCGCCGCAGGATATAAACCTGCCGCTGCCGCGCCCGCCTGGGATTCGCCACCGGATTATTGGCCGAGGGGGCCTTCGGCAGCCCCGCCAGCATCGCGCACTCGGCCAGCGTCAGCTGGTCCAGCCGCTTGCCGAAGTAAGTCCGTGCGGCATCGGCAAAGCCATAGGCGCCCTGGCCCAGGTAGATCTTGTTCAGGTACAGCTCCAGGATCTCGTCCTTGCTGAGCGCCTTTTCGATCCGGTACGACAGCAGCACCTCATACAGCTTGCGCGTGTAGGTCTTGTCCCGCGATAGATAGAAATTGCGCGCCACCTGCATGGTGATGGTCGACGCCCCCTGCGAGAGCTCGTCCGACAGGTTGGCGACGCCGGCGCGGATGACACCGACGTAGTCGATGCCATCGTGCAGGTAGAAGCGTTCATCCTCGATCGCCACCACGGCCTCGGTCAGCGCGCGCGGCATCTTGCCGATCGGCACGTAGTCCGGCGTATGACGGAACGCGGTGAGCGCGTCGAGCGAAGGCAGCTGCCGGTTGGCGGCCAGGATGGCGACGGCGGCCAGCAGCGCGCCGCCGATCACGGCGAGCAGCAACAGCCTGGCCAGGGCGGAGCAGAGGCTTTTCATGGCGCGTATTGTGCCAGCCGCCACGGGCCCCGCGTGCGCGAGCGGCAGTGATCTGAAATAATTGGCGCCGACCATGAAGGTTCTGCTACGCGGTCTCAGGGCCGGGCTGGACCCGGCGGCGCTGCGCAAGGCGCCGGCGCGGTATGCGAAGATCCGTCCCGTGGAACTCGTGAAGGAAGGCGACCGCCGTCCCCCGTGGGCCTGGGGCGATATCGACGCCGCAGCCGCGCGCCTCGCAACGACAATCTGGAAAGAACAATGCTCAAGTGGCTTCAACGCGCGGCATGCCCGCACGCCTTCGCGGCCGTGCCGCAATCCCCCGCGGCGGCCGGCGCCGCGCAGGCGATGCATGACCTGGTCTTCGAACGCATCAGCAACGCGCGCGACCTCGGCGGCCTGGTTGGCGCGGAGGGGCGCCGCGTGCGCCACGGCCGGCTGTACCGCAGCGGCAACCCGGCGCTGGCCAGCGCCGCCGACCTGGACCGGCTGCAGGCGCTCGGGCTCGACATGGTGGTGGATTTCCGCTCGCCGGGCGAAAAGTCACCAGGCGAAGCGGCCTTCGGCCAGCGCTTCCGCTGGCAGGCGGTGCCGGTCCTGGAGGGCAGCATGGCAATGGATGTGCTGATGCCGCGCCTGCGCGCCAGCACGCCGGCGCAGATGGATGCGTTCATGCACGAGGTGTACCGCGATTTCCCGGTGCGCTACCGCGCGGCCTTCGGGGGCTTCATGCAGACCGTGCAGGGCGGCCAGACGCTGCTGTTCCACTGCACCGCGGGCAAGGACCGCACCGGCTTTGCCGCGCTGCTGTTGCTGGCGGCACTGGGCGTGGGCCAGGACGATATCCTGGCCAACTACCTGGAATCGAACCAGCGCAATGCGCAGTTCAACGCGGCGGCGCTGGCGCAGATGGGCGAACTAGGGATCGACGCGGCGGTGATGACGCCGCTGCTGGAAGTCCGGGCCAGCTATCTCGAGGCATCGATGCAGGCCATTGACGCAGGCTGGGGCGGCGTCGGCAACTATCTGCGCGACGCGCTGCAGGTCGACGTGGCGCAACTGCGCGCACATTACCTGGCCGGCTGAGTCACAGCTTGCCGCGGTCGCGCAGGATGCGCGCGGTGCTCAGCGCGATCATCCCTTCCTCGTCGGTCGGCAGCACCAGTACCGGCACGCGGCTGTCGTCGCGGCTGATGCGCTGGCTGTTGCCGCCGTTGGCGCCGGCATCGAGCGCGATGCCGAACAGCCCGGCCAGGTGTTCGCAGATGCGCGCGCGCACCGGCGGCGAGTTGGCGCCGATGCCTGCGGTAAATACCAGCGCATCGAGTCCGCCCAGTGTGGTGGCCAGCTTGCCGATTTCCTGCGCGGCACGATAGGCGTAGAAATCCACCGCCAGCCGCGCCCGCGGCGCATCGCTGGCGAGTAGCGCGCGCATGTCGCTGCTGACGCCGGACAGGCCCTTGAGCCCGGATTCCTGGTACAGCATCGACTGGATCTCGGCGGCGCTCATGCCTTGCTGCGCCAGCCACAGCAGCGCGCCCGGATCGACCGCGCCGCAGCGCGTGCCCATCGGCAGCCCATCGAGCGCGGTCAGGCCCATGGTGCTGTCGACGCTGCGGCCGTCGCGCAGCGCGCACAGGCTGGCGCCGTTGCCCAGGTGCGCCACCACCACGCGGCCTTCGGCGAGGTCGGGCGCCACCTGGCGCAACCGGCGCGCGATGTATTCATACGACAGGCCGTGGAACCCGTAGCGCCGGATGCCGCGCTCGAAGTACGCATAAGGCAGCGCCATCAGCTGCGCCAGCACGTCGTGGCCGGCGTGGAAGGCGGTGTCGAAGCACGCCACCTGCAGCAGCTCCGGCATGGCCTGGCGCACCGCGCGGATCGCTGTCAGGTTGTGCGGCTGGTGCAGCGGCGCCAGCGGCACCAGCGCTTCCAGGTTTTCGATCACCGTGTCGTCGATGCAGACCGCCTGCGCATAGCCGGCGCCGCCATGCACTACGCGATGGCCGATCGCCACCGGCGGGTGGTCGCGCAGGCCCACGCTCAGCACCAGGCGCACCAGGCGGAAGGCGGCATCGTGGTCGGCCACTTGCGCCTGCGGGAAGGTCTCGTCGGCGACCACGCGGCCGTCGGCCATGCGCGCGCTCAGGCGCGGCGCGACCCCGATGCCTTCGATCTGGCCGTGCGCGCTCAGCACCGGGTTGACGTCGGCGTTGCCGTGCGCGGCCTCGGGCACGGCGTAGACCGAGACCTTGACGCTGGACGAACCGGCGTTCACGACGAGGATGACGGCAGGCGCGGCGGTGTGGGGTGCAGTCACGCTGGAAAGCTCCGTAGTCAAGGCACAGTCGGCACGGCCCGCGTCAGACCTCGGGCGCGGCTTCGGCGCTGCGGCGCGCGTGCGCCAGCAGCACTGCAATGGCACAGCTGCCGATGCGTGCGCGCACGCTGTCGGCGCGGCTGGTCAGGATGATGGGCACGCGCGCGCCCAGCACGATGCCGGCGGCTTCTGCCCCGGCCAGGAAAGTCAGCTGCTTGGCCAGCATATTGCCGGCTTCCAGGTCCGGCACCAGCAGGATGTCGGGGTCGCCGGCAACGTCCGAATCGATGCCCTTGGTGATCGCGGCCTCGCGGCTGATGGCGTTGTCGAAGGCGAGCGGGCCGTCGAGCACGCCGCCGGTGATCTGGCCGCGCCGCGCCATGATGCACAATGCGGCGGCGTCGATGGTCGAGGGGATCTTGTCGGTGACGGTCTCGAGCGCGGACAGGATCGCGACCTTGGGGCGCTCGATCCCGAGCGTGCGCAGCAGGTCGATCGCGTTGCGGCAGATATCGGCCTTCTCGTTCAGCGTGGGGAAGATATTGACCGCGGCGTCGGTGATGAACAGCGGCTTGTGGTAGCGCGGCACATCCATGGCGAACACATGCGACAGGCGCCGCCCGGTGCGCAGCCCGCTGGCCGACGCGGTCACCTCGTGCAGCAGCTCGTCGGTATGCAGGCTGCCTTTCATCAGCAGCTCGGCCTCGCCGGCGCGCACCGCCTCGACCGCGCGCGCGGCCGACGCGTGGCTGTGCGGCGTGTCGATGACGGCGGTGTCCGCCAGCGCCATGCCGTGCTCCGCCGCGACTTGCCGGATGCGCGCCGCGGGCCCGACCAGGATCGGCACGATCAGGCCCAGCTGCGCAGCCTGCAGCGCGCCACCCAGCGAAGCCGCATCGCACGGATGCGCCACCGCGGTGGGGATCGGCGGCAGCCCGGCGCAACGTGCCAGCAGCGCGGCGTATTTGTCGGACGCCGGTGCGGCGGGCGCGGCAAGTTCGGACATGGCGGACATGGCGGCGGTCATGACGATGTTCCGTGAACAAGGCAGCGGTCAGGGTACCGGGCTTGGGGCCTGGCGTCCAGCGTGGCCCAGGCCCGCGCGGCGGTGCTGGCGGGGGCCGCGGGACGGATCGCCAAATGGGATTGGCGGGATTACCATAGCCGCGTTTCGGACTTCACTGCGGTGCCGGCCAGCGGCGCCCGACTGCCATGCTTGAACTCCAGGGAGCCATCTGGTTCCGCTCCGGCTCGCAGGACTGGGGCGGCAAGGACCGCATCGCCCTGCTTGCCGCGATCGGCGCACACGGCTCGATCACCGCCGCCGCGCGCGCGGTCGGCATCAGCTACAAGGCCGCGTGGGACGCCATCGACGCGATGAACAACAGCGCCGGCGAGCCGCTGGTGGTGCGCGCCGCGGGCGGCAAGGGCGGCGGCGGCACGCGCCTGACCGCGCGCGGCGAACAGCTGATCCGCACCTACCGCGCGCTGGAAGACGAGCACCGGCGCTTTGTCGCGCAGCTGTCGCGCCTGGGCGAGGGCGCGGCCGACGATATCCACCTGATGAGGCGAATGATGATCAAGACCAGTGCGCGCAACAAGCTGTTCGGGCGCGTGGCCAGTGTGATGGGCGGGGCGGTCAACGACGAGGTCGTGCTGGAACTGGCCGGCGGCCAGCGCATCGTCGCCACGATTACGCATGAGAGCGTCGAGACGCTGGAGCTGGCCGCGGGCGTGGAGGCGTTCGCGCTGGTCAAGGCGTCGTCGGTGCTGGTGGGGCTGCCCGATCCCGGGATGCGGCTGTCGGCGCGCAACCAGCTGGCGGGCGTGGTGTCGCGCGTGATGCCCGGCGCGGTGAACGCCGAGGTGGTGATCGAACTCGACGGCGGCGGCACGATCGCGGCGATCGTCACCAACGGCAGCGTCGAGGCGCTGGGCCTGCAGGCCGGCGTGGCCGCGGTGGCGGTGTTCAAGGCATCGAGCGTGATCCTCGGCGTGATGGGATGACCGCCGCGGCGTGCAATAATAGCCGCCCCGAAAGCATGTCGTTCCCCCCGCAATGCACGCCGCGCTGGCTGGCTTTTCCCTCGGTCTTTCCCTGATTCTTGCCATTGGTTCCCAGAATGCGTTCGTGCTGCGGCAAGGCCTGCGGCGCGAGCATGTGTTCTGGGTCTGCCTGGTGTGCGCGCTGTCGGACGCGCTGCTGATCCTGCTGGGCGTGTCCGGCTTTGCCGTAATGATCCGCCAGCTGCCGTGGCTGGGTCTGGCGATGCGCTATGGTGGCGCAGCCTTCCTGACCTGGTATGGCGCGCGCAGCTTTATCGCGGCGTGGCGCTCGAACGCGGTGCTGGACCCCAGCGATGCCGCGCCGCGACCGCTGGCGCCGACGCTGGCGGTGTGCCTGGCGTTCACCTGGCTGAACCCGCATGTCTATCTCGATACGGTGATGCTGATCGGGTCGGTGTCGACCCAGTTCGCCGGCCATGCGCGCGAATTCGCCGCCGGGGCCATGACCGCGTCGTTCCTGTTCTTCTTTGCTTTAGGCTATGGCGCGGCGCTGCTGCGGCCCGTGTTCGCGCGGCCGCGGGCGTGGCAGGTGCTGGAAGTGGTGATTGGCATCACCATGTGGGTGATTGCCGCGCGTTTGCTGATCGGTTGAACCGCAGGAGTACGGATGCCAAGAAACGTCGAGATCAAGGCCCGCATCGACAGCGTCGAGTCGCTGCTGCCGCGCGCCGCGGCGCTGGCCGACCACGGGCCGGAATACATCCGCCAGGACGATACCTTCTTCCGCTGCGCCAACGGCCGCCTCAAGCTGCGCGAGTTCGCGCCCGACCGCGGCGAACTGATCTTTTATGCGCGCGCCGATGCGGCCGGCCCGAAAGAGAGTTTCTACATCCTGTCGCCGACGCCATCGCCCGGCACGCTGCGTGCCGCGCTGGCCGCCGCGCACGGGGAGGGCGGGCGGGTGCGCAAGCTGCGCACGCTGTACCTGGCGGGACGCACGCGCGTGCACCTGGACCGGGTCGAGGCGCTGGGCGATTTCCTCGAGCTGGAAGTGGTGCTGGCCGATGCGGAAAGCGTCGAAGACGGCGTGGCCGAGGCCCACGCGCTGCTGGCGCGGCTGGGCATTCCTGCGTCGGCCCTGATCGAAGGTGCCTACGTCGACCTGCTGCGCGCGGCTCAGGCCACGCGCGCCGACACTGGCGCGTAGACCGGCGGATGGTGGCGGCTGGTGCCGCTGCCGAAGATCCGGCCTTCGCGGATCTCCAGCACGTGGTCGCCCAGCGCCTCGACGTCGGCGGGGTCGTGCGAGATCACCAGCATCGGCACATCCAGGCTGGCCTGCAGCGTGCGCAGTTCCGCCCGCATGCGGGCGCGCAGCGCGGGGTCCAGCGCCGAGAACGGTTCATCCAGCAAGACGATATCGGGCTGCGCCACCAGCGCACGCGCCAGCGCCACGCGCTGCTTCTGCCCGCCGGAAATCTCCGCCGGATAATTGCCGACGATCTCGGCCAGGCCAAAGGCATCGATCCAGCGCTGCGCTTGCGGCTGCACCGCGCCGCGGCGCGGATTGCGCCAGCCGCGCGCCAGGCCGAAGGCGATGTTCTGGCCCACGGTCAGGTGCGGGAACAGCGCATATTCCTGGAACAGGTAGGCCACGCGGCGCTGCTGCGGGCGCACGTCGATGCCGGCGTCGGCGTCGAACAGGGTGCGGCCGTTCAGCACGATGCGGCCGCTGTCCGGCGCCAGCAGGCCGGCGATGGCACGCAGCGTCAGGCTCTTGCCCGCGCCAGAGGGGCCGAACAGCGCAATGCGCCGGCTGGCCGAATCGAAATCGATATCCAGGGCAAAGTGGCGGTCGGCCGAGACCATCTGCTTGCGGATGCTGACGTGCATGCTCATGGCGATATGCGGGGCCCTGGCGTTAGCGGACGCGCGGGCGCAAGCGCCGGCGTTCATAGTGTTCAGCGGGGTTGCGCGCGGCCGCCGGCACCATGCGTCCGGCAACCACCAGCAGCAGCACGCAGGTGACGGAAGTCACCAGCACCAGCAGGTTGGCGGTGTTGTCGTCGCCGGCCTGCACCGCCTCATAGATCGCGACCGACAGCGTCTGCGTGCGCCCGGGCAGGTTGCCCGCGACCATCAGCGTGGCGCCGAATTCGCCCAGCGCGCGGGCAAAGGCCAGCAGCACGCCGGCGATGATGCCGCGCGCGGCCAACGGCAGCGTGACGCGGAAGAAGATGCCGGCTTCGGGTACGCCCAGCACGCGCGCGGCGTTTTCCAGCTGGTGGTCGACGCCTTCGAAGGCGGCGCGCGCGGACTTGAGCACCAGCGGGAAGGCGACGATGGTCGAAGCCAGCACCGCCCCCTGCCAGGTGAAAACCAGTTCGATGCCCAGCCGCGCCAGCCACTCGCCGAACACGCCACGGCGTCCCACCAGTACCAGCAGGTAGTAGCCCAGCACTGTCGGCGGCAGCACCAGCGGCAGCGTCAGCACCGCATCGACCACGTCGCGCAGCGGCGAGCGCCAGCGCGCCAGCGCCCAGGCCGCGCCGACGCCGAGCACGGCGTTCAGCGCGGTGGCCCAGCCGGCCACCTTCAGCGACAGCAGCAACGGTACCCAGACGGCATCCATGGTGCGCGGCGCGGCGTCAGGGCTTCTGGAAGCCGAACCGCGACAGGATCGCCTGGCCTTGCGGCGAGGCGACATAGTCGACAAACTGCGCCGCGGCCTGCGGCTGGCGGGCCTGGCTGGTGATGGCGATCGGGTAGGTCACCGGCGTGCCGCTGGGCACGCGCACGGCCACCCTGACCTTGTCGGGCATCACCGTGGCATCGGTGGCAAAGACGAAGCCGGCCTCGACCTCGCCGCGCGCGACGTAATCGAGGCTCTGGCGCACGTTCTGCGCCGGCACGCCCTTGGCGGCCACCGCGTCCCACAATCCATCGGCTTGCAGCGCTGCGCGCGTATAGCGCCCCACCGGCACCGAGGCCGGGTTGCCGTAGGCGATGCGCCGGACTTCTGGGCGCTTCAGGTCCTGCAGCGACGCGATGGCGAGCTTGCCGTCGGCCGGCACGATCAGCACCACCTGGTTGGCGGCGAAGTTGCGGCGCGAGCCCGGCGCGATCACCTTCTCGGCCTCGGCCTTGTTCATCGCCTCCTGGTCGGCCGAGGCGAACACATCGGCCGGCGCGCCCTTGACGATCTGCTGCATCAGCACGTCGGAAGCGCCGAAGTTCAGTACCACGTGCGTGCCGGGGTGGGCGCGCTCGTAGGACTCGGCCAGCGACTTGAAGGCGTTGGTGAGGCTGGCCGCGGCCGATACCACCAGGTCGGCGGCGCAGGTGGGCGGGGCCACCAGCGCCAGCGCCGCGGCGGCGGCCAGCAGCAGCCCGCGGCGGCGGGAACGAAAGGCAGGCATCGGAATCCTCGGGAATCGGCCCCGGCATGCATCGCAAGCGCGGTCAGGCCGGAGGGGACGGTCAGGCGCAATATACGTCTGTATATAGCGACGCGTCAATGATGCGCCATGACGGCAGTCATGGGTATTCCGACGGCCATAAGTGGAGTATCAGGGACAGCGAATGTGCCCCGCGCAAAGCGGCTGGCGCAGCCCGGCGCCAGCCGGCCCCCGGCTTCAGGCCGGCGGCGTGCCTTCCTTGAACATCGTTTTCAACTGGCTGCGCAGCTCAGGCGTGTCCTGATGCTGGTGCACTGCCACTGCGTGCTGGACCGCGGCTTCCAGCAGTTCGTCTTCGCTGTCGGCGCTCAATGCGACCGTGCAGTGGGTGTCGCTCGGGTAGTCGCGGCAATCGATAAACTTGCGTGCCATGATGCCTCCTGACGCCGGCCCGCAGCATGGGCGGGGCCGGTGCATCCAGTATAGGCAGGCGCGCCGGCCGCTACAGCACCGGCGTCAGCACCTTGCCGCCGGCGAGGAAGGCATCCAGGTTCTGGAGGGTCAGCGCGGTCATGGCGGCGCGGGTTTCGTGCGTGCCGCTGGCCACGTGCGGCGCCAGCACGACATGGTCCATGGCCATCAGCGCCGGCGGCACGTTGGGCTCGTCCTGGAACACATCGAGGCCCGCGCCGCCGAGACGGCCTTCGCTCAGGGCCGCGACCAGCGCCGCCTCGTCGACCACGCTGCCGCGCGACACGTTGACCAGGATGCCACGGGGCCCGAGCGCGTCGAGGATTTCGCGCGACACCAGCCCCGCGGTCGAGGGCCCGCCGACGGTCGCCACCACCAGGAAGTCGGCCCACGCTGCCAGCGCCTTCAGGTCCGCCTCGAAGCGCCATGGCGCGCCTTCGCGCGAGCGGCGGTTGTGGTAGGCGATCTCCATGTCGAAGCCCTGCGCGCGGCGCGCGACGATCTCGCCGATGCGGCCCAGGCCGAGGATGCCCAGCTTCTTGCCCGATACGCGCGTGGTCAGCGGGAAGCCACCCTGCGGCCAGCGCCCGGCGCGCACGAAGCGATCGCCATGGGCGATGCCGCGCGCCGCATCCAGCAGCAGCCCGAAGGCCAGGTCGGCGACGCAGTCGTTGAGCACGTCGGGCGTGTTGCTGACCTGGATGCCGCGTGCGCGGGCGGCGTCCAGCGCAATCGCGTCATAGCCGACGCCGAAGCTGACGATGGCCTCCAGGCGCGGCAGTGCATCGATCAGCGCGGCACTGCAGCCGTGGCGCGCCGAGGTCACCACCACGCGGGCCTGCTGCGCTTCGCTGCGCGCCCAGGCAATGGGATCGGCCTGCTGCCACAGCGCCGCGGCGCCGTACTGTTGTTGCAGGGTGGTGTTGGTCTGCGGTGCGAGCGGGCCGACCTGGAGAATCTGGGGAGCGGGCATTGGGGACGAGGAGGTCGAGGCGTGACGGGCAATGTTAGCGCAAGGGTCCGGCCCGCGCCGGCGCGCAGTCAGCCGCGGGCGTGCAAGCTGTGCGATGTTCGGGCAGCGTGCCACGTGCACGGGCCCCGGGTTATGCTGCCATCCTCGCGGCTTGCCGCCACGCCATGCTTCTTTCACCCGCCATGACCACCATCTACCTCGCCGGCTTTGACGTGTTTCGCAAGGAGGCGCGCGCCTGGGGCGAGCACCTCAAGGCGCTGTGCGCGGCGCATGGTTTCACCGGCCTGTATCCGCTCGACCAGGCCGCGCCCGCGGGCCGCAGCGGACCCGACACCGCGCGCTGGATCTATGACGCCAATCTTGCGCTGCTGCGGCGCGCGGACCTGGTGATGGCCAACCTGGATGACTTCCGCGGCCCCGGCGAACCGGATTCCGGCACGGCGTTCGAGGTCGGCTTTGCCGTGGCACTGCAGAAGCCCGTGTGGGGCTACAGCGCCGATCCCGGCACGCTGCGCGAGCGCGTCACGGTGGCCGTCGATGCGGACGGCACGCCGCTGGATGCGCGCGGCTTCACCGTGGAGGACTTCGGCCTGGGCAAGAACCTGATGCTGGCATGCTCGGTCCGGCTGGTGCCGGGCGGCGCGGCCGAGTGCCTGGCGGCAATCGCCGCCGCCCAGCGCGACGGCTAGCGCCGCAGCGACTGCACGCCGGCCGCGATATCCCGGGCCGTGCTCGCCACGATCTCGCGGTAAGCCGTCACCACGCCCTCGACCGCGCCCGGCGCGGGCAGTTCGGCCTGGGTGCTGCCGCTGACCACCTTGCCGTCGGGCAGCCGCCGCACGGTCCAGTTGATGGTAGCGCCCGCACGCTGGCCCAGGTCGGCATCGAGCCGCAGCACTTCGGTGGTGATGCGGTACAGCGGCTGCACGTCGGACAGCCCCTGCTGGTAGGTGTCGACCGCGCCCAGCGTGGCCTGCAGGCGCTGCGACAGCGCATCGCGCAGCTCGTCCGGCAGCGGCGCGGACCAGCGCGACAGGTCCAGCAGGCGCAGGCTGGCATCGCTGCCGTTGCCGCCATCGCGCACCACCAGTTGTGGCCGGTTGAGGCGCTCCGGCACGCGCACCGGCGCGACTTCGAGCCAGAGCGTGTCGGTCGATGGGGCCGCTGCCGGCGCCGGCGCCGCCATGGCGCCCGGCCCCTGCGCCAGCGTGTAGTAGCGCGGCTCGGGCGAGGCGCAACCGGCCAGCACCGCCGCGGCGACGCTGGCGCAGACCAGGGTGAGCGGAACGCGCTTCATCATTCTTTCTCCGGCTTGCCGCGCAACAGCGCTTCAGGGTGGCGTTCAAGGTAATCGGTCAGCGCGCGCAGCGACGTGGCGGTGCGCGTCAGCTCCTGCAGCATGCGCCGCGTGTCCTGCTGCAGCGGTGCGTCCGACGCCAGCGTGCCGTTGGCGGTGCTCAGTGTCTTGCGCGCATCCTGCAGCGCCGCGAGCACCTGCGGCGCGACATCGCCGTTGAGCTGCTGCACCAGCTTGTCGGCGGTGGCCAGGGTCTGGTTCAGGCTGGCCACGGTGGTGCGCAGGTCCTGGCCGATCTGGTCGAACGGCACCTTGTCGATGCGGTTGACGATGTCGCCCACCTGCGCCTGCAGCTGGTCGAACGTGCCCGGCGTGGTGGCGAACTCCGGAATCGGCGCGTCCAGGTCAACCTTGGCCGGTGCCGCCTTCGGGAAGAAGTCGAGCGCCACGTACAGCTGGCCGGTGAGCAGGTTGCCGGTGCGCAACTGCGCGCGCATGCCACGCTGCAGCAGGCCCTGGATGATCTTGCGCGCGCGTTCGCGGTCTTCGACGTCGCGCTCGCGGAAGCCCATGCGCGACGGGTACAGCTCGACCACCACCGGCATGCGGAAGGCGCGCTTCTCGCGCTGGAACTCGATGCCGATCGAACGCACCTGGCCCACGATCACGCCGCGGAAGTCTACCGGCGCGCCCGGCGACAGCCCGCGCACGGACTGGTCGAAATTGAGCACCGCCAGCGTGGGTGCCAGCTCTTCCGGCTCCTTCATCGCCTCGGCCTGGTCCCCGGCCAGCAGGAACTGGGTGTTCTCGGCGGCGGCCTCGGTGGCGGTGGTGTGGTCCGGCGCCTGGAAGGCGACGCCGCCCAGCAGCACCGTCACCAGCGATTGCGTCGACAGCTTGAGGCCGCCGGCGTCGAGCTTCAGGTCAACCCCGCTGGCATGCCAGAAGCGCGTGTCGGCGGTGACCAGCTTGTCATAGGGCTTGTTGACGAACACGCGCAGCGTGAGGTCGCGCCCGTTGGGATCCAGCTGGTAGGCCACCACCTGGCCCACCAGCACGCGCCGGTAGTAGACCGGCGAACCGATATCGAGCGAACCCAGCTCGGCCGCGCGCAGCACGAACTGCTTGCCGGAAGCGTCGGTGGTCACCACCGGCGGCACTTCCAAGCCCTTGAAGTCGCGCGCGGATTCTTTCGACTTGCCCGCATCGACGCCGATATAGGCGCCGGACAGCAGCGTCTCCAGCCCCGATACGCCGCTCGCCGCGAAGCGCGGGCGCACCACCCAGAAGCGGGTGTCGGCCACGGCGAAGTTTTCGGCGTCCTTGGTCAGGTCGATCGTCGCCAGCACGTGCGAGCGGTCGCGCGCCAGCCGCACTGACTTGACCAGGCCGATGTCGACGTCCTTGTAGCGCACCGCGGTCTTGCCGGGCGTGAGGCCTTCGGCGGTGCGGAAGGTGACGGTGATCTCGGGCCCGCGCGAGGCCAGCGTATGCACCAGCAGCGAGATGCCGACCACGGCCGCGACAATCGGGATCAGCCACACCAGCGACGGCAGCCAGCGGGCGCGGCGCCGGCGTTCGGGCCGCGGCAGGCCGGACGGCGGTGGCGAGGGCGGCATGGCATCCGCGGGGGCTTGGTTGTCAGTGTCGGGCATTGTCAGGTTCCAGCGAATCCCACAGCAGGCGCGGATCGAAGCTGAGCGAGGCCAGCATGGTCATGACCACGACCGCGCCGAAGGCGAGCGCGCCGCCGCCGGGGATGATAGTGGCCAGCGCTCCGGCCCGCACCAGCGAGGCCAGCAGCGCCACCACGAAAATATCGAGCATCGACCAGCGGCCGATCACCTCCACCAGCCCGTACAGCCGGGTCTGCTGGCGGATCCGCCAGCTCGAGCGGAAATGCACGGACAGCAGCAGGAAGGTCAGGATCACCATCTTCAGCAGCGGCACGACGATGCTGGCGATCAGCACCAGCACGGCCAGCATGTGCGAGCCGGATAGCCACAGGTAGATCACGCCCGACAGGATGGTGTCCTGCTGCGTGCCGAGGATGGACCGCGTCACCATCACCGGCAGTACGTTCGCGGGAATATAGAGGATGTAGGCGGCCAGCAGGAAAGCCCAGGTGCGCGCCAGGCTGTCGGGCTTGCGATGGTGCAGGGTCGCGCCGCAGCGCGGGCAGGGCGCGCCTTCCAGCGTGCGCGGGCTGACCAGGTCGCAGGCGTGGCAGGACAGCAGGCCCAGACGGCTGGCGGTGGGCACCTGCGGCAGCGGCGTGCTTTCGTCGTCGTCGGTCAGCTCGGCCACCACCTCGCGCGCGAGCCGGCGCGGGCGGGCAAGACGGCCCGTGGGTGGAGCGGGGGGACGGGGCGGCCGCGGCGGTGCTGTCATCTGCGCTCCGCGTCCGCCGCCGTGGCGTTGTCGGCGGGCGTTTCCAGATAACGCCACAGGTCGCGCGGATCGAACGACAGCATCGCGGCCAGCACGATCACCAGCGCGGCGAACGACCACAGCGCAATGCCCGGCAGCACGCGCGCCATGGTGGACAGCTTCACCAGCGTGACCAGCACGCCGATCATGAAGACCTCGATCATGCCCCAAGGCCGGGTCTGGCGGATGCCGCGCACGATGCGGTCGAAGCCGGGCGGCATCCGGTGCTGCGCCATCGGCACCAGCAGGTAAGCCATCATCAGCAGTTCGGACAGCGGAAACAGGATGGTGGTGGCGAACACCAGCGCCGCCACCAGCGCCATCTGGTCCGCATACAGCGCTTGCACCGCGCCCAGCAGCGTGGTCTGGGTGCGTACCCCTTTCAGGTCCATCTCGACGATGGGGTAGGCGTTGGAGACCAGGAACAGGATCAGCGCGGTAATCACCAGCGGCAGCAGGCGGTGGTAATGCCGCCGGCTCTCGCGGTAGAGCTCGCCCCCGCAGCGCAGGCACAGTGCGCGCTCGCCGGGCGAAATCGGCATGCGCTCGTAGACCGCGTCACAGTATTCGCATGCCACCAGCCGGTGCAGCGCCGCCGGCGAGGAGTCTGGCGGCGCGGTATCGGGCGGTGCCGGAGGTGCGTCGTGTGCTGCCATCAGCCGGACCGCTTGCCGGTGGCGGCCGGCGGCACATCGGGGTTGTCGACCACGGCCGGGGCCGCCGGGGCCGGCGCGGACGCCAGCGCCGCGCCTTGCTGCAGGTCGCGATGCAGTTCGCCCTGCGAGCCGATGGTCCAGTCGCGCAGCAGCGCATAAGCCACCGCGAGCAGCGTCGGGCCGATGAACACGCCCAGGAAGCCGAACGCCAGCGCGCCACCCAGCACGCCCAGCATGATCCAGATCAGCGGCATGCCGGTGCCCTTGCTGATCAGCAGCGGCTTGACGATGTTGTCTGCCATGCTGACCACGCCCACGCCCCAGACCACCAGGAAGATGGCCCAGCCGGTGGCGCCGGTGTGGTACAGCCACAGCGCGGCCGGCAGCCACACCAGCGGGGGCCCGACCGGCACCACCGACAGGAAGAAGGTGACGAAGCCCAGGATGGCGGCGCCGGGCACGCCCGCGATCCACAGGCCGATGCCGGCCAGCACGGCCTGGATGAAGGCCGTGCCCAGCACGCCGTAGACCACGCCCTTGACGGTGCTGCCGGCCAGCTCCAGCAGGTGGTCGGCGCGCTCGCCGGCGATGCGGCGCATGCCGGCGCGCAGCCAGGCGATGGCGAACTCGCCGCCAGTGTAGAAGAAGAACGCCAGGATGATCGACAGCGCCAGTTGGCCCAGGCCGGCGCCGATCGACAAGCCCGCGCCCAGCAGCACGTGCCCGACCGGCGCGATCAGCTTGCGCAGGTTGGCGACCATCTCGGAATCGGCGTTGATGACGCTGTCCCACGAGCTTTGCAGATAGGCGCCGACATAGGGCAGGCTGCTCAGCCACAGCGGCAGTTGCGGCAACCCCTGCTCCATATAGCGGTCGACCAGCGCGGCCAGGTCATCCAGGTGCGCGGAAAAGCTGGCCCCGGCGTAGACGAACGGGCCCAGCACGATCACCGTGGCCACCAGCACGCAGATCAGCGCGGCCAGGCCGCGCCGGTTGCCGAGCCAGCGCGACAGCACGGTGTACGGGTGCCACGAGCTGAACGCCAGGATTGCGCCCCACAGCAGCGCCGTGGTGAACGGCGCCAGCACCAGCAGCGAGCCGCCGATCAGCACGATCAGTGCGAATACGGCGGCGATTTTCTCAATTAACTGGCCGGAACTCATGGTGGGGCTCTCCCTTGGCCCCGGCGGTGTGACGGGGACGGCGTAAATATAGCTTACGTCGGTGTGGGATGAGGGGAAACCCGGGGGAGAGGGATAGTCGTCACGATGGACGAGGCGCTTGCGCGGGGAGCGGCGTGTTGCTTGGATGGGCACAAGGCCGCGGGTTGACCGCGTTGATGGTGGGGTGCGGCGGCGGGCACCGACCCCACTCGCCAGCGACTCAGTCCGGCACCGCCATGACCCCGCTCTTCAGCAGCGCGGCAACCAGGTCAGACTGCGTCACCATGCCGACCACGCGGCGTTGGTCGTCGATCACGGGCGCGTGGTGCAGCCCGCCGTCGGAGAAGGCCTGCGCCAGTTCCACCATCGGCTGCTCGGGGCGCGCGGTGACGACGGCGCGCGTCATCAGGTTGCGCACGGTGCCGGCCAGGCGACGCGCGCCAGTGTCGCGCTGCGCTGCAAAAAAATCGCTCTGGGTGATGATGCCGACCAGCTTGCGGGTGGCGTCGACCACCGGCAAGGCCTTGATGCGGTGCCGCGACAGCAGGTGCCCGGCCTCCTGCGCGGGCTGGTCCGGCGTCACGGTGATCACGTCGCGCGACATGATTTCGCCGCACAGCACGTTGCCGAAGTGACGGCGGTAGGCGCGCAGCTGCGCCGCGACCAGGATCTGCTCGAGGTCGTCTTCCTCGATATCGAGGAATTCGCCGCGCACTTTCAGCGCGGCATCGAGGTCGGCACGGGTCACGCCCAGACGCTGCGACGGCGGCACGTCCCTGGTGCCATGCTGCACGGCAGGTTCGGGGGGACGGTGCGGGTAGCGCCGCCGCGACAGGTTGTTGAAGGCCAGCGCCATCAGCAGCAGCAGCATCGAATTGAACAGCACCGGCACAGCCACGAAGCCGAAGCCCAGCGCACTGACCGCCGGCCCGCCGAAGACGGCGGTGATGGCGACCGCGCCGCTGGGCGGGTGCACGCAGTGGAACTGGAACATCAGGGCGATGGCGACGGCCACCGCCACGGCGGCGGCCAGACCCGGGTCCGGAATCCAGCGTGCACAGGCCACGCCGATCACCGCCGCGATCAGGTTGCCGCCGATGATCGACCAGGGCTGCGCCAGCGGCGAGGACGGCACCGCGAACAGCAGCACCGCCGAGGCGCCCATCGGCGCGACAAACCACGGATTAAAGCCGCCCAGCGTCTGGTGGCTGATCCACTCCGTGCAGAGCAGGCCGAGCAGGGCGCCGAAGCAGCTCTTGAGCCGCTCTTTGCGGCTGGCGGCAACCGGTAAGGGAACAAATGTGCGCAGCCAGGCACGGGCATTATGCGCCAGGGCGGAGACGGGGGCGGTTGGCATTCTTGTGACGGGGGGCGCTTTGGAATGGTGCGCGTAATATATCACGGGGTGATATATTTGGCCGCCTTTGGTGCAGCGCGTCCCGATACTGGGGCATGCCGCACCGCACAAGAGCAAGGAGCCCCCAACCATGTCGTCTGTCATGCCGGTCGAAAAACGCGACTATGCCGTCAACCGCCGCCTGCTGTTGCTGTCGGTCATCGCGCTGGGCATCGGCGCCCTCAGCACGTTGGCGGCGGATGTGCTGGTCAACCTGATCCGGTTTTTCACCAACCTGTTTTTCTACCAGACGCTGTCGCTGGCGGAGCGCTCGCCGGCGGATCATGTGCTCGGCGCGTGGGTGATCGCGGTGCCCGTCGTGGGCGGCCTGATCGTCGGCCTGATGGCCCGCTATGGCAGCGACAAGATTCGCGGCCACGGCATTCCCGAGGCGATCGAGGCGGTGCTGTTCGGCAAGAGCAAGATGTCGCCACGGGTAGCGGTGCTCAAGCCGCTCTCGTCAGGGATCGTGATCGGCAGCGGCGGGCCGTTCGGTGCCGAAGGGCCGATCATCATGACCGGGGGTTCGCTGGCGTCGTTGCTGGCCCAGTATCTGCACCTGACCGCGGGCGAGCGCAAGGCGCTGCTGGTGGCGGGCGCGTGCGCCGGCATGACGGCGATTTTCGGCACCCCGGTGGCGGCGGTGCTGCTGGCGGTGGAGCTGCTGCTGTTCGAACTGCGCCCGCGCAGCCTGCTGCCGGTGGCGCTGGCGTGCGCGGTGGCCGGTTTCCTGCGCCCGCTGCTGTTCGAGGCCGGGCCGCTGTTTCCGCTGCAGACCGCGGCGGCGGGTACGCCGGCGCTGCTGTCGTGCGTGCTGGCCGGCCTGCTGTGCGGCGTGCTGGGCGCGGGGCTGACGCTGGCGCTGTATCGCACCGAGGACGCATTCTCGCGGCTGCCGCTGCACTGGATGTGGTGGCCGGCGCTGGGCGGGCTGGTGGTCGGCATCGGCGGTTATTTCGAGCCGCGCGCGCTGGGCGTGGGCTATGACGTGATCGGCGACCTGCTGAACAACCGCATCGCCATCGAGATCGCGCTGGCGCTGCTGGCGGTCAAGGCCTTGATCTGGATTGCGGCGCTGGGTTCGGGCACCTCGGGCGGCGTGCTGGCGCCGCTGCTGATGCTGGGCGCGGGCCTGGGCGTGGTGCTGGCTCCGTGGCTGCCAGGTGGTTCGCCGCAGTTGTGGGCGCTGGTATGCATGGCCGGGGTGCTGGGCAGCGTGCTGGGCGCGCCGCTGACCGCCATCGTCTTCGCCTTCGGCCTGACCCACGACACCCAGGCGCTGCTGCCGCTGCTGCTGACCACCGCGGTGGCGTACGGCTTCTCGGTGCTGGCGATGAAGCGCTCGATCATGACCGAAAAAATTGCCCGGCGCGGCCTGCATATCTATCGCGAATACAGTGTCGATCCGCTCGAGCGCGCCCATGTGGACGAACTGATGACGCGCAACGTGGTGACCATCGACGCCGACCTGCCCGTGGCGGAGGCGATGGTGCGCTATTTCGGCGAACACGCGGCGCATCGCGCCTACCCCGTGGTATTCGCTGGACGCGTGCTCGGCATGCTGGAACGCACCGCGATCCGTGCCTTGGCCGCGGGCGAGATGCCGCCTGGCATGCGTTGCCGCGACCTGCTGAGCGCGCCGGCGCAGGTGCTGCTGCCGGGCCAGACTGCGCGCGCCGCTGCGGGCAGCATGGCGGCGCTCAGCGTGGCGCGCCTGCCGGTGGTGGAAAGCGTCGAGACCATGCGCCTGGCCGGCATCGTGTCGCTGCGCGACCTGCTGCGCCCCAGCGGCAGCGTGTTCCATGAAGAATCGCGGCGCGAGCGCTTGCGCGGGCGCGCCGCGGCCTGAGCGGCGCCTATTTGTAGGTCGACAGCAGGATGCTGGTCTCGGTGGCGCTGATGCCGTCGATCAGCCGGATCCGGTCGAGCGCACGGTCGAAGGCCTCGAGGGTCTCGGCGCGCAGCTCGGCGATGATATCCCAGCGGCCGTTGGTGGTGTGCAGCGCCTGCACGTTGGGCTCGCCGCGCAGCGCTTGCAGCACCGTGCGGGTCTTGTTGCCTTCGACGGCGATCGTCATCCAGGCGCGGATGCGGTGTGCCTCGGCCTCGGGCCGCAGGCGCACGGTGTAGCCGACGATCACCCCCTCCTGCTCCAGTTTGTCGATGCGGTTCTGCACGGTCGCGCGCGACACGCGCAGTGCCTGCGCCAGTGCCGTCACCGGCGTGCGCGCGTTGTCACGGAGCAGGGAAATCAGCTGCTGGTCGGTGGCATCCATGGGGGTGGGGGGTGCTTGGGCAAAGCGCCAGCGGAATCTGGCGTTTTGCTCAAGGATAGGCACAAACTGCGCAGGTTGCTGGCTTTTAGGTAACGCGGACTTGCACCAGAATTAAATGGACCGATGGCTTTCCCTGCGGGGATGCCTTCACCCCCATGCCAACCAGGAGCCGCCGTGATCCAGACCCCGACCATCCTGCTAGTCGAGCCGACCTTCTATGACGTGTCGTACAGCATCAATCCGTGGATGGATCCGGCCGCCTGGGCGCGCGATCCGCACGGCATGCATCGCAATGCGATGGAGGCGTTCCACGCGCTGCGCGACGCGCTTGGCCGCGCCGGTTTTGCGGTAGAGGTGGCGCCAGGCGCGCCCGGGCTGCCCGACATGGTATTCCCGGCGAATGCCGCCGTGGTGCTTGACGGGCGCGCATTGCTGGCCCGCTTCCGCTATCCGCAGCGCCGCGGCGAGGAAGCGCCATTCGCCGACATCTTCGGCAAGCTGCGCGAGCGCGGGCTGCTCGATGAGGTCGCGCTGCTGCCAGAAGGCTGCTACCAGGAAGGCGCCGGCGACTGCATCTGGGACGCGGGGCGCGGCCACTTCTGGGCCGGGTTTGGCCCGCGTTCGTCGCACGAGGCGGCGCTGGCGGTGTCGCGCTATTTCGGCAAGGACGTGGTGCCACTGGAGCTGGCCACCGAGCAGAGCTACCACCTCGACGTGTGCTTCTGCCCGCTGTCGGGCGGCGAGGTACTGTACTACCCGCCAGCATTCAGCGAGGCGGCGCTGCGCGAACTGCGCGCGCGCGTGCCGGCGCGGCTACGCATCGAGGCCAGCGCCGACGACCTGCGCCACTTCAGCGTCAATGCCGTCAATCTGGACGACCAGGTGGTAATGACCCGCACCACGCCGCACCTGCGCACGGAGCTGGGACGGCGCGGCTACCAGCTGCATGAGGTCGACCTCTCGCCGTTCATGCTGTCGGGCGGCGGCGCCTATTGCATGACCTTGCGGCTGGACCGCAGCAGCGGGCGCGGATTGGCCGCGGCGGCCGCCTGAACGCAGGCCGGCATGGATAGCAGGGAGAGGGTCATGAAGAACACCGTCCGATCGCTGTTTCTCGACGCGGCCGATGTCGCCAGGCTGGTGGCCGTGATCGGCCCCGAGGCCGCTATCGTCGACCTGGCCGCGCAGGTGCGCCTGGCTTTTGCGCGCTGGGCTGATTTCGACAAGTCCGCACGGCTGGCCAGTCATTCTGCGCGCGGCGTGATTGAACTGATGCCGGTCAGCGACGGCAGCCAGTATGCGTTCAAGTACGTCAACGGCCATCCGCGCAATGCACAGCATGGCATGCCCACGGTGATGGCCTGTGGCCTGCTGGCCGAGGTGGAAACCGGCTTCCCGCTGATGCTGGCAGACCTGACGCTGGCCACCGCGCTGCGCACCGCTGCCACGTCGGCGCTGGCGGCGCGCGCCATGGCCCGGCCCGGCGCCGCGACCATGGCGCTGATCGGCAACGGCGCGCAGGCGGAATTCCAGGTGCTGGCCTTCCACGCGATGCTGGGGGTACGCGAGATCGCCGCCTACGACATCGATCCCGCCGCCACCGCGCGGCTGATGCGCAACCTTGCCGCCGTGCCCGGCCTTGCCATCCGGCGTGCCGATTCCGTCGAGGCCGCGCTGGCCGGCGCGGACATCGTCTCGACCGTCACCGCCGACAAGACCCGCGCCACCATCCTGACGCCGGACATGGTGCGGCCCGGCATGCACCTGAACGCGGTCGGCGGCGATTGCCCGGGCAAGACCGAGCTGCATGCCGATATCCTGCGCCGCGCGCGCATCGTGGTGGAGTACGCACCGCAGACCCGCATCGAGGGCGAGATCCAGCAGTTGCCGGCCGACGCGCCCGTGACCGAGCTGTGGCAGGTGCTGGCCGGCCACGCGCCCGGCCGCGCCGCGGCGGACGAGGTGACCGTGTTTGATTCGGTGGGATTTGCGCTGGAAGACTATGCCGCGCTACGCTGGCTCTACGCCGCGGCGCAGGCGCACCGCGCCGGCACGGCGGTGGAACTGGTGGCGATGCCGCCCGACCCGCGCAACCTGTACGGCTGGATGCTGGCGCAGGCAAACGGCGGTGACGCCGGCAGGCCAATGCCACGGCCCGCGGCCGTGGCCTGAGCCTCAGGCGGCGCGGCCCATCATCAGCTGCGCCCGCAAGAAGCCCTTGACCTCTTCGAGCGAGGGCGTCTTCAGGAACACCATGATGCCCCAGTGCTGCAGCGCATCGGCCACGCCCTCATAGGCCTGGCGGTTGGTGATCACCGCGAAGATCACGTGCTGGCTGGCGAAGAAGTTCTGCAGCTTCTCGACGGTGGCCGACTCGGCGTCGTTGAGCTCGTCGACGTAGTACAGCACCACGCGCGGGTGCTCGCTCACCGAGGTGATGACGGTGTCGAGCACATCGTCGACCACCACGCTCTTGAGCGGCAAGCCCCACTTGCCAAGCTGGCTGTGGATGCGCTGCGCCTCCTGGTGGTTGGGGTGGAACACCACCAGGTCAAGCCCGTGCGGCGACGCCGACTCGGGCCCGATGCGCGTCGCCAGCAGGCGGTGCACGGTTTCCTTGTGGATGCGCCGATGGCCGCCATTGGTCTTCCAGGCCCCCAGTTCGCCGCGCTCGACCATCTTCTGGACCGTGCCCAGGGAGACGTTGAGCAGTTTTGCCGCTGTCCGCGTGCTGTAGTAAGGCTTTTCAGCCAGTGCCGGATCAAGTTTCATCCCATCACCCGTAGTCCATATGGCAGTCGCGCCGACATGGCGCACGCGGCCCCTGGCACTGGCGCCGCGTGATTGTCACTGCCAACAGTTGACTGACCCTGTGTGCCCGACCCGCTCCCCCGCCGGCCGGACTGCTTTTTGTGGTTGTTTTGATCGTTTGTGCATTTCCAGCAAAGTGCAGCGGACTCCGAATGTATTGGATGTCTTGAATGCTGGATTTGCTGGAAGCTAATAATATGCCGCAAACGACAAAGTATCTGTAGGAAAAAACATAAATCTGCAGAGCTTTTGTTTCTTAACGCACATTGAGTGCATTCTGATGACAAGCGGTCGTCTGTGCAGACACGCTCGCCTCGTCATGGTTCCCAACGGCGCGATGTCGGCCGCGTGCTGAATTCAGCGGGCGCTTCACAATCCGTACTTGCGCACCTTGTCGAACAGCGTAGTCTTGGCCACCCCCAGCGCTTCGCTGGCGCGGCTGAGGTTGCCGTCGTGGCGGCGCATGGCGTCGGCAATCAGCGCGCGCTCGAACTGCTCGACGGCTTGCGCCAGCGGCATGGCCTCGGGTGCGGTGGCGCCGTGGCCAGGGTTGCAGCCCAGCCCCAGCACGTGGCGCTCGGCCAGGTTGCGCAACTCGCGCACATTGCCCGGCCATGGGTAGGCCACCAGCGCGGACAGTTCGGCCGGCGTGGCCGGCACCGCGTCGCGTCCGAAGCGCAACGCGGCCTGCGCGACGAAATGCTCGAACAATGCCGGCACGTCCTCGCGCCGCTCGCGCAGCGGCGGCAGTTCCAGCGTGATCACGTTGAGGCGGTAGTACAGGTCCGCGCGGAACTGGCCGGCATCGGACTGCGCGCGCAGGTCTGCCTTGGTGGCGGCTACCACGCGGGCGTTGACCGGCACCGGCTGGTTCGATCCGAGGCGTTCCACCACGCGTTCCTGCAGCACCCGCAGCAGCTTGATCTGCAGCGGCATCGGCATGCTCTCGATCTCGTCGAGAAACAGCGTGCCGCCTTCCGCATGCTCGATCTTGCCGATGCGGCGGCGCGCAGCGCCGGTGAAGGAACCGGCCTCGTGGCCGAAAATCTCGCTTTCGAACAGCTGCTCGGGCAGGCCGCCGCAGTTGATCGCGACAAAATTGCGCGCATGGCGCTGGCTGGCCTCGTGCAGGCAGCGCGCGACCAGCTCCTTGCCGGTGCCGGTCTCGCCGTGGATCAGCACGTTGGCGTCGGTGCCGGCCAGGTCCGCGATCAGCCGCCGCAGCCGCTCGACGGCGGGCGAATGGCCGATCAGGCGGGTTTCCAGTTTCTCGCGGCCGGCCAGCCGTTCGCGCAGTTCTGATACTTCGAGCGCGAGCCGGCGCTGTTCCAGCGCGCGGCGGGTGGCATCGACCAGCTGCTCGGGCGAGAACGGTTTTTCCAGGAAGTCGTAGGCGCCTTGCTTCATCGCCTGCACCGCCAGCCCCACGTCGCCGTGCCCGGTGATCATGATCACCGGCAGGGCGGGATCGCGCGCGCGCAATTGCGCCAGCAGCGCCATGCCGTCCTGGCCGGGCAGGCGGATGTCGCTGACCACCACGCCGGCGTAGCCCGGGCCGGCCTCGCGCAGCGCGGCCTCGGCGCTGCCCACGCCGCGCGTGGCAATGCCCTCCAGGCGCAGCGCCTGCTCACAGCCCAGGCGCACGTCGGCATCGTCTTCGACGACCAGCACGGTCAGATCAGCCGGCATGTTCAGCATCCTGTGAATTCGCTTCCGGCGCCAGCGGCAGCACCAGCGTGAAGCAGGCACCGCCGTCCGGATGGTTGGTGGCGGACAGGCTGCCGCCGTTCTCGTTGAGGATGCCGGCCGACAGCGTCAGGCCCAGCCCCAGCCCCTGGCCGGCGGGCTTGGTGGTGAAGAACGGTTCGAACAGCCGCGAGAAGGCCTGTTCGGACAGGCCGGCGCCGTTGTCGCGCACGGTCAGGTGGACCATGCCGGCGGCCACGTGCGCATGCAGCGCGATGCGCGGGCCGGGCCTGCCGGCCACGGCGTCGAGCGCGTTGCCGAGCAGGTTGACCAGCACCTGTTCCAGCCGGTTGGGGTCGCACACCACCGCCAGGGACGGAGCGACATCGCGCTGCAGCGCTGGCTGCACCGCGTCCACGCGGGTCTGCAGCAGGAACAGCGCGTTGTCGACCGCCTCGGCCAGCCGGGCCTGGCGCGCGCCATTGCCGGGCTTGCGCGCGAACGACTTGAGCGCGCCGGTGATGCGGCCCATGCGCTCGACCAGGCTGATGATGGTGTCGAGGTTGGCGCGCACCGTGGCGTAGTCGCCGCGCTCGAGGAACTTGCCGGTATTGCCGGAGATCGTGCGCAGCGCCGCCAGCGGCTGGTTCAGCTCATGCGCGATGCCGGTCGACATCTGCCCCACGGCGGCCAGCTTGCCGGCCTGCAGCAGCCCGTCCTGGGCCTGGCGCAACACGGTCTCGGCGCGGATGCGTTCGGCAACCTCGGCCTGCAGGCGCTGGTTGGTGGTGGACAGGTCGGCGGTGCGCTCGGCCACCTTGCGCTCCAGCTCGCTATTGGCCGCCTCCAGCGCCGCGCGCGCCGCCAGGCGTTCATTGATGATGCGCCGGCGCACGTTCCAGGCGGCGCCCAGCAGCAGCACGAAGGCGGTCAGCACGCCGGCCAGCGCCGCCGTGTTGAGCGCGGCCACGCGCGCCTGCGAGGTATTGGTCAGCAGCGTCAGCTGCCAGTCGGTGCCGGGCAGCGCGGCATGCTGGGCCAGCATCGGCGGGCCGCGGCGCGGGCGCACCAGCTCGTCGCTGCTGCTGCCGTTGCCATTGTCCAGCTTGCGCACCAGGGCCAGCGGCAGCTGCGGCAGCGGGGCGCGGTTGTACTGCAGGCTGCGTGCCAGGCGCTCGCGCGCCTCGGTCGACAGCGGGCGCAGCGCGGCCAGCTTCCACGACGGGTCCGAGGCCAGGATCACCACGCCGTTCTCGTCGCTCAGCAGCATCTGGCTGTCGGCGCCCTGCCAGCGGTTTTCCAGCGGCTCCAGGCCGATCTTGACCACCGCCACGCCCACCGGGTTGTCGCGCTCGCCCAGCGGCGCCGACAGGTAGTAGCCCGATTCGCTGCGGGTGGTGCCGACGCCGTAGAAGCGGCCGAGCTGGCCATCCATGGCCGCGCGGAAATACGGGCGGAAGCTCAGGTCTTCGCCAAGGTAGCTGTCCGGGCGCTGCCAGTTGCTGGTGGCCAGCACCTTGCCGTGCGCGTCCAGCACGTAGATCACGCGCGTGCCGGCGCGGGTGTTGAGCGCGCTCAGGTAGTCGTTGGCGCGCGCGGCGCGCGATGCGTCGTCCGGGCGCAGCAGCAGCGCGGCGATGCGCTCGTCCAGCGACAGCAGGCCGGGCACGTAGTCGTAATGCGCCAGCTCGCTTTCCAGCGCCTGCGTGTACAGCCGTAGCTGCACCTGGCCGCGTTCGGCCTGGCGCGCCAGCGCGGTGTCGTAGGTGTAGCGGTAGCCGAGCGCGCCGGCCAGCCCCACCAGCACCGCCAGCGCCAGCAGCGCGAGCAGCGGCGCGGCGCCGCGCAGG
Source organism: Cupriavidus necator (assembly GCF_013141915.1). Lineage (GTDB taxonomy): Bacteria > Pseudomonadota > Gammaproteobacteria > Burkholderiales > Burkholderiaceae > Cupriavidus > Cupriavidus necator_B. The sequence goes on along the minus strand of NZ_SROX01000002.1, from coordinate 116,939 downwards.
CCGTGGGGCAGGCGCGAGCCGTTGGCCGCGGCGGACGCTGCGGCGTTGGCGCGGGTGGTCTCGCCGGGAGGGTGGAACGGGCCGGTCATCAGGTGTTGGGTGAGGCAGGTGGCAAAGCCGCCGCGCCGGCAGTGGCTTGAGCTTGGCGCGGGAGCCTACTTTTACCACACCAACGGGGGGTATCGGCCGCACAGAACGCAAAAAGGCCCGGTTGCCTGATCGGCAACCGGGCCCTGGCACGCCTGGCGGACGGTGTTACTTGCCCGCGAGGACCTGGGCAGGTGCCAGGCCGGTGGTGGTATCCGCGGCGGGTTCATCCTCCTCGGACGGTACCGGCGCGCCGATGGCGCCTTCGCTTTTGGCGACGACGGCGGTGGCAATCGCGTTGCCGAGCACATTGGTCACGGTGCGACCCATGTCGAGTACGTGGTCGATGCCCAGTACCAGCAGGATGCCGGCCTCGGGCAGGCCGAACATCGGCAGTACGGCGGCGACCACCACCAGCGAGGCGCGCGGCACGCCGGCGATACCCTTGCTGGTGACAAGCAGGACCAGCAGCATGGTGATCTGCTGGGTCAGCGACAGCTGGATGCCATACACCTGCGCCACGAACAGCGCGGCAAACGAGGTGTACATGATCGAGCCGTCCAGGTTGAACGAGTAGCCCAGCGGCAGCACGAAGTTGGTGATGCGCTCCTTGACGCCGAAGCGGGTCAGCTGGTCGATCACCTTGGGATAGGCCGATTCGCTGCTGGCGGTGGCGAAGCCGATCATCAGCGGCGCGCGCATGCCCTTGAGCAGGCGGAACACGTCGCGGCCCAGGAAGCAGTAGCCGCCGCCGATCAACGCCACCCACAGCAGCGCCAGCGCCAGGTAGAGGCTGCCCAGCAGCTTGGCGTACACCACCAGCACGCCCAGGCCCTGCGCCGTGATCACGGCCGCGATCGCGCCGAACACGCCCACCGGCGCAAAGGCCATCACGTAGTTGGTGACCTTCAGCATCACGTGGCCCAAACCTTCAATGCCCTGCAGCACCGGCTTGCCGACGCCGTCCTTCATCGTGCCCAGCGCGAAGCCGAAGAACAGCGAGAACACCACGATCTGCAGGATCTCGTTGTTCGCCATTGCCTCGACAAAGCTCTTGGGGAACATGTGGGCGATGAAGTCGCGCAGGTTCAGCGCGCCGGTCTTCAGGTTCGAGGCGGCGTCGGCCGGCGGCAGCGGCAGGTTCATGCCGTGGCCGGGCTCGAGCAGGTTGGCCATCAACAGGCCCAGCAGCAGCGAGGTGATCGAGGCGCCGATGAACCACATCATCGCCTTCATGCCGATGCGGCCGACGGCGCGGCCGTCGCCCATGCTGGCAATGCCGGACACCAGCGTGGCGAACACCAGCGGCCCGATGATCATCTTGATCATCCGCAGGAACACGTCGGTCAGGATGGACAGGTGGTCCGCAATCGATTTGGCGGTGGCGGCGTCCGGCGCCAGGTTGTGCGCGGCGGTGCCGGCCAGCACGCCTAGCAGCATCGCAATGAAGATCAGGGTGGGCAGTCGATTCAGTTTCATCGTGGATCAGGCCTGTGCGCCCGTTCCGGGGCCGGGACGGGCGTCTGTGTATTGCAGGAGGCAGGGCGACGTCGGGGCGCCGGGCCGGCCGTGTCGGGGTTCAGCGCGGCAACAGGAGCCGGGGATGCGCCGGGATGGCGACTGGGGTGGGCAAGGCGGGGTCGGTCATGGGTGTGTCCTCCTTTGTTTTTTCGGCATCGGCCGGGACGCTGGAGCGTGCCGGCGTACCTGTCTGGCGCTGTGAGCGGCGGCCTATATTGCACGCGCCGTGCCAGCGGAAAGGCCTTGCTTGCGCGACGCAAGTTATTGAAAGAAAAGGAGAAAATGATGTGATCCCGGCGCATGGTTCGGGAACCCGGATGGGAGCGCGAAAACGCCGTTCGGGAATCCGAACGGCGTTCTAGGTGTTAACCCCCGGTTTTTTGGCGGAAAGTGGAGAGGTGAGGGGGGCCGGACACAGCCACGGCGCCGGAAAAAACCGAAGGCCCCGCTTAAGGTGGTTCCTTGCTGGAGAACACCTTGCCTGGGCAAGGTCCGGCGACTTGGAGCACCCGAAAACGGTAGCCCTAGCCGCCCAGCAGGCGGTAACACAGGCGCGCGGCCACGCGCGCGCCGCAGCCGTCGCGGTCGTATCGCGGATTGAACTCGGCAATATCGGCCACGCGCAGCTTGCCGCTGTCGCGCAGCAGCGTGGCGATGGCCTCGACTACCGCCAGCGGCACGCCATAGGCGGCCGGGGCCGAGACGCCAGGCATGACCGCGGCGGGCAGCACGTCAAGGTCGATGCTCAGGTAGACGTGGTCGGCATCGGCGACCCAGCGGTCCAGTTCGGCCAGCCGCGCGTCGAGGTGGCGCTCCTGCATGTCGGTGTCCTCGACATGGCGCACGCCCAGCGCGTGGGCGCGCGCAAACAGCGCGGCGGTGTTGCCGAGCCGGCTGACGCCCAGGCAGGCGTAGTCGAATGGCATGCCGCGTTGCCGGCAGTCGGCGGCGATCTGGTCGAAGGGCGTGCCGGAGCTGCCGGGGCGGCTGCCGCGCAGGTCGAAATGCGCGTCGAGGTTGACGATCAGCACGCGGCCGCGGTCGCCGCGCGCATCGAGGTGCATGCGCAGCCCTTGCCACGTGCCCCACGCCACCTCATGCCCGCCGCCCAGCACCAGCGGCCAGGCGCCCACCGCCAGTTCGGCGGCCACGGCCTGGCCCAGCCGCTGCTGCGCGGACTCCAGCGCATCGCCTTCGCAGTGGATGTCGCCGCCATCGATCAGGCGGCCGATGCCGTGCGCCGGCACGCCGGCCAGGGCGCGGCGCAGCTCGCGCGGGCCGCCGGCAGCGCCCGGCCGGCCCTGGTTGCGCACCACGCCGGCGTCGCCGCAGAAGCCCAGCAGCACCGGCACGCCGGGCGTGCGCGGCGTGGCCGGGCCGGCGACGATATCGAACAGGCGGCGGGTGTCGCCCGCCTCGCCGGTATCGCGGCGCCCGCGCCAGGCCGTATCGTGGCCGGAGGCGGCCGCAGCGGCCGCGGCGGGCGCGAAGTCTGCCAGGTCGCTCATTGCAGCCGCCGCCCCAGCGTTTCGGGCACCATCAGCAAGCCCAGCAGCGACACCAGGCCGCAGCCGATCACGTAAAGCGCGGGAGCGTTGACATTGCCGGTGGCCTGGATCAGCTGCGTCGAGAAGTACTGCGCAAAGCCGCCGAAGATGGCGATGGCCACGCAATAGGCGATCGACAGGCCGGTGGCGCGCAGGCGCTTGGGCAGCACCTCGCTGACCAGCACCATCGATGCCGGCGCGGTCATCGACATCGGCACCGACAGGCAGGCCACCACCACCAGCAGCCGCGCCAGCGAGGGCTCGGCATTGATCAGCACGAACGCCGGGTAGACCATCGCCAGCAGCGCCACGCGCGACCACAGCACCACGGTCTTGCGGCCAACGCGGTCAGCCAGCCAGCCCGCGAACGGCGACAGTGCCACCTGCACCGCGGCGGCTACGCAGCCCGCCCAGATGCCCAGCGACAGCGGCATCTTCAGCACGCTCACGGCGTAGTTGCTGAGGTAGTAGACGACGATATAAGTGGAAGACGCCAGGCCGATCATCAGCAGGATGCAGGCAAAGATTTCGCGCGCATGCCGGCGCAGCAGCGGCCATTGCGCGGCGTGTTCGCCGCTGTGCGCGGGCGTGGCGGTCTCTTCCAGGCGGCGGCGGATCAGCAGGCCGACCGGGATTACCAGGATGCCGATCAGGAAGGCCAGGCGCCAGCCCCAGGACGCCAGCTCGGCCGGCGCCAGCAGGTTGCTCAGCAGCAGGCCGGTGACCGCGCCCAGCAGCGCGGCCAGGCCCTGGCTGAACGGCTGCCAGGCGGTATAGAAGCCGCGCGTGCGGTCGTCGGCGTATTCCAGCAGCAGCGCGGTCGAGGCGCCCATCTCGCCGCCAATGGCGAAGCCCTGCACCAGCCGCGCGACCACCACCATGATCGGGGCCAGGATGCCGATCTGCGCGTACGGCGGCGTCACCACGAAGATCAGCGAGCTCAGCCCCATCAGCCACAGTGTCAGCGCCACCGCCGGCTTGCGCCCGGCGCGGTCGGCATACATGCCGATCAGCAGGCCGCCGAGCGGCCGCATCAGGAAGCCCACGCCAAAGGTGGCGAACGACATCAGCAGCTGGCCGGTGGGGTTGTCGACGGGGAAGTAGAGCCGGCCGATCAGCGTGGCAAAGAAGCTGTAGACCACGAAATCGTAGAACTCGAGGCCGTTGCCGATGGTGATGGCGGCAATGGCGCGCGTGCGCGACAGCGCGGGGGTGGGGGCGCCGGGCTGGGCGCCTGCGACACCAACACCATCGTAGGCGGGTGCAGTGGTATCGGATGGCATGCGATTGTCTCCTGTAGGAATGCGTTGGCTTGCTCCCCTCTCCCACGCCAGTGGGAGAGGGGCCGGGGGAGAGGGCCGGCGTCTCCAAGAGGAGGGCGTGTCGTCATTGCGAACGCCCGCCCTCTCCCCCGCCCCTCTCCCGCAAGCGGGAGAGGGGAGCAAACACTGGGTTCTTGAGCGCCGATCAGTCGCGCAGCATCGGCAGGTCCAGGCCCTGCTCGCGCGCGCAGTCGACGGCGATCTGGTAGCCGGCGTCGGCATGGCGCATCACGCCGGTGGCCGGGTCGTTGTGCAAGACGCGAGCGATGCGCGCCGCGGCTTCATCGGTGCCGTCGCACACGATCACCACGCCGGAATGCTGCGAGAAACCCATGCCCACGCCGCCGCCGTGGTGCAGCGAGACCCAGGTGGCGCCGCTGGCGGTGTTCAGCAGCGCATTCAGCAGCGGCCAGTCAGAGACTGCGTCCGAGCCGTCCTGCATCGCTTCGGTCTCGCGGTTGGGGCTGGCCACCGAGCCCGAGTCCAGGTGGTCGCGGCCGATCACGACCGGCGCCGACAGCTCGCCGCTGCGCACCATCTCGTTGAACGCCAGGCCCAGCCTGGCGCGCAGGCCCAGGCCGACCCAGCAGATGCGCGCCGGCAGGCCCTGGAAGCTGATGCGCTCGCGCGCCATGTCGAGCCAGCGGTGCAGGTGCGCGTCATCGGGGATCAGTTCCTTGACCTTGGCGTCGGTCTTGTAGATGTCCTGCGGATCTCCCGACAGCGCGGCCCAGCGGAACGGGCCGATGCCACGGCAGAACAGCGGGCGGATATAGGCGGGCACGAAGCCGGGGAAGTCAAAGGCGTTGGCCACGCCTTCTTCCTTGGCCATCTGGCGGATGTTGTTGCCGTAGTCGAAGGTCGGCACGCCCAGCTTCTGGAAATCCAGCATGGCTTGCACATGCGCGGCCATGGATGCCTTGGCGGCCTTCACCACCACGGCCGGCTCGCGCTGCGCGCGCTCGCGGTATTGGTCCCAGCTCCAGCCGGCGGGCAGGTAGCCGTTGAGCGGGTCGTGCGCGCTGGTCTGGTCGGTGACCATGTCGGGGCGCACGCCGCGGCGCACCAGTTCCGGCAGCACTTCGGCGGCGTTGGCGCACAGCGCGATCGAGATCGCCTTGCCCTGCGCGGTGTAGCGGTCGATGCGGGCCAGCGCGTCGTCCAGGTCAGTGGCCTGCTCGTCGACATAGCGCGTCTTCAGGCGGAAATCGATGCGGCTCTGCTGGCATTCGATATTGAGCGAGCAGGCGCCGGCCAGCGTCGCCGCCAGCGGCTGCGCGCCGCCCATGCCGCCCAGGCCGGCGGTCAGCACCCAGCGGCCCTTCAGGTCGCCACCATAGTGCTGGCGGCCGGCTTCGACGAAGGTTTCATACGTGCCCTGCACGATGCCCTGGCTGCCGATATAGATCCAGCTGCCGGCGGTCATCTGGCCGTACATGGCCAGGCCCCTGGCGTCGAGTTCGTTGAAGTGTTCCCAGTTGGCCCAGTGCGGCACCAGGTTGGAGTTGGCGATCAGCACCCGCGGCGCGTCGCGGTGGGTGCGGAACACGCCGACCGGCTTGCCCGACTGCACCAGCAGGGTCTGGTCGTCCTCCAGCCGGGTCAGGGCTTCGACGATGCGGTCATAGCATTCCCAGTTGCGCGCGGCGCGCCCGATGCCACCATAGACCACCAGTTCCTTCGGGTTTTCCGCCACCTCGGGGTCGAGGTTGTTCATCAGCATGCGCAGCGGGGCTTCGGTCAGCCAGCTCCTGGCGGTGAGCTCGGTGCCGCGCGGCGCGCGGATTTCGGTGTCGCGGAAACGCGTGGGTTGGGTGGGGGTCTGGCTCACGGGTAACTCCTTCGGTCTGGCGGGTCTGGAACGCGCGCTGTCGGTCAACGCATAGGCATGTATATTCCTGTATATACAAGTCCGCATGAATCGGGGTAATCCCGTACGACACGGCGACGAAATGCGCCGCTTTCGTTACAAATGCGCAGGGAGTTTGGGTTGAGGCACCCGGCCTAGGAGGTAAACCGGCCTTCCAGCCGATGCAGCGATCCGGGATGCACGAGCCGCACCGACGTCACCACGCGGCCGGCGGACCAGGTGCGGCGCCGGATCAGCAGGCAGGGCTCGCCGCGCGCGATGGCGAGCAGCTCGCACTCTTCCGGCAGGGCCAGCACGGCTTCGACCACGTGTTCGCCCTCGGTCAGCGGGGCGATGCGGGACAGGTACTGGTAAGGGGTTTCGCTGGTGAAGTCCTGCGCCAGGTAGTCCGGCGCGACCACGGCATTGACATAGCGGTCCTCCAGCTGGATCGCCACGTCGTCCTCATAGTGGACGATCACCGAATGGAACACCTGCGCTTCCAGCGCGACCTCCAGCGCGGCGGCCTGCGCCGGACCGGCGCGCTCCGCCGCCAGGCTGACCACGCGCGCGCGATGGCGGTGTCCGCGCGAGGCGATGTCATCGGCAATATTGTTGACCGCATACAGCGCGGTCCGGCGCTTCGGTTCAGCGACAAAGGTGCCAACCCCTTGCAGCCGCACCAGCATGCCCTCGGCGGTCAGTTCGCGCAGCGCGCGGTGCACGGTCATGCGGCTTACGCCGAGCGCCTCGACCAGCTCGGTCTCGGACGGCACGCGGTGATGGGGCGGCCAGGTGCCGTCAGCAATCCGGCTGCTGATGTGCTGCTTGACGCGCGCATAGAGCGGCGCCGGCATCGGGTCGGACACGAGCGACAACGGGTTCCCCTTGGGTTCGGCCAGGCGGCCATGCGACAGGCGCCGAATGTATCACGCTCAGCGGCGCCGGCTACGAGGCCTGCGCATTGCGTTGCGCGTATCCGGCCAGGAACACGTCCAGCGCCACCGGCCGCCCGATCGCATAGCCCTGCGCATAGTCCACGCCGATCGCGCGCAGCGCGTCGAGGGTGCGTTCGTCCTCCACCCACTCCGCCACCGTGCGCACGCCCAGCCGATGCCCGATATCGTTGATCGAACTGACGATCTCGCGGTCGACGGCGTTGTCGGCCAGTTGCCGGATAAAGCTGCCGTCGATCTTCAGGAAGTCCACCGGGAACTGCTTCAGGTAGGCGAACGAAGACAGGCCGGAGCCGAAGTCATCGAGCGACACGGTGCAGCCGGCGCGCCGCATCTCCGCCACCAGGCGGTTGGCCGCGGCCATGTTGTTGATCAGCGCGGTTTCGGTGATCTCCAGCCGGATGCGGCTGGCGGGCAGGGCGCTGGCCTCCAGCTCGGCATGCAGGAACGGCAGCAGGAACGGCTCGCCCAGCGAGTTGGCCGACAGGTTGATCGATACCGACAGCCCCGGTATCGCCCGCAGCCGCTCGCCGTAGCCGCGCAGCACGTTGCGGATGACCCAGCGGTCGACATGCCCCATCAGGTCGTAGCGCTCGGCGGCGGGAATGAAGGCGCCGGGCAGGATCAACTCGCCGTGCTCGTCGACCATGCGCACCAGGATCTCGATATGGCGGTGGGCGCTGCCGTCCGCGTTCTGTTCCGGCTGCAGCGCGCGGATCTCCTGCGCGAACAGGCGGAAGCGGTTGGCCTCCAGCGCGGAGTGGATACCGGCGGCCACTTCCAGCTCGCGGTGGTGGCGGCGCGCGTCGCTCTCGTCGCGGCGGTAGACCGAGACCCGGCTGCGGCCCGCGGCCTTGGCCGCGTAGCAAGCCACGTCGGCGCGGCTCATCAGTTCGCTGACCGGCGGCACGTCGAGGTCGATCGCGGCGATGCCGATGCTGGCGCCGACGTCGTACACGCGTCCTTCCCACGGGAAGCGGCGGCCGCGGATGGCGTCGATCACACCCTGGCAGACCTGCTCGGCCTGGTCGACGGTGCAGTCCTTGAGCAGCAGCGCGAACTCGTCGCCGCCCAGGCGCGCCAGCACGTCGTCCGGTCGCACATGGTTGCGGATCAGGTAGCCGAGCTCGCGCAGCAGCACGTCGCCGGCGCCGTGGCCGGCGGTGTCGTTGACGATCTTGAAGCGGTCCAGGTCGATAAAGCACAGCGCCGCGCGATGGCCGTGCAGCCGCGCCGCCTCGCACGACTCGCGCAGGCGCTTCTCGAACCAGGTGCGGTTGGGCAGGCCGGTCAGCGCGTCATGCATGGCCGAGCGCGCCAGCTCCCGCTGCAGCGCGCGCGCGTTGGTGATGTCCTGGAACACCAGCACCGCGCCCAGTACCTCGCCGCGCGCGGTCAGCACCGGCGCGGCCGAGTCCTGCACGTCGTGGCGTTCGCCGGTCAGGCTGTGCAGCACGGCGCCTTCCTGCAGGTAGGCCGGCGTGAGCGTGCGCAGGCAGGCTTCGACCGGGCTCGGGATGGGCTCGCCGCTGGCCTCGTCGACGATGCGGAAGACCCGTTCCAGCGGCAGCCCGGTGGCGCCGGCCATGGTCCAGCCGGTCAGCTGTTCCGCGATCGGGTTCATGAAGGTCACCTGCATAGTGGCGTCGGTGCAGATCACCGCATCGCCGATCGAGCGCAGCGTGATATGCAGGCGTTCCTTCTCCTCGAACAGCGCATCAGTCAGGCGGCGCTGCTCGGTGATGTCCCAGTTGGTGCCCACCAGCGCATGGGCAGTGCCGTCGGCGCCGCGGGTCACCATCGCCATGGCGCGCACATGGCGTACCTCGCCACCGGGCCGCACGATGCGGTATTCGGTGTCGAACGGCGCCTCGTCGCGGATGGCGCGGCGCATTTCGCCGCGCACGCGGGGGACATCGTCCGGATGCACCAGTGCGATCCATTGCTCCGCGAGCGGCGCGCCGGCGGCGGGATCGGTGCCGTGCAGCGCATGCATGCGCGCATCCCAGGTAATGTCGGCTCCGGCGAGGTCCCATTCCCAGATGCCGACACCGCCGGCTTCCACCGCCAGCTGGATGCGCCGCGACAGCCGTTCCAGCTCTTGCTGCGCCAGCTTGCGCGCGTGGATGTCTTCCACCTGCGTGATGAAGTGCTGCGGCTCGCCGCTTTGCTCGTCGCGCACCAGCGAGACCGCCAGCAGCACCCAGCGGTAGTGGCCGTCCTTGTGCCGGTAGCGCTTTTCCAGGCGGTACGCCTCGACCTTGCCGGACAACAGGTTGGCGACCTGGCGCAGGTCGCCGGTGAGGTCGTCGGGATGGGTCAGCTGCTGGTAGCTCAGCTCGCGCAGTTCGGCCGCGCTATAGCCTAGCAACTCGGTCATGGCGCGGTTCACGGTCTGCCAGCGGCCGTCCATGTCGACCAGCGCCATGCCGATCGCCGAATGCTCCATGGCCTGGCGAAAGCGCTTGTCGCTGCTGCGCAGGCTGGCGCGGCCGTGCCGGTTCTGCTCGGTCAGGTAGGCGATGCAGACCGGCAGCACCATGATCACCGCGGCCGACAGCGGCACCGCTTCATGGCGGTGCGAAAGCAGCATCAGCGCCTGCAGGCACAGCGTGGCCACCAGCGCCAGCAACGCGGTGGCGAACGGATTGCCGGCCAGCGCCAGCAGCACCAGCGGCAGCGACATCGCGGCGAACGGGTCGTGTCCCTGCCACTGCGCCACGGCGCCGATGGCCAGGCTCAGCGCCAGCGCGCCGGCCTGCGGCGCCAGCATCTGCCGCGCGGCGGCGGCGCGCACGCGACCCGCCGTCATCGACAGCATCATCGGCAGCAGCAGCGCCATGCCCAGCGCGCTGGCCTGCCACCACGTCCACCAGACCGGGGCGAAGCGGCTGCCCTCGACCGCGGCGATGGCCGCCGCGCCGGCGGTGGCGCCGACCATCGGCGCCAGGATGCCACCTACCGCCAGCATCACCGAGAACGCCGCCAGCGGTCCCTGGCGCCCGGAAAAGCCATGCCGGTCCAGCACGCGCAACAGCAGCAGCGCGGACAGCATCTCCGCCAGGTTGGCGCCGGTCAGCATCAGCGCGGTGCCGACGCTGTCGCCGGCACCGTGGTTGGCCAGGACGCTGGCAACCAGCATGCCAGCCAGCAGCCACGGCCCTTCAGCGCGCGGCCGGTGCAGCAGCAGGCCCAGCCCGAACGCGTTGGGCAGCCAGACCGAGGCCACGGTCCCAGGCAGCCGCGCCAGCCACAGCGCCGCCGCCGCCAGCACGAAGTAGCCGGCGCCGGCCAGCAGCAAGGCCAGCCAGCGGCGCGGCGGGGCGGAAGGGGCCGGGGCGGCCTGGTGGCTTGGCGGGGCCGTGTCGGGCGTCATGGACGATAGCGGTGCAAAGGCGATGCGGTTGGGGTCAGGACGGAAGGGGCTTGACCGGCGCGCCCGGCGGCACGGCCCCCGAAACACCCGGACGTACTGCCGCCCAGCGTAATGGGCAATGTAGCGAGGATAGGCGCATGGCCATCGGCAGGACAGGGGCAGGTTGGGGGGTTACTTGGCTCTGGTGCTGGGGGCGATTTTTTGGTAGGGGCGGTGGCGATCGCGGCAAGCGTGGTGGTCCGTGAGCACCCGTTCCGCGCCGATAACCTCCCCGGTAATCGCGCTGCGGCGCCCACGCACCGATCATGCAGCCATGGCCTCACGCCATACCCAAGCGCTTGACCACCCTACCCAAGGAGAATGCCATGTCCGCTGCCACCCCGGCCCAGTCCCCGCAGGTTGCACACGCCGCCACGCTCGCCGACCGCTACCTCGCGGCCTGGAACGAGACCGATGCCGCGCGCCGGCGCGAACTGATCGCGGCGGCGTGGACCGAATCGGCGAGCTATGTCGATCCGCTGATGCGCGGCGACGGCCATGCCGGCATCGACGCGATGATCGCCGCGGTGCAGGCGAAGTTTCCGGGTTTTCGCTTTACCCGCGTGAGTCCGGTCGATGCGCATGGCGAGCACCTGCGCTTCAGCTGGGAACTTGGTCCCGCCGGCGAAGCGGCGCTGGTGGTCGGCACCGACTTTGCCACCGTCTGCGCCGATGGCCGGCTGGCGCGCATGACCGGCTTCATCGACCGCGCCCCGGCCGGGCTGGCCTGAGCCCCGCAGGCGCTGCCGCTATGTGCCCTTTCCCACCGACAGCCCCCCGTGCCCTGGCGGCAAGCTGGGGCATCCAGTGCGGACAGGGGAAGGCAAATGGCGCGGGTACTGCGGAGGGTGGCATGGGGGCTCGCCGCCACGGCTGTCGTCGTGGCGGCGACGGCGTATGCCGCGGCTTGGGTGGGCGAGCGCAAGGCGCAGCGCATTGTGCACGTCCAGGTCGCCCCCGTTGCCATCCGCGAGGATCCCGCCGCCATCGCCCATGGCAAATACCTGTACGAATCGCGCGGCTGCATGGAATGCCATGGCGCCGGCGGGGGTGGCAAGCAGGTGATCGACGACCCGGGCGGCCTGCGCGTACGCGCGCCGGACCTGACCCGCGCCAATCCGGCCATCGCCACCTACCAGCCGGTCGATTGGGTGCGCAGCATCCGCCATGGCGTGGCGCCCTCGCACCGCCCGCTGCTGGTGATGCCCAGCGAAGACTACAACCGGCTCAGCGATGAGGACCTGGGCGCGCTGATCGGCTACCTGCGCAGCCTGCCGGCCGCGATGGGCGCCCCCGCCGAGATCACCATGCCATGGCTGGTGCGCGCGCTGTATGGCGTGGGGGTGGTGAAGGACGCGGCGTCCAAGATCGACCACAGCCTGCCGGCGCAGCCGGCGATGGTGCCCGAGCCGACCGCCCGCTATGGCGCCTATGTCGCCAGTGTCTGCGTGGGCTGCCACGGGCCCGCGTACCGTGGCGGCAAGATCCCCGGGGCGCCGCCCGACTGGCCGCCGGCGGCGGACCTGCGCCCGGTGCCCGGCGGCGCGTTGGCGCGCTACGGCCAGCCCGCGGCGTTTATCGAGATGATGCGCAGCGGCAAGCGGCCCGACGGCACCGCGGTCAGTCGCGTGATGCCGTTCGATTCCTTCGGGCGCATGAACGATACCGAGCTGACGGCGCTGTACCTGTTCCTGGCCGGCTTGCCGCAACGCTGAAGCGGCGGCGGCAGCCTAGCCGCGTGCCAGCCGGCGGCCCGCCGCGATGCCCGGCAGTTCGACCCAGCGGTGCAGCAGCCAGGCCAGCGCCAGCGCCAGGCCGGCATCGATGGCAAAGCGCAGCAGCTGCATGGCGGTCTGGCCCGCGCCCAGTTCGGGCATCAGGCGCTTGACCGCTTCGATCACGGTGGGATGGGTCAGGTACAGCGCGTAGGACAGTTCGCCCAGCCAGATCAGCGCGCGCGGCACGCGCAGCATGCCGGTGTGTTCGGCCGCGACCGCGCCGGCCACCAGCAGCGCGGCGGGCAGGCCGCGTCCGGCCAGGCTGAAATCCGGCCCGACCAGCGGCAGCGACAGCGCGAACGCCGCGCCGCCGACCGCCAGCAGCGCCAGCGCCAGCGCCGGCGTCAGCAAGTGGCGCCAGCGCGCGTAGGCCCATGCCAGCCCGCAGCCCAGCAGGAACTCGAGCACCAGCGGATTGCTCGCCATGGCCAGCCATGGCGCCGCGAACGCGTAGCCCTGTGCGGGATCGGCCACCAGCGTGCCGAAGCGCCACCACGGCAGCGCCAGCGTGAACAGCGCGAAGATCGCCAGCACCACCAGCAGCGCGCGCCGCCCGGCCAGCAGCAGGCCGAGCGCGAAGGCCGCGTAGAACGCCAGCTCATAGTTGAGCGACCAGCCCACGTACAGCGCCGGATAGCCGTAGTAGGGGGCATGGTCCGTGGACGTCGGCAGGAATGCCAGCGACGCGGCGAACACCGCCGGCGTGACCGGGTTCAGCAGCAGCGCATGGATCGCCGACATGGTCCAGTACGGCGGTGCCAGCCGGCAGATGCGCCGCACCATGAAGCTGAGCGGGCGCTCCGGGCGCGGCCGGGCCAGCACCGCGACCCAGGCGATGATGAAGCCGCTGATGACAAAGAACACGTCCACGCCGACATGGCCGCGCTTGATGACGTTGTGGGTCAGCCAGTTCAGCACCGGCGCGTTGGCGCCACCGAGCGTCAACCCGGAGTGGTAGAGCACCACGAAGGCCGCGGCCAGCCCGCGCAGCGCCTGGATGCTGTCAAGCCGCGCCACCGCCGGCGACTGTGCCGCGCGCAGGCGGGCCGTGGGCGCGTCCGTGCCGGGCGCGGCGGCGCTCGGGGCCGCAGCCGTGCTGGCAGCGGGAAATGAAGGTTCTGGAATAGTCGACGGCACTGTTTCAGCGGCAGGAATCGGATCGAAACGGATAACAAGGCAATCCATGAGGGACAGCCGCGCCTTGCACAAAGTTCGTGCAGAAGCCGCTGGCGGGCACGGTAGGGCGCAAAGCGCCCGGCAAGGTGGCGCAAATTGCACTATCCTCACTTGTCCGTTGCGCCAGGCCCGTTGCGCCAGGCTGCGGCGCAAAGGCAATGACCAGCGGGCAACGTACCCAAGGAGTGTCCCCCAAATGACCACCCTCTCCATCAACGTCAACGGCAAGACCCGTGAAGTCGACGTGGATCCTTCCACGCCGCTGCTATGGGCGCTGCGTGACAACCTCGAGATGACCGGCACCAAGTTCGGCTGCGGCATGGCCGCGTGCGGTGCCTGTACCGTCCACATCAACGGCCAGGCCACGCGCAGCTGCGTGACGCCGGCCTCCGCGGTGGCCGGTGCGCGCATCACCACCATCGAAGGCATCGGCACCGACCGCGTCGGGCGCGCCGTGATGGACGCCTGGCTCAAGCACGATGTCGCGCAGTGCGGCTACTGCCAGAACGGCCAGGTCATGAGCGCCGTCGGCCTGCTGCGCAGCAAGCCGCGGCCTACCGACGCCGACATCGACCAGGCCATGGCCGGCAACCTGTGCCGCTGCGGCACGTACCAGCGCATCCGCGCGGCGATCAAAGACGCCGCCCGTGCGCTGGCCTGAGCGGGAGCGAACCGATATGCGTATCCGAGGCATCGAAGCCCTGGCCGGCGGCCAGGCAGGCAATAGCGGCGAGGCGAGCCCGAGCGCCGGCGTGGCAACGCTGGACCGTCGCAGCTTCCTCAAGCTGACCGGGCTCGCCGGCGGCGGGCTGGCGCTGGGCGTGGCCCCGCTGGCGCAGGCACAGGAGGGCGCCAAGCCCAAGGCGCCGCCGTCGCCGCCGCAGGCGTTCCTGGTCATCGCGCCGGACAACACCGTGACCGTGGCCGTGAACCGGCTCGAATTCGGCCAGGGCGTGCATACCGCGCTGCCGATGGCGCTGGCCGAAGAACTGGATGCCGACTGGCGCAACGTGCGCGCGGCGCTGGCGCCGGCGGGCGACCCGTACAAGGATCCCGGCTTCGGCATGCAGATGACCGGCGGCTCGACCGCGCTGAACCACTCGTTCCAGCAGTACCGCGAACTGGGCGCGCGCGCCCGCGCCATGCTGGTCGCAGCCGCGGCGCAGCAATGGAAGGTCGATCCCGCCAGCTGCAAGGTCGAACAGGGCGTGGTCACGTCCGGCAGCCACCGCGCCACCTTCGGCGAACTGGCACCGGCGGCGATGGAAATGCCGGTGCCGCAGCAGGTTACGCTGAAGGATCCGGCGCAGTTCCGCATTGTCGGCAAGCCCACGCCGCGGCTGGATGCGCGCGGCAAGATGGAGGCGACCACGCCGTTCGGCATCGACACGCAGCTCAAAGGCATGGTGGTGGCCGTGGTGGCGCGTCCGCCGCGCTTTGGCGGCAAGGTGAAAAGCTTCAGCGCCGACAAGGCCCGCGCGGTGCCGGGCGTGCGCGGCGTGCTGCAGGTGCCGGTCGACCGCGGCGGCAGCGGCGTGGCCGTGATTGCCGGCGGCTACTGGCCGGCCAAGATGGGCCGCGATGCGCTCGAGGTCCAGTGGGAGGATGCGGGCTCGAAGGTCTCGTCGCAGGCCCTGTTCGATGAATATGCCAGGCTGGCCGGCCAGCCCGGCACGGTGGCGCGCGCGGGCGAAGGCGATATCAACGCGGCGATCCAGCGTGCCCCGCGCAAGATCGAGGCCGACTTCCGCTTCCCGTACCTGGCGCACGCGCCGATGGAACCGCTCAACTGCACGCTGCTGCCCGAGGTGGCCGGCGGCAAGGTGCAGTCGGTCAAGGTCTGGGTGGGCTCGCAGTTCCAGACCGTCGACCAGGCCGCGGTGGCGCGCACGCTGGGCCTGGCGGCGGACAAGGTGGTGCTCAACACCATGATGGCCGGTGGCGGCTTCGGCCGGCGCGCGGTGCCGACCTCTGACTACATCGTCGAAGCGGCCAACGTGCTCAAAGCCTGGGTCGCCGCGGGCCACACCGAGCCGCTCAAGGTGGTCTGGAGCCGCGAGGACGATATCCGTGGCGGCTACTACCGCCCGCTGCACCTGCACCGCGCCCGCATCGGCCTGGACGCGCAGGGCAAGGTGGTGGGCTGGCAGCACACCATCGTCGGCCAGTCGATCCTGAAGGGCACGCCGTTCGAGCCGTTCATGGTCAAGAACGGCGTCGACGCCACCATGACCGAGGGCATTGTCGAGAACGACTACGACCTGCCGCTGCAGATGTCGGTGCACCACCCGCAGGTGGACGTGCCGGTGCTGTGGTGGCGCTCGGTCGGCAATACGCACACCGCCTTCGTCAAGGAAACGCTGGCCGACGAGATGGCCGCCGCCGCAAAGCAGGATCCGGTGGCATTCCGCCTGGCGCGGCTCGACGAGAAGAAGCACGCGCGCCACCGCGCCGCGCTGCAGCTGGCGGTGGACAAATCGGGCTATGGCAAGCGCAAGCTGCCCAAGGGCCATGCCTGGGGCGTGGCCGTGCACGAGTCGTTCAACACCGTGGTGGCCTATGTGGTCGACGTCTCGGTGGTGAAGGGCGAGCCGCGCGTGCATCGCGTCACCGCCGGCGTGCATGCCAACCGCGTGGTCAACCCGATGTCCGCCGAGGCCCAGATCCAGGGTGCCTGCGTGTTCGGGCTGGCCATGACCAGGCCGGGGTTTGCCATCGAGATCGAGAACGGCGCCGTGAAGAACAGCAACTTCCCGGACTATCCGCCGCCGCGCATCACCGATGCACCGGTGGTGGACGTGTTCTTCGTGCCCTCGCAGGAGAACCCCACCGGCCTGGGCGAGCCGGGCGTGCCGCCGATCGCGCCGGCGGTGGCCAACGCGCTGTTCACGCTGACCGGCAAGCGCCAGCGGCAGTTGCCGTTCGTGATGGCGTAGACGGGCCTGGCAGGATGACCGGCGGCGGCGCGAGCGCTATGGCGTGCCGCCGCTGGCCATGCGCCATGCCTTGCCGAAGCGTTGCAGGTCGGCGGCCGAGGCATCGGTCACGGCCCGGTAGTCCATGCCGCCTGCCTGCCAGTGCGTGATCTGGTAGCCCTGCCGGGTCAGGGTGCTGTGGAAACCCGGGGCCGCCTTGCGCGCGCCCGCGCCGCGCGGCACGAAGACATCGATCGGATGCTGGTTGCGTCGATAGACCAGCACCGCCACGCGCTGCCCGTGGAGGTAGTCGAGCCGTCCGCCCACGAGCGCGAAGCCCTCTGCCGCCATGTCAGGGACCGGGGGCGTGAAATCCAGCCGCCCGTTGAACCACGGTTTGACGGTTTCGGGCGCGATGAGGACTTCTATTTTGTGCAGCTGTCGGACGCACACTGGGGCTTCGAGGGGCCGGCCAATCCGGATGCGCGCGGCACGCTGCCCAAGGCCGTCGCCGCCGTCAATGCGCTACGGCAGCCGCCCGACTTCATCATGTTCACCGGCGATCTCACGCACACCACCGACGATCCGCAGGAGCGGCGGCGCCTGCGCGAGTTCCAGTCCGTCATTGCCGGCCTGGGCGTCAGCACGATCCACCTGATGCCGGGCGAGCACGACGCCAGCCTCGATGCGGGCGCGGCCTACCAGGAGCTGTTCGGGCCGACGCACTACACCTTCGATCACAAAGGCGTGCACTTTGTCGTGCTCGACAACGTGTCCGATCCGGCGGGGGGGGCGGGGATGCGCAGCGCGCGTGGCTGGCGGCGGACCTGGCGCGGCAACCCAAGGGCGCGCGCACCGTGGTGTTCACGCACCGCCCGCTGTTCGACCTGTATCCGCAATGGGACTGGGCCACGCGCGACGGTGCGCAGGTGCTCGACACGCTGTTGCCCTATCCGAACGTAACCGTGTTCTACGGCCACATCCATCAGGAGCATCACCATATGACCGGCCACATTGCGCATCACGCCGCACGCTCGCTGATGTTTCCCCTGCCGCCGCCGGGCTCGCAGCCGCAGCGCCAGCCGGTGCCTTGGGATGCCGCACAGCCCTATCGCGGACTGGGCTGGCGCGAGATCGAAGCGAAACCGGCGTCCGGCGCGTTCGCGCTGGCCGAACAGCCGATCGCGACCTGACCGGAGCCGGCCATGAGAATGTCATCGATGGTCGGGCGGCGCACGGCGCTGGCCTGGATGCTTGGCCTCGGGGCGGCCGTGCTGGCCGGCACCGGCCCGAGCGATGCGGCTGCGCCGCGCGTCATTCGCGTCCACGCGCGCAAGTTCGTCTTTACCCCGAATCACATCCCGCTGCGTGCCGGCGAGTCGGTCGTATTCGAACTGACGGCACAGGACGTGATCATGGGCTTCAGCGTGCCGGACTTCGGCGTGCGTGCCGACGTGCCGCCAGGCGCGACCGTGCGTCTGCCGGCAACGGCGCGCGGCAGCGGCAACTATGGCTTCCTGTGCGACATCTTCTGCGGATCGGCGCACGAGACCATGAACGGCATGATCGAGGTCATGTAGACGCCGCCCGTCGGATCGTCGGATCGCCGGCGAGCCCGCGGGCGTGAGCGCTGGTGTTGTAATCGCGCAGCCCGTGGGCGGCCCTATTGCCTTTGCCCTGCGAGCCGCGTAGAACGTTGGGAAACGGCACCTGGAGAGGGCCGGCAGCCGCTCGTGGTGGGCGGCGCAGCACAACGCCAGAGGATCGAGGTGTGGCCATGGAGACCCAAGAGAGCGCGCTGACGCTTGCCCTGATGACCGAACCCGCGCGGGCCACGATCTGCCGCGCGCTGCTGGAAGCCGGCGAGGACGGGCTGCCCGCCGCTGCTCTGGCGCAACTGGTCGGGCTCAGCCTGCCGCGTGCCGCACACATGTTCCAGGAACTGATGCAGGCTGAAGTGGTGGCACTGTCCATCCGCGAGCGCCAGGTCTGCTATGTGCTCAGGGCCCGGCGCGCGGTGCGCGATGCGCTGGGCTATATCGACAGCAGCGGCCTGGCCGACTGATCCTTGTGCATGGCCGGGCGCAGGTTGGCGCGCCCCGGTTCCACCGCCGTCCCGCCAGCGCGGGCGCCGGCGGCAGGCTACTTCCGGACTTCCTTCAGTGCCCGCTCCCGCGCGGCCTCCCTGTCCTGCATGAGCCGGTAGGCCGCGTAGTACTTGTAGATGTTGCGCACGTAGGTGGTGGTTTCGATGCCGATCTTCTCAGCCACCACGATCTCGACATTGTTGAACCACTTGTCGGGGTCCAGCCCGCGCGCCGCAGCCTCCTTGCGCATCTTGGCGATATTGCCGGGCCCGGCGTTGTAGCTGGCGAAGGCGAACAGCGGCCGGTCGGACTCCGAGAAATGCGCGTCGGGGAAGTACTTCGTCATCAGCCGGTCCATGTACTTGGCGCCGGCGTGGATATTGGATTCGATCATCCGGATATTGCCCACGTTCAGTTCCTTGCCGGTGGCGGGCATGATCTGCATGATGCCGACGGCGCCCACGCGGCTGCGCGCCTGCTGGTTGAGTTGTGACTCCTGGAAGCCCTGTGCGGCGAGCATCAGCGGGTCGAAGCGGTAGTCCTTGCCGTACTTCTCGAAGAAGGCAACGGTCTGCTGGAAGCGCTTGTATTCGGCGTCCCCGGTGTTGTTCTTGATCTGCTTGATCCGGCGCATGGTTTGCTTGAGCAGGTATTCCGCCACGCCGTGCTTCTTGACGTGGTTGACATAGAAGTTGTCGATCACCTGCCGCAACTGCGGGCTGTCCTTGCGGAAGGCCCAGCCGACATAGCCGCCCTCGCGCACCGCCAGGTCCTGGCGCACCTTGATGCCAGGCAGTATCTGCGCCCACATCGCCGCCTTCCAGTCATCGACCACGACGATCGGCAGCAAGCCCGCATTGACCATCTCCAGCACGTCTTCGTCTTCCAGGGCATCCGGCAGCAACACCAGTTGCATCCGCGGCTTGCCGGCACGGTTCAGGCTGTCGTTCAGCGCAGTCAGGCTTTCGTAATAACTGCTTGCGCGGCGCACGTGGACGGTCTTGCCCGCCAGGTCGTCGAGGCTCTTCAGGGCGGGGGATTTCGGGCCGGTCACGATCAGCTCGCGCACCGGCTTGCGGTCGCGCGGGGCTGCAAAGTCCACCAGTTTCAGCCGCGCCTCGGTCTCGGTGAGGTTGCCCGCGGCAATATCGCCCAGCCCCGCCGCCAGGTCCGGCAGGAGGCGGTCGCGCGTGGTGGGGATGATGATCACTGTAAGCGGGCGCTTGCCCAGGCGATCCGCGTAAGTCTTGTTCAGGTACCGCTCGAAGTCCCGCACCAGTTCTGCGGTGAGCCCGCGCTCATGGCCTTTGTCGCTGAAGTAGAGCGTGCGGCTGTACGGTACCAGCACGCGAATGACGCGGCGCTTGAGCATGGCATCGAAGTCGCCGGTACGAGGCTGGTTGGCCAGATCGAGGGCGCGGGCCTTGGGGAATGCCATGCTCTGCGCGCCCGATGCAGCTGCGGCGGAGGCGGGGGGCGAAGCCGGCGGCGGCTTCTGCTGCGCCACGGCAAACGTACTGCCCAGGCTGAGTGCGCCCATCAGGCCGGAGAGCAACAGGCTTGCAAACCAATGATGTGGGCGGACAACGGGCATGGCGCGGATGGCAAGCCGGGCAGACGAACACGCAGCTGGCTCTCATCGAGTCTAGGCGTGATCGGCGCGCTTGCAAGCCACCAGCATGCGGGTGGGGCCGCAGGGATGAACGTGGTGAGTGGGGGGCGGAAAGAACAAGGGCGGCGGACCGCGCCCGCCACCCTCCGAACCTCTGCTGTTATTGCTTCGGTGCAGCCAGTTCCTGTTTGGCCGTTGCATCCGCTGCCTTGTTCTCGACCTTGCGTTCCTTCTTGGCAGCGCCGACTTCATCCTTGTATTCGCCCTTGGCCGCCTTCTTCTTCGCCTTGTACTCGGCTGCCGCCTTCTGGCGTGCCTCGCGGCGCTCGACCAGCGGGTCCTTCGGCGGCTGGATCTGGGTCACGCCGGGCGTGACGCCCTGGCCGCCGGCGGGGCTGGCCGCGGTGGCCGGCATGGCCGGCATGGCGGGCGTGGCGGGCATGCCCTGCGCGGCAGGGGTTGCCGGCGTAGCGGGGGTGGCGGGCGTGGCGGTGGTTTGTGCGATGGCCGCGGCACAGCTGAGGCCTGCCAGGCCTGCGGCAATCACGCTGGCGATTCGGGTATGGCGAGCGGGCTGTTTCGGATCCATGGAATACCTCCAGGTTAGGGTCGGAAGCGCCGGCCACTGGGGCCAGGCGCGACGTATGCCGCACACGCCTGCCGGACAGGCCATGCGGCGACAAGGCCAGTCTAGGCAGCGGGACGGGTTCCCGCTGTCAGGCATGCGCCGATGAGACGCCGGAATTGCTCCTACAAACGTCCCGGGCAAGGCATGCGCGTTTCGAGATTCTTTAACGCGCCGGAAAGAAGATTCACTTCTGCCGTTGCCGCACTTCCGCCACCATGGCTGCGACGCAAGCCTGGACTGGCAGCCGAGGGCAGGCTTGTGATCGTGGCAACGTAGCGTGTGATGGCATAAGAGCGGACGGGGTAGACGATGCGAGCGCAAGGCCACCTGGTGTTCATGCTGCTGGCGGGCCTGGCGGCCGCGCCAACGCCCGCCCGGGCCCAGGCAGAGCCGGCGTTCCGCGTGGTCGGCACCAATGTGCAGAAGCAGTCCAACGCGGTGCTGACGTTGATGTCGTTTGCGGTCGTGCCGGACCTGGCTTCCAGCTCGCTTTCGATCAGCAATGCCAGTACCGACAATCCCGACCTGACCCTGTGGCAGCTTGGCGGCGGCTTCACGCTAAGCCAGTCATTTCCGCTCTATCTGGAGGGTTCGATTGCCTATAACCGCTACGATCCCGCCTTTGTCGCCAGCAATGGGCAGGAATCGCGCCGGCTGCCCGCGAAGTGGAACACCTTTGCGGGCACGGTCGGCATAGGCTGGGACTTTCCCCTCATCCCCAGCAAGGAACTGGTGTTCCGCCCGATCTTCAACGCATCGCTGGGCCGCGTCGCCAGCGACCTGTCCATCGCCCAGTTCGCGGTCGAGCAAAAGACCGACCGCGACATCGCCTTCCTCGACGACGGCGCGATGAATGCCTATGGCCTGGGCGGATCGGTGATGCTGGAATGGGAAAGCCACCGCGACAACCGCGATATCGACGTGGAACTGCGCTATACCAACATTTACCTGCGCAGCTTCGGCGGTTCGTCCGGGGTCGAGGCCTCGTCCGCCGCGCAAACCGCCAGCCTGTATGCGCGCTGGCGGGCCCCGACCGGGATGCGTGCCCTCGACCGGCCGGTGCGCTACGTGCTGGAGCTGTCGCACTCGCATTACTTCGGCAACCAGGCGGGGGCGCTGGGGTTCAACTACCTCACCACGCTAGGCACCGGCCTCGAGCTCGACACCAGTGCCCACGAAGTCTTTGTGACCCGCATCCGCGCGGTGGTGCGCTATGTCTTCGGCAATAACGTCTCCGGCGTGTCGTTTGGCCTCGCCGCAAGTTTTTAGCGCCGCCTCAATGTTTCGCAAACGCCGGCTCGAACCGGGCTTTGCGAGAGAAAGAAAATCTGTCGGTTTCTCCTTCCCGCAGCAGGCCAGGCAAACAGAATAGGGCGGTTAAATTCCCCACGAAAGCCGCTGCATCAGCATGGCCGCGACCGTGCTAACCTTCGCGTACGTCAAGAAAAACTTTCCCCCCATGAAGTCCCCGGTTTATCTCAATGCCCTGCGCGCCTTTGAAGCCAGTGCCCGGCATCAGAGCTTTTCGGCCGCCGCAGCGGAACTGAATGTCACGCCCGCAGCCATTGGCCAGCTTGTGCGCAGCCTGGAAGACTGGCTTGGTACCCCGCTGTTCCATCGGCAGGCAAAGGGCCGCGCACGCCTGGTTCTGACCGAAGTGGCGGAACGCGCGCTGCCCGACATTCGCGCGGGTTTTGACCGGCTTGCCGTCGGCCTGGACCGGCTGAAGGAGGGCTCTGCGAACGGCATCCTGACGGTGACAACCAGTCCGGCTTTCGCCGCCAAATGGCTGCTCCCGCGCATCGAACGCTTTCACGCCCGGTGGCCAGATACCGACGTGCGGCTGGACACCAATCTCAAACCGCTGGATTTCGCCGCCCATGGCATCGATATCGGCGTTCGCTATGGCGCGGGGCAATGGCCGGACGTGACCGCCGAGAAGCTGATGGACGAACAGATCTATCCCGTCTGCTCGCCCGAATATGCCCGCGGCAAACGGATCAGAAAGCCGGCCGATCTCGCCAGCGTCACGCTGATTCATGACCTCTCGGTCCCCAGCCATGCCGGCTTTGCCTCATGGGATGCCTGGCTCAAGGCAGCCGGCATCGAGGGGGTCGGCGCCAAGCGCGGCATGAGGATCAATAATTCGGCGGCGGTCTTGCAGGCGGCGATCGATGGCCATGGCGTGGCGCTGGGCCGCAGCGTCATGGCGAGGGACGATCTGGCGTCAGGCCGGCTGGTTCGGCTTTTCCCGGACATCGAATGCCTTTCCACGCTGGCCTACTACGTCGTATATCGCCCGGAATGCGCAAGCCTGCCGAGACTGGTTGCGTTTCGCGATTGGCTGTTCGATGAAACGGCGACCGCCGCGAAGTGACGGCCCCGGTTTGGCGGCCTGTGACTGGTGATGCGCGCTCCGATCGTACCCGTGGCGGGTCGGGCCAGAGCGCGCTGTGAACTACCTGGGCAGCTGTGCGTGGGCTTCCAGCACGCGCGCCGAGTAGGTCAGTGCAGCACCCGCGTTCAGCGCGACCGCGACGCCCAGGGCTTCCGAGATTTCGCCCAGCGTGGCGCCATGCTCCACGGCCTTTTTGGTGTGCACCGAAATGCAGCCGTCGCACCGGGTGGTCACCGCCACGGCCAGCGCAATCAGCTCATGCATTTTGGGATCGAGATGGCCGGTCTTGACCGCTGCGTTGTCGATCGTCTGCAAGCCGCGCATGACATCGGGGCTCTGTTGGGCGAACTCGCCCACGCGTTCCAGAAGGGCGTCGCGATAGGCATTCCAATCTTGCATCATTGCTGTGGTTCCGGTTGGGTTGGATGGCGGACGCCAGAACGGCGTCCCGCCATGAAGGATCATGCGACCTGGTAGATACGGACGTCTGGCGCGGCGTCGAGCAGCGGCTTGAGGCTGGCGACCACATCGGCGGTAAACAGCTCGCTGCGCAGATAGGCTTCGGCGCTTTCCCTGGAGTCAAAGCCGTGCAGCACTTGCAGGTCTGCTTCGCGCACCAGCAGTTCCTTGGACCGGGCGCCGGCGACGGTGGCGAGGAACGGGGCCTTGTACTTCTGGTAGATGCCAGCCGCAGCGCCGCGGTTGGCTTCGGCGATCTTGAGAGTGATCTGCAGATAGGTCAATTTTGTTTCTCCTTGCCAGGTAAAGGGGTCTCGCGGGGGCGATGCAGGGCAGGCTCGTGGCACTGCCCCGCGCGCATCAGTTCCGGCCAGCCATCACGCCGCCGTCCACATCCCAGATGGCGCCGGTGACCCAGCTCGCCTTGTCCGAGAGCAGGAACACGATGGCCTCGGCCACATCGCGAGGCGTGCCTACGCGGCCGATCGGATGGAAGCTGTTGAAACCCTGCAGCGCGCTGTGTACCTCCGCCTTGGGGATAAAGCCTTCGTAGATAGGGGTCTGGACCACCGCGGGCGAGACCGCATTGACGCGGATACGCATGGGCGCAAGTTCCATCGCCAGGTGTTGGGTCAGCGAATGCAGGCCGGCCTTGGCCATCGAGTACGCGGATGACGGCGTCGCGGCGATGGCCTGTTTCGCCCACATCGAGCCGATGTTGACGATCGCGCCGGGGCGCTCGGCGGCAACGAGGTTCGCGGCCACTTTCTGCGTCACGAAGAAGAACGCCTTGTTCAGCTTCATGTACTGGTCGTAATCCGCATCCTCATGCTCGAGGAAGGGCTTGGGAAAGAACACGCCCGCGGCGTTGACCAGCAGGTCGATGTCCGCATGGTCTTCGTCGATGGCCTTGCGCAGTGCCGCCAGCCCGGCGTCGTCCGACAGGTCGGCGGTCAACGCCCACACGTTGCCGAGTGCCGCCAGTTCCTTGCGGGCGTCTTCTGTTTTCTCCGGACGGTTGCCGACGATCACCGCACTACCGCCCTGGGCTAGCACCATGCGCGCCGTTTCCAGGCCCATGCCGCTGGTGCCGCCTACAACCAGAAGCTTCCTACCTGCAAATTCGTTGCTCATCTCGCATTACTCCGTTCAAAGTCTGTAAGGACGCTTGTCACCGGAAGGAAATCTTCACGGTTTAGATGCCGGGTTGGCACTGGTTCTAGCGTCAGCAGAACACTGTATGTCGGGAATTTTTGGCGATTTCTTGCGAGCGGGCAAACCAGATATTGTGTCCGTGCGAGATAGTTTTTCTTTTCGTGGAGCGAGCCGCGGCTGATGGGGCTGCGACAGCAGAGTGGCGGCTTCACTTTGGCTTTACCGCAGGGGGGTGTGGCGGTACGTGCTCAGGCAACACCGATGGCAAGACCACCAAGTGCTGCCATGTCTCCGTGAATCCTGCGCCACGGCCAGCGGTCCGCCTCTCCTACGGGAAAACCCGCATTCGGCACCTGTCTTGAAATGCCACTACCCCGTCCCTATAATTAGCACTCGTCAGGGGTGAGTGCTAACAGCCTCTGCGACACCTGAACATTTCTGACGGCCGTCGCCTCGGTAGCCGGCCGATTTGTGATCAAAAACTCACTTTGTATCTAGGAGTCCGTATGAATCTGCGTCCTCTGCACGACCGCGTGATCGTGAAGCGTCTGGACAACGAAACCAAGACCGCGTCCGGTATCGTGATTCCCGACAACGCTGCCGAGAAGCCCGATCAAGGCGAAGTGCTGGCGATTGGCCCCGGCAAGAAGGATGACAAGGGCAACAACATCGCCCTGGACGTCAAGGTCGGCGATCGCGTGCTGTTCGGCAAGTATGCCGGCCAGGGCGTGAAGGTGGATGGCCAGGAACTGCTGGTCATGCGCGAAGAAGACATCATGGCCGTGGTCAACAAGTAATC
The DNA here is from genome assembly GCF_013141915.1 of Cupriavidus necator. GTDB lineage: Bacteria > Pseudomonadota > Gammaproteobacteria > Burkholderiales > Burkholderiaceae > Cupriavidus > Cupriavidus necator_B. The sequence continues at coordinate 91,235 of NZ_SROX01000002.1, read as the reverse complement.
CGTTACTTGTAGCCCCACCCGTACAGATTTCAGGAGATTCAGAACATGGCAGCAAAAGACGTAGTGTTCGGCGACGCCGCACGTGCCAAGATGGTCGAAGGCGTGAACATCCTCGCCAACGCAGTCAAGGTGACCCTGGGCCCGAAGGGCCGCAACGTGGTGCTGGAGCGCAGCTTCGGCGGCCCGACCGTGACCAAGGACGGCGTGTCCGTGGCCAAGGAAATCGAGCTGAAGGACAAGCTGCAGAACATGGGCGCCCAGATGGTCAAGGAAGTGGCTTCCAAGACCAGCGACAACGCCGGTGACGGTACCACCACTGCAACCGTGCTGGCCCAGTCGATCGTGCGCGAAGGCATGAAGTTCGTCGCCGCCGGCATGAACCCGATGGACCTGAAGCGCGGCATCGACAAGGCTGTCACCGCCGCCGTGGAAGAGCTGAAGAAGGTCAGCAAGCCCACCACCACCAGCAAGGAAATCGCCCAGGTTGGCGCGATCTCGGCCAACAGCGACGCCTCGATCGGCGAGCGCATCGCCGAAGCCATGGACAAGGTCGGCAAGGAAGGCGTGATCACCGTCGAAGACGGCAAGTCGCTGGCCGACGAGCTGGAAGTCGTGGAAGGCATGCAGTTCGACCGCGGCTACCTGTCGCCGTACTTCATCAACAACCCGGAAAAGCAGGTGGTCCAGCTGGACAGCCCGTTCGTGCTGCTGTTCGACAAGAAGATCAGCAACATCCGCGACCTGCTGCCGGTGCTGGAGCAAGTGGCCAAGGCCGGCCGCCCGCTGCTGATCATCGCTGAAGACGTCGAGGGCGAAGCCCTGGCGACCCTGGTGGTCAACAACATCCGTGGCATCCTGAAGACCGCCGCCGTCAAGGCTCCGGGCTTCGGCGACCGCCGCAAGGCCATGCTGGAAGACATCGCCATCCTGACCGGCGGCACCGTCATCGCCGAAGAAATCGGCCTGACGCTGGAAAAGGCCGGCCTGAACGACCTGGGCCAGGCCAAGCGCATCGAGATCGGCAAGGAAAACACCATCATCATCGACGGCGCCGGCGACGCATCGGCGATCGAAGGCCGCGTGAAGCAAATCCGCGCCCAGATCGAAGAAGCGACCTCGGACTACGACCGTGAAAAGCTGCAAGAACGCGTGGCCAAGCTGGCCGGCGGTGTTGCCGTGATCAAGGTTGGCGCTGCCACCGAAGTCGAAATGAAGGAAAAGAAGGCCCGCGTGGAAGACGCCCTGCACGCCACCCGCGCTGCGGTGGAAGAAGGCATCGTCCCCGGCGGTGGTGTGGCCCTGCTGCGCGCCCGCGCTGCGATCTCGGCCCTGCAAGGCGACAACGCCGACCAGAACGCCGGTATCAAGATCGTGCTGCGCGCCATGGAAGAGCCGCTGCGCCAGATCGTGCTGAACGCCGGTGAAGAAGCGTCGGTCGTCGTTGCCAAGGTCATCGAAGGCAAGGGCAACTACGGCTACAACGCCGCTTCGGGCGAGTACGGCGACCTGGTCGAAATGGGCGTGCTGGACCCGACCAAGGTCACCCGCACCGCACTGCAGAACGCCGCTTCGGTGGCTTCGCTGATGCTGACCACGGACTGCGCCGTTGCCGAATCGCCGAAGGAAGAATCGGCACCGGCAATGCCGGGCGGCATGGGCGGCATGGGCGGCATGGAAGGCATGATGTAATCCATCCCCGGCCGACTGCCCGCAAGGGCAGGCTGCAATGAAAACCCCCGCGGGCGCGAGTCCGCGGGGGTTTTTGTTTGGATTGTCGACGCGGTCGTCGGTGGGCCGGGCCGGGTCAGATCTCGACCACGCGGCACCAGTCGAACGCCTTGTTCTCCAGCTCGCCGGTGCGGCGGCTGACATAGCCGCGCGGGTTGCAGACCACGCGCGTGTTATCGACGCAGTAGTCGAAGCTGGTGTGGGTATGGCCATGGATCCACAGGTCCGCCCGTGCCACCAGGTCGGGCCGGCGCGACAGGAAGCCGCCGGAGACGAGGTCGTGCGAAAAGCGCGGGTCCAGGCTGCCGAGGTCCGGGCCGTGATGCGTGACCACCACCGTCTTGCCGGCGTAAGGCAACGCCAGCTGAGCCGACAGCCAGTCGGACGCGGCCCGGTGGCGCGCGAGGGCGTCCTGCGGCGTGAACTGGCGCATCCGGCCGTCGTCGCCGCGGACCTCGATTAACCGGTGGTCGAACATCGCTTTCGCGCAGGCCTGCATCGCCTCGTCGCGCCGATCCAAGCCGAACAGGGTGTAATCGGTCCACCAGGTTGTGCCGATGACCCGCACGCCGTCGAATTCGGCCACGCCGCCATTGAGCAGCCGCACCTGCGGATGCGCTGCGGCGGCCTCGGCCATTTTCTGGTCTACGACATCGAAACTGCTCTCGTAGTACTCGTGGTTGCCCGGCACATAGACCACCGGCTGGCTGAACGTGCTGACGGCCCAGTCGATGCCGTCGCGGCCATTGGCGATGTCGCCGGCCAGTATCACGACGTCGGCCTCGCACGCGGGCACGGAGTCGGGGAGATTGTGTTCGATGTGGAGGTCGCTCAGGATGCGTAGCTTCATCGGGACTCCAGGCGAGTAGGGCGCGCGGCGGGGGATTGCCTGCATTTTTCAGAACCCGGCCGGCCCGGTCAAGTCCTGCGCCTGGCCCGGAAAGCAAAAAAGCCCGGAACCTCGGTTCCGGGCAAGTGACTGTCTTGCCGGCGTTGCACCGGGAGACAGCCGGGGGAAACGTTCGCGGTTTCCCGGTCGTATTACCCGCCCTGTCCCCCCATGGTCGGCAACAGGACGCGATAGATCTGGATGAAAGCCGGGCCCAGCAGTACCAGCAGCAACGACGGGAAGATGGTGAAGATCAGCGGGAACAGCAGCTTCAGCGCAATCTTGGCGGCCTGCTCCTCGGCGCGCATGCGGCGCTTGGTGCGCAGCATGTCGGACAGCACCCGCAGCGACTCGCCCAGGCTGGTGCCGAAGCGGTCGGCCTGGATCAGCATCGACGCAAACTTGTCCACGTCTTCCACGCCGGTGCGCAGCGACAGGTTCGACAGCGCCTTTTCCTTCGAGAAGCCGGAGCGCAGTTCCAGCAGCATCAGTTGCAGCTCATCGGCCAGCACCGGGCAGCGCAGCGCCAGTTCGTCGGCCACGCGCATCAGCGCCGCGTCCAGGCCCAGGCCGGCTTCGACGCAGACGGTCAGCAGGTCGATCACGTCGGGGAATTCTTCGAACACGGTGCGCTGGCGTTGCGAGACCTTGCGCGACAGTACGAAGTTGGGAAGGTAGTAGCCGATGGCGCCCAGCACTGCCAGCAGCGCGAACATCATGTTGCGCTCCTGCAGGGCGGGCTGGCCACTCAGCGCCAGCAGCCCGATCATCGGCAGCGCCACCGCCAGCACAGTCTTGGCGGCAAAGTACAGCGGTGCGGCCTGCGCGCTGCGCCAGCCGGCGTTCATGAAGCGCACGCGCAGCTGCGAACTCTCCCATCCCTGCTTGGGCAATGACAGCCGCGAAACCGGCTTGGACCACAGCACCAGCTTGTCGAGCCATGCATGCTGCCTGCCCGCATCGGTTACCAGCCCACCCTGCCCGGCGAGCTGTTCCATGCGCCCGCGCATGCGGTTGGGCGAGAACACATGCAGCACGCCGAACACCATGCCGAACGCGGCGACGAAGATCAGGCCCAATATGATCAGCTGGTCGGCCTGCAACCCCTGGATAATGCCTTGCATGATGGACTCCCGTCAGGATGGCTGTCCTTGCCTGTTATGTTTCTGTACGGCCCTTGCTTGCCTTGTGCGGTGCTCAGACCCGGATGCGGATGATCTTGCGCATCCACAGCACGCCCATGAACATGGACACCAGCGCACCGCTTACCATTTTCAAGCCCATCGGGTCCTCCCACAGGACCCTCATGAAATCGGGATTGACCACCAGAATCAGGCCGGCGGTGCAGAACGGCAGCAACCCCAGGATCCAGGCAGACAGTCGACCTTCAGCGGACAGCACGCGGATCTTGTCGAACAGCTTGAGGCGGTCCCGTACCAGATTGCCGATGGTGTCGAGGATTTCGGCCAGATTGCCGCCGCTCTCGCGCTGGATCAGCACCGCGATGACGAAATAGCGCAGGTCGTTGATCGGCACGCGGATGGCCAGATTGGTCATGGCTTCATCCAGCGCCACGCCATAGTTGATCTCTTCGAAGGTGGTGCGGAACTCCGGTCCGATCGGCGCCTTCATTTCTTCTCCCACCATGCCCAGCGCGCCGCTGAAGGCATGGCCGGCACGCAGCGCGCGGCTGATCATGTCGACCGCGTCCGGCAGCTGCGTTTCCATCTGCTTGAGCCGCTTGTGCCGCAGCCGGATCACGTGCAGCACCGGCAACACGCCCGCCAGCGAGGCGCCGGCCAGCATGATGGGTAGCGGCACCGGCAGCAGGGGCACCAGTGCCACCGTGCAGAGCACCACCAGCCCGCAGTAGCCGAACAGCTGCGCCACCGACCACGTGCTGCCGGATTGCTCCAGCCAGCGATCGAGCATGCCGATGCGCGGCACGCTCATCAGCAGCTTTTGCATGCGCGGCGAATCGCTGAGCATGCGCTTCTTCAGGATAGACAGGCGTTCGGCGTTGACGTGCCCGCCCGCCGAGAGCGCGCGCAGCCGCGCCTCGATGCGCCTGGCCGCGGGGCCGTGCACGTTGTTCCACCACAGGTAGATGCCCTCGACGCAAAGCACCACGGCAACGAACAGCAGGATGCCGAAGGCGTAGAAGATCGTGCTCATGTGTATCTCCCCCGGGTTGCTTGACCGGATCTCGGGCCAGGCGGGTCAGACTTCGAAGCGCTTGGCCGGGTCATAGGTTTCATCGGGCAGCCCCACCCCGAACACGCGCAAGCGCTCGGCAAACTTGGGATAGACGCCGGTGGCGCGGAACTGGCCGCGTACGGTGCCGTCCTTGTCCACGCCGGTGCGCTGGAAGGTGAAGATCTCCTGCATGTTGATGATGTCGCCCTCCATGCCGGTGATTTCCGAGATGCTGACGATCTTGCGGCGCCCGTCGGTCAGGCGTGCCGCCTGCACGATCACGGTGATGGCCGAGGCGATCTGCTGGCGCATGGCCTTGGCGGGCATGGTCAGCCCGGCCATGCTGACCATGTTCTCCAGCCGCGTCAGCGCGTCGCGCGGCGTGTTGGCGTGGATGGTGGTGAGCGAGCCTTCGTGGCCGGTGTTCATTGCGTTGAGCATGTCGAGCGCCTCGCCGCCGCGCACCTCGCCGAGGATGATGCGGTCGGGGCGCATCCGCAGCGCATTGCGCACCAGCGCGCGCTGATTGATCTCGCCCTTGCCTTCGATATTCGGTGGGCGCGTCTCGAGTCGCAGCACGTGGGGCTGGCGCATCTGCAATTCCGCCGCATCCTCGATCGTGATCACGCGCTCATCCTCGGGAATGAAGCCCGACAGGATGTTCAGCAGAGTGGTCTTGCCGCTGCCGGTGCCGCCCGATACCAGCACGTTGACCTTGGCCGTCGACAGCGCCTGCAGTAGCTGCGCCATCGGCGGCGTCAGGCTGCGCAGGTTGACCAGGTCGGTGACCTGCAGCGGATTGACGGCGAAGCGGCGGATCGACAGCAGCGGCCCGTCGATGGCCGAGGGCGGGATGATGGCGTTCACGCGCGAGCCGTCCGGCAGGCGCGCGTCCACCATCGGGCTGGTTTCGTCGATGCGGCGGCCCATGCGGGACACGATCTTCTCGATCACCTTCATCAGGTGCGCATCGTCGTAGAACACCACCTCGGTGAGCTCGAGCTTGCCGCGGCGCTCGACATAGGTCTGGCGTGAGGTGTTGACCAGGATGTCCGACACCGTGGGGTCCTTCAGCAGCGGCTCCAGGGGGCCGAAGCCGAACATCTCGTCATAGATCTCGACGGTGAGCTGGCGGCGCTCGTTGTCGTTGAGCAGCACCTTCTGCTCATCGACAATCAGGTTGACCAGCGCGGCGATCTCCTGCCTTACCTGTTCCTGCGGAAAGCGCGCCAGGCGCTCCAGCTCGACCCGGTCGAGCACGGTCTCGTGCACATCGCGCTTGAGTGCGTGGTAGCCGGGCGAAGTCGACGCCGTGGCCTGCCCGCCGAACTGAATCGATGCGGTGCCGTTGGCATGGAAGGCTGGAGCGGCGCTGGCCAGTTGTTCGCGGATGGACATGATGGTTTCCCCTTGTAGGTGTTATGCCGGTTTGCCGTACGGGCGCGATGCAGAGGTGGCGTTCAGGTGCTCTTGGCGCGCAGCATCAGCCGTCGCAGCGGCGACACTGGCTCGGCCCGCGCACGCCGCTCTTCATCGGGGTTCGCCGCCAGTTGCGTGGCCATCGCGTGCAGCGCGCGGGCAATGGCGCTGCGTCGGCTCACCCTGGCCACCGGCTCGCCATGGCTGACGGATTCCTCGACCACCGAGGGGTCGTCTGGCAGCGCGAATGCCACCTTCATGCCGAAGATCTCTTCCATCGATGCGCGCGGCACTTCGTTCTTGCGCCCGGTACGGTTCAGTACCAGCCGGATCTTGTCGGCCGGATAGCGCAGGGCACGCAGGATCTCGATCAGGCGGCGCCCCGGCGGGCCGTAGGCGATGGCGGGTTCGGCCACCACGCAGATGCGGTCGCTGTGGTCCAGCATGCCGAGCGACACGGGATCGATGCTTTGTCCGATATCGAAGAGGACGAAGTCGTACGCGGGCTGCATCACTGACAGGATCCACTCGAGCTTGTCTTTCTGTACCTGGCTCGCCTGGACCGGATCGGTAGCGCCGGCGAGCACGTCGAAGCCGGTGTCCACATGCACCAGGCAAGCGTCGAGGAAGGCAGCGTCGGCGCGCTCGATCTGGCTGCAGATCTCGGGCAGCGTCGAAGGCGGGGTCTTGTCGCTGACCAGGTGGGTCAGGTCGCCGAAATGCCGGTTCAGATCCACCACCAGCACGCGCTTGCCCAGATGGCGCGCCAGCGCATCGCCCAGGTTGGCGGCGACAAAGCTGGTGCCTGCGCCGCCTTTGCACGAAATCACCGAGATCACCTGCGCAGCGTCCTGCTCGCGTGGCACGTGCGTGGCCTCCACGCGCTTGAGTGCATCGGCGAACTGGATCTTGTCGAGCGGCCAGGAGAGCACGTCGCGGATGCCGGCGCGCATCGCCTTGATCAACACCTCGGAGTCGGGCGCCTGCGTGACCAGAATGCAGGGCAGGTCGGGGTGCTGCTGGCGCACCGTCTCGATGGCTAGCATCTGTCCCGGGCCGATGGCGTGCACTTCCACGATCAGCAGGTCCGCCATGCGCAGGCGACTGGCGTGGAAAGGAAAGCGAGCCAGGTTTTCCTGGAGCGACATGGCCTGGAAGTTGCCGACCGCGGCGCTGAGCCGGGTGATTTCCGCCAGCCTTTCGGGGTCTTCGGATGCGATCAGGATCTTCAGCATGATGTCCTCGCGATGCTCTGGTCGATGCTTGGGTGTGATGTCAGGGTTCGGCTGTCGGGGCCGCTCAGCCGCAGACGGTGCCGCCGGTAGCCGTACGCAGGCTCTCGCGCGTCATGGTGGTGGTGAACGGCGGCATGCCGAGACTGAGCGGCACCAGCGGGATCACCGTGTTGACCGTAACGCCAGTCACGCTGACCGTAACGCTTTGGCAGGTTGCGCGCGCGGTGGCCGCGTCCGAGTCGCAGCCTGCGGGGCTATAGACGAGGCTGATGTTCGAGTTCTGCAGCAACGGCAGCAGGTTACGCATGCGGGTCTTGATGACGGCGTCGCCGGCGTCGCACACCACCGCCATGCGCGCGCCCAGCCGTGTCACCTCGGCAGCCGTATTCCAGTAGAACAGCACGCGCGAAAATTCGGCGATGCCTAGCAGCAACGTGAAGAACACCGCCGCGATCAGCCCGAACTCGACGATGGTGGCGCCATGCTGGCGGGAGCCGGTCCCGGTGGGACGGCAAGACAGAGCGCGGGATTTCATAGCACTTGCCTCATGACGGTGGTGATGTCGCTGAAGGTCAGGCCGGACACATTAATGAACGACTGCAGCGGCGAGTAGGCAAAACCGGTAATGCGGACCGCCACCAGGTTCACGGTACCGGCCGGCGTGCCGGCCCCGCCGGGGTTATCGTAGGTATTGACGTTGCTGAATGACTGGCCGGGGCACCCGCTCGAATCGACCCGATCGCAGATCACCACCATGCCGGTGGTCAGCCCCGGCGCGAGCGTGTCGCCGCTGCAGGCGCTGTTGCCGTACACCGCCAGACACTTGGCCGCGGCGGCCGGATAACTGACGTCGTCCGGTGAAAACTGGGACAGATAGCGCGTCGCGGTGCGGGTCGCCTTGGTCAGCGTGTCGTACTGGTAGATCGCGCGACCGAATTCCGCCACGCCGCATGCCATCAGCACCATCGGCGCCAGCAGGATGCCAAACTCCACCGCGGCCACGCCGCGCTGGCGCCTTGGTGAGGGCTTGCGCGTTGGCTTGCGCAGCATCAAGAGCCGTGTCATCGCCGTCTCCTATTGCACCAGCACCGGAACCAGCGGGCCGGCCCCGCCGCCCGCGCCGGGCATACCCTGCGTCGCGCACGGACTGCCCGCCATGGTCGAGTCGCCGCGGTACTCCAGCCGCACGGTGTCGTTGCGGCCGCCCTTTTGCATCGGCTCGACCATCAGCAGGCAGGCCCAGGCGGTGACCGCGACCTTGTGCGTGCCGGCTGTGGCGAGCGTGGAGCAATCGACGATCGGCGCCAGCACCAGCCGGCGGTCAGCGCCGGCCTCGTGCGTGGTCCTGGCGGAGGGGTTGCCTTGCGTGTCGAGTCCCGTGGTTGCGTCGCCCTGGTACGAGCGGTAGGCGCTGCGCGCGGCGAGGAAGTTCGGCTGCGCATTGCCCAGGCTGTCGCTCGAACTGCCGTTGTAGGCGTTGAATTTGGCGGTCCAGGTGGCGTCCGTATAGGCAAAGCCGGTGAAATCGGCGACTCCCACCGTCTTGCCGGCCCTGACGATGCCGAAGCGGCTGTTCCATTCGTCGGCAATGGAAGCCTTGTCGCCGGTGGTGCCGATCTCGGTGCCCGTGGCCGGCAGGTTGCACTGGCCCGCGCCCTTGAGCTGGCTGGCCAGGTCCTTGGCGCTGCTGCCGCCGGTCAGGTCGGCCCAGCCGAAGTTGCCGCCACCATAGGCCACACTATCCTTGTCCGCGGTGCCTGATTTGGTGATCAGCCACTGGCCGATGGTATAGCCGCCTGGCACCGGCGGCGAGGCGGTGTCGGGCCGGCACACGAAGACCGGAATCGCACAGGCGGTTTGCGCGGAGGTGGTGGTCGCCACGGCGAAAGCCGCCACCGTGCTGGGTCCGATATCCACGCCGGGCAGGGCATTGAGCACCTGCGCGAACCAATGGGCAATGCCCACGCGCGCGACGTCGCAGCGCACGTACTTGATGGTATTGAGCGGATAGGTAACCGAATCCTTGTTGAGGAAGGGATTGTCGAGCGAATCGGTGTAAGTCACGCTCTGGCTGGCCACGAGCTGCACCTGCTCGCGCTGGAACAAAGCCTGGTTGCGGGAGCCGGCGGTGATGCCGGCCGCCTCGGACACCGCCAGCGGCGTGGCGCCGGTGAGATCGCGCGCCGCAGCCAGCGCGCAGGAATCGGCGCTGTTCTGCAGCTCGCTCTTGGCCACGTAGAGCTTGCCCAGATCGAGCGCCAGGCCGACCAGGCCGACCAGCACCACGATCGCAATCCCCATGATGATGGCGACGGCGCCGCGCTGCCGTGCGTGGCGGTGCGCCAGCGCGGTGCCGTGAAACCTGGGTCTGGTCATGATGGCGCTCCCGGATTGGTTGTGATCAGCGCGAGCCGCCGCCCATGCCTACGCCGCCATAGCCGCTGGCACCGAAGTCGATGGTCATGGCGGGCGAGCCGCCCTGTTGCGGCTTCGACAGCGACCGGTCGAAATTCCGCATCGCCGCTACCGCGGTCTTGCCGTCGGTGCCGGTGACGGTGGGCAGGCCCGCCGGTGCGTCGGGGTTGATGATCTGCATTTGCGTGACCGTGGCCAGGGCCACGCCGCGCTGGCGATCCCACACGGGGGTCGAGGTCATGCAGGCGGACAGCGTCAGGCAGGCCAGGGTGCCGAGCACCGCGGCGGCGGCGCCGCGTGGGAGTTGAAGGTTCTTGCTCATGATCGTTTCTCCTGTGGCGCGGTTCAGTTGCCGCCCGAGGCGTTGCGCCCGGCGGTGCTCGCGGTAGTGGCGGCCCGTGCCTGCGCCAGGCGCGCGGCGGTGGCTTCGATGCGCGCGATGCGCCCGGCGGTGTCATCGGCCGGCGGCGCGGCCGCGGCCGCCGGCGCTGGCGCCGGTGCTGCCTTGGCCGGCGTTGGCGCGGCGGCGATGGCCAAGGGAGCTGCCGCGGGCGCGGCCGGCTCATTCAGCGGGCGGCCGTTCGGTACCGGGCCCATCGAAACCGACGTCGGCGCGGCTTCGCTGCGCGGTGCCGCCGGTGCGGTGGCGGGCGCTGCGGCGGGCGCGGCCGGCTGCGACGGTGCGGGCGCGGGTGCCGGCATCGGCTTGCCGTTGCCTTCCATATTGCCCATGAAGTACAGCGACAGCGGGTTGGGCGTGGAGAAGCTGTCGGTTGGCAGCGGGTAGTTGTTGGTCTGCATCGGCTTGACCAGGCGCGGCGTGATGATGAACACCAGTTCGGTCAGGTCCTGCTGGTACTGCGTGCTGCGGAACAGCGTTCCCAGCACGGGAACTTCGCCCGCGCCCGGCAGCGCCTTCAGTGAGCCGCGTGCGCTGTCCGTCAGCAGGCCGCCAATGGCAAAGCTCTCGCCGTCGCGCATCTGCACGGTGGTGGAAGCGCGGCGGGTGGTGATCACCGGCAGTACCGTCTGGCCCGTCAGGCTGCTGCCGCGCACCGTGGCGCCGGTGGGGGACAGTTCGGAGACCTCCGGCGCTACCTTCAGGTGGATGCGGCCGTTGGCCAGCACTGTGGGCGTGAACTTCAGCCCCACGCCGAATTCCTCTTCCTGCAGCGTGACCGTGCCGGCACCGTTCAGCACATTGGCCTGCGCCACCGGGATGTAGATCTTGCCGCCGGCGAGGAAGCTGGCTTCCTGGCCGCTGATGGTGACGAGGTTGGGCTCGGCCAGGATCTTGACCAGGCTGTCGTTCTTCTGCGCGTCGAGGGCCACGTCGAACGGCCGGTTATTGGCCTTGCTGGCGAAGATCGCGGTGGAGGCGCCGGTCAGCAGCGACGTCACCAGACCGCCGCTCCAGGAGCCGAAGCCGCCTTGCAGGTTCACGGTCGAACCGAGCTGGTTCAGCAGCGTCTTGGAGACCTCGGCCACCTTGACCTCCAGCATCACCTGCTGCGGTGTATCGACCGACATCATGTTGATCACGCCGCCCTTCTTGTTGCCGTCGCCTTGCGCGGCGTTGACGTAGGCCTGGGCGATGTCCATGGCCATCTGCGCGGACTGCGCGTTGGTAACGCTGCCGGTCAGCACCAGGTTGTCGGCGGCGGTCATCACCCGGATGCCGGGCTCGCCGGGCAGGAGCTGCCCAAGCGAGGTCTGCAGGCCGCCGGCATCGGCATTGACGACCACGTTGATGATGCTGCAAGAGCCGCTGCGACCCTGCACGATCATGTTGGTGGTGCCGACACTGCGGCCCAGCACATAAAGCGTCTGCGGTGACACCATGGTGGCCTGCACCACGTTGGGATTGCCCAGGGTCCGGTTGCGTACTGCCTCCGGTAGCGGAATCAGCTGCGACTTGCCGACCGGCACGATCACGTTGGACTCATGGCGGATCGCGCCGGTGCAGTTGGGGCCGCGCGCCTCGGCGGCCGGCACCGGTGCCGGCGCCGTGTTCTGCGCGACCGTCGGCGGCGCTCCGGGCGTCATGCTGATGGTCATCTGCATCGGCCCCGCCGGCGCCTTGGCGGCGGCTGGCGTGGTGGCCTTGGTCAGGTTGCCCGCCTCCATGGCGGCCTGCGCGGCCGCGGCGAACGGCGTGCAGAGGATGGCGGCCAGCACCAGGATGCGGGTGCCGCCGGCGGCGTTGGTTGGGCTGTGTTTCATTTTGGATCTCCCCCCGGAGCGTGATGCCTGTCTGGTTTGACGAGAATGGGCCGTATCTTTGGCGCGCTGGCTCAGAAGCACTCGACGCCGCCCTGCATGCCGGCCAGCACGCCGATGCAGTTGCCCGAGCGTGCCGGCTGGGCTACCACCGTGCGGGTCTTGACCACGGTGCGCGTGGCGGTCTGGGTGACTACCCTGACCGGCGCCGCTTCCGGTGCCTTGCCCAGCAACGTGCCCTTGGTGGCGCCGCCGGTGTTGATGTCGGCCACGTCCATCTGGTTGCGCAGCACCAGCGACAACGTGCCGACGCTGCGCGCCACGTCCAGCTTCTCGGCCTGCTCCGGCGTAACCTCCAGCGTCACGGCATTGACCACCTTGGGCTGGGTGTCGTCGCGGCTGACCTGCTGCGCCACCGCGAGCACCAGGATCTTCTCCAGCACGATCTTCGAGATGCTGCCGGCCTGCGTGCTCCTGGCTTCCTCGTTGGTGTTGACGATCACGTCGACGTAGTTGCCCGGCAGCGCGAAGCCGGCCACGCCCACGACATCGTTCACGCGCACGGTGATCGCGCGCTTGCCGTCATTGATCACGGCGGACAGGCCGCCCTTGGTGCCGATCGGCGCCAGCTTGGCATCGAGGATGGGCTCGCCACGCTGCAGGCTGGTGCGTACCACGCGGCCTTCCAGTGTTTTCAGGTCGTCAAAGGCGCCGGGCGGCACGCTTCCCGACGGCCAGCTGACGAGCCGCAACTGGCTGCCGTTGAGCGGTTGTCCCAGGTTCAGGTCAACGGTGGCCACGACCACCTGCTTGACCGCGCTCGAAGACTGCTGCACCAGCCAGCGTGAGGCCGACACCACCGCCGCGACGCCGGCGACGAGGGCGATCAGCAGCATCAGGATTGCGCGTGTGTTTTTCATGATGACTCTCCCTGCAATGGTCCGTGTGTGTGGGTTGCCGTGTCAGCCCGCGGCGCGGTGTCCGTCAGGCCAGCGATGCGGCAGGCCGGGCGGCGGGGTGTCGGGTGCAGGCCGCAGCCCGTAGTAGCTCTGCCAGGCATTGAGCAGCGCTTCTTCGGTGACCTGCGCAGCGTGGCCGTGGTAGCGCACCCCCGATGCGACCAGCCGCAACAGGTCCCGCGGGATGCACGCCAGCAGCGGCGTATCGCCGGAGAAATGCAGGCCCTGCATCAGGAAATCGAGCGCCGTGTCGGTGCTGGACAGGCCGAACTCGGCGGCGGTGCGCTGGTACACCTCGCGATAGTCGTCCTGTGACAGAGGGCCCACGTACAGCTTGCTGCCAAGCCGGCGCAGGAACGCCTCATCGGCCAGCTCGGACGGTTGCAAGTTGGTCGAGAACACCGGCCAGACGTCGAACGGCACCGAGAAGCGCACGCCGGTGCGAAGAGTGAACATGTCGATGTTGCGGTCCAGGGGCACGATCCAGCGGTTGAGCAGCTCGGACACGCCCACCAGCTGGCGGCCCAGGTCGTCGACGATGTAGATGCCGTTATTGGCCTTCATGTGCGGCGGCGCCTGGTAGAAGCCAGAGGTGCCGTCATAGCGCAGGTCCAGCATCGACAGGGTCAGCTCGCCGCCCGAGAGCACCACCGGCCGGTGGCACAGGATCCAGCGGCGGTCCTGCGAGCGGCGCGCGAGCGAGGTTTCGCTGTCGTCGAACGGCACATGCACGAGGGGATCGAATACCTGGATGATCTCGCCGGCGACCGTGATCGCTTGCGGCACCGGCACCGCGCCGGGCAGCAGGGCGCCCAGTCGCTGGGCCAGGTAAGTCTTGCCGCTGCCCGGGGGGCCGTAGATCATCAATGCGCGGCACGTATTGAGCGCCATGCCGATCGAATCGAGCAGGTGCAGCGGCACCACCAGGTCGTGGAACGCCGCAGTGACGTCGGCCTTGGTCACCGAGGTATGGCTGACCGAGTGGCGCTGCACGGCATCGAGATAAGCGCTCAGCGTCACCGGCGCGGCGCCGGCATAGCAGCAGCGCGCCATCGCTTCGGCCGCGCGGGTGTAGCCGGCGTCGGTCAGGCGGAAGCGCACGTCGAGGTCGCTTGCGCCGCGGTGGGCGATCTCGAGCAGGCGCTCGCGCACCGCCACGGCAGCGACTTCGTTGACCACGGTGGCCGGCAGCTTCAGTGTGTCGGTCAGCACCGCCAGGGTGACGCTGCGGTGCAGGTACGCGGCCTTCAGCAGCAGGCCGAGCAGCATGGAGATATCCAGTCCCGTGTCGGCGATGGTCCGGGGCATGACGTGCCAGGAGGGTGTTGGGGCCATGCCGGGATCGGCGTGCCCGTTGTGGGCGCTGGGCGGCACCGGCTCGAGATGCCGTGCTGCGCGGCCTGTTTCGTTATGCTCGATCATTGCTGTCCCCCGTTCGGCGTTCCAAGCGTTGTCTTTTTCAGGCAGCTGCCTGTGGGCGCCGCATTGCCACTGGCTCGATCATTGACTGGTAAAGAGCATGGCCAGCGTGCCGGCCGCGATGGCCACGCCGTAAGGCATGGATCCCACCGACGGGCCACCAGCGCCGGTGCGCAGGATGCCGCCGATATTGCGCACCAGCTGCGCGTGCCGGCGCGACTTCATCACCAGTACCAGCGCCCACGCGCCGCCGAGTACAAAGGCCGCAAGCGCGATCTGCAGCGCCATCGTGGCGCCCAGCCAGGCGCCGACCGCCGCCATCAGCTTCACATCGCCCGCGGCCATGCCGCGCAGCAGGTAAAAGGGTAAAAACACACCGAGGCCCGCCAGCCAACCCAGCGCCCAGCTGGCAGCGCCACCGGTCGTACCGTGCAGGGCCACCTGCGCCGGCAGCGCCAGCATCCACGCGCCAAAGGTCAGCCAATTCGGGATGCGCCTGCGATGGAGGTCGCTCGCAGCCGCGGCCATCACGATGGTGATGACGGCGGGGCCGATGCAGGGGCCGATGTAAGAGGCGAGGGCGGGGGTGGTCATGGCTTGCAGTCGTGGAGTTCGTTGCGGGCCCGGCTCAGGGCCATTCCGTCTCGATCAGCTTGAAGAGCGCATGCACCTCGCGGCCCAGTGCACTGACCGCGCCGATGATGACCATCGCGATCAGCGCCCCGAGCAACGCGTATTCGATCGACGTGACGCCATGCTCTTCCTCGATCAGTGCCTTGCATCGCGCTTGGAACGGGGTCATGGTGCTCTCCGGGTGGTCCGTTCTGGTCAGTGGCGTAGCGGCGTCAGGCACGGTGCATCTGTGCCGCGCCGCCCTGGCAGGTCAGGCCAGTTCCGCGCCGATAAAGCTGAATACGGCGGTGAGATTGGTGCCGACGGTCTGCACCGTGGCAATGATCACAACGGCGATCAGCGCGGCGATGAGGCCGTATTCGATGGCGGTGACGCCGTCTTCATCGCGATGGAATGCCTGCAGGCGGGTAACCAGTTGGTTCATGCTTGACTCCTCGGGGGGAAGGGCAACGCGTTACAGGGTGGAAAGGCGCGGACCGCATGCGGTCCGCACCATGTCCGCGGCAATCGCTCAGGCGAGTTCCGCGCCGATGAAGCTGAAGACGCTGCTGAGGTTGGTGCCCACGGTCTTTACCGTGGCAATGATCACGACGGCGATCAGCGCGGCGATCAGGCCATACTCGATGGCGGTGACGCCGTCTTCATCGGAGACAAACTGCTTCAGGGCTTGGCTCAGGGTTTGCATGACAATCTCCTACTGTGGAAGGGGCCCCTGCGGGCTTCTTGCGACATGACTTCGGGTTTTGCGCCAGGTAATTCAGCGACGGGTAAAGCGAAACGCGGGCGGTGCACAAATGGCGCAGGCATGGAACGGCCAGCGGCCCGCGCCGGCCCGTGCGCCGCGGGGGCTGCGCGACTGCAGCCGGCGCTCGGCCGAGGCGTGCATGCAGCGAGCTGAGTGATGGCTGTGCCCGGCGCGATCCAGTTGGCGCGGTCGCACGCTGCTGCCGCGGCGGGCGCAGGCGGCTTGCGCGGCATGGCGATGCGGAAACGCGAGCTGGCGATCGGCTGGCATGGTCAGGCTCCCCTTGTGTATGTCTGGCTGCCGGCAAGCGCTGTGCTGGCAGTTGCGGTGCGTCAGGCAGTGCGCCGCATGCCTGGCATAGGCAAAGCGCGGGCCACCCTCACGCAAGGCGTTGTGCCACAAGGCCTGGCGGGCAACGTCGCAGTCCGGCCCGCGTCGGCGCGGCGGAAAAAACCGGTTCTCGGCCAAGGCTCGTTACCGCCAGGAAACGCTTGTGCGGCAAAGTCATTTGGATGACGCAACCTTTGGATGAGGGCCTTCGGGAGCCGCCTCGGTGCATGCCATCGCGTTGCGCCTGTGCGGCTCAACCATAAGCATGAGGACCGGCGCGACGACTACGGCGCCTGGTTGAGCACGCGGGAAGCGAAGGGGTGGGCCACCGGCTGGAGATCGACAGATGGAGGAGCCGGTTTGCCTGCGGGGCCAACGTTTCCGGATAGAAACATCGGCACAGCGCATGCTGCCTCGCGATGGCGGTCACCCAATGCCGTGCTCTCCTGCAGAGCCTTGCGCACAGCGACATGGCGGGTGCTGGCGTAATGGTGATTCAGAATCGAAACGTTGGTGGTCCATGCCCCGTTTCATGGCGTACCGGCCAGGCTGTCGGCCTGCCAATGGCTTGCGTTAATGCCCTGGCGCAACAAGACTAAAAAAAACAGGGCGTCTCATTGCTGCAGGTATCCGCTGCGCAAGTCTTGTAGAGACAGCCCGTACAGAAAAGATAACGGGGGCTTCCATGACGCAGATATCGATGCAGCCGGTCACGCGCGGACAGGGTGCGCGCACATGGCTGGGACTGGACCGCGTGCGCCTTTACAGCGGTGTGGTGCTGCTGCTGTTTGTGCTTTTGATGGTGACCTGGGCGTGTTTCAGCAGGGGCTTTACCGACAGCCATGTCAGCCGGCCGGGCGTCGATTTTGCTGTGTTCTGGAGCGCGTCTTACCTGGCGCTCAGCGAAGGGCCCGTGCACGCCTACGACCTCGCAAGGCATCTCGAGGTGATGAAGGCCTATGGCCCTTTGGGCGCCGACAGCGGGATTGTGCTGCCCTGGCTGTATCCGCCGACGTTTCTGCTGCTGGCACTGCCGCTGGCGCTGCTGCCGCTGCCGTTCAGCTACCTGCTGTTCGTCGCCGGCAGTGGCTACGCTTACCTTCGCGTCATCGGACGCTTGCTGGGCGCGGGACCGGTGACGCAAGGCGGCCTGTGGCTGCCTGTGGTGGCAGCGCCAGCGGTGTTGATCTCGGCCGTGCTGGGGCAGAATGCGTTGCTGACGGCAGCGCTGGCGGGCGGTGCGGTCGCCCTGCTGGGCAAGCGCCCGTTGCTCGCCGGCGTGCTGATCGGTCTGCTTGCAATCAAGCCACAACTGGCATTGCTGGTGCCGCTGGCACTGCTTGCCGGGCGGCATTGGCGGACCCTGCTTAGTGCGGGGGTTACCGCGGTACTTTTTGTCTCCGCCAGCGTAGCGGTATGTGGTTGGGAGACGATCCCGGCCTTCCTGCAAAGTACTGCATGGGCACGCGAAAACTTGATGGAGGGCACGCCGCAAGGCTGGTACGGCATGCCGTCTGTGCTTGCGGCGGCCCAGCTCGCAGGGTTGAGCCCGGCGGCGGCATACGTTGTGCAAGGCCTGGCCGCGCTCGCCGCCGCGGGCGCAGTGGCCTATGTCTGGTCCCATACGCGCGAGGCGCCCCTGCGCGCCGCCGTGCTGGCAGCCGGGGCACTGCTGGCTACACCATATGTGCGCCACTATGAATTGACCTGGATGGGCATCGCGGTGGCCGGCCTGGTTGCAGACGGGCTGCGTCATGGTCTATCCGGCCGAGAGAAGCTGCTGTTCGTGGCGGCCTGGCTGTTGCCGGTCTTCGAGCACGCCAATCCGCTGCTCGGCCTGCCGCAGGTGGGGCCGCTGGTATCGGCGCTGTTGATGCTGAACGCGGTGCGTCGCGTGCGGGCGCTGCAAGCGCGTCCCGTGGCGCAAGCCGTGGGAGCCTGACATGAGCGCCGCGCACTCGGGCATGCGCCGGCCGCTGTTTGGCGCGCCGGCCGTCCATTGGCTGGATGCCGAACGCATGCATCTTTATTCCTGCGTGGCGTTGACCTGCTATGCGCTGTATTTCGGCGTCTGGATCTTGCGTGCCTGCGTGTTCGCGGTGCCCGGTGTGTTTGCCCCGGGCGCGGACTTCGTCGTCTTCTGGGGCGCGGCCAAGCTGGCGCTGACCCACGGCGCGGCCGCACCCTACGACTACGCGATGCTGCGTCAAGTGGAGCTTGCGGCCGTGCCGGGGCTGGCGGTCGGTGACGGCGTGCTGCCGTGGCTGTATCCGCCCACGTTCTTGCTGTTCGTGCTGGGCTTCGGCCTGCTGCCGTACGGTCTGGCCACGTTCATCTTCCTCGCCGGCGGCGCAGGGTGGTATGCGCTTGCGCTGTGCCGCACGCTGCCGCGCAATGCATGGCTCGCCGGCGTGGCGTTTCCGGGAATCGCCGTGGTGCTGGCCACAGGCCAGAACGCGCTGTGGCTGGCCGGTTGCGCGGGCCTGGGGCTGGCCTGCCTGCGCTCGCGCCCGGTGTTGGCCGGCGTGCTGCTGGGACTGGTGACGGTGAAGCCGCATCTCGCGCTGATGTTTCCCCTGGCATTGCTGTGCGCTCGCAACTGGCGTGCGCTGGGGGCGATGGCCGCGACGGCGCTTGCGCTTGCGCTGGTGGCGCTACTCGCGTTCGGCACGGCGCCCTTTGCCGCTTTCCTGGGCAACGCTGGCCGCGCCGCCGCCGAACTGCTGCATGGTGCGGCATTGCTGCCGCGCATGCCGACCGTGTTCGCGGCGGTGAAGATGCTGTCGGACAGCCTGGTGCTGGCGACCATGCTGCATGGCATGGTCGCGGCGGCGGCGCTGGCGTCGGTGATCTATGCATGGGCGCGTCCATGCAGCTTCGCGCTGCGCGCCGCCGTGCTGGTGTGCGCCGGGCTGCTGGTGCCGGCTTATCTCTATGACTACGACCTCGCATTCCTCGGCCTGGCCATTGCGTGGCTGGGGTTGCATGGACACCGCCACGGCTGGTTGCGTGGCGAGCGCGAATTGCTGGTGCTGTTGTGGCTGCTGCCGCTATGGGGCATGTCGGTGGGGAGCTGGTTTGGCTTCCAGCCCATGCCACTGGGGTTGATGCTGGCGCTGGCGCTGGGGGTCTGGCGGATCCGCCAGGAACGGACAGGCAAGGCATCGCGCGATGCCTGAAGACAAAGCGCGCAGGCAGGGCGCACCGGGGAGAAAACAATGATGAGCAACTTTGCAGAGTCGCCGCTGCTGTCGCTGGTGGTGCCGTGCTATAACGAGAGCGAGGCCTTGCACGCGTTCTTCTCGCGCGTCATGCCGATCCTGGAATCGATCCCGCGCGTCCGTTTCGAGATCGTTTGTGTCAATGACGGCAGCGTTGACGATACGCTGGCCACGCTGGTGGAAGTGTCGCGGCGCGATGCACGCGTGCGCGTGATCGACCTGACCCGCAATTTCGGCAAGGAAGCGGCGCTGACCGCCGGCATCGACGAGGCGGGCGGCGACGCCGTGATCCCCATCGACGCTGACTTGCAGGATCCCCCTGAACTGATCCCCACGCTGGTCCAGCGCTGGCGCCAGGGCGCCGAGGTGGTGCTGGCGCAGCGAGCCAGCCGCGCCACCGATTCGTTCCTGAAGCGCATGACCGCAGCGGCGTACTACCGCGTGCACAACCGCTTGTCGGAGCTGAAGATCCCGGAGAATGTCGGCGACTTCCGGCTGATGGACCGTGCCGTGGTCAATGCACTGAAGCAGTTGCCCGAACGGCACCGCTTCATGAAGGGACTGTTTGCCTGGGTAGGCTTCAATACCGTGGTTGTGCAGTACGAGCGCGCGCCGCGCAGCGCCGGGAAATCCAAGTTCTCGGGCTGGCGGTTGTGGAACCTGGCGCTGGAAGGGATCACCAGCTTCAGCTCATTGCCGCTGCGGAGCTGGACCTACCTCGGCAGCTTTATCGCGATGCTGGCGTTCTGTTACGGCATGTTTATCGTCGTCCGTACCATGGTGCTGGGTGTCGACGTGCCAGGCTATGCGTCGGTGCTGTCGCTGCTGCTGTTCTTCGGTGGCCTGCAGCTGATCGGACTGGGCGTGGTGGGCGAATATATCGGACGCATCTACGACGAATCCAAGGGCCGCCCGATCTACCTGGTCAAGCGCCGCTACCAGGAGCGTCGCCAGGAACGTCCGCCTCTTGGCCGCGCAGGGGGGAACGGGCGCGTGATTTCGCTGGTGGCCGGCAAGCGTAACTGAGCGCCGGCGCGCGCAGGTCGCGGCGCCTGCCTATGCCGGCTGGCCCGCGCGGCGCGCCAGCAGATGGCGGCGTGCAATCACGCACAGCAGCGCCAGCAGAACCCCCGGGGCCACCTGCGGCGTCGGCAGCGCGATCACCACCAACAGCGCATGGGCCGGCACCAGCCAGGCCAGCAACAGCACCAGCCGCTCCAGCCAGTGGCTGCCGTGGCGCATCATGTCGACGCTCAACAATGCCAGCGGGATCGCCAGCCACGCCAGGTCGTAATAGATCATGTAAGGCTGCGCCAGCAGCGTGCCCACCACCAGCGCCGATGCGCTGAGCTCCCGGCGCGCGCGCGTCAGCCAGATCCATGCGCAGACCGCCATGGCAATGGCTGCCGCAATGGCATGCAGGACGTAAGCCGGCGCAAGATCCATCCCTGCGGTACGCAGCACGCCGAATACCGTCGGCGCGCCGCGCAGGATCACGGTGTCATGCTCGGCCACGGTGGCGCGGAACATGGCCATGCTGTGCGCGAAGGCAGCGTAGATGTCTGGTCCGAAGCTGAGCGCGGGCAGTGCCAAAAACAGGGCCGAACATGCCGTGGCGCTGGCGAGCACGCGCCAGCGCCGCTCGCACAGCAACAGCATCGGAAACAGCACGCCCAACTGTGGCTTGATGCAAAGCAGCGCGATACAGGCACCGGCGGCCAGCGCGTTGCGCCGCATTAACAGCAGCGCCGCACAGCAGGCGGCGGCGGTGATCAGTGAATTCTGCCCGGCCAGCAGCGCGGCCCACAGGCCGGGAAACGCCAAGGCGGGAAACAGCCACATGGCCGGCGCCTTGCCCAGCGCCGCCCTGACCGTGCCAAGGTAAAGCACGATGCCGGCGACCGAGACCAGCAGCAGCGCGACCCCATACGACACCGCCGCGATCGGGTAGACCATCAGCAGAAAGGTGGGCGGGTAGGCAAAGGGGCCGAAGGTGTCGTGCAGCAGCGGCCTTTCTGCAACGCGCAGCAGTTCCCAGTCATAGGCGGCCGGCGCGCCAAGCGCCTGGGCCAGACCGGAAGCGCTCCAGTAGACGGCAAAGTCCCAGCCCATCGAGCGGATCTCGGGATGCGACAGTACCCAGTGGCCATACCACCATGCGCCCACCAACGCGCATTCAATGACCAGCAGCGCGGCGGCATACAGACGCACGCGTTCGGCGTTGAGCCAGCCGTGCCGGACTGCCGCGGCGCGCGCGTACGCGTGCGCGTTTTCGGTTGCTACGGGCATGTTGTTCCCCCGGGAAAAGCCGGTAAGCGTGATGACATGCAACGGCTATCGATATGTCCACGAGCGGTGCAGCGCGAACGTGATCGGCGGCACCACCGCCAGGATCGCGACCAGGCCGGTCCAGTAGCCCGCGGCCAGCGCCTGCGCGCCTGCGGAGATTGCAAGCGTGAGTCCCAGTCCCAGCAGCGAAACCGCCAGGAAGCGCAAGTAGCTGTCGCGTCCCGGTGTGGCGCCGAAACTCCATAGCGTATTGAGCAGGTAGGAGCCGATGTTGGCGATGACGAAGGCGATGCCGTTGGCGCTCACCTGCGACGCATGCAGCAGGAAGATCAGTGGCGTGGCCACGGCGACGTGAATACCGGTGGCGAGCAGACCCGAGATGCCAAAGCGCAGCAACCGCCCCAGCGTGTCGGGGTCGGGCAGGCAAGCGCGCAGCGCGCCGGCGGCGCGGGACGAAGCATGCGGCATGGCCATGTTGCCGGAGGCGCGCTCAGCCCTGCACGCAGACCAGCCCAAGGTCGCTCTTCCTGACCTGCAGCTTGTAGTCGCGCATCAGCCGGAACAGCGTCACCCGCGAAATCCCCAGTTCGGCGGCCACGTCGATCAACCGTTCATGGTGCCGCTGCAGCGCTTCGACGATGGCGTTCTGTTCGGCGGCCTCGCGGATCGCGGCCAGCGTCAGCGGGCGGTCGTCGGCGGGCGCGGCCAGTTCCAGGTCCTCGGGCTGGATCACGCCGTCTTCGCACATCGCGGCGGCGTGGCGGATGCGGTTGATCAGCTCGCGCACATTGCCGGGCCAGGTGTGCAGCTGGATCGCGCGCAGCGCCATCGGCGAGAAGCCGCGGATGCGTGCCGGCGACTGCTTGCGCACGGTTTCCAGCACGTGTTCGGCGATCAGCAGGATGTCGCTGCCGCGCTCGCGCAGCGGGGGCTGGCGCACGCGCAGCACGCACAGCCGGTGGTACAGGTCGCCGCGGAAGCGCTCGGCGGCGATCGCGGCTTCCAGGTCGACGTGGGTGGCGGAGATGATCCGCACATTGACCTCGACCGACTCGGTGCCGCCGAGCCGTTCGATGCGCCCGGTCTCGAGGAAGCGCAGCAGGCTGGTCTGGCTTTCGATCGGCATGTCGCCGATTTCATCGAGAAACAGCGTGCCCCCCTGTGCCATCTCGATGCGGCCGGGCTTGCGCTTGGTGGCGCCGGTAAACGCGCCGCGCTCATAGCCGAACAGTTCGGACATCAGCAGCGTGGGCGGGATCGCCGCGCAGTTGACCGCGATGAAGGGGCGCGAGGCCCGCGCCGAGGCGCGATGGATGGCCTGCGCGGCGAGTTCCTTGCCGGTGCCGGACTCGCCCGAGATCAGCACCGGCGTATCCCAGCGCGACACCTTCTCGATACCGCGGAACAGCGATTGCATGGCGGGGCAGCTGCCGATCATGCCATCGGGCCGGGCCGTGCGCGGGACTTCCTGCGGTGCGCCGGGCCGCAGCCGGGCCATGCCCAGCGCATGGCCCAGGGCCTCTGCCAGGTGTGGGTGCTCGAGCGGGGCGGTGTGATAGTCGACGAAATAAAGGCCGAGCAAGCGGCGCGCGGTTTCGCTCAGCACGTGCTGGCCGGCGACGATGCCGATCCAGCCGACATGCGGCTGCGCCAGCCAGGGTTCGAAGGCTTCCAGCTCGGCATCCGCAAAGCCGCCTTGCAGGTCCAGCAGCGCGGCCAGCGGCTGGTTGCCCGGTGGCAAGGCTTGCAAGTCCTGCAGGTTCGACGCGAAGCTGATTTTCCAGCCGCGCTGGGCGAACAGCCGGCACAGCGTGGCGTCATGATGCTGCGACAGGTACAGCAGCGGGCGGTTGGCGTACGCGCTCATGAGATTTCCCCGGATTCTTGTTTTTGCGGAACTGGCGGCCGGCATGGCCGGCCGCTCGCTCCGTTGGCTCTAAGGCTGGCACCGGCCGCATCGTGGCGATGCCGCGCGGCGCGCTCCCCAATTTCTGTTGTTTCACCCCGTTCTGCTGCCCGCGGAACGCCGCGTTGACCGGCATGCCGCGGGATTCAGGTGACACGGGCCGCTTGCTTGCGCTCACGGCCCGTGTGCCTGAATGACCTCCGCTTTATCTTGTCGGCACCCAATGTCATGGCGGGTGCCGATGCGGGCCAGATCCTGCCGCGTGGCCCTCGCTTACAGCGCCAGTCCAATTCCCGCCCTGGGTTGCGGGGGTCGTCCTGAAACTGATCATCGGCGAACGCGGGCCAGTGTGCTTGCCGCTGTCGTTTCAGACTTCCCCTTTGTGCCGGGCTTCTGTTCGCGCAGACATAGGTGCGACGAATGTGCCAGAGTGGGCTAAGTTCTTGAAAAGAAAGATAAAGCAATGTGGCGGGGCGCGCGCCGCTGGCCCCGCGCGACCCAAAACGTTCCGCTCTTGTTACGCGGTGCCCTGTTTTTATGTTGCGTTGCAAAAGAAGTTGCGGCAGTAAAGATTCGTGTAGAGCACTCGATCGTTGCTTGCGGTGTACGACAAGGCATTTGCTGCGCAGCGAGTCCCCCTGAACGAGGGAGTGAAAAATTTGAAACGCTCACCACCGAGGGCTCCCATACGGCACGTGATCGCCCCCTCGAACAGTTTCATTTCCGTTACAAGGATTTGAAGTGCATACATCTTCCGCCGACATTTGGCGACACCGCGGGCCTCAGCCTTTTGGTGCCGCGCCCCTGCCGGCAGCGGTGGGGGGATGAAAAGACCCGGCGCGTTGACAAGCCTTCGCACGAATCGCGTCGCGCCAACTCAGTCACTTCTCATCTGTTTGGATGGGGAGAGCAAATTTTTCAGCGCGGCTGGCACGCTGGTCGATTTGGTTGCATCCGTGAAACTCGGACACCATGGCGACGAGGTGGCGGCGGAGGGGGATGGTCCGTGGCGGTTGCTTCGGTCCAGGCTCCAAGCCCTTGATTTCGCGGGCCTGGACGAAAATGATTCGTATTGCCAACATCGCCGCGCCCAGCGATTTCAAGGATGAAACGGTGCGGCATGGCCGGGGGTGGCGGCATCCGCTTGCGCGCCTTCCTGCCGCACCTGTTCCTGCAGCCAGGCATGGAACTGCTGGATGGCCTTCTCGCGCGGATTGCCTTCGCGCCAGGTTACCCAATAGTGCAGGCTTGACGGGATCCGGGTGGATCCGATCTGCACCAGTTCGCCGCTGGCCAGGTAGTCGTGCGCCAGTTGCGCGCGCGCCGTCGCCACGCCCAGCCCGGCCACGGCGGACTGCAGCATCAGGCCGGCGTCCTGGAAGATCGGGCCGCGCTCCGGTTCGTCGCCGGGCAGTCCGGCGGCTTCGAGCCAGTCGCGCCAGGGGCGCAGGGCAAAGCGCAGCATCGGCAGGCGCGGCACGTCGGCCAGCGTAAAGCCGGGGTAGCGCGCCAGCAGCGCCGGGCTGGCCACCGCGATCACATGGTCTTCGATCAGGTTGTGACACTCGAAGCCGGGCAGGTCGATGCGCTGGTGCCAGATCCCGACATCGACGCTGTACGGGTCGGGCGGCGTGATCTCCGCATGCAGCCGCAGGTGCAGGTCCAGCGACGGCACCTGGGCATGGAGGCTGGGCAGGCGCCGGATCAACCAGGCATTGGCCAGGTCGGCCATCACGCTGACCTGCAGCCGGATCACCGGCGGCCCGGCGCTGTTGCCCGCCTCGCGCAGCGCGCTTTCGATGTCGTCGAGCGCGGCGCGCACCTGTTCGGCCAGCCGCGCGCCCACGCTGGTGGGCGCCATCTGGCTGCCGCTGCGTTGGAATAGCTTGGTGCCGAGGCTGGTTTCCAGCGCGCGGACATGGTGGCTGATGGCGCTGTGGGTCAGGGCCAGTTCCTCGGCCGCGCGCGAGAAGCTGCGGTGGCGCGCGGCGGCCTCCAGTGCACGCAGCGCTTGCAGCGGCGGCAGATGGACGGGGCGTGGGGCGGGTCTGACGGGGGATTTGGCCATGGCCGTCAAATTCTACTCACAATTGCCGCGGGTATCTTTCGTTGGCTTTGCACCGGGATGGGGAAGACAATGCAGGCCATCATGACGACTTCCATTTCAAACTTGTCTTCCGCATCCTCGCAGCCCTCGCATGCGCAACCGGCCGCCGGTGCAGCAGCCAGCGCTCGCTGGCGCGTGCTGGCCGTGTTCTCGCTGGGCTTCCTGGTGTCTTATATATTCCGCGGCGTCAACCTGGGCTTCGCGCCGCACCTGACGCGCGAACTCGGCCTCAATGCCGCCGACCTGGGCCTGCTCACCAGCTTCTATTTCCTTGGCTTCGCCTGCGCCCAGCTGCCGGCGGGCATCCTGCTGGACCGCTACGGTCCGCGCCGCACCGAGGCGGCGATGCTGCTGGTGGCGGTGGCCGGCTCGCTGGTGTTCGCGCTCGCGCCCGGCATGGCCGGGCTGGCCGCCGGCCGGCTGCTGATCGGCGTGGGTGTGTCGGTATGCCTGGGCGCCGCCATCCAGGCGCTGTCGATGTGGTTCCCGCTGTCGCGCATGCCCCTGCTCAACGGCGTGGTCATGGCCATCGGCGGGCTGGGCGCGGTGCTGGTCGGCACGCCCCTGTCGTGGCTGCTGGCGTTCACCGACTGGCGCACCGTCAGCATCGGCCTGGCCGGCGTGTCGCTGGCGATGGCGGCGCTGCTGTGGTTCAGCGCGCCGGACAAGCCCCGCGTCGGCAAGGAAAGCCTGCGCGAGCAGCTGCGCGGCACGCGCCAGATTCTCGGCAGCGAGCGCTTCTGGCGCGTGGTGCCGCTGACGCTGCTCAACCAGGGCGTGTTTCTGGCGGTGCAGACGCTGTGGGTGGGGGCTTTCCTGCGCGATGTGTCCGGCTACGATGCGGGCACCGGCGCCCGGCTGGTGTCGGTGATCGGCTTTGCCATGATGGCCGGCTGCGTGGGCTCGGGCTGGGCCGCGCGCCACCTGGAACGCCTCGGCGTGAGCCTCTATGCCTTTGCCGGCACCGGCATGACCGGCTTTATCGTGATCCAGCTGCTGCTGATGGCGCAGGTGCCGCTGCCGCCGGTGCTGCTGTGGGCCGCCTATGGCGTCTTTGGTTCCAGCGGCATCCTGACCTATGCGGTGCTGGCGCGCAGTTTTCCGGACGCCCTGATCGGCCGGGCCACGACGGCGCTGACGCTGACCGTATTCCTGTCGACCTTTGCCTGCCAGGTGGGCGTCGGCTACGTGCTGGACCTGTGGCCCGCCACCGGCGGCCATTACCCGAAGGCCGCGCACCTGGCGGCATGGGCTGGACTGGTGGCGCTGCAGGCGCTGGCGGCGGTGTGGTATGCGATCGGCGGGCGGCGCGCGCGCCGCGAGGCGGCTGCCGCCCGCTGAGCCGGTGTGGGCGCTACAGAAAGACCGGACGATCGTCCAGCTCGTTCGGGTTAGGCCCGCCGTCCGAGGGGAAATGCGTGGCCAGCAGGGCATGGATGCGCGCCACCGTTGCGAGCACGGGCCGCACCGACAGCTCTTGCCTGAGCCCCTGCGCCAGTTCGCCGCACAGCTCCTGCCAGATGGCCGGCCCGACGCTGGCGTCGATGCCCCGGTCGGCCAGCAGCTCGACGGCGTGGTCGGCCAGGTTGATGTAGAGCAGCACGCCGGTCTTGTCCGCGGTGTTCCAGACCTCGAGCGCGCCGAACAGGAAGCGCGCGCGTTCGCGCGGCGTGACCCCGGCCCAGGCGTCGCCGACCGGCAGGCTGGCTTCGATCACCACGCGGATCTCGCCGCGGTGGCTGGCTTCGCCGGCATGCACGGCGTGGTGAAGCTGCTGCTGCGCTTCCGGCGGAAAGTGCTTGCGCGCGGTGCCGGCCGTGGTGGCGATATGGTGCAGGGCGCGTTTGAGATGCGGCATGGTTGTCGTTCCTCGGGCTGTCACCAGTTGCCGGACGCGCCGCCGCCGTCGAAGCCGCCGCCGCCTCCGCCGCCAAAGCCGCCGCCGCTGTCACCGCCCCCGCCAAAGCCGCCGCCCCAGCCGCCGCTGCGCCGGCCCCAGTCCTGTCCCATGGTGTAGCCGCCCAGGCCGCCAAGGCCGCCGGCGATCACGTCGCGCCCGCGCCGGCTGGTGACGATCTGCGGCCCGCGCCGGCGCAGGATGGCGCTCAGGAAGAAGAACACGATGATGGCCAGCGGCAGCAGCGCCGGCAGCCATTGGTCCAGCGCCGATGCCTGCTGGCCCTTGCGCTGCGGTGCTGCCAGGCCTTCCTTGTCGATGGTGGCCTGGATCGCCGAGATGCCCGCCGCCAGCCCGCCGTAGAAGTCGTTCTGGCGGAAGTGGGGCGCCATCACGTCTTGCAGGATGCGCTTGGACATGGCGTCGGTCAGCGACCCCTGCACGCCGCGGCCCACCTCCAGCCGCATCTTGCGCAGCCCGGGCGGGTTGTCCTTGGCGATCAGTACGATCACGCCGTCGTCGATGCCCTGGCGCCCGGCACGCCAGGCGTCGGCTACGCGAATGCTATAGGCGTCGATCGGTTCCGGGTCGGTGGTGGGTACCATCAGCACGAAGATCTGGCTGCCGCGCTGCTGCTCGTATTCGGCCAGCACGTTCTCGAGCGCGCCGCGTTGCTGCGGCGTCAGCGTGCCGGTCAGGTCGGTGACGCGCTGGGTCAGCGGCGGCACCGCGACGAAGCCGTCGGCCGCCAGCGCCGGCGCGCCCAGCAGCGCCGCCAGCCACAGCAGGGCGGCGGCCAGCCAGCCAGGCAGCGCGGACCCGCGCCGGGGGGTGCCCATGGCGGTCATCCCCTCAGAACTTGACCGCGGGCGGCGTGGAGATGGCCTTCTCGTTTTCCACGGTGAAGGAAGGCTTGACCGGGTATTTGAAGATCATCGCCGTCAGGTTGGTCGGGAAGCTGCGCGCCAGCACGTTGTACTGCTGCACCGCGACGATATAGCGTTGGCGTGCCACGGTGATGCGGTTCTCGGTGCCTTCGAGCTGCGATTGCAGGTCGCGGAACGAGGCATCGGCCTTCAGCTGCGGGTAGTTCTCGGACACCGCCAGCAGCCGCGACAGCGCACCGGACAATTCGCCCTGCGCCTGCTGGAAGCGCTTGAAGGCTTCGGGGTCGTTCAGGGTTTCTGGCGAAACCTGGATGCTGGTGGCGGCGGCGCGCGCGCGGGTCACGGCTTCGAGCGTCTCGCGCTCGTGCGAGGCATAGCCCTTGACCGTGTTGACCAGGTTGGGGATCAAGTCGGCGCGGCGCTGGTACTGGTTGATGACTTCGCCCCAGGCTGCCTTGACCGCCTCGTCCTTGGTCTGGAAGTCGTTGTAGCCGCAGGCGGACAGCAGGCTGGCCAGGACCGCCAGCACCAGCCAGCGCCACACGGACAGCGGCGAGCGGGTGGGCGACGGGTGGGACGAGGGTGCGCGCATCGGAGGCTCCGGCGGTTGGACGAATCCCAAGTGTAGCGCACCGTCCTTGTGGTCATGCGTGCAGCCGGCGGCGCACCACGCGCCGCTGCCGCAAACCGCCTCAGGCCGCGGCGAAGGCCTTGCGCGCGGCGTCGAGCGTGGCTGCCAGGATGGCATCGTCGTGCTGTGCGGAGACAAAGCCAGCTTCGAAGGCCGACGGCGCCAGGTAGACGCCGTGGTCGAGCATGGCGTGGAAGAAGCGGTTGAAGCGCGCCGTGTCGCTGGTGGTCACTTCGGCGAAGCTGGCGGGCACGCCGTCGCGGAAGTAGATGCCGAACATGCCGCCGATGGCATCCGCGGCGAACGGCACGCCCGCGGCGCTGGCGGCGTCGGCCAGGCCATCGGCCAGCTTGCGGGTCTGCGCGGCCAGGCGGTCATAGAAGCCGGGGGCCTGGATCAGCTTGAGCGTGGCCAGGCCTGCCGCCACCGCCAACGGGTTGCCCGACAGCGTGCCGGCCTGGTACACGCCGCCCAGCGGCGCCAGCTTTGCCATGATGTCGCGGCGCCCGCCAAAGGCCGCCGCCGGCATGCCGCCGCCGATGACCTTGCCCAGGCAGGTCATGTCGGGCTGGATGCCGTAGTGCGCCTGGGCGCCGCCCAGCGCCACGCGGAAACCGGTCATGACCTCGTCGAAGATCAGCACCGCGCCATCGCGGCTGCACAGTTCACGCATGGCCTGCAGGAAGGCATCGCTGGCGCGCACCAGGTTCATGTTGCCGGCCACCGGCTCGACGATCACCGCGGCGATCTCGCCGGCATGCTTGGCGAAGGCCTGTTCCAGTTGCTCGACGTTGTTGTACTCCAGCACCATGGTGTGGCGCGTCACGTCGGCCGGAACGCCGGCCGACGACGGCGCGTTGCGGGTGGTGTCGGCAAAGGTCAGCAGGCCAGAGCCGGCCTTGACCAGCAGGCTGTCGGCGTGGCCGTGGTAGCAGCCTTCGAACTTGATGATCAGGTCGCGGCCGGTAAAGCCGCGCGCCAGGCGCAGCGCGCTCATGGTGGCTTCGGTGCCGGATGAGACCAGGCGCACCTGCTCGATCGACGGCACCAGCTTGCAGATTTCCTCGGCCATGATGATCTCGGCCTCGGTCGGGGCGCCGAACGAGAAGCTGTGCGCGGCGGTTTCCTGGACTGCGCGCACCACCTCCGGATGGGCATGGCCGACGATCATCGGGCCCCACGAGCCGATGTAGTCGATATAGCGCTGGCCGTCCGCGTCCCACATATACGCGCCCTCGGCGCGCGTGATGAAGCGCGGCGTGCCACCCACCGAACGGAAGGCGCGCACGGGCGAATTGACGCCGCCGGGGATGGTCTGCTGGGCGCGGTCGAAAAGCTGCTGATTACGGGACATGGCGATGAGGTGAGGACAGGACTGCAGGAGATCGTGCTCGGCGGGCCTGGGGCCTGATGCTGACATGAGGCGAAAACAGCGGAAGTTCGCTGCAATTGCCCGCCAATCGTGCGGTAACAAGGCGCTAACGGGTGCGAACACGGCGGAACTGGCCCGAATCCGGCCGTCGCTGGCTGGCGCCGGCGGCACGGTTTCGGTACCATCTGCGCTGGATTTTAATGGAGAGTGGCCAGAGCCTGTTATGGAATACAAGACTTGGATGTGCCTGATCTGCGGCTGGATCTACGACGAGGCCGCAGGCGCGCCGGAAGATGGCATTGCCCCCGGCACCCGCTGGGAGGACGTGCCGATCAACTGGACCTGCCCGGAATGCGGCGCGCGCAAGGAAGATTTCGAGATGGTCGCGATCTGAGCGGTCGCTATCTAGAAGAACCGCAACAGCGCAGGGGGCTCCCCGTCGCGCCGATGCGACAGAACGCCACCGGGGCCTGGCCGCACCGGATTGACGGCCCCCCGGCGTCTTGTCACACTCTGTTGCAAAAATGACTGGCCGTCCCTCCGCCCGCGGTGGGGAGGACGGCGGGCAGATGCGGGGATCACGCATCGCCACTGCCGGGCTCAGCCCGGCCTTGGAAGGGAAATAAAAAGATTGTCGGGGGTCCGTCGGGGCGCGCATGGGTCGCGCTGCTCCGCACGGGTGTTCTCTGGTGCTTGCCGGCGCTCCGCCAGGAGCCGCTGGTCGCGGGAACAACATGCGGGTCGCTCAAAGAGAAGAAAACCAGCGGGTCAATACCGCCGGCGCCCAGGGTGTGGCGCCTGGCGTTCCTGTGCCGGGTACCGCGCCGGACATCACGCCGGGGACCGCGCCGCAGCCGCGCCGCAAGGTGCTGGTCATCGACGATTCCAGCACCATCCGCCGTACCGCGGAAATCTTCCTGGCGCAGGCCGGGTTCCAGGTGGTGCTGGCCGAGGACGGCTTCGAGGCGCTGGCCAAGGTGGGCGAGCTGCACCCCGACCTGGTCTTCTGCGACATCCTGATGCCCCGGCTGGACGGTTACCAGACCTGTTCGCTGATCAAGAAGAGCCCGCGTTTCCACGCCATCCCCGTGATCATGCTGTCCTCGCGCGACGGCGTGTTCGACCGCTCGCGCGGCCGCCTGGTCGGCGCGCATGACCACCTTGCCAAGCCATTCACCCGCGACGCGCTGCTGCAGGCCGTGCAGGCCTGCCTGCCGTGCCAGGCCGCGGGCGCGGCGTTGCCCGCCTGAACCGCACGCACGCCATGTACGAATCGAAGGAAAACCTCATGACCGCCATTCACAAGATCCTGATCGTCGACGACTCCCCGACCGAAGCCCTGTTCATGTCCGACCTGCTCGGCAAGCGCGGCTTCAAGGTCGCGGTGGCCAGCAACAGCGAGCAGGCTTTTGCCCGCCTGCAGGCCGAAGCCTTCGACCTGATCCTGATGGACGTGGTGATGCCCGGCCAGAACGGCTACCAGGCCACCCGCGCGATCAAGCGCGACGACCGCTTCAAGGACATCCCCGTGATCATGTGCACCAGCAAGGGCCTGGACACCGACCGCATCTGGGGCATGCGCCAGGGCGCGTCGGACTACATCGTCAAGCCCGTCGACGGCGAAGAGCTGCTGGGCAAGATTGCCGCGCTGGCGCACTGAGCCGCCCGCGCCGGCCGCACGGCAAGCCACTGCCACCTGTTCCGGGGACCGCCATGAACGCGCCACGCCAAGACCTCCGCGCCCGCCAGACCCGCCTGCAGGACTACCAGGCCATGCTGGCACGGCGCCTGCGCGAGGCGCGCAGCCTGCCGGCCGCGGACAGCTACCTGGCGCTGCAGGTCGGCGCGCGCCACTGGCTGCTGCAGCTGGCCGATGCCGGCGAGGTGCTGGACATGCGCGAGCCCAGCCCGGTGCCACTGACGCAGTCCTGGTACAGCGGGCTGGTCAACGCGCGCGGCAGCCTGCTGGGGGTGATCGATTTCAGCCTGTTCTGCGGCGGCGCGCCAACGCCCTTGCAACCAGGCAGCAAGATCGTGGTGCTGTCGCGCGACCCGGAACGCGCCTGCGCGATCCTGGCCACGCGCGTGGCCGGGCTGCGCCATGCGGCTGACCTGGCTTTGCCGCACGGCGCCGCCGAGGCCTGCGGCCCCGACGCCGCGCCGGCATGGGAAGGGCAGCGCTATGCCGACCGTGAGGGACGCGACTGGCAGGTGCTGGATGTGCGCGCGCTGCTGGACGCGCCCGCCTTCCTGCAAGCGGGCCGGGCCGCCGCCTGACGCGCGCGGGCCGGTTACGGCAGGCACAGACAATGACCGCGCGCAGGCCACCGCCTGCCGCACCCGGCACGAGCCGCCGGGCATGACAACGATAAACGGAAGAGGGTGCCATGGGTTTCAAGAGATTCAGCCTGGGCCGGCGTACGCCGGCAGCCGACGCTGCCACCAGCCTCGCGCGTGAACCCGGCGTAGCCTATGCCGCGGGCCCCGAACCCGCGCCCGTGCCGCCCGCCGCCGCCGGGCTGGGCGCGACCCCGCTGGAGCACATCGGCCGCTGGCTCGGCCGCATGCCGTTCGCGTCGCAGCAGCGGCTGCTGACCGTGGGCGTGGTGGTGTCGCTGGTGGCGCTGCTGGGCTCGGTGTACCTGGATAACCGCATCGCCAACAATGGCGCCGCGCAGATCGAAGTTGCCGGCGACATGCTGATGCACTCGCAGCGCCTGGGCAAGGCGGTGCCGGTCGCGCTGCTGGGCAATGCGCAGGCCTTTACCCAGCTGCGCCAATCCAGGGACGCGCTGTCGGGCGACCTGAACGCGCTGCAGCAAGGCAGCGACGAAAAGCGCGTGCGCGCCACCACCGGTGCGGCCGAGCCGCTGCTGCAGGCGGCGATGCAGTCATGGACGCGCTCCGAGAAAAGCGCCGCCGACGTGCTGGCGCAGCAGCCGGTGCTGACCACCATCGGCCAGACCCTGCAGATCTTCAACGCCTCCAACCCCGAGCTGCTCGAAGCCGCCGAACAGGTGGCCGCGATCAAGCTGCAGTCCGGCGCCAATGCGCGCGAGGTGGCGGCCTCCGCGCAGCTGGTGATGCTGACCCAGCGCCTGGGCAAGAACCTGAACGAGTTCCTCGCCGGCGAAGGCGTCAACCCGGAGACGGCGTTCCTGCTCGGCAAGGACACCAACACGTTCCGCGAGACCCTGGACGGCCTGCTCAACGGCAGCGAGGCGCTGCGCCTGTCGGCCGCCGCCGACGAGGAAACGCGCGGCTACCTGCAGCAGCTGTCGCAGCGCTTCGAGGCGGTGCAGAAGACCACCCAGACCATCCTGCAGAATCTGCCCGGCCTGATCGCGGCCAAGCGCGCGCAGCAGCAGATCTTCAACGACAACGAAGCGCTGCGCGGCGAACTGTCGGCGCTGCAGCGCGCCTATGCGCAATCGGCGCGAAGCCGCCCGGTGACGCTGGGCGCTACCGTGGTGTCGGCCGCGCTGACGCTGCTGTGCCTGGTCGGCCTGGCGGCGCTGTACCTGCGCGATTCGCGCATGCGCGCGCTCGAAGCCGAGGCGCGCGAGCGCGAGGCCGAGGCCCGCCGGCTCGACGAAAAGCGCAACAACGACAACACCCAGAAGGCCATTCTGCAGTTGATGAACGAGCTGCAGGACATCGCCGACGGCGACCTGACGCGCCAGGCCACCGTGACCGAGGACATCACCGGCGCGATTGCCGACTCGGTCAACTACACCGTGGAAGAACTGCGCGAGCTGGTCGGCCGGGTGCAGCAGACCGCGGGCGAGGTGACGCAGGCGTCGGGGCAGGTGCAGGCCACCTCGACCCAGCTGGTGTCGACCACCGAAGAGCAGTCGCGCCAGATCCGCCAGACCGGCGAGTCGGTGGTGGAAATGGCCGACCGCATCACGCAGGTGTCGCGCGGCGCGGCCGAGTCCGCCAACGTGGCGCGCGCTTCGCTGTCCGCCGCCGAACAGGGCCAGCAGGCGGTGCAGAACGCGATTGCCGGCATGAACGACATCCGCGAGCAGATCCAGGAGACCTCCAAGCGGATCAAGCGGCTGGGCGAGTCGTCGCAGGAGATCGGTGAAATCGTCGAGCTGATCTCGGACATTACCGAGCAGACCAACGTGCTGGCGCTGAACGCCGCCATCCAGGCGGCCTCGGCGGGCGAAGCCGGGCGCGGCTTCTCGGTGGTGGCGGAAGAAGTGCAGCGCCTGGCCGAGCGCTCCGGCGAGGCCACCAAGCAGATCGGCGCGCTGATCCGCACTATCCAGACCGATACTCAGGACGCGGTGCACGCCATGGAGCGCAGCACCCAGGGCGTGGTCGAAGGCGCGCGGCTGTCGGACCACGCCGGGGCCGCGCTGCTGGAGATCGGGCGCGTGTCGCGCCAGCTGGCCGAGCTGATCGAGCAGATTTCGCAGTCCACCTCGCACGAGGCTGATCTGGCCACCACCGTCGCGCGCCATATCGAACGCATCCTGCAGGTCACCGAGCAGACCACCACCGGCACGCGCCAGACCGCGCAGTCGGTGCGCCAGCTGACCTTGCTGAGCGAGGAGCTGCGCAACTCGGTGTCGCGCTTCAAGATCGCCTGAGCGGCCGGATGACGCCTGCGACCGCTTCCGCGCACCGCGGCCCCGCGATTTATGCCAACTCCGCGCCCGCCGCCCGTTGCGGCGGGCGGACTGCGGCTGCCGTGCCGGCGCCGCACTGGAAGCCGTCATGTCCCTGAATGTTCCCGTCCCGCGCGACGCTGCCGCAGCCGGTATGCCGGCCGGAGCCGACGCCCTGCCTGAACCCGAACCCGCACCGTTGCCGGCCGGCGCGCAGGCCGCGCCCGATGCCGGCGGCGCCGCGCGCGACCTGTCCGGGCTGGCGTGGCTGGCGCCCAGCCTGCGCAGCGCGCTGGAAGAGGCCGCCGCGGAACTCGGCCACTATGTCGAGGAAGTGCGCCAGGCGCCCGAGGCGCTGGGCGCGCGCGACACCACCTCGCTGCGGCTGGCCGGCCAGCATCTGCACCAGGCCGCCGGCGCCGTGCATATCGTCGGGCTGCGCGGGACCGATCCGTATTGCCAGGCGCTGCGCCGGCTGCTCGACGGCATCGACGCCGGCACCGTTGCCGCCGGCCCCGAGGCGCTGGCAGTTTTCCGTGCCGGCGTGCAGGCGCTGGCCGAATATGTCGACGACCTGATGGCCGGCGACGACGAAGCCCCGCTGCGCCTGTTCCAGCCCTATGCGGCGGTACTCGCCAGGCTGGGCGAGGAGCGCGTGCATCCCGCCGACCTGTGGCTCGACGAGCTGCAGATGCTGCCCGGCATGCTGCTGCCGCCGAAGGGGCCCGCCGCGGTCACGCGCGCGCGCCAGCAGTTTGAGTCGGCCCTGCTCAAGGCGCTGCGCCTGCCCACGCCGTGCGCCGACGCGGTGCTGCTGCGCGAAGCCTGGCTGCCGCTGCACGCGGCGCTGGAAGCACTGCGTGCCAACGAGCAGGGCGCGCGCCGCGCCGCCGACCATCCCGACCGCGGCGTCTGGCATGTGCTGGGGCTGGTGTGCCGCGCGCTGGCGCTGGGCCTGCTGCCGTCGGACTTGCTGGCCAAGCGCCTTGCCGGGCGGGTTAACCTGTTGCTGCGCCAGTACCAGCAGGGCCATGTGCGCGTGCCGCAGGCGCTGCTGAACGATGCCGTGTTCCTGCTGGTCTGCATCGCGCAGGCCGATGGCGGCAATGACGACGCAGCGGCGCTGCGCGCCGATATCGCGCGCACGCTGGCGACGTTCCGCCTCGATGCCGCCCATGCGCAGGCCGACGCCGACTTCCGGCGGCGCTACTACGGCTGGCTTGACCCGATCGATACGCGCAACTTGCAACAGGCCGCGGCCGGGCTGGAGCATGCCGCCGCCGCCGACCACCCCGCCTGGGAGCGCGCGCTGGCTGCGCTGGCCGAGGCGGCGCAGCCGCTGGCGCAGCCGCCGCTGCAGCGTTGCCTGGCGCAGGCCGCCCTGCCGGGGCGCGAGCGCGGCGCGGGCGATGCGCTGGGCGCCGCCGGCATCGCGCTGTTCCTGTCGCGTGCGCTGGCGCTGCCGTGGCGCGTGCACGGACAGTCCGCCCATGCGGCCGCAACGCGCTTTGCCATGCAGTGCGATGCGCTGGCCGCCTGCCTGGCGGACCCTGCCGCTGCCGCGCCGCCCTGGCTGGCGCGCATGGTCGAAGAGGCGCGCGCACAGGCGCTGCGCAGCGAAGCCGTGGCGCAACTGCGCGCCCAACTGGACAGCGGCGAATCCTGGCTCGACAGCTATGACCGCAATGCGGTACGCGCCGACGGCGCCGCACACCTGCGCGACGCGCGCCAGGCCTTCGCCGCGCTGGCGGCAACGCTGGCGCAGCTGCAGGCGTCGGCGGCGCTGCCCACCGCGCTGGCCAGCGAGGCCGCGCAGGCCAGCGCTGCCGTGGCGGCCGTCATGACGCGCCTTGCCGATGCGGGCGAGCTTGCCGACGCCAACGCGCGCTCGGCGCTGCTGCGCACGGTGGCGGCGGAACTGGGCGTGGTCCATGCCTTTGCCGATACCCTTGAATTCGGCCGCGCACGCCGCGCCGACGCGTTGCCCGATGCCGAGGCCACCGGCGACGCGCAGGCGCCGCACGATCCGCTGGCCGCGGCCCGTGCCGCCGCCGACGAAGCGCTGCGCGCTGGCGCCGCCCCGGATACGCCGGCGCTGCAGCGGCTGCGTGCCGCGCTGCAGGCGCTGGCCGACCAGGCCGCCATCGACGACGATGCCGCGCTGCGCCGCCAGGCTGCCGACGCCATCACGCAGTGCAACGCCTGGCTTGCCGGCAGCGACGATGCCGGCGCGCGCATGGTGATGGCGCTGGCCGCCATCCCGGCGGATCCCGCGCCGGTCCCGGCCGGCGCCGGCACGGCGGCCGTGCCCGCCGCCGGCGACCACGCCGCCATCGACGCCGAACTGCTCGACATCTTCCTGAACGAGGCCGACGAAGTCCTGGCCGGCATCGCCGGCGACCTCGGCGCTGGCGTCGAGGCGCTGCGCGATGCCGACCTGCTCAGTCGGCTGCGGCGCGCGTTCCATACGCTCAAAGGCTCCAGCCGCATGGTTGGCCTGCATCGCTATGGCGAAGCGGCGTGGGCGGTCGAGCAGGTGATGAACCTGTGGCTTGCCGAAGCGCGCCAGCCCGCGCCGGCGCTGCTGGCGCTGCTGCGCCGCGCGCATGCCGAGCTGTCGGCATGGGTGGCGCGGCTGCATGGCGATGCCGCGGCGTGGCACGACATCGCGCCGCTGGTCGCGGCCGCCGCAGCGGTGCGCGATGCCGGCACCGCCCATGACATGGCGCCATCGCCCGTTGCGCCCGCAGTGGCTGGCGACGACGTGCCGCACGACCAGGCAGCGGCCGCCGGACCCACGGACAACGAGGCGCGCGACGGCGTCGACACCGAGGACCACGCCCCCACCGGCAACCATGCCGACACCGACACGCCCGACGCCAACGTGATTCCCTTCCGCCTGGCCGGCGGCCTCTCGGACGAGGACGACCATTACAAGGTCATCGGCCCGGTGCGTATCGGCCTGGCGCTGTACAACGTCTACCTGCAGGAGGCCGACGGCCTGCTGCGCCAGTTCGCCACCGATATCTCTGAATGGCGGCATGAAGCCCACCCTTGCCCGAGCGAGCTGGCGCTGCGCGTCGCCCACACGCTGCAGGGCAGCGCGTCGACCGTGGGCCTGGAGCCGGTGCGCGAGATTGCCGAGGCGCTGGAAGCGTTGCTGCTGCAGCTGGGCTCGCATCCGGTGGCGATGCATGGGGGCGATTTCCGCCTGCTGGAGCAGGCGGCCGAGCGCATGCGCGGCATGCTGCACCAGTTTGCGGCCGGCATCTGGCCGCAGGCCGACGGCGCGCTGCACCGCAGCCTGGTCGAATTCGGCGAGCGCGCACTGCTGCGCCCGCGCGTGGCGGTGCCCGCACCGCAGCCGCCGGCAGAGGCCGATGAAGCGATGGCGCAAGGGTTTGGCCGGTTGCCGCCCGCGGCACCGGCTTCACCCGAGGTGCCGCCAGCGGCCGGAGCCGCGGCGGCGCAGCCGGCCACCGCGCCTGACGCGGTCGTGATCGGGCTGCGCACGGCGCAGCGTGCGCCCGAGGCGCCTGCGGCACACGCACCCACCGCCGACGCCGGCAACGCACCCGATCCGGCGCTGGTGCAGATCTTCCTGGAAGAGGCGCAGGGCTCGCTGCCCGAACTGGGCAAGCTGTTGCGCGGCTGGGAAGCCGCGCCCGACGACGGGCGCCATGGCGGACTGGTGCTGCGCGCGTTGCATACGCTCAAGGGCAGCGCGCGCATGGCCGGTGCGATGGCGCTGGGGCAGGCCGCGCACGAGATGGAGACGCTGCTCGATACCAGCCTGCGCGGACAGGGACATCAGCCTGTTGCGCCGAAAGTATTCGAGCGGCTCTACACCTGGTACGACCGCATCCTGGCGCATGCCGAGGCCTTGCAGGCCGGCCGCTTGCTGCCCGCCGACGATCCCGATGTGGTCAACGGGCTGGCCGATCCCCTGCAGGCCGCAGACGCCGCCATGCCGCAGCCTGAAGCCACCGAAGCTCCCGACGCTTCCGCGGCGGCGGCCGCGGAAGCGGTGCCGGGGCCGGTGCCGGTGCCGGGGCCGGCCGGCGTGATGGTGCCGAGGCCGCCGGCCGCTGCGCTGGCCCCGCTTGCTCCGCTGGCGCCGGCCGAGGCGCAGCGCGCGCTGGTCCGCGTGCAGGCGCGCGCGCTCGACACGCTGATCAACGAGGCCGGCGAAGTCGGCGCCACGCGTGCGCGCCTGGACAGCGAGCTGGACGCAATGCGCGCCTACCTCGGCGAACTGAACGACAACGTCGCGCGCTTGCGCGGCCAGCTGCGCGAGATCGAGATCCAGGCCGAATCGCAGATGGCGTCGCGCATTGCCGACGCGCAGCACAAGCAGGAATTCGATCCGCTCGAGTTCGACCGCTTCACCCGGTTCCAGGAGCTGACGCGGATGATGGCCGAGTCGGTCAACGACGTGGCCACGGTCGAGCAGAACCTGCAGCGCGGCTTCGATCGCGCCGCGGGAGACCTGGCCGCGCAGGCGCGGCTGACGCGCGGGCTGCAGCGCGGGCTGATGCAGGCGCGCATGGTGCAGTTCGACGCGCTGGCCGAGCGGCTCTACCGCGTCGCGCGGCAGGCCGCGGCCGAGACCGGCAAGGAGGTGCGGCTGCTGATCAAGGGCGGTACGGTGGAGATCGACCGCTCGGTGCTGGACCGCATGGCCGGCCCGATCGAGCACCTGATCCGCAACGCGGTGGCGCACGGCATCGAGCCTGCCGCGCAGCGCCGGTCCGCGGGCAAGCCGGCCACCGGCGCGCTGACGCTGGAGGTGCAGCAGGAAGGCAACGAGGTGGTGCTGCATTTCATCGATGATGGCGGCGGGCTGGACCTGGCGCGCATCCGCGCCCGCGCGGTCGAGCGCGGGCTGCTGGCGCCGGACGACGACGCCAGCGAGGCGCGCCTGACCGAGATGATCTTCACCCCCGGCTTCTCCACCGCGGAGGCGGTGTCCGAACTGGCCGGCCGCGGTGTGGGCATGGACGTGGTGCGCGCTGAAACCGTGGCGCTCGGCGGGCGCGTCACCCTGGCTTCGCAGCGCGGGCAGGGCACCACCTTTACCTTGCACCTGCCGCTGACCACGGCCATCACGCAGGTGCTGGTGATCGCGCTGGGCGCGCGCCGCTATGCGGTGCCCAGCGGCATGATCGACCAGGTGCAGCAACTGCGGGCGCCGGCGCTGCTGGACGCGTATAACCAGGGCCGGCTGAACGTGGCCGGCGCCGAGGTGCCATTCTTCTACTTCGGCGCCTTGCTGGAACAGGGCCATGCCGCGAGCGCGGGGCGCAAGTACTCGCCGGTGGTGGTGGTGCGCAGCGGCGCCGAGCGCGTCGCCGTGCATGTGGACGACGTGGCCGGCAACCGCGAAGTGGTGGTCAAGCACATCGGCCCGCATCTGGCGCGGCTGGAGGGCATCGCCGGCGCCACCACGCTGGGCGATGGCGAGATCGTGCTGATCTATAACCCGGTGGTGCTGGCGCAGCGCTTCGTGCGCGAGCGTGGCCAGTCCCTGCCGCTGGATCCGCCGGCGCTGCTGCCGGCGACCCAGCCAGCGCCGCGACAAGCCGCCGTGACGGCGCAGCTGGGCGCGGTCGCGGAACTGGCGGGCGATGGCAGCGCAGAACCCGTGCGCGGCCTGGCGGTGCAGCCCACCGTGATGGTGGTGGATGACTCACTGACCGTGCGCAAGGCCGCCCAGCGCCTGCTGGGCCGCGCCGGCTACCACGTGGTGCTGGCGCGCGACGGCGTGGACGCGCTCAAGCAGCTGCAGGACACGATGCCGGACGCGATGCTGGTGGATATCGAGATGCCGCACATGGACGGCTTCGACCTGACGCGCAACATCCGTTCTGACGCGCGCACCGCGCACTTGCCGCTGGTGATGATCACCTCGCGCACCGCCGACAAGCATCGCCGCTACGCCGAGGAAATCGGCGTCAACGTGTACCTGGGCAAGCCTTATAACGAGGATGAACTGCTGGGGACGCTGCACCGCCTGCTAGGCGAGCGGGCGGCGGGGACGGCGGGATCGGTGGCGCAGATGCTGGGGGATGGGCAGGGGGGGTAGGGGCGGTTATCGCCGCTCACTTGCCCCTGTGCTGCTGCTTTGCTTCCCTCTCCCGCGTGCGGGAGAGGGAGTACCCAAGCGGTCATGCAAGGGGCGGCACTGCAGCGGCACTACCACCGCATCTGCGCGTTCTTGCTGTTGGTGCTGACCGTCATGGTCTTGGTCCGGCCCTGGTACGTCGCGCGTACGTTGTAGGTGCCCGACGGCGCCTTCAGCAGGCAGCGCGGGCCGTCGGCGACAAAGCTGGCGACTTCCTTGCCGCCGCGCATCAGCTTGACGTCGACATCCGACAGGTACTCGCCGCGGGCGCCCTGGGTAAACAGCAGGCTCATGTTGTACTTGCGTGCCTGCGATTGCAGCGCGACCTGCTCGTCCTCGGCGACGCCGCCGCAGATATAGGCCACCGGGCCGGCCTGGCGCTGCACCATCGCGTCACGTGGCGGCGGCGCGGGCGGCACGGCCACGGGCGGCCGCGGTTGCGCCGGAGCTGCCATGGGCGGCGGGGCGGGCATCGCGGGCTGCGTGCCGGCTGGCGCGGGCGTCGGCGCGGCCATCGGCGGCGGGGCCGCCGGGGCTGGTGCCGCTATGCCGGGCGCGGGCTGGGTGGCAGGCGGCATGGTCGCCGCCGGCGGTACGGTGGTGGATGGCGGGGCCGTGGCGGCGGGCGGCTCGGTCGGTGCCGCCGGCGTGGTGACGCCTGGGGTTGGCGCGATGGTGCCGGGCGCTGGCGCCGCGGCGGGCGTTGCCGGCGCGGGGGCGGCATCGACCACGGGCGCCTGGGCATGGCTGGCGGCCGGCAGCATGGCCAGCAGCGCGACCACGCCGGCGCCGAGTGCGAGCACCAGGCGCTTCACGCGCGAGCGGCGGGCCAGGCGCGCTTCCACGACCTCCAGCGAACGGGTAGGGGCAAACGGGGGCAGTTGCGGCATCGTGGCCTCCTTGGCAAGCTTCGGAATCAGATGCCCCGGAGGACCCCCTCGGGATCACTCCGGGTGTCTCTTTTCCATGCTAGGGCCCACCGATGGCCGACACTGCCGGGCGTGGTCCTACAACCGCGTCAGTCGACGGCGCTTTCGGGACGCCAAGCGGCGCCCGGGCGACTTCACTTTTGGCTCACCAGCCGCTTCGGCACCGACAGGGTCAGCGCCGCGCCCACCACCAGGCATGCGGCCAGCAGGTACATGCCGGAATCGGTGCTGTGGGTCAGGTCCTTGAGCCAGCCCACCGCGTACGGGCTCAGGAAGCCGGCAAGATTGCCCAGCGAGTTGATCAGCGCAATGCCCGCGGCAGCGCCGGTGCCGGCGAGGAAGGCGGTGGGCAGGCTCCAGAACAGCGGCAGCGTGGTCAGGATGCCGATCGTGGCCAGCGTCAGCGCCACCATCGCCAGCGTGGTATCGCCGTGCCATTGCACCGACAGCAGCAGTCCCACCGAACCGGCCAGCGCGGGCAGCGCGATATGCCAGCGGCGCTCGCCGCTGCGGTCAGCGCTATAGGCCACCAGCACCATGCCGATCACCGCGCAGCCGTAGGGGATGGCGGTCAGCAGGCCGATATCGAGCGCGCCCTTGACGCCGGTCTGCTTGATGATGGTGGGCAGCCAGAAGCTGACGCCGTACAGGCCCATCACGAAGCAGAAATAGATCGCGCTCATCAGCCACACGCGCGGGCTCGACAGCACGGTGCGAATCGGCGGGTCTTCCTTGTGCGCGTTCTCGCTGGCGATATTGCGCTCGAGCAGCGCCTTTTCTTCCGCCGACAGCCATTTGGCGTGAGTGATGCGGTCATCCAGGTAGGCCAGTACCCACAGCCCCACCAGGA
The DNA here is from genome assembly GCF_013141915.1 of Cupriavidus necator. Taxonomy (GTDB): domain Bacteria; phylum Pseudomonadota; class Gammaproteobacteria; order Burkholderiales; family Burkholderiaceae; genus Cupriavidus; species Cupriavidus necator_B. The sequence continues at coordinate 48,215 of NZ_SROX01000002.1, read as the reverse complement.
TCGACGGAATCCCTTCCAGCAGGAACATCCATTGCCAGCCTAACCAGCCGTTGTGGCCGTCGAAGGACTGCATGATCCAGCCCGACAGCGGCCCGCCGATCACGCCCGACAGCGCGATCGCGGTCATGAAGAAGGTGGTGGTGCGCCCGCGCCGGTTGGCCGGGTACCAGTAGGTCAGGTACAGGATGATGCCGGGGAAGAAGCCGGCTTCGGCAATGCCCAGCAGGAAGCGCAGCACGTAGAACATGGTCGGCGTGGTGACGAACATCATCGCCGCCGAGATCGCGCCCCAGGTGATCATGATGCGCGCGATCCAGATGCGCGCGCCCACCTTGTGCAGGATCACGTTGCTGGGCACTTCGAACAGGAAATAGCCGATGAAGAAGATGCCGGCACCAAGCCCGTAGACAGTCTCGCTGAACTGCAGGGCGTTCAGCATCTGCAGCTTGGCGAAGCCCACGTTGACGCGGTCCAGGTAGGCCACCACGTAGCACAGCAGCAGGAAGGGCACCAGGCGCCAGCTGACCTTGCGGTAGATGGCGTCTTCAAAGGCGGCGTCGTTGACGCCGGGGTTCACTGCGGTCGTTGTCATGCTGTCTCCTGAGGAAATGGCGTTTCTGTGTGACGCGTTCTTACAGCTACCGTACGACTGGGCAAGCGGCCGGCGCGGGTTCAGACGCAGCGGCCGCCGTCCACCTCGATGCAGGTGCCCGTGATGAAGGCGGCTTCGTCCGAAGCCAGGTACAGGCACGCATTGGCCACGTCCTGCGGCGTGGACATGCGTCCCATCGGGATGGTGGCGAGGAACCGGGCGCGGTTCTCGGGCGTGTCGGGCATGCCCATGAATTCTTCCAGCAGCGCGGTGGCGCCGATCACCGGGTTGACGCAGTTGACGCGGATATTGTCCGGGCCGAGTTCCGCGGCCATGGCCTTGCTCGCCGTGATCACCGCGCCCTTGCTGCCGTTGTACCAGACCAGTCCGGGCCGCGGCCGGATGCCGGCGGTGGAAGCGATATTGACGAACACGCCGCCGCCGCGCCGGCGGAAATGCGGGATAAAGGCGCGCGCCGACCAGTAGATGCTCTTGACGTTGACGGCGTAGACGCGGTCGAACTCGTCTTCGGTGACTTCCAGGATGGGCTTGTTGCGATGCGTGGTGCCGGCGTTGTTGACCACGATATGCACGTCGCCGAAGGTGGCGAGCGCTGCCTCGCGCATGGCCTCGGTGTCGGCTTCGCGCGAGACGTCGGCGCGAACCGCGCGGGCGCGCCCGCCGGCGTCGCGGATCGCCGCGGCGACACGCTCGGCAGCATCCTCGCGCAGGTCGGCCACCACCACGTTGGCGCCCTCGCGCGCAAAGGTATGGGCGATGCCTTCGCCGAAGCCGGAACCGCCGCCGGTGACGATCGCGACCTTGTTGGCCAGTCTCATGGCTTGTCTCCTTTATTGGTGTGCGTACTGTGTTTGCTGCTGAGTGATCAAGTCCTGCGGGTTGCTCCCTCTCCCGCTTCGCGGGAGAGGGGAGCGTCCACGACGGGCGTTGGCCCGTTCAAGCGCCATCCATGATTGGAGCTCGTTCGCTCAATGCGAAAACGGCCCACGCCCCCGCAGCGCGTTCGCCACCATCATCAGCGCCAGCAGGAAGGGCAGCGCCACGTATAGGCACCAGTGCACGCGGTCGCCCACCACATCGCCCCACTTGCGCTTGAACACCTGCAGTCGCGGCATGCCCGAAGGATTGGTGGCGCGCTTGTTGCGGACATGCCATGCCATCCAGAAAAAGAAGATGGCGAAGGCGACGGACAGGAAGTTGATGTTACCCATGTTGAATGGCGATGGTTTTCAGTGTGGTGAATCCGTACAGGGCCTCGAAGCCCTTCTCGCGGCCGTAGCCGGACTGGCCGCTGCCGCCGAAGGGCAGCTCCACGCCGCCGCCGGCGCCGTAGTTGTTGATAAAGACCTGGCCCGCGCGCAGCTTGTGCGCCAGGCGCAGCTGGCGCCCGCCGTCGCGGGTCCAGACCCCGGCCACCAGCCCGTAGGGCGTGCCGTTGGCCAGCGCGATGGCTTCGGCCTCGGTGTCGAACGGCATCGCCGCCAGCAGCGGGCCGAACACTTCTTCCTGCGCCAGCCGGTGCGCCGGCGGCACGTCGCGGAACAGCATCGGCACCTGGTAGTAGCCGGCCTCGGGTGCCTCGGCCACGATCTGGCCCTGAGCCATCACCGCCACGCCGGCGTGCTGCGCATCCGAGACGAAGTCCCATACGCGCTGCTGCTGCTTGCGGCTGATCAGCGGGCCGCATTCCAGGTCCAGCTCGGACGGGCCCACGCGCAGCGATTCGAACACCGACGCCAGCCTGTCCAGCAGCAGGTCGTAGACCGGGCGCTCCACCAGCAGGCGGCTGCCGGCCGAGCAGGTCTGGCCGGCGTTCTGCACGATGCCGTTGACCACCACCGGCACCAGCGCGTCGAGGTCGGCATCGGCAAACACGATCTGCGGTGACTTGCCACCGAGTTCCAGCGTGACCGGCACGTGGTTCTCGGCGGCCAGCTGGGACACCTGCCTGCCGGTCTGGGGCGAGCCGGTGAACGAGATATGGTTGATGCCGGGGTGGCGCGCCAGCGCGGCGCCGGCCTCGTGGCCGTAGCCGGTGATGAGGTTGAGGGCGCCTTCGGGCAGGCCGGCTTCCGCGGCGATCTCGGCCACGCGCAGCAAGGACAGGCAGGCATCCTCGGCGGGCTTGACCACGCACGCGTTGCCCGCGGCCAGCGCCGCGCCCACGCTGCGCCCGAAGATCTGCAGCGGATAGTTCCACGGGATGATGTGGCCGGTCACGCCGTGCGGCTCGCGCACCGTCAGCACGGTGTAGCCGGGGTTGTAGGGAATGGTCTGGCCGTGCAGCTTGTCGACCGCGCCGGCGTAGAACTCGAAATAGCGCGCCACCGCGCGCGCGTCTGCGCGCGCCTGGCGCAGCGGCTTGCCGGTGTCGCGGGCCTCGAGCGCGGCCAGTTCCTCCTCGTGGGCGATCAGCGCCACGGCGACGCGGTTGAGCAGGCGCACCCGCTCGGCCGGGGCCATCTGGCCCCAGGCGCCGTCGGCGGCCTGGCGCGCCGCATGGACGGCGACATTGATATCGGTGGCGTTGCCGCGCGCAATCTCGGCGAATGGCTCGCCGTTGGACGGATCGAACACCTTGATGCGCAGGCCGTTGTCGGGCGCGATCAGGCGGTTGGCGACGAAGTGCTGGGCGTGCATGGATGGCTCCGGGGCAGCAGGGTGCAACAACAGAGGGCAGGGCAGCGGGGGCGCTGCGCTATTCAGCGACGGCTGAAGAATGCGCCATTATCGCCGACGCCGGCCGGCCCGCAAGGCGCCGCGGCGGGCCGGCCTGTCAGCCTGCGGTCAGGCATGAGCCGCTATAATGCCCGCCATCCAACACACACCGCACGCATCTGGAGAACCGCATGAGCTTCAATCTCGTATCCCCGGGCAAGGACATCCCCAACGATTTCAACGTCATCATCGAGATCTCGGCCCAGAGCGATCCGGTGAAGTACGAGGCCGACAAGGAAACCGGCCTGCTGTTCGTCGACCGCTTTATCGGCACCGGCATGCGGTATCCGGCCAACTACGGCTACATCCCGCAGACGCTGTCGGGCGACGGCGATCCGGTCGACGTACTGGTGCTGTCGCCGTTCCCGATCCTGGCCGGCGCCGTGGTGCGCTGCCGCGCACTTGGCATGCTGAAGATGACCGATGAGTCGGGTGTCGACGCCAAGCTGGTGGCCGTGCCGCTCGACAAGCTGTCGCCGGCCACCGCCTACATGAAGGGCCTGTCGGACGTGCCGCAGAACCAGCTCGACCAGATCAAGCACTTCTTTGAGCACTACAAGGCACTGGAAGCTGGCAAGTGGGTGAAGGTTGAAGGCTGGGCCGGCATCGAGGAAGCCCACAAGGAAATCACCGACGGCGTGGCGAACTACAAGAAGTAAGCTGAACCGCCCCCGGCAGCCCCGCTTAGGCGGGGTTTTTTTATTGCCGCGCGCTTGATGCGCATTAGGACCCGCCCCAATGGCGTGCGCTACGCTATGCGGGTACTGACAACAGGAGTCCCCATGCATCCCGTCACCAAAGTCCAGACATCGCCGCAGACCCTGACGTCGTCGCCCCGCTATGACCGGCTCGCGGTGTCTTTCCATTGGATCGTATTCGGGCTGGTGGCGCTGGCCTATGCCGCGATCGAACTGAAGGGCAACTTCGCCAAGGGCACGCCGCCGCGCGCGCTGGCCATGGCGGTGCATGAATGGGCCGGCGCGCTGGTGCTGGTGCTGGCCGTGCCGCGCTTGCTGTGGCGCCTGGTGCACGGCGCCCCCGTGCCGGAACCGGGCGCGCGCTGGATGCAGCGGGCCGGCGCGGCCATGCACTGGGTGCTGTACCTGTTTATCCTGGCCCAGCCGCTGCTGGGCCTGCTGGCGATGAACGCCGGCGGCCACCTGCTGTCGCTGCCTGCGCTGGGCCTCGAAGTGCCCGCGCTGGTCGCGGCCGACCCGGCGCTGAAGGACACCGTCAAGGAACTCCACGAGACCCTGGGCACCGCGTTCTACCTGGTCATCGGCCTGCACGCGATGGCGGCGCTATTCCATCACTACATGCTGGGCGACCACACGCTGCGGCGGATGTGGCGCTGAGCGCAGCGTCCCCGCATCAGGCGCGCGCGAACGGGTTGCGCTCGCCCAGTTCGTCCAGGTAGGCGTCGATGCCCTGGCGCTCGCGCGCCAGGAAGCGCTCGACAGCATCGGCAAAGGCCGGGTGCGCCAGCCAGTGGGCCGAGCGCGTGGCCACCGGCAGGAAGCCGCGCGCCATCTTGTGCTCGCCCTGTGCGCCGCCCTCGAAGGTGCCGATGCCCTGTTCGATGCAGAACTCGAGCGGCTGGTAGTACGCGGTCTCGAAGTGCAGGCAGGGGTGGTATTCCAGCGCGCCCCAGTAGCGGCCATAGAGGGTGCTGACTTCGGGCGCATCGTCATAGACCAGCAGCGCGCTGGCGATCGGCTGGCCCGCGCGCTCGGCGATCACCAGCAGCAGGTGCTGCGGCATGGCGGTGCCGATGCGGCGGAAGAAGTCCAGGTTCAGGTAGGGCGTGGAATGGTGCTCGCGGTAGGTCTGGCGATAGCAGCGGTTGAAGAACTTCCACGCCTCGTCGTCGATCTCCGTGCCGCGCAGGCGGCGGAAGGTGATGCCTGCCTGGGCTACCTGCCTGCGCTCGGCGCGGATGTTCTTGCGCTTCTTCTGCGACAGCGTGGCGAGGAAGTCGTCGAAGTTGCTGTAGCCGCCATTGGTCCAGTGGAACTGCACGCCGTGCCGCATCAGCATGCCGGCCTGCTGCATCAGCGCGGCTTCGGCCTCGTCCGGAAACAGGATGTGCAGCGACGACATCTGGCTTTCAGCGGCGAGCGCCAGCGCTATCTGCAGCAGCAGCCGGCGCGCATCGGCGTCTTCGGCCAGCAGCCGCGCGCCGCGCACCGGCGTGAACGGGATCGCGGCCAGCCACTTGGGGTAGTACTCGATGCCGTTGCGGGCATAGGCGTCGGCCCAGGCCCAGTCGAAGACGTACTCGCCATAGGAGTGATCCTTGGCGTAGAGCGGCATGGCGGCCGCCAGCCGTTCCGGGCGGCCCGCCGCCGGCGGCGCCCACAAGGTCAGGTAGCGCGGATGCCATCCGGTCGCGGCGCAGGCGCTGCCACTGGCGTGCAGGGCGTGCAGGAAGGCATGCCTGAGGAAGGGCGTGGCGTCGGCGTGGCGGGCCACCAGGGCGTCCCAGGCGGCGGCGTCGATCCGGGTCAGGTCGGAGACGATTTCGGTACGGTATTCGGGGGCAGCATTGCCCGCCCCGTCGCGCTTTTGCCGTGCCGGGTGTCCGTGTCCCGGCACGCATGATTCAGACTGCATTGCACCAGTTTCCGTCTGTGATCGGTCGAGTCTACCGGAAACGCCGCGCGATGGCTGCGCTGCGCGGCAGGCGCCGGGCGGGCGTCGTAGAATGGAGCATCCCGGTCAATAGTGCTGTTCCAGGCATCCAAGGATGCGTCGGAGGCGGGGCGCATGCTTGCGGCCCGCTGCGCCGGCCCACCGCAGGATTCCAATACCAAGGCCCGATATGAAAAACCTGTTTTTCAACCTGTATTCGCATGGCTTTGCGCGCGTCGCGGTGGGCGTGCCGGTCTGCCGGGTGGCCGACCCGGCCTTCAACGCCAACGAGACCATTGCCCTGGCGACGCAGGCGGCGCAGCGCGGCGCCGTGCTGGTCGCGTTCCCGGAGCTGGGGCTGTCGGCCTATACCTGCGATGACCTGTTCCACCAGCGCGCGTTGCTCGACGCCTGCCAGGCGGCGCTGGCGACCATCGTCGAGGCCTCGCGCAAGCTGCCGGCGGCGTTGATCGTCGGCATGCCGCTGCGGGTCGAGCACCAGCTGTTCAACTGCGCCGTGGTGGTGGCGCGTGGCCGTATCCAGGGCGTGGTGCCCAAGACCTACCTGCCCAACTACTGGGAGTTCTACGAGGCGCGCCAGTTCAGCGCCGCCGACAACGCCGTGGTCGCGTCGATCCAGCTGCTGGGCCAGGAGGTGCCGTTCGGCGCCGGCCTGCTGTTCGACCTCGAGGACATCCCCGACTTCCGCTTCCATGCCGAAATCTGCGAGGACGTCTGGGTGCCGATCCCGCCGTCGTCGTTCGCGGCGCTGGCCGGGGCCACGGTACTGGTCAACCTGTCGGCATCGAATATCGTGGTCGGCAAGTCGGGCTATCGGCACCAGCTGGTGTCGCAGCAATCGGCGCGCTGCCTGGCAGCCTACCTGTACACCTCGGCCGGCAAGGGGGAGTCTTCTACGGACCTGGCTTGGGACGGCCAGGCGCTGATCTGCGAGAACGGCGAGTTGCTGGCGGAGTCAGAGCGCTTTGCCGATACCTCGCACCTGCTGTTCGCCGATATCGACGTCGAGCGGCTGTCGCGCGAGCGCATGCACCAGGTGACCTTCGGCCACTCGGTACGGCGGCACAAGGCCGAGGTGGACCAGTTCCGCGTGGTGCGCTTCCCGCTCGACCTGACGCTGGAAAAATCGCTGCCGCTGGAGCGCAACGTGGCACGCTTCCCGTACGTGCCGGCCGATCCGCGCCAGCGCGACGAACGCTGCATGGAGGTCTACAACATCCAGGTGCAGGCGCTGGTGCAGCGGCTGTCGGCCAGCAACATCAGCAAGGTGGTGATCGGCGTCTCGGGCGGGCTGGATTCCACCCACGCGCTGCTGGTCTGCGCCAAGGCGATGGACCGGCTCGGCCTGCCGCGCGCCAATATCCTGGCGTACACCATGCCCGGCTTTGCCACCAGCGGCCGCACGCTGCAGCAGGCGCGCCAGTTGATGCAGGTGGTGGGCTGCACCGCGACCGAGATCGATATCCGGCCGTCGTGCCTGGCGATGCTGAAAGACCTGGGCCATCCGTATGCCGCCGGCGAGAAGGTCTACGACGTGACCTTCGAGAACGTGCAGGCGGGCGAGCGCACCAACCACCTGTTCCGGCTGGCCAACTTCCACCATGCCATCGTGATCGGCACCGGCGACCTGAGCGAACTGGCGCTGGGCTGGTGCACCTACGGCGTGGGCGACCACATGTCGCACTACAACGTCAACGCCAGCGTGCCAAAGACGCTGATCTCGCACCTGGTGCGCTGGGTGGCCGAGACCGGGCAAGTGGGCGAGGGGGGCTCGGACGTGCTGCTGGCGGTGCTCGATACCGATATCAGCCCGGAACTGATCCCCGGCGACAGCAACCATGGCCCCGAGCAGAAGACCGAGAGCACTATCGGCCCGTACGAGCTGCAGGACTTCAACCTCTACTACACGCTGCGCTTCGGCTTTACCCCGTCCAAGATCGCCTTCCTGGCGCAGCATGCATGGGGCGACCGCGAGCGCGGCATCTGGCCCAACGGCCCGCATGTGGTCCGCAACCAGTACGGCCTGGCCGACATCAAGCGCAACCTGGCGATCTTCCTGGACCGTTTCTTCCGCACCAGCCAGTTCAAGCGATCCTGCGTGCCGAATGCGCCCAAGGTGGGCTCGGGTGGCTCGCTGTCGCCGCGCGGCGACTGGCGCGCCCCGAGCGACTCGGAGTCGGTGGTGTGGCTGGCGGACCTGGACAAGGTGCCGGCCTAGTGCTGCAGGGTTTTCTGCGCGGTGAAATGGCCCGCCCGGTGCGGGCTGTTTTCATCCGGGCGGGCCTTCAGGCGGCCGGCCCGGAGACCAGCTTGAGTCCTACCACCCCGCACAGGATCAGCGCGATGCAAGCCGCGCGCGCCAGCGATGCCGGCTCGCCCAGCCACAGCATGCCGAGCGCCGCGGTGCCAGCCGCGCCGATGCCGGTCCATACCGCATAGGCCGTTCCCACGGGCAGCGCGCGCAGCGACAGGGTCAGCAGGACAATGCTGGACAGCCCGGTCGCCACCGCATAGACACTGGGCCAGAACCGGCTGAAGCCAGCCGACCATTTCATGCCGAAGGCGAAGGCGATCTCGAGCACGCCGGCCACGAACAGCAGGGTCCAGGACATCGGTCAGCCGGCCAGCAGGCGATGCGTGAACAAGCCATGCAGGGTGCGTACGGACAGCACCGCGATCGCCACCGTCAGGACCAGAAGCATCAGCCCGGCCAGCCAGTACAACACGCCGGCCTGCACATGGTCCGCATACTTCAGGGCCGCGTTCGCCAGCGCCGCCATCGGAAAGCTGATGGCCCACCACGACGGGGCGAACGGCACTGGACGGCGGAACACACGCCACGACAGCAGCATGAACAGGAACAGGCCGAAGTAGAACAGCATGCCGGCAAACAGGTCGACCTGGCCGGTCACGTTGACGTAGGCCAGAAAGCCAACTTCGAACGGCGCCATCAGGATGATCAGCGACGGCACCATGCCGGAGGGAAGCGGATCCTGGTGGACCAGCCGCGAAAAGATCATGGTGAAGAACACCAGCGCGATCACGGTACCGACGGCGGCCGCGAACAGGTTGACCTCATGCGCCCAGGCCATCGGCATGGTGCCGCCGGCCACGGCGATATCCAGCGTCGCCACGCCCGGGATCAGCCAGGCGGGCACCACATTGGCCGGTTCGGTGCGGCCGCGGAACAGCCGGCCGGCGATGAGGAAAGACAGCGCCACGGTGATCACCGTGCCCACCGTCCAGATTGCCTGCCCGAGCCCTGCATGGTGCACGCCAACCACGGACGACAGCAGCAGGATGGCAATGGCGACCGTGCCGAAGAAGTTGCCCGCGACCGGATGACTGAACTCGGCACGCACGGCTTCGGGGTAGCGCTTCCATTTGGCCAGGTAGCCGGCGGCCAGGGCCACGAAGGCAAGCACCGCAACCACCCCAATGGCGTCGCCGATGGCCGGATTGGCACCAAAGGCAGTGACAGCGCCGCGCCAGGCCATCGACAGCCCGGACAGGCCCATGACGGCGGCGAACAGGTTGACCGGGAGATGCTTGACCGAACTGCGGGGCATCGGCAGCGTGGTGGCGGGGTGGGTGGCAGGCGTCATGGCGTATGGCGTGTCGGTAAGCCCGGTAGGGACGGGCGGGATAGAGGGGCCGCCAATCCCGTCGGCAGGGGAGCGGCTGGTGAAGGGAATTATGGTTTGCCGCGGGTTTTGGCCGATAGTAGATATAGGCGTCAAATCCGGACAACGGCACGGCGCTTGCTGCCAGTAGCGGCGCGGTAGTTCCTGCCTAGACTGCGGCCGTTGTATCGAAACTTGCGCAACACGGCCGCCGCGCCGCGCCACTCCACCCGAAAGGACCCTGGGCGGGCTCCGTCATGGGTGGCCCTCGACCCGATGTCTTTGGAGCGATGCACCGTTGGCTGAATTTGCCTACACTTGCAATATCCCGCCATCCCGAGGTCCCGGGGCGGTCTTTGCCAATACCCTCCATGAAAATTGCCGTCGTCGCCTTTCCAGGCTTCCAGATGCTGGATCTGGCCGGCCCCCTCGATGTCTTTCACGAAGGCGCGCGCCAGGCCGGTCAGCCCGGGGCCTACCAGTTCGAGATCATCGCGCCGGGGCCGGGCATGCTGAGGGCCTCCAACGGCATGCGCATCGAGCCGGACGCGACGCTCGAGACCGCCAGTGACGACATCGACACGCTGCTCGTCGCCGGAGGCCCGGCGCTCTGGCAGCAGGCGCAGGATGCAACTATCGGCGCATGGCTGGCCCGGCAGGCCCGCACGGTGCGACGCATCGGCTCGGTTTGCTCCGGCGCGATGATGCTTGCGCATGCGGGCGTGCTCGACGGGCGCAGCGCCACCACGCACTGGAACACCACCGATCAGCTGGCCCGCATGTTTCCCGGGGTCCAGGTCGAGCCGGACCGCATTTATGTCAAGGATGGCAACGTGTACACCTCCGCCGGCGTGACCGCCGGCCTGGACCTTGCGCTGGCGCTGGTCGAGGAGGATTTCGGCCGCGTGGTGGCCCTGCGCGTGGCGCGCGAACTGGTGATGTTCCTCAAGCGGCCCGGCGGCCAGTCGCAGTTCAGCGCCCACCTGGCGGCGCAGACGGCGGAGCGCAATGCCATCCGGGAGGTGCAGGACTGGCTGGTCGAGCATCTTGCGGACGATCTCTCGGTCGATGCGCTGGCCGCACGTGCGGGCATGAGCACGCGCAACTTCGCCCGGGTCTTCCGCCAGGAATGCCGGGTGACGCCGGCCGAATTTGTCGAGGCGGCGCGCATCGACGCCGCGCGCCGGCTCCTGGAAGGCTCGCGTCACCCGCTCAAGCGGGTGGCGGCGCTGGCCGGCTTTGGCGACGCCAATAACCTGCGGCGCGCCTTCCTGCGCCGGATCGGCGTGGCGCCCTCGGATTACCGCCGCCGCTTCCTCAACGCGGCGTGATCATGGGCAAGCACCTGCTATGCACAGGCTTTGCACAGCATTTCCGCAGGGATTTCCACAAGGTTGTCCACAGGCGCGAACGACATTGCCGCGCGCCGGGATGCGCGCTGTCCAACGCCCAGGCCGCGCCAGGCGAGGGATTGCGGGGGATGCACGGCGCCAATGACTGTTAAAATGCCACCCGGAGAGCGCCGCGTCCGCGGCGATGCGCCTTCAGGCGCGTGAACAAACGATAAACAGGGGCCAGTCATGAAGCAGATTACCGCCATCATCAAACCGTTCAAGCTCGACGAGGTGCGTGAAGCCCTGGCTGACGTTGGCGTGACCGGGCTGACGGTGACCGAAGTAAAGGGATTTGGCCGCCAGAAAGGGCATACCGAGCTGTACCGTGGCGCCGAGTACGTGGTCGACTTCCTGCCCAAGATCAAGATCGAAGTGGTGGTGGCCGAGAACCAGCTGGACACCGTGCTGGATGCCATCGTCAAGGCCGCCCACACCGGCAAGATCGGCGACGGCAAGATCTTCGTCACCGAGATCGAGCGCGTGATCCGCATCCGCACTGGCGAGCAGGACGAAGCCGCGGTCTGAGCCACCGGCCAGCTCAGCGATACGCCGCCTTGCAGGGCGGCGTTTTCATTGGAGCCGACGCTTCAGGCGCGGCTTAGCTGGGCAGCTTCCAGCCGTAGCGCACCGACGCCAGGCGCATCGCGATGATCGCCAGCGCGCCGGTCAGCAACGCCGCCTCCTGCCGGACCTCGACCCAGGTCAGGCCGATATAGATCCAGCAGCCGATGAACGAGCAGGTGGCATAGGGCGAACGGTCGCGCAGGATCATCGGCACTTCATTGCACAGCACGTCGCGCACCACGCCGCCGAACACGGCCGAGATGATGCCCATCATCACCGCCACGGTGGGTGTCATCTGCGCCACCAGCGCCAGCGAGGCGCCGGTCACCGAGAACAGCCCCAGCCCGATGGCATCGGCCACGATCATGGTCCGGTCCGAAGCCACCCGGCTGACGACGCGCAGCACGAACGATGCGCCGAACGACATCGCGAAGATCAGCAGCACATAGCCTTCGTGGTCGACCCAATAAAAAGGGCGTCGGTCCAGCAGCACGTCGCGCAAGGTGCCGCCGCCAAAGGCGGTGGCAAAGGCCACCACGAAGGTGCCGACCACGTCCAGGCGCTGCTTGCGCGCGTCGACCACGCCCGAGACCGCGAAGGCCAGCACGCCGATCACCTCCATGATGTGGAGGATCAGGGGCAGCCGCCCCATCAGCAACTCGAGCGGAACGTGCATCCGGGCGCGGCGTCAGGTGCGCGGCGGGCGCAGCAGCACCATCAGCGCGCCGGCGCCGCCTTCGGCTTCGCGCGCCTGCACGAAGGCCAGCACTTCCTCTTTCTGCACCAGCCAGCTGCGCACCTTGCCCTTGAGTACCGGCAGCTTGTCGGGCGAGCCCAGGCCCTTGCCGTGAATTACGCGCACGCAGCGCACGCCGTTGCGCACCGAGCGGCGCAGGAACTCGGCCAGCGCCTCGCGCGCCTCGTCGCTGCGCAGGCCGTGCAGGTCGACCTTGTCCTGCGGCACCCATTCGCCGCGGCGCAGCTTGCGCACCACGTCCATGCCGATGCCGGGCCGGCGGAACGACAGCGTCTCGTCGGTTTCCAGCAGGCTTTCCACATCGAACTCGTCGGACAGCGACGCCTGCAGCACGGCCTGGTCGTTGCGCTGCGACTGCACCGGCACCGGCGCGGGCTTGCTGGGGGGATGGTGGGCGCGGTTGCGGTCGCGCAGCTGGCTGACCTGCCCGACGCTGGTGCGGAAGACATCGGCTTCGGCGCGCGCGCGCTGGGCCGCCTGCTCGGCGGCAATGCGCTCGGCTTCGCGGCGCTCGGTATCGGCCTTGAGGGTGTCGCGCAGCCTGGCAAGGTCGTTCAGGCCGAGGCGTTGCGGCGGTCGGTCGGGTTTGCGGGCGCCGTGCGTCATTGAAAAAATCTCCGGAGGCTCGGCGCCGATTATATCGACTGGCGGGCCCGCGGGCGGGGCGGCGCCGGGGGGACGCGCCGGCGGGCGGGCGACGGCCCGGCCGGCGGAAGGGATAGTGCTTACTTCAAGGCTTCGACAAAGCGCTGCGCGTCCAGTGCCGCCATGCAGCCGGTGCCGGCGCTGGTGATGGCCTGGCGGTAGACGTGGTCCTGCACGTCGCCGGCGGCGAACACGCCCGGCACGCTGGTGGCGGTGGCGTCGCCCTGCAGGCCGGACTTGGTCACCAGGTAGCCGTTCTCCATGGCCAGCTGGCCGGTGAACAGGTCGGTGTTGGGCTTGTGGCCGATGGCGATGAAGACACCGGCCAGCTTCAGGTCTTCGGTCTGGCCGGTCTTGGCGCCGCGCACGCGGATGCCGGTCACGCCGGAATCGTCGCCCAGCACTTCGTCCAGCACGCTGTCGTAGCGGATCACCACGCGGCCTTCCTTTTCACGCTGCAGCAGGCGATCGACCAGGATCGGCTCGGCGCGGAAGCTGTCGCGGCGGTGGATCACGGTGACCTTGCTGGCGATATGCGACAGGTACAGCGCCTCTTCCACCGCGGTATTGCCGCCGCCGACCACGGCGACTTCCTGGTTCTTGTAGAAGAAGCCGTCGCAGGTGGCGCAGGCCGACACGCCGCGGCCCATGAAGGACTCTTCGGACGGCAGGCCCAGGTACTGCGCGGAAGCGCCGGTGGCGATGATCAGCGCGTCGCAGGTATATTCGCCGGCGTCGCCGATCAGCGTGAACGGACGGGCCGGCTGGCCTTTTTCATCCACCAGCTTCGCGGTATGGATGTGATCGAAGATGATTTCGGTCTTGAATTCCTCGGCGTGCGCCAGCAGGCGCTGCATCAGCTCGGGGCCCTGCACGCCCTTGGCATCGCCCGGCCAGTTCTCGACGTCGGTGGTGGTCATCAGCTGGCCGCCCTGGGCCAGGCCGGTGATCAGCACCGGTTCCAGGTTGGCGCGGGCCGCGTAGACCGCGGCGGTGTAGCCGGCGGGACCGGAACCGAGAATCAGCACTTTTGCGTGTTTTGCCATGATGCGTTCCTGTGGCCGGTGCGGCACGGTGCCCACCGGCATTGCTCGAAAGCGACATTATAAGAGGAGCCGCATTTGCTCACTGTTGCAAATTCCAATGGGCGCGATAGTCTCGGGCCACGTTAAAATGGCCGCCACGATGCCTGTCGGTCACCTGGCGAGCGACCACTGACCGAAGGCGGCATCGGTCCAACACCCACCCGGAATCACCTAACACGCGAGTCTCACCAGGCATGGCCCGAGCTACCACGACCACCCGCACCGATCCCTCAGCCTTGCCATCCCGCATCGGCAAACTGCTGGGCGAAGTCCGCTGGTTCCTGCTGCTGGCCGTCACGCTGGGTTTCCTGTGCGTGCTGGCCAGCTACAGCAAGACCGACCCCGGCTGGTCGCACGCCAACCAGGTTGCCGATATCCACAACCTGGGTGGCCGCGTCGGCGCCTGGGTGGCAGACGTTCTGTTTTTTATCTTCGGCTTTTCCGCCTACTGGCTGGCGGTGCTGCTGGTGCGCCGCTGCTGGCGCGGCTGGCGCACGCTGACCGCCGAGCTGCCCGAGCGCACCGACCACGGCCTGCACCGCCAGGGCGTAACCGTCAGCTGGATCGGCTTTGCGCTGACCCTGTTCTCCAGCATGGGCCTGGAGGCAATCCGCATGTACCCGCTGCGTGCCGCGCTTCCGCGCGCCCCGGGCGGGGTGCTGGGCGACCTGCTCGGCGGCTGGCTGCAGGTGGCGCTGGGCTTTACCGGCGCGACGCTGCTGCTGTTGCTGCTGCTGGCGATCGGGCTGTCGCTGTTCTTCCATTTCTCGTGGCTGACCGTGGCCGAGCAGATAGGCGGCTTTGTCGAGACCCTGTTTCTCGGCTTCAAGGCCCGCCGCGAGAGCAAGCAGGACCGCATCATCGGCGAGGCCGCCAAGACCGAGCGCAAGGAAACCGTCGAGGTCCAGCGCGTGCGCATCGAAGAGGCGGCGCCGGTGCAGATCGTGCGCCCGCAGGCGGTGCCCAAGCATGAGCGCGTCGAGCGCGAGAAGCAGCAGCCGCTGTTCGCCGATATCCAGGACTCGGACCTGCCGCCGCTGTCGCTGCTGGACCCGATCCCGCCGCACCAGGAAACCGTCAGCGCCGAGACGCTGGAATTCACCTCGCGCCTGATCGAGAAAAAGCTCAAGGACTTCGGCGTCGAGGTCAAGGTAGTGGCGGCCTATCCGGGCCCGGTCATCACCCGGTACGAGATCGAGCCCGCCACCGGGGTCAAGGGCAGCCAGGTGGTGAACCTGGCGCGCGACCTGGCGCGTTCGCTGTCGCTGGTGTCGATCCGCGTGGTCGAGACCATCCCGGGCAAGAACTACATGGGGCTGGAGCTGCCCAATCCGAAGCGCCAGACCGTGCGCCTGTCGGAAATCCTGGGTTCGCAGGTCTATAACGAGAGCGCGTCGAGCCTGACCATGGCGCTGGGCAAGGACATTGCCGGCAAGCCGATGGTGGCCGACCTCGCGCGCATGCCGCACTGCATGGTGGCCGGCACCACCGGCTCGGGCAAGTCGGTGGGCATCAACGCGATGATCCTGTCGCTGCTGTACAAGGCCAAGGCCGAAAGCGTGCGCCTGATCCTGATCGACCCGAAGATGCTGGAAATGAGCGTCTACGAGGGCATCCCGCACCTGCTGTGCCCGGTGGTGACCGACATGCGCCAGGCCGGCAATGCGCTGAATTGGGCGGTCGGCGAAATGGAGCGCCGCTACAAGCTGATGAGCAAGCTGGGCGTGCGCAACCTGGCCGGCTACAACAAGAAGATCGACGAGGCCGCGGCCCGCGAAGAGAAGATCCCGAACCCGTTCAGCCTGACCCCGGACGCGCCGGAACCGCTGGACAAGCTGCCCACCATCGTCATCGTCATCGACGAGTTGGCCGACCTGATGATGGTGGTCGGCAAGAAGGTGGAAGAGCTGATCGCCCGCATCGCGCAGAAGGCGCGCGCCGCCGGCCTGCACCTGGTGCTGGCGACGCAGCGCCCGTCGGTGGACGTGATCACCGGGCTGATCAAGGCCAACGTGCCGACCAGGATTGCGTTCCAGGTCAGCAGCAAGATCGACTCGCGCACCATCCTCGACCAGCAGGGCGCCGAAGCGCTGCTGGGCATGGGCGACATGCTATACCTGGCACCGGGCACCGGCCTGCCGGTGCGCGTGCATGGCGCCTTTGTCTCCGACGAGGAAGTCCACCGCGTGGTGGAAAAGCTCAAGGAATCCGGCGAGGCCAACTACATCGAGGGCATCCTGGAAGGCGGCCTGAGCGATGACGCCGGCGGTGGCGACGGGTTTGGTGGCGGGGCCGGCATCGGCGGTGGCGGCGGCGAAGCCGATCCGCTGTACGACCAGGCAGTCGAGGTGGTGCTGAAGAACCGGCGCGCGTCGATCTCGCTGGTGCAGCGCCACCTGCGCATCGGCTATAACCGCGCCGCGCGGCTGCTCGAGGACATGGAGAAGGCCGGGCTGGTTTCGGCGATGTCGGGCAACGGCAACCGCGACATCCTGGTGCAGGGCGGCGGCGCCGCGCGCGAAGATGACTGAGCGCCGCTCGCGCAGCCTTCGTAATATCCCGTTACCCGGCGACGCGCGGCGCGCGGAATCCCCGCGCAGCCGGCTGCTCTAAAAGGACAGGTTGCCAGTGCCCGACTGAGCACGGCAACATCCCTACAACTACCAGGACCCGAACCATGCGAAACCGCATCCTCGTGTCGGCTTGCGCCGCGCTGGCGATGTTTGCCCTGCAGGCGCCGGCCCATGCCGCCGCCACCGACCAGCTGCAGAGCTTTGTCACCGGCGTGAAAAGCGCCCGCGGCGAATTCACTCAGCGCCAGGTCAAGGGGCAGGGCGACAACGTCAAGGTCACCGGCACTTCCAGCGGCACCTTCGTGTTCGCGCGCCCCGGCAAGTTCACCTGGCGCTATACCAAGCCTTACGAGCAGCTGCTGCAGGCCGACGGCCAGACCCTGTACATCTATGACAAGGACCTGAACCAGGTCACCGAGCGCAAGCTCGACGGCGCGCTCGGTTCCAGCCCGGCGGCGATCTTGTTCGGCAGCAACGACCTCGACAAGAACTTCGTGGTCAAGAACGGACCGACGCGCGATGGCGTGGAATGGCTCGAACTGACGCCCAAGGCCAAGGACACGCAGTTCGAGCGCATCGGCATCGGCTTCAAGGCCGGCAATCTCGAGGCCATGGAACTGCGCGACGCGTTCGGCAACACCACGCTGCTGACCTTCACCGGCATGCAGAAGAACCCGCCGCTGGCAGCCGATGCATTCCGGTTCACGGTGCCCAAGGGTGCCGATGTGATGAAGCAATGAGGGCCGCCATGATGGATGCGCAGCAGGTGTCAGCAGGATCGGGCCCGACGTATCGCCGCCTTGGCGCGGCGGTGCTGGCAGGCGCCGGGGTGCTCGCGTTGGCGGCATGCGCCAGCAGTGGCGGCGGCGCCAGCAAGTTCGACGTCGATTCCTTCCTGCGCGCGTCGGACTCGGCGTTGCCCGAGGTGCTCGGCAATCCGGCCTTCCTCAAGGCCACCCTCGTGCCCGCCGGCGAATGCGCAGTGATGCTGCAATCGGCCAGCACCGGCGTGCTGGAAGATTTGCCGCCGAGCAGCAATGCGCGCGGCCCGGCGTGGTTGCTGCACCCGAAAGACAAGCCGGGCCACGTATGGCTGGTGGTCAGCGAAGCCGGTGGCGAACGCACCTGCCACGGCCCCTTGCCGGCCGATGCGATGAAGAAGCTGGCCGACCGCGCCAAAGGCTGAGGCTGGCGCGCGCCGGCTCAGTGCGGCTTGATCGCGATCTTCAGCACGCCATCGCGCTGGTTGGCGAACAGGTCGTACGCCGCGACGATATCCTCCAGCTTGTAGTGGTGGGTCACCAGCAATCCAAGGTCGACGCGACCCGATTCAATCACATTGGCCAGCCGGCGCATGCGTTCCTTGCCGCCGGGGCAAAGGGCCGTGTTGATCTTGTGGTCGCCGAGGCCGGCGGCAAAGGCAGCCAGCGGGATGGTCAGGTCGCTGGAGTACACCCCCAGGCTGGACAGCGTGCCGCCGGGCTTGAGCACGCGCAAGGCCTGCTCGAAGGTCGCCTGGGTGCCGAGCGCCTCGATCGAGGCATCGACGCCGCGGCCGCCGGTCAGTTTCATGATTTCGTCCACCACGTCGCAGTTGCGGAAATTGAGCGCGACGTCTGCGCCCATCTTGCGCGCGATCTCGAGCCGGTGGTCGTTGCCGTCGATGGCGATGATGGTGGTCGCGCCGCATAGCCGCGCGCCGGCCGTCGCACACAGGCCGATCGGGCCCTGGGCGAAGACCGCGACAGTGTCGCCGATGCGGAGGTTGGCATTTTCCGCGCCCTTGAAGCCGGTGGACATGATGTCGGGGCACATCAGCACCTGCTCGTCGGTAAGGCCGTCGGGGATCGGCGCCAGGTTGGCCTGCGCATCGGGCACCAGCACATATTCGGCCTGCGTGCCGTCGATCAGGTTGCCGAAGCGCCAGCCCGCGGTGGCCTTGTAGCCATGGCAGCCGCACAGCCCCTGCGGCACCAGGTAGCTGCCGTCCTGCGAGGCCACGCCATCCTGGGCGGCGTAGGAATTGAAGTTGGGGCAGATCGCACCGGCAATGACACGCTGGCCTTCGCGGTAGCCGGCCACCGCGCTGCCCAGCTTCTCGATCACGCCGACCGGCTCGTGGCCTACCGTCAGGCCCCTGGCGACCGGATATTCGCCCTTGAGGATATGCACGTCGGTGCCACAGATCGTGGTGGTGGTGATGCGCACCAGCGCATCGTTGGGGCCGACATCGGGGATGGGCTTGTCGGCCAGTTCGATCCGGCCGGGCTCGACAAAGACTGCGGCTTTCATCATTGCGGGCATGCGTTTCTCCCATTGGGTACGGGTTGGGCAAACGGGCCTGGCGCCGGCCGGGCCTGCGTGAACCTTGATAGCACGCCTGGGTTATAGCGCGGTTTATCCAGGTCAAGCGCAAGCCAGACAGTAAAAGTGCCGGGCCGGCGCCCATCCACCAAAAGTTTCAGATCTGGCCGAAAAGAAACTGAACCGCGCCGGACGCCATGTGTCCCAGAATCCACAGCCTCACCAACCCTGACAGGAGCACACATGAGCGCGATGCTTGCCATGATCCGCAGCCGGACCCATCAACTGCTGTGGCTGGCCGCCGGCGGCGCTTTGCTGACCGGATGCGCGGCCGCTCCGACAGAGCCGGCAGCCCCCGCACCGGCGTCTGGCCCGCAAGGCTCGCGCGGCACGCCGGCGGGCTGCGCTGCCGACAAGCTTGCCGACGACGCCTTGGTCGGGAAGCCCGAGGCCGAAGCCATCGGCTTGCTGCAAGGCTGTGCATGGCGCCTGGGCGAGCGCGACGGCCAGCAGTTTCCCGGCACCATGGACTACAACCCGCAGCGGCGCACGCTCGGGATCCAGGCCGGCAAGGTGGTGTGGGTGCGCCGCGGCTGAGCCCGCCGGCATGCCGGTGTTGAGCTGTCATCTTGACCCTGCGCAAGCGCCGCCCAACATGACAGAAATGTAATTTGACCGCCTGAACAAGAATCAATATTGTTTTCCGCTAACCGGAATCCAATCACCGGGCGGCCTTGGCGGTGCCCGGCGGCTGCCCAAACCATGCTGGGGAGCCACCGCGTGAAAACCACCCTCCGAACCTTGCTGCCGCGCGCCGCGGCGCTGGCCCTGCTGACGCTGCCGCTTGCGGCCGCGGCCCAGGAAAAGGTACTCAACCTCTACACCGCGCGGCATTACCAGACTGACGAGGCGTTGTACGCCAACTTCACCAGGCAAACCGGCATCAAGATCAACCGCATCGAAGGCCAGGAAGACCCGTTGCTGGAACGCATTCGCAATGAAGGCGCCAACAGCCCGGCGGACGTGTTCATCACGGTGGATATCGGGCGGCTGTGGCGCGCCCAGCAGGCCGGCGTGTTCGCGCCGGTGAAGTCGAAGGTGCTGGAGTCGCGCATCCCCGCCAACTACCGCGATCCCAATGGCGAGTGGTTCGGCTTCTCGGCCCGCGGCCGCGTGATCGCCTACAACAAGACCGCGGTCAAGGCCGGCGATATCGCCAGCTATGAAGACCTCGCCGATCCCAAGTGGAAGGGCAAGGTCTGCACGCGTTCCAGCGGCCATGTCTACAACCTGTCGCTGGTGTCCAGCCTGATCGCCCACGACGGCGAGGCCCGCACCGAGCAATGGGCGCGCGGCGTGGCCGCCAACCTGGCGCGCGTGCCCAAGGGCGGCGACACCGACCAGCTCAAGGCGGTTGCCGCCGGCGAGTGCGACGTGGCCATTGCCAACACCTACTACATCGCGCGGCTGCTCAAGTCGACCAAGCCCGAAGACAAGGCCGTGGCCGACAAGCTGGGCGTGCTGTGGCCCAACCAGTCGAGCCAGGGCGTGCACATGAACGTCTCGGGCGGCGGCATGCTCAAGCACGCGCCCAACAAGGAAGCGGCGGTCAAGTTCCTGGAGTACCTGGCCAGCGACGAGGCGCAGCGCTACTTTGCCGACGGCAACAACGAATGGCCGGTGGTGAAGGGCGTGAAGGTCAGCAACCCCGTGCTCGAAGCGCTGGGCGAGTTCAAGTCCGACACCATCAACGTGGCCGAGCTGGGCAAGTACCAGCCGCAGGCGCAGAAGCTGGTGGATCGGCCGGGGTTCAAGTAAAGACAAGCTGCGTGTGTTTTCTCCCCTGACCGCGCTTGCGGGAGAGGGGCGGGGGAGAGGGCCGGCGGTGGCAATAGCGGCAGCCTTGGCAAAACCAGATCCCGACTTGACACGGTTGCTCTCCCGCACGCGGAAGAGGGAGCAAACAAGCGGTTGCTGAGTTATCAGCAGCCAGACGTCGCTGTCATAGCAAAAACCGCTTGTTCCCCGTCACCTGCGTCGTCTCGACCTTGCGGAACGTCAGCTTGACGCTGCTGTGGAGCCGCCGCCCCGCCTGGCGCCGTACCAGCGCCCGCTGCAGCAGACCCTTGTGGCCGACCGTGCCTTCGGCATAGGGCTGGTCCGCGGTTGCGCCCAGCGCCATTGCCGCGAGCGCCTGGTTGCGCTCTGCCGCACTCTTTTCCAGCAGCTTGTCCAAAGCCATGCGCGCGCGCACCTGCGCGGCCAGCGCCGGATCGCCGGGGTTGGCGCGGGCGCGCTCGGCGTCCCACGGCAGCTGCACCTTGCCGGCCAGGCGGCGCAGCGCGGCGCGCAGTTCGGCGCCGTCCATGCCGGTTTCCTGCACGATCCAGACGGCGTCGTGGCGTACCGCCGCTTCGGCATCGGCCATGCGGCGCACCAGCGCCGGCTGCAACGCGGGCGCAGCGAGTTGCCGCGCGCGGCGGACCGCATTGAGGGCGATGCGGCGCACCTGCGGGTTGGCATGGTCGAACAGGTCGTCGATCACGCGTGCGGCGCTGTCGGCCGAGCCGATCATCTCGGCCAGCTGTCCGGCCAGCGAGACTTCTTCCACGCCGCTCAGCTTGTTGCGGCTGAGCCGGTTCAACTTGAACAGCAGGATGTGATATCGCAGCATAGGCTCTTGCGCGGCGGTCATGCCGCGGGTCGCGCCCGGGCGGGGGCCGGGCCATAAGAGGCTATCGGCCCGCAGGCGGCGCGACTTTAGCGCGGTGCGCGCACGGCCTCAGCGCTGCGCCTGGCGGCGGATCGTGCGCGACAGCACGATCACCGGCAGCAGCCCGACCGCCACGATCACCAGCGAGGCGGTGGCGGCCTCGGTCAGGCGCTCGTCCGCGGCCAGGTTGTAGGCCTGCACCGCCAGCGTGTCGAAATTGAACGGCCGCATCACGAAGGTCGCCGGCAGCTCCTTCATTACATCGACAAAGACGATCAGAGCCGCGGTCAGCAGGCTGCCGCGCAGCATCGGCAGATGCACGCGGCGCAGCGTGGCGCCGGGGCCGTGGCCGAGGCTGCGCGCGGCGGCGTCCATGCTGGGCGTGATCTTGCCCAGCCCGGCATTGACGGTCTGCAGCGCCACTCCAAGGAAACGCACCAGCAGCGCATAGACCAGCGCGGCGATGCCGCCGGTCAGCAGCAGCCCCACCGAGACCCCGAACTGCTGCTGCAGCCAGGCCGACAGCGCATTGTCCAGCCGCGCTACCGGCACCAGCACGCCCACCGCGATGACCGAGCCCGGCAGCGCATAACCCATGCCGCACAGCCGCGTCAGGCCGCGCATCAGCCAGCTGCGTTTGCCGTTGACCGCGCGCGCGGCATAGCCCACCGTCAGCGCGACCGCCACCGCGGCCAGCGCGGTGGCGCTGGCCAGCAGGAAGCTGTTGCGCACCAGGCCGGCAAAGCGCGGGCCGAACTGAGCGTCGCCATCGGTAAAGGCCATCCGGCACAGCATCAGCGCGGGCACCAGGAAGCCCAGCAGCACCGGCACCAGGCATGCCGCCAGCGCCAGCCAGCCGCGCGCCCCGTCGAGGGTCCAGGCCGCGGCGCGGCGCTGGTTGCCGAACACCTGCGCGCGGCCGCGGCTGGCGCGCTCGATCAGCAGGATGGCGGCGACGAACAGCAGCATGCAGGCCGACAGCTGCGCCGCGGCGTTCTTGTCGCCCAGCGAGAACCAGGCGCGGTAGATGCCGGTGGAGAAGGTCGGGATGGCGAAATAGGCCACGGTGCCGAAGTCCGCCAGTGTTTCCATCAGCGCCAGCGTGGTGCCGGCGACAATGCCGGGGCGCGCCAGCGGCAGCACCACGCGCCAGAGCCGGCTCCAGGTGCTGTGGCCGAGCAGCCGCGCGGCCTCCAGCGTGTTCTGGGTCTGCTGCAGGAAGGCGGCGCGCGCGGTCAGGTAGACGTACGGGTACAGCACCAGCGAGAACAGCGCGATCGCGCCGCCCAGCGAGCGGATCTCGGGGAACCAGTATTCCCGCGCACGCCAGCCGGTCAGTTCGCGCAGCCAGCCCTGCACCGGCCCGGCGAACTGCAGCGCGTCGGTGTAGGCGTAGGCGATGACATAGGCCGGCATCGCCATCGGCAACACCAGCGCCCATTCCATCACGGCATGTCCGGGGAAGCGGTAGGTCGATACCAGCCAGGCGGTGCTCACGCCGAGCAGCAGCACGCCCGCGGCGACGCCGCACAGCAGCCAGACGGTGTTTAGCACGTACTCGGCCAGCACCGTGTCGAGCAGATGGCGCCAGGTATCGCCCGCGGGCAGCAGCACGGCCGAGGCGATCACCAGCACCGGCACGGCGATCAGCAGCGCCATGGCCACGGTGGCGACGGTCAATGGATGGAAGCGGCGGCGGCTTGACAGAAGCATGCGCGGGAACGGTGAGCAGAGAGCCGCCCGCCGTCCCGTTGCCTGGCGGCGCGGTGTGCGGGCTGACGCATTCTAGCAATGCCGTCGCCGCCGGCGCGCCGCCACAGGGTGGACGCGGGCCGCGGGTGCCCGCCATCTCCCTATAATGCGCACATGCGAACCGATTCCTATTCACGATTGCCTGGCGTCGAGACCGGCAGCCGTCCGGCTCCACGAGCCACTGCCCCGGGCGCCGCGGTCCCCGTGGTCCCGGCCGCCCCGGCCGTGATCGAGGTGGAGCGTATCCGCCACGCCTTCGGCCGCCATGCCGTGGTGAAGGGCCTGTCGTTCGCGGTGGGGCGCGGCCATATCGCCTGCCTGCTGGGGCCCAGCGGCTGTGGCAAGACCACGGTGCTGCGGGCCATTGCCGGCTTCGAGCCGCTGCAAGACGGGCGCATTGTGCTGGACGGGCAGACCGTGTCGTCATCGGGCACGCTGCTGGCGCCCGAGCAGCGCCGCATCGGCATGGTGTTCCAGGATTACGCCCTGTTTCCGCACCTGGACGTGGCGGCCAACGTCGGCTTCGGCCTGACGCGCGCCAGCCGGGCCGAGCGCGCGGCGCGGGTGGATGAGGTGCTGCGGCTGGTGGGCCTGGACGGCGCTGGCCGCCAGTACCCGCACGAACTGTCCGGCGGGCAGCAGCAGCGCGTCGCGCTCGCCCGCGCGCTGGCGCCGCGCCCGGAACTGCTGCTGCTCGACGAGCCGTTCTCCAACCTCGACGTGGACCTGCGCGAACGGCTCAGCCTGGAGGTGCGTGCGATCCTGAAGGCGCAGCGCACCACCGCCATCCTGGTCACGCACGACCAGCACGAGGCCTTTGCCATGGCCGACGAGATCGGCGTGATGCACGACGGCGTGATCGAGCAATGGGGCAGCGCGCACGACCTGTACCACCGGCCGGCGTCGCGCTTTGTCGCCGGTTTTATCGGCCAGGGCGTGCTGATGGCGGGGCGGCTGCGCGCTGCCGGCGAGATCGAACTGGAGCTGGGCCTGCTGCGCCCAGCCGTGCCGCTGGACCTGCCGGCCGGCGCCGCGGTCGAAGTGCTGGTGCGTCCCGATGACATCATCCACGACGACGCCAGCCCGATGCGCGCCGAGGTGGTGCACAAGGCCTTCCGCGGCGCCGAGATCCTGTACACGCTGCGCCTGGCCAGCGGCGGCCGCGTGCTGGCGCTGGTGCCCTCGCACCACAACCACGCCGTGGGCGAGCGCATCGGCATCCGCGTCGAGATCGAGGACGTGGTGGCGTTTGCCGCCTAGGGGCCAACGCAAGCGAGGCGCACCAATGGTCTACACTGTGGCGCTCTGCATCTTGCGTATAGACAGGTTCTGACTACCGTGGCGGACTCGCTTTTTTCCGATACTCCCGACCGTTCCCGGCAACCGCTGGCCGAGCGCCTGCGCCCGCGCACCATCGACGAGGTGATCGGGCAGCAGCATTTGCTGGGCCCGGGCAAGCCGCTGCGCGTGGCGTTCGAGTCGGGCGAGCCGCATTCGATGATCCTGTGGGGCCCGCCCGGCGTGGGCAAGACCACGCTGGCGCGGCTGATGGCCGATGCGTTCGACGCCGAGTTCATCGCGCTGTCGGCGGTGCTGTCGGGCGTCAAGGACATCCGCGAGGCGGTCGAGCGCGCCGAGCAGTTCCGCGCCCATGGCCGCCGCACGCTGGTATTCGTCGACGAGGTGCACCGCTTCAACAAAAGCCAGCAGGACGCGTTCCTGCCGCACGTGGAAAGCGGCCTGTTCACGTTTATCGGCGCCACCACCGAGAACCCTTCGTTCGAGGTCAACGGCGCCTTGCTGTCGCGCGCGGCGGTCTACGTGCTCAAGAGCCTGGACGATGCCGAGCTGACGCAGCTGGCGCTGCGCGCCAGCGAAGAACTCGGCGGCAAGCAGGGAAAACTGAGTTGGCAGGACGAGGCGCTGCAGCTGATCGTGGCCTCGGCCGATGGCGACGGCCGCAAGCTGCTGAACAACATCGAGATCGTCGCGCGCGCCGCGCGCACAGCCGGCGCGGCACAGATCGATACCGCGCTGCTGGGCAGTGCGCTGTCGGAAAACCTGCGCCGCTTCGACAAGGGCGGCGATGCCTTCTACGACCAGATCAGCGCCCTGCACAAGTCGGTGCGCGGCTCGGACCCGGACGCCGCGCTGTACTGGTTCTGCCGCATGATCGACGGCGGCGCCGACCCGCGCTACCTGGCGCGCCGCATCGTGCGCATGGCGTGGGAGGATATCGGCCTGGCCGACCCGCGCGCGGCGCGCATCACGCTGGACGCGGCCGAGACCTATGAGCGCCTTGGCTCGCCCGAGGGCGAGCTGGCGCTGGGCCAGGCCCTGATCTACCTGGCGGTGGCGCCCAAGTCCAATGCCGGCTACAACGCCTACAACGCCGCCCGTGCCTTCGTCGCCAAGGACAAGTCGCGCGCGGTGCCGGTGCACCTGCGCAACGCCCCGACCCGGCTGATGAAGGAGCTGGGCTACGGCCACGCCTACCGCTACGCGCACGACGAGCCCGAGGCCTATGCCGCCGGCGAACATTACTTCCCGGATGATCTCAAGGCGCAGGGCTGGTACCAGCCGGTGCCGCGCGGGCTGGAAGGCAAGATTGCCGAGAAACTGCGCCACCTGCGCGAGCTCGACCAGGCCTGGCACCGCGAACAGCGTGCCGCCAAGCCCAAGGACGGCGGCAAGGGTGGCAAGTCGGGCGAACCGGATTGATCGCCTGCTAACGTGCGTGCAGTAAAATGGCGGGTCCGCCGGCATGTCGCTGGCCCTGCACTTCACCTTAGCAACATGCTCGACATCCAGCTGTTCCGCAAAGACATCGACGCCGTGGCGCAACGCCTTGCCACGCGCGGCTTCCAACTCGACGTGGCGGCGTTCCAGGCACTCGAGGCCGAACGCAAGCAACTGCAGACCCAGACCGAGGAACTGCAGGCGCGCCGCAACAGCCTGTCCAAGCAGATCGGCATGCTCAAGGGCAAGGGCGAGGATGCCTCGGCCGTGATGGCCGAAGTGGGCGGCATCGGCGACACCCTCAAGGCCTCGGCCGCGCGGCTGGACGAGATCCAGGCGCACCTGGCCGAATTGATGCTGTCGATTCCCAACCTGCCGCACGACAGCGTGCCGGTGGGCAACGATGAAACCCAGAACGTCGAGGTGCGCCGCGTCGGCGAGCCGCGCCAGTTCGATTTCGCCGTGCGCGACCATGTCGACGTAGGCGAAAAGCTGGGGCTCGATTTCGACACCGCGGTCAAGGTCACCGGCTCGCGCTTCTCGATGCTGCGCGGCGGCATGGCGCGCCTGCATCGCGCGCTGGTGCAGCTGATGCTCGACACCCATACGCAGGAACACGGCTACACCGAGATGTACGTGCCGTACATCGTCAACGCCGCGTCGATGCGCGGCACCGGCCAGTTGCCCAAGTTCGAGGAAGACCTGTTCAAGGTGCCGCGCAAGGTGGGCAGCGAGGAAGGCGAGCGCATCGAGAACTTCTACCTGATCCCCACCGCCGAGGTGCCGCTGACCAATATCGTGCGCGACGCCATCGTCGCCGGCGAGAAGCTGCCGCTGCGCTTTGTCGCGCATACGCCGTGCTTCCGCTCCGAAGCCGGCTCGTACGGCAAGGACACCCGCGGCATGATCCGCCAGCACCAGTTCGACAAGGTCGAGCTGGTCCAGGTGGTGCCGGCCGACCAGTCCTTCGACGCGCTGGAGCAGCTGACCGGCCACGCCGAGGCCATCCTGAAGAAGCTGGAGCTGCCGTTCCGCACCATCGTGCTGTGCACCGGCGACATGGGCTTCGGCAGCACCAAGACCTACGATCTCGAAGTGTGGATCCCCGCGCAGAATACCTACCGCGAAATCAGCTCGTGCTCGAACATGGGCGATTTCCAGGCGCGCCGCATGCAGGCCCGCATGCGCACCGGGCAGGGCAAGCCGGAACTGGTGCACACGCTGAACGGCTCGGGCCTGGCCGTGGGCCGCACGCTGGTGGCGATCCTGGAGAACTACCAGAACGCCGACGGTTCGGTCACGGTGCCGGCCGCGCTGCAGCCGTATATGGGCGGCGTCACCCGCCTGGAACCCGAACTGTAAAAAATCTGCTGCCGGCCTCTTGCACGGGCCAGTGCCGTGTGGCTATAATCTTGGTTTCGCCACACGGCAAAGCAGTTACCGGAGAGGTGGCAGAGTGGTCGAATGTACCTGACTCGAAATCAGGCGTACCGGCGACGGTACCGTGGGTTCGAATCCCACCCTCTCCGCCAGACAAGAAGCTGCCCGGTCTCGACCACCGGCAGGCAACAACAGTGTAGTAAGACTCAGGCCGACGCCCACGACAGTGCGCGTCGGTTTTGTTTTTTCCGCGCTCGCTATTGTGTTCGCCGCCTTTGGCACGGTAGCCGGACCGCGCGGCGGACGCCATCGGCCGCGCCGGCTGGTGCACTATCATGGCGATCCGCAACGCAGGATGCCGCACCATGACCCAGCCACCCGACCGCCCGGCGACCGCGCCGGCCTTTCACGGCGACCCGTCCGAACTGCCGACCGATCCCAATCTCGTCGCCGGCATGCCGTACCGGCATTACAAGGGCGGCGCCTACACGGCGGTAGGGGTGGGGCGCTTCGAGGCCGACCTGGCGCCGGTGGTGGTCTACCGCGCCATGCGTGACCCGTCGCTGCTGTGGGTGCGCCGCGCCGATGTGTTCAGCGAACCGGTGGCCACGCCGCGGGGCGAAGTGCCGCGCTTCGCGCCCGACTGGCCCGCGGCACTGGCCTGCCTGGACTTCCTGCCGCGCCAGGCGGTGCTAGACGTGCTGGCGCTGCACGACACGCCGTACCGCCGCTACCACGACCGCCGCCATATCCTCGAGATGTTCGAGGCCGCCCATGCGCGCGGCGTGGCGCTGGACCGCGCGCAGGCGTTGGCGGTGCTGTGCCACGACGCGGTCTATGTGGCAGGCTGCGAGCACAAGGAAGCTGCCTCGGCCGCCCTGATCGAAACGGTCGCGCCTGGCGAGGCGCGCGCGCTGCTGGAGCGTGCCGCGCGGATCGTGCTGGATACGCGTGGCCATCGCCCGAGCGCCGAGGGCGCGGACACCGTGCTCGATCTCGACCTGCTGCGGCTGGCCGCGCCGCCGAAGGTGTTCGACAGCCACAGCCGGGACGTCTTTGCCGAGAACCGCGCACTGCTGGCGGCGCGCACCGGCTTGCAGGGCGATGCGCTGCTGGCCGAATTCATGCGCCGGCGCGCGGCATTCCTGAGCCACCTTGCGCAGCGCCCGCAACTGTTCCTGACCGCGGCCTTCGCCGACTGCGAGGCGCCGGCCCGCGCCAATATCGCCCGCATCGTCGGCGCGGCGGAGGCATCCGGTGACTGACATGCCGGCGCGCGCCGGCGCCTTCGCCCAGCACTGGCTCACGCCGGGCGCGGCGCTGGGCCTGCTCGCGCTGTTTGCGCTGGTGACCTTGCTGCTGCTGAGCCTGGTGCCGCTGCTGGTGGCCCTGTTGCGGCCGCTCGTGCGCTGGCTGGAGCGCTGGCGCGTGTGGGGCGCCGGCGCACTGTCGGCGCGCGTGGCCGCGCGGCCGCGGCGGCTGGGCGCGATCACGCTGCGCGTGCTCGAGCGCGACGTGGCCGAGTTGCTGCTGGTGCTGCTGGCCGGCGCCGTGCTGCTGGGATGCGGCAGCGCGCTGTTCTGGCTGGCCGGCGAGGTCGCAGAAAATGCGCAGGTGGTGCGCCTTGACCAGCGCGTGTTCGCGGGGCTGCGCGCCTTGCGCTCCGACTGGCTCGACCTGGCGATGGTGGCCGTGACTGAACTGGGCGGCGGGCGCGTTGCCGTGGCGGTGGGCGTGGCGGTGTTCGCGTGGCTGTGCTGGCGCCGCGCGTGGGTCGTGGCGCTGTACTGGGCCGGCGCGCTGCTCGGCGCGCGCGCCTGCGTGATGG
Source organism: Cupriavidus necator (assembly GCF_013141915.1). Lineage (GTDB taxonomy): Bacteria > Pseudomonadota > Gammaproteobacteria > Burkholderiales > Burkholderiaceae > Cupriavidus > Cupriavidus necator_B. The sequence continues at coordinate 18,875 of NZ_SROX01000002.1, read as the reverse complement.
CGCTCAAGCTGGCCATGGCGCGCGTGCGTCCGGCCAGTATCTACAGCGGCCTGGAGTCGTATTCCTTCCCCAGCGGCCACGCCACCAGCAGCATGGTCACGTACGGCTTCCTGGCCTTCCTGATGTGTCTGCGCCAGCCATGGCGCGTGCGCATTCCGGTGCTGGCGCTGACCGTGGTGGCGGTGGCGGCGATCGGCGTGTCGCGGCTGTACCTGGGCATGCACTGGCTTTCCGATGTGGCCGCGGGTTATGCGCTCGGGCTGGCGTGGATCGCGCTGCTTGGCGCGGCCTACATCACGCTGCACGGGCCGGCGGCACAGGACTCCGTGGCGCCGTCGCGGCTCGGCACGGTGGCGGCCGTTGCGGTGGTGGCGGCGTTCGGCTATGTAGCGTGGTTCCGGCTGCCGGATACGCTCGAGCGCTATCGTCTGGCCGGCGACGCTACGCTGGCGACGCCGCTTCAGCCTCCGATGTTTGCGGCAGGCGCGACACCAGCAACTGGTCGATCTTGTGATGGTCGATGTCCAGCACTTCGAAGCGATAGCCCGCCACGGTGATCGACTCCGACTTCTTCGGGATACGCTTGAGCGCATAGATCACCAGCCCGGCCGCGGTATCGACATAGTCCTCGCCGGGCAGCGCATCCAGCTCCAGCGCTTTCTTCAGGTCCACCAGCGGCGTCAGGCCATCGACCAGCCACGAACTGTCATCGCGCCGCACGATCTGCTCGTCTTCGCTGGAGTAGAGGATGTCGCCCATCAGCGCGCCGACGATATCGTCCAGCGTGACGATGCCCACTACCAGCCCGTACTCGTTCATGACCACGGCAAAGCTCTGGTGCATCTCGCGGAAGCGGGTCAGCGACTCGGACAGGGTCAGCGTGTCGGGAATCACCAGTACGTTCTTGTCGTGGTGGCGGCCGATATTACCCATCACCGCCGCGCTTTCATCGGCCAGCAGCAACTGCAGGATGTCCTTGGAATCGATATAGCCCTGCACGTCGTCGAGATCGTGGCCGCACACGGGGTATTGCGCGTGCGGCTGGTTGACCAGCTTGCGGCGCACGCTGTCGGCGGGCTCGTCCAGGCTCAGGTAGACCACCTCGTCGCGCGGCGTCATGATCGCGGTGATGCCCTTGAAATCGAGCTCGAATACGTTCTCGATCAGGTGCAGCTCATGCTTGTGCAGCACGCCGGCCTCGGCGCCGGCATCCACCATCGCGGCGATGTCCTCGGTGGTGATCTGGTCGACCGGCTTGGTCGGCAGCCGCATCAGCCGCAGCATGGCATCGGCGGCGGCGTTGAAGATCCAGACCAGCGGCCTGAGCACGCGCAGCAGCGTCAGCATCGGGTCGATCACGGCGAGCGCGCAGGCCTCGGGAAAGGTCATGGCGATGCGCTTGGGGATCAGGTCGGCAAACTGGATGAACAGCAGTGTCACGATCAGGAACGAGCCGATGTTGGCGGTTCGCTGCGCGTGCACCACCTGCATGTAGGGCGACAGCGCTTCCAGCAGCAGGTCGGACACATGCTTCTCGCCGAGGATACCGGCCAGGATGGCGACGCTGTTGACCCCGATCTGCACGATGGTGAAGAAATTGCCCGGCTCTTCCTTGAGCCGCAACACGCGCGTGGCGCGGCCGTCGCCGCGCTCCGCCAGGACTTGCAGCTTGGTGCGGCGGGCAGCGGTCAGCGCGATCTCGGAGATCGAGAAAAAGGCGCTGACTAGGACGAGCAGGATCAGGGTCAGGACGAACATAGGCAGGATGGCGCTGGCAGGTTGTGCCTGCAGGCGGCTTGATGATGGTGCACGGCGCGCGCGGCTGTCAATCGGTCCGCCGCTCAGTCGCGGCGCCTGGCGGGCGTGGCGTCGAAGCTTGCCGTGGGCGCTTCGAGGCGCTGCGGCAACGTTGCGGCGAGCGCTGCCGCGGCCTGCGCGAACTGGTCGCGCAGGTCGTCGGCCAGGCTCGAGCCGGCGCGGTGGCTGGCGCGCAGCATCTGGATCTCGAACGGCAGCACCGGCGCTACGTCATGCAGCGCGACGCGCTCGGCGCTGGCGCTGAGCGCGGTGTACTGGTCCAGCAGCGTCATGCCCAGCCCCGCGTCGACCAGCGCCAGCGCCAGCGAGTAGGTCTGCACTTCCAGCGTCGAGCGCGGTTCCAGCGCATGCCGGGCCAGGGTCTGGCGCACCAGCAGGCCGAGCGAGCTGTTGTCGTCATAGCCGATGAAGGCGCGCTCCATCAGCCGCTGCATCGGCACCGTGCGGCGGCGCCCGCCGGCGGGCAGCGGCTGCGCGCGCGGCACCGCCAGCAGCATGCGGCCGCTGGCCACCGGCTCGCTCGAGATCGCTTCGTGGCGGGGCGGGGCGAAAGCGAAGCCCAGGTCGATCTGGTTGGCCAGCAGCGCGCCGACGATTTCGTCGGTATGGTGCGTCAGCACCTGCACCTGGGTGTCGGGGTGGCGCGCGCAGAAGCGCCGCACCGCCGGCACCAGCAGCGGGTTGGCCAAGCTCGGGGTGGCCGCCACGCGCAGCCGGCCGGCGCCCTTGTGGCGCAGGCTTTCCGAGACCCGGCGCACGCGTTCGATCTCGCCATATAGCCTTTCGACATCGCCATACAGCGCGTTGGCCTCGGGCGTGGCCTGCAGCCGGCCGCGCACCCGCTCGAACAGGCGGAAGCCAAGCGAGGCCTCGGCATGCTGCAGCACGCGCGTGACCACCGGCTGCGACACGTGCAGCAGGCGCGCGGCCTCGCTGACGGTGCCGGTCAGCATCACGGCGCGGAACACTTCGATCTGGCGCAAGCGCATGGCATCTCAGTCAATCAAAAGGCGGGCAGGCGCCCATAGCCTGAGGACATATTCTGGCACGTATTCGCATTGGGCAAGCCGGCGCGGTTGCACTACGCTCTGTCTGATGGATGCAGGCAAAGGAATGGCAATGCGGGTGGTGATCGTGGGCGCGGGCGTGGTGGGCATGACGACGGCATGGCGCCTGGCCGAGGACGGGCACCAGGTGACGGTGCTGGAACGCCACGACGGCCCGGGCGAAGAAACCAGCTTTGCCAACGGCGGGCAGCTGAGCTACAGCTACGTGGCGCCGCTGGCGGGCCCGGGCGTGATGGCCAAGGTGCCGGGCTGGCTGCTGCGGCGCGATTCGCCGATGCGCTTCCGGCCCACGGCGGATCCGGCGCAGTGGCGCTGGCTGGCCGCCTTCATGGCCGCCTGCAACGCCGCCACCAGTGAGGCCACCACACGCAAGCTGCTACGGCTGGGCTTTTATTCGCGCGACCTGATGCAGGCCTTTGTTGCCCGGCACCAGCATGACGACGGCGGCGCCGGCTTCAATTTTGCGCGGCGCGGCAAGCTGGTGGTGCACCGCGACGCGGCTGCGTTCGATTCGGCCTGCCGGCTGCTGGACTACCAGGCCAGCCTCGGCTGCGAGCAGCAGGCGCTGGATCGCGCTGCCTGCGTGGCGCTGGAGCCGGCGCTGGCCGGCATCCGCGACCAGATTGCCGGCGCCATCCACACCCCGAGCGAGGAGGTGGGTGACTGCCATCGCTTCTGCCTGTCGCTGGCACGGTTGCTGCGAGACGGAGCCCATGCGGGCGTGTCGATGCGCTTTGGCACCGTCGTGCAAGGGCTGGTGCAGCAGGGCGGGCGCGTCACCGGCGTGCGCACGCAGGCGGAAATCGTCCCCGCCGACGTGGTCATCGTGGCGGGCGGCATCGGCAGCGTGCCGCTGCTGCGTCCGCTGGGCGTGCGGCCGATGCTGTGGCCGCTCAAGGGCTATAGCATCACGGTGCCGCTGGCCAGCGGTGCGCACGCGCCGCATATCAGCGTGACGGATTTCGCCAACAAGATCGTTTATGCCCGGATCGGCAATACACTGCGGGTGGCGGGCATGGCCGACCTGGTGCGCGGCGGCACCCGTATCGACCCGGAGCGGGTCGGCACGCTGGTGGCCCAGACCCGTGCGCTGTTCCCCGGCATCGTGCCGGACCAGCCGCTTGCGCAACTGCAGCCGTGGGCCGGGCTGCGTCCGGCCACGCCCGACGGCCTGCCGCTGGTGGGTCCGTCGCGGGTGTCGGGGCTGTGGCTCAACCTAGGCCACGGCGCGCTCGGGTTTACGCTGGCGATGGGCAGTGCCGGCCTGCTGGCCGACCGCCTGGCGGGGCGGCGCCCCGCCATCGACGCAGAAGATTTCGATGCCGCGCGCGCATAGCGCCGCGGCCGAGCATGGGTTGTTGCCGTACCGGTAAGTCCGCAGTACCTGAAGCTGTCCACGAAACATGCCTCGATGACCAAGCCCCACGACAAGGAGCGCCACATGCAAACGCTGCACCCCCACCGATCCACGACCCGCCGCGCACTCGCGGCCGCCACGCTGCTGCTGGCCGCCGGCGCTGCCCAGGCCGCCGACGGCGACACGCTGAAGAAGATCAAGGACAGCGGCGTGATCTCGCTGGGCTACCGTGAATCGTCGATCCCGTTCTCGTACACCGACGGCAAGGAGGTCATGGGCTATTCGCACGAGATCCTGCTGCAGATCGTCGACAAGGTAAAAAGCGAACTGAAGATGCCGAACCTGCAGGTGCGCCTGACGCCGATCACCTCGCAAAACCGGATCCCGCTGGTGCAGAACGGCACCATCGATATCGAATGCGGCAGCACCACCAATAACCTGGAGCGGCAGAAGCAGGTGGCGTTCTCCAACAGCCTGTTTGTCTACGGCATCAAGATGCTGACCAAGAAGGATTCGGGCGTGAAGGAGTTTGCCGACCTGAAGGACCGCAACGTGGTCACCACCGCCGGCACCACCGGCGAGCGCCTGCTGGTCAAGATGAACGGCGAGAAGGCGATGAACATGAACCTGATCAGCACCAAGGATCACGGCCAGTCCTTCCTGATCCTGGAAACCGGCCGTGCCGCGGCGTTCGTGATGGATGAGCCGCTGCTGTATGGCGAGCGCACCAAGGCCAAGAATGCGGCCGACTGGGTGGTGGTGGGCGCGCCGCTGCAGACCGAAAACTACGCCTGCATGTTCCGCAAGGACGACCCCTCGTTCAAGAAGCTGGCCGACGGCGTGATCGCCGACTTGCAGACCAGCGGCCGGGCCGAGAAGCTGTACAACAAGTGGTTCATGTCGCCGATTCCGCCGCGCGGCATCAACATGAACTATCCGCTGTCGGCCGACATGAAGGCGCTGTTCGCGGCGCCCAACGACAAGGCCTACCAGTAGGGCAGGGCGGCGGGCGGGGGAACCGGGCCTCGCGGTTATTTAGCCATGATGAATCGATATTTTGCCTTCGATAGGGTTTGCGGTAGTGTTGAGCCCGATATAGGCTCATAGCAGCACAACCGACCGGCGGCCCCCAAAAGAGGCCTGCCGGCGCTGCCCCATATTGCCTATCCGCATCGACTGGAGAACATATGCGATCGCTTCGTACTGGCTGGTTCAAATCCTTGCTGGCCGCTTCCCTGGTGGCTGGCGCCGGCCTGGCGGCCACCGCGGTCCATGCCGCCGACCTGCTCGACACCGTCAAGCAGGCCGGCGTGCTGAAGATCGGGCTGGAGGGCACCTATCCCCCGTTCGGCTTCCGTGGCGCAAAGAACGAGCTGGAAGGCTTCGACGTGGACGTGGCGCGGGCGGTGGCGGGCAAGCTTGGCGTCAAGCCGGAGTTCGTCACCACCGAATGGAGCGGCATCATCGCCGGCCTGCAGGCGGGCAAGTTTGACGTGATCGTCAACCAGGTCAACGTCACGCCGCAACGCCAGCAGGTGCTGGACTTCTCCACGCCCTACGTCTACTCGGATGCGCAGCTGATCCAGCGCAAGGACGACAAGCGCCAGTTCAAGTCGCTGGAAGACCTGAAGGGCCACAAGCTCGGCGTCAGCCTGGGCAGCAATTACAACGACCTGGCCAAGTCAGTGGCCGGCATCGAAGTCAAGACCTATCCCGGCGCGCCTGAGTACCTGCGCGACCTGGCGGCACAGCGTGTCGACGCCGCGCTCAATGACCGGCTGATGGTCGCCTACCTGGTCAAGACCGCCAACCTGCCGCTGCGGCCGGGCGCCATCGTGGCGGGCGCCACCACGCAGGTGGCGATCCCGTTCCGCAAGGACAACCCCAAGTTTGCGCAAGCCATCAACCGTGCGCTGGAAGACCTGAGCAAGGACGGCACGCTCGGCAAGCTCTCGGTGAAGTGGTTCGGCACCGACGTGACCAAGCCCGTTGGCAAGCCGATCAAGTAAGCCGATCCAGTAAGCCGGCCAGCGAGCCGGGCGGTATCATGTCGCGGCGCGGCGGCCTGCATGGCTGCCGCGCCGCTTTGTTTTCTTACCCATTGTCCGCCGCCACGCCCATGTCCGCTCTCCAGCTCGTCATCGATTCCCTGCCCGTGCTGTTGCAGGGCACGCTGCTGACCATCAAGTTTGCATTGTGGTCGATGCTGTTCGGGCTGATGATAGGCACCGTGGTGGCGCTGATGGGCATCAGCCACAGCCGCGCGCTCAAGGCGGTGGCGCGCTCCTATGTCAGCGTCATGCGCGGCACGCCGCTGCTGGTGCAGATCTTTGTGGTGTACTACGGGCTGCCGGGCGTTGGCATCGCGCTGGAGCCCACCCCGGCCGGCGTGCTGACGCTGAGCCTGAATGTGGGGGCGTACCTGTCGGAAAGCATGCGCGGCGCCATCGTCGGCGTGGCGCGCGGCCAATGGCTGGCCGCATACAGCCTGGGGTTGACGCCGGCACAGGCGCTACGCTATGTGGTGGGCCCGCAGGCGCTGCGGCTGGCGGTGCCGAGCCTGTCGAACAGCCTGATCAGCCTGATCAAGGATACCTCGCTGGTGTCGGTGATTACCGTGACGGAGTTGCTGCGCACCGCGCAGGAGGTGATCGCGGCGACGTACCAGCCGTTGCCGCTGTACCTGGCGGTGGCGGTGATCTACTGGGTGTTGAGCACGGGGTTGTCCGGGCTGCAGCACAGGCTGGAGCGGAGGTTGTCGTTGCCGGGAAGGCATTGAGATCAAGCTTGCCTGTGCGCAAAAAAAGCCGGTTCCCTGGAACCGGCTTTTTTGTTGCTGAGGAAGTTCACCTTGCGCGGGGCGCTCCCCTCTCCCATTTATGGGAGAGGGGAGCGCCCCGCGGCACTGCGGAAGGACTTACCCCTGCGCGATGCGACCGGCGATATGCCCCAGCGCCTCTTCCACCTGGTCCACCAGGACCAGGCACAGGTCGCCCGGCTGCAGGTGCGACAGCGCGGTATCGATGGCGAGGAACTCGCCGTGGATTTCCTCGACCTGGCTGGCGCGTTGCGCGCCCTGCAGGCCTTCGCGCAGCAGCGCCAGCACCTCGCCGTCGGCGCGGCCGCGCTGGCACTGGTCCTGGTACAGCACAACTTCATCGAACACGCCGCCCAGGATCTGGGTCTGGCGGCGGATGTCGTCGTCGCGGCGGTCGCCCGCGCCGCTGATCACCACCACCCGCCGCCTGGCCGGAATGGATTGGATCGCGTTGCACAGCGCCAGGATCGCATCCGGGTTGTGGCCATAGTCGGCGATCAGCGTGGCGCCGCGGTAGTCGAACACATTGAAGCGTCCGGGCGCGGTCTGCGCATCGTTGACGAAGGTGGCCAGCCCGCGACGGATCACCGACCAGTCGACGCCCAGCGCCCACGCGGCGGCGATCGACGACATCGCGTTCTCGACCTGGAAGCCGATGGTGCCGTTGCGCGTCAGCGGGATCTCGGCCAGCGCGATGCGCACTTCGGCGTCGCCCTCCGCGGCGACGATGTCGGCGCCGTCGACGAACACCACGCGCTTGCCCTGCGCGCGGTGCGTGGCCATGGCCGGCTGGTCGGGGTCGTGCGCGAAGAAGGTGACGCTGCCGGGGCAGGCGTCGGCCATGCGCACCACCATCGGATCGGCGGCGTTGAGCACGGCCATGCCGTGCGGCGCCACGTTCTGCACGATCACGCTCTTGAGCACTGCCAGGTCTTCCACCGAGTTGATGTAGGACAGGCCGAGGTGGTCGCCTTCACCGACGTTGGTCACCACCGCCACATCGCAGCGGTCAAAGGCCAGGCCCTCGCGCAGCAGGCCGCCGCGCGCGGTCTCGAACACGGCGGCGTCCACGTCGGGGTGCAGCAGCACATTGCGCGCGCTGCGCGGGCCGCTGCAGTCGCCGGTATCGATGCGCTCGCCCTGGATATAGACGCCGTCGGTGCCGGTCATGCCCATGCGCAAGCCGCTGCTGGCCATGATATGGGTGATCAGCCGCACCGTGGTGGTCTTGCCGTTGGTGCCCGAGACCGCCACCACCGGGATGCGGCCGTCGTCGCCGTCGGCAAACATGGTCGAGACGATGGCCTCGCCGACCGCGCGGCCCTTGCCGTAGGACGGCTGCAGGTGCATGCGCAGGCCCGGCGCGGCGTTGACTTCGACGATGCCGCCGGCCTGTTCCTCGAACGGCTTGAGCATGGTTTCACAGACCGCGTCGACGCCGGCGATGTCCAGGCCCACCATCTGCGCGGCCGCGACAGCGCGCGCGGCGATGTCGGGGTGGACGTCGTCGGTCACGTCGGTGGCGCTGCCGCCGGTGGACAGGTTGGCGTTGTTGCGCAGCACCACGCGGGTGCCGTTGGCGGGCACGGAATCGGCGGTCAGGTTCTGCTTGGCGAGCGTCGCCAGCGCGATGTCGTCAAAGCGGATCTTGGTCAGCGAGGTGGCATGGCCTTCGCCGCGGCGCGGGTCGCGGTTCACTTCCTCGACCAGCTGGCGCACGGTATGCATGCCGTCGCCGATGACTTGGGGGGGATCGCGGCGCGCGGCCGCGACCAGTTGCTTGCCGACCACCAGCAGGCGGAAATCGTGGCCCGGGATATAGCGCTCGACGATCACGTCCGAGCTGATGTCCGAGGCCACCTCGTAGGCGGTCATTACTTCCTCGCGGGTGCGGATGCGCACCGCCACGCCCTTGCCCTGGTTGCCGTCGCGGGGCTTGACCACCACCGGCGCGTCGATTTCCTGCGCCGCGGCCCAGGCCTCTTCGGCACTGCGCACCGAGCGGCCCAGCGGCACCGGCACGCCGGCGGCGTGCAGCAGGGTCTTGGTCAGTTCCTTGTCCTGAGCGATCGACTCGGCCACGGCGCTGGTACGGTCGGTCTCGGCAGCCTGGATGCGGCGCTGCTTGCTGCCCCAGCCGAACTGCACCATCGAGCCCTGCGTCAGGCGCCGGTACGGGATGCCGCGCGCGACCGCCGCGTAGACGATGGAGCCTGTGCTCGGCCCCAGGCGCACGTCCTCGTCGAGCTCGCGCAGGCGGTGCAGCGCGTCGGCCAGGTCGAACGCGGTGTCGTGGCGGGCCGCGTTGCACAGCGCTTCGGCAAGCTCGAAGGCGAGCCGGCCGACTTCTTCCTCGCTGTACTGCACGATCACCTGGTAGATGCCGGGCTCGACCGTCTGCGCGGTGCGGCTGAACGTCACCGGGCAGCCGGCGGCCGCTTGCAGGCGCAGCGCCGTGACTTCGAGCACGTGGGCCAGCGACAGCTCGCCCGATTCCTCGTCGGGGCGCAGCGGCCCGATTTCGGGGAAGCGCGCGCGCAGCCGGTCTTCAAAGCCGGGCAGCGCCGACAGCATGTTGGCGGTGTCCTGGCAGGCCACGATCGCCTCGATGGCGGTGTGGCGGCACCACAGGTTCGGGCCCCGCAGGGCCCGGATACGGGAGACTTCCATAGAACGGTTTCCGTGTCTTCTATGCGCGGTTGGGCTGGGGGCGTCAGGCGCGGCGGGCAGGCTGGCCCATCCAGTGGTGCACCAGGTCGACGGTCGCGCCGGTAGCAGCCTCGTCGCACTGCAACACCAGCAGGTCGCCCGGTACCAGTTGGCTCAGGGCGGTTTCGATGGCGCTGGCGCGCGTGCCTTCGTCGATGATCTTGGTCACGCGCCGGCCTTCGTACAGGCCCTGCTTGAGCAGCGCGCGCGCCTCGGCGTCGGCCAGGGCGCGCTTGACGCTGCGGTCCTCGCACAGGAACACGCGGTCGAAATGCTGGCCCAGGGCCTTGCCCTGGCGCACCAGGTCTTCGTCGCGGCGCTGCGCGCCGGCGCCGTAGACCACCATGCGGCGCTCGGCCGGGAAGCGGTCCAGCGCGGTCGCCAGCGCTTCCAGCGCGGGGGCGTTGTGGGCGTCGTCGATCACCACCGTGGCACCGTTGCGCTCGAACAGCGTAAACCGGCCCGGCACGTCGACCTGGCCGACATCGAAGGTCACCACGCCGGCGCGGATCAGGTCATTGGAGATGCCCAGCGCCCAGCCGGCGGCCACGGCGGCCAGCACATTCTCGACCTGGAACGCGACGCGGCCGGCATAGGTCAGCGGCACCGCGGCCACGTCCACCAGCGCGGTCTCGCTGGTCCCGCTGGCCAGCACGATCTTGCCTTCGCGCACGTACACCGCGCGCTTGCCCGCGGCGCGGTGCGACACGATCGCAGGCAGCTCCGGCGTCAGGCCAAAGAAGATGACGTCGCCATCGCACAGTTCGGCCATCTCCACCAGGCGTGGGTCGCGCGCGTTGAGCACGGCCGCGCCATTCTGCAGCACCACGTCGACCTGCGTGCGCAGCACGTTGTACATGCGGTCTTCGTCTTCGACGTAATAGTCGCCGAGATGGTCGGGCTGGTCGAAGTTGGTGACCACGCCGACCTGGCAGCGGTCATAGGCTAGGCCCTCGGACAGGATGCTGCCGCTGTCGTTCTCGAACACGGCGGCCTCGACCGCGCGGTTCATCAGGATGCGGTGGGCGGCTTCCCAGTTGGACCGGTCGCCGCTTTCCACCTGGCGGCGGTCCAGGAACAGGCCATCGCTGCAGGCCAGGCCGGTATGCTTGCCCGACAGCTGCAGCAGGCGCGCCACCAGGCGTGCCACCACGGTCTTGCCGTTGGTGCCGGTCACGCCGACCACCGGGATGCGGCCCTGGTCGTCTTCGGACTCGGGGAACAGGTGGTTGACGATGGCGCGGCCCACCGGGCGCGGCGTGCCCTCGGCGGGCTTGATATGCATCAGCAGGCCGGGGCCGGCGTTGACTTCGACAATGGCGCCGCGCTGTTCGTGCAGCGGGCGCGAGATGTCCTCGGCCACCAGATCCACGCCGGCGATATCCAGTCCGACCACGCGCGCGGCCAGCGCGGCATGCGCGGCGACGCTGGGGTGCACGCGGTCGGTGACGTCGAAGGCGACGTTGCCGTTGCGCTGGATCAGCACGGGGCGGCCCTGCGGCGGCACCGTGCTGCCGTCCATGCCCTGGCGCTTCAGTTCCAGCCGCGCGGCGGAGTCGAGCCGCACGCAGTTGAGCGGGTGGTCCTCGGTGCTGCCGCGGCGCGGATCGGAATTGATCTGCAGCTCGATCAGTTCGTCAATGGTGGACTTGCCGTCGCCGACCACGCTGGCGGTCTCGCCCATGGCAGCGGCGACCAGGCGGCCGCCGACCACCAGCAGGCGGTGCTCGTTGCCGGGGATGAAGCGCTCGACGATGACGCCGCTGCCTTCCTCGATGGCCACGCCGTAGGCGGTTTCCACTTCTTCGCGGGTCATCAGGTTGGTGAACACGCCGCGGCCATGGTTGCCGTCATAGGGTTTCACCACCACGGGCACGCCGATGTCCTCGGCGGCATCCCAGGCGTCTTCCGGCGATTCGACCAGGCGGCCTTCCGGCACCGGTACGCCGCAGGATTCCAGCAGGCTCTTGGTCAGGTCCTTGTCGCGCGAGATGCTTTCGGCGATGGCGCTGGTGCGGTCGGTTTCGGCGGTCCAGATGCGGCGCTGGCGCGCGCCGTAGCCCAATTGCACCAGGTTGCCGTCCGACAGGCGGATCGCAGGGATGTCGCGGTCATCCGCGGCGTCGACGATGCAGGCGGTGCTGGGACCCAGGCAATGCTTGTCGACCAGGCGGCGCAGGTGGTCCACCGTGGCCGGCACGTCGTACGGACGGTCTTCGATCGCGGCCATGACCAGGTCGCGCGCGGCGAACAGGGCGGCGCGGGTGACTTCCTCGTGCCAGGCGCGCACGATCACTTTGTAGACGCCGCGCACCGGCGTCTCGCGTGCCTTGCCGAAGCCGCCCGGCATGCCCGCCAGGTTTTGCAGCTCAAGCGTCACGTGTTCCAGGATATGGCCCGGCCAGGTGCCTTCCTTCAGCCGCTGCAGGAAGCCGCCGCGCTCGCCGATGCTGCAGCGATGCTCGATCAGCGACGGCAGCCAGGCCGACAGGCGCTCGTAAAACCCCGGAATCGTGTTGGAGGGAAAGTCCTCCAGTTCCCCGATATCGACCCATGCCTCCAAGACGGGCCGATATGTCCACATATTCGGGCCGCGCAGCGACATGACATCGAAAATCTCAATGTCCTTCTTTTTCATTGAATTAGCTTGAGGCAGTGGGCGGAACGCCCGAGAAATGGAAGCCTAACCTTTCAGTAACGTTACAGCACAGAGCGGGTTGACTTTCTTGGTGTAAAAGTGATTGTGCAACGCATCAGGCCACCCGCATGTTCATCGTTATGTATACTGCGGGCGAATTCACGGGCCGCCAGCGCGTGCCCGGCCTAAATTGTTTCAAAATGTCCGCAACTCCCGGACGCACGCCGCGCCATCCATGACCCAGTCCGCCCTGCCTGTCCCTACTGCCCTTGCCGCCGATGACCCCTGGCGGGCTGAAGCCGGATCGTGGCTCCGACCCGGCGAGACTGTCTTGGCCGGACTGGCACTGGACCTCGACGCGAGGCTGCATTTTACCCAAGGGTGGCTGGTTGTGACGGACCAGCGCATGGTTGCCCGCGCCCCCGGTGAAAAAAATGTGCGGGAATGGAACATCGCCCCCACGCTACGCCTGTCGCACACCGATCACGCAGGGGTGGGCACGCTGGAATTGAGCGGCCCGGCAGGCCGGCTCGCCAGCTGGCGATATACGCTTGGTTACAATCCGGCGGCCCTGCGGCTGGCGGACCAGTTCGAGGCCCAGCGCGACGCCGCCGCTTCGCGTCCGGCCGCCGCGGCGGGAGAGGTGTTGTGTCCGACCTGCAAGGCGCCGCTGCCGCCCGACGAGGAACAGTGTCCCCAATGCAGCCGCGAACTCGAGACGCCGCCGTCGACCTGGGCGCTGCTGCGGCTCTGGCGCTTTGCCCGGCCCTACCGCTGGCCGCTCCTGGGCGGCTTCTTGCTGACGCTGCTGTCGACCGCCGCCACGCTGGTGCCGCCATACCTGACCATGCCCCTGATGGACAAGGTCCTGATTCCGTTCCAGAACGGCGTCCCGATTGACTATGGCCTGGTGCGCCTCTACCTCGCCGGGTTGCTCGGGGCGGCGCTGGTGGCCTGGTCGCTGGGATGGGCGCGCACCTATCTGCTGGCGCGGGTATCGGAGCGTATCGGCGCCGATCTGCGCACGACCACCTACGAACACCTGCTAAAGCTGTCGTTGGAATATTTCGGCGGCAAGCGCACCGGCGACCTGATGGCGCGCATCGGCTCAGAAAGCGACCGCATCTGCGTGTTCCTGTCGTTGCATCTGCTGGATTTCGCCACCGATGTGCTGATGATCGTGATGACAGCGGCGATCCTGGTGTCGATCAACCCCTGGCTCGCCCTGGTGACGCTGGTGCCGTTGCCCTTTATCGCGTGGATGATCCACCTGGTGCGCGATCGCCTGCGCCACGGCTTCGAGAAGATCGATCGGATCTGGTCCGAAATCACCAACGTCCTGGCTGACACCATCCCGGGCATCCGCGTGGTCAAGGCCTTTGCCCAGGAGAAGCGCGAAGTCTCGCGCTTCCGCGAAGCCAACAAGCATAACCTCGCGATCAACGATCGCGTCAACGCGGTCTGGTCGCTGTTCACGCCGACCGTAACGCTGCTGACCGAGATCGGGCTGCTGATCGTATGGGTGTTCGGCATCTGGCAGGTCTCGCACAGTGCCATCACGGTGGGCGTGCTGGTGGCGTTCCTGACCTATATCAGCCGCTTCTATACGCGGCTGGATTCGATGAGCCGCATCGTCTCGGTGACGCAGAAGGCCGCCGCCGGGGCCAAGCGCATCTTCGACATCCTCGACCATGTGTCGAGCGTGCCGGAGCCGGCGCGGCCGGCCCGGCTGGATCGGGTCGAGGGCGCCATCGACATGAGTGACCTGGGCTTCCGCTACGGCAACCGCGCGGTGATCCGCGGGCTGAACCTGTCGATCGCGCCGGGCGAGATGATCGGGCTGGTCGGCCACAGCGGCTCGGGCAAGAGCACCCTGGTCAACCTGATCTGCCGCTTCTACGATGTGTCAGAGGGCGCGATCCGTGTCGACGGTGTCGATATCCGCTCGCTGCCGGTTTCGGAGTACCGCCGCCATATCGGCCTGGTGCTGCAGGAGCCGTTCCTGTTTTTCGGCACGATCGCGGACAACATCGCCTATGGCAAGCCGGACGCGACGCGTGAAGAGATCATTGCCGCCGCGCGGGCCGCCCACGCGCATGAGTTCATCCTGCGGCTGCCGCACGGCTATGACTCGCTGGTCGGTGAACGCGGCCAGGCGCTGTCGGGCGGCGAGCGCCAGCGCATTTCGATTGCGCGCGCGCTGCTGATCAACCCGCGCATCCTGATCATGGATGAGGCCACCTCGTCGGTCGATACCGCCACCGAGAAGGAAATCCAGAAGGCGCTCGACAACCTGGTGCAGGGCCGTACCACCATTGCCATTGCGCACCGTCTGTCGACGCTGCGCAAGGCCGACCGGCTGGTGGTGATGGACCGCGGCCAGATTGTCGAAGTGGGCAGCCACGACGAATTGCTGCTGCGCGAAGGCGCGTACTACAAGCTTTACCAGGCGCAGGCGCGCAATGTCGATACCGAAGACGACGACGCAGAAGAGGCCATCGAGATCCCGGAGACCGCCCATGCCCAATGACATCGCCGCCGCCGCGCCGGCCCCTGTGTTTACGCTCGACCGCAATCCTTTCGGCCGCCTGGTGCTGATTGCCGAGGACGGCACCGTCCACGAGGGCGTGGTTCCGGTGCGCGCCTTCCCGATCTCGGCGCCGCGGGGCGGCATTGGCATGATGAGCACCGACGGGCATGAGGTGGTATGGATCCCGCGGTTGGAAGACCTGCCGATCGCCGAGCGCGACATGATCGAGGCGGAACTGGCCTCGCGCGAGTTCATGCCGGAGATCGAGCGTATCGTCAGTGTGTCGACCTACGCCACGCCCAGCGTGTGGACGGTGAAGACCGACCGCGGCCAGACCGACCTGGTGCTGCGCGGCGAAGAGGCGATCCGGCGCCTGGCCGGCAGCACGCTGCTGGTCTCGGACACGCACGGCATCCATTACCTGATCCGCGACCTGATGGCGCTGGACAAGCACAGCCGCAAGATACTTGACCGCTTCCTTTGAGGGGCGGCCGGGAGATCAGTGCAGCAGCTCGGACGAATCGTCCTCGTCGTCCCAGTCGTCGTGCATCACCGGTACGTCAGGCGCCATGTCGAACACCATCGAGTGATAGCGCACGCTGAACCACTCGCGAAACATCTGCAGCGATAGTTCCTCGGGCCACGCCGAATCGTCGAACCATTCGCCGAGCATGAATTCGAAGAACGCCTGCCAGCGCTTCTCGACCCAATGTACGGCGTTCTCGTGCGTATCGGCCAGTTCCTCGGGCAGCAGGAACACGCTCTGGTCTTCGCGCACCTGCTCCAGCGTCAGGCCGGCCACGGGCTGGGGATCGACTGCCTGGATCCATTCCAGGAACGGCTGTTCCGGAACCAGGGCGATCATGGAGCGGTTGATGGTGAAGCGGGGATGGTCGGACATCGCGAAAGCCTTCAATGACTGCAACCGGTTATTGTAGTCTTTCGCCCGCGCTGTAGCGGTGAATCGTGCGCCGGCAATTTTTTGCCGATGCGCGATTCGTTGCGGCTACTGGTAGTCCATCGTAAAGATCATCGCGCTGGTCACCTGGCCCGGCGAAGGGATGCCGCCGAGGCCGGCATAGCGGGCGCCGAAGCGGTACGTTGCAGGAAGCTGGCCCAGGATGTTGCCCATGGCATTGCGCGTCTGCAGCGGTACCGGTCTCGTTCCGCTGGCATCGACGATTTGCACGCCCGCGCCGCTGGCAATGCCGGCAGTGCCGGCATTGGCAATGCCCAGGATGCCGGTCGCGGCCGAAATCACCGGGGTGCCCGCGGCGCCGTCCAGCGTCATGCCGACAATGGCATTGTCGTTGCAGGTCAACTGGATGGCGAACGGGGTGCTGCCACTCACGGCCCGGCCTGCGAGCGTGCTGGCGCTGATGGTGGGCAAGTTGACGGTGGTGGGATAGTTGATATTGCAGGCGATTTCGCGCAGCGCGATCACACCGGAAAAGCCGATGTAATTGTTGCTGGTTGCCCCCAACGCGCCATCCAGGGAGCCGTTGTAGACGCCAAAACCAAATCGGGTCTGGGAGGGATCCAGGCTGCCGGTGGAGATCGCGCCGGTCTTGACGAACTCGATCGTTACCGCGATGGAATAGGTCAGATCGGGATTGAGAAAGCCAAGGTTTGCCGAACGCGTGTCGCACCAGACGCCTGAAGCATTAGTCATCGGCTGGCCGGCTGCATTGCGCAGGCGAATACCGACGCCCGGCACGCCGGTGGAGTAGACGCCGGGCATGACCTCGGTACCCGAACCGTAATAGCACGAGACGATGGGCGCGCCCGGCACTACCCACGGTTGCACATAGGTGCAGGCGCCGCTGATCTGGTAGCTGCGCACGGTTCCCGGAATCGTGCTGCCCACCGCCAGGTTGGCGGCGACCGCCATGGTGTCGAGCGTCTGCAAATAGGGCATCGCGGGGGTGGAGCTGCACGCGGCGCAGGCATAGTGCGGCGCCGCAATGCACGCCAACACGACGAGCCAGCGACGCAGCGTTCGAAGAAAGTGTGTTCCGTTCATAGCAGGGGTCATGGGTTGCGGCCGCTGGCAACCATCTTTATGCCAACGTCTGCCGCTACGATATGAGCAGCACACGCATGAAGCGATAAGGCTTGCCCTATTTTTGGGTCGGAACTTTCCACCGATGGAGACCCGGCGCCAAAGAAAAAGCCCTCGGCCAGGGTGGACGAGGGCTTCAAGTGGCAGCGGGCGAGTCGCGGATCGCCCGTATCGCATGATGGGCCTGCCTGACGCACCTGGCATCCCCAAATATGGGGATGGCGCTTGTGCCGGTGCCATGGTGGCGCCGCCAGGCAAAGAAAAACCCGCGCAGCCGGGGCTGTCGCGGGTTTCTGGTCCTGCTGGTACTGCATCGGACTGAATACTGGTGGAGCCGGCGGGAATCGAACCCGCCACGTCAATCCGCGTAAGTCTTTGATCTGATTATGGTTTCGCTACTTCGCCCGAATACTTGGGCGAAACTTGGGCGAGCCATGAAAAACGAGGCCGAAGCCCCGTTGCTAACACCCTGTGGCCGTTAGTATCTTCAATGATGCATCGCCGCAAGTTGAATCCATCGCCGCAAAGCCGCCCCAGCCCTTGGCCCGCGCATCCACCCGGCCCCAAATAAGTTGAATGCCACGGCGGCTGGAAGTTCAGGCCGGTCAATTCGATTCCGGATCGGGAATCGAACCGGCGTCCGGAGTTACTCCACCTCATAACCGGCCTGCTCCCGCGCGATCGCAACTAGCCGAGGATCGGCTTTCGTCAGCACGTCTAGCAGCAGGCGCTTTTCCTCCAGGTAGACGACGGCGAACTTCGGATCATGCATGACGATGCTCGACGTGTTGCTGATCAGGTCGGCGCATTTGATGGTCTGGACCCAGCCAGGAGCAGCGGCAAGGCGCGCGCGGGATGCGGCCTTCCTCTCGGCCCTGTTGCCAGTCTCAAGGTCGGACAGCAAGCACACGCCTTCCGTTACTTTCAGTCCGAATCGTTCCAGCAACTCGGTCGACGTGATGCCTTGATCTTCGACGCAGTCATGAAGCCACGCGACCGCGATCATTTGCTCCAGCCACACATCGTCGTTTTCACCGACAGTGGCCACGATCCCGGCAACCTCCGCCAGATGGTCTGCGTATGGGTTGTTCGTGTACTTGCGCCGCTGGTCCTTGTGGACCTCGCGGGCGAACATCATGGCGTTGTAGGCAAGTGTCATTTGTCCGTACCAGTTTCTGCGCCGAGCCATGCCCGGCGGGTCGTCTCGATGATCTCTTCTGCTGCTTGCTGCATTCACAGGCGATACGTTGTAAATCGAAAATACAGGCGTTGGGCTGTGCGGGTCACTGCTTGTCCCGCTCCTGCTGGATGGCGGCGTCGGCATGCATTGCAGCGGTCAAAGGCCAAATGGTCCCTTGCACGCCGCGGTCAGCGAAGAATCGATCCGCCATCGCTACGTCCTCAATCGTCACAGGCTTGCGCCCAAATTCCATGGCTGACAGATCGGAAGGCTTGACTCCATGGGCTTGGGCCATTTCGTAAAGGCTGGTGTTAGCCACCATGCGCAGCGCGCGCACCAGCATGCCGTATGCGGTCAGCGGGTTGCTGAGGCTCGGGCGTTCCTCCATCTCTGCATCCGCCTTCCCCGGTGAGGGGGTGGCGCGGCGGTTCCACGCGGCGATGGCCGATGCTTCGTCGCGGCCGATGCGCAAGATTGGGCGGGATGGCTGCCCAGGTTCCTGCGGGCACCAATGGCGAATCTCGATACTCACGGGCTCGCCATATCCCTGGCCGTTCCATGTCCCCTTGTTGACGTGCAGAACAGTTTCGCCTGCGCCGCAAAACGGGCACGGCAGCAGATCTGCTGGGGTAGTGGCGGGGGTGGTCACGTTGCCTCCATTGCAGAGAGATTCAGTTCATCACGAGCGTTCCGGGG
>NZ_SROX01000029.1 GCF_013141915.1 Cupriavidus necator | reverse complement strand
GTGCGCATCGACGCCGGCGTGCGCGAGGGCGACACCATCAGCCCGTTCTACGATCCGATGATCGCCAAGCTGATCGTGTGGGGCAAGGACCGCGACGAGGCGCTGGCGCGCATGCGCCAGGCGCTGGCGGCCTACCATGTGGTGGGCCTGTCGACCAACGTGGCCTTCCTGCAGCGGCTGGTGAAGTCGGAAGCGTTCCGCACCGCCGACCTCGACACCGGCCTGATCGCGCGCAACGAGCCGGTCCTGTTCCCGCCGCCGGCGCCGGTCGGCATGGAGCTGATCGCGCTGGCGGTGGCGGCGCTGCTGGCGCGAGAAGACCAGCAGCGCCGCGTCGACCCTGCCGACCAGCATTCGCCGTGGACCCATGCGGGCGCGTGGCGGCTGAACGGCGGCGTGTCGCGCACGTGGCGCTTCGGTTATGGCGAGCAGGTGCTGGAAGCCAGGCTGGATACCAACGCGCGCGGCAGCACGCTGATCTACGCCGACCAGGCCGCGCCCTTCGCCTTTACCTGCCAGGCGGACGAGGTCCGCATCAACCTTGGCACCCGGCGCGCGCGCGGGCAGGTGCATGTGGACGGCGAGTATTTCCACGTGTTCTATGCCGGGCGCCATGTGATCCTGGCGTGGCTCGACCCGCTCGCCCACGCCGGGGAGGCCGAAGGCGAGGGCGGCAAGCTGACCGCCCCGATGCCGGGCAAGGTCATCGCGGTGATGGTCGAGGCGGGCAGCGCGGTCACGCGCGGCACCCCGCTGCTGGTGATGGAAGCGATGAAGATGGAACACACCATCAGCGCACCGGGCGATGGGGTGGTCAGCGAGGTGCTTTACCGGGTGGGCGAGCAGGTGGCCGAAGGGGCGCAACTGCTGGGATTCCAGGGCAAGTGACGTTGGCAGCCTGAAGCGGGCCCGCGTGGGGCGCAAGTTGGGGGCGATCACCGTTGCATCCGCCAGCCTGGGCGCGCTTCCTCTGCCAGAATACGCTTTTACCCCACCAGAAATCCTGCTGGAGACAAGATGAAGTTGCAGTTGTACGTCCCCGATGGCCGCTACGATCCGTGGATCGCCGGCTTTGCCGAGGCGCTGCCGGAAGCGCAGTGCGTAACGTGGGAGGACAGCCGCGGCGAGCCGGCCGACTACGCCGTGGTCTGGCGTCCGCCGGTGGAGATGCTGCGCGGCCGCGCCGAGCTGAAGGCGATCTTCAATCTCGGGGCCGGGGTCGACGGCATCCTGCGCCTGCGCGACGCGGCGCCGGATGCCCTGCCCGCGGGGGTGCCGATCGTGCGGCTGGACGACGCCGGCATGGCCGCGCAGATGGCGGAATACGTGGCCTACGCGGTGCTGCGCTATTTCCGCAAGCTCGATGCCTACGATGCCCAGCAGCGCGCGGGACAATGGAAATTCCTCAAGCCGCATCGCCGTGCCGACTTCACCATCGGCGTGATGGGCGTGGGTACGCTCGGCGCCCATATCGCCCGCACCCTGGCGGGATTCGGCTTTCCGGTGCGAGGCTGGAGCCGGACCGCGCGCGCGATCGAAGGGGTCAGCGGCTTCTATGGCGATGCCGGCCAGGCGCCGTTCCTGGATGGCTTGCGCGTGCTGGTCAACGTGCTGCCGCTGACGCCGCAGACCGAGAACATCCTGAACGGCGAACTGTTCGGCAAGCTGGCGCAGGGCGCCTACGTGATCAACGTCGCGCGCGGCCAGCACCTGGTCGAAGCCGACCTGCTCGCGGCCGTGCAGTCAGGCCGGATCGCGGGCGCGACGCTGGACGTGTTCCGCACCGAGCCGCTGCCCGCCGAACACCCGTTCTGGCAGGAACCGCGCATCACCATGACGCCGCATATCTCGGCGCTGACGCTGCGCGAGGACAGCATCGCGCAGATCGCCGGCAAGATCCGCGCGCTGCGCGCGGGCCAGCCGATCGCGGGCGTGGTCGACGTGCAGCGCGGCTACTGAGCGCGCCCCATCCATCCGAATAAAGACAGGAGACACCCATGACCATGCCGAACTACGTGAAGATCGTTGAAGTGGGCCCGCGCGACGGACTGCAGAACGAGAAGGCGATGGTGCCGACCGAAGTCAAGGTCGCGCTGATCAACCAGCTCACCGACGCCGGCTTCGTCAATATCGAGGCCGCGTCGTTCGTGTCGCCCAAATGGGTGCCGCAGATGGCCGACGGCGCCGACGTGATGGCGCGCATCCAGCGCCGCGCGGGCACGCTGTATTCGGCGCTGACGCCCAACCTGAAGGGCTTCGAGGGCGCGATCGCGGCCGGTGCCGACGAGGTGGTGATCTTCGGCGCGGCCAGCGAGGCGTTCTCGCAGAAGAACATCAATTGCTCGATCGCCGAGTCGATCGCGCGCTTTGCGCCGGTGGCCGCCGCGGCGAAGGAGCGGGGCGTGCGCCTGCGCGGCAGCATCTCGTGCGCGCTCGGCTGCCCGTACCAGGGCGAGGTGCCGGTCAGCGCGGTGGTCGATGTGGTGCGGCGCATGCGCGAGCTGGGCTGCGATGAAATCGACATCGCCGACACCATCGGCGTGGGCACGCCGGTGCGGGTGCAGGAAGTGATGCGCGCCGCGGCGGCGGAGTTTGCGCTGGACCGGCTGTCCGGCCACTTTCACGATACCTACGGCCAGGCGCTGTCCAACATCCTCGCCAGCCTGGAAGTGGGCGTCGCGATCTTCCATGCCTCGGTAGCCGGGCTGGGCGGCTGCCCCTATGCCAAGGGCGCCACCGGCAACGTCGCCACCGAAGACGTGCTGTACATGCTGCACGGCATGGGCATCCACACCGGCATCGACCTGGAAGCGGTGGTCCGCACCGGCGACTACATCTCGCAGGCGATCGGCCGCGCCAACAGTTCGCGCGTGGGCCGCGCCCTGCTGACCAAATGGGCTGCCGCCAGCGACGCGGCCACGGCCTGCGTGTAAGCGTGCGGCGCAAACAGGAGAACGCATGACGGTGAATCACGAAGCGCTGCCCGATGCCGCGCAGCGCGTGGCGGCCCTGCTGGCCGGGCTGGGCCACGACCGGCCCGTGGTGATGCTGCCCGCCACCGGCAAGACTTCGGCGGAGGCCGCGGCGGGGCTGGGCTGCAGCGTGGCGGAGATCGCCAAGTCGATTATCTTCCGGCGCGTGGCCGACGATGCGCCGGTGCTGGTGATCGCCAGCGGCAGCAACCGCGTCGACGAGGCCAAGGTGGCCGCGCGCGTGGGCCCGCTGGGCAAGGCCGACGCGCGCTTCGTGCGCGAGAAGACCGGCTATGCCATCGGCGGCGTGTGCCCGATCGGCCATGCGGTGGCGCCGGTGATGCTGCTGGACCAGGACCTGTTCCGCTATGACAGCCTGTGGGCCGCGGCCGGCCATCCGCATGCGGTGTTCAACCTCACGCCGCACCAGCTGCAGCAGATGACGGGAGCCGAAGTGGCCGACGTCGCGGCTGCGGCAACCCCCGGAGCCGCGGCATGAGCCCGGCCCTGCGTCCCGGCCTGGCGTTCAGCTGGCAATACACGGTGCCACCCAAGGCCACCGTGCCGCGCCTGTACGACGATATCCCGGGATGCCCGGAGATGCCCGACGTGCTGGCCACCGGCTACCTGGTCGGCATCATGGAGTGCGCCTGCCTGCAGATGCTGCGCGAGCACCTGGACTGGCCGCGCCAGCAGTCGCTCGGCACGCTGGTCAGCTTCTCGCACCTGGCGCCGACGCCGCCGGGCATGACGGTGACGGTCAAGGGCGAACTGGTCGAGGTGGAGGGCCGCCGCCTGCGCTTCCAGCTGAGCGCCTGGGACGGCGAGGACAAGATCTCGGAAGGCGTGCACGAACGCCACCTGATCGACGCCGGCCGCTTCAATGAGAAGGTGGCCGCCAAGGCGGCGCGCGCGGCGGGCTGAGTGGCGAGCGCGCGCAACGCCATGACCCGCATATCCGCCGCGCTTGCGGGAGAACTGGCCAGGCAGGCCGACGCTGCCGTACAGGCCACCCCGGTGCCGTCGCCCTGCCGCAATGTCTGCCGCATGGACGCGGCCAGCGGCTATTGCGAAGGCTGCCTGCGCACCATCGAAGAGATTGCCGCGTGGTCATCGGCCGGCGACGACGACAAGCGCCGCATCTGGGCGCAACTGCCGCAGCGCGCCGCAAGGCTGGCCGGCGAGGAGACATCGCCTTGAGCGAAAGCACCGTGCCGCCGCTGCCGGCCACCATGCGCGTGTTCGAACGCGGCTGGCTGTCGGCCAACAACATCCTGTTCGCCGACGGCGACGATACCGCGCTGGTCGATACCGGCTACGTCACCCACGCGCCGCAGACGGTGGCGTTGGTCGCTTCAGCGCTGCAGGGCCGACCCCTGGCGCGCGTGATCAACACCCATCTGCATTCGGACCACTGCGGCGGCAACGCCGCGCTGCAGGCGCGCTGGCAGCCACGCACCGCGATCCCCGCGGCCGAGGCCACGGCGGTGGCCGCGTGGGATACGGATGCGCTCAGCTACCAGGCCACCGGCCAGCAATGCGATCGCTTCACCTTCGACAGCGTGATGGACGACGGCGACACGCTGTGCCTGGGCGGCATCGACTGGCAGGTGGTGGCTGCCCCCGGCCATGACCCGCATGCGGTGATGCTGTTCGCGCCGGCCGAGCGCATCCTGATTTCCGGCGACGCGCTGTGGGAGAACGGCTTCGGCGTGATCTTTCCCGAACTGGAGGGCGAGAGCGGCTTCGCCGAGCAGGCCGCGGTGCTGGCGCGCATCGCGCAACTCGATGCGCGCGTGGTGATCCCCGGCCACGGACGCCTGTTCACCGACGTCGCGGCGGCCGTCGAACGCGCACAAGGCCGCCTCGCGTACCTGAGCGCCGACCCGGCGCGCAACGCCAGCCATGCGGTCAAGGTGCTGGTGAAATTCAAGCTGCTGGAGGCGCAGCGCATGACGCTGGCGGCATTGGCGGCATGGATGGAGGCGGCACCGTTGATGGCGCACATGCGCGAGCGCTTTATGCCGGGGCTGCAGATGGCGGAACTCTGCGCGCAGACGGTGGGGGCGCTGGCGCGCGTCGGGGCGGCGCGGGTTGAGGGGGAGTGGGTGGTGAATCGGGATTGAGGTGTTGGAAGGGCGTCTGGATCGAGGCGCCAGCCCTCTCCCCCCGCCCTCTCCCGTGCGCGTTCGAATCCTGTCGCTGCGCCGGAATCCTATGCACACCGGCGGTGTTCGCCCCTCTCCCGCTTGCGGGAGACGGGCGGGGGAGAGGCCGGTGCCTCCACGAAGTATCAAGCTTCCATGTCCACCGGCGACCTGACCTCTGACGCTCAGAAGGACGTCCTGAACCCCACCTTTACGCTGCGCCCCGCCATCGGCGCGATATCGCGCAGGATCGACGCCGCATTGCGCGCATCCTGGTTGGTCAGGTTGTCGCCGCGCAGGTACACCAGGGTCTGCGTCCCCGCCACCTTGAACTTGTAGGTCAGCGCCAGGCTCAGCAGCGTATAGGCGTCGGTCGGCGTGTCATTGGACGGCACGCGCGTCTGTTTGGCCGCGTAGGTGACATCGACGCGCGCGCCCCATGGCCCGGCACCGTACACCAGCGCGCCGCCCAGGCGCAGCGGCGCCAGCCGCGGCAGCGGCTCGCCGGTGTCGCGGTTCTCGCCGCGCACGTAGTCGGCGCGCGCCTCGAAGTCGAGCGTGTCGCTGCTGGTCAGCATCTTCTGCAGCAGGCGCGCCTTGCCTTCGGCCTCGAAGCCGTACAGCGTCGCCGGCACCCCCAGGTACTGGAACTCCGGCAGCGCGTCCGGGCTACCCGCCGCGACCACGTCGCCGGCTTCGTCGCGCGCGCGGCCGGTGGCGCTCAGGGCCAGGTAATTGGCAAAGCGGCTGTAGTAGCCCGACACGCTGGCACTGTGCGCGCCGGACTTGAAGCGCAAGCCCAGGTCGATCGAGGTGGCGCGCTCCTTGCTGGCGTTGGGATCGCCGACTTCCCATGCGCCCGTGGCGACGTGCGGGCCGTTGGCGTACAGCTCGTAGAAGGTCGGCGCCCGTTCGGTGTACGACACGTTGCTGGTCAGCGACCACGCCGGGTTCATCTTGTACAGCAGCCCGGCCGAGGCGCTGGTGGCGTTGAAGCTGCGGTTGGCGTCGGCGAAGCGGTCATTGCCGTTGGCGCTGGCCTTGATGCTGCTGTGGTCCAGTCGGCCGCCGAAATTCAGCTTCAGGTCGCCCCCGGCGGTCAGCGGCAGCTCCTCGAACAGGAACAGCGCGGCGTTGTCGGTGTTGGTGCTGGGCACGAAGGCCTCTTCGCCCAGCGCCGAGAAGTTGGTGTGCCCGAACTGCGTACCGACCACGCCCGTCAGGTTGCCGATCTTCGCGTGCTTCGCCTCGAAGCGCGCATCCCAGCCGCGGTTCTTGAAAATCGTGCCGGTCTCGCCGTCTTCGATCTCCCGATGCTCATAGTCGGTGAAGCTGACCTTGCCCTTGACCGATTCGAACCAGCCGCCGGTGTTGCCGGCCAGGTTGCGCGCCTCACCTTCCAGCGCGAAGCGGTCCTGCTTCATCTTCAGCCGCACCGCGTCCTCGGCGGGCGTGCCGTAGTCGTTGCGATAGGCGCTGTAGTTGGCGCCCAGGAAGCCATCGGCCCAGGTGTAGGAGCCGCCCAGCGAGCCGCCCTGCTGGTCGGCGCTGGTGTTGGGCAGGCGGCCGTAGGGCTCGGTCTCGCCTTCGGCCAGCGGCTCGGCGTTGCGCAGACGGTCGCTGCGGGCGTAGCCGGGAATGCGCAGGTCGCTGGTCTTGCGCGCGAAGGCGTCGGCATGGACCGCGAACTTGCCGTTGCCGGCCTCGATCAGCGCGCTGGCATTGCGAGCCTGGTCGCCGCCGGCGGTGGCGCTGGCATCGACCGCCCCGCCGACCCCTTCGATCGGCTCCTTGGGGATGCGGTTGTCGATCACATTGACCACGCCGCCGATGGCATTGCCGCCGTACATCAGCGCCGCCGGCCCGCGCACGACTTCGATGCGCTCGGCCACCAGCGGGTCCACCGGCACGGCGTGGTCATAGGACAGCGTGGAGGCGTCGACCGTGCTGCCGCCATTCTGCAGCACCTTGATGCGGTCGCCGTCCAGGCCGCGGATCACCGGCCGGCTGGCATTGGGACCGAAGTAGGTGGACGACACCCCGGGCAGCTTGTCCAGGGTCTCGCCGAGCGTGCTGGCCTGGCGCACGGCCAGCGCATCGCCGCCCAGCGTCGAGACCGGCGCCACCATGTCGTTCAGCTCGCTGCCCAGCGGGTTGGCCGTGACCACCACTTCACGCAGCGTGGCGCCGGCGGTGGGCGTGGCGGGTGCGGCATCGGCGGCCGGCGCCGTGGCGGTTTGTGCCAGCGCGGCGGGCGCCAGCAAGGCCGTGGCCAGCGTGGCGGTGAGGGAAGCGGCAAGCGCAGCCAGCGGGGTCAGGCGCGGGGCGGCGGGCTTGGTGGGACGGCGGGCGGTGTAACGGTTCTTCGACATGGCGCGTGGAGCAGTGCAGTGGCAATCGGCCCGGTTGGCACGGCGTCGTCCGGCGCGGCGCGGCACGCCTGCGACAGGCGTGGCGAGCGCGGCCGGCAGGCGCGTGTTCAGCTCGGAATGCGTAAGACGACGGGAGCGCGGCGATGGCCGCGTCCTGGATCAGGCGAGGGCGATGGCCGGCACCGGCGGGGCGCGCGATTGGAAGGGATGAGGGGATGGCAGGTCGGGCCAGCGCCAGGCCAGGCTGGCCGGCTTGACCGGTTTGCCGAAGGCAAGCTGCAGCGGCGGCAGCTTGCCGCAATGCGTGTCGGCGACGGTGGCGCCATCGAACAGCACGCACGAGTGCCCGCTGAAGGCCTGCGCCAGCGGGTGCGGATCGCTGTCGGCGGCCGAGGCAGCGTTGGCCGCCGCCACGGCGCCAGCCGTTTTCAGCAGCCCGCCATGCACGATGCGGTGGGTCAGCCCGGCATGCTGCGCCAGCAGCAGGCACAGCGCCAGCCACAGCGCGGGCCACAGGCCCGGGCCGTGCGTGCGCAGGCTGGCGAACCAGTCAGTGCGCATGGGGACGGCCACCATGGTTGCCGTGGTCATGGCTTGGATCGTCGCAGCCGCAATCACCGTCATGGCCGTGGCCATGGTCGTGATTGTGATCGTGATCGTGATCGTGATCGTGATCGTCGTCGAAATCGTCGACCCAGGCCGGGAAAGGGTCCGGATAGCCGGCCCAGGCTTGCGTCCCGGCGGCCATCTCTGCATCGCTCAGCAGGCAGGCGTCGAGCCGGGCCTGCAGCGCGGCAGGATCCAGGTCCAGGCCGATCAGCACCAGTTCCTGGCGGCGGTCGCCGAACGGCGCCGGCACGCCCTGGTCGTGCATGTCGGCTTCCACCTCGGCGCGCTCGGCGGTATCGGCCGGCCATTCCGCCGGATCGAGCGCAGCCCACCACGCGCCGGCGCCGCCATGGCGGCAGACGCCCCCGGACTGGTTCCAGTCGCCGGCGGTATCCATGCGGCTCGCCAGCCAGAACAGGCCCTTGGAGCGCAGCACGCTGCCGTGCTCGCGCAGCCATTCGGTATGGATCAGGTCGGCGAAGCGTTGCGGGTGGAACGGGCGGCGGCGGCGGTAGACCAGCGTCGAGACGCCACTGGCGGCGTCGGTCTCGGGTGCTTCGCCGCGCAGCGCGGCCAGCCAGCCAGGGCCTTGCGCGGCGGCTTCAAAGTCGAAACGGCCGGTGCCGTGCACCCGCTCGGGCGGCACCTTGCCGAAGCTGGCTTCAACGATGTCGGCGCGCGGGTTCAGCGCCTGCAGCGCCGCGCGCAGCCGCGCCAGCCCGGGGGCGCCGGCGAGGTCGGCCTTGTTCAGCACGATCACGTCGCAGCCTTCGATCTGCGCGACTAGCACTTCGGCGACGGTGCGATCATCGTCCTGGCCTTGCGCCAGGCCGCGGTCGGCCAGGAACTCGGCTTCGTTGAGGTCGCGCAGCAGGGTGGCGGCATCGACCACGGTGACCAGCGTGTCGGGCTGCAAGGTGGCGTCGGGCCCTGCGCCATGCTCGGCCTCGAACAGGAAGCCTTCGGCAAGCGCCAGTGGCTCGTCCAGGCCGTCGGCTTCGACCAGCAGCGCATCGAAACGCCCTTCGCCGGCAAGCCGCGCGGTTTCGGCGAGCAGCGCTGCGCCGGACGGCAGCATCGTTGCCTCGCAGCCGGGCGGCAGCGGCGCCAGCGTTTGCCCGTCTTGCGCGCCGCACACCAGCACGCCGATCCGCCCGCCCGCGCCATGTGCGAGCAGGTGGTTCAGCAGCGTGGTCTTGCCGGCGCCGGGAAAACCGGACAGCACCGTGACGGGCAGGCGATCAGCCATGGCAGCAGAGGGGAAAGTGACGACGGGCAACGCAGCGCGCGAAGGCTGCGGCGCGCTGTTGCAACAAGGTTGCGAATTTACCAGAAAGGCCGCGGCGGTAACAGCCGGATGATTCTCAATGGTAGGCCGTGGCCCTGGCACGACAAAGCCGGATGCGGCCTGGCGCAACCTGGCTCGGCAGAAAAACAAACGGCCCGGGTACCCGGGCCGTCACGTCACGCCTGCTGCGCCGGCCTGGCCGGCGCGCCGGGCTTCAGTCGCCGAACAGCTTCTGGCGCAGTTCGCGGCGTTGCTGCGCTTCCAGCGACAGCGTGGCGGTGGGGCGCGCCAGCAGGCGCGGCACGCCGATCGGCTCGCCGGTTTCCTCGCACCAGCCGTAGTCGCCGGACTCGATGCGCTGCAGCGATTGTTCGACCTTCTTCAGCAGCTTGCGCTCGCGGTCGCGCGTGCGCAGCTCCAGCGCATGTTCTTCCTCGATGGTGGCACGGTCGGCCGGATCCGGCACGATCACGGTCTCGCGCAGGTGTTCCGTGGTCTGGTCAGCGTTCTTCAGGATTTCGTCGCGCAGCTGCTCAAGGCGGTGCTTGAAGAAGGCGAGCTGCGCTTCGTTCATGTAATCCTTGTCGCTCATCTTCAGGATTTCAGCTTCAGTCAGAAGTTTGTTGCTGCTCATGGTTGCTGCTGATTCTCTTGTTGATGCGGCCGGCGGCGTCTGGGTCCGCTCGGGTGCGCTGTCCGCGCGCTTGCGCGCCACGGTTGTTTCACTCTGGCTGGCTGCAGTCTTGCTGCTTCGCGGGCCTCCCTTCCTTGCGCCCGCTTCGGCGTTCGCCGTACTGCCGCGGGGAGCGGGCGCGGCCTTCACAGGCTGCGCCTTGAGCGTCTCTGCCGCTGCACTACCAGTCTTGCTGCGGCTTTCTTTGGTCTTCGTTGCGGCTGTCATGGGGACACCTCTCTCTCGCGTCAGTCAGTGACGGCGCGCGTCGGGGCACCCCAAGCGGAACAGGCGGTCTCCGCACGAAGCACTGCGACCGCACCTGCCGGCGGCCTGCCTCATGCTGACGACAACCGCCGCCCTGCAAGTCCACCGGCAAGCGGTGGACCGGACACCGGCGGCGGGAAAAAGGTGCGCCACCGGTATCAAATCCGGCCTATTGTACTTGAACAAATTTTTCGGAGATATGGGGAAAAACGGCTGGCGCTTCGGTATTTCCCCGGTACCCCGAACGGGGGGCAGCCGCAAGGCGGTGTCCGGCGGGGTGCCGTCCATGGGACGGCAGGCGCACTCAGGCCAGGCAGTTTTCCAGGCCCTTGAGGATGGCGTCGCGGGGCAGGTCCACGCCGATGAACACCATGCGCGTGCCCGGGGTCTCGTCTTCCCACTTGGCACCGATGTCGCTGCCCATCAGCTGGTGAACGCCCTGGAACACCACCTTGCGGTCCACCCCCTCCATATATAGTACGCCCTTGTAGCGCAACAGTTTTTCCCCATAGACCGCCAGGATCCCGGACAGGAATTCTTCCAGCTTGCCGTAGTGGAAGGGCTTGTCGCTGCGGAAGACGAACGACGCGATGCGGTCGGTGTGGTGATGGTGATGGTGGTGGTCGTGCGCGTGGCCATGGCCGTGCCCATGGTTGTGGCCATGATCATGCCCGCAGTCGGCGTCGCAATGGTCGCCGTGTTCGTGATCGTGGTCGTGGTCGTGTTCCTCCGCGCGCAGGAAGTCGGGGTCGATCTCGAGCTTGGCGTTCAGGTTGAAGCCGCGCAGGTCGAAGATGGTGTCGATCGGCGCCTCGCCGAAATTGACCAGGCGGATCGGCGCGCGCGGGTTCATGTGCAGCAGGCGATGGCGCAGCTCGGCCACGTCGGCTTCGCTCACCAGGTCGGACTTGGTGATGAAGATGGCGTCGGCGAAACCCACCTGGCGCTGGGCCTCTTCCTGCTGGTCCAGCTGCAGGTGGGCGTGCTTGGCGTCGACCAGCGTGATCACCGCGTCGAGCAGGTAGCGCGCGGCGATTTCCTCGTCCATGAAGAAGGTCTGCGCCACCGGGCCGGGGTTGGCCACGCCGGTGGTCTCGATCACCACGCGGTCGAATTCGATTTCGCCGGCGTCGCGGCGCGTCATCAGCGTCGACAGCGCCTGCACCAGGTCGCCGCGGATGGTGCAGCAGATGCAGCCGTTGCTCATCTGCACGATCTGCTCGCGGCCATCCTGCACCAGGATCTCGTTGTCGATGTTCTCTTCACCGAACTCGTTCTCGATCACGGCGATCTTCATGCCGTGCTGCTCATTCAGGATGCGCTTGAGCAGGGTGGTCTTGCCGCTGCCGAGGAAGCCGGTCAGGATCGTGACCGGAATCAGTTTGGACATTGTTATTCTCCGGGATGAGAGAAAGCGTTCAGGGGGTCCGCCCGCGGGCTGTGCGGTGGACCGTTTCGTGGACCATTCAGTGCGAAGCGCCGCGGGGCGCGGCCGGCGGCCGCTTGCCGCATTCGGCGCAGACCCCGTTCACGGTCAGTTCGACATGTTCGATGGCAAAGCCGCTGGGCACGCGCGGCGCGGCTGGCTGCGCCGGCGTGCCGGCATCGTCGAGGCAGAAGGTGCGGTCGCAGCGTGTGCAGTGGAAATGGCTGTGCTGGCGATGCTCCTGCGCGCGCGCGGCCTCGTGCTCGACCAGGCTGAAGCGGAACACGCGGTCGTTGCCGGCGCGCTTCTGCGCCACGCCCTGGTCCACCAGCCAGTCCAGCACGCGGTAGACGGTAACGCGGTCGATGGTCTCGCCGGCATCGGGCAGCCGGTCGATCACGGCCTGGTGCGTCAGCGCCTCATCGCTGCCGATCAGGCAGGCCAGGATGCACAGTCGTGGCTGGGTCACGCGTGCGCCCAGCTGGCGCAGGCGCTCATGGGCGGCCTCCTGGGCCGCCGGGGTCGGGATTGCCGGTTCCGGCGCCAGGGCCGGCCGGTCCGGACTGGGACGGGTCATGGCCGGATTTAACCATAGCACTCCGGTTGATGCAATTCAGTTGCGTCAGCCGGGGCGGCGGATTGCGCCTATGATCGGCACTGGACCACTAAGCGGAGACCCCCATGCTGAATGACGCGAGCGCGCTGCTGTTCCCGAATTTCGAACCGTTCCGGCAGCAGGTCGGCGAGGTCGAGATCGCTGGGGTGCGGGGCGGCTCGGGGCCGCCGCTGCTGCTGTTGCATGGCCATCCGCAAAGCCACCTGATCTGGCACCGGGTCGCGCCCGCGCTGTCCGACCACTTCACGGTGATCGCCACCGACCTGCGCGGCTACGGCAGCAGTTCGGCGCCGGCCGGCAATGCCGGGCATGAGCGCTACAGCAAGCGCACCATGGCGCAGGACCAGGTGGCGCTGATGGCGGCGCTTGGCTTCCCGCGCTTTGCGCTGTGCGGCCACGACCGCGGCGCGCGGGTCTCGCACCGGCTGTGCATGGACCATCCCGAGGCCATCACGCGCGCCATGCTGCTCGACATCGCGCCCACGCTGGCCATGTATGAGCGCACCAGCATGGCCTTTGCCGCCGCCTACTGGCACTGGTTCTTCCTGATCCAGCCGACGCCGTTCCCCGAAACGCTGATCAACGCCGAGCCGGATTTCTACATCCAGAAGCTGATGGGCCTGCGCCACGCCGGCCTGGCGGCGTTCGCTCCCGACGCGATGGCGGCCTACACCGCAGCGATGCGCGATCCGGCCCGCGTGCACGCGATGTGCGAGGACTACCGCGCCGCCGCCACCATCGACCTGGAGCACGACCGCGCCGACCGCGAAGCCGGGCGCCGCCTGGCGCTGCCGCTGCGCGTGCTGTGGGGCGAGCACGGCGTGGTGGCGCGCTGCTTCGAGCCGCTGGCGCTGTGGCAGGAAGCGGCGACCGACGTGAGCGGACGCGCGTTGCCCTGCGGCCACTACATCCCAGAAGAAGCCCCTGACCCGCTGCTGGAGGAAATGCTCGATTTCTTCCGCTAGCCGGTGCCGGCTGTCGCCTGCGCATGCCGTTGGGGAGATTGGCTGCCATATTTTCCCTGTTTCCGGCCATATGCCGCGGATTGCAGGCGGGTTAGCCCCTATACCTCGCTATTGTCTGCTGTTGCTAACATCAATCCCCGCCCTTGCCGTTTACGGCGGGGCAGCGATGCCGGCCGGCATGGTCGAAGCGCGGCCCAGAGCGCGCGCCAGCAGCGTCCCGCCACAGGCGGGCGGGCCGGCGGCAACGCATTGCAGACGGGTATTACAGGGAATCAGGAGAAGAAAGCATGAAATTCGTGGCAAAGATGGTCGCGGCCGCTATGGCAGTCAGCGCGATGGGCGTGGCAACGGGCGCGTACGCCCAGGAATATCCGGGCGGCAAGCCGGTATCGGCGGTGGTGCCGTTCGCGGCGGGCGGCCCGACCGACAAGGTCGCGCGCGAGCTGACCGCGATCATGTCCAAGCACCTGGGCTCGACCATCGTGATCGAGAACCTCGGCGGCGCCGGCGGCACCATCGGCGCCAAGAAGGTGGCCCAGTCCAAGAACGACGGGCACACCATCCTGATCCACCATATCGGCATGGCCACGGCCCCGGCGTTGTACCGCAACCTGGGCTTCGATCCGCTCAAGGACTTCGAGATGGTCGGCGAGATCGCCGACGTGCCGATGATCCTGGTCGGCAACAAGTCGCTGCCGCCGAACACTTTCAAGGAATTGCTGCCGTACCTCAAGGCCAACGCCAGCAAGCTGTCGCTGGCCAACGCCGGCATCGGCTCGGCCTCGCACCTGTGCGGCCTGCTGTTCCAGAGCGCGATCCAGACCGAGCTGACCACCGTGCCGTACAAGGGCGCCGCGCCCGCGCTGACCGATATCCTCGGCGGCCAGGTCAACCTGTTGTGCGACCAGACCACCAATCTCGCCGGCCATCTCAAGGCCCATTCGGTCAAGCCGTACGCGGCCATGCAGGCACGCCGCGTGGAAGCGTTCAAGGACATCCCGACCGCGGCCGAGCAGGGCCTGCCCGGTATCGAAGTGAAGGTCTGGCACGCCATGTACGCGCCCAAGGGCACGCCCAAGCCGGTGATCGACAAGCTTTCGGCCGCGCTGCAGAAGGCCGTGGCCGACCCGACCTTCCGCGCCAAGATGGCCGAGCTGGGCGCCGAGGCCGTGCCGGCGCAGCGCGCCACGCCGGAATCGCTGCGCACCTATCTGGGCGCCGAGATCAACAAGTGGACCCCGGTCATCAAGAAGGCCGGCGTGTACGCGGACTGATCAGGGCATTCGGTGGAGTGATTCATGCGGCGCGCCGGCAAATGACCGGCGTTCGCCCCGGGGGCCATGCGGTTGCGCATGGCCCTTTTTGTTTTCCGTGACGGCGCCGGCAGCGGCTCGGCGGGCGTCCTATATTGGTCAGACTTGCCACGGCGCCCCAGGCGCGCGATAGGGCTTGAAACCGGGCGGGGCCGTCGCCAACTACGGTCCTGACATATTCACGGAAGCCACCATGGAACAGTATCACGGCACTACCATCGTCAGCGTCCGCCGCGGCAATCAGGTCGCGCTGGGCGGTGATGGCCAGGTCACGCTCGGCAATATCGTGATGAAGGGCACCGCGCGCAAGGTGCGCCGCATCTACAACGGCAAGGTGCTGGTCGGGTTTGCCGGCAGCACCGCCGACGCCTTCTCGCTGCTGGACCGCTTCGAAGCCAAGCTGGAGAAATACCAGGGCAACCTGACGCGCGCCGCGGTCGACCTCGCCAAGGACTGGCGCTCGGACCGCGCGCTGCGCCGGCTCGAGGCCATGCTGATCACCGCCGACCGCGACACCACGCTGGTCATCACCGGCAACGGCGACGTGCTCGACCCCGAAGGCGGCATCGCCGCGATCGGCTCGGGCGGCGCGTATGCGCAGTCGGCCGCCAAGGCGCTGGTGGAGAACACCGAACTGCCGCCCAAAGACGTGGTCGAGAAGGCGCTGACCATCGCCGGCGAGCTCTGCATCTACACCAACACCAACTTCGTCATCGAGACGCTGGAATAAGCGAGGCCGGCCTCGGGCCCGCAAGCCTGCCGCGCCTAACTGAACGGATACCATGTCGCACACCATGACCCCGTCGGAAATCGTTTCCGAACTCGACAAGCACATCATCGGCCAGAACAAGGCCAAGAAGGCCGTGGCGGTGGCGCTGCGCAACCGCTGGCGCCGCCAGCAGGTGGCCGAGCCGCTGCGCCAGGAAATCACCCCCAAGAACATCCTGATGATCGGTCCGACCGGTGTCGGCAAGACCGAGATCGCGCGCCGCCTGGCCAAGCTGGCCGACGCGCCCTTCATCAAGATCGAGGCGACCAAGTTCACCGAGGTGGGCTATGTCGGCCGCGACGTCGACACCATCGTGCGCGACCTGGCCGAGATGGCGATCAAGCAGACCCGCGAATCCGAGATGAAGAAGGTGCGCACCAAGGCCGAGGATGCCGCCGAAGACCGGTTGCTCGACGTGCTGCTGCCGCCGCCGCGTGATATCGGCTTTTCGCAGCCGGAAGAGAAGGATTCCAACACGCGCCAGGTGTTTCGCAAGAAGCTGCGCGAAGGCCAACTCGACGACAAGGACATCGAGCTCGAGGTCTCGGCCGGCATGCCCAGCATGGACATCATGGGCCCGCCGGGCATGGAAGACATGACCGAGCAGATCCGCACCATGTTCGCCGGCCTGGGCCAGGGCAAGAAGGCGCGCCGCAAGATGAAGGTCAAGGAAGCCTTCAAGCTGCTGATCGACGAAGAGGCCGCCAAGCTGGTCAACGACGAGGAACTCAAGCACAAGGCCATCGCCAATGTCGAGCAGAACGGCATTGTGTTCCTGGACGAGATCGACAAGATTGCCAGCCGCAGCGATATCGGCGGCGGCGAGGTCTCGCGCCAGGGCGTGCAGCGCGACCTGCTGCCGCTGGTCGAGGGCACCACGGTGAATACCAAGTACGGGATGATCAAGACCGACCACATCCTGTTCATCGCCTCGGGCGCGTTCCACCTGTCCAAGCCGAGCGACCTGATCCCCGAGCTGCAGGGCCGCTTCCCGATCCGCGTGGAACTGGAATCGCTGTCGGTGCAGGATTTCGAGGCCATCCTGACGCAGACCGATGCGAGCCTGACCAAGCAGTACCAGGCCCTGCTCAACACGGAAGAGGTGAGCCTGGTGTTCGCGCCGGACGGCATCCGCCGGCTTGCCGAGATTGCGTTCTCGGTCAACGAGAAGGTCGAGAATATCGGCGCGCGCCGGCTCTACACGGTGATGGAGCGCTTGCTCGAGGACCTGTCGTTCCACGCCACCAAGTCGTCGGGCGAAACCGTGACGATCGATGCGGCGTATGTGGAAGAGCGGCTGGGCGACCTGGCCGGCAACGAGGATCTGTCGCGCTACGTGCTGTAAAGCCCGCAGCATGCGAAACGCAAGGCGCACCACGGTGCGCCTTTTTCATGTCCGTGAGGTTTGGCCTGCCACATCCCGGTAACCATCGTAAGCATTGGTAAGCCCGCTGGCCGGCGTTGCCGGGCGATGCGACCCTTGCGCACCTTGACGGTCGATTGACCGGTGCGGGAGCCACCGCATCTTACTCAACCCACTGGCAGGAGAAATCAATGGTCAACTACAAGACCCGCCGCGTGGTGCTCGCCACCGCAGGCCTGCTGGCCGCCCTGGCTGCGGCCACGGCATTCCTTTGCATCCGTCCCGCGATGCCTTCGGCGCAGGCGGCCGAAGCTGTGCAGGCCACGCCGGCCCATGCGCGCGGGGTTGCCACCGCCGCCGCCGCGACACTGGCCCTCGATGCCGGCGCGCTTTTCTCGCTGTCGGACCGGCATGCCGGCGATGCCATGCGCATCGTCGCGCAGGGCGACACGGCCGAGGTCGGCGAAGGCCTGGACTGGGAACACGTGCAGTTGCGGCTGTGAGGCCGCGCTTTGCCAGATGAACCGCTGGCGTTGCTGCGCTAGCGTGATACCGGCCGCTTGCCCAGCTTGCGCTGCAAGGTGCGCCGGTGCATGTTCAGCGCCCGCGCGGTGGCCGAGATGTTGCCGCCATGCTCGGCCAGCACGCGCTGGATATGTTCCCATTCCAGCCGCGCCACCGACAGCGGCACCGGTTCTTCCAGCGCGGCCTGCGCCGCCTCTTCAGACACGCCCGCCATCAGCGCGGTCAGGATCGAATCGACATTGGCGGGCTTGGCCAGGTATTCGTCCGCGCCCTGCTTGACCGCCGCCACCGCGGTGGCGATGCTGGCGTAGCCGGTCAGGATCAGGATGCGCGCGTCGGGCAGGGCCTGGCGCAGCGGCGCCACCAGTTGCAGCCCGGACTCGGCGGGCGCGGTGCTGCCGGCCTCGGGCGGCGGCTCCAGGTGCAGGTCGAGCGTGACGTAGGCAAAGTCGGTGCGCGCCGCCAGCGCCAGCGCGGCGCGGCCGTCGTGCGCCACCGCCACGGCATAGCCGCGGCGCATCAGCGCGCGCGCCAGCGTGCCGGCAAAGACTTCGTCGTCGTCGATTACCAGGAAGGGCGTGCCTGCCGGTGCGGTGGCCTCGGGTACCGGGGTGAGGGTATCGGTCATGGGGTGGAGGGCATGGTGGCGGCAGCCGCCGCTGCGGAAAGCGTGAAGAGCGCGGGCAGGCGCAGTTCGGCGACGGTGCCGCCGCCGGGACGGTCATGCCAGGCGAGTTCGCCGCCCATCTGGCGGGCGGCGCTTTGCGCCAGGTACAGCCCGATGCCCTGGCCGCCGTGGGGGCTGGCCACCGGGGTTTCGCCAAGCTGGCCGCGCAGCGCGTCCGGGATGCCGTCGCCCTGGTCAGCGACGCGGAACGACAGCCACGGCGCGGTATTGCCCGGCGCCATGGCGATCTGCAGTTGCAGCGGCCGCGTGGCGCGCCCGGCGGCCTGCTGGCTGCGCGCGGCGTTGTCCAGCAGGATGGTCAGGATCTGGCCGACGCGCGCGGTTTCCACCGCCTGCGCGCCGGCGCCCGGCGTGGCCACGGCCTGCAGGCTGGCATTGGGATGGCGCAGCTGCCAGCGCTCGGCAAAGGCGGGCAGCCAGCCGTCGATGCGTTGCGGCGCCAGCGTGGCTGGGTCTTCGCGCAGCCGTGCCAGGGTCGAACGGCACAGCGCCAGCTGCTGCTCCATGGTCTGCAGGTCGGGCAGATAGCCGCTGATGGAGCTGGCGCCGCGGACGGCGTCGGAAGCATCGGCGCGCAGCTCCCCGGCAATCACCGCCAGCGTGGCCAGCGGCGTGCCGATCTCGTGCGCGACCGCGGCGGCCTGGCCGTTCAGGTCTTCGACGCGCGCTTCGCGCAGCAGCTGCTCGCGCGCCAGGTTCAGCTGCGCCTCGCGCTGGCGCAGCACCCCGGACAGGCGCGCCACGAACAGCGCGATCATCACCGCGCTGGCGACAAAATTCAGCCACATGCCGGCCAGGTGGTAGTTCACCGCATTGTCCGGGTTGTGCAGGTCCAGCGGCAGGTATTCGATCAGCAGCACCGTGTAGCAGGCCAGCGCATACAGTGCCAGCGCAATCACCTGGCGCCAGGGCAGGATGGCCGCGGCGATGGCCAGCCCCGGCAGGTAGAACGAGACGAACGGGTTGGTCGCGCCGCCGGTATAGAACAGGATCGCCGACAGCGCGGTCAGGTCCACCAGCAGCTGGCCCATCAGTTCGGCCTCGCCGGGCGCGCTGTTGCGCCGCGTGTGCTGGCGCAGGCGCAGTCCGGTGAGCAGGTTGAACAGCGCCTGCAGCCCGAGCACCACCAGCAGCGGCGCGTAGGGCAGGCGGATGCCGGCGATGGGCTCGCACACCAGCACGGTCAGCGCCTGTCCGCCCAGCAGCGCCCAGCGGAGCCAGAACAGCCGGCGCAGCGTCACCTGCCCATGGCGTGCCGAACTGGCCGCCGGCAGGGGCGACAGGAAAGGGAAGTCAGGCAAGCGGGGCACGGCTGCGGCGGGGCTCATGGCGCGAGTGTATCAATGCCGGCCCGGGGCACCGGCGCGTGCGACACCTTGCCGCATTGGCGTGCCGCGGCGCCGGCTGCCAGACTGGCTGGTTGCGTTGCCGCGCGCCGCGCAGGGCGGCTGCCCGGGGCGCCGGCAGCGGGCGCGTGGCCATGGTCTAATGTCTGCTTTCAGGAGAGCCTTTCATGCAAGTCAAATTCCGCTCGGCCGCGCTGGCTGCAAGCTTCGCCGTGGCTGCCGCGCTGGCCTCGGGCGCCGCGTTGGCCCAGGTCGATGTCAGCAACGCCTGGGTGCGCGGCACGGTGCCGACCCAGACCGCTTCCGGCGCCTTCATGGTGCTGCACGCGCACGAGAACGCGAAGCTGCTCGGCGTCTCGTCACCGATGGCGGCGGCCGAACTGCACGAGATGAAGATGGAAGGCAACGTGATGCGCATGCGCCAGGTCAAGTCGCTCGACCTGCCCAGGATGCAGAACGTCGAGCTGAAGCCGGGCGGCTACCACGTGATGCTGATGGACCTGAAGGGCCAGCTCAAGGCCGGCGATACCGTGCCCCTCACGCTGAAGATCGAGCAGGGCGGCAAGGTATTCGAACAGAAGGTCACGGCCGAAGTGCGCGGCATGGTGCCCGCCGCCGCCAGCGGCGCGCAGGCCGGCCACGGCGAGCACAAACACTGACTGGGCCGTCCGCCTGGCGCGGGCGGCCCCAACCCGACAGCATGGCCAACAAGCAGCACGGCACCCGCCAGAAGATGGTGTTCCGCGGCGACACGCGGCCCGCCAGGCCGCCTGCCGTCCCCGCGCAACGTCGCGATGCCCGGCTCCCGGCGCCGGCCAAAGCGCCGGGGCGCCGTCAGCCGCGCAAGCTGATCGGCTCTTCCGATTCCTGACTGGCGGCCGCGGCCAGCACCCGTTCGCGTAGCCACGCGTGGGCGGCATCGGCCTCGGTGCGCTCGTGCCAGATCATGCTGAAGGTGAAATCGTCCAGCGCGAACGGCGGCGCGAACACGGCGTAGCGCGGGTCGTCTTCCAGCGCGGCCAGGCTGCGCCGCGCCGTGGTCAGCACCAGGTTGGTCCCGGCGATCAGCGCCGGCGCCACGCTCCAGTGCGGCACCACGCAGGCGATCTTGCGTCGCCCGCCCAGCTTTGCCACGGCGGTGTCGATCGCGTCCATGCGTTCGCTGTGCGTGGCCACCAGCACGTGCGAACGCGCCAGGTACGCGACCTGGTCGAGGCGGCCGCTGTCGCGCACGGTAGCGGCATCCACCGCGCAGGCATAGCTTTCGCGGAACAGCTCGGCCGCTTGCACGCCTTCGGGCTGGTGGCTGAACACCCCCAGCGCCATGTCGATCTCGCCATCGGCCACCTGCGCCGTCATGCCTTCGCGGCTGGCTTGCGACACCACCAGGTCGATATTGGGCGCGGCCTTGCGCACCGCGCGCAGCAGCCGCGGCAGCACCACCAGCGCGCCGTAGTCGGACATCGCCAGGCGGAAGGTGCGCCGCGCGGTGGCCGGCTGGAAGCCGCTTGGCCCCAGCAGGATGCGCACCTGCGCCAGCGCCTCCGCCAGCGGGCCGGACAGCTCGTGCGCGCGCGCACTCAGCACCAGCCCGCCCTTGCCGCGCACCAGGAGGGGATCGTCGAGCAGTTGCCGCAGGCGCCCCAGCGCATGGCTGACCGCCGGCTGGCTCAGGTGCAGCCGCAGCGCCGCGCGTGAGATATGGCGCTCCGCCAGCAGCGCTTCCAGCACCACCAGCAGGTTGAGGTCGATTCCGCGTAGGCTATTCATTCGGCGAATATTAAACGTACGAAAGCAGAATTGGAAATTCGCAAAGCGATATTTCAAACTGCTGGCATCGCATCTTGCCCTATGGAGCGCGCCATGTCAGGCACCTCGCTGTCGTTTTCCCTCCCGGCCTCGCTTTGGCTGCCGCTTGCCACCGCCGCCTTGGCCGGTGCCGCGATCCCGTTCCAGGCCGGCGCCAACGCCACGCTGGGGCGCACCCTCGGACACCCGTTGTCCGCTACGCTGGTGTCGCTGCTGGTCAGCCTGGTGGCGTTGCTGCCGGTGCTGTGGCTGATGCGGGTGCCGCTGCCGTCCCCGGCGGCGCTGGCCCAGGCGCCGGCCTGGCTGTGGAGCGGTGGGGTGCTGGGGGTGTTCTATATCTCGGCCGCGCTGATCGTGGCGCCCAGGCTGGGCGCCGCCGGCTTCATTGCCGCGGTGGTGGCCGGGCAGGTGCTGGCCGCGCTGCTGGTCGACCAGTTCGGCCTGGCCGGGTTTGCGGTGCGCGCGCTGACGCCGGCGCGGCTGGCCGGCGCCGCGCTGATCGTGGCCGGGATGCTGGCGATGCAGTGGGACAACGGCGCGGCCCCCGCGCCGGCGCGTCAGCCGGTAGCCGGATCGGGGTCGGAAGCGGGTGCGGAATCCGGCGTCTGACCGGCCCGCCGTGCCGCCAGGCAGGCCGGGCACAGGCAGTGCTCGCCGGGCACGATCTGCCGCGCCGGCAGCAGCGGCTGGCTGGCGCACCAGCACGCCGGCAGCCCCGCTACGTAGCCGCAGACAAAGCCGGCGCCGCAGCGGCTGCAATGTTCGACGGGCCGCAACTGGCCGGTCAGCACCGCGTGGGCATCACTCACGGCCACCTCCGCTGCGCTGGCGCGATGGCGCGGTTTGGGTCGGGCAGGCGGCGGATGGCTGCGGACATGATGGCAAGGATTCGGGAACACTGCGCCACGGCGCTGGCCAAATGGCTGAGAAGGCGGGCTGCGCAGGCAGTGGCCTGTTGCATGGACGGAACGCGCTGGTGCCCCGCAGGCCGCTTGCAGCCGGTTCACCGCGCCACCTTGGGCCGGCGCGCTCGCGCACCGCGCGGTTTCTTGTAAAATCGGCGCCTGCCGTGGCCGGATGGCGCACTTTCGGGCAATCCCCGTGGGCGATCCGTCGGTCTTCCCCCCGGGGACGCGGCTGCTTAGCCATCATACCTGTTGATTCTCACGGATGTCCCCCATGAACGCCGACAACCCCGGGCCTGCCGCAACCACGGTGGCCGCCATTGCCCCCGCGCTGAAAGCCGAGATCCTCGCCGAGGCCCTGCCGTATATCCGCAAGTTCCACGGCAAGACCATCGTGGTCAAGTACGGCGGCAATGCCATGACCGAAGAGAAGCTCAAGCACGGCTTCGCGCGCGACGTGATCCTGCTTAAGCTGGTCGGCATGAACCCGGTGGTGGTGCACGGCGGCGGCCCGCAGATCGACGAGGCGTTGAAGAAGGTCGGCAAGGTCGGCACCTTCGTGCAAGGCATGCGCGTCACCGACGAAGAGACCATGGAAGTGGTCGAGTGGGTGCTGGGCGGTGAAGTCCAGCAGGACATCGTGATGCTGATCAACCAGTACGGCGGCCAGGCCGTCGGCCTGACCGGCAAGGACGGCGGCCTGATCCGCGCCAAGCGCCTGCAGATGCCCGACCGCGAGAACCCTGGCGCGTTCATCGATATCGGCTACGTCGGCGACATCGAGGCGATCAACCCGGCGGTGGTCAAGGCGCTGCAGGACGACGCCTTCATCCCGGTGATCTCGCCGATCGGCTTCTCCGACGACGGCCAGGCGTACAACATCAACGCCGACGTGGTCGCCGGCAAGATGGCCGAGATCCTCAAGGCCGAGAAGCTGGTGATGATGACCAACATCCCGGGCGTGATGGACAAGAAGGGCAACCTGCTGACCGACCTGTCCGCGCGCGAGATTGAAGAGTTGTTCGCCGACGGCACCATCTCTGGCGGCATGCTGCCGAAGATCTCGTCGGCGCTGGACGCGGCCAAGAGCGGCGTGCATTCGGTGCACATCATCGACGGCCGCATCGAGCATTCGCTGCTGCTGGAAATCCTGACCGAGCAGGCCTTCGGCACCATGATCCGCTCGCACTGAGCGGAACCCCGGGGCGGCGCCGGCCCTGTCCGCCCGCCCCGGCATATCCCACCACCCTCCGAGTTGTCCGGCGTGCCTTCCAGTCTTCCCCCACCGCGCCGTGTCCGCGCTCGCCTCTGCCGCCGTCCCGCGGGTGATACCTCGGGCGACACGGTCTGGCTGTTCGACCTCGACAACACGCTGCACGACGCCTCGCATGCCATCTTCCCGGCGATCAACCGGCTGATGACCGCCTACGTGGCACGGGTGCTCGGCTGCGACGAGGCTTCCGCCAGCCGCGTGCGCGTGGACTACTGGCAGCGCTACGGCGCCACGCTGCTCGGCATGATCCGGCACCACGGCGTGGATCCGGCCGACTTCCTGCGCGCCGCGCATGAATTCCCCGAGCTGGCCGACATGGTGCGGGTGCGGCGCGGCCTGGCCGCGCACCTGCGCCGGCTCCCCGGACGCAAGATCCTGGTCACCAACGCGCCGCAGGACTATGCGCGCGCGGTGCTGGAGATCGCCGGCATCCGCCATTGCTTCGAGCGCGTGGTGGCGATCGAGCAGATGTGGGTGCATGGCCACCTGCGGCCCAAGCCGGACCGCCGCATGCTGCGCCGGCTGCTGGCGCAGGCGCGCATCGCGCCGCATCGCGCGGTGCTGGTCGAAGACACCGTGTCGCATCTCAAGCGCTACGCCGGCACCGGCATCCGCACCGCGTGGGTGACCGGCTACCTGCGCACGGTCGCGCCATCGCGTCCGCACGTGGTGCCCGCAGCGGCCGCTGCCGGCCACGACGACGGCAGCCGGCGCGACGCCGCGGTGCGCTCGACGCTGGAAGCCGAAGACCGCCGCCATGCCGGTCACGCGGTGCAGGAGCGCTCGGTCACGCTGGTGGCCGCCGAGACCCAGGCGCCGCAGGCGCAGCCCGACAACGTGCCGCGCGTGCGCGCGCGCGTGCCGAACCGGCCGGCCTATGTGGACATAAAAGTACAATCGATGCATCAACTCCAACGACGAATGCGGAGAACCGGGTCATGACGCAAAGCAACGGGCGCGAACCAGAGGCCGTCATCACAGGCAGCGAGCACGACGCCGACCAGCAGCCGGCCCCGCCGGCGCGCAAGCGTCCGCGCCCGGGCGAGCGCCGCGTGCAGATCCTGCAGACGCTGGCCACCATGCTGGAGCACCCGCGCGGGGAGAAGATCACCACCGCGGCGCTGGCCGCGCGGCTGAGCGTGTCCGAGGCGGCGCTGTACCGGCATTTCGCCAGCAAGGCGCAGATGTACGAAGGCCTGATCGGCTTTATCGAGCAGACCGTGTTCGGCCTGATCAACCAGATCACCGACAAGGAAGAGCACGGCCTGCGCCAGGCGCACGCGATCGTGCGCATGCTGCTGTCGTTCGCGGAAAAGAACCCCGGCATGACGCGCGTGCTGACCGGCGAGGCCCTGGTGGGCGAGCACGAACGGCTGCAGGAGCGCATCAACCAGCTGGTGGACCGCATCGAGGCCTCGCTGCGCCAGTGCCTGAAGGTGGCGGTGACGCAAGCCGCGT
Organism: Cupriavidus necator; assembly: GCF_013141915.1. Taxonomy (GTDB): domain Bacteria; phylum Pseudomonadota; class Gammaproteobacteria; order Burkholderiales; family Burkholderiaceae; genus Cupriavidus; species Cupriavidus necator_B. The sequence goes on along the minus strand of NZ_SROX01000029.1, from coordinate 19,286 downwards.
TCCCCGCGGATGCCGATATCCCCGCCCGCGCCGCGCTGGTCATGGCGGCGGTGCAGGGCCAGTGGCAGCGCTATGCCAAGAGCGGTTTCCGCAAGTCGCCATCGGACCATGCCGAGGCGCATCTGCGCGTGCTGCTGGCCTGAATGCAACCCGCCGGGCCGATTGCTCTATAATTGCCCGGTCGCGCCGATTTGATGACTGGCTTGCGGGCGCGCGGCAGCCACGGGACCGAGGTCCGGGGGCTTGCCACTATAAATGCGGCTAAAGAGGTTGGGTCGGCGCCCCATGCCACCACGGCAGTGGATGGCGCCGGCACGCGGAATCCCGCAAGGAATCCAGCGAATCCCGACTTGGCTGCGACGCTTGATACGCAAATGCCGGTCGGGTTTTTTTATGCCCGTTCGCCACGGGCCGGATTCCATGACTGATGTCGCCCTGCCGACCGCCGCGCCCGCCGCGTTCGACCTGCCGCCCGATTCGGTCGGCGTGGTCGCGCCGCAGCGCATGCACTTCGCCGAGCCGCTGAAGCTGCGCAACGGCTCGTCCCTTGCGGGCTACGACCTGATGGTCGAGACCTACGGCACGCTCAACGCCGACCGCTCCAACGCGGTGCTGGTCTGCCACGCGCTGAACGCCTCGCACCATGTGGCCGGGGTTTATGCCGAAGACCCGCGCGACGTGGGCTGGTGGGACAACATGGTCGGGCCGGGCAAGCCGCTCGACACCAACCGCTTCTTCGTCATCGGCGTCAACAACCTGGGCTCGTGCTTCGGCTCGACCGGGCCGATGAGCCTGAATCCGGCCACCGGCGCGCCCTATGGCGCGGCGTTCCCGGTGGTGACGGTGGAAGACTGGGTCAATGCGCAGGCACGCGTGGCCGATGCCTTCGGTATCGCGCAGTTCGCCGCGGTGATGGGCGGCAGCCTGGGCGGCATGCAGGCGGTGGCCTGGAGCCTGATGTACCCGGACCGCCTGCGCCATTGCATCGTGATCGCGTCCACGCCCAAGCTGTCGGCGCAGAACATCGCCTTCAACCAAGTGGCGCGCAGCGCGATCCTGTCGGATCCCGACTTCCACGGCGGCAACTACTACGCGCATGGCGTCAAGCCCAAGCGCGGCCTGCGCGTGGCGCGCATGATCGGCCATATCACCTACCTGTCGGACGAGGACATGGCCGAAAAATTCGGCCGCGAGCTCAAGAGCGACGACATCCGCTTCTCGTTCGACGTCGAGTTCCAGGTAGAGAGCTACCTGCGCTACCAGGGCGACAAGTTCGCCGAATACTTCGACGCGAACACGTATCTGCTGATCACGCGCGCGCTCGATTACTTCGATCCCGCGCTGGCCCACGGCGGCGACCTCACGCGCGCCATGGCGCAGACCAAGGCCAGCTTCCTGGTGGCCAGCTTCGGCACCGACTGGCGCTTCGCCCCCAGCCGCAGCCGCGAGCTGGTCAAGGCGCTGCTGGACAACAAACGCCCGGTCTCGTACGCCGAGATCGACGCGCCGCACGGCCACGACGCCTTCCTGCTCGACGACCCGCGCTATCACAACCTGATGCGCGCCTACTACGACCGCATCGCCCAGGAGATCGGCGCATGAACGCCCTGGCCAATCCCAACATCCTGGCGCTGCGCCCCGACTTCCGCGCGATCGCGCGCTGGATCGAACCCAATTCCACCGTGCTCGACCTGGGCTGCGGCGATGGCAGCCTGCTGCGCGTGCTGCAGGACGAGCTCGACGTGCAGGCCTACGGCATCGAGATCCGCGATGAAGGGGTGCTGGCCTGCGCGCAGAAGGGCGTGCATGTGATCCAGCAGAACCTGGAGGGCGGGCTGGCGCTGTTCGAGGACAAGAGCTTCGACACGGTGATCCTGTCGCAGACGCTGCAGACCATCCACAACACCGCGCAGGTGCTGCGCGACACGCTGCGGGTGGGGCGCGAGTGCATCGTCTCGTTCCCCAACTTTGGCTACTGGCCGCACCGGCTGTCGGTGTTCCGCGGCCGCATGCCGGTGTCGGAATCGCTGCCGTACCAGTGGTACAACACCCCCAACGTGCGCGTGCTGACCATCAGCGACTTCGAGGCCCTCGCGCCCAAGGTCGGCCTGCGCGTGATCGACCGCGTCGTGATGCATGAGGGCGTGACGGTCAACTGGGGCGGCAACTGGCGCGGCAGCCTGGCGGTGTACCGCGTCTGCGCGGCCTGAGTCATCAGCGCGGCGTGTCGTCGGCGCTGCCGGCCAGGTGGTCGACAAAGGCGCGCACCTTGGGCGGGACATGCCGTGTGGGCGTATAGACCGCGTAGGCCGTGCCGATGTAGGGCTCGAGAATGTCCCAGTCGCCCAGCACGGTGACGACCCGGCCTTGCTCGAGCGCATCGCCGAGGGAGAAATCCGGCACCAGCCCGATGCCGGCATCGCGTTCGACCATGCTCATGATCGCCAGGCTGTTGTTCAGCGTCAGGCGCGGCGGGATGCGCACCTCGACCTTGTCGCCGCCGTCGTGGTGGCGCAGGGTCCAGCGCTCGCCGAAATTGCCGTAGCCCAGGTACAGGCAGCGCGCCGCCGGCAGGTCGGCCGGCGTGGCCGGCGCGCCGTGGCGGGCCAGGTAAGCGGGGGAGGCCACCAGCCGGTAGCGCACCTCGCGCAGCGGGCGCGCCGCCAGCCCCGGAGCCAGTTCGTGGGCGATGCGCACGGCCACGTCCAGGCCCTCTTCCACCAGGTCGACCATGCGGTCGGCCAGGGTCAGCTGCAGGTCCAGTCCCGGGTACTTCGCCAGCAACGGCGGCAGCCGCGGCGCCAGCCAGGCCTGGCCGAACGAGACCGGCGCGCTCACGCGCAGCACGCCTTGCGGCGCGCCGCCATGCCCGCCGGCCAGCGCGGTGACCTCGCGCGCGGCGGCGGTCATGCGCGCGCTGGCGGCGTAGACGGACTGGCCCAATTCGGTCAGCGCGAACGCGCGCGTGGTCCGCTGCAGCAGGCTCGCGCCGAGCCGGGCCTCCAGCCGCGAGACATGGCGGCTGACCGCCGACGGCGTCATGCCGAGGTCTTGCGCTGCGGCCGAGAAGCTGCCGCACTCGACCACGCGGGCAAATACCGCCATCGCATTGAGTGGCGCATCCATCATGTCGAATCTCCCGTTTTTTGACCTGTAGTCAAATACTAATTGAGCCATGACCGCATTGTTGACTTGAGCGGCGAGTGAAACAATGCGGGCATTCGCCAGACCGGAGTTCTTCATGCCTTCGCAACAACCCCTGCCGGGCGGCGCCTGGCGTATGGTCGTGGCCATGGTGCTGTCGGGCAACATCGGCTGGTTCGTGGTCACCAGCGGCCAGCCGCCGCTCGATGTGGTGTTCTTCCGCTGCCTGTTCGGCGGCGCCGCGCTGCTGGGCGCGCTGACCTTGCAGCGCGGCTGGGTGCGCATGACCCGCGCCCAGCTGGGCTGGCTGGCGCTGGGCGGGGTCACGCTGGTGCTCAACTGGCTGGCGCTGTTCTCGGCCTATGCGTATAGCGGCATCGCCATCGCCACGGTGGTCTACCACACCCAGCCGTTCTTCCTGCTGCTGCTCACGTCGCTGGTGCAGCGCGAGCCGTTCCCGTTCGCGCGGCTGCCCTGGCTGGTGCTGGCCTTTGCCGGCGTCATGCTGATCACCGGGCTGGAGCACGGCGACAGCGGCGCGTCGATGCTCGCCGGCATCGGGCTGGGCCTGCTCGCGGGACTGCTGTACGCCGTGACGACCCTCGCCACGCGGCGGCTGCAGGCTATCCCGCCAGGCCAGATCGCCGGGCTGCAGATGGTGCTGGGCGTGCTGATGCTGGCGCCGCTGGCGCATCCGGCGGCGGGCAGCTATGGCGGCGGCACCTGGGTCGCGCTGATGGCGCTCGGACTGGTGCATACCGGCGTGATGTACACGCTGCTGTATGGCGCCTTCCAGCGGCTTCCGGTGCTGTCGATCGCCACGCTGTCGTTCATCTATCCGCTGGTGGCGATCGTCATCGACGTGATGGTGTTCGGCGTGGTGCTGGGGCCGCTGCAGGTAGCCGGCATGGCGCTGGTGCTGCTGGGCGTGGTCGCCAACCAGCTTGGCTGGGCGTTGCCAGCGCGGCGGCGGGTGCGGAGCTGATGCGGCGGCGTGCAAAGGCGTGCAAAGACGCAAGGCGGGAGGACTGTCACTTGACCCCAATGCTGACTACGGTTAGTGTAGGCAGCTAAGCGAACGATCGTTCGATTCCACGACACACATCTTCCCTGCCTCCGCCATGTCCACTGCGCCCCAGACCCACGCGGCCGCTGCCGCCAGCCCGCTCCATCCCTTCGACGACGCGCTGGCGCTCGCCCCGGCCGGCGAGCACCGCTTCCTCGGCCGCACCACGCCAGCGTACTGGAACATGATCGGTCCCTTTGGCGGAATCACCGCCGCGACGCTGTTGCAGGCGGCGCTGGACCATCCCCAGCGCCTGGGCGAGCCGGTCTCGCTGACCGTCAACTTTGCCGGCCCGATCGCGGAAGGCCCGTTCGAGATCGAGGCCCGCCCGGTGCGCACCAATCGCTCGACCCAGCACTGGACATTGGAACTGCGCCAGGGCGACGCCGTTGCCACCACCGCGACCGCCATGTTCGCGGTGCGGCGCGAGACCTGGGCCTGTGGCGAAGCCGTGATGCCGGCGGTGCCGGCCGCCGAGACGCTGCCGGGTATGGGCGGGTTTGCGCCGGTGCGCTGGCTCAAGTCCTACGACATGCGTCCGGTGCGCGGCGCCAAGCCGAACGCCGAGGCGGGCACCGAGCATCCCGACAGCCTGACGCAGTTCTGGCTGCGCGATGCGCCGGCGCGCACGCCGGACTTTGCCGCGGTGGCGGCGTGGGCAGACAGCTTCTACCCGCGCATCTTCCTCAAGCGCGCGGGCTTCGTGCCGGCCGGCACGGTGTCGATGACCACGTATTTCCATGCGGACGCGGCCACGCTGGCCGCGCTGGGCGACAGCCATGTGCTGGCCAGCGCGCAGGCGCAGGTGTTCCGGCAGGGCTTCTTCGACCAGCGCGCGCAGCTGTGGAGCGCCGCGGGCGAGCTGATCGCCAGCTCGCACCAGATCGTCTACTACAAGGAGTAGGAGAAATAGGCCGGGGCCCCGGTCAGGCGACCGCTTCGCGCGCCTGGGCCTCGTAGCGGTGCACGGTGTGGCGCATCGCCCAGAGCAGCATCACGCCGGGCAGCGCCACCACCACGGTGCCGAGATAGAACGGCGCCCAGCCCCAGGCCTCGACCATATAGCCGGACGTGGGTCCGACGTAGACCCGGCCCACCGACGCCAGCGCCGACAGCAGCGCGTACTGCGTGGCCGAGAACGAGCGGTTGCACAGCGTCATCAGCAGCGCGACGAAGGCCGCGGTGCCCATGCCCCCGCACAGGTTCTCGACCGCAATGGTCGCGCCCATGGTCCATAGGTGCGGCGGTGTCACCGCGAGGATCCAGTAGCCCAGGTTCGACACCGCCTGCAGCACGCCGAACAGCATCAATGAGCGATACAGGCCGAGGCGCACCATCAGCGTGCCGCCGAACAGCGCGCCGATGATGGTGGCGGCCAGGCCCAGGGTCTTGTTGACGATGCCGACCTCGCCCGCCGAGAAGCCGACGCCGCGAATCAGGAAGGTGGTCGACAGGCTGCCGGCAAAGGCGTCGCCAAGCTTGTACAGCACGATCAGCAGCAGCAGCCACCAGGCGCCCGGGCGCGCGAAGAAGTCGCGCAGCGGGCCTGCCACCGCCTCTTCCAGCGAGCGCGGCGCGCGCGCGGGCACGTCGGGCTCCGGCGCCCACAGCAGCGTCAGCATGCCCACGCCCATCAGCGCCGCCATCAGCAGGTAGGTCTGCTGCCAGCCCAGCACACGGTCGGCCAGCCACAGCGCCAGGCCGCCCGAGACCAGCATCGCCAGCCGGTAGCCCAGCACCTTGACCGCCGCGCCGGCGCCGCGCTCGGCCGGACGCAGCACGTCGGTGCTGTAGGCGTCGAAGACAATGTCCTGCGAGGCCGACAGGAATGCCACCAGCGTGGCCAGTGCCGCCAGCGTCCACAGTGCCTGTTGCGGCGGGCAGAACGCCATGCCGGCGATGCCCAGCACCAGCCCGGCCTGCGTCAGCAGCAGCCAGCCGCGCCGGCGCCCCAGCAGCGGCGGCGTGTAGCGGTCCATCAGCGGCGCCCACAGGAACTTGAAGATATAGGCCTGGCCGACCAGCGAGAAAAAGCCGATGGTCTTGAGATCCAGCCCTTCGACCGTCATCCATGCCTGCAAGGTACCCGAGGTGAGCGCCAGCGGCAGGCCGGAGGCAAAGCCCAGCATCAGCATGGCGCCGATGCGGCGGTTGCGGAAGATATCGAGATAGGTCTGAAAATTCATGGATGGGGCGGCGGTGTGCCGCCCGCGCGGCTGCGCGGGCGCCGTGTATTATTGCACCACCGGTTTGCCCACTCTCCGATTGCGCCCAAGGAATCGCACATGCTTCGCCCCCCGCATGGTGTTCAGCGTCCTTCCAGACTGCGCCTGGCCCGCGCGTTGGTGCTGGCCGCGGCCGTGCTGCCGCTCGGCGGCAGCCTGCCGGCGCTGGCGCAGCCGCAGGACCCCGGTGCCGGCGGCATCCGGCTCAATCCCGGCGGCTCCGCAGTGCGCAATATCGTACCGGCCGAGGCGATCGAGCAGCAGGCCGCGCAGGAGTACGAGCAGCTCAAGCAGGAGGCCATCGCCAAGCGCGCCCTCGCCGCCGACAACAACCCGCAGTTGATCCGCCTGCGCGCCATCGGCAAGCGCCTGCTGCCGCAGACCGCGCGCTGGAATGAGCGCGCCCGCCAGTGGCAGTGGGAAATCAACCTGATCGGCTCGAAACAGGTCAATGCGTTCTGCATGCCGGGCGGCAAGATCGCGGTCTATACCGGGCTGCTCGACCAGCTCAGGCTGACCGATGACGAAGTCGCCATGGTGATGGGGCATGAGATCGCGCACGCGCTGCAGGAGCATGCGCGCGAGCGCGCCGCCAAGTCCGAGATCACCAACCTTGGCGCCAACGTGATCTCGCAGCTGTTCGGCTTCGGCAACCTCGGCAATATGGCGCTGGGCACGGGCGCGCACCTGCTGACACTGCGTTTTTCACGCTCCGACGAGTCCGAGGCCGACCTGATCGGCATGGATGTGGCCGCGCGCGCTGGCTACGATCCGCGCGCGGCGGTGTCGCTATGGCAGAAGATGGGCAAGGTATCGCAGTCGGGCGCCGAGTTCCTGTCGACCCATCCGTCCGGGCGCAGCCGCATCGCTGACCTGGAAAGGCACATGCCCGAGGTGCTGCCGCTGTACGCGCGCGCCATCAATACCACCGTAGACAAACTGCCGCCGTACCGCGCCAACATGACGGGCCTTGGCGATGCGCCGGTGGATGCCGGCGACGAAGACCGGCAAAAGCCGCTGAAGCGCTGAAGCCCGTTGCGGCGACCCGCGCCGCATCCCTGACAGCGGCTTGAAGCCGTGGCGCCGGCGCCAGCGACAATGCGACAACCGCAGGGGACCCGCATGAGCCTGAACCGCATGAGCCCGTCGGAGCAGCGGGCCGCGTATATGCTGATCTTCGCCGGCTGCGAGGCCGAGCCAGACCGCTTTACCAGCGATCTGCCGGTCAGCTCCGAAGTCTGGCTGCTGTATGCGTCCGGCGAATCGTTCGAGGTGCCGCGCGGCTTGCTGCTGACCCCGCACCATGGTGCCGGCATAGCCGCACTGCGCGCCGCGGTGCTGCGGCGGCTGCCGGCGCTGGCGGGGCCGGCAGCGGACCAGGCCGGCCAACGCTTTCTTGCCGCCAATGAATCGCACCTCCTGGCGCAGATCGACTTCTTCGACATGCTGCGCCTGCTGCCGCTTACACCCTGGTGGCATCGCGAGGTGCGCGTGCCGATGGCCGGCATGCAATGGACGCCCGCCGCGCGCAGGGCGCTGGCGCTGAGCCTGACCGGGGAGGCGCTGGTGCGCTGGCTGGGCGAGTCGGTGCTGGCCCATGTCGGCAGCGAGGCGGCGCTGGCCCGCTTCAAGGACATCGGCTACACCGCGTCGCGCACCCGCTTTGGCGGCCTCGCCGCCCCGGCCGGGCAGGCGCTGGGGCGGCTGGTCAATGTCGCCGCGCAGTACGTCGCGCTGACGCTACTGGGGCTGCGCGACGACAGCTTCCCGCCCGGCGGGCTGACGCGGCGGGTCACGCAGGCCAGCCGCCAGGTGCTGGAGACGCTGTGGGCTTGCCTGCAGGAGGATCATGCAGAGGCCGCCGCGCCGGCAGCGGGGGTGGCGGCGGGAATGGCGGCGAGAATGGCTGCCGGGGACGTCCCCAATGCCGCTGCCGTTTCGCCGCTGTGGCGCATCTCCGTCAACCGGCCGGCCGAGCACGCGGTGTTCGCCTCGCGCAAGACCGTCAAGGCCGATGCGGCCATCCGCGTGTTCGATACCGGTGGGCAGGGCGTGTGCTGGGCGGTGATCGATTCGGGCATCGATGCGCGTCACCCAGCCTTCTTCGATCCGCTCAAGCTGGACGGGCCGCTGCCGGTGCGCGACGGGCTGATCGCCCCACGCTTGTCGCGCGTGGTCAGGACGCTGGATTTCACGCGCCTGTCGGCGATCACCAGCGGCCGCCTCCCGCCCATGCCCAAGGGCAGGCGCGGCCCTGGCGAGGCTGAACTCCGGCAGCGGATCGCGGCGATTGCCGAAGACCTGGCGCACGGCCGCATCATCGACTGGTCGGTGATCGAGCCGCTGCTCGAAATCAGCCAGGACGATCCGGCACAGTACGTGGCTCCTGGCGGCAGCCATGGCACGCATGTGGCGGGCATTATCGGCGCCGGCTGGCCGTCGTCGGCCTACCTGGCGCGGCCCGACCCGATGCCGCTGCCGCCCGAGCTGGCCGAAGCCGGCGATGTCAGCGGTATCTGCCCGCGCATCGAACTGCTGGACCTGCGCATATTCGACGCGCAGGGCCGGGGCGACGAGTTCGGCATCCTGGGCGCGCTGCAGTACGTGCGCTGGCTCAACCAGAGCCGCGACCGGCAATCGGTGCATGGCATCAACCTGAGCGTGGCGCTGCGCCATGACGTGCGCAGCTATGCCTGCGGCAGCACGCCGGTGTGCGTCGAGTGCGACCGCCTGGTAGCCAGCGGCGTGGTCGTGGTCGTGGCGGCAGGCAACTTCGGCTACGACGAGGCCTTTGCGGCCGAGCACATGGGCGCGGGGTTCCGCGGCCAGACCATCACCGACCCCGGTAACGCGCGCGCTGTGATCACGGTGGGCGCGACCCATCGTACCGATCCTTACCGGTATGGCATTTCCTACTTTTCCAGCCATGGTCCCACTGGCGATGGCCGCATCAAGCCCGACCTGGTCGCGCCAGGGGAGAAGATCACCTCGACCGTGCCCGGCGGCACGCTGGCGTCGATGGATGGCACCAGCATGGCGGCGCCGCACGTGTCCGGCGTCGCAGCCCTGCTGCTGTCGCGCAACAATGAACTGATGGGCCAGCCGGAGACGGTCAAGGCCATCCTGTGCGGCGCGGCCACGGACTTGGGGCGCGAGCGCGCCTTCCAGGGGGCCGGGCTGGTCGATGCGCTGCGTGCGTTGCAACGCGTGTAAGCCGCAGCGACCCGACCAACAAAAAAGCCGGCATCGCCGGCTTTTTTATTGTGCGTGGACAGAAACCTCAGGCGCGCAGCCCGCTGGCTTCGTCGGCGCCCACATGCACGTTCATGCATTGCACGGCCGCGCCCGCCGCGCCCTTGCCCAGATTGTCCAGGCGCGCCACCAGGTTCAGGCGCTCGGCATTGCCGAACACGAACAGGTCGACGCGGTTGGTGTCGTTGTTGGCCTGCACATCGAAAAAACCGCCGTCGAGATTGTCGGCGCTGTTGTACGGCATCACGCGCACGAACTGCTCGCCTTCATAGTGCTGGCGATAGATCTCGACGATCTGCTCCGGGCTGACCTTGCGCGCCAGCCGGTTCGCGAACACCGGCACCGTCACCGCCAGGCCCTTCAGGAAATCGCCGACGATCGGGTTGAAGATCGGCGCCTGCGCCAGGCCGGCCTGCACGCGCATTTCCGGCAGGTGCTTGTGTTCCAGGCCCAGCGCGTAGGGACGCGGGCTGTCCAGCTTCGGGTTACCGCCGGCCTCGAACTCGGCAATCATCGACTTGCCGCCGCCGCTGTACCCGGTCAGCGAGAACGCCGACAGCGGGTAGTCGGCCGGCAGCACGCCGGCATCCACCAGCGGGCGCACCGCCAGCACGAAGGCGCTGGCGTGGCAGCCCGGCACCGCGATGCGCTTGCTGGCGCGGATCTTCTCGCGCTGGCCGCGCGCCAGTTCGGGCAGGCCGTAGGCCCAGTTGTCAGCCGTGCGGAACGCCGTGCTGGCGTCGATCACGCAGGTGTCCGGATTGGTCACCAGCGATACCGCCTCGCGCGAGGCCACGTCGGGCAGGCACAGGAAGGCGACGTCGGCGGCGTTCAGGAAGCGTGCTCGTTCGGCCGGATCCTTGCGCTTGTCGTCGGCAATGCGCAGCAGTTCCACGTCGGAACGACCCGAGAGATAGTCAAGCAGCCGGAGACCGGTGGTGCCTTCCTGACCATCGACGAACACTTTGAAAACCATGGCTGACTCGCTCAATGAGGTGCGGGAAATGCGAATGTCCCCTGCCGACCACGGCGGGGAACCTGCATTGTAGCGGGGATGGGGGCGCGTCGCAGGGTTTGTACCGAGGCAAGACTTGCGATTTGGCGCAGAAACTCCATCGTGACCAGCGGGAAGCCGCCGAAATCTTTGGGGGGCGGCGTCAATGCGTTCTCGAGGCACGAAACTGGGCGTACCAAGCGGCCACTGGCCTTGGTGAAGCTGCTCAAGCTGCTCGATCGTCACCCGGAACTGCTTGCCGAGATCCGGGCGACGTGACCGCTGTCAGAGCGGAAAGTTATAGTCGATCGACAGTGGTGCGTGGTCGCTGAACTTCTCGTCCTTGTAGATCGAGCACAAATGCGCGGTATCGGCGATCTTCGGCGTGGCGAGGTGGTAATCGATACGCCACCCCACGTTCTTGGCATAGGCCTGGCCGCGATTGCTCCACCACGTGTACTGGTCCGGCCGCGGATCCAGCTTGCGGAACACGTCGACATAGCCGTGCACGTCGAACAGTTCGCCGATCCAGGCACGCTCTTCCGGCAGGAAGCCTGAGTTCTTCAGGTTGCCTTTCCAGTTCTTGATGTCGATTTCCTTGTGCGCGATGTTGACGTCGCCGCACAGCACGATTTCGCGTCCGCTTGCCTTCAGTTGCAGAAGGTGCGGCAGGAACGCCTCCATGAAGCGGAACTTGGCCAGCTGGCGTTCCTCGCCACTCGAGCCGGAGGGCACGTACACGGATATCACCGCCAGATGCGGATACTGCACTTCGACATAACGGCCCTCGCTGTCGAACTCCGTATTGCCGAAGCCGGTGATCACGCGCTCGGGCTTGTGGCGGGTGTAGAGACCGACGCCGCTATAGCCTTTTTTTTCGGCGTAATGGAAAAAGCCGTGATAGCCATGTGGTGCAAGGAACGCTTCCGTCATGTCGGCGGCCTGCGCCTTCAGTTCCTGCACACAGACCATGTCTGCGTCCTGCTTGCCCATCCAGTCGAAAAAGCCCTTCTTCGACGCGGAGCGGATGCCGTTGAGGTTGGCGCTGATAATCCGTAACATTCGGGGAAATTTTGAATTCAGAGAGAAATGATGACGCAGCAGAATGCGCCCGCCGGTAGCGCGGGTACCGCGGGTGATGATCTCAGCCAGACCTTTATCCGTTTTGCGCTCGACGCGGGCGTGCTGTCGTTCGGCGAGTTCGTCACCAAGGCCGGCCGCAAATCGCCTTACTTCTTCAATGCCGGCCTGTTCAACCAGGGCGGGATGCTGGGCCAGGTGGCGCAATTCTATGCGAAAACCCTGCTGGCCTCGGGCGTCCAGTTCGACGTGCTGTTCGGGCCGGCGTACAAGGGCATCACGTTGGCCTCGGCCACCGCGGTCGCGCTGGCGGGCATGGGGCGTGACGTCGGCTTCGCGTACAACCGCAAGGAGGCCAAGGACCACGGCGAAGGCGGCACGCTGGTCGGGGCGAAACTGCAGGGCAAGGTGGTGATCGTCGACGACGTGATCTCGGCCGGCACCTCGGTACGCGAATCGGTAAACCTGATCCGCGCCGCCGGCGCCGAGCCGGCCGCGGTGCTGATCGCGCTGGACCGCATGGAAAAGAGCGGCACCGCCGAGCAGGTCGGCACGCATTCGGCCGTGCAGGACGTCCAGCGCGAATTCGGCATCCCGGTGATTGCCATCGCCAGCCTGAAGGACCTGCTGGCCTATCTCGATGCCTCGCAGGATCCGGCGCTGGGCGCCTCGCGCGAGGCCGTGGCGGCCTACCGGCAGCGCTACGGCGTTTGAAACCGCCAATGACGGCGGGCGGTGTCAACCAGCGCCCGGCCATGGGCGGCTGATTTTCAGACCGGAGGGAGCGCGGCGTGGCGGCAAAGGAACGACAGGAACGGACAGTGCGGCAGGCGGAAACGCCAGCCTCGGCGGCGCAGTCAGCCGGCAACGGCGAGTCGCTCGCCGAGCGTGGCGCGCAGGTGCGGCCGCGCAAGCCGGTGCGCCAGGCCGCCAAGGCCCCCGACCGGCCCGCGCATGAAGCCTATGCCGTGCGCGCGCTGGTGTTGCAGGGCGGGGGCGCGCTTGGCGCCTACCAGGCCGGCGTGTACCAGGGCCTGGCTGACGGCGGCATCTCCCCCAACTGGGTCGCTGGCATTTCCATCGGCGCGCTGAACGCGGCCATCATCGCCGGCAATCCGCCGCAGCGCCGGGTGGAGCAGCTGCGGGCCTTCTGGGAATATATCTGCGCCCAGCCGTGGCTGCCCAGCCTGTCGTACACCTGGTTCGCCGACGAAGCCGCAAGCTGGCCCGAGCCGATGCGGATCTGGTTCGACGGCCTGCATGCGGCGCGCGCCATGCTGGAGGGCCAGCGCGGCTTCTTCCAGCCGCGCAGCTGGGCGGCGCTGATGTCGCGCTACTCGGATCCGACCCATGCCAGCTTCTACGACACCACGCCGCTGAAGGCCACGCTGGAGCGCTTCGCCGACTTCGACCTGATCAACCATCGCCCCGACCTGATGCGGGTCTCGGTGGGCGCGGTCAATGTGCGCACCGGCAATTTCGCCTACTTCGACAATACCCGCGACAAGCTCTGCCCCGAGCATTTCATGGCCTCGGGCGCGCTGCCGCCGGGGTTTCCGGCGGTGGAGATCGATGGCGAGTACTACTGGGACGGCGGGCTGGTGTCGAACACGCCGCTGGCCGAGGTGCTGACCGCGCAACCGCGGCGCGACGCGCTGATCTTCCAGGTCGACCTGTGGAGCGCGCGCGGCAAGCTGCCGCACGACCTGATCGACGTGGCCGAGCGCCAGAAGGACATCCAGTATTCCAGCCGCACCCGGGCCATCACCGACTATATGCGCGAGCAGCAGAACCTGCGCCGCATGCTCAACGAGGTAATGGCGTTGGTGCCGCCGTCAAAGCGCGACAACGACTGGTACCGCCGCGCCGCCGAGCAGTCGTGCGATGCGCGCCGCAACGTGATCCAGCTGATCTACCGCGACAAGTCATTCGAGAACCTGGCCAAGGACTACCAGTTCGGCCCGCTGACCATGCATGAGCACTGGACCAGCGGGCTGGAAGATATCCGCCAGACCCTGCGCCATCCGCAATGGCTGGCCATGCCCAGCCGCGAGCAGCCATTCGTCACGCACGACGTGCATCGCGGCAACGGCGGCTGAGCGGATGCCCCGGGCGACTCAGTCGACCTTGATCTTCGCCAGTTCGGGCCGCGCCGGCGGATAGGCCGGCTTCAAGTCCGCGAAGACCTTGGTCATGATCTCGGCCACCATCAGGTTGCGGTGCGTCTTGGAGTCGGCCGGCACCACATACCAGGGACATTCGGGCGTGCTGGTGGCCATGATGGCCGCCTCGTAGGCATCCATGTAGGCCTTCCAGTGCTTGCGCTCGGCGAGGTCGGTGGTGTCGAATTTCCAGTGCTTTTCCGGGTCTGCCAGGCGCGCCTCGAGCCGCGATTTTTGCTCGTCGCGGGAAATATGCAGGAAGCACTTGATGATGGTGGTGCCGGTCTCGGTCAGCATCGACTCGAATTCGCGGATCTGGCGCAAGCGCCGCTCGCATTCGGCGGCATCGATCCAGTCGTGCACGCGCGTGATCAACACGTCTTCGTAGTGGCTGCGGTTGAACACCACGATCTCACCTGCCTTCGGCACCTGCAGGTGGATGCGCCACAGGTAGTCGCGCGCCAGTTCCTCGGGCGAAGGGGCCTTGAAGCCGACTACGCGGATGCCGAGCGGATCGAAGCTGCGGAACACGCCGCGCACGGTACCGTCCTTGCCGCTGGTATCCATGCCCTGCAGCACCACCAGCAGCTTGCGGCGGTGCTCGGCATAGAAGATGTCCTGCTGCGCGTCGAGCGCGTTGCTCAGCTCGATGATGCGGGCCAGGTCTTCTTCCTTGTTGCCACACGACAGCGGCTTGCTGGCGGGGTCAAAGTCGGCCAGGCGGAATCGCTTGCCCGAGGTGATGCGGAAATCGTCCAGTGGCATGGGCGCTCCATTCGCGAAGATCTGCGGGATCAGGGAATCGGGCGCCACGGCACTGCCCGGCAAGGCAGCAGTGGAGAACGGGGCGCGCAGCCCCTATGGTCAGGCCGGCAGGGCCGCCAGGTCAATGCTGCCTTCGAACACGGTGGTGGCCGGGCCGGTCATGCGCACCGGTTCGGCGCCGCCGTCCCACGCGATGGTCAGCTCGCCGCCATGGGTGTGGACCCGCACCGGCGAATCCAGCAGGCCGCGCAGGATGCCGGCCACCACCGCCGCGCAGGCGCCGGTGCCGCAGGCCAGGGTTTCTCCGGCGCCGCGCTCGTAGACGCGCAGGCGGATGGCGTGGCGGTCTTCGACCTGCATGAAGCCGGCGTTGACGCGGTTGGGGAAGGCGGGGTGGTGCTCGATCACCGGCCCATCCTGCAGCACGGGAAAGTTTTCCACGTCATCCACCACCTGCACCGCATGCGGGTTGCCCATCGACACCGCCGAGATCCATTCGGTGCGGCCGTTGACCTCGAGGCCGTATAGCGTGTCGACGCCTTCGGCATGTGTGGGCAGGGCGTCGGCGCGGAACGGCACGCGCGCCGGTTCCAGCTCGGGCGCACCCATGTCCACCGTGACCTGGCCATCGTCCTGCAGCGTCAGCGTGATCACGCCGTTCATCACTTCCACGCGAACCGAACGCTTGTCGGTCATGCCCTGGTCGGTGACAAAGCGCACGAAGCAGCGCGCGCCGTTGCCGCAGTGCTCGACCTCGCTGCCGTCGGCATTGATGATGCGGTAGCGGAAATCGACGTCCGGACGCGTCGGCTTCTCGACGATCAGGATCTGGTCCGCGCCCACGCCGAAATGCCGGCTGGCCAGCGCGCGCCACTGCGCCGGGGTCAGGTCGATCTGCTGGTGGATGCCGTCGAGCACGACAAAGTCGTTGCCGGCGCCATGCATCTTGGTGAACTGGAGTTTCATGGTGGGGATTGTAGCGGCGCGGCGCCGGACGTGCCGGCGCTCAGTAGATCTCGGGCTCGCCCGGCAGGCGATGCTTGAAGCGCTTGTGCACCCAATAGTACTCGGGCACGCGTGGCCGGATGCAGTCCTCGAAAAAGGCGTTCATGCGGCGCGTGTCGTCGGTCACGCTTGCGCCCGGATAGTCTTCCCAGGCCGGCAGCACGCGCAGCACGTAGCCCTGGTAGTCGGGCAGCATCTCGGTGTAGATCGGCACCACCCTGGCGCCGGTCAGGCGCGCCAGCCGCGACACCGAGGTCAGGGTCAGCGCCTGCACGCCGAAGAACGGCACGAACTCCGAATCGCGCTCGCCGAAGTCCATGTCGGCGATCAGCTGCAACGCCTCGCCCTTCTTCAGGCAGCGCAGGATGTCGCGCGCGCTGTCGTTGCGCGAGATCATGTTGGCGCCGAAGCGCCCGCGGGCCTGCTTCAGGAAGCCGTCGAACAGCGCGTTCTTCTGCTTTGTATAGAGCGATGCGCCGGAGCGGCCGACATGCTCGCGCAGGTGGATGGTGAGCCGGATCGCGCCGGCTTCCACGCCCGACAGGTGCAGCGTAACGAGGATATGCGGGGTGCCATCCAGCGCCACCAGGCCGGCCTGGTCGTCGATCTGCACCCAGCGGCGCATCTGCGCCTCGCTGCCGGTCCAGAAGATGCCGCGCTCGGCAAAGCTGCGGAACAGGATGCGGAAGCTCTGGCGCGACAGCGCGTCGATCTCGGCCTCGGTCCGGTCCGGGAAGCACAGGCGCAGGTTGGCCTGCACTACCCGGCGCCGCTCGCTGGGGACCCAATACAGCAGGCTGCCCAGCGCTTCGCCGAAGCGCGCCACGAACGGATAGGGCAGTTTGCCCAGCACGGTCAGCAGCCCGATACCGAGCCACGTGAACACACGGCTCATGAGATCGATCGGTCGGTGGCCGGCCCCGTGTCGCTGCCCACGCTGCCCGGCATGCCAGGGGCGCCCGCACCGGCGGGGTGCTTGTAGCGGTTGTAGCCCCACAGGTACTGGGTCGGGCACAGGCTGACCAGGGCCTCGATGGTCTGGTTGATGACCGCGGCGGCAGCGGCCGGATCCTCTGGCAGCATGCCGCCCTCGTTGATCACGCGCAAATGGCCGCGGTAGCCGGCGCCGCGCGGCAGCCGCTCGGCAAACACCGCCACCACCGGCGCGCCGGTCAGTTGCTGCAGCCGGTGCACCAGTGCCATCGTATAAGCCGGCTTGCCGAAGAACGGCGCCCAGTTGCCTTCGCCGCCGCTGGGCACCTGGTCGGGCAGGATGCCAACCGCCTGGCCGCGTTTGAGCGCCTTCACCAGCATGCGCACGCCG
The DNA here is from genome assembly GCF_013141915.1 of Cupriavidus necator. Classification (GTDB taxonomy): domain Bacteria; phylum Pseudomonadota; class Gammaproteobacteria; order Burkholderiales; family Burkholderiaceae; genus Cupriavidus; species Cupriavidus necator_B. The sequence continues at coordinate 2,269 of NZ_SROX01000029.1, read as the reverse complement.
CGCGGCGTGGCCGGCGCCATGTGCATGTTGGGGCGGGTCCGCATCTTTTCGATCCAGTCGCGCAGCCACGGTTGGTGCGGCGGCTTGAACAGCGCGGTCACCGGGCGCTGCAACGCGTGGGATTGCGGCAGCACCTCAAAGCAGCCGAGGTGTGGTGTCAGGATGATGATGCCCTTCCCGCGCGCCTGCAGCGTTGCGAGCTCGGGCCACAGGTGGTCGTCAAAGCCGTAAAGCTTCGCGCCGATCTTGCGGCGGCTCCAGAAGTAGGGCATCTCGATGATCATGCGCCCGGCCGAGCGGGCGGCTTCGTCGATCATCGCCTCGGTGGCGCCAGGAAACGCGAGCCGGAAATTCTCCCGCAGGCGCTGGCCATAGCGGCCTGGCAGCCGTGCGCTCAGCAGGCCCAGCGCACCGCCCGCGGCCTGCAGCAGCCGCAGCGGAAAACGGGAGATCAGCCAGAATAAAAAAGTCATCAGGCGAGGAAAACAGGTCCAGGCAAGTCCGCCGCGGGTCTGTGCCGGGATCAGACGGGCAGGCAGGCGTGGGTCCCGATGGCGGTATTCCCCGCAGCGCCCCGGCATGCCGGCTAGGTGTTGTACCGCACCCCTGGCGCGCTGCAACGACGCCTGCAGGCGCGTATAATAGCGTGTATCGCCGAGTTAACTGACAACTTGCGGGGCGATGCGGCTCAAACCGGGCTGCCTGAAATACCGCTAAAGCGTCGCCGCCACGAACCGAAAAGGCTGGCACGCAATAGCCAACCTGGAGAATAAGTTCGTGGCAAACGACTTCCTTTTTACTTCGGAATCCGTCTCCGAAGGCCATCCCGACAAGGTCGCTGACCAGATTTCCGACGCCGTCCTGGACGCCATCCTGGCGCAGGACAAGTATGCGCGTGTGGCAGCTGAGACGCTTTGCAACACCGGTCTGGTGGTGCTGGCCGGGGAAATCACCACGACCGCCAACGTCGACTATATCCAGATCGCGCGCGACACCATCAAGCGCATCGGGTACGACAACACCGATTACGGCATCGACTACAAGGGCTGCGCCGTGCTGGTGGCCTATGACAAGCAGTCGCCCGACATCGCCCAGGGCGTGGACCGCGCCTCGGACGACTACCTGAACCAGGGGGCCGGCGACCAAGGCCTGATGTTCGGCTACGCCTGCGACGAGACCCCGGAACTGATGCCGTTCCCGATCTACTATGCGCACCGCCTGGTCGAGCGCCAGTCGCAGCTGCGCCGCGACGGCCGCCTGCCCTGGCTGCGCCCGGACGCCAAGTCGCAGGTCACGGTGCGCTATGTCGACGGCAAGCCGCACAGCGTCGACACCGTGGTGCTGTCGACCCAGCATGCGCCGGACATCACGCAGGCCCAAATCCGCGAAGCCGTGATCGAGGAGATCATCAAGCCGGTGCTGCCGGCCGAGATGCTCAAGGAAACCAAGTACCTGGTGAACCCGACCGGGCGCTTCGTGATCGGCGGGCCGCAGGGCGACTGCGGCCTGACCGGGCGCAAGATCATCGTCGACACCTACGGCGGCGCCTCGCCGCACGGCGGCGGCGCATTCTCGGGCAAGGACCCGTCCAAGGTCGACCGCTCGGCCGCCTACGCCGCGCGCTATGTGGCCAAGAACGTGGTGGCCTCGGGGCTGGCGCGGCAATGCCAGGTGCAGGTCAGCTATGCCATCGGCGTGGCCCGCCCGATCAACGTGACGGTCTATACCGAAGGTACCGGCAAGATTCCGGACGCCAAGATCGCCGAGCTGGTGCAGGAGCATTTCGACCTGCGGCCGAAGGGCATCGTGCAGATGCTGGACCTGCTGCGGCCGATCTATGAGAAGACGGCTGCCTATGGGCACTTCGGGCGGGAAGAGCCGGAGTTCTCGTGGGAGGCTACTGACAAGGCGGCTGCGCTGCGTGCTGCGGCTGGGTTGTAAGAGGGATTTTGGAGTTTCCGAGGCTGGATGCGGGTGCTTCTGGCTTCGGTGATGCCCCGCTGGCTCGTTAGGGTTGGGCGGGGTTTTGTTTTTTGGTTTGGTGTTGCTTGTGACATGCTGTCGGCTGTTGGACCGCCTGGTTCCGCCCTGCTGGGCGGGTCACTTTTTGTCCGAGCGACAAAAAGATGGAATGAACGCGCCCCGGTTTGCAAGGTAACGCCAACATCAGGCGGGACAGGATTGGCTGCAGACGGGCCTGTCAGCGTTTTTGTGTTCAGGGCAGATAAAGGCTCACCGTGGATTTGACCGGTGAGCCAGCATTATCTCA
>NZ_SROX01000028.1 GCF_013141915.1 Cupriavidus necator | reverse complement strand
TTCAGTTGCTCGTCGTGTCTCACCATGAAAAACACCCCAAGGTTGGATCGGCGTCCAACTCTTGGGGTGCAGTTCATCACCGGCGGGCTTTGCTTTTCTGGCCGAGGGTCTCTTATTTCTTCTTGATCACGCTGACCTTGCCGTCCGCCTCCAGGTACAGCGCCTTGACCTGGTCCAGCGAATCGACGCCTTCCTCGCGGTACTTGGCTTCGAGTTCCTCGTCGGTGATCGATTCGCGCCGCATGTTTTCGCGCAGCTTGGCGCCATCGCGCACCAGCAGCACCTTGCGCGGCGTGGCAAAGCGCTGGAATGCCGGGAAATGGAAGGACAGCAGGTCGATCAGCCGGTTCCAGGCGATCAGCGTGACCACCAGCAGCACGGCATCGGCGACGCTCTCGCCCTTGCCGGCCATGCCGTTCTGCGCCGCATCGGCAACGATCACGATCACCAGCAGGTCGGCAATGCCGAGCGAGCCGACATCGCGCCGCGCGACGAAGCGGAACAGCACGAACAGCGCCCAGTACATCAGCGTGCCGCGCACGATGATCTCGAGCGGCGAAAGGGTGAAGAGGAGGGCTTCGCGCCAGTCGAACGACAGGTCCATGCGCGAGACCCAGCAACTTCCAGGCCACATTGCAACGCAGGTTCCTGTGGTGCCGGCGCCGCCGCACCCGGGTAATTTTTACATCCGTAGCGTATGGTTTGCCGCGAGGCTGGGCCGACTAAGCCGGCCCAGCAGAGCCGGCTTAGTCGGCCTGGATGCCAAACTCCTTCACGACCTTGGCGTAGCGCGCCGTGTCGGCGGCGATCAGCTTGCTCAGCACGGCCGGGTCGCCACCCGAAGGCGTGACCGCGATGGTGGCCATGCGCGCCACCACGTCGGGCATCTTCAGGATCTCGTTGACGTGCGCGTTGAGCGTGCGCACCACCTCGGCCGGCATGTTCTTCGGCCCCAGCAGCGCCTGCCAGGCACCGATCTCGACGTCCTTGTAGCCCAGTTCGGCCAGCGTTGGCACGTTGGGCGCGAACGGCGAGCGCTTCGGATCGGCGACGGCCAGCGGCACCAGGCTGCCATTGCCCACGTACTGCGAAATCGCGCCGTAGGTGATGTAGGTGACCGGCACCTGGCCGCCGATCACGTCGACGATGGCGGGCGCCAGGCCACGGTACGGCACCTGGCTGATCTTGATGCCGGCGGACTTGTTGAACAGCTCGCCCATGATGTGCATCGGCGAGCCGTTGCCGGGCGTGGCATAGGTCTCGACCTTGCCGGCCTTGGCGCGTGCCACCAGGTCGCTGACCCTGGTGATGCCGGTGCCCTTGTTGACCACCACGAACAGCGACTGCGTGCCGATCTGGCTGATCGGCGTGAAGTCTTGCTGCACGTCGTAGCTGGCCCCGGTGCCGGTGCGCAGCACCAGCGGCGCGATGGCGACGGTGTTGGGCGCGAGCAGCAACGTGTGGCCGTCCGGATTGGCGCGTGCCACGTAGGCGCTGCCGATGGTGCCGGCGGCGCCGGTGCGGTTTTCCACCACCACGGATTGCTTCAGGCGCGGCGCCAGTTTCTCGGCAAGCATGCGGGCCAGCACGTCGACGTCGCCACCGGCAGGGTAGGCGACGACGATGGTGACGGGCTTGCTCGGGTACGCGCCCTGGGCAAGCGCGTTGCCCGCGCCGATCAAGGCGGCGGGGGCGAGCAGGGCGGCGGCCAGCGTGGCCAGGAGGGTGCGTCGTGCAGACTTCATGATGTTCATAGCTCGGTAAAACCGGGCACCTGCCCGGAGGCGGTGCCGCGTGGGGGAACCCGGCGCCCGGCGCCGGCGGCCCGGATGGATTGGGGCGGACTCAGAAGACGTGCTTGATGCCGAGCATCGAGCCCCACTGGTTCTCGCCCGGGCGCGGGGCGGAACCGGGCGAGCCCCCGCTCACCGACATGGCAAGCTGGCCGCTGTTATTGATAAAGCCCGCGGAGGCATAGACCGAGGTGCGCTTGCTGAAACTGTAGGTCGCGCGCAGTGCGTACAGCATGGCCTGGTTGTCGCTGCCGTGGTAGTTCAGGAAGTACACCTGCCCCGCCACGTTGACTGCCGGCGTGATGTCGTGCGAGACGCCGGCGTAGTACAGGTCGCTGACCGGCGTGGGGCTGCCCTCGTTGTCGCGGCGGATCCAGCCGGCGCCGAGCTTGGTGTTCTTCAGCAGCATGTAGCCGCCCAGCGACAGGCGATCGTCGGTCAGGTTGCTGTTGGTCAGTCCGGCGAAGGCGCCCGGACCGCCGCGCTGCGAGTCGTACGCCGCGATCACGCCCCAGGTCTTGTTGTCGTAGCCCAGCATGGCCGACCATTCGCGGCACGCCTTCTTGTCGGCCGGGTTCTCGCCGGCGCAGTTGGTGCCGGCGGGGCTGGGGCCCGCGTTGACCGCGTCGCGCCCGAAGCTGTAGGTGGCGCCCACCACGAAGCCGTTGAAGTTGGCCTTGTACGCGACCGCGTTGTCGGCGCGAGTATTGGGCAGGTAGCTGTCGAGCGAGCCGGAGCCGTGGACGTTGGGGCCCAGGATGTCGCTGTCCAGGATGGCCCAGAACAGCATCGTGTACTGACGGCCGAACGACAACTGGCCGTACGGATTGCTCAGCCCCACCAGCGCCTGGCGCCCGAACAGGCGACCGCCCTGGTTGGCATTGCCGGTGTCCGGCGAAAAGCCCGACTCCAGCACGAACAGGCCCTTCAGGCCGCCGCCCAGGTCTTCCGTGCCACGGATGCCCCAGCGCGACGGCACCGTGGCGGTGTTGTTGGGCATGCGCACCAGGCCGTTGCCGTTGGCGCCGACGTTGCTCACGTACTCGACACCGCTGTCGATCACGCCGTACAGCGTCACCGACGATTGCGCCGAGGCCAGCAGGGGGGAAGCCGCAAGCAGGGCCGCGGCGGTTCGTGCAAGTTTCATCTACCAGTTTCCTTCCGTTTTCCGTCTTGTGGTCTTTGGTCTTTTGGTCTTGTTCTCCGGTACCACTGCGGATGGCGGCACCGGATGTCCTTATCGCCTCTTTTGTGTTTTATATATGAAACATCAAACAACATAAGAAACGTTGAGCAAAATATAGCCGTGACTTTCCGGAAAATGTGAGGAGGGTTATCCCTAAAGCGAGAACTGCGGCGGACCGCAGCTGGCGCCACGCCGGGCTTTCCGGTCGCCCTATCGTTAACCCTGATCCCGCCGGCAACGGGGCAGCGCCTATGCTTGGAGAGTTTTATTTGCCAACAGTGGTTTTATATATGGAACAAAATATGTCCCTGACGACCCCGGAACCCGATCGCCGCCTGCTGGACGACCTCGACCGCGGGTTTGCCCAGGGGGTGGCGCAAGTGGGCGACGCGCGCGTGGCCTACCGCTGCGGCGGCGGGACGGGGCCGGTGGTGGTGCTGCTGCACGGCATCAGTTCCGGCGCGGCGTCCTGGCTGCCCTGCGCCAGCTTGCTGGCCGCGCATGCGCGCGTGATTGCGTGGGACGCGCCGGGCTACGGCGACTCCACCCCGCTGGCGCAGGCGCGCCCGGCCGCCGCCGACTATGCGCAGCGGCTCGAGGGGCTGCTCGCGGCGTTGGACCTGCAGCCGGCGCTGGTGGTCGGGCATTCGCTGGGCGCGCTGATGGCTGCCGCCTATATCGCCACGGCGCGACGGCTGCCGGCGCGGCTGCTGTTGCTGAGCGTGGCGCAAGGCTATGGCGCGGCCGGCAAGGAGGCCCAGGCCAGCGCGGTGGCACGCCAGCGCCTGGAGGCGCTGGCCGCGCAGGGCGTCGACGGGCTGGCCCAACGCGGCCCGGCGCGGCTGCTCAGCGAAGCGGCCGATGCCGGCGCGCAGGCCTGGGTGCGCTGGAACATGCGGCGGCTGAACCCGGACGGCTATCGCCAGGCCGTGGCGATGCTGTGCGGCGACGACATCGACGCCTACCTGGCGCGCCGTCCGCCACAGGTGCCGACGCAGATCGCCTGCGGCGGCCGCGACGTCGTCACCACGCCGCCGGCCTGTGCCGCGCTGGCCGAACGCTTCGGCTTGCCGTTCTCGCTGATCCCGGATGCCGGCCATGCTTGCTATATCGACCAGGCCGCCGCCACCGCGCGGCTGATCCGCGCGGCCCTGCCTGCCGGCGACTGACCCTTCGAAACGGCGCCTGCCGGCGCTGGTCCAGCGGGTAGCGCGGCGCAGAAGCCTCAACTTCTCAGCCAACCCGCAGCCAACCCACCCAGTAGCGGGTTAACCCCAGTCAATTTTTATGTCGCGGTTGTCTATAGTCGTACCTGTGTTCAATATCTAAACCAGTGTTTCATTAGTAAAACTTAGCGCGGCCACCGGCAGACGGCTGGACGCGCACGTGGAACACGGTCCCCGCAGCAAGACATGGAGCCAAGCGCAATGGAAAGCCTCTCGTACAACCCGAACCTGGTGCCCTGGGAGCGTCCGGCGCCGAACAACGTGGCAGGCAAGGGCCATATCGAGCAACCCGGCAAGGTCGCCAACATCGTCTGGCAGACCCGCGCCGCTGCGCCGAGCGCCTACGAAAACGCGCTGGGCGATGCCCTCGAGGCTGCGTTCGAAGGCGGCGCGCAGAACCCGCAGGACATCGTGCGCGCGTTCAATGACGCCGGTTTCCTCGGCGTTGACGGCCAGCCCTGGACCGAAGCGCGCTTCCTGGCCGAAATGCGCCGGCTGGGCGCCTGAGTCCGCCCCGTCCACGTCCAGCCCCGAAGCGAGAAAACCCCATGGAATCGAACAAGCAAGCCCGCACCGAAGCCCGCCTGAACAGCGGCCTGCGCAACTATTGGTACCCCGTCGCCGCCTCGTGGGCGGTATCGCATGCCCCGATCGGCATCACGCGACTGAGCCAGAACATCGTGCTGTGGCGCGACGGCGCCGGCCAGGTCCACGCCCTGGAAGACCGCTGCCCGCATCGCGGCGCGCGCCTGTCGATGGGCTGGAACCTGGGCGACCGTGTCGCCTGCTGGTACCACGGCGTGGAAGTCGGCGGCGACGGCCAGGTCAAGAGCGTGCCGGCGGTGGAAAGCTGCCCGCTGGAAGGCCGCACCTGCGTGCGCAGCTACCCGGTGCAGGAGAAGGCCGGCGCAATCTTCCTGTGGTTCGGCGACCAGGCCCCGCAGGGCGAGGGCAGCCCCGACGAACTGCGCCTGCCCGAGGAGCTGGCCAGCGACGAGCACAGCCACTTCCTGTGCGTGGCGCACTGGGACTGCAACTACCGCTATGCCATCGACAACGTGATGGACCCGATGCACGGCGCCTACCTGCATGCGGTGTCGCACTCGATGGCGTCGGGCGAGAAATCTGCCGTGATGCAGATCCGCGAGACCGAGCACGGCCTGGTGTTCGAGAAGACCGGCCAGCGCGGCGTCAACTTCGACTGGGTCGAATTCGGCGAGACCGGCACGCTGTGGCTGCGCCTGGCGATCCCGTACCGCGCCAAGGTCGGCCCCGGCGGCCCGTTCGGCATCGTCGGCATGGCTACGCCGGTGGATGAGGACCACTGCATGGTGTTCTTCTGGCGCACCCGCCACGTGCAGGGCTGGGAGCGCGACGTATGGCGCTTCCTGTACCGCAACCGCCTGGAGCAGCTGCACTGGGACGTGCTCGAGCAGGACCGCGTGGTGCTGGAGATGATGGCCCCCAACGCGCGCGACCACGAGATGCTGTACCAGCACGATGCCGGCATCACGCGCGTGCGCCGGCTGCTCAAGCGCCGCGCCGAGCAGGAAGTCGCCGACGAGCCGGTGGCCATGCTGCAACCCGCCGGAGCCGCCAGCCATGCCTGAGGCGACCCAGCACAACACGCTGCTGGCCGGACGCAAGGTGCTGGTCACCGGCGCCGCGCGCGGCCTGGGCCTGGCCTTCGCCACGTCGCTGGCCGAAGCCGGCGCCAGCGTGGCGATGGCCGATATCCTGGCCGAGCGCCTGCAGCAGGAAGCCGATGCGCTGCGTGCGCGCGGCCTGAAGGTGGTGCCGGTCACGCTGGACCTGTCCGACCCCGCCTCGGTGCAGGCCTGTGCCGACGCCGCCGTGAAGGCCCTCGGCGGCCTCGATGGCCTGGTCAACAACGCCGCCGTGACCGACTCGGGCGGCCGTGACGCCGGCGCCATCGATATCGCCACCTGGGACCGCGTGATGAACGTCAACGTGCGCGGCACCTGGCTGATGACCGCCGCCTGCCTGCCGGCGCTGCGCGCCAGCGGCCGTGGCGCGGTGGTCAACCTGGCCTCGGACACGCCGCTGTGGGGCGCGCCCAACCTGCTTGCCTACGTGGCCAGCAAGAGCGCCATCATCGGCATGACCCGCTCGCTGGCACGCGAACTCGGCAAGGACCAGATCACGGTGAATGCCGTGGCCCCGGGCCTGACCCTGGTCGAGGCCACCGAATACGTGCCCCAGCACCGGCACGACCTGTACCGCGAGCAACGCGCGATCCAGCGCGAGCAACTGCCCGACGATGTCTGCGGCGCCGTGCTGTTCGCCTTGTCCGACCTTGCCCGCTTCGTGACCGGACAGACCCTGGCGGTCAACGGCGGCTTTGTCATGCACTGATCCACCGATCCACGATCCACCGAAAGCCACATCAAGCAGAAGGAATCCAAATGAGCGATCTTTCCCAACAACAGAACATCAAGCGTTCCTGGGACCAGCCGGAGGGCGCCTCGTTCGACCAGTGGATGGAAAGCCGCGTCGCGCGCTTCTCCACGCGCAAGTACGACTGGGACGCGCTGAAGTTCCAGGCCGACCACGACCCCAAGTACCGCCGCGCGCAGATGCGCTACCTGGGTACCGGCGGCACCGGCGTGGCCGCCGACACCAACACCGTGCCGTCGGAGCACTTCACCTTCTCCACGATGATCATCCCGGCCGGCCATGAAGGCCCGTCGCATATCCACACCGACGTGGAAGAGGTGTTCTTCGTCATGCGCGGCAAGATCAAGCTGATCCTGGAAAAGGACGGCGAGCGCTTCGAGACCATCCTGACCGACCGCGACCTGGTCTCGGTGCCGCCGGGCGTGTACCGCGAGGAAATCAATATCGGCGACGAAGACGCGCTGATGTGCGTGATGCTCGGCGCCCAAAAGCCGATCACGCCGACCTACCCGCCCGAGCACCCGCTGTCGAAGATCAAGCGCTGATGCGCCCTCGGCCCGACCGCACGCACCGACCATGAGCACCCACGCCATCCCGACCACGCCGGCCGCCAACGAGACCCCGGACAAGTACATCGTCCCGGGCCTGGAGCGCGGGCTGCGCCTGCTCGGCGAGTTCAGCAGCAAGGACCGCACCATGTCGGCCGCGGAACTGGCGCGCCGCCTCAAGGTGCCGCGTTCCACCGTGTTCCGCCTGCTGGCCACGCTGGAAATGCTGGGCTTTGTCGAGCGCGCCGATGGCGGCCGCGATTTCCGGCTGGGGATGGCGGTGCTGCGGCTCGGGTTCGAGTACCTGGCTTCGCTGGAGCTGACCGAGCTGGGCCGACCGCTGCTGGAGCGGCTGCGCGACGAAATCGGCTACCCGACCAACCTGGTGGTGCGCGACGGTCGCTCGATCGTCTACGTGGCCAAGGCGGTGTCGCCGCGCCCCTTCGCCAGCTCGGTCAACGTCGGCACGCGTTTGCCGGCGCATGCGACGGTGCTGGGCCGGGTGCTGCTGGAGGACCTGACGCTGGCGGAACTGCGCGCGCTGTATCCGGAGGCGCAGCTCGAAGTGTTCTCCGACAGCACGCCGCGCACGGCCGATGCGCTCTTCGCCATCGTCCAGCGCGACCGCGAGCGCGGCTACGTGCTGCAGGAAGGTTTTTTCGAATCGAGTATCTCGACCATCGCGGCACCGGTGCGCGACCGCACCGGCAAGGTGGTGGCGGCGCTGGGCGCGACCATCCCCGCCGCGCACATCGACCCGGAGCAGCTGGACGCGATGGTGGAGAAAGTCAGGGATAGCGCGGGCGAGCTGTCGCGCCTGCTCGACTACCGGCCGTCGCTGCACAGCGCCGGCAAGGTCGTCAATCTGTATCGGGAGTGAGGACAATGTCCATGATTGATCTCGGCGGCAAGGTTGCCGTCGTTACCGGCGGGTCCTCCGGCATCGGGCTGGCGACCGTCGAGCTGCTGCTCGAAGCGGGCGCCGCCGTCGCCCTGTGCGGCCGCGACGAAGCCCGCCTGCGCAGCGCCGAAGCGCGATTGCGCGAGCAGTTCCCGGGCTGCCGGCTTCATGCCGCCACCTGCGACGTGCTCAGGCCGGAGCAGGTCGCCGCCTTTGCCGCCGACGTGCAGGGCAGGTTCGGCAACGTCGCCATGCTGGTCAACAACGCCGGCCAGGGCCGCGTTTCCACCTTCGCCAATACCGAGGACGCGGCCTGGATGGACGAGCTGCAGCTCAAGTTCTTCTCGGTGATCCACCCGACGCGCGCGTTCCTGCCGCAGCTCGAGCAGTCCGGCCAGGGCGCCATCGTCTGCGTCAACTCCCTGCTGGCACAGCAGCCGGAGCCGCACATGGTGGCCACTTCCGCCGCGCGCGCCGGCGTGCTGAATCTGGTGCGCTCGATGGCCACCGAGTTCGCGCCCAAGGGTGTGCGCGTCAACGGCATCCTGATCGGGCTGGTTGAATCGGGCCAATGGCGCCGCCGCTTCGAGGCGCGTCCCGAAGAAGACCGTCACCTGGACTGGGCCGCGTGGACCGCGCGCCTGGCCCAGCAGAAACATATTCCACTTGGCCGCCTGGGCCTGCCGGTCGAGGCAGCCCGCGCCATCCTGTTCCTTGCCTCGCCGTTGTCTTCGTACACCACGGGCAGCCATATCGATATCTCCGGAGGACACTCCCGTCATGCCTAATCAACACCAGTACGAACCACAGCAGGTCACCGTCGGCTGCGCCATCACTGCCTTCCTCGAGCAATGTGGGGTCAAGGCCGCCTTCGGCGTGATCTCGATCCACAACATGCCGATCCTGGATGCCATGGGCGAGCGCGGCCAGATCCGCTTCGTGCCGGCGCGCGGCGAGGCGGGCGGCACCAACATGGCCGACGCCTATGCGCGCACCACCGGCGGCCTGGGCGTGTGCCTGACCAGCACCGGCACCGCCGCGGGCAATGCCGCCGGCGCCATGGTCGAGGCACTGACCGCCGGCACGCCGATGCTCCATATCACCGGCCAGATCGAGACCCCGTACCTGGACCAGAGCCTGGCCTACATCCACGAAGCGCCGGACCAGCTCACCATGCTGAAGGCCGTGTCGAAGGCCGCCTTCCGCATCCGCAGCGCCGACACCGCGATCAGCACCATCAAGCTGGCGGTGCAGACCGCGCTGACGGCGCCGACCGGCCCGGTCAGCGTGGAGATCCCGATCGACATCCAGGCCGCGCTGATCGACATGCCGGTCGACCTGCAGCCGCTGCCGGTGCCGCGGCACGTGCCGTCGCCGCACGCACTGGATGCGCTGGCCGAGCGCCTGGCCAAGGCCCGGCGCCCGCTGCTGTGGCTGGGCGGCGGCGCGCGCCATGCCAGCAAGCAGGTGCAGCGCCTGCTGGACCTGGGCTTTGGAGTGGTCACCAGCACGCAGGGCCGCGGCATCGTGCCGGAGGACGATCCGCGCTCGCTGGGCGCGTTCAACCTGCACAAGCCGGTCGAGGCGTTCTACCAGACCTGCGACGCGATGCTGGTGGTGGGCTCGCGACTGCGCGGCAATGAAACCCTGAAGTACGAGCTGAAGCTGCCGCGACCGCTGCTGCGCATCGATGCCGATCCCGCCGCCGAAGGCCGTTGCTACATGAGCGACTACTTTGTCAGCGGCGACGCAGCGCTGGCGCTGGATGCGCTGGCCGACCGGCTCGAGCAGCGCATGCAGGTCGACCCGGCCTTCGCCGCCGACCTGCGCCGCGCGCACGACACCGCCGTCAGCGGCCTGGTCGATGGGCTCGGCCCGTACTCGGCGCTGGTGCAGGCGCTGCAGGGCGCGGTCGGCCGCAACTTCAACTGGGTGCGCGACGTGACCGTGTCGAACAGCACCTGGGGCAACCGCCAGCTGCGCATCTTCGACTCGCGTGCCGGCGTGCATGCGCTGGGCGGCGGCATCGGGCAGGGCCTGGCGATGGGCATCGGCGCCGCGATCGGCGCTGCCGCCACCGGCTCGGGCAAGAAGACCTTCACGCTGGCCGGCGACGGCGGTTTCATCCTGAACCTGGGCGAGCTGGCCACCGCGGTGCAGGAACGCGCCGACATGGTGATCGTGCTGATGAACGACAAGGGCTACGGCGTGATCAAGAACATCCAGGACGCGCAGTACGGCGGCCGCCGCCACTATGTGGACCTGCATACGCCGGACTACGCCACGCTGGCGAAGTCGCTGTCGCTGCGCCACGCCCGCGTCAGCAACCTGGCCGAGGTCGGCGCCGCACTGGAAGCGGCCAGCTCCGAGTCCGGCCCGTTCCTGCTCGAAATCGACATGCTGTCGATCGGTTCCTTCAAGACCATCTTCGCCGGCCCCCCGGTGAACAAGGACGAAGAGCCGGCGCGCGAGCAAACCACTGTCACGGCCTGAGGGAGACCCGCGATGCTGCATGTGTCCATGGTTGGCTGCGGCGCGATCGGCCGCGGCGTGCTGGAATTGCTCAAGAGCGATCCGGACGTGGTGTTTGACGTGGTGATCGTGCCCGAGCACACGATGGACGAGGCTCGCGGCGCGGTCTCCGCGCTGGCGCCGCGAGCGCGCGTCGCCACGCACCTGGATGACCAGCGGCCCGACCTGCTGGTCGAGTGCGCCGGCCACCATGCGCTGGAAGAGCACATCGTGCCGGCGCTGGAGCGTGGCATTCCGTGTATGGTGGTGTCGGTGGGCGCGCTGTCCGAACCGGGCATGGCCGAGCGGCTGGAAGCCGCGGCACGCCGCGGCGGCACGCAGGTGCAGTTGCTGTCGGGCGCGATCGGCGCCATCGATGCGCTCGCCGCCGCCCGCGTCGGCGGGCTTGACGAGGTCATCTACACCGGCCGCAAGCCTGCGCGCGCCTGGACCGGCACGCCGGCCGAGCAGTTGTTCGACCTGGACGCGCTGACCGAGACCACGGTGATCTTCGAAGGCACCGCGCGCGACGCCGCGCGCCTGTACCCGAAGAACGCCAACGTCGCCGCCACGGTGTCGCTGGCCGGCCTCGGGCTGGACCGTACTTCGGTAAAGCTGCTGGCCGATCCGCATGCGGTGGAGAACGTGCATCACGTAGAAGCGCGCGGGGCGTTTGGCGGGTTTGAGCTGACCATGCGTGGCAAGCCGCTGGCGGCGAACCCGAAGACCTCGGCGCTGACGGTGTTCAGCGTGGTGCGGGCGCTGGGGAACCGGGCGCACGCGGTATCGATTTGATTGGAAGGACAGGGCGCTAACGATCGCTGGCGGTTTGCTCCCCTCTCCCGCAAGCGGGAGAGGGGGTTCCGCAGCAGCATTTGAGAATGCCGTCGCAACAGGACACCGCAGCAAGATCCCGCAGGCAAAGACAGACTTAGCAGGCAACGACATGAAACACCAAGAAGTACTCCCCATCTGCATCGCGGGCGAATGGCGCCTGGGGACCGGCGACCGCTACGGCACGCGCTACCCCGCCACCGGCGAAGTCGTCGCCGAGCTCAACGCCGCCAGCCTGGCTGACGTGGAAGAAGCCGTGCAGGGCGCTCACCACGCTTTCCTCACCAGCGGCTGGGCGCAACGCAAGCCCCACGAGCGCGCCGCCGTGCTGTACCGCGTGGCCGAGCTGATCCGCGCCAAGGGCGAGCAGCTGGCGCAGCGTCAGCGCCTGGACAACGGCAAGCCCATCAGCGAGACGCGCGCGCTGGTGGCCAGCGCCGCTGGCACCTTCCAGTTCTTTGCAGCGGCTTGCGAGACGCTGGAAGAGACCATCACCCCGCAGCGCGGCGACTGCCTCACCATGAGCGTCTACGAGCCCATGGGCGTGGTCGCGGCGATCACGCCGTGGAATTCGCCGATCGCCAGCGAGGCGCAGAAGATGGCGCCCGCGCTCGCAGCCGGCAACGCCGTGGTGGTCAAGCCTGCCGAGGTCACGCCGCTGATGGCGCTGGAGCTGGCGCGCATCTGCGAGGAAGCCGGCGTGCCCAAGGGCCTGATCAGCGTGCTGCCCGGCAAGGGCTCGGTGATCGGCGACGCCATCACCAAGCATCCGCTGGTGCGGCGCGTGTCGTTCACCGGCGGCACCACCACCGGCAAGCACATCGCCCATATCGCCGCCGACAAGATGATGCCGGTGTCGCTGGAGCTGGGCGGCAAGTCGCCGACCATGGTGTTCGACGATGCCGACCTGGACCACGCGGTCAACGGCGTGCTGTACGGCATCTTCAGCTCGTCGGGCGAATCGTGCATCGCCGGTTCGCGCCTGTTCGTGGCGCGTTCGCAGTACGAGGCCTTCATGGACCGGCTGGCGCACGGCGCGGCGCAGCTGCGCGTGGGCGATCCCGCCGACGAACGCACGCAGATGGGGCCGCTGATCACCGACCGCCATCGCGATTCGATCGAATCGTATGTCGCGGCGGGCGTGGACGAAGGCGGGCAACTGCGCAGCGGCGGCGTGCGCCCCGACGTGGCCGGGCTGCCAAATGGCTATTTCTACACGCCGACCATCATCGAGGGCCTGGATAACCACGCCCGCATCTGCCAGGAAGAGATCTTCGGGCCGGTGTTGGTGGCGATCCCGTTCGACGACGAGGACGACCTGATCGCGCAGGCCAACGACAGCGTGTACGCGCTCGCCGCCGGCATCTGGACGCGCGACTACAAGCGCGCCTGGCGCGTGGCCCGCGCGGTGCAGGCGGGCAATGTGTGGATCAACACCTACAAGCAATTCTCGATCGCGACGCCGTTCGGCGGCTGGCGCGACAGCGGCCTGGGCCGCGAGAAGGGACGACTGGGCATCCTGCAGTACATGGAGCAGAAAAGCGTGTACTGGGGCCTGAACGAACAACCGCTGCCGTGGGCCAACCACTGAACCCGGCAAGCTGGAGAGAAGCCATGATCAAGGTATTGGGAATCGACGAGATCGTGTACGGCGCGGATGACTTCGACGCCTGCCGCGGTTTCTTCACTGACTGGGGCCTGGCCATCAAGCGCGATGACGCGCAGGGCCTGGACTTCGAAACGCTGAACGGATGCCGCGTGCTGGTGCGCCGCATCGACGATCCCTCGCTGCCGCCCGCGATCGAGTCCGGCCCGACGCTGCGCGAAGTGGTGTGGGGGGTCGAATCGCAGGCATCGCTCGATCGTCTGGCCGACGCGATCGCCGATGCGCCGGGTTTCGTCAGGCAAGGCGAAGGCGCCACGCTGCGCATCGGCTGCACCGATCCGAACGGCCTGGCGGTGCGTTTCCAGGTCACGCGCAAGCACGAGGTGCAGGTCGAATGCGCGCTGATGAACACCTGGAACGACAAGCCGCGCATGAACCAGCGCAGCCCGATCTACGACCACGCCACGCCGATCGAAGTCGGCCACGTGGTGTTCTTCGTCAAGGACGTCAAGGCCACCGAGCAGTTCTATGTGGAGAAGTTCGGCTTCGTGCCGTCCGACCGCTATCCGGACCGCGGCGCGTTCCTGCGCTGCGCGCCGGACGGCGGCCACCATGACCTGTTCCTGCTGCAGCTGCCGGAACCGAAGAGCGGCCTCAACCATGTCGCCTTCACCGTGCGCGATATCCATGAGGTGTTCGGCGGCGGCATGCACGTGTCGCGCAAGGGCTGGGACACGCAGCTTGGCCCGGGCCGGCATCCGATTTCTTCCGCGTACTTCTGGTACTTCAAGAACCCGGCTGGCGGCCTGATCGAGTACTACGCCGACGAAGACCAGCTCGACGAACACTGGGAGCCGCGCGCCTTCGAGCCGGGCCCGACCATGTTTGCCGAATGGGCGATCGAGGGCGGTATCGACGGCAACACGCGCCGCCAGAAGAACGCCGGTGGCCCGGCAGGCAAGTTCCTGACCGAGAAGCGGTAAGCAGCAGCGCAACAGAAGGAAGCAGCAATGAGTGCCCACCAGTCCCTGACCCTGCGGGTCCAGGCCATGCGCTACGAAGCGCGCGGCGTGGTCAGCATCGAACTGCAAGACCCCGAAGGGAAGACCCTGCCCGAGTACAGCCCGGGTGCCCATATCGACCTGCACCTGGGCAACGGCCTGGTGCGCAGCTACTCGCTGTGCGGCGCGCCGGAAACGCGCACCCGCTACACCGTGGGCGTGCTGCTGGACCGCGGCAGCCGCGGCGGCTCGCGCTACGTGCACGAGCAGTTGCGCGTGGGCGCCACGCTGACCGTGGGCGCGCCGCGCAACAACTTCGAACTGGACGAGAGCGCCGCGCATACCGTGCTGGTCGCCGGCGGCATCGGCGTCACCCCGATCGTCTGCATGGCGCGCCGGCTGGCCGAGCTGGGCAAGTCGTTCACGCTGATCTACTGCGCGCGTTCGCGTCCCGAGGCGGCGTTCGTCGAAGCGCTGTCGGCCTACGGCGACGCGGTGCGCTTCCATTTCGACGACGAAGCGGGGGCGCCGCCAGACCTGAAGGCCCTGCTCGGCGGACTGGACGCACAGACCCACTTCTACTGCTGCGGCCCCGGGCCAATGCTGAATGCGTTCGAGGCCGCCTGCGCGGCGCATGCCTACGCCAATGTCCATATCGAGCGCTTTGCCGCAGATCCGTCGACCGAGGCGGTGCAGGAAGGCGAATACGTGGTGCAGCTGTCGCGCACCGGCTCGCTGGTCAGGGTGCCGTCGGGCAAGTCGCTGCTCGACGCGCTGCTCGACTCCGGCGTGGAAGTCGAATACAGCTGCCGCGAAGGCGTGTGCGGCTCGTGCGAGACCGCCGTGCTGGAAGGCTGCCCCGACCACCGCGACAGCGTGCTCAGCAACAGCGAGCGCGCCAGCAACAAGACCATGATGGTGTGCGTGTCGGGGTGCAAGGGCGGCAAGCTGGTACTGGATTTGTAGGCCTGGATTGGTAGGCCAGTTCCCCGAGTGTTTTCTCCCCTCTCCCGCAAGCGGGAGAGGGGAGAAACCCCCAAAGACTCAAACCGAGAAGTCCCGTGCTAACCCAGAGACAAGACGCAGCGTCCCCCGGCGCACCGGTGGCCGCCACCGCAGGTATCGTCACCGCGGCGGACAGCGCCGGCCAGAGCGCGGCGAGCGCGCGCCGCGGCCCGCTCACGCGCGGCAACATCGTGGCCCGCATCGAGCGCATGCCCGGCAACGCCATGCATGTGCGGGCCCGGCTGCTGATCGGCCTGGCCACCTTCTTCGACGGCTTTGACGTGATCGCCATCGCCGCGACGCTGCCGCTGCTGATCGCGCAGTGGTCGCTCACGCCAGGCCAGATCGGCTTCCTGATCGCCGCGCCTTCGGTCGGCCAGCTGGTCGGGGCGCTGCTGTTCCCGGGGCTGGCCGAGCGCTTCGGGCGCTTGCGCTCGATCGGCTGGAGCGCGGGCATCATCGGCCTGATGAGCCTGGCGTGCGGCTTTGCCCCGTCGTTCGAGATCTTCGCGTTGTTGCGTATCGTGCAGGGCCTGGGACTTGGCGGCGAACTGCCGGTGGCCGCGACCTATATCAACGAAGTCACGCGCGCCCATGGGCGCGGGCGCTTCGTGCTGCTGTACGAAGTGGTATTCCCGATCGGGCTGATGGTGTCCAACGGCATCGGTGCCTGGCTGGTGCCGCACTACGGCTGGGAAGTCATGTACTTCATCGGCGCCGCGCCGCTGGTGCTGTTCTTCATCCTGCGTCGCGTGATTCCGGAATCGCCGCGCTGGCTGGCGGAGAAGGGCCGGCTGGAAGAGGCCGATGCCGCGCTGCGCGCGTTCGAGGCGCGCGCCCGCACGCCGTTGCCGCCTCCGGCTGATGCCAGCGCCTACGAACGCATGGGCCAGCACCCGCGCCGGCGCGTGCGCGACCTCGTCAGCAAGGCCTATCTCGGCCGCACGCTGGCGGTGTGGATGCTGTGGGCCACCTGCGGCTTTATCCAGTACGGGTTGTCGACCTGGCTGCCGACGGTCTACAAGACTGTCTACCATGCGCCGCTGCAGCTGGCGCTGAACCTGGCCGCCGGGGCCTCGGTGCTGGGCGTGGTGGGGTCGCTGGTCTGCGCCATGATCGTCGATAAGGTCGGGCGCAAGCCGGTGATCAACGTGTCGTTCCTGCTGTGCGCGCTGTCGCTGGTGCTGGCGGGGGTGTTCCATGCCGCCAACGTGTATGTGGTCGCGACCCTGTGCGCGCTGGCGCTGGGTTTCCTGGCCAGCGGCTTCATCACGGCCTATGTCTATACGCCGGAGCTGTATCCGACCAGCGTGCGCGCCATGGGCTGCGGCCTGGGCGGCGCATGGCTGAAGCTGGCGGCTATCTTCGCGCCGGGGCTGATCGCCAGCACCATCGGCAGCGGCGACCTCAGCTTTGCCTTCTTTGCGCTGTCGGTGGTGCCGGCGCTGGCGGCCGTCACCGTGCATTGCCTCGGCATCGAGACCAAGGGGCGGGTGCTGGAAGAACTGGAGGTCTGAACGGGCGCTTGCGGGTCCCGTGCTCTCGTGACAGGGTTGCGCCGCGATCCGGCGCGGCCCTTTTTTTCTTGCGCGGGGCGCTCAGTTCATGCGCGTGCCCGTGACCGCCACCACCTTGCTCCAGCGCGCGATTTCCGCCTGCAGGAACTGCGTGAAGCGGGCCGCATCGTTGCCCACCGGCACCAGTCCCTCCGAGGCCAGGCGCTTGCGCATTGCCGGCGAAGCGACCGCCGCACGCACCGCCTGTTCCAGCTGTGCCACCACGTCGGCCGGCATGCCGGCCGGCCCCAGCAGGCCATACCACGAGCTGTAGTCGAAATTTGGCACCACCTCGGCGATGGGCGCGATCTGCGGGAACGCGGGCAGGCGCTTCAGGCTGCTGACGCCCAGGCCCTTGACCTTGCCGGCATGCAGCAGCGGCTGCACGGTGGCGACGTTGCCCAGCAGCAAGTCGGCCTGCCCGGCGACCACGTCGGCGATCGCGGGGGCAGCGCCCTTGTACGGCACGCTGACGAGGTCGATGCCCGCCTCCTGCTTGAACATCTCTCCGGCCAGGTGGTTGGCGCTGCCAAGACCCGCGACGGCGATGCTGAGCTTGCCGGGCCGGGATTTGGCCAGCGCGACCAGCTCGCGCACATTGTTCGCGCCCAGGTCCGGGCGCGACACCAGCAGCAGCGGCGAGGTGGCGATCAGCGAGATCGGCGTGAAGTCCTTGATCGGGTCGAACGGCTTCTTGTCGAACAAGGCCGGATTGATGGCGTGGCTGGTATAGCAGAGCAGCAGCGTGCCGCCATCGGGGTCGCCCTTGGCTACGGCGGTCGCCGCGATGTTGCCGGCCGCGCCGCCGCGGTTCTCGACGATATAAGTGTGTTTCAGGCGCTGCTCGAGTTCGGCGGCAAGCGCCCGTGCCACCAGGTCGGTGCCGCCGCCGGGCGTGGCGCCGACCAGCAGCCTGGTCACGGCTGGGGCGGCCTGAGCGCCACCGGGCAGCATCGCGCTGGCCGCCAGCAGCGCGAGGAATTCGCGTCGTTGCATCGGTTGTCTCCGTTTCTCTGCTTATGTTTCTGGACGATGGGGGCATCGTCAAAGCGGCTTGCGAATCGCCTGCGGCGGGGCAAGTCCGTCAAGGGGCGTCGGGCTGGCGCCGGCAATGGCGTGGTGCCCAACGTCAGTCGCCGTCGGCGTAGCGGCGGCCGGCGTCGAGCAATTGGGGCGTGCCGAGCAGCCGGTTCAATGCATCGAAGTCGTTCATCTCCTGCTTGAAGGCGCGGGTGCTGCCGTCCGCCTTCAGACCGGCGAAGTAGCGCTGCAGCTGGTGCGAGGCGAAACGCACGGTGCCGCCCGGGTAGATCACGATGCGGTAGCCGCGCGCGCCCAGTTCGGCCGCGCTCTGGATCGGGGTCTTGCCGCCCTCGACCATATTGGCCAGCAGCGGCACGCGCGCGGAGAAGCGCCCGCAGACGCGGTCCATGTCAGCGGCGGAAACCACGGCCTCGATAAACAGCCCATCGACGCCGCAGGCCAGGTAGGCTTCGGCGCGCTCGATGGCGGCGTCGAGACCTTCGACGGCAACGGCGTCGGTGCGCGCCAGGATCAGCGTGTCCGGGCTATGGCGCGCGTCGAGTGCGGCACGCAGCTTGCCACACATCTCCCGGACGGGAACCAGCGACTTGCCCGCGAGGTGGCCGCAACGCTTGGGAAAGCCCTGGTCCTCGAGCTGGATCATCGCCGCGCCGGCGCGCTCGAACGCGCGTACCGTGCGCTGTGTGTTGAGCGCGTTGCCGTAGCCGGTGTCGCCGTCGACGATCACGGGCAGCGATACGCGGTCGGTGATGCGCGCCAGCACATCGGCGGTCTCGGTGGCCGTGGTCAGCCCGACGTCGGAGCGGCCCAGCAGCGTGTAGGCAACCGCGCCCCCCGACAGGTACAGTGCCTCGAAGCCGGCCTGCTCGGCCAGCAGCGCGCTGAGGGCGTCGTAGACGCCGGGCGCCAGCAACGGCTCGGGCCGGCGCAGCCGCTGCTTCAGTGAGGGGGAAGGCGTGCCGCCGCCGTTCATGCGGTGGCTCCCGCCGCGGCCCTGGCCGCCTGTCCGGCCAGGATGCGCGCCATGTCTTCCTGGCGCACCTGGGGACGCCAGGGCTCGAACAGCATGCCGAGCGCGGCCGCCTGGCGTTTCTCGTAGTCCAGGAACGCCTGCGTGATCTCACTGCCGCGCACGCCGCCGCGCACCGATCCGGCACGCACGTCGCCGTAGTACTCCTTCCAGTCATCAGGCAGCGGTTGCGAGCCGGGCACGGACAGCCACAGGCGGAACAGGTGGCGCTTGCGGTCCGGCTCGTCAAAGTCCTCGAACGGCGTGCGCGAATGCAGCGTGACGTAGTTGTTCAGCAATTGCAGGTCGCCCTGTTCCAGTTCCATGGTGAAGCACAGCAGCTCGCTCGGCATCAGCTCGTCGAGCAAGTCCAGCGCTTCGACCTGGGCCGGCGTCAGGCGCGGCAGTTCGGCAAAATCGCGCTGGGCGGCGTCGGTGTTCTTGCGGTTGGCGCGCGCCGAGAAATACTCGGGATGGCTGCCGAAGACCGGGCAGCGGTAGTACGGTGGCTGGCTGGGATCCTGGGTGCCCTGGTAGCTGTGGAAGAAGGAACCCTTGAGCACCGGAATCAGGTCGGGGCGGCGGCGCTGGACTTCGTCATGCAGTGCGATCGAACTGATCACCTTGCTGGTGCCGCCCGCGCGCGCGGTGCGCCGGCACAGCAGGCCGACCACGTCGCAGGAGTCCTGGTGGAAATCCAGGCCGGCGTTGGTGTTGTACCCGCGGCCGCCCTTGACCTTGTATTCGCCGCCTTCATTGCGCACGTCGTTCATGAACTGGCTGGCCCGGTTCTGGGTGCGGCCGACGCCCATGTACAGGCTCATGCCCCAGTAGGCCAGGCGCGATTCTTCCTCGGTCCATTCGTCGACCGGGAAGCCCTTGACCAGGCACATCCCCCAGCCGCGCTGGGTGATGTCGATGGCGCGCTGGAGCACGGCGCGCGCGGCATCGTTGAGCGGGAAGTCCGCCTGCTGCATCTCCAGCAGCGGCTTGTCCAGCGCCTTGGCGTGGCTGAGCGCGTCGCGCATTCCCTGGATCTCCGTTTCGCTCATGCGCAGGATCCACGAGCGGTCCTCGCGGGCTTGCTGGGCGGTCCAGGCGACGGGGCGTGGCGATGCGGCGATGACTGACATGTTCCGGGCTCCTCCGTGTTCTGCGTCTTGCAGGGGTCGTTCTCAATCGGATGAGCCCAGTCTAGCGAGGTCGCCTATGATTAGAAAAGCGAACTTATTTGAGTTGCCTGATAAGAATTTTTGATGAAGATAGAAACCTTCCGTACGCTCGAGAGCGTGCTGCAAACCGGTTCCTTCGCCGGGGCCGCGCGCCAGGCCAACGTCACGCCCAGCGCCGTCAGCATGCAGATGAAGCAGCTGGAGCAGTACCTCGGCAAGCCCCTGTTCGACCGCTCTGGTCTGCAGGCGCGGCCCAACCAACTGGCGCACGAAGTGGCCGACACCATGCGGCGGGCGTTGCAGGACCTGGAGGCGCTGCGCGCCGGCGGCGGGCTGGTGGTGGAGGGGGTGGTGCGGCTGGGAGTGATCGAGTCGCTGCAGCCGGTCGTGCTGCCCGGGCTGGTGCGCTACGTGCGCGAGCGCCATCCCCGGCTGGAACTGCGCCTGGTGCGCGGACGCAGCAGCACGCTGACGGCGTCGGTCAAGGCTGGCGATATCGATGCGGCGCTGGTGGCGCAGCCCGTGGCCGGCGGTTCGGCGCGGCTGCGCTGGACGCCGATGATGCGCCGCGAACTGGTGCTGATCGCGCCCCCGGGCGCGACCGAGCCCAACGCGGCCGCGCTGTTCCGGCAGTACGACTGGATCCGCTATGACCGCAATACCGTGTCAGGGGCGATGGCGGCGCAATATGTGCACACGCATGTGTCCGGAATCCGCGGCACGCTGGAATTCGACAGCGCGCCGGCGATCGTGGCGATGGTCAGCGCGGGGCTTGGCGTATCGATCCTGCAGGGGCCCGATCCGACGCTGCTGCAGAACTACCCGGTGCGGCTGGTGCGGCTGGGCCGTTCGGCGCCGGTGCTGACCCTGTCGCTGGTGACCCGCAAGGGGGATGACGACAACCGCTCGGTGGCTGCCGTGCGCGACGCCATGCGGCAGACCCTGGCGACATACCAGCGTCAGAGCGTGGCGGCGCGCCACTGAAGCCGCCGCGGTCAGGCCTGCGCGCGCAGCAGCTTGCGCAGCCCCTGGTACACCGCCTCGCGCTCCTGCGGCGACAGTTGGCGGATCACCTCCGCCTGGCCGCGCCGCGCCAGCGGCATCACCTGGTCATGCAGCGCGGTGCCGGCTTCGGTGATCTCGCACAGCAGCTTCTTGCGCGGCGTGTTGCCGGCCGAGGCCAGTTGCACCAGCCCGCGGTCTTCCAGCAGCCGCAGCGTGCGGCTCACCAGCGCCTTGTCCGAGGTTGATTGCGTCACCAGTTCGGCAAACGGCAACGCGCGCGCATGCGCCAGCAGCGCCAGGATGCGCCATTCCGGCACGGTCAGGCCGAACTGTTCCGCATAAGGCTTGGTGACCGTGCTGCGCAGCGCGGTCACCAACTGGCTCAGCATCGTGGTCAGGAAGTTATCAACGGTCAGGCCGCTGCCGGCCTCGTCGAGGTCGGTCCAGGGGCTGGTGTTGTCGGCGGGGGTGGTGGCGGGCGCGGGCTTGCCGTGGGCGGGCGCGGCATCACGGGACATGCGTTCCTCTTGGTCTGGTCTGCCGGCCAGGATGCGTGGCCGGTGGGCGGGGCAGATTGTCTCACAGGCGCTTGCCAATGCCGCCATCGTATCTCCACCCGGTGAATGCAGAATGACCCTAATAAATGGTTGTTAGTCAATTGGTATTTAACGTAAGTTGAGTTGTCAACTTACGCGACCTACGATGTTTGTGTTCCCTGATGGGATCAACGTTTTACCAATAAAACAACCGAATAGAGTTGTAACGCGAGCCAACCGTGTTTTCGCGACGTGCTGACCGCCACGCCGGCGTCGCGAGTGCGCCCCCACAGGAGCTGTAGATGAGACAACGTCCCCAACGCCCCCTTGCCGGTTTCGTCGCCGCCACGGCCATGGCCGCGCTTGCGCTGGCCGCCGGCAGTGCGCTGGCCACCGCCGCCTATCCGGCCAAGACCGTGACCATGGTGGTGGCCTACCCGCCCGGCGGCGACACCGACGCCATGGCCAGGCTCTACGCCGACAAGCTGTCGGCCCGCCTAAAGCAGCCGGTCATCGTCGAAAACCGACCCGGCGCCGGTGGCGTGGTTGGCGCCGCGTTCGTCAGCCGCGCGCCGACGGACGGCTATACGCTGCTGTACACGCCCAACCCGTTCACGCTGGCGCCGATGGTGCTCAAGCTGGCGCCGTCGGCCAGCT
The DNA here is from genome assembly GCF_013141915.1 of Cupriavidus necator. Lineage (GTDB taxonomy): Bacteria > Pseudomonadota > Gammaproteobacteria > Burkholderiales > Burkholderiaceae > Cupriavidus > Cupriavidus necator_B. The sequence continues at coordinate 28,646 of NZ_SROX01000028.1, read as the reverse complement.
ATGACCCTCTGCACGGCTTCACGCCGGTGATCCAGACCGCGGTGCAGGCGGTGCTGCTGGTGGCCAACCCGCAGGCGGGCGTCAAGACCGTGGGCGAGATGGTGGCGGCGGCCAGGGGCGGCAAGGCGCTGACCTATGGCAGCCCGGGCGCCGGTTCGCCGATGCACGTCGCCGGCGAGATGCTCAATCGCGCCGCAGGCGTGAAGATCCAGCACGTGCCCTACAAGGGCGTGGCGCCGGCGGTCAACGACGTGGTGGCGGGACATGTGAACTTTGCCTACGTCACGCTTGGCCCGGTGGCGCAGTACCTCAATACCGGCCGGCTGATCGCGCTGGCGATCACCGATGCCCGGCGCTCGCCGCTGCTGCCCAACGTGCCGACGCTGGCCGAGTTGGGCTACAAGGACGTGGTGGTCGGCGCGTGGCACGGCGTGATGGCGCCCAAGGGCACGCCGCCCGAGGTGGTCAAGGTGCTGAACCAGCAGCTCAACGACGTGCTGCGCCTGCCCGACGTGGCCGACAAGATGGCGACGTTCGGCGCCACGCCCGTGGGCGGCGCACCGGCCGCGCTGGAGAAGGTCAACGCGGCCGACTACGAGCGCCTGGGCAAGGTGATCCGCGACCTGGCGATCACCGCGGAATGACCCGCGCCAGCGCCATCGCATCGCCGTCACACCCCATGAACAACGACAGTCAGGAGGCCGGCATGAGCAAGGCCATCGTGGGCGCGTCCACGCCGCAGGTGACCGCGCGGGAAAAGGTCATGGGCCGCGCGCAGTATGCCGGCGACCTCAAGCTGCCCGGCATGCTGCACGCCAAGGTGCTGCGCAGCCCGCACCCGCACGCACGCATCGTGCGCATCGACACGACCGCCGCGAAGGCACTGCCAGGCGTGAAGCTGGTGGCGACCGGGTACGACGTGCCCGCTCGCCACTGGGGCCCGCACCGCAAGGAGCAGCGCATCCTGGCCTGCGGCGTGGTGCGCCATGTCGGCGAGGAAGTGGCCGCGGTGGTGGCGGCCAGCGAGGAAATCGCGCGCGATGCGCTGGACCTGATCCACGTCGAGTACGAGGTCCTGCCCGCACTGCTGACGCCGGCCGCGGCCCTGGCGGAGGGCGCGCCCGAGATCCACGCCGGCACGCGCAATATCGGCCATGAAATGCGCATCGTGCGCGGCGACGTCGATGCCGCGTTCGCGGCCTGCGCCGCGGTGTACGAAGCCACCTACGACATGCATTCGCAGTACCCGGGCTATCTCGAGCCGATGGCGTCGGTCGCGGCGCAGGACGGCAACGGCCGGCTCACGGTGTGGGCGTCGACGCAGTCAGTGTTCCTGGCGCGGGCGCGGCTGGCCGAGGCGCTGGACCGGCCGGTGTCGAGCCTCCGCGTGGTGCAGGCCACCACCGGCGGCGGCTTCGGCGCCAAGATCGTCGAGGAAAACAACAGCCTGATCTGCGCTTACCTGGCCAGCCGGCTGGAGCGTCCGGTGCGGCTGGTCAACAACCGGCTGGAAGACTTCCAGGGGGCGCGCGCCAGCGTGCCGATGCAGGTGTGGCTGCGCCTGGGCCTGTCCGCCGACGGCGTGATCCTGGCCAAGGACGTGCGCATCACGGCCGAGTGCGGCGCCTACTCCGGACTTGCCGGGGATGTGATGCACGTTACCGCCATGCGCAGCGACAACATGCACCGCATACAGAACGTGCGCTCGCACGCGGTGATGGCCTATACCAACAACCCGCCGCGCGGCGCCTTCCGCGGCTTCGGCGGGCAGCAGATGCAGTTTCCGCTGAACTGCCACCTGACCGTGCTGGCCGGCATGCTGGGCATCGACCCGATCGAAGTGCACAAGCGCAATGCCATCGGCGCCGGCGAGACCAGCGTGCATGGCTGGAAGATCAGCAGCACCGGCATGGCCGAATGCCTCGACATGACGCGCCGGGCCATCGGCTGGGACGAAAAGCGCGCGGCGCCGCGCGGCACCGGCACGCGCCGGCGCGGCGTCGGCATTGCCGCGGCGATGCATGTCAGCGGCAACCGCACGCTGGGCAACTGGGACGGCTCGACCATCTTGCTCAAGATGAACGAGGACGGCCGCGTGATGCTGCAGACCAGCGAGTGCGACATGGGGCAGGGCGCCAATACCATGCTCAGCCAGATCTGCGCGCAGGAACTGGGCATACCGCTGTCGCACGTTACCGTGATGGCGCCCGATACCGATACCGCGCCGTTCTGCCTGGGCTCGCTGGCGTCGCGCGTGACCATTATCTCCGGCAACGCGGTACTGCGCGCGGCGCGCGAGGCGCGGCAGAAGCTGCTCGCGCTCGCGGCGGAAAAGCTCGGGGTGGACGCGCAGCAGCTGGTGATCGCCGATGGCCGCATTGGCGTGCCGGGGCAGCCCGGCCAGTCCGCCACGCTGGCCGAGATCGCGCGCCTGCATATCTTCCGCCACGGCGGCGAGGGCATCCACGTGCGCGCCAGCTACGACGCGCCAACGGTGATGCACGATGCCGATTACTACGGCAACGTCGCGCCCGCGCATTCGTTCGCGGCGCAGGCGGTGGAGGTGGAGGTCGATACCAGCACCGGCCAGGTCACCGTGATCGACAGCTTTGTCGCCGACGACTGCGGCAAGGCCATCAATCCGCTCGCCGTGCATGGCCAGACCCATGGCGCCACCGTGCAGGCGATCGGCTGGACCCTGTACGAGAACCTGCAATACGAGGATGGCCGCCTGATGAACGGCAACTTTGCCGACTACACCATGCCGACCGCCGACGCGGTGCCGATGCTGCGCACCGACGTGGTCGAGTCGAACGATCCCAACGGCCCCTACGGCGCCAAGGGCGCCAGCGAGACCGCGATCCTGCCGGGCGCGGCGGCGATTGCCAATGCCGTCTTCGATGCCGTCGGCGTGCGCATCCAGTCGCTGCCGATCACGCCGGAGAAGGTGTTGGCGGGCCTGCGCGAACTAAATAAAACGGAGGCCGCCAGTGCGTGACTTTGCCTTTCTTGAGCCGGCCACCGTGGCCGAGGCCAGCCAGATGCTGGCCGACCTGGGCGACAGCTGCCGCATCTTTGCCGGCGGCACCGCGCTGATGCTCGGCATGCGCCAGCGCATGCTGACGCCGAGCCACCTGGTCTCGCTGGGCCGGCTCGACGCGCTGCGCGGCATCACCTTCGATGCGCGCGAGGGTCTGCGCATTGGCGCGCTGGCGCTGCACGCCGAGGTCGCGCGCTCGCCGCTGGTGCAGGCGCACTATCCGATGCTGGCCAGCATGGCCGCGCGCGTGGCCAATCCGCAGGTGCGCAACCAGGGCACGCTCGGCGGCAACCTCTGCTATGCCGACCCGGCCACCGATCCGCCCGGCTGCCTGATGGCGCTGGGCGCGCAGGTCGTGGTCAGCGGCCGCGGCGGCGAGCGCGTGATCGGCCTCGAAGACTTTCTGGTCGACTACTACGTCACGGCTCTGGCGCCGGATGAGATCGTCACGCAGATCCGCCTGCCCGCGCCGGCTGCCGGAGCCGATGGCCGCTATGCCCGCTTCCTGCGCACGGCCGCCGAGCACCGCCCGCTGGCCAGCGTGGCGCTGGCAGTGCGTCGCGAGGGCGCGTTCTGCATCGAGGCCCGACTGGCGGTGGGCGCGTCCACGCCGGTCCCGGCCCGGCTGCGCCGCGCCGAGGCAATGCTGGCCGGCAACAACGTGACGGCGGACCTGGCCGCGCAAGCCGCCGCCATCGTCGCCGCGGATATCAACGCGGTGTCGGACGCGCGCGGGTCCGCGGCGTACCGGCGCGAGATGGTGCGGGTGATCGCGCGCCGCACCATCGCCGAGGTGTTCGGCGTGGCATCGGAGTAAGGAGTCCCCATGAACCAAGTCAGTATCGAACTCACCGTCAACGGCGAAGAACATCAGGTGGAGGTGCCGGCGCGGCGCCTGCTTGCCGACCTGCTGCGCGACGACCTCAACCTGACCGGCACCAAGCGCGGTTGCGAGACCGGCATCTGCGGCGCGTGCTCGGTGCTGGTCGACGGCGAAGTGGTCAAGTCCTGCCTGATGCTGGCGGTGCAGGCGCGCGGGCGCCATGTGATGACGGTGGAGGGACTGGCCGCCGACGGCCAGCTGCATCCGCTGCAGCAGTGCTTCATGGACCATGGCGGGCTGCAGTGCGGCTATTGCACCCCCGGTTTCCTGATGGCTTCGTGCGCGCTGCTCGCCAACAATCCCAACCCGACCGAGGAAGAGGTCCGCCACGGCCTGAACGGCAACCTGTGCCGCTGCACCGGCTATGTCGGCATCGTCGAATCGGTCCTGTCCGCCGCGGAGAAAATGCGTGGAAATTGAAAAGACCCTGGTCACCGCGGCGCCGCCGGCGCGCGTGTGGGCGCTGCTGCTCGACCCCAACGTGATGGGCGCGTGCGTGCCCGGCATGGCATCGATCGAGGTGCTGAGCGATGTCGAGTACATCGCGCACATGGCGGTCAAGATCGCCTTTATCAACGCGCGCTTCCGGCTGCATACGAAGATCGTCGAGACGCGCGCGCCGCATTACCTGCGCACCGAGGGCACCGGCGAGGACGCCTCGGTGGCCAGCTCGCTGCGGCAGTCGAGCGAACTGTTCCTGACGGCGCTGGACGATGGCGGCACGCAACTGCGCATCAAGGTGCAGGTGGATGTGCTGGGCCGGCTGGGCACCTTCGGACTGAGCGTGATGAAGACCAAGGCCGACCGGATGTGGGACGAGTTCGGCGCCAACCTGCTGGCGCGGCTGTCGCCGCAAGTTGCGCAGCCTGCGCCCGAGCCGGTGGCCATGCCGGGGCCCGCGCCGCAAGCCGCTGCCGTCGCAGCGGCGGCGGTGGCCAACGGCGATGCGGTGCTGCCGCCGCCAGTCCGCGCGGGACTGTGGTCGCGCCTGTTCGCGCGCAGGCCCCATTCCGACATTTGCGTCGAACTGCGCCGCCGCGACGAGACCGTGGTGGTGCGCTGGCCCGCGGCGCATGGCGAACAGTGCGCGGCGTGGCTGCGCGACTACCTGCGCCAGGGGGCCTAGCGGCTGGCTGGCAGAGGCTGTCCGCAATACGGGTACCCTAACGGGTGCGGGCGTGATATATGAGAGCGTTGCGCCAAGACCGACTATTGCAGAGACAGACCATGACGACCGATTCGCCGCAGGAAGCGACGCAGGAAAGCGGCCAGGAGGGCGCGCCCGAAAGCGCGCAGGACAAGTACATCGTGCCCGGACTGGAGCGCGGCCTGCGCCTGCTCGGCGAATTCAGCAGCCGCGAGCGCACCCTGTCGGCCGCCGAACTGGCGCGCCGGCTCAAGGTGCCGCGCTCGACGGTGTTCCGGCTGCTGGCCACGCTGGAAATGATGGGTTTCGTCGAGCGCACCGACGGCGGGCGCGAGTTCAGGCTCGGCATGGCGGTGCTGCGCCTGGGCTTTGACTACCTGGCCTCGCTCGAGCTGACCGAGCTGGGCCGGCCGCTGCTGGACCGGCTGCGCGACGAGATCCACTACCCGTGCAACCTGGTGGTGCGCGACGGGCGCTCCATTGTCTACGTGGCCAAGTCGGTGGCGTCGCGCCCGTTTGCCAGCACGGTCAATGTCGGCACCCGGCTGCCCGCGCATGCCACCGTGCTGGGGCGCGTGCTGCTGGAAGACCTGTCGCTGGCCGAGTTGCGCGCGCTCTATCCGGAAGAGCGCCTCGAGGTCTATTCCGAAAGCACGCCGCGCACCGTCGGAGAGCTGTACGAGATGGTCCAGCGCGACCGCCAGCGCGGCTATGTGCTGCACGAAGGCTTTTTCGAGGCCAGCATCTCCACCATCGCGGCGCCGGTGCGTGATCGCAGCGGCAAGGTGGTGGCGGCGCTGGGCGCCACCATCCCGGCCGCGCGCATCGAGCCGGACCAGCTCGACCACATGGTGGAACAGGTCAGGCGCGCCGCGGCCGAGCTGTCGCGCCTGCTCGACTACCGGCCGGAGGTGCCCAGGCCGTTCGCCTGAGGGCAGGGTGCCGCCCGTCATCCGAGGAAAATCAAGATGCAGCAACGCAAACAACCGAACCGGCCGCCGCTGCGGCGGCAATGGCTGGCCGGCACGGCGCTGACCGCGGCGCTGGCGGTGTGCCTGCCATGGCAGGCCGCGCAGGCGGCCGCTTGCGCCAATGTGCGCATCGTGGTGCCGTTTCCGGCGGGCGGCCCGGCCGACCAGCTGGCGCGCACGCTCGCGCACGGGCTGCAGCAGCGCCGCGGCACGCCCTTCGTGGTCGATAACAAGCCCGGCGCCAACGGCAATATCGGCATCGACGCCGTGCGGCGTGCGCCGGGCGACGGCTGCACGCTGCTGGTGGCCCCCGCCGGCAACCTGACCATCAACCCGACGCTGATGCCCGCGCTGAGCTACAGCGTCGAGCGCGATTTCCGGCCGGTGTCGCTGCTGGCGGGCTCGCCCAATGTGCTGGCGGTGCATCCGTCGGTGCCGGCGAACTCGGTGCAGGACCTGATCAAGCTGGCAAGGCAGGCCGACCAGGCGGGCAAGCCGCTCGGCTATGCCAGCCCCGGCGTCGGCAGCGGCCTGCATCTGGCCGGCGAACTGTTCCGCAACCGGGCCGGCATCACGCTGCTGCACGTGCCCTACAAGGGCACCACGCAGGCGCTCAACGACGTGGTGGGCGGGCAGGTGCCGATGCTGTTCGGCACATGGCCGACGCTGGCGCCGTTCATCCAGTCCGGCGCGCTGCGCGCGCTGGCGGTGACGCAGTCGAAGCGCTCACCGGCCGCGCCCGGCGTGCCCTCGCTGGCCGAACAGGGCGTGCCCGGCATCGAGGTCAGTTCCTGGTATGCCCTGCTGGTGCCCAGGGCTACGCCGCAGCCCGCGGCCGATGCGCTCGGCGCCGAGGTGCGCGCGCTGCTGGCCACGCCCGCGGTGCGCACCGAACTGCAGCGCCAGGGCATGGAGCCGGTGGGCAGCACGCCGCAGGCGCTCGAGACCCGCATCCGCGAGGAAAAACCGCGACCTGGGCCAGGCTGATCCGCCAATACGGGATCACTGCGGAGTAGCGGCGCCGCGGTATCCCAGCAGCCCCGACAGGTCGCGCGCGGCCTGCCTCACTTCCTTCGCCACGCGCTCGCGCAGCGCGCCATCGGCTTCAAAGCGCTGCTGCGGCCCGGCCACGCTGATGGCGGCGATCACCGCGCCGTCGGCGCCGCGCACCGGTGCCGCGCACGAATCGATGCCCGGTTCGTAGGCGGAGAAACTCCATGCGCAGCCGCGTTCGCGGTCGGCGGCCAGGATCTCGGCCAGCCGCGCGTGGGTGGCCGGGCTCTGCCCGGTGACGGTCGGCAGCGGATCCGGCCCCAGCAATTCGCGCAGCGTCTCAGGGGGCAGTTCGGCGATCAGCATCCGGCCGGGCGTGGTCAGGTGCGCGGCGACGCGGCTGCCCACCTGGATATTGCTGACCAGCGCGGCCGCCGGCATCTGCCGCAGCAGGTAGAGCGCAGCGCCGCCATCGCGCACCGCAAGGTAGGCCGACAGCTGCAGCGATGTACTGAGGCGGGCCAGCACGCGCCCGGCAAAGCTGGTCAGGTCGTTCGAGGCCAGCACGCGCGAGGCCAGCTTCAGGAAATTGAAGCCGACCTGGTGGCCGCCCTGCGGCAGCCGCTCGACCATGCCTTCATGCTCGAGCGTATCCAGCAGCCGCATCACGGTGACCCGGTTCACGTCGATGCGGCGGCCGACCTCGCTCAGGTTGGCGGTGGCGCCGCCTTCGGCGATAAAGCGCAGCAAGCGCAGGCCGCGGATGACCGGCGACACCAGCTGGGCCTCGCGGGTGTCTTCAGGCGCGGCGCTGTCGTCGAGGTCGGGTTCGGTCGGCGTGGGGGACTTGGGCATCTTGGCGTTGGCAATCCATGGAAAACGGCCGCGCAGGCGGCCGTGCTTCGGTGAAACGCGGCCCGCGGCTTCAGCCGAGGGCGACGTTCCAGGCGTCGTAATCGTACACCCAGTCGGCATTGCCGCCTTCCTTGAGCCAGGCATTGCTGCGCGAGCCGATCTGGATGCGGCTGGTGCGTTCGTGGCGCGCGGCCTGGTAGCGCGCCAGCGCGGCCGGCACGCCGGCGGCGCCGTCGTGCGCGGCCTCGGCCAGGCAGCGCGCCAGCACCACGCCGTCCTCGATCGCCATGCCGGCGCCCTGCGCCATGAACGGCATCATCGGATGACAGGCGTCGCCCATCAGCGTGACCGGGCCTGCTGACCACGCCGGCAGCGGATCGCGCACGTACAGCGCGGAGATCAGCACCTCGTCGCAGGCATCGAGCAGCGCGCGCGCCTCGGCATGGAAGCCGGCATAGGCGCTGCGCAGGTCTGCCACGCGGCCCGGCGTGGTCCACGATTCATGGCGCCAGGCTTCCTGCGCGACGGTGGCGAAGATAAAGATGTCGCGGCCGCGGTTAAGCGGGAAGGTGACGATTTGCGTGGCCGCGTCCGGGCCCCACCATTTGGTGAAGGCGCCCAGGTTGGGCACGCCGGCGAGGCGCTCGGCCGGCACTACGGCGCGATAGGCCACCACGCCGGTGAAGATCGGGCTTTCCTTACCGAACAGCGCGGTGCGCACGGTGGAATGGATGCCGTCGGCGCCGACCAGCACGTCGACGTGCTCGTGCGTGCCATTGGCAAAGCGCAGCGTCGCGCCATCGGCTCCGGGCTCGATCGCCACCGCCTGGTGGCCGAGCCGCACGCAAGCGGCCGGCACGGCGGCTTCCAGCGCAGTCATCAGGTCGGCGCGGTGCATGGTCAGCTGCGGCGCGCCGTAGCGGCGCTCGGCCTCTTCCTGCATCGGGAGCCTCGAGGTCTCGGCGCCGGTATCCCACATGCGGCTGATGCGGTGGCTGGGGCGTGCGGCGGTCTCGCGCAGAGCCTCGCCGACGCCCAGCCCGTCCAGCGCGCGCACTGCATTGGGGGTCAGGTTGATGTCGGCGCCGACGCGGGCGAAGCGGGGGGCTTGTTCGTAGACGATTGCGTCCAGGCCGAGTTTGCGTAGTGCGATGGCGGCGGCGAGGCCGCCGATGCCGGCGCCGTTGATTCCGATTTTGAGGGGCATGTTTGCAGCTGGTTGGTGGCTATGTTCAAAAATGAACTAGATGTTCATAAAAATATATAGGCGTGAGAGGGTGGACGTCAATTGCGGGGGAACCCTAGGGAGTTAGGGGGCGCCGCTTTATCGTTCTTGGCGGGCGCGGCTGTTTCGCCGGCGTAGCCCGCGAGTCACTTTTTGTCCGAGCGACAAAAAGTAACCAAAAAACGCGTCGCCTGAGCGGCTGGCTATAAATTACGCGGCGTGGGTCATATGGGCGGCGGTGCGTGCCGTTTGGATGTGGGTGCCCGTTCGAGCCTGCTACGCGAGGTGAGTCAGGGATAGTGCCTCCGATCACCCACTATCGGACAAGCCCCATGCAGGGCGTAGGCCGCCGGCTGCTAGCCGCAACGGGGGACGCCTGCGGCTGCTGCGCAGGGCCAATAGGCGCTGGCGGGCATTGAGCGTTTGCGCGCAGCGCAGTCGAAGGCGTTCCTATGGCAAGGCCAGCAGCAGGGGGCCACTGACCGCTCTGGGCTCGTTCAAACACCACTTCAACGCCCCTCCCACCGTCGCGCACCCCTGCGTCAGGCAGTCCAGCTATGCGAGGAAGCAAAGCCCCGTACGAAAACCCCCAGGCACACTACGATAAGACATGCCGCCCGCAGGGCAGTAAACGCGCTTTTTGGTTACTTTTTGTCGCTCGGACAAAAAGTGACCCGCCCAGCAGGGCGGAACCCGGCGGTTCAAAAGCCGACAGCATGTCACCAACAGCGACCCAGCCCTTCAAAGCCCCAACACAATCTTCGCAATGATATTGCGCTGAATCTCATTGGATCCCCCATAGATCGACGCCTTACGATAGTTGAAATAGCGCGGCGCCAGCACGGCCGCATAGTCCGGCCCGACCCGCGGCGCCGCCTCGCGTCCCTGCAGTTGCGCCCAGGTGTCCTGCACGAACGGCAGTGCCGCGGGCCCCGCCGCCTCTACCGCAAGCTCGCTGGCCGCCTGCAGGGTTTCGGTGCCCGTGAGCTTGAGCATGCTCGACGCGGCGCCGATCGAGGTGCCCGATTCCACGCCCGAAAACACCCGCAGTTCCACCGCTTCGAGCGCGGCCGCGCGCAGGTGCAGCGCGGCCAGCTTGCGGCGGAACACCGGATCGTCCAGCAGCCGGCCACCGTCGTCGCCAGGCTGCTCCGCCGCGATCTCGGCGATCTTGGACAACTGCTTGCGCAGCATCGGGCTATACGTGCCTCCGCGCTCGAACTCCAGCAAGTACTTGGCATAGGTCCAGCCCTTGCCTTCCTCGCCGATGCGGTTCGCCACCGGCACCCGCACGTTCTCGAAGAAAACCTGGTTCACCTCCTGCTGGCCAGGCATGGGGCCATCCAGCGTCGGCAGCGCAGACACCGTGATGCCGGGCGTATGCATGTCGAGCAGCAGGAATGAAATTCCTTCCTGGCGCTTCGATTCGCGGCTGGTGCGCACCAGGCAGAACATCCAGTCGGCCCATTGCGCGTGCGTGGTCCAGATCTTGGAGCCGTTCAGGATGTAGTGCTCGCCATCGCTATCGGTGCCGTGGTCGGCGCGCAGCTGCAGCGACGCCAGATCGGAGCCGGAGTTGGGCTCGGAGTAGCCCTGGCACCACCAGACGTCGGAGCTGAGGATGGGCGGCAGGAAGCGCTGCTTCTGCTCGGGCGTGCCGTACTTCATGATCACCGGCGCCACCATTTTCAGGCCCATCGGCGACACCGGCGGGCATCCCGCGGCGGCCAGTTCGGACTGGAAGATAAAACGCTCGGCCGCGCTCCAGCCGGGGCCGCCGTACTCTTTGGGCCAGTTCGGCGCGGCCCAGCCGCGCGCGTGCAGCGCCTTCTGCCAGCGCACCTGGCCGGCCTTGTCGAGGTAGCCGTTCTTGGACTGCGCCATCATGGCGCGCAGGTCGGCGTCATAGGCCTGGGCAATCCAGGCGCGCACTTCTTCGCGGAACTGCAGGTCTTGCGGGGAGAAATCGAGATGCATCGACGGGCCTCGCTGGGGAATCGACAGGGTTGTGTGCGTCGCTGTTGCGGCGGGCTCAGGCCGCGGCCTGCGCGGGATAGAGCAGTTCGGCGTAGCGGCGCAGGTGGTGCTCGGCCGAGCCCATCTGCAGGTCGATGGCCGTGACGCGCTTGAAGTAGTGGCCCACCGCCAGTTCCTCGGTCACGCCCATGCCGCCGTGGATCTGCACCGCGCCCTGGCCGACAAAGGCGCCGGCCTGGCCAGCCTGGATCTTTGCCGCGCACGCCGCCTGCGCGCGCACCGGCGGCGCGCCGGCGGCCTGCATGGCGGCCACCTGCGTCAGGGCCACGGATTGCTCCAGCTGCATGTACATATCGGCCATGCGATGCTGCAGGGCCTGGAAGGTGCCGATCGGCACGCCGAACTGCTTGCGCTGGCGCGCGTAGTCGATGGTGTCGGCCAGCATGCGTGCCATCGCGCCATTGGCTTCGGCGGCCAGTGCGATCATGGCCTGGTCGCACAGGTGCTCGACCAGCGCAAAGGCTTCGCCTTCGGTACCGATGCGCTGGCTGGCCGGCACCTGCACGTTGTCGAGCAGTACCTCGGCGGCGCGCTGTCCGTCGAAGGTGGGATACGCACGCAGCGTCACGCCGGGCGTATCGCGCGCGATCCAGAACAGGCTGATGCCGCGCGGGTCCCGGCGCGCGCCGCTGGTTCGTGCGCTGACCACCAGGTGCGAGGCGAGCGGCGCGCCAGCGACGGCGTGCTTGTGGCCGCTGAGCCGGTAGCTGTCGCCCTGGCGCGTGGCGCTGGCCTGCACGTCGTGCCGGCAGTAGCGGCTGGCGGGCTCGGCATGGGCCCAGCCCACCGTGGCCTCGCCGCCGATGATGGCCGGGATCCATTGCGCGGCCAGCTCGGGGCTGCCGTGCATCAGCGCGCCGCCGCCCAGCACCACCGTGCCCAGGTAGGGCTCCAGTACCAGGTGGCGCCCCAGCTGTTCCATGACCACCATGTGCTCGACCGCGCCGCCTCCAAGTCCGCCCAGCCGCTCCGGGAAGGCCGCGCCGAGGATGCCGAGGTCGCGGGCAAACGCGCGCCAGCAGTCCGGGCGCCAACCCGCCGCGGATTGCGCCGCCGCGCGGCGGGCTTCGAAATCATAGTGATCGGCCAGGTAACGCGCGAGCGTGTCGCGCAGCATCGACTGTTCTTCGCTGAACTGGAAATCCACCTTGGCTCCTTCGGATAAGGGTGCGGTGTGAGGGCGGTAGTCTGGCGGGCATCTTCCGGCCAAGCCGCCCGGCGGCGCATCGTCGCATCGGACGAAGCTGGCCAGCTGGCTGGCGGCGACTTCTTTTTGCGGCGCTGCGGCAAAAAGCGGCCGATGCCGCTTCGTCGCTTCCGACGATGGTGGAACCGGCCAGGGTTCCGAGAATGCGGAACCGGCATCCGCCGTGCCACCATCCCAGTCGAGGAGTTCCACGCCATGCATCCGCACATCCACGCGCAGCGCACGCCCGACAAGCCCGCCGTCATCATGGGCAGCAGCGGCGCCGTCGTCACCTACCGCGAGCTGGACCAGCGCTCGAACCAGGTCGCCCACCTGTTCCGCAAGCTGGGCCTGCAGCCCGGCGACCGCGTGGCCTTCATGGTGGAGAACCATCCGCGGCTGTTCGAGCTGTGCTGGGGCGCGCAGCGCAGCGGCATCGTCTATATCTGCCTGAGCACGCGCCTGAACGCCGCCGACGCGGCCTATATCGTCAATGACAGCGGCGCCCGCCTGCTGGTCACCACGCACGCGCAGGCCGAAATTGCCGCGGCGCTGACCGGCCAGACGCCCGCCTTGCAGGGGCGCCTGATGCTGGACGGCACGGTGCCGGGCTACGACGACTACGCGGCCGCGCTGGCCGGCTGCCCGGCAACGCCCATCGACGACGAGGTGACCGGCGGCGACATGTTGTATTCGTCCGGCACCACCGGCCGGCCCAAAGGTGTGTACGCACCCCCGTCGAGCCCCGACATCGAGGCGCCGACGACGCTGACCGCCCTGTGCCAGCGGCTCTACGGCTTCGACGCCGACACGCGCTACCTGTCGCCCGCGCCGCTGTACCACGCCGCGCCGCTGCGCTACACCATGACGGTGCAGGCGCTGGGCGGCACCGCGGTGGTGATGGAGCATTTCGACGCCGAGCAGTTCCTGCGGCTGGTGCAGCAACACCGCATCACCCACACGCAGCTGGTGCCGACGATGTTCTCGCGCATGCTCAAGCTGCCCGAGGCGCAGCGGCAAGGCTATGACGTATCGTCGCTGCGCGTGGCGATCCACGCGGCGGCGCCATGCCCGGTGCAGGTCAAGGAAGCCATGATCGCGTGGTGGGGACCGGTGATCTGGGAGTACTACGCCGGTACCGAAGGCAATGGCGTGACCGTGGTCGATACGCCGGAATGGCTGGCGCGCAAGGGTACGGTGGGCCGGGCCATGGTCGGCAAGCTGCGCATCTGCGGGCCCGACGGCGCGCTGCTGCCACCTGGCGAGCCGGGCACCATCTACTTTGCCGAGGGCCGCCCCTTCACGTACCACAACGACGCCGCCAAGACCGCCGAGACGCGCCATCCGCAGCATCCGGACTGGAGCACCATCGGCGACGTGGGCTACGTCGACGCGGACGGTTACCTGTACCTGACCGACCGCAAGGCCAACATGATCATCTCCGGCGGCGTCAACATCTACCCGCAAGAGGCCGAGAACCTGCTGATGACGCATCCGAAGGTGATGGATGTCGCCGTGATCGGCGTGCCCAACGAGGATTTCGGCGAAGAGGTAAAGGCCGTGGTGCAGCCCGCCGAGATGGGCGAGGCGGGGCCAGAACTGGCCGCCGAGCTGATCGCGTTCTGCCGCGCCAACCTGTCTGCCATCAAATGCCCGCGCTCGGTGGACTTCGAGCCCGAGCTGCCGCGCCTGCCTACCGGCAAGCTGCTCAAGCGGCTGCTGCGCGACCGCTACTGGGCCGGGCACGCCAGCAAGCTGGTGTGAAGCACCGGCAAACGGTGCAGCCCGCTGCGTGCGTTTGAGCGAGCGCAGCGGTTTACGTCATAATTCCTCGCTACACCACAGCCACGGCCACCCGCCTGCGTCTTGCAGCCGGGGGCGCATCGCGCGCCCGTCCAGGGCCGCGATGTGCGGGAGACGACAAACAGCCAATGGCAAGTATCGAGGAGACCGGACGGCGCACGCCGCCACCTGCCGGCGCGGCATCGCTGGCCGCCAAGCTGCGCCCGCCGCTGCTGACGCCGTTCCAGGTCCAGCGCGCGGCGATCTGCGAGGCCGTGTGCGCGGCGGGCTTCGTCAAGCTGGTGCTGGTGCGCGCGCCCGCCGGCTTCGGCAAGACCACCGCCATGCTCCAGTGCCGCGCGCGGCTCGAGGCCGCCGGCGGCCGCACCGCGTGGCTCACGCTGGACCGCTCCGACAATGACACCTCGCGCTTCCTCGGCTCGATCGAGGCCGCCATCGCGCAGGGCCTGGGCAGCGGCGGGCCGGACCGGTCGGCGCGCCAGGCGCTGGCGCAGGACCCGGGCGAGCAGGCGCTTGCCCTGATCGATCGCCTTGCCAGCCATCACGGCGACTTCACGCTGTTCCTTGACGATTTCGAAGCCGTCCAGAACGCAGCCGTGGCCGGACTGGTCTGGCAGCTGGTGGAAAGCCTGCCGCCGGGCTGCCGCGTGGTGATCGGCACGCGCTGGGTGCCCGAGACCGGCCTGGCGCGCCTGCGCGCGCGCGGCGAACTGCTCGAGATCGAGCCAGCGCAGCTGCGCTTTTCCGCCGACGAGACCGCGTCCTTCCTGCGCCAGGCGCGCGGGCTGAAGCTGGAGCAGGCCGCCATCAGCGTGCTGCACCGGCGCACCGAGGGCTGGGCCACGGCGCTGTGGCTGGCGTCGGTGGCGCTGGAACGGCGCACCCAGCCAGAGGGCTTTATCGCCGGTTTCTCGGGCTCGAACGCGGCGATTGCCGATTACCTGGTCGAAGACGTCTTCCTGCACCTGCCCGAGCCGGTGCGCGACTTCCTGCTGCGCACCTCGATCCTGGACCAGCTGTGCGGGCCGCTGTGCGACGCGGTGTGCCAGCCCGCCACCGCCGGCAGCAGCGAAGACATCCTGGCCTGGCTGGAGCGCGCCAACCTGTTCCTGCTGCCGCTGGAGAGCGAACGCTACGGCGAACGCGGCTCCGGCGCCGCGTCCGAGCAATGGTATCGCTATCACAGCCTGTTTTCCGGCTTCCTACGCGCGCAGCTGGCGCAGGCCATGCCCGAAGCCGTGCCGCAGCTGCACCTGTCGGCGTCGCGCTGGTATGAGTCGCAGGGGCGCCTGGTGCCCGCCATCGAACATGCCTTCGCCGCCGGGGCGCTGGCGCCTGCGCTGCAGTTGCTGGATGGCGCCGCCGACGACCTGCTGGCGCAGGGCCGCATGCGCCTCCTGACGCGCTGGCTCGAGGCGGTGCCGGCCGAGGAACTGGCCCGGCTGCCCAAGCTGCAGATTGCGCGGGTGTGGGCGGTGTCGTTCACGCGCGGGCCGGCCGAAGCCATCGCGCTGCTGCAGCAGATCCCCACCGCGGGGGCGGCCGGCGACCTGCTGGCCCATATCCGCGCTCTGCGCCACATGCTGCTGAACATGATGGACCGCTTCGACGACGCGCGCGCCTTTGCCCGCAACGAGCTGCCGCCGTTGCCGATGGGCTATGCCTTCCCCGACGCGATCCTGGCCACCTCGATGGCGCGGCTGGCGGCGGTGGCGGGCGACTATCCCGAAGCGCGCCGGCTGCTGCAGGTGGCGCGGCATGCGGTGCGCGGTTCGGACAGCAACTTCAACAAGATTTTCTCGGAATCGGTCGAAGGGCTGATCGATTTGCGCCAGGGGCGGCTGCAGCAGGCGCTGGCCCGTTTCCGCATTGCCGCCAGCACGATGCTGCCGAACCGTTTCGGCCCCACCAATGGCAACGCCATGGCCGGCATTCTCCTGGCCGAGGGCCTTTACGAAAGCGGCGATTCCGAACGCGCCAGCCGCCTGCTCAACGTCTACTTGCCGCTGTCGCGCGACCTCGGCCTGCCCGACCAGATCATCACCGGGCATGCGGTGCTGGCCCGCATCGCCTTCGAGCGCGGCGAGGCCGACCAGGCTCACGAATGGCTGGCACAGCTCGAAGCGCTGGGACACCATCGCGGCCTCACGCGGCTGGTGATGGCCGCGATGCTGGAGCGCGCCCGCCTGGCGTTGCGCCAGGGCAATGTGCACGCCGCGCAAGAGGCGATCGAGCGGGCCGCCGATCCGGCGCTGTGGCGCACGCGCCCCGGGGTCAGCTCCTTTGCCAGCGATGTCGAGGACATCACGCTCGGCCGGCTGCGGCTGGACCTGTATGCGCGCCCCGGCACGCCGGTGCGCGAAGCGATCGAGCGCGAACTCGCGGCCGCCGCCGGCAACCAGCTGATGCGCCGTGCGCTCAAGCTGCGCATCCTGCTGGCGCAGGCATGGCAGCGCACCGGCGATGGCGCGCATGCGCTGGTGGTGATGGGCGAGGCGCTGCGCTTCGGCGCGGCCGAAGGCTTTGTCCGCATCTTTGCCGACGAGGGCGACGATGTGCGCCGGCTGGTGGCCGACGCCTGCGCGCGGCAGGCGGCCAGCCTGCCGGCTCCCTACGTTGAAAGGCTGCTGCAGGCTTGCGGCCTGGCCGTCGCGGAGCCGTCTGCCGGCGCTGGCCGGCCGGCGCCGGCGGCGCTGGTGGAACCGCTGACGCCCAAGGAGCAGAAGGTGCTGCACCTGCTGGCCGAGGGCTATTCCAACGTCGCCATGGCCGAGCGCCTGTTTGTGTCCGAGACCACGGTGCGTACGCACCTGCGCAATATCAGCGCCAAGCTGCACGCCAGCAATCGCACCCAGGCGGTGGCGATCGCGCGCCAGCTTGGCCTGCTTTGATCCGCAACCCGCCGGCCGCCCGGTGCCAGTTCAAATGCCCATGAACTCGGTGAATTCCGCCAGCGGCGCGCGCTCGGCGCGCAGCTGGTTGGCGGGCGCCGCGGGGTCCTCGTAGCCGATCGCCATGCCGCTGAACAGCATCCGTTCGGCCGGCAGCGCGAGGAAATCGGCAACGGTCTGCGGATACATTGCCCAGCACTCCTGCGCGCAGCTGTCCAGGCCTTCCTCGCGCAGCAACAGCATCACCGTCTGCAGGTACATGCCGAGGTCCGACCATTGCGGCGGGCCCATGCGCCGGTCTACCGTGCAGAACAGCGCGAGCGGTGCGCCGAAGAAGGTGAAGTTGCTGGCGAACTGCGCCAGCCGCCGCGCCTTGTCCTCGCGCGGAATGCCGAGGTGGTGATAGAGCGCCTCGCCCACCTGGAAGCGGCGCTCGCGGTAGGGCGAGACCAGTTCGCGCGGGTAGATGTCGTACTCGCGCGCTTCGCCGGCGGGCGCCTGGGCAATGCGTTCGCGCATGACGCCGAGCAGGCGCTGCAGCGCCTCGCCGCCGACCACATGGATGTGCCACGGCTGCAGATTGCCGCCTGACGGGGCCCGCGCGGCGGCATCGAGCACGCGGCGGATGGTGTCGGGCGCAACGGCCCGGGGCAGGAAGCCGCGGACGGACTTGCGGCTGGCGACGGCTTGGCTGACTTGCATCGGGACTCCGGAGAATAGATCGATTCGAGCGGCTCAGGCGAAGGGCGGTTCGCCGGTCCAGTCGAAGAAGTCCGGCATGTCCCGCGACACGGTTTCCGGGAACGCGGCGGGGCGCTTTTCCAGGAATGCGCTGACGCCTTCCTTGACGTCGGCGGAGCGGCCGCGCGACTGGATCGCGCGGCTGTCCAGCTTATGTGCTTCCATCGGGTGGCTGGCGCCGGCCATGCGCCAGATCAGCTGGCGCGAGATCGCCACCGAGACCGGGGCGGCATTGGCGACGATTTCGCGCGCAATCGCCTGCGCTGCCGGCAACAGGTCTTCGGGTGCGTGCAGCGAGCGCACCAGGCCGCGCTCGTGCGCCTCCTGCGCCGAGAACACGCGGCCGGTATAGCACCATTCCAGCGCGGTCGAAATCCCGACCACGCGCGACAGGAACCAGGACGACGCCGCTTCCGGCGTGATGCCCCGGCGTGCAAAGACAAAGCCGAACTTGGCGTCGGTCGAGGCCAGCCGGATATCCATCGGCAGCTGCATGGTCACGCCCACGCCGACCGCGGCGCCGTTGACCGCGGCGATCACCGGCTTGAGGCTGCGGAAGATGCGCAGCGACACGCGCCCGCCGCCATCGCGATGCGCGCTGTCCGGGCTGGCGCCATAGCGCTTTTCGAAATCGAAGGTGGAGCTGCCGCCGGACAGGTCGGCGCCGGCGCAAAAGGCGCGGCCGGAGCCGGTGACGATCACGGCGCGTACGTTGTCGTCGGCATCGGTGGCGTCGAACGCGGCGATCAACTCGTGCATCATCTGCGCGGTAAAGGCATTGAGCTGGTCCGGGCGGTGCAGGGTGATGGTGGCGACGCCGTCTTCAACGGCGTAGCGCAGGGTTTCGAACGAAGGCGTGGCTTGCGTCATGCTGGCTCCTGCTGGAAAAAGGGGAGGGATGCCGGGACGGGGGCGCCGGCAGCGGGGCTCGGCCAACACTAGTGCAGAATGCGCCGCCCGCAATCGTCGCTTCCGACGAGGCTGGGACGCCGCGCCTGGCCGTAGACTGGCGTGCATCCCACGGCAGCACCGCCGCGTCACAATACCGCCCGTGCGCCGTGCCGGCGCAGACAGCAAAAGGACCACCATGAAGACACGCATCACCGAACTGCTTGGCATTCGCTACCCGATCATCCAGGGCGGCATGCAATGGGTTGGCTACGCTGAAATGGCCTCCGCCGTTTCCAACGCGGGCGGCCTGGGCATCCTGACGGCACTGACACAGCCCACGCCCGAGGCCCTGGCCGACGAAATCCGCCGCTGCCGCGAGATGACCGACAAGCCGTTCGGCGTGAACCTGACCCTGCTGCCCTCGATCAATCCGCCGCCGTACGCGCGCTACCTCGACGTCATCATCGAGAGCGGCGTCAAGGTGCTCGAGACCGCCGGCAACAACCCCAAGGAACATATCGCGCGCGCCAAGGCCGCGGGCATCAAGGTGATCCACAAGTGCGTGGCGGTGCGCCATGCGCTGTCGGCCGAGCGGCTGGGCGTGGATGCGGTGTCGATCGACGGTTTTGAATGCGCCGGCCATCCGGGCGAGGACGATGTGCCGGGCATGGTGCTGATCCCGCAGGCGGTGCGCAAGCTGTCGATCCCGGTGATCGCCTCGGGCGGCATCGCCGACGGACGCGGCATGGCGGCGGCGCTGGCGCTGGGCGCCGAGGGCGTCAACATGGGCACGCGCTTCTGCGCCACGCGCGAGGCGCCGATCCACGACAACGTCAAGCAGGCGCTGGTCCAGGCCAGCGAGCGCGACACCAACCTGATCTTCCGCACGCTGCACAACACCGCGCGCGTGCTCAAGAACGCCGTGTCGGACGAAGTGGTGAGCATCGAACGCCGTCCCGGCGGCGCGCAGTTCGAGGACGTCAAGCACCTGGTGGCCGGCGTGCGTGGCAGGGCCGCGCTCAAGGCCGGTGAAACCGACGGCGGCATCATCAGCGCCGGCCAGTGCGTGGGCCTGATCGACGACGTGCCCAGCTGCGAGGAACTGATCGCGCGCATGGTGGCCGATTGCCGCGAGCACCTCAGCGTGGCCTCGCGCTACTTTGCCTGACGCCATGGCCGAGGCCGAAATCGAGGCGGCGATGACCCATGCCATCGCCGCGCCGGCCGAAGCCGGCGCCGACGTGCCGGCGGGCTTTATCCCGCTGCGCCGGATGAGCGGCTACATGGCCGGCTTCGGCCAGCTCTACCTGCACGCCGAACGCCGCACGCTGGCGGTGCGCATCGACGAGAGCCACCTGAACAACCTGGGCATTCCGCACGGCGGCATGCTGGCAACGCTGGCCGATACCGCGATCGGCATGATGATGTCGCTGGAAACCGGCCGCGCCAAAAGCGCGGTGACGGTCAACCTGAGCCTCGACTATCTCGACTCCGCGCGCCTGGGCGACTGGGTCGAAGCGCGCGTGGAGTTCGACAAGCTCGGCTCGCGGCTGCGTTACGGCACCTGCCGGCTGTTCAGCGGCGAGCGCTGCCTGTTGCGCGCCACGGCGATCTTCGCGGTGCTGGCGCCGCGCGCCTGAGCGGTGCGGCAACTTCGTCGCTTCCGACGACGCTTGCCGACACCCGCGGCGCAACAATAGCCCTCGACGCTGCCGGCACCCGCGCCGGCATGCCGCACAACACCATGGCTGCCACGGCGGCCCGCATCGAACCAAGGAGATCACATGGCAGAGGCATATATCGTCGCGGCGGTCCGTACCGCCGGCGGCCGCAAGGGCGGCAAGCTGTCGGGCTGGCATCCGGCCGACCTGGCCGCACAGGTGCTCGACGCACTGGTGGAGCGCACCGGCGCCGATCCGGCGCTGGTCGAAGACGTCATCATGGGTTGCGTGAGCCAGGTCGGCGAGCAGGCCGGCAATGTCGCGCGCAATGCGATCCTGGCCTCGCGCCTGCCGGAAAGCGTGCCGGGCACCTCGGTCGATCGTCAGTGCGGGTCTTCGCAACAGGCGCTGCACTTTGCCGCGCAAGCGGTGATGTCGGGCGCGATGGACATCGTCATCGCCGCCGGCGTGGAAAGCATGACGCGCGTGCCGATGGGCCTGTCGTCGCAGTTGCCCGCCAAGAACGGCTTCGGCGTGCCCAAGAGCCCCGGCGTCGAAGCGCGCTACCCCGGCGTGCAGTTCAGCCAGTTCACCGGCGCCGAGATGATCGCGCGCAAGTACGACCTGGCGCGCGAGCAACTCGACGCCTACGCGCTGCAAAGCCACCAGCGCGCCATCGCCGCCACCCAGGCGGGCCGCTTCAACGCCGAGATCCTGCCGGTGGAAGTGCGCACGGCCGACGGCGCCAATGGCGAGATGCACACCACCGACGAAGGCATCCGCTACGACGCGACGCTGGAAAGCATCGGCAGCGTCAAGCTGATCGCCGAAGGTGGCCGCGTGACCGCCGCGACTGCCAGCCAGATCTGCGATGGCGCCGCCGGCCTGATGGTGGTCAACGAGGCAGGTTTGAAGAAGCTGGGGGTCAAGCCGCTGGCGCGCGTGCACAGCATGACCGTGATCGGCCATGACCCGGTGGTAATGCTGGAAGCGCCGCTGCCGGCCACCGAGGCCGCGCTCAAGCGCGCCGGCCTGCGCATCGGCGATATCGACCTGTTCGAAGTCAACGAGGCCTTCGCACCGGTGCCGCTGGCGTGGCTCAAGGCCACCGGCGCCGATCCGGAGCGCCTGAACGTGCATGGCGGCGCCATCGCGCTGGGCCATCCGCTTGGCGGCTCGGGCGCCAAGCTGATGACCACGCTGGTGCATGCGCTGCATACGCATGGCAAGCGCTACGGCCTGCAGACGATGTGCGAAGGCGGCGGGCTGGCCAACGTGACCATCGTCGAGCGCCTGTAAAGCATCGAGGCGGCGACACAGTGTAGTAAAGGGAGAAGGACCGGCGGCGCGGGCATGTCACAGTGCCCGCGCCAGCAGCCGGCGCAGGAAAAGAAATGGCCGCGAAATCGCGGCCATTTTCATTTGGCTGAGCGGATAGCGCCGGGCCAGGGCCCGCGCCAGCGCTCGGTGTCAGGCGAAGGTGACCGCGCTGCGCCGGTCGGCACGCTCGAGGTGCGGCACGTTGTTGAAGCTCAGCAGCCGCTGCACGCCGCGGCCGACAATGATTTCGCAGAACGCGGTATTGCGGAACTGCAGGTTCATCTCGATCGCGGCCTGCGCGGGCGCGCCGAGCAGGTCGGCGGTGGCCCGGCCGATGGCGCCGCCAGAGCTGACCACCAGAATCGCATCCTCGCGCGTCGCGCCCTCGCTGGCCTGCGCCAGCGCGCCGGCGATGCGCGCGCCGAAGTCGGCCCAGCTTTCGGGCATCTCGGCCAGCCCGTTCTGCGTCCAGGCCGCATAGGCCGCGCGGAAAGTGCGCCAGTAGTCGTTGTAGTCGCCGTTCTGGTGGGCGCGGTGGTCGGCGCCGCCCGTATGGCACCGGTACAGCGCCTCGCCGTCGTACTCGTTCAGCCCCGGATGCGAAACGACCGTCGTCTGTGGCTGCCCCATGCCAGCCAGGATTTCCGTGGCGGTATCCTGCTGGCGCACCAGCGTGCCGGCCACTACGCGGCTGAAGCTGACCCCGCGCTCGGCGAAATACTCGCCGAGCCAGCGCGCCTGCTGCCGCCCGGTCGACGACAGGCAGTCGTAGTTGGCTGCGCCAAACGAGGCTTGTCCATGCCGGACGAGGAAAAGCGTGGCCATGAGCGGTTCCGGTAAATCATTGAGGCGGATAGGGCTGTCCCGGCGAGGCACCTGGGGCGATCCGGGCGCCGGGCTCGGAGCGGAGCGAAGCGTGGGCCCATTCTATGGAGCGCCGGTGCCCGCGCCAAGCAAGCGCCGCGCAATTCATAGCAGCCATGGCCTGGCTGCATTACCGGGCAGGCTCAGGCCGCCTCGGCCAGCGGCACGCCGAGATAGCCGGCCATCAGGCGATTCAGCTCGGTGATCAGCCGTTCGTCGTCAAGATGCAGCGGCCCGGAATCATTGAGCACGGCATTGACCAGCACGCTGAACACGGCCTGCATGGCAAACCGCACGCGCAGCTCGGCCGTCTCCGCGGGCAGTGGCAGGCGGGGCACCAGCAACTGCACCATGCGCTCCACGATCGCCTCACCGTTCTGGCGGTGGGGCAGCCATTCCTCGGGGCGCGTGGACGCATGGCGCAGCGATGCGCGCATTACGCCACGGTTGGCCAGCGTGCCGAGCACCATGAACCTGGCGGTTTTTTCCAGCAGCACCTGCGTGGCGACATCTTCCCAGCGTTCCTGGGCCAGGTAGCGGTCGATCGATGCCGAAGTTTCTTCCATCACCAGCGTGCGCAGGGCCTCGAAATAGGCCATCTTGTCGCGGAAGCGCCCGTAGAAGGCGCCTACCGATACCTGGCACGCCGCAGCGATCTGCGCCACGGAAACCGCGGCAAAGTCGCGCGTCGCCAGCAGTTCGCGGCCTGCGCCCAGCAAGGCCTGTTCGGTCTCGCGCGCGCGGCGCTGGCGCGGCGGCTGCAGGATCGAGGGCGTGTCGATACGGGGGAAGGAAGCGTTGGCGGTGAAGCCGGAAGGCGTTGCTGACATGGGCATATTCCGTATTCGAATTCGGATTCGAATTTGAAAATACCGGTGCGCACGGCAATGCGTCAAGGGTTTTGTCGCGCGGCCCTGCAAATGTTCCGCGCAGATGCCGTCGGCGCACCGTGGTGCCAGCCTGGGGCCTTGCCATTTGCCGATCGGGACGCTCAGAACATTCCGAACCCGAGCGCCATGCGCCGCCGCGTGTGATGGGGCGCGGCAATCGGCAATCACACGACAGGGCCTAGTTGAAGCGGGGGCTCAGCTCGTCCCGCATCCAGTCGATAAAGGCGCGCGTGCGCGCCGGCAACAGCCGCGCGTGCGGATAGATCAGCGATAGCGGCCAGGCGGGCTGCTCGAAATCCTCCAGCACGATGCGCAGCTTGCGCTCCTCGACCAGCTGCGCGACCTGGTACGACAGGAAATGGCCGAAACCGGCGCCGGCCGCACAGGCCGCCACGGCGGGCGCGGTCTGGTTGAACTCCAGGTTGCCCGACACCGGCACATGGAACTCGCGCTCGCCTTCGCGGAAGGTCCACCAGTGCGCATGGTTGCCGGTGAAGCGCACGCAGTTGGCGCTGGCCAGCGCGTCGGGGTGGCGCGGCACGCCATGCTTGCGCAGGTAGGCGGGTGTGGCGACCACCACGCGGCGGATGTGGCCGACGGATTGCGCCACCAGCGTGGAATCGGCCAGCGGGCCGATGCGCACGCCCACGTCCAGGTCTTCCTCGAGCAGGTTCACCACGCGGTCGGTGAATTCCATGCGGCAACGCACGCGCGGATAGCGCTGCACGAAGCGCGTCACCGCTGGCGCCACGTACATCTGCCCGAACAAGACCGAGGCGGTCAGCGTGAGCTGGCCGCTGGGCTCGACATGGCTGGCGCTCAGGCCCGCCTCGACTTCGTCGATATTGGCCAGGATGCGCCGGCAGCCGTCAAGGTAGCTGCGCCCCTCGGCGGTCAGCGACAGCCGCCGCGTGGTGCGGTTCAGCAGCCGCACCTGCAGTTCGGATTCCAGCGCCGCGAGCGTACGCACCACCGCCGGCAACGAGGTATGCAGCGACGCCGCGGCCGCCGTCAGGCTGCCATCGTCGACGATCCGCACAAAGGTCTGCATCGCACGTAGTTTGTCCATGGCGGCAAGCATTACTCCATTTTGTGGAGTAGTCAAATATCAAAGCCTCTATTTATTGCAGCGTCGCCGGCATCCAGAATCCGTCCATACCAACCGCTCAGGAGAGTGCCATGCCCCACACGAATGCCCCCGCAGTGCCCGCCAGGCCGCTGGTGTTGTACCGTTCGCCGGTATCCGGCCACGCGCACCGCGCCGAGCTGATGCTGGGCCTGCTTGGCTTGCCGTATCGGCTGGTGGATGTTGACCTGCGCGGCGGCGAGCAGCGCGGCGAGGCCTTTCTGCGCCTGAACCCGTTCGGCCAGGTGCCGGTGCTGGATGACGACGGCGTGGTGCTGGGCGATTCCAACGCGATCCTGGTCTACCTGGCCACGCGCTATGACGACGGCCGCTGGCTGCCGCGGGATCCTGTCGGCGCGGCCCGCGTGCAGCGCTGGCTGTCGGTGGCTGCCGGCGAGATTGCGTTCGGCCCGGCAGCGGCGCGCCTGGGGGTGCTGTTTGGCCGGCCGGTGCCGATGGCAGACGCGGTCGCGCGCGCGCAGCGGCTGTTTGCGCTGATGGAGCCGATCCTGGCGGCACAGCCGTTCCTGGCCGCCGAACACGCCACCATTGCCGACGTAGCCGCCTACAGCTATATCGCCCGCGCGGAGGAAGGCAACGTGCCACTGGCACCGTACCGGGCGCTCAACGCCTGGCTGCGCCGCGTGGAAGCGTTGCCCGGTTTCGTACCGATGCTGGTATCGAAGACCGGCCTGGCCGCATAGCCTTTGCGCCGGCGAGCATCAACCCTGGAGTTTTGACGGAGCGCTCATGGACCTGCCCACCTGGCCGCATGCCGGCCTGCCATTCCACACCGGCGAACTCGCCGCACAACAGCGCGCAGGTAAGCGCGAACGCATGGCCGCGGCGGGCCCGCGCGTGATCCGTGGCGAGATGCCGGACCAGCACCGCGCGTTTTTCGCGCAACTGCCATTCCTGCTGGCCGGCGCGGTCGATGCCGACGGCATGCCGTGGGCCACGTTGCTGGTGGGGCCGCCGGGGTTTGCGCAGACGCCGGACGCCACGCATCTGCGCATCGACGCCGTGCCGCTGCCTGGCGATCCACTGGCCGCGGCGCTGGAGCAGGGCGCCCGCATCGGGCTGCTCGGCATCGAGCTGCCTACGCGCCGGCGCAACCGCATGAACGGGATCATCGTGGCGCGGGATGCGGCGGGGCTGACGGTCGAGGTCGAGCAGAGCTTCGGCAACTGTCCGCGCTACATCCAGTTGCGCGACGTAGCCATTGCCGAGCCGGCTGCCGCGCCTGCGGCCTGGCACGGCGACGCGCTGGATGCGCACGCCAGCGCCTGGCTGCGCGGTGCCGATACGCTGTTCATCGCGTCCGCCCATATGGTGTCGCCGCAAGACGAGGGTGAGCACACCGGCGGGGTCGACGTCTCGCACCGGGGTGGCAAGCCTGGCTTTATCCGCGTGGACGACGCCCATACCCTGACGTTCCCGGATTTCAATGGCAACAATTTCTTCAACACGATCGGCAACCTGCTGGCCGACCCGCGTGCGGGCATCGTCGTGCCGGATTTTGCCGACGGTTCGCTGCTGCATGTGGGCGGACGCGCCGAAGTGATCTGGGAGGGAGCGGAACTGACTGCCTACGCCGGTGCCGAGCGGCTGGTGCGCCTGCATGTCGAGCGCGTGGTGCGGCGCGAGCGCGCGCTGCCGCTACGCTTCGCCTTTCGGGAGTTCTCGCCGGTGCTGGCCGATACCGGTGCGTGGCCTGAACGCTGAGCTGCGTTCAGCCGCGCCCCCGGTATTTGAGCGCGGCGCAACGCCCGGCCAGCGCGGTGATGCAGCAGGCATCGCCGCGCCACTCGCCGCCGGTCACGATGCCATCGGGGCTGGCCACCAGCTTGCGCTGGCAGTGCCCCGGAACGGGGGTGCGCTCCATGCCGGCATCGCGCGGCCCGCTGCCCGGCGGCCGCGCCGCCGGCACAGAATCGGTCCAGACGTAGGCGGTGCCGGCGGGAAGCGCCTGCACGGCCTGTGGCGGACCCCACTGCCGCTTCGCTTCCTCCACGGGGATGTTCTTCCAGGAATCGATGATGCCTTGCATCGCGCTGGTCCCGCTCCCGGCGCAGGCCGCCATCATGGCCGCCGCGGCCAGGACCGCCACATGCGCAAGCCTGTGGGGGACGGCGCGCGCGGCGTATGCAAAACGGGCGGAATTGGCGGGCATGGGAACTCCACATCGGCGCAGCCGGCGGCGGGGGCTGGTCTGTGGAGACTAGCGGAGCCGTCACATCTTGCAAGCGCCTTTTGGGGGCTGGCGTACAGATTGCGGGGCCTGCGAGGCCGGGCTAATCGGCAAACAAGCCCACGGTTTGCTGGCCGGCGAGGGCAGCGGCTTTGCGCGGCGCATTTGCCGACGCCGCGCGGGCAGGGCGCGCGGCTTCGGCGGACGCGTCCGGCGCGGTCAGTGTGAAAGCCCGCTGCACGGACAGGGGCAGCGCGTTGGCCATCCATTGATCCCGGCGCGGCGCCAGGATCTGGTAGGTATCCAGGTCGAAATGCGCTGGCGCTGCGGCCAGCGCGCTGGCTTCCTCCAGCGTGGCGGCGCAGCCCAGGTAGCACCACTCATCCACGACATGCCACCACGCACGCGCGCCATGTTGCTCGCGCCAGGCAACCGGGCCGTCGAACGGCCATGGCACCAGCGCGATCGGCGCCAGCGCCTCGGCCAGCCGGGCGCGATGTTGGCGCGACGACTCCACGCCGATGCAGGCCCCGGCGCAGCGGTGCACCTGTCGCGCAAAGCAGGGACTGCCACGGCGCGTGGTTTTCTCCAGCGACAGTGTGGCCATGCACAGACCGTGCTCCTCGGCTAATGCGCGCAAGCGCGCTTCCGCCGCGCCGCGGCTGCCGAAGACGCCGAACAGGTCGCGATGCCGGCAGAAATCCGTGTTGCGATCCGAGCGCAGGCGCGGCACCGGCAACTGCTGCGGCATTTCCCAGGCGTACAGCCTGGTATTCCGGCGCAGCAACTGGTTGTGCACGGGCTGCATGGCTTTGACGAGTTGTGCCTCCAGCAGCAGCGCGCCGGTCTCGCCGCCGGTTTCGCGCCACTCGACGCGACGGACCAGCCGCGCCAGCCGCATATCCTTGCCATAGCGGTAGTCGCCCGAAAAATGGGCGCCGATGCGCTGGCGCAGGTGCACGCTCTTGCCGACATAGAGCGGCACGTCCTCATCGCCATAGAATATATAGACGCCCGGCGCCGCAGGTACGTCTTCGAGAGCGGTTTCCTCCAGGCCAGCCGGCAGGCTGGCGCGGCGCACCAGTGTGCGCACGGCCGCTTCCACCAGGTCGACAGAATACGTGGCATGGATTTTCTGCCAGAACTGCCAAAGCAGCTCCGCATCGGCCAGCGCACGGTGCCGGCCCTTGGGCGTCAGGCCGAAGCGGGCGATCAGTGCGTCGAGGCCATGCCGTTCAACTGACGGAAACAGCGAGCGCGAGAGCCTTACGGTACACAGCACATCGGCGCGGAAGGTTACGCCGGCGCGCCGGAACGCATTTTTCAGGAAGCCATAGTCGAAGCGTGCGTTATGGGCCACGAACAGCCTGCTTTGCAGGCGCTCCGCGAGCGACTCGGCCAGCGCTTCGAAGGTGGGCTGGCCGCGCACCATGTCGTCGCTGATGCCGGTCATGCGCTGGATAAACGGCGGGATCGACATGCCGGGGTCGAGCAGGGTTTCCCACTCGACAATCCCGTCGGGGCCGACTTCGACTACGCCGATCTCGGTGATGCGGTCACGCTGGGCATCCGCGCCGGTGGTCTCCAGGTCGACAAAAACAATAGGACGGGACAACGCCGCGGCCAGTGAATGGGCATCGAGCAGGCGTGCGCCGTCCGCTGGCAGGCGCGACGGCAGGTAGGTGGGCAAGTCTGGCATTTGCAGATTCTAAAGGGCTGCCCAGGGCGTTATGAAGAAGTTTTCAATCACCGCTTGCCAAGCCCGTCGCCCTCGCTTATTATTCGCCCCCTCGCAACACCACGCGGCTCCTGCAAGGCAGGCGCAGCAAGGGATGCGGGGTTGGCCGGAAGGTCGGCGCAGCAAGGTTTGCAGCGCTGACGGCAGCAAAAAAGATTGCTGCAAACGGTTGACGAAACGAAGAAAGCTCTGC
>NZ_SROX01000027.1 GCF_013141915.1 Cupriavidus necator | reverse complement strand
CATTGGTGATGGACGGTGCCGCAGCCGACCATCAATTACCGTGCTCGCGCATCCATCGAATCTCGTGCTCACGCACACCTGTGTATGGTCGACGTCTAGCCGAGACGGAGGCGGCCTTCGATTTTGTTGCCCGGCATCTTGGCTCACGCGGCGGTGATGGGGCGACGCCCTTGGAGAAGCTGCTTCAGCCCGAGATTGCAGAATTGCGCGATCGATCCAACGAAATGCGAGGTCGGCTCATAGCGTTGCAAGGTGTGCGTTGAGAATGCGCTGTCGGGACTCAGTGTGAAGTCGAGTTTTCCCGATCCCAGCCGCTCTGCATGAGCCTGTGCGATCCGGGCCCCAGCCGGCGTGTCCAGGAACTGTGCGAGTGATAGCAGTTCGTCCGCGGTAAAGTCGTCTGCGAGGGTATCGTCCAGCTTCGCCGCTACATCACGCGACGGCAACCCTACGAGGCAGGCGTTCAGCGGTTTGGTCAGGTCCGCGCTTTGCGGGCCAGCGACCCGCGGATCGCCGGGACCATCTCAGTGTCTGCGACTACGGCGGCAATGCGCCTGGCTGCACGTTCAACGTCGATGGGACTGGCGCCATAGCACAGATTGAAAGCACACATTGCCGTGCCGGCCAAGGGGGTACGCGATTTTGAAACCTTTCCGTCTTTAGAAAGTGAATCGCTTAGATTATCGGCTGACTTCCGAACGCGATGATAGCTGGAATTAACGGTACGGCGTGTATTCTATGAAGCAGCGAAACACGCTTTCCTCGAATTCACTTCAACCTTTCAGTGGAGTACACACCATGGTCTTCAGCGATGCCCGCCGTGAGCTTCGGGAGTTGATCCAGATTGTCGCCGAGACGGAGCGATATGACGCAACGCTTGCGGCAGACCGTAGCATTGCGCCCCATGAAAGCGCCGTTGCGGATCGACAGCGTAAAGAATTGCGAAAGGCCCAACTGATGGCGAAGTACGAGCTTGTGTAGGAGTGGACTCGAATGCGACGAACACTGGAACAGCCAGCGCCATTGCCGGCCGGCAAGTACCTTGTCCGGACCCGGGAGGGCACGCTTCTTTCGGCAACAGCGAACGGTCATAGCGAGATCTTTCCCGAGGCTCAGTGCGTCAGCGATGGTAAGTGGTGCGTCTTTTATCGCGCCGGTCGGGAAGTGTGGGGTTGCAACTCGCTTTACGCAGCCGCGCAGTTTGACTGTGTCTTAAATGGAGAATGATGGCGGGGCGAAAGGTCGGCCGTATCGGCCCGGCGGGCATGTCAAGCACCAGAGGGCGGAGCGATGCTCTCCATTCTTCTTTCCAGTCTGCCGAACGAATATCGGGGCAGTCGGACCGCAGCTTCCGCCGTGATGTTGGTGGCCGGGCAATGTGCCGTCAACACGGTGGATTTCTCGTAGACTCGCTAGTGGCTAAACTCGTTTTCTCTCGGAGTATTAAATGACGACATACAAAGAGCTATTGGCGCAAAGGGAAGCGTTGGAGGCGCGTCTGGAAGAAGCGCGCCAGGCGGAAGTCGGCGCGGCGGTTCAGCAGATCCACGATTTGATGGATCAATATGGTCTAACGGTCGACGACCTGGCCCGCCGGCGCGGTCGGGGCCGTCCACGCACTAAGGCAAGATCCGAGTCGGTCGCGATGTATCAGGATCCGAAAACCGGAAAGACTTGGTCCGGACGTGGTCGCGCGCCGTCCTGGCTCGGAAAGAACAGGGAGCGTTTTCGCATCCCTACGGCTCAATGAGGTGTCCGTCAAGGAGACGTCGATGTCTGAGCATTTGAAAGCGATTCTGGCGAGCCTGAAACAGCAGCCGCAACGGCAAGACGCGACGAACGATCAGTTGCGCGATCTCGCTGTAATCGCTGACCGGCTCGGCATGTACGATGCAGCGGATCTGGTCCGTCGCTTGATCGGTGATAGGGCGTAACGAAGAGCGCTGACAGCGGATAGGCGAGGCTGCTGCAGGCTTAGCCGTATGAGGAATTGCGAAGGTGAGCTCAGGAACGAAGGGCCTATTTCATGAATTCATGTTGGAGGGGGAACGCGCGGAACCGACGTGGGTGTGTGCAGATTGTGTAGATGACCGTATCGTCAAAATGCTCGCGTCGGAACTATTTGAGAGGCGGGTCTGTAGTGGATGCAATAGTGCGACGATAAACGCGATGACGCCAAAACGCATCGCTGAATTTATCGGAAAACACCTGCCAAACCACTTTGAGCCAGACTATGGGCTCTATCCTGGGTACGAAAGGACACTTGATGAGGTGGTGGGCGAGGCCATCGGTTGCCGTTCGGACTTTATCAGGAGAGCAGTCTCGGAGTGTCTGGAGGATGCGAGTGCCGCTGAAGAGGACTTTTATTGCCCAGGGCAAGAATACCGCCGCACAGGGAGCCCCTTCGATTCGGAAGAGCATGAACGATGGTATGTAGTGGGGGCCTGGCACCGCATAGCTGATGAACTCACCCATGGCCAACGTTTCTTCAATGATGGGGCGCGTAGTTTTTTCGAGGGGTTGATTGACGAAGCCCTCAACGCGACGGACCCAAAGCGACCCGGGACGCCGGCTTTGGTCACAATTCATGGCGTTGGGACAAGGTTCTACCGATCTCGCATCGCCGACAGCGCTCACGAAGCTAAGTCGTTTGCGGACAGCCCTGACGTCGCGCTGGGTGCAGCACCTAAGGAACGAGCCGCGAACAATCGCATGAGCCCGGCCGGCATCCCACTGCTTTATGTTTCGCGCGAACTTGATACGTGTATCGCTGAAGTACGGCCGTCCATCGGGGACACCGTGGTCGTTGGTCAGTTCCAGTCTACGGAACCTTTGAAGTTCTTCGACTTTACAGCGCTGAATCGTTGGCTAAAGCACGAGCCTCTGAGTCTTTTCGACCCCAACTATCAGAAGCGCAGCGAGTATCGGCTGCTCCTTCGGTATCTACACGAAGAAATCTCACGTCCGGTCCGAGCCAACGACACGGACTATGTGGTGACTCAGGCGCTAGCGGAGTTCATCCGCTACGAGAAAAATTGGTCGTTTGACGGCATTGCATTCCAGTCAGTGCAGCGCAAGGGGGGAGTCAACTATGCGCTCTTTGATCGAGGTGCGCCTGAGCATATTCATCGCCCCGAGTGGCGTCCAACATTCCACCTATCGATAGAGAGTGATGCAGTGACCGTGCATGTTGTCGATAGTGTTGACTACCGCCACAAGGTCGCGACGGAAGCAGGCCTTGCATAGAACCTTAGACCAACCTCTCCGGCCGAGATTACATCGTCGCGAGCTTCAGCAGAAGTTTCTGCTGCGCGTGTCCAGCGCTCCCAACATCGTGGACAGGTCAATGGCCCTCTGTGCGACAAGATGTTTCACGTCGCCATCGGCTTGCCACTGGCCGTAGATTCCAATGAGGGATGCCCCAAGGAACTCCCTGCGGAATTTCTCGAGAATGCTCGGCCATATGATCACGTTGACCGTGCCGGTTTCATCCTCGAGCGTCATGAACATGACCCCATTTGCGGTACCCGGCCGCTGGCGCACTGTCACCAGGCCGGCGCCGCGGGCGAACTGCCTGTCGCCATAGGCCGAAAGCGTTGCCGCCGATTCAAAGCGCTGCGCGGCTAACCTGCCGCGAAGCAGGGATAGGGGATGACGTCGCAGAGTGAGCCCCATCGTCCGATAGTCTGCAATGATGGCCTCGGCTTCCGTTGGGGCGGAGAGGGAAGGGGCATCTTCAGCAATCGTCGTCGGGCGCAGCAGATCCTTGTCGGGCACCGCGATAGTCGCTTGCCACAGCGCCTGGCGCCGATCGCCAGCCAGTCCTTCCAGTGCATTGGCCGCGGCCAACACCTGCAGGTCGTGCCGATCGAGCCGGGCACGACGCGCCAAGTCACCAACGGAGACGAATGGCTGCACCGCGCGCGCCTCCGCGATCCGTTGCGCGGCATCCTGGCGCATGCCTCTCACCAACGACAAGCCCAGCCGCACCGCCGCCGGTGGGCCACTCTCGAGCGCGGAGTCCCAGGCGCTGACCGTGACATCGGCCGGCAACGCCTCGACGCCGTGACGTCGTGCGTCCTGGACTAGCTGCGAGGGTGTGTAGAACCCCATCGGTTGACTGTTTAGCAGCGCGCAGAGGAAGGCCGCGGGTTCATGGCATTTCAGCCAGGCGCTCGCGTACACCAGTAGCGCAAAGCTCGCCGAATGGCTCTCGGGGAAACCGTATTCACCGAAGCCCTGGATCTGCTGGAAGATGCTTTCGGCGAACTCGCGGTCATAGCCGCGCTCCAGCATGCCGGACACGATCCGTTCATGGTATCCGCCGAGTCCGCCCTTGCGCTTCCACGCTGCCATCGCCCTACGCAGCTGGTCCGCCTCGCCGGCGGAAAAGCCCGCAGCCAGCATGGCCACCTGCATTACCTGTTCCTGGAAGATCGGTACGCCCAACGTCCGGGATAGCGCCTTCTCCATGGCCGGACTGGGATAGGTGACCGGCTCCTTTCCTTGGCGCCGGCGCAGGTAAGGATGCACCATCCCGCCCTGCACGGGCCCGGGGCGGACGATGGCCACCTCGATCACCAGGTCGTAGAAGGTGCGCGGTCGCAGCCTCGGCAGCATGGACATCTGCGCCCGGGATTCCACCTGAAACACGCCCATCGAATCGGCGCGGCACAGCATCTCATACGTTGCGGGATCCTCGGCGGGGATGTCCTGCAGTTCGAAAACCTCACCCCGCTGGGCAGCAACAAGATCCAGCGCGCGCCGAATGGCCGACAGCATGCCCAGCGCCAGCACATCGACCTTGAGCAAGCCCACGGCGTCGAGATCGTCCTTGTCCCACTGGATGACGCTGCGTTCGTGCATGGCCGCGTTCTCTATCGGCACAAGCCGTGACAGCTTGCCGCGCGCTAGCACGAAGCCGCCAGAATGCTGCGACAGATGTCGCGGAAAGCCTAGCATCTGCACGGCCATCGCGGCCCAGCGCTGGGTCAGTTCGCTTTCCATGTCGACGCCACTCTCGGCAAAGCGCTTGAGCAGGTCGGCTTGGCTATCGAACCACTGGTGGGACTTCGCCACCAGGTCGACGATCGCCGGATCGACACCCAACGCCTTGCCAGCTTCGCGCAGCGCCCCTCGCGGCCGGTAGGTGGACACTGCAGCCGCCAGCGCCGCGCGATCCCGCCCGTACTTGCGGTACAGGTACTGGATGACCTCTTCGCGGCGCTGGTGCTCAAAGTCAACGTCGATATCGGGAGGCTCGCCGCGCTCCTTGGAAATAAAGCGCTCGAACAGCAGGTTGCCGCGCGCCGGATCGACCTCCGTCACGCCCAGGCAGTAGCACACCGCCGAGTTGGCGGCCGAGCCACGGCCCTGGCACAGGATGCCGTTGGAGCGGGCGAAGCGGACGATATCGTAGACGGTCAGGAAGTAGGGCTCGTAGGCCATGTCCCGGATCAGCGCGAGCTCGTGCTCGATCTGTTCCTGCACCGCGTGCGGGATGCCCAAAGGGAAGCGACGGTGGGCACCGATATAAGTCTCTCGGCGCAGGTAATCGGTCGGCGTGGTGCCGTCCGGAATCACCTCTTCGGGATACTCATAGCGCAGCTCGTCCAGCGAGAACTGGCACAGATTTGCGATATGGACTGACTCGGTCAGCAGCCGGCTGGGGTACAGGTTCGCTAGTCGCAGTCGGGAGCGCAGATGGCGCTCCGCATTGGGCATCAGGGCGTAGCCGCAATCGCCGACTGGCTTGCCGATCCGGATCGCGCTAAGCACATCCTGCAGCGGCTTGCGCGAGCGCACGTGCATCACCACGTCTCCGGTGGCCACCAGCCGCAGGTGATTCGCCGCGGCCGCCTCGTACACGGCGGCACGGTGCAGATCGTCTAGTGGCCGATGCAGCAGACTTAGACCCATCCATGCGCGGCCGGCAAAGGTCCGCGCAACCCACGCCGCCTGCGAGTGCAACCGCTCCGGCGCCGTGCCGTACTCCGGGGTGAACACGATCAAGCAGTCGGGCAGGCCACGTAGGTGCGCCGCCTCGCCTTCTGGTGCCTCCAGGTCGCGTGGCGTCAGCCAATAGGTGCCCTTGGCGGTGCGCGTGCGCCCCAGCGTAATGAGTTCGCATAGGTTGCCGTAGCCCTCGCGGTTGCGGGCTAGCGCAACGAAGGATAGGGCAGGGCTACCGTCGGCGTTCACCAACCGGAATGAGGCACCGACCAGCAGTTTCAGGCCATGCGTCTTTGCCTCGGTGTGCGCTCGAACGATGCCGGCCAGCGAACATTCGTCCGTGATCGCGAGCGCGTGGTACCCCAGTGCCGCGGCGCGTTCGACCAACTCTTCGGCGCGAGAGGCGCCCTCGAGGAAACTGAAATTCGAGCGGCATTGCAGCTCGGCGTAGCCGGGCAGGGTGCCCAGCTCGCCGGTGGTGGGGGTTGGCACGGTCGATCCCTATCCGAAAAGGCCGTGCAAATACCAGCGCACCGCGTCGCCGTCGCGGCTGCCCAGGCGTTCCTGGTAGATCCAATAGTGGCTGTGGTCCTCGGCCTCCGCGACAAAGTAGTCGCGGGTCAGCAACTGGCCATCCCACCAGCCGGCCTCGATGCGCTCGGGCGGCGAGACAAGCCGTAGCTGGGAGCCATAGAAGGGCCGGTTATTACGAGTGAGCAGGGCGCCCGGCTTGGCCAGGAGCCAGGCCGGTCGAGGCAGACCAGACGGCGGCGGCGCCGGCTCCGCCGCTTCGGTGATGGGCACCCATGCGTTCGCATGCTCCGGGCGGTAGTCGGCACGCGTCGCAGGCTTCAGGACGTGATCCGCGCCCAGCCGCGCGACCAGCAACTCCATCACTCGCGCGTGGTCCTCCGGCTTGCCGCCGGGCTCGGGGAATAGCGTCTCACTCGGCGGCGCCATGGGTTGCACGTCGGTGACCGACAGCCGAACCGCGATCAATGGCGCCGTGATCTCCAAGCGCGCAAGTCGTTCGCGCAGCAATCGCGTGAGGTGCTCGTCGTGCCACGCCGGCTCGGCAAGTGCGATATCGACTTTCGTGGGCGGCTGCGCTTCTCGGCCGCGCTCGTGCTCGAGCGACACGACAAAGCCAGATAGCGCCAACTGACGCGCCGTCAGCCAGCCGAGCAGCTGCGCGATCAGACCGTTGGCATAGGCGAGCGTCGCCTCTGCCTGTTCGATTCGGTCTGGGAACTCAACGCGCGCCGAAAAGGCTGGCGGCGCCTGGAGCCAGTCGAAGATTTCGGGTGCCTCGCCCAGCGCGCGATCGAGCGCGTCATTGATTGCGTCGCCGCAACGGCGCTGCAGGCCTGCGCGTGGCAAGCGCCGAATCTGGCCGAGTGTTCGGCATCCCAAGCCATCGAACCAGTCACGATGCGCGCGTGCTGCGGGCAGTAGGGCAGCCGGCAACGACGTCAGTTGCCGAGCCAAGGATGCATCGGACAGTGCCGCGCCGCCACCGGCCGCCGCCAGTAGCCAGGCGCCCTGAGCGGTAGGGGCGCAGCCCAGCGAACAGGAGAATCCCATGGTCTCCACCGTTCGACGCATGCGTCCCCGGAGCTTACGGATGCCGCCGAAAAGCCGAAGGCTTGCGTAAACATCGACCAGCACCGCCGCTTCCTCGGCAAGGACCACGTTCGGGGAATACTGCAGCAGCGCGATGGCGACGCGATACAGGGCCTCCGTTTCCTTCGCTGGCGCGCGGTCAAAGAGCAGGGTAGCGGGCGCGATTGCCTGCACGCCACCGCGGCGCATCAGATACCGCACGCCGCCGGCTCGAGCGCTCGATGAGGCGTGGACCACTTTTTCCTGTTCCAGGACAACCGCCGGGAGTTCAATTGACCAATTCGGCCGGAAGACTTCGAGGGGTAGCGACGGTAGGCGAAGGCAAATCCACAGGTGCTGCATGACGAGACAAAAGAATCGGTGACGGCGCCAAGGCGAGCCGGAGCGGCACCTCCTGTTGCGGCCCTCGTCGCTTGACGAAGGTCAGATCGACGCCGCCGGGCGCCGGTGCGATGGCCACGCGTAAAGGCGCTGGTGAACTGTCGCGTGCGCAAGCGAGCGGGCGTATCAGACAGAACAGTGTCTCGCTCGCCTGCGCCGCTAGATGCAAACGACGCAATGACTCGCCCCGGACATGTTGCTGCCAGCACAGCACCGCAGAGCACGTTCCGGCCCGCAGCAGCTGCTCGGCTGCCCACAGCAGGTCGGCCGTGCGTTGCGGGCGGAGCCACAGCAGCCGTTCAGCAGGGATACCCCAATTTCCCCATGCCAGCGCCTGGGGCGGGTGGGGCGGGGAGAGCAGCGCGATTGGGCGCTTCCCGAGCGCCAGCAGGGCGTCGCGCAGCAAACGAAGCTCCCCCACACCGGGTTGCTGCACCAGCAGTTCGACCAACGTGCCGAGGGGCCAGCCGCCGCCCGGCAACTCTCCGGCGAGCGCCTTGTCAGCCGCGGCGACAGTGCGGCCGGCGCTCCGGGCAGGGGTCTCCTCGTTTTCAGTGCAATAAGTGACGGTACGAAAAGCTAGCACTGGCGCGGAGGTGGTGTTGGTAGATCGTTGATTTCATTGACTTTCCTGTTCACTTTCAAATCTGCGATTCGTGGCGTCAAACCGTGGTCGGTTTCATCCATTGGTGCCAGTTATCGATGCATTTGGCCGCGAAGGCAGGATTTGGTCAGCATAGCGGTCAACCGGGAAGCGAAACACACCCCGCAAGTTGATGCTCTCCAGCCTGGTGGGCGCAATCTTCCCGATCAGTTCCGGTGGAATGACCTGGCGGCGGTTCGACCAGCGATCCAGGACCGCCTGCATCTGTGAGGTATTCCACGCCATCACGATGTTGGCCATCAGGCTCAACGCATCGGCCACAGCCTGCATTTCATCGACACGTTTGGCCTGCGCCGGGCTGATCCGGCCGGTATAAATGGCGCGCTTGAGGGCGTTAACAGCCTCGCCCCGATTGAGCACCCGGCGCAACTCGTTCCTGAAAGCGTCCTTGACAAAGTAGTCAGCCAAAAACGCCGTACGCAGCAACCGCCCCAATTGCACGCCAGCCTCATAGATTGGATCGCCCTGGGCGGCAGAACCGAACCGCGCAAGAGCTGCCACCGCACTGGCATGTCCGCTCATGACCGAGGCTGCCAGGTGCACCAGACTATCCCAATGCTTTTCGATCAAAGCGACGTCGACATTGGCTTCGCACACCGCAGCGATTTCTGCGGGCACTTTGGTGCCGCGTGGCACAAAGAGGTGGCGCTGTTTGAGTTCCTTCAACCGCGGGCAAAGATCAAAACCAAGCAAACGGGCATGTGACATGGCAAAGTCGGTGTAGCCATGGGTATCCACAGCAAGCTGGCTGGTCTCCAGCTTTTCTTGGCGGATGACACCTTCAATGGCCACGCCCGCCTGGCGCTCATTGAGCACAAAGGGCTGCGCATGGAAGATGCCCCACCGGTCTTTTACATGGGAGTAGATTCCAATGGAAGGTGTGTTGCGCCGAGGATCAAGCCGGGCTTGCCACACCCGTTTGGTGGTCTCCATGCTCATCATGTCAGAAGATGCCAAATCGGACCGCCCCCAGGTGGCGGCAATCGGGTGTCGCTGCATGAATTCCAGCACAGCCTGGCAGGCCTGGCTCAGACGCCGTTCGTCCCGCGCCCAGCGCATGGCCTGGCGAATGCTGGTGGCAGACAATTGCGGAATCATGCGCGCGCATTCGACCGCAGTCAGACTGGTGCCGTGGGCCATGATGCCGGCATAGACCATCAGCAGCTCGTCGGTAGAGCGCGGCTCACGTCCGAGCATGATCCAGCTAAAGCGCACCTGGGCGTCAACGGCCAGAATCACTTCCGGCAATTGAACCTCACCGATGCGGTGATCCAAAGCCGCGCGCAGCTTGGTCACTTCTGGGTCTTCGTCCTCTGCGGGCAATGGCGACAAATGGAGTTCATCATCCACGCGCAGTACGCCACTGCGGGCTGCAGCGGCCACCGCATCGACACCGGCAGTTACTCTGGCCAGCAAAGGCTTCAAGAAAGTGGCAGCCTTGCTGGGTAACGATAGACGGGCATAGTGTTTCTTGGACTCTGCCTGCCAACGCTCGTCCGTGAAGAACAAGCGCGCACGACCCCGAAAGCTCAGGCTGTGCTCAATCCAGACCGAGCCATTGCGCACCGCGCGGCGCAGGGCAAACAGGGTGGCCACCTCCAACGCCTGAAACGCCCGTTCCCGGTCTGGGCTGGAGATCGAAACCTGCCAGATCATTCCCAGACTTGGTGCCACCACTTCAACTGGCAGCTTTCTGGATCCTTTGAGATATAAAGCTTGCAGCTTGGCAAGGTACTCGATGGCAGGATGCTCGCCGGTGGCCTGCCAGGGCAGCTTTGCAATGGCGACGAGCAACGACCGCACGGGGCGA
The DNA here is from genome assembly GCF_013141915.1 of Cupriavidus necator. GTDB lineage: Bacteria > Pseudomonadota > Gammaproteobacteria > Burkholderiales > Burkholderiaceae > Cupriavidus > Cupriavidus necator_B. The sequence goes on along the minus strand of NZ_SROX01000027.1, from coordinate 44,487 downwards.
ATTCCATCAATCAATCCCTCGCGGACCAGGGAGGCCCTGCTCGGTGGTTTGCGTTTCTGGGTTTCGGTGATCAAGGCTTCAAGACGGGCACGCAACTCAGCATCTGGCACCGCACCTTGCGCGCTCAAGGCAACAAGTTCGCCGAGCAGCGTTTTGTACATTGCGGCCCAATTGACGGTAGCGGGGACATCGGCGGCAGCCTGACGCCACAGATCGGCGATCCGGCGCTGCACCATAAGGATCAACTGGTCTGTGGTGGTGAACAGGCAATACCGAAGAAAGCATGCGACCTCCACGGTGCGCGCTGGCTCTTTGATCTTGGCTCCGGCTGAGGGCGGCCTGGAGACAAGTCGGCGCGCGTAGCGGCGCAAGATGAGATCGGGGATGTCTGCCAGGTGCTTATGAACGTCCAGCGTGTAAAGCAGGTCGATGCGCTCCAGTACCTCGCTGATTTGGCGGGTTGAGTGTTTCGCCGGTGCAGCCCATAGCCAACTCTGCTGGGTTTGTCCATCTGGGCGCAGCTCTGAAACTGAGGCTCGCCAGCGATCAAGTGTTGCTGGATCAACGCTGGCGGCGATGGCGGTGCCTGTTTCAACTTCAAGCTGGGCAAGTGCCGCCGCAATCAGTGTCCGAATTGCCCGCTCGTGCACGATCACCAGCTTGTTCTTGTACAGCCATTGACGCGCCCGCACGAGTAGCTGATCGCGGTCGGCGCAGCGCGCCACTTCGTCGCGCAGTTCACGTACCAGTGAGCGGCGCTGGTGCTCGCTCATCCACTGGAATCCAAGGACCGTGCAGGCTACTTGTTGGTGATCGAATAGCGTGCGCCCGCGTTCATACATGGCTCTCAGCGAGGCGACTTCTGGTGCTGCAATGCCAAGCTCGTTGCCAAGGTGGCGCCACAAGGCTACTGGAATTACCCGAAAGGCACCGAGCAAACGCCCACTCATGCGCAGGAAACCAATATGGAGCGCCAGACCAAGCTTGTGGGAATCACCTCGGCGTGCATTGATTGCGTCGCGCTCGGCACCATCGAAGGTGAAAAATGCCTTCATCTCGAAGTCGCTGATATCGCGGGGGAGCCCACGCATCCCCAAAAACGTTGTGTGCCAACCCTGCATCGTGAACCTCAAAAGTGGGAGGCCACCATACCCGTTTACAAAGCGAACAGGAAAGTCAATGAAATCAACGGTCTACCCAGACCACCCCCGCGCCAGTGCTAGCTTTGCGTACCGTCACTTATTGCACTGAAAACGAGGAGACCCCTACTTGCTGCATCACGCGGCAAGACGAGCTTGCCGCTGTTCAGGCGCCGCGCTGCCAGCCACACACCAATGCTATCGTGCACCAGTACCTTCATGCGGTTGGCTCTTCTGCTGGCGAACAGGTAGGCGTGGTGCGGACGCGCCGCACCGAAGACCGACACCATGCGCGCCAGCGCGGTCTCGGTGCCCGATCGCATGTTCAGCGGCTCGGTGGCCAGCCACATCGCATGAATCCGGATCACTTGAGCAACTCTCGCATCCAGATGGCGCACTGCTCGGCCGACTCAAGGGGCCAATTCACTGACACGCTGGTAGCGCCACGACGCAGCTCGATGCGGATGTCCGGTGCAGGTGCGCACGGCGCTGGCTGCAGCGGCACCGGAACGAATGCGGGAGCCTGCAGTGCAGGCAGCGCGCTGCCATCCTGGCGGCGCCATTTGTGCACGACATTCGCGTTGATGCCGTGTGACAGGGCAATGCCGGCCGCCGAGGCACCTGGCTCGGCGCACTCGGCAAGGATCTGCTGCTTGAGATCGGCGCCGTACCGTCGGCGGGTCTTCTTCTTGGCTTCATTCATGGTGTCCACCTAATTGCTTGGTGGACACCATCGATGCCGCTTAGACCGATCCCTTCACGGGTGGGATGGCCGCGCGCCTACAACAAGCCCGCGCCCGCCTCTCCATCTCCTCAATGAGCGCACACATCAGCGCACCCAGCCCTGAGCGCCACTGCACAGGTCCTCGCTGTCCGTGCCCCGCTCAAGAGGAATGCATTCTTCGAAGGCGGTCTAGGTCTTCAGGGTGAAGACAGGGAGGACGCCTGGGTGTTGGCCTTGATGGCGGTGGCCTGCACGAAGATGCGGGTGTGGATAGTGAACATGTCGTTGTCGGCGGCGGTGCTCGCAGAAGGCGCGCCGCGAGCGATGGACTTAGCCATGAATGGGCTCCGGGGAATTGCGACTTACAACAACCGCCGCCACCGAGACCAATCGATGGCGGCGAGCAACGGCCAGACGGCTCATCCAGCGGACCGGCACCGCGACTGCCGGCTGCTTGAAAGTGAATAAATCAGGGTCGACCACTCGCCCGCCAGCGGCAAGAAGCGGCGACGCTGCGCAGTTTTCGCGGTGCGGCTCGTCTGGGCCATCCGCTGGTGGTCTGGCAAAGGTGAGCGAGCGCGTCACGATGCAAAACGCCCGTGCTTCCGTTCAAGGTGATGTTGGGCAAGAACGCGTCCTACGTCATGAGCGGCGACGTGCTACTCGCGACGTGGGTCCTGTTCAACGTGCCGAGGTCGGCCAAGTTGCCTTGCCATCAACCAGGTGTTCACCCGAATTTCAAGACGTCTCGTCAGGCTTCGCACCATTCACGTCGGGGAAAATCCAGATCGAAAACACCAAGAATGCGCCGAAGAAGATGGTGAGGTAGGTCGGCCAAACAAGGCCTTTCGAATGCTCGTACATTGCTGTCAAAGCAGCGATCGAAAGCATCAAGAGCGAAGCCAGAAACTTGACATAGAAGGGCATGGTCCTCTCCTTGCGTTAGTTGCGTTCGGCCGCCTGCCGATTCGGCACTGGACGTGTGCCTGCTGCATTGAACGATTTCTGCAGGCCAGGGCGAACGTGACTCTCGTCGTAGCCGTTGAACAAGTGTCCCCAGAATCCGCGATCAAGGTCGGAAGTGCCCATCATCCAATCCGGAAGTGCAGTGCCGATGCCCATATTCACACTCATCATTAGCTGATGGTCATGGTGCGCCGTGTGGTGTCGTCGAGCCGTGTTGATGAGAGGCATGTTACGGATCAGCCAGTTGTCATCAATGTGGCAGCAGAAGTGGATGAGTTCGTAGAACATGTAGCTCGCAGTGAATGCGGCCATTAGCAACCAACCGACGTTCTCCGAAATTATGATGCCCGCCGCCAAGGACGGGATGATCGACAAGAGCGTCAGGCCAAGCATCGTAAATGGCGGGAAGAATGTGACCCGCCAGTCTTTGTGGTCTGCGAATCGCATTTCCTCCTTGGTGAAGAACTGGTGGTGCATCAACGTGTGGCGGATATATAGCGCCCTCAGCACTACGTTCTTTCGCGGGCGGTGCATGACATACATGTGCAGTATGTACTCGGAGGTCTGGTAACTGACGAACCCGAAGGGCAGCGCCAGCCACTCCCACCACTGCACATTTACCGTGTTCGCACCATAGATGTACAAGGCAATGGAACCGGCGAGATAGATGATCATGACGTGCAGCCACCCGTTGTACCAGCCGGCGACTCTCTCGCGATACGTCGCGCGATACTTCCGCTGCCGTTTTCCCATGATTGTATTGACAAGTTCCATCACGTTCTCCATTGAAATAGTCCAAGTTGATTGCCTTACGGCCACGCGTCAACAGTCGCGTTGTGTGTGGCTGCGTCAGGCGCGTTGGCCCGTTCGTTCGGGCGAATTCAGTACAGCCTCGATATCGGCGCTCGAGATCGACCACTCGTTGTCGAGCCTGGCGACACAGCCTTCGACAAATCTCGGAACCAGCGCCTTGGCTCGGCTCGTGTCACCGAGGTGATCGATCAAGATGGTGTACGCGAGCTGGCGCGGGCCCGGGCCGTCGTACCCCCATTCGAACCCAGTGTCCGAAAAAATCGCTCCGCTCGTATCAGGCAGCAAGTGGGCTTGGTTCACGAGCACGATCACACCGTCGATAGTTCGATCGCCCGAGTAGGTCTTCATAATTGCTCCTTCATGATTCGACTCCAGTCGCGTGTCCTGATCGGCAGGCCTGCAGGATCTTCTGCAGCGCTCGCGACTGTGTGAGGTGGGGGTTGTGGGATGCGTCCAAGGTAAGAAACTGGCAGATGGATCTCTCTCGAGCCCGTTGAGCCGAAAGGCTGAAGGTGTCGTAGACATTGGTGCGCGTGCAATAAACGTAGGTCGTCGGAAGTGTTCGACATCGCCCGGTCAGTTTGATTGGCAACGTGAACGTCTTCATGGGTTGGGGCCCGCGGCGCTGTTGTGCGAACTGCACTGCCTCGGGTGGTGTATCTGCTGGCAATGGGGACGCGGGGATCAGCCACCCCGCACCATTCCGATCAACGTCGTCACGGAGCATGGCCACTTGAGCGGATGGCATTAGGTCTAAGACACATTCACCGTCGTCTGGCATAAAAGCGTCGACATAGACCAGGTGCCGCACCCGGTCGGGCATGCGGTCGGCGACGCCCGTGATCACCATGCCACCGTAGCTGTGGCCCACCAGCATGACGTCTTGCAGATCCTCCATGAACAGGCCTTCGCAGATGTCCTGGATGTGGTCTTCCAGCTCAATCTTTGGTGTGAGCAAGTGCCGACGTTCGCCCAGTCCTGTGAGCGTCGGTGTAAAGACTGTCTCTCCGCCGCATGTCAGCAGCGCACGGAAGTCACGCCATGCCCAAGCCGCCGACCATGCACCGTGAACGAGAACAATGCTGCTCATCGCTGCAAGCTGCCGGTCAGTAGGTATAGGCGGTGTAGCCGCCGTCAACCACCAAGTCAGCGCCGGTGAGGTACGAGGCCTCGTCTGAGCTGAGGAACAGGACAGCCTTGGCCGCCTCCTCGGCAGTTCCCTCGCGGTTGATCGGCACACGCTCGAAAAAGCGGGCCCGCATGACTGGATCGGCAGATACCACCGAGGTGCGCATCGGTGTCATGAGCCCAGGCACCACGCTGTTCACACGCACACCTTGGCGGGCGTATTCGCCTGCAGCGCAGCGTGTCATGGCAAGCACACCGGCTTTTGCAGCGTTGTAGCCCATGTGCTGACCCTCGAAGCCCTCATAGGCGGCAATCGAGGACAGTGTCACGATGGCGCCGCCTCCGGATCGGGCGATCGCAGGCGCTCCGTGTTTGATCGCTAGGAAACAACCCCGCAGATGGATAGCCATGATGCGGTCTAGGTACGCCGTGTTTTCACGATCGTGCACGAAGCCGCTGATACCGGCGCTGTTGACCAGCACATCCAGGCGTCCCAGTTTCTCCCGGAGCTCATAGATCGCTGCCGACCATTGCGCTTCCTGCGAGACGTCAAGATGAATGAACGTCGCTTTTCCGCCCTCGTCCCGGATCGCCCGACACAGTACACCGGCCTCCTCATCCAGGAGGTCTGCTACGACTACTGACGCTCCTTCAGCGGCAAACATTCGAATGCACGCCTCGCCGATCCCGCTGGCACCTCCAGTGACCATTACAACTTTGTTCCTAAATCGCACGCTCTGACTCCTTGGTTGCATGAAAGGGTTGGGGCTTTTCAGTACCCGAGGTAGTTGTGACGCACCCGAGGCTCGTCTGAAAGCTCTTGGGCAGTTCCACTCAGTACCACGCTGCCCGACTCGATGACATATGCGCGATCTGCCATTCGAAGCGCGAAGGACGCGTTCTGCTCCGCAAGCAAGATGCTCAGTCCACCGGCCGCCAGGTGGCGGATCGCGGAGGCGATTTCCTCCATCACAATCGGCGCTAGCCCCAAGCTGGGCTCGTCCATGAACAGCAGCCTTGGACGACTCATCAGACCGCGCGCAATGGCCAGCATTTGCTGCTCACCACCGGACATCGAGCCGGCCTTTTGCGCACGGCGCTCCGCCAGGCGTGGGAACAGGCCAAACACCTTGGCAAGGTCACCGTCGATCCGGCCGCGGTCAGGGCGGTGGTAGGCCCCCATAAGCAAGTTGTCCAACACGCTGAACTCGGTGAAGACCTGGCGGCCTTCCGGCACCAGCACAAGCCCTTCGCGCACTCTCTTGGGGGTGCCCAAAGCATCCATGCAACGGCCGTGGAAGGCGATCGATCCGGCGCTGGTCGCCTTCAACCCGAGGATGCAGCGCATGGTGGTAGATTTGCCCGCCGCATTGGGGCCAATGAGCGCCACCACCTCGCCCTCGCCGACCGAGAGTGACATTTGGTGCAGGACCTGCTTCTTTCCGAAATGGGCACTCAGGCCGTTCAGCTCAAGCAACATGTGCGTCTCCCAAGTAGGCTTCAATGACCGCTCGTTGCGACAGCACCTGCGATGGGGTACCCTCGGCGATCTTGGAGCCGTGGTACAGCACGATCGCCCGATCCGCCAGGGCACCGAGGAAGCCGACCCGGTGGTCAATGACGCACAGTGTCATGCCTTGACCGCGCAGGCGCCGGAGTACTTCCGAAAGGCGGTCTAGCTCATCGTGCGAGAGACCACTTCCCGGCTCATCAAGCAGAAGCATGCTTGGCGCACACATCAGTGCCATTGCGACACCGAGCATCTTCTCGCCACCATATGACAGCGAGCCCGCCAGTTGGCGCGCCTGCGCTTCCAGTCGGGTCATCTCGAGCACGGCAGCCACTCGCGCGTCAATCTTGCGTGCTGCCTCTGTTCTGAAAGCCGACGGAAAGATGGTGCGCACGCGTGCCGCACCGAGTTCCGACTTGAGCAGCAGGTGCCCGGCCACGCGTACGTTTTCGGCGACTGTGAGCTCGCGGAACAGCTGCGGGTTCTGGAAGGTCTTGACAACACCGCAGGCCGCGACCTCGTCGGTGCTGAGGCCACCGAGCGCGCGGCCCTTCCATCGAACTTCGCCCCGAGTGGCCGAGAAGACACCGGCAATCACGTTCATCAGCGTCGTCTTTCCAGAGCCGTTTGGGCCGAAGATGCCCACGATCTCGCGTTCGGCGATTCGGAATACCACATCGTCGACGGCTACAAGACCGCCAAAGCGCTTGGTCACATGATCGATTTCAAGCATGTTTGCGAAGCCTCTGCAGTGATCCGACGATGCCTTGAGGCATGAGCAGGATTGTGAGGATTAAGATGAGGCCATAGATCAACAGACGCCACTCGGCATTGAGGTCGATCAGGTGCGGCAGTGCAGTGACCACCAACGCCCCGACCACGGGGGCGGCCACCGACCCCGTGCCGCCGATCAGCGCCATCGACAAGATGGCCAGCGACTGGTTGATGTCGAGCAGGTGCGGGTCGACGAAACCCATGTAGTGCGAGTACAGACCGCCGGCGAACGAGGCCCCCATGCTGCCCAGCACGAACGACAGAAGCTTGTAGCGGAAGGCATTGAGGCCGAGGGAGGCTGCCACGTCCTCGTTGAGGCGTATGGCCTTGAACGCGTTGCCTATCCATGAGTTCACGACCAGTTGATATGCCAGCACGATAACGACGACACAAGCTAGCGAAAAGTAGTACCAACGTACAGGCCCTTCGATGACCAGCGCTCCGACTCCGGGTACCCCCACGCTGGGCTTGAGGTTGAAGTTGATTCCTAGCGAGCCATTGGTCAGGCCGTGCCAATTCATCACCACCAGGCGGATCATTTCTGCGAACGCCAGGGTCACGACCGCGAAGTAGAACTCCTTGAGCCTGAAGCGAAAGCACACGATGCCCAGGAGCAGCGAGACCACGGCCACGCAGCCCATCGCGAAGGCCGATCCCAGCCAGAAGGAGATGGACCAGTGGGCCATCGAGAGGTGGGTGGCGTACGCCCCTACACCGAAGGCCGCCGCGTGAAAGAGCGTGAGTTGGCCAGTGATTCCGTAGATAAGGTTGAAGCTGACGGCAAGGATGCCCAGGATGAACGTGAACGTGAGCACCGACAGCACGACGTTGTTCGCGGTGAGCGCTGGGACGAGCGCGACAGCGCCACACAACACAAGCAGAAGCACTCGCATCAACGCCTCCCGAACAGACCGGCCGGCCTGAAAAGCAGCACTAGTACCAGCATCAGCAAGCCATAGGCGTCGTTGAATGCAAGCGGCAGGAACACCGAACCCAGGCCTTCGGCCACACCGATTAGAATGCCGCCGAACAGCGCCCCGATCACGCTGCCGATGCCGGCCAGTAGCGCCCCTTCGACGCCCTTCAGCATGTACAGCGCGCCAATGTCGGGGGTCAGTGAGTAAAGCGTGGCGTACATCGACCCAGCGAGTCCGCACAAGGCCGCACCAAAGGCGGCCACGCCAACCTGGAGGCGACCGGTAGCGACCCCCATCAAGGCAGCGGCCTCGGGGTTTTGCGCATAGGCGTAGGCCGCGCGCCCCATCCACGTCCGCGTGAGTCCCAGGTAGGTCATGCTGACGATCAATATGAGCACCACCCCCATCAGTAGCTTCATCTTCGGCACGACTACCCCACCCACGGTGAATACGCCCGTGACGAAGGGCTGCATGTTCTGCGGGGTGGATGTCCACGTCATGTGCACGAGCGCCACGATCACTGAGACCAGACCGATCGAGACGATCAAGCCGTTGATCAGGTTGTTGCGCGTATGGCGGAACAGCAGCACATCGGCCACTAGGCCGATCAAGGCGACCACACCCATAACCAAGATCACGGCAAACGGGAAGGCCACGCCGTAGGTTTCGTTGAGGTGCCAGGTGAGGTAGGCACCGACCAACATGAATGCACCCAGCGCGAAGTTTACGACGCCCGTGATTCCGCTCGTCAACGATACCGCCAGCGCGATGATTCCGTAGAGGGAACCCACGATGATTCCGTTGATCAACTGGCCCGCGATCAATTGCATCATTTGCTGGCCGGCTTCACGAGAGTCATCTTGAGGGCACCGCCGCGCCGCATCTCTGCAATCTCATAGCTGTGGATGCCACCGCCTACGGGGTCGAATTTCTGCACCCATAGACCGTCGTAGGTCATCGACAAAAGTTCCTTCTTGATCGCAGCCACGTCGTTGATCGAGCCCGCGCGCTTCATGGCCTCGGCAAGCATGAAGACGTGGTCATAGGATGCCATATACAGAAGCGGGGCCAGGTCGTACGGGAAGTCCTTGACCTTGAAGAAGTCCTTGTAGTCCTTGATGAATTTCGCCACTTTAGAGTCGACTTTCTCGGCCTCTTCAAAGTATTTGGGCATATAGGCGATGTATTCGTCGATCGAGGCCTTGTTGCGGATGGCGGGGCCGAGCGAGCCGCGCACCAGCCAGAATTTGGTGAGCCCGAGCTGGGTAGCCTGCTGCACAATGTCGTAGAGCGCGGCGTCGGTGTAACCAGGGAAGAGGTAGTCTGGCTTCCATGCGGCGATGCGCGCCAACACAGCCGAGTAGTCCTTGGTGCTTGCCTCGAACCAATGTGTCTGAATTTCGATCCCTGCCTTGGCGAAGCTGTCCTTGTAGATGTCCACCGCGAACCGTCCGAAGGCGTCGTTCTGCATCAGGATGGCGACCTTCTTCGCGCCCTTGCTGCGAAGCATTTCGACCATGTAGGTGCCGAAACCCTCCGGGGCAGTGTCGAAGAGGACTGGGCGCAGCAGAAAGCCGTAACCGGGCTTGCCCAGCTCGGGGTGCGCAGCGGTGGCCGGCGCGAACATCAGCAGTTTGCCATCGTAGCCGCGAGCGTACTCACGCACCCCATTGAAGACGTTCGAGAGCGTCGGCCCAAAGATGTACTTCCGGTGGTCCTGCTCGAGCATCTTCTTAAGCTGAATCAGGCCCTGCTGAGGACTGCCCTGTGTGTCGGGCGAGTCTAGGTCGATCGGGTACTTCTTGCCACCGACCTCCACGCCACCGGCTTGATTGATCTGGTGAACTGCAAGCTTTGCACCCTGTGTGGCCATGAAACCCAGACTGCTAGACGGGCCGGTCTGGGCCTCGATCTGACCGATCTTGATGGCATCCTGCGCAGCAACGGGGCTTGCAAGGCCGAAGCTGAGCGCCGCTGATGCAAGGAAATTCAATAAGCTTTTTCGCATACCGTGTCCTTAATATGAGTCTGTCGAAGCAGCTTATCGCGATTGCGATACAAATTACGCACAACTAATATAGCAGTTGAATTTGCTTCACATAGTTAGGACTAACCCTCACTCCACCGCGCTGGTGGCCGCCGAGCCTTCATGAGAGGAAGACCCAAGACGGAACTGGTGCTCAACGATGCGCAGCGCGAACAACTCACGGCCTTGAGGCGCGGCCCGGCGCGCGTCAAGGTAGTTGTCGCCTGAGTCACGCAGCCTTGAGCTCAGTATGTGGAACGCAGGCAGCCATTTTGACCATCTCGTCTCGTTCCGGATTGAGGATCACCCCGTCGATGTGCGACCAGTCTCTGGTGGCGCCCGACCAGCGCGCCGGGTGGCGCTCTTGGGCCTGGAGATACAGCGTGTGCCGTGCCGCCAAGATGGCTTGATCTGCCGGGGGTGTGGCGCTGCTGCGGGCTCACATAGCGGATGCCGCTGTGGCGGTGCTCGACGTTATACCAACGCACGAACCCAGCGGCCCAGGCGCGGGCATCGTCCAGTGTCTCAAAGCCCTGCGCCTGGAACTCCTGGCGGTATTTGGCCGTGCGGAACAACGACTCTGCAAACGCGTTGTCATCGCTGACACGAGGCCGCGAGTAGGAGGGCTTGATGCCCTGCCAGTTGAGCATGGTCAACACCGTGGTGGCCTTGCTCGTGGAGCCGTTGTCGCCATGCAGCACGGGCTTCGGTGTCATCGCCGCGATGCCCTCAGCCAGCGCGGTGCGGCGCACCAGGTGCACGGCGTGGTCGGAGTCATCGCTGTCGTGCACCTCGGCACCCACGATCTTCCGGCTGTACAGGGCAAGGATCAGGTTCAGGTGGAACCAGCGGCCCATCACCCTGGCGGGCAGGTAGGTCATGTCCCAGCACCAGACCTGGCCTGAGGCGGTGGCGATGTGGGTGGTGGGCGGCTTTGTTGCCCTGGGTGCCTTGGCACGTCCTCGGCGCTTGCGCTGCCCGGCGGCCTTGAGCACGCGCGCCATGCTGGACTCGCTGCCCAGGTACACGCCCTCGTCGGCCAGCATGGGCACGATGCGCGCCGGTGGCGCGCAAGCAAAGTGCGGCTCGTTGGCAACCGTCGGCAGCGCCGAGCGTTCGGCCGCACTCAGGGCATGGCTGAGCATCGGGCGCACGGCGCTGGGTCTGTCATCGCCCGCTGGAAGGCCCGAGCGGGCCTTCCAGCGCTGCAGGGTGCGCACGTCAATGCGCGCGACTTCGCAGGCCGGCTGCAGCCGCGCTCTTGCGGCATGGGCCGTGTCGATGTCTTGGGCCAGAGCTTGGCGATCTTCGAGGCCGATCACTCGTCCTCTCTCCTGCTGAAGATCGCCGAGACTTCCTAAGAAACGGCCTCGGTCGGTTGAAGTGTGAAACCGAACCTTGCAGCACGTCGATGCAGTTGCTTGACCACCCGCTCCCGATAGCACGCCTCGTAGAAGTTCGCGCCGGGATCGACGTATTTCATAACGAAGCGCATTACGTCGTAGAGCAGAACGACAATCTTGCGCGCGGTGGCGGTGACCGCCTTGGCCTTGCCGATTCTCGCCCCCAGCCTGCGGTAGAAGGCCCCAAGAGCGGTATCTGTTTTGCCGACCGTGACAGCCGCCATCCGCAGTATCCACGTGATCCGGTTGGCGGTCTTGCGGGTGTGCGCCGAGAGAACCTTGCCGCCGCTGATCTTGCAGCCCGGGGCAAGCGACAGCCATGATGGGAAGCGCTTGGCGTTCGGCCATCCTCGACCGGCTCATGCACCGATGCGCGATGCTGGAGTTCGAAGGCAAAAGCTACCGACTGAAGGAGATCGCCCCACGCATCGCCATCACACCCGGCAAGCCCGAAGTGGCACAAGGAAAAGTTCAAGATTTTCCGGGGAACAGATCGCGTACGCGCTGCGGTTGGCTGATCCGTGCACGCCTGTGGCCGATGTGTGCCGCCAAGCGGTGTGTCAAAGGGCTGCTCAAGCGGGTTCAATTCGGCCGTATCAAGGGTTTACCTGAGTGTCAGAACTGCTCCTGATGGGGAGGTGCGCGCTGGCCTCGGTGGTTCAAGCGCCAATACGGCGGAGGTGGAACTGGTTCTTCGCCAGCGCGGAAGCCACGTGCGCATCGTCGCGCATTCCCAGGGCCAGTGCGGAGCGGTGTAGTGCAGGCTGAGCAGGAAAGGCTTGCCGGCCTTCTTCAACAACGAGGGCACCTCGGGCGACATCGTGTACCCACGATTTGGTCCGATCAATCGCAGCTACATATGCATATATATGTTACATTTTACTTGTCGGTTAATTGCATTGCATAATGTGTGACAGTGCCATATTGTCTGTGGTGTAAACTTTCGGAGTACCTTCACGTGGTCATTAGGCGAAGTGGAAGCAGGGGTGCCTCGCAAACGAGTGGCGCGGCACCGAGGAGCATGGCTACCCGACTCAATGAGCCAAAGGCCAAACTCACCGATCTCGCCTATCAAATGATTGAGGAGGCCATCGTTACCTTGCGCATCCGGCCCGGCACATCCCTCTCCGAGCAAGCGCTAAGCGAGATGACCGGTATCGGCCGCACGCCCATTAGGGAGGCTATCCAGCGCTTGGCGCGCGAGCACCTCATCCTCGTAATGCCGCAACGCGGGCTCCTAGTATCGGAGATGAACGTCAATAAGCAGCTCAAGCTCCTGGAGACAAGGCGCGAGATCGAGCGCTTGATCTGCCGCAGCGCCGCCAAGCGGGCCAGCGATTCGGAGCGCCAATCCTTCCGGCGTCTCGCCGACGAGTTCACGAAGTACGCTGCGCGGAGCGACGATGTGGCTTTCGTACGTGCCGACCGCGAGTTCAATGAACTGTGCCTCAGTGCGGCAAGCAACGAATTCGCGGAAGGTGCGATGCGCATGCTGCACGGGTTGTCGCGGCGATTCTGGTACCTGCACTACAAGCAAACGGCCGACATGCCAGAAATGGCTCGCCTGCACGCTGCCGTCGCGCTGGCGATTGGCAAAGGCGACATCAAGCATGCCGGGGAAGCGCTTGATCGCCTGATTGACCATCTCGAAGGCTTTACGCGCGCCACCGTCCTGTAGCTCCGTTTGGTGGCATGCAGGCTCTGACGCACGACCGATCGTGCGAAGCCCAGCTTGGCGCTGTGCTGGCGGATGATCTTGACAACCGGCGACTGCCCGATAGCAACGCGCAAACGCATCGAGGTGTTGAGTTCCACTGATCTCTGACCCGAGATTTCCATCGAATGCTGACCCACCCGCTTGTGTGAGCAAAGCAGCTCACGTTGTGGATAAGTGCTTCGTTTTCTCCTTTTCAGACTTGGGGCCTGCTGAATGTGTGGAGCTGCAGCAAAGTGCGCCGCTGTTTCCGCGACTTTGTTGCCTCGATCAAGAGCCAAGTCGAAAGCTTGTCAGCGTATGGATCGAGCTTGCTGGTGCTCGCCCGCTTGGCATAGCGGGGCTCTTCGTCGCCCGCCCGCAGGTACTTCTTAACGGTATTGCGAGCCAGGCCTGTGCGCCTGGAGATCTCGCGGATGGACATCTGCTCGCGCAATGCCCAGCGTCTTATGACACTTAAAGTCGCCACGTCTATCACTCCTGAAATCTCCTGCTACTAAAAGCAGCAGGATAGGGTTCTTACGTGGGTCAGCTTTAAATGGAAATTGCAGCTCTAAGTGGGTCAGTTTTCAACGGAAGCCAACAAGCCAAGCCGTCGCCGAAGCGAATTTCGACGACAAAGTGTCCTTTTCTACCCAGGGCCGTGATGCCAGTGGGTACCCTGGCCGCGATAAGGCCGCGTAGTGGTGCTTCCTGCAGCAGCGCGTGAGCCGGTGGGTTGGCGATAGAACTGGATCGCTTTGATCTCATAGCGACAGTATCTGCGTATTTCGGTCGCTGCTGGACACTCAGTTCGGCTACTTGTGGACAGCGGGAGCGTTAGGACCTGGACAGCCGGATCGGCTCTCTTGGACACGCGCAATTTGATGCAGCTAGGCGTCGATCCTGCGGCTCCCAGTTGCGATGTAGGTTGGCCAGGCGGGTGCGAGGCCGGCTAGACTTCTGCAATCGGCCATCAGGAGTCGTTCGGGTCGGGCGGCTCTGTACAGCCGCGGCCGCCGCAACAGCGCGGCCAGCTGCTGCATGCTGCATGAACCCCAGCGAGCTCATAACCAGGTGCGTCGTCCCTTCGCGCTAGGGCGTCTTGAGCTTGAGCTCCACCTGACCGGCGGCGTTGAGCTGCACCCGTCGTCGGAGAGCGCCGGCCGCGTGAGACCCGTACAGGCGCTCGGGCAGATGGAGATCGCGCAGGTCAACCTGCTGATCTGAGTGGTGATCATCCCGGTGCTGATAAAGGTGGACTTCGGCGACCTTCATGGGGTGCGCCGCCACTGGCGCGGCATCGGGGTCAAGCTGTTCGTCAACTGGGCCGTCAAGCCCATCTCGATGGCGCTGCTGGGCTGGCTCTTCGTGCGCCACCTGCTGGCGCACCAACTCGACAGCCGTGTCGCCGGCCTGATCCTGCTGGCCGCCGCGCACTGCACGGCGATGGTCTTCCTCTGGAGCCGGCCGACGAACGCGGATCCACTCTTCACGCCCAGCCAGGTGGCGCTGAACGACACGATCATGGTGCTCGCCTTCGCGCCGATCGTCGAGCTGCTGCTCGGCCTGTCGTCGGGCGCCGTGGTCGGCGTGCAGATCGAGGTGCCGGTGATGCTGCTGGTGGTGCGCGTGGTCAACCGCTTCCGGGGCTGGTACTAGGCCGGGGCCATGGCAACGGCCGTGAAGCGACGTTCGGTCCGCGGCGTCTGAACCGGCCGCGTCGGGACAACGGGTCCCGACGCGGCCCGGCGATGTAAATAAATGTGTCGACTTTTCTTACAGATCGTCAGTCACGCCGAAGAAATCCCTGTTAAGTCATTGTTATTGTTGATGTTATTTGGATCGGCACAAATTGTGCTTTGTTGATCCAAGGTGACCGTGCACGGGCCGCAAGTGTGGCAGTGTCGCTCGCCCGGTATCGGCTTCAGATTCAATTCATTACCGGAAAGGTTCACTCCGTGTCGAAGACATTATTGAAGATTGGCTTGTCCTGCGCGCTGGCACTGGGCGGTGCCGCCCAGGCCGATGTCGTGTACCAGATCCAGAACGGCAAGTTGCAAAGTGCTACCGGCTTGATCATCAACAGCGAACAGTACCGCGTGACGTTCGGAAACTCATGCGCGTCGATGTTTGCCGGCTGCGATCAAAGCCTGTTCGACTTCACGACGTCGGCCGACGCGATGGTCGCGATGAATGCCGTGTTCGCCCAGGTGCTCGTCGACAATGTGGTGGTGGACGGCACCACCTACAACTTCGACACCCGGCCCGAACTGGTCAACAGCTGCGACCGGGGCGGCTTTTGCGAGATGTGGATCCCCTATCTGGATGCGGGCAATGGCAACGCCACATCGGCCTGGTTCGTGAATACGTCCAGCATCGACTATCTGGGGAGCGCAAATTACACGGTCTTCAAGGCGTACGGCGACTCCCAAGACTACATGGCGTTCATGGACTTCGAGAAGGTTGTCGTCAACGGCGTGCCCGAACCGGGATCGCTTGCGCTGTTGGGCATCGCCCTGGCGGGGCTGGGTCTCGCTCGGAAGCGCGCCGCGGGCTGATCTGCGGGCGGCGCTTTCGAGCCTGATGGGGGCCCAAACGAGCGGGCCCGTGCATCACGGTCCACCCGGAAGGCGGGGCGCAGGTTGCGGCCAGAGTATGGCTGAAGTACCGTCCATTCCCGTGCCACCGGGTGTCCGGACTGATCTCGAGCGTCGCGACCTGATGCACAACGCCCCCTGCATGGCCGGCGCCTGGGCCGCCGCCGGCACGCTGCCGGCCGTGGCTGGCACGCCGCGCAGCTTCGCGCCCTCGCTGCTGATGGACGACCGCGGCGACCCGCTCCAGGCGGAGACGCTGCAGCCCGGCGAGGCCTGGCTGTTCAACTACCCCGTTCGACGCCTCGCCGGCCGGGATCGCGCCGCAGGGCAGCATCGTCGCGTTCTCGGCGATCTGCAGTTACTAACCAGTGTACCCGACGGAGATGAGCAGCTTCATCGGGCTGCGCAAGGGCGTGGGCATCCGACAGTTGTCACTCCAGGGGCTGCTTACGCTGCACTACCGACGTACAACGGTGCTCGACGAAGGGCAGCAACGGGCCCATAGAAGCCGTCGGCGCTTTTCTCTGTGAGCGACAGGTCTACCCTCGAACTTGACCTTCGCTGACCCCGATGAGCAGATTGCAGACCGGCGACAGGAGGGATCATGTGCTCCTGCGGCACGACGACCGCAGAATATTCGCGGCGGGGCAACTGCTTCGGCAGGTCGCGAACCGCTCGGCGGACCGAAGGCCAAGACATCGTAGAAAGGCCCGTCGCCACTTGCCTGCCGCCGCAACTAACTGCGATGGCACATCTGAACCTCGATGGTCGAGTGCACGATCTCCTCGTGAATCGACAGCCACTCCCGCACCTGGTTCGGCACCAGTCGCTCGTCGTGGGTCACGAGACTGAGAGCGCACGAGTAGGTCGCCCTGCCCACTCGCCAGACATGCAGGTCGGCGACGAGGGTTTCACTCTCGGCGCCGCGCTCGGCAATGACCGCCCGGATCTCGTCGACCACCGGATGGTCCATCTCCCGGTCCAGCAGCACCTTGCTGGTTTCAACGATGAGCCCCTTGGCCCACAGCGCGACGACCAAAGCGCCAACGATGCCCATGACCGGATCAAGCCATGACCAACCCAGCCACCAACCGCCGGCGAGTGCCGCGATCGCCGCCACGGAAGTCGCCGCGTCGGCGATGACGTGGACGTAGGCTGACTTGAGGTTCAGGTCGTGGTGGTGACTCGTTTCGTGCGAATGACCATGGTGATCGTGCCCGTGGTCGTGGTGATGCGCCGCGTCCAGGATGCGTGCCGAGACGAGATTGACCACCAGGCCGAGCACCGCGATGAGCATGGCCTCCTTGTAGTGGATCGGCTCGGGGGTGATCAGTCGCTCTACCGAGCCGTACACCATGAGGCCCACGACCACCAGTAGGAAGATGGCGCTCGCGAACCCGCCGAGCACCTCCATCTTCCAGGTTCCAAAGGCGAACCGGGTGTCCTTCGCGTGCTTGCGCGCCGCCGAGTACGCGAACGCACTCAGTCCGATCGCCACGGCATGGCTGCTCATGTGGAAGCCGTCGGCCAGCAGTGCCATCGAGTTGTAGAACCAACCCGCGGCGATCTCGACGACCATCATCGCAGCGGTGATCCACATCACCACGCGCGTTCCGCGTTCTCCAGCCGCGTTTCCTGAATCAAAGACGTGGTCGTGCTGCCACTTGGCAAGATCGTCAGCGTGCATGGTCAGCCCTTCAGAACAGCTTGCCGACGTTCAGGAGCGTCAGCACGCCGAGGATGGCGAAGATGACGGCCGCGATGCCGTGGACCAGTTTCATCGACACCTTCTTGGCGATCTTGTCGCCCAGGAAGACCGCCGGCACGTTGGCCAGCATCATGCCGAAGGTCGTGCCCAGCACCACCTGGACGATGTCGGTGTAGCGCGCGGCCAGGGCCACGGTGGCGATTTGCGTCTTGTCGCCCATCTCCGCCAGGAAGAAGGCGACCACCGTCGTGCCGAACACGCCGAAGCGCTGCTTGCCACCCGCTGCGTCGTCGTCGATCTTGTCGGGGATCAGCATCCAGCCCGCCATGGCCAGGAACGACACACCGATCACCCAGCGCAGGATGTTCGGACCCATGGCCTGGGCCACCCAGCCGCCCACGGCGCCGGCGGCCGCGTGGTTCACGAGGGTCGCAACCAGGATTCCAAGGATGATGGGGATGGGCTTGCGAAAGGCTGCGGCCAGAACGATGGCCAGCAGCTGTGTCTTGTCGCCCATTTCACCCAGGGCGACGACGCCGGTCGAGACGAGGAATGCTTCCATGAAAACTCCAAGGGCCAGCGAAGACGAAGACTGCACGGCATCCCCGGCCCATCCGGAGGCAGTGCAGTCAAAGGTCTTGCCAGGCTTGAAGCTGTCCGCGCCATGACCATGAGGGTCAAGTGTGTTGACGCGGACCCCTGCGAGCGCAGGGCGGCTACTCCCCAATGACGGGTGAGGGGCAAGTATATCGGGCGGTCTCAGCGCACCAGGAGCAGCGGTACCTTTCAGGCGGCGATGACGTCGCCCGCGTCTGTCGAATCGCCGCTGGTCATCGGCTCAGAACTCAAACTCCGCCTGCGCTCGCAGCGTGTGCTTCGGCGACGCATGGTTGATGCCGAACAGCACACCAGCGTTGTACTTGATCGTCTGGTGATCGCCGACTTTGACTCGGCCGAACAGGGCCGGTCCTGCGATGTGCGACTGCTCTCTCGACGGCGCCCAGTCATTCCACGGGCCCATGTTGCCGAAACCCTGCACACCGGCCTCGAGAGCTGGTGTCCAACGGTACTTCAGCTGCCACTGGTAGCCGAGCTCGGCCTTCTCCGGCTCCGCGATGCGGATGTGCTTCTAGATCAACAGATTGAGATTGGCCTGCCACAGGCCGAACTCCGACTGCAGCAGCGGGCCCCATTTGTATTCATAGCCTTCGCTGCGGTCCTTCGGTCGCTCGATCTCGAGCAGGAAGCCAACGTCGACCGGGTACTTCCCGGTCTCTGTGAGCTGGAACTTGTTCTCCCACTCCCAGGCGTCGAAGGCACTCGGCGCGCCCGGCTCGTGGTGCCACTTCGCATACAGCTCGGTGAACCACCAACTGGTGGCGCCGTAGCCGAGCCCGATCGACCAGGCGCTCTCGCGGGTGCCATCGCGCAACTTGCGCGTGCCGGCTTTGAAGTCGATCTCGCGCTCGCCCTCCTCGACGATAGGCGTGACGACATAGTCGGAAGGTCCGGCTGCCGCCGGAACGGTGTAGGCAAGGCAGGACAGGGCAAGGGCGACAAGCGCCCGTCCATATTTGACGTTATGCATCGGAAGGCCTCGGGAGTGGCAAGAAGAAGAGATGCGACGGGCGACCTCGCAGGGCGCCGGCGAGGGGGCTGGGCGGGCGCGCCGTCAGGCCGGGCCGGCGCGGCGATGCGGCGGGCTGACGCCCAGCTGGCGCATCACCATGCGCGTGCCGATGTAGATGCTGGCCAGCACGGCGACATAGAAGCCGATCTGCATCGCCGACGGCCGCGCGTCGTAGCCAACCAGTGCGTGCAGTAGCGCGCCCAGCGCCGAATCGGACGCCAGCCAGGCGGAGCTGTCCCACAGCGGCGCGGTGCCGCGCTCGACCAGCCCGGCCTGCGCGAGGGCGCGGGCCAGTTGGCTGGCGATCGACGCGGCCAGCAGCGCGATCAGCACATTGGTTGCAGCGAAGAGCTTCTGCGTCGGGATGCGCGACAAGCCGGCATAAAGGCCAACGCCGACCACGGCGCCGGCAACCAGCCCAAGCGCACAGGCCAACATCACCGAGGCGGTGCCGACCTGGCCGCCGCCAGTCAGCGAGCCGGCTACGAACAGCACCGTCTCGGCGCCCTCACGCAGCACCGCGAGGGCCACCGCGACGAACAACACCCACGGCTTGCGCTGCCCGCCCTGGACCGATGCGCCGAGCTGGCGCGCCTCCATCGCCATCTGCCGGCCGTGCGTCGAGACCCAGACGCAGTGCCACACCAGCATCGACAGCGCGACCGTCAGGATGCCGATGTTGACCAGATCCTGGCCGATGCCGTCGGCCCAGGTGCCGACCTGCTCGGCCGACAGCGCCAGCAGCAGCGCACCGGCCACGCCGGCGGCGACACCGCCGGCCAGCCAGCGGCCTCGCTGCGGCAACTGCTTCGTAGCGGCGGCGATGATGCCGACGAACAGCGCGGCCTCGAGGGTTTCGCGGAAAACGATCAGGGAGGCGGCGAACATGGCGATGGCGATTCGATCACTCGGCGACGACGACGCCCTTGGCCGTCGCCTGGTTGTATTCGCCGAAGAAGTCGTAGCGACCGGCCTTGAGCGGACCGATGAAGATCGTCGCCTTCGCGCCCGCAGGAATGACCTTTTCGCGGTTCAGCGAATGGCTCTCGAACTCCTCCGGCGTGCTGTCCTGGTTGTGCACGATCAGCTTGGCCCGCTGGCCCACGGGCACTTTCAGCTCGGCTGGCTCGAAGCGGTGGTTCTTGATGACAAGCGGCACTTCCATGTCTGCAGCCTGCGCGGCGCCGCAGGACAGGGCGAGGCTGGCGGCGAGGACGGCAATCCGGGATACGAATCCTTGGGCGAGCATGGTCTGTTCCTTCAGAGGCTTCGAGACGGCTGGGGCTGAGGGTTGATGTCGTTATGCTAATGCGAAGCGTTCGCATTTGCAATACCAATCTCTCGCTTGGCTCGCGAGGAGGCTCGCGACGACGCCACTGCTTGAGTCGACTCGACCCGGCCGCGATGGTGCTGACGGCTTCAAACCTGTTTAGCGCCGCCGCGAGGGGATGTGCACGAGCAGCGAGGCCCGAGCCCTGGCGATGGCCTTCGTGACCTTCGGGCGGTTCCAGTTCTTTATCCGCACCGACGATCCCGGCTGTATCGAGGTCCGCGTCCAGTGCTGCACCCGCGCCGAAGGCGTCTGGGCCGTTGCGGCCTACGGCAGCTGTGCTTAGAGACCGGCCGTTGGCTTGGTGATTTCGTGGCCGATCGTGTGACTGCAAATGGCCGATTCCTGAAGTCTAGCCTTGGAGCTGGGGGTCAGCTAGCCATCAAGAAAGGATCGCCGGCGGCCTACGTATCGCCAGCCTCTTCAAACAATCGGTGGGCCTCGGGGGTTCTAGACAGGGTGGCCGGTGAAGTTCGTTGGCTGAGGTGCCGAACACTATGTCAACGGTGTCGAACTTGATGTCCAAGAAGCCCGAAATACGCAGCTCCACCGTGAACACACCGGGCACGTAGTCCAGCTTCTCGGCCACGTCCTCGCCGACGCGCTTCATCTGGCAGCCGCACTGGCACAGGGTGGACTCGGGCTCGTGGCGGATCTCGCGACGCGGCAGGTTTGCTGGCAGCGGCGCGCGCTTGGGAACCTTCTTCTCTTCCAGCTTGGCTGGTGCCTGCGCTTCCTGCAGCGCATCGATCTCCGTGGCCACGGCCGCCAGGTCGGCCTCGATCTCGTCTTCAAGTAGGCTCTTCTGCTCGGGGTTGAAGCGCTCGGACTAAGCGGCAAACTTCATGCGCTTCAAGAGCGCATCTTGTGCGTGAGTTTGTCCAGCAACGCGCTCTGGTGGCGCAACTGCGTCATGAGGCGCGTGGTCAGCTCACGCAGCTCTTCTGCGCTCAGGCTCTGCAGGGATTGAGGCTCGACCACCATGGGCATCCACTGTGCCAGCACTGGCACATGCGCACCATTGGCGCATGCCCCAATTGGCAAGCGCCGGTCTGCTCTTCAGAGTCAGACCACGGTGATGACACCACCGTCGCCAAGGCGCTGCCAAGGCAGGCCCAGCACCAGCGCATCGAACTGCGCGTCGCTGAGCGAGGCGGTACTTGGGGTCTCCTCGTTTTCAGTGCAATAAGTGACGGTACGAAAAGCTAGCACTGGCGCGGAGGTGGTGTTGGTAGATCGTTGATTTCATTGACTTTCCTGTTCACTTTCAAATCTGCGATTCGTGGCGTCAAACCGTGGTCGGTTTCATCCATTGGTGCCAGTTATCGATGCATTTGGCCGCGAAGGCAGGATTTGGTCAGCATAGCGGTCAACCGGGAAGCGAAACACACCCCGCAAGTTGATGCTCTCCAGCCTGGTGGGCGCAATCTTCCCGATCAGTTCCGGTGGAATGACCTGGCGGCGGTTCGACCAGCGATCCAGGACCGCCTGCATCTGTGAGGTATTCCACGCCATCACGATGTTGGCCATCAGGCTCAACGCATCGGCCACAGCCTGCATTTCATCGACACGTTTGGCCTGCGCCGGGCTGATCCGGCCGGTATAAATGGCGCGCTTGAGGGCGTTAACAGCCTCGCCCCGATTGAGCACCCGGCGCAACTCGTTCCTGAAAGCGTCCTTGACAAAGTAGTCAGCCAAAAACGCCGTACGCAGCAACCGCCCCAATTGCACGCCAGCCTCATAGATTGGATCGCCCTGGGCGGCAGAACCGAACCGCGCAAGAGCTGCCACCGCACTGGCATGTCCGCTCATGACCGAGGCTGCCAGGTGCACCAGACTATCCCAATGCTTTTCGATCAAAGCGACGTCGACATTGGCTTCGCACACCGCAGCGATTTCTGCGGGCACTTTGGTGCCGCGTGGCACAAAGAGGTGGCGCTGTTTGAGTTCCTTCAACCGCGGGCAAAGATCAAAACCAAGCAAACGGGCATGTGACATGGCAAAGTCGGTGTAGCCATGGGTATCCACAGCAAGCTGGCTGGTCTCCAGCTTTTCTTGGCGGATGACACCTTCAATGGCCACGCCCGCCTGGCGCTCATTGAGCACAAAGGGCTGCGCATGGAAGATGCCCCACCGGTCTTTTACATGGGAGTAGATTCCAATGGAAGGTGTGTTGCGCCGAGGATCAAGCCGGGCTTGCCACACCCGTTTGGTGGTCTCCATGCTCATCATGTCAGAAGATGCCAAATCGGACCGCCCCCAGGTGGCGGCAATCGGGTGTCGCTGCATGAATTCCAGCACAGCCTGGCAGGCCTGGCTCAGACGCCGTTCGTCCCGCGCCCAGCGCATGGCCTGGCGAATGCTGGTGGCAGACAATTGCGGAATCATGCGCGCGCATTCGACCGCAGTCAGACTGGTGCCGTGGGCCATGATGCCGGCATAGACCATCAGCAGCTCGTCGGTAGAGCGCGGCTCACGTCCGAGCATGATCCAGCTAAAGCGCACCTGGGCGTCAACGGCCAGAATCACTTCCGGCAATTGAACCTCACCGATGCGGTGATCCAAAGCCGCGCGCAGCTTGGTCACTTCTGGGTCTTCGTCCTCTGCGGGCAATGGCGACAAATGGAGTTCATCATCCACGCGCAGTACGCCACTGCGGGCTGCAGCGGCCACCGCATCGACACCGGCAGTTACTCTGGCCAGCAAAGGCTTCAAGAAAGTGGCAGCCTTGCTGGGTAACGATAGACGGGCATAGTGTTTCTTGGACTCTGCCTGCCAACGCTCGTCCGTGAAGAACAAGCGCGCACGACCCCGAAAGCTCAGGCTGTGCTCAATCCAGACCGAGCCATTGCGCACCGCGCGGCGCAGGGCAAACAGGGTGGCCACCTCCAACGCCTGAAACGCCCGTTCCCGGTCTGGGCTGGAGATCGAAACCTGCCAGATCATTCCCAGACTTGGTGCCACCACTTCAACTGGCAGCTTTCTGGATCCTTTGAGATATAAAGCTTGCAGCTTGGCAAGGTACTCGATGGCAGGATGCTCGCCGGTGGCCTGCCAGGGCAGCTTTGCAATGGCGACGAGCAACGACCGCACGGGGCGAATTCCATCAATCAATCCCTCGCGGACCAGGGAGGCCCTGCTCGGTGGTTTGCGTTTCTGGGTTTCGGTGATCAAGGCTTCAAGACGGGCACGCAACTCAGCATCTGGCACCGCACCTTGCGCGCTCAAGGCAACAAGTTCGCCGAGCAGCGTTTTGTACATTGCGGCCCAATTGACGGTAGCGGGGACATCGGCGGCAGCCTGACGCCACAGATCGGCGATCCGGCGCTGCACCATAAGGATCAACTGGTCTGTGGTGGTGAACAGGCAATACCGAAGAAAGCATGCGACCTCCACGGTGCGCGCTGGCTCTTTGATCTTGGCTCCGGCTGAGGGCGGCCTGGAGACAAGTCGGCGCGCGTAGCGGCGCAAGATGAGATCGGGGATGTCTGCCAGGTGCTTATGAACGTCCAGCGTGTAAAGCAGGTCGATGCGCTCCAGTACCTCGCTGATTTGGCGGGTTGAGTGTTTCGCCGGTGCAGCCCATAGCCAACTCTGCTGGGTTTGTCCATCTGGGCGCAGCTCTGAAACTGAGGCTCGCCAGCGATCAAGTGTTGCTGGATCAACGCTGGCGGCGATGGCGGTGCCTGTTTCAACTTCAAGCTGGGCAAGTGCCGCCGCAATCAGTGTCCGAATTGCCCGCTCGTGCACGATCACCAGCTTGTTCTTGTACAGCCATTGACGCGCCCGCACGAGTAGCTGATCGCGGTCGGCGCAGCGCGCCACTTCGTCGCGCAGTTCACGTACCAGTGAGCGGCGCTGGTGCTCGCTCATCCACTGGAATCCAAGGACCGTGCAGGCTACTTGTTGGTGATCGAATAGCGTGCGCCCGCGTTCATACATGGCTCTCAGCGAGGCGACTTCTGGTGCTGCAATGCCAAGCTCGTTGCCAAGGTGGCGCCACAAGGCTACTGGAATTACCCGAAAGGCACCGAGCAAACGCCCACTCATGCGCAGGAAACCAATATGGAGCGCCAGACCAAGCTTGTGGGAATCACCTCGGCGTGCATTGATTGCGTCGCGCTCGGCACCATCGAAGGTGAAAAATGCCTTCATCTCGAAGTCGCTGATATCGCGGGGGAGCCCACGCATCCCCAAAAACGTTGTGTGCCAACCCTGCATCGTGAACCTCAAAAGTGGGAGGCCACCATACCCGTTTACAAAGCGAACAGGAAAGTCAATGAAATCAACGGTCTACCCAGACCACCCCCGCGCCAGTGCTAGCTTTGCGTACCGTCACTTATTGCACTGAAAACGAGGAGACCCCGGGCAAGCTGGGAGGCGCGCCACAGTGCTGGATGGATGGTTTCAGGGTCGAGAACTGGCATGACAGGGTTCCTGTTAGCCAGTGTACTGTATATCCGTACAGTAATCATCTCGCCCATAAGACACACACGTGCCTAAACTAGCACCGTATGGTACTAAGTAGCTATCTGATAGCTGCGTCGGTGCGGTTCCTGGGGGGGCGCCGGCATGCGGTGACGCACGGGCTTCGGCCAGGTTGCTTTGTCCGCCGTGCCGAAAACAACAGTTATCGGCAAAGGCGCCACCCATAAAAAAGCCGCCCGCGGGCGGCTTTACGGCGTCATAGCGTTCGCGCCGCCTGGGGGAACCGGCCGCGAGCTTCTGCCGGCAGCACATGCTGGAGCCACCGCGCGCTGGAGGCCCCCAAGCGGGCAAAGTTCTCGCGCGCCTGCCGCAACGTCAGGCCATGGTTGGCACCGGATTCGTGGTCCGGTTTGTTGAGTCCCCAGGCCTCATCCTCCCAGAAGCAAACCGGGCAGATTTCCCAATGGCCTTTAGTGTCCAACGTGAAGTAGTCGCAGCAGTCGCATTGGCATTTCATGTGGGTTTTGATCCCGTTATTCCCCACCCCGATTTCCCCGATTGGGGCGTTTTCCTCCGCCCGGTCGCATACCGGCGGCTCCCATGAAAAAGCCGCCATCGGGCGGCCGGCGGAATCGATTCAGGCGACTACCCCGCCTTCAATGCATCCCACTGTCGGATCAGGTTTTCGGAGAGGTCTAGCATCCGGTCGAAGTCCTGCATCAAGGCGGCGAACCGTTCATTTCCCGATTCTGCGGTCCCTACCATGGCCATCTGACCAGTCAGGACGGATATCTGTTGCAGGCGCTCGTTCACCAAGCGCATTTTTAGGCTGATTTCTTCTTCTTTGTTCATGGGCTTTCTCTGGTCCCGGCGGCCGGCCGGTGCGGGGCGCGGTGGCGCAGGTGCCCTGGGGGCGTTCTGTCTATCGGCCGCGCTTCAGCGGGCCGGCTTCGTTCAGATACGTTTCCAGCAGATCGCCGGCCGCCTGCAGCGTCGCGACTTCGACGCGGCACCAGTCGTAGTACGGGACGCCGGCCATCCTGGCGCGAAGGTCGGCAACCAGATCCAACGCGCCCGCGCGGGCATGCCGGTCGGTGTAGGCGTTCAGCAGCTCGATGGCGGCCTGCACATTGGCGGCATGGACGCGGCGCCAGTGCGGGCTCTCGGCGCCCGCCTCGCTGGCGCGCAGCCGGGCGATCAGATCCTGCGTGCCTTCGCGGGAATGCAGGTCGTCCATGGTATCTCCTCGCCGGCCGGGGCCGTTCACGTAATGTCCAGCTGCGCCGCATGGATGCCCAGCGCGGCCGCGATCTTTTCGCGCGTCGCCTTGCGTACCCGCGGGGCGTTTTCCTGCTTGGCGAAAGCCGGCTGGCTGATGCTTAAGCGATCGGCCACTTCCTGTTGCGTGAGGCCAAGGTGCTCGCGCCAAGCACGAATGGGTGGCACGTCATCAACTAGAACACGCGTGACCACGGCATGCGGCACCAAGTCCTTGTCAGTGTGGTGGCGCAGCGCCACATAGTCGGCATAGGGGATGACGGCAAAGGCGGGTCTTCCTTCGTTATCGGTGATGATTTGCACGCGATCCATGTGATAGTTCCGCAACCGCGCACGCGCCACGGCGCCGCGACGTCATGGTTTCCCGAGATTGTCACGGCGCTGGCCGCCTTGCCGCCTTGCTGCATCCTGGATGGCGAAGTCTGCGTGCTTCATTGCTTCCATGTCGTCGGCGCCAAGAACGCCTCGGAACGAAGCCACCAGGAACGCGGCGAAGCCTACGCCGACCAGAATTGCAATCCCTATTTCAATCGCTGTTTCCATCGAAATCCGTCAGTTCGTGAAGTGAAGGGTCGCCCGTCCGGATAGTGCGCGGCGAGTTTCAGAGATTTCCGCTTTCATGCCGGCTGTCTTGGTGTACGTCGGGCTCAGCCACCGGCCACAGGCAGGCAATACGAACTCAGCTTCCCCCCATTCAGTTCGATCCGCGGCCGTCGCCCCTCTTGCAGCCACCGTCGAATCGTTGGGGGGAGGTCTGGGTGGACGCCGTCACGCTGGATGCGAGCTAGCGCCCCCGTGCCGACCTCAAAAACGCCATTTCCGCATGTTGCGCAACGGTACGAGAACCCGTTGCCGCTCGGCAACTCGCCGCGCTCCGCCAACGCGGCGCAAAGTGGGCAAGGGGCAGGCTCAAGCGATCTCATGGGAGTCCTGTACGCACGGAGCGGACATCATCAAGGGACATTCACACATCTTATTGTCATTGCCGTGAGCGAGATAGCGTAGTCGGAAGCGCACTTCGTCGCAAGCACTTGCGGGGCCCGCGCGCGGTGCTGCACACCAGTGCATCAGATGGCCCGATGAAAGCGGCCGGGCGGAATGGCGCCGGGCCGCTTGATCTTGAGCCAGTCCGACGACCGGCCGCCGACATAGGGGCTGTGGGCGCGCTTCGCTACGATGCCCTCCAGCTGCAGCGCGACGGCCTGCTGGTAGAGCCAGTGGCCA
The DNA here is from genome assembly GCF_013141915.1 of Cupriavidus necator. GTDB lineage: Bacteria > Pseudomonadota > Gammaproteobacteria > Burkholderiales > Burkholderiaceae > Cupriavidus > Cupriavidus necator_B. The sequence continues at coordinate 17,196 of NZ_SROX01000027.1, read as the reverse complement.
TCGTCCACAGTGCCAACGCACAGCATGCCGCGCGGCGGCTCGGCCAGAAGCTGCTGAAGCTTTTCGCGGCGGACCTCGATAGGCTCGGCGCGTAGGTCGCGGCCGCGGTAGACCAGCAGGTCGAACACGCAGTACACGACCAGGTCGTCGCCGGGCTGATAGCCCCGCCGCCTGGCGCGCCGGTGCAGCCGGTCGAAGTCCGGGCGGCCGTACTCGTCCAGCACCACCACCTCGCCGTCCAGAACGTGCGCGCCGCGCGGCAGCGCCTTGAGGCTCTGGACGACCTCGGCGAACCATCGGGATGCGTCCGCGCCGTTGCGGGTTCTCAGCGCCGCCGGCGACGTGCCGGCCAGCGCGCGGTAGCCATCGTATTTCAGCTCATAGTGCCACTGGCCCGTCCGCGGCAGCGTCTTGCGATCGCATAGGAGCATGGGCTCGAAGGCCGCCAGCGGCGCGGCCTGGGCGGGCGGCATGGGCACCTGGCCCTCAGCCTTTCGAGCGGGTGGGATCGTTGCCGAAGCTGTTGCGCAGGCGGATTTGGCCATCCTTGCCATGCACTAGCAGCTCGACCTTGTCGCGCTTGGCCGCGGCGGTGGCCGCCTCGATGGCCTCGGCCTGCGTCGCATGGTGCGAGCTGGCGCGCTGGCCGCCTTCGCGGCTCACGTCCCAGCCGCCGTCCTTGGGCACTACGTGGATATTTTTTCCCATGATCGCCTCCGTAAAGATGCGAATCCATTGTGGCGGGTAGGGCGGTGGCCACCATCCGGCTGTGTCCGACACCGCGAGTCATCATTGCATGCCCAGCAGGCGCAGGATGACCTCCAGCGCGCGGAGCAAATACACCGCAACTTTCAACAGTTCAGTCAGCATTTGAAGAAACAGCATGGCGTTACTCTCCTGGTGTGTGTATCAGAATGGGAACCACAAAGGCGGGTCGCCGTGGTATCCAAGGTGTGGCGTTCTAATGCCCGGCCATCTTTCTGCAGCCCACCGGGGGATTCCTCCGGGGGGGTTTCCAACGCACACATCGTAGTGACGCGATAGCAATTCGAGTCGTGCCGTAACCTGTGGCGGCGGCCGCCACAGCTCGCGCCTCGGCGGCACGGGCGAAAAAAAAGCCCACCGCGACGGGTGGGCTGGGGCGTCACGCGGTGACGCTATTTGTCATAAGAAGCATCTTGGGCGACGCGCTCGAGCGCGTAGGTGCCGGTGATTCCGTATCCATGTCCTCCGCCGGCGGCAATCGCAAGAAGCTGCGCGCCGCACGGCAAAGTCTCACTTACTGCTTCGTACCCCTCCCCAGATCGTTGCCCTTCCTGATCACGGCCGCCGCCTGCACGAACCATTGCCGGCGAGCATCCAATAGCCGTCGTGCTTGATCTCGTAGTGCCGGCTGCCGGTGTGGGGACGGCCTTGCGCTCACACAGAAGCATGGGGGCTCGGACAGCTCCGCGAGCGACTCGACTATCCCCGAGCTTCTCGTCCCGGCTCGTCCTCCGACACGCGAAAGCGCCAGTAACGATCTGGCTTGACCCAAACCACGGTCGCCTCAGTCAGCTTGCGGAAGGCCGTAAGCGCCTCTGTGCCGACGACCTGATTGCCGTCCGCATTTTCCTTCAACAGATCCTCGCGCTTGGCCTTCACAAGGTGGTCCACCACGTCGTCCTGGTAGATGCAGCCATCTCGACCCATCTGCTCAAGCATCCAGCGAGCGACATCGTTTGCAGTCATCACTGCGCCTCTGCCTCGACGGGCAGAATTTGAGCCTCCTTGAACCGGCCTTGCTCCCGCTTCCTTCCAGCGAACCAGTTGCAGTTGACGTACCCGTTATCCTCAACAGACTTGATCGTCATATCAGGGCCACCAGATTTCAGTTTGACGATGTCGCCTTCGTTGTTTTGCGTAATTTTGTTACTCACACACTGACGGCGTGACGCTGCTTGTCGCTTGCCTAGTAACAAATTTAGTTGAACAAACTTTGCAGAAAATTGTTACTCCGTTGAACGGTTCAACTTAAAGTGTTCTTTGGATGTACGGCGGCCATGTTACATCTTCAGTCTGTCAGGTAGCGTGCGAAGGGGCGTGTCTCCCCGGCAGGTTATTCGTCTGCCAGTTTAAACGTGCCGTCGCCGCTCGCAATAATGCGTTCTGACCTGATCAGCGACGCCAGTCCTTCCAGGACATCGGCTACTTCCATCTCGAGCAGCTTGGCGATTTGGACCGCGTGCAACTTCTTGACGCTTGCACTGACGAGGTCGAGAATCTGGCCTTCGGGCCCCGACTCATAAGGTAGCCAGCTCAGCCGGCGGTGCTTGTCTGCGGTCCTGTCAATCTCAGGTTCCCGCTCTCTTTGCCGTGCAAGAAGTCGGTTCCGCATTTGCTCGTCTTCTTCGGCACTGGCGCGCTGTCTCTCGCGCTCTGCCGCAAGCCGCTGCGGACCTTGAGCAATAAAGGCGTCCATCACCTCGATCGGTCCCTTTCGGAAAGGCACTCCTCGAAATGCGCCGTGCTCATATAGCAGCTGTCGCAACCGTTCACATCGATACGATTCGCTCTCGCAGACGTCGGGTAGGTATTGCGCCTGTTGTTCCGCCGGTATGTCACGGTAGTAACGGCCACCAATCATGACGTAGCGCTCGATGAGGCGGAGCAACAGGTCTTCTCTGCTTAGTTCGTCGGGGTTTCCCATTGCCGCTCACAATGAAAAGAGGGCTGGCTCATCGAGTTAAAAATTGTAACAAATCTGTGCAGAAATCGAGCGGGCGGTGCCGGTGAGCCGGCGGCTATCTGCGGCGCTGCACGCTCACTGGCGCGATCGCGATGACCCGCTCTGCTATGCGTTGGGTTATCTGCGGGGCGTTCGCGCGCCACGAACCAACATGGTCGCGACTGCTACGCAACCATCACACTATAGCGCGCGTGGCCTTCGGCAACTGGTGTGGCGGGCCATGTCCGCGTTTAACGCGTCTCTCACCCTCAATGAGCGTGACCTGGGTCAGTGGTCTGCGCACATACGGCCTGGCGATTTGTCGCATGGTGTCGTGGCACGGGCGCTACCCGAACGATTGCGCGGCAAAGATGGTCCGCTGCAAATTACCGTGCGACAGCGACTTCGGCGCTGACTGGACGAGGCCGTCAGCGATCAGGTGTCATGCTCGGCGAACAGTTCCAGCCAGCCCGCGAGCCGATGGGACTGACACGCCTGCGCTAGTTGCCCGAGATTCCGCCAGAGCGTTGTGAAGGGGAGGTGTTGCTGGTTAGCGAGCTGCTCGATGGCGAGAATCAGCAGTGAAAGCGGCGTCTCATCCAGCAGGTGCCCGAGATGAGGGAACCACTCGGACACCACGCGGCCTTCGGCCAGCATGGAGGCCAGCACGTCCGACGGCAAAGAACCGCGGTAGCTGACGCTAGCTGTGCGGGCAGCCATGTCGAGCCAGGGGCGCGGTGCCAAGGGTTGCAGCGTCGAGATGTCGAGTCCTAACACGCGCACAATGCCGAGCGGGTCATCGGGGTCAGCAGCCACGGCCAAGAACCTCGCTTGGCGTGCGGACAGCTGCAGCGCCATCCGGCGCGCCGTCACCGCAGCCTGTTGCGCCGGCGTCAGCGCGAAAACGAAGTTAGTCATGCCAGTTAAGCGGTGAGGGTAGCCATAGTATTACAGGTCCGTCACGCTGCACCCACCGTTCCCCGTGGGCTGGTACCTTGGTTCCGAATCCGCCCATACAGTGGGGCTGTGCGGGTTGGGCGAGGCGGCCCAGGCGCGATGTAGCCGCGCCGGTTCGCTTCTGTGGGGTGGCGCACACACGTGCGCCAATATGGCGTTGATCCACGCAGCGCCGCATAGCGACTTTTCGGCGGGTTCGAACGTGTCCTAATGGCTGTGCCTATGGTGCGTGTCCGGATAATGCGGATGCCGATGGATCAGCACCTCATGCCGATGCCAATGGCGGTGCGGTTCGGCCCCTTCCCACGGAAAGTCATGCTCATGTTGATGGTGCGCGTCGTGCCGGTGGGCATGGCTGTGCTCGAGCGGGTCATGGGTATGCTCATGCTCGTGCCGTTCCCGGAGGTGCAACCAGATGCCGAGTGCCATCAAAGCTGCGGCAAGCCAGAACGTGACGCCTGGCACGTCGGGCCATATCGCCAGCGATATGACGACGCCAAATACCGGCGCAATCGAAAAATAGGCGCCGGTCCGCGCAGTGCCCAGCCAGCGCAAGGCTATGACGAACAGGGCGAGACTGACGCCGTATCCCGCGAAGCCCACGACCATGGCAGCCAGTGTGCTCGCAAACGGCGGCAGATCCGCGCCGGTGGCAAATGCCAAGCTTGTATTGCAGACGCCGGCTACCAGTCCCTTCAGGCAGGCAATGACCAGCGCGTCGTTGTTGGAAACCTTGCGTGTGAGGTTGTTGTCGACGGCCCAGCAAAGGCACGCTGCCACGACCAGAATCGCCCCCGATGCGAATCTGACTTCGCCCGGCTGCCACGAGAGCAGGAGCCCGCCCGCCACGATCGCGACCATCCCTAGAACGATCTGACGATCGGCGTTTTCCTTGAAGACCACCCAGGCAATCACGGCGGTCAACACTCCTTCAACGTTCAGCAGCAGCGACGCGGTCGCGGCGCTTGTCTCGTTCAGGCCCGTCATCAATAGGGCCGGGCCGGCGACGCCCCCGGCAATAATCGCGGCAAGCAGCCACGGCCACTCTGCGGGGGGAATGGCAAGCGTGCCGCCTTCGGCGCTTTGACGCGCACCAAAGAGTCGGCGGGCACCAATTGCGATGAGCAGGCCGATTCCGCTGCCCAAGTAAAGCAGTCCCGCCAACATCAGCGGCGATATTCCCCCGGTCAAAGCCTTGGCCAGCGGAGTGCTGGCTCCAAAAAGTATCGCGGCAGCGAGCGCCGGGGATGCTAAGCGTAGTGACATGGCGTATTGCGGTTGGCATAGCGGAATGGCATTGTCGCGCGCATCCGACAATTGAGGCGACCAGGTGATTGGGCGGCCCTTTACGCGGCAGGGGTGCGCCAATGACGCCGGCATATTCCTGTAGAATCCGGCGCATGTCGCGAATTGTTGCCATCCTTTTGATGCTGATGCTCCCGCTGCAGGCTCTCGCTGCAGTGGAGCGGCAATTCGCGCATGCGTCCGGCCCGGTGCTGGACCATATGGTTGTCCACGCCGAGCACGTGCCGCATCATCATGACGACGATGGCGATATCCACGAGGACGACTCCAGCGCCTCGGCGTCACACCAGTTGGACTTCGAGCTCGCCTCGAACCTCTTGGGAACGGTAAGCCTGGCTTACTCGCTTCCCGTCCTGCCGCCGCGTTACCAGACGCCCCTGTTTGACGGCGCTGTGATACCGGATCCTACCGGCACACCACCATTACGCCCACCTCACGCTCCTGTCTGACGACGGGGTAGCGTTCGTTTGTTCGTCTGCTGCGACGCCTTTTTACGGGTCGCGCCCCGTCGCATTGCTTCTTCAAGCCATTCGCGTTGGGGTTTTTCATGCAGAGATCATTTCTACTTCTGGTGGCAGCGCTCGTGCTGTCGCCCCTTACATACGCCCAAGCGCCCGCTGAGCGATCCGCGCCAGCGGACCTGCAGTCCCTGTTCGAGGTCGCATGGGAGCGTTCGGTCGCGCTCCAGACGGCCGAGGGGCGGCGACAGGAGGCCGCTGCAAGTCGTATTCAGGCGGATTCGCTGATCGCCGGACCTCCCGTCGCCGACCTGCGTCATCGTGGGGACCGGTTCACGGACGGGCGGGGCGTTCGAGAAAGCGAAGTCGCGCTTGGCGTGCCTATCTGGCTGCCGGGTCAGCGAGCGGCGAGGGGCGAGCTCGCTGACGCCCAGCTGGCGGAGGCGGATGCCAGAGCGAGACTTGCCAGGCTGGCCGTTGCCGGCGAATTGCGGGATCGGGTCTGGCAGCTTGCGGCGGCTGCGGCCGAGCAGGAAGTGTTGCGCCGACGCGTGCTAAACGCCACATCTTTGCGCGACGATGTGGCACGACGGGTTTCCGCCGGCGATCTTGCCCGGACCGATCTGCTGCTAGCGGATCAGGATCTTCTCGCCACGCGCGCGTTGTTGACCGACAGCCAGGCACGGATGACCGAACTGTCAACACGGCTGTTCCAATTGACCGGTGCCTCCGCGCTGCCGCTGCGCTACGAGGAGCGACCTGCCATGCCCGAGGCCGTCTCGGCCCACCCATCGCTGGAAGCCGCCGCCGGAGGCCTGCTCCGCGCGCAACGACAACTCGGGTATCTGCAGAAGTCCCGCCGGGACGCTCCGGAGGTAGGGGTCTCCTATCGCCGTGATGCGGCCGGTGGCGGCGCGCCGTCCGACCAGACCGTGGGCGTGTTCATTCGGATTCCGTTTGCGACGGACGCCCGCAATCTGCCAAGGGAAACTGCCGCTCAGACCGAAGTCATGACCGCACGCGCGGAGCGGGAGCGCATGGAGCGCGTGGTGCAGTCCGAAGCGGAGGCATCGCGACAGGCTCTCACGCTGGTGGAGCAGCAGCTCAAGCTCAGTGAGCAGCGCAGCGCGATGCTCGCCGAGCGCGCGGTCCTCCTGCGCAAGACCTTCGATGCAGGCGAAATCGGCCTGACCGAGGTATTGCGCGCACAAAACCAGGCGCTGGAAGCCGAAGCCGACGCAGCGCGACAGCGCGCGCGGCGCGGCGCTGCCATCGCCAATCTCAATCAGGCTCTGGGAGTATTGCCATGAATCGTTGCCTCATCGCGCTTGTGCTGCTGTTCGGATGCGGCCTTGGATACGCAGCCCCCGGCGCGCACGGCCCAAGTGGCGAACATCTTGACGCCCCGGCCGCAACTTCGGCCGGGACCACAAGGCCGACCATCGAAGCAAACACCGAAGCGTTCGAGCTAGTCGGGACGCTCTACGACGATGAGTTATCCATACTCGTCGATCGCTATGCGACCAACGAGCCAGTGACAGCAGGCACGCTAGAGGTCGAGCTAGGGGAAATCAAGGCGCAGGCCAAGCTGCATGCCGATTTGGGGGACTTTTCCTTCACCGATGCGGCACTGCTGAAGGCGCTGCAGGCACCGGGGCAGCATGCGCTCGTCTTTACGCTGGTTGCCGGCGCCGAATCCGATCTGATCGAGGGGCGTATCACCGTTGGTGGCGACGAACACGGCCACGACCACGTTGCCTGGAAGCCCTGGGCCGGCGCTGCGATCGCAGTGGTCCTCGCACTGGGGCTGTTCGTCATGATCCGCCGGTATCGCCGTCGGACTGGCGCGATGAACCGATAGGCCGACATCACATGAAAAACACGACATTCTGCCGGGCGCTGCTGGTGGCCGCCGCCGCGGCCCAATTCAGCGCCATCGTTCCCGCCTGGGCCGCTCCGGGCGCCCATGGTCCCGACGGCGAGCATCTTGACGGACCCGCGCCAACTGCAGCGGCCGGGCTCGCGCGGCTTCCTGATGGCAGCGTGCAGGTGCCCAAGCTGGCGCAGCGCCGGATGGCCATTCGTACCATCATGCCGCAAGCTGGCGAGCATCCTGTGTCGCTGGAGCTCAATGCGACTGTGGTGATGGACCCGAACGCGGGTGGCCGCTTGCAGGCCGGACACCCCGGCTGGCTTGAGGCGCCGCCGGGCGGATTCCCTGTGCTGGGCCAGCGTGTGCGAAAGGGCGACGTCATGGCGGTGTTGCGGCACAAGAACGAACCTTTCGACATCGGCAATCAGCAAGCTCAACTGGCAAACCTGAGCGCGAATTTGAAGCTCGCGCAACAGCGCCTGCAGCGGCTGGAGTCGCTGCAGGACAGCATCCCCCGCAAGGACATCGAAGCTGCACGCGCCGAAGTCCAGAGCCTGTCCGGTCAGCGCGCCGCCGTGGGAACCAGCCTGCATCAGACCGATGCGCTGCGCGCGCCGGCGAGCGGCATTGTCGCCTCGGCCAACGTCGTCGCAGGTCAAGTCGCCGCAAGTGATGACGTCTTGTATGAAATCGTCGACCCGACCCGCTTGATGGTGGAGGCCCAGAGCGCCGACGCCTCGCTCGCTGGCCGGATCCGGGATGGAGCCCTGGCAAACGTGCAGGGCGGGGCGTTGCAGTTTGTCGGCGCGGGCCGCAGCTTGCGCAACGGCGCGGTACCGCTGACGTTCCGGCTTGCCGGCCAGACGTCGCTCCCTCTTGCGGTCGGGCAACCCGTGACCGTCGTTGCGCACCTGACCGACACGGTGAAGGGAATTGTGCTGCCAAGCGAAGCGGTGGTCCGCGGGCAGAACAATGAGACCAGTGTCTGGATCAAGTCCGGGACCCAGCGCTTTATCGCACAGCCCGTCCAGGTACGTGTCCTGGATGCGCGCAATGTCGTCGTGGTTGACGGTCTGTCCCCCGAGAACCGCGTGGTGGTCAGCGGTGCCTCGTTGATCAACCAGATTCGGTAGGGGCGGGCATGTTCAACTGGATAGTTCGTGCCAGCCTCGGCAACCGGCTGGTGGTGCTGGCCCTGGCTACGATTTTGATGGCGTTCGGGGCCATGACGGCCTGGCGTACGCCCGTGGATGTGTTTCCGGACCTCAACAAGCCCCTGGTGACGGTGATCACGGAGGCAGGCGGCATGGCGCCCCAGGAGGTCGAGTTGCTGGTGTCCTTTCCCATCGAAACCGCGCTCAATGGCATGCCTGGCGTGACGCGAGTGCGTTCGGTCTCCGGCGTGGGACTGTCGATTGTCTATGCCGAATTCGATTGGGGGAGCGACGTCTATCGCAACCGGCAATTGGTGTCGGAGCGCCTGGCGCTGGTGCGGGAACAATTGCCCGGTGGACTGACGCCCATCATGGGGCCGGTTTCGTCCATCATGGGCGAGATCATGCTCATCGCCTTGCCGATCGACGCTCAGAGCGTCAGCCCGATGGTGGCACGCGAGTACGCCGATTTCGTTCTGCGCCCGCGGCTGCTGTCGGTGCCGGGCGTATCACAGGTGATTCCCATTGGCGGCGAAGTCCGTCAGCTTCGGGTTGAACCGGACACTGCACGGATGGCGCAGTTCGGTATCTCGCTCGGCCAGTTGTCCGACGCGCTGCGGGACTTCGCCAGCAACAGCAGTGGCGGCTTCATCGACCTGAACGGCCGGGAATATCTGATTCGCAACCTGGGCCGTACGACGCGCCTGGATGATCTCGGCGGGCTGGCCGTCGCATATCGCGATGGTGCCCCGGTGCTGCTCCAGCAGGTCGCCAGTGTGCGCCATGCCCCCGCGGTCAAACGCGGCGACGCCGGGTTCAACGGCAAGCCGGCCGTTATTGTCAGTGTGCAAAAGCAACCGGACGCCGATACCGTCAAGCTGACACGCGAACTGGAAGCGGCGCTGGCCGAGCTCAAGCAGGGCATGCCCAAGGGCCTGGAAGCGCCGCGCGTGCTGTTCCGGCAAGCGGATTTCATCGAGGCTTCCATCGGTAATGTGGTTGAGGCACTGCGCGACGGCGCCATCATGGTCGCGATCATCCTCTTTGCCTTCCTGCTCAGTGCTCGCACGACCGCCATTTCTCTGATCGCCATTCCGCTGTCCCTGGCCGTGACGGCGCTGGCCTTTCACGTGTTGGGCCAGTCGATCAACGTGATGACGCTGGGGGGCTTGGCCATCGCCATTGGCGAATTGGTCGACGATGCGGTGGTCGATGTGGAGAACATCCTGCGCCGGCTCAAGCAGCGCAAGACCATGACGGAGGCGCCTGCGGTACTGGAGACGATCTGGCGCGCGTCCGTGGAGGTGCGCTCGGGCATCGTCTATGCCACGTTGATCGTCGTCCTGGTGTTCGTGCCGCTGTTTGCGCTACCAGGCATCGAGGGCCGGTTGTTCGCGCCATTGGGCGTGGCCTATATCGTGTCCATCCTTGCGTCGATGCTGGTGTCGATGACCGTCACACCGGTGCTGTCCTACTACCTGCTTCCCGGCATGAAGCGCCTGGACCATCCCGATAGTCCCTTGGTGCGATGGCTCAAGCGGGTCGATACGCGCGTGCTGAACTGGTCGTTTCCGCGTGCCCGGGTCATTCTCGCTGGCGCCGGGATCGCCGCGCTTATCGCGGCGGCATCGATACCGTGGCTTCCGCGGGCCTTCCTGCCGGCTTTCAACGAGGGCTCGCTGGTCATGTCCCTGATGTTCAATCCGGGCACATCGCTGACGGAGGCGAACCGCATGGGCGCCTTGGCCGAATCGCTGATTCGCCAGGTACCGGAAGTCACGCAGGTGGGCCGCCGTACTGGCCGCGCGGAGCTCGACGAGCATGCCGAAGGGGTGCATTCGTCCGAGATCGATGTCGACCTGAAGCGTTCCGATCGCAGCCGCGAGGAAGTCATGGCCGCCATCCGCGCACAACTCTCCTCGCTGCCTGCATCCGTCGCCATCGGGCAGCCGATCTCTCATCGCCTGGACCATCTGCTGTCGGGCGTGCGGGCGCAGATCGCCCTGAAGATCTACGGCGACGACCTCGATACCCTGCGGGGCTTGGCGGAATCCGTCCGCGGTCGCCTGGCGCAGGTGCCCGGCCTGGTCGACATCACGGTCGAGAGACAGGTATTGATTCCACAGGTGAACGTGCGCCTGGATTATCGAAAGGCCGCGCAGTATGGCATCACGCCCGGCGATGCGCTGGGCGCCATGCAGACGCTCTCCGAAGGCGCACGGGCATCCCAGGTTATCGAGGGCGTGAGACGTCATGATCTCGTTGTGCGGCTGGCCGAAACGCAGCGCACGCCACAGGATCTGGCGCGCATCATGATCCAGTCGCCACGCGGGCCCGTGCCGCTGGCCGCCATCGCATCGGTGGAAGAGGGCGATGGCCCCAATCAGATCGGCCGGGAAAATGGCCGGCGACGAATCGTCGTCTACGCCAATACCGACGGCTCCGACATGGGCCGCATCATCGCCGGAGTACGGGGCGCGGTCGCGCAGTCCAGTCTGCCGGGCGGGTACTTCGTCAGCATCGAGGGGCAATTCCAGGCGCAGGAGCTGGCTACGCAGCTGATTGCTCTCCTGGCCGTCATGTCATTGGCGTTGATCTACCTGGTGTTGTATTCCCGATATCGCGCGCATCGGCTGACGCTGATCATCATGGCCAACATACCTTTCGCGCTGATTGGCAGCGTCATTGCGATGTGGGCCGCGGGCCTGACGTTGTCCGTCGCATCGATGGTCGGTTTCATCACGCTGACCGGCATCGCGACGCGCAATGGCATTCTCAAGGTCAGCCATTACATCAATCTTTGCCGGCTCGAAGGGGAGTCGTTCGGCATGCCGATGATCGTCAGAGGCTCGCTGGAGCGTCTGACCCCGGTGCTCATGACCGCTCTCGTGGCGGCATTCGCTCTGACGCCGCTATTGGTGGCGGCCGATGCGCCCGGCAAGGAGATCTTGCATCCGGTGGCCGTCGTGATCTTCGGGGGGCTGGTCAGCTCGACCTTGCTGGACACCGTGCTGACGCCGCTGGCGGTATGGCTGTTCGGGCGTGAATCCATCGAAGAACTCGCCGGCCAAGCCGGCACGCACGCCTATTGAAATGGGTCAGGGCGGCGCCCTCGAGCCGCCCACTGTTTTTTGGAGTGGACTATGAACCAACGCATTGCCGCGGCGCTGGCCGCAATCTGCATCTCGATCTCGGGCACGGCGATGGCGCACGGCGCTAAGCCGGCGCAGTACGGCGGCGTCGTGCAGACGGCGAGCGATATGCAGTTCGAACTGGTGGCAAAGGACGGCAACGTCAGCCTGTACGTGGACGACCATGACCAGAAGAAGTCGGTCGCGGGCGCGAGCGGCAAGCTGACGGTGCTCAATGGCAGCAAGAAGAGCGAGACGGCGCTCAAGCCCGCGGAAGGAAATGTGCTGGTGGGCGCCGAACAAATCGCCGTGGCTCCCGGTGCGAAGGTGGTGGCAAATGTCGCCTTTGCCGATGGCAAAACCGTAACCGTCAGGTTCGCGGTGAAGTAAGCCTCCGCGCTTGAGGAGGTGGCCATCCCTCCTTGCGAAGGGATGGCCAAATGCGTCTTCGGTGCTACCTTACCGTCAAATCAACACTAGACGGACGGAGACATCATGCTGCGCAGCGCCATTGTTCTTATCTTTGCGGTCCTCGGTTTCGCGTCTACTGCGGCGTGGTCGCATAGCGGCGGCACCGATCGAAATGGCTGCCATATGGACCACAAGACTGGCATTCGACATTGCCATTGATCTCGCAGCAGGCTGCCAGCTGCTGCGTTCAGATGCGTTGCGCTGGTGGCCAGTTGTGCGTCTCCGATTGGCAATCCCTGCACCAGGCGTACAGCGCATCGTAGAGAACCACGCCATGGCGAAGCATCTCGTGATCGTCGGCAAAGCGCCGCGATAAACCGAGCGAGATGGCATAAAGTCCCGCCGACTGTGGCGTGAGGTCCAGCCTCGATGTGTCCGCGCCACGCACGATGGCGGCAAGCTGCTGCAGGGCCGGCTCGGCTAATCCGTACTTATCGAGAAAGGCATCGAAGCTGCAATGGTCGCCGACATGCGACAACTCCACATCGGGCACATCATATGGAACGGCGCCAGTGCTTTGTGCAACAGCCAATACGTCGGCCGGCGGCACATACAAAAACTCAGGCGTCTCATCGATATAGCGGGCGATCAGCCAAGGACAGGCAATGCGGTCGATCTTTGGCCTTTCGCGGGTGACCCATTTCATGGTCGTCTCCTCATGGGTACGGGTGCCTGGCCGCCCGCATCAGGGTTTCAGGACCGCAGCAGCGGATACACCAGGAGACCCACTGCCGCGGCGCCAGCGACAATCGCCGGTTCCGGCAACTTCTTGAATCGCCAAAGCAGCAGCACGGTCACGATCGCCAACACCAGTGTGGGTGCATCGATAATGGAACGTTTAGCCAGCACAACGACGGCGCCCGTGATGGCCCCGACTGCGGCGGCTGTCACGCCGTCCACGAAGGCGACAATGGCAGGCAGCTTCCCGTACTTCTTGAAGTAGGGCGCCGGAATCACGGTGAACAGATAGCACGGCAGGAAGGTGGCCAACGAAGCGACGATGGCCCCGGGAAGCCCAGCCACCAGATAGCCGATAAAGCCCACCGTGATGACGACGGGACCCGGCGTAATCATCGCCACCGCTACCGCATCGACGAACTGCTTTTCGTTGAGCCATTGATGCTCGGTCACGACGCCGCCGTACAGGAACGGAACGATGGCAAGGCCCGAGCCGAAGACGAAGGCGCCAGCCTTGGCAAAGAACAACCCAATCTGCGTCAGCAACGGCAAATCGAAGTTGGTCAAAATTCCCGAGCCCGGCGCAATTTGCCACGCAGCAGCGATCGGCATGCCACCTTGTTTGAACCACTTCGGCGGCGCGCGCCAGAACCACACGAGGACGCCGGCGGCAATGAACAGCCACGCGATCTCTGATTCCGTGATGATGGTGACCGCGACCAGGACGGCATAGATGGTCCAGAGCAAGGGGTCACCGCCAACACTCTTGCGCGTCAGCTTGTACGCACTGATCGCGATAATTCCGATCACCGCGGCACCCACGCCGTAGAAGACCGACTGCATCCACGTCAGGCCGCCAAAGCGCACGTATGCCCAACCCAGCGCCAACACCATGAGGAAGGACGGAAGCACAAAGGCGATGCCGACCAGGGTCGCGCCGGCAATACGGTAGTGGACAAAACCGAGATAGATGGCAAGCTGTGCTGCCAGCGGGCCGGGCGCCAATTGGGCCAGGGCCAGTCCTTCCTTGTAGTCGGCCTCGGTGAACCAGTTGCGCGACTCGACAAGGTCGCGATGCATATAGCCAGCCAACGCCACGGGGCCGCCAAAGCCCAGGGTGCCCAGGCGCAGCATGTACGCCACCAGTTGCCACAGGGTGTAAGACCCCCCTGAGGGGGACGGAACGGTAGTGCGATCGGCTTTCATTGGTGCATAGGTAAGTGAGAGATCAGCGCTTGGGCCGGGTGCTGAAATGACGATGCAACGCGCTCAGAACCGGTATGCCTTCGGCGAGCAATTGGTCGTCGTCCCGAGCGGTCTGCCGCAGCCCTGACAGCATCGCTTCGAGACCGGCGGCCTCCGCGGGCGGGTCCCCGCCGACATCCAGGGCATGGACGATCGCGGCGATGCGGGCAAGGGCGCGGTCTTCCTCCAGCCCAAAGCTGGCCAACAACACCTCGAAACTGACGCGCTGGCCCACGTGCGTGAAAGCGGCACCGTCGAAATCGAATCCAAGCGCGTCATCGGGACACGCCTGCGGATCAGCAAGCCAGAGGAATGTCGCGTGCGGATCAATGAAGCGCTGAATCAGCCAGGCGCAGGCGATGCGGTCAATCCAAATATGTCGCCGTGTTGCCCAGCGGCGTCCCTGGTACTGGGCGGGATCCCTGGGAACGATGCCCATGTCCGCCGCGTGCGGCTCACCTGGCGAGAGAACCCGACCGGCCCCGCGCTGAAATGCGTCCCAGCTCGCGGACACTCGGTTGGACGCGTCGTTGGGAAAAAAGTCGACGGCACGAATGGCGTTGATGGCGCGTTGGTAACGGTCAAGCAAGCGCCGGACTTCGGCGGCATTGCTTTGCGCAAGAGCGGCGCCGCTTTGATCGATGTCCGCCTGCAACTGGGCGTAGTCCGGCGAGCGGTCGAACAACAGTGCAAAGGCGCGCTCCTGCTCCCCATCGGCGCTGACAGCCAAGAGCCAAGCCTCTCCCTGGTGACGACGCACATCCGTGGCCAACAGGTTCAGCCGCTCGGCGCGTTCGGGGGACGCAGGAAGCAAGTAGGCGCCATCGCGCAGCGTGGCGCAGCCAAGCGCATTCACGGCGCGCCATAACCGCATGCGAGCGGTGGTGCTGCCAGCGGGCAGCGTAACGAGAAGGAGGAGCCAGGGAGCAGCGAGGTATGTCATCGCTGCAAGCGTAGGCCTTCGTAGCGTGTTCTACAACTGTGTAGAGATCATTACAGGCGTTACCAATGCCGCATTGCGATGGCCGAGTTCGATAGACGTTCCCCGGTGGGCGTCATCAATGTTCTACAAGACGGTCAAGGTTTGTAGAGCCTAGCGGGGCTCCGAGCCATTCTCGCCAAAATACGAACGGCACAGTATGCTTATCATAATAGCCATTTCGGTGCGCTAAACTGGCGCCCATGAAATCGCGCCTGACCCTACCGAACTCCGCATCTGCCGCCAGCACGGGTATGGATACGGCCTCCGCCGATGCTTCCACGGCATTCCCCGATGCCGCCTCCCTGGCCGCGCTGCGTGCCTGGCATGCCGGCCTCAGCTCCCGGCAAGCCGTGGCGCAATACCTGGGAGAGGAGAGGGCGCGCGGCCAATCCTCGCGCGCCGTGCTGGGCCGCATTCGCCGCCGGCTCGCCTCGCTGGCACGCGAGCGCGGCCGCGACGATCTGGCCGCGTTGTTCGAGATACCGGCGTCGGCGCGGGTGGCGCAGGGCAGGGCGGCCGACCGTGCTATTGAGGTCTTGCGCACGCTGCCCACGCCACAGCCAGCGATCACCGACGACATCAGTCGCTGGCTGCCGGCTCGCGCCGTCGCTGCCTTGCGCGCCCACGGCATCGAGACGCTGGCGGCGCTGACGGTGCGCGTGCCCAGGCGTCGACGCTGGTGGGCAACCATCCCCGGGCTGGGCGCTACCGGTGCCAGACAGATCGAGGCGTTCTTCGCCGCGCATCCTGAGCTGACCGAGCGGGCCCGCGCGCTGATCGTGCAGGAGCGGCGCAGCAGCGTCGTGCCGTGGGAGCAACTACGCTTGCCCCATCAGGTCGACGGCTCCGAAGGGCGCTTTCGCGCCCCGCGCGCGACGTGCACCTTGACCGCGGACAACGACTACGAGGCGGTGCAGGCCTGGCTGGCACTGCACGAGTCGCCGGCCACTCATCGCACCTACCGCAAGGAAGCGGAACGGCTGATGCTGTGGGCCATCGTCGAGCGTCAGCGGCCGCTGTCGTCGTTGACCACCGAAGACGCCGTGGCCTACCGCACCTTCCTGCGGCGGCCCATGCCGCGAGAGCGGTGGGTCGGGCCGCCACGCCCGCGCTCGTCGCCGGACTGGCGGCCGTTCACCGGTGCGCTGGCCGCACGCTCGGTCGCCCATGCGCTGTCGATCCTTGGGGCGATGTTCCGCTGGCTGGTCGAGCAACGCTACGTGCTGGCCAATCCCTTCGCCGGCATCAAGGTGCGCGGCGGCGGCCGCACCGCGGCGCTGGACAATTCGCGCGCCTTTACCGACGGTGAATGGAAGTTAGTGCGGACCATTGCTGACGGGCTCGAATGGTCCCACGGCTGGGAGGCCGCCGCGGCGCAGCGCCTGCGCTTCGTGCTGGATTTTGCCTATGCGACCGGGCTACGCCCCAGCGAGCTGGTAGGAGCCACGCTCGGGGATGTCTGGACCGACGCGCAAGGCGACGAATGGCTCAAGCTGACCGGCAAGGGCGGCCGCAGCGGCAACGTGGCAATGCCCCCGTTGGCGCGACGGGCGGTGGAGCGCTACCTGACGGAACGCGGACTGCCCATCAGTCGGCGTTTGTGGCGTCCCGAGGTTCGCCTGGTCGGTGATCTGGGCGGCGAGCCCGAGATCGGCATCTCGAGCACGCGGCTATGGCATGTGGTGAAGCGGTTCTTCAAGCTGGCTGCGGATGTCATTGGTGCGGACCATCCCGCGGCCGCGGACAAGCTGCGCCGCGCCAGTCCACACTGGATGCGCCATACGCACGCCACACACGCGCTAGGAAGCGGCGCGGAACTGACCATCGTTCGAGACAACCTGCGGCATGCGTCCGTGTCGACGACGTCGGTCTATCTGCATAGCGATGAAGTCAAACGGGCCCGGCAGATCGGAGAGGCATTTGGGGCCAAATGACACCCGCAAGGGCGTCCACAGCGGGCTGTACGGACGAACAAGGCGTCATCGGAACTGCCAGCATCCGAAAGGTGAGCGCCTAGGGGGCGGGTAACAAATTTATGCAAAAACGGGTAACAAACTTCTGCAAATTAACGGTCGCCTTCGTTGAAAGTCGTGCTCATACCTTTTCCCATTTAACGTAATATACATTATGCGCATTTTAGATGTAGCGGCAAAGTTGTAATCTATGGTCAGCCCGATCTTTGCAAGGTTGAGGTCGATGATCTGTGGCTTGCCTAAATCTATCCGGAGTCTGCTT
>NZ_SROX01000026.1 GCF_013141915.1 Cupriavidus necator | reverse complement strand
AAGCAGACTCCGGATAGATTTAGGCAAGCCACAGATCATCGACCTCAACCTTGCAAAGATCGGGCTGACCATAGATTTCAACTTTGCTGGCGCCCGGACATTTCAACTTTGCCTGGACATTAGATCACATTCGAAGTCGGCCGGCTTAGCGCTTTCTTCGCGCAGTCGCACGCCGCGGGTTAGCGGCTGGACGTGCAACTCGATGTTTTCGCGCCGAGCGCGAGCCCAGCCCGCGCTGATGGCGGCTTCAAGCGTAGGGAACAACTGACGCGGCTCTGGCGTGCCGTCTATGTCGAGTGCCCAGCCATGTTCGGCGCGCACCACGCTAATGCTCGTTGCTGGCATCAATAGCTCCAACGACGTCGCTGGCGATCTTGCGACCCCCCGTGCTGAAATCGTATCACTCCTTGATGTTTCGGGCGTGGTGCCCGAGCGAGTATCGCTTCATTCGGTGGCTTGGGAATTGAAAGGGAATGGCCAGTAAAGGGTTAGTTGGCGCTGTTGGTGATAATGCAGGAAACGGCGCTACCGCAACGGTACCCGGCGTACTGCCCGTGGCCGGCCCCTTGGAGGATCATATGCAGCGGATCGTTGAAGCAATGGACTGTGCTGTATGCCACATGCCGGCGGAGCGTTGGGCGCTGCCGGGCGGCGAAGGCTATCTCTACGAGTGTCCGGCCTGTGGCGGGCGCTACAGCATCGCGCCGTCCGCAATCAGCCGCGCGGAAAGCGATGGCGGGCACCCTGATCTTCTAGCCGCCGTGCGAGCGTGCATCGCCCGCGGCGACCTGCCGCGGGTTGCCATCGTCGGCGGCCAATGGCAGCCACTGGAAGTCATCGGGCGCCAGGGCGCGGAATCGGATCCGGCCTAAAGAAAAAATGCCGCCAGTTACATCCCCATCGGGAAAAAGCCTCATCGGCCGTGATGTTTGACGGCGGAGCCAGCAGCTTGACTTTCTCGCCGCTGGTTCATGCTGGTGATACCTCCAGATCGAAGGAAGTGCGCCATGCTGAAGCTTGTACTCGTGTCCGTCGCGGTCGCGGCGGCGATTCTCTCCAACCAACCCTCCGCGCTGCCAATTGCCGAAGGCGCAGCGCAACGCCATGCCTTCGCGCGCCTGCCTTGACTTCATAGCGTTCAACGATGCAAGTCAACACACAGATGCCGCTGTTTCCGCCGGTACCGCTTACCGGTAATGGCGCGGCCGCGACTGCCCTGCTCCTCCTTGCGTGCTCAGGCACGAAGCTTGACCGGCCGGCGCCTGCGCTGGACCTGTACCGCGGCGTCATGTACCAATCGTACCGGGCTCATGTTCGCGGCGATGAGGCGCCGACCGTTTTGATCCTGTCCGCCCGCCACGGTTTTCTGGCAGCGCACACCGAGATCGCGCCCTACGATCAACGCATGACGCCCCAGCGTGCCGAGCAGATGTTGAGCGACCTGCAGCGCTACCTGCGCCCGGAGGCCTGGCCCAGCCGAGTCAGCCGCGTCATGCTCGCCGGCGGCCGAGAGTATCGCCGCGTCATGCACGCCGCCCTGGCCCGCCGGTATGGCGCAGCACTGCCGGCGCTTGAGGAAACCAGCGGCGGCATCGGCACGCAGCGCTCCCAGCTCGGCGCCTTCCTCGACGGCCTGGCACCAGCGCTTTGCGATCGGATCGGCCAGCATCCCAATGGCACCCCACTCTATCGCCGGTACGGCTGGATCGAAGCGGGCACCACCGTCAGCGTGGCTTACCGGGCAACACCGCATCTGCCCGCCCGCAAGGCCCAGGTCCTGACGCTCTTTGACGGGCCGAGCGGGCCCACAGCCGACGTCGTCGTCGAAGAAGTCATTGGTGGCCGCACAAAGGCCTGCCCGCGCTGGGTTGCCGTGAGCAATCTGCGGCCTTATCTGACGGAGATGCCGGCATGACAGACTTTGATCGCCAACTGCAGGGCCTGGCCAACGAACTAAGCCAGGTAAGCCATGACAAGCCGGCGCAGCTGCTCGCCCTCACCTACGCCGGCTTCCGCGCCTGGGCGAAGGTCGGCAACCTGAATTTTCCGCCAGAGCGGCGGCACGAATTGCTGCAAGAGATATTGCGCTTTTGCGCGTACGAATGCCTTTGCGCCTGCTGCTTCTCCAGAGACGACGCCTTGCAGCGGATTGCCGACATGCTCGACGGCAGCTATCCGCGGTACGCCCGGACGCGCGCAAGGGTCGCGGAACGACGCGACCGCTATGGCCGGATACGGTGCTGACCCCCTTCCCTGCAGGTTATATCCGCCTCGGCGAGGCGGCAGGGGTGTGGGCGAAGCTAATTTCAGTATATAACAGCGGGCATGGAACCAATGGACTCCCTCTGGCTCACGAATCCCACCCTAGCCTACAGCGACTGGCAAGCCCGGGAAGCCGCTGGCGCGGATCGTCGCCCCTTCTCTGCCCGCTCGATCGTCCAGCATCAGGCGATGTTCGAGCACTTCCGCCGGCACCTGCTGGCGCGCGGCGCCAGCATCCCCTCTTTCGGGTCCGACGATATCGACGCGTTCTGGCATCGCCCCGATGCGCGTTCCTACTCCCAGGCCACGCGGGTGCGATACGTCAAGCTGTTGGATCGCCTGTGCCGGCATCTGGTCTTTTCCGGTGTCAGGCACGACAATCCCGCAGCCGCGCTGCTTGCCGCGGAGCGATGGCCCGATCAGGAGCCGACGCCACAGTATCTGGACGCCGCCCAGGATGCGCGCCTGCAGGCCTTCCTGCAGACGCCTGCCGATAACCTGGCGAGCCTGCGCTCGCGCGCGATCGTCGCCATCTTCCTCGCGACCGGCATCACGGCGTCAGAGGCCCGGGCAACGCGGGTGGTCGATCTTCAGCTCGACGCGAGTCCGCCGTACCTCTTCGTGCCGGCCCATGGGCCGCGGGATGCCCGCACCGTGCAATTGGCGGAGTTCGCAGTGCCGCTGCTGCGCGCCTGGATGGCACGGCGCGCGACGCAGCCCATCGAGTGCGACCTGCTCTTCACGCTTTCGCCGGAAGGCCGCCCCATCACCGATATGAGCTTTGGCCGGATTGTGGCCGCTGCGCTGGAAGCTATCGGATTCACTGGCGCAGAGCCGAGCCCACGCACGCTGCGCAACACCTTCTGCCGGCGCCAGCTGCTCGCGGGCCTGTCCCGGGAGACCGTCAGCCGCATGCTGGGGCTGGCCAGCCAGCGAACTTGCGACCGCATCGCGGCTACCATCGAATCAGAAGACGGAGACCAATCATGATCATCCCGCTGGAAACTGCCAAAGCCATCTATCGACGCGCGATCGACCCCAGAGCAAGCGACCACGAAGGCGAGGCGTGGTGGGCAGCCGTCGCCGACGAGGTCAATATGGTCGTGAGCGCCAAGGATGCCGCGTCGGCGTCAGCCGTCATCTCCTGGTGGCATCACGATTGGAGCCAGGTGGCAGACAGCCCGCGGGCCGCGGCTGCGCGCATCCGCCGCGCCGCGCGTTCGAAGACGGGTTGAGGCAAAAATCCGCTTGCATGCGTGGCCGCTTTTGCTATTCTTCGCCGGTGCGCAGCAGAACGCGAAACAAAAAAAGCCCCGAAATCGTGAGACTTCGGGGCTTTTTTGTATGCAACACATCAGAACAGCGACGGTTGCGGTGTGGCGGCCTGCTGCCAGGCCATCCGGCCTTCGGGCGGCAGGCTTTCGAAGGGCACGGCGCGCGCGCATAGTGCGTCGACGTCGTATTCCAGCGTGAGGCTCAGTCGATCCTTGTACGCGGTGCGGCGGGCGATCTCGTCATGCTCGGCCCTCTGCGAATGTGACAGCGTGAGACACCCATACTGAGCATACCAGCGGTAGCCTGCAGTGACCTGGCCCGGCGCGATGCCGGCGTCATGGACGTCCAGCAGCCGATCAAGCTCGAACTCGGCAATCAGCAACGCCGCCTCCGCGTCGACGGAGAACTGTTGGGCAGTGGGCAAGGCCCAGACCACGCGACCATTGGTTGTCGCCTGCAGGGCAGGACCGCAGGCGGCGTCGGCCGTGAAGCTCTCCAGGTAAGGATCTCGCAGGCCCGACCATTCCGCCGGCGCCGCGGTATCGTCCCATTCCTTCCCCACATGCAGGAAGCGCGCCGCCGGCACGGCGGTCTGCGGCACCTGAGGCACCTCGGGAATGTCGTACCGGAGGCCCCGCAGACGAATGTCGCGCCAGTCCGCCCAGACCGCGAAGGGTCTGGCGAGCCCATTGAGGGACTGCAGCGCGTCGACCGCGATCAGCAGGTCAAGCGGCAGCAGCTCGAACTTCGGACGCTCTCCTGCCCGTTCAGCGCGGCACTGCTCGTCATAGTCCAGCTGCAACATGTACCGGACCAGCTCGCGCAGCATGGCGGGGTGGTAGGTATCGGGTTGGATCTTGATGAAGCCGCCGCGAATCGTGCGCCCTACCCAGTGCCGCCGCTTCCAGTCGAACCGGGTATGGCGAATGAACCGATTGAGCCGCTGAAGGCCTGCCGCATAGGCGTAGCGCGCGTCGTACTCGACCATGTTGGCCAGGCTCTTGTCCTCGGCCATCTGGCAGACGTGGCACCCGAGGCGCGCGCCGCATTTACCTTGCCGCCGCGAACCAGCGCCCTCGAGGATCGCGTCGGCCACAACGGCGCAGGACGTTCCAACGGCGTGGGCGTAGATGCGCCGCATGTCCTCGAAATCCGAGTAGCTGGGACGTCCTCCGCTTCCATACAGTGCGATGCCTTCCCAGATATCGTCGTCCTGCCAGTGACAGACCGGGCTCAGCACCAGGTCTCCGTCCTGATTGCGCGCCGGCTGAATCGCCGACTCGCCACGCTGCCGCATGGCCAGGTTGCGGCGGGTACTTTCCCCATACCGGGTCCCAAGCAGCGTTACCGGCTCCGCGAAGCCTTCCTCAACCAGGGAGCGAAAGAGGCTTCGCCGGAACGCGCGTTGCGGGAGGATCTTCAGGTCGCTGCTGCAGTCGCCATGGGTTCCGGGGAAGCTCGGCAAGGCCCGGCCGGACAACACCTTCACCTGGAAAGTGGCGGCCATCGCCGGTTCGACAATGCGGGTGATGATGCGAACGCCATGCCGGGCACCGAATTTGCGCATCCGGCCCAGTTCATTGCGGTAGTGCTCTGCCACCTCTGGCGATTCCACCAGCGTATCGCCGGTGGTGACCACCACCAACGGCTTGCCGCCGGCGGCGCGGTGCTCGACAGCGGCATGCAGCGCGAGCGCTGCAACCATGCTGCTGTCCTTGCCGCCGCTGTATGCGATCACCAGCGGATGACCAGCCTCGAGCAGTCGCCGGATGGCCTGGATGGCTTCGTCCGCCCGGTCCTCGATGGAATCGAGCGCGCCGGCGGGAAAAAGTGAAATTGTTTGCATCGTGTCCCTTCGGGAATGGGACACGGCCCCAACGGGGGCTGTGCCCCCATGGGTTGGTAGAAAGTCCGGCTCAGAGATCGACGAGATACGCCACGCGGCTGCAGTCGTCCTGCGATCCGGCAATGCGCTGCCCTTCCGGGCACGTCGCAAAGTCCGCGACATTGGTCTCGAGCTCGTCGGCGATTTGACGAAGCCGGCGTGCCGCCTCGGCGGGACCACCGGCGCCGCGGAATTCCGGCGCGTGCAGCGAAATGCTAACGATCAAGTCCATTCGCCCTCCCGGCTGCACCCAGTTGCGGGCACCGCTTGTGCAGGGCCTTCTGGTTGGTGTCGATGTACGTTCGCACGCCGTCCATCATGACGGCAAGCTGGTGCTGCAAACAGGCGGCGTCTTGCGAGACTTCCACCTCCTTTGCGGTCTCGAAGGCAGCCAACACCTTCTCGCGCGCGACATCAGCGCCCATCCAGGCCATCACGCGGATGAACGTGTGCACCTTCTTGCCGCGTGGTAGCAGCTTGGCAGCTTCGGCCGCCGGGATCATGATCTTTTCCATCGTCTACGGAACCAAAAAAAGAAATGCCCTCCGAAGAGGGCGATGAATGGGGCGGTACCGCTCAGAGCCAGGCCGGACGGACCAGCTTCATCACGCTGCGGGTCCTGCGAAGCTTGCGCACACGCGACGCGAACCACAGCATACCGATCAGCGCAATCGCCAGACCACAGCCGAAAAGCTGAAGCCGCAGCAGACCTGCATCCGGAGCAGTAACAACAAAGAAGAGCGCGACGAACAACACGGCAACGATCGCGAGAACCGCACCGGCAGACGTGCGAGACTGAATCACCATGGCAAGACTCCTGTGAGACGGAAGCCTTGCCCATAGGGACAAGGCCCCTATGGGTAAAAGAGAAAGCTGTGCTGGCAAGGCCAGCAAGGTCGATGCGTCGAAGACGCGGTAAGCACGGCCATTCTAGCGCCCAATTTCTGTTGGTTCAAAAGAAAAATGCCCGCTCCCCTTTCGGGGAAGCGGGCGTGGGCAAGGCTTAGGCGTGTGTGCAACTACTGCGCGGCCAGGGCCACGACATCGATGACGCCGTCGGCGTCGTCAACGAGCTCCGGCGTCTGGGAGATGAAAAATTCCCGCTCATAGCCGCCGACCCGCAGCACCTCGCGCTTCATCTTCATGAAGGCACGCTTGCGCTCCGGATCCAACGGCCCGTCCGCCTCGTCGGTGAACAGCGTCTGGAAGGCATGCTGCGCGTGCTGCGCCCGGTAGAGTGCAATGCCGCGCGTGAGGCATTCGTTAATCCACACCTTCTGGCCCCCACTGATTACGCTGAATTCCTTCGAGCTATCGTTTTCAGCATCCAGCACAGCGATGGAAAAGCTCTCCCGAGCTTCGCCACTGGCAAGTGTCGTCTGGGTCTGGATCGCGATGGTGAATCGCGGCCCATAGCAGGCGAGCAGCAGATCATTGACGATGCCGGTAATGACTGGTCCCGCGTCGTCGATCGACAACGCGATCAAGCCGTCGTTGCCAAGGCCCTTGCCGAGCAGCTTCCACTGCGCGATCTCGTCGGACAGGCGCTGAACCTGCGCTTCAAGAGCGGGCAGACCGGCGAGCTCGCGTTCGATGCGGTCACGATCGGTGGCCAGCGCGCTTTGTCGGCGGATCAGCGTTTCGATCCTGCCGTCGGCTGCACTTACCGCCTCACGCACCCCCACAATACTGCGATCCAGGTCCGCAATCAATGCCGTCACGTCCGTGATGGCCAGCGCATCCACCTCCCGCTGCACCGCGCCCAGTTGAGATTCAACGTCTTGGACGTCCCGGGCGTGCCGGCTGTTCCGTTCAGTCTCCTCCTTCGCCAGCACAGCCATGTCGCTGCGAGCGCTCTTGAGCGCGGCCGCGGCAGTGTCGAGCAATGGTCGCTGAGCCGCCAGAGCGGTCAAACGCTGCAGTTCCTGGTTGTCCCGCGTGATATCGCGCTGCAGGACCGCCACCGCCTCCCGAGCCGCGGGCAAACGCTGTACGCTCACTTCCATGGGCTTCAGGGCTTCCTGCTTCTCCCTGTAGCTGGTGCGCAGCTTCGTTACGACGACAGCCTGTTCCGCATACTGTCCCTTTGCCTCGCGGGCCTGGGCTAGCAACGGGCATTGGCTGTGCATCGAATGCCCGGTGCAAGGCACCGTGTCCATCACGTCGGTCTGGGCCTTGAGCGTGCGGGCCAGCTGCGCTGCCACCGAGCCCCGCTGTTCCATCTCGCGAAGCTCTGCTGCCAGTGTCGCGTGCCGCGTTGCCACGGCCTCCACCTCGGCAAGTTCTCGCTGCCTGTCGGCAAGTTGCGCTTGCCGCTGGCCAAGGGCCATCTGGACAGCGTCGCGTTGTGCAGCCGCTTCGGTAATCGCCTCGGATTTGGCAACGGTCGCCTGGTGGGCGGCCGCGGCCTGTTCAAGTTCCCGGCGGCGCATCGCTGCCTTGGCGGCTGCCGCACGCTCATCCGCAGCCAGCTGCTGACCACGTGCCCCTAACTCCCGCTTGCGCTGATGCAACTCACGCAATCGGGCCTCGGTACCGGCTGAGGCCGCCTGCTTGGCCGCGAGCGTCGCACGCTCCTGCTCCAGCTTGCTGCCGCGGCTCAACTGCTCCGCGCGCAGGACTCGCGCCGATTCGAGCGCCTGGTCAATCTCGCGAATCTCACCAGTCATCGCCACCGCGGTGTCACGCTTGCCCGACAGCACAAGCAATTCCCGCTGCAGCGTATCGAGCGACCGGCTCAATGCCTTCGCCACATCGCCAGCCTTCGCCGACAACTCGCGCAGGTGGTCGATGCCAAGCAATTCCGCCAGCAGCCGCTTGATCTCGGTCGGCTGGTAGCTGGCCAAGGGGCGACGGTTCTGGGCGGAAAAGACGCTGGTAAAAAAGGCTTCGGCGGAGCCAAGCACCGCGTCGAGGCATCGGCCGTAGGTGTCGGCCTTGCCATCGGACACGGTGCCGTCGGGCAGCTGTACGGGATTCCAGGCGCCGGCGGCATCCTTCTCGAACAAGTAGTACTCCGCCTTGCGGCTCTTGCCCGGGTTGCGAAATGCGAACGCTGATCGATACACCTTGCCACCGTGCTCCCACTCCAGGTCCTTCTCGGCGCGCGGGGCGCAAAGGTGGTCCCAGTACGAGAATGCATCGGCCGACATCTTGCTGGCGTGGCTTGGCATGATGGGATAGGGATGCAGATTGTCCATGATCGTCGTCTTGCCGGCGCCATTCGGGCCAACAATCGCAATCAGGCCGCCTGGCAGATCGGTCAGATCCACCGTCACGCTTTCCCGATGCATGCCATCGCGGATGCCGTGAAAACCTGCGAGGGTCAGTTTCAGTGGGCGCATTCGACAACCTCCGCTCCGGTGAAGGAATGAAGGTAATCAGCCGGCACCTCCATCGGTTCGCCCTCGAATACGGTCAGCTCAGGCACATCCGGCACGTCCTCCTCCGGGTGGCCAGCCATGGCGCGCTCGACAGAGCGCACCGCGGCAGAGAACTGGCTTGCGGCCATCTCGAGCAACGCCTTCCAGTCATCCAGACCGGCAATGGCCTTCAGCTCCAGGGCGCTCCACTGCCCGGCAAAGCCGTTCGAGAACGACCAGATCAGGTCTTGCAGCTCCTTGGACGGTGCGACGGAGAACCAGGTGTTACCACCCTCGGCGCCGATCGTCATCACCAGCATATGCCCGCGTTTGGCGATCACCGCTCCGCGATCGCGCCCGAAGGGTTCGTACAACATGCACGGCGTGAAGCCGTGTTGATCACATAGGCGCTTCGCCAGTTCGGCGCGCGTCAGGGCAGACTCGGCGACATGGACCCACGAAGGGCCGGCGTGGTAAAGGATCATCTTGCACTCCAATGTATGGGCGGAGCGCGCCCCTGACGGGAAGCACCCGCCAGGGTAAGAAGAAAATGGATACTGCTGGGTCGATGCGTCAAAGACGCGGGTGAAACCGGGTTTCGACAGCCCTTGCGGCTGTCGGAACATGGCTTGCGCATGCTCTAGGGGTTAGGCGGATTGCTCCGCAAACAGGTCATCGGTCAGCCAGTCCATGCTGGATTGCTCCGGCGAAGGGGTCTGGGTGATTCGCGAATCAGCCGAACTGCTTTCGACAACGATAGGGGCCTCATGGATACCTTGTGTTGCCTCGGCCGGCACAGCACGTAGCTGCGCCAGCACCGCATCGGCGATCGATTGCGCATCGAGCGTCTCCAGCATCGCCAGGCGGTCCGACAACGGGCCCGTGTCCACGCCAGTCAGCTCACCCCACCGGGCCAGCTTTTCCGGCAGGCTCGCGGCACGGCTGATGCCTTCAGCACGGCTGCGCACTGCCGGCAGAACCCGTGCCTCGATCTTGAGCTCAGCGCTGCGGGCGAAGAGTGCCTGGATGGCATCGCGGTCGACCAGCTGACGGTGCTCTTCGTTGACGGTCCAACGCACCCGCACGAACTTGTCAGCCGCTTGTGCAGCGACCTCGGCCAGCTTCGTCATGTCCGGCGGGCCGTCAAAGTCCACGCACACCGTCTCGCGCGCCGGCGTGGCCACCAACGACGCACTGGCGCGGCCGGCGGCCACTTGCCATTGCAAATATCCCTTCTCGCCGATCTCGCCGTAGTGGAATCGCCCGATGGAGCCCGGATAGGCCACTATCCTGCCCTCCCGTTCCCATTGCTGGGCACGGTGAATATGACCGAGCATGAACCCGTCGCATTCCGCGTCGAAGAGCGCGCCGATGGTGAACTCATGGTCAAAGCCAGCCATCGGCACGCCATGCTCAGTCTGGCAGCCATTGACCGTGCCATGCGACACACCGACCGTTGGCACACCTTGCGAGCGCCACTGCCGATTGACGGCGCCGGCGGCGGCCAGGTAGTTGGCCAGATAGTCGCCAACCGCCGTCGCTGCATGGACGACGCCCACAGCGGCCGCGAGAACCGCCTTGTTGACGGTTGGCACGCAGGTGAACACAACGGTGGGCATGCCACGCTGCGCCAGGATCGCGTCAATCTCAGCGCCGGAAAAGACCGGCCCATCCGACGGTACGAACTGCCCGTTGCAAAGCGCTACCTGATGGATGCGGTCTGCCACGTAGACCGGATACTGCGCCCCGATCAGGCGGAACAGATCCAGCGTGCCCTGCGGTTCATGGCTGAACGTGCCTTGGAGCATCAAAACGGGCATGTGAGCCGAAAGCAGATGGATGCGGCGCGCCAACGCCGACAAGGCCGGCGTGTGCGCGTCCAGGCGGTGATCGGTGGAATCTCCCGACACCACCCCCACATGACAGCGCGATGCAATCGCGTCGTCGACCGCAAAGCCGAAGCAGCGGTCCGCCTCGGCCAGATGGCCGGGCGAGTAATGCAGATCTGAGAAGTGTCCCAGACGCAGGCAATCGCCTTCGTTGAGCATGCTACCTCCTTGAAAATGGGTTGCGCCCGCGCAAGCGCTGGCGCGTGGAAAAGAAAAAGGACGCCACAAGGGCGTCCATGAAGTGAGCCAGTCGGGAAGTCCGGCTCAGGGGGCAATCTCTGCCGCGATGGCTTTGACCTGTTCGCGATAGGCAACCGGGTTGTTCTCCAGCGCAACACGCATATCGTGAACGACCTGCCGGACCGCGGCGGGCCGCTTGGTCCAGCCGACGCCGAAGCTCTCCTGCAGAAAGGCGCGAAGATCCTTGCGATCCGGCTCGTTGTCGAAGCCCAGCCGCGCGGCCAGCTCGTTGAACGCTGCGGCCAGGTCCGCGGTAGCCGAGGTGTCGGCACGTTGCTCCAACGGCAGGCTTGGCTCCTCGTTGTCCAGCGGAGGGGCACCGGCCGACTGATCCGGCGGAACCTCGGGCGCGCTTTCGAGCGCCGCGACCGCCTGCTGCGCGGCTTCGACATGCGACAGCCGCGGCCGATCCGACCCGTCGAGAAGCCCGGCCAGGTCAAGATCGGCGTCGAGCGTGATGAGCCATTGCATCTGCCGCACCGGCTTGCCGGATTCGGGATCGATACGGCTGATCTCGACCTCCTGCTTGCTCACGAAGAACTGGACGCCGACCAGGCGGCCGCGCGCCAGCGCAACCGTCTGCATCGCGGCGTGGGCCTTCTGGAGCACGTAAATGGAGGTGGTCGGCATCTGGATCAAACCGAGCCCCCGGGTCGAAGGAACCGCAAAATAGAACGCCGCGGAGAGGTTGCAAACGCCCTGCTGGTACTGCGGGCAGCTGTGCGGGTCGCACCGTCCGTCGGGGATGGCGTCATCCTGCCGCAGAATGATCGGGCGGCCGCCCCACACGCGTTTCGCTCGGCTGGCGCGCGCATCGCGCTGGACCGGCGCATACGTCTTGCAGTAGCGCAAACCGTCAGGACCGTACTCGGAGAAGTACTGCTTGCCGCTGGCGGTGTAGGTCACCAGCTCGTTGGGCATGTTGCGCAGCCAGTCGTCGAAGGCAAAGACCACGGGAAAGCGCCACAGCTTGTGGCCATTGCCGTCGCCGCGGTCTTCGCCGTAGCGCTGCACGATCTCTTCGGCCACCGCTGGGTTGGTGAAGTCCGACCCGCGGCAGGTGAACCACGGCACGTTCTTCGGCACCAGCGCATTGCGCAACTGGGTTCTGCGCTCGATTTCCAGGCCGATGGCTTCGTAGGAGTGGCCCTGCGCCACCATGGCGTCGTGGATCCGCACGGCTTCGGGATTGTCCCGAGCCTTGCGGGTCAGGACTTTGATCCCCGGGCGGATCTTGCCGATGATCGGCGGGCGCATCGGCCGCTCTTCTAGCAGGCTTCTGGGTCCGTCGAAGCCACCGTAGGTGATGGGTGCATGCATACGTTCAATCTCCTTTCAGAGAGAAAGCGAACGACGCTCGCCCGGATGGACGCAGCATGCTCCCGAAGGCGCAAGGCTGTGTCTGCCCCGCGCTGGGTCGTTACGGTGTTGAGGAAGGCCGCTCGCGCGGCTTCCGGAAGAGTGGCGACGTGTGCCGCCTCACAGAGGTTGCGCCAGGCTGCCGGCATATCCTTGTACAACGGACGTCGGCGTTCCAGCGTTGCCGCGATCACGGCGCAAATCTCGGAATCCTGATGCATGGCAGCTTCTCCCGAAACGGTCTCTCACAAACAACAAAAGCCCGCGTCCCGGGTACGCCGGAAAGCGAGCTTTGCTAGAGAGACCTGGATGCCACGCCCCTTCCGGGGGCGTGGCACTCAGGGAGCCGCGCACAAAGCGCGCCGCTCATGCGGAGGACGTAAAGTCGTCCTCGTGCAGCATGATCACGCTGCACAACAACCCATTTCGCGAACCCACAGGTTCGGCCGCAGGTTCACGGATCGGCTCGACGTCAGCCGTTCTGCCTAG
This sequence comes from Cupriavidus necator, assembly GCF_013141915.1. Taxonomy (GTDB): domain Bacteria; phylum Pseudomonadota; class Gammaproteobacteria; order Burkholderiales; family Burkholderiaceae; genus Cupriavidus; species Cupriavidus necator_B. The sequence goes on along the minus strand of NZ_SROX01000026.1, from coordinate 45,623 downwards.
GAGGGGCCTGGAGAGAGACGCCACATGGTCCCAGGCTCGAACGGTGTCCGGCGTGCACTCATGAAGAGGCACAGCCAAAGACGCGTATTACGAGCTGATGAGGGAAGTGCTCGGCGAAAACACTTATCACAAGGAATATCCACACCGGTAGCCAACCGGTCGGCGCGTGCGCAAGGTGCACGACTTGAAGCAGAAGATGGACTCTCGGGGAGTCAGGGTCGATGCGTCAGTGACGCGAGGTGTGAATGAATTGTGGCACATCGCTAGCCGCGCAAATGGCAGAAAGCTCGCGAATTTGGCACCGCTTTCTCCGAGCATGCCCGGTGCAATGTATCTCACAATTCCATGTGAGAGAGATTCCACAACATGACATGGCCGAACTTTTCCGTCCGCTCCCCGATGGCGATTCGCGTCCCATACCGCCAGTTTCATCCCTGGACGCGCCCCCAGACAGCTCGGATGCCAACGCTGGCCCGAAGCCTATTCGGCGCATGCTCAGCGAGGGACGCGTTGCAAAAATTGTCCCGCAAACGGACAGCGGTACTGAGGTGTCGTATTGCACTGACTTCGTGCGTAACTTCTTACGTAGCGACTACAACTACATCACTTCCAAGTTCTCGGTGGCCAGCAAAGGCAAGATCATTGCGCTTGACGAAGCCTTCCGGCTGGCACAGGAATGGATGGATGCGAGACTGCAGTGGATCGAATCCAAGCCCCGGCGCCATCTCAGCTTGAAGTTCGACCATCGGCAGATCGTCGTGACGCACTCTTTGTCAGGCCGGCTCATACGACTTCTGAACCAGCACGACAGGCTCTTCCATCGCACGCTCGGCGCATACATCGCGCAATCCATTTCGGATACGGAGAAGGACGACGCAATCGTCGGCGCGGCCAAGCACATTCGTGCAATCCATCACCTTTGCATCCCTGACAACGATCGGTTCGCCCCAGACGGCCAGCTGATAGAACAGGCCTGAAAACCGCTCCAGAGACCGATATGGACATTAAGGAAATTGAGCGCCTGCACGCGCAGTACGCGGCCACTCCCGTGACTATTGAGATGGACGCCTCTGGAAAAGCCAGTCTTGATGCAGCTGCACCGGCCGCAAGCCAGCTACCTCCCGATCGTAACGCGGCGATCGTGGCGCACATCAAGCCGATCCACTGGCAATGCCTCGGGATCCTGGCCGTTGCCGTTCTGGCGTTCGGCGGAGGGCGCTGGCTCGCATCCAGCGACGCGCGCAAGCCACCCGAGAAAGCTGTAGCCGCACAGCCGGAAGCCGCCGGCTCGCGGTCCGTCGAAAACGGCCATGAATGGCCTGCGTCACAGCCATCCGTGTCGCAGCCGCCAGCGGCATCGGGTACGCCAGCACCGTCCGCAGCCCCTGTCGCCAGCTCCGGCGCATCGGCAAGCACGCCCACAGCGGCTGCGCCGCAGAACGTTGCCAAGTCTCAACCGCCAAAGGCGCAAACGCCAAGGCAGCCGGCCTCCGTCTCGACAGCCACACGCCAGGCGCCAACCACTCCCGCCCCAATCCATCCGCCGGCACCGGCGGCCAGCCGCGGCAACGAAATCAAACTGTTCTGATCCCGTCATGAATGCCCCTCGAAACTTCAGCTTGATCCAGGCTGGTCTAAGCATCCACGGACACGTTTCCTCCGATCACGGCGTCAGTTGCTTTGGCCTGGTCGACGGCGATCTGCGCTCTTCCCGTGGCCTCGTCCATATCGGTGCCGAAGGGTTGGTCCGGGGAACCGTGGAAGGTGACCATGTGCTCATCGATGGCACCGTAGAGGGGGATGTTGCCGCTCGAATTTCGCTCCATATCAACGGCCGCGTGAAGGGCCGGATTGCCTATGCTGGCACCATCCGGCTTGGGAGCTCCGCAGCCCTGGAGGGCACGATCGCGCGGATTCCGGCCCTCACCTTCGGCGACAGTCCCGCGCCGACAATCGAAGAAGCCGTCACCCCGAGAACGGAAGCCGACGTCACGGTGTCAGCTTGAGCATGCTCAGGGTGTATATCCGGAAAGCCAACATATAAGCATCGTCTTTTTGGTTAAACAGAAGAAAAAAAGGGCCCGCCGCTGGATAGCGTCGGGCCCTTTTCTATGGCTGGTCTGGCAGCTCTCGCATGCTCACCATCTCTTCGATGGTGAAGAGATTGATCACGGTAATCCACGCTCCGCGGTAGCCGCGCTCATCAATGAAAGCAACGAGTGGAACTCGGCCATCGATGATGCAACGAAATTGCCTGACTCCGCGCACGGTATCTTCGATCAAGTATCGTTGGCCATGCCGCAGCTCAAATTCGACATTACCTTGCGACAATCGCATGCCAGGCGCAGCGGATGGCGCGGGCGACGCCACAACCGCAAGCCAGTCATCAAAAGACTGCATATTTTCGTTGCGGACATCAGAAAACCACTGGTCCACACGCTTCGCGATTCCCTGCCGTGGCAGGTTGTCGACGTTCATCAAAAGGAGTTGGGGTTCCAAAGCTCGCTCCTCTGGAGCCCCATGCCGGCAACACGTGCTAGCCCTTCGGCAGCGGTCTGGCCGGCGGTCGCCCGTTTCCTCCAGGAAAAAGTTCCGAATTATTGTTTCGGATTTAGCAATGTTTGCCGACATGGGAATCCAAAAAGAAAAAGCCCCGGGCACGCCGGGGCTTGAGCCTGCTACGACCACCACTTCAGTACCTACCATCGGCACTTCCATGGGTCGCTTGAGGCTGGTTATAGAGAAGTGACAGCGAAAGGAACGACTTAGCTGTCAGGAGAAAACCGCATAGGCGTACCAGGTCCCGCTCACGTGATCACTTCGACACACTCGCCAAACGGCGGTGCGGCGATGCGATCCAAGGGCGTGACTGAGCCCCACAGGACGGGATATGCCGGCGCCGCGGGCGGGAATCCGCCGTCGAGGTCCGTCAGGTAGACAAGGAACGCTGGTGCAATGCCTTCGCTCTCAAGCCATGCGAAGGGCGCCTTGAAGCTGGTGCCACCGCCACCTTTCAACGGAGCAAGATCAACTACCTCGTCCCGCTCAAACGTCTGGACCTGGGTGACTCGGGTATCGCAGTCGATCACGATGAGCCGGGCCGGCTGCAGCTGCTGGTGCACCGCAATAATCTCCGCGGCAAACTGTCGCTGCGTCTCGTCAAAGACCGAACCGCTGGAGTCGCGCACGAACACCGCGTCCCCCACCGCCTCGGAATGCAAAGACGGCAGGTAGAGACCCAGATGCGCATAGCGGCGGTTGGGTACCTTCCAGCTGTAGTCGGCGTGCGCTGCTTCAGCGGCGAAGCGATGCAGCACAGCCCGCCAGTCGACAGAAGGCCGCTGTGCGGCTTCCACCAGGTGTTCGAGATCGCCAGGCAAACCGCCGCGCATCTTGGCCGCTTTCGCGGCCTGACTGACGGCAACCCGCCATTCGCTCTCGACGGCCGGCTTGTCGGCGCCGGTGTACTGGCGCACTTCGCCACACCCGTTCGACTCCGGCGGAGACGGCTCCCCGTCCGACGGATGCGGCGCTGAGCCTGCTGCGCCGCCGGCAGATTGCTGCGGCTGCTGCGACGATTCCTCCTGTCGTAGCAACGCGTAGATCTCCTCCGCCGACTTGCCCAGGTAGCGGCCATCGAGCAGGACCCCTTGCGGCAGCTTGAACTGCGCATTGAGCACCAGCGGATTGACCGCATAGTCGCAGGCCTCGTTCCAACGACGCTGATCCCGTGCCCCCATGCGCCAGCAGTGACCGTTGGCCACGTGCAGCACCTCATGGGCCAGGACGCCGCGAAGCTCGAGGTCATCGAGCTTGTCGACATACGCCGGGTTGTAGCCCAGGCTCACGCCGTCAACCCACATCGACTCGCAGCTCGTGTCTTCGACGATGGCCAACCGCAGGGCCAGCGCGCCGAAGAACGGCTGCGACAGCACCAGCGCTGCGCGCTGCTTCACGATTCGATCATGCATGGCGACCTCACGCGGCAAGCAACTGCAGCATCGGCATGTCGCCCGCTTCGCGCGTCAGCGTCGGCGGCGGCCCACCCATGAATGCAGCCATCTGCGCCTCGATCTCCATCGCGCGCTCGGCCACGTTCAGGCGAAGCAGCGGGTCGTCCTTGAGCTGCGCCCCGGTATAGCAGGCAAGCTGCTCCTGGGTCTTGGCGAGGATCTCCGTCAGGACCGGATCATCGGAGAAGTTCAGCCGCGGCAACAGCGCGCTGAGTTCACGCACCTTGTCGGCGACGTCAAGCCGCACGTTGCCCTCGCCATAGAGACGATTGGCGAAGTGCTGCACCGCTTCGTAAAGACGGCCGACCAGGTCGTTGTTCGCGGTCTTCACCGCACCCAAGACCTTGGCGTCCATCTCTTCGCGGATGCCGTGCAGGACGTCGGGCGGCAGGTCGATGCCGAACTGGCTGGCATCGGGGAACGGCAGCACGGAAAAGCGCACACCGAACTTCCGGCGCAGCTCTGCCTCGGTCGGATAATCCGCCTCGTCAAAGAGCCCATTGAGTGCGACACGGGCCTCGTCCTTCAGCCGCGGATAGTCGGCCAGGAACTGCGCCGTCGCCACTTCGAACTGATCGCGCATGGCACGCAGCTTCTCCGCGACGTCCATGTAGACAGCCGTGGGAAGCAAACGCACGCCGAGCTGGTCATAGTCCAGCGAGTGGCTATCGAAGAGCGCCCGGGCGCGGTTGCCGATGGCGCACACCTCCTTGTACGACGTCGCGCCGTCGGTCAGCAGCCGCTTGTTGAAACGGCCAATGTCCTTGGCTTCGTGCTTGGCCTCGACTTCCTGCGTGGCACGGGTGTCGAAGCGGCGCGCGCGCCAGACCGAGATGTTGAGCGTGGCAAGCATGACGCGGGACGTCAGGTTGGTAATGTTCATGATGGATCCTTGGAAGGAATCGCCGCGCGAATGCGGCAAAAATGAAAATGGCCGGCTCGGGTGAAAACCCGAAGCCGGCCGGCAGATGTGGTGATGCGGGACAGGCGGCCTACTGGCCACGGATGTGGGCGCCGATGGGGCCGCCCTGCGCCACGATGAACGCTGGGGTACTGGCAATTGACGCGTCGCGTTCGACGGCGTCTCGCACCAACAGCACGGCAAACTCACCGAGCCCCGCCTCATGCAGTCGATTCGCGTAGACCATCACGCGATCGAAGTTGTTGGTATTGGCCAGGCGCGCCAGCGCCGTGGCGATTCCGTATTGCACAGCGACGTCGGTCGGAATCGGTGCCGAGGACGGTGCTGCGAGGACGCCGTCGGGGGAAGGCATCTGTTGGAAGAGGCGCTTGAATGCGACGAATTCCGTCGCAGCGCCCTGCCCAACCGCGCCAGCGAAGGCGACGTGCTCCAGGTCGGAGGGCACGACCTTCGACAGCTTGCCTACCATTCCCCAGGAACGCGGGCTTGGCAGGTTCTCGATCTCGCGGGTGCGATTCGCGGACAACAGCAGGTCCGGGCGGAAGCGCAGGAAGGCAATCAGCTCCGGCGGCTGGTTCGTCGCAACGGCCCAGCGCGTCCAGTCCTCGATCGACGTGGTCAGCTCTACGATGGTCGCAAAGCGTGACTTCAGCGGATCAAGAATGTTGGAGACGCCGGCGTTGTCGATCCGCCGATTGGTCGCAGCAACGAAGGTGACATGCGGCGGCAGCACGTGCTCGCCGATCTTGCGGGCGAGCAGCAGCTGCATCTTGGCGGCCTGGACTGCGGGTGTCGCCTGGCCCAGGTCGTCGATGAACCAGACCAAGGGGCGGCGCGCGCTGAGCGCGCGTTCCAGATCGCCGAAAGGCAGGAAGCGCGCATTCGCACCGTCGGCAGATGGAAAGGGCAAGCCTTTCGAGTCGGTTGGGTCTTCGACCACCGGATGCGAGATGAGCAGCTCGTAACCAGCGTCCGCAGCGGCTCCGGCGACGATGTCGCTCTTGCCGATGCCGGGTGCGCCGGTCACGAGGACCGGCAGCATGGCCGGAATGCAAGCAGCGAGCAGTTTCTTCAGTTGGGAGGGGTTCAGTTCCATGGGATTCCTCAGGAGGAAATCCCACAGGCCGTCCCCACAGGGAGCGGTCCCTGTGGGAAGGTTCAAGAGATGGCCGGCATGCCGGCGTTGGGGTCGATGCGTCAGCGACGCGGGTAAAACAGTGTTTGGACTGATTCGGACCAGTGCAAACACCGCTTAGATGGTGACAGGCTACCGCTGCGGCCCTCTTGCGATAGGGACGAAAGCTCGGGAAAAATACACGTGATTCAAAGAAGCGCCCCGGCCCCGAAGGGCCAGGGGATCTCCATCAAGCCGCGATGGCAGCCGGGACGGCCGCCTGGGCGAGTCGTGCCCGGGCGTAGGTCAGCGTTCCGTCCTTGGCGCGCAGCGGGCGCGACATGCCGCGTCGCGGATGGCAAATGCGATAGGCGCGCGCGCGGCCGCGTGGCGTGTCGATGATCTCCGAGAAGCCCTCGGCGATGCAAAAGTCGACGTACTCGCGTCCGTTCAGCACCTTGCCGCTCTCCAGCCTCCAGCTGGAGGCCTCAGCACGCTTGCGGGCGTCCTCAATCTCCCGCGTGGCAGCGCGGTCAGCCTTCGCTGCGGCCGCTTCTCGCTCCCAGCGCTCCTGCTCTGCGGGCGAGAACCCGCACAACTCGAAGATCCGCCGGCGGCGCTGCGCTGCAGTGCACTGCAGCAGATCGACACCGGTCTCGTCACGCAAGGCGCGCTTGGTCTCGGTGTTCCAGTCCTTGGGGCTGTCGAAGATCTCCAGGACCGCCGCAACGTCTCGCTGCAGGACCGCCAGCGCGACCTTGTTGGCCCAGTCGTAGCCGGCGCAAGTGCGCTCGGCGACCGCACGCCGCGCAAGATCATCGAAGTGCCGCTGGCTGATTTCCAAGGCTTCGCGCTGGGCTTTGGCTCGCTCCATCGTGGCGTTGAAGCGCCGTTGCGTCGCGAGCGAGTGGATACGCTGCGCCAGCGGGGACACAGGGGTAGCGGCTGGTCCTTGCGCAGCCTTGAGCACCGGCGCGGTCCGCGGCTGCAGAATGCCGGCTCCGAACAAGGCATCGTCGACCTCCACGTCTCGGCAATCCGCGGGCAGCCGTCGTACGATCGCGAGCAGCTTCCCTACGTTGCCTGCCGTGATTGGCAGATGCTCGTGCCGCATGACATGGCAGAGGCCCTGCAACTGCGCGGGCGATAGCGCGCCACGCAGCGCGGGCACCTCGATCAGCGGCCGCAACCAGGGGAGATCGTGCTTGCCGATCTCCAGGTCGTCGCGGTAGGCGCTCAGCACGCATTCCCGGACTTTCTCGCCGCGCAACAGGGCATAGGCCACATGCAGTTCATGGCGCGAGTTTGGGCTCGCGCCTGGTGCATACGCGGGTCCCTGCCGACCGTAGCCGAAACGTCGACGGAATTCCCCGTCGACGAACGCTGCGATGTCGAAAGGCCCTTGGGCCTCAAACAGATCCCGGGTATGCAGCAGCGGGCCTGCCTCGGCAGCGGCCATATCGATGGCTTCCTCGGGGAAGAAGGCGAGCCGGCTTGCCGCAACGACCGCGCCCCAGGAGGCGCGGGTCATCTCATGCGGGCGCAGGACCTTGCCGTCCAACCGGACGAGGTACCGCTCTACCTCATCGAGGACTTGGGTCAGGATCGACCGGGCCGTGCCGCGCGGGCGCACCGCGATCCGACCGGACTTCAGAAGATGCACGGCGATATCCCCGCGCTCGACGTGCCGTACGGTAACGTCGTCGGGCCGCGGTGCGGCCACGCCGCGTCGGTCCTGGTTCAGGTATTCCAGCACGCCGGCGAGCGTCGTGCGCATTTCGGATCGGGCCGATCCTATCGAAATTACGTACATGATGTGCTCCGGAAACGGAACACGCCCCCTCGGGGCGTGCCCCGAGAGGGTTGGAAGATGCGCCGTGGTGCTACACCAAGGCGGCAATGCGATGCGCAGGCCTGCGGCGTTCGACGACCCGAGCTCCTGCGAGCTGCGACAGCAGTTCGGGGCAATCGATGCGCCAGATCGCCCCGCCTTCGGGTAGGTCCGTCGACAGGCGGCCCGTGTCCGCGAACTTGCCAGTGGCCAACAGCGCCGCTTTGAGATCCGCCGGGAGGTTCCAGTCGGCAGCGACGCAGAATTCACCGTCGAGCAAAGGCGTGCCCGGCAAGTTCACGCTGAGCGAGGCATACGGCATGCCATCGTCTGCGCAGATCAACTGAATAGCCGGGCGCAGGGTCGAGTCGTAGAGCCCGACGCGCAGCTGAACGCCGGGGGGATAGCTGGCCAGGCCAGCGCCAATTACGTTTGAGTCCATCGGGGGGTCCGAGATAGGGAGCCGCCCCGACGGGACGACGCCCGTGTGGGTGTGGAAGCGAAAAACGCACCCCTGGGGTGCGTTCCGCGGTGAGCCGACTGATCGGCTGAGGAGATTGAGGTGTCCAGCCCTTACAGGCCGACCAAGCTGGCACCCGCTTTCAGCGAGTAGCCAATATGGCGCATAGAGCACTCAATCCTTGTGTACACGCCGGCCGTTGCGGTCAGCCCAGAGCAAAAACGCCGAGATGGCACCCCCGACGATCAAGACAAACAGACCAAGAGTCATCACTCAGTCTCCTTTGGAAAGAACTGCACCTACGAGAAATAGTACAACACCGACGCCGATGAGGCTAAGAACGTCCGTCACAGCGCCCAGGTTCCAAGCGCGGCTGGACCCGACGTATCCGCTCGCGCCAATCAGCGCAGCTGCGGATAGCGTATGAGCGAAGCGACCCGACTGCTGGCGCTGTTCCTTCGTGGGCGCCGTGACAGCCTTCCAAGCCTGTTCCAACAAGCCTTGGCGTTGTCGTCGAGAGCGGTCGAGCTGGTAGACACCGTTGTCAACCGGTTGCAATGGGTAACGGTATCCGTCTTCGTGCGCAACGATGGCGTGCCCGTCTCCCGACGCTTTGGCGCGCTGTACGAAGTCAAGCATGCGCGATGGCAGAGTAACGATACCGGACGCCGGCTCATACAGCGCCTGACCGTGAATTTCTTCGCCAGCCGTCGAAGTGAACGTGACCTTGATCAAGATCGTCATCGCCACTCCTTCAGCTGCGCCGCCCGGCCACCACGCGTAGCGTGGATACCAGTTCGGAATAGCCACCCTGGGTGGCCAGCGACTCCACGCTGACGGTATTGTCGGGCCCCCTGCCATGTCGTTGCGGCCGCGGCACGTCCGGTAGGACATGCGAATTCCGGCGGCGCCGGGCGGATGCTGAATCTCGACCAGCAACGAATCCGTCTGCAACGCAAACACGTTGACGTCGCGCCGGCGCTGGCGATGCTCGCGGATCGTGTAATCGCCCGGTCGCAATGCCATGTCACCAGCGAACCGGCGCAGCACGCGACAGGCGTCACGGCGCAGTTCCTGGCATGCGGCCGGGTTGTTCGGAAAGGGTGCGAAAAAGGACTTGGGAAGTTTCATGGATATCCTCTGGATGGGTGGGGACATCCCTTCCCTGCCGGGACGAGTGTCCCGCAAGGGTTGGTCCGGCGATGCCGGACGATAGGTCGATGCGTCAATGACGCGGGTAAAAGCGGCTTGCCGAACCCCGAAGGGTTGGGCAAGCCCTTTCGGGCTTGCGAATGGGATGGCCTGGACTCAGGCGACATCGAACATCTTGCTGATCGCACGAACGCTGTCCCAAGCTTGACGCTCGGTCAACCACTTGCCGACCAACAACTTCTGCACGGTGGTGGCCGCGGCAGTCGCATCGCTGTCGTAGCCGATGCGATCGACGTGGATTGCCCAGCCTTCGGACCAGCCGCGATGCACCGAGACGGCGAGCCGTTCACGAGCACCGAACTGGGGCCACTGGCGTGACGACTTGGGGCCGTACAGCGCCTCGTTGTCGTCATCCATGAAATTGCTCGCGTTGAGCCACTCCGGCTCTAGGCCGGCAGTGCGCAACTGACGACGGATGTCATCGGCGACTTCGAAAATGTACTTACCTTTCGTTTCGAGCGGGGTAATGGTGATAGGGGTTGCTTCTGCGACGTCGAACATGTGAACTGCTCCTGTTCGCGACAGAGCCCCCACGCGGGAGGCCCGCGCGGGGAAGATTGGAAGGGATGAGGCTCCGTCTGGAGCCAGGTCAGCGAGTGAGGCGAGAACCGCCGGCACTCGAGACGAGATACAGCCGCTCGCCAGTGACGAATTGCTGATCAGCGTCTTGCGTAACAACGATCTGGCGGCCACTGTCCGTACGGACAATGACCTCCACGCCGCTGCGGCGGCTCAGGTGATTGGCGGCCGTCTGAGCGATCACCGCGGAAACGGTGCCGGACAGCGCGCCGGCCAGGTAGCGGCCATTGCCGTCGCCGATGACGCGTGCACCAAGCACCGCGCCAACAACGGCACCGAGAACGCCCGGCACGCCGGTGTTCGCAGACATCATGCCGTCGGTGTCAGCAATCGTGACCGGGCGGACCCGGACGACTGTGACAGCTTCAGCAGTACCCGGGCGCAGCGCTTCGGAACCCCGGTAGGTGTTCGGCGAAGTCGGCTGGGCGGCGCAGCCAGCGAAGACGGCGCAGCAAAGGAAAAGCAGGAGAAAACGCTTGAACATGTTGGCCTCGATGAAAAGCGGGCCAACATACCCACGGGCATGAGGCCCGTAGGGGGAGAAGGAAATGTCCGGCTATACAACCGGAAGGGTCGATGCGTCCGGGACGCGGTAGGTTCAGCAATGTTAGCAGGGTCAGCCGCAATTGTGGAGAGGGCTGGTTGGCTAGCTACCTGCTACCACGTTAAGGTAGTCCGACGGATCAACGAGTTGCCAACACCAACTGTCGCCAAGCGAGTACAGGTGCAGCTCTTCGCCGCCCGCGACTTGCGGTGCTGCGTGGAACCATTCTGCCTCGCCGTTCTCGTCGAACAGGAAGGCCTTGCGAGCCTCGACGTATATGAGGCTCGGCATCACTGCACAGAGACTTACGGCGTCCTGGTGCGAAAACAGCGGGACAGCAAAACCGTTCCACATTGCGCCGTTCCAATACGCCCACACGACAGCATTGTCTGGCAGCCAGCTGCCCGTCACGCGAACGCGACGCCATGCATGGTTCGTACCGCTTTGATTAGGGGAATCGTTCAAAGTGTGCTCCGAAGAAAGGATGGAGCACGCCGCCAGGGCAGCTGCCCCAACGGGTTGGAAAAAATGGTGGCGCGCGGCCACTGAATCGATGCGTCTGAGACGCGAGGTGTCGCCAGATGCTAGCAGCGAGGGGCTCTCCCTTGCAAGGTCGCTACTCAAGAATCTCCTGGGCGGTTCTCGGGCATGCCCAAGAGGAGAACGTCCGAGATCGCCCATGAGCGGTCGTTCGACGCATCACGCAAATCTACGACAATTAGCGTTCAGCGATGTCGAGCAAATCTTCAGCGACATAAGCCCTTCCCGGGATCGGGGGAGCCATTTGACCATTTCTATTCTCTTCTGTTAGCTGTCACACAGACAAGCAAAACAAAGGTGAGAACTTCACGGCCGATCGACCTACGCTTTCCTCACTGCGTGCAGAAGGGATGCTGCCGCAATCGAACAAGTAAGCGTCTGGAACGAGGAGCCAATTATGCGCATAACTACATACTCGAGGGCTATGTGGAAACACATTGCATTCGCCATCATTGGCGTGACTGTCGCGCCACCAGGTTACCCCTGCGGTGGCATCTTCGACGTCGACTGCAATCTAAGACACGGTGGGCTTAGTCCGGGGAACATTCAGAGGCAAACGGGAAAGGCATTAGGCGACGTCGCAGCCACTGGACGCAAGGCGGTGCAAGACGTCGCTAACGCCCTGAATGAGCTTCAGGCAAGTGCGCTGTCGGGGCCCACGCTCGAGGCAGCGATTCAGTCATCGCACGATTCTGCGCAGACCGGCGCTCAACCCATCCCGCCTGCCATGAGACAGCAGCTCACTGGGTACGCGAGCGAAGACTCGATGAACCGCGTGCGCTACAAGGTTGGAGACAACGGCTTCGTGAATCTTGCGCGATTGCTCGAACAGGGCGGCGCTGCAAGGGCGGTCACGCTGATTGATGTCGTTGTATTCCGAACCAATGAAGATGCACAGGATCCAGCAACCTGGGCCCACGAACTGATGCACGTCGACCAGTACCATGAATGGGGCCTGCATAGCTTCGCCGTCCAATACGCTAGAAATGCCAACGCTGTTGAGAATCCAGCGTACGCCAAAGAGAACGGCTATGACGATTGGGTCCAGCAAAACCAGCGCACCGCGGCAACGACCCCGATACCGGCGGCGCCTCCCCTGGTGGTCGGGGGAGACAATGGGCGCTTCATTTCGGGCGCCCAGATTCAGCAATGCGGATGTTGGGGGCCGACCACCGGCATAAATGCTGACAACAGATGCACGAGAGGCGCTTCGATTGCGGTGGCATGCCAAGGATTCTGCGCTGCCGGCGGCATGCCATACAGGTGGATTTGTCAGTAGGCCCAAGCCCTCAGCCAAACGGCAAAATGCCGCTTCTGCCGCGGAAGTTTTCCCGGTGTGACCGCAAGCGCCATGCTGCTGATGAAGACCTTGCCAAGGACCTTGAGTGATACTGTTGTTGACCATGGGCCACACTTCGTCTGACGCTTACGCTTCGCGGGGGGAAGGGACAGCGTGCTCTTCGATGTCTGCTTTTCGGCTACCCCTTGAACGGCCGCGTTAGAGAAAGCTGACAGGCCCGCTCTGGGTCGTTCTGAGACCATCCCTAGGCCGCTCCAATCGGCAAGCAGAAAATAAAAAAGCCATCCCCAAACGTCGGGGATGGCGGGCTTCAGTCGGCTTGGCGAGGAGCGCGCGTGCCGCGCTGCTTCGGCTCAGGTAGAACGTACCCGAATCTCGCCCAAGCCTGTGGGTCGATCGGGAGCGGGTTCGTGCGCCCCGCTGCCAGATTCACAAACGCGCCGCAGTACTGCAGGGTGCCCGTGCGGAACAGCGTCCACAGCAGATTGTACGCCTGCACCGCGATCGCCTGATTGATCACCAGCGATTGCCTGCTGAGCGCGTCGGCCATCGAACAGGAGGGCGCCGTGTCCTTCTTGTCCCCTTTCGGGTCCAGAAGTTCGGGGAACAGGTCGCCCACATGGGGCAACCGTTCCGCTGCTTTGCCACGGACCTGTCCCAGAATGACCTGGCCGCTGTCCGATTCGTTGCCGCAGTCGAGGTAGTAGCCCCCGCCGCCGCGCGCCATTGCCCCCAGGATGGCTTTGCGGGCGCGCCGCGTATCGACGCAACCGATCACCATGTCACAGCGAAAGCGGTCCCGACTGTCAACGCGACTGACCTGCGCTTCCCAGCGCGTGCCCATCAGGTTGTTCAGCCGATTCACCAGCAAGGTTGCCTTCGGTTGCCCAATATCGACCGGATAGAAGCCCTGCCGGCCGACATTGGTCTCGCTGACGAGGTCATCATCGTAGACGGTGCATTCGATACCGCCGGGGTGGCCCAGCTCCAGCATCGCGTGGTGCAGGCGCGCCAGATTGGGAAGCAGCGCGCTGCCCGTGCCTCCGGCACCAACAACAACGACGTTCCAGGCGCGCCTGGTCATGGCTGTGGGAATGCGATGCTCGATCATGCGATCGCCTCCCTACTGGCCGCGGCATACCAATCCGCCGGCACCTTTTCCACCTTCTCGAAGATTCCCTTGGCACACAGCCGCAGCGCCATCGAAGGCACGGCGGATGCGCAATTGCCGATCACGAACGCGAACTTCACGTCGTGCCGGTCATCGCCATCGTCTGTGGCGGAGAAGTACGCCGGCGAATGACCATGGGAATGGCAGTCGACGACAAGCACATCCTCTGACCCCAGCTCCGGCCGCTCATACTTCAGGTGGCCAGCGCCGTGCTCGAGGATACCTACCGGAACGAGGCGGAACGCCGCGGTAGCGGCATTCCACACGATCCAGGCGCCCGTTTCCTTCGGATTAGCCGCGCGAGCCATGGCTGCAAAATCCCCGATCAGCTTGGCCGGGATACGCCCACAGACCAGGTCCGTCTCCTCCCGCGCGTCGCCGTACGGGACTGCGGTGCGGTGCTGGAACTGCCCGAGGCAGCGCACCAGCCTCAGCCACGGGCGGGCGATTTCAAGAAATACACCGTTGGCGGCAATGAGAAGCCGCTCGCCGGCCCGGGACATGGGCTCGAGCTTGGAGAAGCGCGGCACCATCACCGACGGGAACGACTGTTGCAGGGTGACATCAGCAGGATGCATGGTCATTTATCCAGTTTGCCGGCGATCAAATCGGCCAGCGTACGTTTCATGGGGATGAGGACTTGCTTCGGGTAGTCGGTGAACCGGCCGTCGAGCATGTCCTTCCAGAAGGCATAGGGGCCGCGCTCGAATTTGACGCGCGGGTTCCCATGGTTGGGGTGGGTGAAGGCAGAGTCGAAGAAGCCCGATTCCCATCCGGCAATGGAGGCAACGTCGATCTGCTTGGGCACGTGTGCACTGCCGATGCAGATCTTTCCGTTGTCCCAGGTGTTGAAGTACGGCGGCTCGTGCAGCACCGACGCCGGTACCGGCCGGTCCTCGCCAGACAGCGCGAAGACGCGGAACCCCGTGTGGGCTGCCTGGAAGACCAGACCCGGATGCGGTACCACTGCACTGCATTCGCCAAACTCACTGCACTTGAAGAACACGCGGCGATGGCCTGGCGGGCACCACCACGTCACCGCGGTAGGGCTGATCGACAGCACATTGGGCGTCAGGAACTCACCCTTGGGAAGGGACGCTTCCGCAACCTGCCGCACCGCCTGGATCAGTGCCTGGCGATTGAGCGGCGTGCCCGCACCGATGACGGGACGGCCGGTCTTTGCGTCGGGCTCGATCCGATGCGCGGTGGCATACGAGAACTCGGCGACAGAACGGCCATACAGCAAAATGGCGCCTTGCAGCGCCACGTCATGCGACCGCGTCGCGGTCAGGATCTCAGCCATTAGGCCCTCCTAGGAAGAAATGAGTGTCAAGACACGGTCAAGCGCGCCGATGATCCGCAGCATGTTGGCCAGGTCCTCGAACTGCTGGCGGATAGCCTTGCGTTCCGTCGCGATGGGAATAAAGCACTGGAACATCGTGGCTTCGCCACTGTTGTTCGCGCACTCGAAATGGTTGTCGAGCACCTCCGACACATAGTCGCTTTCGCAATACGCGATCGTGGCTGCGGAATAGGCTGGCTCGGCCCATTGGGCGCCGGCAACTGCTGATCGGTCACCAGCTCTTGCCAACGTCAACCGCAGGTCGGCCAACGCCGCGCAAGTTTCGGCCAGCCACGCATCTTCCGAGCGCGCCATGGCGCGCAAGGTGCGTGGTGAAAGCTCGCGCAGCTGGGACGACCCGGGCAGGACATGGGCATACCGGGGCAGAGTGTCATCGGGCGCAAGTTCCGGCCGCACGACGGAGGGCAGATAGCGCTCGATGTCCGCGTCGTCTCCGCCCCAGTTCTCCTTCAGAAATTCCCGCGCACTGTCGTCGTCGGCCAGGGTGGCGTCGTAGTCCCAGTGCCACCGGGCGAACTCGTCCAGCAACACATCGGGCGTGCGAACGAAGAGTGACTTCGAGCATGCGGCATTGACCAGGCTCATGGCCGTGAAGAGCAGCGATGGGTCTGCGGCACGCAGGGCTTGCGCTCTGGCTCTACCGATGCCATACACTTCTTCACCGGGCAGCTCGATCGCCAGATAGAGCGGCGCCTGCAGCCCGTCCTCCCAACCAAACTGCATGATCTGGTCCGCCGCGGCGGCCTGGTCGATCAGCGCAAAGCCAAACTGCAGGCGCTGACAGTGCGGGATACGCGGGTTCAACCACGCGAACATCGCTTGGGTGAACGCATCGCCGGCCCCGGTGGGGTCGGACACATCGCTCGCACGCAGCACGCCTGCCTCGAGCTGTGCGATCACCAGGTCGGTGATTTCCAGCTCGTCGGCGTAAGTCACGCGCCCCGAAACCGGCACGGAAGGCGCGACCCCTGGCAGGGTCAGAAAACCATGGGCAGGTCGACATCCGGCAGCGGGATGCCGTCGGTGTGGCGTCCATGCGGGTTGTTGCTCTGCATCGAGCTCAGGAACAAACGACCGAGGATCGAACAGCATTGTTGGGTCTCCTCAGAATGAAAAAAAACCGCCCTTTCGGGCGGCTCCTGTTTGATGGCGGCGAACTGTCCAGTGGACAGTGCCTTCATGAGGTCAGATTTGCGCATGCGCGCCCTTCGCGCCAGCGGCGCGGACGAACGTGAAGCGCGCGATATCGCCCTGGTGGTCCGGGCCATCTACCGCGGCGGTAGTGAGTTCCGGATACTGGGCCGAATAGACGTCCTTGACCTGCTCCGGGGTGAACTGAGGACCGGGGTCCATCAGCGTCATGCCGTTGTAGGAAAACTCGCGCGTGAGCTTCTTGACTTCGATTGCCATGTCAGCCTCCTTCAGAGCAACGACGCGAGATCGGTACCGCCCGAAGCCGGAGCGCTGCTCTCGACTTTCGTCGAGGCCTCGCCGCCAGCTCCGCCTTGCGGGTTGCTCTCGTCTTCGCTGTCCTGCTGCGAATCCGACGCATCCGATGCATCCGACGGTGCCGCAGCCTTGGCCAACGCCTTGGTGGCCTTGCTCGACTGCGAGGACTTGGCCGCTTCCAGAATGGACTTGGTGGCTTCGGCCTGCTCTGCCAGCGACTGGCGGGCAGCGGTGACGCCGGCCAGGGCTTGCGCGAAGCCCTCGTCCAGCTCGGCGGGCGTGGCCGACAGCGCCAGCGGCGTCGTCAGCGCAGCATCTGCCGCATTCTTGATAACGGGCACAACAACGACAGACATCAGGTCGCCCTGCATGGTGAGCGTGACGACCACTTTCTCACTCGCGCGCACGAGCGCAGCCAGTTCAGTGAACATAGGTGAATCCTTTTGGGGAAATGGAGTGACGGGCGGCGCGCAGGTGGCGCCCCCCCGAGTGAATGGATCAGTAGACAAGGACCTTGGGGACCTTGCCGTTGTAGTCGAACCCGTCGACGGCCAGGAGGCCAGCAACGACTTCCGGCTTCGACTTGCCGAACAGCTTGGCAAAACCATCGCCCAGCACCTTGCGGATACCGAGCTCGTCTGCCAGAACCTTCATCTCGGACTTGGTCAGCATCTCGAGGAAATCCTGCGACTTCTGCAGGTTCCAGTGATTGCGCAAGTCGAGTTTGTGGTACCGGCACAGCTCACGGAGGTTGCTCACGTCCATGCCGTCGATGGCCGCTACGGTCATGCCGATCGTCAGCTGCTGCCGGCGGCCGGCGTCCAGGCCATGGACAGCCGTGAGGCAGCCTTGAAGGGTCGATGACGGCTTCTGTTCCGTGAGCTTCTCGAAGAACTTGCCCATCACGTCGCCGCCGATGTTGCGCGACAGCCCGTGCATGGCGATCGCCAGCAAATAGGCATTGGCCTGGTCAGCGTTCTGCGCGACCTCCTTGCGCAGCGCCTTGCGCCAGAGTTCGGTGCGGTATTGCTTCACCTTCTCCGACTCGCTGATCACCGTGACAGGCTTCTCGGCGGGCGTGGAGGACTTGTCGCCCTTCGTTACCGTGGCCGGCTTGCCACCGCCCTGCTTCACGGCAGGTGCCTTGGCGGCATCACGTTCAGCCTTGATCCGGGCTGCCACCTTTTGTTGGTTGCACGCCGTATCGAAGCATTGGCCGCTGAACACCTTGCCCATGGAATCCGGCAGGCCGCTCACCGCGGCACCGAAGTTCTGGCAGGCATGGCATGCCTTGGCCTGTTCCTCGCCTACGCCGGTTGGACCATCCACCTTCAGCTGAATGCGGGTATGGTTGTCGCCGGCGCGGACGATGCGCACGATCGGGAACTCTTCCTTGAGCCCGTAAGCAATCCCTTCGAGCTTGCGATCGGTCTTTTCGGTGTAGCAGGCCCGGTTGGTGCAGTTGCCAGTGGCAATCGCCTCGCCGAACATCTCCGTCTGCAACGAAGAATTGTGCGGGCACGCCGTGCAGTCGGACTTGTCAAAGATGGCCGATTCCAGGCTGCACGCGGCCGCCTCAATGGTCTTCTTCAACTCCGACACCGACTTCTTCTCGCTGACGATGACCGGCAAGAGCTTGTCTTGCTTGTCCTTGGCTAGCGTGGCCAGCAGTTCGGCATGGCCGAGCTGGATGACACGGGTATTGAGCGCGTTCAGAACCGCATCGCTGCAATTCATCAGCGCCAGGCGCTTGTCGAGCGTTGAGCGCGACCAGCCAAGGACGCGGGCTGCTTCATCGCGGTCGCCGTTCAGGAGACCAACGATGCGCGATGCCGCCACGGCCTCCTCGGACGGGGCCATATCGGCACGCTGCACGTTTTCGATCAACGCCAGACGGTCTGCATCGGCGTCGGTCAGCACCTTCAGTGTGATGGGGATCTCGTATCCATCACCATGTGCAGCCAGTGCGGCGCGATAGCGGCGTTCACCGGCAACCAGTTCGTACTCATGCCCATTCTCATCGCCCTCGATGGGACGAATAAGAATCGGCTGGACGACACCATCCAGGCGAATGGATTCGGTCAGTTCAGCCATCTGGACAGGATCGAAGTACTTGCGCGGATTACGGCCAGGACGGATCTTGCCAATGACAACAGTGGGGTTTTGCATTTTTGGGTTCTCCGAGACGGAATGGGGAACCCGTTGCCGCACCGGGAACAGGTTCCCGGTGGGATGGAAGGATGGACTGGCCCGGCAAAGCGGGAGACCACCGTACTGCAGTAGCTGGCCCCAATGGGGCGAAGGTCGATGCGTCTTGGACGCGGAAAGCAGTAAAAGGATAGCCGAATTCGCCCTCATCGATCAATAGCCCACGCTCCGCCGCCGGAATTGGAGGGAGAGAGAAGCGCCGACTCGCTGATGCTCTCTACCGCCGACGGGAGAATGCTCGCTCGAGCAAAAAAAATGCCCTCCGCGTTTGGAGGGCTGAGTGCATCCGAGAGGGTTTCCGTAGCGGGCGCTACGGAAACCATCATAAGGGCTATGTCGCATCGGCTGAGGCCAGAAAGCTAGCCAATTCCGACGTCTTTTGACCGGGAAATAGGGCCGGAGCGAGTAACATCCCAGCCCATCCCCCTACGGCCTGACGCGTTCGGTCACTGGCGTACATGCTGGCGGGGCCCAATGGGTCGCGACAGCAGCGTAGTGACTGCACCGGCAACCTGCCAGCCGTCCAACTCCGATTCAAACATTCCATGTACCAACCGGTCCAGGCAGATCACTTCGATCCCCTCTGCCTCGACTGTACCGAGGATCCTTGCCACGGTGGTGCTACGGGTGCCGCGGCGCTTGATCGTCGCGAGGCCATCGCCGATCGCAATCTTGCAGTCTTCAGTCTTCATGCCGCCTCCTTAAGCAGCTCACGTTGATCCCTGGCCTGGCGACCATGCAGCTGGGCGAGATCGTCAACAAAATGGTCTAACAGCGTGTCCATGTGCAGGAAAGCCTCGTCTTCAAGTACCGGCGTCGCCCAGTCCAGGCCCGCCTCCATGGCGTCCCGTTTGTGCGCGACCATCTGGTCCTGATAGATGTCGATGCTCCCCGGCAAATGGAAATACACCACCCTCAGCTGCCCTTTTCGGTTCCACCGCAGCGCGCGTCGCATCGCCTGATACTCGATGCGCCATGTCCACGAGCGGTCATAGAAGAGGACATAGTCAGCATTAGGCAAGTTGTAGCCTGCCCGGCCCGATGCCTTGGTGCACAGTAGCGCTGTGGCATTGCCGGCGACGAAACGCTTGTCCTTCGCCGCCACGCGTTTGGATATCGGAATGCCCCCATGGAACGGCACCGCCTCGACGCCCTTCTCCTTCAGCTGCGCGCAGATGAGATCGATGACGCCCGGGTTCTCGGCAAACAGGATGGCCTGCTTGCCTTCCTTGGCAATAGCCTCGAGCCGTTTGATCACGGCACGTTGCTTGCTGGTGAGTTGCGCGAGCCTTCCGACGCCGTCCACCCCATGCTGCGGGTAGTTGGCGGCGAAGTGGACAGCGCGAATCCTGGCCAGGATGGCAATCAGATTGTTCCGGCGTCCGTCTTTTCGGACGTCCCGGTACCAGTCGGAAAACTCGTCTGCTGTACGCAGGTAGAGCGAAAGATGAGCACGGTCCCAGTCAGTCTCCACCACCTCTACTGCCGGTGGCTCGATCCGAATGTACCGTGAAACATCGGGCTCGCAGACCAAGCGGCGCTTGACATGCGGCGCCAGCATCTGGCGATACATGGGCAAATTGCCGATCTTCGGGACCTCACGCTTTGCCCCCTCCTGCAGGCTTTCGGCGAATTCCCAGGTCACCCACTCCAACACAACGAAGTCGTTCCGAAAGCGGTCGATACCCCGCATAGCATGCTGTGCAGACGCCAGCCAGTTCGCCTCGAGATACCCACGCCGGTAGCCATACGGCTGCGCGGCGGTGCCGTCGCCCCCCGTGAACGCGATCAGTCCAAAGATATCGCGCGGATAGTTGGCGATCGGGCTGCCGGTGAGGACATAACGGCGCTTGGCGGACAATTGCCAAAGCGCGCGGCTTTGGTCACTGCTCGGGTTCGACAACCGCTCCCCCTCATCCGCCACCAATAGCCCGATGCGACGGCGCAGCCGATGCGCGTAGGTGACGCGCAGCGACGCGTCCCGGCGCACCGGCATGCGTAGCCGTTCATAGGCGATCAGATTGATGCGTCCGAGCTTGTCCAGATCCTCGGGTGCCTGGATCACATGAACGTCCGAAGCCGGTAGGATCTGCGCCAGTTCCGCACGCATCTCGGGTACCAGCCTGGCTTCCACCACAATCAGACCATGATGGACCCCGGACAGCAGGATCAACGCCGCGGCAAGCCGTGACTTTCCGCAGCCTTGCTCCCACGCGGCGACCGCACCGTTGGGCTTCAACAGCAGCTCAACCAGGTCTTCTTGCTGGAATTCCCAGTCCAGCCACTTGTGAATCCCCAAGGCCAGCAGGCGTTTGCGCAACTGTGAGGCCTGCATGGGATAGCGGCGCTGCAGACCTTCGTGAACCACTTCCCAGGCCTGCGCTGACTTCTCGACGCTGTAACGGCTGGTGATCTCGTCCAACGAGACAACGTAGCGCTTGCCACTTACCTCGTACGCGTACCGGCCATCCGCTTGGCGAGCAAACTGAACGGCCTGGCCAGCCTTGATTACCGGGCTGCCCCACACCGTGGTGTCCACCAGATGCGTCTTGTTTGCGACGGCCACCAGCTGGTCTACAGAGCCAACACCGGTTGTCCAGACGGCATGCCGCAACGGCAGTGCCTGCCGAAGGCTGCGCCGCATCCGTCGCCGGAAATGGTCCAGAAAGCCCAAAGCGAACTCGGGCTCGCCGCCGGCCTGCTTCACGAGGCTCACCAGCTTGCCCAAGGCGGCGACAGGATCCGCCTGAACCAGGTAGGTCTCCAAGTCCAGCCGGCCCGTGCCCTCGTAACGAAAGCCGCTCGGCAGCCGCTGCCCTTCCAACGACACGATGCGGCGCTCCAGCACACGATTGAGCACCATCGCTTCGGTGAATCCGCACTCGAAGCCAAGGATAATCCGCCGCCCGTCGTGCGAGATGCGTACCCGTTTCTGCGAAGTCACGGGCCGGGTGATAGCGGGCCCATCATCATCCAGCAGTTGGTGGGCCAGCTTCGGTTCAGCATAGCGACGTTCGTCCCACTGCAGCTCGAGGCTTGGCAGCGGCGTCGCGAGATCCTTGACCAGTCCACGTAGAATGCCGCCCCTCAGACGATACCGACCGAATACGGCGATGGAGGTGCGCACTTCTGCGCCTTCCTCGCGAAACGCGCTTGCCGGCAGGTCAAAGACCCCAACCAGACGACTCGCCGCGCCGCTGTATGGTTCGCCATGTGGCAGGCATGCGTCGGCAAACTTGTCGACAAACGTGGTCGGCAACAAGGCAACAACGACCTGCGCGGCGTCCAGTGCCTGAGCCAGCGCATACTCATGGCTCAACGCGCTGGTACCGGGCCCGAAGCGGCCCCAGGTCGTGCAGTCGTAGGGCTGAAGATGGGGAGATTCGAGGTGAATCGAGAACGGCGGGTTGATGAGGGCGATATCGAATCTACGCGGGTGGATTTCCTCCATTCCCGCATGCAGGAAGCTGCCGTCGAAGCCCGCATTCTCGATGGCCTGTTGTACTGCAGCAATCGTTGGCTCGTGCACATCGACGCCGAACAAGCTGTGCCGCGCCGGATCTGCAAACTGCAGCAGGCGACCGGAACCGACGGAATTGTCGAGGACGGACACCTTCCTTTCCGGCCGCCAGTCCACCACTACACCCCACATCAGCCGAGCGATAGCATCCGGCGTGAAGAACTGCGAGAGGTGGCGCTGACGTGCTGCGTGCAACTCGCCCATGTGGGCAATCTTCTCGGCTTGGGAACCGAGGCTGACAATTGCCCGTAGGGGCTCATACCAATTGTTCATGAAGGGGTCTCGAAAATGAAAATGCCCCGCTGTTCAGCGGGGCATGTCAGTGGAAACGTGGCGATCATCGTGCGCCAGGTCGGCGCGCGATGACAGCCAAATGCTTGCCGTGTCAGGATTGGTCTTCCATGAAGACCGCGCCGTATTCGCCAATGAACAGCATCAGCTCCTCCGCGATCTGGTGCGAAAACTTAAAATCCCACGCGTCCTTGAAAAAGACGACGTCGAGCCCCGGAAAGCTTCGCTTCTCGCGGTAGCTGTACTCGAGGGTATGGACGTTCAGGCGCCCGAGACCGATGGCCAGTGCCTGATGCCCCGCCTTGGCCGCAAACGCCATAAGTCCCTGCAGGCAATCTGCGGCATGCTGACAGCTGTAGTAGCCCAGCTTGCGCGCGGATCGGCCGTAGCAGCCTTCGGATGTCGCACGTAGACGAAGCACCACCGCGGACGCGGTACGCTGTACGTCTTTCTTTCGATTCAGACCGAATCCCTTGATGATGCGCTGAGCGGCTTGCTGGTACGCCAGTTCCTTGCCGCCATCGCCGCCATAGCGAGCGTGAAGCGACGCCCACAGTCCATCGATGTCGGGGACCCGACCCGCATCGAGTGCCTCACCGATGTTCAGGCCGGCATGCTCCCGCTCTGTGGCGTCGTCGATGTCCAGACGCGTGCCCGCCGGAGCGAACTCACGCCTGGCACGATTGACCACGTTGCCAGCAAGCGAGATGCAAAAACTCTCCAGCTCCCTGTGCGTACTGTAGTCCGACCGGACGTCAACCGCGTGGGCGTGCTGCGCAATGCCAGCCAAGGTTTCGCGCTCAAAGCTCGCCACGGAGCGATAGGCTGCGCCAGCGGATTCTTGAGCCTTGATAAAGCGCTCGACGATCTCGTTGTACATGCAAACCTCCGTCAGTGCAGGGTGAGTGCTGGACCAGCAGGCAACGGCGAGAAGCCCATCGCCCACCATGCCGAGACCGGATGATCGGGGAAATCCGGAATGGAGCTGCGGCAGAACGCAACAGGTACATCCGCCAGGTCCACGGTACCGGCTAAGAGCTGCTGGCGCCACTGCGCTTGCAGACGCAGCCACGTAAGCTCCGCCCGTGCAATCGCATCCCAGCACGTCGGAACCGTGGCCTCGTCGAAAATTTCAGCCCCTGCAGCCGTCATGATGGCCACCACTTCATGGTAGCGCCCGAGCTCATGCGGAAAACCGCGACGCTCGAATGAGAGCGTAACGGGATCCGGGTTGCCAAAGGCGCGTTGCAGTTGGCGGATGAAGACAGCGCATTCGAGGCGCGATTGCGCTTCATAGTCGGCTTGACCGACTTGGGCGCACGATTCCTCAGCGGGAACCGGTCCTACCTCAATGGTGAGGGTCTTGGGTGAGAACATGGCGTTTCCTTCTGAAAAACGGGAACGCCCCCATCGGGCGTTCCCCGACGGGTGATAGGAGGCCGGGGAACGCATCCCCGGCCGGTAGTGGAATGGCCGGTGACCTCGACAGGTCAGCCGGCAGTGGCAGGCTTCGGATCCAGACTCAGCAGCTTCGCGAGAAGCCAGCTGATCAGAACCAGAAACTCGATTTCCGCAACGATGTGCATTTGCATTGCTGCAAGGCGATCGTCACCGGTGGTCACAACGAAATACAGCGCCGCGAACAGGTTCAGAACCGTCGCAAGGACGGCCAGCGTGCTGGTACGGGAGGAGATAAGCATGGAAAGGCTCCGGAAATGGAGCCTTCCCCATTGGGAAAAGCTCCCAATGGGTGGAAAAGCAGATGGCCGGTACGCCGGCAGGGTCGATGCGCTGAAAGCGCGGAGAATCGAGCGGATATTACAGCGAATTGACGCCGGTGGACAAGGCCCCGGCGCGATCAACCTGCAGCGCGTCGCTGCCGGCTCGCTTCGCGCAAGCGGTTGATCACGTCCCAGCGGCGCAGGTCGACCTCTTCCGGGTTCTCCAGGTTCGAGTGGTCCAGGATCGGACCGTCATCGCCGAACGGCGTGTAGTCTTCGGGCAGCTTGCCTTCTTGCTTCAGTCGGGCGGCCTGCAATTTGGAGAGCCCGTGGCTGGTTTCGCTGATCGCCACGTAATCCCAGCGCTGCGGCACCGCGTCTTCGGAAAACCAGTCTTCGCCCTCCCCCGTCGCAACGAGTGCGACGACATCGTAGACACTGCCCGTCGACGAGGGCACCGCCCTGACCTCGAAGCGAATGACCTCCGGCCGCGGATGCCAAAACACCCGATCCAGATAGCGCTTGAACGTAAAGGCGTCCAGGCGCGCGATCTCCCCATATTGCGAATCTCCCGGAGGGATGAACTCGCGCTCGCCCGCAGGCCGGGTGCCGAGGGACACTTCGCGAAAGCTGGTGGTGCGCGACGCCATGACGATTTCCGTGAAAGAGGGGGTCAATTCTATAGCTTTCACAGCCAAATTCTGCCGGCCGGGCCGGGACAATAACGGTTGGCGAACCTCGCCGGCCGGCTGCCTTGACTTCGCATCGGCGCCGGTATCCTGGTTCGAAGACCTCTCGATACCTTGCAGCCATGCGGTTCACTCGCTTCGAACGATACACCCCGATCGATTTCAACACCCGCCGGCAGGCGGCGTTCGCACGCAAGCAGCAGCGCGAACGCGACCGCTATCCGCTCTTCGCCGACCACGTCGCCGGCGAGCAGCACACCTTCGACGAAGAAGTCCTGCGGCGGCAGCGCGACGCTGATCGATTTGAAGCCGGCCAGCGAGCGTTCCAGGCGCGCGTATGGCGCAAGGCCCGTGCCCGCTTCTTCTCGTTGCCAGAAACCATCAAGGTCCAGATCCGCGCGAAGTGGCTAACGTGGACCGGCCCGACCAACGCGATAACCTTCAGCTATATCGTGGATGAGTTGAGCGGCGACCAGGCACGCCGGGTGGCGCAGGCCAATGCGGTCCACGCTGCCATCCGCGAACGCGTGCGGGCGTCTATGGGCATTCAGACGGCACTGGAGGTGTCGTGATGACACCCACCGACGAGCAGAGCGCCGTCGTCGCCGCTGTAAGAAGCGGCGATCACCTCAAGGTAAAGGCATACGCCGGCGCGGGCAAGACCTCCACGCTCAGGCTGGCGGCGGATGCACGCGGCCGCGCCCGCGGGCTTTACCTCGCCTTCAACAAGGACATTGCGACGGAAGCTGCCAGCAAGTTTCCGTCCAATACCCGCTGCCGCACCGTCCATTCGATTGCCTACGGTGCAACCCGTCCCGAAATCACCCGCAAGCTTAAGAATCCGGTCGAGCCGCCCCATCAGCTGGCCTTGCGCTACCGCCTGGGGCCGGTTCGCCTGCCCACCACCATCGGCAAGGACCTGGAACTGAGCGCCAGCAAGGTCGCACGGATGGTGATGGACGGCGCAGCGCGCTTCTGCCGCTCCGCGCAAGGCGAGCCGCTCGCCTGGCATATCCCCGTGGAGCCGATCATCGGGGAAGAGGAAGCCGAGCACCTGCGCGAATACCTGCTTCCGCATGTACGACGGTTATGGCAGGAATACTGTGACCCCGCGGCACCGTCGGCAATCACCCATGACGTCTACGTGAAGCTATGGGAGCGAAGCCGCCCGACGATCGGCGCCGACTTCATCCTGTTCGACGAAGCCCAGGACGCCGACGGCCTGATGCTGTCGGTGTTGCGCGCCCAGCAGGCGCAAGTGGTCTATGTCGGCGATCCGTACCAGCAGATCTACGAATGGCGCGGCGCAGTCAATGCGATGGACCACATTCGAGCGCCCGAGCGTTCGCTCACCGAATCGTTCCGGTTCGGCCCGGCCATCGCCCAGCTGGCGAGCCGGGTACTCAGCCTGATGGAAGAGGACGTGCCCGTCCGTGGCCAGGACCACATCGAGTCGCGCATCCTGCACGACTCCACGCCGGGACACGATCGCTTCGACGCCATCCTGTGCCGCAAGAACGCCACCGTGCTGACCCACCTTGCTCAAGGCATTGCCCGCGGCGACAAAGTCGCCGTGCGCGCCAATGTCGAAGAACTGAAGGCATTCGCCGACGGTGCCGAGCTGCTGATGCGCGGCCAGCGCATTGGCTATCCCGCGTCACTGGCGCTGTTCGAGACCTGGGAGGAGGTTCAGGAATATGCCGAGTCGTTTGCCGGCCGGGACCTGCAGCCGCTGGTAAAGCTGATCGACAACGAGGGGGTCGATTACCTGCGCCTGATCCTCGCACGCGTGTCGCCCGAAACCGAAGCGGACTACATCGTCAGCACCGTACACCGGGCCAAAGGCCTCGAGTGGGATCGGGTTCACCTTGCAGGCGACTTCAAGTTCAAGACCAACGACGAAGGCGACTTGAGCATGTCGCCGGAGGAAATGCGGCTCCTGTATGTCGCGATGACCCGGGCCAAGGTCCTGCTCGACATCAGTGAAATTCGCCGCGATCTGTACACGATGTTCCGTGACGCCGCCGTTTAGGAGAAGCCAATGATCACCGTTCGTGTTGGCAACAGCGAGTTGCCACTTGAAGATGTGCTGGAAAACCCAGGTCGGCATTCCCGCCTGTTGGAACGCGCGAAGACGACTCAAGGCTTTGCCGAGTGCGGCTGCACGTCCGGACCGCCGCGCCCCAAGCTGGTTATTCGGCGCCACCGAGAGATCTTCCTGCTCGCGCGCTGGCCCGAGCAGGCGCAACTGCACGGCGACAACTGCCCTTTCCAACGCCGCAACACCGGCAAGGGCGGTGCCGGCACCGACCTGGACCCGTTCCGCTTCCGCAACGGCGCGCTGGATATCCGGCTCGACGCGAGTCTAAAGATCAGCAGCCGCACACCGGCAAAGCCGGTGAAATCCAACCCCGAAGGCGAATCGAAGAAACCGCAGCGCCGCACCGCGGGCCTGCTCGCCTTCCTCGAATTCGCGTGGGAACAGGCGGGTCTGAACCTCTGGACCGGGTCCGGCAGACGGGGCTGGAGCGCTTGCTGGTCCCAGCTGAGCGCCGAGCTGGCGGACTGCCGCATCAACAACCGGCCCGCCGACAAGACGCTCCATATCGTGGAGAGATGGGACCCCTCGCGCAAAGCCGAGATCCTGGCAGAGCAGGATGCCTGGCTGGCAAGGCTCACGCCCACTGCAGCGGGCAGCCCGCGGGGCCTGCTGGTCGCTGAGGTTGCGGCGCACGAGCCATCGCAATTCGGAGCAAAATTCGTTCTCCGGCAAACGCAGTTGAGGTGCTTCATGAGCAGCGCGCTATACGAGCGCCTGCAGCGCTCCTACGGTCCGGCCCTGGCCGGTGCCGGCCAGCCGAATCAGCGGTGTGTCGCCATGCTCCTGGTCGAGAAGCCGGCAGACAGGAACTACCTCACGATCGTGGATGGTGCGGCTATGCTGACGAACGCGCAATTCCTGCCCTGCGACTCCACCTATGAAGTGGCCATGGCGGATCATCTGGTCACGCTGCGCCGCGCCTTCCGAAAGCCGCTGCGCCACATTGGCAATGCACCGGTCCACCCGGATTTCGTGCTGACCGACACCGCGGCGGAGGTCATGCTCGAAGTCCTTGGGCTCACCGGCAACCCGGAGTACGACGCAAGGATGGCGTCCAAGCGCGAGCACTACCGCGCCGCCGGCGTGACCGTGGTCGAGTGGGACGCGCCCACCCAGGACCTGGACTCGGTCCAGCTCCCGCCGCGGGCGGCACGCCGATCGGAGGTGGCCCATGGAGGCTGATGACGCAGCGCTCACCGACGACCTGTTCCACCAGGCCGTCGAACTGGTCCACCAGCATCGCGCGGCGTCGACCGCGCTCATCCAGCGCCATCTGCGGATCGGCTGGCGTGCTGCTGAAGCACTGCTGGAACGGATGGCGGCCGAGACGATGGTAGTGCGCAAGATGCAGAATGGCCTGTACCTCTACATCCACGGCCCGATTGGCGAGGAACTTGCGCGCCTTACCAGCTTCACTCGGGAGGTGTTGAGCGCGCTCACCACGGATCGTGTCGACGCAGACCAGCTGCGCGCGGCCGCGATCCGACACGGGCTTGCGAAAGAGACCACGGTCTCCGCCCGTTGCGGCGAGGCATGCGCATGCGCGACGCTGTTTGAGTTTCCGGTCGTGTGCTTCAGGCCGAGTGCGGCCGGGGGTTAATGGCGACCGGGCATCCCATCCCTTGACTTGCCTGTGTGCGCGCTACGCTGGATCGCATCCAGTTCAAGCAACCCAAGCGCGTCTTCGGCCTGCATGAAGGCGTCGCAAGGGAGGAGATTCGATCATGCCCCTCTTCAACGTAGAACTCGTATACCGCGCCGTCATTCAGGCGGACAACGCCGAGGCGGCGCTGGCCGTGGCCAGGCGCGACCGTCGGGACATCGAGGGCGATTGCGCCGAGCCACGCTACGACCTGGCCGGCCGCGTGCGAGCACCAACTGACCTCAAGGATGGCTGGACCGAGTCCGATACTCCGTACGGTGGTGACGGGTCGGCTTCCATTAGCCTGCTGCTTCAAGCCGCGGAATGCCCACCCGACCGCGACACCCGTACCATCGACATGTTTGAGGACGTCCCCGCATGAGCGATAACACCCGTATCGAGTGGGCAGACCACACCTGGAATCCGTGGGAAGGCTGCCAGAAGGTCGGGCCGGGCTGCGACCACTGCTACGCCGAAGCACGCAACGCCCGGTTTGCCGGAGGGATCGCCATCAACTGGGGTCCCGGCGCGCCGCGGCGGCGCACATCAGCAGCCAACTGGCGCAAGCCGCTGCTGTGGGACGCCCGACATGCGGCGTTTGCGACCATCCATGGCCGCCGGCAACGGGTCTTCTGCGCGAGCCTGTCCGACGTGTTCGACAATACGGTGCCGTTGGAATGGTTCGTCGACGTGCTGGAAGTCTGGCGCCAGACCCCGAACCTCGACAAGTTGGTCCTGACGAAGCGCATCGGCAACGCTACGCGTCGGCTTGAGCAAGCACTGGACTACCTCATGTCGACAAGGAACGGCCGCGAGAGCAGCGCGACGGTACAGTGGCTGGCCAGCTGGCTGGAAGGTAACGCTCCCGTCGACATCTGGCTCGGCGCCACCGTGGTCAATCAGTTAGAGGCCGACCGGGATATCCCGAAGCTGCTGCGCGTCCCGGCACGCATGCGGTTTCTATCGATGGAGCCGCTGTTGGGCCCCGTCGACGTGTTCTCCACATCCGACCCCTCGATCGACTGGATCATCGTGGGTGGAGAGAGTGGGTCCGGAGCGCGCCCAATGCATCCGGACTGGCCTCGTTCGCTGAGAGACCAGTGCGCCGCAGCGGGGGTGCCGTTCCTATTCAAGCAGCACGGCGAATGGGCCCCAGGCTCCGGCGATTTCGGGGCCGGCCGCTACGAGACTGCGGCAGTGGCACGCGACGGCCGCGTGGTGAACGGTGGATTCACCGCCGCTGGTTATCCGGCCGGCGCCTCCAGCGCTGATGGCTGGTCGATGGTCCACCGCGCGGGAAAGCGTCAAGCCGGCCGTCTACTCGACGGCGTGCAGCACGATGATTTCCCGATCAGCAGCGCCGATATCGCGCAAGCTTGTCGGCAGGTCCTTTACAAGGAAACCGCCTGACGCGGCGGCCAGACCCTCAAAGTAATGCACTCAACAAAGGAAGCAATGCAGCATTTCGACAACGACCCATCCGAGTACCCCGAGCCCGAGACCGTCCTCGCGATCCGGGGCGCGATCGCCACCGGCAGGATGGGAGGGCCTATGGGCGAGCCGGGTCACTGGCTCAACGAATTCTGGCAAATCGGCCGCGCCCTTCGCGAGCACAGCGAAATGCTCCAGGGCTTCCAGGGCACGGCCCGCCGTGGCTTGCTCACCACCTCCACGCGCTACCTGGCCATCAACGAGCCGGTATTCGAGCAGTCCGACGAGCTTTGATGACGGCCGGCTGGCGGCGCAGGGCATAATTCCGGCTTTTCCACCCCGGATCCCCGCCATGCCAACCGGCCTGCTGAACTGCGCCCACTGCGATGGCGCCGCCCTATTCATCGCCGGCCGCCTCCAGGCCGTCGTCGTCTGCGAGGAGTGCGGCATCTCGACCCCTCCGATTCGCCTCGAATCCACCGACAGCGACACGGCCTTCGCGCAACTGCGCGCCATCTGGAATACCCGTGTGGAACACCGGCCCGCCGATGCGCAAACCATCTCCATGCTTGCCCGGCGGGAACTGACCGCCTCAGATATCCCGTATTTCCTAAACCTGCTCGCGTCCACCACAGGGGACTGGACGTCGAATGGGCCGAAATTCGCGGCCATGGCCGCGGCGCTGGCACGGCCAGGCGTCGACTTCAAGCATGTCTCCCCGCCCGAGACAGTGCTGGAAGATGCCGGCCGGTACCGCAAGCTGGTGCGCCGCTCCAAGGTCATCTATATAGATGGCGCGCCCATGGTCAGATTCGACCACGTTCCGGCACTGGCCGCCGCGATTGCCGAGGAAGCCAAAGAAGACGATCCATGGCCCTTCCCCATCCTGGAGGAATTTGTCGCGCGCGCCGTGGACAGCCTGCCGGATAGCGCCGAACCTTGACTTCCGGCTCGTTGCGGCAAGCTGGAATCTCTACTGCTCCGGAGCATTCCATGCTGCGCACCCTAACCGCTTCCGCCCTCGCTTTCGTCCTGTGCTTCTCCGCCGCGGAGGCGAGCGCCAGAGAGCCATCACCGTCCGCATGCTCGCGGGTCTTCGCCGATGGCCGACCACCTGGGATCAGCAGGAGTGCCGACAACCGTCTCCTCTGCTTTCGCGCCTATGCGGTCCTGCATTCGGCGCGGACGCGCACGGCCGTCTGGTCGGCAGAGCATCTGAGCCGGGCTGCAGTGGACGCGGCCCGTGAACTGCCGCGCGACAGCGACTTCTACGAGGAGCCGAGGCTTCCCCGCGACGAGCGAGCCAGTCTGATCGACTACGGACGCGGCGCCGGATTCGATCGAGGACACCTCGCGCCCAGCGGCGATTTCGGCGACAAGGAATCGCAGGCGGAAAGCTTCAGCCTCGCAAACATCATCCCGCAGCACCCCTTCTCCAACCGCCGGACGTGGAGCCACCTCGAGACATCGACCCGGCGCCTGGTACGCAAGGTCGGCGCCGCCTACGTCGTTACCGGGCCGGCATTCATTCGGAACGCCGGCACGCTGCGAGACCGCATCCGTATCCCGGACTTCGTCTGGAAGGCCATCTATGTGCCGGGCATGGGTGCCGCCGCCTACATCGCGCGAAACGACGCGACCCCAGCCTACAGCGTCGTGAGCATCGGCGAGCTGGCTCATTTTGTCGGTGTGGATCCGTTTCCGTCGCTGCCGGAAACGATGCGCATGAACCCGTTGGACTTGCCGCCGCCCACCCCGCACCCCGGCGAGCGGGCGGCAAGGAAGGTGTCTTTCGCGTGGCTGGCCAGCGCCGAGGCGACCACTTCTGTGCCAGCGGCAGAGCCACTGCAGAGGCTTGCCAGGGCGGCGAGCACCATGGTGGCACTGGCTGCGGCCTACGCACGATAACCATCGATCTTTTCACCGGCCGCCTCGGGGCCTTCAACAAACGACCGTGCGTGTAATGGGCAGGCTGAGATCATCCTCGAGGGAAGCGAGAAACTCCGGTTGCTGGCAGGCGGCCACCAATGCAGGCACATTGCTTCCCAGGAGCCAGCGCCCCAAGCGGCGACCCAACTCCGAGAAATTGAGCTCTTCGCCTGGCTCGCTGAACCCGATCATGGAGAAGGCTTGCCCGGTTTCGTCATTGTCCGCCCATGAAAGGCCGGCATCGAAGATCGCTCGATCGGGGTTCCCTTCCAGGGCCGCGCAGACCAAATCGCTCAAATAAATACCTGCAGACTGCCCTCCGCATCCAAGGTGCGGCAACTCCAGGTATGGGTCCTCATTCAAATATGCAGCGACCTCTACTACTGAGGAGCCTTCCGACTCGAGCGAAGCTACCACCTCGGCCACCACAACGCCCCACTCCATGCGCAGGCCGCGCCGTCGGCGCAGCACGCTTTCCAGCTCCTCCTGTTCAAACGGCCCCGAATCAGGCAACGCTACCCGATCCCTGGCTTCGGCAACCACATAGTCGGGCAAGTCAACCCAAGGCCAGCTGCTGAGGGCCTCTGGGGACATCCCGTACGCCATAATTGTCGCCACCTCGGCCATCGAATAAATCCGGTCTTCAAACACTTTTGCGTCCATCTCCATCACCCTTCAAGTAGTCGATACAAGCGTTGGCGTGAGATGCCCAACTCGCGCGCGGCTTTCGCCTTGTTCCCTCCCAGCGCCCCAAGCACTTCCATCGCCCGCTCCCGGCTTACCACAGGCTTTTCCATACGGGCCATCGCGCTCGGTGTGGAAAGGTAGGCCCCGCTCTTGGATGGCTTACTGTGCCCCGCAGCCAGGACAACCTCCTGAATCGCTTGACGATAGGTTTCAAGATCCGGCTCCTCGCCGCCCCTGACAGGCGCCGGTACGCCGGTCATTTCCTCGTATAGCGTCTGCATCCACCCGTGGCGAAGCCCGTGACTTGTCACACCGAGCCCACTCTTGCAGATGCCATACTTGCGCATCACCGAGTTGTAGTGGCTGCGCCAGCGCGCTATCGAGTACGTCGATGGAGTCGTAGACCCGCTAACGGGATCAACCAGGCGCGCGGCTTCCTCGAGGACATCCAACTGCATCCGTACCGGAACCTCACGCTTTCGTCCACCTTTGGTACCATCGACCACGCGCAGCGTATCCACGTTCTTGAGCGCGGTGAGAATCTTGAGCGAGAAGCTCTCTTCGATGCGCAGCCCAAACGCCGCCTGAAGCTTCAATTGCACGGCCACGCGCGGATGCTCTTCGGCGATCCGAGCGATCAACTCGGCCGGATCGACGCCATTCCCCTCCCAGGACTTGTCCTGCGTGGTGACATACGACCGCATCAAGCCGTTTGCGGCCCGGTCCGTGTACTCGCCCAACGGCCGAACAAGGTGGTGCTTTCCGATCCACTGGCAGAATGCCTTCAGATGGCTAAGCTTGTTTTCGATCGTTCCAGCGCTCTGTGCACCAGACACCCACCTATCCACCAGGGCCTGAACGTGCTTGTGTCGCAGCGAGTATGGGCTTTCAATCATGAACCCGAGCTCGCGAAGCTCGACCAGGGAGCGACACACGGTGTACATGCGCCGCTCCTGCGTCTTGATCGACGCGCTTTTCAGGCTGACCCGCGTCTGACTGAGAATCTTCTTCAGGTTATCGACTAAGACCTGCTCCAGTTCGGCCTTCATCCTGGTCGGCAAGCCGTACCGATTCAGCAGACCGCGTATGTCGAATACCGCTGCCTGTCGCATTTCCTTTTTTCCCACGGTTTGTTACCACGACTGGCGTCGCACGCAGCGGTGTGCTCCCCGTAGCCCACCTTTCGCTGTTGCGTTGTCGCCTTGCTTTGCCGTTTAGCCATCGGCGATGGTCCTGCCTTCCCGACCTTTAGCGATCCATTGGCTGGTCAGCCCTCACGCGGAAGAAACGTGCATGACTGTCCCGGCAGGTCCTTCCCATGCGCATTCGCGCTGAGAATCCCCGCTGGGCTACCCGGTTGCCAGGGGAATCGCACCCCGGCATGAACGCAGTGCGGAGCATTCTCCGTACTACGCCGCCCGCGTAACTCTTGTTGCGCTGTTCGTCTACGGTCGCGCACACCGTTCGTCATGGTTCCAGATCGTCCGATTGCTCGCTGCAATCGACGTCCCGCCCGTCAGGTAGCGACATCTGAACCGCGGTGTATCGGGTTCCAGTGTTCGCTTACCCCGCTGATAGCTGCTGGGCGTGTAGAGGGGATAGAGGGCCAAATGTGTCCGGAGTGTCCGCTTTACACATGTCCTCAGTGCGACCAATTCTCCCAAACCACCCGCAAAGCCAATTGGTATCGCGGTGTCCGGTGTCCTCAGTGTTGGCCAGTATTTGCTTGAGCCGATTGAAAAAAATGCCGCTTCATTGTGCGGCCTGGACAGGTATCACCATTGAGCCTTGGAAGCCAAGGTATGGGATAGCGGTATGCCGCGCAGCTGGCGGCGGGGTCGATGCGTCGGGGACGCGGTAGGTTCTCGAAGGATAAACCACCGCCCCACAGCGTTGCAATGTATGAGCGGGCAAATTCGCGAGATTTTGGCGACTTGACTTTGATTTTCCGGGGGTAGAGTGAGCTATGTCGATGTGCCACTGAGTCCTAGTTGATCGAAGCTGAACCGATCAAGTCCTAGCAAGTGCCAGATGAGCCGCCCAAACTGCAGGCCGTCAATGGCACTTGAGGTGCCCCAAGTCAGGGTATTTCCCAGATCGAGGTAGCAAGTGCCACTTACTGGGACTTTCGGGACTCGGAGCACATCGCAGCCATCCATCACTGATTTCCTCCAGGAGAAAACCAAATGAAGATCTCGACCGTCGCTATCGATGTTGGCTACGGCAACACCAAGTCCGCCTTCCCCCTCGGTTCGGAGGTCGCAACCAACATGTTCCCCTCGCTGGCGCCGGTTGCCGCCACGTCGTCTCTTACCGCACACGCCGGCGGCATGTTTCGAGCACGCAATGTCGTGAACGTCGAGATTGACGGCGCGCGGTATGAGGTGGGCCCCGATGTTTCGCTAAGCGCCGCCCACGTCAATACCGGCCGCTCGCTGTCCGAAGACTATGTCACGACGCCGAACTATGCCGCCCTGCTCGCCGGCTCGCTGCATTACGCCAACGCCTCCGAAGTGGATCGCCTGGTGCTCGGTCTGCCGGTACACAATACCCACAAGTACGCCGCATTCCTCAAGGACCGCTTCACCGGAAGCCACAATTTTGGTTGGGGGAACGTTCAGATCAACAGCGTGCTGCCGTTACCGCAGCCGCTGGGCACGCTGATCACCTACATCCAGCAGAGCGGCAATAACTACGACCCCGACAACGCCTATCTGGTCATCGATGTCGGCTACTTCACGACCGACTGGGTCGTGGCGCGGGGCTACACCATGGACGACACTCGCAGCGGTGGCGCGCCGGGCGGCGCAGCCCGGATCTACCAGCAGGTGGCGAGCCTGATCTCCGCTGACCGTGGACAACCGACCGACAGCATCGAGCGCATCGACAAAGCCATCCGCGACGCCAAGCCGATGGTGTTCTACGGGCAGGATCTCGACGTCTCGCCTTACCTCGCCGAGGCGATGGCCGTGACCCACCAGCCTGTCAAGGAAATCCAGGCCCGCGTCGGACGCACCGAGGACATCCGGGCCATCATCCTGACTGGTGGCGGCGCCCAGCTCTATGCACCGACGATCCGCGCCGCGTTTCCGCTGAATGTGATCCACATCATGGACGCCCCCTGCTTCGCCAACGTCCGCGGCTTCTTCTCCATCGGCTCCGCCAGGCAAGTCGCCAAGGCGGCCTAAGGACACCGGCCATGGACAAGCTCCAGATGACCGTGACGCTGTCCGCCGATTCGGCTCCGGACCTGCTTGCTTACCTGCAGCAGTACACCGGGGCCCGGGAGCGGGCATTCATGCTCAAGCTGCTCGCGCAGCGCGGGCTGCAGCTGGTACTGAGCGCTGGACCGGATGCGTTGTTGCGCCCGCCATCGGCAGCGCTCACACCTACCGTTGCACCTGTAGCGCCCAGCCCCCGGACGCTGGAACGTCCCGACCGGGCACCGGTAGCTCTGATGGAGGCGCAGCCCGACAGGGCGGTTAGGTTGAGCGCCCCTGTCCTCGAATCCCCCTCCGCTGAACCACCACCGCGAGCGGCGCCAAGCCCTGCGCCGACCTCGGTGCCCGCGCTGTCACCGGCCCCAACCACTGGCGCGGATCCCCTTGCGGGGCTTGACCTTGGCGCCCTTAACGAGGCCATGGCGCGCTTCGGCTAGTAGAATTCCCTTGCCGACCGGAGCTTGACAGGGGCACTTTCGATGGCAACCTTGTCTTGACGACAACAACAAGTAGGAACCAGACCATGTTCGAATACCTGTCCACCACTCACGGCATCAACCGCTTTGTGTTCACAGTCCTCATCGGCTGGTGCGTGCTGGAAGCGCTCCTGGTTGTTTACAACGGCGTCAAGGCCCGCAAGCGGCGCTGACTCACCGTTCCACGCGGACAAAAAAAATGCCCAGCGATCGCTGGGCATTTTGTTTAAGGGTTGGCGCGCTTCAATGAAGCGTCGGGGCAAGGCAGTAGTCAAGGGCCGAATCGAAGGATGGCATCCGGTCGACGAACGTCATGCTTCCCGACGGCTCTCGGCGGTACACATCAAAGAATTGCGCTTCCGACTGGCCGGCCTTGACTTCCGTCGCGGCCGCGCTGCGCATCGCGTGGATATGCAGCTTGTTGACGATGGCGGTGAATCCCTTCTGTGGCATTGTTAATCTCCTGAGAGAGCCTGCCACGGAGTACTCCCCCTGCGGGAAGAACCCACAGGGCAGAGGTTGAATATGGAGCCACCATGAGGTGGCGGTTAGGTCAGGCTGCGACCGCCTGACGGGACATGAGGCGCAACTGATACTCGGTGCGCCACTGATCGCAGAAGTCCGTGCCCCGAATCTTGGGGCGATGCAACACAGCACGTAGCCCTGCAGTGCGCAACCGCTTCTGGAGCGTCAATGCGTCGGCCATGCCGGGAGACTTACCAGTCGCTGGGTCAATCTGGTCGAAGTCCGCGAAGATGTGGACCGTGTGGATGCCTAGGTCTGGAGGTACCTCGAACTGGCTGAGCAAAACGCGATTCAGACAATTCCAGGTCGGCACCCCAAACAGCATGTAGGCTGCATACGCACTTTCCAGGCCTTCGGCCACGCCAACTTCGCCGGCGCGCGGTGACATCAGGCGCACCGCGCCGCCGGACAGAGGCAAAGCCGAGACATCATTGCGCTTGGCAGGCAGGATTTCGCCGTCCTCCGAGACAATCAACGCCTTGGCAGGCACCGAAGGATCCAACGAGGTACGGTGCACTGTCGCCATGCGTCCGTCTGGCAGCGCGAACTTCGCAAGGATGGTTGGATAACGGCCAATGATCTGACCGTCATGCCAGTAGTCCTGCTCGGCAAGACGCAGCGCGCTGGGACGAGGAGCATGCAACCCGGGCACGCGAGCAGCGAGATACCGCATCGCGTGATCGCCAGGTGCCAACTCAGCCGCGGCGTTCCACTTCTTGACGATGCGGCGCATCTTGGCGGCCGGGTCGTCGACTTTGCGGCGCGCCTCTGGACTTCGAGCTGGGCCAGGAGGTTCAATCGGAATGGATCCGTCTCCGTTGAGTTCAAGCTTTAGTTGCCAGTACGTCAAGCCCGTGAAGCAGCGTACAAGCTCCAAACCGTCGCCGGCCTTTGGACTGCCCGCATTGCACTTGCGGCACACCCAGTCGCCGCGGCCGCGCTTGTTGTCAAAGGTAAAACGGTCATGGCCACCACAGAGGGGGCAACGACCAGGGCGTCCTTGCCAGAAGTTGTCCGTCAGGACTTCAGCTGGCAGATACCGCTTCAGCAGACCTTCCCATTGAGCGGGCGTCCAGCTTCTCACAATGTCACTCAGTTGCTTCATGGGATGGCTCCGTTGGGAGGATGGGTCGATGCCTGAGACAGGCGATAAGACGCTTGCTCAAAGGACATCCCGGCTTTGGCCAGAAGGTCTTTTCAGCATGGCGCTTTGTGGGGAAGGAAGCCGGCAGAACTGCCGGGAGAAGACAACTGCGACCGCCGAAGCGCTCGCAGTTGTGAAGAAGAGTTTCAGCGGACGGACTGACGCACTACATCAGGCGCCGTCATACCGAAAGGGAATGCCGTCCAGCGCTGCGGGGCGCTGGAAGGGGATGTCATCGTCGAGGTCAGAGAAGCCGCCGCCGTACTGCGCGGGGGGCTGAGCCGCCCTGCGTTGCTCTTGTGGCGCAGCGCGTTGCGCAGATCCATGTCCCCGGCCGCCGCTTTGAGAGCCAGCGCGACTGTAACCATCGTCGGACGAACCTTCATCAGCACCGCCACCGCTGCGGCCGCCAAGCATCTGCATCTGATCCGCGACGATCTCGGTGGAGTACTTGTCCTGGCCGGACTGGTCCTGCCATTTGCGAGTGCGGATGCGGCCCTCGATATAGACCGACGAGCCCTTGCGCAGGTACTGGGCGGCAATCTCGGCCAGCTTGCCGAACATCGCCACGCGGTGCCATTCGGTGGCTTCCTTCATCTCCCCCGACTGCTTGTCCTTGTAGCGATCGGTGGTGGCCAGGCGAAAGTTGGTGACGGCATCGCCGCTAGGCATGTAGCGCGTTTCCGGGTCTGCACCCAGGTTGCCAACGAGAATGACCTTGTTTACGGATGCCATGATCCTTCCAATTCAATGTACGAGATTAATAGTCCAGACCCAACGATCCCAGAGCTTTTGTTCTCCGGTCGTGCGGTCCATGATGGGGGAGCCGCTCTTCTTGTCGAAGGCCGGCACTTTTTCCCGATGCAGTCTCTTGACGGCAATCCGGTCCCCAAGCTTGCAGCCTGCATCGGCCAGCGCATCCTTCAGGCCTTCGCCCTGGAGGATCTTCTCGCCGGTGGACGTGGCCAGTTTCAAAGCGAACGACGTGTAGGTACGCGGCCCGCCTGGCTTTCGACTGGGGAACGTCATTTCGCCCCACTCAAGCAACTCGCCCACGGTGTAGGCCGAGGATGAGGCCGCGTCGGAGGCAACATTCCCGGTGCGGGTGGTCGCCCCGTCCTGTCGAACAGAACGCTGCGCGTCGCGCGCCGAAGCCGTTGGTCGCTCGCGGCGGCGGATCTCCGCACCGTCACCAGATTGCGAAGGCCGCGGTGCATCGTGCTGAACGCCTTCCTGAATGACTTTCGCAGCCACTTGTTCCAGGGACGTTCTCGGGTACTCACCGACCTTTTTCCACCGCGGGAAAACCTCGGGCAGCAGCTTGTCGCCGAACTGGGTGCGTTGAAGGCGGTGTTCGAAGACACCTACAAAGTGAACCACGCGATCGGCTTCCTTTCGGAAAAGATGGGGGACACCGTGAACATAGAACTGCCGCTCACTCGGGTCGCCTCTTCCAACTGGAATCGGATCGGAGGTGTCTGGTCGCCGCTCGGCATTGAGGGCACCAGCTACGCGCTTGATGAGATTGAGCCAGGTCATTGATCAAAGAAGTGAGCCACAGCACTGGCGACGGACCGCTTCCAGGTCCTCACGCAACCGGCGATGGTTAAGGATTACGTCTTGCAGCGTCTCGGGATCAACCCCCGATACAGCACAGACGTAGGTATAGGGCAGCGCGCCGTTCCAGTATCCAAAGATCCAGCCCAGCGTCATGGAGTAGTCCTCGATGTCGAGGGCGCGATTGCGCATGCGGGCACGCAGCATCTCGGCGCAATCGATCAGGGACTCCGGCATGTTGTCGCCCCGCCTGCTGTCGCAGGCCAGGCTTATCAGGGCGTCGACCATTTTTTCCCGCACGGTCTCACTCCATTGAGACGGGTCGGGCAAGGGGTCGAGCTTGGGAGGCGGCACGACGATAGCGGCTGCTTCACCAAAGAAGTCCAGCTGCCATCCGGCGGTTGTTGTTTCCATGATGGTCTCCGGGTCGGGCACCCGAAAGACCCACCAGCCGGCGGGTATCGGATACCCGCGACAGGTGAAAAGCGCCGCCCAGAGGGGCGGCTTGGGATCAGGAACGGTCGTGTGTTCCCGTCCGACGAATCGGCGTTACCACAGCCGAGCGCTCGTACTGCCGCTCGGGCTCCGCCGTCAGCTCAACATCCGGCTTCGACTTGGACACGTCGTCCGGCATCGAAACCTTCGGCGCTGCAGGAATGGCTTTGGTCCAGGCAACACCCCTGTGATACAGGAACGAAAGCCCGACGACGGTCACAAAGGCACCGACGATGAACGACTGCGAGGCCATATACAGCACCATGCAGAACATGAGGAGTTGGAACGGACGCTTGATGAGGTTCGTGACAAAGGATTCCACGGTTTCTCTCCAGAAACAAAAAAAGGGATTTCCTGACGGATGCCAGGCGATTATTCGATGCTCGGTCGAGCAAGGAATCTCTGGAGGAGAAGCTGCAGCGCTTCAACGTACTTGCGTCATGCGGTAGCGCATGGCGGAAGCACGCTGACGTGGATGAACGACTGCTGAAATGGAGCGCCAGGAAGGCCCGCGCTCATGTCGATGCGTAAAGGACGCTGAAGTTCTCTCAGATCCTAATAGGACTCTGACGCCCGCAACCGCCGGAAAGACCAACAAAAACACCTCGCTTTCTGGAAAAAAAGCGTGAGCATGCTCACCAGTTTGGCGCCCCGCCGCCCCCGGGCTATCCAGCAGGCGAACGCCCGCACCTGCCCCCTACTGATATTAGTTCCATTTACTACTGTTGTTAGTTCCGCTTAATTCGACCCCGCACCTTAGGGGGAAACCCCTACATTTCGTCGGTGCCTTGGCGATATGGATTGCATAAGCAACCTGCTTTCTGCCCTTTCCGACGAAAGCCACCCCTAAAAGAGGCGATTTCTGGGAACAACGCGGCTGTCTCGTTTCGTACTCTCCACGAGGCCACTTGACAACGTTTTTGGGTCGTTACGCTGGTTGTCAGGGTCCATTTCCGAGAGCAAAGATGCCGCAAAAAAAAGACCAGCCGAAAGAAACTCCGGCCGTACAGGCTGACATCGTCAACTTCCCCTTGCAACCGGAGGCGTCGCGTGCCGAATTGGCATTGCGCAACGCACTCGGCGGCGCACCGGTGGACGCGGACGCGTTCAGCCGGCTACTCCAGTGTGTGCGCAATCTTCAGCGCACGAGGGACAAGATTGAGCGGCTGCTGCGCGACCAAGGCGCAGATCTCCAACAGATGCATGACCACACCATGGACATTGCCGTCGCCATGTATGGCGACACGAGAGTCGCACGAACGCGTGCGTTGGAGATGTTCTACACGATCGCGGAAGAGGTCCTGCACCTGACACGAAGCCAAGCTCATTTGCAGCTGAACCTTTACCGGCGCTTCCTGCAACATAACGGCGCGCTCACGAAGCTGAACATCGGTGAGCTGATGATCCTTCGCCGGAGTGATTACACCGCGGAGGAAATCGACGCGGTGATCGAATTCAAAGAAAACGATCCTTCCTATCGACGCAAGGACATTCGGGAGTTCGTCGAGCGACTGCGCCGCAAACAGGAAGAAGTCTTCGATGTCCAGTCCAAGCTCGACGTCGCCACAGCCGAACTTGCAAGCACCATCTCCGAGAACGCCGACAAGGACCATGAAATCCGTCGGCTCAACACCGAGCTCTCCCGCTTGACGGCCGAACGCGACACCGATCGTCTGACCCTTACCCAGTTGCGTGAGGAGATGACCAGGCAAAACTCGAGTTACAGCGCACTCGGAATGCAGGTTGCCGACTTGGAACGAGAGAAGCGTGAACTTCAGGAACGCATCGCTTTTGCAAAGGGCAACGTCCGCCCTGAATCTATCGAAGTGCCTGTTGTTCCGCCCGGCTATGCCACCTTGGAAGACGCATTAGCCGCCAAGAACGAAGAGCTTGCGACCGCCAAGACCGAGCTGAACAACGTCATTTCTCAGCGTCAGAGGATCGAAGAAGAGATCGCCGAACGTACTGCGGTTCTGGACAAGCGAGCGCGCGCTCATGACGAACTGGCGAAGCTAGTCGAAGCGTTTCGACAGGCGGTCTCGAGCTTTGCGTCGGCCCAACTGACTGTGCAGATGGCCGGCGACATTTCCGAATTCCGCCCGACTCTGACAGTCCTCGACGGCATCGTCGGCCGCCTTCAATCTGAAATCCGCTCGGCCATCAAAGCAAAATAGGAGCAACGACCCATGCAACCGCATTCCCCAACCGCAGAGTTCGAGCGTCTGCAACTCACCCGGATGACGTGCGACCGTA
The DNA here is from genome assembly GCF_013141915.1 of Cupriavidus necator. Taxonomy (GTDB): domain Bacteria; phylum Pseudomonadota; class Gammaproteobacteria; order Burkholderiales; family Burkholderiaceae; genus Cupriavidus; species Cupriavidus necator_B. The sequence continues at coordinate 3,235 of NZ_SROX01000026.1, read as the reverse complement.
TTCGCTCGGCAAACTATCACCTCACCGATCACCTGGCCGAACTCCTGGGGGCCCACCCCGAGCTGGAACAGCCCCTGCACATCAGCAAAGCGGCCGTCGACAGGGTGCGCAAAGCTGAAGCGACGCAACGCGATTTGATGGGCACGCCGTTCCTCGTTGTCGTGCCGACGCTGTCCGAAGTACAGGATTGGCGCTGCCTCACAGAGAACACCACAACGACCCTGGCCGTCGACGCATTGCGATCGCAGCTGCCCGTCTGGAGCAACGACGACAAGCTCCGTTTGTTCTACAACAATCGCCATTACATTTGGCTGATCGTTGAATTGCTACACGTTAGCATTCTGGCCGCTCCTCTTCTCGGAATCACCAAGGAGCTTGCAGAGTATCTTCGATCTCTCCCACAACATGTGCTCGACATGGCCATCGCACGGGTAGATTTTCCGATCTTCCGCTGGCGCCTGCACAGCAAGACCTTCTGGGTAGACTTCGACTCGAAGCGGCTCGGACCAGATTCCAATGGGCACCATTTCCTCGCCTCTACCCCGATGCGTGCCGATCGCATGGCAACGAAGCATAGCTGGACCAACCTCCGGTTGGAGCCCCTTCAGAAGAAGGTGTACAGCGAAATGATGGTTCGCAGCCACTGTCGAGCATCAACCATCACCTCACTGCTTGGGATTACATCCACGCGCACGAGAACGCTATTTCAGCAGATTCACGGCAGATCCTCTCCATCAGGCCAGCTGCCTACCTCGACCGCCTGGTACTTCGAGCACCCGACACACCGACTCCAGGCAACCATCATGGTTTCGCTCTACCGTATCGCATTGGCCTTCGGAGCGAACGTGCCAGAGGCTTTCATCTCGGCTTATGACCTCTTCGACAAGTTCTTCGGAACTACCTCGAAGATCTCGGCGGACCGCGCGTGCCACATTTGTCGCACCACGTCCACCGATGCGCAGCTGGAACTAGCACCCTGCAGGGTATGCAGAACGCCCTACCTCATTGCGAATACAGCACCGCGCATTGAACTCAGCCATGCGTTCTCCTGCCCGGGCTGCAGCGGTACTTTAGGCGGGCCCAATGGCTCAGTGCGTCGTCGCAAGTGACCGAGGGAAACTGAAATGCATACCTCCATTCTTTTCGTCTTGCTCTTTGTAATCCCCCCGATCCTGGCATACCGGCTGGCTCGACGCTGGGGTAGGAGCGGATTCAAATGGGCGGCGATTTGCTTTTGCACGCACTACTTTGGACTGCTCCTGCTCCTTTTGCTGCCATCAAAGGCGACGCCGACGCTTCAACGCTACCGACTGGACAATCCTCAATGCGCAACGAAACACGGCATGTCCTGTAACTCGTGCGGCTCGCGAAGCATCCGCATCTGGCGCAAGCAGTGGATGTTCTCGGTGAAGCAGTACCACGTCTGCAATCACTGCGGACAGTCGCTCTACACCACCTGAGACGATACCCCCCAATCAGGGGGTCAAGTTCCGGCTGCCCGTGCCGTCCTATCCAAGATCCCTTCGTGTATTCTCACGCCCGGCTGGGGATTGCCGGTACTTGACTTCTCGTGCCCGCCTGTAAGCTAAAAGTAACGGTCGATCCCCGGCCGGTCCAAAGTCAGAGGAAGAAGAAAACATGCAACAGTCCAAACTCGCTCTCTCGGCCCTGGTCACGGCCATGACGCTTGCTCTCGCCGCTTGCGGTGGTGGTGGTGGTGGTGATGACGGCGGCTCCAACCAGCAGCCCACCACGCCGACAGTGCCGACGACCCCACAAGGCCCCACGTCGGTGCCGCCGTCGACGAGCGTTACACCGCCGACGTATGCATCCACGGATGCGCGGTTGACTACCTTTAATGACCTGAACAACTATCGCCTCAAAATGGGCGTAGGTGCGCTGCGTCAGGATGCTGCACTCGATAAGGCCGCGGACAATCATCTCGCCTACCAAGCGGCAAACTCTGATTTCGGCCACGATGAAACTGCCGGCAAGCCAGGGTACACCGGAGCCACTCCTTACGACCAGGCGGTTGCTGCCGGAGCCATCCCGAACCAATGGGTTGCGCAGGTATCTGATCGCTCGGCCTTTTGCGTTGATAGTTTCAAGAATTCGATCTATCACTTGCAATCGATCACAAGCAATCAGGAGACCATCGGCATTGCAAACCGCGACAGTCTCTGTGTCATCAATTTTGGTGTCGCTACTGGAGCCAACGGAAGTGGCTATGGACTTCCAGCGTGGGGTGGGCAACAAATGCCCGAGGCGACCTTTGCATACTCTCCTGTCGATGGCGAGAATGTCTGGGGTACGTTCATTCCTGCCGCAGAGTCACCAAATCCTGCGCCAGATCTTTCCGCTGCAGGCCACCCGATCATGTTCCGTGTTCCTGCTGCGAAATCGACCGACGTACTGACAGTGTCCAGCTTCTCGCTTGCAGGGCCGGGTGGGGTCGCTATTCCCGTGCGCATTCTGATTCCGACTAACTCGAAGTCTGGATCCGTAGCTACCGCCATTGAGGACGCCCGCGTCTATCCAGGTGTTGCATTCATGCTCCCGACGCAGCCGCTTCCGGCTGGAACATATACGGCTACCTTCAGCGGCGCTCGCAACGGCGTTCCCATCAACAAGTCGTGGAGCTTTACGGCGTTCTAATCCGGCAATGCAAGACTGAGCGCAGCAAGAGAAAAGCCCGCATTGAACTGCACCCCAAGAGTTGGACACCGATCCAACCCTTGGGGTGTTTTTCATGGCGAGACACGACGAGCAACTGAAGCTCAAGGTAGTGAAGCGATATTTAGCCGGAGGTATCGGTTATAGGGACCTGGCGCGGGAGTATGGAGTGGCCCGTACATTGGCCCGGCAGTGGGTTACCCAGTATGAGCTCCATGGTAAGCAAGGGTTACGGCGCAAAGGGCACACCAAATACAGCGCAGAATTCAAGCTCGCGGCGCTTGAGCGCATGCGGCGAGACAACCTGTCGCAAGCTCAGGTGCAAGCGATATTGGGGATTCGTGATCCGGGGGCCATCGGCCGCTGGGAACGCCAGTATCATGAGGGTGGTCTGTCTGCACTATCGCCCCGTCCCAAGGGACGCCCCCGAAAGATGCCGAAATCTCTACCGCCCGAACCCATCCCACCGGCCTCCGAGCCGGATGAGCGCACCCGTGAGCAGTTGCTCAAGGAGAACGAATACCTGCGCGCGGAGGTGGCGTACCTAAAAAAACTCGATGCC
>NZ_SROX01000025.1 GCF_013141915.1 Cupriavidus necator | reverse complement strand
TGTGAAAGTAGGTCATCGCCAGGCTCTTATTGTGCAAAACCCCTCGACAGCATTCGCTGCGAGGGGTTTTTGCTTTGACGCGGGCGTCATACCATTACTCCAGACTTCCCATACCGCCCATGTCCGCTGACTGCGTCTGGTATCTCTATCTGCTCGAATGCACCGGTGATTCCATCTACACCGGGATCACCACCGATGTGGCACGCCGTTTTGCCGAACACCAATCCGGAAAAGGCGCGAAATATACGCGCTCGCGCAAGCCGATCCGTGTGCTCGGCCAGATGCGCTTTGCTACCAAATCGGAAGCGTTGAAGGCGGAAATTGAAATCAAGCGAATGAGTTCGACCCAGAAGCGGTCATTTTGCGCGCAGTTGCCAGGCCCGGAATCCGAAGCGTAGGCCAAGGCGATAGAAAAGGCCCGCAGCGCAAGCGCGCTGCGGGCCTTTTTTACGCAGGCTTGACGCCTCAGACCACAGTCAGCGTGACATCGATATTGCCGCGCGTGGCATTGGAGTACGGGCACACCTGATGGGCCTGCTCGACCAGCTTCTCAGCGGCCTCGCGCTCGAAGCCCGGCAGCGAGATTTTCAACTCGACCTGAATGCCAAAACCCTGCGGGATCGGACCAATGCCGACCGCGCCTTCGATGGAGGCATCGGCAGGCACGTTGATCTTCTGCTGGCTGGCGACATAGCGCATTGCACCCAGGAAGCAGGCCGAATAGCCGGCAGCAAACAGCTGTTCCGGGTTGAGCCCATTGCCGGCACCGCCCATTTCCTTGGGCACGGCGAGCTTGGCATCGAGTTGGCCGTCGGCCGTAGTGGCACGGCCATCGCGGCCACCGGTGGCGGTGGCATGGGCGGTATATACGACTTTTTCGAGTTTCATCTAAGACTCCGGTTTGGTTGCCCGCAGGGGCGTCATCAACGCTTGCCGTGAGCCGGCAAGCTGGAATCGGTCCGCGCTTGTTCCAGCGTCGACCGCAGTGCATGCAAGCGCCGCGTCAGCGCCTCGATCTCTTCGACCGGGCATTGCGTGGCACATAACATTTGTTCAGGAATGCCGGTGGCGCGCTGACGCAGTGCACGTCCGCTGTCGGTCAGGCTGACCAGGACCCTGCGTTCGTCAGCCGCGTCCCGGGTCCGGATCACCAGCCCGCTGGCGGCCAGCCGCTTCAGCAGCGGCGTCAGCGTGCCCGAGTCCAACGCCAGCCGGTCGCCGAGTTCCGACACCGACAACGATTCCGTTTCCCATAAGACCAGCATGACGAGATATTGCGGATAAGTAAGTCCAAGCTCACTTAACAGTGGCTTGTACAGCTTGGTCATCGCCAACGAGCTTGAATACAGCGCGAAGCATAGTTGGTGATCAAGCAAAAGCCAGTCGGTGGCGGGTTCGTTCTCGGCGTCCATGTCGATATATTAGACGCAATTAGATTGTGTGCAAGATAAATTTTGCATCGCCGGAAAGGAGCGCGCATACGTCCGCGGGAGGCACCCTGCCTTAAGTCTGTTTTAAGTCTTGCCCACTAGCATGGCGGTGTTGCGTCGCATCGTGCCGACGCCAGAAGCTAAAGGAAAGGAACCTATGATGCGCCAGACCATTGCTCGCACTGCCGTTGGTATCGCGGCCCTGGCCGCGCTCGGCGGCGGCTATGCCTATCTGCAGCGAGAAGTCATCACGCCCGGCTATGCGGCCCCCGCTCCCGTGGTGGCGGCAGCCCAGCCGGCGGCTGCGGTGGCCACGCCGATGGACTTCTCCGGCATCGTCGCCCAGTACGGACCGGCGGTGGTCAATATCAGCGTGACCGCGCGCGCGCAGCGCACCGCGGTGCAGATGCCGCCGGGCATCGATCCGGACGACCCGCTGTTCCAGTTCTTCAAGCGCTTCGGCCCGCAGTTCCAGGGACCGCAAGGAGGCCAGCAGCAGCTCGTGCGCGGGCTGGGCTCCGGCTTTATCGTCAGCCCCGACGGCCTGATCCTGACCAATGCCCACGTTGTCGACGGCGCGCAGGAAGTGACCGTCAAGCTGACCGACCGCCGCGAGTTCAAGGCCAAGGTGCTCGGCACCGATCCGCAGACCGACGTGGCAGTGATCCGCATCGATGCCAAGGATCTGCCGACTGTCCGCCTGGGCGACCCGTCGCAGGTGCGCGTGGGCGAGCCGGTGCTGGCGATCGGCTCGCCTTACGGCTTTGAGAACACCGTGACCGCGGGTATCGTCAGCGCGAAGTCGCGCTCGCTGCCGGACGACACCTATGTGCCGTTCATCCAGACCGACGTGGCCGTCAATCCCGGCAACTCGGGCGGCCCGCTGTTCAACCAGCGCGGCGAGGTGGTCGGCATTAACGCGCAGATCTACAGCCAGACCGGCGGCTACCAGGGCCTCTCGTTCGCGATCCCGATCGACGTGGCTACCAAGGTGCAGCAGCAACTGGTGGCGCACGGCAAGGTCACGCGCGGGCGCCTTGGCATCAGCGTGCAGGAGGTCAACCAGGCGCTGGCGCAGTCGTTCGGCCTGCCCAAGCCGGCGGGGGCGCTGGTCAATTCGGTCGAGCCCGACAGCCCGGCCGCGCGCGCAGGGCTGAAGCCGGGCGACGTCATCGTGCAGCTGGACAACGACGTGATCGATCATTCGGGCGACCTGCCGGAGCACGTGGCCGATATCAAGCCGGGTACGCAGAGCTCGCTGAAGATCATCCGCAAGGGCCAGCCGATGACGTTGGCGGTGACCGTGGGTACCGCCCGCGACCAGGCGGTGGCGCAGAAGGCGGGCGGCAAGGAGGCCAATGGCCGGCTTGGCCTGGCTGTGCGCCCGCTGACGCCGGCGGAAAAGCGCGAAAGCGGCATCGACGGCGGCCTGGTGGTCGAGGACGTGACCGGTCCCGCCGCGCGCGTTGGCATCCAGCCCGGCGACGTGATCCTGTCGCTCAACGGCACGCCGATTGCGTCGGTCGATCAACTGCGCACGCTGGTGGGCAAGTCGGGCAAGCAGGTGGCGTTGCTGGTGCAGCGCGATGATGCACGCATCTTTATTCCACTCGATCTGGGTTGATCCGAGCGGGCACCCCGACGTGCCCGCAAGCCGTTAACCAGCAAGGCTTTGATGCCTCGGCGGGCCGTATACCTGCACGTATACCGACACGTATACGATTGGGTATACGGCCCGCTAAGCCTTACCAGAGGCGGGATTCAGCGCAACGAACTGCTTACAGAAAGCGCGCCAGCAGGTATCATCTCGACTGCGATGCACGAAGCATGCGGCGGCAGCCCCCGCCGGCCCTGGTTCTGCTGAATCGACAAAGAGGAAGTCTATGCAGTTGGATTTCACCCGTGCCCAGATGCCGGGTACCGATCGAGCGCGGCGGCTGACGTCCACGACGTCTGCCACCGGCTCCGCGCCGAAGCCCCGGCGGCGCAAGAAAGAAGTTGCTCCGCACTGGGAGCGCGGCTACCGTTCGCACTTCTACCGCAACGAGCGTGGCGACAAGCTGGGCGAAGTGCGCCTGTCCGAGCGCGGCGAGCTTCCCGTGGTCTACCACTGGGCCGCCGGCAACTACTCCGGCGCGGAAGGCTCGCTGGCCCACGCCCGCGCGCGCGTGGAAGAGACCATCGGTTTCGGCATGCGCCAGCTGTCGCTGTTCTGAGCAGGATCTTCGCCGGTGCCGCGACCGCCGGCACTGCGACCCGTCCGCGCCGCCCCCTTTTGCGCGCGGTGCCTTCGCTTCTCCCTGATTTTCCCAGCAGTACCTGCAGTCCTCGCCAGCCTCGCGTCGCGATGCATTGGGCGCCTACGTCAGCCGCCGCTGCAACAGCATGTACGCCGCCGCGCCGAGGGCCAGGCCGGCAATCAGCCGATAGATATCCTCGCTAGCAATCAGCGTGGCCTGCTGCGTGATCAGCGCACTGAGCTGCGCCAGCGCACCCTGGTGGGCCTGCGCCGCATCGAAGCCGCGCGCGGCCAGCGCCGCCTGCATCCCGGCCATCCAGTGTTCCGCCTCCGCGGGGCGCTGGCCGACCGCGTGCAGCAGGCTGTCGTGCACGGCGAACTGGCGGTTCTGCAGCAGCACCGCACCCAGGGCCGAAGCAAACGAGCTGGCGATCTGGCGCATCAGGTTCTTGCTGCGGTAGCCGTGGGCGAATGCATCCGGGCTTAGCGCGCGGAACGTCAGCCCGGCAATGGGTATGATCACCAGCACGCCGAACAGGCCCTTGCCGATGAGCCCCCACGCCAGCGCCGGCGGCCCGGCGTCGGGCGGCATCTGCGCGAACCACCATGCCGTGGCGGCCATCAGCACCAGGCCGGCCACCATCAGCGGCTTCTTGCGGGTTAGGCGCGGCGCCAGTTGCAGGTAGACGAAGATGCCGGCCAGGCTGACCAGCGCGGCGAAGGTATTGAGCCAGCCCGTGGTGGCCAGCGGGATCTTCAGGGCCTGCTCGGCATAGATCGGGAACAGGTAGCCACTCAAGTTGCTGATCATGTAGTACACGAAGTACATCGCCAGGCCGGTCAGGTACACCGGCTGGCGCAGCGCGCGCAGATGCAGCACCGGCGCGCGGTGATGCCACTGGTGCCACAGGAACACCGCCAGCAGCGCCAGCCCCACGGTGGCCACCAGGGTAAGGCGCAGTGGATGCGAAAACACGTCGAAGCGCGCCTCGGTCAGTGCCGCCTGCAACGTCACGATGGCGGCACCGAACAGCAGCAGCGGCCCGAGCGCGGGGCCGTCGGCGCCGGCGCGCGGCTCGGCATCGGGCAGCAGCAGCCACGCGCCCAGCGCCGCCAGCGCGGCGAACGGCAACACGCCGTAGAACACGTCCTGCCAGACCCCATGGTCGATCAGTTCGGCGGCGAACGCGGGGCCCAGCGCCGAGGCCGCGAAGATGCCGATCATGAAGATGCGCGTGGCGCGCGGCCGCTCGGTTGGGCCGAACAGCACATTGACCAGGATGCGGCAGCTGGTGAACAACGCACCGCCCCCGACGCCCTGGATGAAGCGCGCCACCACCATCTGCGGCAGCGCATGGCTGGTCGCGGCCACCACCGTGCCGGTCATGAACAGCAGCAGCGCGCCAGTCAGGTAATAGCGGTAGCCGAACCGACGCGACAGCCATTGCTGCTTCAGGATCATCAGCATGCTGCCCACCGCGTAGGCCGCCTGCACCAGCGCAAAGCTGCGCGGGTCGGCGTCAAGGCCGCCGACGATATGGCTGGAGGCAAACACGAACATGATGTTCTCGAGGAACTCCACGCCCGTGGCCAGCGCCAGCAGCGCCATCAGCAGCGTCTGCCGCTGCCGGTGGCTCAGCCAGCGCAGCCACCGCATGCCCGCGCGCAATCGCCACAGCGGGCGCCAGGGCGATCCCGGATTCATGGCTGCTGTGCTTCCAAGGTCTGGTGCAGCGAGGTCAGCGTGCGGGTAGCGCTGGCCAGGCCGCTTGCGCCAAGCGGCGCCCACGCTGCGCCATAGGCGGCATGCACGGCCGGGGCGGCGCGCTCGAGCAGCCGGCGGCCGGCCGGGGTCAGGGTCAGCTCCAGGCTGCGCCGGTCACTGGCCGAAGCGCGCCGGCGCAGCAGCCCGCGCGTTTCCAGGCCATCCAGCAGCCGCGTCATCTGCGTGCGCGTGGCATCGAGCGTGGCACCCAGTTCGGACGGCATGCTCGGTGCACCCTCATCGACGGCAAGCATGCTCAGCACGAGATACTGGCTCATATCCAGTTCAAAGGGCGCCAGGGCCTGGTCGATATGCCCGCGCAGCAGGCGCGCGGTGCGCAGCAGCAGCCGCGAGGCCAGGATCAGTTCGCGCGGGGCTTCCGGGTGGCTGGCGCAAAAGCGGTCGATGCGTTGCTCAAAGGACATGGCGGGCGGCGGCTTGATAGCATTTGATATAGTTTCAAATGTAATTATATCAAATGCATCTAATGCGTGCGCATCCGCCTCCTACCGATGCAATGCCGCCGAGATCCGGCGGATGCCGGCCCGCATCGATGCGAGGGCCTGGGCCTGCGTTTCGGCTGGCAGGCTGCCGTAGCGCAGGCTGACATAGGCGGCGCTGACGGCGGCGATCGCCTCGCCGGCGCACGGCAGCTGCGCGCTGGCCCGCGCCGCAAAGTCCTGCGGGCCTTCGGCCGGCGCGCGCGTGCAGCCGTGGCGCGCGAGCACGGTGCAGAAGCGGGCATAGGCCGCACTGACCGGGTCCGCCGGCACGCGCCGCCGCCACAGGGGCACCAGCGCCAGCAGGCACAGCATGCCAAGCACGGCGGCCAGCACAGGGCCGGCGCCGGCGCTGGTGCCAAGCGCCTGCAGCAGCCGCTGCTGCCGCGCATGGTCGTACTGCAGCACCCAACGCTGCCACGTGTAGACCATGCCCTCATACGCCCAGCGCAAATCCTTCAGCCACGCCGGCTGCCGCGACGGGCGCCAGTCATTGGCTTCGCTGCCGACCACTGCATCCAGCCCCTGCTCGATGCGGCTGGGCGCGACCGCGCTGGTCGGGTCCACGCGTAGCCAGCCGCGGCCTTCCAGCCAGACCTCGGCCCATGCATGCGCATCGGACTGGCGCACCACGTAGTGATTGGCCATGGGGTTGTACTCGCCGCCCTGGTAGCCCGTGACCACGCGCGCTGGCACGCCGGCGGCACGCATCAGGAAGACGAAACTGCTGGCATAGTGCTCGCAGAAACCGCGCCGGGTATCGAACACGAAGCTGTCGATCTGTTCCGCCCCGAGCGGCGGCGGGGTTAGCGTATAGGCGAAGGGCGCGGCCGCGAACAACCGCAGCGCCGCCTGCACGCGCGCGGCGGGATCGGCATGGCGCTGTGCCCATTGGGCGCCTAGTGCGCGGGCGCGCGGGTTGCCGGGGGGCAGGCTCAGGGCCAGCCGCAGCGTGGCGGGTGGCAGCGATTCCGCCGGTGGCGACAGCGTGGAATGGGCGCGATAGCGGATGCGCTGGTCCACCGGCCGGCGCGACATGAATTCGCCATCGGGCGTGATCGCGGCATCCGCGCCGGCGGACAGCGCTTGGCCGCGGTCGAGCACGAACAGCCAGCGCTGGCGGCTGGGCTCGAGCGTGATGCTGATGTCGATGCCCGCCGTGGCGCCGGCGGCGGCCGCCGGGACCAGTTGCTGCCGCCGCTGCCGCGACGGATGCCAGGTGATGCCGTCGTATTCCCACAGCACCAGCGCGCGCCAGTAGAGCGCGGCCGCAGGCAACGGCTGGCCGGCAATTTCGGCACGCAGGGCGATTTCGGGCGAACGGATCAGTTGCCCAACGCTGCCCGGGCGCATGGTGTCGCTGATGCCGGTGGTGCCGCTCTGCGCCGATTGGGGCAGCTGCCACAGCGGATGCTCCAGGCGCGGGAACAGCACGAACAGCGCCAGCGCCCACGGCAAGCCCAACAGCGCCATGCGGCCCAGCAGCGGCCAGATCGCCAGGCGGCTGCGCGCCTCGGGGTGATGCAGCAAGAGCCAGTTGCGCAGCACCCAGGCGCCGATCGCCAGGCTATACAGCGCCAGCCAGAATGGCTGGTCGGACAGGTACAGCGTCAGCAGCAGGTAGAACGACAGCTGCGTGACCAGGGTCGCGTCCGACAGCGCGCGGCATTCCAGCAGCTTGAGGATGACAAAGGCGCCCAGCAACGCCACCGCCAGCTCGCGCCCGATGCCACCCCCCTCCTGCCATACCAGCGCACATGCCACCAGCAGCACCAGCACCGCGGTGGTGCCGAGCATCCAGCGCGACGGCAGCGGCGCCCGCCGCCGCCACAGCAGCCAGCGCCACGCCAGCAACAGCACCAGCAGCAGGCTCACCGCCACCGGCAGCGTGCGCGCCTGCGGCGCCAGCACCAGCGCCAGTTGGCCCAGCAGCAGTCCGTGGTCTTCATGCCGCAGCGGCCGGGGCGCAGTTTTCATGGGTGTGCCGCGGCGCGGTTGGTGCCAGGACGTTGCGGCCACAAGGCCAGTGCCTCGAGGCAGGCGCGCCGGTGGCTGGCGCCGCGCGCCGGCGGTAGTTCCATGCCGGGCAGGCGCAGGCCGATCTCGACCTCGTCGCCGGCGGCGAGCAGCCACGCGCACAGGCGCGACAGCCGGGCCTCGGCTTCCATGCCTGCGGGCAGCGCGTGCCAGTCCAGCCAGCGCGCCGGCTGCCGCGGCGGATCGCCGGCGCGGCTCAGCCAGCGGCCGGTGCGCGCGCTGTGCTTCCAGGCGATGCGGTGCAGCGGGTCACCGCTGCGGTAGCGGCGCAGCTGGTCGATGCCGTCTTCGCTGCTCGCCGCGCTGGCGGCGGCTTGCGCGCCGTCGCCAGCGTCGGCGCGCTGCTCGGGCGGCGGCGGGGCACCGGGTTCCGGCGCGGGGTAGACCAGCGTCGACGACTCCAGGTCCGCATGGCTCCAGACATGGAACAGACCGAACGGAAAGCGACTCGCCATCGTCACGCGCGGCAGCGCCAGACGGCCCCGGCGTGGCGCCGGCACGTGCAGCGCCAGCATGCCGCTGGCATTGGCATCGAGCGTCAGCGTCGCGGCAGCGACTTCCGGCCAGGCGCGCAAACGGGCCTCGATGCCGATGCGCGCGTCGCCGCCGCGGCTGTCGACGCGCAGGTGGAACACGGCGTCCTGTCCGGCATGGACCGCCGCCACCGGCCCCGCGGCCACGGCGAGGTCAAGCAGGTTGCGGTAGGCCAGCCACAGGCACGACATGCCGATGCCGGCCAGCATGAAGGTCAGCGCAAATCCCAGGCTGATGTTGTAGTTCAGCGAGGTCATCAGCATCGCGGCCAGCACCACCGCGAAGCCGACCCCGCCGCGCGTGGGCAGGATATAGAGATGGCGCCGGTCCAGCAGCACCGTGCCGCCGGCGCCAGCCGGGCGCCGGGCCGCCGCGCGGGGCCATGCGAGTCGTGGCGCGCCGCCGAGCACGCCCTTGCGCGCCGCCATGGCCCTTAGGGGATCGCCACGCCGGCCAGCAGCGCGGCCAGTTGGCCGTCGACGGCGGCGTGGCCACCGGCGCCGGCCGGCAACAAGCGGTGCGCGGCCACGGCCATGAAGACCGCCTGCACGTCTTCGGGAAGCACCAGTTCCCGCTGTGCCAGCAGGGCCCAGGCCCGCGCACACGCCAGCAGCGCGAGCCCGGCGCGCGGCGACAGCCCCGCGGCAAAGCCGCCGTGGCTGCGCGTGGCCTGCACCAGCGCCAGCGCGTAGTCGACCAGCGCCGGGCTGGCGTAGACCTGCGCGGCCGCTTCCTGCAACGCCAGCACCTGGCTGCCATCCATTACCGGCGGCAGTTCCGCCGCGCTGGCGCCGCCCAGGTACAGCACCCGCTCGAAGGCGGGGTCGGGGTAGCCCAGCGACAGCCGCATGGTGAAGCGGTCCAGCTGGGATTCGGGCAGTGCATGGGTGCCGATCTGCTCGAGCGGGTTCTGCGTGGCAATGACGAAAAACGGCGACGGCAGCGGGTACGTGGCGCCGTCATGGGTCACCTGCCGCTCGGCCATCGCCTCGAGCAGCGCGCTCTGGGTCTTGGGCGGTGCCCGGTTGATCTCGTCGGCCAGCACCACCTGCGCGAATACGGGGCCACGGTGAAAACGGAACTCGCCGGCGTCGCGGACAAAGACCGAGACCCCGATCAGGTCGGCCGGCAACAGGTCGCTGGTGAACTGCACGCGCTGGTAGTGCAGCCCCAGCGTGCGCGCCAGCGCATGGGCCAGCGTGGTCTTCCCCACGCCCGGCACGTCTTCCAGCAGCAGGTGGCCGCGGGCCAGCATGCAGGCCAGCGCCAGCCGCACCTGCTGTGGCTTGCCAAGGACAATGCGGCCCAGCTGGGCCTGGGCCTCGGCCAGCGAAGCGACGATGCGGGGGCGTGCAGTCACGTGGGACCTCGGCGCAAGAAGGTGGGGAAAAAGTCGGCGGATGCAGGGATTATCGGGCGGAGACGAGCGCATTGTAGCGGCGCGGCCCGCTTGCGGCACCGTCTGTTTCCGTACGCAGGCGCCAACGGCCCCGCCGCACGGCGCAGGATGACGATGCGGCGCCTGCGCCAGATCGCGCCGGTTCTGGCATCATGAGCCTGTCGGGCCACCGCGGCCCTGTTCCTCTTTCCGCCTCTTTCCGCGGCCTTGCCCGCGCCTGCTGCAATGACCTCGCTGGATCCCTGCGCCGACCTGCCTGCTTCCACCCTGTCCGCCGATGCCGGCGCGCTGCCGCGCCTGGTGCAGGCCTTCCATGCCAACGGTTTCGTGGTCCTGCGCGGCTTTGCCGACGAGCCGGCGTGCGCGGCGCTGGAGGCGGTGACGCGCCAGCACCTCGCCGCGGCGGTGCCGCCGGTGGAATTCGAGGCCGACCTCGGCTATCCGGGTGCCCCGGCCACGCGCGATGCCGCCGGCGGCGGCACGGTCAGGCGCCTGCGCCAGGCCTACGGGCGCGATGCGGTGTTCCGCCGCTGGGCCAGCGACCCCAAGCTGGTGGCCGTGGTGCAGGCCTTGCTGGGCGAGCCTGCGCGCATCACGCTGGCGCATCACAACTGCGTGATGACCAAGCATCCGCACTACGGCAGCCAGACCGGCTGGCACCGCGATACGCGCTACTGGTCGTTCGCGCGGCCGGAACTGGTGACGGTGTGGCTGGCGCTGGGCGACGAGGACGAGCGCAATGGCGTACTGCGCGTTATCCCGGGTTCGCACCAGGCGAAGCTGGAGCCGGGCCAGCTGGACCCGGCCGAATTCCTGATCGAAGCGCACCCGGCCAGCCAGCCGCTGCTGGACGCCGCGCAGCCGCTGGCGCTGCACCGCGGCGACGTGCTGTGCTTCGACAGCCGGCTGTTCCATGCCGCCGGCCGCAATGCGTCCAACGCGGTCAAGCTGTCGGTGGCGTTTGCGTATTTCGGCGCCAGCAACCGGCCGCTGGACGGCACCCGCTCGGCCGAGTTCGGCAGCGTGGAGTTGCCCGCCGCGGTCTGATCCGGCGCGGCTGCGCTCAGGTGCGCAGCCCGACCAGCCCGGAAATCTTTTCGGAAGCCTCCAGCAGCGGCGGCAGGAAGCGCTCCAGCATCTCCTGCGCGCTGGTGCGGTTGGCCTGGCCACTGATGTTGATCGCGGCGATGGTGTGGCCGGCGCGGTTGCGGATCGGCGCGGCCAGCGACACCAGCCCTTCCTCCAGCTCCTGGTCGTTCAGGGCCCAGCCGCGCTGGCGGATATCGGCGACGATGCCCTTGAGTGCCGCCACGTCGGTCACGGTGCGCCCGGTGCGCGCGCGCAGCTCGGTGGCCCGCAGCACGCGGTCGAGCTCGGGCTCGCTCAGGCCGGCCAGCAGCACCCGTCCCATCGAAGAACAATACGCCGGCAGGCGGCTGCCGATCGACAGGTTGATGGTCATGATCTTGCGCGCCGGCACGCGCAGCACGTAGACGATCTCGGTACCGTCCAGCACCGAGATCGAGCAGCTTTCATGCACCTGCTGCGAGAGCGTCTCCATGATCGGCTCGGCCAGGTTCCAGAACGGCATCGAGGTCAGGTAGGCGAAGCCCAGGTCCAGGATCTTGGGCGTAAGCCGGAACAGGCGCCCGTCGGCCTGCACATAGCCCAGCCCCACCAGCGTCAGCAGGATGCGGCGCGCGCCGGCGCGGGTCAGGCCGCTGGCCTGGGCGATCTCGGTCAGGGTCTGGGCCGGATGCTGCGCGTTGAAGGCCCGGATCACCGACAGCCCGCGTGCAAAAGACTGCACATAGCTGTCGCTCGGCTTTTCGGGCGTGGCGGCGCTGTCGGCGGTCTGCGATGCTGGCGGCGGAGTCTGGCGGGAATCGGTGGAACTGGCCATCTGCGTAGCCGGCGCGGTTCGCCGGATTGGCACGGAAAGGCCGAAAGGGTAGAGGAAATGCCGGGATTGCGCCAGTGCCGGGCCGGGACCGGGCCAGGACGCGACCCATGGCCCCTGGCCTCAGCGGAAGCTGCGCTGCGCCAGCACGAACACCGCCGCCACCACGCACAGCAGGGCAAAGCCATGCAGCATGTCCATGCCGGCCAGCAGCGTGGCCTGGCGGTCGACTTCCTGCGAGATCCTGGCCAGCCCGCCCGCGGAGAGTACGTCGGGCATCTGCAGCGCGGGGTTGAAGCGGGTGACGTGCTCCACCAGGTGGGTGCGGTGCTGCGCCAGGCCGTCCTGCATGAACACGCTGGCGAGCCCGGTGCCCATCGCCGAGGCAATCTGCTTGCACACGTTCTTGAACTGGTAAGCGTGCGAGAAATCCTCGACCGGCACTTCCAGGTAGGTCATCGACGCCACCTGCACCATCAGCAGCACCGGCGTCAGCCCTTCGAGCAGCACCACCGGCACCAGTGCGTAATCCGGTGCGCCCGGCATCAGCTGGTGCGACAGCAGCATCGCCGCGCAGGCATAGACGACAAAGCCGATCGCGATCACGCGCCGCTTGCGGAACACCAGCGCCATGCCCAGCGTGATCACGATGGCGCCAATGGCCGACACCGTGCCGCTGGTCGACAGCAGCATGCAGGTGGTGCGGAAGGTCAGCCCCAGCCCGGTCTGCGTCAGCGTCGGCAGCAGGAACGACCACGCCGACGACAGCAGGTAGTACAGCGTGTAGAAGCCAAGGCCGTACAAGTACTGGCGGCCCGCCAGGCGCGAGAAGTCGATCCATGGGTCCGGATGGCGATACAGCCGCCAGCCGCTGAAGGCAAACAGCGCCACGCCGCACAGCGCGGCCAGCGGCATCTCCAGCGAGCTGAAGAAGCGCGTGTAGCGCATCTCCTGCAGCGTATGCAGGAACACCAGCGCGCCCAGCGCGGCGGCGATGGCGGCGGGCCAGTCGAGCGTCGATACCGGCGGATGCGGATCGCGCGGCGCGCGCGTGGGGTAGGTCAGCGCGACCGACAGCAGCACCGGCAGCGCAATGCCGGCCTGGAACAGGAACACCGCGCGCCAGCCGATATCGTCCAGGAAGATGCTGGTCAGCCAGGGCGTGATCGCCAGCATCGAGAACGCCCCGCCGCCAAAGCGCAGCATCAGCGGGCCGCGCTCGGCCGGCGTCGACACCAACTGGACCAGGATGCGCGAGGCCGCGAACAGGCCGCCCGCGCCCAAGCCCTGCACCGCCTTGCCGGTGATCAGCCCGGCTGGGCTGGCAAACTCGGCGCAGATCAGCGAGCCCGCGATGAACACCAGCAGCGACACCATGGTGAAGCGCTTGTACGTGATGCGGCGCGCGAGCTGGTCCAGCACCATGTTCATCAGCACCGCGGTGGCGGCGTAGGCCGAGATCGCGTACAGGTAGTCTTCCGGCGCGGCACCGACGCCGCCCTGGATATGCTGGCTGGCCACGCCCATCATCAGCGTGGAAGAAAAGTCGATGCCGGTCACCAGCCCCAGCGTCAAACCGAACAATGAAAGACGCCAGTGACCCATCTCGGGGTGACTGGCGATCTGCATGCGCGGGCGCGGGGGCGTGGCGGTAATGGGGGCGGGGGTTGCCGGCACTGCGGGGGCGAGGCCGTCCGCTCCGGCTGGGACAGGCGTTTGTTGCATCGCTCAAGCATAATGTAGGCCCACCGTGGAGAACTACAGGCTGTCAGGGAAACATTGTCCGGTGAACGAAACAATCCAATGGAATGACTGGGAGGCGTTCTGCTGCGTGGTCGAGCAAGGCACCTTCACGGCCGCCGCGGAGCAGCTCGACTGTCCCAAGTCGCGCGTCTCGGCCGCCGTGGCGCGGCTGGAAACCGCGATCGGCGCCAAGCTGCTGGAGCGCACCACGCGCCGCATGCGCCTTACCGATGCGGGCAAGGCGGTGTATCGCGATGTGGCGCCGCTGTTCGCGCGGCTGCGCGAGATCCGCCAGGAAACACTGGCGCGCGAAGAGCGCGTGCAGGGCGTGCTGCGTATCGCCACGCCCTATGAATTCGGCGCGCAGCAGCTGGGCGGCGTGATCTGCCGCACGCTGGCGGCACACCCCGCGCTGGATGTGGCGGTGGAAATCACGCAGGGCCTGGTCGATCCGATCCGCGATGGCTTTGACGTGGCCTTCGTCATCGTCGACGCCGACCTGCCTGATTCGGGCACGGTGGCGCGCCGCATCTACCACGTCGAACGCGGGCTGTTCGCTGCGCCTGCGCTGGCGGCCAGCCTGCCGGCGCAACTGCGCCCGGAAGACCTGGCCAACATGCCGACGCTGACCACGCCCGGCGACACGGTGTGGGAATTCACCCGCGACGGCCAGACCGTATCGGTGCCGATCCGCCCGCGCATGCAGACCCACAACGCCGAGTTGCGCCTGCAGGGCGCGCTGGCGGGGCTGGGCATCGCCCGGCTATCGGTGATCTATTGCGAGGCCGAGATCGCGCAAGGGCGGCTGGTGCGCGTGCTGCCCGACTATCCGCTGCCGCCGCTGCGCGTGTTCGCGCTGCTGCCGGACCGGCGCTTGCAGCCGCGCAAGGTGCGCGCCTTCATGGAAGCGATCGAATCGATGATGGTGTCGGAGTTGACGGAGGGCGAGGCGGAGACGGCGCGGGATGCCGGGCTGGATGCCACCGCAAGCGGGCTGGCGCCCGGAGAGGCCCACCCGGCGGGTTGAGGTCGCCGGCGGGCCGCCACGGCCGCGGCCGTGGCAGGGGAAATAGCCGGTCAGGCGCCGTCGGCGAACGCGTTGCGGCGGTCGGTGACGTTGGCACCGTCGGTGAACGCATCCGGCTTGCCCACGCGGGCGCCGTCGGTGTAGGGGTCCGGGCGGCCAAGGCGGGCGCCGTCCAGGTACGGATCGGCCTTGCCCGCATGGGCGCTGCTGCCGTCCAGGCGCGCGAGATCGGAAACCGGTTCAGAGGCGTGGGCCGCGGCGGCAAACGACAGGCCGGCGGCGCACAGCAGGGAAAGCGCCAGGGTGCGGCGCTGGATCATGGTCTTCATGGTGTGGAGTCCTTCTTGGCAGGGGCGTGGCGTCAGCGCCGCGTTGCCCTGTAATGTAGGACTTCGCACTGCCCGGAAAAAGCGCGGCTCCGCGAAACACTGTCCAAGGCGGCGAACAATGTGGCGATGGATCGTGCCCGCATTTCAATGCAGGCCGAACACCCCCGCACCGACCCGCGCGATGACCATCAGCAGAATCTGCGCAATCACGAACAGCACCAGCGGCGAGATATCGAAGCCGCCCAGGCGCGGCACCACGCGCTGGATCGGGCGCAGCACCGGCGCGGTCAGGTGGTCGATCGCCGGGGTGATGGGTGAATGCGGATTGACCCAGGACAGGATCGCCATCAGCAGCGTGACCCACATCACCAGGCTGATGGACCACTTCAGCACGTAGAGCACGGCGGTCAGCAGCATCACGGGCAGGAAGCCGGGCAGGTCGATGCCGCTGATCAGCGCGACCAGCGCGAGGAACACTACCGCGGTCAGCCATGCGGCCAGGATCGTGGCCCAGTCGATGCCGCCCACACCCGGGATGATGCGGCGCAGCGGCCGCACCAGCCAGTCTGTGATCTGGAACACGCCCTGCGAGACCGGGTTGCGCGTGGGCAGCCGAGTAAGCTGCATCCATACGCGCAACAGCAGCGCCATGCCGAACAGGGTAAAGACGGTATCCAGCAAGAAGAGAGCGATTTCCGAGAACATCGGTGCGTTTTCCGGTGACGGGTGAAGGTGTCTGCAACCGCACAGATTCTGCCATAGCCGGGCGCGCGCACGGCGCAAACCGGGATCTGCTGGCGGCGCCCGCGCGGCCGCGACTGGCGGTGTGCCGTGCGGCCCCTATAATTGCGAGCGCCCCGACGGGGGCGCGTGCGGAGTTTCCGCGCCTCTTCCTCCCTTCGCATTTTTTGCCGCCCATGCCCAGCAAGTCCGCCTCGTCGTCGCATCCCGCCCCGCTCAGCAAGGCCGACTTCGAGGCACTATCCGACTTCCGCTACCAGCTGCGCCGCTTCCTGCGGTTCTCCGAAGACGCGGCGCGCGAGGAGGGGCTGACAGTGCAGCAATACTTGCTGCTGCTGCATATCCGCGGCTGTGCCGACAAGGACTGGGCCTCGATCGGGGAACTGGCCGAGCGCCTGCAGGCGAAGCAACACGGCGTGGTGGCGCTGGTCAATCGCTGCGAGGCCGCCGGGCTGGTCAAGCGACGGCTCAATCCCGAGGACCGCCGCGTGGTGCAGGTCCACCTGCTGGCCAAGGGCGAACGCTACCTGAACCGGCTCGCCATGCTGCACCGGACCGAGCTCGAATCGCTGCGCGGCGCGTTCCGCGTGGCCCGCATCACGCAGTTCAACGACGACGGCGCCGAGCGCGGCTGAGCCCTGGCAGGCTGGCGCCGCAAGCCGTTACAGGCGGTTACCAATCACAAGCTCCGGTGACACCCGCTGGACCGCGGCGGCCCTAGACTCGCGCGCATTCCCCAACACGCGCAGCGCGCAGGAGTCCTGACATGTCCATCCCCTTTCGTTCGGTTGTGCTTGCGGTGCTTGGCGCCGGCGCGCTGGCCGGGTGTGCCACGCCGTATGGCTACGATAACGGCTATGGCGCGGGGTATGGCGGGGGCTACGGTGGCGCGTATGGCAACAACGGCTATGGCAACAACGGCTATGGCAGCAGCGGCACCACCATCAGCGGCTATCCCGCGCAGCAGGGATATCCGCAGTACCCGCAGCAGGGCTATCCGCAACAGAATTACCCGCAGCCAGGGTATCCCCAGCCGGACTATCCACAGTCTTCCTATCCGCAGCAGCCGTATCCGCAGCAGGCCTATCCGGACGGCAGCTATGGCAACAACAACGGCAACCCAGGCTACGGCGTGCGCTATGGCTGGGTCGAGGCGATTGAAGTGGTGCCCGGCCAGCCGCCATCGACCAGCGGTGCCGGTGCCGTGGTCGGCGGTATCGTCGGCGGGCTGCTGGGCCATCAGGTCGGCGGCGGGCGAGGCAATACCGTGGCCACCATCGGTGGCGCCGTGGCCGGCGCGGTGGCCGGCAATGAGGTCGAGAAGCGCACCGGATCGTCGGCCGCGGCCTATCGCGTGCGCGTGCGCACCAGCGACAACGCCTACCTGACGCTGACCCAGTCCAACGCCTACCAGATGCGCATCGGCGACCGCGTCCGGATCGAGAACGGCGTGGCCGTGCCGTACTGAGCGCGTCAGTCCGCGCCGAACAGCTGCGCGTAATCTTCGCGCAGCTGCCGCTTGAGCAGTTTGCCCGCCGTATTGCGCGGCAGGTCCGCGACGAACACGATGCGCTTGGGCACCTTGAACGGCGCCAGCGCCTGGCGCGCATGCGCGATCAGTTCGTCCTCGGTGGCGGTCTCGTGGCCGCGCTTGCGCACCACGCAGGCCGTCACCGCCTCGACCCACTTCGGGTGCGGCAGCGCAAAGACCGCCGCTTCGGCCACCGCGGCATGGGTGTACAGGCACTCTTCCACTTCGCGGCTCGATACCAGCACGCCGCCCGAGTTGATCACGTCCTTGATCCGGTCCACCACGTACAGGTAGCCCTCGGCATCCAGATAGCCGAGGTCGCCGGAATGGAACCAGCCGCCGGCAAAGGCTTCGGCGGTCTGCTCGGGCTTGTCCCAGTAATGCGTCAGCAGCTGCGGCGAGCGGTGCACGATCTCGCCCAGTTCGCCCGGCGGCATGTCCTGCAGGGTTTCATCGACGATGCGGGTCTCGACGTTCAATACCGGCCGTCCCGCCGATGCCGGCCGCGCGGCGTGCTCGTCGGGCCCCAGCACCGTGGCCAGCGGCCCGATCTCGCTTTGCCCGTAGCAGTTGTAGAAGCGCAGCGCCGGCAGTTTTTGCTGCAGTTCCAGCAGCACCGGCACCGGCATGATCGAGGCGCCGTAGTAAGCCTTGGTTAGCGACCCCAGCCGGCCCGGGTCGAACTCCGCATGGCGCAGCAGCGCGATCCATACCGTCGGCGGCGCAAAGAAGCTGGTGATGCGCTCGGCATGGATGGTGCGCAGGCAATAGCCGGCTTCCGGGCTGTCGGCGATCAGCGTGGTGCCGCCGCACAGCAGCAGCGGCATCAGGAACACATGCATCTGCGCGGAGTGGTACAGCGGCAATGCGGCCAGCGAATAGTCCGACGCGCGAATATCGCAGGCGGCAATGGTGCTGACGTATTCGGCCAGCAGCGCGCGATGCGTCAGCACGGCACCCTTGGGCGCGGAGGTGGTGCCGGAGGTGTACAGGATCTGCGCGGGCGTGGTCTCGGCGAGCGCATCGGACACCGGTGCCGGCGGACCGTCCGCGGCCGCGGCCAGAATGTCCCGTGGATTGGCGTGCGCAGCGCCGCCATGCAGCGTGCCGCGGACCTTGCAGGGCAGGCCATCGACGCGCTCGGCCAGCGCCGGGTCGGTAAAGATCGCGCTGGCGCCCGACTGCGTGACGATGTACTCGGCCTCGGCCCGCGTCATCGAGAAATTGACAGGCACATGGATCAGGCTGCTGCGCAGGCAGGCCAGCCACAACAGCACGTAGGCATCGGAATTCTTGCCGAAGGCGGCGACCCGGTCGCCCGGGCGCAGCCCCCACTGCGCCAGCGCGCCGGCCACGCGCGCCGTGGCGTCATCGAGCTGGCGGAAGGTCCAGGACCGTTCGCCGAAACGGATCGCGGTCTTGCCCGGGCTGCGCCGCACGGCGCGGGCCATGGCGTCGGGGATGGTGTTGCGCAGGGCGCGCTGCTGCTCTGACTGCATGGTGGTCTCCATTGTTATGGTTGGGGTCCAGCAAGTCTTGAAGCCAAGCGCCGAGGATAAGGGCTGCCGCCTGGCCATGGCAAGCCGGCAGCCCTCGGGGTGCGGACTACAGCGATGCCGACAGGAACATCAGCGCGCGCCCGTGCGCCAGGGCGGCGCTGCGCTGGTGATAGGAGCCGCGCGCCCAGCAGTTGAAGCCGTGGTCGGCCTGCGGGTAGACGAAGATCTCGCTGCCGGGTTTGCCGGCCATCGCGTCGCGTACGGACTGCACGGCCTCGGGCGGGATATGCGTGTCGAGCGCGCCGTAGTGGAACTGCACCGGTACGCGGATGTTGGCCGCTTCCTGCAGCTGGTTCTGGATGCCGCCGCCGTAGTAGGGCACGGCCGCATCCACCAGTCCGCGCGACGCGCTCAGGTACGACAGCAGCCCGCCGAAGCAGTAGCCCACCGCGGCCACCTTGCCGGCGCCGGTATGCTGGCGCAGCACCTGCACCGTGGCGGCGATATCGTCGAGCGCGGCCGCCACGTCCACCGCCTTGCGCAAGGCCATGGCACGCGCCATGTCGTCGCCCTCATAGCCGAGTTGCACGCGCGGGGCCTGGCGCCAGAATACGTCCGGCGCGAGCACGGCGTAGCCGTCGGCGGCGTACTGGTCGGCCACGGCGCGGATATGCTCGTTCACGCCGAAGATTTCCTGCAGCAGCACGATGCCCGGCGCGCCGGGCTGCACGCCCGCCGGCGGCAGGCTCAGGTAGGCATCGAAGCTGCCCGCGGCGGTGTCGACGCGGATCCACTGGCTGTCGGGAATGGCTGTCATGGGAAAGGGCTCTCCGGAAAAGGCTTTGCACGGGCCGCCGCGGCATCATGCGGCGACGTCAGCCCGCCAGTGTGCCACCGCGCGCGGGTTCGTGCAGGGGCCGCGTGCCGAGCCCTCAGTACGCGCGTGACTGCCGGTAGCGCTTGTTCCAGTTGTCGGTATAGGCCTTGACCACCGCCGCGTCGCCGCGGATCAGCATGCCGTTTTCGGCGTTGCGCTCCTGCGCTGACTTGGTGAAGTTGAACGATCCGGTGAAGACGGCCTGGTCGTCGAACACCATCACCTTGTTATGCGCGATCGCGGGCTTGCTGTCGATCACTACCGGCACGCCGGCGTGCTTGAGGAAGGTGGCGCTGGTATAGCGCTCGCTCTGCTGGCTCTTGTCCAGGATCACGCGCACGTCGACGCCGCGCCGGTGCGCCTGCGCCACGGCTTCGGCAATCGGCGCGCTGGTAAACGAATAAGCCTGGATCAGCAGGCGCTGGCGCGTGCTGCGGATGGCGTTGACCAGCAGTGCCTGGCAACTCGCGCCATCGGGAACGAAGCACAGCGTGTAGCCGCTGCCATCGGCGAAGGGTTTGGCGGGCACCGGCCTGGCGTCGGGCGGCTGGGCCGGTTGGGCGGGCTTGCCGGTGCGGGTGGGGAAGTGATTGGCGACGGCCTCGTTGAAGGTCTCGCTGATGCTGTTGGCAATGGTTTCGGACACCTGGTCGAAGCTCGATGCCGAACGGGCGTGCGCCAGCAGCGCGAAGGGACTGAACGAGGTGAAGGCCGACACGGCGGTGGCCAGGCTCAGGCCCAGCACGGCCCGGCGAATGAATCGATAAGTCACGGCGGATCTTTGCGTCGGTGAACGACAGCGTGCGCGCGCCGCGCGCCGCACCTGTCTGGCGGGAACGCAGCGTAGCAGCCGCATACGCCACTGGCAAAGGGCGATTGTGTAACAGGATCTGCGCCCGGCAAGCTTGGGGCTATCCGCGGCCGGCGCCTATGATGGAGGCAACCCCCTGCGGCTACGGCCGCCAAGGAGAGGCAATGACCAACCACACCTACAAGCTGGTCGAGATCGTCGGATCTTCGCCCGACGGCTGCGACCAGGCCATCCAGAGCGCCATCACCAAGGCTGGCGAAACCATCAAGAACATCGACTGGTTCGAAGTGGTGGAAACGCGCGGCCATATCCAGAATGGCAAGATCGCGCACTACCAGGTCACGTTGAAGGTCGGCTTCCGCGTGAGCTGAGCCCACACTGCTTTCAGGCGGCGGTAGCCGCCGGCGCGGGTTGCGCTGCCCGCGCCGCCCGTGCGGCCTGATCGGCATGCGCGTACAGACGCTGCAACGCATGCTGCGGGGCGTCGCGCAGGAACGCCAGCATCTTGTCGATGAAGGGCCCGGTGGCGGTTTGCGGCACCAGCCGGATCCATTGCTGCGCCTCGGCCTCGCGCCCCGCCAGCGCCAGCATCCGCGCATGGTTGAACTGTCCGCGGAAGTCGCCGCCTTCGGCTGCCTGGCGGTAATACGCGGCCGCGCGCGCCGGATCCTGCGCTACCTCCCACCCGTCTTCATGGAAGCTGCCGACGATGTTGAGCGACTTGGCATGGCCAAGCGCAGCGGCGCGTTCGTACCAGCCGAGCGCGGCGCGCCGGTCCGGGGCCAGGCCGCGTCCCAGCACCAGCGCCGTCGCCAGGTTGTACATGCCCCAGTCCGAGCCGCGCTCGGCCGCCAGCGTGTACCAGTGCGCGGCGGCGCGATCATCGTGCGCGGTGCCCCAGCCGTTTTCATAGCAGCGGCCCGCGAGGTTGGCCGCGCCCGCGTGGCCGGCGTGCGCCGCGTGCTTGAACCAGGCGAAAGCCTGCGCTTCGTCGCGCGTGACGCCATGGCCGGCCAGGAACCATTGGCCCAACACCATCTGCGCGTCGAGATGGCCGGCCACCGCGGCGCCGCCCAGCCACGGCAACGCCAGGTGCGGCGGGCCGGCGAGCTTGTCTCGCAGCGCGGCGGGACCGAGCTGGTCGAGTTCGACCGGCGTGGCGACGCGAAAGGGCAGGGTATCCATACAATGGGCTTCGCTTGCAAGGCAAAGCGGCACGCAGCCGGTGCCGGCCGCGTGCCGCGTGGTGCATGGTGCGCAGTGCGGCCTGGCGGCCTCGGCGCCGCCGCGCTCAGTAGCGCAGGTTCAGGTTCAGCACCGCGGTGCGTCCCGGTGCCACCGTCGCGTAGTGCGAGGTGTAGGCCTGGCTGTAGTAGGTCTTGTCGGTGAGGTTCTGCACGTTCAGCTGCAGCGCCACGTTCTTGTTGATGCGGTATGCGGCCATGGCATCGAAGCGCCAGTACGGCGGCACCCACTTGTTGGTGCCCTGGTTGCCCCAGATCTTCGACACGTAGTACGCGCCGCCGCCAAGGGTCAGGTTGGGCAGCAGCTGGTACGTCGTCCACAGGCTGAAGCTGTCGTCCGGCGTATTCGGGAACGACTGGCCGTTGCCCTGGCCGAAGGCCGCGCCGGCGCCGCCGTTGTTGCGCAGTTCACTCTTCAGGTGGGTGTAGCCGCCGAACAAGGCCCACTTGTCGGTCAGGTTGCCGGAGAAGCCCAGCTCGAAGCCGTCCACGCGCTTGTTGCCGGCCATCGCCGCGGTGCCGTCCTGCTGCACGATGCGGGCGTTGGTGGTCTCGATGCGGAAGATTGCCGCGGTCAGTGCCAGGCGGTTCTTCAGCACGTCCCACTTGGTGCCCAGTTCGAACGAGCGGTTCTTTTCCGGCGCAAGCTGGTCGCCACGGTTGCCGCTGCGGTCAGGGGCCAGGCCGTTGGGATCCGAGCCCTGCGCCAGGAACGCGCCCGCCGGCGTCGACGAGGTGCCGTACGACACGTAGAAGCTGGCGTTTTCGACCGGCTTGTACACCACGCCAAGCTGGTAGTTGAACAGGTTGTCGTCGCGCGAGTATTCGGCACGCGAGCCGTTGGCCGCGCGCGCCGCGGTAAAGCTGGAGCGGTAGCTGTCCAGGCGCACGCCGCCGTTGACGATCCACTGCTTGCTCAGCTCGACCGAGTCGAACAGGTACACCGACGCCGTATTGGTCTTGGCGTTGGTCGGGTTATTGGTGCGAGCGATGCTGCCGGCCCACGGGTCGTTGGGGTTGGGGTTGAGCAGCGTGGTGCAGTTGTAGCCGCTGGCCGCGCCGGCGCCGTTCGGGCAACTGCTGTTGCCGGTGGCGACGGTGTAGCTGTCGTTCTCGCTCTTCTCCTGCGAGAACTCGACGCCGAACACGTACTTGTGCTTGACCGCGCCGGTCAGGAACTCGCCCGACAGGTCGGTCTGGTTGGCCACCGTGCGCGCGGTGGAATAACGCGTGTTGACGCGGCGCCAGAGCAGGTCGTAGTAGATGTTGCCCTTGCTGTCGTCAGGCTGCGTGTAGATGTAGTCCTGGTTGGTGCGTGAGAAGCGGGTCTGGTTGCGGAACTTCAGCGCCGGCGAAAAATCGTGCTCGAAGCGGATCGTGCCCATGTCGGCCTGGTCCTTGCGGAAGTCGCGGTCCAGCAGGCCGTAGTAGGTGCTGCGCGGCACGTTGACCGGCGAGCCGTCGCCGGTCTGGCGCGTGCGCGGCAGGCCGTCGCGGCGCGCGGTGAAGGCGGGGTTGTTGTACGGGATGCCGACGTCGGGGATGTCGTCGGTCTGCATGTGGTAGTACGACAGCGTCAGGCGCGTGTCGGTCCCCAGGCCGAACGCCACCGACGGTGCCACGCCCCAGCGCTTCTGGTGCACGGCATCGCGGCCGGCGACGTCCTGGTCGTGGAACATCGCATTGAGGCGGAATGCGGCGTGGTCGGCGAACTGCCAGTTGCCGTCGGCCGTGCCGCGCACATACTGCGCATTGCCGACGCCGATATTGCCCTCGGCAAAATTGGCCAGCTTCGGCGCCTTGCTGGTGATATTGATGCTGCCGCCGGCCGAGCCGCGTCCGTCATAGGCGCCGGCCGGGCCCTTGGTCACCTCGACGCTCTCGACGTTGAACAGCTCGCGCGACTGCGCGCCGATATCGCGGAAACCATCGAGAAAGGTGCTGGCCTGCGCGTCATAGCCGCGGATAAAGGGGCGGTCGCCAACCGGGTTGCCGCCCTCGCCCGCGCCGAACGCAATGCCCGGCACCGTGCGCAGCACGTCGGTCAGCGTGGTCGAGCCGGTGCTCTGGATGACTTCCTGGGGAATGACCGTGATCGAGCGCGGCGTATCGCGCAGCGGTTCGGGATTCTTGAGCGACGACGAGCTTTCCGCCTTGAAACCGCTGTCGCCGGTGACCGTGACCTGAGGCAGGTCGACCGGCTTGGGCGCCGCTTGCACGGCGACCGGCGCCGCCGCTACGGCTGCACCAACGATGCTGGTCAAACGTGGAATCGCACCCGATTTCCCGTGGCTCTTTTTTGCTGTGACTGCCGAATACTGCACTTTTGCGCCTCTCTGTATTAGCGAAACGATAATGAGAAGTATTATTATTTAATTGCGGTTGACAGGTCAAGGTGAACAATTGGGTACATGGGCAGGGCGGGGTGAAGTGTTGCAAGCCGGCGGCGCCAGCAGCGCCGGCCGTCAGTCCGGGCAAAAAAAATCGGCCGGCGCTGAACTGCCGCCGGCCGTGCAGGGAACCTTGCCGTCGACGGTGTTCAGTCGAACTGGTACGAATAAACCATGTTGATGCGCGGCGACCGATGACTGGCATTGGTCGGCTTGTCGCCGACCGGCTGGGCCAAGGACAGGTCCAGCGTGTAATAGCGCCGGTCCGAGAAGCGCGCGCCGAGGGCCACCGATGACAGGCTGCGGTGCGACAGCGACACACTGTTGGAGAACACGCGCGCCACGTCGGCCGACACGTAGGGCTGGATCGTGCGCAGGTAGGTCAGGTCGGGCAGGAACAGGCGGCTGATTTCGGCCGAGGCGCCCCAGCCCTTGTCGCCGGCGACTTCGCCGGCGGGATAGCCCAGGCCAAAGAAGCGGCCGCCAAAGCTGATCTGCTCGCCGGAGGCCAGCCGGTCGCCGCTGTACTGGCCGGCCGCGGCCACGGTCAGGCCAAAGCCCGCGGGCAGGTCTTTGGACTGCGACAGCAGCAGCCGCGTGCGGAAGAAGCTCAGGTCGTTGCTGTTGTTCTGGCGGCTCGCGCCCATTGCATCGAAGCCCTTGTACAGGCCCAGCGTGGCATTGCGGCTGACGCCTTCACCGCGTTGCACGTAGCTCACCTCGGCGGTGGCCACGCGCACGTTGGTGCCGAGCGTGACGCGCGTGCCGGTGGCGGTATGGGTATAGCGCTCGAACTGGTCGGCGCCGTAGACGCCGCCGGTCAGCGTCAGCGTATGCGCGTTGGACAGCAGCAGCGGATAGCTCAGCGTGCCGCCGATGCGCTTGGTGTCGTTGACATAGCGCGGGTCGAAGCCGATCGGCGCTAGCGTCGCGTTCTGCGGCACGCCGCGGTAGTGCGAGGCATTGAGCCGCGCCACCATGCCCTCGGTGCCGATCGGCTGCGCGTAGCTGGCCGCGTAGTACTCCTCGCTGTCGCGGCCCTTGGGAAACAGCGCCGACACCGAGATCTGCTCGCCCAGCGGGGTCAGGCTGTTGGTGGTCGCCGTGGCGATGGCGCGCAGCCCCGGCGACATGTATTCGATGCCGGTGCCGAAGGTGAACGGCTTGCGCTTGACGTCGAGCACCATCTCGCAGGCGCCGTCGGTGGTGGTCGGCGGCTGCACCGTGGCCGCCACCTGCAGCCCGGGCTGTAGCGCCAGCGCGTTGACGTAGTGCTCGAAGCGGTCCTGGCGCAGCGGGCGGTCCTGCTGCAGCTTCTCGGCGATGGCGCGCAGGCGGCGCTCGGCCGGGCCGGCCTTGCCGGTCACGGTCACCTTGGCCACGTAGCCTTCGACCACGGTGACCAGCACGTCGCCGTTGGCGAAGTCCTGCGCCGGCACGAAGGCGAACGACAGCGGGTAGCCGCGCTCCTTGTACATCTGCGTCACCGCATTGGCGGCCTCCAGCAGCTGCGCCACCGTGATCTCGCGGTTGGCCAGCGGCTTGAACTGCGCGGCCACTTCTTCGAACGGCAGCGTCTTGGCGCCTTCGATGCGAAAGCGCCGCGGCGTCAGGCGCGCGTTGAGCAGATCTTGCATGGCGGGCTGCGGCCGCTCGACCTGCACGGTCACGCGGCTGTCGGGCCGGGCCGGCGCTATCTTGGGAAGCGTCTGGGTTGGATCGCCCTGGACCGGGCTGCGCGGATCGGCCTGGACCAGGCCGTGATGGAACGCGCCGACGCCGACCAGCAGCGCGGCAACGCGATGACGTGCACGCATGGCAAAACCCCTGTAAGAAACACTGCGGCTATTGACGTCGCGTGCCACGGGCGTGGGGATTGCCGCTACCCCCGGGCGCCTGCTGTCCGATACTGCCGGTCCAGCGCGTGGCCGCTACGTTGAATCGGTGGTGCGCCGCTGCCCGCGATCCAGCGATCGCCCGGGCAGCGGCCAGGACGGGATTACTTCTGGCCGAGCGCGCCGGTCAGGCCGCCGAGCAGGCCGCCGACCAGGCCACCGATCGGGCCGGTGGTGGTCGAACCCTTGGTGGTGCTGCCAGCGGTCGAAGTGGCGCCGCCGGTGACGGCGGAGACGACGTTGGTGACGGGCGCCAGCGGGCTGGTGCTGCCCGTGCCCGCCGCGGCGCCGCCAACGCTGCCCACCACGCCACCCACCACGCCCCCCACCGCACCGCTGACCGCGGTAGTGACCGGCGCCAGCGGCGTGTTGGCCGTGGCGGAGGTGAGGCCGCCGGTGACGCTGCCGACCAGGCCGGTAACAGGCGCCAGCGGCGAACCCGTGCCGCCAGCGCCCACACCTCCCGTCAGCCCCCCGGCCAGCGAAGTTACCGGTGCCAGTACCGGGCTCAGCGCGCCCAGGCCGCCGCCGCTGGCGGGCCCGTTCACCGCGCCACCTAGCGCGGCCACGGTAGTGCCGGTGGCGTTCACCACGCCGCCGACGCCCGCAACCACCGGCGTGTTGGTTTGTTGGAGCCTGGTGCCAGCGGTTGCCAGCGCGCCGCCCACGGTCGCCAGCAGGCTGCTGGTCGGGGCGCCCAGGCCCGTGGCGGCGCCCAGTGTCTGCGTGGCAGTGGTCAGCTGCGAGGTGATCGGCACGATCAGCTTGCTGGTGGTGATCGTCACCTGCTCGATCGCACCGCTCGACAACACCGAGGTCAGCGTCTCGCCGGTGTTGCTGACGGTGTTGCCCAGCGTGCCGACCACCGTGCCCAGCGGCGCGGTCAGCGGCGCCAGCGGCGCCAGCTGGCCGGTCCCGAGCCCGCTCACCGCCGTGCCCGCGCTCGATACCGCCTGGCCCAGCTCCGTCACCGCGTTGCCGGTGCTGGCAACAGTGGTGCCGACCGGGTTGGTGGAATTGGGCATGCTGCCGAGTCCGGATTGCAGGCCCGTGGCCAGCGCGCCCACGGCATCGCCGGTAGCGGCCACCACGCCGCCCAGGCCGCTTTGCGTCTGCGTCGGCACCAGTGGCAGGTTGGCGCTGCCAAGCTGGCTGCCGAGATCGCTGATGGTGCTGCCGGTATTGCCCAGCACCGTGCCGGCGTTGTTGATCACCGTGGCGGTCGGGGTCAGCGCGGTCGGCGTCTCGCCGCCGCCGGTGTTGCCGCCATTGCCGCCGGTGCCGCCAGTACCGCCACCCGTGCCGCCGGTTCCGCCAGTACCGCCGCTCGTGCCGCCGCCAGTGCCGCCATTGGTGCCCGCCGTGTCGCTGGTGCCCATGGACGTCGAGCCGCTACCGCTGGCGCAGCCGCCCAGGGCCAGCAGGGTTGCGAGGAGTGCCATTACGGCGAGTTGTTGTTTGCGCATGATCTGTTCCTTCATTCCCGTCGTTTCAATCGCTCGGCCGCGCAACGCGTTCGTCATCGGCATGCTGCGGTGATGGGAATGGCGCAATCGGTATGCCAGCCTGTTGGCGCGCTACCGCACAGACCCCGCCGAAGTCGGGTATGGCGCCGGCGAAGCCTTGCGGCATGCGGGCTGCGCGCGGATCGGGATAAGCGCCGCATGGCCTGCGCGCGGCTTTGCCTGAGGGGGATGGCGCGTTACGCGTTACGTAACGTGTGTCGTGCGCGGGGAACAAACACAGCGCGGGCGATGGGGTGCGCCGCCCGCCGGCGCGCATGGCCGGCGCCACCGCCGCGTGTTCCCGCCTGCCCGGAACACGTTACGTAGCACGTAACGTGTCTGACCCCGGCGCGGCGCTGCCCGCGTGCCTTGCGTCGCTACCTCGATTCGCCCCGCAAGCCGCGCCCCGCAAGGCATGCAGGTGGCCTGCCGGTCGGTGCGCCGGCGCACCTTGCGGCGCTGGCACGGGCCTTGCCATTCCGTCTCCCGACGCGCCGGCGATTTCGCGTTCCACCGTGTGCCATGGCTGATGGGGATGGCAAGCCGGTCGAACAAAGCGGGACAACGGGGGCGCCCGTCGGCATTCCATGCGGCTCACAAGAAAAGACGGCCCGGCAGCGCCGTGGCCAACCAGACAGGAGAAGGACTATGAAGACCAAGCATTCCGCACCGCTTTCCGTGACCTCGCTGGCCGCGGCCGGCGTCGCCGCCCTTGCCTTGCTGATGGCGGGCTGCTCGTCCAGCGGCGGCGGCAGCGGCGCCAATCCGCAGCCCAGCAGTGGCGGCCCCGATACGCCGGTCACGCCGCCGCCGCCGGCCGCCGCGCAGTCCACGCCGACCGCCAAGGTCACCGAAGGCGCGGGCAACACCGTGGTGTCAGCGGGCAATGCCGTCAGCGAGATCGGCAAGTCGATCCAGGACGCGCCGCTGCCGCTGCTGCCCACCGATGCGCGTAAGGGCGCCGGCGGCGTGGTGGTCAATGCGGGCGAAGCGGTTGGCGCGCTCGGCGCCGGCGTGCGCGACGGGCTCGGGCAGATGGGCTCGGTCGACAACCCGCTCGGCGTGACCGTTTCCAGCACCGGCAACGTCGTGCGCGAAGTGGGCGATACCGTGGTCAGCGGTGGTGCGCTGGTGCAGGGCCTGGGCACCGAGAAGCTGGCGCCGCTGGCACCGTTGACCACGCCGGTGGGCGGCCTGGTCAAGCAGGTGGGCACGGCGGTGCAGGGTGGCGGCGACAAGCTGCAAGCGGTGCTGTCCGATGGCGCCGTCGCGCAGGTCACCAACTCGCTCAGCAAGGTCATCGTGCCGCTGACCAGCAAGGTCACCGACGGCACCCAGACGCTGGGGGCCGCCACGCGCCTAGGCGAACCTGTCAATGGCCTGCTGTACAAGGTCGGCAACACGGTCGCCACCGGCGGCAGCATGCTCAGCAATACCCAGGCCCCGGTGGTGGCACCGCTTGGCGGCGTGGTGACCGAGGCCGGCAAGACCGTTGCCGCGGTCGGCGTGCTGGTCCATGGCAACGGCCAGGCCGGCGGCAACCCGCTGGGCGGCCTGTTGAACAACCTGCCGCTGGCCGGCGCCGGCAACGGCCAGGGCGGCGATGGCGCTGCGGGCGGCGGCGGTGCGTTGGGCCCGGTCGGTGCCCTGCTGGCTCCGGTCACCGGCCTGGTGGGCGGCGTCAAGAGCGGTGTCGGCACCAGCGCCGGCGGCGGCGACAGCAAGCCGCAACTGCCGATCCTCGGTGGCCTGCTCCACTGAAATGTCTCGACCCGAATAGGTGTTTTCACGGTGCGCTGTCGCTCATCACCCCGTCGCAGCGCATCTTTTTATTCCCGCTGGCCGCGCGGCTGAAATGCCCGCTTGGCCAGGCTGCGGGCCGGTTTGCGCCGGCCCGCCTGCTCTTTAACAACCTTTGCGTCCAACGCGCGCCCGGGCGTTTGAAACGGATGCTTTAACCCCTTCGGGTCATTACTATCACCCGAGGGAGGGGTATGGTTGAGACATACCATGTCTTATAAAAAAGGCGCAGCAAGCGTGAATAGTCGATAAAAGAGCGGGCCACCAGAGCACCGTGATAATCGAACGGGGGAAGCGTGATCGCGGCATCAGATCACTTCGGGAGTGTCAACAAATCATGAAACGACTCATTGCACGCTTTATTAAAGATGAGCGCGGGGCAACCGCTATTGAATATGGGCTGATTGCGGGGCTCATCGCGCTAGCCATTGTCGGTACTGTCAGTTCGCTGGGCGGCAATCTAAACGATGCCTTCAAGAAGATTTCTGACGAAGTGCTGAAATTCAGCAAGACAGCGTCGACGCCTTAATCCTCGCTGAGCACGACGTGATTGCCGCGCTGCTCTGCGCGGCGACCCTCTACACAGACTTTGCTTACCGGCGGGTTCCAAATCTCCTGCTGGCGATCGCCGTGCTGGCCCTCGGGCTGGCACTGATCGCCGGACAGGCCGCGGAACCCTCGCTGGCCGCGCGCCTGGTCGGCGCGGGGCTGGGTCTTGCCGTCACCTTGCCGGTCTACGCCCTCGGGCGCATGGCCGCGGGCGACGTCAAGTTCCTGACGGTGGCGGGGTTGTTCACCGGCCCGCAAGGGCTGGTGGTGGCATGGGTCGTCGGCAGCCTGCTCGGACTGGTGCACGCGCTGCTGGCGCTGGCACTGGCACGCCGCACGCCGGCCGCGGATCACGCTT
Organism: Cupriavidus necator; assembly: GCF_013141915.1. Lineage (GTDB taxonomy): Bacteria > Pseudomonadota > Gammaproteobacteria > Burkholderiales > Burkholderiaceae > Cupriavidus > Cupriavidus necator_B. The sequence continues at coordinate 52,048 of NZ_SROX01000025.1, read as the reverse complement.
TGCCTTCCCAGGACCAACCACTTCCCACGGCGCGGTTTTCGCTAGCGCGCGGCATCCCGTATGCAGCGTACCTGGCCGTGGGGGTGCTGGCCTGGCTGGCTGCGGGCCGATAGCCGAAAAGGCTTGAGGCCGGCAGGCCGCGCCGCCGGTCGGCGCGGCAGCACACCAAGGGACCGGGGTTTCAGATGTTGCTGCACGCAAGGGTCAACAGGAATATCAGCCGACGCCGCCACGGCGCCGGCAGTGCCGCGATCGAATTCGCCATCGTGGCGCCGGTGCTGGTCACCATCGTGATCGGCATCGTGTACTACGGCGTGATGCTGGCGCTGCAACAGGTGCTGACGCTGGCTGCTGAAGAAGGCGCGCGCGCGGCGCTGCGCTATCCCGCCGGCGTTGCCGGCACCAGCCTGGCAGCCACCCAGCAGGCCCGTGTCAATGCCGCGGCCGCGATGGCGCGCAACACCCTTCCCGCATCCATCAGTGCCTTGATTCCCGCTGCCGGCATTGCCGCGGCCGTGCCATGCGCGGCGGGCTCGGCCGACATCTGCGTGCAGGTCACGCTGACCCTGCCCACCACCCACATCATGCCCGCGGTACCGATGGTGCCGCTCCCGGCCGCGCTGTCGGGCTCGGCCATGGTCCAGCTCTCTCCTGATATCTGATGCGCATGACGAACCGCCCCATGCCCGAACCAAGGACTTCCGCATGACCAGCAAGCAGATCCGATTACTGGCCATCGTGCTGCTTGGCCTGGCCTTGCTGCTGGCCCTGCTGGCGTGGCAGGTGGGACGCCAGCCGACCCAGCCCGCGGCATCGGCGAGCGCCAGGCCGCTGCATCCGGTGGTGGTCACTACGCGCCCGGCCGAAGCCGGCACGCCGCTCGATGCCGAGGCGCTCAAGGTCGAGCTGCTGCCGATCGATCCCGCCGGTGCCTATCGCGACGTGGCGCGCGTGACCGGGCAGGTGCCGCTGGTGGCGCTGGGCGCCAACGTGCCGGTGCTGGAAAGTCAGTTGCTGTCCGGCCTGGCCGCGCAGGTGCCGGAAGGCGAGCGCGCGGTGGCGGTATCGGTCGATGAAGTCATCGGCGTCGGCAACCAGGTGCAGCCGGGCGACTATGTCGATGTGTTCCTGGTGCTGCGGCGCGACCAGCAGGAAATCCCCGACAGCCAGGCGCGCATGCTGCTGTCGCGCCTGCGCGTGCTGGCCTACGGCGTGGCCTCGGTCAACCGACCGCAGGCGGTCAAGCCGGAACAGATGATGGCGCGCCAGGAAGGCGCCAAGACCGCGGTGCTGTCGGTGCCGCTGGAATACGTCAGCCGGCTGGCGATGGCGCAGCATTCCGGGCGCCTGATGCTGGCGCTGCGCAATCCGCAGGATGAAGCCATGCCCAGCGACGGCATGTTTGCCGAGCTGCCGCCCGCGCTGGCGGCGCGCGCCGGCATGGGCGCCGAGGCACCGCGCGCCGCCACCGACAAGGCCACGGCCGGCGTGCTGCTGTCCGGGCTGGCCGCCACCGCCGGCGCGCCGGCGCCGCGCGCACCGGTGGCAGCGCCGGCACCGCGGCCGCTGCAGGTTGCGGCGCCGCCGGCGTCGGCGCAGTTCAGGGAACGCGCCGGCGTGGAAGTGATCCGCGCCGGCAAGCGCGATATCGAATAAGAACGTGGGCGCCTATCGCATGCCAATCCAGAAGACCCCCGCCCATGCCGTGACGCTGCGCCGCCGGCTGTTGCAGCTGACGCTTGCCGCCATGATCGCCACCACCGCGTGGTGCGCGCTGGCGCCCCGTGCGCAGGCGCAGGACGCCGCCACGGCGCGACAATTGCGCCTGATGGCCGGCGCGCAGAAGGAACTGCGCAGTGCGCAGCCGGTGGAGCGCGTCGCCGTGGGCAACCCCGCGGTGGCCGATGCGCTGGTGCTGCGCACCCGCGGCGCGCCAAGCGTGCTGCTGGTGGCCAAACAACCCGGCGTGACCGACGTGATGGTGTGGACGCGCGGCGGCGCCGAGCCGCAGACCTACAGCGTGCAGGTCGATGCCATCGCGCCCGACGCCGATGGCGCGAAGCTGGGCTATTCGGCCGCCGGCGCCACCATCACCGGCCAGTCGCCCGACGCCTACGCCGCCGCGCGCGCGCAGGCAGCCGCGCGCGCGGCCACCGCAAGCAAGAGCGACGGCAAGCCGGGCCTGGTGGTGGACCGCTCCACCGTGCCGCTCTCAGGCACCGTGCAGGTCGACGTCAAGGTGGTGGAGATCAGCAAGACCGTGCTCAAGGAAGTCGGCATCAACTTCTTCCGCAACAACTCGGGCTTTGCCTTCGGCACGTTCTCGCCGACGACGCTGAACAAGTTCACCTTCACGCCGGGCAGCGGCGGTGCGCCCGGCAGCTTCAGCGCCGACATCGCATCGCCGATGAGCAATGCCTTCAACCTGGTGGCCGCGTCGCTCACGCACGGTATCTTCGCCAACATCAGCCTGCTCGAGGCCAACGGCCTGGCGCGCGTGCTGGCCGAGCCCAGCCTGGTGGCGCTGTCGGGGCAGAGCGCCAGTTTCCTGGCCGGCGGCGAGATCCCGATCCCCGTGCCGCAGGCGCTGGGCACGACCACGATCCAGTTCAAGCCGTTCGGCATCGGGCTGACGGTGTCGCCCACGGTGCTGTCGGCCGACCGCATTGCGCTGAAGGTGGCGCCCGAGGCCAGCGACCTCGACCCGTCGCGCGGCATCTCGATCAACGGCGCGGTGGTGCCGGCCATCGTCACGCGGCGCGCCGACACCACGGTGGAACTGGGCGACGGCGAGAGCTTCGTGATCGGCGGGCTGGTCAGCCGCAACACCGTCAGCAACGTCAACAAGGTGCCGGTGCTGGGCGACCTGCCCGTGATCGGCGTGTTCTTCAAGAACCTGAACTTCCACCAGGAAGACCGTGAGCTGATGATCGTCGTCACGCCGCGGCTGGTGAAGCCGATGGCGAGGAATTCGCCGGCGGCGCAGGCCGTCGGCGCCGACGGCCGGACCAACGCCAGTCCTAATGTGTGGGGCTGGTATGTGCTGGGTGAATACGCGGACCCGACTTTGCCGGGTTTCTCGAAATAGCCGCCGGCCATGCCGGCTGGCATGGCCAACAGCTTTGAGGCGGAGAGATGGATTATTTTCTGTTGCACGCAACGCAGGGCGAAGTCAGGGACTGGCTGGGCCGGGTCATCGGCGCGCTGGGCACGCTGGTGGCCGACGGCGGGGCCCAGGAAGGCTTTATCGAGCGCGTCTCCGAGCTGCGCCCCGGACTGGTGTTCCTGCATTTCTCGGCGGAACTGGCGGGCCCGTCGGCACGCCTGGCCGAGCAATTGCAGCGGCTGTTCCCGGGACTGCCGCTGGTGGCCGTGGGTCATGCCGGCGAGCCCGGCGTGATGCTGGCCGCGCTGCGCGCGGGCGTGAAGGACTTCATCGACCTGCGCGATGCGCCGGCCGAGGCCGAGGCGGTGGTCAAGCGCCTGGCCGTGCCGAGCGAACAGGTGCGCCCGGCCGAGGCGGCGCGCCAGGGCAAGATCGTGGCATTGCTCGGTGCGCGCGCGGGGGTGGGCGTGACCAGCCTGGCGGTCAACCTGGCCGCGGCGGCGCGCCGCCACCTGCCGCGCCACGCCAAGACCGATGCGCGCGCCGAAGTGCTGCTGACCGACCTGGGCTTGCCGGCGCGCGACGGCGCGCTCTACCTGAACCTGAGCCCGGGCTTCCATTTTGTCGAGGCGGTGCGCAACCTGCGCCGCTTCGACCAGGTCTTCGTGCAGACCGCGCTGACGCGCCATGGCAACGGCGTGTGCGTGCTGCCGCTGCCTGCCGCGCTGAGCGAGTTGCGCGACATCTCGTACGCCGATGCGATCGGCCTGCTCGAGCGCCTGCGCGCGTTCTTCGACCTGCAGATCGTCGACCTGGGCGGCTTCGGCAATGCCGAGTTCACCGCGCAGATCGTCAAGGCCGCCGACAGCGTGGTCCTGGTGGCGGACCAGAGCGTGGGCGCGATCGTCTCCGCCGCGGAAATGGTGCATGAACTGCGCGCGCGCGAAGTGGAGCGCGACGACCTGCACCTGCTGGTGTCGCGCTTCGATGCCCGGCTGGGCGTCGATGCCGCGCAGATCGCGCGGCGCGTGGGCGTGGAGTCGGTGGCGACGCTGCCGGACAGCCGCGAGGCGCTGGTGCTGGCGATGAACCGCGGCGCGGTGCTCGCCGACGACGACCCGCACTGCCCCTATGTGCGCGCGCTGGCCGAGCTGCTGGCGCGGCTGGGCTACCGCACGGCCGCGGCCAGGGACACCACGCTGCTGGCGCGGATCAAGGACAAACTGCCCGCGGCGCTGCGCGCCGCGCTGGTGGCGCGCGGCGCGCGCGCGGCACGCACTGGAAGCTGACATGACCCAAGCGATCGAATTCTCGGACAACACCCCCGCACCGTTCCCGGTGTCGCAGGAGTTCCACAACATCAAGGAAGCGGCGCACGAGCATCTGCTGACCCGCATCGAAGAGCTTGGCGCCGAGTTCGGCCGCTGGTCGCGCACCGCGATCCAGCGCTTTGTCGACCTGGAGCTCGAGAGCTTTACCCGGTTGCGGCGCATCCCCATCAACGAGGCCGAGCTGCGCCAGATCGCCGAGGCGCTGACCAAGGAGCTGGCGGGCTTCGGCCCGATCGAGGACCTGCTCAACGATCCCGCGGTCGAAGACATCCTGGTCAACGGCCACCTGGACGTGTACGTGTCGCGCCACGGCGTGCTCGAGCGCATCCCGGTGCGCTTTGCCGACAGCGGCCACCTGCTGCGCATCGTGCGCCGCATCCTGGCGCCGATCGGCCGGCGCCTGGATGAGTCCAACCCGATGGTCGACGCGCGCCTGCCCGACGGCGGCCGCATCAACGTGGTGATCCCGCCGCTGGCGCTGGAAGGGCCGGTGGTGTCGATCCGCAAGTTCCGCAAGGACCCGATGACGCCCGCCGACCTGCAGGCGCTGGGCACCATGAGCCCGGAAATCGGCGACCTGTTGCAGGCCGCGGTGCAGGCGCGCTGCAATATCCTGGTGAGCGGCGGCACCAGTTCCGGCAAGACCTCGCTGCTCAATGCGCTGGCCACCTTCGTGCCGCCCACCGAGCGCGTCATCACCATCGAGGATACCGCCGAGCTGGCGCTGAACCACCCGCACGTGGTGCGGCTGGAAAGCCGGCCCGGCGGCTTCGAGGGCACCGGCGTGGTGTCGATCCGCGACCTGCTGCGCAACAGCCTGCGCATGCGCCCGGACCGCATCATCGTCGGCGAAGTGCGCGGCGGCGAGGTGCTGGAGATGCTGCAGGCGATGAGCACCGGCCACGACGGCTCGATGGGCACCATCCACGCCAGCAGCCCGCGCGAATGCCTGTACCGGCTGGAGATGCTGGCCGGCTTCGCCGGCTTCCAGGGCAGCGAGATGAGCCTGCGGCGCCAGATCGCCAATGCGATCGACTTCATCGTGCAGATCGCGCGGCTGTCCAACGGCAAGCGCCGCATCGTCTCGATCACCGAGGTCACCGGCCTGGGCGACAACATCATCTCCACGCAAGAGCTTTACCGGCACGAGCCGTTCCTGAACCCCGACGGCACCGAGACCGACCGCTGGCTGTCGCTGGGCCTGCTGCCGCACTCACCCAAGCTGGCGCGCATGCGCGGGCCGGGCTTCATGCTGGACGACCGCTTCGATGTCTAGCGCCACGCTGATGCTCGCCGCGGTGGCCCTGGTCATCACCGGGCTGGGGCTGCTGCTGCTCGCCAGCGCGCAGGCACGCGCACGCCGCGAACAGCAGCAGGCCTTCCTGCAGGCGCAGACCGAGCAGGTGCGGATGCGCTACACGCAGGCGTCCGACCCCGGGCTGCAGATGCCGGCGCGCGACCTGCGCCGCCGCTGGGATGACTTCCTGCGCCGGGCCGACCTGGCGCCGACGCGCCGTACCGCGGTGGTCTGGCTGGCGCCGCTGGTGCTGTGCACGCTGGCCGGCGCGGTCGCGGGGCAATGGCTGGGCGCGGTGTCGGCGCTGGTGGCCGCGCTGGCGGTGACGGCGTGCGCGGCCTGGCATCGCGTGCGCCGGCTGCACAAGAAGCTGCTGTCGCAGCTGCCTGGCTTCCTTGACGGCGTGGTGCGTTTGATGACCATCGGCAGCAGCGTGCCGGCGGCGTTCCAGAATTCCATCGCCAATACCGAGGCGCCGCTGCGCCAGTGCCTGGTGCAGGCCGTGCACCTGCAACGCGCCGGCAAGGAGCTGGACCAGGCAGTGCTGCAGGTCGGGCGCGCCTACAAGGTCGAGGAACTGTTGCTGGTCGCTTCCGTGCTGCGCCTGTCGGTGCGCTACGGCGGCCGCGCCGACGTGGTGATGGAGCGAACCGCCACCTTTATGCGCGACCGCGAGCAGGCGCAGCGCGAGCTGATGGCGCTGTCGGCGGAGACACGGCTGTCGGCGTGGGTGCTGGGCCTGCTGCCGCTGGTGGTGGCCGGCGGCCTGTTCACGCTGAACGCCGGCTACATCCTGATGATGTGGAAAGACCCCACCGGCAAGACCATGCTGCTGTCGGCCGCCGCGCTGGAAATTGCCGGCGCGCTGATGCTGTACCGGCTGGCCAGGTCGATCTGAACGGCAACGATGACATCGCCATCATGGACCGCCTGACGCTGATCTCGCTGAGCCTGCTTGCCGCCGCCTGCGGCGTGGGCGTCATGGCCTTGCCGCTGCTGCGCGACTGGCGCCAGCGCCGGCTGTCGGCCCGCACCATCGACGCCGCGCTGGCGCGCCAGCGCGCGCTGGAGGCGGCGCAGGCGGCCCAGGCCACGCCCGCCGCGCCGCGCGCGCCAGGTGCGCACCCCGGCGCCAGGGCAACGGGCGCCGCGGCAACGGCCGGGGTAGCCAACGCGCTCGGCGCTCAACTTGGCGCGCGCGTCGGCGAGCGCTTCGACGCCCACTGGCTGGAATCGCGGCTGGGCCGCGCGGTGGTGACGCCCGAAGACCAGCAACTGCTGGAGCAATGCGGCTGGGTTGGCCTGCAGGCGCGCGTGGTGTTCGGCGTGCTGCGGCTGGCCCTGCCGCTGGCCTTGTCGGTACTGGCGATGCTGTGGCATGTCGGCGCGGGCGCGTTCGCCGTGATGGCATGGGGCTTCGGCACCTTCGCCGTGGCCTACCTGGCGCCCAAGTGGTACCTGCGCCGCCGCGCCGCCGCGCGCCTGCGCATGGTCGACGACGAGCTGCCGGTGCTGATCGACATGTTGCGGCTGCTGCAGGGCGTGGGCTTGTCGATCGACCAGAGCCTGCAGGTGATCGTGGCCGAGTTCGGCAGCATGCTGCGCGTGCTGGGCCCGGAGCTGGCGCGCGCCAACCAGCAGTTCGCGTCGGGCCGCTCGCGCGAGCAGACGCTGCTGCGCATCGGCCGTCTGTTCGACAGCGAAGACCTGAAGAGCCTGATCACGCTGCTGACACAGGTCGACAAGCACGGCGGTGCGGTGCAGGAGCCGCTGCGCCAGTTCGGGCTGCGCATGCAAGAGGCGCGCAAGTCGCGCATGAAGGATGAGATTGGCCGCCTCACGGTCAAGATGACCGCGGTGATGGTGGTCAGCCTGCTGCCGGTGCTGCTGATCCTGACCGCGGGCCCTGGTTTTCTCGGGGTAATTCGCATGCTGGCAAACATGGGAGGAACGCGATGATGCGATTCATGGCGCGCTCGGCGCGCCTGGCGACGAGCCGGATGCGGACTTCGGCCGCGTGCCTGCTGCTGGCCGCGCTGTGCGGCTGCGCCGCCGGCAACAACGGCGCCTCGGCCATGCACGAGCAGGCCGAGGCCCAGGTGGAACTGGCCAAATTGCGCGACAAGACCGCGCGCGCCGAGTACAGCGAACAGGCAGTCTACCTGGGCCTGATCCGCAAGATGCAGCAGGACGGGCTGTACTTTGCCTCGCTCGCGCATATCGAGGTCTATGTGCAGCGCTTCGGCGCCGGCCCCGAGATCCAGGTAATGCGCGCCGATGCGCTGCGCGAAACCGGGCAGGACCAGGCCGCCACCGAGGCGTACCAGCAGCTGGCCGCCACCGCCAAGGGCGCCGAGGCCGCACATGCGCACCACGGGCTGGGGCTGCTGGCCGGACGCCAGGATGACTTTGCGCGCGCGGTCACGGAGTTGCGCGCGGCCGCCGCGCTCGACCCGGTCAACGCGCGCATCGCCAGCGACCTGGGCTATGCGCTGATGCGCGCCGGCGCGCTGCAAGACGCACGCGTGCCGGTGATGCAGGCGCTCGAGCTGGACGCGCGCAATCCGCGTGTGATCAGCAATGCCGTGGTCTGGTTGATGGCCGACGGCAAGCGCGCCCAGGCCAACGCCATGATGCAGAAGGCCGCGCTGCCTGAAGCCACGCGCGGTGCCATCCGCAAGGAAGCCGACCGCATTGCCCGCGCTACCGCCACGCGCGACCGGGCCGCGGCACGCCAGGGGCAGCCGAAACCGATGACCGCACCCGCCGCTGCCGTGGCGGTGGTCGCCAAGCCAATCGCCATCGCCGCGCAAGCCGGCGCTACACCATGACAGCCAATCTTGTTGTTGCCCTCCGCAAGCACGCCCTGTGTCTCGCGCTCTGCCTGCCGGCGCTGGTCCCGCTTGCACACGCGCAGGGCGATGCCGCGTTGACCGAAGCGGCCGCGGCCACCTCCGCCGGCATGCCGCCCGGGCGGCCCGCGCTACGCGAAATCGGCGCCGATACGCGCGCGATCCTGGCGATCCAGCGCGAGGGTACGCAGGCCGGGCCGATGCTGCCGATGCACGGCGAGCAGGCCGCGCTGGGCTACGAGCGCTACCTGAACAGCTTCCGCTTTGCGCTGCCCGAGTTCTACACCGGCCAGGCCAACGCCAGCACCACCCGCTCCGGCTCGGCCGGGCAGATGCTGGGCGGAAAATGAGCCTGCGCCAGCCGCCGGTGCGCCGCACCCGTCGATGCGCGCGCGGCGCCGTCAGCGTGATGGCGGCGCTGCTGATCGCCACCGTGGCGATCGCCGCGCTGGTGTCGATCGACGTCGGCCATGTGTTCATGCGCCAGCGGCAGCTGCAGAACATGGCGGACCTGGCGGCGATGTCGGCGGCGCAGCAGCTCAAGCGCGCGGACAGCGCGGCCAATCTCAACGCTGCGGTGCTGGGCACGGTCAGCAATATCGGCGCGAAGAACGGCTATCCGTCCGGCATTGCCATGGGCTGTGCGGAGGCCGCCGGCGGCGGCGCGGATGCGATGACCGCCTGCGTCGGCGTGTGGGATCCGGCGACGGCCGGCCCGCGGCATTTCAACGCCGCGTACAACCCCGCTACGGTCTCGCCCAATGCCGTGCGCGTACAGGCCACGCAGACCGTGCCGATCCTGTTTGTGTTCAACGGCGGCAGCGGCAGGCGGTTGTTTGCGGAATCGATTGCCAGCGGCAGTCCGCCGGTGGCGGCGTTTTCGCTGGGGACGGGCTTGCTCGATGTCTCGACCGCCAACGGCATGCTGAGCGTGCTGCTGGGCAGCTCGGTGCAATTGTCGGCGGCGGATTGGCAGGGACTGGTAAATGCCAACGTGACGCTGGATCAGCTACGCCTACGGGCAAACGTAGGCACGGTGAATCAGTTGCTCAATACGGCCCTTAGTCTCAGGGATTTCTATGCGCTTGTACTCGGCGCCGCCGGCCGTGATGCACTATTAAATACGATGCTGGGCAGCCCACCGACCACGTTGGGCGCCGGTGGCGCTGGCGTTGCAGTTTCACTCGCCCAGTTGCTGCAACTTGGTGTGCTGGCGCCGGCGGCCTCGTCGGCCGCGGAAGCGGGACTCAGCGTAGCCCAGTTGCTGCTGGCGGGAGCGCAGGTAGCGCGGGGCGACACGGCAGTGGCGTTGCCCGTGACGGGGCAATTGCCGGCGGGACTGGGGGGCCTGAGTGCCAGCGTTCAGGTGATCCAGCCGCCGGTGATGGCGGTCGGGCCAGCGCGCAAGCTGACCGAAAATCCGACGACATGGCAAACCTCGGCGCACTCCGCGCAGGTAGAGGTGGCGTTGGCCGCCACCGTATCGAGTGGTCCGATCAGTGGTTTGCTTGGGCTGCAACTCAATGTGCCCCTGCATATTGCTGCTGCCGAAGCCAGGGCTGACCTGACCGGCCTGCAGTGCGCAGCGGCGCCCGCCGACCGTCGTGCCACGGTTCACGTGACCCCCAGCCTCATCAGCGCGTGTCTGACCAACCAATGCGCGGGTGGCAAGGTCACGATCGGGACAGCGTCGACCCTCTTCTATCCGCTGATCAAGCTGGTGGTGGTCGATAACCCGAAGCAGCGCAGTGCCGCTGGCACCGATGTCACGCTGGCGCCCGGTGGCCATGCACAGGTGGGCACAGCCAACCCGATCGGAGGGATATTCTCGCAAGTGCTGGCGTTGCAGGTGACGCCGGAGGTTCTGGGCGTCCCCATCCCGCTTCCCCTGGATCTGAGCGCCGTGTTGGTACCGCTGGGCACGGCACTGGACGCAATCCTGCCATCCGTTCTGGCGCAGGCCGGCATCCAGCTCGGCAACGCCGACCTCTGGGTCCACAGCATCGACTGCAACAATGCCGAACTGGTGTACTGAGCCATGATCGCGCCAAACCGCCTGATGGCAGAAACAGAATGAAGACAGACCGCTGGGCCTACGAAAACCTTGAAGTCTACGTGTGGGAAGGCAAGTACGAGATCGCCGACCGCGTTACCCGTTTCCTGGCGCCGCTGGGCGTGGATGTGATTCGCGCCGGCGCGCTCGAGGCCTTGCCCGCCGAGCCGCGCCTGAAGCCGTGCATCGCTGTGATCAGCGTGTCGGTGATTGGTGCTGCGCGCTTCTCGCTGGACTGGGAGGCCGCGCACGGCATGCCGGTGATCTGGGTGGCCGGGCCGGGGCGCGAGACCGATCCCGGCCGCTTCCCGCCAGAGTACGCGCATATCCTGGCCGACGACTTTACCGGCGCCGACCTGCGCAGCCAGATCGGCAAGCTGCTGCCGCAGTTGCTCGCCACCGAGGCGCCCGCCGAGCGCGAGGCCGACCTGGTGGCCGGCTCCGCGGCGATGCGCCAGCTGCTGCAGCATGTGGAAACCTTCGCCGACTTCGGCAGCAACGTGATGCTTTACGGCGAAACTGGCGCCGGCAAGGAACGCATCGCGCGCCTGTTCCATGAGCGCAACAGCACCTACGGCAAGGGACCCTTCGTCGCGGTCAACTGCGGCGCGATTCCCGACGGGCTGTTCGAGTCGCAATTCTTTGGCCATGCCAAGGGCGCGTTCACGGGCGCATCGTTCGCGCATCGCGGGTATTTCGAGCAGGCCAACGGCGGCACGCTGTTTCTCGATGAAATCGGCGACCTGCCGCTGTTCCAGCAGGTCAAGCTGCTGCGCGTGCTGGAAGAGAACGTGATCACCCGGCTGGGCTCGACGCTGGCGGTCAAGCTGGATTTCCGGCTGGTGGCCGCGACCAACAAGGACCTGCGCGACGCGGTGCGGCAGGGACGCTTCCGCGCCGACCTGTTCTTCCGCCTGGCGGTGATCGAGATGCGCATCCCGAGCCTGGAAGAGCGTGGCCCCGCCGACAAGCTGGCGCTGCTGCAGTCGTTCCTGCGCCATATGCTGGGCGCGTCCGGCTTTGACGCATTGCCGCCGATGCCGGACTGGCTCAAGGGCGCGGTCGGCACCGCCTACTTCACCGGCAACGTGCGCGAGCTGCGCAACCTGGCCGAGCGTGTCGGCATTACCGTGCAGCAGACCGGTCACTGGGACGAGGAACGGATCCGGCCGCTGTTCCGCGCGCTGCATCCGGGCGCGTTCGATGGCGGCGAGCGCGCCGACCTGCGCGGCGACATGGAAGAACGCCGCCGCATCCTGGCCGCGCTCGACGCCAATGGCTGGCGGCGGCAGGACACGGCGGCAAGCCTGGGCATCAGCCGCAAGGTGCTGTGGGAAAAAATGCGCAAGTACCAGATCGCCGACAGCGAGGCCGAGCCGGTCTGAGCGCCAGCCGCACCAGGGCAGGCGGATTTCGTTCAGGTCGCGCGCCCGCTGGCCCGGTGCTGAACGGGCGGCGGGCTGCGACGCATTATGATGCGGGTTTCGCCGATTCTCCAACGGACCCCCGGATTGCGTTTCCTTCACACCGCCGACTGGCATCTCGGCCGTCTCTTCCATGCGCGCAGCCTGCTGGAAGACCAGGCCCATCTCCTCGACCAGTTTGTCGAACTGGTCCGCACCGAGCGGCCGGATGCCGTGCTGATTGCCGGCGACGTCTACGACCGCGCCGTGCCGCCGCCCGAGGCGGTGGCGCTGCTCGACGATGTGCTGGGCCGCATCGTGGTCGATGCGGGCGTGCCGGTGGTGATGATCGCGGGCAATCACGACAGCGCGCAGCGGCTGGAATTCGGCGCGCGCCTGATGCGCGCGCAGGGGCTGCATGTGGCCGGGCGCACGCTGGCGGCGGCCAGTTGCGTGACCTTGCACGACGCGCACGGCGAAGTTCGCATCTACGCGCTGCCATACGCCGAGCCCGCCGTGGTGCGCGATGCGATCGGCACCGAAGTGCCGTCACATGAAGCCGCCTTGCACGCACAGCTCGATGCCATCCGCGCGGTGCATCCGCCCGGCGTGCGCGCCGTGGTGGTGGGCCATGCCTTCGTGGTGGGCGGCGCGGCCAGCGAATCGGAACGGCCGCTGTCCGTGGGCGGCAGCGGCGCCGTGGCCGCGGACCTGTTCGCCGGCTTCGACCTGGTCGCGCTGGGCCACCTGCACCGGCCACAGACGCTGGGCGGCGGGCGCCTCCACTATGCGGGCTCGCTGCTGAAATACTCGCTGTCGGAATGCGCGCACGAGAAGTCGGTGTCGCGCATTGAACTGGATGCGGACGGGGCCGTTGCCATTACGCCGGTAGCGCTGCAGCCGCTGCGCGACGTGCGCGTGGTCGAGGGCGAGCTGGCGCAATTGCTGGCTGCGGGCGCCGACGACCCGCAACGCGACGACTACATCCACGCGTGCCTCACGGATACCGGCGCGCTGCTGGACCCGATGGCCCGGCTGCGCCAGGTCTATCCCAACGCGCTGGCGATCGAGCGCACGGTGCTGGCGCGCAGCGGCGTGGCCTCCGACGCGGGGCGCAAGCTGCGGCAGCTTGGCACGGGCGAGCTGTTCGCCAGCTTCTTCCGCGAAGTGGCCGATGCCGAGCTGGACCCGGCCCAGCGCGCCGCGCTCGACCAGGTGCTGGCCGGTATCGCCGCGGCCGAGCGGGAGTCGGCATGAGACCGCTGCATCTGACGCTGCAGGCGTTCGGCCCCTTTGCCGCGACCGAACAGGTCGATTTCACGCGGCTGGGCGAGCAGGCCTTCGTGCTGATCCATGGCCCCACCGGCGCGGGCAAGACCACGCTGCTCGATGCCATCTGCTTTGCGCTGTACGGCGACACCTCTGGCGGCGAGCGCAGCGCGCAGGCCATGCGCAGCGCCAATGCGGCAGCGGGCTTGCGCACCGAGGTGACGCTGACGTTCAGCCTGGGCGCGCAGCGCTGGCGCGTGGTGCGCTCGCCCGCGCAGGAGCGGCCCAGGCAGCGTGGCGAGGGCTGGGTGACAGAACCGGCAAAGGCGCAGCTGGATCTGCACGACGGCAACGGCTGGACCAGCAAGGCCAGCCAGCCGGGCAAGGTCACCGATGCCGTGCGGGATCTGCTGGGCTTTGACAGCGCGCAGTTCCGCCAGGTGATCGTGCTGCCGCAGGGACGCTTTCGCGAGCTGCTGACCGCCAGTTCGCAGGCGCGGCAGGCCATCCTCGAGCGGCTGTTCCGCACCGAGCTGTACCGCCGCGTGGAAGAGCTGCTGAAGGCCGAGGCCGCCGGCATCCGGCGCGACGCCGAGCGCATCACCATCCAGCGCGAGGAAGCCTTGCGGCAGGCCGGGATGGAGTCGGCTGCGGCGTTGGCGGACAGCATCACCACCATGCAGGCGGAGCTGCAGGCGCTGCATGGCCAGGAGCAAGGCGCGCGCGTCGCGCAAGCCGCCGCCCAGGCGGCGCTGGCGGCTGGCGAGCAGGTCGCGGCGCGCCTGCAGGAGCGCCAGCAGGCGCAGGCCGCCCATGCCGGGCTGCTGGCGCGGCAGGCCGCCATGGAAGAACAACGCGCCCGCTTGCACGCGGCCCAGCGCGCCGCGCGCGTCATGCCGGCGTTGCTGTCCGCACAGGCCGCGCAGCGCGATCACAGCGCCGGCGCCAGTGCATTGGCGCAGGCCAGCGAACACGCCGGGCGCGCCGCGCAACGGGCCGCACAGGCCGCCGCGGCCTTGCAAGTCCAGTCGCAGCAGGCTGACGTACGCCAGGCCGCGCAGCGCCGCGTTTCGCAACTCGAGGCGATGCTGCCGCGCGCGCAGCGGCTGGGAACCCTGCAGCGCGCCTTGCAGGAGGCCGAGGCCAGGCAGGCCGCGGCCGCCACGGCGCGCGGGCACGCCGTGGCGCAACTGGAGACATGCCGTGCCGCCGCCGCGGCCGCCGAATCGGCATTAGCGCAGGCGCAGCTTGCCGCGGCGCAGGCACAGGCGAGCGCCTTGCAACTGGCCGCGCTGCAGGACCGCGCGCGGCAATTCGAGCGGTATCGGCAGGCGGCGCAATCGCTGGCCGCCGCCAACGGGCAAGCCGCCGGCCACGCGCGGGCCGAACAGCAGGCGCTGGATCAGCGCGACCGCTGCCGCGCCGCGCTGGCAGAGGCCGAATCCGCGTGGCGCGCCGGCCAGGCCGCACGCCTGGCGCAAGGTCTGGCGGCGGGCGATGCCTGCCCGGTCTGCGGCAGCACCGCGCATCCCGAGCCGGCACAACATGTGGCGCAGCCGCTGTCGGACCTGGCGCTGGAGGCCGCGCGCCAGGCCCTGCTGGAAGCGCAGGCCGAAGCGGTGCGCTGCACCGGCCAAAACGAGGCTGCGCAGCTGGCGATCCGGCACGCACGCGAGCGGCGGGAAGAACTGGCCGCGGAACTCGGCGATGCCAGCGACGAAGCCGCCGCCAGTCTCGACGCCGAGATCCGGTCGCGGCAAGCGGCGCTGGCGCGGGAGCAGCAGGCTTCGGCCAGCCTGGCGCAACGCCAGGCCACGATCGCGGCCGCGCATGCCGCGCGGGAAAGCGCTGAAGCCGTGCACCGCGACGCCGTTGCCGCCGCCGATGCCGCGTTGCAGGCGCTGGCCCATTGCCGCGCTGAATGGCAGGCCGAGAGCACCCAGGTGCCCGAGGATTCGCGCGATCCGGTGGCGCTGGGCGAGGCGCTGCGCCAGGCGCAGGCCACGCTGGCGGGGCTGGAGCAAGCGCTGGCGACGGCGCAGGCGGCCGAGCGGCAGGCCGCGGCGGAGCATGCCGGTGCGCAGGCCGCGCTGGCGTCGGCACGCCAGGCCCAGGCGCAGATCACTGAACGCCTCGCCAACGCCGACACGGCACTGGCGCAGGGGCTCGCGCAGCACGGCTTTGCCGATGCGCAGGCGCACGCCGACGCCTGCCTGGATGATGACGCGATGCAAGCGCTGGACGCCACGTTGCGCACCTTCGACAGCCAACTGGCCGCCGCCGCCGACCGGCACGCACGTGCGCAAGCTGCCGCGCAAGCGCTGGATGCGCCGGACCTCGACGGGCTGCGCGCAGCGCTCGGGGCTAGTGCGGCGACGGTGGAGTCCCTGGTGCGGCAACAGGCCGAACGCGGCCGTTCTCGCGACGCGCTGCTGCAATGCCAGCAGCGGCTGCAGCAGCTGGACCACCAGGGCCGCGACATCGAAGCGCGCTTTGCCGTGCTGGGCCGGCTTGCTGAAGTCGCCAACGGCAACAACCCGCGCCGCATGACGTTCCAGCGCTTTGTGCTGGCCACGCTGCTCGACGAGGTGCTGGAAGCCGCCTCCACGCGCCTGCTGGCGATGAGCCGCGGCCGCTATGCGCTGCAGCGCATGCGCGAGCAGGCCGACCAGCGCAGCGCCGGCGGACTCGACATCGAAGTGTTCGACCACGATACCGGCGCGGCGCGCCCGGCCAATACGCTGTCAGGCGGCGAAGGCTTCCTGGCCTCGTTGTCGCTGGCGCTGGGATTGGCCGACGTGGTGCAGTCGCGCGCGGGCGGCATCCAGCTCGACACGCTGTTCGTTGACGAGGGCTTCGGCACGCTGGATCCGGAAAGCCTGGACTTTGCCCTGCGCACGCTGCTTGACCTGCAGCAGGCCGGGCGGCTGGTGGGCATCATCTCGCACGTGACGGAACTGCGCGAACGCATCGACGTGCGGCTGGAAGTGCGGCCCGGGATCGACGGCAGCCGCGTGCTGCTGAGCGGCGTACCGGCGGCGGCCTAGCAGGGCGAGAGCGGCCGGATCAGGCGACGACCACGCTGCGGCAGCGAATCGCCATCACCTGCGCCTCGAACGCGCGGGCGGCCGCGCGGGTCAGGCGGGCGCGGCGCGACAGCGCCGGCGTGGCAGGCTGCAATGCGGCGCCGGTGGCGTCAGGCGCCGGGGCCGCTTGGGTCGGACGGATGTCTAGTGACCAGGCCTTGCGGGTGACATGCAGGATGCGGGCGAGCGCTGCCGCATGGGGTGTAGAAGAAAAAGGGACGGTGGCGGTGGCCATGATGACGGGTTCCTCGTTCTTTTGTGTTGCCAGGCGGCCTGCTCAGCCGGGTGGTCCGGTGGCTGCTGTGCGGCGCTGCCCTGTTCTGATTCAACGATAGGCCCGACCGGCCTGGCGCCCTATCCCGTGCGAGCCGATAGTGATGTCGGCTCTGTCCTACACACGGGGCCTGCGCATCACGCATGCGCGCTGATCGCACAAACCGGTTAGCCGACCGCGCGGTCGGCTTGACCATCAGGAACGCGCAGGTGTAATCTGTTCATTCTGCGAATTCAAGTTCGTATATCGAACAAATCGGTCGAGCAGATCGGCTTGGCCGAGGTTCGATCGACGAGTGCCTGCTCCATCCCGATCAAAGCAGACCACGCGCAGACTGCTGGACCGTTCATGAGGCAGCCCACGCTGCCCGCCGCAACGAACATCCTTCCGGCAGGATTACCGGAAACCGTCTTTCATGTGCCGCGGCTTGCGGCCCGCTCCGGTAGCCTGGCGGATCTTCCGACCTGGAACGCAAGTGATCAACAAGCTATATGACACGGTGGAAGCGGCGGTTGCCGGCATCCACGACGGCGCCACCATCCTGACCGGCGGCTTCGGCCTGGCAGGCATGCCCGCGGAACTGATCGACGCGCTGATCGAGCAAGGCGCGCGCGATCTCACCATCGTCAACAACAACGCCGGCAATGGCGACACCGGGCTGGCCGCGCTGCTGAAGACCAAGCGCGTGCGCAAGATCATCTGCTCGTTCCCGCGCCAGGCGGATTCCTACGTGTTCGATTCGCTCTACCACGCCGGCGAGATCGAGCTGGAGCTGGTGCCGCAAGGCAACCTGGCCGAGCGCATCCGCGCCGCCGGCGCCGGCATCGGCGGCTTCTTCACCCGCACCGCCTACGGCACGCCGCTGGCCGAGGGCAAGGAAACGCGCATCATCGACGGCCAGGGCTATGTGTTCGAAACCCCGATCCACGCCGACTTTGCGCTGATCAAGGCCGACACCGCCGACCGCTGGGGCAACCTCACCTACCGCAAGACCGCGCGCAACTTTGGCCCGATCATGGCGATGGCCGCCAAATGCGCCATCGTGCAGGTCAGCCGCGTGGTCGAGCTGGGCGAGATGGATCCCGAACACATCGTGACGCCGGGCCTCTTCGTCAAGCGCGTCGTCAAGGTCGCCTGAGCGCGAATACAGGAGAAACAGCATGCAACGCCTGACCCGCGATCAGATGGCCGCCCGCGTGGCCAAAGACATTCCCGACGGTGCCGTGGTCAACCTCGGCATCGGCCTGCCCACCCTGGTCGGCAACCACCTGCCGGCCGACAAGGAAATCCTGCTGCACAGCGAGAACGGCCTGCTTGGCATGGGCCCCGCGCCCGCGCCCGGCGAGGAAGACGGCGACCTGATCAACGCCGGCAAGCAGCCGGTGACGATCAAGCCGGGCGGCTCGTATTTTCATCACGCCGATTCCTTCGCGATGATGCGCGGCGGCCATCTCGACTTCTGCGTGCTGGGCGCGTTCCAGGTATCGCAGACGGGCGACCTGGCCAACTGGCACACCGGCGCACCGGGCGCCATCCCCGCCGTGGGCGGCGCGATGGACCTGGCGATCGGCGCCAAGCAGGTGTTCGTGATGATGGAGCACCTGACCAAGCAGGGCGAAAGCAAGATCGTGCCGCAATGCACCTATCCGCTGACCGGCATCGGCTGCGTAACGCGCATCTACACTGATCTTGCCACGCTCGACGTGACCGCCGACGGCCTGGTCGCGCGCGACCTGGTCGAGGGCTTGAGCTTCGACGAACTGCAGCGCCTGACCGGCGTGCCGCTGAAGCAGGCGTAAGCGCCGCCATCGATACCCATCACAAAGAGAGAGACACACCATGACCGAAGCCTTTATCTGCGACGCCATCCGCACCCCCATCGGCCGCTACGGCGGCAGCCTGTCCGCGGTGCGCGCGGACGACCTCGGCGCGGTGCCGCTGAAGGCGCTGATGGCGCGCAACCCGGACCTGGACTGGAAGGCCATTGATGACGTGATCTATGGCAACGCCAACCAGGCCGGCGAGGACAACCGCAACGTGGCGCGCATGTCGTCGCTGCTGGCGGGCCTGCCGCAGGACGTGCCGGGCGCCACCATCAACCGCCTGTGCGGCTCGGGCATGGATGCCACCGGCACCGCGGCGCGCGCGATCAAGGCCGGCGAAGCCCACCTGATGATTGCCGGCGGCGTGGAAAGCATGAGCCGGGCCCCGTTCGTGATGGGCAAGGCCACCAGCGCGTTCTCGCGCGATGCGCAGATCTTCGACACCACCATCGGCTGGCGCTTCATCAACCCGGCGATGCGCGCGGCCTACGGCGTCGACTCGATGCCCGAGACCGCCGAGAACGTTGCCACCGACTACAAGATCAGCCGCGAAGACCAGGACCTGATGGCGCTGCGCAGCCAGGAGAAGGCCTCGCGCGCGCAGGCCGACGGCACGCTGGCGCAGGAAATCACCCCGGTCACCATCGCCCAGAAGAAGGGCGACCCGATCGTGGTCGAGCGCGACGAGCACCCGCGCGCCACCAGCATGGAAGCGCTGGCCAAGCTGCGCGGCGTGGTCCGTGCTGACGGCACCGTGACCGCCGGCAATGCCTCGGGCGTGAACGACGGCGCCTGCGCGATCCTGCTGGCCAGCGAAGCCGGCATCAAGCAGCATGGCCTGACCCCGCGCGCGCGCATTGTCGGCATGGCCACCGCCGGCGTGGCGCCGCGCGTGATGGGCATCGGCCCGGCGCCGGCCACGCAGAAGCTGCTCAAGCAACTGGGCATGACGCTGGACCAGATCGACGTGATCGAGCTGAACGAAGCGTTCGCCGCGCAAGGCCTGGCCGTGCTGCGCCAGCTGGGCGTGGCCGACGACGACCAGCGCGTCAACCCGAACGGCGGCGCGATCGCGCTGGGCCACCCGCTCGGCATGAGCGGCGCGCGCCTGGTCACCACCGCGATGTACCAGCTGCACCGCACCGGCGGCCGCTTCGCGCTGTGCACGATGTGCATTGGCGTAGGGCAGGGTATTGCGATGGTGATCGAGCGCGTGTGAGCGCAATCAGATAGCTCTACCGCTTGTTTGCTCCCCTTTCCCGCGCGCGGGAGAGGGGCCGGGGAGAGGGCAGGCGTGCGTCAAGCATGACAGGCCGGCACTCCGTGGCGGCTCCCGCCCTCTCCAACCCTCTCCCGCAAGCGGGAGAGGGAGCAGGACAGCGGTAGTTTTTATTGAGTGAGTCAAAGATGTCCCTCCCCGTAGCCACCCTCGTCACTGGCGGCAGTTCCGGTATCGGCCGCGCCATCTGTGAAATGCTGCTGGCCGATGGCGTGAGCCAGGTGGTCAATGTCGACTACGCCGAACCGGCGTGGTCGCATCCCAACATGACGTTCTTCCAGGCCGACCTGACCGATGCCGAGGCCACCCGCGCCGTGGCCGCGCAGGTCACGGCGCGCTTCGCGGTCACGCGCCTGGTGAACAACGCCGGCGCCACGCGCCCCGGCACCGCCGACAGTGCCACCGTCGCCGACCTGGACTACGTGACCGGCCTGCACCTGCAAGCCCCGCTGCTGCTGCTGCAAGCCTGCCTGCCGGCGATGCGCGCCGCGGGCTTCGGCCGCATCGTCAACATGGCCTCGCGCGCCGCGCTGGGCAAGCCTGAGCGCGTGGTGTACTCGGCCACCAAGGCCGGCCTGATCGGCATGACGCGCACGCTGGCGATGGAACTGGGCGGCGACGGCATTACCGTCAACGCCGTGGCCCCGGGCCCGATCGCCACCGAGCTGTTCCGCAAGAGCAATCCGGAAGGCGCGGAGCAGACCAAGCGCATCCTTGCCAGCATCACCGTCAAGCGCATGGGTACCCCGGAAGACGTCGCGCGCGCCGCGATGTTCTTCCTGTCGCCGGACAACGGCTTCGTCACCGGACAGGTGATGTACGTGTGCGGCGGCACCACGCTGGGCGTTGCGCCGGTGTAAAGCCCGGCCGGCCCGCGACTCAAGCATTCAACAAGAAGAGACGTTAACCAAGCGTCACGCATGGCGGCCCATGAGCGGGCCGCCCACCGGAAGCGCGCATGTGCGCGCCCTTCGTTCGGGAACGGCAATCACGCCATCCAGCACAACCTCCCGCGGTACCCAATCACCGCCGGATCGATATAGCACCGGAGCATTACCGATGAGACAAGATTCCCAGACCTCCACCACGCGCCGCCGCCTGCTTGCCGCCGGCGTGGCGCTGGCCACCACCCTCGCCGGCTTTGCCGGCGCGGCCCATGCACAGGGCGGCTATCCGACCAAGCCAATCACGCTGATCGTGCCGTTCTCGGCCGGCGGCACCACCGACATCCTGGCGCGCATCGTCGGCCTGCAACTGGGCAAGGCGCTGGGCCAGCCGGTGGTGATCGACAACCGTCCGGGCGCGGGCGGCAACATTGGCGCCTCGATCGCCGCCAAGGCCCCGGGCGACGGCTACACGCTGTTCATGGGCACCATCGGCACGCACGCGATCAACCAGTCGCTGTACTCGAAGCTGCCGTACGACCCGGTCAAGGATTTCGCGCCGATCAGCCGCGTGGCGATGGTGCCGAACCTGGTGGTGGCCAACCCCAAGGTGCCGGTCAACAACATCAAGGAACTGATCGCCTACGTCAAGGCCAACCCGGACAAGCTGTCGTACGGCTCGTCGGGCAGCGGCTCGTCGATGCACCTGTCGGGCGAACTGTTCAACTCGATGACCGGCCTGCATATCCAGCACATCCCGTACAAGGGCAGCGCCCCGGCCGTGAACGACCTGCTGGGCAACCAGATCGGCCTGATGTTCGACAACATGCCGTCGTCGTACCCGCACGTGAAGGCGGGCAAGCTGCGCGCGCTGGCCGTGACCTCGGCCAAGCGCTCGCCGGCGCTGCCCAACGTGCCGACCGTGGCCGAATCGGGTGTGCCGGGCTATGAAGCCACCTCGTGGTTCGCGCTGTACGCTACCGGCGGCACGCCGCAGCCCATCGTCGACCGCCTCAATGCCGAGCTGGTCAAGATCCTGGCCATGCCCGAAGTGAAGAAGCAGATGGCCGACCAGGGCGCCGAACCCAACCCGGAAAAGCCGGCCCAGCTGGCCGCCTTCATGAAGTCGGAGACGGCCAAGTGGGCGAAGGTGGTGAAGGCGTCGGGCGCGACGGTGGACTGAGCCTGCGCCAGCGCCTTGCTGTCCAGAGAAGAACCGGCCCATTGGGCCGGTTTTTTTTTATGGCTCGCCGCATTTTCGCCGCGCATGGCTAAGGATTTGCCAGCGCCTGCCGTAAGACAGATTGCGACCCATGCCACCCGCCGCGCCAGCCTGTTGATCCAGATCGATCTTCCCTCGCAGGACACGGTGTAGCATGGCGCGCGCCGCATCGCGGTGCGGTGCCATGCCGCCAGCGCGCGTCCCGGCCGTGGCACCCGTTCAATGACAACAGGGAGAGATCCAGTGAAACACATCAAATCGTGCTGCCTGCTCGGGGCGGCCGCCGCGCTGCTGCTGGCAGGCTGCGCTACCGAGACTTCGACGGCCGTGCCGGTGCAGAAGGTGGAAAGCGCCGCCAGGCCGTACCACGGCGTGCGCACGCCGATCGCCGTCGGCAAGTTCGACAACCGCTCGAACTACATGCGCGGGGTGTTCTCGGACGGCATCGACCGCCTCAGCGGCCAGGCCAAGACCAGCCTGGTGACCCATCTGCAGCAGACCAACCGCTTCAATGTGCTGGAGCGCGAAAACCTTGCGGAAATTCAGCGCGAGGCGGCGATCAAGAACCAGGCGCAGCGCCTCAAGGGCGCCGACTATGTCGTCACCGGCGACATCACCGAATTCGGCCGCAAGGAAGTCGGCGACGTGCAGCTGTTCGGCATTCTTGGCCGCGGCCGCGAGCAGGTGGCCTATGCCAAGGTCAACCTCAACGTCGTCAACATCAATACCTCGGAAGTCGTGTATGCCACGCAGGGCGCGGGCGAATACAAGCTGTCCAACCGCGAGGTGATCGGGTTCGGCGGCACCGCCAGCTACGACTCGACGCTCAATGGCAAGGTGATGGACCTGGCCATGCGCGAGGCAGTGAACAACCTGGTCAGCGCCATCGAGACGGGCGCCTGGAAGCCGGGCCCGCAATAAGCGGCAAGGTCCAACGCAACGAGAACAACAATGAAGAATACGGTCATGCTGCGCCGCGCAGCATTCATGTCAGCCGCCGGCAGCCTGCTGCTCGCTGGCTGCGCGGCACCCAAGCCCATGTATCAGTGGGAGGGCTATCAGGCCCAGGTCTACGAGTATTTCAAGGGCGAATCCAAGGAGGCGCAGATCACCGCCCTGGAAAGCGGCCTGCAGAAGATCAAGGCGCAGAGCGGGTCGGTGCCGCCCGGCTATCACGCCCAGCTTGGCATGCTGTACCTGAACATCGGCAAGGGCGACCAGATGATCAAGGAGTTCCAGACCGAGAAGACCCTGTTCCCGGAGTCCGCGCCCTATATGGATTTCCTGCTCAGGAACGTCAACAGCGACGCCCGCACCGAAATCAAGACCGGCGCCACCGCCGCGGGCAAGGACGCCGGCACCGCAGGGAGGGCCCAATGATGCGCCGACTACTGAGCTATCTCGCAGGCGCGGCCATCGTCCTGCTGTTTGCCGGTTGTGCCGTGCCGAACAAGCAGGTCGATTACGCCGCCTTCAAGTCCAGCCGGCCGCGCTCCATCGTGGTCTTGCCGCCGCAGAATACCTCGCCGGACATCAAGGCCACGTATGCCATGCTGTCGCAGGCCACGTTCCCGCTGGCGGAATCCGGTTACTACGTGTTGCCGGTCGCGCTGGTCGACGAGACCTTCCGGCAGAACGGCCTGACGGTGCCGGACGAGATCCATGCCGTGCCGGTGGCCAAGCTGCGCGAGATCTTCGGCGCCGACGCCGCGCTGTACGTGACCGTGACCGAGTATGGATCGAGGTACCAGATCCTCAGCAGCGTGACCCGGGTGGCGGCGAACGCCAAGCTGGTCGACCTGAAGAATGGAGACGTACTGTGGTCCGGCACGGCGGTGTCGGCCACCGACAGCTCCAGCAGCGGCGGCGGGCTGATCGGCATGCTGATCAGCGCGGCCATCACGCAGGCAATGAACCATACCCTGGACGCCAGCTACACCGTTGCCGGCAGCACCAGCTATCGGCTGCTGGCGGCGGGCCAGCCGGGCGGGCTGCTGTATGGGCCGCGTTCGCCGAAGTACCAGTCGGACTAAGCGGTCACGAGGCGGTGCGCGTCAGCGGATGCAGGCATCGATGTCCCGCCGCAGACGCGCAAACCACCGCCGCAACAGGCGGTCCGACAGCACCGCCGGCAGCGAACCGGCCAGGATCAGGTAAACCTCGCTGCGCGGCAGCCTGGATGCCTTTGCCGGATCGAGCCAGTCGTCGTTGCGGACCAGGCGCAGCAAGGTCTCCATGCCGATCAGCACCGGCCACAGGCACGCCAGCCGCAGCCGGACGAAGCGCGCGCGGATGGCAAGCGTGTACGCCAGCGCCTCATCGAAGTGTTCCAGCGTCTTGCGCACCAGCTCGAACATCAGGGGCCGCGCGCGCGCCGACGCGTCCGGCGCCAGCAGGTCCGGCGCGCGCAAGCCGTGCCGCGCCAGCATCGTCTCCGGCAGGTAGCAGCGGCCAATGCGCAGGTCCTTGCCGCAGTCGCGCAGCACGTTGGTCATCTGCAGCGCCTTGCCGAAGCGAACGCCGCGGCGCAGCATGGTCCCGCTGTCGCCGATCGCCGCCGGTTCGTGGGCGGCGGTCATGTACGTCCAGAATTCGCCCACGCAACCGGCAACCATATAGGTATAGCGATCCAGCGCGTCGCAGTCGCGCAGCGCGGCCACGCGGCCGGAAGCTTCGTCGGGAAACGTGTGCAGGTCGAATTCCATGCCCTCGGTCAGCGTCGACACGATCTGACGTACCGCTTGCCGGTCGGCCGACTGCAGCTGCGTCAGCACGGCAAGCGCGGGCCCCAGCGATTCGAGCAGCAGGCGCTCGTCCGACTGCTCCTGCCGGCCGGCCACTTCCGCGGCGATATCGATGGCAGGAGCCGCGCCCCCGGCGGTGCCGTTGACCTGCTCACGCAGTGACAGCAGCAGCGTCAGCCGCCGCGCCGGCGGGATCAGCGCGGTATCGGCAATGGTGTCGGCCGCACGCGCCAGCAGGTAAGCCAGCCCCACCGGGTCGCGCATGCCGGCGGGCAGCACGCGCAGCGTGAGATAGAACGAACGCGAGACGCCCTTGAGCAGCGGACCGAGAAGGAAAGCCCGGCTGGTGTTGCCCATGGCTGGTGTCCTGTTCCTGAAAGCGGTTTGCGGAATGACGGGCCTGGCTGGCCGTGGTGCCGGGCACGGGGGGCATTGTACAGTTGATGCACAGGGCCTCAGCGATACCTCCAGCTTGACCAGCCTGCGCGAAGCGATAAGAATTTGTGATCGCAGTGCGCCCCTCATTGCCCACGCCTTTTCCCCCCGCCCATGATCCCACCCGTCAGCACCCTCCACGGCCGCCTCAAGATGCAGCACCTGCGGCTGCTGCTGGCGGTGGAAGAACGCGGCTCGCTGCGCCAGGCGGCAGAGGCGCTGACGCTGACGCAGCCCGCGGTCAGCAAGATGCTGCAGGATATGGAAGACCTGCTCGGGGTGCCGCTGTTCGAGCGCCATGCGCGCGGGCTGCGGGCGACCCGCTTCGGGTTGGCGGCAACGCGCTACGCGCGGCTGGTGTTTGCCGATATGGGCGGCCTGCGCGACGAACTGGTGGCGCTGGAATCCGGCAAGATCGGCCGCGTGCGCGTCGGCGCGGTGATGGCGCCGACGCCGGGGTTGCTTGCCGATGTGATTCGCCAGCTCAACCGCGATCATCCGCGGCTGGAGGTGGCGGTGCATGTGGAGACCAGCGACGTGCTGATGCCGCAGCTGGAGCGTGACCAGCTCGATATCGTGCTGGGGCGCGTGCCGGATGGCTGGGACAGCAGCGGCCTCGCATTCGAGCAGCTGGGCGACGAGGGCCTGGCCATCGTGGTCGGGCCGCAGCATCCGCTGGCGCGCCGGCGCAAGCTGTCGTTCGCGGAGCTGACGCGCTACCCGTGGATCATGCAGCCGCGCCCGAGCCCGATGCGGGCGCTGATCGACCGCTCGTTCGAGGATGCCGGCGTGCCCGCGCCGCCATCGACCATCGAGACCGCGGCGGTGCTGATGACCACCTCGTTGCTGGCGGACAGCGAACTGATCGCGGTGTTGCCGGAGTCGGTCGCGGCCTACTATGGCCGGCTGGGCGCGCTGGCGCTGCTGCCCCTGCCCCTGCCGCGCAAGCTCGGGCCGTATGGCATCGTCACGCGGCGCGGCCGCCCGCCGACCGCATCGATGAGCCTGCTGATCGATGCGTTGCGGGCGTTGTCGCGGTAGGGCTCAGTCGGGCGAGCCCGGCAGCTTGCCGTCGACGCGCCACGCGTGGCGCCGCGGGCTGTCCGGGCGCAGCGACGCGGGCAGCAGGGCGGCCGGCATGTCCTGGTAGCTGACCGGGCGCAGGAAGCGCGCGATGGCCAGGCTGCCGACCGAGGTGCTGCGGCCATCCGAGGTGGCCGGCCACGGCCCGCCATGCACCATCGCATGCCCGACTTCCACCCCCGTGCCGAAGCCGTTGACCAGGATGCGTCCCGCCAGCCGTTCGAGCGCGGGCAGGAACGCGCGGGCGGCGTCGTGGTCGGCCTCGTCGAGATGCAGCGCAGCGGTCAGCTGGCCTTCCAGGGCGTCGATGACACGCTGCATTCCAGCAAGGTCGCGGCAGCGCACGACCAACGCGGCGGCGCCGAAGACTTCGTGCCGCAGCGCGGGGTCGGCCAGGAAAGCTCCGGCGTCGGTGGCGAACAGCGCGGCCTGTCCCTGCGTGGCCGCGCCGGCTGCGCCGCGGGCCACGGTATGCACCTGCGCATGGCTGGCAAGCGACGCGACGCCGGCGCAATAGGCGCGATGGATGCCGGGCGTCAGCATCGTCGCCGCCGGCAGCGTGGCCAGCCGTGCCGACGCGGCCTGCAGGAAGCGCTCCAGATCGTCGCCCGCCACCGCCAGCACCAGGCCGGGATTGGTGCAGAACTGCCCCGCTCCCAATGTCAGCGAATCGGCGAAGGCGGTGCCGATGGCCTCGGCGCGGCTGGCCAGCGCATGCGGGAACAGCAGCACCGGGTTGACGCTGCTCATCTCGGCATAGACCGGGATCGGTTCGGCGCGCGCGGCCGCGATCGCCATCAGCGCCATGCCGCCGGCGCGCGAGCCGGTGAAGCCGACGGCCTTGATGCGCGGGTCCGCCACCAGTCCTTGCCCGACCTCCAGGCCGGCATCGAACAGCAGCGAGAAGGTGCCTTCGGGCAGGTCCAGGTCGTCAACGGCCTGGCGGATCGCGCGGCCCACCAGTTCCGACGTGCCGGGATGCGCCGGATGCGCCTTGACGATGACCGGGCAACCGGCGGCCAGCGCCGATGCGGTATCACCGCCCGCCACCGAGAACGCCAGCGGGAAATTGCTCGCGCCGAACACCGCGACCGGGCCCAGCGGGATATGGCGCAGGCGCAGGTCCGAGCGCGGCAGCGGCTTGCGATCGGGTTGGGCCGGATCAACGCGCAGCTCAAGGAAATCGCCCTGTCGCAGCAGGTTGGCGAACAGGCGCAACTGGCCCACGGTGCGGCCGCGCTCGCCTTCGATGCGGGCGCGCGGCAGGCCGGACTCGGCGACGCAGCGATCGATGAGGGCATCGCCGAGCGCCACGATGTTGGCGGCGATGGCCTCGAGGAAATCGGCGCGGCGTTCGGGCGCGGTCTCGCGGTAGGCGTCAAACGCCTGCCAGGCGAGGGCGCAGGCGTGGTCGAGCTGCTGGGGCGTAGCGCCGCCGAAGGTGGGTTCCAGCGTGGCGCCGGTGGCAGCGTCGATGGCGTGCAGGGTGCCATGGGTGCCGCGTGGCGCTTGGCGGCCGATCAGGAGGTTGCCGGTGAGGGTCATGGTTGGATTTGGGAAGGCGTTGTCATGTGTGCTTTCAGAAGGAGGGGGCATGCAAAGCGCCGTCACTTCGTGGAGGGCTCCGGCCCTCACCCAACCCTCTCCCGCAAGCGGGAGAGGGGAGAGGGCCAGCGTCCCTCGATGCGAGGCGCCGGAATGAGCGAAACCCTCACCGCCCCCACCGCAACACCATCGGATCCAGCCGGCGCGCAATCCGCATCAGTCCTTCACGCGTGGCCGGGTGCATCGGCTGCAGCGGATGCCGCACCGCGTCCGACGCGATCACGCCGCCTTCCTGCATCAGCACCTTGCTGGTGGCCAGCCAGCCCTGGCGGTTTTCGTAGTTGATCAGCGGCAGCCATTGCTGGTAGCGCTGCGCCGCCAGCTCGGCATCGCCCGCCTGCCAGGCATCGAGGATCTGGCGGATGCCGTCGGGAAAGCCCGCGCCGGTCATGGCGCCGGTGGCGCCCGCTTCCAGGTCGGCCATCAGCGTGATGGCCTCTTCGCCGTCCCACGGGCCGACGATGGCGTCGCCGCCCAGCTCGATCAGCTCGCGCAGCTTGGCCGCGGCCTGCGGCACCTCGATCTTGAAGTAGGACACATTGCCGATCTCGCGCGCCATGCGCGCCAGGAACGGCGCGCTCAGCGTGGTGCCGCTGACCGGCGCGTCCTGGATCATGATGGGAATGTCGATGGCGTCCGAGACGGTGGCGAAGAACTCGTAGATGCCGCGCTCGGGCATGCGGATGGTGGCGCCGTGGTAGGGCGGCATCACCATCACCATGGCCGCGCCCGCGTCCTGCGCCGCGCGGCTGCGCTCGGCGCACAGGCGCGAGCTGAAATGCGTGGTGGTGACGATCACCGGCACGCGGCCGTCCACATGTTCGAGCACGGTCCGCATCAGCACGTTGCGCTCGTCGTCGCTCAGCACGAACTGCTCGGAGAAGTTGGCGAGGATGCACAGCCCGTGCGAACCGGCATCGATCATGAAGTCGATGCAGCGGCGCTGGCCGTCCAGGTCAAGCCCGCCTTGTGCGTCGAAGATGGTGGGCGCCACCGGGAATACGCCGCGGTAGACGGTGGGGGCGGGGCTGCGGGTCATGGTCTCTCTCCGGCTGTCGATCAATGGGTCGGGCCAATATACGAGCCGTCCGGCGGCCTGTATATTGAAACCTTTCCATCTGGTGATCGCTTTTGCGACTCACTGACAGGCCATGAAATCCACGCTCGAAACCCTGACGGGCCGCCTGCGGGTAAAGCAGCTGCAGTTGCTGATCGCGCTGGACGAACATGCCTCGCTGCACCAGGCGGCCGCCGCCATGGCAATGACCCAGTCAGCGGCCAGCAAGTCGCTGCAGGAGCTGGAAAGCATGCTCGAGGCGCCGTTGTTCGAGCGCTCCCGCCGTGGCATGCGGCCCAACGCCTTCGGCCATTGCGTGATCCGGCACGCACGCCAGCTGGTGGCTGACCTGGGCGCGATGTGCGACGAGGTGGCCGGCATCCGCGCCGGCAGCGGCGGGCGCGTCGCCGTCGGCGCCATCATGGGCGCGGTGCCCGACGTGCTGGTGCCGGCGCTGGCGCAGTTGCGCCAGGCGCACCCGGAGCTGGCGCTGGAAGTCATCGAAGACACCAGTCGCCGCCTGCTGGAACTGCTCGATGACGGGCACCTGGACTTGGTCATCGGCCGCTCGCTGGTCAGCGACGAGCCGGCCCGATACCACTACCACCCGCTCGGCGACGAGCAGGTGGCGGTGGTGGTGGGCCGCGCGCATCCCGCGCCGCGCGTGGCCGCGATGGGGTTTGCCGACCTCGCCGGCTATCGCTGGATTACGTATGCCGGCCACATGCCGATGCATGCCCTGCTGCAGCGCGAACTGGATCTTGCCGGCATCAGCTTTCCGGCCAATGCGGTGTCCACCTCGTCGGCGTTCGTCACGGTGGCGATGCTGCAGGACGACCCCGGCCTGGTGTCGCTGCTGCCAGCCGGCGTGGCCACCCTGTTCGTGCGCCAGAAGATGCTGCGCATCCTGCCGGTGCGGCTGCAGTCGCGCCAGCAGACTTTCGGCATCGTCACGCGGCGCGGCGGCGGCCTGTCTGCCGCGGCGCGGCAGTTGGTCGCTATCCTGAAAGCGGGCCCGCGCGGGCCGGGTGCGGCGGATGCCAAGGTATAACGTCAGGTGATCGCCAGTTCAAAAAACATCAGTAGTAGCGAATCGCTGATGCTCCTATAGTCTGGCCATCCGCGCCGCAGAGCCCGGACAGCAAACGACGGAGACAGCAATGAAGACATGGATCGCCGGCGCACTCGCCGGCCTGGCCACGGTGGCGGCCGCAACGGGCTCGGCCATGGCCCAGGACACGCGGCCGGTGCGGATGATGGTGGGCGCCGCGCCGGGCGGCGGCACCGACGTGATGGCGCGCATCGTCTCCGACAAGCTCGCCGCGCAGCTGAAGCAGCCGGTGGTGGTGGACAACCGCCCGGGCGCGTCCAACACCATTGCCGCGGACATTACCGCCAAGGCGCCGGCGGACGGCAACACGCTGCTGATGGGCGTGGTCACCTCGCAGGCGATCGCGCCGCACCTGCTCAAGCTGCAGTTCGACCCGCTCAAGGACTTGGTCCCGGTGGCGCTGGTATCGACCGTGCCCAATGTGCTGGTGGTCAACAACCAGGTGCCGGCGCGCGACGTCAAGGCGCTGGTGGCGCAGATCCAGGCCAGTCCGGACAAGTTCCGCTACAGCTCGTCCGGGGTCGGCAGTACCCAGCACCTGGCCGGCGCGGCCTTTGCGCGCCAGATCCAGGGCAAGCTGCTCCATGTGCCGTACAAGAGCAGCAGCAGCGCGCTGGTGGACCTGATGGGCGGGCAAGTGGACATGAGCTTCGAGACCATGCCGTCGGTCATCAGCCATATCAAGGCCGGCAAGCTGCGCGCGCTGGCGGTGACCGCCGACAAGCGTTCCGCGCTGCTGCCCAACGTGCCGACGCTGGCGGAAGCGGGCGTGCCCGGCATCCAGATGAGCGCGTGGTACGGCGTCTATGCGCCGGCCGGCACGCCGCCCGCGGCGCTGCAGAAGCTGGGCAGCGCGCTCGCCACGGTGATCAAGGATCCCGACACGGTGCGCCGGCTGGCCGACGTGGGCGCGGTACCCGGCACGCTGACCGCGGCGCAGTTCGACGCGTTCTCGCGGGCCGAATATGCGCGCTATGGCAAGCTCATCGCCGAACTGGGCGTCAAGCTCGACCAGTAATCCTACGGAAGCCTCATGCATTCCCGACCAAGAATCGCCATGGTGCTGGGCGACCCCGCCGGCATCGGTCCTGAACTGATCGCGCGGCTGCTGGCCGACGCCGGCACGGCCGCGCAGGCCGACATCCTGCTGATCGCCGACCGCGACGAATGGCGCCACGGCATGCGGATCGCAGGCGTCGAGCTGGCGCTGGCCGAGACCGACGTGCCCGCCTTTGCCGACGACGGCAAGCCGCGCCTGTACCACTGGCAGCTGCCGGGGCGTCCGGCTTTTCCGCGCGGCGCGGCCAGTGCCGACGGCGGGCGCTACAGCCTCGGCACGCTGGCGCTGGCACTGCAGCTGGCGCAGGCGGGCCAGGCCGATGCGATCCTGTTCGGACCGCTCAACAAGAGCTCGCTGCATGCCGCCGGCATGGCCCACAGCGACGAGCTGCACTGGTTCGCCGAGCAGCTTGGCTACCACGGCAATTTCTGCGAGTTCAATGTGCTCGACGGGCTGTGGACCTCGCGCGTGACCTCGCATGTCGCGCTCAAGGACGTGCCGGCGATGATCACGCCCGACCGCGTGGGCGGCGCCATCGACCTGATCGACCAGGCGCTGCGCCGCGCCGGCATGGCCAGCCCGCGCATCGCCGTGTGCGGCCTGAACCCGCACAACGGCGACAACGGCGCCTTCGGCCGCGAAGAGATCGACGTGATCGCGCCCGCCGTGGCCGCGGCGCGCGAACGCGGCGTCCATGCGGACGGCCCGTTCCCGGCCGACACCATCTTCCTGAAGGTGCAGGGCGGGCCGTCGCAGCGGCAGTTCGATGCCATCGTCACCATGTACCACGACCAGGGCCAGATCGGCATCAAGCTGATGGGGTTCTCGCGCGGCGTGACGGTGCAGGGCGGGTTGCCGGTGCCGATCACCACGCCCGCGCACGGCACCGCCTTCGACATCACGCAGCAGGGCCGCGCGGATCCGGGCGCCACGCTGCAGGCCTTCCACATTGCCTGCAGCATGGGTGCGCAGCGGCGCGCCACCGCCCAAGCCTAGCCAACCTAACCTGCAATCCATACCGCAACAGGCAAGACCGCCTCCGGCGCGGCCGGGGCGCGCTCGCGCCAACGCATTGCCATCAGGAGTTGAACATGAAGATCACCAACGTCCGCGCCCGCGTCTTCGAATGGAAGGGCAAGACTGTGCCGCCGCAAGCGCATTTCTGCACCAACGCCACCGATATCCTCTACGAGCGCGGCGACGCCATGGGCTCGTTCCGCTTCCATGGCTGGATGGTGGTCGAGATCGAGACCGATACCGGCCTGGTCGGCATCGGCAATTGCGCGCTGGCGCCGCGCGTGGCCAAGCAGATCGTCGACCAGTACCTGGCGCCGGTGGTGATCGGCCAGGACCCGTTCGACAACGAATACCTGTGGCAGAAGATGTACCGACGCACCCATGCCTGGGGCAGAAAGGGCATCGGCATGGCGGCGATCTCTGCGGTGGACATCGCGCTGTGGGACCTGATGGGCAAGGCCGTCGGCAAGCCGGTGTTCAAGCTGCTGGGCGGGCGCACCAAGGAGAAGATCTGGTGCTATGCCTCCAAGCTCTACAACAACGATGACCGCGACGCCTTTCTCGCCGAAGCGCAAGGCTACCTCGACCAGGGCTTCACCGCGATGAAGATGCGCTTCGGCTACGGTCCCAAGGACGGCCCGGCCGGCATGCAGAAGAACATCGAGCAGGTGCGCCTGCTGCGCGAGCTGGTGGGCGACGGCGTCGACATCATGCTCGAGTGCTACATGGGCTGGACCCTGGAATACGCGCGCCGCATGCTGCCGCGTTTGGCCGAGTTCAACCCGCGCTGGCTCGAAGAGCCGGTGATCGCCGACGATATCGAAGGCTATGTCGAGCTGAAGAAGGCGAGTCCGTTCCCGATTTCGGGCGGCGAACACGAGTTCACCTCGTACGGCTTCAAGGACCTGCTGGAGCGCCGCGCGGTCGACGTGATCCAGTACGACACCAACCGTGTCGGCGGCATCACCGCGGCGCAGAAGATCAACGCCATGGCCGAGGCCTGGTCGGTGCCGGTGATCCCGCATGCCGGACAGATGCACAACTACCACCTGACCATGGCGTCGACCGCGTCGCCGATGGCCGAGTACTTCCCGGTGCACGACGTCGAGGTCGGCAACGAGCTGTTCTACTACATCTTCAAGGGCGACCCCGCGCCGGACAACGGCTACCTGCAGCTGGACGACAACCTGCCGGGGCTGGGGCTGGAGCTGAATCCGGCGTACTTCGACCAGTTCGACATTCTCGGCTGAAGGCTGTCGCCCGCACGTGCCGGCTCACGCCGGCGCGTGCCCGCCATAGATGGCCTGCGCGGCTTCGCGCAGCGCCTCGGCGACCAGCAGCGCGCCGGGCGACATCAGGCGGTCGGTCGGCGTGATCAGGCCGAAGTCGTCCATATGGCAGGGCATCGCCATCGGCAAGATTTCCACCATGCCGAACGCGGCGTAGTACTGCGCCACGTCGGCGGTCAGCACCGCGATCATGTCCGACTGCGTCACCATGCGTGTCAGGAACAGCAGCGCGGCGGTCTCGACCACATTGTCCGGCGGCGCCAGGCTGGCGCGCTGGAACATCAGCTCGAAGCGGTGGCGCAGCACGGTGCCGGCCGGCGGGATCAGCCAGGCAGCGTCCGTGGCATCGGCCAGCGACAGGCCGGCGACGGCCAGCATCGGATGGCCGGGCCGCACCACCGCGCACACCGGCTCTTGCGCCATCGGCTCGTAGCGCAGCCGCCCCTTGTCGTGTTCCGGGAACAGGCGTGCCACCACCATGTCGAGCTTTTCCTGTCCGAGGCGGTCGAGCAACACGTTGCTGTTGTCGATGTCGACCGACACCCGCAGGCCCGGATAGCGCGCCTTGACCTGCGCGATCGCCGCCGGCAGCAGCCGCACGCCCGGCGAAGTGATGGCGCCGATCGCCACATGGCCGAGCCGCCCGGCCTTCAGCGCCAATACCTCTTCCCGCGCCTGGTTCAGGCTGCCGACCACCGCGCGCGCGTGCCGGATCATCGCGCGGCCGTAGTCGGTCGGTGCCATGCCGCGCGGCAGGCGCTCGAACAGCGGCACCGCCAGCAGTTCCTCCAGCTCGCGCAGCAGCCTGGACGCCGCCGGCTGCGTCATCGCCAGCCGCTCGGCCGCGCGGTGGATGCTGCCCTCGTCGGCCACGGCGAGCAGCAGCAATAGCTGGCGGGTCTTGAGGCGGGTGTGGTTGTGCCAGCTCGGCACGGCTTCGGGGGCCGGGGATGTCGCGAGGGAAGGAAGGGGGGCAGGCATGGCTAGGGTTAGTACTGATGCCGAAATCGATATGGCAACGGGCGAACTCTTCATTAGTAGCATATCGGCAAGCTGCATACACTGCGTCCCACAAAACACAACGACCGGAGACAGCGTGGTGCCGCGCCGCCGCAGCGCCATGCCGCTGGATCCGTCGTCCCTGCCATTCCCGCCGCCGCCCTGGCGGCCCTGCACCAGGAACAACATGTCGGATTCCAACGACAAGCAACGCAAGCCGCTGCGCTCGACCGCGTGGTTCGGCACCGCCGACAAGAACGGCTTCATGTACCGCAGCTGGATGAAGAACCAGGGCATCCCCGACCATGCCTTCGACGGGCGTCCCGTGATCGGCATCTGCAATACGTGGTCGGAACTGACCCCCTGCAACGCGCACTTCCGCAAGCTGGCCGAGCACGTCAAGCGCGGCGTGTATGAGGCGGGCGGTTTCCCGGTCGAATTCCCGGTGTTCTCCAACGGCGAATCCAACCTGCGCCCGACCGCGATGCTGACCCGCAACCTGGCCGCGATGGATGTCGAGGAAGCGATCCGCGGCAACCCCATCGACGCCGTGGTGCTGCTGACCGGCTGCGACAAGACTACGCCCGCGCTGCTGATGGGCACGGCCAGCTGCGACGTGCCGGCCATCGTCGTCACCGGCGGGCCGATGCTCAACGGCAAGCTCGACGGCAAGGACATCGGCTCGGGCACCGCGGTATGGCAGCTGCATGAATCGCTCAAGGCGGGCGAGATCAACCTGCACCAGTTCCTGTCGGCAGAGGCCGGCATGTCGCGCTCGGCCGGCACCTGCAACACCATGGGCACGGCCTCGACCATGGCCTGCATGGCCGAGGCGCTTGGCACCTCGCTGCCGCACAACGCGGCGATTCCCGCAGTGGACGCGCGCCGCTACGTGCTGGCGCACATGTCCGGTATCCGCATCGTCGAGATGGCGCGCGAGGACCTGACGCTGTCGAAGATCCTGACGCGCCAGGCGTTCGAGAACGCGATCCGCGTCAATGCCGCGATCGGCGGCTCGACCAATGCGGTGATCCACCTGAAGGCGATCGCGGGACGCATCGGCGTGCCGCTGGAACTGGAAGACTGGAGCACGGTGGGGCGCGACACGCCGACCATTGTCGACCTGATGCCGTCGGGCCGCTTCCTGATGGAAGAGTTCTACTATGCCGGCGGCCTGCCCGCGGTGTTGCGCCGCCTGGGCGAGGCGGGCTTGCTGCCGCACCCGGGCGCGCTGACCGCCAACGGCAAGGCGATCTGGGACAACGTCAGGGATGCGCCGATCACCAATGATGAAGTCATCCGCCCGCTCGATCAGCCGCTGATCCGCGACGGCAGCATCCGCATCCTGCGCGGCAACCTGTCCCCGCGCGGCGCCGTGCTCAAGCCTTCGGCCGCCACGCCGAAGCTGCTGCGCCACCGCGGCCGCGCGGTGGTGTTCGAGAACCTGGAGCATTACAAGGAACGCATCGTCGACGAGTCGCTCGAGGTCGACGAGAACTCGGTGCTGGTGCTCAAGCGCTGCGGGCCGCGCGGCTACCCGGGCATGGCCGAGGTCGGCAACATGGGCCTGCCGCCCAAGCTGCTGCGCCAGGGCGTCAAGGACATGGTGCGCATCTCCGACGCGCGCATGAGCGGCACCGCCTACGGCACGGTGGTGCTGCACGTGGCGCCGGAAGCGGCCGCGGGCGGTCCGCTCGCGATCGTGCGCGACGGCGACTGGATCGAGCTCGATTGCGAGGCCGGGCGCCTGCATCTCGATATCGACGATGCCGAGTTCGCGCGCCGCATGGCCGAGGTGCAGCCACTGGAGGCACCCGCGGACGGCGGCTATCGCAAGCTGTACGTCAACCACGTGCTGCAGGCCGACGAAGGGTGCGACCTCGACTTCCTGGTGGGTTGCCGCGGCCGCGAGGTGCCGCGCCATTCGCACTGAGCCATTGCACCAACCCCCCCGGCTGCCTGCAGCCGGCTATGACAAAGACAAGGAGACTACGCCATGCAAGGCACCCAGACCGCGCCGATGGAGCGCGCCGCCCCGACACGGGGTGAAACCTCACAAGCCGCGGAAGAGCACCGCATCGTCGGCATGCTGGTGCGGCGGCTGATCCCGTTCCTGGCGCTGATCTACGTGGTGGCGTATATCGACCGCTCGGTGGTCGGTTTCGCCAAGCTGCACATGAATGCGGCGATCGGCATCAGCGATGCCGCGTACGGCCTGGGCGCGGGCCTGTTCTTCCTCGGCTATTTCCTGTGCGAAGTGCCGAGCAACCTGGCGCTGGAACGTTTCGGCGCGCGCCGCTGGTTTGCGCGCATCCTGTTCACCTGGGGCGTGATCACCATGGCGATGGCGTTGACACGGGGCGCGCACAGCTTCTACGTGCTGCGCTTCCTGCTGGGCGCGGCCGAGGCGGGCCTGTATCCGGGCATCCTGTACTTCCTGACCAAGTGGTTCCCGATGCGGCACCGCGCCCGCATCATCGGCCTGCTGGTGCTGGCGCAGCCGATCGCGCTGATCATCACCGGGCCAATTGCCGGCCTGGTGCTGTCGACCCACGGCGTGTTCGGCATGAGCAACTGGCAGACACTGTTCGTGCTCAGCGGCCTGCCCGCGGTGCTGCTGTGCCTGCCGACGCTGAAGCTGCTGCCGGAGTCGCCGGCCAGCGCAGCGTGGCTGGCGTCGGCCGACCGCGCCTGGATCGAGCGCGAACTGGCTGAAGACCAGGCCGCCTATGCGCTGAAATCGCATGGCAATCCGCTGCGGGCGCTCAAGGACAAGCGCGTGCTGCTGCTGTCGCTGCTGTTCCTGCCGTTCCCGCTCAGCATCTACGGGCTGTCGCTGTGGCTGCCGACCATCATCAAGCAGTTCGGCGTCACCGATGCGATGACCGGCGTGCTGTCGGCCGTGCCCTACCTGTTTGCCGTGGTCGGGCTCTGGCTGGTGCCGCGCCATTCGGACCGCAAGCGCGAGCGCTATGGCCATATCGTGGTGGTGTCGGGCATGGCGGCGATCACCATGGCGCTGAGCGCGTGGGTGCAATCGCCGGTGCTGCAGTTCCTGTTTATCTGCCTGACCGCGTTCTCGATCTATTCGATCCAGGCGGTGGTGTGGGCGCTGCCCGGCGAGTTCCTGACCGGCGCCAGCGCCGCGGTGGGGATCGCCACCATCAACTCGCTGGCCAATCTCGGCGGCTATTTCGGGCCGTATGGGATCGGGGTGATCAAGGACGCCACCGGCAGCCTGGCCGCGGGTCTGTACTTCCTGGCGGTGATGCTGCTGTTCGCGGTGGTCATGGCCTTCGTCGTGCGCGCGGCGCTGCGGCCGGCGGGTGGGCGGACCTGAGCGGGCCGCAGCGCATTCGATCAGGGCCGCCGCTTCTTCCACGCGTAGTCGGGCGGCGGATCGGCCGCGCCGGCGCGGCCCACCGAATCCGGATTTTCCGAGCACAGTGTGACAAAGCTGACGGGCTCGCCCGCGTGCTGGCGCTGGCGCAGCGCTTCGGTAAAGCGCAGCGCTTCACGCATCGCGTCGCTGGGGAAAGACTGCGCATGCGGACTCAGCCCGGCGCCGTCCGCTTGCGACCAATAGACCATGTACATAGGGCTCCTCCTCCTCATCGCGTGGGGTCAACTGCGCGGTTGATGCAACCTTCGTTCCCGCGCCGGCATGGGGTCGGGCCGGCGCGCATTGCCAAGTCTGCCATCACCGCCGGCAAGGATGCCCGTGCTGACGCGCTCGGCCGCGGCCTATGGCATGAGCGTATACACGCCACAGCGTGGTGTTGTACTGAAGGCTTCCGCGCCTCGCGGGCGCGCTGTCAGGCGTCTACCGGCGACTTCGGCGGCCGACGCCGGTGGCGGGCTGCCAGCCGGTGTGTCAGCGCCACCAGTGCGGTCAGCGCGGGATCACCACCCCGCGCAGCGTCTTCGCGGTAGCCCAGTGTCAGCGGCGCGCGCAGGCGGTCGGCTTCCTGCATGGGGCAATAGGCCACGCCATGGCGGTTCAGGCCGGCCATCGATGCCGGCACCACGCTGACGCCGGCACCGGCGGCAACCAGGTTCAGGTTGGTCAGCATGCGCTCGACTTCTGCGCCGACGCGCGGCGTGAACCCCAGTGCCTCGCATGCGCGCAGCAGGTCGTGGTACATGCCGGGGGCGCCGGGCCGGCGCACCAGGATGAAGGCATCGTCGACCAGCTCGCGCAGCGATACCGGCGCGGCCGGCGCCACCCCGGCGGCCTGGCGCTTGCGCAGCAGCGGATGGTCCAGCGGCAGCGCGATGACCATGTCTTCTTCCAGCAGCAGGTCGAAGCGTACGCCTGCCGGATGCTGCACGGGGGCGCGCAGCAGCGCCGCGCTGAGCGTGCCCTGGGCCAGGCGCTCGCTCGCTTCGGCGGCATTGCATTCGGTCAGCGACAGCGCTACCCGCGGAAAACGGCGCCGGCATTCGCGCAGTACCTCGGGCGTGAGGCGGTGCGCGGCGGCGGAACTGGTAAAGCCGATCGCCAGCGCGCCCTCGTCGCCACGGGCCAGGCGCTGCATGCGCCCGCGCATCTGCTCCAGGCGCGCGAACAGGTCGGCGGCATCTTCGCGCAGCGCGATGCCGGCGGGCGTCAATGCGACGCCGCGCGGCTGGCGCTCGAACAGCGCGACACCCAGTTCGGTCTCGAGCGCGCGCAGCTGCTGCGACAGTGGTGGCTGCTGGATGCCCAGATGCGCGGCGGCACGGGTGACCGAGCCGTGTTCGGCCAGTGCCAGGAAATAGCGCAAGTGCCGCAGTTCGATGTTCATATATGCGATAGATATACGTCGATGCTGAAGTATATATTTTTCAAACGATCGCAACTAGCCTAACATCAGTCCGAATACCAATCAGGAGACAACATTCCATGCCGCATGCCCTATCCCGCGCTGGCCGCCGTCATCGATTCCAGCCCATGGCCGCCGCCGCCGTCGCCATGGCGGTGCTGGCAGGCTGCGCCGGGGCGCCGCAGACGCCAGCCGCTGCCGCAACGCGCGCGCAGGCGCCGGCCGCGGCAAAGCCGCAGTGGCAGCGTGTACACCTGGGCACCGGTGCGGGCTACGACTTCCCGGTGTATGCCAACCACCGGCTCGATGGCGACCTGTCGCGCATCCGCGAGGTGGTGTTCGTGCAGCACGGCCTGCAGCGCAACGGCGACGACTACTACGCCGCCGGTGCCGCGCTGCTGCGGGCAAGCGGCCGCAACCCGGAGGAAGTGCTGCTGGTCGCGCCCAACTTCCCCGGCACGCCCGACCAGGGCAAGGGCTTCGACGGCATGCCGCAGTGGTCGGTGCAAGGCTGGATGAGCGGCGAGAATGCCGTCAATGCGCCGTTCGCGGTCAGTTCGCTGCAGGTGCTCGACGACCTGCTCGCGCTGGTCACCGACAAGTCGCGCCTGCCGGGCGTGACCCGGGTCACCGTGGCCGGCCACTCGGGCGGCGCGCAGATCGTGCACCGCTATGCCGTGCTCAACCATGTCGACGAGCGCATCCGCGCGCGCGGCATCGACCTGCGCTACGTGGTGGCGAACCCGTCGTCCTTTCTCTATTTCACGCCCGTGCGCCCGGCCGGCCCGGACGGCAAGTCGTTTGCGCCGTATGACAAGGCAGTCTGCGCTGACTACGACAAGTACCGCTACGGCATGCAGGACATCGTGCCGTATGCCCGGGGCGCCGATGGCCTGGCGCTGTACCGGCGCTACGCCGGGCGCCAGGTGACCTACCTGGCCGGTACCGAGGACAACGACCCCAACCACCGCGTGCTCGACAAGGCTTGCGGCGCGGAGGCCGAAGGCCCGACGCGCTTGCAACGCGCGCGGGGCTACCTGCGCTATGAGCGCTACCTGGCCAGCCCGGGCATGGTGCTGCGCCACCAGGCTTATGAGGTGGTGGGCGTGGGCCATGACCAGGCGCGCATGTTCGGCTCGCAGTGCGGTGCCCGCGCGGTGTTCGGCATGGCGGAGTCGGCCAACTCCGACGGCGCCGCTTGCCGCGCCCCCCAACTCTGACGCGGCGCGCGCCCGCGGGGGTTTGCCGGGACGGCGTGCGGCCTGGCGCGGTGCTACGATCTGGCGGACGCCTGCCCGGCATGCCGGGCAGGTTCCCCTGGAATGGCGCCCGCGCCGCTGGTTTCTGCCTAGCCTTCTGTCCACGCCTCGACCCGATTCTCTTTGCCGCGCCGGCGCTGCTGGCGGCTCGCCCCTGGCGGCGCGCCGCCAGTGCCTGCGCGTGGCCGCCGCCGGCGTGCTGTCAGCGGCGGGAGGCATCACGCCACGCCGCGCGTCCGCGGCCGAACTGATGCACCTGGTGGTCGGCTACGGTGCCGGCGGCGGCGCCGACCATGTCGCGCGGTTAGTGGCCGACAGCCTGTCCGCGCCAGGCAGCACGCTGCTGGTCGAAAACCGGCCGGGCGCGGCCGGGCTGGTGGCGCTGCAGGCGGTGCTGCATGCGCCGGCGGAGCGGCCCGCGTTGCTGCTGGGCACGGTCGGCTCGGTCAGCATCGCGCCGCTGCTGTCGCCCCAGGCCGCGGATGCCGGGCGCCTGCATGCGGTGGCGGTCATCGGCAGCACGCCCCATGTGCTGCTGGCCGGTGCCGCGGCGCCGGCCGCGCCACCGCCCGCCGCGGCACTGCATGGCTGGCTGGAGCAGGCGCGCCGCCGGCCCGGCCAGATCGGCTTCGCCTCGCCCGGCATGTATTCCAGTGCCCATCTCGTCGGCGAGCTGATGTGCCGGCAGGCCGGCGTGCGCATGGCGCATATCCCGTACCCCGGCAGCGCACGCGCGCTGGCCGACCTGCAAGGCGGCCATATTGCGCTGCTGGTCAGCACGCTGCAGGCGGCGCTGCCGCTGCTGCGGCAGAACCGCGTACGCGCGCTGGCGGTGACCGGCGCCCGGCGCAGCCCGCTGGCCCCGGATACGCCAACCTTTGCCGAAGCGGGCCTCGCCGCCATGCACCATGCCGCGTGGTACGGGGTGCTGGCCGCGCCCACCGTTGCCGCACCGGCGCGCGATGCGCTGGCGCTGCGGCTGCATGCGGCGCTGCAGCGGACCGCCCTGCGCCAGCGCTTGACGCAGGACGGCGCCGAACCGCTCGGGTGGGTCGGCCCGGCCGCGGCCGACTATCTCGCCGCGCAACGCGAGTCCTGGCGCGATGCCGTGGCGCTGGTCGGCACGAGGCTGGGCTGAGCGGCTGAACGGCCGATCAGCGGTGCGATGGGGCAAATGGGTGGGCCCGCAGCCAAGAAAAAACCCGCGAAGTTCGCGGGTTCAAGTCCCTGCCCGCAGGATCGGGCTCGGAGGAGACAACCACAGGAAAAGCGATGGCGTGCGGGTTCAGGTCAGGTTGTATTTGACGACCTGCTCCTCGACGCCGACAAAACGTACCAGCTGGCGCAGGCCGCTGGGGTATTCCTTGATATGGTGCCCGTCGGGCGTATCGGGCAGCCGGTAATAAACTGGCGCCTTGTCGTGCACTGGCGCCAGCAGGCCGAGCGGGCGCGCGTCGGCCTCCCAGGGCACGTCGCGGTCTTCGGCAAGCAGGATTCTTCCGGTCATGGACACACTCCAAAGTTGCTGCATGGTGCGGCCGGGGGCGGATCGTATTTGCTCGCACAGCTTCAATGTATGGAATGTATGGCACGCCGGCCAGAAATGCCATTCAGCATTTTTTAATTCTGTCTGGTAAGAAATTTCTTAACTGACAAAATCGGCAAATATATTGTTTTGTCGGCATCTGGCTTGCGCATGCCCCACGCCAGCCGCACGGCGGCACCGTACCGGCATTGCGCTACCATAGCGGCTATTTTTGAAAGTGCGGTGACCGGGGCGCGTGCCGGCACGTGCGTGCTTTCCGATCCATTCCATTCACCTCCGCCGCTCAGCCCAGACGCATGTCGACCCAGCACGCCTTGTTGATCTCCCTGATCGAAAAGCCCTCATCGGGCTACGACCTTGCCCGGCGCTTTGACCGCTCCATCGGTTATTTCTGGCATGCCACGCACCAGCAGATCTATCGCGAACTGGGCCGCATGGCGGACAGCGGCTGGATTGCCGCCGATGAAAACGACGCGGCGGAAGGCGAGGGCGCAGCCGACCGCCGCAATCGCAAGAAGGTCTACCGAGTGTTGCCCGCCGGCCATGACGAGCTGGCGCGCTGGGTGCTGGCGCCTGGCGCGGGCCTGGACCAGCGCGAGGAAATCCTGGTCAAGCTGCGGGCCGATGCGGTGATCGGCCCGCTCGGCCTGGGCGACGAGATGCGGCGGCTGATCGCGTTGCACCGCGCCCGCCTGGAAACCTACCTGGCCATCGAGCGGCGCGATTTCTCGGCGCCGGACATGGATCGCGCGCAGCAACTGCGGTATGCGCTGCTGCAGCGCGGAATCCGCTTCGAAACCGATTGGGTGGCCTGGGGCGACGCCCTGCTGCCGCTGCTGTAGCGCGCCGGCGCGCAAGGCAAGGGGCCGGGGGCCGCTGTGCGGCCCGCGCGGTCAGGCCAGGTCGACCGCCCGCGTGCCGGCGGGGCTGGCTTCGCCCAGCCCCAGGCGGCGGCGCGCCAGCGCGTATTCCTCGGCAAAACGGCGTACCAGTTCCGCGGCCGGCACCACACGCTTGATCGCCCCGACGCCCTGGCCGGCGCCCCAGATGTCCTTCCAGGCCTTCACGCTGGTGGAGCCGAAATTCATCTTCGACGGATCCGATTCCGGCAGCGCGTTCGGGTCCAGCCCGGCGCGCTCGATGCTGCCGCGCAGGTAGTTGCCGTGCACGCCCGTAAACAGGTTGGAATAAACGATGTCGTTGGCATTGCTGTCGACGATCATCTGCTTGTAGCCGTCCTGCGCGTTGGCTTCCTGCGTAGCGATGAAGGCTGAGCCGATATAGGCCAGGTCGGCGCCGGCGGCCTGCGCGGCCAGGATGGCGTCGCCGCTGGAGATCGCGCCGGACAGCAGCAGCGGACCGTCGAACCATTCGCGGATCTCGTGCAGCAGCGCGAACGGCGACAGCGTGCCGGCGTGGCCGCCGGCGCCGGCGGCCACTGCCACCAGGCCGTCCGCGCCTTTTTCGATCGCCTTGCGCGCGAAGGTGTTGTTGATGACGTCATGCAGCACGATGCCGCCATACGAGTGGACCGCGTCGTTGACTTCCTTGCGCGCGCCCAGCGACGTGATCACGACGGGCACCTTGTAGCGTACGCACAGTTCCAGGTCATGCTCGAGCCGGTCGTTGGACTTGTGCACGATCTGGTTGACCGCGAACGGGGCCGACGGGCGCTCAGGGTGCTTCGCGTCGTGTTCCGCCAGTTCGGTGGTGATGCGGTCCAGCCATTCCTCCAGCTTGGGCGCGGGGCGCGCATTCAGCGCCGGGAACGAGCCCACCACGCCGGCCTTGCACTGGGCGATGACCAGGTCGGGATTGGAAATGATAAACAGCGGCGAGCACACCACCGGCAGCGAAAGCCGGTTCTGAAGCTGGACGGGAAGGGCCATGGGGTCAGTCTCCTGGGTAATTCCGGGTAATGCGGTGAGGCGAAACGGTGGACGGCGAAGCGCCGCGGCCGGGGGCGCGTCAGGCAGCGCCGGTCAGCACGTGTTTCTGGCTGGCCAGGCGCGCGGCCATGGCGGCGGCCAGCGCCTCCAGGCCTGAGCGCGGGCGGACCATGACCTCGAACTCGGCAATGCGGCCGGCGTCGTCGAAACGGATCATGTCGATGCCCTTGAGCGCCTTGCCGTCCACGGTGGCGCTGAATTCCAGCACGACGCTGTGGCCGTCGTCGCTGACAAAGCTGCGGTGGTAGCGGAAGTCCTGGAACACCTGGTTG
The DNA here is from genome assembly GCF_013141915.1 of Cupriavidus necator. Taxonomy (GTDB): domain Bacteria; phylum Pseudomonadota; class Gammaproteobacteria; order Burkholderiales; family Burkholderiaceae; genus Cupriavidus; species Cupriavidus necator_B. The sequence continues at coordinate 7,938 of NZ_SROX01000025.1, read as the reverse complement.
ACCGTGGTCAGCACCAGGGCGATGGCGGCGCGCCCAGGGTACGCCGTGTGGGCGACCGGGGAGCGGAACACCACATCGTCGGCAACGATGGCATCGAGCCCCGCCATGGAATGGGTGGCGATCATCTTGTGCCAGGCATCGAGCGAGGCCTGGGCGGCGGGGAGCAAGGCGGTGGTCACTGGGGTCTCCTGGCGGGGCGCGGTAGGTTACTGCGATCGTTTTCCGGTTTTATGCAACCAGTTGCATAGTGAATCGAAAGGTAGCACGCGCCGCGGCCCGCTGCAAGTCCGGCATGGCGCGCTGCAGCCCGCAGTGACGCGTTGTCTACAATAGTCGGGATCATCCGCCGGCCGCCGGCCAATGCAGGAGACCAGGAGAGTCCGTGACCACCAAGCCCAGCGCCGCCCATCTCGAGCAGGCGGCTTTGTTCGATGCCGACCTGGCCGCCTGGCGCGACCACCCCGAGCGCGCGTTCGACGGCTGGCTGGCGCAGCACGGTTTTCGCCATGGCACCAGCGTGGTGTACCGCGCGATGTGGGGCAAGCTGCTGCGCTGGTCGGCCGAACGCGGCCTGCCGCCGCTGAGCTGGTCCGCCGAGCAGATCGGCGAGTTCCTGGACGCCCAGCAGCTGCATAAGTCGCACCGCTACCGCTATGCGCGGCTGATCGAACGGGTGTTCCATCACCTGGCGCGGCTGCGCGAGGGCCTGCACAACCCGGGCAGCCAGGCCGTGCGCGCGCATCTGGCCGAGGGCGAGAACGACCCCACCGCATTCCTGCTGCCAGGCGAGCGCGACTTGTTGGTGGCGCGCATCCTGGGTCCGGCCGGCGCGCCGGCTGGCGACATCGGCGCCGCCGCGTCGCCCACGCAATGGAAGCGCGCGCGCGACGCGGCGCTGATGGCCGTGCTGCTCGGTGGCGGACTGAAGGTGGCGGAGGCGCGCGCACTGCGCACCGACGTGATCGCCGACGGCGCGCCCGGGCGGATGGCGTTGCGCATGGTGCGCGCGGACAACGGCCGGGCCTATACCGTGCCGCTGTTCCCGCTGGCCCATGCGCCGCTGCGGGCCTGGCTGGCGCTGCGCGAGGCTTCCGGCACGCTCGGCAGCCTGGTGTTCCCGGCCATGCCGACGGGGCGGGCGATGCATGCGGCGTCGGTGTACCGGCGCGTGGAAATCCTGCTGGATGAAGCCGGCGTGCTCGCCGGGCGCAGCGAACGCGCCTCGCCGCAGACCTTGCGCAATACCTGCGCGGCGATGCATTTCGAGGCCGGCACGGCGCCCGCCGAGGTCGCGCAGTGCCTGGGCATGCGCGACCTGGAATCGGGCTGGCGGCTGCGCGCGGCCTATGAGGCCTGGCAGGCCCGGGCCGGGCTGGCGGCGCCCGCCGCGGCTGCCTCTGCCTGATACCGTGCGGGCCGGGCTGGCCGGAGCGCGGCGGCACTTCGTGGATAATAGGCAGCTTCACGCACGGGGCGCCGCGCTTCAGGTTATTTGCCGCGCACATGGCCTGCCGGCCCCCGGTCCGCTATTACTGAATCGAATCCATCAGGCCATTTGCCATGCCCGAAACCTTGCTTCTGACCGGTGCCACCGGCTATATCGCCTCGCATACCTGGGTCGCGCTGCTCAATGCCGGCTACCATGTGATCGGGCTGGATAATCTGTGCAACAGCAGCCCGGCCGTGATCGACCGGCTCGCCACCATTACCGGCCAGGCCCCGCATTTTGTGCAGGGCGACGTGCGCGACCGTGCCTTGCTGGACCGGCTCTTTGCCGAACACCGCATCAGCGCGGTGATCCATTTTGCCGCGCTCAAGGCGGTGGGCGAATCGGTCAGCCAGCCACTGGCCTATTACAGCAACAATCTCGATGGCCTGCTGACGGTGTGCGCGGCAATGGGCGCGGCCGGGGTGAAACAACTGGTGTTCAGTTCGTCGGCGACGGTTTATGGCAATCCTCATGCCGTGCCGATCCTGGAAGATTTCCCGCTGTCGGCGACCAATCCCTATGGCCAGACCAAGCTGATGGGCGAGCAAATCCTGCGCGACCTGGAAAAATCCGATCCGGCATGGCGCATTGCCTACCTGCGCTATTTCAATCCGGTCGGCGCGCATGAGAGCGGGCTGATCGGCGAAGATCCGCGCGGCATTCCCAACAACCTGATGCCTTATGTGGCGCAGGTGGCAGGCGGGCGCCGTGACAAGCTGATGGTTTTCGGCGGCGATTATCCCACCGTGGACGGCACCGGCGTGCGTGACTATATCCATGTCTGCGACCTCGCCGACGGCCACCTGGCGGCGCTCAACTACCTGCGCGGGCAGGGCCGCGGAATGACCGTGAACCTGGGCACCGGGCGTGGCTACAGCGTGCTGGAGGTGGTGCAGGCCTACCAGCGCGCCAGCGGCAAGCCGGTGCCGTATGAGATCGTGGCACGGCGCCCCGGCGATATCGCCGCCTGCTACGCCGACCCCGCGCTGGCCCACCAACTGCTGGGGTGGCGCGCGCAGCACGATATCGACCGCATGTGCCAGGATTCCTGGCGCTGGCAGTCGCAGAACCCGCACGGGTTCGACGCCTGACGGCCCCTGCAGCGCTTCCCGCGCGTCAGAAACAAAAACGCCACGGATAATTCCGTGGCGTTTTGCCATCTGCCGGTCGGGCGTTTTCAGCGGATCAGGAAGTCCTCGACCGATTTGCCCTGGGCCAGGGCCTGGGTCAGCCAGCCCGGACGCTTGCCGCGGCCGGTCCAGGTATTGCCGGCGCTGTCGCGATAACGCACCGGCACCTTGCGGTTGGCGGCCTTCTTGCCGGCCGGGGCCTTCGTGCCAAAACCGAGGTCTTCCGCGGTCAGGCCATATTGCTCGATTTTCTCGCGAATATCCGCGATCACCGTGGATTGTTCGCGCGCCTTGATTTCCTCGGCTTGCTTCTGCAGTTCGCTGATTTTCTGAACGATTTCCTGATACGTCGCCATTGCGTCCTCGGTTTCCGGTGAATGAATTGCGCTGGGTGCGCTGGGGGGCGGGGGAAAATGCTGAAAACAATTATAACGGGCCGGCTGCGTGCTGCAAATCCTGCTCGCGTAATCCAGGGCGCTTTTTGCGAAAATTCTTGTTCTGTTAATTGTGTGAACTTTCAGTGTCAGCTGGGGTCGCGCCCGATTTTTGCGGCGCTCGGTGGCACTGTGATGGCGGCACGCAACGCTTGAAATAGCGGCGGTATTCGGTCAACCAGACCGGTCTGTTGCGAGCGCGCACGGAAACCTGCCCGGTATTATCGCGCCGGCTTTATGGACAGGCGGTCGCGACGTATGCCGCCACTGCCCGCTCTCCCGGTCCGCTACGTGGCTTATATCCGACATCGCGGCATCCCGAATTCACCATAAACGCCGGCGCCTGGTGGCCGCTCAAGGATGAGGGGGGCGCGCCGTTATCCCAGCAGAGCGGATCGACGCGGTACCGATCCTGCCGGACCGGGGCAAGGGGTGTGTCCCGCGGATTGCCTAAGTCATTTTCATCATGTCCTTCCACAACAATATTCAGATCAAGACCCTGCTACGGGGCGCCATGGGAATCCTGTCGTTGCTGCTGTTGCTGGTCGGCGGTGCCGGCCTGTACGGCATCTCGCAGAGCAATGACGCGCTCAAGGAGACCTATGCCAACCAGCTTGGCTCCGCCGTTGCCCTCAGCGATGCGATGCTGGCCACCACGCGCATGCGCCTGGCGCTGGACCGCAACGTGATGATTGGCGAGCCGGACGACCCCAAGGTCAACGTCGACCGCTCGCGCGTGTTCGTGGAGGCGTCGGAGGCGGCATGGAAGCGCTATCTGAGCCTGCCGCAGAACGCGGAAGAACAGGCCCTGGCGGCGGAACTGGCCAAGCAGCGCCAGGCCTTCATGGAGCAGGGCGTGCTGCCGCTGCAGGCGGCCTCGCTGGCGGGCAACCAGGAAGAGGCCGTGCGGCTGGCGAAGAAGGTGTTGCCTGACCTGCAGCGCAGCATGTCGAGCGCGCACGAAAAGCTGCAGAAGTTCCAGATGGCGGCGGGCGAGTCCAATTTCAGTGCGGCGCAGGCCGACTTTGCGCGCATCCGCATGCTGTCGGTGGCCATGATCGTGCTGGGCCTGGCCGTCGCCGTGCTGTGCACGATCACGCTGAACCGTGCCATCGTCGCGCCGGTGCAAGAGGCGCTGGCGGTGTTCGAGCGCATCGCCCGCGGCGACCTGACCGCGCGCATCACCAGCATCTCGAAGAACGAGATCGGGCGCATGATGCAGGCGCTGGCCGCGATGCAGGCGAGCCTGTCGGGCATCGTTGCCGAAGTGCGCACCGGCGCGGACTCGATGGCGTCGGCCACGCAGCAGATCTCCACCGGCAACCTGGACCTGTCGCAGCGCACCGAGGAACAGGCCTCTTCGCTGGAGCAGACCGCCGCGAGCATGGAGGAGCTGACCACCGTGGTGCGCCAGAATGCCGACAACGCGCGCCAGGCCGGCGTGCTGGCGAGCGAGGCCTCGCAGATCGCGCTCAAGGGCGGCGACGTGGTGGGCCGCGTGGTCGATACCATGAACGAGATCAACGGCGCCTCGCGCAAGGTGGTGGAAATCATCAGCGTGATCGAGGGCATCGCCTTCCAGACCAACATCCTGGCGCTCAATGCCGCGGTGGAAGCCGCGCGTGCCGGCGAGCAGGGGCGCGGCTTTGCCGTAGTGGCGGGCGAGGTGCGCAGCCTGGCGCAGCGCTCGGCCTCGGCGGCCAAGGAGATCGAGGCGCTGATCAGCGAGTCGGGCCAGCGCGTGGAGAGCGGCACCCGGCTGGTGGCCGAAGCCGGCCAGACCATGGGCGAGATCGTGCAGGCCGTGCGCCGGGTCACGGACATCATGAACGAGATCGGCGCCGCCTCGCAGGAGCAGACCAGCGGCATCGAGCAGGTCAGCCAGGCCGTGACCCAGATGGACCAGGTGACGCAGCAGAACGCCGCGCTGGTCGAAGAGGCCGCTGCCGCTGCCGGTGCGCTGGAAGAGCAGGCGCAGAAGCTCAAGAACGTGGTCTCGGTGTTCACCGTTGGGACCGGTGCGCAAGCCGTCCCCGCGGTGGCTGCTGCGGCAGCAACGCCAGCCAAAACACCCGCAAAAGCGCTGAAAAACACTGCGCCGGCCAAGCTTGCGGCCAGCGTGGCGGCGCGCGGGGCGGCGGTGCGGCAAGTCGCGGGCGCGCCGGCAAGCCAGTCGGCAGCCAGGCCAGCGGCGCGGCCCGCACTGGTCGCGGCTGGCGGCGATGACGACTGGAGCGCGTTCTAACCCCGCGTTCGAGTCATTGCCTTGTTCACACGGCGACTGCAAGATGCCATGATGCGGGGTTTGCCCCGCGTCCTGACCGTCTTCGCGCATTTTCTTCATCATCGCGCAGCCCAATGATTGCCCTGAGTTCCGTCCTGTTGCTGCTGGCTGCCCTGCTGGGCATGGCCGCCGCCATCGGTGTTCGCGCCGGGCGGGCGGACCAGCCGGCCGGCAGCCGGTCGCTGCGCGCACTGACGTGGTCGGCGGCGCTGCTGTCGCAATTGAGCATCGGCATGCCTGTGCTGGTGGTGGGGCTGTCGGGCAGCGTGCCGGCGGTCAACGACACGGCGCAGCTGGCGGCCAGCTTCGCCGCCGCGGCGGCGGCCACCACGGCGGCCAAGCTGCTGGCGCAGTGGCTGCGCCAGGGCGCGCGCCTGTGGCGCGGCGCGGCGCTGATGGCGGTGGTGGCCGGGGCCGGGCTGGTGGCGGCTGCCGGCACGCACCTGGGCCGCTCGTGCGGCGTCGGCACCGTCACCGCGCGCGATTGCCTCGACGCCGCCGGCCTGCCGCACCCGGCATGGCTGGCTGGCGGGCTGACCGCGCTGTGCGCGCTGCTGTTCGCCGTCCACCGGGCCCAGTCGCGCGGCTGGATGCCCGCGCCGGTGCGCGCCGAATCCGCGCTGGCCGACGAACTTGCCGATGACCTGCCGGGCCTGCACCGCAGCGCCGAGCCGCGGCTGGCGCGGCGCGGCGCGCGCATCCCCGGGCGACCGGGCCGCCTGACGGTGCGTGCCGGCGCGCGCGGGCAGGACACCATTGGCGAATACAGCGTGGCAACGGTGATGCCGGACCGCGTGGCGTTCGGCCGCTGGCTGGACCAGGCCATCGGCCAGGCCCGCCTGGCCGAAACCGGTTGTGCCGTGCTGCTGATCCATATCGCCGATTACCGCGAAGTCGACGAGGTCTTCGAGGTCCGCGCCGACGACATCCTGGCGCAGGACGCCGGCGCGCTGGCGCAGGCCGTGCTGGAGCCGCATGACTTCCTGGCGCGGCTGGCGCGCGACGAGTTTGCCGTGGGCGTGCCCGAACTGGTCCACCATGGCCGCGCGCAGGAATTGGGCTCGCGCATGCTGGGCTCGCTGGCGGAGTTCATCGCTGCGCGCGGGCTGCAGATGCAGATCGGCGTGAACATCGGCATCGCCATCTACCCGCGCGACGCGCATACCTCCGAAACGCTGATGCAGGCCGCCCGCGTCAGCCTGGCCGAGGCACGCGAGAGCGGCTCGAACCAGGTACGCCTGTTCAACAGCGCCGCCGGCGAACGCGCGCGCCGCACCCGCGTGATCCGGCGCGATCTGTGGGTGGCGATCCAGGACGATACGCTGTCGCTGCAGTTCCAGCCCAAGTACGACGCGCGCCGCCGCACCGTGGTCGGCGCCGAGGCGCTCTGCCGCTGGCGCCATCCCGCGCTGGGCCAGGTCAGCCCCGCCGAGTTCATCGCCGTGGCCGAGCAGTCGGGCCAGATCGACAAGCTCGACGACTGGGTCCTGACCAGCGTGTGCCGCCAGGTGCGCCAGTGGCGCGACGCCGGCATGCCGACCGTGCCGGTGGCGATCAATGTCTCGGGGCTGCGCTTTGCCAGCCGCAACTTCCCGCAATACCTGCTGGAGCAGATCCACCAGCACGACATTCCGCCCTCGGCAATCACGCTGGAGATCACCGAGACCGCGGCGATGAAGGACATCGGCAAGTCGCTGGAAACGCTGGCCGAGCTGCAGTCGCTCGGCATCCAGGTGGCGCTGGACGATTTTGGCAGCGGCTATTCAAGCCTGGGCTATCTCAAGCGGCTGCGTGTGGGCACGCTCAAGATCGACCGCACGCTGATCGGCGGGCTCGATACCGACGCGCAGGGGCGCGCCATTGTCGGTTCGATGGTGGCGCTCGCGCACGAGCTGCGCATGAAGGTGGTGGCCGAAGGCGTGGAGTCGGCTTCGCAGCTGGAGATTCTCAACGAAATGGGCTGCGACGAGGTGCAGGGATACCTGCTGTCGCTGCCGCTGGATGCTGGCGGGTTTGCTGAGGTGTTGCTGGAGCAGGGTGGGGGGTGATGCGTTTTTTGGGGCATGGGCACCGCGAGGCGGGATCGTGCTTGACTGGCGTGGCTGTTTCGCCGGCGTAGCCGGCGACCTACTTTCTGTCCGAGCGACAGAAAGTAGGCAAAGAGCGCGTCGCCTGGGCGGCTGGCCAAGGCGGCGTTGGTGGTTCGAATGGTGGTGACTTGCGGTTTCGTGTCCGGCGGTTCGACCCTGCTGACGCTACCGGGAGGTGCCTGGCGTTCGAGGTCGGATGGACGAACCCGACTTTAGGTCGGTGGCAGCCTGCTAACGACGTTTTCGGTGGGACGCCTACGGCTGCGCTGCGCGCACGCCCTATCTCAGGTCTTGGGCTCAGGCACGGAGTGCGTCGCTGCGCTCGCACGGCGCTATCGCAGGCGAGCCCAAGACTTGTTCTCTCCGGCTTGTTTTCTCCCCTCTCCCGCCTGCGGGAGAGGGGCGGGGGTGAGGGCCGGCGCCTCCACGCAGTCGGGACCTGTCAGAAATTTTGTGTTTAGGGCATAACATGTCGCCAAGGAGCATGTATGCCACGCAAAACCAAGACGAG
>NZ_SROX01000024.1 GCF_013141915.1 Cupriavidus necator | reverse complement strand
AAAGTAGGTCATCGCCAGGCTCTTATTGTGCAAAACCCCTCGACAGCATTCGCTGCGAGGGGTTTTTGCTTTGGCGCTGTGCAATAAGCGCCTGCCATCAACGGCTATACACGATGATGGCACCCGTCGAAAGCGCGACGTCAACGACGAGGCCAGTTTGGCCGCAAGCTGATCACCAACCCTGATTTGCCACGCCGCTTCCGTGACAGCCAGCCACTGAACCGTCCGTTTGAAGACGCCTCCCTCTACGGCGGTAGCGGTGCGCACGGTTACGTCGACTATCCCGCCCTGGATTGACCGCTGGGATTGGCAGGGATTATTTGCAAAGCCGGCCGCTGTTGGCACGGGAATTCATTCAATCCTGCCCGTGCAATGTGCTGGACCGCGGCGGCTGGCTGCCATGGCATAAAGGGCGGTACTGCAGTGATGGTGGCGAGGTGCTAACCTCGAAACAGGCGCTAGCAACCTGGGGCGCCGTCACCCCTGCAAGATTGGGAGAGAAAATGAGCCGCCTGCTGCTCACCAATATCGATCCCGGCACCTCGGACGAAGAGATCCAGGCGTTCCTGGAAAAGTATGGATTCCCGCCCTTCGACAATCTGGAGCACGAGGACGGCGACGGCTCGCACCCGGCCGTGTTGCTGACCTATGGCAACCTGGACCCCGCGGTGCTGGGCAAGCTCCAGCAGCGCATCGATCATATGTACTGGAAGAAGCGCCAGCTGAGCGCTTCCATCCTGCATGACCGTTTTGCGTAAGTGGCCTACCGCGATGGCACGCCCAGGTCAGCGGTACCGGTTTCCTCGGCGGTTTCGGGTGTCAGCGGGGCAGGAACAGCCATCATCTTCTCGGCCGGGTAGAGCGCCATGAAGCTTCGCGCCAGTTCGGGATCCCGGCACGCCAGCCACGCGCCCCACTGGCGGTGCGGAATCATGACGACCGCCCGCTTTTCCTTGCCGGGGGCGTGCATCAGCTTCATCACCGCATGGCCGGGCGCGCTCACCGTGAACATGGCAAAAGAATAGGAGCCGTCCGGCCATTGCTTCCACAGTCCGGCGATGCCCATCGCCGGCTCGTCCGGTAGCCAGATCCGGTACCGAACCCAGCCCTGGCCGGCGACGTAACATGGTTCGTAGATGGCCATCGCAGGCACCAGGCACAATTGAGTGCGGTGCCACGCGCTGCACGAAGCTCGCTTGTCACCGACGCACTCGGCGCGAACGTTCATGGTTTCAAAATGCCGAGCGCCGTGGACGTTGCGCGAGCGTGGCACGAGCCCGAAGGTGGCCAGCAGGCACTCGCGTCGGCCGGTGGCATCGGCACGGACGATCGGCGCGGCATCGCACGGCCAGATTTGAGGCTTCCATGCGCCAGGCGGTGGCTCGACACCGAAGACGTCGCGCAGCACCGGGCCGGTCGCTGGGGCGAAATTGTTACACACGATCATGCCTCCCCTGACGTCAGCTGCATTGCCGCAGGCCCGGTCAGCTGCGATTCGCTACACCTGTCCAAGCGGGTGCGAAGGGAAGGGCGGGTGTGTCTCCAGCTGACCGGAATTCCGACAGCTATCGCGATACCTCCGACGCCATTTTCCTTGCCGATTCCAGATGATGCTCGAGTGTCGGCAAGGTCTTCTTTGCGAAATCTCGTACATCGCTGTCGCGCGCATCGCTGGCGGCCTTGCGGAACAGCGTCACCGCTTCGTTGTGCGCCTTGACGCCGACTTCGCTCGCGTACTGCTTGTCGAAGGTCGCGCCTTGCAGTGCCCCCATGGCTTCCAGCTTCTTCTGGTCTTCGGGACTGGGAGTAGTGGGCAATTGCACGCCCTTGGCGGTGGCCAGGCGCTTGAGGTCTTCTGCCGCGGCGCGGTGGTCTTGCAGCATCTGCCCGGCAAAACGCTTGACCGTGCCGCTGGCCGCCTTGGTCTCGGCCAGCTTGCTGGCATCGATCTCCAACTGGCCTGCCTGTGCAGCCTTGTTCATGAAGTCGACGTCGCCGGCGGGCGGTGCAGCGTACAGACCTGTGGTCAGGCCAAGCAGCATCGCCGCAAGCGCGGTTTTAACGTGGAGCCCAGCGCGGCCGCGCTGGCGTGCATCGCATGGCATGACTGTCTCCTGAACGGGCAACCATACCCGTCCATGCAACAATCATGCCGCCTGCAGTGCAGTCCCTCGCCTCAAGAGACACGAACGAATTTGGCGACGGACGGTACCCCCTGGGAGTCGATGATGAACAGCATGTAGTACCCCGGCGGCACCTCGGCGCTGGACCCGGGCAGGGTGACCCTCAGGTTCTTGGCACCCTGTTTGGTATACCGCAACTTGATATAGCGCTGGTGCATGTCGTTGCCGTGGGTCACAGCCGCCGGTGCCACCAAGGCAACGCTGGAAACATTGGGGGTGCTTGCACCAACGGTAAAGGTTTGCCCCAGGCCCAATGTACCGGGCGCGCTGGTGATGCTGGGGCGCGCGCCCTTGAACAGATAGGGTGGCGAATACACCTGTGCCTGGTGCGTGCTGGCTGCCAGGGGGTTCATGTCGTCCTGTGACAGCAAGACGGTGGCATCAGGCAAAAGAATGGCACTCGAGTGATACCCCGCCTGTATGGTGTTCGGACTCATCGGAATCCAGCTGCCGGTCGGATCGCCGGCCGGCTTGTTGTACAGCTCGCTGTTGAAATGCGGGTTGTCGTAGCCGGTGCTTGCCGCATTTCCGGCTACCGTAAACAGCGTGCCATCCGGCAGGATCACGGTATTGGCGTTATGCCGGGGCTGCAGCCATTGCGGATACTGCCTCCACCCGGCGCCGGGGTTGCCGATATCAAACCATTCATTGTTGCGGAAAGCGCTGTCGCCTTCGGCACCGCCCGCAATCATGACAACCTGCTTGAGGGGCGTGACCGAGGCATCGGTATAGATAACCCCGTTGGCATACTCATAGTGCGAGCTCGTCATGTTCGGGATGGGGGTCCATGACCAGGTGCCAGGCGCCAGCAACGCGGTATTGTAGAAAGCAGGCCCGGCCTGCATCATTTGCCCCGACGAAACCAGGTACTGGAACGGGTACATGCCGGACGGGTCGTGGAAAGAGATCGTGCTCATCGTGCCAACGCCGTCCATGCTTGCGGCGGGGGTAAACAGCTCAACCACCGATGTGGTGTTCCCGGACCCCGTTTCATCGAGGCCGCTGGTAATCACCGCCCGGTTATCGGCCAGCTTGGTCACCGTTGGATACCAACGTCCGACAGACATATTCGGCTGCGCGGTCCAGGTCTCGGTGAGGGGATTAAAGGTATAGCTGCTCATCGACCCCTCGAAGTTGGTCTGTCCTTCCGGCGCGTTGGGGTCGGGGTAGCGCAGATTGCCGCCCGCAATGAAAACGCGGCCATCGCTCAATATGGTCTGGCCGGCACACCAGATGTTTTCCGGCGGCGTAATAGCATGGCCGGTGCGGGTCACGGGATCCCAGACATAGGCAACGCCTGTGTTGGACGCATCCGGATTATGGTATTGGCTCGGCTCGTACGACCAGAACAACACCTTGCCGGTGTGCAGCAATACCGCTGTGATGCCGACCACGGGGATGACAAAGGGCGCGCTCCATTGGCCGGCCGTATTGGTCGCCTGGGCTTGCGCGGCCGCGAGCACCTGACCATCCGGCGTGGCAACCTTTTCCAGGCCCATCGCCACGCGACATTGCTTGGCACGCGCGCTGGCATGCGCCTCGGCATGGGCGGGCCCCAGAACCGAGGTCTCCCGTTGCCTCAGCCGGGCTTCTGCAGAAGGGTTGGTGCAAGCATCATTATCGAAGCTGACGGGCGTGGCCGCATAAAGCGGCGGCGCCGCCAGGGAGAAGCCCACCATTGATGCCAGCACGGTTTTGCGGAAGATCGTGAGTTGACGCATTTGCATCACCTCCTGTGGTGACAGCGTTGCCATGGCATCGACGTAAAAGCCGATCCCGGCAATCTCGGAGAGCCTGCGAGCCGGCATCGATGCACGAATAATCCTTGCCGCCCGGACAGGCAAACGCCTCGCTGCGGGAGGGTCCGCGCGGGCGAGCTCACGGTGGAAAATTGCGAGGCCATTTTTTCCACCGAGCTTTTGTAGCTTAGAGGGGCAAACAGAGAGCCAATGTGGGCTGGCGCACGGAACCAATGCGATTGGGAACTTGCGTTTTGCTTAAGCAGCGTGGGGGCGCACTGGGCCGGTCGAGAGGTGCTCCCTGTATGTCATTTAACATAATATACAGTCGACCCTGTGGGACTACCTGCTGAACTACGCCAGAGCAGGGCTCCGGCGCTGTCCCATGCTGTTCAGCAGGGCTTCAAAATTTAGGGCAAAACGGTCGGCCAACGCCGCGAAGACATTGCGGGCTTCGGGCGTCTTGGTGCGTTCCGCATGCGCGGCTAGCAGGACGCAGGCCGGGTCAATGTCGAGAATCCGTGCAACGCGGATTGCGGTGTCATCGTCAAAGCCAGACAGCCCATTCCGATAGCGGCTAACCGCCGCGCGAGTTACGCCAAGCTCCTTGGCAATCGCATAGTCAGAGGCGCCGCCGAGTCGCGCGCGCACCGCCTCCAAAAATTCAAGAGTCGTTTTCATCACTACCCCTATTAGTTCTACCCGGACTGAAGCGTAGTCACATGTCGCAGAACATGCAACGTTACAGAGTGCGAAACGTAACATACTGCTTGACGGTTACAGGGGCGGTGACTATATTCCGATCCAGACGCGCCGCCGCCTGGAACCTACCCGCCAGGGCCGGCCTGATCCGCCAGCAGGCGGCGCGCTCTCCCGCTTCGGCGGGCTTCCGCAACAGGGTAGGGATAGAGGGGTGGTCACATGAAGTTACAAATTCGCCGGTCGGTTTCATCGCAGGGACAGGGCCAGGGCCTGATTTCGGTCTACGGCAAGGGTGCTGCCGCGACGTTTTGGTTCGGTAGTGGCCAGCAAACCACGGAGGATGAGGCGGAGCGCAATGCGCGTCTGTTCGCCGCAGCGCCGGAACTGCTGGCCGCGCTGAAAGACCTGTTGCCGGCATGCCGCGTTGCTCGAGACATAGTTTGCGAGCGCAACGAAGTCCCCGCCGCGATGGATGAGGCAATCGAGCGAGCAGGCGCCGCCATCGCCAAAGCGGAGGGCCGCGCATGAAGCCCGCCCGCATCCACCGCACCGCCTTGGGCGGTTTCACCATCGACGGCCCGTTCTACCGCCGTCCGTCCCGCGCCGCCGTGCTGGTCGAGCGCTTCTTCCACTGGCTGGGGGCCTGACCATGGGCAAGTCGAGCGTTGCAGCCGAGGCGCTGGCCGCGTGCCGCGCCGCACTGGCCCAGCCGAACCGAAACAGCCAGGTGCAAGACTGGCAACTGTGCGGCAAGCGCGTGGTGCTGGTGCCGTGGATCAACGGCACCTTCCGCGCCGTCACCATGCGCGTCTGGTAAGGACACATAGAGCCATGTGGGGATACCTGCGTGATGCTGCTGCCGCTGTGCCCGCGCTTCCGGAAATGCAGGAAGCGCGGGCCCGCGTGCCGATGCGCTGGTATAACCGCGTGCTCAAGGCCGCCGACAAGGCCGGGCGCGATAGCGCGGCCCGCCTCGCCCGCCATGACATGTTCGACCTGGGCGCCGCCGCTGGCGCCGTCGCCGCGTTTCTCGCGGACCACGCGCCGCAGGGCCTGCCGGTGCGCCCCGACGCCACCGACTACGAAATCTGCAAGAAGGCGCGCGCCATCGCCGCTGACGTGCTGCTGAAAACCACCGGCCTATCCACCGCTGACGCGCTGATCGTCTGCGAAAGGGAGTGCGAGCGCCAGGGCACCGAGTTGCCCAAGATAACGCCGCCGAAGAAAAGGCAGGGCGACCATGACGCGCATGTCCGGCGTTACCGAGCCATGCCGGCAATCGTCGCCCGCGTGCGCTGCGAACTGTGGTGGCGCCGCCGTCTGCGCGCCAAGCATATCCGCGCGCTCGAACACTCAAATATCCGGCTGCACTACGTCCACTATCGCAGCGACCCGTACGCCAGCAATGATGCCGTGCGCCGCCGCGCCGCGCAGAATCGCCGCAATGCCGCCACGCTGGCCGCGACCACGCTGGAGAACGAGCTCGGCCAATGCTTCACGCTGGCCGAGCTGGCGGAAAAGTCCGTCGCCAACAAGGCGCTGCGCCGCGGCGAACTGATGACGCGCCTGAAGGGCGCCGAGGAACTGGCGGACGCCGCGGGCTTTGCCGGCGTGATGTTCACGCTCACATGCCCGAGCCGATTTCATGCGGTCAAGCAGCTGGGCCACAAGTGGAAGCCCAATCCGAACTATGACGACGCGCTGGACCCGCGCGCGGCGCAGCTGTACCTGCGCGGCGTGTGGGCACGCATCCGGGCCGAGCTGGCCCGCCTGGGCATCGCGTACTTCGGCGTGCGCGTGGCCGAGCCGCACCACGATGGCTGTCCGCACTGGCATGGCCTGCTGTTCTCCAACGATCTGGACACCGTTTGCCGCGTGATCCGAGCGCAGGGCCTCAAGGACAGCCCGAACGAGGCCGGCGCACAAGAGCGACGCGTTCGCTTCGAGCGCATCGACCGCGCCAAGGGTTCTGCCGTGGGCTACATCGCCAAGTACATCGCCAAGAACATCGACGGCCATGCCGTGGGCGACCACAAGACCAAAGAGGGCTACGTGGTGCAGGCCGACATGCTGGGCGATGACGTGATTAATCCGAGCCAGCGTGTCGAGGCCTGGGCGGCGTGCTGGGGCATCCGGCAATTCCAGTTTGTGGGCGGCGCCCCGGTGGGCACGTGGCGCGAGCTGCGCCGCGTGAAAGAGGCCGATCTGCCGGCCGCCGACGAATGCCAGGCGATCCGCGACGCCTGGGAGGCCGCGCAGCGCACCGAGGACAAGCCGGCGAGCTGGGCCGAGTACGCGCGCGCCATGGGCGGCGTGGCCGGGGAGGGTAAGCGCATCGCCATCCGCTACACGGAACGTATGGAGCCAGGCCGTTACGGGCTGACGCTGCGCAAGGTGCCGCACGGCGTGCAGGCCATGGGTCGCGCGCACATCGTGGACGGCATCTGCGATTACTGGCGCCAGGCGCCGATCTTCGTTCCGGCGACGCGGTACGAATGGCGGAAGGTTGAGCGCAGCGGCGGAGCCGCGAGCACTCGGACTCGTGTCAATAACTGTACGCGCCCCAGCGGCGCGGCAAGCGCCGGCCAGAAGCGGCCGGCATGGATGGATGGCCTGTATGGGCCAGAAACCGCGCCCGAGGGGGCGCCAACGTAGAGGGGAAACCGTGGAAGACCAGTCGTTTTACGAGCGCGCCGACAAGGCGCTGAAGCTGTACGGGCTGATGCTGCCCGCTGATATCCGCCAGTTGCTGCGCGACATGGCCGGCGCCATCGACAAACTGCAGGAAAAGAAGCAATGAGCATCCTGACCGAAATGCAGGCGCTGCTGGCTGCCGTGGAAAGCATCAAGCCACACGTGCGCGACACCGGCGACACCGCCTACGCCGCTGCGCACCACCAGGCCGAAATGGTGATGGGCATGGCAGATGCCCAGCTTTCGCCGCCGACCGAGCCGACCGAAGCCATGCAGACGGCTGCCATCAATGCGCTGGCGAACCTTCCGGCAGACACCACCGCCGCAGGCGTGGTCGATGCCGTGCTGCGTGCCGCGCTGCTGGCTGGGGCCTGATGCCATGAGCGGCAAGTGCACCTGCCCGGTGTGCGGCCAGGGCGCGCGCTGGAAACCCATGGTCAACGGGCGGGTGTGCTTGACGTGCACCGCGCCCGGCTGTGGCATCCAGTTGTTCGCCCGGTCGGATGACGCCGACGAGAAAATCCGCGACCGCTTCATTCTGGGCGACGGCGCGGCCCAACGTAACGAACGTAACGTTACGGGTGAGCCGCCCGAACGTACGGAACTGCCGGAGGGAGGCCTGATGGCATGGGAGGCCTGATCGAGCTTGACGCGCTGGACACGCTCAAGCGCAAAGCGCACGCATTCGAGAGCCAGGCGGGGGCGGACCTGCCGCCGCTGCCGGGAGAGCCGGAGCCGGTTGACCCGGCTGTCGAATGGGAAATGTCCATCACGTTGCTGGTGACGGTGCTGTCGCCCGCGCTGCCGTATCTGCCGACCGTCTACACGCCGGACACCATCAAGGCACTGGCCGGCGCCATCGTGCCGGTGGCCGACAAGTACGGCCTGAGCGTGGGCGGAATCATGTCCGGGCCGGAAATCGGCCTGCTGCTGGTGGCCGGGCCGCTGGCGCTGTCCACGTACGTGGCGCACCGGGCGTGGCGAGAACAGCAGGAAGCCGACCGTACGTTGGAGGCCGCGCCACCGCCAGAGGTGATACCGCCGCAGCCCAAGTCGCACCTGGGCGAGAACATTCAAGACACTGGCGGGCGCCTGCCCGCCATCAGGGGGTGATATGGAGGAACGGGAAATCGCCACCGCCGCCGCGGCGGTGGCCGGTAGCCAGAACGTCGCGCGCATCATCGGCGTGATCGGCGCTTCGGGCAGCGGAAAGAGCCGATGGCTCAAGGACGGCATGCGCCGCATGCGCCCGCCGCGCCTGCTGATCTGGGATCCGCAGGACGAATACAGCGAGTTCGGCCAGGTCGTGACCGACATGCGCGAGCTTGTCGAGATTCTCGCCGCGCTGGGGCCGCAGGACGGATTCCGCATCGTCTACCAGCCCGGCGACGACATGAGCACCTACCGGTGGAAATTCGACCTGCTGTGCGAAATCGCCTACCAGATCGAGCGGCTGACGTTCGTCGTGGAGGAGGTCGCGGACGTGACCAGCGCCAGCTACGCGCCGCCGTTCTGGTCGCGCCTGTCGCGCAAGGGCCGGCACCGTGCCATGACGCTGTTTGCGGTGACGCAGCGGCCCGCTGTGGTCGACAAGACCTTCCTGGGCAACTGCACGCTGATCCACTGCTGCCGCCTGAACGACAAGAACGATATTTCGGTGATGGCGGCCATCCTTGGCGTGCCGGTAGATGACGTGCGCAACCTGCGCGCCGACCCGGACACCGGCGTGTTCGAGTTCATCGAGCGCCAGATGCAGACCGGCCGCACCGGAATCGGGCGGCTCGATTCGCGCGGAAGCCACACCGCAAAGCCCGTACGTAACGTACGTACGTTGCCGGAGCCGGAAGCGGCAACGTAACGTAACGGCGCCGCCTTGCCGGTGGCCCATGCCGTTGCCCATAGTGAGAACCAAGCGGGGTCGATCCCCGATTTTGCACACGCATCTTTCGGGGAGAAAACCATGGGCGTGAAGGAAATTGGCAAGGCCGTGGCGATGACCGCCATTGCGCTGGTCATCATCAACCAGGGCAAGAAGTTCCTGCCCGACTCGTTCGCCAAGCTGCTGGGCTGACCGCCATGAGCGATATCAAGAACGCAATCAAGACCACGGCGCTGGTGCTGGCCGTGATCTACGTAGCCCGGCGCCTGCCGGTGACTGACCAAATCGTCGCCACCGCGCTGGTGGGCTGAGGAAAACACGCATGTCCATCATCCAACAACTGCCGCCCTTCCTGAACGTGGTGAACTCCGGCGTCGCCACGCTGCAAATTCCGCGCTACGCCAACACGCTGAACCGCGTGGTGCTGGCGCTGGCGGGCACCGCCTTCACCAAGGCGATGATCACCGACATCAAGGTCAAGATCGGGGCCCGCACCGTGTACAACGTGAGCGGCACGCGCCTTGACGCGATCAACAAGTACAAGGGCATCTACGACGATGCCAACTTCCTGACGATCGATTTCACCGAGCGCGACGCGCCGAGCATCGACGGCAAGGAAGTGGGCGGCTATGACATGACCGCGTGGCCGGACAACCTGAATCTGGAAATCACCATCGCGGGCGCAACCGCGCCGCAGCTGACCGGCTACATGATCCTGACGCCGCCGCAGGGCCAGGGCGCGGGTGAACTGATCCACAAGCTGCTGTACTTCCCGGCATCGACCAGCGTTGCCGGCAAGTTCCCGATCAATTTTTCGGCCAAGGGCGCGCTCATCAAGCGCGTCCACATGTTCTACAGCGGCACCGACTGGACCTCGACCACGGACGGCAACGTCAACCGAGTCGAGGTCAAGAAAAACGGCCTGATCGTGTGGGACGCCACCAGCCGCGTGCAGCGCTTCATCGAGCAGGAACAGCGCAAGGTGCCGCAGGCCAAGCACTACTGCGTGGATTTCATCTACGACAACAACCAGTCAGGCGCGCTCAAGACCGCCGACGCTGCGGCGCTGGAGTTCAATGCGTTCCTGACCGCTGCCGATGGCCTGGACGTGTTTGTCGAGGTGATCGACCTGCCGTTCAACCTGTAAGGGGCCGCCATGGGTGAATGGGACACGGTACAGCCGCAAAGCTATTTCTCCGATCCGATGGTGAGCACGGCGGCCGATGCCAGCGACCTGAACCCGCTGGCGCAGACTGGCGCCGACCTGCTGCGCATGGGCTTTTCGCGTTTGATGGACGTGCAGACCGTGCGCGCACTGCAAGGCACCAACACCGCCGCCGTGCTGCAATCCAACGGCATGACCATCACCACGGCACCGCGTGGCGCCACGCCAGCCTTTGCGCTGTTCGGTGGCGGCCTGATGCCGCTGCTGGTGGCCGGCGCCGTGATCTACCTGTTTGCCGGGAAGGCCTGATGAATCCGGCGCTCGGGGCTGCGGCCATGTCGAACCCGTACACCGCCGCCATCATGGGCGTGTCTCAGGTGCTGTCCAGCACGCTGGGCGGCCCGGAGGGGCCAAAGGCGGCGGTTTCGGGCAGCGGCATGTTCGACCAGCATTTCGACGGCTCCGGGTGGACGGTCGCGACCGGTGGCAGCGAGGCGCGAGCCTTGCCGACCATCACCAGCGCCGTCCAGGCGACGGCAGATAACGCGCTGTCGCTGTTCAACAACCCGATGGTGCTGATTGCCGGCGTCGTGGTGGCGCTGGCGATCTTCCGGCGATAGGCCATGACCGATACGCGCATCGAGATTCGGCCCGAAGAGTGGACCGACCAGCACGCCGCAGAAGTGCGCGCGGCGTTCGCTGGCAAGGCGAAGTACGACACCAGCGGGGGACTGATGGACCCGGTAGAGGGCGTGCGCGGCGGCGTGTTCTGCCGCGTCTTCCGTGATGGCGAACCGGTGCTGTGGTACGTGCTGGTGGCACTGACGCATGACCATACGACCGAGGCGGAGATTGCGCTCGCGCATGGCCGCGCGGATGTCGATTTGGTGGCGGAAGTGCTGCCGCTGATCGAGCTTCAATGCAGGCACTTTGATGCCGTGACGGTGACGACGCGGCGCAAGGGGCTGATTAAGAAACTGCAGGCAGCAGGCTATGGCATGGATGCCGTGACGCTGCGCAAGCGAAACAAGGTGAACCATGCGCAAGTCGAGCAATAGCAGCAGCACGGCTGCGACGACGAACAACGTAGACCGCCGCACGGTCAACGATGGCGGCATTTCGGTGTCTGGCGACGGCAATGCCGTAACGGCCAACCTGAGCTATACCGATGCCGGCTCCGTGGCGGCGGCGTTCGATTTCGCCAAGGGCAGCACGGAAACGACATACAAGTCCACGGCCGATGCGGTAGGGCTGGCGCGCGATGGCCTCAAGCTGAATTTGGAGCAATCCAAGATCAACGCCGATGGCCTGCTGTCGGGCATGGGCAAGCTGATCGATTTCGCCAAGGCGACGACTGACACCGCCAAGGCGGTGAACGAAACGGCCACGAAGAACGTGGCGCAGGCTTACCAGAACGTGCAGGAAATCGGCACCGGCCAGAAGTTCCTGGTTGCGGGCGGGCTGGTGCTCGCCGGCATCGTGGCCGTCAGCAAAATCAAGGGGTAAGCGTGGGCATCATCGAATCGGTACAGCAGTACGACCTGAACATTCCCGCTGGCGGTGCACAGAACATCGACGTGGCCGGTGATCGGGTGCAGTTCATCAGCGCCACAGATCCCTTTGCGCAGATCGAGATTCGCCCGAACTATGCGCAAGGCAACATCAGCCTCAAGCCGGGGCAGGGCTTCCGATTCAGCGAGCAGGTCACGCGCTGGGTGGTGTTCAATCGCGGCAGCGTGGCGCTGTCGGGATATCTGCTGATCGGCTCGGGTGATTTCTTCGACCAGCGCATCAGCGGCGATGTGAACGTCATTGACACGTCGCGTTCGCTGACGCTGACCGGCCAGGCGCAGTACATGAGCAAGTATCAGGGACCAGTTGCGGGGCAGTATGCCTTTGTTCAACTGTGGAACCCGGCAGGGAGCGGCAAGCGGCTGATCGTTGAGCGCGTCTATAGCGTGAACGGCGCGGGGTCTACCTCTTGCAATCTGGTGTACGAGTCGGTAGCGCGCACGCTTGGGGGAAACCTCGCCGCGAAACTGAGCGGCGGAGCGGCGGGCGCCGGGGAAATCCGGGCCGCCAATAGTGCGACACCATCCGCTGGACAAGGGATCATTACGCTGACGAACAGTTTCAGCTATGAGCCTAAGCGGCCTCTGGTACTGCTGCCCGGATATGGCATCACCGCGCAGTCGTCCGTGCTTGCGGGCGACGTGTACATGTACGCAGATATGGTCGAGGAAACCATCTGATGACCCGCTACGAGTTCGCGCTGCTGGCACTCGCCGCCGTGGGCTACGTGGTGTGGCGTGACTGGCAGCGCAGCGAGGAACCCGGCGCGCAGTCGCCGGACTTCATCGACCAGGCTGAAAACCTGTTTTACGACGCCACCGAGGGCGCGATCTTCGGGGGCACTGAGGAAACCGACATGGGACAAGCCGCGAGCAACCGCGCCGCCTTCCTGATGATGATCCGCACCGCAGAAGGCACGGCGGGCGCCAATGGATATCGCACGCTGTTTGGCGGCGGCCTGTTCGAGTCCTTCGCGGACCATCCGCGCCAGGTGGTGACGGCACTGTCCAACGGCAAGCCGATCAGCAGCAGCGCGGCGGGCGCGTATCAGTTCCTGCGCAGGACGTGGGACACGCTGGCGGCCCGGCTGGGCCTGTCGGATTTCACGCCGGCCAGCCAGGACGCGGCGGCGCTGGAACTGATCCGCGAGGCGGGCGCCCTGGGCGATGTGGACGCCGGCCGCTTTGCGCTGGCGGTGCGCAAGGTGCGCAAGATTTGGGCGAGCATGCCCGGCGCCGGCTACGGCCAGCCGGAAGTGGCGCTGAACCGATTGCAAGCCGCATACGAGGCGGCAGGGGGTGTGGTGTATGGCTAAGGCAGCGGCAGGGGGCGGTGGCCCCGATCTTTTGATGCTGGCGGCGGTGGGCGCGATGGCGTTCCTCGCGCTGCGCTCGCGCGCGGCGGTGGCCGGCGGCGTGCCGGTGGGCACGGCGGCGCAACTGCGGCCCGATATGAAGGTACAGCGCGATTTGGCCTACACGCAGATGGGTGTGGGCGTGGTCGGATCGATCCTTGGAGGGCTGCGCGGCCTGGGCGGGGGCGGTGGGCCGTCTGGCACTGGTAGTGGCTTCTCGCTGGGCAACATCTTCGGAACTGGCTCGCCGGATGCGATCTACAGCGGCGGTGGCACCGAAGCGGTGGGCGGCATCTTCGGCGGAAGCGGCTACAACGTCTCGAACTTCAACAATGGCTACGGCAATTTCGAAGAATCGATGAGCGGCCTGACCGACCGGGAAATCGGCGGCCTCAATGGCGCCTACGGCTTCGGTTCCCTGGTGCAGTACCCGGGCTTCGGTGGCTGACATGAAAGACACCACCGCAAAGCTGCTGCTGGCCGCCGGAGCAATCGCCGCGATCGCCTTTGTCGTAAAAAAAAACGGCGGGCTGGGCGCTGCGGTTGCGGGTGCGGCGGGCAATCTCGGCCAGGCGCTGGGCGGTGCGGTGGTGGAGGGCGGTAAGGGCATCGTGTTCGGCATCGGGGATGCCTTGGGCGTGCCGCGCACCGACATGACAGAGTGCGAGCGGGCCATTGCGGAAGGGCGCACGTTAGATGCGTCGTTCGCATGCCCCGCTGGCGCCTTCCTCAGTTCGCTGTCGGATGGGCTGCGTACCGATTACCCGATCTACGGCGATCCGGCGCCGCTGTCCGACTGGATGGGCACCATTGCCAGCCGGCCAATCAATCCATGGGTCGTGACCGAGAATGCGGGCGGTGCGGCTTTCGTGTACCCGCGTATCAGGAGAGCATCTTGAAATTCATCCTACAACGCCTGCGCGAGCCGTCCACCTGGGCGGCGTTGACGTGCCTAGGCGCGTTCTTTGGCATCGACCCGACTAAGCTGCACGCAATCGAAGGTGCCGGCGTGGCGCTGGCCGGCGCGGTGGCGGTGTTCCTGCCGGAAGGCCGGGGCGAGTAATGGCAGCGGCGGAAGCGGTAGCGCTCGCCTGCGGCGTCGTCAATCTGCTGGGGGTGCCGCTGTTCGGCTTCCGCTACGTGGTGCGCCTGGAAACCCGCCTCGCGAGGATAGAGGCAAAGCTGGGCATTGGCGAATGAACGTGAAGGCCATTATCCCCACGCCGGCCGAGATTGGCCGGGAAACGCTGATCGTGATCGGGGGCGTCATCTGCGCCGCCATCATCCTGTCGCGCTTCCCGGGGCTCAAGGCGTGGATTGCAGATCAAGGGACGGTCACGCTGAAGGATCAGCAGGGCCGCGTATTGTGGTGACAACAGGAGAGAGCATGGCAACCAAGAAACGACTGCCGCCGCGCAAGGCAAACGGCCAGTTCAGGAAGCGCAAGAAGCGCTGACCAGGTATCGCGCTGCACAGGGGATTGCCCGGCTTCGGCCGGGCTTTTTTCGTTACACTGCCGGAAAACAACGGGAGGGGTTATGCGAAGGATTCTGGCGGGTGTTGCGGTGCTGGCTGTGGCGGGGTGCGGGACCATCCGATACACCGGCACTGAGGAGCAGATGCAGCAGGTAGCGCGAGGCGCCGCGGAACTGATGAAGAAGGACCCGTACAGCGGCACGGTATCGGCGGCGGGCACTGGTGCGCATATGGCCCTGTCGATGCTGGCAAAGCCGGCCGAGGAAGAAGAGCCGGCCTGTGTTCCAACCTTCCGGGGATGCCTGCCGGCGTGGCAGGCCAAGAATATGCCGGAAGGCTACGGCGAACGAACCTCGATGGAGGAAACGACAGGCCTGCCAGACGGCTTCTGGAAAACCACGTCCATCGGCAAGGACTAGGCTTGCATCTGGCCGGGTTCCGGCATCGGCGTGACGCTGGCCGGCCGAGCCGGCGCAGGCTTCGGCTGCGCGCGCCGTGGCCGGAACTGGATCACGTCACCGCTGACGATTCCCAGCTTGGGCAACAGGTGCGCGTAGCCCATTTGGCGGGCCATTTCGTCGCGCTCGATCTTGTCGAGCCGTAGTACGTGGACGGCCCACCAGGGCGCCGGGCGCTTGCCTGACTGCCAGGCGCGCGCCGTGGCCGGCGAGCAGCGCAGGTAGCGCGCAAGCAGTGCGGGCGGGATGCTGCGCGCCCAGTGTTGGAACTCCAAAAAATTCGCGTGTTGTGAAGACATGATGACCCGTTATATGAAAAAGCCCGGTCTGTGCCGGGCTTGGAAATATGAGTCGGGGCGGCCGTGGCGCGCATCATGCGCGAGAGGGGTTTTCTTCCTGAAAGCCGCGCCGGCTATACATTGGCGTCCCACAGAGTCGATTTAACATAATATACATTATGCGCAACAAAGATGTCAGGGCTAAATAGAATTGTCGTACCTAGACCAAGTAGACATGTCGTACCTTCTTGCCGGAGCTGGCATGCTGGCGACTTTCCGTCGGTTCGAGCGCCGCGGCAAGCCGATGGCGTTTTACTCAGACAAGGCCGGCATCTTCCGCGTCAACGCGAAGGACAGCGCCGAAGGCCGCGGCCACACCCAGTTCGGACGCGCGCTGTTCGAGCTCAATATCGACATACTGAGTGCCAATTCGAGCCCGGCCAAGGGCCGCGTGGAGCGCATGAACGGCACGTTGCAGGACCAGCTGGTCAAGGAGCTGCGGCTGCGCGGGATCAGCACCATGGACGCCGCCAACGGTTTTGCGCCGCATTTCATCGCCGACTTCAATGCGCGCTTCGCCAAGGTGCCCAGACGCGACTTCGATGCGCGCCGGCCGCTGCGCGGCGACGAGGACAAGTACCCGGACGGGCGCATCGAGCTGTGGCCCACGGCGCGTCCCTCCCCTACACCACCTTTGACCGGCTCGGCGCGATTCAGCAGGGCGCGATCGTCGAGCAAAAGCGGCCGGGCACGTGCTGGCCATCACGGCGCAGGTGCAGGCGCAGCGCGACAGTCGTCACCATCCCCCAGCAAAGCATTCAACCCCGCACAAAAAGCACGTTCGGACTGGCATTTGACTTTAGTTTTGACAGCGAATGTGGGCCGTTTTTAGTAATGTCACCCTTGCGAAGTCCTCTAACCTAAAGCTGTCCGGTAACATTACTCAGTCGGCCTACCCTGCAAGTAAAGACGGTATGAATACACGACGCCGGCTCCCCGACCCTCATCCGCTCCGCACAAAGCGGCTTACCAAGTTGCAATACCTGCGCGAAGCGCGTGAGGCATGCCTAAGTTACAGTGTGCCGCTCGGGATCATAGGGCCATACAAGGCTCGGTCACTGACCTGGAACTCGAGCACTTACTACTACGTCTTTGGCCAAGGGCTCGCCGGCAACGCCCGGCTCGTCGAGGCTTTCCGGGTAAACAGACACGGCGAATTGGTCCCCGTCCCCGCCTTCCAATACCCAGAACCATTCAAGGGACTGTTCCCGACCGATTACTCCATCTTGTATAGCGCCGACCCGTGGAACGGAGCCTTTCCTCCAGCCAAGCGAAGCGAAGTATTCGAGGGAGACTGAGCACATAGCCGCTGGTCGCGACCATGAAGCTGCATGACAGTCGCCCGGCGTCGGGCGGCTACTTGCTCAAACGCCCGGCGCCGCCGCTGAACTCGTCACTCTGTCTCACCATCGCGCTTCCGCGCGCCTGAAGGTCTACTTCTTTTTTCCCTCGTCAATCTTTCCTCCTGATTTCTGGTAGCGATCGAGATATTCGTCGCGCAGCTTGCGGACGCTGCGACCGATCTTCACGTAGTCTTCTTGGTTGAGGTTGGCCAGAGAAACCCGTCCCGACGGATGTCGCGTACCAAATCCCTTGCCAGGCAGCAGCACCACGCCAGCTTCTTCGGCCAGGCGGAACAACAACTCGTGGGGCCCTACGGATTCAAGCAGCCACTTGACAAAATCCTCGCCAACATCCCGGCTCTGCTGCTCCACATCGAGCAGCGTGTAATAGTCGACGACGTTCGAATCCACCGGCTCAGCCGCGACACCCATGCCGCGATACAAGGCGGCCTTGCGGGTCCGGATCAACCCCTTCATCGCGTTCTTGTAGCTTTCCGTCGAATCCATTAGGGCGAACAGCGAGAACAGCACCATCTGCACTTGCTGCGGTGTGGAAAGGCCCGCCGTGTGATTGAGTGCCACCGTGCGGCTGTCCGCAACAATACGGTCAATAAACAGCAACTTCTCCGGTTCGGTAGTAATGGATTCGTAGCGATGGTTCAGCTCCTGGCGATCAGCTTGTGGCAGCTTAGCCAGCATTTCATCGAACAGGTTCGACTTGTGGGTGGCGATTACGCCCAGTCGCCAGCCGGTCGCACCAAAGTACTTTGAGAACGAGTACACCAGGATGGTGTTCCTCGGGCACATGGCAAACAACGACACGAAGTTGTCGGCAAAGGTGCCATAGACGTCGTCGGTCAGGATAATAAGATCCGGACGGTCTTTGACGATGGCAGCGAGATAGTTGAGGCTCTCATCGCTCATTCGCACCGATGGTGGATTGCTCGGGTTCACCAGGAAAAATGCTCTTACCTTCGGATCGCGCAGCTTGTCCAGTTCCTCGTTGGAGTACTGCCAGCCAGCACCCGGATCTGCATTAATCATCACTTCGGTGAGCTCGTATTCCTTCAGTTCCGGAATCTCGATATACGGCGTAAAGATTGGCATGCCCAAGGCGATCTTGTCGCCCGCATTGAGAAGGCGGTTGACACGCATCGAATTAAACAGATACGTCATCGCGGCCGTACCGCCTTCGACCGCGTACAAGTCGAAATCGCCCAGGAACGGATGGGCGCCGATCATTTCCTTCCGGATATATTGCTTGACGATCTTTTCACTTAGCCTGAGCATGCGATCCGGCACCGGATAGTTGCAAGCCAGAATGCCCTCGCACATTTCATAGAGGAAATCGCCTCCATCCAGGCCGAGCTGGTCTCGTACGAAAGAAACGGCACCGGTCAGGAACTTGACTCCCGGTGTGTCGCGGTGATATCGCGTGAAGATATCGAAGCGCTCCTCGATACCTGCTCTGCGGGGAAAACCTCCGACCCCTTCCGTCAGGTATGCAAAGGACCGTTCGGATTCGGTCATCGCAAACAGGCCAAGCTGCCAGAAGCCATGGCGTGGAACCGTTGCAAGAAAGTTCGGGTTACCACGTCCGGCATTCAGCATCAGCCGGTTTGAAACGCTTCCCGCCAGCTTGATCAACTCATCCTTTAGTTCAAACGGCGAGAGACTTCCCAACTTCGATATATCTGGCTTGCTCATGACGCATTCCCCAAGAATTATTGCATGGCGGAAAACTGCGATTTTGATCCAGCAACGGGATCATTCTAGTCAACGATTGGCAGCCCACAGCAAGCCTTGGATGCGAACTACTAAGGGGCATTTGCTGTCGGCCACCGCCAGCGGAACGCGCTCGCCCTTTCGCAATCAGCGTCCCATCCGACGGTCATAGCTGCGCGAAATACGATCGAGTAATCCGGGATCGCGCGAGTCACTGGCGCTGAACTGCACCCGCACGCTGCCGTCAGGCTGCTGCCGTACGGTGGCGGTCACACCGGTTCCCTGGCGCTGCCCCACGACCGTCCCGCCCGCCTGGTCCTGAGTGCTGACCACCACATCCTGATCGCGCATGGCATCCGCCGCCGCGAAGAACGAGCGATCGTAGCTTGCGGGTACGGCGGTGCCGGGCGGATAGCCATAGTAGGTACAACCCGAAACGGCCAGCGTGGCGCCGAGTATCAGCGTAGCAAGCAAGTTCATCATGTGAGACCTGTATCCAATATGGAAATCAGACCCAGTCATGGCTAAGTCACGAGAGAATCATGATCACCACCATGCCCCAGATCGTCAGTAGCGTATTGCCGACCGCATAGGTGACGGTGTAGCCGAGACCCGGGACCTGACTCTTTGCCGCTTCGCAGATCATTCCCAATGCAGCCGTAGTGGTCCTCGAGCCGGCGCATACGCCGAGCAGAATGGCGGGGTCAAAACGGAACACGTACTTGGCCAGGTACATACCGATAAAAAGCGGCACCGACGTAGCAAAGATGCCCCAGAGGAACAGACTGATGCCGAGCTTCTGCAGGCCGGCGACAAAGCCCGGTCCCGCAGAGATACCAACAACGGCGATGAAGACATTGAGGCCAACGGAGTTCATGAACCAGACAGTCGGCTCCGGAATGCGGCCAAAGGTCGGATGTATGGCTCGGTACCATCCGAAGACAATGCCGGCAATCAGCGCACCACCTGCTGTGGAAAGGGTTAAGGGAACCCCCCCTGCCTTCAGAACGACTGCGCCAATGAGCGCGCCAACGGTGATCGCAAGTGACATGAACGCTACGTCCGTCACCGTCGTAGGCCGGTCGACGTAGCCTAGTTCCTTCGCAGTCGCGTTGATATCCTGTGTGCGACCGACCAACGTCACCACGTCGCCGCGGTAGAGTTTCGTCTTGGGCAGCACCGGGATCACGGTTTCGGTCGGCCCGCGCTTGATTTTCTTGAGGAACACGCCACGCGCGCCTGGCCAGCGGGCGAGTTCCTGCAAAGTATGGCCATCAACGGCCTTGTTGGTGATGTAGATATCAACGCCCTCCGTCTTTACGTCGAGCAGTTCAACATCCTCAACTTCGCGACCACTTGGCCCGAGGCGGGCAATCAACTGATCGCGTTTGCCGCCGATCGCGACAACGTCACCAGGCTCGAGCCTGGTGGCAAGGTCCGCCTCAATGATTTTGCCGCCGCGACGAATGCGTTCAACAAATGCCCGGACGCCCTCCTGTGTGCCTCCCTCCAGATCCCCTACTGCCCTGCCGATAAATGGGCTATTGGGCGCGATTGAATAGGCGCGCAATTCGAAATCATGCCATTTGGTACCGACTTCCCCCTCCTCTCCGGCGCCTAACCTCATTTCGTAATCCTTGCAAGCGGCGACCAGGTCAATGCCCAGAAGCTTCGGGCCGAGTTGCGCGAGGATGATTGCCGAACCGACCGTACCGAAGATATAGGTAACGGCATAGGCGATCGGCATGGCATCCAGAAGCTGTTTTGCCTGATCGGGTGGCATGCCGAGGCGATTGATGGCATCGGTGGCGAGCCCCATCGACGCGGAAATTGTCTGCGATCCCGCGAAGAGCCCGGCGGCGGAACCCAGGTCATATCCGGCCAGCATTGCCGCCGCGACTGAGGCGGCCAGGCACAACACACACATGACCAAGGCGAACATGGCTTGTGGCAAACCGTCCTTGGCGATGCCGCGTACGAACTGTGGACCGACGCCATAGCCCACGGCGAACAAGAACATCAGGAAGAAGACGGACTTCACATTGGGCGATATTTTCACGCCGAGGATGCCAATGACAATTGACACCAGCAGCGTCGACGTGACCGCCCCAAGGCTGAAGCCTTTGTAGCTTTTCCCGCCAACCCAGTAGCCGATCCCCAGCGCGAGGAAGATCGCAATCTCAGGATACGATTTGAGTGTTTCCACAAACCATGACATAGCGCTCCTCCGGTTAGCGATGGACAGGTGAAGTCGGGTGCTTTCCCTGCATCAGTCCATCCGGCAATTCCTGCGGAATACAGATGACTACGTGCGCGACAAAGATCAGCCCGATTCTCGTTTCATCGCGTCTAGCGCTTCAGGCTTAAGCAGCTCAAGGCCGCGCGTTGCGTTGAATCCGTGGATCTCTTTCACATCAAGCTTGCGCATGAAGGCAATGGTTTCTGGCGTGATCACCTGGCCCGGAACCATGATTGGAAAGCCTGGTGGATAGGGAATAACGAACTTGGCGGAAACTAGTTCCGGGCCATTCGTCAGCCGCTCGTCGATACGGGGATCATTCAGGCGGATGCACTCGCAAGCCTGCGGGTCATAGGCCAGGTAGTAGGCGGCACGCATGTCGCCTTCCGACGTTGCGCTCTCGCTGTTCTTGCGCAGGGCGTTATGGAAGCGGCTGAAGTCCGGCAGATGGGGCACATCCTCAACCAGTCCCTTCACGCGAGCCTGGAAACTGGCTCGCTCCTCGTCGCCGCCCTCTTCCCATTCACGCTCCAGCCCGCGGGAGATATCTGCCAGCGCCTTGATCAGGTGCGCCAAGTCACTGCGGGTATTGTTAATATTGATCTGTACCAGGACGCTGTTACGTGATGTCTTGTTGACCTGGATATCGTAGGATTCGGCGAGCAGTCCCTTGAAGCGGGTGCCGTCGTAGCCCGCGTTGCCGCAAAGCAATGTGATGCGTGTCGGATCGAGAAAGAATTCGTCGGCGCGCAAGGCCTGGGTAGCATCCGCGACGGTGCTGCCCGGCATGCCGTAATCGGCAAATCCGGAAACGCGATACTCCGCCGGAATCATGTCCGCCGGGGTTGCGGCATGGAAGTACTTTGAGATCAGCGGATGAATATTGATCTCCTTGCGGATCTCGATGGCCAGTTGCAGCGCGCGCTGCACCAGCTCATAGCCTTCGAGTTCCATTTGCCGCCGGGCCACATCGATGGAGGCAATGATCTGCAGGTTCGGCGATGTCGAGGTATGCGTGAAGAAGGCTTCCTTGAACTGTGCCTCGACGGTGTGGAATTGCTGGTCGGCCACCACAATGATCGAACCCTGGCGCAAGGACGACATTGACTTGTGGATTGACTCTGTCTCATAGACGCGTACCTTCACCTGGTCCGGGTCAGGCAGCAATGGCATGTCGAGCCGTCGTGCATCGGTGTCGCCGATGCCATCGAGCGATGCCTTAAAGGCTTCGTACTTTTCCCGATAGGCCGAATCATGCATCAGCTCGCGCAACTTGGCCGCTCCCCCCATCGCGGTGCGCATGCGAAGCAGCGGCGAGAATCGGGCAAAGCCGAACCACGCCTCGTCCCACAGGAAGATGAGATCCGGCTTGATGGCCAGGCACTCCAGCATGGTCTGTTCCACGTTGGCGATGTGGCCGTCAAACGTGCAATTGGTCAGCACCAGCATCTTCGCCCGGTCGAGCTTGCCTTCGGCCTTGAGCGCCAGCAGCGCCTGCTTGATGGGGCGGATTGCCAGGCTGCCGTACATCGAATATTGAGTGAGCGGGTAGGCATCGATGTAGAGCGGCTGCGCACCGGCCAGGACAATGCCGTAGTGGTGCGATTTGTGGCAGTCGCGGTCGATCAGGACGATGTCACCCGGCGTGAGCAGCGCCTGGTGGACGATCTTGTTGGCGGTCGAGGTACCATTCGTGACGAAGAAGGACCGGTCGCCGCCGAATGCCCGCGCAGCTTTGTCCTGCGCCACCTTGATATTGCCGGCTGGCTCCAGCAGGCTGTCCAGCCCGCCGGTGGTGGCGCATGACTCCGCGAGAAACAGATTGGCGCCATAGAACTCACCCATGTCGCGAATCCAGTTCGACTTGAAGATGGACTTGCCTCGGGCGATTGGCAGCGCGTGAAAGGTACCGATCGGCCGTGCCGCGTAGTGCTTCAGATTGTCGAAATACGGCGTGTCGTAGCGGTCCTTGATGCCGTCCAGAATGGCAAGATGGACTTCCATGGGTTCCTCCGCGCCATAGAATATCCGGCGCAGCGGCGCGGCCTCCTCGGAGCCGGCAAGATGACCAACGTCGCGGTCTGTGGACAGGAACACATCGAGCTCGGGGCGCAGGCCCCGCAGCAGGTTGGCCAGCGCAGTACCCATATCCACCATGGCCGCTCCGGTCCCTGTCGGCGTATTGCGCACAATGATGTCGCGCAATGCCGGTGAGGTGTATTGCGACGCGAAGCCGAAGCCATCGACAATCACGACCGACTGAAGATTGCAGTTGAATATGGCTGCCAGCAGCGCGTCTTCAAAATTGCCGACCACGACCGTTTCATAGATGAATTGATCGTCATCGCGCCGCAGCCGGCGGAAGGTGTCACGCAAATCAGGCCAGGTCGAGCGCTCGCCGGCCGCCACCAGCAGCACCTCGAAATACGGTTTGCGGCTCTGTCCACGGCCGATCGATGGTGGCAGGAGATCCGGAAGGCGCGACTCACCGTCGTCGTCGGCAACCCAGGCCTCTCTGTCGTCCCGATAGCTATTGGAAAGTAACGCGCCACTGATGCGCTGGACGATGCGTTCCAGGCCAACCCAATCCCCTTCCGACAGGCGCTCCTGCACTTGCGCAAACAAGTGCAGTCCGGGGTAGGCGTTCAGCTCTTCGATCGGCTGGACTTCGTCCAACACAGTCTTGGCTTGCCGGCGCATATCATCAGCATTGCTCGCTCCTTCGGCCGCCAGGTTGCGCGCGATACGGTTGAGGACGCGCCAGCGGTCGACCCGAGCGTCCCAGGCCGAGAAGAACTGATTGAGTTCGAACTTTGGTGTCGTTGCTTCAGTTACAGCCATGTCGTTTCTCCGCTGTACGGGTGGATGTCCACAAGCGGGTGGCGATGGCATCGCACAGCGCTTCGACGATGACGGTCCGGGGGGCTTTGCGGTTCGCCGGGCTTTCGGCCAGTACAGGCCATCGCGCTTGCCAGGCGAACTGGGCAGCTTTGCGGCGTACAGCGACACACCGCTCGTCGCCGGTTCATCGGCGCATAGTCGTTCTGCGCATCGCAATCGGCCAGTAAGGTCTGCATCACCGCCAGTTCGTTGCGGCCGATGCGGCGCACACGCATTTGCTCAACCCCGCGCGCGTATCGAATTGCCGCCCCTTTTTCGTCTTTACCAGCGGAATCTGCTATGTCCAGTCGTCGTCTTTACCGGTCAGTTCGAGCGCCATACGGATGTTGCGTCCTCTCACGAGGGAAGCCGGGCAACTGGTGCTCTCTATCGTCCGCCAACTTTAGTCGTACGCCCCGCTGACACCTATGAAATCTTTTCGAAGCAGAAATAAGAATTCCTTTAAACGTCAGAAGTGCACGTCCACGCGCACGTTGCTTTGTTGTCGCAGCGCAGTGTCCCCCACATGACGCGCGGCCCCGGAACGGGCTTGCCTATCGCGACAATGCAACCCGCTAGGGAGTTTGGCCGAAGCACCGCCGGCGCATCGAGCCGCAACGGCTTTCGCGGGCGTGATGCGACGGAAGGCGGGACAACGCTTTCGGACTAGGTGGTGACGGCAATACCATGCAGTGCGACGTCGATCGGGGAAACTCGAGCCTGGGATCGGGATCATGACGGAGTTGCGGCTTTGGAGTTGGCGCGCGAGGCGAGTACCTTTGGCGGTCTAGGTTGCGGGCGGCGTTAGAGACTCCGATCCCTACAGGTCGGAGCGGCACAAACCATCAAGGATGGCACCGGGTTGGACTTCGCCCTGCATGTAGCCATCAAGTCATCGCCGCGTCGTGTTGTTCCATGCCAGTTGCGAATCGCTCCTGAGTGGCTGTAATCGTTCGCTACCAAGCAGGCTGGTACGCGCCATCGTTGTGGCAACTTGGAGCCACAACGACTTCGCACTCTGCGCAGCTTCTGCCTTGAAGTGATCAATCGGCCGCGTGTGCCAGGCTCAAGTTTTTTCCTATTCGGCGCCGCAAAATTTCATCTTGGAACCGCCGATGGTTACACATAGAGTATTCACTCCACCCTTAACCACAGCGTGTTCATCGGCCTGGTTGGAATTCCGGTATCGCATTTTTGGCCAATTCGAACGCAGTGGCAGATAGGTTTCAGTCTTTCCATGATGTACGTACACGCTTAGGGAGGAAACATGTCTGTCTTGTTGCTAGCAAACGTCGATCCGGATACGACTGAGGAGGAAATCCGTGCGTTCCTGGTCAAGTATGGATTGCCGGAATTCAACGACATCGAGTATCTCGACGGGGACGGCAGTAGGCCTGCTGCCAGGTTGACCTTTGACTCGCTGGACAGTGATGCCTTGGACAAGCTGAGAAGCCGTATTCACGGTATGTACTGGAAAGGGAAACAGCTTAGCGCACAGGTACTCAGAGAGCGCTTCGGCTGAACCGCGGGCAGCCCGTTTTCATTGACACTTCATCATTCACGCTGAAGGCGAAAGGCATGACTACGCCTTCTCGCGGCTGTCGTGCTGGCGACAACGGCGGCTGTATGGGCACCACCCGATACTCGCGTGGACGATACGCATGCACCAGGACAAGCCACCGCAATCGGTACGGCAAGGGGGAAATCGCCGGTGTCGGCGCCCCGAGACGTAAAGTTTCCCGTAAGGGCGGAGATTGGAAGTTGGTCCAATTCGTCGTGAATCGGAGGCCAAGCCTCATTTTTCGACGATGCCTTTAGTGGAGGCCAGCATGGATACAGGACAGAAACTGGCTCACGCCCGCGACGTGGGCGTGAAGACAAGCGTAGTGCTGCAAAAGCGCCTCAGGAACGCGCAAGAGGCCTTCAACAAACGGGCGCAGCAAGCCATGACCGGAGACCCGGCTACGCCGGCTGGCTGGCTGGCCGCGGCGGATCCGATGAACGCCTATGCCTACGCGGTTGACAGCATGCAGCGTGCCATTCTGTTCTGGGACACGATACGACAGCGGGGCAACAACTTTGTCGAGAATGCGGTGCAAGGCCTCAAGCCGGTTCTGCATTTTGAGTACGAGACCGTGCTGGATGGACGCAGCTTCGCGCGGCCCGTCAACTATGCGCTCCTTAAGATCACACCGCCGGAGGGCGTCACGATCGACAATCGCCGTCGCCCCTACGTCATCATCGATCCGCGTGCAGGGCACGGACCTGGCATTGGCGGCTTCAAGGACGACTCCCAAGTCGGCGTGGCACTGCGCGCGGGCCACCCGGTCTATTTCGTCATCTTCTTCCGCGACCCGGAGCCCGGGCAAACGCTTCTGGACGTATGTGAAGCGGAACAGCAGTTCATCAAGAAGGTGCGTGCGTTGCATCCTGACAGCCAGAAGCCGGCGATTATCGGCAACTGTCAGGGAGGCTGGGCCGCCATGATGCTCGCGGCGTCGGATCCGGACGACACCGGGCCCATTGTCATCAACGGCGCGCCGATGTCTTACTGGGGCGGTGCCTGGACCGCGGGCGAAGGCGACAACCCGATGCGCTACTCGGGCGGCCTGCTAGGCGGGACATGGCTGGCGTCCCTGACGGCGGATCTCGGCGACGGCAAGTTCGACGGTGCCTGGCTGGTCCAGAATTTCGAGAACCTGAATCCGGCCAACAGCTTGTGGGACAAGTACTACAACCTGTACCGCAAGGCCGATACCGAGCCGCCGCGCTTCTTGGAGTTCGAGCACTGGTGGGGCGGCTATTATCTGATGAACCGCGAAGAAATCGAATGGATCACGCGTAACCTCTTCGTGGGCAACAAGCTCTGGAGCGGCGATGTCAAGGATGCCGGCGGCAAGGGCTTTGATCTGCGCGACATCAAGGCTCCCATCGTGTTGTTTGCCTCAATGGGTGACAACATCACGCCGCCGCAACAGGCATTCACCTGGGTGGTGGATGTCTATGGAAGCACCGAGGAAATCAAGGCCCGGGGGCAGGTCATCGTCGGGATGATGCACCAGGATGTCGGCCACCTCGGCATCTTCGTTTCCGGTAAGGTCGCACAGAAGGAACACGCGCAGATTGTTTCCGTGCTGCAGAGCATCGAATTGTTGGCGCCGGGTCTTTACGGCATGGTGATCCATGAGCGGAAGTCCGGCGATGGCGTCGAGTACGAGGTCAAATTCCGCGAGCATTCTCTCGAAGAGATCGCGCAAAGGCTCAACCGCTTCGAGCGCGCCGACGAGAGGCCGTTCGAGGCCGTTGCTGCCGTCTCCGAATTCAACCAGCGCGCCTATGAACTGTTCGCCCAGCCGTACGTGCAAGCCATGTCGAACGAAACGACGGCACGCATGCTGCGAGAGTTCCATCCGCTAAGGATGCAGAACTGGGCGTTTTCCGATCTGAATCCCTGGATGGGCTGGCTAGGTGCGGCTGCCAATGCGATCAAGTCTAACCGGCAGGCGCTGGACGATGACCATCCGCTGCGCCAGCGAGAGCAGGCAGGCGCGGAAGTGCTCAGCGCCGGCCTCGACGCCTATCGTGCCGTGCGCGATGCGATGACGGAAGCCGCCTTCTTCAACGTGTACGCGAACATGTTGTCGGTCTTGCCGCAGGACAAGACGTCGCATGCCGGCCGGCCGGCGGTTACTGAGCCGCGCGAACTGCCGGAGGTCAAGGCGGCGTTAGCTTCGATCCGGGATGGCGGCTACGCGGAAGCCATCGCCCGGGTGGCCTGCCTGCTTAAGCGTCAGGGCGAGCCATTGCCGCTGTCCAGGCTCGAGCTACGCAAAGAGCTGGTGACGGACTACGCGGAACTGCTGCCGGAACTGCCCCCGGAGGCATGGCGCCAGGTTCGTGGCCAGCAGGAACTCATCACACTGTATGCGCCGGAACAGGCACTCGAGACGCTGCCGGTCCTGCTGCATGACCAGAACGATCGCTCCCACCTTCTAACACTGGCCGAGAAGCTCAGGGACGACGAGCGGCTGCTTGGCAGCACGCCGACGTCCGAGCAAGCCGCGATGCTGCTGCGTATCCGTGCAGCCCTGTCGGTCAAGCCTGATCGGCCGCGCCGTGGAGCGGTGCCACCGGTGGGACCCTCGTCCTAGCGCCACGTGCCGCCGTCGATGGAAATCCACAGCAACCTGCAGGAGAAAGTCCGTGAATGCCATGCATGAGAAGTATCAGCGCCTGATCGGCTACTGCAAGTCCCTTCCCCCCACGCCCACGGCAGTCGTCCATCCGTGCGACCAGAGTTCGCTGGAGGGCGCGGTGGAGGCCGCGCGACTGGGCCTGATTGCGCCGCTCCTGGTTGGGCCCCGCGGTCGTATCCAGGAGATCGCTCAGGCCAATGATATTGATATCAGCCAGTATCCCATCATCGATGCCGAGCACAGCCATGCCGCTGCCGCCGCCGCCGTGCGGCTGGTTCGCGAAGGCAAGGCTGAGGCCTTGATGAAGGGAAGCCTGCACACCGATGAACTGATGGGGGCGGTGGTCAGGGGGGAAAGCGGCTTGCGCACGGCGCGGCGGATCAGCCATTGCTTCGTCATGGATGTCCCCGGTCACGAGGACGCGCTCATCATTACCGACGCCGCGGTCAACATCGCGCCGACGCTGGAAGACAAGGCGGATATCCTCCAGAACGCCATTGATCTGGCGCATGCACTCCAGGTCAAGGAGGTGCGGGTCGCCATCCTCTCGGCCATGGAAACGGTCAATCCGAAGATACCGTCCACCGTGGAGGCTGCGGCGCTGTGCAAGATGGTTGACCGGCACCAGATTACTGGCGCGGTGGTCGATGGCCCGCTTGCGCTGGACAACGCTATCAACCTCGATGCCGCACGCATCAAGAAGATCGACTCTCCCGTCGCCGGTCGGGCGAACGTGCTGTTGGTACCAGACCTTGATGCCGGCAATATGCTGGCCAAGAGCCTGACGTTCCTGGCCGGTGCCGACGCTGCCGGGATCGTGCTGGGGGCACGGGTGCCCATTATCCTGACCAGTCGCGCGGATGCTGTCATGACGCGCCTGGCGTCATGTGCGGTGGCGGTGCTGGTGGCCAAGGCGCGCCGGGAATCCGGGCAGATACAGGGATGATGACATGGCAGACGTAATACTTGTCCTGAACGCCGGTTCTTCGAGCCTGAAGTACTGCGCCTACGATGCCAAGGGCGACGCACTCGAACTGATCCTGCGCGGGAGTATCGACGGGCTCTATACGTCGCCGAGCTTTCGGGCGGCGGATGCCTCGGGCACCAGCGTGGAAACCCGGCAGTGGGGCGATGGGACCAACCTTGGGCATGGCGGTGCCGTTGCCTTTCTGGCGGACTTTTTGAGGAGCCATGGAGAAGGCCATACGCTGGTGGGCGTTGGACATCGCGTGGTGCATGGCGGCCTACGCTTTTCCCGGCCGGAAAGGGTAAGCGAACCACTCCTGGCGGAGCTGGATGCGCTTTGCCCCCTGGCCCCACTGCATCAGCCGCACAACCTCAAGCCAATCCGGATTCTCGCCGAACGGCGGCCGGAGCTGCCGCAAGTGGCCTGCTTCGACACCGCCTTCCACCGGGCGCAGCCTGAAATCGCCCAAGCCTTTGCGCTACCGGCGTCGATGACGGAACGCGGCATCCGCCGCTATGGCTTCCACGGGCTTTCCTACGAGTACATTGCCAGCGTCATGCCTGGGACCGACGCAAGGGCAGCGGCCGGCCGCACCGTGGTGGCCCACCTTGGCAATGGCAGCAGCATGTGCGCACTGGTGGCCGGCCGCAGCGTTGCCAGCACCATGGGGTTCACCGCGGTCGACGGATTGCCGATGGGTACGCGCTGCGGCAGCCTCGATCCGGGAGTGATCCTGTACCTGATCAACCAGCTTGGCATGAGCGCGGCCGACATCGAGGACTTGATCTATCGGCAATCCGGCCTGCTCGGCGTCTCCGGCGTCTCGAGTGATATGCGGGTGCTGCTGGCCAGCGACGATCCCCGCGCGCGCCTTGCCGTTGAACTTTTCATCTATCGGATCGGGCGCGAGCTTGGCTCGCTAGCCGCAGCAGCGCAGGGTCTCGACGCGCTTGTCTTCACCGCGGGGATTGGCGAGCACGCTGCCTTGATCCGCGAGCGGGTGTGCCGCCAGGCAGCGTGGCTCGGGATCGATGTCGATGCGGCGGCGAATGGCAGCGGTGCGAGGCGCATCAGCGCAGAATCGAGCCGGGTGGCGGTATGGGTGATCCCGACGGATGAGGAACTGATGATTGCGCGGCACACCAAGGCATTCATCGGCACGGCGGCTGAATGAGCGCCGATGAGCCGCGGCTGAATTCAATTTCTGGGGAGAAGTCGGATGACCGTCCAGACCATGCAACCGATCCTGGCCAACGTCAAGGCGCTGGTATGCGGGATCGCGAATGAGCATTCCATCGCCTATGGTTGTGCCAAGGCGTTTCATGAGCTGGGCGCCGAGGTTGCGATCACCTATGCCAACGAAAAGACCCGGCAGTATGTAGAGCCGGTGGCGCAGGAACTTCAGGCACCCATCTTCCTGCCGCTCGATGTTTCCAACGAGGCCGAGATGGCGGCGCTGTTCAAGCAGATCGAGGACAAGTGGGGAAAGCTCGATATCCTGCTGCACTCGGTGGCCTGGGCGCCGAAGGACGACCTGCAGGGAGGGCTGCTGAACTGCTCCGCGGAAGGGTTTGCCAAGGCCATGGACGTCTCCTGCCATTCCTTCGTCCGGATGGCCCGCCTTGCTGCCCCGCTGATGCGGGACAGTGGAACCATGTTCACGATGAGCTATTACGGGGCCAACAAGGTCGTGCCAAACTATAACGTCATGGGACCGGTGAAAGCGGCACTGGAAGCGGTTTCGCGCTACCTGGCTTACGAACTGGGGTCTCAAGGAATTCGCGTTCATGCGATATCGCCGGGTCCGCTCAAGACGCGGGCTGCATCAGGCCTGAAGGACTTCGACCTGATGCTTGCCGACGCGGCGCAGCGCGCACCGCTCGGCGAGTTGGTCGACATCATGGATGTTGGGTATACCTGCGCCTTCCTTGCCACCCCCTATGCCCGCCGGTTGTCGGGCGAGACGCTTTACGTCGATGGTGGTGTGAACATAATGGGGTAGGCTCCCGCGGTGGATTTGCGCGGCACGGAACCTGTTCGTCGCACGCGCCATACAATGCGCCGCGTTCGTCAGGATAGCGCGATTGCTACGCTGCCTGCTCCTGCGTCCAGGGAGCGACGGCAACCATAGGCATCAATGTAGAAGCCAAGACTACGGGAGCCACCATGACCAACATTCGGGCAATTGTGTCGATAATGAGTGTATGCGGTACGCTGGGCCTGAACTGCATGGCACACGCGCAGCGCCAGGACGGTGCGGCTGCTGCAGCCGATGCTGTCAGCGAGGCTGTGCAGGAAGGACATAGTCCTTATCATCCCTCCCGCGTGCCGGTAGCTTCCGGCAATATCAATTCGGCGGAGTGCCAGGAGTTATTGGAGCAATTCAACGCGAGATCCAGCCGAGCGTACCAGCCCGCCTCCGGACGACCGATCACAACGAGCCAGGGGCGAGTCGTACCTGGTCTGGAAAAAGACCGTGCGCGCGACGATCTTATCGATACGTTCAGGGCAAAGTGCACACATTAGAGTACTGTGTGCCATAGACGGGTGCTCGGTAGCGTCCGCGGATCCCGGCGCCAGCAACGCTGGTTGATAGCCTGACGCGCTTGGGTAATGCCAACCATACCGGCGTGCCCGTGCACTGACTGCGTAGGCGCCGGATCCGCTTTGCCTACAGGCTATCTGCCAGCATGCCTTTCAGTCAAGCGCGGGGATCGGAGTTGGCGTTTGTGGCAGTGGGCGAGCGCTGCTACGGTCGTCCCGCCGGCGCATGTATTGGCGATGGATAAGTGGGGGCGAGGCCATGAACGCAGTCCAAACTGCAGGTCGGCTCAGCGCAGCGGAAGGCTGGTATCAACGCTTTACGACTCGCGCCACCAGGTCTCTCATTGCTTTTCTCTTCGCCGCGGCACCCGGATTGGCGCAAGCCGCCCTACCCGGTTCGCCCGGTCCATCCGATAGCGATGACTGGCGATTTGCTATTGCGCCGTACCTCTGGCTGCCTAACGTCAGCGGAGATTTTCGCTTTTCCGGATCGTCATCGACCGGCGGCGGCAATCTCGACATTGGCACGCGGCCGGATAGCTATCCACCAGCAGAACCACGACGCGTCCGTTTGGCCCCTTCAGGGTGACGGTTCTGGCGTCGGTGTCTGCCGTAGTTGGCGGAAAAGGAGGGTGCGTTCCCACTGACCGAGACCGGTGGGAAAGCCGGGGCAGCCCTACAGAGTGCGGATAAGGACATACTGATCCGATTATCCGAGAGATGACAAGGAGGGCTGGCTTCCCCCCATTCCGAAGCGCATCGAATTATCCATGCGGTTGCGCCGCCATTTGGCGTATGCCATGGCAGCCATACCGGCTTTCCGACTATTCTAATTAGCGGTAGAAGCCGATTTCCAGACAGCCAGGTTTTGCGACTCGCTCATGACAGCGAGGCATGCATGGGCGGATCCGGAGGATCCATGACACGATTGCCGACGCCTGCATTGCTCATATTTGCGTTGTTGCTGCTGGGCGGCTGCGCCAGCCGGCCGGTCAACCCGCCGATTGCCCACGCGGACCCCAATGCCGGCTATCGTTTTGTTACGCGCCCGCAGTACTCGACGGACAACGAGAACCTGGTGATCCTGGCTTTCTCGGGCGGTGGAACACGCGCTGCCGCATTCTCCTACGGCGTCCTTGAATTCTTGCGCAATACCGAAGTCGTCGGACCGACAGGCAAGAAGTCTCGCTTGCTGGACCATGTCGGGGTCATCACCGGCGTGTCGGGCGGAAGCTTTACGGCGCTCGCCTATGGCCTATACGGCGAAAAGCTGTTCGATGATTACGAACGACGCTTCCTCAAGCGCGACGTGCAGGGCACGATTACATGGCGCACGCTCAATCCGGCCTACTGGCCTGCCCTTTGGTCGAGCGGATGGGGCCGCTCGGAGCTGGCTGCAGACCTGTACGACGAGATCTTGTTCGATGGCGCGACGTTCGGCGACCTCCATCGTGGAAATGGTCCGTTGATCATCGCGTCGGCCACGGACATCTCCACTGGGGCCCGCCTGCCCTTTACGCAGGCCACCTTCGACGTGCTCTGCTCGGATTTGAATGCGATTCGGCTTTCCCGTGCCGCTGCCGCATCTTCGGCAGTACCGGTGGTGCTTACGCCCATCACACTCAACAACTACGGTGGCACCTGCGGCTACGAACCACCCGCCTGGATCAAGCCATTTGTCGATGCCAGGGACCCGCCCCGGCCGGCTGCACGTGCAACTCGTCATTTGCGAGAAGAGGCTGAGTTCGGCGACAGCATCAACCGGCCCTACCTCCATTTCGTGGATGGCGGTGTTTCAGACAACCTGGGCATGCGCAGCGTGCTGGATTCCTTGGAACTCATGGAAGCTCTGCATTTGGTCGGCCAGCCATCGCCGCTCGACCATATCCGTAGGATCGTGGTCTTTGTCGTCAATTCACTATCAACACCCAAGACGGCATGGGACAAATCGGAATCGCCACCGGGCACGCTGGCTATCCTGGTGAAAGCCTCTGGCGTTCCGATCGACCATTATTCCTACGAGGCGACAGAGCTGTTGAAGGACAGCCAGTCGCGGTGGCAAGCCATGCGCGAGGTCCGGAATTCCTCCGCGTTTGCAAAAAACAAGGATGCTGCGATAGCCACAGCGTTACGCACGCCAGACGCGACAATCTATGCCATCGATGTGTCGTTCGCCCAGTTGACGGACCAGACGGAGCTGGCGTACCTGAACGAACTGCCCACGTCGTTCTCCATCACGGCCGACGCTGTCGATCGGCTGCGCGCCGCCGCTGGGAAGATCATCCTCTCATCGCCCGATTTCCAACGGCTGCTGCAGGACGTCGGTGCCAGAATCGTAGCTGACCCGACGCCGGCGCAGAAGACGCCGGCAATTCCGCGAGGGAGGTAGCGCACTGGAAACATGCCCTCATTTGCTGTTTCGGCCGTGGCTCACGTTGCTGCCTCGATTGGCCAAATCGCGGGTGGAGGCACATCGCTTTATTCAAGCATTAAAGGAGGCATGAGAATGACGCGTCAATCGTTGTACATACTTGCATTGACTATTGGGCTACTCGCCGATGTCAACGCACAGCAAGCGGTGTACCCCGCAAAGGGGCAGTCACCGCAAAAGCAAAAGAGCGACGAGACCGCCTGCTATTCGTGGGCGGTCCAGCAAAGCGGATTCGATCCGGCCAAGGCGCCGCAGGCGGCCCCGCCACCGACTACGGCAACCGGAACGACCCCAGGCGCGGGGGCGCGGGGCGCGGCGCGAGGGGCGGTCGTGGGTGGAATCATGGGGGATGCTGGGGCCGGCGCAGCCGCTGGTGCGGTTGCCGGACGTGGGCAAAGCCGCAGGCAAAATGCCGCTACTGCGCAGCAAGGTCAGGCCGCGTCGCAGCAGCAGCAACAGGCCTTCGCCAATGCTCGCGCCGCCTGCCTTGAGGGACGCGGGTACACCGTCAAATGAAGTCGGAGGTGCAGGCACGCCATTCCCCTGCAGGCACTGTGGTGTCCCGGAGCTCATTATTGAGGTCATCCAGCGCAGTGCCTGCATCCGCGGACCGCCATTGCAGCGGGCCCCCGCCATCACTCGCATCCTTCTTGGCGTCGTCCGCCCCGTGCCTATACTGACATCGTCCTCGACCGTTCGCTGCATCGCCGAACATGATGGCGGTGGCGAAGGTTAATGCCAACGCGCCGCCCGCTCAGGCATGCACACTCGATTGGCCCGGCTGGGCATACGATGCCAACAGGGAACCTGCAATGGAGACGATGATGGATAAAGACGATCACCCGAAGCCGTTCTACAGATCCCTCTACTTCCAGGTCATCACCGCCATTGTCATCGGCGTCATTCTCGGCCATTTCTGGCCGCAGACCGGCGAGGCGATGAAGCCGTTGGGTGATGGCTTCATCAAGCTGATCAAGATGATCATCGCGCCGATCATCTTCTGCACGGTCGTGGTCGGCATTGCCGGCATGGAGGACATGAAAAAGGTCGGCAAGACCGGCGGGCTGGCGCTGCTGTACTTTGAGGTCGTGAGCAGCATTGCACTGTTGGTCGGCCTGTTTATCATCAACATCGTCAAGCCCGGCGCGGGCATGAACGTCGACGTATCCACCCTCGACACGAAGGGCATCGCCGCCTACACCGAGCCCGGCAAGATGCAAGGCACGGTCGATTTCCTGCTGCACGTGATCCCGAACACGGTGGTGGATGCCTTTGCCAAGGGTGAGATCCTCCAGGTGCTGCTGTTCGCGGTGATGTTCGGTTTCGCGCTGCACAGGTTCGGCGGTCGCGGCACGCTGGTGTTCGACTTTATCGAGAAGTTCTCGCATGTGCTGTTCACCATCGTCGGCTACATAATGAAAGTTGCGCCAATTGGCGCCTTCGGCGCGATGGCTTTCACCATCGGCAAGTACGGCGTGGCCTCGCTGCTGCAGCTTGGGCAGCTAATGGCGACCTTCTACGCCACCTGCCTGCTCTTCATCTTCGTCGTGCTGGGCACCATCGCGCGGCTGCATGGCTTCTCGATCTGGAAGTTCATCAAGTACATCAAGGAGGAACTGCTGATCGTGCTGGGCACGTCGTCGTCGGAATCGGTGTTGCCACGGATGATGGCCAAGCTGGAGAACCTGGGCGCGCGCAAGTCCGTCGTCGGACTGGTGATCCCGACTGGCTACTCCTTCAACCTGGATGGCACCTCCATCTACCTGACCATGGCGGCGGTGTTCATCGCCCAGGCCCGACATGAGCCTGACGCAGCAACTCACCCTGCTCGCCGTCCTCCTGCTGACCTCCAAGGGCGCCGCCGGCGTC
Organism: Cupriavidus necator; assembly: GCF_013141915.1. GTDB lineage: Bacteria > Pseudomonadota > Gammaproteobacteria > Burkholderiales > Burkholderiaceae > Cupriavidus > Cupriavidus necator_B. The sequence goes on along the minus strand of NZ_SROX01000024.1, from coordinate 48,758 downwards.
ACGGGGAGTGGCTTCATCGTGCTGGCGGCCACGCTTTCGGCGGTGGGGCATGTTCCGGTGGCGGGGTTGGCCCTGATCCTCGGCATTGACCGCTTCATGTCAGAGGCGCGCGCGCTGACCAACCTGATCGGCAACGGCGTGGCCACGGTGGTGGTGGCGAAATGGACCGGCGACCTTGATATCGAGCGGATGCGACGCAGGCTTGATGACGAGTCGGACATTGAGGCCGACGAGCCGGAAGTGGTGCTCGATCACGTCGCGACCCATATGCCGGTCGCCGACACCACGGCAAGCCGGTGAGAGCAGCGCGCAGCGACGGCCACAATGAAGCCGGGACGCTAATGGAACAGTTGGGCCGGAACAGGGTGTTTCTGGGCCGACTCCGGCCAGGGCCACTACCCTGCCATCCTGCGGCAGCGTAGCCGTATGGTTCCTGCATGACTACCCCGTCTAGAACGCGATGGCAAGCGAAGCAATGACCACCTGCTCTGGCGACGTCGGATTGAACCAGTACACGCCACCGGTGTACTTTTTGTATGTCAGTTGCACGAAACCGCCACGCTGGAACTCGCGGTCGCCGCCATAAATGCGCGTGTGCTGCGCGACAACACCCAGTCGCAACCATTCGACGGGGCGAAAGCCCAGTTCGCTCCAGGTGTAGGTATAGGCCGATGTGTCCCCCGTCCCGACCAGGTACTCCGCTTCGACGTAATAGTCGAACTTACCAATGGCGACGCTCACCTCCAGGCCGGGAATGGGCCCATGGGCGCCACCGGTGACAAAGCCGATGATCGGCGTGGCCTTGACCTTGATCGTCTCCCCGCCGGAGAACGACCACCCCACGAAGGCGGACTGCGAGTGGCGTGCTTCGTAGTTGATTCTCGCTTCAAGATGGAGCTTGCCATTGTGGTCGGCCGTGATGATGCCGGAGCCATAGTCCGAGTCCGAACGCGGCATGTTCCAGTATCCCGACAACAGGAAGCTCCAGGCGGGAGCCTCCTCGGCCGGCGGGGTCGGGGGCGCGGTGGCCGCAGTCACCTGCGCGTGGGCACAGGTGACTGCGCAGCAGAGCCCGGCGGCGGCCAGATGGGCGCGCATGTCAGCCACCCAGCGCGATTACGGCCATGGTCACGGCAACGCCGAGCGCCGTCATGCCGAGGCCAGCCAGCCACGGGCTGAAGCCCGCGTAGTGTCCCAGTGCCATGCCACCGCCGAACAGCATGATCAGCGTCAGCACGCGGGAGACCACCAGCGCCAGTTGGAGGTCGTCTAAGACGACGAAGGGCAGCGCGACGGGAAAGGTCGACAGGACAACGATGAAAAAGATGCGCACGGCGCCAAGGTAGTCCGCGAGATTGAGGCTCACGCGGTCGGACAGGGATGCCCCCGACGCCAGCCGGGTGCGGATCGGGCCCAGGTCGGCATCCGTTGCGATGGCATTCATTGTGGGCGGCAGTGCGTCGCGGATGGCGGCAATACCGGCGGCCCCGTCCGGGGCCTGCCGCACGGTCTGGGCGAGCTTGGCGCGCATGCCGCGGCCAGCAATCGTCCGCACCAGGAACATAATCGCGTCGACCAGCCCCCACGCGAGATTGCAGCCGAGCGCCGTGCGCAGCATGGTATGGCCGGCATCCGGGCCTGCGGTGGCGGAGTGCACGGCGCCGACGAACGTCAGCGCCATGAATAATCCGAACAGCATTTCGGAAACGCGGTCGATGACATCCAAAACCGAGCTTTGCCTGTCAGCGCTGTTGGCGCCCACCGGAGCCGCAATTGGCATGGTCGGTCCTCCCTCTTTCCATGGCTATCGAGATCCGCAAATTCGTTCCGAGCCCAGAGTCAAACACCAATATAGGCTGGGTGAGCCACAACGACCAAACATGCCGCAAACGGGGCAAGTGCTGTCAGGATGTACGCCACTTGAGTCGCGCCGGACATCGATATGTGATGAGCTTCTGGTGCTGGTCCAAAGGTACGATTACCCCTACAAACGCGCGTGCCCCCTCTTCGGCGCCCCCCGCCCAACCCCTCCTCGTTTTCCCCGACTGTCCCAAATTGCAAACAAGTTGTCCCCGCTAGTCAAACTGCTGGAAGCCAATCCTAGATACTTCGCCGGTCGCGACAGGACTGTGGCCAGCGTTTGAAAGGAGGGTTTTGTTCCCTGCATGCGTAGCCATGACGCAGTCAAGCGCATCCAGGAAAAGGCTTTTCATGCTCGGGCAAACCACCACGCATTCCCCCATCTCAGCCGGCGCGGCCGGTGCGAGTTCGTCGCGTTGTTACGCCTGGCTCGTTTTTGCGCTGAGCTTTGGCTTGTTGCTGTCGGACTACATGTCCCGGCAGGTGCTCAACGCCGTCTTTCCGCTGCTGAAGGTGGAATGGTCGCTGAGCGACACCGAGCTCGGTGCGCTGGGCGGGATCGTGGCCTTGATGGTTGGCCTGCTGACGTTTCCGCTGTCCATCCTGGCCGACCGCTGGGGCCGGGTCAGGAGCCTGATCCTGATGGCGGCGCTGTGGAGCCTGGCCACGCTGGGCTGCGCGCTGGCCAACAATTTCGGGCAGATGTTCGTGGCGCGGCTGTGCGTGGGGATTGGTGAGGCGGCCTATGGCAGCGTCGGCATTGCCGTGGTGCTTTCGGTGTTTCCGCGCCATCTGCGTGCCAGCCTGAGTTCGGCGTTCATCGCTGGCGGGGCGTTTGGCTCCGTGCTGGGGATGGCGGCGGGGGGCGCCCTGTCCGCTCACTTTGGCTGGCGTTGGGCCTTTGCCGGCATGGCGATCTTCGGGCTTGTGCTGGTCGGGTTCTACCGTCTCTTCATTACCGAGCCGCGCCTGCAGGCGCAACGCCGTGCGCTGGGCGAGAAACCGGACAGTGCCGCTCGGCGCGAGAGCGTCTCACTGCGCCCGCTGCTGTCCGCCCTCTTTTCGGCGCGTTCGATCCTGTGCGCGTATGTGGGCAGTGCGCTGCAGTTGCTGGTCATGGGCGCCCTGCTCACCTGGATGCCCAGCTTCCTGGCGCGTTACTACGGCATGGCGACGGACCGTGCCGGCGTGACCGCCGCGGCATTCGTGCTGGCGGGTGGCGCAGGGATGGTCCTGTGCGGCACGCTGACGGACTGGGCGGCTCGCCACGCCCCCGGGCGCAAGTGGCTGATGGCCGTGGCCTACAGCGTGACCTGCTGCGCGCTTCTGCTCACTGCGTTCCACCTGCCCGCCGGCACCGCGCAACTGGTGCTGATCGGTGCCGGCATGCTGTTTGTCGGTGGCACGGCCGGCCCGGCCAGTGCCGCGGTTGCAAACCTGACCCATCCGGCCATCCATGCCACCGCCTTTGCCACGCTCACGCTGGCAAACAACCTGTTGGGCCTGGCGCCCGGACCCTTTGTCACTGGCCTGATCGCCGACCGCATTGGCCTGCTCGGCGCCCTTCAACTGATCCCGTTGGCAGGCGTGCTTGCCGCGCTGTGCTTCCTGATGGGGCGCCGCACCTACATGGCCGACCTGCTTCGCCTGGAAAACCAGCGCGAGGCAGACCCGAACAAGGCCTGATCTTCTGACTGATTGCCTGGACGACTGATGAACCTTCCCACTGATACCACCTTCCTGATGGTTCCCGGCCTGCGCGATCACGTGGCGGAACACTGGCAGACCCTGCTCCAGGCCGAGCTGCCGAACGCCCGCTCGGTGGCGCCGCTGGAGCACGACAAGCTCAGCCGTGATGCCCACGTGACCGCGCTGGACGCTGCCCTGGCCGATATCGACGGCCCGGTGGTACTGGTGGCGCATAGCGCCGGCGTGATGATCACCGTGCATTGGGCCGCGCAGCACCACCGCAAGATCCGCGGCGCGCTGCTGGCCACGCCTGCTGATCTTGAAACGCCGATGCCGGCCGGCTATCCGGACCACGCCGCGCTGGCCGGGAACGGCTGGCTGCCCGTGCCCCGGGCACAACTGCCCTTCCCCAGCCTCCTCGCCGCCAGCCGCAACGATCCGCTGGCCAGCCATGAGCGCGCCGCGCAGATGGCCAGCGACTGGGGCAGCCGCCTGGTCGACCTCGGGGAAGTCGGCCACCTGAACCCGGCGGCCGGATATGGCCCGTGGCCGCGCGCGACCGAGTTGCTGGAAAAGCTGCTGCGCGCCATCTGAGCCGCGAGCCTTCGCGTAGCGCAAAGCCGCCACAGAGAATGCAGCACCTGTAGTACTCACAGAGACGGATTCATCCGCATCGCAACCAAAGGAAAAGAGGAGAAATACCAATGAAGCACAGGAGCATGGCCACGGCCGCGCTGCTCGCCTGTTCGGGGGGCGCCTTTGCCCAGTCGAACGTTACGCTGTACGGCGTGGCGGACATCAATGTCGAGTATGCCAATCACCTCGGCGCGGTCCCGACTGCAGCCAACCAGTTCAACCGCGGCCCGGCCAACGACGTCTACCGCATGAACTCCGGCGGCGTCTCCGGCTCGCGCTGGGGCCTTCGCGGCAGCGAGGACCTCGGTGGCGGCCTGCAGGCGCTGTTCGTGCTGGAAAGCGGCTTCAACGTCGACAGTGGCACCTCGCAGCAAAGCGGCAGGCTGTTCGGGCGCCAGGCGTACGTGGGCGTGCAGAAGCCCGGCATCGGCATGGTCAGCCTGGGCCGCCAGTACACGTCGATGTTCGAGGCACTGGCCAATTTCTCGCCCACGGCCTATGCCACGCAATATGAACCGGTGGTGCTGCAGTCTGGCCCGAACTTCCGTGAGGACAACACGGTCAAGTACACCGGCAAGTTTGGCCCGGTCACGGCGCTGGCGCACTGGTCATTTGGCACGGGCCTGGCCTTGCCGGCCACCGTGGGCATCGCCACGCCGATCGGTGGCAACGGCGAGGTCCCCGGCCAGTTCCGGCGCGATACCGCCTATGGCGCCGCGGTTGCGTACCAGGGCGGCCCGTTTGGCGTGACCGCCGGCTACGATCAGTGGAACCCGACCATCGGCACCAGCACTGGCACCGCCAAAAAGGCCGTGGTGGGCGCCAGCTACAGCATCGGGCCGGCCAAGATCATGGGCGGCTACCGCTGGGGCCAAAACAAAAACGCGGCGGATGTCGTGATCCAGCGTGATGACTTCTACTGGATCGGCGCCACCTACCAGGTCACGCCAGCCATTGGCCTGACGCTGGAATACAACTACGACGACGTCAAGAGCCTGTTCGGCAATACCAACGTCGCCAATCCCTGGCAGATCGCCTTCGTGGCGAACTATGCGTTCTCCAAGCGCACCGACGTCTACCTGACGACCGCCTACGCCAAGAACGCCGGCCTGATGATGGAATCGCTGGCAACGATCTACGCCAACAGCCTGTCGCTGGGCAACAGCTACGCGCTGGGCAATGGCCAGAGCAATATGTTCGGAGCCGCCGTCGGCATTCGCCACAAGTTCTGACCAGGCGATCCGGTCATTGTATCGACGGACAATATGCTCGTTTGCGGCCGCCCGGGGATTCCCCCGCGCGGCCGCTCTTTTTTCGTTTCGAGGATCAAGAAAGACCGCGGTCGTGTTGCGGCTTGAGCAAGGGTCTAGCGGCGCAGGAAGGCGCCGACGACGCGCGCGGTGTTCTCCGCGCCGGTCACAAGGAAGAGATGCCCGTCGTCGAGTACGTGCAGTTCCGCATTAGGGATGCGGGCGGCGAGGATCCTGGCATTGACCAGCGGCACGATGGGATCGTCGGCGCCGTGCATCACCAGCGTGGGCTGCCTGACCGCGCGCAGCCACGGCAGGCTGCTCCAGCCCCAAGCCGCCAGCAGCTGGTAGAGGTAGCCACGTCCCCGGGGCGGTTGCATGTGCCGTCCATGTTCGTCGAGCAGTGCAGGATCATCGCGGAAGGCGCCGCCGTAGAGGTCCGCGCCAACGCGTCGCAGGTACTCCGGATCGCTGTAGCGGCGCACGCCGATCATCTTCGACAGCACCGACAGCCTGCCCGGCACCATGAGCACGCCGGGCGACGTTGCCGCCAGCACCAGGCGGCGGCAACGCTGCGGATAGAGCCGCGCGAATTCCTGCGCGAGCGCACCACCCCACGACACGCCGAGCGTATCGACCTGGCCCGCATAGCCAAGGTGCGACAGCAGTCTGTCGGCAAGCACGCAAAGGTTGGAGAAGCGGTAAGGTAACAGCGGCGCGGGGGAGCCGCCGGCGCCGGGAACGTCGAAGATGATGACTTCCACGCCCACCAGCGCATCGACGAAGGGCTCGATCAGTTCGAGGTTGGCGCCGATGCCGTTGAAGATGAGCAGCGGCGGACCCCCGTCGCTGCCGGGCCGGATGCCGACCCGGAGTTGCTGCCCGTCCAGCGCTACAGTCTGGACCTGCATGTTGCCGGCCCTGATGCCAGCATTGCTTATTGTCATCAAGCTGTCCTGGAGTCGTTGGCGCGAAGGCACGGCCACGATCGCTGCGATCGCGGCCGTGCACCCCGGTGCTTACTGCCTGGGTCGCAGGATGCCCTTCACTTCCTCGACGTTCTCGGCGATGCGCCGGCCTACTGCGGTAATGCTGTCGGCCTGGGTCTTGTACACGGTGTCGGTCAGGCCGCGCAGGCCGTTCACGGCCTTGTGCAGCGAGCGCGGCAGCACTTCAGAGACCTTGGCCGCCTGGCCGTCGGCATCCTTGCCGCCACGGGCCAGCGCCTGCAGGTCGGCGGCGGTCTCGCAGAGGTATTCGCCCTGCTGCCGCACCAGCGACTGCAGGCCGGCCAGCAGCGCGATATTCACGCCGGCCAGGGCCTCGATGTCCTTGCGGCGCGATTCGAGGATAGCCGCCGGATCCAGGCGGTTCTGCTTGACGAAGTCAAACAGCTTCTTGTGCGAGGCGGTGTGTGCGGTCGATGTGCCCGCGGTATTGGTCGATTCCATCTTTATTTCTCCTGACAGGTTGGGTTGTAGAAAACGATGGCCTTGTGGGGCCGGTGGACTACGCTTCAGACACGTAAAGGCCCGGGGCCTCGCCGCAAGGCGCGTATTGCAGGCTACCGGGGCTGGCCGGTGCGTTGCACTTCGGCCCGGAGCGCTTCTTCAGCCACTGGCTCCAGTGCTGCCACCATGAGTCCTGGGTGGCCGTGGCGCCTTCAAGCCAGGTCTGCGGGTCCGCATCGGTGGCGTCGTTGCGGAAGAACTTCGCCTTGGGGTTGCCGGGCGGGTTGATCAGGCTCTGGACATGCCCGCTGGAGCTGAGCACGAACTCCGTGCGTCCGCCAAAGGCGCGCACCGAGCGGTACACGGCCTTCCACGGCGTGATGTGGTCGGTCATGCCGGCCAGCACGTATTTGTCGCACTGGACTTCGGACAGGTCGATGGCATGGCCCAGCACGCGCAGCGTGCGCGGCGTGGCCAGCTGGTTCAGTGTGAGCATGTCGAGGAACTGGCCGTGCAGGCCGGCCGGCAGCCGCGTGGTGTCATTGTTCCAGTAGAGGACATCGAAGGCCGGCGGCGCATTGCCCAGCAGGTAGTTGTTGACCCAGTAGTTCCACACCAGGTCATTGGGGCGCAGCCAGGCAAAGACCCGACCCAGCTCCTCGCCGTCGAGCACGCCGCGCGCCTGGCTGCCCTGCCGGGCGGCCGTGACGGCTTCGGGCGTGCTGAACAGGCCAAGCTGGGACTGGGCATCCAGCCCGAACACCGACACCATCAGCGTGGCCGCATGCACAAGCTTCTCGCCGCTCGCGGCGCAGTAGCCCATCAGCGCCGACATCGTCATCGCGCCCGAGCAGGCGCCGTGCAGGTTCACGTCAGGGCTGCCGGTGATGTCGCGGATGGCGTGGATGGCTTCGATCAGCGCGCGGACATAGGTATCCATGTCCCAGTCGCGATGCGCTGCCGTGGGGTTGCGCCAGCTCACGATGAATACCTGCAGTTCCTGGGCCAGCAGGTACTCCACCATGCTCTTGCCCTGCGCCAGGTCGAACACGTAGAACTTGTTGACCTGCGGCGGCACGATGAGCTGCGGCCGCGCGTGGACCTTCTCGGTAGACGGCGTGTACTGGATCAGTTCCAGCACATCGTTGCGGAACACCACCACGCCCGGCGTGGTGGCCAGGTTCTTGCCAACACTGAACGCCGCCTTGTCCACCTGGGCGGGCATGCCGCGGTTGGTCAGGGTGTCGGTGACCAGGTTGGTCAACCCGCTGATCAGGTTCATGCCGCCTGACTCCACAGTTTTCCTGAGCGCCGCCGGGTTGCCCAGCAGCGTGTTGGTCGGTGCCAGCGCATCGGCCACCAGCGAGGTGAAGTACTCCGCGCGGTGCTTGCTGCGCTCGTCCATGACCGAGCGCCGGACAAAGCCGCTGATGGAATTGCGCCAGGTCTCGTAGCCCTGCAGCGACATGCGGTACAGCGGGTTGTCCTGCCAGGCCGGGTCGCCAAAGCGCCGGTCGCGCGCCGACGGCAACGGGGCCGAGCCGTCCAGCACGCTGACCAGGTCCTGCGCCAGCTGCGCCTGCTGCTCCAGCACCAGCACCGGCTCCTGCAGGCACTGCGCGCCGAGCTGCTGCGCAGTGCTGACCAGGTCTTCCAGGCGCAGGCCCACGAAGGGGTTGGGGCCGGCCATCATGTCCGGCATGCGTTCGATGGAAGCCACCGCGGTGGCCGCGCTCACGGCTGCAGCCTGATCCGCGCTATCGTCCCTATCGACCTTGGCGCTATCGATCCTGGCCATAACGACCTTCGCCCTGCGGGCCCTGCCGCTCTTGCTGCCCTGCTCTCTCGTACTGCTGACCTTCGTCATCCTGCGTCTCCCGCCTTATTCCTTGCTACTACTGTCTTGCTCATTGCTTCAGGCGACCAGCAGCGCCAGGGCTTCCGCCACCAGCGCGGGCCTGACCTCGCCTTCGATCTCGATCATGTGTTCCGTGCGCAGCAGCACGCGGCCGCCGCCCTTGTTGTCTGCAGCCAGCAGGCTGACGCGATTGCGCACGCGCGAGCCCGCCTTCACCGGCGCCAGGAAGCGCGTCTTTTCCAGGCCGTAGTTGACTGCGGCGCTGGCATCGGCCGGGATCACGCCCATCTCTTGCATTTGCCCTGCCACCAGCGACAGCGTCAGGTAGCCGTGGGCGATGGTGCCGCCGAACGGACTTTCCTTGCCGGCACGCTCCACGTCAACGTGGATCCACTGCTTATCGTTGGTGCATTGCGCGAATGCGTCGATGCGCGCCTGGTCCACTTCCACCCAGTCGGACACGCCCAGTTCCTTGCCGACGAACGCGCTGAGCGTCGCCATGCGGTAGTTTTCGATTGCCATGCTGCCTCCTGCATTGATTGATCTTTTTGCCCGTGCCGCGCTGCGCCACGGTTTGGGTTTCAGAACCGGGATTCGTCCAGGTTCAGGAAGCCGTCCTCGCCCGATGCACCGGTAATGGCCGCTTCCAGCGCCGCGGCGCGCGGCAGGATCTGCTTGGCGAAGAACTCAGCGGTGGCGATCTTGGCGGCGTAGAACGCTTCGTCCTCGCTGCGCTTGTGCGTCGCCACGACCAGCGCGCGCGCCATCTGCCAGCCCGTCAGCACGATGCCGGCCAGCTTGAGGTAGGCCACGCTTGCGCCAAACACCGCGTTCGGCTCCCTGGCCGTGTTCTCCAGCACAAAGTCGACGGCCCGGCCCAGCGCCATGCGCGCGTAGCCGAGTTGCACGAACATGGCGCTGCACGCCGCATCCGCGCCGCTACCGGCGCAGTCCCTGAGCGCATCGATGGTCTGGTCGACTTCGGCCAGGATGGCGCGCGCGGCCAGGCCGCCATCGCGCACGGTCTTGCGGCCCACCAGGTCGTTGGCCTGGATGGCGGTAGTGCCCTCGTAGATCGGCAGGATGCGGGCGTCGCGGAAGTGCTGGGCGGCACCGGTCTCCTCGATAAAGCCCATGCCGCCGTGCACCTGCACGCCCAGGCTGGTCACGTCCAGCGACATCTCCGTGCTCCAGCCCTTGATGACGGGCACCAGGAACTCGTAGGCCGACTTGAACTGCGCCCGCGTACAGGCATCCAGTGCGTGGTGGGCAAGATCCGAGTACGCAGCCGCTACCAGCGACAGTGCTCGCGCGCCTTCGGTCAGCGCGCGCATCTCGGTCAGCATGCGGCGCACGTCGGGGTGATGAATGATGGCCACCGCCTCGCGCGACGAGCCATCGACCGGGCGGCTTTGCACGCGATCCTTCGCATAGGCCACCGCCTGCTGGTAGGCACGGTCTGAGATGGCAATGCCCTGCACGCCCACGCCGAAGCGCGCAGCGTTCATCATCACGAACATGTACTCCAGGCCGCGGTTCTCCTCGCCGACCAGGTAACCGACGGCACCGCCATGGTCGCCAAACTGCAGCACCGCGGTCGGACTGGCCTTGATGCCGAGCTTGTGTTCGATCGACACGCACTGCACGTCATTGCGCGCCCCCAGCGAGCCGTCGTCGTTGACCAGGAACTTCGGCACCACGAACAGCGAGATGCCCTTCACGCCCTCGGGCGCTCCCGGCGTGCGCGCCAGCACCAGGTGGACGATGTTGTCCGCCATGTCGTGCTCGCCGTAGGTGATGAAGATCTTGGTGCCAAAGACCTTGTAGTTGCCGTCAGCCTGCGGCTCGGCGCGCGTGCGCAGCAACGCCAGGTCGGAACCGGCCTGGGGCTCGGTCAGGTTCATGGTGCCGGTCCACTCGCCGGCGATCAGGCGCGGCAGGAAGCGCTGCTTCAGCTCGTCGGCGCCAGCGGTGAGCAGCGCTTCGATCGCGCCGTCGGTCAGCATGGCGCACAGCGCGAACGACAGGTTGGCCGCGTTCATTATTTCCATGCACGGCGTGCCTACCAGCTTGGGCAGGCCCTGGCCACCAAACTCGACCGGGTGCACGATGCCCTGCCAGCCACCCTCGCCGAACTGGCGGAACGCTTCCGCGAAGCCGGGGGTCGTCCTGACTTCGCCGTCGTGCCAGCTGCTGGGTTGCTTGTCGCCGGCAACGTTGAGGGGGGCGATCACCTCGCCGTGGAACTTTGCGGCTTCGCCGATCACGGCTTCGACGGTGTCGGGGGTAGCGTCTTCATAGCCAGGCAGGCTGGCAATCTTTGTCAGTCCGGCCAGTTCACGGATGACAAACAGGATGTCCTTGGTAGGTGCGGTGTAGCTCATTTTCGGCCTCTGTGCAAATGTCCACAGCACCGGCATCCGATTCATCAACCGGTGGCACTGTAACGTTATGTGCCGATCGTAGTGGCGGCACGCACAAAGGCGGATACCCAAACCTGCCCATTCACTGACAAATCCTGCCGCTTTGCGCGGCAGCCGCCCTGAACGGCCGCCGTGCGTCGCAAGAGCCCGCTAATGTGGCCAGATTTGTCAGTCGCCGGCCAGCTTTGCCAGCCGTGCAGGCGGGCCTATAGCGCGCGGCGGTAGGCGTTGGGGGTGCTGCCAGTCCAGTGGCGGAAGGCGCGATGGAATGCGGTGGGATTGTCGAAGCCCACATCGAAGGCAATGGCCGCGATGGGATCCTCGGAGCGTGTCAGGCGCTGGATGGCGATATCGCGCCGCACGTCGTCCTTGATCGCCTGGAAGGAAGTGCCTTCCGCCGACAGGCGCCGGCACAGGGTGCGCACCGAACAGTGCAACGCATGGGCCACCGCCTCGATGGTGGGCGACACCGGCAGGCACTCGGCAACGTATTGCCTGACCCGGTGGGAGCTCATCTGCTCGGCAAAGGAAACGAAGATCCAGTCCTCGGGCGCGCGCGACAGGAACTTCTCCAGATCCGGCTTGCGCTGGCGCACCGGCATGTCAAGGTAAGCCGCATCGAAGCCGATGCGGTTTTGGTCGCAACCGAAATGCACCGGGCCGGGAAAAAGGTAGAGATGGTCGCCGGCCAGCGGCGAGTGATGAAACTGGAACTCCACTGCCTGCAGCGGGATCTTTTGGCGGATCAGCCACGACGCCACGCCATGCACGAGCTTCAGCATCAGTTCCCGCCCCAGCACGCTGACGGCTGGGCCGGCCGGGTTGTCTACCAGCTCCACATAGCCAGACCCACCATCGCGCCGCGACTCGATACGGAAGTCATCGAGGATCAGGTGGAAGAACTGGCCGAAGCGATGCAGCGCCACCTCCAGCCTTGGCGCATCCAGCAAGCTCAGGCACAGGTACTTGAGCGTGCCATTGCGCAGCGGCCGGCTGAAAATGCCGGGCATTTCATCGTCGGCCTCCTTGGCGAGCAGGCGGTACAGCGTAGAAAACTGTTCCTGCGTGACGCGTGCGGCCGGCTCGGCCAGCAACTCACCGGCAATGCCTGAGCACTCGGCCAGCCGCGCGATCGCCAAGGGATCGGCGCCGGCCAGGAAGCCATTGACGACAGAGATGGGGACGGTAGCGGACAGGCCGTTCACGCGGGGCGCAGGCAGTGCATGCCGACAGAGAAGGTGACGGCGCATTCTGTCACAGCGTGTGCGCGATGGAAATGCGGATCGATGCCTAGAGCAGTCCTTGCGCCGGCTCCGCTCGTTTTCCCTGACTGTCCCGAAATGTAAATCGTTCGTCCCGGATCATCAAATCGCGGCGTGTCGATACACGATACTTCAGCCACTGAACTTGATACCGCAAACGCGACCGTCAGGTGCCGCCAGCCAGGCGGAAATCCAGGCGGTCCGGCCCACAACATACCAGGAGCCAACTGTGCAATTCCTCGACGATTCCCTGCATCCCGAAAACCAGGACAAGGTGGTCATCACTGTGGCGCCGTACGGCCCCGAGTGGATGCCCGCGGATTTTCCGGAAGATATTCCGGTGACCATGGAAGAGCAGGTGCAGAAGGCGGTCGACTGCTACAACGCCGGCGCCACCGTGCTGCACCTGCACGTGCGCGAACTCGACGGCAAGGGCTCCAAGCGCCTGTCCAAGTTCAACGAACTGATCGCCGGCGTGCGCGCAGCGGTGCCGGACATGATCATCCAGGTGGGCGGCTCGATCTCCTTCGCGCCGGAAGACGACGGCCAGGCCGCCAAGTGGCTGTCCGACGATACCCGCCACATGCTGGCTGAACTGGACCCGAAGCCGGATCAGGTGACCGTGGCGATCAACACCACGCAGATGAACATCATGGAGCTGCTGTACCCCGAATACCTGCAGGGTACCTCGCTGGAGCATCCCGCCTACCAGGCTGCCTACCGCGAAATGACGGTGCCGGCCGGCCCGGGCTGGGTGGAAGAGCACCTGCGCCGCCTGAGCAACGCAGGCATCCAGCCGCACTTCCAGCTCACCGGCATCCACGCCATGGAAACGCTGGAGCGCATGGTGCGCGCAGGCCACTACAAGGGCCCGCTGAACCTGACCTGGATTGGCATCGGCGGCGGCTTTGACGGTCCCAACCCGTTCAACTTCTTCAACTTCGTGCACCGCGCGCCGGACGGTTGCACGCTGACCGCCGAGTCGCTGCTGAAGAACGTGCTGCCGTTCAACATGATGGCGATGGCGATGGGCCTGCATCCGCGTTGCGGCATCGAGGACACCATCATCGACCAGCATGGCCACCGCATGACGTCGGTCCAGCAGATCGAGCAGTGCGTGCGCGTGGCCAGGGAACTCGGCCGCGAGATCGCCTCGGGCAAGGAAGCGCGCGAGATCTACCGCATCGGCACCTGGTACGACAGCGCCGACGAAACCCTGGCCGCGCACGGCATGGCGCCGAATCGCAAGGCCGGCCAGAAGAACCTGCCCCTGCGCGCGGCCTGACGCGCGCACCGGTGCGGCAGAGGGCGCAAGCGCCTGCCGCCGCACCGTCATCCGACTTACCTTGCAAGCATGAACCCGCCCCTCTCCATCATCAATCCGTGCCTGAACATCTGCCGCATGGACCTCGCTGGCAAGTATTGCCAGGGCTGCGGCAGGACTGCGGTCGAGATCGGCCGCTGGGCGCAGATGACCGACGCAGAGCGCGCCGAGGTCATGGCTTCGCTGCCGGCGCGCCAGTCGTGGCGCAGCCGCGCCCCGGGGCCCACCCCCTGATATTCCACAGCCTGCTGCGGCCTGCGCCGGGCTCGCCGGCTGGCGTCTTGAAGCTGCCATGAATCATCTGTCCACACTCTCGGTCGAGGCCTATTTCGACCTGATCTGCCCCTGGTGCCTGATCGGCAAGAAACACCTGGAAAGCGCCATCGCCTTGCTCGGGCGAGAGCGTCCGGACATCGCCGTGCAGGTGGAATGGCGTTCTTATCCGCTGATTCCGGCCATGCCGCCGGCCGGCCTGCCCTACCGCGACTTCTATGTGGCGCGCCTGGGCAGCCCCCAGGCAGTGGCGGCACGCCAGGCACAGGTTTGTGCCGCGGCACAAGATGCCGGCCTCACCCTGGCACTGGATCGCATTGAGACCTTCCCGAACACCCTGCTGGCCCATCGCCTGGTACGCCTTGCCCGGCAACAGGCAGGGGCAGACGCGGCCGCTGCGCTGATCGACGAGCTGTTCACGCGCTACTTCCTGCGCGCCGAGAACATCGGTGATCCGCGCGTGCTGCGTCAGGCCGCCGCGACCTGCGGCGTCCCGATTCCGGATCAGGTCCCGGCTCAACCCGATGCGGATGCACACCGTGACCTGGACTGGCTGCCGTCACTCGGCGCCCCGCAAGAACCGGTCTTGCGTGCCGGACTAGGCGTGCCGCACTTTATCTTCGACGGCACCCGCAGCGTGTCTGGCGCGCGGCCTCCCGCCGCGCTGCTGGAAGCCATGCTGCACACGCTGGCGCGCGCGAAGCAGCGCGCCACCCGGGCCACCGCCTGAACACCGTGGTGACGGCGGCATTGCGCCCAGGCCTCGATTTTTCTGCAATATCCCGTGTAACTGCCCCCGACAAGAAGGCTGGCACGGGCGTATCCATACCTAGCCGTTCAACGGAGACACAGATGCCTCAACGCCCTGCCCTTTTTCGCCTGCGCCACGCTGCCTTGGCCGCCGTCAGCGCCGTCATGGCCCTGTCCATGCCCTCGGCCATGGCGTGGACCAACAAGCCCGTACGCATGCTGGTGCCGGCCCCTGCCGGCGGCACCATGGACGTGATTGCCCGCCTTCTGGCCGACCAGCTGTCGCAGGACCTCGGCCAGCCGGTCGTGGTCGACAACAAGCCGGGCGCCGGCGGCGGCATCGCCATCAGCGCCATGCTGCAGGCACCGCCTGACGGCCAGACCATCATGGTGACGGCCACCAATGTGCTGACTGAAGTCCCCCACGTGCTCAAGACGCCGTACCACACGATGACGGATATCCGGCCCGTGGCCGCGGTGGCACGCTCGCGCCTGCTGCTGGTGGGCGCGCCGTCCCTGCCTGCCAAGGACCTCAAGAGCCTGGTGAACTACGTGCATGCCAACCCTGGCAAGCTGAGCTTTGCCTCCTACAGCGCCGGCACCGCATCCCACTATGCCGGCGTGATCATGAACCAGAAGGCCGGCCTCGACCTTGCGCATGTTCCCTTTGCCGGCTCCTCGCCGGCGCTGGCCCAGGTGATGGGCGGCCAGATCGCGCTGATGTACGACGGCATGGTGACCTCGCTGCCGATGATCAGGGCCGGCAAGCTGCAAGCCTACGCGGTGGCATCAAAGAGCCGTTCGCCGCTGCTGCCCCAGGTGCCGACCTTCGCCGAGCTGGGTTACCGGATGTGGAGTTCAGCAACTGGGTCGGCGTGATTGCCTCGGCGCGCGTGCCCGCAGAGCTGGCGCAGAAGATCCAGGCCGCCACTTACAAGGCGGCCGCAACGCCCAAGGTGCAGGCACGGATGCAGGCATTGAGCTATGAGCCGCTGCGCGAGCAGACGCTGTCGGAACTGAGCCAGTCCCTGAATGCCGAGTTTGAGCGCAATGCGACGATCGTAAAGACCTTCAATATCCAGCCCTGACCCCGGCCACACGCCGGCACCCTGTGCGCCTCCTTCGGGAGGCGCCTTGCTTTTGCCCGTGACGCGCGCAAAAGATGATTCGCTCATCATTGGCCCGGACGGGCACAACATGCCACCAACCCGCGGCCTAGCCCCTCATGTCAAATACTGGTCGGCGATAAAGCAAAAAAAAGCGGCAGTCCCCGCCCGAGGACTGCCGCGAATTCCCTTTACTACCCTTCAGGCTGCGTCTTCGCGCAACTGCTTCTTATTGATCTTGCCGACACTGGTCTTCGGGATCGCTTCAATGAAGGTGATGCGCTCGGCCTCCGGCACGGCATACCTGCTGATCCGGCGCGAATCCGCGTGCGCCATCAGCTGGTCGCGGATCTGCTCGGCCCTGACTTCGGCGCCCGCCTTGCGCACCACGAAGGCCATCGGCCGCTCGCCCCACTTCGCATCCGGCACGCCGATCACGGCGCATTCCAGCACCCCCGCCACCTCCGCGATCAGGTTCTCCACTTCAATGGAAGACACCCATTCGCCGCCGGTCTTGATGACGTCCTTGATACGGTCGACGATCTGCACGAACCCGTCCTCGCCCATCACCGCGACATCCTGGGTATGCAGGAAGCCGCCCGACCACAGGTCTTCCGACGCTTGCGGCTTGCGGAAATAGCCCTTCGTCAGGAACGGCGCGCGCAGCACGATCTCGCCGCGGCTCTTGCCGTCGCGCGGCAGGTCCTGCATGTCTTCGCTGACAATGCGGTAGTCCACCAGCGTCACCGGGCGGCCGGTCGAGCAGCGCATGCGGACTTCCTCGGCGCGGTTCCTGGGCGTACAACCCGGCGGAATCTGGGCCAGCGACACGATCGGGCCGGTCTCGGACATGCCGTAGCCGGCAAAGATGTCGATGCCCCGCGCCAGCGCCGCCTCGCACAGCGCGGGCGGCAGCGCCGAGCCGCCGATGATGATCTTCCAGCCCGACAAGTCCTGCGCGCTGCCCTGCGCGGACTGCAGCAGCATCTGCAGGATGGTCGGCACGCAGTGCGAGAAGGTGACTTTCTCGGTCTCGCGCAGCTTCAGCAGCGCGTCCGGGGCGTAGCGGCCCGGCAGTACGGTACGCAGCCCCAGCATCATGGCAATGTACGGGATGCCCCATGCCAGCACGTGGAACATCGGCGTGATCGGCATATAGACGTCTTCACGATGCATGCGCTGGCCCTCGCGCGGCGAACACAGGCTGGTTGCCGATGCCAGCGTGTGCAGCACGATCTCGCGGTGGCTGTAGCAGACGCCCTTGGGGTCGCCGGTGGTGCCGGTGGTGTAGAAGGTCGCGGCCTTGGTGTTCTCGTCGAAGTCGCTGAACTCGAAGTCGGGCGACGCGTCGTCGAGCAGCGCCTCATACTCCCCCGCGAGCGGCAGGGTTAGCGCCGGTGCGTGCTCGCCGTCGGCCATCAGCACGAAGCGCGGGTTGCAGGTCAGCTCGCCGCGGATCTGCTCGAGCACCGGCGCGAAGTCCGGATGGAACAGCACGACGTCCGCGCCGGCGTCGTTCAGCGTGTACAGGATCTGCTGGGGCGACAGCCGCACGTTCACCGTGAACAGCGTCGCGCCCATCATGGGTACGCCGAAGTAGCATTCCAGGTAGCGATGGCTGTCCCAGTCCATCACCGCCACGGTGGTCCCGTGGCCGGCACCGAGCGCGGTGAGCGCCGAGGCCAGCTGGCCGATGCGGCAGCGGAAATCGCGGAAGGTGTAGCGCATCTGGCCGCGGTAGCTGATCTCCTGGTCGCCGTAGAGACTGACCGAGTTGATCAGGAGCTGCTTGACCAGCAGCGGGTAAGCGTAGGCCGACTGTGCGGTCGTAATCAGGTTGTCTTGCATTGCTTGTCCTGCCTTGTCCATCAGTATGGCTTGCTGCCGATAATGCCCGCGCGCTCCATCTTGCGGTGGCAAGGCGGATAGTCCATCACGGCGTAGTGCTGGGTGGCGGTGTTGTCCCAGATCGCCACGCAGTCGGGTTCCCAGCGCCAGCGCACCTGGTATTCGGGGATATACGCCTGGCTGACCAGGTAGCGCAGCAGGTCGCCCGCGCCCGGATTGGCGTCCTGCCCAAAGCGCACCCGCCCAGGCGTGTGGTAGTTGGTGAAATGCGTGGTGAAGGCGTTCACATAGAGGATCTTCTCGCCGGTATCCGGGTGCGTGCGCACCACCGGGTGTTCCGCGTCGGGATACTGGGCCTTCAGCGCCAGGCGCTTCTCGATCGGCATCGCCGCGCCAAAAGAGGCCTCGATGCTGTGGCGCGCGCGCAGCTCGGCGATCTGCTCCTTGATGTACGCAGGCAGGCGCTGATAGGCAAGTGCCATATTGGCCCACATAGTGTCGCCGCCAACTGGCGGGCATTCCACGCAGCGCAGCACGGCGCCGAACTGCGGGGCTTCGCGCCAGGTGGCATCGGAGTGCCAGGCATTCTCGTAGCGGTCGTTGGGCTGGTCCGGGGTCTTGTAGATGCGGACCAGGCCCGGGTGCTCGGGATCGCTGCCGGCGACGGGATGGTCTTCCAGTTCGCCAAAGCGCCGGGCAAAGGCGACATGTTCGGCGCGGCTGAACTGCTGGTTGCGCAGGAACAGGACGCGATGCTCCAGCAGCAAGACGCGGATCTCGGCAAACAGGCCGTCGTCGCGAATCGCATCGGCCAGGTCGACACCTCTCAGTTCGGCGCCAAGCGCGCAGGTAGTTTGTTGGACTTGCATGGCGTTGCCTCAGATGACGAAGATCGAGGAGCCTGTGGTCTTGCGCGACTCCAGGTCCTGGTGTGCCTGCACCGCATCTTCCAGCGCATAGCGCTGGTGGATCTCGATGCGGATGCGGCCCGCGCCGACGTGATCGAACAGTTCGCCGGCCAGTTCGGCCTTTTCGGCCGGGTCGGCGATGTAGTCCGCCAGCGCAGGACGCGTCAGGAACAACGAGCCCTTCACTGCCAGCAGCACGGGGTCGAACGGAGGAATCGGGCCCGAGGCGGTGCCTACGCACACCATGGTGCCGCGCCGCCTGAGCGAATCCAGCGATGCCATGAAGGTCGACTTGCCCACGCTGTCGAACACCACCGACACGCCAACGCCATCGGTCAGCGCGCGCACCCGCTCCGCCACGTCTTCATGGCTGTAGTTGATGACATGATCGCAGCCATGCGCCCGCGCCACCTCGGCCTTGGCTTCGGAGGAAACCGTGCCGATCACGGTCAGGCCCAGCAGCTTGGCCCACTGCGAAACGATCAGACCCACGCCACCGGCCGCGGCGTGCAGCAGGATGCTGTCGCCCGCCTTGAAGGCGTGGATGCGGCGCATCAGGTAAGCCGAGGTCAGCCCGCGCATGGTCATGGCCGCCGCGGTCTCGAAGCTGATCGTCTCAGGCAGGCGGATCAGCGCTGCGGCGGGCACCAGGCGCGAGGTGCTGTACGCGCCCAGGGTATTGATGAAGCCGGTATAGGTCACGCGATCGCCGACGGCAAAACTGGTGACGTCCGGGCCGATTGCCTGCACAACGCCAGCTGCTTCCACGCCCATGCCCGAGGGCAGCGGCACGCGGTAAGTCCCGTTGCGGAAATACGTATCGGCATAGTTCAAGCCAACCGCCACGTGGCGGACGCGCACCTGGCCGGGGCCGGGGTCGCCCACTTCAGTGCTTTCATAGCGCAGCACTTCCGGCCCGCCGATCTCGTACATCCGAACAATTTTTTCCACAGCTTTGGTCTCCTGGGTCAAAGGCGGCGCGAGGTGCGCCGCGTATGGAGACCAATGTAGAACCGGGCCTGTCCCGGCGCTTTGCAACAGATTCCATCGACTTTGCATTTCATGCCAAGCGCCAGAGAAGCCGTGGCCAGCGGCCGGGTCTTACGCTGCCGCGGAGCGCCCGATGCGCTTTCCCAGGATCTGCGCAGTCGGCCCACCGTGGAACTGGCCGCTGCTTTCGTACACATGGCCTTTCACCATGCTGCGCAATTCTGCCGTTCCCCCGTCGACCAGCGAGTCGCCGGCAATCATTCCGGAGATAACTGCCCTGCCGCGCACAATGACATTGCCGACGCACATGCCAGTCATTTCGAGGCTGCCGGTTCCCCCGGCAACTGGCGTCTTGAGTGCGCGCGATCGTGGATTGGGCGGCGGGCTTTCCGGGGCGGTTTTGGGCCATTAGCGGGGCGCGACATGTGGCCAACACGTGTTCAACTGGCGCCGACTTCGTTCGTGAGCGACTTGCCGCTTTCGAACTCCGTCACGTTGCGCAAGGTTGTTTCGCATATGGTCGTCACGGCCTCGCGCGTGAGGAAGGCTTGGTGCCCGGTCACGATCACGTTAGGAAAGGTGATTAGCTGCTGCAGCACGGAGTCGTCGACGATGGTGCCGGACAGGTCGCGGAAGAACAGGTCCGCCTCCTGCTCGTACACGTCGATCGCCAGCCCGCCGAGTTGCCCGCTCCTGAGCGCTTCGATGACTGCTTCCGTGTCGATCAGCCCGCCGCGGCTAGTGTTGATGAGCAAGGCTCCCGGCTTGGCGCGCGACAGCGTTTCGGCGTTGATGATGTGATGGGTCTCGGGCGTGAGCGGGCAGTGCAGCGAGATGCAGTCCGCGCTTGCGCCGATTTCCTCCTCGTCCGCGTAGCGTCCGCCAAGGACCTCGAATTCCGGGGACGGGTACTTGTCGTAGCCGATCACGTTACAACCGAACCCGACCATGATTTTCGCAAACACGCGCCCGACCTTGCCGGTTCCGATCACGGCCACGGTCTTGCCGCACAGGTCGAAGCCCATCAGGCCTTCGAGCGAGAAATTGAAGTCCCGCGTGCGGTTGTAGGCCCGGTGGATCTTGCGGTTGACCGCCATCAGCAGGGCCGCCGCGTGCTCTGCGACCGCGTTGGGCGAGTAGTCGACAACGCGCACTACCTTGATGCCGAGCGCCTGCGCGGCTTTCAGGTCGACGTTGTTGAACCCCGTGCAGCGCAGCGCGACCAGCTTGGTGCCGCCGCGTCCGAGCGCTTCCAGCACGGTCGCATCGGCCCGGTCATTGACGAAGATGCACACTGCGCCGTGGCCCGCGGCGAGGCCCACCGTCTCACTGTCCAAGGGAACTTCGAAGTACTTGAGCTGATGGCCTTCGGCCGCATTCGCGGCATCGAGATGTTGACGATCGTAGGACTTTGCGCTGAAAACGGCGATTTCCATGATGTGTCTCCGCGGCGAATCGCATGGCGCGCTTCGCCCAGGTTGCCCTGCACTATCCGCCAGCCAGTGTGGCGGCGACCTGTACGAACAGGATTTTCACGATGGTCATTGACGGGAAGATCATCGAGTAGCCGAGGTCGGGCCGGTCGGTCGGCGCGACGCGGTTGGCAAAGGCAAGGATGGCGGGATTGCCGGTCGCGCCGCAGATCACGCCCACCGCCAGGTCGAACGGCAGCCTGAAGACCCAGAGGCAGAAAATCGCAGTAATCAGCAGCAGGGCAAGCAGGATCACCACGCCGTAGATCAGGAAGGACACCCCGGTCACGCCGATGGTGGCGAAGAACTTCGGCCCGGATGCAATGCCCACCTGTGCGAGGAAGATGGTCAGCCCGAAGTTGCGCAGGACCAGGTTGGCCGACAGCGGCATGGTCCACACGAACGGCCCGAGACGGCGCACCCGGCCGAGCACGAGGGCGACCAGCAGCAGCGCGGCGAGCCCCAGCGCCAGCGTGCCGACGCCGGGAATCGGCACCGGGATCAGCCCAACCAGCAGCCCGAGGGCCGCGCCGATGCCGATCGAGATAAAGCTCAGTTCGGCGGTGCCCTTGATGGAGTCGCCGAACAGCGCGCGAATCGGCTTCATGTGGGCGCGATTGACCAGCAGGCCGACGCGGTCACCGAACTCGAGGGTGAGGTCATCGCGGGGCATCAGGTCCGCATCGCCACGCCGCACATGGGCGATCGAGCAGACCATGCCTTCCGGAAAACGGATATCGCGCAGCGTGTGCCCGACCACGAGCCGGCTTGAGGCGAACACGCGCATATAGTCAAGGTCTTCGCGATGGCTCGTCATGCGGCCCGGCTGCAGTTCCCCGCACAGCGAGGTGGCTTCACGCAGCACGGCCGGGTCGGTGGCGGTCGCGAGCAGCACGTCGTTGGCCTGCAGGACCAGGTCGTCCGCGGACGGGTGGTTGTGGTGGGCGCGACGCACGGCGGCAATCGCCACCCCGTCCGGTAGGCGCGCTACCACCTCCGACAGCCGCACGCCGATAAACGCCGGGTTTGTCAGCGCAATCTCGGCGGTCTCGATCAGCTTTGGTGGCGGCCGCACGATATTCGGCTTGAGCAGCGCGGTGAGGGCATACAGAAACAGGATCGGTCCTGCCACCCCGACCGGGTACGCGACGCTGTAGCCCACCGCGGCGCCGTCGCTCTTCATCGCCGCCATCGCGGCCTGCAGGCTTGCCGTACTGGTGCCCGCGCCGGCGAACATGCCTAGCGACTCGTCCAGGTTCACGCCGACCAGCGGCACCAACGCAACCGCGACCAGTCCGGAGCCAATCACGCCAAGGACCGCAGCGGCGTTGGCCTTGATGCCCTCGGGGCTGGTCAGACCCTTAAAAAACTGCTCCCCGTACTGGATCCCAATGCCATAGAGAAAGAGCAGCAGCCCTAGGGTGCCAAGGATGGCAGGCGGCGCGGACTTCGGCGCGAACCCGCCGATCGCCAGCCCCACGAACAGCACCGCGCCCGAACCGAGCGACACGCCCTTGATATTGATCTCGCCGATGACATAGCCCAGTGCAACCGTGAGGAACAGCGTGAGCAGCGGCTGGGTTTCGAGCAATGTCCGGACTGCATCCATGGCAGCTCCTTTCTGATGGGCAGGAGCAAGGGAGCAGCGATAAGCAACTGCGCAGGGTCACGTGCGCACTGCGCGGACGGGGTTGACAGCCCTTGTTCCGGGCATGCGTTATCGAGTGCGGCTTGTATGAACCCGATCATCGTGACAGGCGCCGGCCGGCACGGCGGCAACTGCCGGAATGCCCCTCGAAAATATACGATGCGCCGCACGAATTCAAGAATTGAAGCGGCGTGGCAGCGGGGCTACTAAACCTCCCAACCCTCAGACCGTCCACCGCGGTAAAGCCCATGGTGCTGGCCACGCTGCGTCCCGCCAGCAGCGCGCACATGCTGCTGCCGTTACCGAGGTGGGCCACAACAGCGCGGCCCGCCGCCGCGCATGCCCTTGGCAGGACACTGGCGATGTACTGGTAGGACAGTCCATGGAAGCCGTAGCGCCTGATGCCTCGCGCGGTTACCTCCGCGGGCAATGCGAAGGCTTCTGCCTTAACTAGCTTTAAGTCACGTTGGGCGTGTCTCCTGTGCGCGGCTTTACTGAGGCAGGTCACTTGAACCGCAACCTGAGTACTTCAATTGCACGGAGTACCTGGGAGAGAGGTTCCATCAATGGTTTTCCCATGACAGAAATCGCTCGGGGTAGCGGCAACGCCCTCCCCGTTCAGCTCTCGGTCGAGGGGAAGTTTGCCGATTTTAGTGCAGCAAGAGCGAAACTCAGTCGAAAGTGCTGGAGTATTCGTCATAGCGGGAGAAGCCACGGCGGGTTGCTCAGGTGTCGGGCTGCTTTTGGCCACGGAGGGCTGGTCGAGTTGTTCGGATGCCGGGCCAATCTGTCTCGCTGGAGCAGTCGTCGCTGGCTGTCCGGTTGCTGGGACATTCCCCATCGCCGGACGAGCCCTTGCAGGTGGCTCGGGCTTCGGAACGATTTTTGTCGCGGAAGATGGCTGGATAGGTCGGTCTGCGTTCGGGACTGTCGACGCAGGAGAGACGCATTGGCCCATCTGGCAAATGCGCTCGCCTTTGCACTGCATGTCATATTCGCATCCAACTGCACCGGCGTGCGGCGCAGTCCCGAGGGCGATTGGCAGGGCGAGGAGCAAGCCTGGCGCTTTCATTTCCAGCTTCGCCTCCTTCTCTACGTTCGGTGATTGGCAGGCTGCTCGGCCCTGGCGCAAGCCAGACTTGGCTTTTTCGTAGTCTTAGGGGGCCATGTAAGGCGATGGCGTCCTATATCGCACGACGATGCGACCCACGAATGCTCATTCCGACGGAGGGCGACACCCCTAGTATGGAATGTTCAAACAGTGAGCGCCACCCAAGCTGCTCGACTCCATTGCCGGAACGAGAGCAAGCATGCCACTGAGTGCGGTTACGCCGGGGTTCCGGCCGGACCAGGGCGGCGCCATACCGCATCCGATGTCGTCTCGCAGCAAGGGCTTCAGAGCCAGGCGATCTGCGGCGACACGCCGGAACGGGTCTTTTGTCGAGGATGGCAACGAATAGCGCGCCAAGGGATGGCTGGATATTATCGAGAATGCCGTCCAGGCGACATCAAAGGGAGCGTGAGCGGCATCCGCCGGCGCAGGCACGGTGTCGCTAACGGCACACAGGCCACGGGGAGTGTACGGGGCGCTACCAGCGGGCAACGCTGACGCAGCGCACGCGCGTGTCAGAAAACGGCCGGAATCTGCAGCGGGGCGCGTCTGCTTTCCCGTAAGTTTTAGTCCGGCTTAATCCCGGCGCGCGAGGACGCACGCACCTGGCACCTACTCTCGCCGCGTTAAAGCGCAAGCGTCACCACGCGCAGCGTGGCATCGTCTGGACACGCTGAATCGGAAAATCCAAACCGTTTAGCCAGTCGCCGCATCGCGGTATTCGACGACAAAACATACCCTTCCATGCATTGATAGCCGCGGCTCCGAGCGATGTCGATCAGTGTACCCAGCAGTCGGCTGGCCAGGCCGAGCCGATGCCAGTTATCGGCGACAGTCACCGCAAACTCGCAGGTATCGCTGCCCGGCGCCGCGGCGTAGCGTGCTCCCCCCACAATAGACGACACCTTGTTTTCCGTGGCAAGCGCTACCAGCGCAAACTCGCGCTCAATCGACGGATGCGTCGCTTGTTCGAGCATCGCTTCCGGCAGTTGTTGCATGGCAGCCATAAATCTGGCGTAGCGCGCATCGGCAGAAAGCCTGTTGAATGCCGCCAACAGGCCGACCTTGTCGTCTTCGGTAATTTCCCGCACCAGTACTTCCCGTCCATCGCACAGGGGCACGTTGAACGGCACGAAGTTTGTCGCGTCAGACTTGTCTTGCATGGCAACGGTTTCGAGAGGAATGAAAGCGAGTTCGTTGAATGGACCCTCGCAGCATTTGATAGTAGCTGATCCGGCGCGGCAGCAGCTGGCGCGTTATCCCACGATCAGGCTGGTCGGTGCCCGGGCCGACAGCCTCTCCGGCGCCATCGACCATTTCTCCGTCGTCACTGGCGATAGCGAAAGCCTTGGGGCGCGCCGCCTGATCCTGAGCTATGGCGTCGCCGACCAGATGCCTGATGTTCCGGGCTTTGCCGAAAGACTCTCTCCGACTCCCCCCTCACAGCGGTTGGCATTGGCCACTTTGCTGCATACGCCTTCCGGGATCTCCGGTCTAGAATTGCTGATGAGATCAGCACACGCCTGTCCGATCAGCCATGCATGAAGGGTCGTCGGCAGGTGGCCAAACGTAGCAGCCAGGGGGAGCGATGGGGTCGGCAGGGAGATCCGGCATGCGTCTTGGACGCTATGCAATCGCGGCCGTAGCCGTCTTCGTCGGCCTGGTCATCTTCGGGCTCTTGGCAGACATCCTTGTCGAATGGCTGTGGTTTTCCTCGATCGGCTACGGCAGCGTCTTCCGGGTCGTCCTTTCCGCTCAGGCGCTGCTGTTTATTGCCGTGTTTGCGATCTCGGCAGGCACCATATGGTTGGCAGGGTGGCTGGCGCATCAGTATGCAGGTAGCTCCCACGCCCTGGCATCGCACGGCTTTCTTTCCGGAAGGCCACAATTCATTGGCGAGCCCGGCGACCTCATGGCGCGCATTCCCTGGGGAGCCAGCATTGCCGGGGCCGCTCTGCTCCTCGGACTGGTCATCGCAGGGAGCAAAATCCCGCAATGGGACATGGCCCTTCGCTTTCTGCATCAAGTGCCTTTCGGCGAGCCGGACCCGATCTTCGGCAAGGACCTCGGCTTCTATCTCTTCTCTTTGCCCGTCTATATTGCGCTGAAGAATGGGCTGCAACTACTGTTGCTCTGCAGCACGGCCATTTCAGGTGTGATCTATTGGGTGCGCGGCGACATCGCGGTCGCGCCGCCAACCCCGCGGCTCTCTCCCGCCGCTGCGGTTCATGGCTCTGTACTTCTTGGCCTGTTCTTCGTGCTGAAGGCCTGGTCCTATTGGCTCGATCGCTATCTGCTGCTTTACGGCGATAACGGCGTCGTGGTTGGCGCAAGCTATACCGACATACACGTCGAACTGCCGGTCCTTTGGCTGCTTATTGGACTTGCCATCGCCGCAGCCATCGGATCGTTCGCCAATGTACGCCTGCGCGACTATCGAGTCCCCGCCGTCGCGGCCCTCCTGGTGTTTGGCGGCTCATTTCTGCTTGCCACGATCTACCCGGCGCTGTTCCAGCGATTCTATGTCAAGCCAAACGAACTGGAACTGGAAGCCCCTTATATCGCGCAAAATATCGCACTCACCCGCAGGGCCTATGGCCTTGAGCAAATCACGGTCAAGCCATTCCCGGTCGAGCAGGGGCTGAATCTCGGCTCGATCCAGTCCAACCGCGCGACCATCGACAATGTCCGCCTGTGGGATGTGGGGCCGCTGCTGGATACCTATGCACAGTTGCAGGAGATCAGGACCTACTACAAATTCCTCTCGTTGGATATCGACCGCTACCGGCTTGATATCGGCTACCGACAGGTGATGCTGTCCGCCCGTGAACTGGAGCAAGCGAAGCTTCCGGCGAATGCCAGGACCTGGGTGAACCTGCACCTGCTGTTCACCCATGGCAGCGGCATCGTGATGTCGCCGGTCAACGAAAAATCGACGGAAGGGCTGCCTTCCCTCTATCTGCGCGATATTCCACCGGTCGCCAGTGGCGGCCCGCTCATCCAGGAACCGCGCATCTACTTCGGTGAAGGCCGTCACGACTATGTCGTCGTGAACGGCAGTGTGCCGGAATTCGACTACCCAACCGGAAAAAACAATACCTACACGGTCTACAAGGGGCGCGACGGCATTGCCATCGGCAGCATTGCGGAGCGCGCCCTCTTCGCCTGGCAGTTCGGCGATCCCAACATCCTGCTTACCGGATACGTCACGGACAAAAGCCGGATCCTGATCCACCGCAACATCCAGGACCGGGTGCACACAATCGCCCCATTTCTGAGTCTGGACCAGGATCCATATATCGTCGCGAGCGGCGGGCGACTTTACTGGATGCAGGATGCCTATACCACCAGTCGCTGGTTCCCCTACGCCCAGCCAGGTTTCGGCGCCGATTCGAACTACATCCGCAATGCAGTCAAGGCGGTGATCGATGCGTATGACGGCACCGTCGATCTCTATGTCAGTGAGCCAGCCGACCCAATCCTGCGAACGTACCAGCGCATCTTTCCCGGTATGTTCAAGCCTCTGGCAGCCATGCCGGCGGACCTGCAGCAGCATATCCGCTATCCCGAGGACCTGTTCCGGATCCAGGCAAAACTCTACGGCGCCTACCATATGGACGCGCCCGAAGTGTTCTACAACCGCGAAGATCTTTGGCAGTTCCCGCGGGCGCTGGCCGGTATCGACAGCGGAAACGCCCCCGGCGCGCCAATGTCGCTCATGGCGCCTTACTACATGATCATGCAGCTCCCCGGTGAACCACAGGCCGAGTTCATCCTTATGTTGCCAATGGTGCCAAGTCAACGCGACAACATGATCGCCTGGCTAGCGGCACGTTGCGATCCGCCTGAGTATGGCAAGCTTGTCGTCTACGCTTTCCCCAAGGAAAAACTGGTCTACGGTCCCTTCCAGATCGAGGCGCGCATCCAGCAGAATACCGAGATCTCGCAACAGATCTCGCTGTGGAACCAAATGGGTTCCCGCGTCATCCGCGGCCATCTTATGGTGGTGCCGATCGGGAATTCGATCCTGTATTTGTCCCCGCTCTACCTGCGCGCTGCGTCCGGCCAGTTGCCCGAACTGAAACGGGTCATCGGTGCCTATGGTGATCGTGTGGTGATGGAGAATACGTTGGACGAAACCATCGCGGCGCTCTTCAAGGAGGCCGGTCCCACGGCTTCACCTGCCGGTGGTTCAACGGACGCGCGCGCCCTAGACGCTCTCGCACATTATGGCCGCGCCATTGAGCACCTGAAGGCAGGAGACTGGAGCGGCTTCGGCTCAGAACTCGATGCACTCAAATCGCTGCTCGAAGAGCTTGGTGCCGCCCGCCCCGAGGATCGAAGGTGACCTTCTTCTGGCAGGCCAAAGTCCCGTAGCGGCCAGTTTCGGACCTCCAGTTTGGGCTACCGTTGCCTGTTGATTCCGTTTTCCGCTCTGGCTCCGGTTCACCCAACGACAAACTCTTCTGCCGACGATCCAATCCAGTATCCGCTCATGTTCGATATAGAGCTGGCATTGTTGAGTCCAGGCAGCCAGGGGAAAGACTTGCAGAGACGGCTTGGTGATACCTGCGTGTTTGAGGATCGATTTGGACCGAGTCTGCATGCTGGGAGCCAGGGTTGAGAATAAGTGCAAATACACTACGCACCAGACACTGGCTCTTACATAGTTGCTTACTTATCATCCACGAGCCCGTCGCGACTGGTGATCCTCGCGCCATCGGTGAACACGTCTCGGCTGTCCACGACTCTCGCGCCATCTGAGTAGACGTCAAACTTTGCGCCTCCATCGGAGAATGGATCTCGGGGCCCCATGATGCTCGCGCCATCCGTATATACATCTCGCGCCCCGATGCCGGCATAGGCCAGGCTGGAACCAAGCGCCGCACTCGCGCCAGCTAGCAGAATAAGCGTCTTTACCATTTCTTCACCTCCTACTTAAGCGGTTGCAAGGGCACCGCAGCGAATTCTTTTCGCTCCAGTGTGAAGGCATTGCTCGTACGACTGCAATGTATGCCCGGACGGTTCGTGAATGAATAGGGCTTGCTTCCGAAAAAGGGCTAGGGGAATGCCCTATTAGGAGGGTTCACGGAAACTTCTCGAAGTTGTTGAAGAACACATGCCCCAGCAGCAGCGTTCTGACATAGATTGATAGGACTCTTTGCATAGCGATGGATCTGTCCGGCTACACGTTGCACGAATTCGGTGCAGTATCGTGACTCTCCATAACTGCGGGCGGCGCGGCTTGCTCAAAAGTCTCGTCATTTCAGCTGACGATGGACATTGAGTTGGGCTGCCAGGGGTCTGTCTCGATCGCTTGAATCGAACAATGGCTATCACTCTTCACAAATCGAGGCTCAACCTCTTTATTCAAACCGGA
The DNA here is from genome assembly GCF_013141915.1 of Cupriavidus necator. Classification (GTDB taxonomy): domain Bacteria; phylum Pseudomonadota; class Gammaproteobacteria; order Burkholderiales; family Burkholderiaceae; genus Cupriavidus; species Cupriavidus necator_B. The sequence goes on along the minus strand of NZ_SROX01000024.1, from coordinate 19,519 downwards.
TTTGTCGCATTGGCGTATTTCGCCGGTGCAAAGCTCGGGTTTGCTTATGCGGTGGTGGGCGGTGCAGTGTCCCTGGTCTGGCCCTCCAGCGGCATCGCCCTTGTGGCGCTGCTCACGATGGGCTTCGACGTTGCGCCAGGCGTTGCCCTTGGCTCAGTGCTGGCCAACATGTCGGTGGGCATCCCCGCGCATGTCGCCGCAGTGATCGGCCTCGGTGCAACCGGAGCCGCTTTAACGGCCACATGGTTGTTGAAGCGAGTCGCCCGCTTCCAGGTGTCGCTGGGTCGCATCAGGGACGTCCTCGCCTTCATCATCCTGGCCGCGACACTTGGCTCGGCACTGAGCGCGTTGATCGGCGCAACCGCCCTCTGGGCTGGAGGCCTGCTGTCAGTCAACGAGTACAGCGCCGCCTTTCTGAAATGGTGGCTCGGCGACATGATGGGGGTGCTCGTAGTGGCTCCGCCGCTGCTCAACGTGCTCACATATCCCAGCCCTGTCCGTTCGGCGAGGCAAGCCGTGGAAGCGTGCGGACTGGCCGTGGTGATCCTCTGGGTGAGTTACCTGATCTTCGGCGCCCCTCAGCTTGCAGGTCTCGGCTACTATCCGGCTGCCATGGCGATCTTTCCGTTCATTATCTGGGCCGCTTTGCGTTTCGATCACCTTGGCGCCAGCCTCGCGACCTTGCTTGTCTCGATCATCGCCATCCGGGGCACCACGCACGGCACCGGTCCATTTTCCGCTGAATCACCGGTGGATAGCCTTGTGAGATGGTGTGTGTTCGCGAATGTGGTGGCGATCGCCGGGCTGTTGCTGGCGGCGGCACATGGCCAGCAGAAGCGCTTCCATCGTCTCGTGATGGCATCTCACAAGGAACTCGAACGGCGCGTACAAGAGCGAACTCAGGACTTGGAGCGGGCCAACAACGAACTGAAGGACGAGATGGGAAGGCGCCGCCGGCTGGAGTCAGAACTGATCGGAGTCGGCGATCACCACCAGAGGCTCATTGGGCGGGAACTGCATGATGGCCTCGGGCAGCACCTCACCAGCCTGGGCTTCTACTGCGCCACCTTGAGCCGGGAACTGCAGAGACAGGGAAATCCGGCAGCGGCGGATGCGGCTACCATTGTCGAGCTGGTGAAACAGGCCTCGCTGATGACTCGCAGGATTTCCCATGGGCTGGACCCCGTCACCATGCAGTCCGGTGATCTCTCGGTCGCCCTGCAACGTCTTGCAGAAACGACGCGGTCTCTGAACGGCATGGGCTGTACGCTTCGCATCGCGTCAGATGTGGACGTGCCGGATCCGCCGACGCAGATCAACCTTTACCGTGCGGCACAGGAAGCAGTCAATAACGCTCTGAAGTACAGCCAGGGCAGCCATATCTGGATCGAACTGGAGCGCCAAGGCGAAGTCCAGAGGCTTTCGATCAGTGACGATGGTGTGGGGATCGACACGGACCAGATGGAACAGACTTCGGGACTGGGCCTGCAAAACCTGCGGCACCGGGCAAGTCTGCTGGACGGTTCCTGCACCGTCACCCGCAATGCCATGGGTGGCACCACGGTCGCCATCAGCTATCCAATACCGGAGGGCCCGGGCCATGCAAGAGAATGCCTCTAGCCATGGCCCTGCAACAAAGGTCCTGATCGTCGACGACCACCCCATCATCCGGGAGGGATTAAGCCATTTGCTGCTGCAAGAGCAGCTTGACGTCTGCTGCGCGGCAGCGAGTGCTGAAGAAGCCTTGGCGGCGATGGCCTGCGGTCCTGACATGGCCATCGTGGATCTCAGCCTTCAGTCAGATTCCGGCCTGGATCTTATCAAGACGCTCCGACAACACCACCCGAACCTGGCAATACTAGTCCTCAGCATGCATGACGAGACCTTGTTTGCCGAACGAGCATTGCGAGCAGGCGCCAACGGGTACTTGATGAAGCTCGAGGCAACAGAGCATATTATGAGTGCCATCCGCGAGGTGTTGGCGGGCAATATCTACCTCAGCGTCGAGATGCATGCCAGACTTGCTCGAGCACTGACGGTTCCAAGAAGCATCCCTGCCGGCTCGGTTGCAAGTCTATCCGAACGGGAATTCGAAGTCCTGCACCTGATCGGGCTCGGCTTCAGCACTCGCGAGATCGCTATGAAACTGAATCGGAGCATCAAGACCATCGAGGCGCATCAGGCCAACATCAAGGAAAAGCTTGATATTTCTAGTGGCAAGGAGTTGATGCGCTTTGCGATCCAGTGCCTCGAGCAGTAGCCAACGTCGCGTCGAAAGTGCCCCCTCGCTCGCGGGCTATTGCGGCCAGACAGGACACCGCCGTGGTGGGCATGGCCGCATACGTCCCCGTGTGGGAGGTGCGAGGACTTGGCCGCCCTTGAGGCCAAATTCATAAAGGCGAAATTTCGACGCGGAATCCATGTTTCATCTCTGAAACCATGCTTCCAAAAAATATTGTCCAGGACCCCCACCGTTTGGACGATTGCTGCGGGCGCATTCCCGACCGAAAATCAAGAATAAGGGGGGAGCCACCATGAGGCGACTGCATCTCATTGACATATCCTTGTTCTGCGCAGTAATAGGTTGTTGTGCAAACGCACACGCCCAGTCCAGCGTGACGCTGTTCGGTATCGCGGACGCCGGCATCGAGTTCAACAACAATGCGGGGCGCAACGGCGACAGTCTGGTGCGTCTTGTTTCCGGGAACCAGTCCGGCTCGCGTTGGGGGCTGCGAGGCGTGGAGGATCTGGGGAGGGGGTTGAAGGCTGTCTTTCTTCTGGAAAGCGGCTTCGACATCGATACCGGCAATTCGGCCCAGAGCGGGCGTCTGTTCGGCCGTAATGCCTATGTCGGACTCGATAGCCAATATGGGTCACTATTGTTGGGGCGGCAGCAAACCGCCATACGCGAATTCGGCAATATCTATGATCCCAATGCAATCGCGGACCGTTACAGTATCCTCTCGATTGCGCCGGAGTTTGGTACGCGGGCGGACAATGCCGTCAAGTATGTCGCAAAGTATGGAAAGCTAACGGGACAGGCCTTCTACTCTTTCCAGGCTAATGGCAGCGAAGTGGCTGGCAGCAACGTATTCGGACGAAATTTCGGGGCGTTCGTCAACTATGCCTCTGGCCCCTTTGCGCTGGGTCTCGCCTATGACGATGCGCACGTTGGCACGCCGCCAAACCAGGCGCCGGTTCTGCGGCGCATCTCCGTGGCTGGTACATACGCGGTGGGTAACGCTAAGGTCTATGCGGGCTACCGCCTCGCGAAAGCCTATGATGGTGCCGTGTTGCCGGGTGCCCAGGCGGCTGATGTCGGCTCGAATCTCTACTGGCTGGGTCTAGCATACAAAGTGACGCCAGCTTTCTCCCTGACTGGCGCGGCTTACTACCAAGACTTCCGGCAGACCGGTTCCGACCCGTGGCAATTCGTGCTGACCGGCGACTATGCATTCAGTAAGCGCACCGACCTCTACACATCGGTTTCCTACGCCCTGAACAGGGAGAACTCGACATTAGGCGTCAACGGCTACAACAGTGGCAGCGGGACGTCGGCTGTCTTCAACGTTCAGCCTGGCAAGGACCAGGTGGGTGCGGTGATGGGCGTTCGTCACCGGTTCTGATACGCGTTGGATGGCCATAGATGCTTTTGTTCTCTTGGTTTTAGTTCTTCGCCCAAACCATAGTTTCGCTATCGTGAAAGTAATGGATTGGCCACGCCCACGGCTCCTGCCATGCTCTGCAAGATTTCTTGTTGGGGTTTATAGTCACCCTCGTCTCCTCCCTTTCACCGAAGGGAATCCAGCCCGCGCTTGCAGCGGGCTTTTCTTCTTTATGCGCCAGGTATAACGTGCAGCGCCGTAACTACTGGCGCTGTCTGACCGGCTGTGTGGCCGGTTGGACGACTTGGGGGTGAAAGTCCCCAACACACCCGGCATGCATCGACATTCGCCCAGCTCAGGACTCCCAACAACGCGCCCGCGGTCGCGTGTCGGCCTCCACAGACGAACTGTGCGCACTCCGAAGAAGACTTCGGTGGATTCTTCAAGGATGCACGGTGTTCGGCCACTGCCGCCAGGCCCTTCTCTGCATTCAGATCAAAGAGGTCCACTACGAAATCGTCCGGGTGGATCGCCTCGACGTTGAACCCCTTGAGTGCGGCTTCTGGGAAGTTCTTCATATGCGGTCGGGAGACCGGTGGTGGGCCTATGCCTTCTACTGGGCCAGGCGCGATGGCACACGGCTCGCGGTGACAGTGACCTCGACCAGCCATCCGGGCGGTACGAGCCGCAAGACTTCCGCTCGCGTGCGCACAGGCACGTTCGGCTGCTTGTCGGTCCCGAAGTACTGGTTATAGACGTTCGAGAAGCCGGTGAAGTCCGGCTTGCCCGTAGCCGGGTCCGCCACGATCAAAGCCTGCATGGAGACGATGTCACCCATGCTGTAGCCGCGGTCCTTGAGGATCCGTTCGATCTGGCCCAGCACGTTCCGGGTCTGCGTCGCGGTGTCGCCATAGGAGGCCGCGGTATCGGGCGGCGCCGAGGCATTCGCCACTGTGGGCCCCACCCCACTGAGAACAAGCTGCTGCGCATTGGCGGGAATCTCGATCACCTCGGCGAACTCACGCGCCCACGGTTCGGTCATGTGCGCCGGGTTGCGATACCTGACGATCTGATCGGCGGCGTTGACATTGGCGATGCAGAGCGCCGGTGCTGCGACGGTGGCCAGGGAAAGACATGATAGCAAGCGTGCTGTACGCATGGGGAACCTGTGGAGGGAAGCAAGGATGGGATCCGGGCAACGCGCCATTCGCCTTGCCGGACGGTGCAAACAAGAAACTCAAGAACACGGAACGCACTCGCGTCTGTCACAACCACTTGTTAGTGGTCGCCCATGCGCGGACGAATGACTCCCGCGTCTCCAAAGGGCAGCGGTTTTCATTTCGTCTCGGCAGCAAGGCCCCGCTCGGTACTCTCACTCTAAAGAACACTCAAAACTTCATAATCTCGTCAGCCGCATTGAGAATCCGGCTGGAGGACTGCTGAGCACCGCGAACAATGTCGTTTACGTTATAGGCTAGCAAGCGTCCGCTTCTCTTTATCATCCGACCATCGACTAACACCGTGTCAACGTTGCTGGCGTTGCCACTCTGCACAATCGCCGTTTCGATATTGCCTATCGGCCAGATGTTCAGATCCTTAGCTCGCACCAGAATGATGTCCGCGCGCTTGCCTTCCGTGATCGATCCAGTGATGTCACCGATCCCCATGGCGATGGCCCCATTGATCGTCGCCATCTCGATCACCTCTTGCACGCTGACCGCCGTTGCCCGCTCGCTCGGGGTGCCAACCCATGGCACCCCGAGGTTCCAGGTGAAACGCATCATTTCGAACATGTCCGGCGGGGCAATGGACGTCGCGTCGCTTGACAATGAGATCGTCAGCCCCGCGGCACGCATAGCGAACAGGGCGGCCCGGGCATCGCCCGTACTGCTGAGCCGGAGCTCGGAGTGCGTCGCAAACGAGAGCGGTGTCTTCGTGCGTGCCATCGCCGCCAAATCCTCGATCCTCGCCGGGACGTAGTGCGCGATCATGAAATCCGGGCCGAGGTAGCCGCGCCGCTCGTAGTCGACTGCATCAACATTATTGGGCGACTCCTGCGGCGCATGGATCGCAACCGGAAGCCCGCAAGCCTTGACGAACTTCATTTCCTCATGAAAGACAGCATCAGTGCTTTGTTGCGGGCCGCGCAAATTCAATCCCAGGTGGACCAGGCCATCAAATGGCGAGTCTGCACCGAACCATTCGCGCTGAACGCGCGCAAGGTCGCTGAACCTGTTCACCTCGTCTACCGGCAGCTTGTCAATGTGGCCGTACGAGTAACGGGTCCGCAGCAGCGAGTGCTGGTGCGCGCGAAGTTCGGCATCCGCATGGGCCGCAGAGCGGGTGTTATGCGACCAGTTGTGCACGGTAGTGGTCCCGCCGTTCGCTAGTTCAGCGCATGCAAGCAGTACGCTGTTGTAGAAATCATCGGGCGTGTATAGGGCAGATGTGGCGCTCTTGGCCGGGTAGTAGGAGAAGCCGCCGTTCCGCGCAGTGAAGCTGCGTCCGATCGCGCTCCACATATGGTAGTGAGAGTTGACGAAGCCGGGCATGACGATCATGTCCGTCGCATCGATCGTCTGCGCGCCGGACGCGCTCAAGCCCCGACCGATTTTCTCGATCACGCCGTTTCGAATCAATATATCGGCGCGTGGCAAGACGCCGTTTCTTCGGTCGACCGTGATGACCATGCCATTCTTGATCAGGTAGGTGCCTCGACGGGCTCCGGGCGCCGTGGATGGTGTGCCGGCCCGTGCCGATGCCGATGCCGGAGCGACAAGCGCTGGGATCCCGGTTGCCGCGGCCATCATTACGCCGGCGACCTTGGTGAATTCTCTTCTGGTTGTTTTCATGTTTCTTTCCGATGCGATCTGGATTGCAGGAAGATAGGTGCGGTCAACTCGTCTTGAGAAAGAATGCAGCGGTCATTGCCAGCCCTGTCAGGACGACGAAGCCACGCACTGTGGCCGCCTTCAGCTGCCTGGCCAGGGCGCCGCCGAAATACGCGCCGGCAGTAGCGCCGATCGTCATCCATCGTGCATGCGCCCAGGCAATGGCATTGCTGGCCGCATAGATGACGACAGCCATCAGCGTCAGGATCACGGAGACGAAGTTCTTGATGCCTTCATCCGCCTCATGTCGGTACACCCGAGCGCGCCGAGAACCGCCAGCAGCAAGATGCCGGGACCGCCGTTGAAATGCCCGCCGTAGACCGCGACCGCGGCGATGCTGATATCCGCGATCCATCGCTGCGGGCCTGCGGTGCAGCGACCCCTCTTCGCAGCAGCGTTGGCCACAGGCAAAGAGAAGGGTCGCGCCCAGCAGCAACCATGGCACGATGCGCCCGAAGGCGGTGTCGGAGGTCGACAGCAGCATCGCAGCGCCTGCCGCGCCGCCCAGCACCGACAGCACGCCCAGTCGAACGAGCGATGGCGCCATCGCCCCCGACAGGTCCTTGCGCTGGGCCCAGGCACCCGCCATATAGCCCGGCAGGAGCGCGGCAGTGCCGGTGGCGTTAGCGGAAACCAGCGGCACGCCCACCATCGCCAAGGCCGGCAGCGTCAGGAAACTACCGCCGCCTGCCACGGCATTCAGCGTGCCGGCGAAGGCCGCAGCGACACCGAGCCGCACCCTGTCGACCGCCGTCATGACTTACGCATCGGCAGAGACATGCGGTCGGTCTGCAGTAGCACCGTGAGTGCTATGCCAATGGCCGATAGCAACGTGATCTGCGCGAGGCCGGCGGCGCTCCAGCCAAAGCGCGCCGCGATGCCTCCGATGATGTAGCCCGCGATAGCGCCGGCGCCGTAGAGCGTCGTGACAAAGATACCGGTCGCCCGGTTCGTAAGGGAAGCGCGCACGGACTTGATATGGTAGCCGGCCAAGTTAACGTACAGCACGCCACTCACCACCAGCCCCCACACGAATGACAGCACCGATTGGACCAGAATGCCGGTCGGCCCCGAGAACAGAAGGAAGCCGAGCAGCCCGGTGCCGGCAAAGCTCAGCGACAACACGAGCTTGGGATGAAAGCGGTCGCCGAGCCAGCCGCCAAAGATGGAGGCGAACACGCCGCACCCGAAGATGCTCATGACGCGACCGGTGTCCGACGGCGTGTAGTGCAGATGCTCTCGCAGGAACGTGGGGTACATGCCGAGGTAGCCATAGATGCACAGCCCGCCAATGACGCTCATCGCGGTCAAGAGAACCGTGTTGCGATTCCACATCGTGGTTGCACCGCGCGTGTCGATGTGCGTGGCGATGGCCCCGGCCTTCTCGGTCATGCGCTTGTTCACGGCAACCGCGATCAGCACCATGGCGGCAAATCCGGCCAGGCCGAACACCACCAGCGGCAAGCGCCAGTGGCGCTCAATGCCGATGAGGTGCCCACCGAGCAGCGGCCCCACGATGGCGCCGATACCGAAGGAGAAATTGATGGCCCCGACGGCGGTCGCGCGGGAGCGAGCAAAATAACTGGCCGCGATGGCGATCACCACAGTCAGCTGCATCGCTTCGCCGATGCCAGTGGCAGCACGGTAGACGATCATGTCGGCGAAGCCCGTCGAGTAGGCGGTCAACAGCGTGCCGAGCGAGAAGATCGCAATGCCGATCTGGAGCACCGCCTTGCGCGACCAGCGCGCTAGCAGATAGCCTGTCGGCACACCGGCTAGTGCCATGCCGAGCGTAAATATGGTCGAAAGCAGGCCGGTGTCGGCGAGGTCGAACTCAAATTCCCTTCGCACATCTGCGGCGATCAGCGGGAAGATCTGCCGGTCCATCGCGTTGAGCGCGTAGGAGGCGAGCAGCACAAGAAACATGCCGATCTCCAGTGCGGTGACGGGCGTATCGCTGCGCGCGTCACCGGTCAGCGGGGTGGCCGATGTCAAAGAGTCCACGTGTTGTCTCCTTCTCGTCGAGCGAGAAATTTGTTCGAGTTTCAGGCGATGCGCGATCCGGCTATGAGGCCGCGCGCGCTGCCTGATACCAATCGAGAATCTGCTCTCCCGTCAGGAAGGCGACGTCGTCGTATTCCCGGATGTGCGCAAGCGCCTCCCGGAAGTAACGCAGCCGGTGTGGCGCGCCCATGATGTACGGATGCACGACCAGCGCCATCACGCGGGCCGAGTTCTTCGCATCGGCGTAGAGCTGCTCGAACTGGTCGATGGCGCGGTCGCGATACTCGCTGGCCTTGTGATGCTGAATTAGCATCATTGCGACATCGTTGCACTCCTGCGTGTAGGGCACGTTCACGATGCGGCCGCCATCTCGCGTCCTCAGTTCCACGGGCTGATCGTCCAGCACCCAGTCGCACACATACTCGTAGCCGTGATCCGCGAGGATGTCGGGCGTGTTCCAGGTCTCGGTGAGCCCCGGTCCAAGCCAGCCGCGCGGGCGCTTTCCCGTGTAGGCGCGAATGGCCTCGGTGGTCTTTGCGATGTCGACCGCTTCGTCGGGCACCTTCTGCATGTTGCGCTGCCCATAACCATGGCCGATGAACTCCCAGTTACGCGCCATCGCCGCCTTGGCAATAGGCTCGTAGGCATTGATGGCGGAGCCGTTGATGGCGAGCGTTGCACTGATCCCGAGCTCGTCGATGACGTTCAGCATGCGCCAAAAGCCGACGCGGTTACCGTACTCGTGCCAGGCCCAGTTCGGGATGTCTGGCATCGGCGAACCGCCCGCCGGAGGCGTAAGGACCGTGCGCGGCATGGTCTCGTTGATATCCCATTCCTCAACATTGACGATAACCCAGACAGCCAAACGCTTGCCGGCCGGCAGCGTCAGCGCGGGACGTTCGGAAATGGCCGAATATGAGATGCGTTCGAGTGGTTTCACGGTATGTTTCCTTTGACTCGGGACTCAGACGATTTCGACCTGCAAGGGGGCGAGTCCTTCAATCTGGCCGGTCAGCCTGTCACCACGCTGCACCGGACCAACGCCTTCTGGCGTGCCGGTAAAAATCAGGTCGCCAGGAAGCAGGCGGTACTGCGTGGACAACTCACTCACGATTTCATGGACATTCCAGATCATCTTCTCCAGCACCGAGTTTTGCCGTACGTCACCGTTTACCGCAAGGCTCAGTGTGCCCGAACGGAGATGGCCGACGCTCGCTACCGGATGGATGGGACCGCATGGCGCCGAATGGTCGAATGACTTCCCCAGTTCCCACGGCAGGCCGCGCTTGTTGCACTCGCGCTGGCGGTCCCGGCGCGTCATGTCAAGCCCTGCGGCATAGCCGAAAACATGGTCCAGTGCCGTATCCGGTGGCACGTCCGCCGCTTCGCGGCCGATGGCGACGACGAGTTCAAACTCGAACTGGAAGTCGGCTGTAAACGTCGGATAGGGTACGCGCCCATCGGTCACAATGGCATCGGTCGGCTTCTGGAAGAAGAATGGCGGGTCGCGTTCGTCGCCCTCGCCCATTTCGCGAATATGAGCGAGATAGTTGCGCCCTACGCAATAGACGCGACGCACCGGGAAGCGTTGGTCACTGCCAACGACTTCAATGTAGGCGGGGGTAACACTCGGGACGTTCGTCGATTGCACGACGACGCTGTCCGCGCTGGCTCTAGGCATAAGGATGGTCTCTGTGTAAGATTATCGAAGGGGGTGGCTAAAGTTTAGAGATGAGGCCGTTCGGCCTCAACGCACAGGCTTGCGAAAAGATGCGCAATCCTTACGATCCTTTTGCCCCGACGTTTCCATGCACCGAGCGAATCCCTCGAACGACCCGCTGCGCCCCTTCCATCACGACGGCGAAAACGGATCTGCCATCCGGAACTACACCATGGCGGCCCGGGCGCAGAGCGCCTACTTTGGCATTCACGATCAGAGCAACTGCCTGCCGAACCCGGTACCGCACCGTCACGAGTACTTCCAGATTTACGTCAACACGCTAGGCGAGACCACTCACTACATTGGAGGCCAGCAGCGGCCCATTCGTCCCGGCACCGTCAGCTTCGTCCTGCCGTTTCTGGTTCACTACATTCCGAACGCAGCGGATGGAAAGTTCCACGTCATCAATATCAGCAAGGAGTATCTGCTGCCGTCGCTTAACATGGATGTCTTCGAGTTGTCGGAAGTGCCGCTCGCGCGTGCGCCGGAACTTGCTCCCTTCCGCTTTCAGCATTGCCTGGACTTTCAGTTCGACGAGTTGGAGACGCAGTACCTTCACGAGCTTTGCGAGCGCATGGCGCAAGAATCCCAGCAATCGCCAAGTAACGACACGGCCAGTAACTTGCTGATCCGCAGCCACTTGCTGAATCTAATCGGCATGGTGTGGCGATGCCACGGTGACAAGATCCGTCTTTGCGAGGCCAACGGGATGTTGCTGCAGTCTTACAAGCAGTCCGTGCTGCGGTGCATTCGCTATATCACCCAAAACCTTTCGCAGGAATTGACCCTAGGCGATGCTGCGCAGGCCAGCCATGTTTCGGCAACCCACCTGGCCCACCTTCTGAAGAGCGAAACCGGAAAGACCTTTCTGGAGATCGTGACTGAAAGGCGGATTGAGCGGGCAAAGACCTTGCTGGTTTTCACATCCGCCTCGGCTGCGGAGATCGGGCAAAGCACGGGATTCGGCGAACCCAATAACTTTGCCAGGCGGTTTCGGCAGATCGTAGGTACGACACCTTTGGCCTATCGACGTCAATTCCAGGGTGCGGGCGCGCGAACTTGGGTTGAGTAAGACCACCTCAATGTTGGTTTGCAGAAAATTGTTCCCGGCTTTTACAGAAATTTGTTCTTGCCCCTTGGTCCGGCTGACGCGGGCGTCTCGGCAAGGCAGCCAGAGCCGTACGGTCGCCTGTCCAACCCCATCCGTGAGCGGGCGGAGCTGGCGGACGTGGTGCCCCCTGACGCGACCGTCCTAGGTGCCGCATCACCGAAGGTTGTTCCCGGGGTCTATCCGGACGGCAGGATCGAGCACGCGTGAACGGCGCTGCCCTGCCCTATATCATTTACGACCGGCTATCGGAGATCGATCAGGCTGCGGCGAGTAAGGCCTTCGTCCCCTTAGCGCCGCGTTGATCTTCATCAAACGCAAATCCTCCAGGAAAACTATGGTTTCAAGGAGGGCCTGCGAGTTCCACGATCGGATTGGATTCTAGGTCTGCTTGCCCAGCTTCCCAGGAGGGCGCCATGGCCACCCCACTCATCACTTCGCTTTCGACTTCTCCGTCCGACGCGCTTCCCACATTGCGCCCGACGCCGCTTGCTGACTGGCATACCGACCATATCCATTTTGCCTCTCTGCTCGACCTGCTGGAAAGGCAGGTCAGCACCTTCCATCAGGGCGAGCAGCCGGACTACGGCCTGATGACGATGCTTATCCAATACATGCGCAACTATGGCGATTGCGTGCACCACCCACGTGAGGATGTCGCCTATGCCCTGCTCGTGGAACGGGATCCCGGCGCGCGCATCATCATTAGCCGACTCCTGCAGGAACATCGGGTGATTGCCACAGTTGGCGCCGATTTGCTCGACCGCCTGCGTGAAGTCCAGAGCGAAGTGGTCACCTCGCGAGCGGCACTTGAGGCGGCTGCCGCCATGTACCTGGTGTACTACCGCAACCATCTGTCCACCGAGGAAAAACACGCCATGCCGCGCGCCGCCCTCTGCCTCACTGACGCGGACTGGGCGGAGATCGCCGCAACCGATGCGGCCAGTGCCGATCCGCTATTCGGCGTCAATGTAGAGAAGCGCTTCGCGACCTTGCGCGAGCAGATCGACAGCGAAGCGAAGGCGTCCATGCACTGAACATCGACCGCTAGGCTGGGCTGTCGGCCAACGGCCCGACTCAGAACTTTTGCCGCGTCCCGATCCCGCAACTGTGCGGGCTCATGGCTTTGATCAGTTCCGCCGTGTCGCAGCGCGACTCGACTGCGAGCTTCCTCCATCCGACAAGTCATCCGAACACGCCGGGCGAGGAGCCCGGCATCGTAGCGATCTCGATCGATGGATGCACACGGCCAACACTTCATTATGTTAAGTGCCAAGCGGGTCTGGCTGAAGCCAGCGCTTCGACATCGATGCGTGGTGGTATAGTCACCGCGCCGTGCTGAAGCTGTATGCGGCGCGCGAGACAACGCTCGCGAAAGCAATCGGGAAAGATTGCCGCCCTGTCCAATAACTCAAACAAACCAGAGCCACGCAAGCTACCAGCGACAGTCCACCCTCGGGTCTGGCTGGCACATCGGCGCGCGGGTGAAAGCATCGATGAACCGCTGTTACCGGCTCGTCTGGAATCACGTCCTGCAAACCATGCAAGTGGCGTCCGAAAACGCTTCATCCACAGCGATGGCCCCAGGCCGCCGCGCCGGCCGCGGTAAGCGACGGCATGCGCGTCGCCCGTGGGCTCGGCAAGCCGGGCAGCTCGCGTTGATGCTGAGCCTGAGCAGCGTTGCCTCGTCCGTCTGGGCCGCAACCTGCTCGACCAGCGACACCAGTGCCTGTAGCGCGGACGGTGGCAACGGCGTGCCAGGACGCAGCGGCAACGGCGGCGCCGGCAACGGCCAGGGAGGCGGATCGAGCCATATAGACGGCAACGGCGTTACGGTGCCGGACGTGGGTGCGCCGGGCGTGAAAGGCGACGGCGGTAACGGCGCCACCGGCGACTCCGGTATCACCGCGGCAGGCGGACTGGTCGGCATGAATATCAGTGTCAGCAACGTCACCATCAATGCGCCCATCGCGGGAGCCGTTGGCAACACTGGCGCGGTCGGCGTGAACTTCGGCTCGGGCGGCGGCGGTGGCGGCGCGGGCGTGTATTACACAGGCGACTCAGTCTTCGTCGGCACCGGCGTGAACGTCAGTGGCGGCGCTGGCGGTGCCGGCGGTAATACGGGCAACATTGTCACAGGCAACACCGGCGCCGGAGGCGGTGGCGGCAGCGGCATGATCTCGGCGGGCAATGACGCAACGATCAACGTGTACGGGTCATTGACGGGCGGAAACGGTGGCGCGGGGGGGAAGGGCGGCTTCGGCGGTGGTGGCGGAGGCGGCGGCGACGGCCTGCTTGTGCTCGGCAGCCGCACCATCATCACCAACACGGGGTCGATTACCGCTGGCCCCGGCGGCGCCGGTGGCGTCGGCAACGGCGGTGATGGAGGCAGCGGTACCGGCGGCGCGGGTGTCAACCTGGTGGGCGGCAACAACGTGCTGCTCAACGTGGGCTCGATCACCGGCGGCACCAGTAACGGGGGGGCGGCCGGCGCCGGCGTGGTGACGAACGGATCGGCGATTATTGCGAATGAAGGCACCATCAGCGGCGGCATCGCCAACGGCACGCGCGCAGCCGCCATCTGGTTCGGTGGCACGGGCAACGTGCTCACCCTGCTCTCCGGCTCCACGCTTATCGGCGACCTCGTCGTCGATGCCGGCGCCTCTGCCACGATCGGCCAGGCCTCGGGAGTTTCGCTCGGCAATGGCGTCGTGCTGATCGACGCCGCTTCCGCGGTCACCTTTGATAACAGCACGGCGGGCTCCAACAACACGGGCGTTATCTCCGGACTCGGCAGCGTGACCACACAGGGTGGCACGCTGGTGACGTCGGCCATCCACACTTACACGGGCACCACGACAATTGCGAGCGGCACGCTGGCGCTGACCGGCGACGGCAGCATCGCGGCCTCGTCTGGCCTGGTCAATAACGGCCGGTTAGATATTTCGGCCACCACGTCGGGCACGTCGATCAGCGCGCTGACCGGCACCGGCGTGGTCGCGCTCGGCACCGGCACGCTTACGGTGAACGACGCCGCTGGCACCTTCAGCGGCGTGATTGCTGGTACTGGTGACTTCACGATAGCCGGCGGCACGCAGACGCTTGCAGGTTCCAGTACCTATACCGGCGCCACCACCATCGGTAGCGGCGCCACCCTGGCCCTGGCCGGCTCGGGCAGCATCGCGGCCTCGAATGGCGTCACGAACAACGGTACGCTCGACATTTCCGGCACCACGGCCGGCGCCTCCATCACGACGCTCGCTGGCACCGGGACCACGGCGCTCGGCGCGCGTACCCTCACACTGACGAACGCCGCGGGTACCTATGGCGGTTTGATCGGCGGCACCGGCGGGCTGACGCTGAACTCGGGCACGCAAACCTTGACGGGTGCCAACACCTACAGCGGCGTCACCCTTCTCAACGGCGGCGGCACACTGCGACTGACCGGCGGCGGTAGCATTGCGGCGTCGTCTGGCCTGCTCAATAACGGCCTGTTCGATATTTCCGCCACCACGGCGGGCACATCTGTCAACGGCCTCACGGGTGCCGGCGCGGTGGCACTGGGCAGCCGCACGCTGACGGTAAGCAATGGAACCGGAACCTTCGGCGGCGCCATCGGCGGCACAGGCGGCTTCACGGTAGCCGGCGGCACGCAAACGCTGGCCGGCGCGAATACCTATACCGGCGCCACCACCATCGGCAGCGGCGCCACCCTCGCCCTCGCCGGCTCGGGCAGCATCGCGGCCTCGCATGCCATCGAGAACCATGGCACGCTCGATATCTCCGGCACCACGGGCGGTGCATCGATCGCGAGTCTGCACGGCACCGGCACCGTCGCGCTCGGTGCGCGCACGCTCACGCTGACCAACGCGGCCGGCACCTACGCCGGGTCGATCGGCGGCACCGGCGGGCTGACGCTCGAGGGCGGTACGCAGACCTTGGCCGGCACTAACACTTACAGCGGCTCCACCACCATCAAGGGTGGCACGCTTGCGGTGACCGGCAGCCTGTCTTCCGCGTCGAACGTCGTGCTCGCGGGCAGCGGCGCCACGCTGGACGTGTCGGGCGCCGGGGCCCAATCGGTCGGCGCCCTCTCCGGCGTGGCGGGTTCGCGCCTGCAACTCGGCGCGAATACCCTGATCGTTGCCTCGCCGAGCGACAGCACGTTCGACGGCACGTTGTCCGGCACGGGCGTCTTCGCCAAGCAGGGAGCCGGCATGCTGACGCTCAACGGCACCAGCAGCGGTTTTACCGGCACCCTGCGCGTGGACGGCGGCACGCTCGCGGTTGGCGATGAAAACCATGCCACTGCCCTGCTCGGCAGCAACGTCGCCGTGGATGCGCAAGGCACACTGAAGGGACACGGCACCATCGCGGGCAACATCATCAATCAAGGTATCGTCATGCCGGGCGGTTCAGTTGGCACCCTGACCGTGGGCGGCAACTACAGCCAGGCAAGCAATGCGACGCTGGCCATCGAGGTCAACCCGACAGCGAGTTCCCTGCTCAGCGTCGGCGGCTCGGCCGCCCTGGGCGGTGGGCTGTCGATCATGTACGCGCCGGGTACCTATACGGCGCGCCGTTATACCCTGCTCACTGCCGCCAACGGCGTAAGCGGCGCCTTTGCCAGCGTGACCAGCAGCACGTCCGCCGGCGCCGATCTTGCCACGCTCAAGCCGTCAGTGACCTACAGCGCCAACGAAGTCGGGCTGCAACTGTTCGCCACCGACGCCACTGGCGCCGTGATCGTGGCCCCGACCAACACGAGCATCTACACGGCGCTCGGTACCGCGGCAGTCATGCGCGCGCAGTCGGTCAACGCCTCGTTGCTCGGGCGCTTCGTGCAATCGCCCGATGCGCAGCCGGTCGCGCACGGCGCCTGGATCGAGGCCACGGGGTCGGGCACGCGCCTGCACGCCCGCGGCGGCCAGCCAGGTTTCATGGCGCACCAGTATGGCTTTCTCGCGGGTGCCGACCGACGCGTCGGCGACTACACGGTGGGCGTGGCCGGTGGCTATGCGCATACGTCCATCGACGAGGATACGACGGGCAGTTCGGGCGCTACCGACACTGTGCGCGTGGCCCTCTACGGCGGCCGCGACTTCGGTCCGGTCATCGCGTCCGCAACGATCGGCTATGGTCTGGACTTCCTGTCACAAAAGCGTGCGTTTGGCGCCCTCGGTACGGCGGAAGGCGACCACGTAGGCCACGAGCTGTTGGCTGCCGGTCAAGCCGCCGTGCCGATGCGCCTCGGCAGTTTTACCGCAACGCCGAGCGCCGGGCTACGCTATGCATTCTTCCGCGGCAACAACTTCAGCGAAAGCGGCGCGGCGGCGCAGAACCTTGCCGTCGACGCCGACACGGCGCGCAGTCTCCAGCCTTATGTATCGCTCAAGCTCGACAAGGCATTCGGCGATGTGGTGCACCCCTTCAACGTGCAACTGCGCGTGGGCTACGCGCGTGAGCTGATGGGAACCGGCCGGCAGGTCACGGTCCTCTCGCAGGACGGGACGCTGTTTGCCGCGCCAGGCATCGCGTTGTTGCGCGACTATGTCACAGGCGGCGCGAGTATTAGCTTTCGGCCGTCGAAGGCGACGCTCGTCTCGCTCGGTTACGATGCGCTGATCAACACCGGGCACGCCTCGGCGCAATCGGGCTATGCACGGTTCTATTACCAGTTCTGACGGCAAGGCCAAACCGACGCGGCGGCGTCTGGACCGCCGCAGCAGGCCCTAGCCGACCGCTGCGAAACTCCGTGGTCGGCCCGCGTTGCCGCACTCACGCCAGCATCTCGCCGGTCCCAGCTCCGGCCCACCGCGTTATCGTAGGGCCGGAAACATGGAAGATCTAGATCTGGATCTGTGTTCCGATTTCGATGACCCGATTTGGCGGTATGTTGAAGTACTCGCCCGCATTGCCGGCATTCCTGCTCATTGTGGCAAAGAGGCGCTCTCGCCAAAATGCCATCCCACTGGCGATCCCCGCCACCGGAATGACAGTCTCGCGGCTCAGAAAGAACGACGTCTCCATCATGTTGAATCCCAGATCTGATACTCGGGGCAGCATGTCCAATGCTTGCGCGACGTCCGGCCGGTTCATGAAGCCGAAGCTCAACGTGACCCGATAGCAATCGTGCCCGAGCGGTTCAATGGCCAGACTCTCGCCCAATGGTACCCACGGCACATTCTTCATCTTCGCGGTAAGAAACAGGATGCGCTCGTGCAGCACCTTGTTGTGGTTAAGGTTATGCATCAGCGCGTGGGGCACGACATCCGAGGTCGCTGTGAGGAATACCGCTGTCCCGGATACGCGCGACGGCGGTGCACGGAACAGCGAGTCCAGGAATGACTTGAGCGGCATGTCGTTACTTTGAAGGCGTCCGAGCAGAACCTGGCGGCCGCGTAGCCATGTCAGCATCACGACGAACATCCCGGTGCCGACAAGCAGCGGGAACCAGCCGCCCTCAGCCACTTTCAATAGGCTCGAGGAGAGGAACGCTACGTCTACGGCGGCGAAGAAGCTAGTAGCGAAGAGGCTTAGCGACAGGGTGTAGCCCCAGCCGTAGTGGACCACAAAGAAGGTGAGCAGGGTCGTTGCCAACATGGTCCCAGTTACCGCCACGCCATACGCCGAGGCCAGTTTCGAAGACGAGCCGAAGCCGACCACGGCAGCCAGGACCGCCACCAGCAGTATGGCGTTGAGGACCGGGATGTAAATCTGCCCCATGGCCTTTTCAGATGTTTGCACGACCTGCATGCGCGGCAGGTAACCCAGCTGGATTGCCTGCTTGGTCAGCGAGTAGGCGCCCGATATGGTCGCCTGCGAAGCGATCACGGTTGCCGCGGTGGCGAGTGCCACCATTGAATACAGTGCCCAGGAGGGATAAAGGAGATAGAAGGGGTTTTCGACCGCTTTCGTATTGACGGCGAGCAGCGCGCCCTGTCCCAGGTAATTGAGCGCAAGCGCTGGAAACACCAACCCGAACCACGCCAGCCGTATCGGGCCACTGCCAAAATGCCCCATGTCGGCATAGAGCGCTTCGGCACCCGTGAACGCAAGCAGCACCGCTCCCAGTACCGCGAACGAGGCGAAGCCGTGCTGGGTGACGAAGCCGAATGCATGCAGTGGATTGAGTGCGCCGAGGATGGCAGGATGCTGGACGATGCCGTGGACGCCTGCGGCGGCCAGGGCGAGGAACCACACGACCGTGACAGGTCCGAACAGCGCACCGATCTTGGCGGTACCTTGCCGCTGGGCCAGGAATAGCACGATCAACACGCCCATGGATACCGGCAGGACGTAAGGCTTCAGCGCCGTTGTGCCCACCTCGAGTCCTTCGACGGCGGAGAGGACCGAGATGGCTGGCGTCAGCACGGCATCGCCGTAGAACAGCGCGGCGCCGAACAGGCCAATGAGCACGACCGGCGCGGGGGAGCGCCCCACCTTTTTCACCGATGACAAGGCAAGCGCAAGCAATGCCATGATGCCACCCTCGCCCCGATTGTTGGCCCGCATAATCAGTATTACGTACTTGAGCGAAACGACAATCATCAGCGCCCAGAGGATCGCGGAAATGCCGCCTAGTACGTTTTCGGGGGACAGTGGGATGCCGTGCACAGGATTGAACGTTTCCTTGACCGCATACAGCGGGCTGGTACCGATGTCACCATAGACCACTCCCAGCGCCGCAAGCGTGAGCGCTGCGCGGGAATGCTCCAGGCGCGCGCCGCTTGGTGATTCGCGGCTATCTGCAAGAGAATCCACGATTCCTCCTCCTGACCGTTGATATTTTCCCGAAACTGGACAGCCCGTTCGAACTCGAAGACGAACCGCAGGGACCCATCCCTGAACCCTGTCACCGGTGTCCTATTGGCTTGGATCCATGACTTCAGTCCAGGCCAATCCGGATCGGCCACAGATTGGGGATTAACCGGCTCGGGGTTGAGGCTGCAGGGCACAGGGCGCCTTGCCGCCTCATCTGCGCCAAGCCATCCTCAGCGGTGGCTTTCCAGATCTCGTATTTGTCGACACTCATGGCCCCACCTGAGCATTTTGTTAGCATTGACAGCCGTGCGGAAACGGTAGTCAGCCATAGCCATTGTCATTCGCGGATCGCGGACCTGTCAGAAATTTTGTGTTTAGGGCATAACATGTCGCCAAGGAGCATGTATGCCACGCAAAACCAAGACGA
>NZ_SROX01000023.1 GCF_013141915.1 Cupriavidus necator | reverse complement strand
AAGATTGTCGCAACCTCCTCCCGCAAAGCCAGTGTCTACGGGCAATTGCGGGGGTTCGAATCCCCCTCTCTCCGCCAGAACACTGTGCAAGGCCATGCGAAGCCGCCCGTTTCCCGGGCGGCTTTTTTGTTTCCGGCCCGTCAGTGGGCTTCGAGAGAGTCTGCGCAAGGGCTGCCGATTCATCCGCGTCCCGGTTATGCTTTCGCCCCATGACTAAACTCCCCAGTTTCGAAATACGCCCCGCCTTGCCGTCGGACGCGCAAGCCGTGGAGGCTATCCTCACTGACACTTACCTCGGCACCTGGAAACCGCAGCTGGCTCCAGCAGCCGCAGCGGCCTTCGAACAGCAAGGCAAGACCCGCAGTTACGTCGCGGCACGTTTGCAGGCGTTCCGGGTCGCCTGCGTGGACGGTGTGCCAGCCGCCATGGTGGATTGGGAAAACAATTTCATCTGGGCGCTGCATGTCGGCCGGGCATGGCAGCGGATGGGCTTGGGCGGGGCGCTGCTCGCGCATGCGGAAGCCGAGATTGCCCGTGCCGGGCATCGCGAGGCGAGGCTGGAGACGGATACGTTCAACCAGCAGAGCCGTGCCTTCTACCGGCGCCAGGGCTATGCCGAGATCGATTTCTATCCCGATGAGAGCTGGGACAGCGGCTTTACCACGGTGCTGCTTGCGAAGCCGCTGGCGCCGGCCTGAGTCCGGTGGCTAGTGCGGATGGGCGGCGCTTCGCCGAGCACCCATGCGCAGATTGCATGACCTTGCCGGGCTGACCGTGAAAGAATCAGGCATCTCTTTCAAACTGTCCGCACGCCACTCATGTCCGACCCCATCGTCCACCTCAACGGCACCCTGACTCCGCTCTCCGAAGCGCGCATTCCCGTTCTCGACCGCGGCTTTATCTTCGGCGACGGCATCTATGAGGTTATCCCGTACTACCACGGCAAGCCGTTCCGTGGTGCGCACCACCTGGCGCGCCTGCACCGGAGCCTGGAGGGCATCGGCATTCCCGATCCGTACAGCGCCGCGCAGTGGCTGGAGCGTGTTGGCGAGGTGGTGCAGGCCAACGGCTTGTCGGATCAGCTGGTCTATATCCAGGTGACACGCGGCGTGGCCAGGCGCACGCATGCGTTCCCGAAGGAGGTGGTGCCGACGGTGCTGATCATGACCAATCCGATGGCGCTGCCGTCGGCGCAGATGGTCGGGCAGGGCGTCGCGTGCGTGACGATGGAGGACCGGCGCTGGCTGAATTGCCAGATCAAGTCGACCTCGCTGCTCGGCAACGTGCTGGCGGCACAGCATGCGGTGGAGCAGGGCGTGACCGAGACGATCCAGTTCCGCGACGGCTGGCTGACCGAGGCGTCGGCGTCCAATGTGTGGGTGGTGCGCGATGGCCGCGTGGTGGCGCCGCCGAAAGACAACCTGATCCTGGAGGGCATCCGCTACGGCTTCATGGAGGAGATCTGCGCCGCGATGGGGATTGCGCTGGAGTCGCGCCGGATCGGCAGGGATGAGGTGTTTGGCGCCGATGAGGTGCTGCTGTCGTCGGCCAGCAAGGAGTTGCTGCCGGTGGTCAGCATCGATGGGCGCCAGATCGGCAAGGGGGTTCCGGGGCCGGTGTTCGCGCGCCTGTACGCGGCTTACCAGGCGGCCAAGGCGGCGCTGTAGGCGCCTGCAAGCCTCTCCCGGCGCGTGCTACGATGCATCGGGATTCAGCCAGGAGTCAGTCATGGCCAAGCGTGAGCGCGGCCGGCGCGCCTTGCAGGACGAGGTCAGCCGGCGTATCCAGCAGATCGATGAAATCGGCGAAGACAGCGCCAAAATCCGGGTGCCGTCGCCGCGGCTGCATCCACGCGATGCGCGCGGACGCAACTGGGACATGGCCTTTGACAATCTGCACGGCTACGCCGCCAGTGTGCGCGCGGTGGTCGACGAGGTGCGCGACGAGTTCGACCTGAACGAGGCGCTGGAGAACCGCGCGCCCAATCCCTTCGGCGACTGAACGGTCGCTACTCTATCGAAACGATGATGGCGACGCGCCGGTTCTCGGCGCGTCCTGCCGCGGCCAAGCATGACGGCCGCCAGCCAGGACTTCCAGCGGAATCTGTCATCGGTCAGAAGACGACCTGCAAACATCTGGGTTCTCACTGCGTGACGTCCAGGCGCGGCTCGGCGCTTTGCCAGATGCCGCCGGAGCGCCGCTTGGCGCCGTACATGGCGGCGTCGGCGGCGTGCAGCAGGGCCTGGCTGCCTTGCGCGTGGACCGGGAAGACGGCCAGCCCGATGCTGAGTGAGGCCTGCACCGAGCTGCCGTCGGGCAGGTCGATGGGGCAGGCCATCGCCTGCAGGATATGCTCGGCGATCTGGATGGCATCGCCCGGCGCGCGCAGCGCGGTGGCCAGTACCGCGAATTCGTCGCCGCCGATGCGCGCCACGGTGTCGCGGCCACGCAGGCTGGCACGCATGCGCTGCGCTACTGCGACCAGCACCGCGTCGCCGGCGGCATGGCCGTGGCGATCGTTGACGTGCTTGAATTCGTCGCTGTCGAGATACAGCACCGCGGCATATTCATCGTTGGCAGCGGCGTGGCGCACGGCGTGCTCCAGCGCTTCGACGAACGCGGCGCGGTTCAGCAGCCCGGTCAGCGCATCGTGGTTGGCGCGGTGGGCGAGCGAGCGGTTCTCGTGCTGCATCTGGTTCTGCCAGGTGTGCAGTTCGTCGAGCAGGCCGTTGAAATCCTCGCTGAGGGCATTCAGTTCAGCAATGCTGGCCGGCGGCGTGCGCTGCGCGAAATCGCGCTGGGAACGGACCGCATGGGCCACCCGCATCAGGTTGCGCAACGGCTCGATGATCTGCACCAGCAGCCGGCTGGCCAGGTAGTGGGCGCCAACCGCGGTCAGCAGCAGGCAGGCCAGCAGGCCGAGCGCGCCCTGCAACAGGAAGTGCAGCAGATTGCGCGGGTCGCCGCTGACGCGCAGCATGCCCACTGTCTGCGCCTGGTGCAGGATGGGCTGTTCCACGGCATCGGTCCCCAGCCATTCTCCGAGCGCATGGCGCAGCCCGGTCAGCGGCGCCTGGCCGGGGCGCTGCCATACCGCCAGGACGTGGTGGTCGCGGTCATAGACGGTGGCGCGGGCGATGTCTTCCGATGCCGCGATCGCGGCCAGCGTTTCCGCGGTAGCCGCCTGGTCGCGGAACACCACCGGCGCTTCCAGCGTATAGGCGATCGAGCGCGCCACCAGCCGCACGTTGTGGTCGGCGTAGACGCGCAGCGCGGTAACGCCGATCGCGGTCAGGGCCAGGCCGGCCGTGCATACCGCGATCAGCGCCACGCCCAGGTGGATACGGCGCAGCACGCTGTAGAGGGTGGGGCGCGCGCCGAGCCCGCGCGCCGGCCGGGGCGGGCTCATGAGGGCGCTCCCTTGCGGCGGCCAAGCTGCAGCACGCCGGGGTGCATGTGCACGCCGCTGCGGGCGAGGGTGTCGAGGTTGACGCGGAACGAAACCTGGTTGTCGCGGATGTTGAGGCAGAACATGCTGCCGTCCTCGCACTCGAAGTCTTCTTCGGCGATCACCAGCACCGGGCGGCCGGTCACTTCGGCCGACAGGCGTTTGCGGCGCGGTTCGTTCATGCTGCCCACGTACAGCGCATCGCATGCCGGGTGGAGCATGTCGGCCAGCACGTCGACCGGTCGGGTCTGCACGGTGCGGCCATTGGCGAGCGTGCCGCCTTCGCGCAGCCGCGCCGCATAGCGGCTGGCGTTATCCACGCACAGCCGTACCGGATCGCGCTCGACCGGCCAGCGCGCATACCCGAGCAGGCTGATGACCACGCGCGCGACCAGGTCGGACCGCTGCGGCGCGGGCTGCGCAGTGACCGCGGGGGGCAGCATGGCCGGCAGCACCGCCAGCGCCAGGGCGAGCAGCAGGGCGGCCGGGCCACGGCGCAGCGGTCGGGCTCGCGCAGCGGGCAAGGTCGGAGAAGGGCTGGCTGGGGCGGGCGCCATGGTATCGGATGAGGGGCGGGGCGGCCGGTTGCGCAGGTGGGGTCTGGCCGCGGCTATTGGCTGGGGCTGGGTTCCGGGCGGTCAAGCGCCCGGTATCGCGATGGATCGGCCTGAAATAAGCGGCACGGGCGAGATGTTGCGAAGATCTGCTCGTGGCGCGGCGTGATACGAAATGTTTATCGGTCCGCTGTGGTTTTTCTGAAGCCCCGCGCAAGACGTTGCGTGCTTGCCCGGCTTCGCCGTGGCGGGCACAACACTTAGAATGCGTACATTGCCCCAACGCGCCTTGCCGCCTGCCGCCATGACCGCCGACCCGCTTTTTCGCTTGCTGCACCTGACCGGCGTTGCCGTCTGGGTCGGCGGCATGTTCTTCGCCTACCTGTGCCTGCGGCCGGCAGCCGGCAGCCTGCTCGAACCGCCGCCGCGGCTGCGCCTGTGGCGCGGCGTGTTTGCCCGCTTCTTCCCGTGGGTATGGGCGTCGGTGGTCGCGATCCTGCTGAGCGGCGGCGCGATGATGGCGGTCACGGGCATGGCTGGCGCACCGCGCAACTGGCACCTGATGCTGGGCATCGGTGTCGTCATGGCGGGCATCTTCTGCTATGTGTGGTTCAGCCCCTACCGGGTGCTGGCCAGGGCCGTGGATGCACAGGAATGGCCAGCCGCCGGCGCGGCGCTGAACCGGATCCGGCAGGCCGTGGGGACCAACCTGGTGCTCGGGCTGGTCAATATCGCCGTGGCCACGCTGGGCCGCTGGCTGGCCTGAGCACGACCGTCGCCGCGCCGGGCTTCGCTCGTTTTGTCACAACCACGCCAAGGGAGAGCCGCTATGCGCGTCCTCGCATGTGTTGCCGCCGTCGGTCTGGCCGTGGCGGCCATCCCGGCCAATGCCGCCAAAAATGGCGGCCTCAGCGCTGACTATGAGCGCTGCATGGGCAAGGCCGGGTCGACCGCCGACATGCTCAACTGTGCCGCCGTCGAGTCGCGGCTCCAGGAAGCAGCGCTGAACAGCGCTTACCAGGCCCTGCTGCGGCAACTGGAGGCGCCGCGCACGGGGCAGTTGCGGGTGGCGCAGCGGGTCTGGCTCGAGTACCGGCAGGCCAATTGCGCTTATATCGCCAACCCGGCAGGCGGCAGCGCCGCGCGCATGGCCGGCGCGACCTGCGTGCTGGAGATGACGGCCGCGCGGACGCGCGAATTGCGCGCCTTCGCCAGCGAGGCCGCCGGCCGGTGAGGGCGCCGGCATGTGCTAGAGTTTCCTGACACGTGTGCCGCGGCACGCCTCGACAGGAGAGGGATCATGGCAAGTGAATCGCATCACAACCTGAAGGCTTTCGTGCAGACCGCGCCCCAGGCGGGGCGCTACGTGTGGGTCATCGCGCTGGTGGATTTCGGCGCGCAGCAGGTCCGGCGCGCCATCGTGTCGGACGATACCTTCACCACCTCGGATGCCGCGCGGGTTGCCGGCGAGGCCCAGCTCAAGGCGATGGCCGAGGATCACTAGCGGCGCGAGCGTGCAAGCGGGGCTTGCACCGGAGTGTTGCGTTCCGGCACCCCTGACCGGCCAACTCGATTCTTGTCTTGCCGGAGGCTTGCGGCGCACTAGACTATGGGCATGTTCCTCCACAAGAAAGGACTCCCATGACGGATTGCGCGTTCCGGCCGGCCAGGGCCCTGCTGCTGGCAGCATTGCTCGGTTCGGGCCTGGCCCTCAGCGGGGCCTCGATGGCCCAGGTGTCTGTCAACATCGCCATTGGCGTTCCGCCGCCGGCGCCCATCTACGAGGCCGTGCCCGCGCCGCGCGCCGGCTACGTCTGGATGCCGGGCTACTGGGACTGGGACGATCATTACCGCAAGCATGCCTGGAAGAAGGGCCGCTGGGAGCGTGAGCGCCCCGGCTATGTCTATGAGTCGCCGCGCTGGATCCAGTCGCGCGACGGCTGGGTGCTGGTGCCGGGCCGCTGGGATCAGGGCGGGTACAAGGACAAGGGCCCCAAGAACAAGGGCCACAAAGACCAGGGCAGCCATTGCCCGCCCGGCCACGCCAAGAAGGGCGAGTGCTGACCGGTCCGCGGCCCGGCTCCGTGCGGTGACGCCGGGCGTCCCTGCCATGCTACGATCCCCGCCATGACGCCCGCGCCCGCGCGGCGCATCGGCAGCGGATTCCGGAGGTAGCGATGGCAAGGCACGTCTTCACGCGCGCGCAGTATCTCGACATCCTCAACGACAGCCTGCGCAAGCATCCCGGCTGGCAGCCCGGCATGGCTTTCGTGTTCCTGCCGCCAGGCGCCGATGCCAGCCAGGCCACGGCAGTGGGCTGCACCGGCCCGATGGACGCTATTCCGGTTTATGCGGAAATCCAGCGGGTGGCGGCCGAGCTGATCGAAGTCAGCGACGCATGACCCGAGACCATTAACGCCCGCGGAGCGTGTGCCGGCCGGCGGGTGCCGCGGGTGCGTACAATACCGGCCTCTACAGACTTTCGGATATTGCCGTGAAGAAAACGGACCTGGAAAAAAACAAGGGCCTGAAGATCGCCAACAGCCTGAAGCAGGCGGCGGCAGGGCGGGGCGGCATTCCCGGTGCCGAGGCGCGCCCGGACCGGCGCGAGCAGCGCCGGCTGGACCAGGAGCAAGGGCTGGTGCCGTTCGCGTGCAAGCTCGACGGCACCCTGGTGAAGCGCCTGCAGGCGCTTGCCGCCAACCACCCGGGCGGCATGACCGGCCTGCTCAATGAAGTGCTGGCCGGCGCGCTGCCGCCGGAGCAGGGCCAGGCCTGAGCCACGCGCGGCCGCCGCGGCGCCGTTGGCCTGGGTCTTGCCTCAGTCCTCTTCCTCGTCGAGGAATTCGCGGCGCAGCATCCAGTTGGCGATGGCTTCGTCGCAGATGCGCTTGAACTTCTGCTTGTCCGGCATCTTGTCGAACAGCTGGAAGTTGACCAGCGCCATGCCGGCATCGGTGATGTAGAACATGCGGCTCGGATCGTCATCATGAACGATGCGGCCGTCGATGGCGTCTTCTTCGCTTTCCGCCGGCATGTCCTCCAGCTCGACCACGCGGCAGGTGAAGCGCGGGCTGCGGGTGTGGGTCAGATACTCGAACTCGTCGTGCATGACCTCGCCGCCCTTGCCTGCGATCACGGCGAAGCCCCAGATAAAGCGGGGCATCGGCAGATCGGACAGATCTTCAATCTCGTCCATGGTGTTCTCCCTGATTCAATCCCCGCATTATCGCCCGGAACGCCGCGGCTTCAAACGTTGACGTGGCGTGACCCTGCCGCTTACGGCGCGGCGTGGCAGTTGGCCAGCAGGGGTGCGGCGGTTTGCGCCTGCATCAGGTCGCGCAGCGTGCCGGTCTCGCCCTTGGTCCACCATTCGTAGCGGCCGCCGACATAGCGCGCGCCGGACGCCGACACCGTGCTGACCGCCAGCAATGGCTTGCCTTCGATGCGGAACACCGCGGCCTGGTTGTCCGGGCCGTTGAAATAGCGCACCGTCAGCGTCTTGCCGCCGTCGCACTGGTAGTGCACGGTGCGCACCTCGGGAAAGCGCACGCCGTCGATGCCTGGCGCGCGCGCGGCCTGGGCGGTGGCGCTGGCACAGAGGAGGGCCAGCAGGGCAACGATACCGGGGCGGGACAGAATCAAGCGATCGGGCATGGCATGGTCGGTCGAAAGGTGGCGTCGGGGGCGGGAAGCCGTATCGGACTGCGAGGTTGCGGCAAGCGCTCAGCCGAGCATGTAGCCGGCAGCAAGGGCACGGAAGCTTTCCAACTCGCGCGCTTGCCAGGCCTCATCCTCGGCGAGTTCCTCGGCCAGGATCGCGGCCACTGCGGGTGCCGCATCGACGGCCGCGCGGGCATCGAGGAACAGCGCACGGTTGCGGCGCGCCAGCACGTCTTCGACCCGGCGCGCCAGTTCATGCCGGGCGGCAAAGCGCACATGGGCCTCGGTCAGGCCCGATGCGCCCGCGATCATGCGGTCGTGTCCCGGCAATGCGCGCAGCAGGTTCAGCTCGTTGCCGTAGTAGCGGTCCGGCGAAGCCGAATCCGGCGGCGGCAGGTCGGCGGGCAATCCGGCGGCGCCGTGCAGCGGCAGCTCCGCGGTCACGCAGGGCGCCGCGCGCACCATCTGGCGCTGGATCGCGGTCTCGATCACGTCTTCGGCCATCTTGCGGTAGGTGGTCCATTTGCCGCCGGTGACGGTAATCAGCCCGGCCTTGGACACCAGGATGGTATGTTCGCGCGACAGCGAAGCGGTAGAGGCTTCGCCGGTGGCCCGCACCAGCGGCCGCAGGCCCGCCCAGACGCTGGTGACGTCGGCGCGGGTGGGGTCCTTGGCCAGGTAGCGCGACGCTGTTTCGAGGATGAAATCGACATCGTCGGCGCCGGCGTCGGGCTCCAGCGGCAGGTCGCGGCGCGGCGTGTCGGTGGTGCCGACGATGGTGTGCCCGTTCCAGGGCACCACGAACAGCACCCGCCCATCGTCGGTCTTGGGGATCAGGATGGCGCGCTCGCCAGGCAGGAAGCTGCGCGGCAGCGTCAGGTGCACGCCCTGGCTGGGCGCCACCATGGTACGGGCGTGTCCGTCTTCCATCTGGCGGATGGCATCGACCCACACCCCGGTGGCATTGATCACGCAGTCCGCGCGCAGCCGGAAGGTGGCGCCGCCCAGTGCGTCCTGCACCGTCACGCCGCTGATCACGCCGCCTTGCTGGCTCAGGCCGGTCGCGCGCATATAGTTGAGCGCGGTGCCGCCCACGTCGAACAGGGTCCGCATCAGCGCCACCGCCAGCCGGGCATCGTCGAACTGGCCGTCGAAGTACAGGTTGCCGCCGCGCAGCGGACGCCCGCCGACGTGTTCGGCGAGGTTGGGCGCGGCGGCCAGCACTTCACGGTGGTTCAGCCAGCGGCTGCCGGACAGGTTGAGGTTGCCGGCCAGCATGTCATAGAGCTTGAGGCCGATGCCGTAGAAGGGCTGGTCGAACATCTGGTAGGCCGGCACCACGAAGCCCAGCGGCCACACCAGGTGCGGCGCGTTGCGGGCCAGCAGGCCGCGCTCGTGCAGGGCCTCGCGCACCAGGCTGATATTGCCCTGGGCCAGGTAGCGCACGCCGCCGTGCACCAGCTTGGTGGCCTTGCTCGAGGTGCCCTTGGCAAAGTCCGCGGCTTCGACCAGCAGCGTGCGGTAGCCGCGCGAGGCGGCGTCGACCGCCGTGCCGAGGCCGGTGGCGCCGCCGCCGATGACGATCACGTCCCAGCGCGGCTCGCGCTCCAGGGTGGCGAGCAGGGCGGCGCGGCTGGGCGGCTGGATCGGGGTGGGAAGGCTGTGCATGACGCTGGTGTGTGGTGTGTGCTGGCTAAGGTGTTCAGTTGCCCGCGCGGTGCGCAGGACGGGTTTGACGGGCTGGAATCAACCGTGGCCGACGCCGGCATCGTCCTCGCGGGCCCAGTCGCGCGCGCGCTCGACGGCCCGGTGCCAGCGCGCGAGCCGGTGGCCGCGCGCGTCGGCCGACAGGTTCGGCTCGAAGCGCCGCTCCACCTGCCATTGCTGCGCGATCTGCGCCAGGTCGCTCCAGTAGCCGGTGGCCAGCCCGGCCAGGTAGGCGGCGCCGAGCGCGGTGGTCTCGGTCACGCGCGGGCGCACCACCGGGGTGCCGAGCAGGTCGGCCTGCATCTGCATCAGCAGGTCGCTGCGCGAGGCGCCGCCGTCCACGCGCAACTCGGCCAGCGCGATGCCGGCGTCCTTCTGCATGGCCTCGAGCACGTCCACGCTTTGCAGCGCGATGGACTCCAGCGCCGCGCGCGCGATCTGCGGCCGGCCGGTGCCGCGCGTCATGCCGACCAGCGTGCCGCGCGCAAAGGCGTCCCAGTGCGGCGCGCCCAGCCCGGCAAAGGCCGGCACCAGCACCACGCCGCCGGTATCGTCGCACTGGCGCGCCAGCGCCTCGGCCTCGGGCGCGCTGTTGATGATCTTGAGGCCGTCGCGCAGCCACTGGATGGTGGCGCCGCCCATGAACACGCCGCCCTCCAGGCAATACTGAGTCTGGCCATGGTACTGCCAGCCGATGGTGGTCAGCAGCCGGTTGCGTGACGTCACCGGCTGCGTCCCCGTATTCATCAGCAGGAAGCAGCCGGTGCCGTAGGTGTTCTTGGCCATGCCCGGCGCCAGGCACGCCTGGCCGAAGGTAGCGGCTTGCTGGTCGCCGGCGATGCCGGCAATCGGGATCGGCATGCCGAACAGCCGCGCCGCGGTGCGCGCGACCTCGCCGCTGGAGGCCACCACCTCGGGCAGCAGCGCGTGCGGGATATCGAGCAGCGCCAGCAGCGCGTCGTCCCACGCGAAGCTGTGGATGTTGAACAGCATCGTGCGCGAGGCATTGGATACATCGGTGACATGGCGCTTGCCGTCGGTCAGTTGCCAGATCAGCCAGCTGTCGACGGTGCCGAAAGCGAGCTCGCCGCGCTGCGCGCGCGCCCGCGCGCCTTCGATGTTGTCCAGCATCCAGCGCAGCTTGGTGCCGGAAAAATAGGCATCGATGATCAGGCCGGTCTTGTCGCGGAACAGTTCGCCGTGGCCGGCGGCCTGCAGCGCCTCGCACATCGGTGCGGTGCGGCGGTCTTGCCAGACCAGCGCGCGGCCGACCGGCTCGCCGGTCTTGCGGTCCCACAGCACGGTGGTCTCGCGCTGGTTGGTGATGCCGATGGCGCGCACCTGCGACGCGGCGATGCCGGCCTCGGCCAGCACCTGGTGCGCCACCGCCAGCTGCGATTGCCAGATCTCGTAGGGATCGTGCTCGACATGGCCCGGATGTGGGTAATATTGGCGGAACTCGCGCTGTGCCAGGTGCACCACGTTGCCCGCATGGTCGAACAGGATGGCGCGCGAGCTGCTGGTGCCCTGGTCGAGCGCCAGCACGTATTGCGGCTTGGCGGGAAGCTGGGACGGGGCAGGGCGCGG
Source organism: Cupriavidus necator (assembly GCF_013141915.1). Classification (GTDB taxonomy): domain Bacteria; phylum Pseudomonadota; class Gammaproteobacteria; order Burkholderiales; family Burkholderiaceae; genus Cupriavidus; species Cupriavidus necator_B. Next base: position 94,205 of record NZ_SROX01000023.1, on the reverse strand, counting down.
GTCTTGCGCGGCTGGCTGGTTCATGCGTTCGATCCTGACAATGACACTGCGCGCCGGCGCGGCCGGTGCAGGGATTGCTGATGGCTGAAATGTCCTTCTTGCCGGCCGCGGCTGCCGCCGGTGGGTTTGCCGGTGGATTTTCCGACGGATCTTCCGACGGATCTTCCGACGACCCCGCGGCACGGATCGCTGCCTCGCTGGCGGCGCGCAGCGGCTTCAATGCCGCCGCCAGGCTGCGCCTGATGGCCGGCGGCCGGCAGGTCGGCTGGCTGCCGCGCACACATGCCGGCATCCTGCGCGGCCTCGGTGCCGTGCTCGGCCCGGAGCAGCCGCTCGCCGATGGCTCCGTGGCCGTGGCGCTGCTGCCGGGCTGCCACGATTTCGAGGCGCGCAGCGCCGCACTGCGGACCCTGTCCCGCCAGCTGGCCGATGCCGGCCATGTGCGCGGCTGGCGCGACGAACTGTTCGCGGTGACCCCCGCGCTGGATGCGCCCGCGGTGGCGGTGGTCGAACGCGCCGCAGCGCGCTTCCTGGGCCTGCTGACCTTTGCTTCGCACATGAACGGCATCGTCGACAGCGCGGCGGGCGGGCCGCCGGCGCTGTGGATCTCGCGCCGCAGCGCGGCGAAGGCCGTCGACCCCGGCATGTGGGACAACCTGGTGGCTGGCGGCATGCCCCACGGCAGCGACCCGCTGGCGACCCTGGTGCGCGAGTGCGAGGAAGAGTCCGGCATCCCGCCCGGCCTGGCGCAGCGCGCCCAGGCCCACGGCATGGTCGAGGTGCTGCGCGACCTGCCCGAGGGCGTGCAATGGGAGCAGGTCTATATCTACGACCTGCTGCTGCCGCCGGACTTCACGCCGCATAACCAGGACGGCGAGGTGAGCGAGCACCGGCGCGTCGAGCTGGCGCCATTGCTTGCTATCATGTCGGCCGGCGCCATGACGGTCGATGCGACACTGGTGACGCTGGATGCCCTTTGCCGGCGTGGCTGGCTCAGCGCCGGCCAACACAACTGAGCCGCCGCGGGGTCCATCGCCGCTTGTCCCGGGTTTGCCCGCCGTACTGACCATTGCACTGACCGAGCCCCCCTGGCTTCCCCGGCCCTGCGCCGCGCCATCCCGACCGAACCACACACCATGAGCAACACCGGATTCATCCTGACCCTCTCGTGCCCTGACCAGCCGGGCATCGTCCACGCCGTCTCGGGCCTGCTGTTCCAGCACGGCTGCAATATCGTCGATTCCGACCAGTACGGTGACGAGTATGCCGGCCGCTTCTTCATGCGCGTGCATTTCACGCCGGCCGCCGGTGGCCCTGACCTGGCCACGCTGAAGGCCGCGTTCGCGCCGGTGGGCGACCAGTTCGGCATGCAATGGGAGCTCAACGATGCCACGGTCAAGCCGCGCGTGATGATCATGGTATCCAAGATCGGCCACTGCCTGAACGACCTGCTGTTCCGTGCCAAGGTCGGCGGGCTGCCGGTGGAGATCGCGGCCATCGTGTCGAACCACCGCGACTTCTACCAGCTGGCGGCTTCGTACGACGTGCCGTTCTTCCACCTGCCGCTGATGAACGCCTCGGCCGAGCAGAAGGCCGCGCAGGAAGCGCGCGTCTTCGACGTGGTGCAGGAGCAGAAGATCGACCTGGTGGTGCTGGCGCGCTACATGCAGGTACTGTCCAACGACCTGTGCCGCAAGCTGGCCGGCCGCGCGATCAATATCCACCATTCGTTCCTGCCCAGCTTCAAGGGCGCGAAGCCGTACTACCAGGCGCACGACCGCGGCGTGAAGCTGATCGGCGCCACCGCGCACTATGTCACCGCCGACCTGGACGAAGGCCCGATCATCGAGCAGGAAATCGAGCGCGTGGACCACAGCATGGATCCGGAGCAACTGACCGCCGTCGGCCGCGACGTCGAATGCGTGGCACTGGCGCGCGCGGTCAAGTGGCATGCCGAACACCGCATCCTGCTGAACGGCCACAAGACCGTAGTGTTCAAGTAGTTCCTTGCCCGACCCTTGGTTTTCTCCCCTCGCCCGCTTGCGGGAGAGGGGCCGGGGGAGAGGGCAGGCCTGTCGCGCCAGCACGGCGCCAGGCGTCACCGACAGCTCCGCCCGCGCCAACGCGGCAGCCTCAAGCCGGCTTCCGGTGCGCTCATTCCCGCTCTGCCACCACACACTTCACCCCACTGTCGGCCAGGATCTGGTCGAATGGCGCCGCCAGCGGCGCGTCGGTAAACAGCCGGTCCACCTGCGATACATGGGCCAGCTCCACCATGGCCTGGCGGTTGAACTTGCTGGTGTCCGCCGCCAGCCAGATCTCGCGAGAATGCTCGATGATGGTCCGCGCCACCTTGACCTCGCGGAAGTCATAGTCGCGCAGCGTGCCGTCGGCCTCGATGCCCGAGATGCCGATCAGCCCGATATCGACCTTGAACTGGCGGATGAACTCCACTGTGGCCTCGCCGACGATACCGCGGTCGCGTGAGCGCAGCACGCCGCCGGCGACGATGACTTCGCAATCGGCGTTGTCGGCCAGGATGTTGGCCACGTTCAGATTGTTGGTGATCACGCGCAGCCCCCGATGGTGCACCAGCGCGCGGGCGATCTCTTCCACCGTGGTGCCGATGTTCAGGATCAGCGAGCAGCCTTCGGGCACTGCCGCCGCCACCGCGCGCGCGATGCGCGCCTTGCCCTCGGCATTGAGCACCTGCCGTTGCCGGTAGGCAATGTTCTCGGTGGTGGAGTCTTCCACCCGCACCCCGCCATGGAAACGCGCCAGCATGCCGTTCTCGGCCAGCAGGTTGACATCGCGGCGCACCGTCTGGAGCGTGACGCCGAACTTGCGTGCAAGTTCGTCGATGGAGGCAAAGCCCTGGGTACGGACTTCTTCGAGCAGGGCCGTCTGGCGCGGATTCAGGGTCATGCGGGGATTCTAGTTCAAACACAAACGAAAACAAAATGATGCGGTGCATGATTGTTTTCTGTTCGTTTTGTTGCTAAAACGAGCGGGAAGCCAAGATTGGTGCGCCTGCATCGAACGCACGCCGTGATGCCGGCAGCATATCGAACAGGGAGACCGGATGCAGCTACGTTTGGAAGGCGTCGCACAGCAGGCAGGTTCGCAGGCGTATCTCTATCCGATGACGCTGGCCCCGGTTCCCGGCGCGGTCACCATCCTGCTGGGCGCGACGCAGGCGGGCAAGACTTCGCTGATGCGGGTCATGGCTGGGCTCGACCGGCCCAGCGCCGGGCGCGTGCTGGTCGATGGCGACGACGTCACCGGCATGCCGGTGCGCGCGCGCAATGTGTCGATGGTCTACCAGCAGTTCATCAATTACCCGTCGCTCAGGGTCTTCGACAACATCGCTTCGCCGCTGCGGCTGCGGCGCAAGGCGGCCGCCGGCGAGATCGCCGGGCGCGTGCGCGAGTTGGCGGCGCGGCTGCATATCGACCATCTGCTGGAGCGCTATCCGGCCGAGCTTTCGGGGGGGCAGCAACAGCGCGTGGCGCTGGCGCGCGCGCTGGCCAAGCAGGCCCCGCTGATGTTGCTGGACGAGCCGCTGGTCAACCTGGACTACAAGCTGCGCGAAGAATTGCGCGAAGAACTGACCCAGCTGTTCGCGCACGGCGATGCCACCGTGATCTACGCCACCACCGAGCCCGGCGAGGCTCTGCTGCTGGGCGGCCACACGGCGGTGCTGGATGCGGGCGAGCTGCTGCAGTACGGCCCCACGCCGCAGGTCTTCCACTATCCGGATTCGCTGCGGGTGGCGCGCGCCTTCAACGATCCGCCCATGAACCTGGCCGAGGGCCGGCTCGAGGGCGGCCGGGTCACGCTGGCCGGCGGGATCGCGGTGCCGGTGCCCGGCGTGGCGGCGCATGACGGCCCGGTGACGCTGGGCGTGCGCGCCTCGGCCTTGCGCCTGGCCGGCGAGCCTGGCGCGGTGGCGGTGCCGGGCCGCGTGGCGCTTGCCGAGTTGTCCGGGTCGGACACCTTTGTCCACGCCGATACTTCGGTCGGCAACCTGGTGGCGCAGGTCGCGGGCGTGCTCGACCTGCGGCTGGGCGAGCCGGTGACGCTGCACCTGTTGCCCGAACAGCTCTACCTGTTCGATGCGGAGGGCCGCCGCATTCATGCGCCGCGCCGGCCTGGGGCGCTGGCGACCGATGGGCCCGGCACGGCCGCTGCGGCAGGAGGCTGAGATGGCGCGCATCGACCTGGACCTGGCGCACTCGTATGTGCCCCAGCCACATACCGACGAGGACTACGCGCTGCTGCCGCTGCGCTTTACCTTTGAAGACGGCGGCGCCTATGCGCTGCTGGGTCCGTCCGGCTGCGGCAAGACCACCTTGCTGAACTGTATTTCCGGGCTGCTGCGGCCATCGCACGGCACTATTGCCTTCGACGGCCGCGACGTCACCGGCGCCACGCCGCAGGCGCGCAATATCGCCCAGGTGTTCCAGTTCCCGGTGATCTACGACACCATGACCGTCGGCGAAAACCTGGCCTTTCCGCTGCGCAACCGCGGCGTGCCGGAAGCCCAGGTGCGCGAGCGCGTCGGGCGCGTCGCCGAGATGCTGGACCTGTCATCGACGCTGGGGCGCCGCGCCAGCGGCCTGGCCGCCGATGCCAAGCAGAAGATCTCGCTCGGGCGCGGGCTGGTGCGCCAGGACGTGTCGGCCATCCTGTTCGACGAGCCGCTGACGGTGATCGACCCGCAGCTGAAATGGCAGCTGCGGCGCAAGCTCAAGGAAATCCACCACGAGTTCCGCCTGACGCTGATCTACGTGACCCACGACCAGACCGAGGCGCTGACCTTTGCCGACCAGGTGGTGGTGATGTCGCGCGGCAAGGCGGTGCAGGTGGGCCCGGCCGACGCGCTGTTCGAGCGGCCGGCGCATACCTTTGTCGGGCACTTCATCGGCTCGCCGGGCATGAACTTCCTGTCCGGACAGTGGCGCGACGGCGCCATCGAAGTGGCCGGGCGCCGCTACCTGCCTGCGCTGGCGCCGCCGGTGGAGGCGGCCCTGAGCGAGGCCGGCAGCTTCCGCATCGGGGTACGCCCGGAATACCTGCGGCTGGCGCCGGAACGCGACGCGCAGGCGGTGCCGGTGCAGGTGCAGCGCGCCCAGGACATCGGCACCTACTGGATGCTGACCGGCACGGTGCAGGAGGCAGGCGCGCAGGCCGGTACGCTGCGCGCGCGGCTGGGTGCGGAGGCGGCCGGCCTGCGCGCGGGGGATACGGCGTGGCTGTCGGTGTTCAACCGGCATACCTGCTACTACGTCAACGAGGAGCTGGTGCCATGAAGCCGGTCAACCAGAAGGCCTGGCTGCTGGTGCTGCCGGTGGTGGTATGCGTGGCGTTCTCCGCCATCCTGCCTCTGATGACCATCGTCAACTACTCGGTGCAGGACATCATCTCGCCCGAGCGGCGCGTGTTCGTCGGCACCGAATGGTTCCGCACGGTGCTGCGCGACGGCGAGCTGCATGACGCGCTGCTGCGCCAGCTCGGCTTCTCGCTGGCGGTGTTGCTGGTGGAGATCCCGCTGGGCATCCTGCTGGCGCTGTCGATGCCGGCGCGGGGCTGGAAGGCGTCGGCGGTGCTGGTGGTCATCGCGCTGTCGCTGCTGATCCCGTGGAACGTGGTCGGCACCATCTGGCAGATCTTCGGGCGCACCGACATCGGTCTGCTCGGCGCGGCGCTGGAAGGGCTCGGCTTCGACTACAACTACACCGGCAGCGCCTTCGACGCCTGGATCACGGTGCTGGTGATGGACGTCTGGCACTGGACGCCGCTGGTGGCGCTGCTGTGCTATGCCGGCCTGCGAGCGATCCCCGACGCCTATTATCAGGCCGCGCAGATCGACGGCGCCTCGCGTCTGGCGGTGTTCCGGCATATCCAGCTGCCCAAGCTGCGCGGCGTGTTGATGATCGCGGTACTGCTGCGCTTCATGGACAGCTTCATGATCTACACCGAGCCATTCGTGCTGACCGGCGGCGGGCCGGGCAACGCCACCACGTTCCTGTCGCAATACCTGACCCAGAAGGCGGTCGGCCAGTTCGACCTGGGGCCGGCGGCGGCATTTTCCATTGTCTACTTCCTGATCATCCTGCTCATGTGTTTCATCCTCTACAACTGGATGCAGCGCGCGGGCACCGCCGGCAGCGAGGACATGCCCCATGGCTGAGATCTCTTCGGCAGTCCCTGCCTTGATCCCTACCGCGATCCCTGTGCGGGCCAACCGCGCCGCCTGGTGGCGCGCCGGCTTCCTGCTGGCCTACCTGCTGTTCGCCATCGTGCCGATCTACTGGATGGTCAACATGTCGTTCAAGACCAACGAGGAGATCGTGTCCACGCTGTCGCTGTGGCCAAGCCAGTTCACGCTGGAGCACTACAAGACCATCTTCACCGATCCGTCCTGGTATTCAGGCTATGTCAACTCGATGATCTACGTGGCGATGAACACGGTGATCTCGATCGGCGTGGCGCTGCCGGCCGCCTACGCCTTTTCGCGCTACCAGTTCATCGGCGACAAGCACGTGTTCTTCTGGCTGCTGACCAACCGCATGACGCCGCCGGCGGTGTTCCTGCTGCCGTTCTTCCAGCTCTACAGCACCATCGGGCTGATGGATACGCACCTGGGCGTGGCGCTGGCGCACCTGGTCTTCAACGTGCCGCTGGCGGTGTGGATCCTTGAGGGCTTCATGTCGGGCGTGCCGCGCGAAATCGACGAGACCGCCTATGTCGACGGCTACTCGTTCCCGCGTTTCTTCCTGACCATCTTCCTGCCGCTGATCAAGGCCGGGGTGGGCGTGGCCGCATTCTTCTGCTTCATGTTCAGCTGGGTGGAACTGCTGCTGGCGCGCACGCTGACCTCGGTCAACGCCAAGCCCATTGTCGCCACCATGACGCGCACGGTATCGGCATCGGGCATGGACTGGGGCGTGCTGGCCGCGGCCGGCGTGCTGACCATCGTGCCCGGCGGCATCGTGATCTGGTTCGTGCGGCACTACATCGCGAAAGGCTTCGCGATGGGCCGCGTTTAGCTTCCACGCGTTTGCAAGGAGACGGTGCCAATGCTGAGCTGGATGGTATGGACCACACCGGTGGCGGTGTTCTTTGGCTGCATCGTGGTGATGCTGATCGGCATGACGATCCTGGAAATCCGTTCGCCGTCGGTGCTGCGCAAGGGCTTCCTGCCGATCGCCACCACCCGCGGCGACCGGCTCTTTATCGGGCTGATGTGCGCGGCGTGGATCAACCTGGCGTGGGTCGGCCTGGGCGAGAAGGTCGCCGCCTGGCTGGCGCTGCCGGAAGAGCCGTCGGTGTGGATCAGCTTCGTGGCATCAATGCTGGTGCTGGCGCTGATCCTGCGCAGGGGCTAGCGCTCCCGCCAGCTGTCATCAACGGGAAACGCGGCTTGTCCCCACCCCGGGGCCGCCACCCACACCACAACCGGGGCAGGGGATTCTTGAGGAGACACCGATGAAAGTGCACGTGACGTTGGGGATGTCAGCCCTTGCCTGCGCGGCCGCGCTGGCTTGCGGCGCCGCCTGGGCAGGCGAAACAGAAGCGAAGAAGTGGATCGACAACGAGTTCCAGCCCTCGTCGCTGTCCAAGGACAAGCAGGCGGCGGAAATGAAGTGGTTTATCGATGCCGCCGCCAAGCTCAAGGCCAAGGGCGTCACCCAGATCAACGTGGTGTCCGAGACCATCACCACGCACGAGTACGAATCCAAGACCCTGGCCAAGGCCTTCGAAGAGATCACCGGCATCAAGGTCAACCATGACCTGATCCAGGAAGGCGACGTGGTCGAGAAGCTGCAGACCTCGATGCAATCCGGCAAGTCCATCTACGATGGCTGGATCTCGGACTCTGACCTGATCGGCACGCACTATCGCTATGGCTCGATCCTGCCGCTGACCGACTACATGAACGGTGCCGGCAAGGAGTGGACCAACCCCGGGCTGGATGTGAAGGACTTCATCGGCACCAAGTTCACCACCGCGCCCGATGGCAAGCTGTACCAGTTGCCCGACCAGCAGTTCGCCAACCTTTACTGGTTCCGCGCCGACTGGTTCGCGCGCAAGGACCTGCAGGACAAGTTCAAGGCCAAGTACGGCTACGACCTGGGCGTGCCGACCAACTGGTCCGCCTACGAGGACATCGCCAACTTCTTCACCAACGATGTCAAAGAGATCGACGGCAAGAAGGTCTACGGCCACATGGACTATGGCAAGAAGGACCCGTCGCTGGGCTGGCGCTTCACCGACGCCTGGCTGTCGATGGCCGGCACCGCCGACAAGGGCCTGCCCAACGGCATGCCGGTGGACGAGTGGGGCATCCGCGTGGCCGAGGACAAATGCACGCCGACGGGTGCCTCGGTGGCGCGCGGCGGCGCCACCAACAGCCCGGCGGCGGTCTATGCGCTGACTAAGTACATCGACTGGATGAAAAAGTTCGCGCCGCCGCAGGCGATGGGCATGACCTTTTCCGAGGCCGGCCCGGTGCCTGCGCAGGGCCAGGTGGCGCAGCAGATCTTCTGGTACACGGCCTTTACCGCCGACATGACCAAGAAGGGCCTGCCGGTCGTCAACGCCGACGGCTCGCCCAAATGGCGCATGGCGCCGTCGCCATATGGGCCTTACTGGAAGCAGGGCATGCAGAACGGCTACCAGGATGTGGGCTCGTGGACCTTCTTCAAGAACACCGACCCCAACAAGCAGGCCGGCGCGTGGCTGTATGCGCAGTTCGTGACGTCGAAGACGGTATCGCTGAAGAAGTCGCTGACCGGCCTGACCTTTATCCGCGACAGTGACATCCACCACGACTACCTGACCAAGAACGCCGCCAAGTATGGCGGCCTGGTCGAGTTCTACCGCAGCCCGGCGCGCGTGGCATGGACGCCGACAGGCACCAACGTGCCGGATTATCCGAAGCTGGCCCAGCTGTGGTGGAAGAACGTCGCCACCGCGGTGACCGGCGAGAAAACGCCGCAAGCCGCCATGGACACGCTGGCCGAAGAGATGGACCAGGTCATGGCGCGGCTGCAGCGCGCCGGCATGAGCCATTGCGCGCCCAAGCTGAACGCGAAGGGCGATCCGGGCAAGTGGCTGTCGAACGACCACGCGCCATGGCAGAAGCTTGCCAACGAGAAGCCCAAGGGCGAGACCATTCCGTACGACAAGCTGCTGCAGGCGTGGAAAGAGGGCAAGGTGCGCTGAGGCACCGGAGCGATGCGGGCGCGCTGACTGTGTCGATACGCCCGCAATCGTCTCGTCCTTCCTCCTGCCGTCCGCGCTTCGACAGCGTCTTCTATGTCGTGAGGCCGGAGGTCTCGACAGGCGCCGTCGTCGCGGACTGCGCGGCATAGCGCGCCTTGCCGTGCCGTTTGGCTTCATACAGCGCCATGTCGGCATGCAGGAACAGCTCGCTTACGGTCATGGCGTGACGGGCTTCGTGGATGGCCGAGCCGACGCTCGCCGACACCGACAGCGTGGCGCCGTCGATCACGAAAGGCATGCGCGCCGCCTGCACAATGGTGCTGGCCACCGAGGCCATGGCATGGTGGTCCGCAATACCGTCCAGGATCACGGCAAACTCGTCGCCGCCGATGCGGGCGACCGCATCGCCCTTGCGCACGCAGGCGCGCAGCCGCTGCGCGAACGCCACCAGCAACTGGTCGCCGATGGGGTGGCCATGGTTGTCGTTGACCGCCTTGAAATCGTCCAGGTCCACCAGCAGCAGCGCCAGCGGGCACGCGCTGGCGCCGGTGCGCGCCATGGCTTCCGCCAGGCGCCGGTCGAAGCCCTTGCGGTTGAGCAGGCCGGTCAGGTAGTCGGAGACGGTCTGTGCTTCCAGGCTGCGCAGCTTTTCGCGCTCGTGCGTGATGTTGCGCCCGAACATGTGCAGGCCGTCCACGGTGTCCTGGGCATCGTTCCACGCTGGCTGGCAGGTGATTTCGATGCACTCCGTGCCGTCTGCGCTTTCGCGGGTAAAGGTCACGGCCTGGCCGGCGCTGGCTTGCTGAAGATACGGCTGGCAGGCCAGGTATTCCTGGGTGCCCCACAGCTCGCGTAGCGACAGGCCCACGATCTGCTGCGCCGGCACGCCGTAGCGCCGCGCATACGCCTGGTTGACGAAGACATAGCGCTGCTGCATGTCGATGAACGAGATAAAGTCCGGCACATGGTTGGCAATCGCCTCGATGCGCTTCTCGCTGGCGGCGGCGTGGTCCTTGGCGGCCTGCAGCGCGGCCTCGCGCTCCGACAGCTGCGCCACCACCTCGGCGAAGGTCGCCGCCAGCTCGCCGATCTCGTCGGCGCGGCCGGCCGGAAGGTCCGCCACCGCTCTCGGGTTGGTGCCCAGCTGGCGTACCGCGCGGTGCAGCCGCTGCAGCGGCTGCAGCAGGCGCCACATGACCAGCCACATCAGTCCGGCGGCGATGACCATGGTGATCGCGGCCATTGCCACGGTCCGATGGCGCACCGTGACCAGCGGCGCATAAGCTTCGGCCGCGGGCAGGACCGCCACCACTTCCCAGCCGTTGGAGGCCAGCAGGTAGCGTGCGACGATCGGCTGGCTCGGCGTCAGGATTTCCAGCGGCGCGGCAGGGCGGTCAGCGCCGCAGGCTTCGCCGACGGCGCGCGCCGGTGTCAGTACGCGGCCCACGTCCGGATGCATCGCATAGCGCGGGTTGTTGCCGGAAGACACCAGGCAAAAGCTGCCGGTGGTGCCTACCCGGCTATGCGCCAGCTCGCGCAGGAAGTTGCTGTCCGCCAGGTTTAGCACGCCGCCGACCACGCCGCGCAGTTCGCCTGCGGGCCCGAGCATCGGCACGGCCAGCACCACGCCCGGTGCATTGGTCTGCTTGCCCTGGATCAGGTCCGACACCGCGAACGCCTGGCCTTGCAGGACCTCGCGAAAATAGTCGCGCTCGTTCACGCGCAGGCGCACCCCATCCGGCACGGCCGTGCTGAACGTCAATTCGCCGTCAGGCGAGGCGAGGAAGACGGCATTGAAGGTCTCGGGAATTTCCACCAGGCCTTGTGCCGCACGGCGCAACTCCGCCGGCCTGGCCGCAGGCATGGCGGAGAACTGGCGCGCCAGCCGGTGCAGCACCGCAGCGCGGCCCTGCAGCTTTTCATCGAGTTGCTCGGCGACCATCTTGACCAGCGTGTCCTGCTGGGACTGCAACAGGTTTTTCAGGCCGTCATAAGCGTAGTACTGGGCGTAGAGCGCGCGCAGCACGATGATCAGCGTCACCACTCCCGCTGTGGCCAACGCCATCCGATACTTCAAAGAGTGCTGCATGGTTGACTTCTTTTTTGTGCGCACCGACCCATTATTTTGTGTCCCCGAATCCGACTTTGAGGTGATCGCCGATCCGGCGGCGTGATAGGAAGGTTAGCAGATGTCAAGTGATAATTCGCAACTGTTTGCAACGGAAGCGTCGCGCCTTCCGCGGTCGCCCCCAACGCGGCACATGCGGAAGCCGCCGCTTCCTATTAGGATGCTGGCAAGCCCCTTCTGACGCGGGGCCAACCCCAAACTTGACTGCTCCACGCCTATGACAACACCAACCACGCTGCTCGACCTGGCCGGTGCCAGCCGTACGCCTTCCGCCTGGGAAGCCTCTGTCCTGATCCTGATCGACCATCAGCGCGAGTACGTCGATGGCCGCCTGCCGCTGGCCGGCATGCCGGCCGCCGTGGCCGCCTGCGCGGACTTGCTGGCACTGGCGCGCGCGCATGGAACGCCCGTGATCCACGTGGCGCACCATGGCCGGCCCGGCAGCCTGGCGTTCGATCCCACCGGTCCGTATGCCGCCTTCATTGAGGGCCTGGGACCCCGGGCCGACGAAATCACCGTCACCAAGGGTTTGCCCAACAGCTTTGCCGGCACCACGCTGGCCGATGCGCTGTCCGGGCTTGGGCGCAAGGAATTGATCGTGGCGGGGTTCCAGACCCATATGTGTGTCAGCGCGACGGTGCGCGCGGCGCTTGACCATGGCTTTCGCAGCACGGTCGTCGCCGCGGCGTGCGCCACGCGCGATCTGCCTGATCCCTTGGGTGGGCCAGCCGTGCCTGCGGCCGACCTGCACCGCAGCACGCTGGCCGCGCTCAACGACCGCTTCGCCACGGTCGTCGCCGATGCCGGCGCCTGGCGGCGCTAAACGGCGACCGGCCACGTGCGCAGGCATAGCACGGTGTGGTCGCGCGGACGCAACTTCAGTTCCAGCGCGGTCGGGATGCCGCGCCGCGTGATTTGCGCAATGAAGCGCGCGGTGTCCGCCGCCGGTGGCGCACCGCAGCGTATCGCCAGCCGCAGGATATGCAGCGGCACGAACTGCTCCGGCTCGCACATGTCGGCCAGCGCCGTGGGGCTGAAGTGCAGCGGCTGCCGGGCCAGCGCAATAAAGCGCCCGCGCAGCCACGCCAGCGTGCCCGCTGGGGCCGCCAGGCCTTCTCCTTCGCTGCCAAGGCGTGTGACGCCGTGCGCCCGCGGCTGCCACAGCGCGCCGGCAACCAGTAGCGGTGCTCGGGTGCTGCCTTCATCGTCCGTGCAGGCATCGAGCGTCACGACCCCGCCGATCAGGTCGTAGGTGGCGGCGACCGCGGCGAACCGGCGGTGGTAGCCAATGACGCAATCCATGTCTTCGTCATAAACCGGCCGGGCATCGCGCGGCACCCGCGCGGAGCGCATTTCGAACCAGCCCGGGCTGACCGGGTTGCGGCCGGTCCAGGGCAAGGCGGGCTCGGGGCAGGCTGGCGTAAGGCTGGGGAATGGCAAGACGGGCTCCAGCGATGGTCGGAGCTTCAAGGTACCGGGCGTAGACATGGCCCGAAATGAGACGAGCCTTGTTCCGGCGAACCCCATGGTTTCGCGAAGGGATCCCATGTCAGCCGGCGGATCGCGCGCGGCAATGAAAAAAGCCAGCGCGAGGCTGGCTTTCCTGAATCTGGTGGGTGGTACAGGGATTGAACCTGTGACCCCTGCCGTGTGAAGGCAGTGCTCTACCGCTGAGCTAACCACCCCTGTCTGCGTCGTCGTTGCCGTCGTGCAGCAGAGAAATGAGATTATGCAGAGGCTCTTGTATCTTGTAAAGCCCTTTTTTGATTTTTGTCACGCGGCGAGCGTTCCGGGCGCTTCCGCCGGGTCGTCCTGCCATACGGTCTTACCGCCGCTTGCCTTGTCCAGGCCCTTCAGCAGGGCGAGATGCGCTTGCTGTTCCTCGTCCGTGGCGCGCAGTACCGGCAAGGTCAGCCTGGACAGGTCGGCGGTAGTCACCACGCCGCCCTGGCCGCTGTTGCTGTCAAGCGTGTCGATCACCAGCGAATCCTGGCCGCGCGTCATCGCCAGGTAGACCTCGGCCAGCAGTTCGGCATCGAGCAGCGCGCCGTGCAGCGTGCGGTGGGCGTTGCCGATGCCGAGGCGTTCGCACAGCGCATCCAGCGAGTTGCGCTTGCCGGGGAACATCTGGCGGGCTTCGCGCAAGGTATCGATCACGTTGCCGACATGCTGGCGGAACGGCGGCAGGCCCAGCAGCTGGAATTCCATGTCGAGGAAGCCCAGGTCGAACTGCGCGTTGTGGATGATCAGCTCGGCGTCCTGCACGAACGCGCGGATGTCGTGAACGACTTCGGCAAAGCGGGGCTTGTCGGCCAGGAACTCGACCGTGATGCCGTGCACGGCAATCGCGCCTTCGTCGATATCGCGTTCGGGGTTGACGTAGAAGTGCAGGTGGCGCCCCGTCAGGCGCCGGTTCATCAGCTCGACGCAGCCGATTTCGATCAGGCGGTCGCCGGTGGCGGCATTCAGGCCGGTGGTTTCGGTATCGAGAACGATTTGTCGCATGGCGGGCATTCTAGCGGAGCGGGGCTGGCGTTCCGCGCTTGTTGTTGTCTTGCTGCAGGCTCGGCTCAGCGGCCGATCGATTCGACGCCGCGGTTGGCCAGCGCGTCGGCGCGCTCGTTGCCGGGGTGGCCGTTGTGGCCACGCACCCAGTGCCAGGAGATCTGGTGCGGTTGCGCCAGGGTGTCCAGCGCCTGCCACAGGTCGGCGTTCTTGACCGGTTTCTTGTCTGCGGTTTTCCAGCCGCGTGCCTTCCAGCCGGGCAGCCATTCGCTGATGCCTTTCTGCACGTACTGCGAGTCGGTATAGACGCGCACCACGCAGGGCCGCTTGAGCGCGCGCAGCGCTTCGATCACGGCGGTCATTTCCATGCGGTTATTGGTGGTGTTCGGCTCGCCGCCGAACAGCTCTTTCTCGCTGGTGCCGGCGACGAGCACCGCGCCCCAGCCGCCGCGGCCGGGATTGCCCTTGCAGGCGCCGTCGGAGTAGATCGTGACTTCTTGCATGTGATTCCGTGGTGGCCACCCGCGGAGCGGGTGGCGCATTGAGGGGCAAATAGGGCGAAAGGGCGAATAGCGCGCGGCCGGGCCGCGTCAATGCTCCTTGCCGGGGGTCTTGCCATGCGTGCCGGTGGGCGTGGCCACGGGCGCCGACACCGGCGCCAGCGCCGGCTTGCTCTTCCAGGCCGGTCCCACCAGCCGGATATTGCGCACGCGCTTGATCGCCGAAATCATATAGACCGCGCCGAAGATCGGCCACCAGCGGTCGCCGGCCTTTTCCATGAAGGCGGAGCGCTGCAGCCAGCGGTCGGTGCGGTACGGCGGGCAATAGCAGCCGAAGCGGCCGCGGATGATATCGAAGCCGAGCAACTTGAGCCAGTCCTTGATGCGCACGAAACCGATCTGCTGCGCGTCCGTCGGCAGGAACGGCGTGGCGCCGAGCCGGTTCATGCCCTGGCGCGCGCCCCACAGGCTCATCGGGTTGAAGCAGGTGACGACCACGCGGCCCTCCGGCATCAGCACCCGCGAGACTTCGCGCAGCACTTCATGCGGGTCTTCGGCGAATTCCAGGATATGCGGCAGGGTGACCAGGTCGATGCTCTGGGTGTCGAACGGCAGTTCGTCGAAACGGCACAGCAGCTGGCGCGCATCCGGATGTGCGGCGCGGGGCCCGTGCGGGCCGCTGGACGGATCCAGCGCCAGCGCCGAGAACGGCATCCGGTTCTCGCGCAGGGTATCGATATACGGCAGGCCCAGCTGGACCGCGTGGTAGCCGAAGATGTCGGTCACGGTGCGGTCGTACTGCTGCGCCTCCCAGCGCAGCATGTACTCGCCGGGCGGCGAGGCCAGCCAGTCTTCCCAGCTTACAATCGAGTGATTGGGACGATTGGACATAGGAGCATGCGCATGTTGAAGGTTGAGCCGATCCCGGCGTTCCAGGATAACTATATCTGGGCCATCCACGACGGGCACTGCGCCGCCGTGGTCGATCCTGGCGAGGCTGCGCCGGTGGAGCGCTTTCTGGCGCAAAGCGGTCTGGCTCTGGGCGCTATTGTAATCACCCATCACCACGGCGATCACCAGGGCGGCGTGGCCGAGCTGCTGGCGGCGCATCCGCGCGCGCCCTCGGGCGAGCCGCTGCCGGTGCTGGGCCCGGCGGGCGAGCGTATCGGCGGGCGCACCCAGGCGCTGCGCGAGGGCGATGTGGCGACGCTCGCGGCGCCGGCGCTGACCCTGCGCGTGCTGGACGTGCCCGGCCACACGGCCGGCCATATCGCCTACGTCGCCGACCTGGGCGAAGCCGGCCCGGCCGTGTTCTGCGGCGATACCCTGTTCGCGAGCGGCTGCGGACGGCTGTTCGAAGGCACGCCGGCGCAGATGCTGGCGTCGCTGGACAAGCTGGCG
Organism: Cupriavidus necator; assembly: GCF_013141915.1. Lineage (GTDB taxonomy): Bacteria > Pseudomonadota > Gammaproteobacteria > Burkholderiales > Burkholderiaceae > Cupriavidus > Cupriavidus necator_B. The sequence goes on along the minus strand of NZ_SROX01000023.1, from coordinate 78,440 downwards.
GCGCTGCCCGGCGACACCCGCGTCTATTGCGCGCATGAATACACGCGCAGCAACGTGCGCTTCGCCCGCGCGGTCGAGCCCGGCAATGCCGCGCTGGCGGCGTGGGAGCAACGCGTCGAGGCACTGCGCGCGGCGGACCGGCCGACGCTGCCGACCACCATCGCCCATGAGCGCGAGGTCAACCCGTTCCTGCGCTCGCGCGAACCTACCGTGCGCGCGACGGTGTCAGCCCAGGGCGGGGCCACCACGGACGATGCCCAGGCGTTCGGCGCGCTGCGGGGCTGGAAGGACAATTTCCGCTGACCCCGGTCCGCGCCCCATGGCGCCACAAGGCAGGGCGGCCAGCCGCCGTATATTCGCTATGTGGAAAATCTGATTGACGCGATACGCGGTTTTTTTTAGCATCACGCAACCTTTTAGCGTCACGATTTGAGAATTTAATGAAAATTGGTCGACTACTGGCGGTGGTCGCGTGCGCCGCGCTGCTTGCAGCGTGCGCCAGCACCCCCACGCCGCCTGAGGGCACCATCGGTGCCGCGACCGCCCAGACTGCCAAGCGCCAGGACCCGCTCAACTCGCTCAGCGACAAGTCCGCGCTGTCTTCCTCTTCCACTATCAATGTCGACCAGGGCGGCCTGGACTGGCTGCGCGGCCCGTCCAACGACATCTGGGATCGCATCCGGCGCGGCTTTGCCATGCCGGACCTGGAGGGCACGCTGGTCGATGATCGTACCCAGTGGTATGCGCAGCGGCCGGAGTACATGGAACGGATGGTCGGGCGCTCGAGCCGCTACCTCTACCACATCGTCGAGGAGCTGGAACAGCGCAAGATGCCGACCGAGCTGGCGCTGCTGCCGTTCGTCGAGAGCGCGTTCAACCCGCAGGCGCAGTCCACCGCCAAGGCGGCCGGGATGTGGCAGTTCATCCCGAGCACGGGCAAGTCGTACAACCTGAAGCAAAACATGTTCCGCGACGAGCGCCGCGACGTGCTGGCCTCGACCGACGCCGCGCTGGACTACCTGGCGCGGCTCTATGACATGTTCGGCGACTGGCACCTGGCGCTGGCCGCGTACAACTGGGGCGAGGGCGCCGTGTCGCGGGCAATCGCGCGCAACCAGGCGCGCGGGCTGCCGACCGACTACGCCAGCCTGCCGATGCCCAACGAGACGCGCTACTACGTGCCCAAGCTGCAGGCGGTCAAGAACATCATCGCCAACCCGGCCGCGTACGGCGTCAAGTTGCCCGAGATCCCGGACCACCCGTACTTCGTCACGGTGACCACCTCGCGCGACATCGACGTGAACCTCGCGGCCAAGCTGGCGGACATGTCGGTGGAGGAATTCAAGGCCCTGAACCCGTCGTTCAACCGGCCGGTGATCCTGGGTGCGTCGAACCCGCAGATCCTGCTGCCGTTCGATAACGCCGAGCGCTTCCAGTACAACCTGAACACCTATCGCGGCGGGCTGTCGAGCTGGGCCGCGGTGACGGTGGACAGCCGCGAGCGCGTCGAATCGCTGGCGGCGCGGCTGAATGTCGATGCCGATACGCTGCGCGAGATCAACAGCATCCCCAAGGGCATGCGCCTGAAAGCGGGTTCGACCGTGATGATTCCGCGCTCGGGCCGGCATGACCAGGACATCAGTGCCACGCTTGCCGACAGCGCCATGCTGGCGATGGAGCCGGACCTGCCGGATGCGCGCCGCGTGGTGGTGCGTGCCAGCCGGCGCGATACCGTGGCCTCGGTGGCGCGGCGCTATGGCGTTTCGGCCGGGCAGGTGCAGTCGTGGAACAAGCTCTCCGGCACCAAGCTGGTGGCTGGCCAGAGCCTGGTGCTGATGGTGCCGGTGCGCGGCGCCGGCGCCGTGCGGGCGGCCCGGGCCGAACGCGCCGACCGGGCCGAACGCACCGAATCGGCCAGTCGCACCGAACGCAGCGGCAAGGCCGACAAGGCTGACCAGCCTGGCAAGGGCGCCAAGGTGGTCCGGGCCTCCGCCAAGGGCAAGGGCGACGCGCGCCAGCGTGTGGTGGTCGAGGCCTCGCCACGACACGCGGCAAAGTCGGCACCCGTCGCCAAGGTGTCGGCAAAGGCCAGCACCAAGACCAGCGCCAAGGGAGTCAAGGCACGCTGACGTGGCCGGCCGCTGGGCGGCGTTGCAAAGAAGAGGGGCGATGCCGTCGGCACGCCCCTTTTTTTTCATGTGCCGGCGGCGTCCCGTGCGGCAGCGCCCTGAAACCTGGCCACGGGTGCCCGGGCCGGTGGCAAACTACCGGCATATCACAAACGACCGCAGACGCGGAGGAGACAGACATGACGGCAAGCCATGCCGTGCATGCCCGTTCGCTGGCCGACCCCGAGGGGTTCTGGGCCGAACAGGCCGCACGCATCGAGTGGGAAACCCCGTTCAGCCAGGTGCTCGACAACCGCCGCGCACCTTTTACGCGCTGGTTCGTCGGCGGGCGCACCAACCTGTGCCACAACGCGGTTGACCGCCATCTGGCGGCCCGCGCCAGCCAGCCGGCGCTGCACTGGGTCTCGACCGAGACCGACCAGGCCCGCAGCTTCACCTACGCCGAGCTGCACGCCGAGGTCAGCCGCATGGCGGCGATCCTGCAGGGATTGGGTGTGCGGCAGGGCGACCGCGTGCTGATCTACATGCCGATGATCCCGGAAGCCGCCTTTGCGATGCTGGCGTGCGCGCGCATCGGGGCGATCCATTCGGTGGTGTTCGGCGGCTTTGCCTCGGTCAGCCTGGCCGCGCGCATCGAGGATGCCCGGCCACGCGTGGTGGTCAGCGCCGACGCCGGTTCGCGCGCCGGCAAGGTGGTGCCGTACAAGCCGCTGCTCGACGAGGCCATCCGGCTGTCGTCGCACCAGCCCGAGAAGGTGCTGCTGGTGGACCGGGGGCTGGCGGACATGCCCCGCGCCGAAGGCCGCGATGAAGACTACGCGGCGTGGCGCGAGCAAGTCGCCGCCGTGCAGGTGCCGTGCGTGTGGCTGGAGTCGAGCGAACCATCCTATGTGCTCTATACCTCCGGCACCACCGGCAAGCCCAAGGGCGTGCAGCGCGATACCGGCGGCTATGCGGTGGCGCTAGCGACCTCGATGGAGTACATCTTCTGCGGCAAGGCCGGTGACACCATGTTCACCGCGTCGGACATCGGCTGGGTGGTCGGGCACAGCTATATCGTCTATGGCCCGCTGCTGGCCGGCATGGCCACGCTGATGTATGAGGGCACGCCGATCCGCCCCGATGGCGGCATCCTGTGGCGCCTGGTCGAACAATACCGGGTCAACCTGATGTTCAGCGCCCCGACCGCGATCCGCGTGCTGAAGAAGCAGGACCCGGCGTGGCTGACGCGTTACGACCTGTCCAGCCTGCGGCTGCTGTTCCTGGCAGGCGAGCCGCTGGACGAGCCGACCGCGCGCTGGATCCAGGACGGCCTGGGCAAGCCCGTGGTCGACAACTACTGGCAGACCGAATCCGGCTGGCCCATCATCGCGATCCAGCGCGGCATCGAGGCGCTGCCGCCCAAGCTGGGCTCGCCCGGGGTGCCGGCCTACGGCTATGACCTGAAGATCGTCGACGAGAACACTGGTGCGGAATGCCCGCCCGGGCAGAAGGGCGTGGTCGCCATCGACGGCCCGCTGCCGCCGGGTTGCATGAGCACGGTCTGGGGCGACGATGACCGCTTCGTGCGCACTTACTGGCAGGCGGTGCCGAACCGTATGTGCTACTCGACGTTCGACTGGGGCGTGCGCGATGCCGACGGCTATGTCTTTATCCTGGGCCGCACCGACGACGTCATCAATGTGGCCGGCCACCGGCTGGGCACGCGCGAGATCGAAGAAAGCCTGTCGTCCAGCGCGGCCGTGGCCGAGGTGGCGGTGGTGGGGGTGCAGGACGCGCTCAAGGGGCAGGTGGCGATGGCGTTCTGCATTGCGCGCGATCCGGCGCGCACGGCCACGCCGCAGGCGCGGCTGGCGCTGGAAGGCGAGCTGATGAAGACCGTCGAGCAGCAACTCGGCGCGGTGGCGCGCCCGGCGCGCGTGTTCTTCGTCAATGCGCTGCCCAAGACGCGTTCGGGCAAGCTGCTGCGGCGTGCCATGCAGGCCGTGGCCGAGGGCCGGGACCCCGGCGACCTCACGACCATCGAAGACCCGGCCGCGCTGGAACAGCTACAGGCCGCGTTGAAAGGTTAGTGCCGGGAAAAGGCGATGCGGGTGCCGGGCGGGGCACATCGCATCGCGGTCTTGCCATCGGTCGTGATGCAGTCTAATATTTGAAGCATAAAATATTTAACCTTGATCTAGATCGCGGCCCGGAGCCGATGCGTCGTATGCGACGCGACTGGCACAGCCGGCAGGAGGCAACAGATGCGTGTGCTTTGTATTGGCGGAGGCCCCGCCGGCCTGTACTTCGGCCTGCTGATGAAACTGCAGGACCCGGCCAATGAGATCATCGTGGTCGAACGCAACCGGCCGTACGACACCTTCGGCTGGGGCGTGGTGTTCTCCGACGCCACCATGGACAACCTGAAGGAAGCCGACCCGGTCAGCGCCGCCGAGATCAACGCCGCGTTCAACCATTGGGACGATATCGACATCCATATCGGCGGGCGCACGATTCGCTCGGGCGGCCACGGCTTTATCGGCATCGGCCGCAAGCGCCTGCTCAACATCCTGCAGGCGCGCTGCGAAGCGCTCGGGGTGAAACTGGTGTTCGAGACCGATGTGTCCGACGACCAGGCCCTGGCCATGCAATACCAGGCCGACCTGGTGATCGCCTCCGATGGCCTCAACAGCCGGATCCGCACGCGCTATGCCGACACCTTCCAGCCGGATATCGACACGCGCCAGTGCCGCTTTGTCTGGCTGGGCACGCACAAGCTGTTCGATGCCTTCACCTTTGCCTTCGAAAAGACCGAGCACGGCTGGTTCCAGGCGCATGCGTACCGCTTCGACGACAACACCTCGACCTTTATCGTCGAGGCGCCGGAATCGGTCTGGCGCGCAGCCGGCATCGAAGAGATGAGCCAGGAAGAGGGCGTGGCGTACTGCGAGACACTGTTCGCGCGCTACCTCGACGGCAACAAGCTGATCACCAATGCGGCGCACCTGCGCGGCTCGGCGATCTGGATCCGCTTCCCGCGCGTGATCTGCCGGCAATGGGTGCACTGGAACACCTTGCCCGATGGCCGCCGCGTGCCGGTGGTGCTGATGGGCGATGCCGCGCACACCGCGCATTTCTCGATCGGCTCGGGCACCAAGCTGGCACTGGAAGATGCCATCGACCTGGCCCGCGAAATCCGCGGCAAGGGCCATGACGGACTGCCCGACGCGCTGGCGCGCTACGAAGCCACGCGCGGCGTGGAAGTGCTGAAGATTCAGAACGCGGCGCGCAACTCGACCGAGTGGTTCGAGAACGTCGAGCGCTATGCCGGCAGCCTGCCGCCGGAACAGTTCGCCTATTCGCTGCTGACGCGCTCGCAGCGGATTTCTCACGAGAACCTGCGCGTGCGCGATGCCGGCTATGTCGCGCAATTCGAGCACTGGCTGGCGCAGCAGGCCGGCGTGCCGGCGGACAGCCTGCGGCTGCGCGAGCACCAGCCGCTGCCGCCGATGTTCACGCCGTTCCGCCTGCGCGGGGTCACGCTGAAGAACCGCGTGGTGGTGTCGCCGATGGCGATGTATTCCTGCGCCGACGGCGTGCCGGGCGACTTTCATCTGGTCCACCTGGGCGCGCGCGCGCTCGGCGGCGCCGGCATGGTGGTGGCGGAGATGACCTGCGTGTCGCCCGACGCGCGCATCACGCCGGGGTGCCCGGGCTTGTGGAACGACGCGCAGCGCGACGCCTGGCAGCGCATCGTCGCGTTCGTGCATGGCAACAGCGATGCGCGCATCGCCATGCAGATCGGCCACGCGGGCCGCAAGGGCTCGACCCAGCTCGGCTGGGAGGCGATGGACCATCCGCTGCCGGCGGGCAACTGGCCGGTGCTGTCGGCCTCGCCACTGCCTTACCTGCCGGGCGAATCGCAGACCCCGCGCGAGATGACCCGCGCGGACATGGAGCGCGTGCGCGATGATTTCGTCGCCAGCGCGCGCCGCGCCGCCGAGGCGGGCTTCGATTGGCTCGAGCTGCACTGCGCGCACGGCTACTTGCTGTCGAGCTTTATCTCGCCGCTGACCAATACGCGCGAGGACGAATACGGCGGATCGCTGGCGGCACGGCTGCGCTATCCGCTCGAGGTGTTTGCCGCGGTGCGCGCGGTGTGGCCGCAGGACAAGCCGATGTCGGTGCGCATTTCCGCCCATGACTGGGTCGAGGGCGGCATCACGCCCGATGACGCGGTCGAGATTGCGCGTGCCTTCAAGGCCGCGGGCGCGGACATGATCGACTGCTCGTCGGGCCAGGTCAGCCCCGACCAGGCCCCGGTCTACGGCCGCATGTACCAGACCCCGTTTGCCGACCGGATCCGCAACGAGGCCGGCATCGCCACCATTGCGGTGGGTGCGATCTTCGAGGCCGACCATGTCGACTCGATCATCGCCGCCGGCCGCGCTGACCTGTGCGCGATCGCTCGCCCGCATCTGGCCAATCCGGCCTGGACGCTGCACGAAGCGGCGCGCATCGGCTACCGCGATATTCCATGGCCCAAGCAGTACCTGGCCGGCAAGCGGCAACTGGAAACCAATCTCGAACGCGCGGCGGCGCAGGAGAAGCAGGCATGACCGGCGCAGCGGGTGCATTGGCGGGGCGCCACGCGCTGGTCACCGGCGGCGGGCGCGGCATCGGCGCGGCGATCGCGCGGCGGTTGCTGGCCGACGGCGCCAGCGTCACGCTGCTGGGGCGCGATGCCGGCACGCTGCAAGCCACGGTGCAGGCGCTGCGCGGGCAGGCGCCGGCGGGTGCGATCGTTGCGTTCGTCACGGCCGACATTGCCGATGCCGGCAGCGTTGCGCGCGCCTTTGCCGCGGCCACGGAGCAGGGCGGTCCGGTCGCGATGCTGGTCAACAATGCCGGCCAGGCGCACAGCGCGCCATTCCTCAAGACCGATGCCGCGCTGTGGCAGCGCATGCTGGACGTCAACCTGACCGGCACCTTCCTGTGCACGCAGGCGGCGCTGCCGGCGATGCTGGAGGCGGGCTGGGGTCGCATCGTCAACGTGGCCAGCACCGCGGGGCTGGTCGGCTATGGCTACGTCAGCGCGTACTGCGCCGCCAAGCACGGCGTGATCGGCCTGACGCGGGCGCTGGCACTGGAAACCGCGGCCAGGGGCGTGACCGTCAACGCAGTGTGCCCCGGCTATACCGAAACCGATATTGTGCGCGACGCGGTCGCCAATATCGTCGGCAAGACCGGCCGCACCGAGGCACAGGCGCGCGCCGAGCTGGCCGCGCGCAACCCGCAACGCCGGCTGGTCCAGCCCGACGAAGTGGCCGACGCGGTGGCCTGGCTGTGCCAGCCGTCCGCCGCCGCCATGACCGGGCAGGCTGTCGCCGTCGCCGGCGGCGAAGTGATGGCGGGTTGAAGCCCACTGACTGCAGCAGACAACGAGAGAACCCATGACAGAGATCGCACTCGACATGCGCCACCACAAGCGCAGCTTTGCCGGCTACCAGCCTGAGCACTTCCTGTGGTCGGTGTCCGGCGACGGCAAGGTCGGCACCGTGACGCTGAACCGACCCGAACGCAAGAACCCGCTCACCTTCGATTCCTACGCCGAGCTGCGCGACCTGTTCCGCGGCCTGTGCTACGCCAGCGACATCAAGGCGGTGGTAGTGACCGGCGCGGGCGGCAACTACTGCTCGGGCGGCGACGTGCATGAAATCATTGGCCCGCTGACGCGCATGTCGATGCCGGAACTGCTCGACTTCACGCGCATGACCGGCGACCTCGTCAAGGCAATGCGCGTGTGCCCGCAGCCGGTGGTGAGCGCGGTCGACGGCATCTGCGCCGGCGCGGGCGCGATGATGGCGCTGGCTTCGGACATGCGCCTGGGCACGGCCCAGGCAAAAACCGCGTTCCTGTTCACGCGGGTGGGCCTGGCCGGCGCCGACATGGGCGCGTGCACGCTGCTGCCGCGCGTGATCGGGCAGGGCCGTGCCAGCGAGCTGCTGTACACAGGCCGCTCGATGAGCGCGGACGAAGGCCTGCAGTGGGGCTTCTTCAACGCGCTGCATCCGTCCGAAGCGGTGCTGGCGCAGGCGCAGGCGCTGGCCGCGCAACTGGCCGCCGGCCCGACCTTTGCGCACGGCGTGACCAAGAAGCTGCTGCACCAGGAATGGAACATGGGCCTCGACGAGGCCATCGAAGCCGAAGCCGAGGCGCAGGCCATCTGCATGCAGACGCGCGATTTCCGCCGCGCCTATGAAGCCTTCGTCGCGAAGACCAAGCCGGTATTCGAAGGGGACTGAACCGTCATGTCCGACAAGACCTACCTGGATCTGCCGCTGTTCGACGACGCCCACCGCGCGCTGGAGCGCGAGCTCGACGGCTGGTGCGCACAGCACCTGCACGTAGACCACAGTGACACCGATGCCGCGTGCCGCGCGCTGGTGCGGCAGCTGGGCGAGGCGGGCTGGCTGCGCTACTGCGTGCCGGCCGCGCATGGCGGCGCGCTGCCGGCGCTCGATTCGCGCTCCCTGTGCCTGCTGCGCGAGACGCTCGCGCGCCATGACGGCCTGGCCGATTTTGCCTTTGCCATGCAGGGGCTGGGATCGGGTGCGATCTCGCTGGCGGGTAGCGACGCGCTGCGTGCGCGTTACCTGCTGCGCGTGGCCCGTGGTGAGGCGATTGCGGCGTTCGCGCTGTCGGAGCCCGAGGCCGGCTCGGATGTCGCCGCGATGCAGTGCAGCGCGCGCCTGTCGGACGACGGCAGCCAATATGTGGTCGATGGCGCCAAGACCTGGATTTCGAACGGCGGCATCGCCGACTTCTACTGCGTGTTCGTGCGCACCGGCGAAGCACCGGGCGCGCGTGGCATCACGGCGCTGGTGGTCGACGCCGATACGCCGGGCCTGACCATCGCCGAGCGCATCGACGTGATGGCGCCGCATCCGCTGGCCACGCTGCGCTTCGACCAGTGCCGCGTGCCGGTGGGCAACCGGCTGGGCGAGGCCGGGCAGGGCTTCAAGGTAGCGATGATGACGCTCGACATCTTCCGCGCCTCGGTCGCGGCGGCGGCGCTGGGCTTTGGCCGTGCCGCGCTGGACGATGCGCTGGGGCGCGCCCGTGCACGCCCGATGTTCGGCGGCGTGCTGGCCGACCTGCAGCTGACGCAGGCCGCCATCGGCGACATGGCCACCGCCATCGACGCCGCTGCGCTGCTGACCTACCGCGCGGCGTGGCTGCGCGATGTCAGGGGCCAGCGCACCACGCGCGAGGCGGCCATGGCCAAGATGGTCGCCACCGAGAACGCGCAGCAGGTGATCGACCGCGCGGTGCAGATGTTCGGCGGCCTTGGCGTCCGGGTCGGCACGCGCGTGGAAAGCCTGTACCGCGAGATCCGCTCGTTGCGCATCTATGAAGGCGCCACGGAAGTGCAGAAGCTGATCATCGCGCGCGAGACACTGGCCGGGCATCAGGCCTGACGGCCCACGCGCTACCCGACGAACTGCCGTACCGATACAGAGCAGACAGGAGACAAGCCATGGCGACCACAGCCCACCTCGATACCTTCGCGCGCGACCGCCTGCCGCCGCAAAACCTGTGGCCGGTGTTCCGCTTCAATGCCGATACCGACTACCCCGAGCGGATCAATGCCGCGGCGGAGCTGGTCGACCGCCACGTGCGCGAAGGCCGCGGCGAGCGCATCGCCATCCGCCATCGCCGCGACGGCCGCATCGAGACGGTCAGCTACGCACAGCTGGCGGCGCTGGTGAACCGCATTGCCCATGTGCTGGTCGAGGACATGGGGTTGGTGCCCGGCAACCGCGTGCTGCTGCGCGGCCCCAACAACCTGATGATGGCGGCCAGCTGGCTGGCCACGCTCAAGGCCGGCATGGTCGCGGTGCCGACCATGCCGCTGCTGCGCGCCAGGGAGCTGAAGCAGATCATCGACAAGGCGCAGGTCACGGCCGCGCTGTGCGATGTGCGGCTGCGCGAGGAACTCGACGCCAACCAGCGGGCCGGTGGCGAATGCCATTGCCCGAGCCTGGCGCGCACGCTGCATTTCAACGGCGAAGGCGAGGGCTCGCTGGAGGCGGCGATCGCTGGCAAGCCGGATACCTTCGATGCCTGCGATACCGCCAGCGATGATGTCTGCCTGATCGCCTTCACCAGCGGCACCACCGGCCAGCCCAAGGGCACCATGCATTTCCATCGCGACGTGCTGGCCATGTGTGACCTGTTCCCGCGCCATGTGCTGCGGCCGCAGCCGGATGACGTGTTCTGCGGCACGCCGCCGATTGCCTTTACCTTCGGCCTGGGCGGCATGCTGTGTTTCCCGCTGCGCATCGGCGCCAGCGCCGTGCTGGCCGAGAAGCTGACGCCCGAGACGCTGCTGGAACTGATCCAGGATTTCCGCGCCACCATCGTCTTTACCGCGCCAACCTTCTACCGGCAGATGGCGGCGCTGGCGCCGCGCTATGAGCTGTCCAGCCTGAAGAAAAGTGTTTCTGCCGGCGAAGCGCTGCCGGATGCCACCCGCCAGAGCTGGAAGGCTGCCACCGGCATCGAGATGATCGACGGCATCGGCGGCACCGAGATGATGCATATCTTTATCTCCAGCGCCGGCGCCGAGGTCAGGCCGGGCGCGATCGGGCGCGTGGTGCCGGGCTATGTCGCGCAGATCGTCGATGAGAACATGCAGCCCTTGCCGCCCGGGCAGGTCGGCAAGCTCGCGGTGCAGGGCCCCACCGGTTGCCGCTACCTGGATGACCCGCGCCAGGCCAATTACGTGAAGGCGGGCTGGAACCTGCCCGGCGATACCTTCATGGCCGACGCGGACGGCTACTACTTCTACCAGGCGCGCTCGGACGACATGATCATCTCGGCCGGCTACAACATCGCCGGGCCCGAGGTGGAAAGTGCGCTGATGCAGCACGAGGCCGTGGCCGAATGCGGCGTGGTCGGCGCGCCTGACGACGGGCGCGGCCAGGTGGTAATGGCCTACGTCGTGCTGCGCGAAGGCGTGGCTGCCGATGACGCGACCCGCACCGCACTGCAGGATTACGTGAAGCGCCAGATCGCCCCCTACAAATACCCGCGTCGCATCGAGTTCGTGCCGGCGCTGCCGCGCACCGAGACCGGCAAGCTGCAGCGCTTCCGGCTGCGGCAAATGGCCGAGCAGGGCAAGGTGGCCGATGGCGGCAACAACCAGGCGGGCAAGCCATGAGCGACGTCTTCCGCAACACCGTGCTGGTGCGCTTCAAGCACTGCGACGCCGCCGGCATCGTGTTCTACCCGCGCTACTTCGAAATGCTCAACGACCTGATCGAGGACTGGTTCAGCGAGGCGCTGGCCTGGCCGTTCGACGCCATGCATGGCGAAGGCCGCGCCGGCGTGCCCACGGCTGAACTGGAGTGCCGCTTCCTGGCGCCCAGCCGGCTGGGCGAAGTGCTGACGCGCGAGTTGCGCGTGCTGAAGCTGGGCCAGTCCAGCTTCACCCTGGCGATCCGCTTTGCCGGCCCGCGCGACGATACCCGCATGGAAGTGACGCAAAGGCTGGTCTGCGTCGACACCGGCGCGATAGCGCCGCAGCCGCTGCCCGAATCCGTGCGCGAGGCCATGGCCGGCTATCTGGTCGCCGCGGCCTGAGCCCGAATTTCCATCCACCCATACCAAGCAACCACAGGGAAACGACATGAAGATCCTGCAGCCGCCCGACTGGGCGCCGCCGCGCGGCTACGCCAACGGCATGATGACCGAGATGCAGGCTGGCAGCCGCCTGCTCTTCATCAGCGGCCAGATTGGCTGGAACAGCCAATGCGAATTCGAAACGGACGACTTCGGCCTGCAGGTGGCGCAGACGCTGCGCAACGTCGTGGCGGTGCTGGCGGCCGGTGACGCGCGGCCTGAACATATCGTCCGCATGACCTGGTATGTGAAGGACAAGGCCGAGTATGTCGGCGCCTATGGGGCGATCGGCGAACATTACCGGGCCATCATCGGCCGTCATTTCCCAGCCATGACGGCGGTAGAGGTGGCGGACCTGGTCGAACCGCGCGCCAAGGTCGAAATCGAGGTCACGGCGGTAGTACCGCCACTGCGGTAATCCGCCCCCCCGGTTGCAATCGGAGGCGGCGGGCAGGCATGGCACGGCAGCCGCCAGCGCGGCGGCATTGCCGCCCTGGCGCGCGCAAGTCCTTGAAAACTTGAGAAATTGGGTGGCGCGGGATATAATTCGAAAGTTTCGCTTTCAGAACCCTTCACCCTAGCGCCAACCGCTTTCCACCTTCCGCCGCCCCCATCCGCGCCGCCTTTGCCGTCCGCACTCAATGTGACGCAAGGAGCAGGTCGCGACCGGATCCGACCGCATCGGCGCAATGCCGCTGCCGCCGTCACGGATCCAGCCTGGGAGGCACGAGGCGTCGATTGGTCGGTCACGGGGTGAGTCCAGCAGGAGCCTACCCGTGTTACCGTCTTTTCCGTCCGCCATTCTCGCGCTAGCAGACGGCACGGTCTTTCGTGGCTATTCCATTGGCGCTTCCGGCCATACCATCGGTGAAGTGGTGTTCAACACCGCCATCACCGGTTACCAGGAAATCCTCACCGACCCGAGTTACTCGCGGCAGATCGTCACGCTGACGTATCCGCATATCGGTAACTACGGGGTCAACCCTGAGGATGTCGAAGCCACGAAAGTCCATGCCGCCGGCCTGATCATCAAGGATCTGCCGATCCTGGCCTCCAATTTCCGCAAGGAACACACCCTTGCCCACTACCTGAAGCAGGAAAAGGTGGTGGCCATCGCCGGCATCGATACGCGCAAGCTGACCCGTATCCTGCGCGAGAAGGGCGCCCAGAACGGCTGCATCCTGGCCGGCGAGGACAACGTCCAGAAGGCCATTGACCTGGCCCGCTCGTTCCCCGGCCTGGCCGGCATGGACCTGGCCAAGGTGGTCTCGGTCAAGGAACCGTATGAGTGGACCCAGTCCGAATGGAAGCTGGGCGAAGGCTATGGCAAGCAGGAGCAGCCGCAGTTCCACGTGGTGGCCTATGACTACGGCGTCAAGTACAACATCCTGCGCATGCTGGCCGAGCGCGGCTGCAAGGTCACGGTGCTGCCGGCACAGGCCAGCGCGGCCGACGCGCTGGCGCTGAATCCGGACGGGGTGTTCCTGTCCAACGGCCCCGGCGACCCCGAGCCGTGCGACTACGCCATCGCCGCCACGCGCGAGTTCATCGAGCGCGGCATCCCGACCTTCGGCATCTGCCTGGGCCACCAGATCATGGCCCTGGCGGTGGGCGCCAAGACCCTGAAGATGAAGTTCGGCCACCACGGCGCCAACCACCCGGTCAAGGACCTGGACGACGGCCGCGTGGTGATCACGTCGCAGAACCACGGTTTCGCGGTCGATGCCGACACGCTGCCGGCAAACGTGCGCGTCACGCACAAGTCGCTGTTCGACGGTTCGCTGCAGGGCTTCGCGCTGACCGACAAGCCGGCGTTCTGCTTCCAGGGCCACCCGGAAGCCTCGCCTGGCCCGAACGACGTGGCTTACCTGTTCGACCGCTTCATCCAGCTGATGACCGACGCACGCAAGTAAGCGCGCGGCCACAGCGAGAGACACCGGGACACCCATGAACGCCTTCATGCATACCGCTTTTGGCATCACCGATTTCTGGACCTATGTGCTGGGCACGATCTTCATCGTGCTGCTGCCGGGGCCGAACTCGATGTACGTGCTGTCGGTGGCGGCGCAGCGCGGCGTGCGCGCCGGCTACAAGGGCGCGTGCGGGGTGTTCCTGGGCGATTTCGTGCTGATGGTGCTGTCGGCGGCGGGCGTGGCTTCGCTGCTCAAGGCCAGCCCCGCGCTGTTCTATGTGGTGAAGTACATCGGCGCGGCCTACCTGGCGTGGATCGGCTTCAACATGCTGCGCGGCGCGCTGCGCAGCTGGGCCGCGCGCGGCGAGGCCGCCGGCGCGGTGGTGCTGCCGTCGGCCGCGCCGGACCAGTCCGACCCGTTCCGCAAGGCGCTGCTGATCAGCCTGCTGAACCCGAAGGCGATCCTGTTCTTCATCTCGTTCTTCATCCAGTTCGTCGACCCGGCCTTTGCGTACCCGGTGCTGTCGTTCGGCGTGCTGGGGCTGGTGTGCCAGATCTGCAGCTTTGCCTACCTGACCACGATCATCTTCGTGGGCGCGAAGCTGGCCGAGGCGTTCCGGCGCCGCCGTCGGCTGTCGGCCGGCATGTCCAGCGGGGTAGGCGCGATGTTCATCGGCTTCGGCGCCAAGCTGGCGACGGCCACGATGAACTGAGCAAGACGATATTTTCGAATCCGGACGGATTCCCTGATTACCGGCGCGGTCCGCAGGCAAGGCGGGCCGGCCCATAAAGAGAGCGTGCAATGCCAAAACGCACAGACATCAAGAGCATCCTGATCATCGGCGCGGGCCCCATCATCATCGGCCAGGCGTGCGAGTTCGACTACTCCGGCGCGCAGGCCTGCAAGGCGCTGCGTGAAGAAGGCTTCAAGGTCATCCTGGTCAACTCGAACCCGGCGACCATCATGACCGACCCGGCCACGGCCGACGTGACCTACATCGAGCCGATCACCTGGGAAGTGGTCGAGCGCATCATCGAGAAAGAGCGCCCCGACGCGATCCTCCCGACCATGGGCGGCCAGACCGCGCTGAACTGCGCGCTGGACCTGCATCGCCATGGCGTGCTCGACAAGTACAAGGTGGAACTGATCGGCGCGTCGCCGGAAGCCATCGACAAGGCCGAGGACCGCCAGAAGTTCAAGGACGCGATGACCAAGATCGGCCTGGGTTCGGCCAAGTCCGGCATCGCCCATTCGATGGACGAGGCCGTCGCCGTGCAGGCACGCATCGCCCAGGACACCGGCACCAGCGGGTACCCGATCGTGATCCGCCCGTCGTTCACGCTGGGCGGCACCGGCGGCGGTATCGCCTACAACCGCGAAGAGTTCGAAGAGATCTGCAAGCGCGGCCTGGACCTGTCGCCGACGCGCGAACTGCTGATCGAGGAGTCGCTGCTGGGCTGGAAAGAGTATGAGATGGAAGTGGTCCGCGACAAGCAGGACAACTGCATCATCATTTGCTCGATCGAGAACCTGGACCCGATGGGCATCCACACCGGCGACTCGATCACCGTGGCCCCGGCGCAGACCCTGACCGACAAGGAATACCAGATCCTGCGCAACGCCTCGCTGGCGGTGCTGCGCGAGATCGGCGTCGATACCGGCGGCTCCAACGTGCAGTTCTCGATCAACCCGAAGGACGGTCGCATGATCGTCATCGAGATGAACCCGCGCGTGTCGCGCTCGTCGGCGCTGGCATCCAAGGCCACCGGCTTCCCGATCGCCAAGGTCGCGGCCAAGCTGGCCGTGGGCTACACGCTGGACGAACTGAAGAACGAGATCACCGGCGGCGCCACTCCGGCCTCGTTCGAGCCCTCGATCGATTACGTGGTCACCAAGGTGCCGCGCTTCGCTTTCGAGAAATTCCCGCAGGCCGACAGCCACCTGACCACGCAGATGAAGTCGGTGGGCGAGGTGATGGCGATGGGCCGCACCTTCCAGGAATCGTTCCAGAAGGCGCTGCGCGGCCTGGAAGTGGGCGTCGACGGGCTGGACGAGAAGTCCACCGACCGCGACGAGATCGTCGAGGAAATCGGCGAGGCCGGCCCCGACCGCATCTGGTACGTGGGCGACGCGTTCCGCCTGGGCATGTCGCTGGAAGAGGTCTATCACGAGACCGCCATCGATCCGTGGTTTTTGGCCCAGATCGAAGACATCGTCAAGACCGAAGGCCTGGTCAAGTCGCGCACGCTGGACAGCCTGTCGACCGCCGAGCTGCGCTTCCTGAAGCAGAAGGGCTTCTCGGACCGTCGTCTGGCGCGGCTGCTGAAGACCGATGCCAAGGCCGTGCGCGAAGCGCGCATCGCCCAGAACGTGCGCCCGGTCTACAAGCGCGTGGACACCTGCGCGGCCGAGTTCGCCACCAACACCGCCTACATGTACTCGACCTACGAGGCCGAGCATGGCGAGTGCGAAGCCGCACCGACCGACAAGAAGAAGATCATGGTGCTGGGCGGCGGCCCGAACCGGATCGGCCAGGGCATCGAGTTCGACTACTGCTGCGTGCACGCCGCGCTGGCACTGCGCGAAGACGGGTACGAGACCATCATGGTCAACTGCAACCCGGAAACCGTGTCGACCGACTATGACACCTCGGACCGCCTCTACTTCGAGCCGGTGACGCTCGAAGACGTGCTGGAAATCGTCGCGATCGAGAAGCCGGTCGGCGTGATCGTGCAGTATGGCGGCCAGACCCCGCTGAAGCTGGCGCTGGACCTGGAGCGCAACGGCGTGCCCATCATCGGCACCAGCCCCGACATGATCGACGCGGCCGAAGACCGCGAGCGCTTCCAGAGGCTGCTGCAGGAACTGGGCCTGCGCCAGCCGCCCAACCGCACCGCTCGCGCCGAGGACGAAGCGCTGCGCCTGGCGGAGGAGATCGGCTACCCGCTGGTGGTGCGCCCGTCGTACGTGCTGGGCGGCCGCGCCATGGAAATCGTGCATGAGCCGCGCGACCTCGAGCGCTACATGCGCGAGGCCGTCAAGGTTTCGCACGATTCGCCAGTGCTGCTCGACCGCTTCCTGAACGACGCCATCGAATGCGATGTCGACGCCCTGTGCGACGGCAAGCGCGTCTTTATCGGCGGCGTGATGGAGCACATCGAGCAGGCCGGCGTGCACTCGGGCGACTCCGCCTGCTCGTTGCCGCCGTACTCGCTGTCGGCAGAGACCGTGGCGGAACTGAAGCGCCAGACCGCGGCGATGGCCGAGGCCCTCAACGTGGTCGGCCTGATGAACGTGCAGTTCGCGATCCAGCAGAACAACGGTGTCGACACGGTCTACGTGCTGGAAGTGAACCCGCGCGCCTCGCGTACCGTGCCGTACGTGTCCAAGGCCACCGGCATGCAGCTGGCCAAGATCGCCGCGCGCTGCATGGCGGGCCAGTCGCTGGACGAGCAGGGCATCGGCGAAGAAGTCATCCCGCCGTACTACAGCGTCAAGGAAGCGGTGTTCCCGTTCAACAAGTTCCCCGGCGTTGATCCGGTGCTCGGGCCTGAAATGCGTTCGACCGGCGAAGTGATGGGCGTGGGCAAGAGCTTCGGCGAGGCCCTGTTCAAGAGCCAGCTGGCCGCGGGCTCGCGCCTGCCGGAGAAGGGTGCCGTGCTGATCACCGTGAAGGACAGCGACAAGCCGCGCGCGGTGGCCGTGGCCCGCATGCTGCACGACATGGGCTACCCGATCGTCGCCACGCGCGGCACCGCTTCGGCGATCGAGGCCGCCGGCATTCCGGTCAAGGTGGTCAACAAGGTCAAGGACGGCCGACCGCATATCGTCGACATGATCAAGAACGGCGAACTGGCGCTGGTGTTCACCACCGTGGACGAAACCCGCGGTGCGATCGCCGATTCGCGCTCGATCCGTATCTCGGCGCTGGCGCATCGCATTCCTTACTACACCACCATCGCCGGCGCGCGCGCCGCCGTGGAAGGCCTGAAGCACATGCAGAGCCTGGAGGTCTACGACCTGCAGGGCCTGCATGCCTCGCTGGCCTGATGCCGTCAAGGTAAGCCAGCAACACATCGTAGAAGGGCCGGCCGCATTGCGGCGGCACCGCCTGGGAAGTCCGCCGCAGTTGCTGCCGGCGGGCTTCCTGGCCTAAACTACGTCAAATTCGTCGATCGAACCGGCGTGCCCGCGTTCGATCCTGTCTGAAAGCCGCGGTTGAGCGGAAGTGCCCTGGCGGGGTTTGCCGGGGATGGCTCCAGCTCCGCTGCGGCTCATTTTTTTGTTGAACGAAGACATGAGCACCATTCCGATTACCAAGCGTGGCGCAGAACTCCTGAAGGAGGAGTTGCAGCGCCTGAAGGCTGTCGAGCGTCCGGCGGTGATCAATGCCATCTCGGAAGCGCGCGCCCAGGGCGATCTGTCTGAAAACGCCGAGTACGACGCCGCCAAGGAAAAGCAAGCCTTTATCGAAGGCCGCATCCTGGAAGTGGAGGCCAAGCTGTCGGCGGCGCAGATCATCGACCCGACCCAGCTGGATACCGACGGCCGCATCGTCTTCGGTGCGACCGTCGACCTCGAGGACCTGGAGTCCGGCAGCCCGGTCAGCTACCAGATCGTCGGCGATGACGAGGCCGACCTCGACGCCGGCAAGATCTCGGTCAGCTCGCCCATCGCGCGCGCGCTGATCGGCAAGTTCGAAGGCGACGTCGCAACCGTGCTGGCCCCGGGCGGCGAGCGCGAATACGAAGTCATTACCGTACGCTACATCTGATGCCGGCCCGGCCGGCGGGCTTGCGCCTGCGCCGGCCACCGGAAAGGCCGGCTTGTGTTCTCCAGTTCCTATAACAACCTGCCGCCGCTGCCGCACCGCATCTTCCTGCTGCTGACGGTGGTGTGGGCGGGCAGCCTCTGGACCGTCGGCTACATGGTGGCGCCGACGCTGTTTTCGGTACTGCCCAGCCGCGAGATGGCGGGCATGATCGCCGGCCACTTGTTTTATACCGAAGCCATCGTCGGCACGACCATCGGCGTGCTGCAGCTGGTGCTGTGCAACGTGATGATCCGGCGCGGCGCCCAGCGCTACCGCGCCCTGCGCTGGCTGGTGCTGGGCATGTTGTGCTGCGTGCTGGTCGGCTACTTCGGGATCCAGCCGTTCATGGGCAGCCTGAAGGACAAGGCGCTGGCGCTGGGCGTGGGCGTTTCGGAGTCGCCGTACAAGGCGCAATTCGGCATGCTGCACGGCGTGTCGAGCGCCTTCTACCTGCTGCAAAGCCTGCTGGCGCTGGGGCTGGTGTGGCGCGCTTCGGCGCCGCGCTCGGCGGGGGAGTGAGGCTGGCCGCCGGCCCGGCCACAGGCGTGGCGCGCCGGCAGCGGGGCGCCTGGCGGCGACCCGGAGGTGCGGTCAGCGGGTAGCGTTCAGCCCAGCGACTTCTTCTTCTGGCTGGTCGGGCGTACGCGCGAACGCTTCACATTGCCGCCAGCGGTGACGCGCTCGTTGCCAAGCACGGTGACTTCCTTGCGGGTCGGACGGCGGTTCGGCGCGGCGCTGGGTTTCTTTACGGTTACCGTGCGCGGGGCGGCGCCGCCGCGGCGGGCGGGCGTATGGCGGCCCAGGTCTTCGGCCTGGTTTTCCTTCAGGCGCGCTTCGCCCGGACGCCATACCACCAGCAGCTTGCCGATATGCTGGATCGGCGCGGCGCTAAGTTTGTCGCAAATTTCTTCGTAGATGGCAATGCGGGCTTCGCGGTCATCGCCGAACACGCGGATCTTGATCAGGTCGTGCGCGGCGAGGCTGCGGTCGATCTCGGCCAGCACGTTGCGGGTCAGGCCTTCGGCGCCGACCATCACGACCGGGTTCAGGGCATGGGCTCGGGAGCGCAGGTCGGAGCGCTGGGCGGGGACTAGTTGTAGAGCAGGCATAGGTTGGCGCTGAATAAGGCGCTTGAAATAGTGATAGAGCGCGGGGCGCTGGTCATCGGCGCTGCAGCCCGTGCCGGTCGTGACACGGCGGGCGGGCAAAACAGGCTGCCGACAGCCGCCGTGGAGCGGCAAGCCGAGATGCGGATTGGCGCGTATTATCCGTCAATCCGGCACTGACGGGCAGCAAAAACATCAAAACAGTAGAAAACCTTCACCACTGGCATGGGCCGGCGGGCGCGGGGCAGGAAACAGGCTGGTATCTGGCATGGCAAAGAACAAGTTCAACCATTCGTGGCTGCACGACCACATCAACGACCCTTACGTCAAGATGGCGCAGCGCGAGGGCTACCGCGCCCGCGCTGCTTACAAGCTGAAGGAAATCGACGAGCAGGACAAGTTGATCCGCCCTGGCCAGGTCATTGTCGACCTGGGCGCGGCGCCCGGCAGCTGGAGCCAGTACGCGCGCAACAAGCTGGCGGACTCGCCCCGGGCCAAGGACGGCAAAATTGACGGCGCCGTCGTGGCGATCGACCTGCTGCCCATGGAGGCTGTCGCGGACGTCACTTTCATCCAGGGCGATTTCCGCGAGGAGACGGTTTTCCGCGAACTCGAAAGTGTGGTACTGGACGCCTCCGGCGGCAACAAGATCGACCTTGTTTTGTCCGACATGGCCCCCAACTTGTCCGGTGTGGCCTCCGCCGATGCTGCCCGGATCGAGTACCTGTGCGATCTGGCGCTGGAATTCGCGCAGGCCCACCTTAAGCCGGAGGGGGCATTGCTGGTAAAGTGTTTCCACGGGAGCGGCTACAGCCAGATCGTGGAAAAGTTCAAACGGCAGTTCAAAGTGGTCGCGAAGCGCAAGCCCAAGGCGTCGCGCGACAAGTCTTCCGAAACCTTTATCCTTGGGCGCTACCTCAAGGCAGTGGATTGACCGATCTCGATACAAGCCAGGGCGGAATAAGAAATGTAGAGGGAAATACCCTCACCCGGTGCTATCGGCATCATAGTTTCTCTGTTTCCCCTCGAGGGCGGGGGCTGCATTACAATGCAGCTATCCGTTGGCAAGGCAATTGCAAAGGAGTTCGGCCTTGAATAACAACCTGTTTCAAAAGGCGGCAATCTGGCTCGTGATCGCGCTGGTGCTGTTTACCGTCTTCAAGCAGTTCGACAAGCCCCGTGCGCAGGATAGCGTCACCTATTCGCAGTTCATGGATGACGCCAAGAACGGCAAGGTGTCGCGTGTCGACGTGCAGGGCCGCAACCTGGTGATCTCGCCCAAGGAAGGCGCCAAGTACACCATCATCTCGCCGGGCGACATCTGGATGGTCGGCGACCTGATGAAGTACGGCGTGCAGGTCACCGGCAAGGCGGACGACGAACCCAACGTGCTGGTCCAGGCCCTGTATTACCTTGGGCCGACCCTGCTGATCATCGTGTTCTGGTTCTACATGATGCGCCAGATGCAGGGTGGCGGAAAAGGCGGCGCATTCTCATTCGGCAAGTCGCGTGCGCGCCTGATCGACGAGAACCAGAACGCCGTCACGTTCCAGGACGTGGCCGGCTGCGACGAGTCCAAGGAAGAAGTGGTCGAGCTGGTCGACTTCCTCAAGGATCCGCAGAAATTCCAGAAGCTGGGTGGCCGCATCCCGCGCGGCGTGCTGCTGGTCGGCCCTCCGGGCACCGGCAAGACGCTGCTGGCGCGCGCCATCGCTGGCGAGGCCAAGGTGCCGTTCTTCAGCATCTCGGGTTCCGACTTCGTTGAAATGTTCGTTGGCGTGGGCGCTGCCCGCGTGCGCGACATGTTCGAGAATGCCAAGAAGCAGGCGCCGTGCATCGTGTTCATCGATGAAATCGACGCGGTCGGCCGCCATCGCGGCGCCGGCATGGGCGGCGGCAACGACGAGCGCGAACAGACCCTGAACCAGATGCTGGTCGAGATGGACGGCTTCGAGGCCAACTCGGGCGTGATCGTGATCGCCGCGACCAACCGTGCCGACGTGCTGGACAAGGCGCTGCTGCGTCCGGGCCGCTTCGACCGCCAGGTCTACGTGGGCCTGCCGGACATCCGCGGCCGCGAGCAGATCCTGAAGGTCCATATGCGCAAGGTGCCGATCGGCAACGACGTCGACGCATCGGTGATCGCGCGCGGTACCCCGGGCTTCTCGGGCGCCGACCTGGCCAACCTGGTCAACGAGGCCGCGCTGTTCGCCGCCCGCCGCAACAAGCGCGTGGTCGACATGCAGGACTTCGAGGACGCCAAGGACAAGATCTACATGGGTCCGGAGCGCAAGTCGACGGTCATGCGCGAGGAAGAGCGCCGTGCCACGGCTTACCACGAGTCGGGCCACGCGGTGGTGGCCAAGCTGCTGCCCAAGGCGGACCCGGTGCACAAGGTCACCATCATGCCGCGTGGCTGGGCGCTGGGCGTGACCTGGCAGCTGCCCGAGCATGACAAGTATTCGAAGTACAAGGACAGCATGCTGGAAGAGGTGGCCATCCTCTTCGGCGGCCGCGCGGCGGAAGAGGTCTTCCTCAACGCCATGAGCACGGGCGCTTCCAACGACTTCGAGCGCGCCACCAAGATCGCGCGCGACATGGTGACCCGCTTCGGCATGAGCGACTCGCTGGGCGCGATGGTGTACGTCGATACCGAGCAGGACGGCATGTTCGGCAAGCTGTCGTCGAAGACCGTGTCTGAAGCCACGCAGCAGAAGGTCGACGCCGAGATCCGCCGCATCATCGACGAGCAATATGCGCTGGCCAAGCGCCTGCTCGAAGAGAACCGCGACAAGGTCGAGGCCATGACCAACGCGCTGATGGAGTGGGAAACCATCGATGCCGACCAGGTCAACGACATCATGGCCGGCAAGCCGCCGCGCCCGCCGCGCAGCGCGTCGGGACCCAACGGTGGCGGCAGCACGCCTTCGGGCGGCTCGCCGGTGGCGCCGACCAACGCGCCCGCGACGGCCTGAGCCGGCGCGCGTCCTGGTGACGATGCCGTCGTGATGGCTGTGTAGTGCCTGTCCCTGAAGCCGGTGCCTGGTGCACCGGCTTTTCCTTTTTTGCGCGGCGAACCCGTGCGCATCGCCATAGCCTTCTACCTTGCAGCAGACCACTCAGACCCGGCACTTCCAGTGCGGCCGTTTCCGCTTTGCCCTGGACCAGCGGCCGCTGGTGATGGGCATCCTCAACGTCACGCCCGACTCCTTTTCCGACGGCGGCCAGCATGCCAGCCGCGACGGGGCGTTGCGCCATGCCGAGCAGATGATCGCCGAGGGCGTCGACATCATCGACATCGGCGGAGAATCGAGCCGGCCCGGCTCGGCGGCGCTACCGCTCGAGGACGAGCTGGCGCGCGTGATCCCCGTGGTGGAAGCGCTGCGCGACTGCGGCAAGCCGTTGTCGATCGACACCTATAAACCGGAGGTGATGCGCGCCGCGCTTGCGGCCGGAGCCGATCTCATCAACGATATCTGGGGCTTGCGCATGCCAGGCGCGGTCGAGGCGGTGACGGGCGGACAAGCGGGCCTGTGCGTGATGCACATGCAGCGCGATCCGCAAACCATGCAGGAGGATCCGCACTACACCGACGTGGTTGCCGAAGTGGCGCAATTCCTGGCCGGGCGCGTCGCCGTACTGCGTGCCGCGGGAATCGACGATGCCCGGATCTGCCTCGATCCGGGGTTTGGCTTCGGCAAGACACCGGATCATAATTTGCGCCTGCTCGGGCAATTGCCGAAGCTGGCCCTGGACGGCCTGCCGGTACTGGCGGGCATCTCGCGCAAATCCACGCTGGGTGCCATCCTGGGCGGCCGGCCGCCGCAGCAGCGCATCGCCGCCAGCATCGCCGCGGCGGTATGTGCGGTGGAGCGCGGTGCGTTGATCGTGCGCGTGCATGATGTGCAGCAGACCGTCGATGCCGTGAAGACCTGGTGGGCCGTGCGCAACGAATCCGTCAACGCGGACTGAGCCGCCGGGCGCCGACGCCGGACGGCGCAACGAAGACAGAACATAGAAGAGAAGGGAAACAAGGAATGACACGCAAGTATTTCGGAACAGATGGCGTGCGAGGCAAGGTCGGCGACGCGCCGATCACGCCAGACTTCGTGATGCGGCTGGGCCATGCCGCGGGCAAGGTGCTGGCACATGGCGCCAGGACCGGGCAGGGCAAGCCCACCGTGCTGATCGGCAAGGACACGCGCATTTCTGGCTACATGCTGGAAGCCGCGCTGGAAGCCGGCTTCACATCGGCGGGGGTGCATGTGCTGCTGACCGGGCCGCTGCCCACCCCTGGCATTGCCTACCTGACGCGGGCGCTGCGGCTGTCCGCAGGCGTGGTGATCTCGGCCAGCCACAACCCCTACTACGACAACGGCATCAAGTTCTTCTCGGCCAGCGGCGACAAGCTGCCCGACGCGGTCGAGGCGGCGATCGAAGCAGCCCTCGACGAGCCCATGGTGTGCGCCCCCTCCGACGACCTGGGGCGCGCCCGCCGCATCGACGATGCCGCCGGCCGCTATATCGAATTCTGCAAGAGCACCTTCCCGTACGAACAGGACTTGCATGGCCTGAAGCTGGTGGTCGACTGCGCCCATGGCGCGGCCTATCACATCGCGCCGCCGGTGTTTCATGAACTCGGCGCGGACGTGGTCGCCATCGGCAACCAGCCGAACGGACGCAATATCAACGCCGGCTACGGCGCCACCGCGCCGGAGAAGCTGGTCGAGGCGGTCAAGGCCAACGGCGCCGACCTGGGCCTGGCCTTCGATGGCGACGCTGACCGGCTGCAGGTAGTGGACGCGGATGGCCGGCTCTACAACGGCGACGAACTGCTGTACCTGATCGTGCGGGACCGGCAGGCCGCCGGGCAGGCGGTACCCGGTGCCGTTGGCACGCTGATGACCAATATGGCGGTGGAACTGGCGCTCAAGCGCGAGGGCGTGGATTTCGTGCGCGCCAAGGTGGGCGACCGCTATGTGCTTGAGGAGCTGAACAAGCGCAAATGGACGCTGGGCGGCGAGGGTTCCGGCCATCTGCTGTGCCTGGACCGCCACAGCACCGGCGACGGCATCGTGTCGGCCCTGCAGGTGCTCGGCGCGCTGCGTCGCAGCGGCAAGACGCTGGCGCAACTGCTCGACGGCGTGAAGCTGTTCCCGCAGACGCTGATCAATGTGCGCGTGCAGAAGGGTTTCGACTGGCAGACCCATGCCGGCCTGCAGGCAGCGCGGGCCGCGGTGGAACCGGAACTGGAAGGCCGCGGCCGGGTGCTGATCCGTGCCTCGGGCACTGAACCCGTGGTGCGCGTGATGGTCGAAGCGGAGCAGGCCGACATGGCCGAGCGCGCAGCCAGGAAGCTGGCGGACGCGCTAAGTGCCTGAGGGCTCCCTCCAAGGTACGAACGCCGGGCTCGTCCCGGCGTTTTTTTATCGCTCTTCGCAATTAACCGCCGTCATATTGTCCTCGCCGCGACACGGCCAGATCCCGACAATGCCTTGCTGGAGGCCTGCTTCAAGAAGATTTGAAGATGTCACGGAATTGTCATACAGCCAGCATAAAGTTCGTCTTGTCAAAAATTTGTCATTCCCAACCAATGTTCTCTGGAGGACATATGAAGCTGGTCAAGACTGCCGTGGCAGGCATCGTTTCGATGGTGGTGGCGGGTACTGCGTTCGCGGCGGAAATTACCGGTGCAGGCGCGTCTTTCCCGGCGCCCGTGTATTCCAAGTGGGCCGACGCATATAACAAGGCAACGGGCAACAAGGTCAACTATCAATCGATCGGCTCGTCGGGCGGCATCAAGCAGATTGGCGCCAAGACAGTCGATTTCGGTGCCTCGGACGCGCCGCTGAAGGACGAGGATCTGAACAAGCAGGGCCTGGTCCAGTTCCCCACGGTGATCGGCGGCGTGGTGCCGGTGATCAACCTGCAAGGCGTGAAACCGGGCGAACTGACCATCACCGGCGAAGTGCTGGCCAACATCTACCTGGGCAAGATCAAGAAGTGGGACGATCCCGCGATCAAGGCGCTGAACCCCCACGCCAAGCTGCCCAGCCAGGACATCCTGCCGGTGCGTCGCGCCGACGGCTCGGGCACCACCTTCATCTTCACCAACTACCTGTCCAAGGTCAGCGCTGACTGGAAGAGCACGGTGGGCGAGGGCACCACGGTCAACTGGCCGGGCGGCGGTACCGGCGGCAAGGGCAACGAGGGCGTGGCCGCCTTCGTGCAGCGCCTGAACGGCGCCATTGGCTATGTCGAGTACGCCTACGCCAAGCAGAACAAGATGACCCACCTGAACATGAAGAACGCGTCGGGTGCCGTGGTCAAGCCGGGCGACGACGCCTTCAAGGCGGCTGCCGCCGGCGCGGACTGGAGCAAGAGCTACTACCAGATCCTGACCAACCAGTCGGGCAAGGATGCCTGGCCGATCGCCGGCGCGACCTTCATCCTGGTGCACAAGAACCAGGACAAGCCGGCACAGGGCGCGGAAGTGCTGAAGTTCTTCGACTGGGCCTACAAGAACGGCACCGGCATGGCCGCCGACCTGGACTACGTGCCGCTGCCGGAAAACGTCGTCAACCAGATCCGCACGACCTGGAAGACGATCGTCAAGGACTCTGCAGGCAAGGCGCTGTACTGATCTGACGGTATCGCCGGCTCGCGTGCACGCGTGCACGCGCGGGCCGGCGAACCCTCCCGAATTTTCCGACATGGCGACTATCCCCTCCGACACCCGCAGCGTCCAGCCTCCAAGCCGGCTTGGCGACCTCCTGTTCGGCGGCCTCACGCGCGGCGCCGCCATCGTGACGCTGCTGCTGCTGGGCGGCATCATCGTCTCGCTGGCGATCAGCGCGTGGCCCTCGATCCAGACCTTCGGCGCGCGCTTCCTGTGGTCCGCGGAGTGGGATCCCCCCGCCGATGTCTATGGCGCGCTGGTGCCGATCTACGGCACTATCGTGACCTCGCTGATCGCACTGATCATCGCGGTGCCGGTCAGCTTCGGCATCGCCCTGTTCCTGACCGAGCTGTCGCCCGCCTGGCTGCGCCGGCCGCTCGGCACCGCCATCGAGCTGCTGGCCGCGGTGCCGTCGATCGTGTACGGCATGTGGGGCCTGCTGGTGTTCGCACCGATCTTCGGCGAGTATTTCCAGAAGCCCCTGGCCGCCACGGTGGGCCAGCTGCCGGTGATCGGCAAGCTGTTCCAGGGAGCGCCGCTGGGCATCGGCCTGCTGTGCGCGGGGGTGATCCTGGCGATCATGATCATTCCGTACATCGCCTCGGTGATGCGCGACGTGTTCGAGGTCACGCCGGTGCTGCTCAAGGAATCCGCCTACGGTGTGGGCTGCACCACCTGGGAAGTGATGTGGAACGTGGTGCTGCCCTACACCCGCGCCGGCGTCATCGGCGGCGTAATGCTGGGCCTGGGCCGCGCGCTGGGCGAGACCATGGCGGTCACCTTCGTCATCGGCAATACCAACCTGCTGGACAGCGCCTCGCTGTTTTCGCCGGGCAACAGCATCACCTCGGCGCTCGCCAACGAGTTCGCCGAAGCCGGCGCCGGCTTGCATACGGCCGCGCTGATGGAGCTGGGCCTGATCCTGTTCTTCATTACCTTCGTGGTGCTGGCGCTGTCCAAGCTGTTGCTGCTGCGACTGGCAAAAAATGAGGGCGCCAAATGAGCCAAGCGAGTCAAGCCGTGTCTTCTGTATCGATTCCCGCGGTGCGCCCTGATGCCGATGCGGTGCGCGCGCGCCTGCAGGGCCGCCGCCGCCGCGTCAACCTGTACGCGCTGACCGCGTCGCTGGTGGCCATGGGCTTCGGCCTGTTCTGGCTGGCGTGGATCCTGTGGACCACCGTCTCGCTGGGCGTGGGCGGACTGTCGCTGGACCTGTTCACGCAGATGACCCCGGCCCCCAATACCGCCGGCGGTGGCCTGGCCAACGCGATCTTCGGCAGCTTCGTGATGGTCGGCATGGCCACGCTGTTCGGCACGCCGCTGGGCATCCTGGCCGGCATCTACCTGGCTGAGTACGGCAAGAGCTCGCCGCTGGCCAGCCTGATCCGGTTTATCAACGACATCCTGCTGTCGGCGCCGTCGATCGTGATCGGACTCTTTGTCTACGCGCTGGTGGTGACCCGCATGGGCCACTTTTCGGGCTGGGCGGGCATCTGCGCGCTGGCGCTGCTGCAAGTGCCGATCGTGGTGCGCACCACCGAGAACATGCTGAACCTGGTGCCCAACGCGTTGCGCGAGGCAGCCTTCGCACTGGGCACGCCCAAGTGGAAAATGGTGCTGTCGATCACGGTAAAGTCATCGTACGCCGGGATTGTGACCGGCGTGTTGCTCGCGGTGGCCCGCATCGCCGGCGAAACCGCGCCGCTGCTGTTCACCGCGCTGTCCAACCAGTTCTGGACCAGCGACCTGAACAAGCCGATGGCCAACTTGCCGGTGACGATCTTCCGCTTTGCCATGAGCCCGTTCACCGAATGGCAGCAGCTGGCCTGGGCGGGTGTGTTCCTGATTACGATCGGTGTGCTGGCCCTGAATATCCTGGCGCGCATCCTGTTCAAGAAATAAGCGGCGCGGCCGGTATCCGCCCCGCCCCAAGACTGCAAGCGAGAAAACGCAATGACCTCCACCGTCATCGACATTCCCGATTCGGTACGCGCCAAGATCGACGTGCGCAACCTGAACTTCTACTACGGCCAGTTCCATGCGCTGAAGGACATCAACATGTCGATCCCGGACCGCAAGGTCACGGCCTTCATCGGCCCGTCGGGATGCGGCAAGTCGACGCTGCTGCGTACCTTCAACAAGATGTACGCGCTTTATCCCGAGCAGCGCGCCGAGGGCGAGATCAACATGGACGGCGACAACCTGCTGACCGCCAGGCAGGACATCGCGCTGCTGCGCGCCAAGGTCGGCATGGTGTTCCAGAAGCCGACGCCGTTCCCGATGTCGATCTACGACAACATCGCCTTCGGCGTGCGCCTGTTCGAGAAGCTGTCGCGCTCGGAAATGGATGACCGCGTGGAGTGGGCGCTGACCAAGGCGGCACTGTGGAACGAGGCCAAGGACAAGCTGCACCAATCGGGCTACGGCCTGTCCGGCGGCCAGCAGCAGCGGCTGTGCATCGCGCGCGGCATCGCCATCCGCCCCGAGGTGCTGCTGCTGGACGAGCCATGCTCGGCGCTCGACCCGATTTCCACCGGCCGCATCGAAGAGCTGATCGCGGAACTGAAGGACGAGTACACCGTGGTGATCGTGACGCACAACATGCAGCAGGCGGCGCGCTGCTCCGACTACACCGCTTACATGTATCTGGGCGAACTGATCGAGTTCGGCGAGACCGAGAAGATCTTCATCAAGCCGCACCGCAAGGAAACGGAAGACTACATTACCGGCCGGTTCGGCTGACGGGCAAAGCAGGGACTAGCATATCCATAAGCGGCCAGGAGAATCCCATGACTGACAAGCATCTGTCGACCCAGTTCGACGCCGACCTCAACGCCATCAATACCAAGCTGCTGCAGATGGGCGGGCTGGTCGAGTCGCAGATCGAGATGGCCATGCGCGCGCTGACCGACTTCGACGGCGAGGCCGCCGACCAGGTCATCGCCCGCGAGCTGGAGCTCAACGCGCTGGAAGTCGAGATCGATGCCGATTGCGGCAATATCATCGCCCGGCGCCAGCCGACCGCGCGCGACCTGCGCCTGGTGATGGCCATCTCGAAGACCATCACCAACCTGGAGCGCGCCGGCGACGAGGCCGAAAAAATCGCCAAGCGCACCAAGCACATCATGGAAGATGCGTCGGCGCACAGCATCAACTACGCCGAGGTCAAGCTGTCGGGCGAGATGGCGATCTCGCTGCTGCGCCAGGCGCTGGACGCCTTTGCCCGGCTCGACACGGTGGCGGCGGCGCGCATCGTCAAGGACGACAAGGCCATCGACGAGGAATTCCGCGGCTTCGTGCGCAAGCTGATCACGTACATGATGGAGGACCCGCGCACGATCTCGGTCGCGCTGGATTTCCTGTTCATCGCCAAGGCCGTCGAGCGCATCGGCGATCATGCCAAGAACATCGCGGAATTTATTATTTACATTGTCAAGGGGACGGACGTCCGCCATGTCTCGCGCGAGGACATGGAGCGCGAAGCGCTGAGCTGAGATCAGCCGCCCACGGAGAACCATACACATGCCTAGCAGTATTCTCGTTGTCGAAGACGAACCGGCGATCGCCGAGCTGATCGCCGTGAACCTGCAGCACGCGGGGCACTATCCGATCCGGGCCTATAACGCCGAGCAGGCGCTGTCGCTGATGAGCGACGTGCTGCCCGACCTGGTGCTGCTCGACTGGATGCTCCCGGGCAAGTCGGGCGCGAACTTCGCCAAGGAGTTGCGCGCCAACGACCGCACCCGGCAGATTCCGATCATCATGCTGACCGCGCGCGGCGAGGAGCAGGACAAGGTGATGGGGCTGGAAGCCGGTGCCGACGACTATGTCACCAAGCCGTTCTCGCCCAAGGAATTGCTGGCGCGGATCAAGGCCGTGCTGCGCCGCCGCGCGCCGCAGTTGACCGACGACGTGGTGGCAATCAACGGGCTGCGGCTGGATCCCGCCACGCACCGGGTCACCGGCCAGGACGACAGCGGCCCGATCAAGCTGGACCTGGGCCCCACCGAGTTCCGCCTCCTGCACTTCCTGATGACGCACCCTGAGCGGGTGCACAGCCGGTCGCAATTGCTCGACCAGGTGTGGGGCGACCATGTCTTTGTCGAGGAACGCACCGTCGACGTCCATATCAAGCGCCTGCGCGCGGCGCTGACCCCCGGCGGCTACAGCAACATGATCGAAACCGTGCGCGGCAGCGGCTACCGGCTCGCGCGCACCCCGGGCGCCTGAGGCGCCGGGCGGGGGCCCACGCCGCTGGCAGGGCGCGGCGAAATCGTGGCACACTCCGTCGCAACCCTGCAGCCAGCCGATTCCCGGGCTGGCTGCGAGCCTGAACCCTGCGCATGAATGTCATCTGGGCCCGTTCCGTGGCCATCCTGATCAGCCTGCTGGTGCTGTCCGCCGGCGTCTACCTGGCCGTCGGCCCGGTGCCGGCGCTGGCGCTGGCCTGCGTTTCGCTGCTCGGGCTGCTGTTCTACTACCTGTACCAGATCAACCGGCTGTGGAAGGTGCTGGACGCGCCGGTCTACGGCGAGATTCCCAGCGCGCTCGGCCTGTGGGGCGAGGTGTATTACCGCCTGCACCGGCTGGTCAAGCGCTGGCGCACCCAGGTGCTGCAGGTCGAGCAGCAGCACACGCGCTTTATCCAGGCGATCCAGGCCTCGCCCAACGGCGTGCTGATGCTCGATGACGCCGACCAGATCGAATGGTGCAACGACGTCGCCGAGCAGCATTTCGGCCTGAACGCGCGGCGCGACGTGCGCCAGCGCATCACTCACCTGATCCGCCGGCCGGAGTTCGTCCACTACCTGACGCGGCAGCAGTTCGACGATCCGCTGGTGATGCGCGACATGGGCGAGCACAAGCACAGCGTGATCGCGGTCCAGATCCTGCCCTACGGCGACAACCGCAAGCTGGTGATCACGCAGGACATCACCAAGCTGGAGAACACCGAGGCGATGCGGCGCGACTTCGTCGCCAATGTCTCGCATGAACTGAAGACGCCGCTGACGGTGATGACCGGCTTCCTCGAGACCGTGCGCGACCTGCCGGTGTCGGAGGATGACCGGCGCCGCTACATCGACATGATGCTGGCGCAGTCGGTGCGCATGCAAAGCATCGTCGAAGACTTGCTGGCGCTGGCCAGGCTGGAAAGCGACGCGCAGCCGCCCGGCCATGACGTGGTGCCGATCCGCGCCATGGTGGCGCACCTGATGCACGACGCCGAGGCGCTGTCGCAGGGCCGGCACCATGTCGCCGCGGAGATCGACCCGACCGTGGGCATGCGGGGCGCGGAGACCGAACTGATGTCCGCGCTGGGCAACCTGGTCTCGAACGCCGTGCGCTACACCCCGGAGGGCGGCCGTATCACCATGCGGCTGGCCTGGGAAGACGGCCACGCGGTGTTTTCGGTGACCGATACTGGCCTGGGCATCGCGCCCGAGCATATTCCCCGCCTGACTGAGCGCTTCTACCGCGTCGACCGCAGCCGCTCGCGCGACACCGGCGGGACCGGGCTGGGCCTGGCCATCGTCAAGCACGTGCTGTCGCGCCACCATGCGGAACTGCGTGTCACCAGCGAGGAGGGCCGGGGCAGCGTGTTCCGCGTGGTGTTCCCGCAGGAGCGCAGCCAGCGCTCCGCCGCCGAAAGCGCGGACAGCCCGGTGCCGGGGGCAGGTCCGACGATCGCGCCGCAATCACCGGACAGTTCGCGGCGCGCCGCCTGACCGCAACAGGAAACCCCGCCGCGGCGGGGTTTTTTTTGCTCGCGGCGCGCGCTCAGGGCGTGCCGCCGAACATCACCAGCAGATCGTTCTGGCTTACATGCGGATGCTTGGAACGCGTCTGCTTGCGCACGTAATTGCCATCCGATTGCATGATCCACGCCGACGCATTGTCGCGCAGGTGGACCTGCAGGCTTTCCTTGACCACGCGCGCCTTGAGCGCCTTGTCCAGTACCGGGAATGCGACTTCCACGCGGCGGAACAGGTTGCGGTCCATCCAGTCGGCGCTGGAAAGGTAGAGCACCTCTTCGCCGCCGGCGTGGAAGTAATAGACGCGGTGGTGTTCAAGGAAACGCCCGATGATCGAGCGCACCGAGATGTTCTCGGACATGCCCGGCACGCCCGGCATCAGCGCGCACACGCCGCGCACGATCAGGTCGATCTTCACCCCCGCGCGCGACGCCTTGTACAGCTCATCAATGATCGATGGTTCCAGCAGCGCGTTCATCTTGGCGATGATGTGAGCCGGCTTGCCCGCGCGCGCGTTGCGGGCCTCGACCCGGATATGGTCGACCAGGCTGGTCTGCATGGTGAACGGCGACTGCCACAGGTGGTTCAGCCGGATCGTGCCGGCCGTGCCGGTCAGCAGCTGGAACACATGGTGCACGTCTTCGCAGATGGCCTCGTCGGCGGTCAGCAGGCCGAAGTCGGTATAGAGCCGGGCCGTGCGCGGGTGGTAATTGCCGGTGCCCAGGTGGGCGTAGCGGCGCAGCTTGACTTGCTTGGCCTTGGGCCCGGTGGGCTCGCGCCGCACGATCAGCAGCATCTTGGCGTGGCACTTGTGCCCGACCACGCCGTAGATCACGTGCGCGCCAGCGGACTCCAGCCGCTCGGCCCAGTTGATATTGGTTTCCTCGTCGAAGCGCGCCAGCAGTTCCACCACCACCGTCACTTCCTTGCCGTTGCGCGCGGCGGTCATCAGCGCTTCCATCACCAGCGATTCGTTGCCGGTGCGGTAGACCGTCTGCTTGATCGCGACTACGTTGGGATCGGCCGCGGCCAGCTGCAGCAGGTCAAGCACGGAACTGAAGCTCTCGTACGGGTGGTGCAGCAGCACGTCCTGCTGGCGCATGACGTCGAACATCGACACGCCGCCGGCAAAGACCTTGACCGGGGCCGGCACGTAGGGCGGAAATTTCAGTGCGGGTCGATCGACCATGTCGGGGATCTGCATCAGCCGCACCAGGTTCACCGGGCCGGACACGCGGTACAGGTCCTGTTCGGCAAGCCCGGACTCCAGCAGCAGCCGGCGCGCCAGCGGAGTCGGCGTATCCGACGAGACCTCCAGCCGCACCGTGTCGCCGAAATGGCGCGCGGGCAATTCACCCTGCAGCGCCTCGCGCAGGTCGGTGATGTCGTCTTCCGAGACGAACAGGTCGGAGTTGCGCGTCACGCGGAACTGGTAGCAGCCATGCACGGCGATGGCGGGGAACAGCTCGTGCACGAAGCCCTGCATGAACGACGACAGCATGACAAAGCCGTACGGATAGCCCGACAGCTTCTCCGGCATCTTCACCACGCGCGGCAGAGCGCGCGGCGCCTGTACGATGGCGAGATCGGCATCGCGCCCGAAGGCGTCCTTGCCGGACAGTTCCACCACGAAGTTCAGGCTCTTGTTGAGCACGCGCGGGAAGGGATGCGCGGGGTCCAGGGCGATGGGGGTCAGCACCGGTGCCAGCTCGCGCTGGAAGAACTGGCGCGCCCACTCGCGCTGGGCGTCGGTCCAGGTGGTGGTCAGGTGGAAAAAGACGCCTTCTTTTTCAAGTAGTGGAAAAATGGTGTTCTGCAGCATGTCATACTGCGAAGCCACAAGCCGTTGCGTGCGCTCGGTGACAAGCTGGTAGGTCTGCTGGAACGAGAGACCATCCGGCGTCAGGCCCGAGGCATTGTCGCGCATCTGTTCCTTCAGGCCCGCCATGCGGATTTCAAAGAACTCGTCCAGGTTGCTGGATACGATGCAGATGAACTTGAGCCGCTCCAGCAACGGGACTTTCGGGTCCGCGGCTTGCGCCAGCACGCGGGCATTGAATTCCAGGATGCCCAGTTCGCGATTGAGCAGCGTACTGGACGGAGTCGTCGACATGGTCATGACCTTCTTTTGGTGATGTGGCGACTTTTTCATAGAATCGTGTCACTTTCATGACAATTTAATTTTGTCATGATGCGGACATGACAACGACATATTTTTCCCGGGCGCGAACGCCGGCAGGCGCAGACAACAGCGTGTCCCTGCTGCGACTCGCAACGCCAACGCGAACCAGCCCTCCAAGCAAACGATGAACAACACTCCACGCCTGCTGGCTGCCGTCGACATGGGCTCGAACAGCTTCCGCCTGATGATCGGGCGGGTGGACGAGACCCCCACGGCCAATGGCCCGGCCAGCCAGATCTTCCAGGTCGATGCGCTGCGCGAGCCGGTGCGGCTGGCGGCCGGCCTGACGCCCGACAAATACCTGGACCAGCCCGCGCGGCGGCGCGGCATCGATGCGCTGCGGCGCTTCGGCGACCGCCTGCGCGAGTTTGCGCCGGGCGAGGTGCGCGCGGTGGCCACCAATACGCTGCGCGTCGCCAGGAACGCCTCCGAATTCCTGATCGAGGCCGAGGGCGCGCTGGGCTTCCCGATCGAAGTGATCGCCGGGCGCGAGGAGGCGCGGCTGATCTACCTGGGGGCCTCGCACGATGCGCCGGCCTGCCAGGGCAACCGCCTGGTGGTCGATATCGGCGGCGGCTCGACCGAGTTCATCATCGGCAACGGCTACCAGTCCAAGCTGATGGAAAGCCTGTATATCGGCTGCGTATCGCACAGCCGCCAGTTCTTCCCCAGTGGCAACGTCGACGAATACGCGATGAAGCAGGCCGAGCTGGCGGCACGCCGGGAAATCCAGGTGCTGGTGCGCCAGTACCGTGCCGCGGGCTGGGAGCAGGCAGTCGGCTCGTCGGGCACCGCGCGCGCGCTCGCCGAGCTGATCGAACTCAACGGCATGAACGACAGCAATGCCGAGCACGGCATCACGCGCGAAGGGCTGGAGCGCCTGAAGCGTGCGCTGATCAAGGCCGAGAACACCAATCGCGTCAAGCTGACCGGCCTCAAGCCGGACCGTATCCCGGTGCTGCCGGGCGGGCTGTCGATCATGCTGGGTGTGTTCGCCGAACTCGATATCGAACGCATGGACGTGACCGACGGCGCGCTGCGACTGGGCGTGCTGTACGACCTGCTCGGACGCAGCCACCATGAGGACATGCGCACGGTCACGGTGGACCAGTTCATGCGCCGCTACGGCGTCGATCGCGCCCAGGCCAGCCGCGTGCGGCGCGCCGCGCAGGCGCTGCTGTCACAGTTCCCGGAGCCGGCCAATGAACGGCGCGAGGACAACCTGGCGCTGCTCGGCTGGGCGGCCAGCCTGCATGAGATCGGTATGTCGATCTCGCACAGCGGCTACCACAAGCACTCCGCCTACATCGCCACGCATGCCGACATGCCGGGCTTTTCCAAGACCGACCAGGCGCGGCTGGCGACGCTGCTGCTGGGCCATGCGGGCAAGCTGGGCAAGCTGTCGGGCAGCGGCAAGTTCGTCGACTGGCGCATGCTGTTCAGCCTGCGCCTGGCCTTCGTGCTGTGCCGGCGCCGCTCGGATGTCGCATTGCCGGACATCCGTGTCACGCAGCTGGCCGAGGCACTGGACGAAGGCTTTACCGTGCGGCTGCCGAAGGCGTGGATCGACGCCAATCCGTTGATCGAGTACAGCCTGGCGCAGGAAGCGGACGAATGGCAGCGAATCGGCAAGCGCTACAAGGTGGTCTACGACTGAGTGCGGCTGGAAGCGGTCCAACGGCCGCCAAGGGGGCGGCCGTGACCGGCAGGGCTTTGGGTGGGGCGCCGCTCAGGCGGCGTTGTTCAGGCCCAGGAAGTGGCGGGCGTAGCGCGGGTTCATGTCATTCACGCGCAGCAGTGTGAGAAAGTCCGCCACGTTGAAATCCGGGTCCCAGGCGGGCTGGCCGCAGATCTTCGCGCCCAGGCGCAGGTAGCCCTTGATCAGCGCGGGCGGCTCGACCGCCAGCTGCTGGTTCAGGTCTTCCACCGGCAGCGGCAGGCGCGGGCAGGCGTGGTACTCGATTGGCGCCAGCGAGCGCTCGCTGAACAGCCGGTGCAGGCTGGCGGCGTAGTGGCCGCCGTCGCTCATCGGCACGCTGGCGCAGCCCAGCATGGACTCGATGCCCCAGCGCTGCAGGTACTCGCCCAGCCCGCCCCACAAGGCCATGATGACGCTGCCCGAGCGGTAGTCGCGGTGCACGCATGAGCGGCCCAGTTCCAGCATCTTGGGGCGCAGGTGCGACAGGCGCACCAGGTCGAATTCGGATTCGGCGTACAGGCAGCCCAGGCGCTTGGCCTGGTGCGGCGGCAACACCCGGTAGGTACCGACCACGCGCAGCGTGGCCTGGTCGCGCACGATCAGGTGGTCGCAGTAGGCATCGAACATGTCGATGTCCAGTTCGGGCACCGAAGACGTCAGGCGCGCGCCCATTTCCTCGGCAAAGACCTTGTAGCGCAGGCGCTGGGCCTCGACTACTTCATCCTGGTGGCGCGCCCACGCCACGCTGAGAACAGGCGACTCATGTGCCGGTGTATCCGATGGGCGATGAAGACGCCTCCGCGCCGTCTGGCCGCCGAGGCCATTGGGCAGGGAGTCGAAGAGCGGCTGGGTAGGCGTCGGCAGATCTCGCATCAGTATGTCCTTTTGGTGACGTAACTGTTGCGATGCAATGTAGTCAGGGCCGGTGACAGTGCCGTGACCCGGCGATGACGGTTGCGTGACTTCGACTGCCGGGGCCCGTCCGAGAACACTTCAGGGGCGCGCCGGACGGTGCCGCGCCCCGGCCGGACTCAGAGGAACTCGGGATTGATGACCGCGCGCAGGACCGTCTGGGCCTCGCTTTCGCGCGTACGGCCGGTCAGCCACCAGATGCCGCCCTTGCGCACGCTCCAGTCCATTTCGGCGCCCGCCAGCAGCAGGCTCGCGACCCGTCCAATCCAGGGCTGATGGCCGACCACCACCACATGCTCGGGGCGCTCTGGCCATTCGACCGCGGCAAGCACGGCGCTGACATCGGCGCCGGGCGCCAGGGCATCGAGGATTTCCGCCGCGCCGGTCAGCGCGGCCGCGGTTTCACGGGCGCGCACGGCGGGACTGCACAGGACGCGGGTATCGGCGGGCAGATGGGCACGCAGCCATTTGGCCGAAGCCTCGGCCTGCTTGCGGCCGCGGCGCGTCAGCGGCCGCTGCAGATCGGCATGGCGGCTCAGGCTGAGGGCGTCGGGAAGGTCTTCGGCTTCGGCATGGCGCCACAGGATCAGGTTCATGTCGGACGGGGCAATGAGCTTGCTTCGAGTATGGTGAAGCGGCCCGACCGGCGCAAGCGCGGCGCAAACAAATGCGGGCTGCCGGTCAGGGCAGCCCGCAAGTGTCTCCGGGCGCGAGGTCAGCGGCGTGACCGCGCGTCGGCGCAACGCAGCAGCGGCGCGGACGGCAGCGCGAGCGCGTTGCCATCGGCGCCGTTGAGAAACTCAGGACTTGTGGCGGAAGTTGATGCGTCCCTTGGTCAGGTCGTAGGGCGACATTTCCAGGGTCACGCGGTCGCCGGCCAGGATGCGGATGCGGTGCTTCTGCATCTTGCCCGAAGCGTATGCCCAGATTTCGACGCCGTTTTCCAGCGTGACACGATAGCGGTTGTCAGGCAGGGCTTCCGACACCACGCCGCCAAATTCAATGAGTTCTTCCTTAGCCAATCTGTCTTCCTTTTCGGCAGCCCGCGAAGGCTGCATGGTTACGTTTTTCAAAAATCCTGTTACGTTGCGCCCGCAACGGCACCCACCGCGGCACATTGCGCCGATGCGGCCAACCGCGAGGGGTTAGGGCAGGGCGCAGCCTGCGGCAGCTGGCACCTGCATGACCGGTGCAGTCGGCGGCGTCAGCGGTGTCGCCCTGCGGGCGCGGATTGCTTGGGCGAAAACCTGGTCGCTGACAGCCGGAGAGGCCGTGTGCTTCGCGGAGCAGGCGGGCAGGTGTACCCGGTGGTTCGCCAGTTCGTTGTCGTCGCGGATGGCCCGCGCCGGCGGCTGTGGTTCGCTCGCAAGAGCGCGCTGGTGAGAACGCCCGGTTACAGGGAGGCTCGGACACCCCGGGGGCTACTGCGACATTGTATCACGTACGCGGATGCAGCATTGCCGGGACAACGGTTGCACCCGGCCTGCCCGCCGCGCAACAAAATGGCGATAAAGCCTCAACTCGAATCGCGGTTCGCTTGGCATTTATGCCATATGGGCTAGAACTAACGCGTACGGCCGTGCCGCGCCGGATCTCGCAAGGAGACTGCCATGGAACTCCATCTGGAATCGCACCGCTATGTCCGCTGCCGCCCCGACTGGCGCGCCGCGGTGCTGGCGGGGCTGGTCGCCGGCGCGGTCTACATGGTGCTGGAGCTGCTGACCGCGCGCTTTCTGCTGTACCAGGGCGCCTGGGGCACCGTGAAGATGGTCGCCGCCATCATCCTGGGCCGCGAGGCGCTGTCGGCGGATGCCTTCAACTGGACTATCGTGCTGGCCGCGGGGACGGTGCATTTTGCCTTGTCGATCATCCTGGCGGCGGTGCTGGCGCTGATCCTGTCGTCATTCCGGCTTGACACCAGCCTGGGACTGGCCTCGGTGGTCGGCATCGCGTTCGGCGTGGTGGTGTACCTAGTCAACTTTTATGTGGTCGGGCGCTATCTCAACTGGTTCGACGAAGCGCGCGGCTGGGAGAGCCTGTTTGCGCATGCGCTGTTCGGACTGGTCGCGGCCGATGTGTACTGCAACCTGGAACGCCGACGCAGCGGCGTGGCGGACCAGAAGCCTGCCTGAACCGTTTAGCCCATCTGGTTGATATGACGATTAACGCGCTCGCACTACCCTAGAGGCAAACGACCATAGCGGCTGGCGCCAACCAAGTCCGCGTACAGCCACACGGAGTGCCCGTGCGGGTCGCAATCGTCAGTACTGAAACCACCGGGCTCACGCCGGCGTCGCGAACGCCACATGCTGCACGGCAGGGCCCAGCCGCCTCAGGCCGATAAAAGAAAAACGGCCCGGATCTTGCGATCCAGGCCGTTGTTTCCATCAGCTATTTCTGGTCGGAGCGATAGGATTCGAACCTACGACCCTCTGATCCCAAATCAGATGCGCTACCAGGCTGCGCTACGCTCCGAAGCCGGCCATTGTAGCCGCGTTGGCGCACCACGGTCAATCTGTGTCGATCCAGGCAGGTTCGGGGCACCCGCACCTGCCGCGAAGCTCCCCCTTCTGGCGGGGGCGCTCTGGCTTGACTTGGGTTTGCGCGCTGCGATAATCCGCACACCGCTCCAGTCCGACCGGCGTGCTGTTGGGAACGCCCGGTTTTGCGTATTTCCTTCCGGACTGACCTGATCACCAGAACAAGAACGGCGCTCCCGCCCAGGGCGAGCGGCTCGGTCTGCCCGCGTTTGCCGAATGGCCGCACGGGCGGCCTGAAACAGGAGATGCGGCATTCGATAACAACGGTCCGGCACAGGATCGGCAAAGAAGCAGGGAAGCGCGGTGGCATGCGGAGCGCCGCTGGTTGCCTTGGACGGGAATAAAGATGTTTCAGTCGCACGTGGTTGTGCTTATCGCGGGGCTGTTTGCCTTGCAGATGGCGGTGGTTTGCGTTGTGTTGCGCCGGTCGTCGGGCATGGAGCGCAGCGGCCTGACATCCTGGGCGCTAGGCAGCGTGCTGGCGGCTTTTGCCGCGGTGCTGGCGGCGGTGCAGGCATTGCGGCCGATGTGGCTGGTGCCGGAGTCGACCGACGTGGCGTTGCTTGCCGCCCTCTCGGTCATGGCAGTGGGTGCGCGTCACTTTGCGCAGCGGCCGGGCCGTGCCGCGGGCTTGCTGGGGCTGAACCTGGCGGCCGCGGCAGCGGTGGCCTGGGGTGACCTGGCGCCGCGATACCTGGCCGCGGCCGTGGCGCTGCCAGATCTGGCGCCGCTCCTGAGCGCCTGCCACATCGTGCTGCTGCTGGATCTGGCCCGCAGCGTGGTGCCGTCGGTGCCGGCTGCGCGCGGCACCGGCCGGCTGGCGGCATGGTCGCTGGCGGCGATCGTGGTCGGCGCCGCGGCCGTCAATGCATGGACCGTATTGCGGCCGCTGGCGGGCATGGCGCATGGCGGCGCCTGGCCGCGGCCGATGCCCTGGGACGGCGAGCTCGCCATATTCAATGTCTTTGCCCTGGTCGGCGTGTCGGTCAGCTTTGCGCTGATGGCGCACGACCGGCTGCGTCGTATGCTCGAGCGTCGCGCGCGCCATGACGACCTGACCGATGTGCTGCTGCGCGGCGCTTTCTGGGAGGAACTGGAGGCCGCCTGCCTGCATGCCGAGCGGCAGCGCAAGCCGATGACGGTCGCGTTTGTCGACCTCGATCACTTCAAGGCCATCAACGATGTCTATGGCCACCTGGCGGGCGACAGCGTGTTGCGGCATTTTGCCGGCCTGCTGCGCAAGACCCTCGGCCACGGTGACCTGGCGGGGCGCCTGGGCGGCGAAGAATTTGCCATCGTGATGCCGGACACCGAGCTCGAGCCGGCGCGGCTGGCCTGCCTGCGGCTCGCCACGGCGGTGCGCGCCACGCCGTGTCCGTCCGAGCCTGATCCGATCACCTATACCGTCAGCATCGGCGTGGCGGCGCGGCAGCCCGGCGAGGGCGCGGACGCGCTGATGCGCCGCGCCGATCGCGCCCTGTATGACGCCAAGCTGAAGGGGCGCAACTGCGTGGCGCTGCATCCGGCGGGCGGCGATAGCGCAGCCTCGGCTGCCGAGACCGCTGGCGCTGGCCGCTACGTCACGCGCGGCCAGCCGCGCACCGCGTCCTGATGCGCACGGCTTGTCACCGCAGGCAGGCGCTGCGGTAGAATGCACGCCTTCGCGTCCTTAGCTCAGTTGGATAGAGCACTCGCCTTCTAAGCGAGCGGTCAGAGGTTCGAATCCTCTAGGACGCGCCAGTCTCGCGCGGCCAGGCCCTGGATCCGCGCCGCCGATGTCCCGGCCCTTCCTTCAGCTTCGGGTCTTCAACGGGCAAAGTGCAAAGCCAATCGCTGTGCCAACTGGCCATCCACGGTCCATGTAGCGATAAGCATACGTGTTGAGGTTGTCCCGGCCTTACCCCTCACCTAGACTGGATTTCATCCGTCCATGCGGCCAGTACTTAACCTGGCCTGGCGAATGCGCGGCGGCGAGGTTGCCGGTCCTGGATCTTGATGGTGATCAGCAGGGAGACAAGCGATGATGCCCACGCCAACTTCAGAAAGAGTGCTGTCGCGCGGACTCCTCGATGTGCTGATCCGGGCCGGGCTGATCGCGGTGCTCGCGATCTTCTGCTTCCAGATATTCCGGCCCTTTCTCGATCTCATTGTCTGGTCGGTGATCCTGGCGGTAACCATTTATCCCCTGCAGGTCAGGCTCCGGCGCAGGCTGGGCAACCGGGACGGACGTGCTGCCACGCTGATTGTGCTGGTCGCCATTGCCATCATCGCGCTGCCGGCATACCTGTTGGGCGACGCGATGGTCGACTCGGTTGGCAATGCCATGGCCATGGTCAAGAACGAGGGCATTCATATTCCGCCACCGGCCGAGTCGGTCGCCAGCTGGCCGCTGGTGGGCCAGCGCCTGTACGATGTCTGGCTGCACGCCGCTTCCGACCTGACCGGCGTGATCCAGGCGCATGCGCCCGAGGTCAAGGAAATCAGCCTGGTCGTGCTGGGCGCCGCCGCGGGCATCGGCAAAGGGCTCTTGATATTCGTCTTCGCATTGATTATCGGCGGCATCTTCATGGCGTACGGCGAGGCCGGCAATCGCAGCGCCGTGCAGATTGCCGCGCGCATCTTTGGCCCGGAACGGGGGCAGCGCGTCGCCTCGCTATGCACGGCGACCATTCGCGCGGTGGCGCAGGGCGTGGTCGGCATCGCCTTTATCCAGATGTTGCTGATCGGCGTTGCCTTCGTGATCAAGGGGGTTCCGGCCGCTGGCGTGCTGGCCATGGCGGTGCTGCTGCTGGGCGTCGCGCAGTTGCCGGCCACGCTGATCACCGTGCCGGTAATCATCTTTGTCTTTGCCAACGAAGGGG
This sequence comes from Cupriavidus necator, assembly GCF_013141915.1. Classification (GTDB taxonomy): domain Bacteria; phylum Pseudomonadota; class Gammaproteobacteria; order Burkholderiales; family Burkholderiaceae; genus Cupriavidus; species Cupriavidus necator_B. The sequence continues at coordinate 36,184 of NZ_SROX01000023.1, read as the reverse complement.
CCAGCATGGCCACCATCGTCTTCGCCATCTATGTCTTCGTGGCGGGCCTGGCCGATAACGTGCTCAAGCCGCTGTTGCTTGGGCGTGGCGTCGACGTGCCGATGCCGGTGGTGTTGATCGGGGCGCTGGGCGGGATGGTGACCGGCGGCGTGATCGGCCTGTTCATCGGCCCGGTGATGCTGGCCGTCGGCTATCAGCTGTTCTGGCAATGGGTGGAAGATCCGCCGCTGCCGCCCGCGCAGACCGAGCCTGGGAACCAGCAACAGACCTGAACACCCGCGCCCCCATGCCGCGCTGGAAACCTCCCTTGCGCGCATTGCTTGCCGGCGCCTGTTGCGTTGGGGGCTGCGCGCGCCTGGGGCCTGACTTCCAGCCGCAGCAGGAGCCCTGGACCCAGCAGTGGCGCAGTCCGGCGCTTGAGCAGGCAACCGTGCAGCAGGCGCTGCCCGATATGCTCGCGTGGTGGCAGGTCTTCGGCGACCCGGTGCTCGAACGCCTGATCGCCGAAGCCGACGCGCACAATGCCAGCCTGCAGCTAGCCGGCCTGCGCGTGATGGAAGCGCGCGCCCAGCTGGGCATTGCCCGGAGCGGACGTTTCCCGCAACTGCAGCAGGCCAGCGCCGATGTCCTGTACACGGAGCGCCGGCAGGCTGGCGGCCGCAATCCGCAGAACAGCCGCTTCTGGCAATACAGTGCGGGCTTCGACATCGGCTGGGAGGTGGATTTCTGGGGGCGCTTCAGCCGCGCCATCGAATCTGCCGATGCCGCCTACTTTGCCGCCCGCGCCAACCGCGACGATGTCCTGGTGTTGCTGCGCGCCCAGGTGGCGGAAACCTACTTTGCGTTGCGCACGGCCGAGGCGCGCCTGCGCATCGCCCGCGATAACGCGGCGCTGCAGCGCCGCAGCTTTGAAATCACCGAGCGCCTGTTCAAGAGCGGCGAAACCGACGAACTCGACCTGCAGCAAGCGAAGACCCAGTACCTGGGCACCCTCAGCACCATCCCGGAATTCGAAAGCCAGATCACGCGCACCCGCAATGCCCTGGCGGTGCTGGTCGGCCGCCCGCCGGGTCCATTGCCGGAGTTGCCGGAACTGACCGGCCAGGAAGGCGTGATTCCGCTGGTCGATCGCGCCGTGCTGCAGGACGTGCCCGCCAGCCTGCTGCTGCGCCGTCCGGATATCCGCGCCGCCGAGCTGCAGATCGCCGCGCAATCGGCGCTGGTCGGCGTGGCCGAGGCCGATCTGTATCCGTCGCTGACGCTGCTGGGCAGCATTGTCTGGTCCGCCAGCACGCTGGCGGGCACGCCCAACAGCCTGGCGCTGGTCGGCGGCCCCAGCCTGCGCTGGAACGTGTTCGACTATGGCCGCATCCGGAACACCGTGCGCGTGCAGGACGCCCGCCTGCAACAACTGATCATCGCCTACCAGGATGCCGTACGGCAGGCGGCGCGCGAAGCCGACGATGCCGCCAGTGCGCTGATCAAGGCGCTGGAGCGCGAGCAGATCCTGCGCGACAGCGCGCTGGCCGCGCGGCGTTCGCTGACGCTGGCCAACGCGCTTTACCGTGAGGGCTACTCCGACTTCCAACGCGTGCTCGATGCCCAGCGCGCGCTGGCGACCCAGCAGGACGCCTACGTGGTCAACCGCAGCAATGCGGTCAGCGATCTGATCGCCGTCTACAAGGCGCTCGGGGGCGGCTGGTCCAGCGAGCTGCCGCTGCTGGACCCCGCCACCCGCCAGCAGATGCAGCAACGCACCGACTGGGGGACCCTGCTGGATGAGCCAGCGCCGGCGCCGGTTCCGCTATCAGTCAACGGTAATCCCTGAGCGAGCGTCGATGAGCGAAACCCCCCAACCTCCCGCAGCGCCCCCGGTTCCGCCGGCTCCTGCGCCCGGCGCACCGCCGCCGGCTGCCGACGCGTCAGGAAAGGGCGTGCGCTGGGTCCTGCTGCTGATCATGATCAGCCTCGCCTGGTATCTGCTGGCCGACCGCCTGACCCCCTACACGCAACAGGCGCGGGTGCAGGCCTTCGTGGTGCCGGTTGCCGCGGAAGTGTCGGGGCGCGTGATCAAGGTGCAGGTGCGCAACAACCAGGACGTCGCGGCAGGCACGGTGCTGTTCGAGGTGGATCCGCAGCACTACAGGATTGCCGTAGACCGCGCCCGCGCTGACCTGGAATCGACGCGCCGGCAGATTGGCGCCGGCACCGCGGGCATCGAATCGGCGCAGGCATCGCTGCGCGCGGCCCGTGCCAACGAAGTCAAGGCGCGGCAGGATAGCGAGCGCCTCGAACGGTTGTACCAGGAAGACCCGGGCACCATTTCGCTGCGACGACTGGAGGTGGCACGGGCCACCTTCGAGCAGGCCGTCAGCCAGGTCGCCGCCGCCCGGGCCGAGGTCCAGCGGGCGCGCGAGCAGCAGGGCGGCAGCGAGGACGACAACGCCAAGCTGCGCAGCGCCGCCACGGCCCTGGAGAAAGCCGAACTGGACCTGGCCAATACGCAGGTGCGGGCGCGCGCCGCCGGGCTGGTCACCGATTTGCGCACCGACGTCGGCCAGTTTGCCGCTGCCGGCAATCCGGTCATGACGCTGATCGCCATCCACGATGTGTGGGTCAACGCAGAAATGACCGAGAACAACCTGGGTCGCGTCGAGCCTGGCACGCCGGTTGCCGTGGTGCTGGATGCCTTGCCCGGCAGGGTCTTCAAAGGCCGCGTGCGCAGCGTCGGCTACGGCGTCAACGTAGGGCCGGGCACGCCGCCAGGCACCCTGCCGACGGTGCAGAACAGCCGTGACTGGCTGCGTCCGGCGCAACGCTTCCCGGTCATTGTCGACATTGACCGAGACGAAGTTGCCGCGCTGCGCGGCATTCGCGTGGGCGGGCAGGCCGAGGTCATGGCGTTTCCCACCGAGGGCAATCCGCTCAATCCGCTTGGCCGCTTGTTCCTGTATCTGATGAGCTGGCTTTCCTATGTCTACTGACCGGCCCGCGCTGCCGTTGCCCGCGCCCGATCCACGCGCCCGGCGCTCGCTGCGCCTGGCCAGCGGGACCGCGCTGTGCCTGGCGGCCAGCTTTGGCCTGGGCCTGCCGGTTCCCATGGTGGCGCCGGTGCTCGGGGTGTTCCTGCTGACCAGCGTGAATCTCCCGATGTCGCCCGCGGCCGCGCTGGGCCTGGCGCTGGCCGTGATGCTGACCACGGGCACCGGCCTGCTGCTGATCCCGGTCCTGCGCTATTACCCCGCCAGTGGCGTGCTGATGGTCGGCCTGTGCCTGTTCCTGGCGTTTCGCTATGGCATGCGTGGCGGCAACAGCCTGGTGTCGACCTTCCTGGTGGTGGGGCTGACCCTGATCTCGGCGGCGGGCACCTTTGATTTCGGCCTGGCGGTCACCGTCATCGAAGCGCTGGTCAAGGGTTTGCTCGTCGCGGTGATGGCGCTCGGGCTTGGACACTGGCTGTTTCCGGAACCTGCTGGCGCCGGCGCCCCGCCTGCGCCAGCGGCCCTGCCGGAAGGCCAGGCCGCCCGGATCGCGCTGCGCGCCGCGCTGGTGGTCATGCCGGCTTTCCTGCTGGCGCTGAACGATCCGGCGGCGTACCTGCCGATCATCATGAAAGCGGCCGTGCTGGGCCGGCAAAGCTGCACCACCTCGGCACGCGGCGCGGGGCGCGAACTGCTTGGGTCGACGCTGTCTGGCGGTGTCCTGGCCATTCTGTTCTGGGCCGCGCTCAGCCTGTTTGTGCATTTGTGGATGTACTTCCTGTGGATGCTGCTGTTCGGCTTGCTGGTAGCGCGCAAGCTGTATGGCCTCAGCCCGTCGTCGTACCCGCCCGGCTTCTGGCTCAATACCCTCGTGACGCTGATCATCCTGCTGGGCCAGTCGGTGCAGGACAGCGCCGCCGGCAAGGACGTCTATACCGCCTTCGCCGTGCGCATGGCCTTGTTCGTCGGCGTCACGCTGTATGCCTGGCTGATGGTCGAATGGCTCGAACAGCCCCGCGGGGCCCGGCAACTGTCTGGCTGAACCTGGCGATGATGCTGCACAACCTGGCCGTCGGCCTTCCCGTGATGCTGGTCTGCCTGATGTTGCAGGCGGTCTTTGTGGCGGTCTGCCTGCGCTACTACGTGCGCTTCAAGCATGCGTGGCAGGGCCGCGCGGAGCTGGGCCAGGAGGTCTTGCTGCTGTCGGTGGTGATGGTGCTGATCCTGTTCGGCAACTTTGTCCAGATGGCGATCTGGGCCGTCCTGTTCATGCTGCTGGGTGAGTTCCCCGATTTCGCTACTGCGCTGTATCACTCAGGCGTCAACTTTGCCACGCTGGGCTATGGGGATATCGTCATGTCTCCGACGTGGCGCCTGCTGGGGCCGATGGAGGCGGCCAACGGCATCCTGATGTTCGGCGTCTCCAGTTCAGTGACGACCGCGGCGGTGCTGGACGTGATCAAGCACAATCTGGCCGCGCTGGGGCCGGACGCAGAGCCATAGCGGAAGTGGCCATCGGGTACGGGTGGGTTGGGCCCTGCGGCGGTGCCGCGTCGGCGCCGGCACGGTTGGCGTTTTTGCCGCACAATACGGCCTGCGCGCCGCACAGGAGCACGCTGGATCGACCAGAGGCGAGGACATTACCTCGCCCGTCAGCGGGCGGCATTTCGTTGAACATCCTGCAATCCTGTACATGGCCGCCCCACATGCACCATCCGCCGCGGATCCTGACCGCGGCGCCGCTGCTTCCCCGTCTTCCCGCGATCCCCATCAATCCGGCCGGCTCTCGCTGCTGGCGCTCGGCGTCGGCAGCTTCGGCATCGGCACCGGCGAGTTCGTCATCATGGGCTTGTTGCCCGATGCCGCGACCAACCTCGGCATCTCGATCCCGCAAGCTGGCCACCTGATCAGCGCCTATGCGCTCGGCGTGGTCGTCGGCGCGCCGCTGCTGGCGGTACTGGGCGCCCGCTGGCCGCGGCGCAACCTGCTGATCGCATTGATGGCGGTGTTTGCCGCCGGCAATATCGCCAGCGCGCTGGCGCCGTCGTACCTGTCGATGTTGGTGGCGCGCCTGCTCACGGGTTTTCCGCATGGCACTTATTTCGGCGTGGCGGCGCTGGTGGCCGCCAGCCTGGTCCCGCGCGAGCGGCGCGCGCAGGCGGTGGGGCTGGTGATGCTGGGCCTGACCACCGCCACGCTGGTCGGCGTGCCCATTGCCGCATCGGTCGGCACGTGGCTGGGCTGGCGTTCGGCCTTCGTGATCGTGGGTGCGCTCGGTGCACTGACGGCGCTGCTGGTATGGCGCTGGGCGCCGTTCGTGCCGGCTGACCGGCGTGCCAGCCCGCTGCGCGAACTGTCGGCACTGAAGCGCAAGCAGGTATGGCTGACGCTGGGTATCGGCGCGATCGGGTTTGGCGGCATGTTCTCGGTGTTCAGCTATATCAAGCCCACCATGCTGGAGCTGGCGCATATGCCGGCGGCGGGCATCCCGGTGGTGCTGGCACTATTCGGCATCGGCATGGTGGCGGGCAACCTGGCCGGTGCCAGGCTGGCCGACAAGGCATTGATGCCCACGGTAGGGGGCGTGCTGGTCTGGACCGCGCTGGTGCTGGGCGCGTTTACCTTTACCGCGCCGCATGCCTGGCTGGCGGCCTTCAACGTGCTGCTGGTGGGCACCGCCGTGGCGCTGGGCCCGGCACTGCAGATCCGGCTGATGGACGTAGCGGGCGATGCCCAGACGCTGGCGGCAGCGCTCAACCATTCGGCCTTCAACCTGGCCAATGCGCTGGGCGCGTGGCTGGGCGGGCTCACCATCGCGGCCGGCTACGGCTGGGAATCGATCGGCTGGGTCGGCCTGCTGCTGGCGCTCGGCGGGCTGGTGATCTATGCCTGGTCGATGCTGGGCATGGACCGGCGGCGCGTCCCCGCCACGGCATAGTTTCCGCGTGCGCACCGTTCATCGGGGCGCCGAAGCAAAAAGGGGGTGCCATGTCGGCACCCCCTTTTTGTGTTGCGGCTGTCGCCGGTGCCGGATTTACTCCGCGTCCGCGACGCTGGCGCCGACCACGTTGAAGCCGCCGTCAACATAGGTGATCTCACCCGTCACGCCGCTGGCCAGGTCCGACAGCAGGAAGGCAGCCACGTTGCCGACCTCTTCGATGGTGACATTGCGGCGCAGCGGCGCGGCTTGCTCGAAATGGCCGAGCAGCTTGCCAAAACCCTTGATGCCCGAAGCGGCCAGGGTCTTGATGGGGCCGGCCGAGATGCCGTTGGCGCGAATGCCGCGCGGGCCGACCGAAGAGGCCAGGTAGCGCACGCTGGCCTCGAGCGAGGCCTTGGCCAGGCCCATGGTGTTGTAGTTGGGGACCACGCGCTCGGCGCCCAGGTAGGTCAGCGTCAGCAGCGAGGCCTTGTCGGACAGCAGCGGCAGGGCGGCCTTGGCCAGTGCCGGGAAGCTGTAGGCGGAGATGTCGTGGGCGATGCGGAAGCCCTCGCGCGACAGGCCATCGAGGAAGTCGCCGGCAATCGCTTCACGCGGCGCGAAGCCGATCGAGTGCACCAGGCCATCAAACTTTTCCCAGCGCTGGCCCAGCGCAGCGAAGGTAGCGGCGATCTGCTCGTCGCTGCCGACGTCGCATTCGAATATCAGGTCGCTGCCGAATTCCTTGGCAAAGTCGCTGATCCGGTCCTTGAACCGTTCGCCGACGTAGGTGAAGGCCAGTTCGGCGCCTTCGCGCTTGCACGCCGAGGCAATGCCGTAGGCGATCGAGCGGTTCGAAAGCAAGCCGGTGATCAGGATCCGCTTACCTGCCAGAAATCCCATAAATTCTCCAAGGTGGTGTATCAGGCACGTTTCGTGCGTCCGCCATGCGGCGGTGCGGGTGCCGGGCTATCTTGCGGCCCTTTTATTGCGCCGCGCAGAGGGAATGTCCGGATGGCTGGGGCCACCCCGGACGCATGTAAAATTGTCTCATACTTGGCCCGGCCGCAGAACGCCGGGCCCCCACAGGTGACAGTGGAGGAATCCAACAGGATGCCTATTCAAGCACGTTGGCCGCTTCAGGCGGCATGGCAGTGCTTCCGGCGGGATGCAGTACTGCGTAGTTGGGCGGCAATGAAGCTGGCGCTGACGCTGGCGGCGGCGGTCTCGCTCTTTTCCGATCCGGCATGGGCGGCGCATGGTTTTGCACTGCATGGTGACCTCAAGTACCAGGCTGATTTTTCGCACTTCGGCTACGCCAATCCTAATGCGCCAGTCGGCGGCACGCTGACGCTCGCCAATCCGGACCGGCGCACCAGTTTCGACAAGTTCAATCCGTTCACCCTGAAGGGCACCGCCGCCCCGGGGCTGAATGCGCTGATGTTCGAGTCGCTGCTGATCGCCAGCGCCGACGAAAGCGCCAGTGCCTATGGCCTGCTTGCCGACGACGTCACGGTGGCGCCGGACGAGATGTCGGTCACGTTCACGATCCGCCCGCAAGCGCGCTTTTCCAATGGCGATCCGGTGCTGGCCTCGGACGTCAAGTATTCCTACGACATGCTGATGAGCAAGGCTTCGAGCCCGGGTTATCGCAGCATGTGCACCGACGTGAAGGCGGTAGTCGTGACCGGCGAGCGCACGGTGCGTTTCGATTTCAAGCAGCGCAACCGCGAACTGCCGCTGATCGTCGGCTCGCTGCCGGTGTTCTCGCGCAAATGGACAGCCAAGGTTCCGTTCGAGAAGCTGACCTTCGAGCCGCCGGTGGCGAGCGGCCCTTACCTGATCGAGCGCTTCGATGCCGGCCGCGGCATTATCTTCCAGCGCGACCCGAAATACTGGGGCAAGGGCCTTGCGGTGCGGCGTGGCACCTTTAATTTCGCGCGCGTGGTGTACCGGCTGTACAAGGACGAGACCGCGCGGCTGGAGGCCTTCAAGGCGGGCGAGTTCGACGCCATCGTCGAGTACAAGGCCAAGAACTGGGCCAAGAGCTACCAGGGCACGCGTTTCCGCAACGGCGAACTGCTCAAGACCGAGTTCCCGCACCGCAACGGCGCCGGCATGCAGGGCTATGTGATGAACCTGCGCAAGCCGGTGTTCCAGGACGTGCGCGTACGCCAGGCGCTGATCCTCGCGCTGGATTTCGAATGGCTGAACCGGCAGTTGTTCTACGGCGCCTACAAGCGGCTGGACAGCTGGTTCTCGAACAGCGAGCTGGCCGCCAGCGCCACCTTCGATGGCCGCCCCGGCCCTGCCGAAATGCTGCTGCTGGAGCCCCTGCGCGCACAACTGCCGCCGGAGGTGTTCGGCCCCGACGTGGTCCAGCCCAGCACCGCGGCGCCGCGCTCGCTGCGCGACAACCTGCGCCTGGCGCGGCGCCTGCTGGCCCAGGCCGGCTGGACCTATACCGACGGCGCGCTGCGCAACGCCAGGGGCGAGCCGCTCGTGTTCGAGTTCCTCGATGACGGCGGCGCCATGAGCCGGGTGATCACCACCTACGTGCGCAATCTGGAGAAGCTTGGCATCCAGGTGCACCAGCGCACCACCGATTTCGCGCTGTATCAGAAGCGGCTGGAAGACTTCGACTTCGACATGGTGTCGATCCGCTTCCCCGATTCGCAAAGCCCGGGCAATGAGCTGCGCGACCGCTTCTCCAGCGAGGCCGCCGGTACGCCGGGCTCGGATAACCTGTTCGGGTTGAAGTCGCCGGTGGTCGACAAGCTGGTGGACAATGTGCTGCACGCCCATACCCGCCAGGAGCTGGTCACGGCCGGCCGCGCGCTGGACCGGGTGCTGATGCACGGTTACTACATCGTGCCGAACTGGTACAGCGCTTCGCACCGGGTTGCCTACCGCAAGACGCTGGCCTATCCGGAGCGGCTTCCGTACTACTACACCGCCGAAGGCTGGATCCTGAGCCACTGGTGGCGCACCGACGTGCAGGCGCAAGCCCGCTGAGGCGCGCGGGCGCTGACGCGTTCAGCGCCGACAAAGAAAGAGACGGCCCCCATGCTTGCCTATCTGCTTAAACGCATTTTGCTGATGATTCCGACGCTGGTCGGCGTCATCACGCTGACCTTCGTCGTGATCCAGTTCGTACCGGGCGGCCCGGTCGAACAGATGATGATGGAACTGAAAGGGCGCGGCGGCGCTGGCGAAGCCAGCGGTGGCGGCGCCGAATACCGTGGGCGGCGCGGCGTCGACCCCGACAAGATCAAGGAGATCCAGGCCCTCTATGGCTTTGACAAGCCGCCACTGGAGCGCTACTTGCTGATGCTCAAGCGCTTTGCGCAGTTCGACCTGGGACAGAGCTATTTCCAGCACCGCAGCGTGTGGGAGCTGGTCAAGTCCAAGCTGCCGGTATCGGTCAGCCTCGGCTTGTGGACCTTTTTCCTGACCTACCTGATATCGGTGCCGCTCGGCATCTCCAAGGCGATCCGTGCGGGCAGCCGCTTCGATGTGGTGACCAGCATCATCGTGCTGGTGGGCTATGCCATTCCCGGCTTCGTGCTGGGTGTGCTGCTGCTGGTGCTGTTCGGCGGCGGCACCTTCGTGCAGTGGTTCCCGCTGCGCGGGCTGACCTCGGACAACTGGGAGCAGCTGTCGCTGATGGGCAAGGTGATGGACTACCTGTGGCACCTGGTGCTGCCGATCACGGCGTCGGTGGTGGGCAGCTTCGCGGTCGTGACCATGCTGACCAAGAACGCCTTCCTCGAGGAAATCCGCAAGCAGTACGTGCTGACCGCGCGCGCCAAGGGCCTGGGCGAGCGCCGCGTGCTGTGGAAGCATGTGTTCCGCAATGCCCTGATCCCGCTGGTGACCGGCTTCCCGGCGGCCTTCATCGGCGCGTTCTTTACCGGCTCGCTGCTGATCGAGACGCTGTTCTCGCTGGACGGGCTGGGCCTGTTGTCGTATGAGGCGGTGCTGCGCCGCGACTATCCGGTGGTGCTGGGCACGCTCTACCTGTTCACGCTGATCGGGCTGGTCACGCGCCTGATCTCCGATGTCTGCTACGTGCTGGTGGATCCGCGCATCCATTTCGAGGGCCTGCACCGATGAAAACGTTCTCGCACGCGGCGCCCGACGGCCTGCCGCATTCGCCTTCGCCGCGCCAGCGCGCCTGGCAGCGTTTCCGCCGCAACCGGCGCGGCTACTGGAGCCTGGTGATCTTTGTCGCCATCTTTGTGCTGAGCCTTGGCGCCGAACTGCTGTCGAGCAACCGGCCGCTGGTGGTGCACTACAAGGGCGAATGGTATTTCCCCATCGTCAAGGTCTATCCCGAAACCACCTTCGACGGCGATTTCGCCACGCCTGCCGACTACCTGGACCCGTATATCCGCGACCGCATCACCACCAACGGCAATTTTGCGGTGTTTCCGCTGAACCAGTATTCGTACGACTCGCTCAACTACTTCGCCAAGGAGCCCAACCCGGCGCCGCCTTCGGCGGAGAACTGGCTGGGCACCGACGACCGTGGCCGCGACGTGCTGGCGCGGCTGCTGTATGGCTTCCGCGTGTCGGTGCTGTTCGCGCTGGCGCTGACCGTGATCGGGGTGCTGGTCGGCACGCTGACCGGGGCACTCATGGGGTTTTTCGGCGGGCGCTTCGACTTGTTCTCGCAACGCGCCATTGAGATCTGGAGCTCGATGCCCGAGCTGTACCTGCTGATCATCTTCGCCTCGATCTTCGAGCCCAGCCTGGCGCTGCTGATCATCCTGCTGTCGCTATTCGGCTGGATGGGGTTGTCCGACTACGTGCGCGCCGAGTTCTACCGCAACCGCTCGCTCGACTACGTCAAGGCCGCGCGCGCGCTCGGACTGTCCAACGTGCAGATCATGTGGCGGCATATCCTGCCCAACAGCCTGACCCCGGTGATTACCTTTTTACCGTTCCGCATGAGCGCGGCGATCCTGGCGCTGACCAGCCTGGACTTTCTCGGCCTGGGCGTGCCGCCGACCACGCCGAGCCTGGGCGAGCTGCTGGCGCAGGGCAAGGCCAATCTCGATGCGTGGTGGATCTCGCTGTCGACCTTCGCGGTGCTGGTGGTCACGCTGCTGCTGCTGACGTTCATGGGCGATGCGCTGCGCGATGCCTTCGATACCCGGCTGGGGCTGGCCGCGCTGCGCGGCCGCGTCGAGCCAAAGGTCCCGGCGGGCGCGCCCACCGGGGCGGCTCCGGAGGCCATGCCATGACCGCGGTGTCTCCTGTGATCGTGCCAGACGTGGCGCCGGCGCCGATGCCCGCGCCCGGGTCCACGCTGATCTGCGTGGACAAGCTGTCCGTCACCTTCGGCCATGGCGAGCATGCCACCCGCGCCGTGCGCGAAGTCAGCTTCGACCTGCGTGCCGGCGAGCGCTATGCGCTGGTGGGCGAGTCGGGCTCGGGCAAGACCGTGACGGCGCTGGCCATGCTGCGGCTGGTGGAAGACGCCTACTACGACGGCGCGATCCGCTTCGAGGGCAAGAACCTGCTGGAGGTATCCGACCGCGAGATGCGCGGCATCCGCGGCGCCGAGATTGCGATGATCTTCCAGGAGCCGATGACCGCGCTCAACCCGCTCTACACCATCGGCAACCAGATCGTCGAAACCCTGGCGCTGCACGAAGGCCTGGACCGGCGCGCCGCGCGCGAGCGGGCCATCGCGCTGCTTGAGCGCACCGGCATCAGCGATGCCGCGCACCGATTCGACAGCTTTCCACACCAGCTCTCGGGCGGCCAGCGCCAGCGCGCCATGATCGCCATGGCGCTGGCGTGCCGGCCCAAGCTGCTGCTGGCCGATGAACCGACCACGGCGCTGGACGTGACCATCCGCGCCCAGATCCTCGACTTGCTGCGCGACCTGCAGGCCGAGTTCGGCATGGCGGTGATGCTGATCACCCACGACCTCAACCTGGTGCGCGCGTTCGCGCAGCGCGTGGGCGTGATGGAGAAGGGCGTGCTGGTGGAGACCGGCGAGACCGCCAAGGTGTTCGCCGCGCCTCAGCATCCCTATACCCGCAAGCTGATCGACAGCCGCCCGCGGCGCGAGGTGCTGCCGCTGGTGCCGCTGGCGCCGGTGCTGCTGGAGGCGCGCAAGCTGGGCGTCAGCTATGCGCGCAAGCGCCGCGGCTTGGCGGGGTGGTTCGGCAAGGACCAGTTCGCGGCGGTCAAGGACGTTGACTTCCTGCTGCGCGAGGGCGAGACCCTGGGCATCGTGGGCGAGTCCGGCTCGGGCAAGACCACGCTGGCCCACACCGTGCTGGCGCTGCAGCGCAAGAGCGCGGGCACCATCCATTTCCTGGGCCGCAGCTTCGACACCGCCACGCGCGACGATCGCCGCCAGTTGCGCGCGCGCATGCAGGTGGTGTTCCAGGATCCGTTCGGATCGCTGGCGCCGCGCATGACCATCGAGCAGATCGTCGGCGAAGGCCTGGCGCTGCACCAGCCCGGACTGTCGCGCGAGGCGACGCGCCAGCGCGTGATCGAGGCGCTGCGCGAGGTCGGCCTGGACCGTACCGCGCTGGGCCGCTATCCGCATGAATTCTCGGGCGGGCAGCGCCAGCGCATTGCCATCGCCCGCGTGCTGATCCTCAAGCCGCAGATTCTGGTGCTGGACGAGCCCACCTCGGCGCTGGACGTGTCGATCCAGCAGCAGGTGCTGGCGCTGCTGTCCCAGTTGCAGCACAAGTACAACCTCAGCTACCTGTTTATCAGCCATGACCTCGCTGTGATCCGCGCCATGGCGCATCGGGTCATCGTGATGAAGGCGGGCGAGGTGGTCGAAGCCGGCGAAACTGAAATGGTGCTGGGCGCACCGCAACATCCCTACACCCGCAAGCTGATGGCGGCGGCGCAGGTCGGGGCAGCCTGATCGGGCGTGCTTTCCGTTGCATGCGTCGACGCTGCCGCGTCGGAGGGGGCTAGCATCGAACCATGGGATTGATCCAATAAAGAAGGTGCGAAAACCCGTCTATATCGTTGATTAGGAAGCCAAATCCGGCGAATTTGTAACGAACTTTGACATGTGAATGACAACCCTTTACCATCCCGCCAGAACTAGTTTTGGGGGTGGTCCGTCCGGCGCATCTGTGCTCTTCATGCACGTTCGCGGTGCGGCAGCGGATGCGCCTTGCTGGCGCGGAGCTTGCAAAGGGTTCGCCCCGTAGTTCACACGATGATCGTCCGACGTCACTGAGCACGTTCGCGCGACATCCACCCATACCCAGCCGCCCCGGACCTTGTGCCGGGGCTTGCTTTGGAAAGAACAACAGGAGAACCAATGCAGCGATCGGTGCTTCATTCCCTGGCGCACGCCGCCGTCGGATTTGCCATTGCCTGCGGTGCGACTGTGTCGAATGGAGTGCTGGCGGATACGGTATTCAAGGATGCCGACACCCGTATCGATGCCACGGCCCAGGCCGCGGACTCGCATCCGGAAGGCAAGCGCGGCTTGCTGTCGTCGATGGTGAATTCCACCAGCAACGTTGCCAGCAAGGCTGGCGACCTGGTCATGAATGCGCTGGGCCTGATCGGCGTGCGTTACCGCTTCGGCGGCAACACGCCCGAATCCGGCCTGGACTGCAGCGGCTTCGTTCGCTACGTGTTCCATGACACCTTCGGCTTCATGTTGCCGCGCCGCTCTGTCGAAATCAGCCGCGTCGGCACCACCGTGGCCACCAGCGACCTGCGTCCGGGCGACCTGGTGTTCTTCAACACCATGCGCCAGACCTTCTCGCATGTCGGCATCTATATCGGCGACAACAAGTTCGTGCATGCGCCGTCCACCGGCAGCAAGATTCGCGTCGACGACATGCGCGCGGCCTATTGGGTGACCCGCTACAACGGTGCGCGCCGCATCGATGACGGCAAGGAGCACAGCGCCGAGGGTCTTGGCGACATGGTCGAGACGCTCAAGCGCTACGACCCCAAGGCCGGCCGCGCGTCGATGTACGGCGGCTGAGGACTGGCGCCGCTGTAATCAAAAAAGGACTGCTGCGGCAGTCCTTTTTGTTTTGCCCAAGCAGCGTGGGCGCGGCTACTGCGCCGCGACCTTGCCCGCCGGCGCCAGCCGGGCCTGCTCCAGACGCTGCCGCAGCGTTGCCATGACTGCCGCGGTCGCCTGTTCGCCTGCCAGCACGGCGCGGTTGCGCGCGTTGAAATCGCTGCCACCCATGTCGGGCAGCTCGGGCCGGATCACCACGTCGGCGCGCGCCAGTGCCATCTTGTTGATGGACTGGCCCATGATTGCCGTGGTCTGCAGCAGCACGCCGCTTTGTCCAGCGTTCTTCTGCGCCGACGGGTCGGCCGAGATATTGACCGCGATGACAAAGTCCGCACCCATGCTGCGCGCCGAATCCACCGGCACCGGCTCGACCAGGCCCCCGTCGACATAGTCATGCCCCTGGATCGACACCGGCTGGAACACGCCCGGCACGCTGCTCGAGGCGCGCACGGCCTGTCCCGTGTTGCCGCGGCGGAACAGGATCTTTTCGCCGCTCTTGAGGTCGGTGGCGACGATGCCCAACGGCAGCTTCATGGCCTCGATGGTCCGGTTCTGCACCAGCCGGTTGATGTAGTTCTGCAGCGCCTCGCCCTTGAGCCAGCCGCCGAAGCGGGTGCCGAACGGCAGTGCCCAGTCGGCGATCGCGGCTTCGTCCATGGTCAGTGCCAGCTTGTTCAGCTGGAAGCCATCGAGGCCGCTGGCGTACAGCGCCGCCACGACAGCGCCGGCGCTGGTGCCGGTGACGAGGTCGGCGTGGATGCCCTGGGCCTCGAGCGCCTTGATCACGCCGATATGGGCAAAGCCGCGCGCCGCGCCGCCACCCAGGGCCAGGCCGATCTTGATGGGGCGCGGGACGGCCGGCGAGGGCGTGGCCGTGGCCGGCGGCGCGGGGCGCGGGCCAAAGGCGCAGCCCGCCAGCAGGGCGGCGGCGGGAATGCCGAGAAAATGACGTCGTTGCATGCAGCGGGAATCGGTAGCAAGGTGGGGCCGGCGGAGACGATGTGATGCGCACGCTTCTCTGTCAAGGTTCGCGTCGTCGGCCCGCGCGCCGGCCACACCTCAGACCGGCGCAAGCATAAATGATTCCGCGCGGAGCCGGTGCGCGCAGCGGGATAACGGGGCAGGGCGTTGCAATACGCGTTGGTATAATGCAAGGCCCGCACATACACCAGCCTGCGCGCCGCCGCGCGCGGGCTTTCTTGTTTTTCCCCAGACCATGACCCAACGCGTCCGCACCCGCTTTGCGCCGAGCCCAACCGGTTTTATCCATCTCGGCAACATCCGCTCCGCGCTCTATCCCTGGGCCTTTGCCCGCCGCATGCAGGGCGATTTCATCCTGCGCATCGAGGATACCGACGTCGAGCGCTCGTCGCAGGAAGCCGTCGACGTGATCCTCGAAAGCATGGCTTGGCTGGAACTGGATATCGACGAAGGGCCGTTCTACCAGATGCAGCGCATGGACCGCTATCGCGCGGTGGTGGCGCAGATGGTCGAGGCCGGACTGGCCTACCGTTGCTACATGAGCACGGCAGAGCTGGATGCGCTGCGCGAAGCCCAGCGCGAACGCGGCGAAAAGCCGCGCTACAACGGCTTCTGGCGACCGGAGCCGGGCAAGGTGCTGCCCGAACCGCCGGCCGGCGTGGATCCGGTGATCCGCTTCAAAAACCCCATCGGCGGCAGCGTGGTGTGGGACGACGCGGTCAAGGGCCGCATCGAGATTTCCAACGACGAGCTCGACGACCTCGTGATCGCGCGCCCCGACGGCACGCCCACCTACAACTTTTGCGTGGTGGTTGACGATCTCGACATGAAGATCACGCACGTGATCCGCGGCGACGACCACGTCAACAACACGCCGCGCCAGATCAATATCATCCGCGCGCTGGGCGGCACGCCGCCGGTCTATGCTCACCTGCCGACCGTGCTCAACGAGCAGGGCGAGAAGATGAGCAAGCGCCATGGCGCGATGAGCGTGACCGGCTATCGCGACGAGGGCTATCTGCCCGAGGCCGTGCTGAACTACCTCGCGCGCCTGGGCTGGGCCCACGGCGATGCCGAAATCTTCACGCGCGAGCAGTTTGTCGAATGGTTCGACCTGGAGCACCTGGGCAAGTCGCCCGCCCAGTACAACCCCGAAAAGCTGGCCTGGCTCAACAACCACTACATCAAGGTCGGTGACAACCAGCGCCTGGCGACGCTGACGCAGCCCTTTATCGAGGCCCTTGGTGGCAAGGTCGAAGGGGCAGACCTGGTCGGCGTGATTGCGCTGGTGAAGGATCGTGCCAACACGCTGAAGGAAGTTGCGCAGGCCGCGCTGCTGTTTTACCGCGGTGAGCCGCAGCCCGACGCTGCCCTCAAGGCGGAACACCTGACCCCGGAGATCCAGCCGGCGCTGGCGGCCCTGTCGGCACAGCTGGCCGCGCTGCCGGCGTGGACGCGCGAGGGCATCAGCGCCACCTTCAAGGCCGTGCTGGCCGAATTCGGGCTGAAGATGCCCAGGCTGGCCATGCCGGTGCGCCTGCTGGTGGCGGGCCAGCTGCAGACGCCGAGCATCGACGCGGTACTGGAGCTGTTCGGCCGCGACACAGTGCTGCGCCGCCTCGCCGCCGCTGCCTGAGAAGACGCAAAAAAATCGGCGCCGGGGCTTGCGCTTCGGCGCGGACTTGCGCATAATCTCTTTCTCCCTGCAGCGCGGTCAACGACCAAGCGGGCCGGCGGATCCGCAAGGATCCTCGTCTTCTCTGAGCGGATTATTAAAGCGCAGAGCCGGCGAAAAAAGCTGAAACGGGAACTTGCAAAGATTAATGATTGATATATAATCTTGGCTTCGCTTGAAACGGTAGTTAATTCAGGCGCTGCGGCAAGTGGCAGTAAATAGCAGTACCATGGGGCTATAGCTCAGCTGGGAGAGCGCTTGCATGGCATGCAAGAGGTCAGCGGTTCGATCCCGCTTAGCTCCACCAAGATTCAGGCGCCGGCCACGCAATATCGGTTGGTGCCAGACCGAAACGTGTTGAAAGACAAGTTTCTGTCCCCTTCGTCTAGAGGCCTAGGACATCACCCTTTCACGGTGAGTACAGGGGTTCGAATCCCCTAGGGGACGCCATAACAGCAGGGCGTAATCAGACGTCCAGCATGTCGACTCAGGCATCAGCCGGAGTTGGCAGCCGACTAAGGAGTGGTAGTTCAGTCGGTTAGAATACCGGCCTGTCACGCCGGGGGTCGCGGGTTCGAGTCCCGTCCACTCCGCCAAAACTAAACCCGCATGGTGTATCCACCATGCGGGTTTTTCTTTTGGGTGAGGGATTATGTTTCGAATCGCAGTAAATGCAATAAAATGTGTTGCATTCGTTGTGAATATCGCTATATAATCCTGTCTTCGCTGCAAACGCTGCGCAAGTGGCGGCAGTCGAATGATTCAGCAGTAACCGTCCGGAGTATCGGATACGGGGCTATAGCTCAGCTGGGAGAGCGCTTGCATGGCATGCAAGAGGTCAGCGGTTCGATCCCGCTTAGCTCCACCAGGAATTTTGGGCAGCATCTGAAAAGAAGCTTCCCAAGCGCGAAAAAGACTGCTATGATGGCGGACTTTCCAGCGCAAGACAGCAAACGCGTTGAACAACAAGTTTCTGTCCCCTTCGTCTAGAGGCCTAGGACATCACCCTTTCACGGTGAGTACAGGGGTTCGAATCCCCTAGGGGACGCCATAACAGCAGGGCGTAATCAGACGTCCAGCATGTCGACTCAGGCATCAGCCGGGGTTGGCAGCCGACTAAGGAGTGGTAGTTCAGTCGGTTAGAATACCGGCCTGTCACGCCGGGGGTCGCGGGTTCGAGTCCCGTCCACTCCGCCAATTCAAAAGCCCGCGCAAGCGGGCTTTTTTCTTTCAGTGGTCGAATCGGGCCTGCCATGGTGGTCGGCCCATCGGATCAATTCGCCTGTCCCTTGCTGACCCGGCTGAAATACCGCACCAGCAGCAGCCCAGCAATGGCCAGGCTGATGCTGTTGGCCAGCCAGAAGCCGCTCGCGCCATGCGTGAAGGCCGGCATGCCGTCGATCAATCCAAATCCCAGCACGTACCCTCCGCCCAGGCCGATGCCCCAGAGCGAGCCCGCGTAAATCACCGTCGGGACCAGCGCGATCTTGTATGCGCGCAGGATAAAGGCCGTCATGACCTGCACCGCGTCGAAGGCCTGGTAGAACGCCACGAACAGCACCAGCGGCAGCGCGGCGGCTACCACCGCGGGGTCGCTGGCATAGGCGTCCAGCACCGGCTTGCGCAGCAGCCACAGCAGGGCGCCGGTCAGTACGGCGAGCACCACCGCCATGCGGATGCCGCGCCAGGCGAGGCGGCTGGCGCCCGCCCGGTCGCGCGCGCCGAGATGCTGTGCCACCAGCGTCGAGGTGGCAATCCCAAGCGACAGCGGCAGCATGTAGGCCACCGCCCCGAGGTTGGCGATGATCTGGTGCCCGGCGAGCGTCACCGTGCCCAGGCGCGTGATGAAGATCGACATCAGCGTGAACGAGGTGATCTCGATCAGGTAGGTCAGTCCCATCGGCACGCCCAGGCGCAACAGCGCGCGCAGCGGCGCGGCGGCGGGCCAGCTCCAGGTGTCGAAAATGCGCAGCGCATGATAGGCGCTGCCATGGCGCAGGATCAGCACCGCGGCGATGCACCAGGTCCAGCTGATCAGCGTCGAGGCCAGGCCGCAGCCGGGACCGCCCATCGCCGGCACGCCCAGGCCGCCGTGGATAAACCAGGCATTGAGCGGTACCTTGAGCGCCAGGCCGCCTACCTGCAGCACCGTCACCATGATCGGCCGGGACAGCGCATTGTTCAGCGCCGAATAGATGCGGAAGGCCAGTGCCGCCGGCAAGCCGAAGGCGCCGAAATGCAGGTAGGCGGTGGCCTTCTCGACCAGTTCCGGCGGGGCTTTGGCGAAGCCCAGCAGCGGGCCGGGGAACGCCAGCAGCAGCACGCCCGGC
This sequence comes from Cupriavidus necator, assembly GCF_013141915.1. Taxonomy (GTDB): domain Bacteria; phylum Pseudomonadota; class Gammaproteobacteria; order Burkholderiales; family Burkholderiaceae; genus Cupriavidus; species Cupriavidus necator_B. The sequence continues at coordinate 17,259 of NZ_SROX01000023.1, read as the reverse complement.
AGCGCCAGCGCGGCGCCCAGCCATGCGGCCTGCCGGACTTCCGCACCGATGGCCTCGAGGCGGCCGGCGCCATAGAGCTGGCCGGCGATGGGCGACAGCGCCTGCAGCACGCCCATCAGGCTGATATAGACAGTCACGTAGATCGATCCGCCCAGCCCGACGGCGGCGAGGTCGGTGGCGGACGCGCGCCCGGCCATCACGGTATCGATCACGCCGAAGGCGATCACGGCGAGTTGCCCGGCCAGCACGGGGGCGGCCAGGCTGGCAATGCGGCGAAGGTCTTGGAACAGTGTCATTCAGGGCTCTGCAGGGGGCGGGCTGGAAGTCCAGCCCGCAGCCGCCTGCGGCCGGAATGGTTCGTGGGCGCGTCAGGCGCTGCGGTGTATCGGGGTGCTATCGGTGGACAGGGCTGGATCAGGGCTGGCGCGGCAGTCGGCGTCGCGGCAGGTCGGGGTGCGGGTGGACCGCGCGTGCGGTATCGACCAGGCGATACATGCGGAAGCGCTCGTCGCGGTCGGCCGGGCGCCGGCCTTCCCAGATCAGCCGCCACTCGAAGTGCGAGATATTGCCCGGCTCGCCGTAGTCCACCGCATCGTGGCGCAGCAGCACGTCGCAGCCGTCGTTGGGTCCGCCAAAGCGAATATGGCCGAAGTAGGCGAACGATGCCAGCTGCGCATCGCCCATTCGGATCGGCTGCACGCACTGGTAAGCCGGCGGCAGCGCCATCGATGCCGCCTGCGCCACGTCGCGATAGGTCTTGCCGTAATTGATCGAGGGCAGCCACAGCGTCATCGCCATGACCCACATCAGGGTAGTGCCGGCCGCGGAGATCACCACCGGGCGCCAGATCTGCTTGGGCGCGCGCGACAGCCGCCAGCGCACGATCAATACCCACGCCACCGTCGCCGCCAGCGCAAACACCACCGCGGCGATGGTGAACTCATGCTGGTAGCCCGGCAGCTGGCGGAACACGTTGCGCGCGATGCGCGGTGGCCAGCCGGTGGTCTTGGCGATCCACATGAACCAGACCGTGCCGCCGAAGATGGTGAAGAACAGCAGCGCGAACCAGTCGATGGCATTGATCACGCCGCGCGCCAGCGTCGGCAAGGCAAACGCCGCCAGCGCCGCCATCGGCGGCAGCAGCAGGATGAACTGCACGTCGCCGGCACTGCGTTGCAGGAACAGCAGGACCAGCACCGGCAGCAGCAACGCCAGCGGAGCGGCCACGTGGGGCGCGCGGCGCATGCCGGTCCAGGCGATCCAGGCCCAGCCCGCGATCGGCCACACCGGCCACGTGTACAGGAACAGGTTGCGCATGTTGAAGCCGAAGGTCGCCATATTCGGCGAGCCATAGCTGCGGCGGTCATAGCGCGACCATTCGCGGATAAATGCCACGGCCTCGTCGCGGTCGGCTGCGCCGAAGTAGGCAGCCGCCAGCCATGCCGACACGATCAGCAGCGCCAGCGGGATGCCGATTGCGGCCAGGCGCCGCCACGGCAGCGGCTTGCACACCAGCGCGCAGGTCGCCGTGCCCAGCGCCAGCGCCAACGCCAGCAGCGGCCCGCTGGCCAGCGAGAGGCCGCCCAGCGCGGCGCCATAGATCAGGCTGCCCTGGGTGGGCTTGTCGAGGCTGCGCACCATGCCGTACAGCGCCAAAGCGATGAACGCCACCTGGCCGACCTGCGGCGTGGTCTCGTGCCCGCGCATGGCCAGGCCCACGCAGGCGAGGAAGATCAGCAGCGCGCCGTCGGCCAGCGTGCGGCCGTAATCGCGCGCATTGGGCTGGCCGCCGAAGGCATAGGCAAAGGGCTGGACTTCATCGCGCCGGCCCAGCAGGTAGGTGGTGTACCAGATGCAGGCGCAGGTCGAGAAAAAGAACAGCGCCGTTGCCAGCCGCGCCGCGTCAGTCGCGCCCAGCCAGCCGCCGAAACCGCGAATCATCATCGCGCCGACCCAGAACACCAGCGGGCCGTCCTCGCTGTAGGGGCGGCCGACGATGTTCGGCATCAGCCAGTCGTGCATGCTGCCGGTGGCGAGCTGCCACATGACACCGAAGCCCGCGGCGTCCTCGTTCTTCCACGGGTCGCGCCCGAACAGGCCGACCAGGCCGTAGATGATGCAGATGGCTAGCAGCAGCGCGCGCGGCAGGGCGCCGGTGGCGGCCGCGGTCAACTGGACGGGTGAGGTGTTGGCTTGACGCATCGATGCTCAGGTCGGGCCGTGGCGCCATGGCGCGAAGGCCACAGTATCGCGCATGCGGCGGCCGCATGGCCGCGGCATGGCGTGGAAGCCCCACGGAACGTGGGGGTAAGTCCAAATGACAAGCAGTGCCGGCCGATAGCGCCGGCACAAAAGCAAAGAGGCAGCCGATGCTGCCTCTTTACTGGTTCGCGCGCTCCCGGAACTGGTCCGCGGGATGCGCGCAGCGGGGTCGCTGAACGCGATTACTTCGCAGCCTTGCCCAGCTTGTTGCCGAACTTCTGGCGGAACTTTTCCACGCGGCCGGCGGTGTCCATGATCTTTTGGGTGCCGGTGTAGAACGGGTGCGATTCCGACGAGACTTCGATCTTGGCCAGCGGATATTCCTTGCCGTCCTTCACGATCTTGTCCTTGGTCTGGATGGTCGAGCGGGTGATGAAGCTGAAGTCGCTGGACATGTCCTGGAACACGACTTCGCGGTAATTCGGGTGAATGCCTTCTTTCATGATGAGTCCTTTCTGGTTAGGTAGCCAGTCCGTTGCAATCCGCAGTTCTCCGCCAGTGGGAGAAGGCATGGCGCGGCGACGAACGAACCACTTGCCGATACGGGCAAACCGGGATTATGGCAGAAAAACAAATACTTGGGGAAGGGTGCGAGCGCACCGGCCCAACAAAGTGTTGTGCCTCGAAGAGACGCTTTTTTCACATCGCGGCCGGATCCTGCCGATAGAACGCCGCCAGCGACTGATATACCACGGGCCAATGCCGCGCCAGTCCGCCTGGCTCGACAAAAAATGCCTCTGAAGTCACGGCAAAGAATTCGCTCGGCGCCTCGCTGCCGTAGGGGTCGATGATGCGCAGGGCCGCGGGCAGGCGCTCCGGATGCTCCCAGTCGGCCTCGTCCCGCGCGTCCCAGGCTTCGGCGAAGCGATCGTACTCACTCAGGAAAGTCTCGGCCCACGCTTCGGCGTCGACATCCGGATGCAGCACGCGCGAGAACGCCGGCACGCCGTCGGGCTCGCCGTCGAGCATGTCGAGCTTGTGGGCGAATTCGTGGATGACCACGTTGTAGGTGTCCGCCGGCAGGTCATGGTCGCTGTCGATGCCAGCGCCAGGGCTGTGCACGTCGGGCCAGGACAAGATCACCGGCCCGTGTTCCCAGGCTTCGCCGCTGGCTTCCTCGACCACGCCATGGACCAGGCCGATCTCGTCCTGCACGGTTCGCCGGATGATGAACTCGCCCGGGTACAGCACGATGCCATGCCAGCCGCGGTACCACGGCAGTCCCAGTTTCAGGATCGGCACGCAGGCCTGCACCGCGACGCTGACCACCATGTCGTCGGCCAGCGGCAGGTCATGCGCGGTGGAGTATTCCTTCTCGGCGATGAACAGCGTGGCCAGCTCGCGCAGCGCCGCCAGGTCAGTGCTGCCGTAGCGCTGCACGAACGGCAGCGCGGCCACGGTGCGCGACCATAGCGCGTCGGGGATGGCGTAGTGCTCGAGCTTGCGGGCGCGAGAGCGCGAACGCAGGAAGGTGGTCAGTTTGCCAAGCATGGAATGGTCGAACAACAAAAAAGGCGTGCCGCGGCACGCCTTCCTGTCTGCGTTGCGGCACGGCCGCAGCGAGGCTTAGCCGCCTCGGCGCATCATATCGAAAAACTCGGCGTTGTTCTTGGTGGCCTTCATCTTGTCCATGATGAATTCCATCGCCTGCACTTCATCCATGTCGGAGATGAACTTGCGCAGCACCCAGATCTTTTGCAGGATGTCCGGCTTGATCAGCAGTTCTTCGCGGCGCGTGCCCGACTTGTTCAGGTTGATCGACGGATAGACGCGCTTTTCGGCGAGGCGGCGTTCCAGGTGCACTTCCATGTTGCCGGTGCCCTTGAACTCTTCGTAGATCACGTCGTCCATGCGGCTGCCGGTTTCGATCAGCGCGGTGGCGATGATGGTCAGCGAGCCGCCTTCCTCCAGGTTGCGCGCGGCGCCGAAGAAGCGCTTCGGGCGCTGCAGCGCGTTGGCGTCGACGCCGCCGGTCAGCACCTTGCCCGAGGCCGGCACCACGGTGTTGTAGGCGCGCGCGAGGCGGGTGATGGAGTCCAGCAGGATCACCACGTCGCGCTTCAGCTCGACCAGGCGCTTGGCTTTCTCGATCACCATTTCGGCAACCTGCACGTGGCGGATGGCCGGTTCGTCGAAGGTGGAGGCGACCACTTCGCCGCGCACCGAGCGCTGCATCTCGGTCACTTCTTCCGGGCGTTCGTCGATCAGCAGCACGAACAGGTCGGCTTCCGGATGATTGTTGGCGATCGCGTGTGCAATGTGTTGCAGCATCACGGTCTTGCCCGACTTGGGCGACGCCACCAGCAGCGCGCGCTGGCCGCGGCCGATCGGGGCGATCATGTCGATGATGCGGCCGGTGATGTTTTCCTCGGCCTTGATGTCGCGTTCGAGCGTGAGCGGCCGGTTCGGATGCAGCGGCGTCAGGTTTTCGAACATGATGCGGTTCTTGACCGCTTCAGGGGCCTGGCCGTTGACCTTGTCTACCTTGACCAGCGCGAAATAGCGCTCGCCGTCCTTGGGCGTGCGCACCTCGCCTTCGATCGAATCGCCGGTGTGCAGGTTGAAGCGACGGATCTGCGACGGGCTGATGTAGATGTCGTCGGTGCTGGCCAGGTAGGAGGTCTCGGGCGAGCGCAGGAAACCGAAGCCGTCAGGCAGAACTTCCAGCGTGCCGTCTCCGTAGATGGTTTCGCCCATCTTGGCGCGCTTCTTCAGGATCGCAAACATCAGTTCCTGTTTGCGCATCCGTTGTGCGTTGTCGATCTCGAGCGTAGCCGCCATTTCGAGAAGCGCAGACACGTGAAGCGATTTGAGTTCTGTCAGGTGCATAGACGAGGGGTACAGATGGGCCCGGACGGGCGAGACCTAAAGGAAGGGGGAGAAAATGAGCGAACGCTCGGGGAGTTGTTGGTGGCATCTTAGCACAATCCGACCGGCGCGCCAGGGTGTGGCGCACGCACGTCGGATCGTGACGAAACCGGGACCGTGGTTCGGGTCCCGGCGCGCAGCTTACAGGTTGCCGTCGAGGAAGGCGGTCAGTTGCGACTTGGACAACGCGCCGACCTTCTGGGCCGCGACCGCGCCGTTCTTGAACAGGATCAGCGTGGGGATGCCGCGGATGCCGAACTTGGCCGGCACCTGCTGGTTTTCATCGACATTGATCTTGGCGATCTGCAGCTTGTCACCGTAGTCCTTGGCGACTTCATCCAGGATCGGCGCGATCATCTTGCAGGGGCCGCACCATTCCGCCCAGAAATCGAGCAGGACGGGCTTGTCGGACTGGAGGACGTCAGCGTCGAACGAGGCGTCGCTCACATACTTGATTTGTTCGCTCATGGCGGAAAACCTCTGGTTTCGCTCTGTTTATGTTGAAGGCTGGACGGCCGAGCCGTTACCTTACACGAGATTGCGCGGACCCGTCGGGCCACCCCTTCAGCCTGAAGCAGGCGGTAGAGGCCGCTACCGCGCCCGGTGCTGTCGATATGTTACCAGTTTGCCGATTTTCAAGACCGGCGCCGGCACCCGCGCCAGCAGGGCTCGCAAGCAATGCCGTTATTCTGGTGCAAAGGTTTAATTCATTGAAATGCTTATTTTCAATGGCGGCGAGAGATTTACCCAATCGCGGCGGCGGTTGGAGCGGGTGTCATAGAATGCACTTGTGCGCGCCGCCGTGCCAGATGCGTACAGCGCGCGCGTAGAATAGAAGCGGTTCGCACGGCGCCCGGTGGGCGTCTCGCGGCGCACCATTCCCATGCACCCTGCGCCCCTGACTAGGTCATCGACATGAACACCGATCCCCACAAGCCTTCGCAGCCCGAGCCCGGCCAGGCGCCGGACGTCGACCACCTGAGCGATGCGCTGGACCACATCAGCAGCGCCGTCGAGACCAACAGCATCGCCAGCGGTGCCGCCCGCGGGCTGGTCTACAGCATTATTGAAACGCTTGGCACCCTGGTTGGCGACCCGGACTTGCCCGAGCATGCGCGCTCGGGTTACGAGGGCCTGCTCGAAACCGCGCGCGAGATCCGCGCCCGCCTGGAAGGCGGATCTGACTGAAGCGGCGCAGTCTGTCCCCGTACCGCGATGTCCCGCTGGCGGCCATGCCGGCTGGTGGGGCTCTGCCTTTGTTGCCTTCCGTTGTTACCTGATACAGCGGCCCACGTGCCCCGATGACGGCCCATGACGTCGCTAAGTTTTCGCCCAGGCCCCGACTTTCTTGAACAGGCGGCCACCGCTGCCTGGTATTTCCTTGACCGCTGCGGCGCGCCCGAGGCGGCTGCGCACGTGGTGGTGCCGACCGCCGCGCAGATTCCGGGCGTGCGCGAGGCGCTCGACGCCGCGGCGCGTGCCTCCGGGCGGCCGCGGCTGCTGCCGCGCGTGCTGACGCTGGGCCACTGGCTGCTCGACCTGCCGCCGGACGGCGCCCCGGTGCGCAGCCCGGCCGCGCGCCTGCTTGCGGTGCAGCAGGCGATGCGCGGGCAAGACTGGCTGCGCCGTGCCTTCGGCGCCCAGAACGAAACCGCGGCATGGGGGCTGTCGCAGACGCTGCTGACGATCTGCGACGAGCTCAGCGCGCGCTGGCTCGAAGACGCCGCCATCCGCGACGACGACGAGATCGACGGCGACGATCGCGCCGGCCTGCTGCAGGGCGCGCTGGCGCGGACCTATTCGCATCTGTCAGAGCGCTTCCTGGGCGAGGAAGCCCGCATCGTGCTGGCGTTCTGGCAAGCGCTGTCCGGGCCCGACGATCCGCTGCCGGCGAAGCGCCGCGCGTTGCGCGAACTGTCCCAGCACTTGCGCGGCCCGGTGGTCTGGATTGCGCCGACGCCGCCGACGCCGCTCGAAGCGGCGTTCCTGCGCGATGCCGCCGAGCTGGTGCCGGTGCTTCAGGTTGGCTATGACTGGAGCGGCGAGGGCGAGGGCGAGGGCGAGGGCGGCTGGTACCAGGCGCTGCTGACGCTGTGGCCGGAAGCCAGGATCGCCGAAGATACCGAGGCTGCGCCGGCAATGCCGGCACTGCCCCCGCAGCGCCCGTCGGTGCGCGTGGTTGGCTGCGCGCGCTTCGAGGACGAGGCCGCTGCCGCCGCCGCGCAGCTGGTGCAGTGGCTCAACCAGGGCCGTCGCCAGGTGGCGCTGGTCGCGCACGACCGCGTGGTGGCACGCCGCGCGCGCGCGCTGCTGGCGCGCGCCGGCGCGCCGGTGCGCGACGAGACCGGCTGGAAGCTCTCCACCACGCGCGCCGCCGCCGCGCTGATGCGCTGGTTCGACCTGCTGGTGCGCGATGGCGATACCGCCGCGCTGCTGGACCTGCTCAAGAGCCCGTTCTGCCTGCCCGACGTCGCCGCGCGCGGCGCGGCCATCGCGCTGCTCGAACGCCAGGTGCGGCGCGAAGGCATTACCGGCGGCTGGGCGCGGCTGCGCCAGTTGTTCGCACACACGCCGGCAAGCGCGCAGCAGGCCGCGGCCGACGATGAGGAGGCCGACCAGGTGCCGCGCCGCGCGGCCCATGGCCTGATTGGCTTGCTGGCCGACGAGGCCGAACGCTGGCCGCGCGGCCTCGCGCAGCATCCGCTGGCGACGTGGCTGGAGCGGCTCGACGGTATGCTCGACCGCCTCGGCATGCGCGCCGCGCTGGCCGCTGACGATGCCGGCGGCCAGCTGCTCGATGCACTGGCGCGGCTGCAGGACCTGCCGCGCGACGAGACCGGCGGCCACGCCACGCTGTCGCAGGGCGAGTTCCGCGCGATGCTGTCGGCGCTGCTGGAATCGGTCGCCTACAAGGAACCGTCGGCCGGCGGGCCCGCGCGCATCACCATCCTGCCCCTGAACGGCGCGCGCATGCGGCGCTTCGAGGGCGTGGTGATCGTTGGCTGCGATGACGCGCAGTTGCCGTCCAGCGCCGCCGAGCTGATGTTTTTTTCCAACCAGATGCGGCGCGAACTGGATCTCGAAGACCGCGAGGCGCGCTTCGCGCAACAGGCGCGCGACCTTGCCGAGGTGCTGCTGAACAACGACGACGTGGTGCTGACCTGGCAGCGCTACGGCAGCCGTGGCGAGCCGCACCACGTGTCAGGCTGGATCGAGCGGCTGGCGGCATGCTGCGCGCGCGCCGGGGTCAGCATCGAAGCCGCCGTTGCACCGCTGGCGCACGAGACCTTCGCCGAGGTGCGCGGCATGCCGGCCCCGGCGGCCGAGCCCGCGCTGGTGCCGGTGCGCTGGAGCGCGCAGGCATACAACATGCTGCGCCGCTGCCCCTACCAGTTCTTTGCCGGCCGCATGCTGGGCCTGGCCGGGCTGGAGACGGTCAGCGACGAGCTGGAGAAGCGCGAAATCGGCGAGACCCTGCACCGCGTGCTGCTGAGCTACCACAAGGAGCTGCAGGCGCGGCGCGAGCGCGGCGAAACCATGTCCGACGAGGCGCGCCTGGCACGCCTTGCCGAGATATCGGAAGAAGTGTTCGGGGCGCTGATGGCCGAGGACGGCAACGCCATTGCCTACTACCGGCGCTGGCGCGAGGTGTTGCCGTCGTATGTCGCTTGGCAGTCCGCGCGCGAGGCCGAGGGCTGGTTCTGGCGCGGCGGCGAGCTCGATGCCGGCATCGACCTGCCGATGCCGGACGGCCAGCCGCTGCGCCTGACCGGCCGCATCGACCGGCTTGACCAGGGACCGGGCGGCGCGCATGCCGTGCTCGACTACAAGACCCAGAGCGCCACCCGGCTCAAGCGCAAGCTGGCCGAGGTCGGGGAAGACTGCCAGTTGCCGTTCTACGGCCTGCTGCGCGCCGATGCCGCGGCGGGCAGCTGGGTCTCGCTCGAAGGCGCGCGCGAGGGCGCGTCGGCGGCGCAGCGCGAGGTCGGCCTGCCGGATTTCGAGGCCGCCGTCACCTGGCTCGAACGCCAGATGCGCGACGACGTGATGCGCCTGCGCCAGGGCGCGAAGCTGCCGGCCTTCGGCGATGCCGCGGCCTGCGTGTATTGCACTGCCCGCGGCCTGTGCCGCAAGGGCTTCTGGGACTCCACCGCCGTGCCGGCGCTGACATCATGACGCCTCACGATCTGCACGAGATCCAACCTTACCAGCGCGACGGCGCACCGGTGTCCGAGGCCGAGTTCACGCGCGCGGCCTGCGATCCGGCGCGGTCGGTGGTGGTGGAAGCCTGCGCCGGCAGCGGCAAGACCTGGTTGCTGGTGGCGCGGCTGGTGCGCCTGCTGCTGGCCGGCGCGGCGCCGCACGAGATCCTGGCGATCACCTTCACGCGCAAGGCCGCCGAAGAAATGCGCGACCGCCTGCTCGAGGTGCTGGCGCAACTGTCGCGCGACAGCGACGACGACGTGATCGCCGCGCTGGTGCAGCGTGGCCTTGCCCCCGACGCCGCACGCGAGGCGCTGCCGCGCGCGCGCGGGCTGCATGCGCAGGTGCTGGCCGCACCGGGGCGCATGGCCATCGACACCTTCCACGGCTGGTTTGGCACGCTGCTGCGCGGCGCGCCGCTGGCGTCGGGCATCGTCCCGGGCGCGGCGCTGCGCGAAGATGCGCTGCGCATGAAGCGCGAGGCCTGGGCACCGGTGTGGCGCGCGCTGGCCACGCCGGTATACGCCGAGCTGCGCGCCGCCTGGGAAACGCTGGTCGATACCGTCGGCGATTTCCAGGGGCGCGCGCTGCTTGACGCGATGTTCCACGCCCGCAGCGAATGGTGGGCAATGCAGGAGGGTGGTGACCCGCAGCAGGCATTGTCCGACTGCCTGGGCGAGGACGCGCAGGGCGACGTGCTGCTGCAGGCGCTGGCCGACGAAGGCTGGCGCGATGCCTGCGAAGCGCTGGCGGCGCGGCTGGGCGCGGCGGGCAAGAGCGAGCAGACCCACGCCGGCCGCATCACCGAGGCGCTGATGGCGATCACGGCGTGGCGCGAAGCCGGCGCCATGCCCGGCAAGCCTGCCGAACGGGTGTTCGCGCAGTTGCGCGCCGCCTTCTTCACCACCACGGGCGGGCCGCGCTCGCTGCGGCGCACCGCGGCGCTGGTCAAGGCCGCCGGCGGCGAGGGCATGGTCGATGCGCTGCTGGACGAGCATGCCACGATCTGCGCGATGCTCGACGATATCAGCGCGCGCTGCTGCGAAGCTGCCGTGCTGGCGATCAACCGGGCCCTGTTCTGCATCGGCGACGCGCTGCTGACGCGCTACCAGCGGTACAAGGACGAACAGCGCGCGATGGACTTCGCCGACCTCGAATGGCAGGCTGCGCGGCTGATGTCGGACGAAGAGACCGCCACCTACCTGCAGGTGCGGCTCGATGCGCGCTACCGCCACTTGCTGCTCGATGAGTTCCAGGACACCAACCCGCTGCAATGGCGCATCCTGCAGGGCTGGCTGGCCGGCTACGCGGGGCTGGGCGAGCGGCCGACGGTGTTCCTGGTGGGCGACCCCAAGCAATCGATCTACCGTTTCCGCCGTGCCGATGCCCGGCTCTTCGGCGCCGCCGGCGAGATGCTGCGCGATGCGTTCGGCGCCACTGTGTTGCGCACCAACCGCACCCGGCGCAATCGCGCCGAAGTGCTCGACTGGGTCAACGCCGTGTTCGACAGCGCGCGCGCCGAGGGCCGCTATCCGCTGTACTCGACCCAGACCACGGCGCTGGGCGGCTGCGGCGGGCCGGTCTGGCTGTTGCCGCTGGTGGAGCCCGACGAGGCCGATGACAGCGCGGCCGAGACGGCCGACGAAGAACCGGCCGCAGCCGCCGGCGCGCATCGCGATACGCTGCTGCAGCCGCGCCGGCAGGCCGGCGATTCGCTGCGGCTGGAGGAAGGGCGGCGCGTGGCCGCGTGGCTGCGGCTGGTGCGCGATACCGTGCCGGTGCATGAAGGCAATACGCAGCGGCCCGCGCGCTGGAGCGACATGCACCTGCTGGTGCGCCGCAAGACCCATCTGGCCGACTACGAGCGCGCCTTGCGCGAGGCCGGCATCCCGTGCCTGAGCCCGCGCCGCGGCGGCCTGCTGGCCACGCTCGAGGCGCTGGACCTGTCGGCGCTGCTGGCGTTCCTGATGACGCCGGAGTCGGACCTCGATTTCGCGCACGTACTGAAGAGCCCGCTGGTGGGCGCGACCGACGATGACCTGCTGGCCCTCGCGCAGATGGAGGGCGAGGGCGGCTGGTGGGCGCGCCTGGAGGCCAACGGTTTGCCCGCGCAGGTATCGGACGCGCTGCGCGAAGGCGTGCCGCGGCTGCGCCAGTGGCTGCGCGTCGCGCCGCACCAGCCGGTGCATGACCTGATCGACCAGATCTTCCATGGCGGCGAGGTGCGGCGCCGCTACGCCGAAGCCGCGCCGCCGGATATCCGCGAACAGGTGCTGGCCAACCTCGACGCCTTCCTGAAACTGTCGCTGGACCTCGACGGCGGGCGCTATCCGAGCCTGCCGAAGTTTATCGACGAACTGCAGGAAATCCGCCGCGGCGACGAAGGCGAAAGCCCCGACGAAGGCGGCATGGGCGAGCTTGCCGAGGAGGCGGAGCCGGGCGGGGAGGATCCAGCCTACGCCGGCCTCGACGCGGTCCACATCTTGACCGTGCATGCCGCCAAGGGGCTCGAAGCACCGTTCGTGGTGCTGCTCGACGCCAACCACAGCGAGCCCGCCGCGGACCGCGGCGGCATCCTGGTCGACTGGCCGCCGTCGTCGCCGGTGCCACGGCATTTCTCCGCGTACGGCAAGCGCAGCGAGCGCGGGCTGGCGCGGGCGCCGCTGTTCGACGCCGAGGCGGCGCTAGGCGAGCGCGAGAACTGGAACCTGCTGTACGTGGCCATGACGCGCGCGCAACAGGGCCTGCTGGTCAGCGGCGTCAAGGGCCGCGCCAGCCGCAGTGGCGCGGGCGAAGGCAATGCCGAGATCGCCGGCAGCTGGTATGTGCGGCTGCAGGCCGCGGGTGTCGGCGAGATGGTGCCGGCCTATCCGGGAGCACTGGCCGACGCGGCAGCGGCGCAGGACCAGCCGTCAACGCTCGCACGCCTGAGCGAGCCGGTGCGCTTTACCGACTTCCGGCTGCGCTACCGCGACGCCGCCGATGACCGCCGGGAGATCGCCTTTGCAGAGGCCGATGCGGAGGCCGCTGCGGAGGCCGGAGATGAGTCCGAAGGCATCGTCTTCAACGCCGCCGCGGCCCGCCATGGCGAACTGGTGCATGCGCTGCTGGAACGGCTGACGCGCTATCCCGACGCCTTTGCCGGCGTGCCCGCGATCGACACTGTGTTGCGCTGGTTCCCTCTGACCGGCGCGCACACCGAGGCGGCACGGCAGGCGTGGCGGCAGCAGGTGGAAGAAGCGCTGGAGGCGGTGGCGGCAATGCTGCGCGCGCCCGCGCTGGCGCCCTTGCTCGGGGCAGGTGATGCGTGCAGCGCGCGCAACGAAGTCGAACTCTATGACGCACGTGGCCGCCTGCTGCGTATTGACCGGCTGGTGGAATTCGACGAACGCGTCGTCATCGTCGACTACAAGCTGCGGCTGCTGCCACAGGAGCACGCCGCCTATCGCGCGCAGCTGGGCCGCTACGCCGCGGCAATCGCGCCGATGTTTCCCGGCAAGCGCATCGAGGCGGGCGTGGCCACCGCCGAGGGCGAATGGATTCCCGCCGAGCGCCTGGCGCCGCCGGTGCCGCAGCAGGGTTCGCTGTTCTGATAGTTGAATGGTGCCCCGGACAGGGTGCCAGAATCGGCGCAAAATGGGACGCATGGCGCGCGCGATGGCGGCAGCTCTGTACTAAAGTGACAGGGACTGCGCTGCAAGCGGCTCGGGGATTGAAGCAGGGGTACGGCGGAAGGGAGGTGTGAGGTGGACGAGCCTGACCCTCGGCACTGGCGGAAAACGGCTGTGGCTGCTTCGTTCCCGACCTGACCAGGTTGACCGCGCCACCATGCGAGGAGGCCCGTCCGAGGCGCATTGTACCCCAGAGCGCGGGCGCGCGCAGGATTTGCATCGAATGCCCTTGGCAGGCGCGGGTCATTGTCCGCGCCATGGCGCCGGGTTGATCTGGCGCAGGCAATGCGGCCCGCGCTGGCCCGACCATTCACCGACCCGCAAACGTGGTGAGCCAATACATGAACGCAAACGACCAGATCATTCGCGGCGCGCTGGCGCCGCAGGAAATCTCCACCGAAGTCCTGATCGAAAAATACGCCAAGGGCGAAGAACGCAGCATCGCTGACGTCAGGCAGCGCGTGGCGCGCGCGCTGGCCCAGGCCGAGCCCGAGGACCAGCGCGAAGCCTGGAGCGCGCGCTTCCTGTGGGCGCAGGAAAACGGCTTCGTGCCGGCCGGGCGCATCAATTCGGCGGCCGGCACCGGCATCCAGGCGACGCTGATCAACTGCTTCGTGCAGCCGGTGGGCGATTCGGTGTCGGAGCCGCGCGACGGCCGCCCCAGCATCTACGCGGCGGTGGCGCAGGCCGCCGAAACCATGCGCCGCGGCGGCGGCGTGGGCTATGACTTCTCCGCGATCCGCCCGGCGGGGGCGCTGGTGCGGGCCACGCATTCGCGCGCCTCGGGGCCGGTATCGTTCATGAAGGTGTTCGACGCCTCGTGCGCCACGGTGGAATCGGCCGGCGCGCGCCGCGGCGCGCAGATGGGCGTGCTGCGCTGCGACCATCCGGATATCGAGAGCTTTATCCACGCCAAGGACAAGGGCGAACTCAGCAACTTCAATATCTCCATCGGCGTCACGGACGAATTCATGCAGGCGGTGCAGGCCGACGCCGAAGTCGAACTGGTGCACGAGGCCGAGCCCGGCGCTGACATGATCGCCGCCGGCGCATACCGCCGCGACGATGGCCAGTGGGTGTACCGGCGCGTGCCGGCGCGCAACCTGTGGGACCAGGTCATGCAGGCCACCTACGACCATGCCGAGCCGGGCATCCTGTTCCTGTCGCAGATCAACGCCGACAACAACCTCTATTACTGCGAGCGCATCGAGGCCACCAACCCCTGCGCCGAGCAACCGCTGCCGCCCTATGGCTGCTGCTGCCTGGGCTCGGTCAACCTGACCCGCTTCGTGCGCCAGCCGTTCTCGCCGCAGGCCGCGTTCGATTTCGAAGCCTTTGCCGAGGTGGTGCGCGTTGCGGTGCGCATGCTCGACAACGTGCTCGACGTGACCTTCTGGCCGTTGCCCGAACAGCAGGCCGAGGCTCACGCCAAGCGCCGCGTCGGGCTGGGCTTCCTCGGGCTGGGCAGCGCGCTGGTGATGCTGTGCCTGCGCTACGACACCGAGCCGGCGCGGCAGCTGGCGGCGCGGATCTCGGAGCGCATGCGCGACGACGCCTACCTGGCGTCGACGGAGCTGGCGGCGCAAAAGGGCGCCTTCCCCTTGTTCGATGCCGGCGCCTACCTGCAGAGCGGCTTCGCCAGCCGGCTGCCGGAGCCGGTGCGCGACGCCATTGGCCGCCATGGGCTGCGCAACTCGCACCTGCTGTCGATCGCGCCCACCGGCACCATCACGCTGGCCTTTGCCGACAATGCGTCCAATGGCATCGAGCCCGCCTTCTCGTGGACCTACAACCGCAAGAAGCGCATGCCGGACAACAGCTATCGCAGCTTCGAGGTGGCGGACCATGCCTGGCGGCTTTACCGTCACATGGGAGCCGACATGGCGCAGTTGCCGGATGCGTTCGTCACCGCGCTGCAGATGTCGGCGCTGGACCATATGCGGATGCTGGAAGCGGTGCAGCCGTATATCGACACCAGCATCAGCAAGACCGTCAATGTGCCGGAGGACTATCCCTACGAAGCCTTCCGCAACCTGTACTTCGAGGCCTGGAAGGCCGGCCTGAAAGGGCTGGCCACCTACCGGCCGAATCCGGTGCTGGGCGCGGTGCTGTCCGTCGCGGCGCCCGCCGCGGCACCCGCGCCCGCGGCCGACGACAATCCGCTGGTGCGCCCGTTCGGCAGCCGGCCGGTGGGCGACCTGGAGGGCGTGACCTCCAAGGTCGAATACCTGACCTACGAGGGCCACAAGACCGTCTACCTGACCGTCAACTTCATGCGCGTTGCCGGCGTGGCCGACGGCAAGCCGGTGGAGATCGAGCGCCCGGTGGAGTTCTTCATGCCGGCGGGCCAGCGCAGCGAGGGCCAGCAATGGATCACCTCCACCATGCGGCTGCTGTCGATGGTGGCGCGCTCGGGCGGCTCGGTGGCCAAGGCGCTGGCCGACATGCGCAACGTGGTGTGGGACAAGGGCACGGTGCGCTACGGCACCCTGGTGCGGCAGGACGGCACCGAGGTGCCGCGCTTCCATGATTCCGAGGTGGCGGCGCTGAGCTATGCTCTGCAGCGCATCCTGATCAAGCGCGGCTTCCTGGACGCCGACGGCGGCCAGGTGCCGGTGGCGGCGCTGGCCGCGCGGCTGGCGCAGCGCGACGGCGGTGGCCAGGGGCTGGCGGCTGGGGCTGACCTTGCCGGCCCGGCCAGCGCGGCGCCGGGCACGCCCGGGGTGGGCACCGGCAAGCCTTGCCCGGAGTGTGGCGCCCACGCCTTGCACAAGGTCGATGGCTGTGCCAAATGCGCCAATTGCGGCTACGTCGGCGAGTGCGGCTGAGCCCGCTCGCGGGCGGCTTGCGGCCCCCGGCGAGGGCTGCTGGCGGCGGGGCCGGATAAAGACCGCGGGGCAGGTGCCGCGGCGGCCGGAGGGGGGCCGCCTTTTGCTACAATCGCCGCCATGAGTTATCAAGTTCTAGCGCGCAAATGGCGCCCCAGGGATTTCACCACGCTGGTCGGCCAGGAGCACGTGGTCCGCGCGCTCACGCACGCGCTGGAACAACAGCGGCTGCACCATGCCTACCTGTTCACCGGCACGCGCGGAGTCGGCAAGACTACGCTGTCGCGGATCCTGGCCAAGGCCCTGAACTGCACCGGCCCTGACGGCAGCGGCGGCATCACCGCCCAGCCGTGCGGGCAGTGCAAGGCCTGCCAGGAAATCGACAGCGGTCGCTTTGTCGACTACATCGAGATGGATGCCGCGTCCAACCGCGGCGTCGACGAGATGGCGCAGCTGCTGGACAAGGCCGTCTACGCTCCCACCGCCGGGCGCTTCAAGGTCTACATGATCGACGAAGTGCACATGCTGACCAACCACGCCTTCAACGCCATGCTGAAGACGCTGGAAGAGCCGCCCGGTCACGTCAAGTTCATCCTGGCCACCACCGACCCGCAGAAGATCCCGGTCACGGTGCTGTCGCGCTGCCTGCAGTTCAACCTGAAACAGATGCCGCCGGGACATATCGTCTCGCACCTGGACCATATCCTGGCCCAGGAAGGCATTGCCCACGACGGCAACGCGCTGCGGCTGCTGGCGCAGGCCGCGCATGGTTCGATGCGCGATGCGCTGTCGCTGACCGACCAGGCCATCGCCTACAGCGCGGGGCAGGTGTCCGAGGACGCTGTGCGTGGCATGCTGGGCGCGATCGACCAGGGCTACCTGGTGCAGCTGCTCGATGCACTGGCCGCCGAAGATGGCGCCGCCATGCTGGCGATCGCCGATGCCATGGCCGACCGCAGCCTGTCGTTCGCCGGCGCGCTGCAGGATCTCGGTTCGCTGCTGCACAAGGTGGCGCTGGCGCAGGCCGTGCCGGCCTCGGTGCAGGACGAATGGCCCGAGGCTGACGAGGTGCGGCGCCTGGCCGGCGTGTTCGACGCGCAGGAAGTCCAGCTGTTCTACCAGATCGCCAACCTGGGCCGCAGCGAGCTGGCGCTGGCGCCGGACGAGTACGCCGGCTTCACCATGACGCTGCTGCGCATGCTGGCGTTCCGGCCGTCGTCGGAACCGGACGCCGCGCCGGGGCAGGGCGGCGGCGCCGCGCCCGCGCGCCAGCGCAGTGCCGGCACGCCAGCCGTGGCGCGTCCGGCCGAGGCACGCCAGGCAGCGACGGCAGCGGCTGCCGCCGCCCCCGCCCCCGCAATGATGACCGATGCCGTGCCGGTGCCCGCGGCGGTGCCGGCGGCGGCCACGGCCGAGCCCGCCGCTGC
>NZ_SROX01000022.1 GCF_013141915.1 Cupriavidus necator | reverse complement strand
TCGGCCTGGGCCTCATCGGGGTTGTCGTAGCGCTTCTGGATCTCGAACGCGACTTCGTTGGCGCCGCCGTGCTTGGGACCGCGCAGCGCGCCGATCGCGCCGGCGATCGACGAGTACATGTCCGAGCCCGTGCCGGCGATCACGCGCGCGGTGAAGGTGCTGGCGTTGAACTCGTGCTCGGCGTACAGGTTGAGCGAGGTGTTCATGGCGCGCTCCCACAGCGCCGACGGCTTCTCGCCGTGCAGCAGGTGCAGGAAGTGGCCGCCGATGGATTCATCGTCGGTCTCCACCTCGATACGGCGGCCGTTGTGGCTGTAGTGGTACCAGTACAGCAGCATCGAGCCGAGGCTGGCCATCAGGCGGTCGGCAATATCGCGCGCGCCCGGGGTGTTGTGGTCTTCCTTCTCCGGCAGCACGGTGCCCAGCACCGACACGCCGGTGCGCATCACGTCCATCGGATGGGCGCTGGCAGGCACCCATTCGAGCGCGGCCTTGACGTTGGCGGGCAGGCCGCGCAGGCTCTTGAGCTTGGCCTTGTAGGCGGCGAGCTCGGATTTGGTCGGCAGCTTGCCGTGCACCAGCAGGTGGGCGATTTCCTCGAACTCGCAGGTCTCGGCGATGTCGAGGATGTCGTAGCCGCGGTAGTGCAGGTCGTTGCCGGTGCGGCCGACCGTGCACAGCGCGGTGTTGCCGGCGGTCACGCCCGACAAGGCGACGGATTTCTTGACCCGCGGCGCCGCCGGCGCGCTCGGCGCGGCGTCGGGTGCAACGAACTTCGAGGCGGACATCCGTGTCTCCTTGGGCGCTGCCCGGAGGGGTTCTTGGTATCGGTATCGGCTTCAGCCGAAGAACAGCGCTTCCACGGTGGCTGGCAGCGGCGTGCCGGTGGCCTGCGCGCGCTGCAGCAGCGACCAGTAATAGCGGTAGCTGGCGCGGTCGTGCAACTGGCCTTCATGGCGGATCGGTGCCCAGTTGTTCTCATGCGCGGCCAGCAGGATCTGGCTGGCCGCGCCGATCTCTTCCGCGCCCGGGCGGAACGCCGCCACGATCGGGGCGATCTGGCCCGGATGGATGCTCCACTTGCGCAGGTAGCCGAACTCGCTGCGCGCGCGCAGCGCATCGTCGCCAGCGCGCTGCGGCGCTTGCACGTCGGTGCTGACGTTGTGCGAGGGTACCTTGCCATGGCGGTGGCACGCGGCGGAGATCTCCAGCATGGCGCGGCGCACCAGCGGGTGTTCGAACTGCTGTGGCGAACGCATGGCCTCGCCGGGAATCGCGCCATGGTGGGCCGAGACAAAGTCCATCAGGCCGAAGCTCAGGCATTCCACCTGCACCAGCGCGGCGATATCGAAGGCCTGCTCCAGCGCCGCATGGGTTTCGATCAGCACATGGATCGGGATATGGCGGGCGATGCCGGCACTGCGCGCCACCTGGTTGACATGGTCGGTCACGCGCGCGACCTCGACCACGTCGGTGACCTTGGGCACCACCACATAGGCCAGCCGCGCGCCGGCGGCGCGCACCAGCACGTCGACATCCTGGCGCCAGCTGGGGTGGGCCGGGTCATGGATGCGCACGCCCACCCGGTTGTGGGCATTGAGCGGGCCGTTGACCAGCTGCGCGCACAGCTCAGCGTGCTCGCGCTCGTGGCCCACGGCGGCGCCGTCCTCGCAGTCGAAGGTGATGTCGAAGACCGGGCCAAGCTCTTGCTGCAGGGCCAGCGATTTGCGCATCAGCTTTTCGCTACCCGCGTAATGGTCACACACCGGCAACTGGACCGGGATGGCTTCGCCCTGGAACAAGACCTCGGAAGGATGCACGTTGATTCGGAGATTGAAGTTGGCGGACAGGGCAGGGCCGCATGGCCGTTGCCTATGAAAAAACCGGGGTCCGCGCCGATTCTTGAATCGTTGCGGAACCCCGGTCTTTTTTCTGGCGCTCGGAAGATCAGCCCAGCAGATGCTGCACGCCGGCCTTTTCTTCTTCCAGTTCCTTCAGGGTGATATTGATCTTTTCCTGGCTGTAGGCGTCGATCTCCAGACCCTTGACGATCTCGTACTTGCCGTTGGCGCAGGTCACCGGGTAGCCAAACATGGTGTCGGCCGGGATGCCGTATTCGCCGTTCGACGGGATGCCCATGGTGACGACGCGGCCGTTGCTGCCCAGCACCCAGTCATGCACGTGGTCGATGGCGGCGTTGGCAGCCGAAGCCGCCGACGACAGGCCACGCGCCTCGATGATGGCAGCGCCGCGCTTGCCGACGGTCGGCAGGAACACGTCGTTGTTCCACACCGGGTCGTTGATCAGGTCCTTGACGCTCTTGCCGTCGACGGTGGCGTAGCGGTAGTCGGCGTACATGGTCGGGCTGTGGTTGCCCCACACGAACATCTTCTCGATCGACGACACCGGCTTGCCGGTCTTGGCGGCGATCTGCGACAGCGCGCGGTTGTGGTCCAGGCGCAGCATCGCGGTGAAGTTCTCGCGCGGCAGGTTCGGCGCCGACTTCATGGCGATGTAGGCGTTGGTGTTGGCCGGGTTGCCGACCACCAGCACCTTGACATTGCGGCTGGCGACTTCGTCCAGCGCCTTGCCCTGCACCGTGAAGATCTGGGCGTTGGCTTCGAGCAGGTCCTTGCGCTCCATGCCCTTGCTGCGCGGACGGGCACCCACCAGCAGGGCTACGTCGGCGTCCTTGAAGGCCACTTTGGGGTCATCGGTGATGACCACGCCGGCCAGCAGCGGGAACGCGCAGTCTTCCAGTTCCATCACCACGCCCTTGACGGCTTGCTGGGCTTGCGGGAGGTCGAGCAGTTGGAGGATGACCGGCTGGTCTTTGCCCAGCATGTCGCCATTGGCGATGCGGAACAGCAGGGAGTAGCCGATCTGGCCAGCGGCGCCGGTCACTGCGACGCGCATTGGGGCTTTAGCCATGAGTAAATCTCCAAACGATAGAAGGGGGAATGCCGGTCGGTGGCGCATCGGCGCCAGGATAAGGCGCGCGGTGTGTCACCGGGTGCTGGTTGTCGCCACAGCGGGGAGCGGCCGTCCGCCGGAGCCAGGTGGCGGGGCCGGTGGGGGAGAGCCACAACGGGTCATGGTGATGCAACAAAGCGTTAGTCTACTGCGAAGCGAGGCGCCATTTCCAGACCGGGCTGCTGCCGGGCCGGTACATTCCGCTATCCTGGCAGTTGCTGGCACGGGCCGTCGCGGGCGTGGACCAGCGCGAGTGTAGGCCCGGCCTCTCGCCCATGTCAATTCATATGTCTTATATAAGACATAAGACAATTAACGTAAGGCTGGACGTCGCTCGGCCTTTTGTGGTGAAATCGCGCTATGTCCTCCCTGCCTACGTCCCTGACCGGCGCGGCCGCCCCCGGCGCGCAGGATTCTGGCGCCGCCACGCCTGGCGCCGGGACGCAGCCGCTTTCGCCGCCTGCGCCGGTTCCCGCGCCGCACGCCGCCCCGCAATCTGGCCCTGCCCCTGGTCCGCAGTCAGTGCCGTCGCCGACGTTCAGTCCGCTTTACCAGCAGATCAAGGCGTTGATCACGCGCAGCCTGCAATCCGGCGAATGGAAGCCTGGCGAGATGATTCCCAGCGAAATGGAGCTGGCGTCGCGCTACAAGGTCAGCCAGGGGACGGTGCGCAAGGCCATCGACGAGCTCGCCGCCGAGAACCTGGTGGCACGCCGCCAGGGCAAGGGCACCTTCGTGACCACGCACCATGAAGATGTGGTCAAGTTCCGCTTCCTGCGCCTCGTCCCCGACGAAGGCGAACCCCATTATGGCGCCAGCCAGGTCCTGGAATGCAAGCGCCTGCGCGCCCCGGCTGAGATCGCGCGGCTGCTCGACATCCGCACCGGCGACAGCGTGGTGCAGATCCGCCGCGTGCTGAACTTCTCCGGCGAATCGACCGTGCTGGATGACATCTGGCTGCTCGGCGCCAACTTCAAGGGCCTCACCGCGGAAAAGCTGACCGAGTGGAAGGGCCCTATGTATGCATTGTTCGAGGCCGAATTCGGTACGCGCATGATTCGCGCCTCGGAAAAAATCCGCGCGGTGCCGGCCGATGAAACGGCGGCCGAGCTGCTGTCCGTACCGGTGGGCTCGCCGCTGCTGTCGGTCGAGCGTGTTTCCTACACCTATGGCGACCGCCCCGTGGAAGTGCGCCGCGGGCTGTACGTGACGACCAAGCACTATTACCAGAACGACCTCAGCTGAATCGGCGCCCAGCTTGATATTCGCGCGCCGATTATTGTGGATCTCTGCCAGCGTAATGCCGGCTGTTGCGCGACACGGTGGTCGTGGCCTGGTGACGGGCGTCGAATGTGCGTTGTGTGCGATTGTCGGGCGGCGCTGGCCGGGGCGCGATAGCTGAAAATTATTGGTGCAGCGCGCAACAAAGGCGCTAAAATCTCATGGATTTGCCCTAGTGCATCCCGTTGCATGCAGGGCAATGGCAGTTTCGTTTCTTTGTTTACCGCTAATGGGGTCTCGCATGGCTGAAGCCGTCAAACAAGCCAGGCCGGAGTTCCGGAATATCGGTATTTCGCAGATCGCGAAATACCGGTTGCCCTGGGCCGGCAAGGTATCCATCCTGCATCGCGTGAGCGGTGCACTGATGTTCCTCCTCCTTCCCTTCGTCCTGTATCTGTTTGAGCAGAGCATCACCTCCGAACTGAGCTTCGCAAAGTTCTCGGCCCTGTTGTCCGGCGGCTTTGTCAAGCTGGTTGTGCTGGCCCTGATCTGGGGTTATCTGCATCACTTCTGCGCTGGTATCCGCTTCCTGCTGCTGGATGTGCACGTTGGTGTCTCCAAGCCCGCCTCGGCCAAGTCTGCCATCAGCGTGCTGGTTGTGAGCCTGCTGCTTACCCTGATTTTCGGCCTGAAGCTGTTCGGCCTGTTCTGAGGAGAATCAAGGTGGCAAATAACAATATCGGTCCCAAGCGTCTTGTCGTCGGTGCCCACTACGGCCTGAAAGACTGGCTCGCACAACGTGTCACGGCTGTGGTCATGGTGGTCTTCACCGTGATCCTGGCCATTGCCTTCCTGCTGTCGAACGGCGCTTCGTATGAAGCGTGGGCAGGGCTCTTCGCCAACCAGTGGATGAAGATCATCACGTTCCTCACCATCCTGTCGCTGCTGTATCACGCCTGGATCGGCGTGCGCGACATCTGGATGGACTATGTGAAGCCGATGGCGGTGCGCCTCGTGCTGCAAGTTCTTACGATTCTGTGGCTCGTCGGTTGCGCGGGCTACGCTGCTCAGATTCTCTGGAGGGTGTAATAAATGGTCGCAGTCAAGACTGGATTGCCGCGTCGCCGCTTTGACGTGGTCATCGTCGGTGCTGGCGGCGCCGGGATGCGCGCATCCCTCCAGCTCGCGGAAGCCGGCCTGAACGTGGCCGTGCTGTCCAAGGTGTTCCCGACGCGCTCGCACACCGTGGCGGCGCAGGGCGGCATCGGTGCCTCGCTCGGCAACATGAGCGAGGACAACTGGCACTATCACTTCTACGACACCATCAAGGGCTCGGACTGGCTGGGTGACCAGGACGCCATCGAGTTCATGTGCCGTGAAGCGCCGAAGGTCGTGTACGAGCTCGAACACTTCGGCATGCCGTTCGACCGCAACCCCGACGGCACCATCTACCAGCGTCCGTTCGGCGGCCACACCGCCAACTACGGTGAAAAGCCGGTGCAGCGCGCCTGCGCCGCGGCTGACCGTACCGGCCACGCGCTGCTGCACACGCTGTACCAGCGCAACGTGCGCGCCAAGACCCACTTCTTCGTCGAATGGATGGCGCTGGACCTGATCCGCGACCAGGACGGCGACGTGCTGGGCGTGACCGCGCTGGAAATGGAAACCGGCGAGGTCTACATCCTCGAGGCCAAGACCACGCTGTTCGCCACCGGCGGTGCCGGCCGCATCTACGCCGCTTCCACCAATGCCTTCATCAACACCGGTGACGGCCTGGGCATGGCAGCGCGCGCCGGCGTGCCGCTGGAAGACATGGAGTTCTGGCAGTTCCACCCGACCGGCGTGGCCGGCGCGGGCGTGCTGATCACCGAAGGCGTGCGCGGCGAAGGCGGCATCCTGCGCAACAAGGACGGCGAGCGCTTCATGGAGCGCTACGCGCCGACGCTGAAGGACCTGGCGCCGCGCGACTTCGTCTCGCGCTCGATGGACCAGGAAATCAAGGAAGGCCGCGGCTGCGGCCCGAACGGCGACTACGTGCTGCTCGACCTGACCCACGTCGGTGCCGAGACCATCATGAAGCGCCTGCCGTCGATCCGCGAAATCGGCATGAAGTTCGCCAACGTCGACGCGATCAAGGAACCGATCCCCGTGGTCCCGACCATCCACTACCAGATGGGCGGTATCCCGACCAACTATCACGGCCAGGTCGTGGTGCCGAAGAACGGCAACCCGAACGAAGTCCTGAACGGTTTCTACGCGATCGGCGAATGCTCGTGCGTGTCGGTGCACGGCGCCAACCGCCTGGGCACCAACTCGCTGCTCGACCTGGTGGTGTTCGGCCGTGCTGCCGGCAACCACATCATCGCGCAGAACCTGAAGCAGAAGGAACACAAGCCGCTGCCGGCCGATGCCGCCGACCTGGCGCTGTCGCGCCTGGCCAAGCTGCAAGGCACGAGCTCGGGTGAATACACGCAGGATGTCGCCAACGACATCCGCAAGAACATGCAGTCGCATGCCGGCGTGTTCCGCACCCAGAAGCTGATGGACGAAGGCGTCGAGCGCATCCTGGAAGTCTCCGAGCGCGCCAACAACATCCACCTGAAGGACAAGTCCAAGGTCTTCAACACCGCGCTGGTGGAAGCCCTGGAAGTGGCCAACCTGGTGGAAGTGGCCAAGGCCACCATGATCTCGGCCGCGGCCCGCAAGGAATCGCGCGGCGCCCACGCGCACAGCGACTTCCCGAATCGCGACGACCAGAACTGGCTCAAGCACACGCTGTTCTACAGCGAAGGCAACCGCCTCGACTACAAGCCGGTGAAGATGGAACCGCTGACGGTGGAAAGCGTGCCGCCGAAGGCCCGTACCTTCTGAGCACCGCATCGTAGAGATAACAGGACCCACAGAAATGAAGCGTATTTTCGAAGTCTACCGCTACGATCCGGACAAGGATGCGGCGCCGCGCATGCAGACCTACGAGGTCGAGCTGGACGGCCACGAGCGCATGCTGCTGGACGCGCTGGTCAAGCTGAAGAAGCTGGACGAGACCATCTCGTTCCGCCGCTCGTGCCGCGAAGGCGTGTGCGGCTCGGACGCGATGAACATCAACGGCAAGAACGGCCTGGCCTGCCTGACCAACATGCGCGAGCTGCCGGACCGCATCGTGCTGCGTCCGCTGCCCGGCCTGCCGGTGGTGCGCGACCTGATCGTCGACATGACGAACTTCTTCAAGCAGTACAACTCGATCAAGCCGTTCCTGATCAACGACGAGCCGCCGCCCGAGAAAGAGCGCCTGCAGTCGCCGGAAGAGCGTGACGAGCTGGACGGCCTGTACGAGTGCATTCTGTGCGCCAGCTGCTCGACCTCGTGCCCGTCGTTCTGGTGGAACCCGGACAAGTTCGTCGGCCCCGCCGGCCTGCTGCAGGCTTACCGCTTCATTGCGGACAGCCGCGACCAGGCCACCAGCGAGCGCCTCGACAACCTGAACGACCCGTACCGCCTGTTCCGTTGCCACAGCATCATGAACTGCGTCGACGTGTGCCCGAAGGGTCTGAACCCGACCAAGGCCATCGGCAAGATCAAGGAGCTGATGGTCCGCCGCGCGGTGTGATCCTGCGGCTGTCTAAGCAGTAAGCGGCGCGTCAGCCAGAGCGGCTATATCTGGCGGGCGCGCCGAAAGTAGGAAGCCATGACCGAGAGTCCTGCCACCAACTTCTCCCATCAGGCCGATCCGCACAAGCGCGCCCGGTTGCGCTGGCGTGCCCGCCGCGGCCTCCTGGAGAACGACATCATCGTCGAACGTTTCTTCAACCGTTACGAGGAGAGCCTGTCCGACGAGGATGTGGCTTCGCTGAGCCAGCTGTTCGAGCTCAGCGACAACGAGTTGATGGACCTGCTCCTTGCCCGCAAGGAACTGGACGGTGAGCTCGACACGCCCCCGATGCAGCGAGTCATTGCCCTGCTGCGTACGGTCTGAGTTTTGGTCAACATTATTATTCACAGCATTTGAAGGATCCGACATGACGCCGTCCGATGTGAAAGCCACGCTATCGTTCTCCGATGGTTCCCCCAGCGTTGAGCTGCCGATTTACACGGGTACGGTTGGCCCGGACGTGATCGACATTCGCAAGCTGTACGGACAAACCGGTAAGTTCACCTACGACCCCGGTTTCATGTCGACGGCTTCGTGCAATTCCAAGATCACCTATATCGACGGCGACAAGGGCGAGCTGCTGTACCGCGGCTACCCGATCGAGCAGCTGGCGCAGAAGTGCGACCACCTCGAGACCTGCTACCTGCTGCTCAAGGGCGAGCTGCCCAACGCCAAGCAGAAGGAAGAATTCGTCGGCCATGTGATGAACCACACCATGGTCCACGAGCAGCTGCAGTTCTTCATGCGCGGCTTCCGCCGCGATGCGCACCCGATGGCCGTGCTGACCGGCCTGGTGGGCGCCATGAGCGCGTTCTACCACGACGCCATGGACATCGACGATCCGCACCAGCGCGAGATCTCGGCCATCCGCCTGATCGCCAAGATGCCGACCATGGTCGCGATGGCGTACAAGTACAACATCGGCCAGCCGTACATCTACCCGCAGAATGACCTGTCCTACTCGGGCAACTTCCTGCGCATGCTGTTCGCCACGCCGTGCGCCCCGTACACCGTGAACCCGGTGCTCGAGCGCGCGCTGGACCGCATCTTCATCCTGCACGCCGACCACGAGCAGAACGCGTCGACCTCGACCGTGCGCCTGGCCGGTTCGTCGGGCACCAACCCGTTCGCAGCGATCGCCGCCGGCGTCGCCTGCCTGTGGGGCCCGGCCCACGGCGGGGCCAACGAAGCCGCGCTGAAGATGCTGGAAGAGATCGGCAGCGTCGACAACATCCCCGAGTTCATCAAGCAGGTCAAGGACAAGAACTCGGGCGTGCGCCTGATGGGCTTTGGCCACCGCGTGTACAAGAACTACGATCCGCGCGCCAAGCTGATGCGCGAAACCTGCCATGAAGTGCTGAACGAACTGGGCCTGCACAACGACCCGCTGTTCAAGCTGGCCATGGAGCTGGAAAAGATCGCGCTGGAAGACGAATACTTCGTCAGCCGCAAGCTGTACCCGAACGTCGACTTCTACTCGGGCATCGTGCAGCGCGCGCTGGGTATCCCGACTTCGCTGTTCACCTGCATCTTCGCGCTGGCCCGCACCCCGGGCTGGATCTCGCAGTGGGAAGAGATGATCACCGATCCGGAATACAAGATTGGCCGTCCGCGCCAGCTGTTCGTGGGCGCCGCCACCCGCGACGTGCCGGACGTGGCCAAGCGCTAAGCTTGCCCTCGCTGCGCAGTGCAGCAATTGCAGACGCCCCGGCCCGCCGGGGCGTTTGTCTTTGTGGGCGGGGCGCACTTGTGCACTGCGGCGCGGGCAAGCGCAGGAAATTGCACCTTGAATGGTCCGGCGCGCAATTCATGGACAATTGTGTCGCGTTTTCCCAAATTCGTTCCGCATTTATTGTGCGATAGTCGCGTACCGCAGGAATTTTGACCCTATAATGCGGGCTGCTTTGCCGACGGCAGCCGGGCCACCCTTCCGGCATGCGGTGCGGCAAGCGGGGCAGGCGAATCGCTTGCGCAATAGAGAACGCATTACACGTTGTCTTTCCGAACCTTGGTCCCCATACCTCACGGGACTGACACTTGCCGGGCCCCGCATACGCTGTCTCTCCTTTGCAGGCTCGTCTTCCGCGTCTCGGGCCGCTGTCTCCCAGTCCGTCTCTGTAGTCCGCGGGTGTTGTTCGATTGCGCAGGTCATACCGTTTCTGCCCGGTTGACCCAAACATAAATCGAGGAGCTCCTGATGACGCTGTCCCGTCTTACCACCATTTCGCTGGCTGCCATGCTGGCTACCTTCGGCGCCGCCGCCAACGCTGAAACCGTGAAGATCGCCATTGCCGGCCCGATGAGCGGCTCGGTGGCGCAGTATGGCGACATGGTCAAGGCCGGTGCGCTGACCGCCGTCGAACAGATCAACGCCGCTGGCGGCGCCGGCGGCAACAAGTTCGAAGTGGTGCTGATGGACGACGCCTGCGAGCCGAAGCAGGCCGTGGCGGTGGCCAACAAGATCGTCAGCCAGAACATCAAGTACGTGATCGGCCACGTCTGCTCGGGCTCGACCATCCCGGCCTCGGACATCTACGAGAACGAAGGCATCGTGATGGTCACGCCGTCGGCCACCGCGCCGCAGCTGACCGAGACCAAGAAGCGCAACTTCATCTTCCGCACCATCGGTCGCGACGACCAGCAGGGTCCGGCCGCGGCCCAGTACATCATCAACAAGGTCAAGCCGAAGAAGGTCGCCGTGCTGCACGACAAGCAGTCGTACGGCCAGGGCATCGCCAGCTCGGTAAAGAAGGACCTGGAAGCCGCCAAGATCCCGGTGGCCGTGTTCGAAGGCATCAACGCCGGCGACTCGGACTACTCGGCCGTGATCACCAAGCTGAAGTCGCAGGGCGTGGACTTTGTCTACTTCGGCGGCTACCACCCGGAAATGGGCCTGCTGCTGCGCCAGGCGCGCGAGCAGGGCGTGAAGGCCACCTTCATGGGCCCCGAGGGCGTGGGCAACAAGGACGTGACCGCGATCGCCGGCCCGTCGTCGGAAGGCATGCTGGTGACGCTGCCGGCCGACTTCTCGGCCGATCCGGCCAACGCCGGCCTGGTCAAGGCCTTTGCCGACAAGAAGCGTGACGCCAACGGTCCGTTCCAGATGCCGGCCTATGCCGCGGTCAAGATCATCGGCGACGCCATCGCCGGCGCCAAGAGCACCGATCCCACCAAGGTCGCGGCGTACATGCACAAGAACGCCTTCACCACGCCGATCGGCAAGGTCGAGTACGACGCCAAGGGCGACCTGAAGTCCTTCAAGTTCGTGGTCTACACCTGGCACAAGGACGCCAGCAAGACCGCCGCGAACTAAGCAGGCGCTCCTTCCCGCACACGCCCCGCCCGTACCCCGGGCGGGGCGTTCTGGTATCGGGCTTCAAGTTCCTGAGGCTTCCCCAATGAATGAATTCCTTCCACAGTTCACCCAGCAGCTGGTCAACGGCCTGACGCTGGGTGCGATCTATGCGCTGATCGCCATCGGCTACACAATGGTCTACGGCATCATCGGCATGATCAATTTCGCGCACGGCGAGATTTACATGATCGGTGCCTATGTCGGCCTGGTCACGCTCACCGCCATCGGCGCCCAGGCCGGCTACCCCCTGCCGCTGGTGCTCGGTGCCGCCTTGCTGGTCTCGGTGCTGGTCACCGGCGTCTACGGCTATGCGGTCGAGCGGGTGGCTTACCGGCCCTTGCGCGGCGGGCCGCGGCTGGTGCCGCTGATCTCCGCCATCGGCATGTCGATCTTCCTGCAGAACTATGTCCAGATCGGGCAGGGCGCGCGCGATGTGTCGGTGCCCGTGCTGATCTCGGGCGCCATCGAGTTCCAGATGGGCGGTGACTTCACCGTCACGGTGCCGTACTCGCGCCTGCTGATCGTCGGCGTGACGCTGGCGCTGATGGTGGCGCTGACGCTGTTCATCGGCCGCTCGCGCATGGGCCGCGCCTGCCGCGCCTGCGCCGAGGACATGCGCATGGCCAACCTGCTGGGCATCGACACCAACAAGGTGATCTCGTTCACCTTCGTGCTGGGCGCGATGCTGGCGGCGGTGGGCGGCGTGCTGATCGGACTGACCATCGGCAAGCTCAATCCCTTCATCGGCTTCATTGCCGGCATCAAGGCCTTTACCGCGGCGGTGCTGGGCGGCATCGGCAGCATCCCCGGCGCGATGCTCGGCGGCGTGCTGCTGGGCCTGGCGGAAACCTTCGCCTCGGGCTACATGCCGGCCGAATACAAGGACGTGGTCGCATTCAGCCTGCTGGTGCTGGTGCTGCTGTTCCGT
Organism: Cupriavidus necator; assembly: GCF_013141915.1. Taxonomy (GTDB): domain Bacteria; phylum Pseudomonadota; class Gammaproteobacteria; order Burkholderiales; family Burkholderiaceae; genus Cupriavidus; species Cupriavidus necator_B. The sequence continues at coordinate 108,392 of NZ_SROX01000022.1, read as the reverse complement.
CCGACCGGGCTGCTGGGCAAGCCCGATGTCGAAAAGGTCTGAGGGAGGCGAGACATGACCAACCAAGTTTCTGCAATGTCCGCCGGACAAGCCGTGCGCGGCGCCACGCCGGGCCAGTCGTTGAAGAACGCGATCACGGCGGCGGTGATGACCGCCATCCTGACCATCCCCATCCTCGGCCTGCAGCTCAAGCTGGAGGGCTACAAGGTGGTGCTGGAACCGCACTGGCGGCCCGTATGGATCGCCGTGGCCGCGGTATTCCTGTTCCAGCTGTTCAAGCCGATGCTGACGCGCGCCGGCAGCGCGGTGCGCCTGCCGGCGCTGCCGGCGCTGGGCGCGCAGCAGCAGCGCGTGGCGGTGTGGGTGCTGCTGGCGGTGGGGCTGGTGTGGCCGTTCTTCGGTTCGCGCGGCGCGGTCGACGTGGCCACGCTGGCGCTGATCTACGTGATCCTGGGCCTCGGCCTGAATATCGTGGTGGGCTATGCCGGCCTGCTCGACCTGGGCTATGTCGGCTTCTATGCCGTGGGCGGCTATACCTACGCACTGCTGAACCAGTACTTCGGCCTGACCTTCTGGGAATGCCTGCCGATCGCGGCGGCGATGTCGGCGGGCTTCGGTTTCCTGCTCGGTTTCCCGGTGCTGCGCCTGCGCGGCGATTACCTGGCCATCGTCACGCTCGGCTTCGGCGAGATCATCCGCCTGCTGCTGAACAACCTGACCAGCCTGACCGGCGGCCCCGACGGGGTCTCGGGCATTCCCAAGCCCAGCGTGTTCGGCATCGAAATGGCGCGCAGCGCCAGCGTCGAGGGCGCGCGCACCTTCCACGAGCTGATCGGCCTGGATTACGCCAGCCAGCACATGGTGATCTTCCTTTACCTGATCGCGCTGCTGCTGGTCGGCTTCACGCTGTTCGTGACCAGCCGGCTGATCCGCATGCCGATGGGGCGCGCCTGGGAGGCGCTCCGCGAGGACGAAATCGCCTGCCGTTCGCTGGGCCTGAACCCGACCCGCATCAAGCTGTCGGCGTTCACGCTGGGCGCCTCGTTCGCCGGCCTGGGCGGCGCGTTCTTTGCCGCGCGCCAGGGCCTGGTCAATCCGGAGTCGTTCACCTTCATCGAATCGGCGCTGGTACTGGCCGTGGTGGTGCTGGGCGGCATGGGCTCGCAGCTGGGAGTGATCCTGGCGGCGATCCTGCTGACCGTGCTGCCCGAAGTGGCACGTGGCTTTGCCGAATATCGCATGCTGATCTTCGGCCTGGTGATGGTGCTGATGATGATGTGGCGTCCGCAGGGCCTGCTGCCCGCGAGCCGCCCGCACGTGGAGCTTCCCCGATGAGTGCAGCAATGAATGCGCCGAGCCATACCACGGCAGAACTGCTGAAGGTGTCGGGCCTGCAGATGCGCTTCGGCGGCCTGCTGGCCGTCGACGGCATCGATTTCGATGTGCGCAAGGATGAGGTCTTCGCCATCATCGGCCCCAATGGCGCCGGCAAGACCACGGTGTTCAACTGCGTCGGCGGCTTCTACAAGCCGACCGCGGGCGAGGTCTCGCTGGACGGGCATGCCATTGCCGGCCTGCCGAGCCATATGGTGGCGCGCAAGGGCCTGGTGCGCACGTTCCAGAACATCCGCCTGTTCCGCAACCTGACCGTGGTCGAGAACCTGCTGGTGGCGCAACACCTGCAGGTGCAGTCCGGCATCCTGCGCGGGTTGTTCGCGACGCCGGCCTACCGCCGCGCCGAGCGCGCAGCGCTGCAGCGTGCCGGCCAGTGGCTGGAGCGCATGGGCCTGACCAGCGTCGCCAACCGCGAAGCGGGCACGCTTTCTTACGGCCACCAGCGCCGGCTCGAGATCGCGCGCTGCATGATCACCCAGCCCCGGCTGCTGATGCTCGACGAGCCCGCCGCCGGCCTGAACCCGCAGGAGAAGATCGAGCTGCAGCAGCTGATCGACCAGCTGCGCCGCGAGTTCGGCATTGCCGTGCTTCTGATCGAGCACGACATGAGCCTGGTGATGGGCGTGTCCGACCGCATCCTGGTGATGGAACACGGCAAGCCCATCGTGATCGGCAAGCCCGAAGCGGTGCGCAACGACCCGCGCGTGATCAAGGCCTACCTGGGAGAGGACTGATGTTGAAGCTGGAACGGGTCCATACCCACTACGGCGCCGTCGAGGCGCTGTCGGGCGTATCGATCGAAGTCAACAAGGGGGAGATCGTCACCCTGATCGGCAGCAACGGCGCCGGCAAGACGACGCTGATGATGACCGTGTGCGGCACGCCGCGCGCCTCCAGCGGGCGCGTGCTGTTCGAAGGGCAGGACATCACCCAGCGCTCGACGCACGAGATCATGCGCCTGGGCATGGCGATCTCGCCCGAGGGCCGGCGCGTGTTCCCCAGCCTGACGGTGCTGGAAAACCTGAAGATGGGCGCTTTCTTTGCCAGGCGCGACGAGATCGAGGCGGGCATCGAGCACGTCTTCAAGCTGTTCCCGCGCCTGAACCAGCGCGCGGGCCAGCGCGCCGGCACCATGTCGGGCGGCGAGCAGCAGATGCTGGCGATCGGCCGCGCGCTGATGAGCCGGCCGCGGTTGCTGCTGCTGGACGAGCCAACGCTGGGGCTGGCGCCGTTGATCATCGCGCAGATCTTCGACATCATCCGCACCATTCGTGACGAAGGCGTCACCGTGTTCCTGGTCGAGCAGAACGCCAACAAGGCGCTGCAGGTGGCGGACCGGGGCTATGTGCTGGAAACGGGCAAGGTGGTGCTGGCGGATACCGGCGCCAACCTGCTGGCCAACGACCGGATCAAGGCCGCCTATCTCGGCGGCTGATGCCGGCCGGCCGCCGCGCTTGCCGCGGCGGCCGCTTTCTGCTGCCATCCGCGTTTTCGCCATACGCGAAATCCCCCTTTCGCCAATCACATTACATTGCAGCCCCCTTCGGGGACCGGGCAGGGGACCGAGCGCCATACCCCCTGTGGCATAATCGATTGCCAAGTCAAGCATTGCCGCAACGCTTGAAATAACGCGCGCTTCCAGTGGCTTTCAGCAACTTCCGGCGCGATCGCCACGATCGCGCGCCGGTTCGCCCGCCGCGAACGAAGCGGACAAAACCCCTGCAAACTACTGCGCGGTCCCCGCAGGCCGGCCTGCCCAGGCACGGCCATCGGTCCCGCCATCGCATCATGGCCAAGACGCTCTACGACAAACTCTGGGATGACCACACCGTCCACGTCGAGGAAGACGGCACCACGCTGCTCTACATCGACCGCCACCTGCTGCATGAAGTGACCAGCCCGCAGGCGTTCGAGGGCCTGAAGCTGGCGCAGCGCCCGGTGTGGCGCATCAGCGCCAACCTGGCGGTGTCGGACCACAACGTGCCGACCACGGATCGCAGCCAGGGCATCGCCGATCCGGTGTCGAAGCTGCAGGTCGATACGCTGGATGCGAACTGCGACAGCTACGGCATCACCCAGTTCAAGATGAACGACCATCGCCAGGGCATCGTGCACGTGATCGGGCCGGAGCAGGGCGCGACGCTGCCGGGCATGACGGTGGTGTGCGGCGACTCGCATACCAGCACGCACGGCGCTTTCGGCGCGCTGGCGCACGGCATCGGCACCTCGGAAGTCGAGCACGTGCTGGCCACGCAGACGCTGCTGGGCAAGAAGGCCAAGAACATGCTGGTCAAGGTCGAAGGCAAGCTGCCGCGGGGCTGCACCGCCAAAGACATCGTGCTGGCCGTGATCGGCAAGATCGGTACCGCGGGCGGCACCGGCTACACCATCGAGTTCGCCGGCTCGGCCATCCGCGACCTGACCATGGAAGGCCGCATGACGGTCTGCAACATGGCCATCGAAGCCGGCGCGCGCGCCGGCCTGGTGGCGGTGGACGACGTCACGCTCGAATACGTCAAGGGCCGCCCGTACGCGCCGCAGGGCGTTGAATGGGAGCAGGCCGTGCGCTACTGGCGCACGCTGCATTCCGACGCCGGCGCGCACTTTGACCAGGTGGTCGAGCTGCGCGCGGAAGACGTACGCCCCCAGGTAACCTGGGGCACGTCGCCGGAAATGGTGATCAGCATCGAAGACCGCGTGCCGGATCCCGAGAAGGAAAAGGACCCCAACAAGCGCAACGCGATGGAGCGCGCGCTGGAATACATGGGCCTGCAGCCCAACGTGCCGGTCGAGAGCATCAATATCGACAAGGTCTTCATCGGCTCGTGCACCAACAGCCGCATCGAGGACATGCGCGCCGCCGCGTGGGTGGTGCAGAAGCTGGGCCGCAAGGTTGCCGCCAACGTGAAGCTGGCGATGGTGGTGCCGGGCTCGGGCCTGGTCAAGGAGCAGGCCGAGCGCGAAGGCCTGGACCAGATATTCAAGGCGGCTGGCTTTGAATGGCGCGAGCCGGGCTGCTCGATGTGCCTGGCGATGAATGCCGACCGCCTCGACGCCGGCGAGCGCTGCGCCTCGACCTCGAACCGCAACTTCGAAGGCCGCCAGGGCGCGGGCGGGCGCACCCACCTGGTGAGCCCGGCGATGGCCGCGGCCGCGGCCATCGAGGGCCATTTCGTCGATATCCGCAAGCTGGGCTGAACAAGCAAGGACAGAGCACATGGAAAAGTTCACCGTACACAGCGGCCTGGTCGCGCCGCTCGACCGCGAGAACGTCGATACCGACGCCATCATCCCGAAGCAGTTCCTGAAGTCGATCCAGCGCACCGGCTTCGGCCCCAACCTGTTCGACGAATGGCGCTACAAGGATGTCGGCCAGCCCGGCATGGACAACAGCAAGCGTCCGCTGAATCCGGACTTCGTGCTGAACCAGCCGCGCTACCAGGGCGCGTCGATCCTGCTGGCGCGCCGCAATTTCGGCTGCGGCAGCTCGCGCGAGCACGCGCCGTGGGCGCTGACGCAATACGGTTTCCGCGCCGTGATCGCGCCCAGCTTTGCCGACATCTTCTTCAACAACTGCTACAAGAACGGCCTGCTGCCGGTGGCGTTGAGCGAGCAGCAGGTCGACCACCTGTTCAACGAAACCAATGCGTTCAACGGCTACCAGCTCACCATCGACCTGGACAAGCAGGTCGTGATGACACCGTCGGGGCAGGGCTACGAGTTCGACATCGCCCCGTTCCGCAAGTACTGCATGCTGAATGGCTTCGACGATATCGGCCTGACCCTGCGCCACGCCGACAAGATCAAGGCCTATGAAGCCGAGCGCGTGGCGAAGATGCCGTGGCTGAACAACCGCCTGGTCGGATAAGGCTCAACGAGGAAAGACAACAATGAAGATCGCAGTCCTGCCGGGTGACGGCATCGGTCCCGAAATCGTTGCAGAGGCCGTCAAGGTCCTGAACGCGCTCGACGAGAAGTTCGAACTGGAAACCGCGTCGGTTGGCGGCGCCGGCTACGAGGCCGAGGGCCATCCGCTGCCGGAGAACACGCTGAAGCTGGCCAAGCAAGCCGATGCCATCCTGTTCGGCGCCGTCGGCGACTGGAAGTACGACAGCCTCGAGCGCGCGCTGCGCCCCGAGCAGGCCATCCTTGGCCTGCGCAAGCACCTGCAGCTGTTCGCCAACTTCCGTCCAGCGATCTGCTATCCGGAGCTGACCGGCGCCTCGAGCCTGAAGCCCGAGCTGGTGGCCGGCCTCGACATCCTGATCGTGCGCGAGCTGAACGGCGATATCTACTTCGGCCAGCCGCGCGGCCTGCGCGAAGCGCCGGACGGCCTGTTCCAGGGCGCGCGCGAAGCCTTCGACACCATGCGCTACAGCGAGCCGGAAATCCGCCGCATCGCCCATGTGGCGTTCCAGGCCGCGGCCAAGCGCGGCAAGAAGCTGTGCAGCGTCGACAAGGCCAATGTGCTCGAGACCTTCCAGTTCTGGAAGGACATCGTGATCGATGTCAGCAAGGAATATCCGGAAGTCGAGCTGTCGCACATGTATGTCGACAACGCGGCCATGCAGCTGGTCAAGGCGCCAAAGAGCTTCGACGTGATCGTCACCGGCAACATGTTCGGCGACATCCTGTCGGACGAGGCGGCGATGCTGACCGGCTCGATCGGCATGCTGCCGTCGGCGTCGCTGGATGCCAACAACAAGGGTTTGTACGAGCCGTCGCACGGCTCGGCGCCGGATATCGCCGGCAAGGGCGTGGCCAACCCGCTGGCCACCATCCTGTCGGCGGCGATGATGCTGCGCTACTCGCTGAACAAGGCCGAGCAGGCCGATCGCATCGAGAACGCCGTCAAGAAGGTGCTGGCCCAGGGCTACCGCACCGGCGACATCCTGACGCCGGGCTGCAAGCAGGTCGGCACGCGCGAGATGGGTGACGCGGTGCTGGCGGCACTGTAAGTCACATGCAAAAGGGGCATCGCAGACGCGGTGCCCTTGTTTCATTCGTCCCCTTGTTTCCACGCTGCGGCAGCGCCGCAAAATCGTGTAGACTCTGCCGATGGCCCGATTCTCCCAGTCCACCCTGACTGCTGTTGTCGCCCTGACCGCTACCCGCGGCCCGGTCGGCACGACTTCGCTCGGCCAGACCGCAACGACGATTAAAACCATTATTAAAACCGCGATCGCCTAGATCCGTTCGTCGTGCCTGCCCGTCTTCCCCGCGCAGCCACGCCGGGCGAGGAAAATGGCGGGGAAGTAAAAATCACATCCGAGGTAAATCATGATTGTAGGTCTCGTCGGTTGGCGGGGAATGGTCGGCAGCGTCCTGATGCAGCGCATGCAGGAAGAGCGTGATTTCGACCATATCGAGCCCGTCTTCTTCAGCACGTCCAACGCCGGCGGCAAGGCGCCCGCCATGGCGAAGAACGAAACCACGCTGAAGGATGCCAACGACATCGAGGCACTGAAGAAGTGCGACGTGGTGCTGACCGCCCAGGGCGGCGACTACACCAACGAGGTCTTCCCCAAGCTGCGCGCGGCGGGCTGGAAGGGCTACTGGATCGACGCGGCGTCGTCGCTGCGGATGAAGGACGATGCCATCATCGTGCTCGATCCGGTCAACCAGGGTGTGATCAAGGACGCGCTGTCCAAGGGCGTAAAGAACTTCATCGGCGGCAACTGCACGGTCAGCTGCATGCTGATGGGCCTGGGTGGCCTGTTCCAGGCCGACCTGATCGAGTGGATGACCTCGATGACGTACCAGGCGGCATCGGGCGGTGGCGCGCAGCACATGCGCGAACTGCTGACCCAGTTCGGCACGCTGAACGCGTCGGTGAAGCCGCTGCTGGACAACCCGGCGTCGGCCATCCTGGAAATCGACCGCCAGATCCTGGCGACCCAGCACGGCCTGTCGGCGGAAGAAACCAAGCAGTTCGGCGTGCCGCTGGCCGGCAACCTGATCCCCTGGATCGACAAGGACCTGGGCAACGGCCAGTCCAAGGAAGAGTGGAAGGGCGGCGCCGAGACCAACAAGATCCTGGGCCGCGGCGAGGGCTTCCTGGGCGCTACCGGCGCCACGCCGATCGCCGTCGACGGCCTGTGCGTGCGCATCGGCGCCATGCGCTGCCATTCGCAGGCGCTGACCATCAAGCTGCGCAAGGATGTGCCGCTCGACGAGATCGAAGGCATGCTGGCCGCCCACAACCCGTGGGCCAAGGTGGTGCCGAACACGCGTGAGGCCAGCATGACCGGCCTGACGCCCGCAGCCGTGACCGGCACGCTGACCATCCCGGTCGGCCGCCTGCGCAAGATGCAGATGGGCGGCGAGTACCTGTCGGCCTTCACGGTCGGCGACCAGCTGCTGTGGGGCGCGGCCGAGCCGCTGCGCCGCATGCTGCGTATCCTGATCGAGTCCTGATCGCGGGCTGCCCGCTGTTGCCTGATTGTGTTCGTTGCAGCCAGGCAACAGAATGTACCGCTTTGCTTACGACGCCGCGCCCATGCGCGGCGTTGTTGTATCCGGGCGCCTCTTTTTCCGGGCGATGCGTCACAATACGCCGGCATGCGCCCCGCGCCGGTAGGTGCCGGCAACTGCGCACGGGCTGGCAAAGGGACCGTTCAGAATGTCCCGCCAGCCGGGCAGACCTGGTTTATGGGGTCGGTTTGTCGATTCATATCGCTACTAAAACATAACGGAGCACAAGGTGAGTGTGAGCCAACATCGCCGGAAAGATGCGCCTACTGCCCGTCAGCGCTGGTCAACGCTGGCCGTCACGGCACTGGGCCTGCTGCTCGCGCAGCCGGCTGCGTATGCCGCGGGGTTCGGGCAATTGCGGGTTCAGTCGAATCTGGGGCAGCCGCTGCAGGCTGAAATCGACATCAGTGGGGTCACCGCCGAGGAGGCCGCGGCGCTCAGCGTCAAGCTGGCGCCACCTGCCGCCTATGCCGCGGCCGGCTTGACCTACCTGCCTGCGGTCGGCAGCCTGCGGCTGGAAGTGGAGCGCCGCGCCAACGGCAGTTACGTGGCACGAGTGCGTTCCAGCCAGCCCATCAGCGAGCCCTTCGTCGATATCCTGGTCGACATGAGCTGGGCCAGCGGCAAGGTCTCGCGCGCCTACACCTTCCTGCTCGATCCTGCCGGCGCTCGCCCTGCCAACCAGACTTTCTCGCCGGCACCGGTGGTGCAGGCGGCCACGCCCGATGCGCTCACCGCGCCGCCCGCACCGACGCAGCAAGCTGCGCCCGCGGCCGAGGCCGCGGCGGCCAGGCCCGCCGCACCGGCCCGACCCGCGCGCCAGAGCGCCAGGCGCGCCGCGGCGCCAGCCGCCGGCACGGACATGGCTCCCGGCGGCGGCTATGCCGTGCAGCGCGGCGACACGCTCTATGGCATTGCCGGCGAAGCCGTGCAGGGCCAGGAATCGGTGTCGCTGGACCAGATGCTGGTGGCGCTCTACCGCAACAACCCCAATGCCTTTATTGGCGGCAACATGAACCGGCTGCGCAGCGGCGCGGTGCTGCAGGTGCCGACCCAGCAGCAGGCGCAGGCCGTGACGCCCAGGGCCGCGCGCCGCGAAGTGGTGGCACGCACGCAGGGCTTCGATGCCTACCGCAGCCGGCTGGCCAGCGCCGCCGCGGCCCGGTCGGTCGAGCCCGACAGCGGCCGCCAGCAATCCGGCAACGTGACCGCCCGGGTGCAGGAGCAGGCGGCGCCAACCGACGGCCCGCGCGATGAACTGAAACTCAGCAAGGCCGCGCGTGGCGCGCAGGCCGACGCCGCGGCCAAGGCCGAAGCCGGGGTCGCGCGCGAGCGCCAGCTGAAGGAAGCCGAGGCCCGTCTGGCGCAGCTGGAAAAGAACGTCGGCGACATGCAGAAGCTGCTCGAGCTGAAGAACGCCGAGATCGCCAAGCTGAGCCAGGCCAACCAGGCCGCACTGGCCGACAAGGAAAAGGCGGATGCCGCCGCCAGGGCGGCTGCCGCGGCGCCGTCCGTGGTGCCGGCCCAGCCGCCGAAGGCCGATGCCGTGGCGGCGAACACCGCTGCGGCCGCGGCAACCGCGGCAGCGGTCGCGAATGCGGCGAGCGCGCCTGCCGTGCCAGTGGCCGGCGCCAGTGCCGCGGACGCCGTGGCGCCCGTGGCAGCGTCCGCCGTGGCCGCGGCGCCAGCCTCGCAGCCGGCCGCGGACGTGGCCGCCAACGCGAAACCGGGCGCCGCCTCGACCCCCGTCGCCAAGCCGGTGCCGGCAGTAGCGGCGCAGCCTGAGCCGGTGCCCGAACCGTCGTTCCTCGATGGCCTGCTGGCCAACCCCATGCTGCTGCCGGGCGCTGGCCTGGTGGTGGCCCTGCTGGGCGTGTATGCGCTCTATCGCCGCCGCCAGAAGCAGAAAGAGGGCGAGGCCACCGGCTTCGGCGACAGCATCCTGTCGCAGGAAAGCACGGTGATGGCCGGCGCCAATTCGCTATTCGGCACCGCCGGCGGCCAGAGCGTCGACACCTCGCAGCACAGCGTGTTCGGCGCCGACTTCCGCATCGGCAACAACACGCCGGAAGCCAACGAGGTCGACCCGATCGCCGAGGCCGAGGTCTATATCGCCTACGGACGCGATGTGCAGGCAGAGGAAATCCTGCGCGAAGCCCTGGAGAAACACCCGGAGCAGCAGCCGGTACGGCTCAAGCTCCTGGAGATTTACAGCAACAGACAGGATGTGGAAGGGTTCCGCGTGATTGCAGAAGAAATGTTCGCCCAGACCGGCGGACGCGGACCGGAATGGCTGAAGGCAGCGGAAATGGGGCGCACGCTGGAACCCGGCAATGCGCTGTTCCTGGTGGTGTCGCCCGACGCTGCCGGCCCCGAGACGGCATCGCCGGCCACCGACCAGTGGCGCACGCAGGATCCGTCGCACAATCCGGCCTCGATCGCGCGGCTGGAGCCGTCGCTGGGCGAGTTCGCGCTGCCGCTGGAGGCCTTCCCGGCGCCGGCCGCCGGCGACCCTATCGTCGCGCCGGCCTCGGCGGCCATGGCGTTCGGCACGCCGGAGCCTGGCGAGGCGGTACGTCTCGACATGGACCTGCCGGGCGCCGATCCGCTCGCCGACGACGTGCCGACGCTCGACACGCCCACCCGCGGCCGCCCGCTGGAATTCGACATCTCGGGACTGTCGCTGGACCTCGGCAGCGTCGCGCAAGGCGATGCCGGTGGCCGTGCCGCGCTGGACGAGGCGGAGGTGCCCCTGCCCGCCCCCACCATGCTGCGCGACGGCAAGCTGGCCGAGCCGATCGACCTGTCGCGGGTGGCGCCCGACACCGGCGGCGGCCTCGGCCAGAGCGTTTCCCCGAGCACGCTGTCGACCGAGGGCATGGACAGCGGCCGCGACATGCAGATCAAGCTGGACCTGGCCCGCGCCTATATCGAGATCGGCGACAAGGAGGGCGCGCGCGAACTGCTGCAGGAAGTGGTCGAGCAGTCGCAGGATCCGCTGCAGGCGGAAGCCCGCTCGCTGTTGCTCGAAGTGGCCTGAGCTATCATTGGCGGTCCGGCCGCGGCAGGCGCTGCCGTGGCTTGAAGCGATGCGCCGGAAGCGTCCCTTCCGGCGCATTTGCTTTTCCGGGCGCATTGCTTGTCGCCACGCCTTATCCCCTCACATGAACCGCATCGCACTTGGGCTGCACTATGACGGCGCCGCCTTTTCCGGATGGCAGTCGCAGCCGCACCGCAACACCGTGCAGGATCGCCTCGAAGACGCGATCGAGCGCTTTGCCGGCGTGCGCCTGCTGACCACCGTCGCCGGGCGCACCGATACCGGCGTGCACGCGCTGGGGCAGGTGATCCACCTGGATACCGAGCTCCAGCGCGAGCCATTTTCCTGGGTGCGTGGCGTCAATGCCTTCCTGCCCCCCTCGATCGCGCTGCAATGGGCCCTGCCGGTTGATCAAGGCTTCCATGCCCGCTTCCTGGCGTACGAGCGCATGTACTACTACGCGCTCTACACCGGTCCGCACCGGGTGCCGATGGTCCATGGGCGCGCCGGCTACCAGATGCTGCCGCCCGGGCAACGGCTCGACGTGGAGGCCATGCGCGCAGCCGCGGCGCACCTGATCGGCGAGCACGATTTTTCCGCGTTCCGCGCCGCCGAGTGCCAGGCCAAGTCGCCGGTCAAGACCATGTATGACGTCACCATCCGCGACGACGGCAACTGGGTGTTCCTGCGCTTCCGCGCCAGCGCCTTCCTGCATCACATGGTGCGCAACCTGATGGGCTGCCTGGTGGCGGTGGGGCGCGGTCGCTACCCGCCGCAGTGGCTGGCGCAAGTGCTGGCCGGGCGCGACCGCAAGCTGGCAGCGCCGACTTTCATGCCGGACGGCCTCTACCTGGTCGGGGTCAAGTATCCTGATGCTTACCCGATCCCAGCGGCCGATCCATCCGCGAGCCTGTTCCATGGAGTGTTCGATGACGCAGCCTGAGGGCAGTGCGGCGCACCTGCCGCAGCGCACCCGCATCAAGATCTGCGGCCTGACCCGCGAGGACGACGTGCGCGCCGCGGTCGATGCGGGCGCGGACGCGATCGGGCTGGTGTTCTACCCCAACAGTCCCCGCTACGTCGAGGTGGCGCAAGCCGCGGCGCTGGCCGAGGCCGCCGGGCCGTTCGTCGCGGTGACGGGCCTGTTCGTCAACGCCGAGCTGGAAGACATCGCCCACGTGGCCGAGCGTGTGCCGCTGACGCTGCTGCAGCTGCATGGCGACGAAACCCCGCAGTTCTGCATCCAGGCCGCGCAGCGCTGCCGGCTGCCGTTCCTGCGCGCCGCCCGTGTCCGACCCGGCCTTGATTTGATAGAATTCGCCGATCAATACCGTGATGCCGCTGCCTTGCTGCTCGATGCCTTCGTCGAAGGCTACGGTGGTGGCGGCCACGTCTTCGACTGGACCCTGATTCCTCCGGCATGGCTTCCGCCTACTCCCCCGGTACCAGCTACCGGCAACCCGAACGCAAGCGGCGCTCCTCGCATCGTTTTGAGTGGTGGGTTGAACGCGCAAAACGTCGCTGGCGCGATTGAACGCGTGCGCCCCTACGCCGTGGACGTCAGCAGCGGGGTAGAGGCCGCCAAGGGCGTGAAGGACCACGCCCGCATTGCCGAGTTCGTGCGCGCTGTCCGCAGCGCCAGCGCCGGATGAGCCGGGTCGAAGCCCGATCCCTTCCGCATACCGCGCCCGCCGCTCCTGAGCGGGCATCGCGCACCCAGTCAACCAGGCGAGCCTGCCGAGCGAGGCAAGGCCGCTGTTCCGAAGAGCCTAGACATGTACGACCTGCCCGATTCCCGTGGCCATTTCGGCCCCTATGGCGGCACCTTCGTTTCCGAGACGCTGGTCCACGCGCTCGATGAGCTGCGCGAGGCCTATGCGCACTCCCAGAAGGACCCGCAGTTCGACGCCGAATTCCGCCGCGAACTGAAGCACTTCGTCGGCCGCCCGTCGCCGATCTACCACGCGCAGCGCTGGAGCGAGACGCTCGGCGGCGCGCAGATCTACTTCAAGCGCGAAGACCTGAACCACACCGGCGCGCACAAGATCAACAACGTGATCGGCCAGGCGCTGCTGGCCAGGCGCATGGGCAAGCCGCGCGTGATCGCCGAGACCGGGGCAGGGCAGCACGGCGTGGCCACGGCCACCATCGCCGCCCGCTTCGGCATGGAGTGCGTGGTCTACATGGGGGCCGAGGACGTCAAGCGGCAGGCCGCCAACGTCTACCGCATGAAGCTGCTTGGCGCCACCGTGGTGCCGGTGGAAAGCGGCTCGCGCACCCTCAAGGACGCGCTCAACGAAGCCATGCGCGACTGGGTCACCAATGTCGAGAACACCTTCTACATCATCGGCACCGTGGCCGGCCCGCATCCGTACCCGATGATGGTGCGCGACTTCCAGTGCGTGATCGGCGAGGAAGCCAAGGTGCAGATGCCGGAAATGACCGGGCGCCAGCCGGATGCCGTGATCGCCTGCGTCGGCGGCGGCTCCAATGCCATGGGCATCTTCTACCCGTATATCGAGCACCAGGACGTGCAGCTGATCGGCGTGGAAGCCGCCGGCGATGGCCTCGACACCGGCCGCCACGCGGCCTCGCTGACCGGCGGCACGCCGGGCGTGCTGCATGGCAACCGCACCTACCTGCTGCAGGACGACAACGGCCAGATCATCGAGACCCATTCGGTGTCGGCCGGCCTGGACTACCCCGGCGTCGGCCCCGAGCATGCCTGGCTCAAGGACAGCGGCCGCGCGCAGTACGTGCCGGTCACGGATGAAGAAGCGCTCAAGGCCTTCCACGACTGCTGCCGCATCGAGGGCATCATCCCGGCGCTGGAATCGAGCCACGCCATCGCCTATGCCTGCAAGCTGGCGCCGACGCTGCCCAAGGACAAGCTCCTGCTGGTGAACCTGTCCGGCCGCGGCGACAAGGACATGCACACCGTGGCCGAGCGCGCGGGGCTCAAGCTCTGATGCGCGCGCTGCCTCCGACCGGACTTGCCGTGGGCGGCGCGGGCGCGCCGGATGTTGCCGGGGCGCCCGATTCCGCCCCGCTGCGCCTGTTCCAGGAAGACATGTTCGAGGGCATTGCTCGCCTGCCGGACGGCTCGGTCGACCTGATCGTCGCCGATCCGCCTTACGGGCTGGGCAAGGACTACGGCAATGATTCCGACCTGCTGTCGGGCCAGGCCTACCTGGACTGGTCCGAGCGCTGGATGGACGCCGTGGTGCCCAAGCTCGCGCCCAAGGGCACGCTCTACCTGTTCTGCACGTGGCAGTACTCGCCGGAACTGTTCGTCATGCTGAAGCGGCGCCTGACCATGATCAACGAGATCATCTGGGACCGCCGCGTGCCCAGCATGGGTGGCACCACGCGCAAGTTCTCGTCGGTGCACGACAACATCGGCTTCTTTGCCAGGGCGCGCGACTACTACTTCGATCTCGACCCGGTGCGCATCCCGTACGACCCCGAGACCAAGAAGGCGCGCAGCCGGCCGCGTTTCGAAGGCAAGAAGTGGCTGGAGGTGGGCTACAACCCGAAGGACCTGTGGAGCGTCTCGCGCATTCACCGCCAGGACCCGGAGCGCGCCAACCATCCGACGCAGAAGCCGCTGGAGATTGTCGAGCGCATGGTGCTGTCGAGCTGCCCGCCGGGCGGCCTGGTGCTGGATCCGTTCGCCGGCAGCGGCACCACCGCGGTGGCCTGCCTGCGCCACGGCCGGCGCTTTGTCGGCTACGAGATCAACCCGGAGTACGTGCAGGTGGCGTGCGGGCGCGTGGCCGCGGCTGCGCAAGCCATGCCCGCGATCGAGCCCGCCGCCGCCCCAACCCTGGCCGCCGCCAACGACGATGTCTCGCCGGCGCCGCGGCCTCACCTGATTCCTTGATATGTCCCGTATCCAGAAGACGTTCGCGGCGCTGGCCGCGCAGCAGAAGAAGGGCCTGATCCCGTTCATCACCGCCGGCGATCCCGAGCCCGGCCTGACCGTGGCGCTGATGCACGCGCTGGTGGCGGGCGGCGCCGACGTGATCGAGCTGGGCGTGCCGTTCTCCGACCCGATGGCCGACGGCCCGGTGATCCAGCGCGCTTCCGAGCGCGCGCTGGCGCAGGGCGTGTCGCTCACGCAGGTGCTGCAGTGGGTGCGCGAGTTCCGCCAGACCAATGCCGACACCCCGGTGGTGCTGATGGGCTATGCCAATCCGATCGAGCGCATGGGGGAAGAGGCCTTTGCCAAGGCCGCCAGCGCGGCCGGCGTGGATGGCGTGCTGGTGGTCGACTACCCGCCCGAGGAGTGCGAGTCGTTCGCCGGGCTGATGCGCGACCACGGCATGGACCCGATTTTCCTGCTGGCGCCGACCTCGACCGATGCCCGCATCGAGGCGGTTGCGCGCGTGGCCAGCGGCTACCTGTACTACGTTTCGCTCAAAGGCGTGACCGGCTCGGCCGCGATCGACCTCGACAGCGTGGCGGCGCGCCTGCCGCTGATCAAGCAGCACGCCAACCTGCCGGTAGGGGTAGGGTTCGGCATCCGCGACGCGCAGACCGCGCGCGCGATCGGCAGCGTGGCCGATGCCGTGGTCATCGGCAGCCGCCTGGTGCAGTTGCTGGAAGATACCCCGCGCGACCGGGCGGTGCCGGCGCTGCAGGCGTTCATCGCCGAAATCCGGCAGGCGCTGGATAGCTGAAGTGATCCATTGTCGGTCTCGGGACGCGCGGAAGGTGCATTGTTGTGCGCAATTCGTGCGTTGCGCTTCGAGCTGGCCGGGCCGGCATGGTAAATTCGCGGGTTGATTCCCTGCCTTCCGCCAACCGGCGCCCCGACCACGGGCCTGCCCGGCGGACCGCAGTCATCCGAAAGGAGCTTTCATGAGCTGGTTGGATAAACTCCTGCCCCCCAAGATTCAACAGACCGACCCCAGCACCCGCAAGGGTATCCCTGAGGGTTTGTGGGTCAAGTGCCCGTCGTGCGAGTCCACCCTGTACCGGACCGACGTCGAGGCCAACCTGCACGTCTGCCCCAAGTGCGACCACCATATGCGCATCCGCGCACGCGCACGGCTGGACGCGCTGCTGGACGCCGAAGGCCGCTATGAGATCGGCCAGGAGATCGTGCCGGTCGACGCGCTCAAGTTCAAGGATTCCAAGAAGTACCCGGACCGCATCAAGGCCGCCATGGAAGACACCGGCGAAACCGATGCCATGGTGGTGATGGGCGGTGCCATCCACACCATCCCGGTGGTGGCGAGCTGCTTCGAGTTCGAGTTCATGGGCGGCTCGATGGGCTCGGTGGTGGGCGAGCGCTTCGTGCGCGGCGCGCAGGCCGCGCTGGAGCAGAAGGTGCCGTTCATCTGCTTTACCGCCACCGGCGGCGCGCGCATGCAGGAAAGCCTGCTGTCGCTGCTGCAGATGGCCAAGACCACGGCGATGCTGAACCAGCTGAGCGCAAGCAAGCTGCCCTTCATCAGCGTGCTGACCGACCCGACCATGGGCGGCGTGTCGGCCTCGTT
Organism: Cupriavidus necator; assembly: GCF_013141915.1. Taxonomy (GTDB): domain Bacteria; phylum Pseudomonadota; class Gammaproteobacteria; order Burkholderiales; family Burkholderiaceae; genus Cupriavidus; species Cupriavidus necator_B. Next base: position 91,979 of record NZ_SROX01000022.1, on the reverse strand, counting down.
CGCCTTCCTCGGCGACGTGGTGATTGCCGAGCCCAAGGCGCTGATCGGCTTTGCCGGTCCGCGCGTGATCGAGCAGACCGTGCGCGAGAAGCTGCCGGAAGGCTTCCAGCGCTCGGAATTCCTGCTGACCAAGGGCGCCATCGACATGATCGTCGACCGCCGCAAGATGCGCGCTGAACTGGCGCAGCTGCTGGCGCTGCTGCAGAAGCAGCCCGCCGACGCGGTGGCATAACGCCGCAACGATCGCGGTACCGAAGGCGCGGGTGGTTGACGCGCCTTTCGCCTTTTCTGGACGCCCGCGGCGACGGCCCTTGACTTTGCCCCCGCCTGCCCGAATCTGGTAGCAAACGCTTTCCTCGCACACCCGAAATGCCTGTCTTCCACACGCTCCCCGAATGGCTTGCCCATCTCGAAACCGCCCACCCCGTGGGCATCGACATGGGCCTGGCGCGTATCACGCGCGTAAAGGAGGCCCTCGGGCTGCGCATCGACGCCGTGGTGTTCACGGTGGGCGGCACCAACGGCAAGGGCTCGACCTGCGCCATGCTGGAGCGCATCCTGCTGGAGGCCGGCTACAAGGTGGGCTGCCATACCTCGCCGCACCTGATTTCGTTCAACGAGCGCGCCCGCATCAATGGCGAGATCGCCACCGATGCGCAGCTGCTGCCGCATTTCGAGGCGGTCGAGCGCGCCCGCACCAGCTTTGCCGACCCGATCAGCCTGACCTATTTCGAGTTCACCACGCTGGCCATCCTGCACGCCTTCGCCGCGGCAGGGCTCGACGCGATGATCCTCGAGGTGGGCCTCGGCGGGCGGCTCGACGCCGTCAACGTGATTGATACCGATTGCGCGATCATCACCAGCGTCGATATCGACCATACCCAGTACCTGGGCCACACCCGCGAGGAAATCGGCTTCGAGAAGGCCGGCATCTTCCGTCCGGGCGTGCCGGCGATCTGCGGCGACCCGGTGCCGCCCAAGTCGCTCGTGGCGCACGCCGAAGCGGTCGGCGCCGAATTGTGGCTGGTGGGCCGCGACTACCATTTCCAGGCCGCCAAGGGCCAGGAGCGCCAGCAATGGGACTGGAGCGGCGGCGGGCGCAAGCTCAACGGCCTAGGTTATCCGGCCCTGCGCGGCGCCAACCAGCTGCTCAACGCGGCAGCCGCGCTGGCCGCGCTGCAGGCGCTGCGCGAACGGCTGCCGGTGAGCGCGCAGGAAGTCCGCAACGGCCTGGCCTTCGTCGAGCTGCCGGGCCGGTTCCAGGTGCTGCCGGGTCGTCCGGCCGTGATCCTCGACGTGGCGCACAATCCGCATGCGGCCGCCACGCTCGGGCAGAACCTGGAGAACATGGGCTTCTTCCGCTACACCTATGCGGTGTTCGGCGCGATGCAGGACAAGGATATTGCCGGCGTGCTGCAGCATGTGGCCGACAAGGTCGACCACTGGTGCCTGTGCGACCTGCCGACCGAACGCGCCGCCAGCGCCGCGGACCTGCTGGCCAAGCTCGAAGCGGGCGGATTCCGCCCCGGCCCGGATGCCACCGCGGCCTGCTTTTCCAGCCCCGAGGCGGCATTCCGCGACGCCATCGAGCGAGCCACCGAGAATGATAGAATTCTGGTCTTCGGATCGTTCTATACCGTCGCCGGCGTGATGGCCTACCGTGCCACGCAGGCTAACTGAAGCGGGCGTCGCGGCGCGCGCTGACCTGGCAACCCCGGCGGCCTTGGCCGATCACTGAGCGGCAAACGCAACGAGCGGCCCACCGGGCCGTATCACCGAACCAATCTATGGGCCTGCTTTCGCTGTTTTCTTCCCGCAAGGGCACCGACCCGGCACCCGAGCGTGCGCGGCGCCAGCGCACCGACCCGGGTGCAGGCATCGCCGCGTCGCGCCGCCTGGCCGACGAGTATGCCGACGACACGCTAGACCCTGAATTCCCGCAGAAGCAGCGCGCGCGCCGCCGGCTGATCGGCGCCGTGGTGCTGATGGTGGCCGCCGTGATCGTGCTGCCGATCGTGTTCGAGACCAAGCCGCGGCCGGTGTCGGACGATGTCTCGGTCAAGGTCGCCAACGGCGTCACCGGCACGCAGAAGCCGCGCGTCGAGCCGCGCAAGGCGGATCCGCTGCCGCCCGCGCCGGCCGCGCGCAACGATGCCGCGGCGCTCGATGCCGGCGAGGAAATCGTCAATCCCGTCAATACGCCCAAGGCCGCGGCGGCTGCCGCGGAAAAACCCGCGCAGCGGACCGAGACAAGGGCCGAAGCGAAACCTGAAGCCAAGGCCGAAGCCAAGTCCGGCAGCGGCAAGTACCTGATCCTGATCGGCGCGTTTTCTTCCGAAGAGCGCGCCCGCGGCTGGCTGGCCAAGCTCAAGGCGAGCAAGGTGCCTGCTTATGTCGAAAAGAAAGTGCTGGCCGATGGCGAGCGCATCCTGCTGCGCGCCGGGCCCTTCAGCGACCGCGATGCCGCCGACGCCGCCGACAAGCGCGTGCGGGCAGTGGGGCTGACCTCGAAGGTCGTGGAACAGTAAAGGCAGCCACGGCCGGTGCGTGTGCCCGGCCGCCAGCAACGATGCAGCCGACTTTCTTCGACTATGCCGTGGTCTTCATACTGCTGGCTTCGGGCCTGCTGGGCGTGTTGCGCGGGCTGGTGCGCGAGGTGCTGTCGCTGATCGGCTGGGTGGTGGCGTTCTGGGTGGCGTTCCGCTACGGCGCGGTGGCGGCCGCCTGGATGCCCGAATCCTTGCCGGGCGGCGAGCTAGCTCGCCATGCGCTGGGCTTCGTGGTGCTGCTGATCGGCACCGTGCTGGGGGCGTCGCTGGCCGGCATGGTGGTTGGGCAATTGCTCGAGACCACCGGGCTCAAGCCCGCCGACCGCGGCCTCGGGCTGGTGTTCGGCCTGCTGCGCGGCGTGCTGCTGGTGATGGTGATGGTGACGCTGGCCAGCCTGACGAAATTGCCGGAAGAACCGTTCTGGCGCGATGCGGTGAGCCGTCCGTATGTGATGCAAGCCATGGAATCGGTGAAGCCCTGGCTGCCACCGGAACTGGCAAAGTACGTGAAGACATCAACGTGAAGACATAGGGCCGGGCACGTTGCGCGGCTGGTAGTAACGCAGGCCTTGGGGTCCGGAGGATATGCCGGACCAGGCTGCGCCCCTGAATCAAAGCCTTTCCTGGGAGCTTGGCATGTGCGGTATCGTCGGTGTGGTGTCATCCACGCCCGTCAACCAATTGATTTATGACAGCCTGCTGTTGTTGCAACATCGCGGACAGGATGCTGCCGGCATCGCCACCGCCAACGGCAGTACCTTCCACATGCACAAGGCCAACGGCCTGGTGCGCGATGTCTTCCGCACCCGCAACATGCGCGGCCTGCCGGGCGCCGCCGGCATCGGCCAGGTGCGCTATCCGACCGCGGGCTCGGCTTCCAGCGAAGAAGAGGCGCAGCCGTTCTACGTCAACGCCCCTTACGGCGTGATCCTGGCGCATAACGGCAACCTCACCAACTGGGAACAGCTGCGCGAGGAGATGTTCCGCCGCGACCGCCGCCACATCAACACGCACTCGGACACCGAAGTGCTGCTGAACGTGCTGGCCGATGAGTTGCAGCGCGCCAGCAACGGCATGGCGCTGGACCCCGACACCATCTTCAAGGCAGTCAGCGGCCTGCACCGCCGCGTGCGCGGCTCGTATGCCATCGCCGCGCAGATCGCCGGCTACGGCATGCTGGCGGTACGCGACCCGTTCGGCATCCGCCCGCTGTGCCTGGGCAGCGTCGAAACCCCGACCGGCAAGGAATGGATGGTGGCGTCGGAGTCGGTGGCGCTGGAAGGCATCGGCTACAAGCTCGAGCGCGACGTGGCGCCGGGCGAGGCCATCTTCATCGACCTCGACGGCAAGCTCTACACCAAGCTGTGCGCCGACAACGCGGTGCTGACCCCGTGCATCTTCGAGTACGTCTACCTGGCCCGCCCGGATTCGTGCATCGACGGCGTGCCGGTCTATGACGCGCGCCTGCGCATGGGCGACTACCTGGCCGAGAAGATCCGCCAGGAGGTGTCGGCCGGCGATATCGACGTGGTCATGCCGATCCCCGATTCCAGCCGGCCGGCCGCGATGCAGGTGGCCAACCGCCTGGGTGTCAACTACCGCGAAGGCTTCTTCAAGAACCGCTACGTCGGCCGCACCTTCATCATGCCCGGCCAGGCGGTGCGCAAGAAGTCGGTGCGCCAGAAGCTCAACGCCATGGGCGTGGAGTTCAAGGGCAAGAACGTGCTGATCGTCGACGACTCGATCGTGCGCGGCACCACCTCGTTCGAGATCGTGCAGATGGCGCGCGACGCCGGCGCCAACAAGGTGATCTTCGCCTCGGCCGCGCCGCCGGTGAAGTTCCCCAACGTGTACGGCATCGACATGCCGACCCGCAGCGAACTGGTCGCGCACAACCGCACCCACGAAGAGATCGCCCGGATCATCGGCGCGGACAAGCTGGTGTACCAGGACGTGGAAGCGATGAAGCAGGCCGTGCGTGACATCAATCCGGCGCTGAAGGACTTCGACGCCTCTTGTTTCGACGGCCGCTACATCACCGGCGATATCGACGAGGCCTACCTGGAGCGCCTGGAAACCGCGCGCAGCCAGGCCGACCGCGACGGCACCGGCGGTGACACCGAGCGCTCGCAGCTGCACCTGCAGCGCTCCGGCGGCAACGAGTAAGGGGCCCCAGGCGCGTTGACGAATGCGACGCCCGGCCGTAACATGGCCGGGCGTCGATTTGACAGTCAGCTTGCGGACGCGGGTACAGCCCGAAACAGCTAAAGAGATGGCGGCCAGCAACGATTCCCGATGCGCAGCGCCTTGCCGGCGCCGCGATGCCCGGAAGCCGGCCGCCACAGCCTGAAGCCCAAGGCGATTCGCAGAACAGCAAGCCCGTCGATCCGACCATCCGATCGCACGGGCTTTTTTCATGGCCGCGCGCCGACCACCCGGGGCCGGTGCGCGGCTTGTCGAAACCATCGCATTCGCGCGGGTACGACCGCGCCACCAGCATGAACCAACCGCTCAATCCCGAATCGCTCGGCATCGATACCCTCGGCGTGCGCGCCGGCACGCTGCGCAGCGACTTCATGGAGCACTCCGAGGCCATGTACCTGACCTCGAGCTTCTGCTTCAACAGCGCCGCCGAAGCGGCCGAGCGCTTTGCCAACTCCGAAGAGGGCTACACCTATTCGCGCTTCACCAACCCGACCGTGTCGATGTTCCAGTCGCGCCTGGCCGCGCTGGAAGGGGCGCAGGCCTGCATGGCGACCGCCTCGGGCATGAGCGCGATCCTGTCGGTGGTGCTGTCGTCGATGCAGGCCGGCGACCACCTGGTCAGCTCGCGCGCGATCTTCGGCTCGACCATGACGCTGTTCAACAATATCTTCGGCAAGTTCGGCGTCGAGACCACCTTTGTCGATCCCACCGACCTGGAAGCGTGGCGTGCGGCGATCCGCCCGAACACCAAGCTGTTCTTCCTGGAAACCCCGTCGAATCCGCTGACCGAGGTGGCCGACATCGCGGCCGTCGCGGACATTGCCCACGACGCCAATGCGCTGCTGGTGGTCGACAACTGCTTCTGCTCGCCCGCGCTGCAGCAGCCGATGAAGTTCGGCGCCGACATCGTGGTGCACTCCGCCACCAAGCATATCGACGGCCAGGGCCGCGTGCTCGGTGGCGCCGTACTGGGCACGCACGACTTCATCATGGGCAAGGTGTTTCCGTTCGTGCGCACCGCCGGGCCGACGCTGTCGGCATTCAACGCCTGGGTGCTGCTCAAGGGCATGGAAACGCTGGCGATCCGCATGGAACGCCATTCGTCCAGCGCGCTGGCGCTGGCGCAGTTCCTGGAATCGCACCCGGCCGTGGCGCGCGTGTTCCACCCGGCGCTGCCGTCCCATCCGCAGCACCAGATCGCCATGCGCCAGCAAAGCGGCGGCGGGGCGATCGTGTCGTTCGAACTCAAGGGCGCCACGCCCGAGCAGCAGCGCGCCAATGCCTGGCGCGTGATCGACAACACGCGCCTGTGCTCGATCACCGGCAACCTGGGCGACACCCGCACCACCATCACGCACCCGTACACCACCACGCACGCGCGCGTGAGCCCCGAGGCCAAGGCGGCCGCCGGCGTGGGCGAAGGGCTGATCCGCCTGGCGGTGGGGCTGGAGTCGGTGGCGGACCTGAAGGCCGACCTGCTGCGCGGGCTGGGCGACTGAGGCGCTACTGCACCGTGGCCGGCGCCGCCGGCGCGGCCGGCTCGTCGCCGCCCGCCACCGCTTTCACGCCGGCGGCGGTGACGTCATAGGTGGTGCTGACCGCGGTCGAGGCCACGCTGACCGCCGCCGAGCCCACCGTGGTGACTGTCGACACTGCGGCGCTGCCGACGGCCACGGTGGCGCCGACCACCATGCACCCGGCGAGCAATGCCGTGGCGCATGCGCCTGCAAGCGCCAGCGCGGCGCGCAGCAGGGTAGCGGATGCGCCGCTGTGGTTGCGCAGGGTTCGGCGCAATCGGGGAAGGGAATAGGACATCGAGCGAACAGGTAATTGTTGAGCCAGGCGCCGGTGTCAGCGCAGCAGCCGGCGGCGCAGCAGCACCAGGCACACCACCAGCGCGCCTGCCGCATAGGCGCCCAGCACCGCCAGGTGCAAGCCGGCGCCGTCGACCGGGCGGCCCAGCATCAGCGGGCGAATCAGTGCCACGGCATGCGCCAGCGGCAGGACCTTGGTGGCTGCCTGCACGCCTTCGGGCAGCTGTTCCAGCGGAAAGAACACGCCCGACAGCAGCAGCATCGGGGTCATCACCAGGGTCTGGTAGAACATGAAGAAGTCGTAACTGGGCGCCAGCGCGGTGACGATCATCGCCAGCGCGGCGAAGGCGATCCCGGCCAGCACGATCACCGGCAGCGCCAGCAGCGCCCCCGGCATCTGCGCATAGCCTAGCCCGCCCGCCACCAGCATGATGGCCAGCCCCGACAGCACGGCCTTGCTGGCGGCCCAGGCGATTTCGCCCAGCACCACGTCGCCCAGCGTCAGCGGGGCATGCATGATCGCTTCCCAGGTGCGCTGCACATGCATGCGCGAGAACGCGGAATACATCGACTCGAAGCTGGCCGACATCATCACGCTCGACGCGGTGGTGCCTGCCGCCAGGAAGGCGATATACGACACGCCGTTGACCTGCCCGACCATCAGCCCCAGCCCGAGCCCCAGCCCGAACAGGTAGATCATCGGGTCGGCCAGGTTGCCGATCATCGACGGGATGGCCAGTTTCTTCCACACCATGTAGTTGCGGTACCAGACCATCATCCAGTTGCGCAGGTTGCGCGGCAGCAGCGGCTGCGGATAGGTCTGCCGCACCGCGGTGCCGGAGGCGGAGGCGTCGGTGGCGTCCGCGCGGGGATCCTGTTCGCTCATGTCGTCCCTTGGTTCAGTCCCGCATTCAGTCCCGCATCTCGCGGCCGGTCAGCTTGAGGAAGACGTCCTCGAGATTGGCCGGGCGGTGCAGGTAGCGCACGCCGCTCCTGCCGTGCAGCGCCGCCAGCAGCGGGGCGGGCTCGCGCACGTAGCAGAACAGCGTCTCGCCGCTCATCTCGGTGCGCTGCGCCAGCGGCGTGAGCGCGCCGCGCAGCGTGTCCAGTTCATCGCCATAGATCTCGACCACGTCGCAGCCGATCTGGCTGTCGATCAGCTCGTGCGGCTTGCCCTCGGCAATCTTGCGGCCGCCGTCGATCACGCACAGGTAGTTGCACAGCCGTTCGGCTTCTTCCATGAAGTGCGTGGTCAGCAGGATGGTCTTGCCGCTGGCCATCAGCGACTTCAGCCGCTCCCAGATCAGGTGGCGCGCCTGCGGGTCCAGGCCGGTGGTGGGTTCGTCCATCACCAGCAGGTCGGGGTCGTTGATCAGCGCGCGCGCCACGGTCAGGCGCCGGCGCATGCCGCCCGAGAGGTCGCGCACCTGGGCGTCGGCGCGGTTCTCCAGCCGGGCGAATTCCAGCAGCTTCGGCACGCGGCGCTCGATCTCGGCCGACGACAGCCCGAAGTAGCGCCCGAAAATGCGCAGGTTCTCGATCACCGAGAAGTCCGGGTCGAGATTGTCGAACTGCGGCACCACGCCCACGCGCATGCGCGCTTGCGGCGCGCGCTCCGGGATGGGCTCGCCGCACAGCGTCAGCGTGCCGGCCATCGGCGTGGTCAGGCCCAGCAGCAGTCGCAGCGTGGTGGTCTTGCCGGCGCCGTTGGGGCCCAGCAACCCATAACACTGGCCGCGGAATACCTGCAGGTCGAGATCGTCGACCACGATGGTGTCGCCGTATTGCTTGCGCACCTTGCGCAACTCGAGGATGGCAGTCAAGGCAGGGTCCGGTGTGGCGCCGCAACGGCGCAATTGCCGACATTATGCCGGTCATCGGCGGCGCGCTCAGGTGGCGCGGTGCAGCAGACGCCGCGGTCCCCCGCAGGCGAGCCCCCCGCCCGCGCGCGGGCACAAAAAAACCGCCAGCGAGCTGGCGGTTTTTTCTTGCCTGGCACTGCCAGGCAGCGAAGCGTACTGAAATCAGTACATCTTCTTCGGCAGCATCTGCATGCGCAGGCGCTTGCGCAGGCGTGCTTCGGCGGCCTTCTTCTTGCGCTTGCGCTCGGTCGTCGGCTTCTCGTAAGCGGTACGGCTCTTGAGTTCAACGATCAGGCCAGTCTGCAGAATGGCGCGACGGAAACGCCGCATTGCAACTTCAACGGGCTCACCGGGTTTCAAGACGATCTTAGTCAATTCAGTCCTTTAGGGGATTGCCGCCAGGGCGGCTGGTTCACACGGGGGGAAACTGCGGTCGCCGGAGCGACTGGTATTGCACGCCGGGCTGATGCCCTGGTGCGCCCCCGCGAACCTGAAAGATGTGGACGTTTCAGTCCGTGCAACCAGTGTCAGGGGTGATAGCGCCAGGTCCGAATACAACTGGAGCCTGACAGTACCGGTTTCCATGAATGCTATACGCCCGTAACTATGGCATGTATACGACGACGCTGTCAAGAATGCAGTGCAATGTACGCGTGGCGGCCGGGTGGAGTGTTACCGTTCCAGCACTTAAGGCGAGCCGCCAGGGTCAGCGCGGAGGCGCGAGGCGTCTTTATACCGTTTTTACAGGCGCAGCGGCTCTTTCTATCCCGTTTTTATCCCCGCATCCCTAATCTGGGTGACGTCTGCCACTCACGATTCAGCCCGCTATGGATGCGATGTTCCTGCTCGTTCTGATTGCCTTCGGCGCCGCCAGCGTCGCCCTTATTGCGCTATGCGCATGGCTGTGGGGCCCGGCGCGGCCTGTGATGCCCGCGGACCGGCCGCAGCCGGACGCAGCCACCGGCGGAGAACGCTGATGGACTGGACCGAACTGCTGGCCGGCGTGCTTGCCGTGGCCGTCTTCCTCTACCTGCTGATTGCGCTGTGCCGTCCGGAGAAGTTCTGATGCCGACCGATTTCCCGGGCCTGTTGGCCCTTTACCTGGCCATCCTGCTGGCGCTGGCGCCATGGCTTGGCCGCTACCTGCGCCGCGCGGTCGAAGACGACGGCTTTCGGCTGACCGCCTGGGGCCGTCCGCTCGAGCGCGCGCTATACCGGCTCTCCGGCGTGCAGGGCGGGGCGCAGATGGGCTGGCGGCAATACGCACTGGCCGTGCTCGCTTTCAACCTGCTTGGCGCGTTGGCGGTTTATGCGCTGCAGCGCCTGCAGGGCTGGCTGCCGCTGAATCCGCAGGGCTTTGGCGCGGTGTCGCCGGATTCGGCCTTCAACACCGCCGTGAGCTTCGTCACCAATACCAACTGGCAGGGCTATGCCGGCGAATCGACCATGAGCTACCTGACGCAGATGCTGGCGCTGACGGTGCAGAACTTTGTCTCCGCGGCTACGGGGATCGCGGTGGTGTTTGCCCTGATCCGTGGGTTTGCGCGCCAACGCGCAAACGTAATCGGCAACTTCTGGGTCGACCTGACGCGCATCACGCTGTACGTGCTGGTGCCGCTGGCCTCGGTGATCGCGCTGGTGCTCGCCAGCCAGGGCGTGATCCAGAATTTCAGCGGCAATCGCGATGCCACGCTGCTACGTCCGGTGGCGTACAGCCAGCCGGTGACCGACGCCGCTGGCGCGCCTGTCACCGATGCCCGGGGCCAGGCGCTGAGCCATCCAGCCATGGCGTACACCCAGACACTGCCGATGGGGCCGGTGGCGTCGCAGGAAGCGATCAAGATGCTGGGCACCAACGGTGGCGGCTTCTTCAACGCCAACTCCGCGCATCCGTACGAGAACCCGACCGCGCTGTCCAACCTGATCGAGATGCTGGCGATCCTGCTGATCCCGGCAGCGCTGTGCTTCACCTTCGGCGAGATGGTGAAGGACCGCCGGCAGGGCGTGGCGGTGCTGGCGGCGATGACGCTGCTGTTCGTGGCCATGGCTGGCCTGGCCGCGCTCGCCGAGCAGCATGCGGGGCCGGTGTTGTCCGCGCTGCCGCTGGATCACGCGGGTTCCGCGCTGCAGGCGGGCGGCAACCTGGAAGGCAAGGAAACGCGCTTCGGCGTGGCCGCCTCCGCGTTGTTCGCGGCGGTCACCACGGCGGCGTCGTGCGGCGCGGTCAACGCCATGCACGATTCCTTCACCGCGCTGGGCGGCATGGTGCCGATGCTGCTGATGCAGCTGGGCGAGGTGGTGTTAGGCGGGGTCGGCTCGGGCCTGTACGGCATGCTGGTCTATGCGGTGCTGGCGGTGTTCATCGCCGGCCTGATGATCGGCCGCACGCCGGAATATCTTGGCAAGAAGATCGAGGCCTTCGAAATGAAGATGACCGTGATCGTGATCCTGGTCACGCCGCTGCTGGTACTGCTGGGCACGGCGGTGGCGGTGATGGCGGGCGCGGGGCGCGCGGGGGTGCTCAACCCGGGCACGCACGGCTTCTCCGAAATCCTCTACGCGCTGTCGTCGGCGGCCAACAACAACGGCAGCGCGTTCGCGGGCCTGTCGGCCAACACCCCGTTCTACAACACGCTGCTGGCCGCGGCGATGTGGTTCGGCCGCTTCTGGATCGTGATCCCGGTGCTGGCGCTGGCGGGTTCGCTGGCGGCCAAGCCGAAGCTGCCGGCCACCGGCGGCACCATGCCCACGCACGGCGCGCTGTTCGTGGTGCTGCTGGCAGGCTCGGTGCTGATGGTTGGCGCGCTGACCTATGTCCCGGCGCTGGCGCTGGGCCCCGTCGCCGAACACCTGCAAGGCGTGCTGACCGGCGCCGCGCGCTGATCGCTAGCCCTGACGAATCGCCAATCGCGAACCTGTCTATCATGCAACCCGATACCCTGACCACGCGGCCCCAGGCCGCCACTGACCGCGCCGAGGACGGCGCCACCCACCACCCGGCACGCGCGCCGCACCGCATACTGTCGCCCGAACTGGCGCGCCCGGCGCTGCTCGCGGCGCTGCGCAAGCTGTCGCCGCGGGAGCAGTTGCGCAACCCGGTGATGTTCGTGGTCTATGCCGGCGCCATCCTGACCACGCTGCTGGCGCTGCGCGCGTTCGTGTCGCCGCTGCCGCATGCCACCGAAAGCGCGGGCTTTATCGTCGCGGTCACGCTCTGGCTGTGGGCCACCGTGCTGTTTGCCAACTTTGCCGAGGCGCTGGCCGAAGGGCGCAGCCGCCAGCAGGCCGCGTCGCTGCGCGGGCTGAAAAGTATCGCGACCGCGCGTGTGCTGACCGAGGGCCGCCGCGACGGCGCCATGCAGGTGCGCCCGGCCACCACGCTGCGCCGCGGTGACGTGGTGCTGGCCGAGGCCGGCGACATGATTCCCGGCGACGGCGACGTCATCGAGGGCGTGGCCTCGGTCGACGAAAGCGCCATCACGGGCGAGTCGGCGCCGGTGATCCGCGAATCGGGCGGGGACTTCTCGTCCGTCACCGGCGGCACGCGCGTGCTGTCCGACTGGATCGTGGTGCGCGTCACCACCAATCCCGGCGAGAGCTTTATCGACCGGATGATCTCGATGGTGGAAGGCGCCCGGCGCCAGAAGACCCCCAACGAGCTGGCGCTGACCATCTTGCTGGTCGGGCTGTCGATGGTGCTGCTGCTGGCCACGGCCACGCTGCTGCCGTTCTCCGCCTACAGCGTGGTGGCGACGGGCGCGGGGCTGCCGGTCAGCGTGACCGTGCTGGTGGCGCTGCTGGTGTGCCTGATCCCGACCACCATCGGCGGGCTGCTGTCGGCGGTCGGCGTGGCCGGCATGAGCCGCATGATGGCGGCCAACGTGATCGCCACCTCGGGCCGCGCGGTGGAAGCCGCCGGCGACGTCGACGTGCTCCTGCTCGACAAGACCGGCACGATCACGCTGGGCAACCGCCAGGCCGCACGGCTGCTGCCAGCCCCGGGTGTGACCGAGCGTCAGCTGGCCGCCGCCGCGTGGCTGTCGTCGCTGGCCGATGAAACCCCCGAAGGCCGCAGCATCGTGGCGCTGGCGCGCCAGCAGGCCGGCGTCGAGGCGCCCGGCATGGGCGCGGCGCGGCCGGTGTTCGTGCCGTTCACCGCGCAGACGCGCATGAGCGGCGTCGACCTGGACGAGGGCGCGTCGCGGCGCAGCGTGCGCAAGGGCGCCGCCGATGCCGTGCGCCGCTACGTGGCCCAGCAGGCGGGCAAGTTCCCCGACGCGGTGGCGCATGCGGTCGAGGACGTGGCGCGGGCTGGCAGCACGCCGCTGGTGGTGGCCGAGCTGGTCGGCGCGGAGGTGCGCGTGCTGGGCGTGGTGGAGCTGAAGGACACAGTCAAGCGCGGCATCCGCGAGCGCTTCGGCGAACTGCGCCGCATGGGCATCCGCACCGTCATGATCACCGGCGACAACCGGCTGACCGCCGCCGCGATCGCCGCCGAGGCCGGCGTCGACGACTTCCTGGCGGAGGCCACGCCCGAAGCCAAGCTGGCGCTGATCCGCCAGTACCAGGCAGAAGGGCGGCTGGTGGCGATGACCGGCGACGGCACCAACGACGCCCCGGCGCTGGCGCAGGCCGATGTGGCGGTGGCGATGAACAGCGGCACGCAGGCCGCGCGCGAGGCCGGCAACATGGTCGACCTCGACAGCAATCCCACCAAGCTGATCGAGATCGTCGGCATCGGCAAGCAGATGCTGATGACCCGCGGTGCCCTGACCACCTTCAGCGTGGCCAACGACCTGGCCAAGTATTTCGCGATCATTCCCGCGGCCTTTGCCACCACCTATCCGCAGCTCGGCCTGCTCAACGTGATGGGCCTGGCGACGCCGTCTTCCGCGATTTTGTCGGCGGTGATCTTCAACGCGCTGATCATCGTGGTGCTGATCCCGCTGGCGCTGCGCGGGGTGCGCTACCGCGCCCTCGGCGCCGCCGCGCTGCTGCGCCGCAACCTGCTGGTGTACGGGCTGGGCGGCATCGCGGTGCCGTTTGCCGGCATCAAGCTGATCGACCTGGGGCTGGCCGCGATGGGCTGGGCCTGATCGACGCAAAACCACTTTCGGAGCAACCATGTCCTATCCAATCACGCCCGATGTCGCGCGCGATGCGCAAACCACAGAGCAGGGCGGCCTGATGCGCCCGGCGCTGGTCATCCTGCTGGCGCTGTCGCTGCTGACCGGCCTGCTGTACCCCGCGGCGATCACGGCGCTTGCCGCGGCGGCCTTTCCGCATCAGGCGGCCGGCTCGCTGATCGTGCGCGACGGCAAGGTGCTGGGCTCCGCGCTGATCGGGCAGCCGTTTTCCGAGCCCGGGGACTTCTGGGGCCGGCTCTCGGCGACCGCGCCGATGCCGTACAACGGCGGCGCGTCCGGCGGCTCCAACCTGGGCCCCGCCAACCCGGCGCTGGCCGACGCGGCGCGCGCGCGCCTCGACGCGCTGCGCGCGGCCGATCCCGGCAACGCCGCCCCGGTGCCAGTGGACCTGGTAACCGCGTCCGGCAGCGGCCTGGACCCGCATATCAGCGTAGCCGCGGCCGAGTACCAGGCGGCGCGCGTGGCGCGGGCGCGTGGCCTGCCGCTGGCGCAGGTACGCGCGCTGATCGCCGCGCATACCGACCAGCCCCTGCTGCCGGTGCTGGGCGAGGCCGGGGTCAACGTGCTGAAGCTGAACCTGGCACTGGATGCGCTGCCGGCGCGCTGAGGTGGCGGCGGGCCACGCGCCGGCCTGCATGGCACAATCTGGCTGCGCTCACGCCGCAAAGTGAGCGCGCCCACCATGCCCGCGCCGCGCCCAGCCGACGACCTCCGCCCCGATCCCGACCACCTGCTGCAACGCCTGCAGGCCGACGGCGAACGCGCCGCGCGCGGGCGCCTGCGCATCTACTTCGGCGCCTCGGCCGGGGTGGGCAAGACCTTTGCCATGCTGGCGGCGGCGCGCGCGCTGCGCGAGCAGGGCGGCAACGTCGTGGTGGGCGTGGTCGAAAGCCATGGCCGCGCCGAGACCGAGGCGCTGGCCAAAGGGCTCGAGCAGCTGCCGCGGCGCGAACTGGACTACCGCGGCCGCGCGCTGCAGGAATTCGACCTGGACGCGGCGCTGGCGCGCCGGCCGGCGCTGGTGCTGGTCGACGAGCTGGCCCATAGCAACGCGCCCGACAGCCGCCATCCCAAGCGCTGGCAGGACATTGCCGAGCTGCTGTCGTCCGGCATCGACGTCTGGACCACCGTCAACGTCCAGCACCTCGACAGCCTGAACGAGGCGGTGGCCGGCATCACCGGCATCCGCGTGCGCGAGACCGTGCCCGACGCGGTCTTCGACGAGGCCGACGAAGTGGTGCTGGTCGACCTGCCCGCCGACGAACTGCTGCGCCGCCTGCGCGAAGGCCGTGTGTACGTGCCCGAACAGGCCCGCCACGCGGTGCAGCACTTCTTCCGCAAGGGCAATCTGATCGCGCTGCGCGAGCTGGCGCTGCGCCGCACCGCCGACCGCGTCGACCACGATGTGCGCGCCTACCGCCAGCAAGCCGCGATCGCACCGGTGTGGCGCACGCGCGAAGCCGTGCTGGCCTGCATCGGCCACGGCAGCGATGCCGCGCAGGTGGTGCGCAGCGCGCGCCGGCTGGCCGCGCAGCTGGATGCCGATTGCCATGTGGTGACGGTGTCGGTGCCGCGGCTGGCGCCGGCGCCCGATACGCCCCGCGCGCAGCTCGACGAGGCCATGCGGCTGGCCGAGTCGCTGGGCGCGCGCACCGAGACCCTGGCCGGCAGCGACATGGTGGCCGCGGTGGCCGGCTACGTGCGGCGGCACAACCTGACCAAGGTATTGATAGGCCGCACGCCGGCGCGCTGGCGCAACAGCGGCGGTTCGCTGCCTGGGCGCCTGCACGCGTGGCTGGCCTGGGCACTGGCGCCCTGGCTGGGTGCGCGCGCCTGGCTGTTCGGGCGCAGCAGCTTTGCCGATGCGCTGGCCGCGGCGTGTCCGGAGGTCGACGTGATCCGCGTCGCTGCCGACGGGGTCCGGCATGACGCACCCGATGCCCCCGGCAGCGTGCGTCGCATCGAACCGCAAGCCGGCGAAGCAAGTCCGGCGCAGTGGCCGGGCCTGCTGTGGGCGGTGGCCTGGTGCGCCGGCGCCACCGTGCTGTCGGCGCTGGCGCGGCCGTGGTTCGACCTGGTCAATATCGCCATGCTGTTCCTGCTGGCAGTGGCCGGCGTGGCGCTGCGCCACGGGCGCACGGCCGGCGCCTTTGCCGCCGTGGTGGCGGTGGGCGCGTTCGACTTCTTCTTCGTGCCGCCGCGACTGTCGTTCGCGGTCAGCGACGTGCAGTACCTGGTGACCTTCCTGGTGATGCTGGCGGTGGGGCTGGTGATCGGGCAGCTCACCGCCGGGCTGCGCGAGCAGGCGCAGGTGTCGGTCCAGCGCGAGACCGATGCGCGCACGCTGTACGAACTGGCGCGCGAACTCTCGGCGGCGCTGACCGATGCGCAGATCGTCGCCATTGGCAGCCGCTTCCTGCGCGCGGCGTTCGACGCGCGTGCGGCCTTCTTCCTGGCCGGGCCGCGGGGGCGATTGCTCTCGGCCGTGCCCGATGCCGAGACCGATGACGCGGCCGCGCAGAGCGATGCGATCGACCATGTGCTGGCGCAATGGGTATTCGACCACGGCCAGCCGGCTGGCACCGGCACCGACACCCTGCCGGCCGGCACCGTGCTGTACCTGCCGTTGAAAGCGCCGATGCAGGTGCGCGGCGTGCTCGCGGTCGAGCCGCGCGCCTGGCGCGCCTTGGCGCAGCCGGCGCTGCGGCGGCAGGCCGATGTCTTCGCCACGCTGATCGCGATCGCACTGGAGCGGCTGCATTACGTCGAGGTCGCGCAGCAGGCCTTGTTGACGATGGAATCGGAGCGTCTGCGCAGCTCGCTGCTGGCCGCGGTGTCGCATGATCTGCGCACGCCGCTGACCAGCCTGATCGGCATGGCTGAGACCCTGCAGCGCGGCACCTCGCCGCTGGCCGCGGACGTCGCCGAAACGGTCGGCGCCATGCGCGACCAGGCGCGGCGCATGCATGCGATGGTGGCGAACCTGCTCGACATGGCGCGGCTGCAGAGCCGCAACGTGGCGCTGCGCAAGGCATGGCAGTCGTTCGAAGAACTGGCCGGCGCGGCGCTGGCGTCGCTGCGCGACGCGCTGGCGCAGCACCGCGTGGTGGTGGCGGGCCTGTCGGCGCTGCCGCTGGTGGAGTGCGATGGCGTGCTGATCGAGCGCGTGCTGTGCAACCTGCTCGAGAACGCGGCCAAGTACACCGCACCGGGCACCGAGATCCGGCTGCGCGGCGAGGTGACCGAAGACGCCGTGAACCTGATCGTCGAGGACGACGGCCCTGGCGTGCCGGCCGCGATGGCGCGCCAGGTGTTCGAGAAATTTACCCGCGGCGAGCGCGAATCCGCCACCAGCGGCGTGGGCCTGGGCCTGGCCGTGTGCGACGCGATCGTGCAGGCGCACGGCGGCAGCATCCGGGTCGAGCCGGTTCATGCCGGGACACAGGGCGAGGGGGCCGGCGCGCGCTTCGTGGTTACGCTGCCGCGCGGCACCCCTCCCGTGCTGGAGCCGGAAGCCGCCGGCCTGCCAGCCTGAACCCGCCAAACTTCCAAGGAAGCGACGCGTCATGCCATTCGAGTTTTCGCCCACGGTGCTGCTGGTGGAAGACGAGCCCCACATCCGCCGCTTCGTGCGCGCGGCGCTGCAGGATGAAGGCTGCACCGTGCACGAGGCCGATTCGCTGCAGCGCGGCCTGATCGACGCCGGCACGCGCCAGCCGGACCTGGTAATCCTGGACCTGGGCCTGCCCGATGGCGACGGCGTGTCCCTGATCGGCGAGTTGCGCACCTGGACCGAAGTGCCGGTGCTGGTGCTGTCGGCCCGCACCGACGAGACCGAGAAGATCCGCGCGCTCGACGCCGGCGCCGACGATTACCTGACCAAGCCTTTCGGCGTGGGCGAGCTGGTGGCACGGCTGCGCGTGCTGTTGCGCCGGCACGCGCGCGCCGGCACGCAAGGGCGGGCGCAAGTGGCGTTCGGCGACATTGCGGTCGACTTCGCCAACCGGCAAGTAAGGCGCCGCGGCGAGTTAGTGCACCTGACACCGATCGAATATCGCCTGCTTGCCGTACTGCTGGCGCACCGCGGCAAGGTCATGACGCACCGCGAGCTGCTGCGCGAGGTGTGGGGGCCATCCCACGCCGACAGCAGCCACTACCTGCGGGTCTACATGGGCCACCTGCGCCACAAGCTGGAGGCCGACCCGGCCCAGCCCGCCTGGCTGCTGACCGAAGTCGGCGTGGGCTACCGCTTCGCCGGCTGAGCCCGCGGCCGTTCCCCTCGCATCCCTTTCCGGCTGATCACGCGGCGCGTGAGGACGACGCTCGCGTGTGCCAAGCGCTCCCGGTAAACCCGCAAGTACGTCGAAAACGTTTGACGTGAAAATTCATATGTATAAACTTATATTCATAAACATGAATTTAAGCAGGAGTCTCGCATGCCGGACCAACCCGTGTATTTCGTCTCGACCGACGATGTCGAGGGCTACCACCCCGCCAACCATGTCGGCACGCTCAACCGCCGGCTGATCGCGCCCGAAACGGTGGGCTCGCGCCATCTGGAAGTGATCCACGGCACCATCGAGAAAGGCAAGGGGGCGCTGCCGCACGCGCATCCCGGTATCGAGCAGGTCTGCTACGTGCTGGAAGGCCGCGCCGTGGCCGAGGTCGGTGGCCAGCGCCGCGAACTGGGCCCGGGCGATTGCTGCTTCTTCCCGCCCGACCAGATGCACGTCTTCACGGTGGTCAGCGACGAGCCGGCGAAGATTCTGGTGATCTATTCCCCGCCTTACGAGGAATCCCCCGAGCGCGTGATACGGCCCGCCTGAGGCGCGGTCACGGGCAGGGCACAAAACGACAGGAGACAACCACCGTGAAGTCATTCAAGAACGCTTTTGCCAGCCTGGTGCTGGGATGCGGCGCGGCGCTGGCCGCCACCCCGGCACTCGCCGCCGATGCATTTCCGTCCAGGCCGCTGCGCCTGGTGGTGCCGTTTGCCGCCGGCAGCGGCACCGATGCCGTGGCGCGCCTGACCGCCAAGTACCTGGGCGAGTCGCTGCAGCAGCCGGTGGTGGTCGACAACAAGCCCGGCGCCAACGGCACCATCGCCGCCGAGTTCGTGGCCAAGGCGCCCGCCGACGGCTACACGCTGTTCATGACCACCAACACCACGCATTCGGCCAACCCGTCGCTGATGAAGCAGCTGCGCTATGACCCGGTCAAGGATTTCACGCCGATCTCGCGCATGGGCAACCTGCCGTTCATGCTGGTGGTCAACCCGGCGCTGCCGGTCAAGACGCTGCGCGAGTTTGTCGACTACGCCAAGGCGCATCCGGGCCTGAGCTATGCCAGCGGCAACAGCACCGGCATCGTCTCGGGCGCCACGCTGTCGAAGATGGCGGGGCTGAAGATGCTGCACGTGCCGTACAAGAGCACGCCGCCGGCCATGACCGATGTGATGGGCGGCCAGGTCCAGGCGATGTTCGTCGACTTTGCCGCCGGCATCGCCAACGTGCGCGCCGGCAAGCTGCGCGCGCTGGCGGTGACCACCGCCCAGCGCAGCGAGCTGCTGCCGGACCTGCCGCCGCTGGCGAGCGTGCCGGAACTGAAGGGCTTCGACGTGACCTCGTGGAACGGGGTGTTCGCGCCGGCTGGAGTGCCGGCACCGGTGGTGGAACGCCTGAACCGCGAACTGGTGGCGATAGCCACCAGCAAGCAGCACGCGGCGCAGTTCCACGCGCTTGGCTTCGAGCCGTTCGGCAGCACGCCGGCGGAGCTCGGCCAGTTTGTCGTGGCCGAGCTGCAGAAGTGGGCGCGGCTGGTGAAGGACGCCGGCATCCAGCCGGAATAAGAAACTACCCGGCATCGAACCAGACAACGACAGCAAGCAGGAAACGCGATGAATTTCGATCTCTCCGAAGAACAGGCCTCCATCGTCGAGGCCGTGCAGCAGGTATGCGCGCAGTTCGACATGGAATACTGGGACCGCCTCGACAAGTCCGCCACCTATCCGCACGAGTTCTACAAGACGCTGTGCGAGGGCGGCTGGCTCGGCGTGGCCATGCCCGAGGCCTTCGGCGGCGCGGGGCTCGGCATCCTGGAAGCGGCGCTGGTGATGCAGACCATCTCGCAGTCGGGCGCGGGCATGACCGGCGCGTCGGCGGTGCACATGAATGTGTTCGGCCTGAACCCGGTGGTGGTGTTCGGCACCGACGCGCAGAAGGGCCGCTTCCTGCCGCCGCTGATCGCCGGGCAGGAGAAGGCCTGCTTCGGCGTGACCGAGCCCGACGCGGGGCTGGACACCACCAAGCTCAAGACCTTTGCGCGCAAGGTGCCGGGCGGCTATTCGGTAAGCGGGCGCAAGATCTGGATTTCCACCGCGCAGGTGGCCGACCGCATGCTGCTGCTGGCGCGCACCACGCCGCTGGAGTCAGTGAAGAAGTCGACCGAAGGGCTGTCGCTGTTCTATACCAAGGTCGACCGCAGCAAGATCGAGATCCGCGAGATCGACAAGATGGGCCGTGCCGCGGTCGACACCAACATGCTGTTTATCGACGATCTGTTCATCCCCGACGAAGACCGCATCGGCGAGGAAGGCAAGGGCTTCGAGTACATCCTGCACGGGCTCAACCCGGAACGCATCCTGATCGCGGCCGAGGCCATCGGACTGGGGCGCGCGGCGCTGGCCATCGCCACGCAATATGCCAAGGAGCGCGTGGTGTTCGGGCGCCCGATCGGCATGAACCAGGGCGTGCAGCATCCGCTGGCGCAGGCCTGGATGCAGCTGGAGTCGGCCAACCTGATGATGCTGAAGGCCGCGGCGCGCTACGACGCGGGCCAGTCGTGCGGCGCCGAGGCCAATGCCGCCAAGTACCTCGCCGCGGAGGCTGGCCACAATGCCTGCCAGACCGCGATCCTGACGCTGGGCGGAATGGGCTATTCGCGCGAGTACCGCGTCGAGCGGCTGTTGCGCGAATCGTATATCCCGCGCATCGCGCCGGTCAGCCCGCAGCTGATCCTGTGCTTTATCGCCGAGCGGGTGCTGGGCTTGCCCAAGTCGTACTGAGCGGAGGCGGCGATGCAAGACAAGCCAGCGCAGGCCAGTGTGCCCAC
This sequence comes from Cupriavidus necator, assembly GCF_013141915.1. Lineage (GTDB taxonomy): Bacteria > Pseudomonadota > Gammaproteobacteria > Burkholderiales > Burkholderiaceae > Cupriavidus > Cupriavidus necator_B. The sequence continues at coordinate 71,292 of NZ_SROX01000022.1, read as the reverse complement.
CGGGCCGCTGGCCGGGATCCGCGTGATCGACATGACCTCGGTCGCGATGGGCCCGTATGCCACGCAGATTCTGGGCGACATGGGCGCGGAGGTGATCAAGGTCGAGCCGCCAGCCGGCGACGTGTTCCGCCACGCCGAGCCGGCGCGGCACGCCGCCATGGGCGCCAGCTTCCTGAACCTGAACCGCAACAAGCAGTTCGTGGTGCTGGACGTGAAGCAGCCCGACGATCTGGCGGCGCTGAAGGCGCTGATTGCCGGCGCCGACGTCTTTATCTCGAACGTGCGGCCGCAGTCGCTGCGCAAGCTGGGACTGGACGACGCGTCGCTGTGCGCGGCGCACCCGCGGCTGATCTACTGCGGCGCCTATGGCTATTCGGAGACCGGGCCATATGCCGGCGCGCCGGCGTTCGACGACATCATCCAGGCGCGCAGCGGCATGGCCCAGTTCCAGGGTGCCAACTCGAACGAAGGGCCCCAGTACGTCAACACCATCCTCGCCGACAAGGTCGCCGGGCTGACCGTGGCCTATGCGATTCCGATGGCACTGTACGAGCGCGAGCGCTCCGGCCGCGGCCAGGCCATCGAGGTGCCGATGTTCGAGACGCTGGTTTCCTTCCTCGCCGCGGAACAGCTGGCCGGGCAGACCTTTGTTCCGCCGCTCGGGCCGGCCGGCTATCCGCGCGTGATGTCGCTGCACCGCAAGCCGTACCGTACCCGCGACGGGCATATCGCGCTGCTGCCATACACCAGCGCGCAATGGCAGCGTTTCTTCGATGTGTCCGGCCACGCGCAGCTGGCCGGCGATCCGCGCTATGCCACGCCGGCCGCGCGCAGCGCCAATATCGATGCGCTTTACGCCACGCTGGCCGAAATCGTCGCGCAGCGCACCACCGCCGAATGGCTGGCGCTGCTGCGCGATGCCGACATCCCGCACAGCGAGGTGCCGCACTTCGACAGCCTCGCCGACGACCCGCACCTGCGCGCCACCGGCATGATGTTCGAATACGACCATCCGAGCGAAGGGCGCCTGCGCGGCGTGGGCATTCCCACGCGCTTCTCGCGCACACCCGGCAATATCCGCAGCTGGCCGCAGGCATTGCCGCCAGCCCCGGACACGGAGGACTGAGCCGCGCTGCCGCCGCGTACAATCCCGGCCAACGGATACTGAAGTCGAGGAAGCCAACGATGGCAGGAAACGAAGCGGCGGAAAAATCTGGTTACGGCAGCGTCAAGACGGCGCTGCGCGTGATCGAGATCATGGAAATCTATGCGCGCGAGGGGCGCTCGCTGACGCTGACCGAACTGGCCAAGCTGCTGGGCGCACCGATGTCGAGCTGCCTGGGGCTGATCCGCACGCTCGCCTCGCTGGGCTATCTCTACGAGACCGGCCGCCGCCAGGGTTATTACCCGACGCGCCGGCTGCTCGACATCGCGCAACGCATCGCCCGCAACGATCCGCTGCTGGAGCGCGTGCAGCCGGTGCTGGAGTCGCTGCGCGACACCACCGGCGAGACCGTGGTGTTCGGCAAGCTGCAGGACGACGGTCGCGTGCTGTATCTGGAAGTGCGCGAGTCCCCCAACCCGGTGCGCTATATCGCCGCGCCGGGCGAGCTGCGCGATGCGCATGTCAATTCGATCGGCCGCGCCATCCTTGGCACGCTGAGCGCCGGCGCGCGTGCCGAGCTGGTGTCAGGCTTGTCCTTTGCCGCGCGCACGCCGCGCACCATCAGCTCGGCGCAGGCGCTGGAAGCGGCGATGCAGGGCTGGCAGAAGCAGGGCTGGTATCCGAATTTCGGCGAATCGTTTCCCGACCTCGGCGCCATCGCCGTGCCGGTGACGATCGGCGGCGTCGTTTATGGCCTGTCGGTGGCAGGGCCGCTGCATCGGGTGGAAATCAACGCGCAGGGCATTGCCGCGGCGCTGGAGGCGGCCGCCCCATCGCTGCAGGGATAGGGCAAGAGGGACGGCTAGAAGGAGAAAGCGCAGGGCGTTGCGGCCGGACGGCCGGGGCGCTCCGCGTCGAGCCTTGGAACGGGCATCCGGAAAACGAAAAAGCCCGGTGCGTTTGCACCGGGCTTCCGTATCGGTTGGCTCCCCGACCTGGGCTCGAACCAGGGACCTGCGGATTAACAGTCCGTCGCTCTACCGACTGAGCTATCGGGGAACAGCTGAGAAAGAAATTATAGCCAGTTTCTCATTTCTTCGTCAACACCCTTTCGACATTTAGTTCTGGTCGGAGCGTGCCGGGAAGGCTGGCTTGCTGCCGGGGCAGGCGGTGCAAAGGGCTTATAGCCAGCTTCGGACCGTCGCGCTGAACAGCGAGGCCGCATTATAGCGACGGTTCCGGCTTGGTGCCAGAAAAAAACCGCCACGTGGGCGGTTTCTTCGTGCGGGTGCCGCGCGAGGTCAGTCGAACACCGGCGATTCCACGCCCAGCACCTTGTGCAGCTTCGGCGAGGTGGTGGTGTACTGCATGTGGATCTTCTTCTCCGGGAAGATATACGGCGCAGCACCGAACGCGGCCAGCGCGGCCTCGTGGAAGCCCGACAGGATCAGCTTCTTCTTGCCGGGGTAGGTGTTGATGTCGCCGACCGCGAAGATGCCGGGGATGTTGGTCTGGAATTTCTCCGTGTCCACCTTGATCTGCTTGCGCTCGAGGTCCAGGCCCCATTCTGCGATGGGGCCCAGCTTGGGCGACAGCCCGAAGAACACCAGCAGGTCGTCCAGCGGCAGTCGGCGGGTCACGCCGTCGGCGCCGGTCACCTTGATCTCGGTGAGCACGCCGTCCTTCTCTTCATAGCCGCCGATCTGGCCGACCACGAACTGCATTTCCATCTGCTCGCACAGTTCCTTCATCTTGGCGACCGACGCCGGCGCGGCGCGGAAGCCGTCGCGGCGGTGGATCATCACCACCGACTCGGCCTTGCCGACCAGGTCCAGGGTCCAGTCCAGCGCCGAGTCGCCGCCGCCGACGATCACCAGGTTGCGGCCGTGGAAACGGCTCGGGTCCTTGACGCGGTAGAACAGCTGCTTGCCGTCGAACTTGTCGATGCCGTCGACCTTCAGTGTGCGCGGCTGGAACGAGCCCACGCCGGCGGCGATGAAAATGGTCTTGGTGATAAAGCGCGTGCCGAGCGAGGTCTCGACGAAAAAGCGGCCGTCGTCACGGCGCTCGACCACGGCGACTTCCTGGCCCAGGTGGAAGGTTGGCTCGAACGGCTCGATCTGCTTGAGCAGGTTGTCGGTCAGTTCCTGGCCGGTGCAGCTGGGCACCGCCGGGATGTCATAAATGGGCTTGTCCGGATACAGCTCCACGCATTGCCCGCCGACCACCTTCAGGGAATCGATCACATGGGCCTTGATTTCGAGCAGGCCCAGTTCGAACACCTGGAACAGGCCCACCGGACCCGCACCGACGATCAGCGCATCGATTTCCAGCGGCTGGCCGCCGGCCGGGCTGGCGCCGTCGACCTGCCTGGTCGTGTCGGCGACGGGATTTGGAATGCTCAAGTCCATATTCGTCCTGATACGTTTGCGTGGGCCACGGGTGCCCGGTATTGCGGAAAGCGCGTGGGGACGGCCTTCGGGTTCGGTCAGCGCTGCAGGTACTGCAGCTTGTCGGTGGCGTCCTTCCACTCCTCGGCCTCGGCCAGCGGGGCCTTGGTCTTGGTGATGGAGGGCCAGTTGCGCGCCAGCTCGGCGTTCAGTTCGATAAATTGCTGCTGGTCGCCCGGTACGTCTTCCTCGGCGTAAATGGCGTTCACCGGGCACTCGGCCACGCACACGGCGCAGTCGATGCACTCATCGGGGTCGATGGCCAGGAAGTTGGGGCCTTCGCGGAAACAATCGACCGGACACACGTCAACGCAGTCTGTGTAGCGGCAACGGATGCAGGATTCGGTGACAACGTGAGTCATTTCGGTTCCAGGAAAACGGGTCGGCTTTTAATGGGAAACTATGGGGCCGTTTTTTGCCGGCGTGACGCGCCGCATCCATCACATTGAGGTGCCCGCATGCCGCATGGCAGCATGGGCTGGGCGAGCGCCGGCCGAGGCCTTTCGGAAACCGATATTGTAGCCGAGCCTTCTGGCAAGGATAGCGGGTCTATATAGCTGGATCAGATAGTTTTCTTATTTCTTTATGTACTTTTGATTTAACGCATGGTGGCCGACGAGCGGGTTTGACAGTACGGGGGCATGCTGCGCAGCAACACCTGGCCAGCCGGCAGCGGACAGACTTCAGGTAGCATGGCGTTCTGACCCGGCATCGCCGTCTGGCTCGCTATGATCATCCAGTCTCTGCTCGACACCGACCTGTACAAATTCACGATGATGCAGGTGGTGCTGCATCAGTTCCCGCAAGCGCAAGTGGAATACCGCTTCAAGTGCCGCAACGCGGGCATCGATCTCACGCCGTATATCGACGAGATCCGCGCCGAGCTGGCGCACCTGTGCCAGCTGCGCTTCACCGACGACGAGCTGGCCTACCTGCGCGGGCTGCGCTTCATCAAGAGCGATTTCGTCGATTTCCTCGGGCTGTTCCACCTGAACGAGAAATATGTCTCGGTGCGCCCGTCGCCGCAGGGCAACGGCGAGATCGAGATTTCCATCATCGGCCCGTGGCTGCACACCATCCTGTTCGAAGTGCCGGTGCTGGCCATCGTCAATGAAGTCTACTTCCGCCGCACCCAGCCGCGGCCCGACCTGGCCGAAGGACGCCGCCGCCTGGAAGACAAGCTGGCGCTGCTGAAGACGCCCGCGCTGAACGATTGCGTGATCGCCGACTACGGCACGCGCCGGCGCTTCTCGCGCGACTGGCAGGAAGAGGTGCTGCAGACCATGCGGCGCCTGCTCGGCCCGCAACTGGCCGGCACCAGCAACGTCCATTTCGCGCGCCTGCACAATATGGTGCCGCTGGGCACGATGGCGCATGAATACCTGCAGGCCTGCCAGGCGCTGGGGCCGCGGCTGCGCGACTCGCAGGTGTTTGCGCTGGAGCGCTGGGCGCGCGAATATCGCGGCGACCTCGGCATCGCGCTGTCGGATACCTATGGCTTCGACGCTTTCCTGCGCGACTTCGACCTGTATTTCTGCAAGCTCTTCGACGGCGTGCGCCATGATTCCGGCGATCCGGTGCTGTGGGGCGAACGCATGGTGGCTCACTATGCCGCCAGCCGCGTCGACCCGCGCACCAAGACGCTGATCTTCAGCGACAGCCTGGACATCCCGCGCGTGATCGAGCTATATCAACGCTTCCATGGCCGCTGCCGGCTGGCGTTCGGCGTCGGCACCAACCTGACCAATGACCTGGGCTACACGCCGCTGCAGATCGTGCTGAAGATGGTGCGCTGTAACGGACAGCCGGTGGCCAAGCTGTCGGACACGCCCGAAAAGACCATGTGCGACGATCCCGGCTACCTGGCCTACCTGCGCCAGGTGTACTCGGTGCAGTCCGCCCCTTAGCGACATTCAACCGGTGCGTCGGCCGCGACACCATGCTGGCGCGGCGCTCGCCCCTATAATCGGCGCATCGCGCTTTTTGCGCCTAGCTATCCCAGCCAGCCCTATGGAAACCAACGACGCCCGCGACCGCATCTTTACCCGCATCCGAGCCGCCCAGGGCAGGCCGGTACGGCCGAGCGCGGGGGAACGCGGCGCCGTCGCCGATTACCTGGCTCGCCACCCGCAGGGCCCGCGTCCGGCGGCCATGCCTGACCTGGCCGAAGCCTTCCTGGCGCAGGCCCAGCGCATGGCCTCGACCGTGGACCGCGTCGCGGCCATCGAAGACGTGCCCGCCGCCACGGCGCGCTATCTCGACAGCCTGGGGCTGGTGCGCCGCGCGGTCGCGTGGGACGAATTTGGCCCGCTGTCGTGGCACGCCGCGGGCCTGGCAGTGGAATGCCGCCCGCCGGTGCGGGACGCCGTGGCCGACCGCGAGCATGGCGACCTGGTCGGCATCACCGGCTGCTTCTGTGCGATCGCCGAGACCGGTTCGCTGATGCTGCTGTCCGGGCCCACCACCTTCGCCTCGGCCGCGCTGCTGCCCGAGACCCATGTGGCGGTGGTGCCGCGCTCGCGCATCGTCGCCGGCCTGGAAGACGCGTTTGCGCTGGTGCGCAGCGAACGCGGCGAGCTGCCGCGTGCGACCAATATCATCAGTGGGCCCTCGCGCACGGGCGATATCGAGCAGACCATCGTGCTCGGCGCCCATGGTCCGTACCGTGTGCACGTGATCCTGGTCGACGGGGCCTGAGCCACGCGGGGCGCGCGCGGCGCGCCGCCGTCCGAAAAGGCACGCCGCGAGGGTAATCGCGGCATGGGCTTGCATTACACTTGCAGGCTTGCCTGCGCGCGCTGGCATCGCGCCGTGCGCGCCCGTGATTGCTGCCTTCCCAAGGAGATCCTGCCTGATGCGACGTGCCTCCGTGCTGTTGCCGCTGCTGGCCATGCTGGCCGCCTTTCCCGCCGCCGGCCATGCCGCCGGGCTCGACGGGGCATCGCTGTCGCCGCTGTGGGGGCTGCCTTTTGCCGGCATCCTGCTGTCGATTGCGCTGTGGCCGCTGCTGGGGCCGAAGTTCTGGCACCACCACTACGGCAAGATCGCCGCCGGCTGGGGATTGCTGTTCCTGCTGCCATTCGCGTTCGTGTTCGGCGCGCATGCCGCCGCCGCCAGCACCGTGCACGCGCTGCTGGCCGAGTACATTCCGTTCATCGCGCTGATCACCACGCTCTATATCGTGGCCGGCGGCATCTGCGTGCGCGGCAACCTGCACGGCACGCCGGGGCTCAATACCGGCATCCTGGCGCTGGGGACGGTCCTGGCCAGCTTGATGGGCACCACCGGCGCGGCCATGCTGCTGATCCGGCCGCTGCTGCGCGCCAATGATAACCGCCGCCATGTGGCGCACGTGGTGGTGTTCTTTATCTTCCTGGTGGCCAATGCCGGCGGCTCGCTGACACCATTGGGAGACCCGCCGCTGTTCCTGGGCTTCCTCAAGGGTGTGGACTTCTTCTGGACCCTGCGCAATATCTTCCCGGAGACGCTGTTTATTTGCGTGGCGCTGTTGCTGCTTTTCTATCTGGTTGACCGGCACTACTACCACAACAAGGAAGAGGAACTGCCGCCGCGCTATGACCCCACCCCGGATTCCGGCGGCATCGCCATCGAAGGCAAGTTCAATTTCGTGCTGCTGCTGGCCGTGGTCAGCCTGGTGCTGATGAGCGGGCTGTGGCAGCCCGGGATCTCGTTCGACATCCTCGGCACCGAGGTGCCGCTGCAGGCCGCGGTGCGCGACGGCCTGCTGGTGGTGGTGGCGCTGGTGTCGCTGCTGGCCACGCCGCGTGCGGCGCGCGTGGGCAATGAATTCAACTGGGAGCCGATTCTCGAGGTCGGCAAGCTGTTCGCCGGCATCTTCCTGACCATCATCCCGGTCATCGCCATGCTGAAGGCGGGTACTGACGGGGCCTTTTCGGGAGTGATCCGCGCAGTCAGCGACGCCAACGGCCAGCCGGTCGACGGCATGTATTTCTGGGCGACGGGCGTGCTGTCGTCGTTTCTGGACAACGCGCCGACCTACCTGGTGTTTTTCAATACCGCCGGTGGCGACGCCGCCACGCTGATGACGCGCGATGCCTCGACCCTGGCGGCGATTTCGGCCGGGGCAGTGTTCATGGGCGCCAACACCTATATTGGCAATGCCCCCAACCTGATGGTCAAGGCCATTGCCGAGAACCGGGGCGTGCGCATGCCGAGCTTTTTCGGCTACATGCTGTACTCCGGCATTTTCCTGGTGCCGCTGTTCGTCATCATGACCTTCCTCTTCTTCCATATCTGATGCCATGAAGCCGTCCGTCCTGGTCACCCGCGCCATCTATCCCGAAGTCATCGCGCACCTGGCGCAGTATTTCGATGTCGACGACAACCAGCAGGACGCGGTGCTCGACGCCGCGGCGCTGCAGGCGCGGCTGGCGGGCAAGGCCGGCGTGCTGGCCAACGCCGCCGACCGCATCGACGGCAATGTCATTGCCGGGCTGCCGTCGCTGCGCGCGGTGTGCAACATGGCAGTCGGCTACAACAACCTGGATTTGCCGGCGCTGACGGCCGCGGGCATCGTCGCCACCAATACGCCGGACGTGCTGACGGAAACCACCGCCGACTTTGGCTGGGCCCTGCTGATGGCGACCGCGCGCCGCGTCACCGAGGCCGAGCACTACCTGCGCGCCGGCAAGTGGCAGCGCTGGAGCTACGACATGCTGGTCGGCATGGACCTGTACGGCAGCACGCTCGGCATCCTGGGCATGGGCCGCATCGGCCAGGCGCTGGCGCGCCGTGCGGGTGGGTTTGGCATGAACGTGCTGTACCACAACCGCAGCCAGCTGCCGGCCGACACCGAGCGCGCGCTCAACGCCCGCTACGTCAGCAAGGAAGACCTGCTGCGCCAGTCCGACCACCTGCTGCTGGTGCTGCCCTATGGCCCGCAAAGCCACCACGCCATCGGCGCCGCCGAGCTGGCGCTGATGAAGCCGACCGCGACGCTGGTGAACCTGGCACGCGGCGGCATCGTCGACGACGCCGCGCTGGCGCAGGCGCTGCGCGACAAGCGCATCTTCGGCGCCGGGCTGGATGTGTTCGAGGGCGAGCCCTCGGTTCACCCGGACCTTTTGACCGTGCCCAACGTCGTGCTGACGCCGCATATCGCCAGCGCGTCCGAGAAGACCCGCCGCGCCATGGCCATGCTGGCCGCCGACAACCTGATTGCGGCCCTCGACCTGGGGCCGCAGGCCGGCCATCCGCCGACCGTGATCAATCCTGAAGTGATGCCGCATCGCCGCTGAGCCGGGCGCAGCGCTTCGTCAACCGCATGTCTCTCGCATGAACCTGATTCCGCTCCTGACGCTGGCCGTGGCGCTGCTCGCGGTGGTCCTGCTGCTCATCCTGTTGCTGCGCCAGCAGGCCGCCTCATCTGGCGCCGGCATGGCGCGGCAACTGGACGAGATGCGGGTGGACCACGCGCGTGGCCTGGAGCGGCTGGAGCGCGAGGTGCGCACCGAGGTGGCCGAGGCCGCGCGCGGCAGCCGCGGCGAATCGGCACAGCAGATGCTGCGCTTCCAGCAGGCGCTGTCGTCGCAGCTGACCGGCATCGCCACGCTGCAGAACAACCAGATCGACACCTTCGCGCAGCAGCTGGCCAAGCTGACCGAGAGCAACACGCAGCAGCTCGAGCAGGTGCGCCAGCAGCTGATGCTGCAAGCGCAGCAGGCGCGCGACGAGCAGGGTGGCACGCTGCGCCGCTTCGGCGACGGGTTGCAGCAGCAACTGGCGCAAATGTCCGAAGCCAACGAGCGGCGCCTGGCCGAAGTCCGTGCCACGCTGGAGAAAAAGCTGCAAGACATCGAGGCCAACAACGCCGCCAAGCTCGAGGAAATGCGCCGCACCGTCGATGAAAAGCTGCACGCAACGCTCGAGCAGCGCCTGGGCGAATCGTTCCGGCTGGTGTCGGACCGCCTGGAGCAGGTGCATCGCGGCCTGGGCGAAATGCAGGTGCTGGCGCAGGGCGTGGGCGACCTGAAAAAGGTGCTGACCAACGTGAAGTCGCGCGGCACCTGGGGCGAGGTGCAGCTGGAAATGCTGCTGGAGCAGATGCTGACGCCGGAGCAGTACGGCAAGAACGTCGAGACCGTGCGCAACTCGGGCGCGCGGGTGGAGTTTGCCATCCGCCTGCCCGGCAAGGCCGCGGGTGGGGACAACGCGCCGGTCTGGCTGCCGGTCGACGCCAAGTTTCCCAAGGAACAGTACGAGCGCCTGGTGGACGCGCAAGAGCGGGGCGATCCGGACGGTGTGCTGGCGTTCGGCCGCGAACTGGAAGGGGCGCTGCGGCGCGAGGCCCAGACCGTCGCGGAAAAATATCTGGCGCCGCCGCAGACCACGGATTTTGCCATCCTGTTTCTGCCCACCGAAGGCCTCTACGCCGAAGTGTTGCGCCGTCCCGGCCTGACCGACCAGCTGCAGCGCGACTACCGCGTGACCGTGGCCGGGCCGACCACGCTGACCGCGCTGCTGAACAGCCTGCAGATGGGTTTTCGCACCCTGGCGCTGGAAAAGCGTTCGAGCGAAGTGTGGGAAGTGCTGGGTGCGGTCAAGACCGAATTCGGCAAGTTCGGCGACGTGCTGGCCAAGACCCGCGATACGCTCGAGCGTGCGGCGCGCAATATCGAACAGGCGGAAGTGCGTACGCGACAGATGGCGCGCAAGCTGCGCACGGTGGAAGCCCTGCCGGGCGAGGCCGCGCAGCAGTTGCTTGGCCTTGGTCTCGAAACGCCGGTGGACGGCGAACCGGAAAGCACGGAAAACAGCCAGTCTTGACCATGCGGCAAGACAGGTATCCAAGAGAAGCGGGAAGGGCGGCCGGCTTGGCGCCCGGCCGGGACTGACCGGCGCCGTTCAGCGGTCTTCTTCGGGGGACAGCTCGCGCACGTGGACTTCGATCCCGCCGAAGCGGGCGGCCACCCAGTTGTAGGCCTTGCAGGCCAGCCACAGCAGGCCGAAGCCGATCAGCGCATTGAGGATGATCGCGCTGAAGACGGTGATGGCCGGCAGGTCACCATAGCGGACGAAGGTGACGAACAGGCCCAGCGACACGATCGGCAGCGAGAAGCACAAGTAGACCAGCACCAGCGCGCGGGCGGTCTTGACGGGGTGGAGGTACGCGATCTCCTGATTCATGACGGGGGATACTCGAATGTTTCTGAATCGTGCGCCAAGTGTAGCGATTGGCCGATGCCAAGCATAGTCCGGCGGCCGCGGGGCCGCCGAAAGCCCCGCGACAACCGCGCGCCGACGGCAAATGTGCAGCACAAAAACGACACATTGCTACCGCCGCGTAGCGAATGGTTGCGCGCGGACCCGCCGTCTCGGGGTTAAACCAGCCCGTCGAACAGCATCACCTCGACTGGGTCGCCGGCCTTGACCGAATCCTGCTCGTGGCCGAGCACGATAAAGCAGTTGGCCTCGCTCATGGAGCGCAGCACGCCGGAGCCCTGCTGGCCGGTGATGCGCACTTCCCACTCGCCGTCGCCAGCGCGCGCCAGGATGCCGCGCTGGTATTCGGTGCGCCCCGGCTTCTTGCGGATGGCCTGCGCGCTGCGCACGCGCAGCAGCGGCAGCGGCGGCACGCTGGCGCCCATCTGCCGGTGCAGCGCGGCGCGTACGAAATGGTAGAAGGTGACCATCACCGCCACCGGATTGCCGGGCAGGCCGAACAGCAGCGCCGAGTGGGCGTCCGCGCCATTGGCCTGGATGCGCCCGAATGCCATCGGCCGGCCCGGGCGCATGGCGATCTTCCAGAACGTGACATCGCCCAGGCGCGCCATGATCTGCTTGGTGTAGTCGGCCTCGCCGACCGAGACGCCGCCCGAGGTGATGACCGCGTCGGCGCTTTCGCACGCGGTGCGGAACGCGGCTTCGAGCGCATCGGGGTGGTCGCGCACCACGCCCATGTCGAGCAGGTCCACGTTCATCCGGCGCAGCATGCCGTGCAGCGTGTAGCGGTTGGAGTCGTAGACGCAGCCGGGGTCGAGCGGCTCGCCGATCGAGCGCAACTCGTCGCCGGTGGAGAAAAACGCCACGCGCAGGCGCCTGCGCACCCGCACTTCGGCCACGCCGAGCGATGCCAGCAGGCCCAGGTCGGCCGGCTGCAGGATGCGCCCGGCCTGCAGCGCGGCCTGGCCGCGGGCCAGGTCCTCGCCGCGCAAACGCCGGTTGTCGCCGATGCGGACGCAGTCGGCGGCAAAGCGGATGCGCGCGCCGTCGGCCACGGTCTCGACGAACTCCTGCGGCACGACGGTATCGCAGCCCGCCGGCATCACGGCGCCGGTCATGATGCGCACCGTCTGCACGGCGGTAGGGGCCAGCGCGCCGGCGCCCCCGGCCATGGCGCTGCCGATCACCTCGAGCTCGACCGTGGTGGTCTGCGCCGCGGCCAGTGCCGCGCCCTGGAAGGCATAGCCGTCCATTGCCGAGTTGTCATGGGCCGGCACGTCGATGGTCGAGACGATGTCCTCGGCCAGCACGCGGTCCAGCGCACTGCGGATCGGCAGTTGCTCGATGCCGCGCACCGGCTCGACCACCTCGCCGATGATGCGGTTGGCGTGGTCCACCGGCAGTGCCGTGGGATCGTACTCGGACAAGCAGGAAATGACGGATTGCAGGGAAGGCATGGTGGCTCGGCAGGGATTCAGCGCGTTTCGTGCGTGCGCAGTTCGTCCAGGGTGTTGATATTGGCGAAGGCCGCAGCGTCGTCGAACAGCACTTCGGCCAGCCGGTGCGACGCGGCCCAGGTCTCGATCTTGCGGCCGCCCCCGGAAAGATAAGCCACCAGGCTGTCGAGCGCACTGACCGGCATCAGGCAGAACACCGGTTGGGTCTGGCGCCGGCCGTCCTGGTCCAGCGTGACCGGGATCGCCAGCTCGGCGCCTTCGGCCTCGATCGCCTGCGCCAGGCGCGCCACCAGGTCGGTCGGCAGGAACGGCGAGTCACACGGCGCGCTCACCATCCACGAAGTCGCGCATTGCTCCAGGCCGGCCAGCATGCCGGCGAGCGGACCGGCGAAGTCGGGCACGCTATCGGTGTAGACCGGCACGCCGAAGGATTCATAGGCGGCCAGGTTGCGGTTGGCGTTGATCATCAGCGCGCCGACCTGCGGGGTGAGCCGCATCATCGTGTGCATGGCCATCGGCGTGCCACGCAGCGGCTGCAAGCCCTTGTCGGTGCCGCCCATGCGGCTGCCCCTGCCGCCTGCGAGGATCAGGCCGGTGATGTCTTCGCGTGCAATCATGGATAGGAGGTGCGGCGGGTTCAGCCGCCGATATAGGACATCTCGATCTTGCGCTCGGCGCGTCTTGCCCGCACTGCGGGGTCGCCGCGCTGCTCGGAATAGTTGTCGGAGCGGCCTTGCCACACCTGCGCGATGGCGTTGGAGATTTCCAGGTCGCTGTAGCCGCCGCGCAGCAGCGCGCGCAGGTCGAAGCCCTCAGTGGCGAACAGGCAGAGGTAGAGACGGCCTTCGGTGGACAGCCGGACGCGGCTGCAGTCGCCGCAGAAGGCATGGGTGACGCTGGAAATCACGCCGACCTCGCCGGCGCCGTCGCGGTAGCGCCAGCGTTCGGCGGTTTCGCCCGAATAATTGGCCTGCACCGGTTCGAGCGGGAATTCGGCATCGATACGCTTGACCACGTCGGCCGACGGCAGCACTTCGTCCATCTGCCAGTGATTGCTGGCGCCGACGTCCATGAACTCGATGAAGCGCAGGATGATGCCGCTGTGGCGGAAGTGGCGCGCCATCGGCACGATCTCCTGGTCGTTGGTGCCGCGCTTGACCACCATGTTGACCTTGATCGGCGCCAGCCCCACGGCGTGCGCGGTCTCGATGCCGCGCAGCACGTCGGCAACGGCGAAGTCGACGTCGTTCATGCGGCGGAAGGTGGCGTCGTCGATCGCGTCCAGGCTGACGCTGACCCGCGTCAGGCCCGCGTCGCGCAGCGCGCGCGCCTTGCGCGCCAGCAGCGAGGCGTTGGTGGTGAGCGTCAGGTCCAGCGGCTTGCCCGACACGGTCTCGATCTTCGCCAGCATCTCGACCAGGTGCTCGATGTTCTTGCGCAACAGCGGCTCGCCGCCGGTCAGGCGGATCTTCTCGACGCCGTGGGCCACGAACAGGCGCGCGGTGCGCTCGATCTCCTCGAAGCTGAGCAGCTCGGAATGCGGCAGGAAGGTGTAGTCCTTGTCGAACACTTCCTTGGGCATGCAGTAGACGCAGCGGAAGTTGCAGCGGTCCGTCACCGAAATGCGCAGGTCGTGCAGCGGCCGGCCACGGCTGTCGGCCACCAGGCCGGTCGGCGCAACCAGGTTGCCGGGAATGCTGGGCGTCATCGAGCGGTAGCGATGGTCGCGCAGGTCGAAAATCGGGATGACGGATTCGGTCATGGCCTGTGGGTGGGCGCGGCGTCCGGGGAGCGGCCGGCGCAAGGCGAAAAAAGGCGATGCGACGGGGGCGCTCGGGGGCCGGATGCATTCTGCTGCCATTCTAGCCGAGGCGGGGGCTGGGCATCCGCATCCCCCGGTGATGAGGGGGATTCATCGGCCCCACCTATAAAAAAAGGGGACGGCCAGGCCGTCCCCTTTTGCTTTCGCTGCTGCGCAGCGGCGTCGCTTACTGCTGCGATGCCATCTGCACTTCGCGGTTGCCGGTTTCCACCAGGATCATCGGCCCCTGGGGCAGCGGCGGCAGCGGCTTGCGCTCGCGCGGCACGCGCGGGGCCGGCACGATGCGGGCGGCGGCTTCCTGCGCCGTGCGCAGCTTGTCGCTGTCGGTCTGGACCCATTGCAGGCCGGCGGTGGCCAGCATCGGCTCCAGGTTTTCCAGCGCCGCCGGGGCTGCGGCTGCGACCGGAGTCGGGGTCGGAACGACCGGCTCGGCCACCGGAACGGTTTCCGCGACCGGCGCGGGCACGGGCTCCGGCGCGGATGCCGGTGCCGCGGCCGGCACGACCGGCGCGGCTGTCTCGACCGCCGCGCCGACGGCGGGCTCGGCGATGGCTTCGGCGGCAACGGCCTCGGTCACCGCCACGGCCACCGGCGTGACAGTCTCAGCAGGTGCGGCAGCTGGCGCGGCCAGCGGCTCGGCCGCCGGGGTGGTTTGCGCGGCCGGGGCCGGCGTCACCTCTGCCGGCACAGCGATGTGGATTGCCTCGACGGGTTCGGCCGCAGCTTGCGCGGTCACGGCCGCTTGCGGCGCGGGCTCGGCTGCCACGTCCGCTTCGGCGCTGGCCGGGGCGAAGTCTTCTGCAGCGCCTTCGCCTTCACCCTGCGCGCCCTGCACGGACTCGTCGCGTTCGCGGCGATAACGGTTGCGGCCACGGCGATTGCGGCGACGGCGTTCCTCGCCTTCGGCGGTCTCGGCAGCACCTTCGGCGCCTTCCGGCAGTTCGGCGCGGGCGTGGAAGTCTTCCGTCACGGCTTCGGGCAGCACGCCCAGGGCCTGGGCGGCAGCGATGGCTTCCGGCTGCGGCGCTTCACCGGCTTCGGCTTCGCGCAGTTCGCTGCGCTCGCGCTGGCGTTCGCGCTGGCGCTCGCGGCGTTCCTGGTTGCGGTCGCGGCGGCCTTCCTGGCGCGTCTCGGCGCGTTCGCCCTGGGCGCGCTCGGCCGGCATGGCCTCGGCCTGGCGCGCCACGGCCGGCGTCGCCTGGCCTTCACCTTGCTGGCGCGGCTGGCGGCCCTGGCGTTCGCCTCGGCCCTCGCGCGGCTCGCCACGCTCCCCGGCCTGGCGTTCGCCACGCTCGGCGCGTTCACCACGCTCGGCGCGTTCACCACGTTCACCGCGCTGGCCGCGGCCCTGGCGCTCGCCACGTTCGCCGCGCTCAGTGCGTTCGCCACGCTCGCCGCGCTGGCCGCGGCCTTCGCCACGCGGACCGCGCTCACGGCGCCCATCCGCGCTGCGGGTTTCCGCGGCGGCTGCGGGCTTGGCCGGCTCCACCACCGGTGGGGTGGCCGGGCGGGCACCGAACAGGCCCTTCAGCCAGGCGATGAAGCCGCCGGCTTCCACCGGCTTGGTGGCCGGCACCGGCGGGGCCACGGGCGCGGTTTCCGGGCGCGGGGCGCGCTCGGGGCGCGGCACCGAGACCGGGGCGGGCTGCTCAGGCGTGATGCCCTTGACCGCGGCTTCCTGGCGCGGCTTGGCTTCTTCCTTGCGGCGGCTGCTGTAGCTGGTGTCGGCTTCCAGTTCCTTGGCGGCAGCCTCGGCCATCTTGTAGCTGGCGGTGCTGTCTTCCAGGCGCGGGTCGTCGTGGCGCAGGCGCTCCAGCTTGTAGTGCGGGGTTTCCAGGTGCTTGTTGGGAATCAGCAGCACGTTGACCTTGAAGCGCAGCTCAATCAGGTTGATTTCCTGGCGCTTCTCGTTCAGCAGGAAGGCGGCAACCTCCACCGGCACCTGGCAATGGATGGCGGCGGTGTTTTCCTTCATCGCCTCTTCCTGGATGATGCGCAGCACCTGCAGGGCGGACGATTCGGTATCGCGGATATGGCCGGTGCCGTTGCAGCGCGGGCAAGTGATGTGCGAGCCCTCCGACAGCGACGGACGCAGGCGCTGGCGCGACAGCTCCATCAGGCCGAAGCGGCTGATCTTGCCCATCTGCACGCGCGCGCGGTCGTGGCGCAGCGCGTCCTTCAGGCGCGTTTCCACATCCTTCTGGGCCTTGCCCGACTCCATGTCGATGAAGTCGATCACGATCAGGCCGCCCAGGTCACGCAGGCGCAGCTGGCGGGCGATCTCGTCGGCGGCCTCCAGGTTGGTGCGCAGCGCGGTTTCCTCGATGTCGGCGCCCTTGGTGGCGCGGGCCGAGTTCACGTCGACTGAGACCAGCGCCTCGGTGTGGTCGATCACGATGGCGCCGCCCGACGGCAGCATCACCATGCGCGAATAGGCCGACTCGATCTGGTGTTCGATCTGGAAGCGCGAGAACAGGGGCACGTCGTCCCGGTACTTCTTCACGCGGTTCATGTTGTCAGGCATCACCACGCTCATGAAGGCGCGGGCCTGTTCGTAGATCTCGTCGGTGTCGATCAGGATCTCGCCGATATCCGGCTGGAAGTAGTCGCGGATGGCGCGGATGACCAGGCTCGATTCCAGGTAGATCAGCAGCGGCGCCTTGTTGTCGCCGGCAGCGCCGTCGATGGCCTTCCACAGTTGCAGCAGGTAGTTCAGGTCCCACTGCAGTTCCTCGGCCGAGCGGCCGATGCCGGCGGTGCGGGCGATGATGCTCATGCCTTCCGGCACCTGCAGCTGCGACATGGTCTCGCGCAGTTCCTGGCGGTCCTCGCCCTCGATGCGGCGCGATACGCCGCCGCCGCGCGGGTTGTTCGGCATCAGCACCAGGTAGCGGCCGGCCAGCGAGATAAAGGTCGTGAGGGCCGCGCCCTTGTTGCCACGCTCTTCCTTCTCGACCTGGACGATCAGTTCCTGGCCTTCATGCAGGGCGTCCTGGATGCGCGCGTTGCGCACGTCGATGCCTTCCTTGAAGAAGGCGCGGGCCACTTCCTTGAACGGCAGGAAGCCGTGGCGCTCTTCGCCGTAGTTGACGAAGCAGGCTTCCAGCGACGGCTCGATGCGGGTGATGACACCCTTGTAGATGTTGCCCTTGCGCTGTTCGCGCCCGGCAGTCTCGATGTCGATATCGATCAGTTTCTGACCGTCGACGATGGCGACGCGCAATTCCTCCTGTTGCGTCGCGTTGAACAGCATGCGTTTCATCGCAATACCTCACTCCAGTGTCGCGGGTGGCACCGTCTGGGCGGTGTCCGCGGCGATCCATGGAGCACGCGAGGGAGCGAGCGAGGCGCGAGAATTGCCGGAATGCGCCGCTGCGCAAGACATGCGAGCGGCTGGGCGCGGGTGAAAGAGAGCGATGACGTCGGGGTAACGACCGCAGGGCAGGAGAGGGCACCGGAGGCTGCTCTTGCGCAGACATCCGGCGCATTCCTGCGCCGGAGGCGATGCTGGACGCCGGCACAACCAGCGCCGGCGGCATCGCGGCCGGCCGCGGAAGGCCTAGACGCGTCAAAGAGCAAATTTTTCGGACACGGCATGGTTGCCGTTGCTGCCTGACTTCTCCTGGCGGGCGCACCTACTACTTCTTGGAGTTCTGCGACCGGGCGCCGGTAACTTCCAGTCAGGCGGCAGCTCAACCTGCCGGCCGGCACCGTTTCCCGGTGCGGGCGGGACTTCTCTCACCGAAGCGGATGCCGGCTGCGGCATCCGCCCTTAAATTCTGTTTTACCTGAACACTCAGTTCCCACGTCACCGCCTGCCCGTGCCGAAGCCACCTTTGGGCGACTTCCTGCATGCCGGCGGCACCGTGCGTGCTGCTTTTTACTGCCATTTGCCCGTCTGGCGCTTGGCGGAACGCGAAGTTGCGGGAGACGGGCGGGGCTGGCGGCAACCCCAAGTGTAGAATGCGAAAAATCGAATAAAACTCGAGATCGATCGCTTACACAGGTCTTGCGCTGCCGGCCACATGCCGGAACAGCGAGGAAATTATATTGAAAATGAATGAGTTACGCCATCAAATTGAAAAGGCTGCCGAAGCTGCGCCGGCCAGCCCCCAGGTGGCGTATGTCACGATTGACGAAGGCTCCGAAGGCCAGCGCATCGACAACTTCCTGTTGAAGGTCGCCAAGGGGGTGCCCAAGAGTCACATCTACCGGGTGCTTCGCTCTGGCGAGGTGCGCGTCAACAAAGGGCGGATCGACGCCACGTATCGCCTCCAGTCGGGGGACGTCGTGCGCATCCCGCCGATGCGGGTGGCGGCGCCAGCGCAATCCGGGGCCGCCATGGTGCCTGCCGGGGAATTCCCGGTGTTGTTCGAAGACGACCACCTGCTGGTCATCAACAAGCCGGCCGGCGTCGCCGTGCATGGCGGCTCCGGGGTCGCGTTCGGCGTGATCGAGCAACTGCGCCGCGCCCGGCCGCACGCCAAGTTCCTGGAGCTGGTGCACCGGCTCGACCGCGAGACCTCCGGCATCCTGGTGCTGGCGAAGAAGCGCTCGGCGCTGGTCCACCTGCATGAACAGATTCGCGCCAACGCGATGGACAAGCGTTATTTCGCCTGCGTCGCCGGCGCGTTCCTCAACGCCCGCCAGCACGTGAAGCTGCCGCTATATAAGTACAGCACCCCGGACGGCGAACGCCGGGTGCGGGTCCAGGCCGACGGGCTGGCCTCGCATACCGTGTTCAACCGGGTCGAGGCCTTCCCAGGTTTTACGCTGCTGGAGGCCGAACTGAAGACCGGCCGCACGCACCAGATCCGCGTCCACCTGGCGCATTCGGGTTTCCCGATTGTCGGTGACGAAAAATATGGCGATTTCACGCTGAACAAGTCGCTGGCGCGTTCCGGGGCCAGGCCCGGCATCAAGCGCATGTTCCTGCACGCGCACCGGCTGGTGTTTATCCATCCGGCCACCGGCGAACCGCTCTCCGTGGAAGCGCCCCTGCCCGACGAATGCGTCGGATTCCTGCAACAATTGCGCGAGCTGCACGCCCCGGAGTAGGGTAGTGCCTCAAACGCCACAAGGATTTCCATGGCCAGGCAACAATTTGACCTGATCGTTTTCGACTGGGACGGGACGCTGATGGACTCGACCCCGACCATCGCCAAGTGCATCCAGTTGGCCAGCCGGGACCTGGGCCTGCCGGTGCCGGACGGCAGCGCCGCCAGCCACGTCATCGGGTTGGGGCTCAAGGATGCGCTGTCGTATGCGGTGCCGACCCTGGATCCCGCCGACTATCCGCGGCTGGCCGAGCGCTACCGCTACCATTTCCTGACCCGCGACGCCGATCTCGTGCTGTTCGACGGCGTGCGCGATATGCTCGAAACCCTGCGCGCAGAACACTATTTTCTTGGCGTGGCCACCGGCAAGACCCGCGTCGGGCTGCAGCGCGCGCTGGCGGCCAGCGGCCTGACCGCACTGTTCGATGCTACCCGCTGTGCCGACGAGACCTTCTCCAAGCCGCATCCGGCCATGCTGCACGAACTGACGCGCGAACTCGGCCAGGACGTGGAGCGCACCGTGATGATCGGCGACACCACCCATGACCTGCAGATGGCGGCCAACGCCGGCGCCAAGGGGCTTGGGGTCTGTTACGGAGCACACCCCGCCGAGTCGCTGCGCGCCATGGCGCCGGTGCACTGCGCCAGTTCGATCGCCGACCTGACCGAGTGGCTGCTGGCCCATGCCTGACACTCCCTCCGGCCAGGCGCCGGTACGGCTGTGTGCCGCGGATGCGCTGCAGGAGGGCGGACTCGGCATACGTTTCTCGGTTGCAGTCGACCGGCGCGAAATGGGCGCCTTTGTGGTGCGTTTCGACGGCGTTGCCCATGCGTACCTGAACCAGTGCGCGCACGTGCCCATGGAGCTTGACTGGCAGGAGGGGCGGTTCTTCGATGCCTCGGGCCTATACTTGATGTGCGCCACACATGGCGCGGTGTACGCGCCGGATAGCGGCGAGTGCGTCGGCGGTCCCTGCCGCGGGGCCGCGCTGGCCAAGCTGCAAGTCGAAGAGCGCGATGGCCAGGTCTACTGGCTGCCACGGGCGCCGTACCGCGCGCCCGAGCCTTCGGGCGGTGCCTGAATGGAATTCCACGAGCGATTTGCATGACAGAACAACAGAAACCGCCTTCGGGTGAGCTGAGTGAGGCTGGGCAGGCGGACGAGCGCAAGCCCGTCGGAGAGGCCGGGTCGGCCGGGGCAACGCCCGTGCCGGAGTCCGAGCGCCTGGTGACGGCGCCGCATGCCGATTTTCCGCTGGAGGATGAACTCCGCGCGGGCGATGATGCCACGCGGCGCGAAGCGCGCGAGCGCAAGGCGCGCCTGGCCGGCGCCACTGGCATTGGTAGCGGACAGGTGGGCGGACAGGCTGGCGGAGGCTGGGAGCGCGATGTGCTTGAGAAAGTGCTCACCGCATCGCTGCGCGAGCAGCGCGCGGCGCGGCGCTGGCGCATCTTCTTCCGCCTGGTAACGCTGGGCCTGCTGGCGCTGATCCTGTTCGCGGTGTTCGACTTCAAGGGCGATGGCGCCCTTACCGCCTCGGGCCGCC
Organism: Cupriavidus necator; assembly: GCF_013141915.1. Lineage (GTDB taxonomy): Bacteria > Pseudomonadota > Gammaproteobacteria > Burkholderiales > Burkholderiaceae > Cupriavidus > Cupriavidus necator_B. The sequence goes on along the minus strand of NZ_SROX01000022.1, from coordinate 50,651 downwards.
ACACCGCCATGGTCACGCTGGAAGGCGAAATCGCCGCCGGCACGCCGGCAAGCGCCGAAGCGATCAATGCCTCGCTGCAGGCGGCCTTTGCCGACCACAACGCCGCCGGCGTCATCCTGAAGATCAATTCCCCGGGCGGCTCGCCCGTGCAGGCCGGCCTCATCAACGATGAGATCCACCGCTTGCGCGGCCTCTACCCGTCCAAGCCGCTCTATGTGGTGGTCGAGGAAATCTGTGCGTCCGGCGGCTATTACGTTGCGGCGGCGGCTGACAAGATCTATGTCGACAAGGCCAGCATCGTCGGCTCGATCGGCGTGCTGATGGACGGCTTCGGCTTTACCGGGCTGATGGACAAGCTGGGCGTGGAGCGCCGGCTCTACACCTCGGGGGCCAACAAGGGCATGCTCGACCCGTTCTCGCCGCAGGTGCCGAAGCAGAAGGCCTTTGCCGAAGCAATGCTCAAGCAAATCCACCAGCAGTTCATCGATGTGGTCAAGGAAGGGCGCGGCGACCGGCTCAAGGACGACCCTGAGCTGTTCTCCGGCCTGTTCTGGTCGGGCGAGCGCAGCGTCGCGCTGGGGCTGGCCGACGGCCTCGGCAGTGCCGATTACGTGGCGCGCGACCTGTTCAAGGCCGAGGACATCGTCGACTACACGGTCAAGGAGAACATCGCCGAACGCGTGGCCAAGCGCTTTGGCGCGGCCGTCGGCACGGCGGCGATGAAGACCATGCTGTGGAGCACCGGCATGCAGGGCATGCGCTGAAGCCTGGCGTGACCGGTCAGGATAAAGGGGGCGTTCACGCCCCCTTGTCGTTTGCCAGCTCGCCGCTTGTTATATGGCGAGCAGCGAGAAGATCGCCGGGCGCTTGTGCAGGGCGATCCGCTCGGGGCGCCAGTCCGACAGCGGCAGCGTGACGATGGCCTCGCTGGGCAAGGTCAGGTCCACCGCCACGGACAGCAGCGTGGTGCCGGCGCAATGCTGGCGCATGGCCTCCAGCAGCGCGCCGTTACGGTATGGCGTTTCGATGAAGACCTGGGTCTGGCTGGCCTTGCGCGAGCGCTGTTCCAGTTCACGCAGCCGTTGCGCGCGTTCGCTGGCATCGACGGGCAGGTAGCCATTGAAGGCAAAGCTCTGGCCGTTCAGGCCCGAGCCCATTACCGCCAGCAGGATCGAGCTGGGTCCTACCAGCGGCCGCACGCGGATGCCGCGCGCATGCGCCAGCCGCACCAGGTCGGCGCCGGGGTCGGCCACCGCCGGCACGCCGGCTTCGGACAGCAGCCCGCCGTCGCGACCGGATGCCAGCGGGGCCAGCAGCGCCGCCAGGGCATCGGCGCGCGTATTGACGTTCAGCTCGCGGATTTCGATCTGCTGGAGCGGGCGCGCCAGCGGCGCGGTTTCGCCCAGCTTCTTCAGGAAAGCGCGCGCGGTCTTGGCGTTCTCGGCGACGAGGTAGTCCAGGCCGGCCGCAATCTGCTGCACGCCGGCCGGGATCACATCGGGCAGCGGGTCGGCTTCGTCGCGCTTGCCGAGGGTATTGGGGATCAGGAAAAGGGTGCCGCTCATCGTGGGTGGGTGCGGGTCATGCGGAAAGGAGAGGGTAGCCGGCCTGGCGCAGCATGCCGGTCAGCGCGATCAGCGGCAGGCCGACCAGCGCGGTCGGATCGTCGGACTCGACCCGCGCCAGCAGGGTGATGCCCAGTCCCTCGGATTTGGCGCTGCCGGCGACGTCGTATGGGCGCTCCAGCTGCAGGTAGGTTTCGATTTCGGCGTCGGTCAGGTCGCGCAATGTCACGCGGGTCTGCACGTCGGCCAATTGCGCGGCGCCGGTGCGGGAATCCAGCAGGCACAGCGCCGAGTGGAAGGTGGCGGTGCGCCCCCGCATGCGGCGCAGTTGCGCCACGGCGTTGTCGTGCGTGCCAGGCTTGCCCATCTGGGCGCCATCGAGTGTCAGCACCTGGTCCGAGCCGATCACCAGCGCGCCGGGGTGGCGAGTCGCGATAGCCTCGGCCTTGCGCTGCGACAGCCGCAGCGCCGTGGCCTCGGGCGATTCGCCGGCAAGCGGGGTTTCGTCGATGTTCGGCACGGCGACTTCAAAGGGGATGCGCAGCCGCGCCAGCAGTTCACGGCGGTAGGGCGAGCCGGAGCCGAGGATCAGCCGGGGGCGAGGGTCTTGAGACATAAGTAATAGAATCAGAGCAGGGAGCCAAGTGGCTTCCCGAGCAAGGCCTTTGACCTCGGGACGGTTTACACCGTATAATCGCGCGTTTAGCCGCATCCGCACCCGGGCGCAGTGCCGCCAATGTGCGCGGCCCGCAGACCGTCAGGTGAGGAATGTGGCGAACCCGTCATTGAATTGCGACAGGAGCCCCGCACATGACCCAGCCGATCGACCTGCGTGCGCTTGACCTCTTCGCCATGTGCCGAAAGGGTGAAAGCCTGGCCGGCGACGTGGCGGTGCGGGATTTGCCGCGCATCTTAGCCGAGACCACCGCGCAAGCGCCAGCCTCGGCACCCGATGAGACACTTGCCTATACGGGTACCGGCTTCGTGCGCGAAGAAGCGGCCGGGCCTGGCGCCCCGGTGGCGCAGCGGCTGTTCCTCGACGTAACGGTGCAGGGCCGGATGTGGCTGGATTGCCAGCGCTGCCTGGCGCCCTATGCCCAGCCGATCGACACGGCAACGCGTTTCGAGGTGGTGGAGAGCGAAGAGGCCGCCGATGCCGCGCCGGTGGACGACGACGAAGTCGACGTTATCGCCGGCTCGAAACGGTTCTCGCTGCTGGAACTGATTGAAGATGAAGTGCTGCTGGCATTGCCGGTTGCACCCAAGCATGACGTCTGCCCGACGGTGCACGAAAGCCTCGTGACCGGATCGGACGGCGAGGCCCAGCCTGAAGCTGAGCCTGAGCAAGAAAAGCGGCCTTCGCCCTTCGCGGCGCTGGCCGGCCTGAAGAACCGGCACTGAAGCCGCCAACGCGCGGCCTGCAGGGTCTTGCAGGTGAATCTGAAGCATCCGGCCGGGCCCCGGCTACGCCCTGGGCGGGATGCGTGTGTTAATATTGAAAAATTCTCGAAGGAGTCATCATGGCTGTTCAACAGAACAAGAAGTCGCCGTCCAAGCGCGGCATGCACCGTTCGCACGATCACCTGTCGGCCGCGCCGCTGGCAGTCGAGCCGACCACCGGCGAAACCCACCTGCGCCACCATGTGAGCCCGAATGGCTACTACCGCGGTCGCAAGGTCATCAAGACCAAGAACGACTGATAGCTTCGCTAGGCGTGACGTTGCGTCTCGCTCGCGCATGCCTGTGGGTCGGACAATAATCGGTCAGACACAAAAAAGCGGCAAGATCGTTGCCGCTTTTTTGTTGGGCGCTCGGGATTCCCGCCGGGCATGGCGTGCGCCGCCGCGCTATCCGTACCAGGAACAATGACGATCAAAATCGCTATCGACTGCATGGGCGGCGATCACGGTGTTTCCGTGACGGTGCCTGCGGCGATCAGTTTTCTTTCCCGCCACGACGATGCCGAGATGGTGCTGGTCGGCTTGCCCGACGCCATTCGGGCGCAGCTGAAAAAGCTGCACGCGCTGGACCATCCGCGCGTCAGCATCGTCGAGGCCACCGAGGTCATCACCATGGATGACCCGGTCGAGGTGGCACTGCGCAAGAAGCGCGACTCCTCGATGCGCGTTGCCGTTACCCAGGTCAAGGAAGGCCTGGCCGGCGCCTGCATCTCCGCCGGCAACACCGGCGCGCTGATGGCCGTATCGCGCTACGTGCTGAAGACGCTCGAAGGCATCGAGCGTCCGGCCATCGCCACCACCATTCCCAACGAACAGGGCTGGGGCACCACCGTGCTGGACCTGGGCGCCAATGCCGACTGCGAGCCCGAGCACCTGTTGCAGTTCGCGCGCATGGCCGAGGCCATGGTGGCCGTCGTCGATCACAAGGAACACCCCACGGTGGGCCTGCTGAACATCGGCGAGGAAGTCATCAAGGGCAACGAAGTGGTCAAGCGCGCCGGCGAACTGCTGCGCGCCTCTGAGCTGAACTTCTACGGCAACGTGGAGGGCAACGATATCTTCAAGGGCACGACCGACATCGTGGTTTGCGACGGCTTCGTCGGCAATGTGGCGCTCAAGAGCACCGAGGGCCTGGCCAAGATGATCGGCAGCATGATCAAGGAAGAATTTACCCGCTCGTGGTTCACCAAGCTGCTGGCCGCGGTCGCCATGCCGGTGCTGTCGCGCCTGGCCAAGCGGCTCGACCCCGCGCGCTACAACGGCGCCTCGCTGCTGGGCCTGCGCGGGCTGGTGATCAAGAGCCACGGCTCGGCCGATGCCCATTCTTTTGAGTGGGCCATCAAACGCGGGTATGATGCCGCCAAGAATGGCGTGATTGCCCGCATTACCCGGGCTTTCGCCGATAAATCCAGCGCCGCAGGCGGTACCCAGCCCGCCCCGGAGACAGAGACGCCTGGCGCGCATCCCAGCCCCCACGTCGCCTGAGCGCCACGCGCGCCGGTCGAGGGTGCCCGCGGGCCATACGATCCGACAATACATGACCAAGTACGCAAAAATCATCGGTACCGGGAGCTACCTGCCTCCGCGGCGCGTGACCAACCATGACCTGGCCGCGCAGCTTGCCGAAAAAGGCATCGAGACCAGCGACGAGTGGATTGTCTCGCGCAGCGGCATCTCGGCACGCCACTGGGCCGAGCCTGATGTGACCAGCAGCGCGCTGGCGGTCAAGGCCGCCGAGCAGGCCATCGCGGCCGCCGGCATCGACCGCCAGGACATCGACCTGATCATCGTCGCCACCTCGACGCCGGACTTCGTGTTCCCCAGCACCGCCTGCATCGTGCAGGAAAAACTGGGCATCACCAACCAGTGCCCGGCGTTCGACCTGCAGGCGGTGTGCTCTGGCTTTGTGTACGCGCTCGCCACGGCCGACAAGTTCATCCGCAGCGGCTCGCACCGCAACGTGCTGGTGATCGGCACCGAAGTGTTCTCGCGCATCCTCGACTTCAACGACCGCACCACCTGCGTGCTGTTCGGCGACGGCGCCGGCGCGGTAGTGCTGTCAGCGTCCGACGAGCCGGGCATCCTGTCCAGCGCCATGCACTCCGACGGCAGCCATGTCGACATCCTGTGCGTGCCGGGCAACGTCGCGGGCGGCAATATCACCGGCAACCCGTTCCTGCACATGGACGGCCAGGCGGTGTTCAAGCTTGCCGTGAACGTGCTCGACAAGGTGGCGCGCGAAGCCATGGACGCTGCCAGCGTGACCCCGGCCGAAGTCGACTGGCTGATCCCGCACCAGGCCAATATCCGCATCATGCAGGGCACGGCGAAGAAGCTCGGCCTGCCGGCCGAGCGCATGGTCGCCACCGTGCACGAGCACGGCAACACCTCGGCCGCCTCGATTCCGCTGGCACTGGACGTCGCCGTGCGCGACGGCCGCATTCGCCCGGGCCAGACCGTGCTGATGGAAGGCGTGGGTGGCGGCTTCACCTGGGGCGCGGTGCTGCTGCGCATGTGATATGCGGCCGGTGCCAAGGCGTGCCGCGCAGGCAGGTCCTGCCGCGGCGCCGGCCCCCGATTTCTTGTTAGGGTTTCCATCCGATGAAATTCGCTTTCGTATTTCCCGGCCAGGGTTCGCAGTCGGTCGGCATGCTCAATGCCTTCGCCGACAACGCCGTGGTGCGCGCCACCGTCGAAGAAGCCTCGACGGCGCTCGGCCAGGATCTCGGCCGCCTGATCGCCGAAGGCCCTGCCGAAGAACTGAACCTGACCACCAATACGCAGCCGGTGATGCTGACCGCCGCCGTGGCGGTCTACCGTGCCTGGCTCGATGCCGGTGGCCCGGCACCGGCACTGGTGGCAGGTCACAGCCTGGGCGAGTACTCCGCACTGGTGGCCGCGGGCGTGATTCCGTTTGCCGAGGCGGTACCGCTGGTGCGTTTCCGCGCGCAGGCCATGCAGGAAGCCGTGCCGGTGGGCGAGGGCGGCATGGCCGCGATCCTGGGCTTGTCCGATGACGACGTGCGCGCTGCTTGCGCCGAGGCGTCGGCCACCGGCGTGGTCGAGGCCGTCAACTTCAACGCCCCGTCGCAGGTGGTGATCGCCGGCCACAAGGGCGCGGTCGAGAAGGCCTGCGAAATCGCCAAGGCCAAGGGCGCCAAGCGCGCGCTGCCGTTGCCGGTGTCGGCGCCGTTCCATTCCTCGCTGCTCAAGCCCGCGTCGGACCGCCTGCGCGAGCGCATGGCCGGCCTCGCGTTCTCGGCGCCGGCGATCCCGCTGGTGAACAACGTCGACGTCGCCATCGTCAACGATCCCGAAGCCATCAAGGATGCGCTGGTGCGCCAGGCCGCCGCGCCGGTGCGCTGGGTAGAGTGCGTGCAGAAGATGGCCGCCGAAGGCATCACGCACGTGATCGAGTGCGGCCCGGGCAAGGTGCTGGCCGGCATGACCAAGCGCATCGACGGCAGCCTGAGCGGCGGCGCGATCTTTGATCCCGCCTCGCTGCAGGACACGCTGGCGCTGCTGAAGTAAGCAACAGGACAACCGCATGACCAAACTTCTCGATAACCAGATTGCGCTGGTCACCGGCGCGTCGCGCGGCATCGGCCGCGCCATCGCGCTGGAACTGGCCCGGCAGGGCGCCACCGTGATCGGCACCGCCACCAGCGAAGCCGGCGCGGCCAGCATCACCGGCTACCTTGGCGCCGAAGGCCTGAAGGGCAAGGGCGCCGTGCTCAACGTCAATGATGCCGCCGCCTGCGACGCGCTCATCGAAGAGATCGTCAAGAGCCACGGCGGCATCGGCGTGCTGGTCAACAATGCCGGCATCACCCAGGACCAGCTGGCGATGCGCATGAAGGACGAGGACTGGCTGGCCGTGATCCAGACCAACCTGACTTCGGTGTTCCGCCTGTCGCGTGCCGTGCTGCGCCCGATGATGAAGGCGCGCCAGGGCCGCATTATCAATATCACCTCGGTGGTGGGCTCGGTCGGCAATCCCGGCCAGATGAACTACTCCGCGGCCAAGGCGGGCGTGGCGGGCATGACCCGTTCGCTGGCCGCCGAAATCGGCAGCCGCAACGTGACGGTCAATTGCGTCGCGCCGGGCTTTATCGATACCGACATGACCAAGGCGCTGTCGGAAGAGCAGCATGCTTCGCTCAAGACGCAAATCCCGCTGGGCCGCCTGGGGCAGCCCGAGGATATCGCCAATGCGGTGGCCTTCCTGGCCGGTCCGCAAGCCGCCTACATCACCGGCACTACGCTGCATGTGAACGGCGGGATGTACATGAATTGATGGTTTTTCCGCAGTGATTTTCCGGCAAGAAGCCGGAAGAAGCTGCCGGAAGTCGTAGTTTTCCGAACCAATCGGGCGCGATTCTTGCAAAGCTTGGCAGGCAGCATTTCTGTTGTGCCAAACCTGCTAAAATGCGCCCACTTTTTGTCGAACTTCCCTGGAGGGTTACATGGACAATATCGAACAACGCGTCAAGAAAATCGTGGCAGAACAGCTTGGCGTGGCCGAGGCAGACATCAAGAACGAATCCTCGTTCGTGAACGATCTCGGTGCGGACTCGCTGGACACGGTTGAACTCGTGATGGCGTTGGAAGATGAATTCGGCATGGAAATTCCCGATGAGGAAGCCGAAAAGATCACGACCGTGCAACAAGCTATCGACTACGCCACCGCGCACGTCAAGGCCTAAGCCCGTCGTCTCTGCATTCCGAGCCACAGAAGGCAGGTGGGCGGGCCGTTGCGGCCGCGCCTTGCTGTTTTCTGTGGCTTTCGTCTGTTCGAAGAAGCAGAATGGAATGTGCTTCGCCGCCGGGCCCGCAGGGCCCGCGGCGCGCAGCTCCGCGTTCCGTTCCCGTTTCACGCACCCGTAGGAAAACATAGTGAGCCGTCGTCGCGTCGTCGTCACTGGGCTTGGCCTTGTGTCTCCGGTCGGAAACACGGTTGCCGAAGGCTGGGCCAACCTGGTAGCCGGCAAGTCCGGCATCGCCACCATCACCAAATTCGATCACTCCGCGCTGTCCGTGCACTTTGCCGGCGAAGTGAAGGGTTTCAATGCCGAGGACTACATCCCCGCCAAGGAAGCCCGCAACATGGATACGTTTATCCATTTCGGCATCGCGGCCGGTACGCAGGCTTTGAAGGATAGCGGCCTGGAAGTGACCGAAGCCAATGCCGAGCGCATCGGCGTGCTGGTCGGCTCGGGCATCGGCGGCCTGCCGATGATCGAGGATACCCACGCCGTGCTGAGCGAGCGGGGTCCGCGCCGGATTTCGCCGTTCTTCGTGCCTGGCTCGATCATCAACATGATCGCTGGCCACCTGTCGATCATCCACGGCATCAAGGGCCCGAACCTGGCAGCCGTGACGGCGTGCACCACCGGCCTGCACAGCATTGGCCTGGCGGCCCGCCTGATCCAGGCCGGCGATGCCGACGCCATGCTGGCGGGCGGCTCGGAATCGACCGTGTCACCGCTGGGCATCGGCGGTTTCGCCGCCGCGCGCGCGCTGTCGACGCGCAACGACGATCCGGCAGCGGCCTCGCGTCCGTGGGACAAGGACCGCGACGGCTTCGTGCTGGGCGAGGGTGCGGGCGTGATGATGCTGGAAGAGTACGAGTCGGCCAAGGCGCGCGGCGCGCGCATCTATGCCGAGCTGATCGGCTTCGGCATGAGCGGCGACGCCTACCACATGACTGCACCGAACATGGACGGCCCGCGCCGCTGCATGGTCAATGCGCTCAAGGACGCCGGCATCAACCCCGACCAGGTGCACTACCTGAACGCGCACGGCACCTCGACGCCGCTGGGCGACAAGAACGAATCCGATGCGATCAAGGCTGCCTTCGGTGACCAGGCCTACAAGATGGTGGTGAACTCGACCAAGTCGATGACCGGCCATCTGCTGGGCGGCGCGGGCGGGCTGGAATCGGTCTTCACCGTGCTGGCGCTGCACAACCAGGTCTCGCCGCCGACGATCAACATCGACAACCAGGATCCCGAGTGCGACCTGGACTACGTGGCCAACACGGCGCGCGAGATGAAGATCGACGTGGCGGTGAAGAACAACTTCGGTTTCGGCGGCACCAACGGCACGCTTGTTTTCCGCCGCGCCTGATCCGTGCTTGAGGCGGGCCCTGCACGGGCTGCGCCATGGCAGGGTCCACCCGTTGGGGTGGGCCCTGTTCGTGTTTTGTGCCGTCGAATTACTGGCGCTGGCGCTGCTGGCGCGGACGCTGGCCGACGCCATCGCCGGCAGCCAGGCCGGATTCCTGTGGTGGCACCTTGCCGCCGGCTTTGGCCTCGCGCTGGCCACGGTGGCGACACTGCGCGCCTGGCCGGCATGGTGGCGCGGCTTGCGCTGGGTCTGTACGGCCGTGCAGGACGCCGACGCCGAAGGGCCCCTGCGTATCTGGCTGGAAGCGCCAGGCGGTGCGCGGCGGGAGGCCGTTGTACGGCAGTGCTGGCAGTTGGGAGGCGTCGCGGTGGTGAGCTTTGCCCCCGGTGACCCCGTCATGCCCGGCGTCATTCTTCTTCCCTGGCAGGCAGCCGGTTCTGAGTTAGCACGGTGGCTGCAACGGTCCGCGCGAGTTGCACTGCGGGTGCAACCTGATGCCCGGGCAGGGAACGATTTTGTTAGCTTGCGGTCACAGGAGGCGCGTTGCTTCACCGGGCGGGCTGAGAATCGTAGGTAAAATACAACGTTTGTCGTGACGACCAAACCAAGAGATACACTGCAGGTGAGCCATACGTGAGCGAACGCGAAGCCGATCAGCTCCTAGTTGAACGCGTCCAGCAGGGCGACAAGCGGGCCTTTGAACTTCTGGTGACCAAATACCATCGGAAGATCATTCGCCTGATTTCGCGCCTGGTCAGGGATCCCGCTGAAGTCGAGGATGTGGCGCAGGATGCCTTCATCAAGGCCTACCGCGCCTTGCCCCAGTTTCGCGGGGAATCGGCCTTCTACACGTGGCTGTACCGGATCGCCGTCAACACCGCCAAGAACTACCTGGCCACCCAGGGCCGCCGCCCGGAAGCGTCCAGCGATATCGATGCGGAAGAGGCTGAAACTTTTGCGGACGGTGAACAACTAAGGGATATCAATACGCCGGAGTCGATGCTCCACACGCGGCAAGTCGCCGAGACGGTGAACCGCGCGATGGAAGCACTGCCGGAAGAATTGCGGACCGCCATCACGCTGCGCGAGATCGAGGGCCTCAGCTATGAGGAAATCGCCGAAGCGATGGGATGCCCGATCGGCACGGTGCGCTCGCGGATCTTCCGGGCGCGCGAAGCGATTGCCGAGAAATTGCGTCCGCTGCTGGGAACGGCAGAGGGCAAGCGGTGGTAGTGGCGGTTCAGTTGTAGAGAAGAATGTCGTGCGGCCAGCGTTGCAGCCTATTCCTGCATCGATAAGCGACAGCAGTAACGGGATTATCGGTGTTCAATGGAATGTCTTGGGGTGGGAAATGGGTCAGGCTCATAAGCAGTCGGTTCATGTAGTGGAAGCAGCGGAGCAGATCTCCGTATTGATGGATGGCGAACTGGCGCCGCATGAAGTTAATGCCGTGCTGGATCTTGCGAAGAGCGAGGCCGGCATTTCGGACTGGACCACATACCAGTTGATCGGCGACGCACTGCGTTCCGAAGACCTGACGCAGGCGGGTTCCACCGCCGATTTCCTCTCGCGCTTCTCCGCGCGCCTTGAAGCCGAGCCACACGTGCTGGTGCCGGCGGTGGCGCAGGCTGGCGCGCGCCATCGCCTACTGGTGAGGCCGTCATGGGTGCGCCGCGTGATGCCTGGCACCGCGATCGCCGCCGCCGTGGCCGCGGTCAGCTGGGTGGTGGTGCCGCAGCTGCGCGGCCCGGCGACGGTGGGAACGCCTGACGCCGTGGTGGCCCGTGCCGAGCAGCCGGCCCCCGGCCACGCCGCTGGCATCGTGACGGTAGCTGCGGACGCCCCTCAGATGATCCGCGACCCGCGCCTGGACGAATACCTGCGTGCGCATCGCACTTCAGTGGCAACGGATGCTTTCGTGCCGACCATGCGCACGGTTGCCAACGGTGCAAACTTCACTCAGGAAAATACGCAGGAATAATGCCGGACATGCATAAAGGAGGTTCGCCCGCCCATGTAGCGGGCGCGCAGAGAATTAGGACCCTGCGCAGGTCCTTTTTTCTGGCCTTGTGTCTGAGCGCTGCAGCGGCGACCGCGCAGCCCTCGGACAATACGCTGAACCGACGCGACGCCACTGCCTGGCTCAACAAGATCCACAAAGCCGCACAGCGCGAGAACTATGTCGGCACGCTGATTTATCAGCGCGGCAGTGTCATGCACGCCTCGCGTATCCAGCATTACAGCGATCTCGTCCACAACGAATACGAACGGCTGGAGACCCTCGACGGCAAGCCGCGTGAAGTGCTGCGGCAGAACGACGTGGTGCACAGCCTGATTCCTGAAGCCAAGCTGGTGGTGGTGGAGAAGCAGGAAGCCAAGGACCGCTTCCCCGCGCTGCTCGCCACCAACAAGAACGATGTGCTGGACCTGTACGACATGCGCAAGATGCCCGCCGAGCGCGTGGCCGGCATGGAGTGCGAGGTCTTTGCGCTGGAGCCGCATGATGCCGCGCGTTACGCGGTGCGGCTGTGGGCGGAGAAGAACTCCGGCCTGCTGATGCGCGCGCAGACCATCGGCGACGGCGGCAAGGTGCTGGAGCAGGTGTCGTTCTCTCAGGTGCAGATCGGCGTGCCGTCCGAGAAGCAGCGCATCCTTGGCGCGATCAAGAATTCCAGCGGCTGGAATCACTATGAGGTGACCTACCAGTCAACCAACATCGCCGACGAGGGTTGGTCGATCGCGGTGCCGCTCAAGGGGTTCCAGAAGATCAGGGAGGTCCGCCGCCCGCTCGGCGAGTTGCGTGCCCCGGCTCCGGGCAATGCCCGCGGGCAGGTGTTCGAAGTACTGCAGGTGGTCTATAGCGACGGGCTGACCGGCCTGTCGGTCTTCATTGAGCCGGTGTCCGAGCAACGTGCGCGCCGCGAAGGCGTGGCCGCGCTGGGCGCGACCCAGGTCGTGGTGCGCCGGATTGCCGATTTCTGGATCACCGTGGTGGGCGAGGTGCCGGCGAGCACCGTGCGCCAGTTTGCGACGGCCGTAGAGTACCGCCCGCCCAAGACGGTACACTGAGCCTGAGCAGGTGCAGCCGGCGCCCGGATTTCATCCGGGGCCGGCTCCATGAAACCTGCGCAGGGGTCCCCGCCACGGGATCACATCCAGTCGGTTTTTCTTCTTTTCGCTGAATCCCGGGAGTTGTCGATGATGTTCAGATCTCCAGCCCTGGCGCGGGCCGTGGTCATGGCTGCCATGATGCTGCTCGGCCCGACCGTTGCCGAAGTCAGCCACGCCCAGGCCGCTGCCTCCAATTACAATCTGCCCGATTTCACCGACCTGGTGGAAAAGGCCAGCCCGGCCGTGGTCAATATCCGCACCACCGAGCTGGTGCGCCAGCGCGGCGCGCCCGGTGGCGATGATGAAATGGCGGAATTCTTCCGCCGCTTCTTCGGCGTGCCGATGCCTGGCGCCCCCGCCCCCGGCACGCCGCCGCGCCGCGGCCAGCCGCCGCAGCAGGAAGAGCAGAGCCGCGGCGTGGGTTCGGGCTTCATCATCAGCCAGGACGGCTATGTGATGACCAACGCGCACGTGGTCGCGGATGCCGAAACCATCTACGTGACGCTGCCGGACAAGCGCGAATTCAAGGCCAAGCTGATCGGCTCCGACAAGCGCACCGACGTGGCGCTGCTCAAGGTCGAGGCCAACGGACTGCCGCGCCTGCCGCTGGGCGATTCCAACAAGGTCCGCGCCGGCGAGTGGGTGCTGGCGATCGGCTCGCCGTTCGGGCTGGACAACAGCGTGACCGCCGGCATTGTCTCGGCCAAGGGCCGCGACACCGGCGACTACCTGCCGTTCATCCAGACCGACGTCGCGGTCAATCCCGGCAATTCGGGCGGGCCGCTGATCAACCTGCGCGGCGAAGTGATCGGCATCAATTCGCAGATCTACAGCCGCAGCGGTGGCTACATGGGGATCTCGTTCGCGATCCCGATCGACGAGGCCATGCGCGTGTCGGAGCAGCTCAAGTCTTCCGGGCGCGTGACGCGCGGTCGCATTGCCGTGGCCATCGGCGACGTCACCAAGGAAGTTGCCGATTCGCTCGGCCTGGGCCGGGCGCGCGGTGCGCTGGTCGGCAGCGTCGAACCGGGCGGTCCGGCGGAAAAAGCGGGCATCGAGGCGGGCGATATCATCCTGAAGTTCAACGGCCGCGATATCGAGCGGGCCTCGGACCTGCCGCGCATGGTCGGCGAGACCAAGCCCGGCACGCGCGTGCCGCTGCAACTGTGGCGCAAGGGCGCGACCCGCGAGGTCAGCATCACCGTTACCGAGCTGGAGCCGGATGGCAAGGCGCGCGCACGCAGCGGCGCGACGCCCAAGGACGACGGTGCGCCGCCGGCCGGCAAGCCCAACGCGCTGGGCTTGGTGGTCAGCGACCTGCCCGAGGCGCGCCTGAAAGAGCTCAAGCTCAAGTCCGGTGTCGAGGTCGAGGTGGCCGACGGTCCGGCGCTGCGTGCCGGCATCCGCCCGGGCGACATCATCCTGCGCCTGGGCGACACCGACGTGACCAACGCCCGCCAGTTCAACGAACTGGTGCGCGGCCTGGACAAGAACCGCATCGCCGCGGTATTCGTGCGGCGCGGCGATGCCACCCAGGTGCTGACGCTGCGACCGGGCGCCGCCTCGGCGCGCTGACCGGCCATGGCAGCCACGCCCGCGCTGACGCTGTACGGCCGGGCGTACTGCCATCTTTGCGAAGACATGAAAGTCGCGCTGGAGCCGCTCCGACGCGATTTTTCTTTTACCCTGCATGAGGTCGATGTCGACGCCGATGCCGCGCTGGAAGCGCGCTTTGGCGAACTGGTGCCGGTGCTGATGCCCGGCACGCCGGCGGATTTGCAGGCGGGTGCCGCGCCCCTTTGTCACTATTTCCTGGACGAAGCGGCGGCAAGGGTATGGCTTGCCGCACATGGTGCCGCGCGCACCGTCGGCTGAGCGCCGCCGGCATACGTGCTGCACCGCCAGATGGCGACCGGAAGTCATTGAAAATCCGGTAAAATTGCAGATTGGCGCAAAAATTGCACCCCCCGAACCCGCGGTACGCCCGCGCACGCCTTGCGGCGCGCGGCGCCGGGCCGCTCCACTGCTTGTTGCCGCCCGGACTCTCAGCCGGCGCTTCCTGAACACTAGATGGACCATATCCGTAATTTCTCGATCATTGCCCACATCGACCATGGGAAGTCCACCCTGGCCGACCGGATCATTCAGCTTTGTGGAGGGCTGTCGGATCGGGAGATGGAAGCGCAGGTCCTCGATTCGATGGATATCGAAAAAGAGCGCGGCATCACCATCAAGGCCCAGACCGCCGCGCTGAGCTACAAGGCGCGCGATGGCCAGCTCTATAACCTGAACCTGATCGATACCCCGGGGCACGTCGACTTCAGCTATGAAGTCAGCCGCTCGCTGTCCGCCTGCGAAGGCGCGCTGCTGGTGGTCGATGCCTCGCAGGGCGTCGAGGCGCAGACCGTGGCCAACTGCTACACCGCGATCGAGCTGGGCGTGGAAGTGGTGCCGGTGCTGAACAAGATCGACCTGCCGCAGGCCGACCCGGACAACGCGATCCAGGAAATCGAGGACGTCATCGGCATCGATGCGCAGGACGCTACGCCGTGTTCGGCCAAGACCGGCCAGGGCGTGCAGGACGTGATCGAGGCGCTGATCGCCAAGGTGCCGCCGCCCAAGGGCAATGCCGACGCGCCGCTGCAAGCGCTGATCATCGACTCGTGGTTCGACAACTATGTCGGCGTGGTGATGCTGGTGCGCGTGGTCAACGGCACGCTGCGCCCCAAGGACAAGGTCCTGCTGATGGCCACCGGCTCGCAGCACCTGGTCGAGCAGGTGGGCGTGTTCACGCCCAAATCGATCCCGCGCGACGCGCTGACCGCCGGGCAGGTGGGCTTTGTCATTGCCGGCATCAAGGAACTGAAGGCTGCCAAGGTGGGCGATACCATCACCACCGTGCAGCGCAAGGCCGAAGCGCCGCTGCCGGGCTTCAAGGAAGTCAAGCCACAGGTGTTCGCCGGCCTGTATCCGGTGGAAGCCAACCAGTATGAAGCGCTGCGCGAGTCGCTGGAAAAGCTGCGCCTCAACGATGCCTCGCTGATGTTCGAGCCCGAAGTGTCGCAGGCGCTGGGCTTTGGCTTCCGCTGCGGCTTCCTGGGGCTGCTGCACATGGAGATCGTGCAGGAGCGCCTGGAGCGCGAGTTCGACATGGACCTGATCACGACCGCGCCGACGGTGGTGTACCAGGTCGAGATGCGCGACGGCACCACGGTCACCGTGGAAAATCCGGCAAAGATGCCGGACCCGAGCAAGATCGAGGCGATCCTGGAACCGATCGTCACGGTGAATTTGTATATGCCGCAGGAGTATGTCGGCTCGGTGATCACGCTGTGCACGCAGAAGCGCGGCTCGCAGATCAACATGAGCTACCACGGCAAGCAGGTGCAGCTGACCTACGAGATCCCGATGGCGGAAATCGTGATGGACTTCTTCGATCGCCTGAAGTCGGTGTCTCGCGGCTATGCGTCGATGGATTACGAATTCAAGGAATATCGTCCGTCGGACGTGGTCAAGGTCGATATCCTGATCAACAGCGACAAGGTCGACGCGCTGTCGGTGATCGTGCACCGCTCCAACTCGCAATACCGCGGGCGCGAAGTCGCGGCCAAGATGCGCGAGATCATTCCGCGCCAGATGTACGACGTGGCGATCCAGGCCGCCATCGGCTCGAACATCATCGCGCGCGAAAACGTCAAGGCGCTGCGCAAGAACGTGCTGGCCAAGTGCTACGGCGGCGATATCTCGCGCAAGAAGAAGCTGCTGGAAAAGCAGAAGGCGGGCAAGAAGCGGATGAAGCAGGTCGGTACCGTCGAGATTCCGCAAGAGGCCTTCCTGGCCATTCTGCAGGTCGACGACAAATAAATTGCCGCGGGCAAGGGCAGTGCCAGGGCCACGCCCGGCAGCCTTGTCGGCGTGGTGACAGAACAGGCTGTACCAGGATTTCCAAGAACCAGAAGCCGTCATGAATTTTGCACTGATCCTTTTTGTGCTGGTGGTGATTACGGGCGTGGCGTGGGTGGCCGACAAGCTCGTGTTCGAGCGGCAGCGCCGCTCTTCGGCGCGGCTCGCGCTGGCCGAGTTCGATTCGCAGCAGGGCCGCCTGCAGGGCAGCTTTGGCGCGACCGATGCCGACGCCACGCGCAAGCGCCTGGCCGAGGAAAAACTGCGCCAGCCGTGGTGGCTGGAGTATTCGGCCAGTTTCTTCCCGGTGATCCTGGCAGTGTTCGTGCTGCGCTCGTTCGTGGTCGAACCGTTCAAGATCCCGTCCGGCTCGATGATCCCGACGCTGCTGATCGGCGATTTCATCCTCGTCAACAAGTACGAGTACGGCATCCGCCTGCCGGTGGTGAACAAGAAGATCATGGACATGGGCGAGCCCCAGCGCGGCGACGTGATGGTGTTCCGCTACCCGAAGGACCCGTCGCTCGACTACATCAAGCGCGTGATCGGCGTGCCGGGCGATGTGGTGCAGTACGCCAACAAGCGCCTGACCATCAACGGCAAGCCGGCCGAGTACACCGCGCTGCCGGATTTCCTGGACGAGGAACGCCTGGCCTATTCGCGCCATTTCCGCGAAAAACTGCCGGGCGGCGTCGATCATGGCATCCTGAACGACGCGGACCGGCCCGCCTTTGTCGCCGGCGCGGACCCGGATTTTCCGTACCGGGACAACTGCACCTACAATCAGCAGGGCGTGACCTGCAAGGTACCCGCAGGTCACTATTTTGTCATGGGCGACAACCGCGACAACAGCCTGGACTCTCGCTACTGGGGTTTCGTGCCGGACCAGAATATCGTCGGCAAGGCGTTCGTGATCTGGATGAACCTGGGCAATTTCGGACGCGTGGGATCGTTCAAATAAGCATCTCCGCGGCGCAAGAACACTCAACATAACGAGGGCAGGCGCGATATGGGTCGATTGGGGAAGGTGGGGGCAAGCAACCATCCGGCACGGCGCCGGGCTGGCGCCGGCGGGTTTTCCGTGTGGACGCTGCTGGTGATCGTGGTGTTCGTGGTCGGCGTCGCCTTGCCGGCGCTGCGCGCGATCCCGAGCCTGGTGGAATATTTTTCGGTCAAGCGCGCCGCCGGCTACGCCAAGCAGCGCGCCGCCAACAAACGTGAAGTGGTCGAATTCTTCGAGAAGCAGGCCGCCATCGACCGGATCACCGCGGTCAAGGGCGAAGACCTGCTGATCCGGGAAGACGATAACGGCACCATCCGATCGGTCGATTTTTCGTACCGGACCGAGGTGCCTGTCTACGGACCCCTGAGCCTGTTGATTACCTATTCAGGAACGCAGCACTGATATGAACCTCGACGCCTTGCAGCAACGACTCGGCTACCGATTCAGCAAGCCCGAATTGCTGCAACAGGCGCTGACGCACCGCAGCCACAGCGCCCAGCACAACGAACGCCTTGAGTTTCTCGGCGACTCGGTGCTCAACTGCGCCGTGGCCGACATGCTCTATGGCATGTTCGGCAAGCTCGACGAAGGCGACCTGTCGCGGGTGCGAGCCAACCTCGTCAAGCAGCAGGCGCTGTACGAAATCGCCCAGATGCTGCAGCTGTCCGACACCCTGCGCCTGGGCGAAGGCGAGCTGAAGAGCGGCGGCTTTCGCCGCCCGTCGATCCTGGCCGATGCGCTCGAGGCCATTGTCGGCGCGGTATTCCTCGACGCCGGCTTCGACGCCGCGCGTGCGCTGATCCGCAAGCTCTATATCCCGATCCTGGAGCAGGTCGATCCGCGCACGCTGGGCAAGGACGCCAAGACACTGCTGCAGGAATACCTGCAGGGCCACAAGATTGCCCTGCCGCAATATAACGTAATCGCCACCCACGGCGCCGCGCACAGCCAGCAGTTTGAAGTCGAGTGCACCGTGCCTAAACTGGAAGTCCGGGTGTTCGGCACCGGCGCGTCGCGGCGCGCCGCCGAGCAGGCCGCCGCCAAGCTGGCGCTGGATGAAGTCCAGAAGCTGGTGCCGCAGCTGCTCAAGCGCAGCCGCGCCGAGCGTACCGGCAAGACCCGCAAGCAACCCCAGCCGCAGGATCCGCAGCTGTCTCTCAGGTTGAAGGAATGACCGAATCTACCCATCCGCAGCAAGACGCGGCGGATACCCCGGCCGCGGCGTTCCGCTGCGGCACCGTGGCCATCGTCGGCCGTCCCAACGTGGGCAAGTCCACGCTGATGAACGCGCTGGTCGGCCAGAAGATCAGCATCACCTCGCGCAAGGCGCAAACCACGCGGCATCGCATCGTCGGCATCCAGACCACGGATGACGCGCAGTATGTGTTCGTCGACACGCCGGGCTTCCAGACCCGCCACGCCAGTGCGCTGAACCGTTCGCTGAACCGCGCGGTCACGTCGACGCTGTCGTCGGTGGACCTGGTGCTGTTCGTGGTCGAGGCGGGCTACTACGGCGCCGACGATGAGAAGGTGCTGTCGCTGCTGCCGAAGAACACGCCGGTGCTGCTGGTAACCAACAAGCTCGACCGCATTGGCGAGAACCGCTCGGAAGTGATGATGCCCTTCCTGGAGAAGATGGGGCAGCTGTTCCCGTTCCGCGAGGTGGTGCCAATGTCGGCCAAGACCCGCGACCATGTCGCGCGGCTGTTCGAGATCATCCGGCCCTACCTGCCGGAAGGCGAGCCGATGTACGACGCCGACGCCATGACCGATCGCAGCGAGCGTTTCCTGGCGTCGGAAATCATCCGCGAAAAGGTGTTCCGCTGGACCGGCGACGAGCTGCCCTACACCAGCACCGTGATCATCGACAAGTTCGAGACCGAAGGCCGCCTGCGCCGGGTCTTTGCCACCATCCTGGTCGAGCGCGATGCGCACAAGGCCATGATCATCGGCAACAAGGGCAGCAAGCTCAAGCAGATCTCCACCGAGGCGCGCCTTGACATGGAAAAGCTGTTCGACGGCAAGGTCTACCTGGAAATGTGGATCAAGGTGAAGAGCGGCTGGGCCGACAACGAGGCAGGGCTGCGCGCGTACGGCTACGAGTGAGCACAACAGCGAGCGACCGGTGAGCAAGACGGCTGATATCGCCCGCGCGCCTGCGCCACGGTCGCGGCGCGCGGACCCGGTGGTCGACGAGGCCGCCGAACTGCTCGACAGCAAGGCGCTGCCCGGCATGGCCGACGCTGCCGCGCGCGCGATGATGGACCGCGCCATGCGCATCGTGCCGGCCCGGCCCGAGTCGCGCGTGGCCGAACAGCCCGGCTTCGTGCTGCACGCCTGGCCGTACCGCGAGACCAGCCTGATCCTCGACGTGTTCACGCGCGACTACGGCCGCATCTCGATGGTGGCCAAGGGCGCTAAGCGGCCGCATTCGGCCCTGCGCGCGGTGCTGCAGCACTTCCACCCGGTCTCGGTATCGTGGAGCGGCCGCGGCGAGGTCAAGACCCTGACCAAGGCCGAGTGGGTCGGCGGCATGCCGCCGCTGGACGGCGACGCGCTGCTGTCGGCGTTTTATCTGAACGAACTGTTGATGCGCTTCTGTCCGCGCGAGGATGCGCATCCGGTGCTGTTCCGCCATTACCTGGCGACGCTGACGCGGCTGGCGCATGGCGAGCAGGCCGGCCTGGTGCTGCGCAGCTTCGAGCGCGTGCTGCTGCAGGAAACCGGTTTCGCGGTGGCCTTCGACCAGTGCCTGAGCACCGGCGAACGCGTGCTGCCGGGCCTGGACTATGTCTACCAGCCCGAGCGCGGCGTGCGCCGCGCGCAGCCAAGCGACCCGTCGACATGGCCGGTGGTGTCTGGCCAGACGCTGCTTGACATGGCGCAGGACGACTACAGCCGCGCGCAGACCGCTGCGCAAAGCCGCGCGCTGATGCGTTTCCTGCTGCATTATTATCTGCAAGGTGCGCCGCTGAAGACGCGCCAGATACTGATCGACCTGCAGTATCTCTGACCGACAAGAACCTCCGACCTACTCCTGCACCTGCTCGCATGATCTTCCACGCAAATCCGGGCGTCATCGACCTTGGCGTCAACATCGACCACGTGGCCACATTGCGCAATGCGCGCGGCACCGTGTACCCCGATCCCCTCCGCGCCGCGCTGCTGGCCGAACAGGCCGGCGCCGACCTCATCACGCTGCACCTGCGCGAAGACCGCCGCCATATCCGCGATGCCGACGTGCGTATGCTGCGCCCGCAACTGGCCACGCGCATGAACCTGGAATGCGCGATCACCCAGGAGATGCTCGACATCGCCTGCGAGATCCGCCCGCAGGACGTGTGCCTGGTGCCCGAGCGCCGTGAAGAGGTGACGACCGAGGGTGGGCTGGACGTAGCTGGCCGCTTCGAGCAGGTCAAGGCCGCATGCGCGCAGCTGGCTGGTGCCGGCATCCGCGTGTCGCTGTTCATCGATCCGGACGCTGACCAGATTGCCGCGGCCGCGGCTTGCGGCGCGCCCGTGATCGAGCTGCATACCGGCCGCTATGCCGACGCGCATACGTCGGACGAGCAGGCGCTCGAGTTCCGCCGCATCGCCGACGGGGTCGATGCCGGGCAGAAGCACGGACTGGTGGTCAACGCCGGCCACGGCCTGCACTACACCAACGTGCAGCCGATTGCCGCGCTGCCGGGCATCAAGGAACTGAATATCGGCCACGCCATCGTCGCGCACGCGGTGTTCGCGGGCTGGGAGAACGCGGTGCGCGAGATGAAGGCCATCATGGTGGCCGCGCGGCTGGGCACGCAGTATCCCGCCGGGGGCAATCCGGCGTGATCTACGGCGTCGGCACCGACATCATCCAGATCGCCCGCGTGCAGGGCGTGATGGACCGCACCAACGGCCGCTTCGCCGAGAAGGTGCTGGGCCCGGATGAACTGGTCAGGTACCACGCCCGCAAGGCCCGTTCCGAAAAGCGCGGCCTGGCCTTCCTGGCGACGCGCTTCGCCGCCAAGGAAGCCTTCTCCAAGGCGATCGGCCTCGGCATGCGCTGGCCGATGACGTGGCGCGCGATGGAGCTGATGAACCTGCCGTCCGGCGAGCCCACCGCGGTGTGCCATGGCGAGCTGGCAGCGTGGCTGGCGGAACGCGGGCTGGCCGTGCGGGTCAGTGTCAGTGACGAACACGATTACGCAGTCGCCTTCGCCATTGCCGAGCGCAGCGGCGCGGCGACGTCTCAACCTACAGCCTTGTGAACCCAACCCCTTCCATGTCCAAGAAGAATTCCGGCAAGCGGCCGGGCCCGGTGGTCCTCGATGTCGTCGGCAAGCAGCTCGACGCGGAAGACGCGCGCCGCATCGCGCATCCGCTGACTGGCGGCGTGATCCTGTTCGCGCGCAATTTCGAGTCGCGCGCGCAGCTGCAGGCGTTGACGCGCGCGATCCGCGCGGTGCGCGACGACGTGCTGATCTGCATCGACCATGAAGGCGGGCGCGTGCAGCGCTGCAAGACCGATGGCTTTACCCACCTGCCGGCGATGCATCGCCTGGGCGAGCTGTGGGAGCGCGACGTGCTGGCGGCGACCAAGGCAGCGGTGGCCTGCGGCTATGTGCTGGCCGCGGAGTTGCGCGCCTGCGATATCGACCTGAGCTTCACCCCGGTGCTGGACCTCGACTACGGCCGCAGCGCCGTGATCGGCGACCGTGCCTTCCACGCCGACCCGCGCGTGGTGTCGATGCTGGCCGGACACCTGAACCACGGCCTGCTGCTGGCGGGCATGAGCAACTGCGGCAAGCATTTTCCCGGCCACGGCTACGTCGAGGCCGACTCGCACGTGGCGATCCCGGTCGACGAACGGGGTCTGGACGAGATCCTGGGCCACGATGCGCGTCCGTATGAGTGGCTGGGGCTGTCGCTGTCGTCGGTGATGCCGGCGCACGTCATCTACCCCAAGGTCGATCCCAACCCGGCCGGCTTCTCGCGCTACTGGCTGCAGGACGTGCTGCGCGCGCAGCTGGGCTTCGAGGGCGTGATCTTCAGCGATGACCTGAGCATGGAAGGCGCCAGCGTCGCCGGCAACGTCACCGAGGCCGCCCGGGCCGCGCTGACCGCGGGCTGCGACATGGTGCTGATCTGCAACCACCCGGACCGTGCCGACCAGCTGCTGGGCGAACTCGACGTCGGCATCGACAAGGCCTCGCAGCGCCGCATCCGCAAGCTGTTCGCGCGGCGCAAGCCGCTGGACTGGAACAAGCTGCAGCAGGAAGGCGAGTATCGCGCCGCGCTGCGCACGCTGAAGGAACACGAGCTGATCGCCTGAACGAAGGGTGCGGAGAAAACAAAAATGGCAGCCTGGGCTGCCATTTTTTGTTGACCGCCCCGCGTTGAAGCGGGGCACCGCCAGTGCCTTAGTTGGCGCGGCTGCGGTATTCGCCGGTGCGGGTGTCGATTTCGATCTTGTCGCCGATATTGCAGAACAGCGGCACTTGCAGCTCGAAGCCGGTGTTGATCTTGGCGCCCTTGAGCACCTTGCCCGACGAGGTGTCGCCCTTGACGGCCGGCTCGGTGTAGACGATTTCACGGACCAGCGTGGTCGGCATTTCGACCGAGATGGCCTTGTCGTTGTAGAACACGACTTCGACGTTCATGCCGTCTTCGAGGTAGTTCAGCGAGTCACCCATGCTGTCCTTCTCGACTTCGTACTGGTTGTAGTCGGCGTCCATGAACACGTACATCGGGTCAGCGAAGTACGAGTAGGTGCATTCGCGGCGCTCGAGCACCACCACTTCGAACTTGTCGTCGGCCTTGAACACCGACTCACCCGGTGCGTCCGTCAGCAGGTTCTTGTACTTCATCTTGACCACAGCGGCGTTGCGGCCCGACTTGTTGTACTCGGCCTTCTGCACGACCATCGGATCGCCGCCGATCATGAACACGTTACCGACGCGGAGTTCCTGTGCGATTTTCATCTGAACTGATTTCCTGAAAAATAAAGTCTAGGAATTTGGAATGGCGAAGGCGCGCTGCCGGCGTGCCCGCGGTAAGCCCGCGAGAGCCAGGATCCACGCGCTCGCGACCCCGTGCCCAGCTTGCTTTAGGTCTTTGCCCCGCGCTGGTTCACGCTGGGCAAGACCCTGGTTCTCCGGCCCGGTCGCCATTTGGATCAACCGGCTATTTTACCTGATTTTCGCAAAACGCCACCAGGTTGGCGGCAAGGTCGCCCGGATGCTGCAAACGCCGCTCCCAGCGCGGTGCGATCGCCGCAAGGGGCTGCAGCTGCGCCTGCAAACGTGGCCAGTCGGGCGCATTGCCATAACCGTTCCAGGCGTGCCAGAAATCGGCCAGCGCGGCGGTCGCTTCCGGTGCGGCGCCGTCCCTGGCGAAGAGATCCAGCCAGGCATCGAGCTTGACCCGGTGCGCTTCGTCGTCCTGCGGATAGATATGCCATACCAGCGGCCGCGCCGCCCACTGGGCGCGCACGAAAGAATCCTCGCCGCGCACGAAATTGAGGTCGCAGGCCCACAGCAGTTCGTCGTAGTGCTCCTGCCGCACGAAGGGAATGGCCTGCATGCACAGGCTGCCGCGCGCTACCGGCCGGCCTGGTTCCAGCGGGGCGCCCAGCCATTCCGCCACCTGGCTGGCGGCCAGGCCGGCCGGCACCAGGCAATGGATGGCCTCGGCGCCGTCGCGCCATTGTTCCAGCAGCGCCGGCAGGGCGGGGTTACGGTAGGCGAACAGGCTTACACGCAGCGCGTCGGTTACCGGCGTCACGCCCAGGCGGTGCCACAGTGATGCCTGCGCCGCCGCACCGTCCAGAAAAGAC
Source organism: Cupriavidus necator (assembly GCF_013141915.1). Lineage (GTDB taxonomy): Bacteria > Pseudomonadota > Gammaproteobacteria > Burkholderiales > Burkholderiaceae > Cupriavidus > Cupriavidus necator_B. The sequence continues at coordinate 26,660 of NZ_SROX01000022.1, read as the reverse complement.
TGGTGGTGCGCACCCAGCATCGATTCACGCAACAGGCCGCCGGTGCCCGCCTCAAAGCCGGGGAAGAAGAAGTGCTTGACCAGCGGCAAGCGCGGATGGGGCGAGGGCATTGCGTGGTGTTCGCGGACCCACGGCTCGGCGCTCAGATATTCCAGGTTGATCCACGCAGGTTTGGGCGCGCGCTGCGCCATGCGGTCGAGGAATGCTGGTGGCAAGTGGCACGCGAAGGCTTCGATGACAGCATCGTGCGGGACGGCGCCGTCGGTACCATCGGCTTGCCCGCTCGCCGCAGCCGGATGCCAGGGCCGGATTTCCACGCCGGCAAGGTGCTGGACGGCAACCGCGGTGTCGAGTTCCGGCGCCAGCCGGGCGAAGCTTGCCAGGTCATCGACCCACAGCCGCACCGCGTGCCCGTGCTCCTGCGCCAGCTGGCGCGCCAGCCGCCAGCAGACGCCGATGTCGCCGAAGTTGTCGATCACGGTGCAGAAGATGTCCCAGGAACGGATAGGCATGAGAGGCGGTTGTCGGCGGGGCGCGCGGTTGAATTGCTCTAAACTTGCGATTTTAGAGGCCGCGCGGCATTGATGCGCGCCGGTCCGCAGCGGTCACCGTCCCCACATGTCAGACCAGCAACCCGATTCCCCGAATCCTGCCGACGAAGTACCGGCCGAGGCGCACGCCGTAATGCCGCCGGCGCCGGCCGAAACACCGGTCGAAACGCGGGCAGAACAGCCGGAAGCCGACCCTCCGGCCGAGCCCTTCGATGCCCGCCCGGTCATCTCGCGCCTGCCAGGCCTGCCGGGCGTCTACCGCTATTTCGACGCCAGCGGCAATGTGCTCTACGTGGGCAAGGCACGCGACCTGAAGAAGCGGGTGGCGAGCTACTTCAACAAGACCCAGCTGTCGCCGCGCATCGCGATGATGGTGTCGCGCATCGCCCGCATCGACACCACGGTGGTGCGCACCGAGGCCGAGGCGCTGCTGCTCGAGAACAACCTGATCAAGGCGCTGGCGCCGCGCTACAACATCCTGTTCCGCGACGACAAGTCGTACCCGTTCCTGAAGCTGACCGGGCACCGCTTCCCGCGCATGGCGTACTACCGCGGCGCGACCGACCGCAAACATCAGTACTTCGGCCCGTTCCCGAGCGCCTACGCGGTGCGCGAGAGCATGCAGATCCTGCAGAAGGTGTTCCAGCTGCGCACCTGCGAGGACACCGTCTTCAACAACCGCACGCGGCCGTGCCTGCTGCACCAGATCCACCGCTGCACCGGGCCGTGCGTCAACGCCATCAGCGAAGACGATTACGCGCGCGATGTCGCCAACGCGGCGCGCTTCCTGCAAGGCCGCCAGAGCGAGGTGCTCGAAGGCCTGCAGAGCAAGATGGAACAGCACGCGGAGCGGCTGGAATTCGAGCAGGCGGCGGCGGTGCGCGACCAGATCGCGGCGCTGTCGACCGTGCTCAAGCGCCAGGCGGTGGAAGAGGTGGGCGGGCAGGCGCGCGACATCGACGTGCTGGCGGTTGCGGTCGAAGGCGGCCGTGCCTGCGTCAACCTGGCCATGGTGCGTGGCGGCCGCCACCTCGGCGACAAGGCCTACTTCCCGGCCCATGCGGACGAGGCGGCGATGATTGTCGAGGATGCCGACGAGCGCGCCGAGGACAGCAGCGACGGAGGCGGCGCCGCGGACCCCGCGCTGCCGCTGACCGTTGACCGCATCGCCTCGCGCGTGCTGTCGGCCTTCATGGTGCAGCACTACCTTGAACAGCCGGCGCCGCCTATCGTCGTCGTCAGCCATGTGCCCGACGATGCCGCGGTGCTCGAGGCGCTGGCGCTGCATGCCGGGCGCAAGGTCACGCTGGTGCGCCAGCCGCAAGGCCAGCGCAAGATCTGGCTGGAGATGGCGCAGCAGGGCGCGGCGCTGGCGCTGTCGCGCCGGCTGGCCGAGCAGGGCAGCCAGGAAGCGCGCACGCGCGCGCTGGCGGAAACCATCGGGCTGGACCTGGAGGACCTGGCGCTGCTGCGCGTCGAGTGCTTCGACATCAGCCATACCGCTGGCGAGGCCACGCAGGCATCATGCGTGGTGTATCACCATCACGACATGCAGAACAGCGAATACCGCCGCTATAACATCCAGGACATCATCCCCGGCGACGACTACGCGGCGATGCGGCAGGTGCTGACGCGGCGCTACCAGAAGCTGGTCGAGCAGATCCAGGAAGACGGCGGCACCGAAGGCGGCAGCGAGACCGCGGCGCTGGTGCCGCAGATCGTGCTGATCGACGGCGGCAAGGGCCAGGTCGAGGTGGCGCGGCAGGTGTTCGAAGAGCTGGGGCTGGATATCGGCCTGCTGGTCGGCGTGGCCAAGGGCGAGGGCCGCAAGGTCGGCCTGGAGACGCTGGTATTCGCCGATGGTCGCCCCGCGCTGGAACTGGGGCAGGGCAGCGCCGCGCTGATGCTGGTGGCGCAGATCCGCGACGAGGCGCATCGCTTTGCCATTACCGGCATGCGCGCGCGCCGCGCCAAGACGCGCACCACCTCGCGGCTGGAAGAGATCGAGGGCATCGGCGCGCGCCGGCGCCAGAAGCTGCTGACCCGCTTCGGCGGGCTGCGCGGCGTGATGGCGGCCAGCATCGATGAACTGGCCAGCGTCGAGGGCATTTCACGCGGGCTTGCCGAGGAAATCTACCGCCAGCTGCACTGACCGCGGCCGCCGCGACAGGGGGCGGGGCGGCACGAGAATCGCCAGGAATGCTCGATTGGCCCGGAAATCGGCGACAATCGCGGGATTGGTTACCGTCCCCCCGCCGCCCGAGTTCCATGCCCTTCAATATCCCGATTCTGCTGACCTGGCTTCGCGTCGCCATGATTCCACTGGTGGTAGGGGTCTTCTACCTGCCCGACGCCTGGCTGCCGATGCACACCAAGAACCTGACCGCGGCGGCGTTCTTCATCATCGCCGCGGTGACGGACTGGCTCGACGGCTTCCTCGCGCGGCGCTGGAACCAGACCTCGTCGTTCGGCGCGTTCCTGGATCCGGTCGCCGACAAGCTGATGGTCACCGCGGCGCTGCTGTCGCTGCTGGCGCTGGGGCGGGTCACCGACCTGATCGCGCTGGTCATCATCGGGCGGGAAATTACCATCTCCGCGCTGCGCGAATGGATGGCGCAGATCGGCGCCTCCAAGAGCGTGGCCGTGAATTTCCTCGGCAAGCTCAAGACCACCGTGCAGATGATTGCGATTCCGCTGCTGCTGTTCAGTGACCAGCTGTTCGGCTTCGACGCCCACCGGCTCGGCACGTGGATGATCTACGTGGCCGCGGTGCTGACGCTCTGGTCGATGATCTATTACATGAAGCTCGCCTGGCCGCAGATCCGCGAGCGCAGCGGCGTGGTGGCGCGCGCAGGCGCGCCGAAGTGAAAGAAATTAGAAAAAGAGGTTGACGCCGAGGGCAGTTCTTTGCATAATCTCATTCTCGTTGCTGACGACACAAACGAAAGCAGCGAGATAAGGTAGGTTTAGCGCAAGATGTTGCGAAATATCGGCATGTTGCAGCATAAAACACCTTGTTTGTGTTTCAGTGGTGCCCTGCGGGAGTAGCTCAGTTGGTAGAGCGCAACCTTGCCAAGGTTGAGGTCGCGAGTTCGAGACTCGTCTCCCGCTCCAGGTCAAAACAGGTTCGGCAGCGCGATTATCGCGGTGCGGGGCCGGCAGTGAAAGTTGTATGCGGGAGTAGCTCAGTTGGTAGAGCGCAACCTTGCCAAGGTTGAGGTCGCGAGTTCGAGACTCGTCTCCCGCTCCAATCCCCAAAGGGAAGCAGCGCTTCCCTTTTTGTTTGGGTTGAATCGCCGCGCAGCACCTTGCCGCACCGAAGCGCTGCGGCAGCCCCGGCTGAATGCGGATACAATCCAGCAGCACGTCACCTGGCGGGGTGGCAGAGTGGTTATGCAGCGGCCTGCAAAGCCGTGTACGCCGGTTCGATTCCGACCTCCGCCTCCAGTTGCAAGCAGAACGGCGCCTTAGGGCGCCGTTTTTGTTTTCCCGACCGGGGGCGCCGCCCGGACGTGGCGGGCATGTTACATTACTCCTGTCGTACGCTTTTCGGGGGGCTCCGTGGCTTGGTTCGCGGGGCAGCATGTCAATCGCCATCCCCGATCCGTGACGCGCCGCCGGCGTGTCCGGGGCCGCTGCGGCATTTCCCGTTCTTCCCCGTTCCGCTGCTGCTGCCGATGGCCGCGGCGACTGTCCCGCGCTGCCCGCTGGTGCGCGCCGGATGCGCTGTGCCACTTGCCAGGGCAAGGAAGCGGGTTAGCCGTTCAGCCCCTGACACGAGGAATCCCGCACGCATGCATCACGCCACCCCGCTTATCAGCACCATTGTCGGCGGTATCGTCCTGGCCTTTATCCTTGGCGCGGTCGCCAGCCGGCTGCGCCTGCCCCCGTTGATCGGCTACCTGTGCGCCGGCATCGTGGTGGGGCCGCATACCCCCGGCTACACCGCCGATCAGGCGTTGGCGCCGGAACTGGCCGAACTGGGCGTGATCCTGCTGATGTTCGGCGTTGGCCTGCATTTCTCGATCAAGGACCTGATGGCGGTCAAGCGCATCGCCATTCCGGGCGCGGTGGTGCAGATCGGCATTGCCACGCTGATGGGCATGCTGGTGGCGTGGGGCTTCGGCTGGTCGTGGGGGCAGGGGCTGGTGTACGGGCTGGCGCTGTCGGTGGCCAGCACCGTGGTGCTGCTGAAGGCCCTGCAGGAGCGCAACCTGGTGGAATCGCCGCAGGGACGCATTGCCGTCGGCTGGCTGATCGTGGAAGACCTGGCGATGGTGCTGGCGCTGGTGCTGCTGCCGGCGATGGCGGGGCTGCTGGCCGGCGCGGGGGAGATTGCAAGCGATGCCGGCCCGGGCACGGGCGAGGTGATGCTGGCGATCTTCGCCACGCTCGGCAAGGTGGCGGCCTTCGTTGCGGTGATGCTGGTGATCGGCCGCCGCTTTATTCCCTGGATGCTCGAACGCATCGTCTGGACCGGCAACCGCGAGATGTTCCGCCTGGGCGTGCTGGCGACGGCGCTGGGCGTGGCCTATGGCGCCTATGCATTGTTCGGCGTGTCGTTCGCGCTGGGCGCGTTCTTTGCCGGCATGGTGCTCGCCGAATCGGAATTCAGCCATCGTGCGGCCGAGGAGTCGCTGCCGCTGCGCGATGCCTTCGCCGTGCTTTTCTTTGTGTCGGTGGGCATGCTGTTCGATCCGATGGTGCTGGTGAACGACCCGTGGGGGGTGCTGGCGACGGTGTTTATCATCGTGGTCGGCAAGTCGCTGGCGGCGCTGGGCATCGTGCGCGCCTTCGGGCATGCGGGGCAGACTGGCATGACCATTGCCGTCAGCCTGGCGCAGATCGGCGAATTCTCGTTCATCCTCGCCAGCCTGGGCGTCTACCTGAAGATCCTGCCGGAGCGCGGCCAGGCGCTGATCCTGGCCGGCGCGCTGCTGTCGATCATGCTCAATCCCGTGCTGTTCCACATGCTGGACCTGTACACGGCGCGCCGCGCCCGTGGCGCGGACCCGCAGCCGGCCTGAGGCCCGGTTCAGGCGCCGATGCGCGGCGCCATGGTGCGCAGGTATTCGGTGAACGCCAGCAGCCCCTGGGTCGGGAACTTGTCCTGGTGCACGACCAACTGCAAGGGGCGCACGATGTGCGGCAGGCCCTCGCGGATTGCCACCAGCGTGCCGCGCTCCAGCTCGTCGCGCACCACGTGCAGCGACAGGCAGCTCACGCCAAAGCCGCTCATCACGGCGCGCTTGATGGCCTCGGCGTTGCCCAGTTCCAGCGCGAAGCGCAATTCGCCGAGCAGCGGCACCAGCCGCTCCTCGATGACCTCGCGCGTGCCGGAGCCGGGCTCGCGCACGATCCATTCGGCATCGCGCAGTGCCACCATGTCATGCGGGGCGGCGGCCAGCGGATGGGACGGGCCGACGATCACCACCATCTCGTCGTCGCACCAGCGCACACTGCGAAGGTCGCGTTCATGGCTGGCGCCTTCGACCAGGCCGATATCGGCTTCGAACTGAAGCAGCGACTGCAGCACTTCACGGGTATTGCCGATGCGCAGGTCCAGCGTGCATGGGCCGCTGCGCGAATGGCGGAAGCCCGCCAGCAACGGCGGCAGCATATAGCTGCCGATGGTGTTGCTGGCAGCAATGCGCAGCTGGACCCCGGTCTGGCTGGCAAAGCGTTCCAGTTCCTGGGCCTGGTCCAGCAGCGACAGCGCGCGCGGAAAAAACTGCCTACCAGTTTCATTGATGCTGAGGCGGCGGGCGATGCGGTCGAACAGCGGGCTGTCCAGCGCGCGCTCCAGCTCAGCCAGCGAGGCACTGACTGCGGATTGCGACATCGCCAGCGCCTGCGCCGCCGCCATGGTGCTGCCATGCTGCGCTACCGCGACGAAGACCGACAGCTGGCGCAGCGTCAGTCGCAACGGGCGTTGCTCGGGCCGGGATGCCGCAGGTGGGGTGGGATGCAGGTCCATATCGAAAATATCAATAACGCATAACGATATTACCCGTTTTACGGGTTAGGTGCGCGCCATTACGCTGGAGTCACTAAAGCACATCACCTGAACCCACCATGTCTTCCGTCTCCAGCCCCCGCACCGCTCCGGCCGCCGCGCCGGCCTTACCGCCGCCCTGGTCACAGCGGCTGCTGACACTGCTCCCGCTTGGCGGCATTGCCTGGCTGGCGATTGCGCTGGCCGAGCACCCGGCGGTATCGCGCTACGGGCTCAGCGCGCTGACGCTGGCCATGTGCGCCGGCATGGTCGCGGCCAATACGCTGCCGCGCCAGTGGCTGGCGCCGCTGGCGCCCGGCATGCAAGTCGCGCGGCACTACCTGCTGCGGCTGGGCGTGGCGCTGTACGGGCTGCGCCTGACCTTCGCCTCGATCGTCGCGCTGGGCCTGCCGGGCATCGCGGTGCCGCTGACCATGCTGGTCGCCACGCTGCTGTTCGGCACCTGGGTGGGCACGGCGTTCTTCGGCCTGAGCCGCCGCGAGGCCATCCTGGTCAGTTCCGGCAGCGCCATCTGCGGCGCGGCCGCGGCCATTGCCGTGTCGTCAGTGGTGCGCACCGATGACAAGCAGACTGCCGTGGCGGTGGCGACGGTGGTGCTGTTCGGCACCGTCGGCATGCTGCTCTATCCCTACTTGTACGAACTGGCCACGGGCCACTGGCACTGGGCCGTCAGCGAGCGCATGTTCGGCATCTTCACCGGGGCCACGCTGCACGAGGTGGCCCAGGTGATCGCCGCCGGCAAGATGATCAGCGAGCCGACCGCCGACGCCGCCGTGGTGGCCAAGATGGTGCGCGTGCTGGCCCTGGGCCCGCTGCTGCTGCTGATGGCGCTGTGGCCGCAAGGCGGATCGCAGTCGGCACAAGAGGGCGCCGGTGCCGGCCGCCTGCGCGGCATCATGAAGTCGGTGCCGTGGTTCGCCGTGGGCTTTGTCGCGGTGATGGCGGTCAATTCTGCCGGTGCCGTGCCTACCGCCTGGAAGGGCCCGCTGATCGCGCTCGATAACTGGCTGCTGGCCTGCGCCATGCTGGCGATCGGCCTGCACACCCGCATCGGCGACCTGGTGCGCGCCGGCCGCAAGCCGCTGGCGCTGGCAGGGGTGTTGTTTGTGTTCCTGATGGGGGTAGGAGCGCTGATGTGCTACGCGATGGCGTGACAGGAGCGGTCCTGACGTAAGCGGAAGAGGGGGCGATGGCTCCCTCTTTTTGCTTTGAGACAGCAACTGCCCGGCAACTGGCCTGGCAACTCTTCCTGGTGCGGCCGACGGGACTCGAACCCGTAAGCCTGGAAAGGCGGCAGATTTTAAGTCTGCTGAGTCTACCAATTTCTCCACGGCCGCACGGCAAGCCCGGTATTGTGGTGGCTTGGCATCCCGGACGCAAGTGCGCCGACGGGCGGACCACTAACAAGTCGTCGCCCCCGCCGCCCCAGACGGAAAAGTGACGACACTGTTACGGCTGGTAACAATGTCGTGTGCGCCGTTGCACCTGGAAATTTCCGAACCCCTACAATACCAGTTAAGAGAAATCCCACTTTGAGAGGCGGATATGAAACGTTGGTGGCTTGCAGCATTCGGTATTGCCGCCGGGTTGGCGTCTGGCGCAGCCATGGCCCATGTGAGCGTCGGGGTAGCTGTCGGCGTTCCGGGCGTGGTGATTGGTGCGCCGGCGTATTATCCGCCCGCTCCGGCTTACTATGGTCCGCCTCCGGTGGTGGTGGCCCCGGCTCCGGTCTACTACGGGCCGCCGCCGGTGGTGGTTCGCCCGCGGCCGGTCTACTACGGGCCTGGCTACTATGGCCCGCCGCGCTATTACGGCGGCCCCCGCGGTTACTACGGCCCGCCGGGCTATCACCGTGGCCATGGTCACGGACATGGCAGGTGGCGCGACTAGGCGCGGTCTGCGTCTTCTGAAGCAAAGGGCCCAATTCCGGGCCCTTTGCTATTTGGCGCTGCACTGCGACATAACGCTCGCCGACAGGTTCCGGGCATAGCATCGGGTCTTGATCGAGGTCAAAATATTTGAACAGACTGCTCAAAGCGTCACCTGCACCAGGGTAGGGGTTTTCCCTAAACTAATGGTGTGACATCGCTATGACGCCTGTTGTCCGGGCCGGCGATGCCTTGACCAACCAAGAAGCAAGGGGAATCTTATGAAGATCAAACAAGCCGTGATTGCCGCCGCCGCCCTGGCGGTCCTGGGCACTGCCTCCACCGCCTCGTTCGCCGCTGTGGGCAAGGTCGATCCGTATCTCGACGGCGCCAAGATCGGCGCAGTCGACCCGTACACCGACGGCGCGAAGGTTGGCAAGCCGGATCCCTTCACGGACGGCGCACGTGTCGGCAAGGCTGACCCGTACACCGACGGCGCCAAGCTGGGCAAGCCGGATACGTTCACCGACGGCGCGTGATCGCACCGCTCCAGCCCTCGCATGACCAATGGCCCGCTCGCGGGCCATTTTGCCGTGGTAAGTCCGGCGGCAGTTCATGGCGGCCCGCTTGCCATGACGATGGCGCAGGTGCAGCGCTATACTTCGGCCTCTATCCAAATCAATGACCAGGAGAGTGGCATGCAGCAAAAGACGGTTCTGACGGCAGACGACGTGAAGAAGATCATGGCCGCAGCGGAAACCGAAGCAAAGAACCATCACTGGGCCGTGTCCATCGTCGTGGTCGACGACGGCGGCCATATGCTGGGCATGCAGCGCCTGGACGGCGCCGCCCCGATCTCGGCCTATATCGCCGGAGAAAAGGCGCGTACCTCCGCGCTGGGCCGCCGTGAGTCGAAGGTCTACGAAGACATGATCAACAACGGCCGCTACTCGTTCATGACGGCGCCCGTGCTGCACGGCATGCTGGAGGGCGGCGTGCCCATCGTCTGCAATGAGCAGGTGGTGGGTGCCGTCGGCGTGTCGGGCGTGAAGTCGACCGAGGACGCGCAGGTCGCGCGTGCCGGCATCGCCGCGCTGGGCCTGTAAGGCGATCGCGCCGGCGCTGACGCCGGTGCATGAAAAGGCCCGGCAGGCATGGCCTGCGGGGCGGCATAAAAGAGGGCATGGCTGGGTACGGCCGGCCTGGCGTGGGGTCTGACTCCCGCCTGCGGCTTGCATACCTGGCTACTGCCCAACACCTCGTTCCGAGGTGGTCCCCACAAAAGTCTTTGCTGCCACGCTCGTGGCGTCCGCGCCTGGCGCGGGTTTCATATCGCTTCTCCCGCCTGCCTCCCTGAGGAATTGCCGCGGGGCCGCTTCATTTCGTCAGGATCAGCTTGCCGTAGCGCGTCACGCGCAGCGTGTAGACCTCGCCGTTGTGCAGGATCGGCAGCGTGTTGGCACCGCGCATGATAGCTTCCAGCGCCACCGGCTCGCCGGCGGGCGCCGAGCTCAGACTGTCGCGCACCAGCGCCTCCAGGCGCGCAGGCAGGGCGGCCACGGCGGACTTGACCGAGGCGATCGCCGACGGGGTGGCCTTTGCGCTGGCATCCCGGCGCGGCTGCGCGACCACGTCGACGCGGCGCAGCGACAAGCGGCGGCGGCTAACTTCTCGGGGTTGCGACAGCGGCAGGGAAAGTGTGCTCATCATCTGGCTCCGTTCTGCGATAGGAGAGTAAGGGGAGTGCAACCAGGGCGGCCGTGCCGCGGCTGGGGCAGTCAATGGAATGATATTAAATGAGAACCGTTATCATTACAATAGCCTCTTCCCAAGATTCAGGTTACGGCTACGGAGGTACCGCAGTGCGAGCGGGCAGCTGCGTGCGAGTTGGCGGCCCCATAACAAAAGGGCACCCGAAGGTGCCCTTTGTCGTTCGAGGGCGCCCGCAGGCGCCGGCTTACTGCTTGGGTTCGGTGATGAAACCGATCTTGCCCAGGCCGCCATGCTGCGCGGCGGCCATGACTTCGGCCACGCGCTCGTAGCGCACCGCGCGGTCCGCGCGCAGATGCAGCTCAGGCTGCGGCTGCTGCTGCGCGGCCAGCGCGATATTGCTTTCCAGCGTGGCCTGGTCCACTTCCACCTGGTTCCAGAAGACCTTGCCGCTCGCATCGATTGACACGTTGATGTTCTGCGGCTTCGGCTCGTTCGGCGTGTTGGTGGCGCGCGGCAGGTCGATCTTCACCGCATGGTTGATCACGGGGATGGTGATGATGAAGATGATCAGCAGCACCAGCATGACGTCGACCAGCGGCGTCATGTTGATTTCGCTCATCACCTCGTCGTCGTCCCCTTCGAGAGTGCCGAATGCCATGATGACTTCCTTGCTAGGAGTTTAGCGCTGTGCCGCGGCCAGGCGCACGGTGCCGTCCTCGGCGCGGGCGCCGGTCGGGCGTACGCGCGCGCCGGTGACGAAGTAGGCGTGCAGGTCGTGGGCAAAGCGGTTGAGCTTCGAGATCACCGACTTGTTGCCGCGGGTGAGGGCGTTATAGCCCAGTACCGCGGGGATTGCCACGGCCAGGCCGAAGGCGGTCATGATCAGCGCCTCGCCCACCGGGCCGGCAACCTTGTCGATGGTCGGCACGCCCGAAGCGCCGATGCCGATCAGCGCGTGGTAGATGCCCCACACGGTGCCGAACAGGCCGACGAACGGCGCGGTCGAGCCCACCGACGCCAGCACGGCCAGGCCCGACTGCATGCGCGCCACCGATTCATCGATGGAGCTCTTCAGCGAGCGGGTCAGCCAGTCGGAGATATCCATCACGTCGTGCAGTTGCGGCTGGCTGGCGCGATGGTGCTGGGCGGCTTCCTTGCCGGTGATGGCGAGCGTGCGGAACGGGTTGGCATCGCCCGCGCCCAGGGTTTCCAGCGCGTGGTCGAAATCGTCCGAGTGCCAGAAGCGCTTTTCCGCGCCTTGCGCCATCTTCTTCAGGCGCACCAGATCCCACGCCTTGGTCAGGATTACGATCCATGAGGCGAGCGACATGATCAGCAGAATGATGGCGGTCGCACGCATGACGAAGTCGCCTTGCGACCAGAGGTGGGTGAGTCCGAGGTCCTGCATGTGTTGGTTCCTGTGAGTTCGCTTGGTTTAGGTCAGATCGGAGATCGGAAATAGGGGACGCTCAATTCAGTTCAAAGCCGATCGGCTGCTGCGCCGTGACGGCGACGGCGCGGCCGTTGTCCAGGTAAGGCTTGCAGCGCATCGCCTGCACCGCCTCCACCGCGGCCTGGTCAAGCCGCGACGAGCCGCTCGATGAGACCACTGCAGTTTTCACGACCTTGCCGCTTTCGTCGGTGGTCAGCCGTACCACGGCCTTGCCGGTCTCGCCCATGCGGCGTGACTGCGAAGGATACTTCGGTTGCGGCGGCGTGCACTGGATTTCGCCGATGCCGACTGCGCGCGGCGCGGCGGAAACCGGTGCCGGCGCCGGCTCGGGCGGTGCCGGTGGTGCCGGCGGGGCGGGCGGCGCTTCCGGTGCGGACGGCGTCGGCGGCAGGTCGGCCACCGGCTGCGGCGCCGGCTTGGGCTGAGGCGGCGTCGGCTTGGGCGTGGTCACCTTGACCTGCTTTGGCGGCGGGGTTTCCTGCTTGGGCTTGGGTTTGGGCGGCTCGGGCGGGGCTTCCTGCCTGGGCGGTTCCAGCGGAATGATGCGCGCGACGATCTCCGGCGCGATCACGGCCTCGGTAAGCTTGCGGCCCAGGCCGCTCTGGATGAGGTAAAGCAGGCCGACGTGGAACAGCAGTACGGCAAGCGTAATCTTGAAGAAGCGTTGATCGAACATGTGTCAACAACAAAAGTCTGCCGGCGGCGGCACCGTAGCGGCTGTGCGCCGTCACTTGCGATAAAACAGGATCAGCGAGATGCCGCAACCGACCAGCAGGCTAAGCAGCAATTCCATGATAAACGCTCCTTCAACAGGGTTGCCGTGGGAGCGCTACTCTGGGGCAGCGTGTCAGCTGCTGAGTATAAACGATAATGATTCTTATTTGTTGTGATTTGTGCGTCGCAACTGGAATTTTCTGCCCTGGCACGTTATACCGGCAAGTCCAGACCTGCATCGGGAGCGAGAAGCGTTCGTGCATGCCCGCTGGCGCCGTGCACCGCGTTTCCGTGCCCCAGGTCACCATCACGGGCACCGGTTGCGCGCAGGCGTGCGCGTAGCGTGGGAAAGCGCGCTAGCATAGGAAGACACTGCAGACGCGGCGGTGCGCCTGTCGCGGCCCCGCCATTGCGCATCGCGCGCTCGGGGACTCGTCCATGGACTTCACACGTTTTGCTGAAGATGACCGATCGACGCTTCTGCGCTCCATGCATGGCGTATCGTCGAGTTCGGCGCTGGACTGGATGTGCGCCCAGTTTGCCTTGCGCGTGGTCTGCGCGCTGGGACCGCGCTTTAACCTGCGCAGCAATATCAACGATGTCCTGACTGTCAGCGCGCAGGAGATGGTGTGGCCCTACGGCGTGGTGCTGCGCGTGCAGCGCTTCCTGGCCGCGCGCTGTGCCGACATGCCCGCCTGGAAAGGGGCGGCCCGCCTGACGCCGGAAGAATTCCTGGACCGCCATGGCCAGTGGAACAGCGCCTTCGATGAAAGCGCGCTGTTCTATTACCTCGACGAGTACGTCAAGCACCACGCCAAGGACATGTTCGCCGTGTTCGATGCGTCGGCCGCGGCGATCGCCCAGCGGCTGGAAGGCGAGCGTGTGCTGCTGGTGCGCAATATCGACATGCTCAGCCACGTGCTGGACCTGCCCGACCATGAGCGCAAGCTGCTGCTGTATGCGGCGCTGGCCAAGTACAAGCGCGACTTGCGCGCGGTCATGGTCGACTGCAAGGTGGCGCACAGCCAGGAGGCGTTCCAGATCCTGGCGGGCCTGACCGGCGCCGGTGCGGCCGACGTGGCGGCCTCGCTGCGGCCCGGCTCGCGGCTGGAGACGCTGAACCTGATCGAGCAGCCGCTGCCGGAAAACAGCGTGACCGACCTGGGCGACCTGATGCGGTTGTCGGACCGGCTGCTGCACGTCCTGCTCGGCAACTACGCCAACGAGGCCGAGATGATGGCGGTATTCACGCGCCCGGCCGCGCCGCCCACGCTGACCACCGCCGACTATCCGCATGTGGAGACCGACGCGCGCTACCTGCGCGCGCTGCTGGCCAATGCCACGCGCCAGCACGCCAGCGGTGTCAATGTGCTGATCTACGGCCCGCCCGGCACCGGCAAGACCGAATTCGCGCGGCTGCTGGCGCGCGAGGCCGGCTGCGAGCTGTATGAGGTCGATTGCCTGGATCGCGACGGCAACAGCCTATCGGGCAAGGACCGCTACCGCTCGCTGCAGGTGTCGCAGGCGTTCCTGCGCGGGCGCGCCCATACCGCGCTGCTGTTCGATGAAGTGGAAGACGTGTTTCCCGGCACCGGGCGCGAGCTGATGAGCCTGTTCGGCCAGGAAGATACACGCGCGTCGGTCAATGGCAAGGCCTGGGTCAACCAGACGCTCGAGCAGAATCCCGTGCCGGTGATCTGGATTTCCAATTCGATCCGGCAGATCGACCCGGCGTACCTGCGCCGCTTCCAGTTCCACCTCGAGCTGAAGATCCCGCCGCCGCTGGTGCGCGAGAACATCATCCGCAAGCACCTGGGCGGGCTGGATGTCAGCGATGCCTTTATCACCGGCCTGGCCGGGCGCAAGACGCTGACGCCCGCGCAGGTGCAATCGGCGGCGCGCTTTGTCGAACTCGCGCGGCCGAACGTCGAGGAGCCGGTCGAGGCGCTGATCCTGCGCCAGCTCGAGCATGCCGACCGCGCCATGGGCCTGCGCCCCGAGGCCGAAGCGCGCCCGGTGGTCACGCACTACCGGCTCGAGAACCTGCACCTCGAGACCCGCTACGAGGTGGTCAAGATCGTCGACGCGCTGCGCGTGCGCCAGCGCGGCACGCTGTGCTTCTATGGCCCGCCGGGCACCGGCAAGACCGCGCTGGCCGAGCATATCGCGGCCGAGCTGGACCTGCCGCTGATGATCCGGCGCGCCTCGGACCTGATGAGCAAGTACGTGGGCGAGACCGAACAGCAGATTGCCGCGATGTTCGCGCGTGCCGAAGAGGACGGCGCGGTGCTGCTGCTGGACGAGGCCGACAGCTTCATGCAGAGCCGCCAGCAGGCGGTGCGCAACTACGAGATCTCCGAAGTCAACGAGATGCTGCAGGGCATGGAGCGCTTCAACGGCATCTTCATCTGCACCACCAACCTGTTCGACCGCATCGACGAGGCCGCGCTGCGCCGCTTCTCGTTCAAGATCCGCTTCCTCGCGCTCAAGCCCGCGCAACGCGTGGCGATGTTTGTCGACGAGGCGCTCGATGGCGATGCCGCCGGCCTGACCGACGCCATGCGCAGCGACCTGGGCGCGATGGATTGCCTGACGCCTGGCGACTTTGCCACGGTCAAGCGCCAGTGCGTGCTGCTGGGCGAGGCGCTGACGCCGGATGAATTCCTGGCGCAGTTGCGCCAGGAGCATGCGATCAAGCCGGAGGTGCGCGAGCACCGCCCGCTGGGCTTCCTGCGCTGACGGCAGGCGCTGGTCAGAACGCCGGCGCCGGTTCGATCACCACGGTTTCGGCGTCGGCTTGCACCTGCAGCAGCGTCGCCACCATCGCGCGCAGATGCGCGGCGTCCTTGGTGGAGAGAAAGCGATCGCGCCGTGCAGTCCCGGGCGGGGCGGCCAGCGCATGCTCGGCAAGCTTGCGCGCCAGCTGGCGCGCGACCGCGCTGCCGGTATCGACCAGCGCCAGCCGATTGCCGGCGATGGCCCGGATGGCGCCTGACAGGAACGGATAGTGGGTGCAGCCCAGCACCAGGGTATCGGCGCCGGCTTCCAGCATGGGCGCGAGATAGGCTTCGAGGCGCTCGCGTACGCTGGGTCCGTCGATCTGGCCTTGTTCGACCAGCGTCACCAGTCCCAGCCCGGCCTGGCACAGGAAGCGGCTTTCGCCGTCCAGCGATGCCAGCAGCCGCGCGAACTTCGCGCTCTTGAGCGTATTGGCGGTTGCCAGCACGCCGACCACCTTGCTGCGGCTGGCCGCGGCCGCGGGCTTCAGGCCGGGTTCGACGCCGATGATCGGTACCGGCAGCCGCTCGCGCAGCAAGGCCACGGCATGGCCGGTGGCGGTATTGCAGGCGACCACCAGCGCCTTGCAGCCCTGGCCGATCATCCACTCGCAGGCCTGCAGCGTGCGCGCTTCGACAAAATGCTCGGGTTTTTCGCCGTAGGGCGCGTACTTCGAATCGGCGAGGTACAGCAGCGGCTCATGCGGCAGCAGCGCGCGGATCTCGCGCAGCACCGACAGGCCGCCGAGGCCGGAATCGAAGACGCCGATGGGTGCTGGGTTCACGGGGCGGGATGAAGGGATTGTTTTCTCCCCTCTCCCATATATGGGAGAGGGGCGGGGGAGAGGGCAGGCGGGCCCACGAAGTGAGGCGTCACGGTGCTTGCCACGCGCCCGCCCTCTCCCCCAACCCCTCTCCCGCGCGCGGGAGAGTGGAGCCGTGCCTGCAGGAATTAAAGCGCCGCCACCGGAATCTTGCCGATCTTGGCCTGCCATTCCGCCGGGCCGGTCTTGTGCACCGAAGTGCCTTCGCTGTCCACGGCAACCGTCACCGGCATGTCCTTGACATCGAACTCGTAGATCGCCTCCATGCCCAGGTCTTCAAAGCCGACCACCTTGGCTTCCTTGATCGCCTTGGCCACCAGGTAGGCGGCGCCGCCGACGGCCATCAGGTAGGCCGACTTGTGCTTCTTGATCGCCTCGATCGCCACCGGGCCGCGCTCGGCCTTGCCGATCATCGAGATCAGGCCGGTTTCGGCCAGCATCATCTCGGTGAACTTGTCCATGCGCGTCGCGGTGGTGGGGCCGGCGGGGCCGACGGCTTCGTCACGCACCGGATCGACCGGGCCGACGTAGTAGATCACGCGGTTCTTGAAGTCCACCGGCAGCTTCTCGCCCTTGGCCAGCATGTCGGCGATGCGCTTGTGCGCGGCGTCGCGGCCGGTCAGCATTTTGCCATTGAGCAGCAGGGTCTGGCCCGGCTTCCACGAAGCGACTTCTTCCGGCGTCAGCGTATTCAGGTCGACGCGCTTGGAGGTCTCGGTGTTCGGCGCCCACTCGACCTTCGGCCATTGCGACAGGTCCGGCGCTTCCAGCTTGGCCGGTCCGCTGCCGTCCAGCGTGAAATGCACGTGGCGGGTGGCGGCGCAGTTCGGGATCATCGCGACCGGCTTGGACGCCGCGTGCGTCGGGCAGGCCATGATCTTCACGTCCAGCACGGTGGCCAGGCCGCCCAGGCCCTGCGCGCCGATGCCGAGCGCGTTGACCTTCTCATACAGCTCGACGCGCAGTTCCTCGATCCAGTCCTTCGGGCCGCGCGCGATGATGTCCTGGATGTCGATGGACTCCATCAGCGATTCCTTGGCCATCACCATCGCCTTCTCGGCGGTGCCGCCGATGCCGATGCCCAGCATGCCCGGCGGGCACCAGCCGGCGCCCATGGTCGGCACGGTCTTCAGTACCCAGTCGACGATCGAGTCGGACGGGTTCAGCATCACGAACTTGGACTTGTTCTCCGAACCGCCGCCCTTGGCCGCGACCTGGATGTCGACGGTGTTGCCCGGCACCACTTCATAGTGGATCACGGCCGGGGTGTTGTCCTTGGTGTTCTTGCGGCCGCCTTCGGGCGGGCTGACGATCGACGCGCGCAGCACGTTGTCGGGATGCGTATAGCCGCGCCGCACGCCCTCGTTGATCATGTCGGTCAGGCCCATGGTGGCGCCGTCCCACCGCACATCCATGCCGACCTTGACGAACACCGTGACGATGCCGGTGTCCTGGCAGATCGGGCGCTTGCCTTCCGCGCACATGCGGCTGTTGGTCAGGATCTGCGCGATCGCGTCCTTGGCCGCCGGGCTCTGCTCCAGCTCATAGGCGCGGCCCAGGCTGGTGATGTAGTCCATCGGATGGTAGTAGCTGATGTACTGCAGCGAGTCGGCGACGCTCTGGATGAGGTCTTCTTGCTTGATGACGGTCATTTTGTGGGGTGTGGGCAGCGGTGAAACACAGCCCGAAATCATACACTGAGCGGCGGCGCTCTGCCGGGCTGCATACATCCGTCCACAGCCACTAATGTGCGGCAAGCGCCGCTGGCCGTTGTCGCGCCGGCTCAAAAGCAAAAACCGCGGCACATGGCCGCGGTCGGAATAATGCAGGCCGGTTGGCCATGCAAGCCGCCCTTAGTGCTTGCCGTGCGCGCCGGCGGGATGGGTGACCATGCGGTCCACCCATGCCATCGCCACCGCCGACAGCAGGAATGCGAGGTGGATCGCCACCTGCCACATGATGGTATGTGTGGTGCGTTGCTCGGCGTCGATAAAGGTCTTGAGCAGATGAATCGACGAGATCCCGATCAGCGCCATCGACAGCTTGACCTTCAGCACGCCGGCGTTGACGTGATCGAGCCATTCGGGCTCGTCGGGATGGTTGTCGATGCCAAGCCGCGAGACGAAGGTCTCGTAGCCGCCGACGATCACCATGATGAGCAGGTTGGAGATCATCACCACGTCGATCAGGCCCAGCACCACCAGCATGATCTTGTTCTCGTCAAACTCGGTCACATGCGCGAGCAGATGCCAGACTTCGATCAGGAAGTGGTAGACGTAGACGCCCTGGGCCACGATCAAGCCCAGGTACAGCGGCAGTTGCAGCCAGCGCGACGCGAAGATGATGCTCGGGATGGGCCGCAGGGTTTGGGGCTGCGGTGTGGGAATCGGGTTGGAAGCCATGGGGGGCGGGGTCGGCGAGTTGAAAATCGGCGTGGATTGTACCAAGCGACCATGGCAACGCTGTGTTACCGGCGGTAACCGCTGACGTCGCAGCGGTCAGGCCCGCGCGCCCGGATCCGCGCCAGCCGCCTTGCCGCGCCACGCGCCGCGCGCCATCCGGCCCGGCCAGCTGGCCAGTACGATCCCGGCCAGCACGCATGCCAGCGCTACGCCGTGCGGCCAGCCCGGCTGTTCGCCCAGGAAGACGATGCCGTAGGTGGCCGCGGCCACCGGCAGCACCGAGGTGAAGACGCCGGCAAGCTGCGCCGGCACATGGCGGATGCCCTTCATCCATAGCCAGAACGAGAACACGCTGGCCGACAGCGCGTACCACAGCACCATCAGCCAGGTCTGCGCCGGCACCGCGGCGGCGTCGAAGTTCAGCAGCGGCAACAGTCCCAGCGGCAGCATCAGCAGGCCGCCGATCAGGTGCGTGTAGGCGCAGATCTCGATGGCGGCCAGCGTCTGCGTGAGCCGGCGCGACAGGATCACGTAGATCGACTCGCACACCACCGCGCCCATGATCATCAGGTTGCCCAGCCACGCCTGGCTGCCTGCGCCGGCACCGTGGGCATCGCCACGGGCGATGTTGAGCACGGCGATGCCGGCCACCGCGAGCAGCACCGACACCATCGTGCGCCGCGACAGCCGTTCGCGCAGCAGCAGCCAGGACAGCAGCGCCACGGTGGCGGGGATGGTGCTGGTGATCACGCCCGCGGCCATGGCGCTGGTCAGCCGCACGCCGTTGAGCATCAGCAGCGTAAACAGGAAGGTGCCGAAGAACGCCTGCAGGAACAAGTTCAGCCATTCCCCGCGCGAGACGCGGCGCATGCGGGCGGGCCGGTACCAGGGTGACAGGCAGACGATGGCAATGACAAAGCGCAGCAGCGCGAACAGCAGCACCGGCACATGCGCGATGATCGACTTGCCGAGGCCGACGTTGCTGCCGACCAGCGCCATCGAGGCAACCAGGAACAGCACGTAGACGGGAGCGAAGACAGGAGCGTTGGCGGGCACGGCGTAGTTGCCTTGGGTCTTCCGGCCAGCAGGCCGGCAGGGTGCAAGTATCCGGGCTGGGTTGGGCTGGCGAGGACTGATGAGGGCTGGCCAGCGCGACGGCTGCGTGGCAAGGGACGTCGTCGCATTCAGGTATCAGGCTCGCGGCATTATAGCTGTGCTAGCCTAATGGAGAAGGCTGCACTTTCGCGCGCGCCCCCCGATTCTTCCCGCTGCATTGCAACACGTTGCAGTGTCTTGTCCTGCCGGCTGGAGCGGATTTATCGTCAGGTTTAAGTAAGGCGTCGGGCGTAACGTGGCAGCCAAAGCCAGTTCAAAATCAGGAGACCAGTCCATGTCCGCCATCGAATCGGTGATGCAGGAGCATCGCGTGTTCAACCCGCCCGAGGCGTTTGCCAGCCAGGCCGCCATCCCCAGCATGGAAGCCTACCAGGCCCTGTGCGACGAGGCCGAACGCGACTACGAGGGCTTCTGGGCCCGTTACGCCCGCGAACTGCTGCACTGGAACAAGCCCTTCACCAAGGTGCTGGACGAGGGCAACGCACCGTTCTACAAGTGGTTCGAAGACGGCGAGCTCAACGCCTCGTACAACTGCCTGGACCGCAACCTGCAGAATGGCAATGCCGACAAGGTCGCGATCGTGTTCGAGGCCGACGACGGCACCGTCAGCCGCATCACCTACCGCGAACTGCACGGCAAGGTGTGCCGCTTCGCCAATGGGCTGAAGTCGCTCGGCATCAAGAAGGGCGACCGTGTGGTGATCTACATGCCGATGTCGGTCGAGGGCGTGGTCGCGATGCAGGCCTGCGCGCGGCTGGGCGCGACGCACTCGGTGGTGTTCGGCGGCTTCTCGGCCAAGTCGCTGCAGGAGCGGCTGGTCGACGTGGGTGCGGTGGCGCTGATCACCGCCGACGAGCAGATGCGCGGCGGCAAGGCGTTGCCGCTGAAGGCCATCGCCGACGACGCGCTGGCGCTGGGCGGTTGCGAGGCCGTGAAGAACGTGATCGTCTACCGCCGCACCGGCGGCAACGTCGGCTGGACCGAAGGCCGCGACCGCTCGATGGAGGACGTCAGCGCCAACCAGCCGGATACCTGCGAAGCGGAGCCCGTCAGCGCCGAGCACCCGCTGTTCGTGCTCTACACCTCGGGCTCGACCGGCAAGCCCAAGGGCGTGCAGCACAGCACCGGGGGCTACCTGCTGTGGGCGCTGATGACGATGAAATGGACCTTCGACATCAAGCCCGACGACCTGTTCTGGTGTACCGCCGATATCGGCTGGGTCACCGGCCATACCTATATCGCCTACGGCCCGCTGGCCGCCGGCGCTACCCAGGTGGTGTTCGAGGGCGTGCCGACCTACCCGAACGCGGGCCGCTTCTGGGACATGATCGCGCGCCACAAGGTCAGCATCTTCTACACCGCGCCGACCGCGATCCGCTCGCTGATCAAGGCCGCCGAGGCCGACGAGAAGATCCACCCGAAGCAGTACGACTTGTCCAGCCTGCGCCTGCTCGGCACGGTCGGGGAACCGATCAATCCGGAAGCATGGATGTGGTACTACAAGAATATCGGCAACGAGCGCTGCCCGATCGTCGACACCTTCTGGCAGACCGAGACCGGCGGCCACATGATCACGCCGCTGCCGGGCGCGACGCCGCTGGTGCCGGGTTCGTGCACGCTGCCGCTGCCGGGCATCATGGCCGCCATCGTCGACGAGACCGGCCAGGACGTGCCCAACGGCAGCGGCGGCATCCTGGTGGTCAAGCGCCCGTGGCCGGCGATGATCCGCACGATCTGGGGCGATCCGGAGCGCTTCAAGAAGAGCTATTTCCCCGAGGAACTCGGCGGCAAGCTCTACCTCGCCGGCGACGGCTCGATCCGCGACAAGGACACCGGCTACTTCACCATCATGGGCCGCATCGACGACGTGCTGAACGTGTCGGGCCACCGCATGGGCACGATGGAGATCGAGTCGGCGCTGGTGGCCAACCCGCTGGTGGCCGAGGCCGCGGTGGTAGGCCGCCCAGACGACATGACCGGCGAGGCCATCTGCGCTTTCGTCGTGCTCAAGCGCTCGCGTCCGACGGGCGACGAAGCCGTGAAGATCGCCACCGAGTTGCGCAACTGGGTCGGCAAGGAGATCGGCCCGATCGCCAAGCCCAAGGACATCCGCTTTGGCGACAACCTGCCCAAGACGCGCTCGGGCAAGATCATGCGCCGCCTGCTGCGTTCGCTGGCCAAGGGCGAAGAGATCACGCAGGACACTTCGACGCTGGAGAACCCGGCCATCCTCGAGCAGCTCAAGCAGGCGCAGTAATCCGCTGGTGATCCGGCCAGCCGGAGCCGCAACCTGAACCCGCCGCCGCGCACCCGCGCGCCGGCGGGTTTGTTACGATAGCTTCCCACCGACACGGACTGTCCCCTCATGCCCGAAGCCCAGTCGCGCTTTCGCCGACGGTTGCTGCTGTACTACGGCCTGTTCACGCTGGGGCTGTTCGGCTTCGTGGGCATGATGGGACTGCTGGAACGCTCCAATGCCGATGCGCTGTGGCTCGGCTACGTGTTCCTGTTCATCACCATCGCGATCTATGCCTGCATCGGGCTGATCTGCCGCACCTCCGATCTCAACGAGTACTACGTCGCATCGCGGCGCGTGCCAGCGATGTTCAACGGCATGGCGATTGCCGCCGACTGGATGAGCGCGGCGTCGTTCATCGGCCTGGCCGGCATCCTGTTTTCCTCCGGCTACGAGGGGCTGGCCTATGTGATGGGGTGGACCGGCGGCTACTGCCTGGTGGCCTTCCTGCTGGCGCCATACCTGCGCAAGTACGGCGGCTACACTATCCCCGACTTCCTCGCCGCGCGCTACGGCAACGGCAAGCCCGGCGGCAACCTGCCGGTGCGCGCCATCGCGGTGCTGGCCGCCTCGCTTTGCTCGTTCGTCTACCTGGTGGCGCAGATCCAGGGTGTGGGGCTGGTGGTAACGCGCTTCATCGGCGTGGAGTTTGCCGTTGGCATCTTCTTCGGGCTGGCGGGCATCCTGGTCTGCTCCTTCCTTGGCGGCATGCGCGCGGTGACGTGGACGCAGGTGGCGCAGTACATCATGATGATCGTGGCGTTCCTGGTCACGGTCTCGATGATCGCGTGGAAGCATCACCAGGAACCGCTGCCGCAGCTGAGCTACGGCTCGCTGCTGACGCAACTGGATGCCCGCGAACAGCAACTGGAGCGCGAGCCGGCCGAGCAGGCGGTGCGCGACTACTATCGGCAGCAGGCCATCCTGCTGCAGGAACGCATTGCCCGCTTGCCGGATTCTTTCTCGCAGGAGCGCGATGCGCTGGACGCGCGCCTGCAGGATCTGCGCAGCCGCAATGCGCCGTTGCGCGAGATCAAGGCGCTGGAGCGCGAGCGGCTGGAATTCCCGCGCGACGCCGCCGCCGCGCAGCAGCAATGGCACCAGCAGCGCGAAGAGGCGCTGGCCCGGAGCCGCCATTCGATGTCGTCCACCGAACCCTATCCCGCGGCCTCCGAGCAGGAGCGCAAGACCAAGCGGCTCAATTTCGTGCTGCTGGTGTTCTGCCTGATGGTGGGCACCGCCAGCCTGCCGCACATCCTGACGCGGCTCTACACCACGCCGTCAGTCAGGGAAACGCGCAACTCCGTGGCCTGGGCCGTGTTCTGCATCGCCTTGCTCTATGTCTCGGCGCCCACGCTAGCAGCGCTGGTCAAATACGAGTTCTTCGAGCACCTGGTCGGCACCTCGTACGCCGAACTGCCGCAATGGGTGGTGCAATGGCGCAAGGTCGATCCGCCGGTGTTCGGCATCCGCGACGTCAACGGCGACGGCATCGTGCAATGGGCCGAGATCCTGCTGCAGCCCGACATGATCGTGCTGGCGGCGCCGGAAATCGCCGGCCTGCCGTACGTCATCTCCGGGTTGATCGCCGCCGGGGCGCTGGCCGCCGCGCTGTCCACCGCCGACGGGTTGCTGCTGACCATTGCCAACGCGCTTTCGCACGACGTCTTCTATCACATGGTCGACCGCCAAGCGAGCCACCAGCGGCGCGTCACCACCGCCAAGATCGTGCTGCTGGCGGTGGCGCTGTTCGCCTCGTACGTCACATCGCTGCGCCCGGGCAATATCCTGTTCCTGGTCGGCGCCGCCTTCTCGCTGGCGGCCTCCAGTTTCTTCCCGGTCCTGATCCTTGGCATCTTCTGGCGCCGCACCACCGCCGCCGGCGCCGTCGCCGGCATGGTCGCCGGGCTCGGCGTGGCGGTGTACTACATCTTCGTCAACTATCCCTTCTTCACTCGCATGACCGGCATCTTCGGCAACCGCTGGTTCGGCGTCGATCCGATCGCCTCCGGCGCCTTCGGGGTACCGGCCGGCTTCGCGGTGGCAATCGTGGTCAGCCTGCTGACGCCGCGCAACGCGCCGGTGATCGACAGATTGGTGACCTACCTGCGCAAGGGGTAGGGCGGTGCCGTGGCACGCAGCGCCCGATCCGGCGACGAAGCACTGGATTCGCCAAGCAACTCTGCTATAATCTCGGACTTCCCGGAGAGATGGATGAGTGGTTTAAGTCGCACGCCTGGAAAGCGTGTATGGGTTAATAGCCCATCGGGGGTTCGAATCCCCCTCTCTCCGCCACTAAGCCCTTGATTTATAAGGGAATAGGCCAGTAAGGGCAGCGATTATTTCCCGCTGTTTACCGTCGAATCCTGTGAAGAATCGGCAGGGAATCGCAACATCGGTTCCGCGAATCTCTCCACCGCTTTCCCGCCTGCTTCTGGGTCCGCAAGCGGCATCCATCGCCCATAGCTCCGCGTCGTAGTCTGCACATTCGAATGCCCCATCTGCCGCGCCACCCACATTGGGTGCTCACCAGCTGACAGCATCATGGAGGCGTAGGTGTGCCTGGTCTGGTACGGCTTGCGATACCTGACTTTCGCCTTCTTCAGCGCTCGCGTCCAGACGATACGGATGGGGGAATCGCCTACCCATCGCTCCCCGTGGCGCGGGTCCTGAAACACCTCCTTGCCGGCCAGGAACGTGAAAGCCTTCTGCGCCTCCAGCGCGGCCAAGGCGGGCGGCAGAATCTTGACCTCGCGCCGGCTGGATCGCGTCTTCGTGTCTTCCATCGCCTCGGCCGTTTGCGTCAACGCCTTCCGGACCACCACCACGCCGCGGCGCCAGTCCACGTCGCCCCAGTCGAGCGCGACGAGTTCCGATGTCCGGAGTCCAGACCAGAAGGCAAAGCGCACTAGATTGGCCGCTTGGCCGGGCAGGGCGTCGATGATGGCGCGCTGCTCGTCCGGGGTGAACGGATCAATGTCGTCCTCTTCCTTCGGGCCTTCCTGCTTCCGGTACGTCCAGCCATAAAGAGGATTCGCCGCGATCAGCTCGTCATCAACCGCGTCGTCCAGCGCCTTGCGCAGCACGCTCTGGATATTCGCCAGGCGCTTGTTCGTGCAGTCCAGCTTGTCCAGCCAGTCACGCACCGTCGTGCGCTTCAGGTCGGCCAGCCTGATCCGGCCGAATTCCGGAATCAGGTGGTAGTTCACGATCTTGCGGTAGCCGTCGTAGGTGCTGGCCTTCAGGTGTTTCTCCTGGCGCTTCAGCCAAGCCTCCAGATAATCCCCGGCCGTCTGCACCTCGCCCTTGTACTCGGCAAACTTGGCTGCGTTGGGCGAGTTCGGGAAGCTCTGTGAGTAGACGAACGTCCCTTGCTCAATGGCGAGCAGGACGGTTGCCCGCCACTGCTCGGCCCGCTTCAGGTTAGCGGGAGTGGGCTTGAGACGAACCCGCTCACGGCACTCAACGCCACGATAGGTGAACGAGATTTGGATGCTGCTCTCTGAGGCTTTCTTGACACCGCTGCCGTCTCTACCCATGCCTCATACCCCTTCACATCAATCAGAATGCGGCCGTCTGCCGCCTTGAGCCATACACCTTCCGGCCATGCTCCGTCGTGGATCTTGGCGCGGATGGCCTTCTCCGTGTAACCGGACTCAGCCGCAAACTTGGAAATTGTAAGGTAGCGGATCATTCATCCTCCCTGAGCCACGCTCTGCGCGTGACCTCTAGCATCTGTTCTGCTGCTTTCTGCATTTACAGGCGATACGTTGTAAATCGAGAATACAGGCGTTGGGCTGTGCGGATCACGGCTTGTCCCGCTCCTGCTTGATTTCTGAAGTCCAAAATCCAATGGTCAGAATCCCTAGAATGGCAGCAAACAGGTACTCGCCATTCCAGAGAAGGTATGCCACCAAAAAGACGCTGAGCACGTCTCCGAGATTCACGGACAGACTGTATCGCTGGCTCATTTGTCCCGCTCCTGCCGTCCAATCTCGGCCGCGGCGCGGACGATGGCGCGGCGGGTGGCTTTGTACGGGTCAGGGAAATTGGCCATCTGCGGCCAATCCCTGCGATACTCCGACCTGCCGCAGTACACGATCGGCGCATCGTCTGCGCAGTATCCGAACTCGATGCAAATATGCAGACTGACCGCCAGCCGCAGCGCGTCGCCGTCGTCTTCCAGTGGGTTCCATTCCCGGCCATCGAGGACGAAAACGCCGCCCACATCAGGTGTTCGCATCAGACGCATCCCCGCCGCCTTAGCCGCCAGCACCAACAGATCACGATCAGTCATGGTTGCTCCCCTGCTGGATGGCGCCCGGTGCGGCTGGCAGTGGCATCCAGTGCGTGACGCTATACTCGTCGCCGATCTGCCCCATCATGTTGTCCCAGTAACCGTCGCCGCCGTTTGCATTCCATTGGCAGAAGTCTGGCTCCGACACATCAGCCGGCAGGCCAAACTCTCCGTCGATGCGGGTGTGGCGGACCGCGCTTACCCAGCACAGGAACATGCTCCCATCCTTCGGCGCCGTCTCAATCGGCTGCCACCGCTCTGCCTCCGCCTTCCCCGGTGAGGCGAGAGCTACGGCAATCTCAAGCGTCAGAGGATCGCCCCAATTCACGCCTTCCGGCAGGCTGTCGCATAGCGCTTGAAAGTCCTCCACCGGCTCCGTCGCCTTCCCCGGTGAGGGGGTGGCTCGGCGGTTCCAGGCGGAGATGGCGGCTGCCTGCGTATCGGCAGTCGGTCCTTCACAGAAGCAACCGTTGCAGTAGACCGCGAACTTGTTCGGCACTGCGCTTTCGGCGCATTCCCCGTCCGGTTCACCACAGAACGGGCAATCGGCGATCTCATCTGCTGGGGTAGTGGCGGGGGTGGTCACGTTGCCTCCATTGCAGAGAGATTCAGTTCATCACGAGCGTTCCGGGG
>NZ_SROX01000021.1 GCF_013141915.1 Cupriavidus necator | reverse complement strand
CTTCAGTTGCTCGTCGTGTCTCACCATGAAAAACACCCCAAGGTTGGATCGGCGTCCAACTCTTGGGGTGCAGTTCACAGCGGGCTTTTTGCATGATCGATCGCAGCTCGGCGCGGTCAGCCGAACATCAGGCAAAGGAATAGAACACGCGGAACTGCACCTTGCGCTCACCCCAGAACTCCGCAGCGTCGCGGAACACGTCGAGCAGCACTTCGCGGGCTTCCTTGTCGAACTTCTGTGCGATCGGCAGGCCCTCCAGCACGATCACGAAACCCGGCTGCGGGCCAGCCTTGTAGATCATGTCGGTCAGGCAATCGGCCAGTGCGTCGAAATTCTTGCCGAAATGCTTGGGGAAGGTGAACGAGGTGGCGATGGTTTCCAGGATCTCTGCCTTGCTCGCGCAAGGCGCGCAATTGGCATAGAGGAAATGCTGGCCGAGATCGGCCGCCGCCTGGGCCAGTTCCGGCACACGGAAGGCGCGGATCGACTGGACGATGTTCGGGCGCACCGTCTTGAACAGGTTCATGGCCCCCTCGCTGGTGCCGTCGTTCCAACCGGGACCGGCGGGCACGGCCGCAGGCGCAGTCGCGGGCGGGAGTTTTTGCATGAGCTCGTGGCTCGGCATCATCAGCACGTTGTCGTATAGGTTCTGGGCCTGCTGCTGAGCCCGCTGCCAGCCATCTCCGGCGCCGCGCTCTTCGCGGGCGGCAAGGGCGTCGCCCAATCCGAAAATGTCAGTCATCATTTGAGTATCCGTTTGAAGCTGTTGTAGTGGTCTTCCGTGTAGTAACAATCGTTGGCAGCGCGCTGTTCCCCGCCGCAGACGATCCGCTTGGCTCCCCGGTTCCGGCTCCTGGCGCTCTTGACCGTGTATTCGCGGTAATAACCGCGATCTCTTTGCGGCAGGATGCGTTCATAGTTGCCGAATCTCGAGCCGTCCTTGTCATACGGGAACGGGCCGCCGGCTTCGATGCGCTCCAGGGTCTGCCGCGCTTCGTTGGGCAACTGCTGCACTGCAATGGTTCCCGGTCCTTCGGTCTGCGCCTGGCGCGCCAGCGTCGGCTGCGCCAGGGCCAGCACCAGCGCCGCGCCGGTCAGGGACCGGGCCAGCATGCGCGTTGCGTGCCGCATCGGAGAAACTTGGAAACCCACGTTGCTTGTCTTGGTTGAACCGGAAATCGAGCCTGCCGCTGGTTGGGTAGACGATCTGTCCGGGCCACCCTGGCCGGCGCCCTGCGCCGCCTGAAGCGAAGCGCGATGGATGCCGACCGCACCGGGGCGCTCATGGCGAGCGCCTGTATCAAAGGCGTAAGGTTACGCGCATGCACGCAATTAATCAATCCCGCCTCTGTTGCAGTGCGATTTCTTCAATTGTTTCAATATGTTAAGCGTATGTGTGCGCATACTAACCACCGCAACACAGCGATAAAAAAAGCCGGGCGAACCCGGCTTTTCGTCACATTGACCCGGTTCGGGCCAGCGCCATCGCTTAGCGCTTGGCAGCGGCGTCGACCACCACCAGCGACGTCATGTTGACGATGCGGCGCACCGTCGCGGACGGTGTCAGGATATGCACCGGCGCCTTCACGCCCAGCAGGATCGGACCGATCGCGACGTTGTTGCCCGCCGCAACCTTGAGCAGGTTGTACGAGATATTGGCCGCGTCGATATTCGGGCACACCAGCAGGTTGGCTTCCCCCTTCAGCGTGCCGTCCGGCACCAACTGGTCGCGCAGCTTCTGGTCGAGCGCGCAATCGCCGTGCATTTCGCCGTCGATCTCCAGGTCCGGCGCCTGCTCGCGGAGGATGGCGAGGGTCTCGCGCATCTTGCGCGCCGAGGGCGCCTCGGACGAGCCGAAGTTCGAATGCGACAGCAGGCCGACCTTGGGTTCGATGCCGAAACGCTTCAGCTCTTCGGCGGCCATCAGCGTGATCGCGGCCAGTTCCTCGGCGCTGGGGTCGACGTTGACGTGGGTATCCACCAGGAAGATCTGGCGTCCCGGCAGCACCAGGCCGTTCATCGCCGCATAGACCTTGTTGGTGCCGCCCAGCACCTGGTCGATATAGCGCAGGTGCGCCGCGGTGTTACTGACGGTGCCGCAGATCATGCCGTCCGCCTCGCCCTTGTGCACCAGCATCGCGCCGATCAGCGTGGTGCGGCGGCGCATTTCCAGCTTGGCGTACTGCGGCGTGATGCCCTGGCGGGCCATCATGCGGTAGTAGGCGTCGGAATAGTCGCGGAAGCGCTCGTCGTGTTCCGGGTTGACCACGGTAAAGTCGACGCCGGCGCGCAGGCGCAGGCCGAAGCGCTCGATGCGGTGCTGGAGCACCGCCGGACGGCCGATCAGGATCGGGTTGGCCAGTTTCTCGTCGACGATCACCTGCACGGCGCGCAGCACGCGTTCTTCCTCGCCCTCGGCGAAGACGATGCGCTTCTTCTCCATCTCGACCTTGCGCGCGGCGGCGTAGATCGGCTTCATCACCGTGCCGGAGTGGTACACGAACTGCTGCAGCTGCAGGCGGTACGCATCCATGTCCTCGATCGGGCGCGCGGCCACGCCGGACTTCTTCGCGGCTTCGGCCACGGCCGGCGCCACCTTGACGATCAGGCGCGGGTCGAACGGCTTCGGAATCAGGTATTCGGGGCCGAACGACAGATCCTGGATGCCGTACGCGGTGGCGACGATGTCGCTCTGCTCCTGGCGTGCCAGTTCGGCCAGCGCATTGGCCGCAGCAATTTCCATCTCGCGCGTGATGGTGGTGGCGCCGCAGTCCAGCGCCCCGCGGAAGATGAACGGGAAGCACAGGACGTTGTTGACCTGGTTCGGGTAGTCGGTACGGCCGGTGGCCATCACCGCGTCCGGACGCACTTCCTTGACCAGTTCCGGCGAGATCTCCGGATTCGGGTTGGCCAGCGCCAGCACCAGCGGCTTGTCGGCCATGCGCTGCACCATGTCCTGCTTCAGCACGCCCGCCGCCGACAGGCCCAGGAAGATGTCTGCGCCGTCGATCACTTCGCCCAGCTTGCGCTTGTCGGTCTTTTGCGAGAAGCGCGCCTTTTCCGGGTCCATCAGCTCGGTACGGCCTTCGTAGACCACACCGGCCAGGTCGGTCACCCAGATATTCTCGATGGGCAGGCCGATGTCGACCAGCAGGTCCAGGCAGGCCAGCGCGGCCGCGCCGGCACCGGAGGCCACCAGCTTGACCTTGGCGATATCCTTGCCGACCACCTTCAGGCCGTTGATGATGGCCGCGGCCACCACGATGGCGGTGCCATGCTGGTCGTCATGGAAGACGGGAATCTTCATCTTCTCGCGCAGTTTGCGCTCGACGTAGAAGCACTCCGGTGCCTTGATGTCTTCCAGGTTGATGCCACCGAAGGTGGGCTCGAGCGCGGCGATGATCTGGACCAGCTTTTCCGGATCCTTCTCGTCGACTTCGATATCGAACACGTCGATACCGGCAAACTTCTTGAACAGCCCGGCCTTGCCTTCCATCACCGGCTTGGAGGCCGCGGCGCCGATGTCGCCCAGGCCCAGCACGGCGGTGCCGTTGGTGATTACCGCGACCAGGTTGCCGCGCGCGGTGTAGCGGAACGAGTTGGCGGGATCAGAAACGATTTCTTCACAGGCTGCGGCCACGCCTGGCGAATAAGCCAGGGCCAGGTCGCGCTGGTTCGACAGGGGCTTGGTCGGCGTGACCGAGATCTTGCCGGGAGTGGGAAACTCGTGATACTCGAGCGCCGCTTTGCGCAGCGCCTCGCGCTGCTGCTGTTTCAGATCGTCTTGGGACGGGGACTGTGGGCTGGTCATCGGCGCATCTTCCAATCGGTGGAGCCGTCATTGACGAGGCGGGGACGATTCGGCGGACCGGCTCCACGCGTCCGCCCTTCTCTTCCTTTGGAACCCAGCATTTTATATAGTGAAATACTATTTCACAATAAGCCTTTTACTTGGGGCACCTTTGCGATTCGGTACAATATGCCCCATCCTCCGGGGCAACACCAGCAAGCGTAGCGTTCCCGCGCTGAAGCGGCGCAGCGCATGGCGGTCATGGCTATAGGGCGCGGCAGTATCTTGCTGAAATGCGGCAGGCGCCCCATGCTGACAGTGCGCGCCCGCGGCCGGATCTTCCGGCAAATACCAGGGATTTCCTCCCAAACGCCACCACCCATCCCCGCCCGCCTCGGCGCAGTTTCTCCACGATGCCCAACGCCCAGCCCGCCCCGCTTTCCGAATTCGACCTGATCCGCCGCTATTTCACCCGCCCGGTACGCAAGGCGGCGCTCGGCGTCGGCGATGACTGCGCGCTGGTCGAGGGCCGTCCCGGCCATCATCTCGCAATCAGCACCGACATGCTGGTCAGCGGCCGGCATTTCTTCCCGGACGTGGCGCCGCGCGCGCTGGGCCACAAGGCGCTCGCCGTGAATTTGTCAGACCTGGCCGCCATGGGCGCCGAGCCGCGCGCCTTTACGCTGGCGCTGGCCCTGCCGGCAGCCGAGCCCGAGTGGCTGGCCGAGCTGGCCGGGGGCATGCTGGCGCTGGCGGACGAACACGGCTGTGAACTGGTGGGGGGCGATACCACGCGCGGCCCGCTGACACTGTCGCTGACGGTATTCGGCGACGTGCCGCTGCGCGCCGCACTGCGCCGCGACGCCGCGCGCCCCGGTGACGATATCTGGATCTCCGGCACCCTGGGCGATGCGCGGCTGGCGCTAGGCGACTGCCGCGGCGAATGGCTGCTGCCCGAGCCCGAATTCAGCCAGGTCCGGCCGCGCATGGACACCCCCACTCCGCGCATCGCGCTGGGCATGGCCTTGCGCGGCGTGGCGCATGCGGCACTGGACATCTCGGATGGCCTGGTCGGCGACCTCGGCCATATCCTGTCGCGTTCACAGGTAGGCGCGCTGGTCGATGTCGACGCCCTGCCCCGCTCGGCGGTGCTGGCGGGCCAGCCCGACGCCATCCAGCGCGAGTGCGTGCTGGCTGGCGGCGATGACTATGAACTGTGTTTCACCGCGCCGGCCGGCCACCGCGACGCGATTGCCGCGATCAGCGAACGGCTGGCGCTGCCGTTGACGCGCGTCGGAGCCATCACGCCCGAACCCGGCCTGCGGCTGGTCGACCGCGCCGGCAACCCGACCCGCTACGAGGGCGCCAGCTTCGACCACTTCGCTGCCCCCTGACACCAGGTCACAGGCATGTCATGATGCCGGCATCGGCGCCTGCGCGGGCACGGGAGTCCCGCACGCATCGCAGCGCAAGCCGGCCATAACCATAAGCCGTATCGGCATCACACGAGCCAACTTTGATGTCCACCTTCCCTCCCGGGGCCGCGCCGCGCGACCCCGCCCTGACCCTGGAAGCCGGCCAGACCGCCAAGGTCACGCGCCCGAGCGCGCGCTTCATGCTGGCCCATCCGGCGCACCTGATCGCCTTAGGCTTCGGTTCCGGCCTGTCGCCGGTTGGTCCCGGCACCGTGGGTACGCTCTACGCCTGGCTCTCGTTCGTGGTGATTTCGCTATGGATCGAGCCCGCCACGTGGCTATGGATCATCGCCGGCGGCTTCGTCGCGGGCCTGTGGGCGTGTGCCCGCACCGCGCGCGACATGGGCGTGCACGACCACGGCAGCATGGTCTGGGACGAGATCGTTGCGTTCTGGCTGGTGCTGGCCTTTGTCATGCCGACCGGCTTCTGGGGTCAGTTCGCCGCGTTCCTGTGGTTCCGGCTGTTCGATATCGCCAAGCCGGCCCCGATCGGCCACTATGACCGCAGCCTGAAAGGCCCGGGCCTGCGCGGCGGCTTTGGCGTGATGTTCGACGACATCTTCGCGGCGTTCTACACGCTGCTGGTGTTTGCCCTGTGGCGCTCGTTCTGAGCGACAAACGCCCGCCCTCTCATCAGCCATCCCCGCCGATCATCAACTGATTCCCACAAAACAAACCCTGCACCCATCATGTCCGTCAGCCGCCTGCTCGACCAGCTCGCCATCCAGGCCGGCGTCGCCCTAGCCGACAAATCCCTGATGCTGGCCACCGCCGAATCCTGCACCGGCGGCCTCGTGGCCGCTGCCATTACCGACGTATCGGGCTCGTCGGGCTGGTTCGAGCGCGGCTTTGTCACGTATTCCAATGAGGCCAAGTCCACCATGCTGGGCGTGCCGGCCAAGCTGATCCGCGATCACGGCGCGGTCAGCGAAGAGGTCGCGCGCGCGATGGCGGAGGGGGCGCTGCTGAACAGCCGCGCGCAGGTGTCGCTGTCGATCACCGGGGTCGCCGGCCCGAACGGCGGCACCCCCGAAAAGCCCGTGGGCATGGTGTGCTTTGGCTGGAGCAACCGCATCACCACCGTCGTCGAGACCCAGCGGTTTCCTGGCGACCGCGCGCAAATCCGGCGCCAGGCGGCCGAGCACGCGATGCGGGGGCTGGTGGAGTTGCTGCGCAACGAGGCCTGAAAGCACTGCCGCCGCGCAGCCCGAGCCAAAAAAAACCGCGCCGGCAGGCGCGGTTTTTTCTCGTGCCGCGTGCGGCGGTCAGCCGTGGCGGTAGCGGTTGATGGTCTCGCGCGTCTGCAGCGCGACGTTGCGCGCCGCAGACGCGAAGTCCTTCTCGCGGCTGGCGTACAGGATGGCGCGCGACGAATTGATCATCATGCCGGTGCCGTCGGCGGTGCGTCCGGCCTTCACCGTGGCCTCGATGTCGCCGCCCTGGGCGCCAATGCCGGGGATCAGCAGCGGCATGTCGCCGACGATCTGGCGTACCCGTGCAATCTCGTTGGGGAAGGTCGCGCCGACCACCAGGCCGATCTGGCCGGTGGTGTTCCAGCGCTCGCGCGCGGCCTCGGCCACCAGCTGGTACAGCGGCTTGCCGTCGACCTGCAGGAACTGGACGTCCGAACCGCCCGGGTTGGAGGTGCGGCACAGCACGATCACGCCGCGGTCCGGGTAGGCCAGGTAGGGCTGCATGGAGTCGAAGCCCATGTACGGGCTGACCGTGACGGCATCGGCCCGGTAGCGCTCAAAGGCTTCCAGCGCATAGTGCTCGGCAGTCGAGCCGATGTCGCCGCGCTTGGCGTCCAGGATCACCGGGATGCCGGGGTGGGCGTCGTGGATATAGTGGATCAGCTGCTCGAGCTGGTCTTCGGCGCGCTGCGAATGGAAGTAGGCGATCTGCGGCTTGAAGGCGCAGACCAGGTCGGCGGTGGCGTCGACGATCTCGCGGCAGAACGAGAAGATGGCGCCGCCCGCCCCCGTCAGGGACAGCGGCAGCTTGTGCGGGTCAGGATCGAGCCCGACGCACAGGAGGGAATCGTTGCGCTGCCAGGCGGCAGCAAGCTGCTCGGTGAAAGTCATGAGTACTCGGAATGTCCTGGTGGCGCCGGCGCCTCATCGTGGAGGCCTATCGTTGGCCGATGGACTCGGCCGGCGCGGTTGGCCGCAGCGGCGTGAAAACCTTTCATCCCTGCAGCATATGTCGCTTTCGGCAATTTTACCCGCTGCGTGCTATGGTTTTGCGCTTCCTCTCAAAACAATGCGCGGCATCCCGCACAGCCGCGTCCAGTCATGTCTCTCGATCGCCGTGGTCTCTTCCTGCTTGTCATGCTGACGCTCGCCTGGGGCATCAACTGGCCCATCATGAAAGTGGGGGTGGCGCATTTTCCGGCCATGGGCTTTCGCCTGCTGTGCATGGCGGGCGGCCTGGTGGCGCTGGGGCTGGCGCTGCGGCTGCGCGGCGATTCGCTGGCGGTCCCGCGGCGCGAATGGGCCGCAGTATTCTGGCTGGCGCTTCCCAATATGGTGGTCTGGCATCTGTTCGCGATCTGCGCGGTCAAGATGCTGTCGTCGGGCCGCGCCGCCATCCTCGGCTATACCATGCCGATCTGGGCGGTGGTCTGGGGCCTGGTGTTCTTCCGCGAGCGCATCAGCGCGTGGGCGTGGCTGGGCATCGGTTGCGCGCTGGCGGGCACGGTGCTGCTGCTGTCGGGCGAGTTCGCCGCGCTGACCGGCAGCCCGGCCGGAACGCTGCTGATGCTGCTGGCCGCAGCCGGCTGGGGCTTCGGCACCCAACTGATGAAGCGCACCCAGACCGACGTGCCGATCGGCGCCATGACCTTCTGGATGCTGGCCGTGACGCTGCCGTTCCTGGCACTGGGCTCGCTGCTGCTGGAGGACGGCTGGCGCGTGCCCACGGCCGTCGAATGGGCCGCGATCGCCTACAACGCGGTGGTGGTATTCGCCTTCTGCCACCTGGTCTGGTTCAGGCTGGCGCGCAGCCTGCCGCCGGTGGTGTCGAGCCTGTCGATCATGTTCATCCCGGTGGTCGGCGTGTTCTCCGGGATGTGGCTGTTGGGCGAGCAGCCGCACTGGCAGGACTACGCCGCGATCGTGCTGATGTTCCTGGCGCTGTCCTCGGTGATGCTGGCGCCGCTGCTGTGGCGCCGGCTGCGCGGCGTGCCAGGCTGAGCCCGCGGCGCTGCCGCGGTCGCGAGCCGGCAACGGTGCGGGCCCATCGCGGAGATTTCACTTAACAAGCCACCCTCCGTTGGGCTACACTCGCGGCCATCACAATCCCGGAGAAATTACGTGGGCAGTAGCATCGGGTGTTCGAGTTGCCGCAGCAACGCTGCGACCTCTGCGAATGCCATGTCACTGCGGGCTGCGTAACGACGACCCGCCCGGAGCACCCGGCTCCGCGCTTCGTCGGCCTTGCCCGCAGTCAGAACTGCGGGCGAGTGTCTTTCCATGCCACCGGCGGCGCCTCCATGCGCGCCCACCGTGGCGGATCTTCCCTCTCCCGGCTAGCCAGCCAACCCAGGCAAACGCCATCGCCTTGTCCGCCCTGCCGGTGCAGCCGCGGGACAGCGCGATCACGCTTGCCCGTGGCCCGGCCTTGCGCGGCTTGCCGCCGGGCCATGACGGGGCATGACGCAATACCTGGGAATGCGGCGAGCCGCCTGCGCTTGTCTTCGCGCTTGTCTTTGTTTTTCGTCGCAATCAGCAATAAGGAATCCCGGGGATGATCAACCTGTTCGTCCTGCAAAAAGGCCGGCTTGCCCAGGAGCAGGTCGACGAGCGCAATGAGCTGCTGCAGCACAAGCCGATCTGGATCGATGTCGTCAATCCCGACGACGAGGAACTGAACTGGATCAAGGAAGCCTATGGCGTCGCCCTTCCTGAACTGGAAGACCTGGGCGACCTGGAAGCGTCCGCCCGGTATTTCGAGGGCGAGGACGAGAACATCCATATCCGCACCGACTTCCTGCTCGACGAGGAAGAGGTGTCGCGCAACGTGCGCGTGGCGTTCGTGCTGACCAAGGACGTCCTGTTCTCCATCCACGACGAAGACCTGCCGGTGTTCCGCCTGGTGCGGCTGCGCGCGCGCATGCGACCGGGCTCGGTGCGCAATGCCAAGGACGTGCTGATGGATTTGTACGCGACCGACGCCGAATACTCCGCCGACTCGATCGAGGAAATCTACGAACGCCTGGAAGAGGCCAGCCGCCGCGTGCTGGCCGAGAACGTGACCGATGCCGCCGCTGCCGACGTGCTGGAAACCATCGCCCGCGAGGAAGACCTGAACGGGCGCATCCGCCGCAACGTGATGGACACGCGCCGCGCGGTGTCCTTCCTGATGCGCAGCCAGCTGTTGTCGGCCGAGCAGCAGGACGAGGCGCGCCAGATCCTGCGCGACATCGACTCGATCGAGAACCACACCGCGTTCCTGTTCGACAAGATCAACTTCCTGATGGACGCCACCGTCGGTTTTATCAACATCAACCAGAACAAGATCATCAAATTGTTCTCGGTGGTGTCGGTGGCGCTGATGCCGCCCACGCTGATCGCCAGCATCTATGGCATGAACTTCAAGTTCATGCCGGAACTGGACTGGGGTGCCGGCTATCCGTGGGCGATTGCGCTGATGGCGGTGTCGGCGGCGATCCCGCTGGTGTATTTCCGCAGGAAGGGTTGGTTGAGCTGAGGCGCTGAACCGCCTACAGCTTGACTCCCCTCTCCCGCGCGCGGGAGAGGGGAGCAAACCCATCCCGGCAGCAAAGCCCTCAATCCGGCAACGTCGCCGCCCCCATCCGCCGCGCGATGATGCCCGCCTTGGCGCGGAAATTCACGCGCACATTGGCGCAGTATTCCTTCTTGTCGAAGCACTTCGGCGCCGGCAGCGCCGCCGCCAGGCGCGCTGACTGGCCCACGCTGAGCTTGTCGGCGCTGGTGCGGAAGTAGTGCTGCGCCGCGGCCTGCGCGCCGAATACGCCCTCGCCCCACTCCACCGAATTCAGATAGATCTCGTAGATACGCTGCTTGTCGAGCCAGAACTCGAGCATCCACGTGATCGCCAGTTCCTGGCCCTTGCGCAGGTAATGCTGCTCGGACGACAGGAACAGGTTCTTGGCCAGCTGCTGCGTGATGGTCGAACCGCCGCGCACGATGCGCCCGCGCTTCTTGTTGCGCTCCCAGGCGTCCAGCATGGCATCGAGCTCATAGCCGGGGTGGTTGACGAAGTCGGCGTCCTCGCTCGCGATCACCGCGCGCTTGAGGTTGCGCGAGATGCGGTCGTACGGCACCCACTGCCGCTCAAGGCCGCAGTTCCACACGTTGAGGCCGCACAGGCGCCAGCGCTCGGCGCGCATGAAGGTGGTGGTGGTGGGATTGAGATACTGCCAGCTGGCGATCTGCACGAAGAAGTACAGCTGCATCGCCACCACGCCGGCGGCCACGCAGCCCAGCAGGTAGCCGAGCCAGCGCAATGGATTGAAGACCGCGCGGGCAGGCGCGGCAGCGGTGCGGACGGCACTGGCCGTGCGGTTGCGCTTGGCCACGGCGGGCGGCGTCCCGGTCAGCCCTTGCGTTCCGCCTGCAGCGCGGCGCGCAGCTCGGCCAGCACGGGGGCGGTGCGCGGGCGCACGCCACGCCAGATATAGAAGGCTTCGGCGGCCTGCTCGACCAGCATGCCCAGGCCGTCGCTCACGCGCGCGCCGCAGCGCGCGGCGAACTGCAGGAACACGGTGGGCTCGGCGCCGTACATCATGTCGTAGGCCAGCACGCCTTCGCCAAGCAGGAACTCGGGCACTGGCGGCACCTCGCCATGCAGGCTGCTGGACGAGGCATTGATGACCACGTCGACGGCTTCGTCCTCGGACAGGCCGTCGAGCGCATCAAGGCCGCCGCCCCACAACTCGACGCCATACTGGTCGGCGGCCTCGACAAACTCTTCGAGCATGTCGCTGGCGCGCGACGCGGTGCGGTTGGCCACCACGATGCGCGCCGGCCGGGATTCGATCAGCGGCAGCATCGCGCCCATCGCGGCGCCCCCGGCGCCGAGCAGCAGCACGCGCTTGCCTTCGATCAGTGTGTCCAGGTTGTCCTGGATATCGCGCACCAGGCCGATGCCGTCGGTATTGTCGCCATGAATCAAACCCTCTTCGATCCACAGCGTGTTGACCGCGCCCGCGGCCTCGGCGCGCTCGGTCAGGCGGTCGGCCAGGTCATAGGCTTCCAGCTTGAACGGCACGGTCACGTTGCAGCCGTAGCCGCCGCCGGCAAAGAACTGGCGCACGGTGTCGGCAAACCCGTCCAGCGGCGCCTCCAGGCGGTCATATTGCACGGCCTCGCCGGTCTGGCGCGCGAAGGCGGCGTGGATCGCCGGCGAACGGCTGTGCGCGACCGGGTTGCCGATCACCACATAGCGGTCGGAGCTGGCTTGGGAAGGGTCAGTGGATGTCATCAGCGTGCCTGCAAGCGGGTTTCCAGCCCGCTGCGCGAAAACTTGAAAGTGGATATGACCTCGAGGATGTCCTGGCGCGAGGTCATCTCGGCGGTAAACGCGCCGAACGGCGCGGCCGCGCGCACGATCGCCACCGCCTGGCGGTCCAGCACGGGATCCCCCGAACTCTTGACCACGTCGATGGCGTCGACGTTGTAGCCGTCGCGGTTGTAGCCCAGCTTGCCCTGCCGGTTGACGTTGATCACCAGGATCAGCTGGCCATAGAGCGGCTTGCCGTTGCGTTGCGGGAAGTCCGTGGTGCCGCGCGCCTCGATCTTGCGGCGCAGCTGGTCGTAGTACTGCGCGTAGTCGACCGCCTGCGCGCTGGTGGCGGTCAGCTGGAAACGCTTGGGCCGCTTGGCGTAGTGCTCGAGGTTGCGGCCGATCTCGGCTTCCAGTTTGGCCATCTCGTCGGTCGAGGTACGCTCATCCTGGCCGCGCTGCGGCGTGTCCTGGCGTTTCTCGCCCGGCTTGAGCGGCTGGTTGCGCACCGCCGGCGCGGCGTCGCGCGACTGGGTCAGCAGGCGCTGCTGCTCCTGTTCGAGCTGCTCGACGCGGCGCTGGACCTGGCGCACCAGGTCGCCGTCCTGCGTCAGCGTCTGCGCCGGCAGTGGCGTGGTGGCGCGCTGCAGATCATGGTCGCCGCCGCCGTCGAGGTTGGCTTGCGCCAGCGCAGTCGGCTTGCGCGGCTTCTGCGCCGACTTGGCGTTGACCAGCACCACGTCCAGCGCGGCATCGCTGCGCTTGATCTCGAAGACTTCCGGCGCAGCCACCCGCACCATCAGCAGCAACGCGTGCACGGCCACCGAAATGGCGAGCGCCCGGGCCAGCATACTGCTGTGGTGCCACCTGGCATGCCACCAGGGGCGGGAAGCGGCAAGAGTGGCGTTCACGATGAATGGATGAGGGCTCGGGAGACAACCGCGGCAGCATCGGCGGGGCCGGCTGGAAGACCGGGGCTGGGGCGCCCCGGATCAGACCCGCATTGTAAGGGAGCCCCGCGGATTTCCGAAGGCTTCAGCCGGCCGCCGGGGTGCCGGTGTCGCGCTCGCCCGACGCCTTGCCGGCGGCGTCGCCGCCCGCGTCGGCCGGCTCCTGGTCGGCGACGACCGCGGCCTGCTCGGCGGCATCCTCGGCCGCCGCTTCGGCAGCGGCTTCGGCGGACAACTCAGCGGCTTCCTCGTCGCTTTCCAGCTCTTCTTCAGGGACTTCGCCTTCACCGGCAAAGATCTCCAGCACCCGGCACGAGACCTCCAGCGTGATCTCGTCGGTCTCGCCGATCTCCAGCAGCACCTGGGTGCCGCGCTGCGCCTGCACCAGCTCGGGCACGCGCGTGACCAGCGGGATCTCGGTGAAACGCACCGCCCCTTCCTTCAGCACCGAAGCCACCATGCGCTCGCGGTTTTCCTGCTTGAGCCAGCGCAGGCACCAGTAGCGCTCCATGGTCGACTGGTGGTCGGCATAGGCGGCGTAGGTGCCTTCGAAGTCGGCCACCGCGGCCAGCAGGTCGGCGTCCTTGGGCTTGAATGGCGCCACCAGCTTGGCGGTCACGCCGTGCTGGGCCACCGCCAGGATCTGCCACTGGTTGACCAGGTCGACATAGCGGCGCAGCGGCGAGGTGCTCCACGCGTACTGCGCCACGCCAAGGC
This sequence comes from Cupriavidus necator, assembly GCF_013141915.1. GTDB lineage: Bacteria > Pseudomonadota > Gammaproteobacteria > Burkholderiales > Burkholderiaceae > Cupriavidus > Cupriavidus necator_B. The sequence continues at coordinate 120,056 of NZ_SROX01000021.1, read as the reverse complement.
CTTCGTGCGGCGCCGGGTAGGTCTGCATGCGCGTACGGTGCATGCCCCACGCCTTCTGCGTGCGGTAGATGCCAGGCACGCCGTGGTCGGCCAGCAGCTTGCCCCAGGTGCTGTTGGCCAGGATCATCATCTCGGCGACGATCTTGTCCAGCGGCGAGCCGCGCTTGCGCTGCTCGATGCGCACGCGCTGGCTGCCGTCGGCCTGGTCGTCGAGGTAGAAATTGAAGTCAGCGCGGTTGTGGGTCTCGGGCCGCAGGCCGCTGGCCAGGCGCGCTTTCTGGCGCTCGTCGTACAGGTAGCCGGCAAAATGCCAGAGCTGCGTCAGCGCGTCGCGGAACGGATAGTCGCCGGTGCCGTCGGCGAGCGAGGCCTCGGTGATGACCTCGTCGAGCAGGTTATGGCGCAGGTTGGCGGCGATCGGCACCAGCTCGGCGCGGGTTTCGCTGCCGGTGACCAGCCACACCGTCGGGTCCACCGTCACGTACAGCGACAGCGCCGGGCAGGTGCGCCCTTCCTGCAGCGTGTAGCGCTCGACCACCGCGTCCGGCAGCATGGTGATCTTGTCGCCCGGGAAGTAGACCGTCGACAGGCGCTGGCGCGCGATCGCGTCGAGCGGCTCGCCGCGGCGGATGCCCAGCGCCGGCGCGGCGATATGGATGCCGATGCGCAGCTTGCCGTCGGGCAGCGGCGTCACCGACAGGGCATCGTCGATCTCGGTGGTGGTGACGTCGTCGATCGAGAACGCCTCGACCTGGGCCAGCGGCAGGTCGGCGGGCGGCTCGGGCACGTCGGTATCGGCAAAGCCAGTGCCCTTGGGAAAACACTCGGCCAGGAACTTGGCCTCGTGCAGCGCACGCGCGCTGGCCACGCCGCCGGCGGCCACCATCAGCCGCATCGGCGACATGCCGAGCGCAGTGCAGGCGGCATCCATGGCCTTGTACTCCAAGCTGTTCTTGTCCGGCTTGAACAGCAGCTGCAGCACCTTGTTGCGGAACGATTCCGGCAGCGTCAGGGCCTTGAGCTGGTCTTCATACTCGGCCTGCACCAGCGCCTGCTGGCGCTTGCGCTCGAGCGCGGCCAGCGCCGCCTTGAGCTGGTCTTCGGGCGCGCGCTGATAGCGGCCGCGGCCCTTGCGGCGGAAGTACACCGGGTTGCCGTGCAGCGCCATTGCCAGCGCCGCCTGCTGCACCGCGCCGGGCTCCGCCCCGTAGTATTCAGCGGCCAGCTCGGCAAAGCCGAACTCGGCCTCGGGCGCGCATTCCCACAGGAAGTCCAGGTCGATCTCGGCCACGAGGTCGCCGGTCTGGCGCAGCAGCTCGGCCGCGGACGGCTGCGCGAACTGCAGCAGCACATCGCGCGACTTGACCTTGGCGCGCTTGCCGGCTGGCAGCTCCACCTGGTAAGCCTCACCCTGCTGGTTCAGCACGGTGCCGGCGCGGATCTCGCCGCCTTCTTCGAACAGCAACTGCATCGATCGGTACTTTCAACTATGCGCGGAACCGCGCCGGGCAGCCCTGTGGCCAGCGCTGGAGCGGATCCTGTGGGAGAAATGGTGCCACCGCGCGCACCCGCCTGAACGCGCGCGAACGGAAACGAATGCGGCGCGCGCGGTGCCAGTGGAGGCCTGTCGCGAGGCGCCGGTCGCGCCGCACGGGCGCGGCCTGAGACCCGGAATGATACCGCACCCCGGTCCGGCCGCCCGGGGGCGAGCACCGGCACGGTGCGTCAGCCTTCGCGGGTTGCGTTAGCTGGGGTCGAAGCGCCTCGGCCTGTGGTCCGCAAATACCTGGGATGCGGTACCGCCTCGGTCCCCGGGGCCGGCCGCGACAGCAGGTCCGGCAGGAACACTTCGGTCACGAGCATCACGCCGTCGCCGCGCCGGAACACCGAGCGCCGCGCGGTCAGCATGGGCAGGGGCGCCATGGCCGGCAGCACGCGGTGCAGGGCCTGGCGCAGCGGGTGGTGCGGCAGCAGGCGCGCAAACTGGAACGGCTCGCGTTGCACCGCCGGATCGACAAACAGGCGCCCGCCCAGCGGGCGCTCGCCCAGACCGCGCAGGAACGGCCAGTCGCGGCGCGCATGGCGCAGGCGCACCACGGTGTGGGCGAACACGGCGGGGATGTCGTCGCAGATCAGCAGCACCTCGCGCGTCAGCGCCGGGGTGCGGTCGGGCTGGCCCAGCGCCTGCCATTCATCGGCCAGCGGGCGCTGCTGCGCCTGCAGCAGCCGCGCCACGCGAAAGCGCGCGGAGGCGGCCACCAGCCGCGCGGTCAGCGAACCGTCATCGCCGGTGACCCAACGCCGCAGGTTGGGCGGAATGGCCGTATCGAAGGCCAGGTGCGGGCTCCAGCCGCAGCGGCGCACGGACTGCGCGCTCATGCCGGGCCGGCGCCGGCCGGCGTCTTGCCACCGGGACCATAGCCGCAGAAGGCGAGCACATCGTCGACGTAGTCAGCAAATTCGCTGATGCCGTGGTCGCTGCCCTCGATCACGCGGATATTTGCGCCAGGGCAGGCGTCCACCATTTCGCGATAATCCAGCACCTCGTCGCCGGTGGCCGCGATCAGATAGTAGCGCTCGGGCCGGGTGATGGTGTCCACGCGCAGGCCCAGCAGCTCTTGCAGGTGGCGGCGCTCGACCGTGACCGAACCGCCGCCGTGCCACAGCGGCTGTTCGCCCAGGTATGTCTCGAGGTCGGTCCAGGGATGGATCGCGGGATTCAGCAAGACCGTCTTGCAGCCGTACTGCTCGGCCAGCCAGCGCGCATAGAACCCGCCCAGCGACGAGCCGACGATGGCGATTTCCTGGTCGCCGCCCGCCCGCGCCGCGCGGATCGCCGCTTGTGCCTGGGCCATCGCCATGGCCGGCGAGACATTGAGCGTGGGGCAGGCGTAGTGCCGCCCCACGCCCCACTCGCGCATGCGCGCCTGCACCAGTTGGGCCTTGAATGATTGGGGGGAAGAGCGGAATCCGTGCAGGTACAGCAGCATGGCGTTGCGTCCGGTCAGCGCGTCGTGCCCTGGGCCAGCGCGTCCAGCAGTTTCTGGTGCACGCCGCCGAAGCCGCCGTTGCTCATCACCAGCACATGGTCGCCCGGCTGCGCCGCAGCGCGCACGGCCTGCACCAGCGCGTCCAGGTCCTGGAACGCGGTGGCAGTGGCGCCCAGCGGCGCCAGCGCTTCAGCCAGGTCCCAACCCAGCGCGTCCTTGCCGGCGGGAGCGCCGTAGCCGAACACCAGGTCAGCCTGCTCCAGGCTGGCCGGCAGCTGCGCCTTCATCACGCCCAGCTTCATGGTGTTGGAACGCGGCTCCAGCACCGCCAAGATCCGGCCCTTGCCCACGCGGCGGCGCAGCCCATCCAGCGTGGTCTGGATGGCGGTCGGATGGTGGGCGAAGTCGTCGTAGACCGTCACGCCGCCGGCCATGCCGCGCACTTCCATGCGGCGCTTGACGTTGGCGAAGCGCGACAGCGACGCGACCGCCTGCGCGGCCGGCACGCCGACGTGGCGCGCGGCGGCAATTGCGGCCAGCGCGTTCATGCGGTTGTGGGTGCCCTGCAGGTCCCAGGCCACGGTGCCGGCGACAGCTTCGCCGAACCACACGTCGAACGCTTCCTTGCCGGCCGCTGCCTGGGTGCCGGCAGCGTCGCTCTCGCGCCAGTCGCCCACGCCAAACTGCTCCACTTCGCTCCAGCAGCCGCGCTCCAGCACGCGCGCCAGGCTTTCTTCCAGGCCGTTGACGACGATCCGGCCCTGGCTAGGTACAGTGCGCACCAGGTGATGGAACTGGGTCTCGATCGCAGCCAGATCCGGGAAGATGTCGGCGTGATCGTATTCCAGGTTGTTCAGGATGGCGGTGCGCGGGCGATAGTGGACGAACTTGCTGCGCTTGTCGAAGAAGGCGGTGTCGTACTCGTCGGCCTCGATTACGAAGAAATCGGATTCGGTCACCCGCGCCGAGATGCCGAAGTTCTGCGGTACCCCGCCCACCAGGAAGCCCGGGTTGTAGCCGGCATCTTCGAGGATCCAGGCCAGCATCGACGTGGTGGTGGTCTTGCCGTGCGTGCCGGCCACCGCCAGCACCCACTTGCGCGCCAGCACGTGCTCGCCCAGCCATTGCGGGCCCGACACATAAGGCAGGTTGCGGTCGAGGATGGCCTCCATCAGCGGGTTGCCGCGCGAGACCACGTTGCCGATCACGAACAGGTCCGGCTCCAGCGACAGCTGGGCCGGGTCGAAGCCCTCGATCAGTTCGATTCCCTGGGCTTCGAGCTGGGTGCTCATCGGCGGGTAGACGTTGGCATCGCAGCCGGTGACGCGGTGGCCGGCCTGCTTGGCCAGCACCGCCAGGCCGCCCATGAAGGTGCCGCAGATGCCAAGGATATGAATATGCATGGGTTCCCGGAAAGACTTGAAGCCCGCAGGCGTGGGGATTCGGGCCCGGCGGCGCGGCGGCTGGGTTGGAGCCTTTTGGTGCGGCGGCGGCCAGGCAGGAAGCCTTCGATTGTACCCGAGCGCCAGCGCCCTTCGCTGCACTGCGGCAGCACCCACACCGCGTGGGCGAACGCCTCCGGTATCATGGGGCATGAATCGACGTACCGCCCCTGACCCCTCCCGCCTGCGCGAGGAAATCGCCCAGGCTGCCGCCCGCATGATTGCCGAGGACGGTGCCGACTACGCCACCGCCAAGCGCAAGGCCGCGCGCCAGGTGCTGGGCGAGCAGCGCGTCCCGGGCGAATGGCTGCCCGACAACGAGCAGGTCGAGGCCGAAGTGCGCGCCTACCAGGCGCTGTTCCACGCCGACAGCCAGCCGCGCGTACTGGCGCTGCTGCGCCGGCTGGCGGTGATGGCCATGCAAGACCTGGCGCCGTTCCGGCCCTACCTGGTGGGGGCCGTGCTCAATGGCACCGCCACGGAACACTCGGATATCTATCTGCAGTGCTTCTGCGACAGCGCCAAGGACGCCGCGCTGCACCTGATCAACGCCGGCGTCGACTTCGAAACCAGCGAGAGCCGCCACTTCGGCGGCCGCGGCGAGGTCGAGACGCTCAGCTTCCTGTGGAAGGGACAGTGGCCCGATCAGCGCGAGGCGCGCCTGCTAGCCGGAGAAGTCCGCGCGGAACTGGGTGCGCCAGTCGGCATCCATATAGCCCTGTATGATGCCGTCGATGAACGCGGCGCGATGCGGCCAGACGCCTCAGGCCGCGCGGCACGCGCGGATGTGCAAGCCGTGCAAGCGCTGCTGGATGCCTCCGACGCTGCCGGCAACGCCTGACGCACCTTTTTACTGGTTCCCCGCCATTCCCATGACTGAAACCGTCGCCCCGCCCGCCCGCCGCTCCCGCCTCTGGCTGTGGATCGCTGTCGCCGTGATTGCCTGCGCCGCCGGTGCGTTCGCCGGGCTGTTCGTGTTTTCGCCCAAGCCTGCCAATGAACAGGCCGTGGAGACTTTGTTCCAGTCCCGGATGCCGGACCCGACCGGCACAGAACTGGATCTGGGCAAGTTGCGTGGCAAGACCGTGGTGGTCAACTTCTGGGCGCCCTGGTGCGGCCCGTGCGTCGAGGAAATGCCGGAACTGACCGCGCTGCACGAGGAGTTCAAGCACCGACAGGTTGAATTTGTCGGCATCGGCATCGATTCGGCCGCAAACATCCAGCAGTTCACCCAAAAAGTGCCGGTGGCGTATCCGCTGGCCGTGGCCGGCTTCGCTGGCACGGAGTTGTCCCGTAATTTCGGCAACAGCGCGGGTGGACTGCCCTACACCGTAGTCATCAATCCCGACGGATCGGTAAAGTACCGCAAGATGGGGCGCGTGACACCCGACGAATTGCGTGCCGTGCTGCCGCGCTCCTGACGCATTCTTCGCGCAACATCGTCGAATTACGCTGATTTCTTGAGCATTGTCCACCTCACGGCTCATTTTGACGCGAAAGTGCTCAAAAGGCCCTCGAAGCGGCGTTGTTGGCTGTAAAGCCTTGTATCGCCCGCTAGACAAATCCCTCTAAGCTACGGTAATCTCCGCGCAATTTCGTTGATCTGGTCGAGCCGCCGTGACTGCAACCCGCTCCATCCGTCGCTCACCCCGCTACCGCAAGGTGCTGGTCCTGCATGGGCCCAACCTTAACTTGCTGGGCACGCGGGAGCCAGAGACTTACGGGCACACCACGCTGGCTGATATCGACGCAGCCCTTGCGGAACGCGCGGCGAAAGCCGGGATTACGCTGGATTCGTTCCAGTCCAACCACGAGGGAGCGCTGGTCGACCGCATCCACGCCGCCCGCGTGGCAGGGGTCGAGTTCATCATCATCAACCCGGCCGCCTACACGCATACCAGCGTGGCGCTGCGCGACGCGCTGGCCGGCGTGGCGATCCCGTTCATCGAGGTGCACCTGTCGAACGTGCATCGGCGCGAAAGCTTCCGGCACCACTCCTATTTCTCGGACGTGGCGGTCGGGGTGGTCTGCGGGCTGGGCTGGCAGGGTTACCTGCTGGCGCTGGACTATGTACTGGGCCAGGAGCAGCCCCCACCCGAGAGTTCGGGGAGCTGAACCCCCACAAGGATTTTTTGACAACCTGCGCGCGCCGCCCGGCGGCCTGCGCCCGTTGGCGTGCCTCGGCACGGCGGGCGTGGATTTCCGGTGGCCGGCACAACGATTGTTCCGCCACGGCCCGGTCCGGGCAGCGGCGGAAAACCCGATTCAGGAGGATAAAAAGATGGACCTGCGCAAGCTGAAGACGCTTATCGACCTGGTGGCCGAATCCGGCATCTCCGAGCTGGAAGTCACCGAAGGCGACGGCAAGGTACGCATCGTCAAGCAACCGCCGCAAGTCATCGCCGCGCCGATGGCCATGCCGCAGATGCAGGCCCTGCCGGCCGCCGCGCCGGCCGCGGCCGCTCCCGTCGGCGCCGCCGCACCGGCTGCCGAGCCTGCTGCCCAACTGCCCGCCGGCCATGTGGTGACCTCGCCCATGGTGGGCACGTTCTACCGCGCCCCCTCGCCGGGCGCCGCGCCGTTCGTCAACGTGGGCGACGCGGTCAAGGAAGGCCAGACCGTCTGCATCATCGAAGCCATGAAGCTGCTCAACGAAATCGAGTGCGACAAGGCCGGCGTCATCAAGGAAATCCTGGTCGAGAACGGCCAGGCCGTGGAATACGGCCAGCCGCTGTTCGTCATCGGCTGACCCTGACCGGCATGCCGGCCCCGGGGCTGCCGCAGGCTGCGCAAGCGGTCCACTGCGGCCCTTCTCGCGCGGCATTCCACGGTGCTTCCCGCGTCAGGGACGTTGTGGGCTTCGCGGCCCGTTCCGTGCAGTTCCATGCAGTTCCCGCAGTTTCGCGGCCCGGGTGGCCACAGGCCATCACGCAGCGCGCCCGGCGTGCCATTGCGCCACGCAGCGGGACCGCTACTGTTCTCGCAGAGAGAGACCATGTTTGAAAAAATTCTGATCGCGAACCGCGGCGAAATCGCCCTTCGCATCCAGCGCGCCTGCCGCGAACTGGGCATCAAGACGGTCGTGGTGTACTCCGAGGCCGACAAGGAGGCCAAGTACGTGCGCCTGGCAGACGAAGCCGTCTGCATCGGCCCGGCCCCGTCGCCGCTGTCGTACCTGAATATGCCCGCCATCATCTCGGCCGCCGAGGTGACCGATGCGCAAGCCATCCACCCCGGCTACGGCTTCCTGTCCGAGAACGCGGACTTTGCCGAGCGCGTGGAAAAATCCGGCTTCGTCTTCATCGGCCCGACCGCCGACAGCATCCGTCTGATGGGTGACAAGGTGTCGGCCAAGCAGTCCATGATCAAGGCCGGCGTGCCGTGCGTACCCGGCTCCGACGGCGCCCTGCCCGACGACCCCAAGGAAATCCTGGCGACCGCGCGCCGCGTCGGCTACCCGGTGATCATCAAGGCCGCCGGCGGCGGCGGTGGCCGCGGCATGCGTGTGGTGCATACCGAAGCCGCGCTGATCAACGCCGTCAACATGACGCGCGAAGAAGCCGGCCGCGCCTTCGGCAATCCCGAGGTCTACATGGAGAAGTTCCTAGAGAACCCGCGCCATGTGGAAATCCAGATTCTGGCCGACCAGCACAAGCAGGCCATCTGGCTGGGCGAGCGCGATTGCTCGATGCAGCGGCGCCACCAGAAGGTGATCGAGGAAGCGCCCGCACCCCATATCCCGCGCCGCCTGATCGAGCGCATCGGCGACCGCTGCGCCGAGGCCTGCAAGAAGATGGGCTACCGCGGTGCCGGCACCTTCGAGTTCCTGTACGAGAACAACGAGTTCTATTTCATCGAGATGAACACGCGCGTGCAGGTCGAGCACCCGGTCACCGAGATGATCACCGGCGTCGACATCGTGCAGGAGCAGATCCGCATCGCCTTTGGCGAGAAGCTGCGCTTGCGCCAGAAGGACGTGCAGTTCCGCGGCCACGCGATCGAATGCCGCGTCAACGCCGAGGATCCGTTCAAGTTCACGCCGTCGCCGGGCCGCATCACCGCCTGGCACATGCCCGGCGGCCCGGGTGTGCGGGTGGACTCGCACGCGTATGATGGCTACTTCGTCCCGCCCAACTACGATTCGATGATCGGCAAGATCATCACTTACGGCGCCACGCGCGAGCAGGCCATCGCCCGCATGCGCATCGCCCTGTCGGAAATGGTGGTGGACGGCATCCAGACCAACGTGCCGCTGCACCGTGAACTGATGATGGACGCCAACTTCGTTGAAGGCGGCACCAGCATCCATTATCTCGAGCATCGCCTGGCAGAACGCGCGAAGGCCTGAGCATCGGTCTGAGCAACCCGCAGCAACAGAAGGAAGCCCGTGGCATTTCAGGAATGTGTGATCGAAGTGGCGCAGGACCAGGCCGAGGCCTGGTCTGACGCCCTGTTCGACCTCGGCGCGCTGTCGGTCTCGGTGGAAGACGCCGATGCCGACACGCCCGATGAGCAGCCGCTGTTTGGCGAGCCCGGGCTGGAACCGAAGCAACTCGCGTGGAACCGCTCGCGCGTGGTCGCGCTGTTCGGCGACGACGCCGATCCGGCCGTGGTGGTGGCCGCCGCCGCCAACCAGCTCGGCCTCGACCCGGTGCCGGCGTTTGAGCTGCGCGCGGTCGAGGACCAGGACTGGGTGCGGCTGACGCAATCGCAGTTCGAACCGATCCGCATCGGCGAACGCATCTGGGTGGTGCCGTCATGGCACGACGCACCCGAGCCCGATGCGGTGGTGCTTGAGCTCGACCCGGGCCTGGCCTTCGGCACCGGCAGCCATCCCACCACGCGGTTGTGCATGCAGTGGCTGGAGCAGAACCTGAAGCCCGGCGAAACCGTGCTCGACTACGGCTGCGGCTCCGGCATCCTGGCGATCGTGGCGCGCAAGCTGGGCGCGGGCGACACGGTCGGCATCGACATCGACCCCAACGCGGTCGAAGCATCGCGCTACAACGCCGAGCGCAACCACGTCGAGGCGTCGTTCGCGCTGCCGGAATCCGTGTCCGAAGCCAGCTACGACCTGGTGGTTGCCAATATCCTGTCCAATCCGCTCAAGCTGATGGCCGCCATGCTCAGTGCACGCGTGCGCGCCGGCGGGCGGCTGGTGCTGTCCGGCGTGCTCGAGCGCCAGGCCGAAGAAGTCGCCGCGGCCTACGCGCCCTGGCTGCCGCTGACGGTGTGGCGCAGCGAGGAAGGCTGGGTCTGCCTGCACGGCACCCGCCCCTGAATCCACCCCATGGCCGCCGTCAAGCTAGTCACGCGCTGCCCGGCCTGCCGCACCGCCTTCCGGCTGGTCGCCGACCAGCTGCGCCTGCGCCAGGGGCTGGTGCGCTGCGGCCAGTGCGAAACGGTGTTCGACGCGCGCGAGCACCTGATTGAGATTCCCCTCCCCGCTGGCACCAGCACGGGCACCAGCGCGGGCAGCGCCACGGCAGTGGCACAGAAGCCGGCAGCGGCTCCCGCCCCCGCGGCCGCTGAAGCCGCCGCGGCGCCGGCACCGGCGCAAGCAACGCCTGCGCCGCCACCCGCCTTCACCCCGACCATCGATCCCGGCTACGACGTGCCGGCACTGGATGCGCCGACGATGCTGATGTCGTCGCCCGAGGACACGGCCGTGCCGCCGCAGGCCGGCATGGACGATGCCGAGATCGAACGCGCGTTGCGCGAAGCCAATGAAGCCGTCGCCGACCGCGATGCGCGCGAGGCGCAGCGCCAAGGTGCCGGCCCGGTGGCTGCACCGGTACCGGCAGCCCAGCCATCCGCCCCGACGGCCGCCTGGCCGGCGCTCGATCAGGCTGCGCTCGACAGCCCGGCCGAAAAGCCTGCGCCGCCCCAACCGGTACGCGCGGATAGCACCGCGTCGCCGGTTGCCGGCGCCATCCCCAGCGCCAGCGAGTTCCTGCGCGCGGCTACGGCCGATGCACGGTCCGAGCCTGCGCCGTGGCCAGATCACACGCCGCGCTCGCCTGACGCGTCGGCCCCTCCCGCCGCCGCCACGACCCCGGCCGCATTGCCCGGCGTTGGCGACGACGAAGCGAACGCCGCCGGCGCCGACACCCTTTCCAGCGTCACCGGTGGCGCTGTCGCGCGTGAGCAGGCGACCCGCCGCTGGGTCCGCGCCGAGGCACCGGCCGGGCCGGTCTTCGCTCCTGACTTCCTGCGGCAGGCGCGCGAGCGCGAGCGCGAACGCGAGCCGCGCCGGCCCATTGCGGTGGCCCCCGCGGCGTGGCGTGCGCTGGCCGTGGTGCTCGCCATCGCCGCACTGTTGCAGCTCGCATACCTGGGACGCAGCCAGCTGGCCGGGCACTTCCCGATGCTGCGCCCGGCACTCGAGGCGGCATGCGCGCCACTGGGCTGCACCGTGCCGCCGTGGCGCGACATCGATGCGCTGCGCATCGAGACCTCGCAATTGCAGCGCCAGGATGAAGGCGGCGACGCCTACCTGCTAGCCGTCACCCTGCGCAACCTCGGCCGCGCGAGCACCGCGCTCCCGGCGATCGAACTGGTGATGACCGACCTGCAGGACCAACTGCTGCTGCGCCGGGTGCTGCAGCCCGGGGAGTACCTGGAGCCGTCGCAGCAGGCCTTGGCCACGCAAGGGCTGCGCGCGGGCATGGAGCTGCCGGTTCGGGTACGATTCCGGACGCAGCAGGCGCCAGCCAACTATCGCGTGCTGATTTTTTATCCCTGAATTCCTGGCCCGCCGCCGACCGAATCCGAGTCTGGCGGCGGGCCTTGCCCCCGCTCCGGACCACAACCGGAAACCCATCAGATCTCAAGGAGTAGACATGAGCAACGTCACCCTCGGCGGCAACGCCATCGAAGTCGCAGGCAAGTTCCCGCAAGCCGGCGACAAGGCCCCCGCCTTCTCGCTGGTCGGCAAGGACCTGAAGGACGTCACGCTGGCCGACTTCGCCGGCAAGCGCAAGGTGCTGAACATCGTCCCAAGCCTGGATACCCCGGTGTGCCAGGCCTCCGCGCGCAAGTTCAACGAAGCCGCCAGCGGCCTCGCCAACACCGTGGTGCTGACCATCTCCGCCGACCTGCCGTTCGCCATGGGCCGCTTCTGCAGCGCCGAAGGGCTCGCCAACGTGGTGCCGCTGTCGACCATGCGCGGCGCTGAGTTCAAGGCCAACTATGGCGTCGACATCAAGACCGGCCCGCTTGCCGGCGTGACCGCCCGCGCCGTGGTGGTGCTCGACGAGAATGACACCGTCAAGTACAGCCAGCTGGTGCCCGAGATCAAGACCGAGCCCGACTACGACGCCGCCCTGGCCGCGCTGAAGTAACACGCGGCGCGCCTGCGATATCAGCGGCCGCCCGCGACCACGGGGCGGCCGCTTCTGTTTTCTGCATGACTGCTTGCGCCCGCAAGGGCTTCTATCCACCAAACCAACCCGACACCTGGAGAGAGCATGGCCAGCCTGATCTGCGGCTCCGTCGCCTACGACACCATCATGACGTTCGACGGACGCTTCCGCGAACACATCCTGCCGGACCAGATCCACATGCTGAACGTCTCGTTCCTGGTGCCCGGCATGCGCCGCGAGTTCGGCGGCTGCGCCGGCAACATCGCCTATACGCTGAAGATGCTGGGCGGTGATCCGGTGGTGATGGCCACGGTCGGCAGCGACGCCGAGCCCTACCTGGAATACCTGCGCAAGCTGGAGATCCCCACCGGCCACATCCGCGTGCTGCCGGAGACTTTCACGGCGCAGGCCATGATCACCACTGACCTGGACAACAACCAGATCACCGCCTTCCACCCTGGCGCAATGAGCCAGTCGCAGCTGAACCATGTCAAGGACGCGCTGGGCGGCGCCGCTGCGCCGAGCCTGGGCATCGTCGCGCCCGACAGCCGCGAAGGGATGCTGCACCACGCGCGCCAGTTCGCCGAAGCCGGCGTGCCGTTCATCTTCGACCTGGGCCAGGCCATGCCGCTGTTCAACGGCGACGACCTGCGGGAGTTCGTTGAACTCGCTAGTTACGTGACAGTCAATGACTACGAGGCGCAGGTCCTGCTGTCCCGCACCGCGTGGACCAGCGCCGAGGTTGCCGCGAAGGTCCGTGCCTTCGTCGTCACGCACGGCGAACGCGGCGCCAGCATCTTTGCCGATGGCCGCCAGTACGCGATCCCGGCCGTTGCGGCCGAGCGCATCGTCGACCCGACCGGCTGTGGCGACGCCTTCCGCGGCGGCCTGCTGTTCGGCATTGAAAACGGATTAGACTGGGAAACGACTGGCCGCCTGGCATCGCTGATGGGTTCGGTCAAGATCGCGCAGCAGGGTCCGCAGAACCACTGGTTGTCGCGCGAGGAAATCGGCAGCCGGTTCCAGTCTGCATTCGGGTACCGCTACGCCTGAGTTGCGGCCAGCGCGTGGCGATTTTCGGGAACTGACATGAACCACAAGCTACGCGGCGGCGCGATTGCCGTCCTTGGGGCCACCCTGGTTGCCATGCTGGCCGCCGGCTGCGCCACGCAATCCAATTCCAACAGCGTCTACGGCACCGGTCAGGCGCAGCGCGAGCAGACCGTGCGCTACGGCGTGGTCGAAGGCATCCGCGAGGTCACCATCCAGGGCAACCAGAGCGGCGCCGGCACGCTTGCTGGCGGCGCCATCGGCGGCATCGCGGCCGGTAGCACCATCGGCGGCGGCAACGGCGCGGTGGCGGCCGGCATCCTCGGCGCGGTGCTGGGCGGCATCGCCGGCAGCGCGGCGGAGAACAAGATCAACCAGCGCCGCGCGCTGGAGATCACCGTGCGCCTGGACAACGGCGAGATGCGCGCGATCACGCAGGAGGCCGACGAAGCCTTCCGCCCCGGCGAACGGGTGCGGCTGCTGTCCTCCGGCGGCGTGACCCGCGTCACCCACTGACGGCCAGTCACCCAAGGCGTAGCCCACGCGCCGCACCCGCAAGGGTGCGGCGCTTTTTCTTTGGCCGAGCCGGCGACCCGGCCCGCGCGCCCATGAAAAAACCCGCCGGGCGGTTGCCATCGGCGGGTTGGCAAGACCAGGTGTCTTGCGGACCGGATACGCGGTATCCGGTCATATGGGCACGACTTGCGTGCCGTGGTGGTTCCTTGCGGAACGGGTAAGTCCCACGCCGTGGCGGCGCAGCTTACGGACGGTTGCCCGTCGGGAACGGCCAGGCAGCAGCCGGGTTCAGCGCGGTCTTGGCAGCCGAAGCGGGAGCCACGGCAGGGGCCGCGGCAGGCTTGGCGGCAGCCTTCTTGGCAGCCGGCTTCTTGGCAGCAGCCTTCTTGGCGGCCGGCTTCTTCGCAGCAGCCTTCTTGGCCGGTGCAGCCTTCTTGGCAGCAGCCTTCTTGGCGGGCGCCTTCTTGGCAGCAGCCTTCTTGGCCGGTGCTGCCTTCTTGGCGGCAACCTTCTTCACCGCGGCCTTCTTGGCCGGTGCCTTCTTGGCAGCAGCCTTCTTGGCCGGTGCTGCCTTCTTGGCGGCGACCTTCTTCACTGCGGCCTTCTTGGCCGGTGCCTTCTTGGCGGCTGCCTTCTTGGCCGGTGCGGCCTTCTTGGCGGCGACCTTCTTCACCGCGGCCTTCTTGGCCGGTGCCTTCTTGGCGGCTGCCTTCTTGGCGGCCGGTGCAGCCTTCTTGGCGGCGACCTTCTTCACAGCAGCCTTCTTGGCGGCCGGCTTGGCGGCCTTCTTAGCCGCCGGCTTTTTCTTTGCAGCAGTTGCCATGGATAACTCCTTCACTAGAGAGTGAATATCGAATGACCTAAGTTGGCGACCCGACCGACCCGAGGCGCGCCACAGCAGCGCGGCCCCAGTCGAGCGAGCGATTCATCGGCGTGCGGCCCGACCACTGCTGCACGCTAATGAATTCGGTTGCAGGCGCACCGCCCATGGCGGTGACTTGGCGGCCGGCGCGAGCCCGCAAGCGGGTCTCGGGCACATGCCGCGCCCTGGAATATTCGATCAGCCCGCACCGCCCGTTGAGCCGGCGCGCGGCCAGAAATGAGGAGATATCGGACAGCTGGCCTGCGGTGCGGGCTTGGCCTCGCGCACTGCAGGCGGCATTCATTCGGTGGTAGCGGGTCCAACCCGTTAATGGACCAAGGGAGACTGCACGCGTTTTAAGAAGCCGGTCGGGCCTGGTCTGCGTCAAAGTTCTCGTGCTCCTCAGCTACTACCTTCGTCATTGCATCGAAGCGCGCATCGCGCTGGTTCGGTTCATCTTGCTTCCTGCTTCGCTGCAATGAAGTGAGACTCTTGTCAAGGCGAATCATAATTCGTTTGCACCATGATGTTAAGAAAAAAGTGCAAAAAAACTTGCCCGCATGTATCGCTCCAACTAGTTCTCACGCGCGTCGTCACGAAGACGTTGCCGACGACATCCAAACGCGTCGCGCGCGTGCGAGTGCGGCCCCCTACCGCGCATGCTCGCGCACGCTGTGCGATACCCCTTCGCTGATGGCTCGCACCGCAGCTTTTACACACCGCCGCACGTATCGATGACATGCCGCGCAGCGTGCGCGCGACAACCGTGAAACGCTCTGCCGCGCGTCATCGCGCTTTCCGAAAAGCCGCATGGACAAAGGCTTTGCGGGCGATGCACCGAAACGCGGGCGACACCACTCAAGCCGTGCCGCAGCGTGCTTCGACACGCGCGCGACGTGAACACCGGTGCGCGCTCTGCATGCTTTACACACTCGACCCGGCACGCGCACACCGCGCCGCGGCCAGTGCTCGACGACGCCGGCGTCGGTCGCTGCGCGACACCATCGCCGAACGTGCGCGAGAGTGATGCGTGCACGCAACGGTTTGCATCGACGCAACATCGCAAGGGCATCGCGGAGGCATTGAAGCGTTGCGATCGAGCCAAGCCGCGACGACAGCGAAGCATTGCGGCAACACTCCGGCAGCCGCTGCGACGAAGTCTCGTCGTGCATGCGTGGCGCACGCGCTTGCCGTTGGAATCCGGAGCGAGCGCGCTGTGCTTTGCGGATGCGTTCGCGCGCTCTCGAAGCATGCGGCAAGGTGCCGCCTGGCGCGTCGTACGTCCGCTTAGAGGATTGCTTCAGCGGCGTCGCGCAGGCGCGTTTTGCTGCGCCACAAAAACCCGCAAACGCCCTCTCCATGCGGCTTGGCGGGCAGCAGGCAGGGACCGCGGACAGGCACGCGCCGGTCGGCGGCGGATTGCGGCGCGGCGGCTGCGCCAGTAGATTGGCGTGGCTACGGACCTCAAAGGAGACATCATGCGCAGCCCTTCCCCCCTTGCTTGCACCGTGCGCGCCGCGGTGCTTGCCGCCACCCTGCTCGCCAGCGCCGCGGCGATGGCGCAGGCCACGCCCAGCGGCACGTGGAAGACCATCGACGACAACACCGGCAAGCCGCGCGGGCTGGTCGAGATCACCGAGAAGAACGGCGTCTACAGCGGACGACTGCTCAA
This sequence comes from Cupriavidus necator, assembly GCF_013141915.1. GTDB lineage: Bacteria > Pseudomonadota > Gammaproteobacteria > Burkholderiales > Burkholderiaceae > Cupriavidus > Cupriavidus necator_B. The sequence continues at coordinate 104,160 of NZ_SROX01000021.1, read as the reverse complement.
GAGCTTCGTCGACAGCGACGGCAAGCCGCGGGTCTGCGACAAGTGCACCGACGCACGCAAGGACCAGCCGATCATCGGCATGACTATCCTGTCCGGCCTGCGCAAGACCGGCGACAACGAGTGGAGCGGCGGCGAGATCCTGGATCCGGAGAACGGCAAGGTCTACAAGAGCAAGATGTCGCTGGCCGAGGATGGCAACAAGCTCAGCGTGCGCGGCTTCATCGGCATCAGCCTGATCGGGCGCACCCAGACCTGGGAGCGCGAGCACTGAGCGCTGCCAGGACTCAGGGTTTCTCCGAGGCATGCCGTGGCATGCCGGCTTGAAGGAGAAACGGCAGGCGAAAAAAAACCGGGCGGTTCATCACCGCCCGGTTTTTTTGTCCCCGATGCTGCGCTTTACATGCGGTAGCGCAGGGTAGCCATGACGCTGCGCGGAGCGCCCGGCATGTTCAGGTTGGCGTTGGAGCCGTGCGCCGAGACGATGTAGCCCTTGTCGAACAGGTTGTACAGGTTCAGCTGGGCTTCGAAGGCGCCGCGGCGATACCAGGCCATGGCATCGGCGGTGACGTAGCCGGGCAGGGTCACGGTGTTCTGCGGGTCGGCATAGCGCGCGCCCACCAGGTTGGCGCCGAGGCCGACACCGAAGCCGTGGCCCAGGTCCTTGGTCACCCACAGGTTGCCGGAGTGGCGCGGCGTGATGGTGGCGCGCTTGCCCTGCAGCGCGACGGTGGACTTGGTGATAGTGGCGTCCAGGTAGGCGTAGCCGGCCAGCATGCGCCAGCCGCTGCCAAGCTCGGCCGCGCCGGAGAGTTCCACGCCGTCGGTGCGCTGCTCGCCAATAGGGATCAGCACGTTGTTGGGCGAGCTCACCTTGATGTTGGAGCGCTCCAGACGGAACACCGAGATCGTTGTGCTGGCCTTGCCGTTCAGCCAGTCGTACTTGGCACCCACCTCGGTATTGTTCGTGGTCTCCGGCGCCAGGTCGGCGTTGTTGGCCGCCAGGGCAAACGCCTCGCCCGACGGCTGGAACGACTTGCTCCACGACACGTAGTACGACTGCGCCTTGCTCGGCTGCCACACCAGGCCGGCGCGCGGGCTCCAGGCGGAGTCGCTGCGCGACAGGTCGCGCTGGCCGGCGATGCGGTTGCGGGTTTCCTGCTGGAAGTTGTCGTAGCGCACGCCCACCAGCGCCTTCCACTGCTCGCTGAAGGTGATCATGTCCTGGGTGTAGAACGCGAGCGTATCGAAGATGCCCAGGTTCGAGGTGGTCGGGTTGCCCGGCGCCTGGCGCGGCAGCACCGGCAGCACCGGGTTGAACAGGTCGAAGGTGCCCGGCACCAGCTTGGTGTTGTTGACCTGGTCCTTGTTCTGCTGGCCGATCTCCATGCCGTACAGGATCTCGTGCTTGGTGCCGAAAATCGTCGCCTTCTGGATCAGGTCGGTCTGGTTGAACCAGCCATGTTCCTCGCGGCGGACATTGCCGTGGTTCATGGTGAGGGTGCCCGCCGCTTCGTTGACCGCGGCGGTCAGCGTGTTGTTGCGGTCCAGCGAATAGTGGTAATAGCGCGTCGCATTGCGGATCGACCAGTTCTCATTGAAGCGATGGTTGATCGTGGCGGTGCCGGAGAACACACGCGATTGCGAGTAGTCCGCATCGCGCGCATTGGCTGCGCCGTAGTAGCGCGACGCCGGCACGTCCACCGGACGCCCGTGGTAAGCCGGAATACCGAAGTCGGTCACGCGGCGGTCTTCCAGGTAATCGGCCTGGAACAGCACGGTGGTCTCGGGCGCGATGCGCAGTTCCAGCGACGGCGCGATCGCCGAGCGGTCCAGGAATTGCTGCGAGCGGTAGCTGTTGGCCTTCTCCACCGCGCCTGTGATGCGGAACGCCGCGGCGCCGTCTGCGAACACGCGGCCCACGTCGGCTTCGGCGCGGCGGTCGGCCCACATGCCATAGCTGAGCGCGAAGTCGGTCACATCGATGCCCGGCTTCTTGGTCACGCGATTGATCAGGCCACCCGACGAGCCACGCCCGTACAGCACGGCCGCCGGTCCCTTGATGACCTCGACGCGGTCGACGTTGGACAGGTCGCGGAAGTACAGCGCGTCGTCGCGGATGCCGTCGACGAATTGGTCGGCGATGGCGGTGAAGCCGCGGATCGACACCTGGTCGCGCTGGCCGTCGCCGGTGGAGAACGACACGCCCGGCACATTCTTGAGCGCGTCCTGCATCGAGGTGGCGTGCTGGTCGCGCATGACCTCGGCGGTCACCACGTTGACGGTCTGCGGGACGTCGCGCAGCGGCGCTTCGGTCTTGGTGGCGCTGACCGCATTGGGCGGGTTATAGCCCTCGCCCAGGTCGCGGCTGGCGTCAGCCTTGACCGTGACTTCCGGCAACTGCGCCGAAGCCGCCGGCGCGGCCTGTGCCCACACTAGCATCGGTTGAAAAACGAAGCTCCCCGCCACCGCGGCACATATCGGGTGAAGTTTTATTCTCATGGCCTGTAATCGACTGTAATAACTTTCAATAATTCGAGCGCATTATCGATTACGGACTCGTCATGGTCAACGAGATTGCGAATTATTCCCATTCCCAATTCACATATGTTGCTTTCACCACAACTGCAGCGGATAACAAGCTCCGCTTTGTGATCTTTGTTCGACTCGCGCTGAAAGCGCTCAGGCCAATTGCGCGGCGAGCGCAGCGCGCGCCTCGGCAATGAATGCCGATTCCCCGCGCCGGGCCGGCAGCAGGAAGAACTCCGCCTCGGGCAGCCGCGGCAGGCCCAGCCTGGCGACGGTGGCGGCGTCGAGCGGCGCCACCCCGGGCCCGATCGCCGACGCATTCAGGCACGACATCCCCAGCCCCGCCGCCAGCGCAAGGTGAAGCCCCGCTACGCCGGACGCGGAGTGCGCGATCTCGAACGGCACGCGCTTGCGCAGCAGCCGCTGCACCACGTACTGGTGCAGCGAACAGGTATCCGGCAGCAGCACCAATGGCAGGGTCGCCGGCAGGCTGTCGGCCTCCGCCGGCGCGGCCACCCAGGCGAGCGGCTCGCGCCGCAGCACGGTGCCGCGCGCGGCCGTCCCGCGCGTACCCGGCAGCCGCATGCTGAGGCCGATATCAAAGGCGTCACGGTCCGCGGCAGCATCGATCGCCGCGCTCTTCATCACCGTCACGTGCAGGCGCAGGTAGGGATAGCGCTCGCGCAGGCGCCGCAGCATGCCGGCGATCTCGCCCGGGCGGAAATAGTCGGTCACCGCCAGGCGCAGTTCGCCTTCCAGCGCATGGCCGCGCAACTCCTGCAAGGCCAGTTCGTTCAGCGCCAGGATGCGCCGAGCGTGCGCCAGCAGCCGCTGCCCGGCGGGCGTCGGCTGCGCGCCGTGCCGGCCGCGGGTTAGAAGCGGCACGCCGGCGCGCTCCTCAAGCTTGCGCAGTTGCTCGCTGACCGATGACTGCGACAGGAACAGCCTGGGCGCCGCGGCCGACAGGCTGCCGCTGTCGGCCACCGTCACAAAGGTGCGCAACTGGTCAGTGTCGAATCCGCGCATGGCAAGCCTCCGAAAGAGCGAGTGGGGTTTCGGATTAGTCGATGGAATGTATCGGTTATTCCCGCTTTCCCGATACTACACCAGACCCTACCATGGCTTCACCGACCCGCCCAAACCCAAGGAGCCGCCATGCCCCACATCGTCCTGCACCTGTCCGGCCAACCCGATGCCGACCTCACCCGCCGCAGCGCCAGGGCGATCGCCGACCTGACCGAGCGCGTGCTCGGCAAGCAGCGCGACGTCATTGCTGTGACGGTCCAGTACATCCCGCACGACAGCTGGATCATCGCCGACGCGCCGCTGTCCGGGCAGGGCCGCAACGCCTTCCATCTGGATATCAGCGTGACCGATGAAACCAACACCAAGGCGGAGAAGGCGCAGTTCATCGCGGCCGTGTTCGAGACCATGTCGGGCCTGCTCGGCAACCTGCATCCGGTCTCCTACGTCCACGTGATCGACGCCCGTGCCGCGGCGTATGGCTACGGCGGGCGCACGCAGGAGTATCGCCATCAGCATGGGTAAAGCTGGCCTTCTCCTTCATGCCCGCGGCCACTACCGCTGGTGTCCGCGGCGAGCCCTGAGGTTTCGCCGCGAGCCAAGCTGTGGCACAGTCGCCGGCTGATCCCTTTTCCTGACGCACAGAAAGAGACAACGCGCCACAAGCGCCGGCCCCCGCGCGGCAACGGACCGCACCTCAGGAGAAGGCAACCCTGAAGGAGATCCGATGTCGTTCCTGATCGTACTGGCAGCCCTTGCCTTTCTGATGTTCGCGGCCTACCGCGGCTACAGCGTGATCCTGTTCGCGCCGATCGCCGCGCTGGCCGCGGTGCTGCTGACCGACCCATCGGCGGTGGCGCCGGTGTTCACCGGCATCTTCATGGAGAAGATGGTCGGCTTCGTGAAGCTGTATTTCCCGGTGTTCCTATTAGGCGCGGTGTTCGGCAAGGTGGTCGAGCTGTCGGGCTTTTCCGAGTCCATCGTCGCCGCGGCGATCCGCTACATCGGGCGGTCGCGCGCCAACGCGGTGATCGTCGCGGTGTGCGCGCTGCTGACCTATGGCGGCGTGTCGCTGTTCGTGGTGGTGTTCGCGGTCTACCCGTTTGCCGCCGAGCTGTATCGCCAGAGCAACATCCCCAAGCGGCTGATGCCGGGCGCCATCGCGCTGGGCGCGTTCTCGTTCACCATGGATTCGCTGCCCGGCACCCCGCAGATCCAGAACATCATCCCCACCAACTTCTTCAACACCACCTCGTGGGCCGCGCCGGCGCTGGGCGTGGCGGGGTCGCTGTTTATCCTGGTGGTGGGCCTGAGCTACCTGGAATGGCGCCGCCGTGCCGCGGCCGCGCGCGGCGAGGGCTACGGCACCAACCTGCGCAACGAGCCGGAACGCAGCCAGGCCGGCAAGCTGCCGCATCCGCTGCTGGCGCTGCTGCCGCTGGTGGTGGTGGGCGTGGCCAACTTCTGGCTGACGCAGATGATTCCGCTCTGGTATGGCGCATCCAGCAGCGTGGCGCTGCCCGGGCTGGCCAAGCCGGTGGAAACCAAGATCGCCAGCGTCACCGCGATCTGGGCAGTGGAAGGCGCGCTGCTGCTGGGCATCGCCGTGGTACTGGTGACCGCCTTCGGCGCCCTGCGCGAGCGCTTTGCCGAGGGCACCAAGGGCGCAGTCGGCGGCGCACTGCTGGCATCGATGAACACCGCGTCGGAATATGGCTTTGGCGGCGTCATCGCCGCACTGCCCGGCTTTCTGGTAGTCAGCGATGCGCTGCGCGTCATACCCAATCCGCTGGTCAATGCCGCGGTCTCGGTCAGCACGCTGGCCGGCATCACCGGCTCGGCCTCGGGCGGCATGAGCATTGCGCTGGCGGCGATGTCGCAGACCTTTATCGCGGGCGCTCAAGCCATGCAGATCCCGTTGGAGGTGCTGCACCGGGTGGTGTCGATGGCCAGCGGCGGCATGGACACCCTGCCGCACAACGGCGCCGTGATCACTCTGCTGGCCGTGACCGGGCTGACCCACCGCGAGTCCTACCGCGATATCTTCGCGGTCACGCTGATCAAGACCGCTGCGGTGTTCTTTGTCATCGCCGTGTATTTTCTGACCGGACTGGTTTGAAGCATTGCCGGCCCGCGCGGGTTGTACATTGTCGGTGTTGTTAACTAGTGTGGTTGGGTGCCGCCGGGCGCCCGACCCGGTCAACCTGGAAGCCAACCGATGAAGCAAGTCACCCTGCCCGACGGCGAGCGCGTCCCGGCGCTCGGCATGGGAACGTGGAATATGGGCGAGTCCCGCGCCGCGCGCGCCGAAGAGATCGCCACGCTGCGCCTGGGGCTGGACCTGGGCCTGCGCCTGATCGATACCGCCGAGATGTACGGCGAAGGCCAGTCCGAGGCCCTGATCGGCGAGGCCATCGCCGGCCGGCGCGACCAGGCCTTCCTGGTCAGCAAGGTCTACCCCTTCAACGCCAGCCGGCGCGGCACCGTGCAGGCGTGCGAGCGCAGCCTGAAGCGGCTGGGCACCGACCGCATCGACCTGTATCTGCTGCACTGGCGCGGCGGCGTGCCGCTGGAAGAGACCGTGCAGGCCATGGAAGCGCTGCAGCGCGACGGCAAGATCCGCCACTGGGGCGTCAGCAACCTGGACCTGTCCGATATGCAGGAGTTGTGGGACGCGCCCGGCGGCAGCCGCCTGGCCGCCAACCAGCTGTTGTACAACCTGGGCCGGCGCGGCATCGAATGGGACCTGTTGCCATGGCTGCGCCAGCGCGGCGTGCCGGTGATGGCCTATTCCCCCATCGAGCAGGCGCGGCTGCTGGGCAACCCCGGGCTAAAGCGCTTCGCTCGCGACCACGGCATGACCGCCGCACAGGCGGCGCTGGCGTGGCTGCTGGCGCAAGACGGCGTCATCGCCATCCCCAAGACCAGCCGGCGCGAGCGCCTGCAGGAGAACCTGGGCGCGCTGTCGAAGATGCTGTCGCCGGCCCAGTTGGCCGAGATCGACCGCATCTTTCCGCCGCCCGACGGCCCCGGGCCGCTGGAAATGCTCTGAGGCGCGGCCGGCCCGCCGTCAGTTCTGGCCGGCCAGGTAGCGCTCGCGCTCGACGTAGCGCACCAGGTAGCTGCGCGCCTTGTCGCGGGTGTCGGTGGTTACGCGCGCCGCCGCCTGGCGCGCGCTGCTCTTGCCGTGCGATGACGACATCTGCGCCTCCAGATAGCCGCGGAACGCATCGTGCATCGCTTCGAGTTCAGGCTGGCATGCGGATAGCGCCCGGTCGGCCACGTCCTTCGACTGGCCCTTGGCCGACAAGTTGTCGTTCGCCTGCTTCTGCGTGCAGTCCATGTATTTGGCGCGCAGCGCCTGCCAGCCACTGGCGGGATCGGCGGCCGCGGACGCGCTCGCGCTGACATCGTTGGACGGACCCGGAGGCTGGGAAGCGCAGGCGGCCAGCAGGGCCAGCGAGGTCAGTGGCAGGGCGGTGAGAAGTCTTTTCATGGCGGATCGAGGCGGTCACGGCGCAGCGGCGTCACACGGCAGCTGCAAGGCAGCCATGGGACGTACCGGGCGCAAGGCCCATTATTTTTGCCGCGAACGGCCATCCCGTACCACCTTCGTCACAAATGGAAACGACTCCTTGGCCTGAATCATTTGCCGGGGTGATTTCGGCGCCTATGCTTCAAAGACGACAACAACACCAAGGAGACGACATGAAACGTCGAACCTTCCTTTCGGCCAGCGCGGGTCTGGCCCTCGGCAGCCTGGCCATGGGCGCCTGCACCACCACCAAGCCCGGCGCGCCCAGCGACAAGGCGGCACGCCGGCGCGAGCTGGATTCGGGCGCGGATGCCACGCTGTCGCGCCTGTACAGCACGGTCAACGGCTCGCGCGAGCTGGGCAACCGCGCGCGCGGCATCCTGGTGTTCCCGAAGACCCTCTCGGCCGGCTTTATCGTCGGTGGCGAGTATGGCGACGGCGCCTTGCGCTCGGGCGGCGCCACGCGCGGCTATTACCGCCTGATCGCGGGCTCGGTGGGCTGGCAGATCGGGGCGCAGTCCAAGGCCGTCATCCTGATGTTCATGACGCCGGAAGCCTACGACAAGTTTGTGCGCAGCAGCGGCTGGACCGCGGGCGTCGATGCCACCGTGGCGCTGGCCACCGTTGGCGCAAACGGCGTGCTCGATACCAATACCGCCCAGCAGCCCATCGTCGGCTTCGTCATGACCAATGCCGGCCTGATGGCGGGCCTGAGCTTCGAGGGCAGCAAGATCAGCAAACTCGACCTGTAACGGCGGGCTTGTGGTGGTCCGCCGCGGGGCCGTCGTGCCGCGCGGCGCCCTGCATTTTTCGCGGCCGTGGTCCGCGAGCGGATAGAATTCGTCCCTTTGGCCGAATTCCCATGTGGTTCAAGAATCTGCAGGTCCATCGTTTCGCCGCCCCGTGGGCGCCTAGCGCCGACGAGGTCGAAGCCAGCCTGGCGAAGCACGCCTTCTTTCCCGGTACCAGCCTCGAAATGCAGACGCAAGGCTGGGCCTCGCCCCGTGACAACGGCCAGCTGGTCCATACCGTCGGCCGCCAGATGCTGCTGACGCTGCGCACCGAAAAAAAGCTTCTGCCGACCACCGTGGTCAACCAGGTCACGCGCGCCCGCGCCGCCGAGATCGAAGAGCAGCAAGGCTACAAGCCGGGCCGCAAGCAACTGAAGGAACTGAAGGAGCAGGTCACCGAAGAACTGCTGCCGCGCGCCTTCAGCATCCGCCGCGACACGCGCGTGTGGATCGACCCCGACCATGGCTGGCTGGCCATCGATGCCGCCGCCGCGGCCAAGGCCGATGAAGTGCGCGGCATGCTGTTCAAGGCGCTCGACCCGCTACCGCTGATCAACCTGCACGTCAACCAGTCGCCGGTGGCGGCCATGACCGAATGGCTGGCCGGCGATGCGGCCCCCGGCGGCTTCACCGTCGACCAGGAAATCGAGCTGCAATCCGGCGCCGAAAGCAAGGCCACGGTCCGCTATGTGCGCCACCCGCTCGACCCGGAAGACCTGCGCCGCCATATCGCCGCCGGCAAGCGCTGCACGCGCCTGGCGATGACCTGGAACGACCGCGTCTCGTTCGTGCTGACCGACGGGCTGGTGGTCAAGAAGCTGGCGCCGCTCGACGTGATCAAGGAACAGGCCGACGGCACCGCGCACGATGAAGACGAGCGCTTCGACTCGGACTTCACCATGATGGCGGGCGAGCTGTCCGGGCTGCTGGCCGACTTGACCGAGGCGCTCGGCGGCGAGCGCAAGGCCTGACCCCAGCCCTCTCGGAGGCGCTGCCACCGGGCAGCGCCTCGCCGGCGGCTATTCCACCCAGTTCACCTTGGGGAAGCGCCCGGCGAATCCCGCCGGCATCGCCACTACCCGCTTCGCCACGTAGTCGAAAAAGACGAAGCCCGACTTGGCCATCGCGATCAGCGCGCCATCGGCCGGCCGCGTGATGCGGAAGATGATGTCGCCGCCGTACTTGTTGAAGTCCATCACGCCCACCTCGAACAGCAGCTGGTCGCGTGCATGGGCCTCGTTGCGGTACATCGTGGCCAGGTCGGTGACGATGATGCCCACCCCTTCCTCGCGCACGTCCGCGCTGCCGAATTCAAACAGGAACCGCGCCCGCGCCTCGGAGATCATCGAGATCATCGAATCGTTGGCAAGGTGGTTGGCCGAGTTGATGTCGGTCACGCGCACGGTCAGGTGCGTGGCGTAGCAAAGCTGGTCGGCGGGCAGGTCGAGCTTGAGGCGGGCCATGATGGGTCGGGCTAGAAAAATGGATCGAACGCCGCACGAAGAACGCAAGGCGCCGGCAGCGGCGCCATCATAAGCGATGCGCCGGTTCGGCCCGTGCCCCTGCCGCACCGCCGCCTACATTCGGGTAAGTACTCCCCACCGTTTTCGTCCATCCCGCCGATGCCGCGGCGCATGCCGGCCTCGTACGCTGCGCCTTGCCGTGGCCACTGGCGCATCGACGCTCCGGAGCCGCACGCCGACACGATGTCAACGACTGGAGGAAACACCATGCAAGCCGACCGCCGCAAGGCCCTGCAATGGCTGGGAGCCGGATCCCTGGCCGCCACCGCTTCAACCCTCGGCATCGGCCGCGCCTGGGCCCAGCAAGCCTGGCCGGCGCGCCCGGTGCGGCTGGTGGTGCCCTACCCGCCCGGCGGCGCCACCGACGTGCTGGCGCGCGCGCTGGGCGACCCGCTGGGCAAGCTGTGGCAGCGCCCGGTGATCGTCGAGAACCGGCCCGGCGTCGGCGGCATGATCGGCGCCGACGTGGTCGCCAAGGCGCAGCCGGACGGCTACACGCTGCTGCTGGGCCTGCCCAGCCTGGTGCAGACACCCTATATGGTGGCCAAGCCGCCGTTCGACCCGCTGCGCGACCTGACCGCCATCGGCCAGCTGTGCACCTCCAGCCTGGTGCTGACCGCCAGCAGCGCGATGCCGCGCACGCTGCCGCAAATGGTAAGCCTGGCCCGCTCCCAGCCGGACAAGTACGCCTATGGCACCTACGGCATCGGCACCGGCGCCCATCTCTACATGCAGGTCTTCCTGAAGAATGCCGGCGCGCAGCTGGTCCACGTTCCGTACAAGGGCGAAGCGCCGATCGCCACCGACCTGATCGGCGGCCAGATCTCGCTGGGCACGCTGTCGCCGATGACGGTGCGCCAGCACGCCCGCACCGGCAAGCTGCAGCCGCTGGCAGTGACCGGCAACACCCGCGCGCCGATGCTGCCTGACGTGCCCACCTTCCAGGAACTCGGCTTCAAGGGGCTGGACGGCCCGGCCTGGCTGGGCCTGTTCACCACGGCCGGCACGCCGCAGGCCATCGTCGACAAGATCGCGGCCGACGTAGAAACCGTGATGGCCGCGCCCGACATCCGCCAGCGCCTGGGGGATCTGGGGCTGATCGTCAAGACCACGCCGCCGGCGGCCTTCGCGGCGACGACCCGGGCCGACCAGGCGTACTGGGGCAACGTGATCAAGGAAAACAATATCCGCCTGGATTGAGGCATGGCAGCGCCGGCGTCTGCTTGCAGATGCCGGCTATCCCGCACCGGCGGAACATCGTCGCGGCATCGAGGGCATGGCGGTACGCGTGGCCGAGATCCAGGCGGCATTCGACGAGAACGCCGAACTGGTGGCGGACGCGGCCGAAGCCGCGCGGGCACAGCGGGCGCAGACTGAAGGGTTGAACCGGGCGGTCGGAGTGTTCCGGCTGGACTGAGGGCCGGCCGGCGGATCAATCGTCTTTTTCGTCGCCGGTGGGGAAATGCACGCCGCCCCGGCGTGCCGCCTCAGGCAACCAGCTTGCGGACACGGCGCTCCATTGCCGGGACGATGTTTCCGGCACGCTTGGCCAGATTGACCTGCATCGCGGCCGCAGCGACGTCCGTGAGCGAGGGATCGATCTCGTACCCCTTTCCCGACATCCACAACAGCACCTCCCACAAATGCCAGAGCGCACTGGCGCCTTCGTGCACCGGCGCGGGAAAGGAAGCCGGATGGCCGAGCATCAGCTTGCGCATGTTCTGGCGCGACATGCCGACGGTGTCCGCAATGTCCGTCAGGCCAACCAGGTCCGGCGCCGCTTCGATCAGCGAGGCGGACGGCATGGCGCGACGGGCATCGGTCAGCGCGCTGACGATGGCGTCGGCCGCCGATTCCGCTTCCCGGTCGAACGCCAGCGCAATCCGGCCGACCACGCCCATACCCACGGTCGCATCGTCGCATCCGGCTTCATAGAGGCGTTCGGCGAGCGTGTCGGGATCGCTGTCATCCGCCGGCAACTGGTATCTCAAGGTGAACGCGTATTCCATGGCGGTGTTTTCTCCGTCAGCTCGATTGGCACCGCGACTTCGTACCGATGCAAGCAGTTGTCCACGATCCGACGGATTCGGGTGGCGTGGTTGGATGGGCTCCAGGGTGTGCAATAGATGCTGATGACACAGAATTCCCCACCACGGCATGCGTGGTCATTGTGCGAACAGTAGATCCGTCCCCAGGCATGGCCCTGCCTTTCGCCGCCTCGACACGCCAGCCGCGAGATTCGGCGTGGGTTAACGCACCTTCAATGTCCTTCTTGGGGTGTTGGGCACGGGCCATCGATTTCTCCAAGGCTAGAAGCATGGCCCAAGGTTGTCAAGTGACAACCAATAACGCAAGCTATCTGCGATGCAATGGGAGAATTGTCCGGCTATGCGCCGTTCGTGGCGTTAGGACGACTCTGTAAGCACAGCCTGCTGGCAGGTACGGGTATCGCCAACCAGGCGCGCCAGACGCTGTCGTCGACCACTCCGACTCACGCCACTGCCGCCGCCCCACCCAGCCGGAACACCGCCACCGCCTCGCGCAGCGCCCGCGCCTGCTCCGCCATCGACTGCGTCGCCGCCGAAGCCTGCTCGACCAGCGCGGCGTTTTGCTGCGTGACCTCGTCGAGCTGGCCGACCGCCTGGTTAACCTGCTCGATGCCATGGCGCTGCTCGCCGGACGCCGCGACGATCTCGTTCACGAAGCGCGAAACCTGCGCCATGGCCGCCGTCATCTCTTCGATCGTGCCGCCGGCGTTGCCGACCAGCGCGTGCCCGGCCGCGACGCGCTCGACCGCCACGTCGATCAACGCCTTGATTTCGCGCGACGCCACCGCGCTGCGCTGCGCGAGCGTGCGCACCTCGTTGGCGACCACGGCAAAGCCACGTCCCTGCTCGCCGGCGCGAGCCGCCTCGACGGCGGCGTTCAGCGCCAGCAGGTTGGTCTGGAACGCGATGCCTTCGATCACGCCGACAATATCGCCCACCTTGGCGGAGCGCTCGGCGATCTCCTGCATGGTGGTGACGACATGACCCATCACATCGACGCTGCGTCCCGCGATATCGCGGGCCAGCGCCGTCTGCCGGGAAACCTGTTCAATATTCTCGGCGTTGGCGCGCACGGTCAGCGTCAGCTCATCCATGCTCGCGGCGGTCTGTTCCAGCGAAGCCGCCTGCTGCTCGGTGCGTGCCGACAGGTCAAAGTTGCCGTTCGCGATCTGCGCGCTGGCCGCCGCCACGCCTTCGGCATTGCGCCGCACCAGCCCGACGACATCGGACAGGCTGTGCTGCATGTCGTGCAGCGCCTGCATCAGTGCGGCGATCTCGTCCTTGCCGCGCGTATCGATCGGCGTCGACAGGTTTCCCCTGGCCACCGTCTGCGCCACATTCAGCGCACGGGACAGCGGTCGCGTCAGCGCGCGGCTGAACACCAGCGCGCCGGCCAGCCCGCAGGCGAACGCGGCGAGCATCAGCGCATAGCTCAGCGTCGCGGCGTGGCTGGCGGTCGCGGCGGTCTGCGCGGACACAGCCGCGGCATCCGCCGCGATCAGTCGCGCGGCCTCCTGCAGCAGTCGCGCCGGCTCGCGGTCGACACCGGTCACGACGCGGTCACCGGCGGCCGGATCGAACTGCGCCGCCTTGAAGGCCTCGAAGCCGCGCCGGTAGCCCTCGCCCATCGTGGCATGGGCGCTGGTGAACCGCGCTACCAGCGCTTTCGATTTGCCATCGGGCAGGCGCCTGGCCAGCGCCGCGCCACGTGCGCGGATCGCCGACTCGCGCGCGGCAAAGGCGGCCCAGTGCATGTCCAGCCGCGCCGTGTCGCTGCCGCGCAGGATCGTGTTCTTCCACTCCTGGATCTGCTCCTTGAAATCCACGAGCATCGCCGTAACCAGCCGTTCTTCCTCGACCCGTTCGAGCACGACATGGTTGTAGTCGTCGATCGAGCGGTTCAAGGTACTCAGGCCGTACAGGGCACCGGCGAACATGACGATAAGCGCCGCCGCGAAAGCGAGCGGGAGTTTGACTGCGATCTTCATTACGGATTTCCGATGGGCATGGGGTCACCCCCAGCGCAAGCGCTGGTATGGCAGGGCTCTTATCGGCAGGGAGATCGGTAAGTTGAGGAGAGTATCGGGGCCCGGCCCTGTCAAAGTTGGGCAGCTTTCGTGACGCGCGGCGCCCCGTGAGCGGCACGTACGCGGAAACCGTCACGGTGCCGGCCGGTACGACCTTGTCCGTGGGTGCACTGAGTGCGGGGGCACGGGATCGCGTCGCCGCGCCGGATACCGCAAGTGGGAGGGATCAGCAGGCGTACACTGGTGGTAACCGGTTCGCACCCGAGGGACTGACCCAACCTGCCCCATGCCTGTGTCCGCCCTGCCGATCCACTCCGACCGCCTGACCCTGTCACCCTTCTGCGGACATGACGCAGCTGAGGCCTGGCCCTGCATCACCCCAACGCTCGCCCGCTACATGGATTGGGACCCCGCCCCGTCGCCCGAGGCGTTTCGCGAGGTATGGCAGGCGTGGCTGCCGGCCATGGAAGACGGAACTGATTTTGTCTTCACCGTCCGCCGGACCAGCGACGGTCATTTCCTTGGCCTTGCCGGGCTCCATCACGCCGACACGCCGGCGCCGGAGTTCGGCATCTGGATCCGCGAAGATGCCCATGGCCACGGCTATGGCAAGGAAGCGGTGCTGGCCGTGGCAGGGTGGGCAACGGCCGCATTGCGGCCAGCGCGCTTTGTATATCCGGCCGCTGAGCAGAACTGGAAGAGCCGCCGGATTGCGGAAGCGATGGGCGGCGTCGTGGTGGACCGGCAGCCGGCGCCCAAGTTCGTGCGGGTGGTCTATTCGGTGCCGGTGAAGTCGCTGGCTTGACCCATCGGCAACAGCGACCGAAGCACGCGAGCCAGTGAACGGACCCCACACCACCGTTCAGGGCGTCGGGCCGATCAAAAATTCACCGCCCCTTCCACACCGGCGGGCGCTTGCCAACGAACGCTTCCGCCCCCTCCCGGAAGTCGTCGCTGCCATAACACTGCCGCACCAGATCGTCGGTATCAGCCACCGCCGCCACGATCTGGCGGCGCAATGACTCCTTGATGACGGTCTGCGTGACCGGCGCAAGCGCGCTGAGCCGCTCGCACAGCGCGGCGACTTCGCCTTCCAGCGCCTCGGGCGCATGAATGCCCTCAAGAAAACCGCAGGCCAGCGCCGCATCGGCATCGAGAATCTGCGCGAGCAACAGCATGCGTCGCACCGGTTGCAGCCCCCACGCCGCGCGCAGCTTGGCGAGGTTGTGCGCGGAAAGCGTGTTGCCCAGCGTCTTTGCGATCGGCACGCCGAAGCGGGCCTTGGGCGTTGCCAGCCGGAAGTCGCACGCGGTGGCGATGGCCAGTCCACCGCCCACCGCCCAGCCTTCGACGACCGCCACGGTAGGCATCGGCAACTGCTCGACCAGCGCGATGCCTTCATCGATACGCGCTTCATACGCGACCCCGTCATCGCCGCCCGAGAACTGCCGAAACTGCGCGATGTCGGTCCCGGCGACAAAGGCCTCGCCGCCCGCGCCGCGCAGCACCACTACGCGTGCGCCGGCCGTGCCTTCCGTGGCGAGAGCGCGACAATGCTCTGCGAGCTGCCCGTACATCGCCCACGTCATCGCATTGCGCGCGGCCGGACGGTCGAAAGTCAGCGTCGCGATAGAGCCCTGCCGTGTCAACGTGACCCGGCCTTCGATGGGTGCCTGCTGCGGGGCGCTCATGCGCCGAAGGCGCCGGCCGCGGCCAGCGACTGCTGTTCGTCCTGCGACAGGCCCAACTCAGCGAGGATCTCGCCAGTGTGCTGGCCCAGCAGCGGCGGCGGGCGCCGTACCTGCTGCGGCGTGCCGCCCATCTTCACCGCGAAGCCGATATTGGGCACCTTGCCTTCGATCGGATGATCGATCTCGATGCGCATCTGGCGGTGCTTGCCGTGATCGCTGTCGAACGCCTGCGGGTAGGTCAGGATCGGCCCGGCGGGAATGCCGACCTCAAGCAATTGCTCGATCCAGTAGTCGGCACTCTGCTTGACGAAGCTCTCCTCCAGCGCGCCGATCAGCGCCTGCCGGTTGGCCAGGCGCAGCGCGACCGTGGCAAAGCGCTCATCCGCGAGCAGGTCGGGCCGGTCCAGCGTATTGCACAGCAGCTGCCACAGCTTCTGGTTGGTCGCTCCCATCACGAAGTAGCCATCCGCCGCCTTCATCGCCTGGTAGGGCGCGCTCATGCGGTTGGCGGTGCCGAGCGGCTCGGGCTCGCGCCCGGTGCCCCAGTATTCGCAGGTGTCCCACACCGAGAACGCCAGCGCGGAATCGAACAGCGACGCATCGACATACTGCCCCTTGCCGGTCTCTTTCGCGCCGATATAGGCGGACAGCATGCCGTAGGTGGCGAACAGCGCACAGCCGATATCGGCCACCGGCACGCCTGCCTTCACCGGCGCGCCGCCCGGATAGCCCGTGACGCTCATCACGCCCGACATCGCCTGCGCCATCAGGTCGAATCCCGGCCGCGTGGCCCACGGCCCGCTCTGGCCGAAGCCCGAGATGCTGCAGTAGACCAGCTTAGGGTTGATCCGGCTAAGGGTCTCGTAGTCGATGCCCAGGCGCTTCATCACACCGGGGCGGTAGTTCTCGACCAGGATGTCCGCCGTTTCCGCCAGCCGGTACAGCACGGCGCGGCCGGATTCGGTCTTCAGGTCCAGCGTGACGCTGCGCTTGTTGCGGTTCATGTTGAGGAACCCCATGCTGTCGGGCCCCTTCATCTTGAACCCCATCGAGCCGCGCGTCTGGTCACCGCCGTCCGGCGGCTCGATCTTGATCACGTCGGCGCCAAGGTCGGCCAGCAGCATGCAGGCGTAAGGGCCGGCCATGACCTGGCTGACGTCGAGCACGCGCACGCCGGCCAGCGGCAGGGGCGTGGCGTTGGCCTGGGCGGCTTGGGCGCCGGAGTCGCGGAAATCAGTCATCGGTTGCGTCCTAAGAAAATGGGTTCGGGCTGCGTGCATCGGTGCGTCGGCGCTCGGCCATCAGCTCTCCGCCTTCACGCCGGCGTCCTTGATCACCTTGGCCCATTTGGTCGATTCCGCGGCGATGTAGGCGGCGAACTGCTGGTTCGATCCGCCCGAATCCTCGGCGCCAAAGCTCTTCAGCCGCTCGGCCACGTCCGGCATCGCCAGCACGCGGTTGACGTCTTCATTCATGCGCTGTGCCAGCGCCGGCGGCATTCCCTTCGGGCCCACCAGCCCATACCACGACGCCGCGTCCAGGCCCGGGAAGCCCGACTCCGCCAGCGTGGGCACGCCCGGATGGCTGGCCGCGCGCTTCAGGCGTGTCTGCGCGATCGCGATCACCTTGCCCTGCTGGATAAACGGCGTGGCCGCGGTCATGGTGTCGAACGCATAGTCGATCTGGCCGCCTAGCAGGTCCGCCACCAGCGGGCCCGAGCCCTTGTACGGCACATGCACCACGTCGATCTTCGCCTGCATGCGGAACAGTTCCAGCGCCAGGTGCTGCGCCGAGCCGATTCCCGACGAGCCGAACGAAATCTTGCCCGGATTCTTGCGGCACAGCGCCACGATGTCCGCAACCGTTCGCACCTTCTGTTCCGGACGGCAGGTCAGCATATTCGGCGTGACCCCGACCATCGAGATCGGCGTAAAGTCCGCGCGCGGGTCGTACTTGACGTCCAGCAGCGCCGGCGCGATCGCATGGCTGTTGACATGCGCCATCAGCAGCGTGGTGCCGTCCGGCGGCTGCTTGGCCACATAGGCCGCGGCAATGGCGCCGGTCGCGCCCGGCTTGTTCTCCACCAGCACGCTGGTGTTCCACATGACGCCCAGCTTCTGCCCGATCACGCGCGCCAGCACGTCCGTGCCGCCGCCGGGGGCGAAGCCCACTACGATGCGAACCGGCCCCGCCACATTGGCCGCGCGCGCCAGGCCGGGCGCCGCCAGCCCGGCCGCAGCCGCCAGAAGAAATTGTCTGCGCCGCATTGCGTGTCTCCTCTCATCGTTATGGAGCCATCTTCCGCAATGCACCCGCCCAGGGCTATCGCTATTTTCAGGATTCAGGTTTCGCGTTTTGCGCAAGCACCTGCAGCACGCTCAACGCCGCCGACGACAGCGCGCCGTGCGGCCGATGGCACAGCACAAAATGCCGCACCGCCCACTCCCCCGCAATCGGCAGCCGCACGAAGCCGCTGCCGCCCGCCACCTCGCGCGCAATCGCCTCCGGCATCACCCCGCCCCCCAGGTTCTGCGCCACCAGCGCCGCGATGCTGTCGAACCCGCTCACCCGCATGCGCATGCGCAGCACTCGCCCCGCCTCGTCCGCCAGCCGCTCCAGCCCGACCGAGATCGCCGAACTCTCGCCCAGCACGATCAGGTCGCAATCCAGCACGTCCTCCGTCGTCACCTTCTTGCGCTTCGCTAGCGCATGCCCGCGCGCCACCACCAGCACCAGCCGGTCGCTGCGGTACGGCGCGGTCGGCAGGTCGACCACGCCCAGGCTGCCCTCGTAGATGCCAATATCCACCGTGCCGCGGCGCAGCGACTGCTGGACCTCCTGGCTGTTCATTTCCTGGAGGTCGATGCGGACACCGGGGCAGTCTGCAGCGCAGCGCTTGATGTCGAACGGCAGGAACTGGATCACGGCGGACTTGGGGGCGGCGACCCGCACTACGCCGAGGTCGCCACCGACGAACGAGGTGGCGTCGTCCTGCATGCGCTGCACGGTGTGGGTGATGCCGCGGGCGTGGGCCAGCAGCGCCCGGCCGGCTTCGGTACAAGCCATGCCGTGAGGCAGCCGCTCGAACAGCGAGACGCCGAGCTGGGATTCCAGTTCGAGGATGCGTCTTGAAGCCGCCGCTGCGGCCAGATGCAGGCGTTCGGCGCCGCGGGTGATGCTCCCTTCGTCGGCGACGGCGATGAAGAGCTGGATGGTGGTGAGGTCGAAATGGAGGCGGGGTTGGCGTGAGGGGGCGGGGGACGTCACGGCGGGCGTTATTGGGGCGAACTGGATAGGAGTTGGAGGAACCGGCACGGGGCAAATTGAGCAGCGACTGCTGCGCGTGCCGGGCCATCTTCCGCTCAACGTCGCGCCCGGGCAATTGCGGGTTTCCCGTGTGCCGATCGACGAACCTCAATGGTGTCGCATCCTAAGTTGCTTGCTCATAGCGCGGCATACCGAGGCAACAAATCCTGATCAGCTAGCCGAAAAGCAGATTCTGCAGGGCGAGCCTAAGAGCGAGGCGGGGCGGCGCCCGCCCCTCCACGCGCAAAACATCAGCCTAACGAGGCATCTTGTCTGCTCGCTTGTTCGCTGCACGGGTGCGCGCTGCCTTTTGGGCCGCTTCAGAGCGGCCCGCCGCACCCTTTGTCCGGGCAGCCTTCTCGGCGGCCGCGGAGCGATCTGCCGCGGTACGCTTGCTGGCGGCACGCTTGGCCTGGGCTGACAGTGCCTGAGGCGAGGCCCCGGCCGTGCTCTCTCGCTTGAGCGCCTTGATAGCGGCGCTGCGACGCTTGGCCGTGCTTTCGGAACTAGGCCGCCTGGGCGCCTTTTCGCTGGCACTCTTGGCGGTCGGCTTGGCCGCACTCTTGGCCGTGGCGGATTTGGAACCCGCCTTAGGGGGCAAGTCGACGCCCGCGCGGCGCGCTTCCGACAAGCCGATGGCGATGGCCTGCTTGGCCGAGCGCACGCCATGCTTGCCATGGCGGACGGCTTCGATCTCGTCACGAACAAAATGACCGGCCTGGGTGCTTGCCGATTTCCCCGCCCGCTTGTCCGCCTTTGCCTGCGCAATGCTGGATGCTTTTGGCATGATCATCTCCATGATGTTCGCCGAAGTGTTAAACCGACGCATATGCCGTGCCAAGCTGCAAAATGGCAGAGACCGTCACGCACACGGGGCATCCCGTTGCGGAAGCCTGCGAAAGCTGCACTCCGTGCGTTGAATCTACAAAGTGGCTGGCTGCTGCAACGTTTCCCCGCTGCGCTGAAACCATACCGCGCGTGCAGGCCGATGGATGACCTGGGGGTCGCGCAGACTGGCCGGACTACGATTCGGCATGGGTGGCTTTATCTGGCAGGATCAGCGCCTGGGGCACGTTCGCTTTACTCCCCGCGAAGTAGTAAATCACGGCCGGAACCACCAGACCAACGATCCAAGATATGTCGACACCGCCGAGCGCCTCCACCCATGCGCCGGTGTAGAAGCTGGTCGCAATGAAGGGCATCTGCACCGCTACGCCAACCACATAGACCGCTAAGCCTTTGACATTCCACCGACCATAGCGCCCGTTCGGGTCAAACAGCGCTGGCACGTCGTAGCGTTCCTTGGTGACAAAGTAATAGTCAACCAGGTTGATGGCACTCCAAGGGGTAAGGAACGCAAGAAGAAACAGTAGGAAAGCCGAGAATTTCTTGAGAAAGTCATGCTGCCCGGCAGCCAATGCGAGCGCCGTAGAAAGCCCTACCATGACTACGATGAAGAAGAACTTTGTACGGCCGGAAATGGTCCGTTGTCCGCCCAGTCCGGTCAGGATGGCGGCGACCGACATGACGCTCCCATAAGCATTCAACGTTGTGATCGTGAGCTTGCCCAGGATGATCATCAGGTAGAGAAATGCAGCGACTACCCCAGTTGCGCCCAGGTCGACGATGAAGCTCACCTCATGTCCGGCGAATTGGCTGCCCGCCAACGCAGCGGCAAAGACGCCGAAGACCATTGAGATTTGCGAACCCAGTACCGAACCAACGCCTACGGCGAGGAATGTCTTAATGGCCGAGGTGGAGCGAGGCAGATAGCGTGAGTAGTCGGCCACGTATGGTCCGTAGGCAATCTGCCATGAGGCGGATAGGGAAACGGCGAGCAGGAAGTGACTGACGTCGAAGCGACGGTTTTGTAGTAGAGCGCCAAGGTCCTGGCCCTGCAGTAGATTGGCGAACAAGTACAGGAAAGCCACAACTCCAATGACGCTGGAGACTCGCCCCATGAAATGAATAGTGCGATAGCCGAGTGTAGCAAGCATGATCACCAAGCCCGAGAACAGCAGAATCGCGCTGGAGTTGTCGATACCCATCAGATGGCTGAGCGCTTGGCCGGACAGCACCATGCCCCCCGCTGAGAAGCCCACATACATGATGCAGACGAGCACCAAGGGCAGAATGGCACCGTAGACGCCGAATTGGACCCGGCTGGAGATCATCTGTGGGAGCCCGAGCTGAGGCCCCTGCGCGCCATGTAGCGCCATCACTGCACCGCCAAGGATCTGTCCGATCAGGAGGCCAATAAGGGACCAAAATACATCGCCGCCAAGCACCACTGCCAGTGCTCCAGTAACCACAGCAGTAACCTGAAGGTTGGCGCCAAGCCATAGGGTGAACTGGCTACCCAGATTGCCATGCCTTTCCGATTCCGGGATGTAGTCGATCGAACGACGTTCAATCAGCCCGGAGGAAGTCGTGCTCGACGTCAGGCACGGACTTGAGGGTGAGGTTGCGGAGGGTTCCGCGCCAAATTCTGAAGTGTCCATCTTTGTCTCCTGCGTAGTGGCTGACCTGGCTGCCGACTCAGTCGACGGCTGGTAGTCTATTTCTTGCGGGGATAACTGCGCGATATAGCGTCGTCATCCCTTTTTGTTCCGGAGTGCGGCCCGCCTCAGATGAGTGCCCGCGCTATTGCGGTGCGCTGCATCTCGGGTAACGGCATAAGGCATGCACTGAAGGGGGGGTGTGCAGCACTTCCCCGGCAATCGACGCTTAATCAATATCGAAGCGACTTTTATATGCTCGGGTGATTCGCGCCATGTTGCATGCTGATGCTGTCAGCAAGGATGCACAGGATCTCGAACATCAACGTGGCAGCGACCAATGCCGTATTGCCACTTGGATCAAACGGCGGCGATACCTCAACCACATCGCCTCCGATGAGATTCAGGCCCCGTAGTCCACGAATCACGTGCTGGGCCTCGATCGTTGTCAGCCCACCGATTTCTGGCGTTCCAGTGCCGGGCGCATACACGGGGTCCAGTGCGTCAACGTCGAATGTCACATAGGTTCGACCGTTGCCGACTACCCGCCTGGCTTCCTGAATTACAGCATCGATACCCATCGACTGAAATTCATCGATGTCGATGACTCGAATGCCCTGACGTTCGCCCCAATCATTCTCACTGTCGTTGTACAACGCCCCGCGAATGCCGATTTGCACGGTCCGCTTTGGATCCAGTAATCCCTCTTCGATGGCCCGACGAAAGGGGGTGCCATGTGTGTAAAGGTTATCGCCAAAATAACGGTTCCAGGTATCTGTATGCGCGTCAAAGTGCACCATTCCGACGGGCCCGTTCTTCTTCGCCAGCGCTCGCAAGATCGGTAGCGTTACGAGGTGATCTCCGCCCACCGACAGGGGTGCAATATCAGCCTTGCATACTTCGTCGTAGAATGCGGTGATCCGATTCAGCGAATCCATCAGGTCCACCGGATTGACAGGCGTGTCCCCTAGGTCCGCACAATTGCAAATCTCGAATGGTTTGATGCCGCTGCATCGGTTGACATTGCGCACCATCGTAGAGATATCACGCACCTGACGGGGTCCATGGCGAGCGCCCGGACGATTTGTTGTGCCGCCATCCCATGGCACCCCGATCAAGCCGATATCCACATCCCGAACGCTCGGATCCATCAGTCCCATGTGCGGTAGCCGCATCAAGGTGGCCAATCCAGCATAACGTGGTGTCACCGTGCCGGTGATAGGCGCAAACCTATTTTTTTCCATTGGTAGCTCCTCGCAGTTAGTACGCCTCGGATGGGTGCTGAGATGCCTTGCTCACAGCCTCAGCCAGAGGCGTCCATTAAGTCTTGCACGCACGTGCCACCGGTTGAATCCCAAGTTCTCGAACTTTAGTTTTGCATTAGTCGAACCTTCGCTATCTGCCTTCCATGGGCGGAGGCCGTGGTAGGCTGTCTGTTCGACAGGATGCAGGCTGTTAGAGCCACTACGACCAGCTCGCGAGCCGCGGATGGAGGGTTATTAATATGATAAAGATGACCGACGTCGATCTACGATTGTTACGCATATTCAAAACGGTTACCGACTGCAGAGGACTTTCAGCAGCCGAATCTGCACTGAATATGAATCTATCGACCATAAGCTCCCATATGACGGATCTTGAAAGACGTCTGGGTCTAAGGCTGTGCGAGCGGGGGCGGCGTGGCTTCCATCTGACCGACGAGGGCCATTCCGTCTATCAGGCGGCCGATAGCTTGCTAAACACGGTGGAGCAATTCCGAGCGGACATCGGCGCCATACGCCATGAGCTTAGTGGAGAGTTGGCAATCGGCGTTGTAGATAACACCATTACCGACGTGCATGCCCATATCGCCGAGGCGATTGTCGCCGTCAAGCAGAAAGGCGGTGATCTCCACTTGAAAATGGAAATCAAATCCCCCAATGAGATCGAGGCTGCCGTACTTGAGCGGAAAATCCATGTTGGTATCGGCCCATTCCGCGCTATGCATCCTGGCTTATCGTACCTGCCACTCCACACGGAGAGTCTGTGCCTTTATTGTGGCCATAGTCACGAGCTTTTCAAGCTGGCATCGAATGATATAAGCACAGCAGATCTGAAAAAAATGGACTATGTTTCCCGCGGTTATATGCGAGAGTCCAGGGAAATGGGTGACGCCATCAGCTTTAAAGTGGCAGCAACCGTATACCACATGGAAGCCGTCGCGACCCTCATTCTGTCTGGGAAATTCATCGGCTACCTACCGGAGCATTATGCCTCGCAGTGGGTCAAGCAAGGCCTGATGCGAGCGATAAATCCCGCCGTCCTGAGCCACAGAGCCGAATTCTCCCTTGCGGTGCTAAAAGGCCGTGAACACACGATGGCAGTCCGAGTATTTGTAGGAGCATTGCAATCCGCTTTACCGCCTGATCGGCGTACGTCAATCTAGCTCTCGTGTCTGTCACCCAAGTGCGACTGTCCCTTTGCGGAGCGGAGCCGAGGGCTGAACGTCCGAGACGCTACCGGTGTGCGACGCTTCATGGCCGATAGCGGCCACCTCAAAAAAAAATGGGAGCCAACAGCTCCCATTTCTCGTCGTTAATTCTTCTTACGTAGAAGAAGAAATTC
This sequence comes from Cupriavidus necator, assembly GCF_013141915.1. GTDB lineage: Bacteria > Pseudomonadota > Gammaproteobacteria > Burkholderiales > Burkholderiaceae > Cupriavidus > Cupriavidus necator_B. Next base: position 80,588 of record NZ_SROX01000021.1, on the reverse strand, counting down.
AATCCCAGCTCAACGCCCCACCGGTCTGATACTCAATGACGCGCGTCTCGAAGAAGTTCCGCTCCTTCTTCAGATCGATCATCTCGCTCATCCACGGGAACGGGTTCTCCTCGTTCGGGAACAGCTGCTCAAGACCAATCTGCTGGCATCGGCGATTGCAGATAAACCGCAGATACGACTTGAACATCGGCGCATTCAACCCCAGCACCCCACGCGGCATGGTGTCCTCAGCGTATCGGTACTCCAGATCCACCGCCTTCTTGAACAGCTCAGTGATCTCGGCCTTGAACTCCGCCGTCCAAAGATGCGGATTCTCCAGCTTTATCTGGTTGATCAGGTCGATGCCGAAATTGCAGTGCAGGGATTCATCGCGCAGGATGTACTGATACTGCTCCGCCGCCCCGGTCATCTTGTTCTGCCGCCCCATCGCCAGGATCTGCGTGAAGCCGACATAGAAGAACAACCCTTCCATGATGCAGGCGAACACGATCAGCGACTTCAGCAGCTTCTGGTCGTTTTCCGGCGTGCCGGTCTTGAATGACGGGTCGGTCAGCGTGTCGATGAACGGGATCAGGAACTCGTCCTTGTCGCGGATCGACTGCACTTCGTGGTACGCGTTGAAGATCTCGGCTTCGTTCAGGCCCAGCGACTCAACGATGTACTGGTAGGCGTGCGTGTGGATGGCCTCTTCAAAGGCCTGGCGCAGCAGGTACTGGCGGCATTCCGGCGCGGTGATCTGGCGGTAGGTGCCCAGCACGATGTTGTTGGCGGCCAGTGAGTCGGCGGTGACGAAGAAGCCGAGGTTGCGCTTGATGATGCGGCGCTCGTCCTCGGTCAGGCCGTTGGGGTCTTTCCACGTCGCGATGTCGCGCGACATGTTGATTTCCTGCGGCATCCAGTGGTTGGCGCAGCCGGCCAGGTACTTTTCCCACGCCCACTTGTACTTGAACGGGACCAGCTGGTTGACGTCGGTCGAGCCGTTGATGACGCGCTTGTCGGCGGCGTTGACGCGGCGGTTGCTTTGCGCGGCGGCGGCGTTGGGGTTGTTGCCCAGGATGCCGGCTTGCGTGGCGCTCGGCGGCAGGACGCCTTGCTGGTCTGCGGTGGCAGCGGCAGCGGGTTGCAGGGCAGGCTGCGGTGCGGCCTGCGGGGTGGCTTGAACGTCGTCGTCCCAGCTCAGCATGATGGTTCTCCGGAAATCTATTAGGGGGCGGCGGGTTGGTCGGTGATTTGACGTTTGACTTCGTTGGGGCGCCGGCCCTCTCCCCCGCCCCTCTCCCGCAAGCGGGAGAGGGGAGCTAACCGGGGGAGTTGGTTAGGTCTTTATTACTGGCAGGCTTCGCACTCTTCGAAGCCGGGGTCGCCCGGACGCATCGTGCAGACCGCGCCTTCGGCTTCCGGCATGGCCGGAGCCGATGCGGCGGCGGCGTCCAGGGACGAGGTGCTGTCGCTACCCGACGACACCGCGTTCAGCGAGCCGCGCGACACGGTGGACTTCTCCACGTGGGTGGCAGCCATGGTGCGCAGGTAGTACGTGGTCTTCAGGCCGCGCAGCCAGGCCAGCTTGTAGGTGTCGTCCAGCTTCTTGCCGGAGGCGCCGGCCATGTAGATGTTCAGGGACTGGGCCTGGTCGATCCACTTCTGGCGGCGGCTGGCGGCTTCGACCAGCCAGGTCGGCTCGACTTCGAACGCGGTGGCGTAGATATCGCGCAGGTCTTGCGGAATGCGGTCGATGCGGGCCAGCGAGCCGTCGAAGTACTTCAGGTCGGCAACCATCACTTCGTCCCACAGGCCGCGTTCCTTCAGGTCGCGCACCAGGTAGTCATTGACCACGGTGAACTCGCCCGACAGGTTGGACTTGACGTACAGGTTCTGGAAGGTCGGCTCGATGCACGCGGACACGCCGATGATGTTCGAAATGGTCGCGGTCGGGGCGATCGCGATGCAGTTCGAGTTGCGCATGCCGTGCTGCTTGATGCGGGCGCGCAGGCTGTCCCAGTCCATGGTGCTGGACAGGTCCACTTCCAGGTAGCCGCCGCGCTCTTCGGCCAGCAGCTTGAGCGAGTCCTGCGGCAGGATGCCGCGGTCCCACAGCGAGCCTTCGTAGGTGCTGTAGCGGCCGCGCTCTTCGGCCAGCTCGGTCGACGCCTGGTAGGCGTAGTAGCACACGGCTTCCATCGAGGTGTCGGCGAACTTCACCGCGGCGTCGCTGGCGTACGGGGTGCGCAGCACGTGCAGGCAGTCCTGGAAGCCCATGATGCCCATGCCGACCGGACGGTGGCGCAGGTTGGAATTGCGGGCCTTGTCGACGGCGTAGTAATTGATGTCGATGACGTTGTCGAGCATCCGCATGGCGGTGCGGATGGTCTTCTGCAGCTTGGCGTGGTCAAGCGCGTACGAGCCATCGGCCTGCTTGGCCAGGTGGGCGACCAGGTTGACCGAGCCCAGGTTGCAGACGGCGATCTCGCTGTCATTGGTGTTCAGCGTGATTTCCGTGCACAGGTTGGAGCTGTGCACCACGCCGACATGCTGCTGCGGGCTGCGGATGTTGCACGGATCCTTGAAGGTGATCCACGGGTGGCCGGTCTCGAACAGCATGCCCAGCATCTTGCGCCACAGTTGCAGCGCGGGCAGCTTCTTGAACAGCTTCAGTTCGCCGCTGGCGGCCTTGGCTTCATAGCCCAGGTAGGCCTTCTCGAATTCCTTGCCGACCTTGTCGTGCAGGTCCGGGCAGGTGGCGGGCGAGAACAGGGTCCACTCGCCACCTTCCATCACGCGCTTCATGAACAGGTCCGGAATCCAGTTGGCCGTGTTCATGTCGTGGGTGCGGCGGCGGTCGTCGCCGGTGTTCTTGCGCAGCTCCAGGAATTCTTCGATGTCCAGGTGCCACGTTTCCAGGTAGGCGCAGACCGCGCCCTTGCGCTTGCCGCCCTGGTTCACGGCGACAGCGGTGTCGTTCACCACCTTCAGGAACGGCACCACGCCTTGCGACTTGCCGTTGGTGCCCTTGATGTGCGAGCCAAGCGCGCGCACATTGGTCCAGTCATTGCCCAGGCCGCCGGCAAACTTGGACAGCAGCGCGTTTTCCTTCAGCGCTTCGTAGATGCCTTCCAGGTCGTCCGAGACGGTGGTCAGGTAGCACGACGACAACTGCGAGCGGCGGGTGCCGGAATTGAACAGCGTCGGCGTGGACGACATGAAGTCGAACGACGACAGCAGCTGGTAGAACTCGATGGCGCGCGCTTCGCGGTCCTTCTCGTTCAGCGCCAGGCCCATGGCCACGCGCATGAAGAAGGCTTGCGGCATTTCGATGCGGGTTTCATCGATATGCAGGAAGTAGCGGTCGTACAGGGTCTGCAGGCCCAGGTAGTTGAACTGGAAGTCGCGGCCGGCGTCCAGCGCAGCGCCCAGGCGGGCCAGGTCGAAGGTGGCCAGCTTTTCGTCGAGCAGCTCGGCTTCGATGCCGCGCGCGATGAACTTGGGGAAGTACTCGGCGTAGCGGGCCGACATCTCCGACTGGGTCACTTCGGTGCCCAGGATTTCCTTGCGGATGGTGTGCAGCAGGATGCGGGCGGTGACCTGGCTGTAGTCGGGATCCTTTTCGATCAGGGTACGCGCGGCCAGGATGGCGGAGTCGTACACCTGCGTCATCGGCACGCCTTCGTACAGGTTCTTCAGCGTTTCCTTCAGGATCGGCTCGGCGCTGACGGACTTGCCCAGGCCGGAGCAGGCGTTGTCGATCAGGGCGTGCAGCGCGACGATGTCGAGCGGCTTGCTCACGCCGGCATCGGTCACGTTAACGCTGATGCCGCCTTCCTGCACGCGGGCCACGGCCTCGGCGCTGGCGCTGGCGCGCTCGGCCTTGCGCTTCTCCCGGTACAGCACATAGGCGCGGGCCACTTCATGCTCGCCCGAGCGCATCAGCGACAGCTCGACCTGGTCTTGCACGTCTTCGATATGGATGGCGCCGCCGCTCGGGCGGCTGCGCACCAGTGCGCGCACCACGTTGCCGGTCAGCTGCTCGACGATCTCGCGCACGCGCGCCGAGGCCGCGCCCTGTCCGCCATTGACGGCGAGGAAGGCCTTGGTCATGGCGACGGCGATCTTGGACGGCTCGAACGCCACCACGGCGCCGTTGCGACGAATGATCTTGTGATCCGGGTAATTCGTATTGGCGGCGTTGGCGGGGGTCTGCTGCGCGGTCGGTGCGATACCGGCGGCGGCGCCACCCGTGGTGATTTCGTTCTGGGCCGTTTGCATGAGAACTCCTGTTTTTTACCCTGGAAATAAGAGACAAAAGAGTCCCTGGCGAAATGCGGCGAAAAAGAACGTCCCTCCCGGCTCGAAAGTGGGGGCGGACAGACTGCCTTTACGTGAACATTTCGCCAGGGACTCTTGTGATTCGCGGGCCTTGCAGGGAGGTTTGCAGTCGATGCGCGAACTTCGCGGCTGCTGCCTCGCCTGGGGCCGGCTCCCCGGTTTGACTACTAGATATAGTGTGTGATGCGGAAAACTGGGCTAAGTATAGTGAAAGGAATCCGAATGACCAGTCTTGACAACCGCTATTTGGGGCGCGCCGGCGACTGTGCGGCAGCGCCACATGCCCGCAAGCCTAGTACTCGCAAGGGTTTCGGCCAGACCGTTCGCAACTGCACATTTCACAAAAATTTTTTTGATTGTTGCGAGGTTGCGATAGCCCCACACCGACGTGGGGCATGTGCGCCGGAATGGAGCGCGCACGGCGCCGGATGACGTTAGGAATTCGTCACCTGCCCCGCGGCGCCGGGGCACTGGTAAGGCAACATTGCGGGGGCCACCCCTGCCTGCCTGGCAAACCGCGCCCAGTCGAAATGCGGGCCGGGATCGGTCTTGCGGCCCGGGGCGATATCGCTGTGGCCGGCAATCGCGCGCACCGGATAGGCGGCCATCAGCGCGGGCACCAGCGCAGCCACGGTGTCGTACTGGGCCAGCGTGAACGGCAGGTCGTCGCAGCCTTCGATTTCGATGCCGATGGAAAAATCATTGCAGCGCGCGCGCCCGAAGAAATCTGACTGCCCGGCATGCCAGGCACGCTGGGTGCATGGCACGAACTGCACCAGCTCGCCCGTGCGGGTCACCAGGAAGTGCGCCGACACCTGGACCTGGTGGATGGTGGAAAAGAACGGATGCTTGCCGGGATCAAGCCGGTTCTGGAAAAAGGCCTCGATGTCGCCGCTGCCGAACTGGCCGGGCGGCAGGCTGATGTTGTGCAGCACCACCAGGTCCACCGGCATGCCGTCCGGGCGCGCGTCGAAATTGGGCGACGGCACGCGGCGCGCGGCGGGGACCCAGCCGTCGGCATCGGGCAGATAGGTGGAGCGCGTGGGCGCGGTCATGCCGTTCCCTCGCCTTCCGCTGGGCCGCGGTCGGCGGTATCCATGGCTTCGCGGATGCCCAGCTGCTGGATGCGGTAGCGCAGCTGGCGCAGGTTCAGGCCCAGCAATGGCGCGGCTGCGGTGCGATTGAAATTGGTCTGCGCCAGCGCCTGCAGGATCAGCTCGCGCTCGACGGCCTCGAGCCTGGCCGGCAGGTCGATCGGGAAGACGATGCCGCGGCAGGCGCGCTCGGCGGGGTCGCCGGCGGGCTCGCGTTCGGGTGTTGCTGCGGTGGCGGCTGCCGCCGCCGGTGCCGGCTCAGCCTGAACCAGCGCGGGCGTGGCGGGTGCCGCCACAGCCGGGACGCCCGCAGTGCCCCAAGCGGCGTAAGCAGCGTAAGCGGGAGGCGGCACCGGCCGCGGCACTATCGCGGGCACCGGCGAGTGCAGCAGCCCGGCGTGTCCGGCGCCGGCGTCCAGCGGGCCCAGGTCGGCCAGCTCGATGTCTTCGCTTTCGGCAAACGCGTAGGCGCGCTCGAGCAGGTTTTCCAGTTCGCGCACATTGCCGGGAAACGGATAGGCCACCAGCCGCTGCAGCGCCGCCTGCGACAGCCGCTTCGGGTGCGCATCGCCGTAGCGCACCGCCAGGTGGTCCAGGATGGCGCGCGCCAGCACCGGGATATCTTCGCCGCGCTCGCGCAACGTGGGCATGCGCAGTGCCAGCACGTTCAGGCGGTAATACAAGTCTTGCCGGAACTGCCCCGCTGCCACCATCGCGGCCAGGTCCTTGTGGCTGGCGCACATCACGCGCACGTCGACGGCATCTTCGCGGCTGGCGCCGATCTTGCGCACGCGGCGCTCCTGCAAAGCGCGCAGCAGCTTGACCTGCATCGGCAGCGGCAGGTCGGCCACCTCGTCGAGCAGCAGCGTGCCGCCGTTGGCGGCCTGGAAGAAGCCGCCGCGCTCGGCGTCGGCGCCGGTGAAGGCGCCTTTGACGTGGCCGAAGAACTCGGACTCCATCAGGTTCTCGGGGATGGCGCCGCAGTTGACCGCGACAAACGGATGCGCGGCGCGCGCGCTGGTGGCATGAATGGCGCGCGCGGCGCGCTCCTTGCCGCTGCCGGATTCGCCGCTGATCACCACCGGCGCCATGCTGCGCGCCAGGCGCGACAGCGAGCGGCGCACCTCCTGCATCGCCGCGGAATGGCCGGGCAGCAGCGCCGCGGCGCGGTCGGCGGCCTGCTCCGCCGCCGCGGCGGCGTCGGCATCGGCGCTCTCGCGCGGCGGGCGCCCCAGCGCATTCAGCACCAGGCTGCGCAGCTGCTCGAGCGACACCGGCTTGGCGATGTAGTCGAAGGCGCCGGCCTTGAGCGCTTCCACGGCGTTGTCGGCGCTGCCGTAGGCGGTGATCACCGCCACCGGGATGCGCTCGGGCGCGGCCGACAGCTGGCGCACGATCTCGATGCCCAGCCCGTCGCCCAGGCGCATATCGGTCAGCACCAGGCTGTAGCGGCCCTGCGCCAGCTTGTCGCGCGCCTCGGCCAGCGAGCCGGCCAGCACCACGTCATGGCCCATGCGGCGGATCGAGATGTCCAGCAGCTCGCGCAGGTCGGCCTCGTCGTCGATGACCAGGATGGGGTCGGGCGCGCGGGACGTTCGGGATGGCATGGGGCAGTGGCGGGATGGAGGACGGTTCAGGCGGCGGCGGCTTCGGCGCTCTCGATGCGCAGCGTCAGCACGAAGGCCTTGGCCGGCAGTGTAGCGCGCGCGGCGGGGGCCAGCATGCCGGTGCGCTCGATCAGCGCCGGCAGCGAGATGGTGCCGTAGCGCACCTGGGCATCATTGGCGCCGCACAGCTCGCGCGCCATGAACAGGCCCAGCCCGGTGCCCTGGGCGTTGCTGGTGAAGAACGGCTCGAACAGGCTGCGCTGGTGTTCGCGCGCCACCTCGGCGCCGTCGTTCCAGACGATCAGCTCGGCATGGTGCTGGTCGAGCGCATGAGCCAGCAGCCGTATCGAGCCCGGCAGGCGGCTGCAATAGCGCCAGGCGTTGTCCAGCAGGTTGCCCAGCACCTGCTGCAGCTGCGCGGCGTCAAACACCACCGGCTGGGCCACGTCGACGGTCAGCCGGATGGCATTGGCGTTGATGTCGGTGCGGCCCGCCGGGCGGGTCTCGCCGGCGCGCGGGTGGCGCTGATGCATTTCGGCGCGCCAGCGCTCGACGATCTCCGGCAGCGCCTGCGCCAGGTGCACGGTGCTGCGGCCGGTGCGCGGGCGGCGCGACATCTGCAGCACGTCTGATACCACCTGGTCCAGCCGGCGCACGTTGTCGTGGATGATGCGCAGCAGCCGGGCGTCGATATCGACATCGGCCCCGCCCGGCTCCCGCGCGGCCGGATCATGCCGGGCGGAATCGCCCAGCAGTTCGCTGGCCTGGCTGATCGCCGCCAGCGGGTTGCGGATCTGGTGCGCGATGCTGGCCACCAGCCGGCCCATGGCGGCCAGCTTTTCCTGCTGCACCTGTTCGGCAATGCGTTCCCAGCTTTCGATATGGACCAGCACGGTATCGCGCATCTCGCTGCGCAGCAGTGCTTCATCCTGCTGCGACCACGCCATCGCCTCGTTCTGCGCAATCGCCAGTCGCAGGCGTCCGGCGGCTTCGGGCGACAGTTCATTCCACGCGGCGGTGTCCAGCGCGGCCGGCACGGTGCGGCCATGCGCCATGGTCGAACGCAGTCCGGCCAGTCCGGGCAACACGAAGCGCAGCCGCAGCCGGGTATGCTGCATGGTGCCGTCGGCCAGTGCGGCGCCGGAAGCTACCGGCAACAGCTGCAGGATGCGCGGAACGTCGTCCTTGCTGCGCAGCCAGTCGCGCAGCATTTCCATCAGCGGCTGCAGGCGCGGGATGCGGCGCAGGTCGAACAGCACGGTCTCGCCGCCCGGGCCGGACGCACCAGTTGCGCCACTGGCGCCGCCGAGCTTGCGCGAGTAGATGCGCTCATGCGGCTGCACGCCCAGCAGCACCACCGCCGCCGGATTGGCAGCCACCACGGCGCCGTTGGCGCGCACCAGCATCACGCCGTCCTGCATATCGTTGACCATCAGCCGGTTGACCAGCTGCTGCAGGCGCAGCTCCTGCTCGCGGGCCAGCGCCAGGCGCTCCTGCGCGATCTGGCGGTTGGCCAGCATATACATCAGCAGCGCGGCGATCATGAACACCAGGCCGAACAGGCCCGAGCCCAGCAGCCCGGCATCGGCCTGGCGCAGCAGGATAGTGTGCATGAATGGCCCGCTCATCACCACCAGCGCGGAGATCGCGGCGGCAAACAGCGCGAATAGCAGGCTGGTCAGCGCGCCCGCTTCCAAAGCGGGCACCAGGAAGATCATGGCCAGGCCATCGGCCTGGCCGCCCTGCCCCAGCACGCTGAAGACCAGCGCCAGCAGCGCAAGGTCGGCCAGCACCTGCACGCGCACGCGCAGATGGAAATGCCGGCGCCACAGCGTGCCGGCCAGCATCGCCAGCGCAATGCCCAGGTAAGGCACGGCGACGGCCATGGCCGCGGCATGCTCGATCCCGCCCATGGCCTCCAGGCTAAAGGGCAAGGCCGGGATCGCGGCTGTGATCGGGGAAGCCGCCGTGCTGGCGGCGCCGGTGATCGGCTCGCCGCGCCGCATTAGCGCAAAGCCGACCAGCAGCAGCCCTACGGCAACGCGGGTCCAGCAGAAATAGCGCAGCAGGCGCCAGTGGAAGTCAGGCGGCTCGGGCTGGCGCCACAGTTGCGCCAGGCCGCGCCAGGCGTTCAGCCGCTGCCAGGCCGAGGGCGCCGGCTCGGTCATGGGCGCGGGCCGCTGCTGCCGTCGCCGCTGCCGTTGCTGCCATCGGTCCGGCTTTCGTCAGGCAGGTGGCTGCGCCGGCAGTAGTGCAGGCCGCGCCAGGCAATGGCGTCGCCCTGCGGCAGGTGCACCCCGCACTGGGCGCACTGGACCATGCGCTCGGCGCTGGCGTCGGGCGTGCCGGCGGCGGCGTGCGCGCTGGCTTCGCGGGCCTGGCGGGCGCGGTGCTCGGCCAGCCGGGCCTCGGCGCGGGCGCGCAGCCACCAGAAGACGCCCAGCACCACGGCCAGCAGGATCAGGATACGTGCCATGAAAAATCAGAGCCGGTGCAGGACGACTTCAATCACGAAACGGCTGCCGACATAGGCCAGCAGCAGGATGCCGAACGAGGCGATGACCCAGCGCAGCGCCACCTTGCCGCGCCAGCCGCGGAAGATGCGCCCCGCCAGGATGCCGCCGAACATGGCCCACGAGATCAGCGCGAACACCGTCTTGTGGTCCAGCCGGAACGCGCGCCCGAACAGCTCTTCGGAGAACAGCAGGCCCGAGCCGATGGTCAGCGTCAGCAGCACGAAGCCGGCGCCGATCAGCCGGAACAGCAGCTTTTCCAGCGTCAGCAGCGGCGGCAGCAGATCCAGCCAGCGCCCCAGCCACTGGCTGGGCTGCTGTGGGGGCGTCCGTGCCGGCGCATGGCGGAAGCCGTGCAGGCGCCGCTCGGCCAGCAGCATCAAAAAGGCGTGGAACGCCGCCAGCGTGAACAGCCCGTAAGCCACGTTGGCGATGATGAAATGCAGCTTGAACAGCGGCCGCGCCGCGTAGCCCAGGATTTGCGAGCCGGGAAACGCCAGCGGCATCAGGCTGGCCACCAGCGCCACCGGGATCACGATCAGGCCCAGCCCCGCCAGCGAGAAGAAGAAACTCTCGATCCAGTAGATGCCCACGCCCAGCCACAGCATGGCCGACAGCGCAAAGGCAAAGCCGAACATCATGCGCTCGGCCGGGAAGATGGTTTCATGCAGCAGCATGCCGTGGCTGGCCAGCGCCGCCAGCATCAGCACGTGCCACCAGGCGGGGCGCCCTTCGCCGTGCGCGCCGCCCGCGGGCGGGACAGGTCCGCCGCCCGCCACCAGCACCGCGGTGGCAGACCCGCCCGCCGGGCCGGCAGCCGCCGCCACGCGCGGATGGCGCGTGGCCCAGCCGTGCCAGGCCAGGCCGCAATAGAGAAGTGCCGTCAGGGCATACAGTACAATGACCATTTACGCAGTTTACCTTAGTGCCCACGGCCGGTGGCGGCCCGCTTGAACCGGTGTTGCCGATGTTCCAGGCCTGCCCCGTGTACCGGACTGCCTCCGATTTCCCGAGCCCTGCTCCGACTTCTCCCCCGATTCCTGCCATGCTGGACAATCTCACTCAACGCCTGGCGCGTGTGGTCAAGACCATGCGCGGCGAGGCGCGCCTGACCGAGGCCAACACCGCCGAGATGCTGCGCGAAGTGCGCCTTGCCATGCTCGAAGCCGACGTGGCGCTGCCGGTCGTGCGCGAATTCGTGGCCCGCGTGAAGGAAAAGGCCATGGGCGAAGAGGTGGTCAGCAGCCTCACCCCGGGCCAGGCCCTGGTCGGCGTGGTCCAGCGCGAGCTGACCGCGGTGATCGGCGGCGCCGATGCCGCCAGCGGCAACAACAAGGAAGCCGAGCTGAACCTGGCGGTGCAGCCGCCCGCCATCATCCTGATGGCAGGCCTGCAGGGCGCCGGCAAGACCACCACCGTGGGCAAGTTGGCCAAGTGGCTCAAGGAAAACAAAAAGAAGAAGGTACTGACGGTCTCGTGCGACGTCTACCGCCCCGCCGCCATCGCCCAGCTCAAGACCGTGTCCGAGCAGGTCGGCGCCGAATTCTTCCCGTCGCAGCCGGACCAGAAGCCGGTGGACATCGCCCGCGCGGCGGTGGACTGGGCGCGCAAGCATTACCACGACGTGCTGATCGTCGACACGGCCGGCCGGCTCGGTATCGACGAGGCGATGATGCAGGAGATCGCCGCGCTGCACGCCGAACTGAAGCCGGCTGAAACCCTGTTCGTGGTTGACGCCATGCTGGGCCAGGACGCGGTCAACACTGCCAAGGCGTTCAACGACACCCTGCCGCTGACCGGCGTGGTGCTGACCAAGCTGGACGGCGATGCACGCGGCGGCGCGGCGCTGTCGGTGCGCCATATCACCGGCCGCCCGATCAAGTTTGTCGGCGTCGGCGAGAAGCTGGACGGCCTGGAGCCCTTCTACCCCGACCGCATGGCCCAGCGCATCCTGGGCATGGGCGACATCCTCGCGCTGGTCGAGGAAGCCCAGCGCGGCGTGGACATGGAAGCGGCCGAGAAGCTGGCCAAGAAGATCAAGAAGACCGGCGACTTCGACCTGGAAGACTTCAAGGCCCAGATCGGCCAGATGAAGAAGATGGGCGGCCTGGGCAGCCTGGTCGACAAGCTGCCGGCGCAGTTCGCCCAGCAGGCGCAGGGCGCCAACATGGACCAGGCCGAGAAGCAGGTGGCGCGCATGGAAGGCATCATCAACAGCATGACGCCGACCGAGCGCGCCAAGCCCGACCTGATCAAGGCCAGCCGCAAGCGCCGCATCGCCGCGGGCGCTGGGGTGCCGGTGCAGGAGGTGAACCGCCTGCTCAACCAGTTCGACCAGATGCAATCCATGATGAAGAAGCTCAAGGGCGGCGGCATGATGAAGATGATGCGCCAGATGGGCGCGATGAAGGGCGGCATGAAGGGCCTCTTCAACCGCTGAAGCTCGCTGCCGTACCCGACTGCCTCCCCCGCAAAAGAACAGGAAAGACATCATGATGAGCGCCGAACAGGCCCGCGAACTGTGGGCCAATTCCGAAGAAATCGTCTCCGCCGAAGAAGTCCAGGCTTCGCTGGACCGCATGGCCGCGGACATCACCGCCAGGATGGGCAATGCCTTCCCGCTGGTGCTGTCGGTGATGGGCGGCGCGGTGGTCTTCACCGGCATGCTGCTGCCCAAGCTGGCGTTCCCGCTGGAGTTCGACTACATCCACCTCTCGCGCTACAACAACAAGACCGTCGGCGGCGAGATGCAATGGCGTGTGGCCCCGCGCGAATCGGTCAAGGACCGCGTAGTGCTGGTGCTGGACGACATCCTCGATGAAGGCGAGACCATGGCGGCCATCCGCCAGCGCATCATGGACATGGGCGCGAAAGAATTCCACGCCGCGGTGCTGTGCGAGAAGACCCTGAGCAAACCCAAGCCGATGCATCCGGACTTCTGCGGCTTTGCCGTGCCGGACCGCTATGTGTTCGGGTGCGGGATGGATGCGAAGGGGTACTGGCGTAACCTGGATTCGATCCGGGCGCTGGTTTGAGTTATCTGAAGGACTGACAGTTTGCTCCCTTTCCCGCGCGCGGGAGAGGGAAGGAACATGTTACGCCTGGTGCGGCGCCAAAATCGGCCACAGCGACGCCAGCAGCAGCACCGCCATCCCGATATTGAATCCCCGCAGCACCCTCGGCCGCGCCAGCCAGCGCCGCAGCGCCGAGCCGCACAGTGCCCACAGCGCCACGCTGGGCAGGTTCACCACCGCGAAGATTCCTGACATCAGCAGCACGTTGAGCCACAGGTTGCCGTGCAGCACATAGGTGCTGCACGCGCCCACCGCCATCACCCACGCCTTTGGGTTGATCCACTGGAACGCCGCGGCGGCCCAGAAGCCCATCGGCCGCGCCACCTGCTGGTCCTGTACGCCGCCGGCCGTGGCCAGCTTCCAGGCCAGCCAGACCAGGTAGACCGTCGCCACCACGCGCAGCACCTGCCAGGTCCACGGGAAGGCGTGGAACAGCGATCCCAGGCCCAGCCCGACCAGTCCCACCATCAGCGCAAAGCCGAGGCTGACACCGAGCAGGTGCGGCACGGTGCGCAGGAAGCCGAAGTTCACGCCCGAGGCGAGCAGCATGGTGTTGTTCGGACCGGGGGTGATCGACGACACCAGGGCAAAGCCGGCAAAGGCGGCAAAGACGCCGGTGCCGGCGGCGAGTTGGGACACTTCCATGACTGACTCCAGCGACGTTCATGTGTTCTCGGAAAATCAGTCTACGGCCACTTAACGGTACAGTACCGGTACACTTCAAGGGAAATGCGCCGATACAGGGCGGCCCGCTTCGCCGCCCAGCGCTCACCGTAGCGCGTGCCAGGCGACGCCCAGCGCCAGCAGCCACAGGACGGCGCCCGTCAGACGTTCAACCCACCGCACCGAACGCCCGAAGCGCTTTGCCAGCGCCGGATGCCCGATGCCGTAGGCCACCAGCAGGTCCCAACCCAGCACCACGGCGAACATCCACGCGCCGTAGGCCAGTTGCGCCGCCGGCGGCGTGCGGTTGGCGGCCAGCACGGAGAACAGCGTGGCATAGAACAGGCCGTTCTTCGGGTTCAGCACGGCGGACAGGAAGCCGCTGGCAAGCTGGGGCAGCCATGCCGCGGGTGCGGGCCCCGCGGCGGCACCGGCCGCCGGGATCGACAGTTCGCCGGAGGCGTTCAGCAGGCGCCAGCCCAGCCACGCCAGGTAGGCACAACCCGCCCCCTGCAACGCCGCGAACAGTTGCGGAGCGCTACGCGTCGCGGCCACCCCAGCCAGCGCCAGGCCGATAAAGACGCCATTGCCCAGCGCAATGCCCAGGCAGACGGCGCCGGCGCGCCGCGGCCCGTGCAGCAGCGCACTGCGCACCACCAGGAAAAAATCCGGCCCGGGGCTCACCAGCGCCAGCGCATGCGCGCCGGCCACCATGGCAAATTGCTGCCACGGCAACGCCCCGGGTCCAAGATCGAAAACCATGTCCATGCCGATCCTCCGTGAAGAGTTCGCAGTGTCGTCGGCGGGAAGCGGCAGGTCTTGAAGAAAGTTGCGGTGGCGGCGCCAGCCCCCCGCCTCAGGCGGCGCGCTGGTACCCGCGCGGTGTCATGGCCACGCGCTGCTTGAAGGCCCGCTGGAAATGACTCTGGTCGGCAAAGCCCAGCGCCAGGGCGACCTCGGCCAGCCCCGCGCCCTGGCGCAGCAGGCGGCGCCCGTGCAGGATGCGCAGGTCGAGCTGGTAGGCGTGCGGCGTCATGCCGGTTTCGGCGCGGAAGGCCCGGATCAGGTGGTAGCGGCTCAGGCCGCAGGCGCGCGCCAGTTCGGCCAGCGGCAGGCGCTCGGCATGGCGTTCGTGCAGCAGCTCGCACAACTGCGCGACGCGTGCGGAAACCGAAGCCGGCGCCGGCAGGGTCCGGCTGGCTGCGCCGGCGTCGATGGCGGCATGCAGGTCACCGATGAAGGCCACCAGCGCGGCCTCTTTCTCGACGCTGTCGGCGGGCGAAAACAGCGTTCGGTTCAACTCGCAGACCAGCCGGTAGACCCTTCGGGACGCCATCACGCGTGCCGGCACGCGGGCTTGTGCCGCGCTGTCTTCGTCCAGCACGGCCGCCACCCACGCGGGGTCGAAATGCAGCATCTGGTAGCTCCAGCGGCCATCCGGCACCGGGTTGCAGGCATGGACCTGGTGCGGCGGGATCAGCACCACTGTGCCCGGCCCGAGCACAGCGCGTTCATCGCCGCAGGCAAAGCGGCTGGTGCCGCCGTCGACAGCGCCGACCGACAGCGTGGGATGGGTATGCGGCAGGTAGCTGGCGCTGCTATGGCGGGCGCGCCGGCTTTCGGCAAACGGCAGCGCGGGGTCCCACCAGCAGCCGGCGGGTGATGCGGGCACTGCGCGGCTCACGCCGCGCTGCGGTACGGGCGTTCGCGCAGCCATTTGGTGGCAATCCACTTTTCGCCGGTGGCCACCGGCAGGCCGGCGTGCAGGGTGCGGTCGTCCAGCGTACCGTCGGGGAGCAGGTAGCTGAAGTAGACCGCGTTGCCCTTGACCGGCGCCACCTCCAGGCCCACGCGCGGGAACGCGGTGGCGCCGCCCGCCTCGGGGGTGTTCAGGTAGATCACCAGGGTGGCGATGCGCTGCCCGCCGACGGACAGCTGCCGCGCTTCGCCCGGGCGTTGCGGGTTGAAGTAATCGAAGTGCGGCTGGTACTCGCCGCCGGACTTGTAGTTGAGGATCTGCAAGCCCTCGCCGTGGTCGGCCGGCACGCCGGTGACCGCGGCGATGCGGGCCTCGATGCGCGCGATCAGCGCGTGCTCGGCCACCTGGAACATCGCCCCCATGCTGGTGCGGGCATCGATCAGGTTCTCGTCGCCGGTATCGGGATTGACCACCGGCGAGCGCGCCAGCCGGCCGCGCGACAGCGCCACCAGGGCATCGCACTCGTCGTCGCTCAGCAGTTGCTGGAACAGCTGCACCTGCGGCGACGCCAGGCGGAACAGCACGGGCACGCGGCGGTCACCACCATCGGCGGCGTAGGCCAGGGGCATGCCGGTGGCGGCGGTTTCGATCTCGGGCTGGGCCGGCTGGGCCGCTGCCGCAGCAGGGTCTTGCGCAAACGCCGCGGCCACTGAGCGGCGCGCGAAAGCGTCGTCGTAGCCCGAGCGCAGCATCGACAGCACCAGCGCATCGGCAGCAAAGCCCTTGGCGATATGCCGGGCCAGCCATTGTTCGAGTTCGGGCGAGGATTCGGTGTAGCCGGCCTTGCCGCCGGCAACGGATGCTTGGCGGATCATGACGGATTGGCCGCGACGCGTTGCGACGAGAACGGGTTGCGGGCGGGCGGCTCCGCCACCGGCGCGCGTGGGCGCGACGGCGCGATCTCGGCATCGCCGGCGACGGTGACGGTGGCTTCGGAATACTGCCAGCGCTTCCACGCCGCCAGCACCGCGTTGGGATATTCCGGGCGGCCGCGGCTGCCGTTGTAGCGGCCCAGCGCCAGGTACAGGTCGCCCTGCTCGCGGTCCAGGTAGTAGCGCAGGATGGTGCAGCCGTAGCGCAGGTTGCTCTGCAGGTGGAACAGCTTGCGCGCATCGCTGTCGCCGATGGCGCGCACCCAGAACGGCATCACCTGCATCAGCCCGCGCGCGCCGGCCGAGCTGATCGCGTACTTGCGGAAGTTGCTTTCGACCTGGATCAGGCCCAGCACCAGCGCCGGCTCCAGGCCGGCGCGCTTGGCTTCGTAGTAGGCCACCTCGATCAGCTCGACCCGCACCTGCGGCTCGGGAATGCGCGCGGCCAGCCGCGCCGACATCTCGCCCAGCCACTTCAGGTAGGCCAGGCGCTCGCCGCCGGAGGCGAACACCGGCCGCAGCGGCCGGTCATCGGCAATGGCCGCGGCCAGCGCGCCGCGCACCGAATCGGCCAGGTCTTCTTCCTTCTGCGCGCCGGCGTGCGCCGCCGTGGCCGCCAGGGCCAGCAGCGATACCAGCAGCGCGCCCGCCAGGCGGCGGGCGGCGGCGGTCATGCCGCGGACGGCGCGCATGGGGTTCAATTCGCCAGCAGGCTGCGCACATGGCCGACCACCTCGGCCACGCTGACGGCGGTGGCCTGCGCGTCGCGCCGGCCCTGGTACTCGACCTTGCCTTCCTTCAGGCCACGGTCACCCACCACCACGCGGTGCGGCACGCCGATCAGCTCCCAGTCGGCAAACATCACGCCCGGGCGCTCGCCGCGGTCGTCGAGGATCACGTCCACGCCGGCGGCGAGCAGCTCGGCATGGATGCGGTCGGCCTCGGCCTTGACGGCCTCGGAGCGGTCATAGCCGACCGGGCAGATCACCACCGCGAACGGGGCGATCGCGGCCGGCCAGATAATGCCGCGCTCATCGAAGTTCTGCTCGATTGCCGCGCCCAGGATACGGGTGACGCCGATGCCGTAGCAGCCCATCTGCATCGGCTGGGTCTTGCCGTTCTCGTCCAGGAACGTGGCGTTCATCGATTCCGAGTAGCGCGTGCCCAGCATGAACACGTGGCCCACCTCGATGCCGCGGCAGATCTCCAGCGTGCCCTGGCCGTCCGGCGAGGCGTCGCCCGCCACCACGTTGCGCAGGTCGGCGACGATCGGCTCGGGCAGGTCGCGGCCCCAGTTGACGCCGGTGTAGTGGTAGTCGCGGTAGTTGGCGCCGCAGACAAAGTCGCTCATGTTGGCGACGG
Source organism: Cupriavidus necator (assembly GCF_013141915.1). Lineage (GTDB taxonomy): Bacteria > Pseudomonadota > Gammaproteobacteria > Burkholderiales > Burkholderiaceae > Cupriavidus > Cupriavidus necator_B. The sequence goes on along the minus strand of NZ_SROX01000021.1, from coordinate 63,324 downwards.
TGCGGTCGGCGACCACCTTGATCGGCTTCTTCATGCCGATCGGGCCCAGGTAGCCGGGCGGCGAGCCGAAGGCTTCGACGATCTCGTTCTCGGTGGCAAAGCGGAACTCGGCCAGCCCCGGCACCTTGGAGGCCTTGACCTCGTTCAGCTCATGGTCGGCGCGGATCAGCAGCAGCCAGATCTGGGTGCCGGCGTCGCCGTCCGTGGCCAGCACGATCGACTTGACGTTGGTCTCCAGCGGCAGGTTCAGGAACTCGGCCACCTGCTCGCACTTGACCTTTTCCGGGGTGAAGGTCTTGACCAGGTCTTGCGTGGGCGCGGCGCGCTCTGCCACGAGCGGCAGCGCCTCGGCGGCCTCCATGTTGGCGGCGTAGGCGGAGGTGGGGCAGTAGACGATGGCGTCTTCGCCGGTTTCGGCGATCACGTGGAACTCATGCGAGCCCGAGCCGCCGATGGCGCCGTTGTCGGCCGCCACGGCGCGGAATTCCAGCCCGAAGCGGCGGAAGATGCGCACGTAGGCGTCGTACATGTTCTCGTACGACTTGCGCAGGCCGTCGGTATCGCGGTCGAAGGAATAGGCGTCCTTCATGGTGAACTCGCGCCCGCGCATGATGCCGAAGCGCGGCCGGCGCTCGTCGCGAAACTTGGTCTGGATCTGGTAGAAATTGACCGGCAGCTGCTTGTAGCTGCGGATCTCGGAGCGGGCGATGTCGGTCACCACCTCTTCGGAGGTAGGCTGCACCGCGAAGTCGCGCTCATGGCGGTCCTTCAGGCGCAGCAGCTCGGGGCCCATCTTGTCCCAGCGGCCGGTTTCCTGCCACAGCTCGGCCGGCTGGATCACCGGCATCGACAGCTCCACCGCGCCGGCCCGGTTCATTTCCTCGCGGACGATGTTTTCCACCTTGCGGATCACGCGCAGCCCGATCGGCATGTAGTTGTAGATGCCGGCACCCAGCTTCTTGATCATGCCGGCGCGCATCATCAGCTTGTGCGAAACGATTTCCGCGTCGGCGGGCGCTTCCTTGAGGGTGGAAATGAAGAATTGCGAGGCTTTCATCCGTAATTTCTCTCTGGGCCGCCAAGGTCGGAAAAATCCGTCCCGGCACAATCCGGGGGGCCGGCGGCGCTGAATTATGCGCACGCGCCTGAAACTGCCCTTCTGCTCGGGGAAAACCACCATCCCCCGGTCCGGGCCCGGCTGCGCGCTTCCTTTATAATCAGCGTAATTCTAAAGGATTCGAGGTGCAGTCATGCTCGATCGTGAAGGCTTTCGCCCGAACGTCGGCATCATCCTCCTCAACGCAAGAAACGAGGTTTTCTGGGGCAAGCGAATCGGCGAACACTCATGGCAGTTTCCGCAAGGCGGCATCAAGTACGGCGAAACGCCGGAACAGGCCATGTACCGCGAACTGCATGAGGAAATCGGCCTGCTTCCGGAGCACGTCAGGATCGTCGGTCGCACGCGCGACTGGCTGCGTTACGAGGTGCCGGACAAGTTCATCCGCCGCGAGATCCGCGGCCATTACAAGGGCCAGAAACAAATCTGGTTCCTGCTGCGCATGGCCGGCAGGGACTGCGACATCCACCTGCGCGCCACCGAGCACCCTGAATTCGATGCCTGGCGCTGGAGCCATTACTGGGTCCCGCTCGAGGCCGTGATCGAATTCAAGCGCGATGTCTACCAGATGGCGCTGACGGAATTGTCACGCTTCCTGAACCGGCATCCGCGCGTGCCGCTCAGTCCGTATGGTACGCATGGCGCCCATGGTGGCCACGGCGTGCACGGGCGCCACGGCGGGCCGCGCGGACAGGCGCTAAGCCGCGCCCAGGCCGCGCAGCAGGCCGACGCCGATGGCAATGCCGAAGCCGCCGGCACGGCCGAGTACGTTTCGCCGGCGACGCCGGTATCCACTTCACGGAGCACTGATGACTAGTTTGACCGGCGGGGGCCGCCGCAGCGGCCTGAGCGCGGCCGGATTGCTGCTTGCCGCGGCCAGCCTGGCCCTGGCCGGCTGCAAGACCACCGGCAAGGAGATGGCGGCGGAAGAAAGCACCTGGAACAACCCGTTCGCGCCCAAGACCTTCGAGGAAGCCAAGGCCATGCTGCCGGCATTGCCGCAGGACGCCAACCTGATCCCGTTCTCGGTGGCGGGCACCGGCACGCTGTCGTTCGCGGTGGACAGCAAGTCGATCTCGGTGGGCAAGGACAACGTGGTTCGCTACACCGCCGTCACTACCAGCCAGAGCGGCGCGCGCAACGTGACCTTCGAAGGCCTGCGCTGCGACGCGTTCGAGCGCAAGCTGTACGCGACGCTGCCCAAGGGCGCCACCGAGTGGGTGCCCAACAGCAGCGACTACGGCGAGACCTGGCACCGCATGGAAACCGGGGCGCGCAACGCCTACGCCGCCACGCTGGCGGTGGATTTCTTCTGCGAGGGCCGCACCGTGGCCGGCACGCCCGCGGACATGGTGCGCGAGCTGCAATCGCGTGCACCGCGCCAGCGCTGAGCGCGCGGATCCGGCATAAAAAAAACGGCGGAACTGCCTGGCAGTTCCGCCGTTTTTGCTGCCGTCGCTCAGACCAGCACCAGGTTGTCGCGATGGATCAGTTCCGGCTCGTTCAGGTGGCCGAGCACGGTTTCGATCTCGGACGAAGGCTTGCGCGCGATCAGCCGCGCTTCGGCGCTGGAATAGTTGGTGATGCCGCGCGCCACCTCCTTGCCTAGCGCATCGACGCAGGCGATCACCTCGCCGCGGGCGAATTCGCCCTGCACTTCGACCACGCCGATCGGCAGCAGCGACTTGCCGCCGCTGGTGAGCTTTTCGACCGCGCCGTTGTCGATCACGACGCGGCCACGCAGCTGCAAGTGGTCGGCCATCCACTGCTTGCGGGCCGTCAGACGGCCGGTCGGCGCCAGCAGCTGGGTGCCGATGGCCTCGCCGGCGGCCAGGCGCTCCAGCACGTTGGCCTCGCGCCCGGAGGCGATGGTGGTATGGGCACCCGACTTGGCCGCGCGCTTGGCCGCCAGGATCTTGGTCAGCATGCCGCCGCGGCCGATCGACGTGCCGGCGCCACCAGCCATGGCCTCCAGCTCGGGCGTGCCGGCCAGGGCTTCGTCGACGAACTGCGCAGCCGGGTCCTTGCGCGGATCGGCGGTGTACAGGCCACGCTGGTCGGTCAGGATCACCAGCGCGTCGCCTTCGATCAGGTTGGTGACCAGCGCACCGAGCGTGTCGTTGTCGCCGAACTTGATCTCGTCGGTGACCACGGTGTCGTTCTCGTTGATGATCGGCACCACACCCAGCGACAGCAGCGTCAGCAGCGTGGAGCGGGCGTTCAGGTAGCGCTCGCGGTCGGCCAGGTCGGCGTGGGTCAGCAGCACCTGCGCGGTACGGATGCCATAGCGGCCGAACTGGCTCTCGTAGACCTGCGCCAGCCCCATCTGGCCGACCGCGGCGGCGGCCTGCAGTTCATGGATTTCCTTGGGGCGTCGCACCCAGCCGAGCCGCTGCATGCCTTCGGCGATGGCGCCGGAGCTGACCAGCACCACTTCCTTGCCGGCCACGCGCAGCTTGGCGATCTGGGCCGCCCAGCGGGCGATGGCGTCGTGGTCCAGCCCCTTGCCGTCGTTGGTAACCAGGCTTGAGCCCACTTTGACGACGATGCGCTTTGCCTGCGCGATGACAGATTGCATGGTGGAAATCCTGTCTGCGATTGTGTTCCCCTCTCCCCTCAGGGGAGAGGGCAGGGTGAGGGGTGGTTTGACAAGGCGCCACGCCCGATCGGGCCCCCGCCCCTCACCCCTGCCCCTCTCCCGCAAGCGGGAGAGGGGAGCCAACCAGAGGCACGCGTCAGGCGCGCCGCTTACGCCCCGCCCTGGTCCTGGTCGACGTTATGCAGCCGATCGTCCAGGCGGATGTCCGGCTCCGCCAGCGCCGCGGCCTCCTCGGCCTTGATCGCCTGCAGGTGGTCCTTGATCGCGTAGATCAGCTCGCGGCAGCCTTCGCCGGTCAGCGCCGAGATCTGGAACACCGGGCCCTTCCACTTGTAGCGCTTGAGGAAGTCCTTCACGCGGGCCGCGCGCTCGTCCTCGGGCACCACGTCGAGCTTGTTCAGCACCAGCCAGCGCGGCTTCTCGTACAGCGTTTCGTCGTATTTCTTCAGCTCGTTGACGATGGCCTTGGCCTCGGCGACCGGGTCGACCGCTTCGTCGAACGGTGCCAGGTCGACAATATGCAGCAGCAGCCCGGTGCGCTGCAGGTGGCGCAGGAACTGGTGGCCCAGGCCCGCGCCCTCGGCCGCGCCTTCGATCAGGCCCGGAATGTCGGCGACCACGAACGATTGCTCGTGGTCCACGCGCACCACGCCCAGGTTCGGGTGCAGCGTGGTGAACGGATAGTCCGCCACCTTCGGGCGCGCGTTGGAAATATGCGAGATAAAGGTCGACTTGCCGGCATTGGGCATGCCCAGCAGGCCGACGTCGGCCAGCACCTTCAGCTCGAGCTTGAGCATGCGGCGCTCGCCCGGCTTGCCGTCGACCTGCTGGCGCGGCGCGCGGTTGGTACTGGACTTGAAGTGCAGGTTGCCCCAGCCGCCCATGCCGCCTTCGGCCAGGCACACGCGTTGGCCATGCTCGGTCAGGTCGGCAATGACTTCGCCGGTGTCCATGTCGGTGATCAGCGTGCCTACCGGCATGCGCAGCGTGATATCTTCACCGGCCGCGCCGTAGCAATCCGAGCCGCGGCCATTTTCGCCGTTCCTCGCCACATGCTTCTTGGCGTAGCGGAAGTCGATCAGCGTATTGATATTGCGGTCCGCCTGTGCGAACACACTGCCGCCCCGGCCGCCGTCGCCACCATCCGGGCCGCCGAAGGGCACAAACTTCTCGCGCCGGAACGAGGCGCTGCCATTGCCGCCGTTGCCGGCAATGGCTTCGATTCGGGCTTCGTCGATGAACTTCATGATGGGTTTTCCGTGATGGATCGGCAGATCGGGGACCGGCGTAGTTTACTTCGCCAGAAAAGAAAAAGCCCCGCAAGCGTTGCGGGGCCTTTCATCCTGCAAAGGCTGTTATCAGGCCGCCGGGACGACGCTGACTTGCTGCTTCTTGGCAGGGCCCTTGACGGCGAACTGCACGTGGCCGTCAATCAGGGCGAACAGCGTGTGGTCCTTGCCCACGCCGACGTTGTCGCCGGCATGCACGCGGGTACCGCGCTGGCGCACGATGATGCCACCGGCATTGATGGCCTGGCCACCAAAAACCTTAACACCCAGACGCTTCGATTCGGAATCACGGCCGTTCCGCGTGGAACCGCCGCCTTTTTTCTGTGCCATGTCTTACTCCTGTCGCTTTACCGGATTACGCTCGATTGATCAGGCAACGATCGCTTCGATGCGCAGTTCGGTGTAATTCTGACGATGGCCCTGACGCTTCTGGTAGTGCTTGCGACGGCGCATCTTGAAGATCTTCACCTTGTCGTGACGACCCTGGGAGATAACGGTAGCCTTGACGGAAGCCCCGCTCACCAGCGGCGTACCAAACTTGATTTGGTCGCCGGCGCCCACTGCGAGCACCTGGTCGAGCGTGATTTCTGCGCCAATGTCTGCCGGTATCTGTTCTACTTTCAGTTTTTCGCCAGCAGCAACCTTGTATTGCTTGCCGCCGGTTTTTACGACCGCGTACATTGTCGAACCTCTCGGATGTGAATAAAACGCCGAAACCGCGCGATGCGGCCCCGGTTATCCCCCACCGGCAAGGACCCGCAAGGCGAGCGACTACCGGAGGAAACCGGGAATTGTAAACGAGATCTGGGAAAACCGCAAAGAAAACAGGCACATAGCCTGTGAGCGGCGCGGCCGGCACACTTGGTAGCGGCCTCGCTCAGGTCAGATCGGCGAGAAGAAATCCCGCCAGTGCGGCAAACGCCACCCACCAGGCAGTGCGGCGCAATGGGCGGCGAGGTACGGGCTTGTCCATGCCCAGATTATAGTAGCGCCGCTCACCGACGCCGCTGCACACATACCCGGAGCCGCCGCCGGCAAGAACGCGGCGCATGCATGCGTAGAACGCCGCGTGCATCGCATATAATCGACCGGTTTTGCGTAACGGTGATCTCATCTTGCCCCAGCCTTCCGCCACTGCCTTGCTTGCCCCGGTCGCTGCAGACATGCGCGCGGTCGATGCTGTTATCCGCCAGCGGCTGTCTTCCGAAGTCCCGCTGATCGAACAGATTGGCGAATACATCATCGGTGCCGGCGGCAAGCGCCTGCGCCCGGTGATCCTGCTGCTGACGGCGCGCGCGCTGGGCTACGACGGCAACCGCCACCATGAGCTGGCCGCCGTCGTGGAATTCATCCATACCGCCACCCTGCTGCACGACGATGTCGTCGACGAGTCCGAGCTGCGGCGCGGCCGCGACACCGCCAACGCCGTCTTCGGCAATGCCGCCAGCGTGCTGGTGGGCGACTTCCTCTATTCGCGCGCGTTCCAGATGATGGTCGATGCCGGCAGCATGCGCATCATGGAGATCCTGTCCAACGCGACCAACGTGATCGCCGAGGGCGAGGTCCTGCAGTTGCTGAACATGCACGACCCCGACGTCACCGTCGAGCGCTACCTGCAGGTCATCCGCTACAAGACCGCCAAGCTGTTCGAGGCCGCCGCGCAACTGGGCGCCGTGCTCGCCGGTGCGGATGCCCGGATGGAAGAAGCCGCGGCCGAATACGGCCGCCGCATCGGCACCGCCTTCCAGCTGATCGACGACATGCTGGACTACACCGCCAGCGCCGAGCAGATGGGCAAGAACGCCGGCGACGACCTGCGCGAAGGCAAACCCACCCTACCGCTGCTGCACCTGCTGGAGCACGGCACCGCTGAGCAGCGCCAGCTGGCGCGCGACGCCATCGTGCAGGGCGGCACCGAGCATTTCGACGCGGTCTTTGCCGCCATCCACGCCAGCGGCGCGCTCGAGGTCACCTTCGAAGCCGCACGGCGCGAGGCCGAAGCCGCCGAGCAGGCGGCCCGGCAGTTCCCGCCGTCGGAGCTGAAGGAAACCCTGATCCAGCTCTGCGCGTTCTCGCTGCAGCGGCAGTCCTGAACCGGGACGCGCGGCGTTTGCCTCCGCCCTCTTCCATTCCAAAAAAAACACTGCTAAACTTACGTTCTTTGCTGCTGACGCTAAAACGTCTGCCGGCAGACCAAATCGGGGTGTAGCTTAGCCTGGTAGAGCGCTACGTTCGGGACGTAGAGGCCGGAGGTTCGAATCCTCTCACCCCGACCAGATTTAAAAAGGCCGAACTCAGTGAGTTCGGCCTTTTGCCATTCTGGCTCCGCGGAATTCCGCGCCCCATGCGCCGCGACGCTTGCGGACGGTCCGAAGCCCCAAACCCTGTCATTTATCAGCGCCATTTCTCCCCGCGCAAGTAGGGTTGCGCCCGTGTCGCGCAAACGCCAATACCCGGCCGTCATCGCCTTTACAAAAAGTGACCCCAGCGTCAAACTGCCCCGAGCCGGGGACGTGGGTACGTCCGCCCTTGCCTGCATGCCTTACCGCCTAACTGCATCGCGCACCTGCCATGACACTCGGACTTGCCCTGGCCCAGAGCCGGCGTATCGCGCCCGCACTGCTTGCTCAGCTGGAGCAGGCCGCGCGTGAAAAGCAATCGCAGCTGATCGATGAAATCGTCGCCAGCGGCACCATGAGCGCGCACGACCTGGCGCTGTTCGCTGCGGACAAGTACCAGCTGCCGCTGCTGGACCTGGCCCAGTACAACCTCGCCAAGGTGCCGCCGGCACTGGCCGGCAACCGTGAGTTCCATGCCCACCGGCTGCTGCCGCTGGGCCGGCGCGAGAACCGCCTGGTGCTAGCGATCTCCGATCCGTCCAACCAGGCCGGCCTGGACGCGATCCGCGACAAGTACAAGCTGCCGGTCGAAGCGGTGGTGGTCGAGCACGACAAGCTGATGAAGCATGTGCGTGCCGCCGGCGAGGCGCTGGGCACGCTCAAGAACATCTCGCCGGTGCAGGCCGCGCGCAAGATGATCGAATACGATCCGGTGGCCGCCGCCGGCAACCAGCGCAACCGCACCACGGCCGACAACATCGACGACGCCCCGGTGGTGCGCTTCCTGCAGAAGCTGCTGACCGAAGCCTTCCACCGCGGCGCGTCGGACCTGCACTTCGAGCCGTTCGAAACCTTCTACCGCGTCCGCTTCCGCGTCGATGGCGTGCTGCAGGAGGTCGCGCGCCCGCCGCTGGACATCCGCGACAAGATCGCAACGCGCATCAAGGTGCTGTCGCGGTTGGACATTTCTGAAAAGCGCGTGCCGCAGGACGGCCGCATGAAGCTGCTGATTGCGCTGCCCAAGGACAAGGATGCCAAGGAAACCGTCGAGAAGGCGGTGGACTTCCGCGTGTCGACGCTGCCGACGCTGTTCGGCGAGAAGATCGTGATGCGAATCCTGGAATCGTCGTCCGACAAGCTCGATATCGACCAGCTCGGCTATGAGCCGGAGCAGAAAGCGCTGCTGCTGGACGTGATCAAGCGCCCCTACGGCATGGTGCTGGTGACCGGCCCCACCGGCAGCGGCAAGACCGTGTCGCTGTACACCTTCCTGAACCTGCTGAACCAGGGCGACATCAATATCTCCACGGCCGAGGACCCGGCCGAAATCCAGCTGCCGGGCATCAACCAGGTCAATGTCAACGACAAGGCCGGGCTGACCTTTGCGGCCGCGCTGCGATCGTTCCTGCGCCAGGATCCGGACATCATCATGGTCGGCGAAATCCGGGACCTGGAAACCGCCGACATTTCGATCAAGGCCGCGCAGACCGGCCACCTGGTGTTGTCGACGCTGCACACCAATGACGCCCCGACCACGCTGACCCGCCTGATGAACATGGGCGTGGCAGCTTTCAACATTGCCTCGAGCGTGCTGATGATCACCGCGCAGCGGCTGGCGCGGCGGCTGTGCACCTGCAAGCGCGCGGGCGAGATCCCGCGCGAGGCCCTGCTGGAAGCGGGCTTTCGCGAGCACGACCTGGACGGCAGCTGGCAGCCCTACCACCCGGTCGGCTGCGAGCGCTGCAACGGCACCGGCTACAAGGGCCGCTGCGGCATCTATCAGGTGATGCCGATCACCGAGGCCATGCAGGAGATCATCCTGGCGCACGGCACCGCGTTGCAGATTGCCGAGCAGGCGCGCAAAGACGGCGTGCTATCGTTGCGCGAAGCTGGGCTGCTGAAGGTGAAGCAGGGCGTCACGTCACTCGAAGAAGTGCTGGCGACCACTAATACGTAGGGAAGCACCACACAACGTAAAGACAAGACGCAGAACAAGCGTCATTTGCATCGGGGGTCAATACCATGGCGACGCGCGCACCAGCAGGAGGCGCCCGGACAGGGGCACCGTCACGGGCCAAATCAGGGAAGGGACGCAAAGCCCCGACCCAGTACATCTTCGAGTGGGAAGGCAAGGACCGCAAAGGCAAGACCTTTACCGGCGAACTGCGCGCCGAGAACCCGGCCGAAGTCACCGCCACGCTGCGCAAGCAGGGCCTGACCATCGTCAGGCTGAAGAAGCGCAAGGCCGCGCGCGGGCGCAAGATCACCGAGAAGGACATCGCCTACTTCACCCGCCAGCTGTCGACCATGCTCAAGGCCGGCATCCCGCTGCTGCAGTCGATCGACATCATCGCGCGCGGGCACGTGAATCCCAACTTTACCCAGCTGCTGTCCGACATCCGCTTCGACATCGAGGCTGGCAGCAGCATGGCCGCGGCGTTCCGGCGCCACCCGAAGTACTTCGACACGCTGTACTGCAACCTGATCGACGCCGGCGAACAGGGTGGCATCCTGGATTCGCTGCTGGAGCGCCTGTCGCTCTACATGGAGAAGACCATCGCGCTGAAGAGCCAGATCAAGTCGGCGATGATCTATCCGATCGCGGTGCTGACCGTGGCCTTTGCCGTCACGGTGATCCTGATGCTGTTCGTGATCCCGGCGTTCAAGGGGGTGTTCTCCAGCTTCGGCGCCAACCTGCCGGCGCCGACGCTGCTGGTGATCGCGATCTCGGATTTCTTCGTCCAGTACTGGTACCTGGTGATCGGCGCGCCGGTGGCCGCCATCAGCTTCTACCTGCGCGCGCTAAAGAAATCCGAGAAGGTGCAGCGCGCCACCGACCGCACGCTGCTGAAGCTGCCGATCTTCGGCAACCTGTTCCGCAAGGCCGTGATCGCTCGCTGGACCCGCACCCTGGCGACGATGTTCGCGGCCGGCACGCCGCTGGTGGAGTCGATGGAGTCGGTCGCCGGCGCGGCCGGCAACTGGGTCTACTACGATGCCACCCGCGAGATCGAGCAATCGGTGCGCATCGGCACCAGCCTGACCAACGCGATGCAGGCGACCCATGTGTTTGACAACATGGTGCTGCAGATGACGCAGATCGGCGAAGAATCCGGCGCGCTGGACAACATGCTGCTGAAGGTGGCGGAGTTCTATGAACGTGAGGTGGACGATGCCGTCGCCGCCATCTCCAGCCTGATCGAGCCGCTGATCATCGTGGTGCTGGGCGTGCTGATCGGCGGCATGGTGGTGGCGATGTACCTGCCGATCTTCAAGCTGGGACAGGTGGTGTAAGCCATGCAGCCAGTGTGGTCCGCATCCCCCTATCCGACCGGCACCGCGCCGCTGCTGCACGCGCTGGCGGCGCTGCCGCCCGCCTTCCTGGTGGCGGCAGCGGCGCTGCTCGGGCTGGTGGTCGGCAGTTTCCTCAACGTGGTGATCCACCGCGTGCCGCGCATGATGGAGCGCGACGAGGCCAACTATATTGCCGAGCTGCGCGGTGATCCGCTGCCCTACCCCGGCCGCTACAACCTGATGGTGCCACGCTCGGCCTGCCCGAATTGCGGCCATGCCATCGCCCCGTGGGAAAACGTGCCGGTGCTGAGCTATCTGTTGCTGCGTGGTCGCTGCTCGGCATGCAAGGCGCCGATCAGCGTGCGCTATCCGCTGGTGGAGCTGGCCTGCGGCGGGCTGAGCGCGCTGGTGGCTTGGCGCTTCGGCCCGGGCGCGCAGGCGCTGGCCGCGCTGGTGCTGGTATGGGGACTGCTGGCGTTGACCATGATCGATGCCGATACGCAATTGCTGCCGGACCAGATCACGCTGCCGGTGCTATGGCTTGGCCTGCTGCTCAACCTGGCCGGCCTGTTCGTGGCGCTGCCCGACGCGGTGATCGGCGCCGCCGCCGGCTACCTGGTGCTGTGGCTCGCCTACTGGCTGTTCCGGCTGCTGCGCGGCAAGGAAGGCATGGGATTCGGCGACTTCAAGCTGATGGCGGCGCTGGGTGCCTGGTTCGGCTGGCAGGCGCTGCCGGCGCTGGTGCTGCTGTCGTCGGTGGCCGGCGTGCTGTTCGGGCTGGCCAATATCGCGCTACGCCGCCAGGAGCGCGATACGCCGTTCCCCTTCGGGCCCTTCATTGCGCTGGCGGGCGTGGTGGTGCTGCTGTTCGGCCCCGGCGTGCTGCCATGGTTTGCCTGGTAACGGCCTGCCGCAGTACCCGGCGGCTTCGGCCATGATGGAATAGCGGTTGAAGCCGCCGAAGCTGGTATCGTTGCGGCAACCAACGCCTGACTGAACCCCACATGCTGGAAATCGGACTGACCGGCGGCATCGGCAGCGGCAAGACCCGCGTGGCCGACATGTTCGCCGCGCGCGGCGCCGCGCTCATCGATACCGACCTGCTCGCGCATGAAATCACCGCCCCCGGCGGGCGTGCCATCCCGGCGCTGGTCGAGGCCTTCGGCCCTGGCTGCCTGCGCCCGGACGGCGCCATGGACCGCGATGCGATGCGCGCGCTGGTGTTTGCCGATCCAGCCGCCAAGGCGCGGCTGGAAGCCATCACGCACCCGCTGATCCGCGCGCTGACCACCGAACGCGCGCAGTCGATCCGCGCCGGGGGCGCGCATCCCTACCTGATCTACGTGGTGCCGCTGCTGGTGGAATCGGGCTCGTGGCGCGAGCGCGTGGGCCGCGTGCTGGTGGTCGACTGCAGCGAAGCCACGCAGGTGGCCCGCGTGATGTCGCGCAACGGCTTCAGCCGCGAACAGGTACTGGCGATCATGGCCAGGCAGGCGACACGCAGCGCGCGCCTGGCATGTGCCGATGACGTCATCGACAACGACGGACCGGTCGACGCACTGGTGGCGCAGGTCGACCGGCTCGACCGTTACTACCGTGAACTGTCCGCCGCGGGCACGGTCCATCCATAACGCGCCGGCCCGGCGTGCTGGCGCACGGCATCATGCGCGCGACATTGTCCTCGGACCTTGTCTCGCATAGAATGCGCTGGAACATGCCGGGAAATCGCCGCATACTGCTGGTATCCATTCCCTATAAATCGCCCTGCCGGCATTTCCCGGGCCTCATTCTGCACCGGGCCGCCCCTGAAGCGCCCGACGCCCTGCACGGACACCGCACTTGATTCTGTACGAATACCCTTTCAACGAACGCATCAGGACACTCCTGCGCCTGGAGGACCTGTTCGATCGGCTGGAATACTTCCTCGGCCAGGATCATGCCCAGCAGCACCATGTCGCGCTGACCACGCTGTTCGAGATCATCGACGTCGCCGGACGCGCCGACCTCAAGACCGACCTGATCAAGGAGCTGGAGCGCCAGCGCCAGGCTCTGGCGCCGCTGCGCGCCAATCCGCAGATCGACCAGGACGCGCTCGACGCGGTCATCGGCGAGATCGAGCAGGGCATTGCCCTGCTCAACCAGACCGTGGGCAAGGCCGGCCAGCTGCTGACCGACAACGAGTGGCTGACCAGCATCCGCAGCCGCGCGATCATCCCCGGTGGCACCTGCGAGTTCGACCTGCCCGCCTACTATGCGTGGCAGCACCGCCCCGCCGAAGACCGTCGCGCCGACATCCTGAAATGGGCGCGTCCGCTGGTATCGCTGCGCATGGGCACCACCATCGTGCTGCGCCTGCTGCGCGAAGCGGGCCAGAGCGGCAAGGTGATCGCCACCGGCGGCAGCTACCAGCAGATGCTTTCGGGCCGCAGCTACCAGCTGATGCAGGTCTACCTGGACGATTCGCTGCTGGCCTTCATCCCCGAGATGAGTGCCAACAAGTACATGCTGTGGGTGCGCTTCACGCAGCAGGATGGCGACCTGCGTCCGCGCGCGGTCGATGCCGATATCCCGTTCCTGCTGAAACTCTGCAATTTCTGAAGCCTGCTGAACGCCATGCCTGCTGTCGTCAAATGCCCCACCTGCGGCACCGAGGTGGCCTGGGTGCCCGACAACAAATTCCGCCCGTTCTGTTCCGAGCGCTGCAAGCAGATCGATCTCGGCGCCTGGGCGTCGGAGAAATACGTGATCGGCGGCAAGCCGGGCGAGACCTCCGCCGACCAGCGTGAAGACGAGGACGACTGAAGGCGCGACGCAGGCGCCCTCGCCCTCAGTGCGCCGCCGCCAGCACGCGGCGGTAGAAGCCCACGCACACCAGCACGAACACCGCCAGGCCCAGCCACTGCGCGGTCGCTTCAAACCCGCCCCCGACCAGCGCCAGCGGCGCATCGCTGCCTGACAGGCCGATCACCGCGGCCAGCATCACGCCGATCAGGCTTTCGCCCACGATCAGGCCGGAGGCCAGCAGCGTGCCGCGCCGCTCGGCGTGCTCCAGCGCCAGCTTCACATCGTCGCCACGCGCGGTGGCACGCCGGCGCTCGGCGCGCAGCAGCAGCCACGACAGTACCGCGCCCACCACCAGCGCCGAGCTGATGGTCGGCGGCAGGTAGATGCCGATGCCCACCGCCAGCACCGGCAGCCGCGCCGGACCGCCACGGCGGCGCAGGACCTCGTCGATCGCGATCAGCACCACGCCCAGCCCGATGCCGATCAGGATCATGGTCCAGTTGAGCTGGTGGGTGAAGATGCCGGTAGCGATCGCGGTCATCAGCGTCGCCTGCGGCGCGGCCAGCGCCTGGTTGGGATCCATGCCCGCGCGCGGCAGCGCGCCGGCGAAGCCATAGGCACTGTAGAGCAACTCCAGCACCGGCGGGATCACCGCGGCGCCGACCACGCAGCCGATCAGCAGCGCCACCTGCTGGCGCCAAGGCGTGGCGCCGACCAGCCAGCCGGTCTTCAGGTCCTGCAGATTGTCATTGGCGATGGAAGCCACCGCCACCACCGCCGAGGTGGTGAAGATCGCCAGCGCGATCGCGAACTTGCCGCCTTCGGACGTGTCCAGCAGCCCGTCGGCCTTGCCCGCCAGCAGGATCAGCAGCGACACCAGGATCACCGCGATGATGCCGATGCCGGAAATCGGGCTGGCCGACGATCCCACCAGCCCGGCCATGTAGCCGCACGCCGCCGCCACCAGGAAGCCGAAGATGAACGCGAACACCACCGCGTAGACCACCAGCCGCCAGCGCGCCGCGCCCTCGAGCGGCGCCGGCGCGAGGAACCAGGCGAACACGGTCACCAGTACCGCCAGCAGCGCCAGCATCACCAGCCCGATCCACTTCGCCGGCATGTCCTGCTGGGTGCGCGGCATCTTGTCTTGCCCCGCCGGGCCGCCCTGCAGCGCGCCGAACGAGGCGCGGATGCCTTCCAGCATCGGCCTGGCCAGTGACACCAGCGTCCAGATCGCGGCGATGCCGATGGTGCCGGCGCCGATGAACCGTGCCTGCTGGCTCCATACCAGGGTGCCAAATGCCGACAGTGTGGCGCCGTCCGGACGCGGCGTGACGGCGGTCAGCCACGGCACCGCGATGCCCCAGGTCAGCACCAGCCCCAGCAGCATGGCCAGCCCGCCGACGATGCCGACCAGGTAGCCCGCGCCCACCAGCGCCAGCGAGAAGCCCATCGACAGCCGCACCACCGAGGCCCCCGCCGACAGCCACAAATTGGCGCCCTCGGCCAGCACCCGCAGCCCGCCGGCGGCGAAGCTGAACAGCCCCGCCACCAGGCCCCCGGCCATCAGGTCGGCGAGGCCGGTCGCCTGCGGCTTCTGGCCCGGCGTGGCCTGCGCCGGCGCGGCGCTGCCCACGCGCAGGATTTCCGCCGCGGTCACGCCCTCGGGGTATGGCAGCTCGCTCTTCACCACCATGGCATGGCGCAGCGGGATGCTGAACACCACGCCCAGCATGCCGCCGGCCGCGCAGATCGCCAGCGTCTGCCAGAAGGGAAAGCCTTGCCAGTGGCCCAGCATCACCAGGCCGGGCAGGATGAAGATGATCGACGACAGGGTGCCGGCGGCCGAGGCCTGCGTCTGCACCATGTTGTTTTCGAGGATGTTGGCACCGGGAAAGAGCCGCAGCACGGCCATCGAGATCACGGCCGCCGGGATTGCCGACGAGAAGGTCAGGCCGACCTTCAGGCCCAGGTAAATGTTGGAAGCGGTGAACACGACCGTGATCAGCGCACCGAGGACAATGCCGCGCAGGGTCAGTTCAGGCAGGGACACGTCGTCGGCGATACGTTCGACACGTAGCATGCAGGTTCCTTTCCTGTGGATCCGGGCCGGCCGGCCCGGGCGGCGCGCAAGCGGGCGCCGCGGCCGCTTGTCGGTGACGCCGACGGCAAGGTCAGCCGGGGCGCGCTTCCTCGGTCAGCCACACCACCACGGGAATGGTCGCCGGCAGCAGCGGCCCCACCGTCACCGGCGTGCCCTGCCACGAGAATGCCTGGCCTTCGCGGCCGACGGGTTCGCCCTGCCAGGCCGTCACCTTGCAGAAATGCAGCCGCACATAGGCGTGCGGGTAGTCATGTTCCAGGATGTGCCAGCGCTCGCTTTGCGTGACATCAAGACCCAGTTCTTCATGCAGCTCGCGCGCCAGCGCCGCCTCAACCGATTCGCCCGGCTCGAGCTTGCCGCCGGGGAATTCCCAGTAGCCCTCGTAGGGCTTGCCGGCCGGGCGCTGTGCCAGCAGGAAGCGGCCGTCGGGCTGCACCAGCACGCCGACCGCCACCTCGGTCACCTTGCGCGGCGGGTTGCCGCCCGTGGTTGCAGGGTTCTGCGTCGCCACGCTCATGCCTTGGCCTCGCCGGGAACTTCCGGGAGATACGGCTTGCCATGCTTGCCGCCCCAGTCGCGCGCGAACTGCCAGGCCACGCGGCCCGAGCGCGAGCCGCGCTCCAGCGCCCACACCAGCGCGTCGCCGCGCGCGGCGGCGATGTCTTCGTCGGTGCAGCCGAAGTGGCGGAGCCAGTGGCCGACGATGGCCAGGTACTCGTCCTGCTTGGGCGGATAGAACGACAGCCACAGCCCGAAGCGCTCGGACAGCGAGATCTTTTCTTCCACCACTTCGCCGGGGTGGATCTCGCCGTCGTCGGTGTGGCGGTAGGTCTCGTTGTCCTTCATGTACTCCGGCAGCAGGTGCCGGCGGTTGGACGTGGCGTAGATCAGCACGTTGTCCGACTGCGCCGCCACCGAGCCGTCCAGCGCTGACTTAAGCGATTTGTAGCCCGACTCGCCCTCCTCGAACGACAGGTCGTCGCAGAAGATCACGAAGCGCTCGGGCCGCTGCGAGACCAGTTCGACGATATCGCCGAGGTCGCCCAGGTCGTCCTTGTCGACCTCGACCAGGCGCAGCCCGTCCTTGACGAAGGCATTGAGACAGGCCTTGATCAGCGACGACTTGCCGGTGCCGCGCGCGCCGGTCAGCAGCACGTTGTTGGCGGGCAGGCGGTTCACGAACTGGCGCGTATTGCCGACGATGGCGTCCTTCTGGCGCTCGATGTTCTTCAGGTCGTCCAGGTGGATCGGCGGCAGCTGGCGTACCGGCTGCAGATAGCCGATATTGCCGAACAGGCTCTGGCGCTTGCGCCAGCGGAACGCTACCGCCTCCTGCCAGTCGGCGTCGCCCAGTTGCGGCGGCAGCCATTGTTCAAGTCGGGCGAGGAAATTGTCGAGGCGGGCGGCGAGATCGGACATGGCAGCGTGGCGGTGGCGACTGGCAGGGAAAATCGATGTCCTTCCCGCGAGCGCGGGAAGGACGGGCAGGCTCAGGAACGGTAGTCGGCGTTGATCGACACGTAGTCGTGCGACAGGTCGCAGGTCCAGACCGTCGCTTCGGCTTGGCCGCGGCCAAGCGCGATGCGCACGGTGATCTCGGCCTGCTTCATCACCCGCTGGCCGTCTTCCTCGCGGTAGTCGGGGTTGCGGCCGCCGTCGCGGGCGACCCAGACATCGTCCAGCCACAGGTTGACGCGGTCGACGTCCAGATCATCCACGCCGGCGTAGCCGACCGCGGCCAGGATGCGGCCCAGGTTGGGGTCCGAGGCATAGAACGCGGTCTTGACCAGCGGCGAGTGCGCCACCGCGTAGGCGATCTGGCGGCATTCCGCCACATCCTTGCCGCCTTCGACGCGGATGGTCATCAGCTTGGTCGCGCCTTCGCCGTCGCGCACGATCATCTGCGCCAGCTCCTGCGCCAGCGCGGTCACCGCATCGCGCAGCGCCTCGAACGCCGGGCCTTCGGCGCGGTCGACCACGGCGCCGGACTTGCCCGTCGCGATCAGCACGAACGAGTCATTGGTCGAGGTGTCGCCGTCGATGGTGATGCTGTTGAACGAGTGATCGGCGGCATGCGACACCAGCGCCTGCAGCACCGGCTGGGCCACGGCGGCATCCATGGCGATGAAGCCGAGCATGGTCGCCATGTTCGGGCGAATCATGCCGGCGCCCTTGCTGATGCCCGACAGCGTCACGGTCTTGCCGTCGATCTGCACCGTGCGCGACGCGGCCTTGGGCTGCGTATCGGTGGTCATGATGGCTTCGGCGGCGGCCAGCCAGTTGTCCGGCTTCGCGTTGGCGATGGCGGCGGGCAGGCCAGCCACCAGGCGGTCTACCGGCAGCGGTTCCAGGATTACGCCGGTCGAGAACGGCAGCACCTGTTCGGGGGCGATGCCCAGTTGCGCGGCCAGCGCGTCGCAGGCGGCGCGGGCATTGGCCAGCCCCGGCTCGCCGGTGCCGGCGTTGGCGTTGCCGGTATTGACCACCAGCGCGCGGATGCCCTTGCCAGCAGTCAGATGCTCACGGCAGACCTGCACCGGCGCGGCACAGAAGCGGTTGCTGGTAAAGACGCCGGCCACGGTGCTGCCTTCGGCCACGCGCACCACCAGCACGTCCTTACGGTTGGCCTTGCGGATGCCGGCTTCGGCCCAGCCCAGCTCCACGCCGGCGACGGGTTTCAGGTGCTCTGCCTGCGGCAGCGGAAGATTGACGGGCATGTGGAACTCCTCTGTTGGAAGCGCGCTTCTGTTGTTGCTTGTTTCAGACGAACATGCCCGCGAAGGCGGGCATGTTCGATTACCTCTTGCGTCGCTCCCGTGCTGCGGGGAGCAACGTCATACCGGATGCCCGGCCTCGCTCAGTTCAGCTGAGCTTGCCGTGGCACTGTTTGAACTTCTTGCCCGAGCCGCACGGGCACGGATCGTTGCGGCCGACCTTGGGCATGCCGGCCAGCGCCAGTTCGGCCGCGGCCATGGCGGTACCGGTGCGCGGCGACGGCGCTTCCTCCACCGGCTCGCGTCCTTCGGCGAACTCGTCGTGCTTGTACTGCACGTTCTCCAGGTGCGACAGGCCTTCCTCGATCTCCTCGGACGCCTGCTCCAGTTCTTCCGGCGACTGGATCTGCACGTTGAAGGTCACGCGCGTGACTTCGTTCTTGATCACGTCCAGCAGGCGCGCGAACAGCTCGAACGACTCGCGCTTGTATTCCTGCTTGGGGTCCTTCTGCGCGTAGCCGCGCAGGTGGATGCCCTGGCGCAGGTGGTCCAGCGCGGCCAGGTGCTCGCGCCAGTGGGTGTCGATGCTCTGCAGCATGACCGAGCGCTCGAAGCCGGCAAACGACTCGCGGCCGACCATTGCCACCTTGCTGTCGTAGCGCTCCGTCGCCGCCTTCATGATCAGGTTGAGCACCTCTTCGTCCTCGATGCTCTGCGCGCCCTCGATGGTCTGCGCCAGCGGCACTTCCAGGCCCCAGTCCTCGCGCAGGCGGGTTTCCAGGCCGGCGATGTTCCACTGCTCTTCCATGGTGTCGGCCGGCACGTGGTCGCGGAACAGCTCGACCAGCACGCTTTCGCGCAGGTTGGCCACCATCTCGCCGACGTCATTGGCTTCGAGCACGTCGTTGCGCAGCTTGTAGATTTCCTTGCGCTGGTCGTTGGCGACGTCGTCGTACTGCAGCAGCTGCTTGCGGATATCGAAGTTGCGGCCTTCCACCTTGCGCTGCGCCGATTCGATCGAGCGCGTGACGATGCCGGCCTCGATCGGCTCGCCCTCGGGCATCTTCAGGCGCTCCATGATGGCGCGCACGCGGTCGCCGGCGAAGATGCGCAGCAGCTGGTCGTCCAGCGACAGGTAGAAGCGCGACGAGCCCGGGTCGCCCTGGCGGCCGGCACGGCCGCGCAGCTGGTTGTCGATGCGGCGCGATTCATGGCGCTCGGTGCCGACGATATGCAGGCCGCCGGCGGCCTTGACCTGCTCGTGCAGCGACTGCCATTCGTCTTCGAGCTGCTTGATGCGCGCCGCCTTGTCGGCATCCGACAGGCTGGCGTCCGCCGCGATGAAGCCGGATTGCTTTTCCACATTGCCGCCCAGCACGATATCGGTGCCGCGGCCGGCCATGTTGGTGGCGATGGTGATCATCTTCGGGCGGCCGGCCTGGGCCACGATCTCGGCTTCGCGCGCGTGCTGCTTGGCGTTGAGCACCTGGTGCGGCAGCTTCTCGCGGTCGAGCAGGCCCGAGAGGTATTCCGAAGTCTCGATCGAGGTGGTGCCCACCAGCACCGGCTGGCCACGCTCATGGCAGTCGCGGATGTCGCGCACCACGGCGTCGTAGCGTTCCTTGCCGGTCTTGTAGATCTGGTCCTGCAGGTCCTTGCGCTGGGCCGGGCGGTTGGTGGGAATCACCACCACTTCCAGGCCGTAGATCTCCTGGAACTCATAGGCTTCCGTGTCGGCCGTGCCGGTCATGCCGGCCAGCTTCTCGTACATGCGGAAGTAGTTCTGGAAGGTGACGGTGGCCAGGGTCTGGTTTTCCTGCTGGACGCTGACGCCTTCCTTGGCCTCGACCGCCTGGTGCAGGCCGTCCGACCAGCGCCGTCCGGTCATCAGGCGGCCCGTGAATTCATCGACGATCACCACCTCGTCGTTCTGCACCACATAGTGCTGGTCGCGATGGAACAGGCTGTGCGCGCGCAGCGCCGCATACAGGTGGTGCATCAGGGTGATGTTCTGCGGCGCGTAGAGCGACTCGCCCTCGCCGATCAGCCCTTGCTGGACCAGTATTTCCTCGGCCTTTTCGTGGCCGGCCTCGGTCAGGTAGACCTGGTGGCCCTTTTCGTCCACGTAGTAATCGCCCGGCTTCTCGACGCCGGTGCCGTCGGCCTTTTCCTCGCCGATCTGGCGCTCGAGCAGCTTGGGGATGCCGTTCATGCGCTGGTAGAGGTCGGTCTGGTTCTCGGCCTGGCCGGAGATGATCAGCGGCGTGCGGGCCTCGTCGATCAGGATCGAGTCCACTTCGTCGACGATGGCGTAGTTCAGCGGCCGCTGCACGCGCTGCGACGGGTCGTAGACCATGTTGTCGCGCAGGTAGTCGAAGCCGAACTCGTTATTGGTGCCGTAGGTGATGTCGGCGTTGTAGGCGGCCTGCTTTTCATCGTGCGCCATCTGCGACAGGTTGACACCCACCGACAGGCCCAGGAAGTTGTACAGCTTGCCCATCCACTCGGCGTCGCGCTGGGCCAGGTAGTCGTTGACGGTGACCACGTGCACGCCCTTGCCAGTGATGGCATTCAGGTACACGGCCAGCGTCGCGGTCAGGGTCTTGCCTTCGCCGGTGCGCATTTCGGCGATCTTGTTGTCGTTCAGCACCATGCCGCCGATCAGCTGCACGTCGAAGTGGCGCATCTTCATGACGCGCTTGCTGGCCTCGCGGCAGACGGCAAAAGCCTCGGGCAGCAGCGCCTCGAGCGATTCGCCGCCGGCGTGGCGCTGCCGGAAGGCCTCGGTCATGCCGCGCAGCTCGTCGTCCGAGAGCTGCTCGAACTTCGGCTCCAGCGCATTGATCTGCGCCACCGTGCGGCGATATTGCTTGATCAGCCGCTCATTGCGGCTGCCGAAGACTTTCTTGAGAAGGCCCGTGATCATCGATTGCTTTCACCTGCGCGGAACCGGGCTGGCATCCCCAGGGAAGGCGGGCTGCTCCGGCGGCCGGGCGCGGTAATGGATAGATTGGCGCAAAACGCCGAGTTTATCATGTGCCGGCGTCACGGCCGGCAGGGGTGGACGCTTGCGCTGGACCCGCCGCCCCCTTGCTAGAATGGGTGCATGCGCCGCTTCACCCATCACGCCCTGCAGACGCCCGCGGCCAAGCCGCTCAATGACTGGTTGGCCAAGGCCGGCCCGGTCTCCGGACTGCTGCAGACCGCGCGCCAGCTGTCGGTACTGGAGGCCGAAGTGCTGTCGCTGTTGCCCGCCGGCATGCGCGCTGGCCTTGCGGTGGCCGGGGTCAAGCGCGATGCGGCCGACCCCAACGGCCAGGTGCTGCTGTTGCTGGCCGCCCACGGCGCGGCCGCGGCACGGGTGCGCCAGATCGTGCCCACCTTGCTCGGGCGCCTGCAGCAGCGCGGCTCCCCGGTCACCTCGATCCGGGTGCGGGTGCAGCCGGAGGTGCAGCGCCATTCGGATTGGGAAGTCGAGCCGGTGGCACGGCCCCGCACCGGCGGCCGCATGACCGCCACAGGACTCGCCAACCTGGATCAGTTGGCGCGCAGCCTGCCCGATTCGCCGCTGCGCGATGCGCTCAATACGCTGCTGTCCCACCACCGCTGACATGACGGCCGGTGCCAAAACCAAAAAGCCGACCCTTGCAGGTCGGCTTTCTTGCCAGGCGCCGTGGCTCAGGCGAATGCCGGCTGGGCCTGCGGCAGGAACGCCGTCGGCGCTTCCTCGACGCGGTCGAAGGTGACCAGCTCGTAGGCCTCCTGGTCCGCCAGCAGCGCGCGCAGCAGCTGGTTGTTCAGGCCGTGTCCAGACTTGTTCGCCACATAGGCGCCAATCAGCGGATGGCCGACCACGTACAGGTCGCCGATCGCATCGAGGATCTTGTGGCGCACGAACTCGTCGCCGTAGCGCAGTTCTTCGTTGTTGAGCATGCGGTGCTCGTCCAGCACGATCGCGTTGTCCAGGCTGCCGCCGCGCGCCAGGCCCATCTCGCGCAAGGCTTCGACCTCATGCGCAAAGCCAAAGGTGCGGGCGCGCGCAATCTCGCGCACGTAGCTGGTGTCGGCAAAATCGATCGAGAAGGTCTGGCCGGTCTTGTCGACCGCCGGATGGCGGAAGTCGATGGTGAACGACAGCTTGAAGCCGAAGAACGGCTCCAGCCGCGCCAGCTTGTCGCCTTCGCGCACTTCCACCGGCTTCTTGACGCGGATGAAGGTCTTCGGTGCGTTCTGCTCTTCAATGCCGGCCGACTGCAGCAGGAACACGAAGGACGCGGCGCTGCCGTCCATGATCGGGATTTCCTCGGCGTCGACGTCGACATAGAGGTTGTCGATGCCCAGGCCAGCGCACGCGGACATCAGGTGCTCGACGGTGGAAACGCGCGCGCCATCCTTCTGCAGCACCGACGCCAGGCGCGTGTCGCCGATGGCCGACGCGGCCACGGGAATCTCGACGGCCTCGGGCAGGTCGACGCGGGTAAAGACAATACCGGTGCCGGCGGCCGCGGGACGCAGGGTCAGCGTGACCTTGCGGCCGGAGTGCAGGCCGATGCCAACCGTCTTCACCAAGGATTTGATCGTGCGCTGTTTGAGCATGACAGCCTCAACTATTATTAAAATCTATCGTGTTATCTTTTTGATTAAGGGATTTTACCACCACCCCAGGGGCGTTGCAGCCGGGTTTTGTTTCCGGCTGTTAACACACCCTTAACAAGTTGCGTATTATCCACGTTTACCCGAACCACTGTGTCAGCTACGCAACGCCGCCAGCACGGCCTCCGCGCTGCTGACGCGGAATTCGCCCGGGGCCTCCACGTCAAGCCGGGTCACGACGCCGTCGTCGATCACCATCGCGAAGCGCTTGGCACGCACGCCCATGCCGCGCGCGGTGAGGTCCTGATCCAGGCCCAGCGCGCGGGTCCACTCAGCGCTGCCGTCAGCCATCATCCGCACCGTGCCGGCCACCTGCTGCTCGCGCCCCCAGGCGCCCATCACAAAGGCGTCATTGACCGAGACGCACCAGACCTCGTCCACGCCGGCTTCGCGCAGTGCCGCGGCGTGCTGCACAAAACCGGGCACGTGCTTGGCCGAGCAGGTCGGTGTGAAGGCGCCGGGCAGGCCGAACACCACGATCTTGCGTCCGCGGACCAGGTCCGCCACCTTGAACGCATTGGGGCCCAGCGCGCAGCCGTTGCTTTCGGTTTCGAAAAATTCCTGCAACGTGGCGTCCGGGACGCGGGAACCGACAGTAATCATGGCTCTTGGTTTTCCTGGGGTGTCTGAAGGATAGGACGGATGCGCAGGCGCATGGGAATCGCGCCGGTGAGGGCAACCTAACGATCATAGGCGCACTGTCCGCGTTGCCAAAGCCGGATCACATCCGGTGACATTCGCATGGATTCCGATACACCTTGCGTGCGATGGCGGAGGGGCGAACCCATGTGAAAGCTTGCTTGCGGACGCACCTACAAAGACGTCCGCGCGGCGCACCTTTTGGGTGCGCCGCGCGGACGTCGATACATCCCGACCGGGGAAGGCGGGAAACCAGTCCGGGGAGGCGGCCAGCGGCACGCCCGACCCGGCGACGGGATGCGGGTGAAGCTCAGTCCGGCGCAGGCGCGGCGCCGCCAGCCGCCCGGCGGCTCACGTCAGTCCATGCAAGGCACGCGCGGATGGGGAGCGCGCGTGCATCGCTTACCAGGCGACGCGTTCCGTCAGGCGGCCGGTGGAGGCACCGATGCCGCGCCAGGCAGGCTTCAGTCTGCCTGCTTGCGCAGGAAGGCCGGGATATCGTACGTATCCACACCCTTTTCCTGCAGCGCCGCCACGTGGGCCGATGCCGACTCACGCGAGCTGCGCCACACTGCCGGCGTATCCAGGTTGCTGTAGTCCGGCGAGCTGTGCGTGGCCGCGGCCGCGCTCATGTTGGCCATCATCTGCACCGGCATGTTGTCGGTGCCGGTCTTCAGCAGCGTCATCGGCTGTTGCTTCTTGGCCGAGCGGCCCAGGCCAGTGGCCACCACGGTCACGCGCAGCGCGTCGCTCATCGAATCGTCGTACACCGTACCGAAGATCACGGTGGCATCTTCCGCGGCGTAGCTGCGGATGGTGTTCATGACTTCCTTGGTTTCCGACAGCTTCAGCGAACGGCTGGCGGTGATGTTGACCAGCACGCCGCGCGCGCCGGACAGGTCCACGCCTTCCAGCAGCGGGCTGGCCACGGCCTGCTCGGCCGCCAGGCGGGCGCGGTCCACGCCCGACACGGTGGCCGTCCCCATCATGGCCTTGCCCTGCTCGCCCATCACGGTCTTCACGTCTTCGAAGTCGACGTTCACCAGGCCGTCAACGTTGATGATCTCGGCAATGCCGGCCACCGCGTTGTGCAGCACGTCGTCGGCGCACTGGAAGCACTTGTCCATCTCCGCGTCGTCGCCCATGACTTCGAACAGCTTCTCGTTGAGCACCACGATCAGCGAGTCGACGCTCGATTCCAGCTCGCTGGAACCGTGCTCGGCCACCTTGGCGCGGCGTGCGCCTTCGAAGTCGAACGGCTTGCTGACCACGCCCACGGTCAGGATGCCCATCTCCTTGGCGACCTGCGCAACGATCGGCGCGGCGCCGGTGCCGGTGCCGCCGCCCATGCCGGCAGTGATGAAGACCATGTGCGCGCCACGCAGGGCGTCGGCAATCTGCTCGCGGGCCTGATCGGCGCAACCGCGGCCGACTTCCGGCTTGGCGCCGGCACCCAGGCCCGTATTGCCGAGTTGCAGCACGCGCGAAGCGGTCGAACGCTTGAGCGCCTGGGCGTCGGTATTCATGCAGATGAATTCGACGCCTTGTACGCCGCGGCTGATCATGTGCTGCACGGCATTGCCGCCCGCGCCGCCCACGCCAACCACCTTGATGATGGTGCCGTCCATCACTTCCGTTTCGATCATGTCAAAGTCCATCACTGCCTCCGAGAAAAATCAGTCCCCAGACGATGCGGCCTCCCCGCCGCAACCCCTGGTTTCTGAACAAGAAACCAAAAAAAGAAAACCTGAAAACTCTCACCTGACACGCAGGCCTGTCCGGTAGACCGTCCTGCCTGCGCACCGTTGCATCGTCAGCGCGTCAATTTCCGCATCGATCAGAAATTGCCGACAAACCATTCCTTCATGCGGGTCCACACCTGCTTGACCGATCCGCTCTGCACCGCCACCTTGCGCCCGCGCATGCGTTGCACGCGGCCTTCCAGCAGCAGGCCCATCACGGTCGCGTAGCGCGGGCTCTTCACCACCTCGTGCAAGTTGCCGCGGTACTCGGGCACGCCCACGCGCACGGGCTTGAGGAAGATGTCCTCGCCCAGCTCGACCATGCCCGGCATCATCGCGGTCCCACCGGTGATGACCACGCCGGACGACAACAGTTCTTCGTAACCCGACTCGCGCACCACCTGGTGCACCAGCGAGTACAGCTCTTCGATGCGCGGCTCGATCACCGCGGCCAGGGCCTGGCGGCTGAGCGTACGCGTGCCGCGGTCGCCCACGCCAGGCACTTCGATCATGTCTTCCGGATCGGCGATGGCCTGCTTGGCGATGCCGTACTGGATCTTGATGTCCTCGGCGTCGGGCGTCGGCGTGCGCAGCGCCATCGCGATATCGTTGGTGATCTGGTCGCCGGCGATGGGGATCACGGCCGTATGGCGGATCGCGCCTTCGCTGAAGATGGCGATGTCGGTGGTGCCGCCGCCAATGTCGACCAGCACCACGCCCAGTTCCTTCTCGTCCTCGGTCAGCACCGCCAGGCTCGACGCCAGCGGCTGCAGGATCAGGTCATGCACTTCCAGGCCGCAGCGGCGCACGCACTTGACGATGTTCTGCGCGGCGCTGACCGCACCGGTGACGATATGCACCTTCACTTCCAGCCGGATGCCGCTCATGCCGATGGGCTCGCGCACGTCTTCCTGGCCGTCGATGATGAATTCCTGCGTCAGGATGTGCAGGATCTGCTGGTCGGTCGGGATATTGACCGCCTTGGCGGTCTCGATCACGCGCGCCACGTCGGTCTGCGTGACCTCCTTGTCCTTGATCGCCACCATGCCGCTGGAGTTGAAGCTGCGGATATGGCTGCCGGCAATGCCGGTGAAGACCTCCGAAATCTTGCAGTCGGCCATCAGTTCGGCCTCTTCCAGCGCCTTCTGGATCGACTGCACGGTGGCCTCGATGTTGACCACGACCCCTTTCTTCAGACCCTTGGACTCAGACTGGCCCATCCCGATCACCTCGTAGCTGCCGTCGGGGCGCAGTTCCGCCACCACGGCCGCCACCTTCGAGGTGCCGATATCGAGACCGACCAACAGGTCCTTGTATTCCTTGCTCATCGGGTTTTCTCCGCGTTCTTGCTCTTCAGTCGCGTCGGATTGTTGTTGGAAGTACCTGAAACCGTTGCTGTCGCCGCCGCCCTGGGCGCGTTCGCGGCTTTCGCCTTCGCCGCTTTCTCGGCCTTCTCGGCCCGCACCGCCGCCGCGATCTGCGCCTCGGTCAGGAAGCGCGCGTTGGCGGCGCGGATGGCAAAGCCGTTGGGATAGCGCAGGTCCGCGTACTCGATCTGGCTGCCCCATTGCTGGGTGACCTGCGGCCAGGCCGCGACGAAGCGGCGCACGCGCTGGTCCATCGCCGTGCGGTCCTCGTCGTTCTGCTCGCGGCCCAGCTCGAGCTCCATGCCGTTGGACAAGCGCGCGCGCCAGGCGTAGCGCCCGGACAGCGCCACCGCCAGCGGCTCGGCCTTGAGCGGCTTGAACCACTGGCGCATCACCTCGAGCTTCTCGATCACGTCGCCTTCGCTGTCGGGCGGCCCGTCCAGTGCCAGCAGCTGCGCGTCTTCTTCCGCCTCGGCGGTGTTGGCGACAAAGATCTCGCCATAGGTATTGATCAGGCGGCCGCTGTCGGGCGAGCCCCAGGTGCCGAGCGCCTCGTGTTCCTCGACCTCGACCGCCAGGCCGTTGGGCCATTCGCGGCGCACGCTGGCGCGCCGCACCCACGGCACCGACTCGAAGGCCTGGCGCGCCGCGTTGAGGTCCAGCGTGAAGAAGTTGCCGGTCAGCTTGCCCAGCGCGCTGGCGCGCACGCTGGGCGCGTTCACGTGGCGCAGGCCGCCGCCGTCGATCGGCCCGATCTCGACGTGGGTGATGGCGAACACCGGCCGCTGCGCCAGCCACAGCAGGCCCGCCGCGAGCGCCATCAGCGCCACCACCGCATACAGCGTGGAGGCGATCAGGTTGAGCAGGCGTGCGTTATGCCACATGGTCCGGTGCGGTCCTGTCGGGTTGGGTTATTCGGGTTTCCAATGCTCGTTGGGATGAAGGTCCAGCGCGGCGGCGGCGACCACCTGCAGCACGAAGTCCTCGTAGCTGATGCCGACCGCGCGCGCCGCCATCGGCACCAGCGAATGGCCGGTCATGCCGGGCGAGGTATTCATCTCGAGCAGGAAAGGCGTGCCGTCGGCGCGCAGCATCACGTCGGCGCGCGCCCAGCCGCGGCAGCCCAGCACGCGGTAGGCCTGCACCGCCAGCGCCTGGACCTGCCGTTCGACTTCGGCATCCAGGCCCGACGGGCACAAGTACTGGGTATCGTCAGTAAAGTACTTATTTTGATAGTCGTAGTTAGCCTCGGGCGCGACGATGCGGATCACCGGCAGCGCTTCGGCGGTGTCGCCCTCCCCCACTACCGGGCAGGTCAGCTCGGCGCCGTCGATGAAAGTCTCGGCGATGACGTCGTTGTCCAGCGCCGCAGCCTTGTCGAAAGCTGCGCGCATCTGGTCCGCCGCGATGACCTTGGTCAGGCCGATCGACGAGCCTTCGCGCGCCGGCTTGACGATCAGCGGCAGGCCCAGCTCGGCCGCCACGGCGTCAAAGTCGGTGTCCGCATGCAGCATGGCGAAGCGCGGCGTGGCCAGCGCGTGCGTCATCCACAGGCGCTTGGTGGCCTGCTTGTCCATGGCCAGCGCCGATGCCAGTACGCCGCTGCCGGTGTACGGCACGCCCAGTTGCTCGAGCAGGCCCTGGATGGTGCCGTCCTCGCCGTAGCGGCCATGCAGCGCAATGAAGACGCGGTCGAAGCCGGCCGCGGCCAGCTCGGCCACGCCCTGCAGGCCGGGGTCGAAGCCGTGCGCGTCCACGCCGCGCGACTGCAGCGCGGCCAGCACGCCGTGGCCGGACATCAGCGAGATCTCGCGCTCGGCCGAGCGCCCGCCCAGCAGCACGCCAACCTTGCCCAGCGACCTGGGATCGATATTGGGATGGGCGACGAAGCTCATGCCTGGCTCCCTTGCAGCGGTTGCTGGTGCGACACCAGTTGCCCCGGCACGCCGCCGATCGAGCCCGCGCCCATGGTCACGACCACATCGCCGGGCCGTACGGCATTCAGGATGGCCTGCGGCATCTCTTCCATCTGCTCCACGAATACAGGTTCGACCTTGCCGGCCACGCGCAGCGCGCGCGTCAGCGCCCGGCCATCGGCGGCGACGATCGGCGCCTCGCCGGCGGCATAGACTTCGGCCAGCAGCAGGGCATCGACCGTGCCCAGCACCTTGACGAAGTCCTCAAAGCAATCGCGCGTGCGGGTAAAGCGGTGCGGCTGGAACGCCAGCACCAGCCGGCGGCCCGGGAACGCACCGCGTGCGGCGGCCAGCGTAGCGGCCATCTCCACCGGATGGTGGCCGTAGTCGTCCACCAGCGTGAAGGTGCCGGCGCCATCGGGCGTAGCCACTTCGCCGTAGCGCTGGAAGCGGCGGCCGACCCCGTGGAATTCGCGCAGCGCCTTGACGATGGCGGCGTCGGGCACTTCCAGCTCGGTAGCGATGGCGATCGCCGCCAGCGCGTTCTGCACGTTATGCAGGCCGGGCAGGTTCAGCACGATCTCCAGCGGCGGCTCGGCATGGTGGTTGAGCTGGCGCAGCACCGTGAAATGCATCTGGCCGTCGACCGCACGCGCATCCACGGCACGGATCTGCGCATCTTCGGCAAAGCCGTAGCGCACCACCGGCTTGGACACGAACGGCAGGATCTCGCGCACGTTGGGGTCATCGACGCACAGCACCGCGATGCCGTAGAACGGCAGCCGCTGGGTGAATTCGATGAACGCCTGCTTGAGCCGCGCAAAGTCGTGCCCGTAGGTGTCCATGTGGTCGGCATCGATATTGGTGATGACCTCGATGACCGGGAACAGGTTCAGGAACGAGGCGTCCGACTCGTCGGCCTCGGCCACGATGAAATCGCCGGTGCCCAGGCGCGCATTGGCGCCGGCCGAGTTCAGCCGGCCGCCGATGACGAAGGTGGGGTCGAGCCCGCCTTCGGCCAGCACCGATGCCACCAGGCTGGTGGTGGTGGTCTTGCCGTGCGTGCCGGCGATGGCCACGCCCTGCTTCAGCCGCATCAGCTCGGCCAGCATCACCGCGCGCGGCACCACCGGGATGCGCTGGCTGCGCGCGGCCAGCACTTCGGGGTTGTCGCCGCTGACCGCGGTCGACACCACCACCGCGTTGGCGCCGCGCACGTTGGCGGCGTCATGGCCGTGCATGACGGTGGCGCCCAGCGACGCCAGGCGCCGCGTGGCGGCGTTGTTGCCCACGTCCGAGCCCGAGACCTTGTATCCCAGGTTCAGCAGGACCTCGGCGATGCCGCTCATGCCGGCGCCGCCGATGCCCACGAAGTGGAGGTTCTTGACGATATGCTTCATGCGATTGCTGCTTGTATAGGCTTCAGTCCCTGGCCAGCTGACGGCAGATCTCGGCGACGCGCCGGGTTGCCTCAGGTTTGGCCAGTCCGCGCGCCAGGCGCGCCATGTCTTTCAGCTGCGGCCGGGTCAGGCTGGCAAGCGTGCGCGCCAGGCCCTCGGCCGTCAGGTCTTTTTGCTGCACGAGCAGGGCCGCGCCCTGGCTCGACAAAAACTGTGCGTTGGTGGTCTGGTGGTCGTCCACCGCGTGCGGGAACGGCACGAACAGCGCCGCCACCCCCGCCGCGGCCACTTCCGACACCGTCATCGCGCCGGCCCGGCAGATCACCAGGTCCGCGTCGGCATAGGCCTGGGCCATGTCGTCGATGAACGGCAACGTCTGCGCCGGCACCTGTGCCGCCGCGTAGTTGGCGCGCAGCGTATCGATCTGCTTCGCGCCCGCCTGGTGCGTCACCACCGGGCGCTCGGCCGCCGGCAATAGCGCGATGGCCTTGGGCACCACCTCATTGAGCGCGGCGGCGCCCAGGCTGCCGCCCACCACCAGGATGCGCAGCGGGCCGTCGCGCTGGTCGTAGCGCGCCTCCGGGGCGTCCAGTTGCGCCAGTTCCTCACGTACCGGGTTGCCGGTCCATTCGCTGCCGGGCAGCGCACCGGGAAACGCGCACAGCACGCGGTCAGCCACCTTGGCCAGCACCTTGTTGGCCAGGCCGGCGATCGAATTCTGCTCGTGCAGCACCAGCGGCCGCCCCAGCAGCGAGGCCATCATGCCGGCCGGGAAAGTGATATAGCCGCCCATGCCCAGCACCACGCTCGGGCGCACCCGGCGCAGCGCGGCGAGGCTCTGCCAGAATGCGCGCAGCAGGTTCAGCGGCAGCAGGAACTTGGTCACCAGCCCCTTGCCGCGCAGCCCGCCGAACTGGATGAACTCCATCGGGATATCGTGCTTCGGCACCAGCGTGGCTTCCATGCCGGTGCGGTTGCCCAGCCACACCACATTCCAGCCCTGCGCGCGCAGCGCCTGCGCGACCGCCAGCCCGGGGAATACATGTCCCCCGGTGCC
Organism: Cupriavidus necator; assembly: GCF_013141915.1. Lineage (GTDB taxonomy): Bacteria > Pseudomonadota > Gammaproteobacteria > Burkholderiales > Burkholderiaceae > Cupriavidus > Cupriavidus necator_B. Next base: position 32,310 of record NZ_SROX01000021.1, on the reverse strand, counting down.
ACCGGCCATCACGAGCAGCGTGCGCGGCTGCGTCATACCTTCCCTCCGCGCATCAACACACGGTTTTCATAGTCAATGCGCAGCAGGATCGCCAGCGCCACGCAGTTCATCAGGATGCCCGAGCCGCCATAGCTGACCAGCGGCAGCGTCAGCCCCTTGGTCGGCAGCAGGCCCAGGTTCACGCCCATGTTGATAAAGGTCTGCCAGCCGATCCAGACGCCGATGCCCTTGGCCACCAGACCGGCAAAGGTGCGGTCCAGCTGCAGCGCGGTGCGGCCGATGTTGAAGGCTCGCCGCACCAGCCAGTAGAACAGTACGATCACCACCAGCACGCCGATAAAGCCGAATTCCTCGCCGATCACGGCGAGGATAAAGTCGGTATGCGCTTCGGGCAGGTAGTGCAGTTTTTCGATGCTGCCGCCCAGCCCCACGCCGGCCCATTCGCCGCGACCGAAGGCGATCAGCGAGTGCGTGAGCTGGTAGGCCTTGCCCAGCGCGTTGCTCTCTTCCCATGGGTTCAGATAGGCAAAGATGCGCTCGCGCCGCCACGGCGACGCCGTGATCAGCAGCGCGAACGCGCCGATCGCCACCCCGACCAGCCCGGCAAACAATTTGCCGTTGATGCCGCCCAGGAACAGGATGCCCATGGCCACCGCGGCGATCACCAGGAACGCGCCCATGTCAGGCTCCAGCAGCAGCAGCATGCCCACCACCACCACCGCCACGCCCATTGGCAGGAAGCCCTTGGACACGGTCTGCATCCACTCCTGCTTGCGCACGGTGTAGTTGGCGGCATACAGCACCACCGCCAGCTTCATCAGTTCGGACGGCTGGAAGTTCATCACGCCCAGCGGAATCCAGCGCCGCGCGCCGTTCACGCCCTTGCCGACGAACGGCACCAGCACGATCACCAGCAGGATCAGCGCGAAGATAAAGAGCTTGGGCGCGTACCGGTCCCATACCTTGACCGGCACCTGGAACGCGGCCAGGCCGACCGACAGCCCGATTCCCAGCGCGAACGCATGGCGCAGCAGGAAGTGGCTTTCGCGATAGTTGGCGTAGCGCGGCGAGTCCGGCAGCGCAATCGAGGCCGAGTAGACCATCACCAGGCCGAGCGCAAGCAGCACGATCGAGACCCACAGCATGGGCTGGTCGTACTCCATCATGCGCGAGCGGGTCGGCTTGACGCCCGACACCGCGTCGCGCAGGCCGCCCCAGGCATTGCCGATGGTGGCGCCGATAAAACCGCTGCGCTTGACCTGTGCGTCGTTCATGGCAGGATCCCCCGGGACAGGGCCAGTTCTTCCACCGCGCCGCGGAACACCTCGGCGCGGTGCACGTAGTTGCGGAACATGTCGAGGCTGGCGCACGCCGGCGACAGCAGCACCGCATCGCCCGCTTGCGCCAGCCCGGCGGCCTGCGTCACCGCCTGTTCCAGCGTGGCGGCGTCGACCAGGCTGGCGCCGCTGCCCTGCAGCGCCTCGCGCAGCTCAGCCGCGGCGCGGCCGATCAGCACCACCGCGCGCGCGTACTGCGCCACCGGCGCGGCCAGCGGCGAGAAATCCTGGCCCTTGCCCTCGCCCCCGGCGATCAGCACCACGCGCTTGTCCAAACCCGACAGCGCGGCCATGGTGGCGCCGACGTTGGTGCCCTTGCTGTCGTCGAAGTACTCGACGTCGTCGATGGTGGCGACCCACTCGACGCGGTGCGGCTCGCCGCGGTACTCGCGCAGGCCGTGCAGCAGCGCGTTCATCGGCAGGTCGATGGCGCGGCACAGCGCCAACGCGGCCATCGCGTTGGTGGCGTTGTGCATGCCGCGGATATGCAGCGCGTCGGCCGGCATCAGCCGCTTGTGGCGTACCGGCACCGCTTCCGGGGCGGCCTCGGCGGCCTTGCGGCGGCGCGGCTTGCCCTCCCCTTCCGCGTCGGGATCCGGCTCGGCCAGCACCAGCCAGGGCATGCCGCCCTCGCGCAGGATGCCAAAGCTGCCCGGCACTTCGGGCAGATCGATGCCGAAGGTCACGGGGCGCGAGCCGGGGCGTGCCATGTCCAGCGTCAGGCGGTCGTTGCGGTTCAGCACCTGCACGCAATCGTTGCCGGCCGGGCCGAAGATGCGCGCCTTGGACGCGGCATAGGCTTCCATCGAGCCGTGCCAGTCGAGGTGGTCCTGCGTCACGTTGAGCACGGTGGCGGCATGCGGCGCCAGCGTATGAGTGGTTTCCAGCTGGAAGCTCGACAGCTCGAGCACCCACACCTCAGGCAGCGACGCCGTGGCGATGCAGGCCGACAGCTTGTCCAGCGCCGACGGGCTGATATTGCCCGCCACTGCCACGCTCTTGCCGGCGCGCTCGACCAGGCGGCCGGTCAGCGCGGTGGTGGTGGTCTTGCCGTTGGTGCCCGTGATCGCCAGCAGCTTCGGCGCATAACCGGACTGGGCTTCGAGGTGACGCAGCGCGCGCACGAACAGCTCGATCTCGCCCCACACCGGGATTCCGCGCGCCTGCGCCGCGGCCAGTAGCGCAGCGGTGGCGGGTTCCAGCGGCGACAGGCCGGGGCTGATCGCCACCAGGCCGATGCCGTCGAGCAGGCTCTCGGCGAACGGGCCGCCGACGAATTCGGCCGAAGTCAGTTCGGCCTGCAGGAAGACAAGGTTGGCGGGCGCCTCGCGCGTGTCGGCCACGCGCAGCGCGCAGCCGTTCAGGCCACACCAGCGCGCCATGGCCAGCCCCGACTCACCGAGGCCCAGTACCAGCACATGAGGTTTTTGCAGCTCGCCGAACACTTCGATTTCCTGCCCTTGGTTCCTGTATCTCTATAAAGCGCGCCGCGGGTCTCACCCCCGGCGCAACCATCAACGCAGCTTCAGCGTCGACAACCCGATCAGCACCAGCAGCATGGTGACGATCCAGAAGCGCACCGTGACCTGCGTTTCCTTCCAGCCGCCCAGTTCAAAATGGTGATGCAGCGGCGCCATCCGGAACAGCCGCCGGCCTTCGCCATAGCGGCGCTTGGTGATCTTGAACCACGTGACCTGCGCCATCACCGACAGCGTTTCGACCACGAAGATGCCGCCCATCACGAACAGCACGATCTCCTGGCGCACGATCACCGCCACCGTGCCCAGCGCGCCGCCCAGCGCCAGCGCGCCGACATCGCCCATGAACACCTGCGCCGGGTGCGCGTTGAACCAGAGGAAGGCCAGCCCCGCCCCACCCAGCGCCGAGCAGAAGATCAGCAGCTCGCCCGCGCCCGGGATATGCGGGAACAGCAGGTATTTGCTGTAGACCGCGTTGCCCATCACATACGCGAACACGCCCAGCCCGCCGCCCACCAGCACCACCGGCATGATCACCAGGCCGTCCAGGCCGTCGGTCAGGTTGACGGCGTTGCTCGAGCCCACGATCACCAGGTAGGTCAGCACGATGAAGCCGGCCACGCCGAGCGGGTAGCTGATCTCCTTGAAGAAGGGCACGATCAGGTTGGACTTGTACGGCATGTCCAGCGACAGCCCGCCCTCGACCCAGTTCAGGAACAGTTCCCAGACCCGCACGTTGCTGCTCTCGGACACCGAGAACGCCAGGTAGACCGCGGCCACCAGGCCGATCAGCGTCTGCCAGAAGAACTTCTCGCGGCTCGACATGCCGCGCGGGTCGCGATACACCACCTTGCGGTAGTCGTCGACCCAGCCGATCGCGCCATAGCCGAACGTGACCAGCATCACCACCCAGATAAAGCGGTTGCCCCAGTCGCACCACAGCAGCGTCGACACCGCGATCGACACCAGCACCAGCACGCCGCCCATGGTGGGCGTGCCGGACTTGACCAGGTGCGTCTGCGGGCCGATGGTGCGCACCGCCTGGCCGACCTTCAGCTCGGTCAGCTTGCGGATCACCCACGGACCGAACGCCAGGCCGATCACCAGCGCGGTGACGTTGGCCATCACCGCGCGGAAAGTCAGGTAGTTGACGACCCGGAGGAAGCTGTAGTCGTTTTGCAGCCACTGGGCCAGAGCCAATAACATCGTGTTGTCTTATTTAGTGTGCGGAAGTGTCTGCGACCAGCGCCGCGACCATCCGTTCCATGCGCATGAAGCGCGATCCCTTCACCAGCACGGCGCCCGCTTGCGCCACCATGCCCCCGCTGTCTTCCTCCAGTGCCTTCACCAGGGCTTCGGCGCTGCCGAAATGCCGGGCGCCCGCACCGAACGCCTGCACCGCATGCACCGCCAGCGGGCCCGTGGCCCACAGCGTGTCGATGCCGCGCGCCCTGGCGTAGGTGCCGATCTCGTCGTGGAACGCCGGCCCCTGGTCGCCCACTTCGCCCATGTCGCCCAGCACCAGCACGCGCGGCGCGGCAAAGCCGGCCAGCACGTCGATGGCGGCGCGCATCGAATCGGGGTTGGCGTTATAGGTGTCGTCGATCACTATCGTGCCGGCCGGCGTGTACTTGACCTGCAGCCGGCCCTTCACCGCCTTGAAGCCGGCCAGGCCCGACTGGATCGCCGGCACATGCACGCCCGCGGCGAGCGCGCAGGCAATGGCCGCCAGCGCGTTGCGCACGTTGTGCTGGCCGAGCAGCGCCAGCCGCACCTCGAAGGCATGGCCCGGCGCGCGCACCTGCATCACCTGCACGCCATCGACCAGGTCCACGTTGGCATGCACCTCGGCCTGCTGTGAGGTGCCGAACGACAGCGCACGGCGCGTGCCCGCGGCCGCGCGCCACACCGGGGCGTAGGCGCCGCCGCTTTCCGCGTCGAGCGGGAACACTGCCACGCCGTCGGCCGGCAGCGCCGCGATCGCGGCGGCGTGCTCGTGCGCCACGGCTTCCACGCTGACCATGAACTCCTGGTGCTCGCGCTGCGCGTTGGTGATTACCGCCACGGTAGGCTGGGCGATGCCGGCCAGGTAGACCGTTTCGCCCGGATGGTTCATGCCGAGCTCCAGCACCGCCAGCTGGTGCGTCGCGCGCAGGCGCAGCACCGTCAGCGGCAGGCCGATATCGTTGTTCAGGTTGCCGCCGGTGGCCAGGCGCTGGTCTTCGCCCACCGCCGCGGCAAAGATCGCCGCGATCATTTCCTTGACCGTGGTCTTGCCATTGCTGCCGGTCACCGCCACCGCCGGCAGCGTGAACTGGCGGCGCCAGCCGGCGCCCAGCTCGCCCAGCGCGATACGCGTGTCCGGCGCGACGATGGCCGGCACCGCGGCATCGACCGCGCGGCTCACCAGCACCGCGGCGGCGCCGCGCGCCACCACGTCGGCGATGAAGTCGTGCGCGTCGAAACGCTCGCCTTGCAGGGCCACGAACAGGTCGCCGGGCTCGACGCTGCGGCTGTCGGTATGCACGCGCGCGAACGGCACGGCGCCGTCGCCGGAAATGCGCGCGCCGGCGATCCAGCCGGCGGCTTGCTGCAAGGTGGTCATGGGGGGCTGGCTCATGCCGATACTCCGCGCGTGGCCAGTGCCAGGCGTACGTGTTCGCGATCCGAGAACGGTCGCTTGCGGCCCTGGATCTCCTGGGTGGCCTCATGGCCCTTGCCCGCCACCAGCACCACGTCGGCCGGCGCCGCGTGCCGGATGGCATAGAGGATGGCGGCGGCGCGGTCTTCGATCTGGCGGCCGCGCGCGCGCTCGGCCATGCCGTCGGCAATCGCGTCCAGGATGTCCTGTGGGTCTTCGCTGCGCGGGTTGTCGCTGGTCAGCACGACCTCGTCGGCCAGGCGCTCGGCCACCGCGCCCATCAGCGGGCGCTTGATCGGGTCGCGGTCACCGCCGCAGCCGAACACGCACCACAGGCGGCCATTGCGTGCCTGCGCCACCGGGCGCAGCGCGGCCAGCGTCTGCGCCAGCGCGTCGGGCGTGTGCGCGTAGTCGACCACGGCCAAGGGCGCCTGCGCGGCGTCGTGGCCGCTGCCCGCGCCGAACAGTTCCATGCGCCCTTCCACCGGCGCCAGCCCGCGCAGCGCGGCAATCGCCGCGTCCCACGCCACGCCGTTGGCCAGCGCTGCGCCCAGCACGGCCAGCAGGTTGCTGACATTGAAGGCGCCGATCATCGGCGTGGCCATGTCGGCGCTACCGAAGCTGCCGTCGATATGGAAGGCCGTGCCGGTTGCCGTGGCGCGCACGTCGGTGGCACGCAGCCATTCGCCGCGCGGGCGGCGCACCGTGGCGGCGGCGGGGCCGTCGATGCCGTATTCGATCACGTGCGGCGCGGCGATGGCGGCGGCGTCGGCCGCCAGCAGGCGCTGGCCCATGGCGTCGTCGCGGTTGATCACCGCGGTGCGCAGGCCGTCCCAGCGGAACAAGCGCGCCTTGGCGGCCTCGTACTCGGCCATCGAGCCGTGGTAGTCGAGGTGGTCCTGGGTCAGGTTGGTCAGCACCGCCACCGAGAAATGGGTGCCGGCCACGCGCTCCTGCTCGAGGCCGTGCGAGGATACTTCCATCGCCACGGCGCGCGCGCCAGCGTCGTGCAGCGTGGCCAGGCTGGCCTGCAGCTGCACCGCGTCGGGCGTGGTGAAGCCGGTTGCCCGCAACGCGTCCGGGAAGCCGGTGCCGAGCGTGCCGATGGCCGCGCAGGGCGTGCCGGCGGCCTGCAGCACCCGCGCCAGCCACTGGCTGCACGAGGTCTTGCCGTTGGTGCCGGTGATGCCGGTCACGGCCAGGCCGCGCGCCGGGTTGCCGTGCCAGCCGGCGGCGATCGGGCCCGCCAGCTGGTGCAGGCGGCTTACGGCCAGGTGCGGCACGACGTCGCCGTAGGGCCAGTCGTAGCCATCGGCCTCATAGACCACGGCACCGGCGCCGGCAGCGATCGCCTGCGCGATATAAGGCCGGCCGTCGGTGGCCAGGCGCGCGTTGCCGAGCACGTAGGCGAAGAACACATCGCCGCGCGCCAGGCGCCGGGTATCGCCGCTGAGCTGCGCGGAAGGGGCCACGTTGGTACGCAGCCAGGCCAGCGCGTTGCTGGCCTGGGCGGTGACCTCGAGGGGGAGCAGGGGCTTGGCCGTCATCGGGTCGATCTCATTGGGTCGAGCTCCACGGTTCGCTTTCCTGCACCTTGTCGCTGACCACCAGCTGGCGGATCGGCGAATCGGGCTGGACGTTCAGGGCGCGCAGCGTGCCGCCGGTGATGGCCGCGAAGGCCGGGCCGGCCACCAGGCCGCCGTAGTGGCTGCCGGCAGTGGGCTCGTCCACGCTCACGGCGACGATGATGCGCGGGTTGGACATCGGCGCCAGGCCGATGAACGAGGCGCGGTACTTGCTGCGGTTATAGCCGCGCCCTTCATGCTTGTAGGCGGTGCCGGTCTTGCCGCCGACGCGGTAGCCCATCACCTGCGCCTCGGGCGCGGTGCCGCCGGGCGCGGTCACGGTTTCCATCATCGCGCGCACGTCGCGCGCCACCTGCGGCGACAGGATGCGCTCGCCGGTGGCGGGGCCGTTGGTGCGGAACATCGTGACCGGGATCAGCTCGCCGTCATGCGCGAAAATGGTGTAGGCATGCGCCATCTGGAATAGCGACACCGACAGGCCGTAGCCATACGACATGGTCGCCTGTTCGATCGGGCGCCAGCTCTTGTACGGGCGCACGCGCCCCGCCACCGCGCCCGGGAAGCCGATCTTGGGCGCCTGTCCCAGGCCGATGCTGGTGTACATGTCCCACAATTCCTGCGGCTTCATCAGCATCGCGATCTTGGTCGTGCCGATGTTGGACGACTTCTGGATCACGCCGCTCACCGTCAGGGCCCCGTAATTGTGGGTATCGCTGATGGTGGCGCCTTCGAAGTTGTACTTGCCGGTGGTGGTGATCACCGTCGACGGCGTCACCCGCTTGAGCTGCAGCGCGAGGCCGACGGTGATCGGCTTCATCATCGAACCCGGCTCGAAGGTGTCGGTCAGCACACGGTTGCGCAGCTGTTCGCCCGACAGCCGGGTACGGTCGTTGGGGTTGTAGGTGGGCCAGTTGGCCAGCGCCAGCACCTCGCCGGTCTGGGCGTCGAGCACCACCGCGCTGGCGGCCTTGGCCTTGTGCTTGTCGACCACGGCCTTGAGTTCGTTATAGGCCAGGTACTGGATCTTGGCGTCGATCGACAGCTGGATGTCCTCGCCGTCGCGTGGGGTCTTGAGCACGCCGACGTCCTCGACCACGCGGCCGAGCCGATCCTTGATCACCTGGCGCGCGCCGGCGCGGCCGGCCAGGCCGTTCTCGCGCGCCAGCTCGACGCCTTCCTGGCCACGGTCCTCCACGTTGGTGAAGCCGACGATATGCGCCATCGCCTCCCCTTCCGGGTAGAAGCGCTTGTATTCGCGGGTCTGGTGGATGCCTTCGATCTTCAGCGCGGCGATCTTGTCGGCGACGTCGGGCAGCACCTGGCGCTTCAGGTAGACAAAGCCCTTGTCCTCGGACAGCTTCTTGCCCAGGTCTTTCTCGGACATGCCGAGCAGCCTGGCCAGCTGGCGGATCTTGGCGGCCTCGACCTGGTTGGGCACGTCCTCGGGCACCGCCCAGATCGCCTTGACGGGCAGGCTGGTGGCCAGCACCAGGCCGTTGCGGTCGAGGATCTTGCCGCGCGTGGCCGGCAGTTCCAGCGTGCGCTGGAAGCGCTTCTTGCCCTCGGCCTCGTAGAACTGGTTGCCGGGCCCCTGGATCCAGGCCGCGCGTACCGCCAGCGCAACAAACGCGGCGAACATCAGGAACACCACCAGCTTGGAGCGCCACATCGGCAGGCGCAGGCCCAGCACCGGGCTGGCCGCGAACTGGCCGCTGCGCGGGCGCGAGGCGGTGCCGTTGCGGTCACGGCGGGGCGGGTTGGGGCGGGCCATGCTCATCAGCGCGCCTCCGCTGCGCTGGCCGGCGCGGACGGTGCCGGCGGCAGCACGATGCCGGACAGGTACTGGGTCTTGCCGGGATTGACCGGCGCCATCTTCAGCTGCGCGCGCGCCGCATCGGCGATGCGCGCGCTCTTGCCCAGCGCGCTCTGCTGGTATTGCAGGCGCGACCAGTCGATATCGAGTTGCTTTTCTTCCGCCTGCGCGCGCTCAAGCGCGACGAACAGCGTGCGCGCCTGGTGCTGCGCGCTCACCAGCGACAGCGCGCACAGGATCAGCGCGGCGAGCAGGAAGAAGGTCAGGCGGTTCATGCGCGCGCCCCTGCGCCGGCGGCCGGCGCGAGCTTCTCGGCCACGCGCATTACCGCCGAGCGCGCGCGCGGGTTGGCGGCCACCTCTGCGGCGCCCGGCTTGTAGCGGCCGAGCAGGCGCAGCGTCGGCTGCGGCAGGTCGGCCGCGCGCAGCGGCGCGCGGCGCAGCGCCGGGTCGGCATCCTGCTGGGGACGGGCGTGCGCCGCCATGAACCGCTTGACGATGCGGTCCTCCAGCGAGTGGAAGCTGATCACCACCAGGCGCCCTCCGACCTGCAGCAATTCATAAGCTGCCTTCAGCCCTCTTTCGAGGTCCTCAAGCTCTTGATTGATGTGAATCCGTAGAGCCTGAAAGGTGCGGGTCGCAGGGTCCTGACCCTTCTCGCGTGTTTTGACGGCTTTCGCCACGAGCGCGGCAAGGTCGGCAGTAGTGGCGATGGGTCCGCCATCGCCGGATTCGCTCCGGCGAGCAACAATCGCCTTTGCAATCTGTACAGCAAACCGTTCTTCCCCATAGTCTCGTATCACCCTGGCAATGTCCTGCTCTTCCGCCTGCGCCAGCCACTGGGCGGCAGTGATGCCGCGCGTGGTGTCCATGCGCATGTCCAGCGGGCCCTCGAAACGAAAGGAAAACCCCCTCGCCGCCTCATCGATCTGGGGCGAGCTGATCCCCAGGTCGAGCAGCACGCCGGCGACGTGGCCGCGCCCCGACAGGCGCTCGGCCATGGCCGCAAAGCTGACGTGCTCAATGGAGAAGCGGGCATCCTTGATGGTGCCCGCTTCTGCGATTGCTGCTGGGTCCTTGTCAAACGCAACCAGGGCCCCGTCTGGCCCCAGCCGGGCCAGCACCGCCCGGCTGTGCCCTCCCCTGCCGAAGGTGCCGTCGACATAGACCCCGTCGGGCCGCCAGACCAGAGCGTCGACGGCCTCGTCCAGCAGCACGGTGCGATGGTGCAGGGCGGGGGTTGCCGGGGTTCCGGTAGGACTCATGACCTCTTCAGAAAGAGAAATTCTTCAATGCTTCGGGCATGCCCTGCGCCATCGCCTGCTGTTCCTTGGCGGCGTAGGTTGCGGCATCCCACACTTCGAAATGGCTGCCCATGCCGAGCAGCATGACTTCCTTGTCGAGCATGGCGGCACTGCGCAGCTCCGGTGCGATCAGCACGCGGCCCGCGCCGTCCATTTCCACGTCGGCGGCGTTGCCCAGGAAGATGCGCTTCCACCAGTGCGCATCCATCGGCAGCGCTGCAATGCGCGTGCGGAAGGTTTCCCACTCGGGCCGGGGGAACAGCAGCAGGCAGCCATCCGGGTGCTTGGTCAGCGTCACCCGGCCTTCGGCCTGCTGTTGCAGCGCTTCGCGGTGCCGGGACGGAATGGACATCCGCCCCTTGGCATCCAGCGACAGCGCCGATGCTCCCTGAAACAAGCTCGCTCCCGGTCCACGCCGGCCTTGCGAATGATTCGCCGGTCGGCATGCGCGTGAATCCTTCCGTTCCGGCGATGGCAAGAATCATCCCATGGCCGGGGCCCAATTTCACACAAAAATACACTTCCTCACACTATTTCCCACTTTAGAGGAAGCGATATGGCCGGTCAAGGCTGCAGACAGGGCAGCAAACGAGATTTTTTTAATCAGAACAATGACTTAGCGCGCACACTTCACGCACCGGGAAAGTGAATCCTTAATGAAATGAAGATCTTAGGGAGGAAAGCAGAGAAACCACCTGAGAACCACTTGCGGAGGAACTGCCGACCGCGCGGGAAAGACCTGTCCCGGCGCGCGCCCAGAGGATACAACAATTGCCCGCCAGCCCCGCTGAATGCAGGGGCCGGCGGGAGTCCGCGCGCGCCGGCGGCGCGGCGTCAGATCCGGTAAGCGGCGGTGGTCATCACGCGGGAGGCGCCGCGCATGAGCGCGCGCACCGGGGCGGGCAACGGCATGCCGCCGGCCTCCCGCGCGGCATCGCCGTGGCGGATCTCGTCGTCGCGCATCTGCTCGAGGATGGCGCGCGAGCGGCCGTCGGCCTCGGGCAGGCGGTCCAGGTGTCCGCCCAGGTGGTGCTCGACCTGGCGCTCGGTCTCGGCAACGAAGCCAAGGCTGACGCGATCGCCGGCACGGCCCGCGACCCAGCCGATCGCGAAGGCGCCGGCGTACCAAAGGGGATTGAGCAGGCTGGGACGCGAACCCAGTTCGCGCAGGCGCTCGGCGCACCAGGCCAGGTGGTCTTCCTCTTCGCGCGCGGCGGCGTCCATCTGCGCGCGCACGGCGCCGTTGCGCGCGGTCAGCTTCTGCGCTTGGTACAGGGCCTGCGCGCAGACTTCGCCGACATGGTTGATGCGCATCAGGCCGGCCACATGGCGGCGCTCGTCGGCGCTCATCTGTTCAGTGTCCGGCGCCAGCCGGTCAGCCGGGTTAGCGCGCGCCGAACGCGTGGCGCCGGCAATGGCGCGCAGGGCCACGTCGAATTCTTTGATCAGGGTGTCCATGTCGCAGAGGCGGTTGGTCTCGGTGCCCGGCAGCCCCTGCCATGGGGGGCTGCGCGGCCGCGGTGGGGCGCGCCGGGGCGCCATCGGGATTACCCGTATTGTAGCTTGCCTCTAATCGCCGCCAGCCCGCATCCCGCCTTGCCTTGTTACGCCTGGCTACTCAGAAACCCTGAGTTGTTAAAACAAGACAAGGGGTTGGGCCCCAATGGTGAACGAAAAGTTGTTTGTTACAGTACTTCGCAACTTCCAAGGAAGTTTGACGCGCGGGGGATGGAGACCATCAGGAGGTTCTTCCGCGCCGTCACCAATAATTCTTACAGTGGAGATCAACGAGCATGAAGAAATCGCTTCTGGCGCTGGCAGCGCTTGGCGCATTTGCTGGGGCGGCGCAGGCCCAATCGAGCGTGACCCTGTACGGTGTGGTGGATGCCAACATCGAATACGTGAGCAACATGTCCAGCGTCACGCCGTCGGCCGCCAACGGCCTGGCAACCGGCCCGGCGGAAAACGTCTTCCGGCTGACCTCCGGCGGCCTGTCCGGTTCGCGTTGGGGTCTGCGCGGCGTGGAAGACCTGGGCAGCGGCATGAAGGCGCTGTTCGTGCTCGAAAGCGGTTTCGGTCTCGATGATGGCCGCTCGCAGCAAGGCGGCCGACTGTTCGGTCGTCAGGCTTACGTCGGCCTGGAAAGTGACCGCGTTGGCCGCTTCACCTTTGGTCGCCAGTACACCACGCTGTTCGACATGATGGCCAACTTCTCGCCGACCGGCTACGCCACCCAGTATGAGCCGGTGGTGGCGCAGCTGGGCCTGAACTTCCGCTCGGACAATACCGCCAAGTACACCGGCAAGTTCGGTCCGGTGACGGCAATCGCCCACTGGTCGTTCGGCAACGGCGTTGCCGGCGGCGGCGAGGTCCCGGGCCAGTTCCGCCGCGACACCGGCTACGGTGCGGGCTTGGCCTGGGCAGCAGGTCCGTTCGGCATTTCGGCGGCCTACGACCAGTACAACCCGACCCTGAACGCCGCCGGTGGCACCGGCGACTTCAAGAAGGCTGCCGTTGCCGCAAGCTACGCCTTCGGCCCGGCCAAGCTGATGGCCGGCTATCGCTGGGGCATGAACAAGGCCGCCAACGACAACAACATCCTGAAAGACAACTACTACTGGGTCGGCGCCAACTACCAGGTCACCCCGGCGCTGGGCCTGACGCTCGCCTACTTCTACGACGACGTCAAGAACCTGAACCTGGCCGCCAACGGCGCCACCAACAATATCAAGAACCCCTGGCAGATCTCGTTCGTCGCGGACTACAACCTGTCCAAGCGCACCGACGTCTACCTGACCACCGCCTACGCGAAGAACGCCGGCGTCAACTTCGACACCTCGGCCATCAGCTTCGCCAACGGCTACTTCCTGGGCACCGGCAAGGACAACATGGTCGGCGTTGCGCTGGGTATCCGCCACAAGTTCTGATCGCCTCCCCAGGCCGATCCTGCAAGGCACCTTCGGGTGCCTTTTTCTTTGGCGGCATCCGTCCTGCACGCCATAGGGCATCACCTCATCGGCGCGGCGGCGGGTGCCCACTAGAATGCATTGACCATCGCACCGTGGTGCAATCCAGCGGGCCACACCAGGAGACCAACATGCAACCCACTCGCCGGCGCGTCGTTGCGCTGCTGCTGTCCGCCAGCCTTGGCGCGCTTGCCGGCCAGCCGGCGCTGGCCGCCGACCCGTATCCGGCCAAGCCGATCCGGCTGGTGGTGCCCTTTGCCGCGGGCGGCACCACCGACATCCTGGCGCGTGCCGTGGCCGCCGAACTGGCCAAGCTGCCCGGCTGGAACGTGGTGGTCGACAACAAGCCCGGCGCCGGCGGCAATATCGGCGCCGACATCGTCGCCAAGGCCGCGCCCGACGGCTACACGCTGCTGATGGGCACGGTCGGCACCCACGGCATCAACCAGTCGCTGTATGGCAAGCTGCCGTTCGACCCGATCAAGGACTTCGCGCCGATCACCGAGGTGGCGGCGGTGCCCAACGTGCTGGTGCTCAATCCGGCGTTTGCCCAGCAGAACAAGATCGACAGCGTCAAGGACCTGATCGCCTATGCGCGCGCCAACCCCGGCAAGATCAACATGGCCTCGAGCGGCAACGGCACCTCGATCCACCTGGCCGGCGAGCTGTTCAAGACGCAGACCCGGACCTTCATGGTGCACTTTCCGTACAAGGGCAGCGGTCCCGCGCTGACCGACCTGGCGGGCGGCACCGTACAGGTGATGTTCGATAACCTGCCGTCGTCGATGGCGTTGATCAAGAGCGGCAAGCTCAAGGCGCTGGCAGTGACCAGCGCCAAGCCGTCGCCGGCGCTGCCGGGCGTGCCAACCATCGCCCAGGCCGCGGGCCTGCCGCAGTACGAGGCCAGCTCCTGGTTCGGCATGCTGGCGCCGGCCGGCACGCCGCCCGACATCATCCATCGCATCCAGCAGGAAGTGGCCAAGGCCCTGGGCGCCCCGGCGGTGCGTGAACGGCTGCAGGCACAGGGGGCCGAGCCGGTCGGCAACACGCCGGAACAGTTCGCCGCGTTCATCCGCGCCGAAACCACCAAATGGGCCAGGGTGGTAAAGGATTCCGGCGCCAAGGTGGATTGACGCCGCTTTGATCGCCGGCAGGGCCGCGGCGCCCATCGCGCATATACTTGAGGCATCAAATGTCAGCCGCCCGCAGCGCGGGTGGCCCCTGGCGGCTCTTGCCGCACACCGCGCACCGCTGCACTGAAGATGCCCAACCTGTCCCCCGCCGCCGGCGCCGAGAGCGCCCCCGTCGACTTGGAAACGCGAGCCGATCACACCGAGCACGAGACCCTGCGCCTGTGGCTGCGGCTGCTGACCTGCACCAACCTGATCGAGGCCGATATCCGCTCGCGGCTGCGCCAGGACTTTGCTTGCACCCTGCCCCGCTTCGACCTGATGGCCCAGCTCGACCGCCATCCCGAAGGACTCAAGATGGGCGAGCTGTCGCGCCGCATGATGGTGACCGGCGGCAACGTCACGGGCATTACCGACCAGCTGCAGCAGGAAGGGCTGGTCTCGCGCGAGGCATTACCCACCGATCGGCGCGCCTATCTGATCCGCCTGACGCCGGCCGGGCGCGCCGCGTTCTCGCGCATGGCGCGCGCGCATGAGGACTGGATCGGGCAACTGTTCTCGGGCCTGGCCGAGACTGACCGGCGCGCCCTGTTCCGACTGCTTGGCCGGCTCAAAGCCGGCCTGATCTCGCCATGAAACCGCTTGCCATCCTTACGCTGAGTGGCGTGCTGCTGCTGGCCGCCTGCAGCAGCACGCCGCAGCCACCGCAGGTTACCCCGGTGAATGCCACCATCAAGCTCGGCCGCGTCACCGAAAAGGTGTTCCTGACCCGCCTCGACGTAGCCCAGGTGCCGCCCTACTACGGCGGCGGCACCAGCGTCGGCGTGGGTGCCGCGAGCGGCGGCCATGGCGGCGGCGGCGTAGGCGTGGGCTTTGCCTTCGACCTGAGCCGGCTGTTCAGCAAGCCGGCGCCGGTGCAGCAGGTAGACCTGTTCCAGTACAAGGTGCGCACCCAGGACGGCGCGATGGTGTCGGCCAACGCGCCGGCGGTGCCGGGGCTGGAACCAGGTGCCTGCGTGCGGGTGATCTACCCCGACGGCGGCCAGGAAGCGCGGCTGGCGCCATCGAACGAATGCTGACTGGACGGCCCGAATGCACAACGGCCTCCGCGGAGGCCGTTGTCGTATCCCGTGGCGGGACCGGGCGTTCAGGCTGCCTGGCGGCTGTCGCGCAGTTCGCGGCGCAGTATCTTGCCGACGTTGGTCTTCGGCAGTTCGGTGCGGAACTCGACATACTTGGGCCGCTTGTAGCCGGTCAGGCGCTCCTTGCAGAATTCGATCACGTCGGCCTCGGTCAGCGCCGGATCCTTCTTCACCACGAACAGCTTGACCACCTCGCCCGAGTGCGTGTCCGGCACGCCGACCGCCGCCACTTCCAGCACGCCCGGACACTCCGCAACCACGCCTTCGACTTCGTTTGGATAAACGTTGAAGCCCGACACCAGGATCATGTCCTTCTTGCGGTCGACGATCTTGGTATAGCCACGCTCGTCCATCACGCCGATATCGCCGGTCTTGAAGAAGCCGTCCGGGGTCATGACCTTGGCGGTCTCGTCCGGGCGGTTCCAGTAGCCCGCCATCACCTGCGGGCCGCGGATGCAGATCTCGCCCGGCTGGCCCAGCGGCACGTCATTGCCGTCATCGTCGCGGATCACCACTTCGGTCGACGGCAGCGGCATGCCGATGGTCCCGGAGAACGCGTCGGTATCGGTGGGGTTGCAGGTGGCCGAGGGCGAGGTCTCGGACAGGCCATAGCCCTCGATGATCGGGCAACCGGTCTTGGCCAGCCATTGCTTGGCCACCGCCTCCTGCACTGCCATGCCGCCGCCGTTGGCCACGCGCAGGCCAGAGAAATCGACCTTGCTGATCTCCGGATTGTTCAGCAGCGCGTTGTACAGCGTGTTGACCGCCGGGAACATGTTGAACTTGTACTTCTGCAGTTCCTTGATGAAGCCCGGGATGTCGCGCGGATTCGGGATCAGCACGCTGGTGCCGCCGCTGCGCATGCCCAGCAGGCAGCAGACCGTCAGCGCGAAGATGTGGTACAGCGGCAGCGCGGTGATCGTGATCGGCTGGTCGATATGGCCCCCCTTGTTCAGCGCCGGCTGCATCCATGCCTCGGACTGCAGCACGTTTGCCACCACGTTACGATGCAGCAGCACCGCGCCCTTGGACACGCCGGTGGTGCCGCCCGTGTACTGCAGGAAGGCGATGTCGTCGGGGCCGGTGGTGACCGGCTGCAGCGTGAGCTTGCGGCCTTCGGCCAGCACGTTGTTGAAGCGCACGCAGTGCGGCAGCTCCCACGCCGGCACCATCTTCTTGACGTTGCGCACGACGAAATTGACGATGGCGCCCTTCAGCCCGCCCAGCATGTCGCCCATGCTGGCCACGACCACGTGCTTGACCGGGGACCTGGCCAGCACCTGCTGCAGCGTGGAGGCAAAGTTCTCCAGGATCACGATGGCTTCGGCGCCGCTGTCCTTGAGCTGGTGCTCGAGCTCGCGCGGGGTGTAGAGCGGGTTGACGTTGACCACCACGAAGCCCGCGCGCAGCACCGCCGCCAGCACCACCGGGTATTGCAGCACGTTCGGCATCATGATGGCCACGCGGGCGCCGGGACGCAGCCCGCGCGACTGCAGCCATGCCGCGAAATGGGTCGAGAGCCGGTCCAGTTCGCCGTAGGTAATGGCCTTGTCCATGCAGATGAAGGCCTTGCGGTCGGCATAGCTATGGAAAGACGCCTCGAGCAGCGCGGCGAGCGAGCGGAACTGGCTGGCATCGATCTCGGCAGGGACGCCGGCCGGGTAGTGTTTCAGCCAGATTCTTTCCATAGCACGGTCTCCTGATTTTCTGAATGGTCGTTCGATTTTGCCGAGATGCTAAACGTGCGCCCCGGTTAAAACAACAACTTAGACGAAGTCCTCAGGGTCGTTCGCCCCTTCTTGCGCTCCTGGCGAGCATTATGCGCCACCGATCGGACATAAGCAGCGGGATAACCACTAGTTACCCCGGACTACGCTTACCCGCCGGTGGGCAGCACCAGCTTCATCATGCTGGCCGCAAGTTCCTGCGCCAGGGTTTCAGGGTCGGTGCGCCCGGGTTCGTGCCAGGTGTACAGAAACCCGACCACGCTGCCGATCGCATGCGCGGTCACGCGTGCGTCGCCAAAGGCGAACACGCCATCGCGCTGGCCTTCGTCCAGCAGGGCATAGAGGTCGCGGTAAAAGTCCCGCGCCATGCTGTCGAGCCAGGCCACCGTGTCCGGGCGCAGGTACTGCCGATCGCGAAAGCTCAGCGTGGCCGGCACGTGGCAAGCGATGCAGCGCCGGGCCATCTCGAGCAGGCAGGCTTGCAGGCGGGTCTTGACGGGCTGCGCTGGATCCGCGGTTTCGCGGATCACGGGCAGGCAGGTCTGCGCCGACTCCCGGCACAGGATGTCGAAGATCTCGTACTTGTCGGTAAAGTAGTAGTAGACCGCTGGCTTGGTCACGCCCAGCGCGCGGCACAGGTCGTTCATGGTCATGCCGGGGTAGCCCTTGCTGTAGAAGAGCTGCGCGGCGGTATCGAGGATCTGCCGGCGGCGCGCCTCCTGGCGCTCGGCGATATGCGGGCGGGCCGGGTGGGTCTCCGTCGGCGCGCTCGACGGCGGAGCCAGCGGTTCGGATCTGGGAGCAGTCGACATGACGGCATTCTCGCATGGGCGCATCGGCGCGACACCGTGGTTGCCCGCTGCAAGCCCGCCTGGGCCTAGTTGGTCGCTGCCTTGCCGCCCGCGGTGAGCGTGTCGGTGCGGGTGGCCGGCGGCGCCAGCCGGCGCAATGCCGCCTCGCGCTCGGCGGCAGGCAGCGCGCCGAGGCGGCGCGCCTCGGCGTAAAAGCGCTGCCAGTCGCCGTCGCAGCGCGCCAGCAGCGCGGTGAAGGCCGGCACCCATTGCTGGTACGTCGCCACCGCGGCCAGGTGGGCGTTGCTGAGCGGCTGGTCGAACCAGCGGTCATAGCCGCTGTAGCCGCCCCACTCGGTACGCAGCCGCGCATAGCCGGCGCGCAGGTCGGCAAAGATCTTCGCCTTGCCCTCGCGCTTGGCCGCGTCGTCGAGCGGCGTCTGGTACAGCGCCACCAACCGGTCGCGCGTGCCCAGCAGCAGCGCGCGGAACTGCTGGCGCCGGGCATCGTACTGGCGATAGCTGGTACGCGCATCCTCTGATGCGTCCTGGTCCAGCCAGCGCTCCACGCCGGCCGCTTCCACCGCGGTGGCAAAGGATTCGTTGAAGGCGGTGTCGTTGCGCACGTACACCACCTGATGCGCCAGCTCATGGAAGATCAGCCGCGCCAGCTCGCCCTCGGGCAGGTAGACGAAGGTATTGAGCAGCGGGTCATCGAAATAGCCCAGTGTCGAATAGGCGGGGACGCCTGCCACATAGGCCTCGAGCCCGTCGCGGCGCAAGCCTTGCGCATACTGCTCCGCGTCGGACTGGGCGTAGTAACCGCGGTAGCTGATGCAGCCGACGATGGGAAAGCACCACTTGCGCAGCTCTATCGACAGTTCCGGCGTGGCGAACACGCTCCACACCACATAGGGCCGGTGCAGGTTGGCGTAGCGCCGGTAGCTGCCGTTGTCGGGCAGCTTCAGCTCGAGCGAGGCAAAGTCGCGCATGCGGCCCGCCAGCGCCAGCCGCTGCGCCAGGCGCGCATCGTTGGCGTCGCGCGCGCTGGCGATCGCGTCGGTCAGCGGCTGGGCCTGGGACATGACGCCGAGATGCCCGCCGATCGACTGCGCGTAGTAGCCCACCGCCTCGCATCCTGCCGTCAGCAGGAGCACGCCCGACAGCGCCGCCGCCGCCAGCAGCGCGGCCCAGCCGCGGCGGACTCGCTGCGCCGTCATGCTGTCTCGACTGCCCCTTGCGCGCAGGCTGCGACCTGCACCAGGCAGTCGTAGAACACCGGCGCGCGGCCCAGGTCGGTCAGGCGCTGGCTGGTCAGCTCGTTGGCGTTCTTGCCATCGGGCGCGAGCTTCTTCCACCAGATCGACAGTCCCACCACCAGGCCGCGCCGGGCGCGATCGGTGACGCGCGCACGTGCCACCATGCTGCCGCGGTCATTGAAGGCGCGCACCAGCGCGCCATGCACGATGCCGCGCTCGGCGGCGTCGGCCGGATGGATATCCAGGTGCGGCTCGCCCTCGGTGGCGCGCAGGCTATCGACGTTGACGAACGAGCTATTGAGGAAATTGCGCGCCGGCGGCGAGATCATCGCCAGCGGATAGCGCGCCGCCAGTTCGGGCGCGCTCTGCGGAGCTTCATACGGTGGCACGTAGTCGGGCAGCGGGTCGAAGCCGTCGCGTGCCATCGGCTCCGAATAGAACTGGCATTTGCCCGATGCGGTCGGGAAGCCGCCTTCGGCGAACGGCGCCGCCGGCAGCGCCAGCTTCTGCCACCCTTGCACTTTCAGCGACGCCCAGCTGATGCCGGCCGCGCGCGCGTCGTCTGGAATGATGGCCTGCGCGGCGATGGCTTCGTCGCTGTCGGCAAAGCAGGCGTCGGTAAAGCCCATGCGCTGCGCCAGGCGGCGGAAGATCTCGGTATTGGGCAAGGCCTCGCCCAGCGGCGCGATGGCGGCGTTGTTGGCCAGGAAATAGGTGTGGCCGTAGGCCTTGTGCACGTCGGTGTGCTCGAGCTGCGTGGTCGCCGGCAGGATGATGTCGGCATAGTCGGCGGTATCGGTGCGGAAATGCTCCAGCACCACCGTGAACAGGTCCTCGCGCGCGAAGCCCGCGGCGACCTTGCCGGATTCCGGCGCCACCGCCACCGGATTGCTGTTGTAGACCACCACCGCCTCGATGCGCGGCGCGCCAGGAGCCGGCTCGGCCAGCAAGGCATCGCCGATGGTGCTCATGTTGACGACGCGCGGCAGCTGCTGCGGCCACCCAGGCAGCAGGTCCGGGCGCTGCAGCGCGGCCTCGTTGACCGGGAAGAAACCCGAGGTCGACAACTGCAGCCCGCCCGCGGGATGGCGCCAGGCACCGACCAGCGACGGCAGGCATGCCACCGCGCGCACCGCCTGGCCGCCGCCGTGCACGCGCTGCATGCCGTAGTTCAGCCGGATCGCCACCGGCTGGCGCTCGCGCACCGCCAGCTGGCCGTAGAGTCCCGCCAGCCATTCGATGTCTTCGACCGGGATGCCGCAGATCGCCGCCGCGCGCGCCGGCGGATAGGCCTGCGCGCGCTCGCGCAGGGCCTCGAAGCCGACGGTATGGCGTTCGATGTAGTCGTGGTCGAGCAGGCCGTCGCGGATCAGCACGTGCATCAGCGCCAGCGCCAGCGCGCCGTCGGTGCCGGGCATCGGCGCGAGATGGCGGTGGCACTTTTCGGCGCTCAGCGAGCGGTACGGGTCGATCGCCACCAGCGTGGCGCCGCGCCGCTTGGCCTCCTGCGCGCGGGTCCAGAAGTGCAGGTTGGAGGCAATCGGGTTGCCGCCCCAGATGATCACGAGCTTGGCATCGACCACGTGCTCCATGTCCATGCCCACGCTGGCGCCGTAGGTGTAGCGCAGCGCGGTGGCGCCGGCGCTGGCGCAGATGGTGCGGTCCAGCCGCGACGCGCCCAGCTTGTTGAAGAAGCGCGCCGCCATGCTCTCGCCCTGCACCAGCCCCATGGTGCCGGCATAGCTGTACGGCACGATCGCCTGCGGATCGCGCGCGGCGATGGCCTGCAGGCGCGTGGCGATGGTGTCGAGCGCCTCGTCCCAGGAAATCGGGGCGAACTTGCCTTCACCCTTCTTGCCGATACGCTTCATCGGCGTGAGCAGGCGGTCCGGGTGATAAGTGCGCTCGGTGTAGCGCGATACCTTGGTGCACAGCACGCCCTGCGTGCCGGGATGGTCAGGGTCGCCCGCCACCTTGACCGCGCGTCCGTCCTCGACGGTGACGAGCAGGGCACAAGTGTCGGGACAGTCATGCGGACAGGCGGCGCGGACGGTGCGGGAAGCCATGGGGTCTCCGGGCGGGGATGTGTTGTTTTTCGTTCGGTCGTACGGAACTGGAGATGCCGGCGCAGGCGGCGGTAGCGGCGCCCGCGCCGCGCCGGCTGGCGGCGCATGCCCCGGGCGTACGGGGTGATGGCGGGGGTATCTCGACCCGATTGTATTCGATTATGATGTGCCGGCACGCTCGCGGCACAGACCGGGACGCGCACCATGCCGCACGCATCCGAGCAGCGCCGGCGACAGACCGGCCAACGCGGCGAACGGGTAACCGAACCATCATTCGCGGGGGTTTATGTCTTTCAAATCCGGGGTCAATGGCCGGCTTGCCGGCCTGCTGGTGGCGTTCGCCATCGGTTCGGGCGGCGCATCTGGCGCGGCCTTCGCAGCCAACACCACGGCCAGCGCCGCCACCTCCGAGCACGGCGTCACCGCCGACACCATCCTGCTGGGCCAGTCCGCCGCGCTGACGGGCCCGACCGCGGTGCTGGGCAAGCAGATGAACTCGGGTGCGCGGCTGTATTTCGACCATATCAACCAGCAGGGCGGCATCCACGGGCGCAAGATCCGGCTGGAGGCGCTGGACGACTACTACGAGCCCGAGCCCGCCGCCAAAAACACAAAAAAACTGATCGAAGAAGACCGCGTCTTCGCGTTATTCGGCTATGTCGGCACGCCCACCAGCCAGGCCGCGCTGCCGCTGGCGATCCAGGCCCAGGTGCCGTTTTTCGGCCCGTACACCGGCGCGCAGTCGCTGCGCGAGCCGCGCAGCCGCTACGTGTTCCATGTGCGCGCCGGGTACAACGAGGAAACCGCGGCCATCCTGCGCCAGATCCAGACCACCGGCCTCAAGCGCGTGGCAGTGGTCTACAACGAGGATGCCTACGGCAAGGCCGGGCTGGACGGACTTGAACGCGCGCTCAAGGCAGCGCCCGGCAGCGGCGTGCAGATCGTTGCGCGCGAGCCCGTGGTCCGCAACACCACAGAGATCGGCGACGCCATGCAGGGCTCGATGAAGGCGAAGCCCGACGCCGTGGTCATGATCAGCGCCTACCGCACCGCCGGCGCCTTCGTGAAGGAAGCGCTGCGCCGCGGCTACAACGGCCAGTTCTACAACGTGTCGTTCGTCGGCACCCAGGCATTGGCCAACGTGGTCGGCGCGCAAGGCAGCGGCGTGATCATCTCGCAAGTGATGCCGCACCCGGGCAACGCCACGCTGCCGATCGTGCGCGAATACCTGCGGCTGCTGCAGGCGGCGGGCAAGCCCAGCGAATTCGACTACGCCAGTATCGAAGGCTTCATCGCCGCAAAGACCTTCACCGAAGGCCTGCGTCGCGCCGGCAAGGACCTGACGCGCGAGAAGCTGGTGACCGCACTGGAATCGATGCGCAACTACGACCTGGGCGGGTTTATCGTCAACTTCACGCCGGAGAACCACGTGGGTTCGAAGTTCGTGGAGATGACGATCATCAATTCGAAGGGCCAGGTGATCCGCTGACGCGCTCAGCGTGAGGCGCTCTATTCCATGTCGTTCAGGTGACACGCCGAGAACCGCAGCGGCGCAATCTCCTTCAGCAGCGGCTGCTCTTCCCGGCAACGCGGCATCGCATGCGGGCAGCGCGGATGGAAATGGCAGCCGCTCGGGGGGTTCAGCGGCGACGGGATCTCGCCGCGGATCGCCACGTAGGTCTTGCGCGCCACCTCCAGCTTCGGCGCCTCCGCCAGCAGCGCTTGCGTATAGGGATGGTTGGGCGCGGCGAACACGTCCTCGGTCGGAGCAGACTCCACTACCCGCCCCAGGTACATGATCACCACGCGATCGCTGATGTGCTTGACCACGCCGAGGTCGTGGCTGATGAACAGGTAAGTCAGGTTCAGCTCTTCGCGCAGGCGCATGAACAGGTTCAGCACCTGGGCCTGGATCGATACATCGAGCGCCGCGACTGACTCGTCGCAAACCAGGAACTCGGGTTTCACCGCCAGCGCACGCGCAATGCCGATGCGCGCGCGCTGGCCGCCGGAGAACTGGTGCGGGAAGCGGCGCAGCACGGTCGGGTCCATGCCCACGCGCACCAGCATGTCTTCCACATAGCCCTTCTGCGCGCCACGCCCGACCATGCCGTGCACCACCGGCGCCTCGCCGACGATATCGAGCACGCGCAGCCGCGGGTTCAGCGAGGCATACGGGTCCTGGAAGATCATCTGGATCGCCAACTGCTTCTTGCGCCGCTGGTCGGGCTGGAGGTGGTCCAGGTTGATGCCGCGCCACAGCCGCTCGCCCTCGGTCAGCGAGTGCAGGCCGACGGCCATGCGCCCGAGCGTGGACTTGCCGCAGCCGGACTCGCCCACCAGGCCCACCACCTCGCCGGCGCGGATGCTCAGGTCAACGCGGTCGACCGCGTGCACCACCTCTTCATGCGCATGGGCGCCAAACAGGTTGGCGATGCGCGCGGCCGCGTCGAGCGACTTGACGAAGCGCTTGGACACGCCGCGCAACTCCAGGATCGGCGCGCCAGGCGTGGCGCCTTCTTCAGCGACAGGATTCGTCATCGGCCGGGATTGCAGTGCAGTGGCGCTCATGCCGCCTCCTGGTTGGCCAGCACCGGATGGAAGCAGCGCAGGCGACGCCCGTCGGCGGCGGTTTCGAGCGGCGGCTCGGTCTTGCAGGCCGCGGTGGCGTACGGGCAGCGCTCGCGGAACGCGCAGCCGCCCGGCAGGTTCAGCAGCGATGGCGTCATGCCCGGGATCTGCCGTAGCGGCGTGCCGCGCGGATTGCGCGACGGCGCCGAACGGATCAGGCCGTGGGTATAGGGATGCTCGGGACGTTCCAGCACCTGGCGCACATCGCCGGCTTCGACGATCTTGCCGGCATACATCACGCACACGGTATCGGCCAGCCCCGCCACCACCGACAGGTCATGCGTGATCCAGATCAGCGCCGTGCCCGACTCGCGGCACAGCGTCTGCATCTCGTACAGGATCTGGCCCTGGATGGTGACGTCGAGCGCCGTGGTCGGTTCGTCGGCGATGATCAGGTCGGGCTTGTTCAGCAACGCGATGGCAATCGCCACGCGCTGGCGCATGCCGCCCGAGAACTGGTGCGGGTACGCCAGCAGGCGCTCGTCCGGCGACGGGATCCCGACCCGCGCCAGCGCATTGCGCGCGCGCTCGCGCGCCACCGCCTTGCCGACGTTCTCGTGCGCCAGCACCGCCTCGATCATCTGCGTATCGATGCGTAGCACCGGGTTGAGCGTCATCATCGGATCCTGGAAGATCATCGCGATGCGGTTGCCGCGCACGTCGCGCTGCTGCGCCGGCGTGAGCGCGCGCAGGTCGCGCGTGACACCGTCGCGGCTGGTCAGCGCGATGCGCCCGTCGACGATCTTCCCCGGCGGGTCGATCAGGCCCATGATCGAATAGCCGGTCATGGACTTGCCCGAGCCGGACTCGCCCACCAGCCCCATGATCTCGCCGCGGCCCACGGTGAAGGACACGTCGTCGACGGCCCGGGCGATGCCGCCGCGCGTGTAGAAATGCGTTTTCAGGTGTTCGACCACCAATGTCGGTTGTGCCATGTCGCGCTCCCGGTTATTGCGTCTGCAGGCGCGGGTTCAGCACATCGCGCAGCTGGTCGGCCACCAGGTTCATCGCCACGATGGTGACCACCAGCGCGATGCCCGGGAAAAAACTGATCCAGTACTTGCCCGACAGCATGTACTGCTGGCCGTTCGAGATCAGCGAACCGAGCGACGGCTCGGTGACCGGCACGCCCAGCCCGAGGAACGACAACGTCGCTTCCAGCGTGATCGCCGAAGCCACCTGCAGCGCTGCGATCACGATCAGCGGCGGCAGGCAGTTGGGCAGCAGGTGCCGGAACATGATGCGCGCGGGCGGCAGGCCCAGGCAGGTGGCGGCCTCGATATATTCCTTGCGGCGTTCGACCAGCGCGGCGCTGCGCGTGGTGCGCGCATAGTAGGCCCACTGCACCGCCACCAGCGCGATCACGATATTGCCCAGCCCCGGGCGCAGGAAGGCCAGCAGGATCAGCGCCAGCAGGATCGGCGGGAACGACAGCTGCAGGTCGGCCACGCGCATGATGAGCGCCTCGGTGCGCCCGCCCAGGAAGCCGGCCAGCAGGCCGAGCGTCGCGCCCAGCAGCAGCGCGATGATGGTGCTGACCACGCCCACGCCGATGCTGATGCGCAGCCCGTACATCACCGCCGACAGGATGTCGCGGCCCTGCTCGTCCGAGCCCAGCAGGAAGGTCATGCCGTTGCCGGCCTGCTCGCCCGGCGCCAGGCGCGCATCGAGCACGTCCAGCGTGGCCAGGTCATACGGGTTCTGCGGCGCCAGCCACGGCGCAAAGATGGCGATCAGGATGATGGTCACCAGCGTCGCCAGCCCGGCCACGGCGATCTTGCTGGCGAAGAACTCCGCGGCAAAGCGCCGCCACGGGGATTGCTCACGCGCCGCGGCGGGCGGCGGCGTCTTGTCTTCGGGTTCGACAGTCACGGCGGTCATGGCTCAGCCCTTGTTGTCGGCAATGCGCACGCGCGGATCGAGCATGCTGTAGAGGATGTCCACCACCAGGTTGATCAGGATAAACAATGTCACGATCACCATCAGGTAGGCGACGATCACCGGCCGGTCCAGCAACTGGATCGAATCGATGATGAGCTTGCCCATCCCGGGCCAGGCAAAGATCGATTCCGTCACGATCGCGAAGGCGATGATCGAGCCGAACTGCAGCGCAATCACGGTCACGATGGGGATCAGGATGTTCTTCAGCACATGCACGCCGACGATGCGGGTGTTGGACAACCCCTTGGCGCGCGCGAACTTGACGTAGTCCTGCAGCATCGCCTCCTGCGTGCCGGCGCGCGTGAGCCGGATCACCATGGCGATGTTCAGCAGCGACAGCGTCACCGCCGGCAGGACCAGATGGCGGATGCCGTCGACGGTCAGGAAGCTGAGCGGGATGCCCAGCACGCGCACGGTCTCGCCGCGGCCGTTCGAGGGCAACCAGCCCAGCTGCACGGCAAACACCATGATCAGCATCAGGCCGACCCAAAAAGTGGGCAGCGAGAAGCCCAGGATCGACACCGTCATGATCGACTTGCCGGCAATGCCCTTGGGCCGCAGCCCGGCCCACAGGCCCAGCGGGATGCCCAGCACGATCGCCAGCAGGATCGCGCAGATGGCCAGTTCCATGGTCGCGGGCATGCGCTCGAAGATCAGCTTGAGCGCCGGCGTGCCATGGGCGAACGACGTGCCCAGGTTACCCTGCAGCGCGTTTTGCAGGAACACCCAGTATTGCTCCCAAAGCGGCTTGTCCAGGCCCAGCGCCGCGATGGTGCGCTTGATGTCCTCCTGGTCGGCCTGCGGGTTGATCAGGATGTCGACGGGGTTGCCGATGGCAAAGACGCCGAGGAAAACCAGCAGCGACATGACGAAGAGCACGACCACGCTCTGCATCAGGCGCCGGATAATAAAGACCAGCATATTCAACCACTATCCTTTCGCGCGCGAATGCGCACGCCGCCCGGGAGCGCGATACGCTTCCAGGCGGCGCGGCAGCCATGCGCGGCACCGCGAACTCGGCAGCAGGCAGCCTGCTTACTGGGGCTTGAAGTTATGCGCGTACGTGCGCTCGTCGGTGCGCGGCACGTAGACGATGCCCTTCTGCGTGGCCCAGGTGGTCACCTGCTGGTGGATCGGGATGATACCGCCATCGTTGATCGCGATCGCGGTGGCCTCCTGCAGCAGCTTGGAGCGTTCGGTGTCATCCACGGTCGACAGTGCCTTCTCCAGCACCACGTCCATCTTCGGGTTGCAGTACTCGCCCCAGTTGGTGGTGCCGAAGCCCTTCTTGCTGTCTTCGCACGCCAGCAGCGCGCGCAGCGGCGAACTGACCTCTCCGGTCTGCGCGCCCCAGCCGAGCAGCCCGAACGACCACTCATGCTTGATGCCCTTGGACGAATACGTGGCCATCGGCATGCCTTCGACCTTGGTGGCGATGCCGATGCGGGTCAGGTTCTGCGCGATGGTCTGCGCGATCTTCTCGTCGTTGACGTAGCGGTTGTTGGGCGTATGCAGCGTCACCCCGAAGCCGTTCGGAAAGCCCGCCTCGGCCAGCAGTTTCTTGGCGCCCTCGGGGTCGTACTTGACCGTCTTCAGGTTGGGGTTGTAGCCGAACAGCGTGGGCGGCACCAGGTTGTTGGTCGGCTCGGACAGGCCTTCCATCAGGCGGTCCTTGATGCCCTGCCGGTTGATCGCCATGCTGATGGCATTGCGCACCCGCGCGTCCTTCAGCGGGTTCTTGTCCATCGGCGCGCCTTCCTTGGTGGTGACGTACGGCGACTTGTCCCGCTTGGCATCGAAGTACAGGTAGATCACACGGTGCGAGATCTTGGAGAAGAACGACAGCTTGGGGTCCTTGCGCACCTTGGGCAGGTCAGGCGTGGGCACGTTCTCGATCGCCTGCACATCGCCCGACAGCAGCGCCGCCAGGCGCGTTGCCGGGTTCGGGATAAAGCGCAGCGTGACCTTGTCCCAGGCCGGCTTGTTGCCCCAGTAATCGTTGTTGCGCACCAGCTCGACCCGGTCGTCGCGCGCATAGCTGACGAACTTGAACGGGCCGGTACCGACCATGCCCTTGCCCTGCGCGAAGTCATCGGAGCTCAAGCCCTGCGTGGCCTTCTTCTGCACGATGAAGATCGAGGTCAGGTCATTCAGCATCAGCGGATACGGCTGGCTGGTGGTCAGCTGGATGGTGTACTTGTCGACGATCTTCTTGTTGACGATCGCCTTGGTGTAGACGTCGAACTTGCCCGGGCTGTTCTGGATGGTGGCCGGGCGGTCCAGCGACCAGATCACGTCATCTGCCGTCAGCTCGGTACCGTCGTGGAACTTCACGCCCTTGCGGACCTTGAATTCCCACGTGAGGTTGTTGACCAGCTTCCACGACTCGGCCAGGCCCGGGATGATGCGGCTGTCCGGGTCCATCTTGGTCAGCGAGTCGAAGACATGTTCGGAAACGTTGATGTTGGAGAACAGGTTGTAGAAGTGCGGATCCATCGAGGTAGGCGGCGAACTCATGGCCAGTTTGAGGTCCGCGGCCTGGGCGGTGCCGGCCAGCGCGAGGCCAAGGGCCCCCGCCACCGACACCACGCCAATTGCCTTCTTGAAAGTGCGAAGGGACATCGCGCAATTCTCCCTGTAGGAAGTGAAGCAGACGTTTTGGGATCGGCAATGCGCGCGCGCAGCGGGTCACGAGCGGCGCTGCTTTTTGGTGCGATGGGGCATCATAAAGCCACGGTATTGCCGGCCGGGCACTTCAAGCATGAACTGTTCCAGCAGTGCACATGCCACGGCAATGCGGGGAAACCCACCCGCGCTGGCATATTGCATTGCGCCAACCGGGCAATCGCGCAGGAAATCGCCGCCTTTTGGCGCTTTCGCAGGAGGCATCGTATGATCGGGGTATCCCATCGCTAACGCCTTCGATCCCAAGGCCGCCCGGCATCATGAAGCTCATCCCCGAAATCCTGCAGGCACAAGCCGAAATCCGCGCGATCCGGCGCGATATCCACGCCCACCCTGAACTCTGCTTCGAAGAACAGCGCACCGCCGACGTGGTGGCGCGCAACCTGGAATCGTGGGGCATTGAAGTCCATCGCGGCCTGGGCACCACTGGCCTGGTCGGCGTGATCCGCAACGGCAGCAGCCCGCGCACCATCGGCCTGCGCGCCGACATGGACGCGCTGCCGCTGCAGGAAGCCAACACCTTCGACCACCGCTCGCAGCACACCGGCAAGATGCACGCGTGCGGCCACGACGGCCACACCGCCATGCTGCTCGGCGCGGCGCGCTACCTGGCGCAGCACAAGCCATTCGACGGCACCGTGCACCTGATCTTCCAGCCGGCCGAGGAAGGCGGCGGCGGCGCGCGCGAGATGATCAAGGACCGCCTGTTCGAGCGCTTTCCGTGCGACGCGGTGTTCGGCGTGCACAACTGGCCGGGCATGCCGGTGGGCGCCTTCGGCACGCGCGCGGGCCCGCTGATGGCCTCGAGCAACGAGTTCCGCATCGTCGTGCGCGGCAAGGGCGCCCACGCCGCGATGCCCAACAACGGCAACGACCCGGTGTTCACCGCGGCGCAGATCGTATCGGCGCTGCAGGGCATCATCACGCGCAACAAGCGCCCGATCGATACCGCCGTGATCTCGGTGACGCAATTCCATGCCGGCGATGCCACCAACATCGTGCCGGACCAGGCGTGGATCGGCGGCACGGTGCGCACGTTCACGGTGCCGGTGCTTGACCTGATCGAGCGGCGCATGGAAGAAGTGGCGCGCGCGGTGGCCGCGGCATTCGACTGCACCATCGAATACGAATTCCACCGCAACTATCCGCCCACCATCAACAGCGAAGCCGAGACCGGCTTTGCCGCCACGGTCGCCGCCGAACTGGTCGGCGCCGACAACGTCGACAGCAATGTCGAGCCCACCATGGGCGCCGAGGATTTTTCGTTCATGCTGCAGCACAAGCCAGGCTGCTACCTCTTCCTCGGCAACGGCGACGGGGGCCATCGCGACGCGGGCCACGGCATCGGGCCGTGCATGCTGCACAACCCGAGCTACGATTTCAACGATGAACTGCTGCCGGTGGGCTCGACTTTCTTCGTGCGGCTGGTGGAGAAGTGGCTGGCACCTGCCTGACGGCATACACCAGAGCGTGCCCAAGCACGCCTGCCTCTGACAGGGCACAACGATTACGACAGGGGAGCTTCGGCGATGGGGCGTTCGGCGCTGGATCGCGAGACTGCGCGCAGCTTCGCGCGCGT
This sequence comes from Cupriavidus necator, assembly GCF_013141915.1. GTDB lineage: Bacteria > Pseudomonadota > Gammaproteobacteria > Burkholderiales > Burkholderiaceae > Cupriavidus > Cupriavidus necator_B. The sequence goes on along the minus strand of NZ_SROX01000021.1, from coordinate 2,235 downwards.
GGCGCTGGAGAATATCCAGCGCCGTTATCCGTACAAGCTTGACCACATGATGGCGGCCGCCGGCGACCTGGCCGGCCCCGCCGCCTGGCATCCGGTCTTTTGCGGCAGCTATGACTGGCACTCCAGCGTCCATATGCACTGGCTGCTGGCGCGGCTGCTGGCGCTGTATCCGGATCTGGCGGAAGCGCCACGCATGCGCGCCCTGCTGGATGCCCAGTTGCGCCCGGATGCCATGGCCGCCGAACTGGCCTACTTCCAACGGCCCGATTCACGCACCTTCGAGCGCCCCTACGGCTGGGGCTGGATGCTGAAGCTGCAGGCCGAGTTGCTGGCGCTGGCGCGGCATGACCCGCACGCCTCCGCCTGGGCTGAAGCGTGCGCGCCGCTGGCCTCGCACCTGTCGCAGCAACTGGCGGGCTTCCTCGATGCGGCGGCATTCCCGGTGCGCACCGGAACCCATTACAACAGCGCCTTCGCGCTGGTCATGGCGCTGGCCTATGCGCGCGCGCATCAGGACCTGGCGCTGCGGCGCGCCATCGTGCGGCGTGCCCATCGCTGGTTCGGCCACGACCAGAAGTATCCGGCGCGCTACGAGCCGGGGGGCGACGAGTTCCTGTCCGGCGGACTGACCGAAGCCGTGCTGATGCACGCCGTCATGGAAGGCTGCGCGTTTTCGGAATGGTGGGAATTGTTCGTGCCGGGCCAGGCCGAGCTGGCCAATTGGCTGACACCGGTGGTGGTAACCAACCGCAGCGACCCCAAGACCTCGCACCTGGATGGACTGAACCTGTCGCGCGCCTGGTGCTGGCGCATGCTGGAGCCTGCCCTGCCCGACCCGCTGCAGCCCCTGGCGATCCGCGCATGGTCGGACCATATCGAGGCGTCGCTGCCGCAGGCGGCGGAAGGCGAGTATGTGTCAACGCACTGGCTGGCCTCGTTCGCGGTACTGGCGCTGGCCGAGCCCATCGGCGGCTGAGGCGCCGCCGCTGCGCTTCAATCCAGAGCGATGTCGCCGTACCAGGCTTCGGCCTTGCTCCGGGTATTGTCGGTATCCGTCATGATGCCGACGGCGATGACGCGGCCGGGGTCGGCGCCAAACGCCTTGCGGTAGTCGGCCCGCAAGTCGCGCTCGTGGCAACGCCATTCATTGGCATGCTTCGTGCCGCTATCCACCACGATCATGCGCACGCGGTCGGTGTGCGGATTCTTCACCACGGCCCCTTCCGCGCGCTGCCCGCCCCAGATATACATCAGCGTCGCGTAAGGCATTTCGCGTCCGGTGGTCAGCCGCGCCATCTCGTACATCAACTGGTCCTTGAGCGGGAGCGCGCCCTTGTCGCCATCGAAGGCCACGAACAGGCGCAGCGGCGAATCCTCGCGCGGGCCATCGCTGTTGTCGGCGTTGCGGATGATGCCGCTGGTCTTCCACGTCCAGCGCACCATGCCGGGATCGCGCTCGCGCAGCGGCACATAGAGTCCCGACGCGGAGCTGTCGGCCTTGGCATGCACCACGACGCGCTGGTCGACCTCGGCCATCGAATAGCTGGTCGGGATCTTGTTGCGGTTGATGGTCCAGGGCTGCCAGCCGACCGGCAACTGGCCGCGGCGCGGGGAAATCGAGAACAGTGGCAGCGTCGCGAGCGTCGGCGGGGAGGCATCGGCGGGCTCGCCATCGTCCTCCGCTTCGGCCTGCCCGGCGGGAATGCTGGCGGCGGCTAACGAGTCTGACCCGGTCACCGCGGCACCGGCCTGTGCGGTCGCATGCGCGGCCATGCGCGCTGTGAAGGCCTGGCAATCGATCGCGGAGGTGGTGGCAAGGGGAGCGGCGGCGGCATCCCCTGGCGGTATGGAAAGTTCAGGGAGCGTGGCAGCGCAACCTGCCAGCAACAGCGCGCCAGCGGCGCCAGTCAAAACCAGCCGAGACTTCTTGGCCGTCATGTAACCCCTCGAAACCCGAAAACGCGGACCCGCTCTGTCGGCTATGGCCCGATCTATTGCTCACTGCTTGCTGCAAACACCTGTTGCAACCGCCTTCGTGCCCCCGGTGGGCACTTGAGGGTCGACCATAGCAGAAGGCGAACGGTGTCGGAATGCGCGACGTCCCGCGTTGAGCGCGAAAACAACGGTTGGGGGTGTCCGAAACGGGCGCAGCACGAACGCCCGCGCCAAAGCAAAAACCCCTCGCAGCGAATGCTGTCGAGGGGTTTTGCACAATAAGAGCCTGGCGATGACCTA
>NZ_SROX01000020.1 GCF_013141915.1 Cupriavidus necator | reverse complement strand
GAGTCCCGTGCAATACAGGACTCAGCCCTTGCAAGCCTAGTCTTCTCGAACCGTCCAACTTCTGGGGTTCAGTTCACGCCATGCGGGCGTTTCTGCGTTTCGGCCTGGGAGCGCGGACAGCGGCTCAGGGCTTCTTCAGGTAGCTCAGCAGCATGTCCGTGTGCAGTTCGGCGAAGCGCTCGTGCTCCTGCTGCGAAGCCACGTCGCGGCCGATCACGGCGCTGATGGTGTAGCGGTTCGACAGCACGTAGTAGCCGAGCGCGGAGATCGTCAGGTAGAACTGCGGCACGTCGATGTGGTCGCGGAACAGTCCGCGCTGCTGGCCGCGCCGGATCACATCGGCGAGCACGTCGACCACCGGGTTGATCAGCTGCTGCAGCTGCGCCGAATTCTTCAGGTGACGCGCCTCGTGCAGGTTCTCGCTGTTCACGAGGCGGATGAACTCGGGATGCTCGTAGTACCAGTCCCAGACAAAGCGGGCCAGCGCGCGCACCCCCTCGACCGGGTCTTCGTCGACCAGATGCAGCTGTTCTTCGGCGGCACGGAAATTTGCGTATTGCTTCTCAAGCACCGCCAGGAACAGCCCTTCCTTGCTGCCGTAGTAGTAATACAGCATGCGCTCGTTGGTTTCCGCGCGCCGGGCAATCTGGTCGACGCGGGCGCCGGCCAGCCCTCCCTTGGCGAATTCCTCGGTGGCCGCAGCGAGGATGCGTCGGCGCGTCCCTTCCGGGTCGCGTTTGGTCTTGGGCTCTGTTGACATGGGGTGTGGTCGATCGTTGCGCGGATTATTGCACAGGCCGGATTGCGGCAATCCGGCCGCGCGACGCGCATCATCGCCGTTTCTGTCCGCCGGCGAAATCGGGGATAATCCTTGCGGCGCGAAAACCGCAGGGTCCGCAGAGACCCCGGTGCCGCAGGGGTCGCCAGCACATTGTCCGCCCCGAACGGGCCGCCGTTATGTCGCCAACCGCTCACAGCGCCGCGTAAATCTCGTGATCGCGCCGTGCTGGGGCTGATTCTGACCCCGCTCTTGTCCGCTCTTGTCCCCTGAATTGTCGTCCGTTGTCGTGAATCCCGCCGCCAAGTCCCTTGCCGACCGTATCGAGGCGCTGTTGCCGCAGACCCAGTGCACCAAGTGCGGCTTCAACGGATGCCGCCCTTACGCCGAAGCCATGGCCAGCGGCGAGGCCGCCTGCAACCGTTGTCCGCCTGGCGGCGCGCAGGGCATCGTGCGCCTGGCCGCGCTGCTAGGCACCGAACCGCTGCCGCTGGATCCGGAGCGCGGCACCGAGCAGCCACGCGCCGTCGCCCGCATCGACGAGAGCCTGTGCATCGGCTGCACGCTGTGCATCCAGGCCTGCCCCGTGGACGCCATCGCCGGCGCTGCCAAACAGATGCATACCGTGATCCCGGACCTGTGCACCGGTTGCGATCTCTGCGTGGCGCCCTGCCCGGTCGATTGCATCGACATGGTCCCGGTGACGGGCGCGCGTACCGGCTGGGCGGCGTGGTCGCAGGCGCAGGCCGATGCCGCGCACGCCCGCTACCTGGCGCGCAATGCGCGGCTGGCGCGCGAGCGCGAGGAGAACGACGCGCGCCTCGCCGCCAAGGCCGCCGCCAAGCTCGCCGCGGTGCAGGCCGAAGCGCCGCAGACCGATGCCGAGCGCGCCGCGCAGGAACGCAAGCGCGCCATCATCCAGGCCGCGATCGAACGCGCCCGGCAGAAGCAGCAGGCCGCGCAGCCGCGCAATACCGAAAACGTCCCGGCCGCGGTGCAGGCCCAGATCGACGCCGCCGAAGCGCGGCGCGCGCGCCTGGGGCTGACGCCACGGCAGGTCGGTCCCGACACCACTCAGGATCCGGCCACCGACCAGAAACCAGAACAATGAACGCCGCCAAGTGCCGTGCCATCTTTGAGACGCTGCGCGAAGTCAATCCGGCCCCGACCACGGAACTGGAGTACAGCTCGCCGTTCGAGTTGCTGATCGCCGTGCTGCTGTCGGCGCAGGCCACCGACGTCGGCGTGAACAAGGCCACGCGCCGCTTGTTCCCGATTGCGCATACCCCGCAGCAGATGCTGGACCTGGGCGAAGCCGGGCTGAGCGAATACATCAAGACCATCGGCTTGTACAAGACCAAGGCGCGGCATGTGATCGAGGCCTGCCGCATCCTGGTCGAACGCCATGGCGGCAAGGTGCCGGCAGAGCGCGAGGCGCTCGAAGCGCTGCCCGGCGTGGGCCGCAAGACCGCCAACGTGGTGCTCAACACGGCGTTCGGCCAGCCCACCATCGCGGTCGACACGCATATCTTCCGCGTGTCGAACCGCACCGGGCTGGCGCCTGGCAAAAACGTGGATGTCGTCGAGCAGAAGCTGCTCAAGTGCGTGCCGCATGAATTCCTGCACGACGCGCATCACTGGCTGATCCTGCACGGCCGCTACGTGTGCAAGGCGCGCAAGCCGGAATGCTGGCATTGCGCGATCGAACCGCTGTGCGAGTTCAGGGAGAAAACCCCGGCGCCGCAGCTGTAGCCGCTGCCGTTTCGGGCGTCTGCGCCAGCACCATCGCCAGCTGCAGCGCGGTGCGCGCCACCACTTCGACATCGGGCGTGTAGCCGTGCCGGATCCAGCGCACGGCCAAGTGGACCACGCCGCCCGCCACCCCCGCCGTCAGCCACGGATCATGCTCGCGTCCCGGCGGCAGCAGCGCTTGCGCCAGCAGCCCGCCAAACTCGTCCAGCGAGTCGGCCAGCGCGCCGTCGACCAGCTTGCTGACCCCGCGGATCTCTACCAGGAACACGCGCGCCGAGCGCGGTTCGCGCTGCAGCGCGCCGAAATAGGCCCGCAGCATGGCCAGCGCCTGTTGCGGGCCGCCCTTGCCGGCCCCCTCGCCCGCCATCACCAGGGTATGCAGCAACCGGTGCGTCACGGTTTGAAACGAGGCCAGCAGCAAGGCCTCGCTGTTGGCGAATGACTCGTAGAAATAACGTTCGGTCAGGCCCGCGGCCTCGCACACGGCCTTGACGGTGGCGTTCTGGTAACCGCGCTCGCCGTAGACCTGCACGGCCGCGGCGATCAGCTGGGCGCGGCGCTGGGCACGGCGCTCTTCGGCGTCGGCGCCGCGGTAGCGGCGCGCGGGGGTCAGCTCGGGTGTCATGCGCGCCATTATGGCATTCCCTAGGGCGCGAAAACTCGCAGAAAACTTGCCGGATCGCTTCTGACAATCTATGTTGTCAGAAGTGCCATTCGTCCGGATGCCCCCAATGCGCGACGCCATTACCGATGACGCAGTTCTCGATGTCCTGATCGTGGGCGCCGGCCTGTCCGGCATCGGCGCCGCGCGCCAGCTGCAACGGCGCTGCCCGGGCAAGCGCTACGCCATCCTCGAGGCGCGCGAGGCCATCGGCGGCACCTGGGACCTGTTCCGCTACCCGGGCATCCGCTCGGATTCGGACATGTACACGCTGGGCTACCGCTTCAAGCCCTGGCGCGGCGCCAAGGCCATCGCCGACGGGCCGTCGATCCGCGCCTATATCCGCGAGACCGCCGCAGAAGCCGGCATCACGCGCCATATCCGCTTCGGCCACCGGGTGGTCAGCGCGGCGTGGGACAGCGCCGAGGCCTGCTGGACCATTGAAGCCGAGCATGGCGAGCGCAGCCGGCTGCGCCTGCGCGCGCGCCTGCTCTATGTATGCGCCGGCTATTACAGCTATGCCGAGGCCCACCGTCCCGCGTTCGACGGCGAGGACCGTTTCCGCGGCCGCATCGTGCATCCGCAGTTCTGGGACGAAGCGCTGGACTACAGCGGCAAGCGCGTGGTGGTGATCGGCAGCGGCGCCACGGCGGTCACGCTGGTGCCGGCGATGGCCAGCCGCGCGGCGCACGTGACCATGCTGCAGCGCTCGCCCACCTATATCGTGACGCGCCCCGGCGAAGACGCCATGGCCCGCACCCTACGCCGCGTGCTGCCGGAACGGCTGGCCTACACCGTTACGCGCTGGAAGAACGTGCTGCTCGGCATGACCTTCTTCCAGCTGGCGCGGCGCCGGCCGGAACGCGTCAAGGCGCGCCTGGTCGGCATGGCGGCGGCGCAGTTGCCACCGGGCTTCGACGTGGCGACGCATTTCACGCCGCGCTACAAGCCCTGGGACCAGCGCCTGTGCCTGGTGCCCGACGGCGACCTGTTCCGCGCCCTGCGCGAGGGCCGCGCCTCGGTGGTCACCGACACCATCGCGCGCTTCACCGAAGACGGCATCGTGCTCGCCAGCGGCAAGTCGCTGGCCGCGGATATCGTAGTGATGGCCACCGGCCTGAAGCTGAACATGCTGGGCGACATTGCGCTCACGGTGGACGGCCGGCCGCGCCGCCCCGCCGAATGCCTCGCCTACAAGGGCATGATGCTCAGCGAGGTGCCCAACCTGGTGCTGGCCTTCGGCTACACCAACGCCTCGTGGACCCTCAAGGCCGACCTGACGGCCGAGTATGTCTGCCGGCTGCTGCGCCACATGGACCGCCATGGCCACCGCATCGCCGTGCCGCGCGCGCCCGCAGCGATGCAGCCGACCCCTTTCCTGGACTTCACCTCGGGCTATGTGCAGCGCGCCGCCGGCGTGCTGCCGCGGCAAGGCGACCGCAAGCCCTGGCGCGTGCACCAGAACTACCTGAAAGACCTGCTGACCATCCGGCATGGCCGCATCGCCGATGGCGTACTGCAGTTCGGCGCCCCGCCTGCCGCAGCGCCGGCGCCGCGCAACCACCAGGATGCAACCGGCGTCAATACGGCCGTGCCCGCCGGCGAGGCGCAGCCATGACTGCCCTGCTCATCACCCTGGGCGTGCTGATGGCGCTGACCCTGCTGTCCGGCGCCGCGCTGTGGCTGTACACGTGGCGTACCGCGCGGCGCATCGAAGCCGCCATGCCGCCGCTCGGCCGCTTTGTCGACGTGCCGGGCGCGCGGCTGCATGTGGTAGAGCGCGGGCAAGGCCCGGCGCTGCTGCTGGTGCATGGCCTGTCGGGCCAGCTCGAGAACTTCGGCTACGGCATGATTGCGCCGCTGGCCGAGCACTTCCGCGTCATCGCCGTGGACCGCCCCGGCGCCGGCCATTCCACCCGCGCGCCCGGCAGCGCTGCCGACCTGCCCGCGCAGGCCGACGCGCTGGCCGCGCTGTGCGACCAGCTGGGCCTGGAACGGCCGCTGGTGGTGGGCCATTCGCTGGGCGGCGCGATTGCGCTGGCGCTGGCGATCCGCCATCCGGAGCGTGTCGGCGGCCTGGCGCTGATCGCGCCGCTGACCCATCCGCCCAAGGCGATCTCGCCGGTGTTCAGGGCCATGACCGTGCCGCGCGCATGGCAGCGCCGGCTGATGGCCTGGACCCTGGTGGTGCCGATGTCGATCCGGCACCGCGCCGAGGTCATGGACCTCGTGTTCGGCCCCGACCCGGTCCCGGACGATTTCCCGACCCGCGGCGGCGGCTTGCTGGCCTTGCGCCCGCGCCACTTCCTGGCGGCGTCTGAAGACCTGATCGGCGCCGCGCAGAGCTTGCCAGCCCTGCTGCGCGACTACGGCATGTTGCGCGTGCCCGTCAGCGTGCTGTACGGCCGCGACGACCGCATCCTGAACTTTGCCGAGCACGGCGAAGCGCTGGTGGCCAAGGTGCCGGGCGCCACGCTGACCCTGGTCAACGGCGGGCATATGCTGCCGGTGACCGCCATCGCCGCCAGCGTCGACTTCGTGCGCGACGCTGCGGCGCGGATGCAGGTGTCCGCGCCGTGTCCGGCACAGTTTGCCTGATCCCGGGAGACCGCCCATGACCACCACGACGGGTTCCAACCCCTACAAGCAAGACCTCTTCGCCGCGTTCCGCGCCGTGCGCAAGCTGATGGCGAACGGCAACGACACCGAGCAGGTGTTCCGCATCATGCGCGCGCTCAACGGCCCGTCGATGCCGCGCAACTTCAGCCGCCTGCTGGCCACGCACGACGGGCGCCGCATGGTCTACCAGCGCGTCGAACTGGCCGAGCGCCTGTCCGATCCCGCTTACGTGGCCGGGTTCGCGCCGGGCACGGTCGGCGCGGCCTATCGCGCCTTCCTCGAACAGACCGGGTACAGCGCGGACGGACTGGCCAAGGTGTCGAACCTGGACCAGGAACCGGTGCTGGAAGATGCCTACCTGTGGTTCGGCCGGCGCACGCGCGACATCCACGATATCTGGCATGTGCTCACCGGCTACCGGGCCGACGAAAGCCTGGGCGAGGCCGCGCTGGTGGCATTCAGCTACGCGCAGACCGGCGGCAAGGGCTGGGCCTTCATCGCCATCGCGGCGTCGCTGAAGAGCCTGCGCATCACCGGCAGCCTGGCCTTTGCGCGCGCCGTGCTGGAAGGCTACCGGCTGGGCCGCCGCGCCAGCTGGCTGTTGGGCGAGGATTACGAGAAGCTGCTGCACGAACCGATCGACGCGGCGCGCGCACGGCTTGGCATTGGCGAACCGCGCCGCTACCTGGCCTGCAGCCCGATGCAGGCATGGACGGCCTGATTGCCGCGCGTGACGAGTGCCCTAATAAAAAAGCGACCCAGCGGGTCGCTTTTTTTGTTTGCCGGTAGCCAGCGGGTTCAGACAATGCGGCAGGCTTCGTCGAACGACAGTCGCGGACCGCGCGGGAACAGTTTCTCGGCGACGCCATAGCCCAGGTTGCACAGGAAGTTGACCTGCCACTTGCCGTCGGGGAAGAACGCCGCGTTGACCTTGTCGGCATCGAAGCCGCCCATCGGGCCGCAGTCCAGGCCGAGCGCGCGGGCGGCCAGGATGAAATAGCCGCCTTGCAGCGAGCTGTTCATCAGTGCGTCGCGGGCAATCTTTTCGTCGTTGCCGGCATACCACGAGCGGGCGTCGGCGTGCGGGAACAGCTTGGGCAGCTGGTCGTGGAAGGCGGTGTCGAAGGCGATGATGGCGGTCACCGGCGCCGAACGCGTCTTGTCGACGTTGCCGGCCGATACGCAGTCCACCAGGCGCGCCTTCTCGGCGGCGCTCTTGACGAACACGATGCGCGCGGGACTGCTGTTGGCAGCGGTCGGGCCGAACTTCATCGCTTCATAGATCTGGTGCAGCACGGCGTCGTCCACGTGGCGGTCCTGCCACACATTGTGCGTGCGGGCTTCGGTGAACAGCTGCGCCAGCGCGGCGGTATCGATCTGTGACATGCGCGTCCTTTCTGTACGGTAGGTGAAAGAAGGCGCGATTGTACCCAACGGCCGGCTTGCCTCGCGACAGCGCCTTTGAGCAACCTGTTCAATTCCCTTGCATGTCGGCGCGCGCCGGGGCAGGTGCGCCGCCGCGCCGGGTCAGCCACAGCACCCCCGCCAGGATCAGGCCGCCGCCCACGGCCTGCGCCGCGCCGATCTGCTCGCCCAGCAGCCATGCCGCCAGCATCACGGTAACCACCGGCTCCAGCGTCGACAGCATCGACGCCTGCGCCGCGCCCAGGCGCTGCAGCCCGGCAAAGAACGTCAGGATCGCCAGCACCGTGGAAAGCAGCGCGATTCCCGCCAGCGCCAGCCAGCCGCCGGCATCGGCCGGGAACTGCGGCGGCGTGCCCGCGCCGGCGCGCAGCATGCCGACAGTGCCGTAGACCAGCGCCGCCGTGGCGCAGATCACCGTGGTGGTGGCGATCGGGTTGACGCCGGCGGTGACGCGCGCGCCGACGATGATGTAGACGGAATAGATCACCGCCGCCGCCAGCCCCAGCGCGATGCCCAGCGGCGAACCGGCGCCGCCGCCCACCGTCAGCCCTGCACCCACCGAGCACAGCACCAGCGCCACCACCACAGCGGTGGTCAGCCGCTCTTTCAGGAAGATGGCAGCCAGGATCGTCACGAACAGCGGATACAGGTACAGCAGCAGCGCCACCAGGCTCGCTTGCGCATGGTTGAGCGCACTGAAGAAGCAGAACGACTGGCCGACATAGCCGATGCCCCCCATCGCCGCCAGCGCCAGCACGCGGCGCCACGGCGGCAGCGCGATGCCGCGCGCACGCATCACCCACGCCAGCGCCGCGGCCGCCAGCATGAAGCGCACCAGCAGCAGGCCGTACACGTCCGTACCGGCGGCGTAGGCGAAGCGCGCGAAGATTGCCATGGCGCCAAAGGCGCTGGCAGAGACCGCGATCAGCAGCACGCCGGCCAGCTTGTCGCGGGCATCGCTTGGGGCGGTAGGGGCGGAAGCGGGCATCAGGCAGGCAAGGAGTCGGCGATGCCGCATTTTACGCGGCGCCGGCGCAGCTGGCGGGGCAGCGCACCTGGGCCGCCACCCTCGTTTACAATGGCGCCACCATGTTCAATCCCTCAAGAGAAGAAGTCCGCCGGTTCTTCTGCGATGCCTGGCAAAAGCAGATCGCAGGCGGCGTGCTGACCCCGCTGGAAGCCATCGCCGTCGACTGGATCGGCGAGCACCCCGAGTACCACGACCTGCTGCGCGACACCGATGGCGCGCTGGCGCAGGACTACACCCCCGAGCAAGGCCAGACCAATCCCTTCCTGCATCTGGCGATGCATCTGTCGATTTCAGAGCAGGTCTCGGTCGACCAGCCGCGCGGCATCCGCCAGGCCTACGAGGCGCTGGCGCGCCGGCTCGATTCCCCGCATGAAGCCCAGCACCAGGTGATGGAATGCCTGGGCGAAATGCTGTGGCAGGCGCAGCGCAGCGGCCAGCCCCCGGACGGCGACCACTACGTCGATTGCGTCAGGCGCCGCGCCAGCCGCTGAAGGCCCCGCCGTTACGCGCGAAAAGTGCAGCGTACAATTCCTCACAACCCTTGCGGACGTGCGTGGTAGGCTTTGGGCTCCGAGTTTTCCCTAGTCGCGTTGCCATCACCTGGCAATGTCGCGCCTCTTCATGCCCCGTACTGCCCTTTTTCCGCGGCAGCGTCTGGCGCCATCCAGCCGTGCCGTCGCCCCGCTCTGCCTGTCGCTGATGCTGGCCTGGCCACTCGCCGGCCATGCCGGCGTGGCGCTGCTGCAGCCGCCGCGCGTGATCGACGGCAACCAGCCCCTGACGCTGACCCTGGTGGTGTCGGCCGATAACGCCACCCGCCGCTACCGTATTCCCGACACGCTCGAAGTGACCGCCTCCAACGAAATGCAGGCGCCGGTGCGGCTGGTGCTGTGGCGCGAAGTCTCGGGCCCGGCCGTGGTCAACCTGCGCCGTGGCGAGCATCGCGCCATCCGCTACACCGTGACCCTGCCCCCGGTCCTGCGCGGCCAGGTGCGCCTGGATGCCACCGGCATCGACGCCGCGCCGGTGCTGGTCACGCTGAACCGGCTGCCGCAGCCGGGCGAGGCGGCCACGTCGGCGCCGCCGGTCGCCAGCCAGGCACCGGCTGCCGAAAGCGTCGAAGGCGCTCCCGTGCCGGTGACGCCGATCACCACGGCCCAGGCCGCGGCCCCCGCCCCGGCCGACCTGCGCGACAGCGCCAGGCTCTCGTTCCACGACCCGATGTACTTTATCGTCGGCGCGCACGGTGGCGCCAACGCCAAGTTCCAGTTCAGCTTCAAGTACCGCATCTTCGAGGGCGAGGACCCGGCTTCGAAGCGCCTGTTCGACAACCTCTACTTCAGCTATACCCAGTTCTCGTTGTGGGACTTGAGCGAGGAATCGGCGCCGTTCCGCGACACCAACTACCGGCCGAGCCTGTTCTACTACCTGTCGGACACGGGGGTGCGCAACAACGTCATCAGCCGGCTGTCGCTGGCCGCCGGCCTGGAACATGAATCCAACGGCCGCAGCGGCGAGGAGTCGCGCAGCATCAATACGGTCTTCGTCAAGCCGACTTTCTATTTCGGCGACCAGAACGACTGGCACTGGCGCGTCGCACCCAAGCTCTATGCCTATGTGGAAAAGGCCGACAACCCGGATATCGCTCATTACCGCGGCTTCATGGACCTCGGCATCGCCTACGGGCGGCCGGACTCATGGGAGTTCTCGGCAACGCTGCGCAAGGGCACGCGCAAGTGGTACGGCAGCGTCGACGCGCAGCTGACCTATCCGATGGCGCGGCTGATCCCGGGCACGGCCGGGTATCTGATGGCGGGGTACTTCGTCGGCTACGGCGAGAGCCTGCTCGACTACAACCACAAGCTGCCGTGGCAGTTCCGCATCGGCTACTCGCTGTCGCGCTGAAGCCGGGATTGCGCTAGCCGGCCAGCGGCTTGCCGCTGGCCTTCAGCCGTGCATTGGCCACGGCCGCGGCAAACTGCCCGTGGCCGTGCCAGCCGGTAGCCCGGCCCAGCTTCTTGCCGTTCTGGAAAAACATGAACACCGGGATGCCGTGCAGCCCGAAGCGCCGCCCCAGCGCCGGATGCGCATAGACGTTGGCGTGCAGCCAGTGCAGCTCCAGCGCGCGCAGGGGACCAGGATTGGCGAGCATGGCCTGCTTGGCCATTTCGCAATTGAAGCAGTCCACGCCCCAGAAAAACACGCACACCAGGGCGTCGCCGGCCGCGGCAATGGCGGCATCGATGGTGGCGTCGTCGACCTCGCGCATCCCAAACGCGTCAAAGGCGCGCTGGTCGAGATGCGGGGCCGCGGACGGGTCCGGCGCGCCGGCTTGCGGTTCGGTGCTCATGGTTCGCTCCCAATGACGAACGCCCGGGCCGGCAGGCACCGGGCCCCAGGCCGGGACGGCACGGCGCCCCGCCCGGCTGGAACCGGCGGCGCTTACTTCGGCGCCGCCACCGTGACCAGCGCCGGTCGCAGCACGCGGTCGGCGATGGTGTAGCCGCGCTGGAGCACGGTCACCACGGTGTTGGGCTCCTGCTCCGCCGGCACCATCGAGATGGCCTGGTGTCGGTGCGGGTCGAACTTTTCGCCCACCGGATTGAGCTCGACGATCTTGCCGCGCTCGAAGGCGGTGGCCAGCTGACGCGCGGTCAGTTCCACGCCTTCGCGCAGCTTGGCGATATCGCCGGAGCCATCGGCCAGCGCGGCCTGCAGGCTGTCCATCACCGGCAGCAGGTTGTCGGCGAAGTTCTCGATGGCGAATTTGTGCGCCTTGGCGACATCTTCCTGCGCCCGGCGGCGGATGTTCTCGCCTTCGGCTACCGCGCGCATGTACATGTCGTAGTGCTCGCTCGCCTTGGCTTCCAGCGCGGCCAATCGGGCCGCCACATCGTCCACTTCGGCAGTTCCCGGCGCGCCGGTCTCCGGGCTGGCGGTAGCGGCGCTGGCCGCCTCATCGCCCGCAGGCGTCGCAGTCTGGTTGGATGGCGTCTGCTTCTGGTCTTCCATGTCGATCCGTATCAATGCAGTGTCGCGGCCCGCCGTGGGCCCGGCCGCGGGTGGTAAATCGGCGTGTGTCCGATAGAGGTGGTGGCACGTCGCCGCTTTTCAAGAGTGGCGCCGGCGCGACGCCGAAACACACGGTTACAAAGCGCAGCCCCATGCAATCGACGCCTTATTGCTTTGCGTCATCGCGCTCACTAAGATTCTTAGTAAGAAAAATGACAAAAATGTCGAGGGCGCAGGAGATGGTTCATTCTTGTGCTACTTCCGGAAGGTTGGCCATGCATAAGCTCCCAGTCGTGACGCTGTGCTTCGTGGCCGCGCTGGCGGTCATGACCGTCTTTATCTGCCTGTCCGGCGCCTTCACCCCGCGCGATACGGAGTATGGCAGCGGCAAGGCGGTGTTCAAGCACTACATCGTTCCCTTCGTCAGCCCGGACGTCACGCAGGAATAAGCGCGGCTGACCCGCTCACCTTGCTGTCCGTTGCGCGGCGGAACCGGAAACGGTGCCGCCGCGCTGCCATGTCAGCCCTTGAAGTCATCGATGCGGCGGCGGTCGCGCTTGGTCGGGCGCCCCTGGATCTGGGCCGACGGCTCCGGCTGCAGGCGCCGGCGCTCGGCGTCGGCGACCCGGCGCGACTGGCTCTCGGCACTTTCCTGATACAGCGTCTGCGCTACCGGCGCCGGCCCACGCGCCGGGGCGATGCCTTTCACTTCGAGTTCCCAGCGCTGCTGGTGTGCTTCCAGCGCAACCTTGTCACCGGGCTTCACCTCGCGCGAGTTCTTGCACGGCTGGCCGTTGACCGTCACCTTGCCGCGCTCCACCGCTTCGGCCGCCAGCGAGCGCGTCTTGAAGAAGCGCGCGCACCACAGCCACTTGTCGATGCGCTGGCGCGCATCCGCGTCAAAATCCACGTTCATGCGGCCGCCCCCCGCGCCTGCGCACGCGTGCGCCGCGCCTCCAGTTCATGCGGATGCGGCGTGGCGAGCGGCCAGCCCTGCAGGTGCTGCAGCGCGATCTCCGCCATGGCCGCGACCCACGGCGCGGCATCGTTCATGCATGGAATGAAGTGAAATTCCTTGCCGCCCGCGACCTTGAATTCAGTCTGGCCTTCCATGGCGATTTCTTCCAGCGTTTCGATGCAGTCCGCCGGGAAGCCCGGACAGAATACGTCCACCCGCCCGGCGCCGACCTTGCCCAGCTCCGCCAGCGTCGGCGCCGTGTAGGGCTGCAGCCATTCGGCCTTGCCGAAGCGGGACTGGAACGTCACCTGATATTGCCCGGCTTGCAGGCCCAGCGCCTCGCCCAGCAAGCGCCCGGTCTTCAGGCATTCGCAGTGGTAAGGATCGCCCAGCTCCAGCGTGCGCCGCGGCACGCCGTGGAATGACAGGATCAGCTTGTCGCCCTGGCTGAAATCCGGCATGCCGTGCCGGCCCCAGTAAGCGCTGACCTGCTGCTGCAACGCCGAGATATACGCCGGATGGTCATGGAAATGCTTGACCAGGCGCAGCTCGGGCTGGTTGCGCCACTGGCCCAGCACCCGGAACACTTCGTCGAAGGCGGTGGCCGTGGTGGTGCCCGAGTACTGCGGATACATCGGCAGCACCAAAACCTGCTCGCAGCCCTGGCGGCGCAACGCTTCCATCACCGATGGGATCGATGGGTTGCCGTAGCGCATCGCGCACGCCACCGTCACTTCATGGCCGTTCTGGTGCAGCAGCCGCTGCAGCGCGTGGGCCTGCCGCTCGCTGTAGACCAGCAGCGGCGAGCCCGTCATATGGGCCTCGCGCAGCCAGATCGATTCGTACTTGAGCGCCGATGCGCGCGAACGCAGCGGCAGGATCACCCCGTACAGCAGCGGCAGCCACGCCGCGCGCGGGATTTCCACCACGCGCGGGTCGGACAGGAATTCCTTCAGGTAGCGCCCCACTGCCTTGGGCGTGGGGGCGTCGGGGGTGCCCAGGTTGACCAGCAAGATCGCCGTGCGCGGCGCATGGCCGTGCTGGTAGGCCGGTTCGGGAGAAAACGTCATGTGGCTTCCGGGTAGGCACGATGCCTGGATGGCGCGGGCGCGGCGCACCGGCGCCGGCCATGCTCGCTGCGGATTAAGCCGCTGGCCAGACCTGCGCGCCGGACCACTAGTTCTGGCTCAGCGCGCTGGAGAGCAGCCGCGCGGTGATGTCGACGATCGGGATCACGCGTTCATAGGCCATGCGGGTGGGCCCGATCACGCCCAGCGTGCCGACGATCTGCCCGTCGACCTCATACGGCGCGGTGATGACCGCCATGTCTTCGATCGGCACCAGCCGGCTTTCGCCGCCGATAAAGATCTGCACGCCTTGCGCATGGCTGGACACGTCCAGCAACTGCAGCAGGCTGGTCTTGTGCTCGAACACGTCGAACAGGCGCCGCAGCTTGTCCATGCTCGAGGCCAGGTCGTCGACTTCGAGCAGCTTGCGCTCGCCGCTGATGTAGACGTGGTCGTCGTCCTCGTCCTCGGCGGTGCTGCCGGCCTCGACCGCGGCCTGCATCAGCTGCGACATGTCGCGACGCAGGTCCTGCAGCTCCAGCCGCAGGTGGCTGCGCACGGTGTCGAAGCTCATGCCGGCATAGTGCGAGTTGAAGAAATTGGCCGCCTCGATCAGCTGGGCCGGCGTGTACGGCAGTTCGGTCTGGATGATGCGGTTCTGCACGTCGCCCTCGGGGCTGACGATGATCAGCAGGATGCGCTTCTCGGACAGCCGCATGAATTCGATCTGCCGGAACGCCTGCGCGCGGCGCGGCGTCATCACCACGCCGGCAAAGTGCGACAGGTTGGACAGCGTGCGCGCGGCCGCCGTGATCATGCGCTGCGGCCCCAGTTGCTGGCCACCCAGCTGGTCCTGGATCTGGCCGGTCAGCTCGGCCAGGTCGGCGTTGCGCTCCAGCGGCTTGGCGGTCAGCATCGAATCGACGAACAGCCGGTAGCCGCGCGGCGTCGGGATCCGGCCGGCCGACGTGTGCGGGCTGGAGATAAATCCCATTTCCTCCAGATCGGACATCACATTGCGGATCGTCGCCGGCGACAGGTCCAGCCCCGAGTACTTCGACAGGGTGCGGGAGCCGACCGGCTGACCTTCGGCAATGTAGCGCTCGATCAGGGTCTTGAGCAGCGTTTTGGAGCGTTCATCCATGATGCCCCGATTTTACGCAAGTTTTGGACCTTCTGGCGGCCGGGCCGGAAGGGCCGCCGGCGCCTGCTGACAACCGTCGCGGCGGTATGGTCTAATCCCGGCATGTCCGCCCCACCCAAAGCCAGCGCCGTGCGCACTCCATTCAAGACCGTCGCCCTGGTGGGCCGGTACTCCACCGCCGGCATCGAAGGGCCCCTGGAGGAGATCGCCTCCTACATCCTGCGCAACGGCCAGGACGTGGTGTTCGAGCGCGAGACCGCGCTGGCCACCGGGCTGACCTCCTACCCCGCCCTGTCGGCCGAAGAGATCGGCCGCGAGGCCGACGTGGCCGTGGTGCTGGGCGGCGACGGCACGCTGCTGGGCCTTGCCCGCCAGCTCGCCGGGCACGACGTGCCCCTGATCGGCGTGAACCACGGGCGGCTCGGCTTCATGACCGATATTGCGCTGGAAGACGCGCACACGGTGCTGCCCGACATGCTGGACGGCCGCTACGAGTCAGAGACCCGGCTGCTGCTGGCGTCGCGGGTGGTGCGCGACGACATGGACATCTTCGCCGCGCTGGCCCTGAACGATGTGGTGGTGAACCGCTCCGGCATCTCCGGCATGGTCGAACTGGCGGTTTCCGTGGACGGCCACTTCATGTACAACCAGCGCTCCGACGGGCTGATCGTGTCGACCGCCACCGGCTCGACCGCCTACGCGCTGTCGGCCGGCGGCCCGATCCTGCATCCCACGCTGTCGGGTGTGGTGCTGGTGCCGATTGCCCCCCACGCGCTGTCCAACCGGCCGATCGTGCTGCCGCACGACGCCGAGGTCACCATCGAGGTGGCCAGCGCGCGCGATGCCAGCGTCAACTTCGACATGCAGTCGCTGACCTCGCTGCTGCCAGGCGACCGCATCGTGGTGCGGCGCTCGGAAAAGACCATCAACCTGCTGCACCCGGTGGGCTACAACTACTACGCCACGCTGCGCAAGAAATTGCACTGGCACGAATACCCGTCCGAAGACAACCGCCTCTGAGCGCCATCCAGCCGCCCCTCAGCCCGAGCCCGAACTTCATCGGACCGACTACCCTTCCCGCCACGATGCTGCGCAGCCTGTCCATCCGTGATTTCGTCATCGTCGACACGCTCGACCTGGACTTCACCACCGGCTTTACCGTCTTCACCGGCGAGACCGGCGCCGGCAAATCGATCCTGATCGACGCCCTGGCACTGGTGCTGGGCGAACGCGCCGATGCCGGCGTGGTCCGCGAAGGCGCGCCGCGCGCCAGCGTCAGCGCCATCTTCTCGACCCATCCGGCGCTGGATGCGTGGCTGGCCGAACGCGAACTCAACAGCGAAGACGACGGCGGCGTCCCGACCGTGCTGCTGCGCCGTACCGTCGATGCCGGCGGCCGCAGCAAGGCCTTTATCAATGGCGCGGCCGCAACGCTGGCGCAACTGCGCGAAGTGGGCGACCAGCTGGTCGACATCCATGGCCAGCATGCGCACCAGCAGCTGCTGCGCCCCGATGCGCAGCGGCTGCTGTTCGATGCCCACGCCGGGCTGGCGCAGCAGGCCGCTGCCGTGGCCGAGGCCTGGCGCGCATGGCGCGCCTGCGTGCGCCAGCGCGAAGCGGTGGAGCACCAGTCGCGCGAGATGCAGCTGGAACGCGAACGTCTCGAATGGCAGGTCGGCGAGCTGGACAAGCTTAACCCGCAGCCAGGCGAATGGGACGAGATCCAGTCGGAGTACAACCGGCTCTCGCACGCCGCCGGCCTGATCGACGGCAGCCGCGCCGCGCTCGACGCGCTGTCCGAGGCCGACGGTTCGGTGCTGTCTGCGCTCAATGGCATCGTGCACAGGGTGCAGCAGCTGGCCGATGTCGATCCCGCGCTGCGCGACGTGCTGGCCGCGCTCGAGCCAGCGCAGCTGCAGGCCGAGGAAGCCGCGCATTCGCTGACGCGCTATGTCGACCGGCTCGAACTCGACCCCGAGCGGCTGCAGGTGGTGGAAGAGCGCATGCAGGCGCTGCACGCCACCGCGCGCAAGTACCGGCTGCCGCCCGAGCAATTGCCCGATGAACTGGTCGCGCGCCGCCAGCAGCTCGACGACCTGCAGGCCGCGCAGGACCTGAACAAGGTGATGGCGCGCGAGGCCGCGGCCAAGGCCGCCTACCTGACGTTGGCGCAGCACCTCAGCCAGGCCCGCGCTATCGCCGCGCAGGCACTGTCCGGCGCGGTCACCGACGCCATGCAGGGCTTGTCGATGGCAGGCGGCAGCTTTGTCGCGGCACTCAATCCGCTCGACCAAGGCCAGAGCTACGGCCTCGAGCAGGTCGAGTTCCTGGTGGCCGGCCACGCCGGCGTCAGCGCGCGGCCGCTGGCCCGGGTGGCCTCCGGTGGCGAACTGGCGCGCATCAGCCTGGCGATCTCGGTGATCACCAGCGAAGCCTCGCCGACGCCCACGCTGATCTTCGACGAAGTCGATACCGGCATCGGCGGTGCGGTGGCCGAGGTGGTCGGCCGGCGCCTGCAGGAACTGGGCCGCGCGCGCCAGGTGCTGTGCGTGACCCACCTGCCGCAGGTGGCGGCGCAGGCCGGCACGCACCTGCTGGTCAGCAAGGAAACCACGGCCGAGGCCGAAGCTTCGGTCACGCGCTCGCGCATCCGCGTGCTGGACCCGGCCGGGCGCGTGGTCGAGACCGCGCGCATGCTGGGCGGCGCCACTGTCACCGCCACCACGCTGCAACATGCGCAGGAGATGCTGGCGCAGGGCATGGCCGACAGCGGCACCAGCCAGCGCGCGGGCAAGGACGGCAAACGCGGCCGCCGCGCCGCGGTTGGCTGAGCGGCGCGACCGATTGCAACCCTTTGCGCCCGCTTGCGAGCCATCGCCCATTCCATAAACTGACAGGAGTTTCCCCATGACCCGCCCCTCGCTGCGCGCCGTGCTGGCCATTGCCACCGCCGCCTCGGCCGCCCTGCTGGCGCTGTCCGGCTGCCAGGCGCAGCCCAAGGCCTCGGCGCCGCCGCCGGGCAGCATCAGCGACGACCGGTCGCTCGGCGACATCATGGTCCACTTCAAGCCGCCCGCGGTAGACCTGTCCGAAGATGCCGGCAAGCTGCTGGCCGAGATCAAGGGCCCGATCCGCTATGTGGTCAAGCGGCCGATGTCGGGCGGAGTCTGGCTGGTCACGGCGATCTCGCCGTCGGCGGACGCCACCCTCGACCAGGCCGTCGACACGCTGCGCGCCACGCCGCGCATCGAGACCGCCGAACCGGACCGGCTGCTCAAGCCCAGCCGCAATATTCCCGCCAGCCGCGATATGCCGGCGCGCTAGGACGGGACTGAATCTGTACGGAATGCCGCATTAACGAACGCAGACGATCCCGAAGCCGGCCTTGCACAACCCGCCGGGATCGTATTCGCTACATAAGATGCCCACGCGCCGGCCCAGCCAGTGCGCGCTACGCCCCAGGGAGGAGAAATCCATGCCGCAATCCGCACTGCCCGTGTTCTGCCGCAACTTCGCGGCCCGCCGCTGGCGGGCCCTCGCCCTGGCCGCCGCGGCTGCCTGCGGCGCGGTCCCGACCAGCGCGGCACTCGCCGCCGGTGCGCAGCCCGCACCCGCCTATACCGGCCACATCATCGTGCGCTGGGCCGACGGCGCCACCGCGGTCGATGGCAACGGCGCCGGCAAGAGCCCGGCCGCAGCCGAAGCCCTCAAGCAATTGAGCGAACGCACCGGCATCGCCGTCACGGCACGCCGGGCCATGGGCGGCAACCTGCAACTACTGCAAATCCCCGACGCCTTTGCCGCCGACCCCGAAGCCGCGGCGGCGCGGCTGCGCCAGGATCCGCGCGTGGCCGATGCCGTGCCCGACCGCTGGCTGCGGCTGCACGACACCCTGCCCGACGACCCCGAATTCCAGGTCAACCAGCCGTACCTGAAGGGCACCGGCACCGTTGTGGGCGGCGTTAACCTGCCGCGCGCGTGGGACCGCACCCGCGGCAGCAGCGGCTTGGTGGTCGCGGTGGTGGACACCGGCATCCTGCCGCACCCCGACCTGGCGGGACGGCTGCTGCCCGGCTATGACTTCATCAGCACCGCCACGGTCTCCAACGATGGCGACGGCCGCGACGGCGATCCGACCGACGCTGGCGACAACCTGCCCGCCGACTTCACCTGCCCCGGCAGCACCACGCCCATTACCGAGCCGACCAACAACAGCTGGCATGGCACGCGCGTGGCCGGCGTGCTGGGGGCGCAGACCAACAACGCGCGCGACATCGCGGGCGTCGACTGGAATGCGCGCATCCTGCCGGTGCGGGTCTCGGGACGCTGCGGGGCCCTGCTGTCCGACACCGTCGACGGCATGCGCTGGGCCGGCGGCCTGCCGGTGCCGAACGTGCCGGACAACCCCACGCCGGCGCGCGTGGTCAATATCAGCCTGGGCGGCGGCACTTGCAGCAGCATTGAGCAACAGGCGGTCAACGACCTGAATGCGCGCGGCGTGGTGGTGGTGGCAGCGGCCGGCAACAACCGCGGCGCGGTCGAAGCGCCGGCCGACTGCAGCGGCGTGATCGCGGTCACCGCGCACGCCAACGACGGCGAGAACGCCAGCTATGCCAATGTCGGACCGCAGGTCGCGATCAGCGCGCCGGGCGGGGGCTGCGGCAACTCGCAGGTGGTGGATGGGCGCTGCACGGTCACGCCGTCGGTAATCCGCACGCTGAGCAACGACGGCAAGACCTCGCTCGGCAACTACGTGGTGACGTCGTCGGCCGGGACCAGCTTCGCCGCGCCAATGGTTTCGGGCGTGGTGTCGATGATGTTCACGCTCAATGGCGCGCTGACGCCGGCGCAGGTCACGGCGGCGCTGAAGAGCTCGGCGCGTCCGCATCCGTCCGGCACGTTCTGCACGACCAATCCGGGCGTGTGCGGCGCAGGCCTGCTCGATGCCGACGGTGCGCTGGTGGCGGCGCTGGCGACGCCGCCGGCGGAGGCCGCGCCGGCGCCGGCCCCGAGCAGCGGTGGCGGCGGTGGCGCGGTGCCCCTCTGGACCGCGATGCTGCTCGCGCTGTCCGGCCTGCTCGGCTTCGCGCTGCGGCGCCGCTTCTAGCAGCGCGCCGGGCGGCTCAGGCGGCGGTGCCGTTGCTGCGCGCCGGCCGCCGGGCCAACCACCATTCCTGCAAGACCCAGCACAGCAGGCCGGCCACGGCGCCGGCCGCGTGCGCCGCCCGCACCACGCCAAAGCCCCAGGCCGGATCGAATACCACCGGCGCCAGCCACGACTGTTCCACCCAGACCTTGGCCAGCACGCCCAGGCACAACAGCACCCCCGTGGCGCGCGCCAGTCCCGGCGCGCGCAGCAACCCCAGGGAGCCCCACAAGGCCAGCCCGTGCAGCGCGCCCGAGAGCCCGCCGTACCAGGCAATCGCCGGCACGCGCAGCAGCACCACCTGCACCGCGATGCCGCACGTCACCAGCACCAGCAACAGGCTGCGCACCCGCGCCACGCGCGCGCAGATCGCCAGCACGCCGGTGGCGGCGAGCATGTCGGCCAGCCAGTGATGGCCGTCCAGGTGCACCCACATCGCCGTGGCCAGGCGCCACCACTGCCCGTCCACGCGCACCGCGTCGCGCAGGTACAGGCCGTGCGCGTGCCACGCGGGGATGAAGGTAAAGGCCGCGGACAGACCCCACACCAGCACGATCGCCGCCAGCAGTCCCGGCCACGTAGCGCCGGCCGCTGCCGGCTGGCCTGCTGCCTCAGTCCTCACCGAACACGGCGCGCCACAGCGTGCGTACCGATGCGGTCTGCGCGGCCATCGCTGCCGGCGCCACGCGCGCATGGGCCTGGCCATCGAGGCGCAGCTGGTGCTGGCGCGCGCGGAACAGGCGGTAGGCGTCGCCCACCGCCAGCGCCAGCTTGGCATCGATCAGGCCCAGCTCGCCGGCTTCGCGCAGCAGCGCGATATTGCCTGCGTTGCGCGTCAGCTGCGGGTGGGCGCGGCTGTGCAGCAGTACCAGGTACTGCACTGTGAATTCAATGTCGACCATGCCGCCGCGGTCGTGTTTCAGGTCGAACAGGTCGGTCGGATTGGGATGGCCTTCGGCCACCTTGCGGCGCATCTGCGCGATCTCGCCGCGCAGCGCCGCGGCGTCGCGCTGCTGGCACAGCACCTCGGCGCGCAGCGCCTCGAAGCGCTCGCCGATGGCGGCATCGCCCGCGCAGAAGCGCGCGCGCGTCAGCGCCTGGTGTTCCCAGACCCAGGCGGTGTTGTCGCCCTCGCGCAGCTGGTAGCGTCGGAACGCGTCGAAGCTGGTCACCAGCAGGCCGGCCGCGCCATTGGGCCGCAGCCGCGTATCGACGTCGAACAGCGCGCCGGCCGCGGTATGGCTGGTGAGCCAGGTGATCAGGCGGCGCGCATAGGCGGCATAGACCTCGGGCGCGCGCTCGTGTTCGTCGTCGTACAGGAAGATGATGTCCAGATCCGACGCATAGCCCAGCTCCTTCCCGCCCAGCCGGCCATACGCGATCACGGCGAAGCGCGGCACCTCGCGGTGGCGCGTGGCCAGCTGGCGCCAGACCGTCGCCAGCGTCGCCTCCAGCATGGCATCGGCAAGGTCCGACAGGCGGTCGGCCACCTGCTCCACCGTCAGCATGCCCTGCAGGTCCTGCAGCAGCACGCGGAAGGTCTCGACATGGTGTTCGCGCCGCAGGATGTCCATCTGCTGCTCGACCTGGCCCTCGGCGGCGAGCAGGCGTTCGTGCAGGCGCTTGCGAAACGCGGCCCAGTCGGGCGCACCGGCCAGCGCGTCGCTGTCGAGCAGTTCGTCCAGCAGTTGCGGATGGCGCGTCAGGTAGGCCGCGGCCCAGCGCGACGCATGCAGGGTCTGCGCGACGCGGTCCATCGCCTGCGGGTACTCGGACAGCAGCGACAGGTAGGAGGCGCGCCGGCTGATCGCTTCAAGGAAGTCGATGAAGCGTCCGATGGTGCTGTCAGGGTCGTCCTGGCGCGCGGCCAGGTCGAGCGCGCGGTTGACCAGCTGGTCGAAGCGCGCGCGGCTGGATTCGGACAGCGCGCGATAGCGCAGCGACGCAGCGATCGCGCGCAGCCGGTCCAGCAGCGCATTGCAGTCGGTAAAGCCGGCCGCCTGCAGCCGCTGGCACGGCACGGCGCTGTCGGCTTCGCTGTGCGACGGGTCTTGCCGCGGGTTGTCCTGCGCGCGTGCGGCGCTGTCGTCCATGACGAGGTCCGGCCACAGGGCCTCGCATGGGCCGGCGTCCGGGTTGGAGAAGGTGGCTTCGAACTGCTGCGCGACCGGTTCCTGCAGCTCGGCCAGCCGTGCCAGCAATGCCGGCCAGTCGGCACAGCCCATCATCTGCGCGACCGCCAGCTGCTCGTCGGCGGAAGTCGGCAGGTGGTGGGTCTGCGCGTCGTCGCGGTATTGCAGCCGGTGTTCGAGCTGGCGCAGGAAGCGGTAGGCATCGCCCAGCTGCGCGGCCTGGCCGGCGGGCAGCAGGCCGCGTTCGACCGCCACCGCCAGCACCTCGAGCGTCGGCCGGATCCGCAGCGCGGGGTCCTGTCCGCCGCGGATCAGCTGGAACACCTGCGCCATGAATTCGATCTCGCGGATGCCGCCGCGGCCCAGCTTGATATTGAACGAGCGCTGGTTGACACCATGCCCGGGCAGCCCGCCGCTGCGCTTGGCGGCCTCGCTGCGGATCTGTGCATGCAGTGAGCGGATCGCCGCGATCACGCCGTAGTCCAGGTAGCGCCGGAACACGAACGGCGTCGTGAGCCGCGCCAGCAGGCCGGCGGTACGCTGCGCATGGGGCGAGTCCAGCGCGGATACCACGCGCCCCTTGATCCAGGCATAGCGTTCCCACTCGCGGCCCTGCACCACCAGGTATTCCTCGAGCATGCCCAGGCTGCAGGCCAGCGGACCGGCATCGCCATTGGGGCGCAGCCGCATGTCGACGCGGAACACATAGCCGTCGGCGGTCACGTCGGCGAGCAGGTTGATGAGCCGGCGTCCCAGGCGGATGAAGTACTCGTGGTTGGACAGGCTGCGTGGCCCGCCCGCGGTGTCGCCGTCCTCGTCGTAGAGAAAGATCAGGTCGATATCGGACGAGACATTGAGCTCGCGCCCGCCCAGCTTGCCCATGCCCACTACCACCAACTCCTGCACCTCGCCGCTGTGGGCGCCGACGGGGCGGCCGAAGGTGGCGGCGAGATCGTCGCCCAGCACCGCCAGGCCGTGCTGGATCGCCAGTTCGGCCAGGTCGGTCATCGCGCCCGTGACCTCGCCCAGCGTGGCCAGGCCGCGCAGGTCGCGCTCGATCACGGCGCACATGACCTCGGCGCGCAGACGGCGCAGCGCGCGCTTGGCGGCGTCTTCGGCGTCGGCCGAGGGCGCGTGCAGCGCCTGCAGCCGCGCTGCCATCCAGGCGCGCGTGAGCGGCTGCGCCACCGCGGCCGCGAGGATTTCCGGCAGGTCCGGTCGGGCCTGCAGCACGCGCCGCGCGTAGTGCGAGTACGCGGCCGAGTACAATACGTCGCCGCCTGCCTGGGCGCCCTCGCCATGCGGCTGCAGTGCCTGCGCCGCGGTGACGGCAAAGGCGCCGGCAGCCATGGTGCCGGGGCCCTGCCCCGGTGCGACGGACGCCGCATGGGCGGGTTCCGGTGTGGCGCGCGCGCCATGTTGGTCGGCAGCGTCGCCAGCGGCGGAACTCGTCGGATCAGAGGCAGTCATTCCAGTATTTGAAATGCGAGAAAAGGTGCGGCCAGGGGTACCCCGGGGCTGCGCCCCGCTGCTCGCGCTGCGGGCGCGCCATCGCCATCCGCGGTGCGCGCAGCTTGCGCGTTCTTGTTTCAGCCGGCCGGGCACCAGATTGGAGAGCGGCTAGTATTGTCGGATAATCTGCGCATGTCCAGCCGCGCCCCACAACCCGCTGACGGTTCTCCCCCCAATGGCGGCGCGGGCGGGCACGAGGCCGCCACCACACTGCCCACGCTGCCTGCCGCGCGGCCCGGCAGCTCCCCTGCCATTGAAACCCCAGACGCCTCGCGCCAGGCCTCCGGCTGGACCCGCGCCCGGGCGCTGGCCCGCGCCGGTGCCCGGACCGCCGCCGCGGCCGTGCGCCATCCGTTCTGGCGCAGCCTGGGGCGCGCCCTGCTGCGTCTGGCATTGGTGCTGGCCATGCTGGCGCTGGCGGCGGGCCTGCTGATCCGCTTTGTACTGTGGCCGCAGGCATCCGCCGCGCGCGAGTGGCTGGAACAGCGCGGCGCGCAGGCGCTCTCGGCCCAGGTCAGGATCGCTTCGCTCGATACGTATTGGGACGGCTGGCATCCCGCCTTCCGCGCCCGCGGCCTGAGCGCGGTGGACGCCCAGCAGCGCGTGCTGCTGTCGGCCGCCACGCTGGACGGGAAGCTGGCGTGGCGTTCGCTGGTCAGCATGAACCTGCAGTTTGTCAGCCTGAGCGCCAGCGGCACCGACATCCTGGTGCGCCGCACCCCCGAAGGCCGGCTGCTGGTCGGCGGCATGGTGGTCGATGCCACCGGCGGCCAGCAGGACGACGACCGCTTCCTGGGCTGGCTGATGTCGCAGGGACGCGTGGCGCTGTCCGACGGCAAGCTGCGCTGGCTCGACGAGAAGGCGGGCCTGCCCCGGCTCGACATCGGCGAAATCCGCCTCGACACCCGCCGCGACGGCGCACGCCACACCTTCCATCTCGAAGCGCGCTCGCCGGCACTGGGCCCGCGCCCGCTGGAGGTGCGCTCCACCTTCCGCGACGACTACCTGCACAGCGCCGGCAACTGGCGCCACTGGACCGGCCAGGCCACCTGGGACCTCAGCCAGTTGCAGCTGCCGGTGCTGCAGCGCTACCTGGCGATGTTCGAGCGGGTCGCCAGCGGTACCTTCAGCACCGACGGCAGTATTGAATTCCGCCAGGGGCGCATCGTGCGCAGCCAGACCCGGCTGCGTGCCAGCGGGGTCGACCTGCAACTGGCCGGCGCCGCGGCGCCGCTGCGGCTGGCCAATGCACAGGCCCTGCTGCTGCACCGGACCGAACGCGACGGCAGCAACCTGCTGACCGTCGACACGCTGCTGTGGCAGCCGCTGCAGGCCCAACAGCCCGCGGTGCCCGACCACAGCAATGCAGCCGCCGTGGCCGACGGCAGCTGGCGTGAAGGCATGCGCAAGGTCGCCATCGGCTGGGCCAGGGCCAGGGACGGCACGCTGAACCAGTTTTCGCTGAAGGCGCCCTCGCTGGACCTGAACACGGTGCGTGCCCTGGCCACCTCGATGCCGCTGGACACCGCGGTGCTGCGCCGGCTGCGCGCGCTGCAGCCGGCCGGCCACCTTGACAACCTCAACCTCAACTGGACCCGCGCGCGCGCCGGCATGCTCGAGCGCGGCGGCGGCAAGCCGCACTACAGCATCCAGGGCACGCTGCGCGATGTCTCCGTCAACGGCCAGCCGGCCGTGCCCGCGCTGGACGCCGCCGGCCACCCGCGCCTGGGCACGCCGGGCTTCTCGCACCTGTCCGGCACCTTCGCCTTCGACGACCAGCAGGGCACCGCGCGCTTCGAGGGCAACGACGCGGCACTGGTGCTGCCGGGGCTGTTCGAAGACCCGCGCCTGCCGTTCGACCAGATCGGCGGCGAGCTGCGCTGGCAGCACCGCGACGGCAAGCTCGCGGTGACGCTGGACAGCGTGCGCTTTGCCAATGCCGACGCAGCCGGCTCGGTGCGCGGCAGCTGGCGCGAAGGCGGCGATGGTGTCTCGGGCATTGCCGACCTGGCCGGCGAGATGACCCGCGCCAAAGTGGCGCGCGTGCCGCGCTACCTGCCGCTGAGCATTCCCGCCGGCACCCGCCACTACCTGGCCGGCGCGCTCGCGGGCGGCGAAGCCGCCGGGGTCAGCTTCGTGTTGCGCGGCGACCTGGCCCACTTCCCGTTCCAGGCGCCGCACGAGAAGGCCGGCGAGTTCCGCGTCGAGGTGCCGATCGAACACGTCAGCTACCAGATCGCCCCGCATGACTCCCCCCAAGCCCCGCACGAGCCGGCTCCCGGCACCGCGGGCGGCGCATCGCCATGGCCGGTGTTCACCGACATCGCCGGACGCGTGGTGTTCGACCGCGGCGGCATGACCTTCCTGGCGCGCCGGGCCACGGTGCAGGACATTGCCGGCGTCACGCTGCAGGATGTCAGCGGCCGCATCGACGACCTGAGCCCGCGCGGCAAGCTGGCCATCGACGGCAGCGCCGCGGGCCCGGTGCAAGGCTTCGTGCGCTACATCAACGCCTCGCCGGTGCGCGAATGGACGGGGCACGTGGCCGACGCGGCCAAGGCCAGCGGCCACGGCGAACTGAAGCTCAGCCTCGAGATGCCGCTGGAGCACGCCGACGCGGCCCGGGTCGATGGCCGCTTCCGCTTTCCCGGCAACGATGTCGTGCTCAGCCCGCAACTGCCGGCGCTGGGCAATGCCAACGGCGTCATCACCTTCAACGAGCATGGCTTCGGGCTGGAGAACCTGCGCGCCCGCTTGCTTGGCGGCGAAGTGCGCCTGGGCGGCGGCACGCAGCCGGACGGCACCACGCGCGTGAGTGCCAGCGGCCAGGCCTCGGGCGCCGGGCTGCGCGAGGCCGCGGCGGGCACGGCGCTGGCGCCCCTGGCAGCCCGGATGGAAGGCAGCACCGGCTACAGCGCGGTGGTCGCCGTGCGCGAGCGCCAGGTGCAGGTCCAGCTGAACACTGAGCTCAACGGCATGGCACTGCAACTGCCGGCGCCGCTGGCCAAGGCCGCCGCACCGGCACTGCCGCTGCGCGTGGAGCTGCGTCCGGCCGCGCATGCGGCCAATGCCGCCGGCGCTGCCCGTGCCGGCACCGACGAGCTCGCGGTGCAGCTGGGCAATGTGCTCAATGCACGCTACCTGCTGCGCCGCGACAGCGGCAGCAACGGCTTCGAAGTGCTGGCGGGCGGCATCGGCGTGCAGCAGGCGGCGCCACTGCCGGCTGCCGGCGTCAGCGCCGCGGCCACCTTCGACCAGCTCGATATCGATGCCTGGCGCGCGGCCTTCGCCGGTGGCAACGCCGGCAGCGGCAGCAGCGCCGTTGCCGGCGCCGGCGAGCCGCCCTCGCCGTTCCTGCCGAGCCGCATCGCGCTGCGCGCGCGCGCGCTGCACGGCATGGGCCGCACGCTGGACGAAGTCTCGCTCGATGCCAGCCGCGAAGCCGACGGCTGGAACGCTCGGGTCGACTCGCGCCAGATTGCCGGCGCGGTGCAGTGGCGCCCGGGCGGGCCGTCGGCCGCCGGTTCGCTGCGGCTGCGCCTGGCGCGCCTGAACGTGCCCGATGCCAACGACGAGCACAACGTGGTCGATGCCCTGGCCAGCAGCATCGACACCTTGCCCGCGATCGACCTGGTCGCCGACCAGTTCATGCTGCGCGGCCACGACTTCGGCAAGCTCGAGGTCAACGCGCATACGGACCTCGGCGCTGGCGGCGCCGATCCGGTCTGGACCCTGGACAAGTTGCAGATCGAACAGCCCGGCGCCACCCTGACCGGCAACGGCAGCTGGCGCGTGCCGCGCCGCCTGCGCGCCGACGCCAGCGCCGAGCGCCGCACGCTGCTGTCCTTCGCCATCGATGTGCGCGATGCCGGCGCCACGCTGGACCGGCTCGGGCTGCCGCATACGCTCAGCGACGGCAAGGGCAAGCTCGAGGGCCGCGTGGCATGGCGCGGCTCGCCGCTGTCGATCGACTACCCGACGCTGACCGGCAAGCTGTCGCTGGACCTGGAGAATGGCCAGATCCTCAGCGTCGAGCCCGGCGCGGCGCGCCTGCTGGGCGTGCTCAGCCTGCAGGGCCTGCTGCGCTTTGCCACGCTGGACTTCCGCACGCTGTCGGGGCGCGGGCTGCTGTTCGACCGCATCGCCGGCAGCGGCACCATCGAGAACGGGGTCGGCACGATCCAGGACTTCCAGCTGCGCAGCCCGCAGATCATTGCCAGCATGAGGGGCAGCGCCAACCTGCTGCGCGAGACCCAGGACCTGCACGTGGCAGTGGTGCCGCGCATCAATGCCACCACCACCTCGATCGCCGCGGCCTTCATCAACCCGGCGCTGGGCATCGGCACGCTCGCGGCGCAACTGCTGTTCGCCGACGAGTTCTCCAAGATGTTCACCCAGCACTACCGGATCTCGGGCAGCTGGGCCAACCCACAGGTCGGCAAAGTGGAGGACAATAAGGCGCAAGGCCCGACCTTCCAGAACCGCGCGGACCCGGCCTTCCCGCGCTAGAAGAAGATGCCGCCCCCATGACCCCAGCCAGCCCTGCCCCGTTCCGCGTTGCCGCGGTCCAGACCGTGACCGGCACCTCGCTCGACGCCAACCTGGCACGCGCCGAAGCGCGCATTGCCGAGGCCGCCGCCGGCGGTGCCGAACTGGTGCTGCTGCCCGAGTACTTCTGCATGATGGGCCGCGCCGAATCCGACAAGGTTGCCGTGCGCGAGCACGATGGCGACGGCCCGGTGCAGCAGTTCCTGGCCGACGCGGCGCGCCGCCATGGCATCTGGCTGGTCGGCGGCACGCTGCCGATGTGGTGCGACGACCCGCAGCGCGTGTACAACACCTCGCTCGCCTTCAACCCGCGCGGCGAGCGCGTGGCGCGCTACGACAAGATCCACCTGTTCGGCTTCACCCGCGGCACCGAAAGCTACGACGAGTCGCGCACCATCCTGGCCGGGCGCACCCCCGTCAGCTTCGATGCGCCATGCGGCCGCGTGGCGATGTCGGTGTGCTACGACCTGCGCTTTCCCGAGCTGTACCGCGGCCTTGCCGCCGATGGCGGCACCAGCCTGATCCTGATGCCGGCCGCCTTCACCTACACCACCGGGCAGGCCCACTGGGAAATCCTGCTGCGCGCCCGCGCCATCGAGAACCAGTGCTATGTGCTGGCGGCGGCGCAGGGCGGCAAGCACGAGAACGGCCGGCGCACCTGGGGCCATTCGATGCTGGTGGACCCGTGGGGCGAAGTGCTGGCGATGCTGCCGGAGGGCGAAGGCGTGGTCGGCGGCGTGATCGACCCGGCGCGGCTCGAGGAAGTCCGGCAGAACCTGCCGGCACTGCGGCACCGGGTGCTGTAGCATGTACGCAAGCGCGGGGGCTCATGGCAGCCCTCGCCCACAGGATAGTTTGGCGCGCCGGCCCCCCGGCGCGTCCCAAGGAAGAAAGGACCTCTCATGAACGCCGGCGATCTCGGAATCCGCAACCTGGCCACCGCGCAGCAACTGCTGCTGGCGCCGTACGGCCTGGACGAAGCCAGGCTCCAGCGCGTGCTGGCCGATATCTTCACGCACAAGGTCGACTACGCCGACCTGTATTTCCAGTACACCCGCAACGAGGCCTGGAGCCTCGAAGAAGGCATCGTCAAGTCAGGCAGCTTCAGCATCGACCAGGGCGTGGGCGTGCGCGCGGTCTCCGGCGACCGCACCGCCTTTGCCTATTCGGATGACATCAGCCTGGCGGCGCTGTCGCAGGCGGCCGCGGCCACGCGTACCATCGGCCGTGCCGGCAGCGGCCGGGTCAAGGTGGCCGGCGAGCTGGCCACGCACGCGGGGCGCAACCTGTATGCGCCCAACGACCCGCTCGATTCGATGAGCGCGGCCGAGAAGGTGGCGCTGCTGGAGCGCATCGAACGCATGGCGCGCGCCAAGGACCCGCGCGTGGTCCAAGTCATGGCAGGCCTGGCCGGCGAGTACGACGTGGTGCTGGTGGCGCGCAGCGACGGCGTGATCGCCGCCGACGTGCGCCCGCTGGTGCGGGTCTCGGTCACGGTGATCGCCGAACAGGGCGGGCGCCGCGAGATCGGCTCGTCCGGCGGTGGCGGCCGCTATGCCTACGGCTATTTCACCGACGACCTGCTGCAGCAATACGTCGATGAAGCCGTGTCGTCGGCGCTGGTCAACCTGGATGCGCGCCCGGCCCCGGCCGGCGCGATGACCGTGGTGCTGGGCCCGGGCTGGCCTGGCGTGCTGCTGCACGAGGCGGTCGGCCACGGGCTGGAAGGCGACTTCAACCGCAAGGGCTCGTCGGCGTTTGCCGGCCGCATGGGCGAACGCGTCGCGGCAAAGGGCGTCACCGTGGTCGACGACGGCACGCTGGCCAACCGCCGCGGCTCGCTCAACCTGGACGATGAAGGCAACCCGACGCAGTGCACCACGCTGATCGAGGATGGCATCCTGCGCGGCTATATCCAGGACACGCTCAACGCGCGCCTGATGAAGATGCCGGTCACCGGCAACGCGCGGCGCGAAAGCTATGCCGCGCTGCCGATGCCGCGCATGACCAACACCTACATGCTCAACGGCGACAAGGACCCGCAGGAGATCATCGCCAGCGTCAAGCGCGGCCTGTATGCGGTCAATTTTGGCGGCGGCCAGGTAGACATCACCAACGGCAGGTTCGTGTTCTCGGCCAGTGAGGCCTACATGATCGAGGATGGCAAGATCAGCTATCCGGTCAAGGGCGCGACGCTGGTCGGCAACGGCCCGGAATCGCTCAAGGACGTGACCATGATCGGCAACGATATGCGCCTCGACTCGGGCGTCGGCGTGTGCGGCAAGGAAGGCCAGAGCGTGCCGGTGGGCGTGGGGCAGCCGACGCTGCGCATTGAAAACATGACGGTGGGCGGGACTGCCTGAGCGGCCTCGCGATAACGAAGACGGGATCCCGCGGGATCCCGTTTTTCATTGGATGGTCTGTGCCTTACGGCCGCACTTCATACACCAGGTTGAATGGCGTCTGCGCGGCGCGGCGGAAGCTGTGGAACCCGGCCTGTTCGGCCACCCCGCGCATGCGTGCCTCGCCTGCCTGCGCGCCCAGGCACAGGCCGACTTCCTGCGAGCGCGACGCCGGCGTGCAGATGAAGGTGGACGCGGAATAGAACACCCGGCCGACCGGGTTCAGGTTCTGCTCCAGCGCATCGTTGGCAAAGGGCTCGACGATCATCCAAGCGCCGTCGGCGCGCAGCGTCTCGCGCACGTGGCGTGCCGCTCCGACCGGGTCGCCCATGTCGTGCAGGCAATCGAACACCGCCACCAGGTCATAGTCCTTGCCGCCATAGTCCTTCGCGCTGGCCACCTCGAATCGCACGCGCTCGGCCACGCCGGCGCGGCGCGCGGCCTCGGCGGCATGGCGCACCGACGGCTCGTGGTAGTCGAAGCCGACAAAGCGCGACCCTGGAAACGCCTGCGCCATGATGATGGTCGACGCGCCATGGCCGCAGCCCACGTCGGCCACCATGGCCCCCGCCTTTAGCCGCGCCGCCATGCCGTCCAGCGCCGGGATCCATTCCGACACCAGGTGCGCCGCATAGCCGGGCCGGAAGAAGCGCTCAGTGCCATGGAACAGCGCGGGATCGTGCTCGTGCCAGCCCAGCCCGCGGCCATTGCGGAAGATGTCGATCATCTTCGGAATCGCGCGGAACTGCGCCACGGCTATCTGGAACGCGCCCGGGATAAAGGCCGGACTGCCTTCCTGCGCCAGCGCATAGGCCTGCTCTTCGTTCAGGCTGAACTGGCCCGAGCTCGCGTCGTAGTCGACGTAGCCGCTGGCGGCCTGCGCCGACAGCCATTCGCGCAGGTAGCGCTCATCGGTATGGGTCTTGGCCGCCAGCATGGCGACGGTCATCGGTTTTTCCGCCAGGGCCTTGTACAGGCCGAGTTCATCGCCGACGACCACGGTCGCGGCATGCATCACCGCGCCGATATCGCCGACGAATTTTTCCATAAAGGCATTCAGCCTCGCCTCATCGACGCTCATGATGCACCTCCCCGTGCCACGGCTCCCCGCTTTCAATATAGCCCCCGCCTATGCCCGGGAAAGGCCGAAAGCAGCGGTGGCACACGGCCGCCGAGGCAGCGCAGAAAAGCCAGCGGACTTGGTGTGCCAGCGCACGGCATGGCAGTCCCGACACTTGCCAACGACGGGAAAAGGCGCTATAAAGATGCTTCGTCGCCCGGCCAGAGGCCGATACGCAACGAAAATTCTCGAAGCGGCGCGCAATTTCCTGCCTTTCTGCCACGCAGTGCAGCATAAATCCAGCGCCCGCGAAGAAAATCGTTCCAAGCTGACCCAAGCCAACGCCTTTTTCCGCCATGTCCGCTAAGTTTTATTTTTACTTTTTTAGCGATCTCACACCGCTGGCGGATAGGGAGGGATGGCTGTAAGCAGCGCCCCGAATACAAAAAAGACCGCCAGCGACCCTGGCGGTTTTTTTATACCCGTTTGTTTTCCCCACACACTCACGACCTCACAAGAATCCTGGAGCCATCATGCTGAAGAACACCGACGACCTGCGCATCCGCGAACTCAAGGAGCTGCTGCCGCCCGCGCACCTGATCCGCGAGTTCGGCTGCTCCGAACAGGCTTCGGACGTGATCTACGGCGCGCGCCAGGCGATGCACCGCATCCTGCATGGCATGGATGACCGCCTGATTGTCATCATCGGCCCGTGCTCAATCCACGATACCCGCGCCGCGCTCGAATACGCCAAGCTGCTCAAGGTACAGCGCGAGCGCTTCGCCGGCGAGCTTGAGGTGGTGATGCGGGTGTACTTCGAGAAGCCGCGCACCACGGTGGGCTGGAAGGGGCTGATCAACGACCCGCACATGGACGGCAGCTTCAAGATCAACGACGGCCTGCGCACCGCCCGCGAGCTGCTGCTGAACATCAGCGAGATGGGCGTCCCCACCGGCACCGAGTACCTCGACATGATCAGCCCGCAGTACCTCGCCGACCTGGTCAGCTGGGGTGCGATCGGCGCGCGCACCACCGAGTCGCAGGTGCACCGTGAGCTGGCCTCGGGACTGTCGTGCCCGGTGGGCTTCAAGAACGGCACCGACGGCAACGTCAAGATCGCGGTCGACGCGATCAAGGCCGCATCGCAGCCGCACCACTTCCTGTCGGTGACCAAGGGGGGGCACTCGGCAATCGTATCGACCTCGGGCAACGAGGACTGCCACGTGATCCTGCGCGGCGGCAAGGCGCCCAACTACGACGCGGCCAGCGTGCAGGAAGCGTGCGACGCCATCGCCAAGGCCGGCCTGGCCTCGCGCCTGATGATCGACGCCTCGCACGCCAACAGCAGCAAGAAGCATGAAAACCAGATCCCGGTGTGCGCCGATATCGGCCGCCAGATTGCCGGTGGCGACCAGCGCATCATCGGCGTGATGGTCGAATCGCACCTGGTCGCGGGCCGGCAGGATCACGCCCAGGGCCAGCCGGTCGAGGACCTGACCTATGGCCAGTCCGTGACCGATGCGTGCATCGGCTGGGACGACTCGGTCAAGGTGCTCGAAGGGCTGGCCGAGTCGGTGCGCCAGCGCCGGCTGGTGTCGGGCAGCGGCAACTGAAGCCACCACGGCGGGCGCTCAGCCCCGCCGGCATGACAGCGGGGCTACATCCGGCTGTCATGCATGGCGCCGCCGCTGAGGTCCGCCAGTTCCGGCGTCACCTCCACGTAGCGCAGCAGTTTCCCGCCATGGCGGGCGGCAAACGCAGCCGCATCGGGCTGCGCCCTGAAGCTGGCCAGCGTCGGCCCCATCGAGCCGTGGCGCCGGCTGCCGGCCACATAGATGCCGGTGGTGGCGTCGAACCAGTGGCCGCGCGGCCGCTCCCAGTCGGCGCGGGCCATGTCCTGCACGAAGGCCGCGCGCACCGGCCGCAGCTGCTCTGGTCGCAGCAGCGCGTGGAACAACTCCACCGTATCGCAGAACCAGTGCGGGCGTGCCTCGCCCGCATAGAAGATCTGCGCCTTGGGCCCGGCGTAATCGGCCAGCAGCATGCCATCGAGCGAGCAGGCGGTGGTGGCGTCGAACGCTTCCGGCTGCGCGGCGGCATCCGCTTTGCGGCCGCAGCCGGCCACGAGTACAGCGCTGCCGGCAAGGGTCAGCAACAGGCGGCGGCGCTGCCATGAGAACGGGGTACAGAGCGGGGTACACATCAGCGGAAACTCCTGGCAGCAAGGCCCAGCGGCGCGGCGATCCACGCCAGCAGTGCCGCACCGGTCGGCCACGGGCTGGCCAGCGCGGGCGGCACGATGCTGGCAACGCCTCCGGCGCTACGCAGCTGGTCCAATGAAAAGGCATTGACGATGCGGAACAGGTCGGCGGGATTGAGCAACAGCAGCCACGCGATCCAGTCGGTGGCGGCGTGCTGGTCGCCGCTGCCGGCGACCAGCATGCCTAGCAGCAGCAGATCGAACACCAGCACGAAGAAGAACCACAGCCCGATCGCCAGTCCCGACGCCTGCGCGCGGTCGCGGCTCAGCACCGACAGCCACAGCGCCAGGCTCAGGAATGCCAGCCCGAGCAGCACGGCACTGGCGACGAAGCCGAGGTAGTGATACAGCCCGGCCCAGCCGAACTGGCGCGCCAGCAGCAGCGCCATCAGCGCAAAGCCGCCGGCCGTGGCCAGCACCAGCGCGGCGGCCAGCCCGAGGTACTTGCCCAGCAGCAGCTCGGCGCGCGTCAGCGGCAGCGACAGCAGCAGGTCCAGCGAGCCGCGCTCGCGCTCGCCCACCACGGCGTCGAAGCCCAGCAGTAGCGCGATCATCGGCACCAGGTAGATCACCAGGCTGGCGAGGCTGGTGATGACAAGCTCCAGCGAGCGCGGGCCCAGCACGCCCTGCTCCGCGCCGCCGAAGTAACCGATCGCCAGCGACAGCGCCGTGAACACCGCGGCCACCGCCAGCACCCAGCGGTTGCGCAGGCGGTCGCGAAACTCCTTGCCGGCCAGTGCGGCCACCTGCCTGGCGTCGAACCACGCGCCCATGCTTATCCCCTCATCCCGAGAAACAGGTCCTCGAGCGACGGCTCGCGGATCTGCAGGTCCAGCAGCCGGCCGGTGAGCGGCTGCACGGCGGCCAGCACCGCCATCTTGGCGGCGGGCGGACAGCGCACGGCCAATGCACTGCCCGGCGCGCTGTCGATCTCCAGCCCAGGCAGCGCGCGCAGCCTGCGCAAGGCCTCGTCGCGAGCGCCCGCCTCGACCCGCAGCACCAGCGTCAGCGGCAGGCCGGCCCGGGCGCGCAGCGCCGCCAGGGTGCCGGCGGCCTGCAGCCGCCCCGCGGACAGGATGGCAAAGCGGTCGATGCGCTGCTGCAGCTCGGCCAGGATGTGCGAGGTGATGACGATGGTCACCCCGCTCGCGCGCAGCGCGTTGAGCATGGCGTAGAAGTCGCGGATCGCGGCGGGGTCAAGGCCATTGGTCGGCTCGTCCAGGAACAGCACGCGCGGCGCGCCCAGCAGCGCCTGCGCAAACCCCAGCCGTTGCCGCATGCCTTTCGAGTACTCGCGCACCGGACGCGCGGCGGCGTCGGACAGGCCCACCTGTGCCAGCATCGGCATGCACGCTTGCGCCGGCACGCCCTTGAGCCGCGCAAAGAAGTGCAAGGTCTCGAGCCCGCTCAGGTTGTCGTACAGCACCAGGTGCTCGGGCAGGTAGCCGATGCCGCGGCGTGCGGCACGGAACGCGCGCGTGCCCACGGCGGCGCCGGCGACGGCCAGCGTGCCCCGCGTCGGCGGCAACAGGCCCAGCATCATCCGGAACAGCGTGCTCTTGCCCGCGCCGTTATGGCCGATCAGCCCAAGCAGCTCGCCCTGCCCGACGCTCAGGCTGACATCGTCGACGGCGCGCAGCGCGCCGAAGTGCTTGCTGACGCCGGACAGCACGATGGTGGCCATGGCCGGATCAATGGCTGGCCTCGGCCGGCGCATGCCATTGCCTCCAGTTGGCGCGGGCCGGACGCATGCGCGGATATTGGTCGACCACGCCCGGCACCCGGATCACGGGAAACTGGCGCCCGGCCAGCCGCAGCGCCTGCAGCGCGGGGCTGCCCAGCAGCAGCGTCACGCCCGGATAGCGCCAGCTGAGCCGGTCGACCAGGTCATTGGCGCGGTACGGGATATCGCCCACGCCGTCGGCATCGCGATCCCAGCCCAGATAGTTTCCCCAGTAGTTGCCGTGCTGCCTTTCGGCCGGGTTGCGTCCGCCCCAGGGCTCGTCGCGCGCGCCGACATAGCGCACCGGCTCGCGGTTGCCGATAAAGTCGTTGCCCTGCACCACGTTGCGGGTCGATCCCGCCGACAGGTGCACGCCGATGGCGTTGCCCAGCACAAGGTTGTTGCGCAACTGCGCATATTCGACATCGTAGATAAAGAAGCCGCGCGCGTTATCGGCCACCACGTTGCCCTCCACCACCGAGTCCTGCAGCGTGCGCAGCATGATGCCGTGATCGGCGTTGGCCCAGGTGCGGTTGTTGCGAACGACCTGGTCGCGCACTTCCATCAGTGCCAGTCCGCCGCGGTTGCGGTAGCTGTCGTTGCCTTCCCACAGGTTGTGGTACGAATTCATGTAATGGGTGCCATAGCGGCTATGGTGCAGCCGGTTGCCGCGAAACACCGCGTGGTGCGAGACGTCGACATAGAGCGCGTCGCGCACGAAGCTGATGTGGTTGTCGAGAATGCGCGCGCCGCGCGTGTTGTAGAGTTGCACGCCGTTGCCGCGCTGCGCCGAGTTGTAGTCGCGCTTGCCGGTGATGGTGTTGGCCTCGATGCGGACCTCGTCGGCCTTTTCGATCCACAGGCCGAACAGGTTATAGGTCAGCTCGCAGTGGCGCACCACGGCACGGTGCGCGCCGGGCTGGATGGTGATGCCGGCGTTCTGGTCCTTCAGGCTGTCGCCGGAGTCGCGCACGATCAGTCCCTCGACCACCACGTCGGGCGCGGCGATGCGCAGCGTATCGCCGCGCAGTGCGCCGCTCAGCGTGGGCCGCGCGATACCGCGCAGGACCAGCGGCTTGCCGACGGTAAAGTTGCCGGTGTAGTGGCCGCGCGCAATCTCGATGGTGTCGCCCGCCCCCGCGGCCTCGATCGCCGCCTGCAGCGACTGGCCGGGCTGCACACGCCAGGTCGCGGCCTGCGCAAACGCCGAGCCGCAGGCAAGCCATAGCAGCGCGATACCAGGCAGCAGCTTCATGCGAGCAGCCTCCCCATCGCCTTCAGCGCCAGCAACAGCACGGCACCCACCAGCAGGTTCTTGAAGCCGACATAGCTGAGCATGTCCATCACGGTGGCGCGTCGATGGCGGCCGCGCCACCATGGGCCATCCTTGACATAGCGTTTTGCCGACAGGCGGATCACCACCTCGTAGAGGCTCCAGCCCAGCCACCAGCCGATCACCGCGCCGGCGCGAAGGTGCCCGCTGGCCGCCAGCGCCCACGCCACGGTTGCCGCCAGTGCCACCGCCACCCCCGCCAGCTGCAACGCGGCGGCTGAGCGCCAGCCCGGCCCGCTCCATGGCCACAAGTGATCCCACAGCTCAGCGCCCCAGCGCGCGGCGCCGGCCGTGGCCGCGTAAGGCGGCGTAACGCGGTCGGTCGGCATGCGCGGATCGGCGCCAGGCGGCTGCGCCGCATCGGCCGGCACCGGCACCAACGCAATGAAATACCCGTTGCCTGCCACCGGCGTCAGCGGCAACCCATCGCGCTCGCGCCGCTTGCGTTCGCGTGCCAGCGGCGGGCAGCCGCGCGTATCGGTATAGAGCACCATGCAGTCGAGGCAATGCAGGCATTCGCGCTGGTCGATGCGGCCATCGGCATCGATCGCCTGCGCACCGCAGCCCGCCGCGCACGCCTTGCAACGGTTGCAGTCAGGCTTGCGCCGCAGGCCAAACCAGCGGAACGTGCTCGGCATTGCCAGGGCCGCGCCGAGCGGGCACAGGTACTTGCAGTAAGGCCGCTCGATGAACAGCGACAGCCCCAGCAGCGCGCACGCGAACAGCCCGTACGGCCACGCGCGGTTCGGGATGCCGACCAGGAAGGTGGTCTTGAACGGCTCGATCTCCGCCAGCCGCTCGGCCAGCCCCATCGAGAACACCGAGACCGCCAGCAGCGCGAAGAACACGCCGTACTTGACCCACTTGAGCCGGTCGTGCCAACGCCGCGGAAACTGCCGCTGCCATCGTTTCAGCCCCAGGAAACGGCCCAGCTTGAAGATCGCCTCGGACAGCGAGCCAAACGGGCACAGCCAGCCGCAGAACAGTCCGCGTCCGAACAGCAGCACCGTGGCAATAATGAAGATCCAGAAGCAGAAGATAAAAGGATCGCTCAGGAACAAGGCCCAGTCCCAGCGCAGCAGCAACGCATGGAACCAGGTCAGCACCTGCGTGACCGAAGGCTGCGCCATGGCGCCAAACCCCACGAATACGATGCTGATGGCCCAGGCTGTGTACTTGAACGCGTTCACCGGCCACTTCTGCTTGTGGGTGGCGCGCCGCGTCAGGCGGTCGCGCAGCGCGTAGACCAGCGTGACCGCCCCCAGCAGCGCCACGAACAGCGCGATGGTGCCGGCCTGGCGGCGCCAGACCTCGCGCCACGGCGCCTCGGGTACGTCGATGTGGGGGCGGCCGCCTTGCAGCAGCGCCCCTGGCAGCCAGTACGGCGCGTCGAAGCTGGCAAAGCTGCGCGTGCCGGTGGCGCGGTCGACCCGGTTGCCAAGGAACGACAACTGCCACGGATACGCCGCGGAAAAGGCCGGCGAGCGGATCACGAAGATCGCCGACTCGGTTGCTGCGGGCGCGCCCTGCGCGGCCACGCCATACAGGTTCAGGTAGTCGAGGTCGCGGAAGGTGAAGGCGTCGGCGCCCTGGCGCACCTGTACCCGGTCATAGATGCCGCCACGCACGAAGCCCGAGCCCTTGAACGACTCGGTGCCCGCGGTGCGGATCACGAAGATGGCGTGCTCACCCGGCCGCAGCTGCGCGCGCAGCCCCTGCCAGCCGGCATCGCCCAGCACGCTGCGCCCGATATCGGGATGGTCGAGGTTGCCGAACCACAACTCGATGAACGGTCCGTTGCCGCCCGGCAGGCCAACCTGCGCCGGCTGCACCAGCAGGCGCTGCACCGCGCCCATCGTCACCAGCTGGGGCCAGCCGTAGTGGGCGCCGCTTGCCACGAACTGTGCCGGCGCGCGCCGCGTCGGCGCCAGGATGCCGACCTGCCGCGCCACCGCCGCGCCAGACGCGGTCAGCACCTGGTTCTGCGCGATCACCGTCACCGTGGCCCCGGAAATGGCATCGACCCCGACCACGCCTTGGTCGGGGCGCGACTGCCCCACTTCAATCTTGTCGGCGACCGACTTGCCGACGTACTGCCGGTTGAAATCCAGCAGTGCCGATTCCGGGATGCCCAGCAACAGGATTGGCTCCGAATGCTTCAGCACCTTGACGCCGGCATAGCGGCCCTGCGTATCCATGCCGATCAGGGTCACCACCGGCTTGCCCGAATACGCCGGCGTATCGGTGATATCGGTGGACAGCATGACGTAGCCAAGCAGCTCGCGCGTGCCGCCCGGGCCCGTACGATAGCCCTCGACATAGGGCGGCTGGCCCATGCGCGCCGAAAAATGCGTGGCGCCGGGCAGCACCTGCGCGCACGGCACCAGCGCGCACAGATCGGCCGCGGTGGCCAGTTGCGGCGGCAGTTCGGCCTCGTAGGCGCCCGCATGCGCTGGCGAGACCGGGCCGAGCGGCAGCAGCCACGCGGCCAGGACTGCCACGAGTCCTTTGAAGATTGCGTGCATCATGGAAAATCAGCGGGCGGAGCGCCGCGCGCAACGCTCCGCAAACCCGTCTCAGGCCTCGACGATCATGCGGCTGCGCATCTCGAGGTGCAGCGCATGGCAGAAGTGGGTGCAGTAGCACCAGAACACGCCGGGCTTGTCGGCGATGAAGGTCACCGACGCGGTCTCCTGCGGATTGACGATGAAGTTGATGTTGTACTTCGGGATGGCGAAGCCATGCGTCAGGTCTTCGATCTTGTCCAGGTTGGTCAGGATCAGCGTGACCTCGTCGCCGCGCTTCAGCTTGATCTCGCGCAGGCTGAACACCGGCGCCTGCGAGGTCAGCTTCACCGTCACCTTGCGGCCGTTGCGGAACACGCCGGATTGCTGCGCATCCTTGACCGCCAGCGGAAAGTCGTCGAGCGCGTAGACCTGCTTCGGGCGCAGCAGCTCGCGCCGGAAGATGATGAAGTCGTGCGGTTCGCTGTGCACCGGATGGTCCGCCAGCAACACCATCTTGTCGCCGGAGATGTCGATTAGCTGCTCGTTCTCGGCGTGCAGCGGACCCACCGGCAGGAAGCGGTCCTTGGAGAACTTGCAGCCCACCGCCAGGAACTTGCCGTCGGCGGCCACGGTCTCGGATTGCGAGGCATTGAGGTGGCCGGGCTGGTATTGCACGTCAAGCCGGTCCACCACGTACTTGGCACTCTTGTCGCCACGGTGGAAGCGGATCGCGGCGTCGATGTTCCACTTGACCACCTGGCTGTCGAGGAACAGCGTGGTGTAGGCATTGCCGCGGCCGTCGAAGGCGGTATGCAGCGGCCCCAGGCCCAGCTCGACCTCGGCGGCGATGGCGTCGTCCAGCCTGGCGAGCTTGCCGTCGAACCAGTCGAGCACCCTGGCCAGTTCGATCACCGTGGCCGTGGGCGACAGCTTGCCGGCGCAGATGAAGTACTTCTGGTCCGGGCTGGCATTGACGCCGTGGGGGTTCTTGGGCACCGATACATACGCGGTCAGTGCCGTGCGGGGATCCTGGTTGGCGGCACGCGTGCCGTCGACCACTGGCACCTTCGAGTCGCCGATGGTCTTGAACTTGCCGGCCTTGACGGCCGCCTCGATGCGGGCGATGTTGAAGAACAGGCAGGCATCGCGCTCGGCCGACATCATGTCCTCGAAGCGCACGCCCATTTCAACGTTGTACTGGTTGGTCGCGGCCAGCTTGCCGTCAAACGAGCTCGCCACCAGGTCGCAGTTGCCGTCGATCAGCACCTGCCAGCGCACTGCCATCGATTCGGCGTCGACGCAGGTGAACAGCGAGCGGTACTTGCGGCCGTCCTCGGTCGGCGCATTGGGCAGCGGCACGCCGAACTCGGCACCGCAGAATACGCGCGTTGTGTAGTTGATGGTGGCGTCGACGGGGTCGCGCTTGTCCGGAAAGATGCCGTGGAAGCCCTGCACATTGGGCAGCTCGGTGATCTTGTCGCAGATGAAGTAGTCAAGCCGGATGCGCGCCAGCCGCGCATTGATCTTGTCGTTGATCCAGGCATAGCGGCCGTCGTAGTTCCCGTCCTTGTACGAGGCATGCACGTGGTGGGTATCGCCCACGGTGTATTGCAGGCTGCCGTCGGGGCGGGTGCCCATTACGCGTTTCGATTCATTGGTGATGCCCCACCCCGTCAGGGCGTCCGGCCCGAAGCACGGAATCCGGTGCAGTTCGCGCCCGGAGGGCAAGCCCAGCACGCGCATGTCGCCGGCATGGCCGCCGCTCCACAGGCCGTAATAGGTATCCAACTCGCCTGGCTTGAGGTGCACGGTGGGGGCGGCGGTGTTGCCCGCATGGGCGGTGTGGGCGCCGGCGCCGCTGGCCGGCGTGGCCGCCACCGGCGCGCCGCCCTTGTCGGTACAGGCCGCCACCCCGGCAAGGCCGGCCAGCGCCGCGGTATTGATAAAGCGCCGCCGTCCCGGCGCGGCTGGTGCATCGTGGGGTGGCAGTGGATGCTGCGAATGCCTGGTCATCTTCGATCCTCGAACCGTCATGCAAAGGGCGGAGTCCGCTCCGCCGGCTGGCTGCTTGCTTTGTCTTGTGTTGGCTTGCTGCTGCCGGCTACAGATGGTCGAAGCAGTTGACGCGATCGGGCTTGATGATCGTCATGGTTCTCTTAAATATTCATTACTGATGCATGTTTTTCTCCGGCGCCGCGAACAGAATGGCGGCACGGCGGCGCCCGTTGCCGCTATCGCGATCGATACCACCCTCGTCATGCGCTTCAAGACCCTGCTGCTCACACAGTCCTCCACCACTTCCATCGCCCGCCTCGACCACATGCGCCGCGCCATGGTTGGCGGCGCCGCGGGCTTGCCGCTGCTCGCCACCGGGATGTTCGTGCGGCCGGCGCTGGCCGATGCCACCGTCACGCATGCATCGCGCCGTTTGCTGGGTACGCGCGTGGACATCGTCGTGCAGCACGGCAGCCACGGCGCGGTTCAGGCGGCCATCGCCGCGGCCTTTGCCGAGATGGCGCGGCTGGAGCAATTGATGAGCCGCTATCGCCCCGACAGCCAGGTCAGCGCACTGCAGCGTGCGGCGGGCCGCCACCCGGTGCGCGTAGCCCCCGAACTGATGG
This sequence comes from Cupriavidus necator, assembly GCF_013141915.1. GTDB lineage: Bacteria > Pseudomonadota > Gammaproteobacteria > Burkholderiales > Burkholderiaceae > Cupriavidus > Cupriavidus necator_B. The sequence continues at coordinate 107,694 of NZ_SROX01000020.1, read as the reverse complement.
CGGTGCTGCAGGCCGCCGCGGCAGTTTCCGCACGGTGCCGTGGCGCTTTCGATATCACGGTCGGGGCCTTCGCCGGCTGGCGCTTCGGCGCGGATGGCAGCCGCGTGCCCGACGCCGCCGAACTGGCGCGCGCACGCCCGCTGGTGGACTACCGGCAGGTCGTGCTCGACGCCCGGCGCGGCGAGGTCATGCTGGCCCGCCCGGGCATGCGCCTGGACCTGGGCGGCATTGCCAAGCTGCCGATCCTGGAAGCGGGCATGCAGGTGCTGCGGCGCCACGGCCTGGCCAACGCGATGGTCAACGGCGGCGGGGACGTGCTGGCTATGGGCCAGCTGCAAGGGCGCGACTGGCGCATTGGCGTGCGCGACCCGCTGGCGCCGGCACGGCTGCTTGGCGTGCTGCAGGTAGCCGATGCCGTGGTGGCATCATCAGGCGACTACGAGCGCTGCTTTGTCGCCGGGGGCCGGCGCTATCACCATGTGCTGGATCCCGCTACCGGCCTGCCGACGGCCGGCCCCCGCGGCGTGACGCTGGTGGCGCCGGGCGCGGCGGCGGTCAACGGGCTGGGCGCCGCGCTGATGGTGGCCGGCCAGCCCGGCTGGAAACGGCTGACAAGCGGGCTCGCTGGCGTCGACGGGCTGGTGGTTGGCGATGGCGGCCGCTGGATGTCACCTGGCATGGCACACAGGCTGCGGCAAGCCTGAATGCGCGCCGCGGGCGAAAAAAAACCGCTTCCAGCGAAGCGGCTTTCTTGCGTGCAGGCGGCCAGCGCCGGCCGTTGCGGTTATTTCTTCAGCACCAGGTCGCCCGGCAGCGACTCGATGTAGGCGGCCATGTCCTTCAGCTCCTTGCGCGTGAACGGACGCGGCTTGCCGGCCTTGTCGGTGACCGCCGGGTTGGCGTTGACCTGGCCGGCCATGATCGCGTTGGAGCGGCCCACCAGCGCATTGCCCGACACCTGGTAGGACATCAGCGCGTGATACAGGTAGTCGGCATGCTGGCCGGCCAGCTTGGGGTAGTCGGGCGAGATCGGCTTGTTCATGCCGGCGCCATGGCAGGCCACGCAGTTGCCCTTTTCCACCAGGGTCTTGCCGTGGGCAAGGTCGGCGGCCGAGGCCGGCATGGCGGCAGCACCCAGCACGAGTGCGCCGAGCGCGAACGAAAGCGTCTTGAGCGTCTTCATGTGGGTTCTCTTACTTGAGGGCATTGTTCTGCGTACCGGTCTTCTGCTGCGAGTAGTAGGCCGCCACGTTGGCGATGTCCTGCTCGGTCAGCGTCGCGGCGATGCTGCGCATGGTCGGGTGCTTGCGCTCGCCCTTCTGGTAGGCCTTCAGCGCATTCTCGATGTACTTGGCGCTCTGGCCGCCCAGCATCGGCACTTCATAGATCTCGGGGAAGGACGCACGGTAGCCCGGAATGCCGTGGCATCCGATGCACATTGCAACCTTGTCCTTGGCAGCGTCTCCATTGCCCTTGACTTCCTGTGCCTGCACGGCCGTTGCAGCCGCGCCCAGCACCACCATCGTGAGGAGCTTTTTCATTGTCTTTGCGGATTGGAAGTTAAACCGTGTGACCTGCCCTGCCGGGCGGAGACGGTTTCAGAATGCTTCTGCGGAGCCACCCGGGCAGCCAGTCGGTTGGCCGAGGTGCAACCCGCCAGAGATGTCGCATCCGGTTGGTTTGCCGGGGTGTGGAACACCATTCTGGAACCACCTCGCGCAATCGCCGCGACCCGGAAGGGCCGCTGGGACTTCTGAACGCGGACTGCCGGATGCTGGAGAACTGGACGTGGGGGCGCGTCAAACCGCCGCATTGTACCGCAGCCGGCACCTGCCAGTCCAGCCAGCGTCCGGGGACGGCGGAACGCCGTCTGCCCGCCCCAACACGAACCGCAAAGGTCTTTTATACTGGCCCATCCCGGGAAACTGCACGACCGTTCGCGGACGCTGCCGCGAGCCGCACGCGAGCGCCCTGCACCGGCCCCTGGTTCCATAACGAAAGCGCGCGTCACAGCGCGAAGAGACCGCGCCAAGCACGCCAACCCGGCCCTCGCCTGCGAGCGGCCGCCACCTCAGGTTGCCTCATGTCAAACACCGCCAACGCTTCCGCCCACGCCTCCTCCCAGCCGGTCCGCTTCGAAGGCAGCGACCAGTACGTTGCCACCGACGACCTCAAGCTGGCCGTCAATGCCGCGCGCACGCTGCAGCGCCCGCTGCTGATCAAGGGCGAGCCCGGCACCGGCAAGACCATGCTGGCCGAGGAAGTCGCCGCCGCGCTGGGCATGCCGCTGCAGCAATGGCATATCAAGTCGACCACCAAGGCGCAGCAGGGCCTGTACGAGTACGACGCGGTGTCGCGCCTGCGCGACTCGCAGCTGGGCGACGACCGCGTCCACGACATCCGCAACTACATCGTCAAGGGCGTGCTGTGGCAGGCTTTCGAGGCCGATGAACAGGTGGTGCTGCTGATCGACGAGATCGACAAGGCCGACATCGAATTCCCCAACGACCTGCTGCGCGAACTCGACCGCATGGAGTTCTATGTCTACGAGACCCGCGAACTGGTCAAGGCGAAGCATCGCCCGCTGGTGATCATCACCTCGAACAACGAGAAGGAACTGCCCGACGCCTTCCTGCGCCGCTGCTTTTTCCACTACATCAAGTTCCCCGATGCCGAGACGATGCAGCAGATCGTCGACGTGCACTATCCCGGCATCAAGCGCGAGCTGGTCGCCGCCGCGCTGGAATCGTTCTACGAGATGCGCAACCTGCCGGGCCTGAAGAAAAAGCCGTCCACGTCGGAGTTGATCGACTGGCTCAAGCTGCTGATGGCCGAGGACATCCCGCCCGAGGCGCTGAAGAGCCCGGACAAGAAGGCCGCGATCCCGCCGCTGCACGGCGCGCTGCTGAAGAACGAGCAGGACGTGCACCTGTTCGAGCGCCTGGTGTTCATGAACCGCGCCAACCGCTGACGGGCAGCACCGCCATGACCGCGTTCGTCAAACCCGTCACGCTGGTGGGCCGGCATGCCACGCTGGAACCGCTGCGCGCCGAGCACGCCGACGGCCTGCGCACTGCCTGCGCCGACGGCGAACTGTGGAAGCTCTGGTACACCAGCGTGCCGGCGCCCGAGCGCATGGAGGCCGAGATCGCGCGGCGCCTGGGCCTGCAGCAGCAGGGCGCGATGCTGCCGTTCGCGGTGCGTGATGCCGCGGGCGAGCTGGCCGGCATGACCACCTACATGAACATCGACGCGGCCAACCGGCGCGTGGAGATCGGCTCGACCTGGTATGCGCGGCGGGTCCAGCGCACGCCGCTGAACACCGAGTGCAAGCTGATGCTGCTGGGCCATGCCTTCGACCATCTCGACTGCATCGCCGTGGAATTCCGCACGCACTGGATGAACCAGCAGAGCCGCGCCGCGATCGCCCGCCTGGGCGCCAGGCAGGACGGCGTGCTGCGCAACCATATGCGCATGCCGGATGGCTCGCTGCGCGACACCGTGGTGTTTTCGATCATCGCCAGCGAATGGCCGGCGGTGCGGCAACACCTGCAATTCCAGCTCGAGCGGCCGCGCTGACGCGCCCGCCGACTGAAAGCGAGGCACCATGCTGATCGATTTCTTCTTCTCGCTGCGCCACGCCAAGCTGCCGGTCTCGGTCAAGGAATACCTGACCATGCTGGAAGCACTCAAGGCGCAGGTCATCACGCCCTCCATCGACGAGTTCTACTACCTGTCGCGGATGACGCTGGTGAAGGACGAGAAGCACTTCGACAAGTTCGACCAGACCTTCGCCGCCTACTTCAAGGGGGTCGAGAGCCTGGTCGACTGGAAGTCCGACATTCCGCTCGACTGGCTGCAGAAGACGCTGGAGCGCGAGCTGTCGCCCGAGGAAAAGGCCAAGATCGAGGCCATGGGCGGCCTCGACAAGCTGATGGAGCGCCTCAAGCAACTGCTCGAGGAACAGAAGGAAAAGCACGAAGGCGGCAACAAGTGGATTGGCACCGGCGGCACCTCACCGTTCGGCCACGGCGGCTACAACCCCGAGGGCATCCGCATCGGCGGCCCGTCCAAGGGCAACCGCACCGCGATCAAGGTGTGGGAGGCGCGCGCCTACAAGGACTATGACGACCAGGTCGAGCTGGGCACGCGCAATATCAAGGTCGCGCTGCGCCGGCTGCGCCGCTTCGCCCGCGAAGGCGCCGACACCGAGCTGGACCTGGACGACACCATCCATGCCACCGCGGCCAATGCCGGCCTGCTCGACATCAAGCTGCGGCCGGAGCGCCATAACAAGGTCAAGGTGCTGATGCTGATGGACGTGGGCGGCTCGATGGACGACCACATCAAGCGCGTCGAGGAACTGTTCTCGGCCACCAAGACCGAGTTCAAGCACCTGGAGTACTACTACTTCCACAACTGCCTGTACGACTATGTGTGGAAGAACAACCGCCGCCGCCACGCCGAGAAGCTGGCCACGTGGGACCTGCTGCACAAGTACACGCCCGACTACAAGATCATCTTCGTCGGCGACGCCACCATGAGCCCGTACGAGATCTTGCAGCCGGGCGGTTCGGTCGAGTACAACAACGCCGAGGCTGGCGCGGTCTGGCTGAACCGGATGACCGAGCAGTTTCCGCACTTCGTCTGGCTCAACCCCGAACCCGAAGGGCTGTGGCAGTACCGGCAGTCGATCACGGTGATCAACCAGCTGATGAAGGGCCGCATGTACCCGGTCACGCTGGCAGGGCTGGAGCAGGCGATGAAGGTGCTGTCGAAGTAAGGCCTGAAACGCGAAACGCGCGCCGCAGCCAACGTCGCGCGAACGACGCCCCCCTCGCCCGCTATCGGGAGAGGGGAGCAAACCGGCGAATGCTGGAACCTCCGCCTCACCCTGGCCGCGCCAGGTCGGCCCCCTCCATCACCCACGTCCGGAACGTCCTGAGCGCCGGCAGGTGCTGCTTCTGCTCCGGGTAGCACAGGTAATAGCCCTTCTTTGCCAGCACCTGCGCGGGATGCGCCACCACCAGCGCGCCGGTGGCCAGCTCTTCTTCGATCAGGCAGCGCGGAATCAGCGCAATGCCGAGCCCCGACAGCGCCGCCTGCGTCAGCAGTGAAAACTGGTCGAAGCGCGCGCCGCTCCAGGCGTCGCGCGTCGGCAGGCCCAGCGTGGCGAACCAGTCGGGCCAGGCCTCGGGCACGGTGGTGTGGTGCAGCAGCGGATAGCGCAGCAACGCCGCCGGCGTCGGCGCCACGCCGTCAGGCTCGGGCGCCAGCAGGCCCGGCCGGCATACCGGCAAGACCTCGCGGCCGGTCATGTAATCGGCCAGGCTGCCGGGCCAGACGCCATCGCCGAAGCGGATCGCGGCGTCCAGGTCTGGCTCGGAAAAATCGTAGCCCTGGGCGTGCGGCACAAACTCCAGCGTCACCTCCGGATGGCGCGCGAAGAACTGCGGCAGGCGCGGGATCAGCCACTTGGCGCCCAGCGTGGGCATGCTGGCGATATGCAGCACCCCGCCCCGCCCCTGCCCCGCCATCAGCTCCACCGTGGCGGCCTCCAACTCGTTCAGGCTGGGGGCGATGCGCTCCAGGTAGCGCTCGCCGGCGGTGGTCAGCACCAGGCGCTGACGCACCCGCTGGAACAGTTCGACCCCGAGATAGGCCTCCAGGCTGCGCACCTGCTTGCTGACCGCGCCTTGCGTGACATGCAGCTCGCGGGCAGCTACGGTAAAGCTGTTATGGCGCGCGGCGGCCTCGAAGGCGTGCAACTCGGTCAGCGACGGACATAGGCGCCGCATAAATCACCTCTAATTCACTACCAAATGGAATGAGGTAGGGATTTTATTTCGTTTGCGGCGCGCTTGCTCGGTCGCGCAGAATCGTGAAACCCGCTTTATTCTTCCCTTGCCCTGGATCCCTCATGCAACGTCGCCATCTCCTCCGAGTCCTGACCGCCGCAGCGGCTACCGTCGCCACCGGCATTTCCTTCGGCGCCGCCGCGCAGTCCGGCTACCCGACCAAGCCGATCACGCTGGTCGTGCCGTTCCCGGCAGGCGGCACCACCGACATCGTCGCGCGCATCGTCGCCGACAAGCTCGGCCAGCAGCTGGGCCAGGCCGTGGTGGTCGACAACCGCGGCGGCGCCGGCGGCAGCATCGGCACCACCTTCCTGTCCAAGGCCGCGCCCGACGGCTACACGCTGGGCATCGCCACGGCGTCGACCCATGGCATCAACCCGGCGGTCTACCCGCGCCTGTCCTACGATGCCACCAAGGACTTCACTCCCATCACCAACCTGGCCTCGGTGCCGAACGTGATGAGCATCAACCCGGCGGTCAAGGCCACCGACATGAAGTCCTTCATCGCGCTGGCGCAATCGCAGCCGAACAAGCTTGCCTATGGCTCGGCCGGCAACGGCAGCGTCTCGCACATGATGGGGGAACTGTTCAAGATGAGCAGCAAGACCGAACTGCTGCACGTGCCGTACAAGGGCGTGGGTCCGGCGCTGAACGACGCGCTGGCCGGCCAGGTGCAGGTGCTGTTCGACAACCTGCCGTCGTCGCTGCCGTTCATCGAAGGCGGCAAGCTGCGCGCGCTCGCGGTGGCGGCGCCCAAGCGGGTCGCCGCGCTGCCCAATGTGCCGACCTTTGCCGAACTCGGCCTGGGCGAAGTCAACGACGCCGCCTGGTTCGGCCTGATCGCCCCGGCCAACCTGCCGGCAGACCTCCAGAACAAGCTGCATGCCGCCGCGGTCAAGGTGCTGGCGCTGCCGGAAGTCAAGGCCAAGCTGGAAAAGCTGGGCGCCACACCGGTAGGCGACACCCCGGCGCACTTTGCCGCCCAGATCAAGAGCGAAGTGGCCAAGAACAAGCGCGTCGCCGCCGCCGCCAAGATCTCGCTCGACTGAACGCATCGCACACCATGACCGACACCGACCGAACCATCGCGGACCGTCCGTTCTGCCTGTACCAGCCCGAGGGCGAGCCCGCGGCGCTGTTCCTGGACTCGCCGCACAGCGCGACCACATACCCGACGGACTTCCGCCCCGATCCCGCGCTGCCGCTGCCACTGCTGCGCCAGGCCGAGGACACCTTCGTCGACGAGCTTTATGCCGGCGCCCCGGCACGCGGCATCCCGCTCCTGTGCGCGGGCTTTCCGCGCAGCTACCTGGATGCCAACCGCGCGCTCGAGGAAATCGACGAAGCCCTGCTTGACGCGCCGTGGCCCGGCGCGAAGCAGGAAACCTCCAAGACCCGGCTGGGCAAGGGCCTGGTCTGGCGCGTGCTGGACACCGGCGAAGCCATCTACGACCGCAAGCTGAGCGTGGCCGAGGTGCAGGCCCGCATCGAGCGCTGCTACCTGCCCTACTACGCGCAGCTGCAGAAGCTGGCCGACCGCGCCGTCGCCAGCCATGGCAGCGCCTGGCATATCAATTGCCATTCGATGCCCAGCCACGCCGCCCCGTTCGCGACCGAATTCCCCGGCCTGGAGCATCCGGACTTCGTCGTCGGCGACCGCGATGGCACCACCTGCGACAAGCGCTTCACCGACCGGGTCGAGGGCGTGCTCAAGGAGATGGGCTACCAGGTCTGGCGCAACCACCCGTACAAGGGCGTCGAGATCGTGCGCGTGGTAGGCCAGCCGCAAGCGGGCCGCCACAGCCTGCAGCTGGAGGTCAATCGCAAGCTCTACATGGACGAGGCCGGCCTGACGCATAGCGCCGGCTTTGCCAAGCTGCGGCACAACCTGAACAGCCTGCTCGACGAACTGCTGCGCTTTACGCGCGCGATGCCGTCGCGCGTGGCCTGACACCGCGCGGCCGCGCGCGTTGTCGCCGTCGGGACGCGGGTCGGACCATTCCCACCCGCGCCGGGATCACTTCGCGCGGACGGTAGTGGGTTGGCGAAGCGTTAGAAGAATGGGTAACAAGATTTAGGAACTTTGGCAGATGGGTTTCCTCTATCATGGCAATCCTTTGCGAACCCATCCTGGCTGCCGGCCCGTCGCGCCGGCGCAATCCCCAGGCAAGCACACACCGCTCACACCGTGATCCGACGAATCTCCGCAATGCTCGGCGGCCGGCTCCGCATGGTGGCCGCCGCAGTAGCCGGCGCGATCGCGCTGGCTGGCTGCGCCAACATGCCGGACGAGGCCACCGGCAGCACCGCGGCCAGCCCGGCGCCCGCATCCGCCGCACCTGCCGCGGCACCCGCCCGCCCCGCCGCCGTCCCCGCCCCGACCGTCTCCACCCCGCCTCCCGTCAAGACCATCAACCTGCCCGAGCGCGGCCGCGTCAGCCTGTCCGAGTACCGCGCGCGCATGCGCGAGCAGCTGATGAAGACCGAGAATGCCAGCAGCGACGTGGCCGACTGCGCCGCCCACGCCAGCTGGGTGGTGCCGCGCTCGGCCTCCTATGATGCCTTGAAGATCCCCACCGGCGCCCTCGCCACGGGACAGGCCACCACAGAATCGTGGAATGGCCGCTTCTCGCCGGGCAAGCAGGCCGTGCCGGTCAGCTCGGTGGTGACCTTCGCCGCCACCGCGCACAAGCGCAAGGGCAGCGACGACTGGCAGCCGGTCAAGGTGCGTTGCGGCTATGACGACGGCATGATGCTGGCGTATGAGCTGCTGGACAGCAGCGGCGCCACCATCAGCGAGCCGGCCGCCGCGCCGGCGGTGCCCACTGCCACGGGCACGTCGGCCATCAAGAGCCGCAAGGGCGCGAAGGGGAAAAGCACGGCGTCGAAGTCGGGCAAGGCTTCGGGCAAGTCGGTGAAGTCCACCTCGGCGAAGTCCACTTCCGCCTCGGGCAAGACGAGCGGCAAGAGCAAGAAGAAGCAATAGGCCTGGGGACGCCCATGCGGGCGTTGGTTGTCTTCCCTCTCCCGCTTGCGGAAGAGGGGAGACAACCGTCCGGATGCCGATGCCTCAGCCCAGATAATCCAGCATCGCCTGCAGCATCGCCGTCCCCAGCAGCGCGCTGCGCGCGCCGTTCCAGCCGACCGCCGGATCCGGCAGGTCGGCGTTGTCCTTGAACGGCATCTCCAACGTCAGCGCCAGGCAGCCAAAGGTATGGCCGATGTACTTGGACGCCAGCTTGAGCGCGTCGGCGTTGTACTTGCTGGCGGCATAGCCATGCACGTCCTGGAAGTCCGGCGAGGCCCGCTTGAAGGCCTCGATAAAGCGCTGCTGCTGGCGCCGGCGTGCCTCGGTGAAGCCCGGCAGCATCTCGCTGCCGGCGACGAAGTTGTAGGGCAGGCCCTCGTCGCCATGGATATCGAAGAACATGTCGCAGCCGCTGGCCTCGATGGCGCGGCGCACGTGGTAGACCTCGGGGCTGGTATCGGGGCTCGGCGCCATCCACTCGCGGTTCAGGTTGGCGCCGGCGGCGTTGGTGCGCAGGTTGCCGCGCACCGAGCCGTCCGGGTTCATGTTCGGCACGATATGGAACACCGCGCGCTCGAGCAGCTTGCGCGCGACCGGGTCGCCGGCCCAGATGCCGGTGCCGGTCAGCCGCTGCAGCACGCCCTCGACAAACCACTCGGCCATGCTCTCGCCCGGATGCTGGCGCGCGATCATCCAGATGGTCGACTTGCCCGGGCCAGGCTGGCCGATGGTGACGCGCGTCATGTCGCGCCCGTCGACGGTGCTGCCCAGGTGCGACAGCCGCGCCAGCGGCGAGCGCTGGCAGCTCGCCAGCAACGACAGGTGGCGCTCGTCCGGATACGGCTCGAAATACGCGAACCAGATGCTGTCGTGCTCGGGCGTGACCTCAACGGTCATCACCTGCCCGTCGAAACGCGTCGGCACGCGAAACCAGTTGGCGCGGTCGTAGGACGCAACCGCGCGGTAGTCACGCCAGCCGTCCGGATAGGTGCAATCGCCCGCATTCAGGAAATGCATGCGGCACGCCTGCCCGGCCGCGCCCTGCAAGCGGAAATGGAACCACTGGCGGAAGTCGGCGTGCGAATCGGCACGGATGCGCAGGCGGATGTCGTCGGCGCGGTCGAGCGCCTCGACTTCGATGGCACCGGAATCGAAATGCGAAGAGATATGCAGCATGGCTGGCGGGCTCGTGGCGATGGTTTCGGGACGCGTTCTCAGTCTTCCAGGCGGCGGCGGAACACCCAGCGGGTCGCGTCCGAGGCCGCCTTGTCGAAGGCGTAGCCGTCTTCGGCGAAGCGCTTGAGCTTGTCGGGCTCGGTCACGCGGTGCGTCACCGCGTAGCGCGCCATGGTGCCGCGCGCGCGCTTGGCATGGAACGAAATGATCTTGTAGCGGCCGCCCTTCCAGTCCTCGAACACCGGCGTGATGATGCGCGCCTGCAGCACCTTGGGCCGCACCACCTTGAAATACTCTTCCGAGGCCAGGTTGACCAGCACCGGTGCGCCCTCCTGCCTGAGCGCGGTCATGTCGGCGTTGAGCAGTTGCGTGACGTCGTCGCCCCAGAAGGCGTACAGGTCCTTGCCGGCGGCGTTGTCCAGGCGCGTGCCCATTTCCAGCCGGTATGGCTGCATCCAGTCCAGCGGCCGCAGCACGCCGTACAGGCCGGACAGGATGCGCAGGTGCTTCTGGGCAAAGCCCAGGTCTTCGGCCGACAGCGACTTCGCGTCCAGGCCGTCGTAGACATCGCCGTTGAAGGCCAGCGCCGCCTGCTTGCTGTTGGCGGCGGTGAACGTGGGCGACCAGTCGGCGTAGCGCGTCACGTTAAGCACCGCGAGCTTGTCGGAGATGTCCATCAGCGCGCCCACGTCCTGCGGCGCCAGCCGGCGCAGGCGCTCGATCAGCGCGGCGGAACGGTCGATGAAGCGCGGCAGCGTATGGGTCTTGATGCGGGCGGGAGTCTCGTAGTCCAGCGACTTGGCGGGAGACAAAACGATGAGCATGGCAAAATCGCGGCAGTAGCCAAGGACAAACAAGCCCAGATTGTAGCGAATGCGCCTCGACCCCACCGCAACCACCCCGCCCGCCGGCACGCCCGACCGCCCCGCCGGCATCACATCCGCGCCGCGCGTGGTGCTGGACTCTAACATCTGGGTCGATCTGCTCGTGTTCCGCGATCCGCACGTCGAGCCGATCCGCGCCGCGCTGGAAGCCGGCACCATCGCCCCGGTGATCCGCGCCGACTGCCGCGAGGAACTGCGCCGGGTGCTGGCCTATCCGCAATTTGCGCGCTTTGACGTCGATATCGGCGCGGCGCTGGCCACCGTCGACCGGCTCGCCAGCGTGCAAGCGGCGCCACCGCAGGCCGACTGCGACGCGATCCGCCTGCCGCGCTGCAAGGACACCGACGACCAGAAGTTCATCGAACTGGCCCATTTTGGCGGCGCCGCCTGCCTGGTATCGAAGGACAAGGCCGTGCTCAAGCTGCGCACCCGGCTGCGCCGCAGCAGCGGCGTGGAAGTGATGACGCCGCCGGCATTCGGCGCCTGGCTGGCCACGCTGGGTCCGGCCGCCGCCGCCGATCCGCTTTAGAATGGCGGCTCGCGGCGCCGCCATGCCGCACGCCTGACCGCTACCGTTCCCATCGCTTCGACTCGCGCCCTATGTCCGCAGACACCACGCTCGCCCCCCTGACGCCGCCGCCATCGCGCCTGCCCGGCGTCGGCACCACCATCTTCACCGTGATGTCGGCGCTCGCCGCCGAGAAGAACGCGGTCAACCTGGGCCAGGGATTCCCGGACTTCGACTGCGATCCGCGCATCATCGATGCCGTGACCGGCGCCATGCGTGCGGGCCACAACCAGTACCCGCCGATGGCGGGCGTGCCGCGCCTGCGCCAGGCCATAGCCACCAAGATCGCCAGCCTGTATGGCCACCAGTACAGCTGGGACAGCGAAATCACCGTCACCGCGGGCGCCACCCAGGGCATCCTGACCGCGATCCTGTGCGCCGTGCATCCCGGCGACGAGGTGATCGTGCTGGAGCCGTGCTACGACAGCTACCTGCCCGCAATCGAACTGGCCGGCGCCACCGCCGTGCCGGTCACGCTGGAAGCGCCGGCGTTCCGCGTGCCCTTCGACAAGCTCGCCGCCGCGATCACGCCGCGCACGCGCATGATCCTCGTCAACACGCCGCACAACCCCACCGGCACGATCTGGCGCGCGGCCGACATGGAGCGGCTGGCGCAGATTTTGGCCGGCACCGACATCCTGCTGCTGTCGGACGAGGTCTACGAGCACATGGTCTACGACGGCCAGCCGCATGCCTCGGTGTCGCGCCATCCGGAGCTGGCGCGCCGCAGCTTTGTGATCTCGAGCTTCGGCAAGACCTACCACGTCACTGGCTGGAAGGTCGGCTACGTCGCCGCGCCGGCCGCGCTGATGGCCGAGTTCCGCAAGGTGCACCAGTTCAACGTGTTCACGGTGAACATGCCGGTGCAGCACGGGCTGGCCGAATACCTGGCCGATCCCGCGCCCTACCTCCAGCTGCCGGCGTTCTACCAGGCCAAGCGCGACCTGTTCCGCGCCGGTCTGGCCAACAGCCGCTTCAAGCTGCTGCCGTCGGACGGCACCTATTTCCAGTGCGTCGATTATTCCGCCATCTCGGACCTGAGCGAGGCCGACTTCGCCATGTGGCTGACGCGCGAGATCGGCGTGGCCGCGATCCCGGTCTCGGCCTTCTACACGCAGCCGCGCGAATCGGGCGTGGTGCGTTTCTGCTTTGCCAAGAAGGATGAAACGCTGGCCTTGGCGCTCGAGCGGCTGGGCAAGCTGTAGGCGCCCGCCCGCGCCGCAAATGAAAACGCCCGCGATGCCATCGCGGGCGTTTTGCCTTGGTGGCCGACGTGCCTTACTTGTTGCGGTTCATCATCAGCTCGAGATTGGCCTTGCGGTCGGCGTTGACCTTCTGCACCGATTCGCGCGCCGACAGCGTCTTCAGGTAGTCCTTGACCGGCAGGTCCGCCAGCATGTCGGTGCCGTAGATGATCTTGGTGCACGACGACACCAGCTGCAAGTGCGCCGCGGCGGCGCAATCGGCCAGCGTGAAGCTGTCGCCGGCGATATACGGCGAGAACTTCGCCAGCCTGGCGAAGGCGGGGATATAGCGGCTCAGCAGCTTGTGCTGGCGCTCCTTGACGCCGTCGCTGACCTTGCCGCCGAAGAAGGCCTCCGGGTACAGTTCGCGCGCGGTCAGCTCCAGGTACAGCTCCATGAAGACGATGAGCTCGCGCACCTTGGCGGCCTGGAACGGGTCGGCCGGCAGCAGCGGCTTCTGCGGATACGCCGCCTCGACATATTCGGCGATCGCCTCGGACTCGCATAGCGGGCCGGATTCGGTGATGATGTAGGGCACCTTGCCCGCGGGCGTGGCCGCGGGGTCGGTCTCGCCGAGCCAGGCCAGCACTTCTTCGAACGGCACGTCCTTTTCCAGCAGCGCCAGCTTCACTTTGTTGTAGTAGTTGCTGGCGGCGAAACCGCAGAGCTTCAGCATGTCGTCTGTCTCCGTTATAGGAAAGGTCCACGCATCGCACGGCGTGGATCGGGTGATTGTGGACCATCCGGGGCCTGCAGTGTACCGGCTGGCCGATCAGCGCACGCGGCCTGCCCTGTCCATCTGTCGCGGAAGGTGCAAAAAACGTACGATCGTGCTAATTTAACCACAACTTTTGGGACGAATGATGAGCACTTTCACCATCGATACGCTGGGTATCGTCGGCACCGGCGCCATGGGCCGGGGCATCGCACAGATCGCCGCGCAGGCCGGCCTGACCGTCAACCTGTACGACGCCAACCCGCAGGCGGTGGAAGCCGCGCGCAAGTACCTGCAAGACACGCTGGCCAAGTTGGCCGACAAGGGCAAGATCAGCGCCGCCGACGCCGAGGCCACGCTGGCCCGCGTCAAACCCTGCGGCGCGCTCGAAGACCTGTCCGGCTGCGACATGGTGCTCGAAGCCATCGTCGAGAAGCTGGAGGTCAAGCGCGACCTGATCGCGAAGCTGGAAGCGGTCCTGCGCACGGACGCGATCATCGCCTCGAACACCTCGTCGCTGTCGATCACCGCGATTGCCGTCGGGGCGAAGCACCCGGGCCGCATTGCCGGCTACCACTTCTTCAACCCGGTACCGCTGATGAAGGTGGTTGAAGTCATCGACGGCCTGTCCGGCAACCCCGCCGTGGGTGACGCGCTGATGGCGCTGTCGCGCCGCATGGGCCATACGCCGGTGCGCTGCAAGGACATGCCGGGCTTTATCGTCAACCATGCCGGCCGCGGCATGAATATCGAAGGCCTGAAGGCCGCGCAGGAAGGCGTGGCCGAGTTTGCCGACATCGACAACATCATGCGCGAGCAGGCCGGCTTCCGCATGGGGCCGTTCGAACTGATGGACCTGACCGGGCTGGACGTGTCGCATCCGGTGATGGAATCGATCTACAACCAGTTCTACCAGGAACCGCGCTACCGGCCGTCGCCGATCACCGCGATCCGCGCGGTCGGCGGCCTGATCGGCCGCAAGGCTGGCGCCGGCTTCTATGCCTACGCCGATGGCCAGAAACAAGTGCCGGCCGCCGCCGCCGTGCCGGCCGCGCGCCCGTCGAGCGTCTGGGTCAGCCACGCCAGCGAGCGTGGCCATGCCATGGTGACGAAGCTGCTGGGCGCGCTGGGCGTGACCCCGGAAGGCGGCAACCAGCCCTCGGCCGACGCGTTGATCATCGTCACGCCGCTGGGCCTGGACGCCACCACCAGCGCGCTGCAGCAGGGCCTGGACCCGGCCCGCACCGTCGCCATCGACACGCTGCTGCCGTTCGAGGCGACCAAGCGCCGCACGCTGATGACCACGCCGGCCACCAGCGCCGCCGCGCGCGACGCCGCGCACGGCCTGTTTGCCAGCGACGGCGTGCCGGTCACGGTGATCCGCGACTCGGCCGGCTTTGTCGCCCAGCGCGTGCTCTGCTGCATCATCAACATCGCCAGCGATATCGCGCAGCAGCGCATCGCCACGCCGGCGGACATCGACCTCGCCGTGAACCTCGGCTTGGGCTACCCCAAGGGCCCGCTGGCGCTCGGCGACGCGGTCGGCCCGCAACTGGTGCTCGAGACGCTGCGCAACATGGAAGCGCTGACCGGCGACATGCGCTACCGCCCGAGCCCGTGGCTGTGGCGCCGTGCCGGCCTGGGCCTGTCGCTGCTGGCCGAAGAGCAGTAAGCCGTCCGCCGTCGCGGCCGCCCCCACAGCACGCCCCACCGAGCCACACCCATGCCCGCACAGCTGCTTTCCAGCCGCGTCGATTCGACGCTGGTACTGACCATCTCGAACCCCGAGGCACGCAACGCGCTGCACCCGGATATCTACGCGGCCTCGCAGCAGGCGCTGGAACAGGCGGCGGCGGATGACTCGCTGCGCGCGGTGATCATCACCGGCGCGGACGGCATCTTCTGCGCCGGCGGCAACCTCAACCGGCTGCTGGGCAACCGCAGCCAGCCGCCCGAGGTGCAGGCCGCCAGCATTGCGCTGCTGAACGGCTGGATCGAGTCCCTGCACGCGTTTCCCAAGCCGATCATCGCGGCGGTGGAAGGCGCGGCGGCGGGCGCGGGCTTCTCGGTGGTGCTGGCCTGCGACTTCGTGGTGGCGGCCAGCGATGCGAAGTTCGTGATGGCCTACGTCTCGGTGGGCCTGACGCCCGACGGCGGCGGCTCGTACGAGATCGCGCGTGCGCTGCCGCGGCCGCTGGCCAGCGAGCTGATGATGGAAGGCAAGCCGGTCGACGCCGGCCGGCTGGCGCAGTTCGGGCTGGTCAACCGCGTCACCGAGCCGGGCCAGGCCCTGGACGAGGCGCTGCGCCTGGCGGCGGGTCTGGCGCGGCAGTCGCCGCATGCGGTGGGCCGCATCAAGGCGCTGATCAACCATGCCGCCACCGCTTCGCGCGCCGAGCATTTGCTGGCCGAGCGCGACAGCTTCGTCGCCGCGTTGCATCACCCCGACGGCGGCGAAGGCATCAGCGCCTTCCTGGAGAAGCGCAAGCCGCAGTACCGCTGATCCGCCCGGATCATCACGACGGCCAGTCCGCGCCAGACGGGCATGCCGACACAGCAAGGAGACACGCATGGAATTGCCGCCGTCCTCGCGTCGCCGCATCTACCTGACGCGGCATGGTGCCGTTTCCTACTTCGACGAGGCCGGGCGCCGCACCAGCCTGCCCGAGATGGTGCCCCTGAACGAGACCGGCCGCATGCAGGCCACCGCCGCCGGCCGCGCCTTTGCCGCCGAGCAGGTCCGCTTCGACCGTGTCATTGTCAGCGGCCTGCCGCGCACGGTGGAAACCGCCGAGCGCGTGCTGGCGGAGCTGCCGCAGATGGACGGCATCGTTCCCGAGGTCTGGCCCGCGCTGCAGGAAATTCGCGGTGGCGACTTGTCCGCGATTGCCAGCGAAGACTTGCGCGACGCCTTCGTCGGCGCCTTCGAAGGCGAAGTGCCCGAGCACAAGCGCTTTCTCAACGGCGAGACCATCGGCGCCTTCCTGGACCGCGTGCTGCCCGCGCTGGCGCGACTGCGCGACGACCCCGACTGGGATACCGTGCTGATGGTGCTGCATGGCGGCACCAACCGCGCCATCCTGTCGCAGGCCATCAGCTGCGGGCGGCGCGTGTTCTTCGGCTCGCTGCTGCAGACCGCCGGCTGCATCAACGTGCTCGACATGGGCGACGGCCCGCTCGACTGGGTGGTGCGCATGACCAACTACTCGCCGCCCACGCCGGTGCATAGCGGCTCGCGCCACACCACCATGGAAGTGCTGCTGCACCAGTATTTGCGCGGACGGCAGCCGACCGGCTGACGTTCACGGCCCTTGATTCCTCATCGAACCCGACAGAAAACCAACGGAGACAGCATGACGAGCAACGTATCGCACTTCGAGGGCACGCGCCCGGTGTCCGACCAGCAGCGCTTCGACACCGCCGCGCTGGAAGCCTGGATGCGCCAGCACGTGGACGGCTTCGCCGGCCCGCTGACCGTGGAGCAGTTCAAGGGCGGCCAGTCCAACCCGACCTTCAAGCTGGTCACACCGGGCCAGACTTACGTGATGCGCGCCAAGCCGGGCCCCAAGAGCAAGCTGCTGCCGTCGGCGCATGCGATCGAGCGCGAATACCGCGTGATGGCGGCGCTGGCCGGCAGCGATGTGCCGGTGGCGCGCATGTATGCGCTATGCGAGGACGAATCCGTGATCGGGCGCGCCTTCTACATCATGGAATTCGTCGCCGGCCGTGTGCTGTGGGACCAGTCGCTGCCCGGCATGAGCCCGGCCGAGCGCAGCGCCATCTATGACGAGATGAACCGCGTCATCGCCGCGCTGCACTCGGTGGACTACAACGCCATCGGCCTGGGCGACTACGGCAAGCCCGGCAACTACTTCCAGCGCCAGATCGAGCGCTGGACCAAGCAGTACAAGCTGTCCGAGACCGAATCGATCCCGGCGATGGACGCGCTGATGGACTGGCTGCCGCAGCACATCCCGCAGCAAGACGCCGACCTGACCTCGATCGTGCATGGCGACTACCGGCTCGACAACCTGATGTTCCATCCGACCGAGCCGCGCGTGCTGGCGGTGCTGGACTGGGAGCTGTCAACGCTGGGCCATCCGATGGCCGACTTCAGCTACCACTGCATGAGCTGGCATATCGCGCCGGGCCAGTTCCGCGGCATCGCCGGCCTGGATTTCGCCGCCCTTGGCATCCCCGACGAAGCCAGCTACCGCCGCCTGTACGAGCAGCGCACCGGGCGCCCCATCACCGGCGACTGGAACTTCTACCTGGCCTTCAGCATGTTCCGCATCGCCGGCATCCTGCAGGGCATCATGAAGCGCGTGGTCGACGGCACCGCGTCGTCGGCGCAGGCCACCGACGCGGGCAAGCGCGCGCGGCCGATGGCCGAGATGGGATGGGAGTATGCGAAGAAGGCGAAGGGCTGAAGTCTGAGGCCGGAGCGATCCATCGCTACGCCCCTGCAAGCCTGCAGGCTTGCAGGGGCGTTTTCTTTTCGGCGCGGCAAAGCCCGGCATAATCGCCAGAATCCACAGAAGCAATGAAATCGCAGGATGTTCTGGCTTTACTACTTGCTCCCTGCCGCCATCGCAGCGTCGATGGTCTGGTCAGACTATGGCGCCCTCGCCGGCCTGGCCACCCTGATCGTGGTGCCGGCCCTGCAGTCAGCCTTGCTGTTCTGGGTTTCGGATCGCGTCACTGGCATGCTCGCTACTGCCCCCGCTGAAGAGACACCCCACCAACGACCTGAAGTGCCACTCCAGCTCGGAGAGCGGGCGCGCTTCAAACGGCTGCTGCTGACGGACGAGGCGGAAGGCCGGCGCGAAGCCACCCGCCGCTTCTATGAAGACCTGATGGCGACGATCGACAAATATCTTGAAGTCGAGACCGGCAGCGATGGTTCCGATGCCGCAATGGTTTCCGGCATGGAACTGGCGGATCAGCACGATGCGACGACGCATGCGCACGATGCGCTCGTGGTGTTCCGCTCGCGGGACCTTGCCTGGTCCGGATTCCGGCTCGGCAACGAAAGTTTCCGCTTCCGCTACTGGGTGATCTGCGCAGTGCATTTCACCGACGTCCTTCCGGCCAAGGGCAGTGGCTACTACGAGGTGGAGATCGAGTTCAAGGTTGCCGCCCGGGACCGGCCGCCGGGTACGAACGCCGAACTCTATCGGTCGAGCCGATTCGAACTGTTGCTCAGCCGTTCAGACTCGCGCTCCCAGGCCATCGCTGCCGCGCTGACAGAGATTGCCCGAGTTCTCGGCGCGCGGTACGAATACCAGAGCTATATGGACGCATAGCCGGGAATAGCTCGATCCGGACGGTGACGACCGACCGACGCCATTCCAGGCTTTCGTCCTGGTGACCTCGCGCGCCAGCGCACTCAATCCCCCAGCGCCACCCCCTCACGCCGCGGATCCGCGCCGCCGGCCCACACCGTCTTCCCGTCCGGTCCCTGGCGGCGCACGATAGCCTGCGTGCCGCTAGTCATCTCGATCGCCGCCACCTGGTGGCCACGCTGCTGCAGCGCCTGCACCAGGCCGGGCGACACCAGGCCCTGCTCCACTTCGGTGGGGCCGTTGCGGCTGCCGAAGTTGCCCATGCCGATCGCCGCCTGCGGATCCAGGTTCCAGTCAAGCATGCCGACCAGCGTCTTGGATACGTACTCGATGATCTGCGAGCCGCCCGGCGAGCCGACCGTCGCCACCAGCTGGCCGCTCTCGCGGTCGAACACCAGCGTCGGCGCCATCGACGAACGCGGGCGCTTGCCCGGCTGCACGCGGTTGGCCACCGGCTTGCCGTTTTCGCTGGGCACGAACGAGAAATCGGTCAGCTGGTTGTTCAGCATGAAGCCGCGCACCATCAGATGCGAGCCGAAGTACGACTCGATCGTGGTGGTCATCGAGATGGCGCCGCCGCGATCGTCGACAGCGACGATCTGCGAGGTGGAAATGCGCGGCGGCGAGCGGTCCGGCGCGTAGGCCACCGTGGCGCCTGGCGGGGTACCCGGCTGGGCCTTGCCCATGCTTTGCTCGCCGATCAGTTCGGCGCGCGCGGCGAGGTAAGACGGGTTGACCATGCCGCTGACGTCGACCGGCACGAAGTCCGCATCGGCGACGTACAGGCCGCGGTCGGCATAAGCCAGGCGATCGGCCTCAGCAATCGCATGGACGGCGTCAGGATGGGCCTCCAGCACCGCCGGAGTGTTCACGGCCTGCGGCTTGAGCGCGGCGAGCGCGTATTTGGGGTTCCTGGTTTCCAGCGCCTGCAGCGTGCCGAGGATCTGCGCGATGGCGATGCCGCCCGACGACGGCGGCGGCATGCCGCAGATCTTCCAGCGCTTGTAGTCGGTGCACACCGGCACGCGCTGCTTGGCGCGGTAGCTGCCCAGGTCGGCCAGCGACAGCGAGCCGGCATTGCTGCCGCTGTTCACCTTTGCCACGATATCGCGCGCGATCGGGCCGCCGTAGAGCACGCCGGCGCCGCGGCGCGCAAGGTCGCGCAGCGTCTGTGCCAGCTTCGGGTTCTTCAGCACCGTGCCGGCCGGCTTGGGTTTGCCCTGGGCATCGAGGAAGTAGGCGGCCATCTCCGGCGAACCGGCCAGGAACTTGTCGGCCGCGACCTGCGTGTAGAGCCGCTGCGAGATCGGGAAGCCTTTCTCCGCCAGGTCGATGGCGGGCTGGAACAGCCTGGCCCAGGGCAGGCGGCCGTGCTTGCGGTGGACCATCTCCAGCGCGCGCATCACGCCCGGCGTGCCGACCGAGCGCCCGCCGATCTGGGCCTCGCTGAACGCCATCGGCTTGCCGTCCGGGCGCATGAACAGGTTTTCGGTGGCGCCTGCGGGAGCGGTCTCGCGGCCGTCGAAGGCCTGCACGTTCTTGCCGTCCCAGTACATGATGAACGCGCCGCCGCCAATGCCGGTGGCCTGCGGCTCGACCAGCGTCAGCACCGCCTGCATGGCGATGGCGGCATCGATCGCCGAGCCGCCCTGGCGCAGCATGGCGCGCCCGGCCTCGGTGGCGAGCGGGTTGGCCGCGGCTGCCATATGGCGCTGCGCGTAGACGGTGGCAATGCCGGGGCGGTAGCCCGAGGCCACTTCCGGCGCAGGCGGCATCGCCGCGGGCGGGGTCGCAGCCGCGGGCGCAGCGGCAGCGGCCGGCGTGGCCGTGCCTGCGCCCGGGGTACCACAGGCACCGAGCAGCGCAGACAGGGCCAGCGCCAGCGCGCCGCGCCATGCCATCGAAGTGAGGTCAGGGTGAGCCATGCGGTATCTCCGGGAAAAGGATCAAACGATTGTAGTGGCGATCCGGGCATCCCGGGAGGCGAAAGTCTGGCATTCGCCCTATCCGGCCTGGCACCGGGCGGCGAGAAAAGTATATTTCGCCCGCCTCAACCGCGCCGGCTGGGGGTGGCCGGTTTCATCGACAGGCCGTCGTGCCGGCCACCTGCCCGCGGCCACTTCACTTAGGAGAACAGCATGCAACCCCGCGCAGCGGCGCCGCAGGCGCTGGCGCAAGGGTCAGCGCGTGGTGAACGACCAGCTCAGGTCCACCGGCTGCGCCCCAAGCCGGCCCGTCACCCGCACGGTATAGCGCTGCTGGCTCGCCAGTGGCGCTACCGGCGTGCACAACGCCAGGCCGTGCGCCGCGCTGCTCAGGCCCGAGGAGCGGCTGTCGACCTTGATGCAGTCGACGTTGTTGCCTTGCGCATCAGTAATGACGAAGTTGTCGGCATCGAACTGCAGCGAGGTATTGATCGCCTGTAGCGATACCGGGTAGCCCATGGTGTGGCTTTCATAGCCCGGTGCCGGATTGGGGCTTTCCGTGTTGACCCAGTTGACCGGCACGTCGTTCTGGCCGTCGAACGGATAGGCCACCATCTGGTTGTCGCTGCCACCCTTGATCGGGTCGGCGAGGTCGACGGTCTGGTAGTAGCTGGCTGAAGTGCCGCTGCCGTTGGCGCCGACGCGCTCGGCAAAGCCGCTGCCGGCCGAGCCATAGCTGCCCAGCAGCGCGGCGCGGTGGAACGGCGCATCCACCAGGTCCGACACCAGTGCATCCTTGGGCGACATCGACAGCTGCGCATTGGCCAGCGAGGTCCAGCGGTTGGCGCCGGCCACCACTTCGGCGGTGGCGTCGGTAGGATAGGCGGCCTGGATGCGCTCATCGGCGGTGGCGCCGGTGTAGCCCGGATTGGCGCTGCTCTCATCGTGCGTCAACGTGGCGTTGGCCAGCATATAGTCCGTGTGGGCCTGTGCGGCAGCGTTGAGCGGGTCGCGCGGGGCCAGCGGCGGCAGGCCCGCCTGCTCGCGACGATAGTTGGCATAGCACAGGCCCGCGGTGCGCGGCTCGTCCAGCACGCGATAGTCGCTGACCGCGCTGCCGCGCGCCGGCAGCAGCGAGACGCCGCTGCCCGATGCGGCGGCAGGCACCGGACCGCTGACGGTATAGCAGGCCCCCGCCGTGGTGAGCGTAGAACCGGTGGGGGATGTCGGGGACGCAGACGTGGCTCCGCTCTGGCCGCCAGCGGGCGCGCCACCGTCGCCGCCATCGCCGCCGCCGCAGGCGGCCAGGGCCAGCACCGCGGCGGTACAGAGCGTGGTCAGGGCCAGCGTGGTGTGCCGCGCGCGGCGCGACGGCATGGCATGGCAATCGGCTGGCAAGCGTTTCCCAATCATCGGTCTGAAGCGTCGTGGTGGAGTTCGGCGAACTGGTCTGCCACGGGGTTTCGCGGCAGCGGACAACCGGCGCGGCAAAACCTCGCGGGCGCCGTGCAGAGGACGGGCTCGCTGTGGCTGCACCGGGGCAGAAAGGCCGCAAGATGGTATGGGGCGGGACCGCGACGGTCTAGCCCGCGAACAATTGCTTACGTGTGACCCGCGCGCGCCGCACCCGCGGCGACTTGGCCTTGCGCCAAGGTACGGCGGGGCCTCGTCAGCCCGCCGCCGCCACGTCGGCCATGCCGCTGCCGAGCGAGGCCATCACCGCCATCAGCTGCTCGCGCAGCCAGCGGTTGGCGCCGTCATTCTCGCCGCCCGCGTGCCAGTACAGGTGCAGCTCGAGCGACGGCACCTTGAACGGCAGCGACAGCAGCCGGTTGGCATACGGTTCATTGGCGATGCGCGCATAGCGCAGCGGCAGCGTGGCGAGCAGGTCCGTGCAGCTGACCACGCGGCACGCCGCGGCGTAATGCTGGCAGCGCAGCCGCACCCGGCGCGTCAGGCCCATGCGGTGCAGCGCCTGGTCTTCCAGTCCGGCCCCGCGCCGGCGCGACGACACATGCACGTGCTCGGCCGCCAGGTAGCGCTCCAGCGTCAGCTCCTTCTTCACCAGCGGATGATCACGCCGCGCCAGCACCACCATCGGGTCGGCCATGAACGGCGCGTGATGGATCGCGGGCGACACCGGCAGCAGGATGTCGAGCGCGGCGTCGAGCGTGCCAGCCAGCAGCTCCGATTCCATCTCGCGCCGGTCGAAGCGGATTGCGGCGATCTCCACCTGCGGCGCCATCGCCGTGACGCGGCTCATCAGCGGCGGCAACAGCGTCGACTCGAGCGCGTCGCGCATGCCGATGGTAAAGCGGCGCACGGTGTTGGTGGGGTCGAAGTGCGGCGTATCCTGCAGCGTGCGCGCGAACGACTGCAGCGCGCTGCGCACCTCGGCCGCCAGCGAACGGGCCAGCGGCGTGGGCGCCATGCCCTGCCCACGGCGCTCGAACAGCGGATCGTCGAACAGCGTGCGCAGTCGGCCCAGCGCGTGGCTGACCGCCGGCTGCGTCAGGTTGAGCTGGCGCGCGGCCGCGGTGATACTGCCTTCGCTGTAGATGGCGTCGAACACGACGAAGAGGTTGAGGTCGATGCGGGCGAGCTGCATGCCGGTGATTCTGGCACGGAATGCAGGGAATTGATACTGTCAAATCCAGAAAATTCATTTTTCTAATTAACGTCTTTAAGATAGAGTGCATTGCATCGGCCCAGTCCCAATTCTGCGATGAAGCCTTTCGGCGCCGATGCAATGCCGGCGCCCACTGATCCCGTAGCGAGGAGACCACATGGATTTCGAGTACAGCCCGAAGGTCAAGGAAATGCAGGCCAAGCTGCTGGCCTTCTTCGACCAGCACATCTATCCGAACGAAAAGCGCTTCGCCGAAGAGATCGACGCGAACCGCCGCGCCGGCAACGCGTGGATCCCGACCAAGGTGATCGAGGAACTGAAGCCGCTGGCCCGCGCTGCCGGCCTGTGGAACCTGTTCCTGCCGCGCTCGCCGCGCGCCCCGCAGGGTCTGTCGAACCTGGAATACGCCACGCTGTGCGAGATCATGGGCCGGGTGCCCTGGTCGGCCGAGGTGTTCAACTGCGCGGCCCCCGACACCGGCAACATGGAGACGCTGGAGCGCTACGCCTCCGAGGAACTAAAGGACAAGTGGCTTGAGCCGCTGCTGGCCGGCGAGATCCGCTCGGCCTTCCTGATGACCGAGCCCGCGGTGGCCTCGTCGGACGCGACCAATATCGAATGCCGCATCGAGCGCGATGGCGACCACTACGTGATCAACGGCACCAAGTGGTGGTCGTCGGGTGCCGGCGACCCGCGCTGCAAGGTCTACATCGTGATGGGCAAGACCAATCC
The DNA here is from genome assembly GCF_013141915.1 of Cupriavidus necator. GTDB lineage: Bacteria > Pseudomonadota > Gammaproteobacteria > Burkholderiales > Burkholderiaceae > Cupriavidus > Cupriavidus necator_B. The sequence continues at coordinate 83,590 of NZ_SROX01000020.1, read as the reverse complement.
CGACGCCGGCCGCCATGAGCAGCAGTCGATGGTCGTGGTGCCGGCCGATACCGCGGGCATCACCATCAAGCGTTTCCTGCCGGTGTTCGGTTACGACGACGCGCCGCACGGCCATATGGAAATCGAGCTGAAGAACGTGCGCGTGCCGGTCACCAACATCCTGCTGGGCGAAGGCCGCGGCTTCGAGATTGCGCAGGGCCGCCTCGGGCCGGGCCGCATCCACCACTGCATGCGCAGCATCGGCGTGGCCGAGCGCGCGCTGGAACTGCTGTGCAAGCGCGCGCTGTCGCGCGTGGCGTTCGGCAAGCCGGTGTCGAGCCAGGGCGTGACGCAGGAGCGCATCGCCGAAGCCCGCTGCGAGATCGAGATGGCGCGCCTGCTGACGCTCAAGGCTGCGTACATGATGGATACGGTTGGCAACAAGGTGGCCAAGGCCGAGATCGCGATGATCAAGGTGGTGGCCCCCAACGTGGCACTCAAGGTGATCGACTGGGCCATCCAGGTCCATGGCGCCGCCGGCGTGTCCAGCGATTTCCCGCTGGCCAACTGGTGGGCGCATCAGCGCACCCTGCGCCTTGCCGACGGCCCGGACGAGGTGCACCGCAACGCCATTGCCAAGCTGGAGCTGGCCAAGCACATGAACGTCAACCCGGACACCATCCGGATGCCGGTGGCACGCGGCTTCTGACCGCCCGGACGCGCCGGCGGGCCCGCCCCTGCCGGCAGTGTGGAAAACGCGCAGCCTGGCTGCGCGTTTTTTTCTTCTGTGCTTAAATCGCGCGGTTCGCCACGTCAGTGGTTGATGTGGCCGCTCCCACGAATGAAGCCAGGAGATCTTTTGCAATGATCGACGTCTACAGCTGGGCTACGCCCAATGGCCACAAAGTCCACATCATGCTTGAGGAGTGCGGACTGGAGTACCAGGTCCACCCGATCAATATCGGCGCCGGCGACCAGTTCGGCGAGGACTTCCTGAAGATCAGCCCCAACAACAAGATTCCCGCCATCGTCGACCCGGACGGTCCCGACGGCAAGCCGATCGCGCTGTTCGAATCGGGCGCGATCCTGCTCTACCTGGCCGGCAAGACCGGCAAGTTCCTGCCCGAGGACGTGCGCGGCAAGTACGAGGCACTGCAGTGGCTGATGTTCCAGATGGGCGGCGTGGGCCCGATGCTGGGCCAGGCGCATCACTTCCGCATTTATGCGCCCGAAAAGATCGAGTACGCGGTCAACCGCTACACCAATGAAGCCAGGCGCCTGTACGGCGTGATCGACACGCAGTTGTCGAAGCATGAATGGCTGGCCGGCGACCAGTACACCATCGCCGACATCGCCACCTTCCCCTGGCTACGCAGCTGGCAGAACCAGGGCGTCGAGCTGGACGACTACCCCCACCTGAAACGCTGGTTCAACGGGATCGCCGAGCGCCCCGCGGTCAAGCGCGGCGTGGAGGTGCTGGCCAGCGCGCGCAAGGCGCTGCAGGACGACAAGGCGCGCGAAGTGCTGTTCGGCGCCACCCAGTACAAGCGTCACTGAACGCGGCGCGCCAGCCGGCGGCTGCGCTGCATGCGCATGGCGCCCGCTGGCAGCCCGGCCATCAGGCCAGTGCCAGCGCAGTGCACCCCATGGCGTGTCCATCCGCGCGCCGGCCGCCGCCGCAGGCCACGCCGTCGTGCGGGGCATCGCCGGGCCCGAAGCAGCACAGCAGGCCGGTGCCCGGCACCAGCACGTCAAGCCGGCACGACTCATGCGCGTCCAGCGCGTAGAGCGTGCCAGGCTGCAGGAAAGCCATGTCGCCCCCGGCCCGCACCAGCGCGCCCTGCCAATGCAGGGCGATGGCGCCCCGGTAACACAGCGCCCAGCGCAGCCCGCGCGCCTGCAGGCGCCGGCCCCAGTCATCCGCCGGCCCATCCAGCTGGACAAACTCCGGGCGCATAGCCTGCTGCGCTGGCCGGTCATCCGCATCCGGCACATCCGTCAACGCCTGCGTTGGCGCCCCGCCCTCGGCGCCGGCGGGAGCAAGCGCGCCCAGCGCGCAGTGCCACGCGCCCGCGGGCATGGCCACGGGGCGCGCGGCGTCGGCCAGGCCTTGCGGCACCGCGCGCACCAGGATGGTGTCGGCCACCGCCTGCACCTGCATCGGCACGCCCGGCGCGGGTGCGAACAGTTCACCGCCGCCCACCAGCAAGCTGCCGCGGCCGGGCGAAGACAACCGCAGGCCGCCGCGCAGGCAAGCCCACCATTCATGGCAATCCGCTGAAAATTCCGGCTGGCGCTCGCCGGCGCAGAGGAAGACGTAGTCGCAGGTGCAGCCGAGGCCGGCAGCGGCGGCAAGCAAGCGTGGCTGGAATCCGGGAATGAAATCCGACGGCGCGCGGCGGTCGGCATCGCTGGCGCGCATGCGCGCCTCGAACAGCGTGAAGATCTGCATGGCAATCCCCCTGCAGGGCGACAGGCGCCATGCGCCTGTCCGCGCAGCCGGCGCACGCGTGGCGGCGTGACGCTCGGTCTGGCGCAATAACCCGTCTGGCGCGGCGCTGCGATGCAGGCCGCCCGGTTGATGCCATCGTGCCGCGCCAATGCCTGGCGCGCCCCTCAATTTGCGGATCGGACACCGATAGTGAGGAAGAGGATAAGTTGTCGTTGCCTCAAGGTCAAACCCTTAGCCTCAGACCACTCCGAACTTTTCATGATCCCATGCCTACTCGAAATCTCAGACTTTTCGGATTGCATCTCGCCTGGCTACGCAAGCAAAGAGGCTGGTCCCAAGAGACCCTCTCGCTCGAAAGCGGGCTGTCGCGCTCGTACCTGAGCGGCATTGAAAGCGGCAAGCGCAACCTGGCGCTGGCCAACATCTGCAGGCTGGCCGAGACCCTTGCCGTACCCACCGCCGAAATGCTCGACTTCAGCCGCCACGACGCCAGCCAGCTCCAGGTCGAGCAATCCCGTGCGCCGTTCGGCAACCGCCAGCGCGCGGCGATCGAGGCCACGGTGCACCACATGGCCGAGCTGAGCGAGCCCGAGCTGAACCTGGTGGCCGCGGTGGCGCGGGCGCTGGCGGGCAAGGGCAGCTTCCGCCCGGCGCTGGGACACACCAGTGCCGGCGCGCGCTCCGCACCCGATGCCGAGGCCAGCCCCGAAGCCTAGACCCCCAGCATGCCCTGCCGTTCGATAAAGCGGATCACCTCGTCCAGGCCCTGCCCGGACTTGACGCTGCCCATCACGAACGGCCGGGTGCCACGCATCTTGCGCGCATCGCTTTCCATCACCGGCAGCGATGCGCCCACATACGGCGCAAGGTCGGTCTTGTTGATCACCAGCAGGTCCGACTTGGTGATGCCCGGCCCTCCCTTCCTAGGAATCTTCTCGCCCCCGGCGACGTCGATGACGTAGATCGTCAAATCAGAAAGTTCTGGGCTGAAGGTCGCGGCCAGGTTGTCGCCGCCGGACTCGATGAAGACCACGTCGGCATCCGGGAAGCGCAACAGCATCCGATCCACCGCTTCAAGGTTGATCGATGCGTCCTCGCGGATCGCGGTGTGCGGGCAGCCGCCAGTTTCCACCCCCAGGATGCGCTCCGCCGGCAGCGCGCCGGAGATCGTCAACAGGCGCTGGTCTTCCTTGGTGTAGATGTCGTTGGTGATCGCGACCAGGTCATAGCGGTCGCGCATCGCCTTGCACAGCATTTCCAGCAACGTGGTCTTGCCGGAGCCGACGGGGCCGCCGACACCGACGCGCAGCGGAGGGTTGTTCTTGGTACGGGCGTTGGTCATGGTGGGTATCGGTTCAGGATCGGAACAAGCGGGAGTACTGCGTTTCGTGCCGTGCGCACAGCAGGCCCAGCATCGGGGAAAACGTCGACAGTTGCGGCGGCGTGGCGTCGGCGCGGCGCGCGGCTTCTGCAACGGTATCGAGCACCGCGCCGTGGAGGCGCCGCAGCATGTGCTGGCCAGCCACCTGGCCCAGCGGCACCGCCTTGATCGCCGCGGCCACCTGGTTCTCGGCCCAGTTGAAGCAGTAGGCGGCCAGCCCGTCGCGCGCCGCGATCTCCAGCGCCACGCAGGCGGCCGCAAAAGCCGTCGGCAGGCATGCCGGCGACAGCATCGCGAGGGTCTCGCGCAGCACCGGCGTGCCCCACTCCATCTGCGCAATCAGCCTGGCCAGCGACCAGCCCATCTGCGCCGTCTCCAGCCGCAACTCGGAGGTCTCGCGGGTGGCGTGGAACCAGTCATTCCATGCCTGTACCTGTGCGGTGTCGCCCGCCTGCCAGTATCGATGCAGCAGCAGCCACAGCGGCGCCTCGCATTGCGCCTGCACCTGCAGCAGGTTGTCGCGGATCCAGCGCTCGGCGCTCGGCGCATCCTGCACGCTGCCACATTCGATGGCGGCCTCGAGGCCTTGCGAATAACTGAAGCCGCCGATCGGCAATGCAGGCGAGGCAAGGTGAAGCAGCGAGATGAGTTGAGGGAGAGAGGTCATTACACGATCCTGCGCTTTGCGACGATTCGCTCCCCTCTCCCACCTGCGGGAGAGGGGAGCGCGGTGTCGGTGTGGGCGAGGTAATCAGGCTGGTTCACAACGTACCTTCATGTGTCAGCGCTAGCGGCAATTAATGCTTATGCACGCAGGAAGCGTCGTCAACATGACCCGCGTCGCCATGATCGTAGTCATGCCCATGCGAATGCCCATGATGCTCATGAAACACCGCCTGCGCCGCCGCATAGTCCTCCGCGAACGTCGCGTCATGCCCATGCTTGTGACCGCCGCCATAGGCGCCCGCCTCCGGCTCGAACGGCAGTTCGGCGCGTTCGGCGCGCACCCCCAGCCGCTGCAGCATGTCGGCCAGCACCGCGTCATATTCGAGCCGCAGGTAGTCGCGCCCGATCTCCACCGGCGTGTGCCGGTTGCCAAGGTGGTAGGCCGCGCGCATCAGCGCATGCGGGTCTTGCGTGCGCACTTCCAGCACGGATTCGGTGGCGGCTTGCACCTCGACGAAACTGCCGTCTTCCGCCACCAGCAGGTCGCCGCCGCGCAGCACCGTGCCGCGCGGCAGGAACAGCGCGGCGTCGGCGCCGTTGTCGAGCACCGCGCGCAGGCGGCTCTTGCTGCGGTCGGCGAAGGGCAGTACCAGCTTGGGTGCGCGGCGCACCAGCACCGGCGCAATGCCGTGCGGCGCGGTCAGGAGTTTGTCGATCTTCAGCATGGGTATTCCAAGGCAACTGCCCCGGCCGGTCAGAACAGGAAGTAGCGCTGCGCCATGGGCAGCTCGGTGGCGGGCTCGCACATCAGCAACTGGCCGTCGGCGACGACCTGGTAGGTCTCGGGATCGACCGTGACGTGCGGTTGCCAGTCATTGTGGACCATGTCTCGCTTGCTGACCGTGCGGGTGCCGCGCACGGCCGACAGCGTCTTGGCCAGGCCGTAGCGCTCGCCGATGCCGGCCGCCAGCGCCGCCTGCGACACAAAGGTCAGCGAAGAACGATGCAGGGCGCCGCCGGCCGCGGCAAACATCGGCCGGTAGTGCACCGGCTGCGGCGTCGGGATCGAGGCGTTGGGGTCGCCCATTGCCGCGGCGGCGATCATGCCGCCCTTGAGGATCAGGCTCGGCTTGACGCCAAAGAATGCCGGGCGCCACAGCACCAGGTCGGCCCACTTGCCGACCTCGACCGATCCCACCTCATGCGCGATGCCATGGGTCAACGCGGGATTGATCGTGTACTTGGCGACATAGCGCCTGACGCGGAAGTTGTCGTGCCCGCCGCGCGCATCGTGCGGATCGCCGGGCAGCTTGCCACGCTGCGCCGCCATCTTGTGCGCGGTCTGCCAGGTGCGGATGATGACCTCGCCGACGCGCCCCATCGCCTGCGAATCGCTCGAGATCATCGAGAACGCGCCGAGGTCGTGCAGGATGTCCTCGGCGGCGATGGTTTCGCGGCGGATGCGGCTTTCGGCGAAAGCGATGTCCTCGGCGATCGACGGGTCCAGGTGGTGGCACACCATCAGCATGTCGAGATGCTCGTCCAGCGTGTTGACCGTGTAGGGGCGCGTCGGGTTGGTCGAGGACGGCAGCACGTTGGCCTCGCCGCAGACCTTGATGATGTCCGGCGCATGGCCGCCGCCCGCGCCCTCGGTGTGGTACGTATGGATGGTGCGGCCCTTGAACGCGGCAATGGTGGTCTCGACAAAACCGGCCTCGTTGAGCGTATCGGTATGGATCGCGACCTGGGTGTCGGTCGCGTCCGCCACCGACAGGCAAGTGTCGATCGCCGCCGGCGTGGTGCCCCAGTCTTCGTGCAGCTTCAGGCCGATGGCGCCGGCTTCCACCTGCTCCAGGATCGGGCCTTGCTGGCTGGCGTTGCCCTTGCCCAGCAGGCCGATATTCATCGGATAGGCATCGGCCGCCTGCAGCATGCGCTCCATGTACCACGGCCCCGGCGTCACGGTGGTGGCGAAGGTTCCGGTGGCCGGGCCGGTGCCGCCGCCGATCATGGTGGTGACGCCGCTCATCAGCGCCTCTTCGATCTGCTGCGGGCAGATGAAGTGGATATGGCTGTCGATGCCGCCGGCCGTGACGATCATGCCTTCGGCCGCGATCACCTCGGTCCCCGGGCCCACCACGATGGTGACGCCCGGCTGGATATCGGGATTGCCGGCCTTGCCGATCGCTGCGATGCGTCCGTGCTTCAGGCCGATATCGGCCTTGACGATGCCCCAGTGGTCGATGATCAGCGCGTTGGTAATCACGGTGTCGACGCAGTCCTTCGCCATGCGCTGGCTCTGGCCCATGCCGTCGCGGATGACCTTGCCGCCGCCGAACTTCACTTCCTCGCCATAAATGGTGAAGTCCTTCTCGACTTCGACGATGAGACCCGTGTCGGCCAGCCGCAAACGGTCGCCGGTGGTCGGGCCGAACATCTCGGCATAGGCCTGCCTGGAAATCTTCGCCATCACAGCGCTCCCATGATCTTGCCGTTGAAGCCGTACACGATGCGGTCGCCGTCCAGCGCCACCAGCTCGACGGTGCGCGTCTGGCCGGGCTCGAAGCGCACCGCAGTGCCCGCGGCGATGTTCAGGCGGAAACCGCGCGCGGCCTCGCGCTCGAACGCAAGCGCGGCGTTGGTCTCGTAGAAGTGGAAGTGCGAGCCGACCTGGATCGGCCGGTCGCCGGTATTGGCCACGGTCACGCTGACCGTGGCGCGGCCGGCATTGAGTTCGATCTCGCCGTCGGCGGGCATCAGTTCACCGGGAATCATCGCGCTGCTCCTCAGGACACCAGCAGGCCCGCGCCGTACAGCGCGACGCCGGCGCCGGCGGCGCGCGCCAGCCAGCCGGCATGGCGGCGCAGCAGCGTGCCGGCGCCGATGCCCAGCAGGTGCAGCGCCATGGTGGCCGCGGCAAACCCGCCCACGTAGGCCAGCACCGCTGGCAGCGCGCCCGCGCTGGCGGGCAGTTCCGCGCCATGCGCATAGCCGTGGAACATGGCAAAGCCGCCAACCAGCAGCGTGCCGGCCCATGCCGGCAGCCTGGCGCGCAATGCCAGCAACAGGCCGATCACCAGCAGCGAAGCCGCAATCATCGGTTCGACCGCTGGCAGCGCCAGGCCGGCCAGCCCCAGCTCGGCACCCACCAGCATCAGCGCGACAAAGGCCAGCGGCAGTCGCAGCGTAGCGCCGGCGGAGCCCGCCACCAGCGCGCTCCATACGCCCACCGCGGCCATCGCCAGCAGGTGGTCGGCGCCGGTGAACGGGTGCGCCAGGCCGGCCCACAGGCTGGCGCCGACGGTGGCGGCATCGTGGCCGGGATGCGCCAGCGCGGCGCCGGCGGCAACGGTCAAGAATGCGCCCAGGGCAAGGCGGCGGCAAGCGGTACGGGTCATGGCGTTCCTCGGTTTGGCCGGGTGGTCGGCTGCGGTGATCAATGCGTTTTCAGACAATGGGATGGTGCACCGTGACCAGCTTGGTGCCGTCCGGGAAGGTGGCCTCGACCTGGATCTCGGGGATCATCTCGGCCACGCCGTCCATCACGTCCTCGCGCTGCAGCACGGTGGTGCCGGCGTGCATCAGCTCGGCCACGGTGCTGCCGTCGCGCGCGCCTTCCATGATGGCGGCGGTGATCAGCGCCACCGCTTCCGGGTAGTTCAGCTTGAGCCCGCGGGCCTTGCGCCGCTCGGCCAGCAGCGCGGCGGTGAAGATCAGCAACTTGTCTTTCTCTCGCGGCGTCAGTTCCATGCCTGGTTCCTTGTACTTGCTCGATTGTCGTTTGGCGGGCTACGTGGCCCACAGCCGCAGCGGCCGCGCCGCGACGCCATGGATCGGCATGCGCAGCACCTGCCAGCTGTCGGTCATGACGTGGCGCACCGCTTCCATGTGCCGGCCCAGCACGCGCAGCAGCAGCATCGACTGGCCGTGGGCGGCCAGGCACGTCACGCCGGCGCGCAACGCCGGCGTATAGGGCAGCCGCTCGGCCAGCGCTTCCGCAAGTTCCTGCGTGGCGCCGGCGCCGACGGCCCACAGCGTGCCCAGCACGTTCAGCCCGTCCAGCGCCGCCACGGCGGTGCGCAGCGGCGAGGCCGCTTCCAGCTGCGATTGTTCGATCCACAGCGCGCGTGCGCCGGCGCCGATGCGGGTGTCCAGCCACAGCGCGCCGCGCGTCCACTGCTCGCCCGACGCCTGCCGGCCGAGCACCACGGCATCCCAGCCGATCGCGCTGCCGCCCGGCGCCACGTCGAGCACGGTCGAAATCCGCACCCGCGCGTCGTCAAAGACGATGTTCTCCTGCGGCAGCCAGTCCAGCCGCGCGCCCTCGCCCACCGCCATCCGCACTTGCTGTGACGCATCGCGGCCGAGCGACTTGTACCACTTGGTGGCGCCGGGCGTCGCCAGCACGGCGTGCGCGCCGGCCTCCACCGCCACGTCGATCTCCAGGCTGTCGCCACCCGCGACCCCCGCCGGCGGGTGCAGGATCACCGCGTGGCAGATGGCGCCTTCCGGGTACAACGGCTTCTGCACCAGCAGCGGGCCCCGATGGCGGCGCTCAGTCAGCGCGGTGCGCTCACCGCGCCGCGCAAAGCGCAAGTGCAGCGTGGCCTGCCATGCTGCCGGCAGCATGGCGACGGACGAAGGGAAATCGGGATGGCGCATGGCTGGCGAAGGGCTTGTGCGCGCTTTATACGGCGATCAGCTCGCGCACGCCGTCCTGCTCCATGCTGGCGCCGGCGCCGCGCGCCACCACTTCGCCGCGGCTCATCACCACATAGTGGTCGGCAATCTGCCGCGCGAATTCGTAGTACTGCTCGACCAGCAGCACCGTCATGCCGAACTCGTCGACCAACAGCCGCAAGGCGCGGCCGATGTCCTGGATGATTGAGGGCTGGATGCCTTCGGTCGGTTCGTCCAGGATCAGCAGGCCCGGCTCGCTCATCAGCGCGCGCCCGATTGCCAGTTGCTGCTGCTGCCCGCCGGACAGGTCGCCGCCGCGGCGCAGGCGCATGGTGCGCAGCACCGGGAACAGCTGGTAGATGCGCTCCGGCACGCCCGCGGGCCGCGCGCGGCTGGCGGCGCCGATCAGCAGGTTCTCCTCGACCGTCAGCCGCGGGAAGATCTCGCGCCCCTGCGGCACATAGGCCAGCCCCGCGGACACCCGCTCATAAGGCGCCTTCTTTTCCAGGGCCTTGCCGTCCCAATGGATGCTGCCGCTGCGCGTCGGCACCACGCCCATCAGGCATTTCAGCAGCGTGCTCTTGCCTACGCCGTTGCGGCCGAGCAGCGTGGTCAGCCGGCCCGCCGGCACTTCGAAGCTGACGTTGCGCAGGATATGGCTGCCGCCGTAGAACTGGTTCAGTGCATTGACCTGCAGCATGCCTATCTCCCCAGGTAGGATTCAATCACGCGCTCGTCGCGCTTGACGCTGTCGAGCGTGCCTTCGGCCAGCACACTGCCCTCGGCCAGCACCGTGACCTTGCCGGCATCTCCGGCCAGCGCGGCGACAAACTCCATGTCGTGTTCCACCACCATCATCGAGCAGCTGCCGCGCAGGCCGTTGAGCAGGCCGGCAAGCTGCATGGTCTCTTCATCGGTCATGCCGGCCACCGGCTCGTCGAGCAGCAACAGCTGCGGCTGCTGCATCAGCAGCATGCCGATCTCCAGCCGCTGCTTCTGTCCGTGCGACAGCATCCCCGCGGGCCGGTAGGCCTCGGCCTCCAGGCCGGTCAGCGCCAGGGTCTCTTCGATGCGGCGATGCCCCGCCGGGGTCAGGCGCGCGCGCAGCGACGACCACCAGCGCTTGTCGGCCTGCATCGCCAGTTCCAGGTTCTCCCACACCGCATGCTGCTCGAACACGGTGGGCTTCTGGAACTTGCGGCCGATGCCCACCTGTGCGATGCGCGGCTCGGTCATGCGCATCAGGTCGATGGTCTGGCCGAGGAACACGCGTCCGCTGACACTGGCGTTGCGCGGCCCGGTCTTGCCGGTGATGACATCCATCATGGTGGTCTTGCCGGCGCCGTTGGGGCCGATCACGCAGCGCAGCTCGCCATGGTCGATCGACAGGTTCAGTTGGTTGAGCGCGCGGAAACCGTCGAACTGCACGGTGAGGTCTTCCAGGTAGAGGATCGGGCCGTGCGACACATCGATGGTGCCCGGCTCGAGCACGCGGCCCAGGCCGGTGGCATCGCCGCTTTCGGCCTGGCCATGCTGAAGCGCGGCGTTCATGCTTCACCTCCGGTGCGGCCCGCGACGACGGGCGCGGAAACGGGTTCCGGCGCAAGCGGTGCCGGCGCGGCGCGACGCTGGCGCAGGCGTGTCCACAGCCCCGTTACGCCATCTGGCAGGTACAGCGTCACCAGCACGAACATCGCGCCCAGCAGGAACAGCCAGTATTCGGCAAAGTGGGCGGTGAACAGGGTCTTGGCGCCATTGACCAGGAACGCGCCGATCACCGGCCCGATCAGCGTGCCGCGCCCGCCAACGGCGACCCACACTGCCATCTCGATCGAGTTGCCGGGCGACATCTCGCCCGGGTTGATGATGCCGACCTGCGGCACGTAGAGCGCACCGGCGATGCCGCACAGCACCGCCGAGAAGGTCCACACGAACAGCTTGTAGCCGAGCGGGCTGTAGCCGGAGAACATCACGCGCATCTCGGCATCGCGCACCGCCGCGACCACGCGGCCGAGCTTCGAGGTGACGATGTAGCGGCAGGCGATGAAGCCGGCCAGCAGCGCCAGGAAGGTCAGCACGAACAGCGCCGTGCGCGTCTGCGGCGCGGCGATGGCGAACCCGGCGATGCGCTTGAAGTCGGTAAAGCCGTTGTTGCCGCCGAAGCCGGTCTCGTTGCGGAAGAACAGCAGCATCGCCGCATACGTCATGGCCTGCGTGATGATCGACAGGTACACGCCCTTGATGCGCGAACGGAAGGCAAAGAAGCCGAACAGCCACGCCAGTACGCCCGGCACCAGCACTACCAGCAGCAGCACATAGCCGAGGTGGTCGGTGCCGTGCCAGAACCACGGCAGTTCCTTCCAGTCGAGGAACACCATGAAGTCCGGCAATTCGCTTTGATATACGCCCTCGCGGCCGATCGAACGCATCAGGTACATGCCCATAGCATAGCCGCCCAGCGCGAAGAACAGGCCATGGCCGAGGCTGAGGATGCCGCAGTAGCCCCACACCAGGTCGAGCGCGATTGCCGCCAGCGCGAAGCACATGATCTTGCCGACCAGCGTCAGCGCGTACGCCGACAGGTGCAGCGGGTGGCCTTCCGGCACCAGCAGCGCACCCACCGGCACGCCGATGCCGACGATCACCGCCAGTGCGAGCAGCGCGATCCAGCCGCGCGGCGAGAACAGCGGCTGGCGTTCGGGCACGGCAAGCCGGAACGGTGCCGCGGAAGAATCAGTCTGGAATCGCTGCATCATGCCTCCGCGCTGCGCCCCTTGAGCGCGAACAGTCCCTGCGGCCGCTTCTGGATAAACAGCACGATCAGCACCAGGACGAAGATCTTGGCCAGCACCGCGCCGTAGAACGGCTCGATGAACTTGTTGAGGATGCCCAGCCCGAATGCACCGACGATGGTCCCCGCCAGCTGCCCGACGCCACCCAGCACCACCACCATGAATGAGTCGATGATGTAGGCCTGGCCGAGGTCAGGCCCGACATTGCCGATCTGCGACAGTGCGCAGCCGCCCAGCCCAGCAATGCCGGCGCCGAAGGCAAAGGCGTAGCTGTCGACCCGCCACGTGCGCACGCCGACGCACGCCGCCATGGTGCGGTTCTGCGTGGTCGCGCGCACGAACAGCCCCAGCCGGGTGCGGTTGAGCACCGCCCACGCCACCATCACCACCGCCAGGGCGAACAGGATGATGACCACGCGGTTGTAGGGGATCACCAGTCCCGACATCGATGCGAAGCCGCCGCTCATCCACCCGGGATTGGCGACCTCGACGTTCTGTGCGCCGAACAGCGTGCGCACCGCCTGCATCAGCAGCAGGCTCACGCCGAAAGTGGCCAGCAGGGTTTCCAGCGGGCGCCCGTACAAGTGGCGCAGCACCAGACGCTCAAGCACGAAGCCCACCATGGCGGCAGCGAGGAACGACGCCGGCAATGCCGCCGGCAGATACCAGTCGAACGCACCGGGCGCGTAGGCGCGGAACAGCGACTGCACCACGTAGGTGGCATAGGCGCCGATCATCAGGAACTCGCCGTGCGCCATGTTGATCACGCCGATCAGGCCATAGGTGATGGCGAGCCCGAGTGCGGCCAGCAGCAGCACGCTGCCCAGGCTCAGTCCGGCGAACAGGTTGCCGATCACTTCGGCGCGGCGCTGGTCGCCCTGCAGCGTGTCCAGCGCCTGCTGCGCGGCCACGCGCACGCTGCCATCAGGCTCGCGGTAGCGGCCGGCACTGTCGCGCTCCACCAGCGGCGCCAGCTTCTGGCGGCTCTGCGGGTTGCTGTCGCTGCCGAGGATGCGGATGGCTTCAAGCCGCGCGTCATGCGCTGCGGGGTCAGCCGGCTCGGCCAGCACCAGGTTGGCCCAGATCACGTCCAGGCTGGTGCGCAGGCCGGCATCGGCCTCATTCTTGCGCGCGGCTTCGACCGCGGCGCGCGAGGCGCTTTCCGGCTGGGCGCGCAGCGTGGCGACCGCCTGCGCACGCACCGCGATGTCGGGTGACTGCAGCAGCAGGCTGCTGGCGGCGCTGTCGACCAGCGCACGCAGGCTGTTGTTCAGTGTCAGGGACTCCAGTTCGTCGGCTTTCACCGCGACTGGCTTGCCGGTAATGGCATCGACGGTCTTATCGCCGTCCTGGCGCACCATGCCGACCGACGCTGCGTATTGCAGCGCGTCGTCCTGCAGGGCCTTCAGGATCGGGCCGGCCTGCTCGGGCGGGGCCTTCGCGAGCGCGGTCAGTGCCGCGGTCTTGGCATCGAAATCGTCTTCGGCCAGCGGCTTCAGGTCGGCCTGCGTCAGCGCCGCGGCCCACGGCGCAGCCGCCAGCAGCAACGCCGACAGCAGGGCGCGCAGCCATGGCATGGCCATTGTCGGAAGTAGTTTGGGCATAGTGGCTGGCGCAGTGGCGGCGCTTCAGCGCCTTGTTGTTCTGGTGTGCGAAAGGGGGCGATGCGCTCCCTCCCCCGCCTTGCGGGAGAGGGAAGCCATCGTCACGGAGCCAGACTGGCGTCCGCTTACATCACCTTGTCCGGCTTGCCTTCGTTACCCGCGATGAACGGGCTCCACGGCTGCGCACGCACCGCCTTCGGCGTCTTCCACACCACCGAGAACTGGCCGTCGCCCTTGACTTCGCCGATCATCACCGGCTTGTACAGGTGGTGGTTCTCACCCATCGTCAGCGTGAAGCCGTCCGGTGCCTTGAAGGTCTGGCCGTACATGGCGGCGCGCACCTTGTTGGTATCGGTGCTGCCGGCCTTCTTCACGGCCTGCGCCCACATGTGGATGCCGACGTAGGTGGCTTCCATCGGATCGTTGGTCACGCGCTTGTCGCCGCCGGGCAGGTTGTTGGCCTTGACCCAGGCCGCCCACTGCTTGCGGAAGGCGTCGTTCTCGGGATTCTTGACCGACATGAAGTAGTTCCACGCGGCCAGGTGGCCCACCAGCGGCTTGGTGTCGATACCGCGCAGCTCTTCTTCACCGACCGAGAACGCCACCACCGGCACGTCCTTGGCCTTGAGCCCGGCGTTCCCCAGTTCCTTGTAGAACGGCACGTTGGAATCGCCGTTGATGGTCGAGACCACCGCGGTCTTGCCGCCCTGCGAGAACTTCTTGATATTGGCGACGATGGTCTGGTAGTCGCTGTGGCCGAATGGGGTATAGACCTCTTCGATGTCCTTGTCGGCAACCCCCTTGCTCTTCAGGAAGGCGCGCAGGATCTTGTTGGTGGTGCGCGGGTAGACGTAGTCGGTGCCGAGCAGGAAGAACCGTTTGGCGCCACCGCCCTCCTTGCTCATCAGGTATTCCACCGCCGGGATGGCCTGCTGGTTGGGCGCGGCGCCGGTGTAGAAGACGTTCTTCGACATTTCCTCGCCTTCGTACTGCACCGGGTAGAACAGCAGCGCGTTCAGCTCTTCGTAGACCGGCAGCACGGACTTGCGCGACACCGATGTCCAGCAGCCGAAGGTCACCGCCACCTTGTCCTTGCTGACCAGCTGGCGCGCCTTCTCGGCGAACAGCGGCCAGTTCGACGCCGGGTCCACCACCACTGGCTCCAGCTTGCGCCCCAGCACGCCGCCGCTCTTGTTGATTTCGTCGATGGTCATCAGGGCCACGTCCTTCAGCGACGTTTCCGAAATGGCCATGGTGCCGGACAGCGAATGCAGGATGCCGACCTTGATCGGCTCCTTGGACTGCGCCAGCGCCAGCGGGCTGGTACCGATCATCGCCGCGGCGGCTATCGCCGACAGCTTCAGCATGTCACGTCGTTGCATTTGCAGCTCCCGTTTATGGTGTTGGTCAGGGACTACGCTCCCCGGGTGATGCATCTGCAACTAGCGTGCCAACCGACAACCCGCGCCTGGCGCGGCCCCAGGCGGCGCGCGCGGCCGAATGCCGGCCACAGTGCTCGCGCGCACCATCACCGTGCAGCGCAATCACGCACTGCGACAGTGCGTGCCAGCCATGGCGGGCGATCACGGTGCATGACGCACACAGGCGGACCGGGCTTGCGCCACCGTGGCGCCATGGGCAAGCGCCGGCCTACCCGCACCATGGCCGGTTTCAATTAAGCCGCCGCTTAAACCCGGATTCGAATGCATGTAAATCAGTACATTCAATGATTAAGACCGGAGCGCCGCCCGACTACGGTGAAAGCTGGCCGCGGTCTTTCCCGTGCGACGGCGGCCCAGGCATTTCCCGGACCACACAAGGAAGGAGAAATCATGCCGTACGCTGCCGACCCCAACGCATCCTCCGATGAGCCGCAGTTGCCGCTGCGCGCCACCCCTCCCTGGCGCCAGCGCCGCGGCAAGCTGGCCCTGGCGGCGCTTGCGCTGACGCTGGGCGCTTGCGGCGGCGGTGGCGGCGAATCACCGCCACCGTCGCCACCGCCGCTCACGCCCACCGCCGGCTGCGAGCTGGATGGCAGCACCGGCGGCCAGGCCGTGGTCCTGCCAGGCGACCCCAACGCGCCGGAGCAGGCCACCGGCTACGCGCCCAAGGTCACCGTCTATAGCAAGACCTATATGGCCGTGACCAACAACCCGGTCTCGACCAAGGCAGCGTGCGACGTGCTGAAGGCCGGCGGCACCGCGATCGACGCCGCCGTGGCGGCGCAGATGGTGCTGAACCTGGTCGAGCCGCAATCGTCGGGCATCGGCGGCGGCACCTTTATCCTGCATTACGACGCCGCGACCCGCCAGGTCACCGCCTACGACGGCCGCGAGACCGCGCCCGCCGCCGCCGATGAAAACTACCTGCGCTGGAAGTCGGCGACCGACCAGACCGCGCCGCTGCCCACCGCGATCCGCAGCGGCCGCTCCATCGGCACCCCCGGCACGCTGCGCGTGCTCGAGCTGGCCCACCGCGACTACGGCAAGACCGCGTGGAAGGAGTTGTTCGCGCCGGCGATCAAGCTGGCCGTCGACGGCTTTGCGATTCCGCCGCGCATGGCCGCCGCGATCTCGGACAGCGCCACCGTGGCCAACATCAAGCGCGATCCCGAGATGGCTGCCTACTTCCTGAACCCCGACGGCACGCCGCGCGCGGTCAACACCATGCTGCGCAATCCCGCGCTGGCGGCGGTGTTTACCGCCATCGCCGTGGGCGGCGCCGACGTGTTCTACAAGAACGGCCCGATCGCCCAGGCTATCGTCAACAAGATCCAGACCACCTACGACGGCACCACCACGCCCGGTGTGACCACGCTGGACGACCTGGCCAACTACCAGGCCAAGAAGCGCACGCCGGTGTGCACCACCTACCGGCAGTACGAGGTGTGCGGCATGCCGCCGCCGTCGTCGGGCGGCATCGCGGTGGCGCAGATCCTGGGTATCGTCGAGAACTTCGACATGGCGGCGCAGAAGCCCACGCTGGTTGACCAGAATGGCGGCCGGCCCAGCGTGCTGGGCGTCCACCTGATGGGCGAAGCCGGACACCTGGCCTACGCCGACCGCAACAAGTACGTGGCCGACACCGACTTCATCCCGTTGCCCGGCGGCACCTGGGACACCATGCTGAACAAGCCCTACCTGAGCCAGCGTGCCAGCCTGATCAGCACCACCAGTTCGATGGTGACGCCGGTGGCGGCGGGCAACCTCGGCGACGTGCCGCTGGCGCCGTCGATGGTGGAGGAACGGGGTACCACGCACCTGTCGCTGCACGACAAGTACGGCAACGTGGTGGCGATGACCACCACCATCGAGTCGGGCCTGGGCTCGTATCACATGACCAACGGCTTCCTGCTCAACAACGAGCTGACCGACTTCAATGCCGATCCGGCGCCCGGCGGTGTGCTGGTGGCCAACCGGCTGCAGCCGGGCAAGCGCCCGCGCAGTTCGATGGCACCGACGCTGGTGTTCCGGCGCAATGGCGACGGCTCGCGTGGCGACTTCTACATGACCACCGGCTCGCCCGGCGGCGCCACCATCATCCAGTACGTGGCCAAGACCCTGGTGGCATCGCTGGACTGGGGCATGGATGCGCAGCAGGCGGTGTCGATGATCGACTTCGGCGGCTCCAACGGCGCTGGCTCGGCCATGATCGTCGGCGGCGAGCATCCCAATGTCGACACCAGCACGCCGGCCGGCGGCCTGCCAGGCGACAACGACCCGCTGGTGCGGGGCTTGCGCAACCTCGGCCATACGGTGAATGTCGCGGCGCAGTCTAGCGGCCTGAGCGCGATTATCCGCTCCACCATCGGCGGCACCGCGGTGCTGGTGGGCGGCGCGGACCCGCGCCGCGAGGGCGTGGTGCTGGGCGATACCTTCAAGCCCTGACGAGGTCGCGGCAAAGCAAAACGGGGCCCCTCGCGGGGCCCCGTTTGTCGATGCCAGGATGCCAGGACAGCGCAGCCCTTACATCACCATCATGTTGGCGTTCAGGTTGTGCATGATCCACAGCGAACCCGCCACCACGATCACCAGGATCAGCGCCGTAAACAGCAGCGCGATCACGTTGCTGCGCTGTTCGGACGACGAGTCCAGGTGCAGGAAGTACTTCAGGTGCACGATCATCTGGACCACGGCCATGCCCAGGATGATCCACAGCATGGTGCCCTTGTCCATGGTGCCGTCCATCACGATCTTGAACGGGATCACCGTCAGGATCACGGCCAGGATAAAGCCGATCGCGTAGGACTTGAAGCTGGCGTGGCCGCCAGCATGGCTGTCGTGCGCGTGCGAGTCGTGGGCGCCGTGCGCCGCCGGTGCGTTGTGTTGTGCCATCACAGATGTCCCATCAGGTAGACCACGGTAAACACGCCGATCCAGACCACGTCCAGGAAGTGCCAGAACAGCGACAGGCACATCAGGCGCTTGCTGAGCGTCGGGGTGATGCCCTTCTTGCCCAGCTGCCACATCAGCACGATCATCCACAGCATGCCGCTGGCGACGTGCAGGCCGTGGGTGCCGACCAGCGTGAAGAACGACGACAGGAACGCGCTGCGGCCCGGGCCGGCGCCTTCGGCAATCAGGTGGTGGAACTCGTTGATTTCCATCGCCATGAACGCGAGGCCCAGCAGGAACGTGATGCCGAGCCAGGTCTGCACGTGCTTCAGGCTGCGGTTCTGCAGCGAGATCATCGCCATGCCGTACGTGATCGAGGAGAACAGCAGGATGAAGGTCTCCACCAGCACGTAGTTGAGCTCGAACAGCTCCTTCGCCGACGGGCCGCCTGCCAGTTCGCCGCGCAGCACGGCGAAGGCCGCGAACAGCCCGGCGAAGATGATGCAGTCGCTCATCAGGTAGATCCAGAAGCCATACACCGTATTGGCACTGGTATCGTGGTGCGCATGGTCATGGCCGTGCGCACCGGCCTGAGCCGGGGCGCCTGCCTGCGCGGGGATGCGGTCTAGGACTTGAGTCGACATGGTTCTCAGGCTTGCGAAGCAATGCGCTGCAGATGGCGCGTTTCGATCTGCTCGACCTCGGTGGCCGGCACGTAGTAGTCGATGTGGTCGTCGTTGCTGCGGTGGATGAACGCCCAGATCATGCCGACCAGGCCAACCACCACCAGCCACCAGATGTGCCAGGTCAGGGCAAAGCCGAACACCAGACTGAAGGCGCCGATGTAGAAGCCCGCGCCCGTGTTCCTGGGCATGTGGATCTTCTCGTAGCCTTCGGTCGGCAGGGTTTCGCCACGGGCCTTCATGTCGGCGAACGCGTCCAGGTCACGCACCACCGGGGTGTGCGCGAAGTTGTAGAACGGCGGCGGCGACGAAGTAGCCCACTCCAGGGTGCGACCGCCCCACGGGTCGCCAGTGACGTCGGCCAGCTGCTTGCGGTCGCGGATCGACACCACGATTTGCAGCACCTGGAAGAAGATGCCCAGCGCGACGAACACCACGCCCACCACGGCCAGGTACAGCCACGGCGTCCAGGCCGGGTTGTCGGTGTGGTTCAGGCGGCGGGTCATGCCCATCAGGCCCAGCACGTACAGCGGCATGAAGGCGAAGTAGAAGCCCACCAGCCAGCACCAGAAGGCGCACTTGCCCAGGCGCTCGTTCAGCTTGAAGCCGAACGCCTTCGGCCACCAGTAGGTGATGCCGGCCAGGTAGCCGAACAGCACGCCGCCGATGATCACGTTATGGAAGTGGGCGATCAGGAACAGGCTGTTGTGCAGCACGAAGTCGGCGGCCGGCACGGCCATCAGCACGCCGGTCATGCCGCCGATCACGAAGGTGATCATGAAGCCCAGCGTCCACAGCACCGGCGTGGTCATCTGCACGCGGCCGCGGTACATCGTGAACAGCCAGTTGAAGATCTTCACCCCGGTCGGGATGGAGATGATCATGGTGGTGATGCCGAAGAACGCGTTGACGTTGGCGCCCGAGCCCATCGTGAAGAAGTGGTGCAGCCACACGATGAACGACAGCACCATGATCGCGGCGGTCGCGTACACCATGCCCTTGTAGCCGAACAGCTTCTTGCCCGAGAACGTGGCGATCACTTCAGAGAAGATACCGAACGCCGGCAGGATCAGGATGTACACCTCGGGGTGGCCCCAGATCCAGATCAGGTTCACGTACATCATGGCGTTGCCGCCACCATCGTTCGTGAAGAAGTGCATGCCGAGGTAGCGGTCCAGGCCCAGCAGCGCCAGGGTCACGGTCAGCACCGGGAAAGCGGCGACGATCAGCACGTTGGTGCACAGCGCGGTCCAGGTGAACACCGGCATGCGCATCAGCGTCATGCCCGGGGCGCGCATGCGCAGGATCGTCACCAGGAAGTTCACGCCGGTCAGCAGCGTGCCCAAGCCTGAGATCTGCAAGCTCCAGAGGTAGTAATCCACCCCTACGCCGGGGCTGAAGTCCAGGCCCGACAGCGGCGGGTAGGCCAGCCAGCCGGTCTTGGCGAACTCACCGACGCCCAGCGAGACATTGACCAGCATGGCGCCCGCCACGAACAGCCAGAACGACAGCGTGTTCAGGAACGGGAAGGCCACGTCGCGCGCGCCGATCTGCAGCGGCACGACCAGGTTCATCAGGCCGGTCATCAGCGGCATGGCCACGAAGAAGATCATGATCACGCCGTGGGCGGTGAAGATCTGGTCGTAGTGCTCGGGCGGCAGCACGCCGGTGGCGCCGTTGGTGGCCAGGGCCAACTGGGTGCGCATCATGACCGCGTCGGCAAAGCCGCGCAGCAGCATGACCAGCGCCACCAGGCAGTACATCACGCCGATCTTCTTGTGGTCGACCGAGGTGAACCACTCGTTCCAGAGGTAGCTCCACTTCTTGAAATAGGTGATCGCGCCAAACAGCGCGGCACCGCCCAGGGCGACGCCGGCCAGCACGACCATGATGATCGGCTCATGAAACGGAATCGCCGACAAACTCAACTTGCCAAACATCATTGCTCCCAGGATTACGCGCCCGCCGGCAGCGCGGCCGGCGTGGTCAAGGACAGCTGCTCTTCACCGAGGGTGTTGCGCGACGTGCAGATCGGGCCGCCCTTGAACCCGTCGGCGGCCAGTGCGGCGCCGCCGTGGCCCATGTACTTGTGCAGGATGTTGTGGAAGAGCTGGTCTTCCACCTTGCCGTAGTACGTGACCGGCTCCTTCTCGCTGGGTTGTGCCAGCGTCTGGTAGCCTTCGACGCCCAGTTCGGTCGACGAGGCGCGCACCTTGGCCACCCACTGGTCGAACTCGTAGTTCGACATGGCGATGGCCTTGAACTTCATGCCCGAGAAGCCGCCGCCGCTGTAGTTGGCGGACACGCCGTCATAGCTGCCGGCTTGGTTGGCGATCAGGTGAAGCTTGGTTTCCATCCCGGCCATGGCGTACACCTGGCTGCCCAGTTGCGGGATGAAGAACGAATTCATGATCGAATCCGAGGTGATCTTGAAGTTCACCGGGGTGTCGACCGGGAAGGCGATCTGGTTGACGGTGGCGATCTTCAGTTCCGGATAGATGAACAGCCACTTCCAGTTCAGCGCCACCACCTCGACCGTGACCGGCTTCTTGCTGGATTCCAGCGGCTTGTACGGGTCCAGGTCGTGCGAAGACTTCCAGGTGATGATGCCCAGCGCGATGATGATCAGGCAGGGGATCAGCCACACCACCACTTCGATCGCGGTCGA
The DNA here is from genome assembly GCF_013141915.1 of Cupriavidus necator. Classification (GTDB taxonomy): domain Bacteria; phylum Pseudomonadota; class Gammaproteobacteria; order Burkholderiales; family Burkholderiaceae; genus Cupriavidus; species Cupriavidus necator_B. Next base: position 62,351 of record NZ_SROX01000020.1, on the reverse strand, counting down.
GTGCGACCAGTCGGGTTCATAGCGTGCCGAGGTATTGCTGGCGCGGTACTTCCAGGCAAACACCAGCGTCAGCACGATCACCGGCACCACCACCAGCAGCATCAGCCAGGTGGCGATCAGGATGATGCCTTTGATGTCGACGCCGACCTGCCCCTTGGGATCGAGCAGCGTCATGTTGCAGCCGGCGAGCAGGAGCAGGCCAAGGCAAGGCAGGAACCGCGTCCACCGCGGCAGTATGGGTTTCTTCATGTCACGACTGGTTTGGTTACACCGCGCCTCGGGCAAAAGCGCGGCTAAACCGCCTGATGCTTGCGCAAGAGGCGTGGGGCTGAGGGAAAACCGGAAGGACGTGTCCTTAGCTGGCGTTGCGGTCTGGGGGCGGATCGTGCGCCGGGAGACCATGCGGCCTTGCAACGCCATGAACACGGAAGGACTGACTGCGCGCGCTGCAGGCCCTGTAGGACCTTGCCGGCGCTGCGGCACCTGGCCGAAACCGCGAACGGTCCCGGCTCACAACAGCGGCCGGGTAGCGTTGGAATACGAGGCTTTTGCGCTTCCCGACAGACCTGCCGTCAGGGCAGGCGCGGTTTTCGGCCGGGGAGCGCAACACGTAAAACATCGTGGGCGCGACTGTACCGCAACGCAACATTAGGGGTAAACCCAACGCCACGGAACACACTGTTCATTTAAACGGACAATCTGCCGCTTGCTGCACTGCGCCGCCTTTGATCCACGTCAACATCACAAAAACGCGGGCAAATATGCAGAAAGCCGCGCTTGGCGCGGCTTTCCGGGGTGCGACACTGCGCTGTGGCATATTGTCGCAGTGCGGCAAGCGACGCCGCGACTCAGCCGTAGCGGCGGGTAATCGACTCGGCGATGCACACCGGCCGCTCGCTGCCCTCGCGCTCCACCGTGACCTCCCAGGTGGACTGCGCGCCCACCAGTTCCGGCGACTTGGGCAGCGGGTCGAGGCGTTCGACCTTCAACAGCTTGATGCGCGCACGCAGCCTGCTGCCGACCGGAACCGGTGCCGTGAAGCGCACGCGGTTCAACCCGTAGTTGACGCCGATCTTGGACGGCATGCTCAGCGCGTTGTGCATGAACTTGGGCAGCAGCGACAACGTCAGGAAGCCATGCGCGATCGGGCCGCCATAGGGCGACTCCTTCTTCGCGCGCTCCACGTCGATATGGATCCACTGATGGTCGCCGGTGGCTTCGGCAAACTGGTTGACCTGTTGCTGGGTCACCTCGATCCAGTCGCTGACCGCGACTTCCTGGCCCTGCAGCCCTTCCAGTTCTTCCAGCGTTGCGATGGTACGCATGTCGATCGTCTCCTCGTGACGGTTAAGTGGGGTTACGCCGGCCGGCGGCCGTACATGCCCATGCCCTTGACGGTGCACACCAGTTCGCCGCGCTGGTTGGTGGCTTCCCACTGGGTATGCACGATGCCGCGGTCGGGCTTGGACTGCGACGCACGGGTGTCCAGCACGTTGAGCACAACCGTCAGCGTGTCGCCGGCATAGACCGGCTTGAGCCAGCGGATCTCGTCGACGCCGGGCGAACCCATGCTGGCCGACTTGCCGGTGGTGCTCAGCACCAGCAGGCGCATCATGATCGAGCAGGTCATCCAGCCGCTCGAGATCAGCCCGCCGTAGATGCTGTTGGCGGCGGCTTCCTTGTCGATATGGAATGGTTGCGGATCGTACTGGCGTGCGAAGGCCAGGATCTCTTCCTCGGTGACGAGGTAGGAGCCCAGCTCGCGGCGGCTGCCGACTTCAAAATCCTCGAAATACAGCATGGGGGTGTCTCCGTAGTGAATGCGGTTGACTTGTCCGCACGATGATCGCATGGCGGGCGGGCACGCGCGTCCGTATTTGCCGAACCCGCCCCTAACAGCCCGCAAAGAAAAAAACCGCGCCTGGACTACAGCGCGGTTTTGACTGGACTGGCAGGTTCAGGCAGCTTCCTGGAACCCCGGCTGGGCAGCAAACCTGCCCAGGTGATGATCGACATCGCCAAAGGTGGTGTTGATCATCGTCAGCCGCTTGAACATATGCGCGGCCGGCAGTTCGTTGGTCACGCCCATGCCGCCGTGGATCTGCACCGCCTCCTGGCCGACCGTGCGCGCGGCCTGCCCCACGCGCGCCTTGGCGGCGGACACATAGCGGCGGCGCTGTTCCGGCGTCGCCTCCTCGAAGCGCGCCGCGGCCAGCAGCGTGATCGAGCGCGATTGCTCGGCGTGGATGAACATCTCCACCATGCGGTGCTGCAGCGCCTGGAAGCGCGCGATCGGCACGCCGAACTGCTGGCGCGTCTTCGCGTATTCCAGCGTCGCGGCGTTGAGCGTGTCCATCACGCCCACCGCCTCGGCGCACAGCAGCACCGCGGCATAGTCGGCCACCTGCTCGACCAGCGCGAAGGCCTTGCCAGCCTCGCCCAGCAATTGCGCGGGCGCATCCTGGAAGGTGATATCGGCGGCGCGCAGGTTGTCGATGGTGCGGTAGTCCTTGATGCTGACGCCGGCGCCCTTCGCGTCCACCAGGAACAGCGAGATGCCATTTTGGTCGGCATCGCCGCCGCTGCTGCGTGCCGACACGATCAGCTGGTCAGCCTGGCCACCGTGCACCACCACGACCTTGCGGCCATTGAGCTTGCCGTCGCGGGCGGTGACGCGCACGTTGTTCAGCTCATAGCGCGCCTGCGGCTCATTGAAGGCCACCGCCAGCTTCAGCTCGCCGCCGGCGACCTGCTCCAGCAGTGCCTCCTGGCCACCGGCGAGGGCCAGGGCGTAGGCGCCCGCCACCGTGGCCAGGTACGGCTCCACGATCAGGCCGCGGCCCAGTTCCTGCTGCACCACCATCATGTCCAGGGCCTTGCCGGCAAAGCCGCCCTGCGCTTCCGGCACCGGCAGCGCGGTCAGGCCGAGCTCGGCCAGCGCGCCCCACGCGGACTCGCCGTAGCCTGTCGCGCTCTCGTAGTGCTTCTTGCGCTCTTCGAAGCCATAGTCCTTGTCGATGAAACGGCGGACGGCGTCGGCCAGCTGCTTCTGTTCGTCGCTGAGATTGAAGTTCATGATGCGTGTCTCCTCACAGCCCCAGAATCATCTGGCTGATGATGTTCTTCTGAATTTCGTTGGACCCGCCGTAGATGGAGGTCTTGCGATAGTTGAAGTAGTACGCGGCCAGCGGCGCGGCGTCGTCGTACTCGGTCACGGCGTGCTCGGTCTCGCACTCCAGGTAGGCAGTGTCGAACGGCTGCGCGTACGGGCCGACCGCCTCGACCATCAGCTCGGTCAGCAGTTGCTGGATCTCGGTGCCCTTGATCTTCAGCATCGAGGCCTCGGGGCCGGGGCCCTTGCCCGCCGCTTCGCTCGACACCACGCGCAGCACGGTGATCTCCAGCGCCATCAACTCGATTTCCAGCGCGGCCACCTTGGCGCCGAACACCGGATCCTCCAGCAGCGGCTTGCCGTTCTTCTGCTGCTGGCGCGCCACGCGCTTGAGGAAGCCCAGCTCGCGCTTGGAGTTGCCGACGCGGGCAATGCCGGTGCGCTCGTGGCCAAGCAGGTACTTGGCGTAGGTCCAGCCCTTGTTCTCTTCGCCGACGCGGTTCTCGACCGGCACCTTGACGTTGTCGAAGAAGACTTCGTTCACTTCATGCTCTTCGTCGAGCATGATGATCGGGCGCACGGTGATGCCCGGCGTCTTCATATCGATCAGCAGGAACGAAATGCCTTCCTGCTTCTTGGCCTCGGGATCGGTGCGCACCAGGCAGAAGATCATGTCGGCGTGCTGGCCGAGCGTGGTCCAGGTCTTCTGGCCGTTGACGATGTAGTGCTTGCCGTCGGACGTCAGTTCGGCGCGGGTCTTCAGCGAGGCCAGGTCCGAACCCGAGCCCGGCTCCGAATAGCCCTGGCACCACCAGTCGGTGCAGTCCAGGATGCGCGGCAGGTAGTACGACTTCTGCTGCTCGTTGCCGTATTTCATGATCACCGGCGCGACCATGGCCACGCCGAACGGCAGCACGCCGGGCGCACCGACGCGGGCATTCTCTTCGTCCCAGATATGGCGCTGGGTGGCGTTCCAGCCGGTGCCGCCGTACTGGACCGGCCAGTGCGGCGCCGACCAGCCCTTGCCAGCGAGCAGCTTGTGCCAGCGCACCAGGTCGTCGCGGTTCGGACGGCGGTGGTTGAGAATCTTGCCGCGGATGTCCGCCGGCAAGTTGGCTTCGAGCCAGCTACGCACTTCCTCGCGGAAGGCATCGTCGGACGCCGAGTAGTTGAGATCCATGCCCGTCTCCAGTGGTGCCGGCATGGCGCGGGCCGCCGGCGGTTTGTTCTGCCTGGGCGTCATGCGCCGACAGCAACGGGCACAGGACGCAATTCAGTGAGCCGTCTGCTTCAGCGCAGCCGGCACCACGAGCGGAAAAGTCTCGATGCCCTCCTCGGCCAGCGCCTGCACCTCCTCCGGCGAGGCCGAACCGCGGATGCCGCGTTCCGGCGCCTCGTCATAGTGCATGCGCCTTGCCTCCTCGGCAAAGCGGTCGCCAACGTCCTCGGTCTGCGCCAGCACCTGCTTCACTGCCTTCATATAGAGCGCTTGCAGTGTCACCGGTGCGGCGGCCGGCTGCGCCGGCCCGGCGCTGCCTTCGCGCGCGGTTGCGCCTGACAGGTTCAGGCGCGGCGCGCTGGGCAGCCGCGTGACGGCGTGGTCGCCACAGACCGGGCATTGGACGAGGTCACGCGAGATTTGCGACTGCGCTTCTTCCTCCGAGGCAAACCAGCCCTCGAAACGATGGTCATGCGCGCAGCGCAGGTCGAGCACCTTCATGATCTTTCCAGCCCGTCAAAAGCTATATTATCCGCGAATCCAAATTTTGTGAACGGTCGTGCTAAATTTTTTAGAACGACCGTTCGGAACATGGCTTGGGCCGCACAGGTTAGGCCTTCACTTGCGCCACGCCGTAACTGGGCATGGGCTGCTCCCCGGGCTGCCATGCGCCCGACATCACTTTTTCCAGCCAGAAGGCGCCGATGATGGTCTTCACATCGGTGATGCGCCCGCTGCGGACCCAATCGATTACCTGCCCCACCGGCGTGATAAAGGTTTCGAGGAATTCACCGTCGTCGAGTTGCGCCTCGCCATGCGTCAGGTCGCGCGCGAGCAGGATATCGATGAATTCGGTTGAATACGAAATGACGGGATGGATGCGCGTCAGGTAATCCCAGCGCGCGGCGCGGTAGCCCGTTTCTTCGAGCAACTCGCGTTCGCCGCAGCGCTGCGCGCCCTCTTCGGGATCGAGCTTGCCCGCCGGGAATTCGATCATCACCTCGCCCACCGGGTAGCGGAACTGGCGCTCCATCAGCACGGTGCCGTCGTCGAACAGCGGGATCATCATCACCGCACCGGGATGGACCACGTACTCGCGCCCGGTCTGCTTGCCGTCCGGCAGCCTGACGATATCTTGCTTCAGGGTAAGGAACTTGCCGCGATGGACCGTGGCCGAGGCGACGCAAACTTCTTTCAGCGCGTCGTCGTGCTCTGACAGGTCGGATGGGCTACCGCGTTGGATCTTGTCGGTCATGGACGCTCCGGATCAGGCAGGGCCCGGCGCCGACAAGACCGGCTTCAGGCCGTGCGGTGTTTGACGAGGTATTGCCAGGTGAAGCCGGGGAAGGCAAACACCAGCATCATGCAGGCAGTGATGGCATAGAACTGCCAGCCCTGCGTAAAGGTGCCACCCAGGTTGGCTTCCGCCGCAAAGCCGGCGGCGCCCGCCACCGCGAACCAGACCACCAGTTCCAGCAGGCGCAGCCACAGCGGCTTGCGCGCCCGCCGCAGCGGGATCACCACGAACAGGCGCTGGTTGACGAACGGCAGGTTCGCACAGACCAGTGCCAGCAGGATGACAAACCAGCCGCTTGCGGAGGCGCTCATATTGCGTGGCGGGTCAGGAGCCCAGGGTCGAGCGGATGGCCTGGTAGCACAGGTTCATCAGCGCGGCCGGGAACAGGCCCAGCAGGATCACCGCGGCGCCGTTCACGCTCAGCATCGAACGCAGGCCGAAGGTGGCTTCCAGCTGCTCATCGCCGGCCGGAGCATCGAAGTACATCAGCTTGACGATGCGCAGGTAGTAGAACGCGCCGATCAGCGAGAACAGCACCGCCACCACCGCCAGCCAGGTCATGCCGGACTTGACCACGGCGTCGAGCACCGCCAGCTTGGCATAGAAGCCCACCGTCGGCGGGATGCCGGCCAGCGAGAACATCATCACCAGCATCAGGAAGGCAAACCACGGGTTGCGGCGCGACATGCCCTTCAGGTCTTCCAGCGTCTCGGCCTCGAAGCCCTTGGTGGTACGCAGCAGGATGATGCCGAACGTGCCCAGCGTGGTCAGCAGGTAGGTCACCGAGTAGAACATCGCCGAGCTGTAGGCATCGGCGGCGCCGTCGGCCTTGTTGGCGACCACGCCCGAGAGCAGGCCCAGCAGCACGAAGCCCATGTGCGAGATGGTCGAGTACGCCAGCATCCGCTTCAGGTTGCTTTGCACGATCGCGGTCAGGTTGCCGATCGCCAGCGAGACGATCGACAGCACCACCAGCATCATCTGCCAGTCGCTGGCCAGCGGCAGCAGGCCTTCCACCAGCACGCGGACGAACAGTGCGAACGCCGCCACCTTCGGGCCGCCGGCAATCAGCAGCGTCACCGCGGTCGGCGAACCCTGGTAGATGTCCGGAATCCACATGTGGAACGGCGCGGCACCCAGCTTGAACGACAGGCCGGCGACAATGAAGACCACGCCGAAGGCCAGCATGGTGGTGTTGATGCGGCCGGACTCGACCGCGCGGAACACCTCGCCCAGGTTCAGCGAACCGGTGGCGCCGTACATCATCGAGATGCCGTACAGCAGGAAGCCCGAAGCCAGCGCGCCCAGCACGAAGTACTTCATCGCCGATTCAGAGGTTACGCGCGACTCGCGGCGCAGCGCCACCAGCGCGTACGACGACAGCGACAGCAGCTCCAGGCCCAGGTACAGGGTCAGGAAGTTGTTGCCGGTGATCATCACGATCTGGCCGCCCAGCGTGAACAGCGCCAGCATGTAGAACTCGCCGGCGAACATGTCGCGCTCGGCCAGGTAGCGGCGCGTGTACACCAGCGTGACGAACAGCCCGGCGGCGCAGAACGCGGACAGCACGTTGGCCATCGGGTCGATCACGACCAGGTTGGCGAACGCGTAGTGGGTCTGGCCGGTGGCGGCATTCATGCCGAACCAGACCGTCAGTACCAGCGTGGTCAGCAGCGACAGCGGGTAAGCCACGCTCTGCCGGCCCTTGCCGCGGGCAAGGTCGATCCAGTTGACCGCGGCGATGGCGATCGCCAGGAAGATGATCGGCGCCACGGGGGCAAGTGTCGAGGACGGTTGCATGTTGATTTCTCTCCCCGATTACAGCTTGGACTGCGCCGCGTGGGACAGCAGGTTCACCACGGACGCGTGCATCACGTCAGTAAAGGGCTTCGGGTGCAAGCCCATGTACAGCGTCATGATGGCCAGCAGGCCGAGCATGACGAACTCACGCTTGTTCAGGTCGGCCAGCTCGCGCACGTGCTGGTGCACGACGTCGCCGAAGATCACGCGCTTGACCATCCACAGCGAGTAGGCGGCGCCCAGGATCAGCGCGGTGGCGGCCAGCAGGCCGATCCAGAAGTTGAACTTGACCGCACCCAGGATCACCATGAATTCGCCGACAAAACCCGAGGTGGCCGGCAGGCCGCAGTTGGCCATGGCGAAGAACACCGACAGCGCGGCGAACTTCGGCATGGTGTTGACCACGCCGCCGTAGTCGGCGATCTGGCGCGAATGCACGCGGTCGTACAGCACGCCGATGCACAGGAACATCGCACCGGAGATAAAGCCGTGCGAGATCATCTGGATGATGCCGCCTTCGACGCCGATGTCGCTGAAGATGAAGAAGCCCAGCGTGACGAAGCCCATGTGGGCGATCGACGAGTACGCCACCAGCTTCTTCATGTCGGCCTGCACCAGTGCCACCAGGCCGATGTAGATCACCGCCACCAGCGAGATGGTGATGATGAACGGGGCCAGGTAGTGGCTGGCGTCAGGCGCGATCGGCAGCGAAAACCGCAGGAAGCCGTAGGCGCCCAGCTTCAGCATGATGGCGGCCAGCACCACCGAACCGCCGGTCGGCGCTTCCACGTGGGCGTCGGGCAGCCAGGTGTGCACCGGCCACATCGGCACCTTCACCGCGAAGGCAACGAAGAAGGCGAGGAACAGCGCGATCTGCTCGTTCATCGACAGCTTGGCCTGGTGCCACTGCAGGATGTCGAACGTGCCGGTCTTGTTGTACAGGTACAGCAATGCCACCAGCGTCAGCAGCGAGCCCAGCAGCGTGTACAGGAAGAACTTGAACGCTGCGTAGACGCGGTTCGGGCCGCCCCAGACGCCGATGATGATGTACATCGGGATCAGCGTGGCTTCGAAGAACACGTAGAACAGCATGCCGTCGAGCGCGCAGAACACCCCGATCATCAGGCCGGACAGGATCAGGAACGACGCCATGTACTCGGCCACGCGCTCGGTGATCACCTCCCAGGCCGAGATCACCACGATCACCGTGATGAAGGCGGTCAGCACCACGAACCACATCGACAGGCCGTCAACGCCCAGCAGGTAGTGGATGTTGAAGCGCTCGATCCAGTTCATCTTCTCGACGAACTGCATGGCCGCGGTGGCGCGGTCGAAGTGGAATACCAGCGGCAGCGTGACGACAAAGCTGGCGATCGAGCCGAACAGCGACATCCACCGCACGAAGCCCGGGCTGCGGTCCGAGCCAAAGGCCAGGATCAGCAGGCCGAAAAAGACAGGCAGCCAGATTGAGAAAGACAGAACCATTTCTTCGTTTTCCTTACTTGGTGCCTATCACTTGGTGCCGATCACGCCCGTGATCGTCAGCGTCAGCAGCACCAGCATGCCGACGATCATCGCGAACGCGTAGTGGTAGATGTAGCCCGACTGCAGGTAGCGGCTGGCCGAAGCAAACGATGCCACCACGCGCGCCGCGCCGTTGACGAACAGGCCGTCGATCAGGCTCTGGTCGCCGCCCTTCCACAGGCCGGTACCGAGCAGGCGTGCGCCGCGGGCGAACACGGCCTGATTGATGGCGTCCATGTAGTACTTGTTGTCCAGCAGCGTGTACAGGCCCGAGAAGCGGTTCTTGATCGCCTCGGGGATGTCCGGGCGCTTCATGTAGAAGAACCACGACAGCACCACCCCGGCGATGGCCAGCCACAGCACCGGCGTGGTCAGCGAGTGGATCGCCATCGGCACCCAGCCGTGGAAGGCTTCCTTCAGCTCGGCCATGGCGTGGTGGTTCTCGCCGACGAAGATCACGTCCTTGAAGGCGATGCCCATCTTGAAGAAGTTGCCGAACAGCATCGGCTCGATCGCGATCGCGCCGATCACCACCGACGGAATCGCCAGCAGCACCAGCGGCAGCGTCACCACCCACGGCGATTCGTGCGGCGTCTCGCCGGCGGACAGGCCATGGTGATGGTCGTGCGAGACTTCCTCGTCCGCGTGGTCGCCCTCATGGTGCTGGTGGGCATGGTTCTGGCCCCAGCGCGACTTGCCATGGAACACCAGGAAGTACATGCGGAACGAGTAGAACGCGGTCACGAACACGCCCGCCAGCACGGCGAAGTAGGCAAAGCCCGAACCGGCTATGTGCGACTCGGCCACGGCCTCGATGATCGAGTCCTTGGAGTAGAAGCCGGCGAAGAACGGCGTGCCGATCAGCGCCAGCGAACCCACCAGCGAGGTGATCCAGGTGATCGGCATGTACTTGCGCAGGCCGCCCATGTTGCGGATGTCCTGGTCGTGGTGCATGCCGATGATGACCGAGCCCGCGCCGAGGAACAGCAGCGCCTTGAAGAACGCGTGCGTCATCAAGTGGAACACCGCCACCGAGTAGGCCGAAGCGCCCAGCGCCACGGTCATGTAGCCCAGCTGCGACAGCGTCGAATATGCGACCACGCGCTTGATGTCGTTCTGGATGATGCCCAGGAAACCCATGAACAGCGCCGTGATGGCGCCGATCACCAGCACGAACGACAGCGCGGTGTCCGACAGCTCGAACAGCGGCGACATGCGCGCGACCATGAAGATGCCGGCGGTCACCATGGTTGCGGCGTGGATCAGCGCGGAGATCGGGGTCGGGCCTTCCATCGAGTCAGGCAGCCAGACGTGCAGCGGAAACTGCGCCGACTTGCCCATCGCGCCGATGAACAGGCAGATGCAGGCCACGGTGATCATCAGCCAGTCGGTGCCCGGGAAGATCACGGTGGCCAGCTGGTCGCGCGCGGCGAACACTTCGGTGTAGTTCATGCTGCCGGCGTAGGCCAGCAGCAGGCCGATGCCCAGGATGAAGCCGAAGTCGCCGACGCGGTTGACCAGGAACGCCTTCAGGTTGGCGAAGATCGCCGTGGGACGGGTGTACCAGAAGCCGATCAGCAGGTACGACACCAGGCCCACCGCTTCCCAGCCGAAGAACAGCTGCAGGAAGTTGTTGCTCATCACCAGCATCAGCATCGAGAAGGTGAACAGCGAGATGTAGGCGAAGAAGCGGTTGTAGCCGGGGTCGCCGTCCATGTAGCCGACGGTGTAGATATGCACCATCAGCGAGACGAAGGTCACCACCACCATCATCATCGCGGTCAGCGAGTCGACCAGGAAGCCGACCTCCATCTTCAGGCTGCCGATGGCCATCCACTCGTAGACGGTGCCGTTGTAGCCGGCGCCGTTCATCACATCGAGCAGCACCATCACCGACAGCACGAAGGAAATGGCAACGCCCAGGATCGTGGCGGTATGCGCCACGACCCGGCCGCCGCGCGACTCCGAGGAAAACAGGTCGAAGAACTTGGTACCGAACAAGCCGGCGATCGCGGAGCCGACTAGCGGCGCCAGCGGGATCGCAAGCAGCAGGTTGGGGTTGAGCGTGGTTGCCATAGGACGCTTATTGGGGTGCGGTCGGTGAGTCTGGGTTATCTGTGTAGTGCGGCACGGATCAGTACTTCAGGGTGTCCATGTCGTCCACGTTGATCGTATCCAGGTTGCGGAACAGCACGACCAGGATTGCCAGACCGATTGCCGACTCGGCGGCGGCCACCGTAAGGATGAAGAAAACGAAAACCTGCCCAGCCAGGTCGCCCAGGTAATGCGAGAAGGCGACGAAGTTGATGTTCACCGCAAGCAGCATCAGTTCGATCGCCATCAGCAGCACGATCACGTTCTTGCGGTTCAGGAAGATGCCGACGATGCTGATCGCAAACAGGATCGCACCGAGCACGAGGAAATGAGCGAGAGAGAGCACAGCGATTTCTCCGGGCTTTAGTTCTTATTGGCGGCAGCCGCGGCTTCCGTCTGCTGGGTCTGGCCTTCGGACTGCATCGGCACCAGGCGCACGCGGTCGTCGCGGCGGGTGCGCAGCTGCGCCGACACGTCCTGGGCCTTGACGTCCTTGCGGCGGCGCAGGGTCAGCGCCACGGCGGCGATGATCGCCACCAGCAGGATGATGCCGGCCACTTCGAAGGCGTAGATGTAGTCGGTGTAGATCAGCCTGCCGAGCGCGGCGGTGTTCGAGTAGCCCGGCTCCTGCGAGCCGCTGGCCACCACCGGCGCGGTGGTGCCGATGAAGTTGCGCACCAGCACGATCGCCATCTCGGCAATGATCAGTGCGCCGACGATCGAGGCCATCGGCACGTAGGTCCAGAAGTCGCGGCGCAGGTGCTCGATGTCGATATCGATCATCATCACCACGAACAGGAACAGCACCATCACCGCGCCGACATAGACCAGCACCAGCAGGATGGCGAGGAATTCCGCCTGCAGCAGCATCCAGATCGCCGCGGCCGTGAAGAACGACAGCACGAGGAACAGTGCGGAGTGCACCGGGTTCTTCGCAGTGATGACTTTCAGTGCGGAGAGCACCAGCACCAGCGCAAAGACGTAGAAGATGGTGGTCGTGAGTTCCATGGTCCCTATCGGATCCTCTCTGGGCCGTCCGGCACAAGCCAACCCCTCGGGTGGCCCGCTCCTGCGGCATCCTTGCATTGGCCCCTGCATTGCGGGGGCCGCATTCAAATTCGGTGGCGGCGGCTACCAGGTCTGCTGCTTGCGGCAGCCGCCAACCGGCGGTACTTCAGTGGCCGAGACTTCCGGCCGGCATCGCGGCTTAGCGGTACTTCGCGTCGGCCGCCTTGGCCGCGGCGATCTGCGGCTCGTAGCGGTCGCCCACTGCCAGCAGCATGTCCTTGGTGAAGTACAGGTCGCCGCGCTTCTCGCCGTGGTACTCCAGGATCTGCGTTTCCACGATGGCGTCGACCGGGCAGGCCTCTTCGCAGAAGCCGCAGAAGATGCACTTGGTCAGGTCGATGTCATAGCGGGTGGTGCGGCGCGTGCCGTCGGCGCGCGCGTCGGACTCGATCGTGATGGCCAGCGCCGGGCACACCGCCTCGCACAGCTTGCAGGCGATGCAGCGCTCTTCCCCGTTGGGGTAGCGGCGCAGCGCGTGCAGCCCGCGGAAACGCGGCGAGATCGGCGTCTTCTCTTCCGGGAACTGGACCGTGATCTTGCGCGCGAAGAGATAGCGGCCGGTCAGGGCCATGCCCTTGAAGAGTTCCTTCAGGAGCAGGCTGTTGAAGAAGTCCTTGATGGCGAGCAGCATGATGCTTCCTAGTATTTCCACACGGTGCGCGCCCTGCCGTGCTGCGGCAGGCGCACCGTCGTTTGGCCGTTCAGTGCCAGATGTTCCACGGCGACTTGATCCAGATCGCCACGATGATCAGCCAGGCCACGGTCAGGGGAATGAACACCTTCCAGCCCAGGCGCATGATCTGGTCATAGCGGTAGCGCGGGAACGAGGCACGAATCCAGATGAACACGGACAGCAGCAGGAAAACCTTGATCAGCAGCCAGAAGAAGCCCGGGACCGCGTTGGTCACCACGCTCTCGAACGGAGGCGCCCAGCCGCCCAGGAACATCAGCGCGGTCATCGTCGAGATGACGATCATGTTGATGTACTCGGCCAGGAAGAACAGCGCGAAGCCCATGCCCGAATATTCGATCATGTGACCGGCAACGATTTCCGATTCGCCTTCGACCACGTCGAACGGGTGGCGGTTGGTTTCGGCCACGCCCGAGATGAAGTACACGCCGAACATCGGCAGCAGCGGCAGCCAGTTCCACGACAGGATGTTGAGGCCCATATCGGCGAAGTAGCCGGTGTTCTGGCTGTTGACGATGGCCGACAGGTTCAGGCTGCCGGCAACCATCAGCACCGTCACCAGGGCAAAGCCCATGGCGATTTCATACGACACCATCTGCGCCGCGGCGCGCATCGCGCCGATGAACGCATACTTGGAGTTCGAGGCCCAGCCCGCCAGGATCACGCCATACACGCCGACCGAGCTGATCGCCATCACGTACAGCAGGCCGGCGTTGACGTCGGCCATCACCACTTCGGCCTGGAACGGAATCACGGCCCAGATCGCCACGGCGGGCATCAGCACCATCAGCGGGGCAATCAGGTACATGCCCCGGCTGACCTGCGTGGGCATCATGACTTCCTTGAGCAGCAGCTTCAGCACGTCGGCGATCGGCTGCAGCAGGCCCAGCGGGCCGACGCGGTTCGGGCCGATACGGACGTGCATCCAGCCGATCAGCTTGCGCTCCCACAGGATCAGGTAAGCCACGCACAGCAGCAGCGGCACCACGATGATCACGGCGCGGATCAGGATCCACAGCGGCGTCCAGTAGGCGCCCAGCAGACCGTGTCCTTGCGAGGTAATCCAGTCAATCATGTCTTGTTCTCGCTCTTGTTCTTACGCCGTGGCCACGGTGCCGGTGGCCGGCGCCAGGTCAATGGCCTTCTCTACGGTGACCGTGCCGAACATCGCGCCCAGGCTCATCGCCGCCGGCGTCGCCGCCGGCACGCGCACGGTGTTGGCCGGCAGCGTGGCTTCGAGCACGGCCGGCAGCACCACGCTGCCCTGCCCTTGCGTGACCCGCACCGGATCGCCCGACTGGATGCCCAGGCGGGCGAACAGGTCGGCCGGCAGCGCGATCTGCATGGCGCGGCGCGCGGCGGCGCTCAGCTGCAGCGACTCGGCGCGACGCACGATCGGGTCGGCGTGGTAGATCGGCACGTCGGCGATGCGCTCGATGCCGTTGGCGGCAGCGGCGGCAACGCGGATCGGCGCGTCGGTGGCGTTGTCCAGCTGGGCCTCGACCGGGGCCGACAGAACTTCGGCGCGCACCGACTCGGCGGTCTCGTAGTCGAAGCCCGCCACGTCGAGCAGGTTACCCAGCACGCGCAGCACCTTCCAGCCCGGACGCGAGTCGCCCAGCGCGCGCACCACGCCGTTGAAGCTCTGCGGCTTGCCTTCGCAGTTGACGAAGGTGCCGGCGGTTTCCGTGAACGGCGTCACCGGCAGGATCACGTCGGCGTACTGCATGGCCGCTTCCGAGCGGAACGGCGACAGCACCACCACCGTGCCGGCCTGGGCCAGCGCGGCCAGCGCCTTGCGCGGGTCGGCGGCGTCGAACTCGGGTTCGGTGTTCAGCAGGATGTAGGCCTTGCGCGGCGTGTCCAGCATCGCCTGCGCATTGGCACCGCCCTGCTTCGGCAGCGCGCCGGCGACGTAGCCGCCGACGGTGTTGGCGGCTTCGGTCAGGAAGCCCAGCGTGGCGCCGGTTTCGGTAGCGATCCACTGCGCCAGCGCGTGCAGCGCCGAGAACTGCGGATGACGCACGGCCTCGTTGCCGAGGAACACGGCGCGGCGCTCGCCCGACAGCAACGCGTCGGCGGCCTTGGCGGCGGCATCGCCACCATCGAAGCCTTCGGTGCCGGCCGGCGCGGCCACGCCCTTGGCGGCGGCCACGGCACGGGCCACGCCCGCCAGCGCGGCGGTCCAGCCCGACGGGGCCACGTCGATGCGGGTGGCCGGCATCAGCAGGTCTTCACCGCCGGCGCCCAGCACGGTCACGCGGGCGCCCTTCTTGGTCGCCTGGCGCAGGCGCGAGGCCAGCAGCGGATGGTCCTTGCGCAGCGACGAGCCGATCACCAGCACGCGTTGCAGCGTGGTCACGTCGGCCACCGGCAGGCCCAGCCACGGCGCGCCCTTCAGCGCGGCCGAGAAATCGGTCTGGCGCAGGCGGAAATCGACATTGTCGCTGCCCAGGCCGCGCATCAGCTTGCCCAGCAGGAACAGCTCTTCCAGCGTGCTGTGCGGGCTGGCGAGCGCGGCGATCTGGTCGGCGCCATGTTCGCGCTTGATGCCGGCGAGGCCGTTGGCGACGTATTCGAGCGCGGTCTGCCAGTCGGTTTCCATCCATTCGCCGCCCTGCTTCAGCAGCGGACGGGTCAGGCGGTCGGCGCTGTTCAGGCCTTCATACGAGAAGCGGTCCTTGTCGGAGATCCAGCACTCGTTGATGTCTTTGTTTTCCAGCGGCAGCACGCGCATCACGCGCTGGTTCTTGGTCTGCACCACCAGGTTCGCGCCCAGGCCGTCATGCGGCGACACCGACTTGCGGCGGGCCAGCTCCCAGGTACGGGCCGAGTAGCGGAACGGCTTGCTGGTCAGCGCGCCGACCGGGCACAGGTCGATCATGTTGCCCGACAGTTCCGAATCGACGGTCTTGCCGACGAAGGTCGTGATCTCGGAATGCTCGCCGCGGTTGAGCATGCCCAGCTCCATCACGCCGGCCACTTCCTGGCCGAAGCGCACGCAGCGGGTGCAGTGGATGCAGCGGGTCATTTCCTCCATGGAGATCAGCGGGCCCACGTTCTTGTGGAACACCACGCGCTTCTCTTCCTTGTAGCGCGACTCCGAGGCACCATAGCCCACGGCCAGGTCCTGCAGCTGGCACTCGCCGCCCTGATCGCAGATCGGGCAATCCAGCGGGTGGTTGATCAGCAGGAACTCCATCACGGACTTCTGCGCCTTGACTGCCTTCTCCGAATTGGTGAAGACCTTCATGCCGGGGGTCACCGGCGTGGCGCAGGCAGGCAGCGCCTTCGGGGCCTTTTCGACCTCGACCAGGCACATGCGGCAGTTGGCCGCGATAGACAGTTTGCGGTGGTAGCAGAAGTGCGGGATGTAGGTGCCCAGCTTGCGGGCGGCTTCCATCACCAGGCTGCCCTCAGCAACCTCAACCTTCTTGCCGTCGATCTCTAGTTCAACCATGTTCTGCCACGCTTAGATGTAGGCCGGAACCATGCACTGCTTGTGTTCGACGTGATATTCGAACTCTTTCCAGTAGTGCTTGAGCATGCCGCGGACCGGCATCGCCGCGGCATCGCCGAGCGCGCAGATGGTGCGGCCCATGATGTTTTCCGCGACGTTGTTGAGCAGGTCCAGGTCTTCCTGGCGCCCCTCTCCGTGTTCGATGCGATTGACCATGCGGTAGAGCCAGCCGGTGCCTTCGCGGCACGGCGTGCACTGGCCGCACGATTCCTCAAAATAGAAGTACGACAGGCGCAGCAGCGAGCGGACCATGCAGCGCGTCTCGTCCATCACGATCACCGCGCCCGAGCCCAGCATCGAGCCGGCCTTGGCGATCGAGTCGTAGTCCATGTCGGACGCCATCATCAGGTCGCCCGGCACCACCGGCGCCGACGAGCCACCCGGGATCACCGCCTTGATGCGCTTGCCGCCGCGCATGCCGCCGGCCAGTTCCAGCAGCTTGGCGAACGGCGTGCCCAGCGGGATCTCGTAGTTGCCGGGACGCTCGACGTCGCCCGAGATCGAGAAGATCTTGGTGCCGCCGTTGTTCGGCTTGCCCATCTTCAGGTAGTTCTCGGGCCCGACCGCCAGCAGGAACGGCACCGCGGCGAAGGTCTCGGTGTTGTTGATGGTGGTCGGCTTGCCGTACAGGCCGAAGCTGGCCGGGAACGGCGGCTTGAAGCGCGGCTGGCCCTTCTTGCCTTCCAGCGACTCGAGCAGCGCGGTTTCCTCGCCGCAGATGTAGGCGCCGTAGCCGTGGTGCGCGTGCAGCTGGAAATCAAAGCCCGAACCCAGGATGTTGTCACCCAGGAAGCCGGCAGCACGCGCCTCTTCGAGGGCTTCCTCGAAGATCTTGTATTCGTTCCAGATCTCGCCGTGGATGTAGTTGTAGCCCACGGTGATGCCCATCGCGTACGCGCCGATGGCCATGCCCTCGATCAGCGCATGCGGGTTGTAGCGGATGATGTCGCGGTCCTTGAACGTGCCGGGCTCGCCTTCATCGGTGTTGCAGACCAGGTATTTCTGACCCGGGAAGGTGCGCGGCATGAAGCTCCACTTCAGGCCGGTCGGGAAGCCCGCGCCGCCGCGGCCACGCAGGCCCGAGGCCTTGACGTCGGCGATCACCTGCTCGGGCGGGATCTTCTCGGTCAGGATGCGCTTCAGTTGCTGGTAGCCGCCACGCTTGACGTAGTCTTCCAGGTGCCAGTTGTTGCCGTCCAGGCCGGCCAGGATCAGCGGCTGGATATGGCGGTCGTGCAGACAGGTCATGTTACTTGCCCCCCTTGGCGGCCTCGGCCCTGAGCTCGTCGACCAGGGCGTCGAGCTTGTCGTCGCTCATCCAGCTGCACATGCGGGTGTTGTTGACGATCATCACCGGCGCATCGCCGCAGGCGCCCATGCACTCGCCTTCCTTCAGCGTGAAGCAGCCATCCGCGGTGGTCTCGTTGTAGTCGATGCCGAGCTTGCGCTTCAGGTAATCGCCAGCCCGCTCGCCGCCCGACAGCGCGCACGGCAGGTTGGTGCAGACCGTGAGCTTGTACTTGCCCACCGGCTTGGTGTCGTACATGTTGTAGAAGGTCGCCACCTCTTCCACCCACACGGGCGGCATCTCGAGGTAGTTGGCGACGAACTGCATGACTTCGGGGGAAACCCAGCCCACCTCGCCCTGCGCCACGGCAAGCGCCGCCATCACGGCCGACTGCTTCTGGTCGGCCGGATACTTCGCGATCGCGCGATCGATTTCCTTGAGAGCTTCTGCTGATAGCATGGTCATTGCAGTAAAACGGCGGAGCCAGCGCACTGGTGCAAGCTTCCGCAGGTTTGCAGCCGTCGCTGCCGTTCCGCCGGCGGGCCTTAGGCCGTGCCGGTCCGCCGCGGGTCTTCCGGGCAGCTCCGCCCGGCGGAGCCCTCGGAAAGCGCCCGGATCGTCGTCCGGGCCGGCGGTCCGTGATTAGCGGTCGATCTCGCCGAAGACGATGTCTTGCGTGCCGATGATCGTTACCGCGTCAGCAATCATGTGTCCCTTGGCCATTTCGTCGAGCGCGGCCAGGTGCGGGAAGCCAGGCGCACGGATCTTCAGGCGGTACGGCTTGTTCGCGCCGTCCGAGATCGCGTAGATGCCGAACTCGCCCTTCGGGTGCTCCACCGCTGCGTACGCTTCGCCTTCGGGCACGTGCATGCCTTCGGTGAAGAGCTTGAAGTGGTGGATCAGTTCTTCCATGTTGGACTTCATCTCGACGCGCGAGGGCGGCGCCACCTTGTGGTTCTCGGTGATCACCGGGCCCGGGTTGCGGCGCAGCCATTCCACGCACTGCCGGATGATCCGGTTGGACTGGCGCATCTCTTCCACGCGCACCAGGTAGCGCGCGTAGCAGTCGCCGCCCACGCCCACCGGCACGTCGAAGTCCAGCTTGTCGTAGACCTCGTACGGCTGCTTCTTGCGCAGGTCCCATGCAATGCCCGAGCCGCGTAGCATCGGGCCGGTAAAGCCCATCTGCAGCGCGCGTTCCGGGCTGACCACGCCGATGTCCACCAGGCGTTGCTTCCAGATCCGGTTGTCGGTCAGCAGCGTCTCGTACTCGTCGACGTACTTCGGGAACCGGTTGGTGAAGTCCTCGATGAAATCCAGCAGCGAGCCCGAACGCGCCTCGTTCATGGCCTTGATGGCGCGCTCGTTGTGTACCTTGGACGCGCGATATTGCGGCATCGTGTCAGGCAGGTCGCGGTACACGCCGCCCGGGCGGTAGTAGGCCGCGTGCATGCGCGCGCCCGACACCGCCTCGTACATGTCGAACATGTCCTCGCGTTCGCGGAAGGCGTACAGGAACACCGCCATCGCGCCCACGTCGAGCGCATGCGAGCCGATCCACATCAGGTGGTTCAGCAGGCGGGTGATCTCGTCGAACATCACGCGGATGTACTGCGCGCGCACCGGCACCTCGAGGCCCAGCAGCCGCTCGATCGCCATCACGTAGGCGTGCTCGTTGACCATCATCGACACGTAGTCGAGGCGGTCCATGTACGGCACGCTCTGGATCCAGGTCTTCTGCTCGGCCAGCTTCTCGGTGGCACGGTGCAGCAGGCCGATATGCGGGTCGGCGCGCTGGATCACTTCGCCGTCCAGCTCCAGCACCAGGCGCAGCACGCCGTGCGCGGCCGGGTGCTGCGGGCCGAAGTTCAGGGTGTAATTCTTGATATCTGCCATGACGCGTTCTCAGTACTCCACACCGCCGTACTTGTCCTCGCGGATCACGCGCGGCGTGAGTTCGCGCGGCTCGATCGTGACCGGCTGGTAGATGACCCGCTTCTGTTCGGGGTCGTAGCGCATCTCGACAAAGCCGGAAACCGGGAAGTCCTTGCGGAACGGATGGCCGACGAAACCGTAGTCGGTCAGGATGCGGCGCAGGTCGGGATGGCCGTCGAACACGATGCCGTAGAAATCGAAGGCTTCGCGCTCGAACCAGTTGACCCCGTTCCACACGTTGATCAGCGACGGCAGCACCGGGAAATCGTCCTGCGGCGCAAACGCGCGCAGGCGCAGGCGCCAGTTGTGCGTAATGGACAGCAGTTGCGAGACCGCGGCAAAGCGCAGGCCGTCCCAGGCGCCATCGCCGTATTCGGAATAATCGACGCCGCACAGGTCGATCAGCTGCTCGAAGCGCAGCGACGGATCGTCGCGCAGGATCTGCGCCACTTCCAGGTAGTCGTCGGCCTTGACGATCAGCGTCAGTTCGCCGGTCGCCTCGACCAGTTTCTGCACGCGCTTGCCGAGAGCTTTCTCGAGCGCGGCCTTGAGGGTATCGAGCTTCGCCATTTCAGCCCTTGCGCGCGATGGTGTTGGTACGCTTGATCTTGTTCTGCAGCTGGATCACGCCGTAGATCAGCGCCTCGGCCGTCGGCGGGCAGCCCGGCACGTAGATATCCACCGGCACGATGCGGTCGCAGCCACGCACCACCGAATACGAATAGTGGTAGTAGCCACCGCCGTTGGCGCACGAGCCCATCGAGATCACCCAGCGCGGTTCCGCCATCTGGTCGTAGACCTTGCGCAGCGCGGGGGCCATCTTGTTGCACAGCGTGCCGGCCACGATCATCACGTCGGACTGGCGCGGCGACGGGCGGAAGATCACGCCGAAGCGGTCCATGTCGTAGCGCGCGGCGCCGGCATGCATCATTTCCACGGCACAGCAGGCCAGGCCGAAGGTCATCGGCCACAGCGACCCGGTGCGGGTCCAGTTGATCAGCTTGTCAGCGGTAGTCGTGACAAAGCCTTCATTGAGAACGCCTTCGATTGCCATTTCACATCACTCCCAATCGAGCGCGCCCTTTTTCCAGATGTAGACGAAGCCCACGATGAATTCCAGCAGAAACACGCCCATGGCGATGAAACCCGGCCAGCCGATATCCTTCAGGGCAACACCCCACGGAAACAGGAAGGCGGTTTCGAGATCGAACAGGATAAACAGGATGGCGATGAGGTAGTAGCGCACGTCGAACTTCATGCGCGCGTCCTCGAACGCTTCGAAGCCGCACTCGTACGGCGACAGCTTCGCGGGATCGGGCTTGTTCGGACCGAGGATCCGACCGATCGACATCAGCGCCACGCCAAGCACGACACCGAAAATGATGAAGATGAGAACGGGGAAGTAGGCTTCGAGATTCAAGGTACGGCCAGCCTTATCTGGAATGTTGTCAACAGCACCAGCTGAAGCGGCGTCCTGTTGCCCACCCCAGGCGCTAAGCCACGAGAATCATGGCGCGCCGCCTTGCGGACTGCCGGAGCCCCATGCGCGGGTGCATTGCCCGGCCAGGGACTCCGATCAAGTTGTTTGGTGCCGACGGCGAGACTCGAACTCGCACAGCTTTCGCCACTACCCCCTCAAGATAGCGTGTCTACCAATTTCACCACGTCGGCTGGGGGAGAAACAATATTGCCTGGCGCCGGGTTTTCAGGCCCTTCAGGTCCGTTGCAGAGGCTTTCGTCTTTGCTCGGAACCCCTCGCTGGGGAATCGTTTCAAGCCTTGCATTCTAACCCAAATTTCTTGCTTTGTTCAACGCACAACTGCAAAAAAACTCAGGAATCCGCCGCAAGGCAATCGGATTATTTCGGTACGGCGGGGGCTGCCGGCGCCGACGCATCCGCGGCTGCGGCAGGCGTCGAAGCACCGGCCACGGCGGGCGCCGATGCCGGCGCGGCGCCCATCACGCCCAGCGACGCGGCGGGCTTGTAATTGCCCAGCAGCGTCAGCGCTAGCGTGCAGACAAAGAACAGCGTGGCCAGCACGGCGGTGGTGCGCGACAGGAAGTTTGCCGAGCCGGTAGCGCCGAACAGGCTGCCCGAGGCGCCCGAGCCGAAGGCCGCGCCCACATCGGCGCCCTTGCCATGCTGGATCAGCACCAGGCCAATTACGCCCAGCGCCGACAACACCTGCAGCACCACCAACAAAGTCTTGAAGATTGCCATTTGATTTAAATAAGCCTTACTGGCTGGTTACTTGCCTGATCGGTCGATCGGGACGGCCGGCATTCAGGCGTTGCCGATCGCGAGAAAATCTTCCGACTTCAGCGAGGCGCCGCCAATCAGGCCCCCGTCGATATCGGTCATCGAAAACAGTTCGGCCGCATTGTCGGGCTTGACGCTGCCGCCATACAAAATCGCCATGCGTTCGGCCACGCCGGCATCGCGCGCGGCCACCTGGCCACGCAGGAAGGCATGCACCGCCTGAGCCTGCGCGCTGGTGGCGGTCTTGCCGGTACCGATCGCCCAGACCGGCTCATAGGCCAGCACCACGCGACCCAGCTGCTCCACGGTCAGCGCGTCCAGCACCGCCTGCAGCTGCCTGCCGACCACGGCTTCGGTCTCGCCCGCCTCGCGCTGGGCCAGCGTCTCGCCCACGCAAACCACCGGGACGATGCCGAACTCGAGCGCACGCAGTGCCTTGGCCGCAACGGTCTGGTCGGTTTCGCCATGGTAAGTGCGGCGCTCGGAGTGGCCGACCAGTGCATAGGTGCAGCCAAACTCGCCCAGCATCGACGCAGCCACTTCACCGGTGAAGGCCCCGCGCGCTTCCGCTGAGACGTCTTGTGCACCCCAGGCCACTTTGGAGCCCTGCAGCAGCGCCTGGCATTGTGCAAGATAGGGGAACGGCGCGCAGACCGCCAGCGTCGCGCCGGTCACACCAGCGCCAGCCTGGATGCCTTCCAGCAGCGCCGCGTTGGCAGCAAGGCTGCCGTGCATCTTCCAATTGCCGATGACGAGCTTTTGTCTCACGAGGTGCCCCTCCCAAATCAAACCCGCTATTGTAGCGTGTGGCAGGGGCAAGGCGCTACCGCCGCCCGCTGGCGGCGGGCCGCTTACCAGGTCAGCACGATCTTGCCAATATGCTCGCTGGACTCCATCAGCCGGTGTGCCTCGGCCGCCTGCGCGGCCGGGAACACCTGGTGGATCACCGGCTTGATCTTGCCGGCGGCCAGCAGCGGCCACACCTGTTCGTGCAGCGCCGCGGCAATCTTGCCCTTGAACGACGCCGGGCGCGGACGCAGCGTGGAGCCGGTCACCGTAATGCGCCGGCGCAGGATGTCGCCTAGCGGAATCTCGGCCTTGGCGCCGCCCAGCAGCGCGATGATGACAATGCGGCCATCGTCGGCAATGCATTTGAGTTCGCGCGCCAGGTACGGGCCGGCCACCATGTCGAGGATCACGTCGACGCCCTTGCCGCCGGTCAGCGCGGCAACCTCGGCGACGAAGTCCTGGGTCTTGTAGTTGATGGCGCGATCGGCGCCGAGGTCTTCGCAGGCCTTGCACTTGTCATCGGTGCCGGCGGTGACGAACACCTTGTAGCCGAGCGCCTTGGCGATCTGGATCGCGGTGGTGCCAATGCCGCTGGAGCCACCCTGGATCAGCAGGGTCTCGTCCTTGCCGCGCGGACCCTGGCCCAGGTAGCCGCGGTCGAACACATTGCTCCACACGGTGAAGAACGTCTCCGGCAGCGCCGCGGCCTCGATATCGCTCAGGCCTTGCGGCGCGGGCAGGACCTGCGCCAGCGGCGCGGTGCACAGCTGCGCGTAGCCGCCGCCCTGCACCAGCGCGCAGACACGGTCGCCCACCTTGAGGCTAAAGCGGTTGTCGGCATGGCCGAGGTCGCCGCCCACCACGACACCGGCCACTTCCAGGCCGGGCAGGTCCGAAGCGCCCGCCGGCACCGGGTAGTTGCCGGTGCGCTGGAATACGTCCGGACGGTTGACGCCGGCGGCAGCCACGCGGATCAGGACTTCGCCTGCGCCCGGCACCGGGTCGGGACGCTCGGTCAGCTGGAGGACTTCGGGGGCGCCGTATTCGCGGATCTCGATGGCTTGCATGCTTGCTGCTCCTTGTCTTCTGTCTGGGTCGGTGTGAGCCTGCGCTCGATTGGGTTGCCCGGCAGTGTAAACAAAAAAACGGCTGGACATGGTCCAGCCGTTTTGCGGTGGCGCCCCCAACCGGAGGCGCCGGCGGGCAGAACTGCCCGTGGTGTTACTGCTGTTCCGAACTACCGGCCGGTGCTGCCGGCGCGGCGCTCTCGCCAGCGTTGATCGGGCTGATGCTGCCGCCCTCTTCCGCCAGCGCGGCCTTCAGCGACAGGCGCAGGCGGCCCTTCTCGTCGGCCTGGATCAGCTTGACGCGGACCTGCTGGCCTTCCTTCAGCCAGTCCTTGATGTCCTTGACACGCTCGTTGACGATTTCCGAGATGTGCAGCAGGCCGTCCTTGCCCGGCAGGATGTTGACGATGGCGCCGAAGTCCAGCAGCTTCAGCACGGTGCCGGCGTAGATCTTGCCCACTTCGGCTTCCGCGGTGATGCCCTCGATGCGGCGCTTGGCTTCTGCCATGCCATCGGTCGAGGTCGACGCGATGGTGATGGTGCCGTCTTCCTGGATGTCGATGGTGGTGCCGGTTTCCTTGGTCAGCGCCTGGATGGTCGAGCCGCCCTTGCCGATCACTTCGCGGATCTTGTCCGGATGGATCTTCATGGTGATCATGCGCGGCGCGTGCGCCGACAGTTCGGTGCGGGCGTGGCCCATCGCTTCCTGCATGTTCGCCAGGATATGCAGACGGCCTTCCTTGGCCTGCGCCAGCGCCACCTGCATGATTTCCTTGGTGATGCCCTGGACCTTGATGTCCATCTGCAGGGCGGTGATGCCGTTGTCGGTGCCGGCTACCTTGAAATCCATGTCGCCGAGGTGGTCTTCGTCGCCCAGGATGTCGGTCAGCACCGCAAACTTGTTGCCTTCCAGGATCAGGCCCATGGCCACGCCGGCCACGTGCGCCTTCACCGGAACGCCGGCGTCCATCAGCGCCAGGCAGCCGCCGCAGACCGAAGCCATCGACGACGAGCCGTTGGACTCGGTGATTTCCGAAACCAGGCGGATGGTGTAGGCGAATTCATCGTCCTTCGGCAGCACCGGGATCAGTGCGCGCTTGGCCAGGCGGCCGTGGCCGATTTCGCGGCGCTTGGGGCTGCCCACGCGGCCGGTTTCACCGGTGGCGAACGGGGGCATGTTGTAGTGGAGCATGAAGCGGTCGCGGTATTCGCCGGCCAGCGCGTCGATGATCTGCTCGTCGCTCTTGGTGCCCAGCGTGGCCACCACCAGCGCCTGCGTCTCGCCACGGGTGAACAGTGCCGAGCCGTGCGCGCGCGGCAGCACCGACGAGCGGATCTCGATCGGGCGCACCGTGCGGGTGTCGCGGCCGTCGATACGCGGCTCGCCTGCCAGCACCTGGCCACGCACGATCTTGGCTTCCAGGTCGAACATGATGTTGCCGACTTCCACCTTGTCGGCTTCCACGCCGGCTTCGGCCAGCGCGGCCGCCACCTTGGCCGACACTTCCTTCAGCTTCTGGCTGCGCGCCGACTTCTGGCGCAGCTGGTAGGCTTCCTGCAGCAGCGGCAGCGCGACTTCAGTGACCTTGGCGATCAGCGGCTCGTTCTTGGCGGCCGGGGCCCAGTCCCACTCCGGCTTGCCGCCTTCGCGCACCAGTTCATGGATGGCGTTGATGGCGATCTGCATCTGCTCGTGGCCATAGACCACGGCGCCCAGCATCACGTCCTCGGACAGCTGGTTGGCCTCCGATTCCACCATCAGCACGGCGCGCTCGGTGCCGGCGACGATCAGGTCCAGGTCCGACGTGGCGAGCTGCGGGCGGGTCGGGTTGAGCAGGTACTGGCCATCCTTGTAGCCGACGCGCGCGGCGCCCACCGGGCCACTGAACGGGATGCCCGACACGGCCAGCGCGGCCGATGCGCCGATCAGCGCGGGGATGTCGGCGGGCACTTCCGGGTTCAGCGACACCACGTGCACCACCACCTGCACTTCGTTGTAGAAGCCTTCCGGGAACAGCGGGCGCAGCGGACGGTCGATCAGGCGCGAGGTCAGGGTCTCGTTTTCCGACGGACGGCCTTCACGCTTGAAGAAGCCGCCGGGGATCTTGCCGGCGGCGTAGGTCTTCTCGATGTAGTCGACGGTCAGCGGGAAGAAGTCCTGGCCCGGCTTCGGGTTCTTGGCGGCGACCACGGTCGCCAGCACCACGGTGTCTTCCACATCGACCAGCACGGCACCGCCGGCCTGGCGGGCGATTTCGCCGGTTTCCATGCGGACCGTGTGCTGGCCCCACTGGAATTCCTTGACGACCTTGTTGAACATGGACATGTGCATTCCTTGACTTGCGTGCTGGCCGCGCAATTCACGCAATGACACGTGCGCGGCCAACGACGCCTGCGTTCTCAGCCGCAGGCAAACTGCCGGGTTGCCGGTCGCGGTCGCAGGGAAGTGCTATGCCATTCCAGCGCGGCACCGGCGTTGCCGATGCCGCGCTGGAATGACACAAAGCCCTGTTTCCTTGCCCGATCCGGGGTGTTTGAAAAAGAACAACTTACTCCGTTGCGAAGCTTGCCGCAACGGGCGCCCGGGCCATCGCAATGGCCGGGCAGCATGAAGCGAAAATCACTCCATGGTCGGCCCGCACCGCCGGGAGAGGCGGTTCGCGCCCCGCCAGAAATGCAAAATGCCTGCCCAGCAATGCTGAAGCAGGCATCGAGGCCTCACGCGAAACCGTGCAAACGCTGGAATCGCGCTGCCATCGGACGCAACCTTACTTGCGCAGGCCCAGCTTTTCGATCAGGGCGCGGTAACGGTCGGCATCGTTGGACTTGAGGTAGTCCAGCAGGCGGCGACGGCGGCTCACCATGCGCAGCAGGCCGCGGCGGCTGTGGTGGTCCTTCATGTTGGCCTTGAAGTGCGGGGTCAGTTCGTTGATGCGGGTGGTCAGCAGGGCCACTTGCACTTCGGGGCTGCCAGTGTCGTTGGCGCCACGTGCGAACTGCTTGATGACTTCGGACTTGTTGATATCGGCGACTGCCATGATGATTTCCTTTCACTTGCGAACGCCACAGCGCGGGATGCGCCGCATGCGTCGTGCCATCTGATGACTGGCTACTGCCGTCACCCGGCCGATGGCCAGATCACGACAGCGGCGGATTATAGCCGAAAAGCCGCGACAGGAGTACCCGGGCGCCGCACCGCTCAGGGACGCTCCATGCGGCAGGTGGTGGGCAGCGTGGTCTGCGCTGCCTTGAGCTTGCGCACGGTGCGGAAGCCATAGCCGGAGCCCTCGTTGTCGAAGCGCACGGCCCCGCCCTGGCGCTCCATCACCGACACGTACAGCGGCTGCAGCACCTGGTGGTCGTCGGCGCGCACGGTGGCCTCATGGAAGTCGTTGACGTAGCGCATGTTCTCCAGCGCGCACGCCACCTTCACTGCGTCGGTGGATCCAGCCTGCGTGATCGCGCGCGCCAGCATCTCGACCATCATCTGCATGCGCAGGTGGACGTAGTCGTCCTTTGGTTCCGGATAGCGCGCCCGGAACTCCTGATAGAACGCATCGGAAGCCGTCCCGCCCACGTTCGGATGCCACTCTGCCACCGCCAGCACGCGCCCCACGCCGGCATCGCCCATCGCCGCCGGCGCGCCCAGGCCGTTGCCGTAGAAGGTATAGAACTTGGCCTGCAGCCCGCCCTCGCGCGCGGCCTTGACCATCAGTGTCAGGTCATTGCCCCAGTTGCCGGTGATGACCGCGTCGGCGCCGCTGGCCTTGATCTTGGCAATGTAGGGCGCAAAATCCTTGATCTTGCCGATGGGGTGGAACTCGTCGCCAACGATCTGGATGTCGGGACGGCGCGCGCCCAGCATCTCGCGCGCCGAGCGCGCCACCTGGTGGCCGAAGCTGTAGTCCTGGTCGATCAGGTAGACCTTGCGCACGCCCTGGTCGTGGCGGATCACCTCGGTCAGCGCCTGCATGCGCATGTCGGCGCTGGCGTCGAAGCGAAAGTGCCAGAAGCTGCAGTTCTCGTTGGTCAGGCTCGGATCGACCGCCGAATAGTTCAGGAACAGCACGCGCGCATCGGGCTGGCGCGTGTTATGGCGGTTGATCGCCGACACCAGCGCACCGGCCACCGCCGAGCTGTTGCCTTGCAGGACGAACGGAATGCGCTTGTCGGTCAGGGCGCGCAGCTGGATCAGGCTTTCGTCGACATTGCCCTTGCTGTCGAAAGTGACCAGTTCCAGCGGGCGCGTCCCCTCGGCGGTCTTGACGCCGCCGCGCGCATTGATGCGCTCGATCGCCAGGCGCAGGTTGCGCACCACCGCTTCGCCGGCATTGGCGAAGGGACCGGACAGGCCGTCGATCATGCCCAGCCGGATCGGCTCCTGCGCCGATGCGCCCGCCGCTGCCGCCAGCAATAACCCGCCCAGCCATCCCCGCCACCGCGCCCCAACCGTCATTCGTCTCTCCTGGAAAGCGCAGGATAGTACGGCAGCGTCCCGTTACGGGCAAATGCGCCCTCCGCGGGTCCTTCGGCTCCATTCCATGCAGATCCGGACGCGTTATCGCGCGATCCGCACAAAAGCTGCGCCCGGCGCACACAACACCGGTGCCGCACTACACTTGCGATATACGGAACCACTGCACCTACCGAGGTTTTGCCATGAATTCCCTCATCGCCAGGGCCACCCGCCGCCTGGGGCTGGCGCTATGCGTCGCCATGCTTGCCGCCTGCTCCACGCTGATGCCGGTGCAGGAAGGTAGCAGGCTGGTGGGCCAGCCGCAGGCGGCAGTGCAAGCCATGTTCGGGCCGCCCACCGATGTGTTCCAGCTGCGCGACGGCACCTCGCGCTGGATTTACTCGAAGCAGCCCATGGGCCAGTATGCCTATGGCGCGGATTTCGACCGCAACGGCAACCTGACCGCGTTCCGCAACATGCTGGCAACACCCGAGCTGTACCAGGCGCAAGTCAACACCTGGACCAAGCGCGACGTGGCCGAGCATTTCGGCATGACGCGGCTGCCGGTCAGCTACTACCCGCGCATGCGCAACGAGGTCTGGTCCTACCGCTTCCGCCACGAAGACGTGTGGCCGTCGCTGTTCCACTTCTATTTCGACGACGCCGGCGTGCTGCGCCGGACCCAGATCACGCCCGACCCGCTCTACGATCCCGACGAGCGGCGTTTTTTCTGACGCGCCGCCCTTGAGGCCATGAAAAAGCCCGCCATCCCCGGGTCGGGAATGGCGGGCCTGGTCCGTACGTTCGGGCCGGATAGGCCTTCCGCCGTCTGCGCAGAGGCCTGGGTCAGATCTGCGGATTGATCTTCTGCACGGCCTTGTCGTGCAGCTTGTTCAGCGCGGCCAGGTAGGCCTTGGCCGACGCGGCGACAATATCCGGGTCAGTGCCGACGCCGTTGACGATGCGGCCGGCCTTGGTCAGGCGCACCGTGACTTCACCCTGCGCCTCGGTGCCCCCGGTGATGGCGTTGACCGAATACAGCACCATTTCGGCACCGCTGGCCACGCGCGACTCGATCGCATGCAGGGTGGCGTCGACCGGGCCATTGCCCTCGCCTTCGCCGCTCTGCTCCTGGCCGTCCATGCTGAACACCACGCGCGCGTGCGGACGCTCGCCGGTTTCCGAGCGCTGCGACAGCGAGATAAAGCGGAAGTGCTCGTTGGCGTCGTGCTGGGCCTCGTTCGAGACGATGGCGACGATGTCCTCGTCGAAGATCTCGGCCTTCTGGTCGGCCAGTTCCTTGAAGCGGGTGAAGGCGGCGTTGACTTCGGCTTCGCTCTCGAGCTCGATGCCGAGTTCCTGCAGGCGCTGCTTGAAAGCATTGCGGCCCGACAGCTTGCCCAGCACGATCTTGTTGGCGGTCCAGCCCACGTCTTCCGCGCGCATGATCTCGTAGGTGTCGCGCGCCTTGAGCACGCCATCCTGGTGGATGCCCGAGGCATGCGCAAAGGCATTGGCGCCAACCACGGCCTTGTTCGGCTGCACCGCGAAACCGGTGATCTGCGACACCAGCTTCGACGCCGGCACGATCTGCGTGGTGTCGATGCCGAGGTCCAGGTTGAAGTAGTCGCGGCGGGTCTTCACCGCCATCACGACTTCTTCAAGGCTGGTGTTGCCGGCGCGCTCGCCGAGGCCGTTGATGGTGCATTCGATCTGGCGCGCACCGGCCATCTTGACCGCGGCCAGCGAGTTGGCCACCGCCATGCCCAGGTCGTTATGGCAGTGCACCGACCAGACCGCCTTGTCCGAGTTGGGGATGCGCTCGCGCACCGAGCGGATCAGCTCGGCATAGCCTTCCGGCACGGCATAGCCGACGGTATCGGGCAGGTTGATGGTGGTCGCGCCCTCGGCGATCACGCCTTCGAGCACGCGGCACAGGAAGTCCATGTCGGAGCGGCTGCCGTCTTCCGGCGAGAACTCGATATCGTCGGTGAACTGGCGCGCGAAGCGCACCGCCAGGCGCGCCTGCTGGTACACCTCGTCCGGCGTCATGCGCAGCTTCTTCTCCATGTGCAGCGCGGAGGTGGCGATGAAGGTGTGGATGCGGAACGAGTTGGCCGGCTTGAGCGCCTCGGCGGCGCGGGCAATGTCCTTGTCGTTGGCGCGCGCCAGCGAGCAGATGGTGGAGTCCTTGACCACCTGCGCGATCGAGCGGATCGCCTCGAAATCGCCATTGGAGCTCGCCGCGAAACCGGCCTCAATCACATCGACCTTCAGGCGTTCCAGCTGGCGCGCGATGCGGATCTTTTCCTCGCGGGTCATCGAGGCGCCGGGCGACTGCTCGCCGTCACGCAAGGTGGTGTCGAAAATGATGAGTTTGTCAGACATGGTGTGGAGCTCCTGATTGCTTGTCGTGTGCTGTCCCCGGCATGCTGCGTCCGGGGCTTTACCGCCTGTTCCGCGCTCCACGGCTGTGGAATGCAAAACGCCCCGGCGTGCATGGTGCAGGCCGGGGCGTTGGAAAAATTCCTTGCGGATTTCGCGCTAAGGGGTAAGTCCGTCCTTAGCGCGCGCGCGTCCCGACCTGATGGCCTAGTAGGCCACCTAGGGTGGTGCGGGCGATTAGGACTTGGCGCGAAATCATGGCTGCGACTATAGCTGACTTGGCGGGCGCGTGCAACACGGGGTTTTGCCGCACGCGCCGCCAGCCGTTGCCTCAGCCCTTGGGCGGGATGCGCAGCTTCTGGCCCGGATAGATCTTGTCCGGGTGGCTCAGCATGGGCTTGTTGGCCTCGAAGATCTTGTTGTAGTCGGCGCCGTTGCCGTAAGCCGCCTGCGCGATTGCCCACAGCGTGTCGCCCTTGACCACGGTGTGCCAGCCGGATTCCGCGGACTCGACATTGACCGACATCTTGTCCTCGACCTTGTCCACACCCTCGACATTGCCGGCGCACAGGATGATCTTCTCGCGCGTGGCCTGGTCGGGCGCCACGCCGAATACGGTGACCAGACCCTGCGAGCCGTCGACCTGCACCATCAGCCCGGTGGCGTCCAGCCCCATCTTCTTGATATACGCCTCGATCGCATCGCCCGCGGCGCGATTGGCGGCATCGACCTTCTCCGCCGATGCATCCGCGGCGGCGGCCGCCTGCGCGGCCTTGGCCTCGCCGGTACCGAACAGCTTTTCTCCCGCTTCCTTGATGAAGTCGAACATGCCCATGACATCCTCCTGACGGTGGGTGGAAAACACTGCAGAGTGCCACAGCCCGATGGCCGCGGCATGAAAACAATGGTGAACGCCGCAATGCATGAAGGGCGCCTGAGCGCCCTTCTGCCACCTATTCGCGCGGCTTCTTTTCGATCGCCGGCTTGCCGTGGATGGCCCGCCAGCCCCACAGCACATAGCCGGAAATGGCGTAGGCCACGAACAGCCCGAACAGCGCCACCGGCGGATCGGTCGAGACCACCACAAACAGCACCAGGACCAGCACCATCATGCCGAACGGCACGCGGTAGCGCACGTCGAGCGCCTTGCCGCTGTAGAACGGCGCGTTGGACACCATCGACAGTCCCGCGTACAGCGTGATGCCGAACGCCACCCACGGCATCCACAGCTCCTTGACCGGCAGCTTGTTGTCGATCACCAGCCAGACGAAGCCGGCCACCAGCGCCGCCGCGGCCGGACTCGGCAGGCCCTGGAAGAAGCGCTTGTCGACGACGCCGATATTGGCGTTGAAGCGCGCAAGCCGCAATGCCGCACAGGTGCAATAGACAAAGGCTGCGATCCAGCCCCACTTGCCCAGGTCATGCAGGATCCATTCGTACATCACCAAAGCCGGCGCCACGCCGAATGAAGTCATGTCCGACAGCGAGTCATATTGCTCGCCGAACGCGCTTTGCGTGTTGGTGATGCGCGCCACGCGCCCGTCCATGCCATCCAGCACCATCGCCGCGAAGATGGCGATGGCCGCGGCATCGAAGCGCATGTTCATCGCCTGCACGATGGCGAAGAAGCCGGCAAACAGCGCCGCGGTGGTGAAGGCATTAGGCAGCAGGTAGATGCCGCGCCGGCGCGGGCGCTGGTAGACGATGTCCTGGTCGTCGGCGGCTTCGTCGTCGAAGTCGTCGTCGGCGCCGCGCAACTGGTTGTGGCGGAACGGCCGCAAGTGGGTCACGTTGCCGCTGTTGCTGCGCTTGTTACGTCGATGGAAGGCAACCATCACAGTCCTCCGGTCAGGCCGCCGCTCACAGCACGTCGAGTTCGGCGAGGACCGTCGACGAGGCCGACACCTTCTCGCCGATGGTCACGCGCGGGCGCGCGTCGAGCGGCAGGTACACGTCGACACGCGAGCCGAAGCGGATAAAGCCGTAGCGCTGGCCGCGCGAAAGGTTGTCGCCGGCCTTGGTGTAGCACAGGATGCGGCGGGCCACCAGGCCTGCCACCTGCACCAGCGTGACCAACTGGCCGTCGGCCGCGCGCCGGATCAGCACCGCGTTGCGCTCGTTCTCGGTCGATGCCTTGTCCAGGTCGGCATTGACAAACTTGCCGGGAAAGTACTCGACCTTCTCCACCGCGCCGTCGACCGAGACGCGGTTCGAGTGCACGTTGAAGACGTTCATGAAGACGCTGATCTTCAGCGCCTCGCGATTGGCGTACGGGTCCATCGTCTTCTCGACCACGACGATGCGGCCGTCGGCCGGGGCCAGCACGGCATTGGGCTGCGACGGGATCGGACGCGGCGGATCGCGGAAGAACTGCAGCACGAATATCGTGATGATCCACAGCGGCAGCGCCCACCAGAAGCCCGCGCTGGCATGCACCAGCAGCGAAATGACAAAGGCGCCGGCCAGGAACGGCCAGCCTTCACGGGCGATCAGCGGATGAGGATAGTTCATGCAGTACGTGTTTCGGTGAAGTCAGGCCAAGGCAAGGCGGCATGGCTGCGGGCACGCATGTGCCGCGCGTGCCAGGCAGCCGCCGCAGGAGCAGCATCCGGCACGCCTTGCCCAAAAAGTTCGACAAGGATAACAAAAAGCCGTTCAGGTCCCGGCAATCCCCTTCCGATGATAGAAGGGCAAGGCACGGAACGCTGAACGGCTTCGGCCCGCCGCCGTGCGGCGCGGGCCATCAGACAGCGTGTCTGCTTAGTTCTTCGACTGGTCGACCATCTTGTTCTTGGCAATCCACGGCATCATCGCACGCAGCTTCTCGCCGACCACTTCGATCTGGTGCTCGGCGTTCAGGCGACGACGCGAGATCAGCGTCGGGGCACCGGCCTTGTTTTCCAGCAGGAAGCTCTTGGCGTATTCGCCGGTCTGGATGTCCTTCAGGCACTGCTGCATCGCCTTCTTGGTCTCCTCGGTCACCACGCGCGGGCCGGTGACGTACTCACCATATTCGGCGTTATTGGAGATCGAGTAGTTCATGTTGGCGATGCCGCCTTCGTAGATCAGGTCGACGATCAGCTTGAGCTCGTGCAGGCACTCGAAGTAGGCCATTTCCGGAGCGTAGCCGGCTTCCACCAGGGTCTCGAAGCCAGCCTTGATCAGCTCGACGGTACCGCCGCACAGCACGGCCTGCTCGCCGAACAGGTCGGTTTCGGTTTCTTCGCGGAAATTGGTCTCGATGATGCCGGCACGGCCGCCGCCGTTGGCGGTGGCGTACGACAGTGCGATGTCACGGGCGGCGCCGGACTTGTTCTGGTGCACGGCGATCAGGTGCGGCACGCCGCCACCTTGCGTGTAGGTGGCGCGCACGGTGTGGCCCGGGGCCTTCGGCGCGATCATGATCACGTCGAGGTCGGCGCGCGGGATCACGGCACCGTAGTGCACGTTGAAGCCGTGGGCGAAGGCCAGCGCGGCGCCTTCCTTGATGTTGGCGTGCACTTCGTTCTTGTACACATCGGCGATCTGCTCGTCCGGCAGCAGGATCATGACCACGTCGGCGTTCTTGACGGCCTCGGCCACTTCCTTGACCTGCAGGCCGGCGTTGACGGCCTTGTTCCACGACGCGCCGCTCTTGCGCAGGCCGACCGTCACGTTGACGCCCGAGTCCTTCAGGTTCAGCGCGTGGGCATGGCCCTGCGAGCCATAGCCGATGATGGTGACGTTCTTGCCCTTGATCAGGGAGAGGTCGGCGTCCTTGTCGTAAAACACTTTCATGATGATTCCTTCAATCTCTGTCTTTTGTATGAGAGGGACGGCATCCTCGGGCGCATCGTGTGCGCCCGGATCGCGCCGCCCCGGGGATACTGCGTGAAGCCGTTGCCGTGAGCCGGGAGCCGTTCAGACCTTCAGGATGCGTTCGCCGCGGCCGATGCCCGAGCCGCCGGTACGGACGGTCTCCAGGATGGCGGTGCGGTCGATCGCGTCCAGGAACGCATCGAGCTTCACGCCGTTGCCGGTCAGCTCGATGGTGTAGGTCTTCTCGGTGACATCGATGATGCGGCCGCGGAAGATGTCGGCGGTGCGCTTCATTTCCTCGCGCTCCTTGCCCACCGCGCGCACCTTGACGAGCATCAGCTCGCGTTCGATGTGCGCGCCTTCGGTCAGGTCGACCACCTTGACCACCTCCACCAGCCGGTTCAGGTGCTTGGTGATCTGTTCGATCACGTCGTCCGAGCCGGAGGTGACGATGGTCATGCGCGACAGCGAGGCATCCTCGGTGGGTGCCACGGTCAGCGTCTCGATGTTATAGCCGCGGGCCGAGAACAGGCCCACCACGCGCGACAGCGCGCCCGGTTCGTTTTCCAGCAGGACCGAAATGATGTGTCGCATTTACAGGTCCTCCGCGCCGAGCAGCATTTCGGAAATGCCCTTGCCGGCCTGGACCATCGGCCAGACGTTTTCGGTGGGATCGGTCTGGAAGTCCAGGAACACGGTACGGTCCTTCAGGCGGAAGGCCTCGCGCAGCGCCGGCTCGACGTCCGCGCTTTTCTCGACGCGCATGCCGACGTGGCCATAGGCCTCGGCCAGCTTGACGAAATCAGGCAGCGCGTCCATGTAGGAATGCGAGTAGCGGTTGTCGTACTCGATCTCCTGCCACTGGCGCACCATGCCGAGGTAGCCGTTGTTCAGCGAGCAGATCTTCACCGGGGTGTCGTACTGCAGGCAGGTCGACAGCTCCTGGATGCACATCTGGATCGAGCCCTCGCCGGTGATGGTGACCACCTCTTTCTCCGGGAACGCCTTCTTGATGCCCATTGCGTACGGCAGGCCCACGCCCATCGTGCCCAGGCCGCCGGAGTTGATCCAGCGGCGCGGCTCGTTGAACTTGTAGAACTGCGCGGCCCACATCTGGTGCTGGCCGACGTCGGAGCAGATGAAGGCGTCGCCCTTGGTCAGTTCCCAGATCTTTTCCACCACGTATTGGGGCTTGATGATCTCGGAGCTGCGGTCGTACTTGAGGCAGTCCACCGAACGCCATTGCTCGATCTGCTCCCACCACCTGGCGAGCGCCTCGCGCTTGGGCTTGATGTCGCTGGCCTTGATCTGGGCGATCAGTTCCTGCAGCACGTCCTTGACGTTGCCGACGATGGGGATGTCGACCTTGACGCGCTTGGAAATCGACGACGGGTCGATGTCGATATGGATGATCTTGCGCGCCTGCGAGGTGAAGTGCGACGGGTTGCCGATCACGCGGTCGTCGAAGCGGGCGCCGATGGCGATCAGCACGTCGCAGTTCTGCATGGCCATGTTGGCTTCATACGTGCCGTGCATGCCGAGCATGCCGACGAACTGCTTGCTGGTGCCGGGGAACGCGCCCAGGCCCATCAGCGTGTTGGTCACCGGGTGGCCGGTCAGCGCCGCCAGCTGGCGCAGCTCGTCGCTGGCATTGGCCAGCACCACGCCGCCGCCGCTGTAGATGTACGGGCGCTCGGCATTCTGCAGCAGCGCCACCGCCTTGCGGATCTGGCCCGAGTGGCCCTTGTTGACCGGGTTGTACGAGCGCATGTCGATCGACTTGGGGTACTCGTACTTGCAGGCATTGCGCGAGACATCCTTGGGGATGTCCACCACCACCGGGCCGGGACGGCCGGTCGCGGCAATGAAGAATGCCTTCTTGATGGTCGCGGCAAGATCGCGCACGTCCTTCACCAGGAAGTTGTGCTTGACGATCGGGCGGGTGATGCCGACGGTGTCGCACTCCTGGAAGGCGTCCTGGCCAATGGCGTGGGTCGGCACGTTGCCGGTGATGACCACCATCGGGATCGAGTCGAGGTACGCGGTGGCAATGCCGGTGACGGCATTGGTCACACCGGGACCGGAGGTCACCAGGGCGACACCCACCTTGCCGGTTGCGCGTGCGTAGCCATCCGCGGCATGGACCGCGGCCTGCTCGTGGCGCACCAGGATGTGCTCGAACTTGGTTTGCTTGTGGAGCTCGTCGTAGATGTACAGCACTGCGCCGCCGGGGTAGCCCCAGACGTACTCGACGCCTTCTTCGGCAAGTGCGTGAACGAGAATTTCCGCCCCGATCATTTCGGGTGCGGCAGATGAATTGCTATCGGCGTGGGAGAATTCCGCGCTGGGCATGTTCATTTCAGTCCTTTGCAATTTTCGGCAAAAAATTGTTTGGATGCTCTCTGCCGAACTTGTGGCTCGGGTTCAAGCGGTGCGCGTCTGCATGGAAGACCGCCTCATAAGCGGCCGGATGAGACAACCACTGATGTCGTGTGAACCGTCGATGATACTGCAATGCACCAGCGCGGTCTACGATTGTTTACGCCTGTGGCGCTGCCAAGTTCCCCGGATTCCTGAAAAAAGTTTTCCGCACTGCCATGTATGTCACGCCATACAAAACGGTACAGCGCGGCGAAATTTTGCTAGCATCGCAGCACATTGGGCATGCACGCGCCCTAGGCAGCACATTCACCAGAACCGGGCATTTGTCCCGCAGCAACAAGCCCCAACCG
The DNA here is from genome assembly GCF_013141915.1 of Cupriavidus necator. Taxonomy (GTDB): domain Bacteria; phylum Pseudomonadota; class Gammaproteobacteria; order Burkholderiales; family Burkholderiaceae; genus Cupriavidus; species Cupriavidus necator_B. The sequence goes on along the minus strand of NZ_SROX01000020.1, from coordinate 25,316 downwards.
CCTGAATGGCCACCGACCAGGAACTGTCCGCTTTTCTTGCCAGCGTCGAGCGGCGCGCCTTCAAGCAGGCCGTGTTCGCCGTCCGCGACGACGAGGCCGCGCTGGACATCGTCCAGGACGCCATGATCAAGCTGGCCGAGAAGTATGGTGACAAGGGTGCCGCGGAACTGGCGCCGCTGTTCCAGCGCATCCTGCAGAACACCATCCACGACTGGTTTCGACGCCAGAAAGTGCGCAATACCTGGGTCTCGCTGTTTTCCAGCCTGCGCGACGACCGTGACGGCGGCGACGACAACGACCTGCTCGAGACGCTCGAGGCACAGGCCGGCTCGGCATCGGCCGAAAGCAGCGCCGACCACGTCGAGCGCGCCCAGACCATGCACATCATCGAGCAGGAAATCCAGCGCCTGCCCACGCGTCAACGCCAGGCGTTCCTGATGCGTTACTGGGAAGATATGGACGTCGCCGAAACCGCCGCCGTGATGGGCTGTTCCGAAGGCAGCGTCAAGACGCACTGTTCCCGTGCCACGCATACACTTGCGCAGGCCCTGCGCGCGCGGGGAGTCCGACTATGAGCAGAAACGACAAAGAAATCCGCGAACGCCGGTTTGCCCATGAGGTCCGGGCGGCACTGGATGCCGGCGCCGACGCATTGCCGGCCGATATTTCCGAACGGCTCGCCGCCGCGCGCCGGATGGCGGTCGCCCGCAAGAAGGCCGAGGCGCCTGTGCTGGTGCCGCAATTGGCCATGCCGGGCGCGCACGCACCGATGTTCGACGACGACGCCTCGCCGCTGCACCGCGCCGGCGCGTGGCTGCGGCGCCTTGGCCTGGTGTGGACGTTGGTGGCACTGGCCGCCGGCCTGACGGGCATCTACCACTGGCAGGAGCAGAAGCGCATCGAGGAACTGGCCGATATCGACGCCGCCATGCTGCTCGACGACCTGCCGCCCACGGCCTACGCCGACGAGGGCTTCCACGTGTTCCTCAAGCGCGGTCAATAGCATGGCGCGCGCGATCTTCCGTCCCGACGCCATGCGCCGGCTGGCAGCATTGCTGGCCGGCGCCAGCGCGGCCGCCTGCTGGGCGTTGCTGCCCGCCGTGGCGCAGGCCCAGGGCGCTTCCGCGGCGACCGGCCCCGCCGTGGCGCAGCCCGCCCAGACTGCCAGTGCCAAGCCGGCCTGGGCCGACCTGAGCCCCGTCAACCAGCGCATCCTCGCGCCGCTGCAGCCGCTGTGGGACAGCCTGCCGGAACTGAACCGCCACAAGTGGCTGCGCATCGCCGCGCGCTATCCGAAGTACTCGCCGGCCGAACAGGCACGGCTGCAGGCGCGCATGGCGGAGTGGGTCAGGATGACCCCGCAGCAACGCCGGCTGGCGCGCGAAAACTACCAGATCACCCGCACGTTGCCGGCCGAGAAAAAGGCCGAGGCCTGGGACAGGTATCAGCAGCTGCCTGAAGAGCAGAAAAAGAAACTGGCCGCCGCCGACCGCGTGCCGCGCCGCCCCGGCGCTGTCAGCGCGCTGCCCAGCGGCAAGCGCCTGCCCAGCGACACCAGCCGCCAGCTCCACCGCGAGCCCAGGACAACCGCTGCCACGGGCCACGGCGGCCGCGCCACCGGCAAGCCGGCCAGCGAGGCGCAGGCGCAACCGGCCGCGTCGTCGGCTGCCATGGCCGCCGCTTCCGGGCCTGCCGCCCCGACCGCCCCTTCTGCCGCCACCCCCGCACTTCCCGCGAGCGCGGCGCCGGTTGCGCCGCAGGCAGCCGAGGTCGCCACCGAAGCGGCTGCGGCCGCTTCTGACGCCACCGTGCGCCAGTAATTTCCACGCCATTTGGCATAATGGCGGTCTCACGCCGGCCAGCGAAGCCAGGCCGGCCCCGCCACCGCATCGGCACCCAAGGCCGCGCGCCGGCGCCCGTCCCCATCGCCTTCCATGCCCGCCGCCACACTCAAACCCAAGCCCCCCGCCACAGCTGCCACCGTGCCGGCCGCGCCGCCGCTGCGCCGCCGCATCGCCTGCATGCTTTACGAAGGCGTGCTGCTGTTTGGCGTGCTGAGCGCATCGACCGCGGCCTATTTGCTGGTGCGGCCGCTGCTGCAGAAGCTTGGCATGGATGGAGCGCTGGCGATCCAGCTATGGAGCTTCCTGGTGATGGGGTGGTATTTCACCTGGTTCTGGCAGCGCAACGGCCAGACCCTGGCGATGCAGACCTGGCGCATGCGCGTCGAAAACTCCGCGGGCGTGCCGCCGCGCTGGCCCCAGGCGGCCCTGCGCTACGTGCTGGCGTGGCTGTGGCTGCCGCCATCGGCCGCGCTCGGCCATCTGCTGGGGCTGGTGAAAGGCCCGTTCGTCGGCGTGCTGGGCGCTGGCCTGCTGGTCTGGATCCTGCTGGCATGGCTGGATCCGCGCCGCCAGTTCCTGCATGACCGGCTGGCCGGCACGCGGCTGACGGACCTGCGCGGCAAGCCATGAGCCTGGGGGCCGCCGGCATCCGCCGCGTCGCGGTGACCTTGCAGGCGGCCGCAGCGCTAGGCATTGCCGCGGCGCTGGTGCGCGCGGCCGCCTGGCCGTGGCCCGGCGCGCTCGCCGCCGGTGCCGGGCTGATCCTGGGCGGCTTCGCCATCGGCATTGCCATCGCCTTCGGGTTGAGCGGGCGCGGCCTGTGGGTCGGACGCGGCAATCACCCGCCCGCGCCGCCCGTTGCACTTGCCGCCACCCGCAGGCCGCTGAAGCTGGCGGAGGCGTTGCGCTGCTACGCAGCCGAATGCCTGGCCGTGCTGCGTATGTTCGACTGGCTGCAGCCGTTCCGCGCGAGGGCGTCCTTCGTCCCGGCCGTGGATGCCGCGCCCGGACGCGATGCCCCGCCGGTGCTGCTGGTCCATGGCTACGCCTGCGGCCAGGCCATCTGGCTCGACATGCAGCCGGCGCTGGCGGCCGCCGGCTACCGCTGCCAGGGGATCGACCTGGAACCCGTGTTCGGCGACATCGACGACTACGCGCGTGCGCTGCTGGCCTCGATGCGGCGTATCCGCGCGGAAAGCGGGCGCGCGCCGCTGCTGCTCTGCCACAGCATGGGCGGCCTGGCCGCGCGCGCCGCGCTGCGGCTGGCCGGCGACGAAGACGCCTGCGCCGGCGTGGTGACGCTAGGCAGCCCTCACCACGGCAGCGCGCTGGCGCGCTTTGGCGGCGGCCATAATGCGCGCCAGATGCGCTGCGGCAGTCCCTGGCTGCGCGCGCTGGCAGCGGCCGAAACCCCACGCCTGCGCGCCCGCATGGTGTCGATCTTCAGCTGGCATGACTCGATTGCCGGGCCGCCTTGCACCGGCTGGCTCGACGGTGCCGGGTATATCGCGCTGTCCGGCATCGGCCATGTGTCACTGCTGCGCCATCCCGCCGCGGTGCGGGCCGTGCTCGACGCGCTGGCCGAGTTGTCTGCGCGTGGCCGCTGAGCCGGCCGGCCGCCTGCCCTGTCCCGCCGCCGCAACGATTCATATGTCAGTCATGTTTCCGTCACGGTGCCGTCATCGCGGGCTGGCTGAATGCAGCCATCGCCGCAACCGGGACTGGCATGGTGCAAGCAATCCGATCTGCCCGCGGGTATCTGTCGAAGGCCTCGCAACTGGCGCCATGGCTGCGCCGCAGCGCTGACAGCGGCCCCGCCGCGCCGGTGACCGCCTTCATGGCGCCGGTGCTCGATGGCGCCACGCTGGCGCCGCCGCGCGAAGCGCAGGAAACCTATCCGCCCGAGCCGCACCCGATCCAGCGCTACCGCGCAATCTGGTTGTCGGATATCCACCTGGGCACGCCCGGCTGCCAGGCCGATTACCTGCTGGATTTCCTCAAGCACAATGAATCCGACCAGCTCTACCTGGTCGGCGACATCATCGACGGCTGGCAGCTGCGCCGCGGCTGGTACTGGCCGCAAAGCCACAACGACGTGGTGCAGAAGCTGCTGCGCAAGGCGCGCAAGGGCACCGAGGTGATCTATGTCCCCGGCAACCACGACGAAGCCGCGCGCCAGTTCGACGGCATGGCCTTTGGCGACATCACCGTGCGCGAAGAGGCGGTGCACGTCACCGCCACCGGGCGCCGCCTGTGGGTGGTGCACGGCGACCTGTTCGACGGCGTGGTGCAGCACGCGCGCTGGCTGGCCTACCTGGGCGATTCGCTGTACACGATGATCCTCGTGCTGAACCGGCACTTCAACCGGCTGCGTGCGCGCCTGGGCTTCCCGTATTGGTCGCTGTCGCAATTCCTGAAGCACCAGGTCAAGAACGCGGTCAACTACATCGGCGCGTTCGAAAGCGCGATGGTGGACGAGGCACGCCGGCGCGGCTGCGACGGCGTGGTCTGCGGCCATATCCACAAGGCCGAGATCCGCGAGGTCAACGGCCAGCTTTACTGCAACGACGGCGACTGGGTCGAGAGCCTGTCGGCGCTGGTCGAGACCCTGGAAGGCGAACTGAAGATCGTCTACTGGACCACGCTGCTGGACGCACCGGCGTCGGCCACGCGCCGCCGGCGCCGTGCTGCCGTGGCCGGCTGACCCGGCGCCACCCGTTGCCCTATCCGCATTGCCCTTCCACCGCGCCCGAGGAGGCTGCATGAAGATCCTGATCGTCACCGATGCCTGGGAACCGCAAGTCAATGGCGTGGTGCGCACGCTCAAGTCCACGCGCCGCGAACTGGAGGCAATGGGCCACCTGGTCGAGATGATCACGCCACTGGAATTCCGCACCGTGCCGTGCCCGACCTACCCCGACATCCGCCTGTCGCTGTTGCCGGGTGCGCGCGTGCGGCGCCGCATCGAGGCCTTCGGCCCCGACGCCCTGCACATCGCCACCGAGGGTCCGCTGGGACTGGCCGCGCGGCGCCATGCGCTGCGCTGCAAGCTGCCCTTCACCAGCGCCTACCACACCCGCTTTCCGGAATACGTGCAGGCCCGCTTCGGCATACCGGTGGCGTGGACCTACCGCTTCCTGCGCTGGTTCCACGGCCCGGCCCAGGCCGTGATGGCGCCGACCCCGGTGGTGCTGGACGACCTGCGGCGTTACGGCATCACTAACGCCGTGCTGTGGACGCGCGGCGTGGACCTCGACGTGTTCACGCCGCAGCGCGCCAATGTGCTCAACACCGCCCACCCGATCTTCCTGTACGTCGGCCGCGTGGCGGTGGAGAAGAACGTCGAGGCCTTCCTCGCGCTCGACCTGCCCGGCTCCAAATGGGTGGTCGGCGACGGGCCGGCGCTGCCGGCGCTGCGCGCGCGCTATCCCGGCGCCAACTATCTGGGCGTGCTGAGCCAGCCCGAACTGGCCCGGGTGTATGCTTCCGCTGACGTGTTCGTGTTCCCGAGCCGCACCGACACCTTCGGGCTGGTACTGCTGGAAGCGCTGGCCAGCGGGCTGCCCGTGGCCGCCTACCCGGTCACCGGCCCCATCGATGTGCTGGGCGACAGCCCCGCCGGCGTGATGCACGAAGACCTGCGCGAAGCCTGCCTGGAAGCGCTGCGCATCGACCGCGCCACGGCCCGGGCCCATGCCGAGCGGTTCTCGTGGCGCGCCGCCTCCGAGCAATTCCTGGCCCACCTGCGGCCGTTCGCCGCCAGGCCCGGGCGGGGCGGCGCAGCGACCCAACCCGCCCCGCAAACCCATGTCGACACCGCATCCGCAACTGCCGCCCGACCCGCCAATGCAGAGGCCGCCGCCGGCAATGCAGAGCGCTGACTACTCGGTCGACCAGAATCCTCACAAGGGCAACCGCGGCCTGGCGCGCGCCTGGCACGCGGCGATCAATTCGCTGTCGGGGCTGCGCTACGCAGTGCTGGAGGAAAGCGCGTTCCGCCAGGAACTGACCCTGGTGGTGCTGCTGACGCCGTGCGCGTTCCTGCTGCCGGTGGCGGCGGTCGAGCGCATCCTGCTGCTCGGCACGCTGCTGGTGGTGCTGATCGTGGAACTGCTCAACTCCAGCGTCGAGGCCGCGGTCGATCGCATCTCGCTGGAGCGGCACAGCCTGTCCAAGCGCGCCAAGGACTTCGGCAGCGCGGCGGTGATGCTGGCGCTGGTGCTGTGCGGCGGCACCTGGCTCACCATTGCCGGGCCGCACGTGGTGCGGTGGGCGCGGGCGCTGGCGGGCTGAGCCGGCGCCAGGCGGCCCCGCCCGGAGCGGGATGGGGCATGGCAAGCCGATTGCTTATAATCGCTACCCTGCCCCCGACTTAACGATCGCACCGATCGCCCGGACGCCCATGGAACCGAAACCGCAAACCGGCCCCCGCCGCACCAGGGACCGCATCCTCGACGTCTCGCTGCGCCTGTTCAACGAAGTCGGCGAGCCCAACGTCACCACCACCACGATCGCGGAAGCGATGGAGATCAGCCCCGGCAATCTCTACTACCACTTCCGCAACAAGGACGACATCATCAACTCGATCTTCGTGCGCTTCGAGCAGGAGATGGAGCGCCGCCTGAAGATGCCGGACGACCACAAGGCCACGCTCGACGAAAGCTGGGGCTACCTGCAGTACATGTCCGAGTTCCTGTGGAACTACCGCTTCCTGTACCGCGACATCAACGACCTGCTGGCGCGCAACCGGATGCTGGAGACCAACTTCAAGCGCATCGTCGAGCAGAAGCAGCGCTTCGCGCACGAGATCTGCCGCCAGTTCATCGAAGACGGCGAAATGGATGCCACGCCCGAACAGGTCGAAGCCATCTGCACCAACATGGTGGTGATCGCCACCTACTGGCTGTCGTTCCAGTTCGTGCAGCACCCGCGCCAGTACAACGACCCCGAGCAGATCCGCGGCTACCTGCACGGATCGAGCTACCACATCTTCTCGATCCTGGCCCCTTACCTGCGTGGCCGGGCGCGGGAGGCATTCGACCAGCTGGCGCGCGACTACTCCGCCGCCAAGGCCGCCGCCGGCGCGGCAAAGGAACCGAAGTGAAATCCGTCTGCGTGTATTGCGGGTCCAGTCCCGGCAACCGCCCCGAATACGCCGAAGGCGCGCGCCTGCTCGGCCGCACCCTGGCCGAAAGCGGCCTGGCGCTGGTGTACGGCGGCGGCAAGGTGGGCCTGATGGGCATCGTCGCCGACGCCGTGCTGGCGCATGGCGGCAGCGCCATCGGCATCATCCCGGAAGCCCTGATGCAGAAGGAAGTCGGCCACCGCGGCCTGACCGAACTGCATGTGGTGCGCAACATGCACGAGCGCAAGCAGATGATGGCCGACCGTGCCGATGCCTTTATCGCCATGCCCGGCGGCGTGGGCACGTTCGAGGAACTGTTCGAGACCTTCACCTGGCTGCAGCTGGGCTACCACGACAAGCCGGTGGGCCTGCTAAATGTCGCCGGGTTCTACGACGGCATGCTGGGCTTCCTGTCGCATGCGGTGCGGGAGGGCTTTCTGAAGCAGGTGCACGCCGACCTGCTGCACGTGGCCGACACGCCCGCTGGCCTGCTGCAACAACTGGCGGCCGCGCCACGCGTGCGCGTCGACAAGTGGCAGCAGGCGCGCGACAAGACCTGAGCGCGCCCTGCTATCCCGGCCTGGGCTCGCTCAGAACGACGAGCCCGGCTGCTGCAGGAACGCCATTTCCTCAGCCGTGCTCTGCCGCCCCAGCACTGCATTGCGGTGCGGGAAGCGGCCAAAGCGCGCGATGATCGCGCGGTGCTTCTCGGCCCACTCGACCACGTCCACTACGCCGCCGCTGGCCTCGCGCAGTTGCGTCATCAGGCGCACGGCCTCGTCCTGGTCTTCCAGTGATTCCGAATGCTCGAACGGCATGTAGCAGAACATGCGGTGATAGTCGGTCGGCAATGCGCGGTCCATGCCGGTAGCGACGATGCGCCGGGCCAATGCCAGCGCCAGCGCATCGGTGCCGAAGCTGCGCGGATCATTGCGGAACATGTTGCGCGGGAACTGGTCCAGCAGCACCACGCGCGCGCAGGCGCCTTCAGGCGTGACCGACCAGTCGTCCGGTGCCCCGTCGCAGGCGACCTGCCAGTCGGACAGGAAGTTTGCGCGGATCTGCGCATCGAAGGCGTCCGACTTGGTGAACCATTGCGGGCGCTCGGTATTCCAGGCGGCCGTACCGGGCTGGCCGAACCAGAAATCGAGCAAACGCAGGGCGTCTTCAGGCAGTTGGTCTGTCATGGGCTGGGAAACCTTTCGGTAGAAAGAAGGAAGTGGCAGCGCCTCAGCGCGCCACGTTGCGCATCCAGTCGGCGGTCTGGAAGAAGGCCTGCATCAGGCGCAGCTGCAGGTCTTCGGACAGGCCGAGGTCCTGCATCGCCAGCGCCATGCAGCGCATCCACTGGTCGCGCTCGCTCACGCCGATCTCGAACGGCATATGACGCGCGCGCAAGCGCGGATGGCCGAAGCGCTCGATAAAGTGGTTGGGGCCACCCAGCCAGCCGCACAGGAACCAGAACAGCTTGTCGCGCGAGCCCTCCAGCGAGGGCGGGTGCAGCGCGCGCAGGCCCGCGAACTGCGGCTCCAGGTCCATCAGGTCATAGAAGCGGTCGACCAGTTCGCGCACGCGCGCCTCGCCGCCCACCAGTTCAAATGCTGTCACCTCGGCGCTGCCGGGCTTGTCGTCGGATTCAGTACTCATCACACACTCGGTCTGCGCTGCGCGGCCAAGTTGGCTCAGGCATCGCGCAAGGTCGCCAGCGCAGGCTGGCGCAGCACTTCGCGCAGGCCCAGCCAGCCGCCGGCAAAAGCGCACAGCATGCCAGAAACCACGCCCACCGGCACGATCCAGGCATTGAAGCGGTAGGGAAAATCGAACACGAACTGCGACAGGCCCCAGCCTACCGCGATCGCGCCGAGGCTGGCCAGGAACCCGGCCAGGCCGCCCACCACCAGGAATTCGGCGTACTGCGTCTGCCGCACCAGCGCGGCCGAGGCCCCCAGCGCCTTGAGCAGGCCCGCGTCGCGCCTGCGTTCGTCGCGCGCGCCGGACAGCGCCGCGTACAGCACCGTCACCCCTGCGGCCAGCGTGAACACGAACAGGAACTCCACCGCCGCGATGACCTGGTCCAGGATGTCCTGGATCTGGCGCAGGATCATGTCGGTGTTGACCACGGTGATGTTGGGAAAGGCCGCGATCAGCCGGTTGCCCAGCGCGGCGCTGGCAGCCGGCAAATGGAACGACGTGATGTAGGTCTCGGGCAGCCCCTGCATCGCCCGCGGCGGCAGGATCACGAAGAAATTGACCCGCATCGAACCCCAGTCGAGCTTGCGCAGGGAGGTCACGCGCGCCTGCACGGGCTGGCCGGCGACGTCGAAGCGCAGCGTGTCGCCAAGCCGGATCCCCAGCGTCTTGGCGATGCCCTCTTCCACCGACGCGCCCGCCTCGGCGCCGTCTGACCCGTTCGACCAGCTGCCGGCGATGACGCGGTTGCCCTCCGGCAGCGCATCGGTATAGGACAGGTTGAACTCGCGCTCGACCAGGTTGCGCGCGCGCCCGTCCTCGAAGCTGTCGCCGCGGATGGCGCGCGCGCCGATATGGGTCAGGCGCCCGCGCACCATCGGGTAGAGCAGGTCGGTGATGCCGGCGCCGGCCAGTATCTGGCGCAACGGCTCGCGCTGGTCCGGCTGGATATTGATGATGAAGCGGTTGGGCGCGTCAGCCGGCGTGGCGTTGCGCCATGAATCGACCAGGTCGTTACGCGTCATGCCGAGCAGCAGCAGCGCCATCAGCCCCACCGCCAGCGCCACGGTCTGCAGCACCGTGACCGCGCGGCGGCGCTCCAGCACCGCCAGCGCAAAGCGCCACCCCATCGCCGTGCGGCCGCGCAAGCGCCCCCGCAGCAGCCGCGACAGCAGCGTCAGCAGGCCGAGCGCCAGCACGCCGAACACCACCCCCGCGGCGACAAAGCCGCCGGCGGTGGCCAGCCCGAGCCGCAGGTCCCGCGCCGCCACCAGCAGCAGCGCGATAAAGGCGCCCAGGCCCAGCGCGTAGGCAATCCAGGCCGACACCGGTGGCAGCCCGATATCGCGTCGCAGCACCCGCAGCGGCGCCACCCGCGTCAGCGCCAGCAGCGGCGGCAGCGCAAACCCGGCCAGCAGCACCAGCCCCGCCAGCATGCCCACCAGCGCCGGCAGCAGCGACGGCTGCGGCAGCGACACCTTGAGCAGCCCGCCGAGCGACAGCAGCAGGCCATAGTGCGCGAGGTAGCCGAGCAGCACGCCGGCCAGCGCGCCGGCCCCGCCAATCAGCAGGAATTCCAGGCCGAACGCCCGCAGGATCTGCCCGCGCGACAGCCCCAGGCACTTGTAGACCGCGCAGGCATCGGTGTGGCGTTGCATGTAGCGGCGCGCCGACATGGCGATCGCCACCGCCGCGATCATCGACGACAGCACCGCCACCAGCGACAGGAAGCGCTCGGCGCGGTCCAGCGTGGCGCGCATCTGCGGCTGGCCGGACTCCAGCGACTCAACCCGCGTATTGCGCAGCTGGCGGCGTTCGATCTCGTCCTGCGCCCATTTCTGGAAGGCCGCGCCGGCGGCATCGGGGCCGGCCACCAGCAGGCGGTAGGTGACGCGGCTGCCCCAGCCGATCAGCCCGGTGCTGTCCAGGTCCGACAGCGGCATCAGCACGCGCGGCGCGAAGTTCATGAAGCCGGTGCCGCGATCGAGTTCCTGCGTGATGATGCGGTCAATGCGGAAGGTGCGGCTGCCGAGCCGCACGCTGTCGCCCACCGCAACGCCCAGCGCGCCCAGCAGCGCCTCGTCGACCCATACCGTACCCGGCGCGGGAATCCCGTCGGCGGGGGCCTCCGGCCCGCCCGGTGCCGCGGCCACCTTGAGCCGGCCGCGCAGCGGATAGCCGTCGGTGACCGCCTTGAGCGCGGCCAGCTGGCTGGCCGGCCCGGCGCCGTCCGGTGCCTTGCCGTTGGCGGTGGCCATGCTCGGGAAGGTGACGGTCTGCGCTACCGACAGTCCGGCCGCCCGGGCACGCTGCGTGAACGCGGCGTCGAAGGGCTGGTCAGCCACCAGCAGCACGTCCGAGGCAATCATCTGGCGCGCATCGCGCTCCAGCCCCAGCCGCATGCGATCGGCCATGAAACCCACGCTAGTGAGCGCGGCCACCGCCAGCACCAGCGCAAACAGCAGCAGGTATAGCTCGCCCGCCAGCCAGTCGCGGCGGGCCATGCGCAGCGCCTGGCGCCAGGCGGAGAACTTGCCGCCCGCGGCGGGGTGCGTACCGGCAGGATGGGCGGCAGTGGCCGGGACGTCGATGGCGGACTCGGAGGGCATCGGTTGGTGTGGTTCTTGGTTGCTGGCGCCGGTGCGCCTCGGGTCAGTCGGGCAATGCGAAAATGCTGGCCAACAAGGCCGCGGCGCTAGCGCGGTGCGTCGCGCCGGGCCCCGCCGCGCAGGCTGGCATGGAGGCGGCGCACCCCGCGCCACAACTTCGGCAGCAGCCACACCGACACCAGCAGGAACACCGCCAGCAGGACCAGGAACAGCACTGGCACGAAGAACGCCAGCAGCAGGCTGCCGGTGGCGGTCAGGTCTTCAGTGAATGAGGCCGTCCAGTTGGAAAACGGTTCCGGCGACACGTTGATCAGCGCGCGGGTGCCGGCCTTGACCGCATGCGCGGTGCCGGCCAGCGTGCCGCCGACCAGGCCAGCCGCCACCATCCACTGCGGATCCAGCTGGCCGAAGGCGGCGGCGGCCAGGATTGCACCGGCAGGAATGCGGATGAAGGTATGGATGCCGTCCCAGACGGTGTCGAAGGCCGGCACCTTGTCCGCCACGAACTCGGCCACGGCCAGCGCCGCGGCCACGCCGATCACCCACCAGGATTCCAGCGGCTGCAGCCCGGGTGGCAGCTCCAGCCAGCCCAGCCGCGCCAGCACTCCGGCGGCCAGAACGGCAAGATACAGGCGAAATCCGCTGGCCCAGGACATGCCCGCGGCCAGCGCGGCGGTTTCCAGCATGGCGCTCCTTGCAAGGATCCGGCGCGAGCCGGTGCAGACATCGGCGCGCCCTGGCAGGGAGTGTAATACGGACCCGCGTGCGGTGCGCCCGGGCCGTGTGCGGGGGGAAAGCCGGCCTTCAGTTGTTTTCCTTGCCGTCCACGCCGAACCAAGGCAGCGCCTCTTGCGGCGTCAAGATGCCAGCCGACTCGGCCATGGTGTAGCCCGGCAGCGCCTCGATGCGCCGGGCAAAGGCCGGGTCGGCCAACAAAGCCAGCAGCCCGGCCATCCACCCGGCGGTCTGGTCGTTCTTGCGCAGCGCCAGGTAGTAGGCCTCGCGCGTGAGCGGCACGAACGCCAGCCCGTGGGCCTCGGCATTCATGCGCAGCCCGAAGCCGGCCTGCGCGCGGCCGGTGTGCACGGCTTCGGCCACTTTTTCGTTGCTGAACTCGGTTTCGTCGTAGCCGGCGATCTGGTCCGGATACAAACCCTCGGCAGCCAGCAGCTGGTCGAACAGCATGCGTGTGCCCGAACTGCGCTGGCGGTTGACAAAGCGCGCCTGGCTGCGCGCCAGCCCGCGCAGGTCGTGCACCTCGCGCGCCACGTCGGGCGCCAGGATCAGCCCCTGCTCGCGCCACGCCAGCCGTAGCAGCCGCACTGAGGCCGGCCGCAGCCATTTGCGCAACGTCACATGCGCCACCGAGCCCGCGGTCTGCACCGGCGAAACATAGAATCCGGCCAGCTCCGACTGGCGCTCCTGCAGGCAGATCAGCCCCTCGACGCTGCCGCAGAACACCGTGTCGAGTTGCAGCGGAGTCCGCGCCGTGCCCAGCGCGGCGGCCAGCACCTCCACCGCCGGATCATGGCTGCCGGTGAAATGCACGCATGACTGCGGCTGCTGGGCGTCGTCCAGGTCGGCAATGAACTCGGCCATGGCCCGCTGCACCGCCGGCTCGATCGATTCGCGCAAGCGCAATTCGGCGCGCAGCAGGCGCTCGCCGAAACGCGTCAGCGAGGCGCCCCGCCCGCGTTCCATATCCAGCATGCTGCGCCCGAGCATCGCTTCCCATGACCGCATCACGCCCCAGGCGTGGCGGTACGACAACCCGATCTCGCGCGCGGCGCGATGCAGCGATCCGGTTTCGCGCACGGCCTTGAGCAACTGGAACACCTTCGCATTGGCGCGCGGATTGTCGTCGGCGGCAATCACCGGAAACAGGTCGAAGCGGAAAGTCATAGGTTCTCCGCGACATATTTACTTGGCGATCTTGGCTGGATCACAATGTTTACCCCATTTTTATCTTTGTTTTGCCGCATTCTCCCCGAGAACCCAAGGCAAAAGCAATTATGTCCACAGAAACATAACATCGAGGAGATACCGCATGTCCCGTCGTGCCCAACCCATGCATCGCCGCTCGCGCCACCTGGTCGCGTCGATCCTAGGCATCGGCTTGCTGTCGGCCGCGCACGCCGGCGACCTGAAGCTCGCAACCACCACCAGCACCGAGAACTCCGGCCTGCTCAAGGTCCTGCTGCCGCGCTTCGAGCAGAAGTCGGGCGTCACCGTAAAGGTGATCGCGGTGGGCTCGGGCAAGGCCATGAAGATGGGCGAGATGGGCGATGTCGACGTGCTGCTGGTGCACGCACGCAAGATGGAGGACGCCTTTGTCGCGGCGGGCTACGGCGTGAACCGGCGCGACGTGATGTACAACGATTTCATCGTGGCCGGGCCCGCCAGCGACCCGGCCGGCCTGAAAGGCGGCAAGGACGTGCTGGCCGGCCTGCGCAAGCTCGCCGGCAGCGGCAGCAAGTTCATCTCGCGCGGCGACAACTCCGGCACCGACGTGATGGAGAAGGACTATTGGAAGCAGCTCGGCATCGAGCCCAAGGGCCAGCCGTGGTACGTCAGCGCCGGCCTGGGCATGGGCGAGGTGCTGACCATGGCGGCGCAGATGCCGGCTTATACCCTGTCAGACCGCGCCACCTATGGCGCTTACCGCGCCAAGACCGGCCTGGCGATCGCCATCGAAGGCGATCCAAGGATGTTCAATCCGTACGGGATCATCGCGGTCAACCCGGCTCGGCATCCGGGCACCAACTACAAGGACGCGATGAAGCTGGTGGAGTGGATCACGTCGAAGGAGGGACAGGACGCGATTGCGGGGTACAAGCTCGAGGGCGAGCAGTTGTTCTTTCCCGACTACAGGACATCGACCGCCCAGAAATAACGGAGTGGCTGTCGTGCCCCGGATGGCGGGTCACCCCGCCTCGGCCTCCAGCCTGGGCAACTGCGGCAAGTCCGCCGCTACCTCCGCGATCATGCGCCGGATCCACATCACGTCCGGCGCGGCATGGCAGCGCTCGTGCCAGAGCTGGTAGAAGCGCATGCGCGGGAACGACACCGGCGACGGCACCATGCGGATCGGCAGGTACTGTGCATAGTGCGCGGCAAACTGCCGGCCGGTGGTAAACACCATATCGGTCTTCATCAGCACATACGGCACCAGGCCGAAATACGGCAGCGTAACCTGGATATTGCGCTTGTAGCCCTGCTCGGCCAGGGCCTGGTCGATCATGCTGCGCTGCATCGACGCATAGGGCGCCGGCGCCAGGTGCGGCATCTCAAGGTAGTGTTTCAGCGTCAGCCCCTTGCGCGCCAGCGGATGCTGCGCGCCCAGCATGCACACCACCTCATCGTCGAACAGCGGCGAGATGTGCAGGTGCTCCGGCGGCGACAGCCAGTTGCCGACCACAATATCCAGTTGCCCCTGCTCGAGGTCATCCAGGAAGTCCGATGACGAGGTCATCGGATGCACGAACAGCTTGGCGCCCGGCGCCAGCCGGCGCACGCGCTCGACGATATTGGGCAGGAAGAAGGCGTCCAGGTAATCGGGGGCGCCGAGGTGGAACGTGCGCGTGGTGGTGGCCGGGTCGAACTGCTGCGGCGGCCGCGCGATGCGGTCCATCGCGGCCAGGCTCTGCTCGGCCAGCGCCAGCAGTTCGCGGCCGCGCTCGGTCGGCACCATGCCGTTTTTGCCCCGCACCAAAATGGCGTCGCCGGTGATTTCGCGCAGCCGCTTCAGCGTATTGCTGATGGCGGGCTGAGACTGGCCCAGGCGCACGGCAGTGCGGGTCACGCTCTGCTCGGTGAGCAGGGTATGGAGCACCCGCAGCAAATAGGTATCGAGATGGTCGCGTCCGTGCATGGCGATGGCGGCCCTCCGGCGGGGGCCGGATGGGTGGCGTGGGGGATGGGAACGGCGCATAGTGTATGACAGGCACCCCACAATCGGTCAAATCACCCCCTCGCGGGGGGCGCCGCCTGGTGCGGCGGCGTACCGACCGGTGCGCCCGCTGATGGGGCATATCACCTGGGCTGAATATTGCTGCAAAGCCCGGGTGCTATGTTTCCGCCATCACCAAGAGAGAGAAGACCATGGAGACGCAAACCATCCGCTTTTTCCACCGCGGCCAGGTCAAGGAAGTATCCGACGCCCCCATTACCCGCACCGTGCTGCAGTACCTGCGTGAAGACGCGCGCTGCACCGGCACCAAGGAAGGCTGCGCCGAAGGCGACTGCGGCGCCTGCACCGTCGTGATCGGCGAGCTGCAGGACGGCGGCGATGTCGAATTCAAGGCGGTCAACGCCTGCATCCAGTTTCTGCCCACGCTCGACGGCAAGGCCCTGATCACGGTCGAGGACCTGCGCCAGGCCGATGGCAACCTGCACCCGGTGCAGGAAGCCATGGTCGAGTGCCACGGTTCGCAATGCGGCTTCTGCACCCCGGGCTTCGTGATGTCGCTGTGGGCGCTGTACCAGCAGCACACCCCAGGCGGCGAGGCACCTTCGCGCCAGACCATCTGCGACGCGCTGACCGGCAACCTGTGCCGCTGCACCGGCTACCGCCCGATCATCGATGCCGGCGAGCGCATGATGGCCCTGCCCGCCCCCACCGCGGACAAGCTCAACCCCAGGCAGATCGCCGACACGCTGCGCAACCTCAAGCGCGGCGAGACCTTCCGCTACCGCGCCCAGGGTCAGGAATTCCTGGCCCCGCGCACCGCGGCCGAGTTCGGCGCGATCAAGGCTGCGCAGCCCGATATCCGCATCCTGGCCGGCAGCACCGACGTCGGCCTGTGGGTCACCAAGCAGTTCCGCGAACTGGGTAACCTGCTCTACGTCGGGCAGGTTGAAGACCTGAACCAGATCGAACAGCGCGACGGCATGATCGAGATCGGCGCCGCCGTGACGCTGGAAAAGGCCTACACCGCACTCAACGCCGCGCACCCCGAGCTGGAAGAACTGTGGAAGCGCTTTGCCTCGCTGCCGATCCGCAATGCCGGCACGCTGGGCGGCAATATCGCCAACGGCTCGCCGATCGGCGATTCGATGCCGGCATTGATCGCGCTGGGTACTGAAGTGGTGCTGCAGCACAGCGAGACGCGCCGCACGCTGCCCCTGGAAGACCTGTACCTGGCCTACCAGAAGACCGCGATGCAACCGGGCGAATTCGTCGCCGCGCTGCGGGTGCCGGTGACCGGCCCGCAGCACTTCCGCACCTACAAGCTGTCCAAACGCTTTGACGAGGACATTTCCGCCGTGTGTGCCGCATTCGGCATCACCGTGCAGGACGGCATCGTCACGCAGGCCCGCATCGCCTTCGGCGGCATGGCCGCGACGCCCAAGCGCGCCGCCGCCACCGAGGCGGCCCTGACCGGCCAGCCGTGGAACGAAGCCACCGCCCGCGCCGGCATGGCCGCACTGGCACAGGACTACACGCCGCTGTCCGACATGCGCGCGACCGCGTCGTACCGCAGCCGCGGCGCCGCCAACCTGCTGTACCGGTTCTGGCTGGAAACCCACGCCAACGCGCTGCCCGCCGCAGCCGTCAATGTCCGCGCCCCCGGCGCAGGCGCCACTGCAATCGCCACGGCCTGAGCCAGAGAACAAGGAACGCATCGGCATGAACAAGCAAACCGAACCCTTCCTGCTCGACGCCACCGCCGAACAGGTCCCGCAGGTCGGCATCTCGCGCCCGCACGAATCCGCCCACCTGCACGTGGCCGGCACCGCCACCTACACCGACGACATCCCGGAGCTGGCCGGCACGCTGCACGCCGCGCTCGGCATGAGCACCCGCGCGCACGCGCGCATCAAGTCGGTCTCGCTCGACAAAGTGCGTGCCGCGCCGGGCGTGGTCGACGTGCTGACCGTGGACGACATCCCCGGCACCAACGACTGCGGCCCGATCATCCATGACGACCCGATCCTGGCACGCGACGTGGTGCAGTTCATCGGCCAGCCGGTCTTTATCGTGGTGGCTACCTCGCATGACGCCGCGCGCCGCGCTGCCCGCCTCGGCGTGATCGACTACGAGGACCTGCCACCGGTGCTGTCGCCGCAGGCCGCGCACGAGGCCGGCAGCTATGTGCTGCCGCCGATGCACCTGACCCGCGGCGAGCCCGCCGCGCGCATTGCCGGCGCGGTCCACCAGGACAGCGGCACGATCCACCTGGGGGGCCAGGAGCAGTTCTACCTGGAAGGCCAGATCTCCTACGCCGCCCCGCGCGAGAACGACGGCATGCATGTGTGGTGCTCGACCCAGCACCCGACCGAAATGCAGCACGCCGTGTCGCACATGCTGGGCTGGCACGCGCACCAGGTGCTGGTCGAATGCCGCCGCATGGGCGGCGGCTTCGGCGGCAAGGAATCGCAGTCGGCGCTGTTCGCCTGCTGCGCCGCGCTGGCCGCCTGGAAGCTGATGTGCCCGGTCAAGCTGCGCCCGGACCGCGACGACGACATGATGATCACCGGCAAGCGCCATGACTTCGTGTTCGACTACAGCGTGGGCCACGACGACGAGGGCCATATCGAAGGCGTCAAGGTCGAGATGGTGTCGCGCGCCGGCTTCTCGGCCGACCTGTCTGGCCCGGTGATGACCCGTGCCATCTGCCACTTCGACAACGCCTACTGGCTGCCGAACGTGCAGATCGACGGCTACTGCGGCAAGACCAACACGCAGAGCAACACCGCGTTCCGCGGCTTCGGCGGCCCCCAGGGCGCGTTCGCGGTCGAGTACATCCTGGACAATGTCGCCCGTACGGTCGGCAAGGATTCGCTGGACGTGCGCCGCGCCAACTTCTACGGCAAGACCGAGAACAACGTCACGCCTTACGGCCAGACCGTCGAAGACAACGTCATCCACGAACTGATCGACGAACTGGTGGCCAGCAGCGCATACCGCGCCCGCCGCGAGGCCACGCGCGCGTTCAACGCCGCGAGCCCGGTGCTGAAGAAAGGCATCGCCATCACCCCGGTGAAGTTCGGCATCTCGTTCAACGTTGCCCACTTCAACCAGGCCGGCGCGCTGGTGCACGTCTACAACGACGGTTCGGTGCTGGTGAACCACGGTGGCACCGAAATGGGCCAGGGCCTGAACACCAAGGTGGCGATGGTGGTGGCGCACGAACTGGGCATCCGCATGGAACGCGTGCGCGTGACCGCGACCGATACCAGCAAGGTGGCCAACACCTCGGCCACCGCCGCGTCGACCGGTGCCGACCTGAACGGCAAGGCCGCGCAGGACGCCGCGCGCCAGATCCGCGAGCGCCTGGCCGCTTTCGCCGCGCGCAAGGCGGGCGTGGAACCGTCCGAAGTGCGCTTCAACGATGACCTGGTCAGCGCCGGCGAACTGCGCCTGTCGTTCGGCGAGCTGGCGCGCGAAGCCTACGTGGCGCGCGTGCAGCTGTGGTCCGACGGCTTCTACACCACGCCCAAGCTGCACTGGGACCAGAGCAAGCTGCAGGGCCGCCCGTTCTACTACTTCGCCTACGGTGCCGCGTGCTCCGAGGTGCTGGTCGACACCCTCACCGGCGAATGGAAGCTGCTGCGCGCCGACGCGCTGCACGACGCCGGCCGCTCGCTGAACCCGGCGATCGACATCGGCCAGGTCGAAGGCGCCTTTATCCAGGGCATGGGCTGGCTGACCACCGAGGAACTGTGGTGGAACAAGGACGGCAAGCTGATGACGCACGCCCCGTCCACGTACAAGATCCCGACGGTCAACGACTGCCCGGAAGCATTCAACGTGCGCCTGTTCCAGAACCGCAACGTCGAGGACAGCATTCATCGTTCCAAGGCCGTGGGCGAGCCGCCGCTGCTGCTGCCGTTCTCGGTGTTCTTCGCGATCCGCGATGCCGTCGCCGCGGTGGGCGACTACCGCATCAACCCGCCGCTGAAGGCGCCGGCCACCAGCGAGGCGATCCTGGACGCCGTCGACGCGGTGCGCGAGGCGGTGGCGCAAGGGGCTGCGCAGGCAGCCTGAACCATGGTCAGGAAGCGCGCGCCCGCGGGCGCCCCGGACTTTCCCCCGGCGGCTGCGTTGACAGCCGCCGGGCCGGTGGAAGAAGCCGGCGCGCGCCACCCCTGAACCCGGCAACTCAAAGCCTCACCAGGCATCACCAGGCATCTCCCCAAAGGCCCCCGACCATGCAGGACGCACCGCTCAAACCCTTCCGCTTCGCCGATGCCGCACGCATGGTGCGCGCCGGCGTGCCGGTGGCGATGGTCACCATCGTCGAGGTCAAGGGCTCGGCCCCGCGCGAGGCCGGCATCCGCATGCTGGTCAGCGCCGACGACCTGGTCGGCACCATCGGCGGTGGCCACCTGGAGTGGCGCGGCATGGATATCGCCCGCGCAATGCTGGTGCGCGGAGAGGCCCGCCGGATCGAGCGCATTCCACTGGGGCCCGCGCTGGGGCAGTGCTGCGGCGGCGTGGTGCAGCTGGCGTTCGAGGTCCTTGGCGCGTCCGACCTGGCGTGGCTGGATACCGTCGAACGCAGGTTTGCCGCGCACCGCTCGCTGCAACGGCATGTCCCCGCCCACGGTGCCATCACGTTCGCAGACAGCCGCGCCGTCCTGCCCGGCGTCATGCTGGAGCCGGACGGCAGCTGGACCGACACGCTGGTGCCCGACACCATGCACGTGGTGCTGTTCGGCGCGGGCCATGTCGGCCACGCGCTGGTCAAGGTGCTGGCCACGCTGCCGTGCCGCGTGCACTGGGTGGACGAGCGCGACACCCTGTTCCCCGGCGGCCTGCCCGACAACGTCGAGGCCGAGGCCAGCGACACCCCCGAGGCCGTGGTGGCGCAGGCGCCGGCGGGCAGCTACTTCCTGGTGATGACGCACAGCCATGCGCTCGACCAGACCCTGTGCGAAGCAATCTTCAAGCGCACCGATTTCGCGTACTTCGGCCTGATCGGCTCCAAGACCAAGCGCGCATGCTTTGAACACCGCATGGCCGAGCACGGCATCGACCCGGCCCGGTTTGCGGAAATGACATGCCCCATGGGGGTTTCGGGGATCACCGACAAGGCTCCGGCTATGATTGCAATTGCCATCGTCGCCCAGCTGCTCCAGGTCCGTGAACAGCGCCTTGCCGCGCTGCGTGCGGGCCATGCCGAGACGGTGCATCCCTGAACCCGTGCCGCCGGCCCTGCCGGCCGGCACAGAAAAGCCCAGAAACGAGGCCCCCATGACCATCGATGCCGCGCTCGCGGAACAGATCCGCCGCACTCCCAAGGCCGAACTGCATGTGCATATCGAAGGCACGCTTGAGCCGGAACTGATCTTCCGGCTGGCGCAGCGCAACCAGGTGGCGCTGCCCTACCCCAGCGTCGACGCGCTGCGCGCCGCCTACGCCTTCACCGACCTGCAATCGTTCCTGGACATCTATTACGCCGGCGCCAGCGTGCTGCTGACCGAGGAAGATTTCTTCGACATGACCATGGACTACGTCAAGCGCGCCGTCGCCGACAACGTCCGCCACGCCGAGATCTTCTTCGATCCGCAGACCCATACCGCGCGCGGCGTGCCGATGGGCGTGGTGATCGACGGCATTGCCGATGCCCTGGCCCAGGCCCGCACCGAATACGACTTCTCCAGCAGCCTGATCCTGTGCTTCCTGCGCCATCTGCCCGAGGAAGACGCGTTCGCCACGCTGGAAGCGGCGCTGCCCTACCGCGACCGCTTCGTCGGCGTGGGCTTGGATTCGTCCGAGCAAGGCAACCCGCCGGAAAAGTTCGCACGCGTGTTCGCGCGGGCGCAAGCGCTGGGCCTGCACCGGGTCGCCCACGCCGGCGAGGAAGGCCCGGCGCAATACGTCACCGATGCGCTCGACATCCTGAACGCCGAGCGCATCGACCACGGCGTGCGCGCCATCGACGATCCCGCGCTGGTCGAGCGCCTGGCGCGCGAGCGCGTGGCGCTGACCGTATGCCCGCTGTCGAACGTCAAGCTCAAGGTCTATCCCGACCTGCGCGACCACCCGCTCAAGCGCATGCTCGATGCCGGCGTGGCGGTCACGCTGCATTCGGACGACCCGGCCTACTTCGGCGGCTATATGAATGCCAACTGGGAAGCCAGCTTCGACGCGCTGCCGCTGGATGCGGCCGACGCGCACAAGCTGGCCCGCAACAGCTTTGAAGCGGCCTTCCTGCCTGCCATGCAGAAGGCCGAGTTCCTGGCGGAAGTC
Source organism: Cupriavidus necator (assembly GCF_013141915.1). Lineage (GTDB taxonomy): Bacteria > Pseudomonadota > Gammaproteobacteria > Burkholderiales > Burkholderiaceae > Cupriavidus > Cupriavidus necator_B. The sequence continues at coordinate 3,851 of NZ_SROX01000020.1, read as the reverse complement.
GACCACTTCTGGTCCGATCCGCCCAAGTCCCTGCCTGCAACGGCCCCCGCGGCCTGAGCACGGCGCATGCCAATAGCGCGGCCTGCTGCTTGCACCCCTGCGGTGCCGCGCGGGCCGGCCACGAGAGACAAACCATGACGACCCACCCCATTACTGACTCCCGTACCCGCGCCATTCGCGGCCGCGTCCTGCATTTCCTGCGCGATCCGCAATTCCATGAAGACGCGTATCAGTATTGGGACGACGGGGTGCTGATCGTCACCGACGGGCGCATTGCCGCCGCCGGCGACTACGCGGAACTGGCCGCGCGCATCCCGGCCGGCGCGGAGGTGATCGACCACCGCGGCAAGCTGATCGTGCCCGGCTTTATCGACACCCACGTGCACTACCCGCAGACCGACATGATCGCGTCGCCGTCGCCTGGCCTGCTGCACTGGCTCGACACCTACACCTTCCCCGAAGAGCGCCGCTTCGCCGATCCCGACTATGCGCGCGGCGTGGCCGGCTTCTTCACCGAGGAACTGCTGCGCAACGGCACCACCAGCGCGGTGGTCTGGAGCACGGTGCACAAGGCCTCCGCCGACGCGCTCTTTGCCGAAAGCGAGGCGCGCAACCTGCGCATGGTCACCGGCAAGGTGATGATGGACCGCAACTGCCCCGAGTTCCTGCGCGATACGGCCGAGACCGGCGCCCGCGATTCGGCCGACCTGCTGTCGCGCTGGCATAACAAGGGACGCCTGTCGTACGCCATCACGCCGCGCTTCGCGCCCACCTCGACCGAGGCGCAACTGGCCGCCTGCGGCGAGCTGGCGCGCGCCTACCCGGACGCCTTTATCCAGACCCACGTGGCCGAGAACCGCGACGAGGTCAAATGGGTGGCCGAACTGTTCCCGGACGCGCGCAGCTACCTGGACGTCTACGACCGCTACGGCCTGCTGCGTCCGGGCGCGATGTACGGCCACGCCATCTACCTGGACCAGGACGATCGCCGCCGTCTGGCCGACAGCGGCGCCGCGGTGGCGCACTGCCCCACTTCCAACCTGTTCCTGGGCAGCGGCTTCTATGACTTCCACCAGTCCGACGCCAACCGCCTGAACGTGACGCTGGCCACCGACGTCGGCGGCGGCACCTCGTTCTCGATGTTCCGCACCATGAACGCCGCGCACAAGGTGGCGCGCATGGGCGGCTACTACCTGACCGCGCTGCGCATGTTCTACCTGGCCACGCGCGCCGCCGCCGAGGCGCTGGGATGGACCGGCCGCGTCGGCAGCTTCAGCGAGGGCTGCGAGGCCGACTTCATCGTGCTCGATCCCAAGGCCACGCCGCTGATCGCCCGGCGCAGCAACCGTTCGGAGACGCTGGAAGAAGAACTGTTCGCCTTTGCCATGCTGGGCGACGACCGCGTGATCGACAGCGTCTATGTGATGGGTGAGGCGGCAAGCGTCCCGGCAGCCTGACACATCACACCGCGCCGCGCACACACCCGCCGCCATGGCGGCGGGCACGCCTTTACCGCTTTCACCATCCCACCGGCTTGACGACCGTCAAGACTGCCCCCGACAAAGCCTTCTAACCTTGCGGTTTCGCCGCGGCCTTCGTGTTGCCGCGCACCCATACCCATCGACCGCAATCAGAAGGTTCTGCATGACCGCTTCTCACACCGCAGATTCCCCCGCCGCGCATGCCGCCCCGCAAGCCCGCGCGCGCCCCCAGGCCCGGCATGACGTCCCCCTGCCCGAACCGATCGCGCCGGACGCGCCGCTGCCCTCGCGCAAGATCATCCGCGGCTGGCTGATCCCGCTGGGCCAGCGCAGCACGCCGCGCGCGCTGATGCTGTTCGCCTTCGACTACCTGCTGTTCGGCGCCGTGCTGGCCGGCGTGGTGCTGGCGCCGTACTGGGCCGCCAAGCTGGCGCTGGGCGTGCTGGCGGGGCTGTTGATCGCGCGCCTGTTTATCATCGGCCACGATGCCTGCCACCAGAGCCTGACCCCGCGCCGCGGCCTGAACAAGTGGCTGGGCCGGCTGACCTTCCTGCCGTCGCTGACGCCGTACAGCCTGTGGGAAGTCGGCCACAACGTGGTGCACCACGGCTACACCAACCTCAAGGGCTTCGACTTCGTCTGGGCGCCCTACTCGCTCGAAGAATTCAACGCACTGCCGCGCTGGCGCCGCGTGATGGAGCGCATCTACCGCACCGGCTTTGGCCCGGGCCTGTATTACCTGGTCGAGATCTGGTGGTGCAAGCTGTTCTTCCCCAGCAAGCGCCAGATGGCCACGCGCCGCGCTATTTTCACCGGCGACTGCATGCTGGTGGCGGGCTTCGGGCTGGCATGGATCGGCGCGCTGGCAGCCTTGGCGCTGGCCACGGAGCAGTCGGTATGGATGCTGATCGGCGCCGGCTTCGTGCTGCCTTTCCTGGTGTGGAACGTCACCGTCGGCTTCGTGCTGTATGTGCACCATACCCACACCAGCGTCGCCTGGTACGACACCAAGGCCATGTGGGCAAAAGCCCAGCCGTTCGTTTCCACCACCGTGCACCTTCGCTTCCGCCATGGCATCGGCGCCGCGCTGCACCACATCATGGAACACACCGCGCACCACGTCGACATGAGCGTACCGCTGTACCGCCTCAAGCGCGCGCAGGCGCTGCTGGAACACGCGCTGCCGGGCCGCATCATCATCGAGAACTTCTCCTGGCGCTGGTACTTCGACACCGCGCGCCGCTGCAAGCTCTATGACTTCAAGGCGCTGTGCTGGACCGATTTCCGCGGCCGCCAGACCAGCGAGAACGCGCCGGTACCGGCCTGATCGCCGTGCCGACCGCGGCGGTGGTGGACGATCCGCCGCCGCCGCGGTTATAATTGCCGCTTCCATTGGGGAGTAGCCGCCCTGCTCTCACCGCGCCGCGCAATGCGGACTCCGGGGGACAGGGGCGTACGTCAACAGACTTGACCGCTTGCGGTTATGGCGTACGCAGCTCCGGACCCGCCTGGCCAACTGGCCCAGGCAGCGTCCATGCCTGGCGAGACCGATGACCATCCCTTTCTGGCCGGGCCGGGAAAGGGTTGTGTCATTGGCATCTCGCGATGCATTGCGGCCCGGTTATCCCACATAAAAACATGGAAGCCTTCCTCGTCTCCACAGGCATCGTCGCCCTTGCTGAAATGGGCGACAAGACGCAGCTGCTGTCGCTGGTTCTGGCGGCACGTTATCGCAAACCCCTTCCCATCATTCTCGGCATCCTGGTCGCCACGCTGTTCAACCACGGCTTTGCCGGGGCGCTTGGCGGCTGGCTCACGCACGTGGTCGGCGCAAGCCTGCTGCGATGGATCCTGGGCCTGGGCTTTATCGCAATGGCCGCGTGGATGCTGATCCCCGACAAGCTTGACGACGCCGAGCAGGCCAGGCCCGTCAAGGGCTTCATCGGCATCCTTGGCACCACCCTCGTCGCCTTCTTCTTTGCCGAGATGGGCGACAAGACCCAGATCGCCACGGTCGCGCTGGCGGCGCGCTTCAGCGACGCCGTGCTGGCGGTGGTGATGGGCACGACTTTCGGCATGATGATCGCCAATGCGCCGGCGGTGCTGCTGGGGGACAAGTTTGCCCACAAGATGCCGATCGGGCTGGTGCATAAGATTGCGGCGGGGATTTTTTTGGTGCTGGGGGTGTTGGTGTTGGTGAATGTTGGGGGGTGATTATTTGGTTGGGGCTGGTGGTGACGTGGTGTCGGGCTTTTTTGCGGTGGTCGCTGCTGGTGACATGCTGTCGGCTTTTGGGACCTGTCAGAAATTTTGTGTTTAGGGCATAACATGTCGCCAAGGAGCATGTATGCCACGCAAAACCAAGACGAG
>NZ_SROX01000001.1 GCF_013141915.1 Cupriavidus necator | reverse complement strand
ACTGATCGAAGGCCATGCATGTCCCGGCTTGGCCGGGACATTCTCCGTGGCATGGGTCCGTCACATGTCCGCTATCACCGAGATGGGCCATACGAACGAAGGGCCGCGACGTCTCAAACTGGCCGTAGACGGGCGATCGTGGGTCGCCTGGCCGGCAGCGACCACGGATTTCCGCTTCCGACCCTTCTCGGCCGTTCGGCCCCGAGCAGTCCCAATGGCGGCTTCCGAGGTGCAACGGACATCTTTGCGGAAATGTTGGCCGGCAAGTGCTCGACCTTTGCGGACGGTCGCGAAGAGGTGCCCGCATTTCACCGATAGCCGCCTTGGGGCTATGCCTCAACTGGTGCTGTCGGCCAAGAGCTGCCATTCGATGCTTGGCTACCGAAGCCCGCATCACCGCAAGCGCAATGACTGCTCGCCGCGAAGCCTCCGGCTAGGGGGGGCGAGTATCTGGGGCGAAACGCTTGCGAAGCCGAAATCGGAATCGAGTGCTGTCGCATGCTGCCTCGCGCCCCTCTGGCGGGAAGCGCGTCCGAAGCCGCGCGGGGCTAGCGAGGCTGCGGATGTGCTAGGAAGAACCGCACCATTTCGGCACTGGCATCCGGTCCCTTGGCATCGGTGAACGAGCCGCGGCTGCTGCCTCCTGCCCAGGCATGGGGGGCGCCGTGGATGAGCCAGTATTCGGCATCGACGCCGTTTGCCGCCGTCACGAACTGGCGGGTATATGCGTGTCCACCCCCGTCGCTGCTTCGTTCAGTTCGCTTTAGCGCCTCGCCGACCTCGAAAGGCGCGATCATGCGACTACCGTTGGAAGGATGCACGGTGTGGTCCGTATCGCCGTGAAACACGATAACTGGCCGTTTCGGCTGGGCCATAAACGCTTGGGCGTCGACGCGCGATGCGCCCTTGCGCTTGCCACCTTTCATTGCCGCTAGCGCGGAGGGCAGGTCATGCGCACAGCCCTGCGGCAGGCCGGAGTGAATCCCCGCGGCGGCATACAGTTCGGGATAGCGATGGATCATCACCGCCGCCATGGCGCCGCCAGCGGACAGGCCCGCGATATATACGCGATCTGCATCGACATTGTGGGAGGCCATGACCTCGCGGGTGATGCCAGCGATCAGCGAAGGCTCGCCACGCCCGCTTTGCTGGTCGCCAGGCCGGAACCAGTTCCAGCACTTGGAAGGGTTCGCCTCGGTCGGCTGGATCGGGTAGAGGACCAAGAAGCCATGTAGCTCGGCGAGCGCGTTCATGCGGGTACCCGCCGCAAAATCGTCCGCGTCTTGGGTGCAACCGTGCAGCATCACGATGAGCGGCACCGGCTCGTTCCGGTAACTGGAGGGCACGTAGAGCTTGTAGGCGCGCTGGCCCGCGTGGTTGGCGAACGTCTTCAGGCTGAAATGGCCGCGGACCTCCACATCGGATGGCGAAGGAACCTTCCGCGCCTGGCCGGGCAGGGGAGACGCAAATGGCGTCTTTGCGAGCGGCACGTCGTTCCTGAACAGTGAGCCGCCCGCTGGCAGCAACGCTTCGACAACTTGCGCCGGCGCAGGGCTCCCTTCTTTACTGCCACAAGGCGAGCTGGTCCGGAGGGCTCGCTGGATCGCCTCCGTTGCCTCCAGCGGGCCGGCGGTGCGCAAGAGCTCCATGGCCTCGCGCATGGAGGCGAGGAACGCGTCGTTCATTTTCATGATGGGTTTCCGGATGGGGCAGGGGTTGCGTGAAATTGCGTGAATTACCTGATGCGCCCGGCCAGAGCGGCCTTGACGGCGGTGGAGGCGTGGAAGGCGCCCAGCACCACGACTGACTGAATCGTGGCAAGAGCGAGCTCTGGACTGACGTCGGATGCAATGCTGGCAAGACCCAGCACATGGATATCGAGAAGCTGGTTGGCCGCCTGCGCGGCCTCCAGGTCCTGCCTGGAAAAGTGCTGCAGCCCAAGAACGAGCGCGCGACGGGTCACGGTCTCATTGACCGCCCGCGCATGCACTGCCAGTTGATTGCGAATGGCCGTACGAATCAGATCCGTGCGATTCGAATAAAAACCCTCTTCCACCAGAAGATCGATCTGGCCCAGGTCGACGGGGCCCAGATTGATCGTGATTTTTTCGGTGTCACCGCCTTTCGATCGGGGCACCAGCACAAGTGCGCCTTTTCCGACTTTCATATGTTTGCCATCCTCATATCATCTCTACACCATCCACGTGGATGGTTATAGAATGTTGCGATGCAGCAGTCAAGGAACTTCAGCGGCGACATCGAGAGCAGCCTGGGACAGGAGCCCCAATCCGGCCAACAACAGCCGGAACGGGGCCAGGCGAGAAACAGGTGTAGGGCACAGACGAAAGTATTAAGCAGGCCGCCCACCAGGACGCTTGGCAGCAGCAAGGCCAGCAATGTCAAATTGGTGCGCTCTATAGAAAACAGGATTTACACGCCGTCGATGCGCGAGCGCCACGCAGATAGCGTTTTGGCGGCGTCGACCGCGACGGCCTTCACGGCCCCTTCACGGCCCATAGCAAGGGCCAACAACGGCCGTTAGAATGGGCCAGTTATGGTCTCGCTGTCACTCGTTCGTTTCTCATCCCACGAGCGCTCGAAAATGTGCGCGACCACGAGGTCGACACGCCCATACAACGCATAGTCAATATGCATCAGCTTGCGCTGGATGACATCGGGCTCGTCGAAAGGCGTGATGTGGAAAACCAGATCCGCCTCCCGACGCGCAAGGTTGTAACGGCGTGAATTGGTGACGAGCTCCACCTCTCCGTGCTTCGGCTTCCTACATTCGTTCGAGGAGGGCGAAGCTCCCGCGCGATGTATGGCTTGACCCCCAGGTCATTAGCGACAGCAAGACGGTCATCGACTTTGAGCTACTGTTCCTTGCCGAATGGCATGACCATCGATGAGCTGCATGGCAGCATCCAACGAAGAGCCGCTGTCAGCGGTAAAGACGACGTTCGAATGTCCGGGCGTGGGCCTGAACGAACGTCCGTCGGTGGCCGAATGCGGCCACCCGCCAGGCACGGACGCCGGTCGAGGGCGCGCACAATTCAGCGATTCTTTGCCAGGCCCTAACCAATCCGTCAAGTGACGAATCTGGTGTGAGCGATGTGACCGCCGCCCGCACCAAGCGGTCCAATGGTGTCCATAAACACCGTTTCTAGCGCACATGCTTTCGCTACATAGCGCCCCTCGGGCAGCCGCGATTGCTGCAATCTAATGGGCCTGCCCGGACCGCCTGCCGATGAAACGCACCACCACCATTCCCACGCCGCCGCCCGATGCCGCGCACCTCCTGGTGCCGGCCGACGCGCCGGCCGGCAATGGCTGCGCCGACGACCGCAACTTCGTCACGGCGCTGGCGCGCGGCATGGAGCTGTTGCGTGCATTTGGGCCGCAGGACGATTACCTGGGCAATGCCGAGCTGTCGCGGCGCACGGGCATTCCGCGCCCCACGGTGTCGCGGCTGACCTATACGCTGGCCACCCTGGGCTACCTGACCTATATCGAAGCGACCGAGAAATACCGGCTGGGGCAAGGCGCGATGGTGCTCGGGCACCGCTATGTCGGGGGCGCCGGCATCCGCGAGATTGCGCAGCCGCTGATGCAGTCGCTGGCGTTCGCGACGGATTGCACGGTTGCGCTGGCCATGCCGGACCGCCACGCCATGGTCTACCTGGAAAGCTGCCAGCCGCGCGGCGCGCTGGTGATCCGGCTGGCGCCGGGGGCACGCCTGCCGATGGCGACTTCGGCGATCGGGCGCGCGTGGCTGGCCGGCCTGGATGCCGATCACCGCGAGGCTGCGCTGGCGGAGCTGGCGCGCCACTACGGCGCGCGCTGGCCGGCCGTGCACGCAGGCGTGGAGCGCGCGCTGCGCGACCATGCGCAGCGCGGCTTCTGCGTGGCGCATGCCGAATGGGACCGCACCGTCAGTGGCGCCGCCGCGCCGCTGCGGCTGGCGGGCAGCAGCGAGGTGCTGGCACTGAATATCGGCGGCGCGGCGGTGCGGCTGTCGCCGGAAATCCTGGAAGCCAACCTGGGTCCGCGCGTGCGCGAGCTGGCGCAGACCCTGCAGGCACGGCTATGGCAGCCCGGCGGCGCGCGCGCGACCGCGCGCTTTGCCTCCGCGCAGCCTGAGCCCGACCCCGGTGCGGGGAACCCCGCCTGACATGCCTGGCCGCTGACGCCGGCATCCCAATTCAACGAGGAGACAACCCATGGAAGTACGCAACAAGACCGTCGTGGTGACCGGCGCGGCCACCGGCATCGGCCGTGCGCTGGCATTGGCCTTTGCGCAGGCCGGCGCACGCGGCGTGGCCGTGGCTGACCTAAACGCGGCCGGCGCGGCCGCGGTGGCCGCCGAGGTCCAGGCCGCCGCGCCCGAATGCCAGGTGTTTGCCCAGCCGGTCGACGTGGCCGACGCGGCCGCCGTGCAGGGGCTGGCCGATCTGGCCACGCAGCGCTTCGGACAGGTCGACATCTTCTGTTCCAACGCCGGCATCATCCTGCGCAAGGGCCTGGACGCCAGCGCCGGCGACTGGCAGCGCATCTGGGAAATCAACGTGATGGCGCACATCCATGCGGCGCGCGCGGTGCTGCCGCAGATGCTGGAGCGCGGCGACGGCTATTTCGTCAACACGGTATCGGCTGCGGGTCTGCTGTCGCAGATCGGCTCGGCACCCTATGCGGTGACCAAGCACGCCGCCATTGGCTTTGCCGAGTGGCTGTCGATCACCTACGGCGACCGCGGCATCAAGGTCAGCTGCATCTGTCCGCAAGGCGTGCAGACCAACATGCTGTTCGGCGAGAACGGCGAGCGCAAGGGCTTCCTGCAGGAAGGCTCGGTCACCGCCGAGCAGGTCGCGGCCGTGACGCTGGAAGGCGTGGCGGACGAGCGCTTCCTGATCTTGCCGCACCCCGAGGTGCTTGAGTACTATCGCCGCAAGGGCCAGGACTATGACCGCTGGCTGCGCGGCATGCGCCGCCTGCACGACAAGGTGATGCAGGAGTTCGGCGGCATCGCGGTCTGAAGCCGCGGGCCGTCTGGCAGGTTCCGGCGGCGGCATTGCCGCCGCCTTCACAATGCGCGCGGCCACGCAGCCGCGCGCAACCGGAGGAGCATCCCATGCGTTTCGGTACCGTTGCCGCGGCTACAGTGCTTGCCGCATCCATCCTGTCGAGCCCGCCCGCAGCGCAGGCACAGGGCTATCCCGCCAAGCCCATCCGCATCGTGGTGGGCTTTCCTACCGGCGGCGCGCCCGACACGCTGGCGCGCATCGTCTCGGAGAAGATCTCGCCCGCCTGGGGCCAGCCTGTGGTGGTCGACAACAAGCCGGGCGCAGGCGGCAATATCGGCGCCGAGGCGGTGGCCCACGCGCCGGCCGACGGTTATACGCTCGCGCTCGGCACCGTCGGCACGCATTCGATCAACGGCGCGCTCTACAGCAAGATGCCGTATGACATGGTCAAGGACTTCGCGCCGGTGGTCCTGATCGCGTCGACGCCCAACGTGCTGGTGGTCAACCCCGGCGTGCCGGCGAAGAACGTGGCGGAGCTGATCGCACTGGCCAAGGCAAAACCGGGCGGCCTGACCTTCGGCACGCCGGGCATCGGCACCTCGCCGCATGTGGCGGGGGAAATGTTCAATGCCATGGCGGGTGTCAAGATCACGCATGTGCCGTACAAGGGCCGCGCCATGGCCATCCCCGACCTGCTCGGCGGCCACATCACCATGATGTTCGACAACCTGCCCTCGGCCCTGCCAGTGGTGCGCGAGGGCAAGCTGCGCGCGCTGGGCATCACCAGCGCCAAGCGCTCGGCGTCGGCGCCGGATATCCCGACGCTGGCCGAGCAGGGCCTGCCGGGCTTCGAGGCGGATTCGTGGTTCGCGGTGTTCGCGCCGGCGAATACGCCGAAAGAGGTGGTCGGCAAGCTGAACGCCGAACTCAACCGCATCTTCACGCTGCCCGAGGTGCAGGCGAAGCTGAAGACGCTGGGACTCGATCCGGTGCTGGGCACGCCGGAAAAACTGGCCGCGTACCAGCGGCAGGAAATCGCCAAATGGGCGAGGGTGGTGAAGGAGTCGGGGGCGAAGGCGGAGTAGTCGCAGCGCTGGCGCGCCGTGTTGGCGCGCCGGCTGTTTGCGCTCTCTCCCGCAAGCGGGAGAGAGCACCCAAGCGGTATCAGATAGTCAACAGTGCCGCTGGCCCTCGCCTGCACGCCGCGTGATCAGGCATCCGGCTCCACCGCTCCCCGCACCGACGTCTCGCCACTGGTCTCACGCAGCCGGCTCAGGCTGATCATCGCCCCCAGCGCCGCCACGCCCGCCGCCACATACAACGCCATGCGCGCCGCACCGGCCGGAGACAAGCTGAACAGCAGCGCCACCAGGGCAGTGCCGGTGGTCTGACCCAGCAGCCGCGTGGTGGCCTGCGCGCCGCTGGCGCCGCCGCTGCGTTCCGGCGGGGTGGCGCCGATCATGGCGCGGTTGTTGGGGGACTGGAAGAAGCCGAAGCCGGTGCCGCACATGGCCATGCGCCAGGCGATGTCGAAGCTGCCGGCATCGGGCCCCAGGGTGGCCAGGCCGACCAGCCCGCCGCCCAGCATGGCCAGGCCGATGCCGGCCAGGATGCTGGCCGGGTAGCGGTCCGACAGACGCCCCGACACTGCCGCCATCACCGCCACCATCAACGGCCACGGCGTGATCAGCAAGCCGGTCTCCTGCAGCGAGCGGCCGAGCTGGTATTCGAGATAGAACGGCAGCGCGATGAAGGACAGCATCTGCGTCATGAACGAGCAGAACGACGTGCCCACCGCCAGCGTAAAGGCGCGGCTGGCGAACAGGTCCACCGGCACCAGCGGCGCGACGCGCCCGCGCTGGCGCCGCACCAGCAGCCAGCCGAGCCCCACCGCGAGGGCCACGCCCGCGATGCCGGCGAGGCGCCAGCCGGCGTGGCCGAGGCTGTCGACGCTAAGAATAAACATGCCGAATACCAGCGCCGACAGCAGCGCGCTGGGGTAGTCGAAACCGCGCGGCTGCGGCGGCGTTGCCGGCAGCGCGGTGCGGCTCAGCGCCAGCGCGGCGATGGCCACCGGCACGTTGACCGCGAACAGCCAGGGCCAGCTGGCCACGGCCAGGATCAGCGCGCCCAGCGACGGTCCCACGGCAATGGTCACGCCCACCACCAGGGCATTGAGGCCGATGCCGCGGCCCAGGCGCGTGGGCGGGTAGATAAAGCGCACCAGCGCCGTGTTGACGCTCATGATGCCGGCGCCGCCGATGCCCTGCAGCACGCGCGCCGCCACCAGCATCGGCAGGTTGACCGCCAGCGCGCACAGCAGCGATCCCACCAGGAACGTGGCAAGCCCGGCGCGGTAGACCCGCTTGTAGCCCAGGATGTCTCCCAGCGACGACAGCGGCAGCAGGCACACGGTCACCGTCAGCTGGTAAGCGTTGACGACCCAGATGGTGCTGGCCGGATCAGCCTGCAGTTCGCGCGAGATCGACGGCAGCGCGATGTTGGCAATCGAGCCGTCAAGCACGGCCATGATCAGGCCGAAGAAAACGGTGAGGATCGCCCAGGTGCGCTGGGGCTGGGGAAGGCCTTGTTCTGGCTGCATGGGGGAGACATTGGAGACAATGCCGCGCCCGGAGCGGAGCGGATCGGCCCTGGCCAGGCAGGCTACGGCGCGGCGTTGCCATTATGGTCGCGCGTGGGGCTGCTCGCAAATCCGCCAATTGTGGTAAGGCAGCTGCTAGGGTACGGCCGCGGCACCCGGTGCGTAGCGCTGCAGCCGCCGGTACAGGGCGTTGGCGGCCTCGGTCATGGCCGGGGTCCAGGCAGGTGCCGCTTCGCACAGTGCCTCCAGCGTCCGGCATTCCCTGACCATGGACTGGCGCCGCACGATCATGAAGGCGCCCGCCGCGGCGTGCGCCCAGTGCCGCAGGCCTGGCAGGTCCTGGTGCGCGACGATGCGCGCCAGCCCTGGCAGGTCTTCCCGCAGTTGCTGGCGCAACATGTCTTCGTAGCGGCGGCGCGGGCTGGCCTCCACTGCGGTGGCCGGCGCGCCATGATGCGCGGCTGGGGCGGCGCGGTTGCCGCGGCGGGGCAGGTCGCGCAGGCAGGCTTGCAGGTCCTGCAGCGACGCGGGCTTGGCGAGGTAGCCGGTGAAGCCGCGCAGGCGCCAGTCCTGCTCGGGCTCGCTGCAGGCCACGGCGCTGAAGGCCAGCACCGGCAGGCCCGGGTGCTTTGCCTGCACGGCGCGCAGCAACGCGTGGCCGTCCATTCCCGGCATATGCAGATCGGTCAGCAGCGCGTCGACGCGCGTGCGCTCCAGCACCGCCAGTGCCTGCCTGCCGTTGCCCGTGACGATGGGGTGGCAGCCGAGCGCCTGCAGTTGCTCGGCGATCAGGGACTGGTTCAGCGGGTTGTCCTCGGCGACAAGGATGGTCAGGGGCGACGCCGCGGGCGCAGGCAGCGCAGGCGTTGCGGCGGGCGGCACAGGCATCGGCGCCTGCCGCGGCGCGCCGGTGGCGGCCGCCACGGCGTCAAGCAGCGCGCGATGGCTGAACGCCGAGGTCTCCACCATGCCAGGGCCGCGCTGGCGCGGGCGATGCGGGCCGTCGGCCGTCAGCCACACCACCGCAAGCGGCGTGGGGCGGCGCAGCGCATCCAGCGCCGTCGGCGGAAAGTCTTCGGTGGCGACTACGGCTGCAGGCGCGTCGCGCTGCACGGTGTCCTGCGCCGCTGCCAGGGACGCCACCCCATCCGTGCGCCAGCCCGCGGTCTTGAGCCACGCTTCGATCGAGGTGCCGGTGCGTTGGTCCTGGGACAGCACCAGCACATGACCGCTGCGCGCCACGCTGGCCGCCGTGGGCGCCTGCCAGTCTGCATCGGCCGCCGGCAGCAGCGGCACCGATACCGTGAACGCGCTGCCCACTTCGGGCACGCTGTCCACCACGATGCTGCCGCCCATCAGTTCGCACAGCCGTGCGCAGATCGACAGTCCCAAGCCGGTGCCGCCATAGCGGCTGGCGGCAGCGGCATCGCCCTGGACGAACGGCTGGAACACGCGCGCCGCCAGCGCTGGCGCCATGCCGATGCCGGAATCGCTGACGCGGCACACCAGCCGCGGCATGCCCTGGGCATCGGCCCGCAGTTCACCGCTCAGCGTGATGCGGCCGCTGGCGGTGAACTTGAAGGCGTTGTTGAGCAGGTTATTGAAGACCTGCACCAGCCGCGAGCGATCCCCCGCGACTTCCGTGTCCAGCGTTGGCGACAGCTGCAGGCAGAAGCGGATCGGGCGGCCCGCCACCATGGGCGCATAGGCCAGCGCCAGGCTTTCCAGGGCCTCGACGGGACGGAACGGCGCATTGACCAGCGCCAGCTGGCCCGCATCGACCTTGGAGAAGTCCAGCACATCGTTGACGATGCGCCGCAGTGACCCGGCCGCGGTCTCCAACGCGCGCAGCCGCGCCGCATGCGGCGCCATGCCGCTACTGTGCGCCAGCAGTTCCAGGTTGCCCAGCAGCGCGTTCAAGGGGGTGCGGATCTCGTGGCTCATCGCGGCAAAGAAGGTGGAGCGCACCCGCAGCATCGCTTCGGTGGCCTGCTGGGCGGAGCGCAGCTGCCGCTGCAGCGCCTCTTGCGCGGTGCAATCCTGGACCGCGCAGAACAGCACGGCTTCATCGCGGTAGCGCGCGGCGGCATAGGTGACCTGCAGGAAGCGTGGTGCCGCTTCGGCAAGACCGGTCGGCTCAGGGGCCGCGACGGTGACGCTGGAGACGGATGCGGGCCCGCTGCCGGTGCCGCACGGCGGCCGCTCCAGCGCCTCGGCCACCGCCGCGGGCAGCGGTTGGTGCTGCCGCGCTGGCAGCAGCGCTGCTGCCAGCGGATTGCACGCCAGTACGCCGTAGTCGCGCTGGCGCACGATGCACAGGCCAACCGGCGTGGCACTGACCAGCACCTGGTTCATCAGCTCGCTTTCCAGCGCACGCCGGGCTTCGGCATGCGAGCGCCGCAGCAGCTGCCGGCTCCAGTAGCGCGCGGCCAGCACGATGGCGCCGGTCAGCAGCAGCATGGCGCCGCCGATCACTGCCAGTTCGGCCGCCAGCGCGGTTCCCAGCAGCCGGTATGGCAGGTGGTAGACCAGCAGGCCGAAGCCGGGCTGCATCGGCTGCGCCAGCACGACGCCCGAGGGCGTCACGCGCAGCGCGTGGTGCGGCAGCCCGCGCACCCCTGCGGCGATGTCGCGGGCGCTGGCCGCGGTGAAGCTGCCGGCATGCGGCCACACGTCGATCACGCGATCCGCGTCGTTCAGCAACGCCAGGCCGGCGTCGTCAGTTGGCGGCGGCAGCGCGGCCAGGAACGCCTGCACCGGCACGCAGGCGGCCACCAGCATGGTGGGGGTATCGCCGGCATAGGCGGCGCCGGCCAAGACCATGATCGGGGTGTCATCGACGGGGTCGCGCAGCGGGCCTAGCCAGACTTGCTGGTCGCGCGCCGGCACCGCGTGGCCGGTGCGGTCCAGCAGCGCGCCGGTCAGCTGCGTGCGCAAGCGCGGGATCAGCGTCGGCTCGAGCGCCAGCGGCGCGCGCGCGCCGGCGTCCGGCTGGCGGATTACGATCGCGCTGTCCTCGTCCAGCGAGACCGCGTAGGCGCCATGGTCCAGGTCGAAGGCCTGCTGCGCCGCCACCGCGGCCAGTGCGATCTGCCGCAGCCGCGCATACTGCGCCGGCAACCTCGCGCCCCAGTCATGGCGGGTGGCGCCGGCGGCCAGCAGGTGGTAGTCCTTGCCCACCGCCTCGACATGGGCGCTGGCCGCGCCGGTACGGCGCAAGGCAGCGAGGCCGCTGTCGCGCGACGGGTCCCCGGCGGCGTCCTGCGGATAGCGGATGCTCAGCGCGGTCCGGCGCAGGAACGACGCTTCGTTATGCAACAGCTGTGACACCGTGCTGACGTAGTGCGAGACCAGGCTGCGGCGATAGTGCAGGTGCTGGTCCGCGGCCAGCCCCGCCAGCAGTGTGCCGGCGCACAGCACCAGGACGATCAGGGCCGCGATGGTGGCCGCGTACAGGCGTTGCTGGCGGCGCGCGTGGTCGGCGAGCGCATCGAAGGTGCTGGCCAGGGTATCGCGGGTGTAGTCGAGCGCTTGCTGCATGGTGCCCGGGCGGTCAGATCAACCCGTTTTCATAGGCGTAGCGGATCAGGCCGGTGTTGGTCTGCACCCCCAGCTTGCGCATGGCCACGGTCTTCTGGCTGGAGATGGTACTGACCGAGCGGCCCAGCTTGGCGGCAATCTCGGTCAGCTGCGCGCCCTGCGCATAGAGGCGGATGACCTCGAGTTCGCGCTGGGTCGGCTCCCGGGCTGGCGTGCCGGCCAGCGCCGCGCGCTGCAGCGCCGCCTGCACCGCGGGGGAGCAGAAGCAGCCCCGGCCGAACGCAGCGTGGGCGCAGGCGCGCACCACTTCCTCAAGCGGATCTTCCTTGCTGACAAAGCCGCGCACGCCCAGCTTCATGGCGCGGCGGACGATGGCGGCGTTGGAGCGGGCGCTGATCACCACCACCCGCGTGGCGGGATGGCGCCGCGCCAGGCGGCTGAGCAGATTGAAGCCGTCCAGCGACGCATCGCCGTGGCCCATGCAGAAATCGGTGATGGCGATATCGGCGGGATGCCGCGCCAGCGTGCCCAGCAACTCGGTGCCGTTGCGGCATTCGCCGCTGATCTGGACGCGCGCGCTGCGCTGCAGGCAGTCGCGCAGCGCGGCCACCACCAGCGGGTGGTCGTCGGCCAGGGCAACGCGCAGGATGGGTTCGTTCATGGGCAATCTCCGGGTAAGACGGCAACCGGGTGCGTGCCGGTGGCGCCGCGCGGTGGCGTTATCACAAGACTCGGATTCTGGCGAGATTCGGCGCCTCGCTGAATCGGAATTCCGCTAGTTCCTGGAACCCAGCGAGGCGCACAGGTGGCCGGTTATGGCCAATGTCATGACATGTCTGGAAGATCGGCGGCATGCCGCACCGGCTTGACCCTGGTTTGTGCAGGAAACCTGCGCTTGTCTTGCGATACACCCATTGCGGGAGATCAATGCAGGGTAAAGTGCGGCTGCGACGACATCGGCGGCCGCATGCTGGTGGACCGGAATCTTGGCGCTTGGCGGACCATGCCGCTGTCCTAGAATGAAGCTGACACGCGCCCCGCGGCGTGTGCACCGCGTGGGGGAAAACCATGCCCGTCTATCAATACCGCTGCGAGAAGTGCGGCCATGTGTTCGAAAGATCCGAACATCTCGCAGAACACGCCTCTGCCCATCCACCGTGCCCGAATTGCGGCAGCCAGTCCGTCCAGCACGCGCCGGCCCCGTTCGTGGCGGTGACCCAGCGCAAGAGCTGAGTTTCGAACAATAAGATCCCAGGAAGGTACGGACGCGCCGCCGGCCGGATACCGGGGCGCGTCCTGCTTGATGCGTGGCGCCTGCGGTGCCACGCACGTTCGCGCTGCGCGCAAGCGGCGATCTCAACCTTGACGGAGGATGCCATGGCAACGAGACCGTTCACTGAATTTCCCGCCGACGAGCAGCAGCAGGTCGTGGACGCATGCAGGCATGTCGGGCTGGCGGCGGAGATGTTCGACATTACCGACGAGCGCGACGGCGACGACGCGCGGCGCGTCAGCGTGCGCCGCGTCGGCACCGACAAGACCAGCGTCTATGAGGCCGGCACCGGAACGGCCTGGATGGAAGAGTTCGAGAGCGACCTGGAGTGCGGTCTGTACGGGCCGGTCACGGTCTAGCGGTGCGCCGGCGCGGCTCAGTGCCGTCCGCGCTCGCCGGTGCGCGACACCACCGACGCGCCGGCGATCAGCTCCTTGAGCAGCGCCAGCGAGGCCGCGCCGCCGGTGCGGAAGGGGTCCAGCTCGGCGCGCGCCGAGAACTTCAGCAGGGTGGCGGTATTGAGCCGCGCCGCATTGACCTGCCCCATGGCCCAGCCGGCAAAATCGCGCGAGCAGGTTTCCTCGAAATGCAGCAGGGTCACGTCGTGATGGCGTGGGTCGCGTGCAATCGACTGGAACAGCTGCGACACCTCCAGCCGGTCGCCTTCCAGCGCCTGCAGGAAGATGCCGTTGCCATGGCACAGCAACCCGGTGATGCCGTGGCGCGGATTGCGTTCCAGGCTGGTAACCAGGATGGCATCGAGCAGGGCGGCATCGATGGCCTGGCGGGCACGGCTGGCATAGAGCAGGCGGACAAGCATGGTCTTGGCGCTCCGTGGTGGCGGCCGGCTCAGGCGGCTAGCCGCGGTTATGGTTCAGCAGCGTGAGGAATTCACGGCGCAGGCTGTCGTCCTTCAGGAAGGAGCCGCGCATCACGCTGTTGGTCATCTTGGCGTCGGTGTCGCGCACGCCGCGCCAGTGCATGCAGAAGTGCTCGGCCTCCATCACGATGGCCAGGCCGTCGGGGCTCATCTTTTCCTGCAGCAGGTCGGCCACCTGCGCCACCGCCTCTTCCTGGATCTGCGGGCGGCACATGATCCATTCGGCCAGCCGCGCGTACTTGGACAGCCCGATCAGGTTGGAATGCTGGTTCGGCATGACCCCGATCCAGAGCTTGCCGATGATGGGGCACAGGTGGTGCGAACAGGCGCTGCGCACGCGCAGCGGGCCCACGATCATCAGTTCGTTGAGCTGGCCGATGTTGGGGAATTCCGTCACCGGCGGAGCCTTGGCATAGCGGCCGGCAAAGATTTCCTTCAGGTACATCTTGGCCACGCGGCGCGCGGTTTCCTGCGTGTTGTGGTCGTTGTCGACGTCGATCACCAGCGCCCGCAGCACATCCTGCAGCCGGGCCTGGACTTCGGCCTGCAGTTGCTCCATTTCGCCGGGCTCGATGTAGCGGGCGATATTGTCGTTGGCGTGGAAGCGCTCCTGCGCGGCTTCCAGCCGCGCGCGGATGCGGGCGGAGACGCTGCCGGCGGGATGGCTGGCTGCTGCGCCGGCGTTACTGTCCTGGGTGCGGTGCGCGGCGTCCTTGCTGGTCATGGATGGGCGTGGTGATGGCGTGAATGGCGGCGCAGCGGGAGTGTGCCGGATTCACTATATGGCAGATGCCGGGGCCTCACAACCCGCACTGGCGCTGGAAGCCAGCTTCGCGGTAGGCCGGATACGCCACAACCGACGCGCCTTCCATGAAGAGTTCATGACATCGCTCAAGCCCGCAACGCACGGCGCCGACAAGCCCACATAATGTCTGCACAACGCCAGGCAGCCCGTTGCAGGCTGCCGGCACCCGGCCGCGGCATGCGCGGCCTGACGCTTTGTCGGGGACCCACCTCATCATGCCGATCGCCTTTCCGTGCAGCAGCCTGATGTTGCTCCCTGTGGTGACAGTGCCGGTGCCGGCTACGCCGGTGGAAACCGGCGTGGCGGAACACCACGCCAGCGCCGTGCGCCAGGGCGCGCTCGGATTGCGACGGCCCCTGTCACCGGCGCCGCGCAGCGCCGCGGCCCAGGTTCCCGCCAGCGGCTGAAGGCCGCGTCTAAAGCAGCAGCAGCGCCAGCGCCGGCAGCATTGCCGCCGGCATGACCACCGCGCCCACGCGCAGGAACTGGCCGGCGCTGACCATATGCCCCTCGCGCCGCAGCGCCGTGAGCCACAGCAGCGTGGCGAGCGAGCCGGTGACGGACAGGTTGGGGCCCAGGTCGATGCCGACCAGCACCGCGCCGCTGACCGCGTGCGAGGCCTGCCCGGCCGCCAGCGCCGAGGCCGCGATCAGCCCGGCCGGGAGGTTGTTGGCGACATTGCCCGCCAGCGCCACCACTGCGCCCACGCCCAGCAGTGCCAGCGCGCCGCCATCGCGCGAGGCGGCCGCGACCGCGTCGGCAAGGTGCCCGATCGCCGCGGTCTGCTCCAGCGCCGCCACCAGTACGAACAGGCCCGCCACCATCGGCAGCACACTCCATGAGACCTCGCGCAGCGTCGGCAGCAGCAGTTCGCGCCGGGTGGCGCAAACCAGCAGCAGCGTGGCCACGCCCGCGGCGCAGGTGGGCCAGCCCAGCGCGTTGCCGCGCAGCGAGGCCACCAGCAGCACCAGCCCGGTCAGCACGATGCCCAGTGCGCTGAGCCACGCCTGCCGCGACAGCGGCGGCACCGGCACGTCATCGGCGATGGGCTCGGCCAGCGCCGCGCGCTGGGTCCACCACAGCGCCGCCAGCGTGGCCAGGATCGCGGCCAGCGACGGCAGCGCGAAGCTCGCCAGCCAGCCGGCCAGCGGCGGCATGCGCTCGCCAAAGATCACCAGGTTGGCGGGGTTGGAGATCGGCAGCACGAAGCTGGCGGCGTTGGCGATAAACGCGCAGGCGTACAGGTAGGGCAGCGGCTGGCGCACGCGCGCGGCGCGGGTGGCGGCCAGCACCGCGGGTGTCAGCACCACGGCGGTAGCGTCGTTGGACATGAACGCCGTCACCAGCGTGCCAAAGCCGTACACCAGCAGAAACAGCCGCGGCGCCGAGCCGCGCGCCTGCCGCACCGCAAGCGCGGCTACATGGTCGAACAGGCCGGTTTTGCGCGCCAGTTCCGAGATCAGCATCATGCCGGCCAGGAACAGGTACACGTCGTAGCCGCGCAGCACCGCGGCGAACGCGTCGGGCAGCGCCATCAGGCCGGTGGCACACAGCAGCAGGGCGCCGGCGGCAGCCCAGAAGGCTTCAGGCAGGCGGAACGGGCGGAACAGGACGCCCGCGGTGGTCAGCGCGGCGACCGACCAGATCAGCAGCGGGCTGTGGCTGGACAACATTGGATTCAGCAGGGAAATCGTGGAAGCGGCAGTCTACAGCGGCGCGTCGGCCGGCGCTGCCGGCGTGGCGGCGCCTGGCGCGTTGCTGGTAACGGGGGTTGGCGCGGCCGCGTCCGCAGCCGTCGGGGCTGGGCCGCCCAGGTTGCTGGCGACCGGATCACTCGGTGGCGGGCTGGCTGGCGCAGGCGCGGCCGGCGGCGGGAAGCCGATCGCGGCGATGCCGTGGCTGCCATCGGCATGCTCGGCGTAGATCCAGTCGCCGCCCGCCTGCACCACGCCGGCGGGCGCGTGCGCGTCGGCCACCGGCACGCCGGCCAGGCGGCCCTCCATGTAGGCGGCCCACACTGGCAGCGCGGTGGTCGCGCCGAACTCATGCTCGCCCAGGCTGCGGCTGTCGTCATAGCCCATCCACGCCACCGTGACCACGCCGCCGGCATAGCCGGCGAACCAGCCGTCGACCGAGTCGTTGGTGGTGCCGGTCTTGCCGGCCACGTCGTCGCGGCGCAGGTAGCGGCGCACGCCGGCGCCGGTGCCGGTGTCGACCACGCTGCGCAGCAAGCTGTCCATGACGAAGGCATTGCGCGCGCTGATCACCGACGGTGGCGCGGGACGATCCCCCGCCTCCTGATCGGCGGTGAAAAGCACGTTGCCTTCGCTGTCGGTGATGCGCGCGATCAGGTAGGGCTCGATGCGGTGGCCGCCGTTGGCAAACACGCCGTAGGCCGCGGCCAGGCGCAGCGGCGAGGTGGTGCCACTGCCCAGCGCCAGCGGCAGGTAGCGCGGCAACCGTCGGGGCGAGAAGCCGAAGCGGCTGGCGAATTCCACCGCATAGGGGATGCCGATCGCCTGCAGCGTGCGGATCGCCGGTAGGTTGCGCGATTCGGCCAGTGCCTGGCGCACGGTGATGGGGCCGACGAAGCGGCCGTCGTCGTTGGACGGCTGCCAGCGCGATCCATTGGGCAGCGGCGCGTCGTTGACCAGCGTGCCGGGCGACACGCCGCGCTCCAGCGCCGCGGCATAGATGAAGGGCTTGAAGGTCGAGCCGGGCTGGCGCTGCGCCTGGGTGGCGTGGTTGAAGCGGCTGGCGGCGAAATCGGCGCCGCCGACCATGGCCTCGATTGCGCCGGTGCTGCTGTCGAGCGAGACCAGCGCGGCCTGCGGGCCCTGCGACAGGTCCTTGACGAACTTGCGGTGGCGGCGCGCATAGCCTTCCAGCCCACCGTGCACGGCATCGTAGGCCAGGGTCTGGCGCACCGACGACACCGTGGTATAGACGTTCAGGCCGCGCGTGTAGGCCTCGTCGCCAAAGCGCTCGCGCGCCAGCTGGCGCGCCAGTTCGGCCACATGCTCCGCATGGCCGGCAAAGCTGCCGGGGCTGTCGTCGGTGATGGCCAGGCGCGCGGCGCGGGCCTCGCGGTAATCGTCCTGGCTGATCATGCCCAGCGCCAGCATGCGTCCCAGCACATACTCCTGGCGCCGCTTGGCGCGCGCGAAATTGACCACCGGGTTCATTGCCGAGGGCGCCTTCGGCAGGCCCGCCAGCATCGCGGTCTCGGCCAGCGACAGCGAAGCCAGCGGCTTGCCGAAGTAGGCATGCGCGGCGCTGCCGAAGCCATAGGCATGCTCGCCCAGGTAGACCTGGTTCATGTACAGCTCGAGGATGCGGTCCTTGGATAGCGAGTGGTCGATGCGCCAGGCCAGCAGCATCTCATACCATTTGCGCGCCAGCGTCTTCTCGCGCGACAGGTAGAAGGCGCGCGCCACCTGCATGGTGAGGGTGGAAGCGCCCTGGGCGTAGCCCTGGCCGAGGTTGGCCAGCGCGGCGCGGAACACGCCGGGGATGTCGACCCCCTCGTGCTCGTAGAACTGGTCGTCCTCGGCCGCGAGCAGCGCCTGCACCATGCGCCGCGGCATCTGTTCGAAGGGGATGAACTCGCGGTGCTCGCTGCCGAACTCGCCGATCTGGACGTTGTCGCTGGTGTAGATGCGCAGCGGGACATCGGGCCGGTAGTCGCGCAGCGCATCGACGGGGGGAAGCTGCCGCAGGCTGACCACGGCGGCAAAGCCGGCCAGCAAGGCACCGGCGGCAGCCAGCGCCAGCACGGCGCCGCCTGCCTTGACTGCGAATTTTTTCATGGGCCGCATTTTACCCGCTGCGGCCGGCCGGATCAGCGGCTGGCAGCCAGCGGCAGCGGATTGCCCAGCTCATCATGGTCGACCGGCTGCGGTGCCGCGGCGGCTGGCGCTGCCGGCCGCGCCGCGGGCTGCGCGGGTGCCGGCTCGGGCTGGGCCGCCGCCACGCGCAAGCGCGCCTGGCTGTGCTGGCGGGCGAATTCGCAAAGCGCCAGCCAGGTTTCCTCGCGTTCGATGATGGTGAAGTGATCGGTATCCGGCACGGTCTGCAGCGCCACCGGGCCGGGCCAGGCCGCCATGAGCCGCTCCGAGCAGACGTGGGGCACCACTTCGTCGCTCGCGGCCAGCAGCACCTTGGTGCTTTGCACGACCTTTTTGCAATGCGAGATCGAGTCGAAGTGATGGCGCATCAACTGGCGCAGCGGCACCAGCGGAAAGCGCTTGCGCACCAGTTCGAGCAGCGAGTCGTAAGGCGTGATCAACTGCAGGCTCTCGAAATCCTGCAGGTCGGCCAGCTGGATCGCCACGCCGGTGCCCAGGCTGCGGCCCACCACGTGCACGCGGGTTTCGGGAAACACACGCCGCACGTGCAGCAGGAACTGGCTGGCGTCGGCGACCGCGGCGCCCTCGGACGGGCGGCCGTCGGAATGTCCCAGGCCGCGGTAATCGTAGGTGGCGAAGGCCATGCCGGCAGGCAGCCAGCGCGCGTATTGCAGCGTTTCCAGCACATCTTCGCCGCGGCCCGGCAGGTAGAACAACAGGTCGCGCACGGTATCGCCGGGGGCGTGGTAGATGTAGCCGCGCACCACGCCACCGGGGATCCGGTGCGAATAGCCGATGATGCCGTCGGGCAGGTCGCGCGGCGGACGCCGGCGCGCGTCAAACAGCAGCCGGTCCTGGTTCAGGGTCAGGTAGGTCCAGTAGCAGGCGAAGCCGCTGGCGGTCATCAGCGCGGCTGCCAGCGCGCGGCGGGTGTTCAATGGCATGGCGTTCATCAGTGGCCGCGGCCAGGCGTTGCGCGTGTGCGCAGGCCTTGCCGCCCAGCCGCGCAGCCTACCTTATTTTTGCCGGCGGCGTGGCCGCGGCGCAAGCCGGCCGGCGCAGTTCTTGTACGATATGCCTCATTCAGGCGTGCGCACCCCACCGAGACGACGCGCCTTCAGGGAGCCAACCGGCATGAACGAACAGAAGCATGAGCAGTACCGCGCCGAAGAGGCGCAGGCGATGGAGCGCGTGGTCGCTGCCACGCGGCAGGTGCAGGTCGCCTTCACGGCGCTGCAGGCCCACTATCCGCCGCAGGGCAGCGGCAAGCCGTCGAAGCTGGCGCTGCAGACCTTCGACGCGGCGCTGCAGGCGCTGGAGGATGCCCAGGGCGCGTTCGACGAAATCCTCAACGACCTGCTCGACGAGAAACGCTGAACCGCGGCGCTGAACCGCGGCGCTGAACCGCCCGGCATTACGGTTCCGGCTGTTCCGCCAGCCACGCGGCCTCTGTGTCGCTGAACAGCTCCGAGCGCGTCAGGAACCGCCTGCCGGTGCGTCCCTCCAGCGAAAACATGCCGCCCGCGCCCGGCACCACGTCGATCACCAGCCGCGTGTGGCGCCAGTATTCGAACTGCGCGCGCGTCATGTAGAACGCGGCGCCGCCGATCTCGCCCAGGCAGACATCGCCCGGGCCCACCAGCAACTCGCCGGCGGGATAGCACATCGGCGCGCTGCCGTCGCAGCAGCCGCCGGACTGGTGGAACATCAGTGGGCCGTGCCGCGCGGCCAGTTCGGCGATCAGCGCGAGCGCCGCCGGCGTTGCCACCACGCGCGCGACCGCCGCCGAAGCCCGCGCGGAGTCCGGGCCCGCCATGGTCAGAAGAACCCGAGCGCGTTGGGGCTGTAGCTCACCAGCAGGTTCTTGGTCTGCTGGTAGTGGTCGAGCATCATGCGATGGTTCTCGCGGCCGATGCCGGACTGCTTGTAGCCACCGAACGCGGCGTGGGCGGGATAGGCGTGATAGCAGTTGGTCCACACCCGCCCGGCCTGGATGCCGCGGCCCATGCGGAACGCGCGCGCGCCGTCACGGGTCCAGACCCCGGCGCCAAGGCCGTAGAGCGTGTCGTTGGCGATAGCCAGCGCCTCCTCCTCATCCTTGAAGGTGGTAACCGAGACCACCGGCCCGAAGATCTCTTCCTGGAAGATGCGCATCTTGTTGTGGCCGGCGAAGACGGTCGGCTTGACGTAGTAGCCGCCCGCCAGGTCGCCGTCCAGCACGTTACGCTCGCCGCCGGCAAGGCACTGCGCGCCTTCCTTGCGGCCCAGGTCGATGTACGACAGGATCTTTTCCAGCTGTTCGGCCGACGCCTGCGCGCCGATCATGGTGCCGGTGTCGAGCGGATGGCCCTGGCGGATCGCCGCGACGCGCTTGAGCGCGCGCTCCATGAAGCGGTCGTAGATCGATTCCTGGATCAGCGCGCGCGACGGGCAGGTGCAGACCTCGCCCTGGTTCAGCGCGAACATGGCAAAGCCTTCCAGCGCCTTGTCGAAGTAGGCGTCGTCGGCGGCGAGCACGTCTTCGAAGAAGATGTTGGGCGACTTGCCGCCCAGTTCCAGCGTGACCGGGATCAGGTTCTGCGAGGCGTACTGCATGATCAGCCGGCCGGTGGTGGTCTCGCCGGTGAATGCCACCTTGCTGATGCGCGGGCTCGATGCCAGCGGCTTGCCGGCCTCCAGCCCGAAGCCGTTGATCACGTTGACCACGCCCGGCGGCAGCAGGTCGCCGATCACTTCCATCAGCACCAGGATCGAAGCGGGGGTCTGCTCGGCGGGCTTCAGTACCACGCAATTGCCGGCGGCCAGCGCCGGCGCCAGCTTCCAGGTCGCCATCAGCAGCGGGAAGTTCCACGGGATGATCTGGCCGACCACGCCCAGCGGCTCATGGAAGTGGTAGGCGATGGTGTCGCCGTCGATCTCGGAGATGCCGCCTTCCTGCGCGCGGATGCAGCCCGCGAAGTAGCGGAAATGGTCCACCGCCAGCGGCAGGTCGGCGGCGCTGGTCTCGCGCACCGGCTTGCCGTTGTCGATGCTCTCGGCCACCGCCAGCAGCTTCAGGTTGGCCTCGATGCGGTCGGCAATGCGGTTCAGGATGTTGGCGCGCTCGGTGGTGGAAGTGCCCGCCCACGCGGCCTTGGCGGCGTGCGCGGCATCCAGCGCGGCGTCGACGTCCTGCTGGCCGGAGCGCGGCACGCGCGTGAACGGCTTGCCGGTGATCGGCGTGATCGACTCGAAGTACTCGCCGCCGGCGGGCGGCACCCACTGGCCGCCGATGTAGTTGTCGTACTGCTGCTTGTAGGGGTTGCTGACGCCCAGCTGGGCAATTTCCGCCATGTTCATGTCTCGCTCCGTTCGAGGGATCTGTGTGGTGTCGTCACGGCCCGGGCCGTGCGCACGGGAGCAGATCGCAAGAGGTGTGCCGGGGGGAGCGGGGGGCGGAAAAGCGGGATGAAGCGAGCATCGGCCGGGAAATCGGGCCGCAGGTGTGCCAGTGCGTGACAGTGGTTGTTCCATATTGGAACACTCGCTGTACTGCCGCCGCGATGCGATAGCGCATGCCATGGCCGCCCTCTCTCGCTAAGCGAGAGGGGCGGGATGGTTTGCGCGGCTGGCAGTACGCCTAATGCCCCCGCCCTGCCGCGCGCAGCGCCTTCACATCGCCTGGCTTTACATCGGCCGGCTGCCCGCCCCACGTAGCCCGCAGGTAATTGGCCAGTTGCGCGAGCTCCTCATCGCTCATGCGCGCGGCAAAGCCCGGCATGTCCTGCATCGCTTCCACGCCGGGAAAGCGCTGCGCCTCGATGCCATCGAGCATCGACACGATCAGGTTGCGTGCATCGGCGTTGCGCACCGTCGAATTGCCGGCCATCGACACCGCCACGTGCGGCTTGCCTTCGCCCTCGCGGCCATGGCAGCCGGCGCAGACCGCCACGTAATGGCGGCGCCCCGGGGCGAGCTGCGCGGCATCGGCGTGCACCGTCTTCACGGGTTGCGGCGCGGGCGGCTGGTCACCCAGCAGGTAGGTGCTCATCGCGGCCAGGTCGCCCGGGTTCAGGTACTGGCTGCTCAGATGCACCACCGGGTACATCTCGCCAAAGGCCGAGCCTTGCGGCGCGATGCCGGTGGCGAAGAACTGCTGCAGGTCGCTGGCGGTCCAGCCGCGCGCGGCCAGTCCGGCGGGCGTGATGTCGGGCGCGCCGACGCGCGCCAGCGCGGCCCCGGCCAGCGGCTTCGACAGGTCCAGGCGGCCGAAGGCCGCGCGCGGCGTGTGGCACTCGGCGCAATGGCCGAGCGCGTTGGACAGGTAGCGGCCGCGCTGCCATGACGCCGAATTGCCGGTGGAGGCGTCGGGCAGCTTGTCCTCGAGGAACAGCAGGTTCCAGCCCGCCAGCGCGAAACGCAGGTTGTAAGGGAACTGCAGGTCGTGCGGACGGTTGGCCACCGCGGCCGGCTTCACCTGCATCAGGTAGGCGTACATAGCATCGGCATCCGCGCGCGACAGGCCGCGGTACGAGGTGTATGGCATCGCCGGATAGAGCTGCTTGCCCGGCGCCTTGCCGTCATGCAGCGCCTGGTAGAAGTCGTCGGCGCTCCAGTTGCCGATGCCGTGGGTCTTGTCCGGCGTGATGTTGGTGCCGTAGAACTTGCCGAACGGCGAGGCCAGCTCGACGCCGCCGGCGAACGGCGCGCCTTGCGGCGCGGTATGGCACGCGGCGCAGTCCGCGGCGCGCACCAGATAGCGGCCGCGCGCGATCTGCTCGGTGGCGGAGAGTTGCGCCTTGGGCGCGTGGTCGGTGGCGGGAGGAATCGCTTCGGTGCGGCTGCCGCAACCGGCCATGATCGCGGCCGCGGCAATCGCTGCCAGCGCGGCGCGCGTTGCCATCATCAGGGGCGTGCGCTGCATCACTTGTCGCTCCCGCTGTCCCGGATCAGGCCAGGCGTGCTGGTGATCACGTCCTTCACCGCCTCGTAGTAGCGCACGTAGCCGGTGCAGCGGCAGATATGGCCGTCCAGGGCCTCGGTGATGGTGGCCTCGACCTGTTCTTTCGGCACCGGGTTGCGCTGGAGCTTTTCCACCAGGATGGTGGCGCCGTTGACGAAGCCCGGCGTGCAGTAGCCGCACTGGAAGCTGAAATGCTCCAGGAACTTCTGCTGCACCGGCGTCAGCTCGACCACCTCGCCTTGCGCGTTGCGCCTGCCGTGGCCTTCCACGGTGCGGACCTTGCGGCCCTGGAACCAGTGCGCGCCGGTGATGCAGCTGCGCACTTCCTCGCTGGTGCCGTCGGGCTTGTCGTGGATCACCACGCAGGCGTGGCAGATGCCCTGGCCGCAGCCCAGGCGCGAGCCGGTCAGGTCCAGGTACTCGTGCAGGAAATCGATCATCATCAGGCCTTCGGGCACGTCGACCGGGCCGACGTCCTTGCCATTGATGTTGAGCGTGATGGGTTGGGTGGCAATGCTCATGCCAGTACCTCCTGGATCTTGGCCGCCGTCACCGGCAGGTCGGTAAAGCGGTGGCCGATGGCATGCGCAATGCCGTTGACGATGGCGCCCACCACCGGGATCATCACCACCTCGGCGACGCCCTTGGGCGGGTCGGTTTCCGAGACCGGCGGCAGCACCGTGCCGGTCTGGGTCCACACCGCCACGTCGCTGGCGCGCGGCAGGTGGTAGCGGTTGAAGTTCCAGGTGCCGTTGCCGGGACCGTCCTCGTAGAGCGGCAGGTATTCATGCAGCGCGTGGCCGATGCCCATGGCAATGCCGCCCTGCAGCTGGCCGGACACCAGCTGCGGCGACAGCTGCGTGCCGCACTCCATGATCGAGTGGTGCGACAGGATGTCCACCTTGCCACTGGCCTCGTGCACCGACAGCTCGACGAAGGTGCCCACCGCGCTGTAGTAGGTCACCGCGGCGTTGTTGCGCTGTGTCGGGGCGATATAGACCTTGCTGCGATCCAGCACATGCCAGCCGCCCGGGGTGCGCATGCGCGCCTTGCGCGCGGCATCGGCACCGTCGCCGTAGCGCACCGAGAGGCCGTCCACCGGCAGGCGCGCGGCCTGCCCGTTGATGTCGAAATCGGCTTCACTCCACTGCCAGCGGTTGAACACGTGCACGGTGGCGCCGGTCACCAGGCCCAGCTCGTGCGCCTTGGCGGCGACCTGTTCGAACGGCAGCGCCTGCAGCCCGCCGGCGCTCAGCTTGCCGTCGACCCAGCGCGCGTCTTCCACGCGGACCACCAGCGAGGCCGCCTGGCCGCCGCCGATGCCCTGGCGCCAGATCGCCAGCGCCGCCGGCCACAGGCCGTGCATGAAGATGACGCGCGCGGCCTCGCGCGTGCTGTGCGTGAAGTAGTAGGCCGAGTTGGTGGCGCTGGCCGGCGACGCATAGGTCGGCGACCAGCGCGGGTTGGCCGACAGCTTGTCCTGCTCGGCCTGGCTCATCAGGTAGGGATCGCCCGAGGTGGTCACCGGCAGGTCGGCCCAGTCGGTGACGGAGGTGCGCACCTCGCCCGCCGGCTTGCCCAGCCAGCGCGCCACCGCGGCGGCCTGCGAGGTCGACATGCCGGTGCCGATCTCGGCGCCGGAGTGATGCAGCACGATGCTGCCGTCGGCCTTCAGCTCGACCTTGGCGAACGACGCTTCCGCGCCGGTGCCGAAGTCCTTCTGCACGCAGGCAAAGCCCACCCCATAGCGGCGGCCAGGGTTGGCGGACTCATATTCCGTCTTCTTGGTGGCGCGTTGCGTCCACAGCGGATAGGCCCGGGCCGCTTCGAGCACCTCGTCGACGCGGATCGCGCCGGCGGGAATCGCGCCTTGCGTATTCTTCATGCCCGAGCGCAGCGCGTTCTTCAGCCGGAACTCGATCGGGTCCAGCTTCAGCTGCTCGGCGAACTCGTCGACCATCATCTCGGTCGCGGCCATGCTCTGCAGCGTGCCGTAGCCGCGCGCCGAGCCTGCGTCGACGGCGCGCGAGGCGAGCGCCACGGCGGTCAGGTCGTTCTTCGGGAAGTAGTAGATCGATTGCGCCGCGGTGGCGCCGACCATCGCCACCGACGGCGAGAAGTTGGCGCGCCCGCCGCCGTTGGCCTCCAGGTCGCCCTGGAAGGCCTGGAACAGGCCGGTCTTCTTGTCGACCGCGATGCGGTAGCGCATCCTGAAGGCATGCCGCTTGATCGAAGTCTGGAACTGCTCGAAGCGGTCGTTGGCCAGCCGCACCGGCTTGCCGTCGGCGTAAAGCGCCGTGACCAGGCCGTAGAACGGGAAGTTGTAGTGGTCCTTGGAGCCGTAGCCGACCGTATAGCAGGGGTGCAGGAACACCTGCTTCACCGGGAACGCGCCCTTGGCCTTCGCCAGCATCTCGGCCGCGCTCTCGCCGACTTCGATCGGCGATTGCGTCGGCACCACCAGGTGCAGCGCCTGCGTGGACGGGTCGTACCAGCAGTTGGCGTTGTCGGGTTCCAGCGCGGCGGTGTCGACCGACTGCGACTGGTACTCGCGCTCCAGCACCAGCCAGTCATCGGACGGGCTGGCCAGTTGCGCGCGGATCTGGCCGGCGTGGTACATGCCCTGCTGGCCGAGCTGGCCGTGGTCCTTGCCGTCCGGCCATACCGGCTGGTGCTTGCGCATCATGCTGGGGAACACCGGCGCGTCTTTCAGGCTGGAAAACACGTCGTCCGCGTAGGGCGTGGCGCCGCCCACGCGCACGAATCGGAAGGTGCCCCACGGGTCGCGTTCCAGCGGGCCGGTTGGCTCGCCGTAGCGGATCACATCGTCGCGGAACTTGAGCTTGTCCTTGGCAAAGCGGAAGCGCGCGAAGTCGTGGTAGATCAGGATCGCCACCGCATGGCCGAGGTAGGCGGGCGTCTTGCCGGCGGGCAGCAGCATGTCGTCGCCGTAGAAGGCGGGGAAGGCGACGGCGTCGCGTGCCAGGTCGGCGGCGGTGACGACACGGTCTGGCCTGAGTTCGTCGCCCAGCACGCCGAGGTCGAAGCCTTCATAGCGGCGGTCGGCCCGGGTTGCGCGCAAGATGAAGGCGTGCGACTGCTGCTGGGGCCAGTGCGGCATGTCGCGCGAGCGGATATCGCGCGCGAACACCTTGGCGCCCGTGACCTTGGCGATGCCGTCGATACGGAATCTGGGGGCGCCGGCCTTGGCGTCCCACTGCACGGGGGTCAGGATCTTGTCTTCGAACAAGGCCGCGAAAGCCTTGCCGCCGAGGGGCGCGATATAGACCGACACCCCGGCCACGACGCTGGCTTTGATAAAGGTGCGTCGTGAAGGGTTGAAGCTGGGCATGGGTTTCCTTGGGGATTGCGCAAGATTGCGCGGCAAGGGCAGCCATCCGCGGGCCAGCCTGGGTGAGCTGGCGCGGATACGGTTCAGGTGTTCAGGGAGCGCGGCCGCGATGGTGCGGCCGCTGCAGGGCATGGCGTGCCGCCAGTCACTACGGCTGCGGCGCGGGTGAATCGGGGCGGGGCATGGTTGTCATGGTCCTGGCGCTGAACGGCTGCGCTGACCCCCGCGATTGTCGCCGTGGCCTAGGGTTTACCTCAAGGCGGGGCCTTGAATAATGGTTATCAGCCGGCGCGAATGTCTACCGCCCGGCCGCGGGTTCAGGCCTTCGGCCGCGCCGATGCCGGATCGTAGGGCGCGCGCAGGTGCACGCGCGCGGGCAGCAGGGCGCCGGCCAGGTCGACGTGATAGGTGCCGGCTTCCAGCCACGCCGCATCGGCCGGCCCGTCCTCGCGAGCCAGCAAGGCCATGCCGACGGGGCAGCCCAGGGTATGGCCGAACGCGGCGGAACTGAGCGATCCCACTGCGCGCGTGCTGCCATCGGGGCCGGTGCGCAGCACGGCTTCGCCGCCCCACAGCATGGCATCGCTGGCGCCGTCCACCGTTACCACCACCATGCGCCGCGCGGGCGCGCCCGCCTGGCGCAGCCGCAGCAGCGCCTCGCGGCCGCGGAAATCGATGCCGCTGGCCAGCTTGCAGGCGAACGACAGTCCCGCCTCGAACGGGTTGACCGATGGCGACAGCTCGCGGCCCCAGGCGCGGTAGCCTTTTTCCAGCCGCAGCGACTCGATCGCGTAGTAGCCGGCGTTGACCACCCCGAGCGTGCGGCCCGCCTCGTGCAGCGTCTCGTACACGCCCACCGCGAATTCCACCGGCACGTACAGCTCCCAGCCCAGCTCGCCCACATAGGTCAGCCGCGTCGCGCGCACGGTGGCATAGCCGAGGTCGATCTCGCGCGAGCTGCCGAAGGGAAAACCGTCATTGGAGAAATCCGCGCGCGACACCCGCTGCAGCAGTTCGCGCGAGCGCGGCCCCATCACCGCCAGCACTGCGTACTGGCCGGTGACATCGACGATCACGCAGCGCTGGTCGCCTGGGATCAGCCGCTCGATATAGCTGAAGTCGCGCGTGGCCTGCGCCGAGCCGGTCACCACCAGGTACTGGTCGTGCGCCAGCCGGGTCACGGTCAGGTCGGACTCATAGGTGCCGCGCTCGTTGAGCATGGCGGTGTAGACGGTTTGCCCCGGCGGCACCGCCACGTCATTGCTCATCACGTACTGCAGCACCGCCTCGGCATCGGCGCCCTTGACCAGGTACTTGGAGAACGAGCTCATGTCGAACAGCGCCACGCCTTCGCGGCAGGCGCGGTGTTCGGCGCCGCTCCATGGCAGCCAGTTCTGCTGGCCGAAGGCGTATTCGATCTGCGGCGCGATCTGCGGCGACGGGCCCGGCGGCGCGAAGAAGTTGGGTCGCTCCCAGCCCATCTTGCTGCCGAAACTGGCGCCGGCATCGCGCAGGTGCGCATACAGCGGCGAGCGGCGGAATGGCCGCGCGGTTTCCAGTTCGCGATTCGGCCATGGCATCGCGTAATGCAGCCCGAGGGTTTCCTTGATGCGGTCGTGCAGCCAGCGCTGGTTGCCGTTGAAGCCGGCGAAGCGGCGGATATCGACCGGCCACAGGTCCATGGTCGGCTCGCCCGCAACGATCCATTCGGCCAGCGCCATGCCGGCGCCGCCGGCTGAGGCGATGCCCATCGAGTTGAAGCCCGCGCCGACGTAGAAATTGCGCAGCTCGGGCGCTTCGCCAAGGATGAAGTTGTTGTCCGGCGTGAAGGATTCCGGCCCGTTGTAGAACTGCTTTACCTGCGCGGTTTCCAGCGCCGGCACGCGCACCAGCGCGTTTTCCATCAGGATCTGGAACTGGTCCCAGTCATCGGGCAGCAGCTGGAACTCGAACGGTTCGGGAATGCCCTGCATGCCCCACGGTTTGGCGTCCGGCTCGAAACCGCCCATCACCAGCCCGCCCACTTCCTCCTTGAAGTAGATAAAGCCATCTGGGTCGCGCATCACCGGCAGGTCAGGGTGCACGCCGGCAATGCGCTCGGTGACGATGTAGTAGTGCTCGGCTGAGTGCAGCGGCACGGTCACGCCGCACATCTGCCCCACCTGGCGCGCCCACTGCCCCGCGCAATTGACCACGATCTCCGCTTCGATGCGGCCTTCGTCGCCGGCCTTGTTGCGCCAGCTGACGCCGGTGGCGCGGCCATCGCGGGTATGGACCGCGGTAATCTTCGTGTCTTGCGCAATGCGGGCGCCGCGGCTGCGCGCGCCACGTGCCAGCGCCTGCGTCAGGTCGGTCGGGTTGGCCTTGCCGTCGCCCGGCAGCCACACCGCGCCCAGCAGGTCGTCGGTGCGCATCGCCGGCCACAGCTCGCCGGCCTGGGCGGGCGAAATCACCTCGCATTCCACCCCATAGGCGCGCGCCACCGCCGCGGTGCGGCGCAGTTGCGTCATGCGCTCCGCGGTGCGCGCCACCGACAGCGAACCGCATTGCTTCCAGCCGGTGCCCAAGCCCGTTTCCGCTTCCAGTTCGCTGTACAGCTGCGTGGAGTAGCGGATCAGCCGGGTCATGCTTTCCTGCGAGCGTAGCTGACCGACCAGGCCGGCGGCGTGCCAGGTGGTGCCGCACGACAGTTGCCCTTGTTCCAGCAGCACGACATCGGTCCAGCCCAGCTTGGTCAGGTGGTAGGCCACGCTGCAACCGATGATGCCGCCGCCGATGATGACGATGCGGGTTTGGGAGGGAATGGCAGGGGACATGGTGGTCAACGCGCAGGGCGAAAGCGGTGGGAGATGCGTGCCATGGTATGCCACAAAACGCCAATAAACAACGCAAAAAGCAACATGCGGTTTATCGTGCCAATTGCAGTGTCACGATGCCCAGCAGCACGAACGCGGTCGCCACCACGCGGCGGCGGTCGAAGGCCTCGCGCAGCAAGAAATATCCCAGCAGCGCGGCGAAAATCACGCTCGACTCGCGCAGCGCCGCCAGCTTGGCCACCGGTGCCATGGTCATCGCCCACAGCATCAGCGCATAAGAGCCCACGCGGTTGACGCCGCCGATCCACGCGCGCTTCCACTCCGTGCGCAGCAGCGCCACCAGCGCCATGCCGCGCCGGGCAAAGGCATAGCTGGGCATGAACACATGCGACATCGCCTGCAGCCAGACGATGTAGGTCAGGACCTCGCCATGGCGCTTGACCGCGGTGCCGTCGATCACGGTGCCGCCCGCCAGGCAGGCCCCGGCCAGCAGCGCAAAGCCGAGCAGGTCTGCCGGCTGCCGGCGCCAGTGCACCAGGCTGACCAGGCCGCAGCAAATGAGCGCGATGCCGGCATAGCCGCCTGGCCCCAGCCGTTCGCTGCCGGTCAGCAACAGCAGGATCGCCACCATCATCGGCGCCGAGCCGCGCATCAGCGGATAGGCCTGGCTGAAGTCGCCGCGGTTGTAGGCGGCCACCAGCGACAGCTTGTAGACCACCTCAAGCGCCACCGTGGCCAGCAGGAACGGCCACACCTGGGGCGCGGGCGGATGCACCAGGAACAGGAAGGGCAGGGCCACCAGCAGGCAGAAGGTGTCGATCAGCGCCATCGACGAGAGGCGGTCGCCGCCTATCTTGACGATGGCGTTCCACGACGCGTGCATCAGCGCCGACAGCATCACGGCGGCAAAGGCGAGGCCGTGGAAATCGGGGGGGAGGGACATGAAAAGAGGTTGTTCTTGTGGTCTGCTGGTGCGTTGGCACGCCCCACCGGTTTGCTCCCCTCTCCCGCGCGCGGGAGAGGAGAGCTTGCTGCTAGCGTGGGAGAACTAGCTTGTTGTCATGCTGCCTCCGCCAGCGGCGCCTGCATTGCGATCCCCATTTCCCGCAGCACTTCCCCGATCGCCGTCACCACGTTGCGCATCTCGTTGTCGTCGATGGCGCCGATGCAGCCCACGCGGAAGGTTTCCACCTGGGTCAGCTTGCCCGGATACAGGATGTAGCCGCGCTCGCGCACCTTGCTGTAGAACGTCTTGAAGTCATAGCGCGCATCCGCCGGCGCATGGAAGGTGACGATGATCGGCGCCTGTACCGCCGCCGGCAGGAAGGCGCGGAAGCCCAGCGCCGCCATGCCTTGCACCAGCGTGTCGCAGTTGCGGCGGTAGCGCGCGCCGCGCACCGGCTGGCCGCCTTCCTCCAGGAACTGGTCCAGCGCCGCGCGGAACGCCGCGACTACGTGCGTGGGCGGCGTGAAGCGCCACTGGGTGGTCTTCTGCATGTAGACATACTGGTCGTAGAGGTCGAGCGCCAGCGAGTGGCTGTTGCCCTGGCTGGCTTCCAGCACGTCCTGCCTCATCAGCACGAAGCCCATGCCGGGCACGCCCTCGATGCACTTGCCGGTGGCGGCCACCAGCGCGTCGAACGGCATGGTGCGGGCATCGATCTCGATCGCGCCGAACGAGCTCATGGCATCGACGATCAGGCCCTTGCCCAGCCGCTGGCACAGCAGGGCGATGTCCTGCAGCGGGTTGAGCACGCCGGCGCCGGTCTCGCAGTGCACCTGTGCCACGTGCGTGATCGACGGGTCGCGCCGCAGCGCCTCTTCGATCAGCGCGGCGCTGGCGGGCTGGTCTTCCGGAATCGGCAGTTCCACGCTGGGGCGCCCCAGCACCTTGCAGATCTTCAGGATGCGCTGGCAGTAGGCGCCGTTCTGCGGCACCAGCACCTTGCCGTCGCGCGGCACCACGTTGGCGATCGCTGCTTCCACCGAGAAGGTGCCGCTGCCCTGCATCGGCACGCAGACATGGGTGCCTTCGCCGTGGACGATGCGCACCAGATCGTCGCACAGGCTGCGCGTGATGGCGTTGAAGGCGGCGTCCCACGAGCCCCAGTCGCGCAGCATGGCCTGCTTGGTCGCGAGCGAGGTGGTCAGGGGGCCGGGGGTCAGAAGGATCGGGTCGTTGCCGCGGATCATGGTGAGCTCCTGATTGGGAAGGAGGGAAAGAGTAAAGATCAGTCGTTGCCCTGGCCCTGGCGCCAGGCTTGGGTCTTGCAATCGAGCACGCGTTGCAGCAGGTAATAGAGCAGGCAGGCGAAGGCCGAGGTCAGCACCACCAGCGTGGCCATCGCCGCGGCCGGGCCGATGTCGCCGGACTCGTCCAGGTTGACGATCTCCACCGAAGCCAGCTTGGTGTCGGCGCCGTACAGGAACACCACCGCCGAGACCGTGGTCATGGCATTGATGAACAGGTAGCGCGAGATCTCCAGGATGGCGGGCAGGCAGGCCGGCACCGTGACCTTGAAGAAGGTCTTGTAGAACGGCACCTTGAGCGACGCCGACACGGCCTCGAACTCGCTGTCGAGCTGCTTGAGCGCGGTCACCGCCGTCAGGTGGCACGACGCGTAATAGTGGACGATGGTCACCAGCACCAGGATCCCCAGGGTCTGGTACAGCCCGTGCATGGGGTTGGCCTGCGGCACGAAGAAGAAGATGTAGCCCAGCCCCAGCACCAGCCCCGGCACGCCCATCGGCAGCACCGCCATCAGCCGCACGAAGCTGCGCAGCCAGTCCATGCCACGGCTCTTCTCCAGCAAGTAGGCGGTGGCGAAGATGAACACCGGCCCGATCACCGCGGCCAGGCCCGCCATGCGCACGCTGTTCAGGTAGGAATCGACCACGCCGCCCTCGACCAGGCCCACCCGGTAATGGTTCAGCGACAGCGAGAAGTTGTACGGCCACAGCTTGACGAAGGACGCGTACACCGCCATGCCCATCACCGCCAGCATCAGCGCCGCCATCAGCCAGCAGAACACCGCCATGGCCAGGTCGTAGCGCGGGCTGCGGCGCGGCACATAGGGCACCGAGCGCGCCGACATCAGCGCCATCTGGCGGCGTTGCACGCGTGCGTCGACCCAGTATGTGACCGCCACCGGCACCAGCAGCATCAGCGACACCACCGCGCCTTGCGAGAAGTCCTGCATGCCGATCACCAGCTTGTAGATGTCGGTCGCCAGCATATGGAAGTTGCCGCCGATCACCTTGGGGATGCCGAAGTCAGAGATCGCATAGGTGAACACCACCATGGCGGCGCTGACCAGGCCGTAGCGCGCACCCGGCACGGTGATGGTGACGAACTTGCGCACGGTCGAGGTGCCGAGCGCGTCGGCGGCCTCGTACAGCCGCGCGTCGGTCAGCGACAGCGCCGTGATCAGGATCATCAGTGCGTGCGGAAAGGTGGCGAACACCAGCGAGGCGACGATGCCCAGCGGCCCGTAGATCTGCGTGCTGCCCATCCACGGCTTGAACAGCCCCTGGTTGCCGAACCAGAAGATGAACGAGATCGCCGCCAGCAGCGAAGGCGCCAGCAGCGGGATCAACGCCAGGTTGCGCAGCAGGCCCTTGCAGGCGATGCGGCTGCGCGTGAGCGCGTAGGCAAAGCCGAACGCCAGCGGCACCGTGATGCAGGTGGCAAGCGCCGAGACCCACAAGCTGTTCCACACCGAGCGCAGCAGCGCGGGCGACTTGAAGTAGGCGCGGAAGTGCGCGATGCCGGCCAGGCTGCCGTCGCGGTTCTGCACGCTCTTGGCCAGGATCATCACGATCGGCGCCAGCACGAAGCAGGCCAGCGCCAGCGCGGCCAGCGCCAGCAGCAGGTGGGCAAGGCGGTCGGTCCAGTGCGCGCGCACCGAGGTGGCGGCCAGCGCCGCTGGCGCGGGCTGCGCGCCGTGGCTGGCAGGCCCTGGCGGCACGCTGGCGGCGGGGGTGGCGGTGTCGGTAGCCGGCATGGTGGCAGACGTAGTGGCCGGCGCCGCAGTGAGGCTCATGCGCATGCGTGGCGGAAGATGCGAAGTCGGTCAGCGGGAATGGCCAGGCGCAGCCGGTCGCCGGTGTGCGGGCGCAGCTCATGCAGGTCATTGAGCGAAAGGTCGGCATACAGCGCGCTGCCCGTTGCGCCGGCGCCGCCTGGTGCCGCGGGCGCGGCGTCCGGCAGCCGCAGCGTCAGGCGCGAAAACGCGCCGAGAAATTCGATCTTGTCGACGGTGGCCTCGAGCACATTGGGGCCATGCTGTTCGATGCCGCGCACGCAGACGTCTTCCGGGCGGAAGAACACCTGCACGTCCTCGTCGGGGCAGCAGCCCACGGGCGCGGCGCAGCGCATGCGCACACCGCCCAGGTGCAGCTCGCCGTCGCCGCAGATGCGCGCGCCCAGCATGTTGGTCTTGCCGACGAAGTCCGCCGCGAACGGCGTGGCCGGACGCTGGTAGATCTGCGCCGGAGTGCCGACCTGCTCAATCGCACCCTGGTTCATCACCACGATGCGGTCCGCCATCGACAACGCCTCTTCCTGGTCGTGCGTGACCAGGATGGTGGTGATGTTCAGCCGCTGCTGCAGCGCGCGGATCTCGCTGCGCAGCCGCACCCGCACGCGCGCGTCGAGTGCCGACAGCGGCTCGTCCAGCAGCAGCAGGCCGGGCGAGGTGGCCAGCGCGCGGGCAATTGCCACGCGCTGCTGCTGGCCGCCCGACAGCTGCGCCGGGTACTGGTTGCCGCGGTCCGGCAGTCCCACCAGGGTCAGCAGCTCGGCCACGCGCGCGCGGCGCTGGTCGCGCGGCATGCGCCGGTTGACCAGGCCGTAGGCCACGTTGTCGGCCACCGTCAGGTTTGGGAACAGCGCGTAGGACTGGAACACGATGCCGTAGTCGCGCTCCATCGGCGGCAGCGTGGAAATGTCGCGCCCGCCCTGGCGGATGGTGCCGGCGCTCTGCGATTCCAGCCCGGCGATGATGCGCAGCAGCGTTGTCTTGCCGCAGCCCGACGGGCCCAGGAAGCACAGCAGCTCGCCCTGGCGCACGTCGAGGTCGATATGGTGGAGCGCGACAAAGGCACCGCTGCTGCCGCCGAAGCGCTTGTGGATGCCTTTCAGGCTGAGGTAGGTCTCGGCCGTGGATGTGGAGGTCTGCATGGCGTGGGCCTGTGTGTTCTGTTAGGGGACCCGGCGCCGCCTGCCCGCAAAACGGGCCGGCGGCGCCTGTACAGGACGGCGCTCAGGGCTGCTTTTCCGACTTGCTGGCGTAGCGCTTCTGCCATTCAGTCAGCACCCGCTCGCGGTTCTTGGCGATGTAGCTGAAATCGTTCTTGACCAGCATCTGCTCGTAGTTGGCCGGGATGGTCTCCACTTTGCGCGCCACGCCCGGGTAAGCCACGATGGCCCAGTCCCTGGCGAACAGCTGGTTGGCTTCCTTGCTGGCAAGCCAGTCCAGGTAGCGCTGCGCGGCCTCCATCTTCTTGGTGCCCTTGACGATGCCGGCGGCCTCCATGTCGTAGCCCAGGCCCTCCTTCGGGAAGATCATCTCGATCGGCGCGCCCGAGGCCAGTGTCTTGTGCGCGCGCAGCTCGAACGAAACGCCGATCGGGAATTCGCCGGCGCCTGCCTGCTTGCAGGGCTTGGAGCCGGAATGCGTGTATTGCGCGATGTTCTCGTGCAGCGCGTCCATGTATTTCCAGCCGTCCTGCTCGCCGAAGAGCTGCAGCCAGGCGGTCACGTCGAGGAAGCCGGTGCCGGAAGAGGCCGGGTTGGGCATCACGATGGCGCCCTTGTAGACCGGCTTGGCCAGGTCCTTCCAGGTTTCGGGGCGCGGCAGGTTGCGCTTCTTGGCCTCGACGGTGTTGAAGCAGATGGTGGCACCCCAGACGTCCAGGCCCACCCATGACGGCGGATTGGCCTTGTCGCTGTAGTCGCGCGTGAGCTTCTCGAAACCCTTGGGGGTGTACGGCGTCAGCATCCCTTCCTGCTTGAGCAGTTCCAGGCTCGACGCCGCCAGCCCGGCGATCACGTCGGCCTGTGGGTTGGTTTTTTCGGCCAGCGCCTTGGCGGTGATGACGCCGGTGGAGTCGCGCACGTATTTCAGTTCGATATCGGGCGCCACCTTGGCAAAGCCCTCGGCATAGGGCTTGAGGGTCTCGGTCTCCCACGCCGTGTAGACGGTCAGCGTGGTCTTCTGGGCCAGCGCGGTGCCGCTGGCGGCTAGCGCAAGCACGGCGGCGGCGGTGCGCAGGGTGTTGGTGAAGGACGGTTGCATGGGGACTCCTTCCGGCATTGTAGGTGGAGAAATGTGTCAATGTGGTGAATCTGTTGCAATGCCATGGGGCGCGCTGCACAACATTGAATCACCATAAAACCCTTGTGCTACAACACTTGCAAAACATATGCCCAACTTCTTGCCGGCTGCGTGCCACCCGTTGCTCTGCGCCGATGTCTTGATTGTTGACAATATACAAACCGCTTGCTTTAATGGCAATAAGGATTTTCGATATTGCTGAATCCGTCACAAACGGGAGTTTTCATGTCACGCCAAGCGCCGCTGGCGAGCGAAATCACCATCCTGCAGAGCCAGTCCCTGACGACGCTGGTGCAGCGGGAACTGGAGTTGCGGATCATGTCGGGCGAGCTGGCACCCGGGGCCAAGCTCAACGAGATCGAAGTCGCGGGGCAGCTCAATGTGTCGCGCGGGCCGGTGCGGGAAGCCTTCCGTGCGCTGGAGCAGGCCGGGTTGCTGCGCACCGAGAAGAACCGCGGCGTATTCGTGCGTGCCATCTCGGTGGAGGAAGCCGATGAAATCTATGAACTGCGTGCCGTGCTGGATGAGTTCATCGGCCGGCAACTGGCTGCCCGCATCACGCCCGAGGACTTGCGCGAATTGCGCGCACTGGTGGAGGCGCTGGATGCGGCCAGCCAGGCGCGCGATGTCGATGAATACACGCGCCTGAACCTGGCGTTCCACGACCGCATGGTCGCGCTGGCCGGCAACCGCAAGCTGCTCGACACCTACCGGCGCCTGGTCAAGGAGCTGACGCTGTTCCGGCGCGAGGCGCTGTCGCGCAGCCACGCCGCCATGCCCGATTCCACCCGCGAGCATCGCGCCATCGTCTCGGCGATTGCCGCGCGCGACGGCGAACTGGCCGCGCGGCTGATGCGCGAGCACGTCGAGCGCGGCCGCGCGCGCATGCATGCCGCGGTGGCCTCATCCGGCACCGATGCCGCCGCCTGAACCTGACCGAATCCACTGCCGCTACCGCCTTACCGACCGCGATCCCGCACAGGAACCAACCATGCCTGAGACCAACGCCCGCACTATTACCGTCAACCAGCGCAGCTACCGCTGGATGCAGCAGCCCGTCGTGGTGGTCTGCGTCGACGGTTGCGAGTTCGATTATCTCGAAGCCGCCGCCGCCAGCGGCCGCGCCCCTTACCTGAAGCGCCTGCTGGACAGCGGCTCCGCCTTCCGCGGCGCCTGCGTGGTGCCGACCTTCACCAATCCCAACAACCTGTCCATCGTCTGCGGCGCGCCGCCGGCGGTGCACGGCATCTGCGGCAATTACTTCTTCGACCGCAGCGCCAATGGCGGGCGCGGCGAGGAAGTGATGATGAACGACCCCAAGTACCTGCGCGCCGGCACCATCCTGGCCGCCTTTGCCGAGGCCGGCGCCAGCGTCGCCGTGGTCACCGCCAAGGACAAGCTGCGCCGGCTGCTGGGCCACGGCATGCGCGGCATCTGCTTCTCGTCGGAGAAGGCCGACCAGGCCACGCTGGCGGAAAACGGCATCGACGGCGTGCTGGAACTGGTGGGCATGCCGGTGCCGGATGTCTACAGCGCCGAGCTGTCCGAATTCGTTTTCGCCGCTGGCGTGCGCCTGATGGAGACGCGACGCCCGGACCTGATGTACCTGTCCACCACGGACTATATCCAGCACAAGTTCGCGCCCGGCTCGGATGGTGCCAATGCTTTCTACGCGATGATGGACAAGTACCTGGCGCGGCTGGACGAACTGGGCTGCGTGGTGGCGCTGACCGCCGACCACGGCATGAATGCCAAGCACGACGAGGCCACCAAGGCGCCCAACGTGATCTACCTGCAGGACCACCTGGACGCCTGGCTTGGGCGCGGCGTGGAAGACGGCGGCGCGCGCGTGATCCTGCCGATCACCGATCCGTACGTGGTCCACCACGGCGCGCTGGGTTCCTACGCCACCATCTACCTGCCCGACGATGCCGACCTGGCCGCTATCCAGGCGCGCCTGTCAGACCTGCAAGGCGTGGAGAGCGTGCTGACCAATGCCGAGGCCTGCGCGCGCTTCGAGCTGCCGCCCGACCGCGTCGGCGATCTTGTTGTCACCAGCGACCGGCACGTGGTGCTGGGCACCAGCCGCAGCCGCCATGACCTGTCCGGCCTGGACGCGCCGCTGCGCTCGCACGGCGGCGTGTCGGAGCAGACCGTGCCGCTGGTGTTCAACCGCGCCACCGCCGGCATTCCCGGCAAGGCCGTGCTGCGCAATTTCGACATCTTCGATGTCGCGCTGAACCACCTGCACTGAACGCGTGGATCGTATCGAGCGGTTCGGGCACGCAGCTTGAGTCTGCTGTTCGAGCCGCTGTCTGAGCCTGTATTGACCGGAGGAGACTCATGAACGCCCCCCAATTTCCCGCTGGCGCCGTCAGCCCCCACTTCCGCGCCGAGGCACTGCGCATCGATGGCCAGAAGATCGTGCGCGAGCGCGTGATCGAAGTGCGCAATCCGTTTGACGGCGCGCTGGTCGGCACCGTGCCGAAGGCCACGCTCGAGGACGTGCGCCGCGCCTTCGAGGTGGGCCAGGCCTACCGCGCCACGCTGACGCGCTATGAGCGCGCCGCCATCCTGAACCGCGCCGCGGCCCTGCTGCGCGAGCGTACCGAGGAGGCGTCGGACCTGATCACGCTCGAGTCCGGCCTGTCCAAGAAGGATTCGCTGTACGAGATCGGCCGCGTCGCCGACGTGCTGGGCTTTGCCGCCACCGAGGCGCTGCGCGACGACGGCCAGCTATTCTCGTGCGACCTGACGCCGCACGGCAAGAAGCGCCGCGTGATGACCCAGCGCGAGCCGCTGA
Organism: Cupriavidus necator; assembly: GCF_013141915.1. Classification (GTDB taxonomy): domain Bacteria; phylum Pseudomonadota; class Gammaproteobacteria; order Burkholderiales; family Burkholderiaceae; genus Cupriavidus; species Cupriavidus necator_B. The sequence continues at coordinate 1,082,460 of NZ_SROX01000001.1, read as the reverse complement.
TGGGAGTGATCTGCGCGATCACGCCGTTCAACCACCCGATGAACCAGGTCGCGCACAAGGTGGCGCCTTCGATCGCCACCAACAACCGCATGGTGCTCAAGCCGTCGGAAAAGGTGCCGCTGTCGGCGTTCTACCTGGCCGACCTGCTGTATGAGGCGGGCCTGCCGCCGCAGATGCTGCAGGTGGTCACCGGCGACCCGCGCGAGATCGCCGACGAGCTGATCACGCACCCCGCGGTGGACCTCGTCACCTTTACCGGCGGCGTGGCGATCGGCAAGTACATTGCGAGCAAGGCTGGCTACAAGCGCGTGGTGCTGGAACTGGGCGGCAACGACCCGCTGATCGTCCTGGACGACGCCGACCTGGAGCGCGCCTCGGACCTGGCGGTGCAGGGTTCGTACAAGAATTCGGGCCAGCGCTGCACCGCGGTCAAGCGCATGCTGGTGCATCAGGCCGTGGCGGGTCGCTTCACCGAGCTGGTGGTGGAGAAGACCCGCGCCTGGAAGTATGGCGACCCGATGGACCGCGGCGTCGACATGGGCACCGTGATCGACGAACAGGCCGCGCAGCTGTTCGAAGCCCGCGTCAACGAGGCGGTGGCGCAGGGCGCGCGCCTGCTGGCGGGCAACCAGCGCAATGGGGCCAGCTACTCGCCCACCGTGCTGGACCGCGTCGATCCGTCGATGACGGTGGTGCGCGAGGAAACCTTTGGTCCGGTATCGCCGATCATCACCTTCCGCGACGTCGACGACGCCATCCGGATTTCCAACGGCACCGCGTTCGGGCTGTCGTCCGGCGTATGCACCAACAATATCGAGGCGTTCACCAAGATCGCCAATGCGCTCCATGTGGGCACGGTCAACCTGTGGGAAGTGCCTGGCTACCGCATCGAACTGACGCCGTTCGGCGGCATCAAGGATTCGGGGCTGGGGTACAAGGAGGGGGTGCAGGAGGCGGCGAAGAGCTTTACCAATCTGAAGACGATTACGCTGCCGTGGGGGTGAGGCGCCGGAAAGCGTGACAGCTACGGCCGGTTTGCTCCCCTCTCCCGCAAGCGGGAGAGGGGAGCATGCAAGCGGTTGTTCGGGGCACGGCGCCTTGGCACGCCAAGGATAGGCTGCGCTAGAATCAGCCCCCAAGTTCCCGATCCTCCCGGAGTCACCGTGCTCGCCGAACAACGGCAGAAATACATCCTCGACCAGCTCTCCGCGACCGGCGCGCTGGCCATCAGCGAGCTGGTGAGCGAACTCGACGTGTCGCGCGAGACCATCCGGCGCGACCTCAACGCGCTGGCCACGCGCGGGCTGCTGGTGCTGACCCATGGCGGCGCGCTGGCGCCGGACCGCACCGAGCCCGATACCCAGACGCGCGCGCTGGTCAATGCCGAAGGCAAGCGCGCCATCGGCGTGCGCGCGGCCGAGCTGGTGCGCGACGGTGCTTCGCTGATCCTGGACTACGGCACCACCACGCACGCGGTGGCGCAGGCGCTGCATGGGCACCACAACCTGCTGGTCTACACCAACGATCTCGCCATCGCCCAGCTGCTGGGGCGGCGCAACGGCAACCGCGTGATCGTGCTGGGCGGCGAGCTGCAGGACAACGAAGACGCCACGCACGGCTGGGACACCATCGAGCAGCTGTCGCGCTACCACACCGACTTTGCCTTTATCGGCATCGGCGGCATCACGCCGCGCGGCGAAATCTGCGATTTCTCGCGCGCCGCGGCCGAGCTGCGCAGCCGCATGCTGCTGGCCGCGGACGTGGCCTGCGTGGTGGCCGACCATACCAAGTTCGGCCGCAACACCGGCATCACGATCAAGCACGCCGAACTGGCGGCCTGGGTCATCACCGACATGGCGCCGGAGCCTGAGCTGGGCGCGGCCCTGAAGGAACGGGGCAACAAGCTGCTGATTGCGTAACGACGTCGCTGCCTCAGCCCGGCGGCATGTCTATGTCCGCTGATCGCACGGAAATCCCCTTGCTGTCGCACCAAAATGCGGCTTTGACGCCGCTGTCACAGGTGTTTTGACTGTCGAGTGCCCCACACCGGTGCTAAAGTGCTGAGTTGTCGGACAGGCATGGCCCGCCCTGGTTGTCCTAACAATGCGGAGGCGACCCACCTTCCATCGGCGCAACGCCAGACGGCACCGCAGACCGGCACCCAGCCGGCAAGGCTGCCGGATCACTGCCACTCCAGCACAGCAAGAGACATTCGTGAATTCTCCTTCCCTTGACGCATTTCTGGCGGGGGTTGCCCGCCGCGACCCCAATCAACCCGAATTCCTCCAGGCCGTGAAGGAAGTCATGATGACGCTGTGGCCCTTCGTCGAGCGCAACCCGCGCTACGCCGACCAGGCCCTGCTCGAGCGGCTGGTGGAGCCCGAGCGCGTGATCCAGTTCCGCGTGGCGTGGACCGACGACCAGAACCGCGTGCAGGTCAACCGCGCATTCCGGGTGCAGCACAGCTCGGCGATCGGGCCGTTCAAGGGCGGCATGCGCTTCCACCCGACCGTGAACCTGTCGGTGCTGAAGTTCCTGGGTTTCGAGCAGACCTTCAAGAACGCGCTGACCACGCTGCCCATGGGCGGCGGCAAGGGCGGCTCGGACTTCGATCCCAAGGGCAAGTCCGACGGTGAGGTGATGCGCTTCTGCCAGGCGCTGGTGACTGAGCTGTACCGCCACCTGGGCCCCGACACCGACATCCCGGCCGGCGACATCGGCGTGGGCGCGCGCGAAGTCGGCTTCATGGCCGGCATGATGAAGAAGCTGTCGAACCAGTCGGCCTGCGTCTTTACCGGCAAGGGCCTCGCCTACGGCGGCAGCCTGATGCGCCCGGAGGCCACCGGCTACGGCACGGTCTACTTTGCGCAGGAAATGCTGCACCGCCGCGGGCGCGGCTTCGACGGCCTGCGCGTGCTGATTTCCGGTTCGGGCAACGTAGCGCAGTATGCGGCCGAGAAGGCCATCGAGCTGGGCGCCAGGGTGCTGACGCTGTCCGACTCCGGCGGCGTGCTGCACTACCCGCAGGGCATGACCACCGAACAGGTGGCCGAAGTCATGGCCTTCAAGAATGAAGAACGCGGCCGCCTGTCGGACTTCGCCGCGCGCCACGGCATGACCTTCGAGGCCGGCCGGACGCCTTGGCACGTGCCCGCCGATGTGGCGCTGCCGTGCGCCACCCAGAACGAACTGGACGGCAACGACGCCGAGACCCTGCTTGGCAACGGCGTGATCTGCGTGGCCGAAGGCGCCAACATGCCGTCGACGCTGGAAGCGGTGGATCGCTTTGTCGACGCGAAGATCCTGTATGCGCCGGGCAAGGCCAGCAACGCCGGCGGCGTTGCCACCTCGGGGCTGGAGATGTCGCAGAACGCCATGCGCCTGTCGTGGCACCATGCCGAGGTCGACGAGAAGCTGCACGCGATCATTAAGGACATCCACCAGAACTGCATTCACCACGGCCAGAAGGCGGATGGCTACATCAACTACGTGGAAGGCGCCAACATCGCCGGCTTCGTCAAGGTGGCCGACGCCATGCTGGCGCAAGGCGTAATCTGACCTGCAGTAGCGGCCGGCGCAATGCCGGCCGACATATACCTGCGGCGCAAGCGACGGATGGCGTCAGGATCGGTCAGCTTTGCTCCCCGGCCCGCTGGCATAGCAGAAACGACAGGCACAGGCTCAGGAACACGCCTGCGAAGGCCTCGTAGAACGGCACCCGCGGCCTGGCTGGCATCAGGAGGGTGAAGATGCAAAGGTTTAGCAGCAAGAGGCCGGCGACTGCCCCGGCCGCCCGGCCGTACCGGCGCCGAAGGATCGATGGTGCCAGCAAGTACTTCGGCGCCAGGATGCCGAGCACGATGGCTATGTAGCAAAGCATGGCAATGCCGCAGGCATTGATTTGGAAATCGGAAAGCATCAGCGTCCCTGCCATCTGCGGCGAACCTCGTTGTTGTAGTAGCCCGGATAGTCCCTCTCGACCTTGCAGCACAGCAGTGCAAACCAGACACTCATGACGGGGCCGTAGCACGCCTCGTAGAGCGTTGGCACCCCGTCGCCCGCGAAGAAGCCCCTGAGAACAAAATAGTTGGCGGCAAATACCGCGCACAGTGAGATGAGCGTCCAGAGATAACGCTCGCCATAGACGAACGGAAACACCAGGAGTCTCGGGACAAAGTAGAAGAAGACAAAGCAGGAATAGACTGCCTTGAGCTTCTCGTAGTCAGTGATGCCATATTCCATCGCCGCCCCTGTGATTGGCCGGCGCCAGGTGCCACCGGCCTTGTGGTGGTCTAACCCTTCAGCAAGCCAGGCCGGCGGCCCCGCATTTTGTCCGCGTCGGCTCGGGAAGCATGGGGATAAAGGTCGCGGCGCCGGTGGCGAGCATGGCTCCTACTGGCGGCATCGTGGCCGCAATGCTTCCGACGACACCCGCGGTGAAGCCGGTGCCGGCGGTCCAGACGAGGCCTCCTGCGGTTGGGTTGGGGGTGTTCACCCAATAGGTGGCGCCATTGGCAATCGCGCCGCTCACTGCCGCAACGCCGGCAATGACCACCGGCGCAACCGAGCCCTCAACCGATTCCATTTCGGTCACCGACAACTGGCTGATATGCATTCCCGCGGTGTTATCCATTTGCTCGATATCGCTGAACGTCACGGGCGTAGAGGCCCACGCAGCGCAGCACAGGCTAGCTAGCGCAACGGCGACCGAAACTCCAGGTATGACTCGCATCGATTCCTCTCCTTGAAATCAAAGTGTTACTGCAGACGTTCCCTTTCGGGCATCGCGCCCAGCTTCACCACTGTGCCGAGCGTTACCTGTGCACCGCCGTAGCCGCTGATATTGGCGTTGGCGCTGAGCGATATGGTGGTGCGGTCGCTGGCTCGGTAGCCCAGGCCGAAGACCAGTGCGGTTTGTGTATTGCGTTGTGACGGCAGGCTTCGCGAGCTGTCCTCGGCTTGCTGCAATTGCCAGTTGATGCCGCCGTAGAGGGTGACGGTCTCGTTTGCGGCAAAGCCGACCTGCGGCGTCAGCATCAGCACGTTGCCTGGCCTGCCGGCCTTGTCATGGCGCGGCAGGTTCAGGCGATATGAAGCGTTCAGGCTGAGCACCACCGGGTCGATGGTGCGATAGAGCGTGCCGCCGGCAGTGAAGCTGCTGAAGTACGAAGTGGCATCGTGACTATGCTCCACCGCGCCGGTTTCCAGGTAGGCCACCAGTCCGGGGCTGCCTCTCTCCTTCAGGAAGCGATGGCTGATGGCAAGCGACAGGCTGGAGAAGTTGGTGCTGTTGCTGGACTGATGATTGAAGCCTTCCAGTAAGGTCCGTTCGTTGGTATATGACCCGGTGCCTGAGAACGACAGCTCCGTGTTGGCCGAGTGCCCGTAGCGCAGGCCGGCATATGCCACTAGCGAATCCACATTGCGGGTCTTCGGCACTACGCCGGTTGCCACCGGGATGACGTTCTGGCCCACCTGGATATAGATCGGGCCGCGCGCGGCCGTGCCAGTCGCTTTGTGGTTGAAGTAGGAGAGACCGGCGTCGGCGCGCCAACGATTCTGTGCGGTCAGCAATTCCTCCAGTGTTGGCACGATTTGTGCCGACGCCGGACACGGGGCAAGGGCGGCAGTGGCGGCGACCATCCGGGTCAGGCGGCGGATCATGGCTGGAAGGGTCTTAGTGTTAGTCCGCCAAACCTGGCGGGAATCGGTCGCATGAAATCCGGATTGCCGGCCTGGCCCGCTCGGCGCGGTAGGACCACCAGCACGCGGCCGGGGTAGTGCCGGCTGGGACGGGTCGTCCACAGCTGTAGGAAATCGGGGATGGCATAAATGCGGTTGCCCAGCGATGGGTCGGCCAGCGCCACTGAGTCCGCATCGACGCTGCGCAGGACGGAGAAGTGGTTGTCGTTGCCCGTATGGAGAAAGACGATGACCGGCAGCCTGAGTTGCCGCAGCGCCTCCAGCGACAGCGCGTAGCCGCGCGCTTCGTAGCCGAAGTGACTGGCGGCGGCCGACAGGCTGCTGAGCGTTGCGGGGCCCCAGGCTGAGATCTGCTTCAGGATGGCAGCTTCGTCAACGGCGTCGCCGTAGTAGTGCTGCAGCAGAGTGGCCAGCGCGGCGGCACCGCAGGAATAGTCGAACTGCTGCTTGACCACGCCGTCATCGCGCATCGCCTTCCATGAACGCATGGCAGGCGTGCCTGCCACGTTGGCCTGTGCGACCTGGGCAAGTGTCAGTGCGAGGATAGAAATAAGCCGGCGCTTCATGCTGGGGCGTCTGGAGACAAGTCGCGAGGTGCAGCGCTGAGATGAGAATGGTTCTCGTTGCTGTGGATGTGCTGCAGGTTAGCGGCGCCAGCGGGTCTGGCGAGACGGCCGATTCTGCGAGTTGACGCAGCGGTGGCTGCTTGGTGCGGCGACATGTCTTCGGACCCCGGAGAATCTTCGCGGTCGAAGCGACGGTAGCGAATAGTTCAGCCCCTCATCACCGCGGTGCTGGCGTTGTGGCTGATCGGCCGGCGCCGCGCGAGTGGCAGGGCATCGCGCCGGTGTGGGCGGCGTTATCGCACGCGTGTATGGGTTTGCCAATGCCGGCTGCGGCCAGCGGGACGCGTGGCGCTAGGTGCCGGAAGGCGGGGGATCACTGAACGAACCGATGCGGAGAACGCGAATGCGGCTACGATAGCGGTGATCATTCACCCGCACAGGAAGCGAGCGCCATGCTGGAACTCAGACCAGGCTGCGAACACTGCAACAAGCCCCTGCCACCGGATTCCGCCGAAGCGCGCATCTGCTCATACGAATGCACCTTCTGCGCAGGCTGCGTCGAGCTGCTCGCCAACGTCTGCCCGAATTGCGGGGGTGGGTTCGCGCCGCGGCCGGTGCGACCGGCGCGGGACTGGAAGAACGGTAATTACCTGGGCAACGACCCGGCCGGTACCAAGGTGAAGCACCGGCCGGTGGACCTTGCCGCGCATGCCCGCCTGGTCGAGGCGGTGGGCCAGGTCCTGCCCGAGCGACGCTAGCCTTTGGATTTCGGCTGGAGCAGTTCGCCAGCCTCCTTCACGTTCTGCTCGGCGCGCTTGCTGATGACCGCAAGCGCCTCGGCTTGCGCCTTTTGCGCGGTCTCGGCCAGCGCGCGCATGTTTTCCAGCGCCTGGTGCAGTTGCTGTTGCACGAACTCGCTGTGCCGGGCCATGGCCTCGGCCGGATTGCCCGCCGTTCCATACTGCTGGGCGGCCGCCTGCAGCTGCTGCATGGTCTGGGCGAAGATCTCCTGCTGCTTCTTCACGACGGCCTGCATGCCTTCATAGGCCAGCCGGTTGGCCTCGGTCAGGGCCTCGATATCCTTGCGGCGTGCTTCGATTACCGCGCTCATGTCCACGCCCGGCAGGCGGAACTGTTCCATCATCCTGGTGAAATCTGCAAAGGGGTTGGGAGGCGTGGCCATGCTGGGTCTCCTGGGGGAAGGACTGGCAGGTCGGCCGGCGGCTGGGATGGCATGTCCTTTGGCCGGGATCCTGTCCACTATAGCCGGTATCCGCACACTTCTGGCCGTCAATCGAGGAAGACCCTAAAGTTAGCGCCCCCCATGCCGTTGGCATCCATAGCCCGCCTGTGCGTCGGCCCGACCCGGCCCGCGCCCCGCGGACGATGAGAGCGAAGAGCGCTGCGCCGAGCCGTCTCGTGCGCGGCAGCACTTCGCCATGACCAATGCTAATCAGGTAGAAGATATGAAGAATCTAGGTATCGGGGTTCGCCTCGGCATCGGTTTTGGGGTGGTATTGCTGCTGGCGGCGCTTATGACGGGTTTGGGCATGCTGCGGCTGCAGCAGGTGGCCGAGCGCACTCACGCCATGATGCAACAGCCGCTGACCAAGGAGCGACTGGTCAGTGACTGGTACCGCCTGATGCATACCAGCGTGCGCCGCACCACCGCCGTGGCGCGCAGTGCCGACCCATCGCTGGGCGCGTTCTTCGCGGCCGAGACCAAGGCCTCGATCGACGGCATTGCCGCCTTGCGCGACAAGCTGCAGCCGCTGCTTGCCTCGGAACAGGAAAAGGCCGCGTTCCAGAAGATCCTGAGCGTGCGCGAGCCGTATAACAACGGCCGCGACAAGATCACCAGGCTCAAGCAGGAAGGCCTGACCGAGGAGGCCAACCAGGTGCTGGAGAAAGAATTCGTCCCCGCCGGCGACGCCTACCTGGCCGAGATCCAGAAGCTGCTCGACATCCAGCGCGCCAGCATCGACGCCACCGCACGCGAGATCAACGGCATCTACGTCAACGCGCGCAATAGCCTGATCGGGCTGGGCGTGGTGGTGCTGGGTATCGGCATTGCCTTCTCGGTCTGGCTGACCAGCGGCATTACGCGCCCGCTGCATCGCGCCGTGGCCGTGGCCCGCACCGTCGCTTCCGGCGACCTCACCAGCCGCATCGACGTCGACAGCCGCGACGAAACCGGCCAGTTGCTGCAGGCGTTGGCGGACATGAACGCCAATATCCTGCGCATCGTGCGTCAGGTGCGCGACGGCACCGAATCGATCGTATCGGGCACCAGCCAGATCGCGGCTGGCAACACCGACCTGTCTCAGCGCACCGAGGAACAGGCTTCGTCGCTGCAGCAGACCGCGGCCAGCATGGAAGAGCTGACCAGCATTGTGCGGCAGAACGCCGACAACGCGCGCCAGGCCAGCACGCTCGCGGTCAATGCCTCGGATATCGCCGAGCAGGGCGGCGAAGTCGCGGGCAAGGTGGCCGAGACCATGGCAGAGATCAACGGCGCGTCGAAGAAGGTGGTCGACATCATCGCCGTGATCGAGGGCATTGCGTTCCAGACCAATATCCTGGCGCTGAATGCCGCGGTGGAAGCGGCGCGCGCTGGCGAGCAGGGCCGGGGCTTTGCGGTGGTGGCGGGCGAAGTGCGAACGCTGGCGCAGCGCAGCGCGACCGCGGCCAAGGAGATCAAGGCACTGATCGGCGATTCGGTGGACCGAGTCGAAAAGGGCTCCATGCTGGTGACGCAGTCGGGCCAGACCATGGAAGAGATCGTCGCGGCGGTCAAGCGCGTGACCGACATCATGGGCGAGATCAGCGCCGCATCGGCTGAGCAGAGCTCGGGCATCGAGCAGGTGAACCAGGCAGTGACGCAGATGGATACGGTGACGCAGCAGAACGCGGCCCTGGTGGAACAGGCGGCCGCGGCGGCGGGTTCGCTGGAGGAGCAGGCGCAGCGGCTGAAGGAGGCGGTGGCGACGTTCAGGCTCGCGGCTTGATCGCGAGCCGCTGGTTTCCTCCCTTCTCCCGCAGGCGGGAGAAGGGAGGAAACCAAGCCGAGCGGAAGCTACCGCGCCTGCAAAAACTCCCCGACCTCCAGCAACACCAGTTCATTGTCATCCGCGCGATTGGGTTCGCGGCTGCTGCTGAAGGGCAGGTTGTTGTCGTTGCCGACCACGATGTGCGTGGCGTCGACCACTTCGACGTTCTCGATGGTAAAGAACGGGAACGCCAGCATCCCATCGGTCAGTGGCTTGCGCGCCAGCTTGCGCGGGTCGGCAATGCGCAGCAGGTCGACATAGCCGATCTTGCGCAACGGCCCGCCGGCATTGGCGTCGGTCAGTTCGACCTTGTAGACCCGCTTGAACTTCGCCACCTCATCGAAGCAATCCGGCCGCTTCTGCCCGGCGGGGCAGGCCTTGTCGGGTGTGCCCTCGCCGTTGTCGCGCTCGATGATCAGGCCGGTATTGGCGTCGATCATGTTGAAGTCGCCGATGGCGTGGCTCGCGTCTTCAGGCACGTACTTCCAGTGGCGGCCGGTCCAGGCCTGCTGCTTCACGTCGAATTCCAGCACGCGCAGGTAGGGTTTGCCGGCTTCGCTCTCGTAGCGCTTCGCGGCGTCGTTCCAGAGCGAGCCTTCCAGCAGCGCATACAGCTTGCTGCCGTCGGGCGACGCGGCCATGCCCTCGAAGCCCTTCGAACGCTTCACCTGGAACTTGATGCCGGCGTCCGGCGCGGCGGGCGTGGTCACCGCCGGATGATCGGGCGAGCGCACCACCTTGCCGTCGACCATGGTTTCGAACACCGCCAGCACCTTGCCGTCCATGTCGGCCTTGATCAGGAACGGGCCAAACTCATCGCCGATCCAGATGGCGCCCCCCGCGAACTGAAAGCTCTCGGTATCGAAGTCCGAGCCGGTCAGGTAGCGCTGCTTCGTGCCCTCATGGACGATGCGGAACGGCACCCTCTTGTCCGGATCGTGCAGGAAGATCGTCTTCAGCCGCCGGAACTGGCCGGTGCCGAAATCCACCTGATAGTGGTTCAGGTACAGCATGAAGTCAGGCGAGTTGGCCTTGGCGCCCGCGCCGTTGTCGGTCAGCAGCCAGAAGCTGCCGTCGGCCATGCGCTTGATGCCGGAATGTCCCTGCGCCGGCTGGCCGCGGAATGGCAGCGAGACGCCGGTGGGCCGGCCGTTGGACTTGCCTTCAATCGTGCCCGGCGCCTCCGTGCGCTGCGCGGTGGTGAACTTGCCGCTGACCTGCAGATCTGCCGGAGCATCCTTGGGCGCGGCCAGCAAGGTTTGCGCGGGCAGCACCGCATGGCCGGCGAGCGTGGCGGGGAAGGCTTCGGGCGCATCGGCCCATGCGGGCAGCGCGCCAAGCAGCGCCGCGGCCACGGTGAGCCGGGCAAGCGGCAGGGCAGGCAAAGGGTGGGACATGAACGGTTCCTTGGCGTTGAGAGGACAAAAGCCAACATTGTCGGCGCCCAGTTTGACAGCTCTGTGATCCGTCGGGCGCACTTCAAGCATGACCCGCTTGGCACCAACTTGTCCCGAAGTGTCAAATCGAATGCTGGACCGGCACCGTTCGGGTGCAATGGGCGAAAGCTGGCGCCGCCAGGCTGGACGCCGGCCCGATTTTCTTTCCGATTGCCGCGCAAAATGCGTTGGTTTTCAGATTCCTGAAAGCAAACTGAGGCAAAATTCTACTTTTCGCCGAGTTTGTTGCCCTGACCGTGACCCGGCAGGCAGAAGTCCTACCCACCGATAGAGGATCTGAGAGAACCAATGAGTACCCAGCAACCCACCATCATCTACACGCTGACCGACGAAGCCCCGCTGCTGGCGACCAGTGCGTTCCTCCCGATCATCCAGACCTTCACCAAGCCGGCCGGCATCAACGTGACCACCAGCGATATCTCGGTGGCCGGCCGTATCCTGGGCGAGTTCCCCGAATTCCTGACCGAAGCACAGCGCGTGCCGGACAACCTGGCCGAGCTGGGCAAGCTGACGCAGCTGCCGGACACCAACATCATCAAGCTGCCGAACATCTCGGCCTCGGTGCATCAGCTGGTCAGCGCCATCCGCGAACTGCAGGGCAAGGGCTACAAGGTGCCCGACTATCCGGAAGACCCGAAGACCGACGAAGAAAAGGCCATCCAGAAGCGCTATTCCAAGTGCCTGGGCAGCGCCGTGAACCCGGTCCTGCGCGAAGGTAATTCCGACCGCCGCGCCCCGGCCGCGGTCAAGAACTACGCGCGCAAGCACCCGCACAGCATGGGCGAGTGGAGCATGGCCTCGCGCACGCACGTGGCCCACATGAAGCACGGCGACTTCTATCACGGCGAAAAGTCGATGACGCTCGACAAGGCCCGCGACGTCAAGATGGAGCTGCTCACCAAGAGCGGCAAGACCATCGTGCTCAAGCCCAAGGTGTCGCTGCTGGACGGCGAGATCATCGACAGCATGTTCATGAGCAAGAAGGCCCTGTGCGCCTTCTATGAAGAGCAGTTCGAAGACGCGCGCAAGACCGGCGTGATGCTGTCGCTGCACGTCAAGGCGACCATGATGAAGGTGTCGCACCCGATCGTGTTCGGCCACGCCGTCAAGATCTTCTACAAGGAGGCCTTCGCCAAGCACGGCGCGCTGTTCGATGAACTGGGCGTCAACGTCAACAACGGCCTGGTCAACCTGTACGAGAAGATCGAGTCGCTGCCCAGCTCCAAGCGCGAAGAGATCATCCGCGACCTGCACGCCTGCCACGAGCATCGCCCGGAACTGGCGATGGTGGATTCGGCCAAGGGCATCTCGAACCTGCACGCGCCGAACGACGTGATCGTCGATGCCTCGATGCCCGCCATGATCCGCATCGGCGGCAAGATGTGGGGCGCCGACGGCCGTCCGAAGGACACCAAGGCGGTGATCCCGGAAAGCACCTTCGCCCGCATCTACCAGGAAATCATCAACTTCTGCAAGACCAACGGCAATTTCGACCCGACCACCATGGGCACCGTGCCGAACGTCGGTCTGATGGCGCAGAAGGCCGAAGAGTACGGCTCGCACGACAAGACCTTCGAGATCGCCGAAGACGGCGTCGCCAATATCGTCGACCTGGCCACCGGTGAAGTGCTGCTGACGCAGAACGTGGAAGCGGGCGACATCTGGCGCATGTGCCAGGTCAAGGACGCGCCGATCCGCGACTGGGTCAAGCTGGCCGTCACGCGTGCGCGCAACTCGGGCATGCCGGCGGTGTTCTGGCTGGACCCGTACCGTCCGCACGAGGCCGAGCTGATCAAGAAGGTCGAGACCTACCTGAAGGACTACGACACCACCGGCCTCGACATCCAGATCATGTCGCAGGTGCGCGCCATGCGCTATACGCTGGAACGCGTGATCCGCGGCCTGGACACCATCTCGGTGACCGGCAACATCCTGCGCGACTACCTGACCGACCTGTTCCCGATCATGGAACTGGGCACCAGCGCCAAGATGCTGTCGATCGTGCCGCTGATGGCCGGTGGCGGCATGTATGAAACGGGCGCCGGCGGCTCGGCGCCGAAGCATGTCAAGCAACTGGTGGAAGAGAACCACCTGCGCTGGGATTCGCTCGGCGAGTTCCTGGCGCTGGCGGTGTCGCTGGAAGACGTCGGCATCAAGACCGGCAACGCCCGCGCCAAGATCCTGGCCAAGACGCTCGACGCCGCCACCGGCAAGCTGCTCGACAACAACAAGAGCCCGTCGCCCAAGACCGGCGAGCTGGACAACCGCGGCAGCCAGTTCTATCTGGCGATGTACTGGGCCCAGGAACTGGCCGCGCAGTCGGACGACGCGGAACTGGCCGCCAGGTTCGCGCCGCTGGCAAAGACGCTGGCCGACAACGAGAAGAAGATTGTCGGTGAACTCGCTGCGGTGCAGGGCCAGCCGGTGGACATCGGCGGCTACTACCAGCCGGACGCCGCCAAGCTCAGCGCTGCGATGCGCCCGAGCCAGACGCTCAACGCCGCGCTGGCCTCGGTCGCAGCCTGAGCTGTCGGTCCGCCTTGCGGGCCGGCACTAACCCAAAACCCCGGACCCTCGTCCGGGGTTTTTTCTTTGCGCGGCAAGTCCGCCTATGGCTGCTGTGTTTCCGTAACGATGTCCCAACCCTGTTCCGGGCCGCTCTTCTGGTCGCGGTAAGTCCACAGGGCGCCGCAGTCCTGGCAGACAAAGCTGCTGATGGTGACGGCCGCAGAGCGCGGCGGCTTGATGCGTTGGGTATCGGTGATGCGCAGCGCGGCGTGCCCGGGGGCGCCGCGCACATGGCGTTCGATAGCCTGGCAGGCAGTGCAGAGTGTCATCCGTGTGTGGTTCCGTTCGATGGGCCACTGTAGCACGCTGCCGCAATCGGGCGGGGAGACCCTCAATCCGCACTTTCGGGTGAAGTTTATTGACATGGCAGGGGGCGACCTGTATAAGGGTGGATGCAGGATCTTTCAAGCAGCAATCTAGAAGTCCAGGTGCTTGCCCACACGGCGCCACTTTTTCTCCTTGTGTCTTCCTTGATCGTCATGCCTTGCCGGCGCTTTTGCCGGTGAGAAAAACTTATTGAGGAATCCAACATGGAAACCGGTACCGTCAAGTGGTTCAACGATTCGAAGGGTTTTGGCTTCATTACGCCTGATGCAGGCGGCAACGACCTGTTCGCGCACTTCTCCGAAATCCAGGGCAACGGCTTCAAGTCGCTGGCAGAAGGCCAGAAGGTGCGTTACGTTGCCGGCGTCGGCCAGAAGGGCCCGGCCGCAACCAAGATCGAGCCGATCTGAATTGCACCGAACCTGTTGAGCTGAGCGCCCCAGCGCCAGTTCGATGAAAAGAAGCTCCGCCATGGCGGAGCTTTTTTATTTTGGCCGCCATGAGGCTCGCCGATGGCGAAATAAAGCCACTGCGCACCCTTCAACAGGCGTAGAGTGGGGGCAACACCACCATCCCGGCGGAGGCTGCCATGGATATCTATCCGGCTGCGACTTACAAGGGGTATGACCTTTACCCCCTGGTGTACAAGCACACCATCACACGCGTGTGGCCAGAGCCGCGGCCCGACCGCTCGTTCGATGCGGCGGTGGTGATCTGCCTCGAAGGCGAGTCGCCGGAAGGCGCGCAAGCGCGCACGTTCCGCCTGGTCGCCACGCCGTGGGACAACGTCGGTGGTGCACGCCGTGGTGTGCTGCGCTATGCCGAGGCCATCATTAACGGCGCGGTGCCGGGGCTTTCGGTGGCATCGTCCGCTTTGCCTGCCTCCTGAGTCAGGCCTGGCGCCAGTCCTGGATTTTCTTCCCCATCAACGCGGCACGATGCCGCATGGAGCCGTCGTGAGCGACAGCAGTCCCAGCCGCAGTCCCGGCAACAATGTTCCCGGCAGCACGCCCTTTGCCAGCTACAAGGGTTTTGATCTGTACCCCCTGGTTTACCGCCACCGGCCTACGCAAGGCTGGCCGCGCATCAAGCCCGACAACAGTTTCCTGGCTTCCATCGTGATTTGCCGCGAAGGCTATCGCCCCGGCGAAGACCATGCGCGCGTGTTTCCCGTGGGCGAGTCGCGCTGGGAGAATATCGGCTCGGCGCGCCGCGGCGCGCTGCAGTTCGGCGAAGACATCATCAACGGGCTGGTTGCCGGCGAATCGGTGGCGTCGCTGTAGGCGCCGCTCCAGGCGCCGGTGTTTGCAGCGTGCCGGTCCTTCCGGCCCGCTGCACAACCGGAGGCGCGCGGCGTCATCCGTCAGACTGCAAGGAGTCCGTTCATGGACATGCGTACGGGATCATCCGGTTTTCTGTGCACGTTGCCCGGCGAGGGCAAAGGCATCACCTACCACGTGGCCATCTGCTTTATCGATGCGGAGCGTCCCACCGGCGTGCTGTTCACCAGCTTCGTGGGCGTGGGGCGGCGTTCGTTCGGCGTGCTGACCGACCCGGCGACATTGCGCGGCGAGCTTGCCACCAGCGGCGAGGCGTTGTGCCGCCTGGCCATCGGCCAGGTGGTGCGCGACCAGCTGCATGACAAGGCGCGCGAGGGCGACTACGTGCTGGATCTGGCCGCCGCCTCATGGGACGGCGAATTGCGGTCGGTCGGGGCCGGGCTCAGGACGGCCCGGCCGCATGTGCGCGTGCTTGGCTGACGTGTCAGTGCGCCAGCCGCAACGGTAGCGCCGACCCGCACCCGGCTCAGATCTTGAATACCGGGTCGCCGTGGCGCTCAAGCAGCGCTTCGATCAGCGCCATGTCGGTGATCTCGGGGGTGCGGTCTTCCACCGCGCGCGACGGCCCGCAATAGGTGGCGGTCACGTGCCGCCTGACCGTCAGCACGCCCGCCGCGGGCGGCGCGACTTCAACGGCCTGCCAAGGCGCATGCCGGTAGCTGCCCGGCTGCCAGCCTTCCGGCGTCAGGTGCAGGGCTTCCCATTCTTCGATGACGGACATGATCGGTTCTCCTTGATTGAGGGATGAGGCGTTGCGGGATGGCACGCGCCGCTGCGGCGCATGCCATGGCGAAGGGCGCGTGCGGCTACGACTTGTGCCGATAGTTGATGCGGCCCTTGGTCAGGTCGTAGGGCGACATCTCCAGCGTGACGCGATCGCCCGCCAGCACGCGGATGCGGTTCTTCTTCAGCCGGCCGGACGAATACGCCCAGACTTCGAAGCCGTTCTCCAGGATCACGCGAAAGCGGTTGTCGGGCAGTACTTCCGACACCTTGCCGCCAAATTCGACCAGTTCTTCTTTTGCCAAGGGGACTCCTTGCTGTAGCCACGCGGCTTGTGCGCGTGCTTGGGGGGTGGCGGCCAGCCGATGGCGGCGGACCGAGGGGGTGGGGCTGAGTGCGGCTCGCCGCCGCTTACTGCAGGCGCAGCCGCGCTGCGGCATGTTCGCCAGCGCGGCGGGCAGCCTGCCTGGCGCGGGCTTCGGAGCGGTGGGTGTCGTGGCGCATGGACACGTTGGCCACGATGCGTTCGGCGCCATTGCGGTATTCCGCAATCATGTAGGTCGCGAACCAGAGGCCGGGTTCCTGCTCGATCGGATAGACGGAAACGGTATAGGGGCTGTGCTGGATGGTGTTGACTCGATTCAATGGGTTACCCGTTCATGGGCGCGGCCGTGGCGGCACGCTGCATCGGCATGCCGATGCGGCGGGTGGCGCGGTGGTGGCCGTCAGCCGTTGCGATGTGCCAGGGTCTGGCCCGCGCGGCAGCACGGGCGTTGCCTCTGGCGTGAAGTGGACCATGCCTGCGCAAGCCGATGCGCCGGCGTACCGGTGCAGGGTACGGGCCATCGTTGCGGAGCGGACCAGCCGCCGGTCGGAAAAGGGTGATGGGCCGTCTGGCCCGAAGACGCACCGGGTATCGGTCCGGGTTTGCGCCTGATATGCCGCTGCTGAAGTGCTTGCAGTGGAGAGATCTGCGGCAGACGTGCAGGAGTCTGGCGTTGCCGATCTGATCTGCGACCCCGCATCATACCACTTCCGGGCCAAGCCTGCCCGCATGACGGGCGGTGTCCCTGGCGCGGGTGCGCTGCAGCGCTCAGGGCTCGTTGAGCTGCGCGAAGCGTTGCGACAGGAAATCGATCAGCTCCCGCACCGACGGCAGCAACCCGCGCCGCGACGGAAACACGGCATGGATCACGCCGCCCTTGACCGACCATTCCGGCAGCACCTTCACCAGGCGGCCATCGCGCAGTTCGTCGGTCATCATCATCACCGGCAGCTGGACGATGCCGGCGCCGGCCACCGCGGCGGTGCGCAGCATGATCATGTCGTCAGTCACCAGCCGCGGCTTGTGGTGCAGTTCGGCGCTGGCGCCGCCGGGCCCGTACAGCGACCACGTGTGCGACGGCCGGGGCGGACCCAGGTCCAGCGTGGGCAAGGCATTCAGGTCCGCCGGCGCCAGCAGCGGCCCGTGTCCGGCCAGCAGCGCCGGGCTTGCGACAAAGCACCAGGCGCGCTGGGCCAGCACCCGCATCACCAGGTCGCTGTCTTCCAGCGGCGGCACGCGCACGCGCACGGCCAGGTCGATGCCCTCGGCGACCACGTCGACGCGCCGGTTGGTGGCCTCCAGGTGCACGATGACCTTGGGATTGGCCGCCATGAAGTCTGCCACCATCTCGCCCACGCGCGCGTGCAGCAGGGCCACCGGGCAGGTCATGCGCACCAGGCCGCTGGGCTCGGCGCGGCTTTGCTCGATCGCGCTTTCGGCGGCCTCGGCCTCGACCAGCATGGCCTTGCAATGGGCGTAATAGGTCTGCCCCAGTTCCGTTACCGAAAAGCGCCGCGTCGAGCGCTGGATCAGGCGCACCCCCAGACGCTCTTCCAGCAGGGCCACGCGCCGGCTGAGCTTGGACTTGGGAACGCCCAGCACGCGCCCGGCCGGCGCAAAACCCTGGTGGTCGACTACCTGCGCGAAGTAGTACAGGTCATTGAAGTCCGGATGCAAAAGGTGGCTCCTGTCGTCCTGCCAGTAGGACGCTGAAGGCAGATTTTCCGGCCTACCGGTGGCATTTGCCAAGTCCTATGCTTTCCCAACACGGTCGGTTCCGGATGATCCGGTCCGCCGGTTTTGCCAACCGCATAGGAGAATGCCCCATGACCACACCCGCCAATTTCAACGGCAAGCGTCCGGCCATCGATCCCGCCGATACGGCAATGCTGCTGATCGACCACCAGAGTGGCCTGTTCCAGACCGTGGGCGACATGCCGATGCCAGAGCTGCGCTTGCGCGCCGCCGCGCTGGCCAAGATGGCGACGCTGTGCAAGCTGCCCGTGATCACCACCGCTTCGGTGCCGCAAGGCCCCAATGGCCCGCTGATCCCCGAGATCCATGAGAACGCCCCGCATGCCAAATACGTCGCCCGCAAAGGCGAGATCAACGCCTGGGACAACCCCGACTTTGTCGCCGCGGTGCGCGAAACCGGCAAGAAGACCCTGATCATCGCCGGCACCATCACCAGCGTGTGCATGGCGTTCCCGTCGATCAGCGCGGTGGCTGACGGCTACAAGGTATTCGCGGTGGTGGACGCCTCGGGCACCTATTCCAAGATGGCGCAGGAGATCACCCTGGCGCGCATCGTCCAGGCCGGCGTGGTGCCGATGGATACCGCGGCCGTGGCCTCGGAGCTGCAGCAGAGCTGGAACCGCCCGGACGCGCAGCAATGGGCCGAGGTCTACACCAAGATCTTCCCCGCATACCAGCTGCTGATCGAGAGCTACATGAAGGCGCAGGAAGTCGAGAAGAAGCACGAGGTGCTGGACTCCCAGCGTTAACCTCCTGAGCTGCAGCCACTGCATTTCAACATGGGCGCGGCAAGGGACCCCTGGCCGCACCCGCAATTTCTCCACAGGAGCACGCCATGAGTAAGCCCTACAAGCGCCTGGACAAGAACCAGGCTGCCGTGCTGATGGTCGACCACCAGGCCGGCCTGCTGTCGCTGGTGCGGGACATCGAGCCGGACAAGTTCAAGAACAACGTGCTGGCGCTGGCCGACCTGGCCAAGTACTTCAAGCTGCCGACGGTGCTGACCACCAGTTTCGAGGACGGCCCCAACGGGCCGCTGGTGCCCGAGCTCAAGGCCATGTTCCCGGATGCGCCGTTTATTCCGCGCCCCGGCCAGATCAATGCCTGGGATAACGAAGACTTCGTCGCGGCGGTGCGCGCCACCGGCAAGAAGCAGCTGCTGATCGCCGGCGTGGTCACCGAAGTGTGCGTCGCCTTCCCGGCGCTGGCGGCGATCGAAGAGGGCTTTGAAGTGTTCGTCGTGACCGATGCCTCGGGCACCTTCAACCAAATCACGCGCGACTCGGCCTGGCAGCGGATGTCGGACGCCGGCGCGCAGCTGATGACGTGGTTCGGCGTGGCGTGCGAACTGCACCGCGACTGGCGCAATGACATCGAGGGCCTGGGCACGCTGTTCTCGAACCATATCCCGGATTACCGGAACCTGATCACGGCCTATACGACGGTGAAGGGCAGCAAGTAGGCCACGCCCGGCGGCACGCCGCTGGTTTGCGCTCTCTCTCTCGCGTGCGGGAGAGAGCGCAAACAGATGGCACGCGGGTGGACCCGAGCAGCAAGCCAGTTCCCTCAGGCTTCCCTCACAGCCGCCCGCACCGGCGCAACCGCTTGCGCCTGCGCCGACGCCGACCTGCGGGGGTTGATCATCGACACCGCCCCCACCGCGATCACCGCCGGGATCGCCATCGCCATGAAGTTCTGCTGCAGCGGCAGCGACATCCCCACCAGCACCCCAATCACGATCGGCGCCAGGATGGCACCGCTGCGTCCCACGCCGGAGGCCCAGCCGATACCGGTGCCGCGCACCGCCATCGGGTAGAACTGGCCCGCGTAGGCATAGGTGACGATCTGCGTGCCGATGGTGGAAGCGCCCGCCAGGCCCACCACCACGAACAGCGCGGCGCTGGGCATGGGATAGCCCAGCAGCGTGATCGACACCGCCGCGAGTGCATACATGCCGATCAGCACGTGCTTGATCGGCAGGCGGTCGGCCAGCCAGCCGCCGCCGATGGCGCCGAGCATCGCGCCGAAGTTCAGCACCAGCACGAAGGTCAGCGCCGAGCCCAGGCTGTAGCCCGCGCCCGCCATCAGCTTGGCCAGCCACGAACTGAGCGCGTACACCATGAACAGGCACATGAAGAACGCGACCCAGAACATCACCGTGCTGACGCCGCGGCCGTCCTGAAACAAACGGCGGATGGGCGCGCTGCCGGCTGCGCTGGCAGCGCCCTCGTCCGCGGGCAGGACAAAGACGTCGCCGGCCTGCGCGCGATGCGACGGCGCGAGCCGCGACACCACCGCCTGCAGCGCCGCGCTCTGGCCAGTGCGGATCAGGTAAGGCATCGACTCCGGCAGCCCGCGCAGCACCAGCGGAATCAGCACCACTGGCAGGCCCGCGGCCAGGAACACCGACTGCCAGCCGTAGCTTTCGATCAGCCCCTTGCCCAGCAGCGCGGCCAGCATGCCGCCGACCGAATAGCCACTGAACATCAGCGTCACCAGCGTGCCGCGCAGCTTGCGTGGCGAGTACTCGGTCATCTGTGCCACCACGTTGGGCATCACCCCGCCGATGCCCAGCCCCGCCAGGAAGCGCGTGACACTGAAGCTGACCGGGTCGCTGGTCAGACCGGCGATCGCGGTGAACACGCTGAACAGCGCGATGCAGATGGCGATGGCGCGCCGGCGCCCGATGCGGTCGGCCACGGTGCCGAGAAAGATGGCGCCGAACATCATGCCGAACAGCGCCGAGCTGACCATGAAGCCCGCGCTGGTGGCGGTCACGCCCATTTCCTTCATGATCGATGGCAGGGCGATGCCCGCCACCGCCAGGTCATAGCCGTCGAAGATGATAATCAGCGCGCACCAGAACAGGATGAGCGCATGGAAGCGATTGAAGCGGGCCGAGTCGGCCAACTGGTGGACATCGATCTGACGCATGGTTTGTCTCCGGGATGGGTGGGATGGCGGGGGCGGGCGGCGTCGCCGCTCACGCCACCGCCGCGGCGCGCTCTGCGGCGGCCTGCAGTTCTTGTTCGCGCAGCATGAAGCGCTGGATCTTGCCGGTGGCGGTCTTGGGCAGTGCCTCGACGAACGCAATCGCGCGCGGGTACTTGTAGGCGGCCAGCCGTTCCTTGACGAAGGCCTTCAGCTCGCTTTCATCCAGTTGCGCGCCCGCCTTCAGCACCACGAAGGCCTTGGTCTTGACCAGCCCGTCCTGGTCGGGCACGCCGATCACCGCGGCCTCCAGTACGGCGGGGTGCTGCACCAGCGTGGCCTCGACTTCGAACGGCGATACGTAGATGCCGCTGACCTTGAGCATGTCGTCGCTGCGTCCGGCGTAGCTGTAGGTGCCGTCCGGGTTGCGCACGTACTTGTCGCCGCTCTTGGTCCAGCCGCCGCGGAAGGTCTCGCGCGACTTCTCCCGGTTGGCCCAGTACATCATCGCGGCGCTGGGGCCCTGGATATACAGGTCGCCGATTTCGCCGTCGGGCACGGGGCGTCCGTCTTCGTCGCGCAACTCGATGGTGTAGCCCGGCACCGGCCAGCCGGTGGTGCCGTAGCGGACCTGGCCGGGACGGTTGGACAGGAAGATGTGCAGCATCTCGGTGGAACCGATGCCGTCGATGATCTCGCAGCCGAAATGCGCGGTGAAACGCTCGCCGATCTCCGCCGGCAGCGCTTCGCCGGCCGACGAGCACAGCCGCAGCGCCACCTCGTTGCGTGCCGGCAGCGCCGGCGACGCCAGCAGGCCGGCGTATCCGGTCGGCGCGCCGAAGAACACCGTGGGCTGGTGCTGCAGCCAGCGGCGGAAGGTGGCCTCGGGCGTGGGCCGCTCGGCCGTCAGCACCACCGTGGCGCCGACGCTGAGCGGAAAGCTGAGGCCGTTGCCCAGCCCGTAAGCGAAATACAGTTTGGCCGCGGAGAAGCAGATGTCGTGCTCGCGCAGGCCGAGCACCGGCCCGGCATAGAGCGCCGCGGTCCAGTAGGGGTTGCCGTGGCTGTGCACCACGCCCTTGGGCTGGCCGGTCGAGCCGGACGAGTAGAGCCAGAAGCCGGGGTCGTCGCAACCGGTGGCGGCGGGCGCCTGCAGCGGCGCATGCGCGGCAAGCGCCGTCTGCAGCGCAGCCATGCCCTCGGGCAGCGCTGCCTGCGCGCGCGATACCAGCACCTGCCGCACCTCATGCCCGGGCCGCGCCAGCGCGTCCTGCAACACTGGCAGCAGCGCCGCCGACACCAGCACCGCCTGCGCGCGGCTGTGCTGCAGCATGTAGGCGTAGTCGTCGGCGGTCAGCAGGGTATTGACGGCAACCGGGACGATGCCGGCGTACATCGCGCCAAGGAAGCACACCGGCCAGTCGGTGCAGTCGTGCATCAGCAGCAGCACGCGTTCCTCGCGGCGGATGCCGGCGCCGAGCAGCGCCGCGGCCAGTTGCCGCACTTGCTGCGCCAGTTCGCCGTAGGTGAGCTGGCCGTCGTCGTCGAGATAGGCGACCTTGCCGGCGCGCCCGGCGTTGCAGTCGAGCAGGTGCGCGGCAAAGTTGAAGATCGTGCCGGGCGGCCGGACGGTTGGCGCTGCGGGCGTGGCGTTCATGGGTTGTCTCCCCGTTGCTGGTGTACGGTGTGCCGCGCGCCGCCATGCGGATGTAGCGGCGCGAGCAAGCGGTGGGCGGTATGGTCAGGCGAAGGTGGCGAGCACCGCGGTGCTGGCCTGGATGGCGCTGCGGCGATGATAGAAGTGCAGGGCGCGCAGGCCGCCCAGTTCCTCGCCGCCGCCGGCGCGACCCGGGCCGCCGTGCAGCGATTGCGGCATGACATTGCCGTGGCCGGTATGCAGCTGCGCCACGTCGGGCGAAATCACATGCACGCGGCCATGGCTGTCGGCCAGCTCCAGTGCGGTGGCGCCGAGCGCACCGGCGTCGCTGCCATAGAGCGAGGCCACCAGCGACCCCTGGCCACGGCGCACCAGCGCCAGCGCATGGGCCGTGTCGCGGTAGGGCAGCAGCGTGGCGACCGGGCCGAACACTTCGGTGTCGTGCACCGCGCCGGCCGCGTCCGCATCGGCCACGCCGAGCAGCGTCGGGCCGATGCAGCAGGCCACCGCCGCGTCGGCATCGACCAGCGGCTGGCGCGCACCGTTGTGCAGCACTTGCGCATGACGGCGCAGGTGGGTCAGGCCCGACTGCACGGCGTCGAACTGTGCGCGGCTGACCAGTGCGCCCATGCGTACCGTGTCGTTGCGCGGGTTGCCCACCGTCACCTTCGCCAGCCGTGCGCCGATGGCCTCGGCGGCCTGCGCGTACACGGCCTCGGGGACGAACACGCGCCGGATCGCGGTGCATTTCTGGCCGGACTTGACCGTCATCTCGCGCACGACTTCCTTTGCCAGCAGGTCGAAGGCGGCACTGTCGTGGCCATCCTGCGGCAGCAGTACGGCGGCATTGATGCTGTCCGCTTCAATGTTGACGCGCACCGAGCGCTGGGCAATGGCCGGATGCGAGCGGATCACCGCCGCGGTATCAGCCGAGCCGGTGAACGACACCACATCAAAGGGCTGCAGCGCGTCGAGCAGGCCAGCGGAACTGCCGCACACCACCGACAACGCGCCTGCCGGCAGTATCCCGGCCTCGATCACGTCGCGCACCATGCGCTGGGTCAGCCAGGCGGTGGCGGTAGCGGGTTTGACGATCACCGGCACGCCCGCCAGCAGTGCCGGCGCGGCTTTCTCCCACAGGCCCCAGGCCGGGAAATTGAAGGCATTGATGAACAGTGCCACGCCGCGCGTGGGCACCAGCACGTGCTGCGACTGGAACAGCGGATCCTTGCCCAGCCGCGCCGCGTCGCCGTCCGGCAGGTAATGCCGCTCGCCGAGCGCGTCGCCCAGCTTTGCGTAAGTGCCCAGCGTGAAGATGCCGCCGTCGATGTCGACCGCGGAGTCGTTGCGCACGGTGCCGCTGTTGGCGGTGGCGATGTCGTAATACGCATCGCGATTGGCCTGCAGTACCTTGACCACCTCGCCCAGCAGCGCGGCGCGTTGCTGGTAGGTCAGCGCGCGCAGCGCGGCACCGCCTTGTTCGCGGGCGAACGCGAAGCCGGCAGCAAGGTCCAGGCCGGTGGCGTCGACGCGCACCAGTTCGTCACCCAGCACCGGATCGAACAGTGCGGTGCCGGCACCGCTGCCGCGTTGCCAGGTGCCGCCAAGGTAATTGGAAAGGAGTTCAGTCATTGGGGAATCTCAGCGCGTGAAGTCGATGCGGCCTTGCGGCAGCAGGTAAAGCACCAGCGCGCGGCCGTTGCTGACGGTAGGGCGATGGGCGCTGCCGGGCGGGCACACCAGCCAGCCGGCCGGGCGGCCGTCGAACTGCGCCTCGCCTTCGAGCGGCATGATCAGGTCGATCTCGCCCTCGGGGTGGGTGTGGTGCGGACCGGCCACATCCTGCATGTCGACCACGTCGACCGAAAAGCCGTGCAGGTCGTCGGCGGGCTTGAAGATGCGGCCGTAGCGAATGCCGCCGCCTCCGCGGTCGCACAGCCAGCCTTCGGCCACGCCGGCCTGGCATGACGCCTTCAGTTGCTGGTAAGTAGGGCTGCCGGGGCCATGTTCGGCATTGAGCCAGGCATCGAGCGCGGCATCGAGCGGGCGGCCGGCCAGTTGCGCGGTGAGATGCGCGATCTGGCTGCGGAATTCAGTGGGGGACATATGAAAAGGGGCTCCGTCTGATTCGCCAGTTGCCATCACTGGCATCATGCATTATTGTGCATGTATGAAAAATAGAGCCACGGAGAAATCATGTCAAGCACTATATTGCATGAGCCTGGGTTAACCCCGGAGGCGGAACTGCAGCATGGTTCAGACAACGGCGCCGTGAACGGGCACGATAAAAATCCCTTTCTGGTTTCCCTGGGCGAGCGTGTGCGCGAACTCCGTGCTTGCCGCGGGCTGACCCGCAAGGCCACCGCGCAGGCGGCTGGCGTCTCCGAGCGTCACCTCGCCAACCTCGAATACGGTTCCGGCAACGCCTCGATCCTGGTGCTGCAGCACGTTGCCGATGCGCTGCAGTGCTCGCTGGCCGGGCTGCTGGGCGACGTCACCACGTCGTCGCCGGAATGGATCCTGTTGCGCGAACTGCTGGAGCACCGCGACGAAGCCACGCTGCGGCGCGTACGCATTGCCGTGGGCGAGATGCTGGGCACCGGAGGCGAGAATGCGGCGCAGGCGGCGCGCAGCCCGCGCGTGGCGCTGATCGGATTGCGCGGCGCCGGCAAGACTACGCTGGGCGGCATGCTGGCCGAGGATCTCGATTTTCCCTTTGTCGAACTGAGCCGCGAGATCGAGAAATTCGCCGGCTGCAGTATTTCCGAGATCCAGGGCCTGTACGGCATGAATGCGTATCGCCGCTACGAGCGGCGCGCGCTGGAGGAGGCCATCCAGATCTATCCCGAGGCCGTGATTGCCACCCCCGGCGGCCTGGTTTCGGACCCGGCCACCTTCAACCTGCTGCTGGCCCACTGCACCACGGTCTGGTTGCGGGCCGAGCCGGAAGACCATATGGAACGGGTGCGGGCGCAGGGTGACTTCCGCCCGATGGCGGCCAGCAAGGAAGCCATGGAAGACCTGCGGCACATCCTGGCGGGCCGCGCCGCTTTCTATTCCAAGGCCGAGTTCGCGCTGGACACCAGCGCGCAGCCGCTCGAGCCCACTTTTGCCGCCCTGCGCGAACTGGTGCGGCAGGCATTGCGGATGCCGTTGTGATGGGTCTGGCGCAATCAGCCGACGCGGGGAGCACGGCTGATCACATCTTCTGAAATCTGCACAATAATGCTTGCGCGAAATCTGCATGATGAACTATAGTTCTTTCAAGCCAGATTCCAGTTCATGCACGATAGTGCAGTTCCGCCGAGGAGACCACGCCGTGACCACCGCCCCCCGTGTCGACTACCAGACCGATCCTTCCCAATACAAGCACCTGAAGCTGGCCTTCGACGGTCCCGTCGCCACGCTGGCGGTGGACATCGACGAGAACGCCGGCCTGCGCCCCGGCTACAAGCTCAAGCTCAACAGCTACGACCTCGGCGTCGATATCGAACTGAACGACGCACTCAACCGCGTCCGTTTCGAGCATCCGGAAGTGCGCACCGTGGTCGTCACCAGCGGCAAGGACAAGGTGTTCTGCTCCGGCGCCAATATCTTCATGCTCGGCGTCAGCAGCCATGCGTGGAAGGTCAACTTCTGCAAGTTCACCAACGAGACCCGCAACGGCATCGAGGATTCGTCGGCGCACAGCGGCCTGAAGTTCCTGGCCGCGGTCAATGGCGCCTGCGCCGGCGGCGGCTATGAACTGGCGCTGGCCTGCGACGAGATCCTGCTGGTGGACGACCGCTCGTCGGCCGTCAGCCTGCCGGAAGTGCCGCTGCTGGGCGTGCTGCCGGGCACCGGCGGCCTGACCCGCGTGACCGACAAGCGCCATGTGCGTCATGACCTCGCCGACATCTTCTGCACCACCACCGAAGGCGTGCGCGGCCAGCGCGCCAAGGACTGGCGCCTGGTCGACGATATCGCCAAGCCCGCGGTGTTCGCGCAGAAGGTCCGGGAACGCGCGCTGGCGCTGGCCGCGCAGAGCGACCGTCCGGCCGATGCGCAGGGCGTGGCGCTCGTGCCGATCGCGCGCACCATCGAGGCCGATGCGCTGCGCTATACGTATGTCACGGTCGAAATCGACCGCGGCGGCCGCACCGCCACCTTCACGGTGAACGCGCCCACCGGTGCGCAGCCGCAAGACATTGAAGCGATCGTCGCTGCCGGCGCCGCCTGGTACCCGCTGCAACTGGCGCGCGAGCTGGAAGACGCGATCCTGTCGATGCGCACCAATGAGCTGGAAATCGGCACCTGGCTGATCAAGACCGCAGGCGACGCCGCCGCGGTGCTCGCCAACGACGCCACGCTGCTGGCGCACCAGGACCACTGGCTCGTGCGCGAAACCATCGGCCTGCTGCGCCGCACGCTGAGCCGCCTGGACGTGTCGTCGCGCAGCCTGTTCGCGCTGATCGAGCCGCAGTCATGCTTTGCCGGCACCTTCCTGGAGCTGGCGCTGGCCTGCGACCGCAGCTACCACCTGGCGCTGCCCGACGACGAGGCGCGCGCGCCGAAGATCACCGTAGCCGACGTCAACTTCGGCCTGTACCCGATGGCCACCGGCCAGAGCCGCCTGGGCCGCCGCTTCTACGACGAGCAGCCCGCGCTGGACGCGGTACGCGCCAGGGCAGGCCAGCCGCTCGACGCCGACGCCGCCTACGCACTGGGCCTGGTCACCGCCAACCCGGATGACATCGACTGGGCCGACGAAGTGCGCATCGCGCTGGAAGAGCGCGTGGCGATGTCGCCCGATGCCTTGACCGGCATGGAAGCCAACCTGCGCTTCAACGGCCAGGAAAACATGTTCACCCGCATCTTCGGCCGCCTGACCGCGTGGCAGAACTGGATCTTCCAGCGCCCCAACGCGGTCGGCGACAAGGGCGCCCTGAAAGTCTACGGCAAGGGCGACAAGGCCGCCTTCGACTGGAACCGGGTCTGACCGCCCCCCTGAACGCATACCGAATCGCCCGCACCACGGAGACCACCATGTCCGGCATCAACTACAGCGACAAGATCCCCAACAACGTCAACCTCAGCGAAGACCGCACCCTGCAGCGCGCGCTCGAGCAATGGCAGCCCAACTACCTGAGCTGGTGGAACGACATGGGCCCGGAAGGCTCGCACCAGCATGACATCTACCTGCGCACTGCGATCAGCGTGGACCCGCAGGGCTGGGCCCACTTCGGCCACGTCAAGATGCCGGACTACCGCTGGGGCATCTTCCTGAACCCGGCCGAGGCCAACCGCAAGATCCACTTCGGCGACCACAAGGGCGAGGACGCGTGGCAGGACGTGCCCGGCGAGTACCGCGCCAACCTGCGCCGCATCATCGTGACGCAGGGCGATACCGAGCCTGCGTCGGTCGAGCAGCAGCGCCACCTCGGCCTGACCGCGCCCAGCATGTACGACCTGCGCAACCTGTTCCAGGTGAACGTGGAAGAGGGCCGCCACCTGTGGGCCATGGTCTACCTGCTGCACAAGTATTTCGGCCGCGACGGCCGCGAGGAAGGCGAGGCGCTGCTCGAGCGCCGCAGCGGGCAGCAGGACAACCCGCGCATCCTGCAGGCGTTCAACGAACAGACGCCCGACTGGCTGTCGTTCTTCATGTTCACCTACTTCACCGACCGCGACGGCAAGTTCCAGCTGTGCGCGCTGGCCGAGAGCGCGTTCGACCCGCTGGCGCGCACGACCAAATTCATGCTGACCGAGGAAGCCCACCACATGTTCGTGGGCGAGTCCGGCGTGTCGCGCGTGATCCAGCGCACCTGCCAGGTGATGAACGAACTGAAGACCGACGATCCGGCCAGGCTGCGCGCGGCGGGCGTGATCGACCTGCCGACGCTGCAGCGCTATCTGAATTTCCACTACAGCGTCACCATCGACCTGTTCGGCGCCGACGAGTCCAGCAACGCCGCGACCTTCTACAGTACCGGCCTGAAAGGCCGCTACGAGGAAGGCAAGCGCATGGACGACCATGTGCTGAAGGGCCAGACCTACCGCGTGCTGCAGGCGCAGAACGGACAGCTGACGGAAAAGGAAGTGCCGATGCTCAACGCGCTCAATGAAGTGCTGCGCGACGACTACATCAAGGACAGCATGGCCGGCATCGAGCGCTGGAACAAGGTCATCGACAAGGCCGGCATCCCGTTCCGCCTGAAGGTCCCGCACAAGGCTTTCCACCGCAATATCGGCGCGCTGGCCGGCGTGAAGGTTTCGCCAGACGGCCGCGTGATCTCCGACGCCGAATGGCGCGACTTCCGCGACCAGTGGTTGCCCACCGAGGGCGACCGTGCCTTCGTCGCCAGCCTGATGGGCCGCGTGGTCGAGCCCGGCAAGTTCGCCAACTGGATCGCGCCGCCGGTGATGGGCATCAATCGCCAGCCGGTGGATTTCGAGTACGTGCGCTTCAACTGAGCCACGGTCTTAACCATCGCTCCCTGTTTGCTCCCCTCTCCCGCTTGCGGGAGAGGGGCCGGGGGAGAGGGCAGGCGCATCCACGAAGCGCCACGGCATCAACGACCCTCACCCCGGGCGCCCCTCATCCTGTGGAGACCGCCATGGATATGGCAGAAATTCAAGTCATCAAGCAGCACCTGATCGATCCCGAGATCTGCATCCGCTGCAATACCTGCGAAGCCACCTGCCCGGTGGGCGCGATCACGCACGACTCGCGCAACTATGTGGTCGATGCCGACAAGTGCAACCTGTGCATGGCCTGCATTTCGCCGTGTCCGACGGGATCGATCGACAACTGGCGCGAGATGCCGAAGCTGCGTGCCTATAGCATCGACGAGCAGCTGAGCTGGGACGCCCTGCCGGACCAACTCTCGCCCGAGCAGCTTGCCGACATGGTGCCTGGTGCCGCTATGCAGGCGGCGGCACCCGAGGTTCTCGCGGCATCGCCGCTGGCCGGCAGCAGCGATGAAACCTTCAACAGCGCCCGCCATGGCGCCACCGTGCCGCCGTGGTCGGCCGCGCATGCCTACACTAACCTGTATGGCGCCAGATCCGCGCAGAAGACCATCACCGCCACCGTGACCGGCAACGTGCGCGTGACCGAGGTCGGGCGCGAGTACGACACCCACCATATCGTGCTGGACTTCGGCACCACCCCGTTCCCGGTGCTCGAAGGCCAGTCGATCGGCATTGTCCCGCCAGGCACCGATGCCGGCGGACGCGCGCACCATGCCCGCCAGTACTCGGTAGCCAGTCCGCGCAACGGCGAGCGCCCCGGCTACAACAACCTGTCGCTGACGATCAAGCGGGTGCTGGCAGACCATGACGGCAATCCCGTGCGCGGGGTCGCGTCCAATTACATGTGCGACCTGAAGGTTGGCGACAAGGTGGAAGTGATCGGCCCGTTCGGCGCCAGCTTCCTGATGCCCAACCACCCGCGCTCCAATATCGTGATGATCTGCACCGGCACGGGCAGCGCGCCGATGCGGGCGATGACGGAATGGCGCCGGCGGCTGCGCAAGGCGGGGAAGTTTGACGGCGGCAAGCTGATGCTGTTCTTCGGCGCGCGCACGCGCGAAGAGCTGCCGTACTTTGGCCCGCTGCAGAACCTGCCGAGAGATTTCATCGACATCAACCTGGCGTTCTCGCGCACGCCGGGACAGCCCCGGCGCTATGTGCAGGACCTGATGCGCGAGCGCGCGGTCGACCTCGCGGCGCTGCTGGCATCGCCCGATACCTGCTTCTATGTGTGCGGGCTCAAGAGCATGGAAGAGGGCGTGGTGCTGGCGCTGCGCGATGTGGCGCAGCAGGCCGGGCTGAACTGGGAGCCGCTGGCCGAGGGACTCAAGCGCGATGGGCGCTTGCACCTGGAGACGTATTGAACCAACGCCTTTAGAGCGAGCGACTACGCTAGCCCCACGCAAGTTGTTTCCCCTCTCCCTTTGGGAGAGGGCCAGGGGAGCAAGCCGTCAGCCCGGCACCCTCAATCCGTATCTAGCTGCGCCTTGTGCCGCGACGCCATCTTCTCCTGCTGCGCCGGCGGCACGTTGTCGTAGTGGCTGAACTGGATGGTATAGCTGCCGTGGCCACCGGTGATGCTGTTCAGCCGCGACTGGTAGTCGTTGAGCTCCGACAGCGGCACCTGGCCGGCGACGATCACTGCGTTGCCGGCCGCGGTGCGCGTGCCATGGACCTGGCCCCGCTTGGTCGACAGGTCGCCGATGATGTCGCCCATGGCGTTGCCCGGCGCCGTGACTTCGATATCGACGATTGGCTCGAGCACGCTGGGCCTGGCCTTGAGCACCGCATCGATAAACGCCTTGCGCCCCGCGGTCGCGAACGCGACTTCCTTGGAATCGACCGGGTGGCTCTTGCCGTCATACACGGTGACCCGCACATCCTGCATCGGGAACCCTGCCAGTGGGCCGCTGTCCAGCGCCTGGCGGATGCCTTTCTCGACAGCCGGGATGAACTGCCCGGGAATCGCGCCGCCCTTGACCGCATCGACAAAGTCGAAGCCCGCGCCGCGCGCCAGCGGTTCGACGCGCAGCATCACCTCGCCGAACTGTCCTGCGCCGCCGGTCTGCTTCTTGTGGCGGTGATGGCCCTCGGCCTTGGCGCCGACGGTTTCGCGATAGGCGATCTTGGGCGGGCGGGTCGCCACTTCCAGCTTGTACTGCTCGGTCAGCCGCTCCAGCGCGCAGCGCAGGTGGAACTCGCCCAGGCCGAACACCACGGTCTCGTTGGTGCCGGCCGGATGCTCCACGCGCAGGCATGGGTCTTCCGCGCTGAGCTTGTGCAGGACCTCGGCCAGGCGCTGCTCGTTGCCGCGCCGCGCCGGCTCGATCGCCAGGCCATAGATAGGGGTGGGGAACTCCAGCGGGATCAGGTGGATATCGCCGTCTTCGGTGGCGTCGTGCAGCACCGCGTCGAAGCCCAGTTCATCGACCTTGGCTACCGCGCAGATATCGCCCGGGCCGGCACGCGGCACTTCCTGGGTTTCCTTGCCTTGCAGCCGCAGCAAGTGCGCCACCTTGAACGGCTGGCGGCCCTCGCCGATATAGAGCTGGCTGTCGCGCGTGACCGTGCCCTGGTGGATGCGGAACACCGCCAGCTTGCCCACGTAGGGATCGATTACCACCTTGAACACATGCGCCAGCAGATGCTTGTCCGGCACCGGTTCGGCGCGCACCGCCTTGCGCTGTTCCGTGCCCTCGGCGTCCTCGCCGGTGGAGCGGTAGAACAGCGGCGGGTTGCCTTCGGTGGGATTGGGCAGCAGCCGCACGAACACGTCCAGCAAGGCGTCGATGCCCGCACCGGTGGCGGCCGAGGTAAAGCAGATCGGCACCAGGTGGCCTTCGCGCAGCGCGCGCTCGAATGGCGCGTGCAGTTGTTCCGGGGTGATGGCCTCGCCTTGCTCCAGGTACAGCTCCATCAGCTCTGGGTCGATCTCGATCACCTGGTCGATCAGCGCATCGTGCGCGGCGGCGACCGATAAAAAATCCGACTCGCCGGCCGGATTGAAGAAGCAGTCGACCACCTTGCCGCCGTGGTCGGCCGGCAGGTTGATGGGCAGGCATTCCTTGCCGAAGGCCTCCTGGATCTCCGCCAGCAGCGCGGGCAGGTCCACCTTCTCGCCGTCGATGCCGTTGATGATGATCATCCGGCACAACTGGCGCGCCTGCGCCCACGCCATGGCGCGGCGCGTGGTCATCTCGATGCCGGTCTGCGCATTGATGACGATGGCCGCGGTCTCCACCGCGGCCAGCGCGCTGATGGCGTGCGCGGAGAAATCCGGGTAGCCCGGGGTGTCGATCAGGTAGATGCGGGTGTCGCGGTAGTGCAGGTGGGCGACCGCGGCGCTGAGCGAGCGCTTGTACTTGCGCTCGAGCGGATCGTTGTCGCAGACGGTGGATCCGCGTTCGATGGTGCCGGGCGTGTGCACCGCACCGCCCTTATGCAGCAGCGCCTCGGCCAGCGAGGTCTTGCCGCTGCCTGCGTGCCCAAGCAGGGCGACGGTGCGGATGGCATCGGGACTATCGTGCATGGTGGCTCTCGGTTCGTCCGGCAATGACTCTCTGGGCATTATTGGCGAAATTCGGCGGAAGCGACATAGGTGCGTGGCCGGCACTGCGCCAAGTTGGGCGCAGCGCCCTCGACAAGTGGTGTGACAGTCGCTCTGCGCACCTAACGCACTGCAACATGGCGCACGCCGGGCCTGCTCCCGGGTGTTTGTAATTTGGCCGCACCCTGCCGTGTAATCCCGGGGCGGCCTGCCCGCCTGAATCGCTCGCGCCGGCGCAGAACGCGCGCGCGAGGGTCGCCCAAGGCACCGCCGGCGAGGGCACGATTGTTGCGGAGTTCCTGTCAGCGATGCATATCGCCGGCGCGAAGCCATGACATTGCGTTTCCCCCTGCGTCACGGCTTCGGTCGGATTTCGACCTCAGCAGCGCCGAGACTTTGGAACAAGGAGAGCTGTCATGAATATCGTCTGGCTGGTTGGGGCCGTAGTCATTATCCTTGCGGTGCTCAGCTTCTTCGGCTTGCGCTAGGCCGCATCGCGTGGCCGGCGCGGGCCCGGCTGCCCGCCGCCCGCGCCTGGTCCCCGTAAAACCGCTGCGCCCTTACGAGGGCGCCAGTCCTGTTTCACCCGCCGCAGTCCAATTTCATCTGATCCGACGACGAGCTTTTGCGCCGGTCCGTCCCACAATATCCGGCCAAGACAGCGACAAAACCATCCGAGGAGACAGACATGAGCAAGCATCCGTTCGACCTGACCGGCAAGGTGGCACTGGTGACCGGCGGTAACGGCGGCATCGGCCTGGGCATTGCCGAAGGGCTGGCCGCGGCCGGTGCCGATATCGCGATCTGGGGCACCAACGCGGAAAAGAACGCTGCCGCAGCGGACCGCCTCGCCGCGCATGGGCGCAAGGTGCATGCCGAGCTTTGCGATGTGGGCGACGAGGACGCGGTGGATGCCGCGATGGCGCGCACGGTGGCGGCGCTGGGCCGCATCGACGGCTGCTTTGCCAACGCCGGTGTTGGCAGCGGCAATAAGGGACCGTTCGACCAGATGGCGACCGAGGCCTGGCGCCGGACCCTGCGGGTCAACCTGGACGGCGCCTTCTTCACGCTGCGCGCGGCGGTCCGGCAGATGCTGGTGCAGGGCGAGGGCGGCGTGCTGTGCAGCACGGCCTCGGTGGCGGCGATAGAAGGCGCGCCGCGCTCGGAACACTACGCCGCGACCAAGGGCGGCGTGATCTCGATGATGCGCGGTCTTGCGGTCGAGTACGCGCGCAAGGGCATCCGTGCCCATTCGATCCTGCCCGGCTGGATCAAGACCGAGATGACCAGCGCGGCGCAGGGCAACGATGCCTTCCAGGAAATGGTGCACAAGCGCGTGCCGATGCGCCGCTGGGGCGAGGGCAGCGACTTTGCCGGCATCGCGGTCTACCTGATGAGCCCGGCATCGGCTTACCACACCGGCGATACCTTCGTCATCGACGGCGGCTATACCCTGTTCTGACGCGCCGGGCTTGCCGGCCAGACCTTGCCGCCGCCGACGACATACGCGCGCTCGTCGGCTTGCGGCCGCACCGTGGCATGGCCGGTGAAGGCGCCGAAGGCGGGCAGGATGGCGCCGCGCGGCCCGAACAGGAAGCACGGCAGGCGCAGGCTGTCGGCGCCGCTGCCGCGCAGGCGACAGGCCGGATGCAGGTGGCCGGCCAGCACATAGCCCAGCGGCGAAGCGCCGGGCATATGGCAAAGCGCGAACGGGCCGGCGACGGCCGGCTCCGACACCACGTCGATCTCGAGCGACGCGGGCGGGTCGCCGGCGCGCGCGTCATGGTTGCCGCGTACCAGCGTGCAGCGCAACGGCGCAGGCAATTCCTGGCGCCAGTCGTACAGCGCCTGCAGCACCGATGGCGTGCGCGATGCGCGCGCGTGCAGGAAGTCGCCCAGGAACACCAGTTCATCGACCGGCAGCTGCCGCACCAGGCGGGTCAGCAGCGCCAGGTTGTCGCCGGTGGTGCCGTGCGGCACGGGCTGCCCCAGCGCACGGAAGGCCGCGGCCTTGCCGAAATGCACGTCCGCCACCATCAGCATGCCGGCCGCCGGCCACCACAGGGCATGTTCAGGCAGCAGCCACACGGTTTCGCCGGCTGCCGACACGGCCAGCGCGCCGCCGTCCTGCAAGGTGCGGGCATCGACGTTCATAGCAGCGGCAACGGCCTCGACGGCTTGCGCGGGCGCCGCGGTCGGCGCGCGCTGCGGGCGGACGGGCCGGCATGGTCGGCCATGCCAAAGCGCGCGGCTTCTGCTACTGCCTCGGCCGGCATGCCCGCAGCCTCGCCAGGCTCCGGGCCGGCAGCCAGTTCCAGATCGGCCAGCATCCGTGCGATGCGGTCGGCGAGCTTTTCCGTGCTGAGCTTCTCGCGCAGGAATTCCACCACCAGCGGGAACGACAGCGGCGTGGGGCGCTTCAGCGCGTGCAGGTCCAGCTTCAGCGCCGCCAGCCGTTCCAGCGTCGCGGCGAGCCGGTGCGCATCCAGCTCCTGCATCAGCACCTCGCGTTCGGCCTGGCCCAGCAGCAGGTTGCCGGGGTCATGCTTGCGGAAGACCTCGTAGAACAGGCTCGAAGACGCCTGCAACTGGCGCGCGCTCTTGGGCGCGCCAGGATAGCCCTGGAAGATCAGCCCGGCCACGCGGGCGATCTCGCGAAAGCGGCGCAACGACAGCTCGCCCGCGTTGAGGCTGCCCAGCACGTCGGCGGCCAGGTCGCGCCGGCGTTCGTCGGCCAGGACCTGTGGCAGCCAGTGACCCCAGTCCACCGGCGCCGACGCCAGCAGTTCCAGCCCGTAGTCGTTGACGGCCACCGAGAACGTGGCGGGCACCTGTTGCCCCAGCCGCCACGCCAGCAGGCTGCCCAGCCCAAGATGGACCGAGCGCCCCGCGAACGGATAGAGGAACAGGTGCCAGCCTTCGCGCGATTGCAGCGACTCGGCCAGCAGGGTGTGGCGCGAGGGCAGTGCCGACCACTGCGCCTGCAGGTCCACCAGCGGCTGGATTAGCGGCAGCTCGGGCGTGGTGCGCGGGTCCAGCTGCCCCGCCGCGGCGGCGGCGAGGGTGTCGATCACCGCTTCGGCCAGTTCGGTCGACATCGGCATCTTGCCGCCGTTCCAGCGCGGCACCACCGGGCGCCTGCCCGTGGCGCGGCGCACGAATGCGGTCATTTCCTGCACGCGCACCAGCTCCAGCAGCCGGCCGCCGAACAGGAAGCAGTCGCCCGGTGCCAGCCGCGCGATAAAGCCTTCTTCCACCGAGCCCAGCGAAGCGCCGCCGGTGCCCGCGCGGCTCCAGTAGCGCACCTGCATGGTGGCGTCGCTGACGATGGTGCCGACGCTCATGCGGTGGCGCCGCGCCAGCCCCGCGTCCGGCACGCGCCAGATGCCTTCATCGTCGGGCACGGCGCGGCGGAAGTCCGGATAGGCCGACAGCGTGGCACCACCCTGGCGCACGAAGTCCAGGCACCACTGCCATTCGTCGTCGGTCAGGCCGCGGTAGGCCCAGGCGGAGCGCACTTCCGCCAGCAACGCTTCAGGGCGGAAGCCGCCGCCCAGCGCCACCGTCACCAGATGCTGCACCAGCACGTCGAGCGGCTTGTCGGGCGACTCGCGGGCCTCGATGCGCCCGGCCTGCACCGCGTGCCGCGCGGCCACGGCCTCGACCAGCTCGAGGCTGTGGGTGGGCACCACCGTGACCCGCGAGGCGCGCCCGGGCGCATGGCCGGAACGCCCGGCGCGCTGCAGCAGACGCGCCACGCCCTTGGGCGAGCCCACCTGCAGCACGCGCTCGACCGGCAGGAAGTCGACGCCCAGGTCCAGGCTGGAGGTGCACACCACCGCGCGCAGGGCGCCGTTCTTCAGGTTCAGCTCGACCCATTCGCGCACCGCGCGGTCGAGCGAGCCGTGGTGCAGGGCGATCTCGCCGGCCCATTCCGGCCGCGCGTCGAGCAGGGCCTGGTACCACAGCTCGGCCTGCGAGCGCGTATTGAGGAACACCAGCGTGGTGCTGCTGTGCGCCAGTTCTTCCACCACATGCGGCAGCATCGACAGCCCCAGGTGGCCGGCAAACGGGAAGCGGCTGACGTTGTCGGGCAGCAGCGTGTCGATCACCAGCTTCTTGGGGGTATGGCCATGCACCAGCACGCGCCGCTCGCCGGGGACGCCGCTCAACAGCACGTCGGCCGCGTGTGGCAGGTTGCCCAGCGTGGCCGACAGCCCCCATACCATCAGCGCGGGCTGCCATTGGCGCAGCCGGGCCAGCGCCAGCTGCACTTGCACGCCGCGCTTGTTGCCGAGCAGCTCGTGCCATTCGTCGACCACCACCATGCGCACGCGCCGCAGCGTGTCGTGCGCGTCGGCGCGCGTCAGCATCAGCGTCAGGCTCTCGGGCGTCGTCACCAGTGCGGTGGGGAAGCGCCGCTGCTGCGCCGCGCGCTCGGCGCTGCCGGTGTCGCCGGTGCGCAGCGCGACGGTCCAGTCGACGTCAAGCTCGGCCAGCGGCGCCTGCAGCGCGCGCGTGGTGTCGGCCGCCAGCGCGCGCATCGGCGTCAGCCACAGCACGGTCAGCGGCGGCGCGGGCTTGTCGTGCGCTGGCGCCGCGCGCGGGGTGGCGAACGCCATCAGCGCGCCTAGCCATGCCGCATAGGTCTTGCCGGTGCCAGTGGTGGCATGGAGCAGTCCGCTCTGGCCGCGCGCGATCGCGGTCCAGACTTCGCGCTGGAAAGCGAAGGGCTCCCAGCCGCGCGCGTCGAACAGCGCCTGCATGCCCTGGCCGACGGTCAGCGGCTGCGCGGCTGGCGTGGCGGGGTCGATGGAAGGCACCGCCGGCTGGCGCGCGCTGCGGGGTGGGTTCATGCCGCATCCTCCCGCGGCGTGCCGGCGGCCGGCAGCAGCGCTTCGAGCGTGGCCAGCGTGTCGGCCTCTTCGATCGGCTTGTCGGTGCGCCAGCGCAGCATGCGCGGAAACCGTACCGCGATGCCGCTCTTGTGGCGCCCGCTGCGGGCAATGCCTTCGAAGCCGAGCTCGAAGACCTGCGTCGGTTCCACGCTGCGCACCGGGCCGAATTTCTCCACCGTGGTGCGGCGGATGATGGCGTCGACCGCGCGCATCTCGGCGTCGGTCAGTCCGGAATAGGCCTTGGCGAAGGGCACCAGCGCGCGCCCCGGCGTGCCCGGCGGGCCGTTCCAGACCGCGAAGGTGAAATCGGTATAGAGGCTGGCGCGGCGCCCATGGCCGGGCTGCGCGTAGACCAGCACGGCATCGACCGAGTACGGGTCGATCTTCCACTTCCACCAGACCCCGACATCCTTGGTGCGGCCGGCGCCATAGGCCGCGCTGGCCGCCTTCAGCATGAAGCCTTCCACCCCGAGCTCGCGCGAGGCATCGCGCAGGCGGGCATAGTGTTCCCAGTCGTCGGCTTCCACCAGCGGGCTCAGTTCCAGCGCCGGGTGGACGTGATCGGCCACCACCCGTTCCAGCCGCGCGCGGCGCTCGGATTGCGGCCGGCTGCGCCAGTCCTCGCCCTGCCACTCGATCAGGTCGTACGCCATCAGGATCGCCGGCGCCTCGCGCAGCAGCTTCGCGCCCAGCGTCTTGCGGCCGATGCGCTGTTGCAGCAGCGCGAACGGCTGCACCCGGCCCTGCTGCCAGATCACGATCTCGCCGTCGAGCACGGTGCCGTCCGGCAGCGGCGCTGCGGCTTGCTGCAGTTCCGGGAAGCGCTCGGTAATCAGTTCTTCGCCGCGCGACCACAGCCAGGTCTGGCCGCCGCGCCGCACCAGTTGTGCGCGGATGCCGTCCCACTTCCACTCGACCAGCCACGCGCCGGGCGCGCCCAGCACGGCGCCGAACTGCTCCGGCGGGGCCTGCAGCGGGTGGGCCAGGAAGAACGGATACGGCTGGCCGCTGGCGCGCAGCGCGCGGTCGTCTTCATCCTCCGGCGCCAGCAGGGCCAGGAAGCGCGCCGCGTCGGGCCGGGCCGACAGGTCGGTATAGCCGACCATGCGCTCGGCCACGCGCTTGGGGTCGATGCCCGCCACCTCGCCCAGCGCACGCGTCACCAGCAGCCGCGACACGCCCACGCGAAAGGCGCCGGTGATCAGCTTGAACAGGACCAGCCGGCCATGCGCATCGAGCGGGCGCCACAGCGCGTCGAGCCGCGGCAGCAGCGTTTCCGGCGGCAAACCGCGCAGCGGCAGCAGGCGCTGCTCGACCCATTCGGCCAGGCCGGCGTGGTCGGCGTCCTGCGGCTCTGGCAGCAGCAGCGCGATGGTTTCCGCTAGATCCCCGACGGCCTGGTAGCTTTCTTCGAACAGCCAGTCGGGCAGGTCGGCGGCCTGCCGCGCCAGGTCGCGCAGCAGCGCCACCGGCACGATCTGGCGTGGCTTGCCGCCGGCCAGGAAATAGACCGCCCAGGCGGCATCCGCGGGCGGCGCGGCGCGCAGGTAGTCGACCAGCGCGGCCAGCCGGGCCTTGGTGGAGGTGGTGCCGTCGAGCGCGGCGTAAAGATCGGCGAAGGCCTTCATGTGGCGCCCTGTTCCTCGCCCGCTTCGGCGGACGCCGGCGCGTCCGGGCGCGCGGCCTCATCGTCGTCGCCGTATTCGGTGTCGAAAGCCTGCGCCTGCCAGCCGCGTTCGCCCAGATAGCGCACCATCACCGGCACGTTGCCATGGGTGACGATGATGCGCCCGGCACCGGTGGCGCTGATCGCCCGCAGCAGCCCCGGCCAGTCGGCATGGTCGGACAACGCAAAGCCGCGGTCGACGCCGCGCCGGCGGCGCGTGCCGCGCAACTGCATCCACCCGCTGGCGAAGGCATCCGAGGCATCGCCGAAGCGACGCAGCCACGGCGAGCGCTGCGCCGACGGCGGCGCCACCACCAGCGCCTGGCGCAGCAGCGGGCTGCGCGCGGGCAGTTCGGAAACCAGCGCCGTCGGCGGCAACTCGACGCCGGCCTCGGCATACGCGGCATTGAGCTGCGTCAGCGCGCCGTGCACGATCACCGGGCCAGGCATGCCGTCGGCGCCGGCATGGCGCAGCAGGCCGTGCAGGATGCGCTGCGCCTTGCCAAAGGTGTAGGCGTAGACGATGCTGGCGCGCCCGGCCCGGGCATTGGCCTGCCACCAGCCAAAGATCTCCGCCATCAGCGTGGCCTGGGCGGGCCAGCGGTAGATCGGCAGGCCGAACGTGCTTTCGGTGATGAAGGTGTCGCAGCGCACCGGCTCGAATGGCTCGCAGGTGCCGTCGGCCTCCAGCTTGTAGTCGCCCGAGGCGACCCAGACCTGCCCGCCATGCTCCAGCCGCACCTGCGCGGAGCCCAGTACATGCCCGGCCGGATGCAGGCTCAGCGTGACGCCGTGGTGCCTGATGCGTTCGCCGTAACGCAGGGTATTCAGGTGAATCCCGGGCAGGCGCGCCAGCAGCACGCCGCGTCCGGGCGCCGCGCACAGGTAGTGCGCATGGCCGAAGCGGGCGTGGTCGGAATGGGCATGGGTGATGACGGCGCGCTCGACCGGGCGCCAGGGATCGATGTAGAAGTCACCGGGCGGGCAATAGAGGCCTTCCGGCCGGGCGACGATCAGGTCGCCGGGGCTGGCGGGTTCGGGTGGTAGCTGCCGGATCGGGTCCAAGCGTGCCTCCTGATGCACTGCGGCCGGGGCGTGGCCGCGATGCTCCCGCGGAGGGAGACTTGGGCATCATACTGCGGCGTTGCGCCGGGCGTGGAGGCGGTGGGGGCTGGTTCGGGTGTCGGTGGGGGTCTGACAAAAGGCCGGGCCGGTGAGGCCCGTTTCAGCGCAAGGCGCCGGTAGTTTGCTCCCCTCTCCCGCGTGCGGGAGAGGGGCAGGGGTGAGGGCGGGCGCTGGCGGTAGCGAGGCGGGTCACTTCGTGGGGGCTCTGGCCCTCTCCCCACCCCTCCCCCGCAAGCGGGCGAGGGGTGCGATCGCGACTGGCGGCAGAGAGAGCATGCGCTTTCAGCCGGCAGGGCTTTCAGAACTGCTTACAGCACGTCATCCTTCATGTGATACCAGTGGTACAGCACGCGCTGCCCGAGCCGGCGGAACGGCGCGAACATCTGCGATTCCACCATCTCGCGCACGTTCGGGAACGGCAGCGGGGAGCGGAAGATCGGCAGTTCCGGCAGTGCCGACGACTTGCCGGCGATCAGCGCCGCCAGGCGCTTGCCGGCCTGCGCGGAATACATCACGCCGTTGCCGCCGTAGCCCATCGCGTAGTAGATCGACTGCGCCGGGTCAGGCTGCGTGATGCGCGGCATCATGTCGTGGCTGACGTCGACCCAGCCCCACCAGGAATAGTCGACCTGGATGCCCTGCAGCGCGGGAAACTTGCGGTGCATGTCGGCGATCAGCTTCTGCTTGTACTGGTCCTGCGGCGCGTCGCTGCCGGTGATGGCGCTGCGGCTGCCGATCTGCAGGCGGCCGTCGGGCATCAGCCGGTAGTAGTGGCGCAGGATGCGAGTGTCGGTGATGACCTGCGTGGTGCGGAAGTTGCACGCGGCCAGTTCGTCGGCGGTGAGCGGGCGCGTGACGATGGAGTTCGACAGGATCGGGAACAGCCGGTTCTTCAGCTCGCGGTGCAGCGACTGCGAGGTGTAGCCGCCGGTAGCCACGCCCACGGCGCGGGCGCGCACGATGCCGCCGGGGGTGCGCAGGTAGTGCACGCCGTTGCGGGTTTCCCAGCCGGTCACAGGGCTGGACGGGTGTACCCTGGCGCCCAGTTCACGCGCGCGGCGCAGGTAGCCGAAGGCGAGCTTGCCCGCATGGATGCCGATACCCTCGGGTTCGTGCATGGCGCCGGCGGCTTCCTTGTCGTCGACGTATTCCCGCCGCACGGTGTCGGCGTCGAGGATGCGCGCGTCGTACTTGAACACCTCGCGCAGGATCTTCGCCTCTTTTTCCAGCGCGGGCATCACCTTGTCGCGGTGCGCGATATACAGGTGCCCGCCGGGCTGCGGATCGCAGTCGATGTTCTGGATCAGCCCCTTGAAGGTCTCCATGCCGTCGCAGACTTCCTGGTGCAGCCGCAGCGCGGTATCCAGGCCGTAGCGCTGGATCCACTGCGAGCGCTTGAGCCGCCCCGACGCGCACTGGGCCTGGCCGCCGTTGCGGGTGCTGCAGCCCCAGCTGACGCGGTTGGCCTCGAGCACGGTGGCCTTGATGCCGTATTCCTGCGCCAGGAAGATGGCGCAGGTCAGGCCGGTGAAGCCCGAGCCGATGATGGCCACGTCCACATCGATGTCGTGCGTGATCGGGCCGTCGTCGGCGGGCGGCTCTCCGGCAGTGCCGATCCAGTAGGTGGGCGCGTATTCCCGGCCGTGGCCGGGGGTGGGGGTATGCAGCGGGTCGTAGGCGGGGTCGTACGGCCGGGTCGGCGCGGTCGACTGCTCGCCGGCCAGGAGGCTGCTGCGGGGGGCTACGGCTTGCATGGCGCGTCTCCTGGCTCAGGCTGCGGAGGCGGCCTGCGGTGCCACCACCGGCGGGCGGTCCTTGCGGTAGGCGTTCTTCACCGCGATCTTGCCGTCGCGGAACGTGAACACGTCGACCATGCGCGCCTCGATGCGGGCGCCGTCGGCACGGGTGCCGCGAAAGGTCGATTCGCTGACGCCGCGGTCGCCCACGACGAAGTGGTCGCCATCGACCCATTGCGCATCAGGAAAGGTCTGCCACGCCAGCTGGAAGCCTTCGCGCACCGCCTCGCGGCCGATGAAGCTGCGGCCCAGCAGGTCGGGGCCGGCCACGCCGTGGAAGACGCAGTCATCGGCCATGCAGTCCATCAGCGCGTCGAGGTCGTGGCGGTTCCAGGCGTCGTTGAAGGCTTGCAGCAGTTCGATGCCGGCGGCGGTGTTGTCCTTGGACATGGCTTGTGTCTCCGTGAGTGTGTTTGCCGGTCCGAGGGGAACCGGCCATGACTCGAGGATAGGGAAGCCGGCCGCGGCGCTGTAGCGCCAGTTCGGGACAATCGCTTGGGCCAGCGGCGCAAGCGCGCCGCGGCCTGGGTCAAGCGGCGGGACGGGACCGGGAAGCGGCGGTGGCGGCGGCTGCGGCGCCGCCCGCGGTGGCCTGCAGTTCACGTGCGACACCGGCCAGCTTCCGGATGCCGGGCTCGATGCGATCCAGTGAGATCGACGAGTAACCCAGCCGGAAGCCATTGCGCGGCGCGGGCTCGGCCATGAAGAAGACACTGCCGGGTTCGATCAGCACGCCCTGCAGTTCGGCCAGCCGCGCCAGCGCATCGGCGTCGAGCCAGGACGGCCCCTCGATCCAGCAGGATGCGCCGCCGGCGATTGGCACCGCGTGGAAATCCGGCATATGCGCGGCCAGCGCCGCCAGCACCGCTTCGGCGCGCTCGCGGTGCGCGGCGGC
Organism: Cupriavidus necator; assembly: GCF_013141915.1. Taxonomy (GTDB): domain Bacteria; phylum Pseudomonadota; class Gammaproteobacteria; order Burkholderiales; family Burkholderiaceae; genus Cupriavidus; species Cupriavidus necator_B. Next base: position 1,039,621 of record NZ_SROX01000001.1, on the reverse strand, counting down.
CAGCCGGCGCAGGTGCGCATCGTAGTGGCCCAGCGACAGGAACAGCGAGAATGCGCGCTGGATATAGGCCGATGGGTGCCGCAGCATCAGTCGGCGCGCGCCGCGCAACTCGGCGATCAGCGCCGCCGGGCCGACGATGTAACCGATGCGCAGGCCCGGGGCCAGGCTCTTGGACAGGCTGCCGACATAGATCACGCGGTTGCTGCGGTCCAGGCTCTTGAGCGTCGGGGTGGGGTCGCCCTCGAAGCGGCTTTCGGCCTCGTAGTCGTCCTCGATCAGCACGAAGTCCGCTTCCTCGGCCTGCCGCAGCAGCGCCTGGCGGCGCGCCAGCGGCATGGTGACGGTGGTCGGGCACTGGTGGCCCGGGGTCACGTAGACGTAGTCGCAGGCGCGCTGCGCATCGGACAGCATCAGGCCATCGTCGTCGATTGGCAGCGGCACCAGGTTGGCGGTGTGCGAGCCAAAGATATTGCGTGCGTCCGGGTAGCCGGGGTCTTCGATGCCCACCGGGGTGTCGGGGCTGACCAGCAAATCGGCCAGCAGGTACAGCGCCTGCTGCGCGCCCACGGTGATCACGATCTCGTCGGTGCCGGCCCAGACCCCGCGGCGCGGCAGCACGCGGGTGCGGATCTGCTGCACCAGCGATTCGTCGTCGCGCAGGATCATGTCCTGCGCCCAGTCGTGGATGTCGAGCACGCTCAGCGCCTTCAGGCAGCATTCGCGCCAGTCCGCGGTGGGGAACAGCGCCGGGTCGTACTGGCCGTAGATGAACGGGTAGGGATAGTCGCGCCAGTTGGCGCGCTTGACGATATTGCGCTGCTGCGTGGGACGGAACACGAAGCGGCGTTCCCAGTCAGGTTCGCCCGTGCGTGCGGGCACCGGTTCGCCGCGCAGCGAGGCGACGCCACTGACGCGGGTGCCGAGGATCTCGGGGTTGACGAAGTAGCCGCTGCGCTCGCGCGCGACCAGGTAGCCTTCGTCGACCAGTTGCTGGTAGGCCAGCACCACCGTGTTGCGCGCCACCCGCAACTGCGCCGACAGCTCGCGGCTGCTGGGCAGCGGCTCGCCGTGCGGCAACTGCTCGTCGAGGATGGCGGAGACCAGCATCTGCCGGATCTTGCCCTGCAGGCTCAGACCCGAATGCACATGCTGCTGGAACAGCTGCGACCAGAGGGTGGTGGGAGACTTCAGGCTCATGGGGCAGGGGCGATTCCCGAATGGCGAAGCGCGCCAGCATACCGCACCGGCGCGCCACGTCAGTCATGGTTGGATGGCGTCAGGCATTGGCAGCGCCAGGCATCGATGTTTCGATGCGCCTCAATACTCGTGCAGGTCGCGGCGCGGCAGTTCCGCCAGCGGCACTACCGGATCCACGCCACGCCGAAACAGTTGCCGCGCCGCGTAGGCCACCAGCAGGATCGCGAGGCTGACCACGCCCAGCGCCAGGGGCGTGCGCTGGTCGGGAATAAAGGCCATCGCCACCACGATGCCGAGCATGCCGACGATCGCCACATAGGTCAGGTACGGATAGCACCACATGCGCACGCGCAGCTGGCCCGGCGCTTCGCGCTCCAGCCGCGAACGCAGGCGCAGCTGCGAGATCGCGATCAGGATGTAGACGAAGATGGCCACCGTGCCGTACGAATTCACCAGGAAGGCGAACACCTTATCGGGCGAGACATAGGACATCACCACCGCGCCGTAGCCGAACAGCGTTGCCACCAGGATGGCGCGCACCGGCACGCCGTTGCGGCTGACGCGGGCCAGCGATTGCGGCGCATCGCCGCGGCGGGTCAGCGCAAACAGCATGCGCGAGGACGCGTACAGGCCCGAGTTGAGCGCGGACAGCACCGCGGTCAGCACGATCGCGTTCATGATCTGCGCCGCCGCCGGCACGCCCATCACGTTCAGCGCGCTGACGTACGGCGTGGCGATGCTGGTGGAGTTCCACGGCACCAGGCAGACTACCAGCAGGATCGAGCCGACATAGAACACCAGCACGCGCGTGATCACCGAGCTGGTGGCCTTGGCCACGGCCTTCTGCGGTTCGGCGGTCTCGGCGGCGGCGATGGTGACGATCTCGGCGCCGAAGTAGAAGCCGGTGGCTGCCACCGCGCCGGTCAGCACCGGCACGATGCCGTGCGGCATGAAACCGCCGTTGGCAGTCAGGTTAGCCACCTCCATGCCGTGCGACCCGGGAGCCAGGCCCAGCACGTAGACGCCGGCGACGAACAGGAACACCATGATCGCGGCCACCTTGATCGAGGCAAACCAGAATTCGAACTCGCCGAATGACTTGACCGAGACCAGGTTGGTCAGCGTCAGCATCACCAGAAGCACCAGGCTGATGATCCAGTTGGGCACGTCCGGCAGCCAGTAGCGCACCAGGTCAGCGCCCGCCACGGCTTCCAGCGCCACCACGATGACCCAGAAGTACCAGTACATCCAGCCGGTGAGGAAGCCGGCCAGGTTGCCGATCGCCGGGCGATCGCGCCAGGCTTCGCGTGCATACTCGTAGAAGCCGCCGCTGCCGGGCATGGCGCAGGCCATTTCGCCCAGCATGCGCATCACCAGCACCACCAGCAGCCCGGTGATCAGGAAGGAAATGACCGCGGCCGGGCCGGCCGACTTGATGACGACGCCGCTGCCGACAAAGAGCCCCGCGCCGATCACGCCACCCAGCGCGATCATGGTCATGTGGCGTTGCTTGAGGCCGTGCGATAGTCCGTTTCCGGACGGCGATTGTTGAATCATGTTGTGTCTCCTGTGCTGCGCTTGCTGTCGGTACTGCATTGCAGCCAGTCCAGCGATTAAGGCAGGCGCCACGGCTTCTCTTCGGTATAGGCGGCGGGGCAGTAAATGCCAGCCTGGGGCCGTGGTCGTTGAGTATTTGCAATCCCCGGATGAGGATGGCCTATCCGTACATGTGACTTGTCTCCGGTGTTTGCTTAAAAAATGGAACCAGAAGTTCCGAAAAATTATGGTTTAACCGGAATGTAGGCCGTTCCCGCGGGAAGGTCAACCAGAAGTTTCGATAATTGATATGATTTGACTCTGAAAATGAAACTTACCTATGATGGAGCCAGGCATGAACGATATGCGCCTTGCCAAGAGTGAAGCCAGGCCGGACGGAGACACGCCGGCGCTGCGCTTGTTCGGCCTGCTCGAGGTCATCGCGGAGAAGGACCAGTCCTTCAATCTGCAGGCGCTGGTGGAAGAAACCGGCCTGCCCAAGCCGACGCTGCACCGCATGCTGCAGCAGCTCGAGGCGGCCGGCCTGATCCAGCGCAATGGCGACGGGCGGCAGTACGGCACCGGCCTGCGGCTGCGCCGGCTGGCGGAGAACCTGTTGCTCAACAGCACCTCGCATGGCGCGCGCCACATGGTGCTGCGCCGGCTGGTGGAAGAGGTGGGCGAGAGCTGCAACCTGACCGCGTTCTCCGGCGGCGAGGTGCTGTACCTGGATCGCGTCGAGACCGCGGCGCCGCTGCGCTTCTACCTGCATCCGGGCTCGCGCGTGCCGGCGCACTGCTCGGCCACCGGCAAGCTGTTCCTGGCGCAGCTGGCGCCGGCGCAGCGGCAGCGGCTGCTGGCCAACGTGGAGCTGGAACGCTACACGCAGAACACGCTGACCGACCATGCGCAACTGGAGGCGGAACTGGAACGCGTCAAGCGCGACGGTTATGCGATGGACGATGAGGAATTCCTGCCGGGCCTGGTCTGCATCGGCGTGCTGGTGCCGGCCGCCGACGGCGGCAAGTCCAACCTCGGGCTGGCGCTGCAGGCCCCGGTGATGCGCGTGGCGCGCGACAAGGCGGTGCAGCTGCTGCCCGCGCTGCAGCGCGCGGCGGCGGCGCTGGCGGCAATCGAGGCCGACAGCGCCGGCGGCTGGCAGGGCGGCACCGAGGCCACGGACGCCGCCGAAGAGGACGAATAGCAAGCACGGCGTCACGCGGAACCGCTCCGCTTGCCGCAGTGCCGATGACATGGCATGCGATAAGCAAGGCAACGAGGAGCAAGAGGTGACGCAAGACCAGTTTGGCAAGCCGGACCGGATGATTCCGGTGCGCAGCGTGTTCGGCATCGATTCCGGCCTGATGGTGCCGGCCTTCAGCGAGCGCGACGAGCACGTGCCGGAGATCGATCCGGCCTACCGCTTCCAGCCCGAGGTGACGCTGGCGATCCTGTCGGGCTTCATGCGCGACCGGCGCGTGATGGTGCAGGGCCTGCACGGCAGCGGCAAGTCCACCCATATCGAGCAGGTGGCCGCGCGGCTGAACTGGCCCTGCGTGCGCGTCAACCTGGACGGCCACATCAGCCGGCTCGACCTGGTCGGCAAGGATGCCATCGTGGTACGCGACGGGCGCCAGGTCACCGAGTTCCAGGAAGGCATCGTGCCGTGGGCGCTGCAACGGCCGGTGGCGCTGATCTTCGATGAATATGACGCGGGGCGGCCCGACGTGATGTTCGTGATCCAGCGCATCCTGGAACGCGACGGCAAGTTCACGCTGCTGGACCAGAACCGCGTGATCCGGCCGCATCCTTCCTTCCGGCTGTTCGCCACGTCCAATACCGTAGGGCTTGGCAATGTCAACGGCCTCTACCACGGCACCCAGTTGCTGAACCACGCGCAGATCGACCGCTGGAACGTGGTGGCGACGCTGGACTACCTGGCGCACGACGAAGAGGCGGGCATCGTGCTGGCCCGCGTGCCCGAGCTGGACGATGCCGACGGGCGCGCGCTGGTCGATGCCATGGTGGCGCTGGCCGGCCTGACCCGCCGCGGCTTTGCCGCCGGCGACGTGTCGGCGCTGATGTCGCCGCGCACCGTGATCAGCTGGGCCGAGAACTGCCAGATCTTCCGCGATCCCGCGCTCGCGTTCCGGCTGACCTTCCTGAACAAGTGCGACGAGGCCGAGCGCCCCGTGGTGGCGGAGTACTACCAGCGCTGCTTCGGCCACGTGCCGGGAGAGGCCGCCGGCGCAAGCGCCGCGTCTGAGGCGATGCGATGAACGCGGCGGCGCTCGCCCGGCAGCTGCGCCGGCGCCAGCGGCAGGATGAGCTGTCCGGCGCGGCGGTGCGCGCACTGACCGGCGACGCGGCGCTGCATTTCCGCGACGGCCAGCTCTGGCGTGCGCTGCGCCCGGTGCCGCAGCATGCGCCGCACCTGCGCACCGACCTCGACACGGACACCGCCACCTGCCTGCGCGGTGCGGCCGATGGCGCCGCGCTGCGCCAGGCGCATTCCGACGCCGCGCTGCATCGGCGGCTGTGCCCGGCCGATGCGGTCGAGCGCCTGGTGTTCGAGCTGCTCGAACAACTGCGTTGCGAAACCCGCCTGCCGCGCGGCATGGCGGGCGTTGCCGCCAACCTGCGCCATCGCTTCCTGGCATGGTCGCGTGCCTTCCATCGTTCCGGGCTGACCGACGGGCATCTCGGCATCCTGCTCTATACCGTGGCGCAGGTGGCGTGGTCGCGCCTGACCGGCGAGCCGGTGCTGGAAGACACCGAGGACCTGATCGAGGCCACCCGCGCTGCCATCGTGCCAAGGCTGGGCACCGCGCTGGCGGGGTTGCGCGCGAACCGGCACGACCAGGCGGCCTATGCCGCGCATGCATTGGCCCTGGCGCATGCGGTGGCGCAGATGATCCGTGCCGAAGCGCCGCGCGCCGGTGATGACGACGACTCCGCCGCCTCGGCCGCACGCGCGGGCTTTGCGCTGTGGCTCGACTTCGACGAACCGCCCGCCGGGGACTTCGCCTTGGCCGACAGCGGCCACAGCCGCGTGCTTGCCGACGCCACCGATGGCTACCGCATCTACACCACCCGCTACGACCGCGAAGTGCGCGCCGCCACGCTGGTGCGGCGCGCGTTGCTGGACGAGTACCGCACGCGGCTCGACGCACGTATCGCGCATGCGGGCGTGAACGTCGCCCGGCTGGCGCGCCGGTTGCGCGCGGCATTATCGCAGCCGCGCGTGGACGGCTGGTCGTTCGGTGAGGAAAGCGGCCGCATCGACGGCCGCCGCCTGGCGCAGCTGGTCAGCTCGCCCGCCGAGCGGCGGCTGTTCCGACGGGAAGCGCACAAGGCCCATGCCGACTGCGTGGTCGGCTTCCTGGTCGACTGCTCCGGCTCGATGAAGGCGCAGGCCGAGCCGCTGACGCTGCTGCTCGACCTGCTCACGCGCGCGCTGGACCAGGCCGGCGTCGCCACCGAGGTGCTGGGCTTCACCACCAACGCCTGGAACGGCGGACGCGCGCGCAGCGACTGGCTTGCGCGCGGCCGCCCGCCGCACCCGGGCCGGCTCAACGAAACCTGCCACATGGTGTTCAAGGACGCGCAGCGCAGCTGGCGCCGCGCGCGCACCGACCTCACGGCGTTGCTGAAGCCCGACCTGTTCCGCGAAGGCGTGGACGGCGAGGCCGTCGAGTGGGCGTGCGCGCGCCTGCATGCCAGCGGCAAGGCCCGCCGCATCCTGGTGGTGGTGTCCGATGGCAGCCCCATGGATACCGCGACCGGCCAGGCCAACGACGCCTGCTACCTGGACAACCACCTGAAGGCCGTGGTGGCGCGGCATGAGGCACGGCGGGATGTGGAGGTGCTGGGGCTCGGGGTCGGGCTGGACCTGAGCCCCTATTACCGGCATACGCTGGCGCTGGACCTGTCACAGCCGGTGGATATGGCGATGCTGGATGAGGTGGCGGGGCTGGTAGCGGCCAGGCGGCGCTAGCGGCGGCGCCATCGAGGCCCGCCGGTACGCAAGCCTGGCTAGTCGCCGCTGGCGGCGGCTGGCTGCGGCCGCCCGGCCATTGCCTTCGGCTGCCACGATACCGCGACATCGCCAGTCATCATGGTCTGGCACGCCAGCCGGAAGCCGTCCGCCAGCTCGGCTTCCGTCAGCAGCTTCCTTTCCTTTGGCTTGACCGCATCGGTATGCTCGCGGCCGGTCTCGATGCGGCACTTGCAGGTACCGCACAGGCCGCCGCCGCATTTGAACGGGATGCCGCCCTGTTCGCGCAGCGACACGCGCAGCAGGTTGCTGTTGACCGGTGCGCTGACGGTCTTGCCGTGGTTGGTGAGGAAGGTGATCTGGATCATGGCGATTGATGCCTGGCGTGCAGGCGCGAGATTTCAGGGCCGGCCGTCCGCGGCGAGCGGCGCGGGCACCAGGGCAAGGTCCATGCTGCCGAAGCTGGCCAGCTTGCGCAGCGCGTCGCGGGCGGCTTCGAGCGTGGCGTACTGGTCGAGGAAGCGGGTCGATACCAGGTTGACGATGCCGGGCGGGGTTTCCTCACGCACCCGCACTTTGGTATCGGCAGCCAGCTCGGCGATGACGAAGCGCGCGGTGGGCTTGCCGTAGAACATGTAGTCATAGGCCTCGACGGCGGTCATGCCATCGGTGGGTTCGGTACGGAACTGGCCGGGGCGGCTGGTGAGCAGCACGAACATGTCAGGCCCCCGCGCTTGCCCGCGCCAGCGCGGCGGGTGCCGGCAGGTCATCCTGGGCCAGCTCGATGTCATGCTCGATCCATAGCTGGCAAGCCAGCCGGTAGCCCGCATCGAGCCGTTCGCCGAGTTGCTTCTTTTCCTTCCAGTTGGGCGGCGGCAGGTGCTCGCCCCCTGCGAGCACGCGACAGGCGCACTTCGAGCATTTGCCCATGCCGCATTCATAGCGCAGGTTGGGGTAGGGGAACTGCCGGATGCCGGCCCGCACCACCAAGTTGGTTTGGGGACCGACCTCGTCGGTATAGGTCTGGCCGGACTTGTGCAGGATGACTTTTGGCATGGTTCGTATCGAAAAGGTCGGATAAAACGCGGTCTGCCGTCGCGGTGCGGGCCCTGCCTACGACCACAGCAGCATTGCCGCGACGGTGGAGCAAGCCAGCCCGATCAGCACCGGGATCAGCAGCGCGCGCACCGCTTCCAGTACCGGGACGCGGGCAAAGCCGGCCACCGCGATCAGCGACGACCACGCCACCAGCGTGCCGCCGCCGGTCCAGACCGCGCCCATCTGGCCGACCGCGGCCAGCGTGGCGGGATCGAAGCCCACCACCGGACCCAGCGCGCCGGCCAGCGTGCCGGTGAGCGGCAGCCCGGCGAAGCCGGAGCCGTCGATGCCGGTGATCATGCCCACCAGCAGTACGCCGAACGCGACCAGCACATGGTTGTCCGGGATCATGTGCTGGTAGGCCTGGATCAGTTCGAACAGCAGGCTGGGCGCCTTGCCCGGCGGCAGGCCGAGGATCTGCGCCGCGGTCTCGCCGGCACCGACGAAGAAGAAGCCGGCGATCGGCAGCACCGAACCCATGGCCTTGAAGGCAAAGACGAAGCCATCGGTGATGTGCTCCGGACAGACGTCGAGCATGCGGCGCGGGCCCTCCGCGGCGAGCGTCGCCAGCATCATCAGCACCGCCGCGACTCCGCCTACCAGCGCGGCGGCATCGCCGCCCTTGAGGTCCTGCACGCCGGCGCCGAGCTTGGGCAGCACCATTACCGCGACCACGGCAAGGAAGGCCAGCGGCGTGACGATGGCAAAGCACTTGGACCATTTCACCCGGCGGCTCGCAACCATCGACAGGCTTGCCTCGATATTGCTGTCGGTAGCGAGCGGTTCGGCGTGGGCGGTGCCGCGGGCGATCTCGGCCTTGTCGAAGGTAATGCCGCCATCGATGGCCTCGGCGCTGCCGCCGGCGCGCGCCTGCCAGCGGTCGAGCAAGGTGCCGCTGGCCGGCACGATGTGCTTGCGCATCGTCAGGTAGGCCAGGCACAACGCAATGCAGCCGGTAATGAGCGACAGCGACAGCGCGCGGTCAGCCACCACCGCCGCGCTGACCGCCGCGCCGGCGGCCTTGGCGCTGATGCCCGGCGCAACCCCGATCACATAGTCGGACGACAGCGCCATGCCTTGTCCGGCGATGGCAATCGCCATCGCGCCCGCCAGCGGCGGCAGCCCCGCGGCGATCGCGGCCGGCAGCAGGATGGCCGACACCAGCGGCACGGCCGGCGTCGGCCAGAAGAACAGCGAGATCACGTAGGTGATGCCAGCCAGGATAAAAAACGCGGAATGCCCGTTCTTCATCACCACGCGGAAGGGCTCGACCATGCGGATGTCCGAGCGTAGCGTCTTGAGCGCATTGAGCAGCGCGGTCATGAAGGCGATCACCAGGAAAATATTGAACAGCTCGCGGGCAGCCACCAGGCTGGCGGAAAACACGCCTGCCAACGCGGAGACCGGGCTGCCGGTCAGCGCAAGGATGACCAGCGCGGTGCCGGCGATCGAAGGGACGACGACATTGGCACGCAGGATCATCGTCAGCACGATGACTGCTACCCCGGCCAGATAGATCCAGTGCGCGGCACCGATCACGACTTGTTGTGACATGAAGACTCCCTGGGGGCGGAGGGTTGTGGGGCGGCGCCACGGCTACATGGGACCGTGGCGGTATACTATATTCCACGAATGGTCCCAGCCAAGCGATTTTTTATTGGGGCTAACGCGGATGCCGGATGCGTGCAAGATCCTTCTGGGCCGCACTACTATTGGGATTCCCAAGCGGTTCGACGCCGTTTGATGGTGCATTGCCCAGCGTGCAGGTTGCTGTCAACAGTGACGACATGTAGACTGTATACATAATCTATTGATCGGCGCCGGCTTCCCGCGCAAGCTGGCGCTGGCCATCCCGCCTGCCTTGCATGCCCATACCCATACCGATGACTTCCGCCATGCCCGCTGCCTTGCTGATCTTGTTGCCGCCTGGCCTCGCCGTCCCGGACTACCTGTGGATGGGTGCGCTCGTCCTGGCCGGCGCATGCCTGCAAGGCGTCGGCGGGATTGGCTTTGCGATGCTGTGCGCGCCGCTCGGCGCGATCTTCTTCCCGCAGCTCGTGCCGGGGCCGCTGCTGGCGATGGGCTGCTGCTTGTCGTTGATGGGCGCGCTGCGCGAGCGCGAAGCCATCGTCTGGCCTGTTGCGGGCTTTGCGCTGGTGGGCCGCGCACTTGGGGGCGCGGCGGCAGTGCTGACCATCGCCTGGCTCGCGCCAGGACCGCTGGCGGTGCTGTTTTCGCTGTCGATCCTTGCCGCGGTGGCGCTCAGCCTGCTCGGCTGGCGGCTGCTGCCAGAGCCACGCAATGTCGTGATTGCCGGCACGCTGTCCGGCTTCATGGGGACCCTCACCTCGGCCGGCGCACCACCGTTCGCGCTGGTCATGCAGCACATGGCGCCGGGGCCGATGCGCGCGACCATGGGCTGCATCCTTTCGGGCGGCGCCGTGCTGTCGCTCGCCATGCTGGCCCTGGCGGGGCGCTTCGGCATGGCGCAGCTGCTGCTGGCACTGGCGCTCGCGCCGTTCCTGCTGGCCGGCTTCGCGCTGTCGAACCGGCTGCGCGGGCGCGTTTCCGCCAGCACGGTGCGCCGCTTGCTGCTGGGTGTGTGCGCGGCCGGCGCCCTGGGCGTGCTCGGCCGCGCGGCCCTCGCCTGACGCCGGCCCGCCTTGTCGATTTCCCTGCTTTCCAGACCCACCCAACCAGCGGAGTTGCCATGCAGCACATTACAGACGCCATGATCGATGCCCACGTCACCCCGGAAGCGGCCCGCCGGGTCATGGAGTCCGCGTTTACAAGCTTCGGGCGCGGAGATGCCGCCATGCAGGCGCGTATCCGCACCGAGGCGGGCGGCGTCAAGCTGTCCACGCTGGGGGCGGTCATCCCGCAGCAGGGCGTGGCCGGGGCCAAGGTCTACACCACCATCAATGGCCAGTTTTCCTTCGTCATCCTGATCTTCTCGACCGACGACGGCCGCCCGCTGGCATCGTTCGACGCCGGCGCGATCACGCGCCTGCGCACGGCGGCCTGCACCACGCTGGCGGCGCAGCGACTGGCGCGCGCCGGCGCACGCACGCTGGCCTTGTTCGGCGCCGGCACGCAGGGCGCGCAGCACGCGCGCCAACTCAGCGCCACGCTCGGGCTGGAACGCATCCTGGTATCCGATCCGCACGCCGACGCCGCCATGCCGGACCGGTTGTCGGCACAGTGCGGCATCCCCGTGGCGCTGGCCGCGCCCGATGCCGCCGTGGCGGAAGCCGACATCATCGTCACCGCCTCGCGCGCGACCACGCCGCTGTTCGCCGGCGCGGCCATCCGGCCAGGGGCCTTCGTCGCCGCCATCGGCTCCAGCCTGCCGCACACGCGCGAACTGGACGACACCGCGCTGCGCCGCGCCGCCGCGGTGGTGGTGGAGTGGCGGCCGCAATCGACCCGCGAGGCCGGCGATATCGTGCTGGCCGCCCCCGACGCGCTGCCGCCGGAAAAAATCGTCGAACTGGCCGACGTGGTGCTCGGCAAGGTGTCGCCGCGGCAACGGGACGACGACATCGTGATCTACAAGTCGGTCGGCGTCGGCCTGGAAGACGTCGCGCTGGCCGGGTTTGCGTGGTCGCGCATTGCCGCCGGGGCGGGCGCCCGCAGAGACTGATTTCATCGGGTAAACACTGAGGTGATGAACCAACAGTGGCCCTTGTCGTCCCAGGCTGACTGTATATAGTATACAAACATGCCGGCGCGCCTCTTTCACCAAATCCGGCATCCAACCCATCGCCCCACCTCGCCAAACCAGGAGTCCCCGTCATGGCCGAACTGATGAACCGTGAAGATTTCCGTGCCGCCCTCGAACAAGCCATCAAAGGCAAGAGCGCCAACCAGGCGCCGTTCAGCGTGGCGTGGGCCAGCGGCAAGCTGACCCGCGCCCATCTCGCGCGCTGGGCCGAGAACCACTACCACTACGTCGGCCCGTTCGCGGACTACCTGGGCTACATCTATGCGCGCACGCCGGACCGCTACACCGAAGCCAAGGACTTCCTGCTGGCCAACATGTACGAGGAAGAGATCGGCGGCGACCGCCACACCGACCTGCTGATCCGCTTTGCCGAAGCCTGCGGCACCACGCGCGAGCGCGTGCTCGACCCGGACAACATGTCGCCGACCACACGCGGCCTGCAGAGCTGGTGCTATGCGGTGGCGATGCGCGAGGACCCGATCGTGGCCGTGGCCGGCCTGGTGGTGGGACTGGAATCGCAGGTGCCGTCGATCTATCGCAAGCAGACGCCAACGCTGCGCGACAAGTACCAGTTCACCGACGAAGAAGTCGAGTTCTTCGACCTGCATATCGTCTCGGACGAGATCCACGGCGAGCGCGGCTACCAGATCGTGCTCGAGCACGCCAATACGCCGGAACTGCAGCAGCGTTGCCTGAAGATCTGCGAGGTCGGCGCGCAGATGCGGCTGCTGTACACCACCGCGCTCTATCACGACTACGTCGAAAAAGAGCTGCCGCTGCCCGAACTGGACATGGCTGCCTGAGCCGCGCCACGCAACGGAATCGACGATGACTGTGTTCCTCAACCACATCGACGGCGAATGGACGGCCTGCCAGTCAGGCCGGACCTTCGACAACGTCAACCCGGCCGACAGCGCCGACCTCGTGGGCCGCTTCCAGGCGTCGTCCGCGGCGGATGCGCAGGCGGCCGTGGCGGCCGCGGCGGCGGCCTTCGCCGGGTGGAAAAAGACGCCGGTCGGCAAGCGCGCCGCCATGCTCAACCGCGCGGCCGACCACCTCGAAGCGAATGCCGACAGCATCGCCGCCGAACTGACCCGCGAGGAAGGCAAGGCCCTGGCGCTGGCGCGCGATGAAGTGCTGCGCTCCGCCCAGACGCTGCGCTTCTATGCCGTGGAAGGGCAGACCTTCACCGGCGAGGTGTATCCCAACGACGACCCCGACCAGCTGGTCTACAGCCAGCGCGAGCCGCTTGGCGTGGTGACGGTGATTGCGCCGTGGAATTTCCCGCTATCGATCCCGGCGCGCAAGATCGCACCGGCGCTGGTCACCGGCAACACGGTGGTGTTCAAGCCGTCGTCCGAGGCGCCGTTGTCGGGTTACCGGCTGGCCGAGGCGCTGGTGCAGGCCGGGCTGCCCAAGGGCGTGCTCAACTTCATCACCGGCAGCGCCGCCGAGATCGGCGCTGCCATCACCGCAGCGCCGGCAGTGCGGGCGATATCGTTCACCGGCTCGTCGCGCGCGGGCGAGCAGATCCACCGGTCGGTGCCGCTGACCACGCGCACGCAAATGGAACTGGGCGGCAAGAACCCGCTGATCGTGATGGAGGATGCCGACCTCGACCGCGCCGTCGACCTGACCATCAAGGGCGGCTTCTCGTTGTCGGGCCAGGCCTGCACCGGCACCAGCCGCGTGCTGGTGGCCGAACCCGTCAAGGCGGCCTACACCGAACGCCTGCTGGCGAAGGTGGCAACGCTGAAGGTCGGTAGCGGCGTTACGCCGGGCATGGACCTTGGGCCGCTGGCCTCGCACAAGCAGCTGGAAACGGTGCTGCGCTACCTCGACATCGGCAGGTCCGAGGCAACGCTGCTGTGCGGTGGCACACGCCTGACCGGCGGCGACTTCGACAAGGGCTATTACGTCGCGCCGACGGTATTCACCGACGTGACGCCGCAGATGCGGATCGCGCGCGAGGAGATCTTCGGGCCCGTGATTGCGATCCTGGGCTTCACCGACTACGGCGACGCGATCGCCAAGGCCAACGATACCGAGTATGGCCTGGCCGCCGCCATCGTCACCAGCAACCCGCGCTACATCCACCACTTCGCCAACGACATCGAGGCGGGCACGGTCAAGATCAACCGCACCACCACCGGCAACCTGGTCAACGCGCCGTTCGGCGGGCTGAAGCGGTCGAGCACGTCGACCTTCCGCGAATCGGGCCGCACCGGGCTGGAGTTCTATACACAGGTCAAGACGGTTTACCGCGGCGCCTGAGCCCGCACCGTCGCAAGGAGTCATCGCCAATGAAGAATGCCATCAAGCTGGAATTGCGCGAAGCGCGCCACATGGTCGCCGCCGCGATCCGCCGCTCGCAAGACATCGGCGTGCTGGAGTCGATCTGCGTGGTCGACGAAGGCGGCTACCCGCTGGTACTGGAACGCATGGACGGGGCCCGCATCACCGGCCCGCAGATTGCCTGGAACAAGGCCTTCACCGCCGCGGGCCACAAGCGCTCGACGCACCTGTTCACCACGCCGCCGAACGGGCCGGCACTACCGGGCAACGAGGCCTTCGGCATCCAGTGGAGCTTCGAAGGCAAGTTCGCCGCGTTTGTCGGCGGCTTCCCGATCGTGGTCAACGACGAGGTGATCGGCGGCATCGGCCTGTCGGGCGGCAACGGCGAGCAGGACACGCAGGCCGGCCTGGCCGCCTTGCAGGCGCTGGCCGAACTGCTGGCGCCGCAGGACCTGAAGGTGCTGGTACAGGCCGACATCAAGAAGTAAGCACGCTTGCCCGGAGGTTCCATGTCGTACCGCATCCAGATCGCCGAAACCGAGCAGGTGTTCCGGGTCGAGCGTGGCGAGACCCTGCTGCAGGCCGCGCAGCGCGCCGGCATCGCCTTGCGCCACGATTGCCAGCTGGGCGGCTGCGGCACCTGCCGCATCCGCCTGCTCGACGGACAGGTGCGCTACGACGAGGAGCCGTTCGGCCTGGCGCCCGACGAGGCCGCCGCCGGTTTCGCGCTGGCGTGCCAGGCGCAGCCGCTGGCCGACCTTGTCATCAGCACGGCGCGCGACGACGAGGCCTGCGCCGAACCGGCACGCCATCGCGCGCTGGTGCAGGCGGTGCGCCCGCTGTCCGCCGACGTCATGCACGTCGAGCTGGAAGTGCCGGAAGCGGGTGCGCTCGACTACCGCCCCGGCCAGTACCTGAAACTGCTGAGTGCCGACGGGCTCGCGCGCAGCTTCTCGATGGCATCGGTGCCGCGCGACGGGCGCATCGACCTGCACGTGCGGCGCATTCCCGGCGGCACCTTTACCGATGGCATCCTGCCGCGCATGCGGGCCGGCGATGCCATCGAAGTCGAGCTGCCGCTGGGCAACTTCTTCTACCGCGCGCGCGACTACCGGCCGCTATTGATGGTCGCCACAGGCACCGGCCTGGCGCCGATCAAGGCGATCCTGGAATCGCTGATGGAAGACCCCGACTGCCCGCCGGTGTCGTTGTACTGGGGCATGCGGCAGGTGCAGGACCTGTACCTGCACACGGAGATCCCGGCGTGGGGCGAACGGCTCTACGACTTCCGCTACGCGCCGGTGCTGTCGCGTGCTGGCGCCGACTGGCAGGGCCGCCGCGGCTATGTGCATGACGCGGCGCTGGCCGACCTGGGCGACCTGAGCGAATACGCCATCTACCTGTGCGGCTCGCCCAACATGATCCGCGACGCGCGTGCCGCCTTTATCGCGCGCGGGGCCAGTCCCGACCATCTCTACGCCGACAGCTTTACCTTTCAGCACCCTTGTTAAGACATGGCGGTATGCAAAAATGGCTGGTATACAATGACGCCAGCCTTTCCGCTTACGCCTCTGCCGACCCATGTCCCTCACTCCGTCCCCTGCCGCGCCCGCCGAGCCGCTGAGCCTCGGTGCCAGCCACTCGCCGCTGTTCGCCCTTGTTACCGACAAGCTGCGCGAAGGCATCCTGAACGGCAAATACGCCCCGGGCGAGCGGCTGGTCGAAAACAAGCTGTCCGCGGAACTGGGGGTTTCGCGCATCCCGGTGCGCGAGGCGCTGCGGGCGCTGGCCAGCGAAGGGCTGGTGCAGATCGAGCCGCGCCGCGGCGCGACCGTGGCCAGCTTGTCGCCGGTGATCGCCCGCGAGATGGTGGAGGTGCGCGCCACGCTGGAAGGCCTCAACGCCAAGCTCGCCGCGCAGCGGCGCGACCCGGCGCTGGTGGCCGAACTCGAGAGCGTGTTGCGGCAGGGCATGGAGGCCGCGGCGCAGGGCAGCGCGGATGAACTGCTGGCGCTGAATACCCGCTTCCATGAAGTGCTCGGCACCATCGCGGCCAACAGCGTGCTGCAGGAAATGATGCGCTCGCTGCGCGAGCGCACCGCGGTGCTGTTTGGCCCCGCCAATGTGGTGCGCGCACGCCAGAACTGGGACGAGCACGCGCAGATCCTGCAGGCGGTGATCGCCGGCGACGCCGACCTGGCAGCGTTGCTGGCGGCGCGCCACGTCTACAGCGCCGCCAAGGCGGCTGAACTGCCGGTGGAAGGGCAGGGCAGCGCGGCCCAGGCGGCCTGAAACCTGCGCTCCGCCCGCAAGGTTCTTGCTTCCCTGCCCGCGGATAGCGCGAAGCTTCTGTCGCAGCGATGCCCGGCCATGAAGCATGGTTTGCCCCGAAATGACGCACTGCACCAAAAAGTGTATACTGTAGCCATTCCAATTCTTTGGATTTGCCATGCAGTCATCCGAGCAAAGCTATCTTTCGCAACCCCTTGGCCAGCAGCTGCTGCGCCACTTTGCCGCGCGCGACGCCGTGCGCCATGCCTCGCCGCTGGTGCCGCTCCGGTGGCGCGATATCTGTCGTTTCTTCCGCGCGCTGCGCGGCGCCGCGCCCCGCCACGGCCATTGCTGAACGTCATGCATTAACCGGGCGGCGCGCCCGCGCCGCCTGGCTTCACAGTTTTACCCATCCCGCCTGGCACGCGTCCTGCGAGCCATCCCAGTCCCCGTCGTCCGCCTCCGCGATCGCCACCGGCCATCCATATAGACCTTGCGCTGTTCGCGTTACGGAATATAGTATACCAACGCAATCGCGATACACCTGAGCCCGTCATACGCCCCCACAGCGCCCATCCGCGCGGATAACGACAAGGAGCCGATGTGAACCTGCCCGACTGGACCACTGGCGGTGCCCCGCCGCTATGGGAGGTGGCACAACGGCTCGCCGGCGGCTCGCTGCAGTCCGAAGCGCTGGTGGACGCCTGCGAAGCAGCCTGGCGCACCTGGCACGGCGTCATCAATGCGCTGGTGCTGTCGGACTTCGGCGCCGCGCGCGCCGCGGCCCGCGACAGCGACCGGCGCCGCCGCGCCGGGCAGGCGCGCGGCGTGCTCGACGGCGTGCCGTTCTCGGTCAAGGAATCGTTCGATGTGGCCGGATGGCCAACCACCTGCGGCAATCCGGCCCTGCGCGGGCATGTGGCCCAGCGCGATGCCGTGGTCGTGCAGCGGCTGCGCGATGCCGGCGCGATCCTGCTGGGCAAGACCAACGTCCCGCTGGGACTGCGCGACTGGCAGAGCTACAACGCCATCTACGGCACCACCCGCAACCCGCACGATCCGGCGCGCACGCCGGGCGGCTCGTCGGGCGGCAGCGCCGCGGCCGTTTGCGCCGGCCTGTCGTTCTTCGATGTCGGTTCCGACATCGGTTCCTCGCTGCGCAATCCGGCGCATTACTGCGGCGTTTTCTCGCTCAAGCCCAGCCACGGACTGGTGCCGCTGGCGGGCCACGGCACCGGCGCCGCGCGCTTCGGCGAGCAGGACATCAATGTCGCCGGCCCGCTGGCGCGCAGCGCGCGCGACCTCGAGCTGGTATTGCGCGCCATCGCGGGCCCGGCCGGCGACGAGGCGCTGCCCTACCGCCTGCAGTGGCCGGCATGTCCGCAGCGCCGGCTCGCGGACTTCCGCATCGCCGTGCTACCTACCCATGCCCAGGCGGAGGCCGATGCCGAGGTCGCCGCGCAGATCGAGCAGCTGGGCCACTGGCTGGCCGGGCAGGGCGCCCGCGTTGACTGGCATGTCCGGCCGGACTTCGACGCCGGCGAGCTGTGGCATGTCTATGTGACGCTGCTGCGCGCCACCACCTCGGTACACATGGACGACGCGGCCTTCGCCGATGCGCTGGCGCGCGGCGCCGCCACCGATGCCGGCGATCACGACTACGCCACCCTGCAGTACAGCGGCGCGACTCTGAGTCACCGCGACTGGCTGCGCCTGCAGGTGGCGCGCGAACGCTTCGCCGCCGCGTGGCGCCGCTTCTTCAGCGCCTATGACGTGCTGCTGTGCCCGGCTGCCGCCACCACGGCGTTTGCGCTAAACGAGACCGGCGAGCCGTGGCAGCGCACGGTCACCGTCAACGGGCGTGCGCAGCCGATGACCACCCAGCTGTTCTGGGCCGGCCATTCCGGGCTGTGCGGCCTGCCTTCCGCCGTGGCGCCGATCGGGCCGGGCACCAGCGGGTTGCCGGTGGGAGTGCAGATCGTCGCTGGCCGCTACCAGGATCTCACCGCGTTGCGTTTTGCCAGCCTGCTGGAGGAAGCGGGCTATGCCTACCGGCCGCCGCCGCGGCCGGCCGCCTTGCCGGCGGGTTCTCGCGGGTAACGACACCAGACCACACACACACCACTGGGGAGGGGAGCATGTTCGATTGGTTCCGTGATTTGTCGCGCATGGAGCGCAAGGGCTTCTATGGCGCGTTCCTGGGGCATGCCGTCGACGTATTCGACTTCATGATCTATTCCTTTCTCATTGCCACGCTGCTGGGGCAATGGGGCATGAGCAAGTCGACCGCGGGTGCGATCGTCACGTGGACGCTGGTGTCGTCGCTGGTCGGCGCTATCGGGGCCGGCATCCTGGCCGACCGCTACGGCCGTGTGCGCGTGCTGCGCTGGACCATCGTCGTGTTCGCGGGCGCGTGCTTCCTGTGCGGGCTGGCGCAGTCGCCGCAGCAGTTGATGGTATTCCGCATGATCCAGGGCCTCGGCTTCGGCGGCGAGTCGTCGCTGTGCATGGTGCTGGTGACCGAGATGATCCGCAACCCGGCGCACCGGGGCAAATACTCCGGCTTTACCGCGAGCAGCTACTCCTTCGGCTGGGGCGCGGCGGCGATCGTGTATGCGATCACGTTCAGCGTGCTGCCGGCGGAGACGGCATGGCGCGTCTGCTTCTTCCTCGGCATCCTGCCCGCGCTGGTGGTGATCTACCTGCGCCGCAACCTGGAAGAGCCCGAGATCTTCCTGAAGAGCCGCGCGGCCGGCAATCGCGGGCCGGGTCTGGCAGGGCTGGGCCGGCTGTTCCGCGGCCCGCTGCTGGCAAAGACGCTGCTGTGCAGCCTGTTGTCCGGCGGCATGCTGGGGGCCTACTACGCCATTGCGACGTGGCTGCCTACCTTTCTCAAGACCGAGCGCGGCTTGTCGGTGTTCGGCACCAGTTCCTACCTGGCGGTCACGATCATCGGCTCGCTGGCGGGCTACGTGGCGGGCGCCTATGCCACCGACCGCTGGGGCCGGCGGCTGACGTACATCGTATTCGCCGCCGGTGCGTTCGTCGCCGCGCTGGTCTATATGGTGATCCCGGTGTCGAACACGTCCATGCTGTTCCTGGGCTTCCCGCTGGGCGTGCTGATGCAGGGCGTGTTTGCCGGCATCGGCGCGACCATTGCCGAGTCTTATCCCAACGATATCCGCGCCACCGGCTATGGCGTTTCCTACAACGCCGGCCGCGTGATCGGTTCACTGTTTCCGCTGTCGGTCGGCTGGCTCAGTTCCGGGCACACCTCGCTGCCGACCGCGATCGCGATCGTCGCCGGGGTGGGCTATGCGATGGTCGTGATCGCCGCGGCACTGCTGCCCGAAACCACCGGCATGGACCTGGAGCAGGCTGGCGGCAGTGGCGGGCAGGAAGCGGCCGTGCCGCTGGCGCAACCAGCGGGAACGGTGGCCTGAACGTGCCGTCAGGGCGCCGCCGGCGCGGTCAGCGCACCCACGCCGACAGCGCCGGCAGCATCAGGCTGACCCCGATCCCGATCAGCACGCCGAACGCGACCCGCCGCGTGGTGGTGGGCGAGAACGGCGGCGGAAAGCGCCGTCCCAGCAGCGTGGCAAGCACCACCACCGGCACCCCCACCGCGGCCTGCAGCCAGATCGCGGCATCGAGTTGTCCCTGCCAGGCCGAGAACAGCGTGCGCACGGTCGACGTCACGGTAAAGACCAGGATCAGCGCGCAGCGGATTTCCACCGGCTTCATCGGCTGCCGGTAGAACTGGAAGATCAGCGGCGGCCCGGACACGCCGAACATGCCGCTCAGCAGGCCGCCGAAGACGCCGCTCATGAAGAAGCTGCCGTCGCCGGAGCGTTGCGGCAGCGGGTCGGGCCTGAACGCCGCGCTCAGGCCGCCGTACAGGATCACCGCGCCCAGCAGCAACTGCAGCAGCGTGGCAGCGGTGCTGCTCAGGTATTCCAGCACCAGCACGCCGACCAGCACCGACGGCAGGATGCCGATCGCGGCGGCGCCCACCGCGCGCCAGTCGATATGCTGGAACTTGCCGGGCAACGCGCACGCGCTGTTGGCCAGCGTCACCAGGCTGACCACCGCGGCCACGGTGGCCACGGGCGCCAGCCCGAGCCCGCTGGTCGCGCCCATCACGATCATGCCGAGGCCAAAGCCGGTCACCGTCTGGAAATAGGTGCCGGCGCCGAGCAGGGCCTGCAGGCCCAGCAGCGGCAACAACAGTTCTGCCTTCATGCCGCCGCCTGCTCGCCCTTCGGCGCCTGCGCCGCGGTGGCTTGCGCCTGGACCACGGTGACGGCGATGACATGGAACACATCGTCGGCGCTGCAGCCACGCGACAGGTCGTTGGCGGGCTTGTTCAGCCCCTGCAGCATCGGCCCGATCGCCTTGGCGCCGCCGACGCGCTCGGCCAGCTTGTAGCCGATATTGCCGGCCTCCAGGCTGGGGAACACCAGCACGTTGGCGTGGCCGTTGACCTGCGAGTGCGCCACCTTGCGCGCGGCGATCTCGGCGACGATGGCGGCATCGAGCTGCACGTCGCCGTCGATGGCCAGCCCCGGCCGCTGGGCGCGCACGCGCTCGGTGGCGGCGACGACCTTGTCCACGGCGGCGTGATGCGCGCTGCCGCTGGTCGAGAACGACAGCATCGCCACGCGCGGCTCGTCGTTCAGCAAGGCGCGCGCGCTGTCGGCGGCGGCCATGGCGATGTCGGCGAGCGCCTCGGCATCCGGATCGACCACCAGTCCGCAGTCAGAGAAGATCAGCCCGCCCTTGAGTGTGTGGAACGGCTCGCACAGCATCATCAGGAAGAAGCTCGACACCAGCCGGAAGCCCGGCGCCAGCCCGATCAGCTGGATCGCGTTGCGCACCACGTCGGCGGTGGTATGGGCCGCGCCCGCGACCGAACCGTCGGCGTGGCCCAGGCGCACCATCAGGTTGGCAAAGCACAGCGGGTCCAGCACGGCGCGCTTCGCCTCGTCGAGCGTCATCCCTTTCTTCTGGCGCAGCGCAAAGAGCTGCTGCGCGAACGAAGGCGTGAGCGCCGAGGTGGCGGGGTCGACCAGCGTCATGCCGTCCAGCGCAATGCCGTGGATGGCCGCGGCGGCGTTGATCTGGCGCGTGTCGCCCACCAGCACGATGCGTGCGATGCCCTCCTGCGTGGCGCGCTGCGCGGCCAGCAGGATGCGCGGGTCATCGCCCTCGCACAGCACGATGCGGCGAGGCGCGGCGCGGGCGCGCTCGATGATGCGGAGGATGGGTTTCATGGTGGTTGGCTTTGTAGAACTGAAAAAAGGGCCGGAGCCCTTGTCATGCTTGCGGTTTGCTTCCCTCTCCCGCAAGCGGGAGAGGGAGCACACTGCCCGCTAGCGAGAGGCCTGTGCAGACCCAGACTCAGACATAGTCCTTGTACTTGTCCAGGTAGCGCACCGGCTTGGCCAGCGCATCGCGGCGGAACGGGTCGCCCAGTTCGCGGGTGCACATGATCTCGATGATGGTGGTCTTGCCGTGGTTCATCTGCAGGTCGATGGCGCGCTTCAGTGCCGGGCCCACGTCTTCCAGGCGGTCCACCACGATGCCTTCCGCACCCATCGCCTTGGCGATTTCGGCGAAGCTCTGGTTGTCCAGCTCGCCCGCGACGAAGCGGCGGTTGTAGAAGTCCACCTGGTTCTTCTTCTCCGCGCCCCACTGGCGGTTGTGGAACACCACCGCGGTCACCGGGATGTTGTGGCGCACGCAGGTCATGGTTTCCATCAGGCTCATGCCCCAGGCGCCGTCACCGGCGTACGACACGGCCGGGCGATGCGGTGCCGCGACCTTGGCGCCGATGATGGTCGGGAAGGCGTAGCCGCAGTTGCCCCAGCTCATTGCCGCGAAGAAGCTGCGCGGCTTCTCGAAGCGCAGGTAGCTGTTGGCCACCGAGTTGATGTTGCCGATGTCGGTCGACACCATCACATCTTCCGGCATGGCCTTTTCCAGCTCGCGCAGCACCTGGCGCGGATGCAGGTAGTGGCCGCCGGTGGGCGTGCGCTCGTTCTTCTGCTCTTCGATCATGTCCAGGCTGTACGGGTCGCGCTCATGCGTCCACTCGTCCAGCTCCTTCTCCCACGCCGCCTTCTCGTTGGCGATTTCGGTGGCGCGGCCGTCGCGGGTGGCGTCGCAGGCCAGCGTGCGGCCAGCCAGGCGCTGGGTCAGCGCGACCGCGGCGGCCTTGGCGTCGCCGCAGATGCCGACCGAGATCTTCTTCACCAGGCCCAGCATCTTGTGGTCGGCGTCGATCTGGATGATCTTGGCGGTCTTCGGCCAGTAGTCCATACCGTGCTGCGGCAGCGTGCCGAACGGCCCCAGGCGCGAGCCCAGTGCCACCACCACGTCGGCGCGTGCGATCAGCTTCATCGCCGCCTTCGAGCCCTGGTAGCCCAGCGGGCCGCACCACAGCGGGTGGCTGGCCGGGAACGAGTCATTGTGCAGATAGCTGTTGACCACCGGCGCGCCCAGGCGCTCGGCCAGTGCCTTGCACTCTTCGATGGCATCGGCCATCACCACGCCGCCGCCGGAAATGATCACCGGGAACTTGGCATTGGCCAGCAGTTCGGCGGCTTCGTTCAGGCTCTGCTCGCCACCGGGGCCGCGGTCGAGATTCTGCGGCTTTGGGATCTCCGCGGTGATCTTGCCGTAGAAGTGATCGCGCGGAATGTTCAGCTGGGTCGGGCCCATTTCGGCCTTGGCGCGGTCGAAGCAACGGGCGGTGAACTCGGCCATGCGGGCCGGGTTGGTGACGTGGCCCTGGTACTTGGTGAACTCCTGGAACATCGGCAGCTGGTTGGCTTCCTGGAAGCCGCCCAGGCCGATGCCCATGGTGCCGGCTTCGGGGGTGACGATGACCACCGGGCTGTGGGCCCAGTAGGCCGCCGCGATGGACGTCACGCAGTTGGAGATGCCGGGGCCGTTCTGGCCGATCACCACGCCGTGGCGACCGGACACGCGGGCGTAGCCGTCGGCCATGTGGCCGGCGCCTTGCTCGTGCACCACCGGGATCAGGCGGATGCCAGCCGGTGCAAAGATGTCCATGGCATCCATGAAGGCCGAGCCCATGATGCCGAACATGTCGGTCACGCCGTTGGCGGCGAGCGTTTCGACAAAGGCTTCGGACGGGGTCATGGTCTGCGGGCCAGCCGGCACCTGGCTCTCCTTCGCGGCGGCGGAGCCACCGGAAACGGCGGGATGCGAGGTGGTTTCGAGGTCGCGCATGGCGTTGTCTCCTGATGAGGGTCTTATAAAGTGGAACTACGCGTTCCGGAAAATTGCTTGTTGGGGGAAATGTAGGCGGAAGACTTCCGTTGGTCAATAGAAAGTTTTGGTTTACGGAATGAATTCGATAAAAAATTGAGACAAATAGGCTTTGTGAGTGCTCTTTGAGGCATTTAGTGCAGCCGGAAACGTGGCAGGCAGCGCGCGGCGGCCCACGGTGCGGGCAAAGAGGCTCAGTTGTGATGGGAAAAAGGGAGATGTCGATCAGGCGGGCCGCAGGCGTCCGCCCGCGGCCCGGCGATGGCGGCTTAGTGAACGAAGCCGCCCTTGACGAAACGCACCGGCTCGGCGTCCATGCGCAGCAGCAGCGTCGTCAGCCCGTCGGTGACAGTCGAGGGCGCGCGTTGCGTGCCGGCTGACGGGCCCGACACGCAGACCAGGTCTGCGTCGGACCAGGGTTGTCCAGGCGTGCCGCGGGCACGCAGCCAGCCGGCGCGGTCAGCCAGCAGTTGCGTGCCGGCCAGACGCGCAGGCGCCTGGCCGGAAATCGCCGCGAGCATCTGCCAGGCCTGCGCGGAGGCCGCGGTGCAGCCGGCGCGGAAGGTCGGCACTTGCGCCGGCGGGCGGCCGTCCGGCGTGACCAGCACGGTCAGGAAGCGCGGATCGTCGAACGGCAGCGCGGTGGCGCTGTCGACCGCCACCAGCCGCACGCGCTGCCCGCCGCGCCATGCGGACAGTGCCACTGGCGCGGCGCCGGCGCACCGTACCGCCAACTCCGGCAACGGCAGCGGCACCGGCCAGTTGCCGGCGCTGCTGCTGCTTCCGGCCGACAGTGCCTTCATGTAATCGATCACGGCCCAGGCCTCGCTGTCACCCAGCCGGTCGCCGAATGCAGGCATGGTGGTCCGCCCCTGCCGGTCGCGCATGCCGTCCAGCACGTGCCAGAACAGTTCGCCGTCAGCGCGGCGCGCCAGCAGCGGGCTGGCCAGCGTGGGCGGCCATTGCGCCAGGCTGGCGGCGAGCGGTCCTTCGCCGCGTCCGTCGATGCCGTGGCAGCCGGCGCAATGCTGCGCATAGACCCGCGCGCCCAGGGCAATGGTGTCGACCGAAAAACCGGCCGGGCTGGCGTGGAAGCTTGTTGGCGCGGCCGGCACGAACAGCAGCGCTGCGCTGGGCCACGGCGCCGCCGCCAGCGCCAGCGCGCCGACAGCCAGGACCACGCCGCGGCGGCGGCGCCAGGCCAGGGCCAATGCCGTGGCCAGCAACGCCACGGCCAGGGCGCACAGGGTCAGGCCGACTTGGCGTGCCAGGCCGAGGTCGATCAGCAAGGTCTCGCCGGCCACGCGCCTGGCCCATGGCCACGCGGGCTGGCCGTGGCTGTCACCGGTCAGGGCCAGCGCATGCCACAGCGACAGCAGGCCGCGCTGCAGCGCCTCGATCAGCACCAGCAACACATTCAGCCATGCCTGCGGCGGCGGGCCGCTCATCGGCCGGCCCGCGCGGGGAGGTACGGCGCCGGCCGTTGCATCACCAGCTGGCGTCGAGCCCCAGGTGGCTCAGTGCTTGATGGCGCAGCGCGGTCAGCCGCGCATCGCCGCGATGGCGCGGATAGGGCAGGTCGACCCGAAGCTCGGCCGCGATGCGCGCCGGGCGCTGGCTGAACACGATGACGCGCTGCGCCAGGAACAGCGCCTCTTCCACATCATGCGTGACCAGCAGCGCCGAGAAGCGCGAGCGCTGCCACAGTTCGGCCAGGTCGCTCTGCATCGCCAGCCGCGTCAGCGAATCCAGCTTGCCCAGCGGCTCGTCCAGCACCAGCAGCCGGGGCTCGTTGACCAGCGCGCGCGCCAGCGCCACACGCTGCGCCATGCCGCCGGAGAGCTGGTGCGGGAACGCACGGGCGAAGTTCTCCAGCCCCACGCGGCGCAGTGCATCGTCGACGCGATGGCGTTGCTGCGCAAGGATGCCCTGTGCCTGCAGCCCGAGCGCGACGTTGTCCCAGACGCGGCGCCACGGGTACAGCGTGGGATCCTGGAACACCACGATGCGCGAGGGATCCGGCTCGGTGATGGGCGTGCCGTCCTGCAGGATGGCGCCCGCCGCTGGCTGGTCCAGGCCGGCGACCAGCCGCAGCAGCGTGGACTTGCCGCAGCCGCTTGGGCCCAGCAGGGCAACGAATTCGCCGGGCGCGACATTGAGGTCGACGTCGTCGAGCACCTGCAAGCGCTCGTTGCCATGGCCGAACCAGTGGCTGACCCCATGGATGTCGATACGGGCGCCGGCCAGTCCTTGCGCATCATCTTCCGCCGCCGCCTGTTGCGCGCGTCCATCCGTCCCGGCAGCTTTCCATCGCTCGACCACGCTCACCATTTCACCGTCCCCTTCTGCCAAGACAGCACGCGGTCGCGCGCGGCGAACAGCAGCGTGATCACGCCCGAGAACAGCAGCGCCATCACGATCAGCGCCGCATACATGTTGACGTACGAGGCCCAGCCCTGCGCCCAGGTCAGATACCACCCCAGCCCGGATTTCACCCCCATCATCTCCGCTGTCACCAGCACCGAGAACGACGCCCCCAGCCCCATGAACAGGCCGACAAACACCTGCGGCAGCGCTGCGGGAATCGCCACGCGCAACACCAGGAACCAGCCTGACGCACCCAGCGTGCGGGCCACGTCGTAGTAGCTCTTGTTGACGCCGGCGACACCGGACCAGGTCAGCACGGCCACCGGGAAGGCGGTCGCCAGCGCGATCAGGAACACCGCTGCCGAGTAGCTCGACGGGAAGAAGTAAAAAGCCAGCGGCAGCAGCGCGGTCGACGGCAGCGGCCCCAGCACGCGCAGCACCGGATGCACCCAGTAGCCGATGCGGCGCGACCATCCGATCGACACGCCCACCAGGAAGCCCGCCAGCCCGCCATAGGCGACGCCCAGCCCGAGCAGTTTCAGCGTGTTCAGCGCGCTCTCGCCGAGTCGCCGCCAGTCGTCGGCATATACCTCGATCAGCGCCTGCGGCGGCGCGAAGAAAGGCGTGGGCAAGATCGCGGTCTTGGCGGTCAGGACCTCCCATGCCGACAGCGCCACGGGCAGTGCCACCAGCCACGGGCCGGCGGTCCGCAGCGCCGCCAGCGGGCGTTGCGCCGCCCGAGCCCGCGGGCCGGCCAGCGCCACCAATGCCAGCGAGGCCGCGCCCGCCAGCGCCGCGATGCCCAGTTCCGCGGTATAGGCCCAGTCGCTGAAGCCCACCGCCTGATTGGGCCATTGCCACGTCAGCGCGCCGAATGCGGCCCACGCGAGCGCGGCGAGGATGCCGGTGGTCCAGACCGGGCCAGGGTTGCGTGTCGCGGCGGGCGCGTGCGGCAGGGGCGCCGCGGATGGCTGGCCTCCGAGGCCAGGGTCGAGAGCGCTTTGGCTTGTCGTCATGGCATTACCCCAGCACATTGGCGTAGACGTGCTGCGCCAGGCGTTTGGCATCGGTCGACTTCTTCAGCACGCCGATGCGGCGGAAATCATCGGCGTAGAACGCAATCTCGTCGCGCAGGTCGACGCCGGTCGGGTGGTGGGTATACGTCAGTGTGCCGTAGAGCTTGCGCAGGTCGTCCGGGTTGATCTTGGGCGAATACCTGGCAAACACCCTGGCGGCCTCGTTGGGGTTCTCGCCGACATAGTCGGTGGCCTGCACGATGGCGCGCGCCAGCGCGGTGGCGGCGGGGCGGTCGTTGCGAACCAGTTCGCCGCGCGCGCCGACCACGCAGCAGACCTTGCGCGCATATTCGCCGGTGAGGTTGGTGGCCAGCTCCACATAGGCACCGTTGGTGCGCTTTTCCAGCAGATAGAGATTGGGGTCGCCGTCGGCAATGGCCTGGATCTCGCCCTTGTCGACCGCTACGCCCAGCAGATCGGCCGGGTACTGGCGCCAGGTGACGTCCTTGTCGGGGTCGATGCCGTGCTTGGCCAGCAGGATGGTGAAGAAGTGCTTGCCCGGCGCCGCCAGGTCGCTGACGCCGACGGTCTTGCCCTTGAGTTGCTGCAGCGTGGTGACCCCCGCTGCCTTCGCCCCCACCAGGCGCACGCAGCCGCCGTGCGAGCTGCCGATGATCTTGACATCGAAGCCGGCTTCGAGCGGCTTGAGCCAGCGGTGAATCATGCCCACCGCGGCATCGGCCTTGCCGGTGGCGATCGATTCCAGCAACTGGTCGGTCGAACCGCTGTAGTTGATCAGGTCGACCTGCAGGCCGTTCTTCTCGAAGAAGCCCTTATCCTGCGCCACCACGACCGGCGTCAGGCAGAAGGAGTTCTGGTTCCACGCAAAGGTCAGCTTGCGCGGCGCCGACCAGGCCTGCCGGCCCAGGATCAGCGCGGGCGCCGCTACGGCCGTGGCGCCGGCAAGCCGCAGCACGCGGCGTCGGCGCGGGTCGGCCTGCTTGTCGTTGTTCTGGCTCATGTGGGATCCCTGTGTCGTTGTATCGTCGTTGTGTCGTCGTTGTGTCGGGCACGAGATGTGTTCACGCGGCCTTGCGCTGCGCCGCTTGCGCAGCGTCGTGCTGCGCCACCAGGGCGCGCACGCGCGGGATCAGTTCGCGGCCGTAGTCGAGCGCGTCTTCGAGCGGATCGAAGCCGCGGATCAGGAAGGTGGTGACACCGAGTTCGTAATAGGCCAGCAGTGCCTGCGCGACCTGCTCGGGCGTGCCGACCAGCCCGGTGGAATTGGAACGGCCACCGGTCTCGCGCGCGATCGCGGTCCACAGGCGCTGGTCGACGCGGTCGCCCTGTTCGGCCGCCGCCAGCAGGCGGCGCGCGCCTTCGCTCTGCTGCGGACCGCCACGGCTGTAGCCGGCCTGCACGCGCAGCGCGCGGGTGCGTTCGAGGATGCGGTCGGCGCGGGCCCAGGCTTTTTCTTCGGTCTCGGCCAGCACCGGGCGGAACGACACCGAGAAGCGCACCGTGCGGCCGTGCCGCGCGGCTTCGGCGCGTACGCGCGCGGTCAGCTCGCGCACCTGGTCGAGCGACTCGCCCCACAGCGCATAGACATCGGCATGCTTGCCGGCGACGGCCAGCGCCGCGGACGAGGCGCCGCCAAAATAGATCGGCACATGCGGCTGCTGCGCGGGCTTGACCTCGGAGAAGCCCTGGGTAAAGCGGTAGAACTCGCCTGCGTGGTCGAACGGCGCGGATTCGGTCCAGATGCGGCGCAGGATATGCAGGTACTCGTCGGTGCGCGCATAGCGCCGGTCGTGGTCGAGGAAGTCGCCGTCGCGCTGCTGCTCGCTGTCAGAGCCGCCGGAGATGAAATGCACGCCCAGGCGGCCGCCGCTGAACTGGTCGAGCGTGGCGATCTGGCGCGCGGCCAGCGTCGGCGCGGTAAAGCCGGGCCGGTGCGCCAGCATGAAGTGGATGCGCTTGGTCACGCTGGCGGCATAGGCAATGGTCAGCGTCGCCGACGGCCCGGTGGAGTGGTGCGGCACCAGGATACGGTCGAAGCCGGCCTGCTCGTGCGCCTGGGCAAACGCGCGCACATAGTCGCGATCGATCACCGGGCCTGACGGGGGATGGATCTCGGACTGCTTCTGGCTCTGGATCATGCCGATGAAATCGACGCTCATGTGCGTTCTCCTGAAATCGGTGTCGGGTGGAATGGGCTGAGGCAGAAAGTACGACAGCGGCGCCGCTTCGCTAACGAATAAAAACGACGCTCCATATTCAATAAGCATCGTTTTCGCCGGCCGGCGACGGCGCTACGCTAGGCAGCACTCGGCGCGCACCGTGCGCGCATCTTTTCCCGGAGTCCTGTCCCATGTCTTTGACGTCTGCCCTGCACCGGCTGCCCGGCAGCGATGCGCGCCCTGGCGAGGCGCTCGCGGCGCTGTCCGCGCGCTTTGCCGGCACCGCGGGCGCGCACGATGCCGCGGCGAGTTTCCCGCACGACAACTTTGCGCAGCTGCACGCCCATGGCCTGATCGCCCAGGTCGTTCCGCACGCCTACGGCGGTGGCGGCGCGAGCCTGGCGCAGGCGCGCCGCGTCGTGGCCGCGCTGGCGGGCGGCGATGCCGCGACGGCGCTGGTGCTGACCATGACCTACCTGCAGCACCGCGCGATCGCCCGCGCCGACTCGCACTGGCCGGTCTCCGTGCGCGAGCAGGTCTTTGCCAGCGCGGTGCGGGAGGGCGCGTTGATCAACGCGCTGCGCGTGGAACCGCAGCTGGGCTCGCCCGCGCGCGGCGGCCTGCCGGCCACGGTGGCGACGCGCGTGGCCGACGGCTGGCGCCTCAGCGGACGCAAGCTGTACAGCACCGGCATCCCGGCCCTGCGCTGGCTTGCGGTGTGGGCGCGCACCGACGAAGCGCAGCCGCGCGTGGGCGTGTTCCTGGTGCCGGGCCCTGCGGCCGGCATCGCCGGGGTGCGCATCGTGGAAAACTGGAACCATCTGGGCCTGCGCGCCTCGGGCAGCCACGAGACCGTGCTCGACAATGTCTGGATTCCGCCGGACCACGCGGTCGATATCCGCCCGCCCTCGGCCTGGGCCCCGACCGGGTCCAGCCAGGCGGATCTCGACGCCAATGCGGACCAGCAGGCGTGGATGGTGGTGCTGCTGGGCAGCCTCTATGACGCGGTGGCGCGCGCGGCGTCGGCCTGGCTCAATGCGTTCGTGCGCGAGCGCGCGCCCGGCAGCCTGGGTGCGCCGCTGGCCACGCTGCCGCGCGTGCAGGAGGCCATCGGCGAGATTGCCGCGCTGCTGCGGGTCAACCAGGTGCTGCTCGACGACGCCGCCGCGCGCACCGACGCGGGCGATGCGCCGGCAGGTGCCGACAGCGGCCTGCTTAAGTTCACCGTGACCGGCAACGCCATCCGTGCGGTGGAACTGGCGCTGCAGTTGTCGGGCAACCATGGCCTGAGCCGCAACCACCCGCTCGAGCGCCACTATCGCGACGTGCTGTGCAGCCGCATCCATACGCCGCAGAACGATTCGATCCTGCTCGCCGCCGGGCGCGCGCAGCTTGGCGTGTAAGCGCTGCCGCGCTGGCCATGCTATGTTTGCGGGGCAGCGCCCCGCAGAGGGCCGCGCGGCCGGCGCGTTGCGCCCGGCAACCACCACGAGACAATCCGGAGCATTCCCATGGGTAGTTCCTGCACCCCCAATGCGCTGGCGCCACTGCGCGATTTCATTACCGGCCTGGCGGCGCTGCTCGACCAGTATCCCGACGAGCCGCGCATCCTGCGTGAAGGCGGGGCCTTGCTGGCAACGCTGGTCGCGCGCGATGACTGGCTGCCCGAAGCCTGTGCCCGGCCGCACCCCGAGTACTACCAGCAGCACCTGCTGCATTGCGATTCCGCCGAGCGCTTTTCCATCGTCAGCTTCGTCTGGGGACCGGGCCAGCGCACGCCGATCCACGACCACACCGTGTGGGGCCTGATCGGCATGCTGCGCGGCGCGGAAGATGCGCAGCCGTTTGCGCTCGACAGCGCCGGACGGCCGGTTGCCAGTGGCCCGAGCGTGCGCCTGCTGCCCGGCCAGGTCGAAGCCGTGTCGCCGGCGGTTGGCGATATCCATCGCGTCAACAACGCCTACGACGACCGCGTCTCGGTCAGCATCCATGTCTACGGCGGCAATATCGGCGCGGTGCGCCGCTCGGTCTACGCCGAGGACGGCACCTGCAAGCCCTTTGTCTCGGGCTATTCCAACCAGACCCTGCCTAACCCGTGGGACCGTTCCCGCGAACTTGCCCAGTCATGACCACCATTACCGCTACGCCGGCCGCGCCGGCAATCCCGACGTATGCTCCCGAAGCCGTGCGCGAGGCGCTGCGCAACCGCGATGAGATCGCGCTGATCGACGTGCGCGAGGAAGACCCGTTTGCGCGGGAGCATCCGCTGTGGGCTGCCAACTTCCCGCTGTCGAGGCTGGAACTGGACGCGTGGGCGCGCATCCCGCGCCGCGACACGCTGATCGTCGTCTACGGCGAATACGCCGGCACTGACCTGGCGCCGCGTGCGGCAACGGTGCTGCGTGAACTGGGCTATTCCCGCGTGCATCGGCTGGAAGGCGGGCTGCGCGCGTGGATCGACGGCGGCGGCGAGGTGTTCCGCGACGTCAACGTGCCGAGCAAGGCGTTCGGCGAAGTGGTGGAGGCAAAGCGCCACACGCCGTCGCTGGCGGCCGAGGAGGTGCAGGCCTTGATCGACAGCCAGGCCGACGTGGTGATCGTCGACGCGCGCCGCTTCGACGAATACCAGACCATGAGCATCCCCACTGCCACCAGCGTGCCCGGCGCCGAGCTGGTGCTGCGCGTGCGCGAACTGGCCCCCGATCCGCACACGCGCGTGATCGTCAACTGCGCGGGCCGCACGCGCAGCATCATCGGCACGCAGTCGCTGGTGAATGCAGGGATCCCGAACCCGGTGGCGGCGCTGCGCAACGGCACCATCGGCTGGACCCTGGCCGGCCAGCAGCTGGACCATGGGGCCAGCCGCCGCGCCCCGGCCGCGGTCAGCGACGCCAACCGCGACAGCGCTCGCCGTGGCGCGCGCGAGATCGCCGACCGGGCCGGCGTGCGGCGCATCGCCCTGGCGCAACTGGACTCGCTGCAGCAACCGAGCCGCACCGTGTACCGCTTCGATGTGCGCACGCCCGAGGAATTTGCCGACGGCCACTTGCCCGGCTTCGTCAACGCGCCGGGCGGGCAACTGGTGCAGGAGACCGACCACAATGCGCCGGTGCGCGGCGCGCGCATCGTGCTGGCGGACGACGATGACGTGCGCGCCAGCATGACGGGGTCCTGGCTGGCACAGATGGGCTGGGAGGTGTGGGTGGTGGAACCGGTCGCCGCCGCGGCGCGCAGCGAAACCGGCGCCGTGGCCGCGCCGGTGCCGTCGTCCGCGCCCGTACCCAGCGTCGGCGCGGCGCAGCTGGCGGCCTGGCTGGCGTCCGAAGA
Source organism: Cupriavidus necator (assembly GCF_013141915.1). GTDB lineage: Bacteria > Pseudomonadota > Gammaproteobacteria > Burkholderiales > Burkholderiaceae > Cupriavidus > Cupriavidus necator_B. Next base: position 1,007,317 of record NZ_SROX01000001.1, on the reverse strand, counting down.
TGGCGCCACCGCCGTGCTGGATTTCACCGCCAGCGCCAACTACGTCAAGCGCCATATTCCTGGGGCGCACTTCGTCATTCGCGCCCAGCTGGCCGACGCGCTGCCCCGCATCGGGCAGCCGAAGCGCTATGTCCTTACCTGTGGCACCAGCCTGCTGGCGCGCTTCGCCGCCGCCGACCTGCGGCGCCTGACCGATGCGGAGGTGCTGGTGCTGGAAGGCGGCACCCAGGCCTGGATTGCCGCGGGCCTGCCGCTGGAGCACGGCGAGACGCGTCTGGCCTCCGAGCGCACCGACCGCTATCGCCGACCCTATGAAGGCACCGACAACCCGCGGGAGGCGATGCAGGGCTACCTGGACTGGGAATTCGGCCTGATCGCGCAGCTTGAGCGCGACGGGACACATGGGTTCACGGTGGTCTAGGGCGGCTGCATGCGATGCAGTAACGGCATTCCAGTGATGGGAGGCCGGCTTGGCAGTCGGGAGCACGGAGAATGACGACAAGGGACTGATACAGCGCGTTGCTCTCAATGAGACCTGTTTGCAGGCAGACATGGCAAAAATATCGCTTGGCGACGCGCGCAAGGCGACCCGGCTTAGCCATGGTGCCAGTCGGATCCCATCCAGAGCACGATGGGTAAGCGGGCCGAAGGGCGGCAGCCCAGTGAAAGGACTCGCAGCCACTACCCCTCAGATGCTCCGCCACGGCATGGTCATGTACGAGGTGCTCTACGCCTGGTGCGAGTGCTGTCAGGCAGAGCAGGGCAATTGGCTGCCGCAGATGTGAATGGGTACCCGGAGAAGGACGTGAAACGCATCATCGCCACATTGTTTTCTGCGCTGCCGGTCGTGACATTCGCAGCGACGACAGTCAACTTTGACGGCGACGCCGTCGGAGCACTCCCCCCTGGTTGGACTATCGGCTCAACGGGTGGTGGCTTTCCGAAATGGTCTGTGGAAGCAGACTCGACGGCCCCGAGTCCACCCAACGTCCTGAAGCAGAGGGGAGCGGGGACGTTCCCCTGGTGTGTGAGGAGGGGCGTTGCAATCGCTGACGGCTTCGTCGAGGTCAAGCTCAAGCCGCTCAGCGGAAAAGAGGACCAGGCCGGCGGTCTTGTGTGGCGCTGGACAAGCGGCGAGAGCTACTACCTGGCGCGCGTGAACGCTCTGGAAAACAACATTACCTTCTACTTCGTCGAGCGTGGAAGGCGAAGAGAACTCAAAGCTGTCGACGTAAAAGTGCGTCGTGGTGCCTGGCAAACGCTCCGCGCGGAATTTAGCGGAACGCACGTCCGCGTGCTTTTCAACGGCAAGCCTTACATCGAAACCGACGACCGCCATATTGCCGGGCCTGGCGCCGTCGGGGTCTGGACGAAAGCCGACAGCGTGACGGCGTTTGACGACTTCAGCTATGACGGAACGTACTAACGAGCATCGGGTGCTCAAAAGCCGGTGTACAAGTGTGAGCCGAGAAAGCGAGCACACAAGGGCTTGCGCGATGCACCCGTACCCAATTAAGGCCGTATGCGCGCGCGCCCCAGGTCGATTCGCCCAATTCTACCCAGCGTCAGTGTTTTTTGGCGTGTCTGGTAGTGTTGCGATGCATGCGATTGTCTTGGGCCTTTTCGTGACTTGAACCCTCCAAACTCCTTCGGTCCTCAGCACGCTGCAAGCCTTTGTCGCGGTCGCTGGAAAAGGAGCCATTGGAATTTATCGTAGCCGAGTTGCTAGCGTGACCAAGCGTTGCTCCACCGAAGTTGCCACCGTTATTGCCGCCCCCGCCGCCACCGCCCCGCGCAAAGGCACCAAAACTCAGGCCAATCAGCAGACTTCCGACCGCAATTACCAGTGTCTTCTTCATCATGACGTTTCCTTGTAGGTATCGAGGCTAATCCTCGTTTCGCTTCCAATATATCTTGGTGCGACTTCGGTCAGCGTAACAAACGGTAAGGGTCCGGTTGCTTCGTGCCGCCTTTCGTTGCAATGAGTGCTGCAGGTAGGGAGGGGGCTTGCGGACCTGCAGAATGTTGCTGGTCATCCAAAAGGGCTAAACCCGATACCTACGTTAACCAAAAACTTCTGCGTCAAGCGAGCGTCTTCAAAAATCAATGACTGAAAGACTTTGCGTTAATTGGGCGGCAAACGCCTTGCGCCAGAGCGTCGTTTGCCCGCGACCTGCGCGCATTCCGCGCCGGCCAGTTTCGGACCGTCATTTGCGCTAACACGCCTCATATGTGAGCCACCGACTCAGGACTGATGCTTATCAAGGCGCTTTTTATATCTGCGGCCTAGACTGACAAAAGCGCACTATCGCGCATCCTGAACACTTTGCGAAGGGACGACATCATGCAAAAGAATCGGCTGGCCCCCCTTGTTATCGCGTTATCTGCACTTGCGTGGACGCCGTTTGCGTTTTCTGCCGGCCCGCAGCAAGGCGGTCCGGAGCACGACCACAGCCACGGCGAAGCGGCTGCTGCAAGCTCGCAAAAACCACACAAATCACAAAGCCCGCAGAAAGCGCAGAGGGATGCAGCCGTGGACGCCCAAATTGCGCATCTGCGTGCCTTGCACGAGCGGCTTTCCAGAGCCAAGACGTCTGAGGAACGTCAGGCGCTGATGGCAGAGCAGGCCAAGGTTATGCAAGAGAGCATGACCATGATGCGGGCCATGCACGCAGCTCAGGCTCAAGATGGAATGAAGGGTGGCATGCAGGGCGGAGGTGGAATGCAGGGCGGCATGGGTATGGGGCAGGGAGACATGTCTGCCCACATGGGCATGCACCACGACATGATGGTCCAACACATGGAATTGATGCAGGAGATGATGCAGACGATGGTGGACTATATGGGGATGACCAGCGGCGGCATGATGCGCCGTTAGCCCCCGGGCAAATGTCGGCTGGGCGCTCCCACCGGGCGAGGCCCGAGCGGTCTTCTGATTGTCCGCGCCAGTTGCTCACCGCCCGTTGCCGGCCAGTTTCGGTCGCTCATGGGAAGGGCCCAGAGGTCCGTGTGGTCGGCTTCTGCCGCCCGTTTGGTTTCCTATGCGGCGGCGGCCGGCGCGGTAGCGGAGCTGGTCCTCGTCTCGTCAGGCACGCATAGCGGAACTAATGGGCTGCCGCCGACTTGACAACAATGCTTTTGTGGCCGCGATACTCCACGCGGACACCAGACTTTTCCCCTAGATGACTGAGTTCAGAAGCGTCTTGCCAGCCAGATTCTAGTCCAGTTCAACGAGTCCGACCCCCTTTGCCTGCAGGAGCCTGATGGCTTCATCTCTGGTTCCAGCTCTAGCCGTGGTCATTTTCGCCTCCGCTTACAACTATGTCTCGGCACAGCCTTCTATTGTCATTCTCCAAGGGAACGAACGTAACGATTCCCTGTCAATCGTAATCGTTCAGTTACAATGCTGTCCTGCAGCATCCCGGCCGGCCAAGTTCGCCCCGGTGATGCCGTCAATGCCCCGATCCCATGCGACTGTTGTTCCTGCTGCTGACCGCCATGTGCTTGTCGCTGCTCTCCTTTGGAGCAGCGGCGGACGCGCGCGCGGCGTTGCCGGGGCTGCAGCAGGCGGGGGCAGATTTGATCGACATGGCGGCGGCCCAACCTCTCGATGACCTGGGCCGCATCGTGGTGCCCGGCGATGACGGCCTGCACGACGACGATATCTGCGATGACCCGCCGCCCGGGTACTGCAATATCTGGTCGGCCGACCTGCTCGATCCGCTCGACCTGCTCGACGAGATCGAGGAATCCAGTGCGCTCTTTGCCTTGCCGCCAGTGAAGTTGCTGCTGCCTAGCGGCAACGTGGCCCAGCACCCGCCGGGCCGCGCGGACCCCCCGCCTTCGGCCTTTTTCCGGCCACCCATAGCCCTCGCCTGATCGTTTCCTGCGCCCGTGTCGCCTCGGCTGCCGCATGCAGCCGCGATGCCGCGGGCCGCGCCCCCTTGCCTGATATCGCCAGCCTGCCCGCGGCCTGACCGCGGGCAAGCGCCGCCGTTGTGCGTCCTGCCGTGATGGCGTCCCCGTGACGGCATCGCCGCGGGGCGTGCGTCAGCGTGGCGAGAGGCAGTCGTATTGCTTGCTTTCCCGACTCATGACAACAACCAAGCTGACCCTGATCGCGTCGCTTTCGCTGGCGCTTGCCGCCGCCCCGGCCCAGGCCGGAGCCCAAGGCGGGGCGTCCGCGCAGGCGACGGACGTGGCCGGTGCCGCGCCCGCTGGCCGTGCACCGCTGTCCAAACCTGCCGCCGCGCCCCTGCCGGGCGCCGCCATCCTGGCGGCCGCCGCCGTGCCGAAGCCCGCCTCCGCCGGTGCCGCCGGCGCCGTGGCGGGGCCTGCCTACTCGCTGCCCCAACTGCTCGATCTGGCGCAGTCCACCAATAAGGGCGTGGCGGCCGCCGAGGCCAATGTCGATGCGGCCAGCGCCGCCATCAGCAGCGCCAGGGCCTATCCCAATCCGCAGGTCGAGGTGATGTATGGCCGCCTGTCCGGCAAGCAGCCGGGCGTGACCAGCGGCAATGCGCCCAGCTATGCGGTAGTGCAGAAGTTCGATTACCCGCACCAGCGCAGCCTGCGCGAAGCCATGGCGACCCGCGGGCTGGAATCGTCGCAGGCGGTGCGGCAGGGCTTCCGCGCCGACCTCTCCGCCCGGGTGAAAACCGCTTACTACGACGTCCTGCGCCGCGAGAGCGAACTGCACGCCGCCGAGGAAGACCTGGCGATGATGCGCCAGATCCATTCGCGCGCACGCCTGCGCGTGGAAGTGGGCGAGGCCCCGCGCTACGAGCTGATCAAGGCCGAGACAGAATTGCTGGCGTCGCAGAAGAGCCAGCAGACCGCCGAGCTGCGCGTCAACCAGGCCAAGGCCGCGCTGCGCCAGCAGGTGGGCGGCGCCATGCCCGGCCAGTTTTCGCTGGCGGGCACGCTGGGCCAGTCGCCCGACGTGCCGCCGCTGCCGGTGCTGCGCGACACCATGACCGCCGGCAACGCCGAGCTGGTCCAGCGCCGCATGGAATTGGAGCGCGCGCAGCTGGGCGTGGATTACCAGAAGTCGCTGCTCTGGCCCGAAGTGGCGCTGCGCGCCAGCACCGACCGCCAGCCTGACAACAACGTCTCGCAGATCGGCCTGATCCTTACGATCCCGCTGTGGGATCGCCGCAGCGGCCCGGTGGGGGAGGCCACGGCGCAGGCCACGCAGGCGCGCAGCGCGCTCGAGGCGCGCGAGTTCGAGTTGACCCAGGAACTGGAAGCGGCCTACCGCCAGTACGAGATCAACCAGGCCCAGGTGACGGCGCTGGAATCGGGCATCGTGCGCGAGGCCGAGTCGGCGTTGGGCGTGGCCGAAGCCGCCTACCGCTTCGGCGAGCGCGGCATCCTGGACTACCTCGATGCCCAGCGCGTGCTGCGTGGCGCGCGCAATGAACTGATTGCCGCGCAGTACGACCTGCAGCTGGCCGCGATCCAGATCGAAAAGCTTATGTCGACTGCCCCCGGCGCCACCGCCGCGCCGGGCCTGCAGCCGACATCCAACCTCGAACAGAAATAACCATGCGTCCCAATTTCCTGCTTTCGCTGACGGCCGCCGCCGTCCTGACGTTCAGCCTGGCGGCCTGTTCCGACCAACCTGAACCGGTCGCCGAAGCGCCCAAGCTGCCGCCCGGCGTGATCCAGCCGGAGGGCAACCTGCAGAAGGGCCTGAAGGTGGCGCCCGTATCGACCTCACCGTTCAGCGAGATGCTGCGCGTGTCCGGCCGCATCGACTTCGACGAACAGCGCGTGTCGCGCATCGGCGCCAGCGTGACCGGCCGCGTGACCGACCTCCATGCCACGCTGGGCCAGGAAGTGAAGGCCGGCCAGGTGCTGGCGCGCCTGCACAGCAGCGAGCTGGGCGCGGCGCAGATGGCCTTCCTGAAGAGCGAGGCCCAGACCGAGCTGCAAGGCCGCAACGCCGAGCGCGCACGCCAGCTGTTTGCCGCCGACGTGATCGGCCGCGGCGAACTGCAGCGCCGCGAGAGCGAACTGGCGATCGCCTCGGCCGAGATGCGCGCCTACCGCGACCAACTGCGCGTGCTGGGCATGTCGGCGGCGTCGATCGCCCAGCTGGCCAAGAGCGGCAGCATCAATTCCCATTCGCCGGTGTATTCCAGCATCAGCGGCACCGTGGTCGAGCGCAACGTGGCGCAGGGCCAGGTGGTGCAGCCGGCCGACGCACTCTACACCGTGGCCGACCTGTCGCGCGTATGGGTGGTGGCCGAGGTGCCCGAGCAGCAGGCCGCGCAGGTGGCCGAAGGCCAGAGCGTTGAGATCGAGGTGCCGTCGCTGGCCAACGGCGCCGGCCGCCAGACCATTACCGGGAAGCTGATCTACGTGGGCCGCACGGTCAATCCGCAGTCGCGCACGGTGCTGGTCCGCACCGAGCTGGAGAACCGCGAAGGCCGCTTGAAGCCGGCCATGCTGGCCAGCATGCTGATTGCCGGCAAGCCGGTCGACCAGCTGGTGGTGCCGGCCGCGGCGGTGGTGCGCGACGGCAACGACGAGCTGGTCTACGTCGAGATGCCCGGCAACAAGTACCGCCTGACCAAGGTCAAGCTGGGCGCCGAGAGCGACGGCATGCGCGTGGTGCAGAACGGCGTGAAGGCCGGCGACCGCATCGTGGTCGATGGCGCATTCCACCTGGACAACGAGCGCAAACGCCTCGAGCAAGGGTAATCGACCATGATGAAATCCCTAGTCGAAGCCGCCATCAAACAGCGGCTGGTGGTGTGCGTGATCGCCGTGGTGCTGTTCTTCTTCGGCCTGCGCGCTGCCACCAAGCTGTCGGTGGATGCGTTCCCGGACGTGACCAACGTGCAGGTGCAGATCGCCACCGAAGCCGCGGGCCGTTCGCCCGAGGAAGTGGAGCGCTTTGTCACGGTGCCGGTGGAAATGGCGATGACCGGCCTGCCCGGCCTGGAAGAGATGCGCTCGCTGAACAAGGCGGGCCTGTCCCTGATTACGCTGGTGTTCACCGATGCCACCGACGTGTATTTCGCGCGCCAGCTGGTGATGGAGCGCCTGATCGAAGTAGGCGGGCGCATGCCGGAAGGCGTGTCGCCGGTGCTGGGCCCGGTTTCCACCGGCCTGGGCGAGGTCTACCAGTACACGCTGGACCGCGCCGACGACGGCAACCGCGAACTGACCCAGGAAGAGCTGGCCGAGCGCCGCATTGCCCAGGACTGGGTGGTGCGTCCGCTGCTGCGCTCGATTCCTGGCGTGGCCGAGATCAACTCGCAGGGCGGCTACGTGCGCCAGTACCAGGCGCTGGTCAACCCCGAGCGCATGCGCCACTACCAGATCTCGATCCAGCAGGTCTATGAGGCGCTGGCGCGCAACAACGCCAACTCCGGCGGCGGCGTGCTGCCGCACTATGCCGAGCAGTACCTGATCCGCGGCGTGGGCCTGGCCCGCGGCGTGGACGACCTCGGCAGCATCGTGCTCAAGGAGATCAACGGCACGCCGGTGTACCTGCGCGACGTCGCCAACGTCACCATCGGCCATGAGGTGCGCCAGGGCGCGCTGGTCAAGAACGGCCAGACCGAGGCGGTCGGCGGCATCGTCATGATGATGCGCGGGGGCAATGCCAAGGAGGTGGTCAGCCGCGTGAAGGCCCGCGTGGCCGAGATCAATGAGCGCGGCATGCTGCCGGGCAAGCTGCAGATCGTGCCGTACTATGACCGCAGCGAACTGGTCGACGCCGCGCTGTGGACCGTGACCAAGGTGCTGCTCGAAGGCGTGGTGCTGGTGGTGATCGTGCTGTTCCTGTTCCTGGGCGATGTGCGTTCATCGGTGATCGTGCTGGCCACGCTGGTGCTGACGCCATTGCTGACCTTCATGGTGATGAACGAAGTCGGCCTGTCGGCCAACCTGATGTCATTGGGGGGGCTGGCGATCGCCATCGGCCTGATGGTCGACGGCTCGGTGGTGGTGGTCGAGAACGCGTTCGAGCGGCTTGGTCACAAGGAGCCCGGACTGAGCAAGACCGAGATCCTGGTCAAGGCGGTGCAGGAAGTGGCCACGCCGGTGATTGTCGGCGTGGGCATCATCATCCTGGTGTTCCTGCCGCTGATGACGCTGTCGGGCATGGAAGGCAAGATGTTCGCGCCGCTGGCGTTCACCATCTCGATCGCGCTGGCGATCTCGCTGTTCCTGTCGATGACACTGTCGCCGGTGCTGTCGTCGTACCTGCTCAAGGGCGGCGCCGAGCATGACACGCGCGTGATCGCCTTCATGAAGCGCCACTACCTGCGCCTGCTGCACTGGGCGCTGGGCAACAGCCGCAAGACCGTCATCAGCGCGGTCGCGGCCTTCGTCGCCACGTTGCTGATCGTGCCGCTGCTAGGCACCTCGTTCATTCCGGAGATGAAGGAAGGCTCGATCGTGCCCGCGATCGACCGCGTGCCCAACATCTCGCTGGAAGAGTCGGTCAAGCTGGAGAAGGAAGCCAACAGGCTGGTGCTGGAGGTGCCGGGCGTGAAGTCGGTGGTGTCGGGGGTGGGCCGCGGCGAAAGCCCGGCGGACCCGCAGGGCCAGAACGAATCGACCCCGATCGCCAGCCTGAAGGACCGCGACCAGTGGCCAGACGGCTGGACCCAGGACGACATCGCCAATGCCATCCGCGAAAAGCTCAAGGCCATTCCGGGCGTGCAGATCGTGATGGCGCAGCCGATCTCGGACCGCGTCGACGAGATGGTCAGCGGGGTGCGTTCGGACGTGGCGGTGAAGGTGTTCGGCGATGACCTGGACAAGCTGCGCGAACTGGCGGGCGAGATCGCGCGCGTGGCCGGCGGCATTCAGGGCTCGCAGGACATCCGCATCGAGCGCGTGTCGGGCCAGCAGTACCTGTCGATCGAGATCGACCGCCAGGCGATCGCGCGCTACGGGCTCAATGTGTCGGACATCCATGACGTGATCGAGATCGCCATCGGCGGCAAGCGCGCCACCGACATCTTCGAGGGCGAGCGCCGCTTTGCCGCGGCGGTGCGCCTGCCAGAGGAGTTCCGCAACAACGTGCAGGCGATCCGGCAGCTGCTGGTCAACACCCCAGACGGCATGCAGGTGCCGCTGCAGAGCGTGGCCCGCATCGAAGTCAACGACGGTCCCGCGCAGATCAGCCGCGAAATGGCCAAGCGCCGCGTGGTGGTGATGATCAACGTGAAGGACCGCGACCTCGGCGGCTTTGTCGCCGAGCTGCAGCAGGCCGCCGGCGCCAAGGTGAAGCTGCCCGAAGGCTACTACCTCGAGTGGGGCGGCCAGTTCCAGAACATGGAACGTGCCATGGGCCACCTGAAGATCATCGTGCCGGTCACCATCGCCGCGATCTTCTTCCTGTTGTTCCTGCTGTTCAACTCGCTGCGCTTTGCCACGCTGATCATCACGGTGCTGCCGTTCGCTTCCATCGGCGGCATCATCGGGCTGTTCGTCACCGGCGAATACCTGTCGGTGCCGGCCTCGGTGGGCTTTATTGCGCTGTGGGGCATGGCGGTGCTGAACGGGGTGGTGCTGGTGTCGTATATCCGCACGCTGCGCGATTCGGGCTTGTCGCTCGATGAGGCGGTGGTGCAGGGCGCGACGCAGCGTTTCCGGCCGGTGATGATGACCGCGACCATTGCGATGCTGGGCCTGGTGCCGTTCCTGTTCTCTACCGGCCCTGGCTCCGAAGTGCAGCGGCCGCTGGCGGTGGTGGTGATCGGCGGACTGATTACCTCGACGCTGCTGACGCTGGTGATGGTGCCAACGCTGTATCGCTGGTTTGACGACCGCAAGCCGGATCCGACGCGGGATGTGCCGGTGTGAGGCGGGCTCGCTGATCTGGATAGACAGCCTGTTCGCTCCCCTCTCCCGCAAGCGGGAGAGGGAGTACCCAGGCGGTCAGTCAGGAGCCGGTGCGCTTCGCCAGTCGCTTCGCCAAAGACAACGCCCCATGCAAGTATTACCTTGCATGGGGCGTTTCTCTTTTTATAGTGCCGTGACTCTACGCCAGCCGCATCTCCAGCTGCCGCGTCCACAGTTCCAACACGAAATCCGGCTCATCGTGACTGATATGCCGATGCAGCCCAGGCTGCGCGCCGATGGCTTCATGCACGGCCTGTGCCGTGATCTGCTGCTCCGCGAACGGATGCCGGAAATGGCAGGCGACGATGACGCCGTCATCGGCCAGCGCGCCGGCCGCCATCGCCGCGACCTCGTGCCAGTCCGGCTTGGGAAAGTAGTAGCCCAGTTCGGAAAACACCATCAGGTCGAAGCTGCCTTCGGGCCACTGCTGCGGCAATTCGCCGGTCAGCACGCGCGCCTGCGGGAATGGCGCCAGCCGTTGCCGCGCCTGCTCGGCGGCGGACTCGGCCAGCTCCATCGCCACCAGCGCATCGCAGCGCGGCGCCAGCGCCGCGCTCAGGTGGCCGCCGCCGCAACCGGGCTCGAAGGCGCGGGCAAAGCGCTCGCGCGGCAGCGTGGCCAGCAGCAGGGCGCGCTTGCGCGCTTCGTACCAGCGCGTGCCGATGCCCCAGGGGTCCTGGTTGCGGCCGTACAGGCCGGCGAAATAGTCGCGGTCGACCGGCATGGCGGTAGGCCTCAGTAGCCGTAGTACGGTGCCTCGCGGTAATAACCGGAAGGCTGCGGTCCGCACGGCACGTAGGCGCGATCGTAGTCGCGGTAGCAATAGCCAGGCGGCACCGCCGGCGCTGCGTAAGAGACCGGCGCGGGGGCGTAGGTGACGGGCGGGGGCGCCACCGGTGCCGCCACCACCGGTCCCGAGGCCAGCATGGCGCCCAGCGCCAGGCCGGCCAGCGCGCCGACCGCGAGCACAGCGCCGCCGTTGGAGCCGCCATGGTGGTGGCGGCCGTGTGCGGAGGCGGAACCGGCGGCTACCAGGGACGCGGCCAGGACCGCCGCGGCGACGATGCGGGTGGAGGGGCGCATTTCGGACTCCTTGTCATGCACAGCTTGTGTTCCTGAATGATGGACGCAAATTGGCGCGCAAGGTGTTTCGGCGCCCGGGCCGACTTGTTAGCTTTGTAACCGCGGCTTTTCAGATCTGTCTTTTTTAACCCGGTGTAAGACGCGGTAAAACGGCCCGTGTCCGAAACGGCTTACCCGAAGGTTTCGGCCAGCGCCCCGAGCCCGCGCGCACTGGCGGCGAGTTCGCCAGCCAGCGCCGCAACCAGCTGCGCCGCCGGCAACGCGCGCGCCAGCGGCGCGGCCTGGCCGGCCCACTGCGCGGCAAAGTCGGCGCTGCCGTGCGCCTTGGCGGCCGCGTTAAGGGCCTTGCCGGCATCGTAGGCGGTGGGGTAGTCGGGCGCGGCGGGCGCGCCGGCCGCCGCGCCCAGTTCGGTAAAACGGTTGGCCAGGCCGCGCGCGTTGCGGCCCGAGATGGCCCGCGTCAGCACCGTCGGGCGCGTGCGCGCCTGCAGCAGGGCTTCGCGGTAAGGGACGTCGGCCACGGTCTCGGGGCAGGCGATAAAGGCGGTGCCGAGCTGCGCGGCCTGCGCGCCGAGCGCCAGCGCGGCGGCAATGCCGGCACCGTCCATGATGCCGCCTGCCGCGATCACCGGCAGGCGGGTCTGCGTCGACAGTACGCGTACCAGCGCAAAGGTGCCGAGTCCCTCGTCGGCGGCGGCCGGGTCGAACACGCCGCGATGGCCGCCGGCCTCGATGCCCTGCGCCACCACCGCGTCGATGCCGGCCGCCTCGATCGCGCGCGCCTCGTCCAGCGAGGTCGCGCTGGCCAGCAGCACCATGCCGGCTTCGCGCAGCGCGCGGATCCGGCCCGCATCGGGCAGCCCGAAATGGAAGCTGACCACGGCCGGGCGTTCTTCCAGCAGCATCGCGTGCATGGCGTCGTCGCTGACGTAGCTGCGATAGATTTCGCGCAGCGTGGCAGGCGGGGTGGCGCCGAATTCGGCAAAGCGCGGCGCGAGGTAGGCCAGCCAGGCCTGCTCGCGCGCCGCATCGGCGACCGCCGGCGCATGGCAGAACACATTGACGTTGAACGGCCCGCTGGTCAGCGCGCGGGTCTCGCGGATGGCCTTGCGCGCGGCTTCGGCGTCCATGGCGCCTACGCCAAGCGAGCCCAGCCCGCCGGCATGGGTGACGGCCGCGGCCAGCGCGGGCGTGCTGACACCGGCCATGGGCGCCTGGATGATCGGGGTGCGGATGCCGAGCCTGCGCAGCAGTGGCAGCCGGTCAGCGGTGTGGGTCGAGTCGGTCAATTTGAAGCTCCTGGGCAGGGTCGATGGCGCTGGCGCGGCGGGCGCGATGGCGGGATCAGCCATCGCGCAGTTCGCGCACGAAGGCGTCGCAGGCGTGTGTGGCATAGCCCGCACGCTTGACGATATAGGTGTGCACCGCCCGCACCGGCACGGCCTGCACGTCGACGGCGTCGCGGTGCAGCGCCAGCAGCGAGCGCGGCAGGATGGCCATCGCCGTGCCCGCACTGACGCAGGCGAGCATGGCGTGGTATGACGGCATCTCGGTGACGGCCAGGCGCTGGCGCATGTCGTCGCTGCCCTGCGCCAGCCAGTCTTCCACGCACTGGCGGTAGGTGCAGCCCTTGGGGAAGGCCGCCAGGCGGCGCAATGCCACGTCCCGCGGCCCGCGCACCTTGGGATGGCTTGCCGGCAGCACCAGCTGCAGATGTTCCGTGAACAGGTAAGTGCCTTCCAGCCCGGGGCCCAGTTCGTCCAGATCGGCCGCGCGCGCCGGCCCCGCGCCCGGATGCGCCACCACGGCGCAGTCCAGCCGGTGGTCGAGCACGGCATCGACCAGCGCGCGCGTGGTGCCGGTCCGGATCTCGATTTCTACGCCGGGCCAGGCCGCGTGGAACCGCGCCAGCGGCATCGGCAGGCGGTTGGCGGCGGCGCTTTCCATGGTGCCGATGCGCAGGCGACCCGACGGTGCGGCGCCCTGCACCGACTGCCGCGCCTCTTCCGCCAGGGCCAGCATCTGGTTGGCATAGGCGAGCAGCCGGTGGCCCTCGGGCGTCAGCAGCATGCGCTTGCTGTCGCGCTGGAACAGGGCCACGCCGAGTGCTTCTTCCAGTTGCTTGACGCGCGTGGTGACGTTGGACTGCACCCGGTCCAGCAGGCGCGCGGCGCGGGTGACGCTCTGCTCCGTGGCGACGGCGCGGAAGATTTCAAGTTCAGCCAGTTCCATCGGGTCGGGCGTGGAAGGGACAAGCGAATCGCTTCGATATTCTCGTTTAGAGAATATATCAATACAAAAAATCTTTCCACGAGAATAACGCGAGCCGCGCCCCGGCGCCGCGCAAGCCGGCTTCGCCTGCCTCAGGCCCGCGCCGTCTCCCTGGGCCAGCCTGCCGGCACCCGTACGCTGTCCAGCCCCATCTGGGCGAAGTCCGGGCCCCAGTTCATGCGTTCCATGCGCATCACTTCCACCTGCGTGATGCCGATCGCCGCGAACACGTACTTCAGGTAGGGCGTCAGGAAGTCCTGCTGGCTCCCCGGACCTTCCCGGAACGGGCGGCCGCACGAGACCACCGCCAGCACCGGCCGGTTCGCCAGCATGCCGACCTTGCCGGCCGGCGTATTGCGGAAGGTGCGGTTGGGCCGCACTACCAGGTCGATCCATGCCTTGAGCGCCGAGGGCACGGTGAAGTTGTGCATCGGCGTGGAGATCAGCACGGCGTCGGCGGCCTCCAGTTCGGCGATCAGCGTTTCGGACAGCGCCAGCGCCGCATGGTCGGCCGGGCCGCGCTGCTCAGGCGGCATCAGGCTGGCTTCGACCGTGGCACGATCCGGATGCGGCAGCGGCTGGCCAGCCAGGTCGCGCTCGATCACGCGCAGCGAGCGGTTGCCGCGCTGCCCCAGCAGGCGCGCGGCGGCCTGCCGGCTCCATGAGGCCTCGCCGCGGCTGCTGGCGCTGAGGTGAAGCAAGGTGGTCATCGGTGGTTGTCCTCCAGCGGGAAATGGAAGTGGAGCGCGCTCGCCAGCAGGCCGTTGCGGTAGTAGAAGCGGTGGCCCAGCACGTTGGCGAGCGGCGTATCCAGAACCAGCGCGTGGCAGCCGGCCTGGCGCGCCTCGTGTTTCAGGCGGTCCATCACCTGCTGCCCGTAGCCGCTGCTGCGCGCGTCCGCGTCAGTGACGAGGTCATCGACGTAGGCGTGAACGCCGCGGACCAGGTTGTCCTGCACCCGCCAGCCGGCGAGCGCAACCGGCTTGCCGTGGTCCCATAGCACCAGCAGGCGATAGCCTGTCTCCGCCTGGCGGCGCCAGCGCGCCACCAACTCATCGGCCGAGGCCAGGTGCGGGCGCAATTGCCGCATCAGCGCAAAACAGGCGGCCACTTCCGTGTCATGCTCGACATGCCGCAGTTCGGTCTGTGGGGCGGTGGCGGTGTTCATGCGGCGCTCCCTGCCGCTTGCGCGGGCGGCGGCGGGAACTGCAGGCCGGCGGCAATCCGGTTCCATGCCTGGATCGCGGCGATCGCAGCGGTCAGGTAGGGGATCTCGGCCTCGCTGAACTGCTCGCGCACCCGCGCCAGCGCCTGCTGGCGGGCGTGTTCGGCGCCAGCGCCCGCGGTGGCGCCCAGCACGGTCAGCGCCTCGGCCCAGGCCAGTGCCGCCTGCTCGCGCGCGCCATGGACGCCGGCCTCGCGCCAGACCGCGACCAGGTCTAGCTTGCGCGCGTCCACGCCATGCCGGCGCGCCAGGTTCAGGTGGAACTGCAGGCAGAAGGCGCAGCCGTTGAGCTGCGACACGCGCACCTTGATCAGCTCGGTCAACGGCTTGTCGAGTCCGGAGTCATCCACGGCGGCGCCCAGCGCGCGCAGGGCCGTGTACACGGCTGGCGCGGCGCGGATGAAGGATTCGAACGTCATGCTGGCATGCGGGTCTGGCATTCCGGGCCTCCTTGGCGGAACTGGGTTAATATCAGAGCACGAACATAATATAAGAGTTCTGACATTATGGGCAAGACCACCACCAGGCGCGGCGTCGCGGCCGCGGCTTCTACTGCGGTTCCCGCGCCCGGCGAAGGCAAGCGGGGCGAGAGCGGCCACCTTGGCTACCTGCTGCGCCAGGCCGGCGCGGCCAACCGCCTGCGCATGGAGCGGGCGCTGGCCGACCTGAACGTGACGCCGCCGCAGTTCGTGGTGCTGACCATGCTGGGTGCGTATGCAGGGCTGTCGGGCGCCGACCTGGCGCGGCTGGCGCTGCTGACGCCGCAGACCGTCAGCGTGATCGTCGGCAACCTGGAGAAGGCCGGCCATATCGAGCGCGCGCCGCATCCCGTGCACGGCCGCATCCAGACCATTGCGCTGACGGCGCAGGGCAAGGCCTTGCTGGGCCAGTGCCGCGAACGGGTCATGGCCAACGAGGCGCGCCTGGCGGCGGGCCTGACGGCGCAGGAAGAGCAGGTGATTCGCCGCTGGCTGGTGTCGCTGGCGGTGGAAGACGCCGCCGGCCCGGCCAAGGCATAGCGGCATTGCCGCGCGGCGTCAGCCGGTCGCCAGTGCGCGCTCCGGTTCCGCGCCGAACGGCGGCATGTTCTCCAGCCGCAGCGATTGCGGCACCGACAGCGAAATGCCCGCGGCGCGCAGCCGCTTGAGGATCTCGAACAGCAGGTCGCTGCGCGTGGCCGCGGCGATGCGCGGGCTGCCGACATAGCCGGTGACCGACAGCGTGATGCCGTTGGGCGCCAGCTGGCTGAACATCACCGACGGGGCCGGCACGTCGAGGATGCTTTCGTTCTCGCGGTAGACGTCCAGCAGCAGGTCGCGCAGCTGCTCGGGATCGGTGTCCAGCGGGAAGGTGAGCTGAAGCGAGGCCACCCCCTGGGTGCTGTTGCTCATGGTGACGTTGCGCAGGTTCTGCGAGATCAGCTGCGAATTGGGCACGATCACCGTGGAGCGGTCGCCCAGCTGGATCTCGGTGGCGCGCACGTTGATGCGGCGGATGTCGCCCTCGACCCCGGCGATGCTGACCATGTCGCCGACCTTGACCGGGCGCTCGGTCAGCAGGATCAGCCCCGAGACAAAGTTCTTCACGATCTCCTGCAGGCCGAAGCCGATGCCGACCGACAGCGCGCTGACGATCCACGCCAGGTTGTCCCAGCGCACGCCCAGCAGCGACAGCGTCAGCAGCACCAGCAGCACGTAGCCGACATTGCTGAACAGCGTGATCAGCGACGCGCGCAGCCCTTGCTCCATGCACAGCTTGGGCAGCAGTTCCGCATCCAGCCAGCGCCGCACCGTGCGCAGCAACCAGATGCCGACCCCCAGCGCGACCAGCGCATTCAGTATGCGCTCGGGCATGATGTTCAGGCTGCGCAGTTTTTCGCCGCCCAGCACGGTGACCAGGCTGTCTACCAGGTCAGCGGGGGTGGTGCCGAAGCCGCCGGTCAGCAGCGCCACCACGGCCAGCAGCAGCAACAGGCTGGCGCCGATGCCAGACAGGATGGTGGCGGCCTGTTCCAGGCGCGCATCGTCGACGCCGAACAGCTGCTTGATCACCTGGCCGCTGGCATGCTGGGTCGAGAACACGCTTTCGAATGTGTCGCGCGTGACCTGGGTCAGCAGGTACAGGCTGCACAGCACGATGTCGAACCAGACCAGCTCATAGGTCAGGAAGCGCGCAAAGCTGATATAGCCCGCCAGCAGCGCCACCAGCGACACGATCACGATCAGGCTGACGCCGGCGTGGATCATGCCGGCCAGCGTGGCGCGCGCTTCCGGCTGCTCGCCCGCCGCCGCCAGCTCGCTGCGCACGCGGTTGGCGCGCAGCAGCGCCGCGCCGATGGTCAGCACCACCACCAGCGAGACCAGCCCGCGTCCCAGCAGCGTGACCTGCACGCTGGTATCGGCAATGCGGTTGAGCTGTTCCAGCGTACCGGCCAGCAGCAACAGCCCGGCCAGCACCGCGGGGAACGGCTTCATCGCCAGCGCCACCGGGTCGGCCAGCGCGGGCAGCCGCCAGGACGGGTGGCGCGTGCACAGCAGGGCGCGCCCGAGGCCCGCGATCAGCGCGCTGGTCAGGGTCAGCTTGAGCAGCCCGCCGTACAGCGTCATCAGGTCCGGCGGCAGTTCATAGTTGCGCGCGAAAGCGTTGTAGACGATCTGCACCGCCAGCCCCGTGGTGGCCACGGTCGCGAGCGTGGTGGCCAGCGCCAGCGCGCTGCGCCGCAGGCGCGTGGGCGGCAGCCGGTTCAGGCAGAACCAGGCCAGCGCGCGTTCGGCCAGGCGCTTGCCCAGCAGCCACACGCCCAGCGAGAGCAGCAGCAGGGCGATGGTGGCGGCGCGCTGCGACGGCTGCCAGGCCAGTTGCGCCATCGGCACCACCTGGTCCAGGAACGCGGCCATGCGCGCCCGGTCCTCGGCGGCCGGGCTGACTATCGGCTTCCAGAACTGCGGGTTCAGGATGCTGTCCGAGCGCAGCGCCAGCTGGTCTTTCATCTGGCTGCGCTGCAGCCGCCCGATCTGGCCGCTCAGGTTGGCGATGTTCTCCTTGCTTTCGGCGGCCTGCTTCAGTTGCGCATCGAGCTGCATGCGGCGCGCGTTCAGTTCGGCGCGCTGCCGTATCACCGCCGGCGCTTCCCGGGTCATGCCATCCGTCGGCGGCGGGCCCAGCACATCGAGCTGCGCCTGCAGCTGGGCGCGCTGCGGCGTCAGCGCGGCGGACAGGCTGTCGACGTCGGCATCGAGCTTGTGCAGGGTATGGTCCAGCTCGTCCAGCTTGGTGGTGCCGTCGGGGTCGGAGGCCTGCTGCTTGATGCGGTCCTGCTCGGTCTGCAGGCGCTTGAGTTCTGCAACGGCTTCAACGTGGGTGATGGCGGGTGCTTGCTGCGCCTCGGTGGCCGAAGCGGCCTCGGATGCCGGCGCTGCCACCGCGGCGGGCAAGCTGGCTGGCATCAGATGGCATAGCGCGGCGAGCGCAAGGCCCAGTGCGAGCCGTGAAACGTTGCTCATGGCGGAATCTCGTCGATGGTGACGGCTCGCGGCGCTCCGGCATCGCCAAACGGGATGGACACGCGCGCCGCTCCAGTAGGGACGGCGGCGATCCGATGCGGGAACGGCCGGGACACCGGCGATGAACAGGCGAGGGGACCGCTGCTCGCTGGCGGTCCCTTCGGCGCATGGTGCGGCCAGCGGCCGAGGCACTCGTAAGCGGCCCTCGACTGCGGCTGGCCGGGCGGCGGGATCCGGGGCAACCGGCCGCGCCGCGACTCGCGGAATTATAGGAAAGCGCATCCGCCACCTCGCGCGATGCTGCGGCGGATCGGGCACACGGTGACAAATTGATACGCATCCGTGCGCGCGCCGGCCGGGGTGCGGTCGCCATCGCCGACATCGTTGCTGCCATCGCAGTAACATCACGGACTTCGGGCCGAGCGCGGCCCTTTGTCATCCTCTGTCTTCCTCAATATCCCAGGAGATCGCATGGCGGTTGCGTCAGGCACCGAAAAGGCAATGCTCGACGGCGAGGCCGGGCCGATTGAACTGCTGGTTGACCGGCCGGCGGGCGCTCCGCGCGGCGTCGCCGTGGTGGGCCATCCGCATCCGTTGCTGGGCGGCTCGGCCACCCACAAGGTGCCGCATCAGTTGGCCAAGGCGCTGGTGGCGCGCGGCTACCTGACGGTGCGGCCGAACTTTCGCGGCGTCGGCGGGTCCGGCGGCGCCCATGACCAGGGCCCCGGCGAGGCGCAGGACCTGCTGGCGGTGGTGGCCCACCTGCGCGACGCCCATGCCGGGCTCCCGCTGGCGCTGGCCGGCTTTTCCTTCGGCGCCTTTGTCATGGCCCATGTGGCCGCGGCGCTGGCGGCGCAAGCCGTGCCGATCCGCCACCTCGTGCTGGCCGGCACTCCTTATGGCCTGGTAAAAGGCCACCGCAGCTATGACACGCCGCCGGTGCCCGCCGATTGCCTGGTCGTCCATGGCGAGCGCGACGAGCGCGCGGAACTGGCCGCCTTGTTCGAATGGGCGCGCCCGCAGGCGCTGCCGGTGGTGGTGGTGCCCGGCGCGGATCACTTCTTCACCGGCAAGCTGCCGTTGCTGGGGCGCATCGTGGGTGGCTATCTCGACCGGCCCGCACCAGCGGCAACCGTGTAAAAACTTCGATCTTTGCCGCCGTTGCGCAGTCCGCGCCGGACGCGCGGCCGTGCCGTCGCGTGCCGCTGCGTTGCGCGCGGGTCCAACGCGAGGCATGGATGATGCTACCGATACCAGACACCGCGACACACGCGTTCAGATCGGAGGCAATCCATGAAAGACTATCCACCGTCGGAAATCAGGGAAACGTGGCGCAACCGGGGCTACGGCGAGCCCGGCGATATCCGCCAGGCGCACCACTGGCGCAGCGGCAATCCGGGCGGCTCGGGGTTTGGCTACGGGCAGGCGCGCTATGGCACGGAAGGCGGCGAGGGCCCGGAAGACCGGTACCGCCCGGGCGCCCCGGCGCGGACCGGATCGCGCCGGCTGCCCAAGAACTACCAGCGCACCGACACGCGCATCCGCGACGACCTGTGCGAACGGCTGGCGCATGCCGATGACGACGTCTCGGACGTCACGGTCGACGTCGGCTCGGGCATCGTCACGCTGACCGGCACCGTGGCCGACCGCGGCATCAAATACCGTATTGAAGAGCTGGCCGAGGACGTGCTGGGCGTCAACGAGGTCCGCAACAACCTGCAGGTGGCGCGCGGCGCGGGCGCCGCGGGTGGCGGGGTACCGGGCCAGCGGCGCCTGGGCCAGCCCGCTGGCCGGCGTCAGCCGGTGGGAGAAGTCGCCTCCAACGTGCTGTATATCGTCCAGGCGCGCGACGGGCGCTTCCTGGGCGCGGAAGCGGGCGA
This sequence comes from Cupriavidus necator, assembly GCF_013141915.1. Taxonomy (GTDB): domain Bacteria; phylum Pseudomonadota; class Gammaproteobacteria; order Burkholderiales; family Burkholderiaceae; genus Cupriavidus; species Cupriavidus necator_B. The sequence goes on along the minus strand of NZ_SROX01000001.1, from coordinate 987,485 downwards.
GGCCGTGATGGTGCCAGGGATTGCGCAGGCTGGCTTGTTCGACGATCCGGATGAAGCCCGTGCCGCCGCCCAGGAGCACTGTGCCCGCGGCTACCGCATCCTGGCCACGCGGCGCTGACGGCGCGCGCAATCAGGCGTTGGGCACGGCAGGCGCGCTGGCCGGATCCGGGTGGATCTGCATCACGGCGGCGCGCTTCTCCAGCAGGTGCTGGCGCAGGATCGACGCCAGGCGCTTGCCGTCGCGGGCTTCCAGCGCGCGGATCATCTCTTCGTGGTCATGCACGGCGCGGTCCCACTTGTCGGTCTGGTGGTTCGAGCGGAAGCGCATCGCCTTGAGCCGCCGGTTCAGCGTCAGGTAGGTCTGCAGCAAGGTCTGGTTGCGCGCCGCCGCGGCGATGCGGTCGTGAATTTCCTGGTTGCGGCTGTAGTAGCCCGGCAGGTCATTGCGCGCATGGCAGGCCAGCATGGCGTAATGCAGCGCCTTGATCTCGGCCAGTTCCGGCGCGGTGATGCGTTCGCATGCCAGCTCGCCGGCAAAGGCCTCGAGGCCACTCATCAGCTCGAACGCCTCCCATGCCTCGGCCTCGCTCATGCGCGAGACGCTGGCGCCGCGGTTGGGCGAGATCTCGATCAGCCCCTCGGCAGCCAGCACCTTGAGCGCCTCGCGCAGCGGCGTGCGCGAGATCCCCAGCGTTTCGCACAGTTCGCGCTCGTTCAGCTTCATGCCGGGCGCCAGCACGCCTTCGACGATGAAGTTGCGCAGGTGGTCGACCACGGTGTCGTGCAGCCGCTGGCGCACCACCTTGGGCAGGAGCGGGGCGGCCGCGGCGCCGGAGCCCTCCGTAGGTTGCATGCAATGTCCCTGTCATTAGCGTGGTGCCATTCTAAGACATTGCCGGCTTGCCGCAACGCTGGCGGCAAGCCGCCGGTTCAGCGCGCGGGCCCGCGCAGCGGCACGCCGCTTTCGCGCCGCGCCTCGGGGTCCGCGCGCCGCCCGATCAGCGCCACCGACAGCGCCGACACCAGTCCCGCGAAGGCCACGTAGGCGCAGATCTGCCAGGGTTGGCCGCCACCGGACTTGAGCAGCGCCGTGGCGATGATGGGCGTGATGCCCGACGCGAAGATGCCCGAGAACTGGTAGACGAACGAGATCCCGGTGTAGCGCACCCTGGCATCGAACAGTTCGCAGAACAGCGCCGCCTCCGGCCCGTACACCGCCGCGTAGAGAATGCCGAACGGCACCACGATCGACAGCCACAGCAGCATGGTGTTGCCGCCGCTGTTCAGCATCAGCCAGAACGCGGGGAAGGCCGACAGCGCAGTGATCAGCGAACCCCAGAAATACACCCGCGTGCGGCCGATGCGGTCGGACAGGTAGCCGAAGAACGGAATGAAGAAGCACATCGCGATCGCCGCCGCCATCACCCCCAGCAGCGCCTGCGTGCGGCTGATCTGCACGGTCTGGGTCAGGTAGGTGATCGAGAACACGCCGAAGATGTTGAAGAAGACCCCATCGATATAGCGCGCGCCCATGCCCTTCAGGATATTGCCGGGGTAGCGCCGCATCATGTCGACAAAGGGGATCTGCGTTTCCGCATTGCGCTGCTTGATCACAGCGAATTCCGGCGTTTCCTTGACGTTGAGGCGGATATACATGCCGACGAACACCATCCCTGCCGAGATCAGGAACGCCACACGCCAGCCCCACGCCAGGAACTGCGCATCCGACAGGGTCAGCGACAGCAGCGCGACCACGCCCGAGGCCAGGCACAGCCCGATCGCCAGCCCGATCTGCGGCAGCGACGCATAGAAGCCCTTTTTGTCCGGCGGCGCGTACTCGTACGCCATCAGCACCGCGCCGCCCCATTCGCCGCCCAGGCCGATGCCTTGCAGCACGCGCAGCAGCAGCAACAGTATCGGCGCCGCGATGCCGATGCTGTCATAGGTGGGCACCAGCCCGATCAGGAAGGTGGACACGCCCATGATCATCAGCGTGATCACCAGCATGCTCTTGCGCCCGACCTTGTCGCCGAAGTGCCCGAAGATCACGCCGCCGAGCGGGCGCGTGACAAAGCCCACTGCAAAGGTGGTGTAGGCCAGCATGGTGGCCACCAGCGGGTCGTTGCCGGGGAAATACAGCTTGTTGAAGACCAGGCCGGCGACCACGCCGTACAGGAAGAAGTCATACCACTCGATGGTGGCGCCGATCACGGACGCCAGCGCGACCTTGCGGATCGCCTTTTCGTTGGGGCTTGTCATGCTTGTCTCCTCGGGTGATGGGCGGCGTCCTCTGGAAGGATGGTTATGGACGCCGGATGCACTGCAGGGTCTGGCCTGGTTGTTATCGGCGCCTGGCCTTGGCGCTTTGCAAGCGGAACCTGCCGGGGGGCTCAGGCGGCGGTCGCCATGGGGGCCGCGAGGTCGGCGTGGTGGAACTCGCGCCGCGCGTCTGCGCGGATCAGGTCCGCGGCGCGCTCGGCCATCATCACCACCGGCACGTTGGTGTTGCCCGATACCAGCGTCGGCATCACCGAGCAGTCCACCACGCGCAGCCCGCCGATGCCGTGCACGCGCAGGCGCGCGTCGACCACCGCGAGCGGATCGGCTGCCGGGCCCATTTTTGCCGTCCCCGACGGATGGAAGATGGTGGCGCCGTACTCGCGGCAGAAGTGCAGGATTTCGTCGTCGCTGCGCACGTCGTCGCCCGGGCGGAACTCCCGCTTCATCAGGCCGCGCATCGGTTCGGTCTGCGCCACGCGCCGCGCATAGCGCACCGCCGCGATGGTGCAGCGCCGGTCCAGTTCGGCCGACAGGTAGTTGGGCTGCATCGACGGCGCCTCGAACGGGTCGGTCGAGCGAATCCGCACGGTGCCGCGCGATTCCGGACGCAGCTGGCATACGGAATAGGTGCAGCCCGAGAACGGGTGCACCATGCCGCCGGCCATGTCGGCCGACAGCGTCGAGAAATGGAACTGCGTGTCGGGCGTGGCGCTTTCCTGCGGCAAGGCCCGGCAGAACATCGCGCCCTGGTTGATGCCGATGGCCAGCGGGCCCTTGCGCATCAGCAGCCATTCCAGGCCCATGCGCGCCTTGCCAGTCAGCGTGCGCAGCTGGTCGTTGGTGGTGATGGGCCGGCTCACCTCGTAGATCAGCCGGATCTGCAGGTGGTCCTGCAGGTTTTCGCCAACGCCCGGCAGCGCATGCACCACCGGTATGCCCAGGTCTTGCAGCAACGGCGCCGGGCCGATGCCCGAGAGCTGCAGCAACTGCGGCGATTGCAGCGCGCCGGCACAGAGAATGACTTCGCGCCGCGCCCGCAAGATATAGGGCTGGCCATGCTGGGTGTAGCGCACCCCCACCGCGCGCTTGCCTTCGCACAGGATGCCGGTGGTATGCGCCTCGGTTTCCACGCGCAGGTTGGCGCGCCCGCGCGCCGGCCGCAGGTAGGCCACCGCGGTGGAGCAGCGCCAGCCGTTGCGCGTGGTCAGCTGGTAGTAGCCCACGCCCTCCTGGTCGCCGCCATTGAAGTCGGTCTTGCGCGGCAGGCCCAGCGCCTGGCCGGCGCCGATGAAGGCATCAACCAGCGGATGGCGCCGGTCGATTGAGGTGGCATTGAGCGGGCCTTCGGTGCCGCGCGTGGGCCCGGCGCCGAGGTCATTGTTCTCGAGCTTGCGGAAGTAGGGCAGGCAGTCGTCCCAGCCCCAGCCCGGGTTGCCCAGTGCCGCCCAGTGGTCGTAGTCCTCGCGCTGGCCGCGCACGTAGATCAGGCCGTTGATGGCGCTGCTGCCGCCCAGCGTGCGCCCGCGCGGCCAGTAGATGCGGCGGTTCAGCATGTTGGGATCGGGATCGGTGTAGAAGCCCCAGTTCACCTGCTTGTGGAACATGGTCTTGCCATAGCCGATCGGGATATGGATCCACGGGTAGCGGTCGGGCGGGCCAGCCTCGAGCAGGCAGACCGAATAGCGGCCGTCTTCGCTGAGCCGGTTGGCCAGCACGCACCCGGCCGAGCCGGCGCCTACCACGATGTAGTCAACGGTTTGCGACATCGTCGCTGTCTCCTTTTTTGGCCGGTAGCCGCGCAGCTAGCCGGCTTGGACCTATAATTTGAAACGTTCTGTTCCGGATTTTATTTTTCAATGCCGGAATGGAAAGCCCAATCGCGAGGAGACGCCGGTTGTGAAACAGAACATGCCAATCCCGTTTCAGAATCGCACTGCAGCAGAAGACGGGGCGGTCGAGGACGATGCCCGCAGCCTGCGCGTGCTGGCGGTGTTGACCAGCCTGGCCCGGGCGCAGCATCCGCAGACGCTGTCTCAGCTGGCGCAGCGCCTGCATGTGCCCAAGGCGACGCTGATGCGCCTGCTGGCGGCGCTGGAGCGCAGCGGCTTCGTGGTGCGGATGCCGGCGGAGCGTGGCTATGTGCCCGGGCCCGCCGCCGCGGCATTGTCGCTGCAGACGCTGCGCAGCCCGCCGCTGCTGCGCGAATGCCGCGGCATCCTGGCCCGGCTGGTGGCGCGGCTGGGCGAGACCTGCAATCTCACGGCGCTCGACGGTGACCGGGTGCTCTACGTCGAGCGCGTGGAAACGCACGAGCCGCTGCGGCTGCAGCTGTCGCCCGGCATCCATGTGCCGCTGCACTGTACCGCCAGCGGCAAGCTGTTCCTGTCAGCGATGAACCGGCTCGAACGCCAGCAGACGCTCAGCCGCCTGGAGCTTGGCGCGCACACGCCGCGCACGCTATCCGACCTGCCCGGGCTCAACGCCGAACTGGACCGGCTGGCCGCGCGCGGCATCGGCGTGGATCATGAGGAGTTTGTGCGCGGCATGTGCGCGGTGGCGGTGCCGGTGCGCGAGCCCGATGGCGCGGGGCCGGGCCGGGTGGTGGCCGCGATCGCCTGCCATGCGCCGACGGCGCGGGCCTCGCTGGAAGCGTTGCTGGCGGCGGTGCCAACGCTGCACGGCGCGGCCACGGAGATGGCGGCGGTGCTGTGCGCGCACTGAGGCGGGCCGCAAGGTTGCCCGCTCAGCGCTTGCCCACGCCAGCCGCAGCCACGGCGCGCGCGGCCAGCAGCGGCGCTGGCTCGGCCATGACAGCCTCGCCGGCCCGGCGCATGACGAGTTCGCGAAACAGGCGGGTCGGCGTGCGAGCCGTGAGTTCGTCGTTCCAGACCGCGACCACCGGCTCGACCCGGCTACCGAGTTCGAAGCGAAGCACTTTTCCTACCTTGGCGAGAGTGAGTTGCGCGGCGATGCGCTCCGGGAACACCGCCAGAAAATGACCCGCCTGCAACAGGCTGGCCGTGGCGGCCACATCGCTGGTGCGGATACCCAGCGAAGGCGCTGGCACGCCCAGCATATGGAACGCCGCATGCAGCAAGTGAAGCATGCGCGAGCCGGCCACCGGAATGCACCATTGCTGCCCGGACAGTTCACGCGCCGACAGCTTGCGGCGCGTAAGCAGCGGATGGTCCGGGCTTGCGACGATCACCACTTTCTGCGCCGGGACCACCGGCGCCGTGCGCAGTGCGGGTAACGACAGGCGCGGATCGTCATAGGCGAACAGCAGGTCCAGCGAGCCACCCACCAGCTGATCCGCCAGTTCTCCCATACCGCCTTCGATCACGCTGATCTCCACGCGCGGATGATCACGGTAGAACTCGCTCATCGCCCGCGCCAGGAAGGGCTGCACCGACATCGTCCGGAACGCGATGCGCAAGGCCCCCTGGGTGCCGGCACGCACTGCCTGCAGTGATTCGGCGAGCCGTTCGAGCTGTGCCAGCAAGACCGCCGCATGGGCCGCCATCTCCCTTCCGGGCTCGGTCAGGTGCAGGCCGCGGCGGCTGCGCTCGAACAGCGGCATGCCCACGATGTCTTCGATCTCGGCCAGGGTCTTGGACACCGCGGCGGGGCTGACATGAAAGCGTGCGGCGACGGCGGCGGCGGTTGGCATCTCGCTCAGCGCCAGCATGATGCGCAGATGGCGCAGCTTGAGGCGGCCAAGCAGGGTATGGGCGAAGGCTTCGGCGGGCATGGGACAGGTGATCACGGGCGGGGATCGGAGGCTCATTCTACAAGTTAACCATTTGCTCAACGAACAGCGATTTTTATTCGCTTTTGGTGTCGGAGCGGATCCCATATAGTCGGCGCATCACCTGATTCGTTCCAAGCCATCACGAGGCAATCAGACCTCAGGAGGAGACCCATGGAAGCCATGAGCCATTTGCGCTCGATCATGCGCGGCATGCTTGCCGGCGCAGTCTTGCTTGCGGCCACTTGCGCAAGTGCCGCACCCGCGTGGCCCGACCGGCCGCTGCGCCTGGTGGTGCCGTTTCCGGCCGGCGGTTCCTACGACATCATCGGCCGCACGCTCGCGCGCAAACTGGAACAGCGGCTGGGGCAGCCGGTGGTAGTGGAGAACATCGCCGGCGGCGCGACCGTGCCGGGCGTGTCGTCGGTGCTCAAGGAGAAGGCCGACGGCAATACGCTGCTGCTGGCCAGCGACGGCACGCTCAGTATCAATCCGTTCACGATCAAGGGCCTGCGCTATCGCCCCGAGACCGATCTGACGCCGGTGACCATCGTCAGCACCGTGCCGCACTGGATCATCACGCGCGCCGACCGCAAGGAGATGACGCTGGGTGAGCTGAAGACGCATATCCAGCGCAATCCCGGCAAGGTGTCGATCAGCATCAACGTCGTCGCGGGGGCCGCGCACCTCGGCCTGGCCGACTGGAAGCGCCGCAATGGCCTGGATTTCACTATCGTTCCGTACCGCGGCTCGCCGCCGGCCATGGCGGACCTGATCGGCGGCCAGACCTATGCGCATGTCGATGTGATCGGCTCTTCGGTCAACTACGTCCAGGATGGCAAGGCCCGGCCTCTGGCCACGCTGCAGGCGGAGCCCGTCACGCAGTTTCCCGGCCTCGAAACGCAGAAGGCGGGCGGCACGGATGCGCTGCAGGTACGCGGCAACCTGGCGCTGATGGTTAAGGCGGGCACGCCGGCTCCGGTCATCGACCGGCTCTACAAGGAAGTGAAGGCCAGCGTGCAAGAAGCGGATTTTGCCGCGCGCCTGCAGACGCTTGCCTATGAGCCGGTCCTTTCCACCCCCGAACAGGCCCGCCGCTTCCTGCAAGCGGAAACGATCCGCTACGGCGCCATTGCGCGCGCGGTCGATCTCGAATCCAACTGAACCCTTCACGCTGCGGGAGCCAGTCCATGCGTTTTGTCATTGCCCTGATGCGGCATGAAACCAATACCTTTTCGCCGATTGCCACGCCATTGAGCGCCTTTAACCGCGGCAGCACCGCCGGCCCGCTTTACGGCGACGACGCGGTGCGTGCGTGCCAGGGCACCAACAGCGCCGCGGCTGCGTTCATCGACCTGGTACGCTGCCAGGGCGACGAGTTCGTGATGCCCCTGATGGCCAACGCGGTGCCCAGTGGCATGGTGACCGCGCAGGCATTCGAGTCGATGGCGGCCAGCATTGTCGAGGCAGTACGCGCGGGCTGCGATGCGGTGATGCTGGACCTGCACGGCGCCATGGTGGCCGATGGCTATGCGGATGCCGAAGGCGAACTGCTGGCACGCATCCGTGCCGTCGCGCCCGAGGTGCCGATCGCGGTATCGCTGGATTTCCACGCCAACTTCAGCGCTGCGCTGGTTGACAACGCGACTGTGATCGCCGGCTACTGCACCTATCCCCACGTGGACGTGTACGAGACCGGCGCACGCGCCGCCCGTACCCTGATGGCGGCGCTGCGAGGCGAGGCCCGGCCGGTGTTGCTGTGGCGCACGCTGCCGATGCTCACCCACATGCTGCGCCAGACCCCGCGCGCGCAACCCATGAAGGACATCATGGAGCGGGCCATGACGGCCGAGCGCGATGGCGAAGTGCTCAACGCTTCAGTGTTCGGCGGCTTTCCGCTTGCCGATATCCCGCATACCGGCCTGGCAGTGGTGATCGTGGCGGATGCCGCCAGGATCGAAGCTGGGCGGCGCCTGCTCGACGAGCTCTGCGGCATGGCATGGGAACGCCGGGCGGATTTCGTCTTCCCGATCGAGCCGATGGCGGAATCCATCGCGCGCGCCAAGACGCTCAGCCAAGGCCCGGTCGTGCTGGTGGACCATGGCGACAACTGTGGTGCCGGCGGACCGACGGATGAAATGACGGTGCTGGGCGAAGTCCTGCGCCAAGGGCTCGAAGGCGTGGTCGCCGGGCCGTTCTGGGACCCGGGCGCCGTGGCGGAACTGATTGCCGCCGGCGTCGGGCAGTCCGTCACGCTGGATGTGGGCGGCAAGACCGACATGCCCGCGCTGGACCTGAAGGGCCGCCCGCTGCGGCTGAGCGGCCGGGTGCAGTGCATTACCGACGGCAACTACCAGGTCACCGGCCCGATGTTCACGGGCATGAAGCTGAGCCTGGGCCGCACCGTGGTGCTGGATGTCGCGGGCACGCTGGTCGTGATCTGCGAGAAGCCGCAGGAGCCGTTTGATACCGGCGTGTTCACGCACGCGGGCATCGACCTGTCGCGCCGCAAGTACATCCTGATCAAGTCGCGCCAGCACTTCCGCGCCGGGTTCGAGCCGATCGCCAGCGAGATCGTGCTGGTGGCCGGCCCCGGTGTCTGCAGCTCTGACTACAGCCAGTTTCCGTTCCGCAACCTGCGCCGCCCGATCTATCCGCTGGAAGCGCACACCGTGCCCGAAGCTGCCTGAGCGCATCCGCCGCCATCAACCGGAGTACCGCATGACCTGTTCGACCCCCTTGCGACGGCTGGCCGCCGCGCTGGCATTGGCCCTGGGTGCCAGTGCGGTTCCTGCCATGGCCGCCCCCGCCAGCGGCGACGCGCCCGTGCGCATCGTCGTCGGCTTCGCGGCCGGTGGCGCGCTGGACATCTTCGCGCGCACGCTTGCTGAAAAGCTGCGTGTCTCGCTCGACACGCCGGTCCTGGTCGAGAACCGCCCCGGGGCATCGGCGCGGCTGGCGCTGGAGAACGTCAAACGCGCGCCGCCGGACGGCAAGACGGTGCTGATCTCGCCCGCGCCGCCGTTCACTATCTTTCCGCTGACCTACAAGCGCCTGGCCTATGACCCCGACAAGGACCTGGTTCCGGTCGCCTACCTGGCCGACGTGCCGCTGGTGGCGTCTGCCAGCGTCAACCAGCCCTATCGGACCATGCCGGAATACCTGGCCTGGGTGAAGCGCAACCCGGACCAGGGAGGCGTCGGGCTGGTCACACTCGGTGGCAGCATTCATTTCGGGGTGCTGTCGCTCAGCAAGTCGATTGGCGTGCCCTTGCTGCCCACTGCCTATCGCGGCGCCGTCATGATGCTGACCGATGAGATCGGCGGCACGCTGCCGCTGGGCATCGATGCGGTGGGGGGCCAGATGGAGCTGTACCGGGCGGGCAAGATCCGTTTCCTCGGCGTCACCGGGACCCGCCGGTCGGCGCTGCTGCCTGATGTGCCAACGCTGGCGGAGGCGGGCGCGCTGGGTTTCGAGGCGGCGTCCGGCTGGTACTCGGCCTTTGTGCCGGCGGGGACGCAGCCGGCGACGGTGGCAAGGATCGAGAAGGCGCTGCTGGATGCCGTCAAGGATCCCGTGGTGCGCGACAAGATGTCGGCGCTGGGCATGGAAATGAACGGCAAGCCAGGGGATGCCCTGCGCAAGCTCATCCAGGCGCAGCGCACGCAGTGGGGCCCGGTGGTCGCGGCTTCGGGCTTTACGGCCAGCGAATGAGGCCAGTCGGCCAGGCGGGAGGGAGGGCGGCGAGTATCGCTTGCTACCTACCCCGGCTGCACAGCGCCGTGCCGCAACAGCCGGCCAACCCGCTCACGCAACATCGGCAGCACCTCGCCCTCAAACCACGGATGCTGCTTGAACCACGGCTGGTTGCGCGGCGACGGGTGGGGCAGCGGCACGAAATCGGGCGCGTAGTCCTGCCATGCCCTGACGGTCTCGGTCAGCGTCGGCTTGCGGCGCGCCCCCAGGAAATGGCGCTGCGCATACTGGCCGACCAGCAGGGTCAGTTCGATCGACGGCAGTTGCGCCAGCAGCCGGTCCAGCCACAGTGGCGCGCATTCGGGGCGCGGCGGGTTGTCGCCACCCTTGCCGCGGCCGGGATAGCAGAACCCCATCGGGATGATGGAGAACTGCGAGGCATCGCAGAACGTGGCGTCGTCGACCCCCAGCCATTGCCGCAGCCGGTCGCCGCTGGCATCGTTCCATGGAATGCCGGTTGCGTGCACGCGGCTTCCCGGCGCCTGGCCGACGACCAGGATGCGCGCGCCCGGGCCGACGCGGACGATCGGGCGCGGGCCCAGGGGCAGGTGCTGCGCACACGCGCGGCAAGCTCGCACTTCCGTGAGCAGTGCGTCAAGCGTGGCGGATGGGCCCTCAGGCGCTGGCTGGTCTGCTGGCATCGCTCATGCCGTCTGGAAACTCATCCGCTTCGCCTGCGAAATCGACATGGCCGCCACCTGCACATGCGGGGCAAGCTTGGCCTGGGCGGTTTCCAGCGTCCAGCGCGTGGACGGGACGGAGATGTTGATGGCCCCGACCGGCAGGCCGCGATGGTCGGTAATCGCGGCCGCGACGGAGATGTCGCCGACCACGGTCTGGTTCATCACCACGGCATAGCCGCGCTCGCCGGCCTCGCGCATCGCCGCCATCAGGTTGTCCGGCTGCGTCTCGGTAAAGGGCGTGATGGGCGTCAGCGCGGTGGCCCGCACCACGTCCCAGCGCTGCGCCTCGCTCAGCTTGGACAGGATCGCTATCCCGGAGGCCGTGTACACCGCGGGCAGCCGGAAGCCCACCCCGAAGTCGACATTGATCAGGTGCTGGCCGGGGAAGCGCGCCAGGAACACGATCTCGTGCCCGTCCAGTTCCTGCAGGTTGGCGGTTTCCCCCAGCGTGCGGCTGATATCGAGCAGGTACGGCGAAGCGCGCTCGACCAGGTCGTTGGAGCGCAAATAGTTGTACGACAGGCCCAGCACCTTGGAGGCCAGCCCGTACATCGCCGAATCGGGCACGCGCCGGATATAGCCGAGCTGCTCCAGCGTGTGCACCAGCCGCTGCGTCGCGCTGCGGTCAAGATCGGCCGCCCGCGCGATCTCCGCCATCGACATCAGGCGGCGGTCCGGGCCGTGGAAGGCTTCCAGCACCTGAAACGCCTTCTCCACCGAACCGACGAACAGGGACGAACGTTCGCGCCGGGCGCGCAAGCCGTTGCCTTCATGCGTTGCATCCACAAAACCTCCTGCTCGTCCTTGCTATTGTCTTGATGGTTCACAGCGCCGCCAGCCGCGCCGCATGGTCGTCCGCAAGCGCGGCCGGGTCCAGCTGCGCGGCTCGCGGTATGCCCAGCAGCCGCAGCGTGGTTTCGAATTCCGCATGCAGGATCGCCAGGACTTCGGCCACGCCGCGCGGACCGCGCGCGGCCAGCCCATACAGCGGCGCGCGTCCCGCCAGAACGCCGCGGGCGCCCAGCGCCAGCGCCTTGGCGATGTCGGCGCCACGCCGCACGCCGCCATCGACGAACACCTCCATGCTGCCCGCCGCCGCCACAATGGCCGGCAGCATTTCGAGCGCGCTGGGAGCGCCTTCCAGCTGGCGGCCGCCGTGGTTGCTGACCACGATGCCGTCCAGGCCCTGGCGCGCGGCGATTCCAGCGTCGGCGGGCGTAAGGATACCCTTGATGATGACGGGCCCGTCCCAATGCCGGCGGACCCAGGCGATGTCGTCCCAGCATAGCGCCATGTCCATCTGCCGGCTCAGGCCCGCCGCCTGCGTCTTCAGGTCTGTCGCCAGCCCGCTGCTGCGGGCCAGGTTGACCAGCTGCGGCGAGCCGCCCTGGCGCAGCATGCGCAGGCACCAGCGCGGGTGGGCCGCGAGGTCGGCCAGCAGCCGTGGCGTCCACGGCACCGGCATACGGAAGCCGTTGCGGACGTCATGGTCGCGCTTGCCGTGCACCATGGTGTCGACGGTCAGCACCAGGGCGCTGAAACCGGCGGCGCGCGCGCGCGCCATCATGCTCTCGGCGATGGCGCGGTCGCGCTGCACATAGAGCTGCAGCCACAGGTCGCCGTCGCTGGCGGCGCGCACGTCTTCGATCAGCGAAGTCGATGCGGTCGACATCACGAAGGGCAGGCCGGCGGCATGCGCGGCCCGCGCCAGCGCTTCTTCTGCCTTCGGCCAGTACAGCCCGTTCAGTCCGGTGGGCCCCACCAGCAACGGCAGGCGGTACTTGCGGCCGAAGACCTCCATGCCCGGATCGGTCTGCGTGACGTCGCGCAGGACGCGCGGGCGGAACAGCAGGGCCTGGTAGGCGGCCAGGTTGCGCGCCAGCGTGCGCCCGTCCTCGGCGCCACCCTCCAGGTAGTCGAAGGCGAAGCGCGACAGGCGGCGCCGTGCCAGTTCCCGATAGTCCTTGATCGCGGGCAGCATGGGCGTTCGCGCGTCAGGCGAAGGTGGCCTCGGCCTGCAGCCGCTGCGCCAGTTCGGCGCGCAACTGCGCCTGCAGCGCGGGCGCGGGGGCCAGCAGCGGTGCCAGCACCTTCGGCGCGGTCACGCCCACCAGGTCGAGCACGGATTTCAGCGGACCCGGGTTGGTCTCGGAGAAGGCCAGGTCCAGCAACGGAATCAGCTCGCGGTGCAGGCGCACCGCTTCAGCGGCCTTGCCGGCCACGCCGAGGTCGTAGAGGGCCCGCCAGGTGCGCGGCAGCACCGAGGCGGTTACGACCACGCCGCCCCTGGCGCCCGCCGCCATGTGCAGCGGGAACAGGCTGTCCTCGCCGCTGAACACGCTGAAGCTGTCGTCGACGCCCGCCACCACCTTGAGGAAGTGGTACATGTCGGTGTTGCAGGCCTTCATGCCGATGATGTTCTCGTGGTGCGACAGTTCGTGCAGCACCTCGGGCGCGATCGCGATCCGCGTGCGGTACGGGATCTCGTAGATCATGACCGGCACCGGCGCGGCATCGGCATAGCGCAGGAAATAGTCGCGGATGCCTTGCTGCGTCGGCGAGGTGTAATAGGGCGTCAGCACCATCAGGGCCGAGGCGCCCGCGTTGGCAAAGGCCTTGCCCGCGTCCAGTGCATCGTGGAAGCCCGGGTCGAGCACGCCGGGAATGACGGGCACCTTGCCCGCGGCGGCTTCCACGCAAACGGCCGCCATGCGGACCCGCTCCTCGCGCGACAGGGCGCCGTATTCGCCGGTGCCGCCGAGCGGCACCACGCCGGAAATACCGTTGCCAAGCAGGTAGGCCATCAGCTTGCGCGTGGCGTCCTGGTCGATCTTGTCGTCCGCCGTCACCGGCGTCGGGATGGCGGGGAAGATGCCGCGCAGGTTGGCGGCGGTAAGCTTGTGGTTCATGGGTAGGGGTATCTCAGCGCTCGGCGCTCTTGCGGCGCAGGCGTTCCGCGCAGGTGATCAGGATGGTGACGAAGACGAACAGGCAGGTAGACACCGCGGCAATCACCGGTGAAAGCTGCAGCGTCACCTCGTCCCAGAACTGCTTGGGCAAGGTGGCGCTCAGTCCGCCAGAGGCAAACAGGGCGATCGTCAGCTCGTCGAACGAGGTGGCGAAGGCGAACAGGAAGGACGAGAACAGGCCCGCGGCCAGGATCGGCAGCGTGACGTAGCGCAGCGTCTGCCACGGCCGCGCGCCCAGGCTTTGCGCCGCGAGATCGAGCCGCGTGTCGTAGTTGCGCAGTACCGCCATCATGGTCATGACGACGTAGGGCACGGCGATGACCGTATGGCCGATCATCAGGCCCAGCGAGGTGCCGACCAGCCCGACCCGGGCGAAGAAGTAGAACATCCCCACCGCGATGATCATGCGCGGAATGATGATCGGCGACAGCACGAACGCCAGCAGCAGCGACTTGGCCCGCATCTGCGAGCGCACCAGCAGGAAGGCAACCGGCGTGCCGACCAGCAGCGCCAGCACCGCGGCGCCGAGACCGACCAGCAGCGAGCGCAGCCCGGCCTGCATCCACAGCGGCGAAGCCAGCATGTCCTGGTAGTGCTGCAGGGTGAAGCCCCGCGGCGGCCAGTTCAGGCCAGAGTTCCCGGCGAACGACAGCGGGATCATCAGCAGCGCCGGCACGCTCAGAAACAGCAGCACCATCAGCACGATCGCGCGCAGCGGCAGCGAGTCGCCCGGCTGCGGTTCGCGCCGTCCGCGCGGCACCAGTGCCAGCAGCTTGTCGCTGACGGTGCCCAGCGCGCCCAGCACGTGCTCGCCGAGGCGATACAGCATGCCATCGTGCGCGCTGGGGGAGCGGGTACGGCGTTCCGCTCCCCCAGCCATCGACGATAGCCCGAGCACCTTGTCGTACAGGGCGAAGACGGCCAGCACCACCAGCAGCAGCAACACCGAGATCGACCCGGCGAACCCCCAGTTCATGGTCTGCTGCACCTGGTCGATGATCAGCTGGGCCACCATGATCTCTTTGCGTCCGCCCAGCAGCGCGGGCACGATAAAGAAGCCGACCGCGGTCACGAACACCATGATGGCGCCAGCGGCCACGCCCGGCATCGACAGCGGGAAGTAGACGCGCCAGAACGCGGTGCCGGGCCGGGCTCCCAGCGTCAGGGCCGCGCGCGGCAGGTTGCGATCGATGTTCTCCATCACCGACAGCATGGTCAGCACCGCCAGCGGCATCAGCGCGTGCACCATGGCCACTAGCACGGCCCCGAGGCTGTACAGCAGGTTCGAAGGCGCGTCCTGGATACCCGCGGCGGTCAGCAACTGGTTGACCACGCCGTTGCGGCCCAGCATCACGATCCAGGCAAAGGCCCGCACCAGGAAGCTGGTCCAGAACGACAGCAGCACCCAGAACAGCCATTTTGCCTTCCTGTCCTTGGACAGCGAAGAAATCAGGTAAGCCACCGGATAGCCGGCAACCACCGAAAGCAGCGTGGTCCACAGCGAGATCTTCAGCGTGATCAGCATCACGTCGACGTACACCGACGACGCAAACAGCTGCCGGTACTTGGCCAGCGTGAAGGCACCGTCGCTGTAGACGCTCAGCAGCAGGAGCTGGCCGACCGGATAGACCAGCAGCACCAGGAACAGCAGCACCAGCGGCGCGGCCAGCAAGGCAGGCCGCAGCCACGGGCGGCGTTGCAGGGCAAGGGCGAGGGCGGTCATACGGAATCCGGGACGGCGACAGCGTCGCCGCGCTGCCAGGTGAGCGTGACCTGCTGCCCGACCGCATGCCGCGAAGCGTCCATCGAGGTGGGGTAGGACAACACCACCGGGGTCTTGCCAGCGGCTTCGGACGCCACGTACAGCTTGGTCAGGCTGCCGGTGATCATGCTGTCCAGTACCCTGCCGCTGACGGCATTGGCGGCGGCGGTGCCATTGGCCATGGCAATGTTCTGCGGCCGCACCATGACGCGCACCTTGCCCCCGGCAGCCACCGGTGCATTGGCGACCGCGTGGGCGAGCCCGCCGCCCTGGGCCAGCGCGACCTCGACGTGGTCGCCGCGCACTTGCGTGACCGTGCCCTCGAACAGGTTCGATTCGCCCAGGAAGTCAGCGACGAACAGCGTGCGCGGGCGGAAGTACAGGTCCGACGGCGTGCCCAGCTGCTCGATCTTGCCGCCGTTCATCAGGCAGATGCGGTCCGACATCGTCATCGCCTCTTCCTGGTCGTGGGTGACATAAACGATGGTCGTGCCCAGTTCACGGTGGATGCGCTTGATTTCCAGCTGCATGTGGTCGCGCAGCTTCTTGTCCAGGGCGCCCAGCGGCTCGTCCATCAGGATGATCGAGGGCTTGTAGACCAGGCAGCGCGCCAGCGCGATGCGCTGCTGCTGGCCGCCCGAGAGTTCCTTCGGGAAGCGCGCCGCGACGTGAGGCAGGCGCACCATGTCCAGCGCTGCCAGCGCCTGGCGCTTTGCCGTGGCCGCGTCGACGCGCCGCATCTTCAGCGGAAAGGCAATGTTCTCCGCAATCGTCATATGCGGGAACAGCGCGTAGTTCTGGAACACCATGCCGATATCGCGCTCATAGGGGGCGCCATAGGTCACGTCCTTGCCATTGATCAGCAGCTGGCCGCTGTCCGGCACTGTCAGCCCTGCGATCAGGCTGAGCAGCGTGGTCTTGCCCGAGCCCGAAGGGCCCAGGAGAGTGAGGAACTCCCCTTCGGCCACTTCAAGGTCGGTGGGTGCCAGCGCGACGAAATCTCCGTAGCGCTTGCTCAGCCCGGCAATCTTGAGTTTGAAGTTCGGCATCGTGTCGTTGCTTCTGGTATCCGCTGCAGGATTCAGATCACTTGAGGATCCAGCCGTTGAATTTCTCCATCACCGCGGCCTGGTTATCGAGCCAGTATTTGGCGTCGATCTGCACGCCCGCCTTGAGGTTGTCGGCGTGGGTCGGGCAGTTCTTGGCGACGTCGGGCTTGATGTACTTAAAGGCATCGGGCTGTGTCACGCCCGCCGGGAAATATTCCACCAGCGAGGCCATGCGCTTTGGGTCGGAGGCGAACTTGATGAATTCGCGGCAGGCTTGCGCATTCGGCGTGCCGGCCAGGATGGACCAGTTGTCGACCCCCCACAGGTTCTGGTTCCAGACAATGCCGACCGGCGCGCCCGAGGCGGCAGCGCTCTGTGCGCGCGACACCCACGTTGCCACCATGTCGACCTCGCCGGACTTGAGCATCTGCTCGACCTGCGCGCCTGAGTTCCACCACACGTCGACGTTGGCCTTGATCTTCTCCAGGTTGGCGATGGCGCGGTCGACATTGAGCGGATACAGCGACGCGGTCTGCGTGCCGGCGGCCATCAGCGACTCTTCCAGCGTGTCGAACGGATGCTTGCGCAGGGCGCGGCGGCCGGGGAAGTCCTTGACGTTCCAGAAGTCGGCCCATGACGAGGGCGCCTTGCGGCCCTTGAAGGCCTCGGTGCGATAGGCCAGCACCGTGCTGTAGACGTTGGTGCCAACGCCGTAGGGCGACATGAAGTGCGCCGGAATGGTCTTGACGGTGGCATCGCCCTCCAGGCCATGCTTCTCCAGGTAGACCTTGCCGCCCTGCGTCAGCAGCAGGATCGCCGGCTGGCTGATCTTGGCCATGTCCCAGGTGTAGTTCCTGGTCTCTACCATGCTGCGGATCTGCGCCACGGGCTCGGCGTTGGCCTGCACGCCTACCACCTCGATGCCGGTCTTCTCGGTGAACGGCTTGTAATACACCGCGCTGTACGCCTTGGTGTAGATGCCGCCGTCGTCGCGCACCACGATGCGCTTGGACTGCGCGCGCGCGTATTGCAGCACGGCGGGCGCGGCCAGTGTGCCGACGCCGGCGGCAGCGACTTTGAGGGCGCGCCGGCGCGAAGCGTTGATGTGGCTGTGGTCGTTCATGCAAGCTCCCTGGTTTGCGTCAAGGTTGTGAGGGCAGGGCGGCCGGCAGCAGCCGGCCTGGGTTGAACAGGTCCGCGGGGTCCAGCAGCTGCTTGATGCCGCGCATCATGGCGATCTCGACTGCCGGCTTGAACTGCGCCATTTCGCCGGTCAGCACCTGGCCGATGCCGTGTTCGGCACTGAAGGTGCCGCCCAGTTCGTACGCCACCTGATCGATGGCATGCTTGATGCGCGCGGCGACCGCGTCGCGCTCGGGCAATGCCTGCCATTGCGCGAAAGGCACCAGCGGGATCAAGTGGACGTTGCCGTCGCCCAGGTGGGCAACCACGATGATCGGCAGGTCCGGCAGCACCGCATGCGCCGCGGCGGTGGCGCGCTCGATGAATTGCGGTACGGCCGAGACCGGCACTGCGCAATCGGTGTTCAGGCCCATGCCCGCTTTCTTGTTGCCTTCGGAGACGCTATGCCGCACCTGCCACATGGCCTCGCGCTGCCCGCCGCTGGCGGCAACCACGGCATCGTCGACCAGGCCCTCGGCCACGCCTTGCTCCAGCACTTCCTGCAACACCTGGTCGAGCAGGTCGCGCCGGCCGGTATCGGCCAGCTCCACCAGCACGTGCCACGGGTGCCTGGCAGGCAAGGGTGCGCGCCGGCCGGGCACGTGATCGAGCACGATCTGCAATTGCACGGCGTTGAGCATTTCGAAGGCGGACAGCGTGGCGCCGCAGCGCTGCTGGAAGCGACCCAGCATTTCCAGCGCCGCTTGCGGCGTGCGCACCGCCAGCCACGCCATGGCGTGCGCGGTAGGCAACGGATGCAGCTTGAGCGTGGCGGCGGTGATTACGCCCAGCGTGCCTTCGGAGCCGATAAAAAGATGCTTGAGGTCGAGGCCCGTGTTGTTCTTGCGCAGGCGGTACAGGCCGTTCCAGACCTCGCCGTCGGGAAGGACCACTTCAAGGCCGAGTACGTTGTCCCGCGTATTGCCATAGCGCAGCACGCCGGTGCCGCCGGCATTGGTGGCGATGTTGCCGCCGATCTGGCATGAGCCTTCGGCGCCCAGGCTGACCGGGTAGAGGCGGCCCTGTTCCGCCGCGGCCTGCTGGATCGCGGCCAGCACGCAGCCGGCCTCGACTTCCATCGAGTTGTTGGCGGCATCGATGGCGCGGATGCGGCGCATGCGCGCCAGGCTGATCACAACTGGTGGCATGCCCTCGGCGGCCGGCACGGCGCCGCCGCACAGGCTGGTATTGCCGCCTTGCGGCAGCACCGGTACACCGGCCACGGCGGCGGCCCGCACCACGGCCGCGACTTGCGCGGTGGTGGCGGGGAGTACCACGCACAGTGCGGGGCCGCCGTAGCGGCCGCGCCAGTCCTCGGTATAGGCGGCAACATCGGCGGGCGCGGTCAGCACCGCATCCTGTCCCAACAGGTCTTTCAGCTGCAAAACAAGCGACATGGCATGTGTCCTCGGGGCCGGTGAGAAAAATACATTCGATTGTCATAAGCATAAACATAGGTGAAATCCACATATACATAATCGCAATGCGATTAACTCAGGAAGTCGCGATTTAGGGGCGGTGCGCACGGGCGACGTACAAATGGAAGGCCGTGCCCCGCGCAGCGGCACTTTTTTCAAGCGGCGTCGGGCCCTGCGGCGAGCACCATCGATGGCAGTTGCACAGGGCTGTGGATCGGTTCTTGCGTGGCAGGCTTTGCCCGAGCCGTCACAGGAGCGCGCCATGCCGGAAGCCTTTCGCAATTCGCTTTGCCGATTCATCGTCGCCTGCTGCGTGGGCCTCGCAGCCTGCGGAGGGGGCGGAGGCGGCAGCGAGGGGGCGGGCCAGGGCGACGGGGCGGGCGGGGGCAGCGCTGGCGGCAACGGCTCGCTGGCGCTCTCGATCTCGGGCCTGCCAGCCGGTACCTCGGCGGCCATCACCGTATTGGGGCCTGGGCAGTTCCGCCAGACCGTAACCCAGTCGACCACGCTGTCCAACTTGGCGCCAGGCAGCTATACCGTCAGTGCCGCCAGCGTGCTGACGGGCAGTTCTCTGTTCAAGCCGCAGCCGCCGTCCCAGAGCATCGGGGTGGCCGCGGGCGCCCGCGCGGTGGCGAACGTGGCCTACGGTTCGCCGGAAACCGTGCAGTTGTCGCTGACGCAGGTGGCAGGCGAGTTCGCCGCGCCCATCTTCCTGACCGCGCCCGCCGGCGATGCGCGCCTGTTCGTGGTGGAACGGGCCGGCCGCATCCGGATCGTACGCGACGGCGCATTGCTGGCCACGCCCTTCCTCGATATCGCGGCGCTGACGACGACCGACGGCGAGCGCGGGCTGCTGTCGATGGCGTTCGATCCCGACTACGCGGCCAACGGCCGCTTCTACGTCTATTACACCGACACCAGCGGGGCCATCACCATCGCCCGCTACCACGTCTCGGCCGCGAATCCGGATCTCGCCGATGCCGCGGGCACGGTGCTGCTGTCGATCCCGCACCCTACCTTCTCCAACCATAACGGCGGCCAGCTCGCGTTTGGCCCGGACCGCATGCTCTATATCGGCACGGGTGACGGCGGGGGCGGTGGCGATCCGGCGGGGAACGCCCAGAACGCGGCAACGCTGCTCGGCAAGATGCTGCGCATCGATGTCGGCGGCGCGTCGGGCTACGGCGTGCCAGCCGGCAACCCGTTCATCGGCCAGACCGGCAGCCGCGGCGAGATCTGGGCGCTCGGGCTGCGCAATCCGTGGCGGTTCTCGTTCGATGCGGGGTCGTTGTATATCGCCGATGTCGGCCAGGACCTGCGCGAGGAAGTCGACGTCGCGCCGTCCACCAGCGCGGGCCTGAACTACGGCTGGAACCGGACTGAGGGCACCGCGTGCATGGGCGCGGCCACTTGCGACAAGAGCGGGCTGACCATGCCCGTATTCGAGTACGGCCACGAGGCAGGCGGCTGTGCCATTGTCGGCGGCTACGTGTACCGGGGCAGCGCCAGCCCGGCGCTGCAGGGCCGCTATTTCTACTCCGATCTTTGCACGGGCAAGCTGCAGAGCTTCATGTATCGCGACGGCATCGCCACTGAGCCGGTCGACTGGAACGTCACGGTGCCGGGCAGCGTGTTCTCGTTCGGCGTGGACAGCACGCAGGCGCTCTATGTGCTGGCCGACCCGGGCACCTCCGCGAACAGCGGGCGGGTCTACCGGATCGATGCCTCGGGCGGCACGCCCTGACGTCGCAGGGCTACCGCATCTGGCCCCGCTTCAGGCCGCGTTGGTCTTGCGGCCGACGCCCTGGATCAGCTTGTTCACGCGCGCCAGGTACTGGTCGAACATCTTGTTGGCCTGTTCCTGGCTGTCGATCGGCTGCAGCACGGTGCGGCCTTCGGCTTCCAGTTTGGCGCGGATCTCGGGCTTGGCCAGGGCTTCGCCGATCGCCTTGCGCAGCACCGCCACGCGGTCTGCCGGCGTGCCCTGCCTGACGAAATACCCGCCGCCGATGGTGTATTCGAAATCCGGCACCAGCCGGCTTTGCGAAATCAGCGGGACCGACTTGAGCGCGGGCGGCAAGGCCCGCGAGAAGCTGGTCAGGATCTTCAGCCGGCCCTGCTGCTGCATGCTGTCGAAGCTGGACTGGTAGGGCAGGATGGCGAAGTCGACTTCGCCGCCGGCCAAGCCTTGCAACGCTGGGGCGCCGCCCTTGTAGGGCACGTGCAGGAAGGTCACGCCGAGGCGCGCGGCCAGCGCATCGCCCATCAGGTGATAAATCGAATCGATGCCGACGGTGGCGTAGGTCAGCGGCTTGCCCTTGCTCTGCCGGGCGAACTCGATGAACTTGTCGAGGGTGTCCGCGGCGATGCCGTTGCGCACCATCAGCACGATGTTGGCGTCGCTGATCGGCGCGGCCAGCAGGAAGTCCTGCGGCTTGTAGCGCGCCGCGGGGTTCAGCAGCGGCGCCAGGAAGACCTCGTTGATGGAGCCATGGAAGAAGGTGTAGCCGTCGGCCGGCGCCGCCAGCACCTTGTTGGCGCCGATCAGCCCGGTGCCGCCGCCGTAGTTCTCCACCACTACCTGCTGGCGCACGCTCTTGCCGATCGATTCGCCGAAGATGCGGGCCGACGCGTCGCTGGCGCCGCCGGCGGGGTAGGGCACCACCAGCGACAGGGCCTTGGCGGGAAAGGCGTCCGCCGCAAACGCCGGCAGGCCGGCCAGTACGGATGCGCCGGCGGCCAGGCCGGCGTGTTGCAGGAAGCGGCGGCGGTTCAGTGTAGTCATGGCGATGTCTCCTCGATTCTTGTCTTAAACCAGATAGCTTTGCGCCAGGTGCGCCCACAACGCGGCGCCGACCGGCAGGGCCTTGTCGTTGAAGTCGTACAGCGGGTTGTGCACCATGCAGCCGCCGTCTTCGCCCAGGCCGTTGCCGAGCCGGATATAGGCGCCTGGCCGCTGCTCCAGCAGGTAGGCGAAGTCCTCGCTGCCCATCACCGGCGGGCGCTCGACCACGTTGTCGGCGCCCACCAGCCGGATCGCGGCCTGGCGCGCGAATTCAGTCTGCGCGGCGTGGTTGACCAGCACCGGGTATTTGCGCTCGTAGACCACCTCGGATTGCAAACGGAAGCTCTGCGCCTGCGCGGCGACGAAGGCCTGGATGCGCTCCTCGACCAGGGTGCGCACGCGCGGGTCGAGCGTGCGCACGCCGATCTTGATCGTGGCCGTGTCGGGGACCACGTTGTAGGTGGTGCCGGCCTGCAGGGCGCCGACGGTGATGACCGCCGACTTGAGCGCGTCGATCTCGCGGCTGACGATGGATTGCAGCCCAAGCACCATGCTGGCGGCGCCCTGCATCACGTCGATGCCGTGGTGCGGCATGGCGCCGTGGGCGCCGCGCCCGCGCAGCGTGACCGTGGCGCGGTCGAACGAGGCCATCGCGGGGCCGGCGATGACGCCGATCTGTCCCACCGGCAGCCCCGGCGAGTTGTGCAGGGCGTAGACCTCGTCGCACGGAAAGCGCTCGAACAAGCCGTCTTCCAGCATGCGCAGCGCGCCGCCTTCGTTCTCTTCGGCGGGCTGGAAGATCAGGTTCAGCGTGCCGTTGAAGTCGGCCGACTCGGCCAGGTAGCGTGCCGCGCACAGCAGGATCGCGGTGTGCCCGTCATGGCCGCACGCATGCATCTTGCCCGCAATGGTGCTGGCATAGTCCAGGCCGGTCTGTTCCTGGATCGGCAGCGCATCCATGTCGGCGCGGATGCCCAGCGCCTTGCCGCCTTGGCCCTTGCGCAGCGTGCCCACCACGCCGGTGGTGCCCAGGCCGCGATGCACCGCGTAGCCCCATGCCGCCAGCTGCTCGGCGACGAGATCGCTGGTCTGGCGCTCTTCGAAGGCCAGTTCGGGATGCGCGTGGATTCTGCGACGGATCGCGACGAACTCCGGCGCGAGAGTCCGGATGGATCGCTGCAGGTCGGCGGGGAGCATGGGGGTCATGGGGGCATGGGAAGGTGGTGGTTCACCGCATTCTCGCTGCAGGCGCGCGCCGAAACCATGACAACGATAGCGGTAAATCGTTGTATAAAATGCAACGATAAAAGAACGCGTGGCGCTTCCTTCAGGCGCCGCTCAACCGCCGCCGCAGGAGACCGAGACATGGAAGACGTGCTGGACCGCAAGCGGGCACTGTGCCTGCTGCAGATCATCGAAACGGGCTCGGTGCGCGGCGCCGCCGACGTGCTGGAGCTGGACCCCTCGGTGGTCAGCCGTGCCGTGGCCAAGCTGGAGCAGGACACCGGCCTGACCCTGCTTGAACGGCGCGGGCGCGGCGTGGTGGCCACCGACGCGGGACGGCTGCTGGCGCTGTTTGCGCGGCGCCAGCAGGACCTGAACGACACCTTCCTGGCCGAGGTCAACAACCTGAAGAACGCCCAGCGCGGCCACGTCGAGCTGTCCTTCGGCGAAGGCTTTGTCGACCTGGTGCTGGAACCCGTGCTGCAGGGCTTCCTGCGCAAGCACCCCGACGTCACCTGCAGCATCCAGGTGGCGGGCACCGACGAGACCGTGCGCCTGCTGCTAGAGGACCTGGCCCATATCGGCTTCGTGTTCCAGCCGCCCGACGATGCGCGGCTGCACTCGCATTACTCGCGCCTGTCGCCGATCCGCGCGCACGTGCACAAGGACCATCCGCTGGCGCGGCGCCGTCGCGCGCTGACGCTGTCGGACCTGGCGCAGCACCAGGGCGCGTTCCTGTCCGGTTCGTTCGGCGTGCGCAAGCATGTGCAGGCGGCGGAGCTGGACGAGCACATCACGCTCAAGCCGATGCTGGTGACCAACTCGTTCAAGGTGCTGTGGGAATACGCGGCGATGGGGCTGGGCTACATCCTGACGGCCCGTTCGGTGCCGCTGAAGGAACCGCAACTGCGGCAACTGGTGTCGCTGCCCATGGCCAATCCCATCCTGAACAACAGCCGCATCCATATCCTGACGCGCGCCGGCCGGCATTTGTCGCCGGTCGCGGACGGCCTGCTGCGGCACCTGGTCAAGGCGTTTCCGGCGGCGTGAAGTCGCACTGGCATGCGGCGGCGGCGAACGGAGCATTCGGGAATGGCAGAGGCGGCCAGCGCGGATTGCGGCGATCATATCTGTTGATGCCGTCCGGCCCGAGATCCGTCATATCCCCCTATCCGCCATGCACGTCCATCTGCAGTCTTCCATGCACGCCAGCCTGCAGCAGCTGTTGCTGGCGTTCCCGCTGTCGGTCGGCGCCGAGCGCGGCAGGGTGGTGGTCAGGCGGCGCGGCTACGAGCGGGTGCTGCTGCCCGGCCAGCAGGCCATCCTTGACCCGTTCGAAGCCTTTGCGCTGCACCTGGAAGGCAGTAGCGCCAGGCCCGCGGCATGCACGCTCGAGATGCTGGGGCTGAGCCCGGCACAACCGTCGGAATGCCTGCATCACCGCATTGCCAAGCGGGTTTTCCTGCAGCCGCAGTACGCCTGGAACGCGGCCTTTATCGCCGAGCGGCTCGGCATGTCGGCGGCGCAACTGCGGCGTGCGTTGTTCGCCCAGGGGACCGCGCTGACCGACCTTTGCCGCACGCAACGGCTGATGCGCCTGCTGTTCGACGTCATGGCCGGCGACGCGGCCCCTGGCGAGGCCAGGCGGCGGGTCGGGTGGCCCGCCAACGGTGATTTGGACAGCGCATTCTATGACCGCTTCGGCGTTTCGCTGGAAGCCGCGCGGCGGCTGTCCGCCGGGCACGCCGTGCCGCGGCAGCGCTCGGTGGCGTGACCCCGCGGCGCGGGCCGCGGGGGTGCAGCGCCGCGGTTTGCGAGATAATCCGGTGTTACGCCCGGGAAGGATGTCATGCGCTTTGATCTGGTCGACCTGAAACTGTTCACGCATATCGCGGAGGCCCAGAGCCTGACCGGCGGTGCGCAGCGTTCCCACCTGTCGCTGGCCGCGGCCAGCACCCGCATCAAGAACCTGGAGGAACACGTCGGGGTCAAGCTGCTGAGCCGCAGCAGCCAGGGCGTGAAGGTGACCGGGGCGGGCGAGACCCTGCTGGCCCACGCGCGCCGCGTGCTGCGCCAGCTGGAGCAGCTGAGCGGCGACCTGCAGGAATACGCGGCCGGCGTCAAAGGCCATGTGCGCGTGTTCGCCAATACCACCGCAATGAGCGAATTCCTGCCGGCGGTGCTGCGCAGCTATCTGGTCAGCCATCCGGACGTGACCATCGACATGCACGAACGGCTCAGCCCGGATATCGTGCGCGCGGTGCAGGAGGGCATCGTCGACATCGGCATCATCGCCGGCAACGTGCGCACCGAGGGGCTGCAAGTCATGCCCTACCGGCGCGACCGGCTGGTGCTGGCCACTGCGCTGAGCCACCCGCTGGCCGAGCGCGGGCGCGTGGATTTCATCGATACGCTGGACTACGACTTCATCGGCCTGCCTGAAGACAGCGCCATCCACAACTTCCTGAAGCGGGCCGCGGCGGACTTGCAGCGCAGCCTGCGCTGGCGCGTGCAGGTCAGCAATTTCGAGACCGCCTGCCGCATGATCGAGGCCAACGTGGGCGTCGGGGTGTTGCCGGAGACCACCGCGCAGCGCCATGCCAGGGCCATGGCGCTGCGCATCGTCCAGCTCGATGATGACTGGGCCGAGCGCCAGCTGCAGATCTGCGTGGCCGACCTCGACGCGTTGCCGCTGTTCGCGCGCAAGCTGGTGGACCTGCTGGTGGAAGACGGCCAGGGGCGCCAGGACTGAACTGGCTACGCCTGGCCTGCCATCAGCTGCCGCAGCTGGTGCTTCAGCAGCTTGCCGCTGGCCGTGGCCGGCATGGCCGCCACGCGCACGATCCGCTCCGGGCGCTTGTAGGGCGACAGGCGTTCGACCAGGTAGTCATGCAACGCCGGCGCGTCGAAACGCTCGCCTTGCCGGAGCTCGACGAAGGCGATCACTTCCTCATTGCCGTCCTCGGCGGGCTGGCCGATCACGGCCGACACCCGTACCGACGGGTGGGTGTTGAGTACCGATTCGACTTCGATCGGATAGACGGTGAAGCCCGAGCGGATGATCAGGTCCTTGGTGCGGCCGACGATAAACAAGGCGCCGTCGGCATCGAGCCGCCCGATATCGCCGGTGTTCAGCCACCCACCCGGCCGCAGCGCGTCGGCGGTCAGTGCCGGCGCGCGGTAGTAGCCGCGCATCACACCCGGCCCGCGGATCCAGAGCTCGCCAGTTTGCCCCGTTGGCAACGGCTTGCCGTCAGCGCCCACCACCTGCAGCTCAGCGCCCGTGACGATCTCGCCCGCGGCGCAATCGGTGCGCGGGTGGTCCATGCGTGTCACGAACATCGACCCCGCGTACTCGGTCATGCCGTACCCATGGTGCAGCGGCTGGCCGAACGCCGCTTCGACATCCTGCTTGAGCGTCGGGTCGAGCGGCCCCCCGCCGGTGTAGAGATAGCGCAGGCGCGGCGACGGCTGCAAGGCCGCGCCGGTGGCCCGCAGATGGGCCAGGATGCGGCTGAACATGGTCGGCACGCCCTGCAGCAGCGTGATCGCGCCGTCCCGGATGGCGGCGGTCAGGTCCGCCGCATTGAAGCGCGCGCACAGGTACAGGCTGGCGCCGGCGTGCAGGGTAGAGACCAGCAGCGTGCCCAGCCCGAACACATGCGACATCGGCATCACCGCGTAGGCGCAATCGTCGGCCCGCATGCGGCGCGACGCCACGGTGACATCGGCGAAGTGCAGCAGGCCGCGATGGGTGACCATCACCCCCTTGGGCTGTCCCGTGGTGCCCGACGTGTAGATCAGCGCGGCCACGTCGCGCGCCAGCGCTTCGGGCTCGCGCGCGGCGGTCCCGTCGGTGGCGCCGGCCATCAGCGGGCCCAGGCCAGGTGGGGCAATCTCCCTGGCCCGGTAATGCACGCCGTGGCGCAGCGCATCCGGCGACGCGGCGTGGGTGAACAACATCAGCCGCGGCTGGCAGTGGGCGCGGATCACTTCGATTTCGCGCTCGGACAAGCGCGCGTTGACGACCACCGGCCATGCGCCCAGCTCAGACAACGCGAATACCAGCGTGATCACGGCCAGGCAGTTCTCGGCCACCACCAGCACCCGGTCGCCGGTGCCCACGCCCTGCGACTGCAGATAGCGCTGCGCGTCCCCGATGCCGGCCCACAGTTGCGCGTAGGTGGTGGTCCGGTCTTCTTCGAAGACGGCGACATGGCCGGGGCTGTGCTCGGCCCAGTGGCGCGGGATATCGCTGATTCTGGCTTGGGGGTCGCGGTCCGGTGGCATCTTGCGGGAATCCATATAAAGGGCGGACCGTCCGGCGGGCGTGCGGCAGGAACGGGCCGGGCCGCACGCCGCCGAAGCGGGCTCAGTAGCGTTCGAACACCGCGGCAATGCCCTGGCCGCCGCCGATGCACATGGTTTCCAGGCCGTAGCGGCCGCCTCGGCGCTGCAGCTCATGCAGCAGCGTGGCCAGGATGCGCACGCCGGTAGCGCCGATCGGATGGCCCAGCGAGATGCCCGAGCCGTTCACGTTGAGCTTCTGCTCGATGGCGTCCTGGTCCTGCCAGTCCCAGCCCTTGAGCACGGCCAGCACCTGGCAGGCAAAGGCCTCGTTCAGCTCGACCAGGTCCATCTGGTCCAGGGTCAGGTTCAGGCGCGCCAGCAGCTTCTTCACCGCCGGCACCGGGCCGATGCCCATGTGCGAAGGCTCGCAGCCGGCAGCCGCCCAGCCCACCAGCGAGGCCATCGGCGTCAGGCCGAGTTCGGCGAGCTTGTCCTCGGCCACGATCAGGCAGGCGGCCGATGCATCGTTCTGCTGGCTGGCGTTGCCCGCGGTGACGGTGCCGTTCGGCATCAGCACGCGCAGCTTGGCCAGGCTCTCGAGCGTGGTCTGCGGGCGGAAGCCTTCATCACGCGTGAACGGCACCGGCTCGCCCTTGCGCTGTGGCACCTGCACCGGCACGATCTCGGCGTCGAAGCGCCCGGCCTCCCAGGCCGCGGCGGCGCGCTGGTGGCTGCGCACGGCAAAGGCGTCGGCGTCGTCGCGGCTGATGCCGTAGTCGCGCGCCAGGTTCTCGGCGGTCTCGATCATGCCGGAGATCTTGCCGAAGCGTTCCACCGGCTGCGAGCGTTCGCGGCCGCGGTCGAGGCGGTCGAAGAAGCGCACGTTGCCGGAACGGGCGCCCCAGCGCATGTCGGTGGTGTAGTACTCGATATTGCTCATGCTTTCGACACCGCCGGCGATCACCACGTCGGCGGCGCCGCTCTGCACCATCATCGATGCGGTGACGATGGCCTGCAGGCCGCCGCCGCAGCGGCGATCTAGCTGCATGCCCGGCACTTCCACCGGCAGGCCAGCCTGCAGCGCGGCCCAGCGGCCCACGCACGGCACTTCGCTGTTGGCGTAGGACTGGGCAAAGACCACGTCGTCGATGCGCGCGGGATCGATGCCGCTGCGTTCCACCACGGCGCGCACGGCGGTCGCGGCCAGTTCTTCGACCGGTACCGGGCGCAGGCTGCCGCCGAAGGTGCCGACGGGGGTGCGAAGGGGGGTGACGATTGCAGCTCTGCGCATGGAAGTCTCCTTGGAATTCGGGGGATAAATCATCAAGTTAGTCGGTCGACGCCTGCCGGGGAAGGGCAGAGACGGCGACGAAGGCCGCGCCGCACTGGCGCAGCAGCGCATGGGCCTGGCGCTCCAGGTCCGCACGGTGTTCGGGGGCAGCAAGGTCCAGCATGCGGCGCACGCGCTGCGACAGGGTCTGGCCGCGCAGGTCGGCCACGCCATGCTCGGTGACGATCAGCCCGGCATCGGCGCGGGGCGTGCTGACCGGACCGGACAATTGCGCGACGATGCGGCTCGCGCCCCTGGCGGTTGCCGGCAGTGCCACGATCGGCAGCCCGCCGCGGCTGCGCGCGGCGCCGCGCAGGAAGTCCACCGCGCCGCCCACCGCGCCGACATAGACGCCGGCGGCCACTTCGGCATTGACCTGGCCGGTCAGGTCGACCTCGATGGCGGAATTGATCGCGGTCAGCCGGTCGATGCCGGCGAGCACTTCTGGGTGGTGGGTATAGGCGGTCTCGCGCAGCTGCAGTTGCGGATTGCGATGGGCCCAGCGCCGCAGCCGTTCGCTGCCCATCAGGATGCCGCCGATGCCGATGCCGGTATCGATGCTCTTGCGTGCGTTGGTCAGCACGCCGGCTTCGGCCAGCGCGGCAATGCCGTCGCCGACCGCGCCGCTGTGCAGCCCCAGGTCGCGGCGGTCATGCAACGCTGCCACCACTGCCTCGGGCAGGTTGCCGATGCCCATCTGCAGGGTCGCGCCGTCTTCCACCCAGCCGGCGATGTGGCGCGCAATGGCTTGTTCGGCCGGGCCGGGAGCGCCGCGTTCCAGGCTGATGGGCCCGTAGCGCGCATCAACCTGCAGGTCGATCTGCTCCGCGGTGAGATAACGGCTGCCATGGGTCCACGGCACCTCGGGGTTCACTTCGGCAATGATGACGCGGGCCCGGTCGAGCGCCGCCGGCAGGTATTCATGCACCAGGCCCAGGCTGTGGCGCCCTTGTTCATCAGGCGGCGAGACCTGCACCAGCACCACGTCGGCGCGCAGCGTGCCGTGCCGGATCAGCCCCGGCAGGTGCGAATAATGGCTCGGCACGATGTCCAGCACGCCGGCACTGGCCAGCCGGCGATGCGGCCCGCTGGCGGCATAGCCGAAGAAATCGATGACGTCGGCCTGCTCCGGCTGCAGCGTATCCGACTGCCCGATGCCGACAAAGACGCTGAGCCGCCCGCCCTGCGCGAGCGCATGGCGGTGTGCCACCAGCGCGCGCGTCAGCGTCAGCGGCTCGGCGGTGGCTTGTCCCCACCAGAGGTGGTCGCCGGGGCGGATCAGGCTTTGCAGTCGGGAGGCCAGGTCGTGCATGTCCACGGGGAAACGTTAGGGCGGCACACGGCCGGAAGTGAGCCGGCATGCGCCGGATAGCCCGAAGCATGTCGCCAAAGCCGTGTTTGCGCTATTCGACAATGCCAATGGCCGGCTTTGGCGATTGCGAAAAGGCCGGAAGCGCGCCACCCGACCCGACTTAAGCCGCGTGGAAGGCGCGCTTTCGGAAAGGCTGATTGTCCAGCCGGCCGAACGCCGCGACCATTGCGGCTATCGCGAGGCATCGGCCATCCGCCGCGGCCGCCACATACCGATCGCCAAGACTGATCGCCACCGACACAGACCGACCGCAAGGCAGCGCCATGATCGAACACACCCTATCGAACAATTTCCACGAAATCCGCGATGCCATCCGTGCGCTGTGCGCGGAGTTTCCCGACGAGTACTTCCGCAAGGTGGATGAGCAGCGCGCCTATCCCGAGGCCTTCGTCAATGCGCTGACCGCGGCGGGCTGGCTCGCGGCACTGATTCCACAGGAATACGGCGGCTCCGGCCTGGGCCTGACCGAAGCCTCGGTCATCATGGAAGAAATCAACCGCTGCGGCGGCAATTCCGGCGCCTGCCACGGCCAGATGTACAACATGGGCACGCTGCTGCGGCACGGATCGACGGCGCAGAAGGAGAAGTACCTGCCGAAGATCGCCTCGGGTGAATGGCGCCTGCAGTCGATGGGCGTGACCGAGCCCACCACCGGCACCGACACCACCAAGATCAAGACGTCGGCGGTAAAGAAGGACGGCCGCTACGTCGTCAACGGCCAGAAGGTGTGGATCAGCCGCGTGCAGCACAGCGACTTCATGATCCTGCTGGCGCGCACCACGCCGCTGGCCGAGGTGAAGAAAAAGAGCGAGGGCATGTCGATCTTCATGGTCGACCTGCACGAGGCGCAGAAGAAGGGCCTGACCGTGCGCCCCATCCCCAACATGGTCAACCACGAGACCAACGAACTGTTCTTCGAGGACCTGGAGATTCCCGAGGAGAACCTGATCGGCGAAGAGGGCAAGGGCTTCAAGTACATCCTCGATGGCCTCAATGCCGAGCGCACGCTGATCGCCGCCGAGTGCATCGGCGACGGCTACTGGTTCATGGACCGCGTCACCAAGTATGTCAAGGAGCGCGAAGTCTTCGGCCGCCCCATCGGCCAGAACCAGGGCGTGCAGTTCCCCATCGCCGAGTCGTTCATCGAACTCGAGGCGGCCAACCTGATGCGCTGGAAGGCCTGTGAACTGTTCGACAAGCACGAGTCCATGGGCGCGCAGGCCAATATGGCCAAGTACCTGGCCGCCAAGGCCAGCTGGGAGGCCGGCAACGCCTGCCTGCAATTCCACGGCGGCTTCGGCTTTGCCTGCGAGTACGATGTCGAGCGCAAGTTCCGCGAGACCCGCCTGTACCAGGTGGCCCCGATCTCGACCAACCTGATCTACTCCTTCGTTGCCGAGCACGTGCTGGGCCTGCCGCGCTCGTTCTGAGGGGGGGCAGCAAAAAATAACTTAAATGGCAGGCAAGAAACAATAAATTGATTTTCGGCGTTCTTAGTGCATGCTACAGGTGGCGAATGCGGAACCCCGCTTCGCTGCCGCCTGCCGACATTCGGCATCCATCCCAGCGCTGACATTGCGGTCTGGCGGTCGCCCGCCCGCAGTGCTGGCCGCTTCTGGGACCGTAGCGTCCGTCAAGGATATGCACTATGTCAAAGGAGCAGAAGCGCCGCTGCGCCGCCCGCGATAGGAATGCCGGCACACCATGGCGGCTGACGCCGCTGGCTGCCGTGATTGCGGGGCTGGTGTACGCCGGCGGTGTGCCGGCGCAATCCAACGTCACGCCGTCAGGCACCTACGGGCCCGGCTCTTTCGATGCGGCCTTCCAGTTTTTCGGCACCGACGGGGTGATCCAGGGCAACACCACGATTTATCCGCAGCCGCCGTATCCGTTCGGCTTCGGTGGCGCCGGGGTGTCGGTGGCATCGCGGGGTTCGGCGATCATCAATCCTGACCTGGGTCCTGCGCCGGGTGCCATTGTCATCGAATCCGACTATCGGGCAGGCGCGCCCAACACCGCACTGTATGTGGCCAACGGAACGCTGACCGTCGTCGGCAGCAGCGATCCGGGGCGCCTGACCTATGTACGCGGGCATGGCCAAAGTGCGCATGGCATCTACATCCCGGGCGAGACCGGTCCCTCGCTCTTCACCGGCGCCGGCATGGTGATGTCAGCCGATGGCCCCGATGCCAACGCGATCCGGGCCTACGGAGGGTTCGCGTCGGCGGACGTGCGCAACGCCACGCTGCAGACCACCGGCAACGGGCATGGGGTGCTGGCCTGGGGCGGCGCACTGGTGAAGCTGACCGACACCGATGTCACGGTGCAGGGCGCCGGGGCCTACGGTATTTTTGCCTTTAGCGGCGCCAGGATCGAAACCGCCGGCGGCAACGTGAACACCAGTCTTGCCGGCGCCCGCGGGCTCTACCTGAACGGCGCCACGGGCACGCTGGCCGGCACCGATGTCACCACGCAGGGCACAAGTGCATACGGCATCGAGGCCGCCGGCTCGACCTTGTCCGTGACCGGCGGCACCGTCCGCACGCAGGGCAACACCGCCTACGGCCTCTACCTGTATGGCAATACGGCCACCACGCTCGACGGTGCCGCGGTCACGACCGCCGGGACCAGCGCCCACGGCATCTTTGTCAGCAGCGGCACCCTGAACGCGCTGGCCGCCACGGTGACGGCCACGGGCCCCAGTGCCCGTGGCCTGTACGTTGCGGGGGGCGCCACCGTCGTGGCGAGCCAGAGTCAGTTTGCCGCGCAGGGCGACGCCGGTATGGGAACCTGGGTCAATGGCGCCGGATCGTCGCTGACGATGACCGGGGGCGGGCTCAGCGGCGCCCTCGCCAACGGCCACGGCGCGTACGTCAGCGCCGGCGGCAGCCTGCGCGCCACCGATACGGCGATATCGAGTGCCGCCGCGGTCGGCCTCTATGCCGTCGGCACCACGGTGGAACTGACCCGCGGCACGGTGCACGGCGGCGCCTATGGTGTCTATCTGAGCGACGGCGCGACCCTGCGCGCCACCGGCACGGCAATCACCAGCGGAAGCGGGGCCACGCGCGGGGTGCAGGCCACGGCCTCGACGCTGGACTTGACCGATGTCTCGGTCAGCACAGCCACGGCGGACGACCACGCCATCTATGCGTACAACGGCTCCACTTTGCACGCGCGCAACCTCATGCTGGCGACCCAGGGCCAGAACGCCTATGGCTTGCGGCTGATCGGCGCGCCATCGGCGCAGATCGACGGCATGGCGGTGCGCACCGCCGGGGCCGGCGCGCACGGGGCCGTGTTCGAGGGCGGAGCCACTGCCTACACCGGCAGCAACTTCGATATCGGTACCAGCGGCGGCGGCATTGGCATCTATGCATGGCAAGGCACCGCACTGAGCCTGGCGGGTGGCCGCGTCGATACCGGTAGCGCCGCCAATGCCCATGGCATCTATATCAACGATGCCACGGTCGACCTCGCGCCCAACGCGCAGGGGACGGGCGTGTCCGTCACCACCGGTGGTGCCGGCGCGCATGCGGTTCGGATCAGTTCCGGTGGCCGCTTCAGTGCCGCGGGCGCATCGCTGCATGCCGCCGGGCCCGGTGCCGCCGGCATCCATCTGCTGGGTGTCGCCGACGCGGCGTCGGCCAGCGCCATTGCCAATGCCGCACCGGCACCGGCTCCGGTTGCGCCGCCGAACGACGACGGCGCGCCGGCACCGGTTGTGTCGGCGCCGCCGGTGCCGGCGCTGGCGCAAGCGTTGGGAACGACCGAGACCGTGACGCTTGCGAACAGCTCGGTGGTGTCGGACGCCGGCGCGGCGATCAGCGTCGCGGGCGGGGCTGCCACCATTGCGGCGAGCGGCACCACCATTCAAGGCGTGGCGGCGCTGCAGGTGATGGGCCGTCAGGATACGTCCGCTGGCACGCCGGTCAATGTGCCGGGCGTGGCGACGCTGAACGCCAGCGCGTCGACGCTGACCGGCGCCGCCCTGACCGGCAGCGACAGCCAGTCGACCCTGAACCTCGCGCAGGGCAGCCGCTGGAACGTGACCGCTAGTTCGGTGCTGACCAACCTCGGCAATGACAGCAGCGTGATCGACGTGCAGGCGGCGCCAGGCTTGCCGCTCGGCCGGCGGCGCTCGCTGCGGGCAAGCCCGATCCCAGGCAATGCGTACCACACGGTTACCGTCAGGGGCGACTATGCCGGCAGCAGCGGCGTGGTGGCCCTGAATACCTTCCTCGACGAGGGCGGCAGCCGGGCGCAGCAGTTCACCGATCGCCTGCTGGTCCATGGCACGGCAAGCGGCACGACCGCCATCCAGGTCAAGCCGGTCGCCACCAGCCCGGGCGCGATCACCTCGCCCACGGGCGTGGTCAATGCCAGCGAAGGGATCTCGGTGGTCCAGGTCGCCGGCAATTCCACGCCGGACGCGTTCGCGCTGAAAGGGGGCTATGTCACCGCCGCCAATTCGCCCTATGCCTATCGCCTGTACGCCTATGGCCCCGGTTCGTCGATCAGCGCGGCCGATGCCAATGCGTCGCTGGTGGGCAATGCGTCGTCGTACTGGGACTACCGTCTGCAGAGCGCCTATGTCGAGCCCGATGGCCCGGTGGTACCCGACCCCGACCAGCCGATTCCGCCCGATGCGCGGCCCGCGGTGGCGCCGCAGGTGGCGTCCTATGTCACCGCGCCGGCCGCCTTCCTGCATGCGGGCATGCTCGACCTCGACTCCCTGCACCGGCGCCTCGGCGAGGTGCGCGACGACCGCGCGCTGGCGCGGGACCAGGGGCCCGGCGAGATGTTCTTCCGCGCCTACGGCGGCAACTTCCGCTACACCAGCAACCAGCCGTTTGAACGCTACGGCTATAACGCCAGCGGCGATTACGCTGCCATCCACCTGGGCGGCAACCTGTTCCGCCAGGAAGACGAGACCGGACTCTGGCGGTTCGGCCTGGCCGGTTCGATCGGCTGGCTCCACTTTTCGCCGCACGCCGCCGACGGGCCGAGCAGCACACGCGCGACCATCTACCGCATCAGCGGCTACGGCACCTACCAGAGCAACCAGGGCTGGTACGTCGACGGGATCCTGTCAGGCGGATGGTTCGATGGCGACGTGTCGACGCAAGCGCGCGGCAAGGCCGGCGCGATGGACGGCAGCCTGTTCGCCGCGTCGATCGAAGCCGGTTATCCGTTGGCCATGCCATATGGACTGAACCTGGAGCCGCAGTTGCAGCTGATCGGGCAGCATGTCAGCTTCCGGAACAACATCGACATCGATGATCTGGAAGTCAACATCGGTTCGCAGAACCAACTGGTGGGCCGCGCCGGCGTGCGCCTGACGCGGCCGGTGACCGTCGCCGGGGGCCGCGTCACGCCATACCTCGGCTTTGACCTGTTCCATGCCTTTACCGGCGGCACCAACGTGCATGTCGGCGAGGTGCAGTTCGACTCCGGCAAACTGGGCGACGCCTACCAGTTGTCGCTTGGGGTCAACGGAATGCCGACCGGGCGGCTGTCGCTGTATGGCCGGGTCTCGTACCAGCATGCGATGGGGCGTGGCGGCATCCAGGGGTGGCTGTTCAATGCCGGCGCTCGCTATGTGTTCTAGCTTTGGCGGTTGTGCGTCGATCCGCGCCTGTCAAGGGGAATTGGCTGAGGGGTGACGTTGGCCGCGGTGGCGCTTACTTTGGCGGCGCCGTGCAGTTGTTCAATCTGCTGCGGTGTCAACTCGGCTTCGCGCGGGCAGCGGTCTGGAGCCGGTATTCCCTCGCGAACACTGTGCTCACTTTCCACCCCCCGCTTTGTACACACCGGCCAGCCCGCCG
Source organism: Cupriavidus necator (assembly GCF_013141915.1). Classification (GTDB taxonomy): domain Bacteria; phylum Pseudomonadota; class Gammaproteobacteria; order Burkholderiales; family Burkholderiaceae; genus Cupriavidus; species Cupriavidus necator_B. Next base: position 951,809 of record NZ_SROX01000001.1, on the reverse strand, counting down.
GAAATCTACTCTGGTGTCACCGCAACGATCCGGCCGCACCCGTGGGTAATCCCGCCATGCGCGGCCGCGCTTGCGCCGGAGGGATCGCGGCCGCACGACAGATGCCCCGGCAAGCGCCGCCAGCCGCGGCCTTGCCATTACAAGCCGCCCAGCGCGTTGACGGTGAAGGCCAGGATCCCCATGTTGAAGAGGAACGCGGCAAAGCAGTGGCCCAGCACCACCTTGCGCATATGGGCGCCGGTGATGGTGACGTCGGAAGTCTGGAAGGTCATGCCCAGCGTCAGGCTGAAGTAGAGGAAGTCCCAGTAGTCAGGCTCGCGCACACCCGGCACCTCCAGGCCACCGCGGTCGCCGCTGGCGCACTGCAGGTAGTACAGGTGGGCATAGTGCAGCGTGAAAACGGTGTTGGCGAACAGCCACGCGAGGGCGAGGGTGGCCACGATCAGCACGACATCGACCCAATGTGGCGTCTCGGGACGAGCGATCAGCGTGCCGATCGCGAACAGGATCACCAGCGACAGCAGCACCGAGATCGTGAGCAGCGCCGCGCGGTTGGCATCGTTGCGTTCCGCCGTGCGCCGCATCGCCGCAGGATCGGCCCGCAACAGCGGCAGCGCGGCGCCGAGGAAGACCAGCGCGGCGAGGTCGAAGCCAATCAGCAGCGCGATGCGTGCTTCCGCGCCAAGCGCCCACGCCGCGGCCGTCGCGACCAGCAGCAGGGCGCCGCACAGCAGGAAGCGTGGCGGCGCGATGCGCCCGCCGATGCCGGTTTCAGCGGAAGAGGTCATATGGCGACGCGGATGCGCGTTGCGGCAAGGCACCCAGGGTGTGCGGCATGGTCACGCTGATGCGCGGGAAGCGCCATCGGCAGGCCCCTTGCGCTCCGCCGGCGCTTCGAGCAGGTCCGCCGACGGAACGAAGAACAGGCCGCCGGTGACGGCCCGGCTGAAGTCGAGCAGCCGGTCGTAGTTGCCGGGCGGCCGGCCCACGAACATGTTCTCGAGCATTTGCTCGATCGGTGCCGGCGAACGGGCGTACGCGATGAAGTAGGTGCCGAACTCCCCCGCACCGGGGCGGCCAAACATCATGTTGTTGCGCAGGATCTTCACTTCCTGCCCGTTCTCGTCGAGCGTGGTCAGCGAGCTGTGCGAGTTCGACGGCTTGACACGGTCGTCCAGTTCAATGTCCGACAACTTCTTGCGCCCGATGATCAGTTCCTGGGCCTCGACCGGCAGCGCGTTCCATCCGGCCATGTCGTGCAGGTACTTCTGCACGATGACGTAGCTGCCGCCTGCGAACCCTGCGTCTTCCTCGCCGATCACGGTGAAGCCGACGGCTTCGCTGCCGGTCGGATTCTCGGTGCCATCGACAAAACCGATCATCGCGCGCATGTCGAAGTTGCGAAAGCCGTGCACCTCGTCGACCACCCGGACCGCGTCCCCCAGCTTGCCGAGCAGTTGCGTGGCAAGCTCGAAGCAAAGGTCCATCGATTCGGCGCGGATGTGCAACAGCAGGTCGCCCGGCGTTGCCGGGGCCATGCGCGCACCGGCGCCGAACTCGCGGAACGGATGCAGGGCGGCGGGCCGGGGCGCGCCGAAGAGCCGGTCCCAGGCCTGCGAACCGAAGCCGCAGACACAGGACAGGTTGCCGTCCGGCACGCGATGGCCGACGGCGCGCACCACCGCGGCAATGTCGGCACACCATGCGCGCACGGTGTCGGCGTGGTCGCCGCCATCGGCAAGCGTCGCCACGAGGAAGATCGCGCTGCGGGTGACGGCACTTGAAACAGCCTGGGATTCGGGGAGACGGGTGGGCATGGGAATCGGTGTGTTGGCCGGGCCAATCCGCTTGCGCGCAAACGGTAGAGCATTTCACGCGTAAGAGTACACGAACTGCCGGGCCTCTCTTGGGCCGTCTTGCCGCATGGCCGGGCAGAATTGGCTTCCTCGAAACCGAATCTTCCCGCACGATCAGCGACGCGTTGGTGTATGCGCGCACGTCATCGCGCTGGTCTTGTCGTGCTGTAGCAGCCGGTTGACCAGGCCCATCAGGAAGGACCGTGTCCGCTCCCGCCCGGATTGGCGAGAAGATGTCGACTACTGCGGCCGTGCGGCTGAAGCGGGGAGCGATGACGATGACCTTGGCCTTGTTCTTGATCTTGGCCTCGATGACCCACTTGAAGCCGACCGGGTGCGCCTCGGCCGGGTAGCCGACCAATGACGACATTGGCATGGTTGATGTCCACCCAGTGGTAGGTGTCATCGCCCCGCGTCCGAACGACGGGACTAGGGTCGAAACCGGGGCCCGTGGCAGAGCTGCGCTTGGCAGTCCAGTGCGAGGAAGCGCTGGCGTCCAATACTGGTGGTTGTCGTCATCGTAGTCTCATCGCCATTTTTTCCGCTGGCCCCCCTTGAATTGGGCCGGGGCTCTCCGCCATTTTTATGTCCGACAAGGACTGAATGCGCGCGCAGGAGACGCTGCGCAGGGGGTTGCGCAGCGGCAGTGAGTGACGTCCCCGCGTACGTACTTTCACCTAATGCTGCATTGCGACAATTCCTCTGCTACAATCAGGGAAAACCCCATGAGGGTAATCCCGAAAGGAAGGACGCCATGAACACCCAATCCGATATCAAGCTGACCGATCAACTGGAACGCCAACTCATCGAGCGCGAGCTCGGCACGCAAAGCCTGGGCTTCGCCCACGACGTAAAGCGCGCCATCGCCGCCGTGCAGTCGGTGGTCGAGCGCCTGCAAAGCCAGGCCCGCCAGGCCAAGGTGGTTTACGCCAACGGCTGAGCCCTGGCAGCAGTACGGTAGTTGCGGCCCTGCCGGGCTGCGTTGAAGAACCGGCCATACGTGCGCCCGCCCGGGTGAACGCGGCCGGTTTTGTTTTGCCTGCAGCGCTTGAGTGCTTTGTGAATAACTCTCGCAACGCTTGCCAGCGCTTTTCGTTTTGTCGCGGCGACGGACACGGCTATCTTGGATGCCTTTGCCGAACACCGTCCGACCCATGTCCCCACTGGTCCTGCTGTGCCTGCTGATCACCTATGTGGTCTGGGGCACGACTTACCTGGCGATCCGCTTTACGCTGGAGAGCTTTCCGCCGCTGTTCATGATGGGCACGCGCTTCCTGTGCGCGGGCCTGCTGCTGGCCGCCTGGCTGGCATGGCGCGGGACGCCGATGCCCTCCGCGCGGCAGTTGCGCCATTGCGCGGTGCCGGCGTTGTTTCTGCTGGTGGGCGGCATGGGCCTCACGGCCATTGCCGAGCAGACCATTTCCTCTGGCGCCACCACGGTGATGATCGGGTCGATGCCGATCTTTGCGCTGATCTGGGGGGCCTGCTTTGGCAACCGGCCGAAGTGGTTTGAGTATGTGGCGATCGCCATCGGCAGCGCCGGCATCCTGGTGCTGACCGCGGGCGCGGAGTTCCAGGTCAGTGCCGGCGGTGTGGTGGCGCTGTTGCTGGCGGTGGCGAGCTGGTCCTTCGGCTCGCAGCTGGCGCGCCGGCTGGAGTTGCCGCCAGGGGCGGCGGCATTTGCCGCCGAAATGGTGATCGGCGGCGCGGTGCTGATGGCGCTGTCGATGCTGCGGCAGGAGCCGTGGCCGTCGTCGGTCAGCGTGCAGGCCGGCTGGGCCTGGGTCTACCTGGTGGTGGCGGGCTCGCTGGTGGCGTTCTCCGCCTATATGTACCTGGTATCGACGGTCAGCCAGACCCTGGCGGCGAGCTATGTCTATGTGAACCCGCCGGTGGCGCTGGCCATGGGCGCTTGGCTGGGCGGCGAGCAGATCGCGTCGCAGACGCTGGGTGCGATGGTGCTGATCCTGGCGGCACTGGTCGTGCTGAGCCTGGGCACGCTGCGCGCGGCGCGGGCCCAGGCCGCCTGAGCGCGGCCTCAGCTACCCGACTGCTCCTGGATCCAGAGCGACAGCCGCACCTTGTAGGCCTGCTGGATGTGCCGGCGCGCGATCTGCTCGGCCAGCGCGGGATCGCGCTGTTCCAGCGCTTCCACCAATGCGATATGTTCTTCGTAGGAGCTGCGCGCGCGCCCCGGCACCGCCAGCGTGGTGCGTCCGAGCAGCGCCATGGACTCATGCAGCGAGCGCAGCGTCTTCAGCAGGTAGCGGTTGTGGGCGCAGCGGTGCAGGGTTTCATGGAACAGCCGGTTGTTCAGGGCGAGCCGGTCCGGATCGTCGGCGATGGCGAGGTCGCGCTCGACGATATCGCGCAGCAGCGAGATCTCGACGTCGGTGGCGTGGCGCGCGGCCAGCGCGGCGGCGGTGCCTTCCAGCACTTCGCGCATCACATACAGCTCGCTGACCATGCTGGCATCGAGCTGCGTGACCATCATGCCGCGGTTGGGCTCATTGACGACCAGCCCTTCGGACTCCAGCCGGGACAGCGCTTCCCGCACCGGCGTGCGCGACAACCCCAGCGATTCGGCCAGTTCCACCTCGCGCAGGCGAGTGCCGGGGGAAAGCTGGCCGGCCTGGATGGCGGCGCGCAGCTGCTGGTAGGCGCGCTCCGAGCGCGGGAGCGATGCAGCCTGGCCGCCCTCGGCGGCGCCGGCGAACTCTTGAGAAATCATGTGAGGCTGACGGATGCAGTGGAACTGTCGTAACCAGCCATCATACCCGCTCGCGCCAGCCTGACATCACGGCGTCGCAATAACGTGTAAAGCGGGCGGCCCGGCGCCAGCCCGCGCGCTCGGGGCCTCAGCCGGCGGGCGACTGGAACGGGTGGTACTGGTACAGCCAGGTTTCCGACAGCGGCTTGCCGTTCAGGCGCAGGAACAGGCGCAGGTCGACCGGCTGGGCGCCCTCGGTGGTCAGGTCGAACTGCGCGCGCCAGTGGCCGGCCACGCCGTTGGGCACGGCTTCGGTAAAGACATAGGAAAAGGTGCCGCGCGAGGCGGTCAGCACGGCTTCGGGTTTGACGCCGAAAGGCAGTTTCTCCAGCGGCGCGCCCTTGAACTCCACCATGAACTTGCGCACGCCCTTGGGCCGCGGCTGGCCGGGCTGGCCGCCGTTGCCCAGCCGCGTGGCGACGCAGCGTGCCAGCGGCGATGGGTAGGGCTCGTCGGCCGCCCAGTGCAGCCGGTAGCGCAGGCGGTAGGTGCTGCCGGCCTTGGCCGGCGCCTTCGGCACCCACATGGCGACGATGTTGTCGTGGATCTCGTCGTCGGTGCGCAGCTCCACCAGCTGCACCGAGCCGGCGCCCCAGCCATCGCGCGGCTCGACCCACAGGCTTGGACGGCGCTCGTAGTTGACGCCGTCCTGGTAGTGGTCGAACAGCCGGTCGCGCTGCAGCAGCCCGAAGCCCTTGGGGTTCTCGTCGGCGAAGGCCGAGGCGGTGGTCTGCGGCGGGTTGTTCAGCGGGCGCCAGATATGCTCGCCGGCGCCGTTCCACAGCGCCAGCCCGTCGGAGTCATGCACTTCGGGGCGCCAGTCGACGGCGGTGCCCTTGATGCTTTCCGAGAACCAGTACATCGAGGTCAGCGGCGCCAGTCCCAGCCGGGACACATCCTTGCGCAGGAACAGCGCGCACTCCACGTCCATGATCACGGCCTTGCCCCGCTGCATGACGAAGCGGTAGGCACCGGCGATGCTGGGTCCATCCAGCAGCGCGTAGACCGTGACGGTATCGCCGTTGCCCTCCGGGGTTTCGAACCAGAAGTGGGTGAAGGACGGGAATTCTTCCTGCCTGCCCGCCTCGGCCACGTCGATGGCGATGCCGCGCGCGGACAGGCCGTACTGGTACAGCTCGCCGATGGCGCGGAAATAGGAGGCGCCGAGGAAGGCGACCCAGTCGTTCTTGCGCCAGTCGCGCGTCTTCTGGTCGCCCAGGCGGCTTTCCTGGAAGCGGAAGCCGGCAAAGCCGCTGCCCGGCGGCAGCTTGTGCGCGGGACTGTCGGCCGGCATGTCGAAGTAGGCCTCGTCATAGACGATCTCGCGGGCCTTGCCGGTGCCGCCCTTGGCGCGCTCGATCACATGCATGCGCACCGGCGTGCGGAAGTAGGTGCCGAGGTGGAAGAACGTGACCGGGAACTGGCCGGGGCCGTTGGCAAAGAGCGCGTCCTCGGTGCGGAAGCGGATCTTGCCGTGGGCGTCGTAGTCGATGCGGGACAGCACCTCCGCGGGCGGCGCGGGCGGCGGCGCGTAGGGCTTGGCGGCCAGTCCGCGGGCGCGGTCGATCAGGGCGTCGAAGCCGAACGGCTGGGCCTCGCCCAGCTTGATCCGGCCGGCTGCCAGCACCGAGGGGGTGATGCCGAGGGCGGCAAGCGCGGCGGAGGCGGTGGCGGAAACCAGCAGGGTTCGGCGGTTCATCATGTGCTGAAAGCGTCCTTTTATTGTCCGGGGTTGTGCAGAACTGTAAAAGACGCCGCCGCTGCAGAAAAGTTCGGACACCCTCTGTTACAGGGGAGGGCCCCCGCGCCTCAATGTGCACCGCCTGCGGCGCGGCGCCGCCGGCGCCGCTGCCGCGCCAGCATGTTCAGCCCCTCGACCGCGGCCGAGAACGCCATCGCCGTATAGATGTAGCCCTTGGGCACGTGCGTACCGAGGCCTTCGGCAATCAGCGTCATGCCGATCATCATCAGGAAGGCCAGCGCCAGCATCACGATGGTGGGGTTGCGGTTGATGAAGTTGGCCAGCGGTGTCGCCGCGAACAGCATCGCCATCACCGCCGCGATCACGGCGACGAACATGATCTGCACATGTTCGGTCATGCCCACCGCGGTGATGATGCTGTCGATCGAAAACACCAGGTCCAGCACCAGGATCTGGCCGATGGCCGAGGCAAAGCTCTGCACCGCCTTGGCGGTGCCGCCTTCCTCGCCTTCTTCGTCCGCGGTGACATGATGGTGGATTTCGCGCGTGGCTTTCCACACCAGGAAGGCGCCGCCCGCGATCAGGATGAGGTCGCGCCATGACAGGCCCTGGCCCAGGATCGTGAATACCGGCTCGGTGAGCTTGACGATGATGGCGATGGTGGCCAACAGCGCCAGGCGCATCAGCAGAGCCAGGCTGATGCCGATCTTGCGCGCCTTCTCCCGCATCGCTTCTGGCAGCTTGTTGGTCAGGATCGAGATGAAGATCAGGTTGTCGATTCCCAGCACGATTTCCATGGCCACCAGCGTGGCCAGTGCCGCCCAGGCGGCGGGGTCCTGCAGCAATGCCAGCGACGCTTCCATGAAGGCTCCGGGATGTGAGGGCAGGGCGCGGCGGTGACTCGCTCCAGGCGCACGAAGACCTCATGTTAGCGCAGCGTCGCTTCAGCGGGCAGCTTTACGCGCGCTGACCCATGCGCGTTTGCCGAGGTTGCCATGTGCAGTCATGGAATATAGTATGTGATATATCAAAAGATCCAATCAAGCCATCAAGGAGACAGCAATATGAAAGTGTGCATCTATGGCGCCGGTGCCATCGGCGGTTATGTCGGGGCCCAGATGGCGCGGGCCGGGGCCGAGGTCAGCTTCGTCGCGCGCGGTCCCCATCTCGCGGCGATGCAGGAGCACGGCGTCAAGCTGCTGATCGACGGCGAGGAGCGCATGGCCAAGGTGCGCTGCACCAGCGATCCGCGTGAACTCGGGCCTCAGGACTACGTGTTCATCACGCTCAAGGCGCATTCCGTGCCGGGGGTGGTGGAGCAGATGCAGCCGCTGCTCGGGCCAGAAACCGCGATCGTGACCGGCGTCAACGGCATTCCTTACTGGTACTTCTACAAGCACGGAGGCGAACTGGCCGGCCGCACGCTCGAAAGCGTCGATCCCGGCGGGCGCCAGTGGCAGCGCCTGGGGCCGGAGCGGGCCATCGGCTGCGTGGTCTATCCGGCCGCCGAAATCGTCGCGCCGGGCGTGATCAAGCATGTCTACGGCAAGAAGTTTCCGCTCGGCGAGCCTGACGGCAGCCGCTCCGCCCGGGTGACAGCGCTGAGCGAGATGATGATGGCGGCCGACCTTGACGCCCCCGTGCGCGACAACATCCGCGACGAGATCTGGCTCAAGCTGTGGGGCAACCTGTGCTTCAACCCGATCAGCGCGTTGACCCACGCCACCCTGGATGTCATCACCGCCGATCCCGCCACGCGCGCGCTGTCGCGCCAGATGATGGTGGAGGCGCAGGGCATTGCGCAGCGCTTCGGGGTGAAATTCCGTGTCGACGTCGAGCGGCGCATCGACGGCGCCGGCGCCGTTGGCGCACACAAGACCTCGATGCTGCAGGACCTGGAGGCGGGGCGGGCCATGGAAATCGACCCTCTGCTGACGGTCGTTCAGGAAATGGGAAGGCTGGTGGGCGAGCCGACGCCGATGTGCGATGCCGTGCTCGGGCTGATCAAGCAGCGGGATGCGATGGCCAAGCTCGCCGCCTGAGGGGCGGGGGGCGCGACGGGTCTGCGTCCCCGTGGGCCGGGCAAGCAAAGTGGCGCTTGCCCGGCTCGCGAAGTCGGAAGGCAGGGCGATAGTGATATACCATATACGACAGACCGCGCACTGCTATTGTGCCGATGCATGTGGACCGCGCATCGTTTGATGCGTTTTCATAATGGGTCAGGCGTTTTTGCTAAGCTGTGCAGCGATGCGCAGGGCAGCCATTCCGGCCGCCTGGGCGCCGGTCTCACACGAGCTCATTCATGTCTGCGCAAAGCCAATCCATCGTCCAGCCCAACGGGCTGGCCCTGTCGGTCCAACCGATCAACGCCGGCGCCAGCCTGCGCGACCAGGCCTACGCCATGCTGCGGCAGGCTATCGCCGACGCCGACATCTACCAGTCGCGCGACGAGATCCGCCTGGACGAGCGGGTGCTGAGCGAGGCCATGGGCGTCAGCCGCACGCCGATCCGCGAGGCCATGACGCTGCTGGAGCAGGAGGGCTTCCTGCGCACGGTGCCGCGGCGCGGCATCTACATCATGCGCAAGACCAAGCGCGAGATCGTCGAGATGATCCAGATGTGGGCCGCGCTGGAAAGCATGGCCGCACGGCTGGCCACCAAGAATGCCACCGACGCCGAGATCGCGCAGCTGCGCAGCATGTTCGACAGCTTCCGCGACTCCACCCCGGCCGAGCACATCGAAGAGTATTCCGACGCCAATATCGTGTTCCACCAGGCGATCGTGCAGTTGTCGAAGTCGCAGATCATCATGGACACGATCCGCAATATCTTCATCCACGTGCGCGCAATCCGGAAGATGACCATCTCCCAGAGCGACCGCGCGGCACGGTCCATCGTGGATCACCTGCGCATCATCGAGGCGCTGGAGAAGCGGGATACCGACCTGGCGGAACGGCTGGTGCGCCAGCATTCGCTCGACCTTGCCGATTACGTGGAGAAGCACTGCGATTTTCTCGACTGAAGCGGACGGCAACGCGGGCGTGCAAAGCGGCGGACTTGGTCCGCCGCTTTGCTTTTGGGGCCGCCTCGGCGTGGTCAGCGTCATTTCGCTAAATGGTGTGTGATATATCAATGTGAAAAGCGCCTCTCTCTTTATGCCGTAGCGGCATGGAATGGCCTGCTTTTATGCCAATCCGCAGAGGTCAGCGGCGTTGTGTTGCGTCGCCTCGTCGGTATTTGCCCCTGATGCGCCAAACTCCTCTTGCTCTCTTCTGATATATCACATACCGTATGTCATCAGAGACTACAAATAGCGGAAGAGGAGACCCTTCGCAATGGAAACCAAGGCCCTGCAAGGTGTGCGCATCCTGGACATGACCCACGTCCAGGCAGGCCCGTCGGCGACGCAGTTGATGGCGTGGCTGGGCGCGGACGTGATCAAGGTGGAGATGCCGGGACGCGGCGACATCACGCGCAGCCAGCTGCGCGACGTGCCGAACGCCGACAGCCTGTACTTCACCATGCTCAATTCCAACAAGCGCAGCCTGACGCTGAACATGAAGACCCCCGAAGGCAAGGCGCTGCTCGAAGACCTGGTCCAGCGCAGCGACGTGCTGATCGAGAACTTCGGCCCGGGCGTGCTGGCGCGCGCCGGCTTCGACTGGGACCACCTGCAGGACCTGAACCCGCGCCTGGTCTATGCCTCGATCAAGGGCTTCGGCCCGGGCCCGTACGCCGACTGCAAGGCCTACGAGAACGTGGCGCAGTGCATGGGCGGCTCGGCCTCGACCACGGGCGATGCCGACGGCGTGCCGACGGTGACCGGCGCACAGATCGGCGACTCCGGCACCGGCGTGCATGCCGTGGTCGGCATCCTGGCCGCGCTGCTGCAGCGCGAGCACACCGGCCGCGGCCAGCGCGTGGAAGTGGCGATGCAGGACGCGGTGCTGAACCTGTGCCGGGTCAAGCTGCGCGACCAGCAGCGCCTGGCCAATGGCCCGCTGCGCGAATATCCCAACCAGGACTTCGGCGACCACGTGCCGCGCGCGGGCAACGCCTCGGGCGGCGGGCAGCCGGGCGCGGCGCTGCGCTGCGCGCCGGGCGGCCCCAACGACTATGTCTACGTCATCATCCAGCCGCAGGGCTGGGAGCCGCTGATGCGCCTGTGCGGGCGCGAAGACCTGATCAACAACCCGGACTACGCCACGCCCGAAGCGCGGCTCAAGCACCTGGCCGACTGCTTTGCCGTGATCGAGAAATGGACGCGCGGCATCAGCAAGTTCGACGTGATGGCGGCGCTCAACGAGGTCGACGTGCCGTGCGGCCCGATCCTGTCGATGAAGGACCTGATCGAAGACGAGTCGCTGTACCAGCGCGGCTACCTGGTCGAGCTGGAGCATCCGCAGCGCGGCAACTACGTGCAGCTGGGCTGCCCGATCACGCTGTCGGCCTCGCCGGTGCAGGTCGAGCGCTCGCCGTTGCTGGGCGAGCATACCGAGGAGATCCTCGAGTGGCTGGGACGCACGCCTGCGCAGATCGCCGCGATGAAGCTGGCCGGGGCGGTATGAGGCTGGGCTGACGTCATTCCCGCGCGCGCGGGAATGACGACTGGCGTCGCGCGCCGTCCTGCTTTTCCCTTTCTCCAAGATTCCCTGCAAACCGACATCGGCGCAGGCGGGGTCTCCCTTTGCCTGCGCAAGGAGCATGCTGTGCAAACCTGGATACGTTTTCGCCGCGCCGACGGCAGCATCGGCCATGGCTGCATCGATCCGGCCGCCCCCGACCGCGTGGTCGAATACGACGGCGACGGCTACGACGGCCCCAGCCCCACCGGCGCCGTGCATGACCGCGCCGCATTGACCCTGGTCGCGCCGTGCGCGCCAGGCAAGGTGGTGGCGTTGTGGAACAACTTCCATGCGCTGGCGCGCAAGCTGGAAAAGCCGGTGCCGACGCATCCGCTGTTCCTGCTCAAGCCTGCCACGTCGCTGGCCGGTCCGGGCGATGCCGTGCAACGCCCGAAGAGCTATGACGGCAAGATCGTCTACGAGGGCGAGCTGGGCATCGTCATCGGCAAGAAGGCGCGCAACGTGACGGTGGCGGAGGCCGGCGCCCATATCTTCGGCTACACCATCGTCAACGACGTGACCGCGGCCGAACTGATCACGGCCGATCCCAATTTCCCGCAATGGACGCGCGCCAAGGGCTTCGACACCTTTGGCTGCATCGGTCCGGCCATCGTCACCGGCTTCCACTGGAAAGCCGCCAGCGTGGTCACCCGGCTGGACGGGGTGGAGCGGCAGAACTATCCGCTGTCGGACATGATCTTCTCGCCCGAGGAACAGGTCAGCCGGATCTCGCAGGACCTGACGCTGATGCCGGGCGACGTGATCGCCGTCGGCACCTCGCTGGGCGTGGGTTCGATGAAGGACGGCGCCGTGGTCGAGGTGTCGATCGCCGGCATCGGCTCGCTGGTCAACCATGTGCGCGGCTGAGCCGGGCGCCCGATTCATTTCCTGAAACGGTGAATGCCATGCCAATGACAATCGGTGTGCCGCGCGAAGTCCACCCGGGCGAGCGGCGCGTTGCCGCCACCCCGGATTCGGTCAAGGAACTGCTCAAGCTCGGCTACCAGGTGGTGGTCGAGACCGGCGCGGGCCAGGAGGCTTCGTTCTCGGACGACGACTACCGCGCCGCCGGCGCTGCCATTGTCGACGCGGCCAGCCTCTGGGCCTCGGTCGACGTGGTGGTCAAGGTGCGCCCGCCGCAAGTCCACCCCAGCCTTGGGGTAGAAGAGGCGGCGCTGCTGAAGAAGCACGCCGCGCTGATCGGCTTTGTCTGGCCGGCGCAGCAGATGGCCATGCTGGAGCGGCTGGCGCAGCGCGGCGCCACGGTGCTGGCGATGGACTGCGTGCCGCGCATCTCGCGGGCGCAGAAGCTGGATGCGCTCAGCTCGATGGCCAATATGGCGGGCTACCGCGCGGTGATCGAAGCCGCGCATGCCTTCGGCCGGCCCTTTGCCGGCCAGATCACCGCCGCGGGCAAGATCCCGCCGGCGCGCGTGCTGGTGATCGGCGCGGGCGTGGCGGGGCTGGCGGCGATCGGCGCGGCGCGCAGCCTGGGCGCGGTGGTGCGCGCGTTCGACACGCGGCCGGTGGTGCGCCAGCAGATCGAGAGCCTGGGCGCGGAATTCCTCACCGTCGAGATCGAAGAGGACGGCAGCGGCAGCGGCGGCTACGCCAAGGAGATGAGTCCGGCCTTTATCGAAGCCGAGATGCGGCTGTTTGCCGAGCAGGCGCGCGCGGTCGACATCATCATCACCACCGCGCTGATCCCGGGCAAGCCGGCGCCGAAACTGCTCGAGGCCGCAACTGTCGGGCTGATGCGCGCCGGCAGCGTGGTGGTGGACCTGGCCGCGGAGCAGGGCGGCAATTGCGTGCTGACCGTGCCGGGCGAAAGCGTGCGCCGCGAGGGCGTCACCATCATCGGCTACACCGACCTGCCCAGCCGCATGGCGGCGCAGGCGAGCCAGCTCTACGGCACCAATATCCGCCACTTGCTGGCCGAGCTGACGCCGGGCAAGGACGGCCAGCTGGTGGTTGACATGGCCGACGAGATGATCCGCGGCGCGACCGTGCTGCACCAGGGCGCGGTGACCTGGCCACCGCCGCCGTTGACGGTGGCGGTACCGCAGCAGCAGGCGCCGGCGGAGGTGCCGCCGCCGGCCGAGGCCGTGCCGCCGCGCAGCCGCACCGGTACCACGCTGGCCGCGCTGGCGCTGGCGGCCGCCGCGCTGCTGGGCCTGGGCGCGGTCGCGCCACCGGCTTTCATGGCGCATTTCACCGTGTTCGTGCTGGCCATCTTTGTCGGCTACCAGGTGGTGTGGAACGTTACCGCCGCGCTGCACACGCCGTTGATGAGCGTGACCAATGCCATCAGCGGGATCATCGTGGTGGGGGCGCTGGTGCAGCTAGGCAAGCCGTCGCTGCTGACGGCAGTGATCGCGGGCTGCGCGGTGCTGGTGGCCACCATCAATATCGCCGGCGGCTTCCTGGTGACGCAGCGCATGCTGAAGATGTTTCAGCGAGACTAAGGCCAAGGAGACAGCCATGCCATCCGGAATCAGCAATATCGCTTACCTCGCCGCCAGCGCGCTGTTCATCCTCAGCCTGAGCGGGCTGAGCCATCCCGCCAGCGCCCGGCGCGGCAACATGCTCGGCATCGCCGGCATGGTGATCGCAGTCATGACCACGGTGCTGGCGGGCAGTCCCGACGGCATCGCCATCATCATCGGCGCGATGCTGGTGGGCGGCATCGCCGGCGCCATGCTGGCCAGGCGCGTGGAGATGACGCAGATGCCGCAACTGGTGGCGGTGCTGCACAGCTTCGTCGGCCTGGCCGCGGTGCTGGTCGGCTACGCCAACTACCTCGAGCCGACCACGCTGGCCGGCGCCGAGAAGGCAATCCACGAGGTCGAGACCTATCTCGGCATCCTGATCGGCGCGGTCACCTTCACCGGGTCGATCATCGCCTTCCTCAAGCTGCAGGGCACCATGGGCGGCAAGCCGATGCTGCTGCCGGGCCGCCATGCGCTCAACGCCGGCGCGCTGGTGGTGTGCGTGTGGCTGGGCTATGCCTTCCTCGGCGCGCCGGATCCGCAGCAGGGGCTGGTGCCGCTGGCCGCGATGACGGTGATCGCGCTGCTGGTCGGCGCGCACCTGGTGCTGGCCATCGGCGGCGCCGACATGCCGGTGGTGGTGTCGATGCTCAACAGCTACTCCGGCTGGGCCGCGGCGGCGACCGGCTTCATGCTGGGCAATGACCTGCTGATCATCACCGGCGCGCTGGTGGGCTCGAGCGGCGCCATCCTCAGCTACATCATGTGCAAGGCGATGAACCGCAAATTCCTGTCGGTGATCCTGGGCGGCTTCGGCGCGGTGCAGGCCCAGGGCGCGGCGACCGAGCAAGGCGAGGTGCTGCCGGTGTCGAGCGAGGAAGTCAGCAGCCTGCTCAAGGACGCCAGCGAGGTCATCATCGTGCCGGGTTACGGCATGGCGGTGGCGCAAGCGCAGGGCACCATCAGCGAGATCGCGCGGCGGCTGCGCGCGCAGGGCGTCAATGTCCGCTTCGGCATCCACCCGGTGGCCGGCCGCCTGCCGGGGCACATGAACGTGCTGCTGGCCGAGGCGAGGGTGCCGTACGACATCGTGCTGGAAATGGAAGAGATCAACGATGACTTCGAGAAGGCCGACGTGGTGCTGGTAGTCGGCGCCAACGACATCGTCAATCCCGGTGCGCTGGACGACCCCGCCAGCCCGATTGCCGGCATGCCGGTGCTGGAGGTGTGGAAGGCCAGGACCGTGGTGGTGTCCAAGCGCAGCATGGCGGCGGGCTACGCCGGCGTGGACAACCCGCTGTTCTACAAGGACAACACGCGCATGTGGTTTGGCGATGCCAAGGGCAGCGTCGATGCGCTGCTGCGGCAACTGGAGGAAGCCCCGGCCTGAGCGGCCTGGCGCGACTGGGACTCGCGCCGTGCAAGCCACCGCAGCCCGCTGCCCGCGGGCTGCGGTGGCTTGCTGCGTTGTGAAACCGCGTTGCTCCGCCGCCTGCCGAGGCGATTCATACCACTTCCGCTATCTATAAACGATCGTGAATAGATACGATAAAAAACTTTAAGACTAGTCAAATTAAGCTTCAGGTAGCATCAATCCACGACTTCATGTGCCGCAATGCCAGGCGACGGTCTAGTTGCGAGAAGGGCGATCCCACAACGCCCTGATGTGCCCGCCGGGGCACAAACAATACGTATCAGGAGACAAGACAGATGGCGCAATTGGAAGCATCGGCCCCCGCCGGTCACCACGACGTGAACGGGCGCGGGCTGCAGAACCGCTGGATCCAGCTTGCAATCGGGGTGGTGTGCATGGGGCTGGTGGCTAACTTGCAGTACGGCTGGACCCTCTTCGTGTCACCGATGGACGCAAAACATCACTGGGGCGCGTCCGCCATCCAGGTGGCATTTTCCATTTTCATCGTGACCGAAACCTGGCTGGTGCCGCTGGAAGGCTGGCTGGTGGACAAGTTCGGCCCGCGCCCGGTGGTGGCGGGCGGGGCCATCTGCGCAGGGCTGGCATGGGTGATGAACGCCTACGCCACCACGCTGCCGGAGCTCTATGCGGCCGCGGTGATCGCGGGCATCGGCGCGGGTGGCGTTTACGGGACCTGCGTCGGCAACGCGCTGAAGTGGTTTCCGGACAAGCGCGGCCTGGCTGCCGGCCTGACCGCGGCAGGGTTTGGCGCGGGTGCGGCCATCACCGTGATCCCGATCGCGAACATGATCCAGAGCGCGGGCTATGAGAAGGCCTTCCTGTTCTTCGGCATCCTCCAAGGCGTGTGTATCTTTGCGCTGGCGTTGCTGCTGGTGAAGCCCAGGGCGCCCAAGGGGGCAGTGGCGGCCAAGGCGGTGCTGACCAATCCGGTGGAATACACCCCGGGGCAGATGGTCAAGACGCCAGTGTTCTGGCTGATCTATGCAAGCTTTGTCGCGGTGGCGGCGGGCGGCATCATGGCGACGGCGCAACTGGGGCCGATCGCCAAGGACTACGGCTTTGCGTCGATGCCGGTGACGCTGCTGGGGCTGACCTTGCCGCTGCTGACGATGACGCTGTCGATCGACAACCTGTGCAACGGCTTTACGCGGCCGCTGTGCGGGTTCCTGTCGGACCGGTTCGGGCGCGAGAACACGATGTTCGTGATCTTCATCGGCGAGGGGCTGGCGCTGCTGGGGCTGATGCAGATGGGGCACAACCCGTATTGGTTCATGTTCTTCGCGGCGCTGACGTTCCTGTTCTGGGGCGAGATTTTTTCGATCTTCCCGGCGTTGTGCGCGGACACGTTCGGCAGCAAGTTCGCGGCGTCGAACGCGGGCACGCTTTACACCGCGAAGGGGACCGCGGCGATGCTGGTGCCGCTGGCCTCGGTCCTGTCCGCTCGCGGCGGTTGGGAAGCGGTCTTCACGGTCGCGGCAGTGGTGACGATCGCCGCGGGCCTGTCGGCGAAGCTGGTGCTGGCGCCGATGCGCAAACGATTTATCACGGGCCATGCGGCGCCCGCCATGCCCGTGGCGGAAGCGGGCCTGATTGCGAATGCATCGGCCAGGCATGGGGAGTAGGCGGGCCATCGCCGTGTCGGGTTGATGCATCGAAGTTGCTGACGGCCGGGCGCTTGCGCCAGGCCGTCAGTCGCGAGCGATAGAAGCGATGAGGCCCGGAAGGTTTGGCATGGCTGGACTGCGCTCCTAGCCTCATAGTGCCAAAATACGTTGTATGTAATATATCTATAGGCTGGCATCGCTGTCCCATACGCTCCAGCGTGCAGACCCGCGTCTGTGCGAAATGCGAATAAATGGCGCTCGAGTAAGCAATTGCGCTGATATGAGCGCAGATCCAGCCGGGATTGCTGCAGTGCACTGACGAAAGTTTGTCGCACAGGTGGAAAATAGCTTGCCGTTCTCTGATATATCACATACCGTATGTCATCAAGACCGGTCGATCAGAACCGGCACAGATCGAAGCAGGGCACAGGGCCCGCGCACCACGAACACAAGTCCAACAAGGAGACCAAGCATGTCGGAAGTCGTAGCGAAGCGGGCCCAGAGCACTCCCGCGGCAGCCTGAATCAGAAAAATTCCAACCCCAGTCAATTTGCATAGAAGGAAGCAACCATGGCAGAAGTCGGAAACGAGCTGCAGCGTCACGCCGCGGAAGAACATCAGGCACAAACCGATGGGTTTCATCTGGTCATCGAAGCGCTGAAGCTGAACGGCATCGAAAACATTTACGGCCTGCCCGGCATTCCGGTGACGGACCTGGCTCGCCTGGCGCAGGCAAACGGCATGCGCGTCATCAGCTTCCGTCACGAGCAGAACGCCGGCAACGCCGCGGCGATCGCTGGCTTTCTCACGCAGAAGCCGGGCGTTTGCCTGACCGTGTCCGCGCCCGGCTTCCTGAACGGCCTGACGGCACTGGCGCATGCGACCACCAACTGCTTCCCGATGATCCTGATCAGCGGCTCGAGCGAGCGCGAGATCGTCGATTTGCAGCAAGGCGACTACGAAGAGATGGACCAGCTGGCGATCGCCCGCCCGCACGCCAAGGCCGCCTTCCGCGTGCTGCACGCGGAAGACATCGGCGTCGGCGTTGCGCGTGCCATCCGTGCCGCCGTGTCGGGTCGTCCTGGCGGCGTGTACCTGGACCTGCCGGCCAAATTGCTGGGCCAGTCGCTGGAAGCCGAGAAGGGCCGCAAGTCGCTGATCAAGGTGGTGGACCCGGCCCCGCGCCAGCTTCCCGCACCGGACTCGGTCGACCGTGCCGTCGCGCTGCTGAAGACCGCCAAGCGGCCGCTGATCCTGATCGGCAAGGGCGCCGCGTACGCACGCGCCGAGGCGGACCTGCGCACGCTGGTCGAGAAGACCGGCATCCCGTACCTGCCGATGTCGATGGCCAAGGGCCTGCTGCCCGATACGCATCCGCAATCGGCCTCGGCCGCACGCTCGTATGTGCTGGCTGAAGCGGACGTGGTGCTGCTGGTTGGTGCCCGCCTCAACTGGCTGCTGTCGCACGGCAAGGGCAAGACCTGGGGCAAGCCCAAGCAATTCATCCAGATCGACATCGCGGCGACCGAGATGGACAGCAACGTCGCCATCGCCGCGCCGGTGGTGGGTGACATCGGTTCGTGCGTCACCGCCATCCTCGACAGGATCGGCAACGACTTCGCCAAGCCGGGCGCCGACTGGCTGAACGCGGTGGCCGACCGCCGGGACACCAACCTGGCGAAGATGGCCGAGACCCTGGCCAAGTCCAGGGATGCCGCGCCGATGAACTTCCACGGCGCGCTGAGCGTGCTGAAGGATGTGGTCAAGGCCAACCCAGGCATCTCGTTCGTCAACGAAGGCGCCAACACGCTCGACTACGCCCGCGCCGTGATCGACATGTATGAGCCGCGCAAGCGCCTGGACGTGGGCACCTGGGGCGTGATGGGCGTGGGCATGGGCTACGCGGTGGCGGCGGCGGTCGAGACCGGCAAACCGGTGCTGGCCCTGTGCGGCGACAGCGCGTTCGGTTTCTCGGGCATGGAGGTCGAGACCATCTGCCGCTACAACCTCCCGGTCTGCATCGTCATCTTCAACAACAACGGCGTCTACAAGGGCATCGACGTGAACCCGACCGGCGGCAAGGATCCGGCGGTCACGACTTTCGTCCCCGGCGCGCGCTACGACAAGATGATGGAAGCGTTCGGCGGCGTGGGCCGCAACGTCACCACGCCGGCGGAACTCGAAGCCGCGGTGAACGAAGCGCTGCGCTCGGGCCAGCCCACGCTAGTCAACGCCGTCATCGATCCTGCCGCCGGCACCGAAAGCGGCCGCCTGACCAACCTGAATCCGCAAAGCTCGGCCAAGAAGTAATCCACCCGAATTTCACTCCCTAATCCAATAGGAGACGAACGTGAACCTCCCACTCAATGGCATCAAGATCATCGACTTCACGCACGTCCAGGCGGGTCCCGCCTGCACGCAGTTGCTGGCTTGGTTCGGCGCCGACGTGATCAAGGTCGAGCGCCCCGGTTCCGGCGACGTGACCCGCACGCAGCTGCGCGACATCCCGGATGTCGATGCGCTGTACTTCACCATGCTCAACTCCAACAAGCGCAGCCTGACGCTCGACACCAAGAAGCCGGAGGGCAAGAAGATCCTGGAGCAGCTGATCCGCGAGTCGGACGTGCTGGTCGAGAACTTCGGCCCGGGCGCGCTGGACCGCATGGGCTTCTCGTGGGAGCGCATCAACGAGCTGAACCCGAAGATGATCGTGGCTTCGGTCAAGGGCTTCAGCGACGGCCATCACTATGAAGACCTGAAGGTCTACGAGAACGTGGCACAGTGCGCCGGCGGCGCGGCCTCGACCACCGGCTTCTGGGACGGCCCGCCCACGGTGTCCGCCGCGGCGCTGGGCGATTCCAACACCGGCATGCACCTGGCGATCGGCATCCTGACCGCGCTGATCGGCCGCGACAAGACCGGCAAGGGCCAGAAGGTGGCCGTGTCGATGCAGGACGCGGTGCTGAACCTGTGCCGCGTCAAGCTGCGCGACCAGCAGCGCCTGGACCGCCTGGGCTACCTGGAAGAGTACCCGCAATATCCGCACGGCACCTTCAGCGACGTAGTGCCGCGCGGCGGCAACGCGGGCGGCGGCGGCCAGCCGGGCTGGGTGCTGAAGTGCAAGGGTTGGGAGACCGATCCCAACGCCTATATCTACTTCACCATCCAGGGCCATGCCTGGGAGCCGATCTGCAAGGCGCTGGGCAAGCCGGAATGGATCGACGATCCCAATTACGCCACCGCCAAGGCGCGCCAGCCGCACATCTTCGATATCTTCAACACCATCGAGGAATGGCTGGCCGACAAGACCAAGTACGAGGCGGTAGACATCCTGCGCAAGCATGACATTCCGTGCTCGCCGGTGCTGTCGATGAAGGAGATCGCCGCGGACCCGTCGCTGCGTGCCAGCGGCAGCATCACCGAGGTGCCGCACAAGGAACGCGGCTCCTACCTGACGGTGGGCAGCCCGATCAAGTTCTCGGACCTGAAGCCGGAAATCACCGGGTCGCCGCTGCTGGGCGAGCATAGCGAAGAGGTGCTGGCCGGCCTGGGCTATGGCGCGGAAGACATCAAGCGCCTGCGCGAGTCCCAGGTAATCTGACGCCGCCCGCCGGCACGTGTGCCGGTGCGTACGCCGGGGCCTCGCGCACAGCGGGCCCCGGCGTTTTTTGCTTGCGGCGCGGCCATGTGGCACGCTACCTTGGTGGCAACGACAGGCCGGCACCGCCGGCGCTGGTGATAACGAAAGGGAATCCCCATGACAGAGCAGATCGACTACGCGCAACTGGTGTCCGCCATCGGCGACGCCATCATCATCTCTGACGCCAAGGGCGCCATCACGCTGTGGAATCCCGCGGCCGAGCGCATGTTCGGCTTCACCCAGGCCGAGGCCATGGGCCAGTCGCTGGACTTGATCATCCCCGAGCGCCTGCGCGGGCGGCACTGGGAAGGCTATGACAAGACCATGGCGACCGGCATCACGCGCTACGGCCATGACTTGCTCAAGGTGCCGGCGGTCGACAAGGACGGCAAGTCCATGTCGATTGCCTTCACCGTGTCGCTGCTCAAGGACGCCGCCGGCGCGGTGACCGGCATCGTCGCCGTGATCCGCGACGAGACCGTGCGCTTCCAGGAAGAGCGGGCGCTGAAAAAGCGGCTGGTCGAACTGGAAAGCCAGGTCAGGGAGCAAGCCTGAGGCGCCTGCCGCGGCCGCGCCGTTGCCGGCTGCACTTCATGGTCGCGCTACCCGCGCCGTCCCGGTGAGCGATCAGCGGAGTCGACGCCGGCTGGCGGGGCCGATGGGTTCGGGGATTCGCCTGTCCCGACGGAAGGACTGCCCGCAGCGGGCGCCGCGGGCTTCTTTCCTGTGACCATGGACAGTATCAGGTTTTCCTTGTGGACCAGGCTCATCAGGATCGCGGCGGCAATATGCAGGCCTACCAGGGCCAGCAGCAAACGGGCGAGCACGCCATGGATGTCCTTTGGCCAGTCTTCGCCCCAGAGCATATCCAGTCGCGACATCCAGCCGGTGGCGGCCAGCGCCAGGATGAGCGCCCACAGGACCAGCATCATCAGCGCGCCCAGCGGGGTGTGGCTCAGGTAGCGGGGCGCCTGTCCGGTGACGGCGGCCTTGAGATACGCAACCACGCCGCTGCGGTCGGGAAGCCAGGCGCGGAAATTCCCGGCGCCGGGTCCGGCCACGCCCCAGGCCACGCGCACAAGCACCACGCACACGGCGGCGTAGCCGAGGTTGCGGTGCAGGGGCCCGCCGGAATCCTCGTAGAGGTCCCACAGCACCAGTGCCGCCACGGCCCAGTGCGTGATGCGGACGACAGGATCCCAGACCAGGATGGACTGGCGCGAGGACTTCATTGCCCGTTGGGAATCTGGCTGGCGCTATTTCTCGATTTCGGCCTTGACGATGTCCAGCGTCTTGGTGTCGAAGTAGATTTCCGCCTTTTTTCCCTCTTTGGTCTTGCCGTAGATCTCGTAACAGTTCCCATCCACCTTGAACTTCCTGATCTGGTAGCCCTGCGCTTCGATCCTGGCGCGGGCATCGCTCTCCTTGATCCATTCGCCCCTGGGATGCGCGGGACATTTCGCGCTGGCCAGCGCGGCACCGGACAACAGCACCATGACCAGCAGTGCGCCAATTTTCAGCATGAGGGCTCTCCGTATCGGGGCGAGAATTCAGCATAGTGCACCCCATAATGATTCGCAATCCGCCGCAGCACTAGCCGCCAGCCAGCGCCGGGCCGGCGCGGCGCGCGCGGCCCGGCATCAAGGTTCACGCCGATAGCATGCCGCCAGCTGCTTCATGGCGCGAAAGGCAGTGGCCCGGTCGTCGCCGAGCAGGAAGGCGTGTACACCTTGCTCGCGCCATTGTTCGCATTGCCCGGCCGCGCGCGGCATGGCACAGAACGGCACGCCGCGCGCCCGGCAGGCCTGCGCAATGCGGCGGATCGCGGCCTGCACGGCGGGATGGTGCGCGTCAGCGGGCACGCCAAGGCTTTGGGACAGGTCGATCGCGCCTTCCAGCACCATGTCGATGCCGGGCACGGCTACGATCTCCTCGATCGCGTCGACGCCTTCGCGATCCTCGATCATGGCCACCACCATCAGCTCACGGTTGGCCCGCTCCATGTAATCCGGCAGCGTGAGCGTACCGAAGCCGGTGGTGCGGCCGCCGGCGATGCCGCGGCTGCCGAGCGGGTGATAGCGCGCGCTGGCGACCGCCAGCTCGGCCGTGGCGCGGCTGCGTACGTGCGGCACCACGATGCCCTGCGCGCCGGCATCCAGGACGCGCAGGATGATGGCCGGCTCCGCCGCGGGAACCCTGACCAGCGCGGTGATGCCGGCGCATTCCGCCGCGCGGAGCATGTTCTCGAGCGTCTGCGGGTTCACGCCGACATGCTCGAGGTCCAGGATCACGAAGTCGAAGCCGGCGTAGCCGATCATCTCTGTCATCAGCGGCAAAGGCAGCGAGTTGATCAGCCCGAACACGTCGCGCCGGGCCGCGAGCACGGCCTTGAGTTGGTTAGGCTGCAGCATGGGTATGCTCCACCGGAAGGTAGCAGTGCCGCGGATGCGGGTGGCGCAGGAAGTCATGGTGGGAGATATGCCAGGCGTAGGCGCCGGCGTACGGGAACACCACCAGGTCGCCGGCGCGCACGCTGTCCACGGGCGTGTCGTGGGCCAGGATGTCCTTGGGCGTGCAGAGTTGCCCGACCACGCTGACGCGCGCGTCGCGCACCGCCGGGCGGGCGAACGGATAGCGCCACGACGCCACCGGCAGCACCCGGAATGGATGGCTGTGCCCTTGCGCATAGGGCGTGCGGAAGTGGTGCGTGCCGCCGCAGGCCACGACGAAGGCGCGGTCGAAGGCGTGCTTGATGTCGATCACCTCCATGGCGTAGTAGCCGCAGAACGCGGTGATATAGCGTCCGCATTCAAAGCGCACGGTCAGCCCGTCGCGCCGTGCCGACAGTGCCGGCAGGCCCTCGGCAAAGGCGGCCCAGTCGAACTGACGGCCGGGTTCGCGATAATTGACGCCGATGCCGCCGCCGACGTTGACCTGGTCCAGCGCGTCGAGCCCGTACTCCGTGCGCCAGCGCCTGACCTGGCTCAGGTAGGCATCGAGCAGGCGCAGGTGGGCAGCGGCGTCGAGCTGATGGGACATCAGGTGGAAATGGAAACCGCGCAGCCGGATCTCCGGATGGGCGCGCAGCCACGCCAGGCACGCGGGCAGCTGGTCGCCGGCGATGCCGAACGGCGTGGGCTTGCCGCCCATCATCAGCGTGGTGGCCTGCAATCCTTCGATGGCCAGGTTGACGCGCAGCAGCACCGGTGCCGTAGCGCCGCGCTCGCGCGCCAGCCAGGCCAGCCGCTCGAGTTCGTGCAAGCTTTCCACGTGCAGCGCCTCGACGCCGAGCGCGAGCGCGCTGGCCAGTTCTCCATCGGTCTTGCCGGGGCCGCTGAAGATCAGCGGCACCTCGGCAAAGTGCTCGCGCACCCAGGCCAGTTCGCCGCCGGAGGAAATCTCGAAGCCATGCGCCAGCGGCGCCAGCGTCTGCAGGATCGGCAGGTCGGAATTGGCCTTGATGGCGTAGAACAGTTCGAAACCCGGCGGCAGGCCGCGCGCGATGGCATCGGCGTGGCGCCGCAGCGCCTCGAGGTCATAGACGTAGGCGCTGAGCGGGGCTGCCGCGCTGGCGAGTGCCTGATGCAGGTGTTCGGTGACGCGCGACCAGCGCAGTTCCGGAGTGTGCATGGTCATGCCGCCTCCATGCCGGCGAAGGGAATGGGATTGGCCACGGACACGTAGGTCGAAGCGCGATCGGCGCGCTGGAAGAAGCGGTTGCTGAAATTGGTCTTGGCAGGGAAGGGGTGGCCAGCGAGCAGGCCGTTGATGCGCCGCGCCGATGCGGCATCGCCATGGCGATGCTGGTAGTCATGCAGGTGCTGACGGACCACCGACCACAGCCGCGTGGTCAGGACCTGCCTGCCGGCACCGAGCTGGGCGATGACTTCGCACAGGTTGTTGACGAACAGGCAATAGGCCACGCGGTTCCAGCCTTGTTCTTCGTCATACCACAGCGAAGCCCGCGCGCGTTCGCTGAGCCCGGGCATGGACGACGCGGGATGGCGCGAAGGCGTCAGCTTCACGCCCTCGAAGTCGCGCAGGAACAGCTGCGCCGGCATGTCCTGGCGCAGACCCAGCACCACATTTTGCAAGTGCGGCTCGAACACGATGCCGTGCGCGAAGAAGAGATGGAAGACCGGGTAGAGCAATTGCGCCACATACGCGGAGAACCAGCGCTCGGCCATGGCATCCACCGTGGTCCCGGCTTGCGCGGCCTGCGCAGCGAGCAGACGCTGCATGCGCGCTGCGCCGTAGTGATGATTGCCGAACAGCGAGCCGGCCAGCAGCGGCACGCAATCCGGCGCGCGCAGCGTATCCACGCTCTGGCGCAGGATCAGGCCGAAGCCTTCGATGACCTGGCGGTTCTGCTCGAGATCGGCGTCCTTGAGGTCCACCGACAGGAACGCCGGCTCCTCCATCAGCGCCAGGCCCGGGAACCGCCGCGCCAGATCCGGCAGCAGCGGACGCAGCACCCGGTTGACATGCATGGCGCTCTCCAGCTCGTACCATGCGTTCTTGCGCACGCAGTTGGTAATGCGGATGTTCAGCGACAGCTTGTAGAAATACGGATTGCCAGGCTGGTACAGGGTCCGGATCGATGAGGTGGGAAAAAAGTCGGCGCCCTGCGTGCCCAGGTCGAGCATGCGACCGCTTGCCAGTGCGGCGCGCACGAGCGGATGCTCGCGCAGGTATCCCGCCTGCCAGGGATGGACCGGCACCGGCACGCGCTCGGCGCACACCGCCGGGGCTTGCGCCGCGATCAGCTGGTCGCAACTGGCGCCGAGCAGCGACTGCTGCGCGATGTCATCGCGGGGCACCGCGAACCACGCCAGCGCAAAGCGCGTGCGCAGTTCCGGCGAATAGCGCAGCAGGTCATCGTCGGAGAAGCCCTGCCGGCTTTTGGGGGTGGGATGGAAGGGATGGCCAAAGGTCAGCGATTGCTCCGAATCGATATAGGCCTCCACCGGATCGGCCGGGATCGTCGCGGGTACCGGCACGGACAGCACTTTCGTGCTGACCGCGACGCTGTTGCGGATCTGCGCCATCAGTTCGGTGTTGGGTGGGAGCTGGTGCTGTTGCGCCATCTCGCGCAACAGCAGCACGGCCAGCGCTTCCCAGTCCAGCAGCGCCCATGGCTTGTTCTCGGCCTTGTGGAAGACCGGCGACAGGTAGCGGTAGTTGCCGGTCAGCCAGGCACCGCCGACAACGGCCAGCAGGCGGTCATGGTTATGCGGCAACCGCACCTCCAGCACCTGGGCCGGCTCGCGCTGCAGGGTCATGGCGATGGTCGCCGGCCAGTCGTTCTGCGCGGCGGGCGGGCCGACGCGCAACTGGCCGGCGGGGGACGCGACTTCACGGCAGTAGCAGTTCAGCAGCGTTTCCTCGCAGCGCCGCGCCGCGGCGAGTTCTGCCAAGGGGCGGCGCGTGGCGATATCTTCGATCTTGCCTTGCACTTGCATAGTCTTGTGACCTCGTTCTCGGAAGGGATCAGAGTGTGCCCATCCGCTGTCGGGCGGTAAGGACCAGGTAGGTGACGACTGGCGCGAGCAGCGCGGCGCCAAGCAGGTACGGGGCGCGCTGGCCGGCCAGGCTGATCGCCGCGCCGGCACCAAGGCCGGCCACGACGCCACCCCATTTCGAACTGCTTTCGAACCAGCCGAAGGTGCGGCCGGCATTGCCTGCGTGCACCACGCTTGCGACCAGCGCATGCAGGGCGATAAAGCCGACGGTCATGGCAAGGCCCATCAGCAGCCGCCACGCCACCAGTGCCGCCAGGCCCAGCGGCGCCGCCTGTGCCATCAGGGCAAGCGCCAGCGTGCCGTAGGCGGTGGCAAGCAGTGCCAGCGACGGGGCCAGCCCCAGCCGCCGCGACAGCAGCGGCGCCGCGACCAGGTACACCAGGTGTGGCAGGCCGAACAGCAGTCCGGCAGTGGCCGCGGAAATGGCGGGCATGCGCTGCTGCATGTCCGGGATGAAGTAGGGGAACGTCACCACGGTGGAGAACACGAAGGCAAACTGCAGCACATAGATCTGCCGCGGCGTGGCGGGCGCCGGCGCGCTTGTGCCACTGGCGCCTGCCGCCGGCCGCTTTGGCGCGCTGCCGGCTTTGCCCGCTGGCAGCCAGGCGATCAGCACCGCGGCGGCCATCGGCAGCAGCGCAAGCCAGCGGTACAGCAAGATCGGGGTTTCGGCACCCATCCACCAGCCGAGGCAAGCGGGTGCGGCCACCAGCGCGGCGCGCGCCGACCACTGCATTGCCGTCAGGCTGCGCGTCAGGGTGGTGCCGCTGGCGACCGTGGCCAGGTAGGCATTGGAGGCCGAGAAGGTCCCGCCCAGCACGCCCTGCAGAACCAGCGCCGCCAGGAACGCAAACGAGTTGGTCGCGTAGCTGGCCAGCAGGAAGCTGGCCGCCAGTCCCAATTGCGCGCGCATCAGCAGCGGCTTCTTGCCGAAGCGGTCCGCGAGCCGGCCCCACCATGGCGCCGAGACCGCCGCAAGCAGCGTTGGCACCACGTAGAACGCGCCCGCGAGCCACGGCACGTCGTTATGCAGCGAGCGCTGCAGGATCAAGGCGAAGAACGGCGGCATCCCCAGGGCCGCGAACGCGGCGATGAAATGGCACAGCATCACCACCGCGACAACCTGCCGCGTGCCGGCGCTCACGCGGCCACCCTGAGGAAGTTGGGCGCCCGCTTGCCATAGAACTTGTTGACGTCGGTCGCGCCGGTCTGCGCCTTTTCCGCCAGCGACGCGGCGGTCAGCAGGTACTTGAGGTGCAGCCGGTCGTCATCGAGCAGTACCTGGCGTGCGAAGGCGGTATCCGCGCCGGCGGCAGCCAGGTCGGCAAGCACGGCCTCCACGTGGCGGCGCACGCGCGCGTAGCCGGCGCAGGCATCGGTGCCACGGCGCTGCGCGAGGCCTTCCACCAGCGCCGCGATGTTCAGTTGCAGCGTGATGGTGACGAACATCTGTGCCAGCGGCAGCGCCGAATCCACGCCGATCCGCTGGTCTTGCAGGCCTTCCAGGCAGGCTGACAGGGCAGGCCAGCGATGGGCGAGCATGGAGCGGTCGATGCGCGCGGCATCGTTGTCCTTGAGCATCAGGCGCAGGCCGTCGCTGCCGTAGACCAGCATCGAGTTCTGCTGGTTGGATTCCAGCGCCACGCCATAACGCAGCCACAGCGTCAGGTGCAATTGCAGGGTCAGCGCCAGGTAGGCGTCCAGCCAGGCATCGACATCGCCGCCGTGATAGCGGCCAGCGAGTTCCTCGGCCACGCACAGGCCACTGGCGGCATCAGCCAGCAGCCCCGCCACCGGGACCACCGTCTTGTCCGCCAGCTGTGCTTCGGGATAGCGGCGCAGGATATAACCCAGGAACGGTCGCTGGTCGACATGGGCGCCGTTGGCTTCGTCGGTCAGCAGCACCCGCCCGTGCAGCCCGGGTTCCTGGCGGACAATCTCGCCAAGCAAGGTCTGGATGCGATCGCCGTCGCCGATGGTGCTGGGCTTGATGGTGCGGATGTTCTTGGCGCCCAGCGTGCGAATCGTGAGCGGCAGCTTGATATGCCACGCGGGGGCGTCGAGCACCACCAGCGAACGCACCGACAGGGTGGGCGACACGCGCAGGCAGGCGCGGGGTGCGCGGATGACCTGGCGTTCGAGCCCGGCTTCGGCGAGGAAGCCATCGAGATGATGCTGCCAGACGAAGGGATGAACCGGTACCAGCGCATGCGAGCGGGCAAGTGCGGGATCGAGGCCGACCTCGGCGCAATCGGGCCAGTTCGGCGGCAGCGCGTCGCCGCTGGGATGATGAAGCTCGCGCGGGACGGCAAGCCAGTTCAGCGCAAATGCCGGCTGGAACTCGGGCGCGTAGCGGGCCAGGTCGTCGGCGGAAAAGCCGAGCTTGGCGCGCGCGGTGGGGTAGTACGGGTGGTCGAGGAAGCTCGCGACGCGGTCGTAGTGGAGCATGCGCTGGTGCCAGGCAGGCAGCGCGTGGCCGGCAGCGCCGCCACCCTGCGCAAACCAGCGTGCGCGCTCGGCCATCGATACGGTGCGGTGCTCGGCCGCGGCACGGCATTCGTCGCCGTAGGCCGCGAACAACCGGGCGTCTTCATCGGGCAGTCCGTCGGCAAAAGCCGCCAGGATGGTGTCGAGGTCATGCAGCGCGGCAAACTCGCCGGCCACTTCGCGCAGCACGGGCAGCCGGGTCAGGCGCCATTCCTGCATGTAGCGCGTTGGCGTTACCGGGAGCCACAGCGTGCCGGCGCCAAAGCGCGGGATGCGCAGCCACTGCTGGCCGGCGTCGAAACCATGCGCGTCGGCGGCCGGCACCGCTGCGCCGCCGTACACCTCGCCACGGCTGGCACATGCGCGCACGTCTTCGCGCAGCAGGGTATCGACGACGCGAACGCAGACATAGTGCACGTCCGCGTCGGCCGCGGTGGCGGACCGGGCCGCTCGCTCGGGCAGGCGGGCGCTCATTGTGCGATCTCCCAGGCGAGCTGGCTGCTGGCCAGCTCGACCGCGGCGGCAAGCCCGGCGGTGTCGGGGCCACTGCCGCGCAGCACCCCCAGGTAATCCTTGTTGGAGTGGGTCAGCGCGATGGCGTCGCCCACCTTGCGCAGGGGCTGGTAGGTCAGCCGCACGCCGCCGTCTTCGTGCTGACTGTGCGCGGGCGCGTGTCGCAGCATGCCCTCTGCCTGCGCGGTGAAATAGCGGATCCAGGCCGCCCGCCGCGGCACCTCGAGCGCTGGCAGCGCCTCGCCAAGGTGCAGTCGCAAGATCTGCTCGAACAGCGGGAACTGCAAGGTGTCGGCAAGCAGGAACTCGCGGTAGTCGCCGATGCTGCGGTAGTTGATCTCGATAAGCCGCGGGCCTTTCGCGGTCAGCACGTATTCGGTATGGCAGGCGCCGAAACCGATGCCGAAGCGGCGGATGGTGTCCAGCACCTCGGCTTCGACCGCGGCCGGCAGGCCGGTGCCCCATACCGCTTCCAGCTCAACGAAGTACGGCGGGGGCGACAGGGTCACACGGAAGCCGCCCAGCGCCCGAAGCTGCTTGCCATCGCCCAGCGTTTCCAGCGTGTACAACGGGCCCTCCAGGTATTCTTCCAGCAGCAACACCTGGCCCGGGTGGCGGGCCCAGATCGCGCCGCAATGCTCGGCCAGTTCGGCGTGGCTGCGCGCCAGGCTGACCTGCTGGCTGGCCACGCCTTCGCGCGGCTTGACGATGCACGGCATCGGAACGTGGGCCAGCGCGGCCAGGCCGGCGCGGTCGCAGACGACCGCGTGCCACAACGTGTCGATGCCAGACTCCTGCAGCCGCCGGCGCATCTCTGCCTTGTTCTTGGCGGCGTAGGCGGTGCGCCAGTCCTTGCCCGGCAGGCCAAAGTAGGCCGATGCGATCGCCGTCGCCGCCTGCAGATGGTCGCTATTGGAAAATACGGCCGCGGGTTTGCCGCCGCGGCGAGTGATGGCATCGATTATCGCCAGCGGGTTGAAGACATCGCACGCGACGATGTCATCCGGATAGGCGGGCAGGCCAACGCCGGCAAAGTGCGCGCGATGGGCATCGGCACAATCGGTCAACAACACCACGGAGCGTCCGAGCGCGCGCGCCGCCGGCAGGAATCCTTCGTTGACGGCGGTGGTCGGTACGTGGGCGAGTACGAAGATCTCTTGCATGAGTCGAGCCTCAGAGGGATGTACGGGTGGGAGCGCTCAGTCGCTCCAATGACGGTGCGCGGTGCACGGCGTCTTCGGGTTGCCGCGCATGCCGGGCGAATAGCCATGGCCGTGCGCAGGGGGCGACTGGTCGAAACATGCTAATGCGACTCATTCTCAAATTCAACGCAACCTTGGCTGCCTGGCGACATTTGCCATGGACGTTCAGGCCATTTGTCCCCTCTCTGGATGGCGCAAGGTCCACATATTCGGCCTTGGGACATATGTCCCAGGTCGGAATTATGTAAATTAAGTCACATCAGATCGTGTTCCTCGCGACAGGTCTTGGCCATGTATTGAGAATCAGTTACATTACGCGTCCGCCGTTATGCTCGTTTTTTCCCAGCCGGCGTCTCATCGCTGGCCGAAAACCGAACACCTATGCCGCCAAAGTTCTTGCTGCTGCTTGCCGTCTTCCCGCTTTATCAAGCATGGGACCTGTACCAGCTGGTCGGCAGCGGGCCGTCCTTCCACTTCTATGCCGAAACCGCGGCGACGGTTGCATTCCTGGCCATCCTCTGTGTCGTGATCTGTGAGCGCCGGCGGGCCTTGCGCGCGTTCGAAACGCTGAAGCATTCGGCGGACGCCGCCACGCGCGCAGCGGCGGAACGCGACGCCGTCGCACAGCAGTCCACGCGCGATTTCCTGCAATCGATGCAGGAGCAGTTCGAGCGCTGGAGCCTGACTCCCGCCGAAAGGGACGTCGCATTGCTGCTGGTCAAGGGCTTGTCGCTGGAGGAAATTGCCGGCGTGCGCGAAACCGGCGCGAAGACCGTGCGGCAGCACGCCGCCAACCTTTATGCCAAAGCCAAGGTGAGCGGGCGCCATCAGCTGGCGGCCTTCTTTTTCGAAGACCTGCTGGCGCCCCGTTCTTCGCGGGAATCGTAGTTAAACCCCTTGGCGAGCGCCTTTGCGGGGGCCTTCAGGCGGCCCAGTGCGCCGCCGGCCTCAGGGGTCATCGTTACAACCGGGAACCAGGCACGTAAAGCTTGCAAGCCGGCGCGTAAACGGCTGCGCCGGATTTACCATGCAGCGCGCCGCGTGCGCCGCAGGCCGTGCATGAGCGGTCCTTGCCGGGCCGGAACGATCCTTGCGCCGCGGCAAGTCTGCCGGCACCGCGGTGGTCCGGCCCATCGGGAGAATGGCGATGGATCGAGACGGCTCGTTCTGGCGGCGCTGGCGCTGCCATCCGGTGCGCATGGCACTGGGCCTGTTCATCGTCGCAGCGGGAGCCGCTTCCCTGCTGGCGCGGCTGTTGCCGCAATCGGTGTAGCGGTGCCGGCCGTGCCCTGATGCCTCCCGAACTCGCCGCCGCGCCACCGGCTTACGCGTGGCGCGACTTCGCCCGCTTTGCCGGGCCCGGCTATCTGGTCGCGGTCGGCTATATGGATCCGGGCAACTGGGCCACCGATCTCGCCGGCGGCTCGGCCTACGGCTATCGCCTGCTCTGGGTGGTGGCGATGGCCAGCGCCATGGCGATGCTGCTGCAGGTCATGGCCAGCCGCCTCGGGCTGGTCAGTGGCCTGGACCTGGCGCAGGCCTGCCGCAGGCACGCCTCGCCGCTGTCGGCCTGGGCCCAGTGGGTGCTGTGCGAAGTGGCGATCTGTGCCGCCGACCTGGCCGAGGTGATCGGCACCGCGATTGCGCTGAACCTGCTATTCGGGATGCCGCTGCCCTGGGGCGTGGCGCTGACCGTGCTCGACGTGCTGCTAGTGCTGGTGCTGCAGCAGCGCGGCTACCGGCGGCTGGAGGTCTTTGTCATCAGCATGGTGGTGCTGGTGCTGGGCTGCTTCGTGCTGATGCTGGCGCTGGCGCAGCCCGCGTGGCCGGACCTGGCGGCAGGCCTGGTGCCGCGCATGGCGCTGCTGGGCGATGCCGGCGCGTTGTATATCGCCACCGGCATCATTGGCGCCACGGTGATGCCGCACAACCTGTACCTGCACTCCGCCGTGGTCAAGACGCGCCTGCCGCACGCTGGCCCGCAGGGCACCGGGCGCGCGCTGCGGTATATCGCCTTCGATACGGTCGCCGCGCTGGCGATTGCCTTCGTCATCAACAGTGCGATCCTGGTCACAGCCGCGGGCGTGTTCCATGCGGCCGGCCATACCGACGTCGCCGAAATCCAGGATGCCTATCGGCTGCTCAGCCCGCTCACCGGCGCTACCTGGGCCAGCGTGGTGTTCGGTGTCGCGCTGCTCGCCTCGGGGCAGTGTTCCGCCGTGACGGCAACCCTGGCGGGGCAGGTGGTGATGGAGGGTTTTATCCGCACCAGGCTGCCGCCGTGGGCGCGCCGCCTGCTCACGCGCTGCGTGGCGATCGTGCCCGCGCTGGTGGTGGCGATCCTCTATGCCGAGCGCGGCATGGCGCAGCTGCTGCTGGTGAGCCAGGTGATCCTGAGCCTGCAGTTGCCGTTCGCGGCAATCCCGCTGCTGCGCTTTACCAGCGACCACAGGCTGATGGGCCGCTACGCCAATTCGCGCACGGTGTTCGTGCTGGCCACGCTGGCCGTCGGCATCATCGTCGCCATGAACGTGGCGATGGTGGCGATGATGCTGACGGCGTGGCGGCCATAGCGCGGATTGCGCGCGCATCTCAGCGCTGCGGGACCTCCTGCTCGTCATCGCCTTCGGCTCCGCCCGCACCCAGTTCCGCCCCCGTCAGCGGATCGCTCTGCGGATCAGAGGCGCCGCGCATCGCAAATGCCTCCAGCGTGTCCTGCTGCTCGGCGGGCAGGTCGACCTGGGCGGTGCCGTCGCCGCCGTCCACCGCGGGCGTCGGGCTTTCGACAAAAACGAAGGTACGGTCCGCATTCCACGGCCCGCGCATCGCCTCGCCCTGCGACATCTTGAAATAGACGTTGGCGAACTGCGGGTCGCCTGGCGTCTTGCCCGGCGGGAAGTTGGGGGTGATCGAGTACAGCGCCTTCTCGAACGACTTCTGGTGCGAGATCTCGCGCGTCATCAGGAAGCCCAGCGCCTCTTGCACGCTGGGGTCGTCGGTCACGTTCATCAGCCGTTCGTAGATGATCTTGGCGCGCGCCTCGGCGGCAATGTTGGAGCGCAGGTCCGCGGTGGGCTCGCCGATGGTATCGACATAGGCGGCGGTCCACGGCACGCCGGCGGAGTTGACCAGCGCCGGTCCGCCGCCGAACAGCACCTGGGTCACGTGGCTGTCGTTGCCGGCGCCCTGCAGCGAGCGGTAGAGCTCGGCTTGCTGGTCCAGCCCTTCAGCCAGTTCGCCCTTGGCGCCGCGGTTGAGCATGGCGATGATCGAGCCGATCACCTCGAGGTGGCTCAGCTCTTCCGTGGCGATATCGAGCAGCATGTCCTTGCGGCCGGGGTCTTCCTCGGCCAGGGCCTGCGTGAAATAGCGGCAGGCCGCGGCCAGCTCGCCCTGCGGGCCACCAAACTGCTCCAGCAGCAGATTGGCCAGGCCGGGGTCGGGACGCGATACGCGCACGGTGTACTGCAGTCGCTTGTTGTGCATGAACATGGTGGTCTCTCCGGTTGAGGTGAGCCGGGGGCGCGCCGGTGCGGCTGCCGCAGGCGGGTGGAGGAACGACGGCCCGGCCGGGCGCTCGCGGTCGCAACGATCATGCCCGCGGGGGGCGCAAACTGCGCGCGGTGGCGTGGAGCTTGCACGGCTGCATGCAGCGTGTTGCCCGGCGCAACGCGCTAGGCCCGCCCGGCGCGGCGGAGACGGTAAAACCGGGAGAGCCGTGTGAAAATTACTGGCGCTGCGTGCAGCAGGACGGGCGTTCCCGGAGGATGCAGGTGGGCCTTAGCCGCGCTTTCCGGCCGCGTGCCGCAGCAGCATCGCGCCCAGCGGCAGCGCCAGCCCGAACGCCAGGTAGACCAGCGTCAGCATGCTGGCCGAGAGCCGGCGCTCAAAGCCGGGAGTGAGGCGGTGGGGCGTGCACTTCAGGTCGACGAAGCACGCAATGCCGGCCACCGCGAGGCCGCCGAGCACCCGCCCCGGCACGCGCTGGCGCTGGCCGCCCTGTGCCTCGGCACAGGCCATCGCCGCTTCGTAGAAGGCCGCCCAGAACACCGACATCGAATGATGGATGACATAGCCCAGCACGGTATGCCGGACCGAGGCACGGTTGACATGCATGGCACGCTCGCCCCAGACCCAGTGGCTGACGGCGTTGACGGGTGCGAAGGCGCTGCCGCAGTCGACGCTGCCGCCGCAGGCCAGCATGCCGGTGGACATCAGGCTGGCGCAAGTGCCCGAGACCACGGCGCGGCGCAGCACCGTGGCCGCATCCATCGGGTGCTGGTGCTCGGCGCCAGCGGCTTTATCGGCCGCCATGCCTGTGCCGCAATGCTGGCTGGAGGATTCCATGTGATAGCGGGCGTGCGGCGCGTGCCCGCGCGCGATGCACCCGAAGCGCCGCATGACGGCCATGCCAGCACGGCAAGCGAATTCCGTGCCGTCGATTTTGCGCGCATGACGGCGGCGGCCGACTGGACGCCGTTGCTGGCGGATGTCGATGCGGTGGTGAACCTGGTCGGCATCTTCCGTGAAACGCCCTCGCAGCGCTTCGACGTGCTGCATCGCGCCGCGCCGCAGGCACTGTTCGACGCCTGCCTGCGGCAGGGCGTGCGGCTGGTATTGCAGATGTCGGCGCTGGGGGCCGATGAACATGCGCTTACCGAATTCCATCGCAGCAAGCGCACGGCCGACCAGCACCTGCTCGGCCTCGGCATCGATGCCATGGTGCTGCAGCCGTCGCTGGTGTTTGGCGCCGATGGCACCAGTGCGCAGCTGTTCTGCGCGCTGGCGACGCTGCCCTGCCTGGCACTGCCGGGAGGTGGCAGGCAACCGGTGCAGCCGGTCCATATCGACGACGTGGCGCAGGCCATCGTCGCGCTGCTGGCCGAGTGGGGCGAGGCGCCGTGGCGGTCCGGCCGGCTGGCGCTGGTGGGGCCGGCACCGATGCCGCTGGCCGGCTACCTGGATGCGCTGCGGCACGGCCTGGGTGTGCGCGGCAGCGCCTGGCTGTTGCCGCTGCCGCGCGCGCTGGCCCAGGCGGTGATGCCGCTGGCCGAACGCGCGACCGGCGGCGTGCTGGGACGCGATGCGCTGACCATGCTGGACCAGGGCAGCGTGGCGGATCCGTCGGGGCTCGCGCGCCTGCTGGGGCGGCCACCGCTGGCCGTGCCAGCATTCATTCCGCCGGGGCTGCGCGGCGCGTTGCGCGCGCAGGCGCTGCAGCGCTGGATGCATCCGGTGCTGCGCTGGAGCGTCGCCGTGGTGTGGATCATCACCGCCGCGGTCTCACTGGGGCTGTACCCGGTGGCCGAAAGCTATGTGCTGCTCGCGCGCGCGGGGGTGCCGCCGGCCCTGCAGCCGCTGGCGCTCTATGGCGCCGCGCTGCTAGACCTCGCGTTCGGCGTGCTGTGCGTGCTGCCGCGGCGCCCGCGCTGGCTGTGGCTCGCCCAGATCGCGCTGATCCTGGGCTACACGGCGATCATCAGCGTGCGCCTGCCGGAACACTGGCTGCATCCCTATGGCCCGCTCAGCAAGAACCTGCCGATGCTGGCCGTGCTGTGGTGGCTGCACCTGAGCGAGGAGCGGGCATGGACTACGTCACGCTGAAATGGCTGCATATCCTGTCGTCGACGTTTCTGTTCGGCACCGGCGTGGGCAGTGCTTTTTACCTGGTCGGGGCGACGCTGACGCGCAACGTCCGTACCGTCGCCGCGACCGCGCGCATGGTGGTGATCGCCGACTGGATTTTCACTGCGTCCACTGTCATCTTGCAGCCGCTGACCGGCTATGCGCTGGTGCGGATGGCAGGGTTCTCGTGGTCGGCGCCGTGGCTCAAGTGGTCGGTGGTGCTTTACGCGGTTGCCATTGCCTGCTGGCTGCCAGTGGTCTGGCTGCAGAAGCGCATGCGCGACGTGGCGCTGGGCTGCGCCGGGCCGCGGTTGCCGCGCGCCTACTGGCGCCTGTTCTGGTGGTGGTTCGGGCTGGGCTTTCCGGCGCTGATCTCGTTCCTGGCCATCTTCTACCTGATGGTGGCCAAGCTCAGCTAAACAAAAAACGGCGAGGCCGCTGCCGCGCGCCTCGCCGCGAAGCGATCGGGCCCGCTCAGTTGAGATGGCCGACCGCGCGCAGGTACTCGTTCTTTTTCTCGAAGATCAGCGCGCTCAGGAACGCGGCGTCGTAGGCGGCCAGCAGGTGCGGGTGGTGTTCCTCGATATAGCGGGCCACCCGTCCCTTTTCGCATTCAATGCCGCACAACCACTCATACATGGCGGCATCCCAGCGAAAGCGCAGACCCAGTTCAATAAACGCGGCGTTATACGCGGCGAGCTGGGTGTCGCGCGGGATGGGCTGGTTGTTGGCGCCAACGGTGATGGCGGCGTGGCGGCTTTCCTGCTGGGCGGGGTTCATGCTGGTCTCCTCGGATGCGCGCTGGCAGTTGGGTTGAGACAAGCATAGGGAGATCGGATGATTTACGATAATTAAAGTTTCATAGCAAAACCATAACTCATCGTTTATGTATCGTGGCGTATCAGTCCTTCCACGCCCGTGATCTTCTGGATCAGCCCGGCGCCTTCCTCCATCAGGAACTGCTTGAACGCCAGTGCCACCGGCGGCAAGCGCTTGTTCTTGCGATGCACGACGTACCAGTTAAGCATCACCGGGAAGCCCTCGATATCGAGCACGGCAAGCTTGCCGGCCTGCAGTTCGAGCCCCACGGTATGGGCCGACAGGAAGGCGATGCCCATATTGGCGATCACAGCCTGCTTGATGGTCTCGGTGCTCTTGATCTCCATGGCGATGCGCAGGTTCGACAAACGCCCGGCAAAGCCTTCCTGCATCGAGTTCCAGGTGTCCGAACCTTTCTCGCGCGCAACAAAGGCTTCGTCGGCCAGTTCGGCCAGCGGGATCTTGCGCTCGCCCACCAGCGGATGGCTGGGCGCGGCGACGATCACATAAGGGTGGGGCGCAAAGGCCTCGTTGATGGTGTCCATGCCCTCGGGGGGGCGCACCATCACGGCCAGGTCGGTCAGGTTGCCGGCCAGCTGGTGCAGCAATTCCTCGCGGTTGTGCACGGCCAGGTTCAGCGTCACGCCGTCATGGCGGTCCATGAATTCTGCCAGCAGGCGCGGGAAGAAATAGTCGCCGGCGCTGATCACCGCGACATTGAGGCGGCCGCCGGAGATGCCCTTGAGCTGCGACATGGCGTCCTCGGCTTCGCGGAACTGCTGGATGATGCTGCGGCTGTAATGCAGCATTTCATGGCCGGCCGGGGTTAGGTAAATCTTCTTGCCGAGTTGCTCGAACAGCGGCAGTCCCACGTGGTGCTCCAGCTGCCGCACCTGGGTCGACACCGCCGGCTGCGTCAGGTGCAGTTCCTCGGCGGCGCGGGAAAAGCTCATATGGCGGGCAACGGTCTCGAAGACCTTGAGTTGCCGCAGCGTGGCGTTCTTCATCCTGCTCCGGTCCTATAAACGATCCGCTATATAAACGATAAAAAACTTTATGCAATGTAGATCTTAGATTCAAGTAGCATCAATCGGCGGACTTCCCTGTCCCGCCCCAATCCGGCACTCCGGTAGCGCAGGAGCCCGCCCCCGGCCATCGGCACGGCCGCTTACAACGATGGCTGTCCACAGCCACGACCAAACCAAGGAGACTACCGTGACCGGACCGAACGCAACCGTGCGTGCCCCGCGGCGCCATGCCATGCCTGAAGACCGGCTTCGCCTCAGCCATGCCGGCGCAGGGCAGGGGGAGAGGTCATGAATATCTCGCTCCCGCAACTGAAAGCCTTTGCCGCGGTGGCGCGGCACAAAAGCTTCACCCGCGCCGCGGTGGAACTGGGCCTGACGCAGTCGGCGGTCAGCCGCAGCGTGCGCGAGCTGGAAGAAGAGATCGACCAGCGGCTGTTCGACCGCACCACGCGCCAGGTGGAGCTGACCGACGCGGGCCAGCACCTGTCCCAGCGCATCTGCCACCTGATCGAGGAAGTCGAGCAGACCTTGCGCGACAGCCAGAGCGCCAGCCGGCCATGCCAGGGCCTGGTGCAGATCGCGTCGGATCCGGTGCTGAGCTCGATGTCGCTGCCGGCCTGGCTCGCCGGCTGCCGCCAGGCCTGGCCGGCGATCGCCATCCACCTGAAGGACCGTTCGCAGGAGTCGGTGCTGCAGAGCGTGCGCAGCGGCGAGGTCGATTTCGGCATCGCCACCGATCCGCGCGCTGGCGACGACCTGTATTGCGAGCCGTTGTGCGTCGACGCTTATCACGCCGTGCTGCCCGCCAAGCATCCGCTGGCCCAACACGACACGGTAGGGTGGGGCGACCTGTCCGATGCCAGCGTGCTGACGCTGGATCAGCAATGCGGCATGCAGCCGGCGGTGGAAAAGGCGCTCAGCAGCTATCACGTGCGCGCGGGTTCGCTGCAACTGCTCGGCCATTTCGCCGCGGTGTTCGGCATGGTGGCGCTGGGGCTGGGCATCGGCGTGGTGCCGTCGCGGGCGCAGGCCGGAGGCATGCATCCGGCCGCCGTGATGCGGCCGCTGCGGCCACAGGTTACCTCGACGGTCATGCTGGTGCGGCGCAAGAGCCGGTCGTTGAAGCCGAATGCCGCCGCCATCTGGGACGCGCTGCGCGGCCAGGAGTATCAGGAGCCGCCTGTGCGCGGCCGTGAAACGACGACGGTTTGACCACAACCCCCCGGGGCTGCTGACGTGTTGGATTAGTGCAAATCTTCTACTGATATATTACATACAGGATATTTACACATAGTGCGGCGCAGCATATAATGAAAACTCCTGATCACAACGCTACTGGAGTTTTCAAATGGAAGTCGCTCTTCTCGTCGCCCTTGGCCTGTCCCTGATCGCTGTCGGTGTGGCCGTGACCACGCTGCTGGCCACGCGCCTGCCCATGGACATGCTGGTCACCGCGCAGGACCATGGCCGCTTCGCCGGACTGGGCTCGAACCAGCACAGCGACGGCGTGGGCCGTGCCAGCCCGTCGCGCATCGTGCCGGCCGCTGGCGAACTTGCTTACGCCTGAGGCCAGCACGCGCGCGACGCTTGCACGCTGAGACGCGCATCAGGCAAGGGCTGTAGCGGCCGGCATCCCTTGCGACAAGCACGCCAATCACGGCGTGTACGGCCGCCTTCCTTCCTTCCTCCCTCCATCCGTTCGCAACGGCGAACAGCGGCACGCATCCTCCACGTCCCCTGTGCGCAAGCCAGCGCGCCCTCCCTGTCCAGTCCCCGCGGTAAGGATTCATCGTCCATACGTACACCGCCAGGCATCCATGTCTGCATCTAGGGACTTTCCCGAACCGATCGTTTTCCCGGTTTTTCGATGGGGCGATCCCCGGCATGCTTGCGGGTGCGTTGTGTCGGCCGATTGATCTGCGGGCGCACGCCAACTGCTTGATTTCCAACGACTCCGGATGCTGCCGGCACGGCCTTTGATGCAGTCTGCGCACTAGTCGCATGCTGTCGGGGAAGGCTCCGGCTCCAGGTAACGCGGCAGGATGCTGCATAGCCGCGAAGAATACGCTTGACTTACCTGATATATCACATACCGTATAGCACTAGAACGGCTCAGCTGTTCTTTGACCGAGAGTCACGCAGAGGCGTCTACAGGCGCCCATCTTCCACCTTGGCGGTTCGCCGCTATAAGGAGACATCATGGAATTGCAGCAGAGGGAGTCCACGTCGCGCTTTGCGTCGCCGTGGGTACAACTGGTATTCGGCGTGATCTGCATGGCGATGATCGCCAACATGCAATACGGCTGGACCCTGTTCGTCAACCCCATCGACGACAAATACGGCTGGGGCCGCACCGCGATTCAGGTCGCCTTCACCATCTTCGTGGTGACCGAAACCTGGCTGGTGCCGATCGAAGGCTACCTGGTCGACAAGTACGGCCCGCGCCCGGTGGTGGTGGGTGGCGGCCTGCTGTGCGCGGTGGCCTGGGCCCTGAACTCGGTGGCCTCTTCGCTGCCCATGCTTTACTTCGCGGCGGCCATCGGCGGCCTGGGCGCCGGCGCGGTGTATGGCACCTGCGTGGGCAACGCGCTGAAGTGGTTCCCGAATCGCCGCGGTCTGGCGGCGGGGATTACCGCGGCCGGCTTCGGCGCCGGCTCGGCGCTCACCGTGGTGCCGATCGCCAACATGATCAAGACCTCCGGCTATGAAGCTGCCTTCCTGTGGTTCGGCCTTGGCCAGGGGCTGGTGGTGTTCATCCTCGGCATGGCCCTGTACCCGCCGTCGGCCAAGATCCTGAGCGACGTCAAGACCACGCTGAAGGCTGCGGCCACCTACAACGCTTCGCCGCGCGAGGTGCTGAAGTCGCCGATCTTCTGGGTCATGTACGCGATGTTCGTGATGATGGCCGCCGGCGGCCTGATGGCCACCGCGCAGCTGGGCCCGATCGCCAAGGACTTCGGCCTGCACGAGGCGCCGATCTCCATCCTCGGCCTGACCCTGCCGGCCCTGACCTTCGCGCTGACCATCGACCGCGTGCTCAATGGCCTGACGCGTCCGTTCTTTGGCTGGATCTCCGACCATATCGGTCGTGAACGGACCATGTTCTTTGCCTTCGGCGTGGAGGCCATCGGTATCCTGCTGCTGTCGAAGTACGGCCACCATCCGGTTGCCTTCGTGATCCTGACCGGCGTGGTGTTCTTTGCCTGGGGCGAGATCTACAGCCTGTTCCCGGCCACCTGCGGCGACACCTTCGGGCCCAAGTTTGCCGCCACCAATGCGGGCTTGCTGTACACCGCCAAGGGCACGGCCGCCTTGCTGGTGCCGTTCTCCAGCGTGATCACCGCCGCCACCGGCAGCTGGCATGCGGTGTTCATGGTGGCCTCCGGCATGGCGGCGCTGACCGCGGTGATGGCGCTGTTCGTGCTCAAGCCGATGCGCGAGGCCCATGCCCGCAAGTTCGTGCATGCCAACACCGCCGCGCCAATGGGCTACCGCACCGTGCCGGAAGACCTGACCTGATGAAGAAAGCAGTACGGCGCCGGCCGGCGCCGGCAGTACCCGGGCGCGGCGGCTGCGATGCCTGCACAGCGGCCACGCCTGGTAGCACAATACGACAACAACAAAGCGCGACAGGAGGGCGGCCCGCCGGGCGCCTTCCTGATCGCACCTAGACAAACAATATCCAGGCACGCCATGAACCAGGTTGTCATTCCTCTCGAGGCGACGGGGCTCAGCCGGCAGCGCAAGCGCCGCCAGCCCAAGGGCCGGCAGGTCGACGCGGCCGCGCTGGCCGAAGTGCGCGTGGCGCTGGGCGACATGCCCCGCCGGCGCGACCTGCTGATCGAACACCTGCACTGCATCAACGATCGCTACGGCCAGCTCGCCATGCCGCACCTGGTGGCGCTGGCCAGCGAGCTGCGGCTGTCGATGACCGAGGTCTACGAGGTCGCCACGTTCTATCACCACTTCGACGTGGTGCGTGAGGATGCCGACGGCCAGATCGCGCCGCCGCCCGCGCTGACCGTGCGCGTGTGCGAAGGCATTGCCTGCGAACTGGCCGGTGCGCAGGCGCTGATCGACAAGCTGCCGGCGCTGCTCGGCACCGACGTGCGCGTGGTGGCCGCGCCCTGCATCGGGCGCTGCGAGAAGGCGCCCGCCGCGCTGGTCGGGCAGAATCCGGTCGATCGCGCCAGCGCCGAGTCAATCGGCGCCGCCGTGCAGGCCAAGGCGGTGCGCCATGCGCCCGAATCCCATATCGACTACGACGCATACCGGCGCGACGGCGGTTATGCGCTGCTGAAGTCCCTCGCCGGCGGCGAGCTCGACGCGGACGCCGTGCTCGCCACGATGGAGGATTCCGGCCTGCGCGGACTGGGCGGCGCCGGTTTCCCGACCGGGCGCAAATGGCGCATCGTGCGCAGCGAAGCCGCGCCACGGCTGATGGCGGTCAATATCGACGAGGGCGAGCCCGGCACCTTCAAGGACCGCGTCTACCTGGAACGCGATCCGCACCGCTTCCTTGAAGGCATGCTGATTGCGGCGCACGTGGTCGATGTGTCGGCGATCTACATCTACCTGCGCGACGAGTACGCTGGCTGCCGCGCCCTGCTGGCCGAAGCCTTGCAGCAACTGCAGCAGGACCCGCCGATCCCGGGCCTGCCCCGCATCGAGCTGCGCCGCGGCGCGGGCGCGTATATCTGTGGCGAAGAATCGGCCATGATCGAATCGATCGAAGGCAAACGCGGCATGCCGCGCCTGCGCCCGCCGTATGTGGCGCAGGTGGGGCTGTTCGGGCGGCCGACGCTGGAGCACAACTTCGAAACCCTCTACTGGGTGCGCGACATCATCGAAAAGGGCGCCGAGTGGTTTGCCGCGCAGGGGCGCAACGGGCGCAAGGGTCTGCGCTCGTTCTCGGTTTCTGGCCGGGTCAAGCGCCCCGGCGTGCACCTGGCGCCGGCCGGGATCACGGTGCGCGAGCTGATCGACGAATACTGCGGCGGCATGCTCGACGGCCATGCGTTCTACGGCTACCTGCCGGGCGGGGCGTCGGGCGGCATCCTGCCGGCGTCGCTGGGCAATATCCCGCTCGACTTCGACACGCTGCAGCCCTACGGCTGCTTTATCGGCTCGGCGGCGATCGTGATCTTGTCCGACCATGACAGCGCTACCCAGGCGGCGCGCAACCTGATGCACTTCTTCAAGCACGAGTCGTGCGGGCAATGTACGCCGTGCCGCACCGGCCAAGACGCTCGACCTGATCCGCCAGCCGAAATGGGACCTGGCGGCGCTGGACGACCTCTCCGCGGTGATGCGCGACGCATCGATCTGCGGCCTGGGGCAGGCCGCGCCGAACCCGGTCGACTGCGTGATCAAGTACTTCCCGCACGAACTGGCCTGATGCTGGCCCGAGCCTGAGAGACAGACATGAATGCACTGACCCGCGCCGAACGCGCGCTAGTCGAATTCGCCGAGCCCGCCGTCACCTTTACCCTGAATGGCCGCGAAGTGAGCGCGCAGCCGGGCGAAAGCCTGCTCAAGGTGGCGCAGCGCGAAGGCTTTGACGTGCCGCACCTGTGCTACAAGGACGGCCTGGAGCCGGCCGGCAATTGCCGCGCCTGCATGGTCGAGATCCAGGGCGAGCGCGTGCTGGCGCCGTCCTGCTGCCGCTACCCGGCCGCCGGCATGCAGGTGCAGACCGAGTCCGAGCGCGCCCGCCGGGCCCAGCGCACCGTGCTGGAACTGCTGCAGTCGGACATGCCGGAGGCCGACTACACCCGCCACAACGAACTGGACCAGTGGGCCGCCAAGCTGGAGGTCGGCAAGCCCCGCTTCGCCCCGCGCGAGCGCGTCGCGGCGGACCTGTCGCACCCGGCCATCGCGGTCAACCTGGATGCCTGCATCCAGTGCACCCGCTGCCTGCGCGCCTGCCGCGACGAGCAGGTCAACGACGTGATCGGACTGGCGCTGCGTGGCGACGAAGCCCGCATCGTGTTCGACATGGACGATCCCATGGGCGCTTCCACCTGCGTCGCCTGCGGCGAGTGCGTGCAGGCCTGTCCCACCGGCGCACTGATGCCGGCGCGCGACGTGGCGCTGGCCGTTCCCGACAAGCAGGTGGAATCGGTGTGCCCGTATTGCGGCGTGGGTTGCCAGCTGACCTACAACGTCAAGGACAACCGCATCCTGTTCGTGGAAGGCCGCGACGGCCCCGCCAACCACCAGCGGCTGTGCGTGAAGGGCCGCTACGGTTTCGACTACGTGCAGCACCCGCAGCGGCTGACCGTGCCGCTGGTGCGCCGCGAAGGCGTGGCCAAACGCGGCGATTTCGTCATGGACCCGGACCACGTCATGGAGGTGTTCCGCGAAGCCTCGTGGGAAGAGGCGCTGGCGCTCGCCGGCGGCAAGCTCGCGCAGATCCGCGACTCGCATGGCAAGCGTGCGCTGGCCGGGTTTGGCTCGGCCAAGGGCAGCAACGAAGAGGCTTACCTGTTCCAGAAGCTGGTGCGCACCGGCTTTGGCAGCAACAACGTCGACCATTGCACGCGGCTGTGCCATGCCTCGTCGGTGGCGGCGCTGCTGGAAGGCATCGGCTCGGGCGCGGTGTCGAACCCGGTGATGGATGTCGACAAGGCCGAGGTCGTGATCGTGATCGGCGCCAACCCGACCGTGAACCACCCGGTCGCGGCCAGCTGGATCAAGAACGCCGTGAAGAACGGTACCAGGCTGATCGTGGCCGATCCGCGCCGCTCCGACCTGGCGCGCTTCGCCTGGCGCTTCCTGCAGTTCAAGCCCGATGCCGACGTGGCGCTGCTCAACGCGATGATGCATGTGATCGTCAACGAGGGCCTGGTCGATCGTGGCTTCATCGA
Source organism: Cupriavidus necator (assembly GCF_013141915.1). Taxonomy (GTDB): domain Bacteria; phylum Pseudomonadota; class Gammaproteobacteria; order Burkholderiales; family Burkholderiaceae; genus Cupriavidus; species Cupriavidus necator_B. Next base: position 907,623 of record NZ_SROX01000001.1, on the reverse strand, counting down.
CAGCCGCACCATCGGCTTCGACGAACTGCAGCGCAACGTCGCCGCCTACAGTCCCGAGCTGATGGCGCCGGTCTGCGGCATCGACGCCGAGACCATCCGCGAAGTCGCGCGCGTCTATGCCACCTCGAAGGCCTCGATGATCCTGTGGGGCATGGGCGTGTCGCAGCACGTGCACGGCACCGACAACGCGCGCTGCCTGATCGCGCTGGCGCTGATGACCGGGCAGATCGGCCGGCCGGGCACCGGCCTGCATCCGCTACGCGGCCAGAACAACGTGCAGGGCGCATCCGACGCCGGCCTGATCCCGATGATGTACCCGGACTACCGGCGCGTGGATGATCCGCTGGCGATCGCCAGCTTCGAGGCACTGTGGGGCATGCCGCTGGACCACCAGCCCGGCCTGACCGTGGTCGAGGTGATGCAGGCGATCGAGCGCGGCGAGGTACGCGGCATGTACATCATGGGCGAGAACCCGGCGATGTCCGACCCCGACGCCGAGCATGCGCGCGCGGCGCTGGCGTCGCTCGACCACCTGGTGGTGCAGGACATCTTCCTCACCGAGACCGCCTACCTGGCCGACGTGGTGCTGCCGGCCTCGGCCTTCCCCGAAAAGACCGGCACCTTTACCAACACCGACCGCACCGTGCAGCTCGGGCGGCAGGCCCTCGAGCCGCCGGGGCAGGCGCGCCAGGACCTGTGGATCATCCAGCAGATGGCGGCGCAGCTGGGGCTGGACTGGCATTACGCCAGCGTGGCCGAAGTGTTCGACGAGATGCGCCACGCCATGCCCAGCATCGCCGGCGTGACCTGGGAGCGGCTCGAGCGCGAGCACGCCGTGACCTATCCGTGCAAGGAAGAGGGCGACCCGGGCGAGCCGGTGATCTTTGTCGACAGCTTCCCCACCGCCACCGGCCGCGGGCGCTTCGTGCCGGCCGACATCATCCCGGCGGCCGAGCGGCCCGACGCCGACTACCCGATGGTGCTGATCACCGGGCGCCAGCTCGAGCATTGGCATACCGGCAGCATGACCCGACGCGCCGGCGTGCTGGACGCGATCGAACCCGATCCGGTGGCGCTGGTGCACCCGCTTGACCTGGACGCGCTCGGCGGCATGCCGGGCGGCGTGGTGACGCTGGCGTCCCGGCGCGGCGAGGTCACGCTCTACGCGCGCGCCGACGCCGGCACCCCGCGCGGTGCCGTGTTCGTGCCGTTCTGCTATTACGAGGCGGCGATCAACAAGCTGACCAACGCGGCGCTGGATCCGTTCGGCAAGATCCCGGAGTTCAAGTACTGCGCGATCAGGATGACGGCGGGCGGGCAGGTGCCGGTGCAGTCCAGCTACGGGGGCGGGCAGATCCTGGAGCCTGCTTCGGTCTAGGCGCAAGCAGGGTGGTGTTTCGCATGGCGGGCGAGACGCCACCTCGTTGCCGAGGCAGGTGCGCGGAGGGCTCGCCGCCGGTCACATGGGCTGGTCGCGATCCTCGATCACCGACATATCCCAGCAGGAAATAAACAGCGCAGCAATCAGCGGACCGATCACAAAGCCGTTGATGCCAAAAACTGACATGCCGCCCAAGGTGGATATCAGGACCACCCAGTCCGGCAACTTGGTGTCCTTGCCGACCAGCACAGGACGAAGCAGGTTGTCCACCACGCCAATGACAAGGGTGCCGATGACAATCAGCGCGATGCCTTTCCAGGCAGGGCCCGCCAACAGGAAATACACCGCGGCCGGACCCCAGACCAGCGCAGCGCCAATCGCCGGCAGCAGGGAGAGAAACGCCATCAGCGTGCCCCACAGCAACGCGCCGTTGATGCCCAGCAGCAGGAAAGCCAGGCCCCCCAGTATTCCCTGCACCGCGGCCACGACGACGTTGCCCTTGACCGTGGCGCGGACGACCGTGGTGAAGCGGCCGACCAGCCGGCGGGTGTGCGCGTCGTTCAGCGGCAGGGCCTTGCGGATGCGATTGGAAATGGCCGTACCATCGCGGAGCAGGAAAAACACCAGGTACAGCATGATGCCGAGGCCGACCGCGAACTGCAGCGTGTTCTGGCCAATGGTGACAGCCTGCGCCGCCATGAACTGGCTGATCCGGCCGGCACCTTCGGTCAGTTTCGCCTGCAAGCCCGCTACGTCGGCCAACCCCATCTGGTTCAACCACGTCTCGACGGAATCCGGCAGCGCCTGCACGGCGGTGCGGAAGTACTGCCCGAAATCCCATTTACCAGTCTTGATCTGCTGGTAGGCAAGTGCCACTTCTTGCGCAAGCGTGGCAATCATCAGGAACACCGGCACAATCGCCATCAGAACGCAAACCAGCAGCGTCGTCAGCGCTGCAAGGTTTTCCCGGTTGCCAAAGCGCACCGTGAGCCTTCGGTTCATGGGATGAAACAGGATAGCCAGTATGGTGCCCCACAGAATCGCGCTGTAGAAGGGCAGCAGTATCCAGATGAACGCAACGGTGACGGTGACCAGGAGGATGTAAAAACCTTTCAGATTGCGCATCGTATTTTTCAGGTTCGCCGAAGCAACGATGCCGATGGTACCCCTGCCACTACCCGTCGAGGTCGCCCGGAGCGTTTCCAAAGGCGTTCCGCTCCAGGATCTGATGGTCTCTGCCGTGGATCAGCAATTCAACCTTGGCGCGCCTGGCCTTCTCCCTGCCGGTGGCAATCGCATGAGCCATTGAGGTGAATCGCTGCTGGCTGCCGGAGCGTCCTTCCGCTTCGACTGCCCAGCCGTTGTAGGTGGGCACGACGTGGATATTCTTGCCTGGCATGGCGCTCTCCCGAAGTTGGCAGTCTGAGTGTCGACTTCGGCGCGCCGGCGAGATATCGGGCGCCGTCTGACACGGCCGTCGGAAATCAGGAAGCATGCCACCAGCCAGAAGCGACAACGCCCGCCATGAACCATGACGGGCGTGTTTCAGGACGGGCAGCCGGCTCAACTCATCTTGTCGAGAATCTCCTGGATCTCGTCGGCATTGAACGCCCTCAGCGTTTGCGTGCGCACGTTGCCAAGCGCGCCGACCGCCAGGCCGAACGCGGTCATGCTGGCGTCATCTTGTGCCTCGACGGTCAGCACGACGTCGTATTTGCCCAGGGTCCAGTAGATGTCTTTCATCTGCACCCCGAAGCGTGCGCCCATTTCGCGCACCGCGACGGCGCGCTTTGCGGTGTCCTTGACGGCGCGGATGCCCTGGTCGGTGAAGCTGGCTAGCACGATATAGCGGGTCATGGCGGGATCTCCGGTAAAGGATCGATCGAACGCCGTCCCGGTTGCGCACGCCTTTCATCGCAGCAAGCCGGGGCAGTGGTTCAGGGCTTTCCGGCGCAGCACCGGAGGCTCCGAGCAACCCCATACCGATGCATTTCGCGCGCCAGCCGACGTGGGGGGCCGCAGAGCGGGAGATGCCGCCGTGCCGGGCATGCCGGGCGGCACCGTTTGTATCAGCCATGAAACAGCGGCCCGCCTCAGTCCTGTGCCGGGCCGCTGTCGCCGCCGTCCGGCGTATCGAGCGCGCGCATGTTGTCCAGCAGTTTCAGCAGGTAATGCAGCGTGTGCGTCAGGTCGTTGGTCGAGAACCCGTCCAGCGCCTGCTCGTAGTACTGCCGGATCTTCGGCTGCGCCTGGTGCAGCCAGACCTCGCGTCCGGTCTCGCTCATCCGCACCAGCCGCGAGCGGCGGTCGCGCCCGTCGGGCGCCAGCGTCAGGTGACCGTCCCGTTCCATCCGGCTGACCAGCCCGGACAGGTTCTGGCGGCTCACCATCAGATAGCGGGCGAGGTCGCCGACGCTGATGCCGGCGGCGGCTTCGGGGCGTGACAGCGCGCCCAGCACGGCCCATTGCTGCGTGGTCAGGCCTTCCGCTTCGACGGCGCGCGAGCCGGTTTTATGCAACATATTTGCGCATTGGTACAGGCGGAAGAACAGCCGATTGGCCAGTTCCATGCGGGCATTCGTGGGGAGATCGCCTCCCTGCTCGGGGTTAACCATGGTCGTTTCCAAAGATTGAGGCCTTGCGCACGGCACCGGTCGAACCTATTATACGTCAACATATTTACGTATATGACGGCACGTGTGGCGGCTGCTTCGCCGGCACGATAGCACTGGAACCCTCGAAGGAGAACGGCTGTGCAAGGACTCGAAGGCAAGACGGTCATTGTGACCGGCGGTGGTGGCGGTATCGGCGGCGCAACCTGTTTGCGCTTTGCGCGCGCCGGTGCGGCGGTGGGCGTGCTCGACCTGAACCCGGAGGCGGGCGAACGCGTGGCGGCGCGGATCCGCGATGGCGGCGGCCGCGCCCTGTCCGTGCGCTGCGACATTACCGATCGCGCCAGCGTCGACGCGGCGGTGGCAGCGGTAGAGCAGCAGCTGGGCCCGATCGACGTGCTGGTCAACAACGCAGGCTGGGACGTGTTCCGTCCGTTCGTCAAGACCGAGCCGGCGCAGTGGGAGCGGCTTATCGCCATCAACCTGACCGGCGCGCTGCATATGCATCACGCGGTGCTGCCCGGCATGGTCAGCCGCAAGCGCGGGCGCATCGTCAATATTGCCTCCGACGCCGCACGCGTGGGTTCTTCCGGCGAAGCGGTGTACGCCGCGTGCAAGGGCGGACTGGTGTCGTTCTCCAAGACCATTGCACGCGAGCATGCGCGCCACGGCATCACCGTGAACGTGGTGTGCCCGGGGCCGACCGAGACCGCGCTGTTCGAGGACTACAAGCAGGGCGCGGGCAACCCCGACAAGCTGGTCGAAGCCTTCACCCGCTCGATCCCGCTGGGCCGCATCGGCCAGCCCGATGACCTGCCCGGCGCGGTGCTGTTCTTCGCCGGCGACGATGCGGCGTTCATCACCGGACAAGTGCTGAGCGTGTCGGGCGGACTGACCATGCACGGCTGAGCGCAAGCCAATCACACCTCGGAGACGACCATGCAATACGAAGACATCCGCTATGAAGTGCGCAACGGCGCGGCCTGGATCATCATCAACCGCCCGGAAAAGATGAACGCCTTCCGCGGCCGCACCTGCGACGAACTGATCCACGCCATCAACCGCGCCGGCTACGACCGCGAGATCGGCGCCATCGTGCTGGCCGGCGCCGGCGACAAGGCCTTCTGCACCGGCGGCGACCAGTCCGCGCACGAAGGCCAGTACGACGGCCGCGGCACCATTGGCCTGCCGATGGAAGAGCTGCATAACGCCATCCGCGATGTGCCCAAGCCGGTGATCGCGCGCGTGCAGGGCTATGCCATCGGCGGCGGCAACGTGCTGTGCACGATCTGCGATTTCACCATCGCTTCGGAGAAGGCCGTGTTCGGGCAGGTCGGGCCGCGGGTCGGCTCGGTCGACCCAGGCTATGGCACCGCCTTCCTCGCGCGCGTGGTTGGCGAGAAGAAGGCGCGCGAGATCTGGTACCTGTGCCGCCGCTATCCCGCCGCCGAGGCCTTGGCGATGGGGCTGGTCAATGCCGTGGTGCCGCACGAGCAGCTCGACGCCGAAGTGCAGAAGTGGTGCGACGAGATCCTGGAGAAGAGCCCGACCGCCATCGCCATCGCCAAGCGCTCGTTCAACATGGACACCGCGCATCAGGGCGGCATCGCCGGCATGGGCATGTACGCGCTCAAGCTCTACTACGACACCGAGGAGTCGCGCGAGGGCGTGCGCGCCTTCCAGGAAAAGCGCAAGCCGGATTTCCGCAAGTACGCGAAGTGAGCGGAGGCGGCCATGAATCCCTACCTTGACGAAGACCTGTCGGCGTTGGCCGAACATGCCCGCCGCTTTGCCGACGCCCGCGTCGCGCCCGCCTACCTGGAGCGCGACCGTACCCGCGTGCTAGACCGCGCGCTGATGCGCGAGATGGGCGAAATGGGCTTTATCGCGCCCGAGTTGCCGGAGCAGTATGGCGGGCAGGGCATGGGCTCGCTGGCGGCCGGCGTGATCCACGAAGCGGTGGCGCGCGCCGACCTGAGCCTTTCGTATATCAACCTGCTCGCTTCGCTAAATGGGCAGATCCTGGCACACCATGCCCGGCCGGAGATCGCCCGCCCGTGGCTGCAGCGCCTTGCGCGCGGCGAAGCGCTGCTGGCGATCGCGCTGACCGAGCCGCGCGGTGGCTCGGACGCGGCCAGCCTGCGCCTGCGCATGGAGCGCGATGGCGACGACTACGTGCTCAATGGCGAGAAGACTTCGATCTCCGCCGCCGACCAGGCCGATGCCGCGGTGGTGTTCGCGCGCAGCGGCGCCGTCGAGGCGGGGGCGCGCGGCGTCTCGGCGATGCTGGTGCCGATGGACCTGCCGGGCATCACGCGCAACCGCTTCGACTGCCATGGCCAGCGCGCCATCGGGCGCGGCTCGATCTTCTTCGAGAACGTGCGCGTGCCGGCAAGCCATCTGCTCGGCAAGGAAGGCGAGGGCTTCGTGCAGGTGATGCAGGGCTTCGATTTCTCGCGCGCGCTGATCGGCCTGCAGGTGCTGGCGGTGGCGCAGGTGGCGCTGGACGAGACCTGGCGCTACGTGGCCGAGCGCCAGGCCTTCGGCAAGCCGCTGTCAGCGTTCCAGGGCGTGTCGCATCCGCTGGCCGACTTCGAGACCCAGGTGCAGGGGGCGCGCCTGCTGTGTTTGCAGACGCTGTGGCTGAAGGACCGCGGCCTGCCGCATACCGCCGAAGCCGCGATGTGCAAGTGGTGGGCGCCCAGGCTGGCGTATGACGTGGTGCACCAGTGCCTGCTGTCGTTCGGCCACGGCGGCTACGACCGCGGCGTGATGGAGCAGCGCCTGCGCGACGTGCTGGGTTTCCAGATCGGCGACGGCACCGCGCAGATCATGAAGACCATCATTGCGCGCGCGCGCGCGGGGCGCGAGGCGGTACCGGCCTGACGCGCGCTCCGCCGCAACGGCTGGCAGCACACAACAACGAGGGGACCGCCATGGATTTCGACGCCGTACTGATCGCGCCGCGCCGTGCTGCCAGCATTGCCGCCGGGCACTGGCATGACCGTACCATCAATGATTATCTTGCCGCGTGCGTGCGCAACCGCCCCGACGCGCCCGCGCTGACCGCGCTCAGCCTCGACCGTCAACACGTAACGCGCTTCTCCTGGCAGCAGCTCGCGCGCATGGCCGATCGCGTGGCGGTGGGCCTTGCCCGCCTCGGCATCGTTGCCGGCGACGTGGTCTCATGCCAGCTGCCCAACGGCTGGCACCTGAGCGTGCTGTATCTGGCCTGCGCGCGACTGGGCGCGGTGTTCAACCCGGTGATGCCGATCTTTCGCGAGCGCGAGCTGTCGTTCATGCTGGCGCACGCGCAAAGCAAGGTGGTGGTGGCGCCCGAGGTGTTCCGCGGTTTCGGCCATGCGCGGATGCTGCGGGGTTTGCGCGATGCGTTGCCCGCGCTGCGGCACATCGTCGTGGCGGATGGCGATGGCGACGACAGCTTCGAGGCGCTGCTGAGCGGGCCACGCTGGGAAGAGGCGCCCGACGCCGCCACCATCCTGCTGCGCAGCCGACCGGGGCCGGATGATGTCACGCAGCTGATCTACACCTCCGGCACTACCGGCGAGCCCAAGGGCGTGATGCATACCGCCAACACGCTGTTCTCCAATATCGTCGCCTATGCCGGCCGGCTGCATCTCGGCGGCGACGACGTGGTGCTAATGGCTTCGCCGATGGCGCACCAGACCGGCTTCATGTATGGCTTGCTGATGCCGGTGGTGCTCGGGGCGCATGCGGTGCTGCAGGATATCTGGGACCCCGCGCGCGCCGCGGCGCTGATCCGCGACGAGGGCGTGACCTTTACCATGGGTTCCACGCCTTTCCTCACCGACCTGGCGCGCGTAGTGACGGAGTCCGGCGCACTGGTGCCCAGCCTGCGCATCTTTCTGTGCGCTGGCGCGCCGATTCCGGGTGCGCTGGTCGAGCAGGCACGGCAGGCGCTGGGCGCGAAGATCGTATCGGCGTGGGGCATGACCGAGAACGGCGCCGTCACCACGACGCTGCCGGAGGACGGCGACGAACGCGCGTCGACCACCGACGGTTGCCCGCTGCCCGGGGTTGAAATCCGCATCGTCGACGGTGCCGATGAAGACGTGCCGGTGGGCGTGACCGGCCGGCTGCTGGTGCGCGCCTGTTCCAATTTCGGCGGCTACCTGAAGCGCCCGCATCTGAACGGCACCGATGCCGCCGGCTGGTTCGACACCGGTGACCTGGCGCGGTGCGATGCAAGGGGGTATTTGCGCATCGCCGGCCGCAGCAAGGATGTGATCATCCGCGGCGGCGAGAACATACCCGTGCTGGAGGTTGAGACCCTGCTGTATCGGCACCCCGCGGTGGCGCAGGTGGCGATCGTGGCCTATCCGGATGCGCGGCCGGGCGAACGCGCGTGCGCCTTTGTCGTGCCCAGGCCGGGGCACGCATTCGACATGGACGGCATGGTGGACTGGCTCAGGCAGCAGAAGATGGCGCTGCAGTACATCCCTGAGAGGCTGGTGGTGCGGCAGGCGCTGCCGTCAACGCCCGCCGGCAAGGTGCAGAAATTCCGGCTGCGCGAGATGCTGGTGGGTGAATCCGCCTGAGGCCGCGTCGGCGCTGGCGCGTCCGGTAGGCACGGCTTAAACACCTCGATTGTGCAATTAACCGCCATGAAACCTCCCCGTTCGCCTGCGCAGTGGGCGGCCAGCTTGCAGGGTGGGGTCTTCGGAGGGCGGCGACCGCAACGGCCTGCGCCTATCAGCCTGCGCCGCCATAGCCGTGGCTGCGTGCGCCCAGCCAGCGCCATAGCCGCTGCCGCCAGGCGCCATGCGCAGCGCACGCGGGCTTGCAGCGCGTGACATGCAGGAAGGCGGCGGTGATCGCATACAGCTCGATGTAGCCGGTATCGGCCAACGTGAAGCACTCGCTCGGCGTCAGCGCCGTGTCCTTGGGATCGCCATCGCGGATCAGCCAGAGTTCGCCTTCGGTGCAGCGCACCGCAACCTGCTCGCCAGTCCCGGCCACGAGCCGCAACGAACTGCGGGCGGGCAGGGTGGCGGTCATATCGTTGCTTACCAGATACATGGCGGTCTCCTGGCTCAGGCCATGGCCGCCAGGCCGGCCGGTACGGGTCTCTGGCGCGGCTCGGAGGGCGGCCGGATGAATCCGGCGATGCGCTGGATCACGGCGGGATCGCGCAGGATGCGGCGATGGCCCAGGCCCGTGGTGGTCTCCAGCCGCGCGCCCGGCCAGGCGCCGGCGATCGCCGCGCCGTCTTCCCAGCGCACTTCCTTGTCGTCGCGGTCATGGATGACGAGCGTCGGCGGCACCGGGCGGGTGCGGCCCAGGTCCGGCACATTGAAGGCCGACCATGGCGTGCCCAGCCAGCGCTCGCTGCGGCGTTGCATGCGTCCGAGCACGGCCGGTGACGCGCCTAGTTGCCACGCCAGCGCCGCGCACGCCGCGTGCATGTCGGCGGGCGCGCCAACCAGTATCGCGGCGCGTGCCGGCAGGCCTTCGCGCAATGCCAGCGCGGCAGCCGCACCGCCAAGCGAATGCGCCACCACGGCATGAACCGGGCCAGCATGCCACGCCGTCGCCAGCAGCGAGCGCGACATCTCCAGCACGGAAGTTTGCGCGGCGCCGCGCGCGCCCGCATCGGACGCACCATGCGAGAGCGCATCGAAGGCCACCACCCGCATGCCCGCTGCCAGCAGGCCGTCGATCACCGCATGCCACTGGCCGGCATGGCCGCCCCATCCATGCGCGAGCAGTACCACCGGCCCGGCACTGCCCCAGCGGTAGACCCGCACGCGCCGGCTGGGGCCATGGCCTGTAACCAGGGCCCAGTCGGCGCGTGCGCGGTCCAGCGCGTGGCGTGCCGCGGAAGTGGCCACCCCCCGCGGCGGGCGGAACCAGATGTGCTCGAGCTTGCGTGCCGTTGCCGCAGGCATCAGCACGCTGCTGGCTTGCCAGCGCATGCGCTGCAAGCCCATCAGTGCGCGCTCGAAGGTACCGCCGCGGCTGGCGGGGGGCGACGCATCGGTGGTACGCACTGCCGCGGCCGCAAGTGCGGGCGACCGGGAAACCGGAGAAGGAGAAGAGACTGCTTGCGTCACGACCTGCACCTCCATTGGATTCTGGATTGCGCGGCGTCATCGGAACCGGGCTGGCCGGAGGCGTCTCGCGCTTTTAAAAGACCGACCAGTCGTGCTTTTCTGCGTGCAAAAAAAGCCCGCCGGAGCGGTTTGCTGCCCGCCGGCGCGGTAGCGCCGGCGCCGATATCATGTCCTGGCGGGATGGGCCGCGCCTGCCGCGGCGCGCTCGACCAATGCCGTAAAGGCGTGCCGTGCCATGGTTTCCGCATCCTGCCGCCCCAGCAACTTGAATGACTGCTGGAAGGCCATGCCAATGCCCGAAAGCTCGAAGGCGAACTGGCGCGGATCGACGTGCGGCCCGAACTGGCCTTCTTCGATGGCGTCCCCGACAACGCGCGCGATGGTGCTGTGCCAGTCCTTCAACGACTGCACCACCAGGTCGCGGATCGAGCCCGGCCGGTCGCGGTATTCCTGCCCCAGCGCCGTAAACAGGCACCGTCCCTGCGTCACCGTGCCGCCCAGCCATTCCAGGTAGCCTTCGAACAGGGCCTGCAATCGCGGCATGCCGCGCGACTGGCGCATCGCCGGCCGGATCACGATCTCGCCGAAGCGCTCTACCGCCAGGTCCAGCACCGCCTGCTGCAGCATCTCCTTGGACTTGAAGTGTGCATACAGCCCGCTCTTGGACATATTGGTGTCGGCCGCCAGCGTGGCCAGCGACAACTGCTCGAAGCCAACCTTGGCGGCGGCGTCGAGCGCCTGCTCGATGATGGCCTTGCGGGTGAGGTGTCCTTTCTGCATGCAGCGAAGAATAGCACGACCGGTCGGTTTGTCAACGAAACCGGATGCATGGTAGTTGCCCCGACTTGCGTCGTTGTGCTCGCGAGGCCATAACGTCATACAGCTAATGCATGTGACGTCAACGCAAACTGTGGGGCCCCGTTACTGTCAAGGCAGCGCGAAGGCGTTGGGCACTTTCCGACGCCTGGATAGGCCACTTCCGGCGGATGCCGGCGCAAGATGACGGGCAAGCAAGAAATCTGCACAAAGTGTTTCGGCGGTTACATACGGAACGCTTTGCGTGCTCTATACTCGAATGCACGTCCGCGCACTTTTTTTAATTGGTGACTGGAGACCGACATGAACAGTACAGCCGTGCCAAGAGGCGCTAGCGAACCGTTCCGGCAATTGCGGGCGCTGCGCCGCGCGCGCAAGCTCAAGCAGGAGGACGTTGCCCGCAAGGCGGGTATTTCACGGGAAGCCTACCTCCGGGCAGAATCCGGGCAGGCCGATCCCCGCATGTCGACCTTCCTGGCGGCCTGCGAGGCGCTGGGCCTGGAAGTCGTGCTGGCCCCGCAGCACCTTGCCGCCGACGTCAACGCTTTCATCGCCAGCCGCAATGGCGGCGTGACGGCTGCCTCGATGGCCGGCCAGCCGGCCGGCAGTGCGCCGGCACCGGCCGCGGCCCCGGCGCAAGGGGGCGGCGGTTTCGGCCCGGGCACCGGCGAGGGCCACAAGCCCGTCTGAGCCGCCTTCTGCCGGACGCCCGCAAGCTGATGCGGGCCGGTCCGGTGGCTGGCCTCCAGGCCACCCTCTGCAACGGCGCGTGCCTGCTGGCGCGCGCCGAGCCGCTTTCGTCCGCAGAGCCGTTTTCGGCTTTCGCCCGTGACGCCGCTGGCTGACTGCCTGATCCGGCGCTCGCAGGCCGCTCCGCCCTGCGCCAGTCGCGCCTCGGGCGCGTGCGGCTTTCTGCCAATTTCCTGATTTGTTGCCTACAACGGCAAGAGCACTGCTCGTCGGCGCTCGCCGCCTCGGTTTGACACGTCCCGCGTTGCTGATTACGATATGGTAAATTCATTGCACAATACGTAATTCACTGCGCCGTGCCGCCCGTACTGCGCCAGATGACCCTCCGGAGACGCGGACCCCACCATGGACCTCACCCACACCCAGCTCGCCGAGCACGGCTATATGTCCGGCTTCGCCAACGAATTTGCCAGCGAGGCACTGCCCGGCGCGCTGCCGGTGGGCCGGAACTCGCCTCAACGCGCGCCCTATGGCCTGTATGCGGAGCAGTTGTCGGGCACGGCGTTCACCGCGCCGCGTGCGCACAACCGTCGCTCGTGGCTGTACCGCATTCGCCCTGCAGCGATGCACCAGCCGTTCACCCACATCGAGCAGTCGCGCTTCCTGAGCCGCTTCGACCAGGTGCCGCCGTCGCCGAACCAGATGCGCTGGAGTCCGCCGGCGATGCCGTCGGCGCCGACCGACTTTATCGACGGCATCGTCACCATGGCCGGCAATGGCGGCCCGGAAGCAATGACCGGCTGCGGCATCCATTTGTATCTGGCCAACCGGTCGATGCAGGGCCGCTTTTTCTACAACGCCGACGGCGAGATGCTGATCGTGCCGCAGCAGGGCAGGCTGCTGATGGTGACCGAACTGGGCCGCCTGGAAGTCGAGCCGCACGAGATCGTAGTGATTCCGCGTGGCGTGCGCTTCCGCGTGGAGTTGCCCGATGGTGAGGCGCGCGGCTATATCTGCGAGAACTACGGCGCGCTGTTCCGGCTGCCTGACCTGGGCGTGATCGGCTCGAACGGGCTGGCCAACCCGCGTGACTTCCTGTCGCCGGTGGCGAGCTACGAAGACCGCGAAGGCGCGTTCGAACTGGTGGCCAAGTTCCAGGGCAACCTGTGGCGCGCCGATATCGGCCACTCGCCGCTCGACGTGGTGGCCTGGCACGGCAACTACGCGCCGTACAAGTACGATCTGCGCCGCTTCAACACCATCGGCTCTATCAGCTTCGACCATCCGGATCCGTCGATCTTCCTGGTGCTGCAGTCGCCGTCGGATACGCCGGGCGTCGACACCATCGACTTCGTCATCTTCGGGCCGCGCTGGCTGGCGATGCAGGACTCATTCCGCCCGCCCTGGTTCCACCGCAATATCGCCAGCGAATTCATGGGTCTGATCTCCGGCGTCTATGACGCCAAGGCCGAAGGCTTCGCGCCGGGCGGCGCCAGCCTGCACAACTGCATGAGCGGCCACGGTCCCGATGCGGAAACCTTCGAGAAGGCCAGCGTCGCCGACACCTCGACGCCGCACCACATCGAAAACACCATGGCGTTCATGTTCGAAACGCCGGGCGTGCTCCGGCCGACGCCGTACGCCGCGCAATCGGCCTCGCTGCAGCAGGAGTACTACACCTGCTGGCAGGGCCTGAAGAAGCATTTCAACCCGAACGTCCGCTAAAGCGCTGGCGTCTGCCCTCCCGCCGTTGTTCTTCCCTGTGCCGGGAAGAACGGGAGACGGGGCAGACGCCGGGCAGCAACACAAGCCCGCACGCCACCCGTGCCGGCCAAATTTCCCGGAGCCACCCGATGACCGCCCCCCAAACCAGCTGGATCGACAGCGCCAACGACGGCAAGAGCCATTTTCCGCTGCAAAACCTGCCCTACGGCGTGTTTTCCACCCAAGGCCAGACGCCGCGTGTCGGCGTCGCCATCGGCGACCAAGTCGTGGACCTCGCCGCACTGGACCAAGCCGGCCTGCTGCCTGAAGCGGCCCGGGGCACCTTTGCCGCGGCCAGCCTGAACCGCTTCATCGCGCTGGGCCAGCCGGTCTGGAGCGAGACGCGCCGGCGCCTGACGGCGCTGCTGTCCGGTGCGGACGCGGCCTTGCGCGACAACGCCGCCTTGCGCCACCAGGCGCTGGTGCCGATGTCGGCCGCAACCCTGCACCTGCCGGTCGAAATCCCGGGCTACACGGACTTCTATTCGTCGAAGGAGCATGCCACCAACGTCGGCCGCATGTTCCGCGATCCGGACAATGCGCTGCTGCCGAACTGGCTGGAAATTCCCATCGGCTACAACGGCCGCGCCAGCTCGGTGGTGGTGAGCGGCACGCCGCTGCATCGCCCCAATGGCCAGATCAAGCTGCCCAACGAGGCCCGCCCGGTCTTCAGCGCCTGCCGCAAGCTGGATTTCGAGCTGGAGATGGGCTTTATCGTCGGCAAGGCCTCGGCCCTGGGCGAGCCCGTCAGCACCGCCGACGCGCCGGCGCATATGTTCGGCATGGTGCTGCTCAACGACTGGAGCGCGCGCGATATCCAGCAATGGGAATACGTGCCGCTGGGGCCGTTCAACAGCAAGGGCTTCGGTACCTCGATCTCGCCCTGGGTGGTCACCATGGAGGCGCTCGAGCCGTTCCGCCGCGACAATCCCGCGCAATCGCCCGAGCCACTGGCCTACCTGCGGCAGCAGGACAAGAATGCCTACGACATCGCGCTGGAAGTCGCGCTGCAGCCCGATGGCGCAGCGGCCCCCAGCACCATCTGCCGCACCAACTTCAAGGCGATGTACTGGACCATGGCGCAGCAGCTGGCTCACCACACCGTGTCGGGCTGCAATGTGCGCGTGGGCGACCTGATGGGCTCGGGCACGATCAGCGGCACCACGCCGGACTCTTACGGCAGCCTGCTGGAGCTGACCCGCAACGGCGCCGAGCCGCTGACGCTGGCTGATGGCAGCCAGCGCGGCTTCCTGCAGGATGGCGATGAGGTGATCATGACCGGTTACTGCCAAGGCGACGGCTATCGCGTCGGCTTCGGTACGGTGGCGGGCAAGATCCTGCCGGCGCGCTGAGGCAAGGGCGCCGGTCGGGGCGCTTCAGTTGGTGTGATCGCCCAGCGCGGCGGCATCCAGTATGACCGTCGCGCGGCCTGACAGCAGCGTACGTCCCGCGGCGTTGACGGCAAAAGCGTAGAGCACGGTGGCACCCTCGCCGCTGATGCGCTCTGCCGTGACCTCCAGCGGCGCCGGGACGTCGTCGAGCCGCTCCACCTGCAGCACCAGCCTGCGCACGCTGGCAAGATAGCCCCTTCGCGGGCGCTGCTGCACGCCGCAGCCTGGCGCGGCCTCGCTCAGCAGGGCGCCATGCACGGCCATGGCCTGCGCGGCATATTCGATACCGCACACCGCCGCCAGCCGGCCGTGCGCGCGCAACGGATTATCCGGGTGCGTGTGGCTCACTGCCGTGCAGCGGATCGATGCCGTATCCCATGCCACCACGCCGTCAAGCAGGCACATGCTGCCTTGATGCGGAATGCGCGCCGCGATCCATGCGCGGTCCCTGATCCAGTCAGGCATGGGCCTGGCTGCCCGGGCCAGCCACGTTGGCTTCAATCCGCAACGTGTCCAGATACTCCAGTACCACCGTGCCGGTCTCGCCGCGGGCAATGGCTGCCAGCAGCGGCAGCACGCGCGCGGCGGGGGCCGAGTTGCGCAGCGCTTCCAGCGCGGCGTCCGGCATTGCGGTGGCGGGCGCCTGCGTCAGCGCCACCGCGATGCGCGCCAGCGAGTGCGGGGTCGGTCGTGGCGTGAGCAGCAGGGCCACCCCAAACGGATCGGGAATCGGCCGGCAACTGTGCAGCGGCTCCGGGTAGCCGGTGTCATAAGCGATCAGCAGGCAGGGCTCCGCATCGGCGCCAACCTGCAGCACGCCTTCCAGCAGCCCCGCGCCAAGGCTGCCGTCCATCGCGCACAGCACGTTCGACGCGCGCATCGCGCCGGCGGCGATCGACCAGTAGCCGGCGGTCGCGTTGTGCACCGAGTTGTGGAAGCGCGTGGGCGACATCAGCGGCTCAGGCTGTGCCAGTCCTTCGCAGATGGCGTGGAAGTTGTGGCCATCGCTGCTGGACGAGGTAAAGATTGTCGGCAGTTGCGCGGCATCGCAGCCACTGGCCGCCACCGCCTGCTGGCCCACGCCCAGCGCCAGCCGGACGGTGGGGCCGGTGCGGCGGCGCTCGGCCGGGGGCAGGCCCGCGGGCAGCGGCAGCTCGGTGGCAGAGTACGCATAGGGCGTGCGCCCCGCGAGCACGGCGCTGGCTTGCTGCCAGCTGTTCAGTCCGGGGCCGAGCAGGCCGATGCTTTCGATATAGACAGGGTGCGGCATGGCGCTGGCTCAGTGAGCAACCGCGTCCGCACGGGCGAACAGCAGGCTGCAGTTGGATCCGCCGAAGCCGAACGCATTGCTCATCGCGTAGCCCAACGGCGTGTCCCGGTTGGCGAGCTGGTAGTTCACGTTGAGCGCGGGGTCTACCTGCGTGGTATTGATGCCGGCCGGCACCAGGCCGTGGCGCAGCGCCAGCGCGCAGATCACCGCCTCGAGCGCGCCGGCCGCGCCCAGCGCATGGCCGGTGGCGCCCTTGGTCGAGCTGCATGGCGTGCCCGGCAGTACCGCAGCCATGGCCAGGGCTTCGGCGGCGTCGTTGCTGCGCGTGGCGGTGCCGTGCAGGTTGACGTAGCCGACCTGCGCCGGCGCGATGCCCGCGCCGGCCAGCGCCTGCGCCATCGCCATGCGCGCGCCGAGCCCTTCCGGGTGTGGCGTCGACATATGGTGGGCGTCGCTCGATTCGCCGATGCCTGCGAGCAGGATGGCATCGTCCGCCACCGTCCCGGTCACGCGTTCAAGCAGGCCGAACACCGCGCCTTCGCCGATCGAGATGCCGTTGCGCGCAACGTCGTAGGGGCGGCACGGCTGGCGCGACAACAACTCCAGCGCATTGAAGCCGTACAGCGTGGTGTGGCACAGCGAGTCGACGCCGCCGACCACGGCCGCATCGATCAGCCCTGCCTCCAGCAGGCGCCGCGCCGAGCTGAACACCTTGGCCCCCGACGAGCACGCCGACGACACTGCCGCCGCCGGCCCCGACAGGCCCAGATGCTGCCGCAGGAACGCCGGCAGCGAATAGGGATTGTGCGTGCCGCCATAGTGGAAGTCCGGCGGCAGCGCGCCGCTGGCCGGATCGCGCTGGCGGTAGCCCAGTTCCGTCTGTAGCACGCCCGCGGTGCTGGTGCCGAGAAAGACACCGATGCGGTGGCTGCCGTAGCGTGCCGCTGCCTCGCGCACCCGTGCGGCAAAGTCGTCCTGCTCCAGGGCCAGCAGCGCCAGCCGGTTGTTGCGGCAGTCGAACTCCGCCAGGCCGCCCGGCAGCGTGACGGCATCGAGGCCGGCCACTTCGCCGACGTAGGTGTCGAGCGCGACGTCGCCGAAGCGGCAGGGCGCCAGGCCGCCGCGCTGCGCGCGCAGCGCCGCCAGCGTGGCGGCGATGCCGGCGCCGAGGCAGCTGGTGGCCGTGAAATGCGATAACAGGAGCGGGGACACGGCTTGGATGAGGCGAATGGAAGGATTCTCGGAAAGCAGCGTCAATTGTAACAAGCCGCCGGACTCAGGCTGCCGGCACCGCCGAGCGCAGCGTCACGCAGCGCAGTCCGGCACGGTCGATGGCGTCAAGCAGGCCCGGCAGCACGGTGGTGCAGTGGGGGTGGCCGGCAGGGTCCAGGCCGGGGTTGCCGTCATGCAGCAGCAGGATGTCGCGCGCGGCCAGCCCGCCGGCAAGGCGCCGCGCCACGCGCGCGGCATTGTTGCCGCTGCGGGTATCGAAGCCGCGCCGGGTCCAGGCCGCCAGTTGCAGCCCGAGCCGGCACAGCACCGGCTCCAGGAAGGGATTGCGCAGCCCCGCCGGGGCGCGGAAGAAGCGCGGCGCCTGGCCGGTGATATCCGCCAGCACCTGCTGCGCGGCGGCGATATCGCGCTGCATGCGGCCGGGCCCGAACGTGGAAAAGTACATCCGGTGGGACATGCTGTGGTTTTCCACGGCGTGGCCGCGGCGCACGATCTCGCGCACCAGCTCGGGATGCGCCGCGGCGCGCTGGCCGATGCAGAAAAACGTCGCGCTGGCGCCGTGCTGGTCGAGCAGGTCGAGTACCCGCGGCGTCAACGCCGGGTTGGGGCCGTCGTCGAAAGTCAGCGCCACGCAGCCTTCGGCCGATGGCGGCAAGCGCAGCAGGTTGGGGCCGAGCCAGGTGCTGCGCGGCCACAGGCCAGCCGCGCACATTGCCGCATGGGTTGCGCCGATGCCACCGAGGGCCCAGCCCAGGCTCTGCGGATAAGCGAGCATCGCGCCGATGGCACCCACATGCACGGCGGCGGCACCATAGAGCATGGGGCTTGGCCGCCATGGTCGGCTGGGGCAAGCTTCGGGCATGGCTACGCCCGGTGCGGATAGCGGTTTCATGTTGCGCTCCCGGCCTTCCCCGGTGCTGAGGCGGGCGCAAGGATGGCCGAAAACCACAGAGCCAGCACGGCGCCGGGACCGACTGTCAGGCCAAACGCCTGCAGCAGCGGCAAGCTCGACAGCGCCAGCAGGCCGAACGCGGCAACCGTGGTCAGGTTGGCCAGCAGCAGCGACACCAGCGTGTGCGGTGAAGCGCCGGCCACCCGGCCGTCCGCTGCCGGGCCATTAAAGAATAGTGCGTAGTTGGAACCGACCGCGGCCAGCAGCAACAGGCCCACCAGGTGCAGCAGCGTCAGCGGCTGGCCCAGCGCCGCCAGCCCGCCCAGCACCACCACCGCCGCGGCGGCCAGCGGCAGCACCGTGGCCAGCACCCGCCGCGGTGAGCGCAGCGCCACCGCCAGCAGGGCGATGATCGCCAGCAGCCCGCACAGTGACAGCAGCATGGCCTCGCGCAGATAGCCGGCATAGAGCCGGTCCGATTCGCCTTTCAGATCGACGAACAGGGTATCGGGCACGCCGGCCCGCTGGATGGCGGCCCGCACCCCGGCGCTGTCTACGCCGTCGGCGGCGCCGGCTTCTTGCGGCGCGTGCACCGGCGCGCGCAGCGGCAGCGTGGCGCTCCAGCGGCCGTCGCGCTGCAGCAGCAGGGCGTCGACCGCGAGGGCCATCGAGGTGCCGCGCAGGCTCTCGCGCTGCAGTAGCGGCCCGGTGCGGGCCGCTTCGACCTGTGCCAGGAAGGGCGCGAACAGCGACGCGCGCACCGGCTGGGTGGCGATGGCGGCATGCAGCCGCTGCGCCAGCACGTCGGGCGGCGGCAGGCTGGCCTGGCGTTCGCGCTGGGTGGCCGCGCTGGGCAGGTAGCGCGCCGGACTCTCGTAGCCGCCGATGAAGTTCTGCGCCACCAGCGTTTCCAGCTCATGCGCCACGCGCTCGGCGCCCTGCAGCACGGATTCCTGGTCCGGCCCCGACACCACCACCAGGTAGCGCACGTCCGGTGCGCCCAGGTTCTCGCGCAGCGACGTATCGAGGGCCTGGTCGCTCGCCGATACCGGGCTCAGCGCCTGCAGTTCCCGGCCCCACAGCGTGCCGCGGTGCAAGGCCAGCGCCACGCAGGCGCCCACCACCAGCAGCAGAACCACCCAGCGCAGCCGGTGCGCGCGCACCGCCAGCCATTGCAGCTTGCGGCCCAGTGGCGCGACGTCGCGCAGGTGCAGCGTGGCCGGCACCAGCTGCGGCAGCACGAAGCGGGTGACCAAAGCCGCGGTGGCAAGCCCGGCGATCGAATACAGGCCCAATTGCGCCAGTCCCGGGAAGCCCGACAGCAGCAGCGAGGCAAAGCCGCAGACCGAAGTCAGCACGCCCAGGCGCACCGTTGGCCAGAAGCCGCCCAGCCAGGCGCGTTCGTCGCGCTGCCCATTGCGCGTGTACTGCGCGGACTGCACGAACAGGTAGATCGAATAGTCGACGGCCTCGCCGATCAGCGTGGTGCCAAAGCCGAGCGTCAGGCCATGCACCGAGCCACCGAAACCCAGGCTGACCGCGGCGATGCCGGCCAGCGCGCCGCTCAGCACAGGCACCAGCCCCAGCACCAGCAACGGCACCGATCGGTACACCGCCAGCAGCAGCGTGACGATGATGGCCAGGCCGATGGTCGAGAGCCGCTCGACATCGTGCCGGATGGTGTCGCGCGCCTTGACCGAGAACACGCCGGGACCCGTCATCACCAGTTGGTACGGACCGGCCGCTGCGGCGCGGGCAAATGCTTCCCGCACGGCGGCGATCGCCTGTGCCTGCGCATCCGTATCCGAGCCTGCGCTGGCCGTCTGCGCCAGCAACAGCGCGCGCTTGCCGTCGCGCGAGGCCCACGCCCCCGCATGCATCGGCACGCGCTGGCCGGCATCGAGCTGCGCCAGCATCGCCGCGACCTCGCCGGTGGGATCGCGCGGCAGCAATGACTTGGTGAAGAGCCCGGCGGAGGAGGCCAGCAGCGCGAACGAATCGTTCACCGCCTGGGCAAGCCCGCGTTCGCTGAAACGCTCCGGCGTGACCGCGGGGCTGAGCAGGTAGCGGTGGGCGAAGACGTACTCGCGGTCTGCCGCCTGGTTGATCGGCTCGCCGTTCTGCACCGACGCGAAGCGGCGGTCGGCGCGCAGTTGCGCCGCCATCGCGCGCGCGATCCGGGCCCGGCTGTCGGCGTCGCCGCCTTCGATGCCGACCAGGATCAGGCGCGAGACCAGCCCGTCGCGCAGCTGGTTCACCAGCAACTGCTGCTCGGCGCTGGGCAGCCGCGGCAGGAAGGCGGAGAGGTCGGCGGTGAAGGTGGTGCGGCTGACGACAGCGGCGCAGGCCAGCAGCGCCAGCACCCACAACGCCAGCGCCAGGCGGCGCGGTGCCGCGCTCATCGGTTCGCGGCCGGCCCGATCTTCATCACCGAGCGGTCACCGTCGGCCTGGCGGATCTCGATCTGGTCCAGCACGTCCTGCCTGCCTTCGATGCGCACCTGGCTGACCGCCGCGGCCATGCGCGAGTCCGCCGGCGTCAGCGTCAGCGTCCAGCGGCTGGCACGGCCCTCTACGCCGAGCTCGTAGTAGCGCTCCAGCGTATCGCGGTTGCCGGCCAGCGTGGCACGGATGCTTTCGATAAAGGCGGCGATCTCGGGGTAGTTCTGCAGCGGCATGGTGTAGCGCTTGCCGTCGCGCTCGACGGTCAGCATGTCGCCGTCCAGCACCAGGTTTTCCGCCCGGGGCGAGAGCGTGCGCTTTTCCAGGTGGTCGGGCGCGGTGAAGCGGAGCTCGCCCGAGGAATGCACCGGCTTGTCGAGCAGCGCCAGGTACTTGGTCTCGGTAAACCGCACGCGCCCGGACTTGCGCTGCGCCAGCGTGGACATCAGCTGGTCGACACCGAACGCGGCGGAAGTTGTGGGCGCAGCGGGTGCGGCCGCGCCAGCCAGCGGCGCCAGCGCAAGCATGGCGCTTGCCAGCAGGGTCGACAGCGGATAGCGGAAAGGACGCGCGGAGAAAAACATCAGTGGCGGCTCACGGGTCAAGGCTCGTTCCCCGGCGGCGGCTGCTCGGACAGCGGCGGACCGGCGTGCCAGAAGTCATAGAAGTTGAACCAGTTGTACGGGGCGCTGCGGCAAAACCGCTCCAGCAGCTGCACGTAGTCGGCCAGTGCCGCCTGCACCGCCGTTTCGCGCTGCCCGCGCGCCGTCTCGGTGAAGTCCGCCAGCGGCACGAAATGGACGTCGTAGCGGTTGCCGCCGCGGTACAGGCCGGTGATGAAGAACACCGGCCGCCGCAGCATTGCCGCCATGCGCAGCGGGCCGGTGGGAAAACCGGTTTGCGCACCGAGGAAACTGCATTGCTGCACCGGGTCGGTGGCGCGCTGCGACAGCGTGCGGTCGGCCAGCATGCCGATCATATAGCTCCGGTCCAGGTAGTCGCGCACGCGCAGCATGGTGTCGAAGCGGCCCAGCGCGATCACGTCCTGGCGCATCGCCGGGTTGATCGACTGGAGCACATCGTTGAGCTTGTGCGCGTTCTCTTCGTACATGGTGATCGCGACCTCCATGTCCGGGTGGCGCCGCCCCAGCGCGCGCACCACCTCGAAGCTGCCCAGGTGCGCGCCCAGCAGGATGGCGCCGCGCCCGCGCGCCATCGCGGCTTCCAGGAGGCCCTCGCCATGCAGGCGGATGTCGAACAGGTCGAAGCGGCCGTTGAGCAAGTAGATGCGGTCGTGGATGGTCGAGGCGAAGGTGAACACATGCCGGTAGCCGTCGCGCCAGGTGGCCTGGCGTCCGAGCACGCGGTCCAGGTACGCGCGCGACGCATGGCGCGCCGCCGGCGCGAACAGCATGAAGTAGGCAGCAATGGCCCGCAGCACCACGCGCCCCGCGGCCCGGCCCAGCGCCAGCGACAGCCACGTCATGATGCGCAGCAGCGTGATGCTGCCGCGCTCTTCGCGGCTGGACCATTCCGCATCCAGCGGCGCCTGGCGCCGCCACCGCCAGCTCAGCATGGCAAGGCCTCCGCATGTGGCGCGCTGCCGCGTACCTGCAGCGTGCCGCTGGCGACATCGCGCCCGGCGCTGCGCAACGTGAAGCGGATGGTCTCGTCGCCACCGCTGGCCGCCTCGGACTGGTGCAGCACCTCCACGCGCTCGCCCGGGCGCACCGGGCTCAGGAACTTCAGCATGCTGGCCTGCGCGACGGCCAGCGGGCGGCCCAGCGCGGTGCCGAGCGCCAGCACGGCATGGTCCAGCAGCACCACGCCCGGTACGATCGGATGGCCGGGGAAGTGGCCGGCCATGGCCGGATGGCCGGCGTCGATGACAAAGCCTGGTGGTGGCGCGGGTTGGCCGACCTGGGTGCCGGACAGTCTTGCCACCAGCGCGGCCAGCGCCGCGCGCGGCAGCTTGCCGGCGGCATCGCGCGGCAGGCATTCGGCAAAGTACAGGGGCCGCGGCATGAAGGCCGGATCGATCCGCTCGCGCAGTGCCTGCTGCAACCGGGCCGGCGCCAGGCCCGGAGCCACCACCACGGCTACCAGCCGCACCACGTGCCCTTGCGCGTCGCCTTCATGCGCGTCGCCGGGCATGAAGAACGCGCCGTCGCGCACGCCGTCGATGGCAGTCAGCTGGTGATTCAGGTAAGCCAGCGACGACCGCTTGCCGGCGATGTTGAGCAGGTCGGCCTTGCGCCCATGAAGCCGGAAGCGCTGCGCGTCCATTTGGGCGATCGCATCGCCCAGCGGCACCGGCTGCTCGATATGGCCGCCCTCGGCCCAGGTCTCGGTATCGTCGCCGGCGGCATTGGGGCGGGCTTGCAGCCGGGCCCCCGGCACCAGCGTCCAGGCGTCGTCCCGGGCGGTGCGACGGGTGGCGAGCTGGCCAGTCTCGGTGCTGCCGTAGATTTCGCACAGCGGGGCGGCGAACAGCGCCTCGGTCTCTACGGCCAGCTCGCGCCCAAGCGGCGCGGTGGCGCACAGCACCAGGTCCGCCGCGGGCATGGCCAGCCCGGATTGCACCAGCGTGCGCAGATGCACGGGTGAGCTGACCAGCGCGCGCGGCGCCGGCACCGCGGCCAGCGCCGCGCAGACATCGGCCGGATAGAACGCCGGCGCGGCCACCAGCGCCGCACCGCCCTGCAGCACCAGCATCACGGTGGCTTCAAGGCCGAACATATGCTGCGGCGGCACCGTGCCGACCAGCGTCCACGCACGTCCGTCGAGCAGGCCGAGCCGTTGCGCCGCGGCGCGCGCGCAGCGGGCCATGGCGCCCCAGGTCTTGCGGTGCGGCACCGGCGTGCCGGTCGATCCGGAGGTGAACACGTAGGCCATGACCTGCGCCGCCGGGACCTGCGGAATCTCGACCGGGCCGTCCGCCGCGGTGGCCGCCGGGCCATCGGGGTAGTGCATCGCCGGCATCTCGAAGGCAGCATCGGGCTGGTCGTGCAGGCAGAAGGCGTCGGGCGCGAAGGCAAGCAGCTGGCGCACCGTCTCGGGCGTGTGCGACGGCGGCAGCAGCGTGGGCTTGCCGGCCAGCAGCGCCGCGCACAGGCCCACGGTAAAGCGGTAGCGGTCGGTGCAGGCGTTGAATACATGGCCGCCAGCCGGCAGGGCTGCCGCCAGGCGGGCCGCATCGGCCAGGAATTGGCTTACGGTCACTGGCCGTCCGTGCGCCCAGGCGATGATGGCGTCGGGCGTAGCGTGGGCAACGATGGGGAGCGTGGTCATGGACGGAGCCTGTGCGCAGTTCGCGGTGCCGGGGCCGGATGGCGGCGCGTCAGCGCGGCAGCCCGAGCCGGGCCGCACGGGCCGTCATGAGCGCGCGGTAGCCATGCACCGCGTCGAGCAGGCCGCCGTGGCGCACGCCCGGTAAGGCAATGCGGCGGCACACG
This sequence comes from Cupriavidus necator, assembly GCF_013141915.1. GTDB lineage: Bacteria > Pseudomonadota > Gammaproteobacteria > Burkholderiales > Burkholderiaceae > Cupriavidus > Cupriavidus necator_B. Next base: position 883,583 of record NZ_SROX01000001.1, on the reverse strand, counting down.
GCCTCGCCCGCGAACATCAGGGCGATCAGCAGCGGCGTGGCAAGGTTGGCGAAGCTGGACCAGGCCGCCACCGGCGCCAGCACGAACAGCAGCGTCGATACCCCCACCATTGCCGCGAAGAACAGCGTCCAGGCCTGGGTCACGCGCACCGTATAGCGCGCATGCGCGGGGGATAGTGTGCCGTGGATGACCGTGGCGATCTGCGTGCAAAGCGGGGTGCGGCCGCGGCGCAGGCTGAGCGCGAACATCGCGCCCAGCGCGGCATTGGCGCCCGCATGCTGCAGGTAGTAGGTCCAGCCGAAATGACCAGCCAGCGGTGTGCGACAGAGCCACAGCGCGGCGCATGCGGCCAGCAAGGCCAGCAGGGCCGGGACACGCAGGATAGGCGCCGCCAGCCGGCGGCAGGCCACGAAGCCGACCAGCAGGAACGGCGCCGCGCCGAGCAGCAGCGCCGCCACCTCGGCGCCCGGCTGGTGTGCCGCGCGATGCAGGGCCGATTCGTAGGCCACGAAGGCCGCCACCGCGCCAATCCAGGCATGGCGCCGCCACCGCGGGGCTGCGGCGTCCAGCGCGGGCGGGACCCCGGCGGCGGGCGGAGAGAAGCGGTCAACGGGCTGGCTCGGCGGCATCTGTGGAAGCTTGGTGTGTTGCGTAAGTCGCTTGGCCCGCGGTGCGCCGGACAGGCGCACCGGGCAGGCGAAGCGAACGGTTTATACCCCAAAAGACCTTCAGGGCGCGATGATGATTCCCGAATAGGGTGTTGATGTTGTTACTAAACTTCTCTCGACTGGCCCGTGAATGCCCCGTTTGATAGCATTCGGGTGCCCGACGCGCGCACCGGGATTGACTTGCCCCGGCACGGGGGTGCAGCGGCGTTCCAGCCATCTAGCAACATGACCGAACTCGAAACCGAACTTGCCCGCCTGATCCTCGACGAACTCGACATCGCCGAACTGCGGCTGGAGGACATCAACGCCGCCACGCCGCTCTATGGAGAAGGCTTCGGGCTGGATTCCATCGACATTCTCGAGATCGCCCTGCTGGTATCGCGCAAGTACGGCGTCGAGCTGCGCTCGGACAATCCCGACAACAAGACCATTTTTACTTCACTGGGCAGCCTGGCCGCCTACCTGGCGGAACACCGCGCGCGCTAGCCCAGCCATCGTTTTCTTCAGCCCGGACAGGATCACGACATGCCGCAGCAAGCCACGCCCGCGCCGGCGCTGGTGGACGGCAGCGCCGGGCCTTCAGCGACCCACCTGGTGCTGATTCCCAGCTATAACCCCGGCGTGCGGCTGCATGAGGTGCTGCGCGGCGCGCGCGCGGCCTGGAACCCGGTATGGGTAGTGGTCGACGGCAGCACTGACGGCAGCGCGCAGTGGCTGCAAGCGCAGGCCGCCACCGACCCCGGGCTGCAGGTGCTGGTGCTGCCGAGCAACCAGGGCAAGGGCGCCGCCGTGCTGCACGGCATCGAACGGGCCGCGGCAGCAGGCTATACGCATGTGCTGGTGATGGATTCCGACGGCCAGCATCCGGCGCAGCTGATTCCGGCATTCATGGCGGTATCGCAGCGCGACCCCGGCGCGATGGTGCTGGGCCGCCCGCGCTTCGACGCCAGCGCCCCGCGCGAGCGGGTGTACTGGCGGCGCATGTCGAATTTCTGGGTGGACGTGGAGACGCTGTGGGCCGGCATCGGCGATTCCCTGTTTGGCTTTCGCGTCTACCCGATCGCGCCGCTGCGCGCGGTGATGCGGCATAGCCGCTGGATGCGGCGCTTCGATTTTGATCCGGAAGTTGCCGTGCGGCTGTGCTGGCGCGGCGTGCGCCCCATCAACCTGGACGCGCCGGTGCGCTATTTCAAGCCGCGCGAGGGCGGGGTTTCGCACTTCCGCTACCTGCGCGACAACCTGCTGTTGGCCGGCATGCACCTGCGGCTGCTGGCCGGGTTCGTGGCGCGGCTGCCGGTGCTGGCCTGGCGGCGGTGGCGCCGGCCCAGGGGCGGCCCGGCGTCCGCGCACACGGACTAAGCGCCGCACGCGTGAAGGCCGCGCGAAGGGGCCTTCAGGTCCGGCGGCAGGCGGGTACAGGCGGGCTACTTGCCCAGCTCGTGGCCCACCACCCCGCCCACGACGGCGCCGCCGATGGTTCCGGCAGTACTGCCGTCGGTCAGTTCATGCCCGGCGACACCGCCGGCTACCGCGCCTGCCGCCGTACAGCCGGCCAGCGCCATGCTTGCGCCTACCAGAAGCGCGCCTGCGAGTTTCCACATGATGGTCTCCTGCCTGGTTGCCGGGCCCGCCGCACGACATCGAAGCACCACATCGAAGCGGCCAGGCCCTCATGCGTCCACTTTAGCCGCGTGACGCGGCGTGGCCCGTCCGTGCGGCGCCGATAGCCCGGTAGGAATCGGACGACGGCAGGGGTGGCGCGCCCGTGGCCTCAGCCCTTGTCGCTGTGCTGGCGCAGCCGCTTGACCAGCGACGAGGTGTCGGCACGGCCACAGCCCATCTGCTGCAGGTCGGCGTAGAACTGGTCCACCAGCGCTGTGACCGGCAAGCCCGCGCCGTTGCGGCGGGCTTCGTCCAGGCACAGGCCAAGGTCCTTGCGCATCCAGTCAACCGCGAAGCCGAAGTCGAACTTGTTGTCGATCATGGTGGGACCGCGATTCTCCAGCTGCCAGGAACCGGCCGCGCCCTGGCTGATGACGTCCAGCACCAGGCGCATGTCCAGGCCCGCGCGCTCGCCGAAGGCAATGGCCTCGGACAGGCCCTGGATCAGGCCCGCGATGCTGATCTGGTTGACCATCTTGGCCAGTTGCCCCGCACCGGATTCGCCGATGCGGGTCACGGCGCGCGCGTAGGCGGCGATGACCGGCTCGGCCTGCGCAAAGGCCTCGGCGTCGCCGCCGCACATGATGGTCAGGATGCCTTTTTCCGCGCCCACTTCGCCGCCCGAGACCGGGCCGTCGACAAAGTGCAGGCCGCGTTCGCCGGCCGCTGCGTAAAGCTCGCGCGCGACGTTGGCGCTGGCGGTGGTGTGGTCGACAAAGATGCAACCGCTGGGCGCGCCGAAGAAGGCGCCGTCGCGCCCGGTCAGCACCGCGCGCAGGTCGTCGTCGTTGCCGACGCACGAGCACACCACCTGCGCATCGCCCACGGCCTGCGCGGGGGTGGCGGCGGACTTGCCGCCGAACCGGTCGACCCAGGCTTGGGCCTTGGCGGCGGTGCGGTTATAGACCGTGACCTCGTGGCCCTTGGACACCAGGTGGCCGGCCATGTGGAAACCCATGACGCCCAGTCCGAGGAATGCGACACGCATGCTGCTGCTCCGTTGCTTGTTGATGTTCGGGATCGGTGAGGGGCGGCCGCCCAAGCCGGGCAAGCGCCCCGCCTGCAACCCGCCACGAGGTGACGGCGCCGCGCCGGTCCCGCGAGTATACGGGCCGGGTGGCGCCGCGGACAGATACAGAACCGTCGGCAATGGGGCACGACAGCGCCGGGGGGCCGGCATGGGCCGTGCCGGTCACAAGTGGGGCACAAGCGGGGCACAAGCGGGGCACCAGCGGGTCAGAACCCGCCTACGCCAGCATCCGCCCTTGTCCTATCCCTTGCGCCGTGCACGCTGCCTACATTGAACACAGGTTGCACCCCCGAAGGAGCCGACTCATGTCATTCGCGCTATATATCATCGGCCTGCTGGTCCTGGTAGGCGGCATTGCCTGGGGCCTGTCGACGGCCGGGCTGGCGCCGGTCTACATCGGCATCGCCTGCCTGATCGTGCTCGGTATCGGCATCATGGCGGCGGTCTCGCGTACCCGCACCAAGGATCCCTCCTGAAGCCCGCTGGCCCGGCGCCGCGCCGGGCTCGCCCGCATGGTCGGTCACGCCGCGCAAGGGCGGGCGCACCAGGCTGCCGTGCCACGCCTGCTGGATCACCTGGGCGATCTGGTTGAACGCTTCCTTGGAAATCACCGCTTCTTCGCGCATGGTCTGCAGCGACAGCCTGCCCCGGCGCAGCGCGAACAGCGTCAGCAGGCGCCGCTCCAGCGCCACGGTGTAGGCGCCGAACCTGGAACGCATGTCCGCCAGCCCTTCGGCAGCCGCCCGCGAGCGGTCTTCCAGCACCCCGTCGAGCACGGTGGCCATGCGTGCGCCGAACACAGGGGTCAGCATCGAGCGGTTGTAGCGGCGCAGCCGGTCCAGCACGGTCTGGCGGCAGATCAGCAGCTCAAAGCGGTCGGCCAGCGCGCGCGCCAGCGGGCGGTCGATGCCGAGCCGGCGGTGCAGGAACAGCGCCACCTTGAAACCCAGGTGATAGTCCAGGATATGCCGTGCGGCACGGTTGTAGCCGATGCGCCCCTGCTCGCGCGCCGCGTCGATCATCTGCGCGGTGTTGCGCATCATCGCGTCCAGGTTGGCCACCGAGATCACGCCGTCGCCATATTCGGGAATCAGTTCCCGCTCGCGGGTGGCCAGCGTGACCAGGCCGATGGTCAGGCGGTCGCGCTCGGACAAGGCCGTGTCGAAGTCGAATTCTGCCGAACCGAGTTCAATGCCGCGCCGATACGTCTGCGCCGCCTCGCGCGCGATGGCGGGCGGCAGGTCGAACGAGTCGGCCACGCGCGCCAGCATCGCCTCGACTTCTTCGGTGGAAAGGCGGATCGCCTGCAGCTGCAGCGCCCGCTCCTGCGGCGACAGCTGGTCCAGCCCGAGCCGATGGATCAGCGCGCGCAGCGTGGTGCCGTTGAGCAGCAGGCTGACCAGCACGAAGCCGGTAGCCAGGATGGCGACAAAATGTCGCGTTTCGAGGGGCAGGGCGCTGTTCTCGGCGATGCCCAGCGCCAGCACCAGGGTCACCGCGCCGCGCAGCCCGCCCCATGCGATGGCCAGCTTGAAGGCGCCGTTGATGGGCGCGCTCAGCCGCAGCCAGGACAGCAGCGGCAGCAGCCCGAACAGCGTCGCCAGGCGCGCCGCCAGCGCCGCCAGCACCAGCACCAGCAGCAGCCAGCCATGATGCCCGGTCACGCCCGCCAGCATTGCGGGCACGCGCACGGCGGCCAGCAGGAACACCACGGCGCCCGCAATCCCCGCGAACTGCCCCCACAGCATGCGCAGGTGGCGCCAGTTGGGCGGTGCCAGCCGCGTCGGGCCCAGCGCGCTGACCATCAGGCCCGCGCACACCACCGCGACCACGCCCGATACGCCCAGCAGTTGCTCGGCCAGCAGGTAGAGCGGGTAGGGCAGCGCCAGGGTCAGCGCGCTTTCCGCCATGGCCAGGCCGGCCAGCCGGGGCAGCAGGTCGGACACCAGCCGCCCGGCCAGCGCGCCGCACAGCACCCCGCCGGCAAAGGCCCAGGCCAGCTCGCGCAGGCCCGCCGCCAGCGTCGCCTGCGCACCATGCCCGGTCAGCATGGCCACCAGCACGCCGACGATGGCGATCGCGGCGGCGTCGTTGAGCAGGCTTTCGCCCTCCACCAGGCGGATCAGCCGCGCCGGCGCGCCCACGTCGCGGAAGATCGCGATGACCGCGGCCGGGTCGGTGGTGGCCACCACCGCGCCCAGCAGCAGGCACACCGCCAGCGGCATGCCGCTGGCCGCCGCGGTGGCCACGCCGATGACCCCGGTGGCCACCACCACGGCAACCACCGCCAGCAACAGGATCGGTGCCGCGTCCGGCAGCATGCCGCGCACGTCGGCGGTCAAGGCGGCGTGGAACAGCAGCGGCGGCAGGAAGATCCACAGGTAGGCTTCCGGTGGCAAGGCCGGGTCGATCAGCGGATGCAGGAAATGCCGGGCAAAGTCAGGGTGGGCGGCGTCGATGGCGACATAGCCGGCGCCGATGGCGATGCCGATCGCCGACAGCAGCGTGGATTCCGGCAGCACCAGCCGTGCCGCGGCCACCTGCACCACGGCGACGATGGCTAGCAATACGCCGGCCAGGATCAGGATATCGACGATGATGCTCATGCGCCGGCCTCCGTGTCCGCCGCGGCCGGCAGCGGCGGGCTTGCCAGCCGCGCGCGCACGGCCGCCGCCAGTTCGGCCGCCGCTGGCGACAGGCTGCGGTTGCGCGCGGTGACCAGGCCGATCGAGCGCTCGGTGACCGGCGCGGTCAGCAGCCGTTCGACAATGCCGGGCTGGCGCACGGTGCCGGCCGCGATCTCGGGAAGCGCCGCCACGCCAAAGCCGCATTCGACCATGGCCGCGATGGTGGCCAGGCGTTCGGCCTCGAACACCGGCTGGAAGCGGATGCGGTTCTGCAGGAAGGCCCATTCCGCGTACTGGCGCACGCTGCTGGGATGCGTCATCGACACATGCGGCGCATCGGCCGTATCCGCCCAGCGCAGCGGGCCGGGGCGGCGCGCCAGCGGGTGCGCCGACGGGATCAGCAGCACGAAGCGGTCCGACAGCAGCGGCTCGTACTGCAGGTCGGCCTGCTGCGGGTTGGCCGCGGTCAGCGCGAAATCCACCTCGCCGGCGCGCACTAGGTCGAAAGCCGGCCCGGACAGCGTGTCGAACACCTTCAGCGCAACCTCGGGGCGTGCCTGGTGGTAGGCCATCAGCACGCGCGGCAGCACCCGCGCCGCCAGCGACGGCAGCGCCGCCACCGCTACCCGGCCGCGTTCGGCGCTGGCGATCCCGGTTACGGCGTCGATGGCGCCGCGGAACGCCGCCTGCAGCAGCGCGGCCTGCTGCATGAAGACCTGGCCCGCGGCGGTCAGGCGCACGGTGCGGGTGGTGCGGTCGAACAGGCGCACGCCGAGGGATTCCTCGATGCGCAGGATCTGCGTGGACAGGGCGGACTGCGACAGGTGCAGCTGGCTGGCGGCCTGGCGGAAGTTCAGCGTGCGGCCCAGCACCAGCGTGGTCTCGATGTCGCGCATCGACAAGTTGATGTTCATGAGAAACGGCGGTCCGGCGGCATCCGCGGCCGCGACGGTTCAGGCGATTGATCTGGTTTGTGGATCATTTTATCCAGAGAATCGATTTCTTCAATCAAAGCGGGTTCTCTACACTGGCGGGATGCCAGGAGAAACCATGCCGAACCCCAGTCCTCCGCCCTCATCAGCGATGCTGAGCCGCCCGGGTGCCGCCCATGCCGTGGTGGTAGGCGGCGGCACCATGGGCGCCGATGTCGCCGTGGTGCTGACCCGTGCGCTGTGCCGCACCACCATTGTCGAGCCGGACGCCGGGCGTGCCGGCGGTTTGCCCGCGCGCGTGCGCGCCAACCTGGCCGCGATCGGCCGCGAAGCCGGCGCGGAGCGGCTCGGCGTGGCAGCGACGCTGGAGGCCGTGGACTGGGCCTCGGTCGACCTGGTGATCGAATGCATTCCCGAGGACCTCGCACTGAAGCAGGCCCTCTTTGCCGAACTGGTGACGCGTGCGCGCCCGGACACGCTGCTGGCCAGTAACAGTTCCAGCTTCCCGATCAGCGCGATCGGCGCCGGCCTGGGCACGCGTGCGCGCATGCTTGGCCTGCACTTCTTCATGCCCGCGCACCTGGTGCCGCTGGTGGAGGTGGTGATGGGCGAGGCCAGCGACGAGCGCGGCGCCGACGCGCTGGCGGCCTTCATGCGCCGCTGCGGCATGGTGCCGGTGAAGGTGCGCAAGGACCTGCCGGGTTTCCTCGCCAACCGGCTGCAGCATGCGCTGTCACGCGAGGCCTTCAGCCTGATCGACCGCGGCATTGCCTCACCCGAGGACGTCGATGCGGCGGTGCGCTTCGGCTTCGGCTTCCGCTTCCTGGCGGCGGGGCCGGTGCTGCAGCGCGACCACGCCGGCATCGACGTGCATGCCGCCGCTGGCGCCACCATGTACCCGACCTTCTGCAACGACGACCATCCGGCGCGCTGCCTGTCCGAGCGGGCCGCCGACGGCCGCCACGGCATGAAGCGCGGCGCAGGCTTCTACGCGTGGACGCCTGACACCATCGCTGCCGAGCGTGCGCGCTATGACCAATTGCTGCGCGCCGGCCTGGCGCTGATCGCGCCCGAACTGCCCGAGATCCAGCCATGACCGACACCCCATCCCAAGCCGCCCAGGTGGCTGCGCAGCGCGCGGCGCTGGCCGACTTGCCGCTGATCGTCACCGTGGCGCCCAACGGCGCCTACAAGCGCGCCAGCGACCACCCGGCGGTGCCGCTGACCGCGGCGGCGCTGGCGGCGGAAGCGCGTGCCTGCCTCGATGCCGGCGCCGCCATGATGCACATGCACGTACGCGATGCCGAGGGCCGCCATTCGCTCGACGTGCAGGCTTATCGCGAGGCCCTGGCGGCGGTCAGGCAGGCGGTTGGCGACGCGCTGCTGGTGCAGGTGACCAGCGAGGCCGCCGGCGTGTACCAGGCCGCCGAGCAGATGGCGATGGTGCGCGCGCTGCGTCCCGAGGCGGTTTCGGTCGGCCTGCGCGAAGTGGACGTGCCGGAGATCCCGGACAGCGAGCTGGCGGCGTTCTTCGCCTGGCTGGCGCGCGAACGCGTGATGACGCAGGTGATCCTGTATGACGCGGCCGACGTAAGGCGCTGGCAGCGCATGCGCGAGTGCGGCATGGTGCCGCCGGGCGCGTGGTCGGTGCTGTATGTGCTGGGCCGCTACGCGGCCGGACAGGTGTCGTCGCCGCACGACCTGCTGCCATTCCTGCAGGCTGCGGCCGAGGGCGGCGATGCGCTGCCGTGGGCCATCTGCGCGTTCGGGCGCGAGGAGAATGCCTGCGTGACCGCGGCCGCCGCGTTTGGCGGCCATGTGCGGGTGGGCTTCGAAAACAACCTGCTGTTGCGCGACGGCAGCCGTGCGCCCGGCAACCATGCGCTGGTGGCGCAGGCGGTGCAGGGCGGGCTGACGCTGGGCCGGCCGATCGCGGATGCGGCCGATGCGCGCCGCATCTACGGCGCGGTGCGCTGAGGCAGGCGCGCTGGCGCGGCGCCGTCAGGCGCCGTCGGTGAAGCTGTCGCGCGGGGCGTTGGGGTTGTGGGCACCGTCGGCAAACGGGTCGCGCGCACCGGTCGCGGTGTGCGCGCCGTCGGTAAAGCTGCTGCGGGTGCCGGTCGCGGTGTTGGCGCCATCGGTAAAGGCGCTGCGCGGGCTGGTGACGCTGCGCGCGCCATCGCTGAACGGATCGACGCTGCGTGGCGCGGCTTGCGCGGCGCCGGCAACGCCGGCAATAAGGGCGGTGGCGACAAAGACTTGCCTGAGTGCATGCATGGATCGCTTCTCCGTAAGGTTGCCGGCCCGGTATGGGCGGCGGTGTGGCTAGTCTAGGTGGCGGCCGCCCACGCGAGCATGACCGCCACATGACAATGCCGTCATCCCGCGCGCTGCCGCGGACCCCACCTGCACGCCAGAGCAGCTGCCGCCCGGCAAAGGCTGTAGAATCATGGCTGTCCGACCGGCCTGTGGTTCCATCGCCGGTTTTTCATTGCCCGCGGAAATGCAGCGGGCCTCTCACAAGAGTCATGTCCGAGTCTGATTCAGCCAAACTCGCTGCGGTGGCGTGGATCCGCGAGCAAATGGACCGTCATGCCCTGAGCATTGACGACCTCGTCGAGGCCGGATGCTTCGACCACGTTTCGACACCGTCGGCAGGCGCCGGCGAAGCTGCGCCGTCGACGGCCACCGCCGCGGCGCCAAAGGCCGCGGGCGCGCGCCCGCTGTACCGCAATGCCATGGGCCAGAGCTGGGACGGGCAGGGCGAGTATCCTGACTGGCTGCAGCGGGCGGTCAATGCCGGGCAGTCGATCGAATTCTTCCGCGTCAATTAAGTCCGGCCTGAGCCTCGCGCTCAGCAGTGCGCGGGCAGCAGCGGCAAGACCGGCAGCACTGGCAGGTTGCCGTTGAATGCCGCCGGCGTAGCCATGGGCGCCACCCGCGCGCGGTGCACGAACACCTCGGCGGGCAGCTCGCGCAGCACGTTCGAAGCCGCGGCAGGCTGCAAGGCGGTGTCCGGGGCTGTGTCCTGCGCAGCATCCGGCTCGCCCGACTGCAACGGCGCGCCGCCGCCGGCCGGCTCGGCCATCACGCGGACGGCGCTGCCGCCGCAACCCGCGTCGGCGGCGCCGCCCAGCGACGCTTCAACTGCCAGCTTGGCCGCGACATGCCGATCCGGCAGCGACAGGCCAGCCGCCTGCACGGCGCCGCACGCCGCGGTCCCTGCCGCCGCGGCGCCCGCAGCGGGCAGCGCAAGCAGGACAAGAGACAGCAACAAGGAGCTAGACAGGCATTTCATCGCAGGGAAACCGGCAGAATGGGAGATGACGCGCGCGGGCCAGTCGCGCACGGGAGATGAGCGCGCATTCTACCGGTGTTTTGCGCGGCCATGCCGTGGCAAGGCGTTGGCATGGCGATGACATTTCTGCAATCTTTACCCATTTGCCGCCATCCTCGGCTAGCGTTACGCCATGGCGGCACTGGGCCGCCGGAAAGTGATGGAATCATGCGTATCCTGATTGTCGAGGACGAACCCAAGGCGGGCGACTACCTGCACAAGGGGTTGACGGAATCCGGCTTTGTGGTGGACCTGGCGCGCGACGGCGCCGACGGCCTGGCCCACGCGCGCGAGCATCCCTATGACCTGATCGTGCTGGACGTCATGCTGCCCGGCCTGGACGGCTGGGAGGTGCTGCGCGAACTGCGCCGCGAGCGCGACACGCCGGTGCTGTTCCTGACCGCGCGCGACGAGCTGTCGGACCGCCTCAAGGGCCTGGAGCTCGGCGCCGACGACTACATGGTCAAGCCCTTTGCCTTCGCCGAACTGGTGCTGCGCATCCGCACCATCCTGCGCCGCGGACCGCTGCGCGAGAGCGAATTCATCGAGGTGGCCGACCTGCAGATCGACGCCATTCGCCGCCGCGTGGTGCGCGCCGGCCAGAAGATCGACCTGACCTCCAAGGAATTCGCGCTGCTGTACCTGCTCGCGCGCCGCCGGGGCGAAGTGCTGTCGCGCTCGCTGATCGCCTCGCAGGTGTGGGATGTCAATTTCGACAGCAACACCAATGTGGTCGACGTGTCGATCCGGCGCCTGCGCGCCAAGGTCGACGACCCGTTCCCGCGCAAGCTGATCCATACGCGCCGCGGCATGGGCTATGTGCTGGACGATGGCGACGACCGGGTACACGACGCATGATGCGGCTGCCGTCTTCGCTCACCACGCGGCTGGCGCTGGCCTACGGGCTGGCCACGGCGGCGATCCTCGCCAGCGTGGCGGCGTACCTGTCCGGCGCGCTGTCGGCCCAGCTGGAAGGACGCGATGAAAGCGAGCTAGTGGGCGAGGTGCTGCTGGTGCGCCACCTGCTGCGCGAGGTGCGCAGCGAAGCCGAGATCCGCGCCGATACCCATCGCTTTGCCGATATCGCGATGGGTCACGAGGGCCTGATCCTGGTGGTGCGCACGCGCCAGGGCGAGCCGCTGGTCACGCTGAACCCGCGCAACGAAAGCGTGCCGCCGCTGCGCGTCTTGCCCGCCACCACGCAGCCCGAGAAAAGCATGCTGCAAACCTGGCGGCCCAAGAACGGCGTGCCGTCGCGCGGCATTGCCGCGCTGGGGCAACTGGGCGATTCGGACAAGGCCGTGGAGATCGTGGTGCTGCGCGATGCCGGCTACCGCGTGGCGCTGATGCGCGAGTATCGCCACCAGTTGCTGTGGGCCACGCTGTGCGGCGCGGCGGTGGCGGCCGGGCTGGGCTTTGTACTGGCGCGGCGCGCGCTGCGGCCGCTGCGGCGCATGGCCGCCGATGCCGCCGCGGTGACCACCAGCCGCCTGGCCACGCGGCTGGACGTGGGCCGGGCGCCGGCGGAACTGCGCGAACTGGCGGCCGCGCTCAACGACATGCTGGCGCGCCTGCAGGACAGCTTTTCGCGGCTGTCAGAGTTCTCGGCCGACCTGGCCCATGATTTCCGCACGCCGATCAGCAACCTGATCGGCCAGACCCAGGTTACGCTGGCGCAAAGCCGCAAGACGGCCGAGTATGAGGCCCTGCTCGAGTCCAACCTGGAGGAGTACGAGCGCCTGGCCCGCATGATCGAGAACATGCTGTTCCTGGCGCGCGCCGACCATGCACAGGTGGCGCTGGACGTGCGCACGCTGGACGCGCGCGAAGAGCTCGACAAGATGGCCGAGTACTTCGAAGCCGTCGCGGCGGACCGCGAGGTCGCGCTCACGGTTTCCGGCTCCGCGCCGGTGCAGGCCGACCAGACCCTGCTGCGGCGCGCCGTGACCAACCTGCTGGATAACGCGCTGCGCCATGCGCCGGCGGGCAGCACGGTGCGGGTCGACGTTGCGCGCGCGCCCACGGCGGCCGACGCCGGCACCAGCATCCGCGTCAGCAACCCGGGCCCGGCGATTCCGCCGGAGACGCTGCCGCATATCTTCGGTCGTTTCTACCGCGCCGATCCGTCGCGGCGCAACTCCGCGGCGTCGACCGGGCTGGGGCTGGCCATCGTCGACACCATCATGCGGCTGCATGGCGGCAGCGTGACGGTGCGCAGCGTCGACGGACTGACCGTGTTCACGCTGAAGTTCCCGGCCGAGCCGGTGCCGATGCCGGCGGCTGCCGCTGCCGTCGCGGTGTCCTGAACCTGCCCTTGCACTGGCCGCGCGCGCGCGGATAATGGCGCGCGTGCCGGCCGCGTCCGCTCCCGGAGCGTCCGGCAGTTCCATGTCATGCAACCCGATGGACAACCAGGAGAGCAACATGCAGGTGCAACCCTATCTGGATTTCGGCGGTCGCTTTGACGAGGCGGTGGCCTTTTACGGCACGGTGCTGGGTGCCCAAGTCACGTTTGCGATGCGCTACAAGGAAGCCCCGCCGGACCAGGGCATGGCGGTGCCCGATGACTGGAAAGACAAGGTGATGCACGCCAATCTCCAGATTGGCGAAAACCAGGTGATGGCCTCCGATGGCCGTCCCGGAGAGCGCCCGGCTTTCAGCGGCTTCAGCCTGTCGGTAAGCGGGGTCAGCCGCGACGAAGGACGGCGCATCTTCGAGGGCCTGAGCGAAGGCGGCCAGGTGGTGGTGCCGTACCAGAAGACCTTCTGGGCCGAAGGCTTCGGCATGCTGGTGGATCGCTTCGGCATGTCATGGATGGTCAACTGCGAGCACTAGCGGCGCGCGACGGCCCGGCCGGCATCGCGGCCGCCGGGCCGCTTGACTCTGTAGCCGCTACAGGGTCTTCAATGTCATCAGGTCAAACCAGCGGGAACAACAAGACATGGCTCGCACGTCACCTGAAGACGCTCTTCCACACGATCACGCAGCCCGGCACGGCGGGCCGCATGGCGCCTGCCATGCGCATGAGCAAGATCACCACGCCCACGCGCATGAACCCCAGGCTGCGCCCGCGCATGCCGGCGAGCCGCCGGCACCGGCGCCGGCCGCGTGTTGCGGCAGCGGGTGCGCGTCCCCCGTCGCGCTGACGCCGCCGGCACCGGTCGAGGTTCCGGCAGGCGCCAGCACCGTCGCCTGGCGCATCGACGCCATGGATTGCCCCACCGAGGAAACGCTGATCCGCAACAAGCTGGGCGGCATGGCTGGCATCGCCGCGCTGGAATTCAACCTGATCCAGCGCGTGCTGACGGTGCACCACACGCTGGCGTCAACGGAGCCGGTGGCCAGGGCGATCGAAAGCCTCGGCATGCGGCCGGTGCCCCTCAGCGCCGAAGCCGCGCACCGGGTCTGGCCCGAAACCGCCGCGCGCAAGCCGTGGTGGCCGCTGGCGCTGGCCGGTGTGGCCGCGCTGGGAGCCGAGGCGACGGAATGGCTGGGCCTGGGGCTGCCATGGCTGCCGGCGGTGCTGGCGCTGGCCGCGGTGGCGCTCGGCGGGCTGACTACCTACCGCAAAGGCTGGATCGCCCTGCGCAACGGCAACCTGAACATCAACGCGCTGATGAGCATCGCCGTGACCGGCGCGCTGCTGCTGCGCCAGTGGCCGGAAGCGGCCATGGTCATGGTGCTGTTCGCGCTGGCCGAGCGCATCGAGGCGGCGTCGCTGGACCGGGCCCGCAATGCTATCCGCGGCCTGATGGCGATGGCGCCGGAGCAGGCCACGGTGCGGCGCGCCGATGGCAGCTGGGAGACCGTGCCGGCCGCCGGCGTGGCCGTCGGCACGCGGGTGCGCCTGCGCCCGGGCGAGCGCGTGGCGCTTGACGGCAAGGTCGTGCGCGGTCAGTCGGCGCTGGACCAGGCGCCCATCACCGGCGAAAGCGTGCCGGTCGACAAGGCCGAAGGCGATGCGCTCTACGCGGGCTCGATCAACCAGTCCGGCGAGCTGGAGTACACCGTGACCGCGCCCGCGAGCGACTCGACGCTGGCACGCATCATCCACGCCGTGGAGGCCGCGCAGGGCAGCCGCGCGCCGACGCAGCGCTTTGTCGACCAGTTCGCGCGGATCTACACGCCCACGGTGTTCGCGATCGCGCTGGCGGTGGCGGTAGTGCCGCCGCTGGTGGCCGGCGGCGGCTGGGTCGACTGGATCTACAAGGCGCTGGTGCTGCTGGTGATCGCCTGTCCGTGCGCGCTGGTGATCTCCACTCCCGTCACCATCGTCAGCGGGCTGGCCGCCGCCGCGCGGCGCGGCATCCTGGTCAAGGGCGGGGTCTACCTGGAACAGGGCCGCGAGCTGGCCTGGGTGGCGCTGGACAAGACCGGCACCATCACGCACGGCAAGCCCGCGCAGACCGACCATGCGCTGCTTGCCGACGAAGCGCCGCACGCGCGCGCCATTGCCGCCAGCCTGGCGGCGCGCTCTGACCATCCGGTCTCGCGCGCGGTGGCCACGGCGGCGCGGGCCGACGGCATCGCCGCGCTGCCGGTGGAGGCGTTCGAGGCGCTGGCGGGGCGCGGCACGCGCGGCATGGTGCAAGGCGTGGAATATCGGCTCGGCAACCACCGGCTGGTGCATGAGATGGGCGCGTGCTCGCCGGCGCTGGAGGCGCGGCTGGAAGCGCTGGAACGCGAGGGCAAGACCGTGGTGCTGCTGGCGCGGGTAACTGGCCAGGGCGCGGCCACGGCGCTGGCGCTGTTCGCGGTGGCCGACACAGTGCGCGACACCAGCCGCCAGGCGATTGCGGAGCTGCATGCGCTGGGCGTCAAGACGCTGATGCTGTCCGGCGATAACCCGCATACGGCACAGGCAATCGCGGCGCAGGTCGGCATCGACGAAGCCCGCGGCAATCAGTTGCCGCAGGACAAGGCCGACGCCATTGCCGCGCTGGCCGCCGCAGCCCATGCGCGCGGCGGCCGCATCGGCATGGTCGGCGACGGCATCAACGACGCTCCGGCGCTGGCCCGTGCCGATGTCGGCTTTGCCATGGGCGCCGCGGGCACCGACACCGCCATCGAAACCGCCGACGTGGCGCTGATGGACGACGACTTGCGCAAGATCCCGGCCTTCGTGCGGCTGTCGCGCCGCACCGCCATCATCCTCAGGCAGAATATTGCGCTGGCGCTGGGCATCAAGGCCGTGTTCCTGGTGTTGACGGTGCTGGGGATGGGGACGATGTGGATGGCAGTGTTCGCCGATATGGGGGCGAGCCTGCTGGTGGTGTTCAATGGGTTGAGGGTAGGGGCGCGGCGCGGGGCTTGATTACCGCTTACAGTCTGCTTCCTCTCCCGCGAGCGGCGAGCCGCGTTGATACGGCGTTGGCCTGCGGTTCAGCGCAATGCCACGTCGGGCTGCACAATCAATTCCCCGCTCCGCCCCGGAATCTCGCCCCACGTCACCGGCAGTTCCGGCAGCATCTGCCGATCCAGCCCGCGATACCACGTCGCCATCGACACCAGCTCGTGCCCCTGGGCACGCCAGCCTGCCAGCAGCCGTTCGAACACGGGCGCCAGCTTGCCGCCTTCCAGCTCGGCATGCAGCGTGAACACATGGTCGCGCGTGCCTTCGGTCAGCTTCAGCAGGGCGGTGTGGACGTTGTCCTCGGTCAGGTCGTCGGTGCCGATCAGCTCATCCAGTGTCGGCAGCGTGGTCGGCATCTGCACGTGCCGGCAGGGCACGCCGCCAATGGTGGGGATGTACGGTGCGGTGCCGCGGCCGTCGGAGGCGTAGGCCATGCCCCAGATGTCGATCTGGCGGAACGCGGCCTCGTTCATCTGCCAGCCGGCGGCGCCGTGCGTGGACGGGGCCTCGCCGAAGATCTCGCGATAGCGCGCGAAGGCGCGCTGCATCTGGTCGCGCGTCCAGGCGTCATCGCGCTCGCGCACGTTGTCCTGCCAGTAGACGTGGTCCCAGGTATGGATGCCGCATTCATGTCCGGCGGCGCGCGTCGCGCGCATCTCGGCGGCGCCCTTGCGGCCGATATCCGGGCCGGGCAGCAGCACGCCGTACATCAGCGTGCGCAAGCCGTAGTTCGAGACTACCGAGGTGCGCGATACCTTCCGCAGAAAGCCGGGACGGAACACGCGCCGCAGCGCCCAGCCGGTATGGTCAGGACCCAGGCTGAACAGGAAGGTGGCCTGGGCCTGCGCGGCCGCCAGCATCGACAGCAGCCGCGGCACGCCTTCACGCGTGCCGCGCAGCGTGTCGACGTCGACCTTCAGGGCAATGCGAGCCATGTGGGGTGCGCCTCAGTCAGCCGAATCGACCAGGGTGCGGGCCTCGACCACCTTGCCCCGGTACGCCTCGAAGATGCGCCGCAGCGCCGCTTCCATGCTGATCTCCGGGCGCCAGCCCAGTTCTTCGATGGTGTTGTCGATCTTCGGCACGCGGTGCTGCACGTCCTGGTAGCCCTTGCCGTAGAAGTCGCCCGACGAGGTCTCGACAATTTTCGTATGGCGCGCTTCCTGCGCGTATTCCGGATAGTCGGCGGCCATCTTCAGCATCATCTCGGCCAGCTCGCGCACGGAATGGATATTGCCCGGGTTGCCGATGTTGTAGATCTTGCCGCTGGCCACGCCGCCGGGGTTTTCGATGATGCGCATCAGCGCGCTGATGCCGTCGGCGATGTCGGCGAAGGCGCGCTGCTGCGCGCCGCCGTCGACCAGCTTGATCGGTTCGCCGCGCACGATGTGGCCCAGGAACTGCGTCACCACGCGCGACGAGCCTTCCTTCGATTCGAAGATCGAGTCCAGCCCCGCGCCGATCCAGTTGAACGGACGGAACAGCGTGTAGTTCAGGCCCTGCTCCATGCCGTAGGCGTGGATCACGCGGTCCATCAGCTGCTTGGAGCAGGCGTAGATCCAGCGCGGCTTGTTGATCGGGCCGTAGACCAGCGGCGAGGCCTCGGGGTCGAATTCGTCGTCGCTGCACATGCCGTAGACCTCGGAGGTCGACGGGAACACCAGGTGCTTGCCGTACTTGACCGCGGCGCGCACGATCGGCAGGTTGGCCTCGAAGTCCAGCTCGAACACGCGCAGCGGCTGGCGCACGTAGGTTGCGGGGGTGGCGATGGCGACCAGCGGCAGCACCACGTCGCACTTGCGGATGTTGTACTCGATCCACTCCTTGTTGATGGTGATGTCACCTTCGAAGAAGTGCATGCGCGGATGGTCGACCAGGTCGCCCAGGCGGTCCGTGTTCATGTCCATGCCGTAGACCTCCCACGGCGTGGTTTCCAGGATGCGGCGCGTCAGGTGGTGGCCGATGAAGCCGTTGACGCCAAGAATCAGGACCTTTTTCATCGGTTTTCCTCGTTGGACTGTTCGGTATGGAGATACTGGGCAAGCGCCTGCGGCGTGACGGCCGAGCCGTCCTGCGCCAGCAGTTGCGTGATGATGACCAGGGCGCCGTCGCCGCACAGGCCGACGATATGGTCGTCACGCACATGCAGGCCTGGCGTCGTGCCGGCGGGCAGCGCGCGCGCGGCATCCGGCAGCGGCCGGCGCGCCTGTGCCGCGATCAAGCGTTGCCCGGCGATTTCAGTGAAGGCGCCGGGATAGGGCGGCGCGACCGCGCGGATCAGGTTGTAGACTTCGGCGGCGGGCCGGTTCCAGTCGATGCGGCCGTCCTCGGGCTTGCGCCCGGAGTAGTAACTGCCTTCGGCCAGCTTGTTGGGGCGGCGCGGCGTCTGTCCCGCCATCATCGCGGGCAGGGCGCGCCATAGCGTCTGCTCGGCCGCCACGGTGACCTTCTCGAACACTTCGCCGGCCGTGTCGTCGGGAAGGATCGGCACGGCGGTCTGGTCGACGATATCGCCCGCGTCAGGCCTGGCTTCCATGGCGTGCAGCGTGGCGCCGGTCTCGGTTTCGCCATGCAGCACCGCCCAGTTCACCGGCACGCGGCCGCGGTATTTCGGCAGCAGCGAGCCGTGCATGTTGAAGGCGCCCGCGGGTGCCAGCGCCAGCACGCCGGCGGGGATCATGGCGCGGTAGTAGAACGAGAAGATGACGTCCGGACGCGCGGTGCGCACTGCCTCGGCGATGGCCGGATCGGCCGGATCCTCGCCATAGACGAAGGGGATGCCCAGTTCGGCCGCGGTATCCGCCACGCGGCGGAACCAGATGTTCTCGTCGGGCCGGTCGCGGTGCGTGACCACCAGCGCCACCTCCACGCCGCGCGCATGCAGCACGCGCAGGCAGCGGTCGCCGACATTATGGTAGGCAAAGACCACGGCGCGCATCATGGCTCCACGCCCGTGCGGGCCGGTGCGGTGCGTGCCGGGTCGGCTTCCAGCACGGCCTTGATGCGATAGCGCGGGCGATCGCGCACTTCCTGGTAGATGCGGCCGACATACTCGCCCAGCAGGCCGACGCCGAACAGCAGGATGCCGATCAGGAAGAAGTTCATGGCGAACAGCGTGAACACACCCTGCACTTCCGAGCCCAGCACGAAGCGTCGCACCAGCAGCACCACGAACAGCACCCCGGATAGCAGCGACAGGATCGTGCCGATGGCCGAGAACCACTGCAGCGGCACGATCGAGAAGCCGGTGACCAGGTCGAAGTTCAGGCGGATCAGCTGGTACAGCGAGTACTTGGATTCGCCGGCGTGGCGCTGCTCGTGGCCGACCTCGATCTCGACCGGATTCGAGGCAAAGGTGTACGCCAGCGCCGGAATGAAGGTGTTGACCTCGCGGCACGCGTTGATGGTGTCGATCACGTTGCGGTCATAGGCGCGCAGCATGCAGCCCTGGTCCGTCATGCGGATCTTGGTGATGCGTTCGCGCAGCCGGTTCATCGCGCGCGAGGCATAGCGGCGGAACGCGGTGTCGTTGCGCTGGCGGCGGACGGTGCCGACGTAGTCGTGGCCGGCGCGCATGGTCTCGACCAGGCGCGGGATTTCCTCGGGCGGGTTCTGCAGGTCCGCGTCCAGCGTGATCACGATCTTGCCGCGGGTGTGTTCGAAACCCGCCAGGATCGCCATGTGCTGGCCGAAATTGCCATTGAACAGCACCACCCGGGTCACGTCCGGGCGCTTGTGGAACTGCGCTGCCAGCATTTGCGCCGAGCGGTCGACGCTGCCGTCGTTGATGAAGATGATCTCGTACGATTCACCGAGGCCATCCAGCGCCGGATAGAGGCGGTCGAACAGGGCTTGCAGCCCGTCTTCTTCGTTGTAGACCGGAATGACGACCGAGACTTCGACCGGGCTCATTGGGAAAGACGTTTGCATGTTTCGCTGAGGGTTGCGCAGACCCGCTCCACGTCGGCGGCTTGCATCGCCGGGAACAGCGGCAGGGTGACAATGCCGCGCCCGATGCGTTCGGCATGCGGCAGCATGCCTTCGCGCCAGCCGAGTGAGCGGTAGTAAGTGAAAAGATGGACCGGCGGATAGTGCACGCCGGTGCCGATGCCGCGCTCGCGCATGGCTTCCATGACCCGCTGCCGCGCCTGCGCCGGGCCGCCTTGCAGCCGGTCGGTGGGCAGCACCACCTGGAACATGTGCCAGTTGGTCGTCGCGGCCAGCGGATCCAGCGGCTGCGGCAGTTCGATGCCCAGGGCTTCCAGGCCGCTGTCGGCGGCGCAGCGGAAGTAGGTGTCGGCCAGTTCAGCCCGGCGCGCGGTGATCGCGTCAAGCCGTTCCAGTTGTGCCAGGCCGACCGCGGCGTTGACGTCGGTCAAGTTGAACTTGCCGCCGGGCTCTTCGACATCCATGCCATCCATGCCGGTGCGGATCACGCCCTGCAGCCGCAGGCGCTCAGCGCGCACGGCTTCCTCGGGCGTGTTCATCACCAGGCAGCCGCCTTCGATGGTGGTGATGTTCTTGTTGGCCTGGAAGCTGAAGCTGACCAGGTCGCCGAAGGCGCCGATGCGCTGGCCGCGCCAGCGCGAGTCGATCGCCTGCGCCGCGTCTTCGATCACGCGCAGCCCATGCCGGGCGGCGATCGCGTACAGGCGTTCCATGTCGACCGGCAGGCCCGACAGGTAGACCGGCATGATGGCGCGCGTGCGCGGCGTGACCGCGGCCTCGACCGCGTCGAGGTTCAGGTTGCGCGTGCGCGGGTCGATGTCGACGAACACCGGCTTCGCCCCGACGGCCACCACCACGTTGGCGGTGGCGACCCACGTGATCGGCGTGGTGATGACTTCGTCGCCGGGGCCGACGCCGGCGATGCGCAGCGCGATCTCCATGGTCGCCGAGCCGTTGGCGAAGGTGCGCACCGGGCGCCCGCCGAACAACGCCGACAGCGCGGCTTCGAAAGCCTGCATTTTGGGACCGGAGGTGATCCAGCCGGAGGCCAGCACCTTGCCGACTTCGGCAATGGTGGCGGCGTCGATATCGGGCCGGACAAAAGGCAGGAATGCGGGAGCGGATGCGGTCATGGCAAGGCGAAGGGGACGGCGATGGTCAGGCCTGGCAAAGGCACGGGCAGCCTTCAGGAGCGGGCGATCAGGAAGACGCCCGCCAGTATCAGCAGGATGCCAGCCACGCGCAAGGGCCCGATGATCTCGCCGAACAGCCACCAGGCCGCCAGCGCGTTGACCACATAGCCCAGCGACAGCATCGGATAGGCGATCGACACATCGACCCGCGACAGGCCCACGATCCAGACGCCCACGCTGACCACGTACAGCGTGAGCCCCGCCAGCACCGGCCATTGCGTCAGCACGCGCAGCGCCGTGAGCAGCAGCGTGCCGCGATCGAGGGTGATGGCGCCGATGGCGTTGACGCCGGCCTTGAGCAGCAGCTGCGCGGCCGCATTGAGCAGCACGCCGGTCAGGATGAAAGCGAAAGTGGAAAGCGTCATGGCACTGCGGTTGGCGGATTACGGTGCTTGCGTCGGGATGGGTCGGCCCGGCACGGCGAAATTGGCGACCGCCACGCGCCGGCGGTCAGCGGCGATCTGGTGCATCGGCACGCCGCGCGCGGCCAGCGCGGCGTAGGTCTGCGGCGCCATGATCGCCACCGCGCGCTGGCCATCCTGCCAGCGCGCAATGAACTGGTCGACGGTCGGGATCCACTTCTGCGGTTCCTGGTTGACGCCGAACTCGAGTTCGTCCGGATGCTCAACGAGGATGGTGGTGCGGCGCAGGTAAAACGGCAGCGTGTGGTCCAGCAGCCGCACGCTGTACAGCGGCATGTCCGGCGTCAGCACGGCCTGGATTGCGGGCACCAGGTCCGCGCCGGAACTCGGCCGGCCCATGGCCTCGTGGGCGCGCAGCCCCACCGTGGCGCACACAAACATTGCCAGCGCATAGGCCACCACGCTGGGGAACACCCCGCGCGTGCGCAGCAGGCGGCGTGCCAGCAGCGCGCCGCCCAGCATCACGGCAAAGGCGAGGGCAAGCCATGCGGCAAATTCACGATACACCGCATTGGGCGTGCCCGGCTTGTCCATCATGCCGACGAAGGGGCTCGCCACCAGCCCGATCACGCCGAGCGCGATCATGGCATTGACCTGCCAGCGCCACGCGCGTTCCGTGGTGGTGCCCAGCGCCACGCCGGCGAGCAGCGCCAGCGCCGGGAAGACCGGCACGATATAGCCCGGGAGCTTGGAGCCGGACAGGCTGAAGAAGACAAAGATCGCCACGGCCCACAGCCCGGCCAGCAACGCCGGCTGGAACGGTCGCGGTGCGTTGCCGCGCGCCACGCCGGCGCGCTCGCGCACCGCCTGCCACATCTGCGGCGCCAGGCCCAGCCACGGCAGGAAGCCGCCCAGCAGCAACGGCACGAAGTACCAGACCGAGCCCTCGCGGTGGTGCACGTTGGAGGTGTAGCGCTGCCAGTGTTCGTGGATAAAGAAGAAGCGCAGGAATTCAGGATTGCGTTCGGATATCAGCCAGAACCACGGCACCGTGACGACCAGCAGCACGGCAATGCCGGCCAGCAGGTGCAGGCGGCGCCACAGCTTCCAGTCGCGCGTTGCCAGCGTGTAGGCCACCAGCACCAGCCCGGGCAAGGCCAGCCCGACCAGCCCCTTGACCAGTACCGCCACACCCATGGCCGCCCAGCAGGCCAGCATCCAGTTGCGCCGCGCGGCCGGCGTGGCCTCGGGATGCTGGGCCAGCAGCATGCAGGCGAGCACGCAAGCCATGGCCCCGGAAAGCGTCATGTCGAGCGAATTGAAATGACCGGCGACATTCCACATCGGCGCCGAGACCAGCACCAGCCCGGTCAGCATCGCCACGCGGCAGCCGTACCAGCGCGCCGCGGCCAGCATCGAGACGCCGATGCCCAGCATGCCGGACAACGCCACGCACAGGCGGGCCTGCCAGTCGCCGACGCCAAACAGGTTGTAGGCGAGCGCCGTCACCCACAGGTGGAACGGTGGCTTCTCGAAATACTTGAGTTCGTGGTAGCGGATCGTGACCCAGTCGCCGGTGGCGGCCATCTCGCGGGCAATCTCGGCGTAGCGGCCTTCATCGGAGCGCAGCAGGTGGCGCATGTCCAGGGTACCGAACCACACCAGCAGGATCAGCACGCTGACCAGCATGACGGCGCTTGCGGTGGCTCCGACGAACGGCGCGGCAACCCGCGGGGTCGATGAACTACGCATGGATCTCCTGGAAAAGCGCGGCGGGCCAGGTCTCGGGCGGCGCGGGTGGCGGGGAAGCCATCACAACGCAGAGCCGGCGCTGGCGGTGGACACCGGACGGGAATGTCGACGCCCGGCGTGCCTCAGCGAGCCCATGATACCGCCAGGCGCCTGGGTCGCCACAACCGCTGGGACAAGCAAGGCGGAATACGCAAGGCGCGCAATGGTAGCACGCCGGCCAAGTGACTCGAAGCGGTCCGGGGGCGCGCGCAGCGCCAGACCGGAGCGCATGAGCTGTATAGAGCATATGCAGCGGGTGGGATGCGCGATCGTCCCGGCTGCTAGGCGGCATGTCCGTCAGTCCGACGCAGGCGTGAAATGACCAGTTACATGCGCAACAAAAACGCGATAATTCCGATGTCAGTCAGTGGCCGTCAGGCGGGGCGCTGATTCCGGGACGGAACCATCCAAGACGGGGATCGATGTGAAGAGAAAGGTTCAGCAGAGCCGGCGGGCGGGCCTGGTGGCGTTCACGGTGCTGACGGCCGGGCTGTCCGTGGCGCTATCCGCGGTGCCACCCGCCAGCGCCCAAGGCATGGCGGTGCTGCCGGGCACGGGTGGGGTCGCCCAGGCTGCGGCGAGCCAGGCGCAGGCCGCCGCCGCGGCGGTGCTGTGCAATGCGCCGTGGTTCCGCTCCGGGTCGCATGTGCAGATGGAAGGCGACGGCGTGATGCCGATGTCGATCCGCATGACCTTGCGCGACGTGGTGCGCAGCCCATCCGGGTGCCGCGCCCAACTCGAGGTCAATTCCAAGTCGGCGCTGTCCGCGCTGATGGGGCCGCCCGTGATCACCAACCAGGTGCATGAGGTGGTGATCGAACGCGGCGCGCCCGAGGCGCAGACCAGCATCGAAAGCCAGCATGCGGTCATCAACGCGCGCGCGCGCTATGCCCGCATGTATGGCGAGGCTGCCTTCCGCGGCAAGGGTGTATTCAACTATGCCGGCCTGGACCTGCGCGAAGGCACCACGCTGGAGGGGGAAACCTTCGAATCCAGTGTTTCGCTGAAGGTCTATCCGCTGGGTGCCGATGAAGCGGTCAGCACCATGGACGCGCAGCGCGCGACCATCCATATCGGGTCGCGCCACGTGGGCAAGCGCCAGCTGATCGATACCCTGATGGGCCGCAAGGAATGCCAGCCGATTTCGTACGAGAAGCGCACCTCGCTGGGACAGTTGATGATCGGTGGCGAGCTGGTGCAGGCCGAGCCTACCGTGATGCACGTGACCGACTGGTATTGCCCGGCCGACGCCTTCGTGCTGCGCACCGAAGTGCGCCAGGGCGATAAGGTCCAGCGCGTCGACGTCACCGCGCTGGAGCGCGACACGCAGGCGCCGTAAGCCGCAGGTTGTCCGAGGCGACAAAAAACCCGCCGAAGCGGGTTTTTTGTTTCCGACCGCTGCCAGGTCAGCTGGCAGCCGGTGCGGAGGCGGCTTTCTTCTTGCTCTTTTTCTTGCTGGCCTTCTTGGCCGGCTTCTTCTCGGCCGCCGGCGCCGAAGCGTCGGTCAGGTCGGTGCGGGTGCTCTTGTTCGCGCCCTGGCTGTACGGGTCGAATTTGTCGCCGGCCTTGGCTCCCTGGCTGTACGGGTCGAACTTCTCGCCCGACTTGGCGCCCTGGGAATACGGATCGAACTGCTGCTTGCCGGCGGCTTGTGCCTGCACCGCCAGCGATGCGGCGCCAAGGCAGAGTGCGATCGCGGTCGCGACGAACTTGTTCATGGTTTCTCCTCAGATATGCCGCCGTCGGGCGGTCGTGTCTATGGCCCGCCCTGCACAGGGATGGCGCGGGCCAGTGTCGCTAACATCATTGATCACTGTCAACTTGGGGCTTGCCCGGCACCGCGCCCTCATGGAAACCCTGAATTGCGGCGCTGGCGCGATTGCGCTCTGCGCCGCCGGCATGCCTTATTCGGTGACCGCGTCAGAGGGGTGCTTCCACGCCGCGCGCACCTCGCCCGAGGGCGCCAGCGCCAGGTTGATGGCGCGGCTGCCGATGGGCTGCTGGAACCAGCGCTGCTGCAGCGCCGTTACCTCGGGGCCGGCAAAGGTCTTGGCCAGGGTCTGGTCGACCAGGCGCTTCCATTCCGGATCGGCCTTGGACAGCATCAGCGCGTTTTGCTCGACGGACAGCGCCGGGCCGACGATGACATATTGCGACGGGTCCTTGGCGCGTGCGCGCAGCCCCGCCAGCAGCACGTCGTCCATCACGAAGGCCTGGGCCCGGCCCGACTCCAGCAGCAGGAATGATTCGCCGTGGTCCTTGGCGTAGACGTCGTGATAGCCGTACTGGCCCTTGAAGCGGCGCACATGGCGGTCGCCGGTCGAGCCCGCACTGGTGACCACGGTCTTGCCGCGCAGGTCGCCGAACGAGCGGATGCCCGAGTCGGCCCGCACCAGCATGCGCACCGTCGACACATAGTGCGAGACGCTGAACGCGACCTGCTTCTGGCGTTCGAGCGAGTTGGTGTTGGGCGCGCAATCGAGGTCGACCAGCCCGTTCGCCACCGCCGGGATGCGGTTCTGCGGCGTCAGCGGCATCCAGCGCACCTTCAGGTCTTTCAGGCCCAGCTTCTGGCGCGCCGCCTCGGCCGCGCGCAGGCACAGGTCGACGGCATAACCGGCCGGCTGCCCCTTGTCGTCGGCAAACGAGAACGGCAACGCGGATTCACGGTAGCCCAGCACGATGGTGCCCGAGTCGCGGATCTTGTCGAGCACCGGGCTCTGGGCGCGGGCGGCGGCCGGGGCCAGCATGGCCGCGGGGCCGGCAGCAAGCGCGATGGCGATGGCCGCGAACGGATGGCGGACGCGGGCAAGGCGGAGGGGGAAGGCAAAGACAGGCATGCGAAAAGAACCGGGAAGCGGCCGGCAGTGCGGCAAAGACGCTAGGGTATACCCGGGGCGGGGCAAGGCGAAGGACATTGTCGTCATAAGCAAATTCCCGCCGGAACGCCGGGCCGGCCCGCATGGGCTCATTGACCGCGCCCGTACAGGCGAAGTCGCAACAAGCCCCGCCACTGTGTAACCAAACTACAAAAAGTATGTAATGGCGCACATTATATGGCTGAGAAGCAGGTAGAATCGCGCCTTCCGTGGCCTTTGCATCATTCTTATAACAATGAGCCCCCGCCCGTCGCGCCTGCCATGCATCGACGCCCTGAAAGCCGTCAGTTCGCAACTGATCGTGCTGCACCACCTCGCCTTCTATGGACCGATGTCGGACGCCGCCTACCCGCTGGCGCCCGGGCTGGTGGGCTGGCTGTATGACTATGCGCGCATCGCCGTGCAGGTGTTCCTGGTGATCAGTGGCTTCCTGGCGGCGCGCAGTCTGGCGCCGCACGGACGGCTGGAGACCCGCCAGCATCCGCTGGGAATGCTGTGGCGCCGCTACCAGAAGCTGGTGGTGCCGTTTGCGGCGGCGATCCTGCTCAGTATTGCCGGCGCCGCGGTGGCCCGGCACTGGATGGCGCATGACTCGATCCCCGCCTCGCCGACGCTGGGCCAGTTCCTGGCGCACCTGACGCTGCTCCATAACATCCTCGACGTTGACGCCTTGTCGGCCGGCGTCTGGTATGTGGCCATCGACCTGCAATTGTTCGCGCTGCTGCTGGGCACGTTATGGGCCGCGCGGGCGCTGTCGCGGGGCAAGGCATCGGCCGGCGTGGTGGTCAGCATCGGCCTGGTGGCGCTTGCGGCCGTGGCGTCGTTGTTCTGGTTCAACCGCGACGCCGCGTGGGATATCTGGGCGGTGTACTTCTTCGGCGCCTATGGCATGGGTACGCTGGCCTACTGGGCGTCCGCGCCCGGCCGGCCGCTGCTGCCGCTGCTGCTGATGGGCGCGGTGGCGCTGGCCGCGCTGATGCTGGACTTCCGCCTGCGTATTGCCGTGGCGCTGGCCACCGCGCTGCTGCTGGCGCTGGCGCGCCGCGACGGCTGGCTGGAACGATGGCCGCGGGCGCGCATGGTCGGCTACTTCGGGCGGATTTCCTATTCCGTGTTCCTGGTGCATTTCCCGGTGTGCCTGATGGTCAATGCGCTGGTGTCGCAGCTCGCCCCGGGCCAGCCGGTGCTGAATGCACTGGGCATGGCGGCGGCCTGGGCGCTCAGCAATGTGGCGGGGGCCCTGTTCTACCGCTACGTGGAAAGCGCGCAGCCGCTGGCCGCGCTGCGCGCGCTGCTGGCCAGCCGCGGCGACTCCGCACGCGACGCGGGCGCCGGCTCGGCGCGCCGTCCGACCATGTAACCGTTGCAAGCAGCGCTGCGCGACCCCGCCGCGAACTACGCCGGCCGTGCCCGCGGCCGCTGGCCGCGCGCCGCATGCTGGCAGTGCATGCGTGCCGCCAGCATGGTGCTGCCGGCACGCCCGGCGTGCATGCCCCGGTGGCGGACTTGCGTTGGACGCCACACACACTGCCGCAACACTGGCGTAAACGGGCATTGGGCGATGGCATAAAGGTTGCCTACTATGGAATCGTAAACCTGACCGTCTGGTCAGGATTCCATCGGGAACCGAGGGTGCCATGTCCGACCATATCGTCCTGACTTCGCATGCGCGCCGCGACAAGCCGGCCGAGCCCATCCACTGGGGCGCGCCGACCGCGGCGGAGCGCGGACCGGTCATCGCCAGCCTGGGTAACCCGGCGCAGCGCAATGTGATCGGCACCCATGCGGGCGCCTACGCCATCTACCGTGCCCTCGCGGTAGCGTCCGGTACGCTGCAGCGCGACCATCGTCCCGACCTGACCGACACCGCTCCCGCCGAAGCCATCGGCCCCCACCCGCAATGGGGCGATGCGGACAAGATCGTTTCGCTCGATCCGTGGGGCCATCTGGTTTCCACGGTCTTTGCCGACCGCATCGCCGCCGGCGTCGACATCCGCCCGACCATCGCCGTGACGCGCGCGCACATCAATATGCCGGAACTGGTCTCGGCCATTGCCGCGGGACGGCTCAGGCCCGATGGCAACCTGCTGCATGCCAATGGCGACGTGTGCGTGACCAAGGCGGCGGTCGACCCGGTGTGGTACCTGCCCGGCATGGCGGCCCGTTTCGGCATCAAGGAAAGCGTGCTGCGCCGCAGCCTGTTCGAGCAGACTGGCGGCATGTTTCCGGAACTGGTGACACGGCCGGACCTGAAGGTATTCTTGCCGCCGATCGGCGGCATGACGCTGTATTTCTTCGGCGATGTCAGCCAGCTGGGCCAGCCCGAAACCCGCGTGGCCTGCCGCGTGCACGATGAATGCAACGGATCGGATGTGTTCGGGTCAGACATCTGTACCTGCCGGCCGTATCTGGCACATGGCATCGAGGTGTGCATCGAGATGGCGCAGCAGGGCGGTGTCGGGCTGGTGGTCTACAACCGCAAGGAGGGGCGCGCGCTGGGCGAGGTGACCAAGTTCCTGGTCTACAACGCGCGCAAGCGCCAGGTTGGCGGCGACCGCGCCGAGACTTATTTTGCCCGTACCGAATGCGTGGCGGGCGTGCAGGACATGCGTTTCCAGGAGCTGATGCCGGATGTGTTCCATTGGCTGGGCATCCGCCGCATCGACCGCTGGGCGTCGATGAGCAACATGAAGCATGGCGCGCTGGTGGCGCAGGGCATTGAGGTGGTCGAGCAGGTGGCGATCCCCGAGGCCCTGATCCCGGCCGACGCACGTGTCGAGATCGACGCCAAGGTGGCTGCCGGCTACTTCACGCACTACACGCCGCCGGATGCGAATGAACTGGCCCTGGCAAAGGGCAGGGGGTTGAACGAATGACGATGTATCCCGAGGACGGCAGTGCCGGCAGCGAGCGCCATGGCAATGGCTGGCTGAGCCCGGTGCCGGAAGGGCATCCCGCTGCGGCGCTGCTGTGCGCCGAGGCGGTGCGCACCCATTGCGCGGCGGTCACCGAACACGTGGCCAGCGGCGCGTCCGAACTCTTTACCTGGCATCCGGACCGCGTGCATGCGATTGCCGATTACGTCGCCAGCACCATCCGGCAGCGCTACCCGGACCTGCAAGTCCCCTATCACAGCCGCTGGCGCCATTTTGAAAGCGGCGGTGCCGACCAGCGTGCTGACCGCTGGCAGGTGCTGTGCGAGCGCGCCGGGCTGAGCGGGCCCGAACATCGCGAGGAGCGCGCCCGCATCGGCATCGACCTGGTGATCCCCAGCGTGCTGCTGGACGCGGGCGCCGGCCCGGAGTGGCGTTATCGCGATCCGACCAGCGACCTGGTGCTGACACGCTCGGAAGGACTGGGCGCGGCCAGCTTCGACCTGTTCGCGCGCGGCGGTTTTTCCGCGGCGCCGGGCGATCCGCTGCGTGCCGATGCCGAGCGCCTGCAGCGCATCGACGCCGATAGCATTGCCCACGCCTTCCAGGTCGCGCAGCACAACCCGCTGGTGGGGCTGGAAGGCCGCGCCGGACTACTGCGCCGGCTGGGCGAGGTAATGGAAGCGACCCCGGCGCTGTTCGGCCGGCCGGCGCGGCTGGGCAATCTCTACGACTACCTGAAGGCGCATGCCGTCGGTGGCGACCTCGATGCCAGCTTCCTGCTGCGCACACTGCTGGTGGGGCTGGGGCCGGTGTGGCCGGGCCGGATCGTGCTCGAGGGCGTGTCGCTGGGCGACTGCTGGCGCCATCCGGCGGCGCCGGGCGGGCTGGTGCCGTTCCACAAGCTGACCCAGTGGCTGACCTATTCGCTGCTGGAGCCGCTGGAAGACGCCGGCCTCACCGTGACCGGCCTGGATGCGCTGACCGGCCTCCCCGAGTACCGCAACGGCGGCCTGCTGTACGACTTCGAGCTGATGGTGCCGCGCGCTCCCGGCTTTGCCGCCGAGCCGCATGCGGTGGATGAGCCCGTCATCGTCGAATGGCGCGCGCTGACCGTGAGCGGCCTGGACCTGGTGGCCGACTGCGTGCGCCAGGCGCTGGGCCTGGAGGAAGCGCAGTTTCCGCTGGCGCGCGTGCTCGAAGGCGGCACCTGGGCGGCAGGGCGGCGCATCGCCGCCAAGCGTCGGCCCGGCGGCGCGCCGCCGTTTGCCATCGTCAGCGACGGTACGGTGTTCTGAACGCGCCGCCCGCGCCGCGGGCGGCTTTGCCGGCAGGGATGGCTTGTGCAACGTGGCATCAGGAGCGTCACCATGAACGACATGTCCGCTGTTCCCGCAGTTGAGCCCCGCGTGCCGGATTCCGCCGACCTTGCCTGCCTGCCCGGCGTGATGGTGGTCGACCACCCGCTGGTGCAGCACAAGGTCACGCTGGTGCGCAGCGAAGACACCACCACCGACAATTTCCGCCGGCTGGTGCGCGAGATCAGCCAGCTGCTGACCTACGAAGCCACGCGCGACCTGGCGATGGAAACCATCGCGATCCGCACGCCGATCGCCGCCACCCAGTCGCGCGTGCTGTCGGGCAAGAAGCTGTGCCTGGTGTCGATCCTGCGCGCGGGCAACGGCTTTCTCGACGGCATGCTCGACCTGCTGCCCGCGGCGCGCGTCGGGCATATTGGCCTGTACCGCGACCCCGAGACGCTGGAGCCGATCGAGTATTACTTCAAGATGCCCGAGGACATCCAGGAACGCATGGTGATCGTGGTCGATCCGATGCTGGCCACCGGCAATTCGGCCATCGCGGCGCTGAACCGGCTCAAGGAGGCCGGCGTCACCACCATGAAGTATGTGTGCCTGATCGCGTCGCGTCCCGGCCTGGGCGCGCTGCGCGCCGCGCATCCGGATGTGGGCATCGTCACCGCGGCCATCGACGAGACGCTCAACGAGCACGGCTATATCGTGCCCGGCCTGGGCGACGCCGGCGACCGCCTGTACGGCACGCGCTGATGGACTCAAGCGCCGGTCTTGCGCCGACACTGCGTGCGCCGCCTGTACGCGCGGCGGCGGGCGGCCGCATCCGGCAGGAGAACCAGGCCATGATCCTGCGCGCGGCCGAGCATGTGTTTGCGCGTGCCGGGTTTGCCGGCGCCACCATGGCCGAGATCGCGGTGCGCGCGGGCGTGCCGAAGTCCAACCTGCATTACTACTTCCGCACCAAGCAGGCGCTGTACCGCGCGGTGCTGGCGCACACGCTGCAGCTGTGGCTGTCGGAAGCCGACGTGATCCGCGCCGAGCTGCCGCCCCAGGTGGCGCTGGAACAGTACATCCGCGCCAAGATGCGGCTGTCGGCCAGCCATCCGGATGCGTCGCGGGTGTTCGCCAACGAGTTGCTGCACGGCGCGCCCGAAATCGGCGAGATCCTGCGCCATGCCCTGCGCGAACTCGTGTCGCGCAAGGCCGCGGTGGTGCAGCAGTGGATCGATCGCGGCCAGATGGCGCCGGTCGACCCGCAGCACCTGTTCTTTACCATCTGGGCCGCGACGCAGACCTACGCGGATTTTGAGACGCAGGTTTGCGCGGTGCTCGGTGTCAGCCAGCTCAGGCAGCAGGACTACGCGCACGCCACCGAGCATGTGGTGGTGATGCTGCTGCGTGGCTGTGGCCTGGCGCCGGTGCCGCTTGCCTGAGCCCCGACCGAAACCGGATACCACGACACCCCTCATGCTCGACCTGATCCTGCGGCATTGCAACCTGCCCGACGGGCGCACCGGCATCGACATCGGCATTGCCGATGGCCGCATCGCCGCAGTAGAGCCGGCGCTGGCCGCGCGCGCGGGCGAAGAGATCGACGCCGCCGGCCAACTGGTGACGCCGCCGTTCGTCGACGCGCACTTCCATATGGATTCCACGCTGTCGTACGGGCTGCCGCGCGTGAACCAGTCGGGCACGCTGCTGGAAGGCATTGCGCTGTGGGGCGAGGTCAAGCCGCTGCTGACGCAGGAGGCCATCGTCGAGCGCGCGCTCGCCTATTGCGACTGGGCCGTGGCGCGCGGGCTGCTGGCGATCCGCTCGCATGTGGATGTGTGCGATGCGCGCCTGCTGGCGGTGGAAGCGCTGCTGCACGTGCGCGAACGCGTGCGGCCATACCTGGACCTGCAGCTGGTGGCGTTCCCGCAGGACGGCGTATTGCGTGCGCCGGGCGCGCTTGCCAACCTGAAACGCGCGCTGGACCTGGGCGTCGACGTGGTCGGCGGCATTCCGCATTTCGAGCGCACCATGGCGCAGGGGGCGGACTCGGTGCGGCTGCTGTGCGAGCTGGCGGCGGAGCGCGGCCTGCGCGTGGACATGCATTGCGACGAAAGCGACGATCCGCTGTCGCGCCATATCGAGACCCTTGCCAGCGAAACCGTGCGGCTGGGCCTGCAGGGCAGGGTGGCCGGATCGCACCTGACCTCGATGCATTCGATGGACAACTACTACGTCTCCAAGCTGATCCCGCTGATGTGCGAGGCTGGGGTGGCGGCGATCGCCAATCCGCTGATCAACATCACGCTGCAGGGGCGGCACGACACCTACCCGCGGCGCCGCGGCATGACGCGCGTGCCCGAACTGATGGCGGCCGGGGTGCCGGTGGCATTCGGCCACGACTGCGTGATGGACCCGTGGTACGGCCTGGGTTCCGGCGACATGCTGGAAGTGGCGCACATGGGCCTGCACGTGGCGCAGATGACAGGGCAGGCGGCGATGCGCTCCTGCTTTGACGCGGTGACCGCCGCGCCGGCGCGCATCCTGGGGCTGGAGGGCTATGGCCTGGCGCCGGGCTGCCGCGCCGACCTGGTGCTGCTGCAGGCGCGCGATCCAGTCGAGGCGATCCGGCTGCGCGCCACCCGGCTGCGCGTGCTGCGCGCCGGCAAGACCATTGCCACCATGCCGGCGGCGACCGCGGCGCTGGCGCTGCCCGGCCGGCCGGCGCAGGCGGATTTCCTGCGCGGCGGCGGTGCGGCATAGCGTGCACAGAGTTTTTTGCTCGCGGGTGTTGACAGTGCCCGCAGCACTCGGCATAATTTCCTTCTTCGCATCGCAGCAGCAATGCAGCGAAACGAAGCCCAGATGGCGGAATTGGTAGACGCACTAGGTTCAGGTCCTAGCGGTGGCAACACTGTGGAGGTTCGAGTCCTCTTCTGGGCACCAAAATTCGGAAAGGCTCGCGCAAGCGAGCCTTTCTTCGTTTCCGCCCCACCGCACGAGAACGGGCAACGGAACGGGGGCAGGCAACGGCAAGGCGGTCCGCGCAAGCGGGCTTTTTTTTCGTCCGCTGTTTTCGTCCATTCTCCGAGGCGGCGACTCAGCGTGCCGGCATCCCTTCCAGGTCCTGCGCCTCGCGCACGCAATTGCGGCCCTCCGCCTTGGCGCGGTACATGGCCGCGTCGGCCGCGCTGAACAGGCGCTGCCAGTGGTCCGCGCCGCCATGGCCGACGGCCACGCCGAAGCTCGCGGTCACGCCAAGCTGCGTGGTGCCGGACAGGTAGACAGGCCGTGACGCGATCGCCGCGCGCAGCGTTTCGGCCAGCGCCGCGGCGTCGCCGGGCCGCCCGTGCGGCAGCCATAGCGCAAACTCCTCGCCGCCAAAGCGGGCCAGCACGCTCTCGGAAGGCACCAGCCCGCGCATCTGCGCGGCGATGTTGCGCAACACCTGGTCGCCGGCGGCGTGGCCGTGGCGGTCATTGATCTGCTTGAAACGGTCGACGTCGATCAGCACCAGGCTGGCGGTCTCGTGTGCCCCATACTGGGCCGCCACCAGTTCCAGCGCGCGCCGGTTCAGCAGGCCGGTCAGGCTGTCGGTGCGGGCCTGCTGCTCCAGTTGCGCGGTCAGCGCGGCGCGCTCGCGTAGCTTGCGGCGCAGGATGTCGATGGCATCGAACAGGCGCCGCATCTCGGCGGCCTGGCCAATGCGCGCGGCCTGCGCCGCGGACACGGACATGGCGTCATCGTGCGGGTGGCCGCGGTCCTCGGCCAGCGCGATCACCTCGACCCGCGCGCGCAGCAGCGGCAGGAACACTGCGCGCCGCGCGAACACCAGCATGTAGCCCAGTATCGCCAGGATCAGCGCGGAGGTGCCGCACGCGGCCGCAAGCCGGCGCAGCGCGCGCTCGCGCGTGGCGGTGAAATGCGCCACCACTTCATCCAGGAACACGCTGCGCAGCCGCTCCAGCGGCTCCAGCGTTGGCACGTAGCGGTTGGTCAGCTCGGTGGGCGTCATCGAGTAGTTGCCGGAGATCCGCCCCTGCGCGACCAGGCTGTCGACCATGGCCACGCCGCGGCCGAAGAACTGGTGGCCGGCGTCGGCGTAAGCCTGTTCCAATGCGGGCGCGGCGCCGAACATGTTGTACGCCGGCCCGGCCAGTTGCCACAGCTCCAGCAGCCGTCCGCGCGAGCGCGTCGCGTCGACCAGGCTCTGCACCGGCATCGGCTGGCGCGCCGCCACCGGCGCCATGATCTGCGATGCCATGCGCCCGGCGTACTCGCGCAGGTCTCCCAGCATCTTGCCGGTCAGTGCAGGGGCGGCGAGGCCGTCATCGCACACCGAAAGCTCGCGCACCTGCCAGGCGATGGCTGGCTGCAGCGCGTCGACCGCCTCGAACATGCTTTCGATGGCATGGCGGATCTCCTCCATGTCGCGCTGCTGTGGCGGGCGCGCGGCCAGTTCGTCGATCTCGGTGCGGGCTCGCGCCAGGCGCTCGCGTACGCGCTCGATCATCAGCGGCGGCAGCTGGTGGCTGTGCAGGCCGAGGGGGGCGGGCGGCGGCGCGGCCATTCGCGCCAGCGCGGCGTCGCTGCGGGCGCGGAATGCCTGCAGGCGCGCGCGCGCCGCGCTGTGGGGAGAGGGTGGCTCACCCAGCACGCTGTTGGCCGGGCCGCGTTCCGCGGACAGCGCGTTGGCGGTGTCCAGCACGTCGCGATACGCCGAGATGTCGTAAAGGTTCTGTCGGGCCGCGGCGAAGTCGCCGTACGATCCGGCGATCACCAGGGCCGCCAGCACCACCGTCCCAAGGCCGCCCACCGCGGTGGCCACCGCCAGCTTGTACTGCAGGCTGCGGCGCGGCCAGTTGCGCGGCGCGCGGCCGGCGCTCAGGGCAATGTCGTTGCCGGGATCAAGCCGTCGGGTGCGTTGCCGCAGGGCCATGCTGTCTCCACCCGGCAGCCAGCGGCCGGGCCATGCGTGGAAATTTTGTCATTGCCGACATTATTGACGAAAAGGCTGCGGCACCTGTCCAAAACTTCCGCAATTCGCGCCAGCCACACCCCCGTGCGGCGCTGTGCCGCAGGCTTGCCGGGGCGCGCGCCGCCGAACATTCCCGGCTAACGCTGGCAGGGCATTTTGACCTATGCTCAAGCTCATCGGGCAGGCTCTTATAACGTCCCGAAGGTGGTTGCCATGACTGTGGTCTTGTCATCATCGAGAGAAAGGGAGGCGGGGACGAACCCCGGATGGCACGGCTGTGCCGCGCACCCCGGCATCGTCCACCATCACCTGCATTACTGCGCCATCCTGGCCATGCTGATGTGTACGCTGGCCCACGCAGACGAAGCCTTGCCTGATTACCAGGGCGCTTCCGGTTCTGATCCGCCGTTGCAGGCCAGCCTGGCGCAGCCGGGGCTGGCGGAAGCGGCGCAGGCTTTCAAGCAGCTGGCCGACGGCTCCGAAGCGAGCGGCTGGATGGTCCAGCCCGTGGAGCCGGTGGTCGTCGAATACGCGGCGGTGCCGCCGCCATCCCCATCTGCTTCCGCATTGCCGCGCGCCATCGGCGCCGGGCCCGATGACGATGCCCCAGGTCTTGCCGCCGTGGACCGCGAGACCGCGGCCATGCCGGAGCGTCCGCGCCGGCTGTCGCTGCATCTCGATGACATCACCACTGCCAGCGGCTTTGCCGACAATCGGGTGCGCACCATGGCGCTCGCTGTCGATGCCGTGGTGGCGCGCGCCGGCGGGCTGACCATCCAGCCGCGGCTGCAACTGGCCTACCAGCCAGGCATGAGCGCGGCCCCGGAGATGCCGCCGCAAGCCATGCCCGGCGATGCCAGTGCCACCGGCATCGGCGTGCGCCTGTACGGCGCGCAGCCCACGCGGCTGGCCGGCATCTATCCGTTCGTCGAGGCCGACTGGTGGCAGGACAGCCGCAAGCAGGTCATCAATATCAACGGCACCAAGATCGATGCCGACCTGCTGCGCGGATTGTTCTCGTTCAATATCGGCGCGCATGGCAATACCAAGACAGGCATGAAGCTGTGGTTCAAGGTCCGGGCGGGGCGCAACCCGAGCGGCACTGTCGGCGCGCGCTATCGGTGGTAAGGATGGTCGGGTGGTCGCAGGAGCGGTGGGGGCAGCGGCGCGCGACGGACGCGCGGCAATGAAAAAAGGGCTTCCGTTTCCGGAAGCCCTTTTTCTTTCTGCATAGGTGGCGCGGCTGGCAGGATTCGAACCCACGACCCCTTGGTTCGTAGCCAAGTACTCTATCCAACTGAGCTACAGCCGCACACGAGAGGCGCAATTGTATCGCAATTATTCATTTGCGCAAGCCCCCCGCCGAAAAATCCTCATCCGCCGCCGCCGGCATCAGCCCGCGGCCTCCGACCAGACGCCATCCGCCTCCTGCGCCCTGCCTTCGTCGCGCAGCTTGAGCAGGTGCGCCAGCAGCGAGCGCTGCGCGACCGGATGCAGGCGCGGCGGCACATCGTCATAGACGCGCAGCACAAGGTCGCCGAGCGGAGCAGGGCCAAACTGGCGCAGCGCGCCGGCCACCTTGGCCTCGCGCTGCTGGCGGTGTCGCACCAGGATGCGGATGGCGTCCTGCGGGCGCGCGATCAGGAAACCGTGCCCTGGCGCCAGCCACTCGAGGTCTTCTTCCTGCAGGGCCGCGAGCGAGTCGAGGTAGGCGCGCATGTCGCCGTCGGGCGGGCCGATCACGACCGTCGATCCCTGCATCACGTGGTCACCGGTGAAGAGTGTCTTTTCTTCCTCCAGCAGGTAGCAGAGGTGGTTGGACGCATGGCCGGGGGTGTGGCAGACCCGCAGGGTGCAGGCTTCGGCCAGCGCCAGGCGCTCGCCGTGCACCAGTTCGCGCTGCGGTGCGAAGCTGGCGTCCTGCCACGGCCCCGCGGGAGCAGCACGTCCCAGCACGGTGGCCCCGGTGGCGGCCTGCAACGCCGCCGCCGCGGGAGAATGGTCCAGGTGCGTGTGCGTGGCGAGTATCCAGCGGATCGGGCCGGGCGCCGCTGCGAGGATGGCGCGTACATGCTCGGCATCGTCCGGGCCCGGATCGATCACGGCCCATTCGTTGCGAGCGCCGCCACCGACCAGGTAGGTGTTGGTGCCGGGGCCGGTCATCACGCTGCCATTGTTGGCGGTGACGCGCCATACCCGCTCTGACAACTGCACCGGCACGCCAGGTGCAAGCTCGTAGCGCCCGTGCACCGTGCCGTCAGGGTCGATGCGGCCGATCTCGGCGTAGCACGGCTCGTTCGGCATCACCGGGCGTACCCCCGCCGCACCGGTGGCGAGGCGCGGCATGATGCAGGCAATGCCGCGCAACTGCGAGAAATAGGCGAAGCACGTGGCGGCGGTGTCGAACTGTGCGATCGAGCTCAGCGTCCGGCGCGTGACGTGCATCATCGGCAGGCCGCTGGCCGGGTCGGCGGCCTCGGCCGGGCGCACCCAGCGGTGCTCTACGATCTCGGTGCCGTCGGGCACGGCAAGCTGGCCTTCGGGAGCGATGGCGACAAAGAAGCGGGTATCGAAACGCTTGGGCAGGCCGGGCGGCGTCAGCCAGTAGCTGTGATAGGCCAGGCGGTCAGTTGCCAGGCGCAGGCCCAGCTGCTCGCAGGCGTGGGCCAGTCCCGGGCCGCCGCGCTGCACGGCCTCGCGCAGCAGGGCTTGCTGCGCGGCGTCGAGCTCGTGCGGCGCGCGCAGGCGCCCTTGAGCATCGCAGGCGAACAGCAGGCCGGCCTCTTCGAAGCATTCGCGCACGGCAGCCAGGTAGAAGTCCAGCCCGCTGGCAGGCAGGCCCAGGCGTTCGCTGGCGAGCACGTCATCGAGGCCGTGGGCGTGCGCGTGCAGGTGCCGGTCTTGCGCATCGAGGGTGCCGCCGGGAAAAACATAAGCACCGCTGCTGCGGTCATTGGCGCGTTCGACGCGGCGCACCAGCAGCACTTCCATGCCGGCGGACGCGTCGCGCACCACCAGCAGGCTGGCGGCCGTACGCAACAGCGGCGTGGGGGTGGCAGGGCGGTTGCCGCTTGTCTCTGTGGTTGTCATTGTGTCGGCATCGTGGGTTGTATGCGCGGCGCGCCAGGGTGCATGGCACGGCCGCGTGCGCTAGTTTAGCCGCGTTCGCGGATTCGAAAGTCCGGGCAATCCCGGCGCCGCGGCCGCTTCGGCGGCCGTGCCGGGCCGGCGGCGGCGGCGGGCGGGCTTTGGCTTTTCCGGCCACACGCAGTAACCTGATGGCTCCGCTTCACTTTCTGGAGCGCCACCGCCGGCGTTCCTATTGGAGGAGGTCCGCGTGATCCGAGCTTCTTACCTGTGCCTGCCGGTTGCGTGCCTGCTGGCGGCCTGCGCGACGCCGCCGCAGCTGGCACCGCGCCCAGCGCCGCCGCCCACCACCCGCATCACCGTCGACGCCCAGGCCATGTCCCGGGCGGCATCCGCGGCCTGCGAGCCCGCGGTGGCGGAAGCCCTCCAGCGCCGCTATCCGCAGCCTGGCAGCATCATGCTGATGGCCGACCGCGAGCAGTACTACCAGCGCCCCAATGCGCAGACCTCGGTCAACGGCGAAGGCGTGTTCGAGCCGGACGACAGCTCGTCCGCGATTGGCTTCCACTACGCCTGCCTGTACAACGCGCGCACCGGCAAGGTCGACGATGTACAGATGCGGTACTGAGCCGCGCAGTCGCTTTCGCGAAAATACCGGGCCCACCAGCGAGTAACTATTGCGCTAAATAGCGGTAATAGCGGCTTCCCATTTCCTTGACCTACCGGTCGACCGGCCATTAGCATAGCCACGCGCCGTTTTGAAGTTCGCATATAGAACCGTAGTTCGAATGGCGTAACTTTAGTCGACTCTGTAGACAAGGAAGCCATGAACAAGATCGCCGGGTTCTTCACCGAACTCATGCGCCGGTACCTGCCGGATCCCTTCGTGTTTGCCATCGGCCTGACGCTGCTGACGATGGCCTTGGCGGTGCTGGTGCAGGGACAAGCGGCCCCGGCGGTGATCGCCAGCTGGGGCAAGGGCTTCTGGAACCTGCTGGCCTTCACCACGCAGATGGCCGTGATCCTGGCGATGGGCTACGTGCTGGCTACCGCGCCGCTGACCGACCGCATGCTCGACCGCATCGTCGGCGCCGTGCATACGCCGCGCACGGCGATCATCGTCGCCACGCTGGTGGGCGGCATCGGCAGCTACCTGAACTGGGGCTTCGGGCTGGTCATCGGCGGCATCATCGCCAAGAAGCTGGCGCTGAAGGTTCGCGGCGTGCATTACCCGCTGATCATCGCTTCCGCATACAGCGGTTTCACCCTGTACGGGCTGGGCCTGTCGGCCAGCATCCCGGTGCTGATCTCGACTCCGGGACACCCGATGGAAAAGGCGATGGGCGTGATCCCGCTGTCTGAAACCATCTTCTCGACGCCGATGCTGCTGACCAGCCTGGCGGTCATCGTCACCCTGCCGCTGCTCAACGCCTGGCTGCACCCACGCCTTCCGGCCGAAGTGGTCGAGATCCGCCGCGACCAGGAACCGGCCCAGGCCGAGGCCGGCGCGGCCCACAGCATCGGCGGCGAGAACACCCTGGCCGGGCGCCTGAACAACAGCCGCATCCTGAGCCTGGCGATCGGGCTGTGCGGCATGGCCTATGCCGTCATCTACTTCACCCAGGGCGGCTCGCTGGACCTTAACCTGATCAACTTCCTGATCCTGTTCGGGGGCGTGCTGCTGCTGGGCACGCCGGTCAACTACGTGGCCAAGCTCAACGAAGGCATCAAGACCATTTCCGGCATCATCCTGCAGTATCCGTTCTATGCGGGCATCATGGCGATCATGGCGGGCTCGGGGCTGGTGGACACCATCTCGCGCGTTTTCGTCGATATCGCCACGCCGCAGACGCTGCCGTTCTGGGGCCTGGTCAGTTCCTTCGTGATCAACTTCTTCGCGCCGTCGGGCGGCGGCCACTGGGTAATCCAGGGCCCGTTCATGGTCGATGCGGCCAAGGCCATCAACAGCTCGGTCAGCCAGACCTCGATGTCGGTGATGCTCGGCAACGCCTGGAACGACCTGGTGCAGCCGTTCTGGATCCTGCCCGCGCTGGCGTTGTCGAAGCTGAACCTGAAGGACGTGATGGGCTACACCGTGATCATGATGTTCTGGGTAGGCCTGATCTATATCGCTGCGATGCTGCTGTGGGGCGCGCAGATTGCCTGACTTTGACGCCGGCCGCAAGGCTGACAGGAGGAAAGCATGCCGTACCTGATCGAAACCTTTGACAAGCCTGGCCACCAGCACGTGCGCCAGGCCAACCGCGCCAGCCACCTGGACTACCTGGACGCCAACAAGGCGCTGCTGCTGGCGTGCGGCGCCAAGCTCAACGATGACGGCTCTGATGCCGGCGGCGGCGTCTATATCGTCGATGTCGACAGCCGCGAGGCCGCGCAGCGGTTTATCGACGCCGACCCGTTCGCCGCGGCGGGCCTGTTTGCCGAAGTGCGCATCATGCGCTGGCGCAAGGCCTATCTCGACGGCACCTGCCGTCTCTGACGCGCCGCGCAAGCCGCCCCATCTCAACCTCAACACCAGGAGACCCCATGCTGTTCATGGCCGAAATGACCGTCAAGATTCCCGCATCGCTCGACCCGAAGCTGGTCGAGCAGCTCAAGGCCGATGAAAAGGCCATGTCGCAGCGCCTGCAGCGCGAAGGCAAATGGCGCCACCTGTGGCGCGTGGTGGGCCAGTATGCCAACGTCAGCATCTTTGACGTCAGCGACAACGATGAACTGCACACCTTGCTGACCGCGCTGCCGCTGTACCCGTACATGGAGATCCAGGTCACGCCGCTGGCCCAGCACGGTTCCGCCATCGCGCAGAACTGAGCCGGCCCGACCGCTGCAACACCGCCCGTGATCCCTGACTGA
This sequence comes from Cupriavidus necator, assembly GCF_013141915.1. Classification (GTDB taxonomy): domain Bacteria; phylum Pseudomonadota; class Gammaproteobacteria; order Burkholderiales; family Burkholderiaceae; genus Cupriavidus; species Cupriavidus necator_B. The sequence goes on along the minus strand of NZ_SROX01000001.1, from coordinate 842,685 downwards.
CCAACGCCATGCCCTTCGCAGATCTTCCCGACGTCCGCCTGAACTACCGCCTCGATGGCGCCGAGCACCTGCCGGTGCTGGTGCTGTCCAACTCGCTCGGCACCAACCTGGACATGTGGGCACCGCAGGTGGATGCCTTCAGCCAGTATTTCCGCGTGCTGCGCTATGACACGCGCGGGCATGGGGCGTCGTCGGTGCCGCCCGGTCCTTACAGCATGGCGCAACTGGGCGGCGACGTGATCGCGCTGCTCGATCATCTTGGCATCGCGCAGGCCAGCTTCTGCGGCCTGTCGATGGGCGGTATCACCGGCATGTGGCTGGCGCTGAACCACGGCGCGCGACTGCGCAAGCTGGTGCTGTGCAATACCGCCGCGTATATCGGCCCGCCCGAGAACTGGACTAATCGTGCCGCGGCGGTCGAGCGCGACGGGGCGGCGTCGATCGCCGCGGCGGTGGTTGACAAGTGGCTCACCCCGGACTACGCAGCCGCGCATCCGGAACTGGTGGCGTCGCTGCGCGCCATGCTCAGCGCCAGCCCGGCCGCGGGCTATGCCGCCAACTGCCTGGCCGTGCGCGATGCCGACCTGCGCGCCGACATTGCCGGCATCGCCACGCCGACGCTCGTGATTGCCGGCTCGGGTGACCTGCCTACGCCCCCGCGCGACGGCGTGTACCTGGCGCAGACGATTCCGGGCGCGCATTACGTCGAGCTGGAAGCCGCGCATATTTCCAACCTGGAACAGGCACAGGCGTTTGCTCAGGTCGTGCTCGATTTCCTGAGTCGTTGACCTGGCGCCGCCCGGGGCCTTTTCGCGGCCCGGCGGCGTGGCTTATCATGCACCCTTTGCCGTTGCGTTCCCCCGTTGGTGCGCCCGGCCTCCGATCCCCGCATTCGAGGAATTGACAGGCCGGGAGCGTCCGGACAAGATGCGGACGGACAGATGCGCCTTCGGGACGACATGCCGGCAGTCATAGCCGCAATGCCCGGAGAACACGCAAGAACTTTGGGAAATCGGGGTCATGAAGCCTATCCTTCGTCAACTGGCGGGCGCGGTCACGCTCGCCGTCATGCTCTCTGGCTGCGCTACCGGGCCTGACTATGCCGGCAACCCGGCGGCGACCGAGCAGCCGCCGTCCGACCAGGCCATGAAGACCTTGTCCGCCGAGGTCTTTACTTTCGCCTATCCAATGGTGCTGATGGACGTGACGCGCGAGCTGATGACGCTGCGCACGCCTGCCAACACCTTCAGCCACAAGCGCACTTTCCCCGACGCCAGCTTCACCGAGGTGGTCAGCCCTAATGCCGACACGCTGTACTCGTCGGCGTGGCTGGACCTGTCGCGTGAGCCGGTGATCCTGTCGGTGCCCGATACGCGCGGGCGCTATTACCTGATGCCGCTGATGGATGCGTGGACCAATGTGTTTGCCGCGCCGGGCAAGCGCACCACCGGCACCCGCCGCGGCAATTTCGCCATCACCGGTCCCGACTGGCGCGGCACGTTGCCCAAGGGCGTGCAGGAGATCCGTTCGCCCACGTCGATGGTCTGGCTGATCGGCCGCACCCAGGCCAGCGGCAAGCAGGACTTCCCGGCAGTGCACCGGCTGCAGGACCAGTACCGGCTGACGCCGCTGTCGGCCTGGGGCGGCGGCCGCCGCGTGCCGGACAAGACCGCCCCGCGGCCTGCGCTGGATCCGGACAGTTCTCCGGTGGAGCAAGTGGCGGCCATGGACGCGCAGGCATTTTTCTCGCGTTTTGCCGCACTGCTGCCGGCCAACCCGCCGGCGCCGGCCGACAGCGCCATGGTGGAAAAGATGCGCCGCATGGGGATCCGCCCCGGCGTGCCGTTCAAGACTACGGTGATGGAACCTTCCACCGCGCGCGCGGTGCAGGAGGGCGCCACTACCGCGCTCGCGGCGATCGTGCAGGCTGCGCGCAAGGGCAACGCCGACGCCGGCAATGGCTGGGTCATGCATCGCGACCTGGGCACGTACGGCACCAGCTATGGCCGCCGCGCGGTCACGGCGTGGGTAGGCCTGGGCGCCAACCTGCCGGAGGATGCGATCTACGCCTCCACCCGTACCGATGCCAACGGCAAGCCGCTGCAGGGCGGGGCGCGCTACGTGCTGCACTTCGACAAGGACCAGCTGCCGCCGGCGCGGGCGTTCTGGTCGCTGACGCTGTACAACGAACGCCAGGCGTTCGTGCCGAACCCGATCCAGCGCTATGCCATCGGCAGCCGCGACCGCCTGCGCTACAACCGCGACGGCTCGCTCGACATCTACATCCAGCATGAGCGCCCGGCAGGCGCCAGGGCTGCCAACTGGCTGCCGGCGCCGCCCGACGGCCTGAACATGATGCTGCGTGCGTACTGGCCGGAACAAGCGCTGCTGGACGGCACCTGGATGCCGCCGCCGGTGATGCGGGTGAACTGATCCGCCAGGCGCTGGAAGGCAAAGAAACAGGCCGCATGTCCCTGACGGACATGCGGCCTGTTTGCTTGCGCTGTGGCGCTGCGCCTCTTGCCGGCGGTGTCAGTGCGCGTGCGTGGCGCAGGCGGTGCAGGCCCCGGCAGCGTGCGCTACCGGTGCGGTGCCGGCCGCGGGAGCGCGGTTGACGCGCTTCCAGGCCGCCACTTCCGGCGCCGACAGGCGCTGGCGCAGCGCGCGGGCCGCACTGACCATATTGGCCAGCGCTGCTTCGGTTTCTTCCCAGCCGCGCGTCTTCAGCCCGCAGTCCGGGTTGACCCACAGGCGCTGCGGCGGCACCACTTCGCAGGCGCGGTCCAGCAGCCGCTCCATGGCCTGCACCGACGGCACGCGCGGCGAGTGGATGTCATAGACGCCCGGGCCGATCTCGTTCGGGTAGTCGAAGTCGCCAAAGCCCTCCAGCAGTTCCATCGCCGAGCGCGAGGTCTCGATGGTGATCACGTCCGCGTCCAGCGCCGCGATCGCGGGCAAGATGTCGTTGAATTCGGCATAGCACATATGCGTGTGGATCTGGGTCTGGTCTTGGACTCCGCTGGCCGACAGGCGGAACGCGGTCACGGCCCAGTCCAGGTAGCTGTCCCAGTCGGCGCGGCGCAGGGGCAGCCCTTCGCGCAGCGCCGGTTCGTCGATCTGGATCACGCGGATGCCGGCCTGCTCCAGGTCGCACACCTCGTCCCGAATTGCCAGCGCGAGCTGGCGCGCGGTGGTAGCGCGCGGCTGGTCGTCGCGCACGAAGGACCACTGCAGCATGGTGATGGGGCCGGTCAGCATGCCCTTCATCGGCCGTTCGGTCAGCGACTGCGCGTAGCGGGCGGTGTCGACCGTCATCGGTTCCGGGCGGTACACGTCGCCATAGATCACCGGCGGCTTGACGCAGCGCGAGCCGTAGCTTTGCACCCAGCCGTTCTCGGTGAAGCCGTAGCCGCACAGTTGCTCGCCGAAGTATTCGACCATGTCGTTGCGTTCGGCCTCGCCGTGCACCAGCACGTCCAGCCCAAGGGCTTCCTGCTTGCGCACGGCCAGCGCGATCTCGGCGCGGATGCGCTCCAGGTATTCCAGCGCGCCGATCTCGCCACGCTTGAACGCGGCCCGGGTCTGGCGGATCGCCGCGGTCTGCGGGAACGAGCCGATCGTGGTGGTCGGCAGCAGCGGCAACGAAAGCGCCTGGCGCTGGCGTTCGATGCGCTCGGCGAAGGGGCTGGCGCGGTCGGCCATGGCGGCGTTGACGCCGGCCAGGCGCTGCTGCACGCGCGGATTGACCACGCGGCGCGAGGCCCGGCGCGAAGCCTGCGCGGCATCCGATGCGGCCAGCGCTTCGGCGACGGCCGCATCGCCCTGGTTCAGCGCGCGGGCCAGCACCGACAGTTCGTCGAGCTTTTCGGTGGCGAAGGCAAGCCAGGACTTCAGTTCGTCGTCGAGCCGTGTTTCATGCGCGAGCGACACCGGCACATGCAGCAGCGAACACGACGGCGCCAGCCACAGGCGCTCGCCCAAGGCGCCGTGCAGCGGGCGCAGCGTGTCCAGCACGCGGCGCAGGTCGGTGCGCCAGATATTGCGGCCGTCGATCACGCCCAGCGACAGCACCGCATGCGCCGGCAGCGCGGCCTGCCATGCCGCCAGCTGTGCGGGGGCGCGCACCAGGTCGATATGGAAGCCGTCGACCGGCAACGCGGCGGCGCGCTGCGCGTGGTCGGCGGCCGTATCGAAGTAAGTGGCCAGCAGCAGCTTCGGGCCCGCCTCGTGCAGCGCGGCATAGGCGGTGTCGAAGGCATCGAGCCAGGCCGGTTCCAGGTCCAGGCATAGCGCCGGCTCATCGATCTGCACCCATTCGATGCCGCGCGCCTTGAGCTGGCCAAGGATGCGGCGATAGGCCTGCAGCAGTCGCGGCAGCAGCGTCAGCCGGTCAAAGCCGGGCACATGGCTCTTGGACAGCCACAGGTAGGTGACCGGCCCGATCAGCGCCGGACGGGCGCGCAGCCCCAGCGCCAGCGCCTCGTCGGTTTCCTCGAGGAACCATGTCGGCCCGCCGTCGAAGGTGGTGTCGGCATCGAGTTCCGGGACCAGGTAGTGGTAATTGGTGTCGAACCATTTGGTCATCTCCATGGCCGGCTGCTCGCGGTTGCCGCGGGCAAGTTCGAAGTACTGGGCCAGTGTCAGTTGCGCCGGGTCGAAGCCGAAGCGGCGCGGCAGCGCGCCGAGCAGCGCGGTCAGGCCCAGCATCTGGTCGTAATAGGCAAAGTCGCCGGTGGCGACCGTGTCGAGGCCGCGCTCGGCCTGCAGCTGCCAGTGCCGGCGGCGCAGTTGCGTGGCCACCTCGCGCAACTCCGCTTCGGTGCGTTCGCCGCGCCAGAACGCTTCTTGCGCGAATTTGAGTTCACGGCGTGCGCCGATGCGGGGAAAGCCGAGGATATGGGTGCGTGCCATGGTGTTGTTCCAGTAGAAGTCTGGCGCACAGTGTCGGTTTGCCCATAAAATGAATCAAGCGACAAGTTTTAAACAACGTATGAATCTGTTTCATATCACCCCGGGCTGCCGGCACTGCGGGGACGCTGCATGATCGAAGTCCGCCATCTGCGTTCGCTGCTGGCCATTGCCGAATCCGGCAAGCTGGCCACCGCGGCCGAACGCGTGCATGTCAGCCAGTCAGCGCTGTCGCACCAGATCAAGGCGATTGAGTCGCACTACGCCGTGCCGCTGTTCGACCGCACGCGCCAGGGCCTGCGCTTCACGCCGGCGGGCGAGCGCCTGCTGGCGCTGGCGCGCGAGGTGCTGGCCGCGGTCAGCGCGGCCGAGCGCGATATCGAGCGGCTCAAGGGGGATACCAGCGGCGAGTTGCGCGTGGTGCTGGAATGCCATACGTGCTTTGACTGGCTGATGCCGGTGATGGACGAATTCCGGCGCCGCTGGCCCGAGGTGGAGGTGGACCTGGTCGCGGGCTTCCATGCGGATCCGATTGCGCTGCTGCGCAACGGCCGCGCCGACATGGTGATCGGGTCGCAGCCGGCGGCGCGGCGCGGGCTGGAGGTGGCCCCGCTGTTCCGCTTCGAGATCCTCGCGGTCATCGCCAACGAACACCGGCTACGCAACAAGCGCCGCATCGAAGCCGCCGACCTCGCCGGCGAGACGCTGATCACCTACCCGGTGCCGGAATCACGCATCGACCTGATCCGCGAGGTGCTCGAACCCGCCGGCATCCACCTGGAGCGGCGCACCGCCGAACTGACGGTGGCCGTGCTGCAACTGGTGGCCAGCCGCCGCGGCGTGGCGGCGCTGCCCAACTGGGGCGTCAAGAACTACGTCGACCACGACTACGTGCTGGCCAAGCGCATCGGCGCCAGGGGGCTGTGGAGCGAGCTCTACGCGACCGTGCCGGCAGCGATGGCGCGGCGGCCCTACGTGGCGGATTTTGTCGCGATCGTGCGCGATATCTGCGCGGCGCAGCTCGACGGGATCGAGTTGCTGGCGCCGGCAGCGTAGCCGCGATCGACCGGTTCAGGCCGTCAGCATGAGCGCCGCGGCGCTGTCGCGGCGGATCGCGGCGCGTGGCGCCGGCTCGGCCGCGGCGTCATCGTCCGGATCCTCCACGTCCGCAACCAGCAGTTCCACATCGAAGCCGTTATCGAGGCGGCGCAGGAACAGCCACAGCAGTCCGGCGTCGTTTGCCGTCAGGGTGGCATGCAGCACCGGCTGCGGTGCAGCCTCGAAATCCAGCTGCTGCGGCGCGAGGCCGGTACGGCGCCCATTGGCCAGCACCCATTCCATGGCGCCAAACAGGTCGGCGGGATCGAGACGCAGCGAAAGGCGCAGGGTGGGGACGGAGGGGGAGGCTGGCATGGGATGTTTCCGGCAATCAGTCTATGCAGGTGAATTTACCAGCCGCGGCGCAGAATGAGCTTTCTAAGTTTCTCCAGATTGGTGGGCGTGAAAGGATAAACATCCGATTTTGATAGAATGCCAAGGAGATTATTCTTTATAGATGCAGCTTGATGGCACAGTCACCCAAACTCGATGGCACCGATCGGCGCATTCTCCGCGAACTGCGGCGCGATGGACGGCTGTCCAACGCGCGGCTGGCCGATCAAGTAGGTCTCTCTGCCACCCCATGTTGGAACCGGGTGCGAGCGCTGGAAGACGCCGGCGTGATCGAAGGCTACGCCGCGCTGCTGAACCAGAAGGCGCTCGGCCTGCCCGACACCGTGCTGATCGAAGTCACGCTGGAGCGGCACGACGACGACATGCTGTACCGCTTCGGCAAGGCCTTGGCAGAACTGCCCGAGGTGATGGAGGCCTACCTGCTGACGGGCGAATACGACTACCTGATCAAGGTGGCGGTCGCCGGCACCCAGGGCTATGAGGAGTTTTTGCGGCACAAGCTCTACAAGCTGCCCGGCCTGCGCCACAGCCGCTCGACCTTCGTGCTGCGCACGCTCAAGCGTGAAACTTCGGTCGAGCCGTGATCCGGCAACCGCCCTGATCAGGCGGTCCTGAGCACCTCGGCGGTGGTATTGCGCAGCGCGCGCAGGGCCTCGTTGCATTGCTGCGGCGTGGTCGGGTGCACCAGCACGGCCCACCGGCCATGCTGCACCGCCTCGCGCACCGGCGTGATCACCAGTTGATGATCGGGCCTTGCGGTTATCAACCCGGCCAGCAGCATGCCGAACATCACCCCAAGGAAAATTGCCGCGCCGGCGGCCAGTCCGGGGCTCTGCATCACCGCCTCGATTTCCTGCCGATGCAGGATACCCACCACCGCAAGGCCGATTACGGCGCCGAGCGCGGCCATCATCAGGTGCGAACGCAGCGCGGTTTGCACGATGCCATCGTTCTCAGGCTCGAGCTTGCGGCCAAAATGGGCTTCGTAGGGGTGCACCAGCCGCACCTGCCCGCGCTTGAGGTGCGCCTCATAGCACACGCGCTCGGCGGCGCTGCTGGCCGCCAGCTTGGTGTCGAACAATGCTGCGATCTTGGTGCTGGCTGCCTCGGCGTTCAAGGGATTGGCTGTCATAGCGAACTCCGGCTGCGGCCGTACCCCCGCGGCGTTGCATCGATGCATCCCAGCCCGCCGGGGACGACCAGTGTCCTGTAAACCGAGTCTAGAGATCCGTTTGAAGCGGCTGCATAAGTGGACTGCGCTTACGCTTGTAGGAATTGGCCGACCCCCCGCGGCACCAGGCCTGGCGGGGAATCCGAGCGCGAACGCCCGATTCCGCTCATAATGTCGGCGGTGCCGGGCTGCGCCCCCGCCTTTTGACCAAGAATTCCGGTATGAATGACACAGAAATTGAGCTGATCGACTCGGCGCGCCTGCCCACGCGATTCGGCGACTTTACGGCGCACGCCTTCAAGGGCGCCGATTCGGGCATCGAACACCTGGCCCTCAGCGTTGGCGAGGTGGCGGGCGACAATGTGCTGATCCGCATGCATTCCGAATGCCTCACCGGTGACGTGTTCGGCTCTTGCCGGTGTGATTGCGGGCCGCAGCTCGAACTCGCCATGGAAAAGATCGCCGCTGAGGGGCGAGGCATCTTGCTGTACTTGCGCGGCCATGAAGGGCGCGGCATCGGCCTCGCCGAGAAAATCCGGGCCTACCGCCTGCAAGACGGCGGGCTCGACACCGTGGACGCCAACCTGGCCCTGGGCCAGGCCATCGACGCCCGCAACTATGCGTTTGCCGCGGACCTGCTGCACCAGTGGGGCGTCAAATCCGTGCGCCTGATGAGCAACAACCCGCTGAAGGCCGCGGCGCTGGAGAAGGCGGGCATTACGGTCTCGGAGCAACTGCGCCACATCGTGCCCTCCAACGCCGAAAACGAGAAATACCTGGCGACCAAGCGCACGCGCATGGGGCATCTGCTGGACTGATCGCTTGAGGCGGCGCCTGGCCGGCAGACTGCCCGCGCCACGCGCCATTTTCTTTCGCGGAACCGCCCATGCATTGGATTCTCGCCGCGATCGCCGTGCTGGTGGCAAGCCAGGCCGTGTCTGGCTGGTGGGTGCCGGTGCTGGCCGTCGCCGTGTGGGCCGGCGAGGTGCTGCTGATTATCCTGGCGGGCCGGTTGGCTGGCGACGCCGGTAGTCGGCAGCTCTCGGTCTCCCCGGGCTCGTCAAGTCCAATGCCTTGCGACAAGGCGCCTCTGGATGTGGTGCACACATCCGCACCGAGCCTTGTGCCGGCTTCCCAGGCGTTCATGACGGCGGCCACCGCCGCCCAACCAGCCCCGGAGGGCAACGGCTGGTATCTGCCCCTCGACGTCCTGGGCATTTCCTTCAACGAGCGCTGGCCGCGCCCGGACATCTGCGGCACCCGCGAGTACTTCCTGCGTGGCGGCGACCGCCTGCTGCTGCGCTATGCGCCCCCGGCCGACGCGCCGCCCGGCCAGTCCTGGCCCTGCGACATCTCGGGACGCTGGCGCGACGGCGGCCTGCCGCGTCGCGCAATCCAGTTGAACGCCTCGCGATTCGAGTGCATTCCCATCACGCATGACGGCGTCTATGAGATCGGCGTGGGCCAGGGCGACCCGTCCGGAGCAGAACACGGCGAGATCGAGGCGTGGCTAGGATCGGACTCTCCCGACCGCCTTGCGCAGAGCAATGTGCCCCAGCAGCAGAGCGGTGCAACGTGGACCTGCGACGCCGCGGGTCAATGGCGCGTCCATATTACCCACGAGTCGACGGCGCTGGACCGCGCCGCCATGCCGGAACGGCACGAAACATCGGTGCCGCGCAGCGCCCTGGTGCTGTTCGACCCCGAGCATCAAGCGTGGGACGAAGCCGGTATCGCCGATCCCACCACGGCCTGGCAGGCCGAGCGGCGCCACATATTCCGGTACTACCTGCAACTGTGCCAGGGCGATGTCCTGGCCGTCGAACATACCTGGCAGCCCTCGTTGTTCGGCGCGCCCATCGAGGAGCAAAACGGCGTTTCCTTTACTCACGCAGAACTGGAACTGACGCAGTTCGTGCGTTCGCCGACGTTGCTGAGCGTGCATACCGGATGGGGCGAAATCAGCAAGGAAACGCCGCGCGTCACGCTGCTGACCTGTCCCGACGATGGCTTCTTCCAGGTTGAGCTTGCGCTCTTCGGACCACCGTCATGGCGGACACGGCCTTCGCCGGAATTCTTGCAGCTGCGTGTGTGGGGCGTGCGGTTGCGCCGCCCGGCCCAGGTTCGGGATTTCAGCCTGGTCGAAGGTTGGGTCGAGGACTGGTACCGCCGCACGATCCCGGTTCCGCGCGATGCGCTTGCCGGGCGTGGCGAGCCTTCCAGCACCTAGGATGCGCCACGGCCGCTGACCATATCGGTGTTTTAGCACGTGGGTGCCGGCCGGATTTTGCCGAAATAGTTGCCGAGGGCAACTATTGCTCATAGAATGCATTCGCCGCCTGACTTCCTGCTTCCATGTCTAACCCAGACCATTCCACCCACTCGATTCTCGAATTCATGTCGTTTCGCCTGAACCGGCTGTGCGAGATGACAAAGAACTCGGCATCCGGCTTCTACGAGCGTGAATTCGGCATCGGCCTGCGGGAACTGCGTGTGCTGCGTTTCGCCGGGCTGGAACCCGGCTTGACGCTGACGCGGTTGATGGAGCTGGTGCTGCTGGAAAAGACGGTGACATCGAAGCTGGTCACCGCGCTGGCGAAGCGGGGCCTGCTGCGTCGTGAAGTGGGCGAAGCCGATGCCCGGCAATTGAACCTCTACCTGACGCCTGACGGCAAAGCCCTGGTGGCGCGGACGTACCAGCGCGGCGACGTGCTGGAGAAGATGTTCCTGTCGGTGCTGACCGAGGCAGAGGTGCGGACGCTGGACCGTTGCATCGACAAGCTCACCGCAGCGCTGATCGCGCATCAGCAAGGCGCGGGGGTATCGACGGACTGAGGCAAGTGCGGCAACGCCGACCAAAATAATCCAAGGAGACAGCATGTTCTTGAAGCCCCATCGGAAATCCCCGCGGCCATGGCGTCGCCTGGCGGGCGTGGCCGTGTTCGCGGCGAGCCTTCCGGCGTGGAGCCAGCCTGCTGCCAGTGCTGCGTCCGCGCCGGCCGCACCGGCGACGACCGTGGCCGCGGCGCTGGCCACCGACCCGAACCGCCTAGGCTGGATGCAGGGGTTTCCGCCGCCGCCCGACAAGCTGATCAAGCATGAGCCGGGAGGCAACAGGTTTCCGCGCAACCGCTGGCTGTTCTCGCATGTGCGTGAACTGGGGCCGACCGCATCGGTATGGCGCGGAGCCGGTCCGGCCAGCGTGCTGCCGCGCGCGGAACAGGACATCGGCGCGATACCGTTCACAGATGCCGACGGTACGCGCCGCACCTTCGACGAGATGCTGGCGCTGACCTATACCGACGGCATCCTGGTGATGCACAAGGGCAAGGTCATCTACGAGCGCTATTTCGGCGCGCTCGACAGCCATACGCCGCATATCGCGATGTCGGTGACCAAGTCGTTCGTCGGCACGCTGGCCGCCATGCTGGCGGCAGACGGCAAGCTGGACCCGGCCGCCCCGGTGACGCGCTACCTGCCCGAGATGGCCGGCACCGCCTACGGCGATGCGACGGTGCGGCAGGTCATGGACATGACCATCGGCGTGCGCTACTCGGAAGACTATGCCGACCCCAAGGCCGAGGTCTGGGATTACGCGCGCGCGGGCGGCATGCTGGCCCGTCCGGCCGGGTACAACGGCCCCGACACCTTCTACGATTTCCTGAAGACGCTGCGGAAGGACGGCGACCACGATGCCGTCTTTGCCTACAAGACCGTCAATGCCGAGGTGCTGGCGTGGATCGTGCGACGCGCGTCGGGCCAGTCACTGGCGAAGCTGCTGTCCGAGCGGATCTGGCAGCCGATGGGCGCCGAGCAGGACGCGTACTTCACCGTCGACAGCATCGGCACCGAGTCCGGCGGCGGCGGCCTGAACACCACGCTGCGCGACCTCGCGCGCTTCGGCGAGACCATCCGTGGCAACGGGCGCTTCAACGGCAGGCAGATCATCCCGGCGTCGGTGGTGGCCGATATCCGCCGCGGTGGCAGTCGCGAGCAATTTGCCCGCTCCGCGAGCGCGCCGGTATTGCCGGGCTGGAGCTACCGTGACATGTGGTGGGTCTCGCACGATAGCCATGGCATGTTCCAGGCCGCCGGCATCCATGGCCAGCGCATCTACATCGACCCGGAGGCCGAGTTGACCATCGTGCGGTACGCCTCACATCCAGTGGCCGGCAACGCGGCCAACAATGCGATTACGTTCCGGGCCTTCCGGGCGGTGGGCGAAGCGCTGTCGCGCTAGGTTGGCGCACGGGGCGGCGGCTGCGCCGCCCCGTGCGCCTTTATTTCCCCGCCTGGGTGGAGCGCCTGTGCCGCCGGGTCGCGCGGTCCAGATAAAGCAGATCCGCCATTGGTTGTTGACGCGAATGCTGTAGCGGCCCTTGTGCTCGCCGCTTAGCCGCTCCAGCCTGTTGCCCGGCGGCGAGCGCAACATATCGAGCGTTGTTGCCTCATGCTGCGGAAGAGTGAAAGCAGCCATGAAAACCCCGGGCACATCCGGCCGCACCGTCAGTTGTCTGATTCGCGACTACCGGATCGATACGAATTCCTTTCCAACCTGATAGACTGTATGGATGTACAGTGGTCGGGACGTTTCCCGCCCTTTCCTTAACGTCCTGATCGGAAAGAGAAATCGTGTCGAGCCAGCAGCTAATCCGCATTCGCGGCGCCCGCCAGCACAACCTCAAGGATGTCGATCTCGACCTGCGTCCCGGCGAGATGACCGTGGTGACCGGGCCGTCCGGCTCCGGCAAGTCCAGCCTGGTGTTCGACACGCTCTATGCCGAAGGCCAGCGCCGCTACGTCGAGACCTTCAGCGCCTACGCCCGCCAGTTCCTGGACCGGATGGACCGGCCCCAGGTGGAGCGCGTGGACGGCGTGCCCCCGGCCATTGCCATCGACCAGACCAACCCGGTGCGCAGTTCGCGTTCGACGGTCGGCACGATGACGGAGCTGAACGACCACCTGAAGCTGCTCTACGCGCGCGCGGCGGAACTGTTCGACAAGCAGACTGCGCTGCCGGTGCGCCATGACTCGCCTGAAACCATCTATGCCGAACTGCTTGCGCGCACGGCCGCGGGCCAGCCGCACCATGACGCCCGGCTGGTGGTGACGTTCCCGGTGGAACTGCCGGAATCGGCCACCGACGAGGAAGTCCAGCAATGGCTGTCGGTCAGTGGCTATACGCGCGTGCAGGCGCAGCGCGTGGTGCAGTCGTCCACCGGCGCGCGCAAGCTGCTCGACGTGGTCGCCGACCGCTTCCGCCTCGGCAATGCCGAAAAGGTGCGCGTGGTCGAGGCGATTGAAGCGTCGCTCAAGCGCGGCGGCGGGCGCGTCAATATCTACGTGCTGACCGACGGTGACGACGGCCCGGTGTGGCGCTACTCCACCGGCCTGCATAGCCCGGACAGCGACCTGCGCTACGCCGACCCGCAGCCGGCGTTGTTTTCCTTCAACTCCGCCTACGGCGCCTGCGAAACCTGCCGTGGCTTCGGGCGCGTGATCGGCGTCGACCTGGGCCTGGTGATTCCCGACGCGCGCAAGACCTTGCGCGGTGGCGCGATCAAGCCAATGCAGACGCCGGCGTGGAAGGAATGCCAGGACGACCTGATGCGCTATGCCGGCAAGGCCGGCATCCCGCGCGATACGCCCTGGGCGGAGTTGAGCGACGCCGAGCGCGATTGGGTCATCCATGGCTCGCCGGAGTGGAATGGGCAGTGGAACAAGCAGTGGTACGGCGTGATGCGGTTCTTCAGCTATCTCGAGTCGAAGGCCTACAAGATGCACATCCGCGTGCTGCTGTCGAAGTACCGCAGCTATACGCCGTGCGAAACCTGTGGCGGCGCGCGCCTGAAGACCGAGTCGCTGCTGTGGCGCCTGGGCTCGAAAGAGAACGCCGACGCCGTGCTGGCCCCGCAGCGCCGCTTCCTGCCGCGCGGCGTGGACTGGGGCCGCACGCAGCTGGAGGCGCTGCCGGGCCTGACCGTGCATGACCTGATGCTGCTGCCGATCGAACGGATCCGCCGCTTCTTCGACGCGCTGACGCTGCCCAGCGCGATGCTGGACGATGCGCTCAAGCTGTTGCTGGCGGAGGTGCGCACGCGCCTGAAGTACCTGTGCGACGTGGGCCTGGGCTACCTGACACTGGACCGCCAGAGCCGCACGCTGTCCGGCGGCGAGGTGCAGCGCATCAACCTGACCACGGCGCTGGGTACTTCGCTGGTCAACACGCTCTTTGTGCTGGACGAACCCAGCATCGGCCTGCACCCGCGCGACCTGAACCGCATTGTCGAAGCCATGCACCGGCTGCGCGACGCGGGCAATACGCTGGTGGTGGTGGAGCACGACCCGTCGGTGATGCTGGCCGCCGACCGCCTGATCGACATGGGTCCCGGCCCGGGCGAACGCGGCGGCAACATCATCTTCGACGGCACGCCGGCGGCGATCCGCCAGGCGGGCACGCTGACCGGCGAATACCTGGCCGGGCGCCGGCGCGTGGCCGATGCCTCGCACTGGCAGCGCCGGCCGGTCGAGCCCGGGCAGCCGCGCATCGTGCTGGAGGGTGCGACCGAGCACAACCTGCAGGACGTCACGGTGGAGATCCCGCTGCAGCGGCTGGTGTGCGTGACCGGTGTGTCCGGCTCGGGCAAGTCCACGCTGCTGCAGGATGTGCTCTATCCCGCCATGGCGCGGCACTTCGGCAAGGCCACCGAATCTCCGGGCGCGTTCCGCCAGTTGACGGGCGCGGAACTGGTCGACGACGTGGTCTTTGTCGACCAGTCGCCGATCGGCAAGACCGCGCGTTCCAACCCGGCCAGCTATGTCGGCGCCTTCGACGAGATCCGCAAGCTCTTCGCCAAGGCGCCGCTGGCGCTGCAACGCAGCTATACCGCGGGCACTTTCAGCTTCAACTCCGGCGACGGGCGCTGCCCCACCTGTGGCGGCTCCGGCTTCGAGCACGTGGAGATGCAGTTCCTCAGCGATGTCTACCTGCGCTGCCCGGACTGCGACGGCACCCGCTACCGCCCGGAAGTGCTGGAGGTAAAGATCGAGCGCGCCGCACCCGGCCAGGCGCCACGCCTGCTCAGCATCGCCGACGTGCTGGAACTCACCGTCAGCGAGGCCGCGGCCTGCTTTGCCGGCGACGCCGCGGTGCTGCGCGTGCTGCAGCCCATTGTCGATGTCGGGCTGGAGTATATGAAGCTGGGACAGCCGGTGCCGACGCTGTCGGGCGGCGAGGCCCAGCGGCTCAAGCTGGCCGGCTTCCTCGCCGAAGCCGCGCAGGCCGTGCCGTCGCGCACTCGGGCCAGCACCATGCCGCGCCGGCTGTTCATGTTCGACGAGCCCACCACGGGGCTGCATTTCGACGACATCGCCAAGCTGATGCAGGCCTTTGGCAAACTGCTCGATGGCGGCCATTCGCTGATCGTGATCGAGCACAACCTGGATGTGATCCGCGCCGCGGACTGGCTGATCGACCTGGGTCCCGAAGGCGGCGACGCGGGTGGTCGCGTGGTCTGCACCGGCACGCCCGAGGACGTGAAGCGCTGCCCCGATTCGCATACCGGCCAGGCGCTGATCCACTATGACGCGGCGCTCGGCGAAGCCGGCACGCTGGCCGCCGAACGCGCCGAGATGGAAGGCGTGCCGCTGCAGGCCGCGCTGCAGGCGCGGCGCGCGCGCCGCGAGGTGGAAGGCGAGGATGTGGTGCGCATCGTCAATGCGCATGAGCACAACCTGAAGGCGCTGAACGTCGACATCCCGCACGGCAAGTTCAACGTGGTCACCGGCGTGTCCGGTTCCGGCAAGTCGACGCTCGCGTTCGACATCCTGTTCCATGAGGGGCAGCGCCGCTACCTGGAATCGCTCAACGCCTATGCGCGGTCGATCGTGCAGCCCGCGGGCCGGCCCGAGGTGGATGCGGTCTACGGCATCCCGCCCACGGTGGCGATCGAGCAGCGGCTGTCGCGCGGCGGCCGCAAGAGCACGGTCGCGACCACCTCCGAGGTCTGGCACTTCCTGCGCCTGCTGTACGTCAAGCTGGGCATCCAGCACTGCGTGCATGACGGCGCGCCGGTGACCTCGCAGAGCCCGGATTCGATCGCCGCACAGCTGCTGCGCGACCATCGTGGCCAGCACGTGGGACTGCTGGCGCCGCTGGTGGTCAATCGCAAGGGGGTCTACACGGACCTGGCCAAATGGGCCAAGGCGCGCGGCAATACGCACCTGCGCGTCGACGGCGAGTTCCTGCCGGTGGACCCGTGGCCACGGCTGGACCGCTTCCGCGAGCACACCATCGAGCTGCCCGTCGGCGACCTGGTGGTGTCGGCCGAGAACGAGGCTGAACTGCGCGCGCTGCTGGCGCAGACGCTCGAGGCCGGCAAGGGCGTGATGCACCTGCTGGCGCCGCTGGACGGACTCGACCATGCCATGCACAACGGCGGCACCGCGCACGTCGGCGAGGTCAAGGTATTCTCGACCAAGCGTGCCTGTCCGCAATGCGGCACCAGCTATCCGGAGCTGGACCCGCGCATGTTCTCGTACAACAGCAAGCACGGCTGGTGCACCACCTGCGTCGGCACCGGGCTGGCACTGACGCGCGAGCAGCGCGCCGCCTTCGACGATACCGTGCTGGCCGATGACAACCGCGGCCGCGAGCAGAGCCTGCCGTCGGAAGAGCAGGAGCCCGAAGGCGTGGCCGACACGCCGTGCCCGGACTGCCATGGCACGCGCCTGAACCCGGTGGCGCGCGCGGTCACCTTCGACGAGAACGCCATCGTCGACGTGGCCCAGTGGACCGTGTCCGATACCCGCCGCTGGGTCGATGGCCTGCGCCTGGCCGGGCGCGACGCCGAGATCGCGCGCGACGTGGTCAGCGAGATCGGCAGCCGCCTGCAGTTCCTGGAAGAAGTCGGACTGGGCTACCTCAGCCTGGACCGCGCCGCGCCCAGCCTGTCCGGCGGCGAGGCGCAGCGCATCCGGTTGGCCGCGCAGCTGGGCAGCAATCTGCAGGGCGTGTGCTACGTGCTGGACGAGCCCACCATCGGCCTGCATCCGCGCGACAACCAGATCCTGCTGGACGCACTGCGCAAGCTGGGCGACAAGGGCAACACGCTGGTGGTGGTGGAGCATGACGAAGACACCATCCGCCGCGCCGACCACATCATCGACATCGGCCCGGGCGCGGGCAAGCGCGGCGGCACGCTGGTGGCGCAGGGCGGCGTGGCCGAATTGGCCGCGGCGACGGCCTCCACCACCGGCCAGTTCCTGGCCAACCCGATCGTCCATCCGCTGCAGCCGCGGCGCGCGGTCAGGCCCGGCGCCGCGGGCAAGCCGGCGGAGCCGCCGCAATGGCTGACTGTGCATGGCGCGTCGCTGCATAACCTGCGCAACGTGACGGCACGCATTCCGCTGTCGCGGTTGGTGGCAATCACCGGCGTGTCTGGTTCGGGCAAGTCCACGCTGGCGCGCGATGTGCTGATGACCAACCTGCTCGATGCGGTCGGGCGTTCAGTGCTGTCGTCGCCGGCGACCCGGCGCGCGCGCAATGCGGCCAAGGATGCGAGCGGCGCGGCGAAGGCCTCAGGCAGGAAGCCGCTCAACGTCCAGCACAACTGGCATGGTTGCGACGCCTTCACCGGCTGGGAATCAATCGACCGCGTGCTGGAAGTGGACCAGACCCCGATCGGCAAGACGCCGCGCTCATGCCCGGCAACTTACATCGGCGTGTGGGACACCATCCGCAGGCTGTTCGCCGATACGCTGGAAGCGCGCGCACGCGGCTACACGGCCTCGCGCTTCTCGTTCAACACCGGCGACGGGCGCTGCCCGGCTTGCGAAGGGCAGGGCGTGCGCACCATCGGCATGAGTTTCCTGCCGGACGTGAAGGTGCCGTGCGACGTCTGCCACGGGCAGCGCTTCAACCCCGAAACCCTGGCGGTGACGTGGCGTGGCAAGAATATCGGCGAAGTGCTGACCATGGAGATCGACGAGGCGGTGGAATTCTTCGCGGCCATGTCGAACATTGCCCATCCACTGCAGCTGATGAAGGACGTGGGACTGGGCTACCTGACGCTGGGGCAGCCCTCGCCGACGCTGTCCGGCGGCGAAGCGCAGCGCATCAAGCTGGTCACCGAGCTGAGCAAGGTGCGCGACGACATCACGCGCCGCGGCCAGAAGCCACCGCATACGCTGTACGTGCTGGACGAACCGACCGTGGGCCTGCACATGGCCGACGTGGCGCGCCTGATCCGCGTGCTGCACAGGCTTACCGACGGCGGCCACAGCGTGGTGGTGATCGAGCATGACCTCGACGTGATTGCCGAGGCAGACTGGATCATCGACCTGGGCCCCGAGGGCGGCGCGGGCGGCGGCGGCATTGTGGGCGCCGCCGATCCCGAAGCCCTGTCGCGCAACCGCGCCAGCCACACCGGCGCGGCGCTGGTGCCGGTGCTGGCGCGGGGCAACGCCGACGCGGGTAAGGTCGGCATCGCCTGAGGCAAGCCGCGGGGCAAGCGTGGCGATGCGAAAGGCGTACGGGCACGCCTTTCGCTTGCCCATGGTTACTGGCGCGCACATCGCGCCCTAACGGAGGTAACCATGAAGCATATCCGCACCAGCCAACTCCTCGCCGCCATCGCCGTGGCTGCGGCTGCCCTTCCCGCCATGGCGCAGACGCCGGGTACGCCGCGCGGCTCCTACGACCCGTATTCGCAGGGCGCGCGCAGTACCGACAAGTTTGATCCTTACTCGCAAGGCGCGAACGCGCCGACGCGTACTGACCTCGCACCGACGGCTCCCGCGGCAACCGCACCGGAGGCCCAGCCGTCGACTATGCCGGCGCAGCCTGGCATGCCCGGCACGACCATGCAGCGCACACCGGATCCCTACATGGATGGCGCGCGCTGGGAAAGCCCTGACCTGGGCCGCCGTATCGGCAAGCCCAACAAGTTCCTCGACGGGGCCTGAGGGCCGCGCCCCCAGCCCTCATCGAGACCGGCCATGCGAATGCAACCGGACTTACCGTCCTTTGTAAATCCTGCCCACGCGCGTGAACCCGGCGACACCCCGGCCTTGGCCGAGGCGCCGGCGGCGCTGCACTGTCCACCGACGCGCGCGGCAGGGCTGGCCCAGATGACGGTGGTCAGCTACAACATCCATCGTGCCGTCGGCACTGACCGCCGCTACCGCCCTGACCGGATCGCGGCCGTGCTGCAGGAACTCGACGCCGATATCGTCGCGCTGCAGGAGGTGGAATCGGGCAGCAGCAACGACCATACGCTCGAATATCTGGCCGGCCACACCGGCATGCACGTGGTCTCGGGCTTTACGCGGGTGCGCGGCAGCGCCGACTACGGCAATGCGCTGCTGACACGCTTCGCCCCCGAGGCGGTGAACCAGATCGACCTGACCGTCAAGGGCTGCGAGCCGCGCGGCGCGATCGACGCGACAGTGGCCTGCACCGCGTCAGGCTGCGCGAATCCGCTGCGCGTGATCGCCACGCATCTGGGGCTGCGCCCCGGCGAGCGCCGCCACCAGGTGCAGCAGTTGCTCAACTACGTTGCGACTGCACCGCCGTTGCCGACCATCCTGCTGGGCGACGTCAATGAATGGTTCTTGTGGGGCCGGCCGCTGCGCTGGCTGCATGCCTATTTCGAGCACACGCCGCATACGGCGACGTTCCCGTCGCGGCTGCCCCTGTTTGCGCTGGACCGCATCTGGGTGTCGCCGCGCGCGCATCTGGTGTCGGTGGCAAGCCACCGCTCGGCGCTGTCCCGCGTGGCATCGGATCATTTGCCGCTGGTAGCCTGTTTCGAGCTGCCGGAAGGCGGATGGGACGAGCGGCGTACCACGGCGCACGCGAAGGAGGACTTCAATGAAACACCGTGACGACGATTACCTGCGCAGGCGACCCGATCACCAGTACGGCAGCAACGACCAGGGCTACAGCGGCATTTCCGCGCAGGCGCGCAACCGCAGGCAGCGCAACCTTACCGCGGGCCGCTATGGCAATACCGCCGAGCGCCTGCCGCGCGATGAGAGCCGGCCGTTCGAGGCCGAGGCGGAAGGCCGGTACGGCAGGGTGGGGGAGTCTTGGCCCTGGCAGGCCGAAGCGGAAACCTCGGGACGCTGGGACGAGGCCCGCTACGAAGAGGAATGGTCGCGACGCCGCGCACCGGGTCACGCTTCGGGCCACGACCCGCGCCTACCGTATAGGGGCGAGCGCTGGGCGGAGGGCCGGGGCGAATGGTACGGCGGCCCTGCCGGCGCGCCCTACCGCAGCGCAGGCGGCTACGGTCCGGAGGACTGGGATGCGCCGGTGTACCGGGGCAGCAGCCGGGCCGGCGGCCCGAAGAACTACCGCCGCGGCGACGACCGCATCCATGACGAAGTCTGCGACCGGCTCGCGCATGCGCATGAACTCGATGTCAGCGAAGTTACGGTGCGGGTGCAGGAAGGCCTGGTGACACTGGAGGGGCATGTCGGCGATCGCCGCAGCAAATACGACATCGAAGACATTGTCGAGCGCGTGTTCGGAGTGCAGGACGTCATCAACCATATCCGCGTGCGTCCGTACGGCATCCTCGCCTCGGAATGACAAACGGCGGTGCCCGACCGGCGCGGCACCGCCCGACTTATCCTGACTTATCGGTTCGTCACAAGGGCGAGGCAAGGCTAATCCAGCCGCGGCGCCCGTGGCGGATTTTCTTCACGGTCGTCGGTGCGGTCCGCTTTGTCGACCGGCACATCGGCGGGCAGGGCCTCGGCCGCGCGGACCACTTCATCGGCGATCTCTTCTTCCGGGGTTTCCTCTTCTTCGGGGCTGTGCGCGTCTTCATCGCGCTGATCGAGTTCGTTCTCGATATCGTTGGTTTCCTGGTCCAGGTCGGGGTCCAGCGTGCTGGGGATATTGCCGGCATCGGCACGGGCTGCTCCGGTGGCCGTGTTCTCGCGCGAACGGCCGCGGCCGGAGGCGGCCTGCGCGGCTTCGCGGCGGCCCGCGGGCGCGCTGCCCGGGCGATCATGACGGGTGCGGGCATGCCGGGTGGGGCCGGTACGTACGGTCTTGCTCATCGTGCCTCCTGTTCAAGGGATTGCGGTCTCGCTGCCGTTCAATAGTTTTCCACCGGCGGTTCGCTTTCCTCCGGCTTGCCGCCGGGGCGCTTGACCGAGGGCGGTTCGCCGTTCTCGTCCGGGATGTCGTGCTCGCGCTCGACATCGTGACGCCGGTCGCGTCCGGGCTTGCCGCGCTCGTGCTCGGTGTCCGGGCCGCCCTTGTGCGGATCGCGGGGCTCGCTGCGGCGGCGGGTAGTGTCGTGGTCGGGCTGGCGATGGGTACTCATCACGTCTCCATCAAGGGTGGCATGGCTGCCGGTCAAACGACAGGTCAATCGGTGCCGGCGCGCAGTTCGTCCGATACGGCGCTGACGCCGCGCACCGAACGCGCCAGTTCCATGGCCATCGTACGCTGTTTGTCGTCGCGCACGGTGCCTTCCAGCTTGACCACGCCGTCGGTGGTCGATACCCGGATCCGGGCTGGATCGAGCGTGCGCGCGCTGGCCAGCCGCGCCTGGACCTCGGCTGTGATGGCACGGTCGCTGGCGGCAGCGGTGTCGCGCGGCGCGGCGGTGCGGCCGGTAGAGGACGGCGCCGCCGGCGCGTCGGTCGCGGCCGCCGCGGCCGGCAGCGAGGCAGCCATGGCCAGCACGGCCAGCGGCAACGCCAGGCCGGCCAGGCGAGAGCGGGAGCGTGCGGTCATAGGGTCCTCCTGTGCATGCAGGCAGGCTGCGGGGCAGCCCGCATCTGCCATTAGCCTGCAAGCTCCGTTCCCGCCAGCGCCCTGGCACCGGCATTGCCAGCGGCCGTCCCGCGCTGTGCCACGGCCCCGGCTGTGCGCCATGCGGCGCTGGGCCACGTGCCGCGCGGGTGCCGCATGCGCCGTAGTTTTTACAGGCGCTGCAGAAACTGCACGGCGCGCGCGGCCGGCCGGGCACAGCGCGCCGGCGGGGCTGCGCAGGGGTGGGGCGCGGCGCCTTGGCGTGCCGCTTGCGTTCCGTCCTGTGCTTGCGTGCGGTCCTGTCTTTCCTGTCTATAGTGAAGGAAATGCTGGCAACAACTGGCGTGCGGCATGTGCCGGCGAGCACAGCGCGCAACGCCGGCCTTCCCGCCGCGGCGCAGCTTGCCGCCGCGTGCTGCCGGGCCCGACAGCGCGGGGGAGCGTATCAGCCGTTGCGAGGAAGCGATGAACCTAGCCAGCATTCTGTCCACCGTGGTCCTGGCCTCGTCGGTATCGGTGTCATCGGCACCGGTCGAGCGCCAGCTGCTTGCGATCACGCCTTCGGACTTCGCCCAGCGTTTCAACACCGTCGCGCAGGACACCGGTTCGGGCCTGGCGCTGCCCAGCTTCAAGGTCAAGCCCGGCTGGCACCGGGCCGCGCCCAGTACAGGGGTTTCGGTGCTGGTGCGCGCCAGCCGCGCCGGCTACGCCATTGATGAAGTGGTGGTGGTGTGCCGCGAGGTCGAACGCTGCTTCCTGACCATCTGCACCGCCGCGCTTGCGATCGACGACAGCGTCAACCCGATGCTGCTGCAGCGTTTTATCGTGGCGCGCATCGCTACCGAACTTGGTGAGGTCGGCCTGGTGATGTCGGGGCTCGCGTACATCGTGGTGACGCCCAAGGAAGACGACTACGTCGCAGTGGTGATTCGTCCCTATCTGCCGCAGGAGCGCAGCGCCTCGCCGACGCAGGCGTCGCGCGAACCGCAGCCCGGCCATGCCATGCCGAACGCCGCGCCGCGCGATTCGGACAGTCCGCATGGTTGGTACGGTCCGCATGGTCCGCATGGTCCGCATGGTCCGCGCGGTCCGCGCGGTGCGCTCACGCCGATCGTATTGCAGTCCACGGCGCCGCCGCACTCCTGACCCCGGCGCCTCAGGGCTCGCGCAGCAGCAGCGCGACCGGCAGGCCGCCCAGCACGTCGCGCAGCCGCAAGCGGCCCATGGGGGCGTCGATGACATGGCCGGTGAGGGCGTCGGTCCAGCGGCTGCGTTGTGGCGCGCCCACGTTGAGCGTGGTATCCGCCCACGCCGATTGCGGAATGCGCGGCATGGCGGGGTCGACGCGCGCGGCGGCAAGCCGGGTCACCACGGTGATGGCCTGCCGTCCCTCTGCAGTGCGGGCGAATGCCAGCACCTGCGGCGCCAGCGCACCCTGCGCGGCCAGCATGCTGTATTGGCCGTCGGCGAAGAGCGCCGCATGCGCGCGGCGTACCGCCAGCACCTGGCGCACCAGCTGCTGCTTGATGCGGCCGTCGCGCCAGTGCGCCAGCCAGTGGGCCCAGCCCGCGCTGCAGCCCAGCCGGGCCTGCAGCCGGGCATAGTCGGGCGGGCGCCGGTTGTCGGGATCGACCAGGCTCAGGTCCCAGCCTTCGCAGCCCTGGTAGCGGTCCGGGATGCCGGGTGCGGTCAGTTGCACCAGCACCTGCGCCAGGCTGTTGACCGCGCCGGCCGGGGCAATGCGCTGGGCGAACTGGCCGATCTGCGCCAGCACGCCGCCGGGCCCGTCTTCTGGCCCCCCGGCGGCGATGCCGCGCAGGAAGGCCTCGCACCCGGCTTCGTAGTCGAGATCGGGGCAGGTCCAGTTGCCATGGCGCTTGGCTTCGCGGATGGCCTTGTGTTGCCACGCGCCGACGCGCTCCAGCAAAGGCTGCGGGGCGCCGGCGTCGTCGCCAGGACTGGGCTCCTCCATTGGCCAGGCGCCGATCAGGGTCTGGTACAGCATCAGCCGGTCGACGGGGTCGGGCACTTGCGGCAGCGTCGCCCGCAGGGGGGCCGATGCGGCCTCCCACGCGGCCACGGCATCGGCCCATGCACCCGGCACTTCGCTCAGCACCGCCAGGCGCATGCGCGCGTCTTCGCCACGCTTGTGGTCGTGGGTCGCAGTGGCCAGCATGGCGTGGGGGCAGGTCAGGCGCCGCTCCGCCATGCGGGCGTGGAACTGCGCCGGCGGTATCGCCAGCCGGGCCGGATCGCTGCCGACTTCATTGCGCGACAGCAGCCTGCCGTAGCGGTAGAACGCGGTGTCCTCGCCGGCCTTGGCGGCCAGCGCGGGCATCAGTTGCTGCAGCCTGCGGCGCAGTGCGCCGGTCTCGCTGTCCGCTGGCGCGGTGGTGCGCAGGCAGCCGCCGATAAAGGCGAGGGCAACGGCTTCGTCTGGCGCCAGGCCGGCGCGCGCAGATTGCATGGCGTGGTCAAGCATGGCATCGTCGGCAAGGGCCGCGGCGGTATCGCGTTCGGCGGGGCGCGCATCGAAGTAGCTGCGATACACCGGCACCGCCGCCATCAGTGCCGCCAGCGCGCGCCGCAGCGCCGCCCGGGTCAGGTCGCGCGTGCCGGGCTCCTGTTCGGCGCAGTCGCGCAGGCATGCGGCGGCGCCTTCGAATTCCGTCACCAGGTGCCGCTCCAGCACCTGGTGCCGCGCGGCCTCGACCTGTGCGGGAAAGGCGCGCGCATCGCCGCTGACTGTGGCCCACAGCGTATCCAGCGCCGCCTCGCCGCCGCCGTCATGCAGCACCGCGGCCACCTCATCCATGAAATCGTAGCCGGTGGTGCCGTGCACCTGCCAGTCCGGCGCCAGGCGCTCGCGCGGGCCGAGGATCTTCTCGACCACCAGCCACGGACGCTCCAGCCGCAGCGTTGGCGGACGCGCGGCGGCATGGCGGTCCAGTTCGGCGCGCAGCCGGCGGCAGTAGCCGGCGGGATCGGCCAGGCCGTCGACATGATCCACGCGCACGCCGTCGATCCAGCCCTCGCGCAGCAGGCGCAAGACCAGGGCATGGACTGCCTCGAACACCCGCGGCTCTTCCTCGCGCACCCCGACCAGGTCGCTGATCTCGAAGAAGCGGCGCCAGTTCTGCGCGGCCGCAGCGGTGCGCCACCACGCCAGCCGGTAGTGCTGGCGCTCCAGCAAGGCATGGAGCCGGCTGCGCCCGTCGGGACGCGTGGCGTCGTACCAGGCCGCGCCGTGGCGCCCGGCTTCGGCGTCCAGGCTGCCTGGCGCCAGCGGCAGCGTGTGATCGAAATAGCGCAGGTGGGCAGGCGCGTCGTCGCTGGCCGGGACCCAGCGCAGTTCGCCGGCCACCACGGTGTCCCAGTACGACTGCCCCAGCATCGGCAGCAGCACCTTGCCGTGCAGGGCCGTGTCGCGCGGGGTCCAGTCGATGTCGAAGCTCGCTGCGTGGGGGCTGCCGCGGCCATGCGCCAGCACGTCGCGCCACCAGCTGTTGTGGGTGGGATCGGCCGCCATATGGTTGGGCACGATGTCGACGATCAGGCCGAGGCCGGCCTCGCGGGCGCGCGCGGCCAGCGCCTTCAGGCCGGGCTCGCCGCCCAGTTCGGCGCGCACGGCGGTGAAATCGGTGACGTCATAGCCGTGGGTGGAAGCGGGGCGCGCGCCCCATACCGGCGACAGGTACAGGTGGCTGACGCCCAGCCGGGCGTAATAGCCGACCACCGCGGCGGCATCGGCAAAGGTGAACCCCGGATGCAGCTGCAACCGGGCCGTCGCGCGCGGCAGGGCTTGCGGCGCGCCGTCCGGCATCATCGGGCGCGCGCCACGGCGGGCTCGCACACGGTGGCCACGCAGCACCGCTGCGGCAGCAGGCCGGCCGACAGCGCGGCGGCCGCGCCGGCGCTGCTTTCATGCAGCGCCGTGCTTTTGTCGTGGCACGGACGCGTGCATGGCACGGCTTCGTTGCCCAGGTTCAGCCACAGGCTCAGTTCCACGCCGTCCATCAGCCGCCAGCGCGCGCACAGCGCCGCCGGGCCCAGCACATCGACCCCGGCGCTCTGGCAGCCGGCCAGCCGGTGCAGCAGTTCGCGGCGACGCACGGCGAGCAGCTCGCGGTAGTACGGCGTCCAGTCGCCATCATCCTCGAAGGCCGGGCGCGACGCGTCGAACGTGGCCGCGTCGTTGGGATCGGGGATGGCAGCCGCGCGGGCGTCGTCGCGGAACGCGGCGGTCGCGGCGAACTCGCGCCGGCGGCCGTCGCGCACGGCACGGGCTAGCTCGGGCGGATGGCTGGTGAAATACAGGAATGGCTGCGCGGTGCCGGTTTCCTCGCCCATGAACACCAGGGGCACCTGCGGGCACAGCAGCTGCATGGCGATCGCCGCGCGCAGCGCGTCGCGGTCGGCCAGTTGCGCCAGCCGTTCGCCGAAGGCGCGGTTGCCGGTCTGGTCATGGTTCTGCAGGAAGCAGACAAAGGCGGTGGGTGGCAGGTGCGCGCTGGGCTGGCCGCGCCGTACACCCTCCGCCACCGCCGGCAGGGCGTCGGAGCGGAAGGCCGAGCGCTCGCCCTGGTAGGCAAAGCCCTCGCCAAGCACCCGCGCGAGGTGGCGCAGCGCAGGCAGCCCGCGGCCGGCGTTGTCGGCACGGTCATCATCGCCGGCATCGGCGGCCGCGGTGTAGTCCCGGTAGTAGCCGTCGCCCTCGCCGGTCAGAAGCACGTGCAGCGCGTGGTGGGCGTCGTCGTTCCACTGCGCATCGTAGCCCGCGGCCAGCAGGGCGGCATCGTTGTTATCGTTCTCCAGCACCAGGTGCACATGGCGATGGGCGCCATTGCCGTTGGCCAGCGCGCTGCGCACTTCGCCCGGCAGCGCGGCCAGCCAGCCTTCATCCTCGATGGCATGCACGGCGTCCAGGCGCAGGCCGTCGAAGCGGAATTGCTCGAGCCAGTAGCGCGCGTTCTCGGTAAAAAAGCGCCGCACTTGCGGACGGCGGAAATCGATGGCCGGACCCCATGGGGTCTGGCGGTCCGTGCGGAAGAACGCGCTGGCATAGTGGTGCAGGTAGTTGCCTTCCGGCCCGAAATGGTTGTAGACCACATCCAGCAGCACCATCATGCCGAGCTGGTGGGCGCGGTCGACCAGCGCGCGCAGTTCGTCCGGCGTGCCGTAGCCGGACTCCGGCGCGAACGGCAGCACGCCGTCATAGCCCCAGTTGCGCGTGCCGGGAAACTCGGCGACCGGCATCAGTTCGACCGCGGTGAAGCCCAGCGCCGCAAGCCGCGGCAGTTGCTGCGCGGCACCCGCATAGCCTCCGCATAGGCCAACGTGCATTTCATAGATGATGGCCTCGTGCCAGGGGCGGCCGCGCCAGTCGGGGCAGGCCCACGCAAAGGCACTGGCGGCGTCGCGGTCGGGCACGATGCTGGGTCCATGCACATCGTCGGCCTGCCAGCGCGAGGCCGGATCCGGCACGGTGGTGCCATCGTCAAGCCGGAACCAGTAGCGGGCGCCCGCGCAGCCCGGCACGATGGCTTCGAACCAGCCGTTGGGCCCGCACGCCATCGGCACCGGACCCAGCCCGGCGATCTCCACGCGCACCGCCTGGCCCTGCGCGGCGGCGTCGGGCGCCCACAGGCGGAAGCGTACCCGGCCATCGGGCAGCCAGGCCGGCCCGAACAGGTAGTCCTGTGCGGATTCATCGTTGGAGCAGAAGGCCGATGCCGACGGCGCGGCAAAGCAGTCGAACGGCGCCAGCCGCGGCACAGCGGAGCGGGTGCCGGGGGCGGGGAGAAAGGGGTCGGCGTTCAAATTTCGGCTCCTGCCTTCTGGTGGTAGGGGAGGCGCAAGCGGACCGGCCAGGCGGCGGTCCTTGCGCGATGCGAACTCCATGCCAGCAGAACGGCGCATTGGCGGTGCCCGCCGGCGCGCGGGTGGTGCGGTGCGGCGCGGGCTTTGTTACCTGTGGCATTGTAGAAACTACCCTGCGTGCTACGCCCGTGCCAGCGCCGTGCGCAGGGTTGCGAAACCTCAGGCCGCGCGCGGCCCGCTGACCCCGGACTCCACCTGCCCGGGCGCGCCACTGGCGCGGTGCAGCAGCCGAACCGGCACTGGCGCGACATGCCAGATGCGCTCGCAGTATTCGCGAATCGCCCGATCCGACGAAAAGCGCCCGGAGCGCGCGCACGACAGCACCGACATGCGCTGCCAGCGCGCCGGGTCGGCAAACGCGGCCGATACCTGCTGCTGGCACTCGATATAGGAGGCAAAGTCCGCCATCAGCAGGTAGGGGTCGTGGCCCTGCTGCGGTGCGAACAACGGGCGGAACAGCCCGGGTTCGCCGCGCGAGAAAAAGCCCTGCTGGACCAGGTCGATCACGGCGCGCAGTTGCGGGTTGCTGTGGTAATACGCCGCCGGGTCGTAGCCGCTGTCGCGTAGCGCATAGACCTCCGGCGCAGTCAGGCCGAAGGGGAAGAAATTGTCATGGCCCACCGCTTCGCGCAGTTCGATATTGGCGCCGTCCATGGTGCCGATATTCAGCGCGCCATTCATCGCGAACTTCATGTTGCCGGTGCCGGAGGCCTCCTTGCCGGCCAGCGAAATCTGCTCGGCCAGGTCCGCCGCGGGGTAGATGCGCTGTCCGTAGGTGACGTTGAAGTTGGGCAGGAACACCACCTTCAGCCGGTCGCGCACCTGCGGGTCGCGGTTGACCACATCGGCGACCGAGGTGATAAAGCGAATCATCAGCTTGGCGTAGGCGTAGCCCGGCGCGGCCTTGCCGCCGAAGAGGAAGGTGCGCGGCTGGACCTGCGCGCCGGGGTCGGACTTGATGCGGTGGTACAGCGCAATCACATGCAGTACCGCCAGGTGCTGGCGCTTGTATTCGTGAATGCGCTTGACCATCACGTCGAACATGGAAGACGGGTCCACCACCACGCCGGTGGTTTCGCGCACCAGTTGCGCCAGGTCGGCCTTGTTGGCCAGCCGCGCCGCCTGCCAGGATTCGCGGAAACCGGCGTCGTCGGCATAAGGTTCCAGCGCGCGCAGCTGCTCCAGGTCGGAGATCCAGCCATCGCCGATCGCATCCGATACCAGCCGGGTCAGGCGCGGGTTGGACAGCGCCAGCCAGCGCCGCGGCGTCACGCCGTTGGTGATGCTGGTGAACTTCTCCGGCCACATCTCGTAGAAGTCCTTCAGCACGTCCTCGCGCATCAGGCGCGAGTGCAGCTCGGCGACGCCATTGATGGCATGGCTGCCGACGCACGCCAGGTTGGCCATGCGCACATGCCGCTGGCCATGCTCGTCGATCAGCGACAGCCGCGCCAGGCGCGATTCGTCGCCGTAGAAGCGGATCCGCACCTCATCCAGGAAGCGCGCGTTGATCTCCAGGATGATCTCCAGGTGGCGCGGCAGCACCCGGCCGAACAGCGGCAACGGCCACTGCTCCAGCGCCTCGGGCAGCAGGGTGTGGTTGGTATAGGCGAAGGCATTCTGGGTGATGTGCCAGGCCTCGTTCCACGGCAGGTCATGCTCGTCGACCAGCAGCCGCATCAGCTCGGCGATGCCGACGGCGGGATGGGTGTCATTGAGCTGCACCGCGAATTTTTCGTGGAAGCGCGTGACCGGGATGCCATCGACCGCGAGCAGCCGCAGCATGTCCTGCAGCGAGCAGGCGACGAAGAAATACTGCTGCTCGAGCCGCAGCTCCTTGCCCTGCGTGGTTTCGTCGTTGGGATAGAGCACCTTGGTCAGGTTCTCGGAGGTCACCTTCTTGCTGACCGCGCCAAGGTAGTCGCCGCGGTTGAAGGTATGGAAGTCGAACGCCTCGGTGGCATCCGCGCGCCACAGACGCAGCGTATTCACGGTATTGACGCGGTAGCCCAGGATCGGCGAATCGAATGGCACGCCGACCACGGTCTTGGCCGGCACCCAGCGCACGCGGTAGTGGCCGCGGTCGTCGGTGTAGTGCTCGGTGTGCCCGCCCAGGCGCACCTGCACCGCCCATTCGGAGCGCTGGATCTCCCACGGGTTGCCGTTGCGCAGCCAGGTATCGGTCTTCTCCACCTGCATGCCATCCATGATGATCTGCTGGAAGATGCCGTATTCGTAGCGGATGCCATAGCCCAGCGCGGGGATCTCGAGCGTGGCCAGCGAATCCATGAAGCACGCCGCCAGCCGGCCCAGGCCACCGTTGCCCAGGCCCGGCTCGACCTCTTGGTCGAGGATGCGGTCGAGGTCCAGCCCGGCCGCATCCATGGCCTCGCTGACCTCGTCGAAGATGCCCAGGTTGATCAGGTTGTTGCCCAGGTGCGGGCCCATCAGGAATTCGGCGGAGAGGTAGGCTACGGTGCGCGACGGCTGGCCCAGGTAGGCTTCGGCGGTGCTGATCCAGCGCTGCACCAGGCGGTCGCGCACGGTATGCGCGGCGGCCTGGTAGAGGTCGTTCTGGCTGGCGTGCCCGGGCAGCTTGCCCTGGGTATGGAACACGTGGTCGAGAAAGGCCTGGCGCAAGCTGGCGCCGGACAGGGCGGTGCGGGTGTCATCGGCATGCTCGGGCCGGAGGGCTTCGTTCATGGCGGGGCTCCTGCGCATGGGGGGTGGGTCAAGCTTAGCGGATCGGGAGAGGGATGCACGATCGACGCTGGCGTCGGTTCCGGACTCTGCACATCTGCGGCGTTCGCGGCGTTCCGGGTCTTGTCTGTGGGCTGGTCAGGGGGGTTGTTGGGCCCGTTATGTGCGCCCCGGCGGATGGCGTGCGCCGTGGCGGGCGCCGCGCCATGCGTCGGCGCGCGCGCGCAGCGCCGGGGTGCCGAACCACGCACCCACCTCGGTGTCGAGCCGGCGCTGCCAGTTGGGGTGGACCCGCGTGGTTCCCGGCAGGTTGGGCTGCTCGGCCAAGCCCAGCAGGTCTTCCACCGGCAGCAGCCGCATGGCGGCGGGCACCGTGCCCAGCCACGCCAGCACCGCGTCCAGCGGCGCATGGTCTGGTGCGGGCACGGCGCCGCTGCATAGTCCCGCCTCGCACAACGCCTGCCATAGCGCCACGCGCTCGCGCGCGCGGCCGGCCTGCGCCTGCGCGAGGGTTTCGCCGGGCGCCAGCAGTTGCAGCCGGTCGCGCCACGCCAGGTCCTGGCCGGCCCACCAACCGGCGACGGTGGGCAGGTCGTGCGTGGTGGTGGTGGCGACAGCGTCCGGGGGCCACGCTTGTGGCGGCAGGAAGGCCGCTGCCTCGGGCGCCGGGCCGGCCATGGAGCCAGCGTCTGCGCGCTGAGCGTCGTCCTGCGTGGCCTCCAGCACGTCGTCCTGCGCGCGCGCTTCACGCTGGAACCACAGCACGTCGATGCCGAGCACGCCGCGCGCCGACAGTGCCGCATTCAACTCCGGCGGCACCGTGCCAAGGTTCTCGCCGATGATGATGGCGCGATGCCGCCAGGACTCCAGCGCCACCAGCCGCAGCAAGTCTTCCAGCGGGTAGCGCAGGTAAGCGCCGTCGCTGGCGGGTGCGCCGGCTGGCACCAGCCATATGCGCGCCAGGCCCAGCACGTGGTCGATGCGCAGTCCGCCGGCGTGGGACAGGTTGGCGCGCAGCATCTCGAGGAACGCAGCGTAGCCGTGCCGGCGCAGCCCGCGCGGGGAGAACACCGTCACGCCCCAGTCTTGCCCGAGCGGGTTGTAAAGGTCCGGTGGCGCGCCGGCATGGAAGCCGGCCAGGGTTTCGGGCTGGCGCGTCCAGGCCTGGCTGCCGCCGGGGTCGGCGCCCACGGCGAGGTCGCGGATGATGCCGATGGCCATGCCGGCGTCGCGCGCCGCACGCTGCGCACGCGCCAGTCCGTCGTCAGCCAGCCACTGCAGGAAGCCATGGAACGCCACGTCGTCGGCATGAGATTGCGCAAAGGCGGCCACCGCGGTATCCGTCGGGGCGCGCAGCGTGACCGGCCAGCAGCGCCAGTCCGGCGCGGCATGGTGGTTGCTGCCATTGGCGCTGTCGCTGAGCCGTTGCGCCTGGATCGCCTCATAGCACCCATGCGCATGCAGCGCCGTGCCGCCGCGCGCGCGAAAGGCGGCGCAGGCGTCCAGCGCGGCGCGCGGCAGCAGGGTTTCGCGGCATTGCCACAGCCAGCGCAGGACGGCGTAGCGCAGCGGCGCCAGCGCGATCCAGTCGATCTCGCGGCGGGCGTCCAGTGCCGGCAGCGTGTCGCCTGCGCCCAGGTCATGGATGGCGGCATCCACGGCCGCCTGGCCGAACACCGCGGCGGGGTCGGCATAGAGCGGGTTCAGGAACAGCCGGCTGGAAGGCGCATACGGGCTGTAGCGCTCAGGCAGCGCGGCGAAAGGCGCATGCAGCGGGTTGATCGCAACGGCGTCGGCGCCCGCGCGGGCGGATATGGCGCAGGCCTCGGCCAGCGCGGTCAGGTCGCCCATGCCGCAGGGCGCGGCGCGGCGCAGGCTGTAGAGCTGCAGCGCCAGTCCCCACGGCGGCGTGCCCGCGCCGTCGCCGCCGCGGCCGGCATGCCGCAGCGCGTCGGCCACGCCGTAGCAGCGCCGCGGCGCCACCGCCAGCGTGGTATGGCCATCGCCCAGGTCCAGCCGGTGGTAGCCGCAGACATCAATGGCGGGCAGTTGCATCAACCCCCCGCTGGCGCCTGCGCAGCGCACCGCGGTACCGGTGATGATCGCGCCGTCTTCCAGCGTCAGCCGGTAGGCACGCTGCGGCGAGGCATGGGGCCACGGCACCGCCACCGGCTGGCCGCGCTCCGCGGTCACCAGCGGCGGCAGCGCATGGGCCGCGTCATCGGCAGCCAGCCACGCGTGCGAGGCGGCGCATTGGCCGGGGGTGGCGCAGGGCAGTCCCAGTCCGTCCAGCACGCGCCGCAGGGCCGCCTCGCTGACCTCGCGGGGCTGGTCCCAGGCATCGGTCCAGTGCGGCTGCAGGCCGGCGCGCAGCGCCAGCGCCTGCAGCGGCGAGGGTTCGCCAGCGCGGCTCACGTGTGGTCCTCCGGTGGCGCGGGGGCCTGCGCGGCCAGCAGCACCAGCGAGTGGGCGGCGACCGCCTGGGCCTCCTGCACCGGCGCGCCAGCCAGTTCGGTGTCGCTGGCCTCGGGCCGGCTGCTGTCGAACAGCAGGGCCCACGGCAGCGCGGGCTCGGGCAGCTGGAAGGTGGCGTCGCTATCACCGGCGTTGAGCAGCAGCAGGATGACCTGCACCGCGCGCGAATCGCCTGGAGCGGGTTCCGCCAGCGAACCCAGTGTCGGGCGCTCCGGTTGCGGCGGGCTGGCCGCGCGGCGCAGCGCGATCGTGCGGATCTCCGGATCGGCCCATTCTTCCGGCGTGGGGGGCTTGCCGTCGGTATCGAACCAGGCGATGTCGGCAATGCCCGGCGCCGGCGCTTCACGCCCGTGGGCAAAGCGGTCGCCGGTCAGCGCATAAAGCTTGCGGCGCAGCGCCAGCAGCCGGCGCACCATCTGCTGCAGCGGCTGCGCGTCGGGCCCCTGGGCCTGCTTCCAGTCCAGCCACGACAGCTCGTTGTCCTGGCAATAGGCATTGTTGTTGCCGTGCTGGGTGCGGCCCCATTCGTCGCCGGCGGTGAGCATCGGGGTGCCTTGCGCCAGCAGCAGCGTGGCCATCAGCGCCTGCGCCACGCGCTTGCGGCGCTCCAGGATCTCGGGATCGTCGGTGGGCCCTTCGACGCTGCCATCGGGGCTCCAGTTAGCGCTGGCGTTGTCGTCGGTGCCGTCGCGGTTGTCCTCGCCATTGGCCTCGTTGTGCTTGCCGCTGTAGCTGACCAGGTCGGCCAGGGTGAAGCCATCGTGCGCGGTGATGAAGTTGATGCTGGCCCAGGGCCGCCGGTGGCGGCGGTCGAACAGGTCGGCCGAGGCCGCCAGCCGCGCCGCCAGCTCGCCGCGGTGCCCGGCGTCGCCGCGCCAGAAGCGGCGGCTGACGTCGCGGAACTTGTCGTTCCACTCGGCAAATCCGGGCGGATGATTGCCCAGCTGGTAGCCGCCCGGGCCCAGGTCCCAGGGCTCGGAGATCAGCTTGACGCGGCTCAGCACCGGATCCTGCATTAGTGCATCGAAGAACCCCGAGCCGGCGTCGAAGCCATTGCCTTCGCGCCCCAGCGTGCTGCCCAGGTCGAAGCGGAAGCCGTCGACGTGGTAGCACTGCACCCAGTAGCGCAGCGAATCCAGCACCATCTGCAGCACGCGCGGGTGCGACAGGTTGAGCGTGTTGCCGCAGCCGGTGTCATTGATGTAGTGGCGCTCGTCGCCGGGCACCAGCCGGTAGTAGCTGGCGTTGTCCAGCCCGCGCCACGACACCGTCGGCCCCAGCTCGTTGCCCTCGCAAGTGTGGTTGTAGACCACGTCCAGGATGACTTCGATGCCGGCGGCGTGCAGGCGCCGCATCGCCACCTTGCACTCCTGCAGCTGCCCGGTGCCGAGATAGGCCGGCTCGGGGGCGAAGTAGGACAGCGTGTTGTAGCCCCAGTAGTTGCGCAGGCCACGCTCCAGCAGGAAGCGGTCCTGCAGGATGGCGTGCACCGGCAGCAGCTCGACGGTGGTCACCCCCAGCTGCACCAGGTGGTCGACAAAGCGCGGGTCGCACAGCGCGGCGAAGGTGCCACGCAGGTTGGGCAACAGGTCGTCGCGCAGCATCGACAGGCCGCGCAGGTGGGCTTCGTAAATGATGGTGGAGGGCCAGGGCACGGCCGGCGGCCGGTCGTCGCCCCAGTGGAAGCTTTCGTCCACCACCACCGCCTTGGGCATGGTCGGCGCGCTGTCGCGGCGGTCGAGCGTGAGGTCGGCGCGCGCGCTTTGCAGCCGGTAGCCGAACAGCGCGTCGGACCAGCGCACGGGGCCGCTCAGCTGGCGCGCATACGGGTCCAGCAGCAACTTGTGGGGATTGAAGCGGTGGCCGTGGCCGGGGTCGTAAGGCCCATGCGCGCGATAGCCATACAGCGTGCCCAGCGCCGCGTTGGGGAGGTAGCCGTGCCAGATCTCGTCGGTGCATTCCGGCAGCGGCAGCCGCGCCAGCTCCTTGCGGCCGTTGGCGGAGAACAGGCACAGCTCGATGCGCGAGGCGTGGGCCGAGAACACCGCGAAATTGACCCCCAGCCCGTCCCAGTGGGCACCGAGCGGAAACGGCTTGCCTGGCAGCAGCCGGTCAGCGAACGGGCGGGTCATGTCGCAGCGCCTTCGGTATCGTCACCCTGTTCGAAGCGCAGCACCAGCGTGGCCAGCGGCGGCAGCGTCAGCGTCAGCGACGCCGGCTGCCCGTGTGAAGGCACCTCCACCGCCGCCACGGCGCCGCCGTTGCCGACATTGCTGCCGCCGTACACGGCGGCATCGGTATTCAGGCATTCCCGCCATGCGCCGGCATAAGGGACGCCGACGCGGTACCCGTAGCGCGGCACCGGCGTCATGTTGGCCACCACCAGCACTACCTCGCGGCGCTCCGGCCCCGCGCGGCGCAGCCACGCAAACACGCTGTTGTGGTTGTCGTCGCCGACCACCCACTGGAAGCCGTCGGGACTGTGGTCCCGCGCATGCAGCGCGGGCAGTTCGCGGTAGAGCCGGTTCAGGTCGCGCACCAGCGTGTGCACGCCGCGGTGCATGGGCTGGTCCAGCAGCGGCCAGTCAAGCTCGGCATCGTGGTTCCATTCCTGCCACTGCGCCAGCTCGCCGCCCATGAACAGCAGCTTCTTGCCCGGATGGGCCCACATGAAGCCGTAGTAGGCGCGCAGGCCGGCAAAGCGCTGCCAGTCGTCGCCCGGCACCTTGCCGATCATCGAGCCCTTGCCGTGCACCACCTCGTCGTGCGACAGCGGCAGCACGAAGGCTTCGGACCAGGCGTAGACCAGGCCGAAGGTCATGTTCTGGTGGTGCCAGGCGCGGTGAACCGGCTCATGCGCCAGGTAATGCAGGGTGTCGTGCATCCAGCCCATATTCCATTTGAAGTCGAAGCCCAGCCCGCCGCTGGCGACGCTGGCGGTCACGCCGGGCCACGCGGTGGACTCTTCGGCGATGGTCAGCGCCCCGGGGCAGCGTTCATGGACCACCGCGTTGAGTTCGCGCAGGAAGTCCACCGCTTCGAGGTTCTCGCGGCCGCCGAAACGGTTCGGCACCCACTGTCCGGGCTCGCGGCTGTAGTCGCGGTAGAGCATCGACGCCACCGCGTCGACACGCAGCCCGTCGGCGTGGAAGTGCTCGAGCCAGTGAAGCGCGCCGGCCAGCAGGAAGCCGCGCACTTCGTTGCGGCCCAGGTTGTAGATCAGCGTGTTCCAGTCCTGGTGGAAGCCTTCGCGCGGATCCTGGTGCTCGTACAGCGCGGTGCCGTCGAACTGCGCCAGCCCGTGCGGATCGGTTGGGAAGTGCGCAGGCACCCAGTCCAGGATTACGCCGATGCCAGCCTGGTGGCAGCGGTCGATAAAGGCGGCAAAGGCCTGCGGCGGTCCCAGCCGCGCGGTGGGCGCATACAGCGACAGCGGCTGGTAGCCCCAGGAGCCGCCGAACGGATGCTCGGTGACAGGCAGCAACTCGATATGGGTGAAGCCCAATTCCTGCACGTAGGGGACCAGCCGGTCGGCCAGGATGCTCCAGCCATGCTGCCCGTCGTTGGCCGCGCGCAGCCACGACAGCACGTGCACCTCGTACACCGACATCGGCGCGGCATACGGGTCGGCGGCCTGGCGGCGCGCCATCCAGTCGGCGTCGTTCCAGCTGAACGGCGGCGCGCCCTGGCCGGGACCGGCCACGACCGAGGCGGTGGCAGGCGGCGCCTCGGTGGCCAGCGCCAGCGGATCGGCCTTGTCTGGCAGCTCGGTGCCGTGCGGGTCGAGCAGGTCGTACTTGTAGCGGCTGCCTGGCTGCGCCCCGAGCGCGGCGGGGACGAACAACTCCCAGATACCGCTGGGATGGCGCAGCCGCATCGGATGCCGCGCCGGATGCCAGCCGTTGAAGTCGGCAATCACCGAGACCCGTCGCGCATTCGGCGCCCACACCGCAAAGCGCACGCCGTCGATGCCGTCCACGCGCTGGCATTGCGCGCCCAGGCAGGCGCCCAGCTCGAAGTGCCGTCCCTCGGCGATCAGGTGCAGGTCCAGCTCGCCCAGCAGCAGGCCAAAAGCGTAGGGGTCGGCGCTGCACTGCTCGGTGCCGTCGGACCATTGCACGCGCAGGCGGTAGGCCGCAGCGCCGGTGTCGGCCCCATGCGGCAGCCGGCCGGCGAACACGCCGCCGCCGTGCAGCCGCTCCATCTCCGCCAGCGGCGCGCCGCTGGCATCGGCCAGCTGCACCGACGCCGCCCCGGGCAGGCAGGCGCGCACCAGGGTGGCGTCGCCATCCGGGTGCGGTCCCAGCACGCCGAACGGGTCGGGATGGCGGCCGCCCAGCAGGGCATCGAGTTCATGGCCTGGCAGCAGGCCCGCCTGCTGGCCGGCGCGCGTGCCGCCGTCGGTGCTGGCGGGGGGGCTCATGCCGGTTCTCCGGTCGCGGCCAGCTTGCGCAGCAGGCGGGCCAGCCCGCTGGCCGGCAGGTCGATCCACGTGACGCGGTTGGCGGCTTCGTATTCGACTTCATACGCCGCGCGTTCCAGCAGGAACAAGTCAAGCAGGGGCTGCAACTGGTCGGGCGCCACCCATGGTACTGGCGCGGCCTCCATGTGCTGGCGGTAGCAGTTCAGGAAGGCCTCGTTGGCGGTGCTGCGGAAGCGCTCCAGCAGCACCGCGCGCCGTTCGGCCAGCTGTGGCGGCAGTTCGCTGTGGGTGCGTTCGCTGCGGTCGGTGCCGACCGTGGCCGCGGCATAGTCGAGCGAGCGCAGCAGCCCCGCCACATCGCGCAGCGGCGAGGTCTTGCGCCGGCGCCAGTCCAGCGGCAGCCCGGGTTCGCCTTCGAAGTCGACCAGGTAGGTGTCGTTCTGCGCGATCAGCACCTGCCCCAGGTGGAAGTCGCCGTGAATGCGGGTCTGCAGGCTGCCCGGCGCCGCGGCGGCGAGCTGCTCGACCAGCCGGGGCAGGCTATCGCGCGCAGCCAACAGGGTTTGCACATCGGCCTCGAAGGCCGGGCTGGCCGGCTCGGTGCCGGGCCGTGGCTGCAGCCGGCTCAGGGCGCGCTGCAGCGCCTCCATGGCCTGCCCGGCCCATGCGCGTGCCTCGTCTTCGGTGGCCGGCAAGGGCGCGAAGGCGTCGTCTTCGCTGGGACGCGCCAGCACCGCATGCAGTTCGGCCAGGCGCCGGCCCAGCGTGCCGGCCAGCGCGGCGTAGCCGTTCATGGCTTCGGCGAACTCGTCCTCGCTCTCCTGCGACGGCAGTGCATCGTCGATGGCACGGCCCAGGTAGTCCAGGGTCCAGTCCCAGCCGTTGCCCTGGTTCAGGATGTAGCCCTGCAGCAGCATCATCGTGTGCGGCACGCCGTCCGGTCCGGTGCGCACCACCTCGCCCAGCAGCGCCGCGGCGTGCGCATAGCCCTGCGCGGTGAGGTAGCGCGTCATCTCGGCTTCAGGGTGAATGCCGCCCGAAAGCCGGCGCACCAGCTTGAGCACGGCGGTATTGTTGTACGACAGCGAGCTGTTGGACTGCTCGGCCGACATGTATTCGATCGGGTCGCGCTCCAGTTCCAGCGCCGCCAGTCCGGGCTCGGCGCGGAAATGGATGACGTCGTGCCCGGCGTGGACCTGTACATCGTTGCGCAAGGCGCGCACCACCTCGCGCGCGAACGGTTCGATCACGAAGCCGTCGGTGGCCAGCCCGACGCGGCTGCCCTGGCGCACGCGCGCCATCGACAGCCCATGCGCCAGTTGCGAGACCCCGTCGGCGCTTTCGCGGTCCCACAGGATGCCAACCGGCAACTGGTAGCGCTCGGTGCGCCCGGGCAGCGCCACTTCGACTTCGCCCAGGTAGATGTCTTCGCCGGCACTGCCGCGTGCAAACGGCAGCAGGTAGGCCAGCCCGACGCGCTCGATGCGCTCATGCTTGGCGCCGAACCAGCGGCGCCGGCCGATGTAGTGGGGCAGCACCTCGCTGGCCATCAGCCGGCGCGAGGCCTCGGTCAGTTCGGGCCGGCCGGTGTTCTGCATCACAAGGGTGATCTGGTCAGGCATTTGTTCAGGCGCCTCCACGTGCCACGACGGCGGCTGCGCCTCGTCGCTCAGCACGAACCAGTAGAAGCCATAGGGCGGCAGCGTCAGCAGGTAAGTCAGCGTGCCGATGGCCGGGAACGGCGTGGCGCCCATCATCTCCACGGGGACGCGGCCGTTGAAGGCGGACAGGTCCAGCTCCACCGCCTGCGGCGCGCGCGACAGGTTGGCCACGCACAGGATGTGCTCGCCCTCGAACTCGCGCAGGTACGCCAGGATCTTGCGGTTGCCGGGAAACAGGAAGCGCAGCGTGCCGCGGCCGAAGGCGCGGTGCTTGCGCCGCAGCGCCAGCATGCGCCGCATCCAGTTCAGCAGCGAGTGCGGATCGCGCGCCTGCGCTTCGACATTGACCGCCTCATAGCCATACAGCGGGCCCTGCAACGGCGGCAGCACCAGCCGCTCGGGATCGGCATGCGAGAAGCCGCCATTGCGGTCGGGCGACCACTGCATCGGCGTGCGCACGCCGTCGCGGTCGCCCAGGTGGATGTTGTCGCCCATGCCGATCTCGTCGCCGTAGTAGATCACCGGCGTGCCCGGCATCGAGAACAGCAAGCTGTTCATCAGCTCGATGCGGCGGCGGTCGCGTTCCATCAGCGGCGCCAGCCGGCGGCGGATGCCCAGGTTGATGCGCGCGCGCCGATCGGTGGCGTAGACCTCCCACAGGTAATCGCGCTCGCTGCTGGTCACCATCTCCAGCGTCAGCTCGTCATGGTTGCGCAGGAAGATGGCCCACTGGCAGTTGGGCGGCACCTCCGGCGTCTGGCGCATGATGTCGGTGATCGGAAAGCGGTCTTCGCGCGCGATCGCCATGTACATGCGCGGCATCAGCGGGAAGTGGAACGCCATGTGGCATTCGTCGCCTTCCGGGTCGGGGCCGGTCAGGCCGAAATACTGCTGCGCGTCTTCCGGCCACATGTTGGCCTCGGCCAGCAGCATGCGGCCGGGGAAATGCTGGTCGAGGTGAGAACGGATGCTGCGGATCACGGCATGGGTCTCGGGCAGGTTCTCGTTGCTGGTGCCTTCGCGCTCGACCAGGTAGGGCACCGCGTCCAGGCGCAGGCCGTCGACGCCCATGTCCAGCCAGAAGCGCATCACCGACAGCACTTCGTTGAGCACCTGCGGGTTGTCGAAGTTCAGGTCCGGCTGGTGCGAGTAGAAGCGGTGCCAGAAATATGCGCCCGCCACCGGGTCCCAGCTCCAGTTGGATTTCTCGGTATCGCAAAAGATGATGCGCGTGCCGGCGTAGGCCTGGTCATGGTCCGACCACACGTAGTAGCGGCGCGCCGCGGAGCCGGGCTTGGCCTTGCGCGCGCGCTGGAACCACGGATGCTGGTCCGAGGTGTGGTTGATGACCAGCTCGGTGATCACGCGCAGGCCGCGCGCGTGCGCCGCCGCGATAAAGCGGCGCGCGTCCGCCAGCGTGCCGTAGTCGGGGTGGACGTTGCGGTAGTCGGCGATGTCATAGCCGTCATCGCGGCGCGGCGACGGGTAGAACGGCAGCAGCCATACCGTGTCGACGCCCAGGTTGACGAGATAGTCGAGCTTGCCGAGCAGGCCGGCGAAGTCGCCCACGCCATCGCCATTGGCGTCGGAGAAGGACTTGATGTGCAGCTGGTAGATCACTGCATCCTTGTACCAGAGCGGATCGGCGTTGAGCAGGGCGGCGCTGCCGGTTTCGGTAAGGCGTTTCATCCGTGTCTCCACGTATGCCTGTCAGGCGCCGTGCGGGTCGGTCGAGACCGGCGCAGCAGGTGGGCGGGGGGCGGGACGTTCCAGCGGCTGCACATGCCAGACCGCGAACGGCAGCTGCGCCGGGTCGAGGCGGATGCGCTGGTGCTTGCCGCGCAGCGTGAAGCGCTGGCCGCGCATCAGGTCGTGCACCGTCAGGCCGGCCTGGTCGGGCAGGCCCCATTCCCACAGCGGGATTTCAATGTCGGCGTCGTGCGCGGTGCGCGGGTCAAGATTGATCGCCGCCAGCAGCACGTCGTCGCCGAACAGGTAATCGGTCCCCGGCACGAAGCGCGCGAACCACAGCACCGCGTCGCTGCCGGCCTGGTAGAAGCGCAGCCCCAGGTGGTTCTGCAGCGCGGGGTGGCCGGCGCGGATCTCGTTGAGCCGCGAGATCTCGGCGACGATATTGCCCGGCTGCTGCCAGTCGCGCACCCGCAGCTGGTATTTCTCGGAGTCCAGGAATTCCTCGCGCACCTTGCCGTCGAGTACGAACGGCGCGCTCTCGCACAGCTCGAAGCCGCTGTACATGCCCCACAGGCCGGACAGCAGCGTTGCCAGCGCGGCGCGGATCAGGAACGCCGGGCGGCCGCCGTGATGCAGGAAATAGGGATTGATGTCCGGCGTGTTGACGAAGAAGTGCGGCCGGAAAAAGTCGCGCAGCGGGCTCTGCGTCAGTTCGGTCAGGTACTCGGTCAGCTCCCACTTGGTGTTGCGCCAGGTGAAGTAGGTATACGACTGGCTGAAGCCCAGCTTGGCGAGCCGCGCCATCATCTTGGGCCGGGTAAAGGCCTCGGCCAGGAAGATAGTGTCCGGGTGGCGCGTGCGCACGTCGGCGATCATCCATTCCCAGAACGGCAGCGGCTTGGTGTGCGGGTTGTCGACGCGGAAGATGCGGATGCCGTGGTCGGCCCAGAACATCACCACGTCGCGCAGCGCCTGCCACAGCGCGGCACCGGCCGGCGGCGCGGCGTAGAAATCGACGTTGACGATGTCCTCGTACTTCTTCGGCGGATTCTCGGCATAGCGCAGCGAGCCGTCGGGCCGGTGCGCGAACCACTCCGGGTGGTCCTTCAGCCACGGATGGTCGGGCGAGCACTGGATCGCGAAGTCCAGCGCCAGCTCCAGGCCGTTGGCGGCGGCGGCGTCGATCAGCCGGCTGAAATCCTCGAAGGTGCCAAGCTCGGGATGCAAGGCATCATGGCCGCCTTCCGCGCCGCCGATCGCGTAAGGGCTGCCGGGGTCGCCGGGCTCGCTGCGCAGGCTGTTGTTGCGGCCCTTGCGATGGATGCGGCCGATCGGGTGGATCGGCGGGAAATACAGCACGTCGAAGCCCATCGCGCGGATCGCGGGCAACCGCGCGATGACGTCGTCGAAGGTGCCATGGCGCTGCGCATCGTTGCTTTGCGAGCGCGGAAAGAGCTCATACCAGCTGGCGAAACGCGCGGCCAGCCGATCCGCCTCGACCGGCATTGCCACCGGATGGCGCGAGGCGAACGGCCTGCCGGCCGCGGTCTTCATCACGGCGCGCATCGCCACGGCGGTGCGTTCGGACAGCAGCAGTTGCAGGCGGCGTTCGTCGTCGCCGGCGGCCGCGGTCAGTTCGTCGACGATGGCGGCGAGCTCGCTGTCCGTGGCTCCCTGGTTGGCCTTCTTGCCGTTCTTCCTGCCGTTGCCCTTTTTTCCGTTCCCTGCCGGCAGCAGCGCGTCCGCCACCAGCCGCGCACCTTCCTCGGTTTCCAGCGCAACGTTGAGTCCCGCCGCGCGCTTCTTGCCGATCTCGTCGAGCCAGCTGGCGAAGGTGTCGCGCCAGGCCTCGACGGTGAATTCATGCCGGCCCAGCGCCACCAGCGGGAAGCTGCCTTCCCAGCGGTCGTTGATGCCGGGCTGCATCGGCGCTTCATGCCAGTCGCTCTCGCCCGGCGCGCGCCACAAGACCGCGGCGGCCAGTTTGTCGTGGCCATCCATCCAGATATCGGCGCTGACGGTAACGCGTTCGCCCACCACGCGGCGCACGGCGAAGCGGCCGGCGTCGCAGGCGGGCTCGACCCGTTCGATGGCGATGCGCGGTGCCTCGATGGCGGCCACCACGCTGCCCAGGCCCGTGACCGCCAGCGTTTCGTGGCCATGCGGCGCAGTCGCGTCGGGCCGCGGCATGCCGGGCCGGCTCAGCGGCACCGGCGGCACTTCGTAAAGGCGGATGTCCGCCGGCGCCAGCGTGATGCTGGAGAGCGCATCGAGCCGACTGGTGCCGTCGATCGTGCCGCCGGGACCTCCCACTGCGGGTTCCAGGCGCGCACTGGCATGCGGCATGGCACTGAGCACGCGGTCGGCGCCCAGGCTGGCCGGTTCCATCGGATCGGGGTTGAGCACCACCGCCAGCGCCGGGCCGCCATCCGGCACCGCCGGATCATCCCGGCGCGGCGTGGCATCGGCACTGCTGCAGTGCCCGTTGGGTGCGGGCAGGCGCGCCAGTACCGTGAGCGGCGCGTCGGGCCCGCTCAGCAAACGCACCGCCAGGGCCGGCGCGGGGTCGCGCGCGGCCAGCCAGGTGTTGGCC
This sequence comes from Cupriavidus necator, assembly GCF_013141915.1. Classification (GTDB taxonomy): domain Bacteria; phylum Pseudomonadota; class Gammaproteobacteria; order Burkholderiales; family Burkholderiaceae; genus Cupriavidus; species Cupriavidus necator_B. The sequence goes on along the minus strand of NZ_SROX01000001.1, from coordinate 799,956 downwards.
TCGAGCACTTCATGCGTAATGTCGTAGGGCACGCCGTCATGCACGTGGCCGTCCGGGGCCAGCGGGTCGCGTGCCTGCGCGCCGCCGGTCTCGAATCCCGCCGGCACCAAAATGCCGTCACCGATCGCCGCGGCAGTCCACAGCGCGCGCCGCGCGCTGAGCGCGTCATGGCGGGCGGGCGCCAAGGCCGGCGCCGCCAGCACCCGGCCCAGGCGGCGCAGCCGCGCCATTTCCTCGGTCAGCCAGGCGCTGCGGTAGTCCCACCATGGCAGCGAGCAAAAGGCGCCGTCGAAGCCGGCGGGCGCCAGTTCGTCCAGCTGTGCCGGCGTCAGCCCCGGGGTCCAGGCGAGAAAGCGTGGCGTGCCCCGCGCCGTTTCCGGTACCGCATCGCCGCGCAAGGTGGCCAGCAGCGTGGCCCAGCACTGGCCGGGCACGCGGGCCGGCGCGCGGCAGCAGAAGCCCGCCGCGCCCGCGGCCCAGGCCATGCGCAGCCGCGCCGCCCACCATTGCACCAGCGCTTCGGCAATCTGCCGGTCATGCCAGCGCAGGCGCGTGCCGGGGATGTGGTTGTCGGTCTCGTGCGGCGCGAAGGCGGGCGCCGCGGTGTCGATCCAGGCGGCATCGGGGAGGTCGTCGGTCCCCGCGGCGCCATCCGCCATATAGCGGTCCAGTGAAATGTCGAGCAGGGGGGCCAGTCCATGCCGGGCGCACGCAGCGAGCGTGTCGTCCCCAGGCAGGTGCGGCCAGCCGCCGATCAATACGTGGTCGAACCCCAGCGCCGCCACGCGCTGCAGCGCGTGCTGATCGGCTTCGGGCGTTCCGGTCAGGTCGATCTGGCAGATCCGCACATGTCCTCCCGGTGTTTCGCTCCGGCGGAGCAACAAAAAACCCGGAGCGGCGCCTTGCGGCCAGCCGCCGGGATGGCACTGCCATGCGAAGTGCGTGCCAGCGCGCCTGCGCGCCAGCACGGGGCAGTTCGGCGAGGCCCTGCAAGGCCGTGCGGCGCGACAGCGCATGTGCCGGTTGTGCCGCAGCTTGTAAAAACTACTGGTGGCTGCCGTGCCGATGGAAATATCGCGCAGGGCCACGCGCCCGGTGCAGGCCCGGTGCGTTCCCGGTATGTTTCTTGCCCCTCTGCGCCTGTGCGTGCCCATTGCCGGCACGGTGGCAAGCCATCAAAAGGGGGCCCATGGATCAATGGCTAGAGGCGGCGCAATGGCCGGCAATGGTGGTGACGGTACTGGCGACCTGGCTGGTCGGTTCGCGATCGATCGCGCGGCGGCGCGCCGGCTTCTGGGTGTTCCTCGCCAGCAACGTGCTGTGGATTGCGTGGGGCTGGCACGGCGACGCCTATGCGCTGATCGCGCTGCAGCTGGCCCTGATCGCCATGAACCTGCGCGGCATGCGCGAGGCGCGCAAGGCGTGGCAGGCCGCCGCGCGGCGCGCCTTCCCTGCAACGGGCGCAACTGGCGCCACGCGGGCCGAGCCGTTATCCTTGGACCAGTCCGGCATGCGCCGCATGCCCGGCGCCAACGCGCAGCCGCCGGCAGCCGCCGGCTCCGATCGCTGACTTCACGGTCCGCCTGCGGACCAGGGCAGGTGTGCCATGGCGAAGAAAAAAATCGTGTTGCTCAACGCGCTGCTCGCAGCCTCGCGCGAGGGCGAGCTGGGCTGCCGCCGCGCCGCCACGGCGGCGGCGAACCCCCACCTCAAGTCCGTGCTGACCAGCCGCGCCAATGCGTTCGCACAGGCCGCGCATGAGCTGCAGGCGTGCCTGCTCGACCTGGGCGAGGTGCCGCAAGCATTGCCCGCGCCGGCCGCTTGTGCGGCCTCCGCGGCGGGCGGCATCGGCAAGCACAGTTCCGACCGTTCCATCGTGCAGGCCATCAGCAAGCGCGAGCACGCCGTGCAGCGGCGCTATGCGCGGGCGCTGCGCACGCATGTGCTGGGCTCGCGCGTGCGCGCCGTGGTGCGGCGCCAGTATCGCGGCGTGCAGGTGAACCACGAACTGTTCCGGGTGCTGCGGCAGCAGTACCGCGCGCCGCAGGCGCGGCCCTAGCCCGGCCTGCATCGGGCCACAGTACTGCCATGCCGGCCGACCTCCATGCCTTCGAACATGCTGCCCGGCTCGTACTGATGTACGGGCTGGTGCCGCTGTGGCTGCTGGCGGGCCTGGGCGACTGGCTGTGCCACCGGGCCACGCAGATCGAACGCAACGCCGGCGTCGCCGAGTCTCTGCTGCACATGCTGATGCTGGCCGAAGTGGGCCTGCCGCTGCTACTGGTGCTGTTCCTGGAGGTCAACGCGCTGGTGATCGCGGTGGTGCTGGCGGCGCTGGTGGTGCATGAGGTCACCGCATGGTGGGACGTGCATTACGCCAGCACGCGCCGCCACATCGCCCCCGTCGAGCAGCACATGCACAGTTTGCTCGAAGTGCTGCCTCTGGCCGCGGCGTCATATGTGGTGGTGTTGCACTGGGACCAGTTCCTGGCCTTGTTCGGACGCGGCACCGAGCCGGCGCGCTTGGCGCTGGCGTTGAAGGCGGAGCCGCTGCCGCCGGTTTATCTGGCGGGCCTGCTGGTGGCCGTGGTGCTGCTGGCGGGTTTGCCCTACCTGGAGGAGCTATGGCGCTGCGTACGCTGGCGCCGGCGCGAACGCGAGGCCTTGCTGGCGCAGGCGACGCGGGCCATGCGCGGCGGCGGCTGAGTTCCCGCGGCGCCCGGCGACCGGATCATCCCATCCGGCTGCGGGCGCGGCGGGTTAAGTGGCAGGTAAAGACGCTTCGGGGCGCTTACTGCTTCGGCGCCGGATTCGGCGAATCGCCCTTGGGCCCGCTTGGCGCGTCGGCGGTCGGTGCGGGCGGCGCGCCTTGCTCGCGTGGCTTCTTGCTGCGGGCGGTGTTCGATGTCTTGTCCGATTTGGACTTGGACTTCTTCATGGTGTCCTTGGCACCCGGGCCGGAAGCGGCGCCCATGTCGGTGGCGGCCGGCTGGTTGCGCGTGGCCGGGGCGCCTTCGATCGGCGGCACGCTGGGGTTCGGCGCGTTCGGTGAAGCGGGTGCTTGTTGGGCAAAGGCCGGCAGGCAGAGCGCGGTGCCGACGACCAGTGCCGTGGTAGCGAGAGTGCGTTTCATGATGGTCTCCATTGCAAGACTACGTCGGTCGGGCCCAGGGCCCTCGGGGTTGCCAGCGTGCCGTTTCGGCGCGCCGGCGATTCATGCGCGCGCGTCACGGCCTTGCCCGCTGCGCGCCAATTCGTGGTAATGGCAGATTCGGGCCAGGGCCCAGTCGGCGGCGGCTTCACGCACGGCATTGCGCGCGCCGGCAAAGCGGCGTGTTTCGGTAAAGGCCGCAATTCCCGCCGCGTGCGACACGACGTCGTGCGCGGCATGGCCGTGGCGGCGGAACACCCAGGCAAAGCATTGCGTGCCGGCGGGGATATCGCCGTCGCCGCCGCCATCGGCAACCCCGGTGTTGGCGATCGCGAGGTCCGCGCCGGTCAGTTGCATGGCCCCGCGCGCCATCGCCAGCGACACCGCCTCGCTGGTCAGGCCATGGCGCCGGATAGTCTCGCGCGGGACGTGCAGCAGTTGCTCCTTGGCTGACGGCGAGTAGGCCACGATCGCGCAGCGCAACACGTCGCCGCAGCCGGGCACCTCGGCGATACGCGAGGCGATCAGGCCCGCGGTGCAGGATTCCGCCGTGACCACGCGCAGCCCATGGCGCAGCAGGTAGCGTGCGATGCCGAGGTTGTCGCTGCCGCCAGCGCTGCCATGGCTCATCGCCGCGCTCCCGATGCCCGCGCCGGCACGCCGTTGCCGCGTGGGACCGAACCGGTGGCCGTGCGTGGCGGCGCGGACGCGGGTTCCGCCCGCTGCGCGCGAACGAACGTGACCTTGCCATCGCGCTCCAGCACCACCCGCCTGAGATCATCGAAGCTGTCGGTCTGCAGCGTCGCGCGCAGATTCGCCTTGAGGTCTTCCTCGGTGAGCATCGCGCCGCGGATGCGCTCGCGGTCCAGCTCACCCGCGCGCATCAGGTCCAGCGCGTCGCCAGCGGTGGCCCGGTCGAATGCGGGAGAGCGGCTCGACAGCCAGCCGACGGCCCGGTGCAGCAGCACCAGCACCAGCGCCGCGGCAAAGGCCACCGAGAATGACGTCGCCCCGACCACCGCACGCGAAAGCACCGCGCCCAGCAACAGCACGATGCACAGGTCGAACGAGGTCTTCTGCGCGAAGGCACGCCTGCCGGCCAGCCTCAGCAGGGCCCAGGTGCCGGCGAAAACGAGGGCGGCGCGTACGCCGGCCTGCCACCAGGCCAGGTCGTCGCCGTCGCCCAGCACTCCGCGCATCGCCTCGGCAATCACTTGCATGCTCTCCATTGCGGTATCCGCAGTCGATTTCCCGGCAAGGCGGCAGGTTTCGTGCCAGCACCGTCGCTGCCACACCCAGCTGTGCTGCAGGAATGCACGCGACCGGGATCGGCACCGGCGGATTGAAATGCGGGGAAAAATGTACATGCAGCGGCGGCCCGCGCCTGTAAAAGCTGCGCGCCGCGCGCAGCGCACACGTGGCGCGGCGGTGGCGCTCATCTTGCATGTCTGCGCGCAATGACCTGTACGGAGACCGCCATGCCTGATCAGCCGCCAAAGCCGCGCACGCCCCCCGACCGGCCCTCGCGCGATGCGCCGCGCGCGCCGCGCCACGCTGGCGACCCCGAGGACGTGCGCAAGGGCCAGGTAACCAGTGCGCTGCCGCGCGGGGTCTTTCGCCAGCGCTTCCTGGCCCGTTTTACCGATGCCGCCTACCGTCAGGAGGACGAAGCCCTGGATCGCCTCGAGGGCATTGCGTGGCAGGCCTACCAGGAAGGCCGCAAGGCACCGCTTACGCACAAGGCGGGCGCGGGCTATGCCGACCCGGATTACGACCTCTCCGACGAATGGCGCGCCGCCAGCGAGGCGGTGCGCGTGGCCCAGCAGCGCCAGACCGATCCCGCCACCCGCTCGCGCGTGCTGCTGGTCTGCGCCGGCTCGCGCAATGACTACACGTGCCCGGGCGAGATGTCGAAATCCTGGCGCCTGGCGGGGCGCGCGCGCGAACGGCTGGAAGCGCAGGGCGTCGAGGTCGACCTGCTCGACCTGAGCCGCCTCACCTCCGACGCGCACCTGCACATCCATCCGTGCAAGGGGTGCGTATCGACCGCGATGCCCTTGTGCCACTGGCCGTGCAGCTGCTACCCCAATCATGCGCTGGGCCAGGTCAATGACTGGATGAACGAGATCTACCCGCGCTGGGCGGCCTGCCACGGCGTGCTGATCGTCACGCCGGTGTACTGGTACCAGGCCAGCAGCCCGCTCAAGCTGATGATGGACCGGCTGGTGTGCGCCGACGGCGGCAACCCGGACCCCACCACCACGCATGGCAAGGACGTGGTGCGCGCCAAGGCGATCGAGCTGTCGGGCTGGGACTATCCCAAGCACCTGTCCGGGCGCGCCTACGGACTGGTGGTGCATGGCGACGTCGCCGGCATCGAAGGCGTGCGCCGCGCGCTGTCGGACTGGCTGGACTGGATGGGACTGGTCGATGCCGGCGCCCAGGCGCGGCTGGACCGGTATATCGGCTACTACGAGCCGTATGCCACCAGCCACGTCGCGCTGGACCACGACACCGGCGTGCAGGACGAAGTCGACAACGTGGCGCGCGCACTGGCCTGCGCGGTGGCGCAACTGCGCCGGGGCGAACTGCGCCAGCCCGACCGGGACCTGGTGCCGCCGCGGCAGAAATAGCGCAACCGGTGACAGCAAGCCCGCTGGCCGTTGCGGCGGGACCAACGGAGGCAACGATGGATCGCAGAGACAACTGGCGCGACCGCCCATGGCACGAGAGTGCCGTGCCCGAGGCCGATATGCGCAGCCACTACGTGGGTGCCTATGGCGTCTATGACTATGACCAGCCGGTGGACCCCGGCGAGTTTGGCCCCGGCCGCGATGCCGGAGCATGGCGGCCGCATGATACCCAGACCGCGCGACCGCGGGACATGACCGATCCCTACCGCCAGTTCACCGGCTACAACGAGCGCATGGACCTCTACCGCGGTGGCACGGAGCACCGGCGGCCGGTCGGGCCGCGCAACTACCAGCGCAGCGATGAACGGATCCTGGAAGACCTGTGCGAGCAGCTGACGCGCAGTGGCCGGCTGGACCTGAACGAGGTCGAGGTGCGGGTCGAGCAGGGCGTGGTCACGCTGGAGGGCAGCGTCCCGGGGCGGCACCAGAAGTACCGCATCGAGGATATTGCCGATGAGGTCTTCGGCGTCAGGGACCTCGTCAACCACTTGCGCGTGGCACGGCCGGCCGGGTCGGAGGCCCACCCCGGCCACGGCATGCGCATGTATTGAGGCCGTCGCGCGGAAACTTTGCCCATGCCCGATTCGCTGAAGACGGACAATCCGCGCGGCAACGCCGCGGGCGCGGCGGACACGGCCTTGCAGGCATCGCTGTGCGCGCGCCTGTGGGAGACCGGACTCGACCTCAGCGAGATTGCGCTGGACGTGGCGCAAGGCCGCGTCACGCTTCGCGGCGCGATCGGCAGCGCCGCCGACCGCGACGCGGTCGAGGCCTGCGTGCGCGCGAGTGCCGGCGTGCGTGACGTCATCAATCACATCGAGGTCGCGCCTGACCGCACCGGGGGCTGAACTGGCGCGCTGGCATGGGATTCGCAACGGAGCCAGTTCCGGCCGCTGCCACACGCCGCTGGCCGTTCACGAGGAAGGAGACTGTCATGAGACACACTGCGATCTTTGCGCTGGCCGCGCTGCTCAGCGTTCCAGTTTGGGCCCAGACCACCACCACGCGCCCTGGCGCCGACACGCGCGCGCCGGGCACGTCGGCCTCCGATGTCATGCCGGGCCAGGGCGACACACGCCGTGCTACGCCCGCTACGCCGGCCACGCCCGCCACCCCGGGCGGCCCCGGCACCCGCGCCACGCCGGCCACGCCCGCCACCCCGGCCAGCCCCGCCGTCAACGAGGGGCCGCAATCGCAGCAACGGTATGACTATCCGGCTTCGGAGCCCAAGGCGCCGAAGACCCGCAAGTAACCTACGCCAGCAGCCGGGGCCGGGCAAGCGTCTCAGAGACCGGATGGCCAGGTCTCTGCCGCGCCCGGCGCAGGCGGTGCCGGCAACGCCGGCACCGCGCTGGTGCGGTCGAACCACGCCAGCACGTCGAACTGGCGCGGCAGGATGGCGTGCGCGTAGTGGCTCTGCAGCTCAGTGTCCGGACGGTAGATCACGCCGATGAAGCGTTCCTGCCGCGCCGGCATCAGCAGCTCGCGCAGTTCGGCCTGCACGGCGCTGCCGTCACTGCCATCACCACGCAAATCAGTCCAGCCCTGCGCATGGCCGGCCGCGTGGAACAGGTGCTCGTAGCTGTCCGGCCGTGCCGGCCTGACCTGCTTGATTTCCATCGGCCCGTCCCAGGAAGTTGCCGCCGCCACGGTGCCGTCGTAGGTGCTGAAGCCGACCAGTACGGCGGCGTCGCCGAAGGCTTCGCGGCATAGCTGGCCGATATTCAGCTGGCCCTGGCTGATGCCCATCTCGGTGTGCGCGGCATCCCCGATATGCGAGTTGTGCGCCCAGACCACGGCGCGCGATTCCGGCCCCTGGGCGTGCAGCAGTTGCGCCAGGGTCTCGAACATATGCGTGTCGCGCAGGTTCCAGCTGTCGTCGCTGCCGTGGTACATGACGCGGTAGTAGCGTTCTGCCGAGGCGACCAGGCGCGCATTCTGCGCGGCATCGAGGAAGTCTTCATGCCCCGCGCGCGCATAGGCCAGGCGTTTGTCGAGCAAGGCCTGCAGCTGTTCGACCACCGCGTCCTCGCAATCCGCATGGGTGCCGTGCAGCACGGCGCGGCCATAGCGTGCCGGGTCGCGCCGCCAGGGCTCCAGGCATGCGTAGCGTTCGCGCGCGGCCTGCGCGGCGCGGGGATCGACGCCTTCCAGGTAAGCCAGCACCGCCGCCATCGAGGCGGCCAGGCTGTAGATATCGAGGCCGAAGAAGCCGGCGCGCCGGGGGGGCGCTTGCGCGGCATTGTGCGCGTGCAGCCAGCGGATAAAGCGCGCCACCTCCAGGTTGCGCCACATCCAGACCGGGAAGCGCGTAAAGGCCGCGGCAGGCGATTCGGCAGGCTGCGCCTGGCGGCCGCGCACGTGGCGGTCCACCGCCGCGGCGTCGGGCCAGTCCGCTTCCACCGCGATGATGCTGAAGCCGTGCCGCGCCACCAGGTGCGCGCTCAGCGCGGCGCGGGCGTGATAGAACTCGGCGGTGCCGTGCGTGCTCTCGCCCAGCAGCACCAGGCGGTGGCCGGCGAGCCGATCGGCCAGCGCTGCGGCAGCGTGGGCAAAGGGGCCGGTGAGAGGGCTCGCGGCCGCCTGGTCGACCGCCGGCCACGGCACGGTCGCGGCCGCGATCGCGGCCACGGCGTGTGGGTCGGCGCGGTGTTGTGGCATGGTCGCGCAGGCGCGCTCAGCGTGCCGGCACCTCGACGTTACGGCAACCGCCGCGGATCACCCGTGAATGGCGCGGGGATCGTGGCCAAAGCTGTTGCGCGAGCGGATCTGGCCGTCGCGGCCATGGATCAGCAATTCAACGTGCTCGCGCTGCGCCTGCGTGGTGCCGGCGGCGACCGCCTCTTCCTGGGTGGCGTGGTGCGATTCGGCGTAGCGTGCGCCCTCGTGGATGACGTCCCAGCCCTCGTCGTGCGGAACGACGTGTATGTTGCTGCCCATGTCGGGTCTCCTCGGATATCGGTCTTTCTATTGTGGTCCATCCGCGCGCGCTGTCTATCCGGCGGCGTCTGACAGGCGCGAAGCGCTTCTGGTTCCACTTTCCGGTGGAAATCCCTGGTTATTTATGCGGCCTCTTGTAAGCTGGACTTGGATCGCAATCAGAGGAGCGGACCATGCGTGCAAGATTTGCCAGGGGGCTGACGCAGTCGCCGGTGACCGTGGTGGCCCGGGCGTTCGACGGAGAAGCGGTGCGCACTCCCCAGGTGGGCGACCTGGTGACGGTGTATAGCCAGGACCAGGACACCGAATTCAATATCCGCCTGTGCGAGGCCGTGGAGCCCGGCCGCTGGCGCGGCGTGGTCTACGCGATCGGCCGCGGCCAGGACGTGCTGGTTACGGCCGAAGGGCTGGAAATCGACGATGTGGTCGAGGTGATGCGGGAGGAGATCGCCTCCGTGATTCCCTGCGGCCGATCTCACTGAACGCCGCACCCGGCGGGTGCGGACTATCCGGTATTGCGCTTCCCCGAGGCCGTTTTCACGCCGGCCGCGCGGGCGGTTTCGGCACGCCCAGCCACATGGCCAGGCCGCTAGCCAGCAGCAGTGCCGCCAGCAGGTAGAGGGCATGGTCGAGGCTGCCCGTGCGGGTCTTGATCTGCCCGATCACCCACGGGCTGACGATGCCGCTGGTGATGCCGATGCTGCTGATGAAGGCGATTCCGGCGGCGCTGCCGGCGCCGGGCAGGTAGCCCGGCGGCAGCGCCCAGAACACCGGCAGCGCGGCAAAGATCAGCACCGCCGCCACCGACAGGATTGCCAGCATTGCAGCCAGCCCCGGCAGCGGCAGCGTCAGCGCCGCCAGCGCCAGCGCGCCGCCCGCCGTGCACAGCAGGAAATGGCGATGGCGCTCGCCGGTGCGGTCCGAGTGCCGCGCGATCACGACCAGGCCGACCGCGCCGACCGCATTCGGCACCACCGAATACAGGCTGACCGATATCACGTCGGTCACGCCGAAATCGCGGATCATCAGAGGCATCCAGAAGCTGAGCGCCAGCGAGCCGCAGGTCAGCGAAAAATAGATGAAGGCGAATACGTACACGCGCGGGTTGCGCAACACCTGGCGCAGCGCGTGCATCGAATGGCCGCCGGCATGGGCCTGCGCGGCGGTGTCGCGCAACAGGTAGGCGCGTTCGTGCTCGCTCAGCCAGCTGGCCTGCTGCGGGCCGTCGACCAGCACGCGCGCGGCCGCCAGGCCCAGCAGCACCGCCGGCGCGCCTTCGATCGCGAACATCCACTTCCATCCCTGCAGGCCCAGCACGCCCGCCATGTCGCGCATGATCCAGCCGGACACCAGCCCGCCCAGCACCCCTGCCACCGCCACCCCGGCGAAGAAGATCGCCATCACCGCGGCGCGCCGGCGCGCGGGGAACCAGTAGGTCAGGTAGAGCACGATGCCGGGGAAGAAGCCCGCCTCGAATACGCCCAGCAGGAAGCGCAGCGCGTAGAACTGCGCGGGTGTCGACACGGCCATCATCGCCACCGATGCCGCGCCCCACAGCACCATGATGCGGGTGAAGGTGCGGCGTGCGCCAAAGCGCGCCAGCAGCATGTTGCTGGGCACTTCGCACAGCACGTAGCCGACGTAGAACACGGCGGCGCCGAGGCCGTACATGGCGTCGCTGAAGCCCAGGTCATGCTTCATCTGCAGTTGCGCGAAGCCGATGTTGATGCGGTCCAGGAACGACACCACGTAGCAGACGAAGAGGAAGGGAATGATGCGCAGCCAGACCTTGTGGTAGAGCGCGTCCTCGTCGCGCGCGGCCAGGGTTGCGGGGGCCGGGGCGGGAGGCGCCAGGCTGGATAGGGACGAAAGCTCCCCTGAGACCGGATGGCTCATCGATGTTGTCTCCGTGCGGTGGTGGCTGCGGCGGCAGGCAGCCGGGCGGATGCCGCCAACGGGCCGCGTCTGGTGCGCGTTGGCCCGGGATGTCAGAAGAAAGTTGCGTGGCGCACGCGCGGACCCGTCCGCGCGTGCGCCGGGCTATCCGATCAGGTCGGCGTCGTGTCGGGGCTGGCGACAACGCCCTCGCGCGCTTCGGCCATTGCCGCCAGCAGCACGTCGTGGTCGCCGATATGGTTGGCCAGCAGCAGGATCAGTTGCGCGTTGGCGGCCTGGCTCTGGGTCTCGTCGAGGTCGCGGTGCATCTCGATCAGCGCTTCATAGAAGTCGTCGGGCCGCGCCAGGTTGGGTTGGGTGTTGAGCAGATGGGGCATGGCAATCTCCGTGGGTCTGGGCAGGCGATCAGGCGGCGATGCGGCCCGGCTGCGGCGCGCGCAGGTCGGCGCCGGTGGCGCGTGCCAGCGCGGCGCGGATCGCGGCGGGGTCGGGACGGTGCCAGCGCGCGCACACATGCTGGTCCGGACGGACCAGGTAGCAGGTGCCGGGCGCGGCGCCGTAGCGCGCGGCCGCCAGGCCTTCGTCGTCGCGCAGCACGGTGGCGTGGGTGCAGGTCATTGGCGGCTGCGCGGCGTCGGTGACGTAGACCAGCTGCAGCGGCGCGCCGGCTTGCTTCAGTGCGGCAAGGTCGGCCAGCGTGCCGGGATCGATCGCCTCGGGATTGGCGAACACCAGCACCGTGAAATCCCCGCCCAGGTAAGACAGCAGCCAGCCCGCGCCGTCGACGCCGGACACCGGCGCATCGCAGCAGACCGCGCCGGGCACCAGCTTGCCGGCAGCATCCGGCGCGGCATCATCGGTGTTCAGCGGCGAGCCATGCAGCACCGCCGGCACCGACAGCCTGCCGCTGTTCACCAGGGCGCGCGCGAACGCATGGCGCCGCGACAGCGCCAGCACCGCGTCGCGGAACACGCGGCTGGCGGCGCTCTTGGGCGTGATGAAGTCGGTCGAGCGGCTGGAGTTGCGGATGTTCTCGTCGGCGGCGAATTCGCGCTCGCTGGCGTAGGTGTCCAGCAGCCGGTCGCTGGCATGGCCCTGCAGCACGTAAGCCAGCTTCCACGCCAGGTTCTCGGCGTCCTGGACGCCGCTGTTGGCGCCGCGCGCGCCAAACGGCGAAACGCCGTGCGCGGCATCGCCGGCGAACAGGATATTGCCGTGGCGGAAGCTGTCCATGCGCTGGCAAGAGAAGGTATAAACGCTGACCCATTCCAGCTCGAACTTGACGTCCTTGCCCAGTAGCGCCTGCACCCGCGGGATCACGCGTTCAGGGGTTTTCTCCAGCACCGGGTCGGCGTCCCAGCCCAGCTGGAAGTCGATGCGCCAGACATTGTCCGGCTGGCGATGCAGCAGCACCGACTGGTTGGGGTGGAAGGGCGGGTCGAACCAGAACCAGCGCTCGGCCGGGAAATCCGCCTCCATCCTGACGTCGGCAATCAGGAAGCGGTCGCGGAAGGTGCGGCCCTTGCTGTCCAGGCCCAGCAGCTTGCGCATCGGGCTGCGCGAGCCGTCGGCAGCCACCACATAGCGCGCGGCCAGCGGGTAGCAGCCATCGGGCGTCTCGACGGTCAACACCACGCCGGCGTTGGCGCTGCCGCGGGTGTCCACCCCGACCACCTTGTTGTGCCAGCGGATCTCGATATTGGGCAGCGCCTGCGCGCGCTCCAGCAGGAAGCCTTCGAGGTAATACTGCTGCAGGTTGATGAACGCGGGGCGGCGGTGGCCGCTTTCGGGCAGCAGGTCGAAGCTGTAGACCTGCTGGTCGCGCAGGAACACCCGGCCGACATGCCAGCGCACGCCCTTGTCGACCATGCGCTCGGCGCAGCCCAGGCGGTCGAAGATATCCAGCGTGCGCTTGGAAAAACAGATCGCGCGCGAACCGGTGGACAGGGTGCAGTCATCATCCACCAGCACCACGCGCACGCCGCGTTGCGCCAGGTCGATGGCGGTGGCCAGCCCGACCGGGCCGGCCCCGACCACGACCACCGGATGCACTGCCGCGGGCGCGGCGTCAGCGGATTGCCCGGCGCGCTGCTGATCCGCGCAGGGCTGGTATGCGAACGACAGCCGCTGGTAGTCGATGCTGCTCATGCTTGTGTCTCCCTCCACTCTGGTTGCTCTGATGCGCGATGGCTTGTTGGCGGTCCGGCGTCAGTCCTGCAGCGCGGCCCACATGTCCTGGTCGCGCTGGGAGGTCCAGATGCGCGGATGGCGCAAGCCGCTGGCCTCGTCGTAGGCGCGCGAGACATCGAAGGGCAGGCAGTGCTCGTAGATAAAGACGTGGCCGAACTTGGGGTCCATGGCGCGGCGCGTGTGCGCCATCGCGGCCTTCAGGTCGAGCTTTTCCGCCACCGCTTCCTGGCCAGCCTGGTACAGCGTGGTGACGAAGTCCTTGGTGTAGGCGATGCCCTTCTTCACGTCATCGGGCGTGGTCAGCGCGGGGCCGCGACCCGGCACCAGCTTCTCGGGGTTCAGCGCTTGCAGGGCATCCAGCGTGGCGGGCCATTCGGCCAGCTGCGCGTCGCCGCAGTAGCAGGCGGCGTCGTATTCGACCAGGTCGCCGGAGAACAGGACCTTCTGCTGCGGCAGCCAGACCACGGTATCGCCCTTGGTGTGGCCCGAGCCCAGGTGGGCGATGCGCACTTCCAGCTGGCCCAGGAACAGCGTGATCTCCTTGTCGAACACCAGCGTCGGCCAGGTCAGGCCGGGCACTGTCTCCACGCCGGCGAACAGGCGCGGGAAGCGTTCGATCTCCGACTTCATGTCGGCCTCGCCGCGCTCGACGATCATCTCGTAGGTGCCGCGGCTGGCGATGATCTGCTGCGCCCCCTCGGCAAAGTAGGCCGAGGCGCCGAGCACGCGCACGGCGTGGTAGTGCGACAGCACTACGTACTTGATCGGCTTGTCGGTGATGGTGCGGATGCGCGCGATCAGGTCTTGCGCCATCGCCGGCGTGGCCGTGGTGTCGACGATCAGCACGCCGTCATCGCCGATGACCACGCCGGAGTTGGGATCGCCCTCGGCGGTATAGGCCCATGCGTTCTCGGACAGCTGGGTGAAGGTGATCTGCTTGGCTTCCAGGTCGGCCTGCGATGCGAATGCCTTGGACATGGCGTCTTTCCTTTTGTGGGGGAGGCAAGACGGCACGGCCGCGGAAGGCGGGCGGCATGGCGCTGGCTGTCTCGCCCCCGTTCGTTTGGATTTCAGGATGTCGCACGGCTGGGTGAGCCGTGTCGCGACGGGGTAATGCCATCTTAGGAAAGGTTGAAAAATTAATCAATAGCGAAATGATTCGTCTATGACAAATACAGGAGCGATGCAAAACCCGTTGGCGCGAAGGGCCGGGTAAACCCGCGCCGGGCCGGATCGGGGAGGCGTTCGATTAATATCCGGGTTTTCCGATCACACAGGACGGCAATGGGCAGACCGAGGACGGAGGCAGCGGCAACGCCGGCGAGCGGCACGGCGCCACGTGCCGACAAGGCGCAGCGCGGCATCCAGAGCGTGGAGGTGGGCGCGCGCCTGCTGGCGGCGCTGGCCGCGGCGCGCGCGCCGATGCCGCTGGCGGCGCTGGCCGATGCCGCGCAGCTGGGCCCGGCCCAGGCGCATGCCTATCTGGTCAGCCTGGCGCGGCTGGGCCTGATCAAGCGCGACCACCTGTCCGGCCGCTACGAACCGGGACCGCTGTCGCTGCGCCTGGGCCTGCTCCACCTGGAACAGGATTCCGCCTGGCGCGCCGCGCTGCCGCGCGTGGACGCGCTGGCGCAGGCGCTGGGCTTCAGCGTGGCGATCAGCCTGGCCGGGCCGCAGGGGCCGACCATCGTGCGCTATGTGCCGGCCAGCGCGCCGCTGCACGTCAACCTGCACGTCGGCACGGTGATGGCGCTGGGCGCCACCGCCACCGGCCGCGTGTTCTGCGCGTTCCAGCCGCCGGCGCAGTGGCAGCCGTTGTGGCACGCGCAGCAACCGGATGCCACCGAGGCAGACCTGGCGGCGTTCAGCGCCAGGCTGGCGGAGATTCGGGCACGCGGCATCGAGCGCAGCATCGATGCTCCCAGCCCGGCCGTCAGCAGCCTCAGCGTGCCGGTGCTCGACGGTGCCGGCGCGCTGCGGCTGGTGCTGACGCTGGTGGGATCGACCGGCGCCATCGATGTCGACTGGCACGGCGCGGCGGCGCGGGCGCTGCTGGCGGCGGGCGCCGAGATCGGCGCAGCGCTGCGCCAGGCAAAGGGGGAGCCGGCATGAGCGGCGGGAACGAAAGCCCGCAGGAGATCGAGGGCGGCAAGCCGCAGCGCGGCATCCAGTCGCTCGACAGCACCGGCCAGTTGCTCGGCGCGCTGGTCGCCGCCGGGCGGCCGCTGCCGCTGCGCGACCTGGCGCTCGCCGCCGGCATGCCGGCGGCCAAGGCCTTCCCGCACCTGGTCAGCCTGCAGAAGACCGGCCTGCTGGCACGCGATGCCGCCGGCAACTACCTGTGCGGACCGCTGGCGCTGGAGCTGGGGCTGATCGCGCTGCAGCGGCTGTCGCCGACGCGCGAGGCGGAACCGGAGGTGATCGAGCTGGCGGGCACCACGGGCCTGAGCGTGGCCATGGCGGTGCTGGGCCCGCTGGGGCCTACCGTGGTGCGGCTGGAAGAGTCGGCGCGGCCGCAGCATGTCAGCCTGCGGGTGGGTACGGTGCTGTCTCTGGTCCATACAGCCATCGGCCGCACTGTGGCGGCGTACCTGCCGGCCAACGTGCTGGCGGGCCTGCTGGAGCATGATGCGCTGCGCCTGGCGGGCACTGCCCCCGCCACTGTGCTCGGGGCCGGCGGCAAGCTGGCGCCGGCCTACGCCGCACGGCTGGCGCAGGTGCGCGCGGCGCGCATCGACAATGCGCTGAGCCACCCGGTGCCGGGCATCGACACCCTGGCGGCGCCGGTGTTCGACCACACCGGCAGCCTGGCGCTCGTGATCGCGGTGATGGGTTCCAGCGGCAGCTTTGACAGCGGCACCGAAGGCGCCACCGCCGCGCTGGTGCGGCAGGCGGCGGCGCGGCTGTCGTGGCGCTTCGGCGCGCCGGACGGCGCCTGAGGGCAGGCGTCAGTTGTCCAGCTTGATATTGGCGGACTTGATCAGGCTGTCCCACTTCTCATACTGCGCGCGGATATAGCTGCCGAACTGCGCCGGCGTCGCGGGGAACGGCACCGTGCCCTGGCTGGCCAGCTTGGCGGCCAGGTCCGGCTGCTTCAGCGCGGCCACGATCTCGCCGTTGAGGCGGTCGATCACGGGCTTGGGCGTGCCCGCCGGGGCGGCCACGCCAAACCATGCGGTCAGCTCGTAGCCGGGCACGCCGGCAGCGGCCAGCGTGGGCACGCCGGGCAACTGCTCGGACGGCTTCTGCGTGGTCACCGCCAGCGCGCGCACGCGCTGGTCGCGGATATACGGCAGTGCCGTCGAGACGCTGTCGAACATCATGGTGATGCGCCCGCCGATCAGGTCGGTCATCGACGCGGCGCTGCCCTTGTACGGAATGTGCGTGATATTGACACCGGCCAGGTGCGTGAACAGCTCGCCCGCCAGGTGCGACGACGAGCCGTTGCCGAACGAGCCGTAGGTCAGCTTGCCCGGCTCCTTGCGCGCCAGCGCCAGCAGTTCGGGCACGGTGCGCGCGGGCACGCTGGGATGCACCACCAGCACGTTGGGCAGGTAAGCCACGGACGCCACCGGCGCAAAGTCCTTGAGCGGGTCGTAGCCGGGCTTGTCATACAGGCTCTTGTTCACCGCCAGCGAGCCGAAGGTGCCGAACAGCAGCGTGTAGCCGTCGGCCGGCGCCCGCGCCACGGCGATTGCCGCCAGGTTGCCGCCGGCGCCGGGGCGGTTGTCGATCACCACCGGCTGGTGCAGCCGCGCCGACAGCGCGTGGCCGATCTCGCGCGCCAGCAGGTCGGTGGCCCCGCCCGGCGGGAACGGCACCACCAGCCGCACCGGCTTGTCGGGATAGTCCGCCAGCGCGGTGCCGGCGGCCGTGGCCGCCCATGCAAACAGCAGCCCCGTGGCCGCACGCCTGATCCAACCCTGCATCGCTGTCTCCTTTCTGTCGTCGGTTGCGATGGAACGGGCGTCAGTGTGTCGCAGCGGCGGCGCGGGCGTGTTCGGGATTGGCGAAGGTCGCGTTCGGCCCCGCTGGCCGCGCCGGTCAGTCAGGCTGGCGCAGCCGCGCGATGGTGCCGAACAGGGTTTCCAGCTCGACCGGCTTGACCAGGTGCGCATCGAAGCCGGCCGCTTCGGTATGCTGCCGGTCGGCCGGCTGGCCGAAGCCGGTCAGCGCGACGAAACGGGTGGACTCGGTGCCGGCCACGCCGCGCATGGCGCGCACGACTTCATAGCCGTCCATGCCCGGCATGGCCAGGTCGATCAGCGCGATATGCGGACGGCAGCGCGGCGCCACGTGCAGCGCCTCGGAGCCGTCGTAGGCAATGGTTACCTCGTGGCCGCACATTTCGAGCAGCATGGCCAGGCTGTCGGCGGCGTCGCGGTTGTCGTCGACCAGCAGGATGCGCTGCGCCTGCAGGTCAGGCTTTTCCGGCACGGTGGCGGAAAGGATGGTGCCGTGCGGGTCGTCGGACTGGCGCGCGGCCGGCAGCGGCAGGCGTACCGTGAAGGTGCTGCCCAGCCCTGGCCCGGCACTGCTAGCCGCGATGGTGCCGCCGTGCAGTTCCACCAGCGAGCGGCACAGTGACAGGCCGATGCCCAGCCCGCCCTGCACATCGGTGCCCGGCCGGCTTTCCTGCACGAACAGCTGGAAGATTTCCTCGAGGGCACGCGGCGAGATGCCCCGGCCCTGGTCGGTCACCCGGACCTCGAGGGTACGGTTCTGCGCGGCGGTGGTGATGGTCACGACCGTGCCGGGCGGCGAAAACTTTGACGCATTGAGCACCAGGTTCTGCATCACCTGCACCAGCCGGGTCCGGTCCGCATCCATGCGGATGGTGCCGGATGAGCCTTGCAGGTCCACGCGCTGGGCCTTGGCATCGAGCGCGGGTCGCGCCCCCTCGAGCGCCAGCGCAATGATCTCGTTGAATTCGACCGGGCCGGTACGCAGTTCGATCCGGCCCGAGGTGATGCGGCCGATATCGAGCAGGTCGTCCACCAGCCGGCTCAGGTGTGTCACCTGCCGTTCGATCAGCGCCAGGCTCTGGTTGGCCAGCGCGCCGTCCGCAGGCGCCAGCCGCATGGCCGTCAGCGCGTTGCGCACCGGCGCCAGCGGATTGCGCAGCTCATGCGAGAGCGTGGCGAGGAATTCGTTCAGGCGCTGGCTGGAGCGTTCCAGTTCCTCGCGGCGGCGGCGTTCGCTCATGTCGCGCGTCACCTCGGCAAAGCCGCGCAACGCGCGTGAATCGTCGTAGACCGCGGTCAGCGTGACATTGGCCCAGAACAGCGAGCCGTCCTTGCGCACGCGCCAGCCCTCGTCCTCTATGCGCCCGGCGCGCCGGGCCAGGTCCAGGTGCCGGGCCGGCTTGCCCGCGGCAAGGTCTTCCTGCGGATAAAACAGCGAAAAATGCCGGCCGATGATTTCGTCGCGGCGATAGCCCTTGATATAGGACGCGCCTGAATTCCAACTGACGATATGGCCGCCGGGATCGAGCATGAAGATCGCGTAATCCTTGACGCCCTCCACCAGCAGGCGCAGCGATTCTTCACTCTGCCGCAGCGCCTCGGCGGCACGGCGCTGCTCGGTCAGGTCGCGCGTAACCTTGCCGAAGCCGATCAGCCGGCCATCCGGGTCGTGCAAGGCGGTGATGACGACGTTGGCCCAGAAGCGGCTGCCGTCCTTGCGCACGCGCCAGCCCTCGTCCTCGAAGCGGCCCAGCTCGGCGGCCGCCTTCAGCTCCGCGTCGGGCCAGCGCCGGGCCACGGCGTCGGGCGTATAGAACTGCGAGAAATGCTTGCCCAGGATCTCCTCGCGCCGGTACCCCTTGATGCGGGCCGCCCCCTTGTTCCAGCTGGAGACATGGCCGCCCACGTCGAGCGTGAAGATGGCGTAGTCCTGTACGGATTCCACCAGCGTCCGATAGGGGGTGTCCGCCGCGTGGCGGTCGTCCGGGCCATCCGGCTGGAGGCTGTTGGCGTTGCCGGCACGGGGTTGCGGATCGTCGGGGCGTCTTGTCATGGAGATGGTTTGGGCGGCGTGCCGGCCTACGGCGGCGCATCGGATCCTTGTAGTGCGGTAAGGATACCCCCGCTTGCGCGTCCCTTGCACCCGGCCGGATGGCCAAGTGCAGCACGGACGTCCCGGCGGCCCGCAGACCCGAAGCGTCAGACGCTTCCGTGCCGCGAATCGGAATGTACGGATTGTTTGGCCAGAGCGGCTCCATAAAATGGACGCACGAGGTTTCCCAGTTCTTCCATCCCCCAGCGCCGATGACACAGTCCGATGATCGCCCGCCGCAGCGCGAAGCCATGCCGTGCAGCACGTGTTGCCAGATGGCCGGCTCTTGCCCGGAATGCGGACTGGGGCAGAAGGCTTGCGGCCGGGCCGGTGCCGACACCGCGCAACGCATGGTCCGCCTGCGCAAGGGGGAGTTCCTGTACCTGCTGGGAGATCCCGTGACCGCGATCTATGCCATTCGCGTCGGCACGGTCAAGACCCATGTCACCACCGAAGACGGACGCACCCAGGTGCTGGCCTTCCACTTTCCCGGCGACATGGTCGGGCTGGATAGCCTGGTGCGCCCGCACTATGCGTCTTACGCCACCGCGCTCGAAGATACCAAGCTGTGCCTGTTCGCGGTGGACGCCTTGCACCAGAACGCGGCCAGCCTGGCACCGCTCGGCGCGCAACTGCTGCTGGCACTGGACGGCCAGCTGCAGCGCGCGCGGGCAGTGCAGACCATGCTGGCGCTGATGACGGCCGAAGAGCGGCTGGTAACGTTCCTGCTGTGGCTGGCGGACGGCTTCGCGCTGCGCGGCTTTTCGTCGTCGGCCTTTGTGTTGCGCATGAGCCGGGAGGAGATCGGCAGCTTTATCGGCCTGACGCTGGAAACGGTAAGCCGGCAGTTCTCGCGGCTGGCGGAAGTCGGATTGATCACGGTACGGCACCGCACCATCACGCTGCTCGACAAGCCCGCCCTGCGGGCCATTGCTTCGCGCCCGATGATCGTGGCGCAGGCGCCCCAAGCGCCCATCGGGCGCCGGGCGTCACTGCAGGACATCGGCTGACATGGAACCAGCCAGGCCAGCCGGCGCCTCCGTTCCGGAGGTGGCCCAACCACCCGACGCAGACCGCCTGCGGCAGAGCGAGGCGCTGAACCTGTCCTACCTGCTGCTGGCACAGCGGCTGCTGCGCGAGAACGAGGCCGAGGCGCTGTTCCGGCTCGGCCTTGGCCCGGAGGTGGGCCGCGTGCTGGCATCGCTGACGTCGCCGCAAATCGTGGCGCTGGCGCGTTCCAACCTGATGCTGTACCGCTTCCGGCTGGAGAACAGCTTGCTGGTGGCCGCGCTGACCGGACCCGAGCCGCTGCACGCGTTGCAAGGCATGCACGCCGCCATCGTGATGGCGTCGGCGCAGGATTAGGACATGACTTCTGGAATCGGAGGGTATATGACGGGCAATGCGATGACGCATGTCGATCTGAAGCGGATGACCACGACCGCTGATCGCCGGGGCGGGTGGCCGCCCGCGGCAGAGCGTACCGAACTTGCCGGCACGCTGCAGATGCAGGACATCGTCCAGGCGCTCGGCGCCGAGGCCGCCGAACAGCGCTGCATCGAAGCCGGCCTGGAAACGCTGGCCATGGCGGGGCTCCCGCCGGTGCGCGCGGTGGTTTCGGCCGGCCCCGGTCGGCAGCCGGCGCTCGACTTCTATGTCGACGCCGACATCCAGGCGTGCTGCGCGCTGGACCGGGCCTTGCAGCAGGCCATCGCCAGCCGCTTCACCAGCGTGCTGCCACCCGGGCTTTCGGTGTCGGTGCTGCCGCTGTCCATCCATGTGCGGGAAAGCAGCGGGCAGGACCATGGGCTCGAGGCGCATGCCTGGAGTCGCTGTGCGCGCCAACTGTTGTCGGGCGGCGAGATGCACCAGCGCCTCGCGGTCGTCTGTGCTTATCTGTCAGCGCTGCATGACGCGCAGGGCCTTGCCGAGCGGCTCGGCTACCTGCAGCAGAACCTGCTGGACCAGGGCCAGGAAGCCCTGTCGTGGCGCCTGCGCCGACATCGCAGCGTGGAGGGGCGGGCGCTGGCACAGGCGCTCGAAGGCTTGTCCCGCGCCGCGGACGGGGCGCTGTATGAGTTCGGCACCCGCTACAGCGCCGAGCGCGCCATCTATCAGATCGAACAGATGCAGCACGTGCACGACCAGATCGCGCGCTTTCGGGACAACTGCCGGCTGGCCGCCGCGCAGGCCAAGTCGCGCGGCGCCGGCGGCGCGCCGCGCTGACGCTAGGCCGCCTCAGATGCCGGCCATGCAGGTGTACTTGATCACCAGATAATCGTCGATGCCGTAGTGCGAGCCCTCGCGGCCCACGCCCGATTGCTTGACGCCGCCGAACGGCGCGACCTCGTTCGAGATCAGGCCCGTGTTGACGCCGACCATGCCATATTCCAGCCGTTCCGAGACACGCCAGACCCGGCCCAGGTCGCGCGCATAGAAGTAGCTGGCCAGGCCGAACTCGGTATCGTTGGCCATGGCCACCACGTCGTCCTCGGTGTCGAAGCGGAACAGCGGCGCCAGCGGGCCGAAGGTTTCCTCGCGCGCGACCAGCATGCCGGGCGCGACGTCGGCCAGCACGGTCGGCTGGAAGAAGGAATGCCCGAGCGCGTGGCGCTGGCCGCCCTGCAGCAGGCGGGCGCCCTTGCCGAGCGCATCGGCGATATGCTCCTCCACCTTGGCCACGGCCTTGTCGTCGATCAGCGGGCCGATGCGCACGCCATCCTCCATGCCGTTGCCCACCTTAAGCGCCGCCACCGCGGCCACCAGCTTCTGCGCAAACGCCTCGTACACGCCGGACTGCACGTAGATACGGTTGGCGCAGACACAGGTCTGGCCGGCGTTGCGGTACTTGGAGACGATCGCGCCTTCCACGGCGGCGTCGAGGTCGGCATCGTCGAACACGATAAAGGGCGCGTTGCCGCCCAATTCCATCGATACCTTCTTGATGGTGGAAGCCGTCTGCGCCATCAGCACGCGTCCGACTTCGGTCGAGCCGGTGAAGGTCAGCTTGCGCACCAGCGGATTGCTGCTCATCTCGCCGCCGATCGCGCTGGCCGAGCCGGTCACCACCGACAGCACGCCAGCGGGAATGCCGGCGCGCTCGGCCAGGGCCACCAGTGCCAGCGCCGTCAAGGGTGTCTGCGAGGCGGGTTTGAGCACCATGGTGCAGCCTACTGCCAGCGCCGGCCCGGCCTTGCGGGTGATCATGGCGGCGGGAAAGTTCCACGGCGTGATGGCGGCACAGACCCCGACCGGCTCCTTGGTCACCACGATGCGCTGGTTGGTGACTGGCGCGGGAATGGTATCGCCATAGACCCGCTTGCCTTCCTCCGCAAACCATTCGATGAACGAGGCCGCGTAGGCGATCTCGCCGCGCGCCTCGGCAATCGGCTTGCCTTGCTCCGCGGTCATGATGCGGGCCAGGTCTTCCTGGCTGGCCAGGATCAGCTCGAACCATTTGCGCAGCAGCGCCGAGCGCTCCTTGGCGGTACGGGCGCGCCACGCCGGCAGCGCGCGATTAGCGGCCTCGATCGCCTGACGGGTCTCCGCGGCGCCCAGTTGCGGCACCTGGCCCACGCGCTCGCCGGTGGCGGGATTGGTTACGTCGATGCGGCGCTCGCCATCGATCCAGCGGCCGTCGATAAAGCACTGCTGCCGCAGCAGCGAGGAGTCCTGAAGGTTCAGCATGGTTGTCTCGGTGGATGCCGGCGGTGGCGCCGGGTCTTATCGTTAAGCCGGAGACAACGATTGTAATCCTGCTCCCTAGGGGGTGGTCCCGGACGGTGCCGCGGGCGACGGCGCCTCGATGCCCCAGTCGCCGTATTCAAGCCAGTCTTCGCCGAGCAGTTCAACCGGATGCTGGGTGCGGCTGGAGCCATTGCCGCAGCGCATGGAATCGACCGGGCAGTATTGGTCGCAGCCCCAGCAAATGCGCTCGGGGTGGCTGGGGTAGAGAGGAAATTTCTTGGCCATGATGGCCCATTATGTCGGCGCTGCCGGCGGTCGGGTTTGCGCGGGATCAAGGCGGCGCCAGCAGGGCTGTGGCGCCCGTCAGCGCCAGCCGTCGGCGTCCAGCCGTGTCCAGCGGTCCGGCGCGTCGCCGTCGTGGGACGCAAGCAGCAGTGTCTCGCCGCAGTGGCCGCAACGGTACACGAACGCATTCTGGCCGCTCGCCATGCGCAGCGTTGCCGAGATCGCCAGCCGCGGATGCGGCGGCACATGGCCGGGACGGTCCAGTTGCGACTCGCACAGGTCGCATAAAGACATCATGGTTTCCTCCGCGCGAACCGCCTGCACCAAATGCTGTGGTGCAGCATCCGCACATCCAGTATAGCGGCGCAATCCCGCGGCGGTGTGGCGGAAAAGGTTATTCGCCCAGGAACTCGGCGACCACTTCCATGCCCTCGATGTGATCGGCGACCACCTTGGCGATGGTGATCAGCGGAATCGCGAGCAGCATGCCCCACACGCCCCACAGCCAGGTGAACAGCAGCAGGGCGACGAATACCGCCACCGCATTCATGCGCGCCATGCGGCCGGTCATCCACGTGGTGATGACCGAGCCGATCAGGGTTGCGATCAGCAACGAACCGCCGGCGGCCACCGCGGCCATGCCGAGCGTGCCGAACTGCATGAACGTCACCATGCCCAGGCATAACGCGATCGCCAGCGCGCCGAAGTAGGGCACCAGGTGCAATGCCGCCGCCGCAATCGACCAACTGCCGGCATTGTCGACCCCAAGCCATTTCAGCAGCAGCCAGGTGCAGACGCCGAGGCCGGCGTTGGTCACCAGCAGCATGCCCATATAGCGGCGGATGGAACGGTTGACCTCGTCCAGCATGTGCACGCTGATCTTCTTTTCCGAGATGGTGGTGCCCACCATCTTGATGAACTTGCGCTTGAAGGTGTCCCCCGCAAGCATCAGAAAGTACAGCAGGAACACCACCACCACCGCCTGCGCCGCCATGGTGAAGATGCTGACCGAGCCGGCCAGCAGCATGTTGTTGATCTGGCCTGGCGACTGGTCTACCACCACGTGGGTGCCGCGCGCCGGCGGCGGCTGGCCGGTGCCGCTGAGCACGGTGGCGGCGCGGCGTATCTTCTGCCACATCGAGTCATCGCCGCTGAGCAGCGCGCCGATGGAACGCGACAGTTTGCTGGCCATTTCCGGCAGGCTGTTGATCATCGATTCGACCTGCCCCTGCAACAGGTACGCGCCGCTCAGCAGGGCGCTCAGCAGCGCCAGCAGCACGATGGTGCTGGCCAGCGTGCGCGGCAGCCCCAGCCGCTGCAGTGCCGACACCAGCGGATCCAGCAGGTAGGCCATCACCACCGCGATAATCACCGGCACCAGGAAATCGCGCGCGATATGCACGGCGTACAGCGAGAACAGCACGGCCAGCACCATCAGCGCGGTGCTGGCGCGATGCAGCGCGCCGGCAACGGCTTCGTCGGTCAGCAGGGCCGGCGCGGGGGCGGATACTTCGTCCGCGGCGTGGCCCGGCGGCGCGGCGTCGCCGGCCGCGGGCCTGCCGTGGTCGGTCAGCAGCGGGACGGGCGGCGCTGGCGGCAGCGCAGAGGCGGTGGGATCGGGCAGGGTCGACATAGCCGGGCGCTTCGGCAAAAGGCCTGGCGCTACCCTCGAAGATAGCGTGCCGGCAGGCGTTGGCTGTCGGACGCTTCCGACTGCGGGTGTCAGACAAGCGCGGCAGCGTCGCCGCGGCTGGCGTCATGCGCCCCACAAGCGACACCGCCCGGCCGCAGCGGGGCGCTGCGAGCCGGGCGGTGGCGGGGTGAGCCGT
The DNA here is from genome assembly GCF_013141915.1 of Cupriavidus necator. GTDB lineage: Bacteria > Pseudomonadota > Gammaproteobacteria > Burkholderiales > Burkholderiaceae > Cupriavidus > Cupriavidus necator_B. The sequence continues at coordinate 775,228 of NZ_SROX01000001.1, read as the reverse complement.
CGCAAGCGACGGGCTCGCGGCCTCAGCCGGTCACGGTCTTGGTCTCCAGAAACTCGGCGATGCCTTCAGGGCCGTACTCGCGGCCGTTGCCGGAAGTCTTGTAGCCGCCGAACGGCGCGGTGATATCCATCATCGCCCCATTGATGCGCACGTTGCCGGCACGCAGCCTTGCCGCCAGCTTGCGTGCGCGCGCCGGGTCGGACGAGGCAATATAGGCGGCCAGGCCGAAGTCCGTGTCATTGGCGATGGCCACGGCTTGCTCTTCGCTGTCATACGGCAACAGGCACAGCACCGGCCCGAAGATTTCCTCGCGGGCGATGGTCATGTCGTTGCGCACCTCGGCAAAGATGGTCGGGCGGGCATAGAAGCCGCGCTCCAGCCCCTCGGGGCGGCCCGGGCCGCCGGCAGCCAGCCGCGCACCCTCCTCGATGCCGACCCTGATCAGGTGCTGCACCTTGTCATACTGGCCGCGGTTGGAGATCGGCCCCATCTTGGTCTCGGGATCCGACGGATCACCGACCTTGACCGCATTGGCCACCGCCGCCGCGATCTGCACCGCTTCCTCGTAGCGAGCGCGCGGAACCAGGACGCGCGTTGGCGCCACGCAGGTCTGTCCGGAATTGACCATGCACTGTGCCACGCCGCTGGTCACAGCGGCCTGCAGGTCGGCATCGTCCAGGATGATCAGCGGTGACTTGCCGCCCAGTTCCTGCGCCACGCGCTTGACCGTGGGGGCCGCGCTGATGGCCACTTCCACGCCAGCGCGGGTCGAGCCGGTGATCGACACCATGTCGACATCGCGATGCGACGACAGCGCGGCGCCCACCACGCGGCCTTCGCCATAGAGCATGTTGAACACGCCCGGCGGCGTGCCGGCGGCATCCATGATCTCGGCGAAGATCTGCGCATCCAGCGGCGCGATCTCCGACGGCTTGAGCACCACGGTGCAGCCTGCCGCCAGCGCCGGCGCCACCTTGGCCGCGATCTGGTTCAGCGGCCAGTTCCACGGCGTGATCAGCGCGGCCACGCCGATGGCTTCACGCAGGATATGGCTCTTGCCGCGCGGGCTTTCGAAGGCAAAGTCGCGCAGGGCCTGCAGCGTCGCCTGCAGCTGTGCCAGCCCGATGGCGGCCTGGAGGTTGGTGGCCAGCGTGATCGGCGCGCCGATCTCCTGGCGCACCGCCTGCGCCAGGTCGGCCATGCGTGCCTGGTAGGCGGCGATGATGCGCTCGAGCAGCGCGATCCGGGCTTCCCGCGTGGACGTCGACCACGCCGGGAAGGCGGCGCGCGCGGCCGCGACGGCGCGGTCCACGTCCGCGGTGGTGCCCATGGCGAGCTTGCCGGCAACCGCTTCGGTGGCCGGGTCAATGATGTCGGCCTGGGTGGCGCCCGCCGCGGGCGCCACCCATTTGCCGTCGAGATAGAACTTGTCGATGCAATGCATGCCGTTTGCCTCAATGGGTTGGCGTTCGGTCAGACCGGACGGTCGCCGATGATGGTGGCGCGGTTCATGTGGCGCACCGCGGGGAAATAGTCCTGCACGGCGTAATGCTGGGTGGAGCGGTTGTCCCACAGCGCGATCGTGTCCGGTTGCCAGCGCAGGCGCACCTGGTACTCGGGCGCGGCGGCCTGGCGGTACAGGTATTGCATCAGGTCGAGTTCCGCGGGCCGGTAGTCCGAGCCGAAGCGATATGGCTGTTCCTTGGCGAAGTTGGCGAAATGCATGGTGAAGGCCTCGTTGACGAACAGGATCTTCTCGCCGGTTTCCGGATGGGTGCGTACCACCGGGTGCACCATGGGCGGATACTTGGCGCGCATCTCGGCGTACTTCTCGTCGCTCAGCGCGGCGCCGAACGCCGGCATGGCGTCGTGCACGGCCTTCAGCTTGGCGATGCGGTCCTTCACGTCCTGCGGCAGGTTGTCGTACGCCGCGGCCATGTTGACCCAGATGGTGTCGCCGCCTACCTCGGGACACTCCAGGCAGCGCAGCATCGAGCCCATCGACGGGATCTCGCGCCAGGACACATCGGAGTGGTAGAGGTTCTCACGGCCACGGGTCTTGTCGTTGCGGCCGAACACCACCAGTTCCGGGTGCTCCGGATGGTTGGTGAACATCGGGTGCACTTCCAGTTCGCCGAAGCGCCGCGCCACGGCCACATGCTGGGCCGGCGTGATGGCCTGCTTGCGGAAGAACAGGACCTTGTACTTCAGCAGCGCGCGGCGCAGCGAGAGGTAGGTGTCGTGATCCAGGGTCTCGCGGAAATCGATGCCCTCGACTTCGGCGCCGATGGTCGGCGTGCAGCGACGCACGGTGAAGGGAAAGGGCGCTTGCTCCAGTTCCCGGTAGTCTTGCGGGCTGATGCTGGCAGGTGCGGTGGCTTGCATGGGTTGTCTCCTTGGTGTGGTATGCCAATGCAGGGGGTTCAGCGGCACGCGGCCTTGATCAGGTCCGCGGCCTTTTCGCCGATCATGATGGCGGGCGCGTTGGTGTTGCCGCCGATCAGGGTGGGCATGATCGAGGCGTCGGCGACGCGCAAGCCTTGCACGCCGCGCACGCGCAGTTCGGGGTCGACCACCGCCATGTCGTCGACGCCCATCTTGCAGGTGCCGACCGGGTGGTAGACGGTATCGGCATGGTTGCGCACAAAGTCCTGGATCGCCGCCTCGTTGCTGCTGTCGGGGCCGAATGCGTCGGTCAGGACCTCGCGCCCGCCATACTGCGCCAGGGCCGGCTGGGCGAAGATGCGGCGAATCGCCCGCACGCCTTCGACCATGCCAGCCATGTCTGCCTCGGCCGAAAGAAAGCGCGGGTCGATCAGCGGCGCTTGGCGCATGTCGGCGCTGCGCAGGCGCACGTGGCCACGGCTCTTTGGGCGCAGCACGCAGGCATGGCAGGAGTAGCCGTGGCCGAGGTTGCCGAGGTTGCGGTTGCCCAGCAGCGCCACCGCGAAGTGCAGCTGCACGTCGGGAATCTCCCGTTCGGGACGGCTGCGCAGGAACGCGCCGGCCTCGGCGATGTTCGACGTCACCATGCCGGTGCGACTGCGCCGGTAGCGCAGCACCTCGCGCGCCAGCCGCAGCATGCCGCGGCCGGTCTTGCCGAACAGCTCGGTGGTCTGCAGCTGCTTGTTGACGATGATGTCGAGGTGGTCTTGCAGGTTCTCGCCCACGCCCGGCAATGCGTGGACCACGTCGATGCCGACTTCGCGCAGCTGTGCGGCTGAGGCCAATGCCGGAGGCCAGCAGCAACTGCGGTGAATTGAACGCGCCGCCGCTGACTACGATCTCGCGCCGTGCGCGCAGCACCTGCACCGTGCCGCCACGGACCACCTCGACGCCGGTGGCGCGCTTGCCGTCGAACAGGATGCGCAGCGCCTGCGTATCGGTCAGCACCGCCAGCCCGCGGCGGCCGCCGTTCAGCGCCGCGTCTGCCGCATTGCCGCTGTGCAGGTAGGCACGCGCCGCGTTCCAGCGCTCGCCATTGCGCTGCGTCACCTGGTACAGGCCCACGCCTTCCTGGGTGTGCCCGTTGAAGTCGTCGTTGTGCGGCAGTCCCGCCTGCATCGCGGCCTGGACAAAGCGCTGGGCGAAGGGGTTGGGCGAGCGCAGGTCGCTGACGTGCAGCGGTCCGTCGTTGCCGTGCAGCCGATCAGCCTGGCCGCCCAGGCGGGGATTGCGCTCGCTGCGGCGGAAGTAGGGCAGTACGTCGTCGAAGCCCCAGCCGCGGCAACCCAGCGCGGCCCAGTCGTCATAGTCACGCCGGTGGCCACGGATATAGACCATGCCGTTGATCGAGGAACTGCCGCCCAGCCCGCGCCCGCGCGGCTGGTATGAGCGGCGGCCGTTCAGCCCCGCCTGCGGCTCGGTGTAGTACGCGTAGTTGCGCGGCCCCGCCCTGGGCACCACGGCGGCGATGCCTACCGGTGCCCAGATGGCGTAGTGATGGTCATGCGGCCCCGCTTCCAGCAGCGCCACCGTGGCGCTGGCGTCCTCAGCCAGGCGTGCGGCCACGGCACATCCCGCCGATCCCGCGCCGATGACGATGTAGTCGAACTCCGCCGGCGCGCTGGCGGTGTCATTTGCCCTGGTATCCAATTGTCGTGTCTCCTGAGTTGCCAGCCTGCGTGATCGTGCGGGGCGCAAGCAGCTGGTGACCACGGATACTGCCATTACCTGTTATAACAGGTCAATAGGTTGCGACGCCACCTGTCATGATAGGTATAATCCGCCCCACTGAGTTAGGAGCCGCCCGCCGGGGCGGAATGCACGTGGCACTGCCCAGGTTCAAAGAGATCGAAAGCGAGATCCGCCAGCGGATCGCCAGCAATACATTGGGCCCCGGGGCCAAGCTGCCATCTGAGGCGGAATTGATGGCCGAGTTCGGCGTCAGCCGGATCACCGTGCGGCAGGCCCTGTCCGGCCTGCACAACGGGGGCCTGATCGAAAAAGTGAATGGCAAGGGCAGCTTCGTGACGCGCCCGGCCGATACCCCGAGCCTTGGCGCGCTGACCGGCTTCTACGAAACCGCACGTGCGCGCGGCCAGTTGGCCTACGGCAAGCTGGCTTCGGTGCGACTGCTGCGGGCACCGCCCCATGTCGCCGCGGCACTGAGCCTGCAACCCGGCGAGAAGGTCTTGAGCGTCGCCACGGTGCGCTACTGGGACGACGTGCCGGTTGCATATTTCAACCTGATGGGTCCCGAGCCGCTGATGCGCCGCCTGGCGCAGGAAGACCTGGAAACCAACGACGCCATGGCGTTGTTCGAAAGCCGGCTCGGGTATCGCTTTCGCGATGTGGCGATGGAAGCCAGTGCCATTGCGGCGCCTGCGGACGTGGCCCGCAAGCTCGGCGTCGCGGCAGGGTTGCCGCTGTTGCGATTGCGCTGCACGCCGTACGACATCGACGGCACGCCGCTGTTCTGCGCCGACCTGCTGTTCCGCTCGGAACGCTACGCCTACAAATGGAAGTTAACGCGGTAACGCGACCGCGGGTGCTGTGCCGCAAGGCTTGCCGCCAACCTGCCCGATGTATGAAAAGATGAAAGCGGCGCAGCCGCCCGCGCCGGCCCAGGCGGCTGCCGGTTGATCGGATCCCGCTAGCGGTCGCGGCCGGTATTGACGCGTTGGTCGCGGCGCGCGGGCACGATGCCTTCGTCGGCCAGCCGCTGCTGCAGGTCGTTATTGGGCACGTGGATGAAATCCTTGCCGATTTCCTTGGTGACGACTCCGGTGACGGCCGGCGGAAGGGTCTTGCGCAGCAGTCCGAGGAAGCGCGGCGCCGCGATCAATGCCAGTTCGTCGAAGCGCTGCTTGTTGCGCGCATCGCCCAGGTAATGCGCCACGCGCCGGGCAAACAGTTGCGCTTCCTGGTGCAGCTCGTCCTCGCCGGCCGAAGACGTTACCGTGGCAGTCCCCACCTGATGGGCGCCGGGGTGGCCCGCGTCGCCTTGCGCCGGTGCCTGGGCGCGGCGGCCGTAGGCATCGCGGCGCAGGTCGGCGCGGTCCGCGTGCGCAGCCGCGTCGGTGATTTCCTCGATCACCTCCAGCGGAGCGCTGTCGGCATGCGAGGCGAAAATTCGGGCGACGGATTCGTCCGCCACCAGGATCCAGATGTTCTTCATGATCGCTCCGGTTGCCGGCCCGAACTGAGGGCCCTCCAGCCCCTGTTGCAAGGGATACGCCATCCGCGCCGACGCCGGTGTCGGGCCTCGGGCGGCGGCGGGTGCGGCCTGATATGCCGGCTGCGTCACGCGGTTGCAGTATCGACAGGCACACCGTGCAACTTTTTCAGGCGTCCGGCGCCGGCCGCCGCGGCGGTTCTTTGCACGGCTGCGATCCGGTTACCAGACACCGAAGAAGACGCCGGCCTGCTTGTACACATTGGTCTTGGCCGCGACTTCTTCGTTGGTCACCGTGACGCGTGGCTTGAGCGTGCAGAACCAGTCGAGCAGGCGCAGCCGCATGGCGCTGCGCACGGCTTCGTGTGCGGGGTCGGTGCCCAGGTCGAAAAACTCCTGCGGATCGTTCAACAGGTCGAACAGCTGGGGCCGGAAGCCCTGCCAATGCACATACTTCCAGCGCGCGTCGCGCACCATCCAGGCGCGGCATTCGCCGGGATGGCGGCCCAGCGCGACACGCGCGCCGCGGTAGGCGTAGTCGAGCTCCGAGACCACGGCATCGCGCCAGGCGCCGGCGCCGGTGCGCTCGCCGGCGCGCGTCAGGTCCAGCAGCGAGCGGCCTTCGACGCGGTGGTCGGCGGGCGGCAGGCCCAGCGCATCCAGCACCGTGGGCACCACGTCGACCGCGCTGACCAGGCTGTCCTGCGCCGTGCCCCGGGTGGCATCGGCCTGCGGCGAGGGGTCGTAGACGATCAGCGGGATGTTCTGCACGGTGTCGTAGAACTGTTCCTTCTCGCCCAGCCAGTGGTCGCCAAGGAAATCGCCATGGTCGGCCGTGAAGACGATCAGCGTGTCGTCCCAGCGGCCCAGGCGCTCCAGTTGTTCCCACAGCAGCCCCAGCCGGTCGTCGATCTGCTGGATCAGGCCCTGGTAGGCGGGGCGAACCGTGTCCGACACCTCGCGCCGCATGAAGTTGGCGCATTCCTCCTGCGTGCGATAGGCCGTCAGCACCGGATGCGGGTCTTCCAGCTCGGCCTCGTGGCGCTGCAACGGCAGGCAGTCGTCCAGCGCATAGGCGGCGTGATACGGTGCGGGAGCGAGGTAGGGCCAGTGCGGCTTGACCAGCGACAGGTGCAGCACCCACGGCTCGTCGCCGCGCGCGCCGATGTACTGCATGGCCTGGTCGACGGTGTAGGCGGTCTCGGAATGCGGCTCGGCCACGCGCGCGGGCAGCCCGGCATTGCGCATGTGCCACCCCGAAACGATCTCGCCGCGCGCGTTCTCCGCGCTGATCACGTAGTCGGTCCAAGGGTCGGCGCTGTCGTAGCCTTGCTGGCGCAGCCAGTCGGCATAGGCGCTGCGCGGCTCTGCATGATGGCCGTCATGGCGGTCGACTTCGGTGAAGTGGCCGCTGCACAGCAGCGTCTCCAGCTCGGTGCCGCCGTCCAGGTGCAGCCGCTTCAGGTTGGCGTTGTCGGGCATCACGTGGGTCTTGCCCGCCAGCGCCAGCGCGCGGCCGCTGTCCTTCAGGTATTCACCCAGCGTGATTTCACCGACCGACAGCGGCACCCGGTTCCAGGTAGCGCCGTGGCTGCTGACGTAGCGTCCGGTGTAGAAGCTCATGCGGCTGGGGCCGCAGACCCCGGAAGTGACATAGGCGCGGTCGAAGCGCACGCCGCGCGCGGCCAGTGTGTCGATGTTGCGGGTGCGCAGCGTCGGGTGGCCGTAGCAGCCCAGGTGGTCGCGCCGCAGCTGGTCGCACATGATGAAGAGGGTATTGCGGATCGTCATGGTCAGAAGGTCGCGGAAAGCGGGGTGGCGGGCATCAGTCGCCGGTATAGCCGGACGCCTTGACCACCGGTGCCCACTTGGCGGCGTCGGCCTTCAGCACCCCGGCGAAGGCGTCGGCGGGGCCGGTGGCGGGTTCGAGCCCGAGCTTCAGGAATTTCTCGCGCAGGTCGGGCGACTGCACCGCCTTGACGATGGCGGCATTGAGCCGCTCCAGCGCCGCCCGCGGCGTGCCGGCGGGCGCCAGCACGCCATAGCGGCCTTCGCCCTCGATGCCCCGGTAGCCGAGTTCCGTGAATGTCGGTACCTCCGGCAGCGCCACCGAACGGTGCGAGCCGGAGGTGGCCAGCACGCGGATCTTGCCGGCGCGATGCATCTCGGTCAGGTCGGCCAGGGTATCGACCGAGGCCGGCACCTGGCCGCCGACCAGTGCGCTCATCAGCGGCGCCGAGCCGTTGAACGGCACGTGCAGCATCTCGACGCCCACCTGCTTGCCGATCATCAGCCCGAAGAAATGTGGAATGCTGCCCAGCGCGGGCGACGCGTAGGAGTTGTTCTGCGCACCGGCCTTGAGCCAGGCCACGTAATCCTTCAGCGTGCGCGCCGGGCTGCCCGGACCGGTGGCCAGCGCGAGCTGGAAGTTGGCAGCCTGCGCCACCGGGATGAAATCGCGCTGGATATCGTAGTTGAGCTTGCGGTAGACCAGCGGCGCAATAGTCATCACCGCTGAGTTGGCGACGACCAGCGTATTGCCATCGGCCGGCTGCGTGCGCGCGTAGTCCATCACCAGTCGTCCGCCGGCGCCCGGTTTGTTCTCGATCACCACGGTCTGGTTCAGGGTCTCGCGCAGCTTGTCGCCAACCAGGCGCGCGGCCAGGTCGGCGGTGCCGCCGGCGGGGTAGCCCACCAGGATGCGCAGCGGCCGGTCCGATTGCGCGCCGGCCGGTGCGGACCAGGCCGCGGCGACGGCCAGCAAGCATGCGGCAAGGTGGGGGAGGAAGTTGCGAGGTCTCACGGTGTCTCCTGTCTGTTATGCGCCGGCGGCCGGCATGGACGGGAAGCTAACACCGGCCGATATAATTGACAAAGTCAACTAAATTTCGGGCGTGGCATGGCACACGACAACGGCGGCACCCGCCTGCAGCGGCCGCGGCGGCTGGCCGATTTCATCAACTACCGGGTCTATCACCTGAACCGCGTCGCGCTCGGCGCGGCCGCGCTGCACCTGCGCGCGCGGGCTGGCGTGACGCGGCGCGAATGGCGCATGATTGCCTTCCTGGGCGAGCAGCCCGGCACGCGGCTGACCGAACTGGCCGACAGCGCCGGGCTCGACAAGGTGCTGGCCAGCCGCGCCGTCCACGCGTTGGTGGAACGCGGCCTGGTGCGCCGCGAAACACGCGCGCAGGACCGGCGTGCGGCGGCCTTCACGCTGACCGAGGCCGGCACAGCGGTTTACCGCGCCGCCTTCGAGCAGGCGCGTGACTTCAATACGCGGCTGGCCGCCTGCCTGTCTGCCGAAGAGGCCCGGGTTCTGTCACGCTGCCTGGACAAGCTGCAGGCACAGGCCGGCGCCATGCTGGCCGAGGCCCAGGCGTTGCCGCAGCCGGCGGGCGAGGCGCCGGCGTGGGAACTGCAGCAGTTGTGGCGCGCGGAGAAAAAGTAGCGCTGCGGTCTTGGGGCGGTGCGCCGTCATGCAGCCACGAAATCGGCGTCGAGGACGTACATCTGCCGGTCGCCTTCATGGATCGAATCGATGCAAATCTCCGTGCCATGGCGGCTCCAGCGTGGATGCAGATCACACCGGTTCTCTTTCTTCAGGTCGGGGCTGGTGTAGAACGTGCCGATGTCGTAGCGCACATCGCGCTCGACATGGTAGAGGAACAGCACACGCTCGTTGGTCTGCGCATCTGGGTAGGTATCGCTGAGCAACCATTGCGGATGCGTGCGCGAGAACGTCATGTGGCCGTTCTCGGTCAGCAAGCCCGCGCCGATTACCGTGACCTCACCGCCGGCCCGGTCTTCGTACAGGTGGTAGTGGATGCTGCCGTCATGCGGGCCCCAGACGATGATGTGCGTGTCGTTCTTCCATAACGGATGCGAGATCTGGTACTCCGACTTCTCGTAGTCGAAAGTGCCCACTGCATCCGGATCGAAGTGCCCGGCCAGTTGTGGCAACGGATGGTCGGAACACTCCAGCAGCCGCATGTCCGAGCCGTCCGGGTTGACGGTGATCAGGCGATGCAGGAAGCAGGTCTCGTCCTCGACGCGTTCGGTCCAGCGGTGCAGGAACAGTACGCGCGAAGACGACGGATTGATCTCGATGTGGCTGACCCAGTGGATCGCCTTGTCCATCGAAGCCACGGGATGGAAATCGCGGAGATCCTGGTAGCTGACGATCAGGCGCGACTGCCCGGTTTCGATCTCCATGGCATGGATGCCATCGTGCGCCGGCGCCAGTTCTGGCGACGGCCGCGCGCGCAGCGAGCTTTCATCGCTGTAGCCGATGGTCGGGTGCGTCACGTAGAGCCGGCGGTAGTCGACACATAACGCATAGCGGCTGTCTGGCGCGACGACGTACACGGGCATGGGCAGGTAGCGCAAGGAGCCGTTCTCGACGTCGCAGACCGCAGCGCCCAGGCCGGGATAGAAAACCGATTCGTCATCGATGCGGCAGTTGTAGATCACCTGCCGGCCGGGCGCGCCGTCCAGCCATTGCAGCTGCGCGCCCATCTGCCAGTTCCAGGCCCGGGTTTCGCCAACGGTGACGAAACGGTCCTGATCGTGGGTGTCGAAATAGCCGATCTGCGCCACTAGGTCGGGCGTTAGGTCGGCGTCGGCCATGGGGACCCGGTGCGCGAGCATGTAGCGGTCACCGCGATCCCACGGGCTCTTGTTGTAGTAGCCGAAGAAGTGATGGTACTTGCCGTCGCCAAGGCGGCGGCAAGGAAGGGGCAGGCGTTGAATGGCTGGGTGTTGCATGGGCATGCGCGAAGTTGACGATTGTGAAGCCGATGCGGTGTCGGTTTATTCAGCGTTGAGCTTTGCCTTCTTGATGACCTCGTCCCAGCGCGCCTTCTCCGCGCCAATGAATTTCGAGGCCGCATCACGGGTATTGGCGACCGGGGTCATGCCTTGCTCGGCGAGTCCGTTGCGGAACTCTGGCGCGGTGACAATGCCGCGGATGTCGGCATTCAGTTTGTCGGCAATGACGTCGGGCACTTTGGCGCCTACCGCGATGGTGGTCCATGAGGTTGCCACCAGGCCGGGCACACCCGATTCCGCCGCGGTGGGCACCTCGGGCAGCGCCGGCAAGCGCGTCTTGCCGGTCACGGCGATGGCGCGCAGCTTGCCGGCACGGATGTAGCCCAGCGTGGTCGGTGGATTCTCGAACATCATGTCGATCTGGCCGCCCAGCAGGTCGGCCATGGCGGCCGAACTGCCCTTGTAGGGCACGTGCGTCAGCGGTGCGCCCGTGGCAACCCGGAACTGCTCGCCGATCATGTGCACCGACGAACCGACCCCGGCCGAACCGAACGTCATGCCCTGCGGCCGCTTGCTGGCGGTCTCGGCAAGCTGCTTCAGGCTCGTCACCTGGATCTGCGGATTGACCACGACCACATGCGGCATCTCCGCCAGCACGGTCACGACCTTCAGGTCGGCCGCCGGGTTGTAGTTCAGCTTGGGGTAGGTGCCATAGGTCGCGTGCAGGCCGATGGAGCCGAGCAGCAGCGTATAGCCATCGGGCGGGGCGTCGGCGACGGCCTTGCCGCCGATATGTCCGCCCGCACCCGGGCGGTTCTCCACCACCACGGTCTGGCCATACAGCTTGCCCAGCCGGTCAGCCAGCATGCGTGCCTGCAGGTCAGAGCTGCCGCCCGCGCTGAACGGGACGATCAGGCGGATGGCGTGGTCCGGGTAGGCGGCGTGGGCGCTGCCTGCGAGCAGGGACAGGGTGCCGGCAAGCAGGGCGGTGATCGGGGGCAGGCAGCGTGCTTTTTTCAGCTGGCGCGGCATCGGGAGTCTCCTGAGTCAGTCTGGCCAAGCGGCCGTTGGTCGGAGCCAAGTGTAGGCGTGGCGCCCAATGCCGAAAAATTCAATTTTGCGCAGTGTCTATGCGCGTTTGATATACACTCGGCCGGCTTGCCACGACTTGCCCCTATGCCGCGCCCGCCCACTTTCCGCGAAATCGAAGCGTTTCGCGCCGTCATGCTGACCGGCACGACGACCGCCGCCGCAGCCATGCTGCACACCACCCAGCCATCGGTGAGCCGGCTGTTGACGCAGATGCAGTCCGGCGCCGACCTCAAGCTGTTCGATATGGACAAAGGCCGCTTGCGCCCGACGCCGGAAGCGCAACGGCTGTTCGAAACGGTGCAGGGCCATTTCCAGGGGCTGGCACGTATCGGCCAGGAGGTGGACCTGCTGCGCCGGTCCGGTACGGGATGGCTGCGGCTGGGGTGCACGCCGGCGCTGGGGCTCGGGCTGATGCCTGGCATCCTGGCCAGGTTCATCGCGCTGCATCCCGAGGTCCATGTCGACTTGCAAACGGTGGGCAGCCACCAGCTCAGCGAAGGGCTGTTGCATGGACGCTTCGACCTGGTGCTGGCGACCGGGCGGCTGGATCATCCGCAATTCGACATCCAGGTGATGCACCGTGCGCGCGCCGTTTGCGTGATGCACGCGGGGCACCCGCTCGCTGCGCGAAAGCGCCTCCATGCCTCCCACCTGGCGGGGCAGCGCCTGCTGACGCTGAATGCGGATGACGAACTCTCGATCGCGCTGTGGCAGGCGTTGCGCGATGCCGGGGCCGAACCGGCCGCGACGCTGCAGACCACTTACTCCGGAACGATCTGCGGCCTCGCCGCGGAGGGCGCAGGCATCGGCATCGTCAATCCTTATGCGGCACGTGTCTTCGCGCAGGCCCTGCGCGTGGTGCCGCTCGAGCCTGCGTGCGTGGTGGAGGTGCGCATGGCCCGCCCCAGTCACCTTGCCAATTCCGGCATGGCGGACGCCTTTGCCGAACTGGTGGCGCAAGCGCTGGCGGCGGCGCCGGCATGAACGTGCCGGCGCCCGGCGCAGAGCGCCTATTGCAGCGCCGATGCCGCTTCGTCGATCAGTGCCGCGACTTCCGCGGCCCTGGATGAAAGGGAGGCATGGCTGGCATCCAGCGTGATGACGCGCCTGGCATGCATGCGCTCCGACATCATCTTCTGGTTCTCCGGCGCGATCATGCGGTCCTGGCTCGAGAGCTGGTACCACGAAGGCTTGCTCTTCCAAGCCGGCGTAGTAATGGTGTCGCCGAAGGTGCCGGCCAGTGGCGCCTTCTGGGTGACGGCCATGACCAGCGCTTCATCCTCGGTAAGGTCCTGGCAGAAGCTCTCCTGGAACTTCGCGGCCTTGAGCCACAGGTAGCCGTCGCCGTCGGGCTCGAGATTTGGCGCCGCAACTGGCAAATGTTGCTGGGTCAACGCACCGGGACTCTCGCCTGCATCCGGCGCAAAGGCGGCGATGTACACCAGGCCCTTCACGTTGGCGGCATTGCCTGCCTCGGTGATCACCGCGCCGCCATAGGAATGCCCTGCGAGCAGCACCGGGCCGTCGACGCTCGCCACCATCTTTTGCGTACGTTCGACATCGTCTGCGAGGGAAGTCAGCGGAAGTTCCACTGCACGCATGCCGCTATGTCCGAGCCGAGCCAGCTCGACGATGACCTTGCCCCAATGGGCGGCACCTCCCCAAAAACCGTGCACCAGGACGACTGTCGGTTTGTTTGCCATGGCATGACTCCTGAAGTTGAGTATGTATTCCGCCGTTGCTCTCGCCCGCGGTGCGCCGGTCCGTCGCGGCACGCGCCAGCGTGTGCGGCTGTATGGATATAGATGATGATCCGCGAAAAAAATAGCGCGGCCGGGCCGCTTTTTTGGGGGGAGGCGCCGGGCGAGCGCGGCGTCCTCAAGCCGCCGTGGCTGGCTCCGGTGCTTCGGAACCCGTAGCCTGCCCCCGGGCAAATGCCGCGGCAGCCTCCTGCAGCCAGGTACGCAGGTGCTGCATGGCAGGGCTCACCGGGCGCGTATCGGGCAGGACCAGGTAATACGCGCTGGTGGAGCGCAACGACCGCGCCACGGGGCTCACCAGTTGCCCGCTCGCCAAGTATTCCTCTACCAGGAAGCGCGGCACCAGCCCGATCCCCAGGCCGGCGCGCGCCGCCGCGATCACCATGCTGTGGTGGTCGAAGCGGGCCCCGCGCATGGCGTTGACGTCGTCGATGCCGGCCGCCTCCATCCACTGCTTCCAGCCAAAACTGCGCGTGGCCAGGTGCAGCAGCGGCGCGTGCGCGATGTCATGCGCGTCGATGCGCGGCTTGCGGCCAAACAGCTCCGGATGGCATACCGCGACGGACTCTTCGCCGAACAGCAGGTCCGCCCGCGCGCCGGGATAGACGGCTTCGCCGAAGTGGATCGCTGCGTCATAGGGCGTGCCATCGAACAGGAACACGTCCGACTGGGCACTGATATTGACCACGACCTTGGGATGCCGTGCGTAGAAGTCGGGCAGCCGCGGGATCAGCCATTCCACGGCAAGAGTCGGCACGCAGGCCAGCTCGACGGTGCCGCCGGCTCCCTCATGCGCCATCACCTCGAGGGTATCGCGCTGCAGCTTGCGCAGCATCTCGCGCACCTGCGCACTGTAGAGCGCACCGGCCGCGGTCAGCGTGATGCGCTGGTTGGCGCGGTGAAAAAGCTGCACGCCGAGCAGGCTTTCCAGCGCGGCAATCTGGCGCGAGACCGCGCTTTCCGTGATGAACAGGTCGGCGGCCGCACGGCGCAGGTTCAGGTGCAGCGCGGCCGCTTCAAAGGCGCGCAGGCTGGAAAGACTGGGAAGGCGTTGCCGCATTGCAGGGACGTCGGGCTGTAGTTGATGACATAAAGTCATCATCCTATACCGAAATCTCGCTTGAACCGGTGCACTTGATGAGAAATGATTCGGTCCTGGTCCCGCCGCGTGCTCCTCGATCCCCCGGTCGCGGCACCGCCATAACGACAACCACCAGGTAGACAGGAGATTTCATGAAACGCTTGTTCAGCGCGCTGGCCGCCGGCACCTTTGCCGTCGGCATGACGATGTCCGGCATCGCTGCCGCCGAGGATTTCCCCGCCAAGCCCGTGCGCATCATCGTGCCGTATCCGCCGGGCGGCACCACCGACATGGTGGCGCGGCTGGTCGGCGAGCGGCTGGCGGTGCAGTGGAAGCAGTCCGTCGTGGTGGACAACCGGCCCGGCGCGGGCGGCATCGTCGGCACCGGCGCCGCTGCCAAGTCCACGGCCGACGGTTACACGCTGCTGATGGGCTCGGTGGGCGAATTCGGCATCAACCCGACCTTGTACAAAAAACTGCCCTATGACGCCGCCGCTGATTTCGCGCCGGTGTCGATGGTGGCGCGCGTGCCCAACGTGCTGGTGCTGTCGCCGGCATTTGCCGAGCGGGCCCGTGTGCAGACGTTGGCGGAGTTCATCGCCTACCTGAAGGCCAACCCGAAGCGCGTCAATATGGCGTCGGCGGGCAACGGCACCTCTACGCACCTGGCCGGCGAGCTGTTCCAGCGCATGACCGGCACCGAGATGAGCCATGTCGCCTACAAGGGCAGCAGCCCGGCGATCGCCGACCTGATGGGCGGCAGCGTCGACGTGATGTTCGACAACCTGCCGGCGTCGCTGCCGTTCATCCGCTCCGGCAAGCTCAAGGCGCTGGCGGTGACCACGCCAGCGCGCTCATCCGCACTGCCCAATGTGCCGACGGTGGCCGCCGCCGGCCCCGTGCAGGGTTTCGACGCCAGCCCGTGGTTCGGCCTGCTGGCGCCGCGCGGCGTACCCAGCGCGGTGGCGCAGAAGATCAGCCAGGACCTGGCGCTCGTGCTCGGCGATCCCGCGGTACAGGCGCGCATGCGCGACCTGGGCGCGGAACCGGCGCCAGGCACCCCTGAAGCCTTTGCCGAGGTGCTGAAGAAAGACCGCCAGAAGTGGGGCGAGATCGTGCGGCTGTCCGGCGCGTCGGTGGACTGAACGCCGTTGTTGATTTCCTTCTTGTTTGCGAGCTTTCCCTTCATCATGAGCCACATCACCCAACTCGTTTCCCTGCACCTTGGCGCCGCCGGCGCTGAACGCCTTGCCAGCCTCGTGGACGCGCCCACGCAGCTGCCGGCCGCCGAAGCCGGGCGCCCGTCGCGCGCCGAGATCGCCCACGCGCTGAACCTGGTGCTGTTCGCCGGCATCCTCGAGCGCGTGCCGACCGGCAAGGCCTACACCGAAGACGTGGCCGCAGCGGGCGGCAAGGTCCACTTTGACCATGGCGCGCTGCGCACGGTGCGCTGGCCTGACCACGGCGCGCTGCCCGCCGGCGAGGCCGCCTTCACGCGCATCCTGCGTCCGCTGGGCTACCGGCTCAACGGCACCTATCCGCTCGACCGGATCGGCATGACGGGCCGCTCGTACGCGCATGAGGATGCGCCGGAAGAGATTGCGCAGTTCTTTGTCAGCGAGCTGCATCCCGAGCGTTTCAGCGAAGGGTTCCAGCAGGCCGTCGGCCGCGTCACGCGCACTTCGGTGGATCCGCTCACGCCGCGCGCGCAGGCATTGCTGTGGGAACTCGAGCGAGACGGGGCGCTGCCGCTGGCGGAGGCCGGCGAACTGATCGGTGCGCTGGCGCGCTGCTTCGAGCGCCAGCACGCCACGCCCACGCTGGCCGACTATGAGGCCCTGCTGGCCGAATCGGCGGAGATGGCGTGGATCGCCACCGAGGGCAATGCCTTCAACCACGCGACGGACCGCGTCGACGACGTGTTCGCGCTGGCTGAGGCGCAGAAGCGCCTGGGGCGGCCGATGAAGGACAAGGTGGAAGTGTCCCGCAGCGGCCGCGTGCGCCAGACCGCCTTCCGCGCCGACCCGGTACGCCGCGCCTTTGTCGGCGCGGACGGCGCCGAGGTGGTGCGCGAAGTGCCTGGTTCGTTCTACGAGTTCATCACCCGCGACCGCTACGTGGACGACGCGCAGGCGGTCACGCGCACCGACCTGGGCTTCGATGCCGGCAATGCGCAGGGCATCTTCAAGATGACCGCCGCCGCATGCTGAGGCCGACCCGACCATGACCACCTACCCGTTCGTTCCCGCCCTGCGCGAGCCGCAAGGCTCACCGATCCGCGAGTTGTTCAAGTATCTGTCGGATCCGGAGATGATCTCCTTCGCGGGCGGCTACCCCTCGGCCGCGCTGTTCGATGCCGAAGGCATCGGCGCCGCATCCGCGCAGGCGCTGCGCGAACGGCCCGCCGAATGCCTGCAGTACGGCGCGACCGAAGGCGTACCCGCGTTGCGCGACGCGCTCGCGGCGCTGATGGCGGAGCGCGGCGCCGCGGTGGCGCGGGACGAACTGCTGGTCACCAGCGGCTCGCAGCAGGGCTTTGATTTCCTGGTGCGCGTGCTGGTGGAGCCGGGCAGCGTGGTGCTGGTCGAGGAGCCGACCTATTCGGCGACGCTGCAGGCGCTGCGCCTGGCGGGCGCCGACGTGCGCGGCGTACCGTCCGACCAGCACGGCATGGACGTCGACGCGCTCGCGGCCATGCTGGCCGATGGCGTGCTCCGCCCGCGGCTGATCTACACGGTGCCGACCTTCGCCAACCCGACCGGTGCCACGCTATCGCACGCGCGCCGGCTGCGCCTGCTGGAGCTGGCGGCCCGGCACCAGGTGGTGCTGGTCGAGGACGATCCCTATGGTGCGCTGAGCTTCGACGGCGCCGCGCCGCCCGCGTTGCTGGCGCTCAGTGGCGAAGTGCCCGGCGCCCGTCCGTGGCTGGTACACCTCGCCAGCCTGTCGAAGACGCTCGCGCCCGGCCTGCGCATCGGCTGGATGGTGGCTGCCCCGGAAATCATCCGCCGTGCCGTGATTGCCAAGCAGGTATCGGATCTCTGCACGCCGCCGTGGATCCAGCTGGCGGTCGCGCAGTACCTGGCAGACGGCCGCTTGCCTGCGCAGGTGGCGCGCGAGATCACGTTCTACCGCGACAAGCGCGACCGGCTGGCCGAATCGCTGCGGCTGGCCTTCGGCGGCCGCATCCGTTTTGCCTTGCCCGCCGGAGGCATGTTCCTGTGGGCCTCGCTGGACGGCATTGATGACGCCGCCGCGCTGCTGCCGCATGCGATCGCGGAGAAGGTGTTGTTCGTCCCCGGTGCCGGCTTCTATGCGGCGGGCCGCGCGCGGCCAGCGTTCCGTCTTTCGTTTGCCGGCGCGGCCCCGGCCCAGATCGCCGAAGGCGTGGCGCGGCTGGCGCGGGCGGCGGCGCGGCTGGACGCAGCCGGTTGACGCGATAGCAGGTGCGTCGTTTGCACCCGCCGCCTCATGCAGGCGCGTCGTCTGCCGGCAGCATCCGGCCGCGCCGCGGCATTTCGGAGTCGAGCACCAGGCGCCCATGGACGCGTCCGTTCATGCGCGTGACGTAATGCGTGCACTCTTCCATATGGGCTGACATCAGCGTGCGTACGGTCTCGGCGTCGCGCTGGCGCGCCGCCTTGACAATGCGCTTGTGGAACTTGACGTTGGCCGCGCCGAATTTCTCGTGCTCGCAGGCAGGCGTGTCGTTGCCGAACACCACCAGCTGGCGGATCATCTCGTTGATCAGTTCGCAGGAAAACCGCAGCATCGGGTTGGGATTGGCCGCGGCCAGGATGTCGTGGAAGGTCAGGTCTTCCTGGCGCTGGTCCAGCAGCGGCGTCGCGGCCGCGGCCGATGCCGGGTCGCACAGGTCGATGGTGCGTTCCAGCGCGTTGAAGTCGTCCTCGGTGAGGTGCGGCACCGCGCCGGCGGCCAGCTCGGGTTCCAGCAGCCGGCGCACGGTATAGATGTCGGCAATGCCGACGTCCTTGAAGAACAGGTAGTTCTGCATCAGCTGGAAGGTGCGGTCCAGCGGCACTTCCACGATCGTGCCCCCGCCCGCCGGCCCGGTGCTGACCCGGATCAGGCCTTGCACTTCCAGCGACTTGAGTGCCTCGCGGATCGTGCTCTTGCTGACCGAGAACATCTGCTGCAGCTTGACCTCGTGCGGCAGCTTGTCGCCAGGACGCAGGTTGCGCTGGGTAATCAGCCGCTTGAGCTCTTCCGCCACCAGGTCCGCGCGCTTTTGCCTGCGGATCTCGATGGCCCCGGTCTTGCCCTCCCGAAACATCGCCATTGCTCTTTCCTTGTCATGCGCCCGGGCCTGGAGGCCTGGGCGCTTGCATTCTAGCCAAGCGCGGCTGCCGCTGGCTTGCCCCAGCGCCGTGCATGTTGCCCCGTTGGCCGTCATGGCTGGTGCGCCCCGCACCTTTTTGTCCCGCCCCCCCGCAACTCAGGGGCGCCGGGGCCTGGAGCTTGCGTAAACCCTGATCTTCCCTTTGTTGACAACGGTTCCGGCCGACTTCTAAGATGATTCTATTCTATTTATACGTATAAATAGAATAAACAGGTTCGATTCTTGCTCGGTCATGCCGGCGCCGGGCGAAGTCACCAGCATGTCGGGGAGATGGTGCAGCGCCACCTGGCGTTGGCCAGCCTTTCGCCCCGCGCCCCATCCCACAGACCGAGGAGTGAGCCTTGAATCGTCGTGACCTGCTGAAACTGGCGGCGCTGTCCGCCGTCCCCACCTCGCTAATCCATGGCCGGAGCGCCGTTGCCGCGGGCGAGGCGCTGGAGTTTGGCTGCCCGGTGCCCATGTCGGGCGCCTTCGCCGCCAACGGCAAGTTTGCCGACCTGGGCATGCGGCTTGCCGTTGACCAGTACGGCCAGGTGCTGGGCCGGCCGCTGCGCTACAGCGTGCTCGATACCGAAGGCAAGCCCGCCACCGCGGTGCGCAAGGTGCAGGAGCTGGCGCAGCAGAAGTCGGCACGCTACTTCGCCGGCGGCATCCTGTCGTCAGAGTCGCTGGCGATGGGCAAGGAGGCGGAAAAGTTCGGCGGCGTGTTCGTAACCACCGCGGGGGCCGACGAGATCACCGGCAAGGACTGCAACCGCGCCACCTTCCGCTGGTCGGTGCCGACCTTCGGCGCGATCGAGCGCACCGTGCGGCCGCTGGTCGAAGCGATGCCCAAGGCGAAGCGCTGGTACACCATCACGCCGCAATACGTGTTTGGCGACGGGCTGCTGTCTGCCGCCAAGGCGATCTTCAAGGAGAAGGGCATCGAGCACGTGGGCAACAGCTACCACGCCCTGACCGAGAAGGAATTCAGCGGCTACCTGACCAATGCGATGGCCGCCAAGCCGGACGTGCTGCTGATCCTGAACTTCGGCTCGCAGTCCGCCGACACGCTGCGCCAGGCGGTCAGCTTCGGCATGAAGAAGAACACCACCATCCTGCTGGCCTGGGCTTCGGGGCTGGAACAGTTCGAGTCCCTCGGCGCCGACCTGTGCGAGGGCGTTTATTTCGGCGCGCAGTACTGGCACGGCGTCGATACGCCGCTGAACCGCGACCTGGTCAAGCGCACCCAGGCCAAGTTCAAGGCCAATCCCAACTACAGCCTGGCGGGCTCGTACATCTGCACCAAGATCATGGTGGACGGCATGATCAAGGCCGGCAGCGCTGACCCGAAGGCCGTGGTCGCCGCGCTCGAAGGCATGAAGTACGAGGGCCTGACCGGGCCCGAGGAAATCCGCGCCGCCGACCACCAGGTGCTGAAGAACTATTACCTGCTCAAGGGCAAGGCCAAGTCCCGCATGAAGGACAAGGACGACTACGCCGAGATCGTCAGCGTCGGCAAGGCCTTCCTGCCGGTCGACCAGACCCAGTGCAAGATGGCCTGAGGCCATGACACTGCGGGGCCGCCGCCCCGGCAGACAGCACCCTGAAGCACACCGAAGCACCATGCCAAGCAGTGTCGCGCGGCATGGCGGCTTCCTACATCCGTACGACTCATGAACGTCTATCTGTTGCAGGTGATCAACGGCGTCGGGATCGGCATGCTCTACTTTTTGCTCGCGGTAGGGCTGTCGATCGTTTTCGGGCTGTTGCGCTTCGTTAATTTCGCCCACGGCGCGTTCTATGCGCTGGGGGCCTACCTCTGCTTCCAGGCGCTGCAGTTCGGCATGAATTTCTGGATGGCGCTGGTGCTCGCCCCGGTCGTCATCGGCGCGCTGGCATGGCTGACCGAGAAGCTCATGCTGCGCCACGTCTACGCGCAGCCGCACGAGTTCCACATCCTGGTCACGGTCGGCCTGGCGCTGGCCATCCAGGAACTCATCATCGTCGGCTGGGGGCCACTCGGCGTCGACGTGCCGCCGCCGGACGCGCTGCAGGGGGTGGTGATGTGGGGCGACTTCATCTACCCCAAATACCGCCTGTTCGTGATCGGCTTTACCGGCCTGCTGGCCATCGGCCTGTGGTGGTTGCTGGAAGGCACGCGGCTGGGCAGCGCGGTGCGCGCGGGCAGCGAATCCACCGAGATGGTGTCGCTGCTCGGCATCAACGTGTTCCGCCTGTTCAGCCTGATGTTCGCGCTGGGGGCCGCCACCGCCGCGCTTGCCGGCGTGCTGGCGGCGCCGATCCGCGGCGCCGAGCCGTTCATGGGCGTCGAGGCGCTGGGCGTGGCCTTCATCGTGGTCGTGGTGGGAGGCATGGGCAGCTTCACCGGCGCGCTGGTGGGCGGCTTGCTGGTCGGCGTGGTGCAAAGCCTGATGAGCACGCTGTGGCCCGAAGGCGCGCGGCTGATGATCTATGTCGCCATGGCCGCGGTGCTGCTGCTGCGTCCGCATGGCTTGCTGGGGAGGGGATGATGGCTATGGAAAGACAAGGGTTCTTGCGCTACCGCTTCTGGTGGCTGGCGCTTGGTGTCGCGCTGCTGCTACCGCTGACCATGCGCTCCGGCACGCTCGCCACCGAAGTGCTGATCTACGCAATGGCCGCGATGGCGTGCAACCTGCTGCTCGGCTACACCGGCCTGCTGTCATTCGGCCAGGGGATCTTCTTCGGGCTGGGCAGCTACGCGGTGGGGCTGGCACTGACCCGCGCCAGCCTGCCGATGCCGCTGGCGCTGCTGCTGGCAGTCGCGATCGGCGCGGCGGCGGCGGCGCTGGTGGGCTGGTTTGCAATCCGGCAGCGCGGCACCTACTTCGTGATGCTGACGCTGGCGTTCGCGCAGATGTTCTACTTCCTCGCCTATACGGCGCCCGGCCTGACCGGCGGCGACAACGGGCTGCTCGACATCCCGCGTCCGCCGCTGTCCGTGGCCGGCCACGCGCTGGTGTCGCTGGCGTCGCCGTGGCAGTTCTATGGCTTTGTCGCGGTGCTGTTCCTGGCGGTCTTCCTTGCGGTGCTGCGCGTGACCGAGTCCGTGCTTGGCCGCACGCTGCTGGCGATCCGCGACAACGAAGAGCGCGCCCTGGCGGTCGGCTACAACGTCAAGGCGTTCAAGCTGCTGGCGTTCATGGTCTCCGGCGCGGTCACCGGATTGGCCGGCGCGCTGCACGCGATGCTGACCGGGATCGCGCCGCTGGCCAATATCGACTACCACGCCAGCGAGATGATCCTGGTGATGACCGTGATCGGCGGCACCGGAAATATCTTCGCGTCGGTGCTGGGCGCGGCCTTCTATGTGCTGCTGGCGGACTGGCTGTCGACGCTGTGGCCGCGCTGGCTGATGCTGCTGGGCTTTCTGCTGATCGCCGTCAGCCTGTTCATGCAGCGCGGGCTGTGGGGGCTGGGCGCCACGACATGGGAGCGACTGCGCGGCGTGCGCCGCGCGCCCGCCACGCAGGAGGAACGCGCATGAGCCCCACCACCATCCCCATCCTCGAAGCCACCGGCGTCGTCAAGCAGTACGGCAAGTTCATGGCGCTCGGCGGGGTCGACCTGCGCGTGATGCCGGGCACGATCCATTCGGTGATCGGCCCCAACGGCGCCGGCAAGACCACGCTGTTCCACATGCTGACTGGCACCAAGGAAGTCAGCGCCGGACGCATTCTCTTCGACGGCAAGGACGTCACTGCGGAAGCCGACTACCAGCGGGTCCAGCGCGGCATCGCGCGCTCGTTCCAGGTCACCAGCCTGTTCCCGAGCCTGCCGGTGCGCGAGAACCTGCGCCTCGCCGCGCTGGGCACGTCGCCGCGCAAGGCCATGAGCGGATGGCGCTTGCCGGTGGGCGCGCTGGCCTGCGGCGAGGTCGTCGACCAGGTGCTGGAGCGGCTGGAACTGACGCGCGTCGCAGACAGCGCGGCGGGCGTGCTGTCGCACGGCCAGCAGCGGCGCCTGGAGGTCGGCATGGCGCTGGCCGCGCGGCCGCGCGCGATCTTCCTGGACGAGCCCACCTCGGGCATGGGCGTCGACGACCTCGGCGCGATGAAGCGGCTGATCCGCGGGCTGGCGCAGGACCACACGGTCGTGCTGATCGAGCACAACATGGACATCGTCATGGATATCTCGGACACCGTCACGGTGATGCAGCAAGGCAAGGTGCTGATGGAAGGGCCGCCCGCGGCGGTGCGCGGCGATCCGCGCGTGCGCGCCGCCTATCTCGGCAACATGATCACCGGAGGCAAGGGATGATGCTCGACGTACAGGAGATACATGGCTACTACGGCAAAAGCCATGTGCTGCAAGGCGTATCGCTGGCGGTCGGCGAAGGCGAGCTGGTCACGCTGCTGGGGCGCAACGGCGCCGGCAAGTCGACCACGCTCAAGGCCATCGCCGGCGTGGTGCGGCCCAGGGGCGGGCGTGTCGTCTTCCGCGGCCGGGATGTGGCCGGCATGGCGCCGCACCGGATTGCCGCCGACGGCCTGTGCCTGGTGCCCGAGCACCGCGGCATCTTCAAGCTGCTGACGGTGGAAGAGAACCTCAAGCTGGCCGCGCGCCGCGATTCGCCGTGGCAACTGCAGGACATCTACCGCATCTTCCCGCGCCTGCGCGAGCGGCGCGGCAACGGCGGCGCGCAGCTCTCCGGCGGCGAACAGCAGATGCTCGCCATCGGGCGCGCCATGATGAACCATCCGCGCCTGCTGATGCTCGACGAGCCGGTCGAAGGGCTGGCCCCGGTGATCGTCGAAGAGATCGTGGCGCAGCTCAAGGTGATCAAGGCGGCCGGCGTGCCGATCCTGCTGGTGGAGCAGAACCTCGAGGTCTGCACGCAGCTGGCCGACCGGCACGTGATCATCGAGCAGGGCAGGGTGGTCTACACCGGCAGCAACGACGCGTTCCGTGCCGATGAGGCGGTCAAGGACCGCTATCTTGGCGTCGGCCTGGCGGCCTGAACTGGTTCATGCAGGCCGCAATGCCGGCCTGCCGATACGAGGAATGACATGACGACTTTGCAAGCTGCGCGCGAGGCGGTTCCGGCTGCCGGCGCGCGCGCCGACCTGCGCATCGACGGCGAACGCCTGTGGGACACCCTGATGCGCCTGGCCACCATCGGCGCCACGCCCAGGGGCGGCGTATGCCGGCTGGCGCTGACCGACCTGGACCGCCAGGGCCGCGACTTCTTCGTCGCCGAGGCCAGGGCGGCCGGGTGCACGGTCCGCGTCGACGCCATCGGCAATATCTTTGCGCGGCGCGCCGGGCGCGATGATGCCTTGCCACCGGTGATGACCGGCAGCCATATCGACACCCAGCCGACCGGCGGCAAGTTCGACGGCAACTACGGCGTGTTCGCCGGCATCGAAGTGCTGCGCACGCTGGCCGATGCCGGCATCGTCACCGATGCCCCGCTAGAGGTCGCGGTCTGGACCAACGAAGAAGGCTCGCGCTTCGTCCCGGTGATGATGGGCTCGGGCGCGTTCATCGGCGAATTCGCGCTGCCTGACATGCTGCAGCAGCGCGACCGCGATGGCATTTGCGTCGGGCAGGCGCTGCAGGCCATCGGATATGCAGGACCGGAGCCGGTCGGTGCGCGCCCGGTCGGCGCCTACTTTGAAGCGCACATCGAGCAGGGCCCGGTGCTGGAGGCAAACGACACGACCATCGGCGTGGTCACCGGCGCGCTCGGCCAGCGCTGGTACGACGTGGTGCTGACCGGGATGGAAGCGCATGCGGGCCCCACGCCGATGGCGCTGCGCCAGGATGCGCTGCTGGCGGCGTCGGAGCTGGTCGGCATCGTCAACCGCATCGCGCTCGATCATCCCCCGCATGGCCGCGGCACGGTGGGCTGCCTGGCCGTGCATCCCGATTCGCGCAACGTCATCCCCGGCAAGGTGACAATGACGGCGGACCTGCGCGCTGGCGACGACACGGTGCTGTCGGCGATGGACGCGGCGCTGCGCGCGCAGGTTGCCGCATTGGCCGCGCGCAGCGGCATCGCCATCGATTTGCGACAGGTGGTGTACTTCCCGCCGCAGCCGTTCGATGCGCGGCTGGTCGAGGCGGTGCGCAGCGGCGCGCGGCGGCTCGGCCATTCCGCCATGGAGGTAATCAGCGGTGCCGGCCACGACGCGGTCTACCTCGCCCGCGTCGCCCCGGCCGCGATGATCTTCGTGCCGTGCAAGGACGGCATCAGCCACAACGAAATCGAAGACGCGCGGCCCGAGCACCTCGAGGCCGGCTGCAACGTGCTGCTGCACGCCATGCTCGATGCCGCCACGCGGCCATGACACCTGGACGGACTGACCGATGAAGATCCTGATTGCCCGACTCAATCACGAGACCAATACCTTTTCACCGGTGCCGACGCCGCTGGCTGCGTTCGCGCCGGCCTATGGCGATGCCGCCTATCGCGCCGCCAAGGGCACCCGCACCGCGGCCGCTGCCTTCATCGACCTGGCCGAGACCGCCGGCGCGGAGCTCCTGGTGCCGGTGATCGCCGCGGCCAACCCGAGCGGACGCGTCGCCGCCGACGCCTACACGCATCTGTGCGACACCATCATCGCCGCCGCGCACGGCTGCGACGCGGTGATGCTCGACCTGCATGGCGCGATGGTGGCCGAGAACAGCGACGACGGCGAGGGCGACCTGCTGCGCCGCCTGCGCACGGTGCTGCCGCATGCGCCGGTCGCGGTCGCCCTAGACCTGCACGGCAACGTCACGCAGGCGCTGGTCGACCATGCCGACATCGCGGTCAGCTTCAAGACCTACCCGCACGTGGACATGTATGAAACCGGCGCGCATGCCGGCCGGCTGCTGCTGGACATGGTTGCCGGGCGCGTGCGGCCGGTGATGGCGTGGCGGCGCCCGCCGCTGATCACGCACACCTTGCGCAGCCGCACCGATGAAGGCGCGATGCAGCGCGCCGTGGCGCTGGCACGCGAGGCCGAGCGGGACGGCATGCTGGCGGTGTCGGTGCTGGCCGGCTTTGGCCTCGCCGATATCGCCGCGCCATGCTTGAGCGTGATCGTGGTCGGCGATGGCGATCCGGCCAGGGCGGATGAGGTCGCCAGCCGGATCGCGGCGCAGGCATGGGCCGAGCGCGATGCCTTTGCCTACCAGGCGGAGCCGCTGGCCCGTTCCATCGCGCGCGCGGCGCAGCTTGCTGACAGCGCGGACGGTGCTGACGCAAGGCCAGTGCTGTTGCTCGATCACGGCGACAACTGCATGTCCGGCGGCACCTGCGACAACATGGCGGTGCTGCACGAGGCGCTGGCGCAGGGCCTGACCGGCATCGCGGTCGGACCCGTGTGCGATCCGGAGGCGGTGGCAGCCATGGTGGACGCCGGCGTCGGGGCCAGCATCACGCTGCCGGTCGGCGACAAGGTGCCATTGCCCCAGCTGGAGGTCTATCCGCAAAGCCGGCCGCTGACCGGCACGGTGGCGGCGATCAGCGACGGCGAGTACACCATCACCGGGCCGACCTACACCGGGCAGCGCATCCGCATGGGGCGCACCGCCTTGCTCGATATCGGCGCGGCGCAGGTGATCGTGACCGAGACCCCGCAAGAGCACTGGGACCTGGGAATCTTCACCCATATCGGCATCGATCCGCATCGGGCCAGGTTCCTGCTGCTGAAATCGCGCATGTACTGCCGGCCGGTGTTCGTGCCGATCGCCAGGGCAGTGGTGGAGTGCGACGGGGAGGGCGTCACCAGTTCACGGTACGAGCGGTTTCCGTTCCGGCGGGTCAGCCGGCCGGTTTATCCGCTGGACGATACTAGTGCGTGGGCGGGATAGGGACGATTGCGCGAGACATCAAGAGGACTCCGGGAGCGGGAGGGTGATGTCGGCCTGCACGGACCGATGCGGCTGACTTCGTGGATGCGCCGGCCCTCACCCCCGCCCCTCCCCCGCAAGCGGGAGAAGGGAGCAAACAAGCGGGAAGGCAATACGCTGTTGGGCTCGCACGCGATAACACTGTGCGAGCGCAGCGATGCACTCCGTGCCACAGCATACGACCTGAGATGGTGAGCGCGCGAAGCGCAGCCGAAGGCGTCCCACCAACAACCTGGTTAGCAGGCTGCCACCGACCTAAAGTCGGGTTCGTCCATCCGATCCCGGACGCCAGGCACCTCCCGGTAGCGTCAGCAGGGTCGAACCACCGGACCCCTGACCGCAAGAAGCCACCACCCGAATGACCAACGCCGCCTTGGCCAGCCGCCCAGAGGCGACGCGTTTTTCTGCTTACTCTTTTGTCGCTCGGACAAAAGAGTAAGTCGCCGGCTGCGCCGGCGAAACAGCCGCGCCCGCCAAGCACGACAACCGCACGCAGCCCCCCCGTCAACTCGTCAGTACGAATACCACCTCACCCCCGCACCGCCACCTCGCGCAGCCACTGCGCGAAGCGCCGGATCAGCGCCTGCTTGGGGTTGTCGCCGCGCCAGACGATGTAGCAGTTATGGCTGGCCGGAAAGCTGCCCATCAGCGGCTGCACCAGCCGCCCCGCGGCGATGGCCTCGCGCGCCAGCAAGGCGCGCGTGAGCGCCAGGCCCATGCCACTGGCCGCGGCTTCGATCAGCAGTGCGCGGCAGTCGAAGACGATGCCGTCCTCGGGCTCATCCAGAACAACGCCCGCGGCGGCGCCCCACTGCGACCAGCGGAAGCGAGCGTGCCGCAGCCGTGGCAGATGCGCGGCGTCGGCCGCGGTCATGCCGGCGTGCCGTTGCGCGAAGCCGGGGCTGCATACGGCGATGATGTCGTCGTCCAGCAGCTTCAGGCACTGGTAGCCAGTGAAGGGCGCTGGCCCATAGCGCAGGCTGACGTCCAGGTCCGACCGGGCGAAGTCGGGGTCTTCGGTGCTGGCGGCGATGGACAGGTCCACGCCAGGCAGCGCCTCGCGCAGCTGCGGCAGCTTGGGCACCAGCCATGCACCGGCCAGTTCCGGGCTGACATTGACATGCAGCGACTGCCGTTGGCGCGCGCGCCGCTCGGCCGCGCCGGCCAGTGACAGTTCCACCGCGCGCAGGGCGCGCTCGAGGTCGTCGGCCAGTTCGCGGCCGGTGGCGGTCAGCTCCAGTTGCCGTCCGGCACGCAGGAACAGGACGCAGCCAAGCTGTGACTCCAGCGCACGGATATGCCGGCTGATGGCGCCATGCGTCACGCACAGCGCATCGGCGGCACGCGTCATGCTGCCCGTGCGCGCGGTGGCGGCAAAGGCCTGGAGCACTTGCATCGAGGGGAGCCGGCGGATCATGGCTGTGATCTTGCCTCACAGGTGATGGCAAAACAAGTCGATTGTCCTGCCATGCAGCGCGGCCGATACTGGGCCGCACCCGAACCGGCCGCTGCGAAGCCGGTGCGCAACGAGGAGACCCCATGAAACTGCAGTTGAAGATCAACGGCAAGCGCCACGCCGTCGATGCCGAGCGCGACATGCCCCTGCTGTGGGTGCTGCGCGATTACCTGGGCTATACCGGCACCAAGTTCGGCTGCGGTGCTGGCCTGTGCGGCGCCTGCACCGTGCATGTCGACGGCAAGGCCGTGCGCGCCTGCATCACGCCTGTCGGCACCGTGGCGCGCGCCGACATTACGACCATCGAAGGATTGTCGGCCGACAATTCGCACCCGGTCCAGCGCGCCTGGATTGCCGAGCAGGTGCCGCAGTGCGGCTATTGCCAGTCGGGCATGATCATGGCCGCGTGTGCCTTGCTGAACGACAACCCCTCACCACGGCCGGAAGATATCCGCGCCGGCATCACCAACCTGTGCCGCTGCGGCACCTATCCGCGCGTGGAACGCGCCATCCTGCGTGCCGCCACCGCGCAGAACGCGGGCGACCCCAAGGGGAGGGCGTCATCGTGAGCCATCTCCACACAAGCCGCCGCCGCTTCCTGCAAGCCGCCGGCGCGGTGCCGGCGGCGCTGGTGCTGGGCTTTCACCTGCCGCTGGCGAAGGCCGCCGATGCCAGCGTGCCCGCGCGCGATCCGGATGACATCAACGCGTGGCTGCGCATCGATGCCGACGGCAGCGTAACCATCATGGTGCCGTCGGCCGAACTGGGGCAGGGCGTGATGACCTCCGCGCCGATGCTGGTCGCCGAAGAGCTGGAGTGCGACTGGCGCCAGGTGCGCGCTGAGTTGGCACCGACCGACCCGGTCTACAACAACCGCATGTTCAAGGTGCAGGCGACCGCCAGCAGTACCTCGGCGCGCTGGTCGTTCGAGCCGCTGCGCCGCATCGGCGCCACCGCGCGCGAGATGCTGCGCGAGGCCGCCGCGCAAAGCTGGAGCGTGCCGGTGGCGCAGTGCCGCGCCGTGCAAGGCGTGGTGCGGCATGAGTCCAGCGGGCGCACGCTCGGCTATGGCGATCTCGCTGCGCGGGCTGCGTCCCTGCCACGCCCGGCCAGCGTCACGCTGAAGGATCCGCGCGACTGGAAGGTGCTGGGCCGCCCGACCGACCGGCTCGACATTCCGCTGAAGACCCGCGGCGCGGCGGTGTTCGGCGTCGACGTCAAGGTGCCGCGCATGCTGGTGGGTTCGGTGATGGCGTGCCCGGCCTTTGGCGGCACGCTGCGCCGCGTCGATGCCCGGCCGGCGCTGGCGGTGCGCGGCGTGCGGCGCGTGGTGCTGCTGGACGATGCCGTGGTGGTGCTGGGCGACAGCTACTGGAGCGCGCGCAAGGCCCTGGCCGTGCTGCAGCCCGACTGGCAACTGCCGCCGGGCACACCCGCCGGCGACGCGGCACTGATGGCCGGCTACCGGGACGCTGCGCGCGGCGCATCGGCGGTGGCGCTGCGCCACGGCGATCCGGACGCGCAGATGCAGGGCGCCCATGCCTACACCGCCGAATACGAAGTGCCGTACCTCGCCCATGCCACCATGGAGCCGATGAACGCCACCGCCGACGTTCGCGCCGACCGCGCCGAGATCTGGGGACCGACCCAGGTCTGCGGCGAGATCGCGCAGCGGCTGTCGGGGGTGCTGGGCCTGCCGGCCGAACGCATCGCCGTGCATGGGACTTTCGTCGGCGGCGGCTTTGGCCGGCGCGAGGAATTCGATGTCTTTATCCAGGCCGCGCTGGCGTCGAAGGCCGCGGGGCAGCCGGTCAAGCTGATCTGGTCGCGCGAGGAAGATCTTCAGCACGACTTCTACCGGCCCGCGGCGGCGGCGCGCTTCAGCGCGGTGCTGGCACCGGACAAGGCGGGCATCCATGCGCTGGAGGCGCGCCTGGCCTGCTCATCGATCTATGTCCGCAATTTTCCGGACCGGGTCAAGGGCGGGGTCGACCCCAAGTCGGTCGAAGGCGTGGTGGACCTGCCCTACGCGCTGCCCCATCTTGCCGTGCGCCATGCCATGGTCAATACAACCGTGCCGGTCGGTTTCTGGCGCGGCGTGGGCTATACCCAGAACACCTTCTTCGCCGAGAGCTTTATCGACGAACTGGCGCATCACGCCAGGGCCGACCCGCTGCAGTTCCGGCTTGGCCTGCTGGCGGAGCGGCCGCGCCCGGTGCGCTTGCTGCAGCGCCTGGCGCAGCAGATCAACTGGGGCAGTGCGCTGCCAGGGCGCTGCCACGGCGTGGCGCTGTCGCAGGCGTGGGGCTCGCTGTGCGCCACGGCGGTGGAACTGTCGGTGCAGGGCCGGCGCATCACGCTGCATCGCATCGTCAATGCCATCGACTGCGGCACCGTGATCAACCCCGCAACCGTCGAGCGCCAGTTGGAAGGCGCCAGCATCTGGGCCCTGAGCGCGGCGCTGTCGGGCGTGATCACCATCGCCGACGGGCGCGTGCAGCAATCCAACTTCCATGACTATCCCCTGCTGCGCCTGGCCCAGACGCCGCGCTTCGAGGCGGTGCTGGCGCCCAGCGGCGAGCGCATTGGCGGCGTGGGCGAGTCGGCGGTGCCGACGCTGGCGCCGGCGCTGGCCAATGCGCTGTTTGCCGCCACCGGCGAGCGTATCCGCTCGCTGCCACTGGCGCGGCATGGGTTCGAACTGGCGTAGCGGGGCGCCGGCACTAGCCAAGTGATGCCGCTGCCACGACGGCCGCTCCGGTGCCGTCGTGGCCCGCACGCCAGTGTGTGTCACACCACGCATGCAGCCCTACGCTGCCAGCCCGGTTCTTCCCTACACTGGAGCATGGCGCCTTGCCGCCGCCGAAGGGAAAACACCTATGCCGCCCGAGCGTGTCCAAGCCAAGCCCGTGGCGCTGGCCTTGCAGGGCGGCGGCATGCACGGCGCGTTTACCTGGGGCGTGCTGGACCGTCTGCTGGAGGATGGCCGGCTGGAAATCGAAGGTGTCAGCGCCACCAGCGCCGGCGCCATGAACGGCACGGTGCTGGCCTATGGCCTGATGCAGGGCGGCAGCGACGGCGCGCGCCTGGCCTTGCATGACTTCTGGCAGGCCATCGCGCACTCGGCGCAGCGCTTCAACCCGTTGCGCTGGCTGCCGTGGTTCAAGGGCAGCCATACGCTGGGGCTGAACCACTCCCCGCTGTATGCCATGGCCGACATTACGCTGCGCCTGCTGTCGCCGTACCAGTTCAACCCGGGCAATGCCAATCCGCTGCGCGACGTGCTGCGTAGCCAGGTGGATTTTGCGGCGCTGCGCGAGCATTGCCCGATCCGGCTGTACCTGTGCGCGACCAATATCGAGACCAGCCGGATCCGCATCTTTGCGCAGGAAGAGTTGAGCGTCGACGCGGTGCTGGCCTCGGCCTGCGTGCCCACGCTGTTCCAGGCAGTCAGCGTCGACGGCCAGCATTACTGGGACGGCGGCTATGTCGGCAACCCGGCGATCTTTCCGCTGATCTATCACTGCGAGACGCACGATGTCGTGATCGTCCATATCAACCCGATCGTGCGCCGCGGCGTGCCGACCACGGCCGCGGAGATCCTGAACCGGGTCAACGAGGTCAGCTTCAACTCGTCGCTGATGCGTGAGATGCGCGCGATCGGCTTCGTCACCACGCTGATCCAGCAGGGCAAGATCGACCGCAACGAGATGAAGGAGATGTGGATCCATTCGATCCGTTCGGACGAGACCATGGCCGCGCTCGGGGTTTCGACCAAGTACAACGCCGACTGGGACTTCCTGTGTTCGCTGCGCGACAAGGGCCGGCAAGCCGCCACGCTCTGGCTGGAGCGCAACTATGACTGCGTGGGGCAGCGCTCCAGCATCGATATCACGGGCGAGTTCCTGTAGGCAGCGCGGGCTGGGCCAGCCGCCAGGCAAGGTTGGCGCGCGCCTGCGCCTCGTAGCGTGACTGGAACAGGTCGGTGGCATAGATGCGGGGGCTGTCCAGCAGGCGGCGCAGGAAGGCGCGCTCGGCGGCGTCATAGGCGGCGTCGTCCAGGTCGGTGCGCTCGGCGCGCAGGCGCGCGCCGTTGTCCTGGAAGCGCGCCCGGCTGTATCCCAGCGCGGCCAGGTCGATGTCGGCGGTGAAGCGCCCGGCCAGGCTCGCCGGCACGTCGGCGTGCGTGGTTTCCAGGATCAGCGCGGCAACGCGCCCGGCGGCGACGACCGTGCCGGCCGACCAGTGCCGCAGCCAGGCGGCGCTGCGTGCTTCGTTGTCGGCTGCGCCGGGCACGTAGATGACGTCATGGCACCACAGCGCCAGTTCCACGTCGGCGGCATCGGGTATCGCACTGCGCGCCCAGTCGAGGTCTTGCAGGCAGCGGCGCACATGGTCCAGGGTGTGGTAATGCCGGGTCGGCTCGCCGTAGCAGCGCGCCAGGTCGGCATAGGCGTCCGCCGCGCGGGTGCCGCCCGCCAGCGTCCAGAGCGCGACAAAGCGCTCTTGCAGCGGGCAGGCGGGGGCGGTGGTCATGCGCGCGCGGGGCCCGTGTCGCGGGACGGCTGGCCGGAAAGCTCGGCAAGCAATGCCTGCGCCTGCAGCCAGTCGGCGCTATCGGTGCCCTCGCTGAAGCTGCCGTGGATGCGCGCCAGCGCTTCGCGCGCGGCATCGCTCTTGCCCTGACGCTGCCACAGCCGGGCCAGGCTGAGCGCGGCCTGCAGTTCCAGCGGCCTGGCGCCCTGGCCGTGCGCCACCGCGATCGCCCGCTGGAAGCAGGCCTCGGCCTCATGGCTGGCGGCTGCGCCGGCATCCGGCGCAGCCAGCTGCAGCAGCATGTCGCCGCGCAATCGATACACGACGGCTTCATCAAGCCGTTCGCCCGTCTCTTCCACCATGGCCTGCGCGCGTGTCAGCACATCCAGCGCCGCGGCGGGCTGGCCCGCATTGCCGCAGGCCTCGGCCAGCATGGCCAGCAGGTTGGGCATGCCGAGTTCGCCGCCGGTGGCCTCGTAGGCGGCCAGGCCCCGGTGCATCAGCGCAATGCCTTCGTCGTGGTGGCCCTGTTCGGATACCGCCCAACCCTGCAGCACGGTGCCCCAGGCGAGGTAGATGGGGAAGCCCTGTTCGCAGGAAAGGGCAATGGCGGCTTCCGCATATTCCCTGGCCTGCGCGGGATCGCTGCGCCACCGGTGCTGTTCCGCCGCGAACACCAGGCACAGCGCAAGGTTGTAGGCATCCGGGCGCGCGCGCGCCAGCGCCAGCGCTTCGCGGCTGCGCGCCAGGGCCTGGTCGGCAAAGCCCTGGTACCACAAGATCCAGGCCAGCGTACCAGTGGCATGGACCATCGGGTCGCGGCCGTAGCCGGTCAGGAAGTCGTAGGCGGAGTGCTCGGGGTGCGGCACGGCCAGCACGGCCTCCATATGCGCGCGCGCCTCTTCCAGCAGGCCCAGGCGGAACAGCGTGGCGCCCAGCGCGCGATGGCCCTCGGCCAGCTGCTTGGTCTTTTGCGACTCCATGGCCAGCGCAAGCAGGCGCCGGGCCAGCGGCAGCGACACCTGGTATTGCGCACGCAGCTGGTAGAACGCCCACATGCCCAACTGCGCCGAGAACACATAGGGCGTCTGCCGGCCTTGTTCGCACAGCGACATCGCGCGCCGGTAATTGGCCTCGACTTCGGGCGAAGCCTGGCCGCGCGCGGCAATCAGCGCGGGCCCCAGCGTCAGCAGCAGGGTCAACTCCAGGCGCGCCCGTTCAGTACTGTCGGGCTGGCGCTTGAGCAGGGCGATGGCATCGCTGAGATGCCGGATCGCTTCCTCCTGCGCCGAGCGCTGCAGCGCCTGCTGGCCGGCGCAGTGCAGGTACTCGACCGCCTTCGCGACATTGCCGCTGTGGCTGTAGTGGTGGGCCAGTTCGCTGCAATAGTCCTTGAGCCGGCCGTGGAACAGCGCCTCGATGGCCTGTGCCGAGCTTTCATGCAGCGCGCTGCGGCGCTCGGTCAGCAGCGAGCTGCCGGCTACCTCCTGGGTCAGCGCGTGCTTGAAGGCGTACTCCACCTCGGGGAAGGCCGGGCGTTCGTAGATAAAGTCAGCGGTCTCCAGGTCGCGCAGGAGCGGATGCAGCTGATCCTCGGGCAGGCCGGTGACGCGCAGCACCAGACCCAGCGGAAACTCCTTGCCGATCACGGCGAGAGTCTGCAACAGCTCTTTTTGCGCCAGCGGGAGCCGGTCGATACGGGCGGCCAGCACGCCCTGCACCGTGGTGGGAATGTGCAGCAGCGCCGGCGCCTTTTCGATGCGGTAGCCGCCCGGGTGGCCGAGCAGGGCGCCTTCCTCGGCCAGGGTCTGGACCACTTCCTCCATGAAGAAGGGATTGCCCTCGGTCTTTTCGAGGATCAGGCGCTTCAGCGGCCCCAGGCTGGGGTCGTCGCCCAGCAGCGCGGTCAGCAGCTCCTGCGCCTCGGCCTGTCCCAGCGGCTGCAGGCGCAACTGCGAGTAATGCCCGCCGTCGTCCCAGCGATGGCTGTACTCCGGCCGGTAGTTCACCAGCAGCACGATGCGCGCGCCGGGAACGTGGTCGACCAGCATGTTGAGGAAGGCCTCGGTCTCGCCGTCGAGCCATTGCAGGTCCTCGAAGATGACGTGCAGCGGCTGGTTCTGGCTTTCGCGCACCAGCAGCCGCGCGATCGCGTCAAAGGTGCGCTGGCGCCGGATGGCCGCGTCCATGGTCGGCAGCGGCGAGTCGGGCTCGACCACGCCGAGCAGGTAGAGCAGGTAGGGCAGGTGCTCTTCGAGCGAGCGGTCCAGCGTCAGCAGCCTGCCGGTCACCTTCTCGCGGCAGCCGCGGTCGCCGTCGTGCGCCGTGATCTGGAAGTAGTTCTTCAGCATCTCGATCAGCGGCAGGTAGGCAAAGGCCTTGCCATGCGAGACCGAGAACGTTTCCAGCGCCAGGCAGTCCCGCTGCGACCTGACCTTGAACTCATGGAACAGCCGCGACTTGCCGACGCCGGCCTCGCCCACCACCGCGACAATGCGGCCGTGGCCGGCCTTGGCCTGCTCCAGCGCTGCGTTCAGGTGCGCGAGCTCGTCCTGGCGCCCGACAAAGCGGGCCAGGCCCCGGTGCGCCGCCACCTGCAGCCGCGTGCGCAAGGCCCCCGGCCCGATCACCTCATACACCGCCAGCGGCTCGCGCACGCCCTTGACGTTGGTGGTGCCCAATGCCGTGAACTCGAAATAGCCTTCGGTCAGCTTGTGGGTCGACTCGCTCACCAGGATCGACGCCGGCGTGGCGATGCCTTCCATGCGCGAGGCGATATGGATGGTGTGTCCGACCGGATCGTAGTCGGTGTGTAGGTCGTCCTTGCGGATCGAGCGCACCACCACCTCGCCGGTATGGATGCCGATGCTGACCTGCAGCGGAATGCCTTGCTCCAGGCGCACGCGGTCGCTGTGCCGGTGCATCGCATCCTGCATTCGCAGCGCCGCGTACAGCGCGCGCAGGGCGTGGTCTTCATGCGCGATCGGCGCGCCGAACAGCGCCAGGATGCCGTCGCCGAGAAACTTGGCCACGTAGCCCTCGTAGTGGTGGACCGCTTCCATCATCAGTGTCACCACAGGATCGATCAGCCGGCGCGCGTCCTCCGGGTCCAGGTCCTGGGTCAGCGCGGTGGAGCCGGCCATGTCGGCAAACAGCGCGGTGATGGTTTTGCGTTCGCCGGCGGTTTCGCCGCGGGCCTCCATCGCCGCCTGCTCGGCCAGGATGCGTCCGGCAAGGTGCGGCGGCGTGTAGTGGACCGGTGCAGGGCTGTCCTGGCGCGGGGCGGCGGGCGCAGGCCCGGCGATAGCGGGTGCGTCCGGCAGGCCAGCGCCGCAGACGCGGCAGAACCGCGCCGCCGCGGTGGCTTCGGCGCCGCATTGCGGGCACGCGCGGGCAAGCCGCGCCCCGCACGCCTCACAGAAGTTGGCGCCAGCAAGGTTGCCGAAGCCGCATTGGCTGCAGCGCATGTCGCCTCCTGGCCGTCGTTGCCAGCCTGACGGTACCTGGATCTATTAGAGGCGGGATGAGGGGAGGTGGCAAGGCGACCCGCACGTGGCGGGGAGATTCCCGGTGCTGGCGCCGTCGGTCCCGCTGAAGGCCCGGCTGGATCCAGGATCCGTAGTGGGCCAGCAGCCTGTCAGGGCCGGGCCCATGCCGCCGCCTGGCGCGACCCGACCTTGCCGCCGAGCGCTTCGACCAGATAGTCAACGAACGACGCGATTCGCGCCGAGATCGCGGTATTGCGGTAATAGACCGCATGGATCGGCTGGCGCACATCCTGGGTCTGGCGCGCGAGCACCTGCGCCAACCGGCCGGCCTCGCGATCGTGGGCGGTCATGAAGTCCGACAGGCACACGATCCCCGCGCCCTCCAGCGCAAGCTGCCTGAGCGTCTCGCCGCTCGACGACCACACTGCCGGTGCGATCCGGCAGGGCTCGCCGTCCGGGCCCAGGATCGGCCACACGTTCAGCGATTCGGGCTGGTTGAAGCCCAGCAGCGTGTGCTTGCCGAGATCCGCGGCCTTGCGCGGGTGGCCGTGCGCGTCAAGGTAGGCGGGGCTGGCCAGCATGCGCACCCGGCTGTTGCCGATCAGCCGGCTATGCAGCGTCGAGTCCTTCAGGCGGCCGATCCGGATGGCCACGTCGGTGCGCCGCTCGAGCAGGTCGATGATGCCCTCGTTGCTGTTCAGTTCAAGCTCGACCTGCGGAAAGCGCTCGCGGTAGCCGCGCACCAGCGGCACGATCACGTGCAGCATGAACGGCGACGCGGCGTCGACGCGCAGGCGCCCGGACGGCTTCTCGCGCCGCGCCAGCATCTGTTCTTCCGCGCTTTCGACCGAGTCGATGATGGCACGCGCATCCTGCAGGAAAGCCTGGCCTTCCTCGGTCAGCTCAAGGCGGCGCGTGGTCCGGCGCAGCAAGGTGGTCTTGAGCTTTTCCTCGAGGCGGGCGAGGGTGCGGCTGGTGGCTGAGACGGTGAGGTCGAGCTGTTGCGCGGCGGCGGTGATCGAGCCGCTGTCGACCACGGTCGCGAACGCCAGCAGTTCGTCGAGCGTGATTTTCATTATTGAATTGGAATCAAGACAGTTTGGTTTATAGACCACTTTTTACGCAAAAGTAAAGCGGGCACACTGCGCTCCATTCCGTACCGGACCTGGAGCCTCGTCATGCCACTTGCCTTACTCGCGCTGACCCTCAGCGCCTTCGCCATCGGCACCACCGAATTCGTGATCGTCGGGCTGATCCCTACCATTGCCGCGGATCTCGGCGTCAGCCTTCCTGGCGCCGGCCTGCTGGTCAGCCTCTACGCGCTCAGCGTCGCGATCGGCGCGCCGCTGCTGACGGCGCTGACCGGGCGCGTGCCGCGCAAGCTGCTGCTTGCCGGCCTGATGGCCCTGTTTACGGTCGGCAACCTGGTGGCGTGGCGCGCCCCCGGCTATGAAGCGCTGATCGTGGCGCGCGTGCTCACGGGCCTGGCGCACGGCGTGTTCTTCTCGGTCGGCTCGATCATCGCTACCACGCTGGTGCCGAAGGACAAGGCGGCAAGCGCGATCGCGACCATGTTCAGCGGCATGACCGTGGCGTTCGTCGCCGGCATCCCGCTGGGTACCTTCATCGGCCAGCATGTTGGCTGGCGCGCGACCTTCCTGGTGGTAGCGCTGTTCGGCCTGGTTGCCTTCATCGGCGCGGTGGCCTTCGTGCCGCGGCGCCTGCCACATGCAGAGCCGGCGCCGCTGCTGCGCCAGTTCCGCGTGCTGGCGCAGCCGCGCCTGCTGCTGGTGTTTGCGATGACGGCGGTCGGCTACGGCGGCTCGCTGATCGCCTTTACCTACATGGCGCCGCTGCTCGAGCAGCGCGCCGGCTTCACGCCGTCGCAGGTCAGCCTGGTGCTGGTGGGCTACGGCGTTTCGGTGGCGTTCGGCAATGTGTGGGGTGGCAAGCTGGCGGACCGTGTCGGTCCGGTCAAGGCGCTCAAGCACATCTTCCTGCTGCTCGCGCTGGTGCTGCTGGTGTTGACTTTCACCGTGCAGCACCCGTGGCTGACCGTGCTGACCATGCTCGCATGGGGCGCGGTGGCGTTTGGCAACGTGCCGGGGCTGCAGGTTTACGTGGTCAAGCAGGCGCGGCATTTTGCGCCCGACGCCGCCGACGTTGCCGCTGGCTTCAACATCGCGGCGTTCAACCTCGGCGTCGCGGGCGGCGCTTCGCTGGGCGGGCTGATCGTCGCGCACGGCGGCCTTGGCCATACGCCGTGGATCGCGGCGCTCGTGACCCTCGGCGCCTACGCCCTGACGGCGTTCAGCGGCGCGCTCGACCGGCGTGCGGGCCTGCCGGCACGCACTGCCGAACCGGTGGAGTTTGCCCATTGAACCGCGGCGGCCAGGTTGCCATCCTTGATTTCAGATCAATTATTTATGTCCGGTAAAGGCGTTTATTTCATCAGTGCCGGCCGGCACAATGCCTGGCATAGCGAACGCCTCGGCAGGCGTTCCCTCTCCAAGGATCACACCATGAGCAAGCTTCCCGCCTTCGGCCTCGGCACCTTTCGCCTGCAAGGCCAGGTTGTCATCGACTCGGTCCGCAACGGCCTCGAGCTGGGTTACCGCGCGATCGACACCGCGCAGATCTACGGCAACGAAGCCGAAGTCGGCGCGGCCGTCGCGGCCTCGGCCGTGCGCCGCGACGAGCTGTTCCTGACCACCAAGATCTGGGTCGACCACTACGCGCCGGACAAGCTGGTGCCCAGCCTCGAGCAAAGCCTGGCGAAGCTGCGTACCGGCTACGTCGACCTGACGCTGATCCACTGGCCGGCGCCCGGCAACGGCGTGCCGCTGGAAACCTTCATGACCGCGCTGGCCGAGGCGAAGGAAAAGGGCCTGACGCGGCAGATCGGCATCTCGAACTTCAACATCGCGCTGACACGCCAGGCCATCGCCGCGGTCGGCAAGGACGCGCTCGCGACCAACCAGATCGAGCTGAGCCCGTACCTGCAGAACCGCGAGCTGGTGGCCTTCCTGCAGCGCGAAGGCATCCACGTGACCTCATATATGACGCTCGCTTACGGCAAGGTGCTTGGGGATCCGGTGATCGGCGCGATCGCGCGGCGGCACCAGGCCACGCCCGCCCAGATCGTGCTGGCGTGGGCGCTGCAGCTGGGCTATTCGGTGATTCCGTCATCGACCCGGCGTGAACACCTGGCCAGCAACCTGCTCGCGCAGAGTCTGCGGCTAAGCGACGACGACATGGCGCGGATTGCCGCGCTGGAGCGCAACGGCCGCGAGGTCAGCCCGGCTGGCCTGGCGCCGCAATGGGACTGAGCGACCCAACCTGCCAATCATTCCCGAAGACCCCATTCGCGGCCCGCCGGCCGCGGACCTGACAGGACCCGCACCATGAACAAGGATCCGCTGTTTCAACCGCTGCAACTGGGTGGCCTGACGCTGCCGAACCGCATCGTCATGCCGCCGATGACGCGCTCGCGCGCCAGCCAGCCCGGCGACGAGGCCAACGAACTGATGGCCGCCTACTACGGGCAGCGCGCCGGCGCCGGCCTGATCGTCAGCGAGGGCACCTATATCGCCCCGCTCGGCAAGGGCTACGCCTGGACGCCGGGCATCCATACGCCGGCGCAGGTGGCCGGATGGCGCAAGGTGACCGGCGCGGTCCACGCCGCCGGCGGCCGCATCTTCGCGCAGCTCTGGCACGTCGGCCGGCTCAGCCATGCCAGCCTGCTTGGCGGCCGGCAACCGGTCTCGTCGTCGCCGATCCAGGCGCAGGGCGTCAATGTCTTCATCGCGGAAGAGGACGGCAGCACCCCGGGCTTCGTCCAGGCGTCGGTGCCCTGCGCCCTGACGGTCGACGACATCCATGAGATCGTCGACCAGTACCGTGCCGCGGCCCGCAACGCGATCGCGGCGGGCTTTGACGGCGTCGAGCTGCACGGCGCCAACGGGTATCTGGTGAACCAGTTCATCGACTCGGGCGCCAACACCCGCACGGACGAATACGGCGGTTCGCTGGAGAACCGGCTGCGCTTCCTCGGCGAAGTGACCCAGGCATTGATCGAAGGCACCGGGGATGCCTCGCGCGTCGGCATCCGCCTGGCGCCGCTGACCACGCTCAACGGCTGCGTCGATGACGATCCGGAAACCACCTACCTTGGCGCCGCCAAGCTGCTGGGGCAGCTCGGCGTTGGCTACCTCCATATCGCGGAAGCGGACTGGGACGACGCGCCGCTGATGCCGCTGTCGTTCAAGCAGAAATTGCGCGAGGCGTTCCCAGGAGTGCTGATCTATGCCGGCAAGTACACCGCGGAGCGTGCGCGCGCAGCCGTTGCCGCGGGCTGGGCCGACCTGATCGCGTTCGGCCGTCCGTTCGTGGCCAATCCGGACCTGCCCGAGCGCCTGCGCGTCGGCGCGCCGCTGGCGCAGCACCAGCGCGACACCCTGTTCGGCGGCGGTGCGCAAGGCCTGATCGATTACCCAACGCTGGCGCAAGCCGCGGCCTGAGCGGTTCACCAACGGATGGGACGAGGATGGGACGAGCCGTGATGGCCTGCGCCGTCACTGCCGTACTGCTTCAGAGGGATATGCTGCGCGCAGCATAGTTAGGCAATATCGACACCGTCCGGGCACATCCGCCCGCGGACATCTCGCCCGCCAGGCTTGTCCGGCGGGCGCTTTCGTTTGACGGGTAGCAAAACGATATGAAGGCGCGAATCATTCGCGTTTGTTGGGGTGAAAGCCGTGGGCGCGCGAGGGGGAGGTTGCGACAGGCCACGGCAGCAAGCTTTGCCCATGCGCTTCGGTGCGCGAACATAACTATCAGAAGAGGAGTGAGACCGTGCCTGTCCACCAGTCGCCAGACCACAGCCTTGCGCCGGCATACCCGGATGTTCATCACCTGTCGCGTGGCCCCGGCCTCGGCGCGCCACCGCGCGACACTGACCCCACCCACCCACTGAGCGGCCCGGAAAAGCTTGCCCTGGCGCTGTGCGCGCGCGCTTGCCGGCTCGCCGACGTGGGGCCGCCGTTCGGGGCCGCAACGATCGCGTGGAAGGGCAGCGTCTACGTTTATGTCTTCGGCTGGGACAGCGACGGCGAGCGCCGCCTGTTCGAAGTGTTCCGGGACAAGGACCAGACACTGGAGCCGGTGCTGGCGTTCCAGTATCCGCTCCTGCTTCGGAAGCTGTTCCGGCACGATTTCGAACCACTGTACAACGATCGACGTTGACGGTCGGCGTTGAAATCCGGCACGCGGGCATGCGGGGCGGTCCCGCTACCTGCCCAAGTGCCGGGCGACGGCTTCGGACAGTTCCGTAGCGGTGCCTTGCGCCCAAGGCGGTCAACGCTTTCCCCCCGCAACCACGCATCCTTTCCAGACGTCGACGTAAAGCGTTGCGCCCGCGTCGTCCGCCCTGGCGCTCGTCCGCATATACCCTTGGTTGACGTAGAAATTTACGTAGGTAAAATAAAATTCATAACTATGAATAAAGGCGGGCGCTCGCCTGGATGCCGGCACCGCCTCCGACCACTGACATCCAGGAGACAACACCGATGAAACCCAACCCGCGCCGTCGCCTGATGCTATGCGCTGCCATGCTGGGCGCGATGCCCGCGCTGGCCTGGAGCGACACCTACCCCAGCAAGCCGATCCGCATGGTGGTGCCGTTCGCGCCCGGCGGCGCCACCGACGTGGTGGCGCGGCTGATCTCGCAGAAGCTGGGCGACGCGTTGAAGCAGCCGGTGGTGGTAGAAAACCGGCCCGGCGCCAACGGCATCATCGGCACCGACGTGGTCGCGCGCGCGGCGCCCGACGGCTATACGCTGCTGCTTAACTCCGCGGGCGCGCAGACGCTCAGTCCGGTGCTGTACAAGGCTGGCTATGAGCCGCTGAAGAGCTTCGCGCCGATCTCGCAGATCAGCAATATCGGCTTCGTCATGGTGGTGCATCCGGCCGTGCCCGCCAGGACGGTGCAGGAGTTCGTGGCGCTGGCCAAGGCCAAATCCCGGCCGCTGAGCCTGTCGGCCGGCAGCAGCATGATCGAGCTGATCGGGGCCTCGTTCAAGAGCGCGGCGGGCACGCCCGACGTGGTCAGCGTGTCGTACCGCGGCACCGGCCCGCAGATGCAGGCGGTGGTTGCGGGCGAGGTCGACATGACCATCGATCCGTTCAACGGCATGGCGATGATCAAGGCCGGCAAGCTGCGCCCGCTGGCGGTGTTCGCATCGAAGCGCTCGCCCGCGCTGCCGGATGTGCCGACCATGCATGAGGCCGGCTTTGATGGCATGGCCTTCAATTCCTGGGCGGGCCTGCTGGCGCCGGCGGGCACGCCGAAGGAGATCGTCACGCGGCTGAACCAGGAGATGAACCGCATCCTGGCGCAGCCCGACATCAAGCAACGGCTGGCCGCGATCGACTACGAGGTGGTGGGCGGCACCCCTGAACAGTTTGCCGCGACCATTGCCGAGGATGCCGCACGCTGGGCGAAGATCGTCAAGGAGACCAACTACAAGGCGGGGTCCTGAGCGTTCACGGGGCGGGGCTCGCCTGCCGCACCAGCCAGCTGCGGAACGCGCGCGCCGCGGCCGGCTCCATGCGGTCGCGCGGCCACACCGCATAGTAGCCGCCGCCCAGGCTGGCGCTGGCGTCGCAGGCGCGCACCAGCAGTCCGTCACGCAGGCAGGCATCGATCATGTGGCGCCA
Organism: Cupriavidus necator; assembly: GCF_013141915.1. Lineage (GTDB taxonomy): Bacteria > Pseudomonadota > Gammaproteobacteria > Burkholderiales > Burkholderiaceae > Cupriavidus > Cupriavidus necator_B. The sequence goes on along the minus strand of NZ_SROX01000001.1, from coordinate 732,488 downwards.
GCCCAGCGCGATGCCCTGGCCCTCCATGGCCAGCTGCAACAGGATCGGATACTGGTTCGAGGTCAGCACATTGCGCAGCGTGGCGTCCGGCAGGCCCTGGTGGGCCAGCCAGGTCTGCCAGGACATCCACTGGCGCTGGCCGTCGTCGAGCATCAGCAGGGTCTCGCTGGCGAGGTCGGACGGGGCCAGGGTGCGGCCGCCCAGATAGCCAGGCGTGCATACCGGGAACACTTCCTCGCCATACAGCCGGCGCGCGGCCAGCCCGGGCGGCGGGCCTTCGCGCAGGTAATACAGGCCGATGTCGAACTCCGCCGGCGACAGCGCGGCCAGGCTGTCGTTGACGGTCAGGCGCAGCTGGATTTCGGGATGGGCCGCGCGGAACGAGGCCAGCCGCGGCGTCAGCCACAGCACCGCGACGCCGCTGGAGCAGGCCACCGTCAGCGCGGTGTGGCTGCGCACCTTCATCACGTCTTCGGTGGCTTCGGCGCAGCCGACCAGCAGCCGCTGCACCACCTCGGCATAGCGTTGCCCGCTGACGGTCAGGCGCAGCGCGCGCGGTTCGCGGATAAACAGCTTGCGCCCCAGGAAGCGCTCCAGCTGCGCCACCTGGCGGCTGATCGCGCTCTGCGTCAGGTGCAGTTCGGCCGCGGCGCGGGTAAAGCTGCCGTGCCGCATCGCGGCTTCAAAGGCGACCAGGTTGGGCAGGGGCGGGAGCGGGGCGATGCGCATGGGGGCGTCCGGAACGGCGATGCCGCCATGATAGACCGCCGGCCCGCAACCGCGGCATGCGGGTGGCGCAGCCGGATCAGGCGGCGCGGCGGTGGATGCGGCCCGCCTGCATCACCACGCTCAGGCGTTCGCCCTGGCCGGCAATCAGGCTGATGTCGGCGAGCGGGTTGCCGTCGACCAGCAGCAGGTCGGCCAGCGCGCCGGCCCGCGTGGTGCCAAGTTCTCCCTCGCGCTGCACGATGGCCGCGGCGATGGATGTCGCCGAACGGATCGCTTCCAGGTTGCCCAGCAGTTCGGCGCGGATGCGGAACTCGTCGGCCTGGTAGTCATGCATTTCGCCGAGCAGGTCGGAGCCATAGCCCATCGGCACGCCGGCATCGGCATAGAGGCGCAGCGAGTCGCGGCCGGCCTGGCGCACGGTCTCGATCTTGGCCACCGACTCGGCCGGCAGGCCCAGGCGGGCGCCGTCGCGCGCCAGCGCGTCGTAGGTGACCAGCGTCGGCACCACGAAGGCGCCGTGCTTGCGCATTTCGTCGGCGGCGGCGCGGTCGACCAGGTTGCCGTGCTCGATGGTACGGACGCCGCAGCGCACCGCGCGCGTGATGGCGCGGCCGGTGTAGGCGTGGGCCATCACATAGGTCTGCGCGGCCTCGGCTTCGGCGACGATGGCGCGGATCTCGTCCTCGCTGTACTGGGTGTTGCCGATCGGGTCGGTGGGCGAAGCCACGCCGCCGGAGGCCATGATCTTGATCTGGGTCGCGCCCTTCTGGATCTCTTCGCGAACCGCGAGGCGCACCGCATCGACGCCGTCGGCCACGCGCGCGATGGCGCCGGCGCGGAAGGCACACGAGCAGGGCTCGAGCACATCGGAGCGCGGGCGGAAATCGCCATGGCCGCCGGTCTGCGACAGCGCCTTGCCCGAAGCAAAGATGCGCGGGCCGGGCACCAGGCCGGTGGCGACCGCCTGCGACAGGCCCCAGTCGGCGCCGCCGGCATCGCGCACCGTGGTGAAGCCGCGCTCCAGCATGCGTTGCATGATCGGCAGGGCCCGGATCGCCACCAGCACATTGGGCTGCAGCGCGTTCAGGCCGAGGTTGGCCAGCGACGCCAGCACGTGCACATGGCAGTCGATCAGGCCGGGCATCACGGTCTTGCCGCGCGCGTCGATGCGCTGGGCGTTGGGTGCATCGATGGCCGGCCCGACCGCGGCGATGCGCTCGCCTTCGACCAGCACGTCGTGGCCGCGCAGCAGCTCACCCGTGCCGGGTTCAAGCACGTCGCCACCGTGGAAAAGGATCTGGGAATTCTGTGACATGTCAGCGTGGTTGCAGATAAGAAGGTTCGCGCACGAAGCGGGTGCCGACCAGGCTGATGGCGGCGGCGATCATCACATAGATGGCCGGCGCCATGCTGCTGCCGGTGGTGGCGATCAGCCAGGTGATGATGAACGAGGCAAAGCCGCCGAAGATCGTCACCGCGAAGTTGTAGGCCACCGACAGGCCGGTCGACAGCACGCGCGCCGGGAACAGCTCGGAAAAGGCCGCCAGGATCGGGCCGGTATAAGTGGCGATCAGCACCCCGAACACCAGCTGGAACACCAGCAGCGACGCCAGCCCCGGCGCGTGGTTGATGTACACGAACATCGGCCACGCCAGCACCAGGATCAGCAGCGCGGAGCCGCTCAGCAGCACGCGCCGGCCGATGCGGTCGGCCAGCAGGCCTACCAGCGGCGCGAACACCATGATGGCGCAGCCGCCCGCCATGCCGGCGACAAAGCCGTCGGCCTGCGGCACCTTCAACACCTTGACCGCGTAGGTCGGCATGTAGAACAGCAGCACGTAGGTGCACACCGTCCACAGGATCACCATCGAGAAGCTGGCCAGCGTCTCGCGCGGATAGGCCTGCACGATCTCCTTCAGCGGCGAGTCGGCGCGCTCGGCGCTGTCGCGGAAGGCCGGGGTCTCATCCAGGTGGTGGCGGATGTAGTAGCCCACCGGGCCGATCACGATGCCCAGCAGGAACGGCAGGCGCCAGCCCCAGCTGTTGAGTGCCTCGGGACTCAGCGAGCTGGTGACGAAGGTGCCGACCGCGGCGCCCAGCAGCACGGCCACGCCGATGCTGGCCTGGATCCAGCTGGAGTAGTAGGCGCGCTGTCGCGCCGGCGCGTATTCGGTCAGGAAGGCGGTGGCGCCGCCCATTTCGCCGCCGGCGGAGAAGCCTTGCATCAGGCGCGCCACCACGATCAGCAGCGGGGCAAAGATGCCGATCTGGTCATAAGTCGGGGCGATGCCGATCAGCGTGGTGCCCAGCGCCATCAGCAGGATAGTCAGCGACAGCGCCGCCTTGCGTCCGACGCGGTCGGCGTAGATGCCCAGCACGATGCCGCCCACCGGGCGCATGAAAAAGCCCACGCCGAAGGTTGCCACGGCCAGCAGCAGCGAGCTGAGGTCGTTGCCGGTGGGGAAAAACAGCTTGGCGATGATGACCGCAAAGAAGCTGTAGACGGTGAAATCGAACCACTCCAGGCCGTTGCCGATCACCGTGGCGATGATGGCGCGCCGGCGCTGGCTGGGCAGGATGGCGGGCGCCGCTGGGGTCGGCGGCGTGTAGGGCGCGCTCGTGGGCGCGGCACTGTTTGGCATGGTTTCCTCCTCTGTGTCAGCTGCCGGGGGCAAGGGCCGGTGTCTTCCAGGCCGGCCGGGCAGATGGTGCAACCGATGTTAGGAGAAGGCGGGCCGCCGACGTTAGCGATATCTCCGCATGCAGCCATGCGCGTGGCGCATGGGTCGGGTTGACCGTGCCACGGCCCGGCATTACACTGCGCCCCGTTCTTGCCAACGGAGCTTTCCGTGGACAGTTGTCCCAGTCATTCTTGCGCAAAGGGAGTTTCCCCGGCCGCGCCGGCGCGCTGAGACACTGCGGTCTTTCGCTGCAGTGCCGCCGCCCGGCGCTGCCATGCCCCAAGCGGCCAGGCCCCACGCCCGTGCCCGCCGGTGCCAGATCTCCCGTGCTGCCTTTCGATGTGTTGTCATGGCCCGCGCGTATCGTCGCCGGCCATGTGCCTGTAATTGCTCAGGAGGTTGCCATGGTGTGGCACCAGTTCTTCGTACGCCTGGCCGCGCTGGCCATCGTGGTCGCGGCGTACCGCCCGGCGCTGGCGGCGCGGCCGCTGATCACCGACGATGCCCGCATCGTCGACCCCAAATCCTGCCAGCTGGAATCCTGGATGCAATTCCAGTCCGGTGGCAATGAACTGTGGGCGCTGCCCGGCTGCAATCCGACCGGCAACCTGGAACTGACGCTGGGCGGTTCGCTGCAGCGCGTCGATGGCGGGTGGGATGGCACCAACGTGCAGTTCCAGGCCAAGACGCTGCTCAAGCCGCTGGAAACCAATGGCTACGGCATCGCGCTGTCGGGCGGCGTGATCCACCATCCCGATGCCGAGCCGCGCCGGGCGGTGGGCAACCTGTATGTCAATGTGCCGGTGTCGTTCTCGTTCGCGGACGACCGCTTTATCACGCACCTGAACGTGGGCGCCAACCGCGACACCGCCAATCGGCAGACGCGCCTGACATGGGGCCTGGGCACCGAGACCGCGCTGCACCCGCGTGTGTTCCTGATCGCCGAGACCTTTGGCGCAAGCCAGGGCAAGCCATCGTTCCAGGGCGGCCTGCGCTTCTGGGTGGTGCAGGACCGCGTGCAAATCGACACCACCTACGGCAACGTGTTCGGCGGCGGCACGGGCACGCGCTTCTTTACGGTCGGTCTGCGGCTGCTGTCGCCGGCGTTCCTGCCGTAGCGGCCAGCAACGCATCGACCTCGCGCCGCAGCGGCGGATAGGGGCCGGCGCGGGTCGCCGCGACCGCCGCCGCCGCGCTGGCAAGGCGTGCCTGGGCGGCGAGATCCGCCGCGCCATCGCCGAGCACGCTGGCCATCCAGCCCCCCATGGCCGCATCGCCGCAGCCCACGGTATCGGCCACGTCGACGCGCATGGCCGCTTGCTCGACCGCGGTATTGCCCTCGAGCAGCGTCATGCCGTGCTCGCCGCGCGTCAGCATCACCGTGGCGCCGGGCGCCATCTCGCGCATGCGCGCCAGCGCCGCGCCGGTCTCCAGGCCGGGAAACAGCCCGGCCAAATCTTCGTCGGAGACCTTGACGTAGGTCGCCAGCGCTAGCATATGCGCGAGCACCCCGGCATAGCCCGGGGTGCGCATCAGGTCGCGGAAGTTTGGGTCGAAGGCAATGCGCTTGCCGGCGCGCGCAGCTTGGGTGGCTTCCTCGCACAGGCGCGCCGCAAGCGGCTGGCGTACCAGGCTGATCGAGCCGAAATGCACTATCTCGGCGGCCTCGCGCCAGCCGGCGGGCAGGCGCGCCGGATCGAAATGCAGGTCGGCGCTGTCGTCGCCGACAAAAAAATACCGCGGCGGATGGCGCGAGGCGACAAAGGCCAGCAACGGCGAGCGTGCCAGGCGCTGCAGGAAGCGGCCATCGAGACCGGCTTCGGCGCCGGCCCGTGCCAGCTCGTCGCCGAACAGGTCCTGGCTGACGGCCCCGGCAAAGGCGGTGGCAAGCCCGAGCCGGGCGGCCACGCGCGCCACGTTCCAGCAAGAGCCGCCGGGCAGGCCCAGCCAGCTGCCATCGGCCTGGCGCACCATGTCGGTCAGCGCTTCGCCCAACACCACATAGCGGGGAAGAGGCATGGCCATCGGGGTCTCCTTGGTAGTCGAATGTGGATGGCTGCGGCTCAGCGTGCTGCGGCGGCCTGCGCCGCGCGCGCACGGCGGATGAGTGCCGCGGTGGAGGCATCATGCGCCGCCGCGCCCGCCGTGCCTTCCAGTTCGCGCTGGATCGGCGCGGCCAGCTTCTTGCCGAGTTCCACGCCCCACTGGTCGAAGGAGTTGAGCTGCCACAGCGCCCCCTGCACGAAGGTGCGGTGCTCGGACAGTGCCAGCAGCGCGCCCAGGTGGTATGGATCCAGCCGCTGCAGCAGCAACGTGTTGCTGGGCCGGTTGCCGTCGAACACCAGGTGCGGCACCAGCGCTTCGTCGCGCACGCCTTCGGCGCGCACCTCGTCGGCGCTGCGCCCGCGCAGCAGCGCCTCGCCCTGCGCAAAGCAGTTGGCCAGCAGCTTGGTATGGTGGCCGGGCAGGGCGCTGACCGGCTCGAGCGTGGCGATAAAGTCCACCGGAACCAGTTGCGAGCCCTGGTGCATCATCTGGAAGTAGGCATGCTGGCCGTTCGTGCCGGTGGTGCGCCACACCACCGCGGCGGATCCGCCGGCGAGCGTGCTGCCGTCGAGCCCTACCGACTTGCCGTTGCTTTCCATTTCCAGTTGCTGCAGGAAGGCCGGCAGCAGTGCCAGCGGCTCGCAGTAGGGCGCCACGCAACGGCTGGCCGCGCCGAGGAAGCTGCGGTACCACACGTCCAGCAGGCCCAGGATCATCGGCAGGTTCTGCCGCGGCGGCGTGCCGGCGAAATGCAGGTCCATCGCGCGCGCGCCGTCCAGCAGTTGCCGGAAGCGTTCGAAGCCGATGGCCACGGCGATCGACAAGCCCACCGCCGACCACAGCGAAAAGCGCCCGCCGACCCAGTCCCAGAACGGGAACATATTGGCCGGATCGATGCCGAACCCGGTCACCGCCTCGCGGTTGGTCGACACTGCCACGAAGTGTCGCGCCAGGCCGGCACCGGTCACGCCCTGCCGCAGGAACCAGTCGCGCGCGGTGTGCGCGTTGGCCATGGTTTCCAGCGTGGTGAAGGTCTTGGAGCAGACGATCACCAGCGTGGTCGCGGCATCGAGCCCGGTCAGCGTGCGTGCCAGGTCGCTGCCGTCGACATTGGCGACGAAGTGCATGCGCGGACCCGTGGCCTGCGCGTCAGCCAGCGCGCGGCACACCATGCGCGGGCCCAGGTCCGAACCGCCGATGCCGATATTGACGACGTCGGTGATCGCGCGGCCATCGAAGCCGGTCCAGGCGCCGCTGCGCACCGCATCGGCAAAGCGCGCCATCTGCGCCAGCACGGCCTCGACTTGCGCGCCGACCGGCTCGCCCTGCGCGCGATAGCCATCCTCCGGATAGCCGCGCAGCGCGATATGCAGCGCGGCGCGGTGCTCGGTGACGTTGACCGGGTCGCCCGCGTACATGGCGTCGCGCCGCTCGGCCACGCGCGCCTGCGCCGCCAGGGCGAACAGCAGCGCGAGGGTCTCGTCGGTGATGCGGTTCTTGGCGTAGTCCAGCGTCAGGCCGCAGGCTTCGGCGGTGAAGCGCTCGGCGCGCGCCGGCCCTTGCGGGCCGTCGAACCAGTCGCGCATATGGGTGCCGCGCAGCGTGTCGGCATGCGCGCGCAACGCTTGCCAGGCAGGTAGGGAAGTGCTCATCTCGGGTGCTCCGCAATACGTGGACTACATCTCTTCATGCCAGGCCATGCCGTCGCGCGATAGCAGGGCGCTGGAGGCCGCCGGGCCCCAGGTGCCGGCGGTGTAAGGCTTGGGCGGCGTGGGCGAGTGCTCCCAGGTCTGCAGGATCGGCGCGACCCAGCGCCACGCCTGCACCTGCTCGTCGCGCCGCACGAACAGGCCGAGCCGGCCGCGAATCACGTCGAGCAGCAAGCGCTCGTATGCGCCCACGCGCCGCACACGCGGCGCCGCGCTGGTCAGCTGCAGGTCCAGCGAGGCGGGAATCAGCGCCTGCGTGTCGCCCGGCTGCTTGGTCAGGAAATACAGCCGGATGCTCTCTTGCGGCTGCAGCGTGATCACCAGCCGGTTGCCAGACATGACCCCGAGCGGATGCGGGAACAGCGGGTAGGGCACATCGTGGAAGTGGATCACGATCTCCGCCACGCGCGACTGCATGCGCTTGCCGGTGCGCAGGTAGAACGGCACGCCGGCCCAGCGCCAGTTGGCGATCTCGGCGCGGATCGCGACGAAGGTTTCGGTGCGGCTGTCGGGCGCGATGCCGGGCTCGCTGGCATAGCCCGGTACCGGGTCGCCGCCGGCAGCGCCGCGCGCGTACTGGCCGCGCACCACTTTCTCGGCCACGTCTTCGGGCCGGATCGGCCGTAGCGCCTTCAGGATCTTCAGCTTTTCGTCGCGGATGGCATCTTCCGAAAGGCTGGTGGGCGGCTCCATCGCCACCATGCACAGCAGCTGCAGCAGGTGGTTCTGCACCATGTCGCGCAGTGCGCCGATGCCGTCGTAGAAGTTGCCGCGGCGCTCCACGCCCAGCTCCTCGGCAATGGTGATCTGCACCTGGCGCACCCATTCGCGCCGCCACAGCGGTTCGAACAGCACGTTGCCGAAGCGCACCGCCATCAGGTTCTGCACCGACTCCTTGCCCAGGTAGTGGTCGATCCGGTAGATCTGGTCCTCGGAAAAATGGCGCGCCACTTCGGCATTGATGGCCTCGGACGAGGCCAGGTCGTGGCCGAGCGGCTTCTCCAGCACGATGCGGCTGCGCTGGCCGGTCAGCCCCACGCGCGCCAGTTGCTCGCACACGGTGACGAACAGGTGCGGGGCCGTGGCCAGGTAGAACACCACCACCGCTGCCGCGCGCGCGTTGACCAGTTCGGCCAGCGCATCGAAGCCGGCATTGGCGTTGGCATCGACCTGCAGGTACAGGATGCGCTCGACAAAGCCCTGCCACGCGGCCGCAGCGGCATGGCCCGACAGTGCGGGCAGCACTTCTTCGTCGAGCATGGCCAGGTAGGCGTCATGCGTCAGCGGCTGGCTGCCCAGCGCGAGGATACGGCCGCGCGGATGCAGCGACCCGGCCGCATGGGCGTCGAACAGCGCCGGCAGCAGCTTGCGCCGCGCCAGGTCGCCAGTGGCGCCGAACAACACGAAATCGAACTCCGGGGCAGAGTCGGGCGCCGGTGCTCCGGCAGGAAGGCTAGCCATCATGGATCAGCAATAAGGGGAAAGGAGCAGGAACCGGGCAAGGCCGTTCAGCGTGGTGCGGCCCAGCCTTTGTACTGGCCGACATTGGCGCGCGTGACCAGCGTGGAGGGCAGCAGCACGGTCGGGTTGGGCGGGCGCTGGCCGTTCATCATGCCCACGCCCAGCTGCACCGCGGTGCGCGCAATGGCCCACGGGTCCTGGCTGGCCGAGGCCTGCACCAGGGTGTCGGCCTTGAGCGCGGCCTCGATGTCGGGCGCGCCGTCGACCGAGGCAATCAGGATGCCGTGGCGGTTGAGCTGGCGCGCGGCCAGGTCCGCCCCCACGGCCTGCGGGTCGTTGATGGTGAAAACCGCATCGACCTTGGGAAAGCGCGTCAGGTACAGCTGCATCACATTGAGCCCGCCTTCGCGCGAGCCCTTGCCATCCTGGTCGTCGGACAGGATGCGGATGGCGGGGTGGCGCGCCAGCACCGTCTTGCAGCCCTTGACGCGGTCCAGCACCGCCGACACCGGCGGGCCGTTCTGGATGATGACGTTGCCGCGGCCCCTGAGCCGTTCGGCGATGAAGCCGCAGGCCAGCTCGCCGGCCTGGGTGTTGTCGGTCTGCACGGTGGCGTCGGCGCCGGCCGCGGCCACGTCGACCGCCACCACCACGATGCCCGCCTTGCGGGCCTTGCGCACCGCCGGCTCGATGGCGCGCGCGTCGGCGGCGTTGATCAGGATCAGGTCGACGCCGGCGACGATAAAGCTGTCGATATGCGTGAACTGCTTGTTCAGGTCATAGTCGGCCGACAGCACGGTGACCTTTACCTTGGGGTTTACCTGCCGGGCGGCGGCCTCGGCACCGCGGGCCAGCGCGACGAAGTACGGGTTGCCCAGCGAGCCCAGCGTGACGCCGACTTTCTTGAGCGGGCGTGGCGCGGCCGGCGCAGCGGAAGCCGGCGCGCCTTGCGCGGGCGCCTGGGCCAGGGCCGGCACCGCGCACAGTGCTGCCAGCGCGAGCGCGGCGAGGGCGTTGAGGATGGATGGGATCACGGCTTGTCTCCGGTGCGCAGCAGGTCAGGTACGGGCCGAGCCCTTCTGGCGATAGCGGTCGAGCGCGACCGCGCCGATGATCACCAGGCCCTTGATGATGTATTGCCAGATATCCGACACGCCCAGCAGGATCAGCCCGTTGGACAGCACCGCGATGATCAGCGCGCCCACCAGCGTGCCGGCGATCGAGCCGACCCCGCCGACAAAACTGGTACCGCCCAGGATCACCGCGGCGATCGCGTCCAGTTCGTAGGACTGGCCCAGCTGCAGGCCGTTGGCCGCATACAGCCGCGACGCCGACATCACGCCGCCCAGCCCCGACAGCAGGCCAGAGACCGCATAGACGAACAGCAGCACCACCCAGACCTTGATGCCCGACAGCCGCGCGGCCTCGGCATTGCCGCCGACCGCGTAGATCTGCAGCCCCAGCACGGTGCGGCGCAGCACCCCCCACGAAACCGCCACCACGGCCACGGCGATCACCACCAGCCAGGGCACGCCCAGCAGGTCGCCATTGCCGATGAAGGCAAACGCGATGTCCGGGTTGTAGACCGTGCTGTCGTTGCCGACCAGGCGCGCCAGCCCGCGCACCGCGGTCAGGCTGCCCAGCGTCACGATGAACGGCGGCAGCTTCATGAACGCGATCAGCGCGCCGTTGACCAGGCCGAACAGCAGCCCGCACAGCAGCGCCGCGGGGACGCTCAGCGCGGCCAGTTGCGGCATCAGCGACACCAGCATCGCCACCACCGCGGATACCGAGAGGATCGATCCCACCGACAGGTCGATGCCGCCGGTCAGGATGACGAAGGTCATGCCCGCGGCCAGCACCAGGTTGATCGAGGCCTGCTGGGCGATGATCGATAGGTTCTGCAGGCTGGCGAAGTTCTCGGTCAGCAACGTGAAGCCCGCACACAGCAGCACCAGCACCGGCAGCATGCCGAGGGCGCGCAGGCGTTCCTGCGTGGTGGCGCGTCCGGCGGCGCGCGCCAGCGGGGCGGCGGCCGTGGGGGAAAGGGGATTGCTGGGATTGCGCATCGGTGTCTCCTGTTGCAGCGAGGCGGCAGGCCGCCCCGGCTCAACCGTTCTTTGGCCGGCTTGTCTGGGGATTCAAGGGGTCAATGCAGGACCGCGGGGGCGGATTCGCCGGCGCCCGTCGCCAGCGCGATGATCCGTTCCTGCATGGCGGCGGCATCGGCGGTGCCGGGCACTTCGCCGGCCAGTTCGCCCTCGCGCATCACCAGCACGCGGTCGCACAGGCCAACCACCTCGGGCAGTTCGCTGGAGATCAGCAGCACCGCCACGCCGGAGCGCGCCAGTGCGTTGATCAGCCGGTAGATCTCGGCCTTGGCGCCGATATCCACGCCGCGCGTCGGTTCATCCAGAATCAGCACGCGCGGGCGGGTTTCCAGCAGGCGCGACAGCATCACCTTCTGCTGGTTGCCGCCGGACAGGGCGCCGACGTTGACCTGCGGGTGCGCCACGCGGATGCCGAGCGAGCGGATAGCCGCGGCGGTGCGCTGGCGCGCGCTGGCGCGGTTCAGGCGTCCGCCGCGCAGCGCATCGCGCGCGGCCACGATCAGGTTGATGTTCTCGTGCACGCTCTGGTCCAGGAACAGGCCCTGCAGCTTGCGGTCTTCGGTCAGGTAGGCAATGCCGGCATCGATCGCCTGGCGCGGGCCACTGACAGCCAGCGGCGTGCCGGCCACGAACACCGCGCCGTCGGTGCGCGCGTCGGCGCCGAACACCAGCCGTGCCAGCTCGGTGCGGCCGGCCCCGACCAGCCCTGCCAGCCCCAGCACCTCGCCGGCGCGCAGGTCGAAGCTGCAGCCGCGCACGCGCTGGCCGTCGGACATATTGCGCACCGACAGCATGACCTCGCCGGGCGCGCTTTCGCCGTGGGACTTGGTGTAAAAGCCGGACAGGTCGCGCCCGACCATCATCTTGACCAGCGCCGCCTGCGTCAGCGTGTCGCGCGTGAGCGTGCCGACCAGGCAGCCGTCGCGCAGCACCGTGACGCGGTCGGCCAGCTCGTCGATCTCGGCCATGCGGTGGCTGATATAGATGATGGCCATGCCTTCGGCGCGCAGCTGCCGGATCAGCGCGAACAAGCGGTCGGTCTCGCGCGTGGACAGTGGCGTGGTGGGCTCGTCCATGACCAGGATGCGGGTTTCGAAGTGCACCGCGCGCGCGATCTCCACCAACTGGCGCTGGGCGATCGACAGCGTGTGCACCGCCGCGCGCGGGGTGAAGTCCGCGCCGAGGCGGGCCAGCGTGGCCTCGCAGGCGCGCGCCATGGCGCGGCGGTCGACCATGCCGCGATGGTGCAGGTGGCGACCCAGGTAGATGTTCTCTGCCACGCTCAGGTTAGGGGCCAGGCTCAGTTCCTGGTAGATCACGGCCACGCCATGGGCGCGCGCCGCGGCCGGGCCGTCGATGGTCACCGGCTTGCCGGCGATGCGGCACTCGCCGCCGGGGTCGGCGACGTAGGCCCCCGACAGGATCTTCATCAGCGTGGACTTGCCGGCGCCGTTCTCGCCCATCAGCGCATGGACCTCGCCGGGGTAGACGGCCAGCGACATATGGGTGAGCGCCTTCACGCCGGGGAAGGTCTTGGAGATGTTATGCAGTTCGAGCAGGGGCGCAGGGCCGCCGTGGCCCGCATGACCCGCAAGGCCGCCCCGCAAGGGCGTTGGCGTCGGCGCGGGATGCGCTGCTTCAGACAGTGGCATGGCTGGCCTCCGGTACGATGGCCGACGCACCCCGTAGCAACTCGGCGCGCGGCGAGAAGTTCATGAACATCGGCAGCGACGCGGCCCCGACCGCGCCGGCGTTGGCGCCAAAGCAACCGCGCACCACGCTGGCCGGCGCGCGGGCTTCGGGGGCGCTTTCAGCGAGGGCCTGCTGCAGGCGCGCGATCAGCGTGGCGACCAGGCCGCCGTCGATATCGGCGTCGAAGATCACCAGCGGCACGTCGAGCACCGCCAGCGCCGACTGCAGCGCAGGTGCGAGCGCATCGACGCAGTCCGCCACCCATTCATCGACCGCCTTGTGCCCCAGTTCGACCTGGCGCTGCAGGTCGGCATGGCTGTCGACCACCACGCCATGGTGGCGCAGGTGGCGCGTCAGCGCGTTGAGCGACGCGCGCGAGAGCAGGATGTCGCGCCGCTTGCCCTGGCCAGTTGCCGGCGGCGCGGAGGGCAGGGTGCTGCGCGGCACCGGCATCATCGCGATATCGCCGGCATTGCCGGAAACCCCGCGCACGCAATCGCCGTTGAGTACTACGCCGCCGCCGATGGCCGGGCCCAGGAACACGTAAAGGAAATGCTGGGCATGGTGGCGCCCGTAGAACAGCTCGGCCACCGCGGCGGCGGTGCCATCGTTCTCGCCGAACACGGGCAGGCCGGTGGCGCCGTTGAGCATCGCCGGGAAATCGGCCTGGTCCCAGGCACGGAAGCTGGCCTGGAACGCTTCGCCCTGTACGTCGAGCTCGCGCAGCCAGGCGCCGAGGTTATAGGGCTGCGCCACGCCGATGCCCAGCAGCCGCTTCTGTTCGGCCGGGGCGAGCAGGGCGCGCAGCTCGGCGATATCGTGCCGCACCAGTTCGAGCGCCTGGTCGGGGTGCGGCAGCACCAGTTGGTGGGCGCGGCTGGCCAGGACATGGCCGGCAAAGTCCACCATCACCACCTCGATGCTGCCCCGGTCCAGCCGCACGCCCAGGCCGAAGGCGCCCTTGGGCTGCAGCCGGATCAGGCTGGCGGGCTGTCCGCGCTGGCCTTCGGTGCGGCGCCCGGACTGCTCGACCAGGCCTTCGTCTGACAGGGTTTGAACGATGCTGCCGACCGCCGTATTGGTCAGTTGCGCCATGCGCGCCAGCTCCGCCTTGGAGGCCTCGCCGGCACGGCGCAGCGCCAGCAGCAGCGCGCGTTCGTTGTAGAGGCGCAGGCTGGCGGAATTCACGCCACGGCCCGCCTTGGATGCGGTCATCTCGTCTCCGTGCTGTTGGCGAGCCCGCGCTAAAGGGGCTTGCCTATTAATTAATTCATGTTGAATTAAATGATAGGACGACGGAGAACTCAATTGCGGGGAAACCCGGAGGGCGAATGCATCACACGTGGCGCCTGCGAAACGCCGCGGGGGGGCCAGGGGCCAGTGGGACCGCTACGCCGGCAACCCGGCGATGCCAAGCGCCTCGCCAAGCGATGCTGCCAGCGCGGGCGCACAGTTGACGCCCAGGAACTGGCGACCATAACGAAACGTAGGATGCAGTGCCAGAACGCTTGCCGCGGCTTCCCTGGCCTCGTCGAGCCGACCGAGTCTGGCGAGCGCCGCCGCCAGTTGCACATAGGTGATGCTATGGGCGGGGTTGGCCTGAACGGACCTGTAGGCCGCTTGAGCGGCTTCTTCATAGCGGCCCTGGTGGAAATGACCCAACGCCTGCGCATCGAATGCGGCCCAACTCCAGGTATCGAACGGGCTGAGCCGCAAGCCCCGCTCGCTCCACGCTATCGCGCGCTCGGCTTCCCCGCCCCAGCCAAGCATGACGCTGCCGAGAATGTAGGTCAGCGCGGATGACGGACTGATGGCGAGAGCCGCTTCCAGCGCCGTGAACGCCGCGCCGCGGTCGTGTCCGTCCATGCCGATGGAAAATCCGGCCCAGGTCAGGGCAAGCGCATCGTCTTGTCCATGGAGGATGGCCAGGCGGGCATGGCGGATCGAAGCGGCGCGGTCGGCTTCGTAAAGGCCGGCGCGCAGGAACAGGCAATGGTGGCACATCGCGGCGTTACCATGCGCAAGGGCGTAAGCAGGCTCGAGTGCGATCGCGCGTTCAAGCAGCGCAAGCGCCCGGGTCACCTGCTGCGGCATGCCGGAATCGACGTCGGGCTGGGCCCGCAGGACAAGGTCATAGGCATCGAGGCTTTCGGGGCGTTTGCGGTTGACTCGCCTGATTTCGGCGCGTCGCAGGTTTGGCGCGATGGCACCGACCACCGACAGCGCGATGTCGTCCTGAAGCGCGAAAATGTCGTCGGTCCGATGGTCATAGCGCTCGGCCCACACATGCGCTCCGCTGGCAGCGTCGATCAGTTGAGCGCTGAGACGCACGCGCCCAGGGGCCTTGCGCACACTGCCTTCCAGCACGTAGCGCACGCCCAGCTCTCGGCCCACCTGCTTCACGTCCACCATGCGACCCTTGTAGGCGAATGTCGAGTTTCGCGCGATGACAAACAACCAGTTGATGCGCGACAAGCCGGTGATGATGTCATCGACAATGCCGTCGATGAGGTAATCCTGATCGGTGTCACCGCACAAGTTCGAGAACGGCAGAACGGCGACCGACGGCTTGTCGGGCAGTGCCAGGGCCGGCGAGGCCAGCGCCCCGGCGGCCCGGTCCCGATGATTTACCATGACGGCCGGTCCGACGTAGCGGTAGCCCCGTCGCGGGAGGGTCTCTATCCAATCGGCCCCTGCCGCCATCTCGTCGAAGACTCGCCGCACGGCGGCAATCTGGACCGTCAGATTGCTGTCCTCGACGGCCAGACCGGGCCAGGTCCCCTTGATCAGGGTTTCCTTGGATATCGGCGCCCCCGCCCGCTCCGTGAGCAAAACCAGGAGCGCAACGGCCCGCTGCCCGAGCGGCGTCGGCTCGGCGCCGTGGAACAGTATCCCTGCATCAGCGTCGAGGCGGAACGGACCAAACTCCAGGATCGTCGCCATGGCTAAAGACAATACCGTTTGGAAATATTTCGCAAGTCTTTCGGAACGGCTTCACGACTTGCCGGCGCCACGGGCTGATCATCAGGACGGAGCTTCAGGAACGAAGCAGCGAACATGGAGGATCACATGAGCGCCACACCTGTCATTCGCATGCCTGCCGAGAACGAGGGCGTCACGCTGCGCGGCTATCCGATGGTCTTCCTCGTGACGGGAAAAGACACCAGGCACACCAGCATGTTCGACTGGACCATCGCACCCGGATTTGCCACTGGCCTCCACGTTCATCGCGTGCAGGAAGAGACCTTCTACATGCTGGAAGGCGAGTGCGAATGGCGGGTCGGCGACCAGGTGGTGCGCGCCACGCCGGGAACTTTCTTGTTCGTCCCGCCAGGGGTAGC
The DNA here is from genome assembly GCF_013141915.1 of Cupriavidus necator. Taxonomy (GTDB): domain Bacteria; phylum Pseudomonadota; class Gammaproteobacteria; order Burkholderiales; family Burkholderiaceae; genus Cupriavidus; species Cupriavidus necator_B. The sequence goes on along the minus strand of NZ_SROX01000001.1, from coordinate 716,718 downwards.
GCACAACATCGCCAATGTCGGCGCCGGGCCGGCCCGCGTGCTCATGACCGTCTCACCGCCGGGACACGAGCACTACTTCGAAAAACTTGCCGAGCTGGCCGCGCGTGGCGGTCACGCGGACGCGGCGGCCGTGGGCGAATTGCGAGCCCGCTACGATACCGATCAGTTGTCGGCGTTGACGGCGAAATCGTAAGGCCGGTCCGCGCAAGGGCGGCTGCGCCTTCATCGGCGCGCCCGCATGGCACGGCCGCCATTCCGTCGCGCCGAGCGACTGTCTGCCCGGTGCCAACATATCAGGCCGACCTGTTGGGATTCCGACGTATTCGCGGCGCTCGAAATGTCGCCCCTCGCGAGCTTTTTCCGCCGAATGGTGGTGCCATCAGCACACCCACGCCCTGGCATGTGTTATGCGAAAGCACTAGCGAGCAAGGGATGCCGCAACAGCTGACCGGAGCTCACCAACACGATCTGACCAAAGGAGCTCGATCATGGCAAACGCACTCACTATTGCTGACCTGCATCAGGAAGAGGAACTGTCCTCTGCCACGATGACCCGTGTCGTGGGCGGACACGATGTGGCCAAGGAAAAGGCGCTCGTGGAGGCTTACCGGGTGATCCACGACATCGACACGCTATTGAACGCGCCGGAGCCGGCGCCCGGCCACGTGTCGATGAAGCTGCCCGGGTAATCTCCCGGCGTCGACAAACGGCATCAATCCGGCACCGTCGGCAACGCCGGCCCCGCCCTGCATGGGAGCGGGGCCGGAACCGTTGTGCAGTACTGCCTGGTGTGGGCGCTACGCGGCCTGATTAGCAGCCTGTTGCCGCGTTGCCGCTCTTTCCGCGGCATGTTTGCTGCGCCGGGTAGCTCGCAGCACCAGCAGCACCACCGGCAGGATCAATATCCCCTTGGCCAGTTCCGGGTCCAGCGGCAGATGGAAGGCATGCAGCGCCTTGAGTCCGGTGCCGGCGAGCGACAGCACGTAGTAGGAAATGGCGGCCACCGACAGCCCTTCGACCGCATGCTGCAGCCGCAACTGGTTGCGCGCGGTCTGGTCCATGCCCTCCAGCAGGCGCGTGGTGTCCTGCTCCTGGGCCAGGTTGACGCGGGTGCGAAGCAGGTCGAGCGCGCGTGCCACGCGGCTGGCAAACTGCTCGTGCCGCGCCCACACCGACCTGCATGTCTCCATGGCCGGCGCGAAGCGGCGCTCCATGTATTCGGCGATGGTCGGGATGCCCTCGATCCGCTCTTCACGCAACTCCTGAATGCGCGCCAGCACCAGCTTCTCGTAGGCACGCGACGCGCTGAAGCGGTTGCCGGATTCTGCCAGGGCTTCGATGCGGACTGCCAGGTGTGTCAGGCGTTCCAGCACCCCGGCATCGTGGCGGCCGCCCTGGCTGGTGTCCATGCTGCGCATCAGCGGCGCCAGCGCGCTCTGCAGGTGGTCGACGCTACGCCCCAGTTCACGCGCCACTGGCAATGACAACAGCGCCATCATCCGGTACGTCTCGATCTCATACAGCCGCTGCAGCAGCCGCCCGCCTTGCACTTCACGAAAGCCATTGTCGATGACAAGGAAGCGGGTAAAGCCGTCGGGGGGAATGGTCCAGTCGCAAAACACTTCACCGCCGCCCAGCACGTGGCTGCCCGCCAGGATGGGGCCATCGATCCACTGCCTCACGTTGTCGCGCGCATGCGCGGCGGCGTCGCCCGAGACCAGTTCCATGCGCAGCGCCACCAGGCGCTTGCCGGCGAAGCGGTCGAACCATTGCGCAGGGATATGCGAGGTGGCCAGCTCGGAGAAGTAGTCGGTGTCCTCGCGCCGGGCCACGAAGGTGAAGGTGGAGAACTCGGTGTGCCGCTCCCACTTCAGTTGCGTGCCATGGCTCCAACGCGCTGAGTAATGGGTCGCGCCATCGGCCGGCTGGTCGAGCCCGGTCAGCCTGCACAAGTCGGCCAGCAGGGTGTGGTGGATGGTGGTGTCGCCCTCGGCATAGATGGCAAAGTGCGTCAGCGAGGCCGATCCGCCGATGCGCAGGAAGGGACGGGCATGCAGTTCGCGCGCAAGGCTGTCGCGCAGGGGGTGGTCCAGGTTCGGATATGGCATGGGCGTTCAACGTTTCCGCTCAGTATGCCGGGGATGGACCATTAAGAAAAACGCGTAAAATTGATCCGTTGCTTCAGGTTAACTGATACCAATGAAAGCGCTTGACCTCGATGTGTTGGCCATGGTGGTCGCCGTGGCGGATACGGGCAGCATTTCCCGCGCGGCCGAGCTCGTGCACCGCTCGCAGTCGGCGGTCAGCATGCAGGTCAAGGCGCTCGAGCTGGCGTTGGGCAAGCCGCTGTTCGTGCGCAAGCCGCGGAACCTGACGCTGACTCCGGAAGGCGAGGTGCTGCTGGGCTTTGCGCGCCGCATGCTGGCCCTGCGGGACGAGGCCTGGGCGGCCGTAGTCCGCCCGGATGTGACCGGGCGCGTGGTGCTTGGCATGCCGGATGACTATGCCTCGTCGTTGCTGCCCGCGATCCTGAAGAAGTTTTCCGCGACCTACCCAAAGGTGGAGATCCAGGTCATCGGCCTGCCGAGCGTGGCGCTGGCGCCCCTGGTCAAGGACGGAACCGTTGACCTGGCCTGCGCCACGCGAGTGAAAGGCTTGTCCGGTGAATTCATCCGGCTGGAACCGATGGTATGGGCGGCTTCGCCGTCGGCGCAGGAAATCTGGAGCGAGCGGCCGCTGCCCATTGCCGTGTTCCAGCCGGGCAGCGTCGCCCGCAGCAATGCCATCCGCAGCCTGGAACAAGCCGGCATTGCCTACCGCATGTCCTATGAAAGCCCGAGCCTGCTTGGCCTGCTCAGCATGGTCGAAGCCGGACTGGCGGTGGCGCCGCTGGCGCGATGCGCGGTGCCAGCGCACTTCACGATCCTTGGCCAGCCCCAGGGGTTGCCCGAGCTGGCTGCGCTGGAGCTGTTGCTGGCGCGCAGCGCAAAATCGAAGCGGCCGCCGTGTGACTTCCTTGCCGAACAGATCCTGTCAGGGTTGCGGCGCAGGAACGGGTAACGGCGCCGGAAGGAAGTTTCAAGCTTCGTCCGGGGCAACCGCGTGGCCGTGGTCTCGCAAGGTCTTCGTCCATCGCTTGATGCGTGCACGCAGTCGGCCCTGAGCGGCTCTTTCGATCGGCATGTCCTCGACCCGAGCTATCGCGGTAAGCGGCGAGACGTAGCCGTGCTGGATCAGCGCCATACAGAAGACGCGGTCTTTATCGCGATCCGCTACCGCCTTCGCCATAAAGAGGTCAACCACATCCAGGCAATAGCCGACGCGTCCGTTAGTGCCCGGCGTTTGGATGCGCTGCAAGCGGCTTTGCCACCCGGCAGGCAGGCATGCGGTCTCCGGCCCGACGCCCTGCGCGTAATAACCGTATGTCTCGTGAAAGCGCGAACCTTCTCCAATGGCCGCATCAATCGCATCCGCCTTGTCGATGGCATTGAGCGGGTAGATATCAGCCTCCGCGGACATCGTGAAAATCGCCGGGGGATTGGGGATGGGTCCAAGGATTGATTGGCTGCCAACGACCACGAATTCATACTCGTTCGTAATGTCGGCCGCAGCCCGAATGATGTGTTCTAGATTTTCCCGGTTCATTCCTGATCCCCGAGCACAACCCCCTTCTTCAACGACTGGATCTGCGCAAGCACGTCCTGCCGAAGGGCCTCGGGCAGAATCGTTGGCAGGGGAGAGGCCTGGCGAAGTTCCTGGGCACGACGAGTCCGGCCAAGGACTTTGCGCCACGACTGTTTCGCAAGAATGGCCTCCCATTCGGACCACAGTGAATCTGACCGAGAGTCCCCTTGCAAGCGCCATCGCCTGAGAACCTCACGGGCGCGGTCCAGTAGCGCAGGATCATTCTGAATCATGCGAATCGCCTCTTTGTGAAGCGCCATGCTTTGCAGGTCTTGTGCTTCATGGCGGCTTGGATCCGTCCTGACCATGACCTGCACATGGGGTCTGGCACGCGTGGATGCACCGGCCGCGGAATTCGGGGGCGGGGGCTGGAACGTGTCACTGACCAGCAGGGCTAGATCGCCGGCTACGCCGAGCACCGACATCACCCGCAGGTATGTGCCCATGGTTGGCGCAGGATCGCCGGCCTCGACGGCCGCGAGCGTCGTTCGGGAAATGCCGACGCTTTTGGCCATCTCGACCGCGCTGAGTTTTCTGGCCTTCCGCAGCCGTTTGAGACGGTCGCCCAACTGCAGGAGCAAGTGACGTTCCAGGACTGTAGTGGTGTCGGTGAAGGCTGGCATATGTCCAGTATTCTAGTCAAAAAATTACTCTTTGCCTAAAATATTGGACATGTGAACCGTCCATCCCGATGGTCGCACCCTCAGTCCGCCAACGCCCCGGCCCGCCGCAGCGCCGCGCGCGCAATGTCCATCCGCGCCTTGGCATGTTCCGGCCGCAGGATGTCCAGATTGAGGGCGAACAGGTAGTCGTCGTTACCGCGCTCGACCCAGCCCACCAGCCATCCCACCGCCGGCCTGGCCGAATCCGCCCAGCCGGTTTTGGCGTGCAAGGTATAGGCGGCGGTGCGCTCCAGCACCGTGATGTCGTCGACGGCGTTGAAGGTGGCGGGCGAGAACGGCAGCGTGCGCTGCACCAGCCCCTTCAGGAAATCGATCTGCTGGTAGGCGCTGATCTGCAGCTTGCCGTTCAGCCAGAAGCGGTCCACGGGCCCGGAGCTGACGGCATTGCCATAGTGCGACGCGGTCAGGTAGCGCTGGTAGGCCGCGCTGCCGACCCGCCGCGCCAGCGCCTGGTAGGCCGGCACGCAGGAGTTGGGCAAGGCCACGCGCAACGGCACGTCGGCGTTGCAGGCCGCGGGTAGCACGGCCTTGCCGCCGACCAGCCAGACCTTGCCGTCCCAGGGCAGCTTGTCGTGGTCGACGTCGGCCACCGCGCCGGTTTCCAGCCCGATCATGGAGTTCAGGATCTTGAAGGTCGATGCCGGCGAGTAGGGCGTGGCGGCGCGCGCCGGGTTGTAGGTCATGATGCGGTCGCGGCGCAGGTCGTAGATCACCATGGTGCCGGTGGTATCGGCCTGGCGGAACAGTGCCTCGGCGTCGAGCGGCACTTCCTTGGGCGCGGCCAGCGCGGGCAGGTGGGCGGCAAGCAGGCTGAGGCCGAAGGCCACCGGCGTCAGCAGTCGGGCAAGACGATAGGTCATGGTTGTGCAGGGGTAAGTTAAGGGGATGACAATCCAGGCCCGGACCGTGATGCGCAGCATAGGAGAGGGCGTGCGCAGCGCCAACCGCGCGCGCCGTAACTTGCGTAACATGGCGAGCGTTTCCGCAATGTTCCCGTGCGCATCCGATGCCAGCCTCGCCTGCCCAGATCCATATCGATGTGTCGTCGCCCTACCAGGTCGAGGGCCAGCCCGCGCGCTACCAGTCGGTCTGGCTGCTGGCGCGCCTTTGGCATGCGTATCGCAGCGGTGAGGGTGTGGTCAGCGCCGCGGCGGTACGCGGCGCGTTTCCGACGGCGGCCAACCTGCGCATGCTGGTGTCGCGCGCATTTGCCGATTTCGGGCGCTGGGGGATCACGGTGGGGTGGGGCGCGGACCGCGCGCGCGATCCGGCCGCGGCCAACCCGGCGCATCGCAGCCGCGGGCCGTTCTGGCTGACGGCGGCCAGTGCGCGCCGGCTGCGCTTTGTCGCCAACGGGCGCACGCTGGGCCCGGTCGGGCTGGCGCGGCTGCTCGGCTTCCATGCCAGCGCGCAGGCGGCGGTGCCGGGGCAGCAGGACGGCACCGGCTACGTGATGCGCGACATGGCCTTCTGGAGCGAACTGACCCAGGCCATGCGCAGCGCGCAGGACGGCCATGCCGGCGCCCACGGCTTCGCCGTGGCCCAATCCTTCGGCGCGGCGCGCCGGCTTGCCGGCGACGGCTTCCAGCAGGCCTTGTCGCTGCTCAAGGAAAGCCAGGCCTGGCGCCGCTGCGGCCGTCTCGACCAGAGCCGGGCCGCGCTGCGGCGTTTCGACAAGCTGGCGCATGCGGCTGACGCCGGTGCGGCGACGCCGGCATTCCAGGCCATGGCGCAGGTGGTGCGCGCCTGGGAGCGCTATACCCGCGGCGACGGCGAGGGCGCGCGCGCCGGGCTGGAACACCTGCACGCCGATGCGGAACTGCGCCTGGTGGTGCGCTATAACCCGCGCGTGCGCTTCGAGGTGCTGAACCTCGAAGCGCTGCTGCACAAGGCCGATGCCATGCGTCCCGCGCATGCGGGCGCTGCCGGCGCGGCGCAGCGGGCGCTGGACGCGTTTTCTGGCGCGCTGCAGGCGGCTTACGAGGCCGACTCGGTCGATGCCGTGCAGCATGCCGCGGCCAATATCGGCCTGTGCCTGTGGCTGTTCTGGCGCCACGGGCTGATCGATGCCGGGCGCAGCCTGTTAGCCAGCGCGGTGCAGCGGCAGGCGATGCGCTGGCTGGGGCTGTCGGAATGGATCTGCGACCGCTTCGGCGTCGGCGGCGGCACGGCGTGGAACGCGATCTTCCTGCTGCGCATCGCGCGCGGCAGCTGCGGCCCCGACGCGCCGCCGCTGGACCGCCCGGCCAACGCCAGCGACAGCATGGCCGTGTTCCGCCGCCAGCGCCCGCTTTCGGTCGCCGACGCGGTCGACGCGCTGCGGCCGTTCCACGCGCCGTTCGCGCCGGCCAGGGGTTTCGTGCGCTGGTCGGCCGTGGCCGCCTTTGCCCTGGAAGACCACGACGCCGGCCATGTCCGGCTGGCGCCGCTGCAGCTGGCCAACCTGCTGCTGGAATCGGCCTGGTACCTGACCCATGAGCAAGGCGCCACCGCCGCCGCCTGCGCCGCGGTGGAGCGGCTCGCCGAGCAGCTTCACGCGCTGCGTCCGGCGGAGCGGGCTTTCTTTACGGCCGAGGTGCGCGCGCTGCCGCCGGCGTTGCGCGATGCCGCGGCAGAAGCGGCGCGGCGGCGCACACGCGCTTGATGCCGCGCTAGCGGCCGCTGGGCGGCGGCGGCCGCAAACGAGAAAAGGGCGACCGTGGTCGCCCTTTTTTTAATGTCTGGCCGGATTAGTCGAAAAGCTCGTGCCAGATGCTCTTTTTTCGATAGTGCTTCTGCTCGCGTTCGTAGTGGCGGTCGCGATCATCGTAGCCGCGCTGGTAGCCTTGCTGCGGCGGTGCGCTGTGCATCGGTGCCTGCTGCTGTAACGATGGTTGCATGGGAGTTTGCTGCGCCGGGGCGGCCGCCGCGGAGCGTTCCAGGATCTTGTCGAGTTCGCCGCGGTCGAGCCAGACGCCGCGGCATTTGGGACAGTAATCGATCTCGATGCCCTGGCGTTCGGACATCACGAGCTGGGTTTGCGGGCACACCGGACAGTCCATGGGTTCTCCTGTTGCTAATGAAAACGGTCCAGGTATGACTGGTGCCGGCGCCGATGGTTCGGCCAGGTGTGCCGCGAGAAGTGGTGCGCAGGGCCCATGACGCGGTGTGCGCGCCAGCGGGAGCGGGAATTCGCGCGCCGCGCTGCCGTCGAAGGCATATGGCCGCGTCGCGTCTTGCTACCCCTTTGCTTGTGTTTTTCCGCCGTCTGGCCTGGCTGGCGGCATGGGTCGTCATGGCCTGGCTTGCCTGGCCCTGGGTGCAGCCGCAGGTGGAGCGTGCCATCTACGCGGCGCGCCTGTCAGCGCGGCCTGCGCCGGCGGCGCTGCCGGTCCCGGTCGCGGGCGTGGCTTCCCGGGCGCTGCGCGATACCTGGCACGGCTCGCGCGCAGGCGGGCGCAAGCATGAGGGCATCGATATCTTCGCGCCGCGCGGCCGCGAAGTGGTGTCCGCCACCGAAGGCATTGTCACGCGCGTGGGGACCAACGACCTTGGCGGGAAAGTGGTGTGGGTGATGGGCCCCGGACGCCAGCTGCACTACTACGCCCATCTTGACGACTACGCCGCCGTGCGCGCCGGCGACATCATCGCCGCCGGCACGGTGCTGGGTTATGTGGGCACCAGCGGCAATGCGCGAGGCACGCCGCCGCACCTGCACTATGGCATCTACACGGCAGGCGGGGCGATCAATCCTTATCCGCTGCTCAGGCCGTCGGTGCCCGCCGGCGCGCACTAGCGCCGGGGGCCTGCGGTTCAGGCCGCTTCGCCAACCGTGCCGTGGCCGGCTTCGTCGGCCGCGGCTTCCTTGCCGCCGGGCAGCAGCAGGTTCAGGATCACCGCCGACAGCGAGCCCACCGTGATGCCGGAGCCGAAGACCTCATGGACAAAGGCCGGCAGCTTCGACAGCAGTTCCGGGCGGAAGGTCACGGCCAGGCCGCAGCCGATCGACACCGCCACGATCAGCGTATTGCGCTGCGTGAACCGCACCGTGCTGAGCATCTGGATGCCGCCCGAAACGATCATCGCGAACATCATCAGGCCGGCGCCGCCGAGCACCGGCTGCGGGATCGTCACCACCAGCGCGCCCAGCACCGGGAACAGCCCGGCCAGCAGCAGCATCACGCCGGTCAGCGCCACCACATGGCGGCTGGCCACGCCGGTCAGCGACACCACGCCGACGTTCTGCGCGAAGGTGGACAGCGGCGGGCTGCACACCAGCGCCGCGAAGGCCGAGCCAAAGCCGTCGCACAGGATGCCGCGCGACAGGCATTTGCCCGAGACCGGCCGCTGCGTGGCCGAGCCCAGCGCCATGAACGTGCCCGTCGATTCGACGATGGTCACCAGGAAGGCGATCGACATGGCGACGATGCCAGAGACCGGAAACGACATGCCGAAGTGCAGCGGCTGCGGCACCGCGAACACCGGCGCCTGGTGGAACTGGGTGAAGTCGATCAGTCCCAGGGCCAGGCACAGCAGGTAGCCGCCGGCAATGCCGACCACGATGGCCGAGGCCGACAGCATGCCCTTGCCCCACTGGACCACGGCCACCACCAGCGCTAGGACGGCGACGGCAATCGCCAGGTTGCCAGGCGCGCCATAGCGGCTGCTGCCCTGGCCACCGGCGGCCCAGTCGATCGCCACCGGAATCAGCGACAGGCCGATCATGGTGACGACCACGCTGGTGACGGTATGCGGGAACAGCTTGCGGATCGCCGGCATGAAGAAGCTGCCCAGGATCATTACCAGCGAGCCGGCCAGCGCCGAACCCAGGATGCCGGCCACGCCGTGCTCGACGCCCACGCTGATGGCCGCGCCGACGAAGGCAAAGCTGGTTCCCATCACGCACGGCATGCGGATGCCGACCGGGCCCACGCCCTTGCACTGGATGATGGTGACGATGCCGGAGCCCAGCAGGGCGGCATTGACCAGCGCCACCACCTGGTCGGACGGCAGCCGCAGCGCGCCGCCGATGACCAGCGGCACCGCGATGATGCCGCCCAGCGCGGCCAGCAGGTGCTGGAGCGCAAGCAAGAACGTTGTCAACCGAGGGGGGCGGTCTTCCACCTGGAATAGCAAGGGCGCCATTCGAGTCTCCTGTCGTCTGTCCGGATGGTCCGGACTGTCTTGTTCTTCTGGCGCCGGGCGGGGAGCCCGGCGTCCTCGTGCACACTCGCGGGCCAGAGGCGATGGCTCCGCGAGCGAGGCGGGCAGGCTATGCATCCCGTCTCAACAGGCGTGCAAGAATAACAGGGATCAGCGAACCGTGATACAAAGATTGCATACAATTTGTATCAACTCCCATGCGCCGGAAGACAAGGAGGGCGCCCCGAAAGCCTCCCGGGAGGCGGCTTTCGCGTGCGTCAGCGGCGCTGCGCCAGGGCCTTCTGGATCGCTGCCTCGGTCTCGGCGTACTGGCCTTCGCCAAAGTGCTGGTAAACCACGTTGCCGTTGGCATCGACCAGGTACAGCGCGGGCCAGTACTGGTTGTGCCAGGCGTTCCAGGTGGCATAGGCGTTGTCCTGCGCCACCGGGTAGCGGATATCGAAACGCTTGAGCGCGGCCTGGACGTTGCTGGTGGACTTCTCGAACGCGAACTCGGGGGTATGGACGCCCACCACGACCAGCCCTTGGTCGCGGTATTTGTCGTACCACTTGCGCACATGGGGCAGCGTGTTGATGCAGTTGATGCAGCTGTAGGTCCAGAAGTCGACCAGCACGACCTTGCCGCGCAGCCCGGCAATGGTCAGCGGTTCAGAGTTCAGCCACTTGCCGACGCCGGTGAATTCAGGCGCCTTGCCATAGTCGGCGGGGGCGGCGGTGGCGGATTGGATGGCGAAGGGGGCGGCGGCAAAGCTGGCAAAGGCGGCCACGGCGAACAGGGTGCGAAGGATGCGGGGCATGGTTCAGGCTCCAGGTTGGGTAGCAGGGAAAAGCGAGGTCAGCCAGGCGACGGCGAGGGTGTCGTACTGGAAGTACATGGCGACGGCGGTGGCTACCACCAGCACGCCGAAGGCCTGCTGCAGCCGCGGCGTATAGCGTGCCAGCCGGCGCACGTGAGTGGTGGCGAACTGGCCGCCGTAGGCGATGCCCAGCATCGGCACGGCCGCGCCGGCGGCAAACAGGGCCAGCAGGCCGGCGGCACGGTGCAGGTCCTGCGCCTTGGCCACCAGCGCCAGGATCGAGGCCAGCACCGGCCCCGCGCAGGGGGTCCACACCGCGCCCAGCGTCATGCCCAGCACAAAGCCGCCCGCCAGGCCGTTGCCGGCGCGGCTGCCCGCGCCGGCGGCGCGGTCGGCCAGCCCGGCGAACGGCGCCGCCAGCCGCCCGAAGCCGGCCGGCCACAGCCGTGCCATGCCCGCAGCGAACAGCATGGCGATGGCGACGTTGCGCACCACGCCTGGCGCGTCGCTGAAGGCGCTGGAAAGCGCGCCGAAGACAATGCCCAGTACGGAAAAGGCGGACACGAAACCCAGTGCGATCGCCAGCGGGCGCAGGCGGCTGGTTTCGCCCAGCGACGCGCCCAGCAGCATGGGCAGCACGGGCAGCACGCAGGGCGACGCTATCGTCAGCACGCCGGCGGCAAAGGCAAGGTAGGCATCGATCATGTTGGTGGACTCCCGAATTGGTATGGCTGCATTGCACCGCGCCGGCGTATCCGCGGTGTTTCAGCATCCGTCCCGGCGTGCAATGTTTCTTGTCCGGCGCCGGTCCGGATACACAGCGATACAAAGCGCGCCGGCAGCGCCGCATAATGGCGGCACCGGGCCACGCGCCGGCCATGATTGCCGGCGCCGGCCGCCCCCCATTTCCTTCTTCGATTCCGGGACCCTCCATGACTGCGCAGGACCATATCCTTATCGTTGACGACGACCGCGAAATCCGCGAACTGGTTGCCGCCTATCTGGAACGCAGCGGCATGCGCGTGTCGCTGGCCGCCAACGGGCGCGAAATGCGCGCCGCGCTGGACAAGGGCTCGGTGGACCTGGTGGTGCTGGACCTGATGCTGCCCGGCGAAGACGGCCTGGCGCTGTGCCGCGACCTGCGCGCGGGCGAGCGGCGCAACCTGCCGGTGCTGATGCTGACCGCCCGCAACGAGGAAGCCGACCGCATCCTGGGGCTGGAGATGGGTGCCGACGACTACCTGGTCAAGCCGTTCGCCGCGCGCGAACTGCTGGCGCGGATCCGCTCGGTGCTGCGGCGCACGCGCATGCTGCCGCCCAACCTGCAGGTCACCGAGGCGGCCACCATGCTGGCGTTCGGGCCGTGGCGGCTCGACACCAACGCCCGCCACCTGCTCGACGAACAGGACGTGATCGTCGCGCTCAGCGGTGCCGAATACCGGCTGCTGCGCGTCTTCGTCGACCATCCGCAGCGCGTGCTGACGCGCGACCAGTTGCTGAACCTGACGCAGGGCCGTGACGCCGAACTGTTCGAGCGCTCGATCGACCTGCTGGTAAGCCGGCTGCGCCAGCGCCTGCGCGACGACGCGCGCGAGCCGCGCTACATCAAGACGGTGCGCAACGGCGGCTATGTGTTCAGCGCCACGGTTGAAATCCGCGAGGAGCGCGCATGAACGGGCGCGCGCACAAATTGCTGGCATGGCCGCGCACGCTGTTCGCACGGCTGATGGTGATCTTGCTGGTCGGGCTGGTGCTGGCGCAGAGCCTGTCTTACAGCCTGGTGATGATGGAGCGCAAGAGCGCGGCCGACCGGCTGATGCTGGGCAACCTGGAGCGCGACGTGGCCAGCTCGGTGGCGATGCTCGACATGCTGCCTGCCGAGCAGCGCGCGCCGTGGCTGGAACGGGTGCGGCGCGAGAACTACAGCTACCGGCTCGACGCCGGCACGCCTGGAGAGCCGCCGCGCGCCGAGCTGGCGCGCAAGGCCGTCGATACCATTGCCGAGGCCCTGCAGGGACGCTATCCGGTCTCGGCCAGCACCCAGCCCGGTGGCGGATTCCAGGTGCACCTGCGGCTGCACGATGGCAGCCCGCTGACGATCGACGTGCAGCCCAGGCGCGCGCTGGTGTCTCCGTGGCTTCTGGCCATGTTGGCCGCGCAGCTGGCGCTGCTGGTGGCCTGTGCCTGGCTGGCGGTGCGCGTGGTCACGCGCCCGCTCAGCCAGTTGGCGAGCGCCGCCGAGAACCTGGGCCCCGACCTGAAGGCGCAGCGCGTGCCGGAAACCGGGCCGGCCGAGGTCGCCCATGCCGCCGCCGCCTTCAACGCCATGCAGGCGCGCATTGCCGGCTACCTGGATGAACGCATGCAGATCCTCGCCGCGATCTCGCACGACTTGCAGACCCCGATCACGCGCATGCGCTTGCGCGTGGACCTGATGGAAGCGTCCGCCACCCAGCAGAAGCTCTACCACGACCTGCGCGAGATGGAGCATCTGGTCCGCGAGGGCGTGGCCTATGCGCGGACCTTGCAGGGGGGCACGGAGACCCCGGCACGGATCGATCCCGATGCGCTGCTCGACAGCCTGGCCGGAGATTACCTGGACGCCGGCCATGCGATCGCCATCGAGGGCCAGGCCGGCGCGCCGCTGCTGACACGCCCGCAGGCGCTGCGGCGCATCCTGACCAACCTGATCGACAACGCCCTGAAGTTCGGCGCGGAAGTCACGCTGGCGGTGGCGCGGCAGGAAGATGGCTGGCTGCAGATCGCCGTGCAGGACCGCGGGCCCGGCATACCGGAAGCGGAGCTGGAACGCGTGATGCAGCCGTACTACCGGCTCGAAACCTCGCGCAATCGCGGCACCGGTGGTACCGGCCTGGGGCTGGCGATTGCGCAGCAACTGACGCAGGCGCTGGGGGGGACCTTGCAGCTGGCCAATCGCGCGGGAGGGGGGTTGCAGGCGACGTTGAGGTTGCCGGCGGTGTGATGGAGTGCGGTCGCGTCGCCTTACTTGCGATAGGCCAGCATCCCGGGTGCCTGGGCGGAAAATCGCAGGGCAAACCAGTCAGCCGTCAGGCTGGCAATGCTGGCCAGCGCGGGGCTGTCTTCAAAGGCGCGGCCGCAGGTCGCGATCAGCCGCAATTGCCGCGGGCCATGCATCTGGCCGAAGGCGATGTCATTGACCTCGATGCTCGGCGGATCGCCGCTGGCGCACAGCAGCAACACCGGCAGGCTCAGTTGTGCCAGCGCGGCGCGGCCAGCCAGGTCTGCCCGGCCGGCAACGAAGACCATGCCGCGCAGCTGTCCCGGGTCGGCCGCGACCGCCCGGACCGCCGCCGCGGCAGCGGTGCCGGTGCTGAGCAGCCCGGCCGGCAACCTGGCAAACGGCGTGCGCGCGCGCAGGAAGTCCAGCGCCTGCCGCAGGCGCGCCGCCAGGCCGTCGAGGTCGGATGACGGGGCGTCGTCGAAGCGGCTGTCGGGGCGAAGGTCTACCAGCATGGTGGCGAAACCTCTGGCGCGGAGCTTGCGCGCCAGGTAGTGGCTGCGTGCGGCGCGTCGTTGTGCGCCGCCGGCGTAGGCCATCAGCACCACGCCCTGCGGTTCCGCCCCGGACTCGAGCATCGCGGGTAACCAGCCACTGCCGTACGGCACTTGCGCGGCCAGGCTCAGCGGCGGCATGCCGGCGCCGGCGGGGGCCGCAAGCAGTTGCCGTATCCGGTCATCGCTGTCGAGCTGGAACTCGCGATAATGGTGCGCCAGATCGCTGATCCGCTCTGGCGTATCCAGGCAGACGACTTCGTCTGCCAGCGCACGTACCTGCTCCAGCCCGTGCCGCGCGGCCACCGGCAGCGCGCACACAATGCGCGCCGGCCCGCGCTTGCGCAACCGCCTCAGCGCCGCGTACATGGTGGCGCCGCTGACCAGGCCGTCGTCCACCACGATCACGACCCGGCCACGGGGATCGCAGCGCGCGCGGAAGGGCGCGTAGACCGCCGCTTGCCGGCGCAACTGGTCGAAATGGGTACCGCGGCCGGGCACCTCGTCCGCGCAGGGTTCACCGTTGCCGGCATGCCAGGCGATGCCGGTTTCGTCGAGCGCCACGCCCGCGCCTATCCTGCGCGCCATGGCCAGGTCGAAATCGGCTTCCAGTGCCGTGGCCACGACCCGGCCGACCCGCACGCCGCCGCGCGGGATCGCCAGCACCAGCGCGCCGGTTCCGCGATACGCGCGCAGCGCCCGGGCCAATTCACTGCCTGCGTGCTCGCGGGACTGGAAACGCGTCCGATTGGGGCTCATGGAAATCACTGATCAAGCAGAGGGGGGCGGGGACGACGCGGCCCGCTCCCGGCAATGCGGTTGCGGCGGTCGGGTGCGTGCAATGCGGGTCTTGCGGAGGCTGTGCGGGTCATCGGGGGGCGCGTGGGTGCGGTAGCGGGCATCTGCCGGGGTGGGCCCGGCGGCTCCGGGGGCCCGTAGAGGGCGCCTGAAGCGTCGTGCGACGCAGGCTCTCTGGTCGTTGTCGCCAGCGTAGCGGCAGACCGCGAAACGGATTTGATATGGATCAACTGGCCGTAGACAGACCAGTGGTGGAGATCATGGACGCACTCCGTCGGCGGCCGGGAGTGACCGTGGCGGAACCTGGCGCTGCGGCGCTTACCGGTACGACAGGACCAGCCCCTGGATCAGCTGGGTCCACCCCTCCAGCATCACGAACAGCAGCAGCTTGAACGGCACCGAGATCGTGGTCGGCGCCACCATCGACATGCCCAGCGCCAGCAGGATGGCGGCGACGATCAGGTCCACCACCACAAACACCAGATACACCACGAAGCCGATCTGGAACGCCCGGGTCAGCTCGGACAGCGTGAAGCTGGGGATCAGCACCATCATGTCGTCGGACTTGAGATCATCGGCGCGGCCCTCGGGCCAGATGCGCTTGGCGGACTGGACGAAGAAGGTGCGGTTGCGCTCTTCGGTGTGCTTGACCAGGAATTCCTTGAGCGGACCGCTGACGGCGTCGTAGACGGTGACCACGTCGTTGACGTTGAAGGCAGCATTGGCGTCGGCGCGGCGCTTGATGGCGTCGAAGGCGTTGGAGCCGATCGGCGCCATGATGTAGGCGGTCAGGATGATGGCGATGCCGTTCAGCACCATGTTCGGCGGCACCTGCTGCAGGCCCAGCGCGGCGCGCAGCAGCCCGAACACGATCACCAGCTTGGTGTAGCTGGTGACCATCAGCGCGACGAAGGGCGCAATGCCGAACGTCAGGATGATGGTCAGGATCAGGACCGGATTGTAGAGTCCGCTGTTCATCGCATTCACCGGGCCGGAACGGGACGGGGCTGCCTGCCGCGGTTCATGCGTCGCCACCGGCGAAAGTGGTGATGCGCACGCCCAGCCGGTTGCCGACCGCGATCAGCGTGCCGGTGCCGATGCGGTTGCCGTTGGCGACGATGCGCACCTCGCTCTGCTTGAGCGGCTGCGGCAGTTCGAACACGTAGCCGGGGGCGACCGCGCGCAGTTCGGCCAGCGGCACCGCGACGTCGCCCACTTCGAAGCGCAGCGTCACTTCCAGGCGGTCCAGGTGCGACAGCGGTGGCTGTGCGGCATCGGGATGGGGAATCGGCTCTCGCCGTGCAAGGTCTTGCTCTTCCATGTGCGCTCCGTTTGAAACATCCGTTCTGGCGGCGCCGGGCTGCACCACCAGTCGCCGGCCCTCGGCCAGCGCGGTCCAGCCCGGGCCGTTGCGCGCGGTGGCGCAGCGCACCAGTAGCGCGCTGCCCTGCGAATGCCAGTCGTCAATGCCGAGGATGTCGCCGGGCTCGATGCCGCGCATCTCGCCCATGGCGAGCCGCGTGGTGCCGATGCGTACCGCAATCGGTACCGGCAGGCGCTCGGTCCACGCCGTGCGTGCCGGCGGCGGGCCGGCCGGCAGCGCGGCGAGGCGCTCGGGCTGGTCCAGCTGCAGCGTGCCGCGCAGCCGCGCCGGCGGCGTGTCGCGTGTCAGTTCGAAGCCGAAGGCATGGGCCGTTGACGGTGCCTGTACGCGCGCGGCATCGGGTTGCCAGCTGAAGGCGTCGGGCATGGCGTGACCCAGTGCCGCCACCGCTTCGGCCAGGGCGTCTGCCATCAGCGCGTGGCGCAGCAGCGCGGGCAGCGTTTCTGCCGCGCCAGGCGCCCCAAGCAGCAGGCGTTCGCTGGCCACGTCCCAGCGCAGCACGCCGTGGCCGCTGCCGAGCGTAAAGGCATAGCCCGCCCCGGCGCGCGCGGCAATCGCCGGATCGGCCGGGACGAAGCGCAGTTGCCAGTCCTGGCCGCCGACACGCACGCTGAGGGCAGCCGCGCGGCAGGTCAGCCAGCCGGACAGCCGCGCGGTCTCCGGCTCCATGTGCGGCAGCGCCGGCGTGGCATCGAGCCCGGACGTGGCCAGCCGGGCCGCTGCCGCGGCGCTGTGCACCAGCACGCGTGCGGTGGCCCCCGGCGTGGTCGCCGTGGGCGCCGGGGCGTACGGATCGCGATGCAGGACGGAAGGCATGGTGGGCGGCTCGGTTGCTCGACACGCAACGATAAGCAGCGGGGTGCTGCGACGTCCACTACGAGGCCTTGTAGGCCCCGGCATGAACCGGCCTGGCGCGGCCGGCCGGCGGCGCATGTGCGGCACCCGCTACGAATCCTCGGTACTGGTCGCTGTGCGGGGCCGGCCATACACTGCGCCCACTGATCCCACCGGCAAGGACGATGGCGAAACTCCCGGCAAACCTCACAGCGTTCCCGCGCGGCTTCGGCCCGGGCGCGCCGGGCCTGCAGCAGATGGCGGCCGCGGCGTCGCGCCAGTCAGACCTGGCGCTGACGCTGCTGCTGTTTGCCGTGATCGCGCTGTTCGTGCTGCCGCTGCCGACCTTCCTGCTGGACCTGCTGCTGACGATCAACCTGGGCATGAGCCTGACCCTGCTGATCGTGGCTACCTATATCCCGTCGGCGCTGTCGCTGTCGACCTTCCCGTCGCTGCTGCTGTTCACCACGCTGTTCCGGTTGTCGCTGAACATCGCCTCGACCAAGCTGATCCTGCTGCACGCCGACGCGGGCCACATCATCGACACCTTCGGCAAGCTGATCGTCGGCAACAACGTGGTGGTGGGCGGCGTGGTGTTCCTGATCATCGCCATCGTGCAGTTCATCGTCATCGCCAAGGGCTCGGAGCGCGTGGCCGAGGTGGGCGCGCGCTTTGCGCTGGATGCGATGCCGGGCAAGCAGATGAGTATCGACGCCGACGTGCGCGCCGGCACCATCACCGCCGGGCAAGCGCAGGAGCGCCGCCGCGCGCTGGAGCAGGAATGCCAGCTGCACGGCGCCATGGACGGTGCGATGAAGTTCGTCAAGGGCGACGCCATCGCCGGCGTGGTGATTGCGCTGGTCAATATCCTGGCGGGCATCACCATCGGCACGCTGATGAAGGACATGAGCATCGGCGAGGCGCTGCAGCGCTACGCCATCCTGACCATCGGCGACGGCATGGTGTCGCAGATTCCGTCGCTGCTGGTCTCGATCGCGGCAGGGGTGGTGATCACCCGGGTGTCGTCCGATGAAGACCGCGCCGGCTCGCCCAACCTGGGCAACGTCATCGGCAAGCAGATCCTGGCGCAGCCCAAGGCGCTGGTGGTATCGGGCCTGGCCATTGCCGTGTTCCTTGTGGTGCCGGGCTTTCCGAAATGGACCTTCGGGCTGATGGCGCTGGTGGTGGCCGGCGGCGGCTACGTGCTGCTGCGCCGCGCGCAGCGCACCGCCGGCACCGTCACGTGGATCGAGATGGCCGATGCGGACGACCCCGCCGCGGCCGCCGGCACCCAGGCCGCGGTGGCGCCGGCGCTGGCGCTGGAGCTGGACGAAGGGCTGCGCGGGCGAGTCGACCTGCGCCTGTTCGAGCAACGCATGACCACCGCCAAGAGCGAGGTCGAGGCGGAGCTGGGCATGGTATTCCCGCGGCTGCGCATCCAGCACCGCGCGCTGGCCGAGCGCGATGCGTATGCCATCCGCGTGCAGGACGTGGTGGCCTCCGGCGGCGTGCTGCGCCCCGGCAAGCGACTGCTGGAGCCGGGTGCGCGGGCGCGCGTCGACCAGGGCGTGGCCGAGCCCGGCGCACCCTTCGGCCCGTTCCAGGAAGTGGTATGGGTGCCGGCCGAGCCTGGCGGCGATGTCGCCGACAACGTGCGCACGCTGTCGTGCGAGGAAGTGCTGGCGGTGCATGTGGGTGCGGTGATCAAGCAGCATGCGGCGCCGCTGCTCGGCATCCAGGACGTGCAGTCGATGATCCACGTGATCCAGGCCGAGGCCCCCGACCTGGTCATGGAGCTGGCGCGCGTGGTGCCGCTGCAGCGCATCACCGACGTGCTGCGCCGGCTGCTGCAGGAAGGCGTGCCGATCCGCAACCTGCGCACCATCTTCGAGAGCCTGGTGACCTGGGCGCCCAAGGAAACCGATGCGATCGCGCTGACCGAGCTGGTGCGCGTGGACCTGGGCCGGCTGATCACCAGCCGCCACGTCGGCGCCAACCGGTCGCTCGACGCGGTGCTGTTCGAGCCCGCGTTGGAAGCCCGCGTGCAGGGCGCGATCGAGAAAGCGGCGCGCGGCAACCTGCTGCTGCTCAGCCACGACGTCACGCGCGATATCCGCGAGCAGGTGCGTGTGCTGCTGGAGAAGGCCGCGGAGAAGGCGGGCGCGGCCGGCGGTGCCGGTGCCGCGCGCGTGGTGGTGGTGGTCAGCGTCGATGTGCGCCGCTATATCAAGCGGCTGATCGAGCCGGTCGCGCCGCGCATCCCGGTGCTGTCGTACCAGGAGGTCGATGAAGACGTGACGCTGGTGCCGGTGGGCTGGGTGCAGAACCCGGCCGGAGAGTGAAATGGGCGCCGACACCATCCTCGATATCACGCGCCAGGCGCTGCTGGTGGTGCTGTGGGTCACGCTGCCGGTGGTGCTGATCGGCACGCTGGTGGCGCTGGTGGTGGCGGTGCTGCAGGCGGTGACGCAGATCCAGGACCAGAGCATCGGCACCTCGGCGCGGCTGATCGCGGTGCTGGTGTCGCTGGTGCTGCTGGGCGGTTGGCTGGGCGGCGAGGTGATGCGCTTTGCGCAGCGCGCGCTGCAAACCATGCTGACCTTCCTGTAGCGGCGCCGGCATCGATGCGGATGCAAGAACCCATGCCAATGCATGAACGCAAGAACAACGGACAAGCAAACTGACATGACGCTGGGGCACCACGGGGAATTCGGATCGACTGGTCGCGCCGCGCGCCTGTCTCTGGGGCGGCCATGGCGCGCCGCGGCAGCGCTGCTGTGCCTGGCGGGCGCGCTGCTGTGCTGCACCCAGGCGGCGCGCGCGGCGGACCTGCGCTGGCCCAACAAGCCGTTCCAGGCCTCGGCCAGCGACAAGCGGCTGGCGGACTTCCTGCGCGAGCTGACGGCTTCGCAGGGGACCACGGCGGTGATCGATCCCAAGGTGGAAGGCACCATCAGCGGCAAGTTCAACGAATCCGCGCAGCACGTGCTCAAGAGCGTGTGCTCGATGTTCGGCCTGACCTACTACTACGACGGCTCGCTGCTTTATATCGACGTTGCCAGCGAGGCGCGCAGCGAGGTGCTGCCGATCGCGCGCGGCTCCGGCGCGCGACTGCGCGATTCGCTGGAACGCATGCAGGTGCCGGACTCGCGCTACCCGATTACCATCAACGATGCGGAAGGCACGCTGATGGTGTCCGGTCCCAAGCGCTACGTCGAGACCGTGCGCGCCGCGGTGCGCGCGGTGGATGACCGCTCGATCGCCGATGAGCGCGCCGAGATCCAGCTGTTTCCGCTCAAGTACTCGTGGGCGTCGGACTTCCGCATCAACCGCGCCGGCAAGGAGATGACCGTTCCCGGCGTGGTCACGGTGCTGCGCAACCTGTACGGGCGCAACCGGACGCTGGCCGGCGGCACCGGCCCCAGCCTGGGCACCAGCCGCGGCGCCACGCGCCAGGCCAAGCTGCGCATGGGCGAGGGCGGCGGGGGCGGCATGGGCATTCCCAGCGCCGACCCGTCGCAGATGCTCGATGCCATGGGCGGTGGCACGGGCTTGGGGCCGGGCATGCAGAACAACTGGGGCAGCGGGCAGCTGCCGCAGTTCCAGGCCGATACCCGCCTCAATGCGGTGATCGTGCGCGACACCCCGGACAAGATGGCGCAGTACCGGCGCCTGATCGAATCGCTCGACATCAAGCCGCGCCTGGTGGAGATCGAAGTCACCATCATGGATATCAGCCAGGCCGACCTCGACAGCCTGGGGGTCGACTGGCGCCTGCATACGCGCCATGTCGACCTGCAGCTGGGCGGCGGCAACGGCAATGCCGGCCTGAGCTTTGGCAATCTCGCCAATGAAGCCGGCACCACCGCGGCGACGATCGGCAGCGGCCTGCAGTTCACCGGCGCTATCGGCAGCGACGTGACCCGCTACCTGCTCACGCGCGTCAAGGCGCTGGCCGAGCGCGGGCAGGCCAACTTCGTGGCACGGCCCAAGGTGCTGACACTCGACAACACCGAGGCGGCGCTGGAGAACCTGCAGGAATTCTATGTGCGCGTCGACGGCTTCCAGGATGCGGGCCTGTTCAACGTGACCGCCGGCACGGCCGTGCGCGTGACGCCGCTGGTGGTCGACGAGCAGCAGAGCCGCGCGGTGATGCTGACCATCGATATCGCCGACGGCAACCTGTCGGGCGAGACCGTCGACCGCATTCCGGTGGTGCGGCGCCGCTCGATCACCACCCAGGCGATGGTGGAAGAGGGCAAGAGCCTGCTGATCGCCGGCTATACCACCGAAGAAAAGATCAACGCCTCATCCGGCGTGCCGCTGCTGCAGGACGTGCCGATCATCGGCAACCTGTTCAAGTTCCAGGAGAAGCGCCAGAACAACATGGAGCGCTTCTACCTGCTGACGCCGCGCCTGGTGATCCCGGGGATGAGCTGATGGCCGATTCCCGCAATCCTCGCCACGACCCCGCCCCGGCTGCCTCCGGCTGGACCCTGCGCTTTCTCGGCGGCGACGTCTACGGCCGCCAGGTCACGCTGCGGCGGGGCGCCAATGTGCTCGGCAACGCCGCCGACGTGGACATCAGCGTGCCCGGCGCCGACGTGCAGCCGCGCCACCTGGTGCTCAACGTGGGCGAGCTGGCGGTTTCGGCCGAGCGCGTCGGCGAGGCCGCGGTCAACGTCAACGGCCGCGCCACCACGCAGCGCGCGTTCGCGCTGGCGGGCGGCGACATCCTGACCATCGGCGCGCTCGACGTGGAGTTGCTGCGCGCGCAGCCGGGCATGTCCGAAGCCACCGACACGCTGTTTGCGTGGGCCGAGTCCGGGCGGCGCGCGGCGCGCGATGCCGACGCCCAGCATGAGGGCGGGCGCCGCCCCGGCCGCGTGCTGCTGGCGGCGCTGGGCGTGGCAGGTGTGGTCGTGCTGGTCGGCGCCGGCTGGCTGGGCGCCACCTATGCCAACGGCGGCGCACCACGCACGCAGCAAGTCGACCCCGCAGCGGTGCGCAAGACCGTGGCCGCGTACCCGGAACTGGAGGTGGTGTCGCTGCCCAACGGTACGGTCACGGTCAAGGGCTTCGTCAATTCGCGCGTGGACCGGCAGCGCATCGTGCAGGCGCTGGCGCCGTTCGGCCGCGCCGTGCAGCAGCAGGTGCGCTCCGCCGACGACCTGATCGAGCATATCCAGCGCTATCTCGACGAACCCGGCGTCGGCATTGCCTACCAGGGCCAGGGCCGGGTGCTGCTGAGCGGCACGGCCGACCCCGTGGCCGGGCGCGACAAGGTGCGGCGCGTGATCGAGGACCTGCATCCCGGCGTGCTGGTGTCCGACAAGATCGATTACCGCGAGACCGCCGACAGCCGGCGCCGTCAGGTCCGCGACGGCCACATGGACAACTGGCAGGGCGTGTTTCCCGCGCGCGTGGTCAGCATTACCGAGGACGGCAACGGCACGCGCTCGGTGCAGCTGGCCAACGGCGCGCGCTATTTCGAAGGGGCGGTGCTGAAGAACGGCGCCGAGATCGAACGGATCGACGCGGACGGCGTGGTGCTGAAGGACAGCCCGGTGCCGCCGCAGGCACGGCGATGACCGCGGCCGCGCGCGCCGTGCCGATGAATTTGCGCCCGCGGGCGCAGATGCCGCTTGCCCCCGGAGGGCAGGTGTTTGACGCCAACCTACCTGAAGGAGATTGTCATGGCTGAAGTCGACCTCAATGCCAAGATGCAGGAAATCCAGCAGAAAGCGCAGGAGTTCTCCGTGAACATCCTGGGCCTGCAGGACACGCTGACGCGCCAGAACGCGGTGGTCAGCAGCGAGATGGCCCACAACACGCAGAAGGCCAACCTGGTGCAGGGCGCGATGCAGGACGTGAAGCAGACCTCGCGCACCAACTGACGGCAGGCCGTCACGCGCCCCGGCCTGCCGGGGCGCCTAACGCATTGCAAGGAGAGCCATATGGACCCGACCGCCATTGCCGCCGCCGGCGCCGTTTCCGACAGCGCCACCGTCGCCGCGCACCAGTCGCCGGCCGCGGCCCCCGCCGCGCAGCCTGACCCGGCCGATGCCCGGCAGTTCGCGCAGATGGTCCAGCAGGGCCACGCTGCCGACGGCTCGCGCACCGCGCACGTGACCCAGGCGGCAGACCCGACTTCGACCACGCTCGGCAACGCCATCCGCGCCAGCTATGTCTCGGCCGGCGAGGAATCGGCGCGCCAGGCGGCGCGCCTGCAGGAACTGCGCGACGGCATGTTCGCGTCGATCTATGAGGGCAGCACCAACGAGGTGGTGTACCAGGCCATGATGCTGCAGACCCAGTCGCTGGAGCTGTTTTCGTCGATCCACGTGACCTCCAGCATCGGCAGCGCCGGCACCAACCTGTTCAACAGCCTGCTGAAGAACCAGCAATGATGTCCAAGCCACCGCTGTGCCAGCGCCTTGCGCGCGCGGCCCGGCTGGCGCCGGCGCTGATGGCGCTGGCGCTGGCCGCGTGCAAGGTCGACCTGTACGCGTCGCTGAACGAACCCGAGGCCAACCAGGTGCTGGCCGCGCTGACCGCCGAGGGCATCGACGCGGAGAAGGCGCGCGCCGACACCAGCGGCGGCACCGGCGAGGGCCAGTGGCGCGTGCGCGTCGAGGAATCGCAGCTGCCCGCCGCGCTGGAAGTCCTGCGCAGCGAAGGCCTGCCCGGCGAGCGTTTTGCATCGCTGGGGCAGGTGTTCCAGAAGCAGGGACTGGTGGCCACGCCGACCGAAGAGCGCATGCGCTACATCTTCGCGCTGTCGCAGGAGTTGTCGGAGACGCTGCGCAATATCGACGGCGTGGTCACCGCGCGCGTGCATGTGGTGATCCCTGCCAGCGATCCGCTGTCGGACAAGGTCCGGCCTTCGTCCGCGGCGGTGTTCATCAAGCACCGCGCCGATACCGACCTGCGCCTGCTGGTGCCGACCGTCAAGGACATGGTGGCGCACAGCATCGAAGGCGTGACCCACGACAACGTATCGCTGTCGCTGGTCGAGGCGCGGCCGTTCGCACCGCAGGCAGGCGGGCCGGGGCCCGCGGCCGGCTTCGCGCTCGGGCGCTTCGCCGCGATCGCGGTCGGCGCCGCGGTGGTCATTGCGATGGCGGTGGCCGCGGTGGTGGCATGGCAGCGCGGCGCCTTGCGCTGGCCGCAGCGGCGCGGCGCGCCGCGGAGCGCAAATTGACGCCGTTGGCCGCCGAGTCCGTGGTTGGCGCCTACCTGCCTGGCGCACTGTCCGCGGCGCTGGCGCCCGCGCCGCCGGCGTTGCCGGACCCGGCGCTGGCGCGCGCGGTGGCAGACTTCGTGCAGCGGCCGCTGGCGCAGCTGCATCCCAGCTGGCTGCCGGCCGACTGGCCGCTGGCCTGGCGCGGCACGGACCGCTTTGGCGCTGCCGCCGCCGACGTGCTGGCACAGCCGCTGGGCCTGGCCGGCGCGGGCGGCAGCCGCGACGCGGTGATCGACTGCCTGCTGGATGCGACGGCCTCGCTGGCGCGGCTGGTGCTGATACCGCGCAACGAACTGCGCCTGCTGGCGTGGTGGCTGGGGCTGGCGGTGCACCAGGCCGGCTTTGCCAGCGAGCGCCGCATGCCGGCGCAACTGGCCGACAGCCTTGCACCGCTGCCGGGCGCGCTGGCCGCGCCGCTGATCGGCAGCGCGCCGCGCGCGATGCGCCGTGCCGCGCGCCGGCTCGACCGCCACGCCGTGGCCTTTATCCTGAAGCGCGTGCCGGCGCTCCCAGCGCTGCCGATGAACCTGGCACCGCTGCGCGCGCACCCGCCCGGCGCCGGGCGGCTGATGGCCGAGCGCGGCTATCGGCTGCTGTGCGGGCTGCTGGCCGCCGAGGCGCCACACGCCGAACACGCTGAGCCGTTGCTGCAAGCGCTGCGGCGCAAGTTTCCACGGCGGCTGGCGGCCTTGTCGCCGGCGCCGCTGACCCCGGCACAGGCCGCGCAGTTGCGCGAACTGTTGCTGCTCAACCTGATACCCGAACGGTTCCCCGCATGGCACTGGCTTTTCTGATCACCAGCGAAAACCTGCAGCTGCTGTCCGAGCGCAAGGTGCTCAAGGAGGCCGAGTATGCCGCCTTGCTCGACGCCGCCGCGGTGATCGAGTCGGCGCGCCAGGAGGCCATGCATATCCGCACCGAAGCCCAGCGCGAGGCCGAGGAGCGGCGCCAGCAGGGCTACCGCGAGGGCTGGGCCCGCGCCCACGCCGACCACGCCGCCGCGCAGGTCAGCACCGCTGCCGAGGCCGAGCGCCAGCTGGGCGCGATGCGCCGCACCATGGCCGAGATCGTGATGAAGGCGGTGCAGCAGATTGCCGGCGAACTCGACCCCGACATCATCCTGGAGGTGGCGCTGCAGCGCGTGGAGGCGCTGGTGCGGGCCGAGCCTTTCATCACCCTCCAGATTCCGCTGGGCCGCGAGCAGGCCGTGCGCAGCCTGCTCGACCGGCTGGCCGAGACGCAGGAGTGGCCGCGCCGCGCCAACGTAGTGGTGGAGCCGGGGCTGGAACCCGATGCCTGCCGCATCCAGACGCCGTCGGGCACCATGGAAGTGGGCCTGCAGGCCCAGCTCGAAGCCTTTGCGCGCCGCCTGCGGGCGGGCTGATCCCTTTGGCTGATACCGCCGGCTGATACCCATGTCCACTGAACTCCCTGCCACCGATATCGAAGCCGCGCTGCAGCACGCCGCCGCCGACCTGGAACGCGCGTTCGAGCATTTCACGCCGGTGGCCATGCGCGGGCGCGTCAGCAAGGCCGTCGGCATGCTGATCAACGCCACCGGCATCCAGGCCCATGTGGGCGAGCTGTGCCAGCTGGTCACGCCCGGCGAGCCGCCGCTGCTGGCCGAGGTGGTCGGCTTCGTGCAGCAGACCGCGCTGCTCACGCCGCTGGGGCGCACCACCGGCGTGTCGGCGCTGACCGAGGTCATTCCGTCCGCGCATGGCCACCAGTGCCCCGCCGGTGCCGCGCTGCTGGGCCGCGTGCTCGACGCGCTGGGCGAGCCCATCGACGGCAAGGGCGCGCTCGACGGCGTGGCGCGGGTGCCGGTGGACAACGAGCCGCCCGATCCGCTCACGCGCCGGCTGATCCGCGAGCCGCTGGCCACGGGCGTGCGCGCCATCGACGGGCTGCTGACGCTGGGCGAGGGCCAGCGCGTGGGCATCTTCGCGCCGCCGGGCGTGGGCAAGTCCACCTTGCTGGGGATGCTGGCGCGGGGCGCGTCCAGCGATGTCAACGTGGTGGCGCTGGTGGGCGAGCGCGGCCGCGAGGTGCGCGAGTTCATCGAATACAACCTCGGCCCCGAGGGCATGGCGCGCACGGTGCTGGTGGTGTCGACCTCGGACCGCTCGCCGATGGAGCGCGTGCGCTGCGCCTATACCGCCACCGCCATTGCCGAGTATTTCCGCGACCAGGGCAAGCGCGTGCTGCTGCTGGTCGATTCGCTGACGCGGCTGGCGCGCGCGCAGCGCGAGATCGGCCTGGCCAGCGGCGAACCGCCGACCCGGCGCAGCTATCCGCCGTCGGTGTTCTCGATGCTGCCGCAGTTGCTGGAACGTGCCGGCACCGGCGTGCAGGGTTCGATCACCGCGGCGTATACCGTGCTGACCGAAGGCGAGGACGATAGCGATCCCATCGCCGAAGAGGTGCGCTCGATCCTCGATGGCCATATCGTGCTGTCGCGCAAGCTGGCCAGCGCCGGCCAATATCCGCCGGTGGACGTGCTGCAATCGGTCAGCCGCGTGATGCCGCAGGTGGCGGCCGGCGCGCACGCGCGCGCCGCGGCGCGGCTGCGCCAGTTGCTGGCGAAGCACCAGGAGATGGAGCTGCTGCTGCAGATTGGCGAATACCGGCCCGGCGCCGACCCCGTTGCCGACGCCGCCGTGGCCGCGATCCACAACATCCGCGCCTACCTGGCGCAACCGGCGGCGCGGCTCGATACCTTTGCCGGCGCGGTGGACAAGTTGGCACAGGCGGTCCGCGTGCCCGAGCCCGCACCGCTTGCAGGAGAAGCGCGATGATGCCTGGCAACGCCGACCCGCGCCTGGGCCAGCTGGAGACGGTGCGCCAGCGCCGCCACGAAGACGCGATGCGCGCGCTGCAGCAGCGCCGCGCGCAGGTGATGGCGGGGCTGCGGCAGGCTGAAGCCGCGCAGCAGGCGGTGCACGCCGCGCTGGCCGAGCGCGCGGCCTTCATCGAACGCTTGCGGCAGGGCGCGGCGCGGGGCGGGGTGTCGGTGTCGGGGCTGCTTGACGCGCAGGGCTGGCAGGGCGCCTTCGATGCCCGTATCGCCCGGGCCAATGCCCGTCTGGCCGAGGTGCTCGACGACGTGGCGCAACGGCGTGCCGCCTTCGACGAGGCGCGCCGTGCGCTGCTGCGCGCGCAGGCGCGGCTGGACGGCGCGCGCGAACTGGCCCGGCGCGAACACCGCGCGCTGCGCGCCGAGGCCGGGCGCCGCGACGACGAGGCCATCGACGAAGCCGCGGCGCGCGCCTGGCACGCCGCACGGCACGCCTGACATGCAGGGCGAGCTGCTCGATCCCGCCTTGCTGTTCCATTGGGGACGCGAGGTCATCATGCCGATCGTGATGGTGATGCCGCGCCTGCTGACCGCCTTTACGGTGTTGCCGTTCCTGTCGCAGCAGGCGATCCCCGGGGTGGCGCGCAACGGCATCGTGCTGGCGATCGCGCTGTTCGTGTCGCCGGGCGCGCGCATTGACCTCGACGCCGTCGCCGGTGGCCTGTGGCTGGTGCTGATCTTCAAGGAGGCCTTCATCGGGTTGCTGCTGGGCACGGCGTTCGGCCTGTTCTTCGTCGCGCTGCAGATGATCGGCGAGCTGATCGACTTCCAGACCGGCTCGGGCAATGCCACCTTCTTCGACCCGGTCACGCAGCAGGAGGACGGGCCGATGGAGAACCTGCTGTCGCACTTCGGCATCGCGCTGTTCGCGGCGCTGGGCGGGTTTATTGCCATGACCGGCGTGATCGTGGAGTCGTTCGCGTTCTGGCCGGTGATGTCGTTCGGGCCCGAGATGTCGCTGGCGTCGATGGGCTTTGCCAACCTCTACGCCGGCACGCTGTTCTCGTGGGTGGTCAAGCTGGCCGCGCCGATCCTGCTGCTGCTGGTGATCGTCGAGCTCGGCTTCGCGCTGATCGCGCGTTTCGTGCCGCAGTTCGACGTGTTCCAGTTCGCGCAGCCGGTCAAGATCTCGGTGGCGTTCCTGATGCTGGTGCTGATGCTGGCAGTGATGGTGGATACGCTGCAGGGCTTCCTGCGCCCGGACAATATCCTGATCGAGATGCTGCGCCGGGGCGCGGCACCGTAGCGGCAACCAGCGGCAGCCATGAGCGACAGCGAAAAGAACCTCGAGGCAACCCGGCGCAAGCTGGATGAGGCGCGCAAGCGCGGCGAGGTGCCGCGCAGCAGCGACGTCACCTCGGCCGTGGTGTTTCTCGGCGTGCTGGCGGGGCTGTGGCTGCTGGGGCGCTATTTCGTGCGGCTGTTCCAGGCGCTGTGGCACAGCGCCATGGGCAGCGTGCCGCAACACCTGGCGGACCAGCAGATGCTGGTGCTGGGCGAGGCCGCGGCGCGTTTCCTGCTGATGGGCGTGCTGCCGATGGTCGGGCTGGCTTTGGTGTGCGGCATCGTCGGCGCGTTTTTGCAGGTAGGGCCGCTGGTGGCGTTCGAGCAGATCAAGCCGGACCTGGCGCGGCTGAACCCGGCCGAGGGCCTGAAGCGCATGTTCGCCGTGCGCAACCTGGTGAACCTGGTCAAGATCCTGGTCAAGATCCTGCTGCTGGCCGGGCTGGTCTACGTGCTGGCGCTGGGCGCGATCGAGGACGGCGTGCGCACCGGCTATGCCCGCCCCGCGGAAATCCTGCTGCTGGTTGCGTACATCATCTTGCGCATGTGTTGCTGGGCCGCGGTGATCTACCTGGTGATGGCCGTGGTTGACTACGTGCACGAGCGCCACCAGTTCATGAAGCGCCAGCGCATGAGCGTCGACGAGTACCGGCGCGAGTACAAGGAGACCCAAGGCGACCCGATCATGGCCGGACGCCGCCGCGCCGCGTTCTTCGAGGCTGCGTTCTTTGGCGTCAGCGAGCGGGTGCGGGTGTCGACCGCGGTGGTGTATTCCACCCAGTATGCGGTGGCGCTGCGCTATGACGGCCCCGGCACGCTGCCGCGGGTGGTGGCCAAGGGCAGCGGCCAGGTGGCGGCGCGCATCCGCCAGGCCGCGGCCGACTACCTGGTGCCGTCGGCCTTTGATTCGGACCTGGCGCAGCGCCTGTACCTGAACGTACCGCTGGACCGGTATATCGACCGCACGCTGTTCGAGCGCGTGGCGGACTTGATGCGGTGGGCGAAAGGGGAGTGAGGCCGGTTGGAGGCTTCCCCGCTGCGGGCTTTCTCCCCTCTCCCGCCTGCGGGAGAGGGGCCGGGGGAGAGGGAGTACGCTGACGGTCGCGCCAAGGCCAACGCCACGCCCAAGCCAACGCCATCAAGCTAAGCCGCAATCACCCCCGCCGCATCCTTTTCCCTATCCACCGACAGCGGTGCCCCCGGTGGCCGCAGCAGCGTGGCCGCGCTGGCCAGCTGCACGCGGTTGCGCACGCCGAAGTGGCTGCGCAGCCGGCGCATGTGGTAGTCGACATTGAAGATCGACATCTCCATGCGCCGCGCGATCTCCTTGTCCGATAGCCCCTGCGCCAGGCAAGCCAGGATATCGCGCTGCACCTCCGACAGGCCTTCGCGATGGCGGCCGGCAAACGCGGGGATTTCCACATGGCAGGTCAGGAACTCATGCAACGCCAGCCCCATCGCCAGCGCCTGGCCCACCACCGAATCGCCGATCCAGCGCCGGCTTTCGATCCCCGACATAAAGCTGATCAGCACAAATTCGTTGTTGCCGGGCATCGGCAGGTTGAGGAAGATGCCGCTGCGCACGCCGGCGTCGCGCAGGTCTTCCAGGAAGCGGCGGCGGCGCAGCGGCGGCACGTTGCCCAGCGGCGTCTGTGCCAGGTCGTCGGCATCCCACACGGTGGGCAGGCAGAAGGTGCCGGGCTGCGGCGCGCGCGGGTCGATTTCATAGTAGCGCTCGCGGAAATAGCGCTCGCGCCAGCCCGGCGGAGAATAGCTTTCAAAGAAGGTACGCGGCTGGAGCTGGCCGCCGACCTGGGTGGCGGTGGCGTAGCCAAGCCAGTCGAAGCCGATGGCGCGGATGGCGGACTGCATCACGGCGCTGCGGCCTTCGTGGGTGGGCTCGGCCTGCAGCGCGGTCACCAGGCCGGGCGTGGCGCCGTGGCGCACGCGCTGCCTGACCGGTACCAGGTGGCGCTCGCCGAATACCTTGATGCCGTTGTTGGCCACCAGCGCCGGGGCGGTGCCTGGCGCAGGGGCCGGACGAGCCGTGGGGCGCGCGCTGGTTGCTCCGGTGCCATATCCGGACGCCCCCGCGTCACGGTACGGCACGACTTCCACATCTTTGATCATGTAGGCCTCCGACAACGAGTCTTGGCGTGCGACCACGGCCTTGTGAGCCGGTCCACGCGCGCAAATGGGGCAGGCCTGCGCGGCGGCGCTGCGGGGCGCGGCGCGTCATGCCGGTCGTGGCCGTCGCTCCCGTGCTGCAAGGGGGCGGCCATCGCCAGCGCGTATCGCGGTCTGCGCTGCATTGCCGTCGAGCTGGCGTGCCCGACTTACTGCTGACCCGATTCCCGTCGGAAGTCGATTGGGCAGGCCTCCGTAGCGGCGTTGCCCTTGTTATGTTGTCATGCGTGCTGTCATGCGCCGCGCGGCGCTGGCCGGGGCGGCGCATGGTGCGGCAGGTGCAGTGGTATCACAGCCACTTTCCCTGCCGCAGCTAGGGTTTTTGCTCTTGCACCGCTACGCTTCCAGCGCCTTGCCACGCGTTTCGGGCAGCGTCAGCGCGGCCAGGATCAGCACGCCATAGGCCGCCGCGGCAAAGATGCCGATGGCGTGGCCCAGCGACATCTGCTGGCTGACATGGCCGATCAGGAACGGGAAGAACGCGCCGATGGCACGGCCCACGTTGTAGCAGAAGCCCTGGCCCGAGCCGCGCACGCTGGTCGGGAACAGCTCGGTCAGGAACGCGCCCATGCCGGCGAAGATGCCCGAGGCGAAGAAGCCCAGCGGAAAACCCAGCAGCAGCATCACGGTGTCGTTGACCGGGATGTGCGTGTAGGCCAGCGCGATCGTCATCGAACCCAGCGCGAACAGGATGAAGTTGCGCTTGCGGCCGATGCGGTCGGTCAGGTAGGCGCTGGTGACATAGCCGATATAAGAGCCGACGATCACCATCGCCAGGTAGCCGCCGGTGCCCAGCACCGTGAGGCCGCGCTCGGTCTTCAGGAAGGTGGGCAGCCAGGTGGTGATGGCGTAATAGCCGCCCTGCGCGCCGGTGGTCAGCAGCGCCGCGCGCAGCGTGATGCTGAGCAGGCGCGGCGAGAAGATCGCCGCGAACGAGGTCTTCTCGCTGGCCTGCGACTCGCGCGCCTTGTGCTCGGTATAGACCTCGGGCTCCTTGACCATGCGGCGCAGCACGATCACGAACACCGCCGGCAGCAGCCCGATCAGGAACAGCACGCGCCACGCGGTTTCGGCCGGCAGCAGCGAGAACACCAGCGCATAGAGCAGCGCCGCCAGGCCCCAGCCCACGGCCCAGCCGGCCTGCACCATGCCCACCGCCTTGCCGCGGTCCTGCGCGCGGATGGCTTCGCCGATCAGCACCGCGCCGGCGGTCCATTCGCCGCCGAAGCCGAAGCCCATCAGCGCGCGCGCCACCAGCAGCTGCTCATAGGTCTGCGCCAGCCCGCACAGGAAGGTGAAGAAGGCAAACCACAGGATGGTCAATTGCAGCGTGCGCACCCGGCCGATGCGGTCGGACAGGATGCCGGCGACCCAGCCGCCCGCGGCCGAGGTCAGCAGCGTGGCGGTGCCGATAAAGCCCGCGTCGGCACGGCTGATGCCCCAGGTGGCGATCAGCGTGGGAATCACGAAGCTCAGGAACTGCGTGTCCATGGCGTCGAGCGCATAGCCGACCTTGCAGCTCCAGAAGGTGCGCCGCTCATTGGCGGTGATGTCGCGGTACCAGGAGAAAAAGCCACGCGACGGGGCGGTCTCGGCGCTGGCGGGGCTCGATGGTGGCTGGGGGCTCTGGATACTGCCGATCTGCGTTTCCATGCATTCCTCGTCGTGGTATGTCTGGCTCGGCCGGCAAGCCGCGGTGCGCGGCGCGCTTGCCTTGTTGTGGCGGCATGCCATGGCGGCTTGCCGCGGCCGCGCATCGGTGGCGCGGCGGTGTGCGGTTGCAGCGCGTCCTGCAGTGCCTGCGCTGACTGCATTCTTGAAAGGCACGGCGGCTCGCGTCCAACTAGTTTTTCGGGCGGCGGCCGATAAGAAAAATTGATTCCTGTGCTGAATGCCCGTGAATTCGGGCCTGGCGCGGGTTCCGGCCCGTGGCGCGAAGGCCACGGCCCGCGGGTTTTCCCCGATCCCGCGGCCTGCGCTTGCCCGGGCTCTGCCACCATGCCGGAGCCGCGCGGGCATAAGCATACGGCGCGCCAGCGCGGGCGGGTTGGCGCTGGCCCTACGGAAATACGTAGGCTGGCGCGCGGCGCTGTGCTTCGGCTACGAGCCTTCGGTAATAGCATGCACGGCCGCGCTCGGCTAGGCTTGCATCCATTCCTGTTCCCGTGCGCGTGCCGCCTTGCCGATGCCGATCCTGACCCGCCTGCCCCTGTCCACGCTGCGGCTCGCCGTGCCCGCGTTGCTGGCCGCGTGGCTGGCGCCGGCGCAGGCACAACTGATTCCGGTGGAACGCTCGGTCGAGGTGCAGGCCGATCCGGCCCGGGTCTGGCAGCTGGCGGGCAGCTACTGCGCGGTGCCGGACTGGGACACCGTCTACAAGGACTGCCGCGTGGTGCTGGGCAGCGGCAGTCCGGGCACGGTACGGCGCATGGCCCACAAGGCGGGCGGCCTGCCGGCGGTCGACGTACTGACCGACAAGGGGCCGTATTCGTACAGCTACCGCAAGCTCTCCAGCCATACCCGCGGACGGCTGCAGGCCACGGCCGGGCAGGGCGTGGGCACCACGCGCGTGACCTGGCAGATGTGGCTGGACCCGTCGGCCTTGCCCGACGGCGCGCGCGCGGAGTACCCGGCCGCGCTGGGCGAAGACATGCTGGCCGCGCTGCAGCGCATGAAGGCGCTGGCCGAAGCGGCGCAGCAAGAGGCGGAGGAAGCCGCCGCGCGCGGTCCGGCGCTGATCCCGCCGCGCCAGGCGCCGACACCGTCGCAGCCGTCGCCGCTGGGGGCGTGAAGGGGCCACGTGGGCATGCATGCGCCCGCACATCACGGCGGCAAGCGCACGAACGCCGTGCAGGCTCATGCAGGCATGAACCCTGCATCCCAAAAACAACCAAATCAAGCCGACCCTTCAAACGCTTGTTCGGTGTGCCGCCATCGCGTAGATTCTGTCGCTCACCATGCCGCCGCCGCAGCCCCGGTCCCGCACCCATCGCCCATGAACCTGCGCTTTCTCGAAACCTTTGTCTGGGTCGCCCGCCTGCGCAGCTTCCGGCTCACCGCGGAAAAGCTGTTCAGCACGCAGGCTTCGATTTCCAGCCGCATCGCGGTGCTGGAAGAAGACCTGGGGGTCAAGCTGTTCCTGCGCGATTCGCGCGGCGTCACGCTGACGCCGGAAGGCCAGCGCGTGCTGGAATATGCCGAGAAGATGGTGAACACCATGCACCATATGCGGCAGTCGCTGGACCGCTCGCGCGCCATTGCGGGGCGCGTGCGCATCGGCGCGATGGACTCGGTGATCCATACCTGGCTGTCCACCGTGGTCAAGCGCGCCATGCAGGCGTATCCCGCGCTGGAGATCGAACTGACCGCCGATGCCGCGCTGAATTTGTGCGACCAGCTGCAGAAAGGCTACCTCGACGTGATTTTCCAGACCGACCTGCTGCGGCTGGAAACGGTGCGCAATATCGAGCTGGCGCGCTACCCCATTCGCTGGATCGTCGCCACCGGCTCGGCCTGTGACCGCCCCTATGCCTCGCTCGATGAACTGGCCGCCGAGCGCGTCATCACCTTCGTCAAGAACTCGCGCCCGCACCAGGACATCCTGAGCCTGTTCCACCTGAACGGCGTGGCCTCGCCGCGCATCAACTGCGTGAACTCGGTGGCGGCGATGACGCGGCTGATCGGCGACGGCTTCGGCATCGGGGCGGTGCCGCCGGCACTGGTGCGCAAGGAACTGGCCGACGGCACGCTGTCGGTGGTCGATGTGGAGAACCATCCGCCGGCGCTGGATATCGTCGCTTCGTGGCGCATCGGTGCGGGGCTGGAGGTCAACGAGTCGATCGTGGGGCTGGCCACGGGCGTGGTGGCGGAATTCTGCGCCGAAGTGGGCGAGGACATGGCCGTGCCGGTGCAGCCGCCGGCCGCGGCGCCCCACGCGGGCTCGTAGTCATCGGATTCCTTTATCGCGCTCGATCCGAAAGATTTGTTGGACGCCGGCGCCGGCGGGCGCCCAGAATCGGCAGGTCAACCCGATTTTCGCGCCGCCCCGCGCCTGCCTGCCGACCATGAACCAGCCGCTCCAGCACGCCGCCTCGCTCCTGCCCGAAGACCCCGCCGCCTTGCGCCAGCTGATCCGCGCGGACCGCTACCACGGCCACACCAGCGGCCTGGCGCGCGGCCATGTGCAGGCCAATATCGTGATCCTGACGCGCGACTGGGCCTATGACTTCCTGCAGTTCTGCGCGCTCAACCGCAAGGCCTGCCCGTTGATCGACGTGACCGATCCGGGCGACCCGGTGTTCCGCAATCTCGGGCACGACGTCGATATCCGCACCGACGTGCCGATGTACCGGGTCTACCGCGACGGCAAGACCTACCACGAGACCACCCGCATCACCGAGCTGTGGCGCGACGACTTCGTCGCCTTTGCCATCGGCTGCTCGTTCTCGTTCGAGCAGGCGTTGATCGCGGCCAATGTGCCGCTCAAGCACATCAACCTGGGCCGCAACGTCGCCATGTACCGCACCGCCATCGAGACCCGCCCGGCGGGACGGCTGTCGGGCAAGCTGGTGGTGTCGATGCGCCCGCTCAAGGCCGCCGATGCGATCCTGGCGACCGAGATCACCGCGCGCTATCCCGACGTGCATGGCGCGCCGGTGCATATCGGCGACCCCGCGCTGATCGGCATCGAGGATATCGAATCGCCCGACTACGGCGACGCGGTGCCGCTCGACGCCGATGAAATCCCGGTGTTCTGGGCCTGCGGCGTCACGCCCCAGGCGGTAATCCGCGAGGCGCGGCCCGAGATCTGCATCACCCACGCGCCGGGCTGCATGCTGGTGACCGACCTCGACAACAACCGCCTGTAGCCCACGGGGCAGCTTGCGGGCCTACGAATTCCCATAGTTGGCCTGCGCCGCCGCGGCGCGCAGAATCGGCGGGCATGATGCCCGCGGCCTGCCCGTGCGCGCCAGGGCATCGGCCACCGTCTGACTTGCCGGCAGGCGCCGGCGTCGCCAGGAGACTTGCGTCATGCTGGATTTCATGGATGCCATCCGGGCCGCCGCGCGCGCGGCCGCCGAGGCCGCGGCCCGTGCCGCCGCCGACGCCGCGCGCGAGGCCGCCGAGCGGGCCGCCCGCGAAGCTGCCGAACGCGCCCAGCGCGCGGCCGAGGCGCGCGAGACCCAGCGCCAGCAGGACACCCAGAACACCCAGCAGGCGCAACAGCCCCAGCCAACGCAGCAAGACCCGCAGGCAAAGGCCGCGGACCAGCCCGACAAGCCGCAAGCGGTCGCCGTCACGCCCGCGCTCTACACCACCAACGCCAACGGGGTGCAGGCACCCAGGGCGATGCAGGTCGATGCGCCGGCGCCCGAGAAACCCAAGACCGACCCCGCCGAGGAAGCCCGCAAGAAGAAGGAGAGCGATGCCAAGGCGCTGACCGACGGCTGGCAGCAGGAAGCGCAGGACGCCTATGACAAGGTGGTGGCCGACCTCGACGGCCGCGCCATGACCGACAAGCAGTGGCAGCCGCTGGGCCTGAAGTACGGCAACGTGATGGGCGGCGCGCAGAACGAGCTGCGCGTGGCCGCCAACAACGCCGCGGCCACCGGCAAGGACGTCAAGGCCGCGGTCGAGGCCAAGGCCGAAGAGATCCGCAAGCGCTATGACGATCCCAATGTCGCGCTGAACGTCGAAGAGACCAAGACGCAGTTCCTGAAGAACGAGAACACGCAGCAGGCGCGCGACACCCAGGGCGCGCGCTTCAACGTGATCCTGGCGCAGGAAAAGGCGCAGCGGGCCTCGGCCAGGGTCGACGAGGAACAGGCCGCGTATTTGAAGATCCCGGGCGGCATCCGCCGCTTTGAACTCGAGGCCGACGACCAGCTGGTGGCCGCGCGCGACGCCCTTGACACCGCGCAGCAGGAACGGGTGCAGGCCGAGGATAGCTTCCTCGACGCCATGCAGAAAGAGATCGATACGATCGCGGCCAAGGGCTACAAGCAGGACGCCGACCAGGCCCTGAAGGATCTGCGCAACGCGCCGCACGACCGCAGCCTGTCGATGGCGGACCACTCGTATGACCTGACGCAGGCCAATAGCAAGGTCAGCGACGCCGACGCGCAGCTGAAGGCGCTGGCGTCGGGGCAGGGCGTCAAGGTGCCGGACAGCTATCGCGAGCAGGCGGTGCAGGACCTGAAGGCGCGCTACGGCACCGACGGCGGCATGGGCCAGCTGATCGACCGGGTCGACCTGCGTGGGCGCATCGCCGGCGAGATGGCGCACCTGACGCCATCCACCGACTTCGAGCGCGAGCTGGCGCAGAACGACCCCACCACGCTGGCGATGGCCCAGGCGCAGGGGCTGACGCTGGATCCCGAAGCCAAGACCGACCCCAACTCGGCCACGCCGCGCGACCTGCCGCAGGCCGAGCGCGCGCTGATGGAGCACAACCCGGCCGGCTACGTCATGCTCAAGTCGCTGGGCGCGGATAGCCTGGTGCCGGACGCCAAGCTGCCGGCGACCGACCCGGCCAGGGACGCCTACGACAAGGGCGTTGCCCAGAAGGGCCTGCTCGGCTACACCGTCGAGCAGGTCAAGGCGCGCAGCAAAGATCCCAAGCTCAGCCAGGCCGAGCGCGACCAGGCCGCCAACGGCCTGAACCGGATGCTCGGCTTCATGGAGGGCTCGGTGCCGCTGCGCGTGGACGCCATGACCCGCGGCATCGAGCAGAAGCTGGACAGCGGCGACGTCACCGGGGCGCTGCAGATGCGCAAGGCCGGCGCCGATGCCGCGCAGACGCCCGAGGAACGCCAGCTTTACGTCGAAGTCCACAATGACCGCTTCAGCGGCGACTTGTTCAAGGCGCAGATTGAAGCGTCGATGGACAAGGACCTGAAGGACCAGACCACTGACAAGGACGGCAAGCCCATCATCGGCCAGGAGAAGATGTATGCCGACAAGGTTGGGCTGTACCTGCAGCAGGTGGCGCCCCACCTGATCGAGGAGGATGCCGGCACGCTGCTGGAGACGGTCCGCAGCGGATACGGCGAGGACTGGCGCGGGCGCAACAACAGCATGGCGTCCGGCTACAACGACTGGGACGATTTCTACCACGGCCTGGCGGCGGTGGTGGACGCCGCCGACGCCGGTTACTACGCACGCAACCAGAACGCCGAGCCGGGCAGCGGTCCGGCCGCCACCAGCACCGCCGCATGGCTGGCGGGCAACGACGGCGACATCCGCCTGCTGCGGTATGAGAACCAGATGGGCAGTCCCCGCCAGGGCCGCATCTACGGCGGAGCCGAGGATGCGGCGGCCAAGGGGCACTTCGGCCTGTCCGCCGCCTACGAACGGGCGCTGCAAGACAGCGACGACACCCCCGCCGCAGCCGACAAGGACCTGCAGCGCGCGGTGCAGCGCGGCAGCGAAAAGTATGGCCAGACCGAGCAAGCCAACGAAGCCAACCAGCGCTTCGCGCTGGACAAGGATGAGATCCTGCGCCAGACCTTCGACAGCCTGGCGATGCGCAAGGAAGAACTCAGCGCGAAGGCCTCGGACGAGAAGGGGCTGTCCGCGGCCATCGCCCTGGGCGCGCCGCAGGGCGATGCCAAGGCGATCCAGGAGCAGATCGCGGAAGATGCCAAGGCTGGCACCACCGTCAAGGCCATCCCGATGTACGTGACCGGGCCGGGCGGGGTGCCGTACCAGACCGCGGTGTTCGAGTTCGAGGGCAAGGATGGCAAGACCCTGTGGGTCGACGACCAGGGCGCGGTCTATGGCAAGGAAGAGCTGGACGCGAAGCGCGACTTCCAGGAGAACAACCTGCTGTCCGACAAGGGCACGGTGTACTTCGCCGAGAACCTGGAACTGGGCCGCGATGGCCATGCCGGCTATGCGTCGATGGACGCGCATATCGTCACCACCAGCGAGAAAGTGTGGGGCTGGGTCAACCTCGGCGTGGCCGCGGTGGGCGCGGTCGCGGGCGGGGTGCTGGCGGTGGCCTCGGGCGGCACGCTGACACCGCTGGTGGCAGCGGCGTGGGTCGGCATGGTAGGCAGCATGGGGTACGGCGTCGGTACCTCGTGGGCCGCGCTGGACAATATCTCGGACCATGGCCGCTCGGTCAACCCCTTTGCCAGCCAGGAAGCGATGGCGCAGTGGCTCAACGTGGCCGGCTCGCTGGCGGGCATGGGCGGCATGGGCCTGGCCAAGACCGGCGCGCTGGCGATGAACGCCGGCACGCGGCTGGCCGGCAGCACCAGCCCGCTGCGCCAGATGGCAGGAGGCATGCTGACCCACAGCGCCGGCCACTACGGCACCGCCAGCCGCGTGCTCAATGGCGTGGGCTTCGGCATCGGCGGCGTGCAGACCCTGCAGCAGGCCGCCACGTTCGCCGCGCACGGCAGCGAGATGAGCCTGTCGGAGAAACTGCAGAACGGCGCCATGCTGCTGATGGGCGCCACGCAGATGCTGCCGTTCGCCGTGCAGAAGCGCATTGGCGAATCCGTGCGCGACGGCTACCAGGCGACCATGCGTGGGCGCGGCGCCGCCGCGGGCGACCCGGCCGGCATCGGCAGTCCGGGTCGTGGCGTGGCACCGGAAGCACTGGGCGAGTACCGCGAGGGCGATGGCATGCCAGCCGCGACGCGGCCCACCACGCGCCGCGGCCCGGCTGGCCGCGACGCCGAGGGCCAGCCGCTCGCGCACACCGACGCCGATGGCCAGTCCGGCCGTTCCGGCAAGCAGGCGGACGGCGAAGCCGCCCCGGGCGCGGCCAGGCCTGCGACCCCAGCGCGTAGCAACGGCAGCAGGCCGGCGACCGACGGCGGCGCCGCCCCGCCGCGCGACCTGCGCACGCCGCAGCGGCTCACGCCCTGGCAATCGGCCAGGCTCAGCACCGCCGCGGCCTTCGACATGATGGTCACGCGCGGCGCGATCCTGCAGGAACGGGTGATCCACGGCATGATGGACCGCGCCATGAACCGCGCCATGGCGCGCTACATGACCGAGTCCGCCGCCCGCAGCCAGTCGGGCGAGCGCAGCGGCGGCAGCCGCGCCGACGCGCCCGTGCCCGCCTCGCGCCGCCGCACCGCCAGCGGCACGCCGGCACTGGCGCGGGCGCCGCGGCACCACACCGTCGACGGCGAGGCCGGCGTGCAGCGGCGCACGGTCAGCCACGGCCCCGCGCCGGTGGCCCATGCCGACGGTGCCGATGCCCCCACGCGCCTGTCGCTGCGGCAGAACGCGATCTCGCCGCTGGACAACGTGCTGTGGATCGACGGCAGCATGGAAAACATCGGCGTGCCCTACGGCGCCGAGCTGGCCGCCCGCGCGCTGGTGGACCTGGACTCGGTAATGATCGTCACCGGCCCGCTGACCGCCCACGGCCGCGCCGAGACCAACGGCCCGGTCGGGGCGGCCTCGCTGGGGGCCTACCTAGCCTCGCTGGGCAAGGACGTGGTCTATGTCACCGACCGCGCCCATGCGCGCACGCTGCGCAAGATGCTGCGCGAGGACCTGAACCAGCCCAATGCGCGCGTCGAGACCTTCTCGGCCAGGGACTTTGGCAGCGCCGGGCGCCAGTCGCGCGCGCTGCTGGCGATGCACAAGCCGCAGGCGGTGGTGGCGGTGGAAGTGGCCGGGCGCAACACCAACAACGAATACCGGCTGCTGAACGGCGAGCAGGTGCGCGGCAATGCCATGCTCGACCAGCTGCTGATCGACGCCAACGACATGGCCGACATGGTCACCATCGCGGTGGGCGACCACGGCAACGAGGCCGGCATGCGGGCCGCGCGCGACCGGCTGCTGCGCGACATGGCGGTGGAAGACCAGGTTGCCGACAGCTGGTCCGACGTCGGCGCCGACCACCTGGTGACGGGCATGAACTCCAACCTGGCGGCGCAGGCGATCGGCTTCGCCGTGCAGCGCGCGCTGGGCCGCGACCGCGGCATGCCCACCACGGAAGAGGTGGGCGCGCTGCTCGATACCATGGCGCGCCACAAGGCGCGCGACGGCGTCACGCTGGAGGTCGGCGCCACCAGCGTGCGCGGCTACGACAAGACCGTGCAGCAGGGCGTCTACGAACTGCTGCAGAAGGCGGCCGAGCGCCTGCCCGCAGGCCTGGACATGGTGCAACTGTTCGAGGGCATCCAGCGGCGCTTCCTGCCCGACGGCATCGACCCGGCCGACTTCGGCATCCGCGTGCAGGACGACGCCATCGTCATTACCGCGTTCGACTCCAGCAACGGCGGCCTGCTGGCCGCGCAGAACATCGCGCGCCATACCTATGCGATGACCGGCAAGGCGGTGCAGGTGGTCGCGTTTACCGACCATGCCGCCGGCACCTACGGCGGGCGCGAGCGCGGCGACCTGGTCAACCTGGTCCACGCCGGCGTGGTGGCGGCGCAGAAGGCCAAGGGCGCGGTCGACCTGTTTGCCTGCAACACGGCCTGCACGGCGTTTCCGGAGGCGCTGGCGGGCACCCACCAGGCCAAGGTGGTCAACCTGATCATGCAGACCGCGCCCAAGATTGTCACCGAGGGCGGCCGGCGTCCGGTGGTAGTGGCCACGCCCGGCACGGTGAAGCTGCACGCTTACCTGGAAGCGGTCAGCAAGGCCAGCGGCGGCAGCGTCACGGTCAAGGAGATCGGCGCCACCGAGTGGGCCGATGCGGTCAACAACCTGATGCACCTGGCCGACGGCGCGCAGCTGGAGCAGCTCAAGGGGCTGGTGGCCAAGTACATCAACGCCGAGCAGATCCCGGCCGACGCCACCTCGCTGTGGTTCTGCTGCACCCACTATCCGGCGCTCGAGACGCTGGTGCGCCAGCAGCTCGATGCCATCGGCCGCAGCGACGTCAAGCTGATCGACCCGATGCAGTACCAGGCGCGCAAGGGCGTGGAAATGCTGGTCGACCAGGGCCTGATCGACCGCGCCGCGCTGCTGGAGCAGCCGCTGGATCCGTCGGCGGTGCCCGACGACAAGACCCTGCCGACCATTGTCTTCACCACCGGCCAGCCGTCGCGGGTGTCCGGCCTGGCCCACGCCATGGGGCGCCGCCCGGATATCCGCGTGTTCAAGACCGCATTCGGTGAGGCGGCGGACGTGTCGCCGGCGCTGGCGCTGATCGACGGCGGGCGCCACCTGTCGCCGGTCGATCGCATCAGCTTCAATTACATCGGCCGCGGCCTGCGCGAGTTCTACATGCCCGGCGGCGCCGAGCGCGCCGCGGCGTCGCTGGAAGACGCCAGCAACGTGATGCTGGTGACCGGCTTCTCGGTGGCCAAGGACATGCCGGAAACCGACGGGCCGCCGGGCACCGCGGAACTGGGGCGGGCGCTGCGGCTGCGCGGCAAGCAGGTGACCTATGTGGTCGACTCGGCCAACCGGCCGATCCTGGAAGGCATCCTGCGCGAGATGGGCGAGCCGCTCGACAATATCCGCGTGTTCGACGCGCCGATCTACGGCGCGGCCGAGCCGGCGCGCGCGCTGCTGCGCGAGGTCGGCCCCGACCGGGTGATGGCGATCGAGCTGCCGTCGCGCAGCGCGCGCGGCACCAAGCACAATATGCGCGGCATCGGCATCGACGGCTTCAACCCGGCGCTCGACCAGATCGTGCTGGAAGCCAATGCCATCGACGGCATCGAGACCCTGGGCGTCGGCGACGGCGGCAACGAGGCCGGCATGGGCGGCGTGGGCGGGCTGATCCCGCGCGCGCTCGACGGCAGCGATATCGCCGCGGTGGTGCCGGTGGACCATGTGGTCACCGCCAGCGTGTCGAACTGGGGCGCCTATGCGGTCTCCGCGCTGCTGCTGCGCCGGGGCAATATGCCGGAGCGCTTCCAGGGGCCGGAGGAACTGGGCCGCGTGCTGCAGGCCGCCGCCGATGCGGGCGCGGTCGACGGCGTCTCGCGCGAGCGGGTGGCGACGGTGGACGGCTTCTCGACCGCGGTGCACCAGGCGGTGATTACGCTGTACGGGCGCGTCGCCGCCGGCGGCCAGCCGCGCGGCCCGGGCGCCGCGCGCGCGCCGCTGCCGGGCGGGCCGGCGCTGGCGCGCACGCCGCTGGCCGACGCCGCCGAGGCGGTGGTCGCGCACGGCGGGCAAATGCCCCGCAGGGCTGCCGCCGATCCCCATGCCGAGCACGCCGGCATCCAGCCAGCGGCGGCCATGCCCGCCGCGCGGCCGGCGCTGCGCGATGGCAGCTGGTCAGTGCGCGACAGCGCGCCCAGCCCCAAAGCCATCCAGGCCACCGTCGACGGCATCCATGAATCGGGCGGGCGCCTGGCCGGCGTGCACTACGTGGTGACCCATGGCGAGGGCCTGTCGGTGCCGCTGCGCGCAGGACTGCCGGAGGCGTCGTTCACGTCGTTGCAGCAGGCCATGCGCGACCTGGGCCCGGCGCTGCAGGCGGGGGGCAACTTCCGCATCGCCATCGTCTCGCAGCGTGAAGCGGCGCGGCACGGCGCGGTCGACGCGCGCAGCGTGATCGGCACCGTGCCGCTGTCGTTGCGCGGGCACAAGCCCCACGCCGGACGCTTTGCGCTCAATCCGGACTACCACGGCGATATCCGCGCCGCGTTGCCCGACGACTTCCGCGCCGGCCTGCCGCTGGTGCGCCAGCAGGATGGGCGCCGCATCGACGTGCTGGCCCAGCTGGAGCAGTTCCCGCGCGGAAGCGCCGACCTGGACCTGGCCCAGGAGGCGGGTCACAAGACATTTGATGACGAGGCCGTGGCGGTGTCGGTGCCGCAGGTTCCCGGGCACTTCACCGTGCGCGCCGAAGGGCTGTTCGGCGGCATCGCGATGCAGGCCGGCGGCAGGCGCGGCGATGGGCCGTCGCCGTTGCTCGATGCGCCGGCGGTAATCGACCGCATCCGCGCGCATCCGGACTACCAGGAAGGCATGCCGGTGGTGCTGTACGGCTGCTATGGTCAGGACGGGGCGGTGTCGCTGGTGCAGGAGCTCGCCACGGGGCTGAACGCGCGCGTTTACGGCGCGGACGGCCGGCTGGACGTGGATGCATTCCACGCGCCCGGCAGCGACCTGGCCTATGGCGCGCGCCTGCGCGTGGCGGCGGATCCCGCTACCCTGGCCGGTTCGGGCGCGCCGGTTCACGTCCAGGATGGCGGCCGCTTCCACGGCGCGATGCCGGCGCTGCCGCTGGCCGCGGTTAGCAGCGGCGGCAAGCCGGTGCGCCAGCATGCGCCGCGCGCCGCTGGCGATCCGGTGCCGGCTACATGGCAGCACGCGCCGGACCGCTGGGCCGAGCTGGCGCTGGGCGAGCCGGCGGTGCGCGTCAACGCGCCCCGCGATCACCTGGTGGTGGTCGGCGCGGTGCGCCCGGAGGGCGGCCTGCGCGGCGACGAGGGACAGGGCGTCGGCGCCCATGAACTCGCCTTCCAGCTGGCGCACGACTGGGAGCCCGGCCAGCCCATCGTGCTGGCGCTGGACGGCGCGCATGGCCCGCAGGGACGCATGCTGGCGCAGCAGGTGGCCGACGTGATGCGCACCGAGGTGCTGGTGCCGGAGTTTGCGCTGCGCCGCGGCGCCTACGCGCAGGATCCGGCCAAGAGCCAGATCGACCTGGCGCAGCCCGGGCGCTGGCGCCGGCTGTCGCCGCAGCCTGATCCCTACGCCGGCCACAGCTTCAAGATCGACCACCACGGCAACGTGTTCCTGCGCCGGCCCGACGGCACCCGCGAACGGGTGCGGCTCGAGACCTACCTTGGGCCGCGGCTGGGCAGCGGCGGCGCCAAGACCGTGTTCGCGCTGGGCAAGGACCTGGCGGTGGGCATTGCCAACGAGGCCTGGCTGGGCGACATGGTGCACGGCGAGCGCGCCGCCATGGCAGAGGCCGCCGGCGAACACGGGCTGAATACCGTGCGCAGCTTCGGGCCGGCGTCGTTCGAGGCGTTCGGGCGCCCGGCCATCGGCTATGAACGCTACGCGGCCAGCACCAAGGACCTGTTCGATGCCGCCGGCCAGATGCGGCCCGGGCATGCCGCGTTGCTCAACGGCCGGTCGGCGCGCGATATCGCCGCGCTGGTCGACACCATGAAAACGCGCGGCTTGCACCTGGGCGACGTGGAGTTCGCGCTGTTCCCGGACGGCACGGTGAAGGTGGCCGACCTGACCCATGTCGAGACCGGCTCGGCCGCATCGCAGGGTAGCGCGGTGTACCGCATGCTGGACCGGATGCTTGAGGCTGCGCGGGCCAGAGGCGGCGAAGCCGGCCAGGGCGGCGAGGGCGGGGTAGTGCGCGCCACCATTTCGCATGGGCCCGCCGGCAACGCTCAGCCGCCCGCCGGCAATGGTCCACGGCCCTGGAAAGTGCGCACCGCGCTGGCGGTGTCGGCGGCCGGCACGTTTGCCGCCGCCTCCGGCGCCGCGGCCGTCTCGGCACAGACCGGCGCCAACCTGGTACTGACCAGCGCCGGCTGCTTCATCTACCGCGGCAGCGTGGCGATGGGGCGCACCTTGCATGCCAACAAGGTGATC
This sequence comes from Cupriavidus necator, assembly GCF_013141915.1. Classification (GTDB taxonomy): domain Bacteria; phylum Pseudomonadota; class Gammaproteobacteria; order Burkholderiales; family Burkholderiaceae; genus Cupriavidus; species Cupriavidus necator_B. The sequence goes on along the minus strand of NZ_SROX01000001.1, from coordinate 671,783 downwards.
CGGCGCGCCGGCACCCACGCGCCCGCCGATATCGCCTGGCTGCGCCGCACGCTGACCGAGAAGCCCGGCACCACGGTGTGGGGCATCAACGAACCGAACCAGCAGAAGTTTGCCAAGGCGCTGGACCAGCTGGAGGCCTACGCCCACCACGCCGACAAGAAGGACCTGCCCGAGGCCCCGGACAAGATCCGCGAGGCGCAGGCGGTGATCGGCACCATCGGCGCCTCGATGCTGACGCCCGACACCCGCGCCGGCCAGGTCAACGACTCGCTGCAGCTGGCCACGCTCGCGATCAACAACGGCAACACTATGCTGTGGTTCGGCGAGCACGGCGTGACCCAGATCGGCGAGCCGCTGACCTACAGCAGCGCGGTGTTCCTGGCGGCCAATTCGGTGCTGAGCACGGTCAATTTCGCTGCCCGCGCGGGTTATCACACCGGGCTGGCCCAGCCCGCGCTGCTGGGCGCGCGTTTGCGCAAGTTCGTGATGAACGCATATTCGGTCGGCGCGGTGCCGCTGGCCGTGGCCGACATGGTTCATACGGGCGGCGTGGTCGGCGCGATCGAGGCCGGCAGCCTGGCGGTGTTCGGCATCGGCGCGCACCTGCAGTCGCGCAACGAGCAGAAACTGATCAACGCCGAAAAAAACCGGCTCGCCAGGGCCGCCGATCCCGACGCCGTGGACCAGCCGGTCACGCCATGGCTGGCGCAGAAATGGGATTTCTTCGGCCGCGCCATGCCCAAGGGGCTGGTGCTGCTGGGCGGCGGGGTGATCGTCAATTTTGGCGCCAAGATCCTGATGGAGCTGCTCAAGGACGAGGACAAGGGCAAGGGCGTGCCGCCTGCGGCGCCGACGCCCAGCGGCGGCCCGTCGACCGCTCCGCCGACCGGTCCTGGCACGCCCCCGCAGGAGCCGCCGAAGGAACCGCCGAAGGAGCCACCGAAGGAGCGCCCCGCATCCGGCTCGGTACGCGTGCAGCCCTACAGCCCTGGGCAGGTTGCCAGTTCCACGCTATGGGGTATTGCCGGCGCGCATCTCGACACGCTGCTGTCCGACGGCCAGAAGGCCGAAGCGCAGGCGCAGGCGATGACGCCGGACCAGCAGGTGGCCAACTTCGCGCTGCGCGAACTGATCAACCTGAACCCGCGCTATCGGCTGGCCGACAACCCGGACCATCTGGAGCCCGGCTGGGAGCTGGACGTGACGCGATAGGGCAGGTTGCGCGCCGCGCGCTTCAGCCGCTTCCGTGGTGCTCCAGGTAGTCCGCGAACTCGTCGCGCACCACCGCTTCGATGCGCGCCAGCTCGGCGTCGGTGATGTCCTCGAACAGCTTGCGCTTGCGCCGCGACAGCTCGCCGTGGTTCTGCACGATCAGGTCGATCAGGTTCGACAGCCGCGACTGGCGCATGTCAAGCCAGCTTTCGAGCCGCGTCACGCTGGCGTCGTACGCGCGCAGGTACTGGATCTCCTGCGCCAGGTCCTGCTCGACGCACTGCTCGATGCACTCGAACACAAATTCGCACAGCGCGGTGGCGTCGAACGAGGCATAGAGCCAGTAAGGCTGCGGCGACTTGATCAGGATGGTGTCGCTATCCGCATCCAGCGCGTAATTAAGCAGCGCCGTGCGCGGCGCCGAATAAGCCTTCAGCAGGCCGGCGTAGACATCGATCTGCTTGAGCATGCGCGCCGACACCGGCAGCACCACGCCTGCGGGCGTGACGCCGGCCTGGCGCAGCAGATGGTGGATCAGGAACCGGTGCAGGCGGCCGTTGCCGTCATAGAAAGGGTGGGCAAAGACAAAGCCGAACGACACGCAGGCCGCCACCACGATCGGGTTTGCCGCCTGGGCCTGGACCAGGTCCGCCACCGCGGCGATGCCGTCCATCATTGCGCCCAGCTGCGCGGGCGGCGGGGGAATATAGTCGGCGATATTGCGCAGCCGCCCGCCGCGCGACAGCCAGTTCTGCTGGTCGCGGAAGCGGTATTCGGCGCGCAGCCCGGAAATGATCTCGTTCTGCCATTCGCACAGCTGGGTTTCGGTCAGCGGCGCACGCTGGCCGGCATATTCCAGCAGCCGCCGGAACTTGGCGACGCGCTGGTTATCCGGAATCTCATGCTCGATCGAATACGTCGAGCGGGTTTCGGCAAGGTAGAGATAGTCCACCGCCCGCGCCAGCAGCTCCGGCTCCAGGCGCCGGATGGCCGCGCCCACACGGCCGGGCAGATCCGCGGCAAGCCAGCGCGCCAGCTTTTCGGTCCGGCGCACCACCGGGCAAAACGCCGCCGGCCCGAGGTGGTTATTCTGGATGCCGAACTGCAGGTCCGGCGTTGACGGGCCCGTCAGGTATTCCGCTTCGTCCAGTGCCAGCACCCGGGGCGCGCCAGCCGGCAACCTGTAGTCGAACTGCGCCCCGGCCAGCCATTTGGCGTAGAAGGCGCTCAGCCGGGCATAGCGCGAGCTCGGCGTGGCTTGCAGCCACGCGCTTACCTCCTGCACCGCCTGGGCATGTTCGAACAGCGCCGCCAGCACGGTCAGGTCCAGCTGTTCCTTCTTCAGCGCAAAGGTGAGGTGGTCCACCGTGGTGTCGCCGCCCCGGTAGCGGTTGCGGGGATAGATCGTGCGCGTGGTGCCGTCGGGGCCGGTGTGCGTGCTGAGCACACCGGTCTTGTCAGCCAGCGCGGAGGTGCATCGCAGCGGCGGCACGCGCAGGCTGAACTTGCGGACGAGGGCGTGGTAGCCCAGTGGTGCGTGAGCCATACGGGCGTCGGTGGAGTAGGAACAGATCCCCGCGGAGCTTACCATAGCTTCTACGGGACTTACCAATATGTCTACTTTTTGTGAAGTTATAAAAATTTTATCTATGAGGGCGGACCGATGGGGGCGGGCTGGCCGACCGGTGAACCGGCTTTACGAGGTGTTCTACCGGGTTTGCTGTTTCATCTATTCCGGAGTCCGCCGATGGTGTTTTTGTCTACGCTGATCCTGAGCGGCCGCGACCGCCGGGACGCCAGTTTCATGACAGCCTTGTCATATTAAGACCGATTTTCCCATAACCGCGCTCCACGCCCTGTAAATTCGCTCAGGGTTTTCTCTGGGTTTGCCCATTAATGCTCGCCAAACCCATTTTCCCTATTTGACCGATTCCCATAATCGCCTATAACTGCAACTACATGTTGCGGCCGATGTCACGCACCATGACTCAGCCCGCCAGGTTCGCCTGCGGGCTTTTTTTTATGTTGGCGATAAATTAGTTGTCGGCATTTAGCCGGAACTTGACGGTCCGGGCGCGTCATAATCATGAAAATTCTGTAATCATGACGATTTTGTAATCATTACGTTATTGTAATGATAATCCCCCGTTCTGGCCGCGAAGCATTCAGAAAAAGTCCTCATCGATTCCCATGGCGTGCCCGTATTCCGCTCCAGCAAAGGGATTCCAGTCACCACGCGGCGGCGACGCGGAACTTTGCATACAGCTTCCGATGCGATTTTGACCTGAATATCCAGACCCCAATCAGGTCTCTCATTAATTCAGTGAAAACCCTGCCCCGCCTTTCGCTTGACTTACTTGATATATCACATACTGTGTATCCCATCGCCGCTCCTGGATAAGCGAGAGGTGAGGGCGGAGACCTCAGGTCGGCGTCGTTATAAGAGGCAAATAAATGCCAATGACATAGGAGACATGACATGCCAGCAGCCACCCCTAAGCCGAGGCGCAGCGCGTCCGCATATTCCCCCGCCCGGTCGCAAGTTAATGGCCAATCGATCCAAGGAGCGCGTAATGAGTAATCCATCGGCAGCGGGGCTCGGCGTCAATCACCAGGTCCCGGAAGGCACTCGCTGGATGCAGTTGATCGTGGGGGTGGTGTGCATGATCGCCACTGCCAACATCCAGTACGCCTGGACCTTGTTCGTCCCGGAAATCCAGGACACCTATGGCTGGTCGCGCGCCAGCATCCAGGTGGCGTTTACGGTCTTCGTGCTGGTCCAGACCTGGCTTGCACCCATCGAAGGCTACTTCATCGACAAGTTCGGGCCGCGCATGATGGTCGCGTTCGGCGCGGTGTTCATCGGCGCGGCGTGGTGCATCAACTCGCAGGCGACCACGCTGATGGGCTTCTACATCGGCGCGGCAGTGGGCGGGCTTGGGGTAGGCTCGATCTATGCCACCTGCATCAACAACGCGCTCAAGTGGTTCCCGGATCGCCGCGGCCTGGCCGTGGGCCTGACCGCCGGCGGCTACGGCGCAGGCTCGGCGGCGACCATCCTGCCGATCGCGGCGATGATCGAGTCGCAGGGCTTCCAGCACACCTTCCTGTTCTTCGGGCTGCTGCAGGGTTCGCTCGCCTTCGTCGCGGCGTGGTTCCTGCGTTCGCCCAAGGCGCACGAGGTGAAGGCGTCGCAGAAGCTGGTCCAGGCCACGCGCGACTACACGCTCAAGGAAGCGCTTTGCACCAGGCTGTTCTGGCTGATGCTGATCATGTTCGTGCTGGTCGTCACCGGCGGCATGATGGCCGTGGCACAGCTGGGCGTGATCGCCAAGGACCTGGGCGTGAAGGAGTTCAAGGTCGACCTGCACTTCTTCGTGATGGCCGCGCTGCCGCTGGCGCTGATGCTGGACCGGATCATGAACGGGATCTCCCGCCCGCTGTTCGGCTGGATCTCGGACAACATCGGCCGCGAAAAGACCATGGTCATCGCCTTCACGCTGGAAGGCCTCGGCATCATCGCGCTGGGCTATTTCGGCAGCAACCCGTACGCGTTCCTGATCCTGTCGGGGGTGGTGTTCCTGGCCTGGGGCGAGGTCTACTCGCTGTTCTCGGCACTCGCCGGCGACGCCTTCGGCACCAAGCACATCGGCAAGATCTACGGCGTGCTCTACACCGCCAAAGGCATCGGCGCGCTGTTCGTGCCGATCGGCAACCTGATGATGGAAGCGACCGGCACCTGGTCCACCGTGCTCTACACCGTGGCAGCCATGGACCTGACCGCGGCCTTCCTGGCCATCATGGTGCTGCGTCCGGTGCTGAAGAGCCACGTAGCGACGGCCAGGAGCCTGTACTCCAAGGAGACGGCGGCAGCTGGCACGCAAGTACCCGCCTGAGTGGAGCGAACCCGGCGCATGCGCCGGGCATCCAGGCGTTTCGCCGCAGAATCGGCGGGCTTCTTCGGAGGCCCGCTTTTTTTGTTGTGCGACCGGCCTGGCGGGCCATGGGGCAGAGACAGGGAGTCAGGTCGCCCGGGTTTTCTCCGCGGTGCGCCCTGTGATAAAGGTATGCCTGTGCCCACCCCATCGCGCTCCAACGCGAACCCGCCATGTTCCAGGTGCTTGCGCCTTGCCCATCCCTGTCGCCCTATGTCGACGGCTACTGGTTCGTGCAGGACCTGGAAGGGGCCTATGCGGGTAGCGACATCACCACTTGCCCGTACCCGGGCGCGGTGCTGTCGGTCAACTTCGGCCGTCCCAACGCGATGGTGGGCGGCCCGACCGTGCCCACGGTGTCGCTGCTCGGCTTCCAGTCGGCCAGCCGGCGCTGGCGATCGTGGTCCGACACGTACTTCGTCATGGCCATGCTGAGCGGCGCCGGCCTGGCGCGGCTGTTTCCTGGCATCGGGCCTGACTGCAGGGACCAGTTGCTGGATCTCGCCGGGTATCTCGGTGACGGCCCCGCCCAAGCCTTTAGCGCCGACCTGAGCGCAGCCTGGCTGCCGGCGAAAATCGTTGCGAGGCTGGATGCATGGTTGCTGCGGCGCCTCGCGGCGCTGCGGCCGCCGGCGGCACTGCAGTCGATGCGCGCGGCCCACGCGTTGTTGCGCCAGGGCCGGCAGGTACAGGAAGTCGCCGGGATGATGGCGGTCAGCCGGCGCCAGCTGAATCGCTGGTTCGAGCAGCAACTGGGACTGGGCCCGAAGCAGCTGATGGACCTGGAGCGCCTGCAGCACAGCATCCAGGCGGTCCAGCGCGGCGCAGGCGATGCGCTGGATGGCTACAGCGACCAGGCTCACCAGATCCGTGCCTGGCGCCGGCGCGTGGCACAGACGCCGGGCGCCTACGCGCGCGACGGGCAATCTGGACTGGCTGCGTCGTTCGCGCAGCGTCCTGCCGGCGCGCCCGCCTTCTACCTCTGATCGTGCGTTGCGGCGCGGACCCCGACGTCCCAAACGTTCAATACAGCGTTCCCGCGCGGCCGCATGCTAGGGGCGTGAACGGAGGGAACCATGAACGCTGAACACCTGCCGCCAGAGCGCGGCTTCGTCAACTACACCGACGGCACCACGGTGTTCGAGGGCTATGTCGCCAAGCCTGCCGGGCCAGCATCGCGCACGCCGTGCGTGCTGCTGGCGCACGAATGGAGCGGCCTCAATGCGGCGATGCGCCGCTGCGCCGACCGCTTCGCGGCAATGGGCTATCTGTGCTTTGCCGCCGACGTATACGGCAAGGGCGTGCGCGGCGACGAGCGCGGCGACAACGCGCACCTGATGGGCCCGCTGCTGGCCGACCGCGGCTTGCTGCGCCAGCGGCTGCTTGCCGGGTTCGAGGCGGCGCAGCACTTGCCGGGCGCGGATCCGCGGCGGATGGCCGCGGTGGGGTACTGCTTCGGCGGCCTGTGCGCGCTCGATCTGGCACGTGCGGCTGCGCCAGGCCTGGTGGCCGCGGTCAGCTTCCATGGCGTGCTGCAGCCGCCGCGGATCGGCGTGCAAGGCCCGATCGACGCCAGCGTCCTGCTGCTGCACGGCTGGGAGGATCCCATTGTGCCGTCCGCGGACGTGCTTGGCATCGCCACGGAGCTGACGCAGGCCGGTGCCGACTGGCAGTTGCATGCGTATGGCCATGCGCGTCATGCGTTCACGTTCGAGGGCGCGAACTTTCCCGAGCGCGGCATTGCCTATGATGCCGCGGCCGACCGGCGTTCGTGGGCGGCATGCGCGGCATTCCTGGCGGAGCGTTTCGACGTTGCCGCCACCGGCACGCCGGCATAGGCGCTCAGACTGCCTGTTGCCGCGTCAGCCGCGCGCGGCAATGGCATCAGCGTCGGCGAGACGCCCCGCGCCGACGCGATCTCTTCCCTGACGCTAAAATCCCCGGATCTTTGTCTTTCGCGAGAACAGCATGGAAGAGCTGGCCGGCCGCATCACCTTTATCAAGGAGGCGGAACGCCTGAAAAACGTCCTGCGCAGCGCGCATACGTCGACAGGGCGGCGCGAGAGCACCGCCGAGCATACCTGGCGCCTGTGCCTGATGGCGATCACTTTTGCGGACCAGCTCGGCGCCGTGGATATGGCGCGGTTGTTGAAACTCTGCGTCATCCACGACCTGGGCGAGGCCTTGCACGGCGACATCCCGGCGACCGAGCAGGCCGGCACGCCAGGCAAGTCGGAGCAGGAGCGCGCCGACCTGGTCGAACTGACCAAGACACTGCCACAGGCACTGCAGGCCGAGTTCCTGGCGCTGTGGGAAGACTATGAATACGCCGGATCCCGCGAAGCGCGGATCGTCAAGGCGCTCGACAAGCTGGAGACCCTTATCCAGCATAACCAGGGCCTGAATCCGCCGGGTTTCGATTACGCGTTCAATCTCAGCTACGGGCAGAAGCACACCGCCGCGGAACCGCTGTTCGCGGCGCTCCGGGCCATGGTCGACGAGGAGACCCGGGAGCGCGCCGCCGGAAGGTGAGCCGTAATGCGGACGGCGGCATTCGCCGACAATAACCCGGCACGCCGGCGCCGGGCCGTCCGGAGGGTATCGCGCGTGGCTTCTTGGCGCGGCCGACGGTGTTCGCCGATGTCGGCAACGGCATGGCGATCGGGTTCTGCCTGATTCCGTATGACGACGAGGAGGAAGCCATCGCCATCGCCTTCGTGCCGCTGGACCTGACCGCGCCGTTCGGCGGCTTCAAGCGCTCCGGCAATGGGCGCGAGTATGGGGCCCAGGGCATGGCCAAATTCCTGGAATGGAAGGCGGTATGCATGTGAGGGCGCACCGTTGGCAGCCAGCACCCGAGGTAGCAGGGCACAAGGGCCGCGCTCGATGCGCGGCCCTTATTTTTTGCTTCGCCGATTCGCTGCGGATGGGGTGGAGCGCGGGCTCAGAAGACGTGGCGGATGCCGGTGATGACGCCAACCATGTTTTTCTGCCCGGCCATCGACGGATAGTTGAAGGCGTACGCGGTCGCGGCGCTGTCAAAGCTCAGGCTGCCGTTATGCGCGTAGCCTACCGCCATATAGACGTCGGTCCGCTTACTGAAGTTGTAGTCAGCCAGGAAGGTGTACTGCTGCATATTGGGCGGATTGGTCGGGGCACCCGTTGGCGTAGCCGCCGACTGCTTGACATCAGCGTAGAAGTAGGCGAGCGACAGGCCCAGCGCCGGAGTGACCTGGTAGCTGGCGCCAGCCCACCAATAGTCGTCGCGAAGGAAGGTGTTCTCGTTGGCGAAGTCGGCCTTGTTCCAGCGATAGCCGGCGGTGAACTTGAACGGACCCGTGGAGTAGCTGGCGCCTACCGAAACCTTGCGCACCTTGGCAGTCTGGCCGCTGATGATGGCCGGATGCCATTCGTCATAACCGATGCCAAGGCCATACTTGCCGTCCAGGTACATGACGGAAGCGCCGTAGGCGGTGTTGTCCTTGTGGCTGGCGGGATTCTCGCCAGCGCCGCCGTTGGCCAGCAAGTTGCCGGCGGCCAGCGCCGGCACGCCGGTGCCGAAGGAGTAGTGGGCTACGGCTTGCACCGCGCCGAACTGGCCGGTGTACTTGACCATGTTGCTCTGGCGATAGTTCACGCCCATCCACCAGATGCCCGGCTCGTAGGTCGCGGCAAAGCGCAGCGGCGAGAAGTTGACCAGGCCGTCGAGCAAACTCGTGGTTTGCCGTCCCAGCGTGATCTGGCCCAGTCCCGTGTTCTTCAGCCCCACCATCGCAACACGGCTGAACAGCCCGCTGGAAAGCTGGGCGCCGGTGTCCGGATTGAAGCCACCCTCCAGCACGAACAGCGCCTCGTTGCCCGATCCCAGATCCTCCCTCCCGCGCATGCCCCAGCGCGAAGCGGAAAGGCCGCCCACGCCCGGCATGCCGAAGCGCGAGCCGCCGGCATTGGGGTTGGCCGCCGAGGTAGCCACGCGGTTGACATACTCGATCGGGACGTCGATCACGCCATACAGCGTGACGCTGGTTGCCGCGAGCGCGGCGCCCTGCCATGCTGACAGCGTACCCAGTACCGCCACTGCATAAAGTCCAGGTTTCATGTGCGGCTATCTCCTCCATCATTGTTTTAGATTCCCGGGGCCGCGCGCGAGGCGCGTCCTGCTGGGGGTTCACTTCACGCACGCTATGTACGTGATGCAAGGAAACCACGCACGCGCCGCGTCCGCGCTACCCATTTCGGGGTGCTATTTGATGAGGAAGTCTGAAACAGTCGCCCGGCAAGCAGTGGCAAGCTGCCTGACCTAAAAAGCTTACCTGGCGCCCACGGCGCGACCAAGGGACACGCATCCCAGCCAGCGCGGCAAGGTGGTCAGACACACGCACGCAAATCGGGAATCTCCGGCTGCGTCACACACGCGCCGGCACTTATGCGCGGCGGGTTAACGCCAACCCCTCTCCCGCGAGCGGGAGAGGGAGCAAGCAAGTGGCGGCTTGCCAGGACTGCTTACAGCGCTTGCTGCCCGACTTCGATCACCGCATCCGCCGCATAGGCGCCCTGGCCGTCGGGCATCGCAAACACCGGGTTCAGGTCCACCGACTGCAGTCGCGGCCCAGCGGCTTGCGCGAACGCCGACAACCGCGACAGCATCTTCGCCAGCGCGGCGATGTCGGCCACGGGCCGGCCCCGCGCCCCGAGCAGCAGCGGTGCGCCCTTGATCGAGCGGATCATCTGCTCGGCCACGTCTTCGCCGAACGGGCAGCGGTGGAACACCACGTCCTTGAGCACTTCAACGAAGACCCCGCCCAGCCCGAACATCGCGATCGGGCCGAACACCGGGTCGCGGTTGATGCCCATGATGCATTCGACGCCGCCCGACAGCTGCTTTGCCACCAGCACGCCTTCGATGCGCGCGCCGGGCGCTGCCACGCGGGCGCGTTCCAGCAGGGTGGCAAAGCCGCTGCGCACGGCGGCTTCGTCGCGCACATCGAGCAGCACGCCGCCAATCTCCGACTTGTGCAGGATGTCCGGCGACAGGATTTTCAGCACCACCGGGAAGCCGATCTCCTGCGCTGCCGCGACGGCGGCCTGCGCATCGGCGCAGGCACGCTCTGGCGCGCTGGGGATGCCGGCGTCCGCCAGCAACTGCTTGGCCTGCGCTTCGCTGGGCGTTTCGGCGGGTAGCGTCACTGGCGGCAGCGCAGGGACCGGGGCCGGCGCGCCGGCGGCAAAGGCGCGGCCGAAGCGGCCCATGGCCGCGATCGCGGCGACGGCGCGGGTGGGGTCGCCGAACACGGTAAAGCCGGCTTCCTCGTAGCGCGCCAGGATCTGCGCCGGGCCGCGCGCGACCACCACGTACAGCCGGTCGGGATAGCGGCGGCGAACCTCGCCGAGCTGCGCCAGCAGGGTGTCGGTGACCGCGGGGGACGCGGCGGCATAGCTGAAGAAGCCCAGCACGCTGCGATAGCCGCCTTCGCCGACCATGGCTTCGGTGAACGGAGTGATCAGGGTCGGGTCGTTGATGAACTGCGCGGTGGTATCGACTGGATTGCGCGGCGAGCAGATCGGCAGCATCTCCAGCATGCGCGCCTGCGCCGCGGCGGGCATTTCGGGCATCGGCAGGCCGAGTTCCTCGGCCGCGTCCGAGACGATCACGCCGGCGCCGCCGCTGACGGTGATCACGCCCAGCGAGTTGTCGGCGGGAAAGACGCCGCGCATCGCCAGGCGCAGGATGTCGAGCATTTCCTCGGTATCGCGCACGCGCACCACGCCCAGTTCTTCCAGCACGGCGCTGACCACGGCGTCGTCGCCGGCGATCGACGCGGTGTGCGAGCGCGCCGCCGCGCCCCCCACCTCGCTGCGCCCGACCTTCATCATCACCACCGGCTTGCGCGCCGCGCGCGCCGCCTGCAGCGCCGCGACCAGGCCGTCGCCGTCGTTGATGCCTTCGGAATACAGCGCGATGACATCGGTGTTGGGGTCCTCCACCAGCAGCTGCACGATGTCGCCCACGGTCAGGTCGCATTCGTTGCCGGTCATGACGATGCTGGACGGATAGACGCCGGCTTCCATCGCCGCCATCACCAGGTGGCTGCCGTAGGCGCCGGACTGGCTAACGATGCCGATGCGGCCCGGGCGCGGCTCGTTGACGGTGGCGAAGGTGGAAAAGGTGCCGATAAAGCCGGTATGCAGGTTGGCCAGCCCCAGCGAATTGGGGCCCAGCAGGCGCATGCCGCCGCGCCGCGCCGCCGCGACCACGGCGGCCTGCATGGCGGTGCCGTCGCCGGCCACTTCGGCAAAGCCGGCGCTGAACAGGATCGCGGCCGGCACGCCGCGCGCGGCCAGCGCCGCGACCACGCCCTCCACCTGCGGCGCGGGTACGGCGACGATGGCCACGTCGGGCACTTCGGGCAGGTCTTCGATCGAGGCATAGGCGGGCAGCCCCTGCACTTCGGCGCGTTTCGGATTGACCGGCAGGATGCGGCCGGAAAAGCCCTGCTTGCGCATCGAGGCAATCGGTCGGCCGCCGATGCGGCCCGGATCGTCGGAGGCGCCGATGATGGCAACCGAGCGCGGGTTCAGCAGGCAGGCGGGGGTGGTGAGCTTGGTCATGAATGTCGTACGCGGAAGAGAGCCGAGGGCACCAGCGGTCGTTCCCGGCGGATGGCCACGGCGGTAGAGAGAGCAGCCAGCAGGGCAAGTGCGGGCACATCGCACCCCGCGTTTGCCCCGTGGGGGTTAGAGGGGCCGGAACGTCGGCACCGGCGGCCCGTTATCGGTGGGCGCGAAGCTCACCTGCACGCGCTGGCCGATGCGCACCGTGTCCAGGTCGCAACCGACGATGTGGGTCATCATCGTCACGCCTTCGTCGAGGGTCACATAGGCCATGCAGAACGGGGTCGGGCCGGCGCGGCGGGTCACGCTGTACGAGTAGATGGTGCCACGGCCGCTGGCCTGCTTCCATTGCGTGGTGCCCAGGCAAAAGGGGCACAGCGTGCGCGGGTACCAGTGCGGCTTGCCGCAGCTGTCGCAATGGCGCACCAGCAGGCGTCCTGCGCGCGCGGCTTCCCAGAATTCTGCATTGTCGGGCTGTTCCGAGGGGGCCTTGTAGGTGGTCGGGGTGTAGGGTGTGGTCATGATCGGGAAAGGTGCCTTGTTGGTGCGAGGCGCTTATTCGCGCGCCAGGATCAGGGTGGCGCTGCCGTGGCGCGAGCCCAGCAGGCCGCCGGTGCCCTGCGCCAGGGCCAGGTCGCAGTCCGGCACCTGCACCGCCGGATGCGCTTCGCCGCGCAGCTGGCGCACGGCCTCGATCACCTTGGTGATGCCGCCGCGGTTGGCCGGGTGGTTGTTGCACAGGCCACCGCCGTCGGTGTTGAACGGCAGCTTGCCGACGCCCGAGATCAGGTTGCCGTCGGCGACGAACTTGCCGCCTTCGCCCTTCTTGCAGAAGCCCAGGTCTTCCAGCTGCATCAGCACGGTGATGGTGAAGCTGTCGTAGATCGACGCGTACTTGATGTCGGCAGGCGTGACGCCGGCTTCGGCGAAGGCCGCGGCACCGGATACGCGCGCCGCCGACCAGCTCAGATCGACCGCGCCGCCGAGCTGGCCCTTGACGTGCTCGCCGGCACCGAGCACCTTGATGCGGGGCCGGTTCAACCTGGCGGCAATCTCGGGGCGGGCCACGATCAGCGCACCGCCGCCATCGGAGACCACGCAGCAGTCCAGCTTGCGCAGCGGATCGGAAATCATCGGCGAGTTCAGCACGTCCTCGACTGTGACCACGTCGCGCAGCATGGCGTTGGGATTGTGCTGCGCATGGTGCGAGGCGGCCACCTTGATCCAGGCGAGTTGCTCGGGCGTGGTGCCGTATTCGTACATATGCCGCATCGCCACCATTGCATACATGTTGACGGTAAGCGGGCTGAACGGCGCCTCGAACGGCAGGTCGGGCACGTTGTCGCCCCAGTTGCGCGGCTTGGTGCCGCTGGAGCCTTCGGAGCGCGGGCGGCCTGCCAGCGTGATCAGCGCCACGTTGCACTTGCCCATGGCGATGGCCTGCGCAGCGTGCGACACGTGCGCCAGGTACGACGAGCCGCCGGTCTCGGTGGAATCGACATGGCGCACGCGCAGGCCGAGGTAATCCACCATGTTCAGTACGCCCAGGCCGGGCGCGTCGCCGGCGCAGAAGTAGCCGTCAACGTCGGCCAGCGTCAGGCCGGCATCTTCGAGCGCGCCCTTGGCGCTTTCCGCGTGCAGCTGCGCCACGCTCTTGTCCGGTGCCTTGCGGGTCGGGTGCTCGTAGGCGCCGACGATGTATGCCTTGCCTTTGATGCTCATGCTTGCATTCCTGGTGGGTCAGAGAGTGGGGTTGGGGATGGCGGTGCATCCGGGGCGGTGCGCGGCGATCATTCCGGCTCGATGCCGGCGAGCGCGATCATCCGCTTCCACGCTTGCTGGTCGTCGATGATGACCTTGCGCAGATCGGCGCCGTTGGCGGGATAGGGCACCCCGCCACGCGCCGCGTAATGGGTTGCGGCTTCCGGCGAGTTGACGAACTCGAGCGTCAGGCGCGCGAGCTTGTCGACCACTGCCGGCGGGGTGCCGGCAGGCGCGAACAGGCCCACCCAGGTGTTGAACGCGGCGCCGGGCATGCCGGCTTCGGCCACCGTCGGCACGTCCTTGAGCACCGGCACGCGCGTGGGCGAGGCCACTGCCAGCGCGCGCAGCTTGCCGGCCTGCACATGCGGCACCACCGCCGAGACCTCGAGCGCGCCATAGTCGACCACGCCCGCCATCAGGTCGGTCAGCAGGTTGCTGGCGGCCTTGTACGGCACGCTGACGGTCTGGATCTTCGCAGCGTCGTTGAAGGCCGCCAGGATGGTGCGGTAGCCGGTGCTGGAAGTGCCGTAGTTCAGCGTGCCCGGCTTGGCCCGTGCAGCGGCGACGAGGTCCGCCGCCGTGCGGTACGGCGAGGTACCTGGTACCACCACCGCCACCGGCAGCGCCGACATGCGCGCCACCGGCACGAAGTCCTTGAGCGGGTCATACGGCAGCCGCTTGTACAGGAACGGGTTGGCGGCCATGGCGCCCGAGCCCGACAACAGCAGCGTGTAGCCGTCCGGCGCGGCCTTGGCGACATGGTCGCTGGCCAGGATCATATTGGCGCCGGGCTTGTTCTCCACAACGAAGCTCTGGCCCAGCTTCCGGCCCAGGTAGCGCGCCAGCAGCCGGGTGTAGTCGTCGAGCCCGGTGCCGGCGCTGGTGACCGACACGATCCGCACCGGGCGCTCCGGGTAGGTCTGGGCGCCGGCGGGCGCAGGCAGCGCGAGCGCCAGCCCGGCCAGCGCAGCGAACAGCTTCAGGCGTGCCCGTATGGCAAGTCCATGCATGAGTCTCCTCCTTTGTGGTTGTCGAATCGGTTCAGCCAGCCGTTGCGCGCCGGCCTTCGGGCCACAGCCGCTTCGCCATCGCGCTGTCTTCGCGATAGGTGTGGCAGCTGTTGATCAGCATCGGCCGCGGGATCGGCTTGCCGTCGGCGTCGAGGCGCCGGCCATTGCGCTCGCGGCGCATCACGGCCATGGTGGTCTGCATCGCGGTGGTGGCCAGCGGCCCCAGCAGCTCGGTCAGGTGAGTGCAACCGTTGACGCCGCCGACCACCGCCTTCACTTGCTGGCGGAAGCCGCCGCGGATCTGCAGGCCCTTGAGCCCGGCATAGGCCGGCGTGATGTCGGGGCAGGACTCGGTGGGCCCGGCATCGATCTTGGCGCTGACGTCATGGATCAGCGGGTCGCGGTCGACCGTCAGCACGATGCGCATGTGGTGGATCGGCGCGCCCGGCGGCACCAGCTTGAACAGCAGGTCGGTACCGGTAGGGGTGATGTCCTGCATCTCGCCCTCGATATCGAACAGGCCGTCGCTGCGTTCGTAGCCGGTGCAGGTGATGCGGCGGACGTGGATCGGCTGGCGGGTAGGCGTGGTGTTTGGCATGGGTGCTTGGCGCCGCGGCTTGCGCCCCGGCACGCGTCGAAGAAAAGGAAGATCAGCGTTGCGGCTGCCGCCACGCGCCAGGGCTGCGCCGTGCCGCGCGCATGCGCCGGTGCGCGGCCCAGAACAGCACGCGCAGCGGAAAGCCGAGACCGCCGCTCATCGCCTGCCGGCAGTGCTCAGCCTGCAGTTCCAGCGACAGGCCCAGCTCGGCGGCGCAGGCGTAGCAGACGATCCGCATGCGCGCATCGGCGCACTGCATGCGGCTGTCGAGCAGCGCGCCCAGGGCCTCGGCATACGAACGCTGGTCGGCCTGCGCGGCCGCTTCCCGTGCGCTGCGCTGCAACTGGCGGCTGAACTGGCGCACCTCGTGCAGCAGGTCCATCAGCCGCTCCATCGGCGTGAGTGCCTGGGTAGCCGCGGCGGCCGGCCTGGTGGGGAGCTGGCTCGCTGGGGAACTGGCGTGAGCTGGGTGGGGGAACTGCATGGTGTTGCCTCGAAAGTTGCGGGGCGCAAGGATTGCCGCGCTGTGTGGCCCAGTGTCGTGCTGCGGCCCGGTAATGGCCCCACTCGACCAAGGGGGGTAGCCCGGACGCGTGCGGCATATGGGCCGCTTGCAGTGAAACAAATAAGTGCTTTGTGGCGAGAAGTTATCTACGACATACGGTAGATATCTACGTATTGGCGTAGTGACAAGTTATGGGCTACGATATACCAAAAGTCAATACAGTATTTCGTAGGTCATCTGCCATGCAAGGGCAGTGATCGGCACTTAAAGCAGACAGGAGACGTAGTCCATGACCCACCGAACCCCCCGTATCCATAGGTTGCTGGAGCGCGCAGCGGCTGGCGCGCAAGCCCTGCTGCTGGCATGCGGCGCACTGGCGCTCGCGGCACCGTCGGCGCTGGCCCAGAACGCTTATCCATCGCGGCCCGTGACGCTGGTGGTACCCGGGACCCCGGGCGGCATTACCGACCAGCTCGGGCGCCTGGTCGCCGCCAGGATGACCAGCGACCATGGCGTGCGCGTGGTGGTCGACAATCGGCCGGGCGCCGGCGGCAACCTCGCCACCGAAGTGGTCGCGCGTGCCGAGCCCGACGGCTATACCGTGCTGATGGGCACGCAGGGCACCATGGCCAGCAATCAGTTCCTGTACCAGTCGCTGCGCTTCGACCCGGCGCGCGATTTCGTCGCGGCGCAGGGACTGGTGTCGATTCCCAACCTGCTGGTGGTGAACGGCAAGCTGCCGTACCAATCTGTCAGGGAGCTGGTGGCGTATGCCAAGGGGCATCCCGGCAAGCTGACGGTGGCATCGGCCGGCAACGGCACGGGCAGCCACCTAGCCGGCGAGCTGTTCCAGACGCTCGCCGGAGTCAAGTTCGTGCACGTGCCGTACAAGGGCAGCGCGCCGTCGATCAATGACCTGCTGGCGGGGCAGGTCGACCTGACCTTCGACTACCCGGCGTCAACGCTGGCGCAGGTGCAGGCCGGCAAGCTGCGCGCGCTGGCCGTGACCGGCGCGAGCCGGCTGCCGGCGCTGCCGCAGGTGCCGACCATTGCCGAGGCGGGCTACCCGGGCGCGGAGTCGACCTCGTGGATCGGCCTGTTCTTCCCGGCGCGCACGCCTGCGCCGGTGGTGGCGAAGTGGCAGGCGGCGGTGACAAGTGTGCTTAAGGATCCCGCCGCGATCGAGGCCATCCATCGCATGGGCGGGGTGCCGCTCGCGCTCAGCGGCGACGCCTTCGGCGCGTTCGTGCGCGCCGAGCGCACCAAGTGGAAAACCACCATCGAGCGGGCCGGCGCCACGCTCGACTGAGGCGCGCGTAGCGCCCCCGCCCGCCTTCGTTGTCCGGCCGCGCGCGCCCCGCGTGCGCGCTGCCGCAGTCCCACCCGTCAATCCGCAGAGGCTGTCCATGCGTGTTGCCCCGCCCATCCTCCTGAGCGAACAGGAGCGCACCGAACTTGAAACCCTCGCCGCCGCCGGCAGCGCATCGCGCGTGGCGCAACGCGCGCGCATCATCCTGCTGGCCGCCAGCGGCGAGCAGAACAAGACCATCGCGCCCAGGCTCGGCATCGGCCGGGCCCAGGTGGCGCGCTGGCGCGAACGCTATGCGCAGGCCGGCGTGGCCGGCATCGTCAACGACCTGCCGCGCGGCGCGCCGCCGGTCAAGGTCGATGTAGCCAGGCTGGTGGCGCTGGCGAGCGAGCGCCAGCCCGGCGCGGCGCAACCGTGGAGCACCCGGCGCCTCGCTGCCGAGCTTGGCGTCAGCGCGGCCAGCGTGTCGCGGCACTGGCGCGCGGCTGGACTGGCCGGCACGGCCGTGTCCGCGCCGCCGCGGCAGGCGATGGCGGAGGTGGCCGAAATGGCGGAGGCGACAGACCCGGCGCTCCAGCCGCCGCCTGCGGGGGCGCAGTCCGCTGCCCCGGCCTGCCTGGATGCCGGGCTGCCGGCGGGGCGCGGCGCCTGGCAGGTGGCCAGCGACAAGGTGCTGCCGCCGCGCGGCGCGCGCCAGCTGATGCCGCGCGAGGCGCTGATGGCGCGCCTGCTTGAGGCGCGCCGCCAGCGCTGCGTGGTGATCCAGGGACAGGCCGGCAGCGGCAAGACCAGCACGCTGATGGCGTGGCGCAAGGCCATGCTGCAGCTGGGCTACGACGTCTGCTGGCTGACGCTGGCGCCGGAAGACAATGAGCCCGCGCGCTTCTTCGAGTGCCTGCTGGCAAGCATTGCCGAGGTCGACCCCGCAGCGGTGCGCGAGGCCGCGCTGCTGGTTGCCGGTGCGTGCGACGACGCCGCCATCGAGCTGTGGGTCATCACGCTGGTGCAGGCACTGGCGCGGCGCCGGCGCGACCTGGTGCTGATGATCGACGACCTGCACCACGTTGCCGACCCGCGCATCTTGCAGGCGCTGCAATGGCTGCTCGACTATGCGCCGGCGACGCTGCACCTGGCGTTCAGCTCGCGCAGCGCGCTGGTGCTGTCGCAGGAACGGCTGCGCCTGCAAGGCACGCTGGCCGAATTCGACATGCGCGACCTGCGCTTTACGCCACGGGAATCCGAGCGCTTCCTGCGCGAGCAGCTGGGCGCGGTCGACAGCGGCGTGGCCGCCACGCTGCATGCGCTGACCGATGGCTGGGTCGCCGGCCTGCAGCTGTTCGCGATCGACCTGCGCACGCGCGGCGGCGCCACGCAAGCGCCGCCGATGATGCCGGCACAGGTGCGCGACGCGCGGGCTTTTGCCAGCTATTTCGAGCGTGAAGTGCTGGTGCGGATGCAGCCCGACGATCTCGACATGCTGATGCGCGTGGCGGTCTGCCAGCGTTTCTGCGCGCCGCTGTGCGCGGCCATCCTGGGCGATGCGCGCCCCTTGCCGCAGATCCAGGCGCGGCTGTGCCGGCTGGTGGCCGACAACCTGTTCATCAACGCGGTCGGCAGCCACGACCACGAGACCTGGTACCGCATCCATCCCTTGCTGCGGGAAACGCTGCTGAACCGCCTGGTCGCGCACGGCGCTGGCCAGGCGCACGGCCTGCGCGCGCTGCACGCGACCGCGTGGCGCTGGTTCGAGGCGCGCGGCGAGATCGGCGATGCGGTCTTCCATGCGGTGCGTGCCGGCGACGTCGACGCCGCCGCCGGGATGGTGCAGGGCTGCGCGCAGGCGCTGCTGGAACGCGGCGAGCTGGTCCAGCTGGGCGGCCTGCTGCGCGCGCTGCCGGTCGAAGAGGTGCGGCGGCGCTTCGGGCTGCACGTGGTGCTGGCCTACATGCAGCTGTACAGCCGCGATTTCGACGCCCTGCGCGACAGCCTCGACCGGATGGAAACCGGCCCGCACGCCCTGCGGCCGTGCGAGCGCTATTCGGTGCGGCTGCTGCGGGCCGGGCTGGCGGTGCAGCTCGACAACCAAGACGAAGCCGCCGCGCTGTTGCCCGCGCTGTGGCAGCCGCCGCCCGACGCCGACGACTTCGCCTGGCATGCGCGCGGCAATGTGGTGTCGTGGCTGCTGACCATGCGCGGCGACTACGACCTGGCGCGCCAGGTGCTGGACCAGGCCAATGAGCGCGCCCCGGCGCCGCGCAGCGGTCAGCTCGGGCGTTGCATCCAGGCCATCAGCCTGGCGCGCGAGGGCCGCCTGAAGGAGGCTTGCCGTCTGATGCGCGAAGTGATGGAAGAAGCGGAACGCTGCGGCGCCGCCTATGCCGGGCTGGCCTGCATGGCGGCCTGCCTGCTGGCCGACGCGCTGTATGAGCTGAACGAGACCGAGGCCGCGTGCCAGCTGCTGGAGCCGCGGCTGGGCCTGCTCGAGCGCGTGTCGCTGCCGGAAGTCGTGCTGCGTGGCTGCGTGGTGCTGTCCGGCTCGCACTGGCTGGCGGGGCGGCGGACGCAGGCGCTGGCGTGCCTGGAGCGGCTCGAGGCCTACGCCGGGCGCTATGGCCTGGACCGGCTGCACGCCGAGGCACTGGCGCAACGCCTGCGCCGGCACCTGCAGCAGGGCGAGACCGAGCGGGCCAACCTGGCGCTGGAACAGGTCCAGGCGCTCGCCGCGCGCTGCGCCGACGGCGGCCCGTTGCGGGCGGCCAGCACCGCTGCCGTGGCCGCGCGCGCCCGGCTCGAGATGGCGCTTTACACCCGCGACTATGCCGTCGCGGTGGAACGCGCACGGCAGCTGGCGGAGGCGCGCACCGGTGCGGAAGCGGTCGGCGCAGCCGGGCTGCGCCTGCAGATGGCGCTGGCGCGGCGGGGGCTGGGCCAGGCCCGCGCGGCGCGCCGCGATTTCATCGCGGCCATGCGCCAGGGACACCGGCTGGGGCTGACGCGCACACTGCTCGATGCCGCCGGCGGCTCGCCAGAAGGGCTGGCGCCGCTGGCGCAGGCAGGCTGCGAGGGCGACGATGGCCGTGAAGACCCGGTGCTGGCCTTTTACATCCGCCGGCTGCTGGCCGAGCAGGGCACGGCGGAGGCCTTGCCGCCGCCGGTGCGGCCACGGCAGCCGGGTCCGGATCAAGGCATCGGCGCGCTCAGCGAGCGCGAGCGCGAGATCCTCGAGCTGCTGGCGCAGGCGATGTCGAACAAGAAAATTGCCCGCGTGCTCAATGTCTCGGCCGAAACGGTGAAGTGGCACCTGAAGAATATCTACGCCAAGCTGGGAGTGGCCGGCCGCGGCGGCGCGGCCGCGCGGCTGCGTGACCTTGCGGCCTCGGCATCGGCGGCTGCCGTGGCTGCCTGAGTGCGCGGGCGGCGGCCCGCCCGCCTGCGTCCCCCCCCCCCAATAAGCTCCGTTGCACGCCTGCCACCCGCGTCGGGGAGTGCTTGCACGCGGCGGGCAGGCAATGATGGACCCATCGGCAGCACCTTCGTCCATCGCCTCGCCATGTCCACTCCGACCCGATCTCCCTACCTCAAGCCGCGCGGCAGCCTGCTGCGCGAGCTCGAAGCCCGGGCCGCGGCATGCCCCGACGAAATGGCGATGGTGTACCACGGCCGGCAGCTGAGCTATCAGGCGGTGCTCGACGCCAGCCTGTCGCTCGCCGGCTACCTGCAGCAGCACCTGGGCGTGCGGCGCGGCGACCGGGTACTGCTGCTGATGCATGACTGCCCGCAGTTCGCCATGGCATGGCACGCGATCCTGCGTTGCCGCGCCGAGGTGGTCGCGCTGGCGCCGCAGAGCAGCGCGCAGGCGGTAGCCGCCTGCGCCGCCGAAAGCGCGGCCTGCGCCGCGGTGGCGATGCAGGACGGGCTGCCGCGCGTCGCGCCGCTGCTGGGCGACGACGGCGTGCGCGGCTGCATCGTTGGCGCGTACTCGGAGTTCGCCGGCGCGCCCGGCTGCCCCGAGTGGCTGGCCGCGCCGGACTACGTGCGCGAGCCGCGCGTGCCACTGCTGCAGCCGCGCGTGCATGACTTTGCCGGTGCGCTCGCCGCCGGCATCGCGCCGGCCCCGGTCGGCGCGACGTCGTGCGCGGCATTCCCCGATGTGTCCCCACTGAGTTCAACCCATCCTTACCGGAGTACCAACCATGAGCCTGCTTGAAGGAAAAGTCATCATCGTCACCGGCGCCGGCGCCGGCGTGGGCAAGGGCATTGCGCTGGAGGCCGCGCGCCAGGGCGCGCGCGTGATCGTCAACGACCTGGGCGTCAACATTGACGGCTCCGGCGGCAGCGCCGGCCCGGCGCAGCAGGCGGTCGAGGAGATCCAGGCCGCCGGCGGCGTGGCCGCGGCCAATACCGACAGCGTGGCCGACTGGGCCAGCGCGCAGAAGATCATCCAGCAGGCGCTGGACTTGTATGGCCGCGTCGATGGCGTGGTCAACAACGCCGGCAACCTGCGCGACGTGATCTTCCACAAGATGACCGAGGATGACTTCGACGCCGTGATCCGCGTGCACCTGAAGGGCAGCTGGAACATGGCGCGCGCCGCGGCCCCGCATTTCAAGGCGCAGGAGAGCGGCGCCTTCGTGCACATGACTTCCACCTCGGGCCTGATCGGCAACTTCGGCCAGGCCAACTACGCGGCCGCCAAGCTGGGCATCGTCGGCCTGTCCAAGTCGATCGCGGTGGACATGCAGAAGTTCAACGTGCGCTCGAACTGCATCGCGCCGTTCGCCTTCACGCGCATGGTCGGCAGCATTCCGACCAACACCCCCGAAGCGGCCGAACGGATGAAGATCAACATGCGCCTCGAGGCCGGCAAGATCGCACCATTCACGCTGGCGCTGCTGAGCGACCAGGCCAAGGACATCACCGGCCAGATCTTCGGCGTGCGCAACAACGAGATCTACCTGTTCTCGCAGCCGCGCCCGATCCGCACCGCGCACAACAGCGATGGCTGGACCGTCGAGTCGTGCGTCGAGCGCGCCATCCCGATGCTGCAAGGCAGCTTTACCCCGCTGCAGCTCTCGCGCGACGTGTTCCCCTGGGACCCGGTCTGAGCGCAGCACGGCGGCGGCGCGCCTGGATGCCAGGCCACCGCCGCCATGTGTCGGAGGAGACAAGCCATGGATTTTCAACGAGACCTCGACCTGGAGGCCTTCCGCGAGGAAGTGCGGGCGTTCCTGCGCGAGAACCTGCCCGAGGAACTGTCCGGTCGCATCCGCGTCGGCACCCGTTCGCCGCGGGCGGAGCTGACACGCTGGCAGCGCATCCTGAACGACAAGGGCTGGGGCGCACCGTACTGGGCCAAGGAGCATGGCGGCACCGGCTGGAGCGTGCTGCAGCGCCTGGTGTTCGACGAGGAATGCACCGCGGTGGGCGCGCCGTCGCAGGACACCGGCGCGCAGAAGCTGCTGGGGCCGGTGCTGAACGCCTTCGGCACCGCCGAGCAGAAGGCCGAGCACCTGCCGCATATCTTCAGCGGCGAGCGCCAGTGGTGCCAGGGTTTTTCCGAGCCTGGCTCAGGTTCGGACCTGGCCTCGCTGCGCACCCGCGCCGAACGCGTTACCGGTGAAGACGGCGATCACTACGTGGTCAACGGCCAGAAAATCTGGACCAGCTACGCGCACCGCGCCGACTGGATCTTCCTGCTGGTGCGCACCGATACCGAGGTGAAGAAGCAGGCCGGCATCAGCTTCCTGCTGGTCGACATGAAGACGCCCGGCATCACGGTGCGGCCGATTGTCACCATCGACAGCTGCCACCACCTGAACGAGATCTTCTTCGACAACGTGCGGGTGCCGGTGCAGAACCTGGTCGGCGCCGAGGGCGAAGGCTGGAAGATCACCAAGTTCCTGCTCAACAACGAGC
Organism: Cupriavidus necator; assembly: GCF_013141915.1. Classification (GTDB taxonomy): domain Bacteria; phylum Pseudomonadota; class Gammaproteobacteria; order Burkholderiales; family Burkholderiaceae; genus Cupriavidus; species Cupriavidus necator_B. The sequence continues at coordinate 648,922 of NZ_SROX01000001.1, read as the reverse complement.
ACGCCACCGCCGCCGACCTGCCGATGCTGCGCCGCTACCTGGCGCAGATCCGCGCGCTGGCCACGCGCGGCTGCGACGGCGGCAGCGTGCTGCTGGAGCGGCACGCGTTCGCGCTGCAGCTGGCGCGGTTCGAGGCCGAGCTGGCCGCCGTCGCCACGCTGGTGCAGCGCGTCGCCGCGATGGAGCAAGACCACAGCCCCGCCGCGCATGCAATGGGCTCGATCCTGAAGATCCGCGGTACCGAGCTGCTGCAGAAGATGACCAGCTTCCTCACCGAGGCGCTGGGCGACTACGCCGCGGTGGCCTACCCGGTGCCGCAGCACGGCGACGATGGCGCGCCCCTGCCCATGCAGGAGGCGGCCCGCGGCGTCGCCAACGAGATGTTCTTCCGCCGCGCCTCGACCATCTACGGCGGTACCAGCGAGGTGCAGCGCTCCATCATCGCCAAGACGATGTTCCAACTGTGAAGGCCCTGACTGACCATGAACTTCAACCTGACTGACGAACAGCAACTGTTGCAGGACAGCGTGCGCCGCTTTGTCGAGAAAGACTACGACTTCGAGGCGCGTACCGCGCGGGTCAAGTCGGGCGAGCCTTGCAACGGCCGGCATTGGGCCACCTTCGCCAACAACGGCTGGCTCGCCGCGGCGCTGCCCGAGGACGGCGGCGGGCTGGGCGGCACCGTGATCGACACCGTGCTGATCGCCACGGAACTGGGCCGCGGCCTGGTGGTGGAACCCTATCTTGGCTGCGCCGTGCTGGCGGCGCAGACGCTGGCCGCCGCGGCCACGCCGGCGCAGCGCGAGGCACTGCTGCCCGCGCTTGCCGACGGTGCCCGCCGGCTGGCGCTGGCCTACAGCGAGGCGCCATCGCGCGGCCTGCCGGCGCCGGTGGCCACGCGCGCCGAGCCGGCACCGGGCGGCTTCACCCTGCATGGCACCAAGACGCTGGTGCTGGGCGGCAGCAATGCCGATGGCTTCATCGTCTCGGCCCGCGAGCCGGGCGCGGCCGGCGACGCCTGCAGTCTGTTCCTGGTATCGGCCGATGCCGCCGGGGTCGAACGGATCGCGTTGCCGCTGCACGACGGCAGCTGGGCCGCCGAAGTGCGCCTGGACGGCGTCTTTGTCGCCGCCGACGCGCGCCTTGGCGAAGCGGGGCAGGGCCAGGCAGCGCTCAGCCACGGCTTGACGCATGCCATCGCCGCGCTGTGCGCGGAGCTGGTCGGCGGCATGGAACAGACCATCGAGATCACGGCAGGCTACCTCAAGGTGCGCAAGCAGTTCGGCGTGCCGATCGGCAGCTTCCAGGCGCTGCAGCACCGCATGGCCGACATGGCGGCGGAGCTGGAGGTAGGGCGTTCGATGCTGTACGCACTGCTGGCCTCGATCGAGAACGACGACGGCGCGGCGCGCGCACGCACCGTGTCGCAGGCCAAGGCGCTGATCGGCCGCGCCGCCCGCTATGTCAGCAGCCAGGGGATCCAGCTGCACGGCGGCATCGGCATGACCGAGGAATACACAGTTGGCCATTATTTCAAGCGTGCCGTGGTGGCGGACGCGCTGTTTGGCAACGCCGACCTGCACGAAGCGGGCAACGCCCGCGCGCTGCAGGCGGTCCTTACCGGAAAGGAAGCGCAAGCATGAAGACCTACGAACACATCAGCGACCTGCAGCCGCTAGTCGGCGAAGTCATCGGCACCAGCGACTGGCTGGCGCTGGAGCAGGACCGCATCAATCTGTTCGCCGATGCCACCGGTGACCACCAGTGGATCCACGTCGACCCGGTGCGCGCCAAGGACGGCCCGTTCGGCGTGCCGATCGCGCATGGCTTCCTGACGCTGAGCCTGCTGCCCGCGTTTTCGCACACCGCGTACAAGGTGAAGCACAGCAGCACCGGCGTGAACTATGGGCTCGACAAGGTGCGTTTCCCTGCGCCGGTGCCCGTGGGCAGCCTGCTGCGCGCGCATTTCAAGCTGCTGTCGTACGACGCGCTCGACAACGGCGGCGCGCAGCTGAAGCTGGAGATGACGGTGGAGCGCGAAGGCTCCGCCAAGCCTGTCTGCATTGCTGAATCCATCGTCCGCCGGTTCCCGTAACCGCACCCCGCTTGGACGACACCCCGGCGCGCCCGGGGCGTCGGGCATTGCCGCATAAAGAGCGGCCGGCTCTGCACGGCGGCCATGACATCAGGAGACCGCCATGACCCTTCCAGCCCAACCGCCGCCGCGTGCTCAGGCAGCAGCCTTCCTCAGCCGCAACGCATTCGTAATGACCGAGGCAGAACTCAGGCTCATCGCCAGCGCTGCAATCATTGGCGACAACAGCAGGCCTGTGATCGGGTACAGCACGCCCGCGGCCAGAGGAACGCCCAAGGCGTTATAAACGAACGCGAAACCGAGGTTCTGTTTCATGTTTCGAATGGTTGCGCGTGAGAGTTGGCGGGCACGGGCAATGCCGCGCAAGTCCCCTTTGACCAACGTGACTTGAGCACTGTTCATTGCGACGTCAGTGCCGGTGCCCATGGCAATACCGACATCCGCCTTCGCCAGCGCCGGCGCATCATTAATGCCGTCGCCCGCCATCGCGACCACCGCACCTGCCCGTTGCAGAGAACTGACAAGTTCAAGTTTGTCCGCCGGCTTCACCTCGCCGTAGAACTCGTCGACGCCGAGTTTCCCGGCCACCGCCTTTGCCGTTGCAATCCCATCGCCGGTCGCCATCACCACCCGGATGCCCTCTTCCCGGAGATGCGTCAGCGCTTCCGGCGTGGTGGCCTTAACCGGATCCGAGACGGCAAGCAGGCCTGCAAGCTTGCCTTCGACGGCGAGATACATGACGCTGGCGCCTTGCGCACGCAGTTCATCGGCCTGCGCTACGAGCGGATCGATGGCAACTCTTTCGGCTTCCATGAGTGAAGTATTCCCGATCGCAATCGTCTTGCCGCCTAGCTTGCCTCTTATCCCGATCCCAGAGCTCGACTCGAAGCTCTCTGGCTTTTCCAACCGCAGGCCACGCTCGCGCGCTGCTGCAACGATCGCGGCAGCCAACGGGTGTTCGCTGCCCTGGTCCAGGCTTGCGGCCAGGCGCAGGACGTCTTCTTCAGCATAACCGTTTGTACCGATCGTGCGCTCGAAGACAGGCCGCCCTTCGGTAAGGGTTCCCGTCTTATCGACAATCAGGGTATCGACCTTGCGCAGATTCTCGATCGCAGCGGCATCGCGAAATAGTATGCCGTTGGAAGCGCCTTTTCCGCTCGCGACCATTATGGACATCGGCGTGGCAAGACCCAGCGCGCACGGACATGCGATGATCAGCACCGCGACAGCATTGATCAGGCCGAACACCCAGCTCGGCTCGGGGCCGAAGAGTCCCCACGCGACAAGAGTCAGCACCGCAATGCCGATGACCCCGACGACAAAGACGCCGGCGACCTTGTCTGCCATCCGCTGCATTGGCGCCTTCGATCGCTGCGCTTGCGCCACCATCTGGACAATCTGCGCCAGCACGGTCTGGGAGCCAACCTTTTCAGATCGGATGACGAGGCTACCGGAGGTGTTCATTGTAGCCCCGATGACACGGTCGCCGATGCGCTTGGTGGTCGGAATAGGCTCGCCGGTTATCATCGATTCGTCGACCGCGCTGGTGCCTTCCGTAACCACGCCGTCGACTGGCACCTTCTCTCCCGGTCGCACACGCAGCAGGTCGCCAACGTGGACATGGGTGAGTGGCACGTCCTCTTCGACGTTGTCAGGGCCGATACGTCTCGCCGTTTTAGGCGCTAGTCCGAGCAGTGATTGAATGGCGGCTGAAGTCTGGGAGCGGGCCTTGAGTTCGAGCAATTGGCCCAGTAGCGTGAGCGAGATGATCACTGCCGCGGCCTCAAAATACACACCGATGCGACCATGCGCGACGAAAGCCGGCGGAAAGGCGCGAGGCGTGACGGTCGCAATGACGCTGTAGACATAGGCTGCGCCAGTGCCGATCCCAATCAGCGTCCACATGTTCGGACTGCGGTTGATGATCGACTGGAAACATCGAACGAAAAACGGCCAGCCCGCCCACAGCACCACAGGCGTCGCCAATGCAAGCTCGACCCAACTCTGCATTGGCACCGGCATCCAGCCAAAGCGATGCCCGACCATGGCCAGCATAAATACCCCACCGGTAAGCGGAAGCGTCCACCAGAAGCGGTGACGGAAATCCACCAGTTCCGGGTTCTCGTCCTGCTCCAGTTGCGGCAACAAGGGTTCCAGCGTCATGCCGCACTTCGGGCAGTTGCCAGGATGATCCTGGCGGATCTCCGGGTGCATGGGACAGGTATAAATCGTGCCCTCGGAAGGCGGCTCCGCCGAGGCTGACTTAGACGGAATCGTGTACCTGCCTGGATCGGCCTTGAATTTCTGCTGGCATGACGCGCTGCAAAAATAGTAGTGAGCTCCGGCATGCTCAGCATGGAATCGGGAATCTGCCGAGACTGTCATGCCGCAGACCGGGTCCTTGACGGGCCCGGCCGTCCCGATTCCTGTACGAGATTGTTCATGCACATGGTCATGCGCATGCTCGTGACGATGGCCGTGATCAGCCTGGTCCTCAGTCGAAGTATGTGCTCCCGCGCCGTGGCGGCCAGGCTGCATGGCATCGGGTTCATTGCTTGACCTGTTCATCCTGGCTCCTTTGGTTGTGGGGCCCGTCATCGACTGCGCCATCCGACTTGCGTGACTGTGGCCTTGCCGTGGCCGCCTTGTTGACCACGGAAGGGATGCATCGACAGACACAGCAACACTAGCCCAAAGGGCAGCATGGACGCAAAGGGGGCAGACTGGCTGTCACGAGATCGCGTGAATCCATTGCCGTGCCGGAGGCGGCAACTAAAAGGCGGCTTTGCATGAGATGCTCCTTACACGAAAATGACAACGAGCGAGGGCTGCGATATCGCGCCCGAGCGTTCTGTTCCAGTTCCGACAGGCACCGCCTCACCATCTCAACGTCGGCGCAGGTCGACAACGGTGGGCTTGCCATCCACCGTGTCGAAGGTAGCGAGCACCGAATCGCCTTCCTTGAAGTTTCTCAGCGAGGCGCGATCCTTGACCGCGAACGCCATGGTCATGGCCGACATGCCGAGGTTTCCGATGGGGCCGTGCTTGAGCGTGACCTTGCCGGCTTGCGCATCGATCTTCTTGATCTCCGCCGCAACGGGTTGGGGCACCTGTTTCGATTCGGCCGACGGCTTCATGCCCATGCCTTTCATATCCATGCCGTCCGCCGATTTCGCTGCGAATGCAGCCGGCGCGGCAGCGAGGGCAACCATGATGGCGAGAGTGTTGAGGTGTTTCATTGTGGTTCCTCTTGAAGTGAGGGGTCGGTGGAAAGTGAGCCAGGCTTTGTCTGACGCCTGCGTATCAGCAAGTAAGCCGCCGGCACTACGAACAGCGAAAGCAGGGGCGCGGTGATCATGCCGCCAACCATCGGGGCCGCAATGCGCTGCATGACCTCTGAGCCGGTGCCATGCGACCACATGATGGGAATCAGGCCGGCGAGAATGACAGCGACGGTCATGGCCTTGGGGCGGACCCGTAGCACAGCGCCTTCCTGAATGGCATCCAGTAGGGCGGACACACTGGTTTCGCCGCGGTCTTCGCGTTCGCTCCAAGCCTGCTTCAGGTAGAGCAGCATGATGACGCCGAACTCGGCTGCCACGCCGGCAAGAGCGATAAAACCGACCACGCCAGCCACGGAAACATTGTAGCCAAGCAAGTACAGCAGCCAGAACCCGCCGATAAGCGCCAGCGGCAACGTGCCCATGATCAGTAGCGCCTCATCCAGGCGGCCAAACACCAGGTACAGCAACACGAAGATGATCAGCAGCGTGAAGGGCACCACTACCTTGAGTTTCGCAGTGGCGCGCTCCAGGTACTCGAACTGTCCCGACCAACTGAGGGAATAGCCCGCTGGCATAGGAACCGCCTTGGCCACCACAACCTGCATGTCGTGGACGGCCGAGCGGAGGTCGCGTCCGCGGATGTCTACGTACACCCAGCCGGACAGGCGGGCGTTTTCGCTGCGAAGCATCGGCGGTCCCTGCTGCACCTGGATGCGTGCCACATCCGACAGAACAATCTGCTGGCCTCTGTCGGTGACGATGGGCAGGCTGCGCAGCTGCTCCACCGAGTCGCGGTAGTCGCGGGGGTAGCGGACGTTGATGGGAAAGCGTGCCAGCCCGTCCACCACTTCCCCGACGTTATCGCCACCGATGGCCGATGACACGATGCTCTGCACCTCGTCGATGTTCAGTCCATAGCGCCCGGCCGCCACGCGGTCGATGTCGACATCGATGTAGCGCCCGCCGGTCAGGCGTTCGGCGAGCGCCGACGTGACGCCCGGCACCGTCTTCACGGCTTTCTCGATCCGCGTGGCCAGCCGGTCGATCTCCTTCAGGTCCGTGCCCGCAACCTTGATGCCGACCGGACTCTTGATACCAGTGGCGAGCATGTCGATCCGGTTCCGGATGGGCGGCACCCAGATGTTGGAGAGGCCTGGCACTTTCACCACGCGATCGAGTTCCTCCACCAGCTTGTCGGTCGTCATGCCGGCACGCCACTGGTCGCGGGGCTTGAACTGGATGGTGGTCTCGAACATCTCGATCGGCGCCGGATCGGTCGCGGTATCGGCGCGGCCTGCCTTGCCGAAGACGGTGGCCACCTCTGGCACGGTCTTGATGAGGCGGTCGGTCTGCTGGAGCAGCTGCGCTGCCTTGCCTGCGGACAGCCCGGGCAGTGCCGATGGCATGTAGAGGAGGTCGCCCTCGTCGAGGGGCGGCATGAACTCGCCGCCGATTCGCAGGATCGGGCCGGCGGTCGCGACCAGGAGGACCGCGGCAATGACAATGGTCGCCCTGGGATAGGCCAGCACCCGGGCGAGCATTGGCTGATAGGCGCGGATCAGCCAGCGGCTGAGCGGATTGGACTGCTCCGTGGGAATTCTGCCGCGAATCATGTAGCCCATCAGGACCGGCACCAGCGTGACGGAGAGGCCAGCCGCGGCAGCCATTGAATAGGTCTTGGTAAAGGCTAGTGGCGAGAACAGCCGGCCCTCCTGCGCCTCCAGCGTGAACACAGGAATGAACGACAGCGTAATGATCAGCAGCGAGAAGAACAGCGCGGGGCCTACCTCGGCGGCCGCTTCGCCAGTCACACTCCAGCGCTCGTGCGCGGTCGGTTGCCGTCCGGGGTTGTCCATATGCCAGTGTTCCAAATGCTTATGGGCGTTCTCGATCATGACCACCGCGGCATCGACCATGGCGCCGATGGCGATGGCGATGCCGCCCAGGGACATGATGTTGGCGTTGACGCCCTGGTATCGCATGACCAGAAAGGCGGCCAGCACGCCGAGCGGAAGCGAAATAATGGCAACCAGGGCGGAGCGCAGGTGGAACAGGAAGGCGAGGCAAACCAACGCCACGACGATGAACTCTTCGATCAACTTGTGCGTCAGGTTTTCGACCGCGCGGTTGATCAGCGCCGAGCGGTCGTAGGTCGGCACGATCTCGACGCCAGCCGGCAGGCTCTTCCGTAGCGTGGCGAGCTTGGTCTTGACCGCCTCGATGGTTTCCAGCGCGTTCTTCCCCGACCGCATCACGATGACGCCGCCAGCGACCTCTCCCTGGCCATCGAGCTCGGCGATGCCGCGCCGCGTCTCGGGGCCGAGCTGGACCGTGGCGACATCGCCCAGCCGCACCGGAATTCCGGCATCGCTGGTCACGAGCGGAACCTGCCGGAAATCGTCGAGTGTCTTCAGATACCCGCTGGCCCGCACCATGTACTCCGCCTCGCCCAGCTCGAGCACCGAGCCACCCGTCTCCTGATTGGCGCCCTTGAGGGCTGCCAGCACCCTGGCCTGTGACAGGTTGTAGGCGCGCAGGCGGTCGGGCATCAGGACGACCTGGAACTGCTTCACCATCCCGCCGAGGGAAGCGACCTCGGCGACATTGGGCAGCGATTTCAGCTCGAAGCGCAGGAACCAGTCCTGCAGCGCGCGCAATTGGCTGAGGTCATGCTGGCCAGTCTTGTCCACCAGCGTGTATTCGTAGATCCAACCCACGCCGGTCGCGTCCGGACCCAGGGCGGGCCTGGCCGCAACTGGCAGGCGGGATTGGACCTGATTCAGGTATTCCAGCACCCGGGATCGCGCCCAGTACAAATCCGTGCCGTCCTCGAACAGCACGTAGACAAACGAGTCCCCGAAGAACGAGTAGCCGCGCACGGTCTTGGCGCCCGGCACTGACAACATCGTGGTGGTGAGCGGATAGGTGACCTGGTTCTCGACAATCTGCGGCGCCTGGCCGGGAAATGGCGTGCGGATGATGACCTGCACATCGGACAAATCTGGCAAGGCATCGAGCGGCGTGCTACGCACCGCCCACAGGCCCCATGCCGTCAGCATCACCGTCGCCAGCAGGACGAGGAAGCGATTGCGGATCGACGCGAGGATCAGCCGGGCAATCATGGCTTGGCTCCCTGGACGCCGGCGGCGGACTCTACCGAGGACAGGACGGGCATGCCGTCGCTATTCAGATGGAAGCGGAACCGAACGCGGTCGCCAGGCTTCAATGCCTTGGGCAAGCCGCTGGGTGGCGCAGCAAAATCCATCGTCATCGCGCCCCACTGGATCGAAGGAACAGGTTCATGCGATATCGTCAGACCCTCGCCAGTTACCGCCTCGATGCGCCCGACGCCCTCATGCTCGGCCGCCGGCGCCGCCGGGGCCGAAGCGCCCTGTGTTGCCGACAGGCGCTCGGCGGTTCCACGCAGGCTGGCCTCCGAGTCGATGAGAAACTGGCCCGATGTGACGACTTTTTGCCCCGCCTTGAGTCCGGACAGTACCTCGACCATGCCCGCGGCTTCGCGGCCGGTCTTGACTTCGGTTGCCACAAAGCCTGCCTTGCCCGCATCCACCATGACGAGTGTGCGCTGGCCCGTGCGGATGACCGATTCCAACGGAATCACCAGGGCTTCCTTTTGATCCGTGCTGTCAAAGCGGACCGTCACGAACATCCCGGGCAACAGGTGTCTGCCTGGGTTGGGCAGGACCATGCGGACCTTGGTGGTGCGCGTGGCCGGATTGACATCCGGCAGGATGGTATCGACTTTGCCGAGGAGGGGTTCCGGTGCGCCCGTCGACGACACCTTGACCGCCAGCCCAGGCACAATGGCACGAACCTGTGCCTCCGGCACCTCGGCAATCACCCAGACTTGACTCAGGTCGGCGAGGCGAAATAGCGTCATGCCCGGGGAGACGGTCATGCCCTCACGGACGGCAACCTCTGTTACCAGGCCATCGAACGGGCTCACGATGGCAAGATCGGGCTGGAGCCTGCCAGAACCCTCGACGGCGCTGACCTGGCCCGGCGTCATGCCGGCCTGCAGCATGCGGGCCCGGGCGGCGCTACGCAGGTCGGCTTGCTCGCCCCCAGCCATGCGAGACACGGCGAGATACTCCTCTTGCGCGGCGACCCAGTCGGGCGAGTACAAGGTCACCAGCGCTTGCCCGCGCCGCACCGGGTCAAGCGTCGCCTTGACCGCCAGATGCTGGACAAAGCCATTGGTTCGCGCCTGAAGCACCTGGACACTGCGCTCATTGATGGCGACATTGCCAGGCGCCTCGAGCACGGCGCTCAGGCGGCTCGGCTTCACCTCGACCGTGCGAATGCCAAGATTCTGCGCGACGTGGCTGTCGACCACGACACCGTTGCCGCCGCGGCTTTCGCTGTCCCCTTCCACATACACTGGCACGAGTTGCATGTCCATGAAGGGTGACTTGCCGGGCTTGTCGAAGCGCTGGCCGGGCACCATGGGATCATGCCAGTACAGGATCTTCTTGCCGGTCTTCGGATCCGTGTCGCCAGGCTTGAGCGCGGATGCCGCGACGGGCGCCGCCGACGACTGCGCTGATGGGATCCCGCGCGCCACGCCGAATCGGTAGGCGCCATAGAGCGCGGCGCCAAGCAGCGCGAGGCCCACCGCTGCCGTTGCAATGACTTGTTTCTTCACTTGAACTCCTTGGTCGCCGGCTCGGTTTGCGCAGTGGGCAACGGGACCAGGAAGACCAGGTCGGCCCATAGCTTGGCTGTTTTCGCCTCCAGTGCGAGCCGCTCCAGCTTCGTATCGATGGCGCGGTGGTTGGCCTCGGCAACGGCAAGCAGCGTTCCGGTATTGGCACGGTAGGCGGTCAAGGCCGCATCGGCCTGGCTGGTTGCGAGTGGCAGCGTTCTTTCGTCGTAGCGTTTGAGCCGTTCCAAATTGCGCTGCAATTCGCCGAGCTTGGCGCCCACCATGGCCTGGGTATTGCGCCGGATGATTTCTGACTTGGCACGCGCCGCATTGGCCTGCGCCAGCCTGGTGGCAACCTCGCGGTCCTGGCGATTGCCCTGATCCCACGGCACCGGGAAGCTCACGTTCACCGACCCCATGTTGGAGTACGCCGAGCCGCGCTGGCTGTACATCAGTTCGACGGTCACGTCCGGCTTCTTGGTTTCCCATGCCACCTGGATTTCAGCTTCGGCAAGGGCCACTTCGCGCTGCGCGGCTGCCAGCTCAGGGACTGCGTCGAGCTCGCCTTTCGCCAGTTGCTGGATGGGCTGGGGCACGTCCAGCGGTGGCCGATCTGACAGCGGGCGACTGGCTTCGGCGCCGACCCAGCGCTGCAGATTGAGCGTGGCGGTTGCCACGGCGGCCCCGCTTTCGTCCTGGCGGTCGTGCAGCTTTTGGAGTTCCAGCTCCATCGCAAGGACGTCTGCGCGCGAGCCACGCCCGCTGCGATACGCAGCAGTTGCCGCCTGGCGCGCCAGTTCGATCGGATGGCCGTGATGACCGAGCAGAACGCCGGTCTGTTCGGCGTACCACCGATCGAGCCAGGCACCCACCGCATTGCGCTGCACGGTGGCCAGTCCGACCGCGCGCTGCGCTTCGGCAGCGGCCGCTTCGGCTTCAAAGCGCGCCGCCTTCGCGCGGCGCTTGTCCGAGCGCGTGAACTCCTGCATTACGCTGATGGACCGCATCGTCATGAAATCCCGGCTGAGCGAGAACTGGTCCGGCCCGTTCACCGGGACGTTGTTGAGCCCGAGCTTGAGGATGGGATCAGGCAACTGGCCGGCGGCGACCGCCATTTGCACGGCTGCCTCGACAGCGCCGCGCGAAGATTCGGCATTGCCGGCATGGGTGGTCGCGAGCGCGACGGTTTCCTCGAGGGAAAGAGAAGGGGCGGTTGGCGCAGCCATGGCACGCGGCACCGCCAGGCCGAAGGCGGGGGCGCACAGCAGCGCCAGCGTCAGGCGACGTGGAAAAAGCATAAAGCCTCCATGAACGACGACAGCTACCCGAAAGCGGGGCAGCAGCGAATGGACGTCGATCAGGAGGCTAGGTCTGGAAACTGCAGTGAAGGATGTTCAGGGGCGGCGGGCCGCGTGCCTCCGTCTCTGCGCGCAGTGCGATGCGGATATCCGCAAGCACCACGCGCGTGGGCTCGATGACGCTCATCAGCACCGGCAGGAATACCGGAAGCTGCGGCGACACAGGGTCGGCACTCTTGGAATCGGCCTGGCAGTGCGCCAGGCAGAGCGCACCTTCATCAGCGCCATGGGCATCACTACCGGCCGCCATGTCGGCACAAGATTCGGTCATTGCCGCTGTCGTGCCGCTGCCTTGCATCTGGTAGCGGCTACCGGTACAGGCGTACGCGGCCGCTGCCAGTTGAACTGTCAGGAATACAACGAGCAGGAGGCCGGCGAAGACGGGATGCCAGCGAGCGGAGTGACGCAAAAGTTCTTTGCCTTGGCGAGTTTGTTGCCAAGGATACTGCTTTTTTGGGTCATGCAACCTGACTTTTCGGCCGATGGGATGCGGGCCGAAGACCTGCGCCAGATCGGCCCCACCCATCTAGCCCCGCAACTCCTTCAAAACTGGAACAGCGACCTGGCAATAATCGAGCGCTGCACCTCACTGGTCCCCCCATAGATCGTCGTCGCCCGACGGAAGAACATCTCGGTCGCCACGCCTCGTGCTGCATCCTCCATTGGCAGCGCCCTGCGCCCCGTATCCCTCGAGCGTGGATCCGGATAGGCCACCGCGCCATGGTCGCCCAGCGTCTCCACCAGGAACTCGCTCATCCGCTGCTGCAACTCGGTGCCGCGGATCTTCAGGATCGACCCCAGCGCATGCGCTGCCGCGCTATGGTCCTGCTCCATCGCCGCCACGCGTTGGACCATCACGGTGATGGCGCGCAGCTCGGCCTCGCAGCGCGCCAGGCGTAGCAGGAACTCGTGCCGTTGGGCCAGCCCCATGCCGCCGGCGCGCGCGCTGCCGGCCAGTGCGTGGAGCTGTGACAGGAAGCGGCGCAGCGTCGGCAGGTCGGCGGTGGTGGCGTGCTCGTTGTTGAGCAGGAACTTGGTCAGCTTCCAGCCTTCGTTCTCGGTGCCGACCAGGTTGGCCGCCGGCACCCGCACATTGTCGAAGAAGGTCTCGTTCAGGTGGTGGCAGCCATCGATGCTGATGATCGGGCGCACGGTAATGCCGGGGCTCTTCATGTCGACCAGCAGGAAGCTGATGCCGGCCTGCTTCTTTGCCTGCGGATCGGTGCGCACCAGCAGGAAGATCCAGTCGGCCTGGTGCGCGTAGCTGGTCCAGATCTTCTGGCCGTTGACCACGTAGTGGTCGCCGTCGGCGCTGGTGACGCGTTCGGCGCGCGTGCGCAGCGAAGCCAGGTCCGATCCTGAGCCGGGCTCAGAGAAGCCCTGGCACCACAGCCGGGCGCCCTGGAAGATGTGCGGCAGGTGCTCGGCTTTCTGTTCCGGCGTGGCGAAATGGTTGATCACCGGGCCCACCAGCTTGTGGGCGAAGCCATCCAGCGAAGGCGTGCCGGCGGCGGCGCATTCTTCGTCGAAGACCAGGCGCTGCGCCACGCTCCAGCCGGTGCCACCGTGTTCCTGCGACCAGTACGGCGCGCCCCAGCCATGGGCGTCGAGCAGGCGCTGCCAGCGCACCAGGTCGGCGCGCGGCGAGCGCATGCCGTCCTTGCGGCGGGGTAGGTCGGCGGGCAGGTGCTGGCGCAGGAACTCGCGGACCTCCTGGCGGAAGCTGTCCAGCGTCGGGTCGGGTTGGAAGTGCATGAAGACTCTCCGATGTCGCGCGGCCGGCGGGCTGTCGGCCTTTCTGATGCCATACACCTTAAGCCGGTGCGCGCGCGGCGGCGCCCCCCGGCGCTGGGGGTCCGGCAGCGGGCATAGGCGCCGCTTCATCGGTAACGGCACCCCCCTTGAGACGAGTGGTGCGCCGCCGGGCGCGCACCGCCACACTGGGCTTCAGAGGCGCCCGGCCGCATCGCGGCGATGCCACCCCCGCCCACCATTCGCCAGAAAGGAATCACGACCATGCAGGCCCAGCAGAACGCCCGCCAGATCGCGTTACGGCATGCCAGCCTGTGCATCGCCGATGGCGTGGCCGAGTTCACGCACCAGCGTCCCGCCGCGCGCAATGCCCTGTCGCTGGAGTTGCGCCAGGACTACCGCGACATGCTGGACCTGGTCGCTGCAGACCGCTCCATCCGCGCGCTGGTGCTGACCGGATCCGGCGGCAGTTTCTGCGCCGGCGGCGACCTGAAGTCCGCGCGCGAGATGTTCGCCGGTGGCGACGCCGCGGCGCGCGCGCCGCAGGCCGTGCGCCAGCGCATGCAGGACATCCACCAATGGCTGCCGCGGCTGCGTGACCTCGAGATCCCGGTGATCGCGGCGGTCGACGGCGCGGCGGCCGGGGCGGGATTCTCGCTGGCGCTGGCGGCGGATTTCGTGCTGGCGTCGGAGCGTGCGTACTTCAGCATGTCGTTCGCGAAGATCGGCCTGCTGCCTGACATGGGCGCGCTGTACGCGTTGCCGCGCGTGGTGGGCATGAGCGCGGCCAAGGAGCTGATGTTCACCGGGCGCCGGCTCGAGGCAGTCGACGCGAAGCGGCTCGGCATCGTCCATGCGATCCACCCGACCGGCACGCTGGCCGAGGCAGCGCACCGCTTCGCGCGGCGCTTCGTGCCGGCGCCACCGGAAGCGCTGGCGCTGGCCAAGCGCGCGCTCAACCGCAGCTTTGAAAGCAGTTATGACGCCGTGCTGGAACTCGAAGCCCAGGGCCAGGCGCTGGCCTCGGCCGTGCCGTACTACGCGCAGGCGGTCGACGCCTTCCTGAACGGGCGCCCGGCGCGCTTCGACTGGGACCGCGATGTGCAGGGCTGAACGCCGCCATCGCCCGCGGTTTGCGCATCCGGCCCGGTCCGATCACCCGGGCATGGCCCGCGCCGTGCCGGTGCACCGCTTGTCTCCACGCCCGTCAGCGCTGGCTGTAAGCGGGCTTTCGGCTCCGGCACCTGTGCCGGAGCCATTTTCTTTTCGCCGCCACGGCGCATCGGCGCTCCGGGGCCCAGCTGTTCAATCCAAAAAATCCATCCAGTGAGGAGACCTCATGCCTGATATCCATGATTACATCGTTGTCGGCGCCGGCTCGGCGGGCTGCGCCGTGGCGAGCCGGCTGGCCGACGCGCGGGTCGGGACGGTGGCGCTGCTCGAAGCGGGCGGCCATGATTTCAGCCCGGCCATCACCATTCCGATCGGCATCGCCAGTACCGTGCCGAAGGCCGGACCGTTCAACTATGGCTACGTCACCGAGCCGCAGCCGGCGCTGAACGGGCGCCGCGGGTTCCAGCCGCGCGGCCGCGGGCTGGGCGGCAGCTCCTCGATCAACGGCATGATCTACATCCGCGGCACGCCCTCGGACTACGACCGTTGGGCGCAGGACGGCTGCGATGGCTGGGGCTGGGACGATGTCCTGCCGTATTTCAAGCGCTCGGAACGCAATGAGCGGCTGGCCGGTCGGCAGGAGGACGCCTGGCACGGCGGGCGCGGGCCGCTGCATGTGGTCGATACCCGCTCGGGCAATCCGTTCGACCGGCGCTTTATTGAAGCCGCGCAGTGCGCGGGCCTGCCTTACAACCCCGATTTCAACGGCGCCTCGCAGGAGGGCGTCGGCTTCTACCAGCGCACCCAGCGCGACGGCGAGCGCTGGAACACGGCGCGCGCCTACCTGCACGGCGGCAACCGGGAGGCACTGGACGGGGGACGCGCCAACCTTGCGGTGCTGACCGACACCCAGGTGCTGCGGATCGTGTTCGAGGGCCGGCGCGCGGCCGGGGTGCTGGTCGAGCGCGGCGGCGAACAGCGGCTGCTGCGGGCGCGCCGCGAAGTGATCCTGTGCGCGGGGACCTTCGGCTCGGCCCAGTTGCTGATGACATCCGGGGTCGGCCCGGCCGCGCACCTGCGCGAGCACGGCATCGACATTGTCCACGATGCGCCTGGCGTGGGGCAGAACCTGCAGGAGCATCCCAACATAAAGCTGCAACGCCGCGTGTTCAGCACCGATCTCTACGCTGCCTCGGTGCGCGGCGGCTTGCGGCTGCTGCGCGAATGGCTGCGCTACCGCAAGGAGCGCTACGGCATGTTCGCCTCCAACATCGCGGAGACCGGGGCGTTTATCAAGAGCGATCCGACGCTGGCGGATCCCGACCTGCAGCTGCACTTTTCCACGGCCCTGAACGATCCTGCGGCGCGCCGCACCCATGGCTACGCGCTGCACGTATGCGTGCTGCGCCCGCACAGCCGCGGCCAGGTGCTGCTGGGGTCCGCCGACGCCCGCGTGCCGCCCCGCATCGACCAGAACCTGCTGGCCGATGCGCGCGACCTGGATGCCATGGTGGCGGGCCTGCGGCTCGCCAGCCGCATCCTGGACCAGCAGCCGCTGGCGCGCCTTGGCGGCACGCCGCACGTCGGGGGCCATTTGCGCTTTGACGGCAGCGACGACGCCGCCGTGCGCGAGTTTATCCGCGAGCGCGCCGACATCATCTTCCATCCGGTCGGCACCTGCCGCATGGGGAGCGATGCGCGCGCGGTGGTCGATCCGCAACTGCGCGTGCGCGGCGTCGAGGGCCTGCGCGTCGCCGATGCCTCGGTCATGCCCACGCTGATCGGCGGCAACACCAATGCCGCCGCCATCATGATCGGCGAGAAGGCGGCTGACCTGGTGCAGGGCATCTGCCGGGCCGGCGGCGGCGCCACCGGGCCGGCGCTCGTTGCGCTGCGCGAGGATAGCGCGCCGGCGCCGCGCAGCGATCCGCGCGGCGAAGCAGTGGCCGGCGCGTCGGGCAGCGCCGAACGCAGGCTGCTGGCCTGCGCAGCGGCGCTTGCGCTGAGCTGGGGCGCGCACGCCGCGCCGGCGCCGGAGATGCCCAAGCCGGCCAGCGCTGCCACCGTCGGCAGCAACGCCGCGGTACTCGGGCAATTGCCCTTCGCCGACCGCGCCGATTTCGAAGACGCGCGACGCGGCCTGGTGGCGCCGTTCCGCGGCGATATCCGCAATGCCGAAGGCCGCGTGATCTGGAGTTCGTCGACCTATGACTTCCAGCAGGCGGCGCAGACCCCGGACTCGGTCAACCCCAGCCTGTGGCGCATGGCGCAGCTCAATACGCAGGCGGGGCTGTTCCGGGTGACCGACCGCGTCTACCAGGTGCGCGGCATGGACCTGGCCAACATGACCGTGATCGAGGGCGAGCGCGGTATCATCATTGCCGACCCGCTGACCAGTACCGAAACCGCCAGGGCGGCGCTGGACCTGTACTACGCCAACCGGCCGCGCAAGCCGGTGGTGGCGGTGATTTACACGCACAGCCACGCCGACCACTTCGGCGGTGTGCGCGGCGTGGTTGACGAGGCCGAGGTCAAGGCCGGCAAGGTCGCCATCTACGCGCCCGCCGGCTTCATGCAGGAGGCGGTCAGCGAGAACGTGTTCGCCGGCAATGCGATGTTCCGCCGCAGCATCTACCAGGCTGGCGCCGGCGTGCCGCGCAATGCGCTCGGGCAGGTGGATACCGGCATCGGCAAGGGCGGCTCGTCCGGCGGCACGCTCAGCCTGATCGCACCGACCGAATCGATCAGCAAGCGCTACGAGACCCGGCATATCGACGGCGTCGAGTTCGAGTTCCAGCTGACGCCCGGCACCGAAGCGCCGGCCGAGATGAACTTCTACCTGCCGCGCCAGCGCGCGCTGTGCATGGCCGAGAACGCCACCCGCACCATGCACAACATCCTCACGCCGCGCGGCGCGCAGGTGCGCGATGCCAAGGCCTGGGGCAGGTATCTGGACGAAAGCCTGGTGCGCTACGGCGACCGCGTCGAGGTGATGCTGGCCCAGCACAACTGGCCGACCTGGGGCGGCGAGCGCATCCGCACACTGCTGGCCGACCAGCGTGACATGTACACCTACCTGAACGACCGCACCCTGCACCTGCTGAACCAGGGCCTGACGCCGATGGAGATCGCCGAGGCGATGCAGAAGCTGCCCGGCGCGCTGGAGAAGAAGTGGTACACGCGCGGCTACTACGGCTCGCTCAGCTTCAACGCGCGCGCGGTGTACCAGCGCTACCTGGGCTTCTACGACGCCAATCCCGCCAGCCTGAACCCGCCGGCGCCGCCCGAGGCGGGCCGCCGCTACGTGCGCGCGATGGGTGGCGCCGACAGCGTGCTGCGCCAGATGCGCGAGGCGATGGAGCAGGGCGACTACCGCTGGGCGGTGCAGCTGGGCAACCACCTGGTCTTCGCCGAGCCGCACAACGCAGCCGCGCGCGCGGCGCAGGCCGATGCGCTGGAGCAGCTCGGCTACCAGTCCGAGAACTCGCTCTGGCGCAATATGTACCTGACCGGCGCCAGGGAACTGCGCCACGGCGTGCTGGCCGTGGCCGCGCGCAACCCGGCCGACCTGGTGCGGGCGATGGAGCCCGCGCTGTTCTTCGACTACATGGGCGTGCGGCTCGATGCAGACCAGGCGGTGGGACATGACATGACGCTCAACTGGGTCTTCTCCGACCTGGACAAACCGTTCGCGCTGACCGTGCGCAACGGTGTGCTGACGTATCGCGAGGACAGCCGCCATGCGCGCCCCGATGCGACGGTGACGATGAGCAAGGCGACGCTGGACCGCATCAGCCTGCACCAGCTCGACCTGCAAACAGCACTGCGCGACGGCGAGGTCAGGGTCGAGGGCAATGCGCGCAAGCTGCCTGAGCTGATGGGCCTGCTGGCGGCCTTCAACCCGACCTTCAACATCGTCACGCCGCAGGCGCAGCCGCAGCACTAGCCGCGGGCCATCGATGGTGCGGGCGCCATGCCGGCTGGCGGCGCGCTGCCCGCATCGGATACAGGCGGTGTATTGATCGACATACATTGATTATTTCTCGAGCGTTTCGCTCATCACCATGGACTGCCTGATTTGGCGGATCTCCATGCGGGGAAGAAAAAAGGTCGCGCGGCATCTGCGCCGCGCGACCGACTGTGCGCGAAGGGGGCAGCAATGCCCAACCGGCATTGCCTGCCTGGCTCAGCGCGGCATGCCAGCCGCGGCCAGGAGTGCGGTCTCGATCTTGTCCGGTGCCAGCCAGCCGGACAGCACCTCGCCAAAGTGGCGCGGGTCCGGCTTGCCCGGCGGCGCGGGCGGCGCGGACGGCGTGCGGCTGAAGCGCGGCGCCGGCGCGGGTTGCGCAATACCGTCCACCTCGATAAAGGTCCCGCGCGCCTTCAGGTGCGCGTGCTGGGGCGCCTCCTCGAAGCTGAGCACTGGCGCGAAGCAGGCATCGGTGCCTTCCAGCAGCGCGCACCATTCGTCGCGGGTGCGGCTGCGGAAGACCGCGGCCAGGCGTTCCTGAGCGGGCGCCCACGTGTCGGGGTCGAGCTGCTCGCCCAGGCTGGCGGGATCGATGCCCAGCTTGTCGAGCAGCTCGCGATAAAAGCGGCCTTCGATCGGGCCGACCGAGATCCAGCGGTCGTCCTTGCAGGCATAGACGTTGTAGTAGTGCGCGCCGGAGTCAAGCACGTTGGTGCCGCGTTGCGGGCGCCACTGGCCCGCCGCGGCCATGCCGAAGAACACCGTGCCGAGCGCCGCAGCGCCGTCGACGATGGCGGCATCGACCACCTGGCCTTGGCCCGACTTGCCGGCCTCGATCAGCGCAGCCAGCACGCCGGTGACCAGGAACATCGCGCCGCCGGCGAAATCCCCCAGGTAGGCCGGCGGAATCGCCGGTCCCTGGCCGCGGTTGCCGATGGCGTGCAGCGCGCCGGTCAGCGCGATGTAGTTGATGTCGTGGCCGGCGGTGTGGGCGAGCGGGCCGGACTGCCCCCAACCCGTGACCCTGCCGTAAACAAGCCGCGGATTGCGCGCCAGGCAATCGCCGGGGCCGAGTCCCATGCGCTCGGTGACGCCCGGGCGGAAACCCTCGATCAGCGCATCGGCGCTTTCGACTAGGTCCAGCACGACTGCGACCGCCTGCGGGTCCTTCAGGTCCAGCGTAATCGACTTGCGATTGCGCAGCATCAGGTCATGGCGTCGTTCGCGCTTGACCCCGAGGTCGGTGTCGCCGGGGCGTTCGATGCGCAGCACCTCCGCACCCATGTCCGCTAGCAGCATGCCCGCCAGCGGGCCGGGGCCAATGCCGGCCAGTTCAATGATTTTCATGCCTGCGAGCGGACCCATAATTTTCCTGTCGAGTGGGATTGGCGTGCGGATTGCGCTGATCGTCTATGCGGTCGCCTGTGTCGTGCGCTTCCGGCACGCCAGCAACCGAGCCACGGCAGCATGGCTTTGATCATCCAGCCTTGCCACAAGGCTTTCCCCCCTCGACTCGGGTAGGTAGCGCGCGAGGGCGCGCGCAAGGCAGCAGGCGCCTCAGCGTTCGCCCATCAGGCCATCGCGCACTTCCATCAGCGCCGCGAGGTACGCTTCATGGTTCTTGCGCATCCGCTCCGCGGGCCCCGCCAGCGAAATACCCGCCGGCTGCCCGCCCAGCCAGCCCGCCACGGCCAGCCCGTGCACGCCTTCGCTGCCTTCCTCGTGCGCTTCATACCAGCCGCGCTCGCGGCCCTGTGCGATCTGTTCCATCAGGACGTCGGCGTCGACGATGGTATGTTCGGTGACCGCGCGCAAGGGGGTTTTTTCCAGCGCGGCGCGGGCTTCCTCCGGTGGCAGCAGGCCTAGCAGGCCCTTGCCGAGCGCCGAGGCGTGCAGCGACGCGCGGTAGCCCACTTCGATGATGTAGCGCAGCGGCAGGCGGCTGGCCTGCACCGCAACGACCTTGACCGCATTGCTGTCGAGGACGCCAAAGAACACGCTTTCATTGGTCCTGGCGCTGACCTGTTCGACCGCCTCCTGCGCCACGGTGCTGAGCGGATCGTTCTCGGCGATCTGCCGGCCCACCTCGAACAGGCGCCCGGTCGGGTAGAAGCGCCGCGTGCGCGAGGTGCGCATCAGGTAGCCGAGCGAGTGCAGCGTGTGCAGCAGGTCGGAGGTGCTGCTCTCGGGCAGCGACAGCAGCCGCGCCATGTCGGAGTTCGACAGTTCGCGCTTTTCGCGCGCAAAAACTTCGAAAACCGCCATGGCGCGGCTGGCGGCGGGGATCACAGTGGGCATGAGGTGGTGGGCAGGTTTTCGGTCGGTGGCAGTATGATACGAAATTTCGTAGCCCGCCGGAACCCTGCCTGTCGCCTGCGCTACTTCACCACGCCCGCCTCCCGCAGCCGCCGGATATCGCTGTCGGCATAGCCAGCCGCCAACAGCAGCGCGTCGGTATGCTCGCCCAGCAGCGGCGCGCGCCGGCGAACAGCCCCGGGGGTCTCGCTCAGCTTGACCGGCACGCCGGCGATCTTTACCGGGCTGGCCGAACCCGGCTGCTCGACGTCGACCAGCATCTCGCGCACCGCGTAATGCGGGTCGGCGAAAATTTCGGCCGAGGTATAGACCGGGCCGAACGGCACCTTGCCACCGAGCACCGCGGCGATTTCCTCCTTGGTGCGCACCGCGGTAAACGCCTCGATGGCGTCGATCACCTGTTGCTGGTTGCGCGCGCGGGCCGCATTGGTGGCGAAGTCGGGGTCGTGCGCCATGTCGGGGCGGCCGATGGCGACGGCCAGCTTTTGCCAGAACGCGTCGGTCGCGCAGGCGATCGACACCTGGCCATCGCGCGCGCGGAACAGGCCGAACGGGCACAGCAGCGGGTGGCGGTTGCCTTCCGGGCCGGGTACGTCGCCGGTATAGGAGGTCTGGTAGACGATGCGCTCGCACATGGCCAGCACCGCGTCGGTCATGGCCAC
The DNA here is from genome assembly GCF_013141915.1 of Cupriavidus necator. Taxonomy (GTDB): domain Bacteria; phylum Pseudomonadota; class Gammaproteobacteria; order Burkholderiales; family Burkholderiaceae; genus Cupriavidus; species Cupriavidus necator_B. The sequence goes on along the minus strand of NZ_SROX01000001.1, from coordinate 627,706 downwards.
GTCGACAAACTGGCCCTGGCCGGTCGCGCGCGCGCGGTGCACCGCGGCCAGGATGCCGATGCACAGCATCAGCGCTGGCACGGTGTCGCCCACGCCGGGGCCGATCTTGGTCGGGGTATGGCGGTCCGGGCCGGTGATGCCCATCATGCCGCCCATGGCCTGCGACACCACGTCATACGCCGGCCATTGCGCATACGGGCTCTCGCCGCTGCGCGGATCGCCGAAGCCGCGCACGGTGCCGTAGACCAGCCGCGGGTTGGTCTCGCGCAGGGTCTCCCAGGACAGCCCCAGCCGCTCCATCACGCCGGCGCGGAAGTTCTCCACCACGATGTCGGCCTGGTCGATCAGCTGGCGCACGATGGCGCGGCCTTCTTCGCTTTTCAGGTCCAGCGCGATCGAGCGCTTGTTGCGGTTGACGCTCTGGAAATAGCCGCCGAAATCGCGCAGCGTGTCGTCGGCGCAGAACGGCCCGGTGACGCGCGTGCCGTCGCCGGTGATGGCTTCGACCTTGATCACGTCGGCGCCATGGTCGGCCAGGATCTGGGTGCAGAAGGGGCCGGCCAGCATCTGGGTCAGGTCGATCACGCGCAGCCCGGCGAGGGCGCCCGCGGAGTTGGCTTGGGTCTGCACAGGGTCTCCCGGTTCAGGCAGCAATCTTGCCCAGCATGGCATCGGAGATGATGCGCATCTGGATCTCCGAGGTGCCTTCGAAGATCTTGGTCAGGCGCGCGTCGCGCCAGTAGCGTTCGGCCGCGAAGTGCGTGGTGTAGCCGGCGCCGCCGTGGATCTGCAGGCCTTCACTGGTCACGCGCTCGCACATCTCGCTGGCGAACAGCTTGACCATCGAGGCCTCGGTGTCGGCGCGGGTGCCCTCGTCGATCTTCTCGCACACGGAGTAGAGCAGGGCGCGCGCGGCCTCGATCTGGGTCGCCATGTCGGCCAGCTTGAAACGGATCGCCTGGAAGTTGGCGATGGGATTGCCGAACTGCGCGCGGTCCTTGGCGTACTGGATCGCATCCTCCAGGCTGCCCTGCGCCAGCCCGATCGAGCGCGCCGCGGTGTGGGCGCGCGCCGTTTCCAGCCCCGCGGTGGCAAGATAGAACGCCTTGCCTTCGTCGCCCACCATCTTGTCGTGCGGCACGCGGCAGCCATCGAAAGCCAGTTCCCAGGTGGTCCAGCCGTGGTAGCCGATCTTGGGGATGATGCTGCCCTTGACGCCCGCCGGCAGCTCGCCGCGCGGCTTCTCCACCATGAAGGCGGACAAGCCCTTGTGGCGCGCCCGGGGATCAACCACCGGGTCGGTGCGGCAGATCACCAGGATAAAGTCCGCCTCGTCGGCGAAGGTGCACCAGTACTTGCTGCCGGTAATGACCCAGTCGTCGCCGTCGCGCACGGCGCGGCACGAGATATTGGCAACATCGGAGCCGGCATTCGGCTCCGACAGCGAGAACGCGCCCAGCAGCTCGCCGCGCGCCATGCGCGGCAGGTAGTCGGCTTTCTTCTCCGGGGTCAGCGCCTTGAGTGCGCCGATCAGCCCGTTGCCGCGCGCGATCAGGCTGCCCACGCTCATCCAGCCGCGCGACAGTTGCTCCGCCACCAGGCAGTATTCATACGCGCCCAGCCCCAGGCCGCCGTATTCCTCGGGAATCAGGATGCCGAAGTAGCCGAGCTCGGCCATCTCGTCGATCAGCTCGCGCGGGATCTGGCCCTTCTCCGGGTCCAGCTTGTTGGCGATGGGCAGCACGCGCTCCATCGTGAACTGGCGCGCCGCCTCCTGGATCATGCGCCGCTCGTCGGTCAGTTTCTGCATTGTCTCTTCCTTCGGTATCCGATGGCCTGGAGCCGTTCGTTACGGCAGCACGTTGCGCGGATCGTCCTTCAGCACCAGCTGCCAGGCCTCGCGCGCCATCGGCTGGGTCTTCTCCTCAAGCACATGCGCCAGCAGGCCGGCGGAACGGCCCACCAGTGCCAGGCCGCGGGCGATCAGCGGGTCCAGCCCCATCGCCGCCACGATCGCGCCGATCGCGCCGACCACGTTCATCGGCAGCTTGCGGTGCTGCTCGTTGACCAGCACGTGGACGATGGCTTCCATCAGGCGCCAGTGCAACCCGTAGTAGCCATGCTGGCGCGACAGCTCGCGCAACGCCGGCACGCGCGGGTCGCCGTCGACATGGATCGGATGGCCCACGCCGTAGATCTGCTGGCGGCTCGCCTTGTAGCGCTGGATCAGCGCGCGGGCAGTTGCCAGCACCTGCTCGTCGTCGGCGTCGTCGGGCAGTTCGCGCGCGCCTTCGTTGAGCATCTCGGTCGCGTTCTGCATCGGGCCCAGGAACACGCTGCCGGCACCGAGCAGCCCCGTGGCCACCGCGCCCTGCAGCGCTTCGGGCGCGCCGATGTAGGTCAGCCGCGCCGACAGAGAGCTTGGCGTGATGCCATGGTCGGCCGTGGTCACGAGCAAGGCATTGACCATGACCTTCTCGCGCGGGGTCGGCATGCGCGACAGCGTAGTGAAGAAGATCATGTCGACAAAGTCGAACTTGCCGATGATCTCGGTGGCCAGGTTCAGGCCCCGCACCATGATGGTGTCGGTGGTGGTGTAACCGATGTCAGTCTTTACCATGTCGATGGCTCCGTGCCCTGGTACGAGAGGACGGCGTCGAGCGCGGTCACTCCCTGGCCTTGCGGGCTGACCGCAAGGGGATTGATTTCAAGTTCCTCGATGCTGCCGGCGTGCTTGGCCACAAAGCCGGACAGCCTGACCAGCGTGTCGACCAGCGCGTCGATATCGAACGGCTGCTGGCCGCGATAGCCCTTGAGCAGTTCGTAGCAGCGCGTCTCGGTAATCATCTGGCGCGCCGATGCCGGCGTCAGCGGCAGCAGCCGGCGGCTCACGTCCTTGAACAGCTCGATGCTGACGCCGCCCAGCCCAAAGGTGCAGACATGGCCGAACACCGGATCGCGATGGATGCCGACCACGGCTTCGATGAAGGGACCTGGCAGCATCGGCTCGACCAGCACGCCCTCGATCGCCGCGACGTCGCACGCTTTCATGCCGTTGGCGTGGATCTCTTCATAGGCGGCCATGGCAGCGCCGTCGGAGGCAATGCCCAGGCGCACGCCGCCGATATCGGTCTTGTGCGTGATCGCCGCGCTGACGATCTTCATCACCGCCTTGCCGTTGCCGACATTGCGGAAGGCGCGTGCGGCCTCGGTCGCGGAGCTTGCCACCTCGCCGCGCGGCGTGGCGATGCCGGCCGCTTCCAGCAGCGCCTTGGTGCGGGCTTCAGACAGGTTGGCGGTGGCGCTTTGGGTGGCGTTCTGGGTGGCGCTCGCGGCGGCGGTGTCGGCCAGCGGCTGCCATTCGCGATCGAAGTTAGCCTTCCAGCGCCCGTACTCGATCATCCGGCGCACCGCCAGCACCGCATTGCCGACCGCGCGCATCGGCATCAGCCCGCCGTCGATCATCTTGCGCTGGCCTTCGCCGGTGCGGTCGCTCATCCACACCGGCACGATCGGCGTGCCCGGTTCCTCGGCCTGCACGCGCACCATGCTGTCGGCCAGCATGGCGGTGGTCTTGCCGTACTCCACCGGAATCGGCACCAGCACCAGGTCGGTGTTCGGATCGCTGGCAGTGGCCTTCAGCGTGGCGTAGCTGACCTCGGTATTGACCAGCACTTCGGCGGTCACATCGACCGGATTGCTGAACGCGGCAAAGCCGGGCAGGGCGTCCTTCAGCGCCGCCAACGTCTGCGGCGCGAATTCGGCCAGCTTCAGCCCGGCCACGCCGACCATGTCGGACGCCAGCGCGGCGGTGCCGCCGGAGAAGCTGTACACCGCCAGCTGCTCGTTGCCGGTGGGCTTGCGCCGCGCCAGCAGCGAGGCCACGTCGATCAGCTCGTCGATGTCGTCCACTTCAATAATGCCGAGCTGGCGGAACACCGCGCTGTTGATCTCGGCCGAGCCGGCGATAGCGGCGGTGTGCGATTGGGCCGCCTTGGCGCCGTACTCGGACTTGCCGACCTTGATCGCGACGATGGGCTTGCCACGCCGCGCCGCGTGCAGCGCGGCCGCCATGAAGCGCGGGCCGTTGCGCACGCCTTCGAGCGTGGTGACGATCACCTCGATATCCGGGGCGTCGGCCATGTAATGGATATAGTCGCTGACTTCCAGGTCGGCCTCGTTACCGCCGGAGCACCACAGGCCCACGCCGACGCCGCGGTCCATTGCCTGGATGAACGAACGGCCCAGTCCGCCGCCTTGCGTGGCGACGCCGATCGGACCCGGGCGGCGGTCGATGCGCCAGGCCGGCGAGAAGGTCAGGCCGAGGCGCGCATTCATATTGTTCAGGCCCGGACAGTTGGGCCCATAGATGCGCATGCCGGTGCTGGCGACGATCGCGCGCATCTCGGCCTCGATGGCGCGGCCGTCTTCGCCGGTCTCGCCGAAGCCAGAGGTGAAGACGATGGCGAACTTGACGCCCAGCTGGCCGCAGTCGCGCAGGGTCTGGATCACCATGTCGGCGCGCACGGCAAGGATGGCCAGGTCCGGCGCCTGCTTCAGATCGCTGACCGAGGCGACGCAGGGCCGGCCGTGGATCTCGGTGCGGCCGGGATTGACCAGGTACAGGTCGCCCTTGAACTCGGAGAAGGTGGTGAGGTTCTCGAGCGTGCGCCCGCCGATGCTGTCCGGCTTCTCCGACGCGCCGACCAGCACGATCGAGCGCGGGTTGACCAGCCGCGACAGGTCGCTGAACCAGAGGTGCTGCGCGCTCATTGCGCGTCCCCGGCGGTGCGGCGCTTGAACAGGCAGGTCGCCGCCATCTCGGCCACCACTTCGCCGCGCTGGTTGATGCCCTTGCGCAGGAAGGCGATGATGCCGCGATCGGGGCGGCTGGTGGTCTTCTGCTCGACCACCTCGATTTCCACGCGGATGGTGTCGCCGATAAAGGTGGGCTTGGGGAACTTCAGGCGGTTCTCGAGCACGCTGAACAGCGAGCCTTCGAAGAACTGGTTGGGAATCGAGCGCGAGGTCAGCCCGGCCATGAACGACGCCACCAGCATGCCGTGCGCGATGCGCTGGCCGAAGATGGTGCCCTTGGCGTACTCGGCGTCGACGTGCACCTTGTTGAAGTCGCCGGTCAGCGCGGCGAAGGCGGCCACGTCGGCTTCGGTGATGGTGCGCGACGAGGTGGTGTAGGTCATGCCCGGCGTCAGGTCTTCCCAGTAGAGCGTGGTCCTGGCGATTTGGTCGAGGATGGCGGGTTGGGTCATGGGGTGGTCTCTCTCGGTTTGTTCGGTGTGTGCGATGTGGGTGTGATGACCGCTGTTTTGCTCGCCTCTCCCACTTGTGGGAGAGGGGCTGGGGGAGAGGGGAGCTCCTTTCAGACGGTGCCGGTCTTCAATTGCGCGCTTCAGGTCAGCGCGCTGATCCCCAGGATCTCCCGTCCGATGATCAGCGTCTGGATCTCGGTAGTCCCCTCCGGGATCATGCCGCCGCGCGTATCGCGGAAAATGCGCTCGATCGGATAGCCGGTGGCGTAGCCCATGCCGCCGTGCACCTGCAGCGCCAGGTTCGAGACCTCGAACGCGGCCTCGGTGGCGTACAGCTTGGCGATCGAGCATTCGGTGCGCGAGGTGCCGTTCTGCATCGAGCGCGCGGCGCGGTAGCCCAGCGAGCGCGCCGCCTGCGTCTTCATGGTCATGTCGACGATATGCTTCTGCACCAGCTGGAACGATCCGATCGGCCGGCCAAACTGCTTGCGCTGCAGCGCATAGTCCACCGACAGGTCGAGCGCGCACTGCGCCGCGCCGACCGCGCCCATGGCCACGTTCAGGCGGCCGAAGTTCAGCCCGATCAGGATCTGGCGCAGACCCTGGCCTTCCTGGCCGAGCAGGTTGGCGGCGGGTACCTCGGCGTTCTCGAAGGTGAAGGCCGCGGTGCCGGTGCTGCGCGTGAACATGGTCTCGACCGGCGTGGCGCTGTACGGCGTGACGTCGCGTTCGACCAGGAACAGCGACAGCTCGCCGTTGCAGGTTTCGCTGAAGGTGCGCGCCACCACGATGCCGAAGTCGGCGAACAGGCCGTTGGTGATCCACAGCTTGCTGCCGTTGAGCACGTAGCGGTCGCCGCGCTTGTCGGCGCGGGTCTTGATCTCGGCCACGTTGGAGCCGACATCGGGCTCCGAGATCGACACGAAGGTCTTGCGCTGGTTGCGCAGCAGCGGGCGCATGAAGCACTCCTTCTGCTCCTCGGTGCCATACGCATTGATGATGCCGGAGACGATATTCAGCCCGTTCAACAGGATGCGCAGCGACAGCCAGCAATAGCCGGCTTCTTCCATCATTACGGCCCAGGTCAGGTAGTCCAGCCCCAGTCCGCCATCGGCTTCCGGCAGGTGGCCGCCGAAGTAGCCGAAGTCGGCCAGGCCGGTCAGCACTTCGTGCGGGAAGCGCTTGTCCAGTTCGGCCTGGTCGATGCGGGGGGCGATATGCTCCTTCAGGTAGCGGCGGATGTTGTCGCGCAGCAGCCGCTGGTCGGCATCGAGGCCGTCGACGTCAACGTTCGGATCAACCATAGCGGCCTCCGGTCACGAACAGGGTGGTGCCGGTGATATAGCGCGCGTGCTCCGACGCCATGAAGGCGACGGCACCGGCGATATCGCTGGTCTGGCCCGGGAAGGTCACGGCGTTCTTCGCCATCACGTTCTCGAGGATGGTGTCGTAGTTGGGCAGGCTCTTGATGTACTCGGTCTCGATGTAGCCCGGCGCGATGGCGTTGACGGTCACGCCCTTGCGCGCGTGCTCCAGCGACAGTGCGCGGGTGAAGCCGATGATGCCGGCCTTGGCGGTGGAGTAATTGGCCTGGCCCGGGTTGCCGAACAGCGCGCGCGAGCTGATGTTGATGATGCGGCCCCATCCTTTCTCATGCATATGCGGCAGGGCGGCGCGCACGCAGTGGAAGCTGCCCTTGAGCGTGACGTTCAGCACCAGGTCCCAGTCGGCCTCGTCCATCTTCAGGATGGTGCGGTCCTTGACCAGGCCGGCGTTGTTGACCAGCACGTCGACGCTGCCGAAGGCGTCCTTGCCGGCGGCCACCATGTTGCGCACCTGCTCTTCATTGCGCACGTCGCATTGCACGGCAATGGCCTTGCCGCCGCCGGCCTCGATGCCGCGCGCGGTCTCGCCCGCGGCGTCGAGGTCCAGGTCGGTGATGACCACCGCCATGCCTTCGCTGGCCAGCATGCGGGCGGTTTCCGCGCCGATGCCCCGTGCCGAGCCGGTGACGATTGCCACGCGGCCATTCAATCCAAGATCCATCTCTCCTCCTGTTGCGTTGCGTTCAGCGGGTTCAGTGATCGGCCAGCATGGCATCGCGCACTTCACGCAATGCCGCCAGATAGGGCTGCCGATGCCTTTCGATCCGTTCGGTCGGCCCGGCCAGCGAGATCGCCACGGGGCGGTCCCCCAGTTGCGCCGAGACCGCGAGGGCGGTGACGCCGGCGGTGCCTTCGTCGTGGGCCTCGTACCAGCCCAGCTCGCGGCCGCGGGCCAGCTGTGCCATCAGTGGCTCCACGTCGACCACGGTATTGGGCGTGACCGCCGGGCGCCGGATGGTGTCGAGCCTGGCGCGCGCGTCTTCCTCCGGCAGCAGGCCCAGCATGGCCTTGCCCAGGGCCGAGGCGTGCAGCGCCACGCGCTCGCCCACGTCGAGGATGTAGCGCAGCGGCAGGCGGCTCGGCGCCGTCGCGGCAACGCGCACGGCAAGCGGTTCCAGCAAGCCGAAGAACGCGCTCTCGTTGGTGGCATCGGCCAGGCGTGCCACGGCTTCCTGCGCCATGCGCGTCAGCGGGTCGGTCTCGGCGATCAGGCGCGCGGTTTCCAGCAGCCTGCCGGTGGGATAGAAGCGGCGGGTGCGCGAGGTCCGCATCAGGTAGCCGAGCGAATGCAGCGTGTGCAGCAGGTCTGAGCAGCTGCTGTCGGCAAGCGACAGCAGCCTGGCCAGGTCCGAGTTCGACAGGTCGCGCTTTTCGCGGGCGAATGCCTCGAATACGGCCATGGCTCGGCTGACGGCGGGTACCTTCGCTGGCAAGGGTGTCTCTCCAGTATTTCGGATTGAGTTTCGATATACGGGATAAGTCTACGAAGGGCGGTAGACGCGATCAACCAATTTTTCGAGGGGGTGTAGAAGGCTACGAAATAACGGAGCATATTGGCGGCGCTGCGGGCCGTATGTCCGGCGTGAAGGCCGTGAAGTGCATGTTGCGGCACGTCATGTGCGTTTTGCGCCGTTTGATCTGAAACCGCGGGCCCTGGTAGCCAGCGCGCCCTGGAATATCGGGTGGGTACCGTTGACGCGATGCCAGTCCGTATCGACTATGTCCGGACTTACTCAAAATTGATCCGCAAGTCCGGCCGGGCAGCACGCGGCCACAGCGCACGAAGGGCAGGAAATGAGCAAGACACGCAACGGCAACTTTTTCGAAGACTTCCGCGTCGGCATGAAGCTGCGCCACGCCACGCCGCGCACCCTTACCGAAGGGGACCGCAGCCTTTATATCGGCCTGACCGGCAGCCGCGCCGTGCTGGGCACGGCGGAAACCAACGCACGCCAGCTGGGTTTCGAGCGCCGCCCGCTGGAAGACCTGCTGGTGTTCAACACCGCATTCGGCAAGACCGTGCCGGACATCTCGCTCAACGCCGTGGCCAACCTCGGCTATGCCGAGGTCCGGTTCGCCGCGCCGGTCTATCCGGGCGACACGCTGGCCGTCGAGACCGAGGTGATCGGCCTGAAGGAGAACAGCAGCCGCAAGAGCGGGGTGGTCTATGTCCGCTCCACGGCACGTAACCAGCACGGCCGCGAGGTGTTGGGCTGGATCCGTTGGGTGATGGTGCATAAGCGCGACCACGCGGCCGCCTGCGGTGAAGCGGTGGTGCCGGTAACGCAGGCGGCAGTGCCGGCTGAGCAGCTGGCGTGCGACGGCTACGACGCGCGTATCGCCGATATCACCACCATGACCGGCGTTGCCGACCTGTGGGACGACTATGCCGTGGGCGAGCGCATCCACCACCCCGGCGCGATGACCATCAACGACAGCGACCACAGCATTGCCACGCGCCTTTACCAGAACACCGCCCGCGCCCATTTCGACGGCCACGCGATGGCGGCCGGCGGCGGGCGCCGGCTGGTCTATGGCGGGCACATCATCTCGGTGTGCCGGGCATTGTCGTATGACGGGCTGGAGAATGCGCTGTCCATCCTGGCTATCAACGGCGGCAGCCATGTGAACCCGACCCATGCGGGCGACACCATCGCCTGTGCCACCCAGGTGGTCGACAAGATCGACCTGGGCCAGCGCCATGTCGCCGGCCTGCGGTTGCGCACGATCGGCGTGAAGAACGCCGGCACGCAGGACATTGCCTTTGCGGAACCAGGGCAGGGCCGGCCGACCCATCCGCCGGAGGTGGTGCTCGACCTCGACTACACCATCGCCATGCGCAGCCCGGGCCAGTTCGAGCACGCGCTGCTGGCGCGCGCCAAGGCCGACATGGTGGCCGCGGCGCTGGCCAATGGCATCGTGCCGGCGCATAACGTCTGCCTGAACCTGAAGGATGGCGACGTGGTTGCGGCGGATGCCCGGCGCGCGCGCCATGACTTCGGCTTCCTGCGCATGTGGAGCATCTATCCGGCGCAGATCCTGCCGATCGTCAACGCCATGCGGCCGGACTTCACGGAAGTCGAGGATGCCGCCGGGATCCTGGTGGCGGCGCAGGACGCCGACTGGGGACCGATCCAGTACCAGGGCGAGCTCCATGACCGCGCCACGTACCGCTACTTCTGGGAAGTGCTGGAGAAAGCCAAGGTCACCGGCATGACCTTGCCCGCGGAAGCCGACCAGCGCTTCTACGGTCGCTGACACGGCGCGGGCAGGGCAGGGAGGGCCATGCCGCGGGCGCTTACAATGCGCGGGCAAGAGACTTGACTAGCACCACATCCTCCATGGCCCCACCGAAAGCACACCGAACCGGGTTACCCGCCGCCCCCACGCGCTATGCCGAACTGGCCAGCACGCTGGTTCGGGACATCGTCGAGGGCCGCCGCGTGGTCGGCAGCCTGCTGCCGACCGAGCACGACCTGGCCGAGGAGCACGGCGTCAGCCGCCATACCGTGCGCGCATCGCTCCGGATGCTGCAGGACCTGGGCTATATTTCGCGCAAGAAGGCGGTGGGCACCATCGTCGAGAATGCCGATCCGGGCGCTGCCTATACCCAGTCGTTCGGCACGGTCGACGACCTGGTGCGCGTGGCTGCCGCCGAGATCCGCGCCATCGAGACGGTGCGCCACGTCACCCTGGACCGCGCGCTGGCGCGGCGGCTCGAAGCGCCTGTGGGCGGTGCCTGGATCCTGCTGAGCGGCCTGCGGGTGGATGCCTTGCATGGCAATACCCCGGTCGCGCGCGCGGACATCTACCTGGATGCGTCGCTTGCCGGGCTGGTCGATACCATCCAGCGCCAGCCGCACGTCATGGTCAGCGCACTGATCGAGCGCGAATGCGCGCTTGCCATGACCGAGATCCGCCAGGTGGTGACGGCCGTGCTGATCGCCTCGCCGCTTGCCGAACAACTGGGCGTGGCGCCAGGCTCGGCAGGCTTGCGGCTGATCCGCCATTACAAGGATGGCTTTGGCAGGATCCTGGAGGTCACGGACACCATCTATCCAGCCGACCGGGTGTCGGTGGCGTTTCAGCTCAAGCGCGGCAAGGCAGGTCCCGCAGGTTAGGGGCCGCAGCGCCGGCCTGGGCGTGGGTGCGAGCACGCCTGCGGATACGCTGATCCGGATCAGGCGCGAAAGAGCGAGGGAGCCAGATCAGGCGCCGATGATGCGCCAACCGGCTGCGTCTTCTAGACTGCGTAGGTACCCTGCCAACGTCGGAACTATCACGGGATCACGTCATGGACTTCACAACCATAGTTGTCGACCTGGGCGACGATGCTGCCCGGCCCGCCCGCATTGCCACCGCCGCCCGGATCGCCGCGCGCACCGCGGGCACCGTGGTTGGCCTGACGGCAACCGGAACCCGCCTTGAGCCGTTCCGCGGGGCAGGGGAACAGGCCGGCCAATACGCTTCGCTGGCCGCCAGCCATCTGCACAAGCTGGTTGCCAGTCACAAGGAAGCGCTGGACAGTCCGACCTCGCAAATCTCGCCCGGCGTAGCCACGCGGCATGTCGTCATGGATACCGAGTCCGGCTGGGCGCTTGCCGAACAGGGCCGTTACGCGGATCTCATCCTGCCCGCGCCCCCTGCGGCCGAAGCCGATGTGCCCGCGCTGATGGCAGCGGGGGCGGAGTATGCGATGCTCAATGCCGGTCGGCCGATCCTGCTGGTACCGAGCCACCGTGGCCCCGACCTCGGCGGTCACGCCGCAATCGCATGGAACGGCGGCCGCGAGGCGGCGCGGGCGGTCGCGGACGCGTTGCCGTGGCTGCTACATGCCAGCGCGGTTTCCGTCCTGGCCGTCAGCGCGGGAAAGCGTCGCCCCATGGAGGAGCAAGCCTATCGCGATAGCGCGAACCGACTGGTAGCGTGGCTTGCCACCCATGGGGTCCATGCCAGCGTGCGGACTGGCGAGGGCGACCCTGACCTGGTCCTGCCGCAGCTTGCCCGCGAAGCCGGGGCCGACCTGCTGATCGCCGGCGGCTATGGCCGCTCGAGGCTGCAGGAACTGGTGCTGGGAGGAACGACCCGCGCCTTGTTGCGGCAGCAAGGGCTGGCCGTGTTCATGTCGCATTGATGTGCGCGCGGCGCTTGGCCGTCGCGAACTACGCGTTGCTGACGCAGGAAGGACAGCATCATGTCATTCGGCAAGCTCGAGGGAGACGATGACGACGTGATGAGCCAGATCAACATGACGCCACTGGTCGACGTCATGCTGGTGCTGTTGATCATCTTCATCATCACGATTCCCGTCATGCACCAGGCGGTAAAGATCGACCTCCCGCATGCGACGAACCGACCCAACGTCTCCAAGCCGCAGAGCATCAACGTATCGATCGATGCACAGGGCAAGATGTACTGGAACCAGCACGGGGTCGACGAGGCCACGCTGGACCAACGCATCTCGGAAGCTGCGCAGCAACAGCCGCAGCCTGCGTTGCATCTGCGCGCCGATCGCGATGTGCGCTACGAGCGCGTAGCCATAGTGATTGCCGCCGCCCAGCACGGCGGACTTGGCAAGATCGGTTTTATTACCGAACCGAAGCACTGAATGGAAAAATCGGTGCGCGCGATGACGGCGGACAGTTCGCGCGCGGCGGGTGCCCATTCGATGGCTAGATTCGCGACATAGGAGGTTGAGAGTCCGGCAACGAAGGAGATGTCCACCACGACATGACGCCGCTGTAGTTGCAAATCAAGCGAAGAAGGTCAGCGCGTGCAGCGCCAGGCCAACGAGGCCGCCAATCAACGTGCCGTTGATCCGCACGAATTGGAGATCACGCCCAACCTCGACTTCAATCTTGCGGGTAACGGTTGCGGTGTCCCAACGCCGCACCGTATCCGCAATCAACTGCGCCAACTCATGGCGCTGAGCGAAAATGGTGGCGGCGAGGGTGTAGCGGGCGCGTTCATTGAGCCGCGCCTGCAATGTCCGGTCCTGAAGGGCAGCATGTGCCCACTGCGAGATGATGGCGCGCAGGCGGGCTCTGACGAGCGAATCCGGCGACTGCGTATCGGTGCGCAGCATCTGTGTCAGCTCGGCTAGCAGGTTGCGGATGCAGCGGGAGAACGCAGGATGCGCGAGCATTTCCTCGCGCAGTTTCTCCCACTGTGCCAGAAATGCTGGTGATTCAGCCAGCGTCGTGATCCACCCACGCGTCACTTCGGTAAAGCGCCCGCGCCATGGATGGTCCGGCATGTCCCGCACCTCGGCGAGCGCTTCGTCCATAACCCGGATCAGTGAATCCGAAATTTTTTCGTCCAGCGAGACACGTTGCCAGATCCAGCCGGTGCTTTCGCGCACGCGCTGCCGTATCGCGTCCTTGTTCAGGTGTAGCAGTTGCACTTGTTCTTCGAACAGCCGCGTGATTATTTTGTCGTAATCGATTCCCTTGGAAATCTGCGTCAGAACGGTCGAGGCAATGGGTGCCAGTTCGACGCGGCCGATGTGGCTTGCCAGCGTCTCGCGTGCCAGTTTTTCCAGTTCTTCACTGTCGGCCTTGGCCAGCAGTTCGGGGGCAAGTTCTGCCAGGTAATCTGCAATCTGAGCGGTCTGTGCCGGCCTGCCGATCCAGTGTATGAACGAGCCGGCCAGATCAATATCGGCAAGCTTGGCGGACACAACTTCTTTGGACAGGAAATTGGCTTCGAAGAAGGCGCCGAGGTTGCGCCCGATGCGGTCCTTGTTTCGCGGAATGATCGCGGTGTGCGGCAACGGCAGGCCGAGCGGATGTCGAAACAGCGCGGTGACCGCGAACCAGTCGGCGATGCCACCCGCCATGCCAGCTTCGGAAAATGCGCGCAGGAACCCGATCGCCGGGTGCGCATTTTCGTACCGGCGTGCGACGATGAACAGCGCGGCCATGCCGATCAGCAGCCCGGTGGCGGCCCATTTCATGCGGCGGAGGTCGCGCGATTTCGGGTTGGAGGGCGTCGGCGAGTCGGCTGGCAATTCCATGGCTTTGTCCTATGCTTGCATTTCTACGGGGCATGAGCGTGGGCTTGCAATTGCGTTATCCCACGGCCCTTTCGCACGCGGCCCCGCGTGGGCCGGTTCGCAGGAACGTCGACGCTGCGCCGGTCGTCCCCTTGCACAATGTGCGCGGCCGTGCGCGACTACATGTGTCGCGACTGTATCGCGATGAGATAGCTTGCGCAGCCCTGGCACAGCAATTGTGTAAGACGGCCGGCATTGTCGATGTCCGGGCCAATGCCTGGACCGGCAACATCGTCGTGCAGTTCGATTCCGCGTGTTCGCTGGATGCCATTATCGCCTGCATCTCCGCCCATGGCGGGGAGACGCGCGCGCAGACGCCGGCGGCCAGGCATTGGTAGTCGAGCGCGCCGGCGATATTGCCGGGCAGTTCCCCCTTGCCGCCCACATCCTGCCGGCAAGCGACGTGCGGATGGAACGGGGCCATCGCCGCCAGCACATCGGCTTCGCTCACTCTGCTGCCGGGATGCACCTTGTAGACGGTATAGGGCCGCGCATCTCGGTCATCAGCGCGTGGGCCAGGCGCTCAGACACCAGGCCGCCGGCATTGCCAGGATAGGTCTGGTCCAGGTCAAGTTCGTCGTAGGGATTGCGCTTGCGGCGCGCATCCAGGGCATGCGGGTTGCCGGTGGGCGTGACTACCACATTGCCGCGCATCGTGGCCGGGTCGAGGCTGCGTGCAAAGCGCAGTGCGGCCACCATGCCGTTGATTTCGTCGCCGTGCACCTGGCCGTGGAGCCAGAGCGTGCGGCCCGACTGTGCGCCACGCACTGCCACGTAGGGCAGCGTGACCGCCATCCCCGAGGCCATCGTCCCCACGGGCAAGTGGCCGCTGGTTCGGGCCGGGCCGGATTGCTGGTGCAGCTAGTCACCGATGATAGGCATGGCAAGTATCCATTTCTGTAGTGTCGATGTGGGCGATGGCGGCGAACGCCTGGTCGAGGTCGGCCAGCAGGTCCGGCACCGCTTCGAGTCCGATATGCAGGCGGATCACGGTACCGTGTGCGGACCAGTCGGCAACGCTGCGCGCGCGGCGCATGTCGGCCAGCACGGCCAGGCTTTCGAAGCCGCCCCACGATGCGCCAATGCCGAACAGTTTCAGGTTGTCGACAAAGCGCTCCGGGGCTACCGCGGCCCGCGACCGTAGCGAGAACGAGAGCAGGCCATTGGTGCCGTGGCAATCGCGCAGCCACAGCGCGTGGTTCGGGTCGTGGGGCAGGGCGGGGCAGAAGACCTCGGCCACCTCGGGCCGGTCGAGCAGCCACCGGGCGACGGCGAGCGCGCCCGCCTGATGCTGCGCGAGCCGCGCGCCGAGCGAACGGATGCCCCGCTGCACCAGGTAGGCATCGTCCGGGCTCACGGTCATGCCGAAGGCATCGGCCATCGTGGCCAGCGGCTGCCACGCGGCCGCCGTGGTGCACACCGTGCCCATCATCACGTCGGAATGACCGCCCAGGTATTTGGTCGCAGCCATCAGCGAGATATCGGCGCCCAGCTCCAGCGGACGGTAGAGCATGCCAGAGCCCCACGTGTTGTCCGCCGCAACCAGGGCGCCGTGCGCATGCGCAGAGGCTGCCAGCGCGGGCAGGTCGCACATTTCATAGGCGAGCGAGCCCGGCGCCTCCACATAGACGAGCCGCGTCTCAGGACGCAACTTCCCCTCGAGATCCGCGCCATTGGCCGCATAGAAGTCGGCCGAGATGCCGTGTTGCCGCAGGAACCCACTGGCCAGATTGCGTACTGGCTCGTAAACGCAGTCGGGCAGCAGCACTTGCTGGCCGGGGCGGACATAGGCCAGGATCGTCATCGCAGCCGCGGCCAGGCCCGACGGAAACAGCCGTGTCCGGTGGCCGCCTTCCAGCGTCGTGACCATGTCCTCGAGCGCGAAGCTGGTGGGATTGCCCCGCGCGCCATACGTGAACAACCGTTCGGTGTCGCGCCGCGCGCGCATTTCGCGCTGCTGCGCGACGGATTCGAACAGCACGGTGCTGGCGCGCACCACGGGCGGGTTCACGGGCTGGCCGCCTGGCACGCTGGAGGTGCGTCCGGCGTGGGCGATACGTGTGGAGAGCGCTTTCGTCATGGCTTGCCTGCAGGTTGGCGCGAGGTGCGCTAGGGTGGTCGCAAGGTGCGTGCCCGGGTCAGTCGACGTGGGCGCCCGAGAGCTTCACGATCTGCGACCACCGAGCGATGTCATCCTTCAATTGCGCGGCGAACGCATCGGGGCTGTTGGCGACCACGGCGCTGCCGCCTTCGTTGATGGTCTTCACCACGTCAGGCATCTGCAGCACCTGGACGATGGCGCGGTTCAGCAGCGCGACACGTTCCGGCGACGTGCCGGCCGGCACGAAGAAGCCGTACCAGTCCTCGAAGCGTGCGTTGCGATAGCCCAGCTCCTCCAGCGTGGGCACGTTGGCGAACACCCCCAGCCGGCGCGGGCTGGTCACGGCCAGCGCACGCATGCGGCCGGTCTGGATGAAGCCGGCCACCGACGACGTAGAGGTGATCAGCACATCGACCTGCCCGCCCAGCAGATCGTTGATGGCCGGCCCGGCGCCCTTATAGGGCACGTGCTGCAGCCCCACGCTGCTGTTCTTGTCGAGGACCACGCCCACCAGGTGCGACAGCGTGCCGTTGCCGGGAGTGGCATAGGTGATCTTCTGCGGCTGCGCCCGGGCCTGCGTGGCCAGTTCCTCGAACGTCCGCCACGGCGCATTCGTCGCGACCACGATGGCCAGCGGCGCGGCGTTGATCTGCGTGACCGGGACGAAATGCTTGACCGGGTCGAATCCGGGCGTGCGATACAGCGTCGGATTGACCGCCATGATCGACACCTGCGAAGTCAGCACCGTATAGCCGTCGGCCTTCGATTCGGCAACATAGCGAGCGCCGATATTTCCGCCCGCGCCACCACGGTTGTCGGTGACCGCGCTCTGGCCCAAGACCTGCGACAGGCGCGTGCTTACGATGCGTGACACGGCATCGTTGCCGCCGCCGGCGGGGAACGGCGACACGATCCGCAGTGGCTGCGACGGAAAGCCGTTGACAGGCGCCAGCGGCTGCGCCAGGGCGGCGGCGGAAAGCGCGAGCGTGCATGCGGCGACCACTTGCCGCGACAGGCGGGATGACATCGGACGGAACATGGGGCGACCTCGAATTTTCTATGGCGGGTGGTGGGGCCTGGCTCGTGGACTGCAGGCGCTACGGATTCAGCCCAGCGAGGGGAAACGGAACGTGGCCAGCTCCTGGGCATCGAGTTGCGCAATCAGGCCTGTTTCCCAGGCCAGGTATTGCCGCGCGGCGGCCTTGTTGCCGTCGTGGCGGTCATGCACGAAAAAGAGGTAGTCGATACACCGTGCATCGGGCAGCGTATCGGCGCCTTCGCGCACGGCATGGCCCGCATCGCGCCACGCCGTAAATCCGCCCTGGAGCCTGCGCAGGTCGCGATAGCCGAGCGCCTTGAGGTCGGCCGCGGCCAGCTCGGCGGGATCGGCGGCATCCGCGTCGCCGACCAGCACCAGCGTGGTGTCTTGCGGCACGCCGCTCAGGTCTTGCGCCAGCCGCGCGCGAGTAGACCAGAGGGAGCCGGCAATGTGGCCGGCGCGATAGGCCATGCTGCCGCGCAGGTCGAGCGCGAGCATCGACTGGTTCGCGATGCCAGCTGCCAGTTGCGTGGCGTTGACGGGGGGCAGCGCGGTGAGGTCTTGCCTTGGGCCATGCGCGGCGCGCACGCCAGTGGCCAGCCCCGCTTCGAGGCCGCCCGCGAGCACCACGGCGTCGTGCCCCATCTGACGCAGCCAGCTGGCTACCACCGGCGCTCGCACGCCGTCGGCGTCGAACAGCACGAGCCTGGCGCGGCGTACGCCGACAAACTGGTCCGTGGCCTGGATCAGCTGGCCCCCGGGCGTGTGCTGCGCGCCCGGCAGGGTCTGCGCGGCGAACTCCTCGGCGGTACGCACATCGCACAGGAACGTCGATCGGTGGGCTTCGGCCAACCAGGCCGCCGCCTGCGCCGCCTCGATGTGCGGCACCTCGAAACGCCGTGCCAGCGCCCCGGCCGCATCGCGCGCGTCATCGAGGCCGCGCGGGTTGCCGTTGTCCGGATATCGTGCCGTGCTGCCATGTTCGAGCGCGAAATCGTTCAGGTACCAGCCCTGGGTCCCGTTCTCCAGCGCATAAACCGGATTGGCGACGCCGAAATTGATCAGCGTCTGCGCACCGATGATGCTGCGCGTGCGGCCAGCGCAGTTGATCACGATGGGCGTGGTGGCATCGGGCACAAGGTCGCGCAGGCGATAGGCAAGCTCACCGTTAGGGCAGCAGATCGCGCCCGGAATGCTCATCTTGCGGAATTCGCTGGCCGGACGCCCGTCGAGCACCAGCGGCGCCCCGGGGCCCGCCTGCATGGCCGCCAGTTCCCTGGCGCTGACGCGTGGCGTGTGGTAGTGATGCTCGGCCAGTTCCCCGAAGGTCTTGGACGGCACGTTGACGCCGGCGAACAGCGTATAGCCGGCAGCCACCCATGCCGCCATGCCGCCGTCCAGCACGAAGACGTTCGTGTAGCCAAGGCGTGCCAGGGCCCTGGCGGCGGCCTGCGCCACGCCGTAGCCATCGTCTGCCACCACGATGCGCGTGCCGGGGCGGGGTGCCAGGCGTCCCACATCGAGTTCGAGCCGGCTGTAGGGCAGGGGAACGGCATAGAAGGGATGGCCCTCGCCATACTGGCCATGCTCGCGCACGTCGAACAGCGCGATTTCGTCGGCATCGTGCAGCCAGCCCTTGAGGGTGGTGGCATCCACGGCGGAACAGGCGGCTTGGGAAGCTTGGTTCATGAAATCTGGGCGAAAAGGGGGGTGTCCTCGCGCCACGCGGAGGATCCGGAGGTGTTCTCGGAAAAAGGGGGCGGGGGCGCCGCCCCGTCGGGCAGCGGTCTAGCGGCGGGTCTGTACGCCCATGTTCATGACCTGGCAGCGCCCCGTTTCCAGGTCGAACGTCAGCCGCTCGGTCAGCGTTTCCAGCGAGCGGCCGTACATGTGCAGATGGCGGATGACAGCGTCGCCGCGGATTTCCACCGCATGAATGTCGTCGGGCAGCAGCGCGATGCCGTGGCGCGGGCCGACCTCCACGGTACGGTCGTGTTCGAGCGTGCCGACACCGGGCTGGCTGCCGTCGTCCGTGCGGATATAGACATCATTGAACTCAACGCCGCTCACGCCGGCCACGCAGGCCCACGTGGTGTGGTTATGCGGCGGAATGCGCTTGCCCGGCCGCATCACGTTCAGGTACAGCGCGTAGGTCTGGTCCGGGTCCTCGGCAATCAGATAGCGCGCCTGGCGTTCGTTAGCTTCGGGTGGCGGGTAGTCGGCTTCGCCCCAGAACTCGGTGCGGGCGGCCAGATCTTCCACCAGCGGCAGTGCCTGGGCGAGGCTCTCACGGGTGACACCGCCTTTGGCTACGATATTTCTAATGGATGCGATGGTTTCGGCAACGGCTGACTGGCGCTGTGCTGCGAGGGACATGGTGCGATCAATCCTTGCAATCTCGGTTTTTCGGGGATACAACGATGCTTCGTGTTTCACTGTAATGAACCCCTGATCGGAAAACCACTTAATGCGTGACAAAAACCCATCAGCGGAACTAATGAATGCGTAATCTGGATCTCGACCTGCTCCGCACCCTGGTAGCCATTGCCGACCACGAGACGTTTGGCGCGGCCGCCGCGGCTGTGCAGCGCACGCAATCGGCGGTCACCCAGCAGATGCAACGGCTCGAAGAGCAACTGGGCCTGGCCCTGTTCGAGCGGCACGGCCGCGGCAAGCGGCTCACGCGGCATGGCAAGAAACTGCTCGAATACGCGCGCCAGATGCTCAGCACCAACGACGAGGCGCTGCGCGTGCTGCGCGAAGGTGACCTGACCGGATCGCTGCGGATCGGCGCGCCGCACGACGTCGCCGATACCATCCTGCCGGTACTGCTGTCGCATATCGCGAGGTCGTCGCCGGCCTTGCGGCTGGAAATCCATGTCGGCAGAAGCCCGTTCCTGATGGAGTCGCTGCGGCGCGGCGAGATTGACCTGACGGTGTCCACGCGCGAGGACAGTACGCTCGACGGGATTGCGCTGCGCACCACGCCGACGATCTGGGTCTGCGCCGCCGACTTCGCCTACGAGCGCGGCACGGCAGTGCCGCTGATCCTGGCCGACGAACCGAGCCTGTTCCGCAAACTCTCGCTCGAGGCGCTGACCCAGGCAGGCGTGCCCTGGCGCATCGCCTACCTGGCCCCTAGCCTGATCGGCATCAAGGCAGCACTGCGCGGCGGGCTAGGCATCACCGCGCGCAGCATCGACCTGCTGCAGGCGGATATGCGCATCCTTGGCGAAAGCGACGGCCTGCCGCGGCTTCCCGATGTCACGTACTACCTGTGGGCGCGTCCCAACGCAGTCAATCCTGTCGCGCGACATGTCTTCTCGATGCTCAAGACGGCCTTGCAGCGCGGACTGGCCGGCGCCTGACGCCATGCGAGCGTTGCCCCGGCGGTTGCCGAAGCGTGATCGTAGGGCGGGACACGCGTGCCGCAAAGGAACAAGTTCGCGTATCGATATGCGACAGGGCACTTTATTGGCTGGCGGGGACAAGCGGGCGCTGGCGGAACCCTCCCGGGCGAACAGGGATGACCAGCTCGCTCTGCCGTGGCAGCCGGTCACGGGGCCGCCAGCTACCCAGCAAACCATTCGCGCGAAGGCGGCTCGAATGCCCGCACGGGCGGCGCCACTTCCTCGAAACGTTAGACGTGCACGCGGTCAGCTGACCGCTGCAGCCCTGCGCCAGGGACGACGTGCCGTGATCCCGCGTGAAGGTCAACCCGGTGTGGCTTCCGAGCGTGTCTGGACTGCACCAATCGTCTGCTGGAGCCACAACCAGATTCGGTTGCGTGATTTAACATAAGCTTTATTATGCGAAACGTGTCCGTAGCGGCTAAGCGGTAATGTCCGGTTCTGGCTAAGTTCAAATGTCTGAGTTTGGCAGGCGTAAGCTTGACGGCTTCCAGCGCGCGGGAGCCCGTCCTGCCAGCAGGAGCCATTACCATGACGATGCGGCAGATCGACCGGCTCAAGGTGGTTCGTTCAAGCGCTGGCCCGCTTGGCCGATCGACACATTGCGAATTCACCGCCTGCCTACCGGAAATGTTCCACGTTCCTCGCGTGGATAGGCGTGCTCGGCTACATGGCAGTCAAATGCACCATTCGTTAGCCGCGGCGATGCCACCACGCTGAATCCCGCCGGGTGGCTGCGGCGTGCCTCGGGTCTTCTCCGGCGTGGCCGACTAATGATGGCTGGTGATCAGCCATTGCGAGCAAGTCCAGCGATAAGCCAACTCTTGGATTTATGGTCGGCGCCAGAGTCACGCCCTCACCCACTCCCCCGCGCGCGGCCCGCCTGCCGGGTGCTACCATTGCGCGGCATCTGTACAGAAAGACAGATAGCCAATCGCCCGTCGGCGCGGCGACCGCGTGGTGCGATGCCATCAAATATTCCATGGAACTGCGTCAACTCCGCTATTTCGCCAAGGTCTGCGAGCTCGGCAGCTTCGGCAAGGCAGCGCTCGAGCTGGGACTTGCGACCTCCGCGCTCAGCCAGCAGGTCAGCAGGCTCGAACGCGAGCTGTCCACGCGCCTGCTGCAGCGCCAGTCCACAGGCGTGGTGCCAACCGATGCCGGACTGGCATTTCTGCGGCAGGCCCAGCTGACGCTGCGCCACGCCGACGATGCGGTACGGGCCGCGCAGCAGGCGCGGCTGTCTGGCCATGTCAGCATCGGCCTGGCTTCGACTACCGCCGCGGTGCTGGGCGTGCCCCTGCTGCGTGCAATGGCTACACGTTATCCCGACGTACGGGTCCACGTGGTGGAGGCCCTGTCCGGGCATCTGAGCGAGATGCTCAATGCGCGCAGGCTGGATCTGGCCATCGTGTTCCGTACCGAGACCGCGCGCCGCTGGAGCGTCACGCCGCTGCTCGATGAAAAGCTGTATGTGCTCGGAGCTGCGGGCCTGCCGGGCCTGCCGGTCAGCCAGCGTGCCCGGCTCGCGCAACTGGGGGAGCTGCCGCTGATCCTGCCGAGCGTTACCCACGGGCTGCGCGCTCTGCTCGACGCGGCCTTTGCGCGGGTGCGCGTGACGCCGAACGTTGTGGCGGAGATAGACGGCCTGTCGATGCTGATGGACGCGGTAAGCGCTGGCTTTGGTGCCACCATCCAGCCGGGCGCGGCGACCGCGCGCCTCAATGATCCGACGCTGGTCCGCTCGCTGGTGGTCGACGCCCAGGTTGGACGGCACAACCTGCTGGCCAGCCTTTCCGATGACGAGCTATCGCCCGCGGCACTGGCCGCGCGGGTCGTGCTGGCCGACACCGCGCGCGGCCTGGTTCGCGACGGCGCGTGGTTCGGCGCGACGCTCCACAAGGATTGAGATCGGGACGACCGTGCCGCCAATCAACCGCGTCTACACGCGCCGGCGCGACGGTCCGATGGCCGGCCTCAATCGACCGTAATTTTTCGCTCCTTGACGATCGCGCCCCACTTTGCGCTCTCCTTCTTCATGAAGGCAAGCAGTTCCGGCCGCGTGGTTGGCTGCGGTGTCAGGCCATGCTTGTTCAGCGCATCTTTCACCTGCGCATCGTTCAGCACCTTGACGACCTCCTGATTCCAGCGATCGAGGACGGGCGCCGGCGTTTTGCCAGGAGCCACGAAGGCGTACCAGTTCAGCGCTTCGAAGCCGGGGTAGCCGGATTCGGCCACGGTGGGGACGTTCGGCAGGTAAGCCGGCCGTACCGGACCGGTGGTGGCCAGCGGCACCAGCTTGCCGGCCTCGACTTGCGGCATCGCAGTCGGCGGGGCCGCAAAGTAAGACGTCACCCGCTGGCCAAGCAGATCCTGCAGTGCCGGTGCACCACCCTTGTAGGGAATGTGGACCATCTCGATACCGGCACGCTGGTTGAACAGTTCTCCCGCCAGATGGGAAGCAGAGCCAGCGCCGGTCGACGCATAGTCCACGGTGCCCGGCTTCTTCTTCGCCAGCGCGACCAACTCGGCCAGGTTCTTCACGCCGGCGCCCTTGTGCACCACCAGCATATTGGGAAAGTTCACGCCGCCCGATACAGGCGCCAGATCCTTGAACGGATCGTACGGCAGCTTCATGAGATGTGGCGCGATGGTCAGCGGCCCGATCGAGCCGAACAGCAGCATGCTGCCATCCGCGGGACCGCGCGCCACCAGTTGGTGGGCAATATTGCCGCCAGCGCCGCCACGGTTGTCGACGACTACCGGCTGGCCGAGGTTGTCCGCCAGCTTCTTGGCGATCAGCCGCGCGGCGGCATCGGCGGCGCCGCCGGCGGCGAAGCCCACCACCAGCGTGACCGGCTTGCCGCCGGCGATGGGCTGCGCTTGCGCAACACCCGATGACAGGGAAATGCAGAGCGCGGCCAACAAGGTTGCGCGCAGGGTCGGTCGACGGTCCATTGAATCGGTCTCCGTATTGTCGTTCTGGAAAGGGTTATTCTGGAAAAGCGTGGGGACTGGCCAGCCGCCGGGCAGCCGCTCAGTCCGCCCCGAGCCCGATGGGGTTCGGCCGGCGCTTCTCCACCGCGTGGCGCAGCAGCGCGGCACTGCGGAACACGCCGTGGGCAAACTTGCCGTAGGGCATGGTGGCGAACAGCGCCATCACCGCGCCCAGGTGCAGGCACAAGAGGATGGCCAGCGCCGGCGTGCCGCGGCCCAGCCACAGCGCCAGGCCGCTGGCGGCGGTAAGGAACAGCAAGGCGATGAAGCCGAGATCCATCGGCCGCTGGCCGTGCGCCAGGTGCAAGCGGTGACGTTGCAGATTGAGCCAGCCAAGACCCGCGGTGCCGATCGCGAGACTGACACCGCCGATGGCGCCGAGCAGCTTGGGCAGGCTCGGCAGCGCATAGGGCGCGTGCCAGCCGAAAGCATAGTGATAGACCGTCGCCACTGCCGTTGCGGCAAAGCACAGCAGGAAGCCATAGAACGTCAGGTGATGGAAACGCCGGCGTGACAGCGTGAAGGCGTCGTCGGCATTGTTGCAGCCGGCACCATGGCCGCCGTCGAGATACTTCAGCCGCAGCACGGCGGCACCGGCTTCTGCGGCCGCGGGCGCGCTTACCGGGGCACCGCTGGTCGCGGGGGTGACTTCGCGCCAGAACCTGCGCACCCCCATTGCCAGTGCAAGCACCACGAACCCGAACACCGGCGCAAACATCGACACCAGCAGGTTATGCGGGAACAGCGCATAGAAATTGTTAGTGGCCGGACCGGGCCACAAGGTGCCGTTGCGCGTCACGGCCAACAGCAGGAACAGCGTCAGGCCGAGTGCCAGGGCCAGCGACAAGGTGAGGCCATTGCGCCGGTACAGCGTGCCGAGCTTTGGCGGCCACGCATAGTCCTGGTAGGTCTGGCCACGGACCTCCGCCAACGCTACCGGGATGTTGACGGCAAACTCGTGCGGCGGCGCGTACTGGCAGGCATGCAGGCATGCCCCGCAGTTGTGGCACAAATTGGCCATATAGTGCACGTCGGCACGGCCAAATTCGAGCCGCCGCGTCATGGCGGGAAACACCGCGCAGAAGCCTTCGCAATAGCGGCAGGCATTGCAGATCTGCAGGATGCGGGCGACCTCGCCCTCTGCAGCCGTCAGCGGCAATACGGGATGAATCGGAATCACGCGTCGGTCAGTGCCGCCCACGCCTTGCGCGTCGGCATGCGCCTGATCGACCAGCTCAGCAAGCGATGGCATTGGACTGCTCCATGTCGAAATCGGGATGTCGGAAATCACAGGCACGCGCGGCGCTCACGCCGGCGATGCGGCCAAAGGCCGTGCCGATCGCCATGCCGACGCCGGCGGTATAGCCCTTGCCCAGCACGTTGCCGGCCATCATTTCGCCGGCGACGAACAGGTTCGGGCTAGGCCTGCCATCGAAGTGGACCTGCGCCCGCTCGTTGACCTTGAGGCCGAGGTAAGTGAAGGTCACGCCGGGACGCAGCGCGTACCCGACATAGGGAGGCGTGTCGAGCGGCCGCGCCCAGTGCGTCTTGGCCGGTGCGATGCCGTCGGTGGCGCAATTGTCCAGTACCGTGTGGTCGAAGGTACCGGGCCGGCACGCGGCGTTGAAGGCTTCAACGGTCCGCACGAAGGTGGTTTCCGGCACGCCGAGCTTGCGCGCCAGTTCGTCGAGCGTAGCGGCGGTCGTACCCGGGAAGACCGGTGGCATGAAGCGGCCGATGGCCTTCTGGTCAATGATCGAGAAGCCGATCTGCCCCGGCTGCTGCGCGACCAGGCGTCCCCAGATCGCATATCGCTTGGGCCAGAAGTCCTCGCCCTCATCGTAGAAGCGCGCCCCGTCGCGATTGACGACCACGCCGAGCGAGACACAGTCGATCCGCGTGCAGATGCCGCCGTCATACAGCGGAGCGCGTGCGTCGATCGCCACCATATGGGCCTGGGTCGGATCGCCGATCGCATCGGCCCCCGCCTCGAGCATATGGCGCAGCAGCACGCCCTGATTGAAGCGCGTGCCCCGGATCAGGAAGTTGTCCGACGGCCATTCGCCGCGTTCGTTCTGGCCCCAGGCTTCCCGCAGCCAGTCCCGGTTCGACTCGAAACCGCCGGCGGCCAGCACGCAGGTCCTGGCCTCGATGCGTTCGCCGGTAGCGGTCACGGCGGCGACGAAACGGTCGCCGTCGCGCTCGATGGCGGCAACCGGGGTGTCGTAGCGGATCTCGACACCAAGTGCCTCGGCGCTGCGGAAATAGGCGTTGACCAGCGCCTTGCCGCCGCCCATGAAGAAGGCATTGGTGCGCGCCACGTGCAGCGCCCCTGACAATGGCGGCTGGAAATGGACGCCGTGTCGGCGCATCCAGCCGCGGCATCGCGACGATGCGCGGATCGTCATGCGCGCGAGTGGCTCGTTAGTGATGCCACCTGTCACCTTCAGCAGGTCCTGCCAGTATTCCTCTTCCGGGTAGGCGTCGACCAGCACATCCTGCGGCGCCTCATGCATGCAGCGCAGGTTGCGGGTGTGCTGTGAATTGCCCCCGCGCCATTCGCGCGGCGAGCCTTCCAGCAGCAGCACCGAGGCACCCGCTTCGCGCGCCATCAACGCGGCGCACAGCGCGGCATTGCCGCCTCCGATCACCAGCACATCTTTCATGGGGAATCTCCTTGTGGGCTCGACTGTATGCAAGGCCCGACGGAGACGAAAGGTGACGGTGATTAAGACGTGTTAAGTTATTGTGAAGGGTCGGGGTGGTGACCGGAACCGCCGGACCAGAGCCAAAAGCCACGAACTGGGGAATCCCTACTCCTTCACGCTCACGACCGATGTCCCCATCCAGCTTGTTCTCAGGGTCAGGACAGCGGTCTGGCCATGAGCCCTTTCCATGGCGGTGCGACCCCAACGCCAACAGCGGGGACGGCCGAACCGTACCCCGCTGGCCTCCCCTCGCCTTCAGGGCTTGACCGCGATCGCCCCGATCTCCACGGCGACATCGCGCGGCAAGCGCGCCACCTGTACCGTCGCCCGCGCCGGCGTAACGCCGGTGAAGTAAGTCCCGTAGACCTCGTTCATCTTGGCGAAGTCATTCAGGTCCTTCATATAGACGGTGGTGGAAACGACGTTGGCCATCGTCATGCCGTCGGCCGCCAGTACCGCCTTCAGGTTGTCGAGCACCAGCCGGGTCTGGGCCTCGATGGGCGCGTCCTTGAGCAATTCGCCCGTCTTGGGATGGATCGGGATCTGGCCGGCAAGATACAGCACGTTGCCGGCGCTGACCGCCTGGGAGTAAGGCCCGATGGCCTTGGGGGCTTCGGCCGACGAGACCGCGCGCAGCGTGCCGCCGTGCTGGGCGCAGGCCGAGAGCGATGCCACGCCGCCAAGCGCCGCGGCAATCAGAGCGAGAGATCGTTTCATGGACTTGACTCTTGTTTGCGGTGACACGGGCCGGATCAAGCCATGGCCCCGGACAGGGTCCACATCGAATCCACCACCCGGTCGATGTCGTTGGCGTCGTGCCACAGATGCGTGGAAATCCGGATGCCGTAGTGCTGCGCCGGCGCGCCGATCACGTCGAAGTTCACCGAACGGATCACGAAGCCCGGCGCAAAGTCGCTCAGCATGCGGTTCACGAACATGGTGGACTTCTGCTGGTTCATGACATCGTCGCGATTGCGGAACGGATTGAAGCAGGTCAGCGCGGACACCAGCTTCGGATCGTCCTTGGGCGAGTACAGCGCCTCGACGCCCCACCGTTCGACGATTTTCTCCTTCAGGTAAGCCGACAGCGTCAGGTCGTAGGTTTCGATCTTCTTCCTGCCGATGGTGTCCCACATTTCGCAGGCGCGCGCCAGCGCCCGGAACATCGGCACATGCAGGCTGCCGCAGGACGTCACCGTGGCGGCGATGTCATAGGTACCGCGCGCCTGCTTCACGTAGGAGCTGGTATGGATCGGATACCACTCCGGCAGCGGCAGCGGGTTCGAC
This sequence comes from Cupriavidus necator, assembly GCF_013141915.1. Taxonomy (GTDB): domain Bacteria; phylum Pseudomonadota; class Gammaproteobacteria; order Burkholderiales; family Burkholderiaceae; genus Cupriavidus; species Cupriavidus necator_B. Next base: position 600,455 of record NZ_SROX01000001.1, on the reverse strand, counting down.
GGGCGCATCTTGTTGCGGATCACCAGGATACCGGTGGAACCGGGGCCGCATTGCCACTTGTGGCCCGCGCCGGACATGAAGTCCATGCCCAGCGCGCCATAGTCGTACGCCATCATGCCGGGCAGGTGGGCCCCGTCGACGATGCTGATCAGGCTGTGGGCCTTCACCACTTGCATCAGGTCGGCGATCGGCAGCATGGTGCCGGTCTTGTAGGTCGGCGACGACCACATCATCGCGCGCACCCGCTTGCCCTGCCCCTTCAGCGCGCGGATGCGCTCGTCGAACAGCTGGACATAAGTGCTTGCGGTCTGGTTGTTGCCGACTGGCAGCGCTATGGTCGAAACCTCGATGCCGTAGCGGTCCACCGCGATGTTGAGCGGGGTCAGGCCGCCGCCGTGTTCGTGGTTGGTGGTGACGACCACATCGCCCGGTTCCCACTTGATGCCGAGGATCGCATGGCACATGCCCGACGAGGTATTGCCGGAGAACGCCACTTCGTCGCCGTCGACGCCGAAGCCCTTGGCCACGGCCGCGCGCAGGTCGGCCAGGTTGCCATAGCCGCTGCCGGAATCGGCGGCCTTGGCCAGGTTTTCCTGGCTGAAGACATCGAGCACTACCTTGGGCATCGAGCCGCCGGTGCCGATGTTCATGTAGACCTTTTCGGGCTTGAGCACGAACATGCCTTGCACTTCGGACCAGAAGGCTTCGTCCTGCGCCAGCTGCGATCGCAGGTCTGACGACGCCGCCGACGCGTCATCCGAGCAGGCGCTGATCAGCGGCGCAAGGGCCAGCGAGCCCGCGCCGTAGGCCAGCATGCGCAGGAATTCGCGCCGCTTGGGTGTCCACCGCGCCAGGTCCTCCGGCTGCCATTGCGTCGCGACAGCCGGTCTCTGCGTTTGCTTCAGCTCGTCCATGGTGCTCTCCCGTTGTGTCCCACGATCGGCGCAGCGGCGCGTTTGCGTGCCCGCGTGCCTGGCGCCTGTTCTGGAAAAAAGTCTACGCAAACAACGGCGGCGGGAGCAGCACGACTTTCCCTTACGCAGTAATACAGAGAGCGCGTTGCGCGCTGCAATGATGGTGCATGCCACCGCCCTGCCTCGGTGCCACCGCACCGGGCATGGACACATCGCACCGGTAAAGGGCAATAAAGGGCAATAAAGGGCAATCAGCAGTCCGCCGCTAGCGCCGCGTCGGCCAGCGGGATCGCGTGGAGGTCGGAGAAGTGCACCGCGTACTTCACCAGTTCGGCGCGGCCCCCGACCTGGAGCTTGCGGCGCAGGTGCAGCCGGTGCGTTTCGACGGTGCGCACCGAGGTTCCGAGCCGCTCGGCGATCTCCTTGTTGGAGCGGCCCTCGGCCAGCAGCTTCAGCACCGTGGCCTCCTTCGGCGTCAGCGCGCGGCGCGAAGACGGCGGCGGCTCATCGGTCTGCAGGAAGGCCTGCAGTTCGGCGTTGAGGTAAGTGCCGCCGGCCGCGACCGTGCGGATCGCGTTGACCAGCTCATGCGCGGGCGCTTCCTTGAGGACGTAGGCGGCCACGCCGAGGGCAAAGGCGCGCCGCACGTACTCCGGGTCTTTGTGCATCGACAGCGCGATCACGCGCACCGCAGGGAAGCGTTCGGCAAAGCGCGCCGCAAGCTGCAAGCCGTTGGCATCGGGCATGTGGATGTCCGACACCACCAGGTCCGGACCATGCTGCCCGGCCAGGACCATGGCTTCCTCGACGCTCGCCGCTTCGCCCACCACCGTCATCTCGCCGGTGGCCTCCAGCCGCAGGCGGACGCCGTCCAGCACAAACGGATGGTCATCGACCAGCAGCACACGAAGGTTGGCGGTCATGCAGCAGGTCTCCTCGCAGGGCGATGATGGCCCAGGGCTGGTTCGGGTCGGGCCCGGATTGGTGTGTCGGGCTCTGGCTGCGGCAGGCGCAGCCGTGCTTCGACACGGGTGCCGTCGGGGCCGGTATGCATGGCAAAGTCGCTGCCTTCCAGGCTTTCGATGCGCTCGCGCATATTGCGCAGGCCGATGCCGCCCTTGCCGTCGGCACGGACCTTGTTCAGGTCGAAGCCATGGCCGTTGTCCTCGATCGTCAGCGCGACGTGATGGGCGCCGCCGGCGAGCGTGACCTGGACCCAACCGGCCTGCGCGTGCATGAGGGCGTTGTTCAACGCCTCCTGCGCGACCCGGAACAACGCGGTCCGCTGGGCCTGCGACAGCGCCGGGATGAAGCCCTGCTCGGTGAAGCGCAGGTCGACTGCGCGCTGGGGGCACAATTGCTCGACCAGCATGCGCAGCGCGGCGGCCAGTCCAAGGTCGGTCAGCAAGGCCGGATGCAGGCCGTGCGAAACCCGGCGGATCTCGACCAGGGCCTCCTGCAGGCGGCCCAGACCCTGCGCCAGCAGTGCCTGCGGCGCGTGGCGGCGCGCTCGCGGATGGTCCTTTGCCGGGTCTTTCTCCGGGGCTTTTTCTGTGTCCTGCTCCAGATGCACCTGGGCCGTTTCCAGCAAATACTTGGACGACACCAGCACCTGCACCACGCCGTCATGCAGCTCGCGTGCCACGCGGGCACGTTCCTCTTCCTGCGAACTCACCACGCGCCGCGCCAGGCGCCGCAGTTTCTCGCCGGAGATGCGGGAATTGCGCAGGTTCCACGCCAGCCACGCAAGGCTGATCAGCATGACCGAGCCGATCGCCAAGGCCGTGAGCCGTATCTGCGTATCGCGCAGCGTGCGGGCGGCATTGGCATCGAAGGCGGCCAGCTCGCGCTCGATGTCGTCCATGTAAAGGCCGGCGCCGATGATCCATCCCCAATGGTCGGCAGTCTTCACATACGACATCTTTGGCGCCTCGGCGCGTGAGGACGGCTTGATCCAGTTGTATCGGACAATGCCGCCGCCGGCGTGCGCCTGGTTGATCAGCATCCTGGCCTGGTCGCTGCCGCTATCGGCCGGGTCGCAGAAGTCCACGCCGTCGATTCCCATGCTGCCCGGGTTCAGCAGCACGTTGCCGAAGCGATCGTAGACAAAGAAGTAGCCGTCATTGCCGAAATGCATGCGCGAGAGCGCGGCCAGCACCTGTTGCTGCAGCGCGGCTTGCTCGCCGCTGCCCTGCGCGATGCGAGCCAGCGTGGCATGGCCGAGCTCGACGTAGTGGCGCAGTTCCTTTTCCTTGCTGGCCACGTAGACGGCCTGGACCTGTTTGCGGTCCTGGCGCGCATGGCAGACCATCTGGTACGAGACCGCCCAGGTCACCAACAGAAAGACCACCAGCATGAAGGCCGCCGCCAGGGCGACCGCTCTCATGCGGGTCGTCATGCTTCGCACGTGTGGGGGCAAATGGATCATCGCGGGGGCCCAGGGGAGCCGGTCATACTCGGGCTGGCAGGCCGACTGCAAGGCCGCCGACGAAACACCGTGCCGGCGTTGGCGAGAATGCCGACGCCGCCAGGACAAATCGATTCCTCCCCATTCGATTGATCGAAACCGCCCCCTGCGCGCGTTCTGGTGCCGCGCTTTGCCGGGTGGTTTCTCGACCCCTGATGCAGCCGGCGAACGGATGGGCTCAACCGATATGCATCAGGAAAACTATGACGTTTCGTGGCAAAAAGCAAGCAGCGTGCCGGAGCGGCCAACGCGGAATGCAAGCGCGATCGCACGTCGATTGGGGCGATTACCGATAACAATGCAGACATGGCCCGCGGGCGCGACAAGGCAATGCACCAGAAATATGTGCTGGCGTACCAAGCCGCGACCGGAAAGCTGGCAAAGTCCACCTGGCGGATGTTTGCGCCCCGACGAATTTACTTTGCGCTGCACAGACACTCATGCCTGGGAAACGCTTGCCATCGCACCACATTGCCATGCGTCCGGCCGCAACCCCGATGCTGGCTGCTTGCGCCCTCGTGCTGGCAATGTCGGGCTGCGAGCGAGAAGCCGATCGCCGCACTGACGCCCCGGTGCCGCCCGCCACCGCATCCGTGGCAGCCGCGCCCAAACAGGTGCCCGCGCACGCGCCAGCGCAACACCCGTTGCCGGCATCGGCGCCGGCAGCACCGCCGCGGCCATGGTTCGACGACATCCTGGATGCCCAAGGCAAGCTGGTGCGGGAAGCCTATCTGGCCATTGCCGCCGATTACAGCAGCGACGAGGCCATTGCCTATCGTTACGGCCCGGCCAATACCAGGCTGGTGGCGACGGCGCCGACCCACTGGCAGCCCGGCGACAAGACCTTCTATCCGCACGCCAATGCCTGCTACCAGAAGGAATTTCCCAAGGCCGAACTGGATTACAACCTGAAGGTCCTCTATCAGCTGGGCCAGCTGGATTGCTCGCGCAACGATTACGGCAGCAATATGGGGGATGTCATTTATCGCGCCGATGCGGCGTCGGACCCAGGCGTTACCTCGCTGCTCACGCTGGGCCTGAGTGCCGGGACGGTTGCCGAGAAGCCGCAGTTGCCGTGGGTTTACGGGCATGTCTCGACCGACCCCCAACTGAACAATCATATTGCGGCCAATGGCGGCGTATTGCCCAGGCGCCCGATTGCCATGGGGCGCTGCAGCGAACACGATTGCGCCCAGGCCCTGATCGCGTACCAGAACGGCCTGATTGCCTCGGTGGGCAGCAATACCGCCTCGCACGCCGCCGCCGTGAAATTGCCGGCGGGCAAGGTGCCGACGGCGATTGCGATCACGACCAATTCGGAATTCGCGCTGGTAACGGTATGGGATACCGTCAATTTCAAGGGCCAGGTGGCGGTGCTGGCGCTGGGCAGCCTCGCCGATGGCAGCAAGGTGGGCGGACCCTATGACCCCAGCGCGGGCTCGTGGCCGGGCCTGTACCCTGGCCTGCGCAACATGTCGAACTTTGTCTTTATCAAGCTGCTGGGCTTTATCGACCTGCCCGGGATGGTGGCGCCCACGGACATATCGGCGGTCACGGATTTTGGCGTGATGCAGGACCACAGCACGCAAGGCTGGCTGGTCGACCCGGTCGGACGCCGCGGCGCCAGCCTGACCAAGACGGAGGTGAACCCGGCCACCAGCAGCATCAACCAGAAGAGCTTCACCCGCGCCGGCATCAACGGCAAGCTGGTGTCGCGGGCGGGCGTGGCCGCGGTGATCTCGAAGTCCGAGAAAAAGGTGATCTTCCTGAACCTGAAGCCGCTGTTCGACAAGGTCAACCAGGCCTACTTCGAAGGCAGTCATGCTTCGCTGCAATCGACCCTGGCCAACACCGGCCTTGGCGATGCGCAGTGGCCACCGGTATTTGCCGTCGACAACTACGCGCCGACCATCGTCAAGTCGATCAGCCTGCCGCAAAAGCCCACGGCGGTCAGGATTTCGATCCTGCCGATCCCCGGCCGTGCCTGGGTGGCCACCGAGGAAGGCAAGATCCGCGCGTTCTCGGTGGCGGGGCTGCAGTCGGGCCGCAACCCCGATCCCAAGCGGATCGAGGAGATGCTAAGCGTCCAGGTCGGCAAGAATCCCACCAGCATGAAGCACCATGTCATCGTGGGGCTGGGCAATTCCAACACCAGGCTGTGGGTGGTATCGCGCGGCGCGCAGAAGATCCAGCTGGTCGACATGGTCGGCCTGACCGTCGAAAAGACGCTGCAGGACTCGCGCATCGTCGACCCCATCACGGTGGACGAGACCCAGCAGAGTCCCTTGCTGACCAGCGTGATCACCATTACGGATTACACCGGCAGGCAGGTGATGAACTACCGCTACGCGCCGATCGCCCTGCAAGGCGGCAATACGCCGCTGGCTATCGGCATCGGCAAGTCGGGCAATGCGCCGTTCGAGTTCGGTGGCGCCTATGACGTGCCCGGCAAGCCGTTCGATTTCACCCAGAGCAATGTGCCCTGATCGCCCTGCCGCTTTCTGCCGGCAGGATGCGCATCGCCTGGCCGCCGTTACGGCGCGCTGAGCAGCACCGCCGTGGCCGGGTCTGGCGGCGCGTTGCCCTCCATCACCACCAGTTGCACCGGGGACGGCGCCTGTGGCGACAACGTCGACACTACCTCGCGCAGCGGACCGATCGCGGTGCCATTGGCCATGCCGGCCGGATTGGTCTTGAAGCTGGCCACCGGTGTCTTCTGCGCGCCCACATAGACGCTGTAGCTGGTTTCCGGCTTCAGCTTGAACAGCGAGACCTCCAGCGCATCGACCACGCCCAGGTTACGCGCGACCACGAAGCCCCTGGCCTCGCCGCTGGGCGGCTTGAGGGCAATGTTGACGGGGTCGCTGTTCGCCCGCGCGACCAGGTTGTCGGTGCCCGCACCAGCGGGCACGGCGTTGCTGACGTAGACCAGCGCCTGCGGCGCCTGGCCCACCGGCACGCGCGCCGTGACGCGGTTGGAAGCGGTGTCGATCACGTCCACGGCGTCGCCGTTTTCCAGGCCGACATAGATACGTGAGCCGTCGTCGGCCGCCCAGATGCCATGTGGCAGCGCGCCGACCGGGATGGTCGTGGCCAGCGTGGGCGTGGCGTCGGTGGTGAACACCTTCACCACGTTCTCGCCCCCCACCGTCACGTAGGCGAGCGTGCCGCGGGCAGTGCGGGCAAAGGCCAGGTGGTTGGTGATGAAGCCGGTATCGAACACGCCCTTTACCGCCAGCTTTTCGGTATCGATGCGCGTGACCTTGCCCACGTCCTTGTGCGTCATCCAGACTTCCTTGAAGTCGGGCGTGAACTGCAGGAAGGGCGAGAACGGACTGGCCACATCGAGTCGCTTCACCACCTTGCGGGCCTTGACGTCGATCACGTCGACCACCGGATTGAAACTGGACACGACGAAGGCAAGCTTGCCCGCGGGATGGAACAGCACCATGCCCGGCCCCGCCGTGGTCGGGATGCGGCGGGTTTCACGGAACGTGGCAGGGTCGATGACCGAGATGTAGTCCTCGCCGCGCACCACCACCCATACCTCTTTCCCGTCGGCGGTAAAGAAGCCCTCATGCGGGGAGCGGCCGATATAGGCAATGCCCTTGACCCGGTTGGTGGCGGTATCGATGAACGCGACCGAGTTGGAGCCGTTGGAGATGGCGATCAGCGTCCGGTGGTCCGGGGAGAACCCGAGGCCGTGGACGTTGAGTTCGCCCTTGTACAGCGGCGACAGCACGTCGGGCCGTGCATTGCCCAGCCGGATCTGGCCCAGCAGCCTGTTGCCGGCGGGATCGATCACCGACACGGTGTTGCTGTTCTGATCCGCGGTGTACACGCGGTCCTGCGGTTGCGGGGCGGCGCCGGCCAGTGGCGCGCCGAGTGAAATGGCCAATGCGACAAGCGTTTTCTTCTTCATGGCGGTAACAGGGCTGGAATGCGATGGGTATGTGGAGCGGATCAGGCTTGGGCCGGTCAGCGCGGCGGTGTGGCACGGAGCGGCGGTGCCGGGTTGCGCTCGAGCCACGCCTGCATCAGGCGTATCTCGTTCTGCTGCTCGGTGATGATGCCCTGGGCCAGGTTGCGCAGCGCCGGGTCCTTGCCGTACAGCAGCAATGCCTTGGCCATGTCGATCGCGCCCTGGTGGTGGGGGATCATCATGGCCACGAAGTCATGGTCCGGAACGCCGTTGGTAGGGGCCTGCGTCATGCCGTGGTGCATGACGGCCATGGCGTCATCGATCAGGCCGGCATAGGGCTTTGCGGTGCTGGCAACAAAGGCGGGGGGTGCCGCCGCGTGACCGGGGTACTGGTGAGCGTTCTCGGCGGACACGGCAAGGCTCGCGGCCGACAGGCACAGCGCCGCCAGGGCGCGTGCCGCGGTGCCGGCGCCATGGCGTGAGCAAGTCCATTGCATCGCGGGTCTCCGGTTTGCCCGGCCTGGCGTGTGCCGGGCCCGGGGCGATTACCTGCATATACACGTGAGATGCTCAGTCTATTCCGTCACGGATGAAAAATTTTTCCCGGCGTGGCAGGGCCTGGCCCGCTACGGGCAAAACCCGGTCAAGGCTTCCCCTCCCCTGCGGCCTGGCCGTCCAGGTATTTCAGCACCTGGAACGCCGCCTTCACCCGCTCCGCGACTGGAAAGTTCTTGTTCGCCAGCATCACGATGCCAATGCGCTGCGACGGGACGTAGGCGACATAGGCGCCAAAGCCATTGGTCGAGCCGGTCTTGTTGACCAGCATGTCGCTGCGCGCCGCCTGCGGCGGCTCCAGTCGCGCCACCGGGTTGGCCTCGAACACCACCTGCGGCGAGCTGCCGGCCAGCACGCTGTCGCGCTGTGCCGGCCAGGCGTACATCTCCCAGGCCAGCCCTTGCACCATGTCGCCGACCTTGAAATAGCCGGTGCGGGTCGTGGCCAGTGCGCGCTGCAGGGTCTGGTCCAGCCCGGTGCTGTCGATGTTGGCCATGACAAAGCGCATCATGTCGGCCGCTGTGGTTTTCACGCCGTAGGCCTCGGCATCCAGCACGCCGGGCGTCACACGGACCGGCTTGCCATCCTTGGCGTAGCCATACGCGTAGTCGACCATGCGAGCCTTCGGCACCGTGATGTTAGTACTGCGCAGGCCCAGCGCGGGGAACAGGGTCTTTTCCATCAGGGCATCGAACGGCTGGCCCATGCTGCGGGCGGCCAGGTAGCCGAACAGGCCGATGCTGGGATTCGAGTATTGCCGGTGGGTCCCGGGGGCATAGCGGGGATGCCAGTTGCGGAAATAGTCGACCATCTTGTCCGTATCGGTGACCGACTCCGGAAACTGCAGCGGCAGCCCGCCGGCCGCATAGGTGCCCAGGTCCAGCAGGCGGGTCGCGCCCAGGCTGCTGCCGGCGAGCGCAGGTAGGTACTTCGCCGCGTTGTCGGTCAGCGCCAGGTCGCCGCGGGCCTGCGCATAGGCGGCCAGCGTCGCAGTGAAGGTCTTGCTGACCGAGCCGATCTCGAACAGCGTGTCGGCGTCGACCTTGCGGCCGCTCGCCTTGGCGGCGACGCCATAGTGGAAGTGGTATTGCTTGCCGGCGGCCGTGACGGCGACGGCCATGCCGGGCACGTCGTGCGCCTGCATCACAGGCTGGATGGCGGCGTCCACGACGCGCTTGAGCGTGGTGGCATCGACGGGCTCGGCAGCATGGGCTCCGGCGCCCCAAAGCAACGCCGTGGCGGCGGCAATGGCTTGCATTGCCCTTTCAATAGTCTTGTTCATATCAGGCCATCGGATCACGGTGTGCCGGCAAACCAAGTAGCCGGCGCTGGAACTATACGAGACTTTAGCCGGCTCCCCAGACTGGCCGCGTGGCAATCGGTTCTCGAGGCCCGATCGGGATCGGTCCGCCAGTCATCGTTCTGTCATTCACCCCGGCCAGAATGCGCAGGTCATTCAAGTCAGGGAGTCGACATGACGCACGCAATCGAAGTCCGCGGGCTGAGCAAATCGTTCCGCGCGGACCGCAAGGCGCTTGACGATGTCACGCTGCAGGTCGCACCCGGCGAGATGGTCGCCCTGCTGGGCGCGTCCGGATCCGGCAAGTCTACGCTGCTGCGCCACGTGGCCGGCTTCGTCACCGGCGATGCCGGCGCCGGCGAGATCCTGGTCAACGGGCGCCACGTGCAGCGCCACGGCCGGCTCGCGGCCAACGTGCGCAAGGTGCGCGGCGAGATCGGTTTCGTGTTCCAGCAGTTCAACCTGGTGGGGCGCCTTCCGGTGATCACCAACGTGCTGGTCGGCATGCTGTCGCGCGTGCCCAGGTGGCGCGGCCTGCTGCGCCTGTTCAGGGCCGATGAAATCCGCTGTGGCCTCGATGCGCTCGCGCAAGTTGGTATAGACGACTATGCCTTTCAACGGGCCTCGACGCTGTCTGGCGGTCAGCAGCAGCGCGCCGCCATCGCCCGCACGCTGGTGCAGAACGCCAGCGTGATCCTGGCCGACGAGCCGATCGCCTCGCTCGACCCCGAATCCTCGCGCCGGGTGATGGCGCTGCTCAGGCAGATCAACCGCACCCGCAAAGTGGCGGTGGTGGTGTCGCTGCACCAGGTCGACGTGGCCATGCGCTATTGCCCGCGGGTGGTGGCGCTGCGCCACGGCAAGGTGGTCTATGACGGCCCCTCGGCGGCGCTGACCCCCGCCATGCTGCGCGATCTCTACGGCACCGAAGCCGACGCGCTGTTGCGCGATGCCGTGCTGGACGAGGACGCCGCCAGCGCGTCCATGCCGGCGCCGGCGCTGGTCACGATGAACCTGGCGGCCGCCTGAGCGGTTGCCTGCAGACCCCTTTACCCGAAACCGCTTTCCACCGGAGTTGTGCCATGCTGCGCAGAACCTTTGTTGCCCTCGCGGCCTCGGCCGTGGTCGCCCTGCCCGCCTTTGCCCAGGAGGCCAGGAGCCTGAACATCGGCTTCATCTCGACCGAATCGTCGTCAAACCTGAAATCCGCCTGGCAGCCGCTGATCGATGACCTGAGCAAGACCTTGGGCGTGCCGGTCAAGCCGTTCTTCGCCTCCGACTATGCCGGCATCATCGAGGGCATGCGCTTCAACAAGGTGCAGATCGCCTGGTTTGGCAACAAATCGGCCATGGAAGCGGTGGACCGCGCCAGCGGCGAGGTCTTTGCGTCGGTGATCGACAAGGAAGGCAATCCGGGTTACTGGTCGGTGCTGGTCGTCAACAAGGACAGCGACCTGAAGAGCGTCGAAGACGTGATCCGGCGCGGCAAGGAGCTGACCTACGGCGCAGGCGACCCGAACTCCACCTCGGGCACGGCAGTGCCCGGCTTCTACCTGTGGAGCGCCAACAAGGTCGACCCGAAGACGCTGTTCAAGGCCGTGCGCATCGGCAACCATGAAACCAACCTGCTGTCGGTGCTGAACAAGCAGGTCGACGTGGCCGTCAACAACACCGAGAACATGGAGCGCTACCGCATCAATACGGGCAAGAACGCCTATGACCAGGTGCGCGTGCTGTGGAAGTCGCCGCTGATCCCGGCCGACCCGATGGTCTACCGCAAGGACCTGCCGGCCGATCTGAAGAAGAAGATCCAGGCCTTCTTCGTCAACTACGGCAAGGGCACTGACGCGGCGCGTGAGAAGCAGGTGCTGGCGACGCTGACCTACCAGGGCTTCCGCACAGCGAGCGACGCGCAACTGGTGCCGATCCGCCAGATCGAGCTGGCGCGGGAAAAGGCCAAGATCGAATCGGATACCACCATGGCCGCCGCCGACAAGGAAAAGCGCCTGTCCGACGTGTCCCGCCGCCTGGCGGAGCTGGACAAGGCGGCCGGCAGCGCCACCAGCACGCATTAACCGGCTCGCTGCCGCCACACGATTGCCCCTGTCTCATCGAGGCCGGCGGCCTGTCGCCGCCGGCCTGCCGCCGATTCCGTCCCGCCGTTGCATCCGGACCGCTCCATGACCGCCACCGTCACGCCTGGCCTGCCTCCCACGCCCCGAAGCCCTGTGCGCCCGCCCCGCACGTCCCTTGCCGTGCCGCTGACGTGGGCGGTGCTGCTTGCCATGCTGGCCCTGTCCTGGCAAGGCGCCGACATGCGCCCGCTGGACCTGCTGCGCGATTCCGACAACATGGCCAGGTTCGCGGCAGACTTCTTCCCGCCCGATTTCCGCGACTGGCATCACTACCTGGACGAGATGCTGGTCACCGTGCAGATCGCCCTGTGGGGCACGGCCCTGGCCGTGGTGATGGCGGTGCCGCTGGGGCTGCTGTGCTCGGCCAACATCGTGCCGGCCTGGGTCTACCAGCCCGCGCGCCGCATCATGGACGCGTGCCGCGCCATCAATGAAATGGTGTTCGCTATGCTGTTTATCGTCGCGGTCGGGCTGGGTCCGTTCGCCGGCGTGCTGGCGATCTGGATCCACACCACCGGGGTGCTGGCCAAGCTGTTTGCCGAAGCGGTCGAAGCCATCGACCCGCGGCCGGTCGAAGGCGTGCGCGCCACCGGCGCCGGGCCGGTCGCGGAGATCGTCTACGGCGTGATTCCGCAGGTGCTGCCGCTGTGGCTGTCGTTCGCGCTGTACCGCTTCGAGTCCAACGTGCGCTCGGCGTCAGTGGTGGGCATCGTCGGCGCGGGCGGCATCGGCACCGTGCTGTGGGAAATCATCCGCAGCTTCCAGTACGCGCAGACCTGTGCCGTGATGATTATCATCATCGCCTTCGTCTCGGCCATCGACATCCTGTCGGCGCAGATCCGCAAGGTGCTGGTCTGAATACCATGCTGATGCCTGACGCCTCGCCCGCCCTGCGCGAAGTGCGCGGCTCCGATGCGGAGCTGCTGCACCTGTCCGCGCTGCTGGCGGCGATGGATGGCGAAATGCCGCTGCCGCTGGCCACCATGCGCGAGCGCTATGCCACCATGCGCCGCTATCCGGACTACCGCTGCTACATGATGGTGGGCGCGGATGACGTGCCGCTGGGCACGTTCAGCCTGCTGGTGTTCCCCGTGATGGTCCACGACGGGCGCCCCGAGGCCATTGTCGAAGCCGTGGTGGTGGCGCCGACCGCGCGCGGCATGGGCGTCGGCAAGGCGATGATGCGCGAGGCGATGCGCCTGGCGCGCGAGGCCGGCGCGGCCAAGCTGGCGCTGTCATCCAATGCGCGACGCCTGCGGGCGCACCGGTTCTATCGCCAGCTCGGCTTTACCGAGCATGGGATCAGCTTCAGCATCGAACTCTGAGGCTCAGGCCCGCCCGGCCGCTGCAGGCGCCATGCCCACCACTTGCGCCAGGGCTGCCACCGCGGTCTCCAGCCCGCCGCTGTTGTCGATCTCCACCAGCCGGCATCCGGGCGGCACGGCGAACGCCTGCCGCGCACGCGCAAGCCGCCTGGCAATGGCGTCTTCCGCCTCGCGTCCGCGCTGGCGCAGGCGCGCGGCCAGCACTTCCGGATGCACCCGCACGTGTACCGCGCACAGCCTGGGGTAGCGCGCCACCGCTTGCGGCAGGAACTCGCGCGAGCCGTTGACGATGACCGTCAGGCCGCGCGCCAGCCACTGCTCGATCTCGATGCCGATGCCGTAGTGCAGCCCGTGGCTGTGCCAGTCCAGCGCCAGGCACCCCAGTGCGCGCCGACGGTGAAATTCTTCGGGCGTCAGCGCCACCGAGGCCTCGTTGGCGTCGGCGGCGCGGGTGATGTAGCGATGCGCGATGACAATGCGGTGATCGCTTCCCAGGCGGTCGCGCAGCGCGCGCAGCAATGAGTCCTTGCCGCTGCCCGACGGGCCCATCAGGTAGAACAGGCCGTGTCCGTCGGCCACGGTAAGCGTGCTCATGCGCCCAGGTACGCCGCGCCGGCGCCGTCGGCGGTGCTGCCGTCGAAGCCGTAATGGCGGCCGACGACAAAGTCTTCGCCCGCGGCGGGCTGCACGAAGACGCTGATCCGGTCCACTTGCAACGGCGCTTGCAGCAACTGGACGCTGGCTGCTTCCAGCTGGGCCAGCGCGGCGCGCTGGCCGGCGGCATCGAGCATGCCGGTCAGGGTGATATGAAAGACGAAGGTGCCGAACACATACGGGTAGCCCCATGCGTCAAGCATGCGGCGCTCTTCTTCGGTCAGCCGGTGCGGCGTACGCCGGGCCAGTTCCTGCGCCGAGGGCGGCGCCCGCAAGGGCTCGAAGGCCATGACACAGGCGTCGGCCAGCGCCTGCATCGGCGGCGAGCCGCCATCGGCGAGCCCCCACGCGATAAAGCCACGCAGCGCGCGCAGCGCCAGCGGTGCGTCGAACGGCGCCTGCCGTCGCGCAAGCTCCCGGGCGGTGGCATCGACCATCGCCCCATTGGCGCCGGCGGCAAGCCGGAACGGCGGCTTCAGGGTGGCGTGCAGGCCGTAGCGGGCCGGCTCCCTGATCCAGTCCGCGGGGGCGGCGGCCAGTTCGCGTGGCGGGGATAGCGCGGCTCCGGTGTCGGCGTCGCGGCCCAGCCACTGGCTGCCGAAGGTGCACAGCGGGCCCGATGGCGACAGGTAGATGGCGTAACGGTATGCGGCGTGAGTCATGCGGCAAGGTTACCAGCGGCGTCATGCGCGCGCGGGCGCAGGCTGCCCCGGTTTGGTGGGGTTGACCGCAAACGGTAACGCAGGCAAATGACAGCCGGATGTCTAGACCAATGCCGCACGCCGGCCTCAGTCACCGTCGGACACCGTCAGCTGCACCCAGTCGCCGGCGAAGCGCACCACGCTGTACTGAACCGGATTGCCGTCGATATCGACATTCAGCGCCTCGACCTGCAGCACCGGGCGCGTTTTCGGCTGGTTCAGCATGCGCGCCACCGGCGCACTGGGCATCGCCGCGGTAATGCGCGACCACTTGCGGGTGTAATCGGCAATGCCGAAATGCGCCAGCGCGCGCGATACGGATTGCCGGGCGCGCAGCACCTCGTCGATGCCGGGAAAGCGCTTGAGGTCGAAGTAATGTTCGGCGACGTCGATGGTGCGGTCCTCGGCCTTGCCGAGCATCTGCGCATGGAGCAGTTCAGCCGTGCGCGGCAGCCCCAGATGCCTGGCTATTTCCGGCGCGCGCACCATCTGGCTGGCAACGATCTCGGCATGCCCGCGCATGCCCTGCGCCGCCAGGTTTTGTGAAAAGCGGGTGCGCCGCCCGATGGCGTAGTCGATCGCGTGTTCCTGCACGAAGGTGCCGCGGCCCTGCTCGATGCGCACCAGCCCGCTCAGTTCCAGCTCGCCCATGGCGCGGCGGATGGTGTGGCGGTTCACGGCGAAGCGGTTGGCCAGCTCAGGCTCCGGTGGCAACTGCTCGCCGGGCAGGTACAGCTTCTTGCGGATATCGTCCGCCAGCGCCTCGCCAATCTGGCGCCAGACGGCGACGCCCGAACCCCGTTCCACTTCTCGATCAGACATCTTGCGCTGTCCTCTTGTCATCAAGCGTTCATCCATGCCGTGCGATTGTGCCTCAGTCATGCCGCGCTGGCAGCGTGCCCGAGCAACCCCCTGCCCCGTCATGAAACGTTCATTTCCCTGTGGTCTAGTGGCTGCGTGTTCGAGCCACGACATCTGAACGTATAGACGTATAGGGGTGATGATGCAAAGCGAAACCGCGCGCTCCGACGCGCCCGCCACCAAGGCCACCCAGGCCACCGGCGCCACCGACGCCACCGAGGCCCCCCATGTGGCCCGCGCCGCCTGGCTGCGGATCCTGGCGACCGCGCCCGCCGAAGCGCTCGATGGCCAGTACCAACGGCTTGCGCAAGCGCAGGCATTGCCTGGCTACCGGCTGCTACGCAAGCCGGAGTCCGGCATGGCCATGGTGCGGGCCCGCGCGGGCGGCACCGGAGCCCAGTTCAACCTCGGCGAAATCACGGTGACGCGCTGCGTAGTGGTGCTGGAGGATGGTGCGGCCGACCCTGCCGCCGGCGTTGCCTATGTGCAGGGACGCAGCGTGCGCCATGCCGAGCAGGCCGCCGTGCTGGACGCGCTGCTGCAGCATCCGGCCTGGCACCCGCGCGTGCAGGAACTGGTGCTTGCGCCGCTGGCCGACGCCCGGACCGGTCGCGCCGCGCAGGCCGCGGCCACGGCCGCCCAGACCCGCGTCGAATTCTTCACCATGGTTCGCGGGGAGGACTGAGATGATCACCACGCAACCGATGCTGTCCACGCCGGGCGCCGCGCTGCTGCCCGGCTTCAACGATCCGGTCGACAATGCCCAGCAGGTCTTCCGCGCCGCGCTGCGGGCGTTTGCCCATCCAGGCCAGTTGCAGGCGCTGCCGGTGGGCAGCGGGGTGCCCGAGGGCCTGTCGCCGGCGCTTGCGGCCCTGTTGCTGACGCTGGCCGATGCCGATACGCCGGTCTGGCTGCCGGCCGGCGTGCCGGCGGCGGCGCGGGCGTTCCTGCGCTTTCACTGCGGCTGCCGGCTGACCGACGACCCCGGCGCCGCGGCCTTCGTCTGCGTGCCAGCCGGCCATGCCCTGCCCGCGCTCGCCGACTGCGCACAAGGCGCCCCGGCCTTCCCTGACCGCTCGGCCACGCTGCTGGTGGAAGTGGCCTCGCTCGCCGAGGGCGAGACCCTGACGCTGCGCGGCCCCGGCATCGCGCACACGCAGGCGCTGCGCGTGACCGGCCTGCCGACGGGCTTCCGCGCCGCCTGGCGCGCCAACAACGCCGGCTTCCCGCTCGGCGTGGACCTGTTGCTGTCCAGTGGCGACCGGTTCTGCGCGCTGACGCGCACCACCATCGTGGAGGACTGACATGTACGTAGCCGTCAAGGGGGGCGAACGCGCCATCCTCAATTCCTATCGGATGCTCGACGCGTATCGCCGTGGCGACACCGCGGTGCCCGAACTCACGCTGGCGCAGATCCGCGAGCAGATGCCGCTGGCGGTGGCGCGCGTGATGGCCGAGGGCTCGCTGTACGACCCGCACCTGGCCGCGCTGGCGCTCAAGCAGGCCGCCGGTGACCAGATCGAGGCCATCTTCCTGCTGCGCGCGTACCGTACCACGCTGGCGCGCTTCGGCTATACGCAGCCGCTCGATACCGGCGCGATGCGCCTGCAGCGCCGGATCTCGTCGACCTTTAAGGACGTGCCGGGCGGCCAGGTGCTGGGCCCCACCTATGACTACACGCAGCGGCTGCTGGATTTCTCGCTCGAAACCGGCCGCGCGCCGCAGCCCCTGCCCGCCGGGCAGGAACCGCTGGCCGACACCATGCCGCGCGTGACCAGCCTGCTGGAAGCGGACGAGCTGGTCGAAACCGACGAGATTCCGGCCGGCGACCCCGCCCCGCCCGACCTGACGCGCGAGCCGCTGACCTTCCCCGCCGGCCGCGCCGCGCGCCTGCAGAACCTGGCGCGCGCCGATGAGGGCTTCCTGCTGTCGATGGGCTACTCCACCCAGCGCGGCTACGGCAACTCGCACCCGTTCGCGGCCGAGATCCGCTACGGCACGGCAGAGGTGGAGCTGTTCGTCGAAGAGCTCGGCTTCGCCGTCACTATCGGCGAGATCGAACTGACCGAATGCCAGATGGTGAGCCAGTTCGCCGGCAACGCCGACGAGGCGCCGCGCTTTACGCGCGGCTACGGGCTGGTGTTCGGCTACAACGAGCGCAAGGCCATGTCGATGGCACTGGCCGACCGCGCCATGCGCGCCGAAGCGCTCGGCGAGGCCGCCGACGCGCCGGCCAACGATATCGAATTCATGCTGTACCACAGCGACAACGTCGAGGCCTCCGGCTTCGTGCAGCACCTGAAGCTGCCGCACTACGTGGACTTCCAGGCCAACCTGGAACTGCTGCGCCGGCTGCGCGCACGGGACGCCGACGCGCCGGACAACGCCATGCCCGCCACCGTGGCGGCACCGGCGCAGCCGCAATCACAGTCACAGCCACAGACGCAAGAGGAGACGCTGGCATGAGCGCCGCCGACACCAGCATGGCCGCGGGCATCGCCCGCGACGCGCACTACAACTTTGGCTATCTCGACGAATCGACCAAGCGCATGCTGCGCCGCGCGCTGCTGAAGGCGGTGGCGATTCCTGGCTACCAGGTGCCGTTCGGCAGCCGCGAGATGCCACTGCCGTACGGATGGGGCACCGGCGGCATCCAGGTGAGCGCCGCGATCATCGGCAAGGACGATGTGCTCAAGGTGATCGACCAGGGCTCGGACGACACCACCAACGCCATCAATATCCGCCGCTTCTTCGCCCGCGTCACCGGCGTGCCGACCACCGAACGCACCGCCGAAGCGACCATCATCCAGACCCGCCACCGGATTCCGGAAACCCCGCTGCGCGCGGGCCAGACCGTGGTGTTCCAGGTGCCGATCCCCGAGCCGCTGCGCTGGCTGGAACCAAGCGAAGGCGAGACCCGCACCATGCACGCGCTGGCGGAATACGGCGCGATGCACGTCAAGCTGTACGAGGACATCGCCCGTCACGGCCACATCGCCACCACCTACGACTACCCCGTGATCGTCAACCAGCGCTACATGATGCGGCCTTCGCCGATCCCGAAGTTCGACAACCCCAAGCTGGACCGCAGCCCGGCGCTGATGCTGTTCGGCGCGGGCCGGGAAAAGCGCGTCTATGCGGTACCGCCCTACACCGCCGTCAAGAGCCTGGACTTTGCCGACCATCCGTTCACCGTCGAGTCATGGTCCAACTGCTGCGCACAGTGCGGGGCCACCGACAGCTACCTGGACGAGATCATCACCGACGACGCCGGCACGCGCCGGTTCGTGTGCTCCGATACCGAGTATTGCGCGGCGCGCCAGGCGGCGCAGGCCGTCGATGCCGCCGCCGGGGGCTTGCAATGAGCGCCGCGCCGCTGCTGTCGGTGCGCAACCTGACGCGCACCTGGGACGGCCGGCACGGCTGCCATGACGTCAGCTTCGACCTGTATCCCGGCGAAGTGCTGTGCGTGGTGGGCGAGTCGGGCTCCGGCAAGAGCACGCTGCTGCAGTCCCTGTCGATGCAGGCGCCGGCGCAGCGCGGCAGCGTCTGCTATGCCATGCGCGAGTCCGGCCTGACCGACCTGGCCACCTTGTCCAGCGCGCGCCTGCGGCTGCTGGCGCGCACCGACTGGGGCTTCGTGCGCCAGCACGCGCGCGACGGCCTGCGCATGCAGGTCAGCGCCGGCGCCAATATCGCCGAACGGCTGATGGCCGTGGGCGAGCGCCACTACGGCAGCCTGCGCGAAGCCGCCGGCAACTGGCTGGAAAAGATGGAAATCGACCTGGCCCGGCTGGACGACGTGCCCGGCACCTTTTCCGGCGGCATGCAGCAGCGGCTGCAGATCGCGCGCAACCTGGTCACGCATCCGCGCCTGGTGTTCATGGACGAGCCCACCGCCTCACTCGATGTGTCGGTGCAGGCGCGGCTGCTGGACCTGCTGCGCCGCCTGGTGGCAGACCTGGACCTGGCCGCGGTGCTGGTCACCCACGACCTGGCGGTGGCCAGGCTGCTGGCGCACCGCACGCTGGTGATGCAGGGCGGCCGCGTGGTCGAGCAGGGCCTGACCGACCAGATCCTCGACGATCCCCAGCATCCGTACACGCAGTTGCTGGTGTCTTCCATCCTGCAGGGCTGACCACGATGCACGCAGAACACCCACAGAAGCTGGTCGAGGTGCGCGGCCTCGGCAAGATGTTTACGTTGCACAACCAGGGCGGCATCCGCCTGCCGGTCCTGCGCGCGATCGATTTCGATGCCGCCCGCGGGGAATGCCTGGTCCTGTCCGGTCCATCCGGCACTGGCAAGAGCACGCTGCTGCGCTGCCTGTACGGCAACTACCTGGCCACCGAAGGCAGCATCCGGCTGCGCGATACCAGCACCGACGGCGCGCCGTGGGTCGAGCTGGGCGATGCCACCGAACAGCGCGTGCTGAGGCTGCGCCGCGACGTGATCGGCTATGTCAGCCAGTTCCTGCGCGCGATCCCGCGCGTGGGCGCGCTCGACGTGGTCGCCGAGCCGTTGCGGCAGCGCGGCGCCAGCGAGGACGAGGCCCGCGCCCGCGCGGCCGGGCTGCTGGCGCGGCTGAACCTGCCCCGCCGGCTGTGGGACCTGCCGCCCGCCACCTTCTCGGGCGGCGAGCAGCAGCGCGTCAACATCGCGCGCGGCCTGATCGGCGGCCATCCCATCCTGCTGCTGGACGAGCCCACCGCCTCGCTGGATGCCGACAACCGCGCCGTAGTGGTCGCGCTGATCCGCGAAGCGCTGGCCGAAGGCCGCGCACTGATCGGCATTTTCCACGACGAAGCGGTGCGCGATGCGGTGGCCACGCGCCTGCTGCCGTTGCGCCCCGCCACCGCCCTCGCCTGAACCGAACCGCCCAGAACGGAGCCAGACATGCCTGCGACCTACCTGACCCACGCCACCCTGGTGCTGCCGGACCGCGTGCTGTACGACAGCGCGCTGCTGATCGAGGATGGCCGCATCGCGGCGATCGAGCCGGCACCCGCGGCCGTGCCCGCGCACGCTGCCGTGGTTGACCTGCATGGCCACACCGTAATGCCCGGCCTGGTGGACGTGCATTCCGACGCCATCGAGAAAGAGGTCGAGCCACGCGCCAGCGTGCTGTTCCCGCTGGACTTCGCCGTGGCGCAGGTCGACCGCCGCAACGCCGCTGCCGGGATCACCACGCCCTATCACGCGCTGTCGTTCGCCGGCAACCAGTTCGGCGTGCGCAACGTCGACACCGCGGCCACGGTGGTGCGCACGGTCGCCGCCTACCGGCAGCACAGCCTGGTCGACAACCGCATCCATTGCCGCTACGAGGTCACCGACGCCGGCGCGGTGCCGGTGCTGGAAGCGCTGATGGCCGAAGGCGTGGTCGACCTGCTGTCGGTGATGGACCATTCGCCCGGCCAGGGCCAGTTCAAGACCCTGGACGCCTACCTGGCCTACATGATGGGCAACCACGGCATGAGCCGCGACGCCGCCACCGATGCCGCGCGCCAGAAGGCCACGTTACTGGAGGGCGCGCACGAGCGTGTCAACCGGCTGGTGGCCGCGGCGCATGCGCTGGGCATTCCCACCGCCAGCCACGACGACGATTCGCCGCAGCGCATCGCCGCCATGCAGGCGCTGGGCGTGCGCATGAGCGAGTTCCCGATCAACCTGGAGACCGCGCAGGCCGCTTGCTCGTGCGCGCTGCCCACCATCCTGGGCGCGCCCAACGTGCTGCGCGGCAAGAGCCAGAGCGGATCGATGCGTGCCATCGACGCCATCCGCGCCGGCGCCGGCACCATCCTGTGTTCGGACTACCAGCCTTCCACGCTGATCGCCGCCGCGTATGCCGCCGGGCGCCAGGCCGGGCTGCCGCTGAACCAGGCGCTGGCGCTGGTCACTGCCAACCCCGCCGATGCCTGCCGCCTTGCCGACCGCGGCCGGCTGGCGCCGGGGCTGCGCGCCGACGTGATCGCCGTGTCCGAGGTGGCCGGCCAGCCGATGGTCACCCACACGTGGGCAGGCGGGCGGCTGGTGTTTGCGGCGGGGTATCGGTCGCTGCGGCCCGCCGGGGATGCGGCCATGCCGCGCCAGGCGGCACTGCGCGAGGTCGCGTGACGGCGCGCTGCGGAATAAATCAGCGCCGAGGAGGCAAGCGCCTGCCCGGCGCTGCACACGGATACGTCGGTAGCCGGCGTCACGCCGCGGGATGGAACCCCAGCGCCGCGCTGACCGCGCGCGCTTCGCGCCGCACGGCGCTGCCGATAGGGCCGTCGATGGCCGGGTCGAAACCGCCGGTGGCGCCCAGCGCGGTCAGCACCGCGCAGACCCGCCCGGTGTAGTCGCGCACCGGGGCCGCCACCGCGCTGATGCCCGTGAGGTTGGTGTCGCGCACCCAGGCGCAGTCGTCCGCCTGCACGGCGCGGCGCAGCGCGCCAATGGGGTCGCTGGCATCGAGCTGCGCCAGCCGCGCCGGGCTGGCGGCGGCAAGCTCTTCGCTGGCCTGCGCGTGGACGCCCTTTTCATCGAGCAGCCCCAGGAACACGCGCCCGGTGGCGGACCACAGCAGCGGCATCACCGAGCCCGCGCGCACGTTCACCGTCACCGGCAGGCCCGGTTCCTCGAAGCGCAGGATGGTGGGGCCCTTGTTGCCCATCACCGCAACAAAGCACGTCACCTCCAGGGTCTCGCGCAGTCGCACAAGCGACGCCTCGGCCAGCCGGATCGGGTCCGCCTGGCGCATCGCCGCCATGCCGATCTGCAAGGCCTCGAAGCCAAGGTGGTATTGCTGCGTGCCCGCTTCCTGCGCCACCAGGCCTTCTTCCACCAGGCTGACCAGGTAGCGATGCACCTTGGCCGGGCTTTCGTCGATATGCGCGGCCAGCGCAGTCAGGCTGGCGCGCCCGCCCAGCCGCGCCAGTCCCTTCAGTACGGCCATGCCGGTGACGGCCGACTGCACGCGCTGGCGCCGTTCCCGCGTGCGGGTCGCGGTCTCTTCAATGATGGGTTCGGTAGCTTTGGATCGGGGCATGGCGGAGCTGCGCGACGGTTGCGGGTCTTCACGGCGACAGCGGACGATGCCACGCCGTGACACGGGGCCGGTTCAAGGTTAACCCGCATTCAATCATTACGCAATGCGTATATGATTTACGCAAATTAGAACTCGCCGGTGCCAGGACGCCGGTCCAACCCTCAGGAGACCAAGACCCATGCCCCGCCCCCGCGTTGCCTTTTCCGTGCGCCTGGCTATCGGCGCGCTGACCCTGCCGGTTCTGGCCGCCACCCCGGCCCACGCCGCCGATCCCTATCCCGCCAAGCCGATCCGCTGGATCGTCCCGTACGCCGCCGGCGGCGGCTCCGATTTCCTCGCGCGCACCATCGGCCAGGGCCTGTCGGCCAAGGTCGGACAACCGGTAGTGGTGGACAACAAACCCGGCGGCAATACCGCCATCGGCGCTGCCGAGACCGCGCGCGCGGCCGCCGATGGCTATACCGTGCTGTCGGCTGACAACGGCACGCTGATATTCAATCCCGTGCTGTACAAATCGCTTTCCTACCAACCCGCCAAGGATCTGGCCCCGGTGACGCTGCTGGGCCGGTTCCCGATGATCCTGGTGGTGGGCGCCGCCAGCCCGGTCAAAAGTGCGAAGGAATTCATCGCGCAGACCAAGGCCACGCAGGGCGGCATCAACTACGGCTCGGCCGGCGCGGGCAGCCCGCACCACCTGGCGATGGAACTGCTGAAGGTGGAAGCCGGCCTGTCGATGACGCATGCCCCGTACCGCGGTGCCGCCCCGGCGCTGTCCGACGTGGCCGCCGGCCAGGTCGCCGCGATGATGGTGGACTATGCCGCCGGCGCCGGCTTCATCAAGGGCGGCAAGGTGCGCCCGCTGGCCGTGGCCAATGCCACCCGCCTGCCGCAGTTGCCTGACGTGCCGACCTTTGCCGAGCTGGGCTACCCGCGCGTCGAAGCCGCCGCGCTGGTCGGCATGGTGGTGCCGGCCGGCACGCCGCCGGAGGTGATCAACACGCTCAACAAGGACGTAGTCGCGGCGATCCGCGAGCCCGCGGTCAACAAGCGGCTGGTCGACTTCGGCGTCGAGCCGGTGGGCAATACGCCGGCGCAGTTCAGCGAGCTGCTGCGCAGCGAGTCCGGCCGCTGGACCAGGCTGATCCGCGACCTGAAGATCACGCTGGACAACTGAGTCCGGCCGTAACCGCGGCAGGCCGTCCGGCGCGCCCGGACGGCATGGTTTTTTTGCCCGGCAGCGATGTCCTGCCGGGCTTCGATGTTCGAGGAGTACGCAGCATGGCCATCCCCTCCCCCAGCGTCGCCCGCGGCGGCTGCCCGATCGACCACAGCGCCCTGACCGCACCCAATGGCTGCCCGGTCAGCCACAACGCGGCGCAGTTCGACCCGTTCGGCGACGGCTACCAGCAGGACCCGCCCGAATACGTGCGTTGGTCGCGTGAACAGGAGCCGGTGTTCTACAGCCCGCAGCTGGGCTACTGGGTCGTCACGCGCTACGACGACATCAAGGCGATCTTCCGCGACAACCTGACCTTCAGCCCGTCGATCGCGCTGGAGAAGATCACGCCCACCGGCGACGAGGCCAACGCCGTGCTGGCCAGTTACGGCTATGCCATGAACCGCACGCTGGTCAACGAGGACGAGCCCGCCCACATGCCGCGCCGGCGTGCGCTAATGGCGCCGTTCACGCCCGCCGAACTGGCGCACCACGAGCCGCTGGTGCGCCGCCTCACGCGCGAGTATGTCGACCGCTTCATCGACGATGGCCGCGCCGACCTGGTCGACCAGATGCTGTGGGAGGTGCCGCTGACGGTGGCGCTCCATTTCCTGGGCGTGCCCGAGGAGGACATGGACCTGCTGCGCCAGTACTCCATCGCCCATACCGTCAACACCTGGGGCCGGCCGAAGCCGGAGGAACAGGTCGCGGTGGCGCACGCCGTGGGCAACTTCTGGCAGCTGGCAGGCCGCATCCTCGACAAGATGCGCGCAGACCCGTCCGGCCCGGGCTGGATGCAGTACGGCCTGCGCAAGCAGAAAGAGCTGCCCGAGGTGGTCACCGACTCCTACCTGCATTCGATGATGATGGCCGGCATCGTGGCCGCGCACGAAACCACCGCCAACGCCTCGGCCAACGCCATCAAGCTGCTGCTGCAGCATCCCGAGGCGTGGCGCGAGATCTGCGAGGACCCGTCGCTGATTCCCAATGCAGTCGAGGAATGCCTGCGCCACAACGGCTCGGTGGCGGCATGGCGCCGGCTGGTCACGCGCGACGCCGAGGTGGGCGGCATCCGCCTGCCGGCCGGCAGCAAGCTGCTGATCGTGACCTCGTCGGCCAACCATGACGAGCGCCATTTCGCCGATGCCGACCTGTTCGACATCCGCCGCGACAACGCCAGCGAGCAACTGACCTTTGGCTACGGCTCGCACCAGTGCATGGGCAAGAACCTGGCGCGCATGGAAATGCAGGTCTTCCTGGAAGAACTGACGCGCCGGCTGCCGCATATGCGCCTGGCCGCGCAGACCTTTACCTACGTGCCCAACACTTCGTTCCGCGGGCCGGAGCATTTGCTGGTGGAATGGGATCCGGCGCAGAACCCCGAGCGGCGCGATCCGGCCCTGCTCGCCGTGCGCCAGCCGGTGCGCATCGGCGAGCCCTCGGCGCACACCATCGCCCGCACGGTGGTGGTCGAGCGCGCCACCCCGGCCGCCGACGGCGTGCTCCGGCTGCGGCTGGTGGCGCCCGACGGCAAGCCGCTGCCGCGCTGGGCGCCGGGCTCGCATATCGACGTGGAATGCGGCGACACCGGGCTGTCGCGCCAGTATTCGCTGTGCGGCGATCCGGACGATGCGGCGGCGCTGGAGATTGCGGTGCTGCGCGATCCCGCCAGCCGTGGCGGCTCCGCCTGGGTCCATGGCAGCGTCAGGGCCGGCGACCGCCTGCGCATCCGCGGGCCGCGCAACCATTTCCGCTTCGACGAAGGGTGCGGGCGCGCCGTCTTCATCGCCGGCGGCATCGGCGTCACGCCCGTCAGCGCGATGGCGCGGCGCGCCCGCGCGCTGGGCATCGACTACGCCTTTCACTACTGCGGGCGCTCGCGCCAGGCCATGGCCATGCTGGACGAACTGCAGGCGCTGCACGGCGCGCGGCTGCACGTCCATGCCAGCGACGAGGGCCAGCGCGCCGACTTCGGCAAGCTGCTGGCGCAGCCTGAGGCGGGCACCCAGATCTATGCCTGCGGCCCGCAGCTCCTGCTGGACGCGCTCGCTGAATGCTGCGCCGCGTGGCCGGCGGACGCGCTGCGGGTGGAGCATTTCGTATCGAAGCTCGGCACCCTGGATGCGTCGCGGGAACAGCCCTTTACCGTCGAGCTGAAGGACTCCGGCCTGGTGCTGGAAGTGCCGGCGGGCCAGACCCTGCTGGGCGCGCTGCGCGGCGCCAATATCGACGTGCAGAGCGACTGCGAGGAAGGCCTGTGCGGTTCGTGCGAGGTGCGCGTGCTGGCGGGCCAGGTTGACCACCGCGACGTGGTGCTCACGCGCGCCGAGCGTGACGCCAATCACCGCATGATGGCGTGCTGCTCGCGCGCCTGTGGCGGCGGCCGGCTGGTGCTGGAGCTCTGAGCGTCAGCTCGTCGCATTGAAGGCGTCGTGGTATCTGACCGTTCCGGCCGGACACGCGCCATCGAATGCCAGCGCCTGGAAATACTCCGGCGGCACGCCCGGCAGGACCAGGCCAGGGCGCGCGGCAAAACCGAAGCGTCCGTAGTAGGCCGGCTCGCCCAGCACCACGCAGCCGGCCGCGCCCTGGCGGCGCAATGCGTCCAGCGCCGCGCGCATCAGTTGCGCGCCAATGCCCCGGCCCTGCCGCGGCGGCACCACCGAGAGCGGCCCCAGCCCGTGCCATCCCGCCGCGCCCGACGAGATCGCTACCGGCGAGACGGCAACGTGCCCGACCAGCGTAGCGCCGTCCTGCGCCACCAGCGACACCGTCAACTGGCCTGCCCGGCGCAGCGCATTGACGATATACGCCTCGGTGTGGCTGGCGTGCGACGCATTCAGAAACGCGGCAGTGGTCAGGCGGGCGATGGCGTCGGCGTCGGTGGGCAGTTCGGGGCGGATTTGCAGCGGCATGGCGATGGGGCGCGGCGAATGAGCGTAACGAAGGGCGATCGCGCGTGATTCTACCCCCTGACATGCCAGGGCCGGCACGGCAAGCGCGCCGTTGCGGCGTAGGACAAAGCCTGACAACGGCCGCAACGACACAGGGCTAAAGTAGCAGCGCACCCGCCGCCCCCCGTTCCGTTTGCCTCATGCCCCCTGACCCCGCCGCCGTCCACACTTGCCCCACCCATGATCACCGTCGCTGGCGCAGCGCTGCCGCGCAACTGAGCCTGTCGTTGCTGGCCACGACACTTGCCGTTCCCGCCACGCTGGCCGCCACCGTGGCCACGCCGCCGCCGTTATCAGGCCTCGCCACACTGTTGCTGGGCACGGTGCGCGGCAAGCCTACCGGCATGACGGGCGTTACGCGGCTGACCACCGGCGATGCCGACCGGGAACTGCGCCTGGCCTGCCAGGAGCTGATGCGCGCGGGCCCGGTCGACCTCGACGACACCACCCGCTTTGACGGCTGCGTGGCGCGGCCAGGCAAGATCGTCGAGTTCCACCTGAAGGTCTCCGGCGTGGACGCAACCCGCGACGATACCCGTGAGTTCATGGCCGCGGCCAAGCCGATCCTGGAGCGCGGCATCTGCCGCAATCCGGATGTGCCGGTGCTGGGCAAGCTGGGCGTCAGGCTGCGCTATCACTATGTGGCCGGACAAAAGCAGCTGGTCCTGCTTGATATCCCGCCTGACCAGTGCCACCGCAGGTGAGTCGGCGGACCTCGACGCCTCAAGCCCCCCGCCCGTCCCCCAGCATCTCGTCGCAGACCGCCAGCCAGGCCCGGGCCGCATGCGACAGGTAGCGCCCCGGCGACCAGATATGGGCCATGGTCCAGTCCACGGCGGGTTCGGTGAGGCGCGCCATGGCCAGCGTGTCCTGCGCCTGCAAGCGCTCGGCCAGCGGCTGCGGCAGGAAGGTGGTGCCCAGCCCCGCCGCCGCCATCGACGCCAGGAAATCCCAGTGCCCGCTGCGCGCCACCACCTTCGGTTCGATGCGGGCTTCCAGGAACGCCTGACGCAGCTTGCGAGTGAGCGAGAAATCTTCGGTCAGCATCACCAGCGGCTCGTCGCGCAGCGCCGCCAGCGATACCGTGCGCCCGCGCGCCCAGGCCGCCTTGCGCGGACCCACCGCCCAGATCGGATGGCGGCCGAACTGGCGTGTTTCCAGCGCCAGGCCGCTGTCCCCCGGCAGCACGGTGGCACCGACCTCCAGCTCGCCGCTGGCCACCAGTTGTTCCACCACCTGCCCGCCGTGCTCGTCCAGCGTCAATGACAAGTTGGGATAGCGCTGACGGAACGCGCTGACCGCTGGCGAGAAGAACAGGTTGACCATCGGCGGGATGCCGACCGTCAACTGCCCGCGCCCGAGCGAGGACAGGTCGGATACCTCCAGCGTCAGCCGGTGGACTACCCCCAGCGCCTCCTGGCCGCGCTCGTACACCACGCGGCCCACGTCGGTCAGGCGCACGCTCTTGCCTTCGCGGATCAGCAGCGGCTGGCCGACCTCGTCCTCGAGCTGCCTGACCATCTTGCTGATGGTCGACTGGGTCACGAACAGCGAAGAAGCGGCCTGGGTGAAGCTGCGCAGCCGGGCAGTCTCGACGAAATAGCGCAGCGCGCGGATATCGATGGGCATGGTGGCGTGGAAGGCGGCTGCCCGGCTGCTCGGCCGGCGCCGTCCTCCATGAATAAATGGAATGTGAAGGCCAATATTAAATCATGAATGGAATGCGAAAGGTGCCGCTACACTTCGCTTCCACGCATCGCCCCGCCCGGCCTTCGATGAAGCGCGCAGCGGCGGCGCGGCAGGCCGCCCCCAACTTCCCTTCAAGACCCGCCCCATGGCTAGCTGGCCAAATGCACGACAGTGGCTGTTCTCGCTGAAGGCATTCGCCGCCGCGATGCTGGCGCTGTACATCGCGCTGGCGCTGGGCCTCGCGCGGCCGTACTGGGCCATGGCGACGGTGTATTTCGTCTCGCATCCGCTGACCGGCGCGACCCGCTCCAAGGCGGCATATCGCGTGGCCGGCACGGTGCTGGGCGCGGCCGCCGCGGTGGCGACGGTGCCGCAACTGGTCAACATGCCGATGGTGCTGATGGGCGCGATCGCGCTGTGGATCAGCGTGCTGGTGTACCTGTCGCTGCTGCAGCGCACGCCGCGCAGCTATGTGTTCCTGCTGGCGGCCTACACGCTGCCGATCGTGGCCTTGCCCGCGGTCAGCCAGCCGGCGCAGGTCTTCGATATCGCCGTGGCACGCATCGAGGAGATCGTGATCGGCATCGTCTGCGCCGCGCTGGTGGGCGCGGTGGTGTTTCCGGCCAAGGTCGCCCCGGCGCTGCGCGCGCGTGCCGCCACCTGGCTTGCCGACGCGGCGGCGTGGGCCACGGACCTCCTCGGCGGCAGTCCCCGCGCCGGGCACAGCCGCCACCGGCTCGCCGCCGACATCCTGCAGCTGGACCAGCTGATCAGCCAGCTGGCCTATGACACCGAGGGCAGCCACACGTTGCGCCATGCGCGCGCGCTGCGCCAGCGCATGACCATGCTGATGCCGCTGCTGTCGTCGCTGGACAGCGTGCTGCAGGCCCTGCGCTGCCAGGCCGGCGGCATCCCGCCAGACCTGCGCCGGGCGCTGGCGGCAACGGCCGCGTGGCTCGCGGGCGATGCCGCCGCGGCGCCGCCGGCGGCGCCGGCGGGCTGGCGGCTTCCGTTCCGCCCCGACGCGAGCGGCTGGCACGACGGTCTAGCGGCCACGGCGGCCGACCAGCTGCAGCGCGTGTGCGCGCTGTACGGCGAATGCCGCGCCCTGCAGCAAGGCATCGGCGGCGCTCGGGCCGGCACGCCGCCGGCACCCGGCGGAGCCGCGCAAGAAGTTGCCGGCCATCACCATGACCACGGCATGCTGCTGTTCGGCGCCGTGTCCAGCGGACTCGCGGTGTTCTGCGCGGGGCTGCTGTGGATCTATTCGGGCTGGGAGGACGGCGCCGGCGCGGTCGCAGTGGCGTCGATCGCCTGCTGCTTCTTTGCCGCCATCGACGAGCCGCGCCGCATCGCCGGCACCTTCGTGCGCTGGAGCGCGATCTGCCTGTTGATCTCGTCCGGCTACCTGTTCCTGGTGGTGCCGCATGCGCACACCTTTGAAGCGCTGGCCGCGCTGCTGGCCCTGCCCTATCTTGGCATCGGTCTGCTCATTGCGCGGCCGGGGTTCCAGCTGATCGCGATGCTGCTGTCGGTCAACACCGCGGCGTTCGCCAACGTGCAGGCGGTGTTCGACGCGGATTTCCTTGCCATCTTCAATACCTGCCTGGCCAGCGCCGCGGCCATGGTGTTCGCGCCGCTGTGGTCGGTGGCGGCACGCCCGTTCGGCGCGCGCGCGGCGGCACGCCGGCTGGTACGCGCCAGCTGGCACGACCTGGCGCAGGCCGCCACGCTGCACGCCGCCGATGGCGATGCCCGGCTGGGCGCGCGCATGCTGGACCGACTGGGCCAGCTGGTGCCGCGCCTGGGCGCCGCCGACGATCCCTTGTCTTCGGACGGTTTCCATGCGCTGCAGGTCGGCTATAGCGCGCTGGCGCTGCACCAGGCGTTGCCGGACCTGCCGCCGGCGGCGCGCAAGCCGGTGCGCCGCGTGCTGGCCGCGGTGGCGCGGCATTTCCGCGCGCAACTGCGCGCGGGCCATCGCGTACCGGTGCCAGCGGGGCTGGCCACCGCCGTGGGCGAGGCCATGGCCGCGGTGGCGGCCAGCGGCCGTTCTGGCCAGCGCGGCACGCTTGGCGCGCTGGTGGTGCTGCAGGTCACGTTGCTTCCCGGCCCGGTCATGACCCCGTCCCGCTGATCTCCAATCGTCCCCGCTGCCGCCCCATGCTTAGTGAAATCGACCTCTACGGCGTCTTCGTGCCCGGCGTGCTGGTGCTGGCGGTGCTGGCCTTTGCCGCTGCCACGGCGCTCCGCATGGTGCTGGCCGCACTGGGTTGCTACCGGCATATCTGGCACCGCTCGCTGTTCAACCTTTCCCTCTATGTGATCGTCCTGGGCGTCGTGGCCGCCGTATGCGCCGTGGTGCCCGGACTGCCCTCATGACCTTCCGACTCCGCCCCTTGCTTCCCGTGCTGCCGACGCTGTTGGCCGCGATCGCCGCGCTGCTGGTGCTGCGCCACCTGTGGGACTACTACACCGCTGCACCCTGGACGCGCGACGGCCACGTGCGTGCCGACATCGTCCAGGTAGCGCCCGATGTTTCGGGACTGGTGACGCGCGTGCTGGTGCGCGACAACCAATACGTCCGGCCAGGCGAGGTCCTGTTCGAGATCGACCGCGACCGCTACGCGCTTGCGCTGGAGCAGGCACTGGCCGCGCTTGCGACCCAGCGTGCCGCGCTGGCGCAGGCAAGGCGCGAAGCCGCGCGCAACCGCAACCTGGACGGCGTGGTCTCGGCCGAAGTCGCCGAGCAAGGCCACGCGCGCGTCGAGCAAGGCCAGGCCGCGTTAGCGCAGGCCGAAGCGGCGGTGCGGCTGGCCCGGCTGAACCTGCAACGCACCAGCGTGCGCAGCCCGGTGGCGGGCTACCTCAACGACCGGCTGCCGCGCCTGGGCGACTACGTGTCCACCGGCCGACCGGTGCTGTCGATGGTCGACGCCGGCTCCTTCCATGTGGAAGGGTATTTCGAAGAAACCAGGCTGCACCGCATCCGCATCGGCAGCCCGGTGGACGTGCATATCATGGGCGAGCCCCGGCATCTGCGCGGCCATGTGCAAAGCATCGCCGCCGGCATCGAGGACCGGGACCGCAGCGCGGGTTCCAACCTGCTGCCCAACGTCAACCCCACCTTCAACTGGGTGCGGCTGGCGCAGCGTGTGCCAGTGCGTATCGTGCTGGAGAACGTGCCTGCCGACGTGCGGCTGGTGTCGGGCCGCACCGCCACGGTGAGGGTTCGCGAACCGGGGCCCGGCGCTGGCGATGGCGCGGGGCCGAGATCATGAGGCGCTCCAGAGTCTGGCTGGCATGCGCCGTGGCGGCCTGCCTGTGCGCCTGCACTACGGTAGGCCCCGATTATCGCGTGCCCGAAAATGCGCTGGTACGCGCGCCCGCGGCCAAAGGCTCGTTGCAAGGTGCGCACGCGCCGGGCGTGGCCATCGCACCGGTGCCCGACGACTGGTGGCGGCTTTATGAAGACGAGCGGCTCGACCGGCTTGTCGTCCGGGCGCTGGCGGCAAACACCGATATCCGCGCCGCTGCGGCCAACCTGCGCCGTGCGCTCGCGCTGCTGCACGAGGTGGAAGCCGAAAACCTGCCACAGGGCAGCGCCAGCGCCAGCGTGTCGCGCGCGCAGCTGTCGGGCGAGAGCTTCTTGCAACAGGTCCAGCCGCCAGTGTTCAACCTGGGCGACTTCGGCCTTGGCGTGTCCTACCTGATCGACTTCTTCGGCCAGCTGGCACGCGCCGACGAGGCCGCGCTGGCCGGCGCGCAGGCCAGCGCGGCGACGCTGGACATGGTGCGTGTCACGGTGGCCGCGCAGACCGTGCGCGCCTACGTCCAAGGTTGCGCCGCCACCCACGACCTGCACGCCGCCACCCAACAGCTGGCCGTGCAGCAGCGCACGCTGGACACCACCCGCCGGCTGCTCGCCACGGGCCGCGCCGAGCCCGCCGAGGTGGCGCGCGAACAGGCCCGCACCGAAGCGCTGCGCGCCACGCTGCCTCCGCTGCAAGCCGCACGCAGTGCCGCGCGCTACCGGCTGGCGCTGTTGCTTGGGCAAGCGCCGGCGGCGCTGCCGGACGCCGACGTGGCATGCGAGGCGGAGCCCACGCTGCGTGCGCCATTGCCGGTCGGCGACGGCGCCGCGCTGCTACGGCGCCGGCCCGATGTCCGTCAGGCGGAACGCGAGCTCGCCGTTGCCACGGCGCGCATCGGCGTGGCTACGGCAGACCTGTATCCGTCGATCCGCATCGGCGCCAGCGCCGGACTGAGCGGCGTGCTGAGCCATCTTGGCAGCGGGCCCACGGCGCGCTGGAGCATCGGACCGTTGGTGAGCTGGACCTGGCCCACC
Organism: Cupriavidus necator; assembly: GCF_013141915.1. Taxonomy (GTDB): domain Bacteria; phylum Pseudomonadota; class Gammaproteobacteria; order Burkholderiales; family Burkholderiaceae; genus Cupriavidus; species Cupriavidus necator_B. The sequence goes on along the minus strand of NZ_SROX01000001.1, from coordinate 568,387 downwards.
AACGGCGTACGGCATCGCATCCACGCCCAGGAAGCCGCCGCGGATGCCGCGCTGGCGCGTTTTGACGGCGTGGTGCTGCGCGCGCTGTACGAAACCGAGACCGCGCTGTCGGCATACACGCGCGAACTGGAGCGCCAGGCGGCCCTGCATGCCGCCAGCGACGGTGCCGCGCAAGCCGCGCGACAGCAGCGCCGGCTATGGCAGGCGGGGCGCCTGCCCTATCTCGCACATCTTGATGCCGAGCGCGACCTCGCCGCTGCGCAGACTGCACTGGCGGCCTCGGCCGGCCAGGTTGCCGCGCAGCAGGTCAACTTGTTCCTGGCCCTCGGAGGCGGCTGGCAGACCGCCCGCAATCTGACCACCGTCCCCGAATCGATAAATGAAAAAAACGACTGAATGATCTCCAGTTAAATCATCACGGGAATACATCGTCATGACTACACTTCGTCCCGTGCCCGCAGACTTTAACGCGGCCGCACCGCTCAAAAGGCGCATCCCGGACGGCGCAGGCGGCAAACCCGCCATGCCTGCGCGGCCCTTCGCGGGGTAGCCGTCCTCCTACTCAAAAAACAGCAGACATGCATAAAAAAGCTCTCAAAGCCCTTCTTGCCACGTCCCTCTCCATCGCAGCCATCGGCGCCATTGGCGCAGCCACCCCTGTCATGGCACAAGGCCTGAACGACCGCGGCGTGGCCGCTTACCGCTACGGCTACGCGCTCCACAACGGCAAGCGCGATCCATTCACCGAAGGCGCGCATGTCAACGGCAAGCGCGACCCCTTCACCGACGGCGCGCGCGTCAACGACCGGCGTGACCCCTTCACCGACGGCGCCCACCGCGCCGCCGGCCTGGAAGTTGCGGGCATGGACCGCAGCGGTGTGTCGGCGGCGCCGTCGCATCGCGGCGCGCGCGCTTCGGCCGCGGCCTGATCACGCCGACACCACGCTGCGTGCTATTGATACGCGCGCTCCGGTGCTAGATTGAGAAGGCGTGCCGCCGCCCGCCGCCGGCGCGCCTGACAAGCCACCCCACCAGAACCGCGAGGAGCCGCGCATGTCCCTTCCCCATCTTGCCTCAGGACAAATCGCCAGCGTGCTGCCACTGGGCGCGCGGCTGGACCAGACCGCCACCCAGGCGCTGTTCAAGGAAGGTCCCCTCGAAGTGATGCGTCTGGTGCTGAAAGCCGGCAAGCATATGCCCCCTCACGCGGTGGATGGCCCCATGACCGTGCAATGCCTGGAGGGCGAGGTACGCGTGCGGGTAGATGGCACCGAACGCCAGTTGCACCAGGGCGACCTGCTCTACCTGGGCCCGTGCGTGCGCTACGACGTGACGGCGGTGTCCGATGCCTCGGTGCTGGTGACGATGGTATTGCCCGGCAGCCGCTGAGCCCCGCTTATGCCTCGCTCGGCTGCCAGCGCGCGCTGGCGGCCACGAAGGCCTCGATCAGCGCCGCGACCGGTGCGCGCCGCAACGCCGATTCACGCACCAGCACGCCCACCTCGCGATAGAGCGGCCCGCCCGGCAGCGGCACCTGCACCACGCCGGAGGTCTCGCGCAGCGGCACCAGTTCGGCCGGAATGATGGCGCAGCCCAAGCCCGCCGCCACCATCTGCAGGATCACCGCCGGCTCGTCCAGTTCCATCCCTTCCCTGACCCAGAGCCGTTGCCGCTTCAGGTAGCGGTCCACCAACTGGCCGCCGGTGCTGTGACGGTTGTAGCGGATGAACGGCAACGCTTCTAGCAGGGCGCGCAATTCCGCCGGCGAGCCGGCCGGAACGATAGCGACAAAGCGCTCGCGTACCAATGGCACCCACTTCAGGTCCGGCGGCAAACCTAGCCGTGGCCGGATCAGCACGGCTACGTCAAGTTCGCGCGCATCGACCTGTGTCAGAAGCTGGGTCGACATGCCCGGCACCACGTTGACGTGCGAGTCCGGGAAGCGCTGGCGAAAATGCCGCATCGCCTCGGCGAGCAAGGTCGCCTGCACGGTAGACACGGCGCCCAGCTCAACCGGGGCGGCATCGGCGTGCGGACCGGCGCGATCCTTCATGGCGGCATAGAGCTCGACAAAGCGCCGCGCCTCGGGCAGCAACCGGCGGCCGGCTTCGCTGAGCGCGACCGACTTGCCGGTGCGCTCGAACAGGCTGCAGTCCAGGTCCTCTTCCAGGCGCCGGATCTGCGTGCTGACGGCGGACTGCGTCAATGCCAGCCGCGCCGCCGCGGCGGAAAACGATCCCGTTTCGGCAGCCGTCAGGAAGGTCTGGAAGTAGCGGATCATCTATCGAAAACTCTGATGCTCAGGGCAAAAATGATTCGCTTCATATTACGGGTTGCGCTGGCTACAATCAACCCGCAGGCCTTTCCAGGCGATCTTCAGAACCCGTCCTTTCCATCAGACCCCCATGAGCACGACTTCCCCGATCCCTTTGTTCCACCTGGCGTTTCCCGTGCGCGACCTGGCCGAAGCGCGACGTTTCTATGGCGAGTTGCTGGGCTGCCCCGAAGGCCGCAGTTCCGACGCATGGGTGGATTTCAACTTCTATGGCCACCAGGTGGTGGCGCACCTGTCGCCCGAGGAATGTGGCCACCGTGCGACCAGTGCCGTCGATGGCGACGATGTGCCCGTGCGCCACTTCGGTGCGATCCTGCCGATGGAGGAATGGGAGGCACTGGCCGGGCGGCTGCGCGCGGCCGGCACGCAGTTCGTGATCGAGCCGCACGTGCGCTTCAAGGGCCAGGTCGGCGAACAGGCCACCATGTTCTTCCTGGACCCGTCGGGCAACGCGCTCGAATTCAAGGCGTTTGGCGACCTCAGCCAGGTGTTCGCCAAGTAGTCCGCCCTGGCGCGGGCGGCCGTCAGGCGATGCGGCGCATTGCCTCCCGGATCGGCTCGGCCGCGCTCGGGCGCACCAGCCGGGCCACTTCCTGCCCGTCGCGCAGGAACACCAGCGTCGGCCATAGCTTGATGCGGAAGGACCGCCCCAGCGGGCGTCCGCTGCCGTCTTCGATCTTCAGGTGGCGCAGGTCCGGATGCACGGCAAAGGCCTCGGCCAGCGCCGGCTGGGCACGCTGGCAGTAGCCGCACCAGGGTGCGCCGAACTCCAGCACGGTGGCGCCGGACAGCGTATCGACTTCCGTGCGGGTCGGCTCGGTGGCTGCGTAGTGTTGGGTCATCGGCATGGTCTTTCCTTTACTGTGGTGTAACAGTCTGCCTGCCAGATTCATTCCAGGCGGCCAGCGCAGGGCTGGCTTGACGCCGGCCATGGCCGCAGCATGCCGCATCCGGAGCGCCACCGTGTAATTTCTACGCCGGCGGCGCGATTTCCCACCATGACGGCAGCAAGCCGCGCACCTGCGCCGCGGCAAAGCGGTCATCGATCAGATACAGCACGCCCCGGTCCTGCTGCGTGCGAATCACCCGGCCGGCGGCCTGCACCACCTTGCGCAGCCCGGGATACAGGTAGGCATAGGCGTAGCCCTGGCCGAACGCCTGCTCCATGCGCGCGCGGAACTGCTCGTTGACGGCGTTGAACTGGGGCAGCCCCAGCGTCGCGACGAAGGCGCCGATCAGCCGCTCGCCCGGCAGGTCGACGCCCTCGGCAAAGGCGCCGCCGAGCACCGCGAAGCCGATTCCCTCGCCGCCCTCGGCAAAGGCCGCCAGGAACGCTGCCTGCGCGGCTTCGTCCATGCCCCGGGCCTGGACCCAGTGCGGGATGTCCGGATGCGACCCGGCAAAGCGGGCGACGGCTTGCTGCAGGTATTCGTGGCTGCTGAAGAAGGCCAGGTAGTTGCCGCGGCGCGCGCGGAACTGGTCCGCCATCAGCGCCACGATGGCTGGCAGCGACTGCTCGCGCCGCGCATAGCGAGTGGAGATGCGCGAGGCAATCCGCACCGACAACTGCTCAGCCCTAAAAGGCGATGGCACTTGCACGCGCGCACAATCGGCCGGCAAGCCCAGCGTGTCCAGGTAATAGTCGGCGGGATCGAGGGTCGCGGAAAACAGCGTGACCGAATGTGCGGCGGCAAGCCGCGGGCGCAGGAACGGGGCCGGGATGACATTGCGCAGGCAAAGCCGGGCCTGGTGGCCGCGGCGGCTGCGTGGCGCGCGCTGGATATCGAACAGCGAATGCGTATCGAGCTGTTCGGCCAGTCTGGCGAAATGCAGCGCGTCAAAGTAGAAGCGCTGCAGCGCCGGCTCGTGCGCGCCCGGATGCTCGGTCATGTAGGCCAGTGCCGCGGCACAGCATTCGTCCAGGGCACGGCGCAAGGCCGCGGGCACTTCCGGCAGGACCTCGTAGGCCTCGTCACCCTGGCGCGCCAGTGCGTTCCACTGGCGCGCCAGCCGTGCCAGCGGCCTGGACACGGAGGCGGGCGCGCTGCGGCGCAGTTCGCGCAGCGCTTGCGGATCCAGCTCCGCCGTATACATGGCGCGGCCGCGCTCGACCAGGTTGTGGGCCTCGTCGACCAGCACGCTGGCGCGCCAGCCATTGGCCACGGTGAGCGCATAGAGCACTGCGCTGCGGTCGAAGTAGTAGTTGTAGTCGGCTACCACCACGTCGCTCCAGCGCACCAGCTCCTGTGCCAGGTAGTAAGGGCAGATGCCATGCTGCCGCGCCAGCTCGCGCACCGCGGCGCGCTCGCGCACCGGCACGGCGCGCGCCGCTTCACGCGCGGCCGGCAAGCGGTCATAGAAACCGCGCGCCAGCGGACAGGATTCGCCATGGCAGGCCAGCTCCGGATGCTCGCAGGCCTTGTCCCGCGCAGTCAGTTCCAGTACGTTCAGCGGCTGCGCGCCATGGCCGCGCAATGCGGCTGCGGCGTGCAGCGCCACCCCGCGTCCGGTGGAGCGGGCCGACAGGAAGAAAACCTTGTCGAGCCGCTGGCCCGGCATCGCCTTGAGCACCGGGAACAGCGTCCCGACCGACTTGCCGATGCCGGTGGGCGCCTGCGCCAGCAGGTGGCGGCCGGCGCGGTTAGCGTTGTAGACCGCCTGCGCCAGTTCGCGCTGGCCCGGGCGGAAGCCCTGGTGCGGAAACGTCAGCTGCGCCAGCGCGGCATCGCGCGCCTGCCGGTGCGCCAGTTCGGCCTGCGCCCAGTGCAGGAAGCGCTCGCAGGACTCGACGAAAAACGCCTCGAGCGCCGGCGCGTCGAAATGCGCCACCACCGGGTGTTCGCGCTGGCTGACGATGTCGAAATAGACTACCGCGATGTCCAGCCCGGTCAGCCCCAGCTTGCGGCACAGCAAGCAGCCGTAGATCTTGGCTTGCGCCCAGTGCAGATGGCGGTGGTTGTCCGGCACGGCGGCATCGCCGCGGACCGTCTTGATTTCTTCGAGCCGGTTGGCAGCCGCATCGTAGCCGTCGGCACGGCCGCGGACATGGAGCGGGCCGAAATCCGCGGACAGCGCCACTTCCGCCTGGTAGCCCGCGCCGCGACGGCCAGTCACGACGCCATGCCCTGCCATCCCCTCTTGCGCCGACGGCGTCGGCACGAAGCGCAGGTCCAGGTCGCCCGCCTTGGCGGTGAACTCGCACAATGCACGGACGGCGACGACGTACCGGGGCGGCGCCGGCGCAGGGGCCGGTGCGGTAGTAACGGGAGGGGGCGGGATGGGGGCGGACACAACCACAGACACGACGAAAACTGTATAAATATACAGTATCGGCTTGGCCGGCGAATGCCCTGTCGCGGAGCGGCAATCGCTTGGCTACAGCACGCGGCCGCGCCGTCGCCCTTTGCCGGCGGACAGCGCAATGCGGGCCGGACGGCTGCGCCGCAGTGGCGTCCCCGCGGCTGCGGGCCCAGCCGGCGCGGTGCCAGCCTGTTGCCGGTACTCCGCGAGCAGGCTTTCCCGCTGGCGTACCCGCTCTTCCAGTACCGCGATTGCCTGGCCGAGCTGGGTCATTTCGCTGCCCTGGCGCGACGCCGCCTCGGCGGCTCGGGTCAAGCGCTCGACCGCCGCCTTGCGTTCGGCCTCAAGCAGCTTCTGCGCTTCCTTCGCGGCAACGCGCGCCGCATCCAGTTCCAGCGCCATACGCCGCTCGTTGGCGGCAGTACGCTGCGTCAGCGTTTCGCGCTCCTGGTCCCACGCCGCCCGCTGAGCGTCGAAATCGTTCTGCATGGCATCGCGCGCGGCCAGCGCTGACGCATGCCGGGCGCGCAGCGCTTCGGCTTGCTCCTGCCACGCGGCCGCAGCCGTTTCCGCGCGCGCCGCGCGCTCCGCCGCCTCGTCGCGCGCGCGCGTCAGTTCGGCCATGGCAGCCTCCGCGCCGTCGAGCCGCGCCTGCATGACCTGACGTTCCTGCGCCAGCGCTTCGCGCTCCTGCTGCAGTGCTGCGTTGGCGGTCGCCAGCGCCGCTTCCCGCTGTGCCAACGCGGCCTCGGCCGCGGTCCTGGCGCTGTGCAGCGCCGCCTCCCACAGGTAGCGTGCGGCTTCGGTGACCGGCTCAGGGCAGCCTGGCGCTGGCGCGAAACCCTGCGGGTCCTGGATCCGCCCGCCCAGCGCGGCAAACCATGCATCCAGGTGCGGGCTGACCGTGTTCGGCGAGCCGCGCCCCAGGTGCAGGCGGATACGTTCGATGGTCGGCCGCTGGCCCGCCTTCAGCAGGCTGTCGGCGGCTTGCCAGACGTCGTCGCGGGTGATGCCTCGGCTGCGGAGTGGTTCCATGGTTGAGATCGGGCAATTTCCTGGAAAGTCACAATTAAGGTTCGATAATGAAGGCTTATCGATTGTTATCCCTATTTATTGTATGATATATTACAGAATACATCATATTTGATATGATACACATCCGAGACGCCCACGAGGCCTATTTCCCACCGATTCCCGCTGATGTCGACTTACCGGCCCCGCTCCGCACGTCCCAACTGGATCCTCTCGCCGAGCAGGCGGCCAATGCGTTGCGTCAAGAGGGAGAGTCCCATAACACCGTTGCAAGCTACCGGTCCGCATTGCGCTACTGGTCGGCCTGGTATGCCCTGCGCTACCGGCAGCCGGTGCGGCTTCCGCTTGCGCCTGCCGTCGTTATCCAGTTCATCGTCGACCACGCCACGCGCCAGACGCCGCAGGGCCCCGTCTGCGAGATGCCCGCGGCAATCGACCAGGCGCTGGTCGCTGCTGGATGCAAGGCGCGACCCGGCCCGCCCGCGCTGTCCACGCTGACCCACCGGCTCGCGGTCATCGCCAAGGCTCACCGGCTGCAGGGCCTGCCCAACCCGTGCGCCGATGCCAGCGTGCGCGAACTGATAGCCAGCACCCGCCGCGCCTACGCGCGCCGCGGCCACCGCCAGGCACGCAAGGCCGCACTCACCCGTGCGCCGCTGCTGCGCCTGCTCGATACCTGCGATGGCTCGCTGGTCGGGTTGCGCGACCGCGCGCTGCTGTTGTTCGCGTGGGCCAGCGGCGGACGCCGCCGCTCGGAAGTCGCGCGCGCCACCATGGACCGCCTCACGCGCGTGGGCCCGGGAGATTTTGTCTATGTCCTGGGGTGGTCAAAGACCAACCAGTCAGGCAGCGAGCGCTCCGAGATCGCCAAGCCCGTCACAGGCGCTGCCGGACAGGCCCTCGAGGCATGGCTGTCCGCCGCCGGGATCGGCCACGGCCCGCTGTTTCGGCGCATCCGCCGCGGCGGGCATGTGGGAGAAGGCTTGTCGGATGCGGCGGTCAGCCGCATCGTCAAGGCGCGTTGCGCGCTGGCGGGGCTGGACGGCGACTATTCCGCGCATTCGCTGCGCTCGGGGTTTGTCACGGAAGCCGCGGCACAGCAGGTGTCGCTGGCCGAAACCATGGCCATGACCGGCCATGCCAGCGTATCGACGGTGGTCCGTTATTTCCGCGCTGCCGACACTCGTCGCTCCCGCGCGGCCGACCTGCTGGCGCCAGATGCCAGCGAAGGCCCCTGAGCGACTCGCCATGTCCGCCAACCATGCGCCGGGGCCGGCGCAAATACGGGTATTTCGCTAGCCGGCGCCTCTGGCTCGCCCTGCGGGGCCTGCCTATACTGGCAGGCGCGCGGGACAGTGCCGGCACCGGCTGGACGCCGCGCGCGGAGAATCCGGCAGACAGTCACCGCGGCGCAAGCGCTGGCGGTACAGGCGCGCAACGACGCACCGCTGCCCGGACCCGATCAAGTGGAAACGCGGAGATGGGCATGCCCAACGAACAATTCCTCGCCACGCAGGAAACGCGCCGCTCGGGGCTGAAGGCCCTGCGCGCGGCCCTGCTGCAGGTACACAAGGAAGTCATCGGCTATGACCGGGCGCAGTATGAACGGCTGAACGGTCCGATTCCGGCCGGCCTGTTTGTGCAACTGGTGACTGAAGACAACTACTTCCGCTGGCTCGACCCGCTGTCGCGCCTGATCATCGAAATCGACGAAGAGCTGGAAGCCAAGGAACACCACGACGACACCTGCCGTGCCGTCGGGCGCGCTGCCGAAAAACTCTTCAGCGACGGCGCCGATGCCACATTCCGCAAGCGCTATCAGGAAGCGCTGCAGGACGAGTCCGGTGTCATCGTCGCGCACGGGCGGCTGATGTCCGTGATCGGGCAACTGCGCCAGCTGCCCTAGCGCGCCCGCTAGCTTTTACTTGCCCGGCTTCGGTTTGCCGGGCCGGCGCGGCCCCTCCGTATCAACCGCGACCGGGTCGCTGGCGGGGAAGGTGTCCTTCAGCGCCTCATCCAGCTCGCGCTCGATCAGTTCGTCCCGGGATTGCTGCTGCGCGGGCGTGCGTGGCTGGGGCTGTGGCTTCGGTGCGGGCTTGCTCATGGCGATAAAGCTCCGTTGGCGAACGTGAGCCGATGGTAATCCTGTCGGCCCAGCATTGCTATCCTGCCGCCTGCCGCTCAGCGCGCCCTTCCGCCGCCGCCACCATGCCCACCACCATGCCCGCCGCCATGCCAGCCACCGTGCCCGTGGTGGCCGTTGCCGTGCCAGTGATGACCACCGTGTCCGCCGCCATAGATGAAGGCGAAGCTGCCATAGGCAGGCCACGGACGGTAGTACGGATAGCCGTACGCCGGATAGGCTGGGTAGGCCGGGTAGGCCTGGTAGTACGGCGTCGACGCCGTGTAGACGGGATATGCCGGATACGGGTCGCTGGCATACGGATACGCCACGCACCCCGCCATGGCGGTCGCAACGACGATCACTCCGATACCGTATTGCATGATGCCCTCCCCACCGTCAGCGTTCAGCCTGCGGGAACTGCCAGGTACGGAAGTTAGACCGCGCGGCAGGGGCTCCATTCCGCAAGCCGTCCCGGCGTGACGCACCGGAGCAAGCCATGGGCGTTCAGGTGCTTATATCGGGACAAATCAAAAGGCATATTTAAGAAGTGTCCGATATTCACATGAGAAACAACGGAATACATTGTTCTTGCACCCGACCCTGGGTGCCCGACAGAGCCAGGTTGCCCCCCTTCCTGGCTCCTTGCGTTGCCACGATGGTCCCCGCCATCGTGGCATTTTTTTATGCAGCGGCTGCAGAGACAGGGCCTCGCTACAGGCCCTTCTCGACCATCTCTAGCACGCGCTGGCCCAGCACCTCCGCCTGCTCGCTGGCGCGGCTGCGCAGGGGACCGTCGATCAGCAGGATCGCCAGGCCGTGTACGGCCGACCACGCCAGGTATTCGGCGCCCGGCCGGCGCTCCGCCGGCAACACTCCCGCTTCCACCAGTTGGTCCAGCGCCGCGCCCAGTAGTTGAAACGGGTTCAGGCCACTGTTGCCCGCCTTGGCCGGGTCCGCGTCGTCCTCGACTTCGTCCGGTACCGAGAATGCGGTGCGGAACAAGCCGGTTTCGGTCAGGGCAAAACGGAGGTAGCCCGTGCCGACCGCGCGCAGGCAGGCGCGCGCATGCGCAGCGGCACCGCGCCCGGGGCGCAGCCCGCCGATTTCGGCCTCCATGGCAATCGCCAGCGAAGACAAGGCCGAGGCGCGCACCGCCTGCAGCAGGTCTTGCCGGCTGGAGAAATGGCGGTACGCGGCATTGGGCACGACGCCGGCGCGCCGCGTCGCTTCGCGTAGCACGATGGCGTCAGGGCCGCCCTCGCGCGCCAGGTCGATGCCGGCGTCGAGCAGCGCGCGGCGCAGGTCGCCATGGCGGTAGGTCGCCCGCCCGGGCGGTGCGGAGGCTTCCCGGTTCATGTGGGCCTCCTGGAAAACGAATCACGGTTCATGATGTGCAGAGTCTTATAGTGAACAGTGTACACAATCAAACCGTCACAAACTTGTTGCATCGACGATGGCAAGGACGCTGACAGCTGCAAGCGCGCGGATCACAGGATCGGCGCGAACAGCTTGGCCACGTGCATCGCCACCCGCAGCGGTGCCGGCGCCGCGAGGAACTCGTCCAGCCCGACCCGACGGGCTTGCGCGAAATCGGCCTCGAGCATTGCCGCCACCTGCGCCGCAAAGCCCGCATCGGCAGTCATCACCATCAGCTCGAAATTCAGACGGAAGGAACGGTTGTCAAGGTTCGCGGTGCCGATCGCAGCGGCCTCGTCGTCGACCAGGATCACCTTCTGGTGCAGGAAGCCCGGCTGGTAGCGATAGATCTTGATGCCCGCCGCAATGGCCTGGTGGGCGTAGAGGGTGGAGGCGGCATAGACCACCAGATGATCCGGCCGGGCCGGAATCAGGATGCGGACGTCGACACCGCGCAGTACCGCCAGCCGCAGCACCGCGAACACGGCCTCGTCCGGGACGAAATACGGCGACGTGATCCACACGCGCTGCCGCGCCGCCTGGATCGCCTCGACAAAGAACAGCGAACAGGTTTCCTGCGCATCGGCCGGCCCCGACGGAACCACCTGGCAAGTCATGCGCCCGCCCGCCTCCGGCGGCGGCATCAGCAGATGCGGCACCTCGCGCGCGGCCCAGTACCAGTCTTCGGCAAAGGCCATCTGCAAGTCCAGCACGGCACTGCCGCGCAGCGCGATATGGGTGTCGCGCCAGGGCGCCAGCGGCGGACGCTGGCCCAGGTATTCGACGCCGACATTGTGGCCGCCGACGAACGCTTCGCAGCCGTCGACGACCACCAGCTTGCGGTGGTTGCGGAAGTTGAGCTGGAACCGGTTCACGAAGCCGCGGTGGGTGGAAAACGCCTTGGCCTCGACACCAGCATCGAGCAGCGTGCGCACGTAACGGCGCGACATGGCGTGGCAGCCGATGCGGTCGAACAGGAAGTACACCTTGACGCCGGCTTGCGCGCGCTCGCACATGAGCGCCTGCAGGCGCTGGCCCAGCGCATCGTCGTGGACGATGAAGAACTGAACGATCAATACCTGCGTGGCGCGCGCCATGGCGGAAAAGATGGCTTCGAAGGTCTGCTCGCCGTCGATCAGCAGCCGCACATCATTGTTGGCCAGGCACGGCATGCCGGTCAGGCGCGGCAGCGCCCGCATGCAGGCCTGGACTGGCGCGTGGACCACGCAGGCGCTGCGGGCTTCGCGCTCGCGCGGCGTCATGCCGTGGCGGATCTCGCGCAGCCGGTCGTCGTTGAAGCGGCGCGCATCGACATAGCCGGCGAAGGTGCTGCGCCCGAAGATCAGGTAAGGCACCAGGGTGAAGTACGGCATCATCAGCAGCGAGCCGGCCCAGGCAATCGCGCCCGGCGCGGTGCGCACCGTCATGACGGCATGCAGCGCGGCCACCACGCCTACGACGTGAAAGGCCAGCACGATGATGGCGATGACGCTTGGGCTCTGCAGCATCGGGTTGGCTTGTGTCCCCTGACCGGGTCGCGATGCGCGCTATTTTGGCACAGCGCAGTCTGGTTGTAGGCGCTGGCTGCCAGTCGCCTGCCAGCGCTGCCTTCTTTTTTGGCACGCCGATGGCATCACCATGCCAGGCGGCCGTCAGGGCGTCGTCGCCCCGCTTGTCCACAGGAACTGTGGACAACTTTCCGTAGCGTCCGCGAGCCGGCCTCGATCTCCCGATGCGGACGGCTCACTCCGGGCGAATCAAGAAAATCGACAGATATTTCAGCAATGTCCGATTGTTTTTCCGACTGCACTTTTAATACGCTTTCTGGCTGGGCGCGGCGCTGCCGTTCGCCTGCCGCGGCCCAATCGTTGGTGGCCGCTTTCCCCTTTCAGCCCGTATCCTGCCCTGGGGTCCGCTTCAATGAATATTGCGCTGCTCATGGGCTTTTCGCCCCAACTCCGTACCGTGGCCGAACTGCTTGAGGGCGCCGGTTTCCGTTGCCGCGTGTTCGAGAGCGGCCGGGAGCTGATCCTCCGCGTCAGCCAGGAGCCTTACGACATGCTGCTGATCGACGATGCCGTGTCGGACTTGCCGGCCCTGCAAGTGGTGCGCGCGGTCCGCAGCGCCCGCTCGGGTGACGTACCCATTATCCTGCTGGCTGCCGACAACAGCGAAGACAAACTGGTCGATGCGCTCGATGCGGGCGCCGACGACTACGTGTGCCGCCCGCTCAATGCGCGCGTGCTGATGGCGCGCATCACGGCATTGCGCCGGCGCGTTACCGGCGAACGCGTGCGCCAGGGCCTGGTGGTGCAGGCCGGCCCTTACCAACTGAACAGCATGGGGCGCTTGGCCACGCTGCACGGCGAGCGCATCGCCATGACGCCGAAGGAATTCGATCTGGCCATGATGCTGTTTTCGAACGTCGGCCGCGTGCTGGCCAGCGAGCGCATCCAGCAGGCGATCTGGCGGCACGAACTGCCACCGCTGTCGCGGGCGCTGGCGGGACTGATCTCGCGTCTGCGCAAGACGCTGCGCATCGGCGTGGCCAACGGCATCGTCATCACGGTGGTCTACGCGCACGGCTACCGGCTTGACGTGCTCGAAGAGCGCATCGCGCCCAGGCTGCCAAAAGCCGCAACCCGGAGCACCGTGCCGGAGCCCTCAGGCAGCTGACGCACGCTACGCCAGCAGGGTCGCCGACAGCGCCAGGAAGTCGAGCACGGCCATGCCGTCGGCGGAACGCTTGGCCTCGCGCTTGGCAGCGGCCGCCGCGGCGCCGATCTGCTGGCTGCCCAGCCGCTGCAGGCTGGCCACGCCCTCGCCACTGAGGCACACCACGCCCACCGCCATCGATACCGGGGGGAAGAACACCGGCCTACCGTGCCGGTCTTCGCCGTGCATGCCGCCGGCGGCGCGGTCCGGCGGGGCATACATGGCGCGCGCCGCATCGTTGAAGCGCAGGATCGCGGCCCGCATGCGCTCGGCCCAGTCGCCACTCTGGTACAGCACCAGGAAATCGTCGCCGCCCACGTGCCCGAGGAAATCGCGGGCCGGGTCGCACGCCTCGGCCAGGATCGCGGCCGCGCCCTTGAGCATCTCGTCGCCTTTCCAGTAGCCGTACTTGTCGTTGAACGGCTTGAAGTGGTTCAGGTCGACATAGCAGGCATGGAACTCGCTGGCGGCCTCGATCAAGCGTTCGATATGCTGGTTCAGCGGGATATTGCCCGGCAGGAAGGTCAGCGGATTGGCGTAGCGCGCCGCTTCCATGCGCACCTCGGTGATTGCCCGGATCAGGTCCGCGCCGGTGCCGAGCCCGATATAGCGGCCCTGGTCGGTGATCACGAAACCCTCGGCCAGCGGGCGCGTGTTCTCGCCCGACAGGATCTGCGCCATGTCCTCCAGGCTGGCACGCTGGTCAAAGCACGCCGGATCGCGGCTGGCCATGGCGATGCACGCCTTCTTGCCATAGAGCTCGCGGTGGAACGGCGCCGCGTAGCGGTCGATAAACGCCTGGCGGCCGATGATGGCCAGCGGCCGCCCTTCATCATTGACCACCGCCACCGCCTGCAGGTCGGGCTGGTCCTGGAAGGTGCGCAGCACCGCATCGTTGCTGGCCGCAGGCGACACCGTCGGCGCCGGCCGCACCAGTCTTCCCGCGGTGATGCCCGACCAGCCGGAGCGCACCATCTGCGGAAACACCGCAATGCGACGCGATGCCAGCGCCTGCCGCACGTGCAAGGCGGCCTGCGCCACGGGTTGCGCCATGGGCCGTCCCACGTAATAGCCCTGCGCGCCGGTCACGCCCAGGTCGCGCACCACGGCCAGTTCATCTTCGTCTTCAATGCCTTCGGCGATCACGCGCCCGCCAAAGGCGCTCATCATGCGCAGCAGTGCGCGCAGGATTTCCAGCCGGCGCGAACAGGACGCGATGCCGCGCACCAGCGACTTGTCGATCTTGACGAAATGCGGCGACAGGTGGGCAAGCAAGTCCAGGTTGGCATGCCCGGTGCCGAAATCATCCAGCGCGTACTGCATGCCGAGTTCCCGCAACACCGCCATGGCCATGCCGAAGCTGACTGCGTCGCCGATGGGCGTCTGTTCGGTGACCTCGATCACCAGCCGCGACGGTGCCATGCCGGCTTCGAGCAAGGCCGCCATCAGGCGCCCCCGCTCGGCCAGCAGGTGGCGCAAGGTCTGCGGGCTGAAATTGAGGAAGAGCTTGCCGGGCAGGTCGAAGCTGCGCCACGCGACCAGCGCGGTGCGCGCCGCTTCCACCTCCAGCGCGATGGTGGCGCGGACGCCTTGCGCCAGCCGGAACAACGCGTCCGGCGCCGCCCAGGGGGAGCCCACCGGACCGCGGATCAGCGCTTCGTAGCCGAGGATGGCGCCATTGTCTGCCTGCACGATGGGCTGGAACACGGCATTGAGCGGCGGCAGGCGCATCGGGGGTGCAAACACGGTCTCGTCCGGGGCAACGCCGGTAGCGTGGGGCGCGGGATCATGCTGGAGCGTGGCGGCAGTCAGGCCATTCATAGGAGCAAGCGGGGATGGTGCGGCTGCAATCAGGAGGCGCAGCGCGGCCCATATTGCATGACATCCACATGACAGCGCGATGACAGTCCATCTACGCGAATGTCACGTCGGCGTCACGTTGATCGACGACGATCCGTGCGCCGCTGCGACTGTCCCGTATAGAGGGCAGCGCCAGCCGCGAATCGGGTCAAGCCCCGGGTGCCGCAGGCCCGTCAGGCCGGCGCGCCCGTCTGGAGTCATCTCCGTGTTGCAAGTGTTCAAGACATCCCTGCCCGGCCACCGTCGGGCCGTTGCGCCCGCGCGCGGGCTGGCCCGGCTGGGCCGCCTGCCACTGGTGGCGCGCCTGTGCGTGGCCTTTGCCCTGGTCTACCTGTTTGGCGCCGCGGTCGGCCTGACTGGCATCGCCAACCTGATCTCGATCAAGGCGCGTACCGATACCCTGTACCAGCACGACATGCACGGGGCCATCTCTGCGGAGCGGGCGCAATCAGCGCTGGCGGCGCTCGGGCGGGCCCAGCTGGCGCTGACCATGGCCACCAGCAGCACCGAGCGCGACGGCGCCGCCGACGAGATGGCGGCGGCCCTGGCGCAACTGGACGCGGCACTGGCCGGCGTGCACCGTGCCGCTCCGGCCCAGGCGGCGCCACTGCTGCGCGAACGCCAGCGCGCCAGCGAGCTGGCGCAAGCCTACGTGGCATTGCTGCGCAAGCAGCCGCTGGATCCGTTGCAGTTCGACAGCGCGGTCTCGGTCGACGGCCACTTCGTCACCGAGCACCTGCAGCGGCTCAGCAGCCAGGTTGAGGCGGTACGCCGCCAGCAGGAGCAGCAGGCCGCCGCTACGGTCGCCAGCGTGGCCACCAGCCAGCTGCGCGCGCAGGCCTGGATGGTGGCGCTGCTCGGCGCCAGCCTGCTCGCCGCCGCCGCGCTGGCAGCGATTGCCGCGCGCAGCCTGCGTGCCGAGCTGGGCGGCGAGCCGCGCGATGCCGCCGACATCGCCCGGCGTATTGCGGCAGGCGACCTGACCGCCCCGATCGCGCTGCGCCCTTCGGACCACAGCAGCATGCTGCACCATGTAGCCGGCATGCGCGACCAGTTGGCCGGCGTGCTGGCACGCATCCAGGCCAGCGCCCACGAGATCACCGCGGCCAGCCAGCAGATCGCGGCGGGCAACCAGGCCCTGTCGGCACGAACCGAGCAGCAAGCCAGTGCCCTCGACGCAACCACCGGCCGCATGCAGGTGCTGGCGGCGCACGTGGCCGCCGCGCATGCGCAGGCCACGGAATCGAGCGAGATGGCCAGCGCGGCGCGCGCCGCCACCGATGACGGCGCAGCCGTGGTGCAACGCATGCGCGGCGCGATGGATGCGCTGCATGGCCATTCGCGCCATATCGCAGAGATTGTCGGCGTGATCGAAAGCATCGCGTTCCAGACCAATATCCTGGCACTGAACGCCGCCGTGGAAGCGGCGCGTGCGGGCCCGGCAGGCCGCGGCTTTGCGGTGGTGGCACAGGAAGTGCGGGCGCTGGCACAGCGCAGCGCCGACGCGGCGCGCGAGATCGGCGGCATCGTCGGCAATGCCACGCATGAGATCCAGCAAGGCGCCAGCCTGAGCGGCAGCGTCGTGGCGGCGATGGACCGGATTGCCGCGACGGTGGGCCACAGCCATGCGCTGGCCGAGGGACTGCGCACGCTCGCGGACGAGCAGGCCGACAGCGTGCAGGGCGCCACGCAGGCCGCAGCGCAACTGCGCCAGACAGCCGAGCAGAATGCTGCGCTGGTCGACGAACTGGCCGGCCAGGCAGCGCGGCTCGACCAGCAGGCCGCCGCGCTGGCCGCAGACGTCGCACGCTTTCGCTTTTAGCAGCCCTGAGCTGGCGACTGCGCGAAAGATGTGTCGGGTCGAAACATTTGTCATGACGACGTAACCGGCATTTACGTCTTCCGCGACGAAGTTACAGATATGTTGCAACTGAACCAGCCCCGGTAACGTGACAGCCCGGTTGCGGCGAGTAATCTTGCTTCACACCAACTGAACTGGCACCTGCTCAGGAAACCATGGCTGAACGACTCATCATGCTGGACGTACCCGGCGTCCTGTACTCCGACCGCTCCCGCGCCCGCCTCGGCGGCATTCCGGATTCGGGCACGCCGCGCGACGTCAGGTTCTTCGACCCGGTCGCCCTTGGCTTGGTCCGCAGGCTGTTCGGCGTGGCTGGCGCGCGTGTGGTGGTATCCGATGCCTGGCGCCGGGGCACGCCGGCGGCCATCCTGCAGCAACTGGACCTGCAGGTCGAAGCCATGACGCCGCCGGTCGCAGGCGGCCACGGCGCCGAGATCGAAGCGTTTTTCGCCCAGGCCGCGCGCCCGGGCCATTACGTGATCCTGTCCTCCGCCCCGGCCGGGTCGATGCCCGAGGCGCTGCGCGAGCATCTGGTCACGGTCGACCCCGTGGCGGGCCTGACCCTGGAAAACTTCCAGCAGGCTCTGGATATCCTGGGCGTCGCCTGCCCGTCGACGGTGATGCCGGCGCCGAAGCTGGATGCCGGGCTCAAGGCCAAGCTGGCGCAACTGCAGCAACTGGCACGGGACAACCCCGCCCGCTTCGGCAGTGCGCTGGCACCGGCACGCGAAGTGACGGCCGTCCACGCCTGAGCTGCCGCTGCCATGCAGTCCCCGCGGGGCGCCCATGGGCGCCCCGTTTTGCATCCGGTGACCCTGAACGCGCGATACCGGCTGGCCCGCTGCGTGGGTCTGGCGTACCGGGGCCGGCGATCCCGTATCATGCTCGCTGTCGCCGGCCCCATGCCGGAGCTTTGTGCCAGGACCCGCCATGCCTCACCTCGTCATCGAACTGACTGAAAACACTCGCCTGAACTGCTCGCAGGAAGAATTGCTGGATGAGGCGAATGCCGCCCTGCTGGCTTCCGGACAGTTCCAGGAAGCAGATATCAAGTCGCGCTGTATCACGCTGTCGACCTACCGCCAGGGCATCGATGCCGTCGAGCGCGCCTTTGTCCATGCGCGCCTGTCGATCCTGGACGGGCGCGATACCGCCGTCCGCCAGTCATTGGCGCAGGCGGTCTGCGACGTGATCGCCGAAGCCGTGCGCTCGGGCGGCGGCACCGGACAGAATGTGCAGGTGTCAGTAGAAGTGTGCGAGATGGCGCGCGCCACCTACGCCAAGCAAGTGGTGGCTTGATTGCCGCCGCATCGCGCGGCCAATAAAAAGCCCGCGGCCGTTGCGGCCGCGGGCGGAAGCTTCAGGAAGACTCCGGAAGCTCTGTCATGGGGAGCGCCCCCGCACCCATGACGTAGTGGATTCTAGGTGGCGAACATGGCCACCGACTTGACCTGGATTAAACGCAGCCGGATTGATGCCGGCCGCCATAGAAAAAGGAGCCGGCAAGCGGCTCCTTTTCTTTCTCGACAACTGGTGCAGATCAGGCTGCGGCGTCCTTCAGCTTCTTCAGCGGACGGACCTTGACCTTGACGCTGGCCGGCTTGGCCGGGAACCAACGCTCTTCACCGGTGAACGGGTCCTTGCCGAAGCGCTTCTTCTTGGCCGGCACTTGCTGCGCCGTGACCTTCAGCAGGCCGGGCAGCGTGAACTCGCCTGCGCCCTTCTTGTTCAGCGCGCTGACGATGGTGTTTTCCAGATGGGCCAGCACCGTCTTCACGGTCTTGGGTTCCAGTTCCGTCTGAGCTACCAGGTGAGCGACCAGGCTCGACTTGTTGAAGGTGTCCTTCAGCGGGCGCGCAACGGGCGCAGCGGCGGGAGCAGCCTTCTTGGCCGGCGTGGCCTTCTTGGCGGCAGCCTTCACGGGTGCCTTGGTTGCCGCAGCCTTCTTGGCGGCGGGCTTGGTTGCAGTCTTCGCGGTCGGTTTCGCTTTGGTCGCCATATCGATATTCGTAGGTTGAACAGATGGATGCCGGCAGGTCTGATGCGTTGCTACTGAGCGTTGCGCAATCGCCTGATCGACGCCCACTGAATCATAGCGGAAAGTACCGTAAGTCAAGGGGTTTTCATGCACGCGAAGCGCAAAACCCGGTGAAAACCCCGGGTTTTGTCGCGGCTTTGCCTCAGTGCAAGCGCGAAAACGGCCTACGTCCCCCCACTTTGGCGCGCGCGGCCGCAGCGACGAAGCCCGGCGCGCTACGCTGTGCATGCGTCTGGACGCTACCGTTCGCGCGCAATCCCCGATGCAGATCGCCAGCAACGCGCCGGCGGCGAGCGCCCCGAACGCGATCAACGCCACGCTCAGCAGCGACAGCGGATGGCATGGCGGCGGGCGACGTCATCGGGGTGGCACTCGATCACGACGACGGCATCTGGCAATACGAGCTCAAGCTGCTGCTGCCGGGCGGCTCGGTGGCCAAGCTCGAACGCCCGAGCTGCAATGCGGCCCGGTCCGGATGACGTTACGGAGATCGCCGCCCTGGATGACGGCAGCCTGAGGCCGGTATCGCGCCCGCTGGGCGGTCGGGCCGCCCGTCTGCGGCTGCCGGCAGGGGCAGCCCTGATCAGTGCGCGCGGGCGGCCATGGCGTCGCGCGTATCGCGCGCCAGCCCCAGCGCAAAGGCCGTTTCGGCAACCAGGAACAGCGGGCCGATCAGCAGGCCGACCAGGTCGTCGACGAAGGCGGGCTTGCGTCCTTCGTAATAGTGGCCGATGAACTGGATCACCCATCCCACCACGAATAGGCCGATGCCGAGCGCGAGCCACCAGACCGTCGGCATCGCTGCGATATGCGCGCCAGCATAGAGGAACAACGCGAGGATCAGCGCCATCGCCACCCCGAAGCCTAGCGACAAGCGCAGGTAGAACAGGCACGACAGGATATACAGCAGCATGGCCGGGGTCAGCACGGCGCTGCCATCGCCCAGAGCCAGTGCCGGCCGTGCCAGCAGCGTGGTCACGGCCAGCACGATCATCGGGATGCCGAGGAAATGGGTGAAGACATTGCGCGGGTCGCGATGGTAGGCAGCGTAGGTGGCGAGATGTTCGATCAGGGTTTTCACGGGCGTCTCCTGGACTGCGCGAGGTGCGCGCGCGGCTGGCGCGAGGTGGATTTATAGTAGTGGGCGTGCATCGGCCGGTCTGTCAGGTTTTTGACATTCCGCCAGGTGCCGGGAACGGAAACCGGCATGCGACCGGCGAGCCCGCCACAGCACGCTCTCATCGCCCCACACCAGCCCAAGGCGCAGCCCGCCGATATGATGTCCAGTCCGATGCTGCCATGCAGCGACCCACTTGCCGCGGTGCGTGCTGGCGCGTGGTTCAGTCAGTTGCCACCGGCGCTGCGCCAGGCGCTGGTGGATGACGGCGGCCTGCGCCGGCTGGTCGCCGGCGAGACCCTGTTCGCGCGCGGCGATCGCTTCGATGGCCTGTATTGTGTCGCCAGCGGCACCATGCAGATCCACGCCAGCGGCGCATCGGGCAAGGCCGCGGTGCTGGGCCTGCTGGAACCCGGCACCTGGTTCGGCGAGATCTGCCTGTTCGATGGACTGCCGCGCACCCATGACGCGCGCGCGGCCACCGCCGCCACGCTGTGGCATGTGCCGCGCGCCGCGCTGGCGCAGCGTCTCGCGCAGCAGCCGGCGTGGTGGCAGGCGTTCGGGCAACTGCTGGCAGCCAAGACGCGCGAAGCCTTCCACTATGTCGAGGAAGCGCAGTTGCTGCCGCCGGCAGCGCGTGTCGCGCGGCGGCTAGCCGCGATGGCCCATGGCTACGGCAATCTGCCGCACGCGGTGGCCACGCGGCGCGTGCGCATTGCGCAAGAGCAGCTGGCGCAGATGCTGGGCCTGTCGCGCCAGACCGTAAACCACGCGCTGCGCGACCTGGAAGCGCAGGGTCTGCTGCGTCTTCAATATGGCGGCATCGAACTGCTCGATCTGCCCGCGCTGGAAGCGCTCAACTGACCGCACCATACCGGAGCCCCGCAACCCATGACTACCCTGGACGCCGCCCAACTGGACGCCTGGCTGGCGCGCCTCGGCATCGCCGCGCCGCCGTCGCCCACGCTGCAAGCGCTGGATGCCGTGCTGGCCGCGCACCTGGCCAGCATTCCGTTCGAGAACGTGGACCCGCTGCTGCGTCGCCCGGTGCGCATCGACCTGGATGCCGTGTTCGACAAGCTGGTCACCCGCCGGCGCGGCGGCTACTGCTTTGAACTCAATACGTTGCTCAGCGCCGGGCTCGGCGCGCTGGGCTATATGGTGACGCCGCTGGCCGCACGCGTGCGCTGGGGCGTGCCGGACGACGTCCCGACCATGACCTCGCACATGCTGCTGCGCGTGGAAGTGGCGCACCGCAGCTACCTGGCCGATGTCGGCTTCGGCGGCCCCACGCCGTTCCGCGCGATACCGCTGTCCGAGCCGGCCGACGACGGCTTTCCCTATCGGCTTGCGCCCTCCCCGGCGCAAGCTGCCACCGCCGCATTCCACAGCTTCGACCTGCAGGTGCATGGCGACGCGGGCTGGTTACCGGTCTACCGTTTCGACCTGACGCCGCAGCCATGGATCGATTTCGTGGCGCGCAACTGGTATGTCTCGACGCACCCCGACAGTGTCTTCCTGCAACGCCTGATGGCCGCGCGCACCGATGGCGGCACGCGGGTGACGCTGGCCAACGGCGAACTGGCCGAGCGCGCCCCCGACGGCAGCGTGCGCCGCACGCAACTGCAGCATGCCGACGCCGTGGTGCAGGCCCTGTCAGACCGTTTTGGCATCCTGTTGGACGAGGCCCTGTGCAACGACCTGAGGGCCACGCTGCCCCGTTTGCTGGCGCCTGCGACGGCATCCGCGGGCAGCTGAAGCGGGGTTGCGCGATGCAGCATCGGCGCCATGCACGGCGCGCATTGCCCGCAGAAAGAATGCTGATAAGGCCGGTAACCGCCACCCGGCGCTGTGGACTCGGCCATGGCCGCGCCACATAATGTTCCGGCGACGACGCCTTTCGGGCGTCTGCAGCACAACAGCGCGGCACCCCGCCGCCAGCACAAGCCGGCCAGCACCGCTGACGCCGGCGCAGCCATACAGGAGACTCCATGTCATTGTTCGATCTGACGGGCAAGGTTGCCATCGTCACGGGCTCTTCGCGCGGCATCGGCCGCGCCATCGCCGAGCAGATGGCCGTACAGGGCGCCAGGGTGGTGATTTCCTCGCGCAAGGCCGAGGCCTGCCAGGAAGTGGTGGATGCCATCAACGCCCGCCATGGCGCCGGCACCGCAATTGCGGTCGCGGCCAACATCTCTTCAAAGGAAGACCTGCAGCGCCTGGTCGACGAGACCAACCGCGCCTTCGGCAAGATCGACGTACTGGTCTGCAATGCCGCATCCAACCCGTACTACGGGCCGATGAGCGGCGTGTCGGACGACCAGTTCCGCAAGGTGCTGGACAACAACGTCATCTCCAACCACTGGCTGATCCAGATGGTGGCGCCGCAGATGATCGACCGCAAGGACGGTTCGATCATCATCGTGTCGTCGATTGGCGGCCTGCGCGGCTCGCCCACCATCGGCGTCTACAACATTTCCAAGGCTGCCGACTTCCAGCTGGCGCGCAACCTGGCAGTCGAGTTCGGGCCGCACAATGTGCGCGTGAACTGCATCGCCCCGGGGCTGATCAAGACCGACTTCGCCCGTGCGCTGTGGGAAGATCCCGAGCGCTACAAGCAGTCCACCCAGGGCGCCCCGCTGCGCCGCATCGGCGAGCCCGTCGAAATCGCCGGCGCGGCCGTGTTCCTGGCCTCCGCGGCCAGCACCTTCATGACCGGCCAGGCCATGGTGGTGGACGGCGGCGTGACCATCTGAGCCTTTGGCGCACGCGTTGCATGGCGGCCGGCGCTGACTGCGCCGGCCGCTTTCCTGCATTTCCCTCAACCTGCAGTGCAGTTCCGGGAGGCAGTCCATGTCGAGCAATACGCAGTTGGCCAGCCATTGGCCGGTCATGTCGCTGGCCGAGGCGCACGTCTGCCTGACCGCGCCCGGCGCGCCCTTCGAAACCGAAACGCGCGTGATCCGCGGCATCCCCACCACGGTCTGGAAGAACGCCCCGCCCACGCTGCGCGAGCTGCTGCTGGCCACGCGCGCGTTTGCCGAGCGCACCTTCGTCGTCTACGAGGATGAGCGCGTCACCTACGATGCGTTCCTGCGCGCCGCCATCGCCATGGCCCAGGCGCTGGTGCGCGACGGCGTGCGCAAAGGCGACCGCGTGGCGCTGGCCATGCGCAACTTGCCCGAGTGGCCGGTGGCGTTCTACGGCGCGCTGCTGACCGGCGCCATCGTGACGCCGCTCAATGCCTGGTGGACCGGCCAGGAGCTGGAATATGGCCTCGCCGATTCCGGCAGCCGCATCGCGATCGTCGATGCGGAGCGGCTCGACCGGATCCTCGAACACCTGCCGGGCTGTCCGGCGCTGGAACGCCTCTACGTATCGCGCGCGGGCGCTGCCCCGGCCGACCCGCGCGTGACGGCGCTGGAAAGCGTGATCGGCCCTTCGGCCAGCTGGGCGGCGCTGCCGGACCAGGCGCCGCCGGCAGTCGAACTCGACCCCGACGACGACGCCACCATCTTCTACACATCGGGCACCACCGGCAAGCCAAAGGGCGCGCTCGGCACGCATCGCAACTCCACCTCGGTGGCGGTGGCCGGCGGCTTCAGCCCCCTGCGCAACCTGCTGCGCCGGGGCGAACCAATCCCGGCGCCGGATCCGGCCGCGCCGCAAAAATCGATGCTGCTGGCGGTGCCGTTCTTTCACGTCACCGGCTGCATGGCGGTGCTCAACGGCGCCATTGCCACCGGCGGCAAGATCGTGCTGCTGCACCGCTGGGACGCGCTGCGCGGCATGGAACTGATCGAGCGCGAGCGCTGCACCGCGGCGGGCGGCGTGCCCACCATCGCGTGGCAGATCCTGGAGCATCCGGAGCGCGGCCGCTTCGACCTGTCGTCGCTGGAGAACATCAACTACGGCGGCGCGCCTGCCTCGCCCGAACTGGTCCGGCGTATCCGCGAGGTGTTCCCGCTGGCCGCGCCGGGTATTGGCTGGGGCATGACGGAAACCTCGTCCACCTTCACCAGCCATAGCGCCGAAGAGTACGTGATGCGCCCCGACAGCAGTGGCCCCGCGCTGCCGATCGGTGAAATGAAGGTGGTCGACGGCCGCGGCCGAGCGCTGCCGCCCGGTGAAACCGGCGAGCTGATGGCGCGCGGCGCCAATGTCGTGCGCGGCTACTGGAACAAGCCCGAGGCCACGGCCCAGACCTTTGTCGACGGCTGGTTGCGCACCGGCGACATTGCCCGGCTGGACGAAGAAGGTTACGTCTATATCGTCGACCGGATGAAGGACATGCTGATCCGCGGCGGCGAGAACATCTACTGCATCGAAGTGGAAAGCGCGCTGTATGAGCACCCCGCGGTCATGGACGCCTCGGTGGTCGGACTGGCGCACCGGACGCTGGGCGAGGAGCCGGCCGCGGTGGTGAGCCTGAAGCCTGGCATGCAGGCGAGCGAAACCGAGCTGCAGGATTTCGTGCGCGAGCGGCTGGCGGCCTTCAAGGTGCCGGTGCGTATCCTGATTTACCACGAGATGCTGCCGCGCAATGCCAATGGCAAGATCATGAAATCGAACCTGCGCAAGCTGTTCGACGCCGCCGCGTAAGCCCAGGCAGCGCGACCGCATCGCTCCGACCCACCAACAAGGAACCAAAAATTGACCGACCAAGCCAAGCCGGATCCCTTGCTGTTTAACGCCGTGCGGGCCCTTGGCGCGGCAGCACTGGCCGCGCTGCTGGCCGGCTGCGCCGCCGGCGGCACCAACCTGTCCGCGGTGCCCGAATTGCGTCCGGGCGTGCCGGCCGGCTACCTCGCCGCCGACGCGCGCCCCGACAGCCTGAAGCTGCTGCCCGCGCCGCCGGCACCGGGTTCGGCCGCGCTGGCGCTGGATGCGGAGTCCGCGCGCGAGGCCGGTCCGCTGCGCGCTTCGCCACGCTGGCAACTGGCGGCCGAGGATGCCGTGTTGACCTTCCCCCAGGCCGCCGGCAGCTTCTCCTGCGCGCTGGGCGTGCCCGTCAGCGAGAAAGACACCCCTTACCTGAACATCCTGCTGCGCCGCAGCCTGGTCGACGCCGGCCTGTCCACGTACAAGGCCAAGGACCATTACAAGCGCCCCCGCCCGTTCGTGGCCAACAAGACCGGGATGTGCACGCAGGCCGAGGCTGCCAAGCTGGAAAAAGATGGCTCCTACCCGTCCGGCCACAGCGCCATCGGCTGGGCCTGGGCGCTCATCCTGACCGAGATCGAGCCGGCGCGTGCCAATGAACTGCTGGCGCGCGGACGGGCCTTTGGGCAAAGCCGCGTGGTCTGCAACGTGCACTGGCAGAGCGATGTCAACGCGGGCCGCACCATGGCGGCGGCCACCGTGGCGCGGCTGCATGCCGACCCCACCTTCCGCGCCGACCTGGAACTGGCGCGCCGCGAGGTGGCTGCCGCGCGCGCCGCGGGAGCGCGGCCATCGCGCGATTGCCTGGCGGAAAGCGCGGCGCTGGCGCCGTGATACCGCCGAAATACCGCCGAGCGGGCCCGCTATTTCACCGGAATCACCGTGCCGGCCGGCACCGGTACGGCGGTCACGCTATTCTGCGGACTGCCGCTGACGATTCGATCCGAATACGTCAGGTAGACCAGCGTATTGCGCTTGCGGTCGACGGCGCGCACCACGTGCAGCGCCTTGAACAGGATCGACATGCGCTCGGAGAAGACATTGTCCTGCTGCCGGATCGGCCCCTTGAAACCGATCGGACCCACCTGCCGGCACGCGATCGAAGCCTCGGGCGGATCTTCCGCCATGCCGAGCTGGCCCTTGATGCCGCCGGTGCGGGCGCGCGACACGTAGCAGGTAATGCCGTCCACCTGCGGATCGTCATAGGCTTCGATGACGACCTTGTCGGATCCGGTCATGCGGAAATTGGTGCTGACGCTGCCGATCTCCTCAGCACTGACACCCGCAGCGGCGGCCAAGCAGGCGGCGGCCAGCAGGGTGCGGACGAATGGTTGGTTGCGCTTCATGGCGGTATCGCGAGGCATCGGCACTCAGTTCACCGACGACTTGATGTCGCCGTGGCGCTTTTCCATTTCCTGGCGCAGCGCGCGGCGCTGCTGCGCGGCGGCAAAGCGCTGGCGTTCGACCTCGTCGCGCGGTTCCAGCGGCGGCACCTCGGCGGGGGTGCCGTTGTCGTCCACCGCCACCATGGTGAAGTAGCAGCTGTTGGTATGGCGCACCAGCTTGCTGCGGATGTTCTCGGTCACCACCTTGATGCCGATCTCCATCGAACTGCGGCCGGTGTAGTTGACCGATGCCAGGAAGGTCACCAGCTCGCCCACGTGGATGGGCTGGCGGAACACCACCTGGTCTACCGACAGCGTGACCACGTAGCGGCCGGCATAGCGGCTGGCGCAGGCATAAGCCACCATGTCCAGATACTTGAGGATGGTGCCGCCGTGGACGTTGCCGGAGAAGTTGGCCATGTCCGGCGTCATCAGCACGGTCATGGAAAGCTGGTGGGACAGGTCATTCATGATGCGGGATACGAAGATTGCGGGGGCGGGATTGCCGGCATGCGGGCGCCGGCAGTTTAACCCGGATCGCCACGCGGTTGCGGGGGCGCAGCGCGCGGCGCGGCCAGGCGGCCTGCCGGCAAGGCCGGCGCATAAAAAAAGCGGCCTGCCAGGCCGCTTCTTTCACTATGGACGCAAACTGCTTACTTTTTCTTGTTCACGGCGTCCTTGAAACCCTGACCCGCCGAGAACTTGACGGTCTTGGCGGCCGGAATCTTGATGGTTTCGCCGGTGCGCGGATTGCGGCCGGTGCGGGCAGCGCGCTTGCCGGCGCTGAAGCTGCCGAAACCCACCAGCGTTACAGAATCGCCCTTTGCCACTGCCTTCTTGATACTGTCCAGCGCTGCGTTGAGCGCACGCTCGGCGGCGGCATTGCTCAATTCTGCTTCCGCGGCGATGGCCGATACCAGTTCACCTTTATTCATGGCTGATTTCCCTTGTTGGTCGTCGTCACCGATGTGCGTGCCTCGCGGCAGGCCATCGATCGGCGCAGTCTAATCTGCCCGTCGCGCGTTGAGCAATCCCCAGTGGCACCAATGCGACAAAAAAACCCGCAAATCCTTGCTTGAGGCCAGTTAGCGGGCAATTTCCCCTGCTGTTCGCGCTTGCCAGGCCCCCCCTTTTTGCCGGGCCCGAGCGGCCGCCCGGAATCGCGCCCGCCAAAACTACCCAGCATAGGACAGATTCCCCGAAATGGGGCGATGCACCACAACGGGGTCGCCCGATGCCGCCGTTCCGCTCCATGCTGGCGCACTGCGGGTCCGGCGCTGACAACGGGCCGACGGCCACCTGCTCCACGGGATCGACTACATGCCGCATGCCGGTGCGCCTTTTTACCCGGCACGGTGCAAGCGGCACCAGGATGCAGCTGTCACTGGAACGCTTTTTGCATACTGATGCGCCCATTTTGAGCATGAGGTCACTTATGGACAACTGGAAGACCGGCACCGACGCGCTCTTTATCCTGCTTGGCGCCATCATGGTGCTGGCCATGCACGCCGGCTTTGCGTTCCTGGAACTGGGTACGGTGCGCAAGAAAAATCAGGTCAATGCGCTGGTAAAGATCCTGGTGGATTTCGCCGTATCCACCATCGCCTATTTCTTTATCGGCTACACCATTGCATATGGGGTGCAGTTTTTTTCCGGCGCCGAAACGCTGGCCCAGAAAAATGGTTACGAACTGGTCAGGTTCTTTTTCCTGGCGACTTTTGCCGCCGCCATTCCGGCGATTATCTCCGGCGGTATTGCCGAACGCTCGCGCTTCAACCCGCAACTGGTCGCCACGTTCGTGCTGGTGGGTTTTGTCTACCCGTTTTTTGAAGGCATGATGTGGAACCAGCGCTACGGCGTGCAGGACTGGCTGACGCGTGTTGCCGGCGCGCCCTTCCACGACTTTGCCGGTTCGGTGGTGGTGCATGCGCTGGGCGGCTGGATTGCGCTGCCCGCGGTGCTGCTGCTGGGCGCGCGCCGCGGCCGCTACCAGAAGGACGGCCGCATCAGCGCGCATCCGCCCTCGAACATCCCGTTTCTGGCGCTGGGCGCCTGGATTCTTGCGGTGGGCTGGTTTGGCTTCAACGTGATGAGCGCGCAGACCGTCGACAAGATCAGCGGCTTGGTGGCGATCAATTCGCTGATGGCGATGGCCGGCGGCACGCTGGCCGCCTGGATGGCCGGACGCAACGATCCGGGCTTTGTCTACAACGGGCCGCTGGCCGGCCTGGTGGCGGTATGCGCAGGCTCGGACCTGATGCATCCGCTTGGCGCACTGGTCACCGGTGCCGTGGCGGGGGCGCTGTTCGTCTATATGTTCACGCTGGCGCAAAACAAGTGGCATATCGACGATGTGCTGGGCGTGTGGCCGCTGCACGGGCTGTGCGGCGCGTGGGGCGGCATCGCCGCGGGCATCTTCGGCGCGAAGGCGCTGGGCGGCCTTGGCGGGGTGTCGCTGGGCGCGCAGTTACTGGGCACCCTGCTTGGCATCGTGGTGGCGCTGGCGGGCGGCACGCTGGTCTATGGCACGCTGAAACGGCTGGTGGGTATCCGCCTCGACGCCGAGGGCGAGTTCAATGGCGCCGACCTGACGCTGCACCGGATTTCCGCGACCGCCGAGCGCGAAACCAACTGGTAATACCCGCCAGCGCATTTCCGAAATAAACAGACGAGCCGTGCAACGCGGCTTGTCTTAACAATTATTTGCTTGCACTTCCGCGCGCGGCCTCTCAATAATTGCCGTGCCCAGGGATTGCGCCGCCACGGCGCGCAGGGGCTCGCACGCAGCGGCCGGCTGGTTCGGGGATTGTTGGGTCGGCGGCTGACCGTCACACCAACATGAAAGGAATACGCCGATGGATGCCTCTACCTTCGACAACCTCAAGACCCTGGTGGTCGCCTACGCAACCGAATTCGGCGTCAAGATCCTGGCGGCCCTCGCCTTCTGGGTCATTGGCCGCTGGTTGATCCACGTCGTGGTGCGCATGGTGCAGAACGCGCTCGGCAAGCAGAAGGTCGATCCCACGCTGCTGCGCTATGTCGGCTCCATCGTCACCGTGACGCTGAACGTGGTGCTGGTGATCGGCATCCTCGGCTTCTTCGGCATCCAGACCACCACCTTTGCCGCGCTGATCGCCGCCGCCGGCGTGGCCATCGGCATGGCCTGGTCGGGGCTGATGGCAAACTTCGCCGCCGGCGCCTTCCTGGTGGTGCTGCGTCCGTTCAAGGTGGGCGACTTCGTCACCATTGGGGGCGTAAGCGGCACGGTGCGCGAAATCGGCCTGTTCGCGACCACGCTGGATACGCCGGACAATGTCCAGACCGTGATAGGCAACAACAAGATCTTCAGCGACACCATCCAGAATTTCACCGCCAATGCGTTCCGGCGCGTGGAACTGAAAGCGCAACTGGCCGGCAGCACCGACGTGGCCGACGCGGTGGCACTGCTGAAGACCCGCATCGCTGAAATTCCCAACGTGCTGGCCGAGCCGCCGGTCGACGTCGAAATCCTGGAGTTCACGCTGGTTGGCCCGGTGCTGGCGGTGCGGCCCTATTGCCACAACGACCATTACTGGCAAGTTTATTTCGACACCAACCGCATCCTTCGCGAATGCTTCGGCCAGGCCGGCTACGCCGCGCCGATGCCGGCCCACATGGTAGTGGTCCAACAGGCCGCGGCGCAGCAAGCCGCCGCGCAGCAGGCCGCCTGAACTGGCGCGCGCCGCCGATGTCAGCGGGTGCCCGGGCGCGCGGCTGCGCCCGAGCGCCCGTAATGGCGCATCAGCACCGCGCCGGCGCCGCAGGCCGCCATCACCACGCCCAGCGGCAGCGCGCTGCCGTCGCGCCACACGCTGACCGCGGCGCCGCCGAGCGTGCCGAGCGAAAACTGCAACGTCCCCATCAACGCCGAGGCCGTGCCGGCGCGATGCCCCTGGTGCGCGAGCGCCAGCGCCGATGCGTTCGGCGAGACGCAACCCAGCGCACCGATAAACACGAAGAAGCCGGCCAGCAGCACCGGCAGCACCGCCATCCCCGCCAGTGCGGCCACCGCCAGCACCGTCCCCGCGGCAAGTGCCGCCAGCAGCGTAGCCCCCAGCACCTGGTCGAGCGAACGCCCGCGCACCAGCCGGGCATTGAGCTGCGACATCGTGATCAGCCCCAGCGCATTGGCACCGAACACAAACCCATAGTGCGAAGGCGCGATGCCGTGCAGTTCGATCAGCACGAAGGGCGAACCCGAGATATACGCAAACATGCCCGCCGAGCCAAAGCCGGCCGACAGCGAATAGCCCAGGAACTCCCGGTCGCGCAGCAGTTCCGCATAGCTGCGGGCCACGGAGCCGAGCCGCAGCGGCGCCACATGGCCGCGATCCAGCGATTCCTCCATGCGCAGGTGGACCAGCAGCAGGATCAGCAGCCCGGCCCCCGCCAGCACCCAGAAGATGGCGCGCCAGCCCGATACGGTCAGGACTGCACCGCCGATGATCGGCGCCAGGATCGGCGCCACGCCCATCACCAGCATCAACGAGGAAAACGCCCGCGCCGATTCATGCGCCTCAAGCCGGTCGCGGATCACCGCCCGTGCCATCACCATGCCGGCGCAGCCCCCCAGTGCCTGCAGGAAGCGCCATAGCATCAGCGATTCCACGTTGCGCGCCAGCGCGCAGCCCACGGCAGCAACCACGTAGAGGCACAGCCCGACATAGAGCGGCGGCTTGCGCCCGAAGCGGTCGCTGAAGGGACCATAGAAGGCTTGTCCGATTGCGAGCCCGACCAGGAAAGCGCCGAGGGTCAGCTGGACCTGGCCGATGTCGACGCCCAGATCGCCCGCCAGCGTCGGGAAACTCGGCAGGTACATGTCGATCGACAGCGGCGCGATCGCCATCAGCGAGCCGCAGATCAGCAGCCAGGCAGGAAAACGCGGCGTCGAGGCGGCGCTTGGGGGATGAGGCATGGGGACAGTATCCGACGGCGATGGCGCTGCCCTGCGTGGCCGTACCGCACGGGCAGCGCAGGGAAAGACGCAATTGTTGCACAACATAACCAATGCGGCCGGCCCGGCGAAGCTCGCTTGCGGCCAGTCGCGCTGAACCACCGGCCTGCCAGTTGCCCCGCCGAAGGCGGGTCCGGCAAAGCTGGCAAACCCGGCAGGATTGGTGAATAGTGGCGTCAGGCCCTGGCGTTCATGGCCTCTGCCACGCCGCAGCGCGAAGGCGCTTGCGGGACGCGACTTTCATGCGCCACGGGGTCGAGGGTACAATGCCAGCCTGTCGGCGTAAGACTCGCCGTCGGCCTCGCAGAGAGGGACGGCAAGTACAGGTCCCCGCAACATTAGCCTGCATGAGAATACGACACACGCCGCTTTCCGCTTCGCCAGGCATCGCCGCACTCGCGGCCGTGCTGCTGCTGCCGCTGCCCCTGACGGCCAAGGCAGCGCCGGCGCAGTTGCGCAATGCCAGCGCCCCGATGCTGGTTCCCGCGGCTGATGAAGCCGACCCGGTGGCCCGCATGCTCAAGGGCGCGGCCACCGGCCAGAACACCGGCGCCGCCGGCGTGCCCGAACTGCTGCGCAACGCCACCCGCCCCGACAACGTGCTGGCGCGCGCCTGCCGACAGCTCAACGACGCCCTGCCGATCGAGATCGATGGCGAGACCCGCCTGCGCCGCTGCCAGTCGGTTCCGGGCAAACACGTATTGTTCCAGCTGGAACTGACCAACTACCGTGGGCCGATGCTGGACCTGGCCAGCTTCGAGGTGAATTACGCCGCGCCACTGCAGCGCAATATCTGTGCGAACCGCGATGTCGAGATCCTGACCAAGCTGGGCGTCAGCATGTTGTTCCGCTACATGACCCGCAAGGACCGTGGTGAGCGCCGCATCGGCGACGTCTATATCAACGGCCCGATCTGCAGCGCAGCGCTGCGCTGACAGGCGACCGCCGCAAGCAAAACGGCCCGCTCGCGCGGGCCGTTTTTTTGCCTTGTGCAACCGGCTTATGCGGCGCGCGGTCGCAGCGGCACCACGTTGGCGGCGCGCCGTACCAGCATGCGCGTGTCCTTCCAGCCGGCGTCGGCCAGCGGCGAGCCCCACACCAGTTCATGCAGGCGCGCCAGTGCGAACGGATTGCCGAGCAACACATGCTTCTGCGCCGGCGTGAGCGCGCGCGGCCCGTGCGTCAGCGCATGCTCGACCAGGGCCTCATGGCGCTTGCGTGCCGATTCGGGCTGTACCACGCGCGGCGTGGCGGTCGCGCACATCAGTGCGTTGGTGACCGGGTCTACCACGGCATCGACAAAATTCGGCGTTTCGGCGGCGTTTTCGACATGCTGCTGCGTTTCCACGATCTCGCGCGGCACCAGCGTTTCCTCCGGGATCATGAACAGCCCCACATTACGCGAAGCGCGGCCCAGCGACACCCGCGACAGCATTACCGAAAGCGGGATCGACAGCGCCAGCGACCCGACGATCGGCAGCAGCCACAGCACATAGGACGGGTTCAGCCAATACACCAGCCCGCCCCACGCCAGCCCCAGCGCGGTATGCCAGCCGTGGCGGCGGAAGGCTTCGCCCCAGGTGGTCTCGGCATCTTCGCGCGGCGGCGATTTCCAGGAAATGCCCCAGCCGCTGTACGCCGCGATCACGAACTTGGTATGGAACAGCATGCGCGTAGGCGCAAGCAGCGCGGACAACAGCACCTCGATCAGCATGCTGGCAAAGAGCTGCACCGCGCCGCCGTAGCGCCGCGCCTGCTTCATCAGCAGCGCCACGCTGGCGAGCTTGGGCAGGAACAGCAGCGTGGCCGTCGCCGAGAACAGCGCCAGTGCCTTTTCCGGATGCCATTCGGGCCAGGTCGGGAACAGCTGGTATTGCTGCGTAAAGTATTCCGGCGGCACCAGCGCGTGCTTGGCCAGCATCGCCGTGGACAGCAGCAGGAACAGCAGCCACAGCGGGGCCGACAGATACGCCATGATCCCGGTCAGGAACACCGCGCGGTGCACGACGTGGAAGCCTTGCTTGAGCCACAGCCGGAAATTCATCAGATTGCCCTGGCACCAGCGGCGGTCGCGCTTGACCTCGTCCAGCAGGTTCGGCGGCAGCTCTTCATACGAGCCCTCGAGGTCGTAGGCAATCCACACGCCCCAGCCGGCGCGGCGCATCAGCGCGGCCTCGACAAAGTCGTGCGACAGGATTTCGCCGGACAGCGGGCCGCGGCCTGGCAGCGGCGCGAGCGCGCAGTGTTCGATGAACGGCCTGACGCGGATGATGGCGTTGTGGCCCCAGTAATGCGACTCGCCCAGTTGCCAGTAGTGCAGCCCGGCGGTGAACAGCGG
This sequence comes from Cupriavidus necator, assembly GCF_013141915.1. Classification (GTDB taxonomy): domain Bacteria; phylum Pseudomonadota; class Gammaproteobacteria; order Burkholderiales; family Burkholderiaceae; genus Cupriavidus; species Cupriavidus necator_B. The sequence continues at coordinate 535,210 of NZ_SROX01000001.1, read as the reverse complement.
GCCGTACACCCGCGTGGCGAACTGCTGCACGCGCGCATAAAGCGTTTCGCGGCCCACTGCCAGCGGCGCGGTCTGGATGATGCCGGCGCCGGGGTTGGCTTCCATCAGCCGCACCAGCGTGGCCAGGCAGTCGCCGCTCATTACGCTGTCGGCGTCGAGCACCACCATGTAGCGGTACTTGCTGCCCCAGCGGCGGCAGAAATCGGCCACGTTGCCGGTCTTGCGCTTCACGCGGTGGCGGCGCCAGCGGTAAAAGATGCGGCCGAAGCCGCCGACGGCGCGGCACAGTTCCATCCAGGCATCGTGCTCGGCGGTGCGCAGGTCCGGATTGCCGCTGTCCGACAGCACGATGAAGTCGAAGTTGGACAGGTGCGGCGTGCGCGCCAGCGACTCATAGGTGGCGCGCAAGCCCGCGAAGACGCGCGTCACGTCTTCATTGCAGATCGGCATGATGATCGCGGTGCGGGCCTCGGGCGCTATCGGCGCGTCGGGCCGATCCGGCACCGCCGAGCGCGAGATCAAATGCTTGTCGCCGCCCTTGGCCAGCACCAGGAAGCCCATCATCGCCGTCCAGAAGCCGGCCGACACCCACGAGAACAGGATGGCGAACAGCACCAGGATGGCGATCTCGAGCGGATCCGTGCCGTGGTACGGCAGCACGTTGGTCATGAAGTACGTCGCCAGCACGGTCTGGAGCGCAACCAGGCCCAGCAGCACCCAGCGGCGGTGCGAGCCCGCGGGATGCCATTTGCCTTCGGCGTCGGGCCCGTCGTGCAAGGTGTCCCACGTCTCGGGCACGGGCGGGCGGCCCAGCATGCGGCGCCACGTGTTGCGCAGCCAGCCGGTAACGATATGCGGCGGCCACTGGCGCGGCACCATCGAGCTGCGTTCGGGCGCCGGGCCGGTGTCGGCCTTCACGGTGCCGTCCTGGCGCCGCCGCAGCAGCGGCGCGCCGCCAACCTGAGGATTGCCGTAAGCCATGGCGAAGCGGCGGCCCACCGAGGCGTAGGCGCTGCTGCCGTGCGCCGGCGGCGTGTCCTTGCCGGCCAGGCGTGACTGCAGGCGCGTGATGGCCTCCTGCGCGTCGCGGCCATCAGCCGTGACCGGGATCACCGGCGTCACCGAAGCCAGCGGCGTGGCAGGTGTCGCCGCGCCGGCGGCCATGCTCGGGCTATCGGCCAGCAATTCGCTGCGCGCTTCAGGCGATACGGGCAGGCGGTCGAGATAGCGCTCGCATGCCGCCGCCTGGGCCGGTCGCTGCTTTAGGCGGGGGGTAAGATGTAGCTCCACGTCTCGGACAGGGTTGTATTGCCGTTGCGAAGATAGCCGCGCAACTCTACCGGCTTGGTTTCATCCTTGCGACGCATCAACATGGTCATGCGCCAGCCGCCGGTGGCGTCATTGCGCTGCACCGACGTCTTCAGCAGTTCGCCGTTGGCATCGGCCGAAACCACCGGGTCGATGCGCACGTCTGCGGGCAGCCTGCGGAAGGCCGGGCCTTCGAAGTCCACCACCAGCGAAAAGCTCATGTCCTCCTTGCTGCGGGTCTGGCCCTGGCCCAGGCGGGTCTGCGTCACCCACGACAGCGGCGGCTCTTGTTCGCCGTCCTTCTGCCACAGCAGGCGGTACTCGTAATCGAAGGCCTGCTTCGGCTTGGGCGGGTTGTCTGGCACCCAGTACGCGACGATGTTGTCATTGGTCTCGTCCGGCGTCGGAATCTGCACCAGCTCCACCCGGCCCGAGCCCCAGTTGCCGCGCGGCTGCACCCAGCCGCTTGGCCGGCGCTCGTACCATGCGCCGATTTCCTGGTAACTGTTGAAGCTGCGATCGCGCTGCATCAGCCCGAACCCCTGCGGATTGGTCGCGGCGAACGAAGTCACCAGCAGCCGCTTGGGATTGACCAGCGGACGCCAGACCCATTCCCCGGTGCCGAGGTGGATCGACAGGCCATCCGAGTCATGCACCTCCGGCCGGAAATCCTGCGCGGGCGACGGCTGGTTCTCGCCGTACAGGTACATGCTGGTCAGCGGCGCGAGGCCAAGCTTGGTCACGTTCTCGCGCAGGTAGAGGCGCGACTTGACCTCCATCGCGGTCTCTGCGCCGGGCTTGATGGTGAAACGGTACGCCCCGCTCATGCGGCGCGAATCCATCAGCGCATAGATGGTGATGTCCTTGGCATTGGCGCCCGGGCGCTCGATCCAGTATTCAACGAAGCGCGGGAACTCCTCGCCCGAGTTGAGCGCGGTATCCACCGCCAGGCCGCGTGCCGACAGCCCGTACCACTGGTCCTTGCCGAGGGCGCGGAAGTAGCTGGCGCCGAGAAACGACGCCAGCTCGTCCTTGCGCTTGCCCTGGTTCAGCGGATACAGGATGCGGAACCCGGCGTAGCCCAGGCCCTTCAGCTTGGCGGCATCGACCTTGTGCGGGCCGTAGTTGAACGCGGCAGGGTCGAAGCGGAATTCACGCACGCTGTTACCCACCACTTCATGGATGCGCACGGGCTGGTCGAACACCATGCCCTCGTGGAAGAACGACAGCTCGAACGGCGAACGCGTGCCGCGCCAGGCGAAGCGCTCTGGCTTGTATTCGATCTCGCGGTAGCGCTCGTAAGTCAGCTCGCGCAACTCGCGCGGCAGGTTCTGCGCGGGCGCCTTGTAAGGCGACGCCGCCAGCTGGCGCGCACGCGCCGCGACGGTGTCGAAGTCGAACGCATGGGCCGCCATCGCAAACAGCCCCAGGGCCCCCACGCCGAACCAGCCCGCGATCCGTGCACCGGCCCGCGCGGCGCGGCGACGGGCACCCGGCCCCGCGGGCAAGGTAAACGGTTCGGCAATTCGTGGCGTGGCGATCTGTGACATGTATGCCCGGGTGAGCGGTTGAATCGGAGCGGCCGGCATCGGCGACCTGTACGAAGAAGGACACGGCAAGAGATGAGCCGGGCGCCGAGCGGCGAGGCCCTGACGCGGGGCAAGTTGCCCGCGGGGCACCGTGTCCGGTTTGTTGCGATGCGCAATAAACCATAGCAATTCGAGACGCAAAAGTCACGTTTCGATCACGCAAGGTTTGCAACAAAATGTTGGTGAGGTAGCCCGAAAGCCGCACCACGCCTGGCTTGCCGGACGATGAGGTCACATTGGCCCCAGGCTTCGGCGAGCGCAGTGCGCGCAGGCGCTCGCGCCCGCTCGCCGGGCCGGCCCGGCGAGCGCCCGGCCCAGTTAATACACTGTTACTTTTTGGCGCCTTCGCTGTAGGGATCAAACTTGCCGCTCTTGGCGCCTTCGGAATAGGGATCGAACTTGCCGCTGTTCATGCCGCCCTGGCTGAACGAGTCAAAAGACTTCTGCGCCCCGCCCTGGATCGGCTCCATCTGATCAGGCCGGGCACCCGGGTTCAGCGAGGTCACGTTATCGCTTTTTGCGCCGTCGCTGTACGGGCTGAACTTGTCCTGCTTCGCACCGTCGGTGTAGGTATTGAATTTGTCCTGCCTGGCGCCGTCGGTGTACGGATTGAACTGGTCGGCCTTGCCCGCGGTCTGGGCGTGCAGCGTGCCAAAGGCGCAGGCGGCGGCCAGGCCGATAGTGAGATAGCGCAGCGTCATGGGATCTCCTTTTGCAGGAATGGGGCGCCCGTCGCGCAGGCGGCACGATGGGGCAGAGATCAACGCTAGGTCAGGGTCAGGCAGGTGTCAACCGCAGCCAGGTTGCCGCGGTTGGCGTGCCGCGCCGGCAATCATCGTCCACCGCCCCGCATTGCGCTTACAATGCCACTCGAACGCCACCATGAAGCCACAAGGAACCGTCATGCTGCCTCGGCAAACCATCCCCAACGCCAGCCTCGCCCTGCGTGCCGCATTCGCAGGCGCGCTGGGAGCCGCGCTGCTGTTCGGCGCCGCTCCGGCGCAGGCGTATTTCGACAACTACCTGAGCGGCACCATCATCGGCACGCTCAACGAGAAGGAAGGCGCATCGCTGGCCAAGTCAGTGCGCACGGCGCTGAACGATACGGCCGATGGCCAGTCTGTGGCATGGACCTATCCGGCCGCGGCAAGGCGCCAGCAGATCGACGGCACCATTACCCCGGTCGAGAGCAAGACCGACAAGGGCCAGCCTTGCCGGCGCCTGAAGTCAGATCTCAAGCGCGGCAGTGCCGAAGAACACTGGAGCGGCTGGTTCTGCAAGCAGTCCAACGGGCAATGGAAGTCGCGCCACGTGGGCGAATAAGCTGGCCCGCAGCAGGCTGTGCCGGGCGGCGCCAGCTCAGCGGCAGAGCTTGCGCAGCAATTCCCCGGCGATGGTGCCGGGGCCGGCCACCTGGAAGGTGTACTGTGGCGCGCGGATGGTATAGAGCGAGTCGCCGCGCGCAAAGCGCTTGCTGTAGAGCGTCTGCTCGACCACGGCGAACATCGATGTGGCGCAGTTCAGCACCATGCGCCTGAGCGAAGAGCGGATCGGCTCGCCGCTGGCGGTGCGGATCACACCGGACGGCGAGTTGCGCATCACCACCACGCCAACCTGTGTGCCCTGGCGGCGCACTGCCGATTGATCGAAATACGAAATCACGCCATTGGCGCCCATCAGCGGCAGCCAGCGTTGCGGATCGGGAGCGCCGGGGTCCGGTGCTGCCACCAGGCGGCAACCTTCCCGGGGTGTCGAGCGGAACACGGTACCGGGGGCCCGGCACTCGTAGAGGCCAGCGGCAGCGGCCGGGCGGGCAGCGGTGACCGGCGCCGCGTCGGCGGTCGGCACGGTGCCGTCATCGGCGTGCGCCTGCGTCAGGGCCAGGCCGAACACGCAGCCAGCCAGTGCGGCTGCATGCCGAAAAATGCGGAACATCATGGAATTACCCTCATATAGACGGGAAAAAGCGATCCGCATTGTCGCACAGGATGCATGCATTGCGGCGTGCCGGGACGCCTTGATCCATGCATCCGGGCCGCCTTCAGCCGTGCAGGCGCCGCCAGGTGACCAGATCCTCGATGGTCAGCACCGGCAACTGATACATCTCGGCAAAGGCCAGCGCTTCCACGCGCCGTGCCATGGTGCCATCCGGGTTCATCAGCTCGCACAGCACCGCGGCGGGCGACAGTCCTGCCATGCGGGCCAGGTCGACTGAACCTTCGGTATGGCCGCGGCGCTCGAGCACGCCGCCGTCGCGCGCCACCAGCGGGAACACATGGCCCGGGCTGACCACGGCATCGGCGCCCGCGCCCTCGGCAATCGCCGCGCGAATGGTGGTGACCCGGTCGGCCGCGCTGACTCCGGTACTGACGCCCTCGCGGGCCTCGATCGACACGGTGAAGGCGGTGCCGTACTGGCTGCGGTTGTGCTCGACCATCGGCCGCAGGCCCAGGCGCCGCACCTTGTCCGTTGGCAGGCACAGGCATACGATGCCGCTGCATTCGCGGATCATCATGGCCATGTTGGCGTGGGTCAGGCGCTCGGCGGCAAGGATCAGGTCGGCCTCGTTCTCGCGGTCGTCGTCATCGAGCAGCACCACGGGCCGGCCCGCGCGCATAGCCTCGAGGGCCTGCTCGATGCGCAACTCCAATGCGCGCGGATCGGCGTGCGCGATGCTATCGGGCGTGCCACGGGCGGTGGCATCCGCGGACACCGCGGGGGCAATGGCTTCGGTGGAAAAGCTAGACATGAAACGCTCCTGGTTCAGCATCAATGGGCGTTCCAGGGGAAGGGTCAACGGAACCGCAAGGCGCGCGCGCTGCACTGTCGGCACGCGCACGAACCGCCGCGCCCTGCGCGCGCGCAAGGCTCGGCAAACCGCAGCGCCAGGCAAGCACCAGGCCACGCGGGCAAGCTCCGTTCATCTTCTTTCATCCGGACTATGACCGTCGGCCCTGGCCTCTCACCAGGTCTGCTGACCTCGCACGGGAATGCGAGCGCTCGCGGGCTCGCCGGACACGCGCTGCGCGTCGCGGCATACCGCCGGTGGGGACTTTCACCCCGCCCTGAAGACGTAACGTAACCGGGCCGGCCAAGCGGCCGGCACCGGCCCGCGCATGTTAGCACGATTGTCCCTGGTCACTGTGGGCCCCGCGCGAAGCTCGTATCCTGGTGCGGCCCGCGCCGCGGTGCCGGCCACGTTCTCGGCAACGTGCCTTGCGGTGTACTACAAATAGGGTAAGGAGGCAGCGCCTGGGGCTGCAAGCGACAGTTTTCCCGCGGCCTGCCTGACCACAATGCAGCCTCTTTTCAGCGTGCTTCCCATGCGCCGACCAGACCAAGAAGCCAGACAAGACAGCCATGCGCGTTGCATCCCGTTCCTGACAACCTCACCCGCGGGGCGCTGGCGGCAGCCGCGCCGCGCCGCCATGGCGGCGCTGCTTGCGCTGGCCGGGTGCCTGAGCGCAGCCGCACGCGCGGCGCCTGCCGTCCAGCTCGGCTATGGCTTCGACGACAGCCATCATGTGCAAAAGGCAGAGATCGCCATGCTGTGGGATTCGGGCCTGGCGTGGGGCAACCCGCAGGGCTGGCAGGTGGACCTGCAGTGGGAAGTCAACGTTGCGCGCTGGCTCAGCGACAGCAACAACAATCCGAACGATTTGTGGGAGTTTGGCGCGTCGCCGGTGGTGCGGATCGGATGGTGGCGGCACACGTGGGTGCCGTTCCTTGAGCTATCGGTGGGCCCGCGGCTGCTGACCGGAACGCGAACCTCGGATGACCACGTCATCTCCACCGCGTTCCAGTTCTCGGAATACGCCGGACTTGGCGTGATGGTCGGCAAGGACCGCAACTTTACCGCGGGCTACCGCATCCAGCACCTGTCCAATGGCGGCATCAAGGAGCCCAATCCTGGCACCACCTTCCACGTCATTTACCTGCGCTACCGCTTCTGACTGCGCGATCGTGCGACGCGCCCCGTGTTTCAAACACCATGCGCGTGGCGTCGTCGGCCGGGAAGAAGCATTCGATGCGCAGCTCCTGCAGCGTGACGTCCTGCGGAATGCCAAGCGTGGTCAGCGTCGAGAACAACGACGCACGGAACCCGCCCGCATGCAGCACCACGGGCAGCAGCGGCGGCGGCGGCCCATCGCTGCCGTCATCCTCGGGCAGCAGCACGCCGCCGGGCCCGACCATGTCCGGATGCCAGTGGGCAATGCGTGCGAACAGCGCGCGCGCGGTCTGGTCGTGCGCCTGCACCTGCAGCTCCTGCCATACGCGGCGCAACAGGTAACGGCCAACCTGGCGCGCATTCTCGATGACGGGCCACAGGCCGTCGGGATCGAACACGGTCAGCATCAGGTTGATCCGGTGCGGATCGTCGGCAAGCGATGCCGGCGCGCGGCCACCCAGCAACGTGTCGAACATGCGACGGTAGGCGGGATTGGCGTCGACCAGGTTCCAGAAGCGGTCCAGCACCACGGCCGGGTACGGCTCCTGCTTGGCCAGGATCAGTGCGATCGCCTGCTGCACCATTTGCAGCGGCGGCGCGGTCAGCGTGTGTTCGCTGTACGCAGGGGCAAAGCCGCTGGCGAGCAGCAGCCGGTTGCGCTGGCGCAGCGGCACGCCCAGGCGCTCGGCCAGCGCCAGCACCATCTCGCGGCTGGGACGGGCGCGCCCGGACTCAAGGAAGGAGATGTGGCGCTGCGACACCCCGGCGGCCAGCGACAGCGCCAGCTGGCTGTAGCCGCGCTTGCCGCGCCAGTAGCGCAGCAGTCCGGGGAAGTCGAGAGTGGCCTCGGAGGCGGGGGTCAGCGTTTCCATGCTGGCTATTACAGCATGGCCGCAGCCTGGCGGCGAATACCTGGCGGGTAATCGAAACGATCCAGGGCCTCGATCCATGGCTTGGAAAGCGTTCCCTTTGCGTCGGGCGCATCACAGTGGCGACGTTGTGTAACAGGCGAATGGTATGCTTGATCTTTTCAGACACCCGGCGCGCAGAGGGCGCGCACCCTGATGGAAATTGCCATATTACTGGCGCTGATCCTGCTGAATGGCCTGTTTGCGATGTCCGAGATCGCACTCGTTACGGCCCGCAAGGCACGGCTGCAACGCCAGATCGAGAACGGCGACCGCGGCGCCATTGCGGCGGCCAAGCTGGGCGAGGACCCCACCCGCTTCCTCTCGACCGTGCAGATCGGCATCACCTCGATCGGCGTGCTCAACGGCGTGGTCGGCGAATCGACGCTGGCGCAACCGCTGGGTCTGTGGCTGCAGGGTTTCGGTATCTCGGTAACCACCGCCGGCTATGTGGCCACCGCGATCGTGGTGGCAGGGTTGACCTATTTTTCCATCGTCTTGGGCGAACTGGTGCCGAAGCGCCTGGGCCAGATGGCGCCCGAGGCGATCGCGCGGCTGGTGGCGCGCCCGATCGGCTGGCTGGCGGTGGCGTCGACCCCGTTCGTCAAGCTGCTGTCGAGCTCCACGCGGCTGGTGCTGCGCCTGCTCGGCACCAAGGTCGACCGCGGCCCCGGCGTGACCGAGGAAGAAATCCATGCGCTGCTGGTGGAAGGCTCCGAAGCCGGCGTGATCGAACAGCATGAGCACACCATGGTGCGCAACGTGTTCCGGCTCGATGACCGCCAGCTGGCATCGCTGATGGTGCCCCGCGGCGACGTGGTCTACCTGGACGTGGACGCCACGCTGGACGAAAACCTGCGCCGCATCGAAGAATCCGATCACTCGCGCTTTCCGGTGGTGCGCGGTGGCATGCACGACATCATCGGCGTGGTCAGCGCGCGCCAGTTGCTGGCGCGCCGGCTGCGCGGCGAAGAAGCCGACCTGCAGGCCGCGGTGCAGCCCGCGGTGTTCGTGCCGGAAAGCGTGACCGGCATGGAACTGCTGGAAAACTTCCGCGCCTCGGGCGGGCAGATCGCCTTTGTCATCGACGAATACGGCGAGGTGCTGGGCCTGGTGACGCTGCGCGACCTGATCGAAGCCATCACTGGCGAATTCAAGGCCGAGGCGGCGGGCGAGCAATGGGCGGTACAGCGCGAGGACGGCTCGTGGCTGCTCGATGGGCTGATCCCGATCCCCGAGCTGAAAGACCGCATCGGCCTGCGCCAGGTCCCAGAGGAAGAAAAGGAGCGCTACCACACGCTGTCCGGCATGCTGCTGTTGCTGCTGGGGCGCCTGCCCCAGATTGCCGACACGGTGCAATGGGGCGATTGGCGCTTCGAGATCGTCGACATGGACGGCAAGCGCATCGACAAGGTGCTGGCCGAGCGCCTGCCCCCGCAGGCCGGACCGGAGGAAGAGACCACCGGCTGAGTACCGGAGGCTGGCAGCGCCGGCCTCTCCGCAGCGCCAACAACCTCTTCCTTTTGAATGGCGCCGCATGGTGATCCACATCAAGGGCAGTTGCGACAGAATCACTTTGGCGCAATCTGCAACGCCCCATCCATTCCCTTCGCTTATGATCTGGCTGCGCGGCCCGCATCCGGCCGCGGCACGCATGGCTGCACGAGGGGCAACGACTGCGACGGCATCGTGCCGGCGGCCTGCCGAAGAACCATTTCAGACACGGGGAGACGCGTGCGCCGCAGCCATTGTCCGGCGGCCCGCAAGACCATGCATGAATCCTGATGCCGACGACATCGTCGAGGGCGTTGCCGCGGGCGGCAGCGGCGCGATGCAACCGTCCGCGCTGGTGTGCGCGCTGACCGCGCGCCGCGCCCGGGCCGGGCAGCCGGCGGCTATCCTGGCGACCCGCCTGGACCGCTTTGCCAGCGCCTGTGCAACCCTCGGGCCGGACCGCTCTGCCAGGCTGCGCGGCATCGTGCAAGCCCGCATCGCCTGTCTGCTGCCGCCAGGCGCCTTCATGCACTGGACTGGGCCTGCCGATCTGGTGGTGATCACCGCGCTGCCCACTGGCGTGCCGGATCCTGGCCACGTTGCCAGCCGCGTGGCCGACGACCTGTCCCGGCCGTTCGCCCTGGAGGGCTTCGAGCTGCATCTGTCCTGCAGCATCGGCGTGGCCAACGACCACGCCGACATCCCGGCCGAGCGCAGCCTCCAGCAGGCGTTCGACGCCATGCTGCGGGTCAACCGCCAGGGCGGCGCTGGCCTCGCGCGCGCCGACAAGCTGGTGTCCCCGCCCGCGGCCCCGTTGCTGGCGGCGCTGCCCGCCGCGCTCGAGCGCGGCGAGATGAGCCTGCAACTGCAGCCGCGCGCCGACCTTGCCGGCGCCGCCGTCAGCGGCTATACGGTGCGGCTGCGCTGGCAGCATCCCGTGCTCGGCAGCGTGGCGCCGCAGGATTTCCTGCCCGGCGTCGAAGCGCTAGGACTGGTCGGCCGCATCGGCAACTGGCTGCTGGAAAGCGTGCTGCCGCTGGTGCGTGCCGCCGAGACCATCGCCCCGCTTCAGTTCACCCTGCTGGCTTCGAGCGCGCAACTGCATCGCCCGCAAATGGTCGAAGCCCTGGCGCAGGCGCTCGATGCAGGCGGCATCGCACCGGCGCACCTGTGCATCGAACTACCGGCCAGCACGGTGCCGACCGACGCCGACCTTATCGACCGCTTTGCCGCCCTGCGCCGGCGCGGGCTGCAACTGGCGCTAGGAGATTTCGACGACAGCCCGGCCTGCCGTGAGGCCCTGGCGGCGCTGCATCCGGACGCCGTTACGCTGGATGCGAGGGGCCTGGGCCACGCGCGCGAGCAACGCTACCATGCGGACAGCCTGCGCAACGCCTGCCGCGCCGCGCGGCGCGCCGGCGCCTCGGTCTGCGCCAAGGGCATCGAAACCCGCCAGCAGCTGGACGCGGTGCGTACCTGGGGCTGCCAAAGCGTACAGGGCTACCTGCTGGCGCAACCGTTCCCTGCCGTATGGCTGCTGCAGACCCATGCGGCGATCCAGCAGCGCGCCCAGGCAGTGCTGGCGCCGCCAGTCTGACCGGCGGACGCCTGCTGCGCGGTTGCATGATTTACAAATTGCGACATACCTGCTATCAACACCGCGCACAGCGGCGGTAAAATCTGCGGCAATCTCAAACTTGATGAATTGCTTGATTCAGAACCCTCAAAAAAGGAGCCCGGCGTGAAGAAAGGTTGGATCTGGTGCGTTTTGTTTGCCACTCTGTTGGCGGGTTGCAACACGATGGCGGGGCTCGGCCAGGACATTCAGCGCGGCGGCCAGAAGCTGGAAAGCTCGGCAGACCGCCACAAGTAAGCCGGCCAGGGCTGCATCGCAGCAAAACGGCACGCCCGAGGGCGTGCCGTTTTGCTTTGTCGCGCGCTGGCTACCGCGCGGGGCTCAGTGCTTGTCGCGCAGTGCCCTGGCCTGTTCGGCCAGCGTGCGGATGCGCCCCCAGTCGCCGCCGGCGACGGCATCCTTTGGAACCACCCACGACCCGCCTACGCACACCACATTGGGCAGCGCCAGGTAGGACGGCGCCAGCGCGGCATCGATGCCGCCGGTCGGGCAGAAGCGCAGCTGCGGCAGCGGTCCACCCAGCGACTTCAGCATCGGCACCCCGCCTGCGGCCTGCGCCGGGAAAAACTTCAGGAAAGTAAAGCCCGCTTCCAGTGCCGCCATGGCCTCGCTGGCGGTGGCAACACCCGGCAACAGCGAGATCCCCGCGCCTTGCGCGCCCTCGGCCAGCGCCGGCGTCAGGCCGGGCGAGACCGCGAACTGGGCGCCCGCGTCACGCACGGCGTGCAGTTGTTCGACGTTCAGCACCGTGCCGGCGCCTACGCACGCCTGGGGCAGCGCCGCCGCGACGGCCCGGATTGCTTCCAGCGCCACCGGGGTGCGCAGCGTGATTTCCAGCAGTGGCAAGCCGCCGCTCACCAGCGCCTCGCTGACGTGCAAGGCCTCGTCGACCGAGTGGAATTCCAGCACCGGGATCACTGGCACATCGGCAAGGCGTTGAAGCAGCGGGGAGGTCTGGTTTGACATGGCGATCTCGCGGTGGGTGGGTTCAGGGAAACATCAGGCTTGGGCAGCCGCTCAGGCAATTACCGATACCGACTGCGCCAGGCGGGCTAGCACGGTCTGCGCATCGGGAATCGGCGCCACCGCGCCATAGCCGGTGGTCGACAGCGCTGCCGCCACATTGGCATAGCGCGCCGCCTCGAACGGATCGGCGCCCGCGGCGAGCCGTGCGACAAAGCTGCCGCCGAAGCAATCGCCCGCGCCGGTGGCATCGACCGGCTTGACCGGATAGGGCGGCACCAGCGTGCGGGACTCGGGCGTGGCGACATAGGAGCCCTCCTCCCCCAGCTTCAGCGCGACCAGGCCGATGCCGCAGCCGAGCAGGTAGTCGGCGATGGCATCGCGGTCGTCCAGCCCGGTCAGCACAGTAATGTCGTCCCAGCTGGGCAGGCATACGTCAGTCATCCGGAACGCCTCACGCATGATGCCGCGCGCGCGCGCCAGCGACCACAGGCGCAAGCGCAGGTTGGTGTCCAGCGTGACCTTGGTGCCGGCCTTGCGCGCGTGCTCCATGGCATCCAGGCCGGCATCGCACGCGCTCGTGCTGATCGCCAGGCTGATGCCGGACAGATGCAGGTAGCGCGCCGCGGCGATCGCGCCAAGCGGCAACTGCTCATGCTGGTAGCGGCTGGCGGCGGAGCCTTCGCGCAGGTAATCGAAGCGGTGACCGTGGTTGTCGTGCGAGACGAAGTAGACGCCGGTGGGCGCCCCGGCGTCGATATGCACATGACGGGTATCGACCCGCTCCTGCGTCCACAGCGCGCGCAGGCGCTCGCCGAAGGTATCGGCACCGACCGCGCAGATATAGCCGGTGCGCGCGCCCTGGCGCGCAGCGGCTATGCAGAAATTGGAGGTGTCGCCGCCAAAGCCCTGCAGGTAGCGCGACGGATCGTCCGGCTGCTGGTTGAATTCAACCAGCGGCTCGCCATAGGCCAGGATGTCGATGCTCATGGGGCCGCTTGCCTCAGAAGAAAGTTTGCACGATGTCGATCACGCGCATGTCGCGATCCAGCACCGGGATATGGCGCCACTTGTCGAAAGTCAGGCACGGGTGCGAGATATCGAAGGCGATCATGTCGCCGACCTGGATGTCGTCGCCCGGCCTGACCTGCAGGTAGGCGTGCTGGTCCATCATGCCGGTGACTTCCCAATGCGCGGGCACGTCCACCGGCGCCTCGCTGCCAGGGCGGTACAGCCGTGCCGGGATCGGCATGCCGGCGTCGAAGGCGGCATCGCGCTTGCCCATGCCGATGATGACGCGGTCGGGTTCCGGGATCGACTGCACATAAGCCCACAGCTGCAGCGCCGGCAGCAAACCCTCGCGCATTTTCTGCGCCACCGGGTTGCTCGCCAGGATGCGCTGCTGCGCGGCGCGGTAGATGCCAACATCGTGCGTGAGGTAGCAGCCGGGACGCAGCACGATGTCGATCGGCGCGCCGATATCGGTGCGCGCGAATTCCTCGGCCACCACGTCGTACCACGCCGATCCCGCGCCCGACATCACCACCGGGCTGCGGCCAAAGCGGCCTTGTGCGGCCAATTGCCTGGTCACCGCCACGGTGCGCTGCAGGAACCGGCGGATATCGGCTTCTTCCTTGAGCACGCCCTCGTAGATCTCCACGCCGGCCAGCGACAGCGCGTCGGGCCAGCGCGCCAGCGCGTCGAGCACGGCCTGCTGCTGCGCGTCATCGCGCACGCCGGTACGCCCGCCTTCGACACCCAGTTCAAGCAGCACCTGCAGCGTCTGTCCACGCTGCTGGAAGAACTTGCCGAGCTGGTCGACCAGCGCCGCCGAATCCACCAGCGCGAAGAATTCAAAGTCCGGGTCGCGCAGCAGGTCCGCGATGATCTCCATGTTGCGGCGGCCGACCAGCTGGTTGGCCATCAGCACCCGCTTGACGCCGTGCGCATGCGCCGCAGCGGTCTGGTGCGCGGTGGCCAGGGTGATGCCCCACGCGCCGGCACCCAGTTGCCGGGCAAACAGCTTGGGCGCCATGGTGGTCTTGCCATGCGGCGCCAGCTGCACGCCGTATTCGTCCATGAAGCGGCGCATCCATTCCAGGTTGTGCGCGAGACGGTCTTCATACAGTACCGCGGCCGGCAGGCTCAGTTCTTCCCGCAGCAGGTTCCAACCGGTCTGGCCCGCCGCGTCCGGGGCCATCGGGGCGGCCATGCGGCCCAGCGCCTTGTTGAGCGGATCGATCACGCCGGCCTGATACTTTATTTCACGCATGCCTGTCATCACCCTGAAAAAATCTGATTGACGTAATCATAGCCCTGAAAATAAGATATTTCATCCTTGTTATAAAGTACCACGCCAGCACGGGCAGCACCAGTGCGCAGCCAGGACGAGTGGCAGGGCTCAGGCGCCAGTCACTGTTATAGCCCCTGTCCGCATTGACTGCAGCTTTCGTCACATCAGGAATCCAAACGCGCTTCGCGACGATCCACACCGACCATGACCGCGCCTTTCGACATCCTCACCCGCATCGCCGAGCGCGGCCCCGCCTTGCGCCTGGCCGAGCAGAAGGTTGCGCAGGTGGTGCTGGAAGACCTGGCGGGCGCGGCAGCCGCCAGCATCAATGAACTCGCCCGCAAGGCCGGTGTCAGCGAGGCCAGCGTGACGCGCTTTGCCAAGGCCATCGGCTGCCGCGACGTTCGCGACCTGAAGCTGCGCCTGGCCCAGGCCACCGCGGTGGGCGCGCGCTTCCTGCAGCCGGCAAGCGCCGCGGGCGAGGCCGCACCGGCCACGCTGGCCGACAGCATCCACGCCGACATCCTGGGCGCGCTCGAAGCCAACCGCGGCCTGATGGATGCGCAGCGCATCGAAGCGGCAGCGCGCCTGTTGCTTGGCGCACGCATGGTCTACGCTTTTGGCATGGGCGGCGGCTCGTCGTTCATGGCCGATGAAGCGCGCCACCGCTTGGCGCGCCTGGGCCTGCCGGTGGCCAGCTACCAGGATGCCCTGCTGCAGAAGATGGTGGCGGCCACGCTGGGCCGCGACGACGTGGTGCTGGCCTTCTCGGCCAGTGGCCGCGTGCCGGAGATGCTGGCCAGTTGCGATATCGCGCGCGAGTACGGCGCCCGCCTGGTGGCCGTGACCGCGCTGGGCTCGCCGCTGGCCGCGCGCGCCGACGTGCTGCTGCCGGTGCGCACGCTGGAGACGGATTTCATTTTCAAGCCATCGGCATCGCGCTACGCCATGCTGATGGTGCTGGACGTGCTGGCCACGCAATGCGCGCTGCTGCAGCCGGACCAGAGCAAGGAGCGCCTGCGCCGGCTCAAGTACGTGCTGGACAGCCACCGCGGCGACAGCGGCCCCGGCAAGGGCCCCGACAGTCGCCAGCCGCTGGGAGACTGACCATGCCACACCTGTTCGATACCCTGATCCGCTGCGTCACGCTGATCGACGGCTCCGGCGCGGCCGCGCGCCTGGCCGACGTGGCCTTGCGCGACGGCCGCATCGCCTGCATCGACGCACCCGGCGCGATCGATCCCGACGCGGCCGCGCATGTGGTCGAGGGCGATGGCCTGGTGCTCGCCCCCGGCTTTATCGA
The DNA here is from genome assembly GCF_013141915.1 of Cupriavidus necator. Lineage (GTDB taxonomy): Bacteria > Pseudomonadota > Gammaproteobacteria > Burkholderiales > Burkholderiaceae > Cupriavidus > Cupriavidus necator_B. The sequence continues at coordinate 519,767 of NZ_SROX01000001.1, read as the reverse complement.
CGTGCACACGCATGACGACACCAACGTGGTGCGCCAGCCCGCGATGACGCCGAAGCTGTCGCAGGGCGTCACCACGGTGGTGGTCGGCAACTGCGGCATCAGCGCCGCGCCGGTCACGCTGACGGGCGAGCCGCCCGACCCCATGAACCTGCTCGGCCATGCCGACGCCTTCCGCTATCCGGACTTCAAGGCCTATGTCGATGCGGTCGAAGCCGCGCAACCCGCGGTCAATGTCGCCGCCCTGGTCGGCCATACCGCGCTGCGCAGCAACCATATGGATCGTTTCGATCGCGCCGCCACGCCGCAGGAAATCGCGGCAATGCGCGCGCAGCTCGAAGAAGCGCTGCAGCACGGCGCGCTGGGTCTGTCCACCGGGCTGGCCTACGCCAATGCCTTCAGCGCGCCGACCGAGGAAGTGCTGGCGCTGGCCGAGCCGCTGGCCAACGCCGGCGCGCTCTACGCAACCCACTTGCGCAGCGAGTTCGCCGAAATCCTTGACGCCATGGACGAGGCCTTTCGCATCGGCCGCCATGCGCGCGTACCGGTGGTGATCTCGCACCTGAAATGCGCCGGCGTGGCCAACTGGGGCCGCAGCACCGAGGTACTGGACGCACTTGACGGCGCGCAGCGCTGGCAGCCGGTAGGCTGCGACTGCTATCCCTACACCGCCAGTTCGTCGACGCTGGACCTGAAGCAGGTCACCAGCGACTTCGACATCATGGTGACCTGGTCCGAGGGCGCGCCTGAGATGAGCGGCCGGCTGCTCGCCGACATCGCCGCCGAATGGCAGGTTGATCTGCACCAGGCGGCGCGCCGGCTGATGCCCGCCGGCGCGGTTTACCACTGCATGGAAGACGCCGACGTCGACCGCATCCTGAGCCACCCCGCCACGGTGGTCGGCTCGGACGGCCTGCCCAACGACCCGCTGCCGCACCCGCGCCTGTGGGGCGCGTTCCCGCGCGTGCTGGGCCATTATGCGCGCGACCGTGAGCTGTTCCCGCTGACCGTCGCCGTCAACAAGATGACCGGCATGTCCGCCGAGCGCTTCGGGTTGCACCAGCGCGGCTTCGTGCGCGAAGGCTACTGGGCTGACCTGGTGCTGTTCGATGCCGCCACCATCCGCGACGCGGCCAGCTTTACCGATCCCATGCAACCGGCCGAGGGCATTGCCGCGGTCTGGGTCAATGGCGAGCTGTCATGGCAGCAACGCCAGAGCACCGGCGTGCGCGCCGGCCGGTTCCTGCCCCGCGGCGCGGGCTGACCCGCCCGCAGCGCCGCGCTTCCCCCTCCCCTATCCCACTCATTTCCAGGAGTACTCATGGACATCAAACGATTCGGCGTCGAAGGCGGCACCGGTACTGGCGGGCAGCACATGCCCTTTGCCCGCGCGGTCGCAGCCGACGGCTGGCTCTACGTCTCCGGCCAGGTGCCGATGGTCAACGGCGAGGTCATCGACGGCGGCATCGTGCCCCAGACCCACCAGGCCATCAAGAACGTGCTGGCCATCCTGGCCGAGGCCGGCTACGGCCCCGAGCACGTCGTGCGCTGCGGCGTGTGGCTGGACGACACGCGCGACTTCGCCTCGTTCAACAAGATCTTCAAGGAATACTTCGGCGCCAACCCGCCCGCGCGCGCCTGCGTGCAGTCGAGCATGGTGGTGGATTGCAAAGTCGAGGTCGACTGCATCGCCTACAAGAAGCCGGCGGCCTGAGCCTGCTGCCGATTGCTGATTGCTGATTCCTGATTGCCTGCCCCCTCTCCCGCAAGCGGCAGAGGGGAAAAAACCAAAAATCCAACCATGCCGCCATAAGCGGCTTTTTTTCCACGCAAGGAGACAATATGGGTGCCGTCACCGGAACCACGCTCTTGGTGTATGCGCTGATCGCCGTGATCGCACTGGTGGTGCTGATCGCGCGTTTCAAGCTCAATCCGTTCATTACCCTGGTGGTCGTCTCGGTGCTGCTCGGCTTTGCCGTGGGCATGCCGATGGGCGACATCGTCAAGTCGTTTGAAGCCGGCGTCGGCGGCACCCTCGGCCATATTGCGCTGGTGGTGGGCCTGGGCACCATGCTCGGCAAGATGATGGCCGAGTCCGGGGGGGCCGAGCGCATCGCCAACACGCTGATTGATTTCTTCGGTGCGAAGAACGTGCATTGGGCCATGGCCACCATCGCGTTTATCGTCGGCTTGCCAGTGTTTTTTGAGGTGGGTTTCGTGCTGCTTGTGCCGATCGCCTTCAACGTGGCCAAGCGCACCGGCACGTCGATGGTGCTGGTGGGCATCCCGATGGTGGCCGGCCTGTCGGTGGTGCACGGCCTGATCCCGCCGCACCCGGCCGCGCTGCTTGCGGTGACCGCGTATGGCGCTGATATCGGCAAGACCATCATGTATGCGCTGATCGTGGGCATTCCCACCGCCGCGCTCGCCGGCCCGCTGTTCGCCAGGCTGATGGACCGCTACGTCAAGCTGCCCGAGTACAACCCGCTCGCCCAGCAATTCACCGAAGAGGATGAGCGCGTCAAGGCGTCGCACGAGCTGCCAGGCTTCGGCATCACGGTGTTCACCATCCTGCTGCCCGTGATCCTGATGCTGATCGGCAGCTGGGCCGACCTGTTCACCACGCCCAAGACCTTCGCCAACGACTTCCTGAAGCTGATCGGCAACTCGGTGATGGCGCTGCTGATCGCCGCGCTGGTGAGCTTCTACACCTTCGGCAAGGCACGCGGCTTCAACCGGGAGACCATCCTCAAGTTCACCAACGAGTGCGTGGCGCCCACCGCCATCATCACGCTGGTGGTCGGGGCCGGCGGCGGCTTTGGCCGCATCCTGCGCGACTCGGGCATCTCCAACGCCATCGTGGACGTTGCCACGGGCGCCAACGTGTCGGTGCTGGTGCTTGGTTGGCTGGTCGCGGTGATGATCCGTATCGCCACGGGCTCGGCCACGGTGGCCATGACCACGGCGGCGGGCATTGTCGCGCCGATCGCCGCCAGCGTGCCCGGCACCCGCCCCGAGTTGCTGGTGCTGACCACCGGCGCCGGCTCGCTGATCCTGTCGCATGTGAACGACGGCGGCTTCTGGCTGGTCAAGGAGTACTTCAACATGACAGTGGCCCAGACCTTCAAGACCTGGTCGGTCTGCGAAACCATCATCTCGGTGGTGGCGCTGCTGCTGACGCTAGGCCTGGCCACGCTGGTCTGAACTTCAAACCGGCGCGCGGGCGCCGCGCGACGCGGTCCGGGCAGATGGCGGGACGCGTGCAAGTTGCGCGTCGGGGGCATTGGCGCATGCATACGCCCACCGTTGCTCTTGCCTTGATTCCATTTTTGATGCACATTGACATCAACTTTGAAGCACGGAGCCCGGCATGCGCACAACTGTCACGATTGATGACGCCCTGTATGAACAAGCACTAGAGATGGCGGATCCCGGTATGGACAAATCTGATCTTTTTCGTGAGGCAATCAAGACCTTCGTCCGGGTGCAGGCAGCCAAGCGCCTTGCCGCCCTGGGCGGCGCCGTCCCCGACATGCAGGACGTGCCCCGTCGTACTGCCGAGCCCGATGCCAAATGAGCGTGCTCGTCGACACCTCGGTGTGGGTCGACCATTTCAGGTACCGCAATGACGCACTGGTCCGCCTGATGCAGGCTGACCAGGTGCTGACCCACCCGATGGTCGTGGCTGAACTCGCCTGCGGGACGCCTCCGGCCCCACGGGACCGGACCCTCGGCGACATCGGTCTGTTGCAGACTGCCAGGCAGGCGAGCCTGGCGGAAGTCATCGCGCTGATCGAGCACGAGAAATTGTATGCACTGGGCTGCGGCCTGGTGGACGTCTCGTTGCTGGCTTCCACCTTGATTACGCCGGGTGCCCGGCTGTGGACACTGGACCAGCGCCTCAACGCATTGTCCGCACGCTTTGGTGTCGCACATCAACCCCGGCTGCACTAGGCCCCAGCGGCCGCCACGCTGGTCCGGCATCGCCAGGCCCCCGGGCGCAGGCCCGGTGCGGAGGCTCAACGCAACGGTTTACATGGCCCGGCCCACCGCCTAAGGTCAACCAGTCAGTGACTTACCGGGAAACGCTCCCATGTCGATCGACCGTCGCTCATTCCTGGGCCTGGCCGCCGGGCTGGCCGCCACCGGACTCGGGCCAGCCGTGCCTGGCCATGCCGCTACCGTCGCGGCGCCCCTGCGCCGCAACATCCCGGGCACCACTGAAGCCCTGCCCGTGATCGGCATGGGCACCGCCGACACTTTCGACGTCGGCACCGGGGCTGACGAACGCAAGCCACTGGCGGAGGTAATGGGACTGTTGCTGCAGACCGAAGGCTCGGTCGTCGATACCGCGCCCAGCTACGGCACCGCCGAAGCCGTCACCGGCGACCTGCTGCGGGCGGCCAATGCCCGCAACCGGGTGTTCCTGGCCACCAAGATCTCGGCTCGGTCCGGCGCGCCCGCCCAGGCGCAATGGGCGCGCTCGCTGGCCGACCTGCAGGTGGACAAGGTCGACCTGCTGCAGGTCCACAACCTGATCGACTGGCAAAACAACCTGCGCTGGCTGCGCGAACTGAAGGAACAGGGCCGCATCCGCTACCTGGGCATCACCCATTACCGCGAAGACGCTCACCAGGCGCTGGAAACGATCGTGCGCAGCGAGCGCGTCGACTTTGTCCAGGTCAACTATTCCGTGGCCGAGCGCAATGCCGAACGCACGCTGCTGCCGCTTTGCGAGGCGCGCGGCGTGGCGGTGCTGGCCAACCGGCCGTTCCAGGACGGGCGGCTATTCCGTGCCGTCAAGGGCCGCCCGCTGCCGCCGTGGGCCGGCGATATTGACTGCGGCTCATGGGGCCAGTTGTTCCTGAAGTTTGTCGTCAGCCATGCGGCCGTGACCGCCGCGATCCCGGCCACCTCCAAGCCGCGCAACATGGCCGACAACCTCGGCGCCGGGCTGGGCCGCATGCCCGACCCCGGCCAGCGCGAGCGCATTGTGGCGCTGCTGCGCTAAGCTGGCCGGGCCGTGGACGATCCCGAGCGCGAGCCACCTGCCAGCGGCCTGGCCCGGCTGGGGCGCGGCTTCGGTGTCCGCACCGGCGAAGCCGGCGCGGTGGTGGCCGGTTTCCTGTTCTTCTTCTGCCTGTTCGCCAGCTATTTCATGCTGCGTCCGGTACGCGAGACCATGGGCATTGCCGGCGGCGTGAAGAACCTGCAATGGCTGTTCACCGCCACCTTCGTCGTGATGCTGGCCGCGATCCCGCTTTACGGCGCGGTCTGCGCGTGGCTGCCACGGCGCCGCTTCGTGCCGTGGGTATACGCCTTCTTCATTGCCAACCTGCTGGCCTTTGCGCTGGCCACGCGCGCCCTGCCGGACAACATCTGGCTGGCGCGTGTGTTCTACGTGTGGCTGTCTGTGTTCAACCTGTTCGTGGTGTCGGTGGCATGGAGCCTGATGGCCGATGTGTTCAGGCCCGAGCAGGCGCGCCGGCTGTTTGCGCTGCTGGCCGCCGGCGCCAGCGCGGGCGGACTCGCCGGGCCGGTGCTGGGCGGCTGGCTGGTGCCGCATATCGGCCTGACCGGCCTGATGCTGCTGTCGGCCGCCTTGCTGGCCGCCACGCTGCCGGGCGTGGGCTGGCTGTTCGGCTGGCGCCGGCGGGCTGGCGCGGGCGTGGCGCAGCCGGGCAAGGCCGCTGCCCGCGCGGTCCAGGATCCTGGCAATCCGATTGGCGGCGGGCTGCTGGCCGGGCTGTCGCTGTTGCTGCGCTCGCGCTACCTGCTCGGCATCGGCTTGTTCGTGATCCTGCTCGCCACGGCCAGCACCTTCCTGTACTTCGAGCAGGCTCGGCTGGTGGCCGAGGCCTTTCCCGAGCGCACCCGCCAGACCCAGGTGTTTAGCGCGCTGGATGCCGCGGTGCAGGCGCTGACCATCGTCGTGCAACTGTTCTTCACCGGCCGCGTGGCGCGCCGTTATGGGGTCACCATGCTGCTGACAGCGGTGCCGCTGGCAGTCACCGCGGGTTTCCTTGTGCTGGCCCTGCTGCCCACCTTCGGCGTGCTCGCGGCCGTCATGGTCCTGCGGCGCGTGGGCGAATACGCGCTGCTGCGCCCCGGGCGCGAAATGCTGTTCACCGTGGTCGATGCCGAAACCAAGTACAAGGCCAAGAACGTGATCGACACCGCCGTTTACCGCGCGGGCGATGCGGTCAGTGCCTGGGTCAAGACCGCCATCGATGCGCTGTCGGGCCATCCCGCGACGGTGGCCCTGGCAGGCGCCCTGCTGGCACTGGCGTGGGCAGGACTGGGTTGGTGGCTGGGACGGCGGCATGAGGGGCAGCTTGGCCCCCAGGAAGCCGGTCTTGGCCGTGCCACGCGAAATCCAGCGGCACGCTAGCTCCCCGGTCAAGGGTTTTCCCGGTTGACGCTGTCCCTGCGAAGCCATACATTGGCCCCGCAGATCTAGATAAGAGACCATCTGTAAGATGGTCTCTTCGCGCCTTGCAGTTGCTGCGGCCTCTTACAGAACAAGTAAAAGGAGACCGCCGTGCAACCTTCTGCGATCAAGCTTCGTGGCATCGATGATGTCATTGCCTACATAGATTCCTGCCCTGGCATACGCGGCAGGGCCGCTGCCATCTGGTGGCTCGCCCTGGGCGGACTGTTCCTCGACGCGTTTTCCAATTCGGCGCTTAGCGCCGGCCTCGGGCCGATGACGCGCGACCTCCAGCTCGTGCCCGCCAAGGTTGCGCTGCTGACGTCGTTCGCATCGTGGGTGGCCATTGCCTTCAATCCGATCGGCGGTTGGATGGCCGATCGCTGGGGCCGTGTCCGGCCGCTGATTCTGGCCAAGGTGCTCGCGGTAGTCGGCGCGGTGCTGGTCGTGTTGGCGCCCGGATTCGAGGTGATCCTGGCCGGGCGCTTCTTTGTTGGCGCGGCCTACGGGATCGACTTCGCCATCGCCATGGCCGTGCTGGCGGAGTTCACGCCGGTGAAGCTCAAGAGCCGGCTGAACACGTGGCAAGGCATGTGGTACACGGCCGTCTGCGCCAACCTGCTGCTGGCGCTGCTGTTCTACTCGTGGGACGTCGGCGATACGATCTGGCGCTACTCGGTGGCCGCCACGGCGGTTTTTGGCGTGGCCATCCTGCTGCTGCAAGGCCTGTTCCTGGTGGAAAGCCCGACCTGGCTGGCACGCAAGGAACGGCTCGAGGCCGCCGCCAGCGCCATGACGCGCATCTATGGGCGAACGTTCATTGCCGCCCCGGCCGCGGAGCGGATCCCCGTGCTCAACCAGGCGCGGCGCGGCCTGGCCAACGTGCTGCTGATCTTTCGCGGCATCTACCTGCCGCGCACCATGCTCGCGGCCACCGTGCAGATCGGGCAGTCGATCCAGTACTTCGCGATCGGCTGGTACCTGCCGCTGATCAGCGCGGCGCTGTTTGGCAAGGATTTTGTCTACGCGACCATCGGCGCGCTGGTGTTCAACGTATGCGGCATTGTCGGTGGCTTCCTGTCGCCGCTGGTCGGCCGCACGCTGGGCCTGCGCCGCGCTTCGGCGTTCGGCTTCGCGGCGGTGTTCGCCATGCTGCTGATACTCGGCCTGTTCAACGGCAAGATGCCGATGTGGATTGCCGTGGTGGTGCCGTCGCTGTTCATCCTGTTCCACTCTGCCGGCCCCGGCGCGAATGGCAAGAGCTTGTCGTCCCTGTCATTCCGCAGCGAACTGCGCGCCGGGGCCAACGGCGTCATCGGCGCGCTCGGTGCCATCGGCGCCGCACTGGGCTTGCTGGTGTTCCCGCTGTTCCGCGCGCAATACGGGTTGGAGACCACCTTCCTGATCCTTTCGGTGGTGCCGCTGCTGGCGAGCGTGGTCTGCTTTTCGATCCGCTGGGACCCGACTCGCACTGCAATCCATCCCGATAACGAAGCCGATGCGCCGCAGTTCAAGGGCGACGCGGCGGACGCGTCGGGCTTTATGCAACCCGTGATCGAAAAGGCCCGGCCATGACCCAGCGCAGCAACGTCATCCTTGCGATCGATGAAGGCACCTCGGGCACGCGCGCCGCGGTGGTGGCTGCCGACGGCCACGTGAAATGCCTGCACTACGCCGCGCTGGAGATCCACAGTCCTTGCCCCGGAGTGGTGGAGCAGGACGCCGACGCGCTGCTCGCGCGCACGCTGGCGGTTTGCCGCGCCACGCTGGCACAGGCGGCTAATGAAAACCTGAACGTGGTCGCCCTCGCCGTCGCCACACAGCGCGCCACCGCGGTGCTGTGGGACACCGCCACCGGGCGCGCATTGGTCCCCGCCATGGTGTGGCAGGACACACGCTATGCGGCCGAACTAGACCAGCTTGCGCCGGCATGGGACGCCACCCTGCGCGACACCGTCGGCCGCCCGGTCGGTGTGCGCTCGCCGTACCTGTGGGCCGCACGGCACCTGCGCGACACACCGGCGGTGGCCGAAGCCTTGCGCGCGCGCAGGCTCGCCTTCGGCACCATCGACACCTGGCTGCTGTGGCACCTGTCGACGGCGCGCGCGTGCCTTACCACGCCGACCAACGCGACCTCCTGCAATGCCTACATGCTGACCGGGCATCGCTACCGGCTCGACTGGATCGATGCGCTCGGCTTCCCACGGGAACTGCTGCCCGAGCTGCGCCAGGATGCGGACGACTTCGGCCGCACCCGGCCCGACGTGCTCGGCATCGACGTGCCGATCCTGGCTTGCGCCGGCGACCAGCTCGCCGGCGCCATCGGCCTCGGATGCCTCGATGCCGGGCAGGCGATGTGCCTGCATGGCACCGGCAGTTTCGTCGACCTGGTAGTCGGCCCGCAGCTTCCCGCGCGCAGCGGCAGGTCGGACAGCACCCTGACCATGACCGCGCGCCGCCACCACGGCGTCTCGCACTTCTCGGTCGAGACCTTTGTCGCCACCACCGGCTCGGCGCTCAACTGGGTCTGCGACAAGCTCGGCTGGTTCGACAACGCCAGGCAGATCAGCGCGCTGGCGGCCACGGTGACGTCGGCGCGGGGCGTGACCTTTATTCCGGCGCTGACGGGCCTGCGCGTGCCGCGCATGCAGCCCGAGGCGCGCGCGGCACTGGCTGGCATCTCGCTGGCAACAACGCGCGCGGAGATGGCCTTTGGCATCCTGGAAGGCATTGCCCATTCCGTAGCCTCATGCATCGAGGCGAACCAGGACATTGCAGGCGTGCCGGTGTCGGCGCTGGTGGTGGGCGGCGGGCTGTCCGGCAGCGACGCGCTGCTGCAGATGCAGGCCGATCTCAGCGGTGTTCCCGTCCACCGCATGAAAGAGAGCGACCGTGCCAGCCTGCGCGGCATCGCCTACCTTGCCGGCGCTTCCGGCCTGCTGTGGGACTCCATGCAGCAGGCGCGCGCGACCACGATACCCGACGCAGTGTTCGAGCCAACGCTCGACTCGGCTCAGCGTGCCGAGCGGCGTGCGCTCTGGCATGCGCGCGTGGCGTCCGAACTCGACCATGCCGACGCGCGCGCCGCCCGTCAGGACGACGAATGCCGTCAGGCCCATTAACCCGGAGCAACCCAAGATGGTGATTTTCCCCTCCCGCAGCGCGAACCGCGAGCGTGCCGCCTTGACCGGCACGGAGCCTTTGCGGCTGGTGCACGCAGACCAGCTCGACCGCCTGGAGGCCGATGCCTTCGACATCCTGGTGGTCGGGGGCGGCGTCACCGGCGCCTACGCCGCGCTCGATGCCAGCCTGCGCGGCTACCGCGTGGCGCTGGTCGAGAAGAACGACTTCGCCGCGGGGACCTCGTCCAAGTCGTCGAAGATGGTGCACGGCGGCTTGCGCTATATCGAACAGGGCAACCTCGGCCTGGTGCGCCATTCGCTGCTGGAGCGCCAGCGCCTGCGCCGCAATGCGCGCCACCTGGTGCAGCGGCTGCCGTTCCTGTTCCCGGTGATGGAGCGCGACGGCGTCTTCGACAAGCGCCTGGCCAAGGCCTTCGGCAGCCTGCTGTGGACCTACGACCTGGCCGGCGGATGGCGCGAGGGCATCCTGCACCAGAAGCTGACCAAGGCCGAGGTGCTGTCCCACTGCCCCACCTTCAACGAGGAACACCTGACCGGCGGCTATCTGTATTTCGATGCGCGCGTTGACGATGCCCGCCTGACCCTGAACCTTGCGCGGACCGCGGCATTCCACGGCGCGGCCGTGCTCAACCATGCCACCGTCACCGCCATCACGCGCGACGGACACGGCAAGGTCGATGGCGCCATCGTCCACGCCGGCGAACGCGAAGTCCGCGTGCGCGCCGGCGCGGTCGTGATGGCCACCGGTGTGTGGCTGCGCGACTGGACCGGCCGCAAGCCGGGCGAGGACAAGACGCTGCACATCCGCCCGGCCAAAGGGGTCCACGTTGCCATCCCATGGCTGAAGATCCGCAATGACTGCACCGTGACGATCCCGGTGCCGGGCCGCAGCCGGCGCGCGACCATCACGCGGTGGGGCAACGTGTCCTACCTCGGCACCACCGACGAAGACTATGACGGCGATCTCGACAACGTGCTGTGCACCCGTCAGGAACTCGATTTTTTGCTCGAAGGTGCGCGCTCGGCGCTGAAGGTCGACCTCTCCGCGCAGGACGTGGTCGGCAGCATCGCGGGGTGCCGTCCGCTGGTGGCCCCGCCCGGCGGCAAGACGCTGGAGATCCGCCGCAACCATGAGATTCATATCGCGCACGACGGGCTGGTGACCATTGTCGGCGGCAAGCTCACGACCGCGCGCCACATGGCCGAGCAAACCATCGATGCCGCGCAGCAGGTCATCGGCAAGCGCGGCAAGTGCGTGACCCGGTCGGCCTATCTGCTCGGCGCGGCCGGCTATGACCCGCAGGCCATCGTCGCCTCAGGCGGCATGGCCGCGCACCTGGGCGAGCGCTACGGCACCGAAGCCCGCTTCGTCAGCGACATCCTGCAGGCGGATCCCGCCCTGGCGCGGCCCATTGTCGAGGGTCTGCCCTACACCGAAGCCGAGATCGTCTATGCCGTGCGCCACGAACTGGCCGGCACGGTCGATGACGTCTTGTCACGGCGCATCCGCGCGCGCCTGATGGCGCGCGATGCCTCGGCCCGCGCCGCGCCACGGGTGGGCCAGATTCTCAAGGCTGAACTCGGCCTGGCCGAAGCCGCGGTGGCGCGGCAGGTCAGCGAATACCTGGCGGCCGTCGCCGTCGAAAAATCCGTCCTCATGGGAGACCCAGCATGATCAGCAAGGAAGCCATCAAGCGCGGCTACAACCGCGGCAACTACGTCATCGGCGCCCACACCCCGCCCGGCTATGCGGCGAACCTCCATGACACCCCGGATGCGCCGGGCCTGCAGCGCGACCCCATCGCCGTCGGTGCGGCCGATGTCGCGGCCCTGCGCAAGGTGGCCGACGAAGTGCTGACCGATACGGCCAATGTGGTGGCATGGACCCGCGACTGGTGGGCCGGTTCCATGATCACGGAGACCGCCGGCAAGCCGGCCACGCCCCGCGCTGTCATCGTGCGCGTCTCCACTGTGGAACAAGTCCAGGCCGTCATGCGCATCGCCAGCAACGGCGCCATTCCGGTCACCGTGTCGGCCGGGCGCAGCAACGTCACCGGTGCCGCCCTGCCCGTGCGCGGCGGCATCGTGCTAGACGTGTGCGCGCTCAATCGGCTGGTCGGGTTCGACCAGGCCAGCCAGATCGTCGAGGTCGAAGCCGGCATGTTCGGCGATATCTTCGAACAGACCGTGCAGCGCGAATTCGGCATGACGATGGGCCACTGGCCGTCTTCGTACGCGATCAGCACGGTGGGCGGATGGGTGGCCTGCCGCGGCGCCGGCCAGCTGTCCACGCGCTACGGCAAGATCGAGGACATGGTGTTCGGCATGGACGTGGTGCTGGCCGACGGCACCCTGGTCACCGTGGGCGGCTACGCGCGCGCGGCGCTGGGGCCGGACCTGCAGCAGCTGTTCATCGGCTCCGAAGGCATGCTCGGCGTGATCGTGCGCGTGCGCCTGAAGCTGCATCGCCTGCCCGACTACGGGCGCGCCATCGCCTACGGCTTCAAGAGCTTTGCCATTGGCCTCGACGCCTGCCGCGAGATCATGCAGCGCGGCGCCAAACCGGCCGCGCTGCGCCTCTACGATGCGCTGGAGAGCGGGGTGCAGTTCGGGCTGCCCGACACCAATGTGCTGCTGGTGGCCGACGAGGGGGCGCGCGAGATGGTCGATGCCGTGATGACGATCAGCGAGCGCGTGTGCGCGGGACTTGGGGACCAGCTCGACAGCGCGGCGATCTTCGAGCGCTGGCTAGACACGCGCTACCTGACCGGCAAGAGCGCCGAAGGCTTCAAGCGCGGCCCGGGTTTTGTCGCCGATACGCTGGAAATGTCGGGGCCCTGGCGCGACCTGGCGGCAATCTACGCCGACGTGGTCAAGGCGATCAACGCCGTGCCGGGTACCCTTGCCGGCTCCGCGCACCAGTCGCATGCCTACGTGGACGGCGCCTGCCTGTATTTTTCCTTGCGCGGCGAGGTGGCGGTGGAGGATCGCCAGCAATGGTATCGCCAGGCATGGGATGCGGCCAACGCAGTGCTGATCCAATACAATGCAGCACTGAGCCACCACCACGGCATCGGGCTGCTGCGCGCGCCATACATGGCGGCGTCGCTGGACACGGCCTTCCCGCTGCTGACGGCAGTCAAGCAGGCGCTCGATCCGCAGCATCTGCTGAACCCCGGCAAGCTGGGCCTCGGTGACCGGCTCGCCAACGAACCGAAGTAATCCCGCATGGACAGGTCCCTCGGTGCGCGCCTGGCGCGACATCCCGTCATCGGCACGCTTTATGGTGTCGACCAGATCGACGCGATCATCGAAAGCGTCGCCGAAGTCTGCATCGTCGCCAATGTCGAGTTGCGCAAGCTGCAGCCGGTCATCGCCACGCTGACCAGCGCCAGCAAGTATGTCATCGTCAATATCGACAGCTGCGAAGGCCTGTCGCAGGATAAGGGCGGAGTGGACTACCTGGCCGACATCGGGGTGACGAGCCTGGTCTCCACACGCGTGGCGACCATCCAGCGCGCCAACCGCGCGGGCATGGTGACGATGCAGAAGGTCTTTGTTACCGACCGCTCCACCTGGCCGCGCAGCGTCAAGGCGCTCGAGCAGAGCGACCCTAACCTGGTGCAGCTGATGCCGGCACCCATGCTGTCGCACCTGCCGCAAGCCGACCGCAACGCGCTCCCGCCAATCGTCACCTCGGGCTTTGTCTGCAACCGCGAGGATATCCGTGGCGCGCTTGCACATGGCGCCGTCGCGGTCTCCACCAGCGACCGCAAGCTCTGGAGCCTGGACGCGAAAGCGCTCAAGCCGTAAGGCCACCGCCGGCCTTGGCCGGCGGGATTCGCTGACCGCTGATCGGCCAAAACTGGCCTGTTAGCGCTGGAAGATCGTATAGTCATGTCCTCGGACCGGGCTTGCCGCCTTGCGCGCCGTGCTACGCCGCGCCACCCGCCAGCCACCCCCATATTCCTGATCCCGGAGGACCTCCCCATGAAGACCAAAGCCGCCATCGCCTGGAAAGCCGGCGCCCCGCTGACCATCGAAGACGTGGACCTGGACGGCCCGCGCGCCGGCGAAGTGCTGGTGGAAGTGAAAGCCACCGGCATCTGCCATACCGACTACTACACACTGTCCGGCGCCGACCCGGAAGGCATCTTCCCGGCGATCCTGGGTCACGAGGGCGCGGGCATCGTCACCGACGTCGGCCCGGGCGTGACCTCGCTCAAGCCAGGAGACCATGTCATTCCCCTGTACACGCCGGAATGCCGCCAGTGCAAGTTCTGCCTGTCGCGCAAGACCAACCTGTGCCAGGCCATCCGCGCCACGCAGGGCAAGGGCCTGATGCCGGACGGCACCTCGCGTTTCTCGATCGACGGCAAGCCGATCTTCCACTACATGGGCACCTCGACCTTCGCCAACCACATCGTGGTGCCGGAGATCGCGCTGGCGAAGATCCGCCCCGACGCGCCGTTCGACAAGGTCTGCTACATCGGCTGCGGCGTCACCACCGGCGTGGGCGCGGTGCTGTTCACCGCCAAGGTCGAGGCCGGCGCCAACGTGGTCGTGTTCGGCCTGGGCGGCATCGGCCTGAACGTGATTCAGGCGGCGAAGATGGTGGGCGCCGACAAGATCATCGGCGTCGACCTGAATCCGGGCCGCGAAGCGATGGCGCGCAAGTTCGGCATGACGCATTTCATCAACCCGAAGGATGTCGGCAACGTGGTCGACCACATCATCCAGCTGACCGACGGCGGCGCCGATTATTCGTTCGAATGCATCGGCAACACGCAGGTCATGCGCCAGGCGCTGGAGTGCTGCCACAAGGGCTGGGGCAAGTCGATCATCATCGGCGTGGCCGAGGCCGGCGCGGAGATCTCGACGCGCCCGTTCCAGCTGGTGACGGGGCGCGAGTGGAAGGGCTCCGCCTTCGGCGGCGCGCGCGGCCGCACCGACGTGCCGAAGATTGTCGACTGGTACATGGAAGGCAAGCTCAATATCGACGACCTGATCACCCACACGCTGCCGCTGGAGCGCATCAACGACGGTTTCGACCTGATGAAGCGCGGCGAGTCGATCCGCTCGGTGGTGCTGTACTGAGGGCGCGCCAACATGGAACTGATCTCGCAACATGGCTGCCACGGCGGCGTGCAGCGCTTCTACCGCCATGATTCGACGGCGATCGGGCTGCCGATGCGTTTCTCGGTCTACCTGCCGCCGCAGGCGCAGGCGGGCGCGCGGGTACCGGTGCTGTTCTACCTGGCCGGCCTGACCTGCACCGAAGAGACCTTCATGATCAAGGCCGGCGCGCAGCGTTTTGCCGCCGAGTACGGCCTGATGCTGGTGGCCCCCGACACCAGCCCGCGCGGCGCGGGCCTGCCGGGCGAGGCGGATGCGTGGGACTTCGGCGTCGGCGCGGGGTTCTATGTCGATGCCACCGAGGCGCCGTGGCACAAGCACTGGCGCATGGAAAGCTACGTGGCGGACGAGCTGTTCGAACTGGTGACCACCGCCTTGCCAGGCGATGCGGCGCGCGTTGGCATCTGCGGGCATTCGATGGGCGGGCACGGTGCGCTGGTGCTGGCGCAGCGCCACCCGCAGCGCTTCCGCTCGGTGTCGGCGTTCGCGCCTATCGCAGCGCCGTCGCGCTGCCCGTGGGGCGAGAAGGCCTTTGCCGGTTACCTCGGCAGCGACCGCGCCGCGTGGGCGCAGTATGACGCCAGCGAACTGATGGCGCGCCAGCCGGGCGCGCCGTTTCCGGCCGGCATCCTGGTCGACCAGGGCCTGGACGACCAGTTCCTGCAAAGCCAGCTGCATCCCGAGACATTCGCTGCCGCCTGCCAGGCGGTGGGCCAGCCGCTGACGTTGCGCCGGCACAGCGGCTACGACCACGGCTACTACTTCATCACCAGCTTTATCGCCGACCACATCCGGCACCATGCGGCACAGCTGTAGCCGCGCCGCTTCAGTCTTCCGCCAACCGGCGATAAGCCCCCGGGCGCGATCCGGTCCAGCGCCGGAACGCCCGGTGAAACGCGCCGGGCTCGGCAAAGCCGAGTTCGGCCGCGATATCCGCGACCGCGCGCCCGGAATGGCTGAGCGCCTCGATCGCCAGGTCGCGCCGCAACGCGTCCTTCAGGTCCTGGTAGCTGACCCCCTCCTCCATCAGCCGGCGCCGCAGCGATGATGCCGACAGGTTCAGGCTGACCGCGAGGTCTTCAAAGGTCGGCCATTGATCCGGCCGCTGGTTGCGCAGCAGCCGCCGCACGCGTGCGCCCACGCTGCTGCGGTCCGAGTACTTGACCACCACGTTGTGCGGCGCCTCGCGCAGGAATGCCTTCAGGCTGCGCTCGTCCTGGCGCACCGGCTGCGCCAGCAGCGCTGCGTCGAAGACCAGCGCCGTGGCCGGCTGCCCGAATGCCAGCTGGCGCGAATACATGACGCGGTATTCGGCGCTGTAGGGTGGTTCGGCATAGTCGAACGCCGCCAGCCGCACCGGCACGCGCCGCCGCAGCAGCCAGCTCATCAGGCCATGCAGCATGATCAGCATGGCTTCCTTGGCAAACACGCCGGGTTGCCGCCCCAGGTGGGCGGATGGGGCGGTCAGCACCAGCGCGGCCTCGTCGCCATGGCGCTCCAGCCGCACGCCGATATCGTCGAGTAGCAGCCGGAAGTACCGCGTGATGCGCTCCAGACCCTGCGCCAGCGTGCGGCTGCCCGCCACCGCATGGCACAGCATGGCGAAGCTGCCGCACTTCATGCTGCGCGAGTCCTGCCCGAAGAATTCATCGTCCAGTGCCGCGGCCACAGCCAGCCACAGCTCGCTGTAGCTGACGGCCGAGACCCGTGCCTGCGGCACGGCCAGCAGCGCCGGCGCAATGCCGGCGCCGCGCAGCACCGGATCGGGGTCGATCCCGCGCGCGCGCAGGCCTGCAATGGCGTGGTGGACGAAACAGATGGCGACACTGC
Organism: Cupriavidus necator; assembly: GCF_013141915.1. Lineage (GTDB taxonomy): Bacteria > Pseudomonadota > Gammaproteobacteria > Burkholderiales > Burkholderiaceae > Cupriavidus > Cupriavidus necator_B. The sequence continues at coordinate 503,231 of NZ_SROX01000001.1, read as the reverse complement.
CTTTTTCCATGGCGCTGGGGGTGGCAAACGAGGGTGGCAAACGAGTTCAGGAAGATTGGCGGATTTTGGCATAGGAGCGCGACCCGGGCGTTCCTACACTGGCCGCAGCTCAAACGCCGAGCGCGCATTCTGCCTCAGTTGCAGCGCCGCTCCAAACGCCCCATCCCAATCTGCCATGCACAGCGACTACACCGAAGAGCAAACCATGATCCGCGACAGCGCACGCGCCTTTGCCACCGAACGGCTGGCCGTGGGCGCCGCGCAATGGGACCGCGACGGCCGCCTGCCCGACGAGGTGGTCGCCGAAATGGGCGCGCTGGGCCTGCTGGGCATGATCGTGCCCGAGGAATGGGGCGGCACCTATACCGACTACGTCGCCTATGCGCTGGCCATCGAAGAAATTGCCGCCGGCTGCGCCGCCTGCGCCACCATGATGAGCGTGCACAACTCGGTTGGCTGCGGGCCGGTCCTGCACTATGGCACCGATGCGCAGAAAGAGCGCTACCTGGCGCGGCTGGCCAGCGGCGAGTTGATCGGCGCATTCTGCCTGACCGAGCCGCAGGCGGGCTCCGAAGCGCACAACCTGCGCACGCGCGCCCGCTTCACCGACCACGGCTGGGTGCTGAACGGCAGCAAGCAGTTCGTCACCAACGGCCAGCGCGCGGGCGTGGCGGTGGTGTTTGCCTCCACCGAACCGGAACGCGGCAAGAAAGGCATCTCCGCGTTCCTGGTCCCCACCGACACGCCCGGCTTTATCGTCCACGCCCCGGAAAAGAAGCTGGGCATCCGCGCCTCGGACACCTGCGCGATCACGCTCGAAGACTGCATCGTCCCGCACGACGCGCTGCTCGGCGAGCCCGGCGAAGGCCTGCGCATCGCCTTGTCGAACCTGGAAGGCGGACGTATCGGCATTGCCGCGCAGGCCATCGGCATTGCGCGTTCGGCCTTCGAAGCGGCGTGCCGTTATGCCTCCGAACGCATCCAGTTCGGCCGCGCCCTGCGCGAGCACCCGCCCATCGCCAACATGCTGGCCGACATGGCCACCGAACTGAATGCCGCGCGGCTGCTGGTCCACCGCGCCGCGCGCATGCGCAGCGACGGCGTGCCGTGCCTGTCCGAAGCCTCGCAGGCCAAGCTGTATGCGTCGGAACTGGCCGAGCGCGTGTGCTCCAAGGCGCTGCAGATCCATGGCGGCTACGGCTACCTGGAAGACTACCCGGTCGAGCGCCACTACCGCGACGCCCGCATCACCCAGATCTACGAAGGCACCAGCGAGATCCAGCGCATGCTGATCGCGCGCAGCCTGTGACCCCTTCTTTCCCTGCCAACGAACAATACCCTCCGGAGACATGATGACCGCCATGCCCAAGACCGACCATGCCGTGCCCACCGTACCGCTGCTGATCAACGGCGAATGGGTGGAATCGTCCGCCGCCGAGTTCCGCAACGTGGTCAATCCCGCCACGCAGGAAGTGCTGGCGCGCGTGCCGCTTGCCACCGCCAGCGAGGTGGCGGCAGCGGTGGGCGCCGCGCACCGCGCCTTTGCCACCTGGCGCCATACGCCCATCGGCGCGCGGCTGCGCGTCATGTTGCGCTTCCAGGCGCTGATCCGCGAGCACAGCAAGCGCATCGCCGCCATCCTCACCGCCGAGCAAGGCAAGACGCTGGCCGATGCCGAAGGCGACATCTTCCGCGGGCTCGAGGTGGTCGAGCATGCCTGCTCGATCGGCACGCTGCAGCAAGGCGGCTTTGCCGAGAACGTCGCCGCCACCGTCGACACCTACACGCTGCAGCAGCCGATCGGCGTCTGCGCCGGCATCACGCCTTTCAACTTCCCGGCGATGATCCCGCTGTGGATGTTCCCGATGGCGATCGTCTGCGGCAATACCTTCGTGCTGAAGCCGTCCGAGCAGGATCCGCTTTCCACCATCGAACTGGTCAAGCTGGCGCTGGAGGCCGGCGTGCCCCCGGGCGTGCTGAACGTGGTGCACGGCGCCAAGGACGTGGTCGATGCGTTGTGCACGCACCCGGACATCAAGGCAGTGTCGTTCGTCGGCTCGACCGCGGTCGGCACCCACGTCTACAACCTGGCCGGCGCGCACGGCAAGCGCGTGCAGTCGATGATGGGCGCCAAGAACCACGCGGTGGTGCTGCCCGATGCGCACAAGGAGCAGACGCTGAACGCGCTCGCGGGCGCGGGGTTCGGCGCGGCGGGCCAGCGTTGCATGGCGACTTCGGTGGTAGTGCTGGTCGGCGCGGCGCGTGACTGGGTACCCGACCTGGTGGCGCGAGCCAGGTCGCTCAAGGTGGGCGCTGGCGCCGAGCCGGGAACCGATGTCGGTCCGGTGGTTTCCGTGGCGGCAAAGGAGCGCGTCCTCGGCCTGATCGCCTCCGGCGAGCGCGAAGGCGCCACGCTGGTGCTGGATGGCCGCGGCGTTGAGGTGCCCGGCTATCCGCAAGGCAATTTCATCGGCCCGACCATCTTCACCGATGTGAAGACCGATATGTCGATCTACACCGAAGAAATCTTCGGACCGGTGCTGGTGGTGATCGGCGTCGACACGCTGGATGACGCCATCGCGCTGGTCAACCGCAACCCGTTCGGCAACGGCACCGGCGTATTCACGCAAAGCGGCGCCGCGGCGCGCAAGTTCCAGAGCGAGATCGACGTCGGCCAGGTCGGCATCAATATTCCCATCCCGGTGCCGGTGCCCTACTTCAGCTTCACCGGCTCGCGCGGCTCCAAGCTGGGGGACCTGGGGCCGTATGGCAAGCAGGTGGTGCAGTTCTACACGCAGACCAAGACGGTGACGGCGCGCTGGTTTGACGACGCTACGGTGAATGATGGGGTGAATACCACCATCAGTTTGAAGTAAGGCAGGGTGTCGGGCGTACCCGCTGCCTTGCTCCCCTCTCCCGCTTGCGGGAGAGGGGCTGGGGGTGAGGGCCGGCGCTTGCAGGACATCATCCTCCTGCAAACCATCGGTGCGCCATCGCTGAAAGCCCTGCAGTAGCACAGGCAGCAATTGACACTCCCGCCCTCTCCCCCGCCCCTCTCCCGCAAGCGGGAGAGGGGAGAAAACAAGCGGGATTCGAGATTCATCATCGAAGGAGACACCCCATGCATATCGCCTTCATCGGCCTCGGCAACATGGGCGCGCCCATGGCGCGCAACCTGCTCAAGGCCGGCCACACCCTCACCGTATTCGACCTGAACGCCGCCGCGGTGGCATCGCTGTGCGCCGAGGGCGCCGCCAGCGCGGACTCGGCGCGCAAGGCCGTCGCCGAAGCGGACTTTGTCATCACCATGCTGCCGGCCGCCGCCCATGTGCGCAGCGCCTACCTGGGCCAGGACGGCGTGCTGGCCGGTGTCCGGCCAGGTGTGCCGCTGGTCGATTCCAGCACCATCGATCCCGCCACCGTGCGCGAGCTCGCCACGGCTGCCGAGGCCCATGGCAATGCGCTGGCCGATGCGCCCGTCTCCGGCGGCACCGTCGGCGCGCAGGCCGGCACCCTGACCTTCATGGTCGGCGCCACCGAAGCCGTGTTCGCCCTGGTGCGTCCGGTGCTGGCGGGCATGGGCCGCAACCTGGTCCACTGCGGCGGCACCGGCACTGGCCAGGTCGCCAAGATCTGCAACAACCTGATCCTGGGCATCTCGATGATCGGCGTGTCCGAGGCCATGGCGCTGGGCGTCAAGCTCGGCATCGATGCCAACGTGCTGGCCGGCATCGTCAACACCTCCACCGGCCGCTGCTGGGCCTCGGATACCTGCAACCCCTGGCCCGGCGTGATCGAGACCGCGCCCGCGGCACGCGGCTACAGCGGTGGTTTTGGCGCCGACCTGATGCTCAAGGACCTGGGCCTGGCCGCCGACGCCGCGCGCAGCGTGAAGCAGCCGCTCTTCCTCGGCGCGCTGGCGCAGCAAATCTACCAGGCCGTAAGCCATGCCGGTGACGGCCAGCTCGACTTTTCGGGCGTGATCCGCCAGTACCTGTCCGCCGCGGACAAGGAGGCCACGCGATGATCGAGTTTGCCCTGCAAGGCCACGTCGCCACGCTGACGCTGAGCCGCCCGCCCGCCAACGCCTTCACCGCCGACGGCCTGCAACAGTTGCGCGAGCTGGTGGCGAAGATCGACGCCAGCCCCGAAGTGCGCGCCGTGGTCGTCACCGGTGCCGGCGAGAAGTTCTTCAGCGCCGGCGCCGACCTGAACGGCTTTGCCGAGGGCGACCGCGCGCACGCGCGCGTGATGGCGCAGCAGTTCGGCAGCGCCTTCGAAGCGCTGCAGAATGCGCGGCCCGTGGTAATTGCCGCGATCAACGGCTATGCCATGGGCGGCGGGCTTGAATGCGCGCTCGCCTGCGATATCCGCATCGCCGAGGAACACGCGCAGATGGCGCTGCCCGAAGCCGCCGTCGGCCTGCTGCCGTGCGGCTGCGGCACGCAGACGCTGCCGTGGCTGGTGGGCGAAGGCTGGGCCAAGCGCATGATCCTGACCAACGAGCGCGTCGACGCCGCCACCGCATTGCGCATCGGCCTGGTGGAAGACGTGGTGCCGCGCGGCCAGGCCCTGGCCACGGCGCTGGCGATGGCCGAGCGCGCCTGCAAGGTCAGCCCGCGTGCCGCCGCGCACAGCAAGCGGCTGGTGCACCTGGCGCGCCAGGGCGTGCCGCGCCAGGCCGCGCTGGCGCTGGAGCGCGAGCGCTTTGTCGACCTGTTCGACGATGCCGACCAGCGCGAGGGCGTCAACGCCTTCCTCGAGAAACGCGCGCCGCAATGGCGCAATGCCTAGGAGCCCGCCATGCGCCTGACTGAAGAGACCCAGGCCGCCAACCTGGATGTTGCCGAGGCGGAGGTCCTGTTCCAGGTCGTCAACGGCGTCGGCATTGCCACGCTGAACCGGCCGCGCCAGCTCAATGCCCTGTCGTACCCGATGATCGTCGCGCTCGGCGCACAGATGGAGGCCTGGGCGCGTGACGATGCCATCCGCGCGGTGGTGCTGCGCGGCGCGGGCCAGAAGGCCTTCTGCGCCGGCGGCGATATCCGCGCCCTGACCGACAGCTACCGCGACGGTACGCCGCTGCACCGCCGCTTCTTTATCGACGAATACACGCTTGACTACCGCCTGCACCGCTATCCCAAGCCGCTGGTGGCGTTGATGGATGGCATCGTCATGGGCGGCGGCATGGGCCTCGCGCAAGCCGCGCACCTGCGCCTGGTCACCGAACGCTCGCGCGTGGCCATGCCCGAAACCGGCATCGGCCTGGTGCCGGACGTGGGCGCCAGCCACTTCCTGTCGAAGCTGCCGGTGCCGCTGGCCCTGTACCTCGGCCTGACCGGCGTCACCATCGGCGCGGCCGATGCGATGCTGTGCGGACTGGCCGATGCCGCGGTGGACAGTGCCACGCTGGCGGAGCTCGAGCAGACCCTCGCCGGCATCGCCTGGGGCCATGACACGCTGGCAGACCTGCGCCATGCGCTGGTGCGCGAGCCCGTGGCCAGCGCCGCCGATGCCCCGCTGCTGCAAGTGCTGCCGGCACTGCTGCAGCATTTCCCGGCGCACGCAACCCTGCCGGAGATCGTGGCCGGCCTGGCTTGCCAGGACGACCCTGCCTACACCGCATGGGCCACGCGCACCATCGATGTCCTGCGCACCCGCTCGCCACTATCCGCGTGCGCCACGCGCGAGTTGCTGCTGCGCGGACGCCGCATGGACCTGGGCGACTGTTTTCGCATGGAGCTGGCGGTGGTGGTCAACACCTTCGCACAGGGCGATTTCATTGAAGGCGTGCGCGCGCTGATCGTCGACAAGGACAACGCCCCGGACTGGCGCGTCAAAAGCTATGACGCGGTCGACGACGCCCACGTCCAGGCGCTGTTCCGGCCGTGGTGGGTGCCGGGCGAGCAGCCGCTGCCGCTGCCCCCGCTCGGCTGAGCGGATGCCCGGCCGTGAGCCTCGACACGCTGCTGGCGTGCAGCCCCTGGGCCGCGGCCCTGACCCCGGCGCAACGCCACCGCGTGCGCGTCGAACTGCGTGTGCGCGCGGTGCCGCAAGGCGCCTATGTCAGCCGCAAGGGCGAACCGGCCGAGAGCTGGCTAGGCGTCGCCGAGGGCCTGGTCAAGGTGCATTGCGCCTCGCCCTCCGGCAAGCGCGCCACGCTCACCGGCGTACCGGCCGGCGGCTGGCTCGGCGAAGGCTCGCTGCTCAAGCGCGAAGCGCTGCGCTATGACGTGGTGGCGCTGCGCGATTCCCGAATCGCTTGCATGCCGGGAGCCACGTTCCGCTGGCTGCAGGAGACCAGCCTGCCTTTCAACCGCTACCTGCTCGATCAGCTCAACGAACGGCTCGGGCTGTTTATCGCCACCGTAGAGCATGAGCGGCTCCACGGTATCGAGGGCCGCGTAGCGCGGGCGCTGGCGACGCTGTTCCATCCGGTGCTCTGTCCTGGCCTGGGTCCGGCATTGCATCTGACACAGGAAGAAGTGGGCCTGCTGGCGGGGATTTCGCGCCAGCGGGCCAACGCGGCGCTCAAGGTGCTGGAACAGCAGCGACTGGTACGGATCGACTATGGCATCGTCCATGTGCTGGAGCTGGAAGGCTTGCGGCGGTACTGAACAGCAGGCGGTCAGCGGCGACGCCAACCGCCTGCGCACGACGCTGGCCTAGGGCACATACCGCTCGACGGCATCGAGCTCGGTGGTGCCATTCGTACCGCCGGACACCAGCACCGATCCATCCGGCAGCATGGCGGCGGCCGCGCCGCTACGTGGGACGGACATGGCGGCTGCGGCGGTCCAGGTGTCGGCCCCGGGATGGTAGATCTCCGCACTCGCCATGCCATAGCCCCCGGCGGCCAGCACCCGGCCGTCTGCCAGCAGCGTCAGGGCAGGCAACACCCTCCGTTCACTCATGGCGCTGGGAGTCCAGACCGAACCAATGGGGTCATACAACCAGGCCTGCGGAGGGCCCGCAAAATCGCCGACGACCAGTACCTTGCCGTTTGCCAGCAGGACGGATTGCGCCAGGACGTGCGAAGTGCCGGGGAACGGCACAGTGACGGTGGGGCCCATGCCGTTGATGGGGAACTGCTCCGCTAACACTGCCATGCCCCTGCTGGAAATGCCGCCGACCACCAGCACGGTAGCGCCGTCCGGCAACAGCGTGGCGGCATGCTGGGTGCGCGGCGTCGCCAGCGTCGTGCCCAATCTGGTCCAGGTGTTCAGGGCGGGATCATACAGTTCAGCTGAACCTTCGAATGTCATCCCTTGATTGCCGCCGATAACCAGCACCTTACCGTCTGGCAACAGCGTGGCGGTATGCCTGAGCCTGGGCGCTGCCATGCTCCCGGCCGGACTCCAGGTTCCGGTGGTCGGATCGTAAAGCTCTGCCGAGGCAATCGCGGTCCCTACAACCATCGCGCCGCCGGCAACAAGGACCTTGCCATTCTGCAGGCGCGTGGCGGTGTGCTCATACCGCGCAGAGGCAAGGCTGCCGGTGGCGGTCCAGGTTCTGGCGTTGCGGTCATACAGGGCGGCGGCGCCCGTTGGTCCCATGGCGCCGATGCCGCCAACGGCGAGCACCCGCCCGTCGGTCAGCAGCGTGGCGCTGTGGTAGTGCTTGGCTTGCAGCATGGAAGCCTCGGGCACCCAGCTACCCCGCGCCGTCACGGCAATCCGCACCTGCGCCTGCAGGCTGCCGGCGCGATTGGTGGCGGTGACGGTGTAGCTTGCCTGCATCTGCACCGCCTGCGGGGTGCCGGCGATGACGCCAGTCTGGGTGTTCAGGCTCAGTCCTGCCGGCAACGGCGGCGACACTGAATAGCTGGCGACAGGGCCACCCGTGACCTGCGGTGTATTCGCTACGATGGCCTCCCCCGCCACATACAGGGCAACGGGGCTGGCGTACTGAAAACTGGCAGGCGGCGCGATCGCGGCTTGCACCTCGATGCGGAGTTCCACGGTGACACTGCCTGCGGAGTTGGTGCCCGTGACAACGTAGGGTGCTGGCGCGGCGGTTGCCGCGGGCGTGCCGCTGATGACGCCGGTTTGCGCGTCGAAGGCAAGCCCGGCCGGCAACGCGGGCGTGATGCTGTAGTGCGTGATGGCCCCCCCGCTGCTGGTCGGGCCGATCGGGGCAATGGTGTCGCCAACGGTAAAGCTAACGGCCGTGACTGAATAGGCCAGGCTGACAGGCGCCGCCGTACCGTCGCGCACTTCGATCTGGATGCGGGCGGTCGCCGAGCCGGCACGGTTCGTCGCGGTCACGACGTGGTGGGCCGCGGCGGTGACGGTGGTCGGCGTTCCGATGATGGCGCCAGTGGCTTCATCCAGGCGCAATCCTGCCGGTAATGGCGGCGCCACCGAATACCGTTCGATCGCGCCGCCGCTGGCGCTGGGCAGATTCACTGCGATGGCCTCGCCGCGGACGTAGCTCGCCGCTGGCATGTGGTAACTGAGGCCGGCCGGCGGCTGCATTGGCGCTTCGACAGGCGGTGCCGGCCCATCGTCGTCCGAGCACGCTGACAGCAGCGCCGCACACAGCAGGACAAAGACAACCAGCCACGGCTGGAAGAAACGCCGCCCCTCACAAGGCTGGGACGCGTGCGCACGGCTGGCAATGGAGGTCATGAGGAGTGGGTCCGCAGGTAATGGTTTTCCGGCGGCCCATCTCCGTGGCCGCCGCGACGCGCCCACATTTAAGCATCGCATCGCGTCGTTCGGCAACGCAATCTGGCGCCTTCCATCGCGCGAGACGCATTACCTGACCCGTTCGGGGGAGTGCAACGAGCGTGTCAGGGCTTCACCAACCCATCCGCCCGGAACATCGCCTTGATACCGCGCACCGCCTGCTGGATGCGCGATTCATTTTCGATCAGCGCGAAGCGCACGTACTCGTCGCCATAGTCGCCAAAGCCGATGCCCGGGGACACTGACACCTTCGCCTTGGCAAGCAGCTGCTTGGAGAATTCCAGCGAGCCCAGCGCGCGGTACGGCTCGGGAATCCGCGCCCAGATATACATCGACGCCTTCGGTATCTCCACCGGCCAGCCGGCCTCGATCAGCCCGCGCGCCAGCACGTCGCGGCGCGACTGGTATTGCGCGGCGATCTCGCCCACGCATTGCTGGTCGCCTTCCAGCGCGGCAATGGCCGCGATCTGCAGCGGGGTGAAGGTGCCGTAGTCGTGATAGCTCTTGATGCGCGTCAGCGCCGCCACCAGGTCCGGGTTGCCGACCATGAAGCCTACGCGCCAGCCCGCCATGTTGTAGCTCTTGGACAGCGTGAAGAACTCCACCGCGATATCCTTGGCGCCCGGCACCTGCATGATCGACGGCGCCTTCCAGCCGTCAAAGACGATGTCCGCGTAGGCCAGGTCGTGCACCACGAAGATATCGTGCTTGCGCGCCAGTGCGATCACGCGCTCGAAGAAGTCCAGCTCGACGCATTGCGCAGTCGGGTTCGACGGAAACCCCAGCACAATCATCTTGGGCTTGGGATAGCTGCCGCGGATGGCGCGCTCCAGCTCGGCAAAGAAGTCGATCCCCGGCACCAGCGGCACCGAGCGGATATCCGCACCGGCGATGACCGCGCCATAGATGTGGATCGGATAGCTGGGATCGGGCACCAGCACGGTGTCGCCGCGGTCCAGCGTGGCGAGCATCAGGTGCGCCAGACCTTCCTTCGAGCCGATGGTGACGATGGCCTCGGTATCCGGATCGATCTCGACGTCATAGCGTTGCCGATACCAGTGCGAGATCGCGCGGCGCAGCCGCGGAATGCCCTTGGATGCCGAATAGCCGTGGGTATCGGGCCGCTGCGCCGCTTCGGTAAGCTTGGCCACGATATGCGCCGGCGTGGCGCCATCAGGGTTGCCCATGCTCATGTCGATGATGTCCTCGCCACGGCGGCGGGCGGCCATCTTCAGCTCGGCGGTGATATTGAAAACGTATGGGGGAAGACGATCGATGCGCGCGAAGCGGCGCTTGCCAGAAGCGGCAGTCATGAGGGAGTCCTTTACGTAAGCGCCCGGAACCGTCCGAGCGACGTCGGCAGCCTCTGTCTTGGCTGCCGGGGACTCATGTTAGCGGGGATGCGGCGATTGCACAACCGGCGTGCGCGGATGCCTAAAGCCTGCCACCCGGAATACCTGTCGGCCGCTTCGCGGGCAGATGGCGCACGATGCAGTCCAGCGCGGGAGAATCGGAGCGACCGCCCAGCGCCGCGCTGACCGAATCGCGGTACTGCTGCACAGAGATGCGCTGGTAGTACAGGCGCGAGGTCTGGTCCAGCCAGTAGACGTAGTCGTCGTCGCTGCGGCTGCCGCTGGTGCGCAGCCACTCGCTGATATTGTTCGTCCCGACCATCATGTTCGGGCACGCGGTCGGCAGCGAATCGAGATAGGCATTGAAGTCGGTGGCCTGGCGGCTGCGCACGGCGTCAGGCGCACAGGCGGCCAGCATGGCAACGGATGCCGCGGCAGCAGCGACGATGCGCAACGGCTTGGATGCAGGCAGCACGGCAGTCCTCCCGGCGGTGACGTTGCCTGCCATCTTATGGCAACGCCGCGCCCGCGTACACCGTGCCGCCGCAGCGGCTCAGTCATCGAGCGTCTCGTGCACCGCCGCGTCGCCGCGCTTCCAGTAGGCCGATGCGCGGATGTGTTTCTTGTCGATGCCACGCTCGCCGACCAGATACTGGCGCACGGCCTTCATCGCTGCGCCCTCGCCGGCGGCCCACACATAGCCTTCCCCACGCGGCAGCGCCAGCTTGCGCAGCGCGCCTTCCAGCAGGCTGCCTTCCGGCGCGTCGCCGCGATGCAGCCAGTGCACGTCGACGTTCGCGGCACTCGGCAGCGGAATCTGCGCGGCGGCATCGCCCACCTCCGCCACCACGATGGCATGAGTGCCGGCGCCAAGCTCTTCCAGCCGGCGCGCGATGGCCGGCAGCGCCGTATCGTCGCCGATCAGCAGGTGCCAGTCGAACGCCGTCGGCACCACGAACGAGCCGCGCGGCCCGCCCACGCCCAGGTACTGGCCCGGCCGCGCCTGCGCCGCCCACGTCGACGCAGGACCATCGCCATGCAGCACGAATTCCAGGTCCAGCTCCTGCTTCGCCGCATCGTAGCGGCGCGGCGTGTAGTCGCGCGCGGCCGGGCGCGGCTGGCCCTCGGGGAATGCAATGCCGTCTGCGGTGACCTGCGGCAGCACCGGCTTGTCATCGCCGGCAGCCGGGAAAAACACCTTGACGTGATCGTCGAACGACGCCGAGACGAAGTCCTGCAGGTCAGCGCCGCCCAGGGTCACGCGCAGCAGTTGCGGCGAAACCTGCGTGGTGCGCACCACCTGCAGCAGGCGCATCTTCAGCGGATGGCGCACGCGCTCGACAGTCAGATTGCGTGCGGGTTCAGTCGTGTTTTGGGTCATATCGGGATTCCTTGTATGCGTGCGCTGCGCCTGCGCGGCACGATTGCCGAAGGCCGATGCCAGGGTCAGCGCCATGGTTCAGGCCTGCGGGCCCGCTTCGATCTCTGCCGCCGCGCGCGCCAGGATCGCGGCGATGCGGCGCTGCTCGTCGGCACTTGCTTCGCTGCGCATCACTAGCGCCTGCTTCAGCGCGGCCCGCGCCTGCATCAACTCGGGCAGCCAGCCGCCCTGCTCCGGCTCGGGCTGCGGCTCGCCACGCATGGCTCGGCGCATCCAGTCCATCTTGCGCGCCACGTGTCGCAGCCGCGCCACCATGACATCGACACGCTCGCGATTGGCAGCCAGGTGCGCCTTGCCGGTCTCCGACAACTGGTAGCGCTTCTTGTTGCCTTCGGTGTCGACAGTGGCATAGCCGACTTCTTCCAGGTACGTCAGCGCGGGATAGACCACGCCGGGGCTGGGCTTGTAGAAGCCGTTGGTGCGCGTCTCCAGCGCCTTGATCAGTTCGTAGCCATGGCTGGGCTTTTCGTCGAGCAACGACAGCAGCAGCAATTGCAGGTCGTCAGCGCTGAACTTCCGGCCGCGGCGCCAGCCTTCGTCATCGAAGCCGCCGGGACCGCCGGGACCGAAGCCGTCATCGTCGCGGCCGCCCCAAACGCCGCTGCCGTGGCCGCGGCCCATGGCGTGATGAAGCAGGTGGGGGGCAAAGTGCATCAGGAGATGGCGGGCGCGGCCGAGCTGGCCTGGATGCTGCCCGGAAGCAAGGTGATCCGAATAATAGTGCCGCATAAGGCGCTCCTATATATCGTTAGACATATCTTACGATATAAATCGTAAGCGCTAAAGTCAAGGCAGACGCCTGGTCCGGCTTCCTCATCTCGCCGTCGCGTCCCGGCCCGGCCCGGCCCGGCCAACGCGGAACGTATCGCTTATCCAACCAGCAGCGTAGCCAGCAGGTTCACTGCCGAGGCGATATCCCAGCCACGACCGCTACAGGCATCGGCTGTCACCAGTCCCCCCGCAACCAGCAGCCGCGCCAGCTTTCGTCTGTGCAGGTCTTTGCGGCGCCGCTCTTGGACCGGCACCAGCATGTCGTCCGCATAGAACGACGAGTTGATTTGCGACCTCTGCACCAGGTAGTTGCGGAAGCGCGTGTAGTTCCGCATGTCGACGGCACCGGGATCATTCCAGAAGGCATCCAACGCGCCCTGATAGGTCAGGCCAGGTTTTGCATAGAAGCAGCGGCCGAGCGCAATCACCGGGACGCGGTGAAACAGCGCCTGCAGGCCGGTGGTGGAGTTGACAGTCACCAGGCCCATGCATCGGTGCAGCAGCGACGGCAGATGGGCATCGTGGATATAGACGATGCGACCGCCGGCACCAAAGCGCTCCGCGCATGCGGCAATCAAGGCGCCATAGTCGGTATGCCCGCGATCCATCGGATGATGCTTGAATACCAGCACGCTGTCCGCCGGCGCATGCTCGGCGAATGAATGCGCGGTCCATTCGATGAAATCCGCGATCCGGCGCCACGGGCTGTGCACTTGAATCTGGCTGTCGCTGTAAACCTGCAGCGGAGCCAGGAAAAAGTGAGGATGGTCATTCGCCAGCAGTTGCTCCCGCAATGACCGCTCCTGCCAGCGATAAAGCTGCTTGCGATATGCCGCGCGCATCCATTGCGCCAGTTCGTGCAAGCCGAACGGCTTGTGATGCTGGTAGTGCGGATAACGACGCGCTCCCGCCATCCCGCCGGCAAAATACAGGAACGAGTAAAGCGCCATCTTGCGGAACGCATGCCGGAATTTGCGCAACTTGACCGGCGCCTTGACCTGCGGAAGTTCTGCGATCGAAAGCGGCGCAAGCGGCGAATCGGCATTTACGCCTCCGCACTCCAGGGTGATGTAGTCGGGGCGTACGTAGCCTTCCTCAAACGCCCACAGCGCGATCCCCAAGGCTGCGGCCACGTTCGCGGCAATGCGGTGGTGGCGGCGACTGGTGCCGAACACCACGATGGCGTCAATGCGGCGAGCCGCAACCACGCTACGGAGCACGGACTCCCATACCGCCATCGGCTGTACGAACCGTACAACATCGCCGCGGCGATAAAACACATCATCGCCGCCATTGAAGTTGACTTTGGTGACCTGACAGCCCTTGGCTGTCAGCAGGTCGCGCAGGCGCGCGAAGAACGGGCCGTTCGGTCCTTGCAGCAGAAGAATGCGCCGATGCCGGGCAAGCTGGTCCAGCGAGGCCGGTCCCGTCGCGTCAGGCACGGCTGGATTCTGCGCCATGGCAGCTTCGCTCCCTTGCGACAAACTGGGGAGTTTGGTGCTTGCGGATGTTTCCCTGAACGACAACATTGCGGCATCCCTCTTGCTGCTCTCGTATTCCGTTGCTTGTGATTCTGTCCTGGATGGGAAGCGGCTTATTGTTCTGGCGCAGCAGTCTGTCGATGCGAAGCACGGTGCTGCGGATCTGGCCGAATGGCATTGGCACGCGCTCGGCTCCTGCCGCTGTCACGCACGGCGGCGCCATCACGCCAGCAAAGCCACGGCCGCAGCAGTGCCTGGATCAACCTGTGTCGGCAGCCCGAGGCACGCGCTGGCGCTTCGTCGCGCCACGACTGGATGTGATCCACGACGCTTTCCGGCGTCGCAAAGCCGCTCGTGCCATCGCGCAGGACATAGCGCGGATACAGGATCAGGGCACCGGCGACGAGCATGTCGAGGGAAAGCCTGCGACGCCGGCGCGGCATTGCGCAGCGATCGTCCGTGAGGCCCCAGCCGGCATAGAACGGCGCGCCGTGCGGGGTGACCGGCTTGCCGCGCAGCAAGGCTTCGAACCCGGCCAGCGACGTCAGGACATGGACAGCGTCGACTGCGGCGATGAGCCGGTCCATTGGACAGTCCAGCACCAGTTCGTCGCACAGCGCGGCAAGCGCCTTTTCCTCGTCGCGGTTGCCGCGCAAGCCGGTCATGACATCCGGATGTGGCTTGTAGACCAGGTACGCATCCGGTGCCTCGGCGCGCACCACATCAAGCAGCGCGCGGTTGGTGCGGATGCCAGGGGCCCCAAGACGCAGCGAGGCATCCGCCTCGACTTGGCCAACTACCAGGATCACACGACTGACGCCAGCGGGCCGGGTCCAGCTGCCTGACCCGACGTTGTACTTGGTCAGCCCGGCATGGATGATGGACTCGCGCAATCGCGCTGCGCGCGCGAGCATGGTGGAGTCGAATTCCGTATTGGCCAGCAATCGTTCGAGGTCAGACTCCCTGGTCGCGTCGTAATAGATGCCTGAGCCATCGAACACCCACGACAACGGGCGGACCAGTTCCGCGCCGAGACCGACAGACCGCAGGAATCCATCCTCCACCGTGATCATTGCGAGATCTGGCCGCACCGCTGCATCGACACACTGGCCCCAGCGCAGCAGCGTCGCGCCTTCGGGCACCGTGCGCAGGTTGCGATGAACAATGACTTCATGACCTTGCAGGAAGTCCTTCAGGAATTTCCGCTTCCACCTGGAAAAGCCTATCGCATGCAAATGCCGCGGAAACGCCTGGCCAATGCGACGTTGCAACGCCAGGTAATCGATGGCGTCCTCCACCTGGCAGCGATCGCCGGTATGCGGCTGGACATAGCGCGTATATCGGACCAGCGCGGCGAATGCCAGTTGCTCCACAGATACGGGATGCCGCCTGCCAGGGGCTGGCAACGCGTCGATGGTCAGGCCCCAGCCGGCGTAGAACGGCATGCCAAACGTGTGAACCGTCTTGCCGTGCAGGAGCGCTTCAAAGCCGACCTGCGAGGTCACCGCGAATACTGCGCGCGCGTGCCGGATCAGCGGCACCACGTGAACGTCGTCCTGCAGCCGCTGCACACGCGTATCGGTGCCCTGGTCCAGGATCCGGCCAAGATAGCCCCCCTTGCGCCCACGCGCGACCTCGGGATGCTCCTTCACCACGATCCTGCAATCCGGATACGCCTGCAACGCGGACTCGAGCATGCGACGGAAACTGTCGCCGTTCGCGAGGCCATACCGCACGGACGCATCACTCTCGGTCTGATCGACGACCAGTACGTAAGGCTGTGGCGGCAGCGATGCCGGGTCCGGGGCATAGTTGTACTTGGAGATGCCGGCGCTGCACCACCGTTCGATCAGTTTCCGTGCCCTTCCCAGCTCCGCCGGCAGCAGCGGCCTGGAGAGCAGATGCTCCAGCCGGGACGGTTGCGAGGCGTCGTAGTAGATGCCGCGATCATCGACCACGAGCGAGCAAGTCTGGAACGACGCTCCGGGCTGCAGCGAGCGCAGGAAACCGTCTTCGAGACACAGGAAGCGCTCGATGCCATGCGCTTGCGCGAATCCCAGCGCCTTGCGGGCGCTGGGCCGCCGCCCCCATGCGGCAACGCCGGACAGGGGTACTGCGGCGCCTCGCCACGGATATACCGGGACCACCGGCTCGCCAAGGAGGGTTGACAGGTGCCGAATGCGGCGAATGCCATGGGAAAGCACACCAATGGCGCCCTCAGCCGGCAGGCCCATCACTGCCCAGATCATGAATTTGCAGGATGCCGACGACGCGGTCCGCTTCATCCTTCACCACCAGCGCGCCGATCCTGGCGGCATGGATGCGCGCCTCGGCATCGGCAAAACGTTCGTCCGGCGAAACAGTCTTGGGATCGGCGGACATGATATGACTGGCCACGATCGCCTTGTAGTCGCGGTCAGAGTCAAAGGCGCGCCGCACGTCGCCATCCGTGATAACGCCCTGCAACTGGGTGCCCTCCATCACCAGCGCCATGCCCAGGCGACCCCGGTTGATGACATGCACCACGTCGCGGAACGAAGCGTCCGGGGGACAAACCGGCAGGTTTTCCTTGTGCATGACATCGGCAACGCGGGTCAGGAGCTTGCGCCCCAAGCTTCCGCCCGGGTGGAAGCGGGCGAAGTCTTCAGGCTGGAAGCGGCGCTTGACCGAAAGCACGATGGCAAGGGCGTCGCCCATCACCAGCGTTGCGGTGGTGGAGCTGGTCGGCGCCAGGTTGTTGTTGCACGCCTCGCGCTCGACCGAGACGTCCAGCACCACATCCGCGTGCCGCGCCAGCGTCGAATGCACCTTCCCCGTCATCGCGATCGCCGGATTCTTCTGATGCTCGAGAAACGGCAGGATACGAATCAGTTCTTCCGTCTCCCCACTGTTCGAGATCATCAGCACCACATCGATCGGCTTGATCATGCCGAGATCGCCATGGAAGGCTTCTCCCGGATGCACAAAAAACGCCGGTGTACCGGTCGACGCCATGGTCGCGGCGATCTTCTTTCCGATCAAGCCAGACTTGCCCATGCCGACCACCACCACCCGGCCACGGGCTTGCAGAATGATCTCGACCGCCCCTTCAAATCCCGCATCAATGCGGCCGGACATGCGGTCCAGCGCCCGGATTTCGGTGGCAACGACGTTGCGTGCCAGGGCAATGACTTCAGTCATCGTTCTCTCGCATTCCCTACTGTTCATACGGCCCAGTCATTGCGCACAGGCGACACACCGAACCAAATATTCGATTGCAAGCGGCGCAAACGACTTAACCCAGTAATGGCCGTTGCCAATTGATACCGGTCCGCAATTTCCTGGCCGGCGCCCCGCCAAGCACAAGACCCGGTTCATGGAATTTGTCTGTCACGACCGAACGGATTGACACAACGCTGTCGCGGCCGATATGGGATCCCTTCAGGATGGTGGCATGCGCGCCGATCCAGACATGATCCTCGATGACAATATCCGCGGCCGGGTTAATCCTCTCTCCCGTGACTGCATCAATGATGGCGTGGGAATCGGTGGTTCTTATCTCGAGGTTCCATGCCAGCATGCAATCATGGCCAACCGATATGGCGGTTCCCTCGCCACAGATAAAGTTGCAGCCGCCAATAGTTGTGGCTGCACCGATCACGAGGGAATTATTGTCCACCAGCTTCATGATCAGCGAAGCAGTGATTCTGCAATCGGCCCCGATCTCCACGGCATTCCCATTGCTCAGCAATTGCATCCTGACGTTGACCAGGACGGCGCCTTGACCGACGACGATCCTGTTGTTGTCCCCCGTGATGATGAATTCGCAATTTACGCATCGCTCCGCGCCGGACAAGTCCACCATGTTATCTGCTCCGGCATCCTCGAGATGAACCCCTTCCATGACCTGCTCCCCCTATTTGACAATGACGCGATCACCGATTGCCCTGAATACCGCATGCCTCGAATCGCGTAAGAACATGACCGGATTGCTGAGCAGCTTCTTGGCTTTTCTCCGCCACGACGGCTTCGGCTTTGCCGGCGCCGGCTGGGGCGCGGGGCGCACTGGCTTCGATACCTCGGTTCGCACTGGCGCAGGATGTGCCACCACTTCCTTGCT
The DNA here is from genome assembly GCF_013141915.1 of Cupriavidus necator. Classification (GTDB taxonomy): domain Bacteria; phylum Pseudomonadota; class Gammaproteobacteria; order Burkholderiales; family Burkholderiaceae; genus Cupriavidus; species Cupriavidus necator_B. Next base: position 485,397 of record NZ_SROX01000001.1, on the reverse strand, counting down.
GACCTTTGCTGTGGCAGGGGCAGGAACCCGCGCCAAGGCAGCGCGATAGCGATCAAACAAGACTGAGCCGGATGACACCTCCACCGCTGACCTAAGCGTCCTGGTCATTTCAGGACGCCCGGGAAAACGAATCTTGTAGAAGTCGATCGCGGTGGTAGCCGTCATCAACGACCCATCGTGCCACTTCACTTTCCGCGTTTTGAATTTCCCGAATGAATAGAAATCGTTAACCAAGTAGCTCAGGAAACGCAGTGATTTTTCAAAATCAGGTTTTAAATTGTTCAATGCCGCAACAACCTCGCTCTCATCGAGCACCTGATGTGCGAGGCCGGCGCTACCATAGAATGCCTGCCCGCAATGAAGGACCGGTTTGCCAAACGCAAGCCCAAGCACCCCAACACCGGAGTTCACTGTGATCATGGCATCGCACAAGTCCAGCAGATCCTTGGTATTGTATTGATCGACATTCGTGGCACCCGGGATGTTGACGACCTCCGTCTCCAACGGGTGCTGCTTTACGAGCAACTCCCAATCCGCTCGCAGGGCGAAAGGAAGCCTGGCAAGCAAACGAAGAAAATTCCCGTAAGCTCCCATCGTCCCCATGAAGTTCTCGATGACGGTATCCGTAGGACGCTGCAAGAAGGCCACCAATACCTTCTTGCCACGGCCGATCTTCAACTTCCTGCGCAGCGCCGTGGCCCCAAGCCTGGCCGACTGCGCCTCGAGCGAATCTTCGTCGCTTACGGCCCCCTGGATGTACTGAAGGGTGATGTTTCTTTTTTCATCCGAAAGCGCCTTGTCCCATTTCGCCGGCAAATAACTGGCACTGTCGGCATTGAACCCGCAGGGGTCGAAGAACACTGAGTCCGGCAATGCCCCTCGCTCGACCACCAGGAACGGAAACCGGTTTGCGCGAACCAGCTCGTAAAGCGCTTTCATCCGGGAATTGGCATACGGGTTGTGAAACACCACGCGGTCGAACCCGGACTCCTGCAGGAACTCCATGAAGGTGTCCGCAGGCAGATAGTCCTCATCGATATGAACAATTTCACCCAGGAATGGAGCAACCCAGCGATTCGTCACCCAGACATTGTTTCTCAGCACCAGGGACTTCCCGCTCCCATGCATGGGCAGCGGATCCGGCTCAAGCTCCTTGTCCCTGAAGTCAGCCAGCTTCCTCTCAAACAGCTGGCGATTCCGGGCCTTGGCGGCCATGTAGTCACTTCTTTGCTCAACCGGATGCCAGGCGTGAAACAGCACCATGCCTTTCTGAAAAGTCATGTCGCCAAACAGCCGATAAATGCTCTTCCACCCCTTGTACTCGACGATGGACTGGAAGTTCCGATAGTCCAGGGCAAACTCGGATGGCAACGGAAATTTCTTTCTCCGCCGAATGGCACGACACGCGTACTCCAGGTCTTCATAGCCCCAGCCATTGAAATCGGGATCATTGCCGCCGGTAGCAAGGAAATAGTCGCGCCGCCAGACCGTGACCGAAGTCCCGGTCGAGAATTTCTCGATTGCCGACGGGTCGTTCTGCAACAGCAGTTGAATATACTTTTGCCGGCGCAAGCCGGGCGCCATCTGGCGGAAATCCTGGGTAGCGGCTTCGGTCAGGTAGATCACGCCGAACATCAGAAAATTGTCGACCGACTCATCAAGCCCATTGACATCAGCTTCGCGCAAGACATCGCGGTAGAAGCCGATATAGGGCATGAGGTCGACATCCTGGAACATGAGATAGTCGGACAAGCCACACTGCGCCGCCGCGTTGCGTGCACGCCCTATCGAAAATGGCAAGTGCTCCGTCTCCAGCCGATGGTAGGCATAGCCGTGCTTTCTGCATTCGGCCACGAGCCGATCGGCAAGATCACGCGGGGAGCCCTCATCGATGACCAGAATTTCAACCTCGGCGGGCAAATCGGTATCCATCCTTGCGAACGTCAGGCGCTCGAGGAGATCCGAACGTTCGCTCGCCCAGCGGACCGGTATTGCAACAGTGAGTTTCTTTTCGTTAGCATGCATTCTTATAGCCCCAGCACGACCTTCGCACTAATCGCAATCTGATAAAGAATCTGGAACACGTCCTTGGCAAACTGCCGCGTCTTGAAATCCACCTTCGGCAACACCATGATCTCGTCGCCCGCCCTCACCGCATCATCCTTCTTGCCATCCGAGAAACTCCCGTCCCGATGGGCAATGATGACTCGCGACGTATCCGCGTTCTGCGAGAAACCGCCGGCCTGCTGGATAAAGTCATCCAGGCCCAGGCTCTGGTCATACGCAACCGCATTGGGGAACAGCACTTCCCCGCTGACCAGGACTAGCCCGTCCTTGACTGGCACACGCAGGATGTCGCCGTTTTCCAAGAGCAAATCATTGCGAGTGGTCGGTTTCGCGATCAGCGTCTGCCCCGACGGCTCGATCTTCTTGGCGCGCTCTACCCACTGCAGCACCAGTGCCGCTTCTTCCCTGCGCAGCTGGGCCTCTTCGGCCGTGCCGGAACGCGCGGTCAGCACGCTGGATTCCAGGCTCTTGAGGGTGGTACCGAGCAGCCTTTTCTGCCGCGTCTTCACGCTCTGGCGGAAGAGCTGGAGGCTTTCCGCATCGGACTCCTGTGTGAAATGCAACTGGCTGAGCAACTGACCCATACGGCTGCCATATGGCAGCACGTATTCCTGCGGGCCGGTGTGCTCGCCTTCCACGCGGACGGTGATGGTCCCCGGCCGCTTGTCGGCGGTGAACTCGATTTCGTCGCCGTTGCGCAGGTCGATCTGGTTGCCCTGCGAGATCGGGAAGTACTCGACGTTGCGCACCGTGCCGGTATTGCGCACCACGCGGACGTTGGTGGCTTCGGGCAGCGGTTGGGCCAGGCGCATGACCTGGTCGAGCGTGGCCTGTTCGCCGAGGAATTCAAAGCGCTTGGGGTTCTCCGCCAAGCCACTGACCTTGACGGTCTTGTGGCGCGACTGGACGAAGATGACGTCGCCATTGTTCAACTGCCGCGAGGCCAGGTCGCCCTTGAGCAGGAAGTCATAGAGATTGACGACTTCCAGCGTCTGGTTGCCGCGCTTGATCGCCACGTCGAGGAAGGAGCCGCGGTCAGGGTCGATGCCTCCGGCCTGGTCGAGGTAGCGCAGCACGCTGTCGCTGGAGGTGCCGTCGTACATGCCGGGGCGGCGCACCGCGCCGGTGACGTAAGCGCGCACCGGCTGCGCCGCCAGCAGGCTGGCGTAGATCGACACCTTGCTGGCGAACACGCGGCGCAATGCGTTGCCGACCGCGGTCTGGAGATTGCCATTGGTAATGCCCTGCACGCGGAACGGCCCCACTTCTGGCAGGACAATATTGCCGCCAGCGTCGACGGTCAGCACAGTATCGACGTTGTATCCGTTCCAGATGCGCAGCTGGATGCGATCGCCAACGGAGATGACATGGCTGGGATTGAAGATGGAAGCACTGTCGCGGCTGAAAGCGCCGGTGAACAGCTGCGCGCCAAAGGCATCGCTGGCCATGTTGGCGGTGTAGTCGTTGTTCTGCGGCGCGCTGTCTGGCAGCGGCGTGTCGGCACGTGCCGGGATGTTTGCCACGGCGCCCATCGCCTCGGGATTGCTGATGACGCCGCCGCCGGGCGTGGTAGCGCCTTGCGCCGCCAGCGCGGCGTACTCCATCTGGCCGGCGGCGGCCGATCGCGACAGCCGCATGCCGCCCTGGGCATGCGCACCGGGGGCACCGGCCAGGCTGGTCGCGGCGACCGCTATAGCAAGGATTCTTCGGAGCATGGACTAGTCCCGGTGGTCGCGGATGATGGCGCAGAGCAGTTGCACGACGCCTGACAGCATCAGCGTCATCAGGACGAACACCACGATGTTGTAGATCCGCCGGGGCTGGAGCGGGTACTCCGGCCGGGTCGGGCTCTGCACGACCGCTACGTTCTTGAGCTTGCGCGTGGCCTCGATGCGGGCCTTCTCCAGGGCGCCGATCGCGGTCTTATAGATGTCGAAGGCAAATTCGGCGGCGGCCTGCAGGCGGTCGTGTTCTTCCACCACGCGGTTCAGGCCGCGGCCCTTGGTCGAGATCATGCGGCCGCGCTGCTCTGCCATCTGGCGCTCAACGGCGGCAATCTGCGCGTCGATCTGCTGGATCGCCGGCGACTGCGGCGTGAACACGTCCTTGAGCGAATTGCGCTTGACGTGCAGTTCGGCCAGGGTGGCCTCGGCATTGGCGACCACGGTGGACAGGCTTTCCACCTCGCCGCGCGGCGACACCAGGCCATTGGCGTTCTGGTAGGCAACCAGCGCCTGGCGAGCCGCCTTCAGTCGTTCGCCCTGGTCGTGTACCTGTTTCTCGATATAGACCACCTGCTCGCTGGCGATTCGATGCGTCATCTCGTTCATGAATCGTTCGCCGTCGGCGACCAGCGCCTGCGCGATGGCGTGTGCCATCTCCGAGGTGTAGGCCTGGACCCGGATCACCAGGACGCGTGCGAAGTCATCGTATTCGACGCTGACGCGTTTCAGGTAGTAATCATGGAAACGCTCGAGCGAAGCATCCTCGAACCACAAGCGCGACAGCGGATCCCGGCCCTTGTCCGCGTAGTGCTTGCGCAGCCCCAGCTTGGTGTCGAGCTTCTTGAGCATGTCCGCCGATAGCAGATACTCGCGCAGCAGCAGCAAGTCCTGGGGGGCGGTATTGCCGACCAGCAACGAAGTGAAATCTGCCGCGCTGGCGCCCACGCCGTCGCTGCGCTCCACCACCACGCGCGCTTCCGACACGTACAGGTCAGACGCGATCACGCTCCAGTACACCACAGCAAGCAGGCAGGCGACCACGGCCACCTGCCAGATCCGGTTCAGGGTGTTCACGGCTGTCCGTCGCCCGAGCTGCCCTGCGGCGCCCGACGTAATCGTCTTCATCATGCTGGAATGCTGTCCCTGTACGCGCGCAGCGCCTCTTCAACTGAATCGAACCAGTGCGCCTGACCCCGATGCAGCCAGGCTGCCGACTGGCAGAAATTCTTCAGCGTGGATTCGCTGTGCGAGACCATCACCAGCCCCGCGCGGCCGGCGAGGTCTTCGAAGGCCCGCTGCGATTTGCGCTGGAACGCTGCGTCGCCCACGGCCGTCAGTTCATCCACCAGATACGTATCGAAATCGAAGGCCAGCGACATGGCGAATGCCAGCCGCGAGCGCATGCCCGACGAATAGGTCTTGACCGGGTCATCGAAGGCGTCGTGCAGTTCCGAGAACTCGCGCACGAACTCTAGCTTCTCCGCCAGCGCGACGTGGATGCCATGGATGCGGCAGACGAACTTGGTGTTCTGGCGCCCGCTCAGCGAGCCCTGGAACCCGCCGCTCAGGCCCAGGGGCCACGACACCCGGCAGTTGCGGACGATGCTGCCGCGGTTGGGCTGGTCGATGCCGCCCACCAGCCGCAGCAGGGTCGACTTGCCCGCGCCGTTCGCCCCGATCAGCGCCACCCGGCTGTGCTGCGGAATCTTGAGGGACACGCCCCGCAGCACCCACTTCGAGCCGTGGGTGGTGCGGTAGCGCTTATGGACGTCCGTGACCTCGATCATCGCGCGGTCAGCCGGGTTGCGTACCGCATATGCATGGCCAGGCCAAGGAACACCGTGGCCAGCGCGCAGAAGCCCAGATAGCCCAGGCTGATATGTGCTTCGCCGTGGTAGGCGGCAAACCAGCCACTGCGCATGGCTTCGAGGCCGTGCGTGATCGGGTTGACCAGCACCACGCCGCGCATCCCCCGGGGCATGCTCGACACCGAGTACATGACCGCGGACAAAAAGTAGAGCGGCGTGAAGACGATGCGAATGAGCTTGCCCATGCCGGGCAACAGCGTGCCGATAACGGAGCACATCAGCCCCAGGCCCAGCCCGAACGCCCACAGCAGGAACGCTGACCACATGACGAGCAGTGGGTCGGCGGGACCCACATCGATGTCAAGCAACGCAAGGGCGGTGAGCAGCACGACGCCGACGATGACATACAGGAACGCCTCGACCGTGGCGCGCACCAGGACGGTGTCGACCGCCTGTACCTGCCGGTATGAGAACAAGGCGTGGTTGGCATTAATGGCTTCCATGCCCCGTTGCGCGATATTCCGCACCAGGAAAAATCCCCACACGCCGACGAGGATGAACACTTCGATGTTTGCGTCCTGCCTGACCTGATGCCTGATCACGCCGAACACCACCATCAGGAAAATGATGTGAGCCGCCGGTTCAAGCAGGATCCAGATCCAGGCTGCGCGCGCCCCGGCCAGGCGAGCGCTGGCCTCGCGCAGGAACAGTGCTTGCCAGACGGAAAACGCAATGGAGACGTCCGATCGGACCGGGGCCCGGTTCATCGCGGGATGTCGTGACAATGAGGCATGCTACCGCGGCAGACGCCCATGGCAACGTCGAGGCAAGGGTTCCCTGGCGCGGTGGAAGCGATTCCCATGCACGTACTGCGATCACGTTGCGCCGACCCATCAAGGCGGCCCGCCAAGCAGCGAAACGGCGGGGCTGCCATGCGGCCGTCCGCCATGGGCGTTTCGCCATTGCCAACTATTGCGTTCATTATTGGGATGTGTTCTGAGAATTTTGCGATCCGATTTTTGTGATCGCTCGTATGCTAGCCCGTAATAATAAGCAGCAAGAAAAACGATCACAATATCCAGCACAAAAATCAGAATTACCCTATAAATTGCATTAGATCTTCAACGCATCGGAACTTCAACGTCGCACTACACCGCACTTCTTTGATTTCCGCCTTGAACAAACGGCCTTCGCAGGGGATTGTAGATTTTTTAAAAAACTGATCAGCTCGCCATAAAATGGTTAATCCCGATTTGCGCTATATCAATGTTTTTTGATTACACATAGCACTGAACAGCGAAGAGTTCGTGTGGCAAAGCCGCTGCAATAGCATGGTGTGGGACCCGGTGCGGCTTACGGGGGAATGGAGAAACGAGGCGGGCGGCTGGGGGTGGCCTTCTGCATTCGGCAAAACCCAGCCGCGGTCGTCACCGCCGGACACGGCCGAGCGTCGCCATGCGGTTCGTCACCGCACATCCATCGAATTGCTCCATGGACTGCGCCTGCCGGGGGGCGGCGGCGCAGGATCAGGACTGGCGGTCGCGGCTACCGGGTCAACGCATCCGATACCAGTAGCATCCGTCCACACCAACCTCCCGCACCGCCTCCCCCCGCGCCAGCAAGTAGTTCAAATGCGCAACACTCTCCCCCGTCGCCATCCCCAGCAGCCCCCCACTCCCCGTAATCGGCCGCGAAAACAACTCCCCAAACACATCCACCGCCCGCCTGGGTTCACCCAGCGCCCCACGCAACCGGTCCAGCGCCTGCATCTGGCTGGCGCGCAGGTAGTCGATTCGCGCGTGCAGCCCGCGGAACGGTTCGTTGTGCGCCGGCAGCACCAGCACATCGTCCGGCACGGCGGCGCGCACCTTGTCGAGCGAGGCCAGCCAGTCGGCCATCGGATCGGCTTCCGGCTCGGTCGGGAACACGGATACGTTGGATGAGATGCGCGGCAGTACCTGGTCGCCCGATACCAGCAGCTTCAGCGCCGGGCAGTACAGGCAGGCATGTTCGGGAGAATGGCCGGTGCCGACGATGACCTGCCAGTCGTGCGCGCCGATACGCACGGTGTCGCCGTCGGACAGCCGGCGGAAGCTTTCCGGCAACGCGTGGACATATTTGCCGAAGCCGCCGAAGCGAGTGCGGTAGACCTCGATCGCCTCATCATCCCAGCCGGCCTTGCGATAGAACGCAATCGCGTCGTCCGGCGCGGCGCGCCCCGTATCCGCAGCCAGCACGCGGCACATCAAATATTCGAGCCGTGTCATCCACAGCTGGCAGTCGAACTTGCCGGTTAGCCAGCCGGCCATGCCGATGTGATCCGGATGCATATGGGTCACGAAGAGCCGCGTCAGCCCACCGGCGAGAGCGCCCCCTTTCCCGAACAGCGCGCGCCACGCTTGCGCAGTTTCAGGCGTCTGCAAGCCGGAATCGACCGCGGCCCAGCCTGCGTCGTCGCGGATGGCCCACAGGTTGATGTGGTTCAGGCCCAGCGGCATCGGCATGCGCAGCCACAGCACGCCGGGTGCGACTTCCGTGGCGCGGCCGGGCTCCGGCGCGTCGCCGCATGGGTAGTCGAGTTGGGGCTTTTCCAGGGAGATGGGAGCAGCAGCGAGGGCGATGTCGGGGGATTGGGCGGTCATCGGTGTCTGGGCCGGTCGGCCGGCCGTGCTATGCGCGGTGGCCCCGGGGCAGCGATGCCCCGGCCCGCGCGTTCTGGATAGCTGACACCTTAGCCCAGATGGGCGATTCCTGCTACGCGCGCCCCTGCCCCGTTCCGCCGCATGGAAGGACAGCGGGCTATTTCGCCGGAGCCGGCAGCACCTTGCCTGGATTGAGCAGGTTCAACGGATCGAGCGCCTGCTTTATCTGCCACATCAGTTCCAGTTCCACCGGCGACTTGTAGCGCGTCAGGTCGTCGCGCTTGGCTACGCCGATGCCGTGCTCGGCGGAGATCGAGCCGTTCTCCGCGTGGGCCATGCCGTCGACCAGCACGGAGACCTGCTCATACCACTGCGCCAGGAAATCCCTGGCGGGTTGATCCTTTGGCCGCAGCGGGTTGAAGTGCACGTTGCCGTCCCCCATATGCCCGTAGATCACCATGCGCGCGTCGGGCACCAGTTCCAGCACCCTGGCCGACGCCTCTTCGACAAACGCGGCGATGCGCGACAGCGGCACCGAGACATCGCACTTGATGCTGCCGCCGGTGCGGGTCTGCGCGTCGGAGATCTCTTCACGGATGCGCCAGAAGGTCTGCGCATCCGACAGGCTCGCGGCCACGGCGGCGTCCAGCACAAGACCCTGGCTGAAGCCGGATTCGAGGATCTCCATCAACGTGGCGTTGAGGCTTTCAGCGTCGGTGCCGGAAGTCAGCTCGACCAGCACCATCCAGTCGTGCCGGCCCTGCAGCGGCGCGGCGACGTTGCCGAGGTATTCCAGCACGAGGTCCAGCGCGGGCCGCGAGATCAGCTCGAACGCGGTCACCGCCTGGCCGGACAGGCGCTTGGCTTCACCGAGCAAGGCCACCGCCGCGGCAGGATCCTGCACCGCGACGAAGGCCACGGCGCTGCTGCGCGGCTGCGGCATCAGCTTGAGCACGGCGCCGGTGATGATGCCCAGCGTGCCTTCCGCGCCGACGAACAACTGCTTCAGGTCGTAGCCGGTGTTGTCCTTGCGCAGGCCGCGCAGCGACGAATAGATGCGCCCATCGGGCAGCACCACCTCGAGACCCAGCACCAGGTCGCGCATATTGCCGTAGCGCAGCACCGCGGTGCCGCCGGCGTTGGTCGACAGGTTGCCGCCGATCTGGCACGAGCCTTCCGAGCCGATGCGCAGCGGGAACAGGCGCTGCTCGGCCTCGGCGGCGCTGCGTGCTGCGCTCAGCGTGACGCCCGCCTGCACGGTCATGGTGTCGTTGACGGGGTCGATGCCGAGCACGCGGTTCATGCGGCTCAGGTTGACGACCACGGCGGTGCCGCTGTCATCGGGCACGGCGCCGCCCATCAATGAGGTATTGCCGCCCTGCGGCACTACCGGCACGCGGTGTCGGTGGCACCACTGCAGCACCTGGCTGACCTCTTCCGTCGAGGATGGCAGTACCACCACCTGCGCCTGGCCGCGATAGATGCCGCGGTAGTCGGTGACGTAGGCCTGCGTGTCAGCCTCGCCGCTGCGGCAGGCGTTGGCGCCGACAATGGCCTGCATCGCGCGCAAGGTGGTGTCTGGGGTCGGTAGCTCGGCGGTCATGGAGATATGGCGAAGAAGTTACGGGTCAGTACGCCGCGGAAGGCTTGTCGGCAGCGGCGCCTGGCTGCGGCTCGCGGAACGAAGCGGCCAGCTTGCGTGCGGCATTGGCGTACAACATCACGTCCACGCCGGTGGCCACGAAAGTGCAGCCCAAGTCTAGGTAGCGGCGCGCCAGCGCCGGGTCTGACGTCAGCGTGCCGGCGGCCTTGCCGCTGGCGATGATGGTGTGCATCGCGCCTTCGATGGCGGCCTGCACTTCGGGGTGGCCGGGGCGGCCGCGGTGGCCCATCGAGGCAGCCAGATCGGCGGGGCCGATGAAGACGCCGTCGACACCGTCCACCGCGCAGATCGCTTCGAGGTTCTGCAGCGCGGTGACGGTTTCGGCCTGCACCAGCAGGCAGATCTCATCGTCGGCCACATCGAGATAATCGGTACGCGCACTCCACTGCGAAGCGCGCGCAATGGCGCTGCCGACGCCGCGGATGCCTTGCGGCGGATAGCGCGTGGCGCTGACCAGCGCGCGGGCCTGTTCCGCGGTATCGACCATCGGCACCAGCACGCTGTGGGCGCCGATATCGAGCAGCTGCTTGATCAGCGGCACTTCGCCGGCCACGGCGCGCACCACGGGCTGGACCGGATACGGCGCCACGGCCTGCAGCGCGTGCAGCGTCGAGCGCAGGTCGTTGGGCGCGTGCTCGCCGTCGATCAACAGCCAGTCAAAGCCTGCGGTGGCCGAGACTTCGGCCAGGTACGGCGTCGCCATCGACAGCCACAGGCCGATCTGCGCCTGGCGCGCGGCCAGTGCGGTCTTGAAGGGATTGTTTGCGGGCATGGAGAATTCCTGGTCTCGAGGGATGCGGCTGGCGCTCAGCCGAGCTGGCCCTGGCAAAGGTACTTGGTATGCATGTAGTCGTCCAGTCCGTGGCGCGAGCCCTCGCGCCCGTAGCCGGATTCCTTGACGCCGCCGAACGGCGCCGCCTCGGCCGCGATTGCGCCTTCGTTGATGCCGACCATGCCGGTTTCCAGCGCCTGCGCCACGCGCCAGATGCGGCGGACATCGCTGGAGTAGAAATAGGCGGCCAGGCCGAACGGCGTATCGTTGGCGTCGCGGATCACCTCGGCTTCGTCGCGGAATCGGAAAATCGGCGCGACCGGCCCGAAGGTCTCTTCACACGACAGTGCCATCGCCGGCGTGGCATCGACCAGCACCGTCGGCGCGTAGTAGTGCGGGCCGTCGGCGGTGCGCACGCGCTTGCCGCCGGTGACCACGCGCGCGCCCCTGGCGACCGCGTCTTCGACATGGCGCGCGATCTTGTCGACGGCGCGGGCATTGATCATGGGACCGATCTGCGCAGCAGCTTCGGTCGCCGGGCCGACATGGAGCGCGCCCACGCGCTGTGCCAGGCGCTCGACAAAGGCGTCGTGCACGGCGTCATGCACGTAGACGCGGTTCGGGCAGACGCAGGTCTGGCCGCCGTTGCGGAACTTCGACGCCATCAGGCCATCGACCGCGGCGTCGAGGTCGGCATCGTCGAAGACGATGAACGGCGCGTTGCCGCCCAGTTCCAGCGAGAGCTTCTTCAGCGTCGCCGCGGATTCGCGCGCCAGGTGCTTGCCCACCGGCGTGGAGCCGGTGAACGTGATCTTGCGCACGCGGCTGTCGGCCAGCCACGCATCGACCACGCCGGGCGTATGCTCGCGCGAAGCCGTGACGAGGTTGATCACGCCCGCCGGCATGCCGGCCTGCTGCGCGAGCCATACCAGCGCCAGCGCGGTCAGCGGCGTGTCCTCGGCAGGCTTGGCCACCACCGTGCAGCCGGCGGCCAGCGCGGGCGCGATCTTGCGGGCGATCATCGCCAGCGGGAAGTTCCATGGCGTGATTGCCGCCACCACGCCCACCGGCTCCTTCAGCACCAGCAGCTTGCGCCCGGGTACCGCTTCCGCGACGATGTCGCCGCAGATGCGCGTGGCTTCCTCGGCAAACCACTCCACGTACGACGCGCCGTACTGCACCTCGCCGCGCGCTTCCTGCAACGGCTTGCCCTGCTCGGTCGAGATGATGCGCGCCAAGTCTTCCTGGTGTTCGAGGATCAGCGCATGCCAGCGCTTGAGCAAGCGGGCGCGTTCGCGCGCGGGCCGGCGGCTCCATTCCGGAAATGCCGCCGCGGCGGCATCCACGGCAAGGCGGGCATCGCCGGCATCGCTGTCGGGCACCTTGGCAAAGGCCTCGCCAGTGGCTGGGTCGGTGACCGGCAGGCCGGCGCCCAAACCGGCATCGCGCCATTGGTCGTCAATCAGGTTCTGGCTGCGCAGCAGCGCTTGCTCGGAAAGAATCAGCATCGATGTAAGAGAAGGGATTGCGGAACGCGCCTTAGCTGACGATGCCCAGGTGCCACGGCACGAACTCGTTGTCACCGAGGCCCAGTGCTTCGCTCTTGGTCGGCTCGCCGGAGGCTGCGCGCAGGATGTGTTCGAAGATCCGCTGGCCCATCTGCGGCACGCTCAGCTCGCCATCGAGCACCAGGCCGCAGTTGATGTCCATGTCTTCTTCCAGGCGGTGGTACATCGCCGAGTTCGAGGCCAGCTTGATCGTCGGCGCGGGCTTCGAACCAAACATCGAGCCGCGCCCGGTGGTAAAGCAGATCAGGTTGGCGCCGCTGGCGATCTGGCCGGTGACGGCCACCGGGTCATAGCCGGGCGAATCCATGAAGACGAAGCCGGCCTGGTCGATCGGCTCGGCGTACTCATACACCGCCTGCAGCGGCGTGGTGCCGCCCTTCATCGCGGATCCCAGCGATTTCTCGAAGATATTGGCCAGACCGCCCTGCTGGTTGCCGTGGCCGACCACGCCGTTGAACTGCGCGTTGTGGCCGGCGGTGTAGCGCTCCCACCAGGCGAGGCGGTCCAGCAGCTTCTGCCCGACTTGTGGCGTCACCGCGCGGCGGGTCAGCATGAACTCCACCCCATGGATCTCCGGCGTCTCGGACAGGATCGCGGTGCCGCCATGGCGCACCAGGATATCCATTGCCGCGCCTAGCGCCGGATTGGCGCTGATCCCGGAAAAACCATCGGAGCCGCCGCACTCCAGCCCGATCTTGAGGTGGCTGGCGGAGACCGGCTGGCGCACCGCGGCGTTGGCCGCGGGCAGCATCGATTCGATCGCGCGGATGCCGGCCGCGATGGTGGCGCGCGTGCCGCCAGTATCCTGCATCACCAGCGTCTGCACCGCGGGGCCCGACTCCAGTCCTTGCGATTCCACCAGCGACGCCACTTGATTGCGCTCGCAGCCCAGGCCGATGATCAACACACCGGCCAGGTTGGGATGGCGCGCATAGCCGGCCAGCGTGCGGCGCAGCACGTCGAAATGCTCGCTCGGCGACGACATGCCGCAGCCGCTGGTCTGCGCGAACGCCACCACGCCATCGACGTTCGGAAACGCCGCCAGCCGCTGCGGCGTGAAATGCGCGGCAATCTGGCGGATCACCGTGGACGAGCAATTGACCGACGACAGGATGCCGATGAAGTTGCGCGTGCCCACGCGCCCGTCCGCCCGGACAAAACCGTTGAAGGTGGCACGCTGCGCCTCGGGCACGTAGTCGACCGGCCGCACGTCCTGGCAGAAGGCCGGGTCGCGATAGAAATCGACCAGTGTCAGGTTATGCGAATGCACATGGTCGCCCTGGGCGATATCGCGCGCGGCCACGCCGATGACGGTGTCGAACTTGCGCACCGGTGTGCCGGCGGCGATGGCGCAGGCCGCGATCTTGTGGCCGGCCGGCACCTGCGCGCGCACGCGCACGGCGGGGTCGACCAGCTGCTGGCCCAGGCTGAGGTCGCTGCGCGCAACCAGCACGTTGTCGTGGGCGTGCAGGCGGATGACGGGATTGGGATTCACTGTGACTTGGCCTTCGACGGCAATCAGCTTTGCTGCAGCAGTTCTTTCAGCTTCAGGCGCTGGATCAGCTGGGTTTCCTGGTCATAGACGGTGGCGACGTACTTCTTGTAGTCAGGCCCGTCCAGGTACATCAGCGGCGCATCCAGGCGCGCCGCCACCTGCTTGAATTCGTTGCTGGCCACGGCGGCGCGGAAGGCGTCGCGCAGCTTCTTTTCCACGGCAGGCGGCAGGCCCTTGGGGGCGCCGATGCCGTTGGGGGCTTCCACCACCACGTTGTAGCCCAGCTCCTTGAGCGTGGGCGTGTCCTTGAAGCGGGTCGCGCGCTGTTCGCCCCAGGTGGCCAGCAGGCGCAGCTTGCCGGCTTCCACGTGCGGCGCCCATGAACTCGAGTCGGCGAGCAGGTCCACCTGCCCGGCCAGCACGTCCTGCAGCGCGGCGGCGCCGCCCTTGTAGGCGATCGCATTGAACTGGATGCCGGCGGCCAGCGCGAACTGTTCCATGCCGACATGGGTGGCGCCGCCGATGCCGGCATGCGCATAGGTGATCTTGCCGGGGCTGGCCTTGGCGGCGGCGACGACGTCCTGCAGCGTCTTGTAGCGCGAGTTGGCTGGCACCGCGATGCCGAAGGTCTGGCCCGAGGTGCGTGCCAGGTAGGTCAGCTCGGTGCGCGGGTCGAGCTGCAGCATGCCAAGCTGCGCGAAGCGCGTGACCGAGATCGGGATCTGGCCGATGGTGTAACCGTCGGGGTTGGCGCGGGCCAGCGCCTTGGTGCCGATCATGCCGGAGGCACCGGCGCGGTTTTCTACCACGATCGACTGCTTGAGGATGCCGCCGGCCACCTGGCACAGCGCGCGCATCGATTGGTCGGCAGTGCCGCCGACCGGCCACGGGCAGATAAAGGTGATGGGACGGTCGGGATAGTCGGCGGCCAGCGCCCGTGCCGCGGGCAACAGCACGCCGGCAGCGCCGGCAGCGGCACCCGCTGCGGCGCCAATGAGCAGGCGGCGGCGCTTGGCATCGATGGGGAATCGTTGAGTCATTTGCGGGTGTCTCCGATGTCTTGATTATCGGCGCGACCGGCGTTGCCAGCCTCGTCATGCCCGCATTCTGTGGCGGTCAAACATAACAATCCAATCGAAAATCGGCATTGCTTCATAACCTTCTGGTTAGGTAGACTGCGGGCCATGGTACAGATCGACCGTGCGCTGCGCTCCAATATCAAGCTGCGCCACCTGCAACTGCTGGTGGCGCTGGACGAGTTTCGCCACCTCGGGCGCACCGCGGAATTCCTGTCGGTGAGCCAGCCGGCGGTGTCCAAGGTACTGACCGAAGTCGAAAGAATGCTGGGGCTGGCGCTGTTTACACGCTCCACCCGGGGCACCGAGCCGACCCCTGCCGGCGAGTCGCTGGTGCGCTTTGCGCGATCGGTGCTGGCGCAGTACGAGCAGACCCGCGACGAGATCGCGGCGGTGCAGAGCGGTGCCTCCGGCCGCATCCGCGTGGGCTCGATGGGCGCGGCGCTGCCGGTGCTCCTGGCACAGGCCGTGGGCACGCTCAAGCAGCGCCACGCGCACGCCACCGTGCTGGTCGAGGAAGGCGACCTGACCCACCTGCTACCCAAGCTGCGCCTGCGCGAACTCGACCTGATCGTGGGCCGGCTGGAGCCGGGCTACGCCGCGCCAGACCTGCTTACTGAAGCTCTCTATGAAGAGCGCATGGTGGTGGTGGTCCGGCGCGACCACAAGCTGGCGCGCAAGGCCCGCCCCGGCTGGGCCGATCTGGCCGCGATGCCATGCGTGCTGCCGCCGCCCTGGGCATCGCTGCGGGTGAAGATCGAACAGGCGTTCTATCGCTACGGCCTGCAGCCGCCGCAGGATGTGATCGAGACCTCGTCCTACCTGGCCCAGGCCACCTTTGTCGGGCAGCGCGGGGCAGCCGGCTTCATGGCCGAATCGGTGGCCATGGCGCTGCAGGAGGAAGGCAGGCTGCAGGTGCTGAAGCTCGAGGTGCCGGTCGAGCTGCCACCGGTCGGCATCATCACGCTGCGCGAGCGCGCACCGTCGATCGGCACCGATCAGCTGGTGGCATGCCTGCGGGAAGCCGCGGCGGCGCGTGTGTAGCGATTACAGCGGCATCCGGCGCGCTTGCGCCATCGCTGTTGGGATCATGCTCCGAGAGGCCACGCGCCAACCAGGCAGGCCCCGAGCCAGGAGACATCCATGCCCGAGAAAAAGGCCATCCTAGTCGTCGGCGCCGGCGACGCTACCGGCGGCGCGATTGCGCGGCGCTTCGCGCGCGAGGGCTACATTGCCTGCGTCACGCGCCGCCATGCCGACAAGCTGCAGCCGCTGGTGCAGCAGATCCGCGCCGACGGCGGCGAAGCCCACGCTTTCGGCTGCGACGCGCGCAAGGAAGACGAGACGGTCGAGCTGATCGCGCGCATCGAGCGCGACATCGCGCCGCTGGAGGTGGCGGTCTTCAATATCGGCGCCAACGTGCAGTTCCCCATCGTCGAGACCACCGCGCGCGTATATTACAAGGTGTGGGAGATGGCCTGCTTCGGCGGCTTCCTGATGGGGCGCGAGGCCGCGCGCGCGATGCTGCCGCGCGAACGCGGCTCGATCTTCTTTACCGGGGCCACCGCCAGCCTGCGCGGGCGCGAGAACATGGCCGCGTTTGCCGGGGCCAAGCACGCGCTGCGGGCGCTGGCGCAAAGCATGGCGCGCGAACTGGGGCCGAAGAACATCCACGTCGCACACCTGGTGATCGATGCTGCCATCGACACCGAATGGATCCGCGAGAACTTCCCGGAGCGCTACGCCGCCAAGGCGCAGGACGGCATCGTCAATCCCGAGCATATCGCCGATACCTACTGGATGCTGCACCAGCAACCGCGCGATGCGTGGACCCATGAACTGGATATCCGCCCGTGGATGGAACGCTGGTAAGGCCAAGCCCCAGCCACGTACACAGACCTACGACAACAGGAGACAGGCCGTGACCAAGCAAGTGGAGTTCTTCTTCGATTTTGGCAGCCCGTATTCGTACCTGGCATGGAAAGAGTTGCCGCGCGTTGCGCAACGCACCGGCGCCACCATCGTCTGGCGTCCCATCCTGCTTGGCGGCGTGTTCAAGGCCACCGGCAACCACAGCCCGGCCGAGGTGCCTGCCAAGGCCGGCTGGCTGCATGGCGACACGGCGCGCTGGGCCAGGCGCTATGGCGTGCCGTTCCGGCAGAACCCGCATTTCCCCGTGAATACGCTGATGCTGATGCGCGGGGCCACCGGCTACCTGCGCCATGACGAAGCGACCTTCCTGCGTTATGCCGACGCCATGTTCAACGCGATGTGGGAGCACGGCCGCAACCTGAACCATCCGGCCGAGATCGGCGCGGTGCTGACGGCCGCCGGCTTCGACCCGCAGGCCGCACTGGCGCTGGTGGATGACCCGGAGGTCAAGCAGGCGCTCAAGCGCGACACCGAGCACGCGGTCACGCGCGGCGTGTTCGGTGCGCCCAGCTTTATCGTCGGCGACGAGCTGTTCTGGGGCAACGACCGGCTGTTGTTCGTGGAGGAAGCGCTGGCACAGGGCTAGCCCGCACCGCGCGCCAGCAGCGCCGGCACGGAAGTAGCCAGCAGAGCCACGCCGGAGCCAGTCAGCAGCGCCAGCACGATCTTGCGGAAGGTGGCCTCGCTGATGCCGAGGTAAAGCCGCGTGCCCAGCAGCGTCGGCACCAGCATCGCGGGCGCCACCACCAGGAACATCGGCAGCATCTCGCGCGTGACGATGCCCTTGCCGACATAGGTGGCCATGGTCATGGCCAGCGTGGCAAGGTTGAAGTTCTGGATCACGGCGCGCTGCTCATCCTTGTCGAAGCCGCGCAGCGTGCACCACAGCGTCGGGATCACGCCGGTAAAGCCGCCGATGCCGCCCATCACGCCGCCGGCCGCGCCGGCGACGCCGTCCGCCACGCGCCCGCCCACGCCGATATGCGGCAATTGGCGCGCCATCAGCATCACCGGACACCACAGTGTCAGGAAGCCGCCGAGCACGGCCTTGAACCACTGCGCATCGAGCATCGGCAGGATCGCCACGCCCAGCGGAATGCCCGCCAGGCCGCCGGCCACGAACGGCCAGAGGCGCCGCCACGACAGGCCGCGCCGCACCGATGCGGCGGCCAGCAACTGGCCGGTCAACGCCCCGAACACCGTCATCGCCGCGGCCAGCCGCGGCTCGATCGCCCACGCCCAGAACGACATCGCCACCATGCCGAAGGCGAAGCCAGACAAGCCCTGGACAAAACCGGCGACGGCGGCGCCGGCAATGACGATCAGCAAGGTGGAATCGAGTGGCACAGTGAGGGGGATGAACGGTACAGGGCGGATAACTATGCACTTTCCCCGCGGCGTTGTCAGCTTTCCGTCCTGTTGCAACGCGCAAATCTGATACGGTGTTTTTCCGCTAAGTTGATGCTGTTTCGACGGCCGCTCCTCCGCTACGATCATGTCGCATGAGCAACGGCCTGCGCGGCGAAACACGGGTGGCGCGGCCCCCGCGGGTGCGGCGATATGTCGCCCGGCCGCCGTCGGATGGGACGCTGCCCTTTGCGACGCGCGCGGCGTACACTACGCTTACCGCACGCGCCTACGCCCCCGCGCCCCCGGCGCGCCCTGTCACGTGTCGAACCCGCCCGGCCCCTGCCGGTGCAGTCCGCACGCGTCCAAGGCATGCGCCAGGCCAGCGCCACGGAGAACACGACATGTTTGGTTTGACCGCGCTAGACCTCGCCCGCATCCAGTTTGGCTTCACCATTTCCTTTCACATTGTCTTTCCCGCGATCACCATCGGCCTGGCCGCCTACCTGGCGGTGCTCGAAGGCTGCTGGCTGCGCACGCAGCGCCCGCTGTACCGCGACCTGTACCACTTCTGGTCCAAGATCTTCGCCGTCAACTTCGGCATGGGGGTGGTATCCGGCCTGGTCATGGCCTACCAGTTTGGCACCAACTGGAGCTTCTTCTCCGAGTTTGCGGGCAGCATCACCGGGCCGCTGCTGACCTATGAAGTGCTGACTGCCTTCTTCCTGGAAGCCGGCTTCCTGGGCGTGATGCTGTTCGGCTGGAACCGGGTCGGGCCGGGGCTGCATTTCTTTGCCACGGTGATGGTGGCGCTGGGCACGCTGATCTCGGCCACGTGGATCCTGGCCTCGAACAGCTGGATGCAGACGCCGGCGGGCTTCGAGATCATCAACGGCCGCGTGGTGCCGACCGACTGGTTCAAGGTCATTTTCAATCCGTCGTTCCCCTACCGCCTGGTGCACATGAGCGTGGCGGCGTTCCTGGCCACGGCGCTGTTTGTCGGCGCCTCCGCCGCCTGGCACCTGCTGCGCGGGCGCGACAATCCCGCCATCCGCAAGATGCTATCGATGGCGATGTGGATGCTGCTGATCGTGGCGCCGATCCAGGCGGTGATCGGCGACCTGCACGGCCTGAATACGCTCAAGCACCAGCCCGCCAAGATCGCCGCCCTGGAGGGCCATTGGGAGAACAAGGGCAACGAGGCCCTGCCGCTGCTGCTGTTCGGCTGGCCCGACATGGCGCGCGAGGAGACCCGCTTTGCGGTCGAGGTGCCGCACCTGGGCAGCTTGATCCTGACCCACAGCTGGGACGGGCAGATCCAGGGGCTGAAGGAGTTCCCGCCGCAGGACCGGCCCAATTCCACCATCCTGTTCTGGTCGTTCCGCGTGATGGTGGGCCTGGGGCTGCTGATGATCCTGCTAGGGCTCTGGAGCCTGCTGTTGCGGCGCCGGGACCGGATGTACCGCGTCCGACCCTTCCTGCATATGGCATTGTGGATGGGGCCGGCCGGCTTGATCGCCATCCTGGCCGGCTGGTACACCACCGAGATCGGCCGCCAGCCGTGGGTGGTGTACGGGCTGCAGCGCACCGCGGACGCGGTGTCGCCGCACGGCGTGCCGGAGCTGGCGACAACGCTGGCGATCTTCGTGGTCGCGTACTTCTTTGTGTTCGGCGTAGGCATCGCCTACATGATGCGGCTGGTGCGCAAGGGCCCGGCCATGGAAGAGCCCAAGCCACACGGCGGCCCGGGCCGCGAGCACACGCCGGCGCGGCCATTATCGGCGGTGGACGACAATGAAGTGCTCGCCCCCACCACCATTGCACGCACGCGGAGCTGACACCATGGGCATCGATCTCTCGCTTCTCTGGATCGTCATCATCTTCTTCGGCGTGATGATGTACGTGGTGATGGACGGCTTCGACCTCGGCATCGGCATGCTGTACCCGTTCGTGCCGGACCGGCATGACCGCGACGTGATGATGAATACGGTGGCGCCGGTCTGGGACGGCAACGAGACCTGGCTGGTGCTGGGCGGCGCCGGGCTGCTGGCCGCGTTCCCGCTGGCGTATTCGGTGGTGCTGAGCGCGCTCTACCTGCCGCTGATGCTGATGCTGCTGGGCCTGATCTTCCGCGGCGTGGCGTTCGAATTCCGCTTCAAGGCCAACGACCGCGAGCGCCCGGTATGGGACGCCGCCTTCATCCTCGGGTCGGCCACGGCCACGTTCTTCCAGGGCGTGGCGCTGGGCGCCTATATCAACGGCATCAAGCTGGAAGGCCATCGCTTTGCCGGCGGCCCGCTGGACTGGCTGGCGCCGTTCCCGCTGTTCTGCGGCGTGGGCCTGATCGTCGCCTACACGGTGCTGGGCAGCACCTGGCTGATCATGAAGACCGAGGGCGACCTGCAGCATCGCATGATCAAGCTGACCGGCACGCTGGCATGGCTGCTGCTGGCGGTGATCGCCGTGATCAGCCTGTGGACGCCGCTGACACACCCGGAGATTGCCGAGCGCTGGTTCAGCCTGCCCAACCTGTTCTGGTTCTCGCCGGTGCCGATCCTGGTGGCGCTGTGCATGTTCATGCTGATGCGCGCGCTGCGGCACGAGCCCGATCTCTCGCCCTTCATGTATGCGTTGGGGCTGGTGTTCCTGGGCTACAGCGGGCTGGCGATCAGCGTCTGGCCCAATATCATCCCGCCCGGGATCTCGATCTGGGAGGCCGCGGGGCCACCGCAAAGCCAGGGCTTTGCACTGGTGGGGGCGCTGTTCATCGTCCCCTTCATCCTGATGTACACGGTGTGGGCCTATTACGTGTTCCGCGGCAAGGTCCGCCACGGCGAGGGCTATCACTGATGAACGCGCCGCACATGGAAACCGGCACCCGCTCCGGCACCTGGCTGCGCCGCGTCGGCTGGCTGGTGCTGATCTGGGCCGCCAGCGTGGCGGCACTGGGCGTGGCCGCGTGGCTGCTGCGGCTGATCATGCGGGGGGTGGGGTTCCACAGCTGACGCCCCGCTGCGAGCCGCTTCAGAGCTGTACCGAAGCCTCGCCGATGCCATCGAACGCCACCTTCACCAGGTCGCCCGCGGATGCATCCAGGATGCCGACCCAGGTACCGGTAGTGACCACCGTGCCGGCCTCGACACGTACCCCATCGCGCGTGGCATGGCGCAGCCAGGCAACCAGTCCATAGGCCGGGTCACCGAGCGCATGGGTGCCGCAGCGCTCGATCGTTTGCGCGCCAATCTGCACGCGGCAAGCCTGGGCGGACCAGTCGCGCGGGGCATAATCCCGCCACGCTCCCAGCACCAGCGCCCCATGGGCCTGCAGGTCAGCCAGCTTCAGCAGCGCGGGCGCGGCCACATACTGCTGCCAGCGGGAGTCCACGACTTCGATCGACACCGCCATCGCCTCGACCAGCGCAGCCGCGCCGGCGTAGTCAAGGCTTGCGGCTTGCTCGGCGTCCACGCCCTGCCCCAGCCGCAGCGCAATCTCCGCTTCGATGCCGCGCCACGTGAAGGGCCAGTCGCCGGCCTGCGCGGGACTGGTCCAGACCCCGGCCGATGGCAACCGCGCATGGGTCAGCGTGGCCTCGCGCGAAGGGCCGCCGGATTTCCAGTACGCGGCGCCCGGCGCTTGCCAGCCCAGCGAATGCGCGACGATGGCTTGCACGGCATAAGCCTGTTCGGCGCTCTCGAGCGCGGTGGCAAACGACTGCGCATCGGCGCAACGGTGGTCGCGCCTTGCGCTCAGCAGGGCCTGGGCGACCTGATCGATCTGGGTGGATGTCATGCCTTGTGTCATTCCTTGTGAAAGTTTGGGTCATGGCCTGGCAAGCCGCGCCCGGCACGCACCACGCTGCCGGGCGCCGCTTGGCTCAGGAAGCGCTGGCGTTGGCGGCCTCGCCACCGACCGCGCGCTGGCCGTCATCGTCCCCGTCCGCCTCGCCCATGGCGCGGCCGAAGGTTTCCGGGGCAAACTGCACCGCCAGTGCAAACACGCCGTACATGGCCGCCAGCATGCTGAACATGCCGCCGACGCCGTAGGTTTCGAACACGCGCCCGCTGACCAGCGGCGTCAGCGCCCCTGCCAGCGTGCCAAGCGCCAGGATCAGCGAGGTGCCGAACGCGCGCACGTGGGTAGGATACTGTTCCGGCGCGAAGATCCAGATCGAGGTATTCAGCAACACCACGCAGAAGGTAAAGGCCGCGCCGAACAGCAGCACCAGCGCAACGTTATACGTCAGGAAGCCGAAGCACAGCCCTGCCGCGCACGCCAGGGCCGCACCGACGGTCAGCACCCGCTTGCGCGGAATGTGATAGCCGCAATACGACGCCGCCAGCGCGCCGAACAGGCTGCCGCTCTGCATCACCATGGTGAAGAGAAAACTCTTGGAGATGGTATAGCCCTGCGACATCAGGATGGTCGGCATCAGTGTAAGCACCGAGATCTGCGCGCCGTAGGTCATCGACACCGCAATGCCCAGCGCGATGGTGCGGCGCCCCAGCCGGCCCTTGAAGATATCGCTCAGCCGCACCTTGGTGCGGGGCGCTTCGTCCTGCAGCGCCGCCTTGATATAAGGCGTTGGCTCGCCGTCGAGCTTGCCCAGCCGGCCCGATGCCAGCACCGACAGCACCCGGTTGGCCTCGTCCACGCGGCCCTTGGACAGCAGGAAGCGCGGCGTCTCCGGGATAAAGCGCCGGTAGAACACCACGAAGAACGCCGGCAGCACCAGGCAGCCAAACAGCCAGCGCCAGGCGTCCGGCCCCGGGAACATGGCGAAGACCGCGAGGCCGAAGGCGGGCGCCAGCATGTTGCCAAACCCGCCGCTACCGACGCTGACCAGGCCCACGGCGGTGCCGCGGAAGCGGGTCGAGCACAGTTCGGCCAGCATCGTCACGGCGATCGAGATTTCCCCGCCCAGCCCGATGCCGACGATAAAGCGGCCCGCCGCCAGCACGCCGTAGTTCGGCGCCAGCGCGCAGATGACGGCGCCCAGCGTGAACAGCAGCAGGTTGGCGCTCAGCATGGTGCGCCTGCCGTAGCGGTCGGCGATATAGCCGGAGCCGATGCGCCCCAGTGCGGCGGCACTGAACGTCAGCGTGTTGAGAAAGCCGATCTGCGCCACCGAGATCCCCCACTGCTCGCGCAACATCGGGCCGATCAGGCCGACGGCGTTCTGCTCGAATACATCGAACATCACGCCCAGCATGATCATGAAGATGATCTTCTTGTGCGAGGCCGTCACCCCGATGCCATCCATGGCACGGTCCAGCTCATGCTGCTGCGGCGAATTCGCCGATTGAACCACGGTTTCTGCGCCCATCTTTGTCTCCTCCTCGGGTCGAGGTTGTCGCGGTGCGGCCGCGACCTTGTCGCCGCCAGCGAGCGAGCGGGCGGCATTTGTAGAGCAGCGATAAAACGTCGGTCCGGTGCGCGCCTATTCCAGCGCAGGCGTCGAATGCGGCGGCCGGCGCGCGCGCAAGGCTTGCTCGGCCGCAAAGGCCAGGCGGATCAGCACGGGTTCCGTAAAGGGCAGGCCAAACAACTCCAGCCCGACCGGCACGCCCTGCGGTGCATTGCGCTCCGGCGCCGAGAATCCGGCCGGGATGACGATGGCCGGGAAGCCGCTGGCCGATGCGAGCACACCGTTGCGCTCGGCCTGGGTCTCGCCGATCGGCACCACCAGGCGCCGCTGGTGCGGAAACGCCAGCGCATCGAGACCATGCCGCGCCATCAGGTCCTGCAGCCAATGGCGCAACGCCTGCTGGCGCTGCAGGCGCTCGCGGTATTCGTGGTCTTTTCCGCTGAGCGCGGCCGCGGTGGCCAGCGTGCCGGCCACGCTGGGATGCACGGTGCCCGCGGCGATGATGTCCTGCATGGATCGCACGCGCACGCCCGGTGCCAGCCGCGCCAGGTAGGCGTCGAGATCGCGCTCCATCTCGTAGTGGTGCACGAGCGTGGAGGCGAGCAGCTCGTCCGGGCTGATCGCGTCTTCGATGTCGACCAGTTCGGCGCCTTGCGCAGCGATGACCGCCAGCGCCTGCTCCATCACCGCGTTGACGGGACGGTGCACATCCTGGCGGCCGAAGAAGTGGCGCAGCACGCCGATGCGCGCGCCGCTGAGCCCGTCACGGTCGAGGCTGGCGGCATAGCTCGCGGGAATGTGGGGCACCCCTTGGCTGGTGACCGGGTCCGCCGGGTCATGGCCGGCGATCACGTCGAGCAGCAGCGCCGTATCGGCGACCGTGCGCGTGATCGGGCCGATGGTGTCCTGCGCCAGCCCGCAAGGGATCAGCCCCGCGCGGCTGACCAGCCCCATGGTGGGCCGCAGGCCGACCAGGCTGTTTGCCGAGGCCGGCGAGCGGATCGAATTGATGCCGTCGGTGCCGATGCCAAGCACGCCGAAGCTGGCTGCGATGCCTACCGCGGTGCCGCCGCTGGAACCGCCGGGCGTACGGGCCAGGTCATAGGGATTCAGGGTCTGCCCGCCCAGGGTGCTGACGGTCTCGCCGCCAGAGGCCAGTTCGTGCAGGTTGGTCTTGGCCAGCACGATGGCGCCGGCCGCGCGCAGGCGGCGGATGACGAAGGCGTCGTCGTTGGACAGGTTGCCGCGCAGGCATTCGGCGCCCGCCGTGGTGGCCATGCCGGCGCATTCGATGTTGTCCTTGACCAGCACCGGGATGCCGTGCAGCGGCGCCAGCGATGGATGGTGCGCCGCCATGGCGTCGATTCGGGCGGCCTGTTCCAGCGCCTGCGGGGCGATCTGCAGGATGCTGCGCAGCGCAGGGCCACGCTGGTCATAGGCGGCGATGCGGTCGAGGCAGGCGCCGGTCAGCTGGCGCGCCGTCAGCGTGCCGTCGCGCATCGCGGCATGTGCACCGGCAACCGTGGCTTCCACGACATTGAACGGCGCGTGCTGGCCAGGCTTGTCCGGCACCGGTTCATAGGAGGTTTTCATGAGAAGGTCCATGCGCCGGCAAGGGCGCGAAGGTTTGGCGAAGGAATGGGGAAGCGGGGCTGCGGCGCCGCGCCCGCGCCCCCTTTTGTCCCGCTAGCGGTTGACCAGCCGCGCAGGGATGGTCCAGATGCAGAAGGCGCCCAGCATCAGCATCCCCGCGATCATGTAGTAAGCGCTGTTGCCGCTCTGGGTCATGTCGCGCAGATAGCCGATCATGTAGCCGCTGGTAAAGCCGGCAAGATTGCCGATCGAGTTGCTCATGGCGATCGCCGTGGCCGCCGCCGCGCCGCTCAGGAATGCCGTCGGCAGGGACCAGAACAGCGGCGTGCAGGTCAGGATGCCGGCCGCGGCGAGCGATAGGAAAACCAGCGACAGCGCGGTGTTGTGCATGACCCAGGGCAGCGCCAGGAAGCCGATCGCGCCCATCATGCAGGGGATGATCAGGTGCCAGCGCCGCTCGCGATGCTTGTCGGCACTACGCCCGAAGCAGTACATCGCGACAATGGCGGCCATGTACGGAATCGCGCTCAGCAGGCCGATATGGAACGGGTCGCTGACGCCGGTCGACTTGATGAACGTCGGGAGCCAGAGCGTGATGCCGTACTGGCCCGTGACATAGCAGAAGCAGATCAGGCTGATCAGCCACACGCGTGGATCGGTAAACACCTTGCCGACGCGCGCCTGCGGGTCCGCCGCCTTGACGTCCTCCGCCTTGGCTTGCTCAAGCACCTGCTTCTCGTCGCTGGTCAGCCACCGTGCCTTCGCAATCGAGTTGTCCAGGTAATAGAAGCAGAAGCAACCTAGCAGCACCGCCGGCACCGCCTCGACGATGAACATCCACTGCCAGCCGCCCCAGCCCCCTACCCCGGCCATGCTGCCCATCAGGTAGCCGGACAGCGGGTTGCCGATGATGCCGGACAGCGGCGAACCCATGCAGTAGATCGCCATGATCTTGGCGCGCCGGTGCGACGGGTACCAGCACGACAGGTAGTACACGATGCCAGGCGTGAAGCCGGCCTCGGCCAGGCCCAGCAGGAACCGCAGCGTGTAGAACTGGGTTGGCGTCTGCACGAAGGCAAAGCACGCGGAGAGTATCCCCCAGGTGATCATGATCCGGCCGATCCATACCTTGGCGCCGAACTTGTGCAAAGCCAGGTTGCTCGGCACCTCGAACAGGAAGTAACCGATGAAGAAGATCCCGGCACCCAACCCGTACACGGTTTCGCTGAAGCCCAGTTGCTGCGACATCTGGAGCTTGGCAAAACCTACGTTGACACGATCGAGATAGGCGATCAGGAAGCAGACCATCAGGAATGGCACCAGCCTCCAGCTCACCTTGCGATAGGTCGCATCCTCGAACGTCCTGATCTTTGTTCCCGCCTGCAGGGTCGTATCCACAGCGTCTCCTCTGTATTTTTGTCAGGTACGGCAGTGCTGCGCTGATCCGTTGCGATCAGTCCGGCCAGGGCGGCGTATACGCCCGCCCCGGCCCCGGGTGAAACAGGGCTGCGTCAGGCGGCAGCCTTGAGCGACAGCGGCACAGTATGCGCGGCGAGATAGTCCATGGCGGCAACGGTGCCGCTTGCGGCAACCGGCACGCCAGAGATCTTCAGTCCCATCTCGCAGCCGGCCAGCGTGGCCATCAGCGTGAGGTCGTTGCAGTCGCCCAGATGGCCGATACGGAACATGCGCCCCTTGACCTTGCCCAGGCCGGCGCCCAGCGACATGTTGAAGCGCTCATAGATATGCCGGCGGACCACGTCCGCATCGACGCCCTCGGGCATCATCACGCCGGTCAGCACCGGGCTGTAGACCGCGGGATCGGCGCACTGGATCTCCAGGCCCCAGGCATTGACGGCGCGGCGGCACGCTTCGGCCAGGCGCTGGTGGCGGGCAAACACGTTATCCAGTCCTTCCTCCAGGATCATGTCGAGGGCTTCGGACAGGCCATAGAGCAGGTTCGTGCTGGGGGTATAGGGCCAGTAGCCGGTCCGGTTCATCTCGATGATCTCGTGCCAGCCCCAGAAACTGCGCGGCAGCCGGGCCGAGCGGGAAGCTTCGATGGCCTTGGGCGATACCGCATTGAAGCTGATGCCCGGCGGCAGCATCAGGCCCTTCTGCGAGCCCGACACAGTCACGTCCACACCCCACTCGTCATGGCGGTAGTCGGCAGAGGCCAGCCCGGAGATGGTGTCGACCAGCAGCAGCGCGGGGTGTCCGGCCGCGTCGATGGCGCGGCGCACCGCGGCGATATCCGAAGTCACGCCGGTCGAGGTTTCGTTGTGCACCACGCACACGGCCTTAATGGCATGCGCGGCATCGGCGCGCAGGCGGGCCTCGATCATGTCGGCCCGGACCCCGTGGCGCCAGCCCTCCACGCCCGGCAAGCCAAGGAATTCAGGCTTGACGCCCAGGCTCTCGGCCATCTTCTTCCACAGCGTGGCGAAGTGGCCGGTTTCGAACATCAGTACGGCGTCGCCGGGGCTCAGCGTGTTCGACAGCGCCGCTTCCCACGCGCCGGTGCCCGAGGCCGGATAGATCACCACCGGGTGTTCGGTCTTGAAGATCTTCTTGATCCCGTCCAGCACCTTCAGGCCCAGCTCGCCGAATTCCGGGCCGCGATGGTCGATGGTCGGGTAGCTGATGGCGCGCAGGATGCGGTCAGGGACGGGACTCGGCCCGGGGATCTGCAGGAAGTGGCGGCCAGCGGGGTGGAAGTTGAGTTTCAGCATGATCTCCCTCGATTGAGTTTTGAATGCAAAATACTCTACCAAAGGAACGTAGAAAAAACAGGTGGAATCTGATGAACTTCCGGTAGTGTTTACCCGGCCCAGGAACGGATACAGCGCAGTCTTGCGCTCTATTAAGCGTCTGCTAAAATTGAATTCAATTTCGTAATAGGCAGTTTTGAATGCAAACTGATGCCAATTCCACAGCGGCCGTCCCCGCCCGGCTTCTGCCCAAGGTCGAACGGCAACGCCTGCACGACACCGTGGTCAGCCACCTGCGCACCCTGATCGTCGAGGGCGCGCTGGCGTCCGGGCGCAAGCTCAATGAACGCGAGCTGTCCGAGACCCTGGGCATCTCGCGCACCCCGCTGCGCGAAGCCCTGAAGGTGCTGGCGGCAGAAGGCCTGATCGATATCTCGCCCAACCGCGGCGCGAGCGTGGCGCGCCTGTCCGCAACGGAAATCCGGGACACCTTCGAGCTGTTGAGCAACCTGGAAGCCTTTTCCGGCGAACTGGCCTGCGAGCGCATCACGGCCGTCGAACTGGCCGAGCTCAAGGCGCTGCACTATGCAATGCTGGCCTGCCGGGCCAACGAAGACCTGCCGGGCTACTACCGACTGAACCACCAGATCCACGACCGCATCAACCTGGCGGCCCGCAATGCGGCGCTGCGCCAGACTTACCTGTCAGTGAACCGGCGGCTGCAGGCGCTGCGCTTCCGCTCCAACTACCGCAAGCCGAAGTGGGACAGCGCCATCCACGACCATGAAGAAATGCTGGCCGCACTGGAAGCCCGCGACGGCAAGCGCATGGCCGCGATCCTGCGCCAGCACCTGCTGGACAAGCGCGACGCGGTGCTGTTGATGCAGGCGGGCGCGAGCGTCGAGGCCATCGAGGCTGGCGAGGCCAACGACACGCCGCAGGCTTAGCATGCCATCGTGTTGGTCTTCTCAAGAATCCGAATAGCCCCATCAGCATTCTTTGCCCCTCTGTCACCACGGTGACAACCCCGCTTCTTACTCTGCGAGCGCATTGCGGCAAACGCAATCCGCCAGGCGGCCCTCGCCGGCGCACAACAACGCAGATGAACAGGGGAATGAAAGATGGCAGGGAACCTTGCACCCGTCGGGCTGGCGGGGATGGCACGCGCCCGCGTGCTGGCCGGCACCGCGGTCGTCATGCTGGCCGCGACGCTGGCGGGCTGCGGCGGCGATGACAGCGCGCCGGCCGCCGTACCCAATGACGCCAACACCAGCAAGCCAGGCCCCGAGCCCGACCGCGCCAGCGGCCCGCGCGTACTGCTGGTCGGCGTGGACGGCGCCACCTACGCGCAGGTGCAAGGCGCGCTGCTGCGGCGCGAGCTGCCCAACCTCGCCAGCCTGAACCTGGTGCCGACCGCCACCGGCGGCATGCCCGGCACCATCACCGCCCAGCCGCCGCTCGACGCCCCCAGCTGGGCCACGGTACTGACCGGCGCCTGGGCCAACCGCCATGGTATCGACGACGATACCGGCAGCACCGCGCTACGGGCGCCCACCGTGTTCCAGTATCTGCGCGCGGCCGGCAAGCCAGGGCTGCAGCAAGGCGCTTCGACCAGTTCACCAACGCTGCCGGGCCTGCTCAAGACCGGGCAGGAAACGGGCATGCTCGATACGCTGGTTGATTGCGCCGGCGTGGATAGCTGTGTCACACAGAATGCCGTGCAACAGGTGCGGTCAGGCTACGGCGTGGTCTTCGCGCAGTACAGCGCACCGGCCCGGGCGGCGCAAGACAGCGGCTTCGGCAACGGCGCCTATGCCACGGCGCTCGGCGCGATGGACCAGGCGCTTGGCGAACTGCTTGCCGCCGTGGCCGCGCGCCGCCAGGCGCACCCAGGCGAAGACTGGCTGGTGATGGTCACCACCAGCCACGGACTCGATGCCACCGGCGCCACCACCACGGTGCCCACCGTGGAAAACCGCACCGCGTTCCTCGCCACCAACAAGACCCTGAATGACGCCCTGGCCAGGCCCGGCGCCGCGGCGCCGGATACGCCGGCAGACCTGTCCGCACTGCCGACCGAGGCCGATATCGTCCCCACCGTGCTGGCCCACGCCGGCGTGGCGCTCGACCCCGCGGCGATGCGGCTGGACGGCTCCGCGCTGACCGCCACCGCCGCCGGCGTGCGTGCCATCGGCGCCACCATCGGCCAGTACAACGACGCCATCACGCTGGCGTGGCAAAACCCGAGCCCCGCCTTCGGCATCACGCGCGTGCTGCGTGACGGCGTGCAGATCGCCGCGCTGGGGCCGGAGGTGCGGCAGTTCACCGACAAGGCCTTCGACATGCCCACCGGCCTGTACCAGTTCAACTACACGCTAGTGCGCAATGACGTGCCGGTGTCGTACCTGGCGCAGATCCACTATGTCAGGCCGGTCACGCTGGCGCCTTCGCTGCTCAATGGCCTGGCCACGTACTTCAGCCTCGACAGCAAGCCGTTCGCCGACGCCAAGCACACGGCCACGCTGGGCCCGTGGGCGGCAGGGATCGACGGCGGCACGCTCACTGCCGACAACTTCAGCGGCCAGTCGCTGCGGCTGGACTCGCGTATCGACAGCTACCAGCTGGCGCACAACGGTGCCGATATTGCGCAAAGCCCGCAGTTCAGCATCGGCCTGTGGTTCCGCACCGATTGCACCCAGGGCAATGGCACCGGCGCGCCCATCCTGTCGAACAAGAACTACATCTCCGGCGGCAACGCGGGCATCGCCATCGCCCTGTTCGGCAGCTGCGAGATCCGCTTCAACCTGGGCAGCGGCGGCGGCAAGCGCGACGACATCAACGGCATGAAGGTGTCGGCCAACCAGTGGGCCTACC
The DNA here is from genome assembly GCF_013141915.1 of Cupriavidus necator. GTDB lineage: Bacteria > Pseudomonadota > Gammaproteobacteria > Burkholderiales > Burkholderiaceae > Cupriavidus > Cupriavidus necator_B. The sequence goes on along the minus strand of NZ_SROX01000001.1, from coordinate 454,760 downwards.
TGGCGCTGTCGGTGGACGCGGCGGCGAAGCGCTTCAGCGCCTACGTTATCGATCCGGTGCTGGGCCTGCAGAAGACCGAGAACAAGGCGATCGCCAACACCGACGTCACCAAACTCGCCGGGCTCGGCGCCGGCTGGGGCGTGAACGACGATGCCACCCACAACTACGTCGGCAACAACCCGGGCGCGCTCAAGGGCGTGATGGGCCTGAACGACCTGGCGATGTGGACGCGCGTGCTGACGCTCGACGAGCTGAAGGCCATCACCGGCGCACGCCAGCCGCTGTCGACGCTGAACCCCTGAATCCCCGAATCCGGCGGCGCACCCGTTTCCTGAGCAAATGGGTGCCGGCCGGCCTCCCCCCTCCCCGCACCCCGATCCCCCTGCAGGAGATTGACACCATGAACTTCCGACCATCCACCCTGGCACGGCCGCACTGGCTGGCCGCCGTGCTGCTGAGCGCGGCGCTCGCCGGCTGCGGCGGCGACTCCGGCGAGAGCGCCAGCGGCGCGCCCGCCGGGGCGCCGACCGTCCCCGGCGCTCCCGGCACCGGCGGCAACCCCGGCCAGGGCACCGGCAGCGACCGGCCTGGCGAGACCCCGGCGGTCAAGCCGCAGCTGCGCTGCGCGCCCTGAACCCGGCCCGGCCCGTCTCCCCCCTCCCGCAACCATCCGGCACCGCTTCCATGAACCCCCAAAGCAGACGCAACTTCCTCAAGCTCGCCGGCGGCAGCGCCGCCGCCACCGCCGCGCTGGCGGCCTTCCCGCCGTCCATCCGCCGTGCCCTGGCGATCCCGGCCAACAACGCCACCGGCACCATCCGCGATGTCGAGCACGTGGTCATCCTGATGCAGGAGAACCGTTCGTTCGACAACTACTTCGGCACGCTGCGCGGCGTGCGCGGCTTTGGCGACCGCTTCCCGATTCCGCTGGCGGGCGGCCTGAACGTCTGGCAGCAGACCTATACCAACGGCAGCACCACCCGCACCGTGCTGCCCTACCACCTGGACAGCAGCGCCGGCAACGCGCAGCGCGTCAGCGGCACCCCGCACTCCTACCCGGATGCGCAAAACGCCTGGGACCTGGGCCGCATGAACAAGTGGCCCACCTACAAGCAGACCCAGTCGATGGGCTACTACACCGAGGCGGAGCTGGATTTCCAGACGGCGCTGGCCAATGCCTTCACCTTGTGCGACGCGTACCACTGCAGCTTCCATGGCGGCACCAACCCCAACCGACTGTTCCACTGGACCGGCACCAATGATCCCGGCGGCGACTTCGGTGGTCCGGTGATCGACAACAGCGGCGACTCCTTCACGGGCTCGAACACCCCCTATACCTGGAAGACCTACCCGGAGCGCCTGGAGAGCGCCGGCGTCAGCTGGAAGGTCTACCAGAACATGCCGGACAACTTCACCGACAATCCGCTCGCGGGTTTCAAGCAGTTTCGCGACGCCAATGCCGCGCGCGGCAACCAGGCCAACGGCAGCCCCTATCCGCCATACACCAGCGCCGACGACGCGGTCAGCCCGCTGCTCAAGGGTGTGGCCAACACCATGCCTGACGGCGGCTTCCTGCAGGCACTGCGCGACGATATCGCCGCCGGCAAGCTGCCGCAGGTGTCGTGGATCGTCGCGCCGGCCACGTACTCGGAGCACCCCGGGCCGTCCAGCCCGGTGCAGGGCGCCTGGTACACGCAGGAAGTGCTCGATGCCCTGACCGCCAATCCCGCGGTCTGGAGCAAGACCGTGCTGCTGATCAACTTCGACGAGAACGACGGCTATTTCGACCACGTGCCGCCGCCGTGCGCGCCGGCCTATGATGGCGACACGCTCGCTGGCGCCACCACGCTCGAACCGGAACAGGTCAGGCCGGAATACCACGTCGACAAGCATCCCTACGGCCCCGGCCCGCGCGTGCCGATGTACGTGGTGTCGCCGTGGAGCCGCGGCGGCTGGGTCAACTCGCAGGTGTTCGACCACACCTCGGTGCTGCGTTTCCTGGAAGCGCGCTTCGGCGTGCAGGAAACCAACATCAGCGGCTTCCGCCGCGCGGTGGCGGGCGACCTGACCTCGGCCTTTAACTTCATCAGCCCCAACACCAACCCTCTGCCCGAGCTCCCCAGCCGCGACAAGGCCACCGCCGACGCCATCCGCACCGCCCAAGGCGTGCTGCCGCAAGTGCCGCTGCCCCCGGCCGGCAGCCAGGAGATGCCGCAGCAAGACGCCGGCACGCGCCCGTCCCGCGCCCTGCCCTATGAACTGCACGTCAGCGCGCGCGAAGACGCGCGTGACCAGCGCGCGCTGTGGCTGCTGTTCAGCAACACCGGTACCGCGGCGGCCGTGTTCCACGTCTACGACCGGCTGCACCTGGACCGCGTGCCGCGCCGCTATATGGTCGAACCGGGCAAGGAACTGCATGGCAGCTGGGACGTCTTTGCCACCGACGGCGGCAAGTACGACCTGTGGGTGCTGGGCCCGAACGGCTTCCACCGCGCCTTCCGCGGCGACGTGGCGGCGGTGACGGCAGCGGGCGCCAGCGCACCGGAAATCCGGGTCTGCTATGACATCGCCAACGCGGCCGTGTACGTGGACATGATCAATACCGGCAGCGCGCCCTGCACCTTCACCGTCCAGCCCAACGCCTACCGCGCCGACGGCCCCTGGAGCTACGAGGTACCCGCCGGCATGCAGCTGCAGCAGCACTGGCCGGTGGCCCGCCAGGGCAACTGGTACGACTTCACCGTCACCACCGCGCAGGGCGGCTTTACGCGCCGCTTCGCTGGGCGCATCGAAACCGGCCAGGACGGCGTGTCCGATCCGGCGATGGGCTTGGCCGGCTGACGCAACCGACGGCGCCTGCCCGCAACACAGTCCCGCCCCGGCCGATCCCGAACGGAGCCGGCCCGGGCGGGCGTAGCCGTTTTGTCATATTGGGCCGCTAGACTGCGCGGTCGTCCGGCCGGTCCGGACGTTTCCCCCAACTCCGTGCGGATAACCATGCTAGGCGACCTGCTGATGACCTTTTTCGAAGTGGCGCGCCAGGGCAGCATCACCATGGCGGCCCGGCAGCTGCGCGTGAGCCAGCCCACCGTCACCGGGCGCATCCGCCAGCTGGAGGAAAGCTACGGCGTGGAGCTGTTCCACCGCCGCGCCAGCCGCGTCGACCTGAGCGACGTGGGCGTGGCGCTGATGCCGGTGGTCGAGCAGCTGATGCAGCAGGAAGGCAATGCCGACTACCTGCTGCGCAACGCCGGCAACCTGCGCTTTGGCAACCTGCGCATCGGCGCCACCGGGCCGTATTACATCCTGCGCGCGGTGGCGGCGTTCCGGCAGCGCTACCCTGCGATCGACGTGAGCCTGGATATCGGCAATTCGCAGCAGATGCTCGAAGCCCTGTTCGAATACCGCATCGATGCCGCAGTGTCTTCACATCCGGTGGACGATGACCGCCTGGCCTGCATCCGGCTGGCGAGCGACCCGATGGTGCTCGTGACGCATCCCGACCATGCGCTGGCGCGCCTTGCGCAGATCGACCTGCCGCAGTTGCGCGGCAGCCACCTGCTGGTGCGCGAGCATGGCTCGATGACGCGCAAGACCACCGAAACCGCGCTGGCCGCGTGCGGGCTGGAGTTGCCGCCACATACCGTGATCGGTAGCCGCGAGGCCATCTACGAGGCGATCCGCCAGGGTCTGGGCGCCAGCGTGGTGCCGCTGGGCGAGGTGCCGCGCGACCCGCTGCTGCGCGTGGTGCCGTTTGCGTCGGGTGCGCCGGTCTTGCACGAATACCTGTACTGCCTGCAAAGCCGCCGGCAAACGCATCTGGTCGGCGCCTTCCTGGACTGCGTGGCGCTGGATGACCCGGCCACCACGGCCCATGCTGCCTGAAGCGCGCGCTGGTGAAAGCGCGTCTGGGCTTGCGGCCTTGATGGCGCCGATGCCGGCATCGGAAAACTTCAGTCCTTCATCACCGCGCGGTCACCGCGCCGCGCCAAGCTTGGCGGTTTCGCCTTCGGAGCCCTCCTGCATGCCTGCCGCACCTCGCGTTGCCCTGTTCGACCTCGACCACACCCTGCTGCCGCTGGACAGCGAGTATGAATGGGCGCGCTACCTCGTCGCCGTGGGCGGCGCCGATGCCGCCGAGATCGACGCGCACAACGCGCGCTGGCTGGCCGCCTACCAGGCCGGTCGCCTGGACTTCGCCGCCCATGCGCGCTTTGCGCTGGGGCTGCTGGCGCGCCATCCGCGCCAGCGCCTTACGCAATGGCGCGCGGAGTTCATGCGCGACGTGATCGTGCCCGTCATCCCGCCCGCCACGCGCGACCTGCTGGCCCGCCATCTCGGCGCCGGCGACCTGTGCTGCATCGTGACCGCCACCTGCCGCTTCATCACCGAACCGATCGCACGCGAGCTGGGCGTGCCGCACCTGCTGGCGGTGGAGGCCGAGCATGACGTGCACGGCGAGTTCACCGGCGCGCTGGCCGGGGTGCCCGCCTATGGACCGGGCAAGGTACTGCGCGTGCTGGCCTGGCTCGATACGCTTGGGCTTGCGCACACGGCGCTGGCCAACGCCACCTTCTACAGCGACTCGCGCAACGACCTGCCCCTGCTGGAAAGCGTCGGCCATCCCGTCGCCGTCAATCCGGACCCGACCTTGCTGGATGCGGCCGGGGCGCGTGGCTGGCCCGTCATGCAGCTGTTCGCGGCGCCCGGCATGCCGGGCGCCTGAACCCATGCACGCGCGCGCCGGCTTTCCTGAATATGACCAGTTGCTGACCTTGCTGGATGCCGGCAGCCACGTGCTCGATACGCGAGTGGTGTGCGAGACCACGGTGCAGGGCCGCCGCTTTGGCGTGCATGTCGCCACGCTCGGCAGCCGCGACCCGGGCGCGCCGGCCATCGGCATCTTCGGCGGCATCCACGGGCTCGAGCGCATCGGCACGCAACTGGTGCTGGATTACCTGCGCGCGGTGCTGTGCCGCCTCGCCTGGGATGAACTGCTGCACCGCGAACTGCAGTCAGTGCGGCTGGTATTCATGCCCATCGTCAATCCCGGCGGCATGTGGGCCGGCACGCGCGCCAATCCCAACGGCATCGACCTGATGCGCAACGGCCCGCAGGATGCCGACGCCCCCGTGCCTTTTCTGGCCGGCGGGCAGCGCATCGGCGCCTGGCTGCCCTGGTACCGCGGCGCCGCCGGCGCGCCGATGGAGGCCGAAAGCAGCGCCTTGCTGCGCGTGGTCCAGCAGGAACTGCTGCCGCGCCCGCTCAGCTTTGCGGTGGACTGCCATTCCGGCTACGGCTGGCGCGACAGCATCTGGTTTCCGTACGCGCGCACGCGCCGGCCGATGGCCCACCTGCCGGAGATGTACCTGCTCAAGACCCTGTTCGAGCAGGCCCACCCGCACCATGGCTACACCTTTGAACCGCAGAGCCATCAGTACCTGCTGCATGGCGACTTGTGGGACCATGCCTATGACCTGGCCCCGCGCGGCAACCTGTTCCTGCCGATGACGCTGGAGCTGGGCTCATGGCTGTGGATCAAGAAAAACCCGCGCCAGCTGTTCTCGCGCGAGGGCATCTTCAACCCGATCAAGGCGCACCGCACCGCGCGCGTGCTGCGCCGGCACGTCAGCCTGTTCGACTTCCTCGGCCGTGTCGCCTTTGCCTCGGACCGCTGGCTGCCGCGCGGTGCACAGCGCGACGAACTGCTGCAGCAGGCACGCGCGCACTGGCACACGGAGCCGCCATGAGCCGATGGGTATTCTTGCGGGGACTGACGCGCGAAGCGCGCCACTGGGGAACACTGCCGGCGCAGTGGGAGGGGGCCGGGCTGGGACGTCCACTGTTGCCGGACTTGCCCGGCAATGGCGCGCTGTCGGCGCAGCCGGCGCCGTGGAGCGTGCGGGAGATGGTCACCACGATGCGGCGCCAGCTGGCGGCCGCCGGTGTGCCGGGACCTTACCGTGTGCTGGCCATGTCGCTGGGTGCGATGGCCGCCACCGAGTGGGCCAGCACCTGTCCGGGAGAAGTCAGTGGCCTGGTGCTGGTCAATACCAGCATGCGCCCCTTCTGCACGCCGACGCAGCGCCTGCGCCCGCGCAACTGGGCCAGCCTGCTGCGCATGGCACGGCACTGGCAGGATCGCGCCTATTGCGAGCGGACCATCCACGCCATCACCTGCGCGCGTACCGACACGCTGGCCAGCGACCTTGCGCACTGGCAGGCCATCGCGGCGGACGCTCCGGTCAGGCGCCAGGCGGCGCTGGCGCAGTTGCTTGCCGCTGCGCGCTACTGCGCGCCCGCGGAGCCACCGCGTTGTCCGGTATTGCTGCTGGCCTCCGCGGCGGACCGACTGGTCAACCCGGCCTGCTCGGCGCGCATTGCGCAGGCCTGGGAAGTGCCCTTGCAGATGCACCACTGGGCCGGTCATGACCTGCCGCACGACGATCCGCAGTGGCTATGCGATGCGGTCGCACGCGCCGCATCACGCTTCGGCTAGCGCCGCCTCTACCGGCATGGCGCTGGCCAGCAGCGCCGCCGCGGCATCGACTCGTTCCCACGTACCGAACAGCCGCGCACTGGTCAACCCATTCTGCAGCGCGCCGAATATCACCTGTGCCAACTGTTGCGGCGGCAGCGGAAACGGCGCCGCGCCCCGCGCGGCTGCCTGTTCAAGCAGGCGCGCCAGCCACTGCTCGTTAAGGCGGGTGAAGTCCTGCATCGCGACGCGCACGGCCTCAGGCATGGCCAGCACGTCGGCGGACAACATGCCCACCACGCAGGCCTGGTCGGCGCAGGCGCCGCCGCGCAGCGGCTCGAGGTATCGCCGCGCCTGCTCGGCGCACGGCAGGGTGGTATCGATGGCCTGCAGCCGTGCCCGCTTGCGCGCGCTGTATTCGCGCACCGCTTCGAGCACCAGGTCGTCCTTGGATGGGAAGTAGTAATGGATGCTCGAGGTCTTGACGCCGACCAGTTCGGCCAGGTCGCGGTAGCTGAAGCCATTGAATCCCCTGCGGCGTATCAGCACCAGCGCGTGTTCGACCAGTTGCTCGCGTACGGTTGGGGTGTTCATGGCATCCACTCCTCGGCTTGCCGCCGCGCCATTCAGGCCGGCAGCGTTTGTGCGATCAGCGTGATGAGCGACCCGCTTGCAAGGCAAAGGCCTACCCATCCGCCCAGGATCAGCGCAGTGTCACGCCAACGCATGATCAACTCCTGAAGCGGGGCCGCACCGTGGCGGCCCTGTGGTTTTCGATGGCCGGCGCGTGGCCGGCCGGCTGTCAGGCGATGGCGCCGTCGGTATAGGGGTCGGCCTTGCCCACGCGAGCACCGTCCGTGTACGGGTCGAAGCTGCGGGCCGGCTCGGCCGATACGCCGCTGCGGTCCAGGCCGGCTACCGTGCGGGCCCCATCGGTGTACGGGTCGAACTTGCCAACGCGGGCGCCGTCGGTGAACGGGTCGGCCTGGCCGCTGCGGTAGTTGTAGCCGTAGCTGTCGGCCGGCACCGTGGCCGCGACCGTGCGCGCGCCGTCGGTGTACGGGTCAATCTTGCCGACACGTGCGCCTTCGGTGAAGGGGTCGAACTTGCCGCTGCGCGCGCCTTCCGTGAACGTGTCGAACTTCCCGGTGCGGGCACCGTCGGTAAAGGCATCGGCCTTGCCGACGCGATAGCTGTAGCCGTACTTGTCCCCGGCGTTGTCCTGCACGCTGGCCGCCTGCGCCACACCGCCGACAAGCGCGGCGGCAAGGGTGGCGGCGGTGATCAGGGTCTTGGTGGTCTTGGTCATGATGGGCTCCTGGGGCGATGGTTCGGTATCGCGTCAATTCGGTTGTTCGAGCAGCCTCTTCTTTGATTCCGCATCTATCAGTAGATAGATGGACGGTCTCAAAAAAATGACCGCTGCCGGTCGTGCAATGGGATCGCCAGTGCCGCCTGGTGTTGCTGGTTGCTGACGGTGCTGCGCTTCCATGGACTGAATACTATCTACTACTAGGTAGACAGTCAAGGAAAAACTTTTCTATGGTCCCGATAGCGATCCTCGATGACGCGTCAAGTCGTTGTTTTCAAATGGTTTTCAAGACTGCGCCCGCTAACCATGCGTACATAAAAAAACCGTCATGCGGCTTGCACCCCATGACGGCTTCCGACGCGCTACGGATAGCGCGCGCAAATTTAACCGGCTACGGCGGCCATCAGCGTATCGGCAGCGGCCTCGACACGGTCCGACGTGCCGAACAGCCGTGCCGCAATCAGCCCGCTCTGCAGCGAGCCGAACACCACTTGGGCCAGCCGCGCCGGCGGCACCGGGAACGGCGTGCTGCGGTGTGGCTGGGCGCGCTCCAGCAGCCCGGCCAGCCATTGCTCGTTCAGCAGGTAGAAGCCCTTCAGCATCTTGTGCACGGTCTCGGGCAGGCACAGCGTCTCGGTCGACAGCATGCCGCACAGGCAGATCTGGTCCGAGCCGCAGCTGGCGCGGAATGGCGCCAGGTAGATAGCCGCCTGCTCGGTGACCGGCAAGCTGGTGTCGATGGCATTGATGCGCTCGGCCAGGCGGGCGCTGTATTCCTTCACCGCTTCCTGGACTAGGTCTTCCTTGGTCGGAAAGTAATAGTGGATGCTGGAGGTCTTCACGCCGACCAGCTCCGCCAGGTCGCGGTAGCTGAAGCCATTGAAGCCGCGCCGGCGGATCAGGATCAGGGTGTGCTCGAGCAACTGCTCGCGTACGGATTGAGTCTTCATGCGATCAGTTTATCTACGCGAAGATAGACGCTCAAGTTGAAATGCCCCGAGGCTGGGGTAATTCCCTAGCCTCGGGGCACTGTGCACAACATGGGGTTAGCCAGGCAGGACCTGCGCGGCGAAGGTGATCATCGAGCCACTCGTCACGCAGAGTACCAGCCATCCGCCAAGCAACAGGATGCTGTCACGCAAACTCATGATGGACTCCATCGGACAGCGGCCACCGGCCGCCATCGTAAAGTGTGGGCCGCCGGCCAGCGCCGGCAGCAATCAGGCGAGGGCGCCGTCGGTATAGGGGTCGGCCTTGCCGACGCGCGCGCCGTCCGTGTACGGGTCGAAGCTGCGGGCCGGCTCGGCGGAGATGCCGGTGCGGTCCAGGCCAGCCACGGTGCGGAAGCCGTCGGTGTAAGGGTCGGTCTTGCCGACGCGTGCGCCTTCGGTGAACGGGTCGAACTTGCCAACGCGGGCGCCTTCCGTGAACGGGTCGAACTTGCCAACGCGGGCGCCTTCCGTGAACGGGTCGAACTTGCCGGTACGGGCACCGTCGGTAAAGGCATCGGCCTTGCCGACGCGATAGCTGTAGCCGTACTTGTCCCCGGCGTTGTCCTGCACGCTGGCCGCCTGCGCCACACCGCCGACGAGCGCGGCGGCAAGGGTGGCGGCGGTGATCAGGGTCTTGGTGGTCTTGGTCATGATGGGCTCCTGGGGTGCGATGGTTCGGATCGCGTCAATTCGGTATCAGTAGCTATTCGGGGGTCGCTTTTCAGGCTCGCATCTACTAGTAGATAGATTTGCGGGCCTGAAAAAATGACCGTCTAGGTCATGCCATGGAATCGCCACATCTTGGTGCCTTTCGCTGTCGCTGGACAGTGCAGCGGTGCCATGGAGTGAATGCTATCTACTGGTAGGTAGATAGTCAAGGAAAAAGATATCTATCGGAGCGATAGCGGGGATATCCGACAAGCAGAAGCGCATTCAAATGAACCGTTCTTCACTCGCCGTCCACTGCCTGCTAGCCTGAAGAGAATCCTTTCCCGGCGCCATCCATGAGCCTTGACCCCAGCCACCCTCCTCGCCCGGCCCGTCACCGCTGGTTGGCCGCGGCCGCGGGCATGGCCGTGGCGGCCGGTGTGGCGCGGCATCTGCTGTTTCGTGCGCTGGAGCGCAAAGCGTTTGTCACGCCGAAGGATGAGACAAGCAACGCGGGCACCCCTGACAATTCCACCCCTACGGTGCGCCACGCCACCTTCGCCAGCGGGGACCGCACCCTGCACGCGGCCTTCATGCCGGTGGCTAGCTCCGAAGCGCCGGCACTGATGGTGTGCCATGGCGACAACGAATGCGTGCCGGACTGGGCGCCGGTGCAGGCCATGCTGGCCGATGCGGGGATCGCTTCCTACGTGTTCGATTACAGCGGCTATGGGCGCAGCACCGGACGGCCAAGCGTGCGCCGGCTGCGGCAGGATGCACTGGCTGCCTACGGGCAGTTCATCGCCGCCACCCCGCAATCGAAACGGCGCGTGGTGCTGGGACATTCGTTGGGCTCGGGCATCCTGCTTGACGTGGCGCGGCGTTTCGCTCCGCAGCCGGATGGCTATGTCATTGCCGCAGGCTTCAGCTCGGCGCGGCTGGCCGCGGTGCAAACTGGCCGTATCCCCGCATGGGCCGCGTGGCTGCTGCCGGATCCGTGGAACAACGCGGCGCGCGCAAGCAAGCTGGAACGGCCGCTGCTGGTAGTACACAGCCGTGACGACGTGGTCATCGTGCCGCCCCATGCTGAGCGCGTTGCAAGCGCTGCCAGGCATCTGCATGCGCTGGTCATGCACGATGCCATGCCGCACGATGCGGCCATACTGCCCGAGCATATCGACACGTTCTGGCCGCCGATCCTGCGCTTCATGCATGCTCAGGCGACCAGCGCGCAAGCGCCGTCGCAGCAAGCGCGCGATGCCGGCAGCATCATGGCCGATTAATCTAACGTAGAGTCCGGCAAGCGGCAATCATCCTTGTGGGCGAGGCGCCACGGCCAAGTGTCCGAGGGACGCGTTATCGATTTCTTGTCTATATTTGTCCTCATGGCGAAAGCACGCAAACTCGCTGTTGACAGCACTGGAGGTACTGCCATGCGTTGGCTTGCAAACTTGTTCAGTCCACCGACCCCGGAAAAAATCGCCGAAAGGGAACTGCAAGACATGAGGCTGACGCTATTCCAGGCCGAACGGCGCTTGCTCGAGGCACAGATGCAGGTGGCCTACTACCGCGACATGGTGGCGTTCCTGGAGGATGTCGCGGCCAAGGGCGTGGAAGACGTGGTCGACAAGCGCCGCGCCACGCCTCCGGCGATCCCCGAGCTGCCGGCGCGCACGCCGGGCCTGACCACGGTGCCGATCGTTCCGTCCGCGGCCTGACGCGGGTCCATGCCGGGGCAGCATGCGGTAAAGGCAGGCCCCGGACCTGTGCGATACTCGCGCTGCCTGACGCCCGCATGGCGCAGGCAGACCCTCCACAGGAACCGGCCCCATGAGCGAACTGCTGCCCGCGATCGAAATTGAAACCGCGCCCAATCCCGGCTGCGCCGTCATCTGGATGCACGGACTGGGCGCCGATGGCAGTGACTTCGCCCCGGTGGTGCCGGAGTTGCGGCTGCCGGCCTCGCCCGGCGTGCGCTTTATCTTTCCGCATGCCCCGGCGATTCCGGTGACCTGCAATGGTGGCTATGTCATGCCAGCCTGGTATGACATCGTGTCCCTTGATCAGGCAGGCCGACGCGCCGACGAGGCCGGCATCCGCGCTTCCTGCGATGCCATTCGCGCCCTGATCGCACGAGAGAACGCGCGCGGCATCCCGAGCGGGCGCATTGTGCTGGCAGGCTTTTCGCAAGGCGGCGCCATTGCCTACACGACGGGACTGACCCACGCCGAGCCGCTGGCCGGTATCGTCGCGCTATCCACGTACATGCCCGCACCGTCGACGCTCGCTGCCGAAGCCAGCGCGGCCAACGCGGCTACGCCGGTGTTTGCCGCCCATGGCACGCAAGACGAAGTGGTGCCGCTGGCCCTCGGCGTGGCCGCACGTGATTTCGTGCAGGCGCGGACAAATCCGGTGACCTGGCACACCTATCCGATGGGCCATTCGGTCTGCCTGGAAGAGATTGCCGCTATCGGCGCCTGGCTAGCTTCGCGCTTTGCGCAGGCCGGCACCGCCTCCGCCTGATCCCCTTCGTCAAGTCCACGGCCGGCCTGCTGCGCCGGCCCGCACCAAGCCGCAAGCATGACCCTCGCCCCACCCCGCCGGATCGATTTCAATACCCGCAAGGCGCTGCTGTTCGCGCTGGCCGCGGAACGCCTGTCGGCCTACTACGAACACCGCAAGTGGCTGACCGACGCCCAGGGCGCCACGCTGGCCGGCGAATGGCTATCGCGCTCGAAACTGCAGCTGCCGCTGTCAGAGCGGCGCCTGCTGTCTGAATTGAGCGACCAGTTTGCGCGGCAACTCGCCGAGACCCTGTCGCGCGAGGCCGGCCTGTACGCCGCGCACGAAATGATGGAAGCGCTAGACCCGAACTACCAGTCTGCGTTCGCCTACGACATGCTCGAGGAATGCGAGCGCCTGCTGCACGAGCACGGCGTAACGGAATAAGGGCGGCCGGCGGGCAGCTGCACGCCGGCTGCGTTTGCAAAGGTTGACAATCGCCCGGCGCATGCGCGCTTAAACTGCGCGCACTGATGACGCCCCACTGTCCGCCCCCATGGAACGCAAGCACTGCCTGGCCTGGATTGCGCTGAGCATGATCACAGCAGCCTTGCTGACGCTGCTGTGCCTGATCCTGAACGACCATGCCGAAACGCAGGCCCAGAAGCGGGTCCAGCAAATGGCCGTCCGCGTCAAGCCGGCAGGCGTTGGCCTGATCCAGGCAAATACCCCCGCGCCATCACTGCAACGACTCCAGCCGGCCCAGCACGCCGAGCGGCTGCAGCAGGCCAGCGCCCGCTGAGCCAGGGCCGCGCCCCCGCCCGCAACTTCAGAACGACGACCAGGTAGTTAAGAAGGATTGCGATGCGGGCTGGAGCGCGGGCTCGAGTGTAGACGCGCGCCCTTCCGGCAACTGCAAAGAATTGACAACGCACGGGTCCGCGCCGGCATGCCGCCCGGGCCGGATCATGCCGCCTGCGCGGGCCATGGCAGCCCTGCCAGCGCGGCCAGTGCCTGGTAAGACGTGGCCAGGTGATAGGGAGAGGTCGAGGGCATCTCCGCGCGCACCACGTCGCCCGTCGGCGCCAGGCACTCATGCCAACCCTGCGCAGACAGGAAACGGCTGCGGAACTGCGCGGCCCAGTCTGCCAGCACGGCCAGCGACCGCGCCGAGCCATCCACCGCCAGCGCTCGCGCGAACTCGGTCTGTGCCCAGATGCGCTCGGTGCCGTCGATGCGTGCGCCGCCCGCATCCAGCGCCGCGCAGACACCCAGCGTGCCCGCTGCCACGCCATGCTGCTGCGCGAAGGCAAAGGCGCGGCGCAGGTCGTCCGACAGCGGCAGATCGCCAAACAACGCCGGCCGGCTGGCCACCAGCGAAAACCACTCAAACTGGTGCCCGGGCTCGATGCGGTTGTTCGCGCTGCCTTGCGGCAACTCCGCCACGCAGCCGCTGGCGGGATCGACAAAGCGCTCATGCACCGCCATCGCGATCTCGCGCAGGCGTTCGGCGTACCACTCGTCACCCGTCGCATCCAGCGCGGCCAGGTAGGCCTCGGTGAGGTGCATGATGGGGTTCTGCAGCACGCCGGCGCCCTTGGGCCGGAACTGTTCGGTCAGCGCGGCGTGGTACAGGCCCTGTCCGTCTGCGAAACGGTCCTCGACGATATCGACGGTTTCATCGAGCACCTCCAGGGCATCCGCGTTGCCGCCCCGGGCGTAATAGACGGCGCAGGCGAAGATCACGAAGGCATGGGTGTAGAGGTCGCGCGCGCTGTCGAGCGGCGCGCCGGCCGGATTGACGCTATAGAGCCACGCGCCCTCGCCACTGCTGAAGTAGGCCTGCAGCGAGCCGAACAGCGTATCGGCGTGCGCCTGGTGGCCGGCCAGCGAGAACACGTACAACTGGCGCGCACAGGCCATGGCGCGATAGCGCGACGGCGGCAGCGGCGCGGCGCTGCCGCCGTCGAGCGCTTCATAGGGCAGCAACAAGTCTGGATTCCAGCCGGAGGCGGTCCACAGCGGCAACACGACGGCATCGTAGTGCGCCGTCAGCGCGGCGACCCGTTGGTTGAACTCGGGCGAAAGAGGCATATTCAGGCGAAGATCCAGCGCGGCGATTGCCGCAAAGGCCGTATCTTGCCACGGCGCGTCCGAAATCCCCCATGGCAATTGCGGCGCGCTGTTGCTAGCATCAATGCGCCTACCTGCGAACGGGAGAGACCCATGTCGACTTTGCCTCTCACGCTGACCGACGACCACCGTACCCTGCTGCTCCATGTCCTGGAGGACGCACCGGGCCAGTTCACCTGGCGCATCGTCATGGAGGAACGCTGCGGCGCCGCCGACGAGGACTGCACGGTCGCGGCAACGGACACCTACAGGTCTTATGCGGAGGCCGAAGCCGCGTGCTGGGCCGCTGGCAATGGCATCCTGAACGGCCCTCGCGCCGCAGGCGAACTGCGCGTCACCTGAACCCGCAAAAAATAGCGCGATTCACTTGCACTACGCGCCGCGTAACCTAGTCTGAAAGCGTGGCAGTGGCAACGCGGGCGATGCATTGCCCGCGCTTCTTCATTCCGGCCACGTCCCGGGCAAGCGCTGCTGCCCGGTGCGCTTTTATGCCACCTGCCTGCCATCTTCCTGGCCTCTACTGACCTGGTCGCCATGCCGCCCCAAGAAATGGGTACGGTGCCAAGGCCGCAGGAGCATGCAATGGACAAGCCGGTCGTCACGCCCCAGCGCTTCGTTGAACTGATGAACGAACGCCTTACCAAGCACCCCCTGTTCCGCGAGGGCATGCGGGTCTATGCCATTCCGCAGCACAGCGACCATCCACGCAGTCTGGTCTGCGTGGGGCCGCGCGGCACCGAATGTGTATGCGCCACCATTGAAAGCATCGTACGCGGCGAATGCGAGGTGTTCCCCGACATCGGACCGGACTGGCACCAACCGCCCAGAACGAGAACGCCGCCCGAGGTACGGGTGCGCTGAACGGACGCGGCGCCGGGATGGCGCCGCTTGCATCTCAGACGTCGATCGCCGAATCTGACTTCACCTTGCGGCGCAGTTCGAATTTCTGGATCTTGCCGGTGGAGGTCTTGGGCAAGGGGCCGAAGTAGACCGCCTTGGGCACCTTGAACCCCGCCAGCAGCGTGCGGCAATGCGCAATCAGTTCCTCCGCGCTGACGCTGGCCCCGTCCTTCAGTTCGACAAAGGCGCACGGCGTCTCGCCCCACTTGGCATCGGGCTGGGCCACCACCGCAGCGGCGAGCACGGCAGGATGCCGGTAGAGCGCGTCTTCCACTTCCACGCTCGAGATGTTCTCGCCGCCGGAAATGATGATGTCCTTGCTGCGGTCCTTGATCTTGATATAGCCGTCGGGCATGCACACGCCCAGGTCGCCGGTATGGAACCAGCCGCCGGCGAAGGCTTCGCGCGTGGCCTTCTCGTTCTTGAGGTAGCCCTTCATGCAGATGTTGCCGCGGAACATGATTTCGCCAATGGTCTCGCCATCGGCCGGTACCGGCTGCATGGAATCGGGATCGAGCACCGCCACCTGCGATTGCAGATGGTAGCGCACGCCCTGGCGGGCCTTCTTGACCGCACGGTCCTGCTCGGACAGGGTGTTCCAGTCGTCCTGCTCGGCGCAGACCGCGGCCGGGCCGTAGACCTCGGTCAGACCGTAGACGTGGGTCAGTTCGAATCCCATGGCCTCCATCTGCGCCAGCACCGCGGCCGGCGGCGGCGCGCCGGCCACCATGCCGCGCACCGGCCCGCGCACGCCCTCGCGCCACGCCGCGGGCGCATTGACCAGCGCGGTATGCACGATCGGCGCGGCGCAGTAGTGCGTCACGCCCTCTTCGCGCATCAGGTCGAACACCAGCTTGGGCTCGAACTTGCGCAGGCACACATTGACGCCCGCGCGCGCCGCCACCGTCCACGGGAAGCACCACCCGTTGCAGTGGAACATCGGCAGCGTCCACAGGTAGACCGGATGCTTGGGCAGGTCCCATTCCAGGATATTGGACACGGCATTGATGGCCGCGCCGCGGTGATGGTAGACCACGCCCTTGGGGTCGCCGGTGGTGCCCGAGGTGTAGTTCAGCGCGATCGCATCCCACTCGTCGGCGGGCATTTGCCAGGCGTACGCCGGATCGCCGCCGGCGAGGAAGGCTTCGTAGTCGGTATCGCCGAACGGTGCTTCCTGCGGACCCAGCATGTCATGCACGGCAATGACCTTCAGGCCGGGGAGCTCCTGCGCCATCTGCTTCGCGACGTCGGCAAACTCGGTATCGGCCAGCAGCACGCGCGCCTCGCCATGGCGCAGCATGAAGAGCAGGTTGGCGGCGTCAAGGCGGATATTCAGTGCATTGAGCACGGCACCGGCCATCGGCACGCCGAAATGCGCTTCCACCATGGCGGGCGTATTGGGCAGCAGCGCGGCCACGGTATCGCCCTTGCCGATGCCGGCGCGTGCCAGCGCGCTGGCCAGGCGCCGCGCGCGCGCGCAGGTGTCGCGCCAGTTCTGGCGCAGCGGGCCATGCACGATGGCCAGGCGGTCGCCGTACACCTCGGCGGCGCGGACCAGGAAATCAATGGGCGTAAGCGGCACGAAATTGGCCGCGTTGCGGGCCAGGCCGCTGTCGAAATCGGTGGGCATTGCTTGTGTCTCCGCCTTATCGGGGTCATCCCGGGTCATTCGGGGCGCTGTCATTGGGGCGCCTTGCGGCGCTGTCACTTTTTCTGGCACAAGGCTATCATCGCACACGCCGGCGCACTGTCGTCGAGACGACAAACCTGCCGCAAACCCGCGCCAGGCAAGGCTTACACGATTCTTACAGGATGCGGCGCGATGCGCCCGTCCAGGCCATGAGCGAACCCGCAGACTCCACTTCCCTCCCCGTCCCGGCTTGTGCCGCGGTGCTGGCCGGCCATGCCTGGTACGGCGCGCTCGCGCCGGCGCATCAGGCCCTTGCCGCGCGCGAAACCCTGCTGCAGTCCTTTGTCGCGGGCAGCTTCATCGCGCGGCGCGGCGAGCCCTCGCGCCACTGGATCGGCGTGGACAGCGGCCTGATCAAGCTGGCGGTGTACACGCCCGACGGCCGCGGCTGCACCTTCTCGGGCGTGCCGGCCGGCGGCTGGTGCGGCGAAGGCAGCGTGATCAAGCGCGAAGACCGCCGCTATGACGTGATTGCGATCCGCGACGCGCAGGTGCTGCTGGTGCCTGAGCCGGTGTTCAACACACTGCTGGCCCAGAGCCTGCCGTTCGCCAGCTTTGTCGTGCGCCAGCTGAACGAGCGCATGGGCCAGTTCATCGCCACCGTGCAGAACGACCGGCTGCTGGGGGCGGATGCGCGCGTGGCGCAAGCCATCGCCCAGCTGTTCCATCCGGACCTGTATCCGCGCACCAGTCCGGTACTGGAGCTGTCGCAGGAAGAAATCGGCCTGCTCACGGGGCTCTCGCGCCAGCGCGTCAACCAGGCGCTGCGCCGACTCGCCGATGCGGGCATGGTGCACTTGTCGTACCAAAGCATCCGCGTGACCGACCTGCCACGGCTGCGCCACTTCGGGATGTCGGACCTGTAACGCCGCAGGCGCCGGCGGCTGCGCTGGCTTCGAACGCGAGGTCCGCGGCCTTGCGCTGGCCACCGAATCCTGCGACAGTTACCCGCCGCAACGCCGCCAGCTTCCGGGTCGTCCTCCGCATGCCGCTTGTCAGCCGTCACCACGTCCGCTTTGCCCGCCTGCGCTTTCCCTTTGCCGTCCATGTGCAAGCCCTGCACGGCACGGCCAGCCTGCGCGACGCCAACGCGCGGCGCGAAGTGCGGCCCGGCGATCCGTTCGTGGTGCACGCCTTCGCCCACTTTGACTGCGACCTGCCCGGCACCTGGCAGCAACCCTGCGCCGTCGTCCTGACTGCCGTACCGGACAGCGCATGCCCGCGCCTGGCCGGCAAGCCCGCCGAGCGCCCGTGGTCGCGCCAGTTTGCCGGCCTGGTCTTTGCCCGCCCCGAGACCGACTGGAACGCCGAACGCCTGGCCGCGCAATGGCAAGTGCCGGCGCGCCTGGTCCGTGCGCGGCTCTTTGCCGAAGGCGAAGCGCTGCATCCGCTGCTGCGCGAGCAACGTGCCGCCCTGGCGCTGCATGCGCTGGCCAGCGCCGGCGGCCCGGTGCCCGCGCTGGACCACCTGGCCGCACAGGCAGGCCTGCGGTCCGCCAGCGCCCTGGCACGCGGGTGGCACGACTGGTTCGGCATCGAGGCCATGCGGCTGCTCGAAGATTGCCGCGCGGGTGGCCGCGCGCTTGCATCGCGGCCAACGTGGCCGGGGCTCGCCCAGGCGGCAGCCTGACTCCTTTCTTCCCTCGGCGGCAAGCCATCCCCCACGCCTCGCGCACTTTGTCAATCACCTCAACGCGGGTTGGGCAGGTTGAGGCGTTTCAAGCAAAATCGCGCCCGCAGAGCGGGTCAGCCGCCCTGTGGGCGGGGTCCTGCATGAGCCAGTGTTCCACCACGCAGCGCCCTGCCATAACAAGAAACCACAGAAAACAATACAGGGATGAAAACAAAACATCTGTTCTTGACGGGTCTGGCGGCGGCCGTACTGACGGCCTGCGGCGGCGGCGGCGGCGGAGACTCGACGCCTACCACGGCGCCCGCTGCCACGAAGATCAGCGGCACCGCGGCCGTGGGTGCCGCGTTGGGGGGTGCCACTGTCCAGGCCAAGTGCGCATCGGGCAGCGGCACGGCCACCACCGCCGCCGACGGTACCTTCGCGCTCAGCATCGAAGGTGCCACGCGCCCGTGCGTGCTCAGCGTCAAGACGCCTGACGGCACCACGCTGCATTCGGTGGTCGAGGCCGGCACCGGCACCACGGCGGTGGCCAATATCACCCCGCTGACTGAACTGGTGACCGCCTCGCTGGCGCAGGGCAGCACCACGGCCTTCTTCGATCAGTTCGACGCCAGCGCGCAGGCCAAGCTGACTTCCAATGGCCTGGCCAGCGCCACGGAGGCGGTGCGACTGGTGCTGACCGGCGTGGTCGACCTGACCAGCGTCGACCCGCTCAAGGATCCGCTGGTGGCCGCCAATGGCGCCAACGCCGGCAATGCGCAGGACAAGCTGCTGGACCAGTTGGGCGATCGCCTGGAGGCGTCAAAGACGACGCTGGGCGAGTTGTCTTCCGCGGTGGCATCCAATGCCGACGCGGCGGCGGTCCAGACTGCGCTGCAGCCGGCAGCGTCGAGCTGCGCGGGGCTGAAGACGGGCAAATACCATGTGATCGGACTGGGCTCCGCGGCAGCGGAAGCCGGCGACCTCGACGCGGCCGCGCTGAAGCTGCAGATCGGCAACGAGACCATTCCCTTCACCGCCAATACCAACGAGGCGTGCCGCTTCACCGTGCCGGGCGCGAACGGTGCCACCAACACCGTGCTGGTCGCCAAGTCCGGCATCGCCCTGGCAGTGCCGCCGGCAGGAGCCCTGACCGACCTGCCGACCTTGCTGATGCCCGCACAGGCCGTTGCCCTGGCCGACCTCGCAGGCGACTGGAACGGTCTCGGCATGGAGCGCGACAACAACGCATCGCCGTACGCATCGCGTCGCGTGACCTTCAGCATCGATGCAGCGGGCAAGCTGACCAAGGGTGCCGACTGTTCCGGCGTCAATACCTGTGCAGCATGGCTGCCGGAGGAACTGCCGACGATCAGCGCCAACGCCGACGGCAGCTTCAAGATCGTCGACGGCTTCGGCTCCCAGCTTGCCTATGCATTCAAGGGCACCGACGGCCAGGTGACGGTTGTCATCACCCACGATGATGGCTTCATGCTCGCCACCAAGCAGGTGGTACGTCCCGTGCCAGTGGTGGGTGCGACCAACTCGTACTGGGACACGGTAATGTTTGGCGGCCTGGTGCCCAGGCTGGAAAACGCCGGCACCTGGTCGACCATCGTGACTGTGGTGGATGCCCAGACGGGCAGCTACACGCGCAAGCGCGTGGAAGACGGCCGCCTGGACAGCTGGAAGGTTAACAGCCCGGCCAACGGCCTGCGCTACCGTGCCGCCACCAGCATGGCTTCCGAGATGATCTCGCTGGTCCCGGGGAATATCGGCCTGAGCTGGGGGATCGCCGTGAATGGATCGTACTACGATATCTCGGTGAACCGCCCGTAACCGCCGCGCGAGGCGCAGGCCCGGGCGGCTTGCGCCCGGGCGTGTCAAGCCGGTGCCGCCATGCGGTGCCGGCTTTTTTCTTTTACGCCGGCACCTGACGGGGTTCAGCAAAAAAATACCCACAGCCGGGTGGTAGTGGGTAGCAAAAGTGGTGCGGGCACGTCGCGGAACTGCCCACGGCTCGCATCTTTGCATCGACTGTCCAGGTCGCCAATAATCTTTCCGGACTAGTGGCGTCCCCACACCGGTTGCATGGACAAGCGCCCGCGATTCTTGTCCAATGGATCGCCCTTCGCACCGGCCCCTTCGATGCCCGACGCCCGACTGCTGCTGATCGACGACCATACCCTGTTCCGCACGGGCTTGCGCCTGGTGCTGGCCGACAGCCCCAGTGTGGCGCATATCATCGAGGCCGGTTCGGTCATGCAGGCAGTGCAGGACCACGGCGGCGCGTCGGTCGACATCGTGCTGCTCGATATCCAGATGCCCGGCCTGAACGGCATCGAAGGCGTCAAGGTGCTGCGCCGGCACTTTCCCGCGGCGCGCATCGTGATCGTGTCGGGCACGTCCGGACTGGAAGTCATTCCGCCCGAGGTCCGGCGCGAGATTGCAGGCTTCCTGCCAAAGTCCGCCGACGCGCGCGAGATCGAGGAAGCGATTGCGTGCTGCCTGGCCGGAGGCTCGCATTTTTCCGGCGAGGCGGATGCCGGGGCACCGTCCCAGGCGTCCTACGCGGCCAGCACGCTCACGCCGCGCCAGCTGGAGGTGCTGCATCAACTGACGCTGGGCCGATCGAACAAGGTCATTGCCTACCATATGGGCCTGTCGGAAAACACTGTGCGCGTCCATGTGGCGGCCATCCTTGATCATCTGGGCGTGGTCAGCCGCGTAGAAGCCATCCTCGAAGCCCAGCGACGCGGCCTGGTGCAGGCGGCGCGATGACAGCGCAGACAACAGACCCGGCCGCTGCGGCACGCCCGCGGCTGCGCTGGCTGCCGCGCTACGATGCGCCGCGGCTGCTGGCCGCGCAGATGAGCCTGATCGACCAGAGCTTCGGCATCGCGATGGTGGGCTGTTCGCTGGCGGCGGTTATCCTGGCCGCCGGCCTGATGCTGATTGGCGATCGTCCCGGCGCCCTGCCATGGGCTTGCGCAATGGTGGCGGCATGCGCGATGGCGTACTTCGGACGCCTGCGGCTGCCCGGCCGGCTGACCGAAGCCGGCGCGGCGCGCTATGCGCACGGCATGACCGCCATGCTGGCGCTGATCGGCGCCCTGTGGGGACTGGTCGCATGGCTATACCTGGATGTGCGCCTGCCTGCGGTGGTGATCTGCATCCTGTCGCTGATTGCCGGCATGAGCGCGGCGGCGCTCGCGGTGTTCTCGGCATGCCTGCCGGTGGCGATCGCTTTCTTCCTGCCGGCGATCGTGCCGGTATGGGTGGTGTTCCTTGCCACCGGCGATGTCGAATACCTGCCGATGTTCCTCGGCACGCCACTGTACCTGTGCGTGCTGATGGTGTTCGCGCGCAACTATGCGCGCGTGGCGCGGCAGTCGATTGCGCTGCGCTTCGAAAATGTGGAACTGATCTCGCAACTGCGTGAGCAAACCGCACGCGCCGAAGCCGCGCAGCATGCAGCCGAGGATGCCAGCCGGGCCAAATCGGTGTTCCTGGCATCGGCCAGCCATGACCTGCGCCAGCCGCTGCACGCGATGGGCCTGTTCCTGGTATCGCTTGGCCGCACTTCGCTGGATGATCGCCAGCGCCAGTTGCTGGCGCATATCGAAGCGTCGTCCGGCGCCGCGCGCGAGATGCTGAACTCGCTGCTCGACTTTTCCAAACTCGAAGCCGGCGTGGTCACGCCACGCGCGCGCCCATTCCGCCTGCAACCGCTGCTGCGCAAGATGGAAAACGAGTTCGCGCCGCAGGCCGAAGCGCGCGGGCTGGTGTACCGCACGCGCGATACCACCGCCACGCTGCATGGCGACCCCACGCTGGTCGAACTGGTGCTGCGCAACCTGATCGCCAACGCCATCCGCTATACACAGCGGGGTGGCGTGCTGGTGGCCTGCCGCCAGCGCGGCGCGCGTGCGGCCATCGAAGTCTGGGACACCGGCATCGGCATCCCCGCGGCGCAGCACCGCGACATCTTTCGCGAATTCCACCAGCTCGGCAATCCGGAGCGCGACCAGCGCAAGGGGCTTGGACTGGGGCTGGCCATTGTCGACGGGCTGGCCCGTACGATGCAGACGCGGGTGACACTGGTCTCGCGCCCCGGACGTGGCTCAGTGTTCCGCTTCGACATGCCGCAAGCCTGGGACGTGCCGGAAGACACCCCGCGCCCGCTGCCCGCCCACTCGCTCGATGGACTGCGGGTGCTGGTGATCGACGATGACGAGGCCATCCGCGGCGCCATGTCCGAACTGCTGTCGGCATGGCGCTGCGAATGCCGCACGGCTGAATCCGAAGAGCAAGCCCTGGCGGCGCTGGCCGCGTTCACGCCGGGGCTGGTGCTGGCGGATTACCGCCTGCGCGGACACCGCACCGGCCAGCAGGCGCTGGATGCGATCCGGCAACAGATGGGCCGACATGTACCGGCCATCATCATCACTGGGGACACCGCCGCGGACCGCCTGCGCACCGCGCACGCGACCGGCACCGCACTGCTGCACAAGCCCGTGGTGCCGCAAGAGTTGCAGGCGGCCATCGACACCCTGCTGCGCGAGGCCGCGACGCAGGGGAAAGGCGCTCCGGACCGCCAGGCGGCGGTGGCGAAATGAACCGCGCCCGGTCACACCGGGCCGGGCCTGTCAGCCGCCCGAATGCAGCGGCGACAGCGAATAGGCCAGCACCAGTCCCGCAACGATTGCCGGGGATCCCAGGCGGATCGCCGTGCTGCGGGAAAGCACGCCGAGATAGACATACAAACACACCAGCACCATCGCAGTCACATACAGCAGGCTGTCATAGACTTGCATGGACGTCTCCCTTGCCATTGTTCTTATTGCTTTACTTCGGTGGGCTGACGACGGGGCGAATGCGTGGGGTGTTGCGGAACTGCGTGGGGGCGCTCCGTCGCCAGCATGCTATGGCTGTCTCTTGAAAGGATAGTCACCACTTCGACGGAGCGTGGCAATCATGGAAATCCCTTTGCGGCGCTGCACCAGTCGCGGTGCAGCGTCCGTGATCATGTCTTGATACATTGGCCGCGGCCCCAAGCCGGGCGGCGCAGCGGGCAGTCTCAATCCGCGGGCAGCATCTCGGGGTTCCAGGCGATTTCCCACAGATGCCCGTCGGGATCGTGGAAATAGCCGGCGTAGCCGCCCCAGAACGTGTCCTGCGCCGGCTTGACCACGCTGGCGCCCGCGGCCAGCGCCTGCGCCATCACCGCATCCACCTCCGCCTTGTCGCTGACGTTGTGGGCCAGCGAAAAATCGGTCTGCGCGCGCGGCGTCACTTGCAGCCCGGCGTCATGCGCCAGGCTGGCCCGCGGCCACACCGCCAGCTTCAGGCCGGCCTGCAGGTCGAAGAAGGCCACCGCGCCGTGCTCGAACTGCTCGCCCACAATGCCCGCGGTAGGCAGGCCTAAGCCGTCGCGATAAAAGCGCAGCGCACGCGGCAGGTCATCGACACCCAGCGTGATCAACGTAATCCGTGGCTTCATGGCAGTACCTCACTTGTCGCTCACTTGTCGACCAGGCAGCCTAGCGCTGCCCGAAGGCCGCGCCGGCGAACAGGTCCTTCAGCTCGCGCGGCTGCGACCGCCAGTATTGCTTGGGCGCCTGCACGCTGGCACCCAGCCGCGCCGCGGCATGCCACGGCCAGCGCGGGTCGTACAGCATGGCCCGGGCCAGCGACACCGCGTCGGCCTCCTGGTTGGCGATGATGGCCTCGGCCTGCTCGGGCTCCGTGATCAGGCCTACCGCGATGGTCGGCAAGCCGACCTCGGCCTTCACGCGCTGCGCGTAGGGTACCTGGTAGCCCGGTCCCAGCTTGATGGCCTGCTGCGGCGACACGCCGCCGGTCGTCACATGGATCGCCGCGCAGCCGCGCGCCTTCAGCGCCTTCGATAGCGCCACCGTTCCTTCGATATCCCATCCGCCCGGCACCCAGTCCGTTGCCGAGATGCGCATCCACACCGGCCGCTGCGCAGGGAACGCCTCGCGCACCGCATCGAACACCTCGATCGGGAAGCGCATGCGGTTTTCCAGGCTGCCGCCGTATTCGTCGTCGCGATGGTTGGCCAGCGGTGACAGGAACTGATGCAGCAGGTAGCCGTGCGCGGCATGGATCTCGATCCCGTCGAGCCCCAGCCGCGCCGCGCGCTTTGCTGCGGCGACGAAGTCATCGCGCACCTTGTCCATGCCGGCACGATCGAGCGCGACGGGTGCGACTTCTGTCGCGCCATGCGGCACCGCCGAAGGCGCCACCGCATGCCAGCCACCGGGCGCATCCGGCGCGATCTGCTGGCCGCCATCCCATGGCGCCTGGCTCGACGCCTTGCGGCCGGCGTGTCCGAGCTGGATCGCAATGGCAATCGGCGAATGCGCGCGCATCGCGTGGATCACGCGGCCCAGCGCCACCTCGTTATCGTCGGAATACAAGCCCAGGTCTTGCGGCGTGATACGCCCTTCCGCTGAGACCGCCGTGGCCTCGACGATCAGCATGCCCGCGCCCGACAGCGCCAGCGAACCCAGATGGATCATGTGCCAGTCGCCGGCATTGCCGTCCTGCGCGGAATACTGGCACATCGGCGCGATGGTGATGCGGTTGGCGATTGTGAGATTGCCGATGGCTAGCGGCTCGAACAAATGGCTCATGCGTGATGCTCCTTGCAAGGAATCTTGCTGCCCCTCGGGGCCCGAACTCCGGATTCTAGGCCGATGCCGGATTTGCTGCCGGCCGCCGCTCAGCGCCCCGTGCGCCGCTCCGCAAGCGATCCCACAGCCAAGGCCAGCGCCACCGCCACCGCGCCACAGCCGAAGATCAGTGCGTAGTTCTCGTGCGAATGCGCAAACATCCATGCATAGCCATAGCCCGCCAGCGCCTGGAACAGTGCAAAGGCACTGGTGGCATGACTCCACGCCGCACGCTGCGCCGCCGGATCGTGCGGCAGCAGTTCCTGGATTCTGCCCAGGCCCAGCGGCGCAATGCCTGGCGTAAACGCGCCAAGCACCACCGCGCCCACGCCGAGCGCCACCGGATGGCCGGACAGCGCCAGCACCGCCGTGGCCAGTCCCTGCAACAGCAGCGCGCCCCGGTACGTGGCTCCAAAGCCGAGCCGGTCCCCGGCAAGGCCGCATGCCATCGGCCCCGCAATCGCGCCGATGCCATACAGCACCCAGTAAGACGCCCCCACACTGCTGCCACGGCCCAGGCCGCGCGCGACCATATCGACCAACAGCATCATCGCCGGCACCAGCCCGATGGCATTGATGGCGTACTGGGCGTAAAGCACGCGCAGCCTGCGGCGCGTGGCGGGCGCGATCGGCATTGACGGGTTCGGCGTCGTGCCCGTGCTGCCCGCGAGCTGCGGCAACTGTCCTGGCCAGCCGAACCAGCTCAATGCCGTCAATACCAGCGCCAGCGCCCCCAATCCCAGCCACGTTTCACGCAAGCCGAACTGCAGCAGGCGCGGCACCAGCGTGCCGGATGCGGCAATGCCCAGGCCAAGGCCCACAAAGATCGTGCCCATCGCCAGGCCGCGGCGCGGCGCGGGGATATGCGGCAGGATCGACGTCGCCACCAGCACCATGATCCCGCCGCCGGCCACGCCCGAAATAAAGCGCCACGCAAAGAACCACGCCACCGACAGCGGCCACGCGCAGGCAAAGAACGCCACCGTGGCCGCCAGCATCAGCGCGCGCAGTACCGCCCGGTTCGACCAGACCGACACCAGCGGTCGCCCCAGCAAGGCCCCGGCGAGATAGCCGGCGAAATTGGCTGCGCCCAGTGCCACCGTTTGCCCCGCGGGAAACCAGTGCGCCTGAATCAGCGGCGGCACCAGCGCGGTATAGGCAAAGCGCGCAAGACCGATCGCCACCAGGCTGGCACAAAGACCGGAGAAAGCCGCGTAGAGGTCGCGCAGGCTTAGCGGTGCCGCGGCGATGGCACATGGCCGCGGCGCAGAGAGAGGTCGGGACATCGTGTTCTCCAGTGTCCGCTTGCCTTGCAGCAGGCAAGACGGGGCCACCGGCCCCGGAGACATGGGGCCGAAAAAAGAATGCAGCTCACCCGCACGTGGCCCGGGCCGCGTGCATGGCGTCTACGGATGAAAAATCAGGGAAAAAAAGGGGTTGGAAAAGCTCAGCCGGAGTCGGAGGTCAATGGCGGCAAGCCCAGCAACGCCAGCGTCGGCCGCACCCCGCCCTCCAGCAGTTCGCGCTGCGGCGCGACGCGCGCCAGCACGCGCACGCCAAGCAGAACGGCAAGCAATTGCGCCGAAACATCGTCTGCCGACAGGCCGTTATCCACCTCTCCGGCTTGCTGTGCAGCGGTGAACTGGCGGCGGAAGAAATCACGGATCTCCGCGAAGGCGCTGGCCACCGTCTGTTGCAGGTCAGTGGCGTCGGGCGTGACCTCCAGCGCCGTGTTCACCAGCAGGCAACCACGGTGCAGCGGATCGGCCAGGGACCGCTCGATACTCTCGGAGAAATAAGCGGTGATGGCCCCTGCTGGAGGCAAGGTTGCCTCCAGCCGCGCCATGCGCTCCCGCACCGTACCGTCGAGATAGCCATCCAGCGCTGACAGGAACAGCGATCGCTTGTCGCCGAACGCGTTGTAAAGGCTCGGCTGGGTCATGCCCATTGCAGTGGTCAGGTCGCGCGTGGATGTGGCTTCATAGCCGCGCGCCCAGAAGGCGTCCAAGGCGGCGGTGAGGGCAGCCTGTTCGTTGAATTTGCGGGGGCGGGCCATGGTGGATGGTTTTGTATCGATCTGTATGGAATGGGATTATAGATCGATCGATACAAAACACAAGAAATTTGCCGGGTAGGCTTCTCGCTCCGCCCGCTATTGCACGCCCACCAACTCCGGCATAGGCGGCGTCGTCGGCCGCAACCGAATGCTCTTGAGCAAGGCATCCAGTCGTGGGCGTGCCTGCTCATAGGGCGGTGCATCCATCGTTAATTTGGGGTAGGCAGCACGCGCTGCAGACTCCATCGTCACCTCGATGGTCGGCAAGATCTGTGACCCCGCCCAACCGGCATATCCGGTATAAACGTGATAGCCCTCCCGCGGCGGCTGGCCTGGACGCTTGGCTTCCACCATGATGCCGCCCTGCTCCGCGGTCAATGCACCGATCTTGGCAGGACGAGGACCCAAACGTTGCTTCACCGTCGTGTTCTCAGGCAGTTGGCTCAGGATGCCGGTTGCCGAGCGGCCAGTTGCATTCAGTATCGTGGTTTCCGATGCCCCACCGCCGGGAATCGAGGCAACACTGAGCGTGTAGATCACTGCCGGGCTGTCGGCAAAGCGGAAGGAGGTGGAGATCTTGTTGCCATAGGTGCCGTCGTCGCGCAGGAAGGCATAGGGCAGGCAGAAGCCTCGGTCCTTGGGGATCTCGTAAAGGTCGCGGGGTTGGAGTTGGCTGATCAGTTTGCGCAGGGCGTTCTCTGCGGCTTGCCATTGAGCTTCGGTCGGCTCTTCGAACTGCGGAATGTCTGCCCTGAGCATCGACTCAAAAGCGACCAAATGATTGCCCAAAATGATAGCGCCCCGTAGGTAAGAAACCCCGCCTCGACGCTGATCATGGCGAAACGCAACGCTGTGGGGACGGCGAAGATCAATCGCTTTTCGGTAATGGTCTGCCTTGAGATCGGCGATGCGCTTCTCCGACTTGGCAATATCCTCTTCGACACTTGCGATCGTATCAGGATCCACATGGTTCGCTCGAAAACGCTCATTCCGCTCTTTCTTCTCCTTTAGTAATCGCTGCAGATTGTCCAATAAAGCAGTATTGCGGCGACTTCTATAGGAAAATACCTCCTCGCGCAACTCAGGTGAAACTGGGCCATAAACTGCGAACGTGGTGCGTAGTTCTTTGGTCTCAATCTCGATGTACCCCTTTCCGGTGCCGTCATTAAAATGCTGGGAAAGTCCCTCGAAAGCTCCCATATCACTGGTCTCAGCTGGAATAGCCCATTCCAATGACATCTTTTCCGGCACATCGATACTTAGCCGCCCGAAGCACTCTATATGGGTACCCACCGGCATGACATGACTTGTGGCCATGGCCTTCAATCGATCTTCACGACTTGGGTTCGGTACCTCGACACGATT
Source organism: Cupriavidus necator (assembly GCF_013141915.1). Classification (GTDB taxonomy): domain Bacteria; phylum Pseudomonadota; class Gammaproteobacteria; order Burkholderiales; family Burkholderiaceae; genus Cupriavidus; species Cupriavidus necator_B. Next base: position 426,374 of record NZ_SROX01000001.1, on the reverse strand, counting down.
GCCGAAACGATCAGTACCCATCGTGGTCTTGGGTTCATGCACCTGTCCGCTTTGCCCGCACGCAGCCGTTGTCATGGCCGCAATGCACACGAGGCCAAAATGCCATGCGCGCTTGGATCTCGATGCTGGATGCCATTTCAGGAATTCGCAACTTGGAGACCACACTACTGGATGCCCACCAATTCCGGCATCGGCGGCGTCGTCGGCCGCAGCCGAATGCTCTTGAGCAAGGCATCCAGCCGTGGGCGTGCCTGCTCATAGGGCGGTGCATCCATCGTCAGCTTGGGGTAGGCAGCACGCGCTGCAGACTCCATCGTCACCTCGATGGTCGGCAAGATCTGCGAGCCCGCCCAACCGGCATATCCCGTATAAACGTGATAGCCCTCCCGCGGCGGCTGGCCTGGACGCTTGGCTTCCACTACGATGCCGCCCTGCTCCGAGGTCAATGCACCGATCTTGGCAGGTCGGGGACCTAAACGCTGCTTCACCGTGGTGTTCTCAGGTAGTTGGCTCAGGATGCCGGTTGCCGAGCGACCCGTTGCATTCAGGATCGTGGTCTCCGATGCCCCACCACCGGGAATCGAGGCAACGCTGAGCGTGTAGATGACTGCAGGATTATCGGCCAGCCGGAAGGACGTGGAGATCTTGTTGCCAAAGGTGCCGTCGTCGCGCAAGAACGCATAGGGCAGGCAGAAGCCTCGGTCCTTGGGAATTTCGTAGAGGTTGCGGGGTTGGAGTTTGCCGATCAGCTTGCGTATGGCGTCTTCAGCCATCGCCCATTGCGCTTCGGTGGGCTCAACATAATTCTCGAAGCCTTTCAGCATAGATTGGAAAGCGACAATGTGCTTATCCAACACAATGGCGCCGCGCAGATATGGCTTGGCGGCCTTGAGATCAGCGCGAAGCGCCATACTATTAGGACGTCCTAGATCGATCGCTTTCTCATATTGATCAGCTTGGATATCTGCCAGTTCCTTCTCTAGTGCAGCACGATCTTTTGCCAAAGTTTCCTTAATACCAGGCCCAAGAAGCTCCGGCCGTCTCTTGTACATCTCTTCGTATTCTTTCTGCCGCTTCAAGGCGTCCAATAACCCACTGAGCGATGCGGCTTGCATGCGGGTTCTGTACCCAAGAAATTCCTCGCGCAATTCAGGGCTAACTGGCCCGTACACCGCGAATATTGTTCGCAATTCTCGGGTTTCAATCTCAATATAGCCCTTACCCGTTCCATTCTCGAAATGCTGCGACAAATTCTCGAACACTCCTTGATGACTCGTCTTTCCGGGAGTGGCCCATTCTAATGTCGTCGCCACAGGAACATCGAAGGTCAACCGACCAAGGCATTCGGCCCGAAGCCCATCGCTGGAAATATACTCGGGCGCGGTAGCTTTCATCCGATCTTCTCTGGTCGGGTTGGGTATTTCTACTGGATGGCCAAAGCGATCAGTACCGGTCGTCGTTTTAGACTCTTGCGCCTGACCACTCTGTCCGCAGGAAATCAATGCCATTACAGCCATCAATATGGCCTGACCTCGCAAGCCCAGAGTAAATATTTGCATTTTCATCAAAATCAATCTTTGGACTAGGTGTCGGCTCGACCAGATTGCGATGGATTCACCGATGCAGTTTGCAGCCCCCAGTTTACTTCCCCCTCCGATTCAACATGTGCGAGCGTGGTCAGATTCATTTTGGAGTCATTATTTTCCCCGACTGTCCACATAAGCGGTAGGGATACAATGAATCCACGTACACCACTGGGCATGATTTCGGACAATATCTGCTTCGCATCCCACGTAAAGCTCTCGTCCCTCGGACGCGCCTCGCGCCAGAATCGCTCGTTAAATGGCATGTAGCCGCTGAGCCTACCATGGCTGTCATCCCAAGTAGGCCAAACCGAGCTGTGACTTTTCGACCTGGGCACATAAGGAAAAGCTCTTTCATAAGCTTCGGCATTAGTCTGCGCCACTTTCTGAATAGCTTGCCAAGTTATAGGATCCCCAGGCCCATCAAGTACATGGGACATGCCCAACTCCGTAGCCGGCGCAACATTACCCATCAGCCCAAAATGCTTTTTCCACAATGCCTTGCGCAAACTATGCGCTAACGTGCCGACCGGCTGCGCGAGCTGACCATCCACGCGTACAGATAATGCCCTATCATCATGAATGACAACCGCTAATTCAGAATCTCGGTCACCTAGTTGGCTTCTATCGTTGATATTTGCACTGCCTAATACTACAACACGATCGTCTGCGATCAGCAGCTTGCTGTGAACATAGATCTGCTCGGTTACAGGTCTCCGATTCAACACGTCCCAGTTACGCAAGTTGAGTAGCGTCAGATATTGTTCCCATTCTCCCGCCCGGATGTTCCGATCGAGATATTCTATCTTGGCGTTTTGCGCCGCTTCCCTCGCCTTCTTCACCTCCATCTTCCGCTCACGCACATACTTCATCGCCAACAGCGCGCGCCGGATCCGATTCACCAGACTGTGGCTGCCAAACACCAGCGACTGCATCGTCAAATGCTGCTGCGTCATGATGTTGATTGTGTCCAGTGTCCCTTCTGGATGTACGGGCAGCACCATGTAAACATGGAACGGCTTGCCATCGTAAATGGCACGCGTAATACGATCACCCAATGCCTTGCAAATCGGATTCGTCAGGGACTTCTGAGACGGCCCCAGAGCGGCAAAGCCGGCAATTTGCGCCTGCGTGGCCATGACCCGCTTCAGGTCATTGACAAAATCGGCACCGCCGCCCTTGATGTCGCGCTGGACATCATCGATCTGGCTCCATTTGAGGGACTTGTAGATCTGGCCCGGCGGCACGCCAAGAATACCGAGCTGCGCGGCGTACTTTTGATATCCCGGTGAGCCCTTGACGTCCATCAACGCGCGCATCGGCCCTGACATGGGCGCACCGCCGCCTGCCTCCTCTTCCCCGATCATCGTGCTCCCATGATCGGACTGAAAGAACTGGCCCTCAATATAAATAAAATGCGATGCGCCCTCGATGTTCTTCAGCATTGCGCTCAGGCAGCCGCTTTCCGCTACGCTCGGGGTAGTCTTTTCCGCCTCGCCGGCAGCCTCGGCTGCCCTCATCTTTTTCGGGGCGCTTCGGAGCACCTGGACCCAGCATGACCCCGGCAAAGTCTTCGATCGGACGGGCCGGTGTGCAGCCCCGATGCGGGGTGCCTTGAGACGGGCCGTGATGCCGAGTTGTCGCAGCAGCGCGTCGACCGTCCTGCCATCGCTGCGCTCATACTGCAGGGCCACGCCATTCCAGCGCCGTACGAAATTGCGGCTCAGGTCATAAACCGATGGCCCTTCGATTCGGCAATGCACGTCATGCCAGGGCATCCGGGGCTGTACGTTGCTGTCATGGCACTTTCCGCCGGCTGGCAATAGCTTGCCGAGCTTCTCCAGGTTCGCGTAGCACTGCTTGCGCTGGCTGCCTTCGGCCTGCAGGGCGAGCACCAGGCGCATGACAAAGGCCTGGATCGTATCGGCTGTATTTTGCAGCAAGCTGGGCGGCAAACTGTCAAGGGTGGCGCCATTCAGCCAGGCCATCAGTGCGGTGGTTGCATCGGCCAATTGCGCGCCGCCGTATTCGCGCAATTTTTCCACCTTGGTCTGCAGGGTTGCGCCCAGCTGCTGATAGGCCCACTTGCTGGCATCGGCTGCGGTTTCCTGGGCTACGTCGATGACCTTGTCCTGGGCTTTTCGCACGAACTCCGGCACAACGTCGCTGGTGACCCACCAGTCAGAGATCTGCTTGTTGACGTCCTTGACCTTGTCGCTCGCCGCGGAATATACGTCCATCGCGCCAGCCAGCGGCTTCATTGGAGCAGAAAGCAGGAATTGCGCCGCACGGCCGGCCTTGTTGTCGAAGCAGGCGGCCACCAGTTCGGCGCGTGTCAGGTATGCCGTTTGTTCTACGCTGCTCAGGCTATGGATCGGCGGCACGCAAGTGTTATAGAACTCGCTGCCCTGCCGCCCCTCTGCCTTGAGCGAATACTTGCCATCGTCCCGCCTGCCGTAAGCGAGGTCGATGCCGCCCACGAACGCAAACTTGTTGTCGATAACCACCAGCTTCTGGTGGTGCGAGAAGGCAATGCCCAGGGCGCCAGGCTGATCGCACTGCGACACCGCCGGCAGGACGAAGGCGCGGGGCGCCGGCAGACCGGCGTTGAGCTGGATCACCGTTAGCGCGGTTTCCAGGTCTCCCGTGTCGACGCCAACCTTGGGAGACATCCAAGGCATGACATAGACACTGGCCCCGTTCTTGACCGCAGTACGCAAGCAGGTCCAGAGCGTTTTCTTGCCGGTCAGCACGACATCGAAATTCACTTGCCAGCCGGTGATGAAAACACTGGACCGCGCCCCCTCGATCGCCGCCGCAACGTTGTCGAAGTACTCGGTGCCCGTGACAAAGAACTGCACCGCGTTGCCCTTCAAGGGCTCGGAGAAAACATCCTTGTCGTGCACGAAGCAGCCGGGCGCGGAAGTCGCCGTCTTTGCGGCCTTCTGGTCTTCACCAAGGATCTGATACACCTGCTTGTCTGGCGCACCCATAGCTTCTTATTTACTGAGTTTCTTGTAGATCTGATTGGACGACCCGGCGGCGAGCGCATCGCGCGCATAGCGTAGCCGTTGCTGCGTATTGTCGTCCGACATGGATTGCGGCAGTCCACCACTGAAGTCACCGGCATTGAGTGCGTGGCGTGCTGCCTCCGCATCCGTCCACGCCGGATCCTGCTCGGCAACGTGCACGCGTACGGTCTGGCCGGGATATACCAGCCAGGTATTGGCTGGACTGGCGCAATAGGCGCGCGCAAGGGCTTCCTGCTGGGCCTGGCTGAGTGTCACGTTACCGTCAGCATCGGTGACTCCATGTGCCACCAATTCGTCGTCACCCACCATGCCGAGTCCCAGCGGCGCCTCCCCGACAGCGATCTTCCAGGGCGCGTGTGCCAGCGCGTGCCCCCCTTCACCCGGGGTATTTGCCAGGCGCATGCGGAACTCCATGGGCTTGTAAGGCATCGGGGCTTGGGGAAACTCGGGAAGCGGGTAGGCAGTATTCACCGCCCCCTCAAACTTCCTCTGCGCCGCCTTATAAGTAATCGCCCCCGGACACTCCACCGTAATATTCCCGCCCTCGATCAGGATCGAAGCTCCACCCGCGGTGGCAATGCGGATCCGCTTCGCCGCGGCGAAATCCACATTCATATTGGCCGACACCACGATCAAATCATCCCGCGCCGCCAGCTTCAGCAGATCGTGCTGCGCCTGGATATCGATATCATCCTCGCCCGCCGTCAGCTGCAGGCCAATGTTGTTATCCCCCGCGCCCAACAACCCCGCGGCCACGCCGATCGCCTGCCCCGCATGGACGCGGGCCTGGCCGGCAACCGCGATGTTGCTGTCCAGGCCGCTGGCCAGCGCCACGCTTTCGCCGTTGGCGATCTGCAGGTCCTGGCCGGCGACCATGGCCAGCCCGGCCCGGCCGTTCAGGTGCACCATGGCCACGGCCTGGTGCGGGACCTTGCCTGGGGTCGTGGTGTTGCCACCGGAGGCGTCGTCCTTGGCCGTTTCCAGCGATTGGCCGTCGACCATGCCGGACGCGGCCTGGGTCTGTTTCGGCAATGGCGCTTCGTCATCCTTGCCAGTCGACAGCGCTCGGGCCTGGTGCGTGGTCGCGCCCTGGCTCAGGGTCTTGACCAGGTCGCGCGCCTGGCGCAGCAGCGCGATGCCCGCGGCGTTGTCGCCGGTTGGCAGGGCCTTGCCAGTGGCGGCGTCGCGGTAGGTGGTCAGCAGCAACCCGGCCTGGCCGCGCACGGCGGCGTGGCCGTCGGTGCGCAGCTCGAAGCCCTGGCCGCGGAAGCTGCCGCGGCGGTTGTCTTGCTGGTGGATCAGGTGGCCGAGGTTGAGCTGGGTTGATTGCAGCGTGGTCGCCAGTTGCGTGCGCAGCTGGTTGTCGCTGTCGTCCAGCACCAGCTGGTTATAGCCCTTGCCACCATGTTCCTGGCTCTTGAAGCCAGTCAGCGCAGCGGCATTGCGATGACCGTCCGGCTGGGCGCCCAGGCCGTGCCAGGCGGGGCTGTTGCCACCGGCGAGGTTGCCTTGCGCGCTGGCAGCGCTGTCCGTGCCCTGCGCGTACAGAGACTGGCCGTCGCCGCCCGCCGCTGCGGTTTTGCCGCCGGGCGTGGGCGCGTGACCGGCTTCACCCTGGCCGTTGTACAGCGCGCCGATGACGAACGGCTGGTCGATGTCGTCGTCGGCGAACTTGACCAGCACTTCCTGGCCGATGCGCGGCAGCCACTGCCAGCCCATGCCAGGGCCTGCCTGGCGCTGTGCGACGCGGATCCAGCGGCTGCTGCGGTCGTCGGCGCGCTCGCCGCGCTGCCAGTGGAAGCGCACGCGGATCTCGCCGGCGGGGCTGGCGTGGTGTTCGGCGTTGCCTTCCGCCTGGGACCGGCCACCGGGACCGACGACGATCGCGCTATGTACCCCCAGCGGGCTGGGGCGGCTGTAAAGGCGTGGACAATCGACGTCAAGCACGCAGGCGCGCCATGGGCGGCGGGCGTCGATGGCGCGGAAAATGGCGGCGTAGCCCTGCTCCCGGGCGGCTGTCTGCAGCGCTTGGGTTGGCGCCAGGCGCACCGGCTCGGGAGCCGACGGCAGCACGCCCAGCAGGCCGGGCGTTGCCACCGCGGCGTCCGGTGCCACCGGCGGTGCTTCGAAACACAACGCTGCCTCGAGCGGCCCCATGCGATCGGCCAGCGCGGCGCTTGTGTCGGCGGCCAGGTTATTGATGCCGCAGTGCTCCACCGCGTCGAGCAGCAGCGGATAGCCCGCCGCATCGTCGTCCTGCAGCGGCAGGTGCGGGCAGCCGATGACGGTCAGGCGCATGCCGCTGCGCAACGTGCGCACGGACGCACGGCCGGTGAACAGCAGCGCGCGGGCCTCGACGGCTTCGATTACCTGCTCGGCGACACGCTGCGCGCTCGCCGCGTCCGGCGCCAATGACAGGCTGACGGACAGGTACGGATCCGGGCTCACCGCTCGGCCCGTATTGCCAACGTAGCGTGCCGGCGCATGGCCGCGGATAGCCCGCTTGGCCTCCGGGTCCCATGCCGTCACCGCCACGCCGCCAACGGTCGCGCGGGTCTCGCACGCCAGCTGCTGGATGGCGTCGGCCGATTCCTGGCTGTGCGCACGATGGAAACGAATGCCGCCGCCCGCGGCGGATTCTTCGTCTTCCGGCAACTGAGCGCTGTCGGCAAAGATCACCACGGCATGCCCGCTGGGCGATTCGTCGTCTTCGACGACGGTATAGCCCAGGCCGGCCTCGGCCAGCAGGCGCGACAGGAAGTGGTAGTCAGTCTCGCGGAACTGCGCGACATGGGCGCGCTCGCCGATGGTGGCTATGCGCGCTTCAGCACCTGCCGCGTAGCGCCATTGCGCGTGCGGCGCATAGGGCTGCAAGATGGTCTCGATGATGCTGTCGAGCTTGCGGTTCTGGAACACCTGGCTATTGCGCTGCTGCGTGGTCAGCCACAGCCACGGCACCACCGTCAGGCGATAACGTGCCAGGCTGCCGTCGGCGCCGAGCTTCTCGGCCTGCCGGATCAGGCCGGTGCGGCGCGACTGGCCGCCACCGGCGAGCGTGGTCAGCAGTGTGACCCGCTGGCCGAGCAGGCTGTCCAGCGCGATATCGGCATTGGCGCTGACCGCGACGATGCGCGACTCGCCCAGCGCGGAGACGCCTTCCCGGCCGATCCAGGCTTCGACGGCGAGCTCGCCGAGCGCGCCTTCACCTTCCAGGGCGTACAGGCGGTGAGCCGCGCTGAAAAGATGTTGATAAAGAGTGGTGACATCCATTCGCTGTCCGTTCGTGCAGCTGCAACTGCTTCAGGGGCCGACATGCCCGCGGAACCACCGTTGCTGGCGCCCGCCTTGGATTGCAAGCACGGTGTGGCGCATGCCGGGCAACCACACCGATTCTCTGTACTTGGATTGAACCGTCGCCGGGTTCAGTTGCGCGCCTTGGCAGTAGACCGCGTGCTGGCCGTCGCCGTGCTGATCGGCTTGCCCTCCGGTTGCGACAGCAGTGCGGCCAGGACTTCGGCATCGGGGTCGCCCGCCGTGGCAGGTGACTTGCGACGTGTTGTTTTTGGCTTTGCCGAAGTGCTGGCCTTGGCGACGGCTTTCTTCTCTTTGGTGTTCGCAGCCGTGCCCGTAGCACTCTTTTCCAAGGACGTCGTCGTCTTTGACTCCGATGTCTTTTTGGTACTTTTGCCGAATTCGGCAGTTTTTGGCCTGGTCACGGCTGACTGGCTACCGAGAGAGGTCAGCGCGGCCAGTGTGGTGGCCCCCGCGACGGCTCCGGCTGCAGCCGCGCCATCCACTTTGCCGAGCCGATCCAGGGCGGGGTCACTGCTATCGGCATCGACGATCGTTGCGGGCTGCGGCTGTGCAGTCTCGGCAACCGATTGGGCGGATTCCGTTGAGGCTGCGGAAGCGACCGGTGCCGATGCTTGGGCATTGGCCAGCGCCTCGCCAGGCGCTGCTGCGTCAGCGCTGGGCTGTGCCGGAGCCGCCGAACTGCCCGCCTGCACCGATACGGGTGCGTCGGCGCCCGGATCCAGCCACAGCCACCCGGCCACAGCCGCAGCGGCAACAGCGACCAGGCCCGCGCCAAGGTAGCGCCCAGTCGGCTTCCTGGCCGGAGCCTTGGCCGCCATCGGCACGCGGCCTTCCAGGCTGGCCAGGATGCGGGTCTGCCCGGCTGCGCCGGCATCAGGCTCGCTGCCGAACAGCGTTGGGGGGCCGGACGGCTTCACATCGTCGCTATTGCTCATCTGTCATCAAGAAATTTGAAATAAAATGCGCGGCGGACGCTACCGGCCGGATTTACAATTACCGACCCGTTGTGTCATATATGTCAGATTCGATCATTTTGGCCTTAGACTCCCGGATTCTACGGCTGGCCTCGTCGAAAGACAAACCCGATACGAGGCACGTCCCCCTGGATTGAGATTACATCGAATACAGATGTAAAAAATACTGAATATGCTGAGTGCCCTTGTGCAGCCTTCGCCACGGGGGGCGCAGCCAGCTAGGTCAAGCAGGAAAGCATGGTCTTTGTCGCACTGGTCCTCTATTTCGTGTTGATGGTTGCCGCTGCTGCCGTGCTGCTTCTTCCCGCAGTACGGCAGCGCTGCTTTGCGGTGGCGCGCTCGCAGTGGCGCCGCTTGAGCACCAGTGCGGCGTCAGCGGGCTCGCAGTCGGCCAGTTCGATCCGCCACTCGGTTGGCAGCGCCACCACGACGCTGGCTTCAGCCCGGGACTTCCTGGCCAAGCGCCGCGCGCTGGTGCTGGCAGCGGCGGGCGTGGTGACCCTGCCGCCGGTGCTGGCGCTGGCGTTGCGTCACCGGCAGGTCTTCCAGTTCGAGGACGATGACGGTGTGCGCGAGCCGGATCCGCAGATCGCCGCGTTGCTCAATGGGGAGCGCCTGGTGCCGCCGCTCCCGCTGCCGCCTGAAGTCTTCACCACGCGCGAAGTGGAGCTGATCCGCCCGGCGATCCGCGAAGCCAGCCGGGATTGGGATCAGCTGGATGCCGAATTCAGGCAGCGGCTGCTGCTGGTCTACAAGGTCATGCGTGACGAGCACGGCTATGAAATGGCGCTGCTGGAGGGCTACCGCAGCCCGGAACGGCAGGCCCGGCTGGCCGCGATGGGCAGCCATGTGACGCAGGCCGGTGCCTACCACAGCTACCACCAGTTCGGGCTGGCCGCGGACAGCGCCTTCTACCGCGACGGCAAGCTGGTAATCAGCGAGAAAGACCCGTGGGCCATGCGCGGGTACGAGTTGTATGGCCGTGCCGCGGAGTCGGCCGGACTGGTCTGGGGCGGCCGCTGGAAGATGATGGATCTCGGACACGTCGAGCTGCGGCGTCCGGGTGTGCTGGGCAAGCGGCCGGCACAGCAATAACGGCACGGTCGCTCCGCAACGGCGGGGCTGCCAGATACATGAATACCGGACCGGCAGCGGTTGCCGGTGCAATTTGGGGAGAGCGTAGTGGCACGTCCTTTCATTCTGCTGGGCGACAAGACTGACCACGGCGGCGTGGTGATCACAGCCTCGGGCAACACCAGCACCAACGGCAAGGGCATTGCCTGCGTGGGAGATCGTGTCACTTGCCCTCGCTCGGGCCATGGCGGCACCACCGTCATCGTTACCGGCGACCCCAACGTGATCATCGACGGCCGCGCCGCCGCGCGGCACGGCGACAAGACCGCTTGTGGCGCAACCTTGCTGTCGAGCCAGGGCGTGACCGGCAGCCAATGAAGTCCCGGCAGCGAACGGCCGTTTCAAACGCCCTCCCGCCGCTACTCGACACGAAACCATGTTTCCAAGACTGATCAAGTCCACGCTGATTCTGTTCGCGGTATTCGCCGTGGTGTGGGTCGCGACCATTGCCTGGTGGCAATCGATCAACCGGATGCCGACCACCACGGACATCGTCACGCATTTGGTGCTGATGCCGGCCGGCATGGTGGCCGCTTACCTGGCCATCAAGCGCGCGCTGGACGGCATCCGCACCAATGTTGCGGCCGCCAGCCAGCCGCCTTCCACCGTGGCGGCAGGGGCCGCCGACACTGTCGCGGATGGCGCCCAGCCGGAGTCCAACGACCCCACCCGTACCTGGCGCGCGGCGCTGCTTGCCAGCGCGGTGCGCACGCCCGCCGGCAATGCCCCCGATGCCGTGGTGGAGGCCGCCAAGGCGGGCAACCGGCCGGGCCTGGTTGCGCTGGATGGCTTGCCCGGACCTGTCTTTGCTGCCCAGGTCGAGTCGCTCGATATCGACAGTCTGCGCACCGAATTCGCGGCCCGGACGCCCGATCTTGCCTGGGATGACGAGGCCTTGCGCGCGCTGGCGCTCGCCACCGAGGTAACCGAAGAGCTCGCCATGCAGGCAGCGGTTTACGCGCCTGCCGGCCACGACATGGCCGTGCCGGACAGCAGCGCGCCGCTGGTGGCCACCATGCTGCTGCCGCGCGGCTGGCCGGAAGCGCGCCAGGCCGCTGCCGGTGACTGGCTGCGCGAGCGCTTGTCCCAGTACTGGCCAGCGGCCCGGCTCACGCTCGAAGCCACGGCCGCGCGCGGCGACGGCGACGCGCTGCTGTTGCTGGATCGGGCCACCCAGGCCGTGAACCGCCCGGTCGACGGCCAGCCGGCGTTGCGCATGCTGGTCGCCGCCGATTCGCTGATCGGCGCCAATGCTGTCGAGGCGCTGGAACAGGAAGACCAGCTCTTCAGTGCGCGCTGCCCACATGGCCGAACCCCGGGCGAGGCCGCCGCCGGCGTGCTGCTGGGCGCGCACCAGCCTGCCGCGAGCGCCACCGAGACAGGTTCTGACGGCGATGCCGACGCAGATGCCCAAAGCGCGCCGATCCTGATTACACGCACGGCGATGGCACGCCTGGACGCGCCTACGGCCGACCGCGGCCAGCCACGACTCGAGGCGCTGGCGCAGGCTGTCACGCAGGCGATCGAAACCATTGCCGGCAAGGCCGAAGCCGCGCCACAGGATGCGCCCGAAACCGCGGCGCAGCCCGGCAACGCCCCTGCGGCCGTGGCAACGATCGTCACGGACACCGGCGTCCACCCGGTCCGCACCGTCGAGATCGCCCAAGTGGTCAGCACCCGTTTCCCGACCCTGGACCCCGTCGCCGACCTGTTGGCGCTGGGCCTGCCATGCGGCCACGCCGGCGCTGCCGGTGCGCTGCTGCCGGTGGCGGTGGCCCACCAACTGGCGCTCGATGGCGGCCGACCCGTGCTGGCACTGAGCGCCGGCGACGCGCACCAGCGCGGCGCCGTCGCGATCCTGCCGGCGTGATCCAGCGCCAGACCTGCCGTGACCTGCCCCTGACCCGAACCGCGCCCCCAAATCCCGTATTGCTCCCGAGCCAAAGGCAACATGCATCGCATCCTTAACTTCCTGACCCACACACGCACGCTATCGGTGTTCGGCGTGGTCGTGCTGACCGTCTTCCTGTTGCTGATGGCGCAGACTTTCGAGATCGGCCTGGCCTGGGTCGCCATCGTCCTTGGGGTACTGCTGCTGGCGTGGCTGGCCACCTACCTGTGGAAACGCTGGCGCGCGCGCCGGGCAAGCGGCAAGCTCGAGGGCATCCTCGAGCAGCAGGCAGACATGGCCGCCAAGGCCGCGCCGCCCGACAAGCGCGACGAGGTCGAGGCGCTGCGCACGCGCCTGGCCAGCGCCGTGAAAACGATCAAGACCTCGAAACTGGGGCAGATGTCCGGCAGCGAGGCGCTCTACGAGCTGCCCTGGTACATCGTCATCGGCAACCCCGCGGCCGGCAAGAGCACGGCCGTGCTGAATTCGGGCCTGCAATTTCCGTTCGCCGACAAGAACAGCGCCGTGATCCACGGCATCGGCGGCACGCGCAACTGCGACTGGTTCTTCACCACCGAAGGCATCCTGCTCGACACCGCCGGCCGCTATGCCGTGCATGAGGAAGACCGGCGCGAATGGCTGGGCTTCCTGGACCTGCTCAAGCGCTATCGGCCCAAGGCCCCGATCAACGGCATCGTGGTCACGGTCAGCATTTCGGAGCTGACCCAGAACCGGCCGGAATTCGCCATCAACCTGGCAAAGAACCTGCGCCAGCGCGTGCAGGAACTAACCGAGCGGCTGGAAGTGTTCGCGCCGGTCTACGTCATGTTTACCAAGGCCGACCTGATCACCGGCTTTACCGAGTTCTTCGGCGACAACGAGAAGCAGGAGCGCGACCGGGTCTGGGGCGCCACCCTGCCCTTCGCCCCCGAAGAACGCCGCGATGTCGCGGCCGTGTTCGACCAGCGCTTCGACGAGCTGTGCGACGGCCTGAAGGAAATCAGCGTGGCGCAGATTGCGCAGCACCGCAACGGCAAGCTGTCGCCGGGGTTGCTGAGCTTCCCGCTGGAGTTTGCCTCGGTCAAGCCGACGCTGCGGGCCTTCCTGGTCACGCTGTTTGACGAGAACCCGTTCCAGTACAAGCCCGTGTTCCGCGGCTTCTACTTCACCAGCGCGGTACAGGAGGCCAGTACTACCAGCGTGTCGGCCGAGCGCATCGCGCGCCGTTTCGGGCTGAAGCTGGAAGGCGTGGCCGGCCACCGCGAGGTGTTCTCGAAGAATGGCTTCTTCCTGCGCGACCTGTTTTCCAAGGTGATCTTTGCCGACCGCCGCACCGTGCGCCAGTTCGCCAGCCCCGCCAAGACACGGCTGCGCTTTGCCACGTTCTTCGGGCTGGTGCTGGTGCTGGGCCTGCTGCTGGGCGGCTGGACCTGGTCGTTCCTGGGCAACCGGCAGCTGACCGCCAATGTGCAGGCCGATCTGGACAAGATCGTCAAGATGCAGCAGAACCGCGTGGACCTGCAGGCGCGGCTCGAAGCGCTGGACATCCTCCAGGACCGCATCGAACAGCTCGAGCGCTTCCGCGCCGATCATCCGCTGGCGCTGTCGCTGGGCCTGTACCAGGGCGATACGCTGCAGCACAAGCTGCTGGACGAGTACTACAACGGCTTGCGCCAGGTCATGCTGAAACCGGTCGGCGGCGCCATCGAAACCTTCCTGGCGGAAGTCAACGCGCATCCGGACCAACTCGCGCCGATGGTGCGACCGCCTGAAACCGGCGCCGTGACGGCGACCGCGCTACCGTCGTCAGCGCCCGCCTCGGCGCCGGCTGCCACGTCAGCCACGGCCACCACCACCACGCCCGCTGCCGGCAAGCGCTACACCGACGCCTCGCCCACCAACGTGGAAGACGCGTACAACGCGCTCAAGACCTACCTCATGCTGGCCGACAAGCGCCACGTCGAGGTCGCGCACCTGACTGACCAGGTGACCCGCTTCTGGCGCGGCTGGCTCGAAGACAACCGCGGCAACATGCCGCGCGAGCAGCTGATCCGTTCGGCGGAACGCAACCTGTCGTTCTTCCTGGCCCGCGTCAATGACGACAACTGGCCCCTGCTGGAAGGCAACCTGTCCCTGATCGACCAGTCGCGCGAAAACCTGCGCCGCGTGGTACGCGGCATGCCGGCGCGCGAACGCGCCTACGCCGAGATCAAGGCGCGCGCTTCCACCCGCTTTGCACCGATGACGGTGGCCCGCATCGTGGGCGACACCGGCGCTTCCGTGGTGGCCGGCAGCTACGCCGTGCCCGGCACCTTCACGCGCGAGGCCTGGCTTGGCTATGTGCAGCCCGCCATTCGCGAAGCGGCCAGCAAGGAGTTGCAGAGCAAGGACTGGGTACTCAATGTCGCCGCGCGCGATGACCTGACCCTGGAGGGCAGTCCCGAGCAGATCCAGAAGACGCTGGTCACGATGTACAAGACCGAATACGCGCGCGAATGGCAGCGCTTCATGCAAGGGGTGACCATCCAGGACTTCGGCAGCTTCGAGCAGGCCGTGGCCAGCATGAACCTGCTGGGGGACCCGGCCAACTCGCCGATCCGCAAGGTGCTGGACACCGCGTATGAGCAGACCTCGTGGGACAACCCCTCGCTGCTCAATGCGGGACTGAAGCAGGCCAAGTCCGGCATGCTCGACTGGTTCAAGCGCCTGATCTCGCGCGGCACGCCCTCGCAGGTCAGCGTCAATGTCGATGTCAGCGGCGCCAACAGCGCGGCCGGCGCGATCCCGATGGGCCCGGTCGGCAAGGAGTTCTCGGGCCTGGCGCGCATCGTCGTCATGCATGACAACAACTCGATGCTGCGCGGCTATATGGAGTCGCTGTCCAAGGTACGCACGCGCTTTAACCAGCTCAAGAACCAGGGTGATCCGGGTCCCGGCGCGCGCCAGCTGATGCAGCAGACGCTGGATGGCAATGGTTCGGAGCTGTCCGATGCGCTCAAGTATGTCGACGAGCAGATGATGACCGGCCTCACCGACAGCCAGCGCCAGGCACTGCGGCCGCTGCTGGTGCGGCCGCTGCTGCAGTCGTATGCCGTGGTGATCCGCCCCGCCAGCGTCGAGATCAACAAGGTCTGGAACGCACAGGTGTACCAGCCGTTCAGCCAGACCCTGGCCACCAAGTATCCGTTCGCCTCGGATGCCAAGATCGAAGCCAGCGCGGCCGAGATCGGCCAGATTTTCGGGCCGGAGGGCGCCATCGCCAAGTTCACCACTGCCACCGTCGGGCCGCTGTCGGTGCGCCGTGGCGACATGCTGGCCGCGCGCACCTGGGGCGACCTGGGCCTGACGCTGGCACCGGAGTTCACCACCAACTTCACGCGCTGGGTGGCGCCGCTGACGGGTGGCGCCGCCGGCGGCAATGGCGGCGCCACGGCCGCGGCGGCCCAGCAGACCGTATTCCAGATCCTGCCGACGCCTGCGACGGGCACTACCGAGTACACCGTCGAGATCGACGGCCAGCAGCTGCGCTATCGCAATACACCGGCGCAATGGGCCAACTTTGTCTGGCCTAACCCGCAGGGTTCGCCCGGCGCCAGGATCACGGCTACGACTTTCGACGGCCGCTCCGTCGAACTGCTCAACGAACCCGGCCGCTTCGGCCTGGAGCGCCTGATCGCCACCGCGGCGCGCAAACGCCGCCCGGATGGCGCCTTCGACCTGACCTGGAGCCGCGACAACATCGCGGTCAGCGTGGCACTGCGCATCATCAGCAGCCCGCAGACGGCAGGCAATGCCAGCGCTTCGGACTCGCCGCAGAGTCAGGGCCTGCGCGGCCTGCGCCTGCCAACCGCGATCGCCGACGCCAATGCGCCCCTCAATACCGCCACGCCGCCAGCCGCTTCGCCGTCGACGTCTCCCGCGGCGCCTCCGTCGGCACCCCCTGCCCCGAACCCCCAGGCCAGCGCGCAGGGCAGCGCGCAGGCCTCGGCCCATGTCAACCAAGGAGGTACGGCGCAATGAGCCAGCCGACCCAACTGCAGCTGTCCTATTTCGGCAAAATTCCCTCCCGGGGCGACTTCGTCAAAAGTGCCAACAACACCCAGCTGCTCGATACGCTGGACCGCTGGCTCGCGCAGGGCATGGAACTGCTGGCCGAGGATCCGGCCTGGAAGGCTTGCTATGACGCCTGGAAGCCCACGCACTTCGCGTTTCTCGGCTCGCAAAGCAAGCTCGCCATTGCGGGTGCGCTGATGGCCAGCAGCGACTTGTCTTCGCGCCGCTTCCCGTTCCTGACGGCAGCGGCGATGGAGGTGGAGCGCCCTCTGCAATTCATCGCGCGCAGCCCGCTGGCCCTGGCCCGCCTGTGGACGCGCGCCGGGCAACAGATGCATGCCTTGGCTCAGGCGTCCGATGCGACCGAAGGGCTGCAGCAGCTGAGCCAGGCCCAACTGGGCGTGGAAACCGGCGCCGGCGCCCAGACGCACGACGCAAGCTTTGCCGACTTCATCGACTTCCAGACCGTGGCCGGCCTGGAGCACATGCTGGCCGGCCACGGCCAGCACGTACGCTTGCGCCGCACGCTGCTGGCGCTCGGCATCCTGCTGCAGCCGCTGATGTCGTCAGGCTCCTCGCACCTGGAAAAAGGCCTGACCTTGCCGCTGCCTGCCGACCCCCTCTACCGCAGCCTGGTGGCGAGCTTCTGGCTGGAGCTGGTGTCGCGCTTCCTGCACCGGGCCGATTTCGAACTATCGATTTTCCTCGGGCAGATTGGCGGCAACGAACGGCTGGTGATCGGCTTCAACGGCGCCTCGTCACGTACGCTGCACGGCGTGATTTCGCCGCTGGCCTATGCCGAGCAGAACATCAATATCGATGACCCGGAATGGGTCGAGCAGCACGTCAACGGAGACTACGGCATGGCCAAGTTCGTCAGCTACATGGACCAGCCGCAGCTGTCACTGCGCCTGGCGCTCGACACCTTCCGTGAAGTCTTTGCCGGGGAATGAGCATGGGTTTCAATGCAGTATGTAACCAGGCAGCCAATCTCAAGGCTGCCTCCGCTACCGTTGGGGCGCGCACGCCGGCGCTGGCCGCGGGATTGCTGGCCGCGCTGGCGATGCTGCCCGCCCATGCCGCGCCGGGCGACACCGTCCCGACCACCGCCACCACGCCGGCCGCGCCCGCGGCGGCCGCTTCAGGCCGAGTCGTTGCCGGCGGCGCCGTCCCTGACGAGGCCACCAAGGCCAGCGTGCTGGCACGCCTGCGCGAGTTGTACGGCAGCGCCAACGTGGTCGACCAGATCGAAGTGGGCAACGTAGTATCTCCCCCGAACTGGTCGGCCAATGTGCAGAAGATTCTCTCGCCGCAAATCAAGCAGGTCAGCCGCGGCCAGCTCAGCATCGACGGTACCCAGGTATCGGTGCACGGCGACGTGCGCAACGAGGCCCAGCGCCAGCAGATCGCCAGCGACATGGCCACCGGCCTGGGCCAGGCGTATACGGTGAAGAACGGCCTGCGCGTGCCCGCTTCCGAACAGAACCTGCTGGACCAGACCCTGGCCAACCGGATCATCGAATTCGAGACCGGCGCCGCCACGCTGACGCCCAAGGGCCGCGCCATCCTTGATGAAATGGCAGCGGTGCTGCCGCGCCTGAGCGGCCGCAAGATCGAGATCGTCGGCCACACCGACAATTCCGGCAGCCGCGCGCTGAACCTGACGCTGAGCCAGGCACGCGCGGAAACAGTGAAGAACTACCTGATCGGCAAAGGCGGCGAGCCCGGCATGCTGACGGCGGTGGGCGTGGGTCCGGACCAACCCGTGGCGCCGAATGACAAGGAGGAAGGACGGGCGAAGAACCGGAGGATTGAATTCCGGGCCGGTCAGTAATCCGGCATTGCTGCGATGTACGCCGGCACATCGACACTGCCGGCGTGACCTGGAATTACGCGTCGTGATCAGCCGAAGGATCCGCGGTAACGCCGAGCAGCTCCTCGATCTGCGACAGCGTGGCATCGTCCTTGACCACCGTACGCAGCCACGCGTGCAGCGGCATGTCGCCCCACTTGGCAGCGCGTGCTGCCAGGTAAGCCACCGGGCTGTGCGGTTCCGTGCGTCGGAAAAAATCCGCCACCTCGCGCAATTGGGCCAGCGCCTGCGCACGCGTGCGGATGGGGCCGGACTGAACGGCGTCGGCAGCGCCCGCCGACACGCCTGCGTGTCCGTTCTGGGTATGCGCGGACGGAGCCTGATTCACCTCTGCGCCGGCGGGCCGTTCCACCGGCTTGCCGACAAAGCGCTCCACCAGCATACGCACCGCCTCCAGCGCCTCGCGCGCTTGGCGGAAGCTCGGAGCATGCTCGCCGGCCCGCTCGTCCAGCACATCGCCGAGCCGCTTCAACGCTGCTTCGCAGGACACCAGGTCGGCATGCAGCGCCGTATAGAACGCCGCCGGCGTCTTCTTCCGCGCCGCCTCGAACTGCTCCTGGCTGACCTTGCCCTGTGCCAGTTCGTCCGCCTGCTCCGGATCGCGACGAATCGCTTCCGCGAGGTGCGTCGCGACTTCCCAATCGACGTATGTATAGCCACCCGCCGATTCATCGACCAGCGGAATCTCGCGAATCAGCTGGCTCGACCGCCCCGCCAGCCACGTGACGCTGCCGGTACGGTAATCGACATCGTCAGCTTCCATCACCGGGTGCAGGTGTTCCCAGTATTGGCCGCAAAGCTCGGCTGTCAGCTGATATCCGTCGCGCAGCCCGGCAAAACCCCTCTCCTTGGAAAGTGCTTCGGTCAACCAGACCGCGAGTCGCAGATCCTTGGTGCGATCCTGCAACAGCGAGGTGGCGATGCCGATCACCTCGCGCCAGTCCGCCTCCTTGATATCCGTTACCCAGTCGCCCTGGTCCAGAGATGGATCGTCAGCGCGGCGCGCCTCCTGGATGCGGTCGAATTCAGCGGAAAAGAGCAGGTCTTCGCCGCAGGGCTGGTCGCCAGGAAGCGGAGCGAGCAGGCGGTCGAACTGGAGAGAAGCCATGGTGGTCAGTCAGCCTTGGAAACAAGGGGTAAGTGTACCGTTGGAGGTGCGGTAAGGCCATGGGCGTGGAGCCAGAGCGGGGATTTGCAACCTACCCACTCCTATATGTTGCACCCAGTCCAGGTTTCGAAGCGTGGACCTGTTGGCGTTCGGCGTCGCCCTGACCTATCCCGCGTAGATTAGACTGTGGATCCGAAAGCTGCGAAGTGACGGGGCCAGGTTCATTCTCTATCATCTGCTGCTGGTCCTGGTGACCGCATTCCTCGCGCTGATCGCCGGCGGAAATCAGCCTTCACTGACCAGGATGGTGATTCCCGCGCTCGTAGGTGCCGCCGCACTGCCCGTTGCAGCGATTGCCGCGCTGCGTGGCAACCGGCGGCTCGCCGTTACGAGCCTGGGCAGCGCCGCCATATCGCTGCCCGTCGGCGCCGCCCTGTCGTGGGTCATATTTGTTGGTGCGGCGCTTTGGTGTATGCGCGGGGGGATGTAGCTGGTGTGCCACTGAGTGCGGGTGCCGATCGGATCAAGCGGCAGTCCCGTCTGGACCAAGCCGCTCCCTGCGCTCGGCATCGTATTCAAGGGCCATCTTCACAGCGTGTTACCGCACCGCGGCTGGTACTGCCATCCATGCCGACGGCGAAGGTATCGCGCACCATGCGTTGATCGTCCAGGACATTGCAACGCAGATCGAAGGTGTAGTGGCTTTCACTCCCAGCGGCCGGCCTTGAGCGGCCGACGTAGAAGTAGGCTCTTCCCAAGGTACGGTCAGCACACCGCCCCGACCGTTGTGCCGGAAGACGTAGACCATCCTGTTCTTGCTGTTGAAGCGGATTGGGTAGTGGGTGTAGCAGAAGAAGTCTTTGAGCCAGATGAATTTGATTACGCAGAGCGTAAACACCAACCGCGCGGTGAGAAATATCCAATCGGCAGCGATGAAAGCTGCATCCCGCGCTGTGCCATCCTCCCGAAGTGTGTACATCGTTGATGCGATATGACCGGCGAATGCCAGACCCATGGCAACAAATGGTGTTGCTCCCATGGCCGCCCGACCGCGCTGCAGGAAGTGTCTGTCTGTCCACATATTCCACGAACGTGGAATTCATGGCCAACACGCCGTGATCGTTGGGTGGAAGAATTGACGCCAGTTGCTTGCTATCCAGATATTCGGCTACTTCGTATTCACGTAACGGCCGGTTCAACTTATAGCGGGTCAGCCAACCGGCGTATTCACCTTCTTTCATGTATTGGCCATCAACATGTTCGCACAGGCCGCACATCAGCCTCGTCCTAATCCAGACAACCGCGCTATCGCGCCATGGCCTCATCAAGGCCCTGTGCGGTTCCCCAGCATCGCATGAACTCCACCTCATCCTCGTTAGCGAGCTTGCCTTCTGCGCGATACACCATTGCTGTCATCACAGCGCCAGCCTGCACGGGCCGCTCCTCTGGCTCTCCAATGCCAGAATCGCTCTCCCAGTCCGTCGGAAAGCGCGCCCACGAGCAAGTGGATTGCGCCAGGGCCATATACAGGGGCAGATAGAATGACAC
This sequence comes from Cupriavidus necator, assembly GCF_013141915.1. GTDB lineage: Bacteria > Pseudomonadota > Gammaproteobacteria > Burkholderiales > Burkholderiaceae > Cupriavidus > Cupriavidus necator_B. Next base: position 405,863 of record NZ_SROX01000001.1, on the reverse strand, counting down.
ATCCATCTCCAACCTGCATTGTGCAGCGCTTGGCATGCCGCAATAGGTGCTGTAGGCAGGTGGCAGATAGCGCGGCACTTGTTTGAACGACGCCGGGGCATTGGGTGGAATCACATCGACCGAAGGGCCTTCCTCCATATATTGGCGAATGTACTCCCACAGGCCTGCGACTCCCTCCGGGTAGTAGGCGTTTGTCGCGGACTCGATAAATATGACGTCCTCGCCTTCTGCAGATGTATCGTCTGCATTAAATGGAGGGTGGTAAAGAACCAGAGGTTGAGCTTGCTTGTAGCGGACAATTTTGGGCTCCATGCGTGCGGGAAATGGCTTCAGCACAGCCTCTAGGCGATCCCATGGGAACACCTTGTCGCCACCACAATAGCCAGGTCGCAATACGTAGACCTGGCGAGTCTTGCGGTTGAACCGGACACGGCCGCGCAACGGGCTGAAGAACGCGGTACGCGCACCCAGGCCAACGAACATCATGACGACGAGAAACACGAAACCGGCCACGAACAACAACATGACCGTCCACCCCCCAATCACCAGCGGAAGCATGGCCGATTCATAGGGTTCGTTCCAGCCGAGGAAAAACACCCTGCCAAACAGCAGCGGGTGAAGCGCCAGGCCGTACCAGACCCAAATCGTGAACAGACAACCAAGCAGTACCAGCAGCGCCCAGGACGTCACCATGCTTTGCACGCCGAAACCAGGGTTGGCAAGTTCCAGATAGGCTTCGTTCTGCGCATAGATGCAACGGCCGGGGATAAAGACGCCCTCGGCAGGACTATTTTCATCGACGCGCCAACGACGCTGTCCGTCGATGTTCAATAGCTGCCGGCTTTTTGCGATGGATCGGCGCCTGGCGCGTGCGTATTCGTATTCGCGACCGAACATAAAAATCCTTAAAAATCCGTCCCTGCTTATCCACCCTGCAATTCGGCTTGGGCGTTCGCCAGTTGCTGCAAGGTGTCCTTTAAATTATCGTGGATGGGAGCCTTACGGTCCTTGTTGCGTAATTTATTCAACGGATTGTCCTGCAGCCAGTTGACCCACGGCTCATCGCTCAGTGCCCAAATGGCAATGATGGCCACCACAGCGACCACAGCACCAATCAAGCCGAACACTGCGGCTGCAGCTGCCCACCCAGCCGAAATGCCGGCTGCCGCGCCACCAGTTATCAGCGCCACGATACTTGCTCCGGACCCCGCTATGGTAAAAAGCGTGCCGACAGCGCTGACAATCTGTGCCAACATCAGCCCATACTCCTGCCGCTGCGCCGACTTGATTGCATCCATCGAGTCCAGAACCATGGAGATCACCGCTGCCGGCGCAAGGAACTTGAATGCCGTGACGCGCAGGGCTTTGAGATGCCGTAGCTGCAGGCCTTCAAACGTACTCCGCATTCCTGGCGCCGTGAACAAATCGTGAGCTTTGACACTCTTATAGATCGTTTCCTCATATGCCTTGGCCCGCCAATCCATGACGCTGCCAATGCCTTGCAAGAGGCCACCGACCATGTCGGTCCCGCTTCGGGCATCCAATTTTGCGCCAAACTGGACCCCTTTGATGATGCCTTGCGCAACGTCCAAAACCCCTGCGAGCGCCGAGGCACGTACGTTGGGAACCGCCTTCGCGACGTTCGCCGAAAGTCCTCTTCGAACTCGCACCGTCGCGGCGTTAGTCGCATTCCTTAATCGATCCTGATCTGCGCGCGCCAGCTGTGCGGCGTAACGTTCGGCAGTGCTGCCAACCGTTGCAACAGCGGTCAGCGAAAGAAAGCGCGTTAGTGCCACTTCAGCTCGCGCTACCGGCATCCCCTGCACGGTCTGCACCATCTTTACACTCATCAGGCTGGCCACATGCGCCGGCCACGCCAGTTTCTGCAGCCTGTCGCTCTGACTGATAGACGGAAACTCATCCAGGAACGACAAGGCCTTGTCGCCCAGAGCAACACGTGCACCAAAAGGCTTGAGCAAGTTGGCTACCTTATCCGCCAGCGGTGTCGTTGGTTCGACCGCCGGGAGCGTCGCATTACTCTCTCCCATGATTTCCTGCATAGCGGCCTTCAACGTGGCATTCCCCCGCGTTAGCACCAAGGACAACGGCTTTCCATCGACAAGCTTTGCATTCTTGATCCATGCGTGGCCGGCCCCGTTGCTCTCCGTCCCCGCAAGCGCTTGCGCTAGTTGCTTGGATAGGGCGGCTCCGCCGCCAGCGGAGCCGATCCGGTCATCAGTTCCACTGTAGCAATTTGCGGCCGTAAGCAACGCCTGGCTGTTCAACCAAGCGACTTGGTCCTGACCGAGCTTGGAGCGACGTTGGGCGTCCAGCTCAACCTGCCTGCGCTGCTCCTCAAGGATCTCCTTCCCCTTTGCCTCGTCATAATACTTGGCGTACTCCTCTTCGCCGGCAGCTGCGGCGCGCGCCCGCTCGCGGGCCAATTGTTCCTCGCGCCGACGCAACATTATTTCCTGTTGCTGCCGCCGCGTTGCTTCGTCAGGATAAATCATCGGCGGCATACGCTGAATGACCTCCATGCGCCGTTTGATATCGGCCTCGGTGCGAGCAACGGTGCCTTCCTTAATTAGCTTTCGGAGACTCTGGGCGGCGACTGCGGTCTGGCACACCCACTCATTGTTGATACTCTCGTGAAGGCCGTTCACACTCCTCGCCTGCCAGGCGGTGTACGCCACTTGTGCTTCGGCTTGTAAATGCCCAAGTTCCTGTGTAATCCCGAGCGGGTCTTCGCAGGCAACGACCGCCCCTTTGCCGGACATCAGCATTTCGCGCATGGCCAGTAGCCGGGTTGCATGTGCGAGGCCATAGGTCGGCTGCTTGACAGTCATGGCCACCGTTTCCGTCGCTCCTGTATTGACGGAGTCGATCGAATAGACCGGCATCTCAACGTCTTCCAGATAGTCGCCCCAGCCGCGCTCTTTTGCATTGCTGCCCATAAGCCCGTACAACAGCGGCTCGCACGCATCGCGGACTTTGAGTTCGTTGGAAAACGCTCCATAGTCCAGCATATCCGCGTACAACTTTTCTGGCTCCGCAGTGTCCTTCTGCGCATGATTACCTGCGAACCAACCTTTCGCGTCGAAACACTGCATGTAGGTATCGAGCTTCGGCTCTACTTCACGCTTAAGGTGCCTGGGGTCCAGCAGATCCGGGTGAAACATGTACCAGACCCTCGTCACCTCGTTTGGCTTGTCGATCCAGACCAGACCATTGTTTGCCTGGCGTGGCCCGCGGGCGCATGCGACTTTCACCCTGGCCGTAGCGGGTAGCATGACGTCGAACTTGTTCAGGAATCCTTGTGGATGTACGGCATAGCCCTCCCATTCCTTGCCGCCTGCTCGCTCTATGCACAAATATAGGTACCCTGCACGCAGCATCCGTAAATTGTAAACGGCCGTTTCCAGTTTAATGCCACCCGGGCTAGCCTGCAGCTGACCCTTTGGCATATAACGACGTAGCAGTTCCATGGCGGATGTCTGCGAATGGTAGGCAACACCATACCGGCCAAACAGGATCGGCAACCCTGTACGAGAGCAATTTGAGCACGGCGTCTTGCAAGGCTGACTAGCTGTCATGGGGTATTCCTCTCCTGTACTGACTCATGAAGCAGACTACCAAACGACGCTTGCGGGTCCGCCTCCATCCGCTGCAGGACTGCAGCAAGGCCTTCGCGCAACCAGGGCTGATCCCAATTCAGCGGTGCAGATCCTGTACGTGCTCTCCAGCTTTCTTTCACAAACGCTTCAAGGTTCTCGCCAGCCAGACCCACGGCGATACCTTGAGCCAGCATGCGATCCATCGTAGATCCATCGGGTTGCAGCGCTACGCCGACTCCATCGCCTGCCAGCGTCTGCCATACCTTCCCTGCGATTGGGGACGCATCGGCCCAAGACCATTGCCTGTCATCCAGCAGATGGCTGGAGCACATGGAGTAGTCAGCCTCCCGCGTATGCGGCCTCAGTACTTTCTGCCACGCAGGCACCGCTGTGACTGGTGGGATGCCGTCTATCAATTCATCGGGATCCCATGGCTCCCACGGCTGCACCAATGACCACCAAGAATCGATCGGGCCCATCCAGGCATTTTGTTGCGCCATAGAAAGGTGACTCCAGAGTCGCTGCATAACGCGCGGATCGTGATAGCGGAACAGACGCGCGGCCTCTTCTTTTCCCCGCATCTGGAAGCCCAACCTGAGCAAATGCGCTGCGATGGCATGTCCAGAAGCACGGCTTAGTAGCAAACCGCAAAACGGCTGCGGAACCATCCGCTGCCTGGCGGCGAGCCAAGCCATTGCCACCTGGCTCGTCAGCCATTGCTGTGCCTTGGCCTCGGCGAGGGAATCTGGTACTTCGCGTTGCATGGTTTGCGGCAAAGGAACCAGGCAAGGCGCGCTATTTTCTCTGCCTTCGAAGAAGGGATCGGGCACAGCAACCCTGGCGTCTGCATGCTCCGGGAAGTCAACCTCGAAAGCTTCGCCCATGGGATTGTCTAGCCAACTGTCGAGCAAGAGCCACGCCATCGGTGCCTCACTGCTGTCGTCGTTCTCTCGTGCTTGGCAATGCCCAGCGAAGACGCGCACCAGAGCCAGCGCCTGCAAGTACAACGAAGTTCCAGGTTGTGCGAGGTCGGATAGCATTGGTAACCGGTAGTGTTTTTTGATCAGTGCGCACGCAATTATCGAGAAACTGAAGCCAAACCAAGATTGGCGGCCTCACCTTCCTGGATATCGCATCCCTTCAATGTCCCCTTCGGCAACCCCGTCCCCGCCCCACCGCCCCCCGGCCCCACAAACAAATGCTGCCCCCCCTTAAACGTAGTCATCCCCGGCGCATGCACCTCGATCGTATTCCCCAGCACCCGGATCTGCGCCCCGGCAGCATTCAACAACACATGCTCTTGCGCTTGCACATTGACCGCCCCCTGAGACGAGGACACAGTCACCAGCTTTTCCGCGGCAATGCGTCCCTGACCCTGCAAGCTGGCAACACCCACCTTCCCACTCGCCGCATGCATGGCAATCCCCGCACCGGCCTCACCCCCAGCCTTGCCATGGGTGAACAAACTCAACCCGTCAGCCACCGCCACCGACAAATTCCCGCCCGCCGCCACATTGGCATCCTTCTGCGCCGCCAGCGTCAGCTGCGTACCCGCGACCAGCACCGCGTCGGCGGGTGTGGTTGCGGCGATGCCCTTGGGTGCGGAGACCTGCAGGTGGGGCTCGTTGTACGCAGTGGCATTGGCCTTGCCATCCGCTGCCGCTTCCGTATGACGCAGGACCTCAGTGGTGTGCTTCAACTGAGCGATGGCCGGAAGTTCGGCCGGAGCGGGCTCGTCCGGCAAATCCGCCTTTTGCTTGCGCGCGACATCGGCCAGCGAGGTCAGCAGTTCAGTGCTGGCTTCTACCTGCGTTGCAGCGCCCTCGCTATCGAGCAAGGGCACGCTGGTGTCCGCACCGTGCGCGGTCAGCAGCATGCCCGAACCGCCTCGCAAAGCGCCGCTGTCCGCCGTTTCCAGCGCGGCGCCGTGGCCGAGTGCTGCCTGGCGGGCGTTGTCGCGTTGTTCCAGGTGGTGGCCCAGCGTCAGTGCCGAGGTCGCTTGCGTGCTGGATAGCAGGGTGCGGCTTTGTCCCGAGGTATCGTCGAAGACGAGCTGGTTATAGCCGCCGGTCCCGTCCTGGCTATTCCCGAGTGCCTGGGTCTTGATACCGGACAGCACCGCATTGTGGGCGTGGCCTTGCTGCCCGTTGGGCTGGGCGCCGCCGTCCTGCTTGCCATCGGCAGCCTCACTGCTGCCAGCAAACCACGCCGGGGCATTGCCGGTTGCATTGCCGGCACCGGTCTGGTTTTTGTTGTACTGGGCGCTGGCCTGGCCGCGGCCGTTGTAGGCGGCGCCGATCACCACCGGCCGATCGATGTCGCCATGCTGGAATTCCACCACCACTTCCTGGCCGACGCGCGGCAGTGCCACGCCGCCCCAGTTGGCGCCGGCAACCGGGGTGGCTACGCGGACCCAGGTGCCCAAACCAGCTTCAGCACGGGCGTTGTCATCGCCGGCCGGATGAGACAGCCGGCTGGCCGAGCGGCCACCGCGCTGCCAGTGGTACTGGACTTTTACCCGATGGTCGCGGTCGGTATGCACGGGACCGTCCGCGCCGATGACGATGGCGGTCTGGGCGCCGGTGACAGTAGGCCGCGGGTGCAGTTGCCGGCCATGTCCGTCAAGCTGTTGCGGGCGGTATGGGACCTTTGCCGGTACTACCGTGAACTGGTTGCGGTAGAACGGCACGTCCGCGGCGGCCGTAGTCCCTTTGGCAGGCGCAGCGGTGGTCTGGCCGGCCCCAAGCAATTGATCGATGACGCCCCGGAAGCGCTCGTTCAGGTTGTTGCGGGCCGCGTGCGTCACCGCCAGGACGACAAAGCGGCGTTCGTCATCTCCCTGCACGCGCTCGTAGTCAAAGTGGCCGGTCAGCATGAAGCGGCTGGCGGGCGCCAGCGTGCGTACGCTGCCTTCGCCCGAGAACGACAGGCGCCGTACTTCCAGCGCCTCCACCAGTTGCCGGGCATGGCGCTGTGCCTGCTCGCCGTCCTCGAACCAGTATTGGCCGGGGTAGTCGGTGTCTTGCAAGGCCGGCGCGGCTGAATTGCCCTCGGTCGGCGCACCGGCCTGGGCACTGCGCACCGCCTTGGCACGATAGTCCCAGCTGGCCACGGCCACCGCATTGGTCTGCAGCCTGCGCGCGCCTTGCCAGCGGTCGATCACGTCTTCGGCGGCGGTGGCATCGGCGCGGCCGAAGCGGATGCTGGCCTGTTCGTTGTCCTGGAAGACATCGTTGGCATCGGCGATCACCATGCGGTGCGTGCCAAGTGCCTCACCGTCGGCGGCTTCGTGTTCGAAGTAGTAAAACAAGCCCTCTTCGGCGAGCAGGCGCGTCACGAAATCGAAGTCGCTTTCTTCGTACTGCGTGACGATGCTGCGGCGTGGATAAGCCGCAGCGTCGCGCAGCGCCCAGCGCCACGCCGGCACCAGCTTGCCCTGGCCGTTGTAATCGCCGAACACGCTGTCCACCACCTCGACCACCGACATGTCCTGGAACAGGAAGCTGTCGCGACGGTGGCGCAGGAAGGCCAGCCATGGCTCGATCACGATCCGGTAGCGCGCCAGCCCGCCGTTGGCGCCCACGCGCTCAAAGCGTGTGACGTGGCCATGGAAGGGCCGCAACGCGGTGCGGCTGCGCTGGGTCAGCAGGTCCACGCGCACTGCCTGGCCGAGCAGGCTTTGCGCTTCGATGCCGGCGTTGTCCGATACGGCCGTCAGCTCAATGCGGAATCCGCCGCCGTCCAGCTGCTCTGCCGCCTGCAGCTGTTCGGGCATCAGCGCGTCTTGCCCAAGGGGCGTCTGCAGGCGCAGCAAGCGGTTGGCCTGCGAAAATGCGGCGCCAAGCAGTTTGGCCAGGTCGGTCGCTGAAACCATGAATTACTCCCGCGATGTCACGAGTCTGCGCATGCCGATATCAGCTGATGCGGTACTTGAACTCACCGTTCTTGCCCGTGGTGACCTTGATTTTGTCTACGCCGCCGCCCTCGGCCATGCGCACCAGCACGGTCTGCGCGATTTCCGGAAGCAGCGTGCCGTTCAGGATATGGTCGACGGCGCGCGCGCCGGCATCCACTTCGGTGCAGCGCGCCAGTACCGCCTCGATGAGCGCGTTGTCCCACTGGAATTCGGCTTTGTGGTTGGTCGCCACGCGTTCGCGGATGCGGCCCAGCTTGAGCGTGATGATCTCCACCAGCACGTCGTCCGGGATCGGGTAGTACGGCACTACCTTGGTACGCCCGAGAAATGCGGGCTTGAACGCCTTGTACAGCGTCGGCCGCAGCATCTCGGCCAGCGCGTCCGCGTCAGGAAGCTCCTCCGCGGGCTTGTTGAGGCAGGCCTGCATGATGGCCGACGAGCCGACATTCGACGTCAGGATGATGATGGTGTTGCGGAAATCGATCGGCCGTCCTTCGGCATCGTCCATCTCGCCCTTGTCGAACACCTGGAAGAACATCTCCAACACATCCGGGTGGGCTTTCTCGATCTCGTCCAGCAACACCACGCTGTAGGGGTTGCGGCGCACGGCCTCGGTCAGCACGCCACCCTCGCCGTAACCGACATAGCCCGGCGGGGATCCCTTCAAGCCCGACACGCTGTGCGCTTCCTGGTACTCGCTCATGTTGATGGTGATGAGCTTGCGCTCGCCACCGTAGAGGATGTCGGCCAGCCCCAGCGCCGTCTCGGTCTTGCCCACGCCGGACGGGCCGGCGAACAGGAACACGCCGCGCGGCTTGTTGGGATCTTCCAGGTTGGCGGTGGCGGTGCGTACACGCTGCGCGATCGCGTCCAATGCGTGGTCCTGTCCGATCACGCGAGCGGCCAGCAACGGCTTCAGGTTCAGCACGGTGCGCAGCTCATCCTTGACCATGCGGCCAAGCGGAATCCCGGTCCATGCCGACACGATCTCGGAAACCACGTGCCCGTCTACCTGCAACGGCACCATCGGGACTTCACCCTGGAGGGTGCGCAGCTCCGCCAACAGCCGGTCGAGTTCATCAGGCTCCGCGGCCGCTGCAGCGCCCTTGCGACTGCCCTTGCGAGGCATTGCCACGACATCGCTGTTCGCGACCATTGCCGGTTCAGAGGCCTCCGCATCGGCCTCGCTGCCCTGCTCCCGCGCGGTGCGCAGCGCCTGGATGCGCGCTACCAGTTCGCGCTCCTGCGCCAGGCGTGCATCGGCAGCGGTGACCCGCTGCTCCAGCTCAGTCCGCTGCGCTTCCAGCGCTTCCAGCCGCTCCGCGTGCCCGGCGCCGGCGCGTTGCTCGCGCTGCAGCGCGGCCAACTCCACGCCCAGGCGCTCCAGCGCCTTGCGGTCGTCTTCGATCGCGCCTGGCGTGGCGTTTTGCCCGAGCGCTACCTTTGCGCAAGCGGTATCGAGGACGCTGACCGCCTTGTCCGGCAGCTGGCGGCCGCTGATATAGCGATGCGACAGGCGCACTGCCTCAGTGATGGCTTCGTCCAGCACGCGCACGCCGAAATGGCGCTCCATCAACGGCACCATGCCGCGCAGCATCGCCGCCGCCAGGGTCTCGCTGGGCTCGTCGACCTTGACTACCTGGAAGCGCCGCGCCAGTGCGGCGTCCTTCTCGAAGTACTTCTTGTACTCGCTCCAGGTGGTCGCGGCGATGGTGCGCAGCTCGCCGCGCGCCAGCGCTGGCTTGAGCAGGTTGGCGGCATCGTTCTGCCCGGCCTGCCCGCCCGCGCCGATGATGGTATGGGCTTCATCGATAAACAGGATGATCGGCTGCGGGCTCTTGCGGACTTCTTCGATCACGTTCTTCAGGCGATTCTCGAACTCGCCCTTGACGCTGGCGCCGGCCTGCAGCAGGCCCATGTCGAGCGTGCGCACGGTCACGCCCTGCAGCGGCGGCGGCACGTCACCCACGGCGATGCGCTGAGCTAGGCCTTCGACCACCGCGGTCTTGCCGACACCGGCTTCGCCGGTCAGGATGGGGTTGTTCTGCCGGCGCCGCATCAGGATGTCGATGACCTGGCGAATCTCTGCGTCGCGTCCGATCACCGGGTCGATGCGGCCATCGCGGGCCGATTGGGTCAGGTCGACGGTGAACTGGTCAAGTGCCGGCGTAGCGGTCAGCGCGGGAGCCGCAGTGCCACCGTTGGCGCTTGCCTGGGCCGCACCGCCATCGGCAATGTCCACCGCCTGCTCCCGCTCTTCGGAACCCGCGGTCAGCTTGTTGAAATCGTGCTTGAGGCGCTCAGCGTCGAACTCTGCAAAGCGATGCGAGCCCCGCACCGCCAGCGGCGCCAGCTCCGGCTCCGTCAGCAGTGCCAGCAGCAGATGGCCGGAGCGGATGCGGGTGGTCTGCGAGTCGAGCGAGGCAATCAGCCATGCATGCTCGAACAGCTTGGGCAGGTAGGGAGAAAATGCCGGCGTGCGCGTGTTGCCGTTCTTGAAGCGCGCGATCTCCGCTTCCAGGTCGCGCTGCAGGGCCGAGGGGTCGATGCCGCTGGCGCGCACCGCCACCGAGAAATCGCTGCGCGCGTTTTCCAGCAACGCCAGGAACAGGTGCTCCAGGTCGACCTCATAGTTGCCGCGCGCCATGCACAGCGACGCGGCGCGTTCGGCGGCCTGCCGGCAGCTGGCGTTCAGTTTGGCGATCAACGTCTTGAGGGGAATGGCCATGGCGGCTAGGGCTCCGGTAAGTCTGAATTGCGTTGGGGGGGCGCGAGGCTGAGAAAAGCGGATCCGCGCTCAGTGCACGGGCGCAAGCGTATAGCGGGCATCGCTGCGGTCCTGGCCGGCCGGCTTCGTGTTGAGGAAGGTATCCCAGCCCAGCCTGCCGCTGCCCTCCGCGCCGAGCTCACAACCGGAAACGTCCTTTGCGCGCAGGATCAGGCCGACTTCGTATTCCAGCGTGGCGCCACACAGCACCGTGACCATCTTGCGCAGGGCCAGCGCCCCTTCGGCGCCGGGCAGGAAGTTGCGATACTGCTCGCGCCCCAGCGGCCCCATCCAGATGCGCACGCGCAGGTCACGCTGCCAGACACGCGTTCCGGCCAGTGCGGTGGCGCCCAGCAGGTTGTTGGTGCCGCCCAGCCGCGAATACTGCGACGGCGGCACCTGATACCAGCCGCCGACAAACTGCTCCACGCGCACGTCAGCCCGGAAGTAATCGGACAGCACCTGCTGCAGGTAGGCGGCCGATACCGGCCGGTGGCGCGCGGCGGTGGCATACCCGGCCAGCGCCTCGTCATGCACGACCCCTGCCGTGGCCGACAAGCCGCGCCGCATGGACTTGTCCCCCATGCCGGCCAGCGACAGCAACAGTGGCAGGTAATGCCGGTTGCGATCGACTTCGTGCTGGAACGGCAGCCGGTACTTCTTCCACGCCTGGTAGAACAGCGCGGTGGCGCGGTTGGAGAAGATATCAAAGAAGGCGCGTGCGGCGCGGTCCCGGCGCAGGGTTTCGCGTTCCGACACGAGCTCGGTGTAGTGCAGCGGCAGCGCGCCCTGCGCCCCGAGCATGCCGAAGAAGGTAGGCGTGATCGAAACCTTGTCCAGCGCGCCGTCGGCCAAAGCCTGTGCGAAGGCATCTTCGCTCTCCAGCGCCCCGTTCAGCGCAGTGGCAGGCTCGATGGATTGCAGCTCGCTTGGCGGGAACGACAGCGACAACGTATTGCGAAAGGCAACGCGCGTGGCCAGCACCTGTTCCGGAACGCCCGCGCCTTCGCGCGCATAGTGCAGCTCGAGCAACCGCACCGCCTGGAAGAACTCGAAGCGGTACGGTTGCCGCAGCAGCGTGCGGATTACACCAGGATCGATTCGCCGCTGCGGGGTGCGCATCTTGCCAGTTCCTTGCTGCCGCGGCGCGATACCGCGACCAGCTGCACAAAGCTGTTCAGGTGGACATACAGGCCAAAGAAATGGTCCATGACCCGGATAAAACGATGCAGCCCGGTGCCAACGAAGGCGTCTTCATCCAACGTCAGCTGGATCTCGAGCCCGCGTACAAAGGTGGCGAAGGGCTTGCCGGCGAGCCACTGCGTTGTCGGCTTGTAATCGAGGCCGACGATGCCTTCGATCTGCCGCGCCGAGATTGCGCTGCGGGGCAGGTCATGCAGGCGCAGCATTTCCTTGAGCGTGGCCAGGCCGTTCTGCACCAGGGACAGGTGATTCAGCGCCAGCAGCGAAACCAGCCGCCATTGCGATGAGCGCCCGCTGCTCAGCCGCATCGACGGTGTCGGCTTGCGCAGGAAACTGATGCGGCGGGCAATCGAGCTTCCCTCCATGGTCAGGTCGCCATCCGGCTGGCCAAACGCCAGCAGCGCGGGGAGGTCGCGGTTGGTGCAGGTCACGCTCAGGCTCAGCGTTTCCGTGCGCGGGCTGGCGGGATCGAAGTCCGAATCGACGATGGAGATCTCGGTCTCGAAGCCCGGGCTGCGCTCCGCGACCAGGGCATTGCGGCGGGCTATCCAGTAGTGCCCGGCCCGGCCCGGATCTTCGCCATGGTGCAATGAATAGAACGGCCGGAACTCCACCACGTCGTGGCTGGCGGCGGTTTCACGCACCAGTTGCACCTGGTCGATCGAATAGATCTCGAAGCCGTGCGCGCGGCGACTGTCTGCAACCACCGGATAGGCGGTCGCGGTATGTTCGATACGGATCGGGTCGGCCTTTTGCCGGAACAGGTTGACCACCGGTGTGCAGTGCAGGCGCAGGTGGGCAGCGCCCAGCCCTTCAAGCAGACGCGCGGTGTTGCTGTCGCTGCGAACATCGGTCAGCACCAGGTGCAGGGTCACGCGGCGCGCGGCGGCCCCGGGCAACAGCGCGCGCTGCACCGGATCCAGGTCGATATCGACGAAGTTGAACTTCTCGGCAAAGCCGAAATGTTCGCTCAGCAGGCGGTATGCCGGATGCGAGCGCGCCGGGGTGTCGATCAGCGCCTCGTCCGCGCCAAAGCCGACCTCGCGCAGCGGCACGCGCTGCAGCCGCTTCCACACACCGGGGCGCTCTTCCACATACGCCGCGGCCACGTGCAGAAACAGTGCGTCGCCCAGCGCCGCCACGAAGGACGGCTCGCCGTCCAGGTACACGCGCACCGCCTTGTGGCCCAGCGCATCGAAGCCGCCCTGCTCGCCCAGGTATTCCAGCTCGATCGAGATGGCGCCCGTGGCGCCCTTGGGCAGGTTGACCGTCGACGGCGCGGACACCGCCCGCTCGAAGCCGGCAGCAGCGACGCGCAAGGGCAGGAAGGTCACGTCATAGGCGGTACGGAACCGGCACTCCACCTTGCGCACCGGGCGCGTGGTCAGCAACGTGCCGCGCGGCACCGTGACCGGTGCGCTTAACTGCGCTGCCATGCCGGCTACGTCGAAATGCGCAATCGAGCATGACGGGAACGGGCTGAGGTAGTGCGGATACAGTACCTCCAGCAGCGCTTCCGTAAACTCGGGGTATTCGTCATCGAGCTTCTTGCTGATGCGCGCGGACAGGAAGGCGAACGATTCGATCATCCGCTCGACGTGGGGATCGTCGCAGCCATCGGCCGACATTGCCAGGCGCGCCGCAATCTTCGGATAGCGCTCGGCAAAGTCGCGCGAATACCGGCGCAGAAAGGCCAGTTCGCGTTCGTAATATGGCAGCAAGTCTTCCATTCTGTCTGGCCGGTGGGTGACGCTAATGGCGTGGTTGGCGCTGTCTTGGTGGTCGTCGGCTTCCGATGGCTGGCAACGGCTTCATTGCCCAAAGCACGCCTGCGCAACGCCGCGCTTCAGCCCCGCCCTCGCGTGACCGAATACTGCAGCGTCGATGGCTGCAGCATGGCATCGAAGCTGACCGGCTCGCGCGCGGGGCCCACCAGCAGTACCGCGCTGATGCCAAAGCACAGCACGCTGGTGGCCCGCTCGCTGACCGACAACGCAACGTTGACGTTCTGCAGCCGCGGCTCATGGCGCTCGATCGCATTGCGCAACGACTGGCAGATGTACTGGCGGTCATCGAAGCTGGCCAGGCTCAGCCCCGCGAAATCATTCAGCCCATAGGTCAGCAGCGACCGCCGGCACTCGGGCAAGCCGTTGAAATCGGCATCTTCATGGACGATGCGCGTATTCAGCAGCGACTCGATATCGCGGGCGACCGTCGCCTTCAGCTCTTCCAGCGACAATTGCCGCAGCGCGCTGGGCAGCGGCGCGTGCGGCTCATCGTCGAAGAGCTTGTCGAGCAGGCTGGGTTCAAAGCCTTTCATGGGAGCGAACAAGCAAATGCCGCGGCAACGCTGCCGCGGCAAGGCTTGACTGCAGGAACGTCAGACCGAATAGGTCTTGTCGTTTTTGGTCAGGCTCCAGGCGCCTTGCGAGTTACCGCCCTGGTTGCCGCCGATCTTCTGCTGCGTGTACTTCCACTGCACGGCAGCGTACTTCAGCGTGAAGCTGTCGCTGGGGATGCCTTCGGCGACCACGTTGGCCGACACCGCGCCCAGGATGGCGTTCTTCAGCTTGATTTCCAGGTACTTGACCCGCTTGCCTTCACCGTCGGCGCGCAGGAAGTCGATGGTGACCTCGTCGAACGTGGTGCCGCCCGACACGTGCTGGTACAGCAGCGGGCTGACCACGTCCAGATCCTTGGTGAACACCATCTCGCCGTGCTCGCAGCGCTCGGCGGTATGGCCGCCGGCGGTGGACGCGGTGGCCGAACGCGGCTGGGTGATGCTGTGCTTCCAGGTGTTGACCTCGATCCAGTCCTTGTGATCCTTGTCTTGCGATTCGCCCTTGATTGCCGGGCTGCCGAACTTGACGTAGATATCCTTCATGGAAAGACCCTCGATGAAAATCGCTATTTAGGCTTCTTGCCAGTTTCCTGGCATTGCTAGGTACTGCGCCCGCTTTCCCCCGCAGGGATTGCGGTCAGGAGTTTGCCGCTTTCGGCAAATCCGCAACCAGCCGCAGCGAGATCGACAGTTCATCAAGCTGGAAGTGCGGGCGCAGGAAGGCGACGGAGCGGTAGGTGCCCGGCTTGCCGGGTACCTCCGACACCTGGATCGAGGCTTCCCGCAACGGGAATTGCGCCTTCTGCTCCTGGCTGGCGTTATCGTCGAGCAGAACGTATTGGGAGATCCAGCGATTCAGGAAGCTCTCCACGTTCTGCGCTGAAGCAAAGCTGCCGATCTTGTCGCGCATCATGGCCTTCAGGTAATGCGCGACGCGCGACACCGAGAAGATGTATTGCAGCTGTGCCGACAGCACGGCGTTGGCGTTGGCGCTGTCGGTGTTGTACTTCTTGGGCTTCTGCACCGACTGGGCGGCGAAGAACGCGGCATAGTCCGAGTTCTTGCAGTGCACCAGCGGGATGAAGCCGAGGTCGCTCAACTCCTTCTCGCGGCGGTCGGTGATCGCGATTTCAGTCGGGCACTTGAGCGCGATCTCGCCGTCGTCGGTCTTGAAGGTATGGGTCGGCAGGTCTTCGACCAAGCCGCCGCCTTCGACGCCACGAATGGCCGCGCACCAGCCAAAATCCTCAAAGGCCGCGGTCAGGCGCGCGCCGAAGGCCCAGGCCGCGTTGCACCACAGGTACTTGCCATGGTCGGTGCCATCCACGTCCTCGACGAAATTGAAGCCCTCGACCGTGGTGCCGTCCTTCGGGTTGTACGGCAGGCGCCCCAGGAAGCGCGGCATGGTCAGGCCGACGTAGCGCGAATCCTCAGATTCGCGGAACGACTTCCACTTGGCATACTCGACGGTATCGAACACCTTGGCCAGATCGCGCGGCTTGCCGAGATCGGCGAAGGTCTCCAGGCCCAGCAGCTCCGGCGACGCCGACGCGATGAACGGCGCGTGCGAGGCCGAAGCGACGTGCGACATCTGCTCGATGAAATAGACGTCTTCGGGCTGGCGCGTGATTTCGTAGTCGCCGATCAGCGCGCCGAACGGTGCGCCGCCAAAGGTGCCGAACTCCTCTTCGTAGACCTTTTTGAACAGCGCGCTCTGGTCGAAGTCGATCGCGGTCTTGAAGTCACGCACCAGGTCGCGCTTGGTCGCGTTCAACGCCTTGATCTTGATCATCGTGCCGGTCTGCGTTTCCTTCACCAGGTACGACAGGCCGCGCCACGTGCTTTCCAGCTTCTGGAATTCCGGCGCATGCATCACGGCGCTGAGCTGGGCCGAGATCAGGCGATCCAGCTCGGCCACGCGCGCATCCAGGGTCGCCGACAGGTTGTCGGACACCACCACGGTCCCGTCCAGCACCTGGCTGACCAGCTCGCCGATGATGTCCTTGGCACGCGCATGCTCGGAATCCGACTTCGCAACCTTGCTCTGCTCGACGATCGCGTCGAGCAGGTTCAACGTGCCGACAGCCGCGCCGGGCTGGGCCACTGCAGCGGACTGGTTATCAAGCATCGTCGCCACCGTTCCTGGCATTGGCACCGAGCTTTTGCAGCGACTCGGTATTGGTCAGCACTTCCGAGAGCAGGTCTTCCAGCTTGTCATTGCCTGCCAGCTTGTTGCGCAGGTCGGCCAGCTTGGAGCGGGCCTCGAGCAGCTTGCGCAGCGGCTCGATCTGCTCGACCACGGCTTCCGGATTGAAGTCTTCGAGGGAATGGAACTTCAGGTCCACGCCAAACTTGCCGCCTTCTTCCGAAAGCGTGTTGGGCACCTGGAACGCCGCGCGCGGCTCGATGCCGGCCATCACGTCGTCAAAGTTGTCGCGGTCGATATTGACGAACTTGCGGTCGCGCAGCTTGGGCTGGGCCACTTCGGACTGACCCGACAGATCAGCCACCACGCCCACGACAAAGGGCAGTTCCTTCTGCTCGATGGCGTCGCCCTTCTCGACGTCGTACGTCAGTTGCACGCGCGGGGGACGCACCTTCTGCAGGCGCTTCTGGACACTTTCTTTCTTGGCCATCACTACTCTCCGATCTGGCGGAATCCGGTCTGAGGATCAGCGCAGGGCGCCGAACGGGTCTGCACTGCCGCCGCCCGACGCAGCGGGCTGCGCCGGTTGCGCCGAGGCGGACGCTGGCTTGGCGGTGGCGGCACGGCGGCGCGGCACGGGCTTGGCCGCCGGCGCGGCGTTCTTGTCGCGGGGGAACAGCACTTGCTCACCCAGCGTGTCGCGCAGCATCTGGGCGAGCAACTGGGCGTCGGAGCGCACGTCGCCAGCCAGGGCGCTGTCGGCGCGCAGTTCCTGCAGCGAGCGGCGTGCCACGCGCAGGCCGCTGACCGCCAGCACGCTCTTGGCCTTGCGGTCAGTGGCGTCACGCTGCAGCGCCTCTTCGGCCGCGACGATTGCTTGCGGGTAGTGCTCCGCTCCGAACTGGATCTGCGCCATGCGCGACCACGGCTCTTCGCGCGTGGGGTTGTTCTTGGCGATCTGCTCGAACAGGCTGATGGCCTGGTCGCGCTGGCCGCTGGTCAGTGCCGCCTCGGCCTCGGACATGCTTTGCTTGAACGACTCATCGCTCTGCGGTCCCGGATTGGAGGTTGCGCAGCCGGCTAGCAGCACGGCGGAGCTGGCCAGCATCACCAGGGTGCGTTGGATACCTGACTTGGGCTTGTAGTCGTTCACGGCGAGTCTCTTGTGAAAGTTCAAGATTGCGGCGGGGCGATTCGGGCTGGCTTGGCGAGATTCGCGCTGGGAAAAAATGCCAAATGCCAAGAATGCTAGAACTGTGTTGAACACGAATTGGCCGGAATAGTACACTCTGCCGCTTACGGCTGACAACAGATGGACAGATATTGTCAGCATTAGTACTTTTTGGTAGTTCTCTACCGTTTTTGTCGGATCGGTCCACAACTGCTGAATTAGATGTTTCTAAATTCTGTCATGCGCCAAATTGAATTCAGCCAGCCGCCGGGCATCGAACCAGCACCGCAACGCCGGCGTCGCAGCGCCCTGGCGGTGCCAACCAGGCTGGCTGCAGGTCTGGCGGCGGCTGCCTGCGCCGCGGTGCTGACAGGATGCTCGGTGGGCGGCACGCTGCTGGCGGGCGCGGCCAGCGGCGCGCTGGAGGCGGTAGGACTCAAGCCCTCTAACGTGCCGGAATCACAGAAGCCGCCGCGGGAAGTCCCGCTCAAGCTGTACGCCGGCAACAACCTCAATGCGGCGGCCGATAACCGGCCCGCGGCCATCGTGGTCCGGCTCTACAAGCTGAAAGATCCCACCAGCTTTCTGCAGGCGCCCTTCGATACCTTCATCGACCCGCAACGCGAGCAGAAGACTCTGGGCGCTGACCTGGTGCAAGTTAGAGAGATGACTCTAATTCCCGGCCAGCGCTATGAAATCGTGGAAAAGGTTACCCGCGAGGCCGGAACGTTCGGCGTGGTGGCGCTGTTTCGCAGCCCTGCCCCGCAGCGCTGGAAGTTCGCCTTCGATACTGCCAAGAGCGAGAAGTCCGGGTTGACCATCGGCCTGCACGCCTGCGCCATGACGCTGACCGTCGGCGATGCCATCACGCCGGCGGGCGCCGCGGCCAGCAGCAACCTCAACCTCGTATCCGCCGCGGGCTGCCGTACCTGACGCGGCGCCCGGTACCAACAACAACCAAGGCAAACGTGAGTTATTCCGCCAAGATTCTGTGGGGCGAAGGCCTGTTCCTGCGGCCCCAGCATTTCCAGCGGCAGGACGCATACCATGAGTCGCGTCTGCACGCCACCGCGCAAGTGATCCAACCCTATGGCTGGGGCGTGCGCAATGCCAGTTTCGACACGGATGCGCTCGCCAGCGGGGTGCTGCGCGTGACCGAGCTGTCGCTGTTCTTCCCCGATGGCGAGCTGTATTCCGCGCCCCAGGCTGACGAACTGCCCCCACCCGTGGTGCTGGACGCCATGCCGGCAGGCACCTCGGAACTGACCTTCTACCTGGCCCTGCAACCGCTGCACGATGCCGGCGGCAACTACCGCGACGACGTAGAAGGCTCACTGTCATCCCGCTATGTCGGCCTGCAGACCGAAACGTCGGACCTGTTCACCGAAGCGGAACCGGCAGCCATCACTTACCTGAAGAAGGCCGTGCGGCTGGTGGCCGAGACCGAGCCGCGCGACCAGTTCATCTCGCTGCCGGTCGTGCGCATCCGGCGTACCGCGACCGGCAGCTTTGAACTGGACGAGACCTTTGTCGCCCCCAGCCTGTCGATCAACGCGTCGGCGGTGCTGTACCTGCGCCTGCGGCGGCTGATCGACGCGCTCCAGGCCAAGGTCAACGCGCTGTACGGTTTCCATCGCGAACCCACCAAGAACATCATCGAGTTCCGCTCGGGCGATATCGCGTCCTTTTGGCTGCTGCACACGGCCAATGCCTCCTTCGCCGCACTGGCGCACCTGTTCCACCATCCCGAGCTGCATCCCGAGCGCCTGTTCCAGGAAATGCTGCGCCTGGCCGGCGCGCTGATGACATTCTCGAAGAGCCATACGCTGGCCGATCTTCCGGTCTATGACCACGACAGTCCGGGCCCCGTCTTTGCGCGGCTGGACAGCATCATCCGCGACCTGCTCGATACCGTCATCTCCACGCGCTACTTTTCGATCGCGCTGGACGAGACCCGTCCCTCGTTCCATCTGGGGCGGCTCGATTCCGGCAAGATCGACGACAAGACCAGCTTCTACCTGTCGGTCAGCGCCGACATGCCAGTCGCCGAGTTGGTCGACGCCATCCCCAGCCGCTTCAAGGTCGGGGCCCCCGATGACGTGGACAAGCTAGTGCTGTCCTCGATGCCGGGCGTGCCGTTGACCTACACGCCGCAGGTGCCGCCCGCCATCCCGGTGCGTCCGGGCGCGTGCTATTTCGCCATCGAGGCGCGCGGCGCACTCTACGACCGCATGCTGCAGGCACAGACCATCACCATCTACACCCCGGCCGGCATCCGGGAACTCAAACTTGAACTGATTGCGGTGACCTCATGAGCGCTACCTCCACGCCTTCGCTGTTCGGCGCATCACCGGCTGGCCAGCCATCCCCCGCCGCCGCGGGCTCCGCCGATGGCGCGATGCACGCACGCACGCTGCTCGACCTGCTCTACGACGGCTTCTTCATGCTCTTCCTGCTGCGCAATGGCCAGCAACCGGGCAGCGCCGAGGAGTTCCTGCAGAAGGTGCGCGACTTCCTCGATGACTTCGAGCGCGGCGCCAAGCGGCTCAACGTCCCGGCCGAAGACATCTTCGATGCCAAGTACGCGTTCTGCGCCGCCATCGACGAAACTATCCTGGCGTCCAACTTCGGCATCCGCAGCACTTGGGAGCGGCGGCCGCTGCAACTGGTGCTGTTCGGCGAGCAACTGGCCGGCGAAGGCTTCTTCACCAAGCTGGAAGAACTGCGCGCGCAAGGGGCCCCGCGCCTGCAGGCGCTGGAAGTGTTCCACATGTGCCTGCTGCTGGGGTTCCGCGGCAAGTACATCCTGGAGGGACCCGAAAAGCTGGCCTACCTGACCGCGCGCCTTGGCGACGAGATCTCCGCGATCAAGGGCAAGCGCGCCGCCTTTGCCCCGCAATGGCCGATCCCGGACAAGATCTCGCACGCGCTCAAGCGCGAAACCCCGCTGTGGATCTTCGGCGCGGTCTTTGCGCTGATTGCCCTGCTGGCCTTCCTGGGGCTGTCGACCACGCTGCGCTCACAGACCAGCGACACGCTGCAGGGCTACTCGCAGGTGATCAAGCTGGGGCCGCGCTATTCGCATCTGACCATCTCGCTGCCCTGATGCCGCGTTGATGCCATCGAAGGCGGTCCTGCCGCATCCAGGCCCGCATGCCGAACCTTCTAGCGCGACCTTGCTCCGATGAAGCCCTTGTCCTCTTATCCGTCATCCGCGATGGCCGCCCTGTCCGGGCTGCTGGGCCAGCGCACGCGCCAGATCACGCTGGAGACGGCGCTTACCGCCGACGACCTGGTAGTGGAGCGCTTCGTCGCGCACGAGGGTGTCTGCGCACCCTTCCAGCTGCAGATCGATTGTCTTAGCCCGTCGGCACACCTGGACACCGCACGCCTGGCCGCCGAGGAAATCACGCTGCGGCTGATGCTAGCCGACGGCAGCCGCCGCGCCTGGCACGGCTATGTCCAGAGCTGCGCGGCCATCGGCGGCGACGGCGGCCTGGCCCGCTACCGGCTGATGGTCGGCACCTGGTTTGATCGCCTGTGCGCACGCACCGATTGCTATGTCTACCAGGACAAGACCGCGCTGGAGATCATCGAAGATGTGCTGGCTGACTACCCGCTCGCCCAATTCCGCACGGCAGTGAGTCAACCGCTGCGCAAGCGCTCGGTCTGCTGTCAGTACCGCGAGACCGATCTAGACTTTGTCACGCGGCTGCTGGCGGAAGAAGGCCTCTCGTATCG
The DNA here is from genome assembly GCF_013141915.1 of Cupriavidus necator. Classification (GTDB taxonomy): domain Bacteria; phylum Pseudomonadota; class Gammaproteobacteria; order Burkholderiales; family Burkholderiaceae; genus Cupriavidus; species Cupriavidus necator_B. Next base: position 384,961 of record NZ_SROX01000001.1, on the reverse strand, counting down.
CTTCGAGCATCAACAGGACGACGCCGAGACATCCAGCCAGGAGGACAAGGCCCAGTCCCGCCATTGCCTGGTGATCTTCGACAACCAGGCCGAACGCCCCGCCTGCGCGCAGCCCAGCATCCGCTTCCACCGCAGCGACGCCGCCGAGCGCGAAGACGCCATCGACCATTGGTCACTGCAAGCGGCCGCGGGCACCAACGCTGTCACCGTCGCCTCGTGGGACTACAAGTCGCTGGCCGCCACCGCCGCCGACGCCGGCAGTGAAAGCCTGGGCGAATGGCCCACGCTGGAGTCCTTCGAAACGCGCGGCACCTACCGCTTCCCCGACGCCGATGCCGCACGCCGCGCCGCGCAGTTGCTAGCGCAAGCGCATGAAAGCCGCTACCTGCGCTACGAGGGCGAAGGCAGCGTCCGCGCCCTGGGCGCCGGCGAACGCTTCACGCTGACCGGGCACTTCGACACCGCCGCGAACGAGTTCGTCACGCTGGCCGTGCGCCATGAAGCGGCCAACAACCTGGGGGCCGAGGTAGCGCTGCTGCTGGGCCTGTCCGACATCGAGGCCGGCAGCTACCGCAACCGTTTCGAAGCCGTTCGCGCCGACGCCCCGATCGTGCCGGCATACACGCCCAAGCCCACCGCACCCGAAGGGCAGCCCGCTGTCGTCATCGCCGAGGGCGGCGCCCCGCTGACTACCGAGCGCGATCACCGCGTACGCGTGCGCCTGCCCTGGCTGCGCGCGCCGATGGCGGATCCCCGGGCCGACACCGCCGCCGACCCGGCCCAGGACGACCTGACCCAGGTCACCGCCTGGGTGCGCGTGGCCACCGCCGCAGCCGGCCCCAACTGGGGCGCGCATCACCTGCCCCGCGCCGGCACCGAGGTCATGCTGACCTACCTCGATGGCGACATCGATCGCCCGATGGTGGTGGCGCAACTGCACAACGAACAGGACGCCCTGCCCTGGCCCGCCACCGAGGCCCCGCTGAACACGGCGCTGTCCGGCTGGCATTCGCACAACCTCGGCGACGGCGGCTACAACCAGTGGGTAGTCGACGACAACACCGGCCAGTTGCGCATGCGCCTGGCCAGCTCGGCCGCCGACACCCAGCTCAACCTTGGCTACGTGATCGCGCAGCCGCCCGCCAGCGGTGAACGCGGCGCCTGGCGCGGCACCGGCGCCGAACTGCGCACCGACGCCTGGGCCATCGTGCGCGCCGGCAACGGCCTGCTGCTGTCGACCACGGTCCAGGCCAGGGCCGCCGGCACCATGCTCGACATCCGCGAAGCCCGCGGGCAAATCACCGCCGCCGAGCGTACCGCCCGGCGCCTCTCCGATGCCGCCACCTCGCAGCAGGCGCTGCCGCTGGGAGCCACCGCAGCCTTCGAACCGCTGACCAAGGCCATCGACCCGCAGCAGGACGGCAGTTATCCGGACCGGGTCAACGACCAGGACGCCAAGCGCCCGGATACCGGCACCGCTGCCGAGCGCTTCGGGCAACCGTGGCTCGTCGCGGAATCGCCCAGTTCGATCGCACTGGCCACGCAGGCCACCACCAGCATCTTTGCCGGACGGCACCTGCTGGGCCTGGCACAGGCGGACTGGCATGTCGGCGCCGGCAACACCGTCGCCGCGGCGGCAGCCAAGGGCGTGAGCCTGTTCAGCCAGAACAATGGCATTCGCGCGATCGCGGCCGGCGGACCGGTTTCCATCCAGGCGCATACCGATGCGCTGGCTGTCATGGCGGACAAGGCCGTGACGGTGACGTCATCGATCGACGGCATCGAGGTGCTGGCGCAGAAGAAGGTGGTGCTGCACGGCGGCTCGTCGCGGATCGTGCTGGATGGGAATGCGATTACGTTTGAGACGCCGGGGTTGTTGTCGGTGAAGGGGGCTGGGCATCCGTTGGTGGGGGCGGGGGGGAGTCCGGCGGAGCTGGCGGCGCTGCCGGTGGGGGTGATGTCGCCCTCGACGCTAATGCTTGATCACCGCTATCACGACGACGAAGGCCTTGCAGGCGCCCAATACTTTGCGAAGTTCGCTGACGGTTCTCAACGTCAAGGAACACTCGATGCGCAGGGACGCGCCGTCATTGAAGGCATTCCTCCCGGGCCCGTGCAGGTCAGCTTTGGCCCGATGCCAGGCGCTTTTGAACGCAAAGACAAAACACCGACGCCTGGGCACGACCCTAATCCAACGGAAGCCAAGCTAGCCAGCCTGGTGGACAAATACCTGTCCACTGAGACGGATCCGGAAGCAAAGCCCGCTTAGCCTACTCCAGAAGCAAGAAAATATGCCTTCAGTTGCAAACACAACGCCACCGGGTGGCCTCACTTGGAGTCGCTTCCGTGCCATCTGCGCCGACGTCGGGAGTTGGACCTGGGGTACGGTTCAGGGCGCCTTCAATGAGAAGGCAAATTTGTCCCAGATCATCGTAGACGCCGTAATTGGCATGATCCCGCTTGTTGGCGACGTGACCGCCGTTCGCGATATTATCGCCGTCGTTATCGGCTTGGTCGACAAGCCGGAAAAGCGGGAAAGCGTCTGGGAGTGGGTGCTGCTCGTCGTGCTTGTCATTGCCTTGATCCCTGTATTCGGAGGCGTCGTCAAAGGCGTGGGCCGGATTCTCATCAAAGTTTGCAAGGAAGCCGCTGCGCTGAAGGGCGCCGCGCGGGCAGCTAAGCTACTTGAAGGTGCCAATGAAATCATCGCTTTCCTGAACCGCATAGGTGTCAAGAATGCTGAACGGTGGTTACTGAAGCTGCGTTTTGCAGATCATCAGGCCGCGATCCTGGAACGATTCGCGGCATTGATGAACAACCTGTATAAGGTGCTCGGTCAGATCAAAAGTAAGGCCGGTTCTGCGATTCCGTCGGTCCTATTACGACGGATCGACGGTTTGCGCAGTGGCCTGCGGCAACTCAAGGCCAAGGGAAATGAAATGATTCCCAAGGCTATCAAGGAATTGGATCAATATCTAAGGGAGGTCCAGGCATATGTTCGTTCCGGAGGCGAGGCCACAAGTAGGAAGGCACTCCACGAAGTAGCAACGGGCAAGCCCGCAATCACCCGAACCGACGAAGCGCGCCTTGTCGAACATGGTGTCCTACCCGCTCGATCGAAAAGAGGATGGCAGCAGAATTTTGCCCCCGCTAAACGACCAGACAAATACGAAAAATTATACAAACCAGAGCCAGGTTACCCCGATCTCACTAAAAAAGTCGATAAAAACGGTAATCTCGAGGCTGTGGCGGCATACAGCGGACGCATGATAAATCGCCCATTGAAGCAGGGCGAGGAAGTATTTCGTTTTTTCGGTCCCGAAGGCGTCACCCATGGGGAGAAAATTACATCTACGAATCCCGGAGGCGTCTGGTGGGGACTTGGATCTCCACCCAAAAGCGCTCGACAGTGGCGGGAGCGTGCCGCAGTGCTAGACGAGTTTAACCGCGATGGCTACGTTGTAGTCGGAAGGGTCGTGGGGACCAATCCGCCAAAGGCCGTCGTAGGAACGGTTGCGGAGCAAACTGGCTCCAGGCTCTCAGGACAATATTTGCCTGGAGGTGCAACACAGGCTTTCTTTATGCTGGACGAGAAAACCTCTAAAGGACTGAAAGCACTTGGGGAGGCAGTCATTGCGTCCGGCAACGCCCGTGCCTGGACTGACCCTTCGACCGGTATAACGTTTCATATTCGTCCTACTGGATGGAAAGATGCAAACGGAATTTGGGGATATGCACGAATGCCTGGGCCGGCGTCGGTGCAAACAGCTCGCCTTGGAAGTCGCGAACAAGCAACCAAAAAGAACCGTGAAGTAGTAGTTACGCCATAAGGGAAAGATGGGACTGAACAACCAAACTTCTACGTCATACGACGAACGGAAAATGCTGTTTTTGTGGCTGAAGCAAATCAGCTCATATACTGCCTGGAACAGAGTCCTTTCCTATTACAAATTGTGGGCGGATGCCGCTGAGAACTGCCGGCGAATGGCGTGCGCGACAGGATGTGATGACACCTCGAGAGTTTCTGACTCCGACTATGTCTCCATATTGAAAGGATTCGCGCATTGCGAGGATGGCGTTCTTCGCCTTAGGTCTGGAGACAAGCGAGTATTCAAATTCGATGCCAATGGTGATTTGGCCATGGCGGATCGCCCCCTAACGTACTGGGACAAATATTTGATCAGAATTGAGTGGGGCGAGCACCCTCCTATCAGCGAACAAGACACCCCTGGGTGGACCGATTTCCACAGGGCATTTGTAGAGCTTTCCGAAGCATGGGGCGAAATCGCGCCAGATGTGCTTGAGCCCTGGAATGCCAACGCAGAATCGCACACGTTCTACAACGAGGATCTAAAGAGTACATTACAGAAAATGAGGTATTCTTTGCCACTTCCTGAAGTACCGGATCCTGAAAATAATACCTTCGTGCGCTCGGGAAGGATCGTCCCCTGCTCAGGAATCTGGGAGCCGGTAGAAGTACCGAAACCCAACGTATTTAGTTTATTCCAGCAAAAACAAATTCCAAAAGGTCCATTTTCGATTGTTGGCACAATGAGCTATCTTCATGCCGAGTCCGAAGCGCCTAACATGGCAGCATATGGGGAGGAAAGGGGGCTTCCTGCAACCTGGCGACTTCTTTGGCGGGATTCGCGATACGAGGACGGATTATTTCCTGATGAAGAAAATCGCTACCGATTTTTGATGCCCGAGACAAGGAGTAAGTTCGAAAGGACGGCAGTTTCGAAAGACATAAGTGACACTCTCGTTTGGGCAACATCTGGCCAACCCGCCCCGCGAGCAGGCCGCTGGCTGGCTGAAAACGATTTAAACATTAGCATTATCACAGGCATCGGCGATATATTACCCTTGCATCAAGGGCGGCCCACCAGATGGATACTAGAAGTAGATTAATCAAACGTCTACATAAATTGCGTAGACGTCAGCCTGGGGCTGCAACGATTTGGCATTGGGATATGGATCATATCTCGTCCAATTTACCAGTAATCCGACTATTGGACTAAAGGAAACCGAAAAATATCGATGAAGCCGTGACTAGCCAATCTAACAATATCCACCTTCCAAACGATGATGAGCGCCGAAAATCCTTTCATTGGCTCAAACGAATCAGTTCGTACACGGCATGGAAACGCATTCTTGGGTACTACCAGGGCCTGGACGCTCGCTATCGAAAATTGCAGACAACTGCGGCGAATTAGGTAAGGAACATTCTTCTCAAATTACGGAATCTCACTATATCGATGCCTCGGAAGGGCTCGCGCACCTCGAGGACGCAATATTCCGACTTAAAAATGGCGATAAGTTAGTATTTAAGTATGACGTTAATGGTCAATTTTCACTGGCAGATCGGCCTCGCTCCTATTGGGGGAATTACCTGATTCGTATAGAGTGGCGGGAGCACCCAGCGATCGAGGAAGTTAGCACCCCTGGGGCGAACAGATTTCTCGATACCTTTGATGATCTCTCACAGGCTTGGGGAGCGTGTTCAGACATACTCGAAAGCAAGTGGCTTGATGACGCCGCCCCATATAGCTTTGGCAACTGGCTGGGTCCAACTCGTCAGTATGCATTTCCCCAATCTTCTCGTCGATGTACCGACTCCGAAGGCCCCAGTGCTTATCTCGACCGGACATGCCATTCCCTTTTCTGGCATATGGGAGCCTGTTGAGGTTACGAAATCAGGCGGATTTTCGCTATTCAGGAAAGAAAAAGGAGAGCCCAAGGGACCATTTCCGATTATCGGATGCATGAATTACTCGCACGCGGGATCGCCAGCGCCAGCGGCAAGGTATGAAGATGAAAATGAAAGTTCTTCCGAACCTGTGACGTGGTGTCTCCTATGGAAGGATATGCGTTATGAGGATGGCTCCATCCCCGCGGAGGAAGAGGAGTATGTCTTCCAGAAACCAACTGGAGCCAAAAATAATCCTGCCCCGCCAAGTGGAACGGATAGCCCCATGATTTGGTTTGAAACAGGGCAACCTGCCCCCAAAGCGGGACGTTTGTAGCCTACGCCAGAAGCTTGCGTGATACGAACCTTGTCACCACCGACTTTGACGCACCAACTGACGCGACCGAATGAGCGCGCCTGCCGGATTGGACAACACCATGAAGCGCCTACTGACCTCGATCCTCTCCGCGGTCATCGGAGCCATAGCTGGCGCATCCCTGGTACACAAACTCGAGCCCGAAGAAGTCCCCAGGGTACACAAGCTGCAGTATCCATTGCTGCTCACCGGGGGCAGTTCGGACAGCCCTGCCGCTATCCTGCCCCGCGGCACATCTCTGTATCTTGATCGCGCTTTCGCCGAGGGTTTTGTCCGATACAAGGTCTACATCAATGTGGAGGGCACAAAGCTGGACACTCGGGAAGCAACGGAGAAATTCTGGCTGGATCCGCTGACCGCTACGCCCTTGGACAAAGAGAGCCTTCACTCGCTGCTCGCGCGCTTTCCGCTGGGGAAGGAAGACTTTTCGGCCGCGCTCGCCTCTGGCCAGTTGACCAAAGAGGATATACGTGACTTGCTCCGGGCCTACAGCGACTAGTAGCGCTCCACTTTCGCGCCAAGCAATTTCCCAACCCATTCACAGCCCCTTCTCCCCCTCCAGCTTCTCAATCACCCCCCCCGCTGCCCACAATCCCCCGGCACCGCCTTGCACAACGTCTTGTCATCCACCCCCAGCTTGCGCTGCAAAGCACGAAATTCCCGCAGATAGACCTGCGCCGCCGCCTCGGCCCCGGGCAACGACAAACGCGCCGAGCTATTGGCTCCGACCCACGCATAGTAGTAATGCCCGAGCAACCGCGCCGCCGTATCCTTGCGCCCCCGCGGAATCTCGCGGGCAATGGCGTCGATGCAGGACCGGTATTCGTCCGCATCGTCATGCATGAATTCCTGGCAAGCCGCCATGGCATGCCGGCTTGCCTGCGTCACGGCTGGAGGCAGTTCCGCGGTGGCGGCCTGCGCAATTCCCGCGCAACCGGCGAGCGCGCAGGCGATCAGGTAGGGATGCATTGGCATTCGGTGCATGGCGTTGATGGCGTTTCAGGTTAGCGCCATGGCGTGACATCCCTGCGTCATGAAGCAGTCACGATCGGCTCATAGAGTGGGCGCCTGCCGCTTCCCAAAGGATGGGCCACATGACACGCAAACGGTATGTCGTCGCGAGCCTGGGTGCGCTCGCTCTTGCAGGCATCGTTGCCGCCTGCGGTTCCGGCAGTGACGAGGGCGCTCCGGCGCCGGTCGGCCCGACGCCGGCCGCGGACGCCCCGGTATCGGTCAAGATCATCGGGCTCAATGATTTCCACGGCAACCTGGAAGCGCCCGGTGGCAGCGTGGTGGTGCAGGATGCCGGCAACCCGGCCGGCACCCGCGTTTCCGCCGGCGGTGCCGCGTATCTGGCCTCGCTGATCCAGAACCTGAAGGCGAAGAATCCGAATAACGTGGTGGTGGCGGCCGGAGACATGGTTGGCGCTTCGCCGCTGGTTGCCGGGGCGTTCCATGAGGAGCCGGCCATCGATGTGCTGAGCCAGATGGGCCTGGAGATTTCCTCGGTCGGCAATCATGAGTTCGACAAGGGACGCGATGAACTGCTGCGGCTGCAGAATGGTGGCTGCTTCCCGAGGTCGGCGGATGGCCGGCGCGGCATTGTCGGCGTGGACACCTGCATGACCAACGGTGCGTACGCCGGGGCCAAATTCCAGTACCTCGCGGCCAATGTCATCGACCAGGCGACCGGCAAGCCGCTGTTGCCGGCCTACCGGATCAAGACCTTCGACTGGGCCAAGGTGGCCTTTATCGGCATGACGCTGAAGGACACGCCGTCGGTAGTGACGCCCGCGGGTACCGCGGGCCTGACCTTCGAGGCCGAGGCGGACACGGTCAACCGGCTGATTCCTGAACTGCGGCAGCAGAACGTGAATGCCATCGTGGTGTTGCTCCATGAAGGCGGTTCGACCACGGCGGGCACGGTGAACGACAAAAGCTGCCCGGGACTGAACGGTGCCATCGTGTCGATCGTCGACAAGCTGGATTCCGCCGTCGATATCGTGATCAGCGGACACACCCACCAGGAATATGTCTGCACCCGGCCTGACGGCAAGCTGCTGACGCAGACGGGCTTCTATGGCCGGCTGGCCTCGGAAATCGATATCACGATCGATCCGGCGACACGCAAGGTCTCCACCAAGGTGGCCAACAACCGTGTCGCGGTCAATGATCTGGTGATCAAAGATAACAACGGCACTCCGATTGCACTGCCCGCGGGCTACACGGCGCTTGCCAGGGACAGCGCCGTCGATGGGATGGTCAAGCGCTACGTGGAGCTGACCGCGCCGATCAAGAACGCGGTGATGGGCGCCATCACCGCCACCATCGATCGCACCCAGACTGCCGCGGGCGAGTCGGCACTGGGCGACCTGGTGGCGGACGCCTACCTGGCCGGCACTTCCGATGCCTCGTTCGGGCCGGCCGTGATCGCATTCACCAATCCCGGCGGGCTGCGCCAGAACCTGGCGTACGACGCCGCCACCAGTGGCCAGACCACGTTCGGGCAGCTCTATGGCGTCATGCCCTTCGGCAACAGCATGGTGACGATGAACCTGACCGGTGCGCAGATCCTGCGCCTGCTGGAACAGCAGTGGGAAGCGCCGCAGCCGGCAGGCGGCCGGGTACTGCAGGTTTCCAGCGGCTTCACCTATACCTGGGACGCCGGCAAGCCTGCAGGCGCTGCCGCGGGCCAGGGCAATCGCGTCGATCCGGCTTCCCTCAGGCTCAACGGCGTCTCCATCGACCCGGCCAAAACCTACCGCGTCACGGTGAACAACTTCATGGCCTCGGGCGGCGACAACTTCACGGTGTTGAAGCAGGGCACGAACCAGCAGGCCGGGCCGGTCGACATCGATGTCTTCGAAGCCTACTTCAAGGCGAACTCGCCAGTCAGCCCGCCCCCGGCGAGCCGGATCACCCGCCTGAACTGATCCGCATGCGGGGGGCGTTCCCCGCCTACGCCCTCGGTTGGGCTGCCGCCAGCCGCATCCAGCTGGCCACGGCGCCGGCGCCCGCAAACGCCGCGCCCAACGCCAGCGCCAGGCCGGGGCCGTGGTCGCCGGCGAGGCCAAAGCACAGCGCCACCAGCGCTGCGCCGGTGGCCTGCCCGATCAGCCGCGCCGTGGCCACCACGCCGCTGGCGCCGCCGCTGCGCTCACGCGGGGCGCTGGTCATCAGGGCCTTGAGGTTGGGCGACTGGAAGAAGCCGAAGCCGGCGCCGCAAATGCACATGCGGATGCCGATATCGAGCGCGCTGGGGTCGGCCGGCAGCAGGGCCAGCGACAGCATGCCGGCACTCAGCACCGCCAGCCCCACGCCGCCGAGCACGGCCGGTGGGTAGCGGTCAGACAAGCGCCCGGCCAGCGGCCCGATCAGCGCCACCACCACCGACCACGGTGTCAGCAGGAAGCCGGTTTCCACCTGCCCTCGTCCCAGCACGTGCTGGAAATAGAACGGCAGCGAGACAAAGGCCAGGCCCTGCGCGGCGAAGGAACACACCGCAGTCAGCGTCGACAGCGCAAACATCGGCCGCCGGAACAGGTCCACCGGCAGCATCGGCGCCGGATGGCCGCGCTCGCGCCACAGCAGCAGCGCGAATGCCACCACGAAGATGCCGGCCGCGGCCAGCGACAAATGCAACGGCGCGCGCTGTGCCCCCTCTCCCAGCGCAAGGATCAGCGCGGCGAAGGCAATCACGCTGAGCACCGCCGCTACGCGATCGAAGCCGTGCGTGCTGCGCGCGGTCTGCGGCAAGGCGCCGCGCCCGATCGCCAGCGCCAGCAGGCCGATCGGCAGGTTCACGGCGAACAGCCATGGCCACGTGCCGAACGACAGGATCACCGACGCCACCGTCGGCCCCACCGCAAATGAAACGCCCACCACCAGCGCATTCAGCCCCAAGCCGCGCCCGAGCCGGTGCGTGGGAAAGATGGCGCTGATCAGCGCCGTGTTGACGCTCATGATGGCCGCCGCGCCGATGCCCTGCAGCACCCGCGCCGCGGCCAGTGTCGGCAGCGACCACGCCAGCGCGCATACCACCGAAGCCGCGGTGAACAGCAGCACACCGCCGAGGTAAATGCGCCGGTGGCCCAGCACGCCGCCCAGCGCCGCGAACGGCAGCAGCGTCGCCACCATGGCCAGTTGATAGGCATTGATGACCCATACCGAGGCGGCCGGCGTAGCGCGCAGGTCGGCCGCAATCGACGGCAACGCCGTGTTGGCGATGGCGGTATCGAGGGTGGCAAGGGCGACGGCGATGAGAATCGCGGCCATGCCGCGCCGCTCGCGCGAAGTCATGGCGTCAGCCGTGGAGGCGGTCTGCAGGGGGGTTGTACTGGACACTGTCTTTACCGGTTGCCGCCCAGCCGGGCCGGCGGCGCAAGGGCGTCGCGCTGGCGGGGCGATCATCAGGCGACACGATACGGGAAAACCCTTCACTTTGCTGAAGACGACTTCATATGTATGCACATATTCGCGCGCAGCCTTAATAGATGATACTCGACATCTATTGAATAAATGATATCCATCATCTAAACTACGCGAAAACCGAGTCCCAAGGAGCCTGGTAATGGCACGCGCATCACGTGAGCAAACCGACAAGAACCGCGAGGCGATCGAACAAGCGTCGTCGCGGCTGTTCCGCGAGCGCGGCCTCAACGGGGTGAGCGTGGCGGAGTTGATGGCCGGTGCCGGCCTCACCCATGGCGGCTTCTACGGCCACTTTGCTTCGAAGGACGCACTGGCGGCCCAGGCCTGCAAGCGCGCATTCGAGGAATCGACGGCGCGCTGGGAGCGCCGTCTCGCCCGGGCGAACGGCGACCGCAAGGCCATGCTCGCTAATCTGGTCGAGCCCTACCTGACCCCCGCGCATTGCGCCAACCCCGGCGTCGGCTGCGCGGCCGCCGCGCTTGCCGTCGATGTCGCGCGCGAGCCCGCCGGCAAGCCCGTGCGCCAGGCCTATGCGGAGGGGCTGCGGACCATGGTCGACGACATGGCGCAGACCGTGGCGTCAGACGATCCGCAGCAACGCCACGACGAAGCGCTGGTGCGCATGGCCCTGCTGGTCGGTGCGGTCACGCTGGCGCGCGCCACGGAAGGCAACCCGCTTTCCGACGAGATGCTGCACGCGGTGCGGGCCCGCCTGCTCGGCAGCAGCGGATAGTTCAAAGCTTTTCCCGAAACAAGACCACACCCCGCCGCCATGCGCAGCGGGAATGCCCTTCCTTTGCCCTGTTCCATCCCACCCTAAAATCCGGATCACGAGAGCCCCATGTTCGCGCAAGCCCTTTCCCGCCGGCTCGACCGGCGCGGCATCCACTACGCGTGGCTGATCGCCGCCCTCACCTTCCTGGTGATGCTGACCACCTCGGCCGCACTGGGCCTGCCCGGTGCCTTCCTGAAGCCGCTGACCAGGGAGATGGGCTGGAACACCGACCAGATCTCGTCGATCCTGGCGTTCCGCTTCGCGCTGTTCGGGCTGATGGCGCCGTTCTCGGCGCTGCTGATGGATCGCTTCGGCGTGCGCAACGTGGTCTGCGTCGCGCTGGCGCTGATTGCCGGGGGCATGGCGCTGGCCACCGTGTCGACCGAGCTGTGGCAGCTGTTTGTGGCGTGGGGCCTGATGCTGGGCGTCGGCTCCGGGCTGACCGCGCTGGTGCTGGCGGCCGTAGTGGCCAACCGCTGGTTCAGCGCGCGGCGCGGCCTGGTGATCGGCATCCTGACGGCCAGCGCCGCCACCGGGCAGCTGGCGTTCCTGCCGGTGGCCGCCTGGCTGATCGAGCATATGGGCTGGCGCGTGGCCGTGCTGCCGGTGCTGGCGGCCTGTGCGGCATTGGCTCTGCTGGTGTTCGGGCTGATGCGCAACCGTCCCGCCGATGTCGGCCTGGCCGCGTTCGGCGAAGTGCCGTCCCATCCGGCCACGCCGCTCGCCGCACCGCCGGCCACGCCATTCACGCTGAGCGGACCTTTCCGCGTGCTGCGTGAGGCCGCGCGTACCCAAACCTTCTGGGTGCTGGCGGGCACCTTCTTCATCTGTGGCCTGAGCACCAATGGCCTGATCCAGACCCACTTCATCGCACTGTGTGGCGACTTCGGCATGGGCCCGGTGCCCGCCGCCTCGGCGCTGGCAATGATGGGCGCATTCGACTTTGTCGGCACCATCTTGTCGGGCTGGCTGTCCGACCGCTACGACAGCCGCAAGCTGCTGTTCTGGTACTACGCCCTGCGCGGCCTGTCGCTGTTCTGGCTGCCGCATTCCACCTTCACGCTGTACGGGCTGTCGATCTTTGCGATGTTCTACGGCCTCGACTGGATCGCCACGGTGCCGCCCACCGTCAAGCTGGCGGCCACCGCTTTCGGGCGCGAGCGTGCGCCGATGGTGTTCGGCTGGATCTTCGCGGCGCACCAGATCGGCGCCGCCGTGGCAGCGTTCGGCGCGGGGCTGAGCCGCACGCTGCTGCTGACCTATACGCCGGCCCTCTACGCGGCAGGGGCAGCGTGCCTGGTGGCGGCGCTGATGGCGCTCATGGTCAGCCGGCCCCGTACGGCCGAGCGGACGGAGCCTGCACCCGCATGATGGCGGGCGCCTTCAGAACTTGGGGATGCGCAGGGTCTTGCTGACCATCAGCGTCCCCGACAGCGCAAACAGCAGCACCAGGGGATGCAGCACCGTGGGCCCAAGCACCCATGCGCCGCCGGGCAGTTCGCCGCCGAGCTGGCCCCGCCATGCGCACCATGTCAGCACGGCGGTCAGCAGCACGCTGGTGGGAATGGGTGTGCCTTCGAAGTAGGCCACCTTGCCGCTGCCGCTACCCGCCGCCAGCGATTCGGCGGTGACGTTGAAGCGCGCCAGCCGGCTGACGCCGCAGCAGACAAAGTAGACCAGTATGGCCAGGTCCCAGCCGCCGCGCATGCCGGCGGCGAAGGCCAGCGTGGCGGGGCCGACGCCGAACGAGATCACGTCGGCCAGCGAGTCCAGCTCGCGCCCCAGCGCGGAATGCGCGTGCCGCCAGCGCGCGATGCGCCCGTCGAGCACGTCGAAGATAAAGGCCAGCGGGGCCAGCGCCGCGGCCGTGTAGAAATGCGACAGCTGCTGGTCCGCGACGAAAAACATCGCGAAGAACACCGACCCCATGCCGCAGGCCGCGTTGCCGAGCGTGAAGACATCGGCCAGCTGCAGTTCACGCAGCATCGAGAAATGGCGGGGGCGTTCGGGCCGGGTATTCATGGCGCGCTTACAGGACCTTGGACACGTGGTGCACGTTGGGCGGCGCGGCAAAGGTCTCCGCAACCAGGCCGCGCCATTGCTGGAACTCCGGCGATTCGCGGAACAGGACCATATGGTCGTCCACGGTTTCCCAGTCCACCACCAGCGTGTACTGGTCCGGCTGCTCGATCGAGCGGAACAGTTGCACCCCGTGGCACCCGTGCGAGCGCAGGAACAGCGGCGTGGCCTGGCTCACGCCGTGCTCGAACTGCTTCTCCATGCCGGGCTTGATGGTGATTTGCGCGATTTCCTTGATCATGACGTGGTAAGCGATGAGGTTTATGCCGGCGCCGGTCGGGTACCGGCGGGTCTTTACTACCTTAGCACGATCGCGGCGTCACATCCCGGCAGCAAGCATTCCGTTACACGCGGGGGTTAGCATCGTCCACCTTGCCACGACCTGCCGAAACCGCCATGCCTCCGTCACCGCCTGTTTACAGCAACCTCCTGAAGGCGCTGCTTGCCCTGCCGCTGGCTTGCCTGCTGGCCCTGCCTGCCGGCGCCGATGCTGCAATGCAGCCATGCGGCAGCCCCGCGACCGCGCTGGCCGATGTCCGCGCCCCCGGACAGGCCTCGCCGCTTGCGGGGCGGATGGTCGAAGTACAGGCCATCGTCACGGCGGATTTCGGCGGCGACGGCGGCCTGCGTGGTTTTTTCCTGCAGACAGCGGACGCGCAGCGCGTACATCGGCCAGGCCGCTCGGAGGGGCTCTTTGTCTATGCGCCACGCGCGCGCGCCAAGGTCGGCGACATGGTTCGCGTGTCCGGAAAGATCGAGGAAAAATTCGGACAAACGCAGCTGGTGCTGGCTGGCTCGCCGGTGGTGTGCACACAGGGCCTGCCCGTCACGCCGCAGTCGCTGACGCTGCCACTAGCCAGCGAGTCCGACCTGGCAGCGATGGAGGGCATGCTGGTGCGCCTGCCGCAGACACTGACTGTCAGCGATACACACGAACTGGGCCGTTATGGCACGGTGGTGCTGAGCCACGGGCGCCCGATCGCGCCCACGCAACAGGCCCTGCCGGGACCAGCCGCGCGGCAGGCCGCGGCGGACAATGCCCGCAACCGATTGTTGCTCGACGACGGCTCGTCGCGCCAGTTTCCCGCCGTGGTGCCCTACCCGCCCCCGCGACTGTCGGCGGAACATCCGCTACGCGCCGGCGATACCATTACCGACGTGACGGGCGTGCTGGAGCAGCGCCACGGCCAGTGGCGGCTGCAGCCGGTGCGCGGCGCCGGGGCACCGGTCTACCAGCGCGCCAACCCGCGTCCCACTGCGCCAACGCGGCATCCCGCCACCGCACTGCGGGTGGCAGCCTTCAACCTGCAGAACTATTTCAATGGCGACGGCCAGGGCGGCGGTCTCGAAGCCCCCGGCAACCGCGGCGCGCAGGACGCGGCAGCGCTGGCACGGCAGCAGGCCAAGCTGATGGCCGCGCTGCGCGGCCTGGACGCCGACGTGATCGGCGTGATGGAAGTCCAGAACAATGGCTACGGCCCGTCCAGCGCCATCCGCCAGCTGGCGGCGATGCTGGGGCCTGACTGGCGCGTGGCCGATCCCGGCACGCCTGCGCTCGGCACCGACGCCATCGCGGTCGGGCTGCTGTATAACGCCCGCACCGCGCAGCCCTCCGAGCGCGTAGCCACCACATGGCTGGCCGAGCGCAGCCGGCAGCCGCTCGCGGCCACGTTCCGTGCCGTGGCGAGCGGCGCGCTGGTGACAGTGGTAGTCAATCATTTCAAATCCAAGAACTGCGTCGAGGCCACTGGCGCGCAGGCCGACCAGCGCGATGGCCAGGGCTGCTGGAACCCGGCGCGCGTGCAGGCTGCCGACACCCTGGCCCGCTGGCTGGCCACCGCGCCCACCGGTGTCGCGGACGCGGGCGTGCTGGTGATCGGCGACCTGAACAGCTACGCGATGGAAGACCCGCTACGCCTGCTGGCACAGCGCGGCTATGCCGACATGGTCGCGCGGTTTGCCGGGCCGCAGGCCTACAGCTACGTCTACGAGGCCCAGGTGGGATACCTGGACCATGTGCTGGCCGATACCGCGGCGGCGGCGCATGTCGTGGCCGTCCACGCCTGGCATATCAATGCCGACGAGCCGGCGGCCTTCTCCTATGCCCCGGCCGCTGGCGCCGATGGCACGCCCGCCCGCTATGCGCCGGGCCCCTACCGCTCATCCGATCACGACCCGCTTGTGGTCGACTTTGCCATCAGCCCGCGCGCGAGGTAGAGCACCACCAGCAGGTTGGCGGCGGCCAGCCCGCCATGCAGCCAGCTGGGGTGAACAAAGGCCTCGTACAGTTCCAGCGGGATGTAGATACCGCCCGACCACACGCCGAGCCAGTTGCCCCAGGCCAGCCCGCGCCACAGCCCGTAGGCCTCGGCAAAGCGCATCAGCGCATAGACCGCCGCGGATCCGCCAATGGCCCACAGGCGGGCATTGTCGGGATGCTTCAGCAATGACAGGAAGATGGTGGGATAGCGGCTGGCGGGATTGACATGCCAGCGCTGGATGATGGCTTCGGCCAGCGCCTGGGCATCGCGATGCAGCAGCGCGGCCAGCCCCAGGCCGGCCACGATCACGAGCAGCCCCTTGGCGGCCTCGAACAACGCAATGCCCCTGAGGCCCAGTGCGCCCTGCTTTGCCATGCGGTATCTCCGGTCGATGCAAGGATTGCAAAGCCGGTATTGTGCAACAGCGGCAAAGGCCAGGGCCGGGGCCTGCGCACCGCCACGCTATCGCTGCAGCTTCTGGTAAGTGCCGATCAGTTCCGCCTTGGCCAGCACGTGGCCTTGCATTGCCCGCTCCAGCGCCGCCTTGTCTGGCGTGCCGAGGTCCGGCAACGCCACGTCCAGCGCATAGAGCTTGAAGACGTAGCGGTGCCGGCCGATCGGCGGACACGGGCCACCATAGCCGGTGCGGTGCCAGTCATTCAAGCCTTCACCGGTGCCGGCTGGCAGCCCGGACCTGGCGATATCCGCTGGCAGTGCTCCGGCATGGGCCGGCAGGTTGTAGAGCAGCCAGTGGACCCAGGTCATTTTCGGCGCGGCGGGGTCCGGCGCATCGGGGTCGTCAACGATCAGCGCCAGGCTGGCCGTGCCGGGCGGCAGGCCCGTCCAGTCCAGCGGCGGGGAGATATCGGCGCCTTCGCAGGTGTGCTCTGCCGGGATCTCGCCCCCGGGCGTGAATGCGGTGGATTGCAGCTGGAACGGCATACGGGCCTCGCTGGACGCACGGTGGGATGGCTCCAACTTAGGCCGGATCGGTGCCTCGCGCAAGGCGCCGCGCTATGACGGCGGCTGGGTCTCCAGCAATGTCTTGAGCCGGCGCACGGCTTCGGTGGACTCGGCCTGGACCTGCTCGCGCAGCGTCAGGCGGTTGATCAGCGCAAACAGCAGCGTCGGCGAGCGGTAGCGGAACTCGCGCTCGAAGCGCGTGCGTTCGGCCGATGGTGTCATCCGGTAGATGATGGTGCCGACGCGGTGGCCCGCGGCAACACCCTCGATCACCCACGTGCGCGGCGGCTGGCTTTCGATCACGGTCCAGACCACCACGCCGCCGCGCTGGGCCAGCATGAAGGTCTCGGCCACGCGCTCGCCGCGCCCGAGCGGATGGTCGGTCGCGCCCGCCACCGCCAGCGATGCCGGATGCCACGCGGGCCAGTGGCGCGGCGTTGCAACAAAGTCGAAGACTTGCGCCGCCGGGCGCGCGATCACTACCTCGTCATGGATGGCGGTGCGGTCCAGCCATGGCAGCGGCGCCAGCAGCGCGCCCACGGTGAGCGCGGCGAAGATGAACCCCGAGAGCAGTTTCCTGTGTCGGACAAGCATGGCGGCGGGACAGGACGCAACCGGGGCGCACCCGTGCATCCTGTACGCATGGCGCGATGCTTACAGTGTAGTGACTGCCAGGCATCGCGCCAGTCCCTTGCGTGGCTCAGCGCGCCACCGGGGCGGCAGCGCCCTGCGCCGCAGGCGCCGGCGACGCGGCGACGGTAGCCGGCAGTGGCCCCCAGCCCCCGCCAAGCCGCCGCACCAGCGATACCGTGGCGGCGGCGCGCAGGCCTGCGACCTGGTTGGCCTCGCGCTGCGACTGCAGCACGGTGCGGTCGGCATCGATCACCGTCAGGTAGTCGACCGCGCCCGCGTCATAGCGGCTGCGCGAGATGCGCGCCGCGCGCTTCGCGCCACCGAGCGCGCTGTCGAGCGCACCGGCCTGCTGGCTGAGCCAGCGCACGTCTGCAAGACTGTCTTCCACCTCGCGGAAGGCCACCAGCACGGTCTGCCGGTAGCTTGCCACCGTTTCCTCGTGCGCGGCGCGGGCGCCGGCGAGGTTGGCGCTGTTGCGGCCACCGTCGAACACGGTCTGCGCGATGCTGGATCCGATCAGCGGCCCCAGCATCCAGGTGCGCGAAGACCACTTGAACAGGTTCGACAGATCGGCCGATTCAAAGCCGAACAAGCCGGTCAGCGTGATGCGCGGGAAGAACGCCGCCTTGGCCACGCCGATGCGCGCATTGGCCGCCGCCATCTGTCGCTCGGCCGCGGCGATGTCCGGACGCCGCTCCAGCAGTTCGGACGGCAGCCCGGCGGGGATCGCGACCGGGCTGGCATCGAATGGCCTTGCCGGCAGCGCGAACGCCGCCGGCGGCACGCCGGTCAGCACGGCCAGCGCATGCTCCTGGTTGGCGCGGCGGCGCTCGATGCCGGCCAGGTCCGCGCGCGCGGTGCCGAGTTCCGCTTCGGCGCGGGCGGGGTCGAGGTCGGTGGTTTCGCCGGCGTCATAGCGCTTCTTCAGCAGCGACAGCGCATCCTCGCGCAGCCTGATGGTGGCGTTGAGCAGGTCGCGCTCGCTGTCGAGCGTGCGCAGCGCGAAATACGCCTGCGCCACGTCGGCCTGCAGCGCCAACTGCACCGAGCGGTACAGGTCTTCCGCGGCCTCGCCCTCGGCGCGGGCGGCATTGACGCTGGACGCGACGCGGCCGAACAGGTCCAGCTCATAACTGGCGAAGGCGCGGGCCTTCAGCACCGTCTGCGGCGGCACGCGCGTGCCGTCCGGCAAGCCCTGCGAGGCAGCCGACGGCTGCGAGCGGGTCGGGTCCAGCCCCACGCTCAGTTGCGGGTAGAGGTCGGCCTCGGTCGCGCCGGTGAAGGCGCGCGCCTGCTTGAGGCGCGCCGCGGCGATGGCAAGGTCCTGGTTCGATTCGCCGGCGGCGGCGATCAGGCGGTCCAGTTCGGCGTCGCCGAAGATCTTCCACCATTCGCCGCGATGCTGGCCCTCGGCCGGCGTCGCGGTCTTCCATTGCGCGCCTTCGGCCTGGGCGGCCTCGGCTTCCTTGAAGGCCGGCACCGTGGCGGTTTCCGGCACCTTGTAGGTCGGGGCCAGCGAGCAGCCCGCGAGGACTAGCGCGGAGGCCAGCGTTGCCAGCCTGGGCAGCCATTGGCCAGTCGAAAATACGTTCGAAATTGCAGGGGCATTCATGTTGATCACCATTATTCAGCCGATGCAGTCAAGTGCGCGCCTTGTTCTTGCGCGGCCGCGCGGCGCTGGCCGCGCGTGGCAAACAACCGCAGCGCCACATAGAACACCGGCGTCAGGAACAGCCCGAAGAAGGTCACGCCCAGCATGCCGGCGAACACCGCCACGCCCATCGCATGGCGCATCTCGGCGCCGGCACCGGTGGAGATCACCAGCGGCACCACGCCCATGATGAACGCGAACGAGGTCATCAGGATCGGGCGCAGGCGCAGGCGGCTGGCTTCGATTGCGGCCTGCACCACGGTGCGGCCGTGATGCTCGAGCTCGCGCGCGAACTCGACGATCAGGATCGCGTTCTTCGCTGACAAGCCCACCAGCACGATGAAGCCGATTTGCGTGAAGATGTTGTTGTCGCCACGCGTGAGCCATACCCCGGTCATGGCCGCCAGCAGGCTCATCGGCACGATCAGGATCACCGCCAGCGGCAGCGTCAGGCTCTCGTACTGGGCCGCCAGCACCAGGAACACCAGCAGCACGCACAGCGGGAAGATCCACACCCCCGCATTGCCGGCCAGGATGTCCTGGTAGGTCAGCTCGGTCCATTCAAACTTCATGCCCTTGGGCAGCGTCTCGGCGGCAATGCGCTCGGCCGCGGCCTGTGCCTGGCCCGACGAGAAGCCGGGCGCCGGCCCGCCGTTCATGTCGGCGGCGGTGAAGCCGTTGTAGCGCACCACGCTGTCCGGACCGAAGCCTTGCTTGACCTGCACCAGCGACGACAGCGGCACCATGTCGCCGGCGGCGTTGCGCGTCTTCAGTTGCAGGATGTCCTCGGCATGGGCGCGGAACGGCGCGTCGGCCTGCACCTTGACCTGGTAGGTCCGGCCGAACTTGTTGAAGTCGTTGACGTACGCAGAGCCCAGGTAGGTCTGCAGCGTGTCGAACACCTCCGTCACCGGCACCCCCAGCTGCTTGGCCTTGACGCGGTCCAGCTTGACGTCGAGCTGCGGCACGTTGACCTGGTAGTTGCTGAAGATGCCGGTCAGCTCGGGCGTTGCGCGCGCCTTGTTGGCGAACGCGTTGGTGGCCTCGAACAGCGCGTCATACCCCAGCGCGGCGCGGTCCTCGATCATCAGCTTGAACCCGCCGATGGTACCCAGGCCCTGCACGGGCGGCGGCGGGAACACCGCGATAAACGCATCCTGGATCGCGGCGTACTTCTGGTTCAGGTCGGCGGCAATGGCTGCGCCCCCGAGTTCTGCGCTCTTGCGGTCCTCGAACGGCTTGAGCGTGGCGAACACGATGCCGGCGCTCGGGCTGTTGGTGAAGCCATTGATCGACAGGCCCGGGAAGGCGACGGCCGATTCCACGCCCGGATGCTTGAGCGCAATGTCGCTCATCTTGCGGATCACGTCTTCGGTCCGGTCCAGCGTGGCACCGTCAGGCAGCTTGGCGAAGCTCACCAGGTACTGCTTGTCCTGCGCCGGCACGAAACCCTTGGGCACCAGCTGGAACACGCCCCAGGTCAGCGCCAGCATCACCGCGTAGACGCCGAACACCGAGCCCTTGCGGCGGATCACGCCCTTCACGCCGCGGCCATAGCTCTCGGCGCTGCGGCCGAAGAACCGGTTGAAGCCCTTGAAGAAGCCGCCGAAGACGCGGTCCATCCAGCGCGACAGCCAGTCCTTGGGCGCATCGTGGCTCCTGAGCAGCAGCGCCGAAAGTGCCGGCGACAGCGTCAGCGAGTTGAACGCCGAGATGATGGTAGAGATCGAGATGGTCAGCGCGAACTGCTTGTAGAACTGCCCGGTCAGGCCGGTCATGAAAGCCAGCGGCACGAACACGGCGATCAGCGTCAGCGCGATCGCGATGATGGGGCCGCTGACCTCGCGCATGGCCTTGTAGGTGGCCTCCTTCGGCGTCAGCCCTTCCTCGATGTTGCGCTCGACGTTCTCGACCACCACGATCGCGTCGTCGACCACGATGCCGATCGCCAGCACCAGCCCGAACAGCGACAGCGCATTGATCGAGAAGCCGAACGCATGCATCAGCCCGAAGGTACCGACGATCGACACCGGCACCGCCAGCAGCGGGATGATCGACGCGCGCCAGGTCTGCAGGAACAGGATCACCACCAGCACCACCAGCGCAATCGCCTCGAACAGCGTGTGCGTGACCGCCTCGATCGAGTGCCGCACGAACTGCGTGGGGTCGTAGACGATGCTGTAGTCGATGCCGTCCGGGAAGTTCTGCTTCAGCTCTTCCATGGTCTTGCGCACGTCATCCGAAATCTGGATGGCGTTGGAGCCCGGCGCCTGGAAGATGGGGATGGCCACCGCTGGCTTGTTGTCCAGCAGCGAGCGCAGCGCGTATTCCGAGGCGCCCAGCTCGATGCGGGCCACGTCCTTCAGGTACGTGACGGCACCGTCGGCGGAGGTGCGCACGACGATATCGCCGAATTCTTCCACCGTGCTCAGGCGGCCCTGCGCATTGACCGACAACTGCAGGTCAGCCCCTGGCAGCGACGGCGACTGGCCGATCACGCCGGCCGCGACCTGCACGTTCTGCTCGCGGATGGCCTTGATCACGTCGCTGGTGGCGAGCTGGCGTTCGGCCATCTTCTCGGGGTTGAGCCACACGCGCATGGCGTAGTCGCCCGAGCCGAACAGCTGCACCTGGCCTACGCCCTGCAGGCGCGCCAGCCGGTCCTTGACGTTGATCACCGCGTAGTTGCGCAGGTAGGTCATGTCATAGCGGTCGTTGGGCGAGACCAGGTGGACCACCATGGTCAGGTCCGGCGAGCTCTTGACCGTGGTGATGCCCAGGCGGCGCACGTCCTCGGGCAGGCGCGGCTCTGCCTGCGAGACGCGGTTCTGCACCAGTTGCTGGGCCTTGTCCGGGTCGGTGCCCAGCTTGAAGGTCACGGTCAGCGTGAGCAGGCCGTCGCTGTTGG
The DNA here is from genome assembly GCF_013141915.1 of Cupriavidus necator. Taxonomy (GTDB): domain Bacteria; phylum Pseudomonadota; class Gammaproteobacteria; order Burkholderiales; family Burkholderiaceae; genus Cupriavidus; species Cupriavidus necator_B. The sequence goes on along the minus strand of NZ_SROX01000001.1, from coordinate 363,195 downwards.
ACTGCGACGACATGTACAGCATGTCCTCGACGCCGTTGATCTGCTCTTCCAGCGGCGACGCCACGGTCTCGGCGATCACCTTGGGATTGGCGCCCGGATACTGCGCGCGCACCACCACCGAAGGCGGCACCACTTCCGGGTACTCCGAGATCGGCAGCTTGAACATCGAGATGGCACCGATCAGGAAGATCAGCACCGACAGCACCCCCGCGAAGATAGGGCGGTCGATAAAGAATTTTGAGAGATTCATCTTGGTCTCTGCTAAAAGCGCCCCCCTGGCGGCCCGCTTGTGGCGGGCACCATCAACAACCGGGGGCGATACAAACTAGGGGCGCTGGCAAGGCACCACATCAAGCAAGCCGACGGTTTTGGTTTTGGATGCGCCAAAGCCGCCCGAGCTTGTCTGGGCCTTGTACTCCCTCTCCCCTCATGGGAAGAGGGCCGGGGTGAGGGGTGGTTCAGCCAGGAGCCAGGACCAGCGAAGCCAACGGTTTAAACCCACTGGCCTCAGCGTTGGACGCTCCTGTCCTCACCCACTGCCCCTCTCCCGCAAGCGGGAGAGGGGCGCAAACCCTCGGCAAGCTTTCACGGCATTCAACTCACCGGCTTCGCGTCCACCTCACCCTTCTCGCTCGCGGCCTGCTTGCGGTCGGGCGCGGTGCCGCGCGGTTCCAGTTCGGTGCGGAACGCCATGGCCACCACCTTGGGCTGCACCGTGTCACCCGGCCGCACGCGCTGCAGGCCATTGACCACGATGTTCTCGCCCGGCTTCACGCCCTTGCGGATCACGCGCAGGCCGTCGTGGTTGGGTCCCAGTTCCACCTCGCGGTAGACCAGCTTGTTGGCCTTGTCGACCACCAGCACGAACTTCTTGCCCTGGTCGGTGCCGACCGCGCGGTCATTGACCAGCACCGCCGCATGCGGCGCGCCGCCGCCCATCTTGACCTTGGCGTACAGGCCCGGCAGCAGGCGGCCGTCGTCGTTGTCGAACACCGCTCGCACGCGGATGGTGCCGCTGCGGGTATCGAGCCGGTTGTCGACCGACTGGATCTTGCCCTGGTGCGGATGGCCGTCTTCATTGGCCAGGCCCAGGAAGACCGGCAGGTTGGCCTGCCCGCCGCCGGCGCCGGGAGCGGTGTAGCGCAGGTAGCTCTGCTCGTCGATCTCGAAGCTCGCGTAGATCGGCGACACCGACACCACTGTGGTCAGCGGCGGCGTCGCCACGCCGGGCGCCACCAGGTTGCCCACCGTGATCTCGGCGCGCGAGACGCGGCCGGACACCGGCGCGGTAATGCGGGTGTAGGCCAGGTTCAGGCGCGCGGTTTCCAGCTGCGCCTGCGCGGCGCGCACGTTGGCGCTGGTCTCACGCGCGGCGTGGATGCGTTCGTCGAACTCGCGCCGCGAGATGGCGTTGTCATCCAGCAGGCGCTGCGCGCGTTCGCCTTCGCTCTTGGCGTGCCCCGCGCGCACTTGCGCCGCCGCCAGCGCGGCTTCGGCGCGGGCCACTTCCGCGGCATAAGGACGCGGGTCGATGGTGAAGAGCGGATCGCCCTTCTTCACCAGCGCGCCTTCGCGGAAGTGCACGGCGTCGATGGTGCCGCCGACGCGCGGGCGGATTTCCACCCGGTCCACCGCTTCCAGGCGGCCGGAGAATTCGTCCCACTCGGTAATGGTCTGCCCCACCACCGCGGCCACTTCGATGGCGGGTGCGGGCGGCGGCGTGTTGGCGTGGGCTTCGCCGCTGTGCCACGGGCGCAGGATCGAACCGGCCACGCCGGCACCTAGCACCACGACGATGGCGAGGGCAATCAGGGTACGTCGTTTCTGCTGCTGCATTTCTCAAACTCCTGGATCGGGTTTTCTTCAACCGGAAAAGCAAATGGCCGAACGCCGCCTGCCGGTCCGCGCGAGCGGATCGGAACCATGGTCAAACTGATGGTCGGACTTGGGACCGCATGCGCATGACGGCGCGCGTTGCGATCCTGGCTCTGGCCGAAACAGAGCCGGCTGGCGGTGGTCTGGAGCGGCTCAGCCGGCGGGCTTGGCTCCAGGCCGGCTGGCGTTGGCGCCAGCGCGGCGTTCAGTCAGGGTGAGGTAGCGTCGGCCACGGCCAGACATCGCCGCAGGAACCGCGCCCCTTCGTCGACCCATGCCTGACAGCCGTCATGGGTCTCTTCCACGCCGTCGCCGCAGGCGCCGGGCATGATCATGGCCTGGGCCGGCACGCCGGCCTTGCTCAGGCGCCCGGCGAAGGCTTCGCCTTCGGCACGCAGCGCGTCGTATTCCGCCACCTGCACCAGCGTGGGCGGCAGCCCGGCCAGGCGCGAGGCCAGTGCCGGGGCGGCATACGGATGCACCGTATCGGCCGGCGTCGGCAGGTAGTCGCGATAGTTGTCGGCCAGCCGGCGCAGCGTTTCCATTGGCACCGTGCCGCCGTCAAAGCCCGCGCAGGAGGCATGCTGCAGGCACGGGTCGGTCACCGGGCGGATCAACCACTGGCCGCGCGGCTGGGCGGTGCCGCGGTCACGCAGCATCTGCGCCAGCGCGATCGCCAGGTTGCCGCCGGCTTCTTCGCCCACCAGCGCAAAGCGGGTCTTGTCCAGCTTCAGGCGCCGGGCATTGCGCAGCACCCATTGCACCGTGCTGTGCGCATCCTCGGGCGCTGCCGGGAACGGGTGGTCCGGCGCCAGCGAGTAGGCCGGCGTCACCACCACCGCGGGCACCGTGGTGGCCAGCCCCTGCACCAACTGGCAGGCGTGCTCCAGGTTGCCGTCGACGAAGCCGCCGGCATGCAGGTACACCAGCCAGGGCAGCAGCGCGGCGCTGTCGGCACCCGCCGCCGCGTGGCTGGCGGGGTAGCCCGGCGGGTAGCACACCCGTACCAGGATCTCGCGCCCATCGCTGGTCACCGTGTGCTCGGCCACGCGCGCCTGTCCCGGCCCGGCTGCCGTGGGGGCAGTGGCGGCGCTGGCGGCTGCGGAGCGTTGGCCTGGCTTCTGTGACATGGCGTTGGCGCACGGCAAAGACAATGCGCTTGAGTGTTGCGATGCAACGGATTATGGTGATTGACGAGGATGGGATAAAGCGAGAGATCGCCAATGCACTGTTCCGCGATTGGAATAATCGCAAACCGGCCTGTCATGTGTCTGCAAACCGAAGCCCCCACGCATGACAAGGTCTTGGTTTTTGTGATTCACTCCCGCTCTCGGCACGCGCGGCGGTTTGGCCAGGCCGTTGCGCGCCCGGCCAGTCGGCACACCTCCCCGCGGCGCCGGACACCTGACTGAAACCCACGCCGGCATCGCGCCCAGCCAGCGCGCATCCCGTGCCAGCAGCCGGCAGACTCCCCCTCACAACAACAAGACAGGCCGCGAGCGCCACGAGCGCGGGCGGCACGCCGTTCGGATCTATCGTCGGAACTCATCATGGACCGTCTCGTATCAATGCAGGCATTCACCCGGGTCGTCGACGTCGGCAGCTTTGCGCGTGCCGCCGAGTCGATGGACTTGCCCAAGGCCACGCTGACCCGCCTGATCCAGAACCTGGAAACCCACCTCGGCGTGAAGCTGCTGCACCGGACCACGCGCCGCATCAGCGTGACCAACGACGGCGCCGCATACTACGAGCGTTGCGTGCGCATCCTGGCCGATGTCGAGGAGGCCGAGCAGTCGCTGACGCGCCAGAACAATTCACCGCGCGGCACGCTCTCGGTCGATACCACCGCCGGGCTGGCGCAGCTGGTGCTGGTGCCACACCTGCATGAATTCTTCCAGGCCTATCCGGACCTGAAGCTGGAACTGACCATCAACGGCAAGCCGATCGACCTGCTGCAGGAAGGCGTCGACGTGGTGCTGCGCGTCGGCATTCCGCTGGACGAAGCCATGGTGGCCCGCCGCATCGGCCACGTGCAGCTGGCGTTTTACGCCTCGCCGATCTATCTAAACCGCAACGGCACGCCGCGCGACCTGGCCGAGCTGGCGCAGCACAAGGCGGTCAATTTCCTGTCCAACCGCAACGGCCGCGAAATGCCCTGGCCGCTGGCCCGCGGCATGGAGCGCAGCGAAGTGCTGCTGCCGTCCGCCATTTCCACCAACGACGCCGATGTCTACTTGGGCTGCGCGCTCGAAGGCCACGGCATCGCCCGCATCTCGCGCGCCATGGCCGAGCCTTACGTGGCCAGTGGCCGGCTGGTGGAAATCCTCACCGACTGGCAGACCGACGAACTGCCGATCTCGGCAATGTATCCGCAGAACCGCCACCTGTCGGCCAAGGTGCGGGTGTTTGTGAACTGGGCCGCGGAGCTGTTCTCGCGCCATCCGCATTTTGGTGCGGCACGGCAGCCGCTGGCCGTAGCGGCCTGAACGGAAACCGTGCGCTGGCGCGAACCGCCAGCGGCGCGTATCCCGGGCCGCATGTAGGACAAAACCGGAAATCGGTTCGGCGGGCGCCGACCTATACTGTTTCATCCGAAATCACGACAAGAAGAGGATTCCGATGAAACAAGTGCTTCCCTCCCTGGCGGCCTGCATTGCCGCAACCGTTGCACTGGCCGGCTGCGCCGGCTCCGGCATGCCCTCGTCGTCGACAGCCCAGCCGTCCGCCACCGGCGCCAGCAGCGGCGCCCGTGCCTCGGCCACGCTGCAGCCCAAGAGCGGCGCCAACACCGCCGGCACCGTGACCTTCCAGCAGCAGCCGGGCGGCGTGATGATGACTGCAGCGATTACCGGGCTGCCGCCCAATTCGGTTCACGGCTTCCACGTCCATGAAAAGGGCGACTGTTCCGCGCCCGACGCAATGAGCGCCGGCGGCCATTTCAACCCGACTGGCCAGCCGCATGGGCAAATGACCATGCCCGACCACCATGCCGGCGACATGAACAACGTCACCGCCGATGCCAACGGCAACGTGCGCGTCAGCATGCTGCTGCCGTCGCTGTCGGTGGGCACCGGCGCCAACAGCGTGATCGGCCGGGCGGTGGTGGTGCACAAGGATCCGGACGATTACAAGACGCAGCCCACCGGCAATGCCGGCGGCCGCATTGCCTGCGGCGTGGTGGCGGCGTCCTGACTTCCGCGCGCAGGGCCGGTGGGCTTTGGCGCCGGCCTGCGCGAATCGCGACGCCCGCGGCGCGGCATGGCAACATGGCAGCATTGCCGCAACCACGGGGCCCCGCCACGGCGCCGCCCGGATCCCATGCCATTGCCGTCAGACGCCGCGTTCGCCCCACACCGCCGCCTGCGTGCCAGTTCGCTGATGCTGTGCTGCGCCGCCCTGCTCGGCGGCTGCGCCCTGCCCACCCTGGATCATCGCACCGAATCCTTTGCCCTGACGACGGCCGACGCCCAGGCCACGCGGCTGGGCCAGGCGCTCGCCGGCGAAGTGGCGCGCCACCCGGGGCTGAGCGGCATCCATCCGCTGGAAAACGCCTACGCCGCCTTTGCCGCGCGCGTGCAGCTGGCGCGCACCGCGCAGCGCACGCTCGACGTGCAGTACTACATCTGGCGCGACGACCTGACCGGCACGCTGCTGCTGGAAGCCTTGCATGAAGCGGCCGAGCGCGGCGTGCGCGTGCGCCTGCTGCTCGACGACAACGGCATTGCCGGCATGGACGAACGGCTGGCCGCGATCGACGCGCACCCGCATGTCGAAGTGCGGATCTTCAATCCGTTCGTGATCCGCCACCCCAAGGCGCTCAATTTCCTGACGGATTTCCGCCGCCTGAACCGGCGCATGCACAACAAATCGTTCACCGCCGACGGCGTTGCCACCATCATCGGGGGGCGCAATGTCGGCGACGAATACTTCGGCGCCACCGACGGCGTGCTGTTTGCCGACCTTGACGTGATTGCCGTCGGCCCTGCGGCGGGCGACGTCGCGCAGGACTTCGACCGCTACTGGTCCAGCGCCTCGGCCTATCCGGTCGACCGGCTGGTGCCACCGGTGAGCGCGGAACGGCTGCAGGCGCTGGTGGGCCATGCCCGCGCGGTTGAGCGCAACCCGGCCGCGGCGGCCTACCTGGCGGCAGTGCGCGAACTGCCTGACGTGCAGCGAATGCTGGACGGCACGCTGCAGTTCCAGTGGGCCGCCACGCGCATGGTCAGCGACAATCCCGGCAAGGCGCTGGGCGAAGCCTCGCGCAGCACGCTGGTGGCGCACCAGCTGCGCGAAATCCTGGGCGAGCCGCAGCGAGAGCTCGACCTGGTCTCGCCCTACTTTGTACCGTCGACCGGCGGCACCTCCTATTTCGCCGACATGGCCAGGCGCGGCGTCGCGGTACGCGTGCTGACCAATGCGCTGGAGGCCACCGACGTGGCCGCCGTGCATTCGGGCTATGCCAAGCGGCGCAAGGCCTTGCTCGAGGCCGGCGTGGACCTGTACGAACTGCGGCGCTCAGCCACGCCCCACAAGAAGGAAGAGCGCGCCGGACCGTTCGGCAGTTCAGGCTCCAGCCTGCACGCCAAGACCTTCGCGGTCGACGGCAGCCGGGTCTTCGTGGGGTCGTTCAACTTCGATCCGCGCTCGGCCAAGCTCAACACTGAACTGGGCTTCATCATCGACAGCCCGGCGCTGGCGGGCCGGATCGAATCCACCTTTGCCAGCGTGGTCCCGCGCGCGGCCTACCAGGTCAGGCTGGACGAAACCGGCCAGCTGTACTGGCTGGAACGGCGCGGCGACGAAATCATCCGCCATGACACCGAGCCGAATACCAGCTGGTGGCGCCGGCTTGGCATCTGGTTCCTGTCGATCCTGCCGATCGAATCGATGCTGTAGGCGCGCGGCCGCTCAGATCTGGTCGATCAGGCTGCGCACCACGTCGGCCAGCCGGCCGGCGCGCTGGCGACCCTTCGCGTCGAGCGCCATGCCGCTGCCGCCGGCCAGAGCCTTCAGGCCGAACAGCGCATCGCCCACGTCGCGCCAGGCCGGGAAATCGGCATGGATCTTCTCCAGTGCGGCGGCGCCCGCCGCCACCTGCGCGGGCGCCGGCGTGTTGCCCGCCGCCAGGTCTTCCAGCGCCGTGGCGGCATCGACCAGGCCTTTGCGATTCATCTGCTGTCTCCCCAGAATCTCTTTTGTCATGGCCGCCTGCGGTGGCGGCCATGACACTGTAGCAGGGCCGCAGAGGGCCTTTGGCGGATATGGGGAAAGCCCGGATGCGGACGCTCAGTCGCGACCGCTCAATTCCGGCCGATATCCTGCAGCATGCGCGTCATCAGGTACAGGCGCGGCACGATCGAATCCAGTTCGACATACTCGTCGCGCGCGTGATAGCCGAAGCCCGCCAGGCCGAAGCTCTCGACCACTGCGGGCTTGCCCGAGCGGGCGGCATAGCCGGCGTCGGTGGCGCCGCCGGTGCCTTCGGCCAGCGCCAGCGTGCGGCCGTCCAGTTCGGCATAGATTTCCTGCGCGCGCCTGGCGAGGGCGCGGCCGCGCGCGTCGGCCACGAACGGCGGGCGGCCCTCTTCCATCGTCACCGTGGTCTGCGTGTCCGGCACCAACTGGCTGGACTTGACCTTGTCCTGCAGCGCCGCCTTCAGCTTCTCGGCGGCACCGGCTGCCGTGGTGCGCACGTCGCCGTAGGCGACCGCGCTTTCCGGGATCTGGTTGCGCACCATGCCGGCCTGTGCCTGGGTCCAATTCAATTGCGAGCCTGGCACCTGGCTGGCCGTGTCGCGCGTCTGCTGCAACTGGTGGGCGAGTTCGAGCAGCGCATTGCGGCCGCGTTCCGGTGCGGCGCCGGCGTGGGCGGCGCGGCCCTTGACCTGCATGGTGGCGGTGGCGGTGCCGGAGGCGCCCAGCAGCAGCGCCTCGGCCTTGACCACATCCTTGGCCGCGGTGGGCTCGCATGACAGCACCACGTCATGCTGCGCGGCCAGCGTGGCGATGGTTTCACCGGAACCGACCGAGCCGACTTCCTCGTCCGGATTGAACAGCACCGTGATCTGCGCGTAGTCGCGCCAACCCTGCTGCTTCAGGATCTCAAGCGAATGCAGGATCACGGCGATGCCGCCCTTGTCGTCGGCGATGCCCGGACCATAGAGCCGGTTGCCTTCCTGGCGGATCGGCTGCGTCGCCAGCGTGTTGTCGGGATACACGGTATCCAGGTGGGCAATCAGCATGACGCGGCGCTTGCCGGTGCCGGTGAAGGTGGCCTTGACCATGGTGCCCGGGCCCTTGTTCACGGGCAGGCGCTCGACCTTTGCGCCCAGCGCCTGCAGGCGCTTCTCGGTGTAGCTGGCCATCTGCGCCAGCCCGGTGGCATTGGCGCTGCCGGATTCGATCGACACCATCTCCTTGAGCGACTGCACTACCTTGGGCTGGGCCGCCTGCGCGGCGGACAGCAGCGCGGCGTCTGGCTGCGCGGCGCTGGCAAGGGTGCCGGCCCCGGCAAGCGTCAGGGCAGCAGCAACGGCAACGTGGCGAACGGAAAACGGCATGGAATCTCCTCGGTATGGTCTTGTTGGCAGTGCCGCGGGCCTAGCCGTTCGCCGCGGCACAACGGCAAGATGCTAGTCCTTGCCAGTAACTATGGGGAGGTTCAATATCGCCAATCCGGATGCCGATCCCGCCACGGCGTGCCGCGGCCCCGGCCACCTCCAACCATTCGAACCGCCCCAAGGCATGCCAGCCCCCACCGCTTCCATCGCGCCATCGTCACAGAACGTCCCGCTGCATGTGCGCCTGCTGTGGCTGCCGCAAGCCATGCCCGGCAGCCTCTTCACCACGCTCGACGTGCTGCGCACGGTGGCCGGCGTGGCCAGCCTGCAGCGCCCCGACGCCGCCCCGACACTGAGTTGGCAACTGTGCCGCGCCAACGGCCGCACGCTGGCCACGGAACTGCCCGGGCTGGTGTCCTCGACGCGGCGTGCGCGTGCGCCGGGCAGCCGCACGCTGCTGGTGATTCCCGCGCTGCTGGCCAGCAATGCGCCGCAACTGGGCGAGCTGGCGTTGCGCGATGCCGCGGCGCTGCGCCTGGTGGAGCGCCACGCGCGCGCGGGCGGCTGGATCGCCGCGTGTGCGTCGGGCATGGTGCTGCCGCTGCAGCTGGGTCTGCTGAATGGCGCCAGCGTGGGGGCGCCATGGATGTTCCAGAGCTGGATGGCGCGCCAGTACCCGCATTGCGACTTCGGCAGCGACGCGGCCATGAGCCTGCACGGGCAAGTGTTTTCCTGCGTGGCGCCCGCGCTGCAGGTGGAATTCATGCTGCGCGTGCTGGGCCATCTGCACGACCCCGACCTGGCGCAGGCTGCGTCGCGGCTGATGCTGTTCCAGCCCGAACGCCAGCGCAGCGTGCCGGCGCTGGTATCGCAACGCTGGCTCGACCGCACCGCCGACAGCCCGGTCTACCGCGCCATCCAATGGCTGCGCGACCATGTGTCCAAGCCCTACCGGCTGGCCGCCGTGGCGCAGGCGGCGGCGGTCAGCGAACGCACGCTGCTGCGGCATTTCCGCCAGGTCACCGGCAACACGCCGCTGGACTACCTGCACACGCTGCGCGTGGAGCGCGCCCGCATGCTGCTGGAAGTGACGCTGCACGGTACCCATGCCATTGCCGAGGCGTGCGGCTACAGCGACGCCGCCGCGTTCCGCCGGCTGTTCCAGCGCGCCACGGGCATGTCGATGTCGGACTACCGCGCCCGCTTTGCGCTGCGGGCGCGGCGGCGCTACTGGCGCATGGAAGACGCCGCCGCGCAGCGCGGTGCGCACCGATAGCCCGCCGCCTGCCCGCGCTCAGGGGCGCAGCGTGATGTGGTTGACCACGTCCTCCACGCCCTGCACGTACCACGCATCGCGCTCGGCCTGACGGCGCGTGCCCTCGCTGCTGACACAGCCCTCCAGCGTTACCACGCGGTCGTGGGTATGCGCGCTGACCTGCCCGGCATCGACGAAGGGGTCGGTCTCCAGCACCAGCATCAGGGCCTCGGTGATTTCATCGTCGCGATCAGCCTCGGCGGGGGCCACCACCAGTTCGTTGACCACGCAGCGGCAGCCGCCCGACCACCACGCCAGCACGCCGGCCAGGCGCATGTGCGAGAGGCTGATCACCTGCCCCCACAGCGTCACCACGCCGTCCTGGACCGCGACTTCGATCCAGCCGTTGCGATCGCTCACCGGTTCGCGCATGGCCTCTGGCTTGCCCTTGACGCGCGCGCAGATCTTGCAATTGTGGAATTCGACGGCATTAAGCAGCCGCTCGCACACGGCGTCGCGCAGTTCGCCGTCGCCCACCGGCGCGCCGCCGTCGGCCACGCGCAGGTGGTCGATCACGCTGGTGACGCCGTCCACGCGCCGCAGCGTCGCCGCGGCTCGGGTCTTGTCGACGATATCGGCCACCTCGCCTTCCAGGATCAGCGCCCCGTCGGAGAGCCGCAACTGGATGGTGGGATGGAGGACATGGCCCTGATAGGGCACATGGGCCAGGGCTGCGCGCGCCTGCGTCAGCACCGCTTCGCTACTCTGCATGTTGTCGCCTCGCCGGTTGGTCTGGAGATGGAGGATGCGCGCCCCTGCCTGCAGGCGCGCGGGAGCGGCGCCGCGGCCTCCTTCACCCCCGGGACCCGGCAACCGCTTCCTCATTATAGGAAGCGGTCCGCCGCGGGCCCGGCGCGCACCGGCTCAGGCGCCGGCCGCTTCGCGCGCCCGGGCCACTTCCTGATTGCGCAGGATAAAGCGCTGGACCTTGCCGCTGGGGGTCTTGGGCAGTTCGGCGACGAACTCGATCTCGCGCGGGTAGGCGTGGGCGGCCAGGCGCTGGCGCACGTGCAGGCGCAGCGTCTCGGCCAGTTCGGGCGAGCCCTGGTGGTGCGGGTCCAGCACCACGAAGGCCTTGATCAGTTCGGTGCGCTCCGGGTCGGGCTTGCCGATCACCGCGGCCTCGACCACTGCGGGATGCTCGATCAACGCGCTTTCCACGTCGAACGGCCCAACGCGGTAGCCGGACGTGGTGATGACGTCGTCGGCGCGGCCGATAAAGCTGATGCTCCCGTCCTCGTTCAGTTCGGCGGAATCGCCGGTCAGGTAGTAATCGCCGGCAAAGGCGCTGGTGGGCGTGCCGTGATAGCCGCCGAACCAGCACATCGGCGAGCGCTTCAGGTCCAGTGCCAGTGTGCCCGGCTGGCCGGGCGGCAGCTCGCGCAGCGCATCGTCGACCACCACCACGCGGTGCCCCGGGCTGGCAAAGCCGGCCGCGCCCATGCGCACCGGATGGGACAGGGCGTGGTGATTGCACAGCACCATGCCCAGCTCGGTTTGGCCATAGTGGTCGTGGATGGTGACACCCAGCTCGCTGGCGAACCAGCGGATCACTTCCGGGTTAAGCGGCTCGCCGGCGCTGCTGACGGCGCGCAGTTGCCCGCGCAGCGGGCCGGACACGGCCGCGCCCGCGGCGATCAGCAGCCGGTAGGCGGTAGGCGAGCCGGCCAGGTTGGTAATGCCGTACTTGCGGATCACGCGGCAGGTGCTGTCTACGTTGAAGGGGCCGTCGTAGAAGGTGGTGGCATGGCCCAGCGACAGCGGGCCGGTGACGGCGTAGTACAGGCCGTAGGCCCAGCCCGGATCGGCCAGGTTCCAGAATGCGTCGTCATCGCGCAGATCGACCGCGTCGCGCATATAGCCGGCAAACGCGGCAATCGCCTTGAGCGGCACCAGCAGCGGCTTGGCCGGGCCGGTAGTGCCGGAGGTAAACATCATCAGAAAGGGGTCGTCGCCGCGCCGCATCACCGGCGCGAACGACGCCGGCTGGTGCGCCAGCTCGGCCCAGAAGCTGAAGTCGCCCGCGTTCAGAACGTGTGACTCGGCGCTGCCCTGGGTGCCGGTCACCGTGACGATGGCGGGACAGCCGGCCACCTCGTCCAGCTTGGGCCGGTTGGCGGTATCGGTCACCACCACCTTCGCACCCGACGCATTGAGCCGGTGTTCGATGGCCTTGGGCCCGAAGGCGGTAAACAGTGGCTGGTACACGGCTCCGGCGCGCCAGGTGCCAAGGATCGTCACCAGCAGTTCCGCGTTGCGCGGCAGCAAACCCGCGACGCGGTCCCCGGGCTGCACGCCTTGTGCCGCCAGGAAGCCTGCGAACTGCGCCGAAAGCGCCTGCAGCTCGGCAAAGGTCCAGCTGCGCGCGTCGCCATTGCGTCCTTCCCAGTTCAGCGCAATCCGGCCGGGCTGCGCGTGCCGGTCGCAGCATTCGACGCAGGCGTTGAGCGCCGCCAGGCTGCCGTGCAGTTGCCGTGCCACGGCGTCGTCATAGGAAAATCCGTCGAAAGCTTGGGCGTAGTCGCGCATGGTGTCTCCTGAATCTGGCTGGTGCCTTGTAGTCGGTGGCCGGTGCGCGGTGGCGCGCATCGGCTGCCGCAAGAGTGTGCGCCACGGCGCCGCCATCCGGCAATAACCGTTTCCGCCAGCGCGGCTGACGGTTTTTGCCATCCCTGCCATGCGGCTTGAAGGGGGTCGAAGCGGCCTTGACGCGGCGCCGCCGGCCCCACACGATATGGGCATCACCTTCGAGAGACAGCGCATGTGCACCAACTATGCCCCGGTCCAGCGCCGCATCCTGCGTGAAATCTTCGGCGTCGAGCCGCCAGCGGGCGTGTACAAGGCCGAGACCTACCCCGACTACGTCGCACCGATCGTGCGCGCCAGCGACGACGGTGCGCGCAGCGCCGAGCTGGCCTCATTCGGCATGGTGCCGCGCCAGCGCATTCCACCGGGCACACGGCGCTATGACACCACCAACGCCCGCAGCGAAACCGTGGGCGAGCGCGCCGCCTTTGCGCGCTACTGGCGCCAGGGCCAGCTCTGCCTGATCCCGGCAACGGCGTTCTATGAATTTGCGTACCCTGACAGTGCGGCGGATGGTGCGTCGCCAGGCAGCTCGCCGGGCAAGCCGGTGCGCTGGCGCATCTGGCTGCCCGGCGAGCCGGCCTTCGGCATTGCCGGCCTGTGGCGCGGCTGGCCCGACCAGGCGTTGTCGTTCACCATGCTGACCGTCAGTTCGGCACAGCATCCGCTGATGCAGCGCTTCCACAAGCCGGGGGACGAGAAGCGCTCCGTGGTGATCGTGCCGCGCGCGCAGTGGGACGACTGGCTGACGTGCCGGGATGCCGAGGTCGCGCGCACCTTCCTGAGGCTGTTGCCGCCAGACGCCATGCAGACCGAGCCGGCGCCCAAAGTGCAGGGAGCGCCCATTCCCGACGCGGATTAGCGCGGCGTGCGCGACGGCAGGCAGGGCCTGCGCGCTCCTTGCCATGCCGATGCTGCTCAGAAGCGATACGTGACGCTGCCCACCACCGTGCGGCGCGCGCCGAAGTAGCAGTCGCCACGCGCGAGGCAGGTGGTCAGGAACTGCTTGTCGAACAGGTTGTTGGCATTCAGCGCGACCCGCAGCGGGCCGTGGTCATAGGCGATCATCGCGTCGTACAGCGTCACGCCGCCCACCTGGTTCTGGTCGGCGCCGTCATAGCTGGGACCGATATAGCGCAGCCCGCCGCCCGCCACGAAGCCCGGCATCCCGAACAGCTTGAAGCGATAGTTGGCCCACAGCGACGCCATGTTCGACGGCGTGCTCGCCAGCTTCTTGCCGACTTCGGCGGCGGTGCCGTCGGTCACGCGCGCATCCAGGTAGGTGTAGGTGGCAATCAGGTCCAGCCGGTTCGTCAGCGACGCCAAGGCCTCGACCTCGATGCCACGCGTGCGCGCTTCGCCCACCTGCACCGAGTCCGGTATGCCGTTTACCACGCCAGCGGTCTTGCGGTTCTTCTCGCGCATGTCGAACGCCGCGATGGTCAGCGTAGCATTCTTGCCCGGCGGCTGGTACTTGATCCCCGCCTCCCACTGCGAGCCCCGCAGCGGCTTGAAGGCCTGGTTGGCCTTGTTGAACCCGGCCAGCCCCTGGAACGACTCGGAGTAGCTGACATACGGATTCAGGCCGATGTCGGAACGGTACATCAGGCCGGCGCGCTTGGTCAGCTCGCTGTCGTCGCGGCTGGCCGAAGGCGTGTTGTCCTGCGCGGCGCGCGACCAGTCATAGCGCAGCCCCAGCATCAGCAGCCACTGGTTCCAGGCCAGCTGGTCCTGCACATACAGGCCGGTTTGCGCCTGCGTGGCGGGATTCAGGGCGCGCGTGCCGGGCGCCGTGAAATTGCCGTAGACCGGGTTGAACACATCGAGCGGCGCGGCGGAGCCGCCCACGCCGGTGTTCCCTGTAATTTCCGCGTGCTGGTAATCCACGCCGGTCAGCAGCGTGTGCTGGAGCGGGCCGGTGCGGAAGTTGGTCTGCGCCTGCGTGTCGACGGCAAACGAGTTCAAGGTCGGCTGGTTCACGTAGACCGTGCGGTTCATCAGCGTGTTGCTGCCCGGCACCCAGCCTCGATTGGCATCGTTGAATCTCGCATAGATGCTGCGGTAGTCCACCGAACTGTGCGAGTAGCGCAGGTTCTGTCGCACCGTCACGGTGTCGTTGAACTTGTGCTGGAACTCGTAGCCGACCGACTGCTGCTCCGCGGTGTAGCGGTCAAAGCCCGGTTCGCTGATGAACAGGTGGTCGAGAATCTGTCCGCCCGGGTTCGGATACAGCGTGCCGCGCCACGGGAAGAAGCCGACCGAGGTCCCGCTCACATCGCGCTGGAAGTTGGCCAGCAGCGTCAGCGAGGTGTCCTGGCTCGGCCGCCATGTCAGCGAAGGCGCCAGCAGATAGCGGTTGTCCTGCACGTAATCCACCTGCGTGTCGCTGTCGCGCGCCAGCGCAACCAGGCGGTACAGCCATTTGCCCTCCGCATCGAGCGGGCCCGTCAGGTCGGCCTGCACCTGCTTGCGGTGGTAGTTGCCGAACTGCACGCCGATCTCGCGCGCCGCTTCCGCTTGCGGGCGCTTGCTGACCAGGTTCAGGATGCCGCCGACCGCGCCCTGCCCGAACAGCATCGACGACGGCCCGCGCAGCACATCGATGCGCTCGAGGGCGTACACGTCGGGGCGCACGTTGTTGTAGAAGCCGACCTGGTTCAGCAAGCCATCGCGATACTGCGTGAAGTCAGTGCCGCGGAACTTGCCCCAGTCCCCGCGCGCGTCATTGCCGAAGGGGCCGGCGTAGACCCCGGCGCTATAGCCGATGGCCTGCTGCACGGTCTGCGCACCCTGCGCTTCCATGCGGTCGCGCGTGATCACGGTGATCGACTGCGGCGTCTCCATCACCGGCGTGTCCGTCTTGGTGGCGGTGGCACTGCGCTTCGCCACAAAGCCATGGACGGGGCCGTTGGCAGTTTCGTCTTCGCTGGTCGCGCGCACCGTGACCGCCGGCAACTCCGCGGCGGTGGCCGTCGCGGCGGGCGCGGCGGGCGTGAGGGCTGGGCCTGACTGCGCTGACGCGCCGCCGGCCTGCAGGCTCAGCACAAGGGTGGTCAGGGAAAGACGGCACGGGGTGACAAGCGCGGAGCAGGCAAAGCGTCGCTTCGCCCGCGGGTTCGGGTGCAGAGGCATCACTCAGGGTCGGAAGATAGTGATGCCGCAAAGGGCATCACAAGTGGAAAATTTTGATTGCGAATACGAATGATTCGTGATTACATCAGAATTGTAGCCTCAATGTGTCCGAACCGATACATTTAGCTAAAAAATTTAGGGCGGTTGTTGGAGCTGGGACGGGTTTTCCGCGTAATGGCGCTGCGCGACTATGCGACCGTGCGCCGGACGCTGCCCCGGCGCTAGGCGGGCCGAGCCGACCCGTTGTCCTGAAGCCGGCCCAGCAGGCGCCGGCCTGCCTCGATCACCGCGCTATCCGGCTGCATCTGGTAGCGCACGATCATGCCCTCGATGCACAGCATCGCCTCCGCTGCCACCGCTTGCGGCGGCTCCAGACCCAGGCGCGCGGCGATGTCGGCAACGAAAGCTTCCAGTTCGGCCTTGTGGGCCGCCGCCTGCTGCTGCGCCTCGGCGTCGCCGCCCGCCTCGGCCACCACGTTGATGAAGGCGCAGCCGCGGAAGTCGCGCCCAAACCAGTCGGCCAGAGTGTCGGCGATCACGTCCAGGCGGGGCCGATCAGCCAGGCGGGCCTCCACATCCTGGCGGAACCACGCCATCCACTCTTCATGCCGGCGCGCGAGGAACGCTGCGATGAGCGCGTTCTTGGAGGCGAAATGCCGATAGAGCGACATCTTGGCCACGCCGGATTCGGCAATGATCCGGTCGATGCCGGTGGCGCGGTAGCCCTCCTGGTAGAACAGGCGGGCGGCAGTGTCGAGGATGCGGTCGCGGGCAGAAGGCGTGGCCATGTGACAGGTGTTGGGATAACGGGTGCGGCCGGGAAACGCATCGCGCCGCCCGGCCCAGTGCTTCGATACTATGACAGACAGACCTGTCTAGCAAACCGCGCGCATTCAGCCTTCAAGCCTCGCGGCCGCATCGCGCAGCGCGGTGCGCAGGCCTTCCTCCACCACCGGATGGTAGAACGGCATGGTCAGCATCTGCGCGATGGTCAGGCCCTGCTGGTACGACCAGGCCAGCAGGTGGGCAATATTCTCGGCACGCGGGCCGGTCCATTCGGCGCCCAGGAAGCGGCCCGTGGCCCGGTCGGCATACACGTGCATCAGGCCCCGGTTCTTCAGCATCACGCGGCTGCGGCCCTGGTCTTCAAAGCTGACCGCGCCGGTCACGAAGGTGTCTTCGCCGCGGGCGACCAGGTCGGCATGGCGCTGGCCGACCATCGCGATCTGCGGATCCGTGAACACCACCGCGATCGGCGCGCGGCGCGCCAGCGACTGCACCTGCGGATAGCTGGCGGCGTTCTCGCCGGCGGCCTTGCCTTCGTCGGCGGCCTCATGCAGCAGTGGCAGGATGTTGTTGGCATCGCCCGCGATAAACACCGGCGCATTGCCGCACTGCAGGGTCTGTGCGTCGAACAACGGCACGCCGCGCGCATCCAGCGCCAGGCCGGTGTTCTCCAGGCCGAGGCCGCGCACATTGGGCGCGCGGCCGGTAGCGGCCAGCGCGTAATCAAAGCGCTCGGTCACGCAACGGCCTTCGCGGTCGAGGTAGGTCACCACCACGTGCTCGCCATCGCGCGCCATGCCGGTCACCTTGGCGTCCGGATCGAGATAGAACTCCTGATTGAAGGTGCTGGCGGCATGGGCGCGAATCACCGGGTCGGTCAGCGGCCCGAGCGAGCCGCTGACGCCGAACACGCGCACCCTCACGCCCAGCCGCGACAGCGCCTGGCCCAGCTCCAGCCCGATCACGCCGGGGCCGAACACCACCACGCTGCCGGGCAGGTCCTGCCACGAGAACACATCGTCATTGACGATCAGGCGGTCGCCGAACACCTGGAACGGCGCCGGCAGCACCGGCGTGGAACCGGTGGCGATGACCACGCGGCTGGCGCGCACCGTGGTGTGCCCGTCCACTTCCAGCGTAGTGGTATCGATAAAGCGGGCATAGCCGCGAATGCGGTCCGCCTGCGCAATGTTCTCCACGCCGCGCACCACGAAGCCGACAAAGCGGTCACGCTCGCTGCGCACGCGCGCCATCACCTCGCGGCCGTCGATGCGGATCTGGCCGTCGACATGCACGCCGAACGGCGCGGTGTGGCGCAGTTCATGCGCAGCCTCGGCGGCGGCGATCAGCAGCTTGGAAGGCATGCAGCCCACGCGGGCACAGGTGGTGCCATAGGGGCCGCCTTCGATGATCACGGCGCGCTTGCCGGCGGCAATCGCGGCACGGTAGGCGGCAAGGCCGGCGGTGCCTGCGCCGATCACGGCGACATCGGTCTGGATAGTGGTCATGGCGGTCGGTTCCTTGGTTTTCTGAAGCGTCGGACTGAGGTCAATCAGCGGGCTGGATGGCGCCGCCCTGCGCGTCATCGCGGGCAAGGCGGCGCCATCGGGTCCGGCGACTGCCGGCCCCGGGGTTGGGGGCAAAAGCGGGAAACGGCTTACTTGGCCAGGTACTGCTGCAGCGCCTCGGCGCCGCCGATCAGCTTGCCGTTGATAAAGACCTGCGGTGCGGTCATCTCGCCCGACACCGCGCCCAGCACCTTGCCGCGCACCTTGTTGTCGAGCGGCACGTCGATATAGTCGAAGCCGTTTTCGTCGAGCAGTTGCTTGGCCTTGGCGCAGAACGAGCAACCGACCTTGGAAAACACCACCACTTGGTCAGGCTTGCGCGCGTCCGGAGCGATGTGGGCCAGCATGGTGTCGGCATCGGACACCTTGAACGGGTCGCCCGGCTCTTCCGGCTCGATGAACATCTTCTGCACCACGCCGTCCTTGACCAGCATGGCATAGCGCCAGCTGCGCTTGCCGAAGCCCAGGTCGGCCTTGTCCACCAGCATGCCCATGCCTGCGGTGAATTCCCCGTTGCCATCGGGAATCATGGTGATGTTCTCGGATTCCTGGTCCTTGGCCCATTCGTTCATCACGAAGGTGTCGTTCACCGACACGCACAGGATGTCGTCTACGCCGTGCCGGGCGAAGACCGGCGCCAGTTCGTTGTAGCGCGGCAGGTGGGTCGAGGAACAGGTCGGGGTGAACGCGCCGGGCAGCGAGAACACGACTACGGTCTTGCCGTCAAACAGTTCGCCGGTGGTGACGGTCTTCCACTCGTTGTCTTCACGCACACGGAAAGCGACATTGGGAACGCGTTGGCCTTCGCGGGATTGCAGCATCAGTTCACTCCTGGTTCTGGATTGGTGGGTTCGGCTGCCGGTTGCAGCGAAGGCCCCATTTTGTCGACCCCGATGTGATTTGTACAATTCATCGTTTTAACCACGATGATTGCGTAAAGCTATGAGCCGGGCATAGACGCTGCCTTCGGCCCGCATGCGGCCCTCCGCGAGGACGGAAAAGCATATTTTTTCGGGAAGACCCCGGTTAGTGCCCTATCATGCGGCATCTCCCTGACTTCCCTTTTGTCCGCAATGACCCGACCTTGCCGCCTGCCGTACTGCCATCGGTGGGCATCACTGCTTGCGCTATCGCTCGCGCTGGCCCTTCCCGCGCAGGCCGAGACGCTGAAGAAGCCGGCGCTTGAAGCCCTGGCCGGCCATAGCCCGGCCGCGGCCAAGGCGGCCCAGTCTGACCTGCCGGCCTTCATGGCGGCGGCGGCCAAGGCCGAGCCCATGGTCGCGCCCGCGGTGGCGGCGTGGCAGTCGAAAGCGCCGCTGTCAGGCGACAACCTGGTCAATGTCGCCCGGCTGCTCGGGGTTTACAACCGGCTGCGCAACGAGGCCGCCGCCATCGATGTGCTCGGCAAGATGGTGGCGCTGCGCACCGTGCGCGACGAAAAGATCGCCCAGCACGAGAACCCCGCCATCGTCGAGTTCGGCAAGATGATCGAAGGCCTGGCGCGCGAGTTCGGGCTGGCCTATCGCAATGTCGACAACCGGGTGTTCGAAGTGACGCTGCCCGGCGGCGGCAAGGACACCTTCGGCATCCTGACCCATGCCGACGTGGTGCCGGCCGTGGCGGACGAATGGGTGCTGGACGATGGCACCCGGCTCGACCCGTTCCGCATGACGCGCGTGGGCGACCTGCTGTACGGGCGCGGCACCATCGACGACAAAGGCTCGATCGCCGCCGTGATGTACGCCATGAAGACCGTCAAGGAAAGCGGCGTGCCGCTCGAGCGCAGCATCCGGCTGATGATCGAGACCACCGAGGAAACCGGCGGCGACGGCATGAAGTACTATCGCCAGCACACCACGCTGCCCGAGTACAACGTGGTGCTCGACAGCAAGTATCCGGCGGTGGTGGCAGAGAAAGGCGCGGGCACGCTGACCGTCTCGTTCGGCATCAAGGCCGCCGACGACAAGCGCGCCCCCGCCCAGGCCGACAGCAAGGGCCCGGCCATTGTCGGGATGCGCGGCGCGGCCTCGGCCAACGCCATCCCCGAGACCGCCACCGCGCGCATCGCCGGCGGCGATGCCGCGGCTGTGGCTGCCGCGCTGGAGCAGGCGCGCGCGGAATTCCTGCGCCGCTACACGCCGCGCGGCAAGTTCTCGATCGACATCAAGCGTGCCGGCAACGATGTCGAAGTCAAGGTGACCGGCGCCTCGGCGCACGGCTCGCGGCCGGAAGAAGGCGTGAATCCGCTGCCGCGGCTGGCGCTGTTCCTGCAGGCCAGCGGCGTGCGCTTTGCCGAAAACCACTACCTGAACGCAGTCCGCTACCTGAACGATCTGTACGGCCTGGACTACCTCGGCAATCGCATGGATGTGGCCTACCGCGATCCGTTCATGGGCCCGCTGACGATGTCGCCCACGCTGGTGCGCGAGCGTGGTGAATACGTCGATGTGGTCACCAACGTGCGCATGCCGCGCGGGCGCACGCCGGACGAACTTGGCGGCAAGATCACCAAGCGCATTTTCGGCTGGGCCGCCACCCATGGGCCGGTCGAGATCAAGTACGACCAGGGCAACTGGATGGCGCGCGATCCGAAGGGAGCGTGGCTATCGACGCTGCTGAACATCTTTGGCGATACCACCGGGCTGGAAGCCAAGCCGGTGTCCACCGCCGGCAGCACCACTGCCAAGCTGATGCCCAACGCCATCAACTTCGGGCCGGCCATGCCGGGCAAGAAGTACACCGCGCACAACGCACGCGAGTACAAGGAAGTGGCCGACCTCAACCTCGATATGCAGATGTTCACCGAGATGCTGGTGCGGATCGGGAACCTGGACAAGATGCAGTAGGCGAAGCGCCCAGGCTACGCTTGTTTGCCCTCCTCTCCCGAGCGCAGGAGAGGGGCCGCGGGAGAGGGCAGGCGCGGGCCGACCGACACGCCATGCTTCGTCGATACTCGCCCCCTCTCCCCCAGCGTCACAACCCCAGCTCGCTCAAGCCCGGATGCCCGTCCGGCCGGGGGCCCAGCGGCCAGTGGAACTTGCGCTCCGCCGGCTGGATCGGCGCGTCGTTGATGCAGGCAAAGCGCTTGCGCATCAGTCCCGCCTTATCGAACTCCCAGTTCTCGTTGCCGTACGACCGGTACCAGTGGCCGGAATCGTCGTGCCATTCATAGGCAAAGCGCACCGCGATGCGGTTCTCCTCGTGTACCCATAGCTCCTTGATCAGGCGGTAGTCCAGTTCCTTCTGCCATTTGCGCTGCAGGAACGCGACGATATCGGCGCGGCCGTTGACGAACTCGGCGCGGTTGCGCCACGCGCTGTCGACGGTATAGGCCAGCGCCACCCGCTCCGGATCGCGGCTGTTCCAGCCGTCCTCGGCGGCGCGGACTTTGGCGATGGCGGTGTCGCGCGTGAACGGGGGCAGCGGCGGACGGGTTTCAGTGGCTGCGGACATACGTGCTCCTTTTACGGGGAAAGCTGGAAGTCGAAGGGTGGCGAAACAAGCTTGCGGCAAATGATACAGAGTTGTCTCATTATTGGTAGACAGATCTGTCTTGTCAAGCCACGATAGCGGGCAGAATTCAAAAGCAAGACACGGAGTGTGTGAGCCACGCCAGCCGTCTAAAGTTGGCACCATGCAAGCGAAACAGGAGATCTGCAGTGAGCATCGAGCAAGCTATTGCCACCCGCGTCGACGGCACCGACTGGTCCGCCGTCGCACGCGCTCTCGATGGCTACGGCTGCGCCGCCGTCCCTGGCGTGCTGTCGGCCGGCGAATGCGATGCGCTGGCGGCGGGCTATGACGACGACGCGCTGTACCGCGCGCGCATCGAGATGCGCCGGCACGGCTTCGGCCAGGGCGAATACAAGTACTTCCGCTATCCCCTGCCCGGCCTGGTCGCCGGACTGCGCACGGCGCTCTATCCGCACCTTGTGCCGGTAGCCAACCGCTGGAATGCCGCCATGGGCGTCGACGTCCGTTACCCTGCCGCGCACGGGGACTTCATTGCGCGCTGCCACGACGCCGGCCAGTCGCGGCCGACGCCCTTGCTGCTGCGCTACGGCCCGGGCGACTACAACTGCCTGCACCAGGACCTGTACGGCGAGCATGTGTTCCCGCTGCAGGTCGCGATCCTGCTCTCGGAGCCCGGCCGCGACTTCACCGGCGGCGAGTTCGTGCTGACCGAGCAGCGCCCGCGCATGCAGTCGCGGGCCGAGGTGGTAACGCTGCGCCAGGGCGATGCCGTGGTGTTCGCGGTCAGCCAGCGGCCGGTGCCAGGCAGCCGCGGCAGCTTTCGCGTCAACCTGCGGCATGGCGTCAGCCGGCTGCATGCCGGACAGCGCTATACGCTCGGCATCATCTTCCACGACGCTACGTGAGGCCTGCCATGACCCGATCCATCCCCCGTCCCGCGCAGCTTGCCGAAGCCAGCCCCGTCGAACAGGACCCGCGCTGGGCGCGCGTGCTGGCGCGCGACCCGGGCGCCGACCGCGACTTCGTCTATGCGGTCAGGACTACCGGCGTGTATTGCCTGCCGAGCAGCCCGTCGCGCCTGCCGCATCCGGCCAATGTCGAGTTCTTCGACAACGCCGCCGCGGCCGAAGCCGCCGGCTACCGGCCCAGCCGCCGCGCGGCCACGCCCGCACTGGCGGCACGACACGCGGCCATCGTGGCCGAGGCCTGCCGCCGCATCGAGGCTGCCGACGCCGTGCCCACGCTGCCGGAACTGGCCAGCGCGGCGGGCCTCAGCCCGTATCACTTCCACCGCCTCTTCAAGGCGGCCACCGGACTGACGCCGCGCGCCTACGCCGCCGCGCATCGCGCCAGCAAGCTGCGCGAGCAACTCGGCACCAGCGACTCGGTGACCGAGGCGATCTACGACGCCGGCTTCGGCTCCAACAGCCGCTTCTATGAAACCGCGGACGCCGTGCTTGGCATGACCGCGTCGCGCTACCGCGCGGGTGGCGTCGACACCGATATCCGCTTTGCTCTCGGCCAGTGCTCGCTGGGCGCGATCCTGGTGGCGCAAAGCGAGCGCGGCGTCTGCGCGATCCTGCTGGGCGACGACCCGCAAGCGCTGCTGCAGGCGTTGCAGGACCAGTTCCCGCGCGCCAACCTGATCGGCGCCGATGCACAGTTCGAGCAGTTGGTGGCGCAGGTGGTGGGCTTTATCGAAGCGCCTTCGATCGGCCTGGCGCTGCCGCTGGACGTGCGTGGCACCGCGTTCCAGCAGCGCGTATGGCAAGCGCTGCAGCAGATCCCCGCCGGCAGCACCGCCAGCTACGCCGAAATTGCGGCCCGCATCGGCGCGCCGCGGGCGGTGCGCGCGGTGGCGCAGGCCTGCGCGGCCAACCACCTCGCCGTGGCGATTCCGTGCCATCGCGTGGTACGCAGCGACGGCGACTTGTCGGGCTACCGCTGGGGCGTGGCGCGCAAGCGCGAGCTGCTGGAGCGCGAGGCGCAGGGCTCGCCCGCGGCTGTTTAGCGGGAAGCAGCCGCCGGGATGCGTGCCAGATAATCATGGATTTGCGCGACCACCGCCGCGCCTTCGCCGACCGCGGCGGCGACGCGCTTGGTCGATCCCGCCCGCACGTCGCCGATGGCGAACACGCCCGGCACGCTGGTCTGCAGCGGATAGGGCACCGCCGACGCGCAGCCCAGCGCGCCGCCGCCGGTACGCACGAAGCCCTTGTCATCGGCCTCGACCCGGCAGCTGTGCAGCCACGCCGCATTGGGATCGGCGCCGATGAACAGGAACAGGTGCCGCACGGCCATCGTGACCGGCACCGGCCGTTCGGCGCGGCAATCGTAGTGGACCGCGCTGAGCCATCCGTCCCCCTCCAGTGCGCTGATCTGTACATGGGTATGCAGCGTGATATTCGGCAGCGCGGCAATGCGGTCGATCAGGTAGCGCGACATGGTGGCGGCCAGGCCCGGGCCGCGCACCAGCATATGCACGTGCGCCGCATGCGAAGCCAGGAAGACTGCCGCCTGCCCGGCCGAATTGCCGCCGCCCACCAGCATCGCCGGCTCGTTCTTGCACAGCTTGGCTTCCACCGGCGAGGCCCAGTAGTAAACGCCGCGGCCTTCGAAATGCTCGAGCGCATCTATGCGGGGGCGGCGGTACTGCGCGCCGGTTGCGATGACAACGGTGTGCGTCGGGACCATGCGGCCATCGGCCAGTTCCAGCCGGATCGGGTCGGCGCCGCAGTGCAGCGCCTTGACCTCCAGCGGGATGGCGATGTGCGCGCCGAACTTGAGCGCCTGCACGAACGCGCGCCCGGCCAGCGCCTGCCCCGAGATGCCGGTCGGAAAGCCCAGGTAGTTCTCGATCCGCGCGCTCGCGCCCGCCTGCCCGCCCGGCGAGCGGCAGTCGATCACCGCCACCGACAGGCCTTCGGAAGCGGCATACACCGCCGTGGCCAATCCCGCCGGCCCGGCGCCGACCACCACCACATCATAGACATGGTCCGGATCGAATTCCGGCAGCAGGCCAAGGCACGACGCCAGCTGCCCTTCGTCCGGGGCGCGCAGCACGCGGCCGTCGGCGCAGATCACCAGCGGAAAGTCGCTGGCGGGCGCGTTGGCGTAGTCGAGCAGCAAGGAGCAGTCGCGGTCCGCGTCGATATCGATGACGGTATGCGGATAGCCGTTGCGCCGCAGGAAGGCCTGCAGCGCCAGCAGTTGCGGCTCGGTGCCATGGCCCACCAGCACCGGGCCGCTGCCGAACTCGATCAGCCCGACGCGGCGCAGGATCAGCGCGCGCATGATGCGCTCGCCCAATTCGGCTTCGGCCACCAGCAGCGCGCGCAGCCGGTCCGGCACGATCACGTAGCCATGAGTCTCGGTGACGGCGACGCCGTCGACCAGCGCGGGCCGGCCTGCCAGGGTCCCGACCTCGGCCAGGAAGTGCCCTGGGCCCTGCTCGGTGATCTGGTGTTCGCGCCCGAGGCCGTCGCGCCGCATCACCCGCACGCGGCCGCTGGTGACCAGATACATGCCGCGCCCGGCCTCGCCGATGGCAAACAGCTTCTCGCCCGCGCGCCAGCTCTGCGGCGTGCCGAAGCGCCGCACGCGCGCCATGTCGTCGGCGTTCAGCTGCGGAAACATCTGGTGCCAGCGCGATTCCAGCGTGGAGTACGGTGCCTCCAGCCCGCCGCCGGCTTCCGGACCCGGCTCTACTTCGGCTGCCACGGCATCCGCCTGCAAGTTCGCCATGCTGCCTCCCCGATTGCATCAGTGAACGCCGGAGCGCTGCGATCCCGGCTGCCGCGGCGCGGCCTATCGATAGTAGACGGCGCAACGCGGAATGCGAGGCCGCCCGCGCCGACAGTTGCGCATTGCGCCCGCTTGGGATTGAATGGTCGCCTCGGCGGTCCGGCAAAGCGCTGTCACCGCCGCCACCCGTCAGAAGACCCAAGCCTTGATGCCATCTACCCCTGAATCCGATTCGACCCCGTCCGCCGACCGTCCCGCGCGCCCGCTGCAGCGCCCGCTCTCGCCAGTAGAAGGCCGCGTGCTTGGCGTGCTGGTTGAAAAGCAGCACACCGTACCCGATACCTATCCCCTGTCGCTGAACGCGTTGGCTTCCGGCTGCAACCAGAAGACCGCCCGCGCACCGGTGATGAACATCAGCGAGGCCGAGATCCTGGAGGCCATCGACGGCCTCAAGAGCCTGAGCCTGGTCTTTGAAGGCAGCAGCAGCCGCGTGCCGCGCTTCGAGCACAATATGCAGCGTGCGCTGGGTGTGCCCAGCCAGTCCGTCGCCCTGCTGGCGATGCTGCTGCTGCGCGGCCCGCAGACGGCGGCCGAACTGCGCCTGAATACCGCGCGCCTGCACAACTTTGCCGACATCTCATCGGTCGAGGCATTCCTGGACGAACTGGCCAGCCAGACGCCGCCTCGCGTGGTCAGGTTGCCACGGGCGCCCGGCGCGCGCGAAAACCGCTGGATGCATCTGCTGAGCGGCGAAGCCAGCGCCGCGGCGGCCGCCGAAGACAGCGGGCGCATTTCCGATGGCGATATCGCGGCGCCGGCAGAACTGGAACAGCTGCGTGCCGAACAGCAGGTCCTGGCCGAGAAGGTGGCACGGCTGCAAGGCCTGGTCGAACACATGGCCGCGCAGCTTGGCATCTCCGCGGACGAGTTTCTCGGCTAGACCCTGCAAGACCGCCTCCTGCCCCACCTTTGCTGGCTCAAGCCGAAAGATGGGGTGGATTTATGGCGGTTAATTGCGCAATTGATCGAAGCAGGCACCGCCGGCGGTGCCAGGCGGGCACTGCCGGATGGCGCGGGCGTCGCCTATGCTTTTGCTCAGGACAAGCAAGACCCGGAGACCGGCGCAGCCATGGACAAGACAGCCTTCGTATTTGCCGGCGGCGGCAGCCTGGGCGCGATCCAGGTCGGCATGCTGCGCGAGCTGGCGGCGTGGGGCGTGATGCCCGATATCGTGATCGGCGCCTCGGCCGGCGCCATCAACGGCGCCTACTTTGCCTGCAATCCGGGCGTGGCCGGCGCGCAGCGCCTCGACGCGCTGTGGCGCGGCATCCGGCGCACCGACATCATGCCGTGGGGCTGGCGCAGTGTCTGGAACATGTTCGGCGGCAGCCGCGGCCACCTGGTGGAAGCGACCGGATTGCGCAACCTGCTGGCGCGCCATTTTGGGCCGCGCCGCCTGGAGGCGGCGGAACTGCCACTGCACGTGGTGGCCACCGACATGCAGAGCGGCGACGAGGTGGTGTTGTCCAGCGGCAGCATCGTCGAGGCGGTGCTGGCCAGCGCCGCCATCCCCGGCGTGTTCCCGCCGGTGCAGGTCGCGGGCCGCACCCTGATCGACGGCGGCGTGGCCAACAACACGCCGGTGTCCACCGCGGTCGGCCTGGGCGCCACGCGCGTGGTCGTACTGCCGGCGGGCTTTACCTGCGCCGAGCGCCGCCCACCGCGCGGCGCGCTGGAGCACGCCTTCAACGCGCTCTCGCTACTGGTGGCGCGCCAGTTGGTGCATGACCTGCAGCACTTCGCCAACCAGGCTCAGATCAGCGTGGTGCCACCGCTATGCCCGCTCGATATCTCCCCCTACGACTACTCCCGCTGCGGCGAGCTGATGGACCGCGCCGCCGCCACCACGGCTGAGTGGCTGCGCGGCAAGGGCCTGGACAGCCCGCGCATACCCAGTGCCCTCACCCCGCATTCGCACGACGAAACGGCGCCGAACTGCAGTACCGACATGCCGGCGGCAGCGCCCCACTGACGCGGCTGGCTCACGGCCGCCAATCCACCACAGGGACACAGCCGTTGGCCCGGATCTAGGCGCCGCCGTCCCCCGGGACGGCGAGCCCGCCCCCCGCGCCATTGCTACAATCCGGCCCATGCCCAGCCAAGCCGAACGCAGCGCCAGTACCCGCCAGTCCCTGATCGACGCCGCCGCGACCCTGCTCATCGAGCAAGGCTACGCAGCCTTTTCCGAAGCGCGCGTGTGCGAGCTTGCGGGCACCAGCCGCGGCTCGCTGCGCCACCACTTTCCGGAAGGGCGCTACGACCTGCTGCCGGCGATGCTGCACTTCCTGCTGGAGCGCGAAGCGGCCCGCCTGGCCGCGCTCGGGCCGCTGAGCCCGTCACTGCGCCTGCACCTGATGCTGCATGTGCTGGCCAACCGGCCGCAGCGGCATGCCTCGCTTGCGATCCTGGAGGTGTGGATGGCAACACGCGGCGACATTCGCCTCGCCCGCGCCGTGCACGCGCCGCTGGCGGCGGTGCCACAGGCGCTGTTCGGGCAGCCGCCCGACGCGCCGCCCCAGCCGGAATGGCTGGCGCTGCGTTGCTTCCTGCATGGCGCCACCTTGCACAGCTTCGCGCCGGACTACGACGCGCAGCAGCTGTCCGAGGCCGTGCGCTGGCTGATCGCGCAACTGCCGCGGCCCGACGGCCTGGACGCAGTGCTGGCCCGCATGCAGGCCCAGCCGCGCTAGCCCACGCGCTCAAGGCAGGCGCGCCAGCAGCCGGTCATGCAGGCCAGGCGGCAACGCCAGCCGCCCCTTGCGCCCCGGCGCAGCCAAGTCGAACACCACGGCCTGCCCATCCCAGGTGAGCCGCACCGGCCCGGCACTGGTGAAGGTGCGATGGGCCAGCACCTGGTTGCGTTCCGCGCCGTAGATCCGCAGCAAGATGCGCTCGCCGCCCAGGTAGCAGTATTCGGCGGCATAACGGGCCGCGGCATCCACCGCGGGCAGCCGGCGGCAATTGTGCGCGCCGGCCCGCTCGCTGGCGCCGTGCCCGTAGACGATCGCGGTCCAGATGCCGCCCACCGCCAGCACCCGCCCGGTGCTGACCAGCATCATCTGCCGCGCACGCGCCTTGCGCCCGTGCGGCGACGCCACGACATAGGCCACCGCGCGGAACGCGGCCAGCCCCAGCAGCAACAGGGCCACCGCAGCCAGGTGGAAATAGAACGCCGATTCCGGCATCGATGCCATGACCTGGGCCATTACCGCCCTCCTTCCCCGGAAATCCGGCTGCCGCTGAAACCAGGCAGCCGCCCGCATGCGCCATTCAATCAGTCCCGAATAAAATCAATCGGCACGATTTATTCTCGGCAAATATAATGCCCGCCTTATTTACACAGGATAATCAAGCGCCGCGCTGGCGCCAATTCGGTATATTCCCGCTCCGCTATTTTGTTGGGGGTTTGGCCGCGCTATTCTGCCGCAGCCAGGCGGGTCAGCAGGCTGAGCAGCCGTGCCACCGTCGACGCCACGATCGTCGCCAGCGCAGCGGCCATGGCCGCATCGCCATCGCGGGCGGCATGCTCCAGCCGTTGCGCCATCATCCGCAGCCCATGGCAAGCGACATAGTGCGCGGAAGCCTTGAGCCGGTGGGCGACACCCCGCACCGTATCCAGGTCGGCCCCCGCCGCGCGCAGTTGCGCGAGGTCGTCCCGGGTCGAGGTCACCAGGGCCTGCAATAGTTCGTCGGCAAACACCGGATTGCCAAAGGTCTGCCTGGCAATGGCCGGGGCAATGCCCGCGGCCTCGCGCGCGGACAGCGCCACGTAGTGCTGGCTGGCCAGCATGGCCAGCAGCGCCGCTTCGGTCAACGGCGGGCGCAGCCTGGCCACCGCGGCGCTTGCGCCGGTCACCGTCGGCGCTGCGCCGGCCGGCAGCACCACGGCGCAGACCGCGCCGCGGGCGCACCATGCCTGCCTCGTGGAGAAAGGCATCGCGGCAGCAGCATCCGCAATGAGCAGGTCGCAATCGGCGTCGATGCCGGCCACGGGCGCCTGCAAGCCTGTCTGTACCGCAAAGCCGAGACCGCGCAGGATCCGGCCCGCATCCGCGACCCAGTCCGACTTGCCGGGGGGCGCCAGCAACAGCGCGCGGGGGCGGGACTGCGCTTGGGCGGCGTCCACGCTATCCCACCGCAATATGGTGGCGTCGCGCAAAATCAATGAGATCGACGATCGACCTTGCGCCCAGCTTTTCCATGACCCGGGTCTTGTGTGTGCTTACCGTCTTGTTGGAAATAAACAGGACCTCACCGATTTCCTTGTTCGACATGCCCTTGGCAAGCATCTGCATGACCACCAGTTCCTTGTCCGACAGCGTGGCGAGGCGCTCGGCTTCGTCAGCCAGCCCGGACTTGCCGTGGTCGATCTCGGGCATGACCGTATAGCCCGCCAGGACGGACTCGGTGCAACGCACGATTTCGGCCAGTTCCTGCGTCTTGCTGACAAAGCCATGCGCACCGGCCTGGCGCGCACGAGGCGCAAACGCGTTCTGGTCCTGGCCCGAGATGACCAGGATGCGCACCGCGGGATGACTGGCCTTGAGGCGCGGAATCACGTCCAGCCCGTTGATCTTCGGGATGTCGAGATCCAGGATAACCACGTCGGGCAGGTATTGCCGCACGATCTCGATGGCTGCCTGGCCGTTGTCGGCCTCGAGCACGTGGGTCACGCCCAGCACCTGGGAAAAATGCGTCTTCAGTACGGCGCGCACGGGCGGGTGGTCATCGACGATCAGGATGGTGGTCAAGCTTGTACTCCATTGCAAACATCGCGTTTTCGGCGCGACCAGGCACATCATTGTGCTCAGCATTTGCGCCATTCGAAACCCGAAATTTCCGAGGCCCCGGTGGTTTCTTCCGAAACGTCGGGCGTTTCGCTGCGCTGCCTCCGTCCATGTGATGCCCGGCCGGCGTGCCGGAAAATGGGCGCTGCGGTCATGCTTGCGGAGCCCGGCAAAGCGCGGCCCAGATTGTGTTCGATATGGGACGCCACGGGCGGCGCGGCGCCTGTGATTTCGAAATTTCCCTATCAATTTCAGATTCGTCCTAATGAGAAGGCCGGCCCGCCCTCCTAGAGTGAAGGCACATCACTGACCTTGCCCACCCGCTTGCCGTTCCGCCCGCCTTCCTTCGCCGCCTCACCCCGCACTGCCACGCGCCTGCTACGTGCCGTTGGCGTTCTCCTGCCACCCGCCGCGCGCGCGCGCCGTTGGGTGACACGGGGGCGCCGCCTCGCCTGTGCCGCGGCGTTGTTTGCCGGCCTGTCGCTGTGCGGCGCCGCCGAGCTGCCGGCGGCCGCCGTGCCAGCCTCCGACACCACCGGAGCCATCTCCGCGCCGTCGATGGCGCCGCCGCGCCAGTGGCTGCCGGACTGGTCCACTGCGCTGTTGTGCGTGGTCACGCCGTGCCTGCTGCTCTGGATCGCGGCGCTGTACCGCGAGGTGCGCCGGCGCCGGGCCGCCGAGCTTGCGCTGCAAGACAACGTCGCCATCCAGTCGGCGCTGCTCGACGGCATTCCCCAGCCGGTCTACTTGCGCGACGCCGCGCTGCGGCTCATCGCCTGCAACCGCAGTTATGAAGAACTGTTGGGCGCCTCGCGCGACACGCTGCGCGGGCAACCGCTGGAAGCCGCCTTGCTGGCGCATCCGCTTGCGGTCGACATGGCGGAACTCGCGCGCGACTACCTCACCGTCCTCGAATCCGGCCAACCCCTGCTCAAGGACCGGTGCCTGCGCCTGGGCGATGGCACCCGTCATGTGCTGAACTGGCTTACGCCACTGCGTGGCGCCGACGGCACCATCAAGGGCCTGGCCGGCGGCTGCGTGGACTTGACCGAGCGCCACGAGATGCTGGCCGAACTGGCCCAGGCCAAGACCGCGGCCGAGGCTGCCAACCACGCCAAGTCCACGTTTCTCGCCTCGGTGAGCCACGAGATCCGCACGCCGATGAACGCCATCACCGGCATGCTCGAGTTGACCCTGGCAAGCGGCCAGCTGCCTGACGACCAGCGGCTGCAACTGGTTACCGCGCACAAGTCGGCGCTGGGCTTGCTGGCACTGATTGACGACATCCTGGACCTGTCCAAGCTCGAGGCGGGCAAGTTCAGCATCCACCAGGCACCGGCGTCGCTTCCCGGGCTGGTCGAGGACACCTTGCTGATTTTCCGAGCGGTGGCCGCGCAAAAAGCCTTGCCCTTGACCAGCGGGACCGGTGCGGCACTGGCGCCGATGCACCAGGTCGATCCGCTGCGGTTCCGGCAAATCCTGGCCAACCTGGTGTCAAATGCGGTGCGCTTTACCGACCGCGGCACGGTGCATGTGCGGCTGGATGCGCAGCCGCCCTGCGACGGCGTACAACAGGTCATGCTGAGCGTCACCGACACCGGCGTCGGCATTCCCGCCGAGTCCCAGGCCCGCTTGTTCGAGCCGTTCGAGCAAGTCCATGACCGCCATCGCGTCCACGTGGGCGGCACCGGGCTGGGCCTCGCCATCTGCCGGCGCCTGGCCGGCGCCATGGGTGGGCGCATCACGCTGACCAGCCAGCCGGGCCGGGGCACGCGCGTGGTGGTATCGCTGCCGCTGGCCGTCGCCAACGCGGCGGCGCCGGCCGATCCGGTGCCACCGTTGCCGATGACAGGTTGCGCACGGCGCGAGGCCAGCATCCTGGTAATCGATGACCACGCGCCCAACCGCCTGCTGCTGCAGCGCCAGCTTGAACACCTGGGCCACCGCGTGAGCACGGCATGCGACGGCCGCGAAGCACTGGCCACGCTGGACCGTGCCAGCTTCGACCTGATCGTCTGCGACTGCGCCATGCCGGTCCTGGACGGCCTCGCCTTCACGCGCGCGGTGCGGGCCCGCGATGATGCCCACCGCAGCGTGCCTATTGTCGGCTGCACCGCCAGTGCCGTTGCCAGCGACCACGCCGTGGCCCTGGCGGCGGGCATGAACGCCGTGGTGGTTAAGCCGGTGGGCCTGCAGGCACTGGATGCCGCTGTGTCGCAGGCCTGCAGCGGCAGGCCCGCCACGGCATCGACTCCGGAACCCGAGGCGCGCCGTCAGGACATCGCCGCGTCGACCGGCAAAGTCAGGGGGGACACTTCCCGGTGCCAGGCCGGCCCCGGCGCGCGGGCCTCGTGGTGCGCGGTCTGCCGCGCGATGAACGTGCAGTGCGACCGCATTGACCTGCCCGAGGACTGACCGGCCGCTTCAGGGCTCCATCGGCACCGCGCTGGTGCACTTGATCTCGTCGAGGCACACACTGGACTTCACGCCGCTGACACCGGGGATGCGCATCAGCGTATCCAGCAGGAAGTCGGACAGCGATTTCAGGTCCCGGGCAACCACCTTCAGCACGTAATCGATATCGCCGGTCACCGAGAAGCACTCCTGGATCTGCGCAAGTTCCGCCACCAGGCGCTTGAAGTTGGACAGGTCGCGGATATGCCCGCGCTCCATCGTCACATGGATAAAGGCGACCACGCCGAAGCCCAGCGCCGCGGCGTCCAGGCGCGCCTCATAGCGCTTGACCAGCCCGGCTTCCTCCAGCCGGCGGTGGCGCCGCAAGGTCTGCGCCGGCGACAGGGCGATGGCCTCGGCCAGTTCCAGGTTGGATGCCCGCCCGTTTTCCTGCAGCACCCCGAGCAAGCGGCGATCGGTGCGGTCCAGCTCGATTGATTGCACTTCGGTTTCCTTATTTTGGCGTTTCAAGAAATCAGATTTCATAATCTAGGGTTTCCCTGCCTGTTTTACGAAATCCAATTTTGCCGTGCCGAATATACACTGCATCCCAAGCCAGCGCACCGAAAGCCCATGCTGTCATGGTTCTGGTGCCGAGCCGGCTGGCCCCGGCGCGACTGCGCAAGCAAGTGCTGAAGCCACAATATTATTTCCCGCCCCTACGTTCTTACCGAGAAAGCCATGGCCGACCTGTTTGACAATCCGATGCAGCTGATGGGCTTCGAATTCGTGGAATTCGCCTCGCCCACCCCCAATGTGCTCGAGCCGCTGTTCGAGCAGATGGGCTTCACGCTGGTGGCAAAGCACCGTTCCAAGGACGTGGTGCTGTACCGCCAGGGCGAAGTGAACTTCATCGTCAACCGCGAGCCGCACAGCCACGCCGCCTACTTTGCCGCCGAGCACGGCCCCAGCGCCTGCGGCATGGCTTTCCGCGTCAAGGACTCGCATAAGGCCTATGCCCGCGCGCTGGCGCTGGGCGCGCAGCCGGTCGAGATCCCGACCGGCCCGATGGAACTGCGCCTGCCCGCGATCAAGGGCATCGGCGGCGCGCCGCTGTACCTGATCGACCGCTTCGAGGAAGGCAAGTCGATCTATGACATCGACTTCGAGTTCATCGAGGGCGTCGACCGCCATCCGGTCGGCCACGGCCTCAAGCTGATCGACCACCTGACCCACAACGTCTATCGTGGCCGCATGGCGTATTGGGCCAATTTCTACGAAAAGCTGTTCAATTTCCGCGAAATCCGCTACTTCGACATCCAGGGCGAGTACACCGGCCTGGCCTCCAAGGCCATGACCGCGCCGGATGGTAAAATCCGCATTCCGCTGAACGAGGAATCGTCCAAGGGCGCCGGCCAGATCGAAGAGTTCCTGATGGCCTTCAACGGCGAGGGCATCCAGCACATCGCCTTCCTGACCGACAACCTGATCGAAGTCATCGACCGCCTGCAGCTGGCCGGTGTGCCGCTGATGACCGCGCCGAACGACTACTACTACGAGGCGCTCGACACCCGCCTCCCCGGCCACGGCCAGCCGGTCGAGCAACTGAAGTCGCGCGGCATCCTGCTGGACGGCACCACCGAAGGCGGCAAGCCCCGCCTGCTGCTGCAAATCTTCTCCAAGACCGCGCTCGGCCCGGTGTTCTTCGAGTTTATCCAGCGCCAGGGCGACGAAGGCTTCGGCGAAGGCAACTTCAAGGCACTGTTCGAGTCGCTGGAACGCGACCAGATCGAACGCGGCACGCTCAAGGTCGAGGCCTGACCGGCATCGGCCTTTCCTGACCGGCCGCCCTTGACGGCGCGCCGGCCCCGGAAACGCGCACACCCCGGCGCGGCAGTGACCCTGCCGCGCGGGCGGTGACGACCCCCAGGCCCAAGCGTCCGACTCAGACCACAGCCAGAGACGCGGGCCCGCATTCCATGAGAATGGGTAGAGGAAACACTGCATGCATTCCAGCAACAATGACGGCACGCTCAAGCGTGGCCTGAAGAACCGGCACATCCAGCTGATTGCCCTCGGCGGCGCCATCGGCACCGGACTTTTCCTGGGCATCGCCCAGACCATCAAGATGGCGGGCCCTTCGGTCCTGCTGGGTTACGCGATCGCCGGCATCGTGGCGTTCTTCATCATGCGCCAGTTGGGCGAGATGGTGGTGGACGAGCCCGTCGCCGGCTCGTTCAGCTACTTTGCCGACAAATACTGCGGCCACTTCGCCGGCTTCCTGTCGGGGTGGAACTACTGGGTGCTGTACATCCTGGTGAGCATGGCCGAGCTCTCGGCGGTCGGCATCTACGTGCAGTACTGGTGGCCGGAAATCCCCACCTGGGTTTCCGCGCTGGCGTTCTTCGTCATCATCAATGCGATCAACCTGGCGAGCGTAAAGTCCTTCGGCGAGATGGAATTCTGGTTCTCCATCATCAAGGTCGCGGCGATCGTCGGCATGATCGGTTTCGGCGGCTACCTGCTGGTCTCCGGCAACGCCGGACCACAGGCCAGCGTGACCAACCTGTGGCAGCACGGCGGCTTCTTCCCCAACGGCATGGGCGGCCTGGTGATGGCCATGGCGGTGATCATGTTCTCGTTCGGCGGCCTGGAGCTGGTGGGCATTACCGCCGCGGAAGCGGACGCGCCCGGGAAGACCATCCCCAAGGCCACCAACCAGGTGATCTACCGCATCCTGATCTTCTACGTGGGCGCGCTGGCGGTGCTGCTGTCGCTGTACCCGTGGGAGAACGTCGTCACCGGCGGCAGCCCGTTCGTGCTGATCTTCCATGCGCTGAACAGCAACTGGGTCGCCAACGTGCTGAACGTGGTGGTGCTGACCGCGGCGCTGTCGGTCTACAACAGCGGCGTGTACTGCAACAGCCGCATGCTGTACGGCCTGGCCAAGCAGGGCAACGCGCCCAAGGCGCTGCTCAAGGTCAACCAGCGTGGCATCCCGCTGACGGCGCTGGCGTTCTCGGCCGTGGCCACCGCGGCCTGCGTGGTGATCAACTACTTCATGCCGGGCAAGGCCTTCGAGCTGCTGATGGGGCTGGTGGTGTCGGCGCTGATCATCAACTGGGCCATGATCAGCCTGATCCACCTGAAGTTCCGCGCCGACAAGCGCAAGGCCGGCGAGGCCACGGCGTTCCAGAGCTGGGGCTATCCGCTCACCAACTACCTGTGCCTGGTGTTCCTGGCCGGCATCCTGGTGGTGATGTACCTGACCGAAGGGCTGCGCATCTCGGTGTACCTGATCCCGGTGTGGCTGCTGGTGCTCGGCGTAAGCTACCTGGTGCGCCAGAAGAAGGCCGGCGCCGCGCTGCAAGCCGGCGCGGCCGCGCAGCCGCTGCGCTGACCCGGCCCGGCGGCGCCTGCAGGCTGCGGGCGCCGCCGGTTAGAATCGAGGCTGCGCGGCGCCCTGCGCCGCGGCAGCTGCCCCCGACCCCACTCCATCGCATCCCATGTTTGCACACATCGAGGCCTTTCCCGGCGATCCGATCCTCTCGCTCAACGAGGACTTCCAGCGCGACCCGCGTACCGACAAGGTCAACCTGAGCATCGGCATCTACTTTGATGACGATGGCCGCCTGCCGGTGATGCAGGCCGTGGCGCAGGCCGAGGCCGCGCTGCTGGCCGACATGGGCCCGCGCCCTTACCTGCCGATGTCGGGCCTGGCGGCCTACCGCAACGCGGTGCAGGCGCTGGTGTTCGGCGAAGATTCACCGGCGCGCGCCGCCGGTCGCATCGCCACGCTGCAGACGCTGGGCGGCTCGGGCGCGCTGCGCGTGGGCGCCGATTTCCTCAAGCGCTACTACCCGCAGGCGCAGGTCTGGATCAGCGACCCCAGCTGGGAAAACCACCGCGTGGTGTTCGAGCGCGCCGGCTTCACCGTCAATACCTACCCGTACTATGACGAGGCCACCGGCGGCCTGAAGTTCGACGCCATGCTGGACGCGCTGCGCGCCATCCCGGCCGGCAGCATCGTGCTGCTGCACGCCTGCTGCCATAACCCGACCGGCGTGGACCTGAACCAGGACCAGTGGCGCCAGCTGATCGCGCTGCTCAAGGCCAACCAGCTGCTGCCGTTCGTCGACATGGCCTACCAGGGCTTCGGCGCCGGCCTGGAAGACGATGCCTTCGCCATCCGCGAACTGGTGGCGCAAGACGTGCCCTGCCTGGTGGCCAACTCGTTCTCGAAGAACTTCTCGCTCTATGGTGAGCGCTGCGGCGGCCTGAGCGTGTTCTGCAACACCGCGGCCGAAGCGTCGAACGTGCTGGGCCAGCTGACCGGCGCGGTACGCGCCAACTACAGCAACCCGCCCACGCACGGCGCGCGCGTGGTGGCCAAGGTGCTGACCACGCCCGAGCTGCGCCAGCTGTGGGAACAGGAACTGGCCCAGATGTGCGGCCGCATCGCGCGCATGCGCGAGGCCATCCACCACAACTTGCGCGACCATGTCAGTGGCGAGGCGCTGTCGCGCTACCTGACCCAGCGCGGCATGTTCACCTACACCGGCCTCACCGCCGACCAGGCCGAGCGCCTGCGCGAGCAGCATGGCGTGTACCTGCTGCGCTCGGGCCGCATGTGCGTGGCGG
Source organism: Cupriavidus necator (assembly GCF_013141915.1). Lineage (GTDB taxonomy): Bacteria > Pseudomonadota > Gammaproteobacteria > Burkholderiales > Burkholderiaceae > Cupriavidus > Cupriavidus necator_B. Next base: position 326,273 of record NZ_SROX01000001.1, on the reverse strand, counting down.
GGCTGAACGAGCGCAATGTCGGCATCGTAGCCACGGCCATCGGCAGCGTGCTGAAGGGCTGACGGCCCCGCACCAGCGGGCCGGAGTTTCAATCAATCTGACGGCGCCTTCGGGCGCCGTTCTTGTTTTTGCGCCAGCGTAATTTCTACAAGCACCGCGTGGCGTTTTTGGCGCTTGCCACACCGCCAGCTCGTGCCGGGCGCGGGGGGAGGGCCCATGCGAGGCCCCGGCACTGAACTTGCAGCCTTTCGGTATTCCAGGCACCACCTGAAGATGTGCCGGTACTCCCACAGGAAGGCTCGCCCATGTCCGAAGACAACGTTCCGGCCCATTGCAGCGCCACTGCGCCGCCGGGTGCAGCGGCCCGCGCGGTGACGCTCCACGTCAACGGCGAGCCGTGCACGCTGCAATTGGAAGCGCGCTGCACGCTGCTTGACGCGCTGCGCGAAATCCTGCAGCTGACCGGCGCCAAGAAAGGCTGCGACCGCGGCCAGTGCGGCGCGTGCACGGTGCTGGTCGACGGGCGCCGCATCAACGCCTGCCTGACGCTTGCGGTGATGCAGGAAGGTCGCCAGATCACCACCATCGAAGGCCTGGCCAGCGGCGACACGCTGCACCCGATGCAGCAGGCCTTCGTCGCGCACGACGCGCTGCAGTGCGGCTTCTGCACCCCGGGCCAGATCTGCTCAGCGGTGGCCATGCTGGCCGAGGCCCGGGCCGGCCATGCCAGCGCGGTGCGGCCGCTGAACCCGGCGCCACTGCCCCTCGGCAACGACGAGATCCGCGAGCGCATGAGCGGCAATCTGTGTCGCTGCGGCGCGTACCCCAATATCGTCGCCGCGATCCGCGCAGCCTGCGGCAAGGGCGACGGCAGCTAAGGCGGGCCATGAATCCTTTCGCTTATGAACGGCCCGGCTCGGTTGACGAGGCCTTGCGCCTGGGGAGCCAGCCGGGCGCGCACTATGTTGCTGGCGGCACCAACCTGCTGGACCTGGTCAAGGCCGGCGTGGAAGCGCCACGGCTGCTGGTCGATGTCAGCCGGCTGCCCCTGGCCCAGGTCACGGCGCTGCCCGATGGCGGCCTGCGCCTGGGCGCGATGGTCAGCAACACCGATGCGGCCAACCATGCGCTGGTGCGCCAACGCTACCCGCTGCTGGCGCAGGCGCTGCTGTCCGGCGCCTCCGGGCAACTGCGCAATATGGCCACGGTGGGCGGCAACCTGCTGCAGCGCACCCGCTGCCATTACTTCTACGACCTGGGCTTCCCGGCCTGCAACAAGCGCAAGCCCGGCTCGGGCTGCGGCGCGCGCGACGGGATCAACCGTATCCACGCCATCCTGGGGGCGAGCGAACACTGCATTGCCGTGCATCCGTCCGACATGTGCGTGGCACTGGCCGCGCTCGAGGCCGTGATCGTGGTGCGCGCCACCACCGGCGAGCGCCACATCCCGATCGGCGACTTCCACCGTCTGCCCGGCGAGACCCCGCAATGCGACACCATGCTGGCGCCCGGCGAGCTGATCGTCGCCGTCGACCTGCCGCCCTCGCCTTACGCCGCCCACGCGCACTACCTGAAGGTGCGCGACCGCTCCAGCTTTGCCTTTGCTCTGGTCTCGGTCGCCGCGGCACTCGACCTCGATGGCAACCTGGTGCGCAGCGCCCGGCTGGCGCTGGGCGGCGTGGCGCACAAGCCGTGGCGCGTGCCGGCGGCAGAACGGGCCCTGGCGGGCCGCCCGCTGAGCGCGCACAGCACCGCCGAGGCAGCGCGGCTGCTGCTCGACGGCGCGCACCCGTACGCGCACAACGCGTTCAAGATCGGCCTGGCGCAGCGTGCCGTCGCCCTTGCGCTGCAAGGGGCCAGCCGCCCGCAAGGAGCCCAGCCATGAGCGTAACCGGCAGCCCGCTCGACCGCGTCGACGGCATTCCGAAGGTCACCGGCCGCGCCCGCTACACCGCCGACCACACGCTGGCGGGGCTGGTCCATGCGGTGATGGTGACCAGCACCATTGCGCGCGGCGAGATCGTCGCCATCGACGCTGCCGCGTGCGAACGCATGCCCGGCGTGCGGCTGGTGCTGACGCCGTTCAACGCCCCGCACCTGCCCAAGGGCGGCAAGGCCGCCGCGGACGTCCCCACGGCAGGCCACATCATGAGCCTGCTGCAGGACACCACGGTCCACTACAACAACCAGCCCATCGCCGTGGTAGTGGCCGATACGCTCGAGCAGGCCCGCGACGCCGCCCGCTGCCTGCCCGTGCAATACCGGCCGGCCGATGCCGTGCTGGATTTTGCGCAGGGTCGGGCACGGGCCCGCAAGCCTGACGACGCTGGCGACAGCCACCGCGGCGATGCCGACGGCGGCCTGCGCGGCGCCGCAGCCGTTATCGACGCGGTGTACACCACACCGATGGAGAACCACAACCCGATGGAGCCGCACGCCACGCTCGCCGCCTGGGACGGCGACCAGCTCACCCTGTACGACGCGACGCAATACGTCACCGGCGTGCGCAAAGCCGTCGCGGCCGCGTTCGGCATGGCCCCCGACAAGGTGCGCGTGATCTGCCCGTACGTGGGCGGCGGCTTTGGCTGCAAGGGCTCGGTGTGGTCGCACGTGGTCCTGGCCGCGATGGCGGCGCGGCAGGCCGGCCGGCCGGTCAGGCTGGTGGTGGAACGGACCCAGATGTTTGGCCCGGTCGGCGCACGGCCACTGACCGAGCAGCACTTGGTGGCTGCCGCGGCGCAGGATGGCACGCTGCGCGCCCTCCGCCATGACGTGATCACGTGCACTTCCACGGTTGAAGAATGGCTGGAATCCGCCGCGCTGATCACGCGCCGGCTCTACGCCTGCCCCAACGTGCAGACCCGCCACCGGCTGGTCGAACTGAACATCGGCACGCCCACCTTCATGCGCGCGCCGGGCGAAGCCACCGGCAGCTTTGCGCTGGAATGCGCGCTCGACGAACTGGCCGAGCGGCTGGGTCTCGATCCGCTCGCCCTGCGCCTGCGCAACCACGCCGATACGGATCCGGAGAAGCAGCTGCCCTTCTCGAGCAAATCGCTGCGCGAATGCTATCGCGACGCCGCCGAGCGCTTCGGCTGGGCACAGCGTGATCCCGCCCCACGCTCGATGCGCGCCGACGGCAAACTGGTGGGCCTGGGCATGTCCACCGCCACCTACCCGACCTACCGCTCCGCGGCCAGCGCGATGGTGCGGCTGCTGGCCGACGGCACGGCCCTGGTGCGCTCAGGCTCGCAGGACCTGGGCACGGGCACGTATACGGTCATGACCCAGGTCGCCGCCGATGCGCTGGGCCTGCCGCCGGCGCGCGTGCGCTTCGAACTGGGCGACACGGCCTTCCCCGGGGCACCGGTTTCGGGCGGCTCGCAGTCGGTGGCCAGCGTCGCGCCCGCCGTGCAGCAGGCCGCCGCAGCGGCACGGCTGCGCCTGATCCGCCTGGCCGTGGCCGATACCGCCTCGCCGCTGTCCGGCGCGCCGCTGGAAGATGTGGAAATCGTCGATGGCTGGCTGCAACGCCGTTCGGATCCGGCGCAGCGCGAACCCATGTCCGCGCCGATCCACCGCGCCGGCGGCCGTGCCGTCGAAGCCCGTGCCAGCACCAAGCCGGGCAAGGAACGCCAGACTTATTCCATGCACGCCTTCGGCGCCGTCTTTGCTGAAGTCCGGGTCGACCCGGAGCTGGGCGAGATCCGCGTCCACCGCGTCGTTGCCAGCTACGGCGCCGGCCGGCTGCTGAACCGCAAGACCGCGCACAGCCAGCTGATGGGCGGCATTGTCTGGGGCATCGGCATGGCGCTGCACGAGAAAACCGAACTGGACCTGGCCACCGGGCGCGTCGCCAACGCCAACCTGGCCGAGTACCACATCCCTGTCAATGCCGACGTCGGCGCGATCGAGGTCACGGTGGTGGACGAGGACGATCCGCATATCAACGCGCTGGGCACCAAGGGCATCGGCGAAATCGGCATCGTGGGCGTGGCCGCGGCGATTGCCAATGCCGTGTACCACGCCACCGGCCGGCGCGTGCGGGACTTGCCGATCACGCTGGACAAGCTACTGGACTGAGGCCTTGCGCCCGCGCGCGGCCCGTCGGGTGGTTGCGCTGGCCGCCATCCAGTGGAAAGATGTCAGCCACGGGCCCCGCGCCCGCAACCTGACTGCCCGCCATGCGGGGATGGAGGCTGCCGTGACCGAGCGAAATCCCAAGCGTCCGTCCGCGCGCATCGCGCTGCTGCTGGCCGCGGGCGCCGTGCTGGCGCCGCGCCTGGCCAGCGCCCAGACGCCGGCACCGCTGGCCGAATGGCAGTTCTCCGCCGGTATTCCGCTGCAGAAGCTGTTTCAGGACGACATCCCCGTCTGGCAAGTGCGGCTCGGCGCCGCCGCCATGCTGCGGCCACGCTACGACGGCTCGTCCGAGTACATCGTGGTCGGCGGCCCCAGCATCGATATCCGCTACCGCGACCTGGCCTTTGCGTCGATCGGCGAAGGGCTGGGCGTGAACCTGCTGCGCGGCAAGAACTGGCGCGCCGGCATCGCGCTGACCTACAACCTGGGCCGGCGCGGGCACGAAGATTCGCCGCACCTGGATGGCATGGGCAATATCAACCCGGCGCCGGAAGGCAAGCTGTTCGCCGAATACGCAATCTCGAAGGAATTTCCGCTGGTGCTGCGCATCGACGCGCGCCGCAGCCTGGGCGGCAGCGACGGGTGGATCGGCGATATCGGCGCCTACATGCCGCTGCCCGGCAGTTCGGAGCGATTCTTCTGGTTTGCCGGACCCACCGTCACGCTGGCCGACTCGCGCTACATGAACGCCTGGTACGGCGTCAGCGCCGCGCAGGCCCGCGCGGGACGGCCGCAGTACCACGCCAGCGGCGGCATCAAGTCGTACGGCTTTGGCGTAACCTCGGTGTGGTACTTCGCCAAACACTGGTTTGCCAGCTCGGATGTGGCCGTTTCACAGCTGGCGGGGGACGCCGCCGACAGCCCCATCACGCGCAAGCGGACCAACGCGGTGTTCGACCTGTCGGTCAACTACGAATTCTGAAGATCGTCGCGGCCAGCCTGGTTCGGCTATCGCACATTGGATGGCCGGCGCCCGGGATTCAGCCGTGTCGGCGCGTTACCGTGCCGACTGCGTCCCGCATAATTGGCCGGCCGGATCTCCGGCCGCAGGCCCCGCAAGGGGATTGCCAAGCATGCCAAAGAAGGAGACGTAGTTGAAGTCCAGCATCAAGCATCGCGTTGCGCGCAGCGCGCGTTCCATTGCCATCGCCGTCACCGGCCTGGCCGCCGCCCACACCGCCCCCGCTGCCCATGCCGCCGAGGCGTGGCCGGCCAAGCCGATCAAGGTGATCGTGCCCTACACCCCGGGCGGTTCCACCGACACGGTCTCGCGGGTCGTGTTCGAGCAGGTCTCGCAACGGCTGGGCCAGCCCATCATCATCGAGAACAAGCCCGGTGCCAACAGCACCCTGGGTGTCGGCGTGGCCGCGCGCTCGGCGCCGGACGGCTACACCTTTGTCTCGGTGCTGGCCGCCTACAGCGCCAACATGTCGCTGTACTCAAAACTCAGTTACAAGCCCGCGGACCTGGTGCCCGTGGCGGAAATGGCGGAACTGCCGTTGTTCCTGTTCGCCAGCAAGAAGCTGCCGGTCAAGACCGTGGCCGAACTGGTCGACTACGGCAAGAAGCATCCCGACACGCTGACCTTCGGCTCCAGCGGCGTCGGCAGTTCCGCGCACCTGACCGGCGAGCGCCTGGCGATGGAATCGAAGCTCAGGCTGACCCACGTGCCGTACAACGGCAGCGCGCCGATCCTGCCGGCCCTGGTGTCCGGAGAAGTCTCCGTGGCGTTCGACCCGCTGCTGGTGCCGATGCCGCACGTCAAGTCCGGCAAGATCAACGTGCTGGCCGTCGCTTCCGCCAAACGCTGGCCGGGCGAGCCCAATATCCCGACCATGGAAGAAGCGGGCTTCCCCGGCTTCGTCATGAGTTCATGGACCGGCCTGCTCGCACCGGCCGGCACGCCGCAGCCGATCGTCGCGCGCATGGCAAAGGAAATCGCCGCGGCCACGCGCAGCCCGGAAGTCACGAAGAAGCTGACCGAGCTGGGCTTTGTACCGGTGGGCGGAACATCCGAGGAATTCCGCAAGCTGATCGAGCGCGATACCAAGCGCTATGCGGAGATCGTGAAGGCGGGGAAGATTACACTGGACTAAGGCAGCGGCTTGCCACCCCCGGCGCGGTGGCGAGGTTGCCGGCGGCTAGCGCCGCCGAATGACCCGCCACGCGCGCCACGCTTACCAGCGGTGCTGGTACATCGCCGTCAGCGTAATGCCCGCGGCCGGCAGCCGGCTGGTATTGTTGCTGTTGCGCAGCAACTGGCTGTACAGCGGGTAGTAGTTGCGGTTGAGCAGGTTCTCGATGCCGACCGTGATGGTGTCCTTGCGCGTCAGTTCATAGCGGCTGATCAGGTCCACGGTGGTATAGCTGGTGACCTCGCGCCGGCCGAAGCTGTTCTGGCCGTTGAGCCGGTAGTCGCGGCTGGCGTAGTAGGTCATCTGCACGCGGTTGCTCCACTGGCTCACGGGCCGGAACTGCAGGTAGGCCGTGAGCTTGAGCGGCGGAATGCGGTAGCCGGTCATGTCCTGCAAGCCGGTGCTGCCTTGCGGCCGTTCGCGCCCGTTGATCCAGGTGATGGTGCCGCCCGCACCCCAGCGTTCGTCATCGGAGCGGTAGTCCGCCGCCGCTTCCACACCCGCGATGCGCTCTTCGGTGCGGGTCAGGATCAGCCCGTTGTTAAAGCTCTGCACGTCGCCCAGTTTGGACGTGGTGTAGAACACGGCCACGCTCGCCAGCGTATTGCCCAGCGCGCCGCGCCAGCCCAGTTCGTAGTTGTTGGTCTTGACCGGATCCAGGCTGGACGAATTGATGTCGAAGCCGGCGCGCGCGTTGCGGATCTGCAGGCCGATATCCGGCAGCTGGAAGCCCTGGCTGAACGACGCATAGAACTCCTGGCCCTTGACCGGCGCATACGCCGCGCCGAGGTTGAACAGCCACGCGCCATAGTTGACCGTGCCGCCCTTGACCGTGGCCGGGTTGCTGGCGCGCGCTTGCGACAGCGGTACGAAATCATCGAAGCTGGCGCTGGCGCGCTCATAGCGCAAGCCGCCCTCGGCCGACCACTGCTCGCTGAACTTGTGCTGCAGCTGGCCGAAGATGCCGCCACTGCGCGTGGTCAGCGGCGGCATATAGGTGGCCGTGCCGATGCGGTTGAAGACCAGCCCCCCGCTGCTGTCATAGACGCGCGGATCGAACAGGTCCAGCGGCATGTCGCTGCGCTCCTGGTTGTAGTCCGCGCCCCACAGCAGCTTGGTGGCCCTGGCCTGGCCCAGCGGCGTGCTGATGGTCAGCCGGCCGCCGAACACGTCGCTGTTCTGGCTGATCTGGTCGACATTGCCGCCGCGCGTGGCCACGGCGCGCGCATCAAAAGGCGGAAAACGCGTGAAATAGTCGCGGTAATAGAACTGGCTCGACACCGTGCTGCCGAACAGGTCCTGGTGCTGGTAATCCAGGTTGACCACGGTATTGCGCAGCTCGTTCTGGTGCTCCAGCTGCAGGCCGCGGATGGCGCGCGCGGCGGTGGAGCCGGCCGGCGCGCGCGCGACCGACGGGTCGGAGGCATAGTCGGTGTTCTGCTTCGCCTGGTACTGGCTGACGCTCAGCTGCAGCCGCTGCTGGCCGTCAATGCGCCAGCCCAGCTTGCCGCTCACGTTGTAGACGTTGGAATCAAAGAGATCACCCTGGCTGGGCTCCGGCGCAATGCGATGGCCTTCGGCATCGTAGGGGCTGCCAATGCGCTGCGCGCCCAGGTGGAAGGCATAGTCGATCGGTCCCTGGCTGCCGGAAAAATGCTGCTGCACGTTGGCGCTCAGCCCTTCCTTGCTCAGGCGCGTCAGCGGCGTGCCCAGCGTGACCGTGGTGTCCGCGCTCGGCGGCCCGCCGGCCTGGCGCGTGGTGATCGAAATGATGCCGCCGCTGGCGCCCGCCCCGTAGAGCGCGCTGCTGCCGCGCAACACTTCGATGCGCTCGATATTGCTGGGGTCAATGGTCGCCAGGTTGCGCGCCGAGTCGCGGTTGGTGTTCAGCGGGATACCGTCGACCAGCACCAGCGCGCTGCGTCCGCGCAGCGTCTGGCCGAAATCCGTCACGGTGCGGCTGGAATCGGCCATGCCGGGAATTACCTTGCTGAGCATGGTGGCAAGGTTGGTGGACCCCGTGCGCAGTTCCTCCAGCTCCTCGCGCTCGATCACCGTCACTTGCCGCATCGGGTTCACCAGGTCGCTCTTGATGCGGTCAACGCGTACCTCGACAGCATCCAGGCTGCCACCCTCCACCGACGCGGCCGGCGCCTGGGCCTGTGCGGCGGCGATCAGCGGCATCGTGCCCGCGATGGCACAGATCAGCAGGGACAAAGGGCGGGGACGAAGAGCAAAGCGGATACAGGTGGCCGGAAGGGGTTGCATGGCAGCAGCAGGCGCGCAGCGAGCTTTAGTGGTTTGTAACAAAACCGTGAATGATAATGATTCTTGATTGTGTCAGCAAGCACGTGGCTACACGGGTTATGTTTTCGATGGCACAAATTCATCGCTTCGCTGCGAGGTGCAGCGCGCCAGTTCGCCACCCCTGTTTTACTGGGCGGTCGGCGCCAGGTTGAACAGGCCTCGCGGGGATGGCAGGATACGTCGATGACCGCCGCCCCTGACACCATCCTCCGTGACCTGGCCCGCCTGCGCCGCGTGCGCGACCGCATTGACCGCGACTACGCCCAACCACTGGACGTCGAGGCGCTCGCCCGGGGCGTCCATATGTCGGGGGGCCACCTCAGCCGGCAGTTCCGGCTGGCCTATGGCGAGTCGGTCTATTCGTACCTGATGACACGGCGCATCGAACGCGCGATGGCGCTACTGCGCCGCGGCGACCTGAGCGTCACCGAGGCCTGCTTCGAGGTCGGTTGTTCATCGCTGGGCACCTTCAGCACCCGGTTCACCGAGCTGGTCGGGGTCGCGCCAAGCGTTTACCGCCGCGATCATGCGCGCGCCGCCGAGGGCATGCCCTCCTGCATCGCAAAGCAAGTGACGCGACCGATCAGGAATCAAGAAGCACCGGAGAAAGCCTCAGCCTAGACTGCGTTCCATGGTTCGGGACCCAGCGCGGCGACGGCCGCCACCGCTGCTTTTCCAATTTCGGAGACCGCTCATGGACATCACCATCCACTCGACTTTCCTTCCCCACACCGATCCGGACGCCTCGCTCGCGTTCTACCGGGACGCGCTCGACTTCGAAGTCCGCAAGGACGTCGCCTTCGGCGGCAACCGTTGGGTCACCGTTGGCCCGAAGGGCAAGCCCGGGACCTCGCTGGTCCTGTACCCACCGAACGCCACGCCCGGCGTCACCGACGCAGAAAAGCGCACTATCGCCGAAATGATGGCCAAGGGCACCTTCGCCATGCTGCTGCTTGGCGCGAACGACCTCGACGCCGTCTTCCAGCGGCTGCAGCAGTGCGAAGCCGAGATCGTCCAGGAGCCAACCGACCAGCCCTACGGCGTGCGCGATTTCGGCGTGCGCGATCCGGCCGGCAATATGCTACGGATCCAGCAGCTGTAATGCGTTGAAGCCAGACTGACGCCCCGACGGGCATCACGAATCCCTGACCATGCATCCTTGATCATGCAGATTCCGGCAATCGTCCCCGCGCAAACCGCCCTGGTGGTCATGCACTACCAGACCGACATCCTCGCCTTGTTTCCATCGGTCGCGCCCACCTTGCTGTCCAATACCCGCAAGCTCTGTGACGCCGCGCGGGCCGTGGGCGTCGGCGTCTATTTCGCCAAGATCCACTTCAGCCCGGGCTATCCGGAAGTGAGCCCGCTGAACCGGAACGGGCAAGGCATCAAACAACTGGGCCTGTTCACCGACGACCAGGTCTCGCCCGAGCTTGGTCGGCGGGACACTGAACCGCTGATCATCGCGCATCGCGCGAGTGTGTTCTTTGGTACCGACCTGCAGCTGCGGCTGTCGGCGCGGGGTATCGATACGCTGATCCTGGCGGGCATTGCGTCGACCGGCGTGGTGTTGTCATCGGTGGCGTATGCGAGTGATGCGGACTTCCGCTTGTTCACGGTCAGGGATTGCTGCTACGACCCAGACCAGGTTGTGCACGACCATCTGTTTTCAACGGCGTTCGAGTCCCGCACGACGGTGCTGTCGCTCGCCGATGCCTTGTCACTACTCGCCTGACCGTGGCCGGGCTTTCGACAGCCGAGGGACAATGCAGGCATATCCGTGCTTCGGGAGAACCCATGTTTGACCACGTCAAATTCGGCGTCAGCGACTATGCAGCGAGCAAGGCGTTCTTCCTCAAGGCGCTGGAACCGCTCGGCGTAGCCATCGTGTCGGAGGGACCGCCGGCCTACGGTGTCGAGCTGAGCGCGCAGGGCAAGGCATCGTTGTGCCTGTTCGAGACCAGGGAAAAGCCTGCGCATCTGCACCTGGCGTTTACCGCCGAGACCCGGCAGCAGGTAGACGCGTTCTATCGCGCAGCGCTGTCAGCGGGCGCCAGGGACCATGGTGGACCGGGTCTGCGGCCGCACTACCACGCGAACTACTATGCGGCGTTCGTCATTGGTCCTGACGGGCACAATATCGAGGTGGTCTGTCACGCACCGGGGTCGTGACCCTTCCTTCGAAAGCAGGACCAGAGTCTGGTTGCCATCACCCCGCTCCCTGGCTGGAATCAAGGCGGCGGCTGCGCCGCGGCGTCGGATTGATGCACGTCAAACGCGTACCCACGCGGGCATCTACGCTGAAGGCAGCGCATCGCCACGTGGATTCCACCCTTTCGCCAGGAGACTCATCATGTACCAGCGCATCCTGCTCGCCGTCGATGGCAGCCGTTCGTCGGACCTCGCCCTGAGCCAGGCCATCATCATCGCCAAGGCAACCGGCGCCGAGGTCAAGGCCTTGTTCGTGGTGGACGACAGCGATGTCTTCTTCGAGGCGAGTTACTTCAACCCGAAGGAACTGGTGGACAGTCTTATCATGCATGGCCGCAAGGCGCTGGATGCGGCTTCTGTCAGGCTCAGCGAGGCAGGCGTGCGGAATCTGGTGCAACTGGACGAAAAGCCGGTGGGACCGGGCAAGATCTCGTCAACCATTGTTGCTGACGCCGATGCCTGGAACGCGGACCTGATCGTGCTTGGCACGCACGGCCGCCGCGGAGTACGGCGCCTGCTGATGGGCAGCGTGTCGGAAGGCGTGCTCGCCAAAACGAACAAGCCCGTACTGCTGGTCCGTAGCGAGATCGAAGGCTAGCCCGGCCCGGCACAACACGCCATGCCGCACCCAACCATGCGAGCGATGGTCTTCGAGGGCGCAGGCTTGCCGCTGCGCCTTCGTGAGGTACCCGTTCCAGACCCCGGCCCCGGCGAAGTCCGCATTGCCGTAGCGGCCTGCGGCGTATGTCGGGCCGACTTGCATATCGTCGACGGTGACCTGCGCCGACCCAAGCCGGCACTCATACCGGGTCATGAGATTGTCGGCCGGGTGGACGCGTGCGGCACGGACGTCACCGACCTCAGGCCCGGTGACCGCGTAGGCGTGCCATGGCTTGGACATGCCTGCGGCGCTTGCCGCTACTGCCTGAAGCATCGCGAGAATCTTTGCGGGGCGCCGCTGTTCACGGGCTATACCCGCGATGGCGGCTACGCCGAGTTTGCCGTTGCCGACGGCGCCTTCTGTTTCCGGATCCCGTCCGGCTACGATGACGAGCACGCCGCGCCACTGCTCTGCGCCGGTCTGATCGGCTACCGCACGTTGCGGATGGCGGGCGCGGCCATTCATGCACGCCGCATCGGCATATACGGGTTCGGTGCCGCCGCGCACCTGGTGACGCAGATCGCAGTGGCGCAAGGGCGCGAGATCTACGCCTTCACCCGCACAGGCGATGCTGGCGCCCAGCAACTCGCCTATCAGACCGGTGCTTGCTGGGCCGGTTCGAGCGAGTTGGAGTCCCCCCTTCCGCTGGACGCGGCGCTGATCTTTGCCCCGGTCGGGGCACTGATTCCCAAAGCGCTGCGCGCCGTAGACAAGGGCGGCGTCGTGGTCTGCGGCGGGATTCACATGAGCGACGTGCCAAGCATGCCTTACCGGTTGCTCTGGGAAGAAAGGCGCCTTTGCTCGGTCGCCAACCTCACGCGCGAGGACGGCCGCACGCTGATGGATATTGCCACGCGGACCACACTGGTGACGCACACCACCGTCTATCCGCTGGAGCAAGCCAACGAGGCACTGGCCGACCTGCGCGAAGGCCGCCTTACCGGTGCTGCCGTCCTGAGAATCCTTCCATAGATCGCCGCCAGGCATTGGGATGAGCCGATACCAGTCCCACAGGCTGGACACGCCACCTTGCTGATGTGCGCAAGCGGCAACCCGGAAAGCGCTCGGCTTCACCCTCACGCCTTCGCGCCTTGCACTCTCCTCGGCAACTGTCGTTCGTGCACGCGAGCGGATGCGGATTTGATGACCGCAAGGCCCTGGAGGAAGTCGCGACACTCGCGGCGGACTGGTTCGAACAGTCCTGGTGATGCTATCGCGCCCCAGCCCGGAGCACGAAGCGGCACGGTACCGAGCGGTGACCCGGACGGCGTCGAGAGGCATCCCCAGCGCCTGGTACGCCAATCGTCACAGAAACTTCGCTTTACAGATTTCCATGTTTCGAATATCTTCGAAACATGGAAACTAACCACGCCCTTGAAGCGCTTGCCGCGCTTGCCCATGCGATACGCCTCTCCGTCTTCCGGATGCTGGTGCAGGCCGGTCCGGCCGGAATGCCGGCCGGCCGGATTGCCGAACTGTTGGAAATGCCGGCGTCATCGTTATCGTTCCATCTGAAGGAGCTGAACCGCGCGGGCTTGCTGTCCAGCCGCCAGGACGGTCGCTCGATCATCTACATGGCCCGTTTCGAGACCATGAACGCCTTGCTCGGTTACCTCACGGACAACTGCTGCGGCGGTAATCCGTGCTCCCCTGTCTCCACCTGTTCCGTCGCCCTGGAGCCCAAATCATGAAGCGCTTCCACGTTCACGTCAGCGTTGCCGACCTGTCTGCCAGCATCCGTTACTACTCAGCGCTCTTCGCCGCCGAACCGTCGTTGGTCAAAGACGACTACGCGAAGTGGATGCTGGAGGATCCACGCGTGAACTTCGCCATCTCGGCACGTGGCGCGGAACCCGGCGTCGATCACCTGGGCTTTCAGACGGACGACGCCGCAGAACTGGCCGAGCTGAAGCAGCGCGCCGAAGCCGCTGACATGGCGCTGCAGGATGAGGGCGAAACCACCTGCTGCTATGCGCGTAGCGACAAGTACTGGCTGACCGACCCGCAGGGCATTGCGTGGGAGCACTTCCACACCCTGGGCGACGTGCCCGTGTACGGAGAATCCCGAAGGATCGAAGCAGAAGGCCAGCCATCGGCCTGTTGCGCGCCCCGGGCGCCGAAGGGCAAGCCGGTCGGCGTTGCGGTCAAATCCACGCCGTCTTGCTGCTGAGAGCGCGCCATGAGCGAAAGGACCTACCACGTACTCTTCATCTGCACCGGCAACTCGGCCCGCTCGATTCTGTCGGAAGGCCTGATGAACCATCTGGGCCAGGGACGCTTCCGCGCCTACTCGGCTGGCAGCCACCCTGCCGGGGTCGTCAATCCCCTCGCATTGGCCGCGCTGGCACGCCACGGCCTGAAGACTGACGGGTTTCGCAGCAAGAGCTGGGACGAGTTTTCCCGGGATGACGCACCGGCGCTCGATTTCATCTTCACAGTCTGCGACAAGGCCGCGGGAGAAACCTGCCCGGTCTGGCCCGGCCAACCCATGACGGCGCATTGGGGCGTGCCCGACCCTGCCGCCTGCGAGGGCACCGAAGCCCAGAAGCAGCAGGCCATCAACGACGCCGTCATTTCGCTCAAGCGCCGTATCGAACTGTTCCTGTCCCTGCCGCTGCCCAAGCTAGACGCCATCGCGCTGCAGAAGGCCATCCAGGACATTGGCACCCGCTAAAACGCCCCACATCCAGAGCCTGTTGTTGCCACGCACATGACTACCAACGTACTGATCCTCTGTACCCACAATTCCGCCCGTAGCGTTCTCGGCGAGGGCATGCTCAACCACCTCGCCAGGCAGGTCGGCCGGGACGTGCGTGCCTACAGCGCCGGAAGCTCCCCCAGTGGACGTATCAACCCGTTCGCTATCGAGGCCCTCGAGAATGCCGGTGTCGAGGTCGGTAACTTCCGCAGCAAGAGCTGGGATGAATTCGTCGGCGAAAATGCGCCGCCCATGCGCGTCGTGATCACGGTGTGCGACAGCGCGGCCGAAGAAGCATGCCCGTACTGGCCGGGTAGCCCGGTGAAGGTGCACTGGGGCTACCCGGACCCGTCCAACACGGAAGGCGGCGATGAAAAGAAGCGTCAGGCATTCGAGCTGACCCGGCAGGCGATCGCGTACCGCATGCTGCAACTGCTGCTGCTGCCGATCGAGGACATGGGCAACGCCGAGTTGCAGGAGGCGCTGCAGCGCCTGGCGAGGATCTGATCATGCCGAGCCACAACGTAGCCGCCGCCAGCCAGCCCGCAACCAAGCCTGCCATCGGCTTTTTCGAGCGATATCTGACCATTTGGGTCGCGCTGTGCATTGTCGCCGGTATCGGGCTGGGGCAGGTGTGGCCAGGCGTTTTCCAGGCGATCGGACGGATGGAATACGCGCAGGTCAATCTGCCAGTGGGCATCCTGATCTGGGTGATGATCATCCCCATGCTGGTCAAGATTGATTTCGGCGCACTGGGCCAGGTGAAATCGCACTGGCGGGGCATCGGCGTGACGCTGTTCATCAACTGGGCGGTCAAGCCGTTCTCCATGGCGCTGCTCGGCTGGCTCTTTGTGCGCCACCTGTTCGCGCCGCTGCTGCCCGCCGACCAGCTTGACAGCTATGTGGCCGGCCTCATCCTCCTGGCCGCGGCGCCATGCACTGCCATGGTCTTTGTCTGGAGCCAGCTCTGCAAGGGCGATCCGTACTTCACGCTATCCCAGGTGGCACTGAACGACGCCATCATGGTGGTCGCCTTCGCGCCGGTGGTGGCGCTGCTGCTGGGCCTGTCGTCGATCACCGTGCCGTGGGATACCCTGCTCACGTCGGTGGCCCTGTACATCGTCGTGCCGGTCATCCTCTCGCAACTGCTGCGCAAGATGCTGCTGGGCCAGGGCGTTGCCCGCTTCCAGCGGGTCGTGCAACGATTGGGGCCGTACTCCATCACGGCGCTGCTCCTTACCCTGATTCTGCTGTTCGCATTCCAGGGCAAGGCCATCATCGACCAGCCGCTGGTGATCGCGCTGCTCGCGGTACCGATCCTGATCCAGGTCTTCTTCAACTCGGGGCTGGCCTACCTGCTGAACCGGAAACTTGGCGTGGCCCATTGCGTGGCGGGCCCGTCCAGCCTGATCGGCGCCAGCAATTTCTTCGAACTCGCGGTCGCCACCGCCATCAGCCTGTTCGGCTTCCAGTCGGGCGCGGCGCTGGCGACAGTGGTAGGGGTCTTGATCGAAGTGCCGGTCATGCTGCTGGTGGTCAGCATCGTCAACCGCTCGCAGTCATGGTACGAGGCCAGGGCCCACCAGGTAAGGTAAAAGGGCTGCCCGCAACGATCTACCGCTACTGCCATGACCAAGGATATGCCCAACATCGTCCCGGAGGTGCTCGACACCCCGGATCTCCGCAAACTGGAATCGGCGCGTCCCAGTACCCACCCGCCACGCATCCTGTTGCTCTATGGATCCCTGCGCGAGACATCGTACAGCCGCCTGCTGGTCGAGGAAGCCGAACGGATCCTGCAGCACTTCGGTGCAGAGACTCGCGTGTTTGACCCGCATGGCCTGCCGGTTTGCGACAGCGTCCCCGCCGATCATCCCAAGGTGGCCGAACTGCGCAAGCTTTCGGAGTGGTCGGAAGGCCAGGTGTGGTGCAGCCCCGAGCGTCACGGCACGCTGACGGCGGTCTTCAAGAACCAGATCGACTGGCTGCCGCTGGAAATGGGCGGTATCCGTCCCACCCAGGGGCGCACGCTGGCCGTCATGCAAGTTTGCGGCGGCTCGCAATCCTTCAATGCCGTCAATGCACTGCGCGTGCTCGGACGCTGGATGCGGATGGTGACGATCCCCAATCAGTCGTCGGTTGCCAAGGCCTACCAGGAGTTCGACGCGAATGGCCGCATGAAGCCCTCCTCTTACTATGACCGGGTGGTGGACGTCATGGAGGAGCTGTTCAAGTTCACGCTGCTCGTACGCGATCGCAGCGACTACCTGACGGATCGCTACAGCGAGCGCAAGGAAGCCGCACCGGCTGCCGCCACCACGCTCGCGGCGGCGGCCATGAGCCATGAGCAGGACGCCCAGGTCAGCGATACCGACAGCGGCGAAGTCGAATAGCGAACGCGCCGGGCAGCCTGGCGCTGCGCTAGCGCCAGGCTGCGTCGCTCAGTCGCGATACGCCCACAGGTCCACCACGCGGCCGCCGTCATCGGCAAGCAGGCGGAACGCGGCCGGCTGGTAGTCGGCATCGATCGCCAGGACCCCGGTGGCGCTGGCGGGCAGCGTGCCGCAGGCTGACGTGGACAGCTGCAGGCGCAGCGTATTCGGCATGGCCTGCGCGGCGAGCGTTCCCGATAGCTGGCACGCCGAAGCGCCGGGCGCAAGCTTGCCCTCGGCCGTGACCGTGAAGCTTGCGCTGGCGCCGGACGGCAGCACCGTGGTGTAAATACCAGCCACGCTGGCGGGATCGACGCTGGTTGCGGGCACCGACGCCTGACTCAGCAGCTTGACGCTGGCGGACGTGTCCGCGCCCGGTGCGGCGAGCCAGCTGCCGTTCTGGTCGCGGCGGTAGATGGTGGTGGCCTTGTCCTCGGCATCGGCCAGGGCCAGGTAGCGGCTGCCGTCCGTGCCAGCGTAGTACTTGCCGACGGTCGGGTTGTCGGCATCGCCCACGCTGACGACGTAGGCGCCGGGATCCAGGTCGGTGACTGACAAGGCGGCGGCGGGCGGTGCAGTGTGGTCCGGCGCGTCGCTGCCGCCGCAGGCGGCGAGCCCCAGCACAGCGGCCAGGGGAAACAGGGAAATGAGGCGTTTCATCGGGACCTGCCTCACTGGCCGAACAGTTCACCCAGGCGCAGGCGCAGCCATTGCTGGCCGGCGGGGCGCTGGTCGAAGCCGATCTGCATGGCAGTGACGGCGGTCCTGGTCTTGTAGACGACGGACTCGTCCTCGGCCTGCGCGGGGGTCGGCGTGCCGCTGCCGGCGCCGATGCCGAGCCCGTACGGTGCCGTGCCGCTGAACTTCAGCGCATAGGCATCGAAGGTGCCATGCCGCGAGAACGCGAACGGCGTGGCGGCCGTTGGCGCGTTCGGGAAATTGACGTTCAGCGCCAGCCCCGCGGGCAGTAGCGGGCCGCCATTGGCCTTGGCCTGCAGTGTGTTGATCAGCTTGATGGTCAGCTGCGCCACTACGCCGGACACCGGATTCGCCAGTCCGGCATTGTCGACCGAATCCGTACCCGCGCTCAGGGCAATCGACGGAATGCCGCGCGCTGCGCCGAACTGCGCATTGCTGACGGTGCCCGAGCTGTTGACGATGCGGCCGACGTTCTGCCCTTCGTTGGGGCCGGACAGCACCAGGTCGGGCGCCTTGCCCCAGCGTGCCGGCGCCAGCACGTCCAGCCCGTACATGGTCGCCATTACCGGCGTGCCATGGGCGTAGTGGTAATCGCCGTTGGTGTAGCCCGCCTTGGTGAAGGGCCCCACCGCGGGCTCGCCGGTCTTCGCCGCGCCGTTGTGGCAACCGCCTTCGGCCTCCACCTGGGTCTTGTCGTTGTCCGGCACGATGACCGTGGTGCTGTACATCACGATGCCGGCGCCGCGGCCGCTCTGGCCGGTGCAGGGGACGCTGACGATAACGTTGTGGCCGGCGCCCTTGAGGGCGTCGTACAGCGCCTTCAGGTTGCTGGTCAGGCCGTCGTCGTTGGTCAGCAGGATGTTCAGGGCGAAGGCAGGACTCGCCGTGGCGGCCAGCAAGGCCGCGGCGATCAGGCGGGATTTCATGTCGATGGTATGTCGAGGCGGTTCAGGAATGCGGGACTGGCGTGCCCCGCGCGGCAGGCATGGAACTTCAGCAGCCCGGTGAGGCTGGCAGGCTCTCGCGCCGGCAGCGCCGGTGTAGGAGGCGCGGGCCGGGCGCAGCGCCCTGTGTATCCGCTGGCGGACGGACGCTACCTTACCCGCGACGCATGACAGTTGCGTGAACAACAGAAGCACCTGGCGATAAACCAGGCCTGCCCGCAAACCGCTTTACGCACCACGCATGGGCTGGCTGGCCGGCCATGCGGCTCAATGAAAATCCCGGCTTCCCACCAGCAGCCGCCCCAGCATCGGGCTCAGGTCCACCAGTTCCTTGGCCACCAGATGGCGCACGTCGCCCTGGCGCTGCCAGGTGCCCACCACGCCCAGCAGCGTGGCGCCCAGCACCTCCTTGCGCTGGCGCTCGACCAGGTCGGGCCACAGGATCAGGTTGATGCTGCCGGTCTCGTCCTCGATGGTGGCAAAGATGGTGCCGCTGGCCGTGGATGGACGCTGGCGCACGGTGACGATGCCGCAGGCACGCACGCGGCGGCCGTTGGCGCAGCGTTCAAGCTGGCTGGCGGTGGCAAAGCGCATGGCGGCCAGCTTGTGCCGCAGCAGCGCCAGCGGGTGCGACTTGAGCGACAAGCCCAGGCTGGCATAGTCCGCGGTCACGTCTTCGCCCAGGCGCGGCGGAGGCAGCGCCAAAGCGGCTTCCGCGGGCGGGGCTTCATACAGCAGGTCACGGTGCGCGGCATGCGCGGCGGCGGCGCGTGCCTGCCAGCGCGCCTGGCGGCGGTTGCCGGCCAGCGGTGCCAGCGCGTCGGCGGCGGCCAGCACGTCGATGTCGTGTCGGTCCAGGCCGGCGCGCAGCGCCAGGTCTTCGACGCTGTCGAAGGCACGCTGCGCGCGCGCGGCCTCGATGCGTAGCGCGGCGGCCTCGCGCATGCCCTTGACCCGGCCCAGGCCCAGCCGCACGCGCGGATGCGGCGGCCGCTGCGGTCCGGCGCTGGTCCGCGCGCTGGCCCGCACGTTGGCAACATCGGCCTCCTGCGCCGGCTCCAGCGTGCTGTCCCAGCGGCTGATGGTGACGTCCACCGGCAGTACCTGCACATCATGGCGGCGCGCATCCTGCACCAGCTGCGACGGCGAATAGAAGCCCATCGGCTGGCTGTTCAGCAGCGCGCACAGGAAGGCCGCCGGATGGTGGCACTTGAGCCAGGAACTCACGTACACCAGCTTGGCAAAGCTGGCCGCATGGCTTTCAGGGAAGCCGTACTCGCCAAACCCCTCGATCTGCTTGCAGATCGCCAGCGCGAAGGATTCCGGATAGCCGTTGCCGGTCAGCGCGCGCACCAGCGCGTCCTGGTGCCGGCGCAGGTCGCCGCGCCGCCGCCATGCCGCCATCGAGCGCCGCAGCTGGTCCGCCTGCCCCGGCGAGAACCCCGCCGCGTCGATCGCCAGTTGCATTACCTGTTCCTGGAAGATCGGCACGCCCAGCGTGCGGCCCAGCACTTTCTCGATGACCTGGTTGAAGTAGACCGGCAGCTTCTGCGTGCGGCGCAAGGCTTCGCGCCGCTTCAGGTAAGGATGGACCATGCCGCCCTGGATCGGGCCCGGCCGCACGATCGCCACTTCCACCACCAAGTCGTAGTACTGGCGCGGCTGCAGCCGCGGCAGCATCGACTGCTGCGCGCGCGACTCGATCTGGAACACGCCGATGGTGTCGGCCTTGCAGATCATGTCGTAGGTCTGCTGGTCTTCCTTCGGGATGTCTTCCATGCGCGCGGGCAGCCCCGCACGCGCCGGCTCGTCGCTGGGATTGGGGATCATCTCCAGCGCGCGCCGGATCGCCGACAGCATGCCCAGCGCCAGCACGTCGACCTTGAGCAGGCCCAGCGATTCCAGGTCGTCCTTGTCCCACTGGATCACGCTGCGGTCGGCCATGGCCGCATTCTCGATCGGCACCAGCCGCGACAGCTTGTGCCGCGCGATCACGAAGCCGCCCACGTGCTGCGACAGGTGGCGCGGAAAACCGCGCAGCTGCGCGGTCAGGCTGGCCCACTGCTGCACCGCCGGCGAGTCGGGATCGAGCCCGTAGCGGGCGATCTTGTCGACAAAACCCGGCCCGCCGTCCCACCACGCCTGGCCCTTGACCACCTGCTCGACCACGCTGGCATCGATGCCCAGCGCGCGGCCCACGTCGCGCAAGGCGCTGCGCGAACGGTAGGTGATCAGCGACGCCGCCAGCGCGGCGCGATGGCGGCCGTATTTGTCGTAGATGTACTGGATCACTTCTTCGCGCCGCTGGTGCTCGAAGTCCACGTCGATATCGGGCGGCTCATCGCGCTCACGCGACAGGAAGCGGCCGAACAACAGGTTGGCCTGCTCGGGGCTGACCTCGGTCACATACAGGCAGAAGCACACCAGCGAATTGGCGGCCGAGCCGCGCCCCTGGCACAGGATGCCGCGCGAGCGCGCAAAGCGCACGATGTCGTGCACCGTGAGGAAGAACGGCTCGTAGTGCTTTTCCTCGATCAGTTCCAGTTCTTCTTCCAGTTGCTTGTCCCACTCCGGCTTGAGGCCGTTGGGAAAGCGCTCCAGCTTGCCGCGCTCGACTTCCTTGCGCAGGTAAGAGATCGGCGTCTCGCCGGCCGGCACCAGTTCCTCGGGATACTCGTAACGCAGCATGCCCAGCGAGAAATCGCAGGATTCGGCAATCTTCAGCGTCTGCGCCAGCGCCTCGCGCGGGTACAGGCGCGACAGCACCTGGCGCATGCGCAGGTGCTGCTCGGCATTGGGCGCCAGCGCCATGCCGCATTCGGCCAGCGGCTGGCCCAGCCGGATCGCGCTCAGCACGTCGGACAGCGGCTTGCGCGAGCGCACGTGCATGGTGACTGCGCCGGCGGCGGCCAGCGGCACGCCGGTCTGCGCCGAGACCGCTTCCAGGCGCGCGCGGTGCAGCGCATCGGCATGGCCCTGCAGCTGTTCCAGCGCAATCCAGGCGCGTTCGCCGAACACTGCGCGGCACCACTCGGCCTGCTCGCGCAACCGTTCAGGCTCGGCGCAATAGTCGGGCAGCAGCAGCGCCACGCAGCCGGGCATGCCGCGCAGGTGCGCTTCGTCAGCGGCAGGCGCGGCCAGGTCTTCGGGATGGAGCCGGTAGCTGCCCTTCTGCGCGCGCCGGCGGCCCAGCGTGATCAGCTCGCTCAGGTTGCCGAAGCCCTCGCGGTGCTGCGCGATCAGCACCAGCCGCAGCGGCGCTTGCGCCGAACCATCGGCCGGGGTCAGGCTGAAGCGGCTGCCGATCAGCAGCGAAAAAGCATCGGCGGCGCGGGCCAGCGCCTGCAGCCGCTGGTGGCGGCTGGCGTGGACGTCGGCATCGGCATCGCCTGCACCAAAGGCATCATCGTCGTCCAGCAGCGGCTCGTCCACACCTTCTTCGCCGCGTGCGGCGCTGCGCGCCACCGCGTCGTGCAGGCGCTTGCGCAGCGTCTCGATGGCATCGTGCGCGCGCGCGGTGCCGGCCACCGAGCATTCATCGGTCAGCGCCAGCCCGCTGTAGCCCAGGCCGAAAGCACGCTCGATCAGCTCGCCCGGGTGCGAGGCGCCGGTCAGGAAGGTGAAGTTGGAGATGCAGTGCAGTTCCACGTAATCCGGCAGCGCCGGCAGCAAACCCGGCAACGAGGCGGACAGCGAGGTGGATAAAGGCGGCGCGCTCATGCGAACAGCC
This sequence comes from Cupriavidus necator, assembly GCF_013141915.1. Lineage (GTDB taxonomy): Bacteria > Pseudomonadota > Gammaproteobacteria > Burkholderiales > Burkholderiaceae > Cupriavidus > Cupriavidus necator_B. The sequence goes on along the minus strand of NZ_SROX01000001.1, from coordinate 304,313 downwards.
CATGCAGGAACCAGCGGTACTCGCCGCCCTCGTCCTGCGCGGCATGGCCCGGACGTTCACGGAAGATCCAGCAGCGCAGGCCGTCGGCGCGCTCGGCGATAAAGTAGTCGCGCGTGGCCAGCGCGCCGTCCCACCAGCCGGATTCGATGCGTTCGGGCCGGCTCAGCAGCGCCAGCGGACCGCCATGGCAGGGCCGGTGGCGCTGCACCGGCAGCGGCAGCGGTTGCGGCAGCAGCCACAGCGGGCGCTCCGGCTGCGGGCCTGGCAGGCTGGCGGCCTTGTTGCCGCCGGGCTCGTCGACCGGGCACCAGCGGTTGGCGCGCTCGGGCCGGTGGTCGGCCAGCGGCCGCGGCTGCAGCACGTTGTCGCGGCCCAGCCGCGCCATCAGCGTATCGAGCAGGCGGCCCAGGTCTTCCGGGGTGCCGCCAGGCTCCGGGAACAGCGCATCGCTGTGCGGCACGCATGCGGCCATGGCCTCCACGCGCAGCGCCAGGCCGGTCACGGGGGCATGGAAGCTGAGCTTGTCGAGCTTTTCGCGCAGCAGCCGCGACAGGTGCGCGGGGTCGCGGCTGGGCTGGGCCAGGCCCAGTTGCACCGGCGTGCCTTCGGTAGCCACGCCGCGCCGGTAGCGCTCATGCTCCAGCACCAGCACGCAGCGCGTGACGCCGGCCTGCTGCACCGCCAGCCAGCCCGCCAGCGCCAGCAGCAGGCGCTGCGCGCCGGCCAGCACGCCCTCGGCCGATTCGATGCGGCCCGGCAGGTCCATGCGTTGGGCAAACACGGGCGGCGCCACAAACCAGATGAAACGCGCCGGCGCCTCGCCATAGGCCTGGTCCAGCCGTGCCAGCAGCGCCGGGCCCAGCCGGCGCGTCAGGCCCGCGCGCGGCAGGTGCCGCACCTCGCCCAGCGTGCGGCAGCCGATGCCATCCAGCCAGGCCGGATCGGCCAGCGTATGCAGCGCCTCCACCGACAGGCGGTCCAGCAGCCGGTGCAGGCGCGCCATGCCCACTGCCCGGCGCGCGGGCCGCACCACGCCGCGCCGCGTGCGCCGCAGCGGCTGGCGCGCCAGCCACGCGGCGCCGTGCGCGGTGGGCCCGGAACCCACCTGGGCAATGGTGCCGAGCTGGCGCACACAGGCACGCACCGCGCGGCACAGCGCGCGGTGGCCGCCAAACAGGCGCAGGCTGGCACTGACATCGAGCATCAGCGTGGCCGACTCCGGCTCCTCGTCGACGCTCACGGCTGGCGTGAAATGCAGCAGGGCCAGGGCCACCGCTTCCATCAACGAAGCTTCCGCCGCCAGGTCGCGCTCCAGCTGCACGATATCGGCCGACAGCGCCTGCACGCCGCCGCGGCGCATGCCGTAGCGCACCCCAAGCTGCATCGCCGGGCCATTGGCCAGCACCACCTGCTCGCGCGCCATCACCGCCACCGGCAGCGCATGGTGCAGGGTGGCGGCGGACAGGCTCTCGGCGGACGCCAGCTCAGGCCAGTTGGGCTGCAGGGCGTCCAGGGGCAGGCGCGGCAGGTGCACCGCGATCCAGTACGGCATCGGAAGAAAGCTGAGAAGACTGAGCCAGCGGTTCAGGCAAGGCTGGCGCCCCCGCCGGAACCGGCCAGGCGGCCGTGCGCGTGGCCGCCGCCATGCCGTCAAGGCGCAGCAGCAGCGGCGTGTCCCGCACCGGGCCGCGGCGCTTGTGGAAGGTGATCGACAGCACGTTGCCGGGCAGCGGCGCCAGCAGCAGCCGCAGCACCGCGGGCGACGACTCGCGCAGCGCCGCGGCCGGTCGCATCGCCCAGGCCACCGCGTCGCCGGCCTGCGCCAGCACCTGCAGCCGCCGCAGCGCCTCGGGGCGCGCCGCCGGCAGCCAGACCAGCACGCCGCCAAAGGCCTGGCTGCGCAGCACCTGTTCGGCCGCCCACAGCATGTCGGCCTGCTGCGCGGCCCGGGCCGAGCCGGCCGGGGGCCGCACCCAGTAGCACTGCCGCGCCGGCAACCCGGCCGCGGCCAGCCCCATCGCATTGGGCAGGTAAGGTGGCGCCACCAGTGCGATGCGCCGCCCCGCTTCGGCCAGCGTGCGCAGGGCCGGCAGCAGCAGGCGCATTTCTCCCGCGCCGCCCTGCGTGGTCAGCAATTCGGTCAAGCCACCGGCCGGCCATCCGCCGCCGGGCAGTTCCGCCGACAGCGCGTCATACCCGGTCGGGCACACCGCCGCCGCCCCGGCTCGACCCAGCTGGCCGGCCCGCCACAGTCCGGGATAGCGCTGCTCGAGCGCCGACAGCGCCTGCTGGCGCGCACCCGCCTCAGGCAAGGCAGGCGGGGACGGCGGCGGCGCAGGGAAAAGACAACCCTCTGCCGCCCGGGGCGGGGCTGCGTGCAGTGGCGCAGTCATGTGAAGTCGGTATCGCTCGCCGGCAGCGGCAAGGATTTAGGATGTTTACGATAACTGTATGTTTATACAGTATCGGTGACAAGGCAAGAGGTAACGACGCAAGGTGGTTTCCCCGGCACGGCAAGAACGCCTCCTCAAGGCTTCTCATGCGGCCCGTCCGCCACGGCTTCTTGATCCCTGACGTTACTATCATTCTTTGGAATGATAGTAGGCAAAAAATGCTTCTATCGAATTAAGGATGACGAAGTGACCACCAACGGGTATCATGCTATCGAATGAACCTCATTGTAAAATAATGCTATGTCATTAATTTCACAATGCCGTCAATTGCGCGAAGCCCGGGGCAAGAGCCTGACTGACCTGGGACGGTTGCTCGGCATGGCAACGCAAAACCTTTCAGCCATCCTGCTTGGCAAGAAGGACAGCCGCGCGTCCACCCTCGAAGCGCTGGCCGCCGGCCTTGACGCCCAATGGGTGCTGGTGCCCAACGAGCGCCTCGCCGAGGTCCGGCAAGTGCTGGAAGGCAAGGGCAGCGGCCCCGACCGCGGCGCCCGCGCCGCGCTCGACATCTTCCTGGAACAGGAATGAGCTACGAACTCCACCCGCGCTTCCTTGAGGTCCGTTTATACGACCGGCTGTGCGGTTATCTATGCGAGGCCGGCGGCAATGTCCGCTTCGTGCCCGCCGATGAATTCCGCGGCGACACCGACCGCCCTACGCTGAGCCTGTCGATCACGGTGCCGACCGAAGCCGGGCGCCGCGCCACCGCCGAGGTGCTGGACAACCCCTTCCATCCCGCGGTCTACAGCACCGGCCATGAACTGCCGCCCTACTTTGCCGGCCTGCTGCCCGAAGGCGAACTGCGCAAGCGGCTGGAGGCCACGCGCAGCAACCCCGAAGACAAGGATGACTTCGGCATCCTGGCCTCGGCCGGCAATGACCTGCCGGGGGCCGTGGTGGTCCGCCCCGCTGACGCGGGCGCCTTGCCCGCGTATGCCCGCGCCTATGGCGTGACCGGCGGCGCCGACAACCTGGAAATCGCCGTGGTCGAGGGCGCCACGCAAGGGGCCGCGTCGGTCTCCGGCGTGCAGAACAAGCTGGCGCTGTCGACGGTGCAGGAAGGCAAGCGCTACACGCTGCCGACCCACGGCAAGCTGTCCGACATCATCGCCAAGCTGCCCGCCCGGAACGATGACGCGCAGGTGTTCAATGAATCGATCTCGATGCAGCTGGCCGCCGCCGCGGGCGTGCATGTCGCCGCCACGCGGGTGCTGCCGCTGTCGACCATCGCGGTGGAGGGGCTTGCCGAATCGCTCGGCGAGCCCCTGCACTATCTCGCGGTCGACCGCTTCGACCGCACCCCGTCCGGACGCGTGCATGCCGAGGATGGCTGCCAGATGCTGGGCCGGATGCCGGCCAGGAAGTACGCCAGCCTTGACGGCTACGTCCAGCTGGTGGCCACGCTGTACCGGCTGAGCCCGAGCGGGGTCGAGCATGTGCGGCAGTTCTTCCTGCGCCAGGCGGTCAATACGCTGATCGGCAACAGCGACGCGCACCTGAAGAATTTCTCGGTGATCTATCCCAACGGCGTGCTGCCGGTGTTGTCGCCGGCGTACGACATCGTCTGCGTCGCGGCGCTGCCCGGCTTCGCCTCGTACGGCCAGAACGTCGCCATCGACCGGCTGCAGCGCAAGGAAACCCTGGCCACCTACGAATCGATCGCCGAGCAAGCCGGCGTGCCGCGCCGCATCGCCACCGCGGCGGTCAAGGAAGCGGTGGCGCTGGCCCATGCCCACTGGCCGCGCCTGCTGGACGAACTCGACGCGCCGCGCGCGCTCCGCGAGGTGGTCACCGGGCGCCTTGGAACGTTGCCGCTGGCCAGGGCCGGCCGGCCAGGCAGATAGCTGGCCCGCACGAAGCGCAAGCAACGGCGACACCGCAATCGCGGATAATGCGCCTTCCACCAGCCCGCCTCGCCCCATGTCCGCCAGCAGCCCCAGCACCCGACGCATCGACTGGACCACCCTGTTCCTGCTGACCTTCCCGCCGCTGAGCTGGGCCGGCAACGCCATCGTGGGCCGGCTGGCCGCCGGCACGGTGCCGCCGGTCACGCTGAACTGGGCGCGCTGGGTGCTGGCCGGCATGCTGCTGGCGCCCTTTGCCTGGCGCGGCGTGGTCGAGCACCGCGCGGTGCTGCGCCGGCACGCGGGCGTGATCACCGCCATGGGCATCCTGTCGATTGCCAGCTATAACGCGCTGCAGTACCAGGCGCTGACTAGCTCGACGCCGATCAACGTGACGCTGATCGGCGCCTCCACGCCGCTCTTCCTGATCGTGATCGGCGCGCTGTGGTTTGGCGAACGGGTCAGGCCGTGGCACGTCGCCGGCGCGCTGCTGTGCATGGTCGGCGTGACTTTCGTGCTGGTGCGCGGCGAACTGTCACGGCTGGCCCAGCTGGACCTCGTGCCGGGCGACCTGTTCATGCTGGCGGCCACCATCGCCTGGAGCGCCTACACCTGGCTGCTGCGCAAGCACCGCCCCGCGCTGCCCCTGCCCGTGCTGCTGTTCGCGCAGATCGTCACGGGCGTGCTGGCCAGCGCGCCGGTCACGGCCTGGGAACTGATGACGCTGGACCAGCCGCTGCAATGGAACGGCAAGGTCGCGGCCATCCTGCTGTATGTGGCAACCATCCCGTCGCTGCTGGCCTACTTTGCCTGGGACCGCGCCATTGCGCGCGCGGGCGCCCAGCTGCCGGTGTTCTTCATCACGCTGACGCCGGTGTTCGCCGCGCTGCTGTCGACGGTGCTGCTGGGCGACTGGCCGCGCTGGTATCACGCGGTCGGGCTGGCCGCGATCGCGGCAGGGATCTGGCTGGCGCAGCGGCGCTGACGGCAACCGCCACGCGCGCCACGCCGGTCAACGGGCCATCACCTTGTCCGGCGTCATCGGCGTGCTGCGCAGCCGCTTGCCGGTGGCGTGATAGATCGCATTGCTGATCGCGGCGGCAACCCCTACCAGCCCGATTTCACCGACGCCCTTGGCGCCGAGGCTGCTGACCACGCGGTCGTCCTCGTCGACAAAGATCACGTCGAGGTCGCCGATGTCGGCATGCGAGGCGATGTGGTACTCGGCGATGTTGCGGTTCATGAAGCGGCCCAGCGCATGGTCGCTGTGTGTTTCCTCGTGCAGGGCCTGGCCGATGCCCCAGACCATGCCGCCGAGGATCTGGCTGCGCGCGGTCTTCGGGTTGATGATGCGCCCCGCCGCGACCGCGCTGACCACGCGCGCGACGCGCACGGTGCCGAGGGCTTCGTCCACGCGGACTTCGCAGAACACCGCCGAGTGCGCGGCGCGCGTGTATTTTTTCTGCTCCAGGAGATTCGGCAACTGCAGGAACGAGGCTTCGATCTGCGTACGCCGCGCCGCCTCCATGATGCCGGTCAGCGGCAATGACACATCGGGGCTGGCGCGCAGGCTGACCGTGCCCTGGTCGAACAGCAGGTCCTCGTAGCGTGCCCGCTCAAAGCCGGATCCCTGCATGCGCCGCGCCATGTGCCACAGCATCCGGCGCAACTTGTCGCATACGCCGTCGACCGCCGTGCCCACCGTGGCCACATGCGCCGAGCCGCCCTCCACCGTGGCCAGCGGCAGGTCCGAGTCGCCCAGCACGAAGGTCACCTGCTCCAGCGGCAGGCCCAGCGACGCGGCGGCGATCTGGCTCATCACGGTCAGCGTGCCGGTGCCGATATCGGTGGCGGCGCTGGCTACCTCGAGCCGGCCGTCGGCACGGAACACGGCGCGCGCGCGGCTGAACATCTGCAGCGCGTCCCAGGTGCCGGTGGCCATGCCCCAGCCGATCCACTCGTGGCCATCGCGCATCGAGCGCGGCCGTGGCGGCCGGCCGGCCCAGCCGAACCGTTGCGCGCCCTGCTCGTAGCAGGCCCGCAGTGCCTTGCTCGAGAACGGCAGGCCGGTGGCCCCGTCGCATTCCGCGTAGTTCCTGAGGCGCAGCGCCAGCGGGTCCATGCCGACCGCATAGGACAACTCGTCCATCGCCACCTCGATCGCATGCACGCCGTGGGCGGCGCCCGGCGCGCGCATGTCGGCGGGGGTGGGCTGGTCCAGCTCGACCAGCTTGTAGTCCTGCCGGCTGTTCTCGGACGCATAGAGCTGCGTGGACCAGTTGACCACTACCTCGACGTAGTGCTCCATGCGCGAGGTCTCGGCCACGGCTTCGTGGATCACGCTCACCAGCTTGCCATCCTCCCGGGCCGCCAGCCGCACGCGCTGCCAGGTCTCGGGCCGGTGGCAGAAGGTGAACATCTGCGGCCGCGTCAGCACCACGCGGACAGAACGCTCCAGCGCCAGCGACGCCATCACCGCCAGGATCAACTGGTACTGCGGCCGCAGCCCCGAGCCAAAAGCGCCGCCGACGTACTCGTTGCGCACCGTGACCTTGCGCCCAGGCAGCCCGAACACGCGCGACACCATCCAGCGCACGTTCTGCGAGCCCTGGGTCTTGTCGTGGATGGTCAGGTGGCCGTCGCCGCCGCGGACCACCGTGGTGGCGTGCATCTCCATCGGATTGTGGTGTTCCACGCCGCTGTAGAACGCTGCGTCGACCTTGCAAGGCGCGCGCGCGAAGGCGGCGTCGGCATCGCCACGCGGCTTCGGCGGGCTGGAATAGCCCATCTTGAAGCGCTTGGGCTTGCCGGCGCGGTCAAGGTGTTCCAGCAGGCTGGTCTGATGCGGCCCTGCCTCGTAGTGCGCGCGCACCAGCGTGGCGGCATAGCGTGCCGCCTCGAAGGTCTCGGCCACCACCAGGGCGATGGGCTGGCCGCTATACCAGATGCGCGCATCGTGCAGCGGCTTGAAGGGCGAACCGGCGGGGGCGGCCATGTCCTTGTAGAACAGGTCGAGCGAACGCACGCGCGGGTGGCGCTCATGGGTCAGCACGTCGATCACGCCCGGCACCGCCAGCGCGGCGCTGCAATCGATCGACACGATGCGCCCGCGCGCAATGGTGCTGTTCACCACCACCCCGTGCGCGAGGTCGAACGCGGCATGCTCGGCGGCATAGCGGGCCGTGCCGGTGACCTTGGCCACGCCGTCGATGCGTGATACCGGCGCGCCGATGGCGACGGGGCCCGTGCCGGGCCGTGCGCGCGGCGCGCATTGCGGGATCGGATCGTTCATGGCAGGTCCTCCTCGCGCAACGCGTCTTCGCCGGTATTGCTCAGCACGCCGGCCGCGGCCATCTCCAGCGCGCGCACGATCGCGCGCTCGGCCAGCGCAATCTTGAAGCCATTGCCGGGCAGGCTCTCCGGCAGCGCCGGGCCGCCGCAGGCGCGCGCATCGCGCAGCAGGAAGCGGGCCGTGGATTCGAAGTGCTCCGCGCTGGCGCGCCCACTCTGCAGCTGCGCCTCGGCCCCGGTATCGCGCCACGGCTTGTGTGCCACCCCGCCCAGCGCCAGCCGCGCGGCGCGCACGGTGCCGTCGCCGGCCAGGTCCAGCGCGGCCGCCACCGACACCAGCGCGAACGCAAACGACGCGCGCTCGCGGATCTTCAGGTAACAGGCATGGCGCGCAAACTCGGCGGCGGGCGGCAGCACGATGTGGGTGACCAGTTCATCGGGACGCAGCGTGGTGTCAATCTCCGGGCGATCCCCCGGCAGGCGATGGAACTCATGAAACGGAATCTCGCGGCGGCCGCTGGCCGACGCCACGTGCACCACCGCTCCCAGCGCGGCCAGCGCCACGCACATATCGGACGGATGGGTCGCGACGCAATGCTCGCTCGCGCCCAGGATGGCATGCTGGCGCGCCAGCCCGGTCGCCGCCGGGCAGCCGGTGCCAGGCTCGCGCTTGTTGCAGGGCACGCCCGGATCGTAGAAGTAATAGCAGCGCGTGCGTTGCAGCAGGTTGCCGCCGTTGGTGGCCATATTGCGGATCTGCGGCGAGGCGCCTGCCAGGATCGCCGCACGCAGCAGCGGATATTGCGCGCGCACCAGCGGGTGCTGCGCGGTATCGGCGTTGCTGGCCAGCGCACCGAGCTTCAGCCCGCCTTCCGCGGTGGTTTCGATCATCCGCAGCGGCAACTGCCTGACGTCGACCAGCGCGGCCGGATGCATCATGCCGCCCTTGACCAGGTCGATCAAATTGGTACCGGAGGCCAGGAAGTGCGGCGCGTGGTCATCGCCAAGGCTTTGCGCGCCGGCGGCCTGCTGCGCCGCGGCGATCGACTGCAGCGCGGCTTCCACCGTGGTCGCGCGCTCATAGCGGAACGGGTTCATGACAGCTCCTGGTCGCGGTCGGCCAGCCGCGCGACTTCGGCAATCGCTGCCACGATCTGCGCATACGCGCCGCAGCGGCACAGGTTGCCGCTCATGCGCTCGCGAATCTCCTGCCGGCTCGCCGGCGGATGCTCGTTCAGCAGGCCCAGCGCGGAGCACAGCTGCCCGGGCGTGCAATAGCCGCACTGGAACGCGTCGTGGTCGATAAAGGCCTGCTGCAGCGGATGCAGCGCGCCGCTGTCGCGGTCGGCCAGCCCCTCGACCGTGGTGATGTCCGCGCCGTCATAGGACACCGCCAGGCACAGGCAAGACTTCATGCGCTTGCCGCCGATCAGCACCGTGCACGCACCGCACTGGCCGTGATCGCAGCCCTTCTTGGTGCCGGTGAGTTGGAGCTGCTCGCGCAGCAGGTCGAGCAGGATCACCCATGGCGCCAGCAGCAGGTCGTGGGTGATGCCGTTGATGTGCAGGGTGGTTGGGATCTGTTGCAGTGCGCCGGCCTGCGATGCCGGGGGAGCAAGCGGGTCTTCCAGTGCCATGGGCGGCCTCCGCTGGGTCACGTGCCAAGGGAAATGAACGGAGGCAGCAAGCGTCATGCCATCGGCGGCGAAAGCTGCGCGGGGTCGCATCCGGTCAGTGCGTGCCGCCGTGCCGGGGGCGTTTGCACATATTGCCTCCCGGCTTGTGCACGAATTACCGCAGTCCGGGCGGTTTCCCTGCGCTCGCGCGCCTGAACTGCGTTGGCGCAAGTCCGGTCCAGCGCTGGAAGGCGCGGCGGAACGCTTCTTCGCTGGCAAAGCCCAGTTGCTCGGCGATCCTGCCCACGGTCCAGCCGGTGGTCCGCAAGCATTGCTCGGCATATTCCTGCAAGCTGTGTTCGCGCAACTGCCGGTAGCTGCTGCCGTCCGCCGCGAGCCGGCGGCGCAGCGTCGGTTCGCTGACTTCGAAGCGAACTGCCAGCTCGCCCAGCGTCGGTAGCCGCGTGCCATGCACCAGCGCTGCATGCAGCGTGCCGCGCACTTGCTGGCTCAGCGAAACCACCTCGACCGGCGCCCCGACCAGCCGGTAAGGCAGGTCATGCAGGAACGCATCGAGCTCCGCAGGCTGGCGCACGACCGGCCGCTCGAGCAACGCCGGGTCGAATTCGAAGCCGTAGGCGGGGCAGCCCGCCATCACGGGCGCATGGAACCAGCCCAGGAAAGGCAAGGCATCCTCGCGCCGCGGATGCGCCAGACAGACACGGCTCGGACGGATCGGCTGGCCCACCAGCCAGCCGAACAGCAGCAGGTAAAAGAAGAGCCCGGTCAGGTCCACCAGGCAGGCCGCGGACGATTGCACACGCCGCCGCGAATCCATGTGGAAGACCGCCTGGCCGGCGCGTTGCCCGAGGCTGAGCACGCCGGCGCGCGGATACAGCATCGCGCAGAAATCGGCCGCGCAGCAGATTGCCTGCCGCAGCGTCTGGCAGCTCAATACGCACCGGCACAGCAGATCCACTTCCTGCTTGCGCATGGGCGGATGGCCGTCGCCTTTGGCGACCAGCGCCTCCAGCCGCTCGATCGCGGCGCGATAGAGGGCGGTGAACTGCGCGGGCCGCGGCGGATCGGCACCGCCAGCCGGGACCTCGAGGCCCTGTCGTTTCAGTTCATCCAGCAACCGCTGCACCATGCCGTGCGGCACAGGGACGGGACTCCCCGGGATGTGGGCATTCATGGGTGCTTGTCCTGATGGCTTCGGTAGCGGTGGTTGATCGTGCGGGTAGGGGTCCGTTGCCGGCGGGCCTTCCATAATCATCCCGGCACTTCCCTGGCGCGCAGCAGGTGGCGTACGGCCCGGGCCATGGAGGTTGCCATGCGCGCCCCGCCATGCCTATACGGGACAACCCATGAGATGACGCCACACCGCCATGATCCACATACTCGATGAAATCGTGCTTGCGCCCGGCAACCTGCCCGCCGTGCTTGACCTGCTGGAATGCCAGTACCTGCCGGGCAGCGCCGCCAGGGGCCTGGCGCTTCTGCATCGCTGGGTTGCGCCGCCGGTGGCGCTGGAGGATGCGCCCAATACCTTGTGGCTGCTGTGGCAAGTGCCGGATGCGCCAGCCTACTACGCCATGCGCGCCGGCATTGACGGCCCCGCGCTCGCTTTCTGGTCGACCGTCGGCTCCCTGTGCGAAGCGCGCCGCCGCCACGTGATGGCCCCGGCGACTAACGCGCTCCCGCAGCCGAAGGAGTCTTGCGATGCGCCTTGAGACTGCCCAGCTCCGCTTGCTCGCCGGCATGCCCGCCGCGAGCCATGCGCCGGAGCAAGCCCTGCTTGAGCGCGTTGCAAAGCTGCCCGGCCTGCAGCGTGCGGCGGTCAGCCGCAACCTGCCGGGAAGCTGGGGCGCCGGCGACTACACGCTCGACCTGCACTTCCACCCCGCCCCTTCCGGCGCGCCGGCGGGTGCCGCGGGCCTCGCCGCCGCGCTGGACGGCATCGCAACGGTCGATCACGTCGCCTATCGCGCGATCTCGGCTGGAACGCGCGCCCCGCAATTGCGCGACGGCATCTGGCGCACGCTGATGTTCCGGGTCCGCCCCGCAGCCCCGGACCGGCAGGTCCGCGCCCTCGAGCAGGACCTGCTGCGAATGCCGGCGTACATGCCCGGCATCCGCAACTGGCGGCTGGCCCGGGTGGTGTCGCCGGGCACGTGGACCCATGTCTGGCAGCAGGAGTTCGCCAGCGTGGACGACCTGTTGGGCGAATACCTGATGCACCCGTTCCATTGGGGACGGGTCGACCGCTGGTTCGACCCGGAGTTTCCGCAATGGACGGTCGAGGCGATCTCGCATGCCTTCTGCCCGCTGGCGACCAGCCTGATCGCCAACCCCAACCGCAAAGAGGAAACCGCACCATGAACGGACCCGGGAAACTGACAGGAAAGATGGCGCTGGTGACCGGCGCCAGCCGCGGCATCGGCCGCGCCATCGCGCAGCGCTTCGCGGCCGAGGGCGCACTGGTCGTGGCGAGCGCACGACACGTCGGCCGCTCCGCGGACGAGCCTGGCACGCTGGCCGAAACGGTGGCGCTGATCAGACAGCAAGGGGGCCGGTGCATGGCGCTGGCGGCGGATCTCGAGGATCCCGCGCAACGCGACCGCCTGGTGTCGGAGGCAGCCGAGGCAGCGGGCGGACTGGACATCCTGGTCAACAATGCCGGCCTGGCGGATTACAGCCCCATCGACGCGATGCCGCTGGACACCTTCGACCGGACCGTGGACCACTACCTGCGCATCCCGTTCGTGCTGAGCCGCGCGGCGATCCCGCTGATGCGCGCACGCGGTGCGGGCTGGATCCTGAACCTGGGCTCGGTCACGGCGCTGTCGCCGGCGCGCCCCTACCAGGTCTTTGACCGCACCGGCGGCGTTACCGCATACGCCGCCGTGAAGGCGGCCATCAACCGGTTCACCGAAGGCCTTGCCGCGGAACTGGAGATGGACGACATCGCGGTCAATTCCGTGGGGCCAAGCACCGCGATCCGCACGCCAGGCAGCGCCCGCTATATCCCCGAAGGCTATCCCACCGAGCCCGTGGAATACTTGGTGGAAACCGCGCTGGCGCTTTGCAGCGTGCCGGCACGGCTGCATACCGGCCGGATCGCCCATAGCCTGCACTTCCCCCGTGCGCACGGACTGGAGGTGCGGACGCTCGATGGCAAGGGCGTGCTGCCGCCGCCTGTCATCCCGGCCTGGGCGCATCCGGCGCTGAGCCAGCCCGAACTGTCGTCAAGGTAAGACTCATGGAAGACAACATGCGCGCGGTCCTGATCGACCGGCACGGCGGTTCCGATGTGATCCGGCTTGGGGAGGTCGCAAGGCCAACGCCAGCGGCCGGCGAAGTCCTGATCCGCGTCGCCTGCGCCGGCGTGAATCCCGCGGACTGGAAGTGCCGCGAGGGGTATCTGAGCCACTTCATGCAGCCCCGCTTTCCGTTCGTGCTCGGCTTCGATGCCAGCGGCGTGGTGGCCGCGGTGGGGGCCGGCGTCACCGACTTCGTCCGCGGCCAGCGCGTGTTCGCGCAAACCGGGGTCGGCGCCGGCAAATGGGGATCGTTTGCCGAGTACGTTGCCGTCGGTCAGGATTGCGTGGTGCCGATGCCCGACAACCTGGACTTCGCCGAAGCCGCAGCAGTCCCGACGCCGGCCCTGGCTGCCTGGACCGGGCTCTTCGACGACGGCGGACTCGGCCCAGGCCAGTCCGTGCTGGTGCATGGCGGCGCCGGTGCGGTCGGCACCTTTGCCGTGCAACTGGCCAAAGCCGCCGGCGCAACCGTCGCCGCCACCTGCAGCGCGGCACGCCGCGACGAACTCATGGCGCTCGGCTGCGACCTGGCCATCGACTACCGCGGCAGCGATATCGGCGCCGCCATGCGGGCATGGGCCCCGGCGGGCGTCGACCTGGTGCTGGATACGGTGGGCTGCGGCAGCCTGCCGATGGGGCTGGACCTGCTCAGGCCGGGCGGCATCCTCGTGGCCGTCCTGACGCTGGTCAGCGGCGACCCCGGCCCCGACACCGCCGAGGCCGCGCGCCGCGGCCTGCGCACCGCCGTCGCCTTCAGCAAGATGCCCAGCGGCGCGCGCCTGGGGGAGATCGCGGCGCTGCTCGACCGCGGGCGTTTGCGGCCGCCTCGCATCGCATGCCTGCCGCTGGAGCAGGCCGGGCAAGCGCTCGACCTGGTCCAGTCAGGCAAGGCAGCCAGCAAACTGGTGCTGCGCGTCGCCGGGCCGTGGCATGGGTGAAGGACCGCGCCGGGCGGCGCGGCGGCTCATCCCGCGCGGGCGGGCCTGCGTGCCCGTACCGCATCTTCGAGCATGTCGAGCCGGTCCTGGCCCCAGAACAATTCGCCGTCGAAGATACAGCTGGGAGAGCCGAAGACGCCTGCACTGACGGCCTCATCCGTGTAGCGCCGGTAAAGCATCCCCGTTTCCTTCGCGCGTGCCAGCTTTATGACGCCGCTGCCATCGAGGCCGAGGCGGGCAAGGATCGCTTGCAGCGTGTGCTCGGAAGCGATGTCCAGCTCCTCGCACCATTCCGCCCGGAGAATCGCCTTGTAAAGCTCCAGGACGGGCAGCCCCAGTTCATCGGCAGCGATGACGATACGAGAAGCGAGTTCCGCGTCAGGACACATGTACCTGGGCATGGGGTTCACGTAGATCCCCAGCTTCCTGCACCATCGCTCCAGTTCGACGATCCGATATCGCTGCCGTTCCGGTGAACGCTGTCCCAGTTGCAGGCCTCCCGTACGCGCATACACCGCGGGAAGATCGACGGGCTTGTACCGGATTTCCACACCCGTGCGGCGTGCCAGTGCCTCCAACCTGTCGGCGCCAAGGTATGCCCAGTCGGAATTCAGCCAGAAGTAGTAGTCGATATGCGCACGCACGTTCATACATGCTCTCCCTTGGCCAGCGCGACAGCATGGCTTGCCCCGTTCACATCGCGCATGAGTGCCGTACTGACAAAGGCAATCACGCTGAGTGCACCCAGGTACCAGACGATGTACGAGGGATCGCCGCCGCCATGGTTCAACAGAGACGTCGCCACGATGGGTGCCAGGCCTCCGCCGATCGCACCCGAAACCTGCACCGCGATCGAGATGCCGCTATAACGGACTTCGGCGGGAAACTGGGCAGAGAACAGGCTGCCTTCAGGTCCGTAAAGGCAGGCGTAGACCAGGCCGATTGCGACGGCCATGGCAATCGTGATATTGCCTGGCTCGAGCGTCTGCAGCAGGGCGAAGAACTGCGGCGCAAAGACCAGGATCCCTGCTGTGCCGGCCATGAATACCCACTTGAAACTGAAGCGGTCACCCAGGATCCCGAACAGGGGCATGGTGAACATCGCGACGGCAGCGCCCCAGACCGTGGCGTCGAGCATCACGGTCTTGGGTATGCCGAGCGTTCCCGTAGCGTAGGCCAGGGCAAAGGTCACAACGGTGTAGAACCACGTGACTTCCGCCAGGCGCCCCCCGATCACGGTCAGGACCTGGCGCGGATAGCGGCGCAACACGACCAGGGCCGGCATTTCGACCTTCTCGCCAGACTTTTTCATCTGCTCGAAGTCCGGAGACTCGCTCACCTTTGCACGGATGAACCAGCCTACCGCGAGCAGGACCACACTCGCCAGGAACGGCACGCGCCACCCCCATGTCAGCATGTCCTGCTCCGGCAGCGTGGCGACCATGCCCAGCGCCAGCGAGGACAGGATCAGGCCTGGCGCCACCCCGGCCTGCGGCAGGCTGCCAAAGAAGCCCTTCTTGCCTTCGGGTGCGTGCTCGACCGCCATCAGTACCGCGCCACCCCACTCGCCCCCCACGGCGACGCCCTGCAGAAAACGAAGCAGTACCAGCGCCACCGCGGCCCAGTAACCGATGCTGTCGTAGGAAGGGATGAGGCCAATGAGGATGGTCGGGATCCCCATCATGAACAGTGTGATCAGCAGCATGGATTTGCGTCCGACCCGATCGCCAAAATGACCAAAGACGATGCCGCCCAGGGGACGCGCAAAGAAGCCGACCGAGTAGGTGGCGAAGGCCGCCAGGGTCCCGGTCAGGGGATCGAACGAGGGAAAGAAAACCTTGTTGAAGATCAGGGCTGCGGCGGTTCCATAGAGGAAGAAGTCATACCATTCGATCGTCGTGCCCATCATGCTGGCCAGCCCAGCGGTAATGTAGTCACGGCGCGAGCGCCTTTTTTTTGTCGGGGTCATCGTCTTGTTCTCCTTGTCTGTCTAGCGGGTCTCGGCGCGTCATGGCTTTACGTAAGGCGCGATGCCATGCGTCTGGCGGGCCCAGTACGAGAACGTGGAGTTGACAATGGACGGCTTCAGCAGGTAGTCGTGCGCCTCCCTCGCCAGGTCGTCATTGACCGGCGTGAGTGGGCCGAAAGCCTGGGCCCGGATTTGCATACGGGCGGCGCGTTCCAGATAGACCGACAGATAGGTCGCCTCTTCACAGGTCTTGCCCGCCGTCAGATAGCCGTGGTGCGCGAGGATGATCGCCCGCTTGTCACCCAGGGCCTCCGAGATGATGACGCCCTCCTGGTCTGCAATGGGAACCCCCGGCCAATCACCGAGGAACGCGCAGTCGTTGTGCAGGGGCGTCATGTCCATCTGCGCGATGACCAGGGGCTGGCGCGCGGCAGCCAGGGCGCTGGCCCACGGCGAATGGGTATGGATGATGGCGTTGACGTCTGGCCGGGCGTCGTAGACCCACAAGTGGAAACGCGTCGCCGGGTTGGGCATGCCGCCGCCACGCAGCGTGTTGAGGTCGCGATCGACTTCGATAAAGTCTTCCGGCGTCGCTTCGTCGAAGCCGAGGCCAAAACGCAGCGTCCAGTAAGCGCCCGGCCTCTCGGAACGGACACTGATCTGGCCTGCCAGGCCGGCCTCCTGCTCCGTCATGGCCAGGATGCGGCAGGCATAGGCCATGGTTTCCTGCGTGGTGCGCGACTGGCTCGGCAGGTGCTTCGCCATGTCGCGGGTGGCGCGCTGGTCGAAATACGACTTGTCTCTCAATGGGGCGTTCATACTGGTTGTCTCCGGATTTTCCCTTCGGCGAAATCTCCGAAGGGATCGGGAGCCAGTATGGGATTGGGGTCCCTGGCGTGCTATGGAGCCGCTTTCATAGCAGCTATTTCATGGCTTCACGTGTCCAGCGCCTTTGCAACCTGGAGCGCACATGCGAGCAGGGCCGCGGCCAGCGGAAATGGCTCGCGCCCGGCATGCGTCATCGCCACCATGCGCCGTTTCAATAGCGGCGCTTGGATCTTGACCTTGCTCAGGCCATATTCGGCCAGCAGCTTGTCCGGCAGGCGGCTGGGCAGGATGCAGGATCCAACCCCGGCGGAAACCAGCTTCAGCATGGCGTCCACGGTCTCCGCCTCCGCGACATAGGATCCCTTCAGTCCGGCGCTCTCCAGCATCCGTCTCAGGGCATATCCATGGGGGAAGGCAACCAGGCGAAGGTCGCGCTCGCGCAGGTCGACGCCCGGATCGTCCGGCACCTGGGCCATATCGCCCTTTTCCACCAGGCACATGGTATCGTCGAAGAGCGGATAAACCGCCAACGAGGCAGTGTCTACCGCCGTATCGTAGGCCACCCCCAGATCCGCCTTGCCGCTTTCCACCAGGGCCACGACCTCCTGCGAGCTGCGCCCCATCATCGAGAGATTGACGCCGGGATGCGCACTGACGAAGCTCGCCACCACATCGCCGATAAAGTAGTAACTGACCGTGTGGACCAGGGCCAGCCTGACCGTCCCCTCCGTACTGCCATACGCGTCCCGGATTGTATCCACGGCGTGGTCGATGGCGCGATAGGGTCCTTCGATCGCTGCCTGCAGCTTTTGTCCGGCTTCCGTCATGGCAACGCCACGCCCCGTTCGCGTAAATAACGCCTTGCCAAGGTGGGCTTCCAGCGCAGCCAACTGCTTGCTGACGCCGGATTGGGTCTGGTTCAGGTCATCCGCAGCCTTCGACAAGGATTTCAGCGAGGCAATACGCAAAAAGCTGCGCAGCAGGCGGTCTGGTGTTTCCATGTCGGGGCAGGTGGTTTTGCTGCAATTCTGCATTCAGCCTGGCCTTGGCCGCAACCGCGCTGCGGCGACGGCGCGGCGCGCTATGCAGTCGGGCAAGGCAGCCAGCAAACTGGTGC
Source organism: Cupriavidus necator (assembly GCF_013141915.1). GTDB lineage: Bacteria > Pseudomonadota > Gammaproteobacteria > Burkholderiales > Burkholderiaceae > Cupriavidus > Cupriavidus necator_B. The sequence continues at coordinate 286,934 of NZ_SROX01000001.1, read as the reverse complement.
TGCGCGTCGCCGGGCCGTGGCTCGGGTGAAGGACCGCGGGTCCACCCATGTCAGAGCGGCCGCGGCAGCGTCACGCCAGGCACCGACATGCCGATGCGCAGGATCTCGCCCGCCGTGGAATCCGTGATGTAGAGCGTGCGCCGGTCCGGTCCGCCGAACGCCACATTGGTCAGCGAATGGCCGGGCGTGCCGCGGATGACCTCGACCGGCTCGGCGCGGTGGTTCAGCACCCAGACGTAGGCCAGGCCCGGGTTGGCAACCAGCAGGCGGCCATCGACGTCCATGGCAAGGCCATCCGGTCCGCTGGGCCCGTATGAGGTGAAGAACTGCCCGGCCTTCGACACGCTGCCGTCTTCCTGCAGCGGCATGCGCCAGACGCAGTTGCCGCGCGTGACGGCCACGAACAGGAAGCGCCCGTCCGGCGACAGCACGATGCCATTCGGGCTCGGGACATTGGCCAGCAGCAATTCGAGCCGGCCTTCGCGGCTGAGCCGATATACCCTGCCGGTGGGATCGTGCAGGCCGGTCTGGCCCTGATCGGTGAAATAGACGTTCCCGCGCGCATCCAGCGTCAGGTCGTTGACGCCCTTGAAGCTCTCGGTATTGCGGCGTGACAGGTATGGCCGGACGGTGCCGGCGCGCAGGTCGACTTCCATCAGCCCGTTACGGTAGTCCGTGACCAGCAAGGACTCCGGACCGAGGAATTTCATGCCGTTGGGTTCGCCGTCCCATTCGGCAACCAGGTCCCAGCCACCTTTGGGGTCGATCCTGAAAATCCGCCCGTTCGGGATATCGGTCACATACAGGTTGCCCTGATCGTCGGTGACGGGGCCTTCGAGGAAGGCGTCGATCTCGCGGCCGCCCTGGTTCGCGCGGGACCAGTCGCTTTGCCGCGGACGGCGGTAGCGGGCCGGAAGGCTGGAAAACGGCTCAGCTTCCCGGATGACCGGTGGATTCAGCAGAAACATCTCGTGACCTCCGTGGATTGTCGCGCAGCCTTGCCAGGCCTGGGGCCGATCCCGGCCTGGCTGCCGGAGCCTACTGCTTCTGGAACCCTGTACCTTGTGCCACCTTGCCCCAGAATGCGGTCCGGCTGGCCACTTCGGTGCGGAAGGTGCCAGCGTCCCAGTAGCCGGGCTCGGCGCCGATGCTGTCAGCATAGGCGCGCATGTCCGGCGTGGCCATGGCCCTGGACACTTCTTTCTGCAAGCGCCCCATCACTTCGGCAGGCGTCCCCTTGGGTGCCCACAGCCCGGTGAAGTTGGTCACGCCGAACCCGCCGACCCCGGCTTCGGCGAAGGTCGGCACGTTTGGCAGCGCAGGCAGGCGTTTGGTGCCGCTGACGGCCAGCACCGACAGCTTGTTGCCCTTGACCTGCCCGATCACGCCCGGAATGGAGGCCATCTGGAAATCGACGGTGCCGCCCAGCAGCGCGACGGTGGCCTCGCCCGCGCCCTTGAACGGCACGTGCATGAAGTGCGCCCCCGCGGCGAGGCCCAGCGCTTCGCTGGCAAAGTGCGGGGTCGAGCCCGCGCCGCCGGAACCGTATGAGACCTTGTCGTCGGCCTTCGCCGCGGCAATCAGGTCGGCCAGCGTCTTGTACTTGCCGCCGGCCTTGACCACCACGCCCATCGGCGCGAACACGTATGCCGCCACGGGCTGCAGGTCCTTTGCCGGATCGAAAGGCAGCGCCTTGAAGATGTGAGGCAGCAGAGCGTAGGTCGTATCGTTGGCCAGCAGCGTATAGCCGTCGGGCGCGGCGCGCGCGACCTGCGCCGTGCCGATCGTGCCGGTCGCGCCGGCCTTGTTTTCCACATAGAAGCTCTGGCCGGTCTGCTCCGAGAGCCGCTGCGCCATCTTGCGCGTGACCACGTCGACGGCGCCGCCCGGTGGATAGGGAACGATGATCCTGACCGCCTTTGCCGGCCAGGCTTGCGCTTGCGCAACCATCGACATGGCGGCCAGGGCGGCCAATGCCAGGCCCCGGAGCTGCCAGGATGCGCGGATTCTCCTGTTCATGCTGTCTCCATTTTGCGAAGATTTTTTAAGTCCTTATCGCGGCAAGGGGGCTAGTGCTGCCCGGCCGCCGGCTCGCGAACCTGGTTCAGGACCGCGAGGGTGTTGGTCGCCGCGGCGACACCCATCTTGACGTAGGCCGCGCTGGTCACGCCACCGATATGCGGGCTCAGCACGAAGCCCGGCTGTTGCTGGAACCTGTGCGGCGTGGCCATCGGCTCCTGCGCAAAGCTGTCGAGGCCGGCAGCGGCGACGCGTCCGCACTGCACCGCCTCCAGCAGCGCCGCTTCGTCGATCAGTCCGCCGCGGGCGGTGTTGATCAGGATCACCCCGGGCTTGCAACGCGCCAGCGTGGCGGCATTGACCAGGTTCTTGTTCTCCGCCGTCAACGGGCATTGCAGCGAGATGACATCCGACGCCTCCCAGATCGTCTCCAGCGGCACGGCTTCCACATAGCCGGGCAGGTCCGTGGCGAAGGGATCGAAACCGATCACACGCATGCCGATGGCCTCGCACATGCGCGCAAAGCGCCGGCCGATGGCCCCCAGCCCGACCAGGCCCACCGTCAGGCCGTTCAACTCCAGGCTCTTGTGCGTCGCCTTGTCCCAATGGCCCGCATGCATGCGCGCATCCAGCGTCACCACCGACTTGGCGCACGCCAGCATCAGCGCCAGCGCATGCTCGGCCACGGCGGCGGCATTGGCGCCGGCCGCGGCCGTCACCGTGATGCCGCGCGCCTGCGCGGCAGCCTTGTCGATGGTATCGGTTCCGGTGCCGTGCTTGGAAATTACCTTCAGGGCCGGTGCCGCATCCATGACTTCGGCGGTAACGCTGCCATAGCGCACGATGATGCCGACCGGGTTGTGCTGCCGGGCCAGCGCCACCAGATCCGCGGTCTGGGGCGTTTTGCCCGCGAAGACGAGCGCATAGTCGCCCAGCAGCGCAAGGGCTTCGGGGGCAAGGTCCGCCCCCGTGACAAGAATGACCGGCTTGTTCGTCACAGCGCTTCTCCCTGCTTCAGCACGCCCGCCGTCACCAGCGAGGCCAGCAGCCACGGCGCGGTGGTATTGCCCTCCTTGATCTGGGCAATGCGCAGGCTTTCCGCTTCCTCCTTCCGGGCCGCGGCATCGAGCAGTGCCTCGATCTTGTCGCGCTCGACCACCACCAGCCCATCGGCATCGCCGCAGATGTAGTCGCCCGGGTTGACCGTGACGCCGCCGACGGAAATCGGGTGGCCGATACGGCCGCCGACTTCCTTGGTAGGGCCGTTGGGATTGGTGCCCACCGAAAACACGGGGAACTCCATGGCATCCAATTCCAGGCTGTCCCGCACCGCGCCGTCGATGACGACACCGGCCAGGCCGCGTTGCCGGGCGGCATGCATCATGATGGTTCCCATCAGCGCAGAGGTCTGGTCGCCCTTGCCGTCGACGACCAGCACATCGCCCGGCTGCGCCAGCGCCAGTGCGGCATGGATCATCAGGTTATCGCCGGGGCGGACCTCGACCGTGAAGGCGGGCCCGGCGACCTTCATGGTGGGGCGCAGGGCACGGATGCGGCCGTGCAGCGCGCCGCGCCGTCCGCCCACGTCCGACAGGATCGCCGGCTGGAATGCGGCGGCGCGGGCCACGATGTCGGCAGGTACGCGCTCGAACGATTTGATGATGTTTGGCAAAGTCATGATGGATTCCTGGCAATGGCAAGGGATGGTGAGAGCGGGCGTCAATCCAGCTTGGTGCCGGAGGCCTTGATGACCGATGCCCAGCGCACGATGTCCTGCCGGATCAGCGCGCTGAAGGCCTCGGGCGTGCCAGCCAGCACCGATGCGCCCTGTTCGTTCAGCTTGCTGGCAAGCGCTGGCGACCTGAGCGCCTTGTTGAACTCGGTGTTCAGGCGAACCACGATGTCCTTCGGCGTCGCGGCGGGCGCGACGAAGCCGAACCACGTCGCGGTATCGAAGCCGGGATAGCCAAGCTCAGCCACGGTGGGCACCTGGGGCAGGTCGTGCACGCGCTGGGGCGATGTCACCGCCAGCGGCCGCAGCCGATTGTTCTTGATATGGCCGAGCAACGTCGGCACCGATGCCATGTAGAGATCGACCTGTCCACCCATCAGGTCGTTGACCGCCTGCGCAGCGCCCTTGTACGGCACGTGGGTGAACTTCACTTTCGCGGTGCCCTGCAACTGTTCGCCGCCAAGATGCGCGACCGTGCCGTTGCCAGGCGAGGCGAAGTTGATCACGCCCGGCTTTGCCCTGGCGGCCTGCACCACATCCTTCAGCGTCTTGTAAGGCGAGTTGACATGCGTGACCAGCACCAGCGGCGCCGACGCGACCAGGCCGATCGGCGCGAGGTCCTTCAGCGGGTCATAGGGCAGCCGTTCGTACAGAGAGGGATTGATCGCCAGGTTGCTGGTCTGGCCCATCACGATGGTGTAGCCGTCGGCAGGCGCCTTGGCCGCGGCGTCCACGCCCAGATTGCCGCCCGACCCCGGCTTGTTCTCGACCACGAAGACCCAGCCGGTGGACTTGGCCACGGTATTGGTCACTTCGCGCGCGATGATGTCCGTGCCGCCGCCCGCGGGGAACGGCACGATGACGCGGATCGGCTTGGCGGGGTACGGGGGCGCTGCGTGGGCCGCGGCGCATACCGCAATCAGGCCCGTGGCAAGGATAGACAGGCACCGACGGGAAATGGCGTTCATCAGGGTCTCCGAATCTCGTTTCGTTGTGAGCCGGATTGTGGTGGACCGTTTCAAGGCATACAATGGCGTTTCATTCCGTGCAACGCAGTCCATGCCATGAACCGTAGAAGTGAAACTGGACGCACTTCCAGTGACGAAGCCTCTGGCTCCGTGATCGCCGTTACGCGTGCGTTGCGCGTGTTGGAAGCGTTCGGTGTCAACGATCCACAGCTGTCCCTGGCGGAACTGAGCCGCCGCACCGGCATCCACAAGACCACGGTACTCCGGCTCGCCCGCACGCTGGCGGCGGATGATTACCTGGTGCAGAAGGAAGACAGCAACTGGCGCCTCGGCCGCGCGGCGGGATGGCTTGGCGCGTGCTATCAGGCAACCTTTAACGTGCAGGAAGTGGTAGAGCCGGTGCTACGGGCCCTGACGATCCAGACCGGGGAAAGCGCTTCGTTCTATGTCCGCGAGGGACAGCAGCGCACCTGTCTCGTCCGGGTCGAAGGACCGCAGGCGATCCGCCATCACGTCAGGATCGGGGCCGCGCTGCCGCTGGACAGCGGCTCGCCCGGCCGCGTTATCCTGGCGTTCTCGGGAGAGCCCGGCGAACTCTATGAAATGATCCGCCGCCGGGGTTTTCACCTGTCGCTGGGCGAACGGGAACCCGAAGTCTCCAGCGTATCGGCGCCGGTGTTCGGCTTGCACTGGCGCCTGCTGGGCTCCATGTGCATTTCCGGGCCGACCGCCCGGCTGAACGAGGCGCGCTTGCTGGAGCTGGCACAGACCGTCGTCGATGCGGCGAACAAGCTCTCCTATGCCATGGCGGGAAGCCAGCGGCCGGCGCTGCAGGTGGAAAGACCGTCGACCTGGCATCCCTGACCGGTCGCGGCCACCGCGATGAATAGGGACGGATCCGGCAGCGGTTACTGGCGCTGGCTTACCGTGACCGGGACGATTTTCTCCAGGCGGTCCAGCAACAGCTCTTTTTGCTGCTCAGGCAACGTGACCAGACTGGGGTACATGTTGATCAATGCCATCCGTTGCGCAGGCGACCTGGAAGGCAGCAGCATGAGCAGCCCCGCCTTCTCGCGGTCGGACAACGAAGACAGATGCGGCAGCGCGCTAAGTTGCGCCAGCTGGGGCGACCCTGCCGAAGGTACGGCAGGTTCGTCCGTCACCGCCGGCGGTGCCGGGGTTGCCCGCCCTCGCGGGGTGCCTTGCGCGGCTAACGGGCTTTGCTCCGCCGGCGCTTGCTGCGGGGTCGCCATGGATGCCGGGGCCGAATCGCCGCCGCATCCGCCGAGCAGCAGGCTCAAGCCCAGCATCCACCCGGCATGCAGGAAATGGCGCGGTGCAGGCAGGACAGCCCGCGCGCGGTAATTGAGGTGAACGTCTTGTCGCATGGCGCATCATCCAAGAATTCAGGACAAGGCAGGCGTGGTACCGCAAGCAATGACGGTACCAGCCGTAACCGATTGCGACGTGCCAGCGGTGCCGGCACGTCCTCCCGATGGCTCAGGACGCGCTCGCCGGTGTCGGATCTTCCGTATCAGCCGAATGTGCCGAAGCCTGTGCTAGTCGATCAGGGACCCACAATGCTGATATAAGGCTGGGTGAAGCCGGCGAAGGTGACCGTATACACGAAATTCACCAGCGTGGGCGACCCGAGCAGCAGCTTGGTCCAGTTACCGTTGGGGCAGACCGCCGCGTTCTGCAATTCGGTGGCGGTCGGCGCCGTCGTGCTGAGCGGCGGCACGACCAACTGTCCGTTCTTGGTGGGCCTCAGGGTACCCGACGAAGTCGCCTCCGTGGTCTGCGTCTTCACCTCGACGATCTGGCCACCACGGTTCTGGCACTGCACGGTGCCTGAATAAGTCGCTGACAGAACCGCTGTCGCATTCGTGTTGCCGACGCCGCCGATGGTGGTCCCGGTACAGTTGACGTCCAGGGACTCCACAGTACAGACGGGCTCGGCAGAACCGCTTGCATAGTGCGCCCCGCTCGGCCCATTCGCGGCGATGGTGTCGGCCCAGGCTGCGGGCGCGACCAGCACCGCAGTCAATGAAACCAGGACTAGATTCTTCATGTTGGTCTCCAGAGAATCTATTGCGCCCCGGATGAGAATGCCCGACTTGGTGTGTTACGCTGCGCCGCCTTAACAAAATGAGGGCGATGCAACGTTTTCGAGCGCGACTGTTTTGTAATTACCTACTACCAAATACAGTTTCCTGCGGGTAATTTTCCCGGCCCGCAACGGGCGCCCCAGGACAAAGCAACAGTGAAGTGCTATGCCATAACTCCGTGAATCGTCCGTCCCGGGGTCAAAAAATTATAGTTAAAGCATGGCATTGAGCCTGCAATCTTTTTTTCCTCATTGTGTGCATTTCCGCACGATATCCTGACACCCGCTGCTGCCACACCACCTATGCTAAAAGCCTTTGCCCGCGCGCTGGTGCCGCCGCCGGACTATTTTTTTGGCGCGCTTGAGTATCCCGAGCGCGAGTGCAAGGCCGCGCTGACCCAGCGCGCTCCCGCCGAAAACGGCCTGACAAAAAGGCAAGCCGGACCCTCCCATACCCAAAATTGATGATGGAACTTCGACGTTGCCAATCTAACCTTTTGGTGTAAATCGACGGACCGAAACCATGATTACTTTTGACGACGGCAAAACGCGAATCAAACGCAACTATCCATCCGTTCTTGCCATCTTGTTTTCACTGCGCCTGACCGCGCGTGGTAGCGATGGCGAGGGGCCTGAAGGCCATGCTGAATGATTCAATTAACAATTCCCTTAATCAGAAAGGAGGCACCGATTTAATGGAAGAAGCCAGACCCACGCTCAGCGGCGCGTAACCCGGCAAGAGCCGCCGGTTCGTACGTCGTGCGCGCGACGGTGTGGAGAGCGCAGTCGCAATCAGCGTGTTATTGCAAGGCTCAGGAATCCCGGAGCAAATCAAAATGAACAAGAAGAATGTTGCCCAAGCCATCCTCAGTGCCATCTTGCCATTTGCGGCGGCCTTTCCGTCCGGAGAGGCCATCTCGGCCGGCCAGAACGGCACCACGCTGGCGGCCACCAAGACACTGGACATCTGCGCGGTGCCGGGTACCGGCAACTGGCGGTATTCCGGCGTGGTGTCGGTATGGAACCAGGGCGCCATCGACACGGTTGGACTTACCATTGACGACTGGATCCAGAATAAGGTCTCGGGACCCAATTTCCTGGACGTCTATCATGCCCTGTATGCGACCGGCACTGGGGCGACAAGCCCGACGTGGTCTGGCCACTGCCCTTCAGCCGGAGTGCGGCATTCTTCAACAGCGGTGTGACCTGGCAGCAAATCCTGGATACGCCAGCCGGACTGAGCGATGCGCAAAGCTTCTTCTCTGGTACCAGCACCCCCGACGTGGCGTGTCCGGCCGCAAACTCCTGCGGCACGCAGAAGACCTGGGGCGGAACCCTGGATTCTTACAACAACGGCGTCTATCCCGGCGGACCGTCACATTGCGATTGACGCCAGGCCTCTCTTAGGCCATTGCTGCAGAACCCGCCCTCTTCCGGCCGTTCCGCCTGCTGCCCAGTGCAGCGGGCGGAAAATTTTTGTCCAATGGACTCGTCGCCAGGTCGTGGCTGAGATCCCATGCAGATCGGTCGCAAGCGTGCGCTGACAGCAGCGCAGGTAAGCGTCGCGACGATCCGGACGCAAGTAAAGTCAATCTACGCCAAGACTAATATGCAGTGGCATGGCGATCTGGTGCGGCTGGTGCTGTCGCTCTGAGGACTCCGGCCGAGCAGGCCCAGGGCGCTAACGCCTGTTGGTCGCGCCGGCGAAAGCTCGCGCCAGCTCCGGAAGGCGCGCCTCGCTCCTTACCGGGCAAGGCTCGGCCTGCCGGCCGGCGCGAACTAAGCCGTTCAGGCCGCATCCCGCCGTGCCGCACCGCGATACTGTGCCAGCAGCGCCTCGCGCCGTACCGCCGCGGCCGTCATGCTGGCCTCTTTCACGTGTCCATAGCCGCGGATATCGTCAGGCAGCGCGGCAAGCGCCAGCGCGGTGTCGAGGTTGTCCGCGCTCAGTGAGGCGGCAAACTCTTCCACCATGGCCAGGTAGTCGCTCACCAGCGCCCGCTCGGCGCGGCGTTCCGCGGTCTTGCCGAACACGTCCAGCGCGGTGCCGCGCAAACCCTTCAGGCGCGCCAGCAGGCGGAACACCGTCATGGTGCGCGGACCGAAGCGGCGCTTGAGCAGCTGGCCCTTGTCATCGGCTTTGGCCAGCAGCGGCGGCGCCAGCCAGAAATTGAGCTGGTAGTCGCGCCCGGGCTCGCCTTCGAACTGTGCGCGCAGCTTGTCGAGGAAAGCGGGATCGGTGTAGAGGCGGGCCACCTCGTACTCGTCCTTGTAGGCCATCAGCTTGGCCAGGTTGCGCGCCACGGCCTCGGTCAGCGGCAGCTTGCGGTCGATGCCGAGTTGCTGTTCAGCGGCGCGGATGCGCGCGACGGCATCGCGATAGCGGGCTGCATAGGCGGCATTCTGGTAATCGGCCAGCATTGCCTCGCGCTTGCGGATCAGGGTGTCGAGCGTCTGCGGCATCGACACCACCTGGGCCGAAACCGCTGCTGGCGCATTCGGCAACAGAGCTCTGACCGCGGCCTCACCGTGGTGGGCCAGATACCGGCCCCATTCGAAGGCGAGGCGGTTCTTTTCAACCGACACCCCATTGAGTTCGATGGCACGCACCAGGCTGGCATGCTGCAGCGGGATCCAGCCCTTCTGCCAGGCAAAGCCCAGCAGCAGCGGGTTGGAGTAGATCGCGTCGGCCAGCAGGGCCACCGCCCACGCGCTGGCGTCGAGGAAGGCGCAGGCCTCGCCAACGCCGGCGCGCAGGTCCTGCTCGGCGCTGGCGCCGGGGAACTTCCACTTCGGGTTCTTGATGAATTCCGCGGTGGGCGTGTTGGCGCTGTTGACCACGGCGGCGGTCAGGCCGTGCCGGACCTTCGACAGCACTTCGGCCGAGGCCGACACGATGGCGTCGCCGCCGATCACCAGGCGCGCCTCGCCGGTGGCGATGCGCGTCGCATGCAGATCAGCCGGCGCCGGCGCGATCTGCACGTGGCTGATCACCGCCCCGCCCTTCTGCGCCAGGCCGGCCATGTCCAGCACGGTCACGCCCTTGCGCTCCAGGTGCGAGGCCATGCCGAGCAGTCCGCCGATGGTGACCACGCCGGTGCCGCCAACGCCGGTGACCAGCACGCCATACGGCCGCTCCAGGGCCGGCAGCCGCGGCAGCGGCAGCGCCGCGAAATCAGCGCCGGTGCCGTTGCCTCCGGCCGCCGCGGGCTTGCGCACCTGTGCGCCCTCGGCCGTGACAAAGCTCGGGCAGAAGCCGTTGACGCAGGAGAAATCCTTGTTGCACGACGACTGGTTGATCCTGCGCTTGGTGCCGAGCTCGGTCTCCAGCGGCTCCACCGACAGGCAGTTGGACTTGGCCGAGCAATCGCCGCAGCCCTCGCACACCGCATCGTTGATAAAGGCGCGCCTGGCCGGGTCCGGATAGGTGCCGCGCTTGCGGCGGCGGCGCTTCTCGGTGGCGCAGGTCTGGTCGTAGATCAGGATGGTGACGCCTTCGGTGGCGCGCAGCTCCAGTTGCACGGCATCGAGCTGGTCGCGATGGAGCACCGCCACGCCGGACGGCAGCATCGCGCCGTCGCCATACTTTGCGGGCTCGTCGGTGACCACCACCAGCTTCTTCGCGCCCTCGGCCAGCACCTGGTGCGCGATCTGCGGCACCGTCAGCACGCCGTCGATGGGCTGCCCGCCGGTCATCGCCACCGCGTCGTTGAACAGGATCTTGTAGGTGATGTTGGCCCTGGCCGCGATCGATGCGCGGATCGCCAGCAGCCCCGAGTGGAAGTACGTGCCGTCGCCCAGGTTGGCGAACACGTGCTTGTCGTCGGTGAAATGCATCTGCCCGGTCCACGCCACCCCCTCGCCGCCCATCTGGCTGAAGGTCTCGGTATTGCGGTCCATCCACAAGGTCATGTAGTGGCAGCCGATGCCCGCCAGCGCGCGCGAGCCTTCCGGCACGCGCGTGGAAGTGTTGTGCGGGCAGCCCGAGCAGAACCACGGCTTGCGCTCCACCGCGATGCGCGGCTGCGCCGCTTCGCGCTCCTTGGCCTCGATCAGCGCCACGCGCGCGGCAATGCGCGCGCGCACCGCGTCCGGCAGGTCGAAGCGTTCCAGGCGCCGGGCGATGGCCTTGGCGATCCGCGCAGGCGACAGCTCGTAGTGCGCCGGCAGCAGCCAGTCGCCGCGCGGCACCGACCACTCGCCGCCGTCGTTGCCGCGCTGGTCGAACTTGCCGAAGACCTTGGGCCGCACGTCCTCGCGCCAGTTGTACAGCTCTTCCTTCAGCGCGTACTCGAGGATCTGGCGCTTCTCTTCCACTACCAGGATCTCTTCCAGGCCGGTGGCGAACTCGCGCGCGCCGTGCGCCTCCAGCGGCCACACGCAGCCCACCTTGTAGACGCGGATGCCGATGCGGGCGCAGGTGTCGTCATCCAGGCCCAGGTCCGCCAGCGCCTGGCGCACGTCCAGATACGCCTTGCCGGCGGTCATGATGCCGAAGCGTGCGTTCGGCGAATCGAGCACCACGCGGTTGAGCCGGTTGGCGCGCACATAGGCCAGCGCCGCATACCACTTGTGGTCGAGCAGCCGCGCTTCCTGCTCCAGCGGCGAATCGGGCCAGCGGATATTGAGGCCGCCCGCCGGCATGGCAAAGTCCTGCGGCAGCACGATCTGCACGCGCTCCGGATCGATCTCGACCGAGGCGGTCGACTCGACCACGTCGGTGACGCACTTCATCGACACCCACAGGCCCGAGTAGCGGCTCATGGCCCAGCCATGCAGGCCATAGTCCAGGTACTCCTGCACGTTGGCGGGATACAGCACCGGAATGCCGGCCGCCTGCAGCACGTGTTCGGACTGGTGCGCCACGGTCGAAGACTTGGCGGCATGGTCGTCGCCGGCCAGCAGCAGCACGCCGCCATGGCGCGACGAGCCGGCCGAATTGGCGTGTTTCAGCACATCGATGGAGCGGTCGACGCCGGGCCCCTTGCCATACCACATCGAGAACACGCCATCGCGCTTTGCGCCGGGGAACAGGTTGACCTGCTGGCTGCCCCAGACCGCGGTGGCGGCCAGGTCTTCGTTGACGCCGGGCTGGAATACCACGTCGCTGGCCGCGAGGTGCTGCTTGGCCTTCCACAGCGCCTGGTCCACGCCGCCCAGCGGCGAGCCGCGGTAGCCCGAGATGAAGCCGGCGGTATTGAGCCCGGCAACGCGGTCGCGCGCCTTCTGCAGCATCGGCAGGCGCACCAGCGCCTGCACGCCGCTCAGGTAGACGCGGCCTTTCTCCAGGGTGTACTTGTCGTCCAGGCTGGCGCTGGACAGGGCTTCGAGCAAGGCGGGGTTCAGCGGGGCATTCACGATGTGGGTCTCCGGCATTTTTTCTGGTGTCCGGAGCAGTGTAGAAACCGGCGCAGTCATCGTAAAATCAAGAATTCCCACACCTGATATCTGCAAAACGGATACCTAGGAGACCCCCATGTTCAAGGCCCGCGAAGGCTCCGAAAGACTGGCCAAGGAAGTCACGCTGCGGCAGTTCCGCTATTTTGTCGCGGCGGCGGAAACCGGGCAGTTCTCGATGGCGGCGACCGCCGAGCACGTGTCGCAGTCCGCCGTCACCAATGCCGTGCTGGCGCTTGAACAGCGCCTGGGCGTACGCCTGTTCGAGCGCCGCCCGCATGGCGTGACGCTGACGGCGGAAGGCCACCTGTTCTTCCAGCATGCGCGCCAGATCCTGGATTCGGTCGAGGATGCGCTGCGCGAGCCGCGCTTCCAGGTGCACGGGCTGCAAGGCAGCGTGCGGCTGGCGGCGTCATATACGGTGCTGGGATATTTCCTGCCCGGATTGCTGGCGCGCTTTCGCACCAACTATCCGGATATCGAACTGGATCTGCTCGACATGGACCGCCCCGACATCGAGCGGGCCGTGCTGGCGGGCGAAATCGAGCTGGGTATCGCGCTGCTGTCCAACCTGGAGCGGCCGCAGCGCTTCCAGCGCCATACGCTGATGCGGTCACGGCGCCAGTTATGGACCTCGGCCAGCCATCCGCTGCTGGCGGTGGAGCGGCCTTCGCTGCGCGACATCGCGGCATATCCGTACCTGCTCATCACCGTGGACGAGGCCGAGGAGTCGACCCTGCGCTACTGGCGCAGCCACCGGCTTGCCCCCAATATCGCCTTCCGCACCGGCTCGATGGAAGCACTGCGCGGGCTGGTGGCGCATGGCTTCGGCGTCACCGTGCTGTCCGACATGGTGTACCGCCCCTGGTCGCTGGAAGGCAAGCAGATCGAAGCCCGGCCGATCGCCAATGCGGTGCCGGACATGGAGGTCGGCATGCTGTGGCAGCCCGGGCGCAAGCTGGCCAAGCCGGCCGATGCGCTGCGCGAATTCCTGATTCACGCTTGCGGCAGCTGAAGCGGGCATCCGTGTTGCGGGCGCCGCGCACTTGCGCTTGGCGGCGTCCACATGTGGAGTGGATGTAACCTTTGGGGAGCACATGCCCATGCCGGTCGGCATTACTCGGTCACCAGGGCTGCGTCCGGCTGCGCTTGCCCGTGCCGATGCCGTTGGGCGTCGGCCGCATTGCCAGGACGGATCCTGAACCAGATGGCGTACATGGCCGGCAGGAACACCAGGGTCAGGATCGTCCCGGCAAAGGTCCCGCCGATCAGCGTGTAGGCGAGCGCGCCCCAGAACACCGAATGGGTCAGCGGAATGAAGGCCAAGATGGCCGCCAGCGCGGTAAGGATCACCGGCCGCGCACGCTGGACAGTGGCTTCCACAACGGCCCGGAACGGGTCCAACCCTTCGTCCTTGTTGTGCTGGATCTGCCCGATCAGGATCAGCGTATTGCGCATCAGGATGCCCGACAGCGCGATCAGGCCGACCAGCGCATTGATGCCAAACGGCTGGCCGAACAGGATCAGCGTCGGCACCACGCCAATCAGGCCGAGCGGGCTGGTCAGGACCACCATGACCATTGCCGGGATCGACCGTACCTGGAAGATAAGGATCAGCAGCGTCACCGCCAGCATGATCGGGAACAGCGGCAGCATGGCCTGGGTCGCCTTGCCCGATTCTTCGATGGCGCCGGCTTGCTCGATGCGGTATCCGCCGGGCAGTTTCTCGATGATGGGCTGAAGCTGCTTGCTGATGGCCGTCGACACGTCGGGCGGTTGAAGGCCATCGGCAATATCCCCGCGCACCGTGATGGTGGGCATGCGGTCGCGCCGGCGGATGATGGGCTCCTCCATGCGCACCTCGATCTTGCCGACTTGCGACAGCGGAATGCGTTGCCCGTTGGCGCCGGCCAGCGTGAAGTCACCAATCCTGGCCGGATCCAGTCGGATCTCGCCGGCCGAGCGCGCGGTCACCTGCACGGTGCGGATGTCCTCTCGCACGGCCGTCACCGGAATGCCGTTGAGCAGGAATTGCAGTTGTTGCGCGACGGCGCTGGAGGTCAGCCCCACGGCCTGCAAGCGGTCCTGCTGCAAGGTGAAGTGCAGCGTGGGTACGCGCATCCCCCAGTCGGTGTTGACCGTACGCATCATCGGGCTCGCGTCCATGACTTGCCGGACATCGGCGGCGATGTGGCGCAACGTCTCTCCATCCGGACCGGACACGCGATAGGCCACCGGGAACGGCGAATACGGACCGAACACGAGCTGCGTGACCCGTACCCGCGCCTCGGGGGCGAGACCGTCGGCAATGGCCCGGCGCAGGCGCTGCTTCAACACGTCACGCGCTTCCTGGCTATCGGTGCGGATCACGATCTTGGCGAACGATGGATCCGGCAATTCCGGCCCCATCGCCAGATAGAAGCGCGGCGCGCCCTGGCCGACGTAAGCCGTCACGATCCTGGCTTCCTTCTGTTGGGCGAGCCACGCTTCAAGCTTCGCCGTGGCGGCGCTGGTCTGGTTGATCGACGTGCCATAGGGCATCTGCACCTCGACCAGCACTTCGGGCCGGTCCGAGATCGGGAAGAACTGTTTCTTGACCACCGCCATGCCCAGGATGGCCACGACGAAGAGCCCGACGACCGAACCCGCGACCAGCCATTTGCGCGCAATCACACGCCCGAGCAGCGCACGGAAGCGGTGGTAGCGCGGCGTATCGTAAATGGCATCGTGGCCGCCTTCCACCTTCTTGAAGGCGGGCAGCATCCTGACGCCCAGGTAAGGCGTGAACACCACCGCAACAACCCAGGACGCAATCAATGCAATGCCCACGATCCAGAACATGTTGCTGGTGTATTCACCCGCGGTGGAGCGGGCAAAGCCGTTGGGCATGAAGCCCACGGCGGTCACCAGCGTGCCCGACAGCATGGGCGCCGCGGTGTGGCTCCACGCATAGGCCGACGCGGACACGCGGCTGTAGCCCTCTTCCATCTTCACCACCATCATTTCGATGGCGATGATGGCATCGTCCACCAGCAGGCCCAGCGCCAGTATCAAGGACCCGAGGGTGATGCGGTCGAAGCTCTTGCCGGTCGCGGCCATCACCACGAAGACCACGGCCAGGGTCAATGGCACGGCCGCGGCCACCACCATGCCCGCGCGCCAGCCCATGCTGACGAAGCTCACCAGCATGACCACCAGCAGCGCAGCGAAGAACTTGAGCATGAACTCATCGACGGCGGCCCTGATGTTGACCGCCTGGTCGGTCACCTTGGTCAGGCTCATGCCGAGCGGCATGGCGGCGTTGATGGCGCCGACCTCCTGGTCCAGCGCCTTGCCAAGCGCCAGGCCGTTCCAGCCTTCGCGCATGACGATGCCCAGCAGCAAGGCAGGCTGCCCATCGTTGCGCACCATGAACGTGGCCGGATCTTCATAGCCGCGCTTGACCGTGGCAATGTCCGACAGCTTCAACGTGCGGCCCTGCGATACCACCGGCGTATCGCGAATCTTCTGCAGTTGGTCGAACGCGCCGTCCAGGCGGATGAAGACCTGCGGCCCTCTGGTTTCTACCGAGCCGGCAGCCGTCAGGGCATTCTGGCCGTTGAGCGCGGCAAACACCTCTTGCGGACTCACGCCCAGCGTCGCCAGCCGGTCATGTGAAAACTCGGCGTAGATGCGCTCCGGCTGCTCGCCGATGATGTTGACCTTTTTTACGCCGGGCACGTGGAGCAGGCGCTGGCGCAGGGTCTCCGCGTCGCGCACGAGCACGCGTTGCGGCTCGCCCTGCGCCTTCAGTGCAAACAGGGCAAAGGTCACATCCGCATATTCATCGTTGACCATCGGCCCGATCACACCGGGCGGCAGGTTGGCGACCTCGTCGCCGACCTTCTTGCGCGCTTGATAGAACGCTTCCTGGACTTCGGACGGCGGCGTGCTGTCGAGCAGGGACAATGTCGTGAACGCCAGGCCCGGCCGGGTGTACGTTTCCGTGCGGTCATACCAGCGCAGCTCCTGCATGCGCTTCTCGATCTTCTCGGCCACCTGGTCCTGCATTTCCTGTGCGGTCGCGCCGGGCCACGCGGTGATGATGGTCATCACCTTGACAGTAAACGCCGGATCTTCTGCACGACCCAGCTTGAAGAAGGCAATGAGCCCAGCCAGGGAGATCAGGCAGATGAGGAACAGCGTGACGGCGCGCTCGCGCACCGCGAGCGCCGACAGGTTGAAACGACCTTGGCTCACAGGCGCACCCCCGCCATGTCAGTCCCGGCACCCTGACTTGCCACGCGGACTCGCTGTCCTTCTCGCAGCAGTTGTGCGCCAAGTGCGACGATCCGCTCCCCTTGCCTGACCTGGCCCGCAACCCGGGCGCCTTCGTCGTCGAGGTGCAAGATGCTGACCGACCGCCACGACACCTTGGCCGGATCTCCCTGGATGACCCACACGCCAGGGCCCTTGCCGGCATCGAACACGGCGCCCAGCGGCACCTGCAGATCGCCTTGTGCAGTGGCAAGCCGATCGGCGATCTGGATCGTCACCGTGGCGCCCAGCGGCGCATTGGCCAGCACCCCCTCCAGCACATAGCGCGCTTCGAACGTGCGCGTAAGCCGATCGGCAGCATCCGACAACTGCCGCAGCCTGGCAGGCACGCCCGCATTTTCCCCACCGAAAAGCGTCGCCTGTGCGACCGACCCGATTGCCGGTCGCAGCGTTTCGGGCAACTGAACGACCGCTTCGCGGCGGCCCGCATGCGCCAGGCGCACCACCGCCTGCCCCGCGTTGACGACCTGGCCGGGCTCGGCCAGCGTTTCCATCACCACGCCGTCGCCATCGGCAAAGAGCTCCGCGTAGCGGCTGGCATTTCGCGCAACGTCTGCCTGCGCTTGCGCCGCGCTCAACTGGGCTTTGGCTGCGTCCGCAGCAGCCTTGGCCTGGTCATAGGCCGAGGCGGAAATGGCTCCGGTGCCGCGCAGATCGCGGTAGCGGGCTTCGTCTTCCGCCGTCTGTTGCGCGCGTGCCCGTGCCGCGCTCACCGCTTCTTGCTGTGCATGCGCGGCGAGCTTCAGATCGACCGGATCGAGGCGCATGAGGGGCTGCCCGCGTTGGACGGTTTGCCCCGGATCCACCAGCCGTTCCAGCACCTTGCCGGGCACGCGGAACCCCAGGTCGCTCTGCACCCTGGCCGCGACGACGCCCGTGAACGAACGCGCCGCGGAAGTGGCTGGCTGGACCAACGCGGCGCGCACCAAAGGCGCCTCGGTGCGGGGATCGGCAGGGGCCTTTTCGCCGCAAGCGCCCAGCGCGAGCGTCAACGCACAAATAACGGCAGGGATAACAAAGCGACGCGCAAGCATGACAGCCCCATCGACAGGATGATCTGGGCTTTCATTCTGGTTCTAGTGACCATTTTAGTCAACAGTCACAAACAAAAAATCTACGCATCAGGGTGAAAGGCTTCGGAGCACGAGGCTGGAGAGCAGCGCCGGAGCGCCTTCCGTGTAGTCCAGGCTGTGCTGCAACAGCAACGGATTAAGGTACGGCCGCATGACCAGGTAGATGGCCATCGTGGCTTCGTCCAGCGGCGTCTTGCGCTCGAAGTCCCCGGACTCCCGACCCTCCTGCAGCACACCGCGCAGCACCTTTTGGATGCGTTCTTCGTAGGCCAGCACCGCTTGCCAGCGCTCAGTCGCTGCCGAGGCCGCAATCTCGTAGAGCTTGCGGTCCTGGAAAAACAGCCGCAGGCTGGCCTCTGTCAAGGCCTTGAACAGGCGCCGGAGCTTTTCCGGCGGGGAATCGGCCTCCACCAGAGCGGCGCTGACCTCGACCTCGATCTCCCGCAGGCAGTTGGCGCAGATCATCTCGCCAATGGCCTGCTTGGACTCGAAGAACTTGTAGATATAGGCCTTGGAAAAACCAATGGCCTTGGCCAGGTCGGTAACGGCGGTCTTCTCGTAGCCGTAGCGGCTGAAGTGTTCGGTAGCGGCGGCCACGATCTGGTCTCGCACGTCATGGTCCGCCGGGCCACGGGCGGGAATGGGATAAGGAGTGGTCTTCATGGGCGCCAGCTTACGCGAGTCGCAAAAGTTGAACAACTTGTGACCGTTTTATATTATAGTCACTAGAAATTCGATGGAAGACCGCCATGTCGCGAAAACACCTCCTTTCGGCTCTCGTCCTTGCCAGCGTGGCGACGGGCTGTGCCGTGGGCCCCGACTATGCGAAGCCCGATGAGCCGGTTCCGGAACGCTTCCTCGGCCAGGCCGGCGTTGCGCAACGCGCTGCCAATGCCGAAGCTGATCTGTCCGCATGGTGGGCTGACTTTGGCGACCCGCAACTGACGCGGTTCGTGCGACTGGCGCTGGCGCAGAACCTGGACCTCGCCCAGGCCTTCGCCCGCGTCACGCAAGCGCGTGCGGGCCTGGGCGCCGCCAATGCCGCCTTGCTTCCCTCCGGCAATATCACGGGCCAGGCCGCGCGCACGTACCAGTCTGTCGAAACCCCGTTGGGCCGGGTCTTGAACTCCAGCCCCGGTTTCGATCGCTACGGCAACGCTTACGAGGCCAACCTCAATGCGAGCTGGGAGTTGGATGTATTCGGTGGCCTGCGCCGTGGTCGCGAAGCCGCACTTGCCGACTACCACGCTTCCCGGGCCGGCGCGGTCGCCACGCGCCTGGCCGTGGCCGCACAGACCGCCGATATCTACATCACCGTCCGTGGCTTGCAGGCGCGCCTGAAGGTGGCCCGGCACCAAGTGCAGACGCAGCAGGAATTGCTTTCCACCATCAACCTGCTGTACGGCAAGGGTCTGGCGGCCGACCTTCAAGTCAGGCAGGCCGAAGGCGCGCTCGCCCAGGTGCGCGCGTCGGTCCCGCAACTTGAAGCCGGCCTGGACGCGGCGATGAACGCGCTGGACGTGATGCTCGGCTCGCTGCCGGGCACGCACCGGGCGGAGCTTGCCGAGGGCGGCGAAGTCCCGGCCGCTCCGCAGATTGCAATCAGCGGTTCGCCCGGCCAATTGCTGAGGCGCCGCCCCGACCTCATCGTCGCCGAGCGTCGCCTGGCGGCATCCAGCGCACGCATCGGCGTCGCCATGGCGGAGTACTACCCGAAGTTCTCGCTAGGCGGGCTGCTTGGCAGCGCCACAACACTGGGCGCCAGCAGCCTGTTCAGCAGCGGCGCCAGTCAATTTGCCCGCGTGCTTGGCCTGCGCTGGCGCCTGTTCGACTTCGGCCGAATCAATGCGCAAATCGAGCAGGCCAAGGGGCAAGAGGCCGAGCTGCTCGCTGCATACCGGCTCGCCGTGCTGCGCGCCACGGAAGACGTGGAAGACGCCTTCTCTGCCCTGGTCAAGCGTGAGGAGCAGACGGCCTTGCTCGCGCAAGGCGTGGATTCACTCGGCCGTGCCCGAAACGCGTCGTTTGCCGCCTACCAGAAAGGCGTCGTCAGCCTGATCGAAGTTCTGCAAGCCGACGAAAACCTGTTGCGTGCCTCGGACGCGCGGGTTCAGGCGCAAACCGAATCCGCCCGCGCTGCCGTGGCGGCATTCAAGGCGCTGGGCGGCGGCTGGCAGCCCGACGAATCCACCGCCGTTGCAAGCAAATAGTCATCGCGCGAACGAGGCGAGACATTGGCGCGACTCAGTTCAGCGTCGCCCCCGCCTGCCGGACGATGCGCGCATGCTTGTCCAGCTCGCTCTTGAAGAACGGCACCGCCGCATCGGCGCCGGTGCCGGTCACCACCAACCCTTGCGCGGCCAGGTGCTCCTGCACGTCACGTTCCTGCAGCGTGGCCTGGATCTTCGACTGCAGGTCTTGCACACCTGCCTTCGGCATCCCCGCGGGGCCGACGATGGCCAGCCAGGCGTCGAAGCTGTAGCGCGGCACCCCCGATTCCGCCAGCGTCGGCACCTCGGGCAACGCCGGCACCCGCTGCGCCGTGGACACCGCAATCGCCCTGAGCTTGCCCGCCTTGAGCAGCGGCAGCACCGCCTGCACGGTCAGGAAGCCTATCTGCACCTGGCCGCCGATCAGGTCGGTGGTGTAGTTGCCGGCGCCCTTGTACGGCACGTGCCGGATGTCGACCTTCGCCTCGCGGGCGAAGAGCTGGCCGGCCAGGTGCAGCACCGTGCCGTTGCCCGACGAGCCGTAGTTCAGCTCGCCCGGCTTCGACTTCAACAGCGCGACCAGTTCTTTCGTGGTGTGCGCGCCCACCGCGGGATTCGCCACCAGTACCAGTGGCAGCGTGCCGATCACGGTAATCGGCGTGATGTCCTTCAGCGCGTCATAGGGCAGGTTCTTGTAGATGAACGGGTTGATGACATGGTTCGACGAGATCAGGCCCAGCGTCGACCCGTCTTTCGGCGCCCTGACGATCTGCTGGGTGCCCGGCACGCCGCCGGCGCCAGCGATGTTCTCGACCACCACCGACTGGCCGAGCTGCTTGCCCAATGGCTGGCTCAGCGCGCGCGCCACGGCATCAGCCTGCGAACCCGGCTGGGTCGGCACGATCAGCCTGACCGGCCTGGCGTCCTGCGCATGGGCCGGAAAAGTGTGGCCACCGAGCATTGCCAGCGTGGCCAGGGCTGCAAGCGCCTTGCACGCGCGTCGAATCAGCGAGGTCTGCATCTCTTGTCTCCGTTTTATCGAATCGCACCGTGGACGGTGGCTTTGGCACGGAGTGTAGGGTTGCGACGCGGCCGTGGCCGAGTGCTAATCCGCTGGACCGGGTATCTCAGCCCGGCATAGCTGCGGTCCCTCCCTCCGGCTGCAATGCGTCGATCATGGCGGCGATGGCCCGCAGGCGCGGCTGCTTGAACGGCGCATAGAACCGCAACTGGCGCTGGCGCCACGGCTCATCCAGCGGCACGCGCACAAAGCGCCGCGTTCCCGCATAGGCGGCGCCGGCACTTGCTGGCAGCACCGCGATGCCCAGCCCCGCCTCGACCATGCGGCAGGCAGCCTCGAAGCTGGAGACGGTCACGCCCTGGTTGAACGGCAGGCGCAGGTTGGCCGCCTGCTCGCGCAGGTCCTGGTCGAGCGCGCCGCCCGGCTGCACCACCACCAGCGGATGCTCCAGCACCTCGGCATAACGGATGCGTTTGCGCCGGGCCAGCGCATGCGTCGACGGCACCACCACGTTGAGCGGATCGCTGGCAAAGGCCCACGATTCCAGCCCGCCCGGCGTCTTGGCCGCGACCCCGATGCCGACGTCGGCCCGGTCATCGAGGCAGGCGCGCAGGGTTTCGGCGGTAGAGCGCTCGTACAGCGCGATCTCGACCAGCGGATGCGCCGCCTTGAACGCATGCAGCCGCTCGGGCAGGAAGCCGATGATGGCCGACGGGCTCGCCGACACCCTCACCACGCCCGCGACCCGGTCGCCAAGGTCCTGCACCTCGCGCGCAAAGCTGGCGATGTCCTGGTTCAGCTTGCGGCCCAGTTCCAGCGCGCGCGCCCCGGCATCGGTCAGCACCACGCCGGCGGGCGAGCGCACGAACAGCACCACGCCCAGGCTGCGCTCCAGTTCAGCGATGCGCCGGCTCAACGCCGACTGGGCAATATGCTCGGTTTCAGCCGCGCGCTTGATCGAGCCCTCGCGCGCGGCGGCCAGGAACAGCTGGATATTGACGGGATCGATGCGGTGCATGGGTCAGTAGCCCGTGTGGGCAGGCCGGAATGTCGCCCGATACTAACCTTGCCGCGCGCACCGCGCATCGACTCCGCGTTTACCCTGATATGTCTGGCGCAGATAGCCGCGATGCCGCATCAGCGCTTCGCCCGCGCGCGCCATGGGCGGTAGAGTGGCACCGAATTGCCATCGGAGACCTGCATGAGCGCCATTGAGGCCACGGCCCGCACCCTGTTCCTTGCCGACTCCGCGCCGGTCATGAGCGCGCAACTGCAGGGGCAGCCCATGACCCTGGCCGGGGCCGGCGCGCTGCGCGACGACGTTTCAACGGACGAGATCACGCCGGTGCCGATCCTGACGCACTACGACGACGCGCTGGGCCGCTTTCCCTATACCGGCTACAAGGTCGACGGCATCTGCCCGGTCGCGGCCAACGCGATCCGCAACGGCGGATTCGCCGTAACTGTTGCCGGCAGCCGCTACGGCAAGGGGTCGTCGCGCGAGCATAGTCCGGCAGCGGAAAAGCTGGCGGGCATCCGCCTCGTCATCGCCCGCAGCTTCGAGCGCATCTACCGCCAGAACGCCGACAACATCGGCCTGTTCACCTCGACCGACTTCAGCCTGCTTACCCGGCTGGAGCAAGGCGAAGCCATCGAAGCCGACACGCTGGTGGCCGGGCGCGACGCGCTCGCCGCATCCATCCTGCGGCACGGCGGGCTGCTGAAATTCGGGCAGGCCTACCTGGGCAAGGTCGAACCCGCGGCCACGGGCCTGCCCGCCGGCCCGCAGACCTTGTTCGAGAAAATCGTCCAGCGGCATTTGCTGGCCACGCCGGTAACACCGGCGCGCCCGGTACCAGGCGACGGCATTTTCGTGCGGGCCGACTGGCGCTTTATCCACGAGTACTACACCGGCATGTGCGCCCACATGCTGCATGAAGCGTTCGGCAAGCCGCTGCGGCTGAGGGACGCGGATCGCATCGTGGTGTTCGAGGATCACACCTCGTACGTCAGCGAAAGCCCCGCGCACCTGCGCGCCGGGCTGGTCGACAACGTTGCGCGCATGTGCGCGGCGCAACGGGACTTCGTGCGCGACTACCAGCTCCGCTGCCATCGCACGCTGACCGAGGAGGCGTCGCTGGGGGCGCCCGCCAGCCATGCGGCCGGCATCTCGCACGCAATGATGGCCGAGCGCTATGCGCTGCCCGGGCAGGTCGTGGTCGGCACCGACTCGCACACCCCGCACAGCGGCGCGCTGGGATGCGTGGCGTTCGGCGTCGGCACCACCGACATGGCCAATGCCTTCGTGACCGGCGCCGTGCGCATGACGCTGCCGCAATGCATGCTGGTGCGCCTGGACGGCGTGCTGGCGCCGGGGGTCACGGCCAAGGACGTCGTGCTGCACCTGCTGGCACGGTCGGACATCAAGGCCGGCGCGGGCGTCGGCAAGGTATTCGAGTTCACCGGGCCGGTGGTCAGCGCGATGTCGATCGACGAGCGCGCCACGCTGACCAATATGTGCGCCGAACTGGGCGGCTTCACCGGCATCGTCGCACCCGACGCACAGACCGTGCGCTTCCTGCGGGAACGGCGCGGACTCGATTTCGACATCGAGCCATGGATGCGCAGCGACGACGGCGCCGCGTTTGCCGCCACGCTCGACATCGACTGCGGCGCGCTCGGCCCCATGGTGGCGAGCCCGGGCGATCCAGGCAACGGCGTGCCGCTGTCCGCGCTGACGCAGCACGTACCCGTGGACATTGCCTACGGTGGTTCTTGCACGGCCGGCAAGCGCGAGGACTTCGACGGGTACCACGAGGTCCTGCACTGGGCGGTGCAGCGCGGCCTGCGCATTCCGCCGCATGTCACCCTCTACCTGCAGTTCGGCACCACCGACGTGCGCGACTATTGCATCCACGAGGGCTACATGGAAACGTTCGAGGCTGTCGGCGCACGCATCCTCCAGCCTTCCTGCGGCGCCTGCGCCAATTGTGGTCCGGGGTCGTCGGAACGGCCTGACCAGGTCACGGTCAGCTCGATCAACCGCAACTTCCCCGGGCGCTCGGGGCCGGGGCAGGTCTGGCTGGCCAGCCCGCCCACGGTGGCCGCCAGCGCGGTGTGCGGGGAGCTGGCGTCGTTTGAAGATTTGCGGCGGCGCTACATCGCCGGCGCGAGTGCGGCGTAGACGGGCCCGGCACAGCGTCAATCCCGGATTTCTTTTTCGATTTCTTTTAATTCGAGGACAGAAAGTTTGACTTCCACCCGGTGAACGGATGCAACAGGATAGACGGCGCGCCAAAGTCGCCCGGCGGACGCTTGCCCGCCCTCGGCCGGCCAGCGTTCCGAGCAGGCATGGCTGATGCTGCGCGCCTCCTTCCTGTCTCTTCCAACCGGGAGAATCAACGATGAACGTAGCAATAGTCCTGACAACGACGCTGGCCGTCGCGTTGGCTTCACCGGCTTGGGCACAGGCCCAGCCGATCGCCGGCAAGCCTGCCACCGCGGCCACCAGGGCGGCGAATGCTGCCGTACTGAACGAGCTTCCTTTTCACGACAAGGCGGATTTCGAGGATGCGCAGCGCGGGCTGGTGGCCAAGCCCGACACCCTGACCATCCGCAACGCCAAGGGCGACGTGGTGTGGGACCTCGAGGCCTACAAGCAGTACATCGGCCTGGACAAGCCCGCACCGGACACGGTCAACCCCAGCCTGTGGCGCAACGCCCAGTTGAACATGCAGCATGGCCTGTTCAAGGTATCGGAGCGGATCTACCAGGTGCGCGGCTTCGACCTGTCGAACGTCACGTTCGTGCAGGGCGACACCGGATGGATCGTGCTGGATCCGCTGATTTCGGCGGAAACGGCAAGGGCCGCCTATGACTTCGTCAGCAAGCACCTCGGACAGAAGCCGGTAAAAGCCGTGGTCTACAGCCACTCGCACGTGGACCACTACGGCGGCGTGCGCGGCATCGTGAACGAGGCCGATGTGCGGGCAGGCAAGATCAAGGTGTTCGCCCCCGAAGGCTTTACCGAGCATGCCATCAGCGAGAACGTGATCGCCGGCAACGCCATGGGCCGCCGTGCCGTCTACATGTATGGCGCGCTATTGCCCCGCAACGCTCGCGGTGGCGTAAACGGCGGGCTGGGCCAGACGGTCTCGACCGGCGAGGCCGGCCTGATCGTGCCGACCGACATCATCGGCAAGACCGGCACTGAAGTCACGGTGGACGGTGTCAAGATGGTGTTCCAGATGACGCCCGGGACCGAAGCGCCCGCGGAAATGAATACCTTTTTCCCGCAGTTCCGGGGCATGTGGATGGCCGAGAACACGACCAACACCATGCACAACATCCTGACCCTGCGCGGCGCGCAGGTTCGCGATGCGCTGAAGTGGTCGAGCTACCTGAACGAGACCATCGATACCTATGGCAAGGACGTCGACTTCAAGTTCCAGGCGCATCACTGGCCGATGTGGGGCAATGCCCGGATCATCGATTACTGGAAGAAGCAGCGCGACCTGTACAAGTACACCCATGACCAGTCGGTCAACCTGATGAACAAGGGGTATACCGGAGAAGAAATCTCCGAGCTGATCAAGCTGCCGCCCGAGCTCGACAAATTCTGGCCTAACCGCGGCTATTACGGCACGCTGCGCCACAACTCGCGCGCGGTCTACCAGCGCTACATGGGCTGGTATGACGGCAATCCGTCGGACCTGAACAACCTGCCACCGGAGATGGCCGCCAGGAAGTACGTCGAGTACATGGGCGGCGAAGCGGCGGTACTCAGGCGCGCCAGGGCGGATTTCAGCAAAGGCGATTACCGCTGGACCGCGGAAGCGCTCAAGCACGTGGTCTTTGCCAATCCCGACAGCAAGGCCGGCAAGGAACTGCTGGCCGATTCGCTCGAGCAGATGGGCTACCAGGCGGAAAGCGGCCCGTGGCGCGCGGTCTATCTGATGGGCGCTTATGAACTGCGCAACGGCGTGCCCAAGGCCGGCGGCACCACGACCGCAAGCCCGGACACCATCAAGGCGATGCCGCCCGAAATGCTGTTCGACTACCTCGCGGTGCGCCTTAACGGACCGAAGGCCGCCGGCAAGAAGATCGGCCTGAACATCGACTTCACCGACCTGAAGAAGCAGTACGGGCTGCAAGTGGAGAACGCGGTGCTGAACTATGGCAAGCCGCTGCCGCAAGCCGATGCCAGCCTCACGCTGTCCAAGGCAACGCTTGACGCGATCCAGTTGAAGGAAACCACGATCGAGAACGCCATTGCCAAGGGCGACATGAAGGTGGAAGGCCGCCGCGAAGCGCTGGGTGAATTCCTCGCGCTGCTCGACACGTTCCCGTTCTGGTTCAACATTGTGACGCCATGAAGCCCGCCACCGCAATTCTGACGGCCGCGTTCGCGGCCTGGCTTGGATCGGTCTCGACGCTCGCGGCGGCTTGCGGGTCAGACTTCGTGCTTGGCGACGAAGTCTCGGCCGCGCATCCTGCCTCGCTCGGCGTGGCCTTCGCGCTGCATGACGCAACCGGTGCGGGCAAACTGCCCCTGACCGACAGCGTCAGCGGCGTGCAGGCCCGGCAACGGGCCGATGAAACCGCGCACAGGCTCGAGCAGCAGCTGGCCTCGGCACGGCCGGCGTTGCCGCCCACGGCGCTGCTGCTGGTGGAGTCGCGGCTCTGGACCCGCTATGCCACCGCGGCCAGTGCGCGGGCGCAAGTCGAGGCCGGCCACGACGCCGGCCCGGCCCAAGGCGATGTGGTCGTGGTCACCGCCGAAGCCGTGTTGCGCGCCCTGCTCGATGGGCGGATGGCATGGCAGCAGGCGGTGGACGCAGGTCTGGTGGTGGTGGCCGGAAAGCCTGCCGCGAGCACGCGCGTGGCAGCGATACTGGCTGCACGCCTCGCCGCGCCGGCTTCCGCGCTGGCCGGCCCGGCGCCGCGCGCACGCTCCTAGCCGGCTGGCTTGAAGCATTGCGGCGGCAGATCCACGGTGTTCCGGACAACGCTTAGTCGGCGATGGTTTCCAGCGCACGGCCGCGGGTTTCGATGCCGAACCGGAAGACAATCGCCGCCGCGGCAAGGAAACACAGCGCGCCCAGACCAAACACGCCAGCCTGCCCCGCGACGGGCAGCACCAGGCCCACCAGCGCCGGACCCAGCAGCGAGCCCAGGCGCCCGACCGTCGACGCCATGCCGCAGCCCGAGGCGCGCGCGCGCGTGGGGTACAGCTCCGGCGTGTAGGTGTAGAGCACCGCCCACATGCCAAACATGAAGAACTGCATCATGCCGCCGGAAAGGAACAGCGCCAGCGGCTCCGGTGCCGCGCCGGCGACGCGGCCATAGACAAAGACCATGCACGCTCCGCCGACCAGCGTCGCCACGCAGGCCGGCTTGCGTCCCCAGCGCTCCACCGCCCACGCCGCCCACAGGAAGCCCGGAATCCCCCCGATCGAGATATAGACCGTGTACAGCACGGACTGGGTCACGCCCAGACCGGATTGCTGCAGCAACGCGCCTATCCATGTATTGAGGCCATAGAACCCCAGCAGGGCAAAGAACCACAGCCCCCAGACGGTCAGGGTCCGGCTGCGGTACGCCCGCGACCACAGCACGCGCAGCCCCGATGCGGCCGGCTCCGCCGCAGCGACCGCGGGGGTGACTTCGGGCAACGTGTCGAGCTTCATCCGCCGCATCACCGACTGCTCGATACGGTCGACGATCTCGGCAGCTTCCGCGTGGCGTCCCTGCGATTCCAGCCAACGGGGAGACTCTGGCACGAAGCGCCGCACCACGATCAGGAAGAGCGCCGGCACCGCGCCGAGCAGGAACATGGTGCGCCAGGTATAGGCGCTCAGCACGTAGTACGACATCAGGCCCGCGCAGATAAACGCGATCGGCCAGTTGCCGTCCATCAGCGCCAGATATTTGCCGCGCTGCCGCGCCGGAATGAATTCCGACATCAGCGTCTGCGCCAGCGGCAACTCCATGCCCATGCCGATCCCAAGCAAGAGCCGATATGCGCCCAGTTCCATGGGATGGCTCGCGGTGGAACAGAGATAGCTGCCAACGCCCCAGATGATCATGCTGACCTGGAACACGGGCTTGCGCCCGAACTTGTCGGCGATCATCCCGGAGCTGAGCGCACCGAGGGCCATGCCGACAAAGCTGGCGCTCCCCAGCATGCCCGCCTGCGCAGCGGTCAGGCCGAACTCCGAGCGGATCGAGCCCAGCAGGTACGTCATCATGGCCAGGTCGAGGTTGTCGAAGAAAAACGCCAGCGCAATGATGGCAAACAGAAGGCGGTGATAGCCGCATACGGGCAGCCGTTCCAGCCGGTCGCCGGTGCGCACGCGCATCAGCTCGAGAGGGGTGTGCTTCATCTTGTCTCCATTCGTTCTAGAGCCAGCGCTCTGGGGCACTGGCGGCAGGCGACAGCGCGTGGTTGCGCTATCGCTTGCTACTGTCGCGTGCGGACGCCGGCGCGACGCGTGCCGCAACGCCAAGGTCTGTCTCGCAGGTGCCAAAGCCGTGGCCAGGCGCATGCAGCGCCCCGGGGCAAAAAAAAAGAGGTGCCGAAGCACCTCTGCGTGTCACCCGATGGCGAGCCTCACTTTCCCGCAAACCGGTGGGAATCGAATGCCTCCGGCGGCAAGCCGGACAGCGTGGCCCCGGACTGGAACGGATAGCGCAGGTATGGCGCGCGCGGCTGTCCCGGCGGCGAGTACTGTCCGTCAGCCAGGATGCGCTTTTTCGCACTCATCTCACGGATCTCGCAGCGATAGGCAACGATCTGGCTGGCGGCCCCATCCTCGATCGGCGTGTAGTCCTTCTCGGGCCGGAACTTGTCCAGCGCCTGGTACTGGTGGGCACGCACCGCTTCGGTACTGTCGCGCAACCGGACTTCACAGCGCGCGATGACGCTGAAATACTCGAGACTCGTGTTCTGGCCCTTCGGCGCCTTCAGCAAGGCCACGGGCCGGTCGACTTCGATCGTGACCAGCGGGTTCGCCCGGATCGCAGCGGCAAGCTTGCCGAACCTGGAACTGTGGATCAGGAACGCGTCGCCAGTGAAGGTGAAGCTCTGCGCCGTAATGTAGGGGTACGGTGCGTCATGCACCGCAACCCGGCAGATCAGTTCATTTTTCAGGAAGGCTTCGATGGCCGGCCAGTCGGTCCAGGCCAGGTCGGTCCGGCGCATTTCGTTGCGCAGATAGGCAGGGGTCGTGCTTGTCATGGTGTGGTGTGGTGTGCTGGTTGGGTTCAAGAAGCCGCATCTGCGCGCGTTCCGGTCCTAGCCCGATGCCGCGCAAGGGCCGGCCGATGGCCTGCGCGAGCCATTCGAGCAGCGCTTCAAGTTGCGGGGGCAGCGGCGAGGCGGCACCGGTCGGGATGGCGTGCTCGCCGAACGCCGGAAAGCGCAACACGCGCTGACCTGTGCCGCCCGTCTCGCCGACGACAACCGGAATGCAGTGCTCGGGTGTGTGGGCGAAGGCCGCCAGGCTGTCACATTTGTTGAGATACACCTCGTCGACGCCGGCCTGCTGTATCGCCAGGCGCAGTTGTGCAACGTCGAGCAGCCCCACGCGCCGGGGCCTGCCGGTGCCGGTGCCATATTCTTTCGCCAGCATCCGGATAGCCACGCCGGTGGCGAACGCATCCCCTTCGGCGAGCAGCGCCAGCGGATCGTGGCTGGCCGCTTCGTCGGCGCGGCCGCGGCCCGCGTGTGCCGCCGCGGCGCAATACGCCTCGGAACGGGGCCCGCCCAGTTCGGTGGGCAACGGGCCGCCACCGACACGTGAGACGATGGCCTTGGCCACGCCGATGGCCTTGCGGTGATATCGGCACGGCAGATCGCCCCCCACGTAGGCATAGGCGGGCAGCGTATGGCTGGACGTGACCCACGGCTGAACGCCGTGCACCACGTCCAGCATCACCGACTGCGCGCCCTCGAACAGGACCCGGGCACCGGCTTCGACCCGCCGCAACAGCGCGACAGCATCGTCCGTCACGAACGGACGAATCGCTGCCCAAGCGCGGCGCATACCGTCCACCATCGCCGCGATGTCGTCCCCATCGTCACCGTCCCGGCCCGCCAGCCGGGTCATCTGTTCGAACACGCGGCTATCGTCGCACAGCAGGTCGCGCAACTGGAATGCGACGCGCTCGGAGCCCTGCATCCGCGCCGCCAGATCGGCATAGCAAGGACCGATGCCATTGCCGGTGGTGCCGATCCGCGCGCCATCGCGGCGGTCCGCCAGCACGTGGCGCGGCTGAACCAGCGGACACCGGTCGCTGATGGTCAGCCGCCCGTCAAGGCTGATGCCTTGGGCGGCCAACATCGCGATCTCGGCGGCCAGCTGCTGCAAGCCGACCACGCAGCCCGAGCCGATGTAAAGCGCAACGCCGGGATGCAGCACGCCGGAAGGCACCTGCCGCAGCCGCAAGGGGCCGTCGGGCGTGGCGATGGTATGCCCGGCGTTGGCCCCGCCGTTGAAGCGCGCAATCACGTCATACCCGGCGGCGAGGTGATCGACGACCCGGGCCTTGCCCTCGTCGCCATACTGCAGGCCGACCAGGACGTCGGCGTAGCCGGCCTTTGTCGCGGCGCCCATGGCTAGGCATCCAGCGCAAAGGTGGCTTCGATTTCCACCGGGACCCCGAACGGAAGACTCGCCACGCCGAGCGCCAGCCGGGCATGGCGGCCCCGCTCGGCAAAGATCTGGTTGAGCAGTTCCGACGCAGCATTGATCACCCGCGGCGCATCGTCGAAGCCCGGGTCGGCTGCGACGTAGCCGCCTACCCGCACGATGCCCCGGATCCGCTCCAGATTGCCATCGGTCGCGGCGGTGGCCCAGCCCAGCAGGTTGGCCAGGCAAAGCCGCGCCGCCGCTTGCGCCGCTTCAACGCTGACCGTGCCGGGCACCTTGCCGACGAACATGGGCTTGCCGTCCTGCAGCGGCAGCTGGCCTGAGATCGTCAGCAAACCATGGTGCAGCGTGTACGGGACATAAAGTGCCCTGGGCATTTCTGCGGCGGGCAGGACGATGCCTGCCGCCCGGATACGATCCATCACTGACATATTCACTCCTCGACTTGAACAAATGCCGACGGAGCGAGCACGGTGCGGGTCATCCGGCGGCATCCAGACTGTGCCGCACGGCCCTGCCCTCGATGCGCGTCCTGACGCCAGTTGATGTCTGGCAGATGCCAACCCGCAGCGAATACGCCTAGTCGCCGGCCCGGTCGCGGAAATACTCGGTGGGGGTCATGCCAAGCGCTCGCCTGAACATGGCGCTGAATGCGCTCGGACTTTCGTATCCGAGCTGCAGGGCGATGTCGGTGACATGGCAGCCCTCGGCAAGCAGGCGGACCGCGGCCATCAACCGGGCCTGCTGCTTCCAGCGGCTGTAGGTCATGCCCGTTTCTTCCGGAAACAGGCGGATGATGGTTCGTTCGCTGGCGCCAACCGAGCGGCTCCACGCCTGTACCGAGGTCTCGTCCGAGGGATCCTCGAGGATCTTCGCGCAGATCTTGCCCAGGCGCGGATCCCTGGGCATCGGGAGATGCAGCGGGACCACCGACAGCGGACGCAGTTCGTGCAGCAGAAGCTGCACCACCAGGCCGTCGCGGCCGATTTCTTCATAGTCCAGCGGCATGCGCACCGCGGCCGAGATCAGCTCGCGCAGCAGCGGCGGCACCGCGACCACGCAACAGCCGCGCAACTCGGCGGGAACAGCATCTGCGCGGACATAGACCGTGCGCATCTCCACGTCGCCGCACGCCTGCATGGCGTGTTCGACGTTGCACGGCACCCAGACGGCGCGCTGGGGCGGGACCACCCAGGAGCCGAAGTCGGTGGTCACCAGGATGGCTCCGACATAGGCATAGATCAGCTGGCCGCGCGGATGCGAATGCGCGCCGATATAGAGGCCGTCCTTCAGCTTGCGCGCCATGCCTCCGACCGGCCGGTCGATGGCCTGGTAGTCGTCGCGGTTTTCGCTCTTTCCGAACATGGCGTCTTTGCGATAGGGGTTGTCATCTGGCGGCGCGCGCAGCAAGACGCGGATACGTATCTTTGGCCGGACGCGACAAGCGTCGCAACGACCCCCATGGAATCGAAGCCCCGATCCCACAGTCTGGAGCCAAATGTAATGTCAGTGTATCGAAACTTCAATCAGGAAGAACTGGACAACCAGTACAACGTCAGGGCCGGAATCCCCGGGTTCCAGGACATCTTCAAGCGATGGGACGATACCAGCGCCGCGTTCCGTCGCGACCATCCGGTCAAGCCGGATCTTGCCTATGGCATGCACGCCAAGCAGTCGCTGGACTTCTTCCCCGCGGCCTCACGCGAGCGCCCGTTGCTGGTCTTCATTCATGGCGGCTATTGGCAATCGCTGGACAAGTCCGACTTCAGCTTCGTTGCCGCCCCTTACCTGCAGCGCGACATCAACGTTGCCGTGGTGAACTACCGCCTGGCTCCGGACGTGGGCATGGCCGAAATCGTGCGCGACAACCAGGAGGCCGTGGCATGGCTGTACCGCCATGCCGCCGAACTGGGATTCGATCCGCGGCGCATCTTCGTGTCCGGCCATTCAGCCGGTGGTCATCTCACCGCCACGCTGGCGGGAACGGAGTGGGCCGCCTTCGGCGTTCCGGCGGACATCCTCAAGGGTGGATGCGCGATCAGCGGGTTGTATGACCTGGAGCCGATCCGGCTGTGCTATCTCAACCAGGTGGTCGGCCTGACCGCGGCGGACGTCGCCCGTTACAGCCCTGTCCACCATGTGCCGAAAATCAGGCTGCCCATGATCCTTACCGTCGGCGGCGATGAATCGCCGGAGTACCACCGGCTGCAGCGCGAATACCAGGCGCTGCTGGGCGAATGCGGCTTCGACGTGCAGGTGGTAG
Source organism: Cupriavidus necator (assembly GCF_013141915.1). Lineage (GTDB taxonomy): Bacteria > Pseudomonadota > Gammaproteobacteria > Burkholderiales > Burkholderiaceae > Cupriavidus > Cupriavidus necator_B. The sequence goes on along the minus strand of NZ_SROX01000001.1, from coordinate 254,174 downwards.
TGCAGGAGCGCGGCCATCATTTCGATGCCGTGGATCTGCTCGGCGATCCCAATGGGGACCTGGCGGCTGCGGTGCTGCGCATGATCTCCCTCGCCTGAGTCATCGGGCGCAGGATCCGGGTGCTTCCCGCCCTGCGCTTCACGCCCTCACGGCTGCGACAGCGCGAACTCGTAGTCCGACGTATCCAGCCGGGAGACGCGGTACTCGATCCGCTCGTTCTGGTAGGAAGACGCCACCCGCAGGATCTTCAGCATCGCGGTGCCGACCGGGACGCCCAGCAGTTCATGGTCTTCCTCGTCGGCCAGCGCCGCGCGCAGGCGCTCTTCGGTGCGGATGATGTTGATGCCGAAGACGTCCTGGTAGAAGTTGTAGAGCGTGTTCGGGCGCTCGCGCAGCAGCTTCTCGGTAAGCGCCTTGAAGCGCTCCGCCGGGACGGTGATGGCGTCGATCATGACCGCGCGCCCTTCCAGCGACAGCACGTTGGTAAAGCGGAACACGGCCTCCCCGACCGGCAGCCCCAGTGCCGCCGCTTCGTCCTTGTCCGCCCTGGCGCGGCGGAACCGGGCCAGCTGCACGGTCGGGTACTCGCGGTAGCCGTCCTGGCGCACGATGCGGAAGAAGCGGAAGAAATGGTCTTCCTGCCGATGCGTGGCGACGAAGGTGCCCCGCCCCTGGTGGCGGATCATGATGTTCTCGGCCACCAGTTCGTCGATGGCCTTGCGCAGCGTGCCGATCGAAACGCCGAAGCGCTCGATCAGCTTGCGTTCGGACGGGATGGCTTCACCCGGCTTCCACTCGCCCGCGGCCAGGGCGGCCAGGATGGCGTGCTTGACGTCCTTGTACAGCACGCCGCCAATGGCTGCGCCGGCATCGAATCTGGAGCCCACGTTAATGTCCTTTGCAACGCCGCCTGCGGGGCGGCCGGCCGATCCATGACTGACTCATATAGATAACACGAATCATACTAAAGCCGGTCGCCAACGCCGCCAGGCCGTGCGCATGCCGTCCCCGCACGGGGCGCCGCGTCATTCGACCCGGATTTGCTTCTCCTCGATCAGCCGGGCCCAGCGCGTCACCTCGCCGCTGAAGTAGTCGGCGAAAGGCGTGCCGCCGGCCGCGGGGCTGAAGCCCGCGGTGACGATGCGCCCGCGCACCGACTCGGCGGCCAGCATGCGCGCGACCGAGCCGGCGACCTTGTCGACGATCGGCCGGGGCGTGCCGGCCGGCATCATCAGGCCGGTCCAGTTCTCGACGATCAGGTCCGGATAGCCGGCCTCGGCGACGGTGGGGACGTCGGGCAACAGCGGATGGCGCTCGCGCGTGGTCACCGCCAGCGCGCGCAGCTTGCCGCCCTTCACATAGGCGAGCGACTCGGGAAAGTTGGAGAAGACCACGTCGATCTGGCCGCCGATCAGGTCGGTCATCGACGGCGCCCCGCCCTTGTACGGCACGTGGGTGAAGCTGGTCCGGGTCTGGCTTTCGAACAAGGCCAGCGTCAGGTGCGGCGGGGTGCCGTTGCCGCTGGAGCCGGCGTTGAGCTTCGACTTCTGCGCGGCAGCGGCCAGGTCTTTCATCGACTTGATCGGCGAATTCGCGGGCACCACCACCATCATCGGCGACGAGGCGATGCGCGCCACCGGCACCAGGTCCTTCTGCATGCTGAACGGCAGCTTGGGAAACAAGGTCACGTTGGACGCGTGCGTCAGCGTGACCGCGAGCCAGGTGTAGCCGTCGGGCGGCGCCTTGGCAACCTGCTCGGCGCCGATGTTGGCATTGCCGCCGGGTCGGTTGTCCACCACGATGGGCTTTTTCCACTCTTCGGAGAGCTGGTGGCCGACCATGCGCGCCATGATGTCGGTCAGGCCGCCGGCCGCGAAGGGCACGACATACCGGATCGGCTTGTTCGGATAATCTGCGGCGGCATCGCTGCCGCCCTGCGCGGCGGCGGGCGGCGCCAGCGCGGCCAGGGCCGATACTGCGGACAAGGCTAGGAGCGCGCGGGCCAGGTGCCTGCGCGCGCCGCGAATCAAGCGTCGATCCATGGTTTGTCTCCGGTAGTTGTGGTCGGCCCCTCTGGCGTGGGTCCGTTGTGAGGAAATCAATGCGGCGCGCCAGCCTCCACGCCCGCGAGCGATTGCAGTTCGCGCCACAGTGCATCGGGCACTTCAGCGCCGCGCGCAGCGGCCTCGGCCTGTGCCGACTCGCGGCGGGCGCCGGGCACGCGCGTGCCCTCGTCTTCCAGCATCACCGCCAGCAGCGCTTCAACCCGCGCGGCGTAGACCTGCGAGCCGGCGAAGGCGCCCGGGTCCATCACGAAAAACAGCTGGCCGATGCGCGGCCGGTTGCCCGCATCGCTGAAGAAAGAGTCCGCCTCGGCGCCGAACTGCGCGCCGGCCAGCGACGTCACCAGCAATTCGACCAGCAGCGCCAGCATCGCGCCCTTGACGCCGCCGGCCGGCAGCATCGAGCCGCGCAGCGCAGCCTCGGCATCGGTGGTCGGCTGCCCTGCTTCATCGAGCGCCCATCCGAGCGGAATCGGCTTGCCCTGCTTCGCCGCCACCATGATCTTGCCGCGCGCGACCTCGGACAGCGACAGGTCGATCACCACCGGCGCATGGCCCTGGCGCGGAAATACCGCCGCAATCGGGTTGGTGCCGAACAGCGGCCGCTTGCCGCCCCAGGCCGGCATGGCCGCGGGCGAGTTGCCCATGGCGATGCCCACCATGCCGGCGCGCGCCACGGCCTCGAGCGGCAGCGCGGCAGCGCCGAAGTGGTGGCTGTTGGTCACCGCGGCCACGCCGACGCCGGTCTCCCGCGCGCGCTGCATCGCCTCGGCGATGGCAAGGTCGCACGCGGCGAAGGCAAAGCCGCAGCCGGCATCGACGACCACCGCGCTGGCGCGCGTGCCGCGCACCGCCGGCTCGGCGTTGCCGTCGACCCGGTCATGCCGCAGGTGCGCCACGTACATCGGCACGCGCGAGACCCCGTGCGACGGCAGTCCCGCCGCATCGGCCCGTACCAGCGCCGCCGCGGTCGCCTGCGCCTGCCGGGCGCTGGCCCCGGCACGACGCAGGCCGGCGGCGGCCACGCGCTCCAGTTCATGCAATGCAATCCGGCTCATGGCATCTGCTCCAGCGACTGGCGCACCTCGCGCGCGATCATCATCGACACGCGCGCATTGGCTTCGCGCGTCACGCCGCCGATGTGGGGGGTCAGGATCAGGTTGGGCACGCCCCGCAGCGTGCTGCCGGCGGGCAGCGGCTCGCTGGCAAACACGTCCAGCGCCGCGCCGCCCAGGTGCCCGGCGCGCAGTGCGTCGGCCAGCGCTGCCTCATCGACCACGCCGCCGCGCGCGGTGTTGACCAGCACCGCGCCGGACTTCATCACGGCCAGGCGGCCGACATCGATCAGGTTGCGGGTGGCCTCCACCAGCGGCACGTGCAGGCTGACCGCGTCGGCCCGCGCCAGCAGCGCGTCGAGCGGCACGCAGGCCACGCCGGTGGCGGACCAGACCGGATCATCGGCCGGCAGCATCGGATCGCAGGCAATCACTTCCATGCCGAAGGCGCGCGCCAGCGCCGCGGTCTGGCGCCCAATATCGCCAAAGCCGATCAGGCCAAGCGTCTTGCCGAGCGCCTCCCTGCCCTCCGACAGCCGGGCGCGCGGCCACTGGCCATCGGCCACCTCGGTGCTGGACAGATAGGCGCCACGCAGCAGCACGGCGGCCGTGGTCACCACGTACTCCGCCACTGAGCGCGCATTGGCGCCGGCGGCGGGAATCACGCGGATGCCGCGATCGCGGCAGGCGGCGACGTCGATGTTGTCCAGCCCCACGCCGAGCCGCCCGACCACCCGCAAGGCCGGCGCGTGGGCCAGCAGCGCCGCGTCCACCTGGGTGCGGTTGCGCACCACCAGCGCGTGCGCGCCGTCCAGGACCTCGAGCAGGTCGGCGCGGCGATCCACCCAGCCCGGCTCGTAGCGCAGGTCGAAGCCGGGGGTCAGCGCCTGCACCGCGGCCGGGTCCATGAACTCGCTGATGCAGATGCGCTTCATCATGCCGACTCGTGGATGCGGGTCAGCACGAACTCGCGATGCCCGAGCGCCTCGGCCGCGGTCCAGCGGCCGTTGATGGTGGCCAGCATGCATTCCAGCAGCTTGTCGCCGGTCTGGTCGAGGGTCTGCTCGCGCTGCAGCAGGCCCGAGCAGTCGACGTCCATGTGCTCGCTCATCAGGCGCACGGTGCGCGGGTTGGCGCACAGCTTGATCACCGGAACGATCGGATTGCCGATCACGTTGCCCTGCCCGGTCGGGAAGAAGTGCACCACATAGCCGGCGGCCGCGCACAGCGTGACCATCTCCGCCGCGGCGGAAGACGAGTCCATGAACCACAGGCCCGGATGCGTCGGCGCCTCGGCCTTGTCGAGCACGCCGTCGACGGTGCATTTCTTGCCGATCTTCTGGATATTGCCCAGCGCCTTTTCTTCGATGGTGGTCAGGCCGCCGGCGATATTGCCCTTGGTCGGCTGCGACTCGGACAGGTCCGACGTCTTCCAGCGGTCAATCATGCCCTGGTAGCGCTCGAACATCGCCATGAACTGGTGGCGCACATCGTCGTTGGCGCAGCGTGCCGCGACGATATGCTCGCCGCCGGTCAGCTCCGAGGTCTCGCCGAACACCAGCGTGGTGCCGAGCGGGTGCAGTTTGTCGAAGGCGTTGCCGACGGTAGGGTTGGCGCCGCAGCCCGAAGTGGTGTCCGACTCGCCGCACTTGGTCGAGACCCACAACTCGTTGATCGGGCACTCGACGCGGTGCAGCGCGGTGGCGTACTGCACGAATTCGCGCGCCGCCTTCGAAGCGCGCATGATGGTGTCGTGGTCGCCGTGGCCCTCGATGCCGAATCCGACCACCGGCTTGCCGGTCTGGGCGATGCCGTCGACGACTTTCTTGGTCCAGCCGTCCTCGATGCCGATCACCACCACCGCGGCGACGTTGGGATTGCTGCCGGCGCCGATCAGCGTGCGGAAATGCAGGTCTAGGTCCGGCCCGAACTGCAGGCGGCCGTAGGGGTGGGGAATCGCCATGGTGCCCTTGATGGCGGCGGCGACGGCCTCGGCGGCGGCGTTGGACAGGTCGTCCAGCGGCAGGATGATGACGTGGTTGCGGACACCGACGCGGCCATTGTCGCGGCGGTAGCCCCAGAAGGTGGTGTTTTGGTCGATCACGGACATGACGTGGATCCTCGGGAAGCGGATGGAAGCGGGATGGAAAGCGGGCAGGAAGCGTCGGGCGGCCGCAGGGGCGGCGCGCCGGGCTTACCAGCGCTTGGTCTTGATGTTGTGGACGTGGGCGTGTTCGCCGGCCTTGATCGGGGCGACCACCTTGCCGATGTCGATGCCGTACTTGTAGACCGTCTCGTTCACATCCATGTCGCGCAGCGCCACCTTGTGGCCGATGGGAATCGGCTGCAGTGCGGTCACCGTGACGACCTTGTCTTCATCCATGATCCAGGCGTTGAGCTGCGTGCCCGGCTGGATCCCTTCCACCACGGCCACTGCGACGGTGTCCTTGGCGTCATGAAGCACTACGTGAATCATCGTTGTCTCCTCTCTGTGGGTCGTGCGTGAAGTCATGTTAGGCGCTCGATTCATCCATGTCAACCAACTCATATATATGAATTTTGGCGGCTGCCGGCGGTGCGCGCCGCAGCTGGTCCGGCACTCAGGCCGGTTCAGGGATCAGCACCACCTTGCCGGCGGCAACGCGGCCCGCGGCCAGGTCGGCAAAGGCCGCCGGGCCGTCGGCCAGCGCGCGCGTCTCGACCCATGCCAGCGTGCCGAAGCTGCCCTGCTCCAGCGCCGCCACGGTGGCGCGCAGGTCGGCCATGGTGTAGGTGTAGGTTCCCAGCAGGGTCAGTTCCGCCAGCGTCAGCTTGCGCATGTCGATCTCGCTGGCCCAGTCCTGCAGGCCGATATGCATGACCACGCCGCCGGGCCGGGCGGCGGCGATGGCAAGCTTGCGCGTCGGTCCCGCGCCCACCGCATCGATCACCACGTCGAAGGCAGCGTCGGGCGGCGGCCCGGCCAGCGGGTCCACCGCTTCGCAGCCGAGATGCCGCGTCACAGAAGCGCGGCGCAGCGCATTGGTCTCGGCCACCTGCACCTGGCGGCAGCCATACGACCTCACCAGCGCCGCGGCGAGCATGCCGATCGCCCCGCCGCCGATGACCAGCACGCGCGCCTCCGGCAGCGGCCTGGCCATGGCGCGCATGGTCAGGTTGACCGCATGCAGCGCGGTGGCCGCAGGCTCGGTCAGCGCGGCGCTGACGCTGGCGAGCGCGTCGGGAATGGGAATCGCGCAACGGAGCGGGATCGCCAGGTACTCCGACAACGCCCCCGGCCGGCTCATGCCGACCATGCCGCGGTTGGCGCACAGGTTGTCGCGGCCCTGCAGGCAATAGTCGCAATGGCCGCAAGTCACCAGCGGGTTGGCGGTCACGCGCTGCCCCACCGCCAGCAGGCCCTCGTCCGACGAGGCCACCACCGTGCCGGCAAACTCGTGGCCAAGCACCAGCCCGGGCTTGCGCCGCGGATCATGGCCGTGATACGCGTGCAGGTCGGAGCCGCAGATGCCGCTGGCATCGATGCGCAACAGGGCCTCGCCGGGCGCCAGCTCCGGCATGTCGCGCTCCAGGATCGCGACGGCGTTGGGTTCGGTATAGACGATGGCTTTCATGGCCTTGCCAGTAGGAGACATGGGAGAGGGAAATGACGCGGACGGGCAGCGCATGCCGCCCCGGGGAGAAAACAGTCAGGCGCCAGCCTTGGACGGTGCCAGCGCCGGCGCGCCGGCCGGGGCCGAGCGCAAGCCGATCCATAGCGTGCAGGCCGCGCTGAGCACGCCGATCGCCAGCACATAGCCGCACAGGTACCACGGCTCGCCGCCGGCCCGCGCGCTCAGCCAGGTGGCGATGATCGGCGTCAGGCCGCCGGCGAACACGCCCGCGAACTGATAGACGAAGGAAATCCCGGTATAGCGCACGCGCGCATCGAACACCTCCGAGAACATCGACGCCATGGTGCCGAACACGGCGGCATGGAAGATGCCGAAGGGAATGATGATCGCCGCCCACACCAGCAGCACGTTGCCGCCCGAATGCTGCATCAGCCAGAACGCGGGAAACGCCGACAGCCCCGCCAGCAGCGCGCCGGTGCCGTAGACCAGCGGCCGGCCGAGGCGGTCGGATACGGCGCCCCACAGCGGGATGAACAGCGTCATCACGCCGGCGCCCAGCAACACGCCCAGCAGCGCCTCGTTGCGCGAGAGCTTCAGGGTCTGGGTCAGGTAGGCAAGCGAGAACACCCCGAACACGTTGAAGAAGACGCCGTCGATAAAGCGCGCGCCCATGCACGCCAGCACCACGCCGGGATACTGGCGCAGCATGGCCAGGAACGGCAAGCCATGCGCCTGCTGCGGGTTGCGCTGCGGCTGGCGCTGGGCCGCGGCAAATTCCGGCGATTCCTCGACGTGCGTGCGCAGGTAGGAGCCGATAAACACCATCACCGCGCTCAACAGGAAAGCGATGCGCCAGCCCCATGCGAGGAAGTCCTGGTCCGACAGCATCAGCGACAGCAGCGCGATCACGCCGCTGGCCAGCACCAGGCCCAGCGACATGCCGGTCTGCGGCAGGCTGGCGAAGAAGCCGCGGCGCCCCGGCGGCGCGCTCTCGAACGTCATCAGCACGGCGCCGCCCCATTCGCCGCCGAGGCCGATGCCCTGCGCGATCCGGCACAGCAACAGCAGCACCGGCGCCCCGATGCCGATCTGCTCATAGGTGGGAATCAGGCCGATGGCGGTGGTGGCGATGCCCATGATCAGCAGGGTCAGCACCAGCATGCGCTTGCGCCCCAGCGTATCGCCGAAATGGCCGAAGATCACGCCGCCCAGCGGGCGCGCGACAAAGCCGGCGGCAAAGGTGGCGTAGGCCAGCAGCGTGCCGACCACCGGGTCGGCGGAGGGAAAGTACAGCTTGTTGAACACCAGGCCGGCGACCACGCCGTACAGGAAAAAGTCATACCACTCCACCATGGCACCGATGGTGCTGGAGGTTACGATCTTCCTGAGCTTGTGCGCGGGGTCTTGTGCCGGCGGCTGCGCCGATAGCTGTCTCGTCATGCTGGTCTCCTGTCGGGTCTGGTTCGGCGCGTATGGCGCTCTGAATGTCGGTCACCGCGCGGGGCCAACGATGCGGCCCGCGGCGGCGGTCATCTTGCCGTGTAGCCGCCGTCGACCATGAAAGTCTGCCCGGTGATATACGCGGCCATGTCGCTGGCCAGGAACGCGGCCAGTCCGTGCAGGTCCGGCAACGCGCCGTTGCGGCCGATGCAGGTGCGCGCGGCATGGTGCTGCGCCAGCGCGGCGTCAGCGAACACGGGGCCGGTCAGCGCGGTGGGGAAAAAGCCCGGGCCGATCGCATTGCAGGTGATCCCGTGCGGCGACCACGCCTCGGCGATGGCGCGCGTCAGCTGGACGATGCCGCCCTTCGCCGCGCCGTAGGGCGCACTGTTGGCGAAGGCCCGGTACGACTGCAGCGAAGCAAGGTTGAGCACGCGCCCCCATCCTTGCGCCTGCATCGCCGGCGCCAGCGCCTGCGTCAGGAAGAACGGCGCCCCCAGATGCGTGTCCAGTTGCAGCCGCCACGACGCCGGCGTGACACTGGCAAACGGCTCGCGCAGGTTCATGCCCGCGGCATTCACCAGGATATCGATGGTGCCGCAGCGGCGCTGCAAGGCCGCTGCGGCGGCGGGAATGGCATCGAGGTCGGATACGTCCAGCACCTGCGTGTCGACGGCGATGCCCATCGCATCGAGCCGCGACGCCGCGGCATCGAGCTGCGGCTGGCGGCGCGCCGCCAGCACCACCCTGGCGCCGGCCCGGCCAAGCGCCTCGGCCAGGCTCTCGCCGATGCCGGAACTGCCGCCGGTCACCAGCGCCTGCCTGCCGCGCAGGTCGGGTCCGCGACCGTCGGCCGCATGCTGCAAGGGCGCCATCATCAGACCTCCACCGCGGCGCCCATCTCGAAGCGGGCGTTCGGAAAGTACTTTGCCATGCGGTCGTCCGCGGTGCGCGCGTGCGCCTCCATGCCCTCCAGGCGCGAGATGCGCGCGGTCACCTGGCCGATCTGCCGCGTGGCCTCGCGCGTCATCTTCTGCCACGTCAGGGTCTTCATGAACTTGTGCACCGAGAGCCCGCCCGAATAGCGCGCCGCGCCCTTGGTCGGCAGCACGTGGTTGGGGCCGCTGGTCTTGTCGCCGAAGGCCACCGTGGTTTCTTCGCCAAGGAACAGCGAGCCGTAGCAGGTCAGGTTGGCCAGCCACCAGTCCAGGTCCTGCGCGTGCACCTCCAGGTGCTCGGAGGCATAGCGGTCAGAGACCGCGGCCACTTCCTCGCGGCTGTCGCAGACGATGACCTCGCCGTAGTCGCGCCATGCCGCCGTGGCTGCGTCGCGCGCGGTGGGCGGCAGCGCGGCGATCAGCGCGGGCACCCGTGCCATGACCTGCTCCGCCAGCGCGCGCGAGGTGGTGAACAGCCACGCCGGTGACTCGTGGCCGTGCTCGGCCTGCCCCACCAGGTCGCTCGCCACGATGGCCGGGTCGGCGCTGTCGTCGGCGATCACGGCAACCTCGGACGGCCCCGCGAACACGTCGATCCCCACCTGCCCGTACAGCGACCGCTTGGCCTCGGCGACAAACTTGTTGCCCGGGCCGACCACCACGTCGGCGGGCTTGCCGGTGAACAGGCCATAGGCCATCGCAGCCATCGCCTGCACGCCGCCGAGCGTCATGATCACGTCGGCGCCGGCGGCCTGGAAGGCATAGAGCACGTGCGGATGGATGCCCTGGCCGCGGAACGGGCTAGAGCATGCCACCACGGTGCCGACGCCGGCAGCCTTCGCCGTCGCCACCCCCATGTAGGCCGACGCGATATGCGCATAGCGGCCCGCCGGGGCGTAGCAGCCCACCACGTTGACCGGGATCACGCGCTGCCCCGCGGTCACGCCCGGGTGCAGCCCGACCGAGAACTCGCGCAGCGATTCGCGCTGCGCCAGCGCAAACGCCCGCACCTGGCCGATCGCGAAATCGATGTCGGCGCGCACCGACGCGGGCACGTCGCGGGTCTGCTGCCGGACCTGGTCCGGGGTCAGCACGATCTCGCCGTCCCAGCCGTCGAGCTGGCTGGCGTACTGGCGCACCGCAGCCTCGCCATGCGCCTGGATCTCGGCCAGCATGCCGGTCACCACTTGCTGCGCGGTGGCGGTCTCCGTCTGCGGTGTTTTCCTGGCTTGCTTCAGGTAGGTGATCATCAGGGTTCCTTTCGGGGATTGAAATGTAAGCGCTATCATTTGGAGGCCAAATCTAGCTGGCGTGCTGCTTCAGCACTCAACTTCTTAAATGAAAGCGCTTTCATAAAAGATTAGTAGGCGTACCGCGAACTGCAAGGCAGGGTTTTCCCTTGAACATCGCGCTTGGCGGCGCGCCGTTCCCGGCATAGTCGTGTGCAGCGCACAGATAGGTGACAATGTCGAAACTGCAAAGAGGACAGCAAACGTGCGGCGGACCAGACTCGAAGACGTGGCGAAGCTTGCCGGTGTATCGATGGCGACGGTGTCGCGCGCGCTGTCATCGCCCGCGCTGGTACGGGAAGACACCTTGCAGCGGGTGCGCCAGGCCATCGATGCGCTCGGCTATGTTCCGGATGCGTCGGCGCGCACGCTGGCATCCGGCAAGTCGCGCACCGTCGCCGCGGTGGTGCCGACCCTCGACAACGCCATCTTTTCCCATGCGATCCAAGGCATGCAGGGCGTGTTGGCGGCCAGCGGTTACCAATTGCTGCTTGGCTCCCACAACTACGACCCTGACACCGAGACCGACGTGGTGCGGGCCCTGTCCGAGCGCGCGGTCGATGCCATGGTGCTGGTCGGCGCCGACCATTCCCCCGAAACGCTGGCGCTGCTGCGGCAATCCGGCACGCGCACGATGCTGACCTGGTCCTTGTCGAACCAGTACCCGTGCATCGGCTTCGACAACTTCGAGATCGGCGCGCAGGCCGCGCGCCATCTGTTTGACCTGGGCCACCGCCGCCTTGGCATGATCTCCGGCATCGGCGCCCATAACGACCGCGCGCGGCTTCGCACCGAAGGCTTCCTCGGCACGCTGCGCGCCCTGCGCGCGCCGCTGCCCGCCGGCGCCATCTGCGAGCAGCCGTACACCTTTGCCGGCGGCCGGGCCGGCTTGCGCGCGGTGCTGGCCAGTGCCCCGGAAACGCCGACGGCCATCTTTTGCGGCAACGACGTGCTCGCGCTCGGCTGCCTGTTCGAGGCCGGCGCCATCGGGCTGGACGTGCCGCGGCAGCTGTCCATCGTCGGCTGCGACGACCTGCCGATTTCCGCCGAGGTCACTCCCGCGCTGACCACCATTGCGCTGGAAAGCAGCGAACTGGGCCGGCAAACCGCGCTGGCGCTGCTGCGATGGCTGCAGGAAGGCATCGAGCCCGGACGGACGGAAATTCCGGTAGCGCTGGTGCAGCGCGGCACCACGGCGCCGCCGGCTGAGCCGGGCTAGACGCAGCCCGCCCTTTCATCCCCGCCGGCGCAGGCAAGCCGCGCCGGCGCTTCACAACCCCAGGAGACATAGCATGACGATGCCACACCGATTCCAGCTGGGCCTGCTGGCCGCGGCAGCCCTCATCGCCGCCAGCCCGGCCGGCGCGCAGGAACAATGGCCGGCGAAGACCATCCGCTTCGTCGTGCCGTTCGCCGCCGGCGGCGCCAATGACCTGATGGCGCGGGCGGCCGCCGAAGGCGCGACCAAGGCGCTGGGCCAGACCGTGCTGATCGAGAACCGTCCCGGCGCGGGCGGCACCGTGGGCGCGGACCTGGTAGCCCGGAGCGCGCCGGATGGCTACACCTTCCTGATCAGCGCCGCCGGCGTGATCTCCAACAGCATGATCAAGAAGTCCATGCCGTTCAAGGATGACGCGCTGGTGCCCGTGGTCATGATCGGGCTGGCGCCTTCGGTCATCGTGGTGCCGAAGAACGCGCCCTACAAGGACCTGCGCGACTTCGTCGAGGCCTCGAAAAAAGGCAGCGGCTTCAATTTCGCCACCGCCGGCACCGGCAGCACGCCGCATTTCGTGGCGGAGATCCTGAATGTGAAATACGGCGCGAAGCTGCAGCCGGTGCCCTACAAGAGCGGGTCGGAAAGCACCACGGCGGTGCTGGGCGGCCAGGTCGAAGGGACGTCCGAAGCCAGCATCATCGCGCTGCCGCATATCCTGCACGACGGCAAGTTCAAGGCGCTGGCCACCACCTGGACGCAGCGCATCTCGGCCTACCCGCAACTGTCCACCGCGGTGGAGCAAGGTTTCCCGGACCTGCAGATCGCTCATTGGGCCGGCGTCCATGCGCCCAAGGGCACGCCCGACGCGATCCTCGACAAGGTCGCCGCGGCGGTCGACAAGGCCATGAAAGACCCCGCCGCCGCCGCCAAGCTCAAACAGGTGGGCATCGAGCCGGTCGGCGGCACGCGCGCGGACTTCGTCAAGTTTGTCGACGCGGAACGGCGGCGCCTGGGCGAGATCGTCAAGGCCGCCAAGATGCAGGAGAAGTAGCCGCGCTTGCCGCCACGCTGCCTCCGGCTCACGACGCCGGGGCGGCCTGCGTCAGCTGGACGTCGCCGCAGCAACGTTGCGGCTGCCCCAGTTCTCGGCCTGCCGCTCCAGGTGCAGGCGGATAAAGTCCATCAGCGTGCGCGTGGCCAGGGTCGGATAGCGGTTGGGTGCGGTCAGCATGTAGACGCTGTCGCCGACGCCTTCGGCTTCGCATTCGGCCAGCACCTCGCGCATCTGCCCGGACTGCAGTTGCCGCCAGACCGCATAGCGCGGCAGCAGCGCCACGCCCAGCCCGCCCATCACCGATTCGAACAGGAACGGATAGTCGCCTGACTGGATCCGCGGCGACACGCGCAATGTCATGGGCGTGCCGGCCAGCCATACCTTCAGCGTAAAGCGGCGTCCCAGCGATGCCGGCGCAATCATGTCGCAGCGCTCCAGGTCGGCCACGGTGCGGACCGGCCCATGGCTGTCCAGAAACGAGGCCGACGCGCACAGGCACCAGCCGACCGCGCAGATGCGTCGCGCCACATGGTCGTCGGGCGGTTGCGAAGTAATTTTCAGCGCCACGTCGACCTCGGCCGGGATCAGGTCGCCGATGTTGTCGTTGATCACCACGCGCAGCGAAATCTGCGGATAGTTGCGCGCGAATTCCAGCAGCAGCGGCGTCAGGTAGCGGTGGCCGAGCCCGGTCGGCAGGCGGATCCGGACGTCGCCGCGCACCACTTCGCCCAGGCTGTCGATCGCGGTGTTGGCGGACTGCAGTTCATCCAGCATGCGCAAGCCATGCGCATACAGCAGCTGCCCCGCCTCGGTCAGCTCGACATGGCGGGTGGTGCGGCGCATCAGCTGCGCGCCGAGATGCTGCTCCAGCAGCTTCAGGCGGCGCGACACGTTGGAGCGCGTCATGCCGCTGCGCTGCGCGGCCGCCGTCAGCGTGCGCGACTCGACCATGGTCACGAAGAGCCGCACCAGGTTGAGATCGAAGTTATTGTCAATCATCAGTCAACACCATTGGCACAAGTCGGGGGATTGTTTCGGCGGGAGGCCAACCCTAGCATAAAGCTCTCCCGTTTATCGCTGCCGCCCAACTCATGCCCCCTTCATTCCCTGCCAACCCGCCCGACGCGGATCTGCCCTTTGCCGGCCTGCGCGTGCTCGACATCAGCCAGGGCATTGCCGGACCGTATTGCGCCCACATCCTGTGGCAGCAAGGCGCGGAAGTCATCAAGGTGGAGCCGCCCGCGGGCGACTGGGGCCGCAAGGTGGGCGTGGTGCGCGGCGATACCAGTGCGCTGACGCTGGCCTACAACGGCGGCAAGCGCAGCGCCTGCATCGACGCCACCACGGGGGCCGGCAAGGCCGTCCTGCTCGGCCTGGCGCTGCAGGCCGACGTGGTGGTGCAGAACTTCCGCCCGCAAGTGGCCGAGCGGCTCGGCGTGGGCTATGGCGCGCTGGCCGCGCAACGCCCGGAACTGGTTTATGTGTCGATCAGCGGCTATGGGCCGGATGGTCCGTATGCCGACTACCCGGCGTCGGATTCGGTGATGCAGGCCGATTCCGGGCTGATGTTCGCCAACCGCGATGCCGGCGCCGGCGCGCGCCGCATCGGCATGCTGCTGGCCGATGCGGCCACCGGCCTGTATGCCGCGCAGGCCTGCGCGGCGGCGCTGTGCCGGCGCTTTCGCAGCGGGCGCGGCGGCCATGTCGAGCTGAACCTGTTCGAGGCCTGCTGCGCGCTGCAGGCCAACAACCTGCTCGAGCATGCCCTGGGCGGCCCCGCCGCCGCGGGACCGGTAAGCGCGCCCAACGGCGTCTATGCCAGCCGCGACGGCAGCGTGACGCTGCTGGCGCTGAACGACGCCCAGTTCGGCAAGCTGTGCCGCGCGCTGGACCATGCCGACTGGCTCGATGATCCGCGCTTTGCCGACAACGCCGCGCGCATGGCGCATGCCGCGCTGCTCAACCAGCTGGTGGCCAGCCGGATCGCCACGCGCACCACCGCGCAATGGCAGGAGATCCTCAGCCGGCATGACGTGCTGCATGCCCCGGTACGCAGCTATGACGACGTGCTGTCGCACCCCCAGGCGGTGCATCGGCAGAGCTTCCAGGCGCTTGCCCAGCCCGGGCTGGGGCCGCTGCCCTTTGCCGGCATCCCGGCGCGCGGCATGCGCCGGGATGCCGGCGCGGCGCCCGCCAACGGCGAACATAGCGTCGAGATCCTGCGCGAGGCGGGCTTCGGCCAGCCCGCCATCGACGACTGGCTGCGGCAGGGCGTGGTGCGGCAGGCCCCTGCGGCCAGGGCAGGTGTCCAATGAAGGCGCTGGTATGCGAGCGGTTCGGCAGCGTGCATGACGTCGCCGTGCAGGCGATTCCGGAGCCGGCGCTGGCAGACGCGCATGCGGTAACGATCGCCGTCGAATACGCCAGCGTCAGCCACGCCACCGGCCTGATGATCGCCGGGCAGTACCAGCGCCGCCCGCCGCTGCCTTTCGTGCCGGGCACGGAAGCCGTCGGCCGCGTGCTCGCCTGCGGCGATGCTGTCACGCGGCTGCGCCCCGGCGACCGCGTGGTGGCGATCGCGGACTGGGGCTGCTTTGCCGAACAGGTCACGTTGCCCGAATACACGGTCTACCGCGTGCCGGACGAACTGCCGCCAACGGTGGCGCTGCCGGTGCCGATCTCCTACGGCACGGCGTATTGCGGGCTGGTCTGGCGCTGCGCGCTGCAGGCCGGCGACACCGTGCTGGTGCTGGGCGCCGGCGCCGGCGTGGGCCTGGCCGCCGTGGAAATCGCGCGCGAACTCGGCGCCACCGTGATCGCCTGCGCCAGCACCGCAGCCAAGCGCGCCGACGCGCTGCGGCGCGGCGCCACGCACGCGCTCGCGCCGGCAGACCTGGCGCCCGCGGTCAAGGCCCTCACCGGCGGCCGCGGCGCGGACGTGGTGGTGGACCCCGTCGGCGGCGACCTGTTCCAGCAGGCGCTGCGCGCGGCAGCGGCCAATGCCCGCATCCTCAGCATCGGCTTTGCCAGCGGCACCATCCCGCAGGCGCCGGTGAACCTCCTGCTGGTCAAGAACCTGACGCTGCACGGGTTCTTCTTTGGCCGCTACATCGGCTGGACCCCTGCCAATGAACGCGCGCAGCACGCGTCGGCGCTGCAGGGGGTCATGGCGACGCTGTTCGACTGGGCCGCGCGGGGCAAGCTGGCGCCCACCGTGTCGGCGACGTATCCGATCACCGGCCTGGGCGATGCCCTGGCCGCGCTGGAATCCCGCCAGGTGGTGGGCAAGGTAGCGATAAAAATCAAGGAGACAGAGACGTGAACATTCCACACCCTAAACCCCGTGCCGCGGGTACGCGGCTGCGCGCGGCGCTGCTACTGGCGGCCGCAGCCGCGCTGCTCCCGGCTGCCGCCGGCGCGCAGGAATTCCCGCAGCATCCCGTGCGCATGGTGCTGCCCTACCCCGCCGGCGGCCCCACCGACCTGCTGGCGCGCGTGGTCGCGGTCAAGATGGGCGAGAGCCTGGGCCAGGGCGTGGTGGTCGACAACAAACCCGGCGCCAGCGGCATGATCGGCGCCGAAACCGTGGCGCGCGCGCCCGCTGATGGCTACACCATCCTGGCCAATGCCTCGCTGCATGTGATCAACCCCAGCATCCAGCCGAAGATGCGCTATGACGCGTTCAAGGACTTCGTGCCGATCACGCAGCTGGCCGACGTACCGCTGGTGCTGGTGGTCAACAACGCTTCACCGGTCAAGACCGTGCAGGACCTGATTGCTTATGCCAGGCGCGTGGGCGGTGCGCTCAACTTCGGCTCGGCGGGCAATGCCTCGGCCCAGCACCTTGCCGGCGAATCGTTCAAGCTGGCGGCAAAGGTACCGATGCAGCATGTCCCGTACAAGGGCAGCGCCCCGGCGCTGACGGACCTGATGGGCGGCCAGATCCAGCTGATGTTCGATTCCATGCCGTCGGCCATGCCCTTCATCAAGTCCGGCAAGCTGCGTGCCGTCGCCGTCACCACCACGCGCCGCGCCAGCGCATTGCCGGACATCCCGACGGTTGCGGAATCCGGCTTGCCCGGCTTCGACATCAGCACCTGGTATGGCCTGTGGGCGCCGCGCGGCACGCCGGCGGCGGTGGTGGAAAAGCTGGCCACGCACGCGGCCGCCGCGCTGAAGCGCGCGGATGTGCGCCAGCAATATGCCGACATGGGCGCCGAGCCGGTGGGCTCTTCGCCCGCCGACTTTGCCCGCTACAACGCCGCCGAAGGCAGGAAATGGGCGGAAATCGTGCGCCGTTCGGGGGCCAAGGCGGATCAGTAGTGACCGCGGCACGCGATGCCGCCGGTGCGGCAGCCGCCCTCACCGCCGGAACCACAGCATCGACAAACCGCACGCCACCGCCAGCAGCAGCACCGCGCCGGCGGCGAAGAAGGCACCCAGCTCGGTTTCCCTGCGCTCCAGCGCAAAGCGCGCGCTGAGCTGGCGGTAGACCTGGGTCAGGTCGGCCGCCGAGCCCGCCTGGAAATATTCGCCGCCGGTGATGGTGGCGACCGCGCGCAGCGCCGGCTCGTCGAGCTGCATGAAGTAGGACAGGCTCGATTCCGGCGCGCCCGTGACCTGCGGCGACCCAAAGCCCACGGTGTAGACGCGCACGCCCCGCTGGGCGGCCATGCGCGCGGCGTCAAGCGGGTCCGGGCCGGTCGTGCGCCGGCCATCGCTGAGCAGGATCACGGCGCCGTGCCGGTATGAGCCGGGCTGCGCCGCCTGCTGGTTCTGTTCGCGCCGGCGCGCGGCATCCGCCGCGGCGGCTTCGTCCAGCGAGGTGCCGCGTCCGGCGCGGTCCGAGCGGCTGCCGAACAGGATCACTTCGAGATCGATGCCGTCTTCGGGAAACAGCACCGCGAGCGCCTGGAACAGGCCGCTGCCGGTGGCCGTGCCGCGCTGCAGCTGGAAGCGTTCGATTGCGTCGAGCATGTCCTGCCGGTTGTCGGTGGGCGGCAGCACCACCGCCGCGGTGCCGGCAAAGGAGACGATGCCCAGCCGCACGCTGGCCGGGAGCCCCACGACGAGGTCGCGGGCGGCCTGCTGGGCCGCGCTGATGCGGTTGGGCGGGACGTCGGCGGCCTCCATGCTGCGCGAGGTGTCCATCGCCAGCACCAGGGTCACGGTGTCGGCCGGCAGTGTGATGGTGGCGGTGGGGCGCGCGCAGGCCAGCAGCGCCGCGGCCAGCGCGAAGAAGAACAGCAACGGCGGAATGTGGCGCCGCAGGCGTTGGCGCGGGCCCAGCGCGGCCCGCGGCAATGCAAGGCTTGCATACAGCACCGCGGCCTTCTTGCGTCGCGCCAGCAGGTACAGGTAAGCGGCTGCCAGCACCGGCAGCGCAAGCAGCAACCAGAGCATCTGCGGCCAGAGAAACTGCATGCCCTGCTCCTTGGCGCGTGGGTAAGAGGATGGTACTGTATTTTCCACGGCGGGACGGGACCTCGGGGGCAGCGATGAAACGGGTGACGATCTACGGATGGGTCTCGACGGCCGTCGCGCTGGTGCTCGCCGCCGGGGTAGGCTCGGCATGGCTGATGCAGCCCAGGGCGCGCGCGCTGACGCAGAAGGACATCGACGCGGCCGTGCTGCACACGCTCGAGACCAAACCCCTGCCCTCTCGCACCGCCATGGCCGCCGAGGCCGTGCGGGAATCGGTGGTCGAAATCCGCAACTTCCCTGCACCGGAGAAAGCCGCCGATGCGGCTTCCGCGCCGCAGGCCGGGCGTGACGGCCCGGCCACGCCGCCCGAGTCCTCACCTTCGACGCCTCCGGCCCCGACCGTCCCGTCCCTGCCTGACGAGCGTTCGCCTGGCAACGGCGCGGAAAGCAAGCCGGAATCCCGCCACATCGGCTCAGGCGTGGTGGTTACCGAGCGCGGCTTGATCCTCACCAGCCTCCACGTTGTCGCCGGAGCGCGCCGGCTGGAGCTGACCTTCCATGACGGACACACCTCCGAGGCGACCCTGCTGCAGGCGATTCCCGAGAAGGACCTCGCCGTGATCCAGGCCAAGTCGATCCCTGACGACCTGCCCGCGGCAACGCTGGGATCCAGCCGTGACCTGGCACCCGGCTCCGGGGTGGTCGCGGTGGGCTTTCCATTCGGCATCGGCCCGTCGGTGTCGGCCGGCGTGGTGTCCGGGCTGGACCGCGAATTCGTCGCGCCGGACAACAAGCGCACCCTGGACAAGCTGATCCAGTTCGACGCCGCGGTCAATCCGGGCAACTCGGGCGGCCCGCTGGTGAACATGAACGGCGAGGTAGTGGGGATCGTCACCGCCATCCTCAATCCGGGCAACAGCGGCACTTTCATCGGCATCGGCTTCGCCACCACGATCGAAAGCGCCGGCGTATCCATCGGAACTTCTCCTTTCTGACGCGGGGACCTATGAACGACCAAGCACGAGGCGCTGCCGACAGCGCCAACTTGATGGAACGCCTGCTGTACGAGGTGAAACGCGTGGTGGTCGGGCAGGACCACTTTCTCGAACGGGTGCTGGTGGCGATCCTGTCCGGCGGCCACCTGCTGGTGGAAGGCGTGCCGGGGCTGGCCAAGACCCTCACCGTCAACACGCTGGCGCGGACCATGAGCGGCACCTTCAAGCGCATCCAGTTCACCCCGGATCTGCTGCCGGCCGACCTGGTCGGCACGCGCATGTACAACCAGGGCACTGGCGAGTTCTCCACGGTGCGCGGCCCGGTCTTTGCCAACCTGCTGCTGGCCGACGAGATCAACCGCGCGCCGGCCAAGGTGCAGAGCGCGCTGCTGGAAGTCATGCAGGAAAAGCAGGTCACCATCGCCGGCGAAACCCATCGCGTGCCCGCCCCGTTCCTGGTAATGGCCACGCAGAACCCGATCGAGACCGAAGGCACCTACCCGCTACCCGAGGCGCAGGTCGACCGCTTCATGATGAAGGTGCTGGTGGGCTATCCGTCGGAAGAGGAAGAGGTGGTGATCGTCAACCGCGTCACCGGCCCGCGCGTGGGCGTGAGCGCGGTGGCCACGCCTGAGCACCTGACCGCGCTGCAGGAGGCCTGCCGCAAGGTGTATGTCGACCCCAGCCTGGTCCAGTACGCGGTGCGCGTGGTCGCGGCCACGCGCAAGCCGGGCGACTACGGCCTGGCCGACCTGGACCGCTACGTGTCGTTCGGCGCCAGCCCCCGCGCCACCATCGGCCTGATCGAAGGTGCGCGCGCGCTGGCCTATCTGCGCGGCCGCCACTATGCGCTGCCCGAAGACGTGACCGACCTGGTGCCGGACGTATTGCGCCACCGCCTGTCACTGTCCTATGAGGCCATGTCCGACGGCGTGACCGCCGACCAGCTCATTACCCGCATCTCGCAGGCGCTGCCGGTTCCCGAGCGGCCCATGGAATCCCATGTTCGGGCGGCGGCGGACTAAGCGCCGCGACGAGCCGGACACCGCGCCCGAGGCCGTCGCCTCCGGCGCGGCATCCGGCGTGGCACTTGCCGGCGTCGGCGCGAGCCAGACCGACGCCTTGCTGCGGCGCCTGGAATGGACCGTGGTGCGCCGCCTCGACGGGTTGCTGCAAGGCGACTACCGCACGCTGTTCCGCGGCTTCGGCCTGGACCTTGCCGACCTGCGCGAATACCACCCCGGCGACGACGTGCGCCACATCGACTGGAACGTGACCGCCCGCCTGCAGACGCCCCATGTGCGCGAGTACCAGGAAGACCGCGAAGTCGCGGCCTGGTTCTTGCTGGACCTGAGCGGATCGATCGACTTCGGCTCCGGCAGCGTGCGCAAGCGCGACCTGCTGAGCGACTTCACCACCGTCATGGCGCTGCTGCTGACGCGCTATGGCAACCGGGTGGGAGCCGTGCTTTATGGCGGCGCCACTGACGTGGCCGCCACGGTGGTGCCCGCGCGCGCCGGGCGCCGCCAGTTGCTGCACCTGCTGCACCGCATGCGCGCCACGCCCGCCGCAGCGCCGGGCGACACCCGCCTGCACGACCTGCTCGAACGCGCCCGCGCAGTGGCCAGGCGGCGCTCGGTGGTGTTCGTGGTGTCGGATTTCATCAGCGCGCCCGGCTGGCAGGCGTCGCTGGGCATGCTGGCCCGGCGCCATGAAGTCGTCGCGGTGCGACTGGTCGATCCGCTGGAAACGGCGTTGCCCGACCTGGGACTGGTGGTGCTGCAGGATGCGGAGACCGGCGAGCAACTGTTCGTCGACACCCATGACCCAGCCTTCCGCAAGCGCTTCGCCGCCGCCGCCGAGGCGCGCGAGGCGGAGCTGCGCCAGGCCTTCGCGCGCGCCGGGGTGGCGTGCCTGACGCTATCGACCTACGCCCGGCTCGACCTGGCGCTGCTGAGCTTCGCGCGCCAGCGCCGGCGCCAGCAAGGCAGCGCCAAAGCGGCGAGCATCGCCAGGGGGGCAGCATGATCGATGCAATCAGCCGCCTTCCCGTGTTCAGCTTCCTGTGGCCGGGCATGCTGTGGCTGTTCGCGCTGGTCGGGGTGCTGGCGGCGGGCTATGTCTGGCTCGATCGGCGCAGGCGGCACGCGGCCGTGCATTTGCCGGCGCTGAAGACGGTGGGCGTTGCCACCCGCAGCGGCGCAGGCTGGCGCCGCCACGTGGCGCCGGTGCTGATCCTGCTGGCGCTGGCCGCACTGATCGCGGCGATCGCACGGCCCCAGGCCGTGATGATGCTGCCCTCGCGCATCGAGACGGTGGTGATGGTGCTGGACTTGTCCGGCAGCATGCGGGCCCAGGATATCAAGCCCAGCCGCCTGCGCGCCGCGCAGCAGGCCGCCACCATCCTGATGGACGCGCAGCCCGCCGGCGTCAGCGTCGGCGTGGTCGCCATGGCCGGCACCGCCGCCGTGGCACAGGCACCCACACGTTCCAGGGAAGCCGTCACCACCGCGATCGAGCGGCTGCAGCCGCAAGGCGGCACCGCACTTGGCAATGGCCTGCTGATTGCGCTGACCACGCTGCTGCCGCAGGTCGCGCCCGATGCCGAGCGGCTGATGAACGACGACACCCCGCCCCCGCGAAAACCACCGGCCCTGGCCAATCCGCCCGCCGACACCGAGCCGGTGAAGCCGGGCTCCTATACGTCCGGCGCGATCGTGCTGTTCTCCGACGGCGAAAGCAACGCCGGCCCGGCCGCGCTGCGGGCGGCACAGCTTGCCGCCGAGCAGGGCGTGCGCATCTATACCGTGGGCGTGGGCACGCCCGAAGGCGTGGTGCTCTCGGTCGACGGCTGGTCGGCCCGCGTCAGGCTGGACGAGAAAGTGCTGAAGGAAGTCGCCGACGCCACCGGCGCCGAGTATTTCCGGCTGGAAGACGCCGCGGAACTGAAACGCGTATACCGGGCGCTGAACGCGCGGCTGGCATTCGACAAGCGCAGCCAGGTCGAGATCACTGCGCTGTTCGCCGCGCTGGGCGCGCTGCTGGCGGCCTGCGCGGGGCTATTGTCGCTGTGGTGGTTCGGGCGCGTGCTGTAGCCAGCGAATTCAGCGCGCATTGCGCGGCGTGACCGAGATCGCAATGGCTTCGGTGTAGACCGCCTGCACCTGCTCGCCGGCGCGGACCGCCTTCAGCTGCTTCGGATCCGCGACATGGACGTCCACCATTCTGCCCCGCGGGCCCTTCAGCGTGACCATGCCAGTCTTGGTGTCGACCGCCACTACGTCCGCGGTGACGGTCACCTCGCGCCCGACCATGCCGCCGGGCTTGGCACCGGGCGGGGCCCGGTCCGCAATCTCGCGTTCGGTGCTGGAGCGGATGCCGCTCTGCCGGTTCAGGCTCACCGACAAGGCCTGCGTATATTCCACCGTGACCGCGTCACCCACACGCAGCTGCGCGAAGTTGCGCACGTCGTCGCCCACCTGCACGTCGGTGACTTTGCCCTGCTCGTCCTTGAGGGAAATGGTGCGCGTGGCGGCATCGATGGCCACCACCGTGGCCGTGGCCTTTACCGTGCCGGTGGTGCGCGACGCGCCCACGCCGGAGACAGCGTCAACGCGGGTCTCGGGTTGCGCCACCGCCGTAACGGACGCGGCGCAAGCGGCGGCAAGCGCCGCCGTCACGATTAGCTTGCCGGGTTTCATGCCGTTCTCCCTGGTTGCGATGTCGCCGTGGCCCGTCGTACGCGGCAGCGGCACCGGTGCCGCGCGTGACGGACAGGCCTGTTAACCATAGCAGAGGGAAAGGCAGTCCGTTGGCCAGCCCTTGGGCTAGGCGAGCCAGCCCCTGATCGTGTCCGCCATCACGCCCGCCGAGATGCCGTAGCGATCGTGCAGCGTAGGCAGCGCCCCGGCATCCAGGAACGCGTCCGGCAGCCCGACCTGGCGGAATGGCACGCAGGCGCCGGCGCGCATCAGCGTGGCCGCCACGGCTTCTCCCAGGCCGCCGATGACGGTATGGTTCTCGGCCACCACCACCAGGCGGCCAGTGCGCCGCGCCTCGCGCAGGATGGTCTCGGTATCCAGCGGCTTGATGGTCGGCACATGCAGCACCGCTACGCCGATGCGGTCCTGCTCCAGCGCCTTGGCCACCTCCAGCGCGCGCATGGTCATGATGCCCGACGAGATCACCAGGACCTCGGCGCCGTCGCGCAGCAGCGCGGCCTTGCCAAGCTCGAACTTGTAGTCGTACTGGTCCAGCACCACCGGCACGTTGCCGCGCAGCAGGCGCGCATACACCGGGCCGTTGTGCGCTGCAATGGCCGGCACCATCTGTTCGATATCGATCGCGTCGCACGGATCGATCACGGTCATGTTGGGCATGGCGCGCATCAGCGCCAGGTCCTCGGCGGCCTGGTGGCTGGGGCCGTAGCCGGTGGTCAGCCCGGGCAGCGCGCAGACGATCTTCACGTCGAGGTTGTCCTCGGCGATGGCCTGGTGCATGAAGTCGTACGCGCGCCGGGTCGCGAACACCGCGTAGGTGGTGACGAAGGGCTGCGCCCCTTCATGCGCGAAGCCGGCGGCGGCGCCCATCAGCAGCTGCTCGGCCATGCCCATCTGGTAATAGCGCTCGGGGAATGCCTGGGCAAAGATATGCAGGTCGGTGTACTTGCCCAGGTCGGCGGTCATGCCGATCACGTCCTGCTTGTGGCGGCCCAGCTCCACCAGCGCGTGGCCGAACGGGGCGGACCGGGTGGCCTGCCCTTCGCCGGCGATGGAGGCGATCATGGCCGAGGTCTTCAGCTTCGGCCCGGCATTGGTGGTGGCGGTTGCGGTGGTATTGCTCATGCTTGTCTCCCGGCTTCCAGGGCCTGCAGTGCGAGTTGCCATTCGTGGGCATCGACGCGGATAAAGTGGTTCTTCTCGCGCTGCTCGAGGAACGGCACACCGCACCCCATGCGCGTATCGCAGACGATCATGCGCGGCTGCGCGCCGCGGTGCTCGCGCGCCGCGCGAAAGGCGGCGGCGACGGCGTCGATGTCGTTGCCATCGACACGCTGCGTGAACCAGCCGAATGCTTCCAGCTTGGGCAGCAGGGGCTCGAACGCCATGACCTGCGTGGTAGGCCCGTCGGCCTGCTGGTTGTTGACGTCGACGATCGCGATCAGGTTGTCCAGCTTCCAGTGCGCCGCCGACAGGATGCCCTCCCAGATCGCGCCCTCGTCCAGCTCGCCGTCGGAGAACAGCGTGTAGACGAAGTTGCCGGAGCCCTTGCGCTTGAGGCCCAGGCAGCGGCCCACGGCGATGGTCAGGCCCTGGCCCAGCGAGCCCCCGGACATTTCCATGCCGGGCGTGTAGCTGGCCATGCCCGACATCGGCAGGCGGCTGTCGTCGCTGCCGTAGGTCTCCAGCTCGTCGGCGGGCAGGATGCCGGCCTCCAGCAGCGCCGCGTACAGCGCGATGGCATAGTGGCCGTTGGACAGCAGGAAGCGGTCGCGCCCTTCCCATTCCGGGTCTTCGGGCCGGTAGCGCATGGCATCGAAATAGGCCACGGCCAGCACGTCGGCGATATCGAGCGCCTGGCCGATATAGCCCTGGCCCTGGACTTCGCCCATCAGCAAGGCGTTGCGGCGGATGCGGTAGGCGCGTTCCCGCAAGGACACGGCCTTGTCGGTGGTGGCTTGTTGCATGGTGTCTCCAGCAATCGTTCGGATCATCATTTCAGGAAAGGAAGGGGCATCAGCGGTTCACGGACCTGGCCGGAACCTTCAGCACCAGCACGGCACCGAAGACCACGGTGGCCGAGATGAACACCAGCCCCGCGGTGGACTTGCCGGTCAGGTCGTTGAGCCAGCCCACGATGGCGGGCGAAAAGAAGCCGGCCAGGTTGGCCACGCAGTTGACCGCGGCAATGCCTGCCGCTGCCGACATGCCGCCCAGCAGCGCGGTGGGCAGCGCCCAGAACTGCGACGACTAGGCCAGGATGCCGGCCGCGGCAATGCACAGGCATACCAGCGACGCGCTGACACTGCCCAGCAGCGGCAAGGTGGCAAAGCCGGCGGCGGCGACCAGCATCGGCACGATCAGGTGGAAGCGGCGCTCGCGGCGGCGGTCGGCGCTTATGCCCACCAGCGGCAGCGCGACGATGGCGCACAGGTATGGCAGCGCGGTGTAGATGCCGACCCACAGCGGATCGGCCACGCCGGCCTTGCGGATGATCGTCGGCAGCCAGAAGGTCAGCCCGTACTGGCCCAGCACCACGCAGAAGTAGATCGCGGCCATCAGCCACAGGCGGCGGTCGCCCATGAAGGCGCGGATCGACATGTGCTCCATCTTGTGCGCGTTGTCGCCCTCGATATTGCGCTTGAGCAGCGCCTTCTCCGCGTCAGTCAGCCAGTGCGCCTGCTCGATGCCGTTGTCGAGGTAGGACAGGATCGCCACGCCCAGGCACAGCGACGGCAGCGCCTCGATCAGGAACAGCCACTTCCATCCGGCCAGGTCGCCCACGCCGTGGAAGGCATGCATGATCCAGCCCGACAGGGGCCCGCCGACGATGCCGGCCAGCGGGATCGCCATGAAGAACATCGATAGCGCCTTGGCGCGCCGCTCCGACGGGAACCAGTACGTCATGTACAGGATCACGCCCGGCGCGAAGCCGGCCTCGGCCACCCCCAGCAGAAAGCGCAGCACGTAGAACTGGGTCGGGGTGGTGACAAAGGCGAAGCACGCCGAAATCACCGCCCAGGTCAGCATGATGCGCGCCAGCCAGCGCTTGGCGCCGACCTTGTGCAGGATCACGTTGCTCGGCACCTCGAAGATGAAATAGCCCAGGAAGAAGATGCCGGCACCCAGGCCATATATGGTTTCGCTGAACTGCAAGTCGCCCAGCATCTGCAGCTTGGCGAAGCCGACATTGACCCGGTCCAGGTAGGCGCCCAGGTAGCACAGCATCAGGAACGGGATTAGCCGCTTCACCACCTTGGCGTAGGTGCGGGTCTCGAAGCTGGCGGCATCGGCGTGCAGCGTCGCTTCGCCGCCGATGGGCGAAGCCGCGTATTTGGTCTTCATCGTTGTCTCCTGCCTGGTGGCGCCGCGCTGCGGCGCACCGGCGGTTGAAGGCGCCGCCTCTGTCGGGCGGCTTCCTTTGAATTTAGTGGATCAGCATGCCGCCGTTGACGTCGAGCGTGATGCCGGTCAGGTAGGCGGACATGTCGCTGGCCAGGAACACGCAGGCGTTGGCGACGTCGGCGGCGTTGCCCAGGCGGCCCAGCGGGATGCCCTTGATGATGTCGGCGCGCATCTCCGGCGTGAGCTTGTCGCCGGTGATGTCGGTCTGGATCAGGCCCGGCGTGATCGCGTTGACGCGGATGCCGTCCGGCCCGAACTCACGCGCCATGGCGCGCGCCAGCCCCAGCACGCCGGCCTTGGCGGCACTGTAGTGCGGCCCGCCGAAGATGCCGCCGCCGCGCTGCGCCGACACCGACGACATGCAGACAATACTGCCGCGCTGCTGCGCGCGCATCTGCGGCAGCACCGCCTGCGACATGTACAGCGTGCCGCGCAGATTCACATCGAGCACGGCGTCGTAGTTGGCGGCCTGGATATCGAGGGTGCGTACCGGCTGGGTGATGCCGGCGTTGTTGACCAGCGCGTCGATGCGGCCATAGCGCTGCAGCACGGCCTGCGCCGCGCGCTCGCAGGCGGCCTTGTCGGTCACATCGCACGCCAGCCCGAGGTGCTGGTCGCCGAGTTCGCCCGCGGCGGCCTGGGCGTCTTCGAGGCGCAGGTCGAGGATGACCACGGCGGCGCCCTGGGCGGCAAATGCCCTGGCGGTGGCCTTGCCGATGCCGCGTGGCGAGGCGGCGCCGGTGATGATGACTACGTTGTTCTCGACCAGCATCGTTGTCTCCTTTGAGTTTGGAATCGATGGGTCGAGTTTTGTCGCTGGGAGCCTTCCGATCAACGCGGTCTGGCTCAGCCATTGCTGAGAAATTTTCAGGCAATCGCTGGCGCGAACCTCAACCAGGCGGCGCCAGCGGCACTTGCAGTGCCTGCGGGCTTCAGGCAGGCGCCGGCAATTGCCGTTCCATCCAGGCGAGAAAGCGCGCGACCCGCGGCAGCGCCGCGTTCTGGGGCGGATAGACCAGATGGTGGCTGCCGACCTCGATGGCGTGGGCGTCGTCGAACACGGGCACCAGTGCGCCCTTGCGGATCAGGACCGATGCCAGCAGGGTGCTTTCCAGCGCCACCCCCAGCCCCAGCGCCGCGGTCTCGAGCGACATGTAGGAGCGGTCGAAGGTGAAGTCGAAGGTCTTGTGGGCCGCTCCCACGCCGAACCGCGCAAACCATTGCTGCCATTGGACCAGCGGCGACTCCGAATAGATCAGGCGCTGCGCCAGCAGGTCGGCCGGCGACGCGATCGGATGCTTCGCCAGGTAAGCGGGCGCGGCCAGCGGCACAATGGTTTCCCGGCGCAGCGTCCTGACCTCGATATCGCGCCAGTGCGCGTAGCCATGGCGGATATCCACGTCGTAATACCCGCTCGTAAACGAAACATCCTCATAGGAGCAGGACAGGTTCAGCTGGATGTCGCCATTGTCGGCCTGGAACGATTCCAGCCGCGGCAACAGCCACATCAGGCCAAAGCTGGGGCTGGAATGAACCCGCAGGATTTCGATGTTGGCCGGGCTGGAAGCGCGCTCGGTGGCGCGGTTCAGGTCCGCCAGCACACCCGTGACATCGCGCAGGTACTGCGCGCCCACGGGCGTCAGCACCAGCCCGCGCCCCTGCCGGAAAAACAGCGCCTGCCCGAGCGCATCTTCGAGATTGCCAATCTGGTGGCTGACCGCGGACGCGGTAAGGCCCAGCTCCTCCGCGGCACGGCTGACGCTCTTGGTTCTGGCGACGCTTTCGAAGGCGATGATCGCCTTCACGGGTGGGATGCGCATGGACGGAGAGGATCGCAGCGGAGCACGCCGGGACGCGCTCCCGCGCGATCGCGGTCGGGAACATCCGGGGATTCTACTTCGGCTTCGTCAGCGTGCCGGCACGGCTTACAGCGGCCCCGGCAACGTCTTCAGGCCGACCCACAGCACCCCGATGACCACATTGACCGGCACGCACAGCGCGCCGGGCACATAGAACAGCGCTGACAGGGCCGGCGCGGACAGCATCAGCTCCACTGCGCTGCCCAGCCCGTAGAAGAACACCCCGCACCAGAGCCAGCGCCGCATGTAGGTGAGCAGCCAATGCGCGCGCGCCTGGTTGAAGTGCCAGGCGCGCGCGCGTTCGGCGCGGTTGCCCCGGCTCGCGTCCCGGAACAGCCAGCCGAAGAAAAAATAGCGATACAGCAGGGCGCTAAAGGTCAGCTCTTGCATGGTCACTCCTTTGGCCGCGGCCAGCCGTGGAGTGCAATAGTCACCGGCGCTCAGGTGCATGCAGGGATGGCAGCGGCAGGTATACCGCCAGCGTACCAAAGAAGCGGCGAGAACCGGAGCCGCGCGTGCCCCGGCATGACCGGCCGCACTAAGTCAGTGCAACCCGCCGCACGGTGATCACTGGAGACTGATATCGAGTTGCTGCACCACGCGTTTCTCGCGCTCGAACTGTTCGGCCGCGAACCTGGCGTAGTCCGCGCTGTTGAGGTGGACCGGCTCCAGGTCGATGGCCTCGAGCGAGCGCAGGTATGCCGGGTCCTGCGCGGCCCGGAAGAACGCATCGTGCAGCTTCCTGACCACCGCCGGGTCCATGCCGCGGGGACCGACGATACCCACCAGCGAGCTGGCGGTGATGTCGTAGCCCCGCTCTTTCAGGGTCGGCACCTCCTTGAAGCGCGCAAAGCGCGCGTCGCCGACGATCGCCAGCGGCCTCACCTTGCCGGCCACGGCATATTGCCCCCAGCCCGGATCCAGCACCGCATCGATGTCGCCGCCCAGCAGCGCCATCATTTCCTCGGCGCCGCCCTTGTAGGGCACGAAGGTGAATTTCGCGCCGGCGGCGCGGCCGAGCTTTTCCATGGAGATATGCCCCGAACTGCCGATGCCGACGGCACCGTAGGTCACTTTGCCCGGGTTCGCCTTGGCGTAGGCCAGGAATTCTTCCAGCGTCTTCCAGCGCGCGTCCGCGCGCACCACCAGGCCATAGCGGTAGTTGGTCAGGCCGATGATGTAGGTAAAGTCCTTGAGCGGATCGTATGGCGTCTTTTGCAGGTGCGGCATGCGGAAGATGTTGGCCGCGACCATGGACAGCGTGTAGCCGTTCGGCGCCGCGGTCTGGGACATCACCTGGGCCGCCAGCGTAGCGCCCGCGCCAGGCTTGTTGATCGGCACCACGCGCTGGTCGAGCTCTTTGCCGGCGGCCGCGAGCAGCGTGCGCAGCGAGCCGTCGGTAGGACCGCCGGGCGGGAACGGAATCCAGAATTCGATCGGCTTGGCCGGGAACTCCCCTGCCGCGATCGCGGCCGGCGCCGCCGCCGCGGCGATCGCCACTGCCGCCATGGCCCTTGCCACGGCGGATAGCACGCGTCTGCACCTGCCTTGCTTTGTGATTGCCATGCGCTGTCTCCAGGTTGTCATGCCGGTCCGGGCGCACGGTGCGCTGGTGCGCCGGACGCCGCCGTTTTCGACAGACCTTAGAGCGTCGCGCGAGGCGGGCCAATTGCCGTTCTGTTCAATGTCATTGGCAGAAACGCCCGGTGCGCGGGGCAGCGCGCACCGCCCGGTTCACGGGGCCATCGACGCAACCACCGCGGCCAGCACGCGCACGCCCTGCTCTATCTGCGCCACCGACAGGCTGGCATAGCCCAGCACCAGGCCGGCCGCGCGGCGCCGGCCGGCCCGATGCGGCGTGGCGTACAGCGCCGATACCGGGTAGACGCCCGCGCCGTGGCGGCGCGCGGCGGCCACCAGCGCCGGCTCGTCCTGTGGCCGCAGCGACGGCAGCCACAGCACCACATGCAGCCCCGCCGCCGTGCCGCTGACCTCGGCATCGCCAGGCAGGTGGCGCGCAATGCCATCCAGCAGGGCCGCGCGGCGGCGTTCGTGCTCGCGGCGCATGCGGCGAACGTGGCGCTCGTACGCGCCGCTGTCGATCAGCGCGGCCAATACGCGCTGTTCCAGCACAGGCGCATGGCGGTCGGCGAGCCGCTTGGCCTGCCGGAACACCGGCACCAGTTCCGGCGGCAGCACCAGGTAGCCAAGCCGCAGCTGCGGCGACAGCGCCTTGGAAAAGGTGCCGACGTAGATCACGCGGCCATCGGCGTCGATCGCGCGCAGGGTGTCGATCGGGCGCTGGCCGTAGCGGAATTCGCCGTCGTAGTCGTCCTCGACAATCCATGCGTCATGGCGCCGGGCCCATTGCAGCAGGGCCTGGCGCCGGCCGATCGGCAGCACGCCGCCCAGTGGGAACTGGTGCGACGGCGTCACGTAGGCCAGCCGCACCCGCTTATCCGCGGGAAGGCTGGCGGTATCCATGCCATGCCCGTCCACCGGGACCGGCAGGCACCTGGCGCCGGTGGCTTCGAAGCAACGCCGGGCCATCAGGTAGCCCGGATCTTCAAAGACAAAGCCATCGCCGTCATCCAGCAACAGCCGCGCGCACAGGTCGATGGCCTGCTGCGAGCCATGGACCACCACGATTTGTTCCGCCTCGCAGGCAAGCCCGCGGGCGCGGCGCAGATAGCCCTGTAGCGCGCGCCGCAGCGACGCCTCGCCTTCCGGGGCGGCATAGCACAGGTTGTCCTGCTGGCGCAGCAGCTCGGCCTGCCAGGCGCGCCGCCAAGCCAGCGCCGGAAAGTCCCGCCAGGCCACCGCGCCGTACAGGAAATCGAAGCGAACCGGTTCCGGCGGCGGCGGCGGCAGAGCCAGGCCCGCCACGCGACGGCCGAACTGCGACAACACCGGCACCGCCCGGGCGCGGCGCGCGACAGCCGGCCTGGCGGGCGTGGGAGCCGCCAGGGGGCTGGCAATCCGGGCTGCCCGCCCCCTGGCCGTGACCAGGAAGCCCTCGGCCGCCAGCTGTTCGTAGGCAGCGGTCACGGTGGTGCGCGACACCCCCTGCTCGGCCGCCAGGCTACGTGTGGATGGCGCCGGCGCACCCGGCGGCAGCGTGCCGTCCGCAATCTGGGCACGCATGAGATCGTAGATGCGGCGTCCCGCGCCCGTGGCGCCGGGCCGGCGGCTGGCTGGCTGGTCAGACTGGCCCATTGAAATTCCCGGAAACTGGTTCTTCCGATTATGCCAGTTGTGGGCGACAGTATCGAGCATCAGAACGCGCCCAACACCCCGCGATGTACATACCCGAACATTTCGCCGAGCCATGCCCCGAAGCGCTCGCCCGCATCATCCACGCGCACCCGCTGGGCATGCTGGTCACGCACGGCCAGAACGGCCTCGATGCCGACCATATCCCGTTCGAATTCGATCCCGGTGCGGGCGCCGGCGGCGTGCTTACCGCTCATGTGGCGCGGGCCAACCCGGTCTGGCAGCGGTGCCCGACGGGCACGCCCGTGATGGTCGTGTTTCGCGGCGCCGAGGCCTATATCTCGCCGAACTGGTACCCCAGCAAGCATGAGGCGCACCGCCAGGTGCCGACCTGGAACTACGAAGTGGTGCACGCGCACGGCATCCTCACCGTGCGCGACGACGACCGCTTCGTGCGCGGTCTGGTCGCGCGCCTGACACGACGGCACGAGGCCACCGAACCGCGGCCGTGGAAGATGGGCGACGCCCCGCCCGAATACCTGGACGCCATGCTGCGCAGCATCGTCGGCCTCGAGATCGCGGTCACGTCGCTGGTGGGCAAGCGCAAGCTCAGCCAGAACAAGGACGCGCGCGACCGCCTTGCCGCGGCCGACACGCTGGACACGCGCGGCCACCACGACCTGGCGCAGTCGATGCGCAACGCGGTCTGAGCGGGTGTCACGATGCCGAGCCTGGGGGCGTTCCTGGCACTGGCCCGGCGCGAGGCATAAAGGGCCCCGCTTCCTCCTGCCGGCCCGCTGTCAGCCCCCGAAGGGCGGGCCCATCGGCTTGAGCCGGATGCCCGGGGCGAGCCGGGTCCAGGGCAGGTCGGCCGGATCGGCCGTCATCGGGCCCGGCGCCTTGGCCACCAATACGGCCTGCGCGATGCCTTCGAAATCGGCGCGGAAGTGGACCGAGCTCTTGTTGACCAGGATCTTCATCGCCTCGGGCTCGACCCCGCCTACGCGGAACAGGTTTCGGTCGAGCATCTGGGCCTTGCCGGCACTGACGACCACCTGCACATCGTCGATGCGCAACAGCGCGACAGGCCCGATATCGGCCAGCATGCCGTGCATCATCGGCCCGCCGTAGCGGCACACGCCGTCGGACAGCTTCAGCACCTCGAAGCGGCCCCGCAGCGGCGCATCGCCGGGCACCCCGGATACCCCGCCGAGCGCGACCTCGATCACCGCGCCCACGCCGGCACGGAGCGCCTCGGCCGCCACGGCCGGGTCCCAGATCAGGCCGATGGCCGCCTGCCGCGCGCCGTGGCGCAGCAGCGCGCGCAGCATGCCCATGGTGTTCGAATCGCCGCCGGCCCCGGGGTTGTCCTGGGTGTCGGCGATGACCACCGGGCGCGTGGCCCCATCGGCCAGCCGCATGGCTTCGAGCACGGCTTCGTCAGGCGAGAGGAACGGCACCTCCCAGGCAGGCTCGTCGGCCAGCATCCGCTCGTACAGCGCCTGCACCGCCGCTTCGGCCGAATCGGCGTCTTCGCCATAACCCCAGATCACCGGACCGCATTCCGGAAAATCGGCGGCCGGAAAGCCCGGCGCGAACGACAGCGACACCACGGTGCCGCGCTCGCGCTGCTGCAACAGCGCATACATGGCGCGCGCCGGCTCCAGCATCGTGCACATGCCATTGATCGGGATCAGGAACGGCAGCCGGCGCACCGCGCGATGCAGCGGCCCCGTCTCCTGCAGCAGGCGCTGCAGCAATGCCGCGGCGCGTGCGCCGGTCTCGGCCATGTCCACGTGCGGATAGGTGCGGTAGGCCACCAGCGCATCGGCCGCCTGCAGCATGGCCTGCGTGACGTTGGCGTGCAGGTCGAGCGAAGCCACCACCGGCACGCCGGGCCCTACCGCCGCGCGGATGCGCGCGAGCAGCGTGCCCTCGCCGTCGTCGGTATGCTCGGCCACCATGGCGCCGTGCAGGTCGAGATAGACCGCGTCGAAGCCGCCCGCGCGCGCCGCGCCGACGATCTCTCCGGCGATGCGCTCGTACGCGTCCTCGGTCACGTGCGCGGACGGGCTGGCGCCGGCCCAGATCACCGGCAGCAGCGTCCAGCCGTGCCGCGCCGCGGCGGCCATGAAGCCGCCGGCCGGGATGTTGACGTCGCGCAGCGCGCGCATGGCATCGCCGCGCACCATCGCCGGAAAGCCTTCGCCGCGCTCGAAGCTGGCGTAGGTCGCCTTTGACGGGGCGAAGGTATTGGTCTCGTGCTGGAAGCCGGCGACCAGGATCCGTGTTGCCAAGGTTTTCTCCGTGAAATGAAGGTCCGGCCTCAGGCCGGCGCCACCGCGCCCTCGGGCGACGGCATCCGGTTGGCCACCAGCACCGCCGCGCCGGCCACCAGCAGCGCCACCATCACCAGCAGTCCGGCCTGCATGCTGCCGGTGGCGGTGCGCACGGTGCCGATGATGGTCGGGCTGAGGAAGCCGCCGACCAGGCCGATGGTGTTGATCAGCGCGATGCCGCCGGCCGCGGCATCGCCCTTCAGGTATTGCGACGGAATCGCCCAGAACACGGTATAGGCGGCCCACATCATCGCCGTGGCGATGGTCATGCACAGCAGCGACACCGGCAGGTTGCCACTGGACAGCGTGGCGCCGGCCAGCGCCACCGCGCCGACAAAGGCCGGCACTGCGCTATGCCAGCGGCGCTCGCCGCGGCGATCCGAGCTGCGGCCGATCACGATCATGGCAAGCGCCGCCGCGATATAAGGAATCATCGAATACAGCCCGATCTGCATGGTGTCGGTGACGCCGTCCGCCTTCAGAATGGACGGCAGCCAGAAGCTCACCGCGTAGATGCCGCAGATCATGGTGAAGTAGGCAAAGGCCAGCAGGTAGACGCGCGGATCGCGCGCCACCTCGCCGAACGACTGATGCCCGCCCGGCGGCGCCTGCAACTCGGCGGCGAGCATGCGCTTTTCCGCGTCGCTGAGCCAGCGTGCCTCGGCCGGCCGGTCGGCCAGCACGCGCAGCGCCAGCACGCCGAGCAGCACGCAGGGCAGCCCTTCGACCAGGAACATCCATTGCCATCCGGCCAGGCCGTGCGCGCCTGACAGGCCCGTCATCAGCCAGGTGGACAGCGGCGAGCCGAAGATGCCGCCGATGGGGCCGGCCAGCATCACCACCGCCATCACCCGGGCCATGCGCCGCTGCCCGTACCAGTAGGTCAGGTAAAAGATCATGCCGGGGGCGAAGCCCGCCTCGAACACGCCCAGCAGGAAGCGCAGCACGTAGAAGGTGGTCTCGTCGCGCACGAACATCATGCCTGCCGAGGTCAGCCCCCACAGCACCAGGATGCGGCTGATGGTCTTGCGCGCGCCAATCCGGGGCAGCAACAGGTTGCTCGGGATCTCGAACAGCACGTAGCCGAAGAAGAAGATGCCCGCGCCCAGTCCGTACACCGCATCGGAAAAGCCCAGCTCGCTCTGCATCTGCAGCTTGGCAAAGCCGATGTTGACGCGATCCAGGTAGGCAAAGGTGTAGCACAGCAGCAGGAACGGCAACAGGCGCCAGTTCAGCTTGCGGTACAGCGCCTGCTGCGCGGCGCTGCCGCTTTCCGTCGGGGTGCGTGGGGGCAGGATTGCGGACATGTCGATCTCTCTCCGGTGGTCGGCTCTGGTGGACGCGATGTCTGTCGGTGGCAGGCGTTGATCGTCTGGCATCTGAAAAAACAGAGCAAGAGCAACTTAAGTCGGCTATCGTTGCCCAGCCGGCAACACTACGACGCCCGGCTCCTTCCACGCCGAACATTGAGATCCGACATGCGGGAACTGAACCAGCGCAGGCTGCGCTATTTCCACGAGGTACTGACCCACGGCTCGATCCGCGGCGCTGCCGACAGCATCAACACTTCGCCGTCGGTGATCACGCGCCAGATCCGCCTGCTGGAAGAAGAAGTCGGCGCGCCACTGTTCGACCGCCATGCGCGCGGCGTGCAGCCGACCGAAGCCGCGCTGCACCTGCTGGAGTACTGGCGCGGCTGCCGCGCCCAGCAGGAACTGTTCGAGGACCGCCTGCAGGCCTTGCGCGGGCTGCAGCACGGCCAGGTGCGCATCGCCACCAGCGAGGGCTATGTCGACGGCCTGATGGATGAAGTGCTGACGGACTTCTGCGCACGCTATCCGCGGCTCGACGTGACCGTCGACATCCTGCCGGTGAACAACGTGCTGCAAGAGGTGGCGGAAAGCCGCGCCCACATCGGCCTGGCCTACAACCCGCCCAGCCATGCCGACATCGCCTGGGTGGCCACGTCATCGCAGCCGGTGGTGCTGCTGGTGCATGCCGGGCATGCGCTGGCACGCCGCGGCGGCAAGGTCGACGTGCACGAGCTGGCGGACTACCCGCTGGCGATGATGCCGCCGGCGTTCGGACTGGGCCAGGTGGTGCAGATGCTGGCCTACGCCGAGAACATCCAGATCCGCCCGACGCTGACCACCAACTCGCTGGCGGTGCTGCGCCACTTCGTCAAGCGCCATGACGGCATCACGCTGATCGGGGGCTTTGCCGCCTACCGCGAACTGCAATCCGGCGAACTGGTGACGCTGCCGATCGCCCATCCGCTGTTCGAAGCCGCCAAGGCGCGCCTCCTGGTGAAAGCCGGACGGCCGCTGGGCGTGGCGGCCAATACGCTGCTGGACGGCATCCTGCGCGACATGTCGATGTTCGCGGGCACGCGCCGACGCAGGAAACGATAGGTCCCATGCCGGTCGCGGCCGGGCCCGCTGGCGGCTACTCCGGCACGAAGTGGATCGAGCGCAGCAGTTCCGCCTGCCGTTCGTAGGCCGCGCGCGCTTCCCGGGACAGCGCCTCGCTGCTGAGCGGCTGCCCGTTGTCCATGCCCATGTCTTCCACGTGCTTGCGGTAACCGGGCTGCTGCACGATGGCCAGCGTGGCGTTGCGGATCTTTTCCTGCACCGCCGCGGGCACGTCCGGCGGCAGCCACACGCCCATCCAGCCGGGCTCCGTCATCGCCGGGAAGCCGACCTCGGCGAAGGTCGGCACATCCGGCAGCGCGGGGATGCGCTTCGGGTAGGCCACGGCATAGGCCTTTAACTTGCCGGCCTTGATCAGCGGCAGCGAGGTGGCCAGGCCGTCGAACATCAGCGGCACATGGCCGCCCATCACATCCTGCAACCCCGGCGGCGATCCCTTGTAGCCGACATGGCTCATGTTCACGCCCGCCAGCCGATTGAACTGGACCCCGAGCGTTTGCCCGCGCATGCCGGCGGCATACGAGGCATAGTCGATCTGCCCCGGCTTGCTCTTGATGTAGGCCAGCAGTTCGCTGAAGTTCTTCGCCGGCAGCCTGGGGTTGCCCACCAGTACCAGGCCGGTGCGCGCCACCTGGGCAATGGGCTTCAGGTCCTTGAACGGATCGAACGAGACCTTCAGCGCCAGCGGCGTCTCGGAGACGATGCCGCCCTGGATCAGCAGCAGC
Organism: Cupriavidus necator; assembly: GCF_013141915.1. Taxonomy (GTDB): domain Bacteria; phylum Pseudomonadota; class Gammaproteobacteria; order Burkholderiales; family Burkholderiaceae; genus Cupriavidus; species Cupriavidus necator_B. Next base: position 217,397 of record NZ_SROX01000001.1, on the reverse strand, counting down.
GTATGCCCGTCGTGCGGCGCCGACAGCAGCGTGCTGACCGCGATCGCGCCGGCGCCGCCGGGCTTCTGCTCGACAATCACCGGCTTGCCCAGCGACTGCGTCAGCCCCTCGGCCAGCAGGCGCCCGAGGATGTCGGCGGTGCCGCCGGCCGGGCCGCCGACCACGATCCTGACCACCTTGGTCGGCCACGCCTGGGCCTGGGCGACCGCCGGGAACGCGGCCGGCAGCACCAGGCCGAGCATGCATGACAACAACGCCTTGCGGCGCGACGACGATTGTGCTTGCTTCATGGTTGTCTCCGAATATGCGAGGGTCAGGGGCAACCAGCCGGCGCCCCTGCCCTTCTGCGGGCCGCTTGCCAGTAGCAGCCGGCGCGGATCAAGCGGCCTTGCGCAGGAAGCCCTGATTGCCGCCGTTGCGGTTCGGCGCGAAGCCGTTGGCGGCCAGCGTCTCCTCGACCGTGTCGTAGAACACACCGAGCTTCTGGATCTCGCGCGCTTCCTGTGCCGTTGCCACCTTGCGGCCGAATTCGCCCGCGATGCGCACCAGCTGCTCGATCTGCTTCACCGTGCTCATCTTGGCCGTGCGCGACTGGTTCCAGAGGCAGTCCTCGGTCCCGCAGCGCACATGCAGCCCCAGCGCGATGCCCATCATGTTCACGGGCAGCACGTTGCGCACGGAGCTTTCGACGGTCAGCACGGCGCCGTCCGGCACGGCCCGGACGATGTTGGCAAGGTTGAACACGCTTGGCGCATCCATGCCGCCGCTGATCGCGACCCAGTTCATCACCAGCGGGCCCTTGTAGATGCCGCGCCGGATCAGCCGCTCGACGGATTCGAAGCTGTTGACGTTGTAGCACTGGAATGCGCTCTGGATACCGGCCGCGGAAAGACGGCGGATGTGCTCTTCGACCCAGCCGGGCTGGGCGGGAACCGTCATTTCCTTGTACGCGTTGAAGATCGCGGGATTCTCGCGCGAGGTGCCCTTGAAGTCCGCCAGTTCGGCATGTTCGGTCACGTTCATCTGCGAGGTGTTCACCGTCACGGTGACCTGGTCGGGCACGGGATCGAGTTCGGCCAGCATGTGGCGCGTGTCGTCGGACAGCCACTTGGCGGCTTCGCCCTCGTTCTCCGGGGCGAAGCTGATCGACCCGCCCACCTGGATGATCATCTCCGGCACGGCCTTGCGCACCCCGGCGATCAGTTCGTTGAACTTGGACAGGCGCTTCGAGCCTTTGCCGTCGAGCTCGCGCACGTGCAGGTGCAGCACCGTCGCGCCCGCGTTGTAGCAGTCAACGGCTTTCTGGACCTGGTCTGCCATCGTCACCGGGATGTCCTCCGGAAAATCGGAAGGCAGCCAGCCCGGCGCATACGGTGCCGCGGTGATGATCAGCGGCTGCTGGTTTTCGGGGAACAGGGATCCATCGAGGTAATTCACGGCATGTCTCCATTGGTCATGGCGCCGGCCAGGCCGGGCGGCGCTGGCGCGGCTCAGAACGGCTTGTCGCCGATGATGGCGGCGCGCTCCATCTTGCGCGGCGCCGGCCAGTAGTCCTGCACCGCGTAGTGCTGGGTGCAGCGGTTGTCCCAGATGGCCACGCTGTTGGGCTGCCAGCGGAAACGCACCTGGTATTCGGGAATCGCCGCCTGGCTGATCAGGTAGTTCAGCAGATGGCTCGCGCCCGGGGTCTTGTCCTGCCCGTAGCGCACGTTCTCGGGCGTGTGGAAATTGACAAAGTGGGTGGAGAAGCCACAGACATAGAGCACCTTCTCGCCGGTCTCCGGATGCGTGCGCACCACCGGGTGCTCGACCGCGGGGTACTGCGCGGCAAGCTTGGCGCGGTTCTCCGGGCTCATCGCGGCGCCGAAGGAATGCTCGATGCCGTGCTTGGCGCGCAGGCCGGCGATGCGCTGCCTGATTTCCTCGGGCAGGTTCTCGTAGGCCGCGGCCATGTTGACCCAGATGGTGTCGCCGCCGACCGCCGGCGACTCGATGCAACGCAGCACGCAGCCCATCGGCGGGCATTCGCGCCAGCTGCCGTCGGTGTGGTAGCTGTTCTCGTAGTTCTCGCGCTTGTCGCTGCGATAGATCTGGACCAGCCCGGGATGGTCGGGATCGCTGCCGGCCACCGGATGGTCTTCCAGTTCACCGAAGCGCCGCGCGAACGCCACGTGGTCCGCGCGCGAGATGTCCTGGCCGCGCAGGAACAGCACCTTGTGCGCAAGCAGCAGGGACTTGATCTCGGCAAACAGCGTCGCATCGCGCGCGGCGTCGGCCAGGCTGACGCCGCTCACTTCGGCGCCGATGGTGCAGGTAAGTTGTTGGACTCGCATGGGCACGCTCCTTTACAGCGCAAAGATCGAAGACCCGGTGGTCTGGCGCGACTCCAGGTCGCGGTGGGCCTGGGCCGCATCGTGCAGCGCATAGCGCTGGTGGATCTCGATGCGGATCCGGCCAGCGGCCACATGGCCGAAGACTTCCGCGGCCAGTTCCGCCTTCTCGGCGGGATCAGCGATGTAGTCGGCCAGCGCCGGGCGGGTCAGGTAGAGCGAGCCCTTTCTGGCCAGCAATTGCGGATCGAACGGCGGGATCGTGCCCGAGGCCGTGCCGACGCAGACCATCAGCCCGCGCCGCTTCAGCGAATCCAGCGAGCCCTGGAAGGTGTTCCTGCCGACGCTGTCGAACACCACCGAGACGCCGGCGCCGTCGGTCAGCTCGCGCACCCGGCTGGCCACGTCCTCGCGGCTGTAGTCGATGATGTGAGCGCAGCCATGGGCTCGCGCCAGCTCGGCCTTGGCCGCGGTGGACACCGTGCCGATCACGGTCAGGCCGAGCAGCTTCGCCCACTGCGAGACGATCAGCCCCACGCCGCCGGCAGCCGCGTGCAGCAGGATGGTCTCGCCGCCGCTGAAGGGGTAGATGCGGCGCATCAGGTAGGCCGCGGTCAGCCCGCGCATGGTCATCGCGGCGGCGGTCTCGAAGCCGATCGCGTCCGGCAGGCGGATCAGCGGCGCGGCGGGCACCAGCCGCTCGGTGCTGTACGCGCCCAGCGTGTTGGTAAAGCCGGTATAGGTGACGCGGTCGCCTTCCGCGATATGGCTCACGCCGGCCCCGACCGCCTGCACCACGCCGGCGGCCTCCACGCCCATGCCGCTGGGCAGCGGCACCGGATACGTGCCGTTGCGGAAGTAAGTGTCGGCATAGTTCAGCCCGACCGCGACGTGGCGGATCCGTACCTCGCCCGGACCCGGATTGCCGACTTCGGCGTCCTCGTAGCGGAGGACCTCGGGTCCTCCGGTCTCGTACATGCGAATGGCTTTTGCCAAGGCTGTCTCCTGATTGTGGTGTCCTGCCCGCGCCGCTATCATTGGCGCGGCGCAAGACCATTGTCAGACAGCCGGCGCGCAGCGCCCTTGACCGATCGCGCCACGATTTGCCATTTGACGACGGACATCACCAACGCCCCTACCCACTCCCGCAGCAGCCTATGACCGTCCTCGTTCGCAGCGCATCGCTGACCAAATACCTGGCAATTGCCCGGGGCGCGGGGCTGGACCCGGTGCGGATGGTTGCCCAGGCCGGCCTTGACCAGGCCTGCCTGTACACGCCCGACCTGCGCATCCCCGAAGCGCGCCTGGCGGAAGTGCTGGAAGCGTCGGCGCGGATAACGGGCTGCCATTCGCTTGGGCTGATGGTGGGGGAATCGTGGCGGCTGTCAGACTTCGGCCCGGTCAGCCTGCTGTTGCAGCACCAGCCTACGCTGCGCGACGCGCTGGCCGAGATCGAGCGCTACCGCCACTGGCTCAGCGATTCCATCGCGATCCTGGTCACCGAGTATCCCGGCATCACGGTGCTGCACGTGACCTTGCAGACCGGCCGGCACCAGCCCGGCAGGCAGGCCATGGAACTGACCGTGGCCGCCTTGCAGAGCCTGATCCGCGCCATCCTGGGCGAGTCGTGGATGCCGCACAGCGTGCATTTCGCGCATGCGGCGCCGGCCGACCTGCGCATCCACCGGCGCCTGTTCGGGCAACGCCTCGCATTCGGTTCGGACTTCGACGGGCTGGTGCTCGCCAGCGGCGACCTGGACCGCGTCAACCCGCTGGCCGATGCCAGCCTGGCCGGCTACGCCCGCAGCTTTCTCGACCTGCAGCCGGGGGCCGGCAAGCCTTCCATCGCCGCGGAGGTGCGGCGCACCCTCAACCAGCTGCTGCCGCGCGGACGCGGCGCGGTGGAACAGGTCGCGCAAAGCCTCGGCACCAGCCCGCGCACCCTGCAGCGCCAGCTTGAGCAGGATGGCGTGACCTTCTCCGCGCTGGTCAATGAAGTGCGGCGCGAGCTTGCGCAGCGCCATCTGCGGGATCCGCGGCGGCCGCTGGCGCAGGTGGCGACGCTGCTGGGGTTTTCGGAACCGAGCGCCTTCTCGCGCTGGTTCGCGGCGCAGTTCGGCAAGTCGCCGACGCGCTGGCGCCAGGACGGCGCCTGAGACGGCGCGCCTACTTCAGGTACTTCATCGTGGCAACGCCGGTTGCCACCAGCAGCTCGCCATCCAGCCACACCTCGGCGCGCGAAAAGAAGATCGAGCGCCCGCGGCGGTCGACCTTGCCCTTCGCCGTCAGCCGCTTGCCGGTCCCGTTGCTGAGGAAGTTCGAGGTCAGCGAGAGCGTGACCGCGTGGCGCGGCGTCTCGCCTGGCGCGGCGTAGAGGCCGGCATAGCCGGTGGCGGCATCGAGCAGCGTGCAGATCGTGCCGCCATGCACGACGCGGCTGCGGTTGAGCATGCTGGGCGCCAGCGGCAGCTCCAGCTCCACGTAGTCGTCGCGCCAGTGGGTGATGCTGACGCCAATGCTTTCCAGTGCCGGATTGTCGAGGCTGTATGCCGCCTCTGCGTGTTCAGCTTTTGCCGCGTCCATCGATTGGATTTCCATTTCACTCGCCAGGCCTCATTTCTGCGGGATCCACGGGTTTCGGGCAATCTGTATTTCGCAAACCACACCTTCCGCCTGCATGAATCCGGCCGGCACGGCGGCACGCGCGGCTTTGACTCGGAAATCAGAACGACCTAGTCTAGGTAGGCTTACCGCACAGTCGGCCAGGCGCCAAGTGACGTACCGGCGATGTCGCGAGGTCCGCCAGGACCAGGAGGGCTCACCATGAACATGCGGCCAGACTCGACGTTTCACGCCTCGCCGGAGCTTGCGAGCCGCGCGCCAGCGGAATCCTTCGCCTATACGGTGCTGCTCAGCCCCGGCGGCGCGCAGCCCGACGCGCTCGCGGTGATCGACGTCAAACCCGGATCGCCGACCTACAGCCAGGTGGTGCACACGGTGCCGATGACCCACCACGGCGACGAACTCCATCACTTCGGCTGGAACGCCTGTTCGTCGGCGCTGTCGCCGCTGACGGGCCATGCGTTCCTGGAGCGGCGCTACCTGATCATTCCAGGGATGCGCTCGTCGCGGCTGTATATCGTCGACACCAAACCGCACCCGACCCAGGCTCGCATCCACAAGATCGTCGAGCCGGACGAGATCTTCCGCAAGACCGGCTATTCGCGGCCCCATACCGTGCACTGCGGCCCGGAAGGCATCTATGTCAGCACGCTGGGCGGCAGCGGGCCGGATGGGACGGACGGCGCGCCCGGCATCTTCATCATGGACTGCGAGACCTTCGAGGTGCTGGGCCGCTGGGAGATCGACCGCGGCGAGCAGCAGAAGCACTACGACTTCTGGTGGAACCTGCCGCGCGACTACATGGTGTCCAGCGAATGGGCCCTGCCGCCGCAATTCGAGAACGGCCTGGTGCCCGAGGACCTGCTTGGCAACCGCTACGGGCACAAGCTGCATTTCTGGGACCTGCGCGCGCGGCGCAACGTGCAGACCATCGACCTTGGGGCGAATCACCAGATGGCGCTGGAAGTCCGGCCCGCGCATGATCCGGTGCGCGAGTACGGCTTCGTTGGCGTGGTGGTCGACACCACCAACCTGGAAGGCTCGATCTGGACGTGGTGGCGCGAAGACGGCAAGTTCCACGCCGAGAAGACGGCAACGATCCCGGCGGAACCCGCCGAGGCGAGCCAGCTGCCGCCGCTGCTGCAAGGCTTCGGCGCGGTGCCGCCGCTGGTGACCGATATCGATCTGTCGCTGGACGACAGGTTCCTCTATGTGTCCTGCTGGGGCACGGGCGAGATGCGCCAGTACGACGTTACCGAGCCACGCAAGCCCCGGCTCGCCGGCTCGGTCCATCTCGGCGGCATAGTCCGCCGCACCCCCCACCCCAACGGCAAGCCCTTCGCCGGCGGTCCGCAGATGGTCGAGATCAGCCGCGACGGCCAGCGCGTGTACTGGACCAATTCGCTGTATTCCACCTGGGACCAGCAGTTCTACCCCGGCGGCGTTCCCGGCGCGCAGGTCATGGCGCAGGCCGGGCCGGACGGCGGCCTGACGCTGGCCGACGATTACTGGGTCGAGTTTCCGGAAGGCTATCGCGCGCACCAGATCCGGCTGGAAGGCGGCGACTGCTCGACCGATTCGTTTTGCTATCCGTCGGTCAAGGCTTGACCGGCCACGGCTGGGAACAGATCGGCCTGTGGTCGGCGGTGCTGGCCAGCGGCCTCTATCACGGCATCAACCCGGCGATGGGATGGCCGCTGGCGGTCTCGAACGGGCTGCTGGCGCACAGCCGCCGCGCCCTGGTGGCCGCACTGGGGTATCTGGCCGCCGGGCACGCGCTCGCGGTGCTAGCGGTGACGCTGCCGTTCGGCATGCTGGCAGCGCTGGTCGCCTGGCAGGCGCAGATACGCATCGGCGCGAGCGTTTTGCTGGTCGGCTGCGGCATCGCGCTGCTGCTCATGCGCGGCCATCCGCGGGCACTGGCGCGCATCGCGCCATCGCGGCTGGCGCTGTGGTCGTTCGCGGTGGCGATCGCGCATGGCGCCGGGCTGATGCTGGTGCCGATCTATCTGGGGCTGTGCCGCGCCGATCGCGAGCCGGGGCACCAGGCGGCCGCCACGCTCGCCAGCGCCAACCTGGGCATGGCGCTGGTGGTTGCCCTCCTCCATACGCTGGCCATGTTTGCCGTGGGCGGCACCATGGCGTGGCTGGTCTACCGCTACCTGGGGCTGCGCTTCGTCTCGCGCAGCTGGTTTAACCTGGACGCGGTCTGGGCCCTCAGCCTGATCCTGGTGGGCCTGCTCGCGCTGGGCCTGGAAGCCTTTGGCTAGCGGTTGCGCTCAGCTGGCCACGCGCGCCGCGAGCCGGCCACGGGTGATGGCCGCGATCTGCGCCAGCGCCTCGTCGAGTTCCTGCTGCGTGCTGCGGCCGATGCGGCGTTCGAATGCGGCAAAGATGCCTTCGCGCGTGTAATGGCGCACGCAGATGATGAAGGGAAAGCCGTGGCGCGCCTGGTAATCGGCATTGAGCTGGTCCAGCGCGGCCTCCTGCTGCACCGACAGCGCATCCAGTCCGGCGCTCTTCTGCTCGGCGTTCGAATCGGCCGTCATGGTCCCCGCGCGGATATTGCGCGCCGACAGCTGCGGGTGCAGGTTTAGGAAGGCGCGCTGGCGCGGCTCGTCCAGCTTGCGCACCACGTCCATCATGGCGCCGTGCAGCGCCGCCGTCGAGGCGAAGGGCCGCCGCGCCCAAGCGCCTGCCGCGGCCTGCGGAAAGTGTTCGAACACGCTGCCGAAGGCGTCGGCAAAGGCCGCTTCGTCCAGCGCATTGACCGACGCCAGGTCGAGTGGTTGAGACATGGAGGCTGCTCCCGTAGGGATCCCGCGCATCGGGATGATTGAATACGGGCCGAGTATAGGAACGCCCCGCCGCAGCGGCGAGAGCCCGCGCCCTATAGATCGCATAACAGAAACCGATACCGCTAACGGCGCATATCGCGCAGCTCGCGCAGCTCCTGCGAGGCCGCCGTCAGCATGCCGCGCAGCCAGACATGCGCGGCCGAGCGGTGGCGCGACGGATGCCATAGCTGGTAGAAGCGCATGAAGGGGAACTCGATCGGCGGCTCGAGCACTGCCAGCGGCACATGCTGCGCATGGTAGTTGGCGAAGTGGCGCGCGGTGGTCAGGATCAGGTCGGTCCCCGGGATCAGGCTGGGGGCGAGATTGAAGTAAGGACAGCTGACGCGGTTGTCACGGTGCACGCGCATGGTGCTCAGGCCCGCGTCGACCAGGCCGCGCTGGTCGCGCGAATACGGGGTCGGCACGATATGCGACGCGCCCAGATAGGCCTGCGCGGTGAACTTGCCGGGCTGCGCATGCACGCTGTCCTGCGACACCACGCACACCACCTCGTCTTCCAGCAGCACCGACAGGTGCAGGTGCTCGGGCGGGTTGGGCCAGTTGCCGATCACGATATCGACCGCGCCCGCCGACAAGGCCTGCTCATAGTCGAAGGTTGCCCCAAGCGGCAGCGCCGACAGCCGCGCATGCGGCGCCGCGCGCCGCACCGCCCGCACCACATGGGCAAAGAACGGCGGCGCCAGGTAGTCCGGCATCGCCACCACGAAGCTCTGCTCGGTGGTGGCGGGGTCGAAGCGGTCGTCCGAGACCAGCAGGTTGTCGAGCGCGCTGAGCGCGGCCTGGGCATTGCGGGCCAGCTGCAGCGCGCGCTCGGTCGGCACCATCACGTTTTTCTCGCGCGTCAGCAGCGGGTCATTGAAGATCGCGCGCAGGCGCTTGAGCGCGGCGCTGATGGCCGGCTGCGACTGGTTCAGGCGGATCGCGGTGCGCGACACGCTCTGCTCGGCGATCAGGATGCACAGCACGCGCAGCAGGTAGGTATCGAACGGGTCGTCGGCGCGAATCATGTTGGGTCCATGGAAGGAATCGGGAAAGGCCAGGCGCGTGCGGTTGCCACCGCTCCCGGCGGCGCCGGTGCGCCGGCCAATGGCGACTTTGTAGCGTGTCGGGCACCGCACGGCAACCGGTGCAACCCGGACAAGCGCGGCCGGCCAGCCCGCGCGGGTGATCCCGAACGGCCTGCTCAGGGTAATCCATAGGTCGGTGCAAGGCCGCCGCCGATCGCCGCAAACCCGCGCCAGGCAAGGCATTGCAGCCCATATCGACGCTGCTATGGGGCCTATACCAGCCCCCTCGTTTCGCATCGGCGGGCCATTCATATACTTGCTCCCAACCCGGCGAGCCGCATGCACCGCCGCAAAGGCTGGACCTGGCAGAACACACAAGACAGGAGACATCATGTCGATCACGAAACAAGGCGTCCCGGTATTCACGGGCACCGCCGACGACGCCGAGGACAGCGTCTACCGCAAGGTAACCTGGCGCCTGCTGCCCTTCCTCGGGGTGCTATGGGTGCTGGCCTGGCTGGATCGCGTCAACATCGGCTTCGCCAAGCTGCAGATGCTGGATTCGCTGGGCTTCAGCGAAGCCGTGTACGGGCTGGGGGCGGGCATTTTCTTCCTGGGCTACTTCTTCTTCGAAGTGCCGTCGAACATGCTGCTGCAGAAGATCGGCGCCAAGAAGACGATCATGCGCATCACCATCTGCTGGGGCGTGATCTGCATGCTGCAGACCTTCGTCACCACGCCCACGCAGTTCTACATCCTGCGCTTCCTGCTGGGCGCGTTCGAAGCGGGCTTCTACCCCGGCGTGATCCTGTACCTGACCTACTGGTACCCGTCGCAGCGCCGCGCGCGCGCCTTCGGCACCTTCATGTCGGCGTCGGCCATCGCCGGCGTGCTGGGCGGCCCGCTGGCCGGCTGGATCATGACCAGCATGGGCGGGCTCAACGGCATGCACGGCTGGCAGTGGCTGTTTATCCTGGAGGGCATCCCGTCGGTGCTGGCCGGCATCTTTGCCTGGTTCTACATGACCGACAAGCCCGAGCAGGCGCGCTGGCTGTCCGACGCCGAGAAGCGCGTGGTGCACGACGCGCTCAAGCGCGACCACGCCGCACAGGGCGAGCGCGGCCATGACTGGCGCACCCTCTTCACCAATCCCAAGGTGTGGCTGCTGATCGCGATCTTCTTCTGCCTGCTGTGCGCCAACTCGACGCTGACCTTCTGGATCCCGACCATCATCAAGGACGTGGGCTTCACCACGCCGATGGCGGTGGGCTGGATCGCGGCGGTGGCCTACCTGTGCGGCGCCGCCGGCATGATCGTCAACGGCGCGCATTCGGACCGCCGCAATGAAGTGCGCTGGCATTTCAGCGGCGCGGCGCTGGTCGGCGGCGGCGCCATGGCCGTGCTGGCCGTGCTGCTGGGCGCGCAGGTGCTGTCGCCGGTGATCGCGCTGCTGGCGATGACCGCCGCGCTGGTCGGCACCATGAGCGCAATCCCGGTGTTCTGGCAGCTGCCCAATCGCTACCTGGCGGGCAGCGCGGCCGCGGTGGGCGTGGCACTGATCAACTCGGTCGCCAACCTGGCCGGCTTCGGTGCGCCTTACGTGATGGGGCTGATCAAGAACACCACCGGCAAGCTCACCTCCGGGCTGTATCTGGTGGCGGTGATCGAAGTACTGGCCGCGGTGCTGGTGCTGGTGGGCATCCGCCAGCTGCGCGGCAAGCCTGCCCGTCAGGGAGCCTGAGATGGACGACCACACCGTTGATCCCGCCCGCCGGCGCTTCGCGCTGCAATCGATCACGCTGGGCGGCGGCGCGCTGCTGGCCGGCGCCAGCTGGGGCGCCACGCCGGATGCGGCGGCCACCAACCAGACCGCCGCACCGGTGCAGCAAGGCGGCCTGAGCCCGCGCCTGACGCTGCATGCGCTGGACACCTACCACGGCACGCCGGCGGCCGGCATGCGCGTGGAAATGTTCCGCATCGACAATGGCCAGCGCACGCCGCTGCAGACCGTCACGCTGGCGGCTAACGGTCGCAGCGAACCGCCGCTGCTGATCGGCGACAGCTACCGCACCGGCACGTATGAACTGGTCCTGCACGCCGACGAATACTTCGCCGCGCGCAAGGCCTGCCTGCCGCAACCGTCGTTCCTGTCGAAGATCCCGCTGCGCGTGCGCGTCACCGACGCCAGCCAGCGCATCCACCTGCCCGTGCTGTTCGGGCCGTGGAGCTACAACTACTACCGCGGCAGCTGAGCCCGCCGCCCCACCCGGAGACATCGCATCATGGCAGGTATCAGCACGCATGTGCTCGACGTATCCCTGGGCCGACCGGTGGCCGGCATGCAGGTAGAACTGTTCGACGTCGCGGTGCAGCCGCCGCGGCTGCTCGCGCGCACCCGCACCAACCACGACGGGCGCACCGATGCGCCGATGCTGCCGCCGACGCAGGCGCGCACCGGCGAGTTCGAGCTGCGCTTCTGGGTGGCGGACTACTTCCGCACCCCGGACGTCTTCGCCGACATCGTGCCGGTACGCTTTACCATCGCGGATGCCGCGCAGCACTACCATGTGCCGCTGCTGTGTTCGCCGTGGAGCTTCGGGACGTATCGGGGCAGCTGAACCTCAGGCCCGCTTGCCCGTGCGGCAAGCGCGGGCAAGCGCGCCGCCCCTCAAAGCGCAGGCTTGCCTACCGCGGCTTGCGCACCTCCGCCTCCTCGGGCAATAGCACCGCCCCATCACCGCGCCGGGGCATCATCAGCGGCACCGGCTTGCCGGTGCGCTTTTCCACCATCTGCGAGCGGCGCTCGCCGCGCGCGAACAGGTGGCGTTCGCCCCATTGGCGCAACGCCAGCACGATGGGGAACAGGCCCTCGCCCATTTCCGTCAGCACGTACTCCTGATAAGCGCTGCCGTCGGAGGCAGGGCGGGTCGCCAGGATGCCGGCGTCCACCAGCCGGCGCAGGCGGTCCGACAAGATATTGCGCGCCACCGCCAGGCTGCGCTGGAAGTCGCTGAAGCGGTGCATGCCGTCGAAGGCATCGCGCACGATCATCAGCGACCAGCGGTCGCCGACCAGCGCCAGGGTGCGCGCAACGGGGCAGGTATCTTCGCTCGGATCCTTGCGGGTGGCCATGTCTGGTATGCCTTAGGCACATCGCCTTGTCAAAGTGGTTGCATTTTAAAACCGATACGCTTACGCTTCAACTGGTTTTATTTTGCAACCACTTGGAAGCGTATGGAAACCTGTTCCTCCACGCCGGACACCGCACCGCCCCCATCCCGCCCCGCCGCAGTGCCGGCACCCCTGCCCCGCCCCGCCGTGCTGCTGTTCGCATGCGCCAGCGGTCTGAGCGTGGCCAACGTCTATTACGCGCAGCCGCTGCTGGATGCGCTGATGGACGATTTCCACATTGGCGCCGCGGCTATCGGCGGCGTGGTCACCGCCACCCAGGCCGGCTGCGCGCTGGCGCTGCTGTTACTGGTGCCGCTCGGTGACCTGCTGCCGCGCCGCCGCCTGATGCTGGCGCAAGTGCTGGCGCTGGCCGGCGCGCTGGCCGCCGTGGCGCTGGCGCCGTCCGTGACCGTGCTGCTGGCGGGAATGCTGCTGACCGGCCTGCTCGGCACGGCCATGACGCAGGGACTGATCGCCTATGCCGCGGCCGCGGCGGCGCCGCGGGAACGCGGGCACGTGGTCGGCACCGCGCAGGGCGGCGTGTTTGCCGGGTTGCTGCTGGCGCGCGTGGTGGCCGGCGGCGTCAGCGACATCGCCGGATGGCGCAGTGTCTATGTCTGCGCCGCCGCGGCAATGCTGGTGCTGGCCTTGCTGCTGTGGCGGTCGCTGCCGGTGGTGGCCGCTCGCGCGCAGCGGATGCGCTATACCAGCCTGGTGGCATCGATGTTCGCGCTGCTGCGCCGCGACCGGGTCTTGCAGGTCCGCGGCACGATCGCGCTGCTGATGTTCGCCGCGTTCAACATCTTCTGGAGCGCGCTGGTGCTGCCGCTGAGCGCCCCGCCCTACCGGCTTTCGCACACCGCCATCGGCGCCTTCGGACTGGTCGGGGCCGCCGGTGCTCTGGCGGCGGCGCGCGCGGGACGCTGGGCCGACCAGGGCTTGGGCCAGCGCACCACGCTCGCGGCCCTGGTGCTGCTGGTGGCCGCCTGGCTGCCGCTGTCATGGCTGGACCACTCGCTGTGGCTGCTGGCCGCTGGCATCGTGCTGCTCGACCTGGGCGGCCAGGCCATCCATGTCACCAACCAAAGCATGATCTTTCGCGCCGATGCCACCGCGCACAGCCGGCTGGTCGGCGCCTACATGCTGTTCTATGCGGCGGGCAGCGGCCTGGGCGCCATCACCGCCACGGCGACCTACGACGCGGCCGGCTGGCGCGGCGTCTGTACGTTAGGCGCCGGGGTCAGCTTGCTGGCGCTGCTGTTCTGGGCGGGCACGCGGCGATGGATGCCGGCGCCGGCCACGCCATAGCCTGGCTCACCCATTCAGGCGGCAAAGCGGCAGACAAGCCCATCGCGGGCCAATCGCGGGGCAATAAGGCCTTAGAATCCTGCCACCAACCCGATTCCTTACCGTGACAGCCCTTTCCCGCCTCAAGATGAAGCCGTTTGCCCTGTTCTGCGCCGCACTGCTGGCCTCCGTTTCCGTCCACGCCGCCACCACCGCCGCCCAGCCAGAGGCGGCCGGCAACACTGCGGCGCCCCTGGGGCTTGAGCTGGGCAAGGCCAGGTGCTCGCGCCTGGCGCCGCCGCAGAATCATGCAAAAACCGGCACGTCGGAGTGGGCCGGTGGCGATACGGTCGAACTGAAGCACCTGGAACGCTTCCATCTGCCGGGCCTGACGCGCGTGGTGCTGAACTGCGACGCCCAGGATGCGGTGGCGCTGATCACCATGACGTTCGAGCGCCCGGCACTGGAAGACGTGCGCAGGAAGCTGGACGAACGCTATGCCGCCCTGCGCAAGACCGAAGGCGCGGCCGAGAACGGCTACGCCGAATGGGGCGCGGCCAATGGCAGCCTGGAACTGCTCTACGGGCGCGACAGCAAGCACTTCACCGTGGCTTACTGGGCCAAGGGTGCCAAGGCCCGGTACTTCGCTTACAGCGGCGGCGGCAAGAAGCCCGCGGCGCCGCCCCAGCCGGCCCCGCTGTAAGGGCAGGCCTGCGGCGCGGGCTGCCTGGCGCTCGCGCCGCAGGCTTGCGGGAGCCGAGATCATCACTGCCGCGCCTGGTTGCGCAGCGCTGGTGATTGTGCCCGGCATGCTGGATTCCTTTGTAAGGACGCCGCCGCGTCGCCTATCCTGTCCAGTGCGGCGGAAGAAAATCCGCGCAGCGTTCAGACCAGACTGAAAAAAAGAAGGGGAAAGTCCCCCAAACGGGTTGCGCCACCCTGCTGGCGCTTCCCGTGCGTTTGCCTTGGCCTAGTCACGGGGTGAGACGATCGCACACGAGCTTGTTGGGGGCTCATGGGCGGGGTACACCGTTGACGACAACATGACAGACGAATTCCTGTTCAGTAAGCCGTTCACGTTTCTCGCCTGCGCCGGCATGACGGAAGTCAGGGACGGCATCGAGGCACTGGAAGCGCTTCCGGGCCATTTGTTCTGGCTCGAAAACGAAGATTTCATCCGACGGGTCTATGTGCCCGATTTCCTCGAGCAGAGCCGCGCCGCGCTCGAGGCGGCGATGCCGGGAGGCCAGGCGCTGATCGACGCCATCGCTCCCGAGATGCGGCGCACCGCGGCCGTGTTGCCAGCCCTGCGGCGCCTGTCCGCGGAACAGGCCGCGGCAGCCCGCTCATACTGCTACTGGGCCTATTGCGCCGACGTGGTCGGACGCGCACAGGGCATTCCGCGCAGCGCCATCGCACGCCAGTTCGAGCGCGCCGTGGCGCCGCGCGACGGCGCCCACAAGCTGCAATGGCTGTGCCCATGCTGCGGCGGGCGGGCGCACTACCAGGTCGACGGACTGCTGGCGACGCAGCGCCCCGGGCGCCAGGGCGGCTTTTCGCTGGAATGCGCGCATTGCGGACACCAGGAACGGCTGTATGCCGGCTTCCTGCACGCCGGCCGGCTTGAATGCCGCTGCGCGCTATGCACCGGTTTTGTCCAGTCGCTGGCCGGCCAGCTGGCCCGCGCCGCGCGCAAGCTGTGTGCCAGCCTGGAGGACTACGCCTGGATGCACGCGGTGGATACCGCCGCGGAAATCGGCGAACGCAAGGACGCATCGCTGCAACGGCTGGCGCACGGCGACAAGCCCTCGGCCAATGCAATGGCGTTCGCCGCGGCCGCCCAGTCCGGCGAGGCGCGGACCATGCCGGACCTGCTGGCCCGCATCGACCCCACGCTGGAAAGCCGGCTCGACAAGAACCCCAGGGCCTGGGCGCTGCTGTGCGAGCTGCTGGGCGAAGGCGTGGTCGATGGCGAATGCTCCATCTATGACCACGACGGCCGCAAGCACGTCGCGCTCGAGATCGCCTTGCTGGAAGATGACCCGACGCTCGACGGCAGCACGGCGCAGGGCTATCTCGAGACGCTGCTGCGGGGCTACCCGCCGACCGAGACGGAGGCCTTCGTCGCCTGGCTGACGGCACTGAAGCGGCTGCGTCTTTGCACCGGCAGGTTCAATGCGGCCGTCGACGTGAAGTGGAAGCCCAACCTGGAGCACTGCCGCATCCTGACCGCGCGCTGGCTGCAGGACACGGCGCCGTCGTCGCCATTGTCGCCATTGTCGCCATTGTCGCCATCGGCGCCGCTGGGCGCGCACGGCAGCGCCGCGTGGCCGACGCAGCGTGCCCGCGCCCCGGAACGCCCGGTGTATCTCGACGCCGAACTGGAAGCGGTGCAGTTGCTCAAGTCGCTCGGCTATATCCTGCTCAGCCCGGAAGACATCCGTTCGCAACGGGATCCCGCCGAGTCCACCAGGCTCGATTGAGGGCGTCGGCGCGTCGCGCGCATATCGAATCGCGGATTTGTTCGTTGGAGGCCGGGCGCGGCCCGCGTAAGTTCGGGATCCTGATATCGATTTTCCCGAAAGCCATGACCGCTTCCCGACGCCAGTTCCTGCGCCGCGGCGCCGCCGCCACGGCGGCGCTTGCCTATGGCCCCACCGTTGCCTTCACCACCCTTGCCGCCGGCCCTGCGCACGCACAGGGACGCCCGGTGCTGAAGGCCGGCGACCAGAAGGGCGGCCTGCGTGCGCTGCTTGAGTCCGCCAACGCGCTCGAGGGCCTGGGCTACGACATCCAATGGACCGAGTTCCCCGCCGCGGCACCGCTGGCCGAGGCGCTGAACGCGGGCGCGGTCGACAGCGGCCCCATCGGCGATGCCCCGGCCATCTTCGCGCTGGCCGCGGGCACGGGCATCAAGCTGATCGGTGCAAACCGCTCGGACCCCTACGGTACCGCCGTGCTGGTGCGGCCCGACTCGCCGCTGCGGCACGCGGCCGACCTGAAAGGCAAAAGCATCGGCACCAACCGCGGCTCGATCGGACACCTGATCGCGCTCAAGGCGCTGGAATCCGCCGGGCTGAAGCCTGAGGACGCCAACCTGCGCTTCCTGCCGCCCGCGGATGCCAAGCTGGCGCTTAGCAGCGGCTCGATCGATGCCTGGGCGACGTGGGAACCCTATACTGCGATGGCGGAAACCAGCCAGCACGCACGCGTGCTGGTCAGCGGCCGCGGGCTCTGGTCCGGCCTCAGCTACCTGGCCGCGACCGACGCCGCGCTGGCGAGCAAGCGCGCCCTGCTCCAGGATTTCCTGCACCGCGTGGTGCGCGCGCAGCAGTGGTCCTACCAGCATGTGCCGGCGTTCTCGGCGGCGCTGGCGCGCATCATCGGCATCTCGCCGCAAGCGGCGCGTCTGCAGTTCGAACGGCGCCGCACCCAGTGGCGCCCCATCGACGCCGGACTGATCGCCGAGCAGCAGCGCACCGCGGATTTCTACCTGAAGGCGGGCCTGCTCAGGCAGCGGCTCGACGTGCGGCAGACCTTCGACTCCGGGTTCTCCCTGAGCGCCTGACCGCGGGAGCGCCTCCGGCGAGACCCCGGCGCCCGCCGCGGCCGGTACAGGAATTCCATGATTGACGCAGCCCCCCGCCACCGCTCCCCGCGGCCCGGCGCGGCCTGCGCGCGCGCGGCCGGTTCTGGCCCCAGCGAATCCCGGCAACTGGTCCTATAGGCCCGGAATCGGGCTCACCTATAAAGCCGTGACCCCCAATCCGATTTCTCATCCGAGGAGCACAACCATGCGGTGGATCAAGCAGATGGCGATGTATTTCGCCCTGGTGGCGGCGCTGGCACCGGCCGCACAGGCCGTGCAGGCCCAAGGCAAGAATGTAGTGATTGCTTACCAGGACATGGTCGTGCCCTGGCGCTATGCGCAGGACATGAAGGAGCTGGAAAAGCAAACCGGCTATACGGTCTCGTTCCGGCAGTTCGGCGGCGGCGGCGATGTGATCCGCGCCATGGCGTCGGGCCAGATCGCCATTGGCGAGGCGGGCACCTCGCCGATCGCATCGGCCCTGTCGCAAGGGCTGGATGTCGAGCTGTTCTGGATCCTCGACGACATCAACGCGGCCGAAGCCATGGTCGCGCGCAACGGCAGCAAGATCGCCAGCATTGCCGACCTGAAGGGCAAGCGCGTCGGCGTGCCGTTCGTGTCGACCACGCACTACCACACGCTGGTCGCACTGGAGCGCGCCAAGATCAACCCGAAGGATGTGCGCATCGTCAATATGCGCCCGCCCGAGGTGGCGGCCGCATGGGAGCGCGGCGATATCGACGCCACCTTCATCTGGGACCCGGTGCTGGCCAAGCTCAAGCAGTCCGGCACGGTGCTGACCACCTCGGGGCAGATTGCCGCCGACACCGGCAAGGCCACGTTCGACGGCATGATCGCCAACAAGAAATTTGCGCGCGAGAACCCCGAGTTCATGGTCAAGCTGGTGCGCGTGCTGGCCGCGGCGGATGAAAACTACCGCAAGAACAAGGCGGCCTGGACCGCCGATTCGCCGATGGTGAAGGCCGTAGCCAAGATCTCGGGCGCCAAGCCCGAAACCGTGCCCGCGAGCATGGCGCTGTACAGCTTCCCGACGCTGCAGGAACAGGTCTCCGAGCGCTGGCTCGGCGGCGGCGCGGCGCGCGCGCTGCAGTCGGCGGCGCAGTTCCTCAAGGAGCAAGGCACCATCCAGGCCGTGCTGCCCGACTATGGCCCGGGCGTCAACGCGGAATGGGCCAAGCGAGCCTTGCGCTGAGACCGCGCCGCGTCACTGAAGCCGGCCGCCGCGCGCTGTTTGCAGCGCGACGGCCAAGCAAGTCCTGTTCGGGGAGCCATCATGTACCAACTCGAAATCGATAATGTCAGCGTCAATTACGGCACGGCGGGCGGCGCGAAGACGCTGGCCCTGTCGCAGGTCAATCTCACCATGGAGCGCGGCGACTTCGTGGTTGCGCTGGGGGCCTCGGGCTGCGGCAAGACCACCTTGCTGTCGTGCATCGCAGGCTTCATGGAGCCGTCGGAAGGCGAGATCCGGCTGAGCGGCAAGCCCGTGCACGGACCCGGCGCCGAACGCGGCGTGGTGTTCCAGAAGCACGCGCTGATGCCCTGGCTCAGCGTCGAGGACAACGTTGCGCTGGGCCTGCGCGTGCGCGGCGTGGCCCGCGCCGAGCGGCTACGCGTCGCCCATGAAAAACTGGCTGCGGTCGGGCTGGAAAGCGTCGCCGCCAAGCCGGTGTACCAGTTGTCGGGCGGCATGCAGCAGCGCGTGGGGATTGCCCGCGCGCTCGCCTGCGATCCGGCGGTGATGCTGATGGACGAACCGCTGGGCGCGCTCGACGCGCTGACGCGCGAGTCGATCCAGGCGCTGATCCTGAAGCTGTGGGCGCGCGAGCAGAAGATTGTCTTCTTCATCACGCACAGCGTGGAAGAGGCGCTGTTCCTGGCCACGCGGCTGATCGTGATGACGCCCTCGCCAGGGCGCATCGCGCATACCTATGAACTGCCGTTCGCGCGCCGCTTCATCGAATGCGGCGACGCCCGCGCGGTCAAGTCCGACCCGGAGTTCATCCACTACCGCGAAGAGATCGTCGACCTGATCCATGCCACCGCCTGAGGAGAAGCAGATGTCCGCTACCGTCCAACGCATCGAACCGCCGCCGCATGCGCCCGCAGCGTCAGCGGCCGCGCCCGCCCGCCCCATGAAGACCGTGTCGGGCTACCGCCTGCCTGGCGAAGGCTCGAGCTCGCGCATTTCCACCATCACCGTGGTGCTGCTGCTGGCGCTGTGGTGGGTGGCCAGCCACCTGCGCTGGCTGCCGCCGCTGTTCCTGCCCACGCCCGAGTCCATCGTCACCGCCTTCATCGATGCCTGGCAGGGCAACCTGCAGGGCGGCCAGCCGCTGACCGAGCATTTCGCCGCCAGCATGCTACGCGTGTTCGGCGCCTTCGCGCTGGCGGTCGCCACCGCGGTGCCGATCGGCGTGATGATGGGCGTCTCGCGCATCGCCCGCGGCATCTTCGATCCGCCCATCGAGTTCTACCGTCCGCTGCCGCCGCTGGCCTACCTGCCGCTGATCGTGATCTGGTTCGGCATTGACGAGACCTCGAAGGTGCTGCTGATCTTCCTGGCCTGCTTCGCGCCGCTGGCGATGTCGGCGCAGGCGGGTGTGCGCTCGGTCACCATCGAGCAGATCAACGCGGCGTATTCGATGGGCGCGAGCCCGTGGCAAGTGGTGCGCCATGTGGTGATTCCGGCGGCGCTGCCCGATATCCTGACCGGCATGCGCATCGCCATCGGCTTCGGCTGGACCACGCTGGTCGCCGCCGAGATGGTCGCGGCCACCGCCGGGCTGGGCCAGATGGTGCTCAATGCCTCCAACTTCCTGCGGACCGACGTGGTGATCATGGGCATCGTGCTGATCGGCCTGATTGCGTACGTGTTCGACCTGCTGATGCGCAAGCTGGCCAAGTGGCTGGTGCCCTGGAAGGGACGGATGTGAAGCCGGCGGCCCGGTCCCGTCATGCGGGGCCGGGCAGGCGGTAACATGGCGGGACTTTCGCCGGAACGGATCCGGACCCCGCCAACTGCCATGACCCGCTGTTCGCCCTTCGCTCGCGCTTGCCTGGCCGCCGCCGGCCTGATCTGCCTTGGCACCGCCCGGGCCTCCGACATCGACTGCGACCCGGCCGCCACGCCAGCCGCCGCCACCCAGGCGCAGCGGCTGATCTGCGAATCCGCCCTCTTCTCCATGGGCTACCAGCGCATCCACGCCGACCAGCAACGGCTGCTCAAGGCGGGCGCGATCACCGCAGCCGATATCGCGGCGTTCCGCACCAAGCGGGATCAGTGCGGCACGGCCGCCTGCCTGGATGCGGTGTTCCGCGAGTGGCGGGCCTTCGCGGCCCAGGCCCGTGCCCGGCCCTAGGCGCCGCATCCTGCGCCCGCGCCCGATGCCGCCGGATGCGCCGGAGATGCTTGCGGCCCGGCCTTGATACAATCCCGGTTCACACAACGGCAGACATCATGGGCTTCGAACAACTGGCAGCACTCAGGGACCAACTCGCCAAGAAGGCGGCCGCCGAATCACCGAAGGGCGAACGCAAGGGCCCGCGCAAAGGCGCAGGCAGCGGCGCGTCCAAGGGCGCGCCCAACCGCCCTCGTGACGGCGAACGTACCGGCGCGGGGGCAGACGCGCCCACGGGCGCCAAGGGCCGCCGGCCGGCCCCGGCTGCCGCGCAGGGCAAACCGGTCGATCCGGTGGTGCATTCCATTGCCCGGCTGCAGAAGCACTTCCCCAAGGCCTTCCCGAAGAACCCCGCGCCCAAGGTGCCGCTGAAGATCGGCACCTTCGAAGACCTGACCCAGCATGCGGCCAAACTCGCCCTGAGCGAGGCCGAGCTGCGTGAAGCGATCCGCACCTGGTGCAGCGGCACGCGCTATTGGTCATGCATGGTGGAAGGCGCCAAGCGCCTGGACCTGGACGGCAACGAGGCCGGCGTCGTTACCCTGGCCGACGCCAAGCGCGCCCAGCAACTGAAGGCGCGCCGCGCCGGCGGTGCCCGCCCCGCGAAAGCCAAGCCGGCCGCGGCGGCCGCCCCTGCCACCGCAGAAGCGCCGGTTACGCCTGAAACGACCGAATCGCCTGCATCGTCCGTAACGCCTGAAACGCCTGAAACGCCTGCCACGCCTGCCACGCCCTGACCCCCGCAGCTGGCCCCCGCTCCGGGGGCCAGCATCGCCTTGTGTGCGCCGGTTCGCGGAGGTTAAATAGACTGGCTGCAGGGCAGCGTTGAAGTTACGCCTGCGTCGCGGGTGGCAGCCCTGCAGCTTGCCCGGCAGGTCCAGCCCATCGATGGCCGGCTTCACGTATTCCCGGCCGGCTTGCCGTCGATTCCGCGTGGCACTCCGGCCACTACCGCTTGGAGGTGGCATGCGATGAAGCCTCGTCAGGGTCCACGGGAATGGCGCCGCTTCTATATCCTTGACGACAAGAACCGGCCGATCCAGGTGACCGACCATGACGCATGGTCGCGCTGGATGTCGGAGAACGACCTGGTATTCCGTCGCACCGTGCTGGAGGCATCCGGCGGCATGGTGACAACCCGGTTCCGGGGCGTATCGGAGGCCGCACCGACGGACACGCCCTTGTTCATCACGCGCGTGAGCGGACTGGCCAGTCAGGACAATGAGAGTTATGGCGCGCAGACGCTCGAAGCCGCGCTGGAAGAGCACGAACGGATCGTGCAGCGACTGCTGCGGCGGCTATCCGGGCGCTGAACGGTTGCCCGGACATGCGCGCATCGCTACCCGAGCCCTGTAGCCAGCGCACCCATGTAGCCAGCGCACCGCGAGTGATCATGCGCCCCTTGCTGGAAGCCCGCCTTGTCAACGATGCCTTCGGCGACCCGGGCCTGTTCGTCGACTTCGTCGACGAACGGCGCGCGCTGCTGTTCGACCTGGGCGACATCGCCCGGCTGATGCCGCGCGAGCTGATGCGCGTGTCGCATGTGTTTGTCACGCATGCGCACATGGATCATTTCTCCGGCTTCGACAAGCTGCTGCGGGTGCTGCTCGGGCGCAAGCCAGGCATCGTGCTGGTCGGCGGGCCGGGATTCGTGGCACAGGTGGAGCACAAGCTGCTCGCCTATACGTGGAACGTGGTGCATCGCTACACCACCGAACTGGTCATTGAAGCGGTCGAGCTTGGACTGGGCGGGCAGCTGCGGCGCGCCGGCTTTTCCAGCCGCCATGGCTTTGCCAGGGAAGACCGGGCGGCCGCCGCAATCACCGGCGATGTCGTCCACGACGAACCGGCATTTCGGGTGCGTGCCTGCTTTGTCGATCATGGAATTCCATGCCTGGCTTACCTGCTGGAAGAAAAGGCCCGACTCCGCATCGACAAGGAACGCCTGGCCGAATCGGGCCTGACCACTGGCGCCTGGATGCGCGAACTCAAGCATGCCGTCTTGACCGGGGCGGCCGCCGATGCACCGGTTCTGGTGCAGTGGCGGGACCGCAGCGGCGATCATGCGGCGACGCACACCGTCGGCGAGCTAAGCCGGCTGATCCTCGAGGTCCGGCCCGGCCGGCGCATTGGCTACGTGACCGACCTGCGCGATACCAGCGCCAACGTGCAAGCGCTGTCGCAACTGATGCCAGGTGTCGACCAGCTGTTCATCGAGAGCGTGTTTCTGGAGGTCGACCGGGCGCACGGCCTGCGCAAGCACCACCTCACTGCTGCTCAGGCCGGGCGGATCGCGCGCTGCATCGGCGCCCGCGCGGTGATCCCCTTTCATTTCTCGCCCCGCTACCAGGGGCGCGCCGACGAACTGGCTGCGGAAGTGCGGGATGCCTGGGCATCGTGAGCGCCGGCGCCGTCGGCGATCCGGCGGCGCCTACCCCAGCACCGTGCGCGCGATCACCGTCCGCTGGATTTCGGACGAGCCCTCGTAGATGCGCAGGATGCGCGCATCGCGCACCAGCCGCTCCAGCGGCATTTCCCGCGTGAAGCCGTAGCCGCCGTGGATCTGCAGCGCGGCATCGGTGACAAACCCCACCATCTCTGACGCATAGAGCTTGGCCATCGACGCCTGCTCGGTAAAGGGTTCGCCGTCCCGGCGCCGCGCCGCGGCCTGCAGCGTCAGCAGCCACGCCGCCTCCAGCCGCGTGCGCATGTCCGCGAACATCCATTGCAGCCCCTGCTTGCGCGCCAGCGGCTCGCCGCCCACCTGGCGCTGCCTGGCCCAGTCCACCGCGCAGGCCAGCGCCGCCTCGGCGATGCCCAGGCTGGTGGCGGCCACGTCAAGCCGGCTGTTGTCCAGCACCTTCATCGCGGTACGGAAACCCGTGCCCTCGGCTCCGAGCCGGTGGGCGGCGGGCACGAAGCAGTCGAGCGCCACCTCGTGCGCCGGCGCGCCGTGGATGCCCATCAGTTTCTCGGCCGGCGCCACCTGCACGCCGTCGCTGTGCCGGTCCACCACGAAGGCGCTGATGCCACGCGTGCCCGCGGCCGGGTCAGTCTTGGCATAGACCACGATAAAGTCCGCCGCCTCGGCGTTGGAAATGAAATGCTTGACCCCGCGCAGCCGGTAGCCATCGCCTTGCGGCGTGGCGCGCGTGGCCATGTCGGCCGGGTTGGAGCCGGCACGCGGCTCGGTCAGCGCGAAGGCGCCCAGCCGGGCGCCGGCCGCGGCGCCCGGCAGCCAGCGCGCGCGCTGGCTGTCGTCGCCGCCGATCAGGATGGAATCGGTGGCCAGGTAATGCGCGCCGAGCATCGATGAGGTGGAGGCACAGGCCCTGGCGATCTCCACCAGCGACAGGATCAGCGCCACCGGCGAGGTGTCCGTCCCGCCCCAGCGTTCCGGCAGGTTCATCCCCATCAGGCCAAGTTCGGCCAACTGCGGCACATAGCGCGTGGTAGACGTCTCCGCGCGATCCACTTCGGCCGCCTTCGGCGCCAGTTCGCTCTGCGCGAAGCGGCCAATGGCATCGGCGATCTCCAGGTCGCCGGGCTCGACGCCCAGTCGTTTAAGCATGCTGTGTCTCCTTGGTGAAATCGTGCGCGGCCAGGATGGCCTCGGTGTGCTGTCCCAGCGCCGGCGCGGGCGTGACGCGGTTGGGGCCATACGCCGAGAACTTCACCGGCTGCGACGGCAGCCGCACGGTGCCCCCATCCGGCCCGGCCACTTCGGTCAGCAGGCCGCGATGGACGGCATGCGCGCTTTCCATTGCCTGCCTGACATTGCGGATCGGCGCGACCGGAATGCCCGCCGCGCCCAGCAGGCGGTTCACCTCGGCGACGGAGCGGCCTGCCGACCAGGCTTCCAGGCCGGCGCGCAGTGCGGGCTCGAAGCGGCAGCGCGATTCGTCATCGGCAAAGCGCGGGTCGTGCGCCATCTGCGGGCTGCCGATGGTCTCGGCCAGCGTATGGAACAGCTTGTTGTTGAGCACCGCCACCACGTAGAAGCCGTCCGCGGCGCGGTACACGCCGAACGGCGCGGACGAGGGATGCCGGTTGCCCACCCGTTGCGGCGCCCGCCCGGTGGCCGCATAGCGCGCAACCAGCGTCGCGCTCAGGCTCAGCGTGGCGTCGAACATCGACACATCGACATGCGTGCCCCGCCCGTTCTTCTCGCGGGCCAGCAGCGCGGCCAGCACGCCCCATGAGGCAAAGAGGCCGCTGACCACATCGGATACGGCCTCGCCGAGCATGGTCGGGGCACCGTCCGGCGCGCCGGTGGCGTCCATCAGCCCGCACATCGCCTGCAAGATGATGTCGTAGGCCGGCCGGTGCGATTCCGGCCCGGTCTGGCCAAAGCCCGACACGCTCGCATAAACCAGCGACGGATTCAGCGCCCGCAGCGCCTCATAGCCGATGCCGAGCTTGTCCGCCACGCCCGGACGGAAGTTCTCCACCACCACGTCGGCGCGCACGCATAACGTGCGGGCCAGTTCCAGGCCAGCCGCCGTCTTCAGGTCGATCACGATGCTCTGCTTGTTGCGGTTCATCGCCGAGAACAGCCCGCTGCGGCCATCGACGAAGGGCCCCACCGCGCGGTAGTCGTCGCCGCCCGGCGGCTCGATCTTGATCACCTCGGCCCCCAGGTCGCCAAGCAGCGCCGTGCAATAGGGGCCGGCCAGCACCCGCGAAAAGTCGATCACGCGGATGCCGGCGAGCGGCAGGTCGGAATGGCTGGTATGGCTGGAATCGTCCAAGGCTGGCTCCTCGATGGCTGGCAAGCGCATGGGCTTGCGTTTCAGTGGCTCGATTCTGCGCAGCGCAAGCTATCAAGTAAAATATGGAATTCGACTAGCACCTATAGGATTTCCTGATGCGTGTCTCGCTGCGGCTGTTGCGCTACTTCGCCGCCACCGCGGAAACCGGCAGCACCACCGCCGCGGCGCGGCTGCTGAACGTCTCGCAGCCATCGATCTCGGTCGCCATCCGCGAACTGGAGACGCTGTTCGACGAAGCGCTGTTTGCCCGCGATGCCGGCGCGCGGATGACCCTGACCCGCTTCGGCGTGCGCAAGCTGGCCGAAGCGCGCCAGATCCTCGGCGCGGCCACGGCCTTTGAAGTCGACAAGAGCGGCGACGGCGCCGCCGGCGAAGTGCAGATCGGCGTCTTCCGCACCTTGGCGCCGGTCTACCTGCCGCTGGTGCTGCGGATGGCGCGCGAGCGCTATCCGGGGTTGACGGTGCGTTTTGTCGAGGGCGACCTGGCCCAGCTGGAAGACTGGCTGCATGGCGGGCAGATCGAACTGGCGCTGAGCTACGACGTCGGCATGCCCGATGACCTGGAGCGCGAACTGCTGGCTGAACTGCGGCCCTACGGGCTGGTGCCCGCGGGCTCGCGGCTGGCCCGGCGCCGCGGCAGCGTGTCGCTGCATGAGCTGGCGCAGGAGCCGCTGATCCTGATCGACCTGCCCCACAGCCGCGAATTTTTGATGGCGCCGTTCTGGCAATACGGGCTGCAGCCCGAGGTGCGCTACCGCGCCACCTCGCTCGAACTGGCGCGCGGCATGGTGGCCAACGGCCTGGGCGTGGCCTTGCTGATCACACAGGCGCCCGCGTCATCCCAGATCACTGCCGTGGTGGAAAAACCGATACGGGAAGACACCGTGCGCCAGCCGCTGGTGATTGCCCGCGCGGCGCGCGCAACCCGGTCCCGGCCCGCCGAGCTGCTGGCCGGGTGCGTGCGCGCCGCCGTGGCCGAAGCGACGGCCGCAAGCGCCCAGGCGCGGCCACGCACTACCTGACCCCGCGCTCGCGGCCGCCACTGTGGTAGCGTGGCGCTTTCCGACTGGCTCGCTCCCATGACCGATTTCGACGCAGACGCCCTGAAACGGCTGGTCACCGTCACCATGCCCTTTGGCAAGCACAAGGGCACGCTGATCGCCGACCTGCCGGGCAACTACCTGAACTGGTTCGCGCGCGAGGGTTTTCCGCCGGGACAGCTCGGCGCGCTGCTGGCGCTGATGCATGAACTGGATCACAACGGGCTGTCGCATTTGCTGAAGCCGTTGCGCGGGCGGTCATGACACGCCCTGGCCAATGGCTCAGGTCACCGGCGCCGGATTGAACAGCACCAGTGCATTGCGGATCTTCCAGTGTTCCGCCCACGACTTCTTGCCGCTGGCCACGGCCAGCAGCGTGTGGAACAGCTCCCAGCCCACATCCTCGATGGTGGCTTCGCCGGTGGCGATGCGGCCGGCGTTGACGTCCATCAGGTCATGCCAGCGCCGCGCCAGGTCGTTGCGGGTGGATACCTTGATCACCGGCACCTCGGCCAGCCCGTACGGCGTGCCGCGCCCGGTGGTGAACACGTGCAGGTTCATGCCGGCTGCCAGTTGCAGCGTGCCGCAGACAAAGTCGCCGGCGGGCGTGGCGGCGTAGATCAAGCCTTTCTGCGTGACCTTTTCGCCGGGGCCGCTGACGCCATGGATGGGGCCGGTGCCGGACTTGACGATCGAGCCCATCGCCTTCTCGACGATGTTGGACAGGCCGCCCTGCTTGTTGCCCGGCGTGGTGTTGGCGCTGCGGTCGACCTGGCCCTGCGCCAGGTAGCGGTCGTACCAGGCCATCTGCTGCACCAGCGCCTCGGCCACCTCGGGCGTGGCCGCGCGCGCGGTGAGCTGGTCGATGCCGTCGCGCACCTCGGTCACCTCGGAAAACATCACGGTGGCCCCGGCGCGCACCAGCAGGTCGGTGGCAAAGCCCACCGCCGGGTTGGCGGTGACGCCGGAGAACGCGTCGCTGCCGCCGCACTGGACGCCGACCACCAGGTCCGATGCCGGGCAGGTCTCGCGCCGGCGCGCGTTCAGGCGCGCCAGATGCTTGTCCGCCGTGGCCATGATCGATTCGATCATGGAGGCAAAGCCCACGTGCTGCGCGTCCTGCAGGCAGACCACGTCGGGCTCGCCCGCCTGCTGGATCGGAATGGTGCCCGCGCCGATCAGGCGCGCGGGCTGCAGCTTCTCGCAGCCCAGGCTGACGATCATGACCTCGCCGCCGAAGTTCGGGTTCAGCGCGATATTGCGGATGGTGCGGATCGGGATGCCCGCATCGGGTGCGTCGATCGCGACGCCGCAACCATAGGTATGCTCCAGGCCGACCACATCGTCGACATTGGGATACTTCGGCAGCAGTTCTTCCTTGATGCGGCGCACCGCGATCTCGACCACGCCCTCGACGCACTGCACCGTGGTGGTAATGCCAAGAATATTGCGCGTGCCGACCGAGCCATCGGCATTGCAGTAGCCTTCGAAGGTATAGCCGTCCAGCGGCGGCAACGGCGCCACCCGCGTGCCGACCGGCAGGTGGTCCAGTCCGGGCGCGGCCGGCATGCGGATCACGCGTTCGTTGACCCAGCTACCGCGCGGCAGGTCCTTCAACGCATAGCCGATCACCACGTTGTAGCGAATCACCGCGTCGCCCTCGCGCAGGTCGGCCAGCGCCACCTTGTGGCCTTGCGGCACGCCCTCTGCCAGCACCAGACCGCACGGGAACGTGGTGCCCGCCGGCAGGCCACCGTCATTGGCGACGATGGCCACATTGTCGTCCGCGTGCATCGCGATATAGAGGGGACGCGCCGCCTGCGCGACTGCCGTGGGGCTTGCTGCCATGTCATCTCCAGCCCGATGGCTTGCATCGGGTCAGTGTTACGTTGTCTGACAACATTCTACCCGCATATCGACGGCGACGAGGGCGGGAAAACCCTAGGATTGGTCGCCAAACAGGCCCGACAATGGCTACGAAGTCCGAACGTTGTATGACAACAAGGCATGTGCTCCCTTCGGCATGGCCCCGTCAGGTGAGGCTTCGCTACCCGATCTGCTGCACCGCAAAATGACCGCTTCGGTCGAGATGGCCTATAAGGGTGCAACCGGTTTCATGGCGCACATGGGCCGGCCCGCCGATGCGCCGGTAATGAAATACGTCGCCCGGCCGCTCACGAATCCCTTCGCCGGCCGCTTGCCGCGGCCTGCCACACCACAGGAGGCACGACTCATGCGCTGGAAGCAACGTCCGCAAGGTTCCAACTGGGGAGACTTCGGCCCCGATGACCAACTGGGACGCATCAACCTGATCGGGCCCGAACAAGTCATCAAGGGCGCGCGCGAGGTGCAGGCCGGGCTGAGCTTCTGCCTGTCGCTGCCGCTGGACTACCCCGGTGGCAACAAGCTCAATCCGCGCCGCCATCCGCCGGTGCTGCGCCCGACCTTCCGCGACGACGCGCCGTACACCAACTTCCCGCTGGCGAAGATGGACCCCGCCGCGACCGATGTCATCAGCGACGACCAGGTGCTGATGTGCCTGCAGTACAGCACGCAATGGGACGCGCTGGCGCACGTGGGCGCACTGTTCGATGCCGATGGCGATGGCCGGCCCGAGCGCGTCTACTACAACGGCTACCGCGCCAACGAGCATGTGGTCGGCCCGGTCGACTATGCCGAGGACGACAACTTCGCGGCGCATCCATGCGGCCACGACCACAGCGCCGCCCACGCGCTCGGCATCGAGAACTTCGCCGTCAAGGGCATGCAGGGCCGCGGCGTGCTGGTCGACCTGGCGCACGTGTTCGGCATGGACTTCCGCAACGTTGGCTACGACGACCTGATGCGCGCACTGGAGGCCGGCAAGGCGGAAGTCGAACCGGGCGACATGCTGCTGCTGCGCACAGGCTTTGCCGAGGTGGTGCTGTCGATGCAGCGCGAGCCCGATGAAGCCGTGCTGCACCACAGTTGCTGCGCGCTCGACGGCCGCGACGACAAGCTGCTGAACTGGATCACCGATGCCGGCATCGCCGCGCTGATTGCCGACAACTACGCGGTGGAGCGCTACCCTGCCCGCCCCGCGCCCGAGGGCGAGGCCCACCACCCGCTGCTTCCGCTGCACCACCACTGCCTGTTCAAGCTGGGCCTGCCGCTGGGCGAGCTGTGGTACTTGCGCGAACTGGCGGACTGGCTGCGCGCCAACCGTCGCACGCGCTTCCAGCTGACCGCGCCGCCGCTGCGCCTGCCCGGCGCGGTAGGGTCGCCGGTGACGCCGATCGCCACGGTCTGAGGCAGCCACAATAAAGCCAACCACAATAAACCAGGGAGACACCATGAACCATCGCCACGCCATCCGCCGCATTGCCGCCGGCGCCCTCGCCTTCGCCGCGGCGCTGGCCTGCGGCACGGCCCAGGCCCAGCCCAAGGGCGCCGTCTCCGACGACGTCGTCAAGATCGGCATGCTGCTCGACATGAGCGGGCTGTATGCCGATGTCACCGGCCGCGGCAGTGCCACGGCGGCACAGATGGCGATCGACGACTTCGGCGGCAAGGTGCTGGGCAAGAAGATCGAGCTGGTCGTGGTCGATCACCAGAACAAGGCCGACATCGCCGCCAACAAGGCGCGCGAATGGTTCGACACCGCCAACGTCGACGCCATCCTCGACGTGGCCGCGTCGGCGCCGGCGCTGGCAGTGCTGGAGGTGGCCCGGCAGAAGAACCGCATCGTGGTGTTCTCCGGCCCGGGCACCGAGCGCATCACCAACGA
Source organism: Cupriavidus necator (assembly GCF_013141915.1). Lineage (GTDB taxonomy): Bacteria > Pseudomonadota > Gammaproteobacteria > Burkholderiales > Burkholderiaceae > Cupriavidus > Cupriavidus necator_B. The sequence continues at coordinate 187,533 of NZ_SROX01000001.1, read as the reverse complement.
CCTGTGCACGCCGGTGTCGGTCCACTACGCCTACGACACCTACGCGCTGGCCAACACCACCGCGCGCGCGATGGTGCAGCGTGGCGGCAAGTCATGGTTCTTCCTGACCGCCGATTACGCCTTCGGGCACACGCTGCAGGACTCGGCCACCGCGGTCATCAACGAGACCGGCGGCAAGGTGCTGGGCGCCGCGCGCCATCCGCTGGGCACGAGCGACTTTGCCTCTTACCTGCTGCAGGCGCAGGCCAGCAAGGCACAGGTGGTGGGCCTGGCCAATGCGGGCGGCGACACCGTCAACGCTATCAAGGCCGCGTCGGAATTCGGCCTGACCCGCAACAATGCGCAGCGCATGGCGGGCCTGCTGCTCTATATCAACGATATCCATGCCATCGGGCTGAAGACGGCCGCCGGACTGGTGCTGACGGAAGCGTTCTACTGGGACATGAACGACGCCACGCGCGCCTGGTCGCGCCGCTATTTCGACAAGCTGAAGAAGATGCCCAACATGAGCCAGGCCGGCGCGTATTCCTCGGTGACGCACTACCTGAAGGCGGTGCAGGCGGCCGGCACCGACGACACCGCGGCGGTGATGAAGAAGATGAAGTCGATGCCGGTCAACGACTTCTTTGCCAGGAACGGCCGCATCCGCGAGGACGGCCGCATGATCCACGACATGTACCTGTTCGAAGTCAAGACGCCCGCCGAATCCAAGTATCCGTGGGATTACTACAAGGTGCTGGCGACGGTGCCGGGAGAGCAGGCGTTCATGCCGGTGGCGAAGTCGCAGTGCCCGTTGCTCAAGCGCTGATGGCAGTAGTGGCAGGGTGCAGGGGCGGCCGGTTACAGGGGAAAGTGCATGCCGATCTTTGACCGACTGCGACATTGAGCATCCCAGCGATCCGTGTCCGATCGTTTCGTTAATGCTGCCGAGCCACGACTTGGCTCGGCAGCAGTGTTCCCGGATGAGAAATGAACGTCGCCCTCGACGATCGCAACAGCCCACCTGCCGGCTTGTGCCAGCGCCTCACGCCATCTTCTTCGCCCTTGCCCGCACGCGAAGGTCACTCACCAGCGGCCACACCAGCACGAAAATCGCCAGCCCCATGATGGTCCCCACCAGACCGTTGGACCAGAAGATATCCAGCGCGCCCGACGACACCAGCATGGTCTGGCGGAAGGCATCCTCGGCGCGATCGCCCAGCACCAGCGCCAGCACCATTGGCGCCAGCGGATAGTCGAGCTTCTTCAGCACATACCCCACCACGCCGAAGCCGAGCATCAGCCAGACATCGAACAGCGCACCGTTCACGGTGTACGCGCCGATTGCGCAGATCACCAGGATCAGCGGCGCGATGATCGAGAACGGGATGCGCAGGATCGCCGCGAACAGCGGTACAGTCGACAGCACCACGATCAATCCGACGATGTTGCCCAGGTACATGCTGGCGATCAGCCCCCACACGAACGGCCCTTGCTCGGCGAACAGCAGCGGCCCTGGCTGCAGGCCCCAGATCATCAGGCCGCCCAGCAACACCGCGGCGGTGGCGGAACCGGGAATGCCCAGTGCCAGCATCGGCAGCAGCGCGCTGGTGCCGGCCGCGTGCGCGGCGGTCTCGGGCGCGACCACGCCTTCGACATTGCCTTGCCCGAACGATCCCGGATCCTTCGCCATGCGCTTGGCCACGCCATAGCCCATGAACGAGGCCGCGGTCGCGCCGCCGGGCGTGATGCCGAGCCAGCAGCCGATCACCGACGAGCGCAGCACGGTCAGCCAGTAGCGCGGCAGTTCGGCCCAGGTCTTCAGCACCACCTTCAGGTCGATACGGGCCTGCTTGCCGCGGAAGGCCACGCCCTCTTCCATGGTCATCAGAATCTCGCTGATGCCGAACAGGCCGATCACCGCCACCAGGAAGTCGAAGCCGCGCAGCAGCTCAGTCGAGCCGAACGTCATGCGCAGCGTGCCCGATACCGTGTCCATGCCGACCGCGGCCAGCACGAAGCCCAGGCACATCGCGATCAGGATCTTGGGCTTGGACTCCTTGCCCATGCCGACAAAGCTGCAGAACGTGAGCAGGTACACCGCGAAGAACTCGGGCGGGCCGAAGCGCAGCGCAAACTTTGCCACCATCGGCGCCAGGAAGGTGATCAGCAGCACGCCGGCCAGCGCGCCCCGGCAGGAACCGGTGAAGGCCGAGGTCAGCGCCTTGCCGGCTTCGCCGCGCTGCGCCATCGGGTAACCGTCGAAGGTGGTGGCGACCGACCAGGCTTCGCCCGGGATATTGAAGAGGATCGAGGTGATGGCCCCGCCAAACAATGCGCCCCAGTAGATGCACGACAACATGATGATGGCCGATACCGGCTCCATCGAGAATGTCAGCGGCAGCAGGATGGCCACGCCATTGGGGCCGCCCAGGCCGGGCAGCACGCCCACCACGATGCCGAGCAGGATGCCGGCGAACATCAGTCCGACGTTATGCCACGACAGCGCCACGGCAAAGCCGCCCATCAATGCATTGATTTCATCCATGACCTCTCCTAGTAGCCCAGCGCCGCTTCCAGCGGGCCTTTGGGCAGCGGTACACGGAACTGGATCTCGAAGATCCAGAACAGCAAGGCATTGACGCCGATCCCGATCAGGGCCGCCTTCCACCATGCTGACTTGCCGACCCAGACCATGAAGCCTGCCATGAAGGCGGCCGACGCCACATAGATGCCGAGCACCCCGATCAGCCCGACATACACGGTCAGCGGCACCAGGATGACGCCCACCTGTCGCAACTGCTGCCACGTCACGAACACTGCCGTGCCATCCGCGCGCAGCGCCTGCATGCCCACCAGCACGCTGCATACCAGGATGATGATGCCGACCCGCATCGGGAAATAACCCGCTTCCGGCCCGTCGGGCGCCCAGCCGGCGCCGATGCCGTAATTGCTGACGATCACGACCAGCGCGCCGGCCAGCAGGCACAGCGCCACCGCCAGTTCCACCGCCTTGACCGAGAGCCCGGCGCCCGCATGCGCCGCTACCTGTTGAGAATCCATGTTGTCCCCCGCCTTCCTTCAGGCCATCGGCTGCGCCGCGCGGCGCAGCCCCTTGGTGATCCGTGCCAGCGTCAGCGCGAGGCGACGAAGCCGGCCTCCTTGATGATGTCGCGGTGCGCGGCTTCATCGCGCGCCAGGAAGTCGGTCAGCGCCTTGCCGGTGAGGAAGTCGTTCTTCAGCGCATTCTTTTCCAGATACTCCTTCCATTCCGGCGTGGCCACGATCTTCTGCATCAGCTCCACGTAGTACTTCTGCTGTTCGGGGGTCACGCCGCCCGGCATCATGAACACGCGCAGCATCTGGTATTGCACGTCGAGCCCCTGCTCCTTGCAGGTCGGCACGTCATGCCAGCTCTGGGTCTGCGTGACCTTGCCGTTGTAGGCCATGCGCTGCGGCGCGAACACGCACAGCGCGCGATGCTCGCCGGCGCGCCACTGGCCGATCGACTCGGACGGATTGTTCACGTTGGCGTCGATATGCTGGCCAGACAGCTGCGTGGCCGCCTCACCGCCGCCCTTGTACGGCACGTAGATAAAGCGGGTGCCGGTCTTCTTCTGGACCAGCGAGGTGATGATCTGGTCTTCGCGCTTGGAACTGGTGCCGCCGACCTTGATCTTGCCGGCGCTGGCCCTGGACGCGTCGATGAACTGCGCGACGGTCTGGTACGGTGCCGCAGCATTGGTCCACAGCACGAACTCATCCTGCGCAATCATTGCCACCGGCGTGAGGTCGCGCCAGCTGAACGGCAGGTGGCTCACCATCGGCACCGTGTAGAGCGCCGACGAAGCCACCAGCAGCTTGTGCGGATTGCCCTGCGATGCCTTGGTATCCATCAACCCTTCGGCGCCGCTGGCGCCCGCCTTGTTCAGCACGATCACCGGTTGGCTCATCAGCTTGTGCTTGGCGATGATGCCCTGGATCGACCGTGCCATCTGGTCCGAGGCGCCACCGGCACCGAACGGCACCACGATCTCGACCGGCTTGGCCGGCTCCCATGCCCATGCGCTGAGGCAGGCCGTGGCGCCTACCACGGCCGCCAGGGTCTTCCTGACTGTATTGCGTTGCATCGTTGGTCTCCTTTGGCTTTGACTACCCGGTGCCGCTTGCCGCGGCTCTTCTTTTTTCTACCTGCGGCGTCAGCGGCTCAGGCCGCGCGCCGCGATGTCCCACAACTCGGCCACGTACCCGTCGCGGCAGCACACGTACTGCGCGTGCAGGTTCGCGGTGGGATCGCAGTGGCCTGGCACCAGCCAGAGCTTGTTCCCCAGCAGGGCCGGGCCGTCTTCTTGCAGCACCTGCAGCACGCCGTGTTCATCGTTGGCCGCGACATAGCGCAGCCACTCGCTGCCCTGGCCGGACCACAGCCGCGGCAGGCCGGAGTCCACCGCGACCGACTTCAACCCCGCATCGCACACCGCCCCGCCGGCGCGCGCGGTGCTCATCACCGTGGTCGACAGGAAGAGGGCGTGGCGGGGCTGGAAGCGCCCGGGCCATTCGCTGGCGCCATAGTGGCCGTCGAGGAACAGGTAGCTGCCGGGCTGGATCTCCGTATAGACACCGCTCTCGCAATCGAACTCCGCGCTGCCGCTGCCGCCGCCGGTGACGACCGCGCAGGCGATGCCGCGGGCATCGAGATGGCGCACATAGGCGTGCGCCAGCTCGGCGGCGTGGCGCGCGGCGTCCCGACGCTGGGTCCAGTGCGGCAGGTGCTGGGCGCCGCCGTGATACGCCTGCAGCCCGCCGAAGCGCAGCGACGGCGCCGCGCCGATGGCATCGGCGAGCCGGCTCAACGCTTGCGGACTGTCGACCCCGCAACGCCCCTGCCCCACGTCGACTTCCGCGAGCGCGGTGATACGCACCCCGCCGGCCGCCGCAGCGGCTGCCATCGCCGCCACCTGGCGCACGTCGTCGACGCAGATGCTCAGGTCCACGTGCCGAGCCAGCTCCACCGCCATGGCCAGCTTGTCGGCGCCGACGAACTCGTTGCTGATGTGGATGCTGGCAATCCCGGCGGCGGTAAACGGGTACGCCTCGCTGAGCTTCTGGCAGCAGATGCCCACCGCGCCGGCGGCGATCTGCCGCTGCGCGATCGCGACCGACTTGTGCGCCTTGGCATGCGGGCGCAGGGCCACGCCGCCGGCATCGGCGAGGGCCTGCATCCGCGCGAGGTTATGGTCGAAGGCATCGAGATCGACCAGCAGCGCGGGCGTGCCCACGTCCTCGACACGGTCGCCGATTCTTGCCGGCGCGGGCGGCCGCAGCAGGGCGCGGTCCTGGGCCGGGTTGCGCATCGGCTCAGACATGGCGCCCCCCTTCCAGCGCCATCGCCAGCACCCGCGCCACGTGCAGCGCCTCGGTGTCGGCACCGTCGCGGATCTGGTGGCGGCAACTGGTGCCGTCCGCCACCACGAGGGCGCCAGCCGCGCGCCGGCGCACCGCCGGCAGCAGCGACAGCTCGGCCATCGCCTGCGACGCCGCGAAGTGCTCCGCCTCATAGCCGAAGCTGCCAGCCATGCCGCAGCATGACGACTCCACCGGCGCCACCTTCAGGCCCGGGATCCAACCCAGCACGGTCTGCACCGGCGTGAACGCATCGAACGCCTTCTGGTGGCAGTGGCCATGCACGATGGCCTCGGATACCTGCAGCGGCTGCAGCGGCAGGTCCAGCCGGCCGGCCTGCCGCTCGCGCACCAGGAACTCCTCGAACAGGAACGACAGGCCGGCGAGCTTGCGCGCCTCGTCGCCATAGCCATAGCCCAGGAATTCGTCGCGCAGCGACAGCAGGCACGACGGCTCCAGGCCCACCACCGGCACGCCGCGCTCGACGAACGGACGCAGCGCATCCAGCAGCCGGCGTGCCTCGGCCTTGGCCTGCTCGACCAGGCCCGCGGCCAGGAAGGTCCGGCCGCAGCACAGCGGGCGTTCGCCCGCGCGGGTGTTGAAATGCACCGTATATCCGGCGGCTTCCAGCACGGCTTGCGCGGCGCGCGCGTTGTCGGGCTCCATGTAGTTGCTGAAGGTATCGACGAAGAGCAGCACTTCGCGGCCATCGGTCTTGCGGCCTGCGTCATGGCCCGCGGCGCGCCCCGCCAGGAACGGCGCGGTGAAACGCGGCAGCGACCGATGCGGGGCAAACCCCAGCGCGCGCCGGATCCAGCCAGAAACCCCGGGCACGCGGTCGGCCAGCGCCAGCAGTCCCGACACGCGGCTGGCCAGCGGCGCATAGCGCGGCAGGAACGCCACCATGCGCTCGCGCAGGCCGACACCGTGCCGGCTGGTCCATGCGTGGCGCGCCTCGATCTTGAACCTGGCCATGTCGACGCCGGTCGGGCAGTCGCGCTTGCAGCCCTTGCAGGACACGCACAGGTCCAGTGCCTCCTTGACCTCGGCACTGGCCAGCCCGTCGGTGCCGAGCTGCCCGGACAGCGCCAGCCGCAGCGTGTTGGCGCGGCCGCGCGTCAGGTGCTGTTCGTCCTTGGTCACGCGATAGCTGGGGCACATGGTGCCGGCGTCGAACTTGCGGCAGTGGCCGTTGTTGTTGCACATCTCCACGGCCGAAGCCAGCCCATGCGTGGCGGTATCGTTGCCGGTGCCGGGCGCGGTCTCGACCCCCGTGATCGGGTCGCGCCGCACGTTCCACGCCGACCAGTCCAGCGCGGGCGTAAGCGGCAGCGCGGCGTAGCCGGGCGCGAAGCGGAAGTTCTCGCGCGCGTCCATTTTGGGCGGCCGCACGATCTTGTCGGGGTTGAAGCGGTTGTCCGGATCGAACAGCGCCTTGATCTCGCTGAACGCGGCGTTGATGCGCGGGCCGTATTGCCACGCCACCCACTCGCCGCGGCACAGGCCGTCGCCGTGCTCGCCGGAGTAGGCGCCCTTGTACGCACGCACCAGTTCGGCCGCCTCTTCTGCAATCTCGCGCATGCGCAGCGCGCCGTCGCGGCGCATATCCAGGATCGGCCGCACGTGCAGCGTGCCAACGCTGGCGTGGGCGTACCAGGTGCCCTCGGTCTTGTGCTTGTGGAAGACTTCGGTCAGCCGGCGGGTGTATTCGGCCAGGTGCTCGAGCGGCACCGCGCAGTCCTCGATAAACGATACCGGCTTGCCGTCGCCCTTCATGCTCATCATGATGTTCAGGCCGGCCTTGCGCACCTCCCACAGCGCCTTCTGCGCCTTCTCCTCGGGCATCTTGACCACCGAACCGGGCAGGCCGAGGTCCGCCATCAGCTCGGCAAGCTGGTCCAGCTGCGCCAGCAGCGCCTGCCGGTCGTCACCGGCAAATTCCACCAGCAGGATGGCTTGCGGATCGCCCGTCAGCGCGCGCTCGACCACCGGGCGGAAGGCGGGGTTCTCCATCGACAGGCCGATCATGGTGCGATCGACCAGTTCCACCGCCACCGGGCGCAGCCTGACGATATGCTGCGTCATGTCCATGGCCTGGTAGAACGTGGGAAAGTTGACCACGCCCAGCACCTTGTGCGCCGGCAGCGGCGCCAGCTTCAGCGTGAGCTGGCGGCTGCAGGCCAGCGTGCCTTCGGAGCCCACCAGGATATGCGCCAGGTTGGCGTGGCCGTCGTCGGTATAGGCGCGCGGATTCTGGCAGTCGAACAAGTCGATGTTGTAGCCGGCCACGCGGCGCAGCACCTTGGGCATGCGCTCCGCGATCTCGTCGCGCTCGCGCGTGGCGATGCGCTGCAGGCCGCGCAGAATGCCCTCGGCGCGCCCTGGCGCCACCGGCTGCGCCAGCGAACCGAAGTGGCATGCGCTGCCGTCCGCCAGCACCGCATCGATCGCCAGCACGTTATGCACCATGTTGCCGTAGGCGATCGAGCGCGAGCCGCACGAGTTGTTGCCGGCCATGCCGCCGATGGTGCACTGCGCCCCCGTGGAAACATCGACCGGAAACCACAGCCCGTGCGGCTTGAGCCAGGCGTTCAGGTGGTCCAGCACGATGCCGGGCTCGACCGTCACCGTGCGCGCGCCGGCATCGAAGGCGACCACGTTGTTGAGCCATTTGCTGGTGTCGATGACCAGGGCCTCGCCCACGGTCTGGCCGCACTGGCTGGTGCCGGCGCCACGCGCCAGCACCGGCACGCGCTGGTCCCGCGCGATGTCGAGCGCGCGCACCAGGTCAGCCTGGTCGCGCGGCACTACCACGCCGACCGGCATGATCTGGTAGATCGAGGCATCGGTGGCGTAGCGGCCGCGCGCGGCGCGGTCGAACAGCACGTCGCCACGCAACTCCTTGCGCAACAGCGCCGACAGCGGCGAGTTGGCCCGCTGCTGCGCTGGCACCAGGTGGATCGGCTTGACCAGCAAGGGAGACGAATTCATGTTCATGGCATGCAAGAAACAAGGGGCTGCGCGCCCATGGCGATGCATGCGGCAGCCTGCCCGGCGGACGCATGCGCTGGTAACGCTCCGGCCCCGATGGCAGGCGGCAGCGCACCGCGCCGCCTCCTGCCCGGATCGGCGCCGCTCAATCGACGCCGCTCACGCTGCGGCCTTGAGCACCGGCGTGTCAGCGTGCGCGGCCAGCGACGCCATCGCCGCGGCCACGCCGCTGCCGGCAAGCGGCACGCCCGCCAGCTTCAGCCCCATCTCGCAACCGGCCAGCGTGGCCATCAGGGTCAGGTCATTGCAGTCGCCCAGATGGCCGATGCGGAACATGCGTCCGCGCATCTTGCCCAGCGCCTGTCCCAGCGACATGTCGAAGCGTTCATAGATCAGCTTGCGCACCGCATCCGCGTCGACCCCGTCGGGCATCATCACGCCGGTCAGCACCGGGCTGTACACCGCGGGATCCGCGCACTGGATTTCCAGGCCCCAGGCGCGCACCGCGCAGCGCGTCGCTTCCGCCAGGCGCCGATGGCGGGCAAAGACCTGTTCCAGGCCCTCGCCCAGGATCATGTCGAGCGCTTCGGACAGGCCATACAGCAGGTTGGTATTGGGCGTATAGGGCCAGTAGCCGTTCTGGTTGGCCTCGATGATCTCGGTCCAACCCCAGAACGCGCGCGGCAGCCTGGCATGCTGGCTGGCGGCGATCGCCTTGGGCGAGAGCGCGTTGAAGCTGATGCCCGGCGGCAGCATCAGGCCCTTCTGCGAGCCAGACACGGTCACGTCCACGCCCCACTCGTCATGGCGATAGTCGGCCGAACCCAGCCCCGAAATGGTGTCCACCAGCAGCAGCGCCGGGTGCCCGGCGGCATCGATGGCGCGGCGCACCGCCGCGATATCGGAAATCACGCCGGTCGAGGTCTCGTTGTGCACCACGCAGACCGCCCGGATCGCGTGGCCAGCGTCCTGGCGCAGGCGCGCTTCGATCATGTCCGGCTGCACCCCGCGGCGCCAGCCTTCGATGCCGGGCAAGCCCAGGAATTCGGGGCGCAGGCCCAGCGCTTCGGCCATCTTCTTCCACAGCGTGGCGAAGTGGCCGGTCTCGAACATCAGCACCTGGTCGCCCGGGCTGAGCGTATTGGTCAGCGCCGCTTCCCAGGCGCCGGTGCCCGAGGCGGGATAGATGATCACCGGATGCTGCGTCTTGAAGATTTCCTTGATACCGGCCAGCACCTTGCGGCCCAGCGCGCCGAACTCCGGCCCACGGTGGTCGATGGTCGGGTAGCTCAGCGCGCGCAGGATGCGGTCGGGCACGGGGCTCGGGCCGGGGATCTGAAGAAAGTGGCGGCCAGAGGGATGGAAATCGAGGTGAACCATGGAATCGCGCCTCCTGTTGGATTATGAATTTTGAATTCAATCGAATATAGCAGGCCGGCTGGGGCGAACCAAGGTGGAATTTGCGCATTTTTGTTGTGGTTAACCCGCGTTTTGGAGACGAATGAGCGGATGCAGTAGAATCTGCGCCAACTGCATAGAGGACATTGAATGCAAAACTCACACAACGACGGCGTGGCAGGCCAGCCAGCCCCCCCTGCCACCCTGCCCCGGCTGGCGCGCCCGCGCCTGCATGACACCGTGGTCGAGCACCTGCGGCAATTCATCGTCGAAGGGGTGTTCGCCCCGGGTACCAAGCTCAATGAACGCGAGTTATGCGAAACCCTTGGCATTTCCCGCACGCCGTTGCGCGAAGCGCTGAAGGTGCTGGCGGCCGAGGGCCTGATCGATCTGTTGCCCAACCGCGGCGCCAGCATCTCCCGCATGAGCGAGGCAGAGGTCAGGGAGAGCTTCGAGCTGATGAGCGGGCTGGAGGCGTTTTCCGGCGAACTGGCGTGCGAGCGCATCACGGCGGCCGAACTGGCGCAGATCAAGGCCTTGCACTACGGCATGCTGGCCTGCCGCGCACGCAACGACCTGCCGGGCTACTACAGCCGCAACCAGGAGATCCATGACCGGATCAATGAGGCTGCGCGCAATGGAGCGCTGCGCCAGACGTACCAGTCGATCAACCGCCGCCTGCAGGCCCTGCGTTTTCGCTCCAACCAGCAAAGCGGCAAGTGGGACGAAGCCGTCGAGGACCATGAAGAGATGATCCAGGCGCTGGAAGCCCGCGACGGCAAGCGGCTGGCGGCAGTACTGAAACGTCACTTGCTGGAAAAGCGCGATGCGGTCCTCCCACTGGTGTCGGGCGACGGCGCTATAGGTGCTACGGCCAGGCCTTCTGAAGACAGATCTTTCTGAAATCGACACCAGCGTGACCGCGGCGCGGCATTTACACCCGCCAGGGCCGGATTTTTCTTGCCTCCACACCGATACTGTATATATTTACAGTACCTGTATGGATGAACAGTGGAGCCCCGGCATGGAACACCTGATCCGCGTGCAAAACGACTATGACCGCCAAGTCCTGGCATGGCTGCGCGGGCGCATCGGCGACGCCGCGCTGCAGGCCGCGGCGCAACGCCTGGCTGGCCCGCGCAAGCCCTATCTGTCCACCATTTGCCGCAGCCTGGGCATCCGCCCACCCAGCAGGCGCCAGTTCGCCGCCGAGGCGGGACGCCTGCACCGCGCGGTGGGCGACAGCTACCTGGCCCGCATCCGGGAAATCCTGGCACAAGCCCCTGCGCACGAAGCCCCGCACCAGTAGGGATTTGCCCGATCACCGGCCACGCCCGCGCCAGCGAACGCGTGCCGCAAGTATCATGAAAGCCCCGTTGCCGTCACACGGCACGGGGCTTCTTGCTTCGCAGCGTTTTCATCCTTCCAAGGCCGATATGAGCGAACACCGCATTCCCACGGACGCCCTGCACCAGTGGGTGACCGAACTCTGGCGTGCCGCCGGCAGCAGCGCACAGGAGGCACAGCTGACCGCCGACCACCTCGTCGGCGCCAACCTGAGCGGGCATGACTCCCACGGCGTCGGCATGATCCCGCGCTATGTACTGGCATGGCAGGCCGACGAGCTGCAACTGAACCGGGAGGTCAGCGTGCTGCACGACGCCGGCAGCCTGCTCAGCCTGGACGGCAACCGCGGCATGGGGCAGGCGGTGACGGCGCAAGCCATGCAGATGGCCATCGCCCGCGCCCGCGAGCACGGCGTCTGCGTGATGGGGCTGCGCCAGTCGCACCATCTGGGGCGCGTCGGCCACTGGGCCGAGCAGGCCACGGCCGCGGGCATGATCTCGATACACTTCGTCAACGTGCTGTCCAAGCCGATCGTGGCGCCCCACGGCGGCTACGACGCGCGCTATGGCACCAATCCGTTCACCATCGGCGTGCCGATGGCGGGCGAGCCGCCGCTGGTGCTCGACTTTGCCACCAGCGCCGTGGCGCTGGGCAAGGTGCGCGTGGCCCATAACAAGGGCGCGCCGGTGGCGCCGGGCTGCCTGCTCGATGCGCTGGGCGAGCCCACCACCGATGCCGCCGTGATGTACCCGCCCGCCGGCACGCCGCAGGGCGCCTTGCGGCCCTTTGGCGAGCACAAGGGCCATGTGCTGGCGGTGATGTGCGAGCTGCTGGGCGCCGCGGTCACGGGCGGCCATACCATCCGCCCGGACACACTGCGGCATCAGCACGCGGTCTGGAACAACATGCTGGCGATCGTGTTCGATCCCGCGCGGCTCGGCACCAGCACCTCGTTCGGGCATGAAGTGGCCGCCTTCGCCGACTGGATGAAAAGCTCGCGCCTGCAGCCCGGCCAGCCCGGCATATACCTGCCGGGTGAACCCGAACGCGCCTGCCGCGCGGCCCGCGCCACGCAGATCCCGGTCGATGCCGGCACGCTGGCGCAACTGGACGACGCCGCGGCCCGCGTCGCGGCGGCGCGCGCTGGCACGCATCCGGCGCCCGGTCCGCTGTCTGCGCTGGCGTGCGACTGACTATCATCAGATATGCGCCCGGCGCGGTGCGCGACGCACTCCCAGGCCGGCGCCTGAACCCCAACCGGACATCGACATGAGCAAGATCGGCTTTATCGGGCTTGGCGTGATGGGCAAGCCCATGGTGCGGCACCTGGTCGACGGCGGGCATACCGTGTTGTCCCATAGCCGCAGCGGCGTGCCGCAAGACCTGCAGGATGCCGGCGTGACGGCCTGCGCCAGCGCCGAGGACGTGGCCAGGCAGTCGGAGACAATCATCCTGATGCTGCCCGACACGCCCGACGTGGAAAAGGTGCTGTTCGGCGAGCGTGGCGTGGCCGACGGCCTGGCCGATACCACGGGCGGCGTCACGGTGATCGACATGAGCTCGATCTCGCCGATCGCCACCCGCGAGTTCGCCCGCTGCATCGAGGCCATCGGGGCCGACTACATCGACGCGCCGGTGTCGGGCGGTGAAGTCGGCGCCAAGGCCGGCACCCTGTCGATCATGGCCGGCGGCAAGCAGGAGGTGTTCGACCGCGTGCTGCCGATCCTGCAGCTGATGGGCAAGAACATCACGCGCGTGGGCGCGGCCGGCGATGGCCAGGTCGCGAAGGTGGCCAACCAGGTGATCGTGGCGCTGACCATCGAGGCCGTCAGCGAAGCCCTGGTGCTGGCGGCCCGCGCTGGCGCCGACCCGGCCCGCGTGCGCGAGGCATTGATGGGCGGCTTTGCCAGTTCACGCATTCTCGAAGTGCACGGTGAGCGGATGATCCGGCGCACCTTCGACCCTGGCTTTCGCATCGCGCTGCACCAGAAGGACCTGGAGCTGGCACTCTCCACCGCGCGCCAGCTTGGCGTCGGCCTGCCCAATACGGCGTCGTGCCAGCAGCTGTTCAATGTCTGCAGCGGGCTGGGCGGTGCGGCCTGGGACCATTCCGGGCTGGTCCGGGCGATCGAGCATTTGTCCTCGTACGCTATCGGCGACGCGCCGCCCGCCGGCTAAGCGCCAGGCCCGCATGCCGCACGCAAACACCGCGTTGCTGACCGCGCTGGCGATGCTGGCATTCGCCGGCAATTCGCTGCTGTGCCGGCTGGCGCTGAAAGGCACCACCATCGACGCCGGCACGTTCACGCTGGCACGCGTCGCCGCGGCGGCGGCGGTGTTGTGGCTGATCGTGATGGCGCGGCGGCAGGCCGGGCGCAACGGCGCGGGCGCCATGGCGCTGGGCGGCAACTGGGTGTCGGCGCTGGCCCTGTTCTGCTATGCCGCCGCGTTTTCGTTCGCGTATGAGCGCCTGAGCGCCGGCACCGGGGCCTTGCTGCTGTTTGCCGCGGTGCAGGCCACCATGATCGGCTACGGGCTCTACACCGGCGAGCCGCTGCGCCCGCAGCAGTGGGTCGGCCTGGCGCTGGCGCTGACCGGCCTGGTCTGGCTGATGCTGCCGGGCCTGGCGACACCGCCGCTGGCCTCGTCGTTGCTGATGGTTGCCGCAGGCATTGCGTGGGGCATCTATTCCCTGCGTGGCAAGCGTGCCGGGGATCCGGTCGAGACCACCGCGGGCAATTTCGTGCGCGCCGTGCCCATGGCGCTGGCCCTCGGTGCCGCGATCCAGGCGCAGCGCTCGCTCGATGTCCCGGGGCTGGCCTATGCGGTGGCTTCTGGTGCCCTTACCTCGGGACTCGGCTATGTGATCTGGTACACCGCGGTGCCGCGCCTGCGGGCGGCGACCGCCGCCACCGTGCAGTTGAGCGTGCCGGTCATCGCCGCGGTGGGCGGCATCGCGTTGCTGGGGGAAGCCCTGAGCTTGCGGCTGGCGTTGAGCGCGGCAGCGGTGCTGGGCGGCATTGCGCTGGTGATCTTCGGCAAGCAGGCCGAGCCCGCCTAGCTGCGCCGCGCGGCGGTCGGCACCGTGGCTGGCGGCGCGCGGCAATGGCGGTGCCAGGCACAGCGCGAATTCGGTCCGCCGCCGCCAGCTGGAGCGCCAACTGCACCGAAGCGGCGCACCCGTGAACGAAAACGGCCCGCGCATGGGGCACGGGCCGTCGCGACTGGCCACGGTGTGGCCACCAGCGGCTTACATCTTCTGCTTGGTGTTTTCCGCCGCGCCCTGCACCTTCTCGCCGCCGCGCTCGATGTCCTTGCCTGCGCCTGCCATGGTGTTGCAACCCGTGACCAGCAGCATGCCAGCGAGGGCAAACAGTGCGTATAGCTTTCTCATGATGATCTCCTTGCTTCGTGTGGATGCGGCATGCGCCGCCGGGATGGAAGAGCTCGGAATGGCTTGACCGGGCAGCCTGTTGCCCAACCGGCAATTGGATCGTAGCAATCCGCGGCGGGACGAAAAGTCGGCATTCGTCCTACCCCGATGTCAGCAGAACGCGCGACATGGCGCGACGGCGCGCCGCACGATGGCGGTGCGGCGTGCCGGGTGCGGGCTGGTCCCGAATATGCTTGTAGGACAGCGACCGATAGCCCGCCGGCGCGGGATCGCTTAAAACCTAGAGTCACTGCCAGCCATCACGGAGAACACCATGACGTCACGCAGCATCCACGTGCTTCCCGCCACGACCGGCGACGCCGAATACGCCAGCGCGGGGGAATGGGCGCTTACGATCGAGGGCCTGGAGAGCGGCCCCGACAGCGCGGCACTGCACTTCCCGACCCAGGAAGCCGCCATCGCCGCCGGCTGGATGCGTGCCCGCGAAGACGGCGTGTCGCTGTGCATCCACGGCCGTGACGGACTGGTACGTGAACGCAGGATTTACTGCCGCGACACCCGCGGTGATACCCGCCTCGGCCGCTAACGCGACCCCCGGCTGGCCGGCCCGTCGAGGTGCCGGCTGCCTTGCCTTGCGTGCCCGCTGACACGATGGGCCGCAACGACTCATTGCGCCTGATGCATTGCGTCGCATCAAAGTTTCTGCGCATCTTCTACTGAAAACCACGGGTTCACCGCCAATACTGGAGTCAGGCCGCCGGCCGACGACCAGGACAACCGAGACCCGTGATGCGCTTTCTTCTCCGATACCGTCCGCTGGACATCTATCCCGACCCGCTCGACGCCAGGGTGGCGGAACTGCATGATCTTGCCGCGGACATCGAGGTTCGCCACGCCCGCAAGTGGCGCCGGCACGGCTCCATGCTGACCCGGCATGACGGCACAGCGGCCGCGTTTCCCACCGGCGACCCAAAAACGCGGCACTGATGCGCCATGGCCAAGGTAATGCCCTACCGTGAGACGAATGTGAACAAGTGTCATATCGGGTTGGCAAGACCATGACCCCTGCTAAAGAATGGTTATCCGCAGGCAAGGAACCCGATCGGCGGGTTCGCTGCCGCGCCATTTTTCTGACGCAGCGACATGAATCGAACCACCCGGGAATGCGTGACGGCGTTGATGTCCAGCCTGCGTGCCAATGGGCCCATGCCCCGGCACCGGCTTGCCGCAGCCAGCCGCCTGAGCGCCGCGGAACTGACCCGCGCGCTCAAATCCGCCCGCCAGATGGGCGTCGTGGCCTATGAAGGCGAGCCCGAGTTGCCGGCCGAGGCCGATACGCTCCTCATGCTGACCGGCCGGCCCTTGCCACCTCCACGGCGCGTCACGCCTGCGCCGCGCGAAAACACCCCGCACTTTGAGCCGCTGCTCGATGTCTGGGGCATCGCCCGCCCCGCCGGCCTGCGGCGCGGACACGCCTCCTGACCTGCCTCTCGCGCTCCCGGCACCCCGGCTCGCCCGCGTGCCGATCTTACAAAGGCAGGTAAGCCGCACACGCACAAGCCAAGCCTGGCAACCGCTCCGGCCGGCTCTTGCGCAGGGTACGGAACTTGCGCGACGCTTCGGGCTATGGCTTTCGCTTCCCTGAGCGTGCGCAATGAGGCAATACGATCCGCCCGGCACCACGGCGCCCCCCGCGCCCGCGACGTCGCCACCACCGCATGATCCCACCTCGCCGCCCGGCTTCGAGCTCAAGCCCGGGCGCAACTGCTGGCGCGTCGAATCGTGCCGGCGCTTTGCCATGCTGGTCGACGCCGACGCCTATTTCCGCGCGCTGCGCGAGGCCTTGCCGCTGGCCGAGCACACCATCTTCATCCTGGGCTGGGACATCGACAGCCGCATGGAATTGGTCCCCGCCGGCGCGCAGGACGGGCTGCCGGCCGGGCTGCGCGACTTTCTGTGCGCGCTGGCCGACCGACGCCCTAACCTGCGCATCTACATCCTGAGCTGGGACTACGCCATGGTGATGGCGATGGAGCGCGAGTGGCTGCCTTCGGCCAGCGCGCACTGGCAGGCGCACCGGCACCTGTCGTTCCTGCTGGACGGCAATCACCCGCCGGGCGCGTCGCACCACCAGAAGGTGGTGGTGCTCGACAACAAGGTGGCCTTTGTCGGCGGGCTGGACCTGACGCTGCGCCGCTGGGACGACAACCAGCACGCGCCCGGTGCGCCGCTGCGCATGGCCGAGGGCCGGCCCTACGCCCCCTTCCATGATGTGCAGTGCGCGCTCGATGGCAACGCGGCGGCGGCACTGGGCAAGTTGTGCGCGCAGCGCTGGCTGCGCGCCAGCGGCAGCCAACCGCGGCCGGTGGCGGCAACCGCGTCCGATCCGTGGCCGCCCAGCCTGGCGCCCGAGTTGACCGACGTGCGGGTGGGCATCGCCCGCACCATGCCCATGTGCGAGGACGAGCCCGGTGTCAGCGAGATCCGCCTGCTGCTGCGCGATGCCATCGCCTCGGCCCGGCACAGCATCTACATGGAGAACCAGTACTTCAGCTCAGGCGAGATCGCCAAGGCGCTGGCCGCCCGGCTGGGGCACGAGGACGGCCCGGATATCGTGCTGGTGTCGCGCCGCAACGAAAGCGGCTGGCTCGAGGCACACAGCATGGGCGTGCTGCGCGCACGCCTTTACCGGCAACTGCGCGCGGCCGACAAGTTCGACCGCTTCCGCCTGTACTGCCCGACGATTCCCAACCTGCTGCCCGACTGCGTCAACGTCCACAGCAAGGTGACGGTGATCGACGACGACTTCCTCACCATCGGCTCCTCCAACCTCAGCAACCGTTCGCTGGGGCTCGACACCGAGTGCAATATCGTGGTGGTCTCAGGCGGCGAGCCGCGCGTCCAGGCGGCCATAGCCGCCATGCGCGCGCGGCTGCTGGGCGAACACCTGGAGGTGGCGCCCGCAGCGTTCCAGGCCGAGGTGGCCGCCACGCGCAGCGTGCTCGGGGCGATCCGGCGCCTGCAACGCAGCGACGGGCGCTCGCTGGAGGACTATGTGCCGCCGCTGCCCGACGATGTCGATGCCGCGTTACCGGCCGCCAACCTGCTGGACCCGATCGAGCCGATCGACAGCGACCAGGTGCTGGCCGAGTTCGTCAGCCACGAGGCGCGCCCGCGCGTGCTCGGGCGCGTGGGAGTGATGGTGGCGCTGGCACTGCTGGTGGCGGGGCTTTTCTTCGCTTGGCGCTATACGCCGCTGCGCGACTGGGCAGATTTCCGCGCCCTGCTCGGCGCCATCGAGCGGGTGGACGAAATGCCGCTGGCCCCGCTGGCCATGATGGGGGTCTATCTTGCCGGTGCGGTGACGCTGCTGCCCGTGACGCTGCTGATCCTGGTCACGGTGGTGGTGTTCGGCCCGCTCTACGGCGCCGTGCTGGCCCTGTGCGGCACGGCGCTGAGCACCGGCGCGGGCTACCTGGCCGGCCGGCTGCTGGGGCGCAATGCCGTGCGCCGCTTTGGCGGCAGGCGGCTGAACCGCGTCAGCCACCAGTTGCGCAAGCACGGCGTCATCGCCATGGTGGTGCTGCGGCTGGTGCCGCTCGCACCCTTCTCGCTGGTCAACCTGCTGGTGGGCGCCTCGCGCATCAGCCTGCGCGATTGCCTGATCGGCACGGCACTGGGGATGCTGCCGGGCATCGTGGTCAGTGCCTTGCTGGTGGACCGGGTCGCCGCGGCGGCGAACGACCCCGGGCTGCTCACCTTTGCACTGCTGGCACTGGTGCTGCTGGTGCCCGCATCGCTGCTGCTGTTGCTGCGGCGCCGGCGCCGGCGCAATGCGGCGCGGCCGCGCCGCGGCCGCCACGACGATCCGCCCGGCCCCGACTCACGCTCGTCGCGCTCGTCGCGCCTCTCGCGCCTGTCGCGGCTGGCCGGGAACCCCAGTGAAGCTCAGGGCTGGCGGCGGTAGCTGGCCTTCACGATCTGCGTCCACTCGCCGTTTTCCCCCTGCATGTACGAAGTCAGTTCGCGGTGGTCGTTGTCGCGCAACGTGATCACGTCGCGGTACTGCACCATGCGGCCATTGCCCGAGCAATCCGGCCCTTCGGCACGCAGCGTCAGCTGCTGGCCGCTTTCGTCGAGGTCGCCCTCGTAGACCCACAGGTGGGTCATCATCGAGCCGATAAAGGTACCCACAAAGTGCTTGCGCGCCGGATCGTAGCCCAGCGTCATGACCGTCGTGGCGGGACCGCAGCCGGGCATGTCGCCTTGTGACACGCACTGTACCCAGACCTCGCCGATACCGCTGACTCGCTCCGGCATTTGCCAGGTCTGCACCGGCTGGTCCGGTCCCATCGCGGCCTCGCCCAGCGCCGTCCAGTTGCCAACCAGGCGTTGCAGCCAGCGATGTTCCTTTTGTGCTTCGATTTGCATGTTCGGTCTCCAGTAAGGGGGTACGGCCTGGGTTCGGCCGAGCACCGCGATGGCCACGAGCATTTGTGGATGCTGTACACATAGACTAGCAAATGAAATGGACAGCGTCCACATTAAATTGCAGCTACGCGCGGACGGGACCGGCGGACGATTATTGCGGCAGACGCAGCTTGGGCACGACGAAGCGGTTGCCCTGCGCGCGGCGTACGTCGCACTGGACCTTGGCTTCGCGCACGGCGCCGTCCTGGGCCAGGTATTCGACATCGGCCACCACGCTGTAGTTGTCCGTGTCAATCTGGCGCAAAGTGGCGCCCACCCACTTGAAGCTGCCGGGGTTGGGCAGCGCCGCCTTGACCGCATGCTTGCACGCGGCCTCGGGCGCGCCCTCCTTGCCGGGCGGCCGGGACGCTTCCTGCCGGGCCGCGGCCAGTGCGCCCGAAGCGCCCGCCGCGGACAACGCCACCGCGAGCGCGGTGGACAGCAAACGTGGGGAAAGCGGCGAAAGCATCCTGGACTCCTGCGACTGGGGCGGCGCCGGACGGACCACGCTGGCGCCGGCGCCGATGCAGTTCAGGCCACGGCGTGCGGGCGAAAGTTCCCTTGCCGCCACAGCCAGCGGCCCTAACGCCGCACGCAGGCCTTGTAGGTGAACTTGTCGCCCCGGAACAGGAATTCCGAAAACGCCAGCGGGCGGTCGTCGATGTCGTGCGGCGTGAAGCGGATCCGCAGCAGCGGCTGGCCCGGCTCGACCTTCAGCCGGCGCGCGGCTTCGGCGGTGGCGGGAATCGCCGCGCTTTCCGTGTGCAGGTACTTGAGGCGATAGCCCAGGCGCGCCTCGACGATCATCAGCGCATCGTGGTTTTCCAGGTCGTGCTCGAGGATCGCGCGCATCAGCGCTTCGGGCGCCATGGTCACCCCCACCGCCACCGGCGCGCCGGCCACCGACTTGAGCGTGGTCACGCTCAGCAACTTGGTGCCGGGCGGCACCCGCAGCGCATCGGCGGCGATCGCCGGCGCGGTGACCAGCCGCGTCGACAGCAGCTTGCCGTGCGCTTCGTGGCCGCGAGCGCGCATGTAGTCATAGAAGCCGGTCAGCGGCCCCAGGTCGGCCTGCCCCGCGGGGCGGCTGACAAAGCTGCCCTTGCCATGCACCGTTTCGATCAGCCCCTCCGCCAGCAGCGATGCCAGCGACTGGCGCACGGTGATGCGGCTGACGCCGAATTCGGCCATCAGCTCGGCCTCCGACGGCAGCTTGATGCCCGGTGTCCATTGGTTGTTGACGATGCGTTGGCGCAGCGCGCCTTCGATCTGCTTGAAGCGGGGCAGTGAGCTGGTTGTCACGAGATTCGGCGAGTTCATGGGGAGGCCCATGCGGGCATCTACTTATCATAACAACGTTGACTCATCATAACATGTCATGACAACATGCACCGACACAACCATGACAAGACTCGCGGCGCCGGCCCCTGCCGGACTGACTGTGACGGCGCACGCATACGGAGACACCCATGCCAGACCTGAGCGCACTGCTGCAACCGCGCACTATCGCCGTGATCGGCGCTTCGACCCAGCCCGACAAGGTGGGCGGCATGCCGGTGCGGCTGCTGAGCGAACTCGGCTACGGCGGACGCATCGTGCCGGTCCATGCCACGGCCAGCGAAGTGCAGGGACTGGCCGCGGTGCCCACGCTCGACGCGCTGGATGCGCCGGTCGACCTTGCCATCGTGGCGCTGCCGGTCAGTGCCAGCCTCGACGCCATGCGCCAGCTGGCGCGCAACGGCACGCGCGCCGCGGTGTTCTTCACCTCGGGCTTTGCCGAAACCGGCGGCAACGGCGTCGCGCTGCAGGCCAAGTTGGCGGCGCTGGCGCAGGCCCATGGCATCACGCTGCTGGGGCCCAACTGCCTGGGCGCGATGAACCTGCGCGAGCGCGTGTTCGCCACCTTCTCGCCGATCCCGCTGAGCGGGCTGCCGCCGGTCGGCGAGGTCGGCCTGGTCAGCCAGAGCGGCGCCTTTGGCGCCTATGCCTTCGCGCTGGCGCGCGAGGCCGCGCTGGGCCTGAGCCACTGGGTCACCACCGGCAATGAAGCCGGCCTGCACGTGGCGGACGTGATCGAATGGATGGCCCGCGACGATGCCACGCGCGTCATCCTCGCCTATCTGGAAGGCTGCCGCGACGGCAACCGCCTGCGCCAGGCGCTGGCGGCCGCGCGGGCGGCGGGCAAGCCGGTGGTGGTGACCAAGGTCGGCACCACCGAAGCCGGCGCACGTTCCGCGCAATCGCATACCGCCAGTCTGGCGGGCGAAGACGCGGTCTACCAGGCGGTGTTCGACGAGTACGGCGTGTTCCGCGCGGATACGCTGGATGACTTCTTCCGGCTGGGCTACGTGCTGTCGCGCGGGCGCCGGCCGACGCGGTGGCAGCCTGCGGCGAAGGAACCGGCCCATGCGGTCACGCCCGTCGCGCTGGTGACGGTCTCCGGCGGCGTCGGCATCATGATGGCCGACCAGGCCGAGGCGCTGGACCTGCCGCTGCCGCCGATGCCTGAAGCGGGGGCGGCCGCGCTGCGCAGCGCGATCCCGTTCGCCAGCACCGCCAATCCCATCGACGTCACCGGCCAGGTGGTGGCGCAGCCGGAGGTATTGCTTGACGCCATCGCCGCCGCGGCACAAAGCCCGGATTACGGCAGCGTGGTGGCGTTCCTTGCCGGCGGCGTGGGCGCGCCGCGGATCTGGCCCGGGCTGCAGCAGACCGTCGAGACCCTCGGCCGCAGCGACAGCGCCGCGCCGCTGCTGTTCAGCGGCCTGGTCGATGACGACAAGCGCCGCTGGCTGGAAGCGCGCGGTGCGCTGGTATTCCGCGAACCGGCGCAGGCGGTGCATGCCGTGGCGGTGCTGGCCCGCGCCGCGGCGCAGGCGGCGGCCCGCGCGACAGCCCCCGCATCGGCCGCTGCCGCGCCCATCCCGCCCGTTCCGCAGGCGCCGCCCGGCACCACCGCCCTATCCGAGTTTGAAGCCATGCAATGGCTCGCCGCGTGCGGCATCCCCACCGCGCCGCATGGCCTGGCGCGCGATGCCGACGAGGCCGCGCGCATTGCTGAAGCGATCGGCTACCCGGTGGCGATCAAGCTGTGCTCCCCGGACATCCTGCACAAGAGCGATGTCGGCGGCGTGGTGCTGAACGTGGCGGACGCGCAGGCGGCCCGCGCAGCCTTTGCGCAAGTGCAGGCCGCCGCGGCCAGCCACGGCACCCCCGCGCGCTTTGACGGCGCGCTGGTCGCCGGCATGGTGCGCGGCTGGGGCGAGCTGATGGTAGGCGTGCGGCGCGACCCGGTGTTCGGCCTGGTGGCGCTGGCCGGCATCGGCGGCACCGCGGTGGAGATCTTCCGCCAGACCGCGTTCGGCCTGGCGCCGCTGAGCCACGCCCGCGCGCGCACCATGCTGCGCGCAAGCCGTGCCGAGGCACTGCTGTCCGGCCACCGCGGCCATCCCGCGATCGATGCCGATGCGGTCGCGGAAGTGCTGGTGCGCGTCTCGCAAGCCGCGGCCGCGCTCGGCCCGCGGCTCGATACGCTCGAGATCAATCCGTTGATCGTCACGGCCGGTGGCGTGGTCGCCGCCGATGCCGTGGTGACCTTGCATGCGGCGGCGCCGGACCGCCTCTCAAACGAACCGACCGAGGAGACCACCTGATGAACCAACCCGTTGCGCCCTTCCTTGCCGGCGCCCCGATCGACACCCCGCAGGAAGCCCTGACGGCGGCGGCAGCACTGCCGCTGGTGCTGGCCACCTACCCGTTGTTCGAAAGCCTGCGCACCTGCAGGCTGCAGACCTCGGTGGCGCAGGCCACCGGCTATGGGCGCGCGCCAGTCAACACGCTGTCGGCCAGCACGCAGCCGTGGACGCATCGCGACCGCGACATCGTCACGCCGGCCAATGACCTGCTCTACTTCTGCGCCTGGGTCAACCTCGCCGACGGTCCCGTCACGCTGCACGTGCCCGCGCTGCCCGATGCGCGCCGCTACTACGTGGTCGAATTGCTGGACGCCTGGACCAACAACTTCGAGAACCTGGGCCCGCGCAACGTGCCTGCCGCGGGCGCGGACATCGTGCTGGCCGGCCCCGGCCAGCATGCCGACGGCGGGCATGTGGTGCATTGCCCCACCTCGCTGGTCTGGCTGCTGGGCCGCGTGCTGGTGACCGGCCCCGACGACCTGCCGGCCGCCAGCGCCTTCGAGAACGGCTTCCGCCTGTCCGGCGGCACCGCGCGCCAACCCGCCTGCGTGCGCGACTGGCAGGAAAGCGGCGAGCCCGCGCTCGACTACTTCGCCAACGTCTTCAACGCGCTGCGCGAATATCCGGCCGAGACCTCCGCCGCCGGCTTGCTGTCGCTGCTGCGCAAGTGCGGCATCCGCGCCGGCGAGGCGGTCGACGTGGGCGCGCTGCGCCCCGCGGTGCAGCAGGGCCTGGTGCGCGCGTGGCACGAAGGCATGGCGCTGATCGAAGCCAACACCCGCAGCCATGCGCGCAAGAGCTGGACCTACAGCCTGCTGCTGGGCCGCTACGGCGACGACTGGATGCAGCGCGCCGTGACCGCGATGAAGGGCCTGGGCGCACTGCGCGCCGACGAAGCGGTCTACGCCGCCGCCGACTATGATGCCGATGGCGAGCTGCTGCATGGCCGCCACACCTACACGCTGCACTTCCCCGCCGGACACCTGCCGCCGGCGCAGGCATTCTGGTCGGTATCGCTCTACGGCGCCGACCGCTTCTTCACCGACAACGCGATCGGCCGCTATGCGCTGGGCGACCGCAGCCCGGGGCTGCAATACGACAGCGATGGCGGCCTTACGCTGACCATCTCGCACCAGCGCCCCGCCCAGGCACAGGAGAACTGGCTGCCCGCACCGGATGCCCCGTTCTACCTGATCCTGCGCCTGTACCACCCTACCGACGGCTTCATGGCCGGAGACTACGTGATCCCGCCGCTGCGGCGCATCGCCTGAAGGAGCCAGCGCATGGCCATCCACGACACTTCCCTCGACGCGCTCGCGCGCGACGCGGTGCGCTACACGCTGCCGCTGTACGAAATGGCGCGCATGCGTGCCGCCACCTGCCCGCGCCGCGACAGCGCCGGCGTCTTCGCCGGCGACGGCCCAGAGTCCACGCTGCGCTGGATCAACACCGTCACGCACGTGCGCACGCTGCTCGGCCCGCAACACCGGCAGGTCGTCACGCCGAACAACGACACGCTCTACACCAACGCCTGGCTCGACCTGTCCCACGGACCGCTGCTGCTGGACGTGCCGGATTGCAACGGCCGCTACTACGTGCTCGGGCTGCTGGACGCCTATACCAACCCGTTCGGCTACATCGGCACTCGCACCACCGGCACGCAAGGCGGCACCTGGCTGCTGCACGGGCCGGACTGGCAGGGCGAGGTGCCGGCCGGCGCCACGCCGCTGTCGTGCCCGACCGACGCGGTCTGGATCATCGGCCGCATCCTGGCCGACGGCGAAGCCGACCTGCCGGGCGCGCATGCGCTGCAGGACGGCATCCGCCTGCGCCGGCCCGACGGCAAGCCAGCCGCGACGGTCATCGACGCGGGCATGCACGCCGGCGAGCGGCCATCCGATCCCGACCGCTACGCCGCCATCGTCAACCGCATGCTGAGCGAGAACCCGCCGCCGGCGGCCGAAGCCAGCCTGGTGCGCGGCTTCGCCGAGGCCGGCATCGGCAGCGCGGCGCCGCTGACGCCAGCGCAACGCACGGCGCTGGCGGCGGCACTGGTGCAGGTCGATGCCGAACTGGCCGCGCCCAGGGCTTCCGCACTGGGCGGTGGCTGGTCCCTGCCGGTGGACATCCGCACTTCGTTCGGCGCGCACTAC
The DNA here is from genome assembly GCF_013141915.1 of Cupriavidus necator. Classification (GTDB taxonomy): domain Bacteria; phylum Pseudomonadota; class Gammaproteobacteria; order Burkholderiales; family Burkholderiaceae; genus Cupriavidus; species Cupriavidus necator_B. Next base: position 162,703 of record NZ_SROX01000001.1, on the reverse strand, counting down.
GCGCTGCGCGCCGAGGTGGCGCGCAACTATATCGGCGCACTGGGCGTCGAGGAAGCCATGTACCTGATGGCCGACTGCGATGCCGACGGCTTGCCGCTGGACGGTACGCACCAGTACGAGCTGGTGTTCCCGGCGCAAGGCTTGCCGCAGGTGGGCGCGTTCTGGTCGCTGACCATGTACCGCAAGTCGGACTGCATGCTGGCGGAGAACCCGCTGCAGCGCTATTCGCTGGGTGACCGCTCGCCGGGCCTGCGCGCGGCGCCGGATGGCAGCCTGCGCATCGTGATGGGCGCGCGCGGCCCGGCGGACCCGACTTGCGCCGGCAACTGGCTGCCCGCCCCGCCCGAACCGTTCTACGTGGCGTTGCGCCTGTACGTCCCCGGCACCGCCCACCTGGAGCGCACCTTCTGCTACCCCGCCATTCGCCGCATCAAGGAACCCTCATGAACCGAACCGTTGTCTTCGCCCGGGCCGTGCTGACGGCCAGCGTGGCCCTGCTGTGCCTGAGCGGCCAGGCGCAGGCACAGGCGTATCCGGCGCGCCCGGTCAAGCTGGTTTCGCCCTACGGCGCCGGCGGCTCCAATGACATCTCGGCGCGCATCCTCGCCGACGCGCTGGGCAGCAAGCTGGGCCAGCAGGTGGTGGTCGAAAACAAGCCCGGCGCCGGCACGCGGCTGGCCACGGAGCATGTGGCGCATGCCGCGCCGGATGGCTATACGCTGCTGTGGGCGGCCGCGCCCTTTGCCATCAATACCGCCGCGGGCATTGCGCAGCGCTACGACGTGCACAAGGATTTCGTCGCGGTGGGACCGCGCGTGCTGGGGCCGATCTTCCTGATCGTCAATGCCAGTTCGCCGGCGCGCACGGTGGCGGATTTCGTACGCATGGCCAGGGAAAAGCCGGACGGCGTAACGGTGGCTTCGCCCGGCGCGGGCTCGGGTCCGCACCTGACCGCCGAGCTGTTCGGGCAGGTCGGCAAGTTCAAGCTGCTGAGCGTCCACTACCGCGGCGACGCCACCGCTTATACCGAACTGCTGGCAGGCCGCGCCGACGCCACGCTGACCGCCATCACGTCGGCGCTGCCCTTCATCAAGGCCGGCAAGCTGCGCGTGCTGGCGGTGGCCTCGGAACAGCGCACGCCGGTCTATCCCGATGCGCCCACCTTCGCCGAACAGGGCTATCCGGGCATGGTCGGCTACGGCTGGTTCGGACTGGTCGCGCCGGCCGGCACGCCGCCTGCCGTCACCGAGCGGCTGAACCGCGAAGCGTCGGCCGTGCTGGCCGATGCGCAAACCCGCAACAAGCTGCTTGGCCTTGGCCTGGAGCCGCATCCCGAGCGCGGCAGCGCGTTCTCGGCCTTCATCGACCAGGAGATCGGCAAGTGGGGCAAGCTGATCCAGGCACGCGGCATCAAGCTGGATTAGCGGTCGCGCGCAAGACTTCCCAGCAAGACCACCCGTGACATCGCACGAGAAAGGAGACCACGCCATCATGATGACCGCTGTCCGTTCTTCGCCGCGGCCGCGCCGCGCACTGCTGCAGGCCGCGCTGCCCTGGCTCAGCATCGCGGTGCTCGCCGTCATGCCGGTCGCGGCGGCCGCGCAGGGCGCCTACCCGGCCAAGCCCATCCACCTGATCGTCGCCTATCCGCCGGGCGGCCTCACCGATACGCTGGCACGCGCCGTCGGCAACGGCTTGTCGCGCCAGCTGGGCAAGACGGTGGTGGTCGAAAACAAGGGCGGCGCCGGCGGCATCATCGGCACCGACTATGTCGCCAAGGCGGCGCCAGACGGCTATACCCTGCTGATGACGATTCCGGGCCCGATTACGTCCAACCTGGCGCTGTACAAGAAGCTGCCCTACGATCCCCGCACCGACCTGCGCCCGGTCTCCGACATTGCCACCGCGCGCACCGTGCTGGCCGTCCACAGCAGCGTGCCGGCGAAGACGGTGGCCGAGCTGCTGGCCTATGCCAAGGCCTCGCCCGGCAAGCTGCGCATGGGCTCCTGGGGCGCGGGCACGCAACCGCATACCATCCAGACCTATTTCGCCAGGCAATACCAGGCCGACATGCTGCACGTGCCCTACCGCGGCGAAGGACCGATGGTGACCGACTTGCTGGCCGGCCAGGTCAACGTGACGGTAGGCTCGGTGACGGCGCTCAAGCAGCATTTCGCCACGGGCAAGCTGCGGCCGCTGGCGGTCACCGGCACGCGGCGCGCGCAAGCGCTGCCGGAAGTGCCGACCTTCACCGAAGCCGGCTATGCCGACGAACCGTTCCGGCTGACCGGCCCGCTCACGCTGATGGCGCCGGCGAAGACCCCGCAGGAAATCATCGACCGCCTCGGCCGCGAGACCGCCAGCCTGGTCGCCAGCGCCGACATGCAGCGGCGCATCGCGGACATGGGCGCGGAGCCGCTGGGCACCACGCCGGCGCAGGCAGAGGCGGCCTACAAGGCCTACCTGCCTGTGGTGCTGAAGCTGACCGCGGATACCGGCGTGACGCTCGACTGAAGCGGCCTGGTGCCTACGCGACGGTGGCGTACTCCAGCGTCTTCGGCGTCTTGATGATGACTTCCGGTTGCTCGCCGACCACCACGGTATCGTCGAGCCGGAAGCCACCGAGGCCGTAGACATAGAGCCCCGGCTCGGCCGAGTACACCTCGCCGGCCAGCAGCGGGCGCGGATTGAACGCCATGTCTTCCGGGTATTCATGCAGCATCAGCCCGACCGCGTGTCCGGTGCGGTGGAACACATAGTCGCCGCAGCTGGCCTGCTCGATCACGGCCTGCGCGGCGGCATCCATGTCGCACACGCGCTTGCCCACCACGGCCGCCGCCACCGCGGCATCGGTGGCTCGTGCGGCGACCTGGTAGAAGCGCGCCTGCGCGTCGCTGGGGCGCCCGCAAAACCAGGTGCGCTCATTCTCGACATAGAGCCCGTTCAGCCGCGGCAGCACCAGGTTGACGATGGTGTCGCCGGCGGCGATGCGGGAACCGCATGCGGCACCGTCGCCGTGCGGCGATGCCGACGCGGGACCGCTCAGCGTCCAGCACTTGAGGATGTCGAAATCCTCGCCCGGGAAGCGCTTCGCCGCTTCTTCCACCATCAGCGCGGCCATGGCATGGTCCAGCTCCTGCACCAGGCGGCCGGGACGGATGTTCTCCCTGTAGCGGTCCTGCACCCAGTCGGTCAGCGCGCCGAGTTCACGCATGGTCTGGAGTTCTTCCGCATGCTTGACCCAGCGCAGGCTGCGCAGGTCGGCCAGCGACGGGCGCAGCGACAGTTCCGGCAGATGGCGTTGCGCGCCCACCAGGATGGGATGCTGCACGTCGACGGCGATGCGCGACATGCCGAGCCCCTTTGCGCTCAGCAATGCCGCCACCACCTCCGGCAATTGCGCCGGCAGCGGCAGGCGGTTCGACACCCGCGGATGCTCGGCATAATAGGTCACGTCGCGCAGCCACACCGTGCCCTTCTCGGTGGCAAAGCGCATGTGGTTGGTCGACAGTTCGTTCATCACCGCGAAGGTCTCGCCATTGCGCGGCACCACCACGAACACGGGGCGCTCCCACGGCCAGACATCGAGCTGGAAGTTGGTGGCGTACTGGAAGAAGTCGGGCGTGCCGAACACCAGCGCATCCACGCGCAGCTTGTCCATCAGCTTGCGCATGGCCGCCAGGCGACAGTCGTGTACAGCTTGGGTGAGACGGGGCATGGCGGGCTCTCAGAGGGAAATGTTCAGGCGCTTGATGATCGGGCCCCAGGTGTCGGCGTCGCGCTTCATATAGCGCTCGACCTCGGACGGCGGCCCCTTGATGGCATCCAGGAACTGGACGCCGAGCTTTTCCTTGAATTCCGGGTCGTCGAGCACCTGGTTGATGTCGGCATTGATTTTCTGGATCACGCTGGCCGGGGTGCCGGCGCGCGCGACGATGGCATACCAGCCCGGCACCTGCACGTCATAGCCCAGCTCCTTGAAGGTTGGCACCGCCGGCAGCGCCGTCAAGCGCTTGTCGCCGGTAACCGCCAGCGGCAGCAGCTTCTTGCCCACGATCATCGGATGCACACCGGCCACCACATTCATCATCACCGGCGTCTGCCCGGTCAGCAGGCTGGTGGCACCGCCGGGGCCGTTGAAGGGAATATGCTGCATCCGCACGCCGGTGCGTTCCGCGACCAGCTCCATGGCCAGGTGGGTCGAGTTGCCGATGCCCCCCGACGCATAACTGATCTCGCCAGGCCGCGCCCTGGCGATGCGCACGAAGTCCTGGAAGGTCTCAGCCTTCAGCGATGGCGCCGCGACGAAAACGAACGGCGAGTTGGCCAGCATCGCCACGCCGGTCAGGTCCCGGGTCGGGCTGTAAGGCAGCTTCGGATACAGGAAGGGGTTGAAGCTGAGGTTGGACACGCCGGCGAAGAACAGCGTGTAGCCATCAGCCGGCTGGCCGCGCACGTAGCTGATGGCCAGCGTGCCGTTGGCGCCCGGCTTGTTTTCCACCACCACTGGCTGGTGCCAGGCGCGGCCGAGCTTGTCCGCCAGCGCGCGCGCCAGCACGTCGTTGCCGGTGCCGCCGGCTTGCGGCACCACCAGCCGCACGGCTTTGGCAGGGAAGGCCTGGGCCTGCGCGGTTGCCGGCAGCGCCAGCGCCACCGCGGTTCCGGCCAGCCCGGCCAGTAGTTGTCTCCGATCCATCTTGCACCCCATTGGTTTTGCCACGATACGCACCCGCCTGTGCAGGCGTGGAGCGCAATGTACCATGTGGTACATACATGCGCAAAATCGGGGTTTACGCCGATGTGGGCGCGACTTCCAGCGTAAATCCCAGCGTAGGGCGCTGTTGCGTTCCGGCTAGCTGCCGGCGTGTGGCGGGGCCGCCATCATGGCGGCAAAGTACTTCAGCGCCGCGGTCGTGCCCTTGCGATCACCCGTGGTCACCAGGTCCAGCAGCAACCCGCGCACGGTAGCCAGTTCTACCCGTGCGCGCAGCCTGGCCTCGGCCGCGTCCAGGCCCAGGTCGCGCTGCAGGCGCGCCGCCAGCATGGTGGTCCAGCTGCCGACCACATCCTCGAGGAATTCGCTGAAACGCTCGCGGTCGCGGATGGCGCGGCCGTAGATCTCGAACATCAGCTGCATGATGGGCAGGTAACCGGGCGCGGAATAGCGCTGCCACGCCGCCTCTATCGCGGCCCGGGGGTCGCTGGCTGAAGGCTCGGCGCGCTGGCGCGCGGCTTGTTCGGCATGGCGGATGCGGTGCAGCAGCGCCTGCCAGAAGCCGTCGCCGGAGCCGAAGTAGTAGATCAGCATGCGGTGGCTGGTGCCCAGCGCCTCGGCAACGCTGCGCAGCGACAGGTCGCCCAGGCCGTGCGCAAGCACGTGGTCGGTGGCGGCATCCAGCAGCTGGATCGCCTGCTCGGTGGCGGAGCGGTCGATGGCGGGGGTCTTGGCTTTCGGCATGGAAGGATGGCAGGTTTGCCAGCCGGATTCTACGACACCCGTCGTCGCCGGCGCCCTGCCCTCGCGCGCGGCTCGCGTGCTACAGTGCCGCGACGTGCGGCACCCGGCCGCGCCTGCACCCTGCACGGATGAAAACGCTGCTGATCGTCTATCACACCATGACCGGAGGCACGCGGCAGATGGCCGTGGCCGCGGCCGATGCGGCCCGCGGGCAGCCCGGCGTCACGGTCGTGCTCAAGACCGCCGCCGAAGCCGGGCCCGACGATGTGCTGGCCGCAGATGGCTACCTGTTCGCCACGCCGGAAAACCTGGCGGCGATGGCGGGCATGATGAAGGACTTCTTCGACCGCTGCTATTACGCCGCGCTGGACCGCATCAACGGCAGACCCTACGCCGCCATGATCTGCGCCGGCAGCGATGGCCAGAACGCACTGCGCCAGCTCGAGCGCATCGCCACCGGCTGGCGCCTGAACCGCGTTGCGCCCGGGCTGATCGTCTGCACGCAGGCACAGACGCCCGAGCGGATCCTCGCCCCCAAGCAGATCGACGCGCCCGACCTGGCGCGTTGTGCCGAGCTTGGCGAGGGGCTGGCGGCAGGGCTGGGCCTGGGTGTGTTCTGAAGCCTGCCCTGCCTTCAGACCGCTTCAGTAAGTGATGGTGACCGTGATCGTATCGGCATAGGTGCCCGCCACCGGCGTCGCCTGCGCCGGCACGCGGCCATAGACGGTGTAAGCCTGGCTGAGCCCGGTGCCAGTGCCGCCCTGCGTGGCGGTGCCGCCGGTGCCGTCGCCCCACGGCAACGCATAGGCCGCGTCGCTATAGAGCTGGTATTCCACCTGTTCGGTGCCACCGGTGCGCTGTAGCCGTCGGCTGGCGACGCTGCCACCGGCCGACGTGCCCGCGCCCAGCGCAATGGTGTAGTTGCTGCCATTGGTGCAGCGCGCGGTCAGCGTAGCCGTGCCGGTACGCGCGGCGGTCAGCGTGCCGGCGGTGCCGAAGTCCAGGTCGGTCGCCGTGATCACGCAATCCGGGATCACCGTGGCGCTGACCGTAAACGGAAACCGCGCCACCGGCGATGTGACCGTGGTGCAGCTGGGCGCCACCAGCGCATAGCCGGCGTAATTCATCTCGGTATGCGCGCCACCGAAGCTGGATTGGTAAGTCCCAGCGCTGAGCGTGGTCTGCCCGGCGGCGATGCGCCCGTACACGTTCACCGTGGCGCTGCCCACGCCCAGCAGCATCGGGATATCGACCTGGACAATGCTGGTCGACGTGGCCGTGCGAGTGCCCCACGTCGGCGACATGGTGCTGGACGGCGACAGGTTGTAGTTCAGCAGCGACGTGCCGTTGGCCAGCGTGCGCGGCGCATAGCCCGTGCCAGAGCTGCCGGTGCCGATGCTCAGGCATACCCGCGCGTTGGACAGGATGAAGCCGGTGCAGGAGATCGAGATCGTGCTGCTGGCATTGACCTCCGCGGCGACCACCGGGCTGATATTGCCGAAGTTGAGCGCCGCCGCGGTGGCGGTGCAGGTTTGCGCGAGAGCGGTGCCGCCACAGGCGAGTATCGGCGTCAGCACCAGCCATGCCGTTCCCATCGCCGCCTTCATCGCTGCGCCCCGCGGCACGTGATGCGGCCCAGCGACGGGATCGGGCCCACCGGCGCGGCGGGATAGGCAAAACTGGCGGTGCAGCGCCGCTGCGGCTCGCCGGCGACGAGGTGGTTGTGCGCCGCCAGGTTGTCGAAGAACACCATGCCGTCGTAGCCGACCACCGAGGTGGCGCCCGACTCCACGTGCATGACCGGCGTGCCTGCGGCGACGGGCTCCCCGGCGGCCGTCACCAGCGACAGTTGCGCGCCGCGGAAGCGTTCTACCCGGAAGCGTGCCAGCGCGCCGGCGTGCCATGACGGCACCACGTACTGCGACGGCTTGTCCAGGCGCGCGTCGGCAGGCAGCACCAGCGGGTCGATGGCAATGCGGTTGGCCTGGTAGGGCATCAGGTCTGGCACCAGGTAGTGGCCGTTGCCATCGGTGGCGCCGATGCGGCGGTTTTCCACCAGCACCGGCACGCCGGCCATGCCGGTGGACACCAGCGCGAAGCTCTCGTTGATGCGCCGCGCGGGCAGCACGGCGCCGTCCATCACCACCACCGAACCGGTCACGTCGATGGCGCCGGTGACGTCACGCTCGTTCGACTGGGCCGCCGCGAACATCTCGCCATAGCGGCCACGGTAACGCGCCTGCGCCAGGTAGCGGCGCACGCCGTCGGTCTGGCTGGCCTGCGCCTGCCAGCCCCAGCCGCCCGCGTAGGGCGTGCTTTGCGATGCGCTGGCGTACAGGCTGGCCTTGCCGCCATCTACGCCGGCCGCGACGCTGGCCGAGGTATCGTGCCCCAGCACGGCTGTCAGCGTCACCAGTGCGCCGGACCCGCCACCGCCGGCAAAATCCTTGTACGCGCTGAGATTGACCGAGTAGCGCCCCCCAAGCTGCGCGGTGTATGCCATCGAACCGATCTTCGAGCTGCCCAGCTGCGCATCGTCGAGCTGCACGTAGCTGAGCGCCAGGCTGCCGTTGCGCGCCATTGGCCACGACAGCGTGGCGCGGTACAGGCCATCCGGATACGGCGCGCCGCTGCGCGCGGCCAGGTCCTGGTAGGTGGCCGCCGTGCGTATGCCCTGCAGGTCCACGGTGATGGCCGGCGTGCGCAGCTGGTAGCCGAGCGAGAACAGCGCGCCGCGCTCGCGCCCCGCGCCCAGCGACGCCGCCGCGCTGAACACGCCGAGGCCGCCGGCGCTGGCCAGCACGCCCCCGCCAACGGTGTAAGTGCCGGGCATGGCTTCGGCATGGCCTTCCAGCGTCAGGGCCTCGCTGAGCCCGTGGCGCACCGAGGCGCTGCCGGCCGGCTGGCGCCCGTAGCCCGCCCAGCGCAGGCCATAGTCCTCGCGCAGGAATCCGGCCTCCACCGAGAAGTCGGTCAGGCCGGCCGCGAGCAGGCGCGTATCGATATACAGCGGGATGGTGGTCGAGATATCGCGCCCGAGCGCGTCGCGCACCACGATCACCGCCTGGCCGGCGCCGTTGACGGCGGGCGTGTTGTTCAGCACGAACGGTCCGGACGGCACCTCGCCGCTGTACTGGCGCACATTGTTGACGTAGAGGTCGACCGCGCTGGGCACCGCCGCCGACGCGCCCAGCAGTGGCACGGGATACGTCACCAGGTCCGGCCGCACCGTGAAGTTGCGGCGGTACTGCAGCCCGCCCAGCCGGACGGCGCGCGACCAGTTCAGCGCGCCGGAGATGGCGTCACCCACCTGCACGGAAGAGAGCGTCTCGGCATTGGTGTAGGTCCAGGCGGTATCGAGCCGGACATAGCGGTCCTGCGCCTCGCTCCAGGTGGCCACGCCGCTGTTGGAGAGTACCCCCTGGCCGTGGAACACGCGCTGTTCGCTGTAGAGCCCCAGATGGCGCCCGCGCCCCGTCTCACCGTAGAGGTCGTAGCTGAACACCAGCCCGGTGCCGCCGGAAAGCCGCGCCACGGGCCGCGCCAGCGTGCCGATGATGGCCGGCGCCAGCAGCGCATCGGGCGCGTCGAGCGCGGCTTCCTGGCTGGACTGGCGGTACCTGGCACGCAGCCCCGGGATGGCGTCGAGCCAGACCAGGCCATTGCGGTCAAGGGGCAGCACCTCCGCGCGCAGGCCGATCTGGCGCAGTTCCTCAGGCGTGGTGGCGAGCATGCCGTCGCGCAGTTCGAAGCGCGCCACCAGTTCGCGCGGCACGCCGTTCAGGGTCACGGCAAGGTAGACCACCTGTGTCCCCGGCCCCGCCACGGCAATGTCCGGGCCCGGGACCTGGCGCGGCGCGGCAAGCGGCGCCGACAGCGGCGGCGCATCGGGCACTGGGGGCTGTGCCAGCCCGTGGGGCGACGCCAGCAGCAGGCATGCGCCCTGCCAGGCGACGCGGCGCCAGCCGCGCGCCGCCGGCACGGGCCCGACGACCGTACCCATGATGTCCCTCACGAACCGCCGCGCCGCGCATCTCCACCTATATCCAGCGGCAGTTGCACCGGATCGCCATTGACGACGGCGCGCACGGTGATGGCACCCGGCCGGCCCGGCGCGCGCGCGGCCAGCCGCTGTATCTGCGCGGTCAGCGCGCTGTCCAGCCGCCATGAGCGCCCGCTGTTGCGCAGCGCATAGCCCAGCAACCCGGGCGCCAGCGTCACGGCGTGGCCGTCGGCCGTACTCAGCTGCACCTGGCTGATCTGCGCGTGCATGCGCCCGGTGTTGCGGGCCGACAGCACCCACGCATCCTGGTCGCGCGCCAGCGCAAATTGCAGCGGCGGGCGCGGGGCATTGGCGGGCGTGCCGGCGAACACCGGCACGGAATAGCGCAATTGCACCCGCACACCGGTGGTGGCCGGTGCGTCAGCCGCGCCGGTCGCGTCGGGCAGTTCGTCGATCAGCAGCCGGTAAGTGGTTTCGCCATCGGCCGCCGTGGTGCCTGGCCGCACGATGCGCACCAGTTGTTCGTCGCCCGCGGCAATGCGCACCAGCGGCGGACTGGCCACGGCTTCGGAGGTGGCTTCCAGCACGTCGTCGCCATCGCGCTGCTGCCAGCGGAACACGCGCACCTGGGCGTGGATGGGGGTATCGCCGCGGTTGCGCAGCGTCAGTGCCGCAGCGCCGGGGCCGGCGGGCAGGTCGGCGCGGATGGGGGTGATCTGCAGCGACGCCGCGGACACGGCGCCAGGCGGCACGCCCAGCGCGAGTGCCGCGGCAAGCCACCAGGCCCGCGCTGGCAAGCGGGGCGCCATCCTAGAAGGTGATGGTGGCTGTGACGGTGGAGGTATAGGCGCCGGCCGCCGGCGTGGTCTGCGGCGGCACGCGGCCGTACACCGGGATGGTCTGCGCGGTGCCGTTGCCGGTGCCGCTGATGGTATCGGTGGCCGGCGTGTTGCCCCACACCTGCGCGCGTGCCGAATCCCGGTACAGCTGATAGCCCACCGTGGCGGCGGCCGGCCCGATCAGCAGGCGGGTGGCAATGGTGGAACCCGTAGCGCTGCCGGCGTCCAGCCCAACGGTGTAGGCAGCGCCGCTGGTACAGGTGACGGTCAGGTTGCTGGACTGGTCGATGTTCGCGGCCAGCACGCCCTGCGAGCCGAAATCCAGGTCGGTCACGCTGATGGCGCAGTCATTGGCGAGCGTCAGACGTACCTGGAACGTGGTGGTCTTGGTCGCGGCGCCCAGGCTCAAGGGAAGCATGGCACTGAGAGCGCACGCAACGCCGCGGAGCACAGCGGTGGGTCGCATGGGGAGGACTCGGTGTTCTTCTTAAGGCGAGTCTAGGTACGCCGAGTGCATTCCTGCAAACATGTTTCACAAATGTTACATTTTTGGCGAATTTAAGGCAGATTAAAAAAAGACTTCAAGCATCGTCAGGGGTCGACCCGCAGGCGTCGCGGTCAGGCCGCCAACCGCCTGGATGCGATAGGGCGAGCGCAATGCACAGGTGACACCAACGGTGGAGGCCTGGATCACCGTGCAGGCCTCCACCACTTGCAGCCGTACCCGGAACTGCTCTGCCGTGGCAGCCGTGGCGGCGGCGTTTGCCGCTGCCAGCCACGCCGCCGCCATCAGCGCCGTGTGTATGAACCTGTTCATCTCGCCCCGCCCTTTAACTTCACCGGACCCTATATCGGCATCGCCTGGCAACTTTGAAGTATCGCGCCACCCAATCATGGTGGCACGCCGGGCGTGACACAAGGCTCGGGAACGGGACTTGCACGTCCTGCACAGACTCTTTGCCGGCCCTAGCCATGGACGATCCCGAAATCACCGCTTCAGAAGCCCGGCGCGATCCGCTTGCCGGCACGGCGCGCGGCCTGATGCGCGTGGTCGATGCACTGACGCAGACCGCCCTGGTGATCGCCACCGCCACCCTGGCATGGGTGCTGTGGCGACGCTCCGATGCCTATGCCTGGTTCGGCGGGCTCGGCCCCGGCACGGCGGTGACGTTGGCGGTGCTGGTCACGCTGGTGGCGCTGCTAGGCGTATGGATGGGCGTGCGCACCTGGCGGCGCGTGGGGTGAAGCGTCGCTAAACCTTACAACGGCACAGTAAAAAAGGCCCACATCCCCAAGGAGGTCCGGTGGCTGACACTCCGCTTCGCCATACTCGCCCGCTTGCCGTCGTCACCGGCGCGTCCTCCGGCATCGGCTACGAACTGGCTCGTTGCTGCGTGCGCCGCGGCTATGACGTGGTGATTGCCGCCGACGAACCGCAAATCGACATCGCCGCGCAGCAGCTGCGCAACGAAGGCACCGAGGTGACAGCGCTGATGGCAGACCTGTCGACGCCCGGCGGCGTGGAGCAGGTCTGCGCCGCGCTGCGCGGCCGCCGCGTTGACGTGCTCTGCGCCAACGCCGGCCGCGGCCTGGGCCATGCCTTCCTGGACCAGGACTTTACGGAAATCCAGCGCGTGGTGGAGACCAACGTGACCGGCACCTTGCACCTGCTGCACCGGGTTGGCCAGATCATGCGCGCGCAGCACGAGGGGCGCATCCTGATCACGGGCTCGCTCGCCGGCTTGGTCCCGGGCACCTGCCAGGCCGTGTACAACGCGACCAAGGCTTTCCTCGACTCCTTTTCCTATGCGCTGCGGCATGAGCTGCAGGACAGCGGCGTGTCTGTCACCTGCCTGATGCCGGGTGCCACGGAAACCGATTTTTTCGAACGCGCGGATCTGCTCGATACCCGGCTCGGCCAGCAGAAAAAGGCCGATCCCGCCGAGGTGGCGCGGACCGGCTTCGATGCCATGATGCGCGGCGAGGGCGAGGTGGTGCCGGGTTGGCAGAACAAGCTGCGCGCCGCCATTGCCATGGTCACGCCCGCGGACGTGCTGGCCGAGCGGCACCGCCGCCTGGCCGAGCCGCAACCTGACGAGGCGCCGGCGGGCGCGCCGCCCGCGCCCTAGCGCTGCGTCAGCCCATGCGCGTGGTGCCGCCGGTAGTGTCGCGGCCGGCACCAGGCCCGCCGCTGCCGGTTTCCATGCCGCCGCCATAGCTGCTGGCGCTGGACCCGGTGGCGCTGCCGGAACTGCTGACGCCGCTGACATGCCCGGGGCCGGAGCGCCCGGACTGCGCCCCAGACTGCGCGCCTTCCGTAATGCCGGACACGCCGAACGCGCCTGGCGCCCCCAGGCGCACCGCGTTATGGATCTCCTGCACGCCGAAGACATCGTCAACGATGTCCTCGATGCAGTACTTCTGGCGCCGGTCGCGCACGTTGCCGGTCAGGCGCACCACGCCGCCCTGGACTTCGACTTCCACGTCGCGCACATCCACATGGCGCGCATGCGCAAGCCGTTCGCAGATGTCTTCGCGGATGCGCTCGTCGCTGCGCTGGTAGCCCTTGGGCCCGACACGGTCGCGCCCGCGGGGCGCCGGGCGCGCGGCGCTGGCGCGGCTGTCGCCCCATTCGTCGCGGACCTCGCTGCCGCGGCGCCAGGCTTCATCTTCTTCCCACGGCGGGCGCTGGTCGGATGATTCCCAGACTCGCTGCGCCGGGCTGGCGCGGCCGCCGTAGTAGCCGGGCTCACGCGCGCCGCTGTCATGCCGCTGGCGCCCTTCGTAGCGGCCCTCGCCGTAGTCGCGTGCGGGGCCGCCGCGCTGGCCATAGCGCCCCTCACCGTAGCCGCGCGGGTCGTCGCCGCGGCTGCGGCGCGGTTCATCGGCGTCGCGATCCTCGCGCCACCAGGAGCCGCCGCCTTCATTTCGGAATGGATGCATCGCTGTCTCCAGGGGGTTGAACATGCCGCGCGGCCTGGCCGGCCGCGCGGCCGTCTCCGGGGCGCAAACTCCATACCATTGGCCGGCATGGACGGCGGCACGCATGCCGCGCGCCCCGCACCAAAGCAAAGGCGGGCGCCGTCAGCCGAGGGCGCCCGCCGTTGTCAGGCAATCGGGTGGCCGCGTCACGCGGCCAGGGAGGCAAGGCCGTTGGGGGCATCGTCCTCGTCTTCGTCGACGATCAGCACAACCCCGCGCCGTTTGGCCGCGGCCATGCCAATGTTGACAGCGACGTCGCGGTCGTCGCATTGAACCAGGCCCTTGCGCGCGCTTTCGACCGTCAGCTCCCAGCCTTGCGCGGTCTGCCTGATCAGGAAGTTTGCAGCCATGGGTTGCTCCCTGTCATTGGTGTTCTTGCAGCGTAGCCCATGGGCAGAGCCGTTAAATCGGCGTCTGTCCGATACCGTGTGGGCGCTTCTCCTACAGCCCGCGGATGGCGCCACAACGCCAGCCCGGCACACCGGCCAGGCACTGACAAAATGCGCCAACAGCGGCTCCGACAATCCAGACCAGTCAATTGTTGAATAGCGATTGTTGATAAAAATCACGGATATAAGCGTGCCCCCGATCCAACAATCCTTTCCTATTACGAAAAACCTGACCCCGGGCGCCAATGCGGACCGCACCGCGCCGTAGCGCGCCCGGCAGGATCCTCGGAGACAGGGGCGGCTCGCAGCATGGTCCATCGGACTTTTCCAGTCCCCGTCACCCCCATTCCTGCCAGGAGGAGACCATGGACATACCCCCTCTTGCCGCCCTCGGCGGCCCTGCTGCGGCGGCTGCCCGCCCGTTGCTCGCACCCGCTGCCAGAAGCGTGGTGCATGACATGGAGCAGACCCGGCTGGCGATCGAAATGATCGGCCTGGGCGCGCGCCTGCAGGTGCTGGAATCGGAAGTAGCGCTGCCGCGCGTGCGGCTGGTCCGCCTGTACAAGGAACTTCGCGGGGTGTCGCCGCCCAAGGGCATGCTGCCGTTCTCGACCGACTGGTTCGTGACCTGGCGCCCCAACGCCCATGCCTCGATGCTGCTCGGCGCCTATCGCTTCATGACCGGTGCCGGCCACCTGAACGGGATCCGCGCCACCCTGGCCAGCTTCCGCATGTATCGCGAGCACCTGTGCGTCACGGGCGAGGCCCCACAACTCAGCTTCACCCGCGCCTGGATGCTGGTTCGCTTCTATGAGCGCGGCATGCTGCAACTGGCGCGCTGCCAATGCTGCCGCGGCGAGTTCGTGGTGCGCGCCCACGATGGGCGCCAGCGCTACACCTGCGGGCTATGCCTGCCGCCGGCGCGCGCGGGCAAGGGCCGCAAGCCCGGGCCGACCGGCGACGGCGTGCCGGCTGGCGCATGAGCACCCCACCTGCCTTCTCTCCATTGTCTGCTGGCGCACAGTCCGGCCTCTCCCGCCCTTCCATCATGAATACACCCGAACACCCCGCCCCCGGCGCTCCCGGAGCCTCGCCCATGTTCAAGATCCCCATGCTCGGCAAGATGCTGGGCAGTTCAGCGCCCGACCCCGGCGGCCAGGCTCGCGGCACCGCGCCGCCGGCTGCGCCCGGCGCCCCGTCCAGCGCTGCGCGCCAGGGCATGCCGGAACAGCTGGCGCAGAACCTCAAGACCCAGGGCGACGCCATGATCCAGTACGGCGCGCGGCTGCTGGTGATGCGCGAAATGCTGTGCGCCATGGCCGTGGCGCTACCGCCCGATGCGCGGGCGAGTGCCCAGCGGCAGTTCCGGCAGCGTATCGACCAGTTGCTGTCGCTGACCGACGACCATGTGCTGCCGGCCGAATTCCACACGGCGCTGCTGGCGGAGGTCAACTATTACCTCAACGAACTGAGGCAACGCTGACTGCACCGCGGCCGCCGCAACGGCGGGTCCGGGTTTTCGCGCTATCCCGCCCGTATTTTCCGCCGCGGCCTCTGCGAGCCGGTTTGATACCGGTCGTAACCGCCATTCCTCGGCCCCCTGCCATCGTGCTACAGTGCGCCCTCAGCACAAAGCCTGTGTCTGCGGCGCATGGCGCACCCTACGACGATCGGATCGCCGGCGTCGCACGGGATGGCGTCCCGGCTTGCCGTCCGGCTTTGTTACCCCGACGCGCACACGGTGCGCACCAGGCGCCGGGCATGTGCCGGGTGCCGGCCATCGCTCTTCGCGCCTTGCCCCGCGCTTGCCGTTCGCCACCCGCGTGGCGCCGAACCATCGCCGCGCGCAGCCGCCTGCCTTCGGGCCCGTCCCGAGCGCCGCTGCCGCTCTCCAGGATCTTCATGACCCACCGGCTCCAGGCTGCACTGACCATCGCAGCCTTCAAGCTCTTTGCCGCCTTGCCATATGGCGTGACCGCCCGCCTCGGCGACGCCATCGGCAAGCTGCTGTACCGCATTCCCAGCCGCCGCCGGCGCATCGTCCATACCAACCTGGCGCTGTGCTTCCCGGACATGGACCCCGCCCGGCGCGAGCAACTGGCGCGGGACCACTTTGGCCATGTCCTGCGCAGCTACCTGGAGCGCGGCGTGCAGTGGTTCGGCAGCGCCAAGCGCCTCGGCAAGCTGGTCGAGCTGGATTCGCGCATCGACCTGGCCTCGTGCGCCGAGCACCCGACCATCTTCATGGGCTTCCATTTCGTCGGCATCGAGGCCGGCTGCATGTTCTATTCGATGCGCCACCCGGTGGCGTCGCTGTACACGCGCATGTCCAGCCCGCTGCTGGAGCAGATCTCGCGCACCCAGCGCGGGCGCTTCGGCGCCGAGATGATTCCGCGCAACGGCAGCGGCAAGCAGGTGGTGCGCACGCTGCGCGCCGGCTGCCCGGTGATGCTGGCGGCGGACATGGACTTCGGCATCAACGATTCGGTGTTCGTGCCGTTTTTCGGCGTGCCGGCGTGCACGCTGACGTCGGCCTCGCGCCTGGCCAGCCTGACCGGCGCGCGCGTGGTGCCGTTCACCACGGAAGTGCTGCCCAACTACCGCGGCTACCGGCTGCGCGTGTTCGACCCGCTGGAAGGCTTTCCATCCGGCAGCGTCGAAGAGGATTCGCGCCGCATGAACGCCTTCCTGGAAACGCAGATCGCCACCATGCCGGAGCAGTATTACTGGATCCACCGGCGCTTCAAGAACCGCCCGGAAGGCATGCCGCCGGTGTACTGACACCGGTTAGCCCGCGGCGCGCCGCCAGGCCTGCTGGATCTCGGCCACCAGCCGCGCCAGTTGCGCCGCATGGCGCGCATGGTCGCGGCGGCGCTCGGCCTCGCTGAACGGATAGCTGATATTGAGCCCGTACAGTTGCTGGTCGGGGCCCGAGAATGCCGCGCCCACGGCCAGCAGGTGCCCCGGCTGGTAGGCGGCGGTGCAATGGCCATGGCGCTGCGCCTGCGCGATGCCGCGCAGCACGCGCGCCTGCATGCCGGGCCAGGCCGCGCCCTGGCGCGCGGCGATGCCGGCAAGCAGGTCGTTGCGCACCCCCTCCGGCTGCGCCGCCAGCCATGACAGACCGATCGCCGTCAGCTCCATCGGCACGCGCGAGCCCGGCACCACGCGTCGCGTGCGCGACACACTGTCGCGGCTGTGCCGGATCGACGCCAGGTACACCATATCCAGCTTGTCCCCGACCGCCAGCCCTACGTTGACCTTGCCCGCCTCGGCCACCTTGCGCATCAGCGGCAGCGCAATGTCCGGCGCGCGGCTGGACTGGTGGAAGGCATCCGCCAGACTCAGCACCACCGGCGCCAGCCGGTAGGCGCGCTCGTTGACGTCATAGCGCAGGAAGCCGGCATCGACCAGCGAGCGCGTCAGCCGGCTGACGGTGGGGCGCGGCAGGCCGGTGCGCGCCGCCAGTTCCGCATTGCTCAAGCTGGTGGTGCCGACGCGGAATGCGCGCAGCAGCACCAGGCCGCGCTCGAGCGACTGGCTGCCCGCGGTATCGCGGGTAAAGCGGCCGGTCTGGTGCGTCACGCGGCGCGTGGAAGGCTGCGGCGGGATGGCGTCGGGCATCGCCCTCAATTTCGGTTAGTGAAATTCGAGTATAGCGGCGCGGCGGCGCGGCGCGAATACTGTGTGCACCCGGCCCCGAGCCGACCGAACCCAGAGGAGCGCCCCGCATGTCATCCGATGCCGAAATCCAGGTCACCCGCCACGGCCACGTGGCCCGCGTGGTGCTGTCCCGCCCGCCGCACAACTTTGTCGATGCCGAGGTGATGCGGCGCCTGGCCGATACCCTGCTGGCGCTGGACGAGGACCACGGCTGCCGCGCCATCGTGCTGGCCTCGGGCGTGGGCGCGTTCTGCGCCGGCGCAGACTTCAGCGGCAGCAGCCAGGGCGACGTCGCGAGCGACCCGGCCGCCTTCTACGTGCACGCGATGAAGCTGTACCGCAACCGCAAGCCCATCGTCGCCGCCGTGGCGGGCGCCGCCATCGGCGCCGGGCTGGGCCTCGCGCTGGTGGCCGATTTCCGCGTGACCTGCGCCGAGGCCCGCTTCAGCGCCAACTTCAACCGTCTGGGCTTCCATCCCGGCTTCGGCCTGAGCGTGACGCTGCCGCGCCTGGTGGGCGAGCAGCACGCCGCGCTGCTGTTCTATACCGGCCGGCGCATCACCGGGGCCGAAGCGGTCAACATCGGCCTGGCCGACGAACTGGTGGCCAAGGCCGAGGTCGACGCGCGCGCCATGGCGCTGGCGCAGGAGATCGCCGCCTCCGCCCCGCTCGCCGTGGAAACCACGCGCGCCACGCTGCGCGAAGGGCTGGCCGACCACATTGCCGAGGTCAACCAGCGCGAGCTGGCGATCCAGCGCGGCCAGTTCCACAGCGAGGATTTCCGCGAGGGCGTGGCGGCCATGGCCGCGCGCCGCACCCCGGTTTTCCAGCGCCGTTGAAGGAGCGGTCCCGATGAGCGAACAAGACATCCGCGCCACGCCGGCCGGCCCGCTGGACGGCATCCGCGTGCTCGACCTCACCGCGGTCGTGCTGGGCCCGCTGGCCACGCAGGTGCTGGCCGACTTTGGCGCCGACGTGATCAAGGTCGAAGGGCCGGAGGGCGACCTGATGCGCGCCAACGGCGTCTCGCAGCACGCCGGCATGAGTTCGATCTACCTGGCGCTGAACCGCAACAAGCGCTCGGTGGTGCTTGACCTGAAGACCCCTGACGGCGCCGCGGCGCTGTGCGCGCTGATCGCCGGCGCCGACGTGCTGGTGCACAACATGCGCGTCGCCGCGATCGAGCGGCTGGGCTTTGGCTATGCCGAGGTGGCGCGCCTCAACCCGCGCATCGTCTACTGCATGGCCACCGGCTTTGGCCAGGACGGCCCGCACCGCGACAAGCCGGCCTTCGACGACATCATCCAGGCCGGCTGCGGGCTGGTCGCGCTGGGATCGGCCACCGGCGAGCGCCCGGAATACGTGCCCAGCCTGCTTGCCGACAAGACCACCGGGCTGGCGCTGGCCAATGCCGTGCTGGCCGCGCTGCTGTACCGCGAGCGCCACGGCGTGGGCCAGCTGGTCGAGGTGCCGATGCTGGAAACCATGACCGCCTTCGTGATGGCCGAGCACCTGGGCGGCCTGACCTTCGAGCCGCCGCCCACCGGTGCCGGCTACGCGCGCCTGCTGCAGGGCGGACGCCGCCCCGCGCCGACCCGCGACGGCTGGATCTGCGCGCTGCCCTACACCGGTCGCCACTGGCAGGCCTTCTTCCGCGCGGTGGGGCGCGACGACCTGGCCGAACGCTACGACGTGGACGACCGCGCGCAGCGCAACGCCAATATCCGCGCGCTCTACGGCCACCTGGCCGAACTGACGCCGGCGCGCACCACCGGCGCATGGATGCAGCTGTTCGAGTCGCTCGACATCCCCGCCACACCCATCTACGGCCTGGACGCGCTGGTCGACCACCCGCACCTGCGCGCGGTCGGCCTGTTCCAGCAAACGCAGCATCCCACCGAGGGGCCCTTGCGCGAAGTGCGCCCGGCCGCGCGCTTCTCGGCCACGCCGCTGTCGCTGCGCCGCCATGCGCCGGCGCTGGGCGAGCACACCGCCGAGGTGCTGCAGGAACTGGGCCTCGCGCCGGAAGCGCGCCAGCCATGACCCATCAGGAGGAGACACGCATGAACTTTGCACTCGACGAAGAACACCGGATGCTGAAGGACCTGGTCGCGCGCTTCGTGCGCGAGCAGCTGATTCCGCTGGAACCGACGGTGCTGGCGCGCGAAGCGGCCGGCGGGCAAATGACGCTGCTGCCGGAAGAGCAGGCGCGGCTCGATGCCATGTCGCGCGAGCTGGGCCTGTGGGGCCTGGATGCGCCGACCGAGCTGGGCGGCGCCGACCTGCCCACGGTGGCGATGGTCGGCGTCAATGAAGAACTGGGCAAGACCATCACGCCTTACGACCTGCCGCCGGATTCGCCCAACCTGCGCATGCTGATGCTGAGCGCCAGCGCGGCCCAGCGCGAGCGCTACCTGGCGCCGTATGCGCGCGGCGAGACCGTGTCGGCGATCGCCATTTCCGAACCGGGGGCCGGCGGCGACCCCGCCATGATGACGACGCGCGCCGAGCGCGACGGCGACGACTGGGTGCTGAACGGCCGCAAGATCTGGATCAGCCGCGCGGCGCGCGCCGACTGGACCATCGTCATGGCCGTGACCGACAAGGCGCGCGGCGCGCGCGGCGGCATCTCGGCCTTTATCGTCGAGCGCGGCACGCCGGGCCTGCGGGTCGAGCGGCGCATCCCGATGATCGGCGGGGCCTCGACCTATGAAGTGGTGCTGGAAGACTGCCGCATCCCCGCCACGCAGTTGCTGGGGGCCGAGGGCCAGGGCTTTGCGCCGATGCAGGCGCGACTGTCGACGCGCCGGGTGCAGATGGCCGCGTGGTGCATCGGCCGCGCGCAGCGGGCGCTGGACATGATCTGCGAATACGCGCCGCAGCGCCAGACCTTCGGCGCGCCGCTGGCGCAGCGCCAGGCGATCCAGTGGTGGGTGGCCGACGCCGCCACGCGCATTCACGCCTGCCGCCTGATGACCTATGAAGCCGCCAGCCGCATCGACGCCGGCGACGAGGCCCGCACGCAGGTGTCGATGATCAAGGTGTTCGCCACCGAGATGGCATGGGACGTGATCGACCATGCCATGCAGACCTTCGGCGCGATGGGCATGACCAAGGAGCTGCCGCTGCAGCAGATGGCCAACGAGACCCGGCTGATGCGCATCTACGAAGGCCCCAGCGAAGTCCATCGCTGGGTGATTGCCCGCGACCTGCTCGGACTGCGCCGCTGAGCCGGGGTTTCATTTTCTTCCATGCACCGGCGGGCACACGCCGGGCCTTGTTCTGTCAGGAGACCACCATGCAACAGGCTTTACGTTCCCGCCGCCGCTTCCTGCTGGCCGCGGCCGTGCTGGCGATGCTCGGCGCGGCCACGCCGCCGGCGGCGCGCGCCGCCGATGCCGATGCCTTTCCGGCGCGGCCGCTCCGCTTTATCGTGCCGTTCCCGTCCGGCAGCGGCACCGATACCACCGCGCGCATGTTTGCCAAGAAGATCGGCGAACTGACCGGCCAGGGGGTGGTGGTGGAGAACAAGCCCGGCGGCAACGGCTTTATCGGCGTGCAGACCGCGCTGAACGCGCCGCCCGACGGCTACACCGTCTTTATCGGCAGCAATTCCACGCTGTCGACCAATGCCGCCACCTTCCGCAAGCTGCCGTATGACCCGCTGACCGACTTCGCGCCGATCACGCTGCTGTCGCGCGGGCCGTGCGTGATCATCGTGCCGGCCGGCTCGCCGTACCGCACGCTGGCCGAGCTGCTGGAAGACGCGCGCAAGCGTCCGGGCGCGCTCAACTACGGCTCGGGCTCGATCTCCTACACGCTCTATTCCGAATGGCTCAACGAGCTGGCCCGGATCAAGACCACGGCGGTGCCGTACAAGGGCGCTGGCGACGCCATCAATGGCGTGATGGCGGCCAATGTCGACTTCGCCGTGGTCGATGCCACCGGCGCGATCGAGCTGGCCCGCGGCGGCAAGGTACGCGCGCTGGCCTACACCGCGCCGCAGCGCTCGCCGCTGCTGCCGGACGTGCCATCGATCGTCGAAGCCGGGCTGCCCGACTTCCTCGCCTACAACTGGGTGGCGGCGGCAGTGTCGGCCAAGACCCCGCCCGCGGTGGTGAAGCGGCTGCAGGACCTGTTCACGCAGGCCGGCAACGCGCCGGATGTGCGCGACTACTACACCCGACAGTCGACCAAGTTGATCCTGTCGTCGCCGGCCGAAATGCGGCAGTACCAGAAGGACGAGATCCAGCGCTGGAAGCGGCTCGCGGCGGTGGCGAAGATCCCGTTGCAGTAGTCGCCTAGGCCTGGCTGCTGTGCTCGCGCAGCAGCACCGTCAGGCGCTGTGCCAGCGGCGACAGGTAGGCGCCTTCGCGCGTGACCACGCCGATGCGCCGGCGCAGGTCCAGTTCCTCGACGCCCAGCGGCAGCACGCGCAGGCCACGCTGCATGGCGTCGCCGCTGGCATTGGCGATGCTGAGCATCTGCGTGCCCTGCATCAGCGCGAACAGCGAGGTGCTGCCGAAATCGATCTCGATGCGCGGCTGCGGCTCCGGCAGGCCGCGCTGGCGGAACGCCGCGTCGACCTGCTGGCGCAGCGTGATATGGCCTTCCGGCAGCAGCCATTCCTGCTCAGCCAGGTCAGCCAGGCGCAGCTTGCGCCGCCGCAGCAGCGCGTGGCCCTCGTCGGCCACCACCACCAGCCGGTCGTCGAACAGCGGTTGCACCGCGAAAGTGGCCGCCAGCGCGCCCGACGGCGTGGGCGCCACCGCCATGTCCAGATCGCCGGCGGCCAGCAAGTCCAGCAGATCACGCGCCAGCCGGCGGCGCAGCCGCAGCCGCGCCACGGGCCGCTCGCGCACCAGCTGCCGGCACGCGCCCAGCATCACATTGCCCGGGATCGATGGCGAATAGCCCACGCGCAGGATGCCCTGCTCGCCGGTGCGGATGCCCAGCATCTCCTTGATGCCGTCCTCATACTCCAGCTGGATGCGCCGTGCGCGTTCCAGGAAGCGCGTACCGGCGTAGGTCGCCGTCATGCCGTTGGCGGTACGCTCGAACAGCGGCAGCCCCGCATGACTTTCCACCCGCTGCACCGCCTTGGTCAGCGCCGGCTGGCTGATGCCCAGCGCCTCGGCGGCCCGGCCGATGCCGCCGTGCGCCGCCACGGCGAGGATGTATTCGATATCGCGCGTCTCCATGTCTTCACATTCCCCACGGTTATGGCTTTATAGCCATCGCGTCATTGTGGTGATGCCCGCCATCTTACAGACTACAGCGTGAGAGCACACCACCCAGCGTGCGCCAGAATCAATCCAGCCTTCACGGAGACAGCATGGGTTTCGCGTATTTCCTGCGCCGCGCCGCGCGTTATTGGGGCGACCAGCCCGCCATCCTCTACCAGGACCAGGTGGTCACCTATCGCCAGCTGGACGAACGTTCAACGCGCCTGGCCAATGCCCTGTTGGCGCTGGGCCTGCGCCCCGGAGACCGCGTTGCGGTGCAGTCGCGCAACCGGCCTGAACTGGTCGAGCTGGAGTGCGCGCTGTACAAGGCGGGGCTGGTCAAGGCCGCGCTCAACCCGCGCTTCACCGCGGCCGAGGCCAGCGACGTGGTCGAGAACTGCACCCCGCGCGTGCTGATCGCCGGCCCGGGCTACACCGGCTACACCCGCACTACGGCAGGCTTTGGCAGCATCGAGACCTTTATCGCCATCGGCGACGCCCCGGCCGGCTACGTCGAATACGAGGCGCTGCTGGCCAACGCCGGCACCACGCCGCCCGACATCACCCCCGCCGCCGACGACCTGGCCGTGCTGCACTTCTCGTCGGGCTCCACCGGCAAGATCAAGGCCGCCATGCAGAGCTACGGCAACCGCCTGGCGGCGCTGCGCAAGGTGGTGTCGGGCATGGACCGCCCCGCGCGCCCCGGCGACCGGCTGGCGCTGATCGGCCCGGTCACGCACGCCTCCGGCATGCTGATGCAGCCGTACCTGTACGTGGGCGCGACGCTGGTGCTGTTCGAGAAATTCGAGCCCGCGCACTTCCTGGCCGAGGTCGCGCGGCTGCGCATCACCCATGTCTTCATGGTGCCGGCCATGATCAACATGCTGCTGGCCGAGCCCACGCTGGCGCAGGCCGACCTATCGAGCCTGAAGACGCTGGCCTACGGCGCCGCGCCGATGGCGCCGGCGCGCATCCGCGAGGCTTGGGAGCGCATCGGCCCGATCCTGTCGCAGGGCTATGGCGCCAGCGAATCGACCTCGGGGGTCACGCGGCTGTCGACCAGCGACCATGCCGACGCCATCGCCAACCACCCTGAGCGCCTGGCCTCGTGTGGCCGCGCGCTGGGCGAGACCGAAGTGCGCGTAGTCGACGAGCACGGCAACGAAGTCGCGGTGGGCGAGATCGGCGAACTGGTGATCCGTGGCGAAGACGTATTCCAGGGTTACTGGAACGAGCCCGCCCTGACCAGCGAGACCCTGGTCGACGGCTGGCTGCATACCGGCGACATGGCGCGCGTGGACGAGGCCGGCTACCTGTACCTGGTCGACCGCAAGAAGGACATGATCATCTCCGGCGGCTTCAACGTCTATCCGACCGAGGTCGAGGCCACGCTGTACCAGCACCCCGACGTGCTCGAAGCGTGCGTCATCAGCGTGCCGGACGAAACCTGGGGCGAAAGCGTCAAGGCCGTGGTGACGCTGCGCCCCGGGCGCGAGGCCACCGCGCAGCAGCTGATCGCGCACTGCCGCGAGCGCATCGCCGACTACAAGTCGCCGCGCTCGGTGGACTTTGTCGCCGAGCTGCCCAAGAACGCCAGCGGCAAGCTGGCCCGCAAGGTTGTGCGCGAACGCTACTGGCAAGGCGTCGGCCGCCGTGTCAACTGAACCCGGAACCGGACCGAGGAAACCGCCATGTTCGACCACCTGACCAACCCCATCCTGCTGGAAACCCGCGCCGGCATCCGCCGCTTTATCGACGAAGAGCTGCGCCCGCTCGAACACGAGTTGGGCCTGGGCTCGGAAGACCCGTGGCCGCGCGAGACCCTGCGCCAGGTCTGGCGCCGCTCCAGCGAGCTGGGCTTCTACGCCGCCTGCCTGCCCACCGCGCTGGGCGGCAAGGGCCTGAACATCCAGGAACAATGCGCGCTCAAGGCCGACCTGGCCGCCAGCGGCTCCACGCTGGCCGCGCACGTGCTGGGCGACCTGGGCGGCCCGCCGCGCGTGGGCAACATGCTGAAGTACGCCACCCCCGACCAGCTCGAGCGCTACTTCAAGCCCGTGATCCGCGGCGAGAAGTCGACCTGCTTCGCGCTGACGGAAACGCATTCCGGCTCCGACGCGCAAAGCATCAAGACCTCGGCCGTGGCCGATGGCGATGACCTGGTCATCAACGGCGGCAAGCACTACATCAGCGGCGCGCCGTTCGCCGACTTTGCCATCGTCATGTGCGTGACCGACGCCAGCGCCACGCCGCCGGCGATCACCGCGGTGCTGGTCGACCTGGACCTGCCGGGCGTGACCGTAACCAACGAGTACGTGCCGATGTCGGGCCAGCATATCGATGGCGACATCCGCTTCGACCATGTGCGCGTGCCGCGCGCCAACATCTTTGGCGGCGAAGGCAACGGCTTCAAGCTGGGGATGTCGCGCATCAATGTAAACCGCCTGCTGCACTGCCCCAGCATGCTGGGGCTGGCCACCCGGGCCTATGAGTCGTCGCTCGAATATGCCGGCCAGCGCCGCCAGTTCGGCGGCCCGATCGCGCGCTTCCAGGCGATCCAGCACATGCTGGCCGACATGGCCGCCGCGTTGTGGGCCTGCGAAAGCATGATCGCGCATACCGCCGCGCTGGCAGATGCCGGCGCCGACCTGCGCATGAAGGCCGCGGCGTGCAAGCTCTTTGTCTCGGAGCGCTGCTTCGAGGTGGCGGACAAGGCCGTGCAGATCCACGGCAATGTCGGCGTCACGCGCGGCCATCCGGTGGAGCAGACTTTCCGCAAGCTGCGCATGTTCCGCATCTTCACCGGAACCAGCGAGATCCAGCGCAACACCATCGCGCGGGCTATCCTGGAACCGCTGCAGCAGAAAGGCTGACCGTGCCGGCGGCACGGTCGCCGCCGGCAACCCACAGCACCCTACGACAAGACCACGGAGACCAAGCATGAACCGCCGAAACTGGCTTGCCACCGCCGGCGCCGCCGCGCTGGGCAGCCTGCTGCTGCCGGCCCGCGCCGCCAGCGCCTCATCCACCTACCCCAACCGCCCGATCCGGCTGATTGTTCCCTTCATCGCCGGCAGCACGCCCGACAGCACCGCCCGCACGCTGTCGGCGGAACTGGGCAAGAAGCTGGGCCAGCCGGTGGTGGTCGAGAACATGCCCGGCGCGGGCGGCATCATCGGCGCCGGCGCACTGCGCCGTGCCGCGCCCGACGGCTACACGCTGGGCATCCTGGCCAATTCGCACGTCATCAACGTGCACATGTACCGCAAGATGCCGTATGACCCGGCCCATGACTTCACGCCGATCACTGCGCTGTCAGGCGGGCCGTCCGCGCTGGTGGTGCCCATGTCCTCGCCCTACAAGACCGCCGCCGAACTGGTCGCGGCGATGAAGAAGGCGCCGGGCAAGTTCAACTACGGCTCCGGCGGCAAGGGCAGCATCGCCCATCTGGCGGTGGAAACCATGCTGCACCAGACCGGCTGCGACGCCGTGCACGTGCCTTACAAGGGCGCGCCGGAGATCATCACCTCGATGCTGACCGGGCAAACCCAGTTCGGCATGCCGGTGCTTGGCACCGCGACGCAGTACGTGCGCAACAACCAGGTCAGGGTGCTGGCCGTCACTGCCGCGGCCCGTTCCCCCTATTTCCCCGACGTGCCGACCATGGCCGAAGCGCTGCCGCCGGGCTTCGTCATCGACAACTGGAGCGGCCTGTTCGCGCCGGCCAATTTCCCGGCCGAGCTGACGCAGAAGCTGCACGCCGCCGTCAGCGCGCTGCAGGCCGCCGGTGTGTTCGACGCCCAGCTCAAGGCCAACGCCGGCGAACTGCGCCGCAGCGCCTCGCCGGCGCAGTTCGGCACCATGGTGGCCAGCGACAACGCGCGCTACGGCGACCTGATGAAGTCGATCGGCATGACCGGCGACCTCGGCTGAGCAAACCGCCCTGCCCCGCGCCGCACGCCACCGCGCGCGTGCGGCGCCTGTATTGCCTCCCAGCCTCCAAAGGCCGCGCATGAAGCCAGAATGGTCTTGCCTCAAGGACGTCACCATCATCGACGTGAGCCAGTTGCTGCCCGGCCCGCACGCCTGCAGCCTGCTGCGCCAGCTGGGCGCAGAGGTGATCAAGGTGGAGCAGCCCGGCACCGGCGACACTGCGCGGCAGCTGGGGGCGCATGTGTATGCCCAGTTCAACCGCGGCAAGCGCTCGGTCGCGCTGGACTTGAAAACCGACGCGGGCCGCGCGGCCTTCCTTGACCTGGTGCGCGATGCCGATGCCGTGGTCGAAGGCTTCCGCCCCGGCGTAATGGCACGCCTGGGGCTGGGCTATGACGCGCTGGCGGCGGTCAATCCCGCCATCGTGCTGTGTTCGATCTCGGGCTTCGGCCAGACCGGCCCGTACGCCAGCTACGCCGGGCACGACCTGAACTACCTGGCGCTGGCCGGATACTGGGCCACGCCGGTGCAGGTGCACGACCAGGTCTCGCGCCCGCGCGTGCGCGTGTCGGACTACGCCGCCTCCGGCTACGCCGCGTTGTCGCTCGCCGTGGCGATCATGAGCGCGCGCCAGCACGGACAGGGCCAGCACCTGGATGTATCGATCCACGATGCCATCCTGTCGTGGACCGCGCACGGCGCATGGACGGCGCGGGCCCATGAAACCTCGCCCCAAACATCGCCCACCGTGATGCCGGAAAACGACCTCTTCGAAACGCGCGACGGCCGGCACCTGGCGATGGGCATCCTGGAGAACAAGTTCTGGGACAACCTGTGCGCAGCGCTGGGGGACGCCTTTCCTGCCTTGCGCGATCCGCGCTTCGCCACGCGCGCCGGGCGCGGCGGGCACAAGCGGGAAGTCAATGACCTGATGGCGGCGGTGTTCCGCACGCGCGACCTTGCGGACTGGAAGGCCTTCTTCGCCCCGCTCGATATCCCATTCTCGCCGGTGCTTGGGCCGAATGCGCTTTTTGAAGATCCGCATGTGCGGGCGCGGGAGGTGGTGCGGCGGGTGCCGGAGGAAGGCGGAATTGCGGTGAATTTTCCGGTCAGGTTTTCGTTGGGGTTGCCGGAGGGGGAGGATTTTGTGGCGGGCGTTGGAGAACACAATCCGCAGTAGGCCGCGGCTCAGCACCATCGGTCCGCATGCCGGTCCGTGACGTGGCGGAGTCTCAGGACTCTGCGGTTTCCCACTCACTTGCGTTTGCACCCAAGACCTTCCGCAGGAACTGACCTCGCTTCGGCGCGGTTTCCCTATACAGCTAAAATCTCCGCTGCGTGCCCCCTGCACCATTACCCGGCGCCGCCGTGACAATGGAGCACAGCGCAGGCGTGGCTGCACGATCCTGGACAGATCCGGCACCGGCCGCCTCAATTCAAGGCGACGCGGCAAACGCCGTCTCCATGCCCTGTGCCGCAACCGGACTCTCCAGACGTCGCGGACAAATGATCAGCAACACAACCGGATTCGATTGCCGGAGCAGCCACCGATCATTCAGATAATTGCTGCCGATGCCAGTCCCGCCAGGCACGCCGCCGGTGCAGAATCGGGGCATCGGATCAACGCTGCAAGAAAGAAGGGCCCTACCGCATGAGCAAAGACATCCTGGTACTCGGCGCCGGCATGGTCGGAGTCTGCACGGCGCTGGCGCTGCGCCAGCGCGGCCACGCGGTGGTGCTGGTGGATCGGCAGGCGCCTGGCCGTGAAACCTCCTACGGCAATGCCGGCATCATCCAGCGCGAGGCGGTGCAGCCTTATGCCTTCCCGCGCGAGTGGAGCGCCGTGCTGCGGGTGATGGCGCGCCAGGGCAACGATGTCCATTACCATCCGCGGGCGCTCGCCGGCCTGTTGCCGGCGCTGGCCCGCTACTGGCACGAGTCGGCACCCGGCCGCTATTCGGTGACGGTCGCGGCATATAGCGCGCTGATCCGCCATTGCCTGACCGAGCACGAACGCCTGATCGCGCTGGCGGGCGCGCATGACCTGGTCAGCAAGCAGGGATGGCTGCAGGCTTATCGCACCAGCGCGGCGTTCGACCGCGAGGCGGCAAAGGCGGCCGCGCTTTCGCGCGAGCACGCCCTCGATTGCCGCATCCTGGACGGCGCCGCCCTCGCCGCCGCGGAGCCGGCCTTGCACGGCGCGCTGGCAGGCGCCGTCCATTGGCGCGATCCGTGGACCGTCGCCGACCCCGGCGAGCTGGTCCACCGCTACGCCGCCTGCTACGAGAAAGCCGGCGGCATCTTCAGCCTTGGCGACGCCACCACGCTGAAGCCTGCCGGCAGCGGATGGCGCGTGTCGACGAACGACGGCATGGTAACGGCGCAGCATGCGGTCATTGCGCTGGGCCCGTGGGCGCCGTCGCTCACCCGGCCGCTCGGCTATCGGATTCCGCTGTTCGTGAAGCGAGGCTACCACCGCCACTACGCAGCCCCGGCGATGCCCAGCTTGCCGCTCCTCGATACCGAGAATGGTCTGTTGCTGACGCCAATGAAGCGCGGCCTGCGCCTCACTACCGGCGCGGAATTCGCCCGCCACGATGCGCCGCCCACGCCGGTGCAACTTATGCGCGCCGAGCGTTATGCCAGCGAACTGGTGGAACTCGGCACAGCCGTCGAGGACACGCCCTGGCTGGGCGCCAGACCCTGCGTGGCCGACATGCGCCCGGTGGTGGGCCGAGCCCCGCGCCATCCTGGCCTGTGGTTCCACTTCGGACATGCGCACCAGGGCTTTACCCTTGGCCCCGCCACGGCGCGGCTGCTCGCCGAACTGATCGACGGCGAGGCGCCTTATGTGGATGCGCGCCCGTACGATCCGGCCCGCTTCGGCAACTGACGTTGCAGATTGTCCCCCTGTTCATCGCCGCGAATGGCGAGGAACGGCTAAGCCGGCTTCGTGAAGCAGAGAGCGACGTCATCACGTCACGGACGGCGCTCGAAGCCGCCGCTGCCATGTAGAGGCTGGGCGCCGGCCGTGCTGAGGCCGACTGCGTGACACGACCCTCGGTGAATACCCCAACGTCCATACAACTGAAAGGCGGCTGAAAGTTCGGACTTCTACCGTTTGAGCGTTTCATCGCGTCCGTCCGGGCAGAGGTGGAGCGCTGGAGGCAGCGTGCGCTGAAGCACACAAAACAACAGAGGAGAATCATGTTTCGCATACGTAGCCAGAAGGACTTCGCCTCCGGCCTGATGTTCATCCTGGTCGGATTCGGCTTTTCCTGGGTCGCACGCGGTTATTCCATGGGAACCGCCGCAAAAATGGGACCGGGATACTTCCCGTTCTGGCTCGGCATCGTGCTCGCCCTGCTGGGCGCGCTGGTGCTGTGGGGCTCGCTGTCTTCCAGGATGGAACCGGACAGCCTGGCCCGCTGGGACATCAAGACGCTGCTGTGGATCCTCGGCGCGGTGGTGCTGTTCGGCCTGCTGCTCAAGCCGCTGGGCATGGTGCTGTCGGTGCTGGTGCTGGTGCTGGTGTCGTCGATGGCCAGCCACGAATTCAGCTGGAAGGGTGCGGTTCTCAACGCGATCATCCTGGTGCTGATCAGCCTGGGCGCGTTCGTGTACGGCATCAACCTGCAGATGCCGGTGTGGCCGGCTTTCCTGGCAAGCTAAGGAGCCGCCAACATGGAACTACTCACCAACCTGGGCCTCGGCTTCTCCACCGCCCTGACCTTCCAGAACCTCGCGTACGCCTTCCTGGGCTGCGTGCTGGGTACCCTCATCGGCGTGCTGCCGGGCCTGGGGCCGCTGGCCACCATCGCCATGCTGCTGCCGGTGACCTACACGCTGCCACCGGTCGCCGCGCTGATCATGCTGGCCGGCATCTACTACGGCGCCCAGTACGGCGGCTCGACCACCGCCATCCTGGTGAACCTGCCCGGTGAGTCGTCGTCAGTGGTGACCACCATCGATGGCTACCAGATGGCCAGGCGAGGACGAGCGGGCGTGGCATTGGCGACAGCCGGCCTGGGCTCGTTCTTCGCCGGCTGCGTTGCCACGCTGATCCTGGCCGCGTTTGCCGCGCCGCTGTCGGAACTGGCGTTCAAGTTCGGTCCCGCCGAATACTTCTCGCTGATGGTGCTGGGCCTGATCGGCGCCGTGGTGCTGGCGTCGGGTTCGCTGGTCAAGGCTATCGCCATGATCGTGCTGGGCCTGCTGCTGGGCCTGGTCGGCACCGACGTCAACTCGGGCGCCGCGCGCTTCTCGTTCGACGTGCCGGAACTGACCGACGGCCTGAACTTCGTCTCGGTGGCAATGGGTGTGTTCGGCTTTGCTGAAATCATCGCCAACCTGGAGCAGAAGGAACACCGCGAGACCTTCACCGACCACATCACCAACCTGTTCCCGACCAAGGAAGATTTCAAGCGCATGATCCCCGCGGTGCTGCGTGGCACCCTGCTGGGCTCGGCGCTGGGCATCCTGCCGGGCGGTGGCGCGGCACTGGCTTCGTTTGCTGCGTATTCACTGGAAAAGAAGACCTCCAAGTACGCGCATGAATTCGGCAAGGGCGCGATCGAAGGCGTGGCCGGTCCGGAGTCGGCCAACAACGCCGCGGCGCAGACCTCGTTCATCCCACTGCTGACGCTGGGCATTCCGCCCAATGCGGTGATGGCGCTGATGGTCGGTGCGATGACCATTCACAACATCCAGCCGGGTCCGCAGGTGATGACCAGCAACCCGGCGCTGTTCTGGGGCCTGATCGCCTCGATGTGGATCGGCAACCTGATGCTGATCGTGCTGAACCTGCCGCTGATCGGCATCTGGGTGAAGCTGCTGAAGGTGCCCTACCGCTACCTGTACCCGGCCATCCTGGTGTTCTGCTGCATCGGCGTGTACTCGGTCCAGAACACCACCTTCGACGTGTTCCAGACCGCCGCCTTCGGCGTGATCGGCTACCTCTTCATCAAGTTGCGCTGCGAACCGGCTCCGATGCTGCTCGGTTTTGTGCTGGGGCCGATGATGGAAGAAAACTTCCGCCGCTCGCTGCTGCTGTCGCGTGGTGCCTTCAGCGTGTTCGTGACGCGGCCGCTGTCGATGGGCCTGCTGATCGCCGCCGCGGTGCTGGTTGCGGTCGTGGCGATGCCCTCCATCAAGTCCAAGCGAGAGGAAGCCTTCCAGGAGGAATAGCTTCCAGTGATGCCGGGCCTCATCCGGGACAAGCTACGTTGGGGGGTGCAGTTGCCTCCCAATTGCCTCGCAATATCAAAAGGATTGCATTCATTCCAGCCCGCAGGCATGTAGGCGCATCGGCATGAAAGCCCCGAATCTCAAGCGCGTCTTGTCGCGTTTGTATATTCTCAAGATCGTCCAGGCGAACCCTGCGACGGTGCTTACCTTGGCGGACCGTCTGCGCGAACGGGGCATTGAAGAAAATATTCGATCATTGCGCCCCATTTTGCGCAGCCTTATGATGGCGCGCGCCATTACGGCGCAACTCGTCGAAGGCAGTGGACGGGTTTACCGCATTACTGACGAAGGGCGAGAGGAGCTCGAGGTCTATCTGTCCCACCTTGACGTCTTGCAGAAGGATAGCCAAGCCGTGGAACATCAAAGCGACAAAGACCCCGTCTCGGACCACCGGGAATAGTTTCAGCAGCCACGCCACCCGGCTGGCCACGGATGGCGCGAAGCGCTTGGATGCGTACCGGCGTAGCTTTGATCCCGGTTATGTATCGACCCACCCGCATGCCGAACGCCCTGCTTAATCCTTCCCCCCATACTCCAGTTCCGGATACCAATCCCCCCTCCCCCCCGGCGTCGTATCCAGCAACGTCCACAACGGGTCCAGATCCGGCGCCCCGCGTGGATCCTGCCCCGGATCCGTCGTCAGCGCATACATCTCGCTACTCCAGAAATGCCGGATCTTCCCATCGCGTCGCGTAAAGACCGTATACCCCGGAACATCCGCATCCTCGGCGCTGACATAATCGCGTGTGAAATCGCCGTCAACGTCCGCATAGACCTTCAGCTTGGTCCAGCCTCGCGCCTGCTTTGCCGCAACCAGGCGATCGACAGGCGAGCGCGCGACCATCGCCAGCGCGACGCGCTGCTCGATATCCGGAACCTTGTGGTCCCATGACCCCATGATCGATGTGCACATCGGACAAGGCCGCTCCCGCTGCGGTCCGAACATATAGCTGTAGACGACAAGTGTGTCCTTGTCGGCGAACAGTTCGTCGAGCGTGACAGGCCCATGTTCTCCCTGGAAGGTATAGCGCTTCGTCACCTCGCCGCCGGGCGGCAACGCGCGGCGCTGTTCAGCGACGCGTTCAATATGCCGGCGCAGTTCGATTTCCTCAGCCAGCAACGCATTGCGCGCCTCGCGGTACGCCGCGCTTTCATTCGGAAAGTGAACAGGATTCTGGCGTGCCAGTTCAGGTGATGGGACAAGCTTTGCCGGGGTGTTCATGTCGGTCCTCCTGAATGTCGGGTGCCGTGCGCGGCCCGCGCCATGCGGCGATGGCCGATTCGCCCGGCATGTTCATTCGTTCCCTCGCAGGAAGAATCGTTCCGGCGCGACGGGGGGTCTTGCGGTGTCCTGAAACTGAGACGGCGGTTCACAGTTGCTGTGAACCGCCGTCTATCCGGGCCTTGCGGCCGGCCGGCCCTACGCGGTGCCTGGTTTACCTACCTCCTCACGTGTATGGCGGAAGCCGCATGCGAGGAAAGGGAACCGCATCGCTACTGCTGCATACACCATGGCGGCGGCCGTCGGACATCCACCTGTCCCGGCTGGCGCGGTGGCTTGCCGAGACCGTCCTCATGCCTGGGCGGCAACTGCTCCTCACTGTCCCGGGAGGGATCTGCCGGCGGCACCTCCGGTACATTCGGCCCTTCACCCGGCCGTGGAATTTGATGTTCCATGATGCCTCCTGCTTGCAAATTGCGGCACCCATGAAGATGCAACGGCCATGCCAACGCAAGCGGCAGAAGCATGGCGAGATTTTGTGCGCGCGGACCATCCTGGGGCGCGCGTTGCCGGGTGCGTGCGGACCGACGGCGCAATCTCAGCGCGCAAATCTGCCTGACTTTGTAATGCGGCACGCGGTGGGGGTCTCGCCCCGGGCTGCCCCAGTCACCACGTCAGCCATGGCACACCGGGGGATAGCGGCAGTGGCCATCGCGGGCACGAAAGGTGCACCGCTCTACCTTGGCGCGCGGGGCAGACCCGGTGCGCCCGATACTTCAATGCGGAGGCGGACCATGGAACAGACGGAAACGAAAAGCACACCGGGCACCGGATCAGAAACAAGCCAGCAGCCGGCGCGGGGGTTCTCAAACTTCTCGGGCCCGGATTCCGGCAGCGGCGGGCCGTCCCGGGTGACGTCCGCGTCGACGGGCTCGACCGGATCGACGCGATCGACGGCATCGCAGGATCTCGCCAGCGAACTGGACAAGCTGCTCGATCGCATTCCCATGCTGTCCGGCGAGAATCTCGAAAAGGCCAAGGCGGAATTCGTCGAGCTGGCGGCAAAGTCGGGCAATGCCGCAACGGAACTGGCGGCCAAATCGGCGGAGGTCGCCAAGCGCGTGAGCGGGCGTGTCAAGAGCGAATGGAAGACCGGGCTTGAGCGTACCGAAACTTTCGTACACGCCAATCCCATCCGGGCGCTGGGTATCGCGCTGGGGGTCGGGGTGGTGTTGGGCGCGCGGCTGTTTGGCGGGTCGCGCCGACCCGACGGCATGTAATTCGGCGGGCGCGAAAGTGGCGTGCCAGGACGGTTCCTGGCACGCTTGCTTTTGTGCGCGCACCGCTTATGTGTGCCAGCCAACCGAAACGAGACCCGCCCTATTGGCGAGCGGTGCGCCAACCCTATACTCTGCCGATATAAGAGATAAGTGACTGCCAGTCACCATTGCGCAGGGCCACAGGGATGAACGCTTTCGATAGCAGCATCATTCAATTCCTGAACCAGTTCTCTTTCCGCTGGCCCGTCGTCGACCACGCGGTGCTGGCCATGACCCAGTTCTACATGCTGCGCGGCTTGCCCATGATCGCGTTGCTATGGTGGCTCTGGTTCCGCGACGGCGTGGACAAGCAGCGCGACCGCGAAATCGTGGTCGCGACGGTCGTAGCCGCTTTTTGCGCGTTATTGCTGGGGCGCTTCCTCGCGTCCGGGCTACCGTTCCGGCTTCGTCCCATGGCCAATCCTGAGGTAGGACTGCGCTTCCTGCTCGCCGCTGACGACGGCATGCGCACCTGGAGTTCTTTCCCCAGCGACCACGCGATGCTGTGGTGCGCCGTGGCTACCGGCGTGCTGGTCGCATCCCGGTGGCTTGGCCTGCTCGCGCTGGCCTATGCGGTGCTGATGATCTCCATGTCCCGCGTGTTCGTCGGGCTGCATTATCCGACCGACGTGATCGCCGGCGCCCTGCTGGGCGTGCTGACCTGCCTGATACTCACCCGGCCCTGGTCCCGCGAGCGGATCGCGGCGCCCTTCCTGTTCCTGTGCGAGCGTTACCGGGGCTTGTTCCATGTCGGCATGTTCCTGCTCAGCTTCGGGCTGATCACCAATTTCGACGAGATCCGCACGGTGGCTTCGTCGCTGATGAAGGTCAGCTGAAGCCGTTGCTCGGCACCGCGGTGCCGAACTGCTTGCGGTAGGCCGATGGCGACACGGCCAGCGCCTGGGTGAAGTGCTGGCGCAGGGAAACGGCCGAGCCGAACCCGACCAGCGCGGCCACCAGGTCAACGCCCTTGCCGCTGGCCTGAACCTCCTCGCGCCGGTACGTTTCGGGCGTACTCGGCGTGGCTCAGTGGCCGGCGGCGCGCAGGATGGC
Organism: Cupriavidus necator; assembly: GCF_013141915.1. GTDB lineage: Bacteria > Pseudomonadota > Gammaproteobacteria > Burkholderiales > Burkholderiaceae > Cupriavidus > Cupriavidus necator_B. The sequence continues at coordinate 127,370 of NZ_SROX01000001.1, read as the reverse complement.
GTGCGCCGCTGCCACCATGGCCTGGGAGGATTCCAGCACGCGCGCCGCCGGATCGTCGCGCTTGCGCACGCCGGCGGCGCTGGTTGCGCGCGCGGCGCCGTCCGGGCTGGCGGAAAACTTCACCACGGTCAGCCCCCTTGCGGGGTTGATGTAGATCTTCTGGCCGAAGCGGCCGCTGGCCTCGACGCTGCCGTCGCCGTCGTTGCGCTGGAACCAGTAGTTGCGGTAGCCGTAGCCATCGCGCCCTGCCGTGGTGTTGCCGCGCGCGAAGCGGGCCTGGTTGCTTGCCGGCTGCAGCGCGATCCGCACCGCCTGCGGCGATATGCCAACCGTGGCATCGCCGGCCGCGGCGCGGCGCACTGCCTCGGCAAAGCGGGCGGCATCGCGCAGCGTGGAATTCATGCCGCCGCTGGCCATCTCTGTAACCTGGCGGTCGACCTGGGCGTAGGCGTCGTCATCGGCAAGGCGCGACCAGAGCCGCTCGGTCACCATCTGCGCCCAGCTCTGGCCGGTGATGCGGCGCAGTGCCCACGCCACCGCCTCCGGCGAGCCGTTCTGGTAGTACCAGATCCCGCCCTCCGCGCCCGCTCCCGCGGTGCCGGTGGCGTGCACGACCTTGAGGAAGTCATAGATGGTGTCGGGCGCATCCGCCTTGCGCGGCACGATCCCCACCGCGCCGAACAGCCCCAGGTCCGGCGGCAGCGCCTGGGGGTAGCCCACCGGCACCTCCATGTCCAGATTCTGCTGCACCGTGGCCTCGCCGAACGGGTTGCCGGCCAGTTCCGGCACATACTGCGCCAGCCGGGCATGCGGATCGAGCTTGCCCTCTTCGACCAGCATGGCCGCCAGCAGGCCGGTCACGGACTTGGTCATCGAGGCCCAGATATGCGGCTGGTGCGGGCCAAAGCCGGCGAGGTAGCGCTCGTACACCACCTTGCCCTGGTGCAGCACGATAAAGCCGTCGGTGTGCGTGTCGCGCAGGTAGTCCGCCAGCCCCACCGTCTGGCCCGCGACGGTAAAGCTGAGCGCGTCCAGCGCCGGTGCCGCCTGCCCCGGCAGCGCCAGCGGCTGGCTGGCATGGCGGATGCCCACAGTGGGCGACATCTCGCGCGCATGACGGAAGGCCCAGCGCATATAGGGCGGGCGCAGCCCGCTGCCGCGACTGACCTGCTTGTCTGGCGGCGGCGGAAATCCCTGCATGACTTCGCTCTCGGCCACCGCCGCGGGCTGGTCCGCGCCCTGCGCGCGCGCCACGCCCGCCGGCGCCGCCATCAACGCCACCAGCGGCGCCACCGCCCACCATCCCCGCACGCCTCCGGACCCCGCACTGCGCGACTTCGTCTGTTCCTGCATGCTGCCTCCGTCCTGGTCGAAGCGGCTGCACGCGCGGCGCGCCGCCTTCTATGATGAGATGCAGGCCTGCCGGGCAGGCCGCGGGCGCCATGTTGCCGGCCTGCGCCCATGGCCACAATGATCTGTCCGGAATACAGCCATAACCCTTGGGAATGTCAGCGCAGGCGCGGCCTTCCGACCGCCCAGGTGGGGTTGTGGCCGTGCGCTCCCGGCGCGCCGCATAATGTCGTCATCCGATACTTCCGGTGCCCGCCATGCAGCTTCCCGACGCCCGCGTCAGCGACCTGCTCCGCCGCCCCCGGCGCTTTGCCTGGCATACGCTGCGCCAGTTCCGCGCCAACCAGGGCCTGCTGCTGGCCGGCGCGGTGGCCTATTACGCGCTGCTGTCGATCGTGCCGCTGCTGATCCTGATGGTGATCGCGCTGTCGCACGTGATCGAGCCCGCGTCGCTGCTGTCGACGCTGGCGCGCTACCTCGAGTGGGTGGTGCCCGGGCAATCGCGGGCGCTGGTCACCGAGCTGGCCGCCTTCCTGCGCAATCGCGGCACCATCGGCTGGGTGCTGCTGGGCACCATGCTGTTCTTCAGCTCGCTCGCCTTTACGGTGCTGGAGAACGCCATGTCGGTGATCTTCGAGCACCGCGTGGCGATCCGGCGGCGCCATTTCCTGGTATCGGCGCTGCTGCCCTATTGCTACATCGCCGTGCTCAGCGTGGGCCTGCTGCTGGTCACCGTGGTCTCGGGCGCGCTGCTGGCGATCGCCGAACGGCACGTGGAAGTGCTGGGCCACGACTGGTCGCTGGACCGCCTCTCCACCGGGCTGCTTTACCTGCTCGGTTTTATCGGCGAGGTGCTGATGCTGACCTCGATCTACATGGTGATGCCGGTCGGCCGGCTGTCGCTACGGCATGCGCTCAGCGGCGCGGTAGTCGCCGCGGTATTGTGGGAGATCTCGCGCCACGTGCTGGTGTGGTACTTCGCCACGCTGTCGCAGGTAGGGCGGGTCTATGGCTCGCTGACCACGGCCATCGTGGTGCTGCTCAGCCTGGAGATCGCCGCGACCTTGCTGCTGTTCGGGGCGCAGGTGATCGCGGAATTCGAGCGCGGCGTCTGGCACAAGCTGCGTGGTGGCAGCGGCGACCCCGAGGAATTCCATACCTGAGTGCGCCGCACAGCAGTGCGGCCAGGTGCGGCTCAGGCCAGCGCCGCTTCCATGCAGGCACGCAGGCGCGCTTCCGCCCCCGCATCGAAGGCGCCGATGAAGACCAGCGCGGAGCCGTCGAAATCGGCGTGCCCCGCCGGTCCCAGCCGCATCTTGCCGCCGACAAGGTGGACCTCATGCAGCCGCGGGTCCGCGGCGAGCCGGACCAGTCCCTTGGCGCGCAGCAGGCGCACCGGCAAGGTCGCCAGCGCCTGGCGCAGGCGCGCCTTGTCGAAGCTGCGCGCAGTCTGGTAAGCAACACTGCGAATGCCGGCGTGGCCCGCACCGGCTGCCCCGCGCTGCCAGCCCCGGGCGCCCGCCAGCGCCGCGCCGCCCCGCGCGGGCACCAGGCCTGCATCGAGGAACACCGACAGCGGCAGTTCGCCAGCGCGCGCCGTCAGCACGGTCGCGTGCGGCGCCAGGGCAGCTGCCGTGGCGCCGGCCCGCGCCACGGCTTCGGCGCCGGCCAGGTCGGCCTTGGTCAGCGCCAGCACCGACGCGCCTTCGACCTGCCGCCGCACCATGTCGCCGACCAGCGGGTCGCGCAGGCCCTGGTGCAGGCCGGTCGCGTCGACCGCGACCAGCACCGCATTGAGCCGGAAGGCCGGATCCAGCAGGCCGACCTGCGCAATGCGCCGCGGGTCCGAAACACCGCTGGCCTCGATCACCAGCAAGTCCGGCCGCTGCGCCCGCGCGGCGATGGCCACCAGCGCCTCGGCCAGCCGGCTGCCGATCGAGCAGCAGATGCAGCCGTTCTCGAGCTCGATCACATCGTCGCTGCGCGCGCGCACCAGCGCGGCGTCGATATTGACCGCGCCGAAGTCATTGACCAGCACCGCGATGCGACACCCCTGCGCATTGGCCAGCAGGCGGTTAAGCAAGGTGGTCTTGCCCGCGCCGAGGTAGCCGCCCACGACCACCAGCGGGATCGGCGTTGGCGCGTTCATCGTGCCGGCGCCGGAAACACGCGCCCGCCCAGCACCGTGCCCCAGACGCGCACGTCCTTCAGGCGCTCGGGCGCCACGGCGGTGGGGTCGTCCTCCAGCACTGCAAAGTCGGCCAGCTTGCCGGGCGCGATACTGCCGATGCAGTGCTCCAGCCTCAGCGTATAGGCCGCACCCATGGTGATGGCATAGAGCGCGTCGGCCAGCGGCAGGCGCTCGGCTTCGCCCAGCACGTGCCCGCACGCGGTCTGGCGCTGCATCGCGCACCATGCCGTGAACAACGGGTTCAGCGGCGTGATCGGGGCATCGGAATGGATCGCGAACGGAATCCCCAGCCGCCGCGCGCTGCCGGCCGGGTTCATGCGCGCGGCCCGCGCCGGGCCCACGGTCTGGCCGGCATGCGCATCGCCCCAGTAGTACAGGTGGTTGGAAAAGAAGTTGATGCACAGGCCGAGCCGCGCCGCGCGCGCCAGTTGCGCCTGGTCGGCCAGCTGGCAATGCTGCAGCGTATGGCGATGGTCCGCGCGCGGATGGCGCGCCAGCATCGCTTCCAGCACGTCGAGCACCACTTCGGTGGCCTCGTCGCCGTTGGTGTGGATATGCAGCGGCAGGCCGGCCAGGTGGAACGGCGTGAACGCATCGAGCAGCTGCTCCGGCGGAACCAGCCACAGGCCGTTGGGCTGGCCTCCGGCATAGCCTGGCGCGCGCAGGCGCGCGGTAAAGCCCTGGATCGAGCCGTCGATGATGAACTTGACCGGGCCGAAGTGGAGCTTGTCGGTCGCGTCCGCCATTGCGGCTTGCACGCGCGCGGGCCCACCCTGTGCATTGCGCTGCGGCGAGAACGCCGGGACAATGCGCAGCGGAAAGCCCGGATCTGCCGTGACCGCGCGCAGCGTCTCCAGCCCCTTGGGCGAGAGGTCGTTGACCAGGTCGGTAGCCGTGGTCACGCCCGCCAGCTGCGCCACGCGCCCGAAGCGGCGCACCGCCTCGGCGTTCTCGGCAGCGGCCAGCGACAGCCCGCTGCCCAGCACGCGCTGCACCGGGAACATCGCCGCGAACTCCTGCAGCTCGCCGGTGGGCAGGCCCTGCGCGTCCTTGTGCACGCCGTCGATCTCGGTATCGGCGTCGATGCCGGCCTGCGCCAGCATCGCGGAATTCACGTTCATCAGATGCACGCTGGCATGCATCACCACGATCGGGCGCGTCGCCGACACGCGGTCCAGCTCGCGCACCGACAGCCGGCTGGCACCAAAATAGATCGGGTCGAAGCCCCACGCCAGCAGCGGCGCATCGGCGTCGCGCATCTGGCTGGCGGCGCCGGCAAGGCGGTCGATCACCTGCTCCAGCGTGCGCAGGCCGCGCCACAGCCTGCCGTCCGGATCGCGGCGGTCGAAGTAGCCGACGTAGACTGCGTCCCACATCGCGCCCTCCATCAGGTGGCAATGGCCTTCCACCAGCCCGGGCATCAGCACCTTGTCGCGGAAGGTGTCGACCTGCACCGCATCGGGCCAGGCGGCCATTTCGGCGGGGCCGCCGACGGCCATGATCTTGCCGTCGCGTACTGCGACATGGGTCGCTTCGGGCCGCGCGGCTTCCATCGTCAGGATCTTGCGCGCCACGAATACCTGCGTGCGCGCCGTGTCGTCTTGTGTCATCGATTGCATGAGTGCGTTCATTCAGGCAGCCTGCACGCGGGCCAGCCGCGGCGCGTAATGCACCAGCGCGGTCACCAGCAGGTTCACGGCCAGGCTGACCAGGCCAAGGTTGATGCCGCCGAAATCGGCCTGCTGCACATACAGCGCGATCGCCAGCAACTGCCCGGTGACGATGCCCAGCGCAATCGCCAGCGGCCGCACCTTGAGCGAGAACAGGATCACCAGCACCCCGGGGAAGAACTGCGTCACGCCGTAGTAGGTGGTGTTGATCAGCGTCAGCATCAGGTTGGGCGTGGCCAGCGTCATGGCGATCGACAGCACCAGGTAGATCACGATCACCACTTTGGCGCCCTGCTTCTGGCGCGCCTCGGGCAGGCCGGGCAGCAGGTTGCGGGTGACGATGGGGCCGATCGCCAGGCAGATGCCGGCCAGCACCAGCAGGCCCGACAGCGCCGCACCCGCGGCGACCAGTCCCAGCAGCCAGCCCGGCAGCAGCCGTACCGCCGCGGCGAAGAAGGCCTCGTTGGGCGACGCCAGCTGCAGGTTCTGGCTGATGGCGTAGTACGACGCCAGCACCAGGAACGGATACATCAGCATGTACAGCGGCATCGCCACCTGCGTGCGCCGGATGGTGTTGGCGCTTTTGGCGGTAAAGAAGTTCTGCACCGCGAACGGCATCACGTAGAAGCCCAGCGCCTGGAACAGCATGGTGCTCATCGAGAAGCGCAGCTGCGTGTCGCTCATCTGGTTGCTGACCTGCAGGCTGGCGGCGTGGAACACATCGCCCACGCCCGCCTTCAGGCCCACCGCCACGCCGGTGGCGACGATCGCAACCACCATCAGGATGTCCTTGAGAATGGCGATATAGGCCGAGGCGCGCACGCCGGAGATGGCGATGTAGCTAAAGGCCAGCGCCGCCGAGATCATCACCAGGTAGACCGGGTCGAAGTCCCAGCCCAGCCCCTTGAGCGCCGCCACCAGCCCGGTGAACTGCAGCTGGCCCCACGGCAGCAGGAACAGGATCGACGAGCCTGCCACGATCAGCTCGAGCGCGCGGCTGCCATAGTGGCCCTTGAACAGGTCCGGCAGCGTGATCGCGTTGTAGCGCGCCCCGGCCTGCCAGATTTTCGGCCCCAGGAAGTACCCGAGCGGATAGGCCAGCAGGATATAGCCCAGGAACCAGACGCCATAGGTCGGCCCCTTGGCATAGATGCCGCCCGGGAAACCCACCATGGTGCCGATGCTGTAGATCTCGCCCGCGGCGAGGAAGAACACCAGGAACGCGCCGAACTGCCGCGACGCGACAAAGAAGTCGTGCATGCTCTGCGCGCCATGCCCCTTGCCGGAGCGGATGGCGAGATAGAGCGAGAACACGATGAAGCCGAGGAATACCGCTGTGGTCATGGCCGGCCCCCGCGTCAGGCTTCATGCGCCGCGTCGGCGGCGTGGCGGTCGAACAGCAGCCAGCACGCCAGCATGCAGCCCGAGGTCAGCACAAACCACGCAAAGATCCACGCGTAGATGAAGGGCACGCCGAGCACGAAGCGCTCCACCGATGCCACCCACGGCAGCATCCCGATCACGCCGATATACGGCAGGCCTAGGCCGATCAACAGCTTGAGCATGTCTTGTCTCCGATGTCCGATGGACGGTTGGCGGTATCCCGCGGCGGGGTCCGCTCTGTTGTTCCGCTCATCATAGGGACCGGCAAGGTATGATTCAAATGCAAATGTTGAACCGATCCCATAACCAACGCGCATGGTTTTCCGCATGGACACCCAGAAACTTCTGCACCTGCTCGCGGTGGTCGAGCACGGCACCTTTTCCGAAGCGGCGCGCGCGGTGCACCTGACCCAGCCGGCGCTGAGCCGCAGCATCCGCGCGCTGGAAGACGAGCTGAAGGCGCCGCTGTTTGACCGCGGCGCGCGGCGCGCGACGCTGACCGTGTTCGGCGAACTGGTGGCCGAGCGCGCGCGCCGCATGCGGCTGGAAGAACGCCAGCTGCGGCGCGACCTGGACCTGCTGCGCGGCGGCGAGGAAGGGTCGCTCGCGATCGGCGTGGCGCCTGCGCCTGCGGCGCTGCTGCTGACGCCGTTCCTGATCCACATGGCGCAGGCCCATCCGCGCATCAAGGTGCGCACCGAGACCGGCGCGACCAGCGCGTTGCTGGAGGCGCTGCGCAACGAGACCATCGATGCCATCGTCGGCGATGCCTATGTGCTGCGCGCGGCCGACGACGTCGAGGTCGAGCCGCTGGGCGAACTGCCCGCGGGGCTGGTCTGCCGCGCCGGCCATCCGATCCTGCGCAAGCGCCGCATCGACATCGACACCATCCGCGCCTATCCGGTGGCCACCACCACGCTCAGCACCGTGGTCAGCCGGCAGCTGGCCGAGCTGTGGGGTCCCGACGCCGCGCCGGACAAGCTCTTCACGCTGCATTGCGACAACCTCGACATGCTGCGCAGCGTCACGCTGGCAAGCGATACGCTGCTGTTCGGCGTGCTCTCGATCACGCGGCAGGAGCGCGCCGCCGGGCTGATGGCCGAAGTGCCGATGCCGCCCGATGCACGCCGCTGCGGGCGCTACGGCATGGCGCGCATGGCGGCGCGCTCGCTGTCGCCGGCGCTGGAAGTGCTGTACCGCTTTACGCGCGAACACTGGAAGGCGCTGTCGTCAGAGGCCGGCGGTGGCAACGGGCGCCGCTGAAGCCGGCGCTGCGATCGCCACGACGCCGTTGCGAGGCGGGCCGCTGCGGTATGCTCCCGCCTGAGCCCTCGACCTTGTCCCGCATGACCGAACCAACGCCCGACCGCCCCCGCCGCATCACCATCCACGACGTCGCCCGCGCCGCCGGCGTGTCGCTGACCACGGTGTCGCACGCGCTCAACGACCGCGGCGTGCTGGACCCGGCCACGCGGGCGCGCGTCAAGCGCGTGGCCGCCGAACTGGGCTACCGGCCCAGCGTGCGGGCGCAGCGGCTGCAGTCGGGCCGCGCCAACTGCATCGCGCTGCTATCGTCGATGCCGTTCGCGGTGGCGGGCGGCACCTCGCGGCTGGGTTTCATGATGGAGGTGGCCGCGATCGCGGCCGAGGCGGCGATGGCCCGCGGCCTGGGGGTGGTGCTGGTGCCGCCGCTGGAAGGCGCCGGCGGCCTGCTCGATACGCTCGATATCGACGGGGCCATCGTGATCGAGCCGATCGCCGGCGATCCGCATATCGCGCGCCTGCGCGAGCGCGGCGTCAGCATCGTGTCGATCGGGCGCGAGCCGCTGACCGACACGCCGGTGCCCTGCGTCGACCTGCAATCGGCCGAAACCGCGCGCCTGCTGCTGGCGCACCTGCACGGCCACGGGCGCCGGCACATCGGCCTGATGATCGGCGCGGCGCCGCGGCAGTCGTATGTGGAAACGGAACGCGCCTACCGCGCGTTCACGCAAGCGCTGGGTCTTCCCTGCCATGTCGTCAAGGCAGCCGAGGAACATGGCGAAGCCGCCGGCGCCGAGGCCTGCGCGCAGCTGCTGGCGCAGATGCCGGGGCTGGATGCGCTGTGCGCGCCGGTGGATGCCTTCGCGGTCGGCGCCATGGCGCACCTGCAAGGGCTGGGCAAGCGCGTGCCCGACGACGTGCTGGTGGTGACGCGCTACGACGGCATCCGCGCGCGCAGCGCGCAGCCGCCGCTCACCGCGGTCAACCTGCACCTGGAGCGGGTGGCGTCGCTGGCGGTGGAACTGCTGTTCGCGCACCTGTCGGGCGAACGCAGCCGCAACGTCATTGCGGGACCGGCGCCCGAACTGGTGGTGCGGGCGTCGTCGACGCCCGATGCCTAGCCGCGCAGCAGCACCACGGCCCCGGACACCAGCGCGAACACCAGCACGCCGATGCGCAGCATGCGCTGGTTGATGCGCTTGTGCACCAGGTGGCTGGCCACCATGCCGACGCCCAGCACCGGCAGCAGCCCCACGGCATAGAACACCTGCTCCATGCCGAGCCGGCCGTTCAGCGCCAGCACCACCAGCGAGATCACCTCGCCCACCAGGAAGCACAGCGCCACCGTGGCACGCAGCGTGGCCACCGGCGCGTGCTGGTAGGCCAGCGCCAGCGGCGGGCCGCCCACGCCGGTGGCGGTCTCGGTCACGCCGGTGATCAGGCCGGTGGAAGCAAAGGTCAGCCGCCCGGGCGTGAACGCCGGCGCCAGCAGCGAGACCACCGCCGCTGCAATGGTGCTGCCGCCGACCAGCGCGTTGAGCCACGCCATCGGCATCGCCACCAGCACCCACAGACCGCCGAAGGTGCCGGCCACCCTGCCCGCGCTGATCCAGCCCGCGCCGCGCAGGTCGATGGCATGGCGCTCGCGCCAGGCCACGTAGGCATTGAGCGGCAGCATCGCCAGCAACAGCGCGCCGGGCAGCATCGCCGGCGCGGCCAACGCCAGCACCGGCACCACGATCAGCGCGAAGCCCATGCCGGTCGCGCCCTGGATCAGCGCGCCGGTAAATACCGCGACGCCGACGCTGAACAAGGTCATGTCCATGCTCATGCGCCCTCCGTGCCGGCGTGGCGCGCCCGGTGCACGTCCGCCGCGTCATGCAGCTTGCGGATCGGCGCGCCGGCGACGGTGTGCTCGGCCATCGCATGGATGTCGCGCATCAGCGCGCGCGCGTCCCAGTCGGTCGGCCAGCCCTGCCACAGGCGCAGGCTGCCGTCGACAAAGACCGCGCGGATCTGGTCGCGGTTGGCCAGCCGCACCAGTTCCCAGGTCAGGTCCCACGACGGCGTCAGTTCCGGCACGTCCAGGTCAACCAGCAGGAAGTCGGCGCGCTTGCCCGCGGCAATCTCGCCGGTCAGCGCACCGAGGCCGGCCACGTCGGCTGCGTCGTGCGTGGCCATGTCGACCCAGCGCCAGCCCGCGCCGCAGGACGAATCGCCGACGCCGATGCCGAAGGCAAAGCGCTGGGCGGCCTCGGCATAGTCCAGCAGGCGAAAGCCGTCGCTGCGGGTGCCATCGGTGCCCAGGCCCAGGCGCACGCCGAAGGTGGCCATGGTCTCGGCCGGCGCCACGGCGTTGCCCTTCCAGGCGCTGGCCACGGGGTTGTAAGCGACGGCCGCGCCGCTGTCGGCGAGCAGGCGGATTTCCTGCGGCGTCACCAGCGTGGCATGCGCCAGCAAGGCCGCCGGGCCCAGCGCGCCAATCGCGGCGAGATGCTCGATCGGCCGGCGCCCGCACGCATTGAGCGAGCGCTCCACCGCCACCAGGTGCTCGTTGGCGTGGGTCTGGAAGATGCGGCCGGCTTCGGCGCACAGCTGGTAGACGTGATGCAGCATCGCGTCCGAGGCTACTTCGGGGATCGAGATCGCCAGCGACGGCGCTACCAGCGCATCGCTGGCGTAGCGGTCCAGGTGCGCGGCGGCGCGGCGCAGGATCGGCGCGGCATCGAGCGTTTCAGCGCCCGGCTTGTCGTTGCAGATCAGCCCCAGCACGCAGCGAACGCCGGCATCGCCGACCGCGCGCGCCACCGCATCCAGCCCGGCCTCGCTGCGCGTACCGGCATCGACCACGGTGGTAAAGCCGCCGCGCAGCGCTTCCAGCGCCGCCAGCTTGGACGACAGGTACAGGTGCTCCGCCTTCAGGCTGCCCTCCAGCGGCACCCACACGCGCCGGAAGATCTCCGACGGCTCGCCGAACACCAGCGACTTGCCGAACGACTGCGTCAGGTGGTGGTGGGTGTCGATCATGCCCGGCATCAGCAGCATGCGCGGCAGCGGCACGGACTCCAGTTCGGGAAAGCGCGCGGCGACGTCCGCGGCGGGGCCGACCGCGGTAAACCCGCCGCCCTCCACCACCACGGCGTGGCCGCGTACGGCGCCCTGGCGCAGCAGGGTCCATTCCGGCAGCAGGATGCGCGGGCGCTGGAAGCTTTCCGGCGCCAGGGGCGGGTTTATCTCGCCGGGCCAGGCCGGCGTCGAAGCATAAGGTTCAGTCATGGCAATGCAGTCAGCGGGGTCAGTGCGTGGCCGCGGCATCGTCGCGCGCAATGGCGCCCGCGGCCGCGGTCCGCAGACCCGTATGGAAAAACAGGAAGTTGAGCAGCGCCGCGGTGATGGCGCCCATCGCCACGCCATTGCCCACCAGGATGCGCAGGTTGGCCGGCAGGCCGCCATAGATGCCTGGCACCAGGATCGGCAGCAGGCCCACGGCCAGCGCCACCGCCACCACGTACATGTTGGCGTGGTCGCGCAGATCCACCTTGCGCAGCATGTCGATGCCCATGGTGCCGACGATGCAGAACACCACCAGGCCGGTGCCGCCGACTACGGCTTCGGGGATCGCGCTGATCAGAGACGACACCGGCACCAGCAGCCCGAACGCCACCAGGATCGCGCCCGACATCGCCGTGACAAAGCGCGAGCGCACGCCGGTGGCACGGACGATGCCGATGTTCTCGCCGCTGGTGATGATCAGCGAGGTGCCGAACATCCCGCCCAGCAGCGAGGTCAGCGCATCGCCGCGAATGGTGCGCGGCACGTCGCGCTGCTGGTCCACCGGACGGCCCACGGCATCGCTGATCGCCAGGGTCTGGCCGGTGGCCTCGACCATCGAGATCACGGCGAACACCATCAGCGGGATCGCGGCGACCACGTCGAAGGTCGGCCACCCGAACGGGAACGGCGTCGGCAACGCCAGCACCGGCGACAGCGACACCTGGCCGAGGTGGAACGCGCCGGCCAGCCCCGCCACCACCGCACCGCCCAGCAGACCGAGCAGGATCGCCAGCTGCGCCAGCATGCCGGTGAGCCAGCGCGAAGCGGCCACGGTGCAGGCGATGGTGACAAAGGCGAGCAGCAGGTTGAGCGGATCCACCGCGCTGCCCGCGGCGGGGTGGCCGGCCACCAGCTTGCCCGATACCTGCGCCAGGTTGATCGCCACCAGCAGCAGCATGGTGCCCACCACCACCGGCGGGAAGTACTGCAGGCAGCGCCGGAACACCGGCAGCACCAGGAAGTAGAACACCCCGGTCAGGATCACCGCGCCGGCCGCGGTCTGCACGTCGGTCTGCTGCGCGATCAGGATAAACAGCACGATCGGCGCGCCGCCGGGCAGCATCACGAACGGCAGGCGCGCGCCGATGCCGCGCTGGCCGAGCGACTGCAGCAGCGTGCCGAGGCCGCAGATCACAAAGGTGGCGCTCAGCAGCTGCACCGCCAGCGCGGGCGGGAAGTTCAGCGCCTTGCTCATCAGGAAGACCGACGCAATCGGCGAAGCGGCCATGACCAGGACATGTTGAAGCCCGAAGACGAACAGGCGCCGCCATGGCAGCCGTTCATCCACCGGTGCGGGGGCGGGGTGGGACATGCTTTTGCTCCTCGTTTGGTGTGTCGGGCGTAATGCCGGTAGGCCTTGGCTCCCGGACGCGTCTGTGCGCAATTCGCCTCAGATACTATCGATTTCCGCTAACAAAAACGTTTTGGTAAGTTTAGGGAAAGGGCATTAGCGATGCAAGGGGTTTACACCGCCGCCACCCCGTGGTCTTCCCCTATATCGAATTAATCGATAAAGACTAGCGGCAAAACCCGTTTCACAAGTTGATACGCCGGCGTCAAAGTACTCGCCACAGCGCCTTGCGCGCCACAACACGCCCCCCCGAAGGAGACGCCCTCATGCGAGACAAGAACCGTCCGGCGCAATCTGCCGACCCTGCCCGGCCGCAACCCGCCCGGCGCCGCCTGGTGCAGGGCGCGGGCCTGCTCGCGCTCGGCGCGTCGCCACTCGGCGCGTTGGCCGCGCAAGCGGCGCGCGCGACCGACGGCGTTACGCTGGCCGACGGGCCGCGCCCGCTGGTGCGCTATCCGGGCAAGCGCCCGCTGGTGCGCGTCAGCACCCGCCCGCCGCACCTGGAGACGCCGTTCCCGGCCTTCAACGAGGGGCCGATCACCGCCAACGACGCCTTCTTCGTGCGCTACCACCTGGCCAACATTCCACTGTCGGTGGATCTGGCCACCTTCCGCCTGAGCGTCGCCGGTCACGTCAACAAGCCGCTGCAGCTGTCGCTCGATGAACTGAAGCGGCTGGCGCAACCGGTCGACGTGGTCGCGGTAAACCAGTGCTCCGGCAACAGCCGCGGCTTCTCCGAGCCGCGCGTGTTCGGCGCGCAGCTGGCCAACGGCGCGATGGGCAATGCGCGCTGGACCGGCGTGCCGCTGCGCAAGGTGCTGGAGCATGCGGGCGTCAAGGCCGGCGCCAAGGTGGTCACGTTCAACGGGCTCGATACGCCGGTGTTGCCGAGCACGCCGGACTTCCGCAAGTCGCTCGATATCGCCCACGCGATGAACGGCGAGCCGCTGCTGGCCTGGGGCATGAACGGTGCAGACCTGCCGCTGCTCAACGGCTATCCGCTCAAGCTGGTGGTGCCGGGTTACTTCGGCACCTACTGGGTCAAGCACCTGTCCGAGATCGAGGTGCTTGACCATCCGTTCGAGGGCCATGACGCGTTCTTCATGACCAAAGGCTACCGCGTGCCCGACAACGATTGCCAGTGCGTGGCCCCCGGTACGCCCGCGGCCAAGACGCGGCCGATCTCGACGCTGGCCGTGCGCAGCTTCATCACCAGTGTCGAGAGCGGCGGCAGGCTGCCGGCCGGCCGCGCCGTCGAGCTCAAGGGCATGGCCTTCGACGGCGGCTCCGGCATCCGCACGGTCGAGGTTTCCGTCGATGGCGGGCAGAACTGGCTGGCCGCGCAGCTCGGCGAAGACCTGGGCCGCTTTTCGTTCCGCGCGTGGCACTTGCCGGTGAAGTTCGCCCGCAAGGGCCCGGCGGTGCTGATGGTGCGCGCGACCAGCAATAACGGCGAGACCCAGCCGGCCAAGGCCAACTGGAACCCCGCCGGCTATCGCCGCAATGTCATCGAAGCCACGCCGGTCACCATCGCCTGAGGAACGCGCCATGAAAACAATCATCGCCCCCGCGCTGCTGGCGCTCGCCATGCTTGGTGCCGGCCACGCCGGTGCCGCGCCACAGGACATCAAGCTGCCGGCGGAGAACGTCAAGCTCAAGCCGGCGAAGCTGCCGGGCTACGGCATCGCCATGCAGAAATGCGCGATCTGCCATTCGGCCGACTACGTCTCGTACCAGCCGCCCGGCCTGAGCCTGACGCAGTGGACCGCCGAGATGAAGAAGATGCAGCAGGCCTACGGCGCGCCGATCGACGATGCCGAGGTCGAGCAACTGGGCGCCTATCTTGCCGTGGCCTATGGCTCGGCCAAGGCGAAGGATCCGGAGATCGTGGCGATCGCACAGAAGGCTGGCAAGCCCGCTGCCTCCGAAGCCGCGGCGGCGCCCGCCCCCACCGCGGTCGACGTGCAGGGGCTGCTGGCAAAGAACGCCTGCCTGAGCTGCCACAGCGTGACGCAGAAGGTCGTGGGCCCGGCGTATCACGAGGTTGCGGCGCGCTACAAGGGCGACCCGCAGGCGCAGGCCAGGCTGGAAGCCAGCATCCGCGGCGGCAGCAGCGGCAAGTGGGGCGCGGTGCCGATGCCGCCGTTTGCCGGGTTGAAGGCGGAGGAAATCAAGGCCCTCGCCGCCTACGTGCGGCAGCAGTAGACCCGCCCTGCTGGTCTCCCGCGACGCCCCGGCATGCCCGGGGCGTCGTGCATTTTGCCCTTGCAAGTTCGGGGCGCCTCCCTATACTTAGCTGCGTGGCTAACCATTGTGCCGAGTTTGCAGGCGTGTCCCAGGCTGTCGATCTTTCCCCGCTGTCCGGCGTGTTCTACGCGCTGGCGGACCCGACCCGCCGCGCCATCGTCAGCGCGCTCGGCCGCGGGCCGGAAACGGTTTCCGCGCTGGCGGCACCGTTCGCGATGGCGCTGCCCTCGTTCATGAAGCACCTGCAGGTGCTGGAGCGCAGCGGGCTGATTCGTTCGCGCAAGAGCGGGCGCGTGCGCACCTGCGAACTGGTGCCGCAACCGCTGTCCGACGCGCAGCAATGGCTGGCCGACCAACGCGCCGTGTGGGAGGCCCGTACCGACCGCCTGGCGGCTTTTGTCGAAGCACTTCACCAAGAGGAACCGTCAGATGACGAATGAAAACGCCGCCAGCCCGGAAAGCCAGGACCTGGTCATCTCGCGCCTGCTCAAGGCGCCGCGCGCCAAGGTGTGGCGCGCCTGGAGCGATCCGCAACTGCTCAAGCAATGGTGGTGCCCCAAGCCCTGGACCACCGAGGTCCGTGCCTTCGACATGCGCCCCGGCGGCGCCTTCCATACCTTCATGCAGGGCCCCGACGGCGGCACCAGCGACAACCCGGGTTGTTTCCTCGAGATCGTGCCGATGGAGAAGATTGTCTCCACCTCGGCGCTGCTCGCCGGCTATCGGCCCGCCACGCCGTGGCTGTCGATGACCGCGGTCATCACCATGGCCGATGAGGGCGATGGCACCCGCTACATTGCGCGCGTGATGCATCCGGACGAGGCCACGCGCAAGCAGCATGAGGAGATGGGGTTCTACGAGGGCTGGGGGATCTGCATGACGCAGCTGGAGGAATTTGCGCAGCAGTTGAAGTAGGCTGGGGTCTCTGCATGCTGCCGGTGTGCTCCCCTCTCCCGCGCGCGCGCGAGGGGAGCGAATGCAAGGGGCGGCAGCACTGGCCGAGTTTATCGTCCCCCCTGCGCTTCAAAACCGATGCCGCAACCCCACGCTCACCGACTTCGCATCATCTCCGCTGCCTGGATCGATCACGATGCTGTTGTTGCTGACGCTGCCGCCGGCGCTGTTGTGCACCAGCACCGCGCGCAGGTAAGCGGTGGTGCGCTTGCTTAGGTCGTGGTCCCAGCCCAGCGTCAGCGCCAGCGGCCGCTGGCCGCCGCCGAGGATCTGCCGCTTGAGCGCGACCGCCTTGACGGTGTCGTGCTGCGTCACGGCCCAGCTGAAGGTCACGCCGTAGTGGCGGGCCGAGCGGGTCTCGGGCCGGTCGCTGCTGGCCGCGCTGAACAGCAGGCCGATCTCCACCGGCTTGAAGCGGTAGGACCCGCCGACGAAATGGTTCGATGTCAGCGTCGGCTCCACCGGCACGCTGGCCCCCGAATACATGCCCTGGTAGCTGTAGAAGGCGTAGGCGTTGCCCGCTTCCCAGGTCGCGTTCATGCCGAAGTTCAGTCCCGAGCGCGTCGACCCCGGCACCTCGCCCGGCGCCACCGCCGCGCCGAAGGCAAAGCCGCCCCACTTGGGCGAGAAGTACTGCACCGCGTTGTCGAAGCGCGCGCCATAGGCCACATGTCCCGTGCCCTGCGAAGCCGTCGCGCTGAGCAGGTTGAACGGCGACACCGCGCCATTGAGCAGGAACGGGTCCAGCCGCAGCAGCGCATAGAACGATGGCGTGTACTGCCGCCCCAGCCGGAACTCGCCCCAGCTGCCCGACAGGCCCAGGTAGGCCTGCCGCCCGAACAGCCGGTTGTTGCCGAAGAACTCCGTGCCGGTGTCGATATTGAAACCCGACTCGACCAGGAAGTTGGCCTTGAGCCCGCCGCCGAGGTCTTCGATGCCGCGGATGCCCCACCGCGACGCGGCCTGTTGGCCTTCGCGCATGCGCACCACGCTGTCCGAGCCCTTGGCGTATTCGATCGAGGCGTCGACCACGCCGAACAACTGCATCGTCCCCGCCGCGGCATTGCCCGCGGCCAGCGCCGCGCCCATCACCATCCACTGTCTTGCCTTCACGCGCTCTGTCTCCCGTTTTCGTTGTTGTGGACCCGCCCTACTTCGCCTGCAGCCCCGCGACCTTCACCACCTCGCCCCATGCGGCAAGGTCGGCGCTGACCAGCTTGCCCAGGTCGGCCGGGCTCGACGGCGCCGCCGGCTGCAGGTTCATGGCGGCGAATTTCTCGCGATCGGCCGGCGTCTGCAGGATGCGGTTGACCTCGGCATTGAGCCGGTTGACGATCGGCGCGGGCACGCCCTTGGGCCCGAAGATCGCAACCCAGCTGGCCTGCTGGAACGGCACGCCCTGCTGCGACATGGTGGGCACGTCCGGGGCGGTCAGCAGGCGCTCCGGGCCGGACACCGCAATGCCGCGGATGCGGCCGGACTTCAGGTGCGGCACCGAAGAGATGGCATCGGTAATGCCGATGGTGACGTGGCCGGCGGCCAGGTCGTTGCTGCACTGGGTGGCGGTCTTGTACGGGATATGGCGCAGGTGGATGCCGGCCTTGGCCTTCAGGTATTCCATCGCCAGGTGGCCGCCGGAGCCGACGCCCCACGAGCAGTAGGCCAGTTCCGTCTTGCTGGCCTTGGCATAGGCAATCAGTTCCTGCAGGTTGTGCACCGGCACGCTGGCGCTGACCGCCAGCAGGTTGCCGCCGGGCTGGCTGGGACGCGCGATCGGCGTGAAGTCCTTGACCGGGTCATACGGCAGCGACGGCGTGGTCCACGGGTTCACCGTCATGGTCGCGGCATAGGTGAACAGCAGCGTGTAGCCGTCGGGCGCGGCGCGGGCCACGGTCTCGTTGGCGATGATGCCGTTGGCGCCGTGCCGGTTGTCGATCACCACCGGCTGCCTGAGGGCGGCGGTCAGGCGCTCGGCCACCAGCCGCGCGGTCTGGTCGGTCACGGTGCCTGCGCCCGATGGCAGCACCATGCGGATGGGCTTGCTGGGGTATGGTGCCTCGGCGTGCGCGCTGGCGGCGCCCGCCAGGGTCAGCGCCGCGGCCAGGGCCGTGCGCGTGGCACGCGCCCTGCGGGCGCCAGTGTGCTGGCTGCTCATATTGCTGTCTCCGTTGCGGCGCATTGGCCGCGCATGCCGGTACGTTGCCGGCTTGTCATCTGGGCGCCGGCTGTCAGGGCGCCCGCGCTGAACCGGCTCAGGCTTGCGCCTGCGCCGCGTGATCGAGTGCCGCGAGCCGCTCGTAGTGCCAGTCGGCATCGCCGAACAGGTTGGCATGCGCCGCCAGGCGCTTGTAGCAGTGGCCGACTTCGACCTCGTCGGTCATGCCCACGGCGCCGTGCAGCTGCACCACGTCCTCGCCCAGCGCGCGCCCGGCGTCCGAGACAAAGGCCTTGGCGTGCGACACCGCGCGCATGCGCGCCACCGGCTCGCCCTGCAGCGCCGCGGCCGCGGCTTCGGTAATGGCACGGGCCTGCTCGACGCTGACATACAGGTCCACCAGCCGGTGCCGGATCACCTGGCTGGCGGTCAGCGGCCGGCCGAATTGCTCGCGTGCCGCCAGGTAGTCGCGGGTCAGGTCGAAGGCGCGCGACATGGTGCCGACGGCCTCGGCGCAGGCCATCACGGTGGCGTGGTCGATGGCGGCTTCCAGCAGCGGCCATGCACCGTCGACCGCGCCGATGCGCGCGCGGTCCGGCACGATGGCGCGGCGCAGCGTCACGCTGGCGGTCTGGCGGCCGTCGTAGGTGGGCAGGGCATCGATGCTCACGCCGCGCGTGGCGGCCGGCACCGCGAACAGGGTCAGGCCATGGCGGTCGCGGCGCTGGCCGCTGGTGCGCGCCAGCACCAGCAGCAGGTTGGCGCTGCCGCCGCCCAGCACCAGCGTCTTGCGCCCGTCCAGCGCCCACTGCCCCGCCTCATGCGCATGCGCGCTGGTGCTGACATCGAAGGCGTCATAGCGCCCCTGCGTTTCCCATGCGGCCAGCGCCAGCATGGCGCCGCCCCCGGCCATCGCCGCCGCGCTGGCGGCGTGGACCGGATCGCCGCAGCCAGCCAGCAGCGGCGCGCACAGCGCGGCATTGGCCAGCCACGGCTCGGCGGGCTGGGCGCGGCCCAGTTCCTCGGCCAGCAGCGCCTGGTCCATGGCATCGCCCAGGCCGCCGCAGGCTTCCGGCAAACCCACCGCAAGCCAGCCCATCTCGGCAAACGCCTGCCAGTGCCTGCGCGAGAAGCCTTCCGGCTCGGCCAGCGCCGCGCGGCGCTGGTCGAAGCCGTAGCCGCGCTCGACATAGCGCCGCACGCTGTCCCGCAGCATGCGGCGATCGTCCGTTGCATCGCTCATGTGTTCCTTTCCTTGTCCAGGGTTGCGGCGACAGTCGCGGGCACTACAGGCCCAGCACCTGCTTGGCCAGCAGTTCGTGCTGGATTTCGCTGGAGCCGCCGGCGATGGTGTAGCCGCGGGTGACGAAGCGGCGTGCCGACGCCGCCGCGGCGTAGGCGGACTGGCCCGCCGGCGGCACGGCGGGCTCGAAGTGGGCGGCGCGGTCATAGGCCAGCGTGTCCGGGCCGAGCGCGTCGACCGCCAGGTTTTCGATGTCCTGGATCAGCCGGCTGCCCAGCAGCTTGAGCATGCCGGTCTCGGGCCCCAGCGCCTGCCCCGCGCGCGCCTGCCGCCGGAAACGCAGCACGGTGGCGGCCAGCGCCTCGAGCCGGACCTCCAGCGCGCGCAACCGGCGCGCGAACCACGGCCGCTGCAGCAGCGGCTGGCCGCCCTCCTCCAGCTCCGCGCCGATGGCGCGCACCTTGGCCAGGCGGCGGCGGTTTTCGGCCACGCGCGCCAGGTTCAGCCGCTCGTGCTCGAGCAGCGACTTGGCGATCGACCAGCCGGCGTTCTCGTCGCCGACGCGGTTGGCCACCGGCACTTCCACCTCGTCGAAGAACACCTGGTTGAACAGGTGCCAGCCATGGATGCCGACCAGCGGCCGCACGCTCACGCCGGGGCTGCGCATGTCAATCAGCAGGAAGCTGATGCCCTGCTGCGCGCGCGCCTCGGTATCGGTGCGCACCAGGCAGAAGATCCAGTCGGCGTACTGTGCGTAGGAAGTCCAGATCTTGCTGCCGCTGACCACGTAGACCTCGCTGCCGTCCGGCCGCGTCTTGCGCACCGCGCGCGTCTTCAGCGAGGCCAGGTCCGAGCCGGCATTGGGCTCGGAATAGCCCTGGCACCACCAGTGCTCCTGGTTCAGGATGCGCGGCAAAAAATACTGCTGCTGCGCCGGCGTGCCGTAGCGGATCAGGATCGGCCCGATCATCTCGAAGGTGATGCCGCCGCTCTCGGGCGCGTGCGCCAGCACCAGTTCTTCCTGGAACACGGCGCGGCGCTCCGGGCTCCAGTTGCAGCCCTGCCATGCGGCGGGCCAGTGCGGCACCAGCCAGCCGCGCTCGGCCAGCCGGTGCTGCCAGTCGATCAGCTCC
Source organism: Cupriavidus necator (assembly GCF_013141915.1). Taxonomy (GTDB): domain Bacteria; phylum Pseudomonadota; class Gammaproteobacteria; order Burkholderiales; family Burkholderiaceae; genus Cupriavidus; species Cupriavidus necator_B. Next base: position 107,097 of record NZ_SROX01000001.1, on the reverse strand, counting down.
TGCTTGCTGACCTCCAGCCCGAGCCGGACTTTCTCGCGCACGGCATGGGGCAGCGCGCGCGCGACGAACGCCCGCACTTCGGCGCGGAACGCCTGCAGCGAAGCATCGTCGTCGCTGGTGATGGAATCAGTCATGGCGCCTTGCCTTTAAAGAGTGGAGTCGCGCGCGGAGGCCATGCGCGTGGTGGCGGCGCGCATGCCGCCCTTGATCGCGGCCACACCTTCGGCCGGAAAGCCGCCGATGGTGGCGGCCAGCCCGCGCGCGCGGTCCAGCACCGCGGTGTCGTCGACCAGTTCGGTGGCAATGCCCAGGCGCAACAGTTCCGGCGCGGGCACGCGGTCGCCCAGCAGGCACAGCCGCGCGGCCACGGCTTCCGGGTGGCGCAGCGCCAGCCATTCGGCATTGCGCGGCGCGGCCATGCCCAGGCGGATCTCGCCGATCTGCAGGAAGGCCCCGGCGCCGCACACCAGCAGGTCGCCGGCCAGCGCCAGCGCCGCGCCGCCATTGATGGCATGGCGCTCGAGCGCCACCACCCAGGCCTTGCGGCTGTGCCGCAGGCCCTGGTGCACGCGCTCCCACACCGGCGCAAACGCCGCCAGCCCGCCCGCTTCGGCTTGCAGCGCCTGCAGGTCCAGGCCGGAACAGAAGCCGCCATCGGCGCCGCGCAGCAGCACCGCGCGCACGCTGTCGTCGGCGGCCAGGGTCTCGATGGCGTCCCCCAGCGCGCGCGCCAGCGCCATGTCGATGGCATTGCGGCGCGCCGGGCGGTTCAGCACCAGTTCGGCCCAGCCGGCGTGGCGCTGCAGCAGCACGGGCAACTGTGGCGCGCTCATGCCGCCTCCCGCTGCGCTGCTTCCACGCCGATCGCGCGCGCATGGGCCATGGCGCCGATCTCTGCCGTGGTGTAGCCCAGTTCGGCCAGCACCTCGGCCGTATGCTGGCCGAGCCGCGGCACCGCCGGCATGCCGCCCGCGGGCAGGCTGTCCATGGTGAACGGCAGCCCGGGCAGTTCAACCTGGCCGCCCTCGCCGTCGTCAACCGGCCGCAGGATGCCGCTGGCGCGCACGTCGGCGCTGGCGCCGACCTGGTGGTAGTCGCGCACCACGCCCACCACCACCTGGTGGCGTTCCAGCAGCGCGCGCGCGGCATCGCCGCTCAGGTGGCGCAGCGCGTCGTGCAGGATCGCCAGCAGCGCGGCGCGGTTGCACACCCGCAATGCGTTGCTGGCAAAGCGCGCGTCGTGCGCCAGCGCCGGCTGGCCGATGGCCTCGCACAGGCGCGTCCAGTGCTCGTCCAGATAGGCCGACAGCACGATATGGCCGTCCGCCACCGCGATCACGTCGGCGGCCGGCGCGGCCTTGGGCTGGCTGTTGCCGCTGCGCACCGGCAGCGCGCCGGAGCACTGGTACTCGGCCCACAGCTGGGCCTGCAGCTGCACGCCCACCGACAGCAGCGAGGTCTCGATGGTCTCGCCGGCGCCAGTGCGCTCGCGCCGGAACAGCGCGGCCAGGATGGCGTTGCCGGCAGCCAGCGCGGTGGCCGCGTCGATCAGCGCGAAGCCAGCCTTGAGCGGCTGCCCGCCGGCCTCGCCGGTCACCGACATCATGCCGCTCTCGGCCTGCGCGGCAATGTCCAGCCCCGGCCGTGTGCGCGAAGGCCCGCGCGTGCCGAAGCCGCTGATGGAGGCGTGGATCAGGCCGGGGCGCGCCGCGCGCAACGTGGCGGCGTCCAGCCCCAGCGTTTCCATCACGCCGGCGCGGGTGTTGTGCAGCACCACGTCGCTGGCCAGTGCCAGCCGCCGCGCGGCATCCAGCCCGGCGGGCGTGCGCAGGTCCAGCGCGATGCCGCGCTTGCCGCGGTTGTACGCCAGGAACATCGGGCTCTGCGGGCTGGTGCCGTCAAAGCGCCGCGCGCTGTCGCCGCGCAGGGCTTCCACCTTGACCACGTCCGCGCCCAGGTCGGCCAGCATCATGGCCGCGCCCGGCGCCGCGATGAACTGCCCGAACTCCGCCACGCGTATGCCTGCCAGCGGCAGGTCTTGCCGGTTCGCCATGCGGTTTCACTCCTTCGAAGAAGCCGGCGCGGCCGGCGGTTTGCGTCGATGTGGAGCGATCATGCGTTAGCACCGCGCATCACGGCAGATGCCAAAACGGCTGCGGTGCAAACCATGGGTTAGCACCTCGGGTTATCCCGAGGCTCGCGGATTGCCGCTATGCTGTGCGCCCGGGGCATCGTCTGAACGGGACCATCCATGCGTCTGAGCCAACTCCAGGACTTCATCGCCGTAGCCGAGCACGGCAGCATCCGCGCCGGCGCGCGCGCCCGCGACGTGTCGGCGCCGGCACTCACCAAGAGCATCCGCCAGCTCGAGGAAGAGCTGCATGTGCCGCTGCTGACGCGCACCACGCGCGGCGTGGTGCTGTCGCGCTATGGCGAGGCCTTCCTGCGGCGCGCGCGCCTGATCGCCACCGAGGCGCGCAAGGCCAGCGACGAGATGAGCCAGATGCTGGGTGCGCGCAACGGCGTGGTGCGCGTGGGCGCCACCGGGGGCCCGGCGCACCTGCTGCTGCCGTCGGTGCTGACGCGCTTCCGCGCCCAGCATCCCGATGTGCTGGTGTGCATCGACAGCGGGGTCTACCCGACCCACCTCGACAACCTGCGCGCCGGCGTGATGGACATGGCGGTCAGCCCGGTGCCGGACGAGGGCATCGAGCGCGAGTTCACCTGCGAGCCGCTCTACAACAACGATTCGGTCGTGGTGGCGCACCGCGAGCATCCGCTGCGGCATGCGCGCCGGCTGCGCGAGCTGATCGGCTCGGACTGGGTGCTGACCGGCCAGCGCATGCAGGGCCCCGGCGCGGCCATCCTCGACGCGTTCCGCGAGCACGACCTGCCGCTGCCGCGCGTGGCGGTGCGCTGCGACACCATCGGCATGATCCAGTCGCTGCTGCAGGACCGCCACCTGCTGTGCATGCTGCCGCGCCAGCTGGTGCCGGGGCAGCTTGCCGCCGCCGGGCTGGTGCCGCTGCCGATCGAAGACAAGCTGCCCAGCCACCGCGTCAGCCTGATCTACCGCGCCGATTCGCCGATGACGCCGGTGGCCGCGCAGTTCGCCACGCTGCTGCGCCGCGAAGTCCACTACCTGACCCATCTGCCGGACAGCCCGTTGCGCCGGCCCGCCTGAGCGCGCCGCTAGCGCAGTGCGCGGCGCTGGGGAACTCCCGCTGCAGGCACGGTGCTAACCAGCGGTTTCCACCTGAAATTCCTGAACCGCCCCGTTGCCGCGCCGGCGCTGCATTTGCGGGCGGCATGCCGCGGCCCGGCGGGACTTTCCCCAATCCCTGCGCAGCGCCTTCTTGCCCGACAGTGATGCCGACACCAAGCGGAGCACACGGGAGGCAAGCATGCAGGACATCGAAGAGCGGCCATCGGCACTGGTCACGGGCGCGGGGATCGACAGCGCCGGCGACGGCGTATGGCTGCTGCACGGGCAGGGCCAGAGCTTTGTCGCGGACGTCGGCGACGGCCTGCTGGTAGTCGACAGCGGCCCCGGCGGGCGCGTCACGCGCGGCATGATCGAGGCGCTGCGTACGCAGACCGATTTGCCGGTGCTGGCAATCTGCTACAGCCACGGCCATCTGGGCTACAACGCCGGCCTGCAGCAATGGCTGGACCACGCCGCCGCGCGCGGCGAGCCCGCGCCGCGCGTGCTCGCCCACGTCAACGTGCTGGCGCGCCAGGCGCGCTACCGCGAGACCCGGCGCATGCAGGAGCGCATGGCCGAGATCCAGTTCCGCCAGCCGGCCGGCGCGCTGGCGGGCAAGCTGGTCCATGTCGAACCCACCGAGACCTTTGCCGACGGCCTGACGCTGGGCCACGGCGAGCGCCGCGCGGAAATCCTGTGGGCGCCGTCCGAAACCGACGACGCCGTGGCGGTCTGGCTGCCCGGCCGGCGCCTGCTCTATGGCGGCCCGGCGGTGATCGACTCGATCCCGAACATCGGCACGCCCTTCCGCACGATGCGCGACACCGTGCGCTGGGCCGACACGCTGGAGCGCCTGGCGGCGCTTCAGCCGCGCGCGGTGGTGCGCGAGTTCGGCGCCACCGTGCAGGGCGAGGCGGAATGCCAACGCGTGCTGGGCGAGACCGCCAGGGCCTTGCGCTGGCTGCGCGCCGAGGTGGTGCGGCTGATGAACGCCGGCTGCAACGAACGCCAGATGCTGACTGCGCTGCAGCCGCCCGCGGCGCTGTTCGACCAACCCTGGATGCGGCCCACCTACGGCGACCCGACCTATATCGCGCGCGACATCTACCGCTCCGAGAACGGCTGGTGGGACCGCAACGCCACCACGCTGCATCCGGCGCCGCCGCAGCAGGCCGCGGCCGAGATCGCCGCGGCGGTGGCGGACCATGGCGCGCTGATCCGCCACGCACAGGCGCTGGCCGAGCGTGGCGACACGCAACTGGCCTTGCACGTGATCGACGTGCTGGCGCTGGCGCCGGACCAGACCCCGACGGTGCGCGAGGCGCGCGCACTCAAGGCGGCGTGGCTGCGCCAGCGCGCCACGCAGGTCCGCAGCTATGTGTCGCGCAGCCTGTATGGCGCCGCTGCCGATGCGATCGAGAGCGATGCGGTGGACAACTTCGGCCTGCACTAGGAAGACACCATGACAGACACCGTGCCACGCACACCCTTTGCCGCACCGGCCGCCTTGTCGACGGATCCGCGCCGGCGCGCGCTGCTGCGCGGCCTCGCCGCGCTCGGCCTGGGCGCCATGGCGGGCCCGCTTTACGCCGGCAACGCCTGGCCGGCGAGGCCGATCCGGCTGGTGGTGCCGGCGCCGCCGGGCGGCGGCACCGACCTGTTCGCGCGCACGCTGGCGGCATCGCTGGGCAAGGCGCTGGGCCAGACCATCGTGGTCGACAACAAGCCGGGCGCGACCGGCATCATCGGCAATGACACCGTGGCCAAAGCCAGTCCCGACGGCTACACGCTGCTGTTCACCTATGCCGCCGCGGTAGTGATCAACCAGACGCTGCAGCCGAAACTGCCGTATGACGGCCTGCACGACCTGGTCCCGGTGGCGCAGATCGGCTCCGGCGGCAATTTCCTGGTGGTGACGCCGGACTTCCCCGCGCGCACGCTCAGGGAATTTGTCGAACATGTGCGCAAGCGCCCCGATGCCTTCGACTACGGCTCATGGGGCATCGGCTCCGGCGGCCACCTGACCATGGAAGCGCTCAGGATGCAGACCGGCATCAAGCTGCGCCACGTGCCGTACAAGGGCGTGGCGCCAATCCTGGCGGACCTGCAGGGCGGCGTGATCAAGGCCGCCTTTGTCGATACCTCGTCGTCGCTGCCGCTGATCCGCGCCGGCAAGCTACGCGCGCTGGCGGTCAGCGGCACGCGCCGCGCGCCGGCCACGCCGGACGTGCCGACCATGACCGAACAAGGCTATCCGTTCGACACCGACAGCTGGTATGGCCTGTTCGCGCCGGCCGGCACCAGCGCGGCGATCGTGCAGCGGCTCAATGCCGAGGTCAACCGCCTGCTGGCGGATGCGCCGATGCGCGAGCGCTTCCTGCAGCTGAACATGGGCATGGCGCCGGCCAGCAGCCCCGAGCAGTTCGCGCGGACCGTGCGCGCCGACGTGGGCGCGTGGGGCAAGGTGATCGAGGCCAACCACATCACCGTCGACTGAGGCCGGCACACGTGCGGCTGGTGTTGCCCCGGCGCGGCACGCGCGCTGCTGGCGTGTCCGGCGGGGTTCTGCGTGTCGATGGCGGCGCTGCCGCTGGCCGCGGCCTCGCCGTGGCTGCTGCTGCCGGCGCTGATGGTGGCGGCGCGCTCAGCTGGTCGCTCTTGCCCATCGTGCAGAACTTCCTGGTGCGGCAGGCGCCCGCTGGCGCCGATCTCCAGGTCGGCATCAACGTCGCCGCGATGCATGTGGGCGTGGCCGGGGGCCTGGGCCGCGTGATGGTGGCGCGCGGCGCGCTCGCACATGCGCCGTGGCTTGGCAGCGCCATGGTTGCGCTGGCATTCATGCTGGCGCTGGCGGCAGTGCGCGGGCCCAGTTGGCGCGCTGCGTTGCAAGGGCCGGGGGGATAGCCCAACACCCGACTTCCTCCTATATCCATGTCGGAGCCTCACCGACAGCGGGCACACAGTCCAGCCACTAGTATCCATTCAGAAAAACAGCACGCCCCACGACAGCCGGTGCCGCAAGCGGCATCCGGGCGCGGCTGCGCGCTGCATGGACGACAGCAACAACAGGAGGAGCGCCATGGACCGCCGCCAGTTTCTCAAGTGGGGGAGTTTCCTGACCGTCACAGTTGCCACCGGCGGGCTCAGCGCCTGCGGCGGAGGCGGCGACAACCCGGAGCCGGATACCGGCAACCCCGAAAACTTCAATTTCGTGCATGGCGTGGCGTCGGGAGACCCCCGCCCCGACAGCGTGATCGTGTGGACGCGCGTGGAAGGCAGCAACGGCAAGCGGCCGGTGGTGGTGCGGCTGCAGGTGTCGACGCAGCAGGATTTCGCGCCGCCCACGCTGTTGGTGAATCAACCGCTGATGGCGCTGCCGGACTGGGACTACACCATCCGCAACAAGGTCACGGGCCTGAGCCCGGGCACGCGTTACTACTACCGTTTCCTGCTCGGCGACCGCCCCAGCACCACGGGCCGCACGCGCACCGCCGCCGCGGCCGGCACGCCGCTGTCAGAGCTGCGCTTTGCCTTTGTCAGCTGCCAGGACTGGAATGCCAACCACTGGGCCGGCATGGAGGAACTGGTGCAGCAGGACCTGGACTTCATCGTCCATGTCGGCGACTACATCTACGAAGCGGTGCCGGGCGGCTCGCGCGCGGGCAATGTGGAAGACCGCCACACCGCGCTGCAGTTGCCCAACGGCACCGCGCTCTCCGACGGCAGCATCTACGCCACCACGCTGGACGACTACCGCTACCTGTACCGCAGCTATCGCACCGACGCACGCTTGCAGGCACTGCATGCCGCGTTCCCGATGATCGCGATCTGGGACGACCACGAATTCTCGGACAACTGCTGGCAGGACCGCCAGACCTACACCATCACCGACGACCAGACGCCGCGCACCGCGCGCCGGCGCGCCGCCAGCCAGGCCTGGTTCGAGTTCATGCCGGCCGATGTGACGCTGGACCTGAACAACCCGTCGTTTCAGAACATCCAGATCTATCGCTCGTTCACCTTCGGCAATCTCGCCACGCTGCTGATGACCGACGAGCGCCTGTACCGCGCCGACCACGTCATTCCCGAGACCTCGGTGGGTCGCTCGATCGGCAGCCTGTACTTCGTGCCGCAGGCGACGCTGGCCGCGGCCGAGGCGCAGAAGATCGCGGCCGCTGGCAACGTGCTGACGCCGGTGTCGATGCTGGGCGACAACCAGCGCGCATGGTGGCAGGACCGCATCGGCGCCGACGCCACCACCTGGAAGCTGTGGGGCAACCAGCTGTCGCTGCTGCGCATGCAGGTCGACGTAATCCAGGCGGTGGCGCGGCTGATCGCGCGGGCGCTGGTGCTGGCCAACAGTGCACTGTCCTCGCTCGAGACCGCCATCGCCAACGCGCTGGCCGACGACTTGCGCGCGGCGAAGGCGGCCGGCACCTATGTCAACCTGGCCTTCACGGCGCTGCGCAACGTCCTGTCGCAGGTCGGCATCGACAGTGCCAGCTTCGACGCCACCATCAAGCCGCTGATAGAAAGCCGGCTGCCGGCGATCGCGCTGCTCGACCGCTTTATCCTCAATGCCGACCAGTGGGATGGCTTCAACGCCGAGCGCAAGAACCTGATGGCGTTCCTGAAGACCAACGGCATCCGCAACGTGGTGGCGTTGAGCGGGGACATCCACGCCTTCTTCGGCGGGCAGGTGATGGACGACTACGATGCCGCGACGCCGGCGCCGGTGATGGTCGACCTGGTCACCGCCGGGCTGTCGAGCAACACGCTGCTCAGCTCCTTCCGCACCGTGGTCGACAGCGACCCGGCCTTTGCCGCGTTGCGCGAGCTGATCTACAGCGACGTGGGCGGCACCCTCGTCAATACCTTCGATGCCACGCTGCGCGCCTTCAATCCGTGGATGCGGCATGTCGACACCAACGCCGAAGGCTACGCGCTGGTCACGCTGACGTCGCAGAAGCTGAGCTGCACTTTCCACACCATGAAGCCGCTTGCGGGCGGCTCGGCGCCGGCACAGCCGGCCACGGCCAGCACGCGGTTGCTGGAAGTGGCCGCGGGCACCGCGGATGTGACCGTGACCTAGCCGCGCCGTGGGCGGGCCCGGCGGCCTGGCTTCAGTAGCCGGCCTGCCGGTCCACCCGGTTCAGCAGCGGGCGTCCGTCGCGCGCGCGACGCAGGTTTTCGATGCATTGCCGGGCCACCAGCGGGTACGACGGGTCGGCGGCGATATGCGGCGTGGCTTCGATGCGCGGATGGTTCCAGACCGGGTCGTCCGGTGCCGGCGGTTCCTTGGCAAACACGTCCAGCGCGGCGCCGGCCAGGTGGCCTTCATCGATCAGCGCGACCAGGTCGGGCTCGACCACATGCTCGCCCCGGCCGACATTGATGACGTACGCGCCCCGCGGCAGCCGCGACAAAGTGCGCCGGTCGAGCAGGCCCTCGGTGCGCGGCGTCAGCGGCAGCGTGCAGACCAGGATGTCGCTTTGTGCCAGCATGGCTTGCAGGCCGTCGTCGCCGGTGAAGTCGGTCACCCCCGGCAGATGCTTCGCGGCGCGGCTCCAGCCGCTGACCGGGTAGCCGAGGGCGGCAAACATGCGCGCCACCTCGCTGCCGATCTCGCCCAGCCCGAGCACGCCCACGCGGCATTGCGCGGCATCGCGCCCCGGATGGCGCTTCCATTCGCCGCGGCGCTGCTGCTCGGCGTAGAGGGCCAGCGCGCGGGTATGGCGCAGCGCCATCGCCAGCACGAAGCGGGCGATGCCGGCCTGCTGGCCGGGATCGACGATACGCGTGACCGGCACGTGCGCAGGCAGGTCGGGGGCGGCCAGCAGCTTGTCGACCCCGGCGGTGGCGGCGCAGACCAGACGCAGGTTCGGATAGGCCGGCACCACGCCGGGCTTGAGGCCCCACGCAATGATGGCTTCTACCTGTTCCGCGACCGCGGCCTCGCGGCCGTTCCACACGGTGATATCCGGCGCCGCTTCGCGCAGCAGCGCGGTAATGGGAACCGCCATGAACGACGGCAGGTGAACGAGGATGGCCATGGTCAGTTGCGGTAGTCGGGGTTGATGCGGTCGAGACGGCGCAGCAGGCCCGGCCAGGCCAGGTTCGAACCCTTGCCCTTGGTGGCCTGGCGCGCTTGCTGGCCCATGTTGGCGCTGGCGGCTTCCGGCACCAGCGTCAGCGCCGTGCCGCCGCTTTGCGCCAGGATCTGGATGCGGCACGCCGACTCCAGCGTGTACATCGTGAGGAACGCATCCGGCACCGTGCGCCCGCAGGTAAGCAGGCCGTGGTTGCGCAGGATCATCTGCTTGCAGCGGCCCAGGTCCGCCACCAGCCGCGCCTTTTCATCCTCGCGCAGCGCCACGCCCTCATAGTCGTGATAGGCCAGCCCGGTCAGCGCGAACATCGCCTGCTGCGAGATCGGCAGCAGGCCGTCCTGCTGCGCGGACACGGCGACCCCATGCGAAGTATGCGTGTGCATCACGCAGCCGACTTCCGGGCGCGCCTCATGCACGGCGCTGTGGATGATGAAGCCGGCCGGGTTGACGTCATACGGCGTTTCCAGCACGGGCTGCCCGTCGTGATCGACCTTGACCAGGCTCGATGCCGTGATCTCGTCGAACATCATGCCGTAAGGATTGATCAGGAACTGGTCCGGCGCATCGGGCACGCGCGCCGAGATATGCGTGAAGATCAGGTCGTCCCAGCCAAAGTGGGCCACCAGCCGGTACGCGGCCGCCAGGTCCACGCGCATCTGCCATTCTGCGTCGGAGACGCGGTCTTTTACGGATTCGACTAGCTGGACTTGCGCCATGCGGGGCCTCCGGGGGGTAAATGAGTCATTGGATCGCTGCATTGTCCCGGCGTGCCGCGCCAAAGTCTGTTAAGTGGTGGACAATCTCGGCTCCGGCAAGGAGAGCAATGTGAAGGGTCAGGCGAAGGGTCGGCACAAGGATGCCTTGAAAGCGGTCGAACCCGCGCGCACGCTGCCGCGCGGCGTGCTGGCCAGCGGCTGGCTGCGCAACGCGCCGCCGCGCGTGCTCGATGCCGTGGCGCATGCCGCACGCCGCCAGCGCTTTGGCGACGGCGAGATGATCTTCGCGCGCGGCGATCCGCCCACGTATTTCTGCATGGTGGTGTCCGGGCGCGTGCGCATGAGCCGGGTCAGCAGCGGCGGGCGCGAGTCGGTGTACGCGGTGATCGGGCGCGGACGCTGGTTCGGCGAGATCTCGCTGCTCGACGGCAAGCCGCGCACGCATGACGCCTTTGCCGTCGGCAACACCGAGCTGCTGGTACTGGGGCAGCGCGATTTCCACCGCATCCTGGCGACCCACCCGGAAGGCATGCAGCTGATCGTGCAGCAGATCTGCGCGCGGCTGCGGGTGGCCTTCGACCACGCGCAAAGCGCGGCGCAGGCGCCGATCGACGCGCGCATGGCGGCACGCCTGCTGGAACTGGCCGATCGCACCGACCCGGTCGTGCGCATCAGCGCGGAGGACCTCGGCGACATGGTCAACCGCTCGCGCCAGACCGTGGCCAAGTACCTGCAGGCGTGGGAAGACGCGGGCCTGATCCGCCGCGAGTACCGGCAGATCGAACTGCTCGATGCCGCGGCGCTCAAGCGCCTGGCCCGGCGCTGACCGACGCGCGCGCATTTAACCGGTGCTGGCCTGGATGGCAAGACTGGTTAACGACCGTTGCAAAAACAAACAGAATGTCAGGTGCCCCGGCGCTACAGTGGCCTTTCCCTTGCCTGTAGGCGTTTCTTGGAGGTACACGAATGAAGCAACATCTGGCGAAATCCCTGGTCCTGGCTGGCGCGATGATCGCGTCGTATCCGCTGTTCGCACAGCAGTCCCAGCCCCTGCAGCCGGGCCAGCCGATGACGCAGCCGATGCAGCCGATGCAGTCCGCCCAGCCGATCCAGTCCGCCCAGCCCGTGCAAGCCATGCCCGCGGCAGCGCCCTCGGCGCAGATGGCCCCGGCAGCCCCGGCCGCCGGCGGCAGCTATGCGCAGGCCCCGGTGCCGCCGGCCCAGCCCGGCATGGCGCCCGCGCCCGCCGATCCGTCGCTGGCAGGCGGCGCGGTCCCGGCCGCGGACTCCGCCAGCATGAGCCTGGCGCCCGATGCGCTCGGCACGCGCCTGGGCCAGCGCAGCGCGTTCCTCGACGGCGCCTGAGCGCCACCGGCGCGGGCCCGCAGCGCGCGGGCCGCGCGCCCGCACGCATCACGCCCCCCCTTTTCCGGCAGGCGCGCTCCGCTTCAGTCTTGCGCGGCCGCCTCGCCCTGCTGCCGCAGCCATTCCAGGAAGGCGCGCAAGTGCAGCGGCTTGTCCGCATCGCGCGCTGCCGGCGCGTGGCCGGCCCGCGGGGTTCAGCGGCGGATAAAGGCGGCGATCATGGCGCTGATGATGCAGCTGGTCGCCACGATCGGGAACACCAGCGAGGTATTGCCCGAGTGGTCCAGCATGCGGCCGATCAGCGGCTCGCCCAGGCCGGCGAGCAGGTAGGAAAAGAAATTCAGGATGCCGGTGGCGGTCCCCGCGCGCTGTGCCCCGACCAGGTCCGGGCACAGCGCCCAGAACGACGACGCCGGGCCGTAGACGAAGAAGCCGGCCAGGAACAGCGCGACGATGGCACCCATGCCGGTGGGCAGCCTGAACATGACCATCGAGGCCACGGCACCCAGCACCATGTAGAGCATGATCGCCTTGCTGCGGCTGGAGCCGAACAGCCGGTCAGAGATCCAGCCATTGGACAGTGCGCCGAGCGCCATGCCGACCGGCAGCGCCACCGAGATCCAGGCCGGGTCGATCAGCGTGTCGGCGTGCTTCCAGTCCTTGCCCAGGAAGTGCACCGGCACCCAGACGATCAGGCCGTAGCGCGCCGCATTCTGGAATCCGATCGACAGCCCCGCGATGATCAGGCGCGGATTGCGCAGCACCGCCTTGTAGCGCGACCATGAGCTTTCGTCAGCGTCAGTTTCGATGGCGGTGGCCTGGTCGGCGTCGTCGCGATGGGCCACGCCCGTGTCCGGCGACTTGAAGCCAAGCTCTTCAGGACGCTCGCGCACGACCAGGTAGAAGGTGATGCCGCCCAGCAGCATCAACAGCACCGGCAGGCGGAAGATCCAGCGCCAGTCCAGGTGCAGGATGTTCACCACCACGATGGAAGTCACGAACGACAGCACCGAGGCGCAGCCGGCCGCAAACACATAGAAGCCGTAGACCTTGCCGCGCTCGCCGGCGCCCCACCAGTTCGACAGCAGCCGGCTGCCGGGCGCCCAGCCCAGCGCCTGGAAGTAGCCGTTGATGCCCCATGGAATCGCCAGGCTCTTGAAGCCCACGGCGAAACTCACCACCCAGTTGGCCGCGCATGACAGGATCGCGCCGGCGGTCATCACGCGGCGCCCGCCGAATTTGTCGCCGAGGTTGCCGTTGATGGCCTGCCCGATGGCGTAGCACCACAGCAGGCAGGTGGAGGCCCAGCCCAGCACTTCCTTGGACAGGCCGAATTCATGCTGGATGCCGGGAATGGCGAAGCCGAAGGTCTGCCGCCCGGTGTAGAAGAAGAAATAGCAGAACATGGCGGCCAGCAGCATGCGCCACTGCGCGCGCCGGAACGATTGCTCGGCCGGGGCGACGAACGCCCCCACCTGGATGCGGTCAGCTGTTTCCATGGTTGTCTCCTTTTGTATTGTCGGCCCGTCGATCGGGCTCGTGTGGCCGGGTAAACCTGTGGCCGTGGGGAAGCGCTAGGCCGGCACGGCGCCGATAAAGTTCTTGCCGCGGGCGCCGTCCAGCGCACGCGCGATCATGGCGCCGGCCTCATCGTCACTGACGCCGTAGTCCGCAAACTCGGTCTTCACGCCCAGCCCTTGCAGCAAGGCACGCAGGCGCTGCTGTCCGCCCACCAGCGACGGCCCGAACAGCCGCTGCAGCGTGCGGTCGCGGTCGGGGCGGCGCGCCCACGCCTTTTCCAGCACCAGCGGCAACGTGAACGAGCAGGCAATGCCGTGTGGCAGGCCGTGGCGCAGCGTCATTTCGTACGAGATCGAATGCGCCAGCGCGGTCTTGGTGTTGGAGAACGCCAGTCCGGCCTTGAGTGCGGCCAGTGCCATGCGTTCGCGCAGCGACAGGTCGTCGAGGTTCCGGGCCAGCTGCGGCAGCGTGTCGAAGATGTCCTCGACCGCCGCCACCGCGAACGTGTCCGAGACCGGATTGGCGTTAACGTTCCAGATCGATTCGAGCGCGTGGGACAGCGCGTCGAGGCCCGTGGCAATAGTGGTGCCGCGCGGCACCGACAGCATCAGCGCGGCGTCGACGATGGCCGCTTCGGGCCAGGTCTCGGGCAGGTGCAGCGAGTACTTCTTCTGGTTCGCCGCATCCCAGATGGTGGCCCACGGCGTGACTTCGCTGCCGGTGCCGGCGGTGGTCGGCACCGCGATCAGCGGCTTGACCTGCGCCGGCGCGAACGGCTTGCCGGTCGCCAGCAGGCTGACCAGCGAGTCGAACCGGCCCGATCGGGTGCCGACCATCAGCGCCTTGGCGGTATCGATGGCGCTGCCACCGCCGACCGCGACGATGGCGTCGCAGCGGTCGGCGTGTTCCCAGAAGCGGTTGTACAGGCCGGCCAGCTGCGCCACATCCGGGTTGGGCTGCACGTCTTCGACCAGCCCGGCCAGGTCCGCGCCCAGGAGGGCCTCGATCCGTGCCACCAGTCCCAGCGCGCGCGCTTCCGGAAAGGTCACGACCAGCGCGCGCCGGCCGTGCAGCAAGGCCGGCAACCGGTCGAGCGCGCCGGCCCCGCAATGGATCGACACGGGGTTGTGGTAAGCATGGGTCATGGGGTCTCCTCGGTCCTGGCTCGGGTTGCGCTGGCGGCGGCTGGTGCCGCGCGCCTGGTTGCCAGCAGTGTGGGAGACGCCCAACCCCCGGTCCAATCGCATCTTTGACGCCCGGGTGCGCCAAAACCGATGGATCGCCGCAGCGCTGCGCCGGCCTCGGGGAAACCCTGTACGCATCGGCCAGCGGCTGTGGGAGACTCGCCGGACACGCCGCCCAGAACGGCGCCCAGCCCCTATCGAGACCCCATGTTCCACCAGTACTACAAGTCGATCCGCTGCTTCCACGCGGTGGCCCGCACTGGCGGCTTCACCGCCGCGGCGCAATACCTGCATATCGGGCAGCCCACCGTGACCGACCAGGTCAAGGCGCTGGAGACGCGCTTCGGCGTGGAGTTGTTCCTGCGCGGCGGGCGCACCGTGCGCCTGACCGAGACCGGCGAGCGGCTCTATGCGATTACGCAGGGGCTGTTCGGGCAGGAAGAAGAGGCCATGCAGTTCCTGCACAGCGCGCACAAGCTCAAGACCGGGCTGGTGCGGGTGGGCGCGGTGTCACCGCCGATCGCGCTGGGGCTGGCGCGCAGTTTCCGCGGCGTGTATGCAGCGCTGGAACTGACCGTCACCATCGGCTCGGAAGCCTCGGTGCTGCGCGGGCTGCAGGATTTCGACATCGACGTCGGCATCCTCGCCGAGCCCGACCCGGTGGCGGGCCTGCATATCGCGCCCTATCGCAGGGAACGCATCGTCGCCGTGATGCCGGCGGGCCATCCGCTGGCCGCGCGCGCGGCGGTCACGCTGCACGATCTTGCCGGCGAACCCGTGATCGTGCGCGAGCCGGGCTCGAAGACGCGCGACCGCGTCGAGCGTGCCTGCGCGCAGCATGGCGTGGCGCTGCACGGCGTGATGGAGATCAACAGCCGCGAGGCCATCCTGCATGCCGTAGCCAGCGGCATGGGGCTCAGCTTCGTCACGCAGATCGAATGCATCCCGCTGCCGGGGCTGCAAGTGGTGCCGGTGGACGAGCCACTGCTGTCGATCGACTATTCCCTGTGCTGCCTGGCGGTGCGCAAGGAGCGGCCGTTGATCTCGGCGCTGTTCGCGGTGGCGCTGGGCGTCTGAGCGGGGGACTCCTTGCGCTTGGCCTCGGCCTCTGCCGCGGCCTCGTGCCGGCGCGAGCCGTAGCGGCGCGCGTACTGCCACGTGAACTCCGCGCCCAGCAGGAAGATCTGCGCGGAGTAGTACACCCACAGCAGCAGCACCACCAGCGAGCCGGCGGCGCCGTAGCCGTTGGCCACGCCGCTCTTGCCGATATACAGGCCGATCAGGAACTTGCCCAGCGTGAACAGCAGCGCGGTCACCGCCGCGCCCAGCCATACGTCGGGCCAGCGCACCTTGGCGCGCGGCATGATCTTGTAGATCATGGCAAACACCACCGTGATCAGCACCAGGCTGACCACGGTGTCGAGCGCATGGCCGATTACCTCCTCGGCGCCAAACAGCGGCCCCCACAAGCGATTGAGCGCGGAGATGCCCGCGCTCAGCAGCAGCGACACCACCAGCAGGAAGCCGATGCCCAGGATCATGCCGAACGACAACAGCCGCGCGCGTAGCAAGGCGAAGATGCCGGAGCTCTTGCGCCGCTCGGGCACCTCCCAGATCCGGTCCAGCGCGGACTGCAGTTCGGCGAACACCGTGGTCGCGCCGACCAGCAGCACCACCACGCCGACCACCGCCGTCAGCGCGCTGGCCGCGGGCTTACTGACCGCCAGCAGCATGGCTTCCACGGTCTTGGCGCCCTCCGGCCCGAGCAGCCCTTGCAGCTGCGCCACCACCTCGCCACGCGCCGCGTCGTGGCCGAACACCAACCCGGCCACCGAGATCACGATCAGCAGCAGCGGCGCGATCGAGAACACCGTGTAGTAGGCCAGCGCGGCGCCCATGCTGGGCGCATAGTCTTCCACCCAGGCGTTGACGGTATCCCGCAGCAGCCCATAGAGCGCGCGGGGCGAGGACAGCAGGACCGACGGGAGGGAAGGCATCGCTGGACCCCGGTAACGATACTGCCCGAGCCCCGCAATTCCCGTTCCTACTCGCGGCAATGTGCTGCGGCGATGGCAAGGGCGCCGCCGGAACACCGCAAACCCGCACCAGGCTTGGGCTGGCGGTCCATGCACACGCCCGTCTCGCGGCGCTGCGTGGCCGGCTCGCATGCATTCTTTACAACGCCCCGCCAGTCAGCCAGGGCGGCGCCGGGGCCGTCCTGCTCACGGCGCCTGCATCGATACGCCGTAGCCGCCAAAGATGCGCGCCAGCTCGCCGTTGCCGCGCAGGGAGTCCAGCGCCGCCTGCAGGGCTTCGGCCAGCTCGCGTTCGCCGGCCTTGACCGCCATGCCGACCGCCCAGCCGCGCGGCGGCAGCAGCGGCGCGCTGATATCGGTGGCGGCATAGCGGCTGGCGGCGTGGCCGCCGGCCTTGAGCGCGCTTTCATACTGCGCGCGCGTCACCAGCGCCGCGGCGATCTCGCCGGCGAACAGGGCATCCAGCGCGGTGGCGGCTTCGGGATAGATCTTGACCCGATCCCGCAGCGCACCGCCGCCCGCTGACAGCAGCGCATTGGCCCCGGCCGAACCGGCGGCCGCGCCGGTGGGCTGGCCGGCCAGGTCTTCCAGGCCGCGCACGTCGGGGACACGCTCGCGGTCCTGCACCAGCACGAAGGTCTCGCGGTAGTAAGGGGCGATGATCAGCGCCTTGTCGTTGGCGCGCATGAAGGCGCGCTCGACCGGCACGTGCAGCATCACGTCGGCCGGCCCGTAGCCCAGGTAATGGCCGCGCCAGACCATCGCGCGCAGGTCGTCCGACATGTTCTCGTCGGCATCGAACGGCATCAGCGCCACCGACAGGCCCAGCGCCTTGCCCAGCGCCTGCGCCAGCGCCACGTCGATGCCGGCGTACTGGCTGCCGGCCATCGATGAGAACGGCGGCAGGCCCTTATACACCGCCACCTTCAGCGTGCCGGCCTGGCGGATCCGGGCCAGGTCGGCGTGCGCCGGCGACCCGCCAAGCAGCGCGGCGCCGGCCAGCAGTAATGGGCCGAGCCAGCGCAGGACACGCGGCGCCGCCGCAAGGGTGGGCAAGGTAAGCCGCGGACCGCGGCCAGGGCTGGCAGGCATTGGGATCTCTCCAGACAGACGAAGGGGCCCGGCCGCCGCGTGCCGGCACCGGGGCATGGATGGCGCTGACGTTGCGCTTATTCGTGGCGCGATTCCAGGTAGGTCTTGATGGCCCACACCGCCTCCTGGCTCAGCACGCCGTCGAACGGCGGCATGTAGACGCGGCCGTCGCGGGTACGGCCCTTGCGCACGGTGGTGGTGTAGTACTGCGAGATCTCGCTCAGGCATGCCTGCTTTTTCTTGGGATCCGCGAGGGCGGCACAGTCGCTGTCCAGCTTGCGCAGGTCGGGCGCAATCCCGCCCGAGACCGCCTCCAGCCCGTGGCAGCGCGCGCAGTTCTGGTTGTAGGCCGACGAGCCGATGCGCAGCGCCTCTTTGTGCGCATCGCCGCTGCGGTAGGGATTGTCCGGACGCCATTCGTCGCCCAGCTGTGGTAACGCTTTGGTATCGACGGCCTGGGGCGTGACATCGCCGTGGGCCAGCACCGGGCCGGTGGAAAAAGCGGTCAGGGATGCGCAAAGCGAAAGCAAGGCGAGCAGGCGGCGCTGCGTTTTCATGGATGTCTCCTACAGTGATGAGGCTGGTTTTGGTTTCCCTCATTTCCGCAAGAGCCATACCAACGCGGCGGCAGGGCAAAATGCCGGGTTCAGCGGGCCTTTTGCGAGGCTTTGGCGGGCCGGCGGCACCCGCGCCACGCCGCGGTGTCCCGGAATGCCACACCCTGGCAAGTGTTTTGCTTCAACACGCAACACTGTCGAGCACGCGCTGGCGCGGCCGGCAGCGACCCGCGCACAGATCGCGGGCGGACTTTCCACAGGAGACCGAGACATGACCATCCAGCCGGATCCGGCCCGTGCGCAAGCGGACGTCCCCGTTGATGCCGCGCAGCACGAGCGTGCCGGGCTGATCGCCCAGGCCCACCAGCGCTCGGAGTCTTATGGCCTGCGCCCCTATGAATCGCCCGATTTCTGCCCGGTGCTGCAGAGCGAGCTGAAGACCCGGATCGAACGCAGCCAGTCGCTGTTCACCTATGCGCTGCCGGTGATGGAGACGCTCCACGACCAGATCGTCGACACCCAGAGCATGATCATCCTGACCGACGCCGATGGCCTGATCCTGCACGCCATGGGCGACGATGACTTCCTGGCCCGCGCCGACAAGATCTCGCTGCGCCCCGGCTCGGAGTGGTCGGAGGCGCGCCGCGGCACCAACGCGATCGGCACCGCGCTGGCCGAGAACCAGGCCACGCTGGTCCACGGCGCTGACCATTACCTGGAGGCCAACCAGTTCCTGACCTGCTCGTGCATGCCGATCCTGGATCCTTACGGCAAGACCGTGGGGGCGCTGGACGTGACCGGCGACCAGCGCAGCTTCCACAAGCACACTATGGCGCTGGTGCGGATGTCGGCGCAGAT
Organism: Cupriavidus necator; assembly: GCF_013141915.1. Classification (GTDB taxonomy): domain Bacteria; phylum Pseudomonadota; class Gammaproteobacteria; order Burkholderiales; family Burkholderiaceae; genus Cupriavidus; species Cupriavidus necator_B. The sequence goes on along the minus strand of NZ_SROX01000001.1, from coordinate 88,453 downwards.
GATCGAGAACCAGCTGTTCGGCAATACCTTCCGCGACATGGTGTGCGTCCGCTTCCATTCGCGCGCGGAGTTCCTCGGCACGCTGGTCGAGGGCATCGTCTCGTTCACGCCCGGCGGGCGCTTCCTGTCGGCCAACCGCAGCGGCCAGTTCCAGCTTGGCCTGTCCAACGGCGCGCTGCAGGCGCATACCTTTTCGTCGCTGTTCGGGCTGTCGATGTCGCAGTTGTTCGACGCGGCGCGCGCGGCCCATGCCGGCATCGTGCAGCTGCACTTGCCCAGCGGCGTCAAGGTCAGCGCGCGCGTGGAATGGAAGCCGCCGGCCGCGGCATTCCCCGGCGGCACCGAGGCGCGCCACGCGGGCACGGCCGGCGCCACGGCCGCGCCGCGCAGCCTGGCAGCGGGGCCGGCGCCCTCGCCCGGGCTGGATGAACTGGACACGGGCGACGCCCAGATCCGCGCCGTGATCGGGAAGCTGCGCAAGGTCATCGGCAAGGACATCCCGGTAATGGTGCTGGGCGAAACCGGCACCGGCAAGGAACTGATGGCGCGCGCCATCCACGCCGACAGCGGGCGCCGCACCGGCCCCTTCATCGCGGTGAACTGCGCCTCGATTCCGGAAAACCTGATCGAGTCGGAGCTGTTCGGCTACGAGGAAGGCGCCTTCACCGGCGCCCGCAAGAAGGGCGGCATCGGCAAGATGCTGCTGGCCAACGGCGGCACGCTGTTTCTCGACGAAATCGGCGACATGCCGCTGCACCTGCAGGGCCGCCTGTTGCGCGCGCTGCAGGAGCGCGCGGTATCGCCGCTGGGCAGCAGCAAGGTGATCCACATCGATGTCTCGGTGGTGTGCGCCACCAACCGCAACCTGCGCGAGCTGGTCGCCAACGGCCAGTTCCGCGAAGACCTGTACTACCGTCTCAACGGACTGGTGGTGCGGCTGCCGGCCCTGCGCGAGCGCAGCGACCTCGACGTGGTCGCCGCCAGGCTGCTGCGCCAGGACCACGGCGGCAACGCGGCCGACGAGCCGCCCCGCATCAGCGACGCGGTGATGGCGCTGTTCCGCCGTTACCACTGGCCCGGCAATATCCGCCAGCTGGGCAACCTGCTGCGCACCGCGCGACTGATGGCCGAAGGCGAAGCCGAGATCACCGCGGACCACCTGCCCGACGACTTCCTCGACGACCTGCGCGAGCCGGCGGCTGGCATGACCGCGGCGACCGCGCCGGCCCTTGCGCCCGGCGCCATGTTGCCGGGAGCGCAGCCGACGCGGCTGGCCGAGGTCGAGGCGATGGCGATCGTGGCCACGGTCAAGGCCCACAACGGCAATATCTCGGCGGCGGCAAAGGCGCTGGGGATCTCGCGCAACACCGTCTACCGCAAGATGGAGGAGGCGCGCGGGCTGCCGCACCAGGCCGGCTGAGCTTGCGGTGCACTTGCCGCCTCCGTCAGCCTGGCGGTTCGCCCTGCATCCACGAGTCTTCCAGCTGGCGCCAGGCGCGCTGCACGTTGAGTGGGTGGCGCGCCTGGAAATGGCGCCAGTGGCGGAACGGCCCTGCCGCCACGGCGTCGAGGGCATGCGAGGCATCATGGCCCGCGGCCAGGGCGGATTCGATGCCGTCGGCCAGCGCATCGAGATACGCCAGCGTCGGCACCAGCGTCTGCGCGGGCGTGCCGGCCGCGGTGGCGACAACCGTGTCCGCCGCCAGCGCGCCCAGCTGACGCAGCGCATGGCGCCAACCCTGCAGCGAAGCTTCCTGCATCTCCGGCACGCGTTCGCGGTACGCCAGGCCGCCCACGCATAGCAGCCGCAGCTGCGGCGCATACAGCACGGTATCCGACGCACTGTGCGCCGGCGCGTGCAGCTGCACCTGCCACGCGGTCTCGCCGGTCTGCAGCCAGCCGCCGGCTTGGAGCGCCGGCTCCGGCAACACGATGGCGGTGCCGCGCATGGCAGCGCGGCCGAGCTGTGCTGTCAAATGGTCCAGGCAGTCCGCGCACCGTTGCCGCATCAACGCGGCGGTGGCGGCGGACGCCAGGAACGCCGGCCGCGGGCGCAGCCCGGCAAAGGCGGCGTTGGCCAGCACATGCTCCGGATGGGCGTGGGTGTTGACCACCCAGCGCACCGGCTGCGGCGTCAGCGCCCGGATTGCGCCGAGCAGCGCGTTGCCCCATGCCGCGTGCGGCCCGGGATCGACCACCAGCACGCCCGCGCGCGTGACATGGACCAGGCTGGGCACCACCGCGCCGGCGTTGGCGCGCAGGACTTCGGCATTGTGGGCGCGGGCGACGTAGACGCCTGGCTGCAGCCGGGACAGCGTCACACGCGCGCCTGCGGCAGCGGGCTGCCAGGCAGCAAGCCCCAGCGCCAGCGTGGCCCCGAGAAAACCGCGCCGCGTGGCAGCCATCAACGCTGCCAGGCCGACGCACGGATGGCGGCCGCCAGCGCGTCGCGCATGGCGCCCTCGGCCAGGTGCCCGCCGTCCACCCATTGCAGCCGCGCCGCCGGCATGGCTTGCTGCAGCCGCCACGCATTGGCGGGTCGGCAGACCGCGTCGGCACGGCCATGCAGCAGCGTCACCGGCATGCCATGCGCGGCGATGTCCCGTGCCGCGCGCAGCACGGCCGGCTTGCCCAGCCCGGCGCGGTGGCGCAGGTAGTGCGCCTGGATGCGGTACTTGCGCACCGTGGCCAGCCGCTCGCGCGCGGCCGGCTTGCGTCCCGGCGCGACCCCGCGCAGGCCAAGCCGGTCCAGTTCAAGCCTGCGCCACGCCGCCGCGGTGTCCTGTTTTTGAACAGCCGTCCCACTTTGGAGCAGTCGTGACACGGTGAGCAGCCGCGCGCGCGCTTCGGGCAGGCGCTCGCCCGCCGGCGCAATGCGGCGCAGCATGCCGGCGCCGCCGGCGCGCGGCGCGAACAACCCGAGCACGTCGTCGCGCCCGGTGAGGAAGGCGCCGCGCACAACCAGCGCCGCCACCGCATGCGGGCAGCGCGCGGCGTAGGCCAGCGCCAGCGCCGCGCCCCACGATCCCCCTGCCACGCCCCAGCGCGCGATGCCCAGCGCGCGGCGCAACTGTTCCAGGTCGGCCAGCAGCGCGCCGACGTTATTGCGCCGCAGGCCGCCCGCCGGCGTCGAGCGGCCGGCGCCGCGCTGGTCGGGCATCACCACGCGGTGCCGTTGCGGGTCGAACCATGCCGCCATCGACGCCGCGCAGCCGCTGCCCGGCCCGCCATGGAGCACCAGCCAGGGCTCGCCCTGTGGCGGGCCGACAAGCCGCACGTGCAGGCGCTGGACGTCCGGGGTGCGCAGGTAGAAGGCGGTGCGGGTCAGGGTATGGTCGGGCATGGTTGTTGCCTTTCAGGGCATCGCGGCAGCCACGCTGCCATGCCGCGACGATATTCACTAACCATGCCACCCAAGGAGACCACCATGACCTGGACCACGCCCGCCTACACCGAGCTGCGGCTCGGCTTTGAAATCACGATGTATATCGCCAACCGCTGACCCGCCGCGGCTTTCCCCGCAAGAGGCGCCGCTGCCGGCGCCTGCGCGGTGAAGCCGAAAGGCACCCTCGAGCGCTCGCGCCATGACCACCATCCGGGTTCTGGGATCCGCCGCCGGCGGCGGCTTCCCGCAATGGAACTGCAATTGCCGCAACTGCGACGGCGTGCGCCGCGGCACCATACGCGCCACGCCGCGCACGCAATCGTCGATCGCACTGAGCGGCGACGGCCCGGAAGCCATCCTGGTCAATGCCTCGCCCGACATCCTGCAGCAGTTGCGCCAGACACCCGCACTGCAACCCGGCCGCACCGCGCGCGACACCGCGATTGCCGCGGTGCTGCTGATGGACGCGCAGATCGACCACGTCACCGGGCTGCTGATGCTGCGCGAACACCGCCAGGCGCTGCCGCTCTATGCCACCGCCAGCGTGCTCGAAGACCTGGCCGATTCGTTCCCGCTGACCCGCATCCTGTCGCATTACTGCGGCCTGCAGCAGCATGCGCTGCCCGGCGACGGCACGGCGTTCCCGGTGCCGCCGCTCGACGGCGTGGCCCTGACCGCGATACCGCTGCAAAGCAAGGCCCCGCCCTATTCCCCCAACCGGCGCGCGCCGCGCCCCGGCGACAACATCGGCCTGCGCATCGAAGACCGGCGCAGTGGCCGCAGCGCCTTCTACGCGCCCGGCCTGGGCCAGGTCGACGACCACGTCTTCGCGCAACTGCGCAGCGTCGACGTGGTGCTGGTCGACGGCACCTTCTGGCGCGACGACGAAATGCAGGCCCTGGGCTTCTCCGGCAGCAGCGCTGCCGACATGGGCCACCTGGCCTTGTCCGGGCCGGGCGGGATGATCGAGGTCCTGGACCGGCTGCCCGCCAGCCGCAAGATTCTTATCCATATCAACAATACCAATCCGGTGCTGGCCGAAGACTCGCCCGAACATGCCGAGCTGGCCCGGCATGGCATCGAACTGGCCTACGACGGCATGGAAATCACGCTATGACAGCCACCGTTGCATGGACCCCGGCCGAGTTCGAGGCGCGCCTGCGCGCGCGCGAAAGCGGCTACCACATCCACCATCCGTTCAACCGGCGCATGGCGGCGGGCGAATGTAGCCCCCAGCAGATTCGCGCCTGGGTGGCCAACCGCTTCTACTACCAGGCCAGCATTCCGCTGAAGGATGCCGCGATCCTGTCCAACTGCCCGGACCGCGCCACGCGCCGCGAATGGGTGGTGCGCATCCTCGACCATGACGGCACCGACACCCGACCGGGCGGCATCGAGGCCTGGCTGCGGCTGGGCGAGGCCGTCGGCCTGGAGCGCGACGCGCTGCTGTGCCACCGGCAGGTGCTGCCCGGCGTGCGCTTCGCCGTCGACGCCTATGTCAATTTCGCGCGCCGTGCGCCGTGGCAGGAGGCGGTGTGCTCGTCGCTGACCGAGATGTTCGCGCCGAAGATCCACCAGGAACGGCTGGCCGGCTGGCCCTCGCACTATCCGTGGATCGAGGCCGGCGGGCTGGATTATTTCCGTTCGCGCATCCCGCTGGCGCAGCGCGACGTCGACCACGGCCTGCGCGTGACGCTGGACTACTTCCGCAGTGCCGCAGAACAGCAACGCGCCCTTGACATCCTGCAGTTCAAGCTCGACGTGCTGTGGTCGATGCTCGATGCGATCCAGCTCGCCCACCCATGACAGCCAGCACGCAAGACCTCGCCACGCCGACCCTGCACCGGACCTTCCGCCTGCAGTGGGAAGCCTCGCAGCAGAGCTGGGTGCTGCTGTATCCGGAAGGGATGGTCACCCTCAACGACAGCGCCGCCGCCATCCTGCAGCGCTGCGACGGCAGCCATACCCTCGACATGCTGATCGACGACCTGCAGGCCGCGTTTGGCGTGCAGGGCATCGCGCCGGAGGTCCACGCCTTTGTCAAACATGCCACCGAACGCGGCTGGCTGGTCTGAGCCGGCGCCGCCCGGCCCGCCGCTGTGGCTGCTGGCGGAACTGACCTACCGTTGCCCGCTGCACTGCGCGTTCTGCTCCAATCCGGTCGACTATGCCCGCCATGCGGAGGAACTGGACACCGCGCAGTGGTGCGACGTGTTCAGCCAGGCGCGCGCGCTGGGCGCGGTGCAGCTGGGCCTTTCCGGTGGCGAGCCGCTGCTGCGCAAGGACCTCGAGGCGCTGGTGCGCCATGCGCATGGCCTCGGCTTCTACACCAACCTGATCACCTCCGGGGTGGGGCTGACCGATGCCCGCCTGGCCGCGCTGCGCGAGGCGGGCCTGGACCATATCCAGCTCTCGTTCCAGGACTCGACGCGCGAACTCAATGACTTCCTGTCCAGCACGCGCACGTTCGAACTGAAGCAACGCGTGGCCCGGCTGATCAAGGCGCACGGCTACCCGATGGTGATGAACTGCGTGCTGCACCGTCACAACCTGCCGCACGTCGGCACCATCATCGAGCTGGCCCTTCAGCTGGGCGCCGAATACCTGGAGCTGGCCAATACGCAATATTACGGCTGGGCCTGGGAAAACCGGCAGGCGCTGATGCCGACCCACGAACAGCTGCGCGAGGCCGAGGCCGTGGTGCAGCAGTACCGCGCGCGCATCGGCAGGCAGTGCCAGATCCTGTTCGTGGTGCCGGATTATTTCGAGGCGCGGCCCAAGAAATGCATGAACGGCTGGGGCACCACCTTCCTGGGCGTGGCGCCGGACGGCACCGCGCTGCCATGCCACGCGGCCCGCATGCTGCCGGACCTGGCGCTGCCCAGCGTCAAGACCGAAACGTTGCGCGACATCTGGCACGACAGCGACGCGTTCCGCCGCTTTCGCGGCAAGCAATGGATGCCGCAGCCGTGCCGCTCCTGCGAGCACAGCGAAGCCGATCTCGGCGGCTGCCGCTGCCAGGCCTTCCTGGTTACCGGCGATGCCGCCGCGACCGATCCCGTTTGCGCGCAGGCGCCCGCGCACGGCAGGATCGCGGAAATCGTGCTGGAGGGGCGCCTGGCAGCAGCGCAGGCGCGCGAATATCCGCTGGTGTTCCGTAGCGACGGCAACTCATTGCGGTTAAGCGGGGCACGCAGGGACGATTGAGCCGGGGGCATCAGCGTCTTTGGCGCCGCCGCCGCAGGCGGGCCCTGCGCCGGCCCCCGACGCCGGCGCCGGCCCCGCGTCCGACGCAGCGGCCGCCGCCAACGCGCCGTCCCGGCTCAGCCGACGCCCAGCACCCACTCCGCCAGCTTCTTCGCATCGTCCTCTCCCAGGTTGCCATGCGCCGGCATGGGAATCCTGCCCCACGCGCCCTTGCCGCCCTCCCGGATCTTTTTCGCCAGCGCGGCGGCCGCCTGGCCGTCGCCCTTGTAGCGGACCGCTACCTCGGCAAAGCCAGGGCCCACCAGCTTCGACTGCATGCCATGGCAGGAAAAGCAGCCGCTCTTGTCGGCCAGCCCCTGCATCTCCGCCGCGGTGGCGGCCAGTGCCGCGCCCGGCAGCATCGCGCCAGCCGCGGCCAGCGCCATCCATTCCTTCTTCATACCTGTATCCCGATCGGATGCTGTTGCTATCGTCCCCGGCGCACGCCCCGCATCGACGTGGCGATGGCGTGCGCCGGGCTGGGTCACCGTCTTCCCGCTCAGCTCTTGTGCAGCTTGAACACCCACACCGAGCCGCCCTGCTCCAGGAAATTCACGCGCTTGGCCACCTCGCCGCCCCACAGCGGCACCGCGCCGCCCCAGCCGGAGACCACGGCGACGAACTGCTCGCCGTTCTCTTCCCACGTGACCGGCGGCGCGACCACGCCGCTGCCGGTCTGGAACTGCCACAGCTCCTTGCCGGTCCTGGCGTCGGCGGCCTTCAGGTAGCCTTCCGGCGTGCCCCAGAACACCAGCCCGCCGGCGGTGGTCATCGCGCCGCCCCACAGCGGCGCGCTGTTCTTGGCTTCCCAGACGATCTTGCCGGTCTTCGGGTTGATCGCGCGCAGCGAACCGATGTAGTCCTCGTTCAGCGGCTGGATGGTAAAGCCCGCGCCCAGGAACGCGGCGCCCTTCTTGTAGCTGACCGGTTCGTTCCAGATGTCCATGCCCCACTCGTTAGCCGGCACGTAGAACAGGCCGGTCTGCGGGCTGTAGGCCATCGGCTGCTGGTTCTTGCCGCCCAGGAAGCCCGGCGCCGCGAACACCGACTTGCCCTTTTTCTCGCCGTTGCCGGCGGCCGGGTCGCCGGGGCGGCCCTCGGCGGCGTAGTTGGGGCGGCCGCTCTTCAGGTCGATGCCGGTGGCCCAGGTGATCTTCTTGACGAAGGGGAAGGCATTGACCAGCTTGCCGCTGCGCGCGTCGTTGACGTAGAAGAAGCCATTGCGGTCGGCCTTGCCGCCCATGCGCTTGCCGTCCAGGTCGAAGGTGACGAACTCATTCACGCCGTCGAAATCCCAGCCGTCGTTCGGCGTGTTCTGGTAGTGCCAGACGATCTTGCCGGTGGCGGGGTCGAGCGCCACGGTCGAGGCGGAATAGAGGTTGTCGCCCTTGCGGATGTGGCTGTTCCACGGGCCGGGATTGCCGGTGCCGAAGTAGGCCAGCCCGGTCGCCGGATCATAGGTGCCGCCCAGCCACGTGGCCGCGCCGCCGGTCTTCCAGGTCTCGCCGGGCCAGCTGGCGTTCAGGGTGCCGGTCATGCCGATCTCGGTCTTGTTGCCATCCTTGTCGTACTTGTAGCCCATGTGGCCTTCGACCACCGGCCGCGACCACACCAGCTGCCCGGTCTTGGCGTCGCGCGCCTCGACGCGGCCGACCACGCCGAATTCGCCGCCCGAGATGCCGGTCAGCACCAGGCCCTTGGCCACCAGCGGCGCGGCCGTGTACGAATAGCCGGCCGCGTAGTCTTCCAGCTTCTCCTTCCACACCACCTTGCCGCTGGTCTGGTCCAGCGCCACCAGCTGCGCGTCGAGCGTGCCGAAGATCACCAGGTTGTCGTACAGCGCCGCGCCGCGGTTGACCACGTCGCAGCACGGCATGATGCCTTCGGGCAAGCGGTGCTCGTACTTCCACAGCTTGCGCCCGGTCTTCGCATCGAGCGCGTAGATGCGCGAGTACGAGGCGGTGACGAACATCTTGCCGTCATGGATCAGCGGCTGCGCTTCCTGGCCGCGCTGTTTCTCGCCGCCGAACGAGAACGACCACGCCGGCACCAGCTGGCCCACGTTCTTCGTATTGATGCGCGTCAGCGTGGAAAAGCGCTGGCCCTGCGGCCCCATGCCCCACGACAGCACGTCGCCGGGACTCTTCGCGTCGTTCTCGATCATGGCATCGCTCACCGCCGCTGCCTGCGCGGCCACGCTTGCCGCGGCGGTCGCGATTGCCGCGACCGCCAGCCCTACTCGTAACGTCCTCATTGCCATCTCCTCATTGTTTTGGATCTCGCTGGTGCGCCACTGCGCCACACACCAGCACGCAAATGGCAAATCCCATGCCAGTGGGCTGGCGGCCTGCACCGGCGCCGCGCCGCCCGCCGACCCGGCCACGGCCCGCGCCAGCGTGCAACACTGCGTTGCAGCTGCGCCAGAATTGAACAGGCGCCGCCAGCCCCTTCACTGGCCCAGCACGGCTTCCTCGTGCGCCGGATAAAGATGGGTCACGTTGCGCAGGTACTCGGCTGGCAGCGCGCCCCAGCGCGCAAAGGGCTCCGGCACCGGCATGGCCATCACCTCGGCCAGGTCGCGCCCCTGCGACGCTGCCTCGCGCAGGCGCGTATCGAGCCATTGCAGGTAGGCGCGCGTCTGCGCGATGGCTTCCGTGCCGCCCAGCGCGGGCCCGTGGCTGGGAACCAGCACGCGCGCCCCGCTCTGCTCCATCAAGGTCTGCAGCCGCGCGAGGCTGTCGAGCCAGCGGCCGATGTGCGCGTGCGGCGTGGTCGGAATGCGCTGGCGGAACACCAGCCCGCCGGCAAAGACGATGCCGGCGGCGCGGTCCAGCAACACCAGGTCGGCATCGGTATGGCCTTCGAGGCGAATCAGTTCCAGCGTACGGCGTCCGATCGTGCGGGGGCCGGGCGCCAGCGCGTGCACCGGCGGCGCGGGCTCGGTGCCGCGCATCCAGTCGCCGCACAGGCGGTAAAGGTTGTCGGCGTAGGCCGCGCCTTCGCGGCGCGCGCCGTCGATGGTGCCGGGCAGCGCGCTGCCGCCCACGTCGGCATAGGCCTGGTTGCCGAAGAAATAGTCGGGGTGCTGGTTCAGGTTAAGCACCAGCCGTACCGGCGCGCCGGTGACCGCGGCAATGGCGCGGCGCTGCTGCGCGCCGTACTCGCGCGACGGACCGGTGTTGATCACCACCACGCCATCGCCGGTGTCGATGAAGGCGGTATTGATGATGTTGCAGCCATTGGCCGGCGCGAAGTCGGCATTGGCGCCTTCCAGCAGCCACACGCCGGCGGCGATCTCGCGCGGGGCCAGGCGGTAGTCGGGCGGCTGCGCGGGCGCTGCGTGGGCCAACGTGGTGCCCAGCCACAGCAGTAGCGATGGCCATACCCGCTTCATGGCGACACCCGCGCCGCGATGCGGTTGCCGTTGTTGTCGTGCCCGGCCAAGGTCATGCCGGGCACCACCGCCTCGCGCAGGTCGATCGAGAAAATCGGGTTCTCCGCCACGGGCTCGTGCAAGGCCAGCCGCAACAGCGGCTGCCTGGCGGCGTCGGCCAGCACCAGGGTCTCGATATGGAACGCGGGGATGCCGGCCACCAGGCCGGTGTCCATTGGGTGCATCACGCGCAGCCGCACGCGCGCGCCGGCATCGCCCAGGCCCGGAAACACGCGCGCCTCGACCCGGTTGAGCGTGCGGCTCCAGCTGCCGTCTCGGCGGCTGGCGCCGGGCACGGTGCAGCCACCGCCGCCGGCGTCGACCCAGGCGCTGCCGACATGCCAGGTGCCGTCGCGCGTGCGCGCCGCCACCCGCACCGGCGAGGCCTGCTCCAGCTTGAAGCGGAACGACAGCGACGGCCGCACCCGCAGCGGCTCGAACACCAGCACCGGACGGATCGGGTTGCGGTCCACCGCCACCACGATGCGGTCGACCTCGCCCAGCGCCGACGCGTCAAAGGCAATCGGCACGCGCATGGGGTCTTCCGCGAAGGCCGGTCCGGTGACCTTGACCCGGTTGTCGAACACCACCGGGCCGTGCTCCAGCAGCTCTTTGTGGATCCACGCCCATTGCGGTGACTGCAGCGGATCGCTGCGCGCGAGCACGGCATCCGTGGCGGCGGCCGCCGGTGCGGCCAGGCTGGCAAGGCCCAGCCATGCCAGCGCCAGCAGCGCCATGCCTTGCCGGCGGCCCGTCATGCCGGCTGCCCGCGGCGCGCCATGCCGCGCTGCGGATCGTAGCCCCACAGCGCCAGCAGGAAGCACACCACCGCGCTGCCCGCGACAATGGCCAGGCTGTGCAGCGCGAGCTGCCCGTACAGCGCAAAGCGGATCGCCTCGACCGCATGCGTGAACGGGTTCAGGCGCGCCAGCTGGTACACCGCCTCGGCGCCCGCTTCCTGCAACCGCCACAGCGGATACAGCGCCGAGCTGATGAAGAACATCGGGAAGATGACGAAGTTCATGGTGCCGGCAAAATTCTCCAGCTGGCGCACATGGACCGAAAGCAGCAGCCCGAGCGCGCCCAGCATCAGCGCGGCCAGCGTCATCGCGCCCAGGCCGGCCAGCAGGTGCTGCGGCGCGAAGCGGATGCCGAAGGCCGCCGCCACCAGCAGGAACGCCGCCATCTGCAGCAGCGACAGCACCGTGCCCGCCACCAGCTTGCAGCCCAGCAGCCAGCCGCGCGGCAGCGGCGCGGTCAGCAGCAGCCGCATCACGCCCATCTCGCGGTCATACACCATGGCCAGCGACGACTGCATGCCGTTGAACAGCGCGATCATGCCCAGCAGCCCGGGCGCGACATAGACCTGGTATTCGATGTAGGTGTCGTACGGCGGCGCGATGGCGACCCCCAGTGCATTCTGGAAGCCCGCGGCAAACACCAGCAGCCACAGCAGCGGGCGCACCAGTGACGACAGCAAGCGGCCGGGCTGGCGCAGGTACTTGCGCAACTCGCGCCCGCAAACCGCGCGCAGCGCGCGCCAGCGATGGCTCAGGACCGGGGGCATGGGGTCTGGCATGGGAAGGTCATGTGGGGGCGCGGCATGCCGTGTCGGCTTCGTCCGCGCCCAGGGTGTCGAGGTTGTTCTTCGGATGGAGCACGCCTTCGGCCGGCGCCGTGCCGACCACGCCGTCCGGGTGGGCCAGCAGCAGCGGCTGGCGCAGCTGCCGGTCCCAGCGCCGGAACGACAGCGGCGGGCCCTTGAAGCCGTCCACCACCACCCGCCCCGCGGCCAGCGCCTGTGCCTGCGCGGCAAAGCCCGCGGGCTGCCGCACCACGCTCTCGGCAATGGCCTTGACCGCGACCCAGGCGGCCCAGTCGTAGCCGGTCATGGGCCGGCCCGCGGCGCGGGCGAAGCGCCGGTTGAGCTGCGGCCCGCCGTTGCGCTCCCAGGCCCAGTGCCAGGCCTGCGCGCCCAGGCCGCTGGCGCCTACCACCGGGCGCGGCAGCTGCGTGGCGTAGGGCAGGCCGCGCGCGAACTCGCCGTCGGCGTCGGCCACCACCACCACGTCGTAGTCCACGCCGCCGCTCAGCAGCCTGACATTGGCCTGGTCGCGCTCGCGCGGATCGTTGGACAACCGGAAGGCGCGCTGGCCGGCCCACGCGATGCCGAAGCGACGCGCCGCGCCCACCAGCGCGTCGCGCTGCGCGGCGTCCGCCGGGGATGGCCCGCTCAGCAGCAAGGCGCGGCGCCACTTGCGCGCGGCCAGGTACTGCATCAGCGCGTCGGCGCGCATGCGCAGGCTCGGCAGCGTATGCAGCAGGACCGGCGCGCAGGCGGCGCCGCGCAGCGCATCGTCGTCGGCCGAGACATTGAACAGCAGCGCCTCGCCCGGCTTGACCGCGCCCGCCGCGGCCCGCACCGAAGCCGGCGGCAGGTCCAGCAGGATAAAGCGCGTACCCTGGCGCGCCAGCGCCGCGACCAGCGTGGCCACCTCGGCTTCGGTGCTGGCCTGCTGCCCCTCGACGCTGAGCGACTGGCCCGCAGCCGCCAGCGCAACGCGTGCTTCCGCCGCCGCCACCTGGGCGCCGTCGAGCGCACGGCCCTGCGGCTGGTCGGGATAGCGCAGTGCCAGCCGCCGCGGCGCATAGCGGGCATCATCGGCCAGCGACACCACTGCCACGCGCACCGCCGCGGCCTGCAGCGGGGCCGGCAACGCCAATGCAAGCGCGCATGCCAGCATGGCCAGCGCGCGCTCAGTCATCGATCGCCACCGAATGCGGCACGCGGCCCGCCTTGAGCGTGGCCACCGCCTTGCGGCTGGCGGTGTCGACCACGCTGACGTCGTCGGACAGCCCGTTGGCGACGTAGAGCCGGGCGTCGTCGCGGCTCAGCGCCAGGCCCCAGGCGCGCCGGCCCACCAGCACGTAGTCCTGCACGCGGCGCGACGCCACCTCCACCACCGCGACATGGTTGGCGCGGCCCAAGCCGATATAGGCATGCGTGCCGTCGCCGGCCGCCGCCATCCCCACCGGGGTCACGTCCTCGGTGCGCATGCCGCGCGGCGCGAAGGCAATGGTCTGGACCACCTCCAGCGTATCGGTGCGGATCACGCTGACACTGGCCGACAACTCGTTCGACACCCACAGCTCCTTGCCGCCGCGCACCAGCAGCAGCCGGCGCGGCCGGTTGCCGACGCGGATATTGCGCACCACCTTGCGCGTGGCCACGTCGACCACATGGACCAGGTTGGCGACCTCGGAGGCCACATACACCTGCCGTCCGTCCGCGCTGACCCTGACGCCTTCGGGCTCCTCGCCCACCCCGACCGCGAACACGCGCTTGCCGGAGCCGGTGTCATAGGCCGACAGCAGCGCGTCCGCTTCGTTCGAGACATAGAGGGTGCGGCCATCGGGGCTGAGGTCGAACAATTCCGGATCGTCGCCGACCGGCAGTGACGCCACGGTCTTGCGCGTCGCCACGTCGACCACGTCGACGCGGTGGTCGTCGCTGCAGGCCACGTACAGCCGCGCGCGGTCGGGCGACAACTGCAAGTGGCGCGGGCGCCGGCACTGGCGCCATGCCGCCAGCTGCTGGCCACTGCGGGCATCGTAGACTGTCAGCGCGTCGTCCTTTTCGCTGGAGACAAAGACCTGCCGGGTCGCGGCGCGCGCGGCGCCACCCTGCGCGCCCTCGGCCAGGCCGGCGGCGACCAGCAACGCGGTGGCCAGCAGCCAGGCGCCCGCAAACCAGACAGGGGACGGCATCGGCTTCATGCGGGTATCTCCGTTGGCGCCGTCGCGGCGGCGCGGACTGGCGGCGTCATGGCCAGGAAGGCGGCTTCGAGCGTGGTGGCCGCGGTGGCGCCCAGCAGCGCGGCCGGGGTGCCGTCGAAGCGCACCGCGCCGCGGTCCAGCACGATCACGCGGTCGGCCTGCTCCACCTCCTGCACCAAGTGCGTAGCCCAGAGCACGCCGGCCCCGGCTTCCCGCGCCAGCCGCCGGGCCTCGGCCAGCAATTGCACGCGCGAGGCCGGGTCCAGTCCCACCGTGGGCTCGTCGAGCAGCAGCATCGCCGGTTCGTGCAGCAGCGCGCGCGCCAGCTCGACCTTGCGCCGGCTGCCGCCCGACAGCTCGCGCACCGGGGCCTGCGCGCGCGCCGCCAGGCCGAAGGCCTGCAGCAGGCGCGCGCTGCGCTGCGCCGCCACGCGGCGCGGCAGCCCATGCAGGTCGGCATGGAAGCGCAGGTTGGCCAGCACCGGCAGGTCCAGGTCGATGGCGGGCTGCTGGAACACGATGCCCAGCTGCGCCAGCGCGCGCACCGGCTCGCGCCGCATGTCGCAGCCCATCACCGTGACCTGCCCGGCATCGGCGACGAACAGGCCGCTGAGGATCTGGAACAGCGTGGTCTTGCCCGCGCCGTTGGGCCCCAGCAGCGCCACGAACTCGCCGCGCCGCACACACAGCGAGACCCCGTCCAGCGCCATGCGGGCGCCGAATGCCTTGCGCACGCCGTCGCAGGCGAGCGCCGGCGCTGCCAGGGATGGCATTGCGCTCATAGCTGCGCCTTCGCCCGCGCCGTGCCCGCGCGTTCGGCGAAGGTCCGTTCGGTCTCCCACGCCTGGCGCAGGAAGGCTTCATATTGCGCGGTGCCCAGGTAAGTCAGCGCCTGGTCGTAGCGGGCCAGCTCGGCCAGATGGCGCGGCTGCTGCATGGCAATGCGGAACGCGTCGTGCAGGCGCCGGACGATGGCCGCGTCGGTACCGCGCGGCACGCCGATGCCATAAGGCGAGTTGTGGACGGCGTCGTCAAAGCCCAGCTCGGCCACGGTCGGCACGTCGGGCCAGCGCGCCGAACGCTGCGCGCTGAACACCGCCAGCAAGCGCAGCTTGCCGGCCTCGACGAACGGCGCAAAGCCGGTGGAATTGACGCCCGCCATCAGCGAGCCGTTGGCCACCGCCAGCATCTGGTCGGCGGTGCCGTGGTACGGCACGTGGAGGTAGCGCACGCCGCTGCGGCCAAGCACGTCTTCCATCGCCAGGTGGGCAGTGGTGCCGATGCCGGTGGAACCCACCGTCAGCTGGCCCGGGTGCGCGCGGCCCCAGGCAATCAGGTCGTGCAGCGAGCGCCAGGGGCTGCTGGCAGGCACCACGATGCCGAAGGTATAGCCGGAGATCATCAGCACCGGCTGGATGTCGCGCAGCGGCTGCCAGGCGGTCTTTTGCTGATGCGGGAACCGGTACACCGTCAGTGGCAACTGGCCGATGGTGTAGCCGTCGGGCCGGGCCGCGGCCAGCAGGCCGCCCACCAGCGTGCCGCCGGCGCCGGGGCGGTTCTCCACCACGATCGGCTGCCCCAGTTCGCGCCCGGCCAGTTCGGCCAGGATGCGCATCGAGATATCGGTGGCGCCGCCGGCTGGCCACGGCACCACCAGCGTGACCGGGCGCGACGGGTAGGCCGGTGCGCCCTCGGCCCGCGCGGTGCCCGCCACGACCAGGCCGAGGCATAAGGACAGCAGGCAGGCAAGGCAGCGGAACATGGCTGGGCACCAGACAGGGTTGCGATGTGGAGTGACTGAGCAAAGCCGATACCAGCTGCGGCGCAGCACGGCATCGCGCCCGTGGCCGGGCCCTTGCAGGGCCGGGGCGCGCGCCCCTGCAGGCCGGCGCGCCCCGGCCCTGCGTGGTGCGGTGCGCCGCGCACCACTGTGTCGTGGCGGAACACTGGCCCGCGGGCGGCAACGCTCGACTGTCCTGTTTTGTGACAGGCGAGCCGGCGCCGTGGCCCGGCGCAGCGTCGCTGCCGGGGTCGCAGCCGGCCCGGCCGCGGCACGGTACGAAAACTGCTGGATGCCTGCGCACAGGCGCGACCCGATGCAGGTACGCGCCGCCTATCCGGAGGAGACGGACATGCCAGCCATCCCGCGCCCTGCGCCGCCAGGCCAGCGGCAACCCACGCCCCCATGCGAGGCCCCGGCACGCCAGCGCCGCCGCGCGGGCCCGCGTGCCGCCATGCTGGCCGTGGCCATCGCGCTGCTGTTCCAGCGCGCCGCTGTGGCGCAACCGGACGGCGCTGTGCCAAACCAGGACAGCGCCATGCTGCCCGAAGTGCTGGTGGTGGCCGCCGCGCCGCTGCCCGGCATCGGCGTGGCCAGCGACCTGGTGCCCTACACCGTGCAGACCGTGCGTGGCGACGACCTCGGCGGCGCGCGCGCCGGCAATTTGGCCGATTACCTGAACCGCAACCTCGCCGGCGTCAATGTCAACGACATCCAGGGCAGCCCGTTCCAGGCCGACATCACCTACCGCGGCTTTCGCGCGTCATCGATTCCCGGGGTGCCGCAGGGCCTGTCGGTGTACCTGGACGGAATCCGCGTCAACGAACCCTTCGGCGACGTGGTCAGCTGGGACATGATTCCCGAGGCGGCGCTGGCGAGCGCGTCGCTGGTGTCCAGCGCCAATCCCGCCTACGGCCTCAACACCCTCGGCGGCGCGCTGGCCATGACCACGCGTTCGGGGCTGGACTCGCCCGGCTTCACCGCCGATCTTTCCTACGGCAGCCGGGCCCGCAAGCGCGCCGACCTGTCCGGCGGCGTGCGCAGCGACAGCGGCTGGCATGCGTTCGCGGCCGGCACGCTGTTTCAGGAGCACGGCTGGCGCGACCACTCCGAAGGCCGGCTCGGCAACGTCTTTGCCAAGGCCGGCTACGCCGGCGCAACCAGTCGCTGGGACGTCTCCGTGCTGCACGGACGCAGCACCCTGACCGGCAACGGCCTGGTGCCCGGCTATCGCGCCGCCGACGGCGGCACGCTGCCCGAGCTCTACCAGGCCAACCGACGTGCCATCTACACCTACCCCGACCAGACCCGCAACCAGGTCACGCAGGCCGCGCTCAACGGCCGCCACTGGTTTGACGACAACACCAGCGCCGCCGCGCTGGCCTATGTGCGCAACAGCCGCCGCGACACCGCCAACGGCGACGTGAACCCCGGCTACGAAGCCTATGCCGAAGACTGCGAGGCTGGCTTCAACGCCGACGGCAGCCCGCGCGGCGACGGCTGCGGCATGACCCGCGCCGACGGCGCGGCGCTGCACCCGGCGGTACTCAACACCAGCCATATGCGGCAGCAGACCGTCGGCATGGCGCTGAGCGTGGCGCGCGAGACCGAGCGCCATGTGCTCAATGCCGGGGTGACGCTGGACCGCAGCCGCCTGACCTATGCGCAATACGCACAGCTTGCCGCCTTTACCGACGACCGCGGCGTGGTAGCCGACCCCGCCGAGGCCAACGCGCTGTTCTCGGGCGTCAGCGGCAACGCCCGCACGCTGGGGGTTTACCTGTCCGATACCTGGTCGCTGACGCCGACCACCTTCCTGACCGCCTCGGCGCGGTGGAACCACGTCACCGTCAGCAATACGCTGCGCAACAGCGACGGCAGCGAACAGCCGCGCGAGCGCTTTACCTATCGCCGCCTCAACCCGGCCTTGGGGCTGGCGCAAAAGCTGGGCGGCGGCGTCACGGTGTTCGGCGGCTACGCGCAGAACAACCGCGTGCCGACCGTGCTCGAACTCGGCTGCGCCGACCCGGACCGGCCCTGCCGCCTGCCGGCGGGCCTGCAGGCCGATCCTTACCTGAAGCAGGTGGTGTCCCACTCCTACGAGGCCGGCGTGCGCTGGCACCCGCGCCAGGACACCGAGGTCACGGCTTCGCTCTACCGCATCGACAACCACGACGACATCCTGTTCCTGCGCGCGCCGAACACGCAGCTCGGCTACTTCGCCAACTTCGATCGCACCCGCAACCAGGGGCTCGACCTGACCGCCCGGCAGCGCCTGGGTGCGGTCACGCTGCGGCTGGCCTACAGCTACCTGCAGGCCACCTACCAGTCCGCCGGGCAGCTTGCCGCGGGCGAACGCACCATCGACATCCGCCCGGGCATGCGCATGGCCGGCCTGCCCCGCCATACGCTCAAGCTGGGCGTGGACTGGCAGGCCATGGCCGGGGTGACGCTGGGCGCCGACCTGGTGGCGGTGTCGGGCTCGGTCTCCAGCGGCAACGAGGACGGCCTGCGCAGCGACCCGCAGTCCGGCGCCGCGCCGAAGACCGCCGACTGGAGCACGCCCGGCTACGCCACCGTCAACCTGCGCGCGGCGTATCAGGTCAGCAAGCGGTTCGAGATCTACGCGCGCGTGGCCAACCTGCTGGACCGGCGCTATGAAACCTACGGCCAGATCGCCAACGACCTGTTTCCCGGCGGCAGCCTGGTGCGGCCGCACGTGGCCCCCGGCGATGCGGCCAGCGCGCTGTTCGTGGCGCCGGGCGCGCCGCGCAGCTTCTGGCTGGGGCTGGTATTCCGCATGTAGGCTGGGACGGTGTCCATGGCATGCACCCCTCGCGGCGTTCACGATTCCTTACAGACAACCACACTGGCACAATCTATTCTCCTGTCGCAAACGGAATCCCCACAACAAGGAGAATGCAATGAAATCCATCCTCGCCCTTCTGGTCGCGTGCAGCGCACTGCTCGGCGGCTGCGTGGTAGCCCCTTATGACGACTACGGCGGCGGTCCGCAGGGCTGCCCGCCGGGCCAGGCCAAGAAAGGCAATTGCCGCATCGACCCGTACGGCAACGAATCGTTCTGCCCGCCGGGCCAGGCCAAGAAGGGCCGCTGCTAAGCCCGCGCCGGCAGCGCTGCCGGCCGGTGTTGCCGGGACCGGCCCGCCAGCCGGACAATGGCCACTGCGGATCTTTCTCCCTCCGCAGGAGCGCGCCATGACAGCCTGGTTCCTATCCCCCCGACGCCTCGGCGGCCTGTGCGTTGCCGCAGTCCTGTCGGGCGCCTGCGCCACCCTGCAGCCGGAACAGACCGGCAGGCAGATGATCGGCAGCCCTGAAAGCGCTGTGCGCAACACTTTCGGACCACCGACCGAGACCCACCGCCTCGCCGATGGCACCACCCGCTGGCTCTGGTCGCGCCAGCCGTTCGGCCATGAGGTCTACGCCGCCGACTTCGACGCCGCCGGCAAGCTCACCCGCTACCGCCAGATGCTGACCGAGGCCGAGATCTATCGCGCCCAGGTCGGGGTCTGGACCAAGCAGGACGTGCAGCAGCATTTCGGACTGCCACGGGAGCCGGTGCAGTATTACCCGCTGATGCAGCGCGAAGCATGGTCCTGGCGCATGTACAAGGACGGCCTGCAGACGGCGCACTTCAGCTGCTACTTTGACAATGCCGGGGTGCTGCGACAGACCATGATCATCGTCGATCCGCTCGGGGGCGACGCCCGCCACGCGCGCTGACACCGCGGCCGGTGCCAATGCCGGCAGCAGGGGCTCCCCGGCCCGGCTTGCGTTTTGCGCGCAGAATGGGGGCGATGCGGCAATGCCCGCCCACCTTTTCCTGCGGAAAACCAACGTGACCACAGCCATCCTGCTCGAGAACATCCACCAGAGCGCCAACGCCCGGCTGGCCGAAGCCGGCCTGCAGGTCGAGCGCCGCCCCGGCGCCCTGGCCGGCGCCGAACTGCGCCAGGTGCTGGCCAGCCATGACGTGATCGGCATCCGCTCCGCCACCCACCTGCGTGCCGACGACATCCACAGCGCACCGGAACTGCTTTCGATCGGCTGCTTCTGCATCGGCACCTCGCAGGTCGACCTGGATGCAGCCACCGCCGCCGGCATCCCGGTGTTCAACGCGCCCTTTTCCAACACCCGCTCGGTGGCCGAGCTGGTGGTGGCCGAAGCGGTGATGCTGCTGCGCCGGATTCCCGAGAAGAACACGCTGGCGCATGCCGGCCAATGGGCCAAGGGCGCCAGCGGCGCGTTCGAGGCGCGCGGCAAGACCATTGCCATCGTCGGCTACGGCAACATCGGCTCGCAGGTGGGCGTGCTGGCCGAATCGATGGGCATGCGCGTGGTCTACTACGATGTCTTGGCGCGGCTCTCGCACGGTTCGGCGCGCGCCGCCGGCTCGCTCGAAGAAGCGGTGTCGCAGGCCGACGTAGTGACCCTGCACGTGCCGGCCACGCCGCGCACGCGCAATATGATCGATGCCAACATCCTGGCGGCGTGCAAGCCGGGCGCGATCCTGATCAACGCCTCGCGCGGCAGCGTGGTCGACATCGCGGCGCTGGCCACGGCGCTGCGCGACAAGCGCCTGGGCGGCGCGGCCATCGACGTGTTCCCGGAAGAGCCCAAGACCAACCAGGATCCGTTCACCAGCGAGCTGCAGAACCTGCCCAACGTGCTGCTGACCCCGCACGTCGGCGGCAGCACCGAAGAAGCGCAGGAAAACATCGGCACCGAAGTGGCGGCCAAGCTCGCGCATTTCCTGGCCACCGGCGGCACCATCGGCGCGGTCAACTTCCCCGAGGTCGATCCCGGTCCGCTGCATGCGCCGGCGCGCCTGCTCAACGTGCACGGCAACGCGCCGGGCGCGCTCGCTGCGCTGAACACGCTGCTGGCGCAGGAGGGGGTGAATATCACCGGCCAGCACCTGCAGACGCGCGGCCACACCGGCTACGTGGTCACCGACCTGGACCGCGTGCCGTCCGCGCAGCTGATGCAGGCATTGCAGACCCATGCCGGCTTTGCCCGCTCGCGGCTGATCCTGCGCGGCGCGGCGTAGTCACGGGCAAGCGCCGGGCGGATCCCCGCAACTTCCACCGAACTGTCTTAAGCACGGAAAGCCGTCTGGACGCGGGGCTATGCTGAAGTCAGCCCACACGCGAATTGGTGGGCCTGCACGGTACGCGATGAGCATGGCGGCCCGGTCGGCGCCGCACTAACTATCGTGAGGTCAGACATGTCGCTTGAACGGAGCAGGAAGGCCGCCGCCATGGCGGGCCGGCTCGCCGCAGCCACGGTGCTGTCGATCGCGGGAATCGACGGCGCTGCCGCGCAAACCGGCACCATCACATTCCTGGGGGCGATCACGTACCCCTCATGCGACTTCCGGCAGTCTGCCGGCCAGCTGCAGGCCAGTTGCCAGCAGCCAACGGGGCAGGTCGTGTCGGCGCCCTTTGCCGTGACACCCGGGCCGCTGCAGGGGCTGACACGAATCGGCGTGGCCAGCCTGGAAGTCCAGGCTGCGCGCGCCACCACGGGCAGCGCGGCACCTGCCTACCTGGTCTTGGTGACCTATCACTAGCAGACCTATCACCAGGTGATATATCCGCCCGCGGGTGGCCTGGCGCCCGCTACCGCAATTGGGGGATTGCGTTGCCGGCATTGCGGCCCCTGCCGCATCTTGCGCCCGTCACGGCTTGCCCGCCGTGAGTGCAGTCTTGACACCTTGGCTTGCGCTTCCTTTAATGGTGTAACGCGTCGCGTGCCGCGCCCGATCCCTTCCTGCCGAAAACGTCAACCCACAATGGAAACCGGTGAAGCCCACGACCCGCAGCGCAAGCAAGAAGAACTGCGCAGTTTCCTTTTCCTGACCACTGTCATGGTGCCGGTACTGTCCGTCATCATCGTTGCGGGCTATGGGTTCATCGTATGGATGACCCAGCTGATCAGCGGTCCCCCGTCACACTAGGCGACCGGCAGGCCGGTGCGGCTGGCTCGCCGCCACCGGGGCATTTGACAGATAAAAACAAGCTGCAGCCCAGACTGAAACGGCATCGAACCGGAGCTTGCGCATGCCCGCAGCAAGACGCGCCATCCCCATCCAGCCCCTGCCCGCCGGCGCAGAGTGGCATATCGCCGGTATCGTCGTCCATGCCCTGCCCGGCAAGGTGGCCCGGGTCCGGGCCGCGATCGACGGCATCACCGGCGCCGAGATCCACGCCGCCAGCGACGCCGGCAAACTCGTCGTCACCATCGAAGCGCCCACCTCGCGCGCCATTGCCGCGCACCTGACCTACCTGCACCAGCTCGACGGCGTGCTGTCCGCGGCCCTCGTTTACCAGCACAACGAAGACGCCGAGGCAATGAACGAGGAGATCGCCCGATGAATATCTCGCGTCGTGACTTCATCAAGCAGACCGCGGTGGCCGCCACGGCGTCCGTCGCCGGGGTCGCGCTACCCGCCGGGGCCGCCAACATGGTGACCGACAGCGAAGTAACCAAGCTGAAGTGGTCCAAGGCGCCATGCCGCTTCTGCGGCACCGGCTGCGGCGTCACGGTGGCGGTGCGGGACAACAAGGTGGTGGCGACCAACGGCGATCCGCAGGCCGAGGTCAACAAGGGCCTGAACTGCGTCAAGGGCTATTTCCTGTCGAAGATCATGTACGGGCAGGACCGGCTGACCAAGCCTCTGCTGCGCATGAAGAACGGCAAATTCGACAAGAACGGCGAATTCGCCCCGGTCACGTGGGAGCGCGCCTTCGACGAGATGGAGCAGCAATTCAAGCGCGTGCTGAAAGAGAAAGGCCCGACCGCGGTAGGCATGTTCGGCTCGGGCCAGTGGACCGTTTGGGAAGGCTATGCCGCGTCCAAGCTGATGAAGGCGGGCTTTCGCTCCAACAACCTCGATCCCAATGCGCGCCACTGCATGGCGTCGGCCGTACAGGGCTTCATGCGCACCTTCGGCATGGACGAGCCGATGGGCTGCTACGACGACTTTGAAGCCGCCGACGCCTTCGTGCTGTGGGGCTCGAACATGGCCGAGATGCACCCGATCCTGTGGACGCGCATCACCGACCGGCGCCTGAGCCATCCGAAGACCCGCGTGGCGGTGCTGTCGACCTTTACGCACCGCTCGTTCGACCTGGCCGACATCCCGGTCATCTTCAAGCCGCAAACCGACCTGGCGATGATGAACTACATCGCCCACTACATCATCAAGAACAACAAGGTCAACAAGGACTTCGTCAACAAGCACACCGTGTTCAAGGAAGGCGTGACCGATATCGGCTATGGCCTGCGACCTGAACATCCGCTGCAGAAAGCCGCCAAGAACGCGGCCGATCCGGGCGCGTCGCGCCCGATTTCCTTCGACGACTTCGCGCGCTTCGTCGCCAAGTACGACGCCGATACCGTCAGCAAGCTGTCGGGCGTCCCCAAGGCCAAGCTCGACCAGCTGGCCGAGCTCTATGCCGACCCCAACATCAAGGTGATGTCGCTGTGGACCATGGGCTTCAACCAGCATACGCGCGGCAGCTGGGCCAACAACATGGTCTATAACCTGCACCTGCTGACCGGCAAGATCGCCACGCCGGGCAACAGCCCGTTCTCGCTGACCGGGCAGCCGTCGGCGTGCGGCACCGCACGCGAGGTGGGCACCTTCTCGCACCGGCTGCCCGCCGACATGGTGGTGACCAACCCCAAGCACCGCGAGGAAGCCGAGCGCATCTGGAAGCTGCCCGCCGGCACCATCCCCGACAAGCCCGGCTACCACGCCGTGCTGCAGAACCGCATGCTCAAGGACGGCAAGCTCAACGCCTACTGGGTGCAGGTCAACAACAACATGCAGGCCGCGGCCAACCTGATGGAAGAAGGCCTGCCGGGCTATCGCAACCCGCAGAACTTCGTGGTGGTGTCCGACGCCTATCCCACCGTGACCGCGCTCGCTGCCGACCTGATCCTGCCCAGCGCGATGTGGGTGGAAAAGGAAGGCGCCTACGGCAATGCCGAGCGCCGCACGCAGTTCTGGCACCAGCTGGTCGATGCGCCGGGCGAGTCCCGCTCCGACCTGTGGCAGCTGATGGAGTTCTCCAAGCGCTTCAAGGTCGAGGACGTCTGGCCCGCCGACCTGATCGCGAAAAAGCCCGAGTACCGCGGCAAAACCCTGTTCGACGTGCTCTACCGCAACGGCCAGGTCGACAAGTTCCCGCTCAAGGAGATCGACGCCGACTACCAGAACGCCGAGGCCAAGGCCTTTGGCTTCTACGTGCAGAAGGGGCTGTTCGAAGAGTACGCCAGCTTCGGCCGCGGCCACGGCCACGACCTGGCCCCGTTCGATGCCTATCACGAGGCGCGCGGGCTGCGCTGGCCGGTGGTCAACGGCAAGGAAACGCGCTGGCGCTACCGCGAGGGCAGCGACCCGTACGTCAAGGCCGGCACCGGCTACCAGTTCTATGGCAACCCCGACGGCAAGGCCGTGATCTTCGCCCTGCCCTACGAACCGCCACCCGAAGCGCCCGACCAGGAATACCCGTTCTGGCTGGCCACCGGCCGCGTGCTGGAGCACTGGCACTCCGGCTCGATGACGCGGCGCGTGCCCGAGCTGTACCGCGCCTTTCCCAACGCGGTGGTGTTCATGCATCCGGAAGACGCCAAGGCCATGGGATTGCGCCGCGGCGTCGAGGTCGAGGTGGTGTCCCGGCGCGGCCGGATGCGCTCGCGCATCGAAACCCGCGGGCGCGACGCGCCGCCGCGCGGCCTGGTGTTCG
Source organism: Cupriavidus necator (assembly GCF_013141915.1). GTDB lineage: Bacteria > Pseudomonadota > Gammaproteobacteria > Burkholderiales > Burkholderiaceae > Cupriavidus > Cupriavidus necator_B. Next base: position 64,055 of record NZ_SROX01000001.1, on the reverse strand, counting down.
TGCCGTGGTTCGATGCCAGCCAGCTGATCAACAAGGTGACGCTGGACGCCACCTGCCCGATCTCGCTGCAGACCGACTTCAAGAAGTGCGCGGTCAAGATCGTCAAGGTCTAGCCCGCAACCGAACAGGGAGACGCCATGAAGCCAAGCCGATCCTGGATGCCGCTGCTGGCCGTGTGCGCACTGCTGCTGGCCGTGCTCGCGCCGCAGGCCGCCGGCCCCGCGCACGCACAGGGGGTCGTCGACGCGATGCGCGGGCCCACGCCCATCGCCAATGAAGCCAAGGCGCCGCTGCTCTACCCCACCGAGAACAAGGACATCCGCCGCACCCGCAACTACACCATGCAGCCGCCCACGATCCCGCACAAGATCGACGGCTACCAGCTCGACAAGGACTTCAACCGCTGCATGTTCTGCCACGCCCGCACCCGTACCGAAGAGACCCAGGCGATCCCGGTCAGCATCACCCACTATATGGACCGCAACAACAACGTGCTGGCCGACGTCTCGCCGCGCCGCTACTTCTGCACGCAGTGCCACGTGCCGCAGGCCGACGCCAAGCCGCTGGTGGGCAACAGCTTCGTCGACGTCGAGCAGCTGCTCAAGCGCAAGCCCGGCACCAAGGGCTCGTCCAACTAGCGGGTGCGCGCCATGCTCGACCTGATCAAGCGTTACTGGCGAACCATCAACCAGCCAAGCGCGTACTTCAGCCTGGCCTTCCTGACGCTCGGCGGCTTTATCGCCGGGGTGGTGTTCTGGGGCGCATTCAATACCGCGCTGGAACTGACCAACACCGAGCAGTTCTGCACCGGCTGCCACGAAATGCGCGACAACGTCTACCAGGAGCTGCAGGGCACCATCCATTTCACCAACCGCAGCGGCGTGCGCGCCAAGTGCTCGGACTGCCATGTGCCGCACAACTGGACCAGCAAGATGGCGCGCAAGATGCAGGCGTCCAAGGAGGTCTGGGCCAAGATCTTCGGCACCGTCGACACCCGCGAGAAATTCCAGGCGCACCGGCTCACGCTGGCGCAGCACGAGTGGGCCCGCTTCAAGGCCAACGATTCGCTGGAATGCCGCAACTGCCACGACTACCAGTCGATGGACTTTACGCGGCAGAGCCCCCGCGCGCAGGCCATGCATTCGACCTACCTGGCCAACAAGGAGAAGACCTGCATCGACTGCCACAAGGGCATCGCCCACCATCTTCCCGACATCTCCAAAGCCGAGGAGCAATGACGCGTGCCGCTGCGCCCGTGCTCAGCGCCAGCGGCCTGGCGGTGTCGCGTGCCGGCCGTCCGGTATTACATGGCATCGACCTCGGCCTCGCACCGGGCGGGCTGCTGCAGGTGCTGGGCGCCAACGGCAGCGGCAAGACCACCCTGCTACGCGTGCTGTGCGGCCTGGCCAGCGCGGATGCCGGCACGCTGCACTGGCACGGCCGCCCGCTGCGCGCCGCCGACCCGGATTTTCAGCAGGCGCTGGCCTACCTTGGCCACGCGAACGGCATTGACGTCGACCTGACCCCGGCCGAGAACCTGCGCTTTGCCGCCCGCCTCGCGGGTCGCCATGCCGATGCCGGCCAGCGCGCCGACAGCGTCGCGCGCGCCCTCGCCGCGCAAGGGCTGGAGCGGGTCGCGCAGGTGCCGGTGCGCACGCTCTCGCAAGGCCAGCGGCGGCGCGTCGCGCTGGCGCGGCTGGCGCTGGCGCCGCGCGCCTTGTGGCTGCTGGACGAACCGGTCACCGCGCTGGACGCCGAGGCGTGCGCGCGCTTCCAGCACCAGCTTGACGCGCACCTGGCCGCGGGCGGCATGGCCGTGATCGCCACGCACCAGCTGCTGCCGGCCGCCGGCGCGGTGCTGCGCCTGGGCGGATCGGCATGATGCGCACGCTCGCCGCCATTGTCGCGCACGATGTCTCGCTATCGTGGCGGCGGCGCGGCAGCCTGCTTGCCGGGGTGGTGTTCTTTGTCATGGCCGCGAGCCTGTTCCCGCTGGCGATCGGCCCCGAACCGCAGCAGCTGCGCGCGCTGGCACCAGGCATCTTGTGGGTGACGGCGCTGCTGGCCTCGATGCTGTCGCTGTCGCGGCTGTTTGCGCAGGAGTATGCCGACGGCAGCCTGGACCAGCTGCTGCTGTCGCCGCATCCGCTGGCCTTGCTGGTGCTGGCCAAGATCGCCGCGCACTGGCTGACCAGCGGACTGCCGCTGCTGTTGCTGACGCCGCTGCTGGCCCAGCAGTACGGGCTGCCGTTCGGCGCCGCGCTGCTGCTGGCGGCGTCGCTGCTGGTCGGCACGCCGGCGCTGAGCCTGATCGGTGCGGTCGGCGCGGCGCTGACGCTGGGTGTGCGCGGCGGCGCGGTGCTGCTGTGCATCCTGGTGCTGCCGCTGTGCGTGCCGGTGCTGGTGTTCGGCGCCGGCGCCGCAGCCGCGGCCGATGCCGGGCTGGACGTGACGGCGCAGTTCTCGCTGCTGGGCGCGTGCCTGGCGCTGTCGCTGTTCCTGTGCCCGCTGGCCGCCGCCGCCGGGCTGCGCATTGCCATGGAGACGCCGGCATGAGCCAGCCGCTGCCATCAGTGCCACACCGCATCCCGCCACGCGCTCGCGCCCCACGCACCTGGCTGGCCTACGCCGCGCCGGTGCGCTTCTATCCGCTGGCCGGGCGCATGGCGCCGTGGTGCTTCGCCGCGGCGGCGCTGTTCGCGCTGGCGGGCTTGTGGACCGGCTTTGCCGTGGCGCCCACCGACGCCCAGCAGGGCGAGGTCTACCGCATCATCTTCATCCATGTGCCGGCGGCATGGATGTCGATGTTCATCTACCTGGTCATGGCTGGCTATTGCGCGCTGGGGCTGGTGCTGCGCACGCGGCTGTCGTCGATGATGGCGTCGGCGCTGGCGCCTACCGGCGCGCTCTTCACCGTGCTGGCGCTGTGGACCGGCGCGCTGTGGGGCCAGCCCACCTGGGGCACGTGGTGGGTGTGGGACGCACGGCTCACCTCTGAGCTGATCCTGCTGTTCCTGTACCTGGGCTTTATCGCGCTGGAAGCCGCCATCGACGAGCCGCGCCGCGCCGAACGCGCCTGCGCGGTGCTGGCGCTGGTGGGGGTGGTCAACATTCCGGTGATCTATTTCTCGGTGCAGTGGTGGAACACGCTGCACCAGGGCGCCTCGGTCAGCCTGACCGCGGCGCCGTCGATGGCCGCCACCATGCTGGCCGGCATGCTGCTGATGACGCTGGCGTGCTGGATGTACACGGTGGCGGTGGCGCTGGTGCGAGTGCGCTGCATCCTGCGCGAGCGCGGCGAGGCGCCGCATGGCTCCGCCATGGTTTCCGGAGAGAAGTCATGACGCTGTCCACGCTGCTGCCCTACGGGCACCACGGCATCTTCATCGCCGGCGCCTTTGGCGTGAGCGCGCTGCTGCTGGCGCTGGAGCTGGTGCTGCTGGCCCGCCGCTGCCGTGCCGCCCGCCTGGAAGCCGGCCAATGACACCACGCCAGCGCCGCTTCGGGCTGCTGGCCGCGGCACTGGCCTGCTGCGGCATCGCGGCGGCGCTGGTGCTCAATGCCTTCCGCTCCAACCTGGTGTTCTTCTTCAGCCCCAGCCAGGTTGCCGCGCACGAGGCACCGGTGGCGCGCAGCTTCCGGCTGGGCGGGCTGGTCGCGCCCGGCTCGATCCGGCGCGAGGGCGACGGCATGACGGTGCGCTTCGTCGTGACCGACACCGCGCGCCAGGTGCCGGTGCAGTATCGCGGCCTGTTGCCCGACCTGTTCCGCGAAGGCAAGGGCGTGGTCGCGCGCGGCCAGCTGCAGGCGGACGGCACCTTCATCGCCAGCGAGGTGCTGGCCAAGCATGATGAAAACTACATGCCGCCTGAAGCCGCCGACGCGCTCAGGCAGGCGGAACCGGTGAACCGCCGCATGGCGGAGGCCGCGCCGGCCCAGGGAGTACGCCAGTGATCGCCGAGCTCGGCCACTTCACGCTGATCGTCGCCCTGCTGGTGGCGCTGGTGCAAGCCGTGGTGCCGCTGGCCGGGGCGGCGCGCGGCCGGCTGGCGTGGATGGCGCTGGCGCGCCCCGCCGCGCGCGTGCAATGCCTGCTGGTGGCACTGTCGTTTGCCGCGCTGACGTGGTCTTTCATCAGCAATGATTTCAGCGTGCGCTACGTCGCCGCCAACGCCAACAGCGCGCTGCCGCTGGCCTACCGCATCGCCGCGGTGTGGGGCGGGCACGAAGGCTCGATGCTGCTGTGGACCCTGATGCTCGGGCTGTGGTCGCTGGCGGTGTCGGTGTACAGCCGGCAGCTGCCGCTGGCCGCCGTGGCCCGCGTGCTGGCCGTGATGGGCGCGATCAGCGCCGGCTTCCTGGCATTCCTGCTGTTTGCCTCCAACCCCTTCGTGCGGCTGCTGCCGCCGGCGATGGAAGGCCGCGACCTCAACCCGCTGCTGCAGGACCCGGGCATGGTGTTCCACCCGCCGCTGCTGTACATGGGCTACGTCGGCTTCTCGGTGACCTTTGCCTTTGCCGTGGCCGCGCTGCTGGCCGGGCGCGTCGATGCCGCCTGGGCGCGCTGGTCGCGGCCGTGGACCACCGTGGCATGGGCCTTCCTGACGCTGGGCATCATGCTGGGCAGCGCCTGGGCCTACTATGAGCTGGGCTGGGGCGGCTGGTGGTTCTGGGACCCGGTCGAGAACGCCTCGTTCATGCCGTGGCTGGCGGGCACCGCGCTGATGCATTCGCTGGCGGTGACCGAGAAGCGCGGCGCCTTCCGCGCCTGGACCGTGCTGCTGGCGATCTTCACCTTCTCGCTGAGCCTGCTGGGCACTTTCCTGGTCCGTTCCGGCGTGCTGACCTCCGTCCACGCCTTTGCCGTGGACCCGAAGCGCGGCATCTTCATCCTCGCGCTGCTGGGGCTGGTGACCGGGCTGGCACTCGCGCTGTATGCGTGGCGCGCGCCGCGGCTGGCACGGCGCGTGGCGTTTGCGGCGGTGTCGCGCGAATCAATGCTGCTGGCCAACAACGTGCTGCTGGCGGTGGCTGCCGCTACGGTCCTGCTGGGCACGCTCTACCCGCTGCTGGTCGATGTACTGGGGCTGGGCAAGATCTCGGTCGGCCCGGCCTATTTCGAGCAAGTCTTCGTGCCCTTGATGGCCCCCGCGGTGCTGTTGATGGGCGCCGCGCCGCTGGCGCGCTGGCGCCACGGCAGCCTCCCCGACATGGCGCGCCGCCTGCGCTGGGCCGCCCTGGCCAGCGCGGCCATCGGGCTGGGGCTGCTGCTGGTGCTGCGCAATGCATCGGCGCTGAGCGGGCTGGGGCTGCTGCTGGCGGCGTGGTGCGTGCTGAGCGCCGTGGCCAGCCTGGCGGCGCGTTTGCGCCAACCGCAAGGGCGCCGCCTGGCCGCGCTGCGCCAGTTCACGCCAAGCTACTGGGGCATGCTGCTCGCCCACGCCGGCGTCGGCATCTTCATCGCCGGCGTGACGCTGGTATCCGGCCAGGAAAGCCTGCGCGAACTGCCCATGCGCGCCGGCGACAGTGTCAGCGTGGGCGGCTATGACTTCCGCTTTGCCGGCGTGAGCCAGGCCGGCGGGCCCAACTACGACGCGCTGCGCGGCACGCTGGTGGCCTCGCGCGATGGCAAGCGGGTGGCACTGCTCCACCCCGAGCGCCGCATCTATCGCAGCCAGGACATGCCCACCACCGAGGCCGCGATCGACAGCGGCCTGGCGCGCGACCTCTACGTGGCGCTGGGCGAGCATGTCGGCAACCACGCCGAAGGCAGCGCCTGGGCCGTGCGCATCCATGTCAAGCCGTTTGTCGACTGGATCTGGGCCGGCTGCGTGCTGATGGCGCTGGGCGGGCTGCTGGCGGTCTGCGACAAGCGCTACCGGCTGCGCCGCCGCGCCGCCAATCCAGCCACCGCGCCAGCCGCACCGGATGCGCCCGCAGTGCCGGCATTGGCCAGCGTCCATGAGGAGACGCCCGCATGACGCGTTTCCTGCTGCCGCTGGCCGCTTTCCTCGCCCTTGCCGTCGCGCTCGCCGCCGGGCTGCGCCACGACCCGCGCGAACTGCCGTCGCCGCTGGTCGGCAAGGCCGCGCCGGCGTTCCGCCTGCCGCTGCTCGAACCCGAAGGCCGCACGCTGGCCAGTGCCGACATGCGCGGCAAGGTCTGGCTGCTGAATGTGTGGGCATCGTGGTGCGCGGCCTGCCGCACCGAGCATCCGCTGCTGGTGGATTTTGCCGCGCGCTCGCCGGTGCCGCTGTATGGCCTCAACTACAAGGACGAGACCGGCGCCGCGCGCGACTGGCTGCAGCGGCTGGGCAACCCCTATGCCGCTTCGCTGGTCGACGCCGACGGCCGCGTCGGCATCGACTACGGCGTCTACGGCGTGCCCGAGACCTTTGTCATCGACCAGCATGGCGTGGTGCGCTACCGCCAGGTGGGCCCGGTCACGCGCGAGGTGCTGGAACGCAAGCTGATCCCGCTGATCGAGCAACTGGAACGGCAGGCAGGCAGCCATGCGTAGCCGGATCCGCGCGACGCTTGCCGTGTGGCTTTGCTGCGTGTCGCTGCAGGCGATGGCACTGACGGAAACCGAACTCGATGCCCGCGTGCACGCGCTGTCCAACGCGTTGCGCTGCCTGGTCTGCCAGAACCAGTCCCTGGCCGACTCCAACGCCGAGCTGGCGGTCGACCTGCGGCGCCAGATCCGCGCGCAGTTGCGCGGCGGCGCCAGCGACGAGGCCGTGAAGGACTACCTGGTACAGCGCTATGGCGACTTCGTGCTGTACAAGCCGCCGCTGCGGCCGCTGACGTGGCTGCTGTGGTTCGGCCCGCTGCTGCTGCTGGCCGGCGTCGCGGCTGCCATCGTGCGTGCGCGCTCGCGCGGCCGCCAGGCCGAGGCCACGCTCGACGCCAGCGCGCAGCGCCAGCTTGCGGATTTGCTGGACGAATCCGCCGCGACACCCGTAGAGCGCCGCCAGCCATGACTACCTTCTGGCTGCTCGCTGCCGCGCTGATCGCCGCCGCCACGGCCTGCCTGCTGTGGCCGCTGCTGCGCCGCCGCGCAGCGCCAGACCCGGGCACGCCGGAACGCAGCTTGCTGGTGGACCTGTACCACGACCAGCTGCGCGAGCTGGACACCGACCTGCGCGGCGGCACCCTCACCGCGGCGCGCCACGCCGGAGCCCGCGACGAGCTCGGCCGCCGGCTGCTCGATGACGCCGCCGTCGCTGCCACCGGCACAGGCCGGGCCGGCACCTCGCCCCTGCTCGCCGCGCTGCTGCTCGCGTTGCTTCCCAGCGCCGCCATCCTGCTCTACCTGCACCTTGGCAACCCGGTCGCGCTATGGCGTGCCGACGACCTGCCCGAAAGCACCGGCAGCGAGCACCAGCTGAGCGGCGCGCAGGTCGAGGGCATGGTGAACCAACTGGCGCAGCGCCTGCGCGAGTCGCCCGGCGATGCGCAGGGCTGGGCCATGCTGGCGCGCTCATACAGCGTGCTGGAGCGCCATGCCGACGCCGCCGCGGCGTACGCGCGGGCCGTCGAACTGGCGCCGGACGTGGCCGCGCTGCGCTCCGACTACGCCGATGTGCTGGCCAGCCTGAACGGCGGCTCGCTGGAAGGCCCGCCCATGGCACAGGTGCGCCAGGCGCTGGCGCTGGACCCGGACGACCCCAAAGCGCTGGCGCTTGCTGCCAGCGCCGCGGCCGAACGCGGCGACAAGCAGGCTGCCATCGGATATTGGGAGCACCTGTACCGGCTGCTGCCGGCGGATTCGCAGACCGCGGCGCGCATTGCCGCCAACCTCGCGGCCGCGCGCGGCACGGCTGCCGCGGCGCAAACCCCGAAGATCACCGGCATGGTCATGCTCAGCGAGAAGGCCGGGCGCACGCCGCAACCGGGCGACACGCTCTTTGTCTACGCGCTGCCCACCGACGGCTCGCGCATGCCGCTGGCGGTGCTGCGCCGCCAGGCGCGCGACCTGCCACTGTCGTTCACGCTGGATGATGCGATGGCGATGCGGCCCGACCACCGGCTGTCAGGGCAGCAACAGGTCATGCTGGAAGCGCGGATTTCGGCCAGCGGCAGCGCCTTGCCAAAAGCCGGAGACCTGGTGGGGCGCACCGGACCGGTGGCAGTCGGCACCGAGAGCATCCGCATCGCCATCGACGGCGCGATTGCCCCGTAGCGGCTCAGGCGGGCAGCGTCGCCTTCAGGTTGGCCAGCATGTCCGCCACCATTTCCTTAAGGCCGTATTCCGCCTTCCAGTCCCAGTCCGCGCGCGCAACCGAGTCGTCGATCGAATCCGGCCAACCCTGTGCAATCGCCTGGCGATAGTCGGGTTCGTAGCGGATCTGGAAGCCTGGCACCTGCTCGCGGATGGCCGCAGCAATCTGCGCCGGCGTAAAGCTCATGCCGGCGATGTTGTAGCTGCCACGCTCGCTCAACTGCGCCGCGGGCGCTTCCATCAGTTCGATGGTGGCGCGGATGGCGTCGGGCATATACATCATCGGCAGGGCCTCGTCTTCCTTCAGGAAGCAGGTGTAGGGCTCGCCCTTCACCGCCGCATGGAAAATGTCGACCGCATAGTCTGTGGTCCCGCCGCCGGGCGGGGTCTTGTGCGAAATCAGGCCCGGATAGCGCACGCTGCGCACATCCACGCCGTGGTTGACGTGATACCAGCGGCACCAGCCCTCGCCCGCCTGCTTGGAGATGCCGTAGACCGTGGTCGGCTCCATCACGGTCTGCTGCGGCGTGTGCGCGGCAGGCGTGGTCGGGCCGAAGGCGGCGATCGAGCTGGGCCAGAACACCCGCTCCAGCCCGGTCTGCCGTGCCAGTTCCAGCACGTTAAGCAGGCTAGTCATGTTGAGGTTCCACGCCCACTGCGGGGCCTTCTCGCCGGTGGCGGACAGCGCCGCGGCCAGCAGGTAGACCTGGGTGATGCCATGGCGCTCGACCACGGTGGCCAGCTCGCCCCGGTCGGTGGCGTTGAGCATCTCGTGCGTCAGGTGCACGTGTCGGCCGGTGGGCACCACGTCGGAGGTGATCACGCTGGTGCGCCCGTAGCGCTCGGCCAGCGCCAGTGCCAGTTCAGACCCGATCTGGCCGTTGGCGCCGACGATCAGGATCTTGGGTTGGCCCGATTCCATCAGATCAGCCCCAGTTCGCGGCCGGCCTGCCCAAAGGCGTCCAGCGCCGCCTGCAGCGTGGCCTCGTCATGCAGCGCGCTCATCTGCACGCGGATGCGCGCCTGGCCCTTGGGCACCACCGGGTAGAAGAAGCCGACCACGTACACGCCCAGCTCAAGCAGGCGCTGCGCGAGCTGCTGCGCCTTGTCGGCGTCGTAGACCATGATCGGGACGATGGGGTGGTCACCGGCCTTGACGTCGAAGCCCAGCTGGTCCAGCCCGGCGCGGAAGAACTTCGTATTGCGCTCGAGCCGGTCGCGCAGCTCGGTGCTGGCCTCCAGGATATCGAGCACGGCGATCGACGCGCCCACGATGGCCGGCGCTACGGTATTCGAGAACAGATACGGCCGCGAGCGCTGGCGCAGCAGCGCTACCACTTCCTTGCGCGCACTGGTGAAGCCCCCCGAAGCGCCGCCCAGCGCCTTGCCCAGCGTGCCGGTGATGATGTCGATCTTGCCGAACACGCCGCGCGCCTCGTGCGTGCCGCGGCCGCGCGGTCCCATGAAGCCGGTGGCATGGCATTCGTCGATGCCCAGCAGCGCGCCATACTCGTCGCAGATCGCGCGCATCTCGTCCAGCCGCGCCACGGTGCCGTCCATCGAGAACACGCCGTCGGAAAACACCAGCGTGTAACGCGCGCCGTCGGCCCGCGCCTGCTCCAGCTGCACGCGCAGGTCGTCCATGTCGTTGTGCTGGTAGCGGTAGCGGCGCGCCTTGGACAGGCGGATGCCGTCGATAATCGAGGCATGGTTGAGCGCATCGCTGATGACCGCGTCTTCCGCCCCCAGCAGCGTTTCGAACAGGCCGCCATTGGCGTCGAAGGCCGAGCCGTAGAGGATGGTGTCCTCGGTGCCGAGGAAGGCCGACAGCCGCGCCTCCAGCGTCTTGTGCAGGTCCTGCGTGCCGCAGATAAAGCGCACCGAGCTGAGCCCGTAGCCATGCGTGCGCAAGGCCTCGTGCGCGGCCTCGATCACCCGCGGGTGCGACGACAAGCCAAGGTAGTTGTTGGCGCACAGGTTGATGACCTCGCGGCCGTCGGTGGTGCGCACCCGCGCACCCTGCGGCGTGGCGATCACGCGCTCATGCTTGAACAGCCCCGCCTCGCGGATGCTTTCGAGTTCAGTGCGGATGGATGCATAGAATGCCTCGGCATTCGACATAACTTGGCTCCCGTTGGTGTGCGAGGGATGTGCTAGGATTCGATCGATAAATCGAACACGTTCTGTATATCGAACATTTTGCGCAATATAACGAACATCCATCCATGACGCAAGCCCTCGCCCAGACCCCGCAGGCCGATGGCCCGCCCGCCGTCGGCATGGCGCTGCAGGCGCTGCGTCAGCAACAACGGCTGTCGCTCGATGAACTGTCGCGCCGTGCCGGGGTTTCCAAGTCGATGCTGTCGCAGATCGAACGCAACCTGGCCAACCCCACCGTGGCGGTGCTGTGGCGCCTGGCCAATGCGCTGGGCGTCAGCCTGACGGATTTCCTGGCCGGCGGCGCGGCAGAGCGGCCCGGCGGCGGCATCACCGTGATCCCGCCACATGCCGCGCCGTCGCTGAAAAGCCCCGATACCCGCTGCGACCTGCGCATCCTGGGCCCGATCGACCTGGCCGGGCGCTTCGAGTGGTATGAGCTGACCATCCAGGCCGGCGGCGTGCTGGCCTCCGAGCCGCACGAGGCCGGCACCCAGGAACACCTGTCGGTGCTGAGCGGATCGATGACGGTGCGCGCGGGCGCCGATGAGAAGAAGCTGAGGCACGGCGAGACCGCGCGCTATGCGGCCGATGTCGCACATGCGATCTCCAATGGCGGCAAGACCACTGCCACCGCACTACTGGTTGTAGTGCATCCGGGCTGACACGGGCAAGGGATGCGACAGCCCGGCGTGCGGGTTCAGCCGGCGCCGAACCACCGTTTGACCCGCTCCCACAGCACACCGAAGAACACCGCCACAGGATTGAGGCGTACCGCCTGGTTGCGTTCGGCATCGCTCAGCGTCGGGTCCATCCGGCGCGCCACCGACTTGCCGAAATCCGCAATCATGCGCCGCACGAAATCGCGCACCAGCCCCGACCGCGAGAACTGCGCCAGCGGCCCCTGCAGCGAATACTGCAGGTCTACCGCGACCTCGGTATCGTGCGCGGCAAGCGCCTTCAGCTGGTAGGCGATGTCGCCCGCGGCCTTGGAATTGCTGAGCGAGTCCTGCCCCGCCCCCTTCAGCACGCCGCGCTTGTTCGCATCGTCGCGCTGCAGGCGCGCGGCGCCGTCGAACCTGGCGGACATCGGGCCGAACTTGATGGCGATATGGCCCCTGACCTTCTCCCCCTCCATTTCAGTGAGCACCGCGCCCGGCAGGCAGCCCGCCACGGCCGGCAAGTCGGCCATGAAGGCCCATACCGCGTCGAGGGCGTAGGGGACGGTGAAGCTGCCTTCGATGCGCGACCAGCCCTTGCGGTCGGCTGACCGTTCCGCCTCGGCGCCGGTGTTGGCGGCCAGGTGAGGCAGCGTGCCGAGCGCTTCGTCCGCAACGGCAAAACCGGTGAACGGCGCTTCGGCCAGCGCCGCGCCCGCGGCGTGCCGCGCAATCACGCCGGCTGCGGCGCGGCGTGCGTCCAGTACCGAGCGGATGGCGGCGACGATCCCCATATAGCCGGTGCAGCGGCACAGGTTGCCCGACAGCTCGTGACGGATGGTGGCGTCGTCGGCGTCGGGCAGGCGCAGCACGATGTCGCGCGCGGTCGCCAGCATGCCCGGCGTGCAGAAGCCGCACTGCAGCGCGTGGTGCTGGTTGAACGCCGCGCGCAGGTCGGCCATCACGGCATCGTCCTGGTAGCCTTCGACGGTGACGATGTCGGCGCCCTGGCAGGCGGCCGCGAAGGTGATGCACGAGCGCACCGGCTTGTCGTCCAGCAGCACGGTGCAGGCGCCGCACACGCCGTGCTCGCAGCCGAGGTGGGTGCCGGTCAGCCGGTGCGTGTCGCGCAGGAAGTCGCCCAGGTGCGTCCGGTCCGCGCACGCGCCGGAAACCCGGCGGCCGTTGACATTGAATTCGATGGTCTGCACGGGCGCTCCTCAGTTCAGCATTTGCGTGACGCAGCGCATCACGACGGTACGGTAAAGCTTGCGGTCGATGGCGTCCTTGCCAGGCGCGGCCTGCGCTACCGCTTCGTCCACGGCACCGGCGGTGAGCGCCGCGGCGCCTTGCGCGGCGACCGCGCGCGTGAGTCCGGGCAGCACCACCGGCGGCCCGTCCAGCGCGCCGAGCACGATGCGTGCGAAGCGGCAGCTGGCATCGAAGTACGCGGCGCAGCTGGCCTCGGCAAACTCGCCGGTCTTGCGGCACAGCTTCTGGTAGCCCCAGCGGCTGTGCACGGTGGCATGCGGCACGCGCACGGCGGCGATCAGTTCGCCGTCGGCCAGCACCGTGGTGTAGGCGCCGATCATGAAGGCTTCCATGGGCACCTCGCGCGTGCCGGTGCCGGATGCAATCTCGATGCGCGCGCCCAGCGCGGTCATCGCCACCACCCAGTCCGCGGCCGGATCCGCATGGGCCAGGCTGCCGCCCACGGTGCCGCGGTTGCGGATCGCGCGGTAGGCAATGCCGCCCGCCACGGCCTGCAGCATGGTGCCGCGCAGCGGCGCGAACACCCCGTCCTCGATCTGCGCATGGGTCACGCAGGCGCCGATGCGGATGCCAGCGGGGGTGGACGCCACTTGCCGCAGTTCGGCCAGCCCCGACACATCGACCACCGTGTCAGGGCGGACCAGCCGCAGGTTCAGCATCGGGCCGAGCGACTGGCCTCCGCCCATGGTCTTGGCGACATCGGTGCCCGCGCCAAGGCGGGCCAGCGCGTCCTGCAGGGAGCCGGGCGCATGATAGGAAAAAGCGACGGCTTTCATCGGTCAGGCTGCCTTCTTGCTTTGCGCGCCGGCTACTGCCGCATCCAGCGCTTCAAGGATCTTCCTCGGGGTCAGCGGCGTTTCCTGCAGTTCGACACCGAAGTCGCGCAAGGCGTCGTTCACCGCGTTGAAGATCGCCGCCGGCGGTGCGATGGCACCGCCCTCGCCCATGCCCTTGGCGCCGAATTCCGTGTGCGGCGACGGCGTCTCGAAATGATGGATGCGGATCGACGGAATCTCGGTCGGCCCGGGCAGCATGTAGTCCGCCAGCGTGGAGGCCAGCGGCTGTCCGTTGCCGTCATAGCGCATCGCTTCGAACATCGCGGTGCCGATGCCCTGCGCCACGCCGCCATAGGTCTGGCCCTCGACCACCATCGGATTGATCATGGTGCCGCAGTCTTCCACCACCACGTAGTCCAGGATCTCGACATGGCCGGAATCGATGTCGACTTCCACCGCGACCGCGTGCGTGGCGTAGGTGAAGCTGCCGGTATCGACCGCGGGCTTGAAGCCCATGGTGACCTCCAGCCCTTGCGCATCCACGTCGGACGGCAGCAGGTGGGGATTGATATACCAGGCGTCGGCAATGCGGCCGATATCGATGACGTTGGCATCGCCTGCACGAACCGCGCCGGCTAAGAACGCTACCGCCTCAACCGGCTGCCCCAGCATATGCGCGCCAATCTTCTGCAGCCGCGGCAGCAGTGCCTTGCACGCCCGCGACACCGCGCCGCCCGACATCACCAGCGAACGCGAGGCATAAGTGCCGGTGGAGAACGGCGTCAGCCCGGTATCGCCGTGCACCAGCTTGATCCGGCCGATATCGATGCCCAGGATCTCGTGGGCAATCTGCGCGAAGGTGGTCTCCATGCCCTGGCCATGCGAATGCACGCCGACACGCACTTCGAGCCCGCCGTCCGGCGTGATGCGCACTGTGGCCGAGTCGAAGCCGGGGATCACCGGCGTGCCCCAGGCCGCGAATACCGAGGTGCCATGCGCCGACTGCTCGGTGTAGGTGCCAAAGCCCACGCCGAGGTAGCGGCTGCCCTGCGGACCCGCCTGCTGCCGCGCGCGGATCGCAGGCAGGTCGATCATCTCCATCGCCTGGCGCACGCTGGCCGGGTAGTCGCCGCCGTCGAAGTGCTTGTTGGTCACGTTGATGTAAGGCATGGCCTGCGGCGGCACCAGGTTTTCGCAGCGCACTTCCCACGGCTCGCGCCCGACCTCGCGCGCGATCGCGTCGATCATCAGTTCCATGGCGAAGCAGACGCCAGTCCGCGCGACACCGCGATACGGCACGAAACCCGGCTTGTTGGTCGCCACGCAGGTGGTTTCGCAGCGGTACCCGTCAAAGGCATAGGGCCCGGGCAGATTGCCGATCGCCTGGCCTGGCTCAAGCCCGATGGTGAATGGCCAGACCGAATAAGCACCGCCGTCGATGGCGATCTTCGCGTCCAGCGCCAGCAGGCGGCCGTGCGTGTCGGCATAGGCAGTCAGTTCGTAGTGGTGCTCGCGCGAGTTGGCGCCCGCGGTCAGGTGCTCGCGCCGGTCCTCGACAAAGCGGAACGGCCGCTTGTAGGTCAGCGCCAGCCAGGCGATACAGAGCTCTTCCTGCTGCAGCACGCATTTGTAGCCGAAGGCGCCGCCCACGTCCGGCGAGATCACGCGCACGCGCGCCTGGTCCAGGTCCAGGCAGTGGCTCAGGATGGTCCGGATCATATGCGGCACCTGGGTGGCGCTGTACACCACCAGCTGGTCGAACTGGTGGTCCCAGTAGGCCAGCACCGCCTTGCCCTCCATCGGCACCATGCACTGGCGCGCCAGGTTGACCTTGCGGTGGACGACTACGGAGGCCTCACGCTGGCGCGTCTCGAAGTTCTTGTCGATATTCAGCGTCAGGAAGGTGTTGTCGCGCCAGTGTTCGTGCACGCGTACTTCGCCTGCGAGCTGGCGGGCCTGCGCCACGTCGGTCAGCGCGGGCAGCTCGTCGAACTCGGCCACTACCTGCTCGGCGATGTCCTCGGCTTCGGCGCGCGTGGGGGCAAAGGCCATGGCAACGGGCTCGCCGACAAAGCGCACCTTGCCGCTGGCCAGCGGCGCCTGCGCCGACGGCTGGTAGGACGGGAACGCCGAATCCGCGACGATGTCCCGCGCCGCCGCCATGTCCTCGCGCACGATCACCGCTTGCGCGTGGCGCGCGGGCTTGGTCACGGACAACAGCCTGGCATGCGCCACCGGGCTACGCAGGAAGGCCACCTCCTGCAGGTCGGGCATGGCGATGTCCGCGACAAAGCGGCCCTTGCCGTGCAGGTGCCTGGCGTCTTCCTTGCGCGCCACACGGGCACCCACGCCCTGGCCGCGTCCGGCCTCCGAATGATCCGCTTCCGTCGACGATGTCATTGCTCTGTCCGTCCCGATGATTCCGTCTTGTTAATCATGCAAGCGCTCATTCGCGCACCCCGATGGCGGCCAGCCCTTCTACGCGCGTGGCCACTGTCGCATACTTCTGCCCCATGTCGAACAGGTTGGCCTCATGCGGTCCAAGCGCCCGGTCGCCCACGCAATCCGACAGCACCAGCGGCCGGAAGCCGTACTGCATGGCGTCCACCACACTGGCGCGCACGCAGCCGCTGGTCACCGCGCCGGCCACCACCAGCGTGCGCACGCCGCGCTGCGTCAGCCAGGCGGCCAGCGACGTGCCGAAGAATGCCGACGGCACGGTCTTGCGCACCACCAGTTCGCCCGCCCGGGGCGTCAGTTCGTCGACGATGGCGCTGTTGCGTTCGCGCTCCTGCAGCGACAGCATGTTCGGTACCTTCATGGAGAAGATGTTGTGGTCCGAACCATCGTCCGCAAAGACGATGCGGCTGTGCGCGATCGCCCAGCCTTCGCGCCGTGCCACGGCCAGCAGCGGCACGGTGTTGGCGATGGCCTCGCGGATATTGCCGCCGCCGAACACCTGCGGATCGGCAAAGCCGTTGACGAAATCCACCACCAGCAGCCCGAACGGGCCGGCCAGTTCCAGGTCGTTGCCGAAGCCCTGGCGCTGGTACGCGCCGATCTCCTTGTGCATGGCTACTTCTCCTCCGGGTAGCGGAACCCGTCCGTGACCTTGCCGCGGGTCACCACATCCGCGCCGTCCAGACGGACGGTGCAGTTGCGCACGGGAATATCGATATGGCAGGCCGTGGTGCGGCTGCCGCCGGCTTCGTTATTGGGACCGAGCGAGAACAGGAAGTTGCCCTCGAAGGCGCGCGCGTCCATGCCGATGGTGGCCTCGCGATCGTACAGCCCCAGCGTGGACCAATGCGCGCGCGGCTGCAGTCCCCAGCCGATATGCGAAATGGCATAGGCCTGCGGGTCGTTGAAGGAAGCCATGTACTCGCTCAACAGTTCGGCGTGCAGGCCGCCTTCGATGCGCGTGGCAAAGCCGCCCTCCACCGTCAGCATGACCGGCTCGGTGACGTAGGTCTTCTGCGGCAGCAGGATGTCGCCGCGCTCCAGCACGATGGTGCCGTTGGCAGCGCCTTCGTTGGGCCAGGTCAGCGCGAAGCCGCTGGGCCAGTGGTCCCAGCGCCCGGGCTCGTCGACAAAACCGTACTCGCTGATGGCCGGGAACTCGCCCAGCGGGCAGCGCAGGTCGGTGCCGGCCGGCGACACCACATGCATTTCCCTGGCGCGGGCCAGCCGCTCGGAGGCGGCCTTGACGCGCTCGCGGTCGGCCTCGCAAGGCACCAGGCGCGCCAGCACCTCGGGCGGCTCGACGGCCAGCAGGATTCTGGTGCCGCCCTTCAGGATGTCGTGCTGCTCGGGGGAGAACAGCAACGTCATCAGGTCAAGCACCAGGTCGCTTTCCCTGAGCGCGGCAATCGCGGCCCGGTTGCCCGTGAGCGGGGTCGTGCCCAGGTAGGCCAGCGCGTCGCGGCTCAGCGCCTTCTCGCCGTTGACGGGCGGCAGGTCAAGCCGGTTGACGATGGCACCCATCGCCTGCGTGGCGACCAGCGCGGTGGAGAGCGTCTGCGGGTGGGTCGCGGCGCTGGTCAGGATGGTGACGGTCTGCCCCGGCTCCAGCCGGGACAGCTTCAGCACCTTGCGCCAGGCCTCGATCATCTGGTGGTCACTTACCGGCATGTCGGCTCCTTGAAGGTCATCGCGTCAGCGGCGCGCCGAGGAAATCCCCCAGCGCCGCGTAAAAGCCCGCTTCGTCATCCCACGGGATCATGTGGCCGGCACCGGCAACGTGGCTGACCAACACGCCCGGCAGCAGCGTGCGGATCTCCGCCACGTCTTCAGCGCGCACCACGTCGCCGCGCCCGGCGGTCAACAGCAGCGTCGGCACCGCGACCCGGGGCAGGTCCGCATGGATGTCGTCGCGATGGAAATCCTCGAAACTGCGCACCACGGCGTCTTCGTTGCAGGTATGCAGCCATTCGGCACGCAGGCGCAGCTGCTCGTCGGTCCAAGTGGGACAGAAGCGGCGCATGCCTTCCACGTCGGTGCCCTGGCGCGACAGGCGGATGGAATCCACGTACCACGGCAGTTGCGCGGGATATGCGCGGCGCCCGGGCCCGGACACCGGTGGATCGACCAGCACCAGCCGCGCCAGCCCGGCGGGCCGGCCCGCCGCGGCGCGCACGCCGATGCGCGCGCCCATCGAATGGCCGACCACGCTGTAGCGGCGCAGGCCGAGCGCCTCGGCAAAGGCCACCAGGTCGCGAGCCTGGGCGTCGAGGCTGTAGTCCAGCCCGGCCTCGGCCGATGACAGGCCACGCCCCCGCACGTCCAGCACATAGGTATCGAAACTGGCGCCAAAGCACTCGCCGACAAAGCCCCAGGTGATTGCCGGGCTGGTAATGCCCGGCACGATGATCACGGGATCGCGCGCGGCACGCGCACCGTCATTGCCGCCATAGCGCAGGTAGTGCTGGCGAATGCCGTTGGCATGGACATGGCCACCATAAAGGAAGGTGCTCATGGCATGCCCTCAGTAGGCGCCCGACAGCAGCGCGCCGGCGCCCGGCACGACCGGCTCCAGGTCCAGCGCCTTGAGCATGGCGTAGGCGGTGGCGATAGCGGCGGTGATGACCGGCTTGCCCGTCATCGCCTCCACCTTTGCTACGGCCGGCAGCGACGGCATCTGCACGCAGGCCGACAGCACGATCGCATCGGCATCAGCCAGGTTCATCTGCGACACGATGGCCGGCAGCCGCGCCGGATCGTGGCGGCCGACCTCCAGGTTGTCCGGGATCTCCAGAGCACGGTAGTCCACCACCTCATAGCCCTCGTTGCGGATGTAATCCACCACCAGCTCGGTCAGCGGCTTCATGTATGGCGCCACCACGGCGATGCGGCGCGCGCCGATCACGCGCAGCGCATCCACCAGCGCACCGGCGCTGGTGATGACCGGTGCGTCGCCGCCATTCTCGATGGTGTGGGCCTTCAGCCGCTGCTCCGACTTGCGGTGATAGCCGTGGCCCATGGCCATGATGGCGACCAGGCAGGCGTAGCCGAGCACGTCGACGCGGGCGTCGCTGAGCTCCACCGCGCAGCGGTCGGATTCGGCATCCATGGCGGCCAGTTCTTCCTTGACCACCTTCTTCATGCGCATGCGGCTGGAGTGGAAGGTAAAGCGTTCAGGACGGATCTGCTGGCGTGCCAGCAGCATGGCGGGGATCTCCGTTTCCATCGTCGTGTTCGAGCTGGGAACGATCTGGCCGATGCGAAAGACGTTTTGCATGAGGGTCCTCGGGTTGTACGGTTACAGCTTGAGCAGGCGTTGCGCGTTGCCGTGGCAGACCAGCGCGCGCGTGGTGTCGTCTAGCGGCGCGTCCTCAATGAACTTCGCCGCCACTTCGGTGGATTCGTAGGGATAGTCGACCGAGAACATCACGGCTTCGGGGCCAAGCTCGGCAATGGCACCGGCCAGCGCACCGTGCGAGCACAGCCCCGACGTGGTGATGACGATATTGGTGCCGATGTATTCCGAAGGCGCGCGCGCCAGCCGGACGCCGTGCGAATAGACCGCAAAGCGGCTGTCGAAGCGCCAGCGTTGGTACGGCAGGCCCTCGCCCATATGGCCGAGGATGAGCTTCAGGCGCGGGAAGCGGTCGAACACGCCGCCGAACAGCAGCCGCAACGCATGCGATGCGGTCTCGACGCCCCAGCCCCATGCTGCGCCGGTCAGCTCGGGGTGGCCCGCCAGGACCTGCGGCTGAACCAGCGCATCGGTCGGGTGCAGGTACATGGGCACGTCCAGCGCCTGCATGCGTTCCCAGAAAGCATCGTATGCAGGGTCGTCGTAGTAGCGCCCGTGGGTATGGCCGTTCACCAGCGAGCCCTTGAAGCCAAGCTCGCGCACGGCGCGTTCCAGCTCGCGCGCGGCCTGTTCCGGGTCGTGCAGGGGCAGCGCGGCAAAGCCGGCAAAGCGCGTGGGGTGGCGCGCGATCTGCGCAGCCAGGAAGTCATTGCTCTCTCGCGCGCGCGCCACGGCGAGGCCGGCATCGGGCTCGCCCTGCACGCCCGGACCAGTCTGCGACAGCACCGTGATGTCGATGCCGGCGCGGTCCATCTCGGCGAGGCGGTCCTCGTCGAAATCGGCGAGGCGGCGGCCCAACTCGGCAAACACCGCCGGATCGATATGCTGCGTGAACGCCTTGGAATAGGCCTGGAAACCCGGCGTCATGAAATGCTCTTCGAGGGCGATCTTCTTCACTTTGGTCATGCTGGTGGGGGCTCCTGATTGGTGAAATCGCTTCGCTGCGGGGCGTGTGCTGCATGGCATGCGGCATGCGCCGATGCAATTACTCAGTACACTGATTAGTTTCGGATTCTAGTCAGCGAATTTCCAAAAGTCTAGAAGCGGCGCGGAGGGTTAACACCTATAACGATGGCCATACACCCTCAGTACACTGAGCCCAGATGCTCAGTATGCTGACGATGTTAAAAGACCATTTAAATAGGCGATTTCGGCCATCCCGGCACATTATGGACTGGCCCACATTTTGCTCAGCATACTGCGTTTCTCATCAGCACACTGACTGATGCACCGCAAGGATGCGGCGCTGCGCTGCGCGAGGGACCGACAGGCCCTGGCCAGCGGTGCCGGCACCGCCGGGACGAGCAGACATATAGAGACAATAGCCAGACCAAAGGACCCCCGCCATGACGATCAGCCTGACTCGCAGCGAGACACGCGCCCCCGCCTCCGGCATGACAGCCGAGGAGCGCAAGGTCATCCTTGCCTCTTCCTTCGGCGCCCTGATGGAGTGGTACGACTTCTACATCTACGCCGCGCTGGCGGTGTACTTCGGCGCACTGTTCTTCCCCAAGGGCAATGAGACTGCCGCCTTCCTGGCCAGCCTGGCCACCTTCGGCGCGGGCTTCCTGATACGGCCGGTGGGCGCGCTGCTGTTCGGTCGCCTGGGCGACCTGATCGGGCGCAAGTACACCTTCCTGGTCACCATCCTGCTGATGGGTGTTGCCACCGTCGGCGTCGGCGTGCTGCCCACGTATGAGCAGATCGGCATCACCGCCACGGTGCTGCTGGTGTTGCTGCGGCTGCTGCAAGGCCTGGCGCTGGGCGGCGAGGTCGGCGGCGCGGTCACCTACGTGGCCGAGCACTCCCCCGTGCACAAGCGCGGGCTGTACACCAGTTCGCTGCAGACCACGGCAACGCTGGGCCTGCTGTCCTCATTGCTGGTCGTCTACCTGCTCAAGACCTTCCTGACCGAGGCCGAGTTCCGTGACTGGGGCTGGCGCATTCCCTTCATCGTGTCGCTGGTGATGCTGGTGATCTCGGTCTACATCCGCGGCAAGCTGCATGAATCGCCGGTCTTTGCCCGGATGAAGGCTGCCAACACCACCTCCAGGGCGCCGATCCGCGACAGTTTCACCAACTGGAAGAACCTCAGGTCCGTGCTGCTGCTGTTCGTGGTGGCGGCAGGCCTGGGCGCCATCTTCGGCACCGGCCACTTCTACTCGATGTTCTTCCTCAACAAGACGCTGCACGTGCCGCTCGAAACCGTCCACATGCTGATCGGGATCGCGCTGGTGGTGGCCACGCCCTGCTACCTGCTGTTCGGCTGGCTGTCCGATCGCATCGGCCGCAAGTACATCATGATGGCCGCCTGCCTGCTGGCAGCGGTGTGCATCCAGCCGGTGTTCAAGGGCCTGACGCACTATGCCAATCCGGCGCTCGAACAGTTCCAGCAGCAAGGCGCCGTGCAGGTGACGGCCGGCGACTGCAAGGCGCGCCTGTTCGGCGAGCCGGTGTCCGCCTGCGACAAGATCCGCGGCTACCTGACCGACCTGGGCGTGGGCTACACCTTCGTGCCGGCCACCGATCCGGTGCGGGCGGAAGTGCGCATCGCGGATCGCACGCTGCAGGGCTTTGACCGCGACGCCATCAAGAGCGCGCTGGTGGCGGCCGGCTGGCCGGAGCGCGCCTACCCCGCGAAAATCAACACGCCGATGGTATTCGTGCTGCTGCTGGTCCCGATCCTGTTCCTGGCCATGGTGTACGGGCCGATGGCGGCCTTCATGGTGGAACTGTTCCCGGCCCGGGTGCGCTACACCTCGCTGTCCCTGCCCTTCCACCTCGGCGCGGGCTGGGTCGGCGGCATGCTGTCCTTCGTGGTCACTGCCATGAACGTGGCAAGCGGCGACGTCTACTTCGGCCTGTGGTACCCGGTGATCATCGCCGGCCTGGCCTTCGTCATCGGCATGCTGTTCGTGCCGGAGACGCGCGGCCGCGACCTGGCCACCTGAGCGGCATTACGCGTGAAGCTGAAGGGCGGATCTCTCCGCCCTTTCTTCCGGCCAACTATTCAGCACACTGAGCTTATCCGCGCTACCGCGGCGCAGGGATGGTGCCGCGGTCAGCCGCCGCAGCCATCGCAACCATTCCAATCTTTCGCGTAGACAACTTGGAGCCCCTGATGTCCACCTCTCGCATCCTCCGCACCCTCGCTGCGTCCTCCGCCCTGCTGGGCCTGGCCGCCGCCACGCCCGCACTGGCCGACGCCAATGGCGTGAAGATCGGCGTCATCACCGATATGTCCGGCTCCTATGCCGACCTCTCCGGCAAGGGCTCCGTGCTTGCCGCCCAGATGGCCGTGGAAGAGTTCGGCGGCAAGGCACTCGGCAAGCCGGTGACGGTGCTTTCCGCGGATCACCAGAACAAGGCGGATATCGCCTCGTCGCTGGCGCGCCGCTGGTTCGATACCGATGGCGTCGACATGGTGATCGACTTCCCCAACTCGTCGACCGCGCTGGCGGTGCAGGAGGTGGCGCGGCAGAAGCAGAAGATCGACATCGTCTCGACCGGCGGCGCCATGGCGCTGACCAACCAGAACTGCTCGCCCACCGGCTTTCACTGGGCCTGGGACACGTATTCGGTGTCTTACCCGCTGGTGCGGCGCATGATCGAACAGGGCCGCAACAGCTGGTACTACATCACAGTGGACTACGCCTTCGGCCAGTCGCTGGAGGCAGATTTCCGCAAGGCCGTGGACGCCGGCGGCGGCAAGAACGTGGGCGCCACCCGGCATCCGCTCAACGCCAGCGATTTCAGCAGCCCGGTGGTGGCCGCCTCGGCTTCCAAGGCCAAGGTCGTGGTGCTGGCCAATGCCGGCAACGACATGATCAACGGCGTCAAGGCGGCCGGCGGGTTCGGCCTGATCAAGGCGGGCCAGACGGTGATCACGCCCTCCACCTTCATCACCGACCTCAAGAGCCTGGGCCTGAACGCTGCGCAGGGGCTGACCTATGTCGACCCGTTCAAGCTCGACCTGGATGGCAAGTCGAAGGACTTCGTCGAGCGCTACTACAAGCGCCACAAGGCCTATCCCACGCATGGCCAGATCGGCGTCTATTCCGGCGTGCTGCATTACCTGAAGGCGGTGGAGGCAGCGAAGACCGTGGAAGGCCCGGCCGTGGCGGAGAAGATGCGCGCGCTGCCCGTCAACGATGCCTTTGTGCGCAACGGCAAGGTGCGTGCCGACGGCCGCATGGTGCATGACATGTACCTGGCCCAGGCCAAGACCCCGGCCGAGTCCAAGGGACCGTGGGACCTGGTCAGGTACATCGGCACGATCCCCGGCGACGAGGCCTTCCGTCCGCTGTCGGCCAGCGACTGCCCCCTGGTGAAAAAGTGAGCATGCCATGCCTGACACCGATGTAATCCTGCAGACGCAGGGACTGACCAAGGCGTTCAAGGGCTTTACCGCAGTCAGCGATGTCAGCCTGTCTGTGCGGCGCGGCTCGATCCATGCGCTGATCGGCCCCAACGGCGCCGGCAAGACCACCTGCTTCAACCTGCTGACGAAGTTCCATGCGCCCTCGTCCGGATCGATCCATTTCAACGGCGCCGACATCACCGCGCTGCGCCCGGCCCAGATCGCCCGCATGGGGGTGATCCGCTCGTTCCAGATCTCGGCGGTGTTTCCGCAACTGACGGTGCTGGAGAACGTGCGCATCGCGCTGCAGCGCCGGCTCGGGAGCTCGTGGCATTTCTGGCGCGGCATGCGCTCCCTGTCGCGGCTGGACGGCCGCGCCATGGAACTGCTGGATGCGGTCGGCCTGGCCGGCTTCGCGCACCTGGGCACGGCGGAACTGGCCTACGGGCGCAAGCGCGCGCTGGAACTCGCCACCACGCTCGCGACCGACCCGGAACTGATGCTGCTGGACGAACCGACGCAAGGCATGGGCCATGAAGACGTGGAGACCGTCACCGCCCTGATCAAGCGCGTTTCGGCGGGGCGGACGGTGCTGATGGTGGAGCACAACATGAGCGTGGTGTCGTCCATCGTGGACCGCATCACCGTGCTGCAGCGCGGCGCGGTGCTGGCAGAAGGGACCTATGACGAGATCTCACGCAATCCGCAGGTAAGGGAAGCCTATATGGGAACCACCGACGAACCCGAAGACCGCCACGCAGCCGCGGCGGCGCTGAGCGCGGAGGCATCATGACCAGGACGACCTCCCCTGCCCTCGAACTCCGCGGCCTGCACGCCTGGTATGGCGAGTCGCACATCCTTCACGGCGTGGACCTGACCGTCAACCCGGGCGAGGTGGTGACGCTGCTCGGCCGCAACGGCGCCGGACGCACCACCACGCTGCGCGCCATCATGGGCCTGGTCGGCATGCGCAAGGGTTCGGTGCGCGTGCAGGGTCGGGAAACGATCGGCATGAAAACGCACCGCATCGCGCCGCTGGGGCTGGGCTACTGCCCGGAAGAACGTGCCATCTTTGCCAGCCTGTCCTGCGAGGAGAACCTGCTGCTGCCGCCGCAATTTGCCTGCGCCCCGGGCGCAGTCGGACTGCGCGAGCCAATGACCCTCGGTGAGATCTACGAGATGTTCCCCAACCTGCACGAGCGGCGCAAGAGCCAGGGCACGCGCATGTCGGGCGGGGAGCAGCAGATGCTGGCGGTGGCCCGCATCCTGCGCACCGGCGCCAGTGTGCTGCTGCTAGACGAGATCTCGGAAGGCCTGGCGCCCGTGATCGTGCAAAAGCTGGCGAAGATGATCGCCATGCTGCGCAGCCGCGGCTACACCATCGTCATGGTGGAGCAGAACTTCCGCTTCGCCGCGCCGCTGGCGGACCGCTTCTTCGTGATGGAGCACGGCCGCATCGTCGAGGCGTTCGCCGCCGATGAGCTCGAACGAAAGATGCCCACGCTCAGCGCCTTGCTGGGCGTTTAAGGAGACTTTTCATGGAATTGTTTGGAGTGCCCCTGCCAGCGCTGCTGAGCCAGTTGCTACTGGGGCTGGTCAACGGCTCGTTCTACGCGATCCTGAGCCTGGGGCTGGCCGTGATCTTCGGCCTGCTCAACGTGATCAACTTTGCGCACGGCGCGCTGTTCATGCTCGGCGCGGTGCTGGCCTGGATGGGCCTGAACTACCTCGGGCTGAACTACTGGCTGATGCTGGTGCTGGCACCGCTGGTGGCCGGCGCGCTCGGCGTGGTGCTTGAGCGCACCATGCTGCGCCACCTCTACCGCTTCGACCACCTGTACGGGCTGCTGCTGACGCTGGGCATCTGCCTGCTGATCGAAGGCGCGTTGCGCTCGGTCTACGGCGTCTCCGGCCTGCCCTATCCCACGCCGGAAGCATTGTCTGGCGTGAGCCACCTGGGCTTCATGGTGCTGCCCAACTACCGCGCATGGGTGGTGCTGGCGTCGCTGGCGGTGTGCTTTGCCACCTGGTTCATGATCGAGAAGACCCGGCTGGGCGCCTACCTGCGCGCCGGCACCGAGAACCCGCGCATGGTCGAGGCCTTCGGCGTCAACGTGCCGCTGCTGGTGACGCTGACCTACGCGTTCGGCGTGGGCCTGGCCGCGCTGGCGGGCGTGCTGGCCGCGCCGGTGATGCAGGTCTCGCCGCTGATGGGCCAGAACCTGATCATCACGGTCTTCGCCGTGGTGGTGATCGGCGGCATGGGTTCGATCCTTGGCTCGATCTTCACCGGACTTGGGCTGGGCGTCTTCGAGGGCATCACCAAGGTCTACTACCCCGAAGCTTCCGCGACCGTGGTCTTCGTCGCCATGGTGTGCGTGCTGCTGGTGCGCCCCGCCGGGCTCTTTGGAAAGGAAAAATGATGGCAAGCGGAAAGCGTGCAACCTTCGCCTACGGACTGCTGCTGGCGGTCCTGCTGCTCGCGCCCTGGCTGGGCGCCTACCCCGTGCTGGTGATGAAGCTGCTGTGCTTCGCGCTCTTTGCCTGCGCCTTCAACCTGCTGCTGGGCTACACCGGGCTGGTGTCGTTCGGCCATGCGGCCTTCTTCGGCGGCGCCGCCTATGCCTGCGGCTATGCGATGAAGTTCCTGCAGTTGACGCCGGAGCTGGGCCTGCTCGCAGGCACCGCCTTCGGGGCCCTGCTCGGGCTGGTGTTCGGGGCCTTGGCGATTCGCCGGCAGGGCATCTACTTCGCCATGATCACGCTGGCGCTGGCGCAGATGTTCTACTTCTTCTGCCTACAGACGCCCGCGACCGGTGGCGAAGACGGCCTCCAGGCAGTGCCACGGGGCGACCTGTTCGGCGTGCTGCCGCTGGCGTCGGACCACACCATGTACTACGTCGTGCTGCTGATTACCGCCGCAGCTTTCCTCGGCATCATGCGCATCGTCAACTCGCCGTTCGGGCAGATCCTGCGCGCGATCAAGGAGAACGAGCCGCGTGCCATCTCGCTGGGGTATGACGCGGATCGCTTCAAGCTGCTGGCGTTCGTGCTGTCGTCGGCACTGGCTGGGCTGGCGGGCGCGCTCAAGACCCTGGTGCTGGGTTTTGCCACGCTCACCGACGTGCACTGGATGATGTCGGGCACGGTCATCCTGATGACCCTGGTCGGCGGCATGGGCACGTTGTCGGGCCCGCTGGTGGGCGCGCTGGTGATCGTGGCGCTGGAAAACAAGCTGGGCGACGCCGGCAATGTGCTCGCGGCCCTGACCGGCATCGGCTGGTTCGAAGCGCTGGGCGAATCGGTCAGCATGGTGACGGGGCTGATCTTCGTGGTGTGCGTGCTGACGTTCCGCCGCGGCATCATGGGCGAGATCCGGGCTCGCTGGCAGGCGCGCCCGTCGCGGCCGGCCGGCGCGCCCGCGGTGGGGCCAGCCCGATCCGGCGCGGCCAACCCAGGCCAGGGTTAACCAGAATACTGCGAGCAAAAAACATCAGTACACTGATCTTATATATTCAGCATACTGACAAATCTAATTCACGGAGATCGCCATGGCATGGATTGAAATCGACGTCGCGCACGGCCTGCAGAACGACGAGGTAATGCCGCTGACGCTGGGAGACCGCCAGCTCGCCGTCTATCGCAGCGACGACCAGTTCTTCGTCACCGACAACGTCTGCACGCACCAGTACGCGCTGCTGTCCGACGGCTACCTGGAAGACGGCTGCATCGAGTGCCCGCTGCACCAGGCTCGCTTCGATATCCGCTCCGGCAAGGCCATGTGCGCGCCTGCCACCAGCGACATCCGCACCTACCCGGTCAAGTTCGAAGACAGCCGGGTGTGGGTCGAGCTTTGAAGGTGCCGAGCATGCCACAAGACACCCCCATCCTGATTGTCGGCGCCGGCCAGGCTGGCGCGATGGCCGCTGCCGAACTGCGCAGGCTGGGCCATGACGGGCGCATCGTCATGGCCGGCGGCGAGCGCCATGCACCGTACGAACGCCCGCCGCTGTCCAAGTCCGTGCTCACCGACGCCGCGCAGGACGGCAAGATCGGCGTGCACCCCCCCGGCTTCTATGCCGGGCAGGAGATCGAGCTGCGGCTTGGCACCACGGTCACCGCGCTGGACCCCGCACGCAGCGTGGCGCACTGCGCCGATGGCAAGGCCATTCGCTACGCCGCCTGCCTCCTCGCCACAGGCGGCAATGCGCGCATCCTGCCCGCGCTGCCGCCGGGCACGCCCCACGTGCACTACCTGCGCACGCTCGACGACGCCGCCCGCCTGCGCGATGCCATGCGGCGCGCGCGTGAGGTGATCGTGATCGGCGGCGGCTTCCTTGGCCTGGAAACGGCCTCGACCGCGGCCGGCCTCGGTCTGGGGGTCACGCTGATCGAAAGCGCCGGCCGGCTGCTCGGCCGCGCGGTGCCGCCTGAGCTTGGCAACTGGCTGGCGCAGCGCGTGCTTGCACAAGGCGTTGCGCTGCGGCTCGACTGCGCCATCGCGGCGCTGGTGCCGCAGGCCGATGGCGTGCAGGTGCGGCTTGCGGATGGCGAGGTGCTGCAGGCGCCGCTGGTGGTCGTCGCGATCGGGCTGACGCCCGAGGTGGCGCTTGGCGCCGCCGCCGGCCTGGCACTGGACCCCGCCAACGGCGGCATCCGGGTCGACCCGCAGGGCCGCACCAGCGCGGCCGGCATCTATGCCGCGGGCGATTGCTGCAGCCAGTACCAGCCCCGCTTCGGCGCCCACATGCGTCTGGAATCCTGGCAAGGCGCCAACGAGCAGGCGCGCATCGCCGCCGCGGCCATGCTGGGAACGCAGGCCGAACCCGCGGCGATGCCGTGGTTCTGGACCGACCAGTTCGGCTGCAACGTGCAGATGCTCGGCGCCGCCACTCCCGATACCCGCTATGCCTGGCGCGGCATCGCCGCCAGCGACGCGCCGTGCCCCAGGTTCATGTTGCTTGGCACCCGGCACGGCCGGCTCAGCCACGCCATCGCCATCAATGCCGGCGGCGACTTGCGGCCGTTGCGCGCGCTTTTCGGCCATGCCGTCGAAGACCTGCTGCCACGGCTGTGCGACGACGCCTTGCCGCTGCGACAGCTGATGCGCGAGGTCCCGACGGCAGCGGCGAGCC
This sequence comes from Cupriavidus necator, assembly GCF_013141915.1. Classification (GTDB taxonomy): domain Bacteria; phylum Pseudomonadota; class Gammaproteobacteria; order Burkholderiales; family Burkholderiaceae; genus Cupriavidus; species Cupriavidus necator_B. The sequence goes on along the minus strand of NZ_SROX01000001.1, from coordinate 35,657 downwards.
CCACTACACTCTGAAAGGACTCCCACATGTACCAGACACAAGCGGTAATCCAGCACACCCTGGGCAAGAAAGACGCCGGCCTGGCCGAATGCCGTTGACCCGAAGACAGCCTGCACTACATCCCGGACTGGGTCTATACCAGCAAGGAGGTGCACGACCTGGAGCTGCAGAAGATCTTTCGCGGACGCTCCTGGAACTACGTCGCGCTCGAAGCGGAGATCCCCAACGCCGGCGACTACAAGCGCTCTTATGTCGGCGCGACGCCGGTGGTGGTGTCGCGCGCCGAAGATGGCTCGGTCAACGTCTTCGAAAATCGCTGTGCGCACCGCGGCGCCGAGTTCTGCCGCCACAGCCAGGGCAATGCGAAGGAATTCGTCTGCCCCTATCACCAGTGGTCCTACGACCTCAAGGGCAACCTGCAGGGCGTTCCGTTCAAGCGCGGCGTCAATCGCGCGGGCGGCATGCCCAGGGACTTCCGCAACGAGGACCACGGCCTGGTCAAGCTGAACGTGGCCACGCGCAACGGCGTAGTCTTCGCCTCGTACGCGGCGGACATGGAAAGCCTGGAAGACTACCTGACGCCGGAGATCCTCAAGGACTTCGACATCGTCTTCAACGGCAAGCCGCTCAAGGTGCTCGGGTACTACAAAAACGAACTCCCGTGCAACTGGAAGATGTACCACGAGAACCTCAAGGACCCGTACCACGCCACGCTGCTGCACTCCTTCCTGGTGGTGTTCGGGCTGCTGGTGGCGGGCAATGAAAGCGCCATGATCGCCGATCCGGTGCACGGGCGGCACGGCACCATGGCGTCGGCGAAGAAGGAAGACAAGTACGCGGCCGTCAGCGACGAGAACAAGAAGGAGATGCGCTCATACCATGAGGGCATGCGCCTGGAAGACGAACGCTTCCTGGAGTATGTGAAAGAGTTCGATTCGCCGTGGTCGGTGACGATGCAGACGATCTGGCCGAACCTGGTCGTGCAGCGCGAAATGAACACCCTCGGGGTGCGCCAGATCGTGCCCAACGGGCCGGACAGCATGCTGATGCTGTGGACCATGTTCGGCTACGAGGACGATACCGAGGAGATGACGCAACACCGCCTGCGCCAGGGCAACCTGATGGGGCCCGCAGGATTCCTGGGGCTGGAGGACAACGAGGCGATGAAGTTCGTGCAGGAAGGCGTGCGGCGCTCCAGCAGCGACCTCAACGTGCTCAAGCTCGATCCCGGCCAGATCGGCACATCCAGCTCGCTGATCTCCGAATCCGCCATCCGCGCGATGTACCAGTATTACCGCGGCGTGATGGGGTTCTGAAAGAACCAACAACGGGATTTTCCGAACATGAAACCGATGAACTACTCCCTGTATCGCGAGAGCGCGCTCGGTGCCGCACGCGCCATCGAACTGCGCCTGGAGATCGACGCCTTCCACGCAGACTATTGCGCCGTGCTCGACGCCGGCCTGGTCGAGCAATGGCCCCGCTTCTTCACCGACGACGCCCTCTACCGGATCACCGCGCGCGAGAACGCCGAACGCGGGCTGCCGGTGGGGCTGGTCTATGCGGAAGGCATCGGCATGATGCGCGACCGCGCCTCGGCCATTGCCAATACCCAGATGTTCGCGCCTCGCTACAATCTGCATCTGGTCACCAACACGCGCGTCAGCGACGAAACCGCGGACGGCGACATCCTGGCACAGGCCAACTACATGCTGCTGCAAACGCTGGTGGAAGGCCCCACCACCATCCACCTGGCGGGGACCTACTACGACCGCTTCCGCCGCCAGGGTGGCAGGCTGCTGCTGCGCGAGCGGCAGGCAGTCTACGATACCACCATCATTGCCAACGACCTGGTCTACCCGGTCTAGGCCACTTTCCCGCGGCGGGCCTTGCGCCCGCCGCCGGGCTTACATGCTGCGCAGCACGGTGCGGCTGTACTGGTTGTTGGCTTCCACCAGCGTCGCCAGCAGGTCCATGAACACTTCGCGCTGAGCAGGCTTGAGCGGCGCCAGCATGCGCTCCTGCGCACGCGCCATGTCGGCACGCAGCGCCGTGACCACGCTCTTGCCTTCCCGCGTCAGGTAGACATGGCGGGTGCGCCGGTCGGCTGGGTTGTCGCGGCGCTCTACCAATCCACGCTCTTCAAGTCGGCGGACGACGTCGGCGGTCGTGGTCCGGTCCAAACCGACCTCCTGCCCGAGCGAGGTCTGATCCAGCCCCGGCAGCACCGATAGCACCGTCAGGATGGCATATTGCACGGGCGTGATATTGGGCGACTTGCACTCCTCGAAGAACATCGCGACGTGGATCTGGTGCAAGCGCCGCACCAGGAACCCTGGACGGGCCCAGAGCAGTTCCTTTGCCGGATCGGCTTCCGGCACGGTATCCGTCACCTCATTACTGCCGCTCGTTGCGTTGCGTTTCGCTCTCGCAGACATCGCCTTCACCAATTTTGTATGCACACTGACAGTATATATGAGGCAGACGAGAGCAAGCCGCCTTGCGGCGCAAAGGTTCAGCGCGCATCAGCGGCAAAGAGGATCTGTTCGATCCGCGCATAGCCGCGCTGGCGCGCATGCTGCAGCGGCGTCACGCCGTCGCCGTCGGCCAGGTTCACGTCGGCACCCGCCTTGACCAGCAGGCGCACGATCTCGGTATGGGCCGGCCCCCCGTTGCCCAGGATGATGGCCTCGAGCAAGGCCGTCCACTTGAGCTTGTTCACATGGTTCACCGCCACGCCGGCCGCGATCAGCGTGCGCACGGTCTCGACGTGGCCGCGCTCGGCCGCCGGAATCAGCGCGGTGCCGCCGTAGCGGTTGGTGCTGCGCAGGTCGGCCCCGTTAGCCAGCGTGAGGCGCAGGATCTCGTTGTAGCCGCGCGCACCGGCATAGAGGTAGGGACTGTCGTGGATGGCGTCCTGCGCGTTCACGTCCGCACCGGCGTCGATCAGCACCCGCGCCGCCTGCACGCGGTTGTGGTGCGTGGCCAGCAGCAGCGCCGTGCGCCCCTGCGCGTCGCGGGCGTCGATGGTGGCGCCCTGGGCCAGCAGTGCGCTGACCTGCTTGGCGTTGCCGCGCGCCGCGGCCTCGCGCAGTTGCTGCTCAGGCGTCGCGCTAGCGGCGGCGGGGACAGGTGTCAGCATGGCGATGACCAAGGCAAGGGAAAGGGAAAGGCAACGGAACAGGCGCGCCAACAGCATGTGGATGCCTCCCTGCGAATGCGTCAGGGGAAAGGTATAGGGATACATCGGCCGCATTCTGGCACGCTGCCCTCGGCACGCGAAGTTAAGGATGCAAATGCGCGCCAGTGCCTCCCGCAATAGCGTCCGGCGCCCGAATACGCTCTATAACAACCCGCGCCACCCTCCCTGCGCACGCTGGCCTATATTCGCGAGGCCCGCATCACGTTTGCCTGCGCGGGCCAGGCCTGACAGGAGACAACGCGTGTCGACCACCGAAGCCTATCTGCTGGATGCCATCCGCCTCGCCATGGAGAACGTGCGCGAGCGCAATACCTGGCCCTTTGGCGCCGTGGTGGTCAAGGACGGCACGGTGCTGGCCCGCGCGGTCAACGAAGTCGATGCCACCTGCGATCCCAGCGCGCATGCCGAGATGCAGGCGGTGCGCGCCGCCAGCCGCGCGCTGGGCAAACCCGACCTGAGCGGGTGCACCGTGTACGCCAGCGGCTATCCCTGCCCGATGTGCCTGACGGCGATGTACCTGGCCGGCGTCGAGTCGGTCTACTACGCGTATTCCAACGAGGACGGCGCTCCTTACGACCTGTCCGCCGAGCGCGGCTACGTCGAACTGGCCCGGCCGCTGGACCAGCGCGAGATGAAACTGGCCTACGTTCCGGCGCGCGACGAAGGCGTCGACCTGTACCATGCCTGGCGCGCACGGCAGGAACAGTAAAGGCGGCGGGGCGCGGTCGGCTGCCGCGCCCTTGTCCACGACGCCGGCATGGCCATCGTATTGTCACCCGATCGGGCTAGTATGGTCATGACGGCAATGCGACGCCGCGTCACATGTAACGGCCTGCGGTAGCGAGGAACCGTACGCAGCCCATCCCGTCAAACCAGTGGATTGCGCGGGACTCGCGGCGGCGCTGCAGCATTGCAGCGCAACATGCGCAGCGCATGTGCCGCGTTGTCTCCACGATCGTGTTTCGCCTTCCCCGCCGGCGCGATGCCGCCGCGCAGACTCCCAGCAAACGCCCCCCTCTAACCAAGGAGACGAACGTGCTGAGCCCGCATGAACTTGCCACGCTGCTGTTGCTGAGCGACGGCCCCGATTCCCTCGATTCCAGCGATTCCCGCCAGATCGACCCCACCGACCTCAAGGCCCTGGTCGAAAAGCAATTGGTACACCTGGAGGTCCTGCACGGTTGCCGGCAGGCGCCGCGCATCACCAGCCACGGCTATTCCATGCTGAAGGCCATGGGACGCTGAGGCCGCGGCCCAGCGTGCCGTGGCAAGCGCCGCCCGGCCCACTCGCAACACCACGGAGGCCACCATGACCACGGCCCCGGCGCTTGGCGCCGGTGTTCCGGCAGACCCCGACGGCGCGCGCCGTCGCTTCCTGCGCGACCTGGGCCTGCTGGCTGCGGCCGGCATCGCGCCGGGCATGGCCGCAGCGGCAACGCCCGCCGCGTGCCTGCTGACACCGGCCGCCACCGAAGGCCCTTTCTATCTGGACGACGCCCTGGTGCGGGCCGATATCCGCGACGGCCACCCGGGCCAGCCGTTGCGGCTGCACATCCGGGTCGTCGATGCCGGGCATGGCTGCGCACCCGTGCCGGGCGCCCTGGTCAGCGTCTGGCACTGCGATGCACAAGGCCACTACAGCGGCGAAGGCCACGGTGACCGTCAGGCGCGCTTCCTGCGCGGCGTCCAGCCCGCAAGCAGCGACGGCGTCGCCACCTTCACCTCGATCTATCCCGGCTGGTACCCGTCGCGCGCCATCCATATCCACTTCAAGGTGCTGCTCGGAAGCGCCGAAGCGCTGACCAGCCAGTTGTACTTCAGCGACGCGCTCAACCGCGAGATCCTTAGCAGCCATCCGGCCTATCGCGCGCACGGCGTGCCGTCGCGCGCCACCGCGCAGGACCCCATCGCGGGTGCGCGCCCTAACCTGATGGAGGTGCGCCAGACCCCCGATGCCGCGGGGGTGCTCGAAGCCCGCTTCACGGTCGGCATCGCGCGCGCCTGAGCTGGCGGCAGGCACGCCAGCCGCGTTCGCCGCGTAGCGCAGCCACAAAGTGCGCCGGCGCACACCGCGCGGGTAATCCCTAGATTGTGGTTGTCTGTGCCTTTCCTACCATGAAGGGAATCACGGGCCACCTGCCCGGCAACCCCTGCCTGTCCGCAGGACTGCCGCGCGTCCGCTGGCACCGCATGCTCCAGTTTTTCCCGACTTTTCCGGTGTTCGCGTCAGTGGCGAGCGGCCTAGGCCCCATGGCCGGCACGCTCGCGGGGTAGTCCCACACTCAGCAAAGGGAGACGGTCATGGCATCCAGGGCGAGCAAATCAGATGGGCGGAGCAGCGGGGTGTCCCGGCGCGGCTTCCTGGGTGGCGCCGCCGGCGCCGCCGCCGGTGCGGCGGCAATGGGCTTCCCGGCCATCGTCAAGGCGCAGGGGCCGGTCACGATGCGCTGGCAGAGCACCTGGCCGACCAAGGATATTTTTCACGAGTTCGCCGGCGACTTCGTCACCAAGGTCAACGACATGTCGGGCGGCGACCTCAAGATCGAGCTGCTGCCCGCGGGCGCGGTGGTCAAGGCCTTCGACCTGATCGACGCGGTCAGCAAGGGCACGCTGGACGGCGGCCATGGGGTGATCGCGTACTGGTACGGCAAGAACTCGGCGCTGGCGCTGTGGGGCTCGGGGCCGGCCTGGGGCATGGACCCGAACATGCTGCTGGCCTGGCACAAGTACGGTGGTGGCAAGGAGCTGCAGCAGGAGATCTACCGCAGCCTGAACCTGGACGTGGTGTCGTTCCTGTACGGGCCGATGCCGACCCAGCCGCTGGGCTGGTTCAAGAAGCCCATCACCAAGCCGGAAGACTTCAAGGGCCTGAAGTTCCGCACCGTCGGCCTGTCGATCGACATCTTCACCGGCCTCGGCGCCGCGGTGAACGCGCTGCCGGGCGCCGAGATCGTGCCGGCGCTGGACCGCGGGCTGCTCGATGCGGCGGAGTTCAACAACGCCAGCTCCGACCGCGCGCTCGGCTTCCAGGACGTGTCCAAGGTCTGCATGCTGCGCAGCTTCCACCAGTGCTCCGAGCAATTCGAGATCCTGTTCAACAAGAAGCGCTACGACGCGCTGCCGCCGAAGCTCAAGGCGCTGATCGGCAATGCGGTGGAGGCGGCCTCGGCCGACATGTCGATGAAGGCCATCGACCGCTACTCCAAGGACTACCTGGCGCTGCAGCAGCAAGGCGTGAAGTTTTACGCCACCCCCAACTCCGTGCTGCAGGCGCAGCTGAAGATCTGGGACGAGATCGTCGCGCGCAAGGAAAAAGAGAACCCCATGTTCAAGAAGGTCAATGATTCGATGAAGGCCTTCGCGCAGCGCTCCACGCGCTGGCAGAACGACACTAACGTCGACTACCGGCTGGCGTCCAGCCATTACTTCGCCAAGCGCAGCTGAGCCCGCGGGATACGCGCCGTGCAACGCCTGCTGCTGCGTATCGACTGGGTCAGCACCTTCGTCGGCCAGGCCGCGTCGTGGCTGATCATCGGGCTCACGCTGATGATCAGCTACGAGGTGTTCTCGCGCTATGCGCTGGGCGCGCCGCACGCATGGGTGTTCGATGCCAGCAACATGCTGTACGGCACGCTCTTCATGCTGGCCGGCGCCTACACGCTGGCCAAGCGGGGCCACGTGCGCGGCGATATCCTCTACGGCTTCCTGACGCCGCGGATGCAGGCCAGCATCGACCTGGTGCTGTACCTGGCCTTCTTCTTCCCCGGCGTGATCGCGCTGGCCTGGGCCGGCATCGACTTCTTCCAGGTCTCGCTGGCGCAGAACGAACACTCCTCGGTCGCCGCCGATGGCCCGCCCATCTATCCGTTCAAGGCGGTGATTCCGGTGGCCGGCGCGTTGCTGCTCCTGCAGGGCATGGCCGAGACCATCCGCTGCATCCTTTGCCTGCGCAGCGGCCACTGGCCGCCGCGCGAGGGCGATGTCGAAGAGGTCGACGTCGACAAGCTCAAGGAGATGGTGCAGGGCACGCCCACGGTCGAGCTGGCTGAATCCCTGCCGCCGCGCGACCAACCGCCGGGAGCCGGCCGATGAGGAAGGAACTGTGGTTCGGTGTGGGGCTGATGGCGCTGATCATCGGTGCCGTGGCGTGGTTCATGCCCGCCCCGGCGAACTGGACCAACGGGCACCTGGGCCTGTTGATGCTGGCGCTGATTGTGGTGGCGATCATGCTGGGCTTCCCCACCGCGTTCACGCTGATGGGCATGGGCGTGCTGTTTTCCTGGCTGGCGTACCGCCACGCCAACCCGGAGATCGCGGTACAGCAGACGCTGGACCTGATGGTGCAGCGCGCTTATGCGGTGATGACGAACGATGTGCTGATCTCGATCCCGCTGTTTGTGTTCATGGGCTACCTGGTCGAGCGCTCGAACCTGATCGAGAAGCTGTTCCGCAGCCTGCACCTCGCGCTGGCATGGATCCCGGGCTCGCTCGCGGTGGCCACGCTGGTGACCTGCGCGATCTTCGCCACCGCTACCGGCATCGTCGGCGCGGTGGTCACGCTGATGGGGCTGCTGGCCTTCCCGGCGATGCTGCGCGCGGGCTACAGCACGTCGCTGTCGGCCGGCGCGGTGACCGCGGGCGGCTGCCTCGGCATCCTGATCCCGCCATCGGTGCTGTTGATCGTCTACGGCGCCACCGCCGGCGTATCGGTGGTGCAGCTCTATGCGGGCGCGTTCTTCCCCGGCCTGATGCTGACCGCGCTCTACATCGTCTACATCCTGCTGCTGGCCAAGCTCAAGCCCGCACTGGCCCCGCCGCTGCCGGAAGCAGAGCGGGTGGTGCCGCTGCCGCCGCTGGCGCGCACGCTGGAAGCCCGTGGCGCCTCCCATGCGCTGCCTGCGCTGGGTAGCGGCCTGGTGCGCGCGCTCAAGGGGCCGCGCAACGCCGAGCTGCCCACGGCCGTGTTCGCGCGCCAGCTCGGCATTGTCCTGCTGCCGGCGCTCGCCGTGGCGTTGGTGATGGGCACGATCTACAGCGCCGTTACCGCCCCGGCCGCCAGCATCTCGGCGGAATCGCCACTGTCGCTGGGTGGCGCCGAGGAAAGCAGCGCGGCGGTGGACGAGCTGGCGGCTCCGCCGGCCGAGGATGCCACCGCGCCCGCGGCAGAGCCGTCGCAAGCCGCACCCGCGGCACCCGCAGCGCCGGCCGCCGCCAAGCCTGCCGCGCCGGCCACCGCGCAAGCGGATGCGGGGCCAGCCCCGGCGGCGACCGCGATCTCGGCACCGCGCTGGTTCTGGATCACGCTGGCGGTGGTGGGGCTGGTGCTGGTGTACTTCTACTGGCGCTTCAGTTTTGCGCGAGTGGAAATCTTCAAGATGCTGCTGTCGTCGTTCTTCCCGCTCGCGCTGCTGATCGTCGCGGTGCTGGGCTCAATCGTGTTCGGGCTGGCCACGCCGACCGAGGCAGCCGCGGTCGGCTCGCTCGGCGGTGCGCTGCTGGCTGCCGCCTACCGGCAGCTCAACTTCCGCGTGGTCAAGGAATCGGTGCTGCTGACGGCCAAGACCAGCGCCATGGTGTGCTGGCTGTTCGTGGGCTCGTCGATCTTCTCGGCCGCCTTCGCGCTGCTCGGCGGGCAGGCGCTGGTCGAGCATTGGGTGCTGTCGATGAACCTGTCGCCGGTGCAGTTCATGATCCTGGCGCAGGTCATCATCTTCCTGCTGGGCTGGCCGCTGGAGTGGACCGAGATCATCATCATCTTCATGCCGATCTTTATCCCGCTGCTCGACAACTTCGGCATCGACCCCCTGTTCTTCGGCCTGCTGGTGGCGCTGAACCTGCAGACCGCGTTCCTGTCGCCGCCGGTGGCAATGGCGGCGTTCTACCTGAAAGGCGTGGCGCCGCCGCATGTCACGCTGAACCAGATCTTCCTCGGCATGCTGCCGTTCATGGGCATCCAGCTGATTGCGCTGGTGCTGCTCTACGTCTTTCCCGGCATCGGCCTGTGGCTGCCGACGGTGCTGTACCGCTGAGCACCGCGGCACGCTGGCGCCCGTTTCCTATACTGGTTGGCAATGCCAACCGATACCGCCCTCGCCAGCCCGTCGCCCGATACCACCTTCCGCACCGACATTCCCGGGCGGCTTGACCGGCTGCCGTGGTCGCGCTGGCACTGGCGCGTGGCGATCGCGCTGGGCGTCGCCTGGGTCCTCGATGGCCTCGAGGTCACGCTGGTCGGCTCGGTCGGCGCCGTGCTGGAACGGCCCGATACGCTCGGGCTCACCGCGACCCAGGTCGGCTGGTCGGGCTCGCTCTACATCGCGGGGGCGGTGGTGGGTGCCCTGGTATTCGGGCGCATGGCCGACCGGCTCGGGCGCAAGCGCCTGTTCCTGGCCACGCTCGCGGTCTACATGGTGGCCACGCTGGCGACTGCGTTCGCGCCCGGCTTTGCCTTCTTTGCCGCGTGCCGCTTCTTCACCGGGCTGGGTATCGGCGGCGAGTATGCGGCCATCAATTCCGCCATCGACGAACTGATTCCCGCGCGCGTGCGCGGGCGCGTAAACCTCGCCATCAACGGCAGCTTCTGGCTCGGCGCGGCGCTGGGCGCGGGACTGAGCCTGGTGCTGCTCGATGCGCGCGTATTCGGCCCAGTATGGGGCTGGCGGGCCTGCTTCGCGCTGGGCGCGGCGCTGGCAGTGGCGATCGTGCTGGTGCGCCGGCACGTGCCGGAAAGCCCGCGCTGGCTGGCCACGCATGGCCGGCTCGAAGAAGCCGAACGCGTCATCGCCGCGATCGAGGCCGAGGTGCGCGCCGGCCATGGGCCGCTGCCGCCAGTGTCGCCCGATTGCGCCGCGGTGGCGATGCGCCGGCGCGCCGCGCCGGGCGTGGGCGAAGTGATGCGCCTGCTGCTGCGGCGCTATCGCCAGCGCAGCCTCATCACGCTGGCGCTGATGGTGGCGCAGGCCTTCTTCTACAACGCGATCTTCTTCACCTATGCGCTGGTGCTGTCGCGCTTCTACGGGGTGCCGGAGGCGCGCGTGGCGCTGTACATCTTCCCGTTCGCGCTCGGCAACGCGCTGGGGCCGCTGCTGCTCGGCCCGCTGTTCGACCATGTCGGGCGCCGGCGCATGATCGCCGCCACCTATGTGCTGTCCGGCATCGGCCTGGCACTGACCGGCTGGGCCTTCGTGCAAGGCTGGCTCGACGCGCGCACGCAGGCGCTGTGCTGGTCGGCGGTGTTCTTCCTCGCTTCCGCCGCAGCCAGTTCCGCCTACCTGACCGCGAGCGAGGTGTTTCCGCTGGAAATGCGCGCGCTGGCGATCTCGGTGTTCTACGCCGTAGGCACCGGCACCGGCGGCTTCATCGCGCCGCTGCTGCTGGGCGCGCTGATCGAAAGCGGCAGCCGCGAAGCGGTGGCGGCGGGCTACGGCTTCGGCGCGGCACTGGTGATCGTGGCCGGACTGCTGGCGCTGCGCTTCGGCATCGATGCCGAGCGCCGCCCGCTGGAGCACATCGCGCCGCCGCTCGGCAGCGACGACTAGCTTCGCTGCACGGCCATTCGGTGCTCGGGCACACCCGCCGGCGCAGCGTGAAACCGCATCTACCTAGGCTCTGTGCGCTCCCTACCGGCGGTGAAGCGCATGCCATGTTAATGCCGTATTAAGCAGTGCTACAGCCTGCTCTTACACATTTTTACAGCAAGCGAAGGGGCAACTGACTAGCCTTAACTCACCTGCGGCGGCCTGAGTGCGGGAATCTTTGCTTCAGCGGGCTGCCATTTCTTGGCCATGACTGGCCATTGTTCAACTCTGCCTGGATGAAGCCGGGCAAATCCACGGGCCGCGTGGCGCTGCATGCGGTATCTCGGCCCGATTGCAAAGTGCGCCGATACGGCTCAGCCACATCGCGCGCGCTGCAGACAACAAGCTGAATTGGGGACTTGCAAGCCGGGCCACGCGCGACAGCCCTTGCGCGATGCCGCCCGCTTGCCAGAAGAACACGCTCGTCCGACATCCCGCATGGATGCCGGCGGGGATGCTTTTTGACTTTGCTTGCGGGAGAACAACACCATGGCCGACCAGCGCAACAATCCACCACCCAGACCACATCCGCTGACGCCGGCCCCGCTGCGCCACCCCCATGGCGACGGGCTGGTACAACGCCCCCAGCCCGTCGCCGTGCCGCTCTGGCATATCGTGCCGCGCATGGCGGGCTATGGCGTGGTGCTGTTCATCATCTGGGCCGTGCTGACGATCATGTTTCCAAATGTGTTTACGCGGTCGTCGGAACGCGCGGTGGTGAACAGCCCCGTCAGCCTGGTGACGTCGCCGGTGGAAGGCATGGTGATGAAGCAGATGGTGGCCGCGGGCCAGCCGTTCACGGCCAACCAGGCGCTGATGGTGGTGCAGAACCCCAACATCGACCGTGCGCTGCTGGTCGACCTGACCGGCAAGAAGCTCGACAACCAGCAGCGCTATGACTCGGCCAAGGCGCGGCTGGAAAGCAACCGCCGGCTGATGGCCGCCACCGACGAGGACCTGCAGCGCTACAACAGCGCCGCGCAACGCGAGCACGCCACGCGCGTGCGCGCGCTGGAAGCGCGCCTGGCTTCGGCCCGGGCGCAGGAAGACCAGCAGCAAGAAGTGGTCAACCGCAACCAGAGCATGCAGTGGGCGGGCGCGGTCAGCGAGGCCTATACCAATGCCTCGCGCTACCAGTTGTCGATGCTGTCCAACGCCAAGGCGGCGGCCAAGGCCGAGCTCGACAACGCCATCGGCGAAAGCCAGGCCTCGCGCAACAAGGTCTATGCCTCGTCCACCGACGGCCCCAGCGCCACGCTCGCGCAGCGGCGCCAGGTGCTGGGCGCCGAAGCGGCGCAGCTGACCGCGGAGCTGGAGCAACTGGAAGCCTACGGCAAGTCCGTCGACGAGATGATCGCCACCGAGCAGGAACGCATCGAGCGGCTTTCGAACCTGGAAATCCGCTCGCCCGAGCCCGGCACCATCGAAGACTTGATCGCGCAGCCGGGCATGCGCGTCGCCGCCGGCGCCACGCTGGCTCGCGCCAGCAATTGCGCGCAGACGCGCGTGGTGGCGGTGTTCCCGCGCAGCCTCAGCGATAACCTGTTGCCCGGCGCGCGCCTGAACGTGCAGGTCGACGGCTTGCCCACGGCGCTGCCGGCCTCGGTGGCGGAGGTGCTGCCGCGCGCGCCGGACGGCGACCAGGCGCGCTATTTCGTGCCGTTCCCGCCGATCGAGAAGAACGAGATCTACGTGATCGCCAAGCTCGACCGCCCGCTGGGCAACCTGCCGGCAAAGGCCGGTGCCGCCTCCGGCAGCGCTGCCACGCCTGGCACCGCAGGCACGGCCGCGGCGGCGACGCCAGCAGCGCCGGCGCAGTCCGGACACTGCGGCATGGGTCGCTGGGCGCGCGTCACGCTGAACCAGAGCTGGCTGGGCCAATTGCGGGCATCGCTGTAGGCGCCCGCGCAGGCAAAAGGAGAACCGGATGCGACTGCCGATCCTGACTAAACGCCTGCCCCGCATGGTTGCCGGCGCGCTGCTTCCCGCCGTGCTGGCGCTGGCGTCAGGCGTAGTGCGCGCCGACGATGCCGAGCAGCAGGCGCTGCTGGCCGAAGGGTGCAAGGCGCTGGCCGAGCAAGTCGGCCGCGCCGGGGGCAACGGGCCTCTCTTCCTCGCCAGCTATGAACCCGCGCCGGGCGGCGAGCCGCTGGCGCCGGCGCTGCGCAATGCCGCCTTCGTCTACGACAACGCGCTGGCCGGCATCGCGCTGGTTGCGTGCAAGCGGCCCGCTGAAGCCCGCCGCATTGCCGATGCGGTGCTGCAAGCCACCCGCCAGGACCGCCACTTCCGCGACGCGCGCCTGCGCAACGCCTACCGCGCGGGGCCATTGCCCGCAGGCCCGGCGCCGCTGCCCGGCTGGTGGGACGAACCCAGCAAGCGCTGGTTCGAAGATGCCTACCAGGCCGGCACCGCCACCGGCAACGTGGCCTGGGCCGCGCTGCTGCTGCTGGCGGTGCATGACGCCACGCGCGATGCGCGCTATCTCGACGGTGCCGCGGCGCTGATGGGCTGGGTGCATGCCACTGTGCCGGATCCCACCGCCCCGGCCGGCTATATCGGCGGCTTCTTCGGCCATGAGCCAAAGCAGACCCGCCAGGGCTGGAAATCGACCGAGCACAATGTCGACACCTATGCCGCCTTCAGCTGGCTGGCCAGCCTGCGCAACGATCCGCGCTGGCGCGACGGCGCGGCGCGCTCGCGCGGCTTTGTCAGCGCCATGTGGCAGCCGCGCGAGGGCCGCTTCATCATCGGCACGCATGACGACGGCCGCGCCCCCAATGCCGGCCCGTCGGCGCTGGACGCCGTGCTGTGGCCGCTGATCGCCTTCCCCGACCCGCCGCAGGACTGGCGCCGCAACCTGGCCTGGGTCGAAGCGAAGCACCGCGCCGGTGCCGGCTACGGCTTCAAGGGCAGTCCCGACGGCATCTGGACCGAAGGCACCGGACAGGCCGCGCTGGTGCTGCAGGCCGCGGGACTGGCGCAGCAGGCCGCACCGCTGTGGTCGCTGCTGCGCGCGCAGCGTGCGCCGTCCGGCATGCTCTACGCCACGCCGCAGGCGCGTGTCAGCACCGGGCTGTCGATCGGTCCCACCTCCACCACGGAGGACTTCCACTACTTCCACCTGCCGCACCTTGGCGCCACCGCATGGGCGGTGCTGGCCGCCGCGCGCTGGAACCCGTTCCGCCCGGGCGGCTGCCTGGACCCGTCCTGCCCGCCGCCGGCCATCGCCGCCTCCGGCCCTGCCAGCACTGCCATCAACAAGGACTGACGATGTTCGCCCTCTTCCTGGAAAACCAGACGCTGCTGATCATCAACGGCGGCGTGCTGCTGGCAGTGGTGCTGCTGTCGCTGCTGTGCCGGCATGAACGGCCGGCGGACCGCATCCTGTTCGGCGGCGTCACCGCGCTGCTGCTCGGCGTGTACCTGACCTGGCGCCTGCGCGAAACCCTGCCCGACTGGCAGATGACCTTCGCCAGCGTCTGGGCCCATCTGTTCTTTGCGTTCGAATGCATCACGCTGGCCTACACGCTGCTGTCGATCGTGGTGCTGGCCCGCACCAGCAATCACACCCCCGCCGCTGACGCGGGCGAAGCCGCGCTGCGCCGCGCGCAGCAGGTGCCGCCGGTGGACATCTTCATCGCCACCTACAACGAGGGGCTCGAGATCCTGGAAAAAACCATTGTCTCCGCGCTGGCGATCGACTATCCGGATTTCCGCGTCTGGGTGCTGGACGACACCCGCCGCGACTGGCTGCGCGAGTTCTGCGAGCGCGTCGGCGCACACTACGTGACGCGCCCGGACAACGCCCACGCCAAGGCTGGCAATCTGAACAACGGCCTGCGCCACAGCGCCGCCGCCGGCGGCGCGCCCTACATCCTGGTGTTGGACGCGGATTTCGCGCCCCACCGCAACATCCTGCTGCGCACCGTGGGCCTGTTCAGCGACCCGCGCGTGGGGGTGGTGCAGACGCCCCAGTTCTACTACAACGCCGATCCGATCCAGTACAACCTGCGTGCCACCGAATGCTGGGTCGACGAGCAGCGCGCGTTCTTCGACGTGATGCAGCCGGCCAAGGATGCCTGGGGCGCGGCGTTCTGCATCGGCACCTCGTTCGTGGTGCGGCGCGACCTGATCGACCTGATCGGCGGCTTCCCCACCGGCACGGTGACCGAGGATATTCACCTGACCTACCGGCTGCTGCCGCACGGCTATGTCACGCGCTGGCTCAACGAGCGCCTGAGCGTGGGCCTGTCCGCCGAGGGCCTGCCCGAGTACATCAGCCAGCGCAGCCGCTGGGGGCTGGGCACGATCCAGGTGGCGCTGACCGCCGACGGGCCGCTGCGCGGGCGCGGCTACACCGGCATGCAGCGCCTGCACTATGTGCACGGGCTGCTGCACTGGCTGTCGCGGCCGTTCACGCTGATGCTGCTGGCGGGGCCGCTGCTGTACTGGTACTTCGGCGTCTCCACGCTCTACGGCGAGCCGCTGCAGTTCCTGGCCTACGGCCTGCCCGCGCTGGTGGCGTACTGGGCGTACAGCATCTGGATCACCGGGCAACGCGCGCTGCCAATCTTTACCGAGGTGACGCAGATCGTCGCGGCGCTGGCTGTGACGGCCTCGCTGGTCAGCGCCATGTTCAAGCCGTTCGGACGGCCGTTCAAGGTGACCAACAAGGGGCTGGACCGGTCCAAGCTGGTGATCCACGGCAAGTTTGCTGCGTTGTACGCGGGCTTGCTAGGGTTCTCAGCGCTCGGGCTTGGCCGCGCGCTGATGGTGGACCCCGATGCGCAAGGACTGGCCTTCAACACGATCTGGACCGGGGTGGCGCTGATGCTGTATCTGGCCTCGTTGCTGGTGTGCGTGGAACTGCCGCGGCCGCGCAAGGAAGAGCGCTTTCCGCACCATGCCGCGGCGCTGCTGCGCGTCGACGGGCGCGAGTACCGCGTCACCACCAAAGACCTGTCCTGCAACGGCGTAGCCGTGACCACGCCGCTGGCGCCGGCCTTGCGCCCCGGCGCCGAAGGCGCGCTGTGGCTGGCGCAGACCGGCTGGATCCCGTGCCGCGTAGTGCGCCGCGACGGCCAGCTGCTCGGCATCGCGCTGCATACCAGCATGGCCGCGCGCCACGCGCTGATCCGGCTGCTGTTCACCGACCCCGCCCACAACATTGCCCGACAGGGGCAGCCCAGGCTGGCGATCTCGCGCTTTATGCGGCGCGCGCTGATGGGCTGACCCTGCTGCTCTCCTTCTCTCTCTCCGGAACGATACATGCGAAGCCTGCCCCGCCCCCGCCGCCGTACCCACCTGCCGCCGCCGCGCCTGCTGCTGCCGGGCGCCCTTGTGCTGGCCCTTGCGGCCTGCACGCTGGAGCCGCAATACCAGCGCCCCGAAGCCCCGGTCCCGTCGGCATGGCCCGACGGCGCGGCCTACCGCACCACGCAGGCCAAGGCGGCCAACGGCACGGCGCAGCCGGGGCAGCCGGCGCAGCGCCCCGGCCCCTCCGCCGCTGACCTGGGCTGGCGCGATGTCTTCATCGATCCGCAAATGCGTCAGCTGATCGAACTGGCGCTGGCCAACAACCGCGACCTGCGCATGGCCACGCTGGCCATCGACGAAGCGCGCGCGCTGTACCAGATCCAGCGCGCCGCGCAGTTCCCCACCGTGGAGGGCAGCGCTGGGGTGGTGTCGCAGCGGCTGCCGCAACGGCTGCATTCGCCGGGCCAGCCGTCGCAGATCACGACCTACAACGCGGGCATCGGCCTGACCGCGTTCGAGCTGGATTTCTTCGGCCGCGTGCGCAGCCTCAAGCATGCCGCGCTGGAGGAATACATGGCCACCGAAGAGGCGCGGCGCAGCGCGCAGATCAGCCTGGTGGCGGAGGTGGCCAACGCCTACCTGACGCTGCGCGCCGACCGCGCGCTGCTGCGGCTGTCGCAGGACACGCTCAAGACCCAGCAGGACGCGGCCGAGATGATCCGGCGCGGGCACCAGGTCGGCGCGATGGCGCAGCTGGACCAGCATCGCGCGCAGACCCAGGTGCAGACCGCGCAGGTGGGCGTTGAGCAGTACACCCGGCAAGTGGCGCAGGACGAGAACGCGCTGGCGCTGCTGATCGGCGGCCCGCTGCCCATGTCGGTAACCGATGCCGGTGCCGCGCTCGCCAAGCCGAATGCCCCCACGCCGGATCCGCTCGACGCGCGCATGCTGGTGAGCGAGTTCCCGGAAGGCTTGCCGTCCAGCGTGCTGGTGCGCCGGCCCGACATTCTCGACGCGGAGCACCGGCTCAAGGCGGCGAACGCCAATATCGGTGCCGCGCGCGCGGCCTTCTTCCCACGCATCTCGCTGACCGGCGCGCTGGGTGTGGCCAGCAGCAGCCTGGCCGGTTTGTTCTCGGGCGGCATGGCGTGGGTATTCGCGCCGCAGCTGACGGTGCCGATCTTCGACGCCGGCCGCAACCGCGCCGGCCTCGATGCGGCCAACGTGCGCAAGGACATCAACGTCGCCAATTACGAGAAGACCATCCAGACCGCATTCCGCGAAGTGGCCGACAGCATGGCGGCACGCGCCACCTATGAGCGCCAGGTGCAGGCGCAGGAAGCGCTGGTGCGCGAAAGCGGCGAGACCCGGCGGCTGTCGGAGATGCGCTTCAAGAACGGCGTGGACGATTACTTCGGCGTGTTCGATGCGCAGCGCCAGCTCTACACCGCGCAGCAGGCGCTGATCACCTACAAGCTAGCCGGGCTGACCAGCCGCGTGTCGCTGTACAAGGCGCTCGGAGGCGGTTGGCGCGAGGTGACCGAAGCCGCGCCGGTCGCCAACGGCGGGGCCCAGGCGGTGCCCGCCACGCAGCCGCGAGCGGCGGCACGGCCCCAGGTGGTGGCCCCACCACAGGCGACAGCCCGGCCGCAGGCGGTCGTCCAGCCACAGGCAGTGGCGCAGTCTCAGGCCGTGGCGCAGCCGCAAGCCGTCATGCGACCACAGGCCACCGCGCAGCCGCAGGCAGTGGCGCAGCCTCAAGCCGTGGCGCAGACGCAGATGGCCCCCGCGCCCGCGCCGGCCCAGCCGCAGGCCGTGGCGCCACAGCAGGCGCCGTCGCCCTCCACGGCACCATCGCCGGCAACGGTGCAGCCGGCTGCGGCCGCACCCGCCCAGCGCTGAGGCCGCGTGCGGCAGATCCAGGCGCTGGTCAGAAGTACTTCAGCCAGCGCCAGTTCCGCCGTATCGCTTTCAGCGCCGCGAACCAGCGCACCGCCGGCCACAACGCCAGCGCCAGCATCGCTGCCACCAGCCATAGCTGCCAGACCTGGCCGAAGCCGAACACGCGTCCCTGGTTCAACCCCCAGCGGTGCACGCAAAGCTGGTACAGGGCCTGCAGCACGTACAGGTGCAGCAAGTAGAAGAACATTGGTACCGCGCCGAACACGGCCAGGCGTCGCGCGAGCCGGCCGCCTTGCGCGCGCTCCAGCCACACCAGCAGCAGGCAGCCGGTGCCTAGCGTCAGCAGCAGGAACAGCAGCGAGGGCGGGTACTTGGTGACGTTGAGAAAGCTCATCGCGGTATGCAGGGCATCCGCGCCGGGCAGCCATTTCTGTTCCTGCCCGTAGCCGTTGAACGCGCGCAGCCACGCAAACCCGGACAGCGCCGCCAGGCCGCACCCGGCCAGCCGCAGTTGCCTCGCCCGGTCAGGCATGGCCGTGGCAAACCATGGCCCCGCCGCATAGCCCAGCGCGATCACGCCGATCCACGGCAGCACCGGATACGAGGTGCGTACCCGCAAGCCACCGGCCACCTCGAGCCAGGTGCGGTCGTGCAGGATCGCCCAGGGCACGTGCCAGGCACTGTCAATCGGAAAGTGCAAAGGGCTCAGCAGGTTGTGCCCCGCCACCAGTGCAAGGCCCAGCGCGACCAGCGCCGCGCGCGGCAACCACAGCAGTGCCGCCAGCGCCACCATGCTCAGGCCGATGGCCCAGATCACCTGCAGGTAGATCACCTGCGGCGGCAGCCGCCACGTCCAGGCAAAGCCCACCAGGGTCAGCTCCAGCAGCACCAGGAACAGGCCACGCTTGAGCAGGAAGCCGCTGACCGCGCGCCGGTCATGACCGGCGTTGCCGTAGAGCCAGGCCGAGACGCCCGCCAGCCAGATAAACACCGGCGCGCACAGGTGGGCCAGCAGCCGCGAAAAAAACAGCGCCGGCGAGGTGGCGGCGACATCCATCGGATCGGCGACCGGTACGTGTAGGAAGAACATGTCGCGCACATGGTCCATCAGCATGATCAGGATCGCCAGCCCACGCAGAGCGTCGATCGACAGCAGCCTGCCGCTGGCAGGCCGCGCCAGCGCGGCAAACGCGGGCATGGCCGGCACGGTTCGGGACGCGGCGGTCCGCGCCAGGGGTCTCGGCATCATCGATCCCTCGTCAGTAGCTCAGCTGCACGCCCAGCCGCACGCTGCGGCCCGTGCCCGGCGCTACCCACAGGCTGCTGTACGAGCTGGCGTAATAGGTCTTGTCGAACAGGTTGCCGACGTTGAGCGACACGCGCACGTGCCGGCTGTACTGCCAGTAGCCGTGCAGGTCCACCAGCACGTAGGCCGGCAGCGAGAAGCTGTCCTGCCCGTCGCCCGGGCGCCGGCCGACGTAGCGCACGCCGGCGCCGGCGCCATAGCGCTGCCCCACCGGCGCCGCGTCTTCGTACATTGCCAGCAGGCTGGCGCTGGTGCGCGGCACATTGGACAACGGTGTGCCGGCGGCCAGGCGGGTGTCCTGCGTGATCTCGGCATCGGTCAGCGCGAAGCTGCCCGACACGCGCCAGTGCGTGCCAAGCTGGCCGGCCACATCGAGCTCGACGCCGCGGCTGCGCGCTTCACCGGCGGCGAGATAGAACGACGGATCGGCCGGGTCCGCGGCTAGCACATTGCGCTTGCGGATCTCGAACACGGCCAGCGTGGCGCCGGTGCGGCGGTCATCGCTGTCGAACTTGATGCCGGCCTCCAGCGCGCGGCCGCGCTCCGGGTCGAACGGCTGGCCGGCGGCATCGGTGCCGGCATTGGGGCGGAACGACTGGCTGGCATTGGCGAACAGGGACAGATTGTGGCTGGCCAGATAGCTCACGCCCACGCGCGGCGACACCGCGTTGTGGTGCTGCGTGCTGCGGGTGCCGCGCAGATGGTCGTCCAGCACCTGGCTGAAACTGTCGAAGCGTACGCCGGCCAGCACGCGCCAGCGCTCGCCCAGGCTGATCTGGTCCTGTGCGTAGGCGCCAAGATTGTGCTGGCGCTCGTAAGTGTCCATGTTCCACGCGAGCGGCGGCGCCGGCTGGCCATAGACCGGCTGGTAGATGTCGATCGCGTACGGCGCCGCGGCGCTGGGATTCTTGCGCAGGATC
The DNA here is from genome assembly GCF_013141915.1 of Cupriavidus necator. Lineage (GTDB taxonomy): Bacteria > Pseudomonadota > Gammaproteobacteria > Burkholderiales > Burkholderiaceae > Cupriavidus > Cupriavidus necator_B. Next base: position 15,491 of record NZ_SROX01000001.1, on the reverse strand, counting down.
GCCATGGTGTTGCCGAAGCGGTAGGCGTCCACGCCCAGCAGCAGTTCATGCCCAACGGTGCCAGTGCTGAACTTGCCGGTCATGCTGGCCTGCAGCGAGACATCGTCAGACTGGAAATCGCGGTAGCGATGCTGGCGCCATAGCGTGCGGCCATCGGCCGCGAGCGAGGTGGCCTCGCTCGAATGCCCGGCCAGCGCGCCGCCGCGATACGACAAGCCGAGCCTGCCTTTCCAGTTCGGCGAAAACTGGTGCTCCACGCTGAACTGGTGCGACTGGCTGTCCAGGCGCATGCTGCCGTCGCCCGCTTCGCCCAGGAAGCGCGAGCGCGGGATGCGGCCGAGCTGACCGTTGACGGCCACCACGCCACGGTCCATCGGCGTGGTGTAGCGCTGGAATTCCGCGGCATATTGCAGGATGGTGTCGTTGCCGAGCATCCACGTGAACGATGGCGCGACCAGGTAGCGCTGGCTGTGGATGAAGTCGCGCGTGCTGCCCTGGTGGTCGGCCACCGCGATCAGCCGGCCGGCGACGTTTTCGCCGAGCGCACCGGTGACGTCGGCGCTGGCGCGGTAGCCGTCGCGCGTGCCCAGCTCGAAACCATAGCGCTGCGCGGGCCGGAACTGCGGCTGGCGCGTGACCACGTTGAAGGTGCCGCCAGGTTCGCTGCTGCCGTACAGCGACGAGGTCGGGCCCTTGAGCACTTCCACGCGGTCGATGGTGGCGGCGTCCAGCGGCGCGGTATAACCGCGATTGGCGGCGAAACCGTTGACCAGGTAGCCGGCGCCGGTGTTCTCGTTGCCGGTAAAGCCACGCATGGCAAAGTTGTCCCACAGCCCGCCAAAGTTGTTTTGCCTCGCCACGCCGCTGATGTAGTCGAAGGTCTGGTCGAAGCGGGTCGCGGCGATGTCGTCGAGCATGGCGCGCGGCACCACGCGCACTGACTGCGGGATGTCGCGCAGTGGCGTGTCGGTGCGGGTCGCGCCCGCGGCGTCGGGCGGGTTGTATGATGCGGTGGCCGTGCCGGTGACCGACACCGCAGGCAGGGTGATATCGGCGGCTTCGGCCGCCTCGGCCAGGCCAGAGACCGCCAGCATCAGGGCGGGCAGGGACGAAAATGGCGCGCGGCGCCGGGCGCGGCTGGGCTGCGCAAGCAGCATAAGGGACACCCCAAAAAACGAGTCGCCGCGGCGGCCATCCGACTGGCAAACCGCGGCGACTCTCGCTAATGATAATGAATTCTCACTAAGATTTTAGGCATGGAACGCATGACCCGTCAACGCGGCGCCGTGATCGACGCGCTGCGCGAAGCCGGCCGGCCGCTGAGCCCGGCCGAGATCCTGGCCGCGGCCCAGCGCCAGGTGCCATCGCTGGGCCTGGCCACGGTCTATCGCAATCTCCGTGCGCTGCTCGACGATGCGCAGGTGCACGCCGTGGAATTGCCGGGCCAGGCGGACCGGTATGAACTCGCCGAGGAGCCCGGCGCCGTGACGCATCGCCACTATTTCCAGTGCCTGACGTGCGACCGCGTGTTCCCACTGGATGGGTGCCCGGGGCACCTGGAAGAAATTACGCCGCCGGGCTTTGTGGTGGAGCACCATGAACTGACGCTGCTGGGCCGCTGCCCGGATTGCGCCGGCGGGTCCGGCAAACTGCGCAAGGCCGCCGCACGGGACCACTGAACCGCGCCCCATGGCGCGCGTATCGCACAACTGTACTGAGCCCCCTGCGCACACCTGTATATGGCGCCGGCGCCGCGGTTGCCGCATGATGCGGCTGCATTCGCGCCGCCCCCTTACCCATACAGGACCCGACCTTGCCGCACGCCGCCGCCCACCGCCGCTCGACCCTGATCGCCGTACTGGCCCTGACCGGTTCGATGGCTTCGCTGTGCATCGGCACCTCGTTTGCCAAGAGCCTGTTCTCGGCGCTGGGCGCGCAAGGCACCACGGCGCTGCGGGTCAGCTTTTCCGCGCTGATCCTGCTGTGCGTCTGGCGTCCGTGGCGCATGCCGCTGACGCGGGCCAACGCCCGCGCGATCGCGCTGTATGGCGCGGCGCTGGGCGTCACCAACTTGCTGTTCTACATGTCGTTGCGGACCATTCCGCTGGGGCTGGCGATCGCCGTCGAGTTCACCGGGCCGCTGGCGGTGGCGGTGCTGTCGTCGCGGCGCGCGATCGATTTCCTGTGGATCGGCTTTGCGGTCACCGGGCTGCTGCTGTTGCTGCCGGTGGGCGATGCCGCCGGCACGCTGGATCCGGTCGGCATCGCCTTCGCGCTGGCCGCGGGCGTGGGTTGGGCGCTGTATATCGTGTTCGGGCAGATGGCCGGCAACGCCCACGGCGGGCAGGCAACCTCGCTAGGGCTGACCATGGCCGCCCTGGTGGTGCTGCCGTTCGGGCTGGCGCATGCCGGCACCGCCATGTTCAGTCCGACGCTGCTGCTGTTTGGGCTGGCGGTCGGCCTCCTGTCCAGCGCGATTCCCTATTCGCTGGAGATGGTCGCGCTCAAGCGCCTGCACCGGCGCACCTTCGGCATCCTGCTGAGCATGGAGCCGGCCATGGGCGCGCTCGCCGGGCTGGTGTTCCTGCATGAACAGCTGAGCACGGTGCAGTGGCTGGCGATCGCCAGCATCATTACGGCCTCGGTCGGCTGCACCATGACCTCGCGCGGCAAGCGCGAAGCCGGCTGAGGTGCCGGGCGCGCGGCAGTTCAGCGCGCGCTGAACCAGTCCGCCGGCAGGCATTGCGGGCTGCGCGCCGGCTGAGACAGCGCCATGGTGACTTCATGCAGGTAGCTGTCCTGCGGATTGCGGTGGCTGGCAAAGCCCAGCCCCCGCAGGATAGCCAGCATGCGCCGGTTCTCGCTGAGCACGTCGCCGCGCAGGCCGTGCAGGCCCGCCGTGCGCGCCAGCTCGCACAGCCTGGCGATCAGGCGCCGGCCCAGCCCCTGCCCCTGCCAGGCATCGGCCACCACCACGGCGAACTCGGCAACCTGGCCGGACACGACATATTCGGCGCTGGCAACGATGGCCTGCCTGCCGTCGTCATCCGGAGCCACCACGACCAGCGCCGCGCCCCCGTCCCGCGGTGCGGCGAGGCTGGCGACGATCTCGTCCACCACCCGCCCCCCGGTCAGGAAGCGGAAGTAACGGCTCTCCCGCGACAGCGCATCGACCATCGCGCGCAGCGCCGCAACATCGTGCGCCCGGGTGCGGCGCAGCGTCACCTGCACGCCCCGTCCCACCGTCCAGCGTTCCGACACGCCTTCACTTGCCAAGCCTTGGATATCCATCCCCGCCACCTCTGGATTCATAATTTGTAGCCAGAGTATAAGAGATAACCTGACTTTTTCAAATGAAGTCAGCATGCTATGCTTCCCCGCATCATGACCCTCACTGCGTCCGATCTCCGCCATTGCTCGATTGCCTCCACGCTGTCGCTGATCGGCGAAAAGTGGACGATCCTGATCCTGCGCGACGTTTTCCACGGCGTGACGCGCTTCGATGACTTCCTGCGCCGGCTGGAATGCTCGCCGGCGGTGCTGTCGGCACGGCTCAAGACGCTGACCGATGCCGGCCTGCTGCGCAAGGTCGGCTACCGCGAGCCAGGAGAGCGAGAACGCTTCGAGTACCGCCCCACCCGCGCCGCGGTGGAGCTGCTGCCGGTGCTGGTCGGCCTGATGCAATGGGGGGACTGCCACATGGCCGCGGATGGCGGCCCGGTTGAGATCCGCTCGCGCGCAAACGGCAAGCGGGTGCGCGCGGCGCTGGTCGACGAGGATGGCGCGGAGGTGTCGCCGCGCGACATGCAGATCATTCCCGTGGCCGCTTCCCCCTCCCCGGGTTCCGGCAACTAACCCCTTGCCGCACGCGGTGCCCCGCGCACCAGCGTAGTCCGCCGCACTGCACCATGAGCGTGCCGCGCGCCGCTCACCCGCCCCACCAGAGCGCATGGGTGCCCCGCCGCACGTGCGGCCGCGTGCCCTTCCCCGCCCTTATGCGCCCTCACCCCCCTTGCTCGTCACTCGCTGGGGTTGGCACACCCCTTGCGTAATAGCGTCCGGGCCCGTCAACGGCGACCGGCCCACCCCCACACACAGTCCCTATTCCATGTAGTGGCTGTCAGGACAACGGCGTCCCCTGAATCGGCTTAACCGCCGGTTTGCGGGACGCCATTTGTTTTCTTGGAGCAAGTGACGATGACCGGCAAAGCCACCCGCATCGAGCTGCTGAGCTTGAGCACTCCGCAGATGCGCGCCTTCCACCTGACCTGGATGGCGTTCTTCGTATGTTTCTTCGCGTGGTTTGCCTGCGCGCCGCTGATGCCGGTGCTCAAGGGCGAGTTCGGCCTGAGCGCCGGCCAGATCGCCAACATCAATATCGCGGCGGTGGCGGTGACGATCCTGGTGCGCTTGGTGATCGGCCCTATGTGCGACCGCTTCGGCCCGCGCAAGACCTACACCGGGCTGCTGGCGCTGGGCGCACTGCCGGTGCTGGGCGTAGCGCTGGCGCAGAACTACGAGACTTTCCTGGTGTTCCGGCTGCTGATCGGCGCGGTCGGCGCGAGCTTCGTGATCACGCAGTACCACACCTCGGTGATGTTCGCGCCCAACGTGGTCGGCACCGCCAACGCGGCCTCGGCCGGCTGGGGCAATGCCGGCGGGGGCGCCGCGCAGGCGCTGATGCCGCTGGTGCTGGCAGCGGTGCTGATGATGGGTGCGGATCACGCCCTCGGCTGGCGCATCGCGCTGCTGGTGCCGGGCGTGCTGATGCTGATCATGGCCGTCGTGTACTACCGCTTCACGCAGGACTGCCCGGAAGGCAACTACTCGGAACTGCGCGCCCGCGGCATCGAAATCAGCGGCAAGGATGGCGCCAAGGGCGGCGGCTGGGCCAGCTTCCGCGCCGCCAGCGCCAACTATCGCGTGTGGCTGCTGTTCATCACCTACGGCGCCTGCTTCGGCGTGGAGATCTTCATCCACAACATCGCCGCGATGTACTACGTCGACCGCTTCGGCCTGAGCCTGAAGGCCGCCGGCCTGGCCGCCGCCAGCTTCGGCCTGCTGGCGCTGTTTGCCCGTGCGCTGGGCGGCTGGCTGTCGGACAAGGCGGCGCGCCGCCGCGGCCTGGATGCGCGCGCCTCGCTGCTGTTCGTGCTGATCCTGGGCGAAGGGCTGGGCCTGCTGTGGTTCGCGCAGGCCGGCAGCGTGGCGCTGGCGGTGGTGGCGATGCTGCTGTTCGGCCTGTTCACCCATATGGCCTGCGGCGCGACCTACGCCCTGGTGCCGTTCATCGACCGCAAGGCGCTCGGCGGCGTGGCCGGAATCATCGGCGCGGGCGGCAATGTCGGCGCCGTCGCCGCGGGCTTCCTGCTCAAGGGCCTGGGCAACGTGCAGCAGACGCTGATGGTGCTAGGCGTGATGGCCACCATCGCCGCGCTGTGCGCCATCGCCATCCGCTTCAGCGCCGAGCACAAGGAACGCGAGCAGGCGCTGTACGACAGCGCCCTGGCCAACTGATTTCGCAGCATTGCCCCACAGCACAACAAGCAGCACAGACTGACTCCGGACAAGGAAAGCATCATGAAACTGATCATCGTCGGCCACGGCATGGTAGGTCACAAGTTCCTCGAATGCCTGGCGCAAGCCGGCGCACAGAACGTCGAAGTGACCGTGCTGTGCGAAGAACCGCGTCCGGCCTACGATCGCGTGCACCTCTCCGAGTTCTTCGCCGGCAAGTCGGCCGAAGACCTGTCGCTGGTGCCCGCGGGCTTCTTCGAGCAGCACAACAACATGCTGCTGCGGCTGAACGCGCGCGCGGTGGAAATTGATCGCGCCACACGCACGGTCAAGGTCTCCACCGGCGAGACCCTCGCCTACGACAAGCTGATCCTGGCTACCGGCTCCTATCCCTTCGTGCCGCCGGTGCCGGGCAAGGACCGCAAGGACTGCTTCGTCTACCGCACCATCGAAGACCTGGAAGCCATGCGTGAATGCGGCGCGCGCGCCAAGACCGGCGTGGTGGTCGGCGGCGGCCTGCTCGGCCTGGAGTGCGCCAAGGCGCTGCGCGACATGAACCTCGACACCCATGTGGTGGAGTTCGCGCCGCGGCTGATGGCGGTGCAGGTCGACGAAGGCGGCGGCCGCATGCTGCGCCAGAAGATCGCAGGCCTGGGCGTGACCGCGCATACCGGCAAGAACACCGTTGAGATCATCGACGGCGAAGCCGGCACCCACCGCATGGTGTTTGCCGACGGCACCCATCTCGACACCGACATGATCGTGTTCTCCGCCGGCATCCGCCCGCGCGACGAACTGGCGCGCGCCAGCGGGCTGGCGGTGGGCGAACGCGGCGGCATTGCGGTGGACAACCACTGCCGCACCTCCGACCCCGACATCTACGCCATCGGCGAATGCGCGCTGTGGCAAGGCAAGATCTACGGCCTGGTCGCGCCGGGCTACGACATGGCCCGCGTTGCCGCGCGCCATCTGCAGGGCGAATCCGTTGAGTTCAGCGGCGCCGACATGAGCACCAAGCTCAAGCTGATGGGCGTGGACGTGGCCAGCATCGGCGACCCGCACGGCACCGTGCCGGGCGCGCGCTTCTACCAGTTCTGCGACGACCGCAAGGAGGTCTACAAGAAGCTGGTGGTGTCCGACTGCGGCAAGTACCTGCTGGGCGGCGTGCTGATCGGCGATGCCAGCGAGTACGGCACGCTGCTGCAGATGATGCTGAACAAGATCGAGCTGCCCGAGTCGCCCGAGTTCCTGATCCTGCCCGACAGCGGCGGCAAGGGCCGTCCGGCGCTGGGCGCCGACGCCCTGCCCGACACCGCCCAGATCTGCTCGTGCAACAACGTGTCCAAGGGCGAGATCTGCGCGGCCGTCTGCGACGGCTCGACCAGCATCGGCGCGCTCAAGAGCTGCACCAAGGCCGGCACCGCCTGCGGCGGCTGCGTGCCGCTGGTGACGCAGATCATGAAGGCCGAGATGAAGAAGCAGGGCATGGCGGTCAATAACCATCTCTGCGAGCACTTCCCCTATTCCCGCCAGGAGCTCTACCACCTGGTGCGCGTGGGCCAGCACAAGACCTTCGACGCACTGCTGCATGCGCACGGCAAGGGCCTGGGCTGCGATATCTGCAAGCCCACCGTGGGCAGCATCCTGGCCTCGTGCTGGAACGAGTTCGTGCTGAAGGAAGAGCACGCCAGCCTGCAGGACTCCAACGACTACTACCTGGCCAATATCCAGAAGGATGGCACCTACTCGGTGGTGCCGCGCATGCCGGGCGGCGAAGTCACGCCCGAAGGCCTGATCGCGGTGGGCCAGGTCGCCAAGAAGTACGGCCTCTATACCAAGATCACCGGCGGCCAGCGCGTGGACCTGTTTGGGGCGCGCGCCGAGGAACTGCCCTATATCTGGGAAGAGCTGATCGCCGCCGGCTTTGAATCGGGGCATGCCTACGGCAAGGCGCTGCGCACGGTGAAGTCGTGCGTGGGCTCGACCTGGTGCCGTTATGGCGTGGGCGATTCGGTGGGCCTGGCGATCGAACTGGAAAACCGCTACAAGGGCCTGCGCGCGCCGCACAAGATCAAGTTCGGCGTGTCCGGCTGCACCCGTGAATGCGCCGAGGCGCAAGGCAAGGACGTGGGCGTGATCGCCACCGACAAGGGCTGGAACCTGTACGTGTGCGGCAACGGCGGCATGAAGCCGCGCCATGCCGAACTGCTGGCAAGCGACCTCGACCACGACACGCTGGTGCGCTACATCGACCGCTTCCTGATGTTCTATGTGCGCACCGCCGACCGCCTGCAGCGCACCAGCGTGTGGCGCGACAACCTGGAAGGCGGCCTGGACTACCTGAAGGCGGTGGTGCTGGACGACAAGCTTGGCCTCGCCGCCGAACTCGAGGCCGAGATGCAGCACGTGGTCGACACCTATGAAGATGAGTGGAAGAAGGCCGTGACCGACCCCGAGACGCGCAAGCGCTTCCGCCACTTCGTCAACAGCGACCGCCGCGACGACAACCTGGTGTTTATCGAAGAGCGCGGCCAGATCCGCCCGGCCACGCCGGAGGAACGGAACTTGCAACGCTCCCGGCTGAGCCACATTCCCGTGGTGTCCATGCCCGCGAAAGCAGCCTGACCGTGCCCGCAAACAAGGAGAACGTGATGAGCCATTCCCACCATGCCGAAACCTGGACCGCCATCTGCACCGTCCGCGATATCGTGCCCAATACTGGTGTGTGCGCGCTGGTCGATGGCAAGCAGGTCGCCGTATTCCGCATCGGCCGCGGCGACGAGGTCTACGCCATCGACAATTTCGATCCCAACGCCCAGGCCGCGGTGCTGTCGCGCGGGCTGGTCGGCAACCTGGGCGAGCGCCTGGTGGTGGCTTCGCCGATCTACAAGCACCACTTCGACCTGCGCACCGGCGAATGCCTGGAGGCGCCCGAGCAGTCGGTCAACGCCTACGCCGCGCGCGTCTATGACGGCAAGGTCTGGATTGCGGCCGACATGGTAGTGCGCGAGGCCGAAGAAGAACTCGCCGCCTGACGCCAGCGCCCCGATATTCCCCAGTTACAACCGCCCCGCTAACGGAGATGCCGGCATGACGCCTTCCGCCAACCCCCAAGCCCGCCCGCGCCTGGTCGTCGTCGGCAACGGCATGGCCGGCATGCGCACCGTCGAGGAACTGCTGAGGCTGGCGCCGGACCTGTACGACATCACGGTGTTCGGCGCCGAGCCGCACGGCAACTACAACCGCATCCTGCTCTCGCCGGTGCTGGCCGGCGAAAAGACGGTGGCGGACATCATGCTGAACACGCGCGAGTGGTACGCCGAGCATGGCATCGAACTGCTCGCCGGCGACCCGGTGGTGGCCATCGACCGGCCGCGCCGCATCGTGCGTTCGGCCTCGGGGCGCGAGGTACGCTACGACCGCTTGCTGCTGGCCACCGGTTCCAAGCCGTTCATCATCCCGGTGCCCGGCCACCAGCTGGACGGCGTGATCGCCTTCCGCGACATCCAGGATGTGCAGACCATGCTCGACGCCGCCCGCAACCACCGCCACGCGGTGGTGATCGGCGGCGGCCTGCTCGGGCTGGAGGCGGCCAACGGCCTGCTGCGCCAGGGCATGGACGTGACCGTGGTGCACCTGGCCGACTGCCTGATGGAGCGCCAGCTCGACAAACCGGCCGCCACGCTGCTCAAGGGCGCGCTGGAGCGCAAGGGCCTGCGCTTCCTGCTGAGCGCGCAGACCGCCGAAATCCTTGGCACCGAGCGCGTCACCGGCGTGCGCTTCCAGGACGGCAGCGAGATCCCCGCCGACCTGGTGGTGATGACCGCCGGCGTGCGTCCCAATATCGACCTGGCCGCCGGCGCCGGCCTGCACTGCGAGCGTGCCATCGTTGTCGACGACACGCTGCAGACCTACGATCCACGCATCTACGCGGTAGGCGAGTGCGTGCAGCATCGCCAGGCCACCTTCGGCCTGGTGGCGCCGATCTGGGACCAGGCCCGCGTGTGCGCCGCGCACCTGGCCGGCGCCGGGCATCGCCGCTATGTGCAGCAAGCCACCGCTACCAAGCTGAAAGTCACCGGCGTCGACCTGTACTCCGCCGGCGACTTCATCGGCGGCGAAGACAGTGAAGACCTGGTGCTGCGCGACGCGCGCCGCGGCGTCTACAAGCGCCTGGTGCTGCAGGACGGCCGCCTGGTGGGCGCCGTGCTGTATGGCGACGTGCAGGACGGGGCCTGGTATTTCGACCTGATCCAGCAACGCACGCCGGTGGCGGCGCTGCGCCAGCGCCTGCTGTTCGGCAAGGCGCAGTGCGAAGCGCTGGCTGCATAGGACTTCCCGCAAAGCATTGAACGCCCCCGTACGGAGAACGCGTGAACCTGTCTGATATCCCGGTCGCAGTGATTTCGGCAACGCCGGCAACCCTGGCCACGACCACCGCCACCACCTGCCCGTACTGCGGCGTCGGCTGCGGCGTGCGCGCTAGCGTGCGCGCCGACGGCCAGGTCGAGATCGCCGGCGATGCACAGCATCCGTCCAATCAGGGCCGGCTGTGCGTCAAGGGCTCTGCGCTGGGCGAAACCGTGGACCTGGAAGGCCGCCTGCTCCATCCGAAACTGCGCGGCGGCGACGGCGCGCTGCGGCAGGTGTCGTGGGACCGCGCGCTGGACACCGTGGCCCAGGGCTTCGCCGATATCGTGCGCCGCCACGGCCCGGATTCGGTCGCGCTCTATGTCTCGGGCCAGTTGCTGACCGAGGATTACTACGTCGCCAACAAGCTGATGAAGGGCTTCATCGGCAGCGCCAATATCGACACCAACTCGCGGCTGTGCATGTCGTCGGCCGTGGCCGGGCACAAGCGCGCCTTCGGCGAAGACCTGGTGCCGGGCAACTATGAAGACCTGGAACTGGCCGACCTGGTGGTGCTGGTGGGCTCCAACACCGCGTGGTGCCACCCGATCCTGTTCCAGCGCCTGTCCAAAGCCAAGGAAGCGCGCCCGGAGATGAAGATCGTGGCGATCGATCCGCGCCGCACCGCCACCTGCGAGCTGGCCGACCTGCACCTGGCGCTGCGCCCCGGCACCGACGTGTGGCTGTTCAACGGCCTGCTGAGCTATCTGGCGCGCGAGGGACACGCCAACCCCGCCTTCGTCGCGGCAAGCACCGCCGGGCTGGATGAAGCGCTTCAGGCCGCCGACGCCAGCTGCGCCGATCCCGCCGCCGTGGCCCGCGCCTGCAAGCTCGATGTGCAGGACGTGCTAGCCTTCTACCAGCTGTTCGCGCAAACCGGGAAGACCGTGACGGCCTTCTCGCAGGGCGTCAACCAGTCGTCGGCAGGCACCGACAAGGTCAACAGCATCATCAACTGCCACCTGCTCACCGGCCGTATCGGCCAGGCCGGCATGGGCCCGTTCTCGCTGACCGGCCAGCCCAATGCGATGGGCGGGCGCGAGGTCGGCGGCCTGGCCAATATGCTGGCCGCGCACATGGAACTGGCCAACCCGCTGCATCGCGAGGTCGTGCAGGACTTCTGGCAATCGCCGGTGGTGGCAGACCGTCCGGGCCTGAAGGCGGTGGAATTGTTCGAGGCCATCGAAGCCGGCCGCGTCAAGGCAGTCTGGGTGATCGCCACCAACCCGGTGGTGAGCCTGCCCGACGCCGACCAGGTGCGCCGCGCGCTGGCCCGGTGCGAACTGGTGGTCAGCAGCGATATCATCGAGCACACCGACACCAACGCCGCCGCGCACGTGCTGCTGCCCGCGCTCGGCTGGGGCGAGAAGGATGGCACCGTCACCAACTCGGAACGGCGCATTTCGCGCCAGCGCGCGTTTCTGCCCGCGCCGGGCGAAGCGCGCGCCGACTGGGCCATCCTGTGCGAGGTGGCACGGCGCATGGGCTTCAGCGGCTTCGACTATGTCGGGCCGCACCAGATCTTCGACGAACACGCGCGCCTGAGCGCGTGGCGCAACGATGCCGCGCCGCGCGCGTTCGATATCGGCGGGCTGGCCGGTCTCGACCAGGCGCGATACGACGGCATGGAACCGGTGCAATGGCCCGTGCCCGCCCGTGGTCGCCGGGATTCCCGGCGCTTGTTCGGCGATGGCCGCTACGCCCACGCCGACGGCCGCGCCCGCTTTGTCGCCACACCACCGCGCGCGCCCGCCCACGCGCCCGATGACGACTTCCCGCTGATCCTGAACACCGGCCGCGTGCGTGACCAATGGCACACCATGACGCGCACCGGCAAGTCGGCCAAGCTGGCCGACCACCTGCCCGAGCCCTTTGTCGACATGCACCCGCAGGACGCGCTGCTGTGCGGGGTGGGCGAAGGCAAGCTCGCGCGCGTCAGCACGCGCTGGGGCGCGATGGTGGCACGGGTGCGGCATGGCGGCGGCATTCCGCGCGGCAGCGTGTTCGTGCCGATCCACTGGAACGGCCAGTTCAGCTCCGACGCGCGCGTCGGCGCGCTGGTCAATCCGGTGGTCGATCCCGTTTCCGGCGAGCCCGAGTTCAAGCACACGCCGGTGCGGGTGGAGCCATTTGGCGTGCACTGGCATGGCTTCATGCTGAGCCGCCGTGCGCTGCCTGCCGAAGCGCTGACCTACTGGACGCGCGTGCAGGGGCGCCAGTTCCAGCGCTATGAATTCGCTGGCCGCGACAGCGTCGCCGACCGGACCGCCTGGGCCCGCGCGCTGCTCGGCGTGGCCGACCCGGACGCGGACTGGCTGGAATACGAGGACCGCGCGGCGGGCGTCTACCACGCTGGCCATGTCGTCGGCGACCGGCTCGAGGCCTGCGTCTACGTGTCGACGCGCCCGGAACTGCCGTCGCGCGCCTGGCTCGCCGGCCTGTTCGGACGCGAGCGGCTGGAAGACGCCGACCGTATCGGCCTGCTGCTCGGCCAGCCGATGGAGAAAGGCGCCGACACCGGGCCGACGGTATGCTCGTGCTTTGGCGTGGGGCGCAACACCATCTGCGATGCGGTGCGCCAGCACGACCTGAAGACGCCTGCGGAGATCACGGCCTGCGTCAAGGCCGGCGGCAATTGCGGCTCGTGCGTGCCCGAGCTGAAGAAATTGCTGGTGGAGGTGCGCGTGGCCGAAGCGGCCTGAACTTTCACTACGGAGTAGGCATCCTTTACGAGAACCAGATTGCGGTCGCCGGGGCTTGCCGCCATGCTAGCCGCGCAACACCGACAAGCCGCCCCGGACCCACGGCGCGGCACCAATCTGGAGACAGCAATGAAGGATGCGAAGTATCGGCTCGCCAGTCCGCGATGGCTGGCAAGTGTGGTGGTGGCGGCCTCGGCCGTGACAGGCGCTTCAGGCGCGGCGGCGGCCGATGCCTATCCGGCCAAGCCGATCACCCTGGTGGTCCCCTACTCCGCCGGCGGCCCGACCGACGTCGTGGCACGTACGCTGGCACAGGCCATGTCGCAGGATCTCGGCCAGAGCGTGGTGGTGGAAAACCGCACGGGCGCCGGCGGCACCGTGGCCGCCGCCTTTGTCGCGCGCGCGCAGGCCGACGGCTATACGCTGCTGATCCACCACAACGGCATGGCAACTGCGCCGGCGCTGTACAAGAAGCTGTCGTATGCCCCGCTGAAGGACTTCGAGTACATCGGCCAGGTGGCGGACGTGCCGATGACCCTGATGGGCCGCAAGGACCTGCCGGCGAAGACGGTGCCGGAACTGATCCGGTACGTGACGCAAAACAAGGACAAGGTGTCGCTGGCCAACGCCGGATTGGGCGCGGTCTCCCAGCTTTGCGGACTGTTGTTTGAAGAGTCGGTGAACGTAAAGCTGAACGCGATTCCCTACCAGGGCGCAGGTCCGGCGCTGACCGCGCTGCTGGGCGGCCAGGTCGACCTGCTGTGCGACCAGACCACGGCCACGCTGCCGCATATCCAGGCCGATCGCGTGCGCCTGTTCGGCGTCACCACGCCAGCACGGATCAAAGCCCTGCCGAATGCCCCGACGCTGCAAGAAGGCGGCCTCAAGGGCTTTGACGTCAAGGTCTGGCACGGCATCTACGCACCCAAAGGCACGCCGTCAGCCGCGGTGGAGCGTCTCACCAAGTCGTTGCAGAAGGGCCTGAAGGATCCGGCCGTAATCAAGAAACTGGACGGCCTGGGCGCCGAGATCGTACCTGTCGACAAGCAAACGCCCGAAGGATTGCGTGCGCTGCTGAAGGCGGAAAGCGACAAGTGGCAGCCGCTGTTGAAATCGATGAAGGTAGAGGCCGACTGAGCCAGCGATCCGTTGCCGTCGGCGCCAGCGCGCCGGCCGGCAGCCGCCTTCCGCAATGCGTTAGAATCCCCACGTTCTCCGGGCGAGCTCCCTGATTCGTCCAATTCCGCCTTGCCGGTGCCCCGCGCACCCTCGCCCTTGCGCCCGATTCCGCGGCGCCATCCCTCCCCCAGATTTAGCCGGTTTTAGCCGATGATGCCGCCGCGTTGCGTCCACTCGCGCGCGCTTCGGTAGTGTTTGTCTCCGACATCAGCCCATGGAGCCTCCCGAATGCCATCGCCATTCCTCCTGGCTGTCCTGGCCCTTGCCGTCTGCATGGTCGGCGCCGCCGAATTCATGCTCGCCCCGCTGCTGACCCCGCTGGCCGTGGCCTTCGCCACGACCCCGGCGCGCGCCTCCGGACTGGTCTCGGCTTATGCTTTTTCCTACGCGCTTGCCGCGCCGCTGATGGGTTGGATCTCCGATCGCACCGGACGCCGCAGGGTACTGCTTGCGGCCATGCTTCTGTTCGCGCTGGATGGCATCGCGCTGACCTTGGTGCCCACGCTGCAGGCCGCCATGGCGCTGCGTGTCCTGGGCGGCCTCGCGGCAGCCGCGACAATCCCCACGGTCTTCGCATTGATCGCCGACAGGTTCCCGCCGGGAAAACAAACGGGTGCCATGGGTGTCGTCATGCTGGGCATGACTGTCGGGATTGCCGCCGGCCCGGCGGTGGCCGGATTGCTGGCCGGGGCTTGGGGCTGGCGCGCCCCGTTCCTGGTTACCGCCGGCGGTTGCCTTGCCGCCTTCGCAACAGGCTGGCGACTGCTTTCGCGCGATCTCCCGCGAGCGCCCGATATCGTCCGACCAAATCTCGACCTGGACTCCAAAGCGGCCATCTTGCGGCTATTGGCCGCGAAAGGCGCCTGGAATGGCAGCGCAGTGGCCGGCTATGTCTTCGTTGGAGAAATGCTGCGCTTGCGCTATGGCTTCAATGTGGCAAGCGTCGGCGCGGCCGTTTCGGTATTCGGTCTGGGGCTGGGTATCGGCAACGTATGCGCGGGGCGTGCCAACCGCGATGGTGCACAACTGGAAACCGTGGTGGTTTTGGCAACCGTGGTGGTCGCTGCTGCCATGATCGCTTTCATGGCGGCCCCCGTCGGCCTCCCGGCCGCACTGGTTTGCCTGCTGGCCTGGGGCACGGCGCTGGGCGTCGCGGCGCCTGCCAGCACGGCAATCCTCGCGCAACGGGCGGGAGTCCATAAGGGAAAGGTGCTGGCGGCATCGGAAAGCGTCAATAACCTGGCCGTACTGATGTTGATGCCCGTTGCCGCAAGCGCGGCGGCGACTCATGGCGGCACGTCGGCCGCCATGTGGCTTGGCGGAGTCTGCCTGTCTGGCGCCGCCCTGAGCGCCATGGCCCGCCGCAAGACAGCATAGCCAGTCATAGCGCGGTGCATTTGCCCGCGCCAAAGCAAAAACCCCTCGCAGCGAATGCTGTCGAGGGGTTTTGCACAATAAGAGCCTGGCGATGACCTACTTTCACACGGGTATCCGCACTATCATCGGCGCGGAGCTGTTTCACGGACCTGTTCGGGATGGGAAGGGGTGGTTCCAGCTCGCTATGGTCACCAGGCATGAGGGGTTGTGGCGCTGTCTGGGACAGCGCCACGAATCGGGATGTAGTGTAGGTTGTGTATTGACTGTGTCAACTGGCACAAGGCGAACCGCTCACCAGGCAAAACA
>NZ_SROX01000019.1 GCF_013141915.1 Cupriavidus necator | reverse complement strand
ACTCGTCTTGGTTTTGCGTGGCATACATGCTCCTTGGCGACATGTTATGCCCTAAACACAAAATTTCTGACAGGTCCGCAAGGCCCGCAGCAGGCGGCCCCCCACCGCTCTGGGCTCGTTCAACCATCCCTTCAACGCCCCTCCCACCGTCGCGCACCCCTGCGGCAGGCAGTCTAGCTTTGTGAGGAAGCCCAGCCCCGTACGAAAACCCCCAGGCACACTACGATAAGACATGCCGCCCGCAGGGCAGTCAACGCGCTTTTTGGTTACTTTTTGTCGCTCGGACAAAAAGTGACCCGCCCAGGAGGGCGGAACCCAGCGGTTCAAAAGCCGACAGCATGTCACCAACACCACCCCTCCCAAAAAGAGAGCCCCCCAACCTAAGCCACCTTAAGCCCTCTTAGAACTCGCGCCCCCATACTGATTCATATACCGATACTTCCCGAAGTGATAATGCGCCCGATACCAGCGCCCCTCCACCTTCAGGCCATTGAAGATCACGCCCTTGATATCACTCCCTGCCTGCACGATCGCCCGCCGCGTGGCCTTGAGCTCTGATGCCGTACTGGCATCGGCCCGCGCCACCAGGAACACGGCCCCGGCCTTGGTCGCCAGCACGCCGGCGTCGGAAGTGGCCAGCACCGGCGGGGTATCGAGCAGCACCACGTCGTAACGGTTCCTGAGCGTGGCCAGCAGCGTGTCCATGCCGCGCGTCTGCAGCAGGTCGGCCGCCAGCGGCGGCTCAGAGCCGGTGGCGATGAAGTCCAGCCCCGGCACCACGTCGCGCTGCAGCACCTGCTCCAGCGGCGTGCCGGTCAGCAGTTCGGTCAGGCCCGGCACGCGCGGCTTGCCGAAATGGTGGTTGAGCCCGCCGCGCCGCAGGTCGGCGTCGACCAGCACCACGCGGCGCCCCGCGGTGGCCAGCACGGTGGCGAAGTTGGCCGAAATGAAGGACTTGCCTACTTCCGGCGCTGGCCCGGTGATCACCACCACGTTGTTGCTGTCGCTGTTGAGCAGGGCAAACTGCAGCGAGGTGCGGAAGCTGCGCAGGCTTTCCACGGCCGGGTCGTCGGGCAAGCGCCTGGCGAGCAGCTTGTCGATATCGGGCCCGCCACGCAGGCGCGACTGCGCGGCACTGTAGGGCACCGTGGCGTACACCGTCATGCCGGTTTCACGCTCGATCTCGTCCGCATCGGCGACGCCGCCGTCGAGCAGCCGGCGCAGCACCACCACCGCTGTCCCGGCCAGCAGGCCCAGCAGCACCGAGGCCGCGGCAATCAGCTGGCGGTTGGGCTTGACCGGGCGGATCGGCACCTCGGCCGGGTCCACCAGCCGCGCCGTGCCGATCTTGCTGGCCTTGACCAGCCTGAGCTGCTGCACGTCGTTCAGCAGCGACTGGTACATCTCGGTGCTGACCCGGACATCGCGCATCAGCCGCAGCACGTTCTGCTCGATATCCGGCAGGCGCTGGATCTTGCTGCCGACCGCGCCGAGCTCGGCGTTCACGTCGGCGATCTGCTTGTCCATGATTTCGATCGCCGGATGGTTGGGCGTGAAGCGCGCGATCAGTTCCTGGCGCCGCTGCCGCAGGTCCGCCAGCTTGGTCTGGGCGGCCACGGATTGCGCCAGGACCAGCCGGGATTCTTCGTTCAGGTCGATGGTGCCGCGCTGGTTGCGCATGTTGTTGTAGCGCGACTCGGCGCTTTCCAGCTGCTGCTTGAGCTGCGGCAGCTGCGCTTCCAGGAAGGCCAGCGACTTCTCGGCCTCGGCGGCCTTGCGGCGTAGGTTCTGCTCGACATACTCGTTGCCGATCTCGTTCAGGATGGCGGCGGTCTTCTCGGCCGAGGTGCCCTCCAGCGCCACGCCGATCACGCCGCTCTGCTTGCCGCGCTCGGTGATCATCATCTGGCTTTGCAGGTCGGCAATGGCCACCGCGCGCGGTACGCGCGAGACATGGAAGACTGCGCCGGGGCGGCCTTCGAGCTGGCTGATCTCGATGGTGACCTTGCCACTGTGGGTCGCCACCGTCAGCGGCACGCCGACGCTGCCTTCGGCCACGGCATCGTCGCTGGCGAAGGCCAGCCGGTACTTGCCGTTGCCCATTGCGGTCACCGTGATCAGGCGGCGCTCCATCGCGGCCGGCACCTCCAGGCGCGATACCGCGATCGCTTCGCTGCCCCACGCATAACCGCCCTTGCCGAACAGGCCCGGCTGCGACAGCTCGCGGTTGAAGCCGGCCAGCGCCGCGCCGATCACCGGGAAGTAGTGCGGCGACGCGGACACGTCCAGCTGCAGCGCGTCCACCGCCTTGCCCACCACCATGCGCGAGCGCAGCAGCTCGATCTCCGCCGAAGGCGCGGGCCTGACGTCGTACACCGGCGATACGGTCGCGGTAGGCTTGTTGGGGTTGTTGGCGCTGGCGCCGTTCTGCTCCTCCACCTGCACCAGGATGTCGGCGCGGTAGACCGGCTTGCTCAGCAGCGCGAACAGCAGGCCCGCAGCCATCACCGCCGCGGCGACCGCGAGGAAGGTCCAGCGATAACGGACCAGCACGTCGACATACGAAGTCAGGTCCGACGACGGCTCATCGCCTTCGGGAGCCTGGGCTTCGTAATCACGCAGGTTCTTGATGTTGCTCATGTTGCCTCCCCGTAGCGGGTTGCCTGTGCTTCGGATTGAATCTGTGCCGTCCATGCCTGCACGCCCTCGCGGATCAGCCCCAGCACGATCAGGAACATCGCCTGCGAGCCGCCGTAGGGATCGGGAATATCCGCCTGCGCGGCCTCGCACAAGCGGAAGGTCTTGCCGCGCGCCTGCGGGAAGCGCTGCTCCAGCCATTCGCGCTGCTCGCTGTCCATCACCAGCACCAGGTCGGCAGCGTCGACCATGTCGTCGTCGAGTTCGCGCGCGCGGTGCGGCGCCAGGTCCAGCCCGTCCTTGGCCAGCAGCCGGATCACGCGCGGATCGGCGCCGGCGCCCACCGGCGGCGCCAGCCCCGCGGAACTGATGCTGCAGCCGGGCAAGGCCTGGCGCAGCAGGTCGGCGGCCATCGGGCTGCGGCAGCGGTTGCCCAGGCACACCACCAGGATCGAGCGGATCATCGCGGCTTCATCGGGTTTCAGGATCGGCAGGTGCAGCATGGGTTCAGGGCCGCGCGAGACTGTTGACGCCCACGATCGGGCTCACCAGCAGGGTCATGACCCGGCTCCACCGCACCACTTCGCGCGCATCGACGTAGACCACGTCCTTGGGCTCGAGCTCGAAGCCTTCGGCGATCGCCAGCGCCACCGGCGACGAGCCGTCGAGGTGGAACACCTTGGGCGCATCGTTGGACATCTTGCGGATCACGTAGATATGCTCGGCGTTGGCGGAGTTGGGGTTGACACCGCCGGCGTCGCCAAGCGCCTCGTTCAGCGTCATGCGCCCGTTGCGCATCAGCAGCGAGGCCGGCCTGACCACTTCGCCGGTGACAAAGACCTTGCTATCCTCGCGCTGCTCGACGCGCACGATGTCGCCCGAGCGCAGCAGGATGCGCGACGGGTCCACGCCCTTGGCCAGCATCGCGGGGATGTTCACGTACCAGCTGCGCTCGCCGCGGGTGACGCGCACGCGGCTGTTGTCGCCGGTGTTGTTGAGCACACCGCCGGCGCGGTTCAGCGCTTCGACCAGCGTCATCGGCGCGTCGTCGATGGCGAGCATGCCGGGCGTCCTGACCTCGCCGTCGACATAGACGCGCTGGCTGCGAAAGCCCAGCACGCGCACCGTCATCTGCGGGTTGCGCACCACGCGCGAAAGCACGCGCGCCATTTCGTCGCGCACCTGGTTGGCGGTCTTGCCGGCGACCTTCATCACGCCGGCATACGGGAACTGGATGTCGCCGTTGGGGCTGACCACATAACCGGGCATGTTGGAGCCGCCGGTGGAGGCCGGAACCTCGAAGCCCGCGCCGATGCTGTAGGTCTGCGTCGGGAACACCAGTTCCGGGTGGTCCCACACCACCACCGAGATGATGTCGCCGGGGCCGATCACGTAGGGCTTGGGCGTGGCGAACAGCTCTTCGACGCGGTGATTGGTGGGTTTGCTCTTCGCGCGCAGCTCGCGCACCAGGTCCATGGTGATGGGCGTGATGTCCGGCTTGGCGTCCGGCCCGACGGCATCGACGTTCGCGTTCGCGCTGAAGTACATCCCCGGCGAGGCGGCGCAGCCGCCCAGCAGCAGGGCGGCGCCGAGCACGGCGCACAGGCCCGGCAGCGAGCGCCGGCGCGCCGCGCGGGTGCTGGGGATGAGGCAAGTGGTGCGGCATTGACTGGTTTCCACGACGTTCCTCCTGCACATTGGGGCTGGGCCCTCGCTGGGACGGCATGCCCCCGATGCTCCCAGCCTAGGGCTGCGGGTAGCCCGGATCAGTGCGCTCTCGCACACTGCGCCGAGCGCTGTGAGTGGCATGCCCCGCACGGGTCGCGTGCCGCCACCGGCACCGCTATGGCTGTGGCCGGCGCTGGCCGATGGCGCGCGCTGGGGTGCCGCCGTACACCGTCCAGGCTTCGCGCAGCGGCTTGGTGACCACCGTGCGCGGCGCGATCACCGCGCCCTCCGGCAACGTCACGCCCGGCGAGATGAATGCTTCGGCGCACACCCACACATGGCGCTCCAGCGTGATCGGCGACGCGATCAGCTGGAAGGTCTCGCTGTTGTAATCGTGCGAGCCCGTGCACAGGTGCGAGCCCTGCGACACGATCGCGTAGTCGCCCAGCGTGATCGGGCTGATGTTGTAGAGGGTCACGCCGTCGGCGACGGCGGTGTGCTCGCCCATCACAAGATTCCACGGTGCCCAGATCCGCGCCGCGGGATAGACCCGCGCATCGCGGCCGAGGCGGGCGCCGAACAGGCGCAGCAGCGCGGCCCGCCAGGCATGCATCGGGCGCAGGCTGGGGCGGAACAGCCACAGCCATACCCAGTTCCATAGCTGCCGGCGCACGCGGTTGGACAGCGAAAACGACGGGCCGGAGGTGCGGTGGGTGTGCTGGATGATCATACGGAGCGTTCCGGGACGACGGGCATTGCGGCGATGCTCGCGCGAAGCCGGCGTGCGCATCGGTGCGCCGTGCCACAGATGCAGCGGCCGCGCGCGAGCGGCGCGTGTGTGTTCGCGCACGGTTGCGCGCCAACCGGCGGCGCATCGTCGGCGTTATGCACTCGGGCACGCGGGCCGCGCCGTTGGGGCGGACGCCTGGCGTGGCCCGGACGAAGCTACTGGAGGCATGGATGGAAACGGCACAAGACCGGATCAATCGCCGCGCCTGGGCCAGCTGGGGTGCCACCCGCTGGTTCGGCACGATGACGGACTGGACCGACCCGGGCGAGGCGGCGGCGCTGTCGTATGTCGCGCAAGACGCACGGGACACCCCGGTGCTCGACGTCGGCGTGGGCGGCGGGCGCACGGTGGCGATGCTGCGCGCGCTCAGCCATGACTACCTCGCCATCGACTACACCCCGCGGCTGGTGCAGGTCTGCCGGCGCAACCACCCGGGCGTGGCAGTCAGGCTGATGGATGCGCGCGACTTGTCGGCGCTGGCCGACAACAGCTTCGGGCTGGTGGTGTTCAGCTTCAACGGCATCGATGCCGTCGACTACGCCGGTCGCGGTGCGATCCTGCGCGAGTTCGCGCGGGTGCTGCGGCCCGGCGGGCTGCTGCTGTTCTCCACCCATAACCTGCACGGACCCAGCTATCGCGAGAACCTGTCGGTGTTCCTGCGGCCGCCGGCATGGTCGGCCAACCCGCTGCGGCTGGGCCTGAATGCCGCGCGCATGGTCGTCAACCTGCCGCTGGCCACCGTCAACTACCTGCGCCATTCGCGACTGAACCGGGAGTGCGACGGCTACGCGGTGCGGGTGTGCGCCGCGCACAAGTTCGGCATCGTCATTGTCTATACCGAGCGCACCGCGCAGCAGCGCGCACTGGCCGAGGTCGGCCTCAGCACCGAGGCCGTGTTCGGCGACCTCGCCGCGACACCGCTGGCCGACGGCGCCGGCGTGGAAGATATCCACTGGTTCCATTTCATCGCGCGCAAGCCGTAGCTCCGCCCCACTTCAGGGCAAGTGCGCCAGCGCACGGAACGGCACCCGGTGATGGGGCATCCTGCCGCCAGGACGCAGCTTGCACAGGCGTGCTTGCAGGCTGCGCGACCGGAGCCATGACGCGATGATGCAACCCTTGCGGCTGCCCGAGACCCCTGCGCCGTTGCCAAGCATCCTGATCTTCAGCGCCCCTTTCCATCCGTTGATCGGCGGCATGGAGCGGTTCGCCGAGGAGCTGGCGAGCGGGCTGGCGGAACTGGGCTACCCAGTGGAAGTGGCCACCAGCACGCCCGCCGCGCCCGGCGATGCCACCACCTTCCCGTTCGCCGTGACCCGGGTCAGCGGCAAGCTGCAGCTCGCGCGCGCCTTGCTGCGCCACCGGCGCGTGCTGTTCGTCGGCCTGACCTTCTACGACGTGATGCTGGCCAGCATGCTGCGCCGGCGCATCGTGCTGACGCACCACGGCCCCTACGTGGTCCATGGCGACACGCGCAGCGCCTGGACCGGTGCTTTCAAGCGCTGGCTGTCGCGCTTCTACGACGGCATCTGCGTCAGTCACTACCTGGCCGGCTGGCTGCCGGGCCAGCCGCTGGTGATCCACAACGGCTATCGCGACGAACTGTTCGCCGACCCCGCGCCAGCCGGCGCGCGGCCGGCGGGAAGCTTCATCTTCGTCGGGCGGCTGGTGTCCGAGAAAGGCGTGGACCTGCTGGTGCGCAGCTTCGCGCGCCTGCAGGCGCGGCAGCCGCACGCGCGGCTGACCATCGTCGGCGAAGGGCCGGAGCGCGAGGCCCTGACGCGGCTGGCCGCCGGACTTGGATGCGCGCAGGCGGTGCACTTTGCCGGCTGCCAGGGCGCCGCCAGCGTGGCGGCGCTGCTGGGCCGGCATCGCTGCCTGGTGGCGCCGTCGCTGGGCTATGAGTCCTTTGGCATCGTCGCGCTGGAAGGCCTGGCGGCAGGGTGCGAAGTGATTGTCAGCCGGCGCGGCGGCCTGCCCGAAGCGGTCGGCGATTTTGGCTGGGTCGTCGAGCCGGCACTCGAGCCGCTGCACGCCGCCATGGCTGCCGTGCTGGGCGGCGCGTCACACCGGGATGCCGCTGGCACGCGCCAGTTCCTGCGCGAGCACGAACGCCAGGCGGTGGCGCTGCGCTATGCCGAGGCTATCGCGCGCTTCACGCAGCATCCGAGCGAGCCGCGCGAGCGCACACCCTTCAGCTCGGAGCGCCAGGGTTCTTCCGAAGCTGGCCGCTAGGCTTCGCGCCAGCGGTCTTCGTGCGCGGTCAGGCATTTGCGCAGGAAGCCGAGCATGCCGGTGGCGCAATACACGCTGACGCGGGGCAGGCCGAACGGGTCGTCGTCGGCGCGGGCCAGGCCGCGCGCGGTAATGGTGGCGTTGGCGTAGCCCGCCTCGCGCACCATTGCCCGGTGCGCGGCATCCTGGCTGCCATAGGGATAGCAGAAGGCCGTTACCGGCACGCCCAGCCACTGCTCCAGCTCATCCTTGGATGCGGCGATCTGCCGGCGCGCCTCCTGCGGCGCCATGCGGCGCAGGTCGACATGGTCCAGCGTATGCGAGCCGACCTCATGGCCACCCTGGTGCCATGCGCGCATCTGCGCCACGCTCATCAGGGCTGCGGGGCGGATCCCCAGGTGCCGGTCCCAGACATTGCTGCCCGACAGCTGGCGCGAGACAAAGTAGTTGGTGGCGGTGAAGCCCAGCGCATCCAGCGCGGGCATGGCGTGCTCGAACACATTGCGAAAGCCGTCGTCGAAGGTGATGCCGAACACCTTGCCGCTGCGCTCGCCGTGCAGGTACGGCATCAGGTCGCGCATGCTGAGGCCGCGATAGCCAAGCCGGTGCATCAGCCGCATCTGGCGGCGAAAGCGCGCGGGCGGCACCCACAGCCCGCGCCCGGGCGAGCGGCGTGGCGGCGGTGCGTCGATCTGGTGGTACATCAGGATCGGAATCGGCATGGCATGGCGCGCGGATAGGGCGCCATGCAAACGGCGCCGATGGCAGCCATTCTGGTGCGCTGCGGGGCGCGGCTCGGTGCGCTGGTCCACATTCGCCAGGCGGCGCCAGCGCTGGCCGGCGCGGGTGTGTGGCAGCGAACAGAGCCTGCGCGCGGCCTGGCTCATGCTGCGGGCACGAGGACGTATGGCCCCGCTTGCCATCGGCGCCTGCCTGGGGACCCATGCCAGGCACCAAGCGGGCACGACGCGCGCATTCCGGAGATCGCCCTGCATCATGAAATTGCTGCACGTCATACCCTCCATCAACCCGGCCGGGGGCGGTCCCATCGAGGGCATCCGCCAATTGCGCCAGCCGCTGCGCGAACGCGGCGCCGAGATCGATGTCTGCTGTGGCGACGCCCCGGACGCACCGTTCGTGCGCGCCAGCGAGATGAACGTGGTGGCACTGGGGCCGACCGCGACGAAATACGGCTTCAACGCCAGGATGCTGCGCTGGCTGCGCGCCCATGCGGGCAACTACGACGCCGTGCTGGTCGAAGGCCTGTGGCAGTTCCATGCGCTGGCCACCTGCCTCGCGCTGCGCGGCGGCCAGGTGCCTTACTTTGTCTTTACCCACGGCATGCTCGATCCGTGGTTCCGCGAGCGTTATCCGCTCAAGCACATCAAGAAGAGCGTCTACTGGCTGCTTGGCGACTACTGGGTGTTGCGCGGCGCGCGCGGCGTGCTGTTCACCTGCGAGGAAGAGCAGCGGCGTTCGCGCAATGCATTCTGGCCGTATCGCTGCCGCGAGCTGGTGGCCGGATACGGCACCGCGCAGCCGCCCACCGAGGCCGCGCCGCTGCGCGAGACCTTCCTGGCGGCATTTCCGGACTTGCGTGGCAAGCGCATCGTGCTGTTCCTGGGCCGCATCCACGAAAAGAAGGGCTGCGACCTGCTGCTCGAAGCCTTTGCCGGCGTGGCCGGTACGGACCCGCGGCTGCAGCTGGTACTGGCGGGACCGGTCGAGGCGGCGCTACGCGCGCGCCTGGCGCGGCAGGCCGAGTGCCTGGGGCTGGCGCAGCGGCTCAGCTGGACCGGGATGCTGTCGGGCGACCTGAAATGGGGCGCCTATCACGCGGCCGAAGTCTTCAGCCTGCCATCGCACCAGGAGAACTTTGGCGTGGCCGTGGCTGAGGCGCTGGGCTGCGGCGTGCCGGTGCTGATCTCCGACAAGGTCAATATCTGGCGCGAAATCGTCGCCGACGAGGCCGGGCTGGCCGGTGCCGACACCGCCGCGGGCACCGGCGCGTGCCTGCGCCAATGGCTGCAGGCCGGGCCCGCCGCGCAGGCGCGCATGCGGGTGGAGGCGCGCGCCTGCTTCCTGCGGCGCTTCGAGGTGCGGCAGAGCGCGCAGCGGCTGCTGGACATCCTGGGCGAGCGGCCGGCGCCGGCGCCGGCCGCCGAGGCCACGGCGCAGCCCGCGCACGGATCCCGGCCGACCAGCGCCACGCCGGGCGGCACCCCATGAAAGCGCTGCGCATCTTTGTCTTCGCGGTGCTGTCGCAGGGGCTTGGTGCCGTCACCGGCCTGCTGCTGGCGCATTGGCTCAGCGTGGGCGACTACGCTATCTATACGGTCACGGGGGCCATCGTCGGCGCCATGTCGATCATCACCAAGGGCGGCATCCATTTCGGCCTGAATGCCATCCTCGGGCGCACCTGGCCCGACCGCGAGCGCGCGGCCCAGGCCACGGGCGCCGCGCTGGCGCAGCGCAAGCGCATCTCGGCCTTCCTGCTGCCGCCGCTGCTGATCGTTGCCGCCGTGCTGATGTACCGCAACCATGCTTCGCTGGCGCTGGTGGCCGCATTGCTGCTGACGCTGCTGGCGATGTGGTATTTCGACATGCAGTCGCGCGTGGTGGACCAGGTGCTGCTGTTCGCCAACCGGGCGCCGGCGCTGCAGGCGCTGGATGCCAGCCTGTCCGGCGCGCGGCTGCTGCTGTCGTGGGCGGTCTACCTGCTCGGGCTGCAGAGCGCGCTGGCGGCGAGCCTGGTCAACACGCTCTTCGCCGGCCTGCGCGTGCCGTTCGTGCGCCGCTGGCTGCGCCGCGAACTGCCGGCGACGGCGGCCGAGCCCGTGGCCGAAGACCAGCGCTCGATCCGTGCCATCACGCGCCGGCAGATTCCGATGGACGCGTTCTTCTGCCTGCAGTCGCAGTTCGCCTTCGGCATCGTCGCGTTCTACGGCGCGGTCAGCCAGACCGCGGCGATCGGCGCGCTGTCGCGCATCGGCCAGCTGCTGGTGCCGGTCAGCATCGTGGTGGGCGCGTATGTCGTGCCCCGTTTCGCGCAGGCGCGCGAGCACGTGCTGCGCCAGTACCTGGGCTGGCTGCTGCTGGGTTCGCTGCCGGCCTGCACGCTGGTGCTGCTGGCCTGGCTGTGGCCCGGGCTGCTGCTGCGCCTGGTCGGCGCCAACTACGCCGGCCTGGGCTCGGAACTGGTGATCGCCTGCCTCGGCGCCGGCGCCTACAGCATCGCCGGCGTAGCCTGGGAACTGCTGGCCAACCGCGGCCTGAACCACTTCAACTACATGCAGGTGCCGGTAGTGATTGCCTGGTGCCTGGCCGCGCCGCACCTGCTGGACCTGTCCACGCTCAGGGGCGTGCTCTGGTTCGAGGCCGGCCTGGCCTCCGGGCTTGGCACCGCGGTGATGTGCGAGCTGGCGGGCGCGATCCGCGCCGGGCGGCTGCTGCCGCCGGCCGTGCTGAGCGTCGACGGGAGCCGCCCATGAAGATCCTGGTGACCCACCCCGGCCTGCAGCATTCGCACCAGCTGGCGCAGGCGCTCCACGAGCAGGGCCTGCTCTGCCAGTACTGGTCGGGCGTGCCGGTGCGCGGGCCGGGCGAGCCGGTGCCGTGGTGGCTGCCGCCGGCGCTCGGCGCCAAGGTGCGCGAGGTCGGCATCCCGCGGGCCTTGCGCCGCCATCCGCTGTGCTTCCCGGCCATGCTCAAGCTGGGGCTGCACCACCGCGTCCGGCTCAACCGGTATCTGGGCATGTCGCAGTCGGCCTATGCGCACCGCGTGTTCCACCTGTTCGATGCGTGGGCGGCGCGGCGCGTCGAGGCGCTGCGCCCCGACGTGGTGGTGGCCTACGAGAACTCGGCGATGCAGACCTTCGAGGCGGCCCGCCGTATCGGCGCCCGCTGCGTGCTCGACGCGCCGGCGGTGCATCGCGCGACGGCGGCGGCCCTGCTGGGCCTGCAGCCCGACCCCTACCTGGCGTGCATCGATGCGCGCAAGGACCGCGAGGTCGAACTGGCGGACCTGGTCATCACCTGTTCGGAGTTTGCCGCGCAGACCTACGCGCGGGCCGGCGTGCCGAGCGCCAAGCTCAGGCCGATCCTGCTCGGCGCCAGCCCGCCGGGCGACGTGCGGCGCCGGCGCACGCGCGCGGGCACGCGCTTCCTGTATGCCGGGGGCTTGACCACGCTCAAGGCGGTCGACCTGCTGCAACAGGCCTTTGCCATGGTGCGCGCGCGCGTCCCGGAGGCCGAGCTCGCGGTGGCCGGCGGCGGCGCCGAGCCGGGGCTGGCCGCGGCACTGGCGTCGACCCCCGGGGTTACGCTGCTCGGGGCCTTGCCGCAGTCGGCGCTCTACCAGGAGCTGGCCGACGCCGACTGCCTGGTGCTGCCGTCGCGCTTCGATTCGTTCGGCATGGTGGTGGCCGAGGCGCTCGCCTGCGGCACGCCGGCGCTGGTGTCGGAGCGGGTCGGGGCCAAGGAGATTCTGCAGGAATTCCCGCGCGCGGGCTGGGTCGTCCAGGTCAGCGCGCAATCCTTGTATGACCGCATGCTGGAGCTTGCCACGGTACGCGCCAGCCTGGACGAGGCGCGCCAGTATGCGAGCCTGGCCGGGGAGAAATACACCTGGGCCAGGTATCGCCGCGCCGCGGTCGCAACCATTGCCACGCTATGCTGAGCCCCTCCGTCGCACACCTGGCGCCGCCAGCGCGCTCGCGCACCCGCCGGCAGGCCCGCACCACCTTCGGCACCGTGTTCCTGCTGGTGTTCCTGGTGGCCGTCCTGGAAGGCGCGGCGCGCAAGTGGGTGGCCGGCTCGCTGAGCCTGCCGCTGGTGCTGCTGCGCGACCTGCTGGCGGTGTATGGCATCTACTACGCCATGCGCTATGGCGGCTTTACGCCGGCGCGGCCCGCGATGCGGCTGCTGCTGCTGTGGAGCGCGCTGGTGCTGGCATGGGGGCTGCTGCAGACGATTGCCGGCGACGGCAGCCTTGCCATCATGCTGGTCGGCCTGCGCTTCTGGCTGCTCTACGTGTGGTTCGGCGTGGCCGCGGCGCTGCTGCTCGAGCCCGAAGACGTGGCGGCGATCTGCAAGACCACGCTGGTGCTGATGGTGCTGATGGCACCGCTGGTGGTGCTGCAGCACTACCTGCCGCCCGGCAGCTTCCTGAACCGGCAGGTCGACGGCGACGAAGACCGGGTCTTCATGATGGTCGGCGACATCGTTCGCACCACCGGCACGTTCTCGTTCACGCTGGGCTACACCACGTTCCTGGCGATCACCATGCCGATGGCGCTGCAATACGTGCTTGGCGGCGAAGGCAAGCGGCACTGGCTGTATGCGCTGGTGGTGCTGGGCAGCCTGCTGGTCAGCGTGCTGGTGAGCGGATCGCGTGCCACCGTGCTGCTGTTGCCGGGCCTGTTCGGGGTGGCGGCGCTCTGCACTCTGGCATTCGGGCGCGGCGTGGCCAAGCGCCGTGTGCTGGTCTGGGCCGGCGCGGCGGTGCTGATTGGCGCCGTCGGCATGGCCGTGTTCAGCGAGTCCGTCGAAGGCACGGTGCAGCGCTTCCACGACGCCGCCGAAGACGAAAACTTCGGCGACCGCGTCGGCACCATGTTCCTGGGCGAGACCGAAGCCTACGCCAAGCCCAGCCTGCTGGGCGCGGGGCTCGGGCGCGGCAGCAACCTGGCCAGCTACCTCGAGCGCGGCGAAATCACTTTCATGCTGTCCGAGACCGAGACCGGGCGCACCGTCGAGGAGGCCGGCCTGCTCGGCTACCTGTACGTGGGGCTTAAGTTCGCCGTGTGCGTGGCCGGCATGTGGCTCGCCATCGGTGCGGCGCGCCGCACCGGCAGCTGCTTTGCCATCCTGCTGTGGCTGGTGAGCACGCTGGGCCTGCTGACGTGGTCGTTGATCGGCCAGCTGACCGCCAACGTGCTGGGCTTTCTCCTGGTCGGCCTCACCATGGCGGTCACGCGGCTGGAGCGGCAGGGGCGGCTGGCGCGCACGGACGGGCGTGCGCGGCCGCGACGGCGACACGCGCGCTAGCGGCACGCTGCCGGCCAGGCATCTCCATCGAACCTCCACATGGATCCGAAAAGAAAAGCAATATGAGGCTCATCCTGCTCGGTCATCCCGCATTTTTCGGCAGCCACAGCATGGACCGCTTCGCGGCCATGATCGTCGAGGGCATGCGCGAGCGCGGCCACGAGGCCCAGTTATGGACGCCGCCCGCCGTGCTGGTGCGGCTGTCCATGCGTCCGGGCCTGCGCAAGTGGCTCGGCTATGTCGACCAGTACCTGCTCTTTCCCGCGTGGGCGTGGTGGCGGCTGCGGCGCGAGGGTGCGGGCGCGCTGGTGGTGCTGACCGACCATTCGCTGGGCATGTGGATGTGGCTGCTGCATCGCCGCCCGCATGTCATCCACTGCCATGACTTCATCGCGCAGCGCACTGCCGCGGGCGAGTTTCCGGGCCGCCAGCTGTCGGCCAGCGGGCGCCTCTACCAGGCGCTGATCCTGCGTGGCATCGGGCTGGGCCGGAACTTTGTCGCGGTGTCGGAGAAGACCGCGCAAGACCTGTTGCGCCTGCATCCGGGGCCGCGGCCGCGGGTGCGGGTGGTGCACAACGGCCTGAACTACCCGTTCCGTCCGCTCGCACCCGATGTCGCCATGCGCCGGCTGCGCGCGGCCAGCATTGACGATATCCAGCCCGGCATGCTGGTCCATATCGGCGGCAACCAATGGTACAAGAACCGCGAGGGCGTGCTGGCGCTATACCAGGCGTACTGCGAAGCCAGCGGCGGTGACGGTGCCGCCGCCGCGCCGCGCCCGCTGTGGATGATCGGCCCCGAGCCGACCGCCGCCATGCGCGAGCTGGCCGCCGGCGCCGAGCGCCTGGGCGGCAAGGTGCGGTTCCTGGAGGGCATGTCCACCGCCGCCGTGCACGCCGCCTATGCGCTGGCGGCGGTGCTGCTGTTCCCGAGCCTGGAAGAGGGTTTCGGCTGGCCCGTGATCGAGGCCATGGCGTGCGGGATCCCGGTGCTGACCACGGCGCGGGCGCCGATGCAGGAAATCGGCGGCGGGCTGGCGCTGCTGATGGAGCCGATGGAGCCAGACCAGGCGCAGGCCTGGGCCCGGCGCAACGTGGGGATGCTGCTGGAGCTGCTGTCGTGGCCGCAGGCCCGGCGCGACCAGCTCTCGGCCGACTCGCTGGCGTGGGCGCGGCATTTCTCCGCGGAACGGGCGCTGGACCAGTACGAGGCCATCTACCTGGCCGCGCTGGCTCCGGCCTCGGCCACCGCGGCGGCCGAGGCCGGCACGGCCGGCTGAGGCCGGTGGCAAGCCGGCAAGGCCGCGCCGTTGCGCGGGCGCCGACTCAATGCAGGGTGTAGGCGACAGTCTGGATCACGCCCGCGCCTTCGCGAACCTCGCACAGCACGCGGCTGTGCACCGGATTCAGGTTGAACGGCGGCGCGGTCAGCACCACGCCGCTCGGCACCATGCGCGCCAGCCGTGTCGAGGCCCCCAGCCGCTTCTTGGCATTGGGCGGAAAATCCGGCGCCAGCGGCAAGTGTTCGGTCAGCACCAGCACCGGGTAGCGGTGCAGCTTGGCCAGCACGCGCGCGATCCGGCCGTTGTCCAGATGCTGCAGCACCTGGCGCAGGAACACCACGTCGCCGGCGGGCAGCTCGTCGCCGGCAATGTCGAGGCAGCGGAACTCGACATCGAGATGGCTGTAGCGCTCGCGGTTGGCCGCGATCAGCGGCGCCACCACGTCGCAGGCCACATAGCGCCCGCATGCCGGGCGGATGCGGCTGCCGATATGGAAGTCGCCGCAGCCCAGGTCGACCACGTCGGCCTTGCGCGGCAGTTCGCGCAGCAGCGCGGTGACGGCATCGGCGTAGGGCTCGACGATGCGCGGATCGTGCGAGCCGGTGCCGCTGAAGAAGCCCGGCTCGTTCGCCTCGCCCCAGAGGCTGCTGTGGTAGATGTCGGAGAATACTTCGCCAGGCGGCTTGGCGCGGTAGCGCGCGTCATGCTGCTGCTCCCGGCGCACGTGGTAGTACGTGCGCGCCCAGCGCGGCACCAGGGGCCTGATGGTTTGCATCAGGCGTTGCACCAGCGCGGCTTGCGTGGTGGCGGTGTTCTGGCTCATGCTGGGTCCCCCTTGGACAGTTGGCGTTCGCAGCCTCTGCGCTTATGCAACCGCAGAGGCATCTTGCGCGGCAGGCGGCGATACCAGTGCCTGCAGCGCGCACTCCAGCTGCGCCAGCACGGCGTCGCGGCCCAGGTGGGCTTCGGCCCAAGCGCGACCCGCGGCGGCATGCATGGCGCGCCGCTGCGGCTGGCAGGCGAGGGTGGCAATGGCGTGCGCCAGCGCGCTGCCGTCGCCGGGCGGCACCAGCACGCCCACGCGCGCCACCAGGCGCCCCAGTTCGGTATCGGGCTGCGCGGTGGCAATCACCGGGCGCCGGCTGGCCAGCATGCCGGTCAGCTTGGACGGCATCACCAGGTCAGCGGCATCGGCGCGCTGCGGCAGCAAGTGGATGTCGGCCGCCGCCATCATCGCGTGGAACTGCGCCTGCGGCTGCAGCGGCAGGAAATGCACGCGCGCCATGCCGGCGCAACGCGCCTGCAGCGCGGCGCGGCCGCTGCCGTCGCCGCACAGCACCACGTGGATGCGCGGGTGGCCTTGCAGCGCCTGCGCGGCATCGGCCAGCACTTCCAGGCCCTGCTTGTTGCCCATGTTGCCGGCGTACAGCGCGATCACCGCATCGGCGGCAATGCCCAGGCCGTGCCGGAACGCCAGCGCCGCGTCGGCCGGCGCCTCGTGCAGGTCGGCCCAGTTGGGCAGCAGCTGCAGGCGCGCGTGGCTGACGCCCTTGGCAAGCAGCGCGTCCGCCATGGCCTGCGAGATGGTCGAGACGCGGTGGTAGCGCGTGGTCAGCGCGCGTTCGATGCGGGTGGCCAGCCGGCGCAGCAGCGGATGGCGCAGCACGCCCAGCGCGAACGCGGCATCGACCTCCAGGTCCTGTACGTGCAGCCAGGTGCGGGCGCGCGTGCAGCTGCCCAGCAGCAGCGCCGCCGGGCTGCACATCAGCGTGGGTTCGACCGCAAAGATCAGGTCGGGACGCCAGCGCAGCTGCGCCGCCACGCAAGGCAAGCTGCTTAGCGCAAAGCTCAACAGGTGCAGGATGCGCAGCAGGCCCGACGGTTTGCGCGGCACCCATACCGGCGCACGGTAGACCGTCACGCTGCCGTGCGCTTCGCGGCCGTAGCGCCAGGCGCTGTAGCCCTCGCCGACGCGCCACGCGGGATAGTACGGCGGCGCGCAGATCACGCGCACCTCGTGCCCGCGCGCAGCCAGCCATTGCGCCTGCTCGCCGGTGTACTTGCCGATGCCGGTCAGTTCGGGCGCGTAGTTCTGGCAGTAGATCAGGATCTTCATGGCCGCTCCGCGCGCGTTCGGGGTCAGGCCAGCGCGGCCGCGATGCCGCCAGGCAACCTGCCGGTGCGGCAGGCGTCCTGGTACACGTTGCGCAGGCCGTCTTGCAGGGCAATGCACGGGCGCCAGCCGGTGCGCATAATGGCGGCGCTGTCCAGGCGCTTGCGCGGCGTGCCGTCGGGCTTGTCGGTTTCGAAGGCGATGGTGCCGCGATAGCCGGTGACCTGCGCCACCAGTGCCGCCAGCGCGCCGATCGAGATCTCGTCGTCGCTGCCGACGTTGAGCAAGCCCGTGGGCGCTGCCTCGCGGTATGCCGGTGCGGACAGCGCCATCACATGCAGGCAGGCACGGGCCAGGTCGTCGGCGTGCAGGAATTCGCGCAAGGGCTTGCCCGTGCCCCACACCGACACGCTCGCGCTGCCGGCCAGGCGGGCGTCGTGGAAGCGGCGCAGCAGTCCCGGTATCACATGGCTGTTGTCGGGGTGATAGTTGTCGCCGGGCCCGTAGAGATTGGTCGGCATCACGCAGCGGTAATCAGTGCCGTACTGGCGGTTGTAGCTGTCGCACAGCATGATGCCGGCGATCTTGGCGATGGCGTAGGGCGCATTGGTCGGCTCGAGCGCGCCGGTCAGCAGCGACGCCTCGCGGATCGGTTGCGGCGCCAGCCGGGGGTAGATGCAACTCGAGCCCAGAAACAGCAACCGCCGCACGCCGGACTGCCACGCGGCATGGATGACGTGGGTGGCGATGGCCAGGTTCTGGTGGATGAATTCGGCGGGATAGGTGTTGTTGGCATGGATGCCGCCGACCCGGGCCGCGGCCAGGTAGACCGCGTCGATGCGCTGCGCGGCAAAGAATGCCTGCACCTGCTGCTGGTCGCACAGGTCCAGTTCGGCGTGCGTGCGCGTGACGATGTCGGCGTCGCCCTGCGCGCGCAACGCGCGCTCGATGGCCGAGCCGACCATGCCGCGGTGGCCGGCGACAAAGATGCGCGGGCGCGCGACAATGGGCTCGTTCATGGGGGCCTCGTGACCGGACAAGAGACTACTCAAGGTGATTGAAGGCCTGGAACCCGGCCAGCCTGACCAGCGCGTCGCGCCGCGCGGCGGCGTAGTCGGCCTCGATCATTTCCCGGACCAGTTCGGCAAAGCCGATGCGCGGGGTCCAGCCCAGGCGCTCGCGCGCACGGCTGGCGTCGCCAAGCAGCGTTTCCACCTCGGTGGGGCGGAAGTAGCGCGGATCGACCCGCACCACGATTTCGCCCGGCTTGCATGCCGGCGCGATGCCGCCGCGCGCGGGCGCATCGACATGCTCGACCATGCCGACCTCGTCGACACCGCTGCCATGGAAGGTGATGGTGATGCCCAGCTCGCGCGCGGCGCGCTGCACGAACTCGCGCACGCTGTGCTGTTCGCCGCTGGCGATGACGAAGTCTTCGGCCGCGGGCTGCTGCAGCATCAGCCATTGCATCTCGACGTAGTCGCGCGCATGGCCCCAGTCGCGCAGCGCCGACAGGTTGCCCAGGTACAGCGTTTCCTGCAGGCCCAGCGCGATGCGCGCGATCGCGCGGGTGATCTTGCGGGTGACGAAGGTCTCGCCGCGCACCGGGCTTTCATGGTTGAACAGGATGCCGTTGCAGGCATACATGCCGTAGGCCTCGCGGTAGTTCACCGTGATCCAGTAGGCATAGAGCTTGGCCGCGGCATACGGGCTGCGCGGATAGAACGGCGTGGTTTCCTTCTGCGGAATTTCCTGCACCAGCCCGTAGAGTTCGGAGGTGGACGCCTGGTAGAAGCGCGTGAGCTTCTCCATCCCCAGGATGCGGATCGCCTCCAGCAGGCGCAGCGTGCCGATCGCGTCGGTGTTGGCGGTGTATTCGGGCTCTTCGAACGAGACCTGCACGTGGCTCTGCGCGGCGAGATTGTAGATCTCGTCCGGCTGCGACTGCTGCACCACGCGCACCAGGCTGGCGGTGTCGGTCATGTCGCCGTGGTGCAGGATCAGGCGGCGCTCCTGCGCCTGCGGATCCTGGTACAGGTGGTCGATGCGCTCGGTGTTGAACAGCGAGCTGCGCCGCTTGATGCCGTGGACTTCATAGCCCTTGGCCAGCAGCAGCTCGCACAGGTAGGAGCCATCCTGCCCCGTAATGCCGGTGATCAGCGCGCGCCGGATGCCGTTGCGCCCGCGTGGCGCGCTCCGCTCCGGCCCGATGGCGGGGTTTTGACCGAGAGTGTCCAGCTCGTTTGCGCCCATGGCTCTGATCCGTTAGCAAGTGGGGCGACTGTAGCGCCGCGGTCCGGCGGCGCACCGTCTGCTACCCCACACAATGGCGGCCGGCGGTGTGGGCGCACCGCCACGGATCAGGAGCGCGGCATCGGCGCCGCGACCTCGGCGCGGGCCCGGGCCGCGGTGTCGTCATGGCCGGGCGCAAGCCGCAAGTGCTGCCACAGCAGGCGCGTGGTGGCCCAGAACGGCGCCACGCCGCGCCAGCCGCTGCGGTGCAGGTGCTGTCCCAAGTTGTGCGGCAGGGCCAGCATCAGGAACAGCGCAGCCTTGTCGTGACGGTGCTGGCTGCGGCCGTACCGGTGCAGCATGGTGACCATGCGCGCGGCATCGGCGGTCGGGCTGCCGCCGCAAGGCAGTGGCCGCTGCCCATGCAGCTGGTTGATCGCGCTCGGCACCAGCTCGATGCGGCAGCCGCAGCCATAGACCGCGCGCCCGGTCAGGTCGGCGACGTCGTAGTCGGCATCGAGGGACTCGTCGAACGGCAGCCGCTCCAGCAGCGCGCGCGGGAACACCGTGCAGGACAGCACCACCGCGCACAGCGGCCGCGCGCGCGCGACGCCGCGCCGCGGCTGGCGCAACGGCTGCCCGAGGAAATCCTGGCACTGCGGGCGCAGGCATGCGCCCGCGCACATCGCCGTGCCGGTCAGCACCAGCGCGTCGGCGCTGCCGCCGGCGGCGACCCGGTAGATGAAGTCGTCGGCCAGGCGCTCGCCCATTTGCTGCAGGAAGGTCGGCCCCAGCGCGGCGTGGTCGTCGAGAAACAGCACATGCGTGCCGGTGGCCGCGCGCAGCAGCCGGTTGCGGCTGGCGGCGGCGCCGCGCCGGGGCCCGTCCAGGCAGGGGATGTCGGGGTACGCGTCGCGCATCAGCGCGCGCGTGGCGTCGTGGCTGCTGTCATCGCAGACGATCAGCTGGTGCGGCGGCATGGTCGATGCCGCGATCGACTGCAAGGTCCGGCGCAGGCCGTCCGGATGGTCGCGCGTGCTGACGCACACGGAAAAGCTGGGCAAGAACGTGCTGCCTTGCATGATGACCCCTCCCGTCCGGCAAGCGCCGGTGTTGCGCCGGCCCGTCTGTGCGGGCGCGGCGCGGCAAAGCTCTCAGGCCGGCCTCAGACCGCTGGCCTGACCGCCTGGCACGGCGGTTCGCGTCTTGACGCCATCCCGGCGCCATTGGTTTCGCGCGTGATGCGTTCGTCGCCACTGACCCATTCCAGCGTGGCGCCGCGCTGCAAGGCGGCGTAGACGGCCTCGCCCTTGTTGCGCACCTTGAGCCGCTGGTACAGCGTGCAGGCGTGGCTCTTCACCGTCGCCACCGAGATGTTGAGCATGCGGCTGACGGTCTTGATCGGATAGCCGCGCGCCAGCAGCACCAGCACCTCGTATTGGCGCGGCGTGATCTTGAGCATCTCAGCCTCGTCGTAGCCGGGTTCTTCCTCGCTCAGCGGCATGGCAGCGGGCGTTGGCGACACCGCCGCCGGTGCGGACAGCGGCTGGCCGGGCCGCAGCTCGGTCAGGTCCCGCAGGGCCACGGTGGTACGCAGGGCGGCGCGCGGGGTGCTGGCGCAGGACGCCAGCGACAACTGCTCCCCCGGCGGTTGGGCCGGATGCGCGGCGCTGAGCGGCAGCGGCGCAGCCGAGGCGAGTGACTGCATGGCGGGCATCGCCGAGCGCGACGCCGAGGGCAAGGTTCCGGTCTCGGCGGTGAAGACCAGCCCCTGGACGCCGGACACGGCCATGCGGATGGCAGCCTCAATTACCGCCAGCGAGGCGGACTTGGGCAGGCAACCGCAGATGCCGCGTGCGCTGTCCGCGGTGGGCACGTGCAAGGGCAGGGTGTCGGCAAGGATCAGGATGCGTTGCGGCGCGAGTGTCTGCCGGGCTTGTTCCAGCAGCACCCAGCCGGGCGCGGGGTCGGAGGGCATGCCGAAAACGAGCAGGTCGGCGTTTTGGTGCCGGGCGTCCAGCCTGGCCATATCCGCGGGTGCAATGGCCGCAACCTGGGCGGATTCCTCGATGTTTTCGAGCATCTGCAACAGCCCGAGCCGGAGCAGCGGATGCTCCTCGATCAGCAACGCATTCATGGACTTCACTCCCCGTTTTTACCCGGGGGCGGACTGCGGGGCACTTTGCGTATGGAGGACGTGACAGGACCGCCGTCACCGCGATGGCCTGGTGACTGGTGGCTGGCTCTGTGGCTGACCCCCATGCTTCCATGCCTGACAGTTCCGTTGTTGTAGCTGGAACTTGCTCATGGCTGGAAGGATGACCCCGAAATCCGAACCCGGGTGCTGCTTGCTCCTAAATCAGTTGGAATTCATCTTATGGGCTGGGGGAGGGGAATGCAAGCGAGGGGGTCGGGGATGGAATGAAGGAGGGAATGAAAGGGCCTTCATAATCCCTTAAAATATGTCGCATTTATACCTGCCAGGTTCCGCAAACGCCGCGCTGGCGCCATTCCCGGTGGTTTCACAGATGTGACATTCAGAATTAAATTGGTTGCAAACCTGAAACAGATTCTATTATCACAAGGCCGGATATGACGATTTTATAACCCTATCGAGGGGTGTCCGGAATACATCATCAGTGGTGCTGCTCCAATTATGAAACGTGCTCCGGAAAGTTTGGTTGTGAAATCAATTCAGGAGATTTCCTGGCCGTTCGCGCACATGGTCTAGTGCTTCTGGATGAGGCGCGGCTACCACCATGGATGAACGCTGCGGCGCCGGCGGCACGGGCCGCACCGGGCTTGCCACCACCCATCGGTGGGGGGAGGCAGGCCTGCGGTGCAGGATGATGGCCCGGCTTTCTGGCTTCAGCGTACCCAGCGGCCCGGGCGCATGACCCAGCCGTGCGGCCCGCGCACCCACCGTTCGGGTACATAGCGGTAGCCGACGCGCTGCGGCTGCCAGTAGCCACCGCGCCAGTCGTAGCGTCCGCCGCGGGCTTCCCAGTGTCCGGGGACCCAGACCTGGCCGCGGCGCGCGGCCGGGTGCGGCTCGTAGCGCGGCGGCGGCGGCGGGTGGCCGTAGCCGCTGGCGACGACGGCCGGATGGGCTTCGGCAGGGGCGGTCAGCCCGAAAGCGCCGCCCGTGGCAAGGACGGCTGCGGCAAGCAGGAGTTGGCGTTTCATGGGATAGCTCCGTTGGGCGGTGGGAGAAATCAATAGCGGTCGTAGGGGTGGTAGTGGTGGCGCGGCGGCGGGCCGCCGCGCGGGGGCACCACGATGCAGGCGGAAAGCAGTGCGGCGGTGGTGGACAGCAGCACCACCAGCGAGAGGGCGCGTTTCATCAGGGCTCCTGGCGGGATCGCGTTGGACACGGCTCCAATGTAGCGACCGGCCCCCACGCTGCGCGCTTGCACTTGTAAGCCTGTCTCACAAGGGGCAACGGCGCGGGCAAGGTCCCGCTGCGCCAGCATGCCCGCCGGAAGCCCTTGCCAGGCAAGGCTCCCCGGGCACTGCGGCGGACCCGGCAGACGGCGCTCGGGCACAACTTCGAAGGTAATGTGACGTTACATGCGAAATAGTTTTCGCAAGGGCGCCGGCCCGGGGCGTGGCCGCTAACGGGGCCCGGCCGGTGCGCAGGCACGCAGAAACGGGTACGCCCGGACGATGCCGGGCGTGGCCCTCGGGCGCCGTCCGGGCAGGATGAGCTATACCAGTGGGAAGTGGCCACGAATGCGGGAAGGAGGCGCCATGCCGGTCATGCTTATCGTGCTTGCCTTGCAATGGCTGCAGGGCCTGTCGCCGCCCGCCGCGGCCTTGTTCGCACTGCCGCAGCAGCCGGCGCCGGCGGATGTCACGGCCGTGGTGGAGGCCGCGCGGGCCCGCTGACCTCGCGGGCCCACCGGTTGAGCCAGGGTGAGTCCGGTTGAGCCCGGGCGAGCCGCCTGACGGCCAGACTGGTATCAGCCGTGCGCCGTCATCGCGGCCAGGCCGGTTTCATCCTGCGGGCCGCGCGCAACCCGCGGGCGCCGGCAATGCAAAGGATGCGCCGTAGCGCGCCGGATCCAGCCGCATGGTCAGGACGCCGACCACCGCCGCGCACGCCAGGTGGTACCACCAGCCGGCGGCAAAGTCGCCGGTGCGGGCGTGCAGCATGGCGGTGAGCCACGGTGCCAGCGACGCCAGCAGGAAGCCGCCGCCCTGCATCACCGCGCTCAGCGTGCCGGCGCTGTCGGGGTCGGGCAGGTGGTCCAGCGCCACCACCAGGTACAGCGCAAAGCAGCCGCCCAGGCCGGCGCCGCCGATCACGGCCCAGGCGTGCGGCGCCGCGTCTGGCCACAGCGCCAGGCCGGCGAAGCCGGCGACCTGCAGCCCCAGCGCCAGCGCCATCCAGGCGCGCCGGTCCAGGCGGCGCGCCGCCAGCGTGGGCAGCAGCAGCGCCGCGGCGGCCTGCGCCACCGCCATCAGCGCCACCAGCGAGCCGCTCGCCGGCGCACTCCAGCCATGGCTCTGGTAGAACGGCGCCAGCCACGCCACCAGCGACGCATAGCCGCCGTTCATCACGCCAAAGCAAGCCATCAGCAGCCAGGTGCGCGGACGCCGCAGCAGCGCGCCGGTCTTGCCGGCGGCGCTGGCCGGGCGGCTTGCCGGCGCGGCCCCGGCCCATGCCGGCTTGCGGGCCGCGCCGCGCGGCAGCGCCACCCACGCCAGTGCCAGCGCCGCCAGCGCGGGCACAGCCCACAGCGCCAGCGCCTCGCGCCAGCTGCCGGCCAGCTCGGTGACATAGGGCGACAGTTGCGCGCCCAGCGCGCCGCCGCCCATCAGTGCGGCCGAATACAGGCCCATCACCGGTGCCACGCGCGCCGGGAACTCCTGCTTGACCAGTCCCGGGCATGCCGCCTGCACCACCGCCACGCCCAACCCGCACAGCGCCGCCGAGGCGATCAGCAAGGTGGCGCCGGCCGCGCCCAGCCGCAGCGCGCAACCGCCGCCAAGCAAGGCCAGCGCGCCCAGCACCGCGGTGCGCGCCCCCAGCCGCGCGCGGATAGCAGGGCCGAAGAACGCGCCCACCCCCATCAGCAGCATCGGCAGCAGCGTCAGCCACGCCATGCCCTGGTAGCTCAGGCCGGTGCCGCCGCGGATGGCCGGCGCCAGCGGCCCGACCGCGGTCAGGAACGGCCGCAGGTTCAGGCCGATGCCGGCCACGGCCGCCAGCACCAGCCAGCGCGGCGGGCGCGCGCCCTCAGCCACGGCGCGCGCGCACGCCGTAGAGCTGCGCGGCGGAAAGTTCGACCGGCACCCGCGTGAGCGGCAACGGCGGCGGGTCGAGTGGCAGGCGCAGCGCCTGGTAGGCGGCCTCGCTCGACATGCCATAGGGGGCGGCATCGTGGTTGTCGAACGCGTAGTAGACCGCCTGCACCCCGGCCATGGTCAGCGCCGCCAGGCACATCGGGCAGGGGTGGCCGGTGGCATAGACCACGCTGCCGCGCAGGTCGGGCCGGCCCAGCTTGCGCGCGGCGGCGCGCACCGCCTCCATCTCGGCATGGGTGGTGGGGTCGTGGCTGTGGACGATGTCGTTGACGCCGGTGGCGACAGCCTCGCCGTCGAGTACCAGCACGGCGCCGAACGGGCGCGCGCCCCGGTCACGGTTGGCCAAGGCGAGGCGGACCGCCTCGCGCATGAATGCCTGGTGAGTGGTCATGGTTGGCAGAAAAGTGGGTACATGCTCGCGCGCAACGCGGCATGGTGCTTGAAGTCAGGGGCGACGGCGCCCGGACGCAGCCTGGGGCTGCGTGGCGCCACTGTACGCCGGGCCTTGGTGATTGGGAAATTAAATGATGAAATCGCCAACAGTGGAAAAACCAATGGATGCCCCGTCATGCAGGATCCCCGTCTCGACCCCGTGCTGCTGCAGAGTTTTGTCGCCGTCGCCGAAAGCGGCAGCTTTACCCGCGCCGCCCAGCGTGTGCACCTGACCCAGTCCACCGTGAGCCAGCAGGTGCGGCGGCTGGAAGACCAGCTGGGCTGCGTGCTGCTGGACCGCGGCGGCCGCTATGTCACCACTACGCCGGAAGGCGAGCGCCTGCTCGGCTATGCGCGCCGCCTGCAGCAGCTAATGGCCGAGGCGGTGGGGCAGTTGCGCCAGAGCGCCGGCCAGGGCGAGATCCGGCTCGGCGTGCCCGAGGACTTTGCCGCGCGCCCGCTGACCCCGGTGCTGGCCGGGTTTGCCGATGACTGGCCGGGCATGCGGCTGGAGGTGACCAGTGGCCTGAGCCACGAGCTGTGGCAGCGTTTCCAGGACCGCGAGCTGGACCTGGTGCTGGTCAAGCAGCGCACCGGCCAGGCGCAGGGGCTGGCCAGCTGGCCGGAGCCGCTGTGCTGGATCGACAGCCGCAGCCGTCCGGCGGTGGCGCGCGATCCGGTGCCGCTGGTGGTGTTCCCGGTGGGCGGCCTGTATCGCGGCGAGATGACGCACGCACTCGACGCCGGCGGCCGGCGCTGGCGCGTGGCCTTTGTCAGCGCCAGCCTGGCCAGCATCCTGGCGGCGGTGGCCGATGGCCTGGGCGTGACGCTGCTGCCGCGGCGGCTGGCCACGGCGCAGCACACGGTACTGGAGCAAGGCTGGCCCGCCGCGGCGCCGGATGTCGAACTGAGCCTGCACGCGCAGCCGGACCTGCCGGCCGCCGCACGCGACATGGCGGCGCGGCTGGCCGCGCTCTGCGATACCGTGATGGCGGCAGGCGCGCCGCCGGCGCTTCAGCCGAAAAACTCGTCGTAGTAGCGGGTGCAGGTGCCGGCCGGGCGGAAGGTGTACGGCAGCTCGGCCATCGCGGCGGCTTCGAGCGAACCGAACGGAATGTCCGGCGCGGCGAGGGGGGAAACGTCTGCCGTGGCGTCGTGGCGGGGTTGCGCAGTCGCGGCGCGGGCGGAGGAGGGCGTGGTCATGTCAGGGCTCAGGCGATCGGGCCGGGCGCGGGCGTGGGCCTGTCCGGCAAGGGCGGTGCGGCGTTGTCAGTGCCAGCCGTCATCGTAATGCTGCACTGCGGCGCGGTCAGCTACCCCCGGCTGAACACACTGTTGCACCATCGCGCCTAATGGCGCCGGCTCGTGCCGGCGCGCGCCGGCAGGTGACCCGCGGGCCGCCGCCGCAGGCAGCGCCAGGGTCTATATTGGGCGGAGGGACCCCGCGCCGGACTGTCCCGCCCATGGAAACCGACATGTCCTTGCCCCCGTGCTTTGCCGATCGCCGCGAAGCGGGCCAATACCTCGGCCGCCACCTGGCGGCGCTGGGCTTTGGCGCCGCCCGGCTGGGCCAGCCGCCGCTGGTGCTGGCGTTGCCGCGCGGCGGCGTGCCGGTGGCGTTTGAGGTGGCGCGCGCGCTGGACGGGCAGCTGGACGTGCTGCTGGTGCGCAAGATCGGTGCGCTGGGCTACCCGGAACTGGCACTGGGCGCGGTGGTGGAGGGCGATGCCGGCGGCGGCGGGCCGCACACGGTGGTCAATGACGATCCCTGGGCACGCCGCGCCGTCGACAGCGGCAGCTTCGATGCCGAGCGCGGCCGCCAGCTCGACGAGATCGCCCGGCGCCAGCAGCGCTACCGCGGCGGCAAGCCGGTGCCGGCCCGCGCCGGACGCGTCGTGATCGTGGTCGATGATGGCGTGGCCACCGGCGCCACCATGCGCGCCGCGCTCGAAGGCGTGCGCATGGCCGGTGCGGCGCGCGTGGTCGCGGCCACGCCGGTTGGTTCGCAGGAGGGGCTGGCCAGCCTGGCGCCGGCCGCCGACGAGGTCATCTGCCTGAACACGCCGCCCAGTTTCGGCGCGGTGGGCGCGTTCTACCTCGATTTCAGCCAGACCAGCGACGAAGAGGCGCTGGCGCTGCTGCGCACCGCGCCACCGCCTGCCGCGGCCTGAGGCGCCGGCTTCAGCCCCCGGCGCCGCGTTCGCGCGCCAGGCGCGCCTTCAGGTGCGGCACCAGCCCGCCCGCGGCCAGGATGGCGCGCAGGAACGCCGGAATCGGTTCGCACGCCACCACGCTGCCGTCGTCCAGCCGCAATTGCGCGGTGTCCAGGTCCAGCACCCCGTGCGCGCCGTCGGCCAGCCCGCTGGTGTCGGCGCAGACCAGCACCGGCAGCCCCAGGTTGATGGCGTTGCGATAGAACAGCCCGCCAAACGATTGCGCCACCACCGCGCCCACGCCCAGTTCGCGCAGCGCCTGCGGCGCCTGCTCGCGCGAGGAACCGATGCCGAAGTTGGCGCCGGCCACCAGCACGTCGCCGGGGCGTACGCTGGCGGGAAACTCCGGGCGCAGCGCGGCCAGGCAATGCCGTGCCAGCACCTGCAGCGGCGCTTTCATCAGCACGGCGGGGGCCATGGCATCGGTGTCGATGTTGTCGCCGAAGCGCCAGAGGCGGCCGGCAGGAGCGGGGGCGAAGGCAGAGGTCATGCGGGGAAGTCTGTCCCGCCAGCGGCGGGTACGGGGTCAGGGCTGCGGCGTTACTCCAGCAGCGTACGCGGATCGGTAATGCGGCCGGTGACGGCGCTGGCGGCTACTGTCATCGGCGAGCCGAGCCACACGGCGCTGCCGGCGTCGCCCATGCGGCCGGCGAAGTTGCGCGCGGTCGAGGCGATGGCACGGCTGCCCGCCGGGAAGCGCGCCGCGCCATAGCCGGCGCAGGCGCCGCAGGCGTTGGGCAGCAGCATGGCGCCGGCGTCGGCGAGGATCCGCAGCGTGCCTTCCTGCTCGGCCTGCAGCTGGTCGCGGCGCGAGGCCGGTGCCACCTGCAGCGTCACGCCGGCGGCCACGCGGCGCCCGCGCAGCACGCGCGCGGCCATGCGCAGGTCTTCCAGCTTGGCGCCGGTGCAGGCGCCCAGGTAGGCGATCTGCACCGGCTCGCCGGCGGCGCGGTCCACCGGCGCGCTGTTGGCGGGCGAGTGCGGCGCGGCCACCTGCGGCACCAGCGCCGCGGCGTCGAAGCGATGGGTGGCCAGCACCGGCGCGCCGGCGTCGCTGCGCCAGTGGTCCAGGTCGATCGCCGCCAGGGTCTGCGCCGGCACGCCGGCCTGGGCCAGCCAGTCGAGCGTGACCGCGTCGGGCGCCACCAGCCCGGTCTGCGCGCCCAGCTCGGTGCTCATGTTGGTAAGCGTCATGCGCTCCTGCATCGGCAGCGCGGCGACGGCGCTGCCTGTGAATTCCAGGGCCTGGTAGCGCCCGCCACCCATGCCCAGCGTGGCGCACAGGAACAGCATCATGTCCTTGGCGCACACCCCGGGCGCGAGTTGCCCGTCCCATTGCAGCCGGATGGTGTCGGGCACCCGCAGCCAGATCTCGCCGGTGGCTAGCACGCCGGCCATCTCGGTCGCGCCCACGCCGAACATATACGCGCCGAAGGCGCCGCCGGTGGGACTGTGGCTGTCACCGCCAACGATCAGGCGCCCTGGCAGCACATGGCCGCGCTCGGGCAGCACCACGTGGCAGATGCCTTCGGCGTCGATGAAGTGCGCGCCGG
Source organism: Cupriavidus necator (assembly GCF_013141915.1). Lineage (GTDB taxonomy): Bacteria > Pseudomonadota > Gammaproteobacteria > Burkholderiales > Burkholderiaceae > Cupriavidus > Cupriavidus necator_B. The sequence continues at coordinate 121,681 of NZ_SROX01000019.1, read as the reverse complement.
CCTGGCGCGTCCAGTCGCGCGTGAAGCGCAGGATCGATTCGGCCTGGGCATCGCCGCCGGGCACGAAATGGTCGGTCACCACCACATAGCGCGACGGATCCCAGACGCCGGTGCCCAGTTCTTCCAGCAGCGGCGCCACGCGGCGCGGGCCGCTGGAGTCGTGCGACATCGCCAGGTCGACCCGGCAGATCACCACGGTGCCCGGCTCGGCATGCGCCAGCCCGGCGGCGCGTGCCACCAGCTTTTGCGCCAGCGTGGCGTGGAGGGTGCTCATTCCGGCGAGGCCCCCGAGTACTTGACCACGCCCGCCCAGCGCTTGATGTCCTGCTTCACGAATGCGGCGAAAGCATCGGGTGGCGTGCCCATCGGTTGCGCGCCATCGTTCTCCAGGCGCTTGCGCACCGCGGGGGCTTCCAGCCCCTTGCGCGCGGCCTGGTACAGCGCCTGCGTGGTGTCGTGCGGCATGCCGGCCGGCCCGAACAGGCCGAACCACGCGCTCGACTCGAAGCCCTTGACGGTATTGCCGATCGGCGCCGCGCCGGGGAACTGCGGCAGCGGCGCGGGGCTGGTCACGCCCAGCACCTTGAGCTTGCCCGCGCGCACGTGCGGCAGCACGTTGATGGTGCTGGCGAACATCAAGTCGCACTGCCCCGCCAGCACGTCGGTCAGTGCCGGCGAAGTGCCCTTGTACGGAATGTTGACGATGTAGGTGCCGGTCATCATCTTGAACATGTCGCCGGCCATATGTAGCGACGAGCCCACCGAGCCGATGGCGAAGTTCAGCTTGCCCGGTTCCGAGCGCGCCAGGCGGATCAACTCGGGCACATTGTTGGCCGCCAGCCGGGGCGTGGCCACCAGCACGCTGGGCACGGTGGCGACCAGCGTGATCGGCGTGAAGTCCTGCACCGGATCGAACGGCAGTTTCTTGTACAGCGTGGCGTTGATGGTATGGCTGGTGAAGCTCATCAGCAGCGTGCTGCCGTCCGGCGCGCTCTTGGCGACCAGGTCCGCGGCGATATTGCCGCCCGCGCCGGGGCGGTTCTCGACCACCACGGGCTGGCCCAGCGCCTGCGACATCTCTTGGGCAATGGTGCGCGCCAGCGTGTCGGTGGTGCCGCCGGCCGGCGCGCCCACCAGGATCCGGATCGGCTTGCCGCCGGCCACCTGCGCCGGCCCCTGGCCTTGTGCCTGGGCCACGGCCGTCAGTGGCAGGGCCAGCGCGCAGGCGGCCAGCGTGCCAAGTGCGGCAAGGCGCCGCACCGTGGCGCGGCGGGGAATCGAAGGCAGACGGGTCGGGCTGGACGAGACCAGTCGGAACTCTGGCATGGCGGCGGCTCCTCGCGTGATGTGATCAGGGATGCGCAGTATGGCGCGGAACAGGATCCGGCGCACCCCGGCAACGCAAGCCGGGGCGGCACCCGTGGCATCAGTCGCGCAAGCCGGGGCGGGTCTCGCTTTCCACCCAGACGTTGGCGCTGTCGACGCCGGCCGGCGACAGTTCCATCCGGTATTCATAGCGGTCCGGGCGGTACTGGCCCAGCAGCAGCTGCACCGGGCGCCCGGACTGGTCCTTGACCACGCGGCGCACCGCCAGCAGCGCGCCGCCGACCGGCACATCCAGCAGCGGCGCCACCACCACGTCGGCCAGCCGTGCCGACAGGACCTGGCTGGCGCGGCCGAGCTTGACCCCGCCCGCTTCCAGCAAGCGCAGCACCGGGGTCTCTTCCAGCGCCTGGCGCGTGATCGGCCGGCCCAGCGCTGCCGGCAGGTAGACCGTGATGTGGGACAGCGGGCGGTTGCGGTAGTGGCGCACGCGCACGATCTTCACCACCGGATCGCCCGGCTCGATCTGCAGCGAATCGGCCACGTCTGGCGTGGCATGGACTTCATCGATCGAGATCACCTTGACCGAGGTCTTCTGGCCCATGTCGATGATGTTGTCGAGCAGGCTGGTGCCGCGTTCCTCGCCGGCGGCCGCGGCCGGGCGCACCGGATGCGGGTTGACGAAGGTGCCGAGCCCGCGGTGGCGGCGCACCAGCCCTTCCTGCACCAGCCGGTCGAACACGCGCCGCATGGTCACGCGCGACGCGTGGAACTGCTTGGCGAGGTCAATCTCGCCGGGCAAGGGACCCTGGCCGAAGCGGCCTTCGACGATCTGCTGGCGCAGCACCACGTAAATCTGGTGATACAGGGGAACGACGGCTTCACTCATGGTTTCCCTTGTGGAGAGATGACAAGTCTGTAATGCCTCTAATGTACTTTAAATCAGACATAGGGCCTAGCGAGGATAAACGCTGAGGGGTTTTCGCGACAGGTCTGGCACGCGTGCCGCGGCGGCCCGTGCTGTGCCAACGCGCGGTCACGCCTTATGCCGGGTGGGGCCGATGGCGTCGCCGGCGAGCCGGCCGGCGGGCGATGCGCGGCCATGGCGGCGCCGCCGCGCTTGCCCATGCCGCCATCGCCGATTCAAGCCAGCATGCGGTCCGGCCCACACGGGCGGCGGCAGCAGCACCCCTGGCCGCGTGTTTCAGCGCCGATACGCGCCGAAAGAATCAGGGCAAATCCTGAGCCGGCGCTGCAAGGCCTTGAAAATGAAGGCTTTCCTGACAGGCGCCGAGGGCCCCCGAAAACGCGATGGGGCGCCTCTGTCACAGCAATGTGACATGTCGCGTGCCGCACATCGGCGCGGGGCCATGTCGATCCGGCAAAACATCGGCCAGAGCGCGGCCGCGCCGCCGGGTGGCCCTTGTAATACAAGGACTTGCCGCCCCAGGTGACGAAGCTGGCACCGATTATGCGCAGGGCAGGCTGGTTTGGCAGCAAGCCGAACCTGAATCTCCTGCCGCGCTCTTCGATGAGTGCGGGCCAGGAGCTGAGCCGCTGTGACCGTGAAATCCTCCTGGGAGCATCGTAATGAACAAGACACTTCTGGCGTCGGCGATTGCCCTCGCCTTTGCTGGTTCGGCGTGGGGTAACCCGACCAATAACAACACCGACGGCTGGAGCCATCAGTCGGCCACCGCCACCTCGACCCAAAGCGGCGCCGGGTCCCTGGCCAACGAAAACTCGACTTCGAACCAGGACAACTCCGATCACAGCACCAGCACCAGCAGCCGCACCACCTCGATCGACGTCGACAAGTCGCGCACCAACTCCAACAACCGGACCACGACGGTAGCGGTCGACAAGTCGACCAATGACTCCAACAACCGCACCAACTCCAACAATCGCACCAAGACCAACTCCGACAACCGCACCCGGCTGACGCTGGACCAGGGTGGCCTTGGCAATGCCGCCGCCAATGCCGGCAATGCCTCGTCGAGCATCGCCAATGCCTTCAACACCAGCAAGGCGATCGCGGTCAGCAAGCTTAGCGGCCAGGTGACCGGCAACACCGTCGCCAACATCGGCAACGTCGCCCGGAACACCGGCAATGCCAACGGCGGCGTCGGCTACGGCGGCAGGGGCGGCACCGGCGGCAACGGCGGCACCGGCGGCGCGGCGACGGGCGGCAACGGCGCGGTCGGCGCGATCGGCGGCAGCGCGAGCGCGACCAATGGCAGCGCCACCGCGGGCGATGCCACCAGCGGACGCGCCGTGGCGGGCGACGGCGGCAATGGCGGCCGTGCCAGCGGTACCGGTGGCGACGGTGGCGGCGCCGCGGCGCTGGGCGGCAGCGCCCTCAGCGCGGCGGGCAGCCGCGGCGGCAGCGGCGGCAGCGCGGCTGGCCTCGGTGGCGGTTCGCTCAGCGCTTCGCTGGGCACAGGTGGCCGTGGCGGTGGCGCCGCCGGACTGGCCGGCGGCGCCCTGGGCGCCAGCGCGGGCCTGGGCGGCCTGGCGGGCTCCGGTGCCGGCGGTGGCGGCAGCGGTGGCTCGGGCGGCAGCGTCGGCAATGGCATGGGCGCTGACTCCGGCGGTGCCGGCGGTGCCGGCGGCGGCGGCGGTACGGCGGGCGCAGCCAATGGCAGCGGCACCGGCGGCGCGGCCAGCGCCACCGGCGGCACGGCCACGGCGAGCGGCGGCGCAGGCGGCGCGGGCACCTCGATGTCGACCTCGACCGGCGGCGCCGGCTCGGGTACCGGCGGTGCCGGTGGCGCTGGCGGTGCGGCCACCTCGACCGCGACCGCGGGCTCGGCCACGGCCAACGGCGCGGCAGGCGGTTCGCAGACCAGCGTGGCAGGTGCTGGCGGTGCGGGCGGCAATGCCAATGCCGCGGCGGCCACGGCGACGGCCTCCAACGGCGGTGCCTCAACCGGTAGCGGTGGCTCGGGCGGCAACGGCGGTGCCGGCGGTTCGGCGACCGGCGGGGTGGCCGGTACGGGCGGCGTCGGCAACGGCGGCGCTGGCGGGACCGGCGGCAATGGCGGCTACGTCCTGGTCGACGCGGGCACCTTCAACATGTCCAACACCATGACCAGCGTCGGTCAGACGGCGGCGGGCATCATGATGGCCAGCCAGAACAGCGGCGTTGCCTCGCTGGTGCAGCAAAGCGTGAACGTGCAGGCCAACCTCAACGTGGGCGGCAGGTAAGACGCGCAACGCGGCCGGAATCCCCGGGGTTTGCCCGGGGGCCGGCCGGCGATGTCGCAGTCATGCCGGCAGGACCGGCGCCCGCATCCTGTGTGCGGGCGCCCGGGCCCTGTCATGCCTACGCAAGCCTAGTTGCCATGCAGCCAACTGGAACGAGTCGGCGCAGCGGCAGGGGGGGAAACACCATGCAACCGGTCCGCTTCGCCGTCGGCGCCTGTGCCGCGGCATTACTCGCCTGGACAGCATTGCCGGCCCACGCGGAGCCGCCAGGGCTGGAGGCCGCCATGGCTGCGGCGCGTGCGGACACAGCCGCGGCTACGCGGGCAGCGCCGGCCGACACCGGGGGGGCATCTGCCACGGCCGCGCGGTTCGCCGGCGCGGCGAATGCCGTGCCGGTGTCCCGGCTGGATGACGTCCGCGGCGGTGCGGAAGTCACCGTCAACGATATGCGCCTGCACGGCACCGTGGCCGACAACGCCGCGGTCAATACCTTGTCCGGCGCGAACCACATCACGGAAGGCGCGTTCTCGAATGCGGCGGGGATTCCCACCGCGATCCAGAACTCGGGATCGAACGTGCTGATCCAGAACGCCACCATCGTCAACGTCCAGTTCAAATGATGAAGCCGCTGCGAATCCTGCTCGCGTGCGTGCCGGGCTTGCTGGCCACGGCGCACGTGCCCGGCGCGCTGGCTGCCGACGCCGCGATCTACGGCCCGGTCGGCGAACCCTACAGCGTCAGGGTCACCAGCATCCGCGAGGCGCGCTTCAAGTCCACCATCCGCCAGCAGTTCGACTTCAGCTGCGGCTCGGCCGCGGTGGCCACGCTGCTGACGTACCAGTACGGCCATCCGATCAACGAGGCCGCGGTGTTCCAGAACATGTACCTCAACGGCGACCAGCAGAAGATCCGCGCCGAGGGGTTCTCGCTGCTGGACATGAAGCGCTTCCTGGCGGCGCTGGGCTATGAGGCGGATGGCTTCGAAGTGCCACTGTCCAAGCTGGAAGAAACGCAGGTGCCGGCGATCGTGCTGATCGTGGAAAACGGCTACCACCATTTCGTGGTGGTCAAGGGGGTGAAGGGCGACCGCGTGCTGGTCGGAGATCCGGCGCGCGGCACCCGCGCGATGTCGCGCGAACAGTTCGAGCGCATCTGGGACAGCCAGCTGCTGTTCGTGATCCATAACCGCACCGAGCACGCGCGCTTCAACGTTGCCGCGGACTGGCGCGTCGCGCCCAGCGGTCCTTACTGGATGGGCGTCAACCGGGACAACCTGTTCTTCACGGTGATGCCCCGGCATGGCGCCGGAGATTTTTGAGGAACGCATCATGTTGCAGACTTCCTTGCCGGCCCCAGCCGTGCCACGCAGCACCGCCTCGGCGGCCGCGGCGATGGTGCTGGGCGCGGGCCTGGCGTGCGCCGGCACGGCACAGGCCGGCATGCCGCCGCTGCCCGCGGCGGCCGATGCCTCGGCGCCGCCAGCGCAGGCCGCCATGGCCGCGCGCGCGCGCGCCGACACCCAACCTCTGGCTGCCGCGCGCGGCAGCATGGCCGGCTGGAAACCGGTGACCCATGAAAAGCTCGACGACATGCGCGGCGGCTTCGAAATGCCCGGGCTGCAGGTTTCGTTCGGTATCGAACGCGCGGTGTATATCAACGGCGATCTGGTGGTCGCTACCAGCATTAACATCCCGGACGTCAGCCGCATCACCGCGGACCAGGCCACGCGGCTGGCCGCGACGCTGGGACCCGCCATTGTGGCCAGCACCCACGCGGCGGTGGCCAACGCGCTGGCGGGCAATCCGGTCACGGCCGACGCGGCCGCGGCGATGGGTGCCAATGGCGCCGGCGCGGCGGCTTCGGCTTCGGCTTCGGCTCGCGCGGGGGCGGGCGGCACGGCTGCGGCAGCGGCCAATGGCGGCGCCGCTGCCAGCGCCGGTGCAGCGGCGGCGGGCTTGCCGACCACCGTGGTGAGTACCGCCACGGGCCAGGTCGTGACCAACGGCTTGCTGAACGTGATCCAGAACGGCCCGGGCAATGCCGCATCGGTGGGCGCGCTGGCGGGAACGCCGGCGACCGTGATCCAGAACACCCTGAACAACCAGAGCATCCGGAGCCTGATGACAATCGACGCAAGCGTCAATACGCTGCAGGCCTTCCGGTCGCAACTGGCCAACACGGCGCTGAACCATGCGCTGCTGCGGGCCGCGAGCATGAGATAGCCGTTAGCGAGGTAGCCGGCAGTACAGGTCGCAGGCTCCTGCAAGACAGTCTGCAATCCGGGGGAGGAAGACGTGATGAAGACGCGGTCGATGCAGGGCATCCGCAATGCGGGATGCTCGACGTTGCTGTTGCTCGGCGGACTGGCGCAGGCCCAGACGCCGCCGGAGGCGGGGCCACCCGCGGCCGGACTGGAATCACTGCAGAGGGAACTCGCCGACCAGGCCAGCCAGCTCGATGCCATGAAGCGCGCGCTGGCCGAGCAGGAAGCAGTGATCCGCGAATTGCGCAGCGTGATCGGCACCGAGGTGCTGGCCACCAAGCGCGGCGGGCAGCGCACGGGGCCCGGCGTGATGCCGGCCGACAACGCCACCAACGCCGCCACCGCGGCAGCGTCGGCCAGTGCCACGCAGGGCGTGCCGGGTCTGCCCGGCAGCCCGCAGCAGGTCATCGCCCAGGCGCCGCAGGGCGGGGCGCAGCAGGGCGAGTCCGCGAGCCCGCAGATGGTGGCCGTGGATGAGCCCGTGGGCCGTGCGCCCGAGAGCGACCGGCGTCCGCCGGAGATTGCGCCGCTGATCGACCAACCCGGGGTGCTCACCGGCGAGGGCAAGTTCGTGGTGGAGCCGGGCTTCCAGTATGGCTATTCGTCGAACAACCGCGTCGCGCTGGTCGGCTACTCGATCATCCCGGCCATCCTGATCGGCCTGATCGATGTGCGCGAGGTCAAGACCTCGACCTATATCGAATCGATCGCGCTGCGCTACGGCGTCACCAAGCGGCTCGAGATCGAAGCCAAGGTGCCGTACGTGCAGACCTCGGGCTCGACCATCAGCCGCGAGGTGTTCACCGGCACCGCGGTCGACAACGTGTTCAATTCCAGCGGCAAGGGCCTGGGCGATGTCGAGGCCACGGTGCGCTACCAGCTCAACTACGGCAATGAGCGCATCCCGTATTTCGTCGGCTGGCTGCGCTACAAGTCCAACACCGGCAAGGACCCGTTCGAGGTGGTCACCGATTGCGTGACGCGCTGCGTCGGCAATGCCACCGGAACCGGCCTGCCGCTGGGGCTGCCCACCGGCACAGGCTTCCAGGCGATCCAGCCCGGCATCACGTGGCTGCTGCCAACCGATCCGGCGGTGTTCTTCGGCACCTTCAGCTACCTGCACAACTTTGCGCGCAACAACGTGAGCCGCACCGTGCTCAACGGCGAGAAGGAGAACCTGGGCAAGATCGCGCCGGGCGACATCTTCGAGTTCAGCTTCGGCATGGGGCTGTCGCTCAACGAGAAGGCGTCGTTCAGCATCGGCTATGACCAGGCCATCATCTGGCCGACCAAGCAGAACGGGCTGACCGTGCCCGGCTCGGTGCGCGTGACGCAGGGCACCTTGCTGGTGGGGTATTCGTACCGCTTCAACAACCGCTATACGCTGAACCTTTCGGTGGGCGCGGGGCTGACGCGCGACACGCCCGACCTGCAGGTCAATGTGCGCCTGCCGGTCACTTTCTGAGCCGCCGGCACGCCGCGCCGCGCAGACGTGACGGGTGCCCCGCCCGCGCGGACTACGCGTGCGCGTCACATGCGCCGGCACGGTGCGCCAGCGCCGAAAGGCGCCTTGCGCTGGCCCCATGAACGGCGTACAAAGAAATAACCCCGCGCCGCCAGCGGTACTTTCCGCGCGGTTTCCACCTCACCGGTGGCGCGGCCTGAACAAGGAGAGAGACATGCGCAAACGCATCTTCTGGTTGTTGCCCGACCTGGCGAGTGCCAAACGCACCATGGATGACCTGCTGCTGGCACGCCTCGAGAACCGCCACATCCACTTCGTGGCGCGCGACGGTGCCGACATGACCGGCCTGCATGAAGCCAACCTGTTCCAGACCTCCGACATCGTTCATGCCGCTGAAATGGGCCTGATGGTGGGCGGCGGCGTGGGCGTGGTGGCTGGCGTCGTGGTGGCGATGTTCCCCATCGTCAGCGATACCCCGCAGTGGGGCCTGGTCGGCGTGCTGGCGGTGCTGGGCGCGGTGTTCGGGGCCTGGGCCGCCAGCATGATCGGCAGTTCCGCGCCCAACAGCCGGCTGCGCGCGTTCGAGAAGGACATCGAAGCGGGCAAGATCCTGCTGATGGTGGACGTGCCGCGCGGCCGCATCGAGGAAGTCGAAACCCTGCTGCGCAACGCGCACCCGGAAGCCAGCTTCGCCGGCATGGATCCGGCCGTACCGGCGTTCCCCTGATCCGGCAGTTGTTGCCGGCCAGCGCCTCGCGGCGCTGCATGTCTCCTGCCGCGCCCTTGCGGCGCGTTCCGGCGCGTTCCCTGTTACGCGCCCCGGCCCGCACCGGAACCGCTCCGGTTCCGGTGTGATGCTGCTGCAACACCCCATGATTTCCCGGTTTGCCCGGCTCGGACGCATGCGGTAACTTGCGTGACGGCGCCGGGCCATGCCCGCCGCGCCGCCACAGAACAATGAAAGCAGCCGTCCAGGCGGAGGGGTCGAGACAATGAAGGCGAAATGGATCGCGTGCGGCGTGCTGGCCGCCACGCTGGGGTGGGCCGCGCAGACGGCCCTGGCGGAGCCGGGCGTGACCCGCAACACCATCCGCATCGGCCAGTCGGCCGGCATCACGGGGCCAGTGGCGGGCTCGGTCAAGGAGCAGATCGCCGGCGCACAGGTGTACCTGCGCACGGTCAATGCCAGCGGCGGCGTTGCCGGCCGGCGCATCGAACTGGTCACGTACGATGACGGCTTCGACCCGAAGCGCACGCCCGACAATGTGCGCAAGCTGCTCGACGAAGACAAGGTGTTCGCGCTCTTCATGGTGCGCGGCACGCCGCAGAACGAAAGCATTCTGCCCATCATCGCCGCGCAGAAGGTGCCGCTGGTGGCGCCGCTGACCGGCGCCATCACGCTGCACCGGCCGGTGAACCGCTACGTGTTCAACGTGCGCGCCAAGTACCAGGACGAGGTGGCGCGGGCGATCAACCACCTGGCTACGTCGGGCATGAGTCGCATCGGCATCTTCTACGCTAACGACGGCTTCGGCAAGGACGTGCTGGAAGGCTACAACGGCGCGCTGCAGGCGCGCGGCGTGCAGCCCGCGGCCACGATCAGTTTCTCCCGGCCGATGGGCGACATCAGCCAGGGCGTGGCCGCCATGCACAAGGCCAACCCGCAGGCGGTGCTGGTGATCGGCTCGGGCTCCGAGGCGGCGCGCGTCATCCGCGAGCTGCGCCGCGCCGGCAGCGAGGCGCAGTTCGTCACGCTGTCCAACAATGCCGCCGACGCCTTTATCCGTGAACTCGGCGACGACGCGCGCGGCCTGATCATCACCCAGGTGGTGCCCGGCACCAACTCCAGCCAGATGACGCTGGCCAGCGAATACCGCAGCCTGGCGCGGCAGCAGGGCGTGGAGTTGTCCAACGCCGGCATGGAGGGCTTCATGTCGGCCAAGGTGCTGGTCGAAGGGCTGCGCCGCGCCGGCCCCGACCTGACCCGCGAACGGCTGGTCGCGGCGCTGGAAGGCATGCGCGACTATGACCTCGGAGGCATCCTGATCAGCTACAGCGCCGCGCGCCACACCGGCTCGTCGTTCGTGGAAATGTCGATCGTGTCGTCCACCGGCAAGCTGATCCGCTAGCGCGCAGTCACGGGGCCAGGGCCGGCCGCCTGCGGTATAGTCGCCCGCATGGCTAATCCGATCCCCTCCCCCGATTCGCGCACCCCGTTTTCACTGCATGGCCGCGTGGCGCTGGTGACCGGCGGCGCGCAGGGCCTGGGCCTGGCGATTGCCGCCGGGCTGGCCGATGCCGGCGCCCATGTGCTGGTGGTGGCGCGCAATGCGCCACGCGTGCAAGAGGCTGTTGCCACGCTGGCGGCGCGCGGCGGCAGCGCCGAGGCGCTGGTGCTCGACATCACCGACGAGTCCGCCGTGTCGGCCGCTTTCGACCGCATCGACGCCGGCCATGGGCGGCTCGACATCCTGGTGAACAATGCCGGCGCGCGCAACCGCAACACCATGGCCCAGCTCGATGCCGGCGACCTGCGCGCCATGCTCGAGACCAACCTGGTGGCGCCGTACGCGCTGTGCCGCCTGGCCGCGCAGCGCATGCGCCACGGCGGCTACGGGCGCATCGTCAATGTCACGTCCATTGCGGGCCAGGTGGCGCGCGCCGGCGACGTGCTGTATCCCGCCACCAAGGGCGGGCTGGACGCACTGACGCGCGCCATGGCCGCGGACCTGGGCCGCCACGGCGTCACGGTCAACGCCATCGCCCCCGGCTATTTCGCCACCGAACCGAACCAGCCCATGGTGGCAGACGAGAGCGTGGCCGAGTGGCTGCGTCAGCGCACAGCGCTGGGCCGCTGGGGGCAGCCGCAGGAGGTGGCGGGCGCGGTGGTGTTCCTGGCATCGCCGGCCGCGTCGTATGTCACCGGGCAGGTGCTGGCGGTCGACGGTGGCTATCTCGGCCACTTCTGACGCGCGGCTTACGCCAGAGCGTACCCAATTCTGCGTGCGGCTCCGGCCCGCGGTTCAGCGCCGCGCGGGGACCTTGCCACCGCGGTAGAACGCCTGCAAGGCTTCGATCATCGCGGCTGCCGCGGCTGAATCGCCGCGGTCCTTCAGCCGCACCAGGCAGATATCGCGTACCAGCGACGGCAACTGCAGCGGCCGGATCGCCAGCCCTTCGCGCCGGAACTGGAACAGCGCCAGCGACGGCACCGCGCTGATGCCAAGCCCCGCCTGCACCAGCGCCGCGACCGTCGCGAGGTGCTCTACCTCCATCACGCTGGCCAGGCGCAACGGATGCAGCGCGGCGTCCAGGTGCTGGCGCACGCTGGTGGTGCGCGACAGCTGGATGAACGGCAGGCCGGCCAGCATCTCCGGCGTGATGCGCCGCTTGCGCGCCAGCGCATGATCCGCCGGACACACCAGGTGGAAGGTGTCGCGCACCAGCGCCTCGACGCGCAGGTCGTCGTCCTGGGCCGGCGCGGGCGCCAGCGCAAAGTCGGCGCGGCCCTGCCGGACCAGTTCGATGCAGCCATCGGCAAGCTGGTCGAACAATTCCAGCACGATGCCCGGATAGCGCGCGCGAAACTGCGCCAGCAGCGGCGGCAGGTCGCCGCCGGCGAGCGAAGGCAGCGCCGCGATCGAAACTCGGCCCTTGCGCCGCTCGGCATGCGCGCGCAGGTCTTCGAAGGCGGTCTCGAAGTCCGCCAGCAGCCGGCGCGCGGTCTGCTCGAAGCGCACGCCGTCGCTGCTCAGCTCCACGTGCCGCGTGGTGCGTTCGAACAGCCGGCTGCCGGCCTGCTCTTCCAGCGTCTGCACCAGCGCGCTGAAGGCCGACTGCGACAGGTGGCAGGCGCGCGCCGCACGGGTGAAATTGCGATAGGTGGCCAGCGCCACGAAGGCGCGCAGGTGCTTGACCGACAGGTTCATGGGCCCGATGGATATATCCAGCAAGTCGATAGATTAATCCAAATAATCCATTTTTTGGCTGGGCGCGGGCGCCCTAGAATGGGATCGACCCTGCCCAACGACTGCTTCCCGACCATGACTGCTCCCTTGCTGATCGGCTCCGGCGCCGGCTTCTCCGGCGACCGCACCGACGCCGCGCTGCCGGTGGTGCGCACGCTGATCGCCGCGGCGCAGCCGGCCGCGCTGATCTTCGAGACCCTGGCCGAGCGCACCCTGGCGCTGGCGCAGCTGGCGCGGCGCAACGATCCCGCGCACGGCTACGAGCCGCTGCTGGATGCGCTGCTGGCGCCGGTGCTGGGCCTGTGCCTGCAACACCGCATTCCCATCGTCGGCAATTTCGGCGCCGCCAATCCGCGCGCCGCGGCGCGGCGCGTGCTGCAACTGGCCCACGAACTGGGGTTGCCCGTGCCGCGCGTGGCGGTGGTGGAGGGCGATGACCTTTCCGACGATGCGGGGCGCGCGCGCCTGCACGGCATTCTTGGCGATGCCTTCGACGCTGAACGCTTCGTCTGCGCCAACGCCTATATCGGCGCGCAAGGCATTGCCGACGCGCTCACGGCCGGTGCGCAGGTGGTTGTGTGCGGACGCGTGGCCGATCCGGCGCTGGCGGTGGGGCCGGCGATGGCGCACTTCGGCTGGTCCTGGGACGACTGGGACCGGCTTGCGGCCGCCACCATGGCCGGTCATCTGCTGGAATGCGGGGCGCAGGTCACCGGCGGCTACTTTGCCGATCCCGGCAGGAAAGACGTCCCCGACGTGCACGCGCTGGGCTTCCCCATCGCGCAACTCGCTGACGACGGCGCCATCGAGATCTTCAAGGCCGCCCAAACCGGCGGTTGCGTGGACCTGCGCACAGTCAAGGAGCAGTTGCTGTACGAGGTCCACGACCCGTGCGCGTATCTGACGCCCGACGTGGTCGCCGACATCGGCGCCGTCACCGTGGCGCAGCTGGGCCCGGACCGCGTCGGCGTGCGCCATGTGCGCGGCCACCCGCGCCCGGCGCAGCTCAAGGCCAATGTGTTCAGCCACGGCGGCTGGCTGGCCGAGGGCGAGATCTCTTACGCGGGACCCAACGCCGCGGCGCGCGCGCGGCTGGCCGCCGACATCCTACGCCGGCGCATGCAGCTGCTGGGCCACGAGGTGCCGCTTCGCTTTGACCTGATCGGCGTGCTCAGTGTGCTGGCCGACGACGGCGGTGCCATGCTAGCGCAGCCTCAGCCGTACGAGGCACAGGCGCAGGACGTGCGTTTGCGCGCCGCGCTGGCGCATGACGACGTGGCCGTGGCGCAGGCGCTGCAGCGCGAGGTCAATGCGCTCTATACCTGCGGCCCGGCCGGCGGCGGCGGCGTGCGCACCGCCCAGCGCGCGCGGCTGAACGCGGTATCGTGCCTGGTGCCGCGCGAGGCCGTCACCGCCACCCATACCTTCATCGCCTGAGGAGTCTTGCCCATGACCGCCACCGCGTCGCTCTACCAGTTCGCCCATGGCCGCACCGGCGACAAGGGCGACCGTTCCAACATCAGCGTGATTGCCTATGACGCGCGCGACTTCGACCACCTGGTGGCGCACGTGACCGAAGACGCGGTACGCGCCCTGTTTCGCGAGCGCCGGCCCGGGGCGGTCACGCGCTACCTGGTGCCCTCGCTGCATGCGATGAACTTCGTCCTCGACGGCGTGCTCGATGGCGGCGTCAACGATGCGCTCAACCTCGACACCCATGGCAAGGCGCTGTCGTTCCGCCTGCTGCAGCTCGAGATCCCGCTGCCGCCGCGGCTCGCGGCGGCCGACCACGCCAACTGATCCATTGCTTCCACCGACAACGATTTCAACAGGAGACTCCATGAACCCGTTTCTCAAGCCACTGGCCGCGGTAGCGTTCGCCCTGGTCCTGCCCGCGGGGCAGGCCTGGGCCGAGTTCCCGGACAAGCCGATCCGCTTCGTGGTGCCGTTCGCCGCGGGCAGTGCCACCGACCAGCTGGCACGCGCCATCGGCCAGGCCATCACCGTGGACAGCAAGGTCACCGTGGTGGTCGACAACAAGCCCGGGGCCAACGGCTTCATCGCCGCGTCCGACGTCGCCAAGGCGGCACCGGACGGCTACACCGTGCTGATCAGCACCAACACCACGCATGCGGCCAACGAGCACCTGTACAAGAAGCTGCCCTACGACCCGGTCAAGGACTATGCGCCGATCACTGCGCTGGGACGCGGCGGCCAGATCATGGTGGTGAATCCGCAGGTGCCGGCCAAGACCGTGGGCGAATTCATCGCGCTGGCGCGGCAACAGCCCGGCAAGCTCAGCTTCGGCAGCGGCAGTTCGTCATCGCGCATCGCCGGCGAGCTGTTCCAGCAGATGGCACAGGTGCAGCTGCTGCACGTGCCGTACAAGAGCAACCCGCTGGCCATCACCGACCTGCTCGGCAACCAGATCCAGATGATGATCACCGACACCGCCACCGGCCTGCCGCAGGTCAAGAGCGGCAAGCTGCGCGCGCTGGGCGTGTCGGGCAAGGCGCGCTCGCCGCTGGCGCCGGAAGTGCCGACCATCGATGAAGCCGGCGTCAAGGGCTACGAGATGAGCTACTGGTTCGCCGCCTACGCACCCGCGGGTACGCCGCAGCCGGTGGTGGCGCGGCTCAATGCGCTGATGGTCAAGGCCGCGCGCAGCGAGACCGCCGCCGGCTTCTACAAGTCGACCGGCACCGAGGTCTTCACCAGCACGCCCGCGGAACTGGCGAAGTTCCAGTCGCAGGAGTCCGGCAAGTGGGGCCGCATCATCAAGGCGGCGAATATCCAGCCAGAGTGAATGCGGAGCGGCGCAAGCTCCCACGCATGGAAAACGGGGCCACGTGGCCCCGTTTTTTACGCAGAAGTAGGTACGCTTTGACCCTTGCGCCCTTGTCCGGCAAGGCGCGGCTAAGATATGTGCTGGCCGCGCGCGCCGTCGGCGCCGGCCTGCTCCTCGACAACACCAACCAGAACAGGATCAGGATATGAAGCTGCAGTCCGTGGTGCGCCATGCCACCTCCAGCCGACGCCAGCGCCCGACGCTGCGCCGGGCCGTATCGCGTGCCGTCCTCGCCATCGCCATGGGCAGCGCCGTGCTGGCCGTCGGCGTGGCCGGCGCGCAGACCGCCACGCCGCCGGCACAGCAGAAGACCCAGGTGCCGGGCTACTACCGCATGATGGTCGGCCAGCTCGAAGTCACCGCGCTCTATGACGGCTACATCGATCTGGATCCGAATATCTTCAAGTACACCAGTGCCCGTGAAGTACAGAGCTTGCTGGCGCGCATGTTCGTGGCCTCGACGCCGGGCATGCAGACCGCCGTCAATGCTTACCTGATCCATACCGGCAGCCACCTGGTGCTGGTCGACACCGGCGCGGCGGCCTGTTTCGGGCCGACGCTGGGACGCATCGGCGAGAACCTGCGCGCTGCGGGCTATGCGCCCGAACAGGTCGACACCGTGCTGCTCACGCACCTGCATGGCGACCATGCCTGCGGCCTGGCCGCCGACGGCAAGGCCGCGTTCCCGAACGCGACGGTGTATGTGGACAAGGCCGACCTCGATTACTGGCTGAGCGACGCCAACGCCGCCGCTGCGCCGAAGGATGCGCAGGGCCTGTTCGCCATGGCGCGTGCCGCGGTGGCGCCGTACCAGGCGGCGCAGCGTTTGCGCACCTTCAACGGCGGCGCCGGCGGCGAGCCCATTCCCGGGATGCGCGTAGTGCCGGCCAACGGGCATACCCCGGGCCACAGCGGCTACCTGTTCACCTCGGGCAACGACAGCCTGCTGCTGTGGGGCGACATCGTGCACAACCACGCGCTGCAACTGCGGCGGCCGCAAGTGGCAATCGAATTCGACGTCGACAGCCACCAGGCCGTCATCACGCGCAAGCGCTTGCTGGAGCAGGCGGCCCGGGGCCGGCTGTGGGTGGGTGGCGCGCATATGCCGTTCCCGGGCCTGGGCCATGTGCGCCGCGAGAGCGCCGGCTATGCATGGGTGCCGGCCGAGTATGGCCCGATCCGCGGCGACCGCTAGCAAGGGGCGCCGCCTTTTCGCCTGGACGGGCCGCATCGGCGGCGCCGTCGGCGGCTTGTGGGTCAAGGCCGGGCATCCGGTCTTGTTCTCGTCGCGCCGCCCCGAGACGCTCAAGCCGCTGGTCGAAGAACTGGGTACGCTGGCGCGCGCCGGCACCGTGGCCGAGGCCATTGCGTTCCGGTGGCGGTGCCGAGCGCGGGCGATGATCCGGCCGCGCTGCAGGTGGCCGCGCAACTGGTGCGCGCTGCGGGATTCGAACCGGTGGTGGTGGGGCCGCTGGCCAGCGCCGACCGCTTTGCGCCCGGGCGCACGCTGAACTACGAAGGGGGATGGGCGGCTCAGGGCCGGCGCCGCTCCATCGCGACCATCGAGGGCGTAAAGCCGAGCTGGCCGAAGAAGGCCGCTTCGGAAGAGCGTGCCGCGCGCAGCATCCAGTTGATATCGGGGTCGCTGCCGACGATATGCCGCACCAGGGCGCGGCCGATGCCGTGCCGGCGGTGGCCGGGTGCGACCACCACCATCGACAGGAAGCCGTCGCAGACGTCGTCGCACAGCGCGCGGGCGAAGCCGACCACCTCGCCTTTTTCAACCGCCACGGCGACGCGCTGCGAATTGGCGACCAGCCGCGCGAATTTTTCGGGACCGCCGACCCGGTGAGCCCAGCCATTGGCGATCAGTAGTTGCCTGGCTGCCTCGAGGTCATCGGGCAACAAGTTACGGATTTCCATTGGCGGCTCTCCCAGCAAAACGTGTACGGCCCCTCGCCGCCCCTTGCCACCAGGGGCGCCGCGAGTCGAGAACGGCACGGCGAGCCGTGCTGCGCAATTGGCGGAGTGTAGCGAGCGTGCGCGGGCGCGTCAATTTGGCGTCTGGCACGGCGGGGCGTCGCTCACGGCGACGCGCCGGCGCGGTATCATGGCCTCCATGAACGCCCCCGTCTTCTCCTCCGCGCATCCGGCCGACCAGCTTGCCGAGTTCACCGACGCGGATGCGGCGCTCGCCCGCATCCGCGACATCTACGAGGCATCGGTCGGCGCCGTGCGTGCGCGCTTCGACGCCTTCGCCGGCGGCAAGCCCCTGCCCTCGGCCGCGCATGCGTGCTATCCGTACCTGGGCATCTCGGTCAACATCGAGACCATGGTCACCGACAGCCGGCCGTCATGGGGCACGGTGGCGTACCCCGGCGTCTATGGCACCACGGTGACGCGCCCCGACCTGCTGGCCGATTACTACCGCGACCAGATCGAGCGGCTGATGCGCTATCACCGCGTGCCGGTGGTGGTGGGCCTGAGCCGGCGCCCGATCCCGCTGCCGTTCGTGATCGAAGCCTCCACCACCGATATCAGCTACACCCAGGCGCGCGAGCTGGAAGCCTCGTTCGTGCTGCCCGAACTGAACCGCATCGACGACGGCATTGCCAATGGCACCTATGAGCCGGTGCCGGGCGAAGCCTGGCCGCTGTCGCTGTTCCCGGCGGAGCGCGTGGACCTGGCGCTGCAGCGGCTCTACCACTACACCGGTACGGCGCCGCAGCATTTCCAGCGCTTCGTGCTGTTTACCAACTACCAGCGCTATGTCGACGAATTTGTCGCGCTGGGACGCGCGCTGATGGGCGATGGCGACGGCGGCGGCTACACCCGCTTTGTCGAGCCCGGCGACGTAGTGCAGGACCTCGGCGCGGCGGAACCCGACGACGCCACGCGCCCGCGCGTGCTGCCACAGATGCCGGCCTACCACCTGGTGCGCGGCGACAAGCTGGGCGTGACGCTGGTCAACATCGGCGTCGGGCCGTCCAACGCCAAGACCATGACCGACCACCTCGCCGTGCTGCGCCCGCACTGCTGGCTGATGGTGGGCCATTGCGGCGGCCTGCGCCGCTCGCAGCAGCTTGGTGACTACGTGCTGGCGCACGCCTACGTGCGCGACGACCACGTGCTCGACCACGACCTGCCGCCATGGGTGCCGGTCCCGCCCATCGCCGAGATCCAGGTGGCGCTGCAAGAGGCCGTGGCGCGCGTGACCGGGCTGTCGGGCAACGAGATGAAGACGCGCATGCGCACCGGCACGGTGGTCTCGACCGACGACCGCAACTGGGAGCTGAAGTCCAAGTCGCTGTATGCGCGCTTCAACCAGTCGCGCGCGATTGCCATCGACATGGAAAGCGCGGCCGTGGCTGCCAATGGCTTCCGGCTGCGCGTGCCGTATGGCACCCTGCTGTGCGTGTCCGACAAGCCGCTGCATGGCGAACTCAAGCTGCGCGGCATGGCCAACGCGTTCTATCGGCAGCGTGTCAGCCAGCATATGACCATCGGGCTGGAGGCGATCCGCATCCTGCGCGAGCACGGCGTCGAGCAGCTGCATTCGCGCAAGCTGCGCAGCTTTGACGAGCCGGCGTTCCGGTAGCGCCGGCTGACGCATGCATGCGGAAGGAAAAAGGCCGGCGCCCCCTCGGGCGCCGGCCTTTTGCATGGCGTGGCAGGATCAGAACCGATACCCCACCCCCATGCTGAACAGCCACGGATCCAGGCTTACCTTGGATACCTTGACGTCCCCGGCCTTCACGTCGCTCGACAGCCAGATCTTCTTGACGTCGGCGTTGAGGAACCAGTTTTTGGTCAGCTTGTAGTCCATGCCGATCTGCAGTGCGGGCCCGACGCTCCAGCTGTCGAGCTGCAACGCGTTATTGGCGATGTTCTCGCCCCAGATGCGGGTGAAGTTCAAACCTGCGCCGATATACGGGCGGAAGGTGCCGTTGGGAATGAAGTGGTACTGCACCAGCAGCGTGGGGGGCAGATGCTTGAAGGTGCCGATCTTGTTGCCATCGAGGTAGACGTTCTGCTTCTGCGGCACCGTCAGCACCAGTTCGGCGGCGATATTCGGCGTGAAGAAGTAGGTGACGTCGAGTTCCGGGATCCACTTGTTGTTGACCGTGATGCGGTCGGACGGGCCGACGCCGCCAACGGGATCGGCGCTGTTGGCCATGTCGAGGTAGGTGCCGCGCAGACGCACCATCCAGTTGCCCTGGGCGTCGTCCGCGGCGGCGGCGGGCGTGGCGAAGGCGCCGAGCATGGCGCAGGCGGCGATGGCCGAACAGGTGGCGGTGCGAAGAGACAGTGTTTTCATGAGGTCTGCTTGGTTTGTTATCGAAGCCTGGCCAAGTGTGGCGGAGCAGGCTGGCGGGGGCCTTGACACAAAACAAGCGGAACCAAATGGTGCGCGCGGCGTCGCGAGGGCGCTACAGCGCGGCCACGCGCGGCGCCGCTTCGGACGTCGCTTCTAACCACATGCGAAATGATTCGTAGCGCGGCACGATTCTGCCGCTTACGCTTTGCGAAAGATCCGAGCACGTGCCATGCGTGGGCGCGCATTGGTACCAGGATCAGCACCAGGCATGTCGTGGGCGTCCGCAAGGGCGTCTTTCCGGGTGTGCCCCGTGGGGGCGGGGCACACCGGTTTTCTTGCGATACGCCGGGCGTCAGGCCTCGGCGGCCGCACCGGACGCTGCTGTATGTGCCGCGGCATGGCTTGCACCAAAGCCGGCCTGCAGGTGCCGGTTCACGCCCGAGAGCACTGCGCGCAGCGAGGCCGTGACCAGGTTGGCGTCGATGCCGGCGCCGAACCCGGTCGGTGAATCGCCCACGCGCACTTCCACATAGCACGCTGCCCGCGCATCGGCGCCGGCGGTCATCGCATGCTCGTGGTAATCCATCACGCGTACCGGCAGGTCCAGCGCATTGACGAAGGCGTCGATGGGCCCGTTGCCGCTGCCGCGCACGCTGCAGGGCTGGCCGTTGCGCACCATCTGCACCGTGATCACGGTGGCGCCACCGCTGTCTGATGCCAACTGATGCGAGACATAGCGCAGCGGCGTCTCGCGCGCCAGGTACTCGCGCTGGAACAGGCCGTGGAGGTCGTCCGCGCTCGCTTCCCGCCCGGTGTCGTCGGTCATGGCCTGCACCGCGCGGCTGAACTCGATCTGCAGCCGTCGCGGCAGGTAGAGGCCATGCACCTGTTCCAGCAGGTAAGCCATGCCGCCCTTGCCCGACTGGCTGTTGACGCGGATCACCGCGTCATAGCTGCGGCCCAGGTCGGCCGGGTCGATCGGCAGGTAGGGCACCTCCCAGATGCCGTCCGGCTGCTGCTGCGCAAAGCCCTTGCGGATTGCATCCTGGTGCGAGCCCGAGAACGCGGTGAACACCAGGTCGCCCACATACGGATGGCGCGGATGCACCGGCAGCTGGTTGCAGTGCTCCACGCACTGGCGCACCGCATCGATGTCGGAGAAGTCCAGCTGTGGCGCCACGCCCTGCGTATAGAGGTTCAGCGCCAGCGTCACCAGGTCGACGTTGCCGGTGCGCTCGCCGTTGCCGAACAGGCAGCCCTCGACGCGGTCGGCGCCCGCCATCAGCGCCAGCTCCGCGGCGGCCACCGCGGTGCCGCGGTCATTGTGCGGGTGCACCGACAGCGCGATGTGCTCGCGCCGAGCGAGGCGGCGGTGCATCCATTCGACCTGGTCGGCGAATACATTGGGCGTGCTGCATTCCACCGTGGTCGGCAGGTTCAGGATCATCGGGCGGCCGGGCCCGGCCTGCCACGCGGCCGAGACCGCGTCGCTCACTTCCAGCGAGAAATCGAGTTCGGCCAGGCTGAAGGTCTCGGGCGAATACTCATAGGTCCAGGCGGTCTCGGGCATGGCATCGGTCAGCGACTTGATCAGGCGCGTGCCCGTTACCGCGACGTCCTTGATCTCGTCGCGCGAGGCATTGAAGACGATGCGCCGCCAGGCCGGTGCGATCGGGTTGTACAGGTGCACGGTAGCCCGCGCCGCGCCGCGCACGGATTCGACGGTACGGCGGATCAGGTCCTCGCGCGCTTGCGTCAGCACGACGATGGTGACGTCGTCGGGAATGCGCTGTTCTTCGATCAGCATGCGCACGAAGTCGAAGTCGGTCTGCGAGGCGGCGGGAAACGCCACTTCGATTTCCTTCAGGCCGATCTTCACCAGCTGTTCGAAGAAGCGCAGCTTGCGCGCCGGGTTCATCGGCTCGATCAGGGCCTGGTTGCCGTCGCGCAGGTCAGTGCTCATCCAGCGCGGCGCGCGCGTAAGGGTGCGGCCGGGCCAGGTGCGGTCAGGGATGTCGACGGTGGCGGCGGGGCGGTATTTGGTGGCGGGATTGCCGAGCATATGGGGTCTCCTTCCTCGCAAGGGAAGATGAACGATGAATCAACGGGAAAAGGGTGGCGAAAGGCTGCCGAACTGCCACGGGGCCCTAGGCCCGGCAACCGATCGGTAGGCTTAGCAGTAGCGAGGAAGCGCGCAGGGCGCGGCCCGATGCCAGGGCAGCCAGCACGCGCGCGCGGGCAGCGATGCGGGACGCATCGGCAGCCTGGCAGGGAGTGCTGGTGTAACGGTTCATCGTGGCGGGAGAGAGAGCGGGCCGCAGCCGCGCCGGGTGAATGCGCACGCAGCGCAAGTCCATATGACCGGGCAAGGTTAGTCGACAAGCCGGCAGCCGGTCAAGCGTGGCGCGCCTGCCGCGTTGCGCGGCGAGCCACCGTGGTCCGTTCTGGGGGGCCGGCCGCAACGGCGTTGCGCCAAAGGATTGGGATCCCACTGTGCCGGCACCCGCGCCTGTGTTTCCGTCGCCCCGGGGCGAGGGAGGATGGGCAAAAGGCCAAAGCGTACCCAATTCTGCGTGCCTGCTTTCGACACTTGCCGGCATGCAAACCAGGCAAGCGCACGCAAAAGCGTACCCGATTCTGCGTGCAGCGGCGCAAGGCTTTGCAGGGCCGGGTTGGCCCGCGCAGGGCCCGCGCCGCATGGCCCCACCGGCGCACGCAGACGAGCGCAAACCGCTGCTTCCGCACCGGGCGAAAGCAGCGGGCGTACCCGTTTCTGCGTGGATTTCTGGAGGCGGAAAGCGCGCCGTTCAGCGCTTGCGCACGAAGCGCACGACCTGCTCGGCAGGCTTGTCCTGGCTGCCGGAGGTGTTGTTGGCCGTATTGGCGCCGCAGGTATTGCAGCCGCCGTCGTCGCAGCCGCTGGCGCAGCCTGCGGCGGCCTGCGGGGCCAGCCAGCGCGCCAGGCGGCCGCGCCAGCCGGCGGCGCCAGCGCCGCCCAGTCGCGCCGCCAGCGCCGCCTTGACGCGCTCGCGCGTGCGCGGCGCATAGCGCGCCAGCACCGACACCGCGCACGCCAGCACGATCAGCGGGACCAGCAGGGTTTCGATGGCGTGGTAGAGCGTCATGGCGGCGGCTGGCCTCAGCTGAACATCAGCGCGACGCGGTAGGTCACGAACGCGGCCAGGTAGGCCAGCCCGGTCAGGTAGGCGGCCGACAGCGCCATCACCTTCCACGAGCCGGTTTCGCGCCGGATCACCGCGAGCGTGGAGATGCACTGCGGCGCGAACACGTACCACGCCAGCAGCGACAGCGCGGTGGCCAGCGACCATTGCGCTGCGATCATCGGCGCCAGCTGTGTCGCCACGGTCTCTTCATTGCCCGACAGCGCGTACACGGTGGCCAGCGCGCCTACGGCGACTTCGCGTGCGGCCAGGCCCGGTACCAGCGCAATGCAGATCTGCCAGTTGAAGCCCACCGGCGCGAACACCTTCTGCAGCGCATGGCCGATCATGCCGGCAAAGCTGTAGTCGATCGCCGGCGCGGTCGCGCCCGCCGGGGCGGACGGAAAGGTCGACAGGAACCACAGCAGCACCGTCAGCGCCAGGATCACCTTGCCCACGCGCGACAGGAAGATGCGGGCACGCTCCCACAGGCCGATGGCGACGTCGCGCGGGTTGGGGATGCGGTACGACGGCAGCTCCATCAGCAGCGGATGGTCGGTGCGGTCGCGGCGCAGGAACTTGAGCGCATAGGCCACCACCAGCGCGCTGACGATGCCGGCCACGTACAGCGCGAACAGCACCAGCCCCTGCAGGTTGAACAGGCCCATCACGGTGCGCTCGGGAATAAAGGCGCCAATCAGCAGCGCATAGACCGGCAGCCGTGCCGAGCAGGTCATCAGCGGCGCCACCAGGATGGTGGTGAGCCGGTCGCGCGGGTCCTGGATGGTGCGCGTGGCCATGATGCCGGGGATGGCGCAGGCAAAGCTGGACAGCAGCGGAATGAACGAGCGCCCCGACAGCCCCGCGCCCATCATCAGGCGGTCGAGCAGGAAGGCCGCGCGCGGCAGGTAGCCGGATTCCTCCAGCGTCAGGATGAACAGAAACAGGATCAGGATCTGCGGCAGGAACACCACCACGCTGCCCAGCCCCGCGACCAGGCCGTCGACCAGCAGGCTCTTGAGCATGCCGTCGGGCAGCCACGCGCCCAGCATCTCGCCGGCCCAGTGCACGCCGCCCTCGATGCCGTCCATCAGCGGCTGGGCCCACGAGAACACCGCCTGGAACATCAGGAACAGCAGCACCGCCAGCAGCAGCAGGCCGAACACCGGATGCAGCACGATGCGGTCGATGCGGTCATCCAGCGCGGCGGTGCGCGCCGGCATGCTCACCGCGGCCGCCAGCAGGCGGTTGACTTCGGCGTGCACGTCGACATCGTTGGCGAAGGCCGCTGCGGCCGGCGGGGCGGGGGGCAGCGTGGCGTCGAGCAGGCTGACCAGCGCCGCGGCGCCGTCGCGCCGGACCGCCACGGTGCTGACCACCGGCACGCCCAGCGCGGCCGCCAGCTTGTCGCGGTCGATCTCGATGCCGCGCCGCGCGGCGGCGTCGCTCATATTGAGCACCACCACCATCGGCAGCCCCAGCTGCCGCAGTTCCAGCACGAAGCGCAGGTGCAGGCGCAGGTTGGTGGCGTCAACCACCGACACCAGCAGGTCAGGGCGCGCTTCGCCAGGGCGCTGGCCCAGGCAGACATCGCGCGTGATGGCCTCATCGAGGCTGGCCGCATGCAGGCTGTAGGCGCCGGGCAGGTCCAGGATGCGCACCTGGCGTCCGGCCGGCGACACGAAGTAGCCCTCCTTGCGCTCGACCGTGACGCCCGCGTAGTTGGCCACCTTCTGGCGGCTGCCGGTCAGGCGGTTGAACAGTGCGGTCTTGCCGCAATTGGGATTGCCGACCAGCGCAATGCGCAAGGCAGAAGGGGAAGCAGCTGCAGACATAATCCGGGGAAGGCTCAGGCAGTCCGCTGGGCGGACGGTGGGGCAGTCTCGTCGCCCTGCGCGGCGGGGGCGAGGCGGGTAACCGAGGCGCTGGCGATCTCCACGCCGATGCGCGCCGCCTCCGAGCGGCGCAGCGCAAAGCGCGTAAAGCCCACCTGTGCCACCAGCGGATCCATGCCGAACGGTCCGTAGGCGATGATCTGCACGGCTTCGCCGGGAACGAAGCCCAGTTCGCGCAGGCGGCGCGCGACCGGATCCCCGGGGGTGGCATCGTCCACCGATTGCACTACGGCGGGCGTGCGCCGTGGAAGTTCAGACAACCGCATCATGCTTCCAGTCCGTGGCGCGGCCTGCCGCCAAGCGGTCCGCGCGACCGCGCCGGGGTATGTAAATGAAAATCGTTTTCATTGTATCGCAAATGAGGCTTCGCGTTGCCCCCTCCAAGGGTGGGCAAGCGGCCATGGCCGCGGTGGCGCATGGCAGGAAGCGAATGATAACCGCTTAGTGGCGCGGTCTCGCGCTTCGGTGGCGGCGCTCAATTACTGCATTTGCGTTATTGGATGCCGTAAGCCAGCGGCGTTAAGCTCACGGCACGCTGAACACCCCGTTCCACGCGTACTTCACAAGCCATCGGTCCCTGGACCGGTGGCTTTTTCTTGATGGCTGCCTTGCGGGCCTGCCGCCTTCGCCGCCACCATGGCGACAAAGTGGTCGCGTGCCGGATGGTCCGGTGCGACTTTCCACGCACAGTAGACCTCCGAGCGCACCGCCGCGTCCGCCAGCGGCCGGAACGCGGCACCGGCCATGCCGGAACGCGCCAGCGCCGCCGGCACCACCGCCACGCCCATCCCCTGCGACACCAGCGACACCACCGACAGCCAGTGCCGCACCTCATGCCGGATCTGCGGAGAGAAGCCTTGCGCGGCGCACATGTCGAAGATCCGGCTGTAGTAGTCGGGCGAGGCCTTGCGCGAAAAAAGCACGAAGGGCTCGCCGCGCAATGCCGCCAGCGGCAGTTCGGCCAGCTTGGCCAGTGCATGGTCGGCGGGCAGGCAGCAGACAAAGGGCTCGGTATGCACCAGCGTCGCCTGCAGCGTGTCCGGCACCCGGCCGGTGTGGATGAAGGCGGCGTCGAGTTCGTCGTGCAGCAGCGCGTCGATCTGCTCCTGCGAGTTCAGCTCGGTCAGCGCCACCTGGATGCCGGGGTAGGCTGCCTGGAATTCGCGCAGTGTCTGCGGCAGCCCCCGGTACAGCATCGAGCCGACAAAGCCAACGCGCAGGCGCCCGACCGCGCCGGCTTCGATCTCGCGCGCCAGCACCCGCGCGGCCTCGGCCTGCGCCAGCAGGGCCGTGGCTGATTC
The DNA here is from genome assembly GCF_013141915.1 of Cupriavidus necator. Classification (GTDB taxonomy): domain Bacteria; phylum Pseudomonadota; class Gammaproteobacteria; order Burkholderiales; family Burkholderiaceae; genus Cupriavidus; species Cupriavidus necator_B. The sequence continues at coordinate 95,932 of NZ_SROX01000019.1, read as the reverse complement.
GCGAAAGGCCCGCCCGGCCGCGGTCAGCCGCACGCCGCGGCTGTCGCGGTCGAACAGCCGCGCCCCGACCGAGGCCTCGAGCTGCTGGATATTGAGCGACAGCGGCGGCTGCGAGATGGCAAGCCGACGCGCGGCCCGGCCAAAGTGCAGTTCCTCGGCCAGCACGAGGAAGTAACGCAGGTGGCGGAATTCCATGGCGATACAGAAATTATATGAATCAAGCCAATTTTAGAATTAGACGCAAATCCTCGGGGTTTGAATAATGGAAGCCAAAGGGGCCGCAAGCCGGCACCCACCCCATACCAGGAGACCAGCCATGCCATCCAGCGCCGTGCGCGACATCCCCCAGCAAGCCGCGGCCGCGCCCGTGGCGGCCGCCGCCCATCCGGTGCCCGACCGCCAGGGTGGCAGCCTGTTCGCCGCCGACCCGGACCTGCGCGCGCTGCTCCCGCTGTACCTGCCGCCCGACCTGTTCAACCACCTGATGCCGCACCTCGAGCGCATGGGCGCGCTGGCCGGCGGCGTGCTTGACGAACTGGCCGGCGTGGCCGACCGGAACCCGCCCGGGCTCACTTACCGCACCCGCTCGGGCGTGGACGCGCAGCGCATCGAAAAGCACCCGGCCTATGTCGAGATGGAGCGCGTGGCCTTTGCCGAATTCGGCCTCGCCGCGGCCTCGCACCGCGGCGGCGTGCTGGGCTGGGACCAGCCCATGCCGCCGGCGGCCAAGTACGCGCTCACGTATCTGTTCGTGCAGGCCGAGTTCGGCCTGTGCTGCCCGCTGTCGATGACCGATTCGCTGACGCGCACGCTGCGCAAGTTCGGCGACCCGGCGCTGGTCGAGCGCTTCCTGCCCAGCCTGACCACGCAGGTGTTCGACGACCTGTACCAGGGCGCGATGTTCATGACCGAGCAGGGCGCCGGCTCCGACGTGGCCGCCACCGCCACGCGCGCGGTGCGCGATGCCTCGGCCGAGGGCGGCTGGCGCCTGCTCGGCGACAAGTGGTTCTGCTCCAACCCCGATGCCGCGCTGGCGATGGTGCTGGCGCGGGTGGAGGACGAGGCCGGCAACGCCGTGCCCGGCCACAAGGGCGTGTCGCTGTTCCTGCTGCCGCGCAAGCTGGCCGACGGCAGCGCCAACCACTACCGCATCATCCGCCTGAAGGACAAGCTGGGCACGCGCTCGATGGCCAGCGGTGAAATCCGGCTGGAGGGCGCGCACGCTTACCTGGTAGGCGAACCCGGCCGCGGCTTCGTGCAGATGGCCGACATGATCAACAACTCGCGCCTGTCCAACGGCGTGCGCGCCGCCGGGCTGATGCGCCGCGCGCTGACCGAAGGCCTGTTCATCGCGCGCGAGCGCCAGGCATTCGGCAAGCGCCTGCAGGACATGCCGCTGATGCGCCGCCAGCTGCTCAAGCTGACGTTGCCGACCGAGCAGGCGCGCACCATGGTGTTCCAGACCGCCGAGGCGCTGCGCCGCGCCGACGCCGGCGAGGCCGACGCCTACCCGCTGATGCGCATCCTGACGCCGCTGATCAAGTTCCGCGCCTGCCGCGACGCGCGCAAGGTCACCGGCGACGCCATGGAGATCCGCGGCGGCTGCGGCTATATCGAGGAATGGAGCGACCCGCGCCTGCTGCGCGACGCGCACCTCGGCTCGATCTGGGAAGGCACCAGCAATATCGTCGCGCTCGACGTCCTGCGCGCGGTGCGGCGCGAAGGCGCGCTGCCTGTGTTGCAGGCGCACCTGGCCGCGTTGCTGGCCGATACGCCGCTGCACGCCGGTGCCCGCGCCGTGTTCGAGCGCGCCATCGCCGCCGCGGCGACGCTGGCCGGCCAGGCCGCCGAGGCCGGCGCCGACGGCGAGCTGCTGGCGCGCCAGGCGGCCTCGGCGCTGTACCACGTGACCAGCGCGGTGGCGATGGCCTGGGAAGCCGGGCGCATCGGCTCGGTGCGCCGCATGCGGCTGGCGCAGCTGGTCCTGCGCCATCGCGTGCTGCCGCAGGATCCGCTGGCGGCGCAGGCCGAGCCCAAGTGGCTGGCCGAGACCGTCGCGCCGGCTGACGGCACGGTGCACGCCGCCGGCGCGGTGGACCAGGTCAACGTGTTCTGACCGGATCCACGTCGGGCACCAATCCCCCGCAACACCATCCCGCCACCGGGCGGGAGACGTCCTATACCCAGGAGACAACGCCATGAAACTCTGGCACCGCGTCGCGGCCCTCGCCGCGTGCTCGCTGTTTATCGCCCCCGCCTTCGCGCAGAAGGACTTCCCTTCCAAGCCGATCATGATGGTCGTCACGTACCCGCCGGGCGGTCCCACCGATGCCATGGCGCGCACGCTCGCCGCCGCGCTCAAGTCCAGCCTGGGCCAGCCGGTAGTGGTGGAAAACCGCGCCGGCGCCGGCGGCAATATCGGCGCGGAGGCCGTGGCGCGCGCCGAGCCCGATGGCTACACGCTGATGTTCGGCACTTCGGCGCCGCTGGCGATCAACGTCAGCCTGTACCGCAAGATCAACTACGACCCGGTCAAGAGCTTCGCGCCGGTGATCCAGATCGGGCAGCTGCCCAACGTGCTGGTGGTCAATCCGTCGGTGCCGGCGAAGAACGTCAACGAGCTGATTGCCTACGGCAAGGCGCACCCGGGCAAGCTGACCTATGCCTCGTCTGGCAACGGCGCCTCGTCGCACCTGGCCGGGGTGCTGTTCAACAACGTCACCGGCACCGATTTCCAGCACATCCCGTACAAGGGCACCGGTCCCGCGCTGAACGACCTGCTGGGCGGCCAGGTCAGCATGACCTTTACCGACGTGCTGACCGCGATGCCCTTCATCAAGAGCGGCAAGGTGCGTGCGCTGGGCGTGACCACCAAGGCCCGTTCGCAGGCGCTGCCGGAGGTGCCGACGGTGGCCGAGCAGGGCGTGCCGGGGTTTGATGTGTCGGTGTTCTTCGGCGTGGTCGCACCGGCCGGCACGCCGCCCGAAGTGATCGGCAAGCTCAACCGCGCCTTTGCCGATGCCCTGAAGCAGCCCGAGGTGCGCAAGACCCTGCAGGCCCAGGGCCTGGAGTTCGCGCCGTCGACCACGCCCGAGCAGCTGGGCGGCTTCGTCAAGGCCGAGGTGGGCAAGTGGCGCGCCGTGGTGCAGAAGTCCGGTGCCCAGCTTGACTGACATCGCAAAGGGGATCGCAGCCATGAACCAAGCCAGCCCCGGCGCGCTCGCCGGCATCCGCGTGGTCGACCTGTCGCGCATCCTGGGCGGCCCGTACTGTGGCCAGATCCTGGGCGACCACGGCGCCGACGTGCTCAAGATCGAGCCGCCGCAGGGCGACGACACGCGTACCTGGGGGCCGCCGTTCAAGGACGGCGTAGCGTCCTACTACTTCGGCCTGAACCGCAACAAGCGCGTGATGCGCCTGGACCTGGCCGCCGAGCCGGACCGCGAGGTGCTGCTGGCGCTGCTGGCCGAGGCCGACGTGCTGGTCGAAAACTTCAAGACCGGCACGCTCGAGAAGTGGGGGCTGGGTTATGACGTGCTGTCCGCGCGCTTCCCGCGGCTGGTCCATTGCCGCGTGTCCGGCTTCGGCGCCGACGGCCCGCTGGGTGGCCTGCCCGGCTACGATGCCGCGATCCAGGCCATGTCCGGCATCATGAGCATCAACGGCGAGGCCGATCGCGATCCGCTGCGGGTCGGGTTGCCGGTGGTGGACATGGTGACCGGCCTCAATGCCGTGATCGGCGTGTTGCTTGCCTTGCAGGAGCGCGCGCGCAGCGGACGCGGGCAGTTTGTCGAAGCCGCGCTGTATGACTCGGGGCTGTCGCTGCTGCATCCGCATGCGGCCAACTGGTTCATGAACGGCAAGACGCCGCAGCGCACCGGCAACGCGCACCCGAACATCTACCCCTACGACACGGTGGCGACTGCCACGGACCCGATCTTCCTGGCAGTGGGCAACGACCGGCAGTTCCGCATCCTGTGCGAGCACCTGCGGTTGCCTGCGCTGGCCGATGACGAGCGCTATGCCACGGCGGGCGCGCGCTCGGTGAACCGCGTGGCGCTGAAGGCGGAACTGGAAGCCACGCTGTCCGCATTCGAGGGCAAGGCGCTGGCCGACGAGCTGGTGGCCGCAGGCGTGCCCTGCGCGCCGGTGCTGTCGGTGGCCGATGCCTTGCAGCATCCGCATACGCGGCACCGCGGGATGGTGGTGGAGATGGAGGGTGGCTACAAGGGGCTGGGTGCGCCGGTCAAGCTGAGCCGCACGCCGGCGACTTATCGGCATGCACCGCTGACGGAGGGAGAGGCGTTTCTGGATTCAGGCGCCGCTGCGTCTGCTGGCAACGCCTGATCCGCGCGGGTTTGCTCCGCTCTCCCATTTATGGGAGAGGGGCGGGGGAGAGGGCAGGAGTCTCCACGGAGTGAAGGCCGTCGCGCCAGCACGCGCCGGCCCTCTCCCCCAACCCCTCTCCCGCAGGCGGGAGAGGGGAGCACAGCGGAGGCCTCGACGCCGATCCATCAGCCCGGAATCATCCCCGGCAACAGGTAGGCCTGCACCACCGTGATGATGCCGATGATCACCGCAAACAGCAGGCTGTGCTTCACCGTAAACCGGAACAGCTCCGACTCCTTGCCCACCAGCCCGGTCGCCGCGCACGCCACCGCGATCGATTGCGGCGAGATCATCTTGGCGGTGACGCCGCCGGTGGTGTTGGCGGCTACCATCAGCGTGTCCGACACGCCGATCTGATGCGCCGTGGTGTTCTGCAGCGCGCAGAACAAGGCGTTCGACGAGGTATCGGACCCGGTCAGGAACACCCCCAGCCAGCCCAGGAACGGCGAGAAGAACGGGAACGCGGCGCCGGTGCCGGCCAGGAGCAGCGCCAGCGTCGACGACATGCCGGAGTAGTTGGCGACAAAGGCGAACGCCAGCACCAGGCCGATCGACAGCACCGGGCGCGCCAGTTCCACCAGCGTTTCACCGAAGGTGGCCAGCAGGGCGCGCGGCTTCATGCGCAGCAGCACGGCGGAGATCAGCGCGGTCAGCAGGATAGCGGTGCCGACCGCGGAGAGCAGGTCGAGCTTCTGCACCGCGTCGTAGGCCTTGGGCGTGGCCACGATCGGCGCGGCCTTGATCACCAGCTGGTCGAGCCCGGGGACTTTGAACTTCAGCACCGTACCGGCGAGCGCGCCGTTGGCGGCGAACAGCGCCTTGAACGGCTGCAGGCTCCATACCGTGACGATGGCGGTCAGGATGCCGAACGGCGCCCACGCGCGCAGCGTCTGCGCCACGGTGTAGGGCGATGCCTGGCGGCTCGGCAGCGCGCCGCCGAAGCCTCCGCCAAAGCCTGCCAGCGCGACGGTGCCGCCGCTGACGCCGCCACCCGCGCTGCCGCCGGCACGTTGCGATGCGCTGCGCGGCTGCCACACCTTCAGGAACGTCGCCAGCGATACCAGGCTCACCAGGGCCGAGGTGATGTCCGGCAGCTCGGGCCCGATATGGTTCGAGGTGAAGTACTGGGTCACGGCAAAGCTGCCGCCGCACACCAGCGCCGCCGGCCAGGTCTCGCGCACGCCCTTGGCGCCGTCCATCATGAACACCAGCCAGAACGGCACCAGCAGCGACAGCAGCGGCAGCTGGCGCCCGGCCATGGCGCCGATATGGAACGGGTCGATGCCGGTCACCTGCCCCGCCACGATGATGGGAATGCCCATCGCGCCGAATGCCACCGGCGCGGTATTGGCGATCAGGCACAGCCCGGCCGCGTACAGCGGATTGAAGCCCAGCCCCACCAGCAGCGCCGCGGTGATCGCCACCGGCGCGCCGAAGCCCGCCGCGCCTTCCAGGAAGGCGCCGAAGGCAAAGCCGATCAGCAGCATCTGCAGGCGCTGGTCGTCGGTGATCGACAGCACCGAGGCGCGGATCACGTCGAACTGCCCGGTCTTGACCACGATCTTGTAGAGGAACACCGCGGTCACGATGATCCACGCAATCGGCCACAGGCCGTAGGCAAAGCCGAAGCCGGCCGCGGCCAGCGCCTGCTGCGCGGGCATGCCGTAGGCGAAGATCGCCACGGCCAGCGCCAGCAGCAGCGTCACCGCCGCGGCGACATGGCCCTTCATGCGCCAGACCGCGAGCGCGATGAAGAAAAACAGGATGGGAATGGCTGCCGCCAGCGCGGACAGCCACAGGCTGCCTAGCGGTGTGTAGAGTTGGGTCCAGGGTTGCACGTTAGTCTCCTGCTTTGGTGGTGTTTGGGAAATCTTTGTGTTATTGGCCGGTGCCGCCGCTGCGGCGACGGTCCCGCGTGTTTGCTCCCCTCTCCCGCGTGCGGCAGAGGGAGCACGCCGGCGGTACGCGTACGCTTGTGGTTCCAGTCGGCGCTCTTACTCCGGCTGCCCCTTGTCCTTCAGCAAATCCGCCAGGCTCTTCGCCGCCGGCCGCAGCGGCGTGCGGTGCTGGGTCCAGCCCATCTGCTGCGCCGGCGTCAGCGCGCGCAGCCGCGTCGCGGCCCAGCGAAACAGCCGGTACACGGCCGGGTGCGCATACGCGCCGCTCCAGAAGCGCCATACCAGGTGCTCGCTGCGGCTGTACTTGGCGCCCTGGCCGCGCAGCGGATGGGCGACCGGCTCGGCGGGATTGCGGTTGGCCTCGGTGCGCAGGCGCACCAGCAGTTGCGGGATCGGGATGCGCACCGGGCAGACCTCGCCGCAGGCGCCGCACAGGCTCGACGCGGTGGCCAGGTCGGCGGTGGCGTCCAGCCCGAGCAGGTGTGGCGAGATGATCTTGCCGATCGGGCCCGGGTAGGTGGTGCCATAGGCATGGCCGCCGATGCGGGTGTAGACCGGGCAGTGGTTCATGCATGCGCCGCAGCGGATGCATTGCAGCGTGGCGCGCAGCTGCGCGTCGGCATAGGCCTGCGTGCGGCCGTTGTCGAGCAGCACCAGGTGGACTTCGCGCGGACCATCGCGCTCGCCCGCGCGGCGCGGGCCCGAGATCAGGTTGAAGTACGTGGTGATGGCCTGCCCGGTGGCCGAGCGCGTCAGCAGTGTCGACAGCGGCACGATGTGCTCGAGCCTGGCCACCACTTTCTCCATGCCCATGATGGCGATATGCACGTCGGGCACGGTGGTCGACAACCGGCCGTTGCCCTCGTTCTCGACCAGCCACAGCGTGCCGGTGTCGGCGGCGGCGAAGTTCACGCCGGACAGGCCGATGTCCGCCTCGACAAAGGCTTGCCGCAGCGCGCGTCGGCCGGTCTGGATCAGCGCGTCGACGTCCTCGGTATAGGGCGTGTCGGGGATATGCGCGGTGAACAGCTGCGCGATGTCGCCCTTGGTCTTGTGGATCGCCGGCATCACGATATGCGACGGCTTCTCGCCGGCCAGCTGGACGATGTATTCGCCCATGTCCGACTCGATGCAGTCCACGCCGCGTTCGGCCAGGTAATGGTTCAGCTCGATCTCCTCGCTGGCCATCGACTTGCCCTTGATCACGCGCTTCGCCTGCTTCGATGCCGCGATGCGGTGGATGATCGCGTTGGCTTCGTCGGCGTTCTCGGCCCAGTGCACCTGCACGCCGGCGGCGGTGAGCTTTGCCTCCAGCTGCACCAGCAGGTCCGGCAGGTTGGCCAGCGCGTGCTGGCGCACCGCCTCGCCCAGGTCGCGCAGGCGCTCCAGTTCATCGGCGTCGGGAAACTGCGCCAGGCGCTTGCCCTGCAGGAAGTCCATCGCGCCGCGGAAGCTCTGGCGCAGCTTGGGATCGTCCAGTGCCTCGCGGGCGCGCGCCTTGAAGTCTTGTGGCGCAACGAATTGCAGGGTCTGCTGGCTCATTGCCCGGCCTCCAAGGGGTCAGTTTCGATCACCACCCACAGCCGGCGCGGACCATGCGCGCCGTAGGCCAGGGTCTGCTGGATATCGGAGGTCTTGGACGGGCCCGAGACCAGCACCAGGTTGGTCGGCATGCCGTCGGCCCAGCGCTCGGCGCGCGCGGCCAGGTGCAGGTCGTCATGCAGCGTCGAGGCGCGCACCAGCGCGACATGCAGCGGCGGCACCAGCGACACCGTGCGCGGCGAGCCCGCGTCGGGCGCCAGCACCAGCGTGCCGGTGGCGGCGATGCCGGAGCGCGCCACGGTAAAGCCGGCATCGACGGTGTCGAACAGTTCAGACTTCCACGCTTCGATCGGGCGGTCGTAGCCAATGGCCTCTATCCCGGCCGGCAATGCGGCGGCCAGCGCGGCGCCGGCCGCGCTGGCCGGATCGAGCAGCAGGCGCTTTACGCCAGCCTCGGCCAGTGCCGTGGCAATCAACGCCGGCCACGCGGTGGCGTCCGCGCACCAGACTTCGGCATGCAGGCCTTGCAGCGCGGCCTGCATCGTGGCGACGCGCTCATCGGTCGTCGGCGTGCCCGCGCGACGCGCGGCGAAATGATCGTCGATGCGGTGGTCCAGCTCAGTGGTTTGCGGGGACGGCACAGGCGCGGCGGCGCGCAGCCGGCCGAGCATGCGTTCGCGGGCGCCGGGCGTGCTCATGCGGCACCTCCGGTACGGCGCCACAGGAAGCTGGCGAGGTGTTCCACCTGCAGCGGCGCGTGGTCGTGCGCGGCGGTATGGCCGATGTTGAGCAGGCAGCCGCAGTCGGCCGAGACCAGCCGGTCGCAGCCGGTGGCGCAGGCCGCGGCCACCTTGTCGCGCACCATGGCGCCGGAGATATCGGGATGCTTGAGCGAAAAGGTGCCGCCGAACCCGCAGCATTCGGACTCGCGCTCATGCTCCACGCGGGTCACGCCGGGCAGCGCATCGACCAGGGCCACGCCGTGCTGGCGCGTACCCATTTCGCGGCGGGCGCCGCACGAGGTATGCAGCACGATGCGTTCCGGCGCCCGGGCCGACGCGACGGCATCGCCGAAATCCACCTTCAGCACGTGCAGCAGGAACTCGCCCAGTTCATAAACGCGCCCGGCAAGTTCACGGGCCTGCGGGCCGGCCACCGGATCGTCGGCAAACAGCTGGGGCCAGTGATGGCGCATCATGCCTGCGCACGAACCGGACGGCACGATCACCGGCCACGGCTGGCGGAACAGTTCAAGCTGGGCGCGCGCCACCGCACGGGCCGCGTCGGGGTTGCCGCTGCTGTAGGCGGGCTGGCCGCAGCAGCTCTGCCCGCGCGGAAAATGCACGGTCAGGCCTTCGCGCTCGAGCAGCCGCACGGCGTCGAGGCCGGCCTGGGGCACGAACAGGTCGACCAGGCAGGTGGCAAACAGGTAGGCCTGCGTGGGGGCAGGGCCGCTGGGGTACTGACGATCCTTCATGTCTCGCTCCGCACGTGCTGGGTCGCACATTTGGGCGCATAATTCCCGCTTCCGCGCGGCGGTACAAATTGGTTGGACCAATTCTCCCGGGGGCGTCGCGCACAGGATCAGGGCGAGGACATACGGCATGACGGCAGCCAGGCACGGGCACACCCGCGGACGCGTGGAGTCGGTGATGCGGCGCATGGAAACCGCGCTGCTCGACGGCACCTGGCCGCCCGGCACGCGGCTGCCGGCCGAGCGCGTGCTGGCCGAGCAATACGCGGTGGCGCGCAACACCGTGCGCGAGGCCATCCAGCGCCTGGCTGCGCGTGGCCTGCTGCAGAGCCGGCGCGGCGCCGGCGTCTATGCCACCGACCAGCTGCGCGCCGGCATTGCGTCGCCATGGGGCCAGCTGGTGGCGGACCATCCCGCGCTGCGCGAGGACATCCTCGAGTTCCGCCGCGTGCTGGAAGGCGCCACGGCCTATTTTGCCGCGCTGCGCGCGAATCCCGCCGACGTCAAGCGCATCCGCGCGCTGATGGCCGAGCTCGAACGCGCGCGCGCCGCCGACGACAAGCAGGCCGAGGCCGATGCCGACGCGCAACTGCATGACGCCATCGCGCAGGCCTCGCACAACACCATGTTCCTGCACCTGCATACCAGCGTGATCGGCATGCTGCGCGAGCACATCACCATCAACGGCACCGGCCTGCGCGAACAGGACGACGGGGCATCAGCCCTGCTGTTGTTGCAGCACCGCACGCTGTGCGATGCGATCTGCGCGCGCCGCCCCGAAGAGGCGCGCACCGCCATGCAGACCCATATCGACTTCGTGCGCAGCCGGGTGGAGCAGGACGGGGACTGAGCCCGGGCCGCTGGCCGGAAATTGGTCCTACCATGGGCCGGGGGTGCCGGCCGGGGCATTCAGACCAGCCCGGCGCCGGCCAGCTCGCGTTTCAGGTACGCATAGAAGATCGGCCCGGCGATCACGCCCGGGATGCCGAACAGGGTTTCCATCAGCAGCATTACCATCAGCAGCTCCCACGCCGCTGCCTGGATGCGCGCGCCGATGATGCGCGCATTCAGGAAGTACTCCAGCTTGTGGATCACCACCAGGAACACCATCGACGCCACCGCGATCGGCAACGACACCGACAGCGATGCCACCACGATGGCTGTGTTCGAGATCAGGTTGCCCAGCACCGGCAGCAGTCCCACCACGAAAGTGATGACCACCAGGGTCTTGCTCAGCGGCAGGTGTACCCCGAACAGCGGCAGCACCAGCAGCAGGTAGACCGCGGTCAGCACGGTGTTGATGGTGGAAATCTGGATCTGCGCAAAGATGAACTGCGAGAACGCCAGCTGCAGCGTGCGCGCGCGCGCCACCAGCGCGGCCGCCAGCGGGCGCCGGTTGGGGCGCGCCACCGCGCGGTACAGCGCCACCATCGCGCCGATCACCAGCCCGATCAGGATATGCACCAGCGTGCGCAGGACTTCAGCGCCCAGCTTCTGCGCCATCGCGGCATGCTCGCGCAGGGTGTTGATCAGTGTGTTGGCCAGTTCGTCGACGCCGTTGGGCAGCGCGTCGCTGAGCCAGGGCGGCAGCTGCCCGCGCGAGCGGTCGATGATGTCGGCCACGTGGTTGAGCAGGCCGTCCAGGGTGTTGCCCTCGCCGCTGACAAAGCGCACCAGCAGCCAGCCCGCCAGCGTCAGCCCCAGCAGGATCAGCGCCGACAGGATCGCCACGGCGAGCGCGTCGTGGCGCTGGTTGAGCCGCCTCAGGCGCGGCGCCAGCACGTCCACCAGCGAATACAGCAGCAGCCCGGACAGCAGCGCGGCGACCAGGTTGGCATGCAGCACGGTCCACAGCGCCAGCGCGGTCAGCAGGTAGGCGACGGTGCCGACGCTGTACCACGCCGCCGGCGGCAGGCGCGGGGTGGCGGTCGGTTCGGGGTCTTTCATCGGTGTCTCCGGCATGCAATTTTCTGAAAAGAATTCTGGATTCTCGCCGATCCAGATGTAATGGTTGCGTCAGTCGGCTGCGTCAGTCGTATGTGCCGCCGCCACGTGAGGTCGATGTTGGCATATCGGCACACGCAAAGGGTGTCTATATTAGGGGGAATCGGGCACGGCCAGTCGTCCGCCGCGCTGTCTCCGTTGTCGCAAAGCCAGGGAACGCAACGCATGGCCTACACCTATACCATCGGCAGCCACCGCCACGTCTTTGCCGACCTTCGTACGCTTCTGGCCCGGGCCAGCCCGGCGCGCTCCGGCGACGCGCTGGCGGGCCTTGCCGCGCAAAGCGAACAGGAGCGGATGGCGGCAAGGCTGGCGCTGGCCGAGGTGCCGCTGACGCGCTTCCTCAACGAGGCGCTGGTGCCCTATGAGGACGACGAGGTCACGCGCCTGATCCACGACCGCCACGACGCCTCGGCCTTCGCCGCGATCGGCGCCACCACCGTGGGCGACTTGCGCAACTGGCTGCTGCGGCATGACACTGACAGCGCCCTGCTGGCGCGGGTGGCGCCTGGCATCACCCCGGAAATGGCGGCGGCGGTCAGCAAGCTGATGCGCAACCAGGACCTCGTCGCGGTGGCGCGCAAATGCCAGGTGGTCACGCGCTTTCGCAGCACGGTGGGGCTGCCGGGCCGGCTGGCGGTGCGGCTGCAGCCCAACCACCCGACCGACGACCCCAAGGGCATCGCTGCGTCGATCATCGATGGCCTGCTCTATGGCTGCGGCGATGCCACCATCGGCGTCAACCCGGCCTCGGACAACCTCGCCACGATCGTCTCGCTGCTGCGCATGATTGATGAACTGCGCAGCCGCTTCGATATCCCCACGCAGTCCTGCGTGCTGACCCATGTCACCAACACGCTGCGTGCGATCGGGCAGGGCGCGCCGGTGGACCTGGTGTTCCAGTCGGTGGCTGGCAGCGAGCGCGCCAATGCGGCCTTCGGCATCAGCCTGGCGCTGCTGGCCGAGGCGCACGACGCCGCGCAGGCGCTGGCGCGTGGCACCGTGGGCGACAACGTGATGTACTTCGAGACCGGGCAGGGCAGCGCGCTGTCGGCCGACGCGCACCACGGCGTCGACCAGCAGACCATGGAGGCGCGCGCCTATGCGGTGGCGCGCGCGTTCTCGCCGCTGCTGGTCAATACCGTGGTGGGCTTTATCGGGCCGGAGTACCTGTATGACGGCAAGCAGATCATCCGCGCCGGGCTGGAAGACCACTTCTGCGGCAAGCTGATGGGCGTGCCAATGGGCTGCGATGTCTGCTACACCAACCACGCCGAGGCCGACCAGGACGACATGGATACGCTGCTGACGCTGTTCGGCGTGGCCGGGATCAACTTCATCATGGGCGTGCCGGGCGCCGACGACATCATGCTGAACTACCAGAGCACCTCGTTCCACGATGCGCTGTACCTGCGTGAAGTGCTGGGGCTGCGCCCGGCGCCGGAGTTCGAGGCGTGGCTGCAGCGCATGGGCATGGCCGATGCCGCAGGCCGGCTGCTGGAGCCGGCGGCGCGCCAGCCGCTGCTGCAGATGGCCCACAGCCTGTGAGGCGCCCGCGATGACGGCCAGACGCCAGACGCCCGCCAGTCCGGACACCGCCACGGACGAAGCCAACCCGTGGCAACGGCTGCGGCGGTTCACGCGCGCGCGCATCGCGCTGGGCCGCACCGGCCACAGCCAGCCCACCGATGCTGTGCTGGCGTTCGGCCTGGCCCACGCGCAGGCGCGCGACGCGGTGCACCTGGCGCTGGAGGTGGGCACCATCACCGCGGCGCTGGAGGCGGCAGGGCTGCCGCACGCGACCGTGCACAGCGCGGCGCCGGACCGCGAGCACTACCTGCGCCGCCCTGACCTGGGCCGGCGCCTGGACGAGGCCAGCCGCGCGCAACTGGACGCGGCACGGCCGCCGCAGGCGCCGGATGTGGTGTTCGTGATCGCCGATGGCCTGTCCGCGCTGGCGACGCAGCGTCATGCGCTGCCGCTGCTCGAGGCGGTGCGGCAACGCCTGCCGCACGGCTGGCAGATCGGTCCCATGGTGGTGGCCGAGCAGTCGCGCGTGGCGCTGGGCGACGAGATCGGCGAGCGGCTGAGCGCGCGCCAGGTGGTGATGCTGATCGGCGAGCGGCCCGGGCTGAGTTCGCCCGACAGCCTTGGCATCTACCTGACCTATGCGCCGCGCCTGGGCCGCACCGATGCCGAGCGCAACTGCATCTCCAATGTGCGCCCGGAAGGGCTGCCGTATGCGCAGGCGGCCGACCGGCTGGTGTTCCTGCTGCGCGGCGCCGCGGCGCTGGGGCGCTCCGGCGTGGACCTGAAAGACGACAGCGCGCCCGCATTGCCCGAAGGCAGCGCCGGGCAAATGCCAGAGCTCCGCTGAACAAGCAAAACGGCCACCACGCGGGCCGCAACCCGCGTGGTGGCCGTTGCCGTCGCACCGCTTACATCATGCGGCGCGAGAACTGTCCGTGCCCGGCGTCCGACATCAGTTGCGCGAACTGGTCGCCGCTCATGTGCACCAGGTCCTGGTGGTCGCCGCCCTCGAAATAGACTTCGGGCTGCTGCATCAGGCTGTCGTCCACATAAGTCTGCATGCCGTATGCCATCGCCACCGGCGGAATCGCGCCGAGGTCGCAATCCTTGAAGATCTCGCGGATCTCGTCCTCGTGCGCCAGCACCAGGTTGCGCCCGGTCTGTTCACAGATGGCGGCCATCTGCAAGTGATGGCTCGAAGGGATCACAGCGGCGACGTAGCCGCGGTCATCCTCCAGCAACAGGGTCTTGGCCAGCCGGTCCCCGGGCACGTGCGCGGCCTCTGCCGTGGCCATGCTGCTCAGGGTGTAAGGGTGGCGGATGATGTCGTAGCGGGTGTTCTTGCTGCTCAGGCAGTTTGCGAGCGTGCTGGCCAGGGCCATGGTTGCTCCTTGGTTCCGGGTGCGCCGACGGTTATCCTTGTGCTCCTACTATAGTGCGCCGGCACCATGCCTGAGGGCCCTCGGCTAACGGTGCAGCCGCGGCCACACCGCCTGTAGTTCGGTCTTCAGGAAGTTCAACAGGTAGCGCGTGGCCAGGGTCTGGTAGCGGTTGGGCATGGTCAGCATGTAAAGCTTGCTGCCGAACACGCTGATGCGGTAGTCGGACAGCAGCGGCAGCAGCGCGCCGCTGTCCAGTTCGGCGCCGATGGCATAGATCGGGAAGATGCCGACGCCCAGGCCGGCCAGCACCGCCTCTTTCAGGAAGGCAAAATTCTCCGAGCTGAGCGTGGGCTCGAGCACCACCTGTTCGCGGACCTCGTCGCCGCTGCCCCCTTGGCGCGAACCCGATGCCTTGAGCTTCTGCCCCACCGGCGACGCGCACACGATGGCATGCGCCTGCAGCCCCGACAGCGCCTGCGGTGCCGGGTGTCCGGCCAGGTACCCCGGTGACGCGCACACGATCCAGTCGACGGCGCCGATCTCGGTGGCCACGACCGAATCCGGCGGCGTGGAAATGATGCGCAGGGCTACTTCAACGTCCTCGGACACCAGGTTGTGCACGCGGTTGTCGAAGACCACGTCGAGCGTGATGTCCGGGTAGCGCTGCTTAAACCGCACCAGCAGCGGCGACAGCAGCGAATGGCCCAGCCCGGTCGGCACCGACAGCCGCACATGGCCTTGCAGGCTCTTGCCCATGTTGCTGATCAGCGCATTGGCGGCGGCGACCTCGCCCAGGATATTGCGGCCGTGTTCATACAGCCCGGCGCCGACCGGGGTTGGCTCGACATGGCGCGTGGTCCGGCGCAGCAGCTGCACGCCCAGCTCTTCTTCCAGCGCCTTGAGCCGGTAGCTGACATTGGCGCGCGTCATCTTGAGCTTGCGCGCGGCCGCGCTCAGGTTGCCGGCGTCGACGATGTCGACGAACAGGCGCAGGGCGTTGAGATCCATGGCTCGGAAAAAAGATAAGGGGCCGGCGCGCCGCGTTGGCGGCTGCCGGCCCCGTAGTTTGCCATGCCCGCGCGCGGGCACGGGCCTCAGTGCTCGTGATGCAGGTAGCGGGCCTGGCGCGGCAGGCGCAGGCTGACCAGGAAGGCGACCACCATCATCGCGCTGACATACCAGTAGAACGCGGTTTCATGGCCCAGCGTCTTCATGCCGAGCGCGACATATTCGGCCGAGCCGCCGAAGATCGCGTTGGCGATGGCATAGGCCAGGCCGACGCCCAGCGCGCGCACCTCGGGCGGGAACATCTCGGCCTTCACGATGCCGCTGATCGAGGTATAGAAGCTGACAATGGCCAGCGCCGCGGCGATCAGCACGAAGGCCATGCCGGGACCGCTGACGGTGCCCAGCGCGGTCAGGATCGGCACCGTGCACAGCGCGCCCAGCGCGCCGAACAGCAGCATGTTGCTGCGCCGGCCGATGCGGTCGGACAGCGCGCCGAACAGCGGCTGCATGCACATGTACAGAAACAGGCAGCCGGTCATCACATAGCTGGCGGTCTTGATCGACATGCCGGCGGTGTTGACCAGGTACTTCTGCATGTAGGTGGTAAAGGTGTAGAAGATCAGCGAGCCGCCCGCGGTATAGCCCAGCACCGTGAAGAACGCGGCCTTGTGGTGGCGGAACAGCCCGGCGACGCTGCCGGCTTCCTTGCTGCCGCGGCTGGCGGCCGACGAGGTTTCATGCAGCGTGCGGCGCAGGAACAGCGCCACCACCGCGGTGACGGCCCCGACCACGAACGGGATGCGCCAGCCCCAGGCCTTCAGCTCGGCTTCGTCCAGCAACTGCTGCAGGATCACCACCACCAGCACCGCCAGCAACTGGCCGCCGATCAGCGTCACATACTGGAACGACGAGAAAAACCCGCGCCGCCCTCGCAACGCCACCTCGCTCATATAGGTGGCCGTGGTGCCGTACTCGCCGCCGACGGACAGGCCCTGGATCAGCCGCGCCAGCAACAGCAGCGCCGGGGCCCAGTTGCCGATGCTGGCGTAGGTGGGCAGGCAGGCGATCAGCAGCGAGCCGGCGCACATCATGACCACCGAGATCAGCATCGAGTTCTTGCGGCCGTGGCGGTCGGCGATGGTGCCGAACAGCCAGCCGCCGATCGGACGCATCAGGAAGCCGGCGGCAAACACGCCGGCGGTATTCAGCAGTTGCGCGGTGGGATCGGACTTGGGAAAGAACGACGGCGCGAAATAGATCGCGCAGAAGGCGTAGACATAGAAGTCGAACCATTCGACCAGGTTGCCCGAGGAGGCGGCAACGATGGCGTAGACGCGCTTGCGCACTTCTTCACGGTCGGGCGGCGCCGCCTGGGCTGGGGTAGCGGTGAGATCGGTCATGATGTGGGGGTCTTTGCAGTCAGGGCGGTGCAACCGCCGCGGAGGGTCGCGTTGCGCAGTACGGGCGGAAGATGCCGCTGACAGGGCCCGCATAGGCCTTGAAGCGGCGGGGGGCACACTGGGCAGGCCGGGGGCAAAAGCCCGTCCGCCTGGGGCGTGATCTGGCGCGCACTGCGGCGCTATGGCCTCAAGCGTACCGGCTACTGACGGGCCTGCCCAGACCAGGCGAAGCGCTACGGCGCTGCATGGGCCGGGCGGGGGACGGCGTTATCAGGGTTTGCGGGCGATTGTCCGGTATGCGGGACAGTGAATTCGAATTGGGCCGTCCGCAGCCATGCCGCAATGCGATGTTGCGCGCACTGTGGCTTGCACTGTGCGCGCCGCTGGGCAATGATTCGAGCCGGACCCTCAACTGGCCTTCTGCGCCCCCCGTTTGCCATGCACCGCTCGTTGCGCCGATGGCTGTGCCTGTCTTTGCTCTTTGCCGGCGCCAGCGCCTCTGCCCAGGATCTGGTCGAATGCAAGCGGATCGAGCAGGACCAGCTGATCATCGCTTCCCAGGAAACCCTGCTGTTCCTGCGCTGCCGTGCGCGCCAGGTCGCCTACGAAGCGCCGCGCCTGAAGGGCGTTTCGCAGCGGTTCAAGGATGACCTGGTGTTCGCCTGCCTGGACCAGGCGGACGCCGTGGAGCACCAGCTGCGCGTGCGCCACGGCTACTCGCGCGAGGCGCTGGCGCGCCAGCGCTGCGAACTGCCGCCCACGCCATTGCCGGGCGGCTGATACCGATCAGGCAAAGCCGCCATTGGCGCGCAACACCTGCGCGTTGACCCACGCGCCGTCAGGCCCGGCCAGGAACGCCACCGCCCCGGCAATGTCCGCGGGCGTGCCCAGTCGCTCCAGCGGTGCCAGTTTCGACAGCTGCGCCACTTGCTCGGCCGATTTGCCGTCGAGGAACAGCTCGGTCGCCACCGGTCCCGGCGCCACCGCGTTGACGGTAATGCCGCGGCCGCGCAGTTCGTTGGCCAGCACCCGCACCAGCCCCTCGACGCCGGCCTTGGCCGCGATGTACGGCCCATAGTTGGGAAAGGCGCGCGCAATCACGCTGGTCGACAGCGCGATGATCCGCCCGCCCTGGCCAAGGCGCGCCGCCGCCTCGCCCAATACCAGGAAGGCGCCGCGCAGGTTGGTGGCGATGGCCTGGTCAAAGGTCTCGACGCCTGCCGGCGCCACCGGCGCCATTGGCATGATGCCGGCGCTGTTGACTACCACGTCGAGCCGGCCGAAGGCCTGTTGCGCGGCATCGAACAGCCGCGCCACGTCAGGGGCCTGCGCCACGTCGCCCTGGACGGCGATGGCGTGGACGCCGGCCTCGCGTGCCGCCGCTACGGTGTCTTCGGCACGGGCGGCGTTGCCGGCATAGCCC
Source organism: Cupriavidus necator (assembly GCF_013141915.1). GTDB lineage: Bacteria > Pseudomonadota > Gammaproteobacteria > Burkholderiales > Burkholderiaceae > Cupriavidus > Cupriavidus necator_B. The sequence continues at coordinate 77,882 of NZ_SROX01000019.1, read as the reverse complement.
ACGGCCACGTCAAAGCCATCGGCGGCGAGCCGCAACGCAATGGCGCGGCCAATGCCGCGGGAGGCGCCGGTGACGAGGGCGGCACGACGAACGGTGGAGGCAACGGGGGAGGTGGAGGTCATGGCATTTTCCAAGTCGGGTTGGTAATGGCTGCATGATGGATGTTGACGACCGCTGGATAAATGTCCGTTAGAAGAAATGATTAGACAGAATTTCTGAACAATCTTCGACGTGCCGGATGCGGCTCACGCCCGCAAGAGCGCGCGCAAATCCCTTGCTGGCGTTGCAGGCTCCGCCTGCGCCGACCCGGCTCATGCGTTAAGATCGCTTCCTTCCCAGCCGTTTTGGCGCGCCCGTTGCGCTGTATTCCGCGTCTTGCCATGAGCAATCTGAACCAGCAATCGATCCTTTCCGTCCACCACTGGACCGACACCCTTTTCAGCTTCACCTGCACGCGCGACCCCGGTTTCCGCTTTGAAAACGGCCAGTTCGCGATGGTCGGGCTGGAGGTGAACGGCCGTCCGCTGCTGCGCGCCTACAGCATCGCCAGTGCCAACTACGAAGAGACGCTGGAATTCTTCAGCATCAAGGTGCCCGACGGCCCGCTGACCTCGCGCCTGCAGCACCTGCGCGAGGGTGACCAGATCTATGTCGGCAAGAAGCCGACCGGCACGCTGCTGGTGGACAACCTGCTGCCCGGCAAGACCCTGTGGCTGCTGGCCACCGGCACCGGCCTGGCGCCGTTCCTGTCGATCATCCGCGACCCCGAGGTCTACGAGCGCTACGACAAGGTCGTGCTGACCCATACCTGCCGCTTCGTGGAAGAGCTGGCCTACCGCGAGCTGATCCAGGAACACCTGCCGCAGCACGAGCACCTGGGCGACCTGGTGCGCGAAAAGCTGGTGTACTTCCCGACCGTCACCCGCGAAGAGTTCGACAACCGTGGCCGCATCACCGACCTGATCGCCTCGGGCGAACTGTTCGAACGCCTGGACGTGGCGCCGTTCTCGACCGAGAACGATCGCATCATGCTGTGCGGCAGCCCCGATATGCTCAAGGACGTGCGCGGCATCCTGGAAGCGCGCGGCTTTGCCGAAGGCAATATGAGCCACCCCGGCCACTTCGTGCTGGAAAAGGCCTTCGTCGGCTGAGTCCGGCCCGCCCCGGCGCGGATTGGTTCCGCGCCGGGCGCCTCTGTCTTATCCCTTGCGCGCTACACCTCGCGCGTCATCCCCTTCAGGTCGATCCACTCGGCAAACTGCGCCTCGGTAACATGCCCGGACGCGATCGCCGCCTCGCGCAGCGACAGGTTGCGCTTGACCGCCAGCTTGGCGATCTCCGCGGCGCGGTCGTAGCCGATATGCGGATTGAGCGCGGTCACCGGCATCAGCGAGCGCTCCAGCAGCTCCGCGATGCGTTCGCGGTCGGCCTCGACGCCCTCGACCATATGCTCGGCAAAGCTCGAGGCCGCGCCCGCCAGCAGGCTCACTGACTGCAGCAGGCTGTAGATGATCACGGGCTTGTAGGCATTCAGTTCCAGCGTGCCCAGCCCGTTCGCCAGCGTGACCGTGGTGTGGTTGCCGATCACGCGGCAGCACACCATCGCCAGCGCCTCGGCCTGGGTCGGGTTGACCTTGCCCGGCATGATCGACGAGCCCGGCTCGTTGGCCGGGAGCACCAGCTCGGCAAAGCCGGCGCGCGGGCCGGAGCCCAGCAGCATGAAGTCACGCGCGATCTTCAGGAATGACGAGGCCGTGGTGTTGAGCGCGCCGGACAGGTCCGCCAGCGCATCGTGCGCGGCCTGCAGCGCATAGCGGTTGGGCGCGGGCTCGAACGGCAGGCCGGTGTAGTCCGCCAGCGCGCGCGCAAAAGCGGCGGCGAAGCCGTGCGGCGCGTTCAGGCCGGTGCCCACCGCGGTGCCGCCCTGCGCCACCGGCATCGCGCGCAGCATGGCATGCTGCAGGCGCGACTGGGCATCGGCCACCTGCGTCATGTAGCCGGAGAATTCCTGCCCCAGTGTCAGCGGCACCGCGTCCTGCAGGTGCGTGCGGCCGACCTTGACGATATCGGCAAAGGCGTCGACCTTGCGCGCGAAGGTCTGCTGCAACTGCTCCAGCGCCGGCAGCAGTTGCTGCTGGATCGCGCGCGTGGCGGCGATGTGCATCGCGGTGGGAAAACTGTCGTTGGAAGACTGGCTGGCATTGACATGGTCGTTGGGATGCACCGGCGCCTTGCTGCCGACCTGGCCGCCCAGCAACTGGATCGCGCGGTTGGCGATGACCTCGTTCAGGTTCATGTTGGTCTGCGTGCCCGAACCGGTCTGCCACACCGACAGCGGGAACTCATCGGGCCAGCGGCCTTCGATGACTTCGGCGGCGGCCTGCTCGATGGCGTGCGCCAGTTCGGGCTTGAGCACACCCAGTTCGCCATTGGCGCGCGCCGCGCACAGCTTCAGGATGGCAAAGGCCTCGATCAGCGCGGGCGGCATCTTCTCGGTGCCGATGCGGAAGTTCTGGCGCGAGCGTTCGGTCTGCGCCCCCCACAGATGGTCGGCGGGTACGGGCACGTCGCCCAGGCTGTCTTTTTCGATGCGGGTGGCGGCGGTGGACGGGGCAGGCATGGGCAGACTCCTTGGCAAGGCGGCGGGCGGGGCCGGCGGATAGGGGGCGGTCCATTAGAATACCGCTTCGCCATGGCGGGTGCCCGCGCTCCGCCGTCTTGCCGCGCTGCCGGCTTTCGCGACATCTTCCCGCCGCATGCTCATCGCCCAGCTCAAATCCTTTTTCATGGTGGCCCGCATCGGCAGCGTCACGCAGGCGGCCAGGCGCCTGGGCCTGTCGCAGCCCACCATCACGGCGCAGATCCGCGCGCTGGAAGACGCTTACGGGGTCGAGCTGTTCCATCGCGGCGGCCGCCGGCTGGCGCTGTCCGACGCCGGGCTGGCGCTGTTGCCGCGGGTCGAGGCGCTGGTGCAGCAGGAAACCGAGATCGACTTCTTCCTGCGCCATTCCGGCGACCTGCGCACCGGCAGCCTGCGCGTGGGCGCCACCGCGCCCTACTACGTGCTGGAACTGATCCGCCGCTTCAGCGATCGTTTCCCGGCCATCGACGTCAGCGTGGTCACCGGCAATTCGCAGGAGGTGCTGGCGGCGCTGCAGGAATACCGCGTCGACCTGGCTACCTCGTCGCAGCGCGTGGACGATGCGCGCCTGTCGCGCATGCTGCTGGGGGTGGATCCGCTGATGCTGGTGGTGCATCGCACCCATGCGCTGGCCGGGCATGCCGAAGTGCCGGTCAGCGCGCTGGCGGGCTGCCGGCTGCTGATGCGCGAGCTGGGGTCGACCACGCGCATCGCCACCGAAGACATGCTGGCGCACGCGCGCGTCAGTCCCGCGGCGCAGATGGAAATCGGCAGCCGGGAGTCGATCCGCGAAGCGGTGATCCGCAACCTGGGCGTATCGGTAATCGCCCGGCATGAAGTGCCCAGCCATCCTGACCTGCGCGTGCTGGGCTTCACCGATGCTTCGCCATGCCTGCACGAATACCTGTATTGCCTGCGCGAGCGGCGCGGCGCGCGGCTGATCGATGCCTTTGTCGCGCTGGCGGACGCACCATCCGGGCAGGCACCCGGCGGGAACTGAGCGGCGCTTGCGCTACGCCGTCATTTTCAGGCACTGCTCCATGCACGCGGCGCAGGCGCGCGCGCATTCCTGGCAGTGTTCGGCATCATGGCGCTCGCATTCTTCCTTGCACCACTTGCAGACTTCGGCGCAGTCCTCGCACACCAGCGGCGCGAACTCGCTGTTGCGCAGCATGTAGGACGCGGCCAGCTGGGCGATGCCGGCACAATCCATGTCCAGCGCAATGCAGCGCGCCATCTTGCGCACGTCCTGTTCATCCAGGCAGGCGGCCGCGCACTTGAGGGCGGCCGCCGCAGCGGCATTGCAGGCGGCAATGCAGTCAGCGTAGCGGGCGGCGTTTTCCTGCACGGTGGGTCGGATCATGGAACGTCCTCCTTCGGGGGTAGGTGGATGGAACCGGCATGCCCGCGGTGCGGCAAGCGTCGCCTGCGCGCCCGCTCAGGGCATCGTTATCCACAATAGCAGGCGCTGCAGCTTCCTGTCGGCCCGGTATTTGCTGCGCCACGCTGGTTACAATGCCAGGTAAGCGCAGCAGGCAGGCGCCGGCACCCAGGCAACGCGGCCGTCACTCGCCGCAGGGTTCGGGCACCACCGGCCCGCATTGCGCATCTAACAGGCATGGCACCGGCCGCACGGCCGGCCGATGCCAACACACACACCGGCAGCACGGGGAAGGAACGACATCATGGGCGAGGCAAAACGGCGGGGCACCCCCGAGGAGCGTGCGGCACAGGCACGCGCAAAGATCGAGGCCTTGCGCCCGGCCCAATTGGTTTGCGGGCACTGCAAGACCGCGTTCGCGCAGTTCGACGCGCTCGATGTGCCGGGCCTGCCCGGCATCGATGCTGTGTTCGGCGGCGAATGCCCCAACTGCGGCAACGACGTGGTGGTGTTCAAGGGCGCGCCCGAAGCCGTCGCCGAGGCCATGATCGCCTGGGAAAAGATGCTGGGCGCCGACGCCCAGCTTGGCTACCAGTCCAGCGATGGGCGCCACGTGCCGTTCGAGCCCGAGGGCGCCGGCGGAGCGGCGCCGGACAAGCCCGCCGGCACCATTCACTGAGCCGCGTGCGGCCCCGCGGGCTGCGGGCTCGGTTCCTCCGCCAGTTCCGGCGGGCCGATCTCGTAGCGGCCGCGGCCCGCGCCCTTGGCGCGGTATAGCAGCACGTCCGCGAGCCGCATCAGCTCGTGGTCATGCGCCGGACCCCCGCGGTACAGCGCTACGCCGATGCTGACGTCGACGTCGGCGCGCACGCCCTCGAAGCTGAACGGCTGATCCATCGCCTGCAGGATCGCCTGCGCGACACGGCGCGCGGCGGCAGGCTGCGGCAGGTCTTCCAGCACCACGGCGAACTCGTCGCCGCCCAGCCTGGCCACGGTGTCGCTGTCGCGCACGCACTGGCGCACGCGCTGCGCGAAGTCCTGCAGCAGCAGGTCGCCGGCGGCGTGGCCGTGGATATCGTTGACCGCCTTGAAGCGGTCCATGTCGAGATACAGCAGCGCCATCAGCGCGCCATGCTCGCGGCTGCGCGTCATAGCCGCGTGCAGCTGGCCTTCGAAGGCGCTGCGATTGAGCAGCTGCGTCAGGTGGTCGGTGCGCGACATGCGCGCGAGGCGCTGCGTTTCGAGCTTGCGCTGCGTGATGTCCTGCACGTGGACATGCACGCCCACCACTGCGCTGCCGTCGGCGCTCCATTCCGGACGCAGGCTGGTTTCCATGCAGTGGTAGTCGGGGCGCTCGTCCTCGGTTTCAAAGGTCACCGCGCTGCCGGCCAGCGCGCGTTCCAGGAACGGCCGCACGCGCGCGAAGCGGGCCTCGCCGAGCACCTCGCGCATCGGCTTGCCGCGCAGTTCTTCCGGCTTCAGGCCGAACACCCGCTCATAGGCCAGGTTGTTGAACACATAGCGCGCCTCGGTATCGACAAAGGCCAGCAGCGACGGCAGCGTGTCAGTCACGGCGCGCAGCCGCCGTTCGCTGCGGTCCAGCGCCTGGCGGCGCTCGCGCACGTCGCGCATCAGCTTGATGAAGGCGCGCGTCAGGTCGCCGATCTCGTCGCGCTGCTGGCGCGTGGGCAGCCGCTCGAACGCGGACAGGTCGTTGGCGCTGGCCAGCACCACCCGGTGCAGGCGTGACAGCGGCGCCAGCTGGCGCCGCACCGCCAGCCAGATCAGCAGCGCCACCCCGGCCATCGCCACCCCAGCCATGCCGAGGAAGCGCTGCTGCATCTGGCGCAGCGGCGCGTAGGCTTCGCGCGCCGGCAGCAGCGCCACCAGTTCCCAGCCGGTGCTCGACATCAGGTAGCGCGCAATCACCGGCCGCGCCGGCGTGAGGAATTCCAGGGTAGCGGGGCTGTCGTCCTCGCCGCAGGTATCGGCCACCGGCCGTGCCGGCTGGCGCGCCTGGGCAGGGTCGGGATGGCGCACGTAGACCGGCTCGCGGCCCGCCGATACCAGGCAGTAGTAGCCAGTGGTGCCCAGCCGGTTATGCAGGATGTCGACCAGGAAGTTGGCACTGGACAGGTCCAGCCAACCGCCCACCAGGCCCTGGAAACTGCGCTGGGGTGACAGCACCGGCACCGCCACCAGCACGCCCATCTGGCCGGTGGTGCGCGAGCGGATCGGCGGCGATACCACCGGTGCCAGCGTGCGTGCCGCCTCGCGGAAATAAGCGCGGTCGCCCACTTCAGCGCCGGCGCCATGTCCGCTCACGACATTGCCGTGCAGGTCGGCGACCAGCAGCGCGTTGAACGCCGCCGGCACCGGGATCGCGGCGGACAGCGCCTCCAGCGCCCGCTGCCGCGCCGCGGCGGCGTGCGCGCCGTGCGCCTGCGCCAGCAGGGGTCCGAGCTGGGTGGCCTGGTGCGAGAGCAGCTGGATCCGGTCGTTCATGGCCGAGTCGAGCTGGTTGGCGGTCAGCTTGACCACGGAGTCCTGCTGGCCTTCGAGCGCATCGTGCAGGTCGCGATGCGCGTCAAACAGGGCAATCAGTACGATGCCGGTGCCGAACACCGCGGCCAGCACGGTGGTGATGATCGCAATGCGTGCTTTCAGCGTGGGCGTGTAGACGGGCATGTCGGGTGCAGTGGGGGCGCAAGGCTGCGAGGAGGCGCAAGCTTGTCGCAAACTGCAGGTCGAGTCTCGGGTACAACCCTAGCATACCCCGCCGCAGTGGGGCATCCGGCATTTCCCCGCTGCCGGCGCCATGCCGCGGCGGGGCTGTGCGCGCTGCCTGCGCCACGGTATAGTCCCCCGCTAAGGCGAGGGCTGGCCGCGTGGCGGCATGCCTGCGCAGGGGAGGTGCCCCTGCCGCATGCCGGAACCCACCGAACATGAGACTGACTTCGCTTCCTCCCGCCCTGTTGTCATTGCTGGTCGCGGCCGGCGGCGCGATGCTGACGGCGGGGGCATGGCTGCAGGCCGACCGGCTCGAGCGCCGCGCCGCCCAGCAGCACTTCGATGCGCTGCTGGCGCAAGCCGGCGGCGCGCTGCGCGAGCGCATGCAGGAGAACGAACGGCTGCTGCGCGGCGTGGCCGCGGTGATGACGGCCAATCCCGGCACCTCGCGCGCGCAATGGCGCAATTATCTCTATACCGCGCAGCGCGACGACCTGCCAGCCGGCACCCAGGCGATCGGCTACGCGCCGCTCACCACGCCGCAGCAGGTTCCACGGCTGGTGCAGGCCGCCCGCGCCGACGGCCTCGCCGATTACAGCATCCATCCCGCCGGTACGCGCGCGCTGTACGCGCCCATCCTCTACATTGATCCGCTGGACGGGCGCAGCATGCGGGTGGCCGGTTTCGACATGCTGTCCGAGCCCACCCGCCGGGCCGCGCTCGAAGCCGCCCGCGACAGCGGCGAGCCGCGCCTGAGCGCCGGCCTGGACCCGATCCGCGAGACCGAGGCCGTGCCGCGCCAGCGCGGCGCGATGGTGTTCCTGCCGGTCTACGGCGGCGCTGCCGCGCTGAGCACGGTGGCGCAGCGGCGCGACGCCGTGCTCGGCTACGTCTATCTGTCGCTGCGGCTGGGCGACCTGATGCGCGCCGTCGGGTCCTCAGCCGCGAATGAACTCGAACTGTCGCTGCACGAGGGCGGCCCCGCCGCGGCCGGGGCGCTGCTGTCGGGCGGACCCACCGAAGGCGAGCTGCGCGAAGACGGCAAGGCCCCGCTGCTGCAGGGCGAGCGCCAGTTCCACTATGGCGGCCGCAGCTGGACGCTGCGCGCCGCCACCCGTCCCGCCTTCGAAGCCGCGCATGGCCCGCAGCCCGCTTATCTGGTCCCGGCCGCGGGTGCGCTGGCGACGCTGCTGCTGGCATGGCTGACCCATGCGCTGGCGCGCCAGGGCCGCGCCGCACGCCAGCGCGAGGCGCAGGCCATGCACGCCTGGGAAGACGACAGCGCCCTGCTGCAGGCCTGCCTGGCCCAGTCCGCCGATGGCTTTGTCGTGACCGATGCGCAGGGCGTGGTGGTGCGCGCCAGCGAGCGCGCCGGGCAATTGTTCGGCACCGATGCAACGCGCCTGGCCGGACGCAGCCTGGACGCGCTGGTTCCCGGCGCCACCGGCGTGGTTCCGGCCGACGCCGCGGCGGGTTCCGCGGTCCACCGCGAACTGGCGGGCGTGCGCGCCGACGGCGCCAGCTTTGCGCTGCGCGTCAGCGCCGCGCGCCTGCCCGGCGCCGCCGGCGCGGCGTGCCACTGGCTGTGGGCGCTGACGGACGTCGCGCCCGAACGGCGCGCGCAGGAGGCTGCCGGGGTGCAGGCGGCGCGCTATGCCGGGCTGCTCGACCACGCCGCCTTCTGCGTCATCACCTTCGACCAGCACGGCCTGATCACCGGCATCAACGCGGCCGGCCAGCGCATGCTGTGGTACAGCAGCGCCGAACTGGTCGGCCACATGCCCATGACCGGCCTGCATGTCGCCGCCGAATTGGCCGAGCACGCGCGCGCACTGAGCGCCGAACTGGGCGCGCCGGTGCCGCCCGGGCTGCCCGCGCTGCTGGCCAAGCCGCGGCTGGGGCTGACCGATGAACGCGAATGGACCTGGGTGCGCAAGGGCGGCTCGCGCATGCCGGTGCGCCTGGCGGTGTCCGCGTTGCCCGTGCCGTCGCAGGTGGAGGAGTCCGCCAGCCATGTCGCGCCCGGCGCGCCGGCAGCCGGCTACCAGGCGATCGGCTACGACCTGACCGAGCGCCTGCGCGTGGACGAGTACATCCGCCACCTGGCGCTGCACGACCCGCTGACCGGCCTGCCCAACCGCGCCGAGCTGAGCGAGCGCGCCCAGGCCCTGCTGCTGCAAGCGCGCACCCGCGGCGAGCGCGTGGCGCTGCTGTTGCTCGACCTGGATCACTTCAAGCACATCAACGATTCGCTCGGCCACCCGGTGGGCGACGACGTCCTGCGCACCATGGCCGACCGCATTAAGGGCACGGTGCGCCAGGGCGACCTGGTGGCACGCATGGGCGGCGACGAGTTCGGCGTGGTGCTGGGCGGCCTGCGCCACGACAGCGAAGCCGAGCTGATCGCCGCCAAGATCCAGGCGCGCGTCAATGAAGAGTTGCTGGCCGGCGGCCAGCGCCTGCGCGTGACGCCTTCGATCGGCATGGCAGTGTTCCCCGACGATGGCGACTCGCTGACCGAGCTGCTCAAGTCCGCCGACTCGGCGGTCTACGCCGCCAAGCAGGGCGGGCGCGCGCAGCTGTGCCGCTTTGCCAGCGCAATGGCCGAGGCCTCGCTGGCGCGCTTCACCATCGAAGGCCTGCTGCGGCGCGCCCTGGCCGGCAACGAGTTCCGGCTGCGCTACCAGCCCATCGTCGATACCGCCACGCTGACCATTCCCGGCGTCGAGGCGCTGATCACCTGGGAGACCGCCGAGCGCGGCGTCATGCAGCCGGCCGAGTTCATCCCCATTGCCGAGCAGAGCGGCCTGGTGGTGCCGCTGGGTGAATGGACCCTCGCCACCGCCTGCCGCGAGATCCAGGCCTTGCGCACGGAACTGGGCCGCGACCTCGAGGTGGCGGTCAATATCTCGCCGCTGCAACTGCGCCAGGCCAGCTTCCCCGACACCGTGGCGCGCTGCCTGCAGCAAGCCGGCCTGCCGCCGCAGGGGCTGGTGATCGAAGTCACCGAAGGGCTCCTGGTCGATGGCGGCGAGACCACCATCGAAACCTTCCGCCGCCTGCGCGAGCTGGGCGTGGGACTGTCGATCGACGATTTCGGCACCGGGTACTCGGGACTCAGCTACCTGACCCGGCTGCCGATCAGCCGGCTCAAGATCGACAAGTCCTTTGTCGACGGCGTGGCCACGCCGGGCCACGACCAGGCCGTGGCCGCGGCCATCATCGCGCTCGGCCACCAGCTGCATCTGAAAGTGATTGCCGAAGGGGTCGAGACTGCCGCGCAGTTCGCCTTCCTGCGCGCGCAGGGATGCGACGGGCTGCAGGGCTTCCTGTTCAGCCAAGGCGTGCCGCAGGACGCGCTGCGCGAGGTGCTGCGCAAGCCGCTGGCCGTGCCCGACATTGCCCGCATCCGGGCCGCGTCCACGCCGTACCAGGCCTGACCGCGCGCCGCGCGCTGCATCCCAAATCCCCCGATAGCGCCATCGAAATACTTTGCCGATCTGCCATATGGCTGGCATCTGCGCTGCCTATGCTGGCGGCCGGTTCGATCGAGATGCGGGGAGATTCGGTAATGCAGGCTGGCAAGCCAACGCAGGGCAGGGCGTTCCTGGCCGTGGACCAGGTCAGCAAGCGCTTTGGCGGCTTCGTGGCGCTGGATGGCGTGTCGCTGTCGGTCGGGCAAGGCGAGCTGCTGTGCCTGCTGGGCCCGTCCGGCTGCGGCAAGACCACGCTGCTGCGCATCATCGCGGGCCTCGAGCGCGAGGACGCCGGCCGCATCCACGCCGGCGCGCGCGCGCTGACCGGCCTGCCGCCGCAGGCGCGCGACTACGGCATCCTGTTCCAGTCCTACGCGCTGTTTCCCAACCTTACCGTGGCGCAGAACGTCGCGTACGGGCTGCACGGGCGCGGCATGGGGCGCACGCACCGCGACGCGCGCGTGGCCGAGATGCTCGGCCTGGTCGGGCTGGCCGGCAGCGAACGCAAGTTCCCCGGGCAGCTCTCCGGCGGCCAGCAGCAGCGCGTGGCAATGGCCCGTGCGCTGGCGCCGGCGCCTTCGCTGCTGTTGCTGGATGAGCCGATGTCGGCGCTCGATGCGCGCGTGCGCGAACATCTACGCGCCGAGCTGCGCCAGCTGCAGCGCCGCCTGAACATCACCACCGTGATGGTCACCCACGACCAGGAAGAGGCCATGACCATGGCCGACCGCATCGCCGTGATGGAGGGGGGGCGCATCGTGCAGGCGGGCACGCCCGCCGAGATCTACGAGCAGCCGGCGTCGGCCTTCGTCGCCGGCTTTGTCGGCCAGGCCAACTGGCTGCCCGGACACAGCGCGGCCGGGCGCTTCCTGGTTGGCGAGGGCAGCGAGGCGGTCGAGCTGCTATTGGACGCCGCGGCGCCAGTGGCTGGCGCCGGCAGGCTGTGCTGCCGCCCGGAGGCGGTGCGGCTGGACCCGGACCCCGCCGAGCCCAACCGGCTGCTGGCGCGCGTGGTCGACCAGACCTACCTGGGCAACCGCTATCGGCTCGCGCTGGCAGCCGACCGCCTGCCCGGGCTGACGCTGTTTGCCGACGTCGCGCGCGAGGCGCGGCACCGGCTGCCGGAGGCGGGCGGCCACAAGTTCTGGATTGCCTTGCCCGCGCCGGCGTTGCGGGTGTTCGCATGACGCGCGCCGCCACGGCGGTGCTGCCAACGCAGGCACCTGCATCCCACCGGCGCGGCACCGGCCTGGCCGCGCGGCTGGCGCACGGCGCCCCCGCCGCGATGAAGTGGCTCTGGCTGGCCGGGCTTGCCGTCGGCCTGCTGTTGCCGCTGCTGGCGCTGTTCCGCCAGGCCTGGTTCGATGGCGCGGGCCAGTGGGTGCTGGGCGCGCGCCTGGCCGCGCTGGTCTCCGGCCCCAACTTCCTGCCGATGCTCGGGCGCAGCGTGGCGGTGTCGCTGACGGTGGTGGCGCTGGTGGTGCCGCTGGCGTTCGGCTTTGCCTATGCGCTGCAGCGTTCCTGCATCGCGCTGCGGCCGCTGTGGCGCGGCATTGCGCTGCTGCCGCTGTTCGCCCCCTCGCTGCTGCCGGCGCTCGCGCTGGTCTACCTGTTCGGCAACCAGGGCATCTTCCGCGGCGCCTTCGGGGCGGGTGGCATCTATGGCTTCTGGGGCATCGTGCTGGGCGAGGCTTTCTATACCTTTCCGCATGCGCTGATGGTGCTGGTGGCGACGCTGTCGCTGGCCGATGCGCGCCTCTATGAAGCGGCGCGCGCGATGGGCGCCGGCCCGTGGCGCACCTTTCGTACCGTGACGCTGCCGGGCGCGCGCCAGGGCCTGTTCGCCGCAGCCTGCCTGGTGCTGACGCTGGTGATCACGGATTTTGGCGTGCCCAAGGTGGTGGGCGGTGGCTACCCGGTGCTGGCGCTGGAGGCATACAAGGCCGTGGTCGGCCAGCAGCAGTTCGACCGCGGGGCGCTGATCGGCATGCTGTTGCTGGCGCCCGCGCTGCTGACCTTTGCCGTGGACATGGCGCTGCAGCGGCGCCAGCGCACGCAGCTGGGCAGCCGCGCGCAGGTGTACGTGCCGGCGCCCGAGCGTGGCCGCGACAGCGCATGCCTGCTGCTGGTGCTGGGCATCAGCGCCGCGCTGCTGACGGTGGTTGCCACCGCGGTGGGGGCGTCACTGGTCAAGCTGTGGCCGTACAACCTGAGCCTGACGCTGGCGCACTACGACTTCGACAACATGGACGGCGGCGGCTGGCTGGCCTACCGCAACAGCCTGAAGCTGTCGGCACTGACCGCGCTGGCCGGCACGGCGACGATCTTCCTGGGCGCCTGGCTGACCTTGCGCACGCGCGGGCCCGCGTGGCTGCACGGCGTGCTGCGTGCGGGCTTCCTGCTGCCGATGGCAGTGCCGGGCCTGGTGCTCGGCCTGGGCTATGTGTTGTTCTTCAATGCGCCCGGTAATCCGCTGCACGCGCTGTACGGCACCATGGCGCTGCTGGTGCTGTGCAATGTCGCGCACTGCTACACCACCGGCCACCTGACCGCGGCCGCCGCACTGCGGCAACTGGACCAGGAGTTCGAGGCCGCCGCGCTGGCGCTGGGCGTGGCGCCGCTGCTGACGTGCTGGCGCGTGACCGTGCCGGTGTGCCTGCCGGCGTTGCTCGACATCTTCCGCTACCTGTTCGTGTCGTCGATGACGACGGTCTCGGCGGTGATCTTCCTGTACAGCCCCGACACCGTGCTGGCCGCGATCTCGGTGCTGAACATGGATGATGCCGGCGATACCGCACCCGCCGCGGCGATGTCGACCCTGATCCTGCTGACCGCCGTACTGGCGGCGCTGCTGTTGCACGCGTTCTCGGCCGGCTGGCTGCGCCGCGCGCAGCGCTGGCGCGCCGGCTGAACCGTTGCCGTTTTGTCATCCCGCTGCATTGCGCAACACACTGACCGACCCCAAAGGAGAAACCATGTCCCGCATCACCCGCCTTGCCGCAGCATTGGCCGCTGCCACGCTGCCGCTGCTGGCCGGCCACGCCGCCGCCGCCACCGTGCTGACGGTCTACACCGCGCTCGAAGCCGACCAGATCGCCGCCTACAAGGCTGCCTTCGAGAAGGTGCATCCCGAGATCGAGATCAAGTGGGTGCGCGACTCCACCGGCATCGTCACCGCCAAGCTGCTGGCGGAAAAGGCCGCGCCGCGCGCCGACGCGGTGTGGGGCCTGGCCGGCTCCAGCCTGGCGATCCTGGACAAGGAAGGCATGCTCGAACCGTATGCGCCGAAGAACCTCGCGGCGATCGATGCCAAATACCGCAGCCCGGCCAACCCGCCGGCATGGGTCGGCATGGACGTGTGGGGCGCGGCGATCTGTTTCAACACGGTCGAGGCGCAGAAGCAGGGCCTGCCCAAGCCCAGCTCGTGGGCCGACCTGGCCAAGCCGGTCTACGCAGGCAAGGTGGTGATGCCGCATCCGGCCTCGTCGGGCACGGGCTTCCTCGACGTCAGTGCATGGCTCCAGATGATGGGGGAGCAGAAGGGCTGGCAATACATGGACGCCCTGCACAAGAACATCGGCCTGTACACGCACTCGGGCTCCAAGCCGTGCAAGATGGCGGCGCAGGGCGAATTCCCGATCGGCATCGCGTTCGAGTACCGCGCCATGAAGTCGAAGAAGGAAGGCGCGCCGATCGATATCGTGCTGCCCAGCGAAGGCCTGGGCTGGGACATCGAGGCCACCGCCATCGTCAAGGGCACCCGGCAGCTTGATGCCGCGCGCAAGCTGGCCGACTTCTCGGCGTCGCGCGAGGCGATGGCGCTGTATGAAAAGAACTTCGCGGTGCTGGCCGTGCCGGGCATCGCCAAGCCCGATGCGCTGCTGCCGGCAGACTACGAGAAGCGCCTCATCAAGAACGACTTCCGCTGGGCCAGCGATAACCGCGACCGCATCCTGGCCGAATGGAGCAAGCGCTACGAAGGAAAGGCGGAGAAGAAGTAAGGTCGGTACGCCGGCCGAGGCGCCGCCGTGACAAAGCAGCCGCGCAGAAACGGGTACGCTCGCGGCGGCAGCCTCCGGCGCGCGATCAGGCGGAGCGTTGTGCTTCGTCGGTGATTGGCAGGCCGGCGTGCAGGCGGCGATAGAGGTCGTCGATGCGCTGGCGGCTGGCCTGCAGTTCTTCGCGGCCGCGTTCGGTCAGCAGGTAGACCCGGCCGATGCCGTCGCGCAGCACACTTTCCAGGTAGCCTTCCATTTGCAACGCGCGCAGCAAGGGGCGCACCGAGCCGATATCGACCTGGAAGCCATATTCCAGCAGCATGTCAGCCAGCATGGCCACCGTGGCCGGGACTTCCAGGGCAAATTGCAGGACGTAGACGCGGGCCAGCAGGCCGAGGAACTGTCGTTTCATGTGGATTGGCAACGCGGCTGGCGCCGCGCCGGTTGACGCAGGATGCAGGCAGTGTGACGCCGGCAGCGCCACGGGACAGGCGAGGCACGGGGCGTGCCCGGGGCAACGCGCATTCTACCGGATCAAAAAAAGAAGCCGCCAGGAGGCCTGGCGGCTTGTCGGGAATGCGTCGGAGGGGTCAATTAACTCTGGCGCAGACCAGATTTTAATTTAATCGAATGCGGATTGTCACGCATCGCCGTACCGCCCCCTCCTGCGAGGGGGGACGATGAAAGCTCGCGGTAAGAAAGTGACGCGTTTAAGTGACATTGTGGCGGAAACGCCTCCCAAATTTCGCGTAGATCGGTCAACTGGGTGCAAATTCCTTACTCGCCGGCCGGGCGGTGGCGGGCCACAGGTCCGAATCCGGCTTGCGATGGACGCCGTGCCGGCGTCCAATGCGGCATCGCCGACCTTTCTGGCGCGCCCTCACCGCTGACCAATGAAGCCCCTCGACCTGTTTCGCTTGCTGGCGCTTGCGGCCCTCTGGGGCGCCAGCTTCCTGTTTATCCGCATCGGCGCGCCGGTGCTGGGGCCACTACCGACGGCGTTCGTACGCGTCCTGATCGGCGCGCTAACGCTGGCGGCGTGCCTGCCATTGCTGCGCCTGCGCTGGGACATGCAAGGCAAATGGCCGGCGGTGCTGGCGCTGGGCGTGGTCAACTCCGGCATTCCGTTCGCCATGTATGCCGTGGCGGCGCTGTGGCTGCCGGCCGGCTACTCGGCGGTGTTCAATGCAATGACGCCGCTGATGGGCGTGGTGATCGGGGCGATCGCGTTTGCGGAACCGCTGACGCGCGCAAAAGCCGTGGGGGTGATGCTGGGCGTGGCGGGTGTTGCGGTGCTGACCCGCACCGGGCCGGTGACGTTCTCAGCGGAGGTCTTGCTGGGGGCACTGGCGTGCCTGCTTGCTACCGCCTGTTATGGCTTGTCGGGCTTTCTGGCGCGGCGCTGGATCACGCAGCGGGGCGGGCTCGACAGCCGGCTGGTCGCGGCGGGCAGCCTGCTGGGCGCCGCCGCCTTCCTGCTGCCCTTCTGCATCGCCGCGCTGTGGCGCCACAACACGCTGCCCGACGCCGGCGCCGGCGTCTGGGGGGCCATGCTGGGGCTGGGCATCCTGTGCACGGCGCTGGCCTACATCCTGTATTACCGGCTAATCGCCGAGCTGGGCCCGGTGCGCTCGCTGACTGTCACTTTCCTGATCCCGCCGTTCGGCATCGTCTGGGGCGCGCTGTTCCTGGGCGAAGCGCTGTCGTGGGCGCATGCCGCGGGCGGTGCGCTGATCGGGATGGCGGTGTGGCTGGTGTTGCGGCCGGGCGCCGAAGCGCGGGTTGGAACCAGTCGGGCGTCCGGCGTTACCGCCGAACGCTGAGCCAGGCCACCTGCAGAAAAGACCTTGCGCGAGCGAATCCCCAGCAGCGCTGGGCATCACTGCGGCACAACTCGATATCAGACCGAAGCGGCGGCTTCAGGCCTGCGCCACCGTGCCCACGTTGTACTGCGCGCGCACCATCATGACCACGCGGCGCGCCTGGCGCCAGTGGCGCACGGCGTCGGCTTCGCTGCGTTCAGGGAAATCGACCTCGGCGCTCCAGTTGCAGCCGGTATGGTCGGGCCGGTGCACGCACACCGCGCGCAGCTGGCAGTCCTGGCAGCCCGGTTCCTGGCGCAGGCACAGGTTGATCAGGTGCTTCAGTTCGGACAGGGGTTTGGTCAGGCGCTCCATGGATGGCTCCGTCAGGTGCGCAACATGCGGCGGGATCAGGCGCTGGCCGGCAGTTCCGGCACGCGTTCCGCGTCAGCGGCGCCGGCACGGCATTGCGGGCACACGCCATACAGCACCAGCATATGCTCGCGCAGCACGAAGGCGTTGTCGGCGGCAACCTGGCGCTGGCGCTGCTCGATGCCCTCGTCGCGGAATTCCTCCACGCGGCCGCATGCCACGCAGATCAGGTGGTCGTGGTGCCCACCTTCATTCAGTTCAAACACGGCATGGTCGGACTCAAAGCTGTGCCGCAGCAGGATCTCCGCCTGCACTAGCTGGTTGAGCACGCGGTACACCGTCGACAGCCCCGCATCCTCGTCCTGGGTCAGCAGGATGCGATAGACATCTTCCGCGCTCAGGTGGCGCCTGGCGCTGGTGCGGAACACTTCGAGGATGCGCATCCGCGGCGAGGTGGCCTTCAGGCCGGCGCGCTTGAGATGGATCGGGTTGGTGCTCTCGGATGACATGGCGGATGGCATAGGCATGCTGCGGCTGGCGCCCCGCAGTCAGGGCGACGCCCGGCCCTGGCGCCGCGGGCGCGGCGTCGGTGGCTTGGCGGGATTTCAGGCGGGAAGCGCCAGGGCCGGCGGGGCGCTGGCGCTCCCGTCCCTGGCGGCGCGACGTGCCTGCACGGCGCGCGGAATAAAAAGGTGGCCTGGCTTGCCGCCGGAAGACGCGATCGGGAAAGCGGGGTCTGGTTGCTTTCCCGATCTTCCGGAGACTGGCTACTACCAAACGCTCCGCGTGACGGAGCGGTCCCCACAAAAGTCGGTGTCGAAGGCCGCGGGGGCGGCATCCGGAAATCTGTCCCTGCCAGCGCTGGTTGCCTTCGCGTGTCGCGCGGTGCCAGCCTGGCCGGTCTGCCCGCGCCGTCCGGTGCCAGGTTCAGGGCGCCGTGCGTCAGGCAGTGATCGAATAGTAAATGGGAATCGATCTCATTACAAGGAAAATTTTAGAGGATGTCGGAGTTGCCGATGCCTTTGCGTTCAGCCACCGGATTGCCCGCGTACCGAAGCGGGATTTCGCTAACGCGTACCACGCCGGTCAGGCAGCGCGTACCCGCGCGCCTGGGATTGGTGCCGTCCGGGCAACGCCATGCGTATCGCTTTGCATCTACCGCATGGGTGACACTGCTCATACGATTCCGATCATGCACCTCGGAAGAGCCTACTCCTTATCCGAATTCATCGTCTGGTCGAGACGGCAGATCTACGCCTTGCTCGCTTGTGGAGCGCTCCCCATTGTTCTCTATCAGCTCCTTGGGCTGAAATGGCTGTCGGTGCCGCTCTCGGTCGTGGTGTTGCTGGGCACCGCCACCTCGTTCATCGTGGGTTTCAAGAATGTACAGACCTACAATCGGGCCTCGGAGGCCCAGCAGGTCTGGACCCAGATCCTGAACGGGAGCCGGTTCCTGGGTGTCATCAGCCGGGACTTCACCGCCACGCCGGCGGCCGGAAGAGAGCTGATTCTGCGGCACTGCGCGTGGCTGACGGCGCTTCGCTATCAACTCAGAAGCCCGCGGATCTGGGAGAACGCGGGCAAGGCTGCCAACGTGGAGTACCGCAAGCATTACCGCGTGCCCGAGTGGGAAACACCGTTGGAACATGCGCTTGCCCGGTATCTGCCGCCGGAGGAGCGCGAAAGGGCAATCCGGGAGGCCTTCGAGCAGCAAGGGCGGGCAGAGCGCATCAAGGACTATCCGTATCCCAGGCAATATGCGGTCATCAACCAGCTCTTCGTCCGCTCGTTCTGCCTGTTGCTT
Source organism: Cupriavidus necator (assembly GCF_013141915.1). Taxonomy (GTDB): domain Bacteria; phylum Pseudomonadota; class Gammaproteobacteria; order Burkholderiales; family Burkholderiaceae; genus Cupriavidus; species Cupriavidus necator_B. Next base: position 59,678 of record NZ_SROX01000019.1, on the reverse strand, counting down.
CCCTTTGGCATTCTCACGGAATTCGAGAAGCTCAACAGCAGCGTGCCTGGCTTCATGCATAGCCACCTGATCTGGCTGGTGGTTCCGTTCAGCGCGATGATCTCGTGGATGTACCTCGCGCTGGAACAGGTCGGTGAAAGCACCGAAAACCCTTTCGAAGGCGGCGCCAACGATGTGCCGATCGCGTACATCTGCCGCAAGATCGAGCGCGAACTGATGGAGATGCTGGGCGAGACCGATGCCGTGCCGGAACCGGCGTCGGAACACGGCATTGTCCTTTAGCCGAGCTCTCCAGCGGTGGGAGCGGTTGCCATCCTGACATCCGCGTTTGCGCGCGCCGGGTTGAACCCGGTCAGGCAATTCAGATCGAGCGCACGTATATGCTCGACCATGAAATCGATGAAGACACGAATGCGCGTGGGCAAGTGCTGGCGGCTCAGGTAGCACAGGTAATGCCCGCGGTCGTCGGGCGCGTACCGGCCCAGCGCCACCAGCAGTTCGTTATTCGCCACGTGATCGCGGATCTGGTAGCCGGCCATCTGCGCAATGCCCCAGCCCCGCAGCACGGCCTGCAGGACCAGGTCGGCGTCGTTGAAGGTCATGCGCGCCGTGGGCGTGTACTTGCGCACCATGCCGTCGACCTTGAATTCCCAATCGAACAGGCGTCCGCCGGCGTAGCGAAAGTTGATGCATTCGTGCTGCGCCAGATCTTCCAGCGTCTGGGGCAGCCCGTGCCTGGCCACGTAGGACGGCGCCGCGCACAAGGCCATCTGCATGGGAATCAGCTGTCTTGCGATGATGCTCGAATCCTCGATGCGGCCGTTGCGGAACGCGATGTCGATCTGCTCCGAGGCAAAATCGGTAGGCCGGTCGTCGAGCAGCAGGTCGATGGCGATTTCGGGGTAGGCCCGCACGAACTGGTCGAGCAGGGGGGCGACGACTTTCCTGCCGAAGTCCACGGCAGCGCTGATCCGCACCAGTCCGCGCGGCGGGCCCTGGCGCAGCTCCAGTATGTCGTTCATCGCTTCGACGATGTGCGTGACGCCCTGGTGGCAGTTCTCGAAGAAGCGCTGCCCTTCGCGCGTCAGCTGCGTGGTGCGTGTGGTACGCAGGAACAGCCGCGTGCTGAGCTGGGTTTCCAGCTTCTGCACATTGCGGCTCACTGCCGATCGACCGATGCCCAGGCGCTCGCCCGCCTTGGCGAAGCTGCCCTCGCTTGCCACGGCCATGAATGCCATGATGCCGGCATAACTGGCCGCGAAGCTGGCCGACAGCGCGTCCGCGCGATTGGGCAAACTCAGGCGGAAGCTTCGTTCCGGCGTATCGGTTGGCTCTGATGGCTTCATGTCTGCCCCCAAAGGGCTCCCTCTTGTGCAGCGCGTCGGCCGTCGCTGATACAGTGCCCGGCAAGCGCGTTGAAGGCGCCGCCGTCCAGGGCGGTGCGCGCCGGGAAGCCGCTCGCATGCACCGTGTGCTGCGGCGCCCGATGCGCGGATGTCGTTGCATCCCTGGCCGAACCTTGCGAATCTTAATAACCGGCCAGCGCAACGTAAATGACAGCGATCCCCGAATTTCTGCCAGGCTGCCAGCCGGGCACTGCACGTCACGCCATCCTCCGCGGCGATTGGTGCATGAGTGGAAACGCCGACGCCCTGGCGGCAGCCTGTGTCCGGCACCGGGAGCAAAAAGGCGTGTATCGCGAAGACCGCCCGGCCTGCGCGATCGCTTGCGCGCGCTTGCTCCGATGACATAGCATCGCCCCGATTACGGTATTTCCCGCCCATGGTCCTGAATCCGCCGCCCCTTGCCCCCGAGAACGCCGAAGATGTGCCACGCAACATTCTGTTCGTGGCGTATCCGGACGTAAGCCTGCTCGATCTTGCCGGCCCCCAGACCGTGTTCTGGGCCGCGTCCCGTTACGCCGTGGCACGCGGCATGCCGGGCTACCGTTGTCACACGGCCAGCTATGCGGGCGGCATGGTCACGACGGTGGAAGGCACCGCGATGCACACCGCGGCGCTCGATGCCTTCGACCTGGGCACGATCGACACGGTGGTGGTGCCGGGCTCGCCGGCCATCCTCGAGGTTGCCCGAACCTCGACGCCGCTGATCGAGTGGCTGACCCGCGCGTCCGGGTCGGTACGGCGCATGGCGTCCGTGTGCAGCGGCGCTTTCCTGCTCGGATTCGCGGGCCTGCTCGACGGCAAGCGCGCGACCACGCACTGGGCCATGCTCGACCGGTTCCGCGTGCTGTTCCCCACGGTGGACCTGGACCTGGATGCGATCTTCGTGCAGCAGCAGCACCTCTGGACCTCGGCCGGCGTCACCACCGGCATCGACCTGGCGCTCGCCATGGTGGAAGCCGACTACGGGCACGAGGTCGCGCTCAATGCGGCCAAGGAGCTGGCGGTCTACATGAAGCGGCCCGGTGCGCAGCCGCAGTTGAGCGAGATCCTGATCACGCAAAGCCGCCAGGTGCCGATGTTCGAATCGCTGCACCTGTGGATCACGCAGAACCTGGCGAGCGAAGCGCTGTCGGTCGAGCAACTGGCCAATCGTGTCGGCATGAGCCCGCGCAATTTCGCGCGGGTCTACAAGGAAAAAACCGGACGCACGCCAGCCAAGGGCGTCGAGTATTTCCGCCTGGAGGCCGCGCGGCGCCAGCTGCAGGATGCAAGCCAGCCGATCGAAGTGATCGCGCGTGCGTGTGGATTCGGCAGCGAAGAACGGATGCGCGTGACGTTCCGCCGGCATTTCGGGCTCTCGCCCAGCGAATACCGTCTCAAGGTGAATCGCTAGACCGGCGAGCGCATCCCACGCATGTCCTGCGGGGCGGGTGCACACCTTTTGCGCCGGCGCTGCCACATTTGATTGATGCCAAACAGGAAACAGCGTGCGTCCCGCGCCGATCTGGTGCGGAACCACCGCCGTCCTTAACATGCGGAGGGAATTGTCCACCTTCTGTCTGGAGAGGCATCATGAAGATCGTTGTTATCGGCGGTACCGGCCTGATCGGCAAGAAAGTCGTCGCGAGACTGGCTGCCCAGGGTCATGACGTGGTTGCCGCCTCGCCGGCCACCGGGGTCAATGCGCTGACGGGCGAGGGCCTGGCACAGGCGCTGGCGGGCGCGCAGGTGGTGGTGGATGTTGCAAACTCGCCATCGTTCGAGGATCGGGCCGTGCTGGAATTCTTCGAGACCTCGGGCCGCAACCTGGCGGCGGCCGAGCAGGCGGCCGGCGTGCGCCACCATGTCGCGCTGTCGGTGGTCGGTACCGACAAGCTCGAGCAGAGCGGCTACTTCCGCGCCAAGATCGCGCAGGAGGCGCTGATCCGCAAGGCGGGCATTCCCTTCACCATTGTCCGTTCCACCCAGTTCCTGGAATTCCTCGGCGGCATCGTGCAGTCGGCCGGGCCGGGCGACACCATCACGCTGCCGTCCGCGCTGATCCAGCCGATCGCCTCGGACGACGTTGCCGACGCCGTGGCCGACGCCGCGCTGGCCGCACCGCTCAACGCGATCGCCGAGATCGCCGGGCCGGAGCGCTTCAAGATGGGCGACCTGGTGCAGCGCTATCTCCAGGCCACTGGCGACACGCGCCGCGTCGTGGCCGATACGGCCGCGCGATACTTCGGCGCCGAACTGCAGCAAGACACCCTGGTGCCGGCGGGCGAGGCACGCCTGGGCCATATCCGTTTCGAAGACTGGCAGCCATCGCAAGGCAAGTAGCCTGGAGACCATATGGGGAACAGCGAGAGCTTGCAGCCGCCACCGCTGACGCTGCTCGACCGGTATCGGGGCCAGGGCTTCACCGCGCTCTATACGACCACGGTCACGGTAGCGGGTGGCGAGGCGGGGCATGGCCGTGCATCGGGCATTGCCAGATCCGACGATGGCAACCTGATGCTCGATCTGCGTCTGCCCGTGGCACTCGGTGGCCCGGGCAGCGGGACCAATCCCGAGCAACTGTTCGCGGCAGGCTTTGCGGCCTGCTTTCATGGCGCGTTGAGCCTTGTCGGCAAGCGTTCACGGGTTGACGTGTCGAATGCCACGGTAGCGGCCGAGGTGTCGTTCGGCCGCGATCCCATGGATGGCGGCTACGCGCTGATTGCCGAGATCCGCATCCGCATGCCCGGCGTGGCGCGGCACGTTGCCGAGGCGCTGGTGCGGGATACCGAGCGGCTGTGCCCCTACGCGAAGATGGCACGCGAGGGCATCCACAGCATCGTCAGGGTCATCGACTGAGTGCACCGTCGCGATTGGTGCCGGCACGGCAACAGCGTGGGCACCATCGGGGCACTACCGCGCGGTTCCCCGCGCACCTAGCATTCACGGCAAGCCGCACCTGCGCCCGACACGCGGCGCAGGTGCGGCGAGCCCCATCCCATAGCCCAGCAGGAGCGACCCATGACGCAACGCCTTAACTTCTTTCAGCAATCCCCGGAACTGTCGAAAAAGCTCATCGAGCTCGGCGCACTCTTCCAGAAGACCACCATCGAGGCACCTGTGCGCGAGCTGGTCGAAATTCGCGCGTCGCAACTGAATGGCTGCGCGTTCTGCGTCGACATGCACATCAAGCAGGCAAAAATCCATGGCGAGCGTGAGCTGCGCCTGCACCACGTGGCAATCTGGCGCGAATCGACGTTGTTCTCACCGCGCGAGCGCGCCGCGCTGGCCTGGACCGAAGCCGTGATCCAACTGTCGGCGCAGGGCGTGCCCGATGACGTTTATGAACGCGTGCGCACGCAGTACTCCGAAAAGGAACTGTCCGATCTCACGTTCCTGGTGGGTACGATCAACACCTGGAACCGCCTCAACGTCGCATTCCGCACCGTGCCCGGTTCGTCCGACAAGGCGTTCGGGCTCGACAAGGCGGGCCTGGAGTAAGGCGATGAAGCGCATCCTCTGCGTATTGCCGGTGCTGGCGCTGTCGTGCCTGGCGATGGTACAGCCCGCCATGGCTGCGAACGATGTCAGCGTCAAGCCGTTGCTGACCGAGCCCTTGCCCGAGTATCCGGGCAAGGAGGTGGAGATGATCGTGGTGGAGTATGGCCCGGGCGGTGCCGACCCGGTCCACCGCCACGACGCACACGGCTTCATCTACGTGCTGGAAGGCAGCATTGTGATGGGCGTGAAGGGCGGAAAGGAAGTCACGCTCAAGGCGGGCCAGACCTTCCACGAGGGGCCTGACGACATCCACACCGTCGGGCGCAATGCCAGCAAGACCAGGCCGGCGAAGTTCGTCGTGTTCCTGATCAAGAAGCAGGGCGCGCCGATCCTGACGCTGGAGAAGTAGCCCGTCTTGCTCCCGGGCGGCAGCGGCGGTGCAGGGCGCGCACGCGACGCGTCTTCAGGCGATCTCGGTCTCCAGCGCCACCCCGTCCCGCCCGGGATCCGCACCGCCATCGAGCTTGCCATGCGCGAGCCGGATCGCATGCACCCACGCGATCGTGTAGTTGTACGGATTGCGGATGACCTCGTAGCCCTGCGCCTCGAGTTCCGCGGTGAGATAGCGCGGAATGCGGTTGCACACATCGATGGCATTGCTGGTCGACGAGAAACGCGGCGCCGACACCGCCGGCTGCATCGCCATGCCGAAATCGACCACGTTCAGGATGGCCTGCAGCACGCCCATGGCGATCTGGGTACCGCCCGGCGCGCCCAGCACGATCTCCGGCTCGCCGTCGCGGAACACGATCGAAGGGCAGGAGGAGGTGAAGCGCCGCTTGCCCGGCGCGATGCTGCCCGCGCGGCCGGGGCGCGGATCGAACACGCCCATGCAGCCGTTGTGCAGGAAGCCCAGCCCCGGCGTCATCACGCCCGACGGCATCGCCAGCGAATGCGTCAGCGCGATGCAGTTGCCGTCGCCATCGACCACCGACAGGTGCGTGGTGTCGCGCGGCACCACGTGGCCGGGATTGACGCGGGCGATGTCTACCTTGTCGCCGGCGACGATGCGCTCGGCAAGCGCGCGGGCATAGTCCTTGTCGAGCAGGCGCGCCAGCGGCACCTCGACAAAGGCCGGGTCGCCGACGTGCAGGTCCTTGTCGCGCGTGGCCGCCTTCATTGCCTCGCAGACGATGCGCAGGTATTCCGGGGTGTTGTGGCCGATCCGCGCCAGGTCGAAGCGCTCGAGGATGTTCAGCATCTCGATCAGCATCACCCCGCCGCCCGGCGGCTGGTTGGTGGTGATGGTGCGGTCGCGATAGGTGCCGGTCAGCGGCGCGGTGCGCTCGACCCGGTAGTCCGCCAGGTCCTCGCGCGACAGCAGTCCACCGTTGGCCTCCATGTCCGCGACGATGCGCCCCGCGATATCGTGCAGGTAGAACGCGTCCGCCCCCTCGCGCGCGATCTGCTCGAGGGTGTCGGCGAAGTCCGGATTGTGCAGCGGCGTGCCGATGGTCTTGGGCAATCCGTCTTCACGGCAATAGAGGCGCCGGCCATCGGCGCTGTACGCAAGCCGTTCCAGGTTGCTGGCGCGGCCCAGCGTGGCCACGTCGGTCCAGAACGCATACATGCCCGGGCGCACGAAATAGCCATCGCGCGCCCAGCGGATGGCGGGCGCGATCACTTCCCGCCACGGCAGCCTGCCGTAGCTGCGGTGGATCGCCTCCAGGCCGCGCAGCGTGCCCGGCGTGGCGATCGACTGATAGCCGATATCGTTGAGCCGGTCCTTCACGAAGAAGCCGAAGCCGTCGCGCGCCTCGCCTTCGAGCTGGTCGGCCCACATGTCCGGCGTGGCGCGCGCCGGTGCGGTGGCGTGGAAGTCGATGTATTCGTGCGCCTGTTGCGACGGCATATACACCGCGGCGGTGCCGAATCCGGCGACGCCGCACATCAGCGGATCGACCACGGTCTGGGCAAACGCGCAGGCGACCGCGGCGTCCGCCGCGTTGCCGCCGGCCCGCAGGATTTCGATGCCTGCTTCCGCCGCTTCGGGCTGCGGGCAGACCACCATGCCTTTTTTCATTGTTACCTCGGGGTCCAGGGTTGCGTGGGCTTCAGTTGGCGCGCAGGTTCAGGTCGCCGATGGCGTCCTTCCACTTGACCGTGTCGCGGGCCGTCAGCTCGGCTAGCTTGCCGACCGGACCGGGCATCGGCGTGACTTGCATCGCACGCAGCTTGTCGGCCACCACCGGATCCGACAGGAATTTCTGCGTCGCCGCATGCATGCGCCGGATCGGGGCGGCCGGCGTGCCGGCCTTGGCCGCGATGCCCGACCAGCCGATATCCTCGAAACCCTTCAGCCCGATTTCCGGGGCCGCCGGCACGTCCGGCAGGTCTGGCACGCGTTTCGCGGCAAACACCACCAGCGGCACCAGCTTGCCGGCGCGGATCTGCGGCAATGCGGTGCTGAGCACCGGCGCCATCACCTGCGTTTCGCCCGAGACCGTGGCGATCACGCCATCCGGCTCGCCCTTGTAGGGGACATGGGTCATGCGCAGGCCGCGCTGCTTGAGCAGCATCTCCACCACCAGATGGGTCGAATTGCCGAGCCCGGACGAGGCGAAGTTGATCGCGCCCGGTTTGGCGCGCGCCGCTTCGGTGAGGTTGTCCAGCGTGCGCAAGCCGGTCTGCGGGTTGGCCACCAGCACGAACGGCACGTTGGTCAGCGTCGCGACCGGCGTGAAATCCTTCTCGGGCGAATAGGCCAGCGGCGCGTAGGCGAACTTGTTCAGCACCATCTGCGACACGCCCGCCAGGAACAGCGTGCAGCCGTCCGCGGGTTGCGCCAGGACCGACTTGGCGGCGATGACGCCGCCGGCGCCGGGCTTGTTCTCCACCACCACCGTGGTGCCGAGTTCCTTGCCGGCATGCTCGGCCCACATGCGGGCGATGGTGTCGGTGCTGCCGCCGGCTTGCTGGGATACCACCAGGCGGATGGGCCGGTTCGACCCCGCTTCGCCGCAACTCCAGGCAGGCAGGGCCAGGCCCAGGCCAGCCGCCGCCACGGCCAGGTACGAAACAACTGAGAGTTTCTTCATAGGTGAAAAGCCTGAGAACAATGTGAGGAAGCTGAGAAAGCCGAGGAACTCCTGCGCATTATTGAATTGGCTTACCATGAGCGCCAGTGAATTGTTCCGATGGATGTATTAGTAAACGCTCATGACAGAACCTGCGGATAGCGTGGCCTGGGCGCGCCGGTTGCGCATGCGCCATCTCGAATCCTTCCTGATCCTGCTGGATGCCGGGACCCTGTCCGCGGCGGCGCAGCGGCTGCACATGACACAGTCGGCGATGTCGCACTGGCTGGGCGAGATGGAAGCGCTGGCGGGCGCGCGGCTGCTGGTGCGCGGGCGCCGGCTGCAGCTCACGCCGGCCGGCGAAGCGGTGCGCAAGCTGGCGGTCCGTGTGCTGGGCGAGGTCTCGCGCGCCCATGAAGAGCTGGGCTCGATTGCCAAGGGCGCGGTGGCGCGGCTGCATGTGGGCAGCGTCTTTGCCGGCGTGGCGCAGCTGGTGCCGCGCGCCATCGTCAGCTTCCAGCAGGCGCAGCCCAACGTGCAGATCGAGGTCACGGAAGGCGTCTTCAACACCTTGCTGGAGCGGCTCGAGCGGCGCGACTACGACGTCATCGTCGGCTCCCTCGACGCGCGTGCCTACGGGCCGCACCTGGCGCACGAGGTGCTGTTCGAGGATGGCATCGGCGTGGTGGTGGCACGGCATCATCCGCTGGCCGGGCGCCAGCGCATCGCCTGGCGCGACCTGTTTGCCTTTCCGTGGGTGATGCCGCCGCGCGAGACCCTGATGCGGACCCGGCTCGACACGGTGCTGCTCGAGCGCGGCGCGGCCGGGCTGCAGCCGCGCGTGGAAACCGGTTCGGTGCTGACGCTGGAGGCGGTGTTGCGCGGCACCGATTACATCGGGGTCTGTTCCGGCGCCATGGCGCGCCATCTGGAAGCACTGGGACTGCTGCGGGTGCTGCCGGTGGCCGACGCCGAATCGTTCGGGCCGGTCGGCGCGGTATGGCGCCAGGGCGGGGCGGGCGAGGTGGTGCATGCGTTCGTGCGCAGCCTGCGTGAGGAAGTGGCGCGCCTGGGGCCCGCGCAGGGCGCGGCCATCGGCTAGCCGCCTCGACCACGGCGCGCCGGAGCGTGCAGCCGGCGTACGGACCGGCCTTTGCCACGCCGCCGGCGCGCGTCGCGCCCGCCGCTTTGTACCGCTTTGTATCTCGCCTGCGGTACGACACGGCGGCTGACAAAGTCGGCCTGCATCGGCTACATGGCCGATACACCGGTCGCCTTAAATACGTTCCGTGGCCGCGCGCCGGATAACCCGAAAGCGAAGCCGGCCCGCTAAACCCTCAACGCGAACTTTAAGGAAACCGATCATGACTACCCAAATCGCCCGCCGTGTTGTCCTCGCCCTGGCCCTCGCCGCCGCAGCTGCCGGCGCCCAGGCCGCCAGCCTGTCTGCCGCAGGCGCACGCGACCCGTTCACCGACGGCGCCCGCGCCGTGGCGGATGCACGTGACCCGTACAGCGAAGGCGCGCGCTCCATCCAGGACACGCGCAGCCCATACAGCGACGGCGCCCGCAGCGTCGACCCGTACAGCGACGGTGCCCGCAACGTCGATCCCTTTACCGACGGCGCCCGTTCCGTGGCGGGGCTCGACCGCAGCGGCGTCTCGGCGGACCCGTCGCGCAGCGTCGACCCCTATCTCGACGGCGCCTACGCGTAAGGCGTGCCGGCCGGCGACGCGCTGGCTTTCCTCATCCACCGCAACACCACCCACCAGGAACAAGACATGACGCGCATCGAGAAAGTGCTGTACACCGGCAAGGTCCATATCACCGCGGGCGGCCGCGACGGCGAGGCCCGCAGCGACGACGGCCGCCTGAACGTGCGCTTGTCGTCGCCGGGCTCCCGGGGCGCCGGCACCAACCCGGAGCAACTGCTGGCGGCGGGCTGGTCGGCATGCTTTATCGGCGCGCTCGGGCTCGCCGCCGGCAAGATGAGCGTCGGCCTGCCGCCCGACCTGTCGGTCGACGCAGAGGTCGACCTGGGCAGGGCTGGCGAAGCCTACCTGCTGCAGGCGCGGCTCAACGTCCGGATCCCCGGCATCGAGCGCGCGGTGGCACAGGCACTGGTCGATACCGCGCACCAGACCTGTCCGTACTCCAAGGCATTGCGTGCCAACATTCACGTCGAGACCAACCTGGTCTGAAGCAAGGGGCGGCTCGCGGCATGGCAGTCCCGTCTGGTAGATCGGCACGGCGGCACGCGCACGCTGCCGCCGTTGCACGCCATGGCCTCAATGACCGGCGCTCTGCCCGCCGTCGACGTGCAGGATTTCCCCGGTAACGAAGGGCGCCGCATCAAGATAAAGCACGGCATCGACGATGTCGCGCATCTCGCCCATATGGCCCATCGGGTGCAGCGCGCCAAGTGCCTCGTGGGTTTCCGGTGCGTGCATCGGCGACTTGATGATGCCGGGCGAGACCGCATTGGCGCGGATGCCGGTCCGCGCATACTCGATCGCCAGCGATCGGGTCGCCGCATTGAGCCCGCCCTTGGTCAGCGATGCCAGTACCGATGGCACCCCGCTGATGGCATGGTCGACCAGGCTGGTGGTGATGCTGACAACGTGGCCGCTGCGCTGCTTTTCCATCTCGGCGATGGCCAGTTGCGTGATATGGAAGAACCCCGTCAGGTTGATGCCCGTGACCGCCGCGTAGTCCGCGTCGGTATAGCGGGTGAACGGCTTGGCGACGAAGATGCCGGCGTTGTTGACCAGCGTATCGACGCGGCCGAACTTCGCCATGGCTGCGGCGATAACGCGGCGCGCCGTGCCCGGGTCGGCGAGATCGCCGGCAACTGCCAGCAGGTCCGGGTCGTCGGATGGGCGGATGCTGCGCGCCGTGGCGACGACGCGATGGCCGCGTTCGCGGAAGGCCTTGACCAGTTCTGCGCCAATGCCTTGCGATGCGCCTGTGATGACGATGACTTTCTGGGCTGCACTCATGATTTACCTCGATGTAGGTGGGGGCCGGCTAGCTTGCCGATCGGGCCGGCGGCGCCGATGGATTCCACTCTAGGGAATCCGCCCGGCCCTTCGAAGGCCCTGGCCGGACAAACAGTTATGCGCGGCGAGTACGAATGCGCCGGGTCTGCACGGGGCCGGCCCCGCCGTGGTCGACTTCATCCCGGCGCGCACCTATGATGGCGACTGTCCGGCATAGCGGGCGATGGTCCGTCACCAGCAAGGGAAGCGATGAAACGGCAATTCGATGACCTTCAGCTCGGCAGCATCGAACTGTTCTGCCTGGCTGCGGAACTGGGCAGCTTTACCGCGGCCGCGGTCGCCGCCGGCGTGACCCCGCCCGCGGTCAGCCGCACGGTGCAAAGACTGGAGGAGCGGCTCGGGGTCCGGCTGTTCGTGCGCACCACGCGGCAGATCCGCCTGACCGACGAAGGCCGCTTGTACTTCGAGCAGAGCCGCGTGGCGCTGGCGCAGCTGGTCGATGCCGAGCGCCAGATCGGCGGCCAGCGCACGGCGCCGGCGGGGCGGCTGCGGATCAGCCTGCCCACGCCCTATGCCCACTATCGCGTACTGCCGGTACTGCCGGCATTCCGGGCCCTGTACCCGGAGGTCCGCATCGACGTGCACATCAGCAACCGCAATGTGGATTTCGCCGATGACACCTATGATCTCAGCGTGCGCGGGCGCGCGCCGGATGACTCCAACCTGATCGCGCGCAAGCTGGAGGATGCCGAACTGGTGGTCGTGGCAACGCCCGGCTACCTGCGCCAGGCCGGCACGCCGCAATCCCCGGAGGACCTGCTGCGGCATGAATGCATCCAGTTCGAGCGCCCCAGCAGCGGGCGCCGGATTCCCTGGACGCTGCGGGTCGGCGGCACCGAAACCGATATCGTGACGACCGGCTCGTACACGGCCTCGGAAGATATCCTCGGCGGTGCCACGCTGGTGCGCGCCGGCGCCGGCCTGTTCCAGACCTATCGCTTCGTCGTGGAACAGGACCTGCGCGACGGGACGCTGGTGGAAGTGCTGCGCGAATACGGCGGCAGCGCGCGCCCGTTCGTGCTGCTTTACCCGTCCGCGCGCCATGTCACGCGCCGGGTGCGGGTCTTGGTTGATTTCCTGCTCGAGAAATTTTCCGCGTAGCAAGACAGCTTGCGCCGTCCGCACGATGGGCTCATGCCGGCCGGATCTGGGCGATGACCACCAGGATCACGGCCGCGTTGCCCGGCTGCTGGAAGTGCGAAGAGATGGTCCGCGCGTGGCCGGCCTTTTCTGCCAGCACGTCGCGGAACAGCTCCGAGGCCGCGTCCAGCACCGCGGGTTGCGCGAACCAGCCCGGCGCGCTGGCAATGTGGCCATCGACCCGCACGATGTGGTCCAGCCGCGCAAAGCCACCCAGATAGGCATCAATCTGCGCCAGCACATTGAGCGCCGCCAGTTCGGCGGCACGCCTGCCTTCGTCGACGGTCAGATCGTTGCCGACCTGGCCTTGCCAGAGCACCTTGCCATCCTGCAGCGGCAACTGCCCGGAAATGAACAGCAGGTCTGCGGCCTGGCTGACCGCGGTATAGCTGCCCAAGGGTTGAGGCGGCGGCGGCAGCGCCATGCCGCGCGCCGCGAGTCGTTGCAGGACAGACATAGTGGCTCTCCGATCGAGGATGGCTCGCAAGGGGCACGGCGGGTGCCGGCCGCTGCATCGGGGACGGCGCGAAGCGCAGGTCGCGTCCGCTTGCCGTGCCCCATGCGACGGACTCTAAGGCGCCGCCGACACGCGATAAAGCCATCAGCGGGAACAGCGATTGATACATGGCGTAATCAATCCCGAGCCCGCCGCGGCCAGCGCCAGTATTGCCGCCGCCACATCACGCCGGCATGGGCTCGCGGCTGAACGCGTCCAGCTCCTGCACCAGGCTTTGCGCTGCCAGCCGGACCAGCGCCGCGCCCTTGTCGGGCGTTGCCAGGCCCGGGTCCGAGCCGATGCGGCCATCCGGATAGCGCGCGCGGAAGTCCAGCGCCTCGCGGATCGGGCCGGTGGGGGCGATCCGGGGCGCATAGTCGGCGGCTTTGCGCGTCTGCGGCAGGGCCCACTGCGTGATCGCGATTTCCGAGGGTGTGGCATGCGAACCGTGGCCGGTCGGGAACTGGTCGCGCGCCAGTTCGCCCACGCCCGCCAGATCCCACCAGTTGCACAGCTTCAGCGCAAAGCCGGCGCGGCGCCGGGCAAAGCTGGCTTCGGCGTAGAGCTCGGAGAAGGCGGCGTCGATCGACGCGACATTGCCGCCATGGCCGTTCAGGAACAGGATCTTTTCGAAGCCGTGTCCGGCGAGCGAGCGTACCCAGTCCCCGATCGCGGCCATGAAAGTCGAAGGACGCAGCGAAATCGTGCCGGCGAACGCCAGGTGATGCTGCGCCATGCCGATATTGAAGGTCGGCGCCACCAGGATATCGGCGTGCTGCTCCGCCTCGTGCGCGATGATCTGCGGGCACAGCCAGTCGGTGCCGAGCAGCCCGGTCGGGCCATGTTGTTCGTTCGAGCCGATGGGGACCACGATGGTGCGGCTGCGGGTCAGGTATTGCTCGACTTCGGCCCAGGTTGAAAGATGCAGTTGCACGGGAACTCCTTGGTTGGTCAGTTGGCGCGGTCGCGGTGCAGCGCGATCCGCGGTATGGCGCGCACGATGCCGCGTCAGCGGCGCGCGCGCTGCTTGCTGGCGAGCAGGATCAGGGCCGCGAGCAGCGGCAGCGCGGCCATCAGCAGCACGCCGAGATGGAGATTGCCGGTCGCGGTCTTGGTCCAGCCGATGGTGGCCGGGCCCCAGAAGCCTCCCGACAGGCCAATGGTATTGATCAGTGCAATGCCGCCGGCCGCCGCGGGGCCCTTGATGTACTCGGCCGGCATGGCCCAGAACACGGTGTAGGCCATCCACAGCGCCATGGTGGCGAAGGTCAGCAGGACCAGAGTCGCCACCAGGTGGCCATCCGCCAGGACCGAGGCCGCCAGCAGCACGGCCGCCGCAAGCGCGGGCACGGCGCAGTGCAGGCGCCGTTCGCCCGAGCGGTCGGACTTGCGGCCCATGTAGTACATGCCGAACGCGGCGGCCACGTAGGGGATGGCCGCATACCAGCCGAGCCGCACGGTATCGTCCACGCCCTGCGCCTTGATCATGGTCGGCAGCCAGAAGCTGATGGCGTAGATGGCGGCGATGATGCAGAAGTAGGCCAGCGCGAGCACATAGACGCGCGGGTCCCGGGCCACCGCGCTGAAGCCATGCTTGTGCGCCGCCACCGGTCCCAGTTCGCTTGCCAGCAGCCGCCGGTCCGCATCGCTCAGCCAGCTCGCCTGCGCCGGGCGGTCCGGCACCAGCGACAGCGCCAGCAGGCCCAGCAGGACGCAAGGCAGGCCCTCGACCAGGAACATCCATTGCCAGCCGGACAACCCGCCCTGGCCGGCCAGCGCGGTCATCAGCCACGCCGACACCGGGCCGCCGACAATGCCGCCGAGCGGTCCCGCCAGGAAGACGATGGCGATCGCGCGCGCCATCCGTTGTGGGCCGTACCAGCACGACAGGTAATAGATCATGCCGGGCGCGAAGCCGGCCTCGAACACGCCGAGCAGGAAGCGCATCGCGTAGAACGTCGGCACGTCGCGCACGAACACCATGCAGGCCGATGTGATGCCCCACAGCACCAGGATGCGGCTGAAGGTCTTGCGGGCGCCGACCCGGGGCAGCATCAGGTTGCTCGGCAGCTCGAACAGCACATAGCCCAGGAAGAAGATCCCGGCACCCACGCCGTAGGCCGCGTCGGAAAAGCCCAGCTCGCTCTGCATCTGCAGCTTGGCAAAGCCGACGTTGACCCGGTCCAGGTAGGCGAACAGGTAGCAGACCAGCAGGAAGGGCAACAGGCGCCAGTTGATCCGGCTGTAGAGGCTGGAAGCGCCGTCGATGGCGCCTGGGGTAGGGATTGCGAGCATGCTGGCTGTCTCCGGTGGGGTTGCGGCTCGATGGGGCTTCGTCGGGGCCCTCGTGAGCACAATCCTGGCAGCCGGCGCCTCGCTGGCAAACAGCAACTCGGTCCACACTTCGTTCTGTTCCGGGCAACGCAGCGTGGCCAGGTGGCCCACGCTGCCCCCGGCGAGCAAGGCGAGGCGCGTTCAGGTATCGTTACCGCTCCGGAAAAAAATCCGCGCGACCCCGCGTTCGACATGCGAGAAATCAATCAGCAACGGCTGCGATATTTCCGTGAAGTGCTGGCGCATGGCACCATCCGCGGCGCCGCGGAGAGCCTGAATACCTCGCCCTCGGTCATCACGCGGCAGATCCGCCTGCTCGAGGAAGAGCTCGGCGCGATGCTGTTCGAACGCGAGCCGCGCGGGCTCCGTCCCACCGCCGCGGCGGCGCACCTGCTGGAATTCTGGCGCGGCTACCGCTCGCACCAGGAAAAGCTGGAAGACGAGCTGCACGCGCTGCAAGGGCTGCAGCAAGGCGAGGTGCGCGTGGTGCTGAGCGAAGGCTACGTCGACCTGCTCGTCAATGAGGTGCTGGCACGGTTCTGTGCGCGCTACCCCCGCCTCGATATCCGCATGGATATCCTTGCGGTCGATGGCGTGCTGGAGGAAGTGGCGGAAAGCCGCGCGCATATCGGGCTGGCCTACAACCCGCCGCCGCACCCGCGCATCGCGTACCGGGCGAGCGCGCCGCAGCCCGTGGTGCTGCTGGTCAGGCCCGACCACCCGCTGGCCCTGCGCGGCGGCGCAGCCGGGATTGCCGACCTGCAGGACTACCCGCTGGCCATGATGCCGGCCTCGTTTGGCGTCGGCCATGCCTTGCGCATGGTCGAGTTCGCCGAAAACATCTCGATCCGCGCGACGCTGGTCAGCAACTCATTGACCGCGCTGAAGCAGTTCGTCGCCTACGGCCAGTACATGACGCTGATCGGTGAATTCGCCGCTTACCGCGAGATCGCGGCGGGCACGCTGGCGGTGGTGCCGCTGGACCATCCCCTGTTCCTCGGCACCCAGGCCCGGCTGCTGGTGAAAGACGGCCGGCCCCTGCCCGCGGCAGCGATCGAGCTGCTGGACCATATCGGCCGGCACATGTCGATGTTCGCGCGGCAGGGCTAGCCGGAAACGCGGCCTTTTGCCGACCGCGCCTGCGCCGCTCAGGCGAGCGTACTTGCGACCAGGGCCGCGGCGGCGAGGCTGGTGGTGCCGAGCGCCAGCCAGCATCCGAGCAGCAGTGCGCCATGGGCAAGGTTTGCGCTTGGGTTCATGGTGTTTTCTCCCGTCGGAAGCCGGCGCGGGTCAGCGCTCGATCACCGGGGCGTGCACCGGCGCGACCGACTCGTGCGGCGTCGCGGTGCGCTGCGCGGCCTTGTGCACCATCGTGTAGGCATAGTCGATACCCATGCCGTACGCGCCCGAGTGTTCCCTGGCGATGTCGATCACGGCGTCGTAGGTGTCGCGGTTCTTCCAGTCGCGCTGCCACTCCAGCAGGACCTGCTGCCACGTCACCGGCACCACGCCGGCCTGGATCATGCGCTGCATGGCGTAGTCGTGCGCTTCCTTGCTGGTGCCGCCCGAGGCGTCGGCCACCATGTAGATCTCGTAGTCGCCTTCCAGCATCGCGCTCAGTGCGAAGGTGGTGTTGCACACCTCGGTCCACAGTCCGGCCACCACCACTTTCTTGCGGCCGGCGGCCTGCAGGGCATCGCGCACCTTCTGGTCGTCCCACGAATTCATCGAGGTGCGCTCCAGGGTCTGCTTGCCGGGAAACACATCGAGCAATTCCGGGTAGGTATGGCCCGAGAACGAGTCGCTCTCCACCGTGGTGATGATGGTCGGCACGTCGAACACGCTGGCCGCCTTGGCCAGCCCGACCACATTGTTCTTCATGGTCTGGCGATCCATCGACTGGACGCCGAAGGCCATCTGCGGCTGGTGGTCGATGATGATCAGCTGGCTGTTGCGCGGGGTCAGGACTTCAAGCTGGGCGTTCGACATGGGATTCTCCTGGTTAATTCAAATTAGTTGATCGTTTGCGGCGGCGCTTATTTCTTGGTGCGTTGCCATGGATGGAACTATAGCGAAGTGAATGCGCCTTACAGGGAACATTCCTTGTCATAGTTATTCAAAAAAATTGAGATATGAACAGGGGTGAGCCATAGGCGGACAGTGGTGACCTTGAGATAGAAAATGCGAATTGTTATCATTCGTGATGACCCGAAATCCGCCTCGCCACATGTCTGCCGTCCCCGCCATCCCCCACCCCGGTTTGTCTATCCCCATCGCCTGCTGTGATGTCCCCGCCGTGGGAGGGCCGGCATGAGCAAAGTGACCCAGGCCGGCCCCTGGCGCTATCGCGCCGGCGTCGGCGCGCGCGCGGTTGCCGCCATCGCCGGCGGCTATGCGCTGGCCGCGCTGGCCACCGCGGTGCTGGCGCTCTACCTGCCGATGGCGCGGCACGATGCCGTGACCACGGCCACGCTGCTGTCGTTCGCCATCTATGCCGGGGCGGTGGTCTGGGTGTTTGCGGTGCGCAGCGCATGCCGCGCGTGGTTGGGGCTGGCGCTGCCGGCCGCGCTGCTGTCGGCCATGCTGGCGCTTGGGCGGGCGGCGTGATGCGCGCGGGATTCAGGCAGTCGATGGCATGGCTGCACACCTGGAGCGGCCTGCTGGTGTGCTGGGTGTTGTGGCTGATGTTCTGCGGCGGCACCGCCAGCTACTACAAGGAAGAGATTTCGCTGTGGATGCGGCCAGAGCTGCATCGCACCGCGCGCGCCGATGCCGGCACGCAGATCCCGGCGGCGCAGGTGGCGCAGAACGCGTTGCGCTACCTCGAGCGCGAGGCGCCGAATGCCGCGCGCTGGCTCATCACGCTGCCGGATGCGCGGCGCGACACGGTCAACGTGCTGTGGACCTACAAGCCGGGCCAGGCGCCCCGCGATGCCGACGGCAAGCCGGTCCGCTTCGACACGCGCCTGCTCGATCCGGCCACCGGTGCGCCGCTGCAAGCCGCGCGCGAGACCCGCGGCGGCGAATTCCTCTACCGGCTGCACTTCGACCTGCATTACATGCCGGCCAGGTGGGCGCGCTGGATTGCCGGCTTCTGCGCCATGTTCATGCTGGTGGCGATGGTCAGCGGCGTGATCACCCATCGCCGCATCTTTGCTGATTTCTTTACCTTCCGGCGTGGCAAGGGCCAGCGTTCCTGGCTCGATGCGCATAACGCGCTGGCGGTGCTGCCGCTGCCGTTCCACCTGATGATCACCTACACGGGGCTGGTCACGCTGCTGTTCATGTACATGCCGTGGGGCATCGAGGCCGCCTACCGCGGCGACGAGCGCGCGTTCCAGGCGCAGGCCAGGCTGCGCCCGCCGCCGCCCCAGGCCGCGGGCGCGGCCGCGCCCCTGGCGAGCGTGCCGGACATGATGGCGCAAGCCGAGCGCGCGTGGCAGGGCGGGGCAGTGCGCCGCATCGTGGTGAGCCTGCCGGGCGATGCCAACGCAACCGTGACGATCAGCCGCGCCGAGCCCGCTACGCTCGCGCACGATCCGCCGGCGCTCGAATTCGCGGGTACCAGCGGCGCCCTGCTCGGCATGTACGCCGAGAACAAGTCCGCCGCGGAACTGACGCGCAGCGTCATGACCGGCCTGCATATCGCCGGCTTTGCGGCGCCGGGCCTGCGCGCGCTGTTCTTCCTGTGCGGGCTGGCCGGCACTGCCATGGTGGCCACTGGCGCGATCCTGTGGGCCGTGCGCACGCGCCAGCAGCAGGCCAGGGCGATCGCCGCGCGGGGACGGCCGGGGTTTGGGCTGCGCCTGGTCGAGGCGCTCAATATCGGCGCGATTGCCGGCCTGCCGGTGGCCTTTGCCAGCTACTTCTGGGCCAACCGCCTGCTGCCGGTGGCGATGGCGCAGCGGCCCGAGGCCGAGATCCGCTGGTTCTTCATGGCCTGGGGCGCGTGCGCGCTGCTGGCGCTGTGCCGGCCCACGCGCGGCATGTGGCGCGCGCAGCTGTGGGCGGGCGCGCTCTTGTTCGGCACCATCCCGCTGCTCAATGCGCTGACCACCGCGTCGCATCTGGGCGTGACCCTGCTGCAGGGGCGCGGGCCGGCCGCCGTGGCCGGGTTTGACCTGGTGTCGCTGGCGCTGGGCCTGGGGTTGGGCGCCGCCGCATGGATGACGGGCCGCCGCCAACCTGCTGGCGCGCGCATGGCATCGCGTCCGCGCAACGTCGCCGGCACGCAGGAGGCCGCATGAACGCGCTGGCTGCGTTGGCGCTGTCGCTGGCCGGGTTTGCCGCCCTGGCGCTGTCGCTCGAGCGCCACCATGCCGATATCCATGGCCGCGGCAGCATGCCGACGCGCGGCGCGGTGGCGCGTTTGCGCCTGGCCGGCGCGCTGGCGCTGACGCTGGCGTTGAGGCTGCAGATTGCCGCGCAGGGCGGGCCGGTGGGCACGGTGTCGTGGCTGGGCATGCTGACGGCCAGTGCCCTCGCCGTGGCGCTGGGCTTGTCCTACGCGCCGCGCGCGGTGCAGCGCCTGCTGCCCGGCGTGGCGCTCATCGGGCTGGCCGGCGCGGGCGCCTGCTGGCTGTTTGCCGGTTGAGCGGTTGAGCGGCCGGGCGGCGGAGCCGACAGGTTGCGTGGCGGCGCGCTCAGCTCGCCGGTTGCGGCCGGCCGGACGCTTCGGCCTGGCGTGCGACATTGCTCTCGGCATCGCCAACGACATCGCGCAGCACCTCGAGCAGTCTCTGCGGCGGATACGGCTTGCGCAGCATCGCAACTGCGCCAAGCCCGGCGCGCTGGGCCGGCGTCAGGTCCAGCGCGTAGCCGGTGGCGAACACCACGCCCAGCCGCGGATGGTGCGCGCATGCCGCCAGTGCCAGGTCCACGCCGGAATCCCCGGCCAGCGCCACGTCGGTCACGAGCACGTCGACCGTATTGCCGGCCAGCATGGCCATCGCCGTCGCTTCACTGTCCGCTTCGAGCGCGTGCATGCCATAGGCGCGCAGCACTTCCGCGGTGCCGGCGCGTACCAGCGCGTCGTCGTCGACGCACAGCACGCGCAGCGGCGCGGCTTCTGGCGCGTGGCCCACCGGCGTTGCGTCCGCGACCATCGCGGCGCGCTGGCTACGATTGGCCAGCACGTGGCGCACCTTGCGCGCCAGCGCCTCGTGGGTATAGGGCTTGCTGAGCAGTTCGATGCCGGCATCGAGCCGCCCGTCATGCACGATGACGCTGTCGGCGTAGCCCGAGGTGAACAGCACGCCCACCTCCGGCAGCCGTTCGCGCAGCTTGCGCGCCAGTTCCGTGCTGCGCAGCGGGCCGGGCATCACCACATCGCTGAACAGCAGGTCTACCGGCACGCCCCCCTCCACGATGGCCAGCGCGCTGTGTGCGTCGCGCGCGCGCAGCACGTGATAACCCAGGCTGGCAAGCATCTCGACCACCGTGGCACGCACGTCTTCGTCGTCTTCCACCACCAGCACGGTCTCGCTGCCGCCGCGCGCGGGGCCTGCGTCCACTTCGATATCCGGGTCTTCGTCCCGGCGCACGCGTGGCAGGAACAGCGTGACCGTGGTGCCGCGCCCGGGCTCGCTGAAGATCTTCACGTGGCCGTCGGACTGGCGGATGAAGCCATACACCATGCTCAGGCCCAGGCCGGTGCCCTGGCCCTCGGGCTTGGTCGTGAAGAAGGGCTCGAACACGCGCTCCTGCACCTCGGGCGGCATGCCGACGCCGGTGTCGGTGACGGACAGCAGCACATACTGCGTTGACGCGGCCGCGGCTTCGTCGCCGGCTTCGCCCGGCAGGGCGTTGCGCGCCGCGATGGTGAGGCGCCCATGCCCGTGCATGGCGTCGCGGGCGTTGATCGCCAGGTTCAGCAGCGCGTTCTCGACCTGGAAGGGGTCGACCAGTGTGTTCCACTGGTCGGGCGACACCACCGTCTCAATCTCGATGCCGTCGCCCAGCGCCCGGCGCAGCATGTCGTCCAGCGTGCGCACCAGCCGGCCCAGGTTGACCACGCGGGGCGCCAGCGGCTGGCGCCGCCCGAAGGCCAGCAACTGCGACGCCAGCTTGGCGCCGCGCGCGACGCCCGCCAGCGCGTTGCGCAGGCGCGGCTCGGCGCGGTCATCGTCGGCCAGGTCACGCGCCAGCAACTGCAGGTTGCCGCCGATCACCTGCAGCAGGTTGTTGAAGTCATGGGCGACGCCGCCGGTCAGGTTGCCGATCGCCTCCATCTTCTGCGCCGTGCGCAGGGCCTCGTCGGCATGGCGCAGCGCGGCCTGGGCTTCGCGGTCGCCGGTGACGTCGCGGCCGACGCCGTGGATATGGCCGTTGGCCGGATCGACCGACAGCGTCCAGGCCAGCCAGCGCAGCGCGCCGTCGGCGCGCTGCTGCCGGCATTCGAAGCGCACCGGCACGCCTTCATGGCGCAGCGCGTCCAGCTGCGCGCTGGCGCCGACCACGTCGTCGGCGTAGATGAACGACAAATACGCGCGTCCCAGCACCTGCTGCGGCGCGTGGCCGAGCGTGCGGGTCCAGGCCGGGCTGACCCGCTGCAGGCAGCCATCGAAGCGCGCCACGATCAGCAGGTCTTCGCTCAGCTCCCACAAGCGGTCATGGTCGGCCACCGCTTGCGCGACCCGGCGTTCCAGCGTGGCGTTGAGTTCCTGCAGCCTGCGCTCGCTGGCGCGGCGCAGCGCCGACAGGCGCAGGTTGCTGGCGACGCGCGCCAGCAGCTCGCGCGCGGAAAACGGCTTGACCAGGTAGTCGTCGGCGCCGCTGCCAAGGCCGCTGACGCGTGCCTCTTCGCCGGCACGGGCAGACAGCAGCAGCACCGGCGTATCGCTCAGGTCGGCATCGGCACGCAGCGCGCGCACCAGGCCAAAGCCGTCCAGGCGCGGCATCATCACGTCCGAGACCACCAGCGCCGGCGCCTGCGTGCGCGCCAGCGCAAGCGCCGCCTCGCCGTCGGCGGCCACGGCGACGCGATGGCCGGCGGCGCCCAGCAGGCGGCGCATGTAGTCGCGCAGGTCATCGTTATCGTCCACCACCAGCACCAGGGCGCCGCCGGCCGCATCGCCGTCTTCGGTGCTTGCTTCGGGCGTCGCTTCGGATGCCGCTTGCGGAAACGGCACGGCAAGCTCATCCGAGCGCGCCATCGCCGGTGGCACCTGCGCCGGCGGCCAGCGCAGCGCCGTCTCGGCATAGGCGCGTGCCTGCACGCTGCTTGACGCCGGCGCGGCGTCGGTGTTCGTTGCCTCGCCGGCCGCGTCCGCGCCGGCCGGCAAGCGCACGGTGAAGCAGGTGCCTTCGCCTGGCACGCTCTGCACGTCGATGGTGCCGCCATGCAGCCGCACCAGTTCCTGCACCAGCGCCAGGCCGATGCCGCTGCCTTCGATGGTGCGCCCCTGGGCGCCTTCGACGCGATGGAAGCGCTCGAAGATGCGTGGCAGTTCCGCCGCCGGAATGCCGATGCCGGTGTCGCGCACGATGAACGCCACGGTGTCGTCGCCTTGCGCGGCCACGGCCACGCGGATGGTGCCGGCGAAGGTGAACTTGAAGGCGTTCGAGACCAGGTTCAGCACGATGGTCTCCCACATGTCGCGGTCTACCGCCACGGCGCGCGCCAGCGGCGGGCAGAGCGGAGGGCAGTCGACTTGCAGCGCGATCCCGGCCGCTTCGATGCTCGCGCGGAACAGCGAGGCCAGGTCCGCCGTCAACGCGGCCAGGTCGGTGGGCTGGCGGCGCATCGTGACGCGGCCGGACTCGATCCGCGAAAAATCCAGCAGCGCATTGACCAGCTTGAGCAGGCGCAGCCCGTTGCGATGCGTCATCTCCAGCAAGGCGCGGTCTTCGCCGGAACCGGCGCGGCGGACCAGTTCTTCCAGCGGGCCGAGCATCAGCGTCAGCGGCGTGCGGAACTCATGGCTGATGTTGGAGAAGAACGCGGTCTTGGCGCGATCGATCTCGGCCAGCGCTTCGGCGCGCTTGCGCTCCGCCTCATAGGCCAGCGCCGAGTGCATGGCAGCGCCGATCTGTCCCGCCGCCAGCGTCAGGAAGCTGCGGTAGCGGTCATCGAACAGGCGGAACGGGTTCAGGCCTACCACCAGCACGCCGCGATGCGATGCGCTGCCGGATGGCGCAACCTCGATCACGGCCGCGCGCGACGGCGGCACGCCCCATGCGCCGCCGGGCAGCGGCACCGCAAAGCGCGCGGCCAGGCCGCTGACCAGGCCCGGCTGCTGCTGCGCCAGCACGTCGGCCACGGGCCATGGCCACTGCGCGTCCAGCGCGAGCTGCGCCGGTGCGCCGGGGTGGCTGGCGTCGATGCCGATGGCACCGGCGCGCTGCAGCGTGCGGGCGCCGGGCTCGGCAATGTACAGCAGCGCAAAGACGATGTCGCGCGGGTCCGCCGACAGCGCCGCGACGGCGCGTTCGCAGGCGTCGCGCCACGCGCGCGCATCGCTGGCCGAAGCCGCCACGTCGCGCAGCACGTTCAGCTGGCGCTCGGCCAGTACGCGTTCGGTATCGTCGCTGTTGGCGCAGATGATGCCGCCGGTGCCGCCGTGGTCATTCGGCACCGGGCTGTAGGAAAAGGTGTAGTAGGTCTCCTCCGGATAGCCATTGCGCTCCATGATCAGCAGCTTCTGCTCGACGAAGGTGCCTTCGGTGCCGGTCATCGCGGTGGCCAGCAGCGGGCCGATCTCGGGCCAGATCTCGCGCCAGACCACGGAAGTGGGCTGGCCGAGCGCGCCGGGGTGCTTGCCGCCGATGATCGATTTGTAGGCGTCGTTGTAGAAGAAGTGCAAGGCATCGCCCCAGCCGATCCAGATGGGCTGGCGCGAAGTCAGCATGATGCGCAGCGCCGTCCTGAGGCTGTGGGGCCAGCCCTGCGGCGGTCCCAGCGGCGTGGCGCCCCAGTCGAACGCGCGCATCAGCGCGCCCATTTCGCCGCCGCCGGCAAGAAAGCCGGGCATGTCGGCAGGCGGGACGGGCGCCGCGCTGGCGGCGGCGGTGGCGGCGGTAGTGGCGGTCGGGGGCGGCGGGGAAGGCAAGGGCGTCATGCTGGCGGCGGGTGTCCTCATGGTCGTCTCGCGGGGCGCACCGGCCCCGGCGTTCGGCCCGCGCGTCTGGGTCAGACTGTGCCTAGCCTTGCCGCGCAATGCAAGCAGGCCGCGGGGCGCCTGTGGCGGCGCACTCGCGGCCCGATCCCGCAGCTTGCTGCAATCCGATTACAGCGGCGGAGAGATCCAGTACGGGTCACGCCCGTAGTATTCGTGCAGCGACTTGCCCCATTGCGGGTCGGCCATGCTTGGCCAGCTGTCCTTGTTGAAGCCCGGGGCGGACTTGATCCGGTCCGCCGTCACGGCGATCCGGAAGCACTTTTCGTCGGTATCCATGACCAGCGCATTCCACGGGATGGCGTGCAAGGTGTCACCTATGCCGAGGAAGCCACCGGTGGTCAGCACCGCATAGGCAATGCGGCCGTGCGGCACGTCCAGCATGATCTCCGAGATCTTGCCGACATGCTCGCCATCGGACGAATAAGCCTTGGTGCCATCCAGGCTGGAAGCGGCCATCACTTCCGGGCCCGGGCCTTCGCCCACGCCGGAACCGACGATGGCTGCGCCTTGACTGCTGGGAGGTTGGGTTTGCATGCTGTGCTCCTTGTCGCGAGACGGTGGAATGCATGGCGTGCGCAATGACCATGCCTGCGTCGGTTTGGCGTGGTTTCTGCGCGGATCGCCGGGCGGCGGCGCCCCGCGCGGCCCCCGGCCGCCCTGGCGAGCAAGCAGTGGTGGTAATTCTTTCGCGGGGCTTGCAAAAACAACGCATCGGCACTGGCACTGCGCGAGCGGCGCCGTGGTGCCACCGCAACGCAAAGGCGGATAGCGCGCCCCCGGTGGGTGGCGGCAGCCAAGGGGCACGGCGCAGGTCTTCAATATGCCGCCTGGGCGCGCGCCCGCCGGCGGGCGCGCGCCCAGCTCAGGGCCGGCGCGTCGACGAAGTCCCCGCGCGACCCCTTGCGTGGGTCGCCGTCAGCCCGCCCGTTTCGCCGAGATCACCGCTTCCGCCACATTGGCCGGCGCCTCGGCGTAGTGCTTGAACTCCATCGTAAAGGTCGCGCGTCCCTGCGTCAGCGAGCGCAGCGTGGTGGAGTAGCCGAACATGGTGGCCAGCGGCACTTCGGCGCGCACGATCTTGCCACCGCCGCCGGCGATGTCTTCCATGCCGTGCACCATGCCGCGGCGCGAGGACAGGTCGCCCATCACGTTGCCGGTGAATTCCTCGGGCGTTTCCACCTCGACCGCCATCATCGGCTCGAGCAGCGCCGGCCGGGCACGGCGCATGCCTTCCTTGAATGCCATCGAGCCGGCCATGCGGAAGGCGTTTTCGTTGGAGTCGACGTCGTGGTAGGAGCCGAACACCAGCGTGGCCTTGATGTCGACCACCGGGTAGCCGGCCAGCACGCCTGACTGCATGGTTTCGCGGATGCCCTTGTCCACCGCGGGGATGAACTCGCGCGGCACCACGCCGCCCTTGATCGCATCGACGAACTCATAGCCGCCGCCGTGCGGCATCGGCTCGAGGTTGAGCACCACGTGGCCGTACTGGCCGCGCCCGCCCGACTGCTTGATGAACTTGCCCTCGACGTCCCGGGCCGGCTGGCGGATGGTCTCGCGGTACGCCACCTGCGGCTTGCCGACCGAGGCCTCCACGCCGAATTCGCGCCGCATCCGGTCGACCAGGATTTCCAGGTGCAGCTCGCCCATGCCGGAGATGATGGTCTGCCCGGATTCCTCGTCCGTGGTCACGCGGAACGACGGGTCTTCCTGCGCCAGCCGGTTCAGCGCGACGCCCATCTTCTCCTGGTCGGCCTTGGTCTTGGGCTCCACCGCCTGCGAGATCACCGGCTCCGGAAAGGTCATGCGCTCCAGGATGATGACCTTGTCGGGATCGCACAGCGTGTCGCCGGTGGTGGCTTCCTTCAGGCCCACCGCCGCGGCGATGTCGCCGGCGCGCACCTCCTTGATCTCGTGGCGCACATTGGCGTGCATCTGCAGGATGCGGCCCAGGCGCTCGCGCTTGCCCTTGAGCGGGTTGTAGACGCTATCGCCGGAGTTGACCACGCCGGAATACACGCGAAAGAAGATCAGCTGGCCGACAAAGGGGTCGGTCATGATCTTGAACGCCAGCGCGGCGAAGGGCTCGTCGTCGCTGGGATGCCGCTCGGCGTCACGGTCGTCTTCGGTGTGGCCCAGGATGGCGGGCACGTCGGCGGGCGATGGCAGGTAGTCGATCACGGCGTCGAGCATGCTTTGCACGCCCTTGTTCTTGAAGGCGCTGCCGCACAGCATTGGCACGATCTCGTTGGCGATGGTGCGCTTGCGCAGGCCCTGCTTGATCTGCTCCTCGGTCAGCGGCTCGCCGGACAGGTACTGGTTCAGCAGCGCCTCGTCGGCCTCGGCCGCGGCCTCGATCATCTTGTCGCGCCATTCCTGCGCGGTGGCGAGCAGCTCGGCGGGAATGTCCCGGTACTCGAAGCGCACGCCCTGGCTGGCATCGTCCCAGACGATCGCCTTCATCTTGACCAGGTCGACCACGCCCTGGAAGTGGTCCTCGGCGCCCAGTGGAATCTGGATCGGCACCGCGCGGCCCCGGAGGCGGTCGGCGATCTGCGTCTGCACGCGGAAGAAGTCGGCGCCGACGCGGTCCATCTTGTTGACGAACGCGATGCGCGGCACCGCGTACTTGTTGGCCTGGCGCCAGACCGTTTCGGATTGCGGCTGCACCCCGCCGACCGCGTCGTAGACCATGCAGGCGCCGTCCAGCACGCGCATGGAACGCTCGACTTCGATGGTGAAGTCGACGTGTCCGGGCGTATCGATGATGTTGATGCGGTGCTCGGGGTAGTTGCCGGCCATGCCTTTCCAGAAAGCGGTGGTGGCGGCCGAGGTGATGGTGATGCCGCGCTCCTGCTCCTGCTCCATCCAGTCCATGGTGGCCGCGCCATCGTGCACTTCGCCCAGCTTGTGGTTGACGCCCGTGTAGAACAGGATGCGCTCGGTGGTGGTGGTCTTGCCGGCGTCGATATGCGCGCTGATGCCGATATTGCGGTAGCGCTCGATGGGGGTCTTGCGGGGCACAGTGTTCTCCATGGATGGAATGATGAAACACGCCCGAATAGAGTAGCACCACTGGCCGCTTGCCGTTGTCCCTGCCGCGGGCAGGGACACGCGCCCGGGGCCGGCGCCGGCGCGGCCCGCGCGCAGCGCCGCACGTCTGAGGCCGGCCTAGGATTTTCGCTGCAAGCGATGCGGATTCCTCCCATCCTGTGCGCGCTTGCCGCTCCCTATACTGGCGTGGCATCGCGTACCGGCGTGCGCCGTTAGTGCTTTCCCATTGCTGCCGGGGATGCTGCCTGAGCCCGATGCCTGCCTCGAACCTCGGACCTGCGCATGACAACCATCCTGATCGTTGACGACCATCCGGCGATGCGGCTGGTGCTTCGGCACCATCTGTCGCAACTGCTTGGCGTCGACGAGGTGATCGAGGCGGACAACGGCCAATGCGCCATTGAAATGGTGCGCGCGCGCATGCCGGACCTGGTGCTGCTGGACCTGGACATCCCGCGCTCGAGCGGGCTCGACGTGGCGCCGCGCCTGCGCGCGATCCATCCGCAGGTGCGCATCCTGGTGGTAACGGCGCTGGACCCGGCAGTGTTCGTCAGCCGCTCCTGGCAGGCCGGCGCACAGGGCTTCGTCAGCAAGACGCAGGACATCAAGGAGATCCTGCGCGCGGTCGAGGCGGTGCTGGCCGGCTACACCGTGTTTCCGCTGCTGGGGCGCGGCGGCGCGCCGCGCCAGTCGATGTCGGCCGACGACGAGATGCTGCGGCGGCTGTCCGACAAGGAACTGGTGGTGCTGCAGATGCTGGCGCGCGGCATGTCGTACAAGGCCATCAGCGAGAGCCTGTTTATCAGCAACAAGACCGTCAGCAGCTACAAGGCTCGCATCATGAACAAGCTGCAAGTGTCGTCGCTGGTTGAACTGGTCGACTTCGCCCGCCGGTGCCGGCTGACGCCCTAGGGCGAGCGCCCGCACGCGTTCTCATTAGACATCGTATAACTTAACGGCGCATGCCCCCGGCATGCGCGCCGCGCTTCAGCCTTGCGGGCTGGCCGAGCCCGAGGCCTTGCGCAGCCGCTCGCGGCTGTTGGTCAGGTGCATGCGCATGGCGGCCTTGGCGGCATCGGGGTCGCGGCGCTCGATCGCGTCGTAGATGTTTTCGTGCTCGATGCTGACGCGTTCCAGGTACTGGACCCGTTCCGGGGAGCTGACCTGCAGGCGGCTGCGCGGGATCACCATGGTGCCCAGGTGGCCCATGATGTCGGTGAAATAGCGGTTGCCGGTGGCGCGTGCGATGGCCAGGTGGAAGGCGAAGTCGCTTTCCACGGCGTCATTGCCGGCGCCGGCACCGTGCTTGAGTTCATCCAGCGCCTGGCGCATCGCCGCCAGCTGTGCCTCGGTGCGGCGCGCGGCGGCCAGGCCGGCAGCCTCCGCCTCCACGCTGACGCGAAACTCCAGCATTGCCATCACATCCATGGCCGTGCCCAGCGCGTCCGGCCCGATCCGGAACGGAGAGGGCGCCTCGGCCGGGCGTTCCAGCACGAACGTGCCGATGCCGTGGCGCGTTTCCACCTGGCCGCTGGCCTGCAGCCGCGACAGCGCCTCGCGCACTACGGTGCGGCTGACACCCATGGCGGCCATGATCTCGGATTCAGTGGGCAGCTTATCGCCGGGCTTGAGCTCGCCCTGGCGGATCTGCTCGCCAAGGGCTTGTACGACTTCTTCGGCAAGCGTGCGGCCGCGGCGGCGCAGCGGGGTGGGGCTGGGGGCGGGAACAAGGGGTTGTGCGTTCGGCATGGCAGCTGCGTACGGAGACGGATACGGGCGGGGTTTCCCGGACTTGACCGGTTCGAGATGGCCTCATTATACTGGGTTATCAGTCATACGATGACAGATAACATACGCAACACTGAGGCCCGGGTGGCTGATCGTACGCCCCGCGGCAATGCCGGAGACAGTCCTGAGATGACCCTTACCGCCACCCCCATGGCGTCCGCCCACACCCCGGTCGTGACCGAACTGACCGTGGTGCCCGTCGCCGGGCATGACAGCATGCTGATGAACCTGTCCGGCGCCCATGGCCCGTACTTCACGCGCAATATCGTGATCGTGCGCGACAGCGCCGGCCATACCGGCGTGGGCGAAGTGCCAGGCGGCGAAGGCATCCGCCAGACCCTGGAGGACGCGCGGCCGCTGCTGGTGGGCCAGCCCATCGGACAGTACCAGGCCCTGCTGAACCGCGTGCGCGCGGCCTTTGCCGGCCGCGATGCCGGTGGTCGCGGCCTGCAGACCTTCGACTTGCGCATCACCATCCACGCTGTTACGGCGCTGGAGGCGGCGCTGCTCGACCTGCTCGGCCAGCACCTGGAAGTGCCGGTGGCCGCGCTGCTGGGTGAAGGCCAGCAGCGCGACGCGGTCGAGATGCTGGGCTACCTGTTCTATATCGGCGAGCGCCAGCGCACCACGCTGGACTACCGCACCGAGCCGGACGCGGACAACGCCTGGTTCCGCCTGCGCAATGAAGTGGCGATGACGCCCGAGGCCGTGGTGCGGCTGGCCGAAGCGGCGTATGAGCGCTACGGCTTCAACGACTTCAAGCTCAAGGGCGGCGTGCTGCGCGGCGATGAAGAGATGGAGGCGATCCTGGCGCTGGCCGAGCGCTTCCCGAAGGCCCGCATCACGCTGGACCCCAACGGCGCGTGGTCGCTGGCGGAAGCCGTGCGCCTGTGCCGCGACAAGCGTGGCGTGCTGGCCTATGCCGAAGACCCGTGCGGTGCCGAGGACGGCTACTCGGGGCGCGAGATCATGGCCGAATTCCGCACCGCCACCGGCCTGCCCACCGCGACCAACATGATCGCCACCGACTGGCGCCAGATGGGTCACGCGGTACGGCTGCAGTCGGTCGACATCCCGCTGGCCGACCCGCACTTCTGGACCATGCAGGGCTCGGTGCGGGTGGCGCAGATGTGCGCCGAATGGGGCCTCACCTGGGGCTCGCATTCGAACAACCACTTCGATATCTCGCTGGCGATGTTCACCCACGTGGCGGCCGCCGCGCCGGGGCGCGTTACCGCCATCGACACGCACTGGATCTGGCAGGACGGCGAACACCTGACCCGCAACCCGCTCAAGATCGAAGGCGGGCTGGTGCAGGTGCCCAAGACCCCGGGGCTGGGCGTCGAGCTCGACCTGGACGCCCTGGCGCGCGCGCACGAGCTGTACCAGCGCAAGGGCCTGGGCGCGCGCGACGATGCCGCGGCGATGCAGTTCCTGATCCCAGGCTGGAAGTTCAACAACAAGGCGCCGTGCATGGTGCGCTGACACGGCACCGGCGAAGACGCCAACGGCCGCTGCCGCCATCGGGACGGCCGGCCCCCTTCATCAAGACACTGCAGGAGACAATGATGTACACCTTCCCATGCCAGGGCGCGCCGCGCCTGAACCGCTGGCTGCGCGCCGTCGCGCTCGGCTCGGTCGCCGCGGTGGCGGCCCTCACCTTCAGCGCCACGGCCGGCGCCGCGGCGCAGGAATGGCCGCAACGCCCGGTATCGGTAGTGGTGCCGTTCCCGCCGGGCGGCTCCAGCGACGCCATCGCGCGCATGCTGACGGTGCCGCTCAATGAGAAACTGGGCCAGCCGTTCGTGATCGACAACCGTCCCGGCGCCACCGGCGCCATCGGCGCCACCTACGTCAAGCGCGCGCCGGCCGACGGCTACACCATGATGGTCGCTTCGATCGGCGTCTATGCGGTGAACCCGTTCCTGCAGAAGAACCTGGCCTATGACCCGGCCAAGGATTTCGACCTGCTGACCGTTGCGGTGCGCGCGCCCAACGTGCTGGTCGCCAATCCGCGGTTCCCGGCCAACACGCTGGCGGAACTGGTGGCCTACATGAAGAAGAACCCGGGCAAGGTCAGCTTTGCCTCGTCCGGCGCAGGCTCGTCCGACCACCTGACCGCGGCACTGTTCTGGCAGAAAAGCGCCACCGACGGCCTGCACGTGCCTTACAAGGGCGGCGGCCCGGCCATCTCCGACCTGCTGGCCGGCCAGGTCGACGTGTCGTTCCAGAACATCAACGCCGTGTTGCAGCATATCCGCGCCGGCAAGCTCAAGGCGATGGCGGTGACCTCTGACAAGCGCTCGCCGGTGCTGCCCAATGTGCCCACCATGGCCGAGGCCGGCGTCAAGGATGTCGAGGTCTACTCCTGGCAGGGCGTGGCCGCGCCGCGCGGCCTGCCGCCCGCGATCAAGAGCCGCCTGCACGGCGCGCTGGTGTCGTCGCTGAACGACCCGAAGATGCGCCAGACGCTGACGGAGAGCGGGTTCGAGGTGGTGGCCAACACGCCCGAGCAGTTCAACCAGTTCGAGGCGCAGGAATTGCAGCGCTGGAAGACCGTGATCGAGAAGGGCAAGATCGCGCTGGACTGACGCCATCGCACCCAAAACCAAAGCAAAAGCACCGCCCGCGCCCGCCCTGCACGTTCACCCGTGCCGCGCCGGCGCGCGCGCCATCGACAGGAGACCACAGCATGACCCACGGACGCCGCAACTTTCTCAAGCAATCTTCCGCACTGGCCGCCGGCCTGGCGGCGGGGCCGCTCGCCGGGCTGTCACCGGCCGCGCACGCCGCGCCGGACTGGCCCAACCGTCCGATCCGCCTGGTGGTGCCGTACACCGCCGGTGGCTCGTCGGACATCATCGCGCGCCTGATCAGCAAGCAGCTGGGCGAGGCGCTGGGGCAGTCGGTGGTGGTGGACAACCGCCCCGGTGCCAATGGCAACGTCGGCGCGGCGCTGGTCGCGCAGGCCACCGACAACCACACGCTGTTGCTGTGCGATATCGGCGCGCTGGCCATCAGCCCGTCGGTGTACACCAAGCTGACCTTCAATATCGCCAAGGATCTCAAGCCGGTGTCGATGCTGGCGTATTCGCCGCACCTGCTGGTGGTGCATCCTTCGGTGCAGGTCGCGACCGTGAAGGAACTGGTGGCGCTGTCGCAGCGCAGCCAGCTCAATTTTGCCGTGACCGCCATCGGCAGCGCGCCGCACCTGGCCGGCGTGGCGGTGGAGCAGGCCACCGGCGCCAAGTGGCAATACGTGCCTTACAAGGGCGGCTCGCAGGCGATTGCCGATACCGTCGGCGGCAGCGCCCAGGTGCTGATGAACGGCATGCTTGCCACGCTGCCGCATGTGCAGTCGGGCAAGCTCAAGCTGATCGCGCAATCCAAGCGCACGCGCATGCCGCTGCTGCAGAACGTGCCAACCATTGCCGAGCAGGGTGTGCCGAACTTCGAATCGGGCACCTGGCAGGGCGTGATGGCGCCGGCCAGCATGCCCGACGCGATGGTGGCGCGCATCAGCGGCGAGCTGATCCGCATCATCCGCGCGCCGGACCTGCGCGCGCAGCTCGTGGCGCAGGGCGCCGAAGTGGTGACGATGACGCCGGGCGAGACCGGCAAGTTCTTCGTCGCCGAGCAATCGCGCTGGGCGGGGGTGGTGAAGCAGGCGGGGATCAAGCTGGAGGCTTGATGTGGTGGTGGCGGTAGCACGGCTCGCATGGTGAATGCGGGCCGTCTTTTTTTGGGGGCTCTATACGGCGGTGGTTTGCTCCCCTCTCCCGCAAGCGGGAGAGGGAGTACCCAGCCGGAAATCGGATAAGCCTGTGGGCTTTCCAAAAACAAAAAGCCCCGCACCAGGCGGGGCACATCCCAGCGTCTTGCCTTATTTCCGCAGCGCTCCCGGCAGCAGCCCTTGCGGCAGGTTCTGATAGCAAACCGGCCGCAGGAAGCGGTCGATCGCCGTAGCGCCCACCGACGTGGTCCGCACATCCGAAGTTGCCGGGAACGGCCCGCCATGCACCATCGCGTATGCCACCTCGACGCCGGTGGGGTAGCCGTTGCACAGCACGCGACCGGCCTTGCGTTCCAGCACCGGCAGCAGGCGCTGCGCGGCCGCGTGGTCGGCGTCGTCGAGCTGCATTGTCGCCGTCAGCTGGCCCTCCAGATGCCGCGCCACGGTCAGCATCTCTTCCATATCGCGGCACACCACCAGGACCGTCGACGGGCCAAACACCTCGGCCTGCATGCGATGGTCCGCCAGGAACTGCGCGGCGGTGGTTTCGAACATCGCCGGCCGCGCCTGGTTTGCGCCGCTGGCGTCGACGCCGTTGCCGATGCGCCGCAGCCCGTCGAGCGATGACAGCTGCGCCACGCCCTGCTCATAGGCGGCATGGATGCCGGGTGTCAGCATGGTGGCCGCCGGCTTGCCTTGCAGCGCGTCGAGCGCCGCCGCGCGGAACTTGTCCAGCGCGGGGCCTTCGATACCGATCACCAGACCGGGGTTGGTGCAGAACTGGCCGACCCCCAGCACCAGCGAATCGACCAGCTGGCGGCCGATTTCCTCGCCGCGCGCGTCGAGTGCGGCGGGCAGCAGGAACACCGGGTTGATGCTGCTCATCTCGGCGTACACGGGGATCGGCTGCGGGCGCGCGTTGGCGGCGCGCATCAGCGCCATGCCGCCGGCACGCGAGCCGGTAAAGCCGACGGCCTGGATCGCCGGGTGCGACACCAGCGCCGTGCCGATGACATTGCCTGCGCCCACCAGCAGCGAGAACACGCCCTGCGGCAGGCCCGCGTCCTGCACGGCCTGCTGGATGACCCGCCCGACCAGTTCGGAGGTACCCAGGTGCGCCGAATGCGCCTTGACCACCACCGGGCAGCCGGCGGCCAGCGCCGCGGCGGTGTCGCCGCCAGCCACCGAAAAGGCCAGCGGGAAATTGCTCGCGCCGAACACCGCCACCGGGCCGATGGCGATGCGCTGCATGCGCAGGTCCGGGCGCGGCGGGGTGCGCTCGGGCAGCGCGGGGTCGAAGGTGGCTTGCTGCCAACGGCCTTCGCGCAGCACCGTGGCGAACAGGCGCAGCTGGCCGGCGGTGCGGCCGCGCTCGCCCTGCAGGCGCGCGATGGGCAGCGCGCTTTCCAGGTGGGCGCGCTCGATCAGCGTGTCGCCCAGCGCCTCGATGCCCGCTGCAATGGCCTCGAGGAAGGTTGCGCGCTGTTCGGGCGTGGTGTTGCGGTAAGTGTCGAAGGCGGCTTCGGCCAGCGCGCAGGCGCGCTCGACCTCGGCCTGGCCGCCGCCGTGGAAGTCTGGGCCGAGCGCCGCGCCGGTGGCGGGGTTGATCGCCTGGAGCGTCGCTTCGGTGCCGCGCACGGCTTGTGCGCCGATCAGCATGTCGCCGGTGATTTGCATGGAAGGTTCCTTGTCAGCGTTAAGAACGGGGACGCCGGCCGGAGGGCATGCGCCCCGCGGCCGGCTGGTCGAAATGCGATACGAGGCAATGCGAGGACGGCCTGGCGGCGGCCTGCGTGCCGAAACGGCAGGACCGTTACTGCGGGCCGAGCTGGTTGACCAGCGCGCCCAGCATCTCCATTTCCTCGCCGGTCAGGTCGGTCAGCGGCGCGCGCACCGGACCGCCGTCGCGGCCTACCAGGCGCGCGCCCGCCTTGACGATGCTCACGGCGTAGCCGGCCTTGCGATTGCGGATCGCAAGGTAGGGCAGGAAGAAGTCGTCGATCAGGCGGCCCACGGTGTCGTGGTCGTCCGCGGCGATGGCGCGGTAGAAGTCCATCGCCGTCTTCGGGATGAAGTTGAACACCGCCGACGAATACACCGGCACGCCCAGCGCCTTGTAGGCCGCGGCATAGACCTCGGCGGTGGGCAGGCCACCCAGGTAGGAAAAGCGGTCGCCCAGCTTGCGGCGGATGCTGACCATGGCCTCGATGTCGCCCACGCCGTCCTTGAAACCAATCAGGTTGGGGCAGCGCTCGGCCAGACGGACCAGCTGCTCGGCGTTGAGCTTCGAATTGGCGCGGTTGTAGACGATCACGCCGATATCGACCGACTTGCAGACTTGCTCGACGTGGGCGGCAATGCCGTCCTGGCTGGCTTCGGTCAGGTAGTGCGGCAGCAGCAGCACGCCGGCGGCGCCCAGGCGCTGCGCTTCCTGCGCATAGGCAATGGCGGTGCGGGTCGGGCCGCCGGCGCCGGCCAGGATCGGCACCTTGCCGGCGCAGGTGCGCACGGCGGTGTCGACCACGGCCGAGTAATCCTGCGGCGTCAGCGAGAAAAACTCGCCGGTGCCGCCGGCCGCGAACAACGCGGTGGCGCCGTAGGGGGCCAGCCACTCGAGGCGGGCGGCGTACGACCGCGGTGCGAAATCGCCGCGGGCGTCGAAGTCGGTGATGGGGAAGGACAGCAGGCCTTCGGAGACGATTTGCTTGAGTTCGATGGGTGCGAGCATTGCGGCAATCCTGGAGGGCGGGCGCCCGGGTGGCAGAGGCGGCTGACCGCGAGTGGCAGATCATCCGAGTTATCAGTCATCGTACGACAACAGATGTGTGAAGGCAATAGGGCGCCGTAGGTACCCCGGGTTAACCGGGATCCCGCCGACCTGCTGGGGGCATTGCACTGGGTACCCCACCCCAGTTCCGTGTGCAAGTGCCGAACACTAGAGCAGCATCGCCCGCCAGATACACCGCGTGCCGCGAAAAAGGCATGTTGTAGGACAACGTAAGTCGTGCGACGTATGCGCCACTGATCAAATTTTTGAATCGACCATACAAAGCTTGCGCTGCGCGGGCCCTCATCGGCTGGCACACTGGCGTCCTGATCCAAAAAGGGAGCGCGCGGTGGGAGAGTTACAGGCCTTGCTGGAAAACCACGGGCTGATGCTGGTGTTCCTGAACGTACTGGTCGAGCAGGCCGGCCTGCCGGTGCCGGCCTATCCGATGCTGTTCGTCGCCGGCGCGCTGGGCGTACAGGAGACCGGGCCGTCGATCGGCGCGGTGCTGGCGGCGGTCATCATGGCCTGCCTGATCGCCGATACCGGCTGGTACTTCGCCGGGCGCCGGCTGGGGCAGCCGATGCTGCGCACCATCTGCAAGGTATCGATTTCGCCCGATTCCTGCATCCGCCAGACCCAGTCGCTGTACCTGCGCGTGGGGCCGCGCTCGCTGGTGGTGGCCAAGCTGCTGCCGGGTGCCGGCGCCCTGTCGACCGCGATGGCCGGCATGACCGGCACGCCGCTGCCGCTGTTCTTGTTCTACGACGCGATCGGTGCGCTGGTTTGGGCGGGCAGCGGCCTGCTGATCGGCGTGGTGTTCAGCGACTTTATCGATGCCATCCTGGCAGGCTTCAGTACCTATGGCCATATGGCCCTGATGGCGGTGGTGGGGGCGTTCCTGGTGTTTCTGGCGTGGCGCTCGTGGCGCCGCTTCCGGTTGCTGCGTCTCACCCGGCGGGTGCCGCGCATGAGCGTGGACGAGCTGGAATCGCGCCGGCTGGCCGGCACGCTGCCTGTCGTGATCGACGTGCGCGCCCATGGCGACACGCCGATGGAGCGCATTCCCGGCTCGATGGTGCTTGACATGCAGGGCGCGCTCGACAGCCTCGACGCGCTGGGCGTGCCGCCCGCCGACGCTGACATCGTGGTCTACTGCGCCTGCCCCAACGAGATGTCCGCGGCGCTGCTGGCCGAACGCCTGCGGGTGGCCGGCTATCCCCGGACCTGGGCGCTGGCCGGAGGCTTCGACGAATGGAAGCGGCGGCACGGCGACACCGTGCCGCCAGCCGTCACCCATCCCGCGCCGGGCAAGGCGGCGGCAGGCTGAGCCGCAAGCTCAGCGCTTGCCTGCGGTCTGGAACACCGACAGGTCAGGGTAGACCGCGCGGATCTTCTCCCATTCGGCGGCGTTGAAGAACTGGCACTTGCCGGCGCCGAAGCGCTTGGACACTTCCACGCAGAAGCGCACCGCCTCGGCGATATCGATTTCATGGTTGGCCGAGGTTGCGCTGCCCGACACCACCGACTGCGCGGTCACCGCCACGCCCACCACCGGGGCCTGCGTGGCCACGTGCGGCTGCATGATGCTGTTGAAGTGGTACAGGCCGTTGTGGTACGGGGTGATGTCCTGCAGCGAGATCGGGAAGGTCACCGCCGGGCAGCCGGTGGTCGATTCCATCGTCGCCACCAGGTCCGGCGCCACGCGCAGGATGTAGCCCTGCAGCGCCGTCGGCGAGATGGCAAAGCCGCGGTGCTTGACGATGCTGTTGCCCTTGGACGCATCGATCGACAGGATCGCGTCCATCTCCGGCAGCACCTGATAGTCGTTCATGGTGTCGGAAGAAACCGGCATGCCCATGAACGGCACCGGGTCGTGCGGCACCATCGAGACATTGGTCGACAGGTGCGTGGTCACGATCACGTCGCCCGCCACATGGTCGCCGCGCGCCTTCATCTGCGCCAGCTTCAGCGCCACCGCCAGGCAGCCGATCGGGCCGTCGGCGTCGGACACCAGCCCCACCAGTTCCGGACGCGCGCCGATGGCGCCGTTGCGGCCGATCACGCCCAGCGTCGGCGCCTTGCCACCGCCACGCTTGCCGGCGCTGCCGGGGATCACGATGGTGATGAAATCGGTGGTATGGCTCGTGTTCTCGGGCGGTGCATTGTTGACCGTGATGACTTGCACCGACACGCCGGCCTCGGCGTACGGCGCGAACAGTTCGCTGACGACCGCGCCGTTGGCGTGCGGGCTGTCCAGGGCTTCATGAATGACCAGCGTCTGCTGCAGGGCCATGGCTTTCTCCAGATGATGTACCGGCCCGCGTGGCGCGGGCGGCGTCGGTTAAATCGTTAGAACTGGTGGCGCAGGCCGGCCATCACCGTGGTCTGCGTGTCGTGCCCGTCCAGCGGCGTGCCGTTGCCGCCGGTCCAGCTGGTGGTGTTGTTGCCGAACAGGCCTGACCAGTCGCCGTGGACGCGGTCGTAGGCCAGCGCCAGGTAGGCGTCGGTGCGCTTGCTGAAGGCGTAGCCGGCGACGGCATACGCGGTGGTGCGGTTGCCGCTGAAGCCGTCGGCGCGGGTGCGGTTGTGCATCACGCTGCCGGTCAGCGTGACGTTGCCGGTGACGGCGTAGCTCGCGCCCAACGTGAAGAAGTCGTCGTGGCGGCTGGCGCCGAACACCGAGCTGATCGCCGCACGGTTGGTCGGCGTGGCCGCGGTCGACATGCTGGTGATGGTGGCCGTATCGGTGCCGCCCCTGGACGAGTCGAAACCGGCGTCGCGGTCGCTGTGCATGTAGTTGGCGAACAGGCTGGCGCGGCCGGCCGCGGCCTTCAGGCCGGCGAGGTAGAGGTTGGCGTTGCGGCTCTGGCTGTCGCGGGTTTGCTGGAAGTCGCCCACCGCAGTGATCGGTCCGGCGGCGTACTTGGCACCGAACGACATCGACGACATCGCGCGGGTGTTGCCGGCGGTCTCGCCCAGCGCGTACTCGGCGATCACCGACACCGGGCCGAAATTGCCGGTATAGCTGACGGCGTTGTCGTAGCGCTGGCCGGTCAGGTAGACCATCCAGGCATTCGACGGCGCCGCGCCCACGCCGAGCGGATCGACGTAGTACAGCATGGTGTTGGCAGTGGTGTACTGCCGGCCGAGCGCCAGCTCGCCCCACCGGTTGCCGATCTTTACGTAAGCCTGGCGGCCGAACAGCTGGCCCTGCTGGTCGAGCCGGCCGGTATCGGCCAGCAGGCCGTTCTCCAGCACGAAGCCGGCCTTCACGCCGCCGCCCAGGTCTTCGACACCCTTGAGGCCGAAGCGGCTGCCCGACAGGAAGCCTTCGCCGCCTTGCTGCAAGCCAACCTGGGCATCGCCGGCGGGGTTGGAATGAGTCTGGTACGTCAGCGCGGTATCGATCACGCCGTACAACGTGATGCCGGATTGCGCCATCGCGGCGCCCGGCAGGGCCAGCATCATGGGCAAGGCCAGGCGCGCGGCGTGGCGAATGGGTTGGCTCATTGTGGTTTCTCCTCCAGAAGGTAAAAGGGGGCCGCGCGAGCGGCGCGGGGCGGCTCGCGGGCGGGTTGTTGTTGGGTTGTTGGTGCGGGGAGCAGTGGCTAGTCGCTAATCACACATGCATGCCGCTGGTGTGCTCCCCTCTCCCGCTTGCGGGAGAGGGTTGGGGGAGAGGGGAGCCAACAGTCTTGCTCCAGCGTTTAACGCTTCGCTCAAGCCGCAAAACCCGGCCACTGCTCCATCCCCGCCGGGCCCGTGATCTGCGACAGCGCGAACGGCTCGCCCTCGCGGATCGTCTCGACCTTGCCTTCGGCGGGGAACCACAACGCATGACGCTCGCCCAGTACCAGACCGGTGGTGCCATCCGCGTACAGCGCCGATCCTTCCGGCAGCGCAAACACCTGTTCCGGCGCGTTGATGTGCAGGAACTCAGCGAGCCGCTCCTCGCGGCTTTCGCCATTGTGGCCGGCGGGCTTGCCGCTGATGAAGTGCGGGTTGATCTGGAACGGCACCAGCCCCAGCGCGCGCAGCGAAGGCGGCTGCACGATCGGCATGTCGTTGGTGGTGCGGATGGTGGGGCAGGCGACGTTGCTGCCGGCGCTCCACCCCACGTACGGCGTGCCGGCGCGCACCTTGGCGCGGATGGCATCGACGATGCCGGCGTCGTACAGGCGCTTGAGCAGCGCGAAGGTGTTGCCGCCACCGACGGCGATGGCCTCGGCTTCCCGCACCGCGCGCAGCGGGTCGGCGCTGCGATGGATCGATTCCAGCGCGTAGCCGAGCTTCTCGAAGACCGGCTTGACCATGCCTTCATAGGTATCGAAGCTGAAGGTCACGCCCGCGAACGGCACGAACAGCACCTTGCGCGGCTCGTGCTTGAGCAGCGTGTGGATCTGTTCGCCGGCGTGCTCCAGATAGCCGAGGTGGTCCTTGCGCGAGCTGCTCATCAGGAGGATGCGTTGGGTCATGTCTTGGTTTCCGTCTGTTCGGTTCAGGTTCAGGCGATGGCGGTGCGGATCAGCGCGGCCACGCGATCGATCTCTTCATGCGTGTTGAAGTAGTGCAGCGACACGCGTGCCATGGTCGAGACGCCGTAGCGCGCCAGGATGGCGTCGGCCATGAAGTTGCCCGCTTCGATGATGCATTGCTGCGTCTCCAGCGCGGCGACGATGCGGGCCGGGTCGACGCCGCGCACGTTGAACGGCACGATGCCGATGCGGTGCGCCACGTCGGCCGGGCCATACAGCTCGAAGCCCGGGATCGACGAGAACTTCGCTACCGCGTACTCGGTCAGGTCGCGCACGCGGGCTTCGATGGCGTCGATGCCGATCGCGGCGGCGTAGTCGATGGCGGTACCCAGGCCCAGGATGGCCGGCACGATCGGGCAGCCCGCTTCGAAGCGCTTGGCACCGGGCACCAGCGACAGCGCGCCGGTGGCGCGGTCGTAGGCGCCGTTCCACCAGCCCACCAGCATCGGCTCGACCTGCGCGATCAGCGCGCGCCGCACGTACAGGAAGCCGGAGCCCTCGGTGGCGCGCAGCGCCTTGCGCC
Source organism: Cupriavidus necator (assembly GCF_013141915.1). Classification (GTDB taxonomy): domain Bacteria; phylum Pseudomonadota; class Gammaproteobacteria; order Burkholderiales; family Burkholderiaceae; genus Cupriavidus; species Cupriavidus necator_B. The sequence continues at coordinate 19,164 of NZ_SROX01000019.1, read as the reverse complement.
CGCAGCCGGCAAGGAAATCGCAGTCCATTTCGGCCACGTCCGAGCGCAGCATGCCCACGCTCTGCGCGCCGTTGACCAGCGACAGCACGCCGCGCCTGCGCGCGACCGCGCAGATCTGCGCCGCGGGCTGCACCGCGCCGGTGGAGTTGGGCAGGTGCGAGAAGGTCAGCAGGCGCGTGCGCGGGGTGATCGCGGCCTCGAATGCCTCGGCGCTCAGCAGCCCTTCGGCATTGGCCGCCACGATCTTCACCACGATGCCGTGCGATTGTTCCAGACGGCGCCACGGCAGCAGGTTGCTCAGCATCTCGGTGTCGGCTACCAGCACTTCGTCGCCGGCCTGCCAGGCGATGCCGCGTGCGGCGATGGAGATGCTCTCGGTGGCATTCTTGGTGAAGGCGAGCTCGTCGGCGGCGCAGTTCAGCCAGTCCGCCAGCGTGGCGCGCACGGCTTCCACGCGCGCATAGGTCTGTTTGCGGAACGCCGGCAGGTAGATGCCGACATGGCCGGTATCGAGCAGGTAGCTGCGCACGGTGTCGAGCACCGCGTCGGGCGGGATCGACGCCGCGGCGGTGTCGAGATAGATGGTGGAGGCCGTCAGCGGGGTGTCGGCGCGGATTGCTTGGATATCCATGGAACGTCTCGGGAAATGACAGGCGGGGCACCGGCACGTGCCCCGGAAAGGCTGGCTGCGGGCTTACTTCTTCAGCTTGGTGACCGAACCGAAGAAGCTGAACAGGGCGTCGCCCGCGATCACGCCGCCGGCGAAGGCACTCATCTCGGCTAGGTGCTTGTCACCGCGCAGGCGCTGCAGCACGAAGCGGATCGCAAGGCCCGCCAGCACCGCCCAGCCAGCCAGCGGCGAGGCAATCAGCATGCCGGTGGACAGCAGGATGCCGAGCTGGCGCTTGGCGCCGCCTAGCCACTGCAGCAGCGCGCCGGGCACGGCCCAGATCATCAGGTTGCGCGCGATCTCGGCCGACGAGCCCGCCTTGATCGACGCCGCGTAGACGCGGTCCACCGGCGGGATCAGGCCCTGCGCGAAGAAGCTGCCGTGGAACACCAGCACCACCACCGCCGCCACCGCGAAGCCGATCATCGCCGCCAGGAACTGCTGCTTGCGCCCGGCCAGCTCGGCTTCCATGTCGCGGCCTTCGCCGCGCAGCAGGTAGCCGGTCTTGAGGTCGTAACCCATGTCGGCAAAGGCCGGGCCGGTGGCGGCCGAAAAGCCCACCAGCACCGCCAGCGCCGTCGGCGGGAAGCCGATCAGGATGCCGATGGTCAGCGTGATCAGCGCCACCGCGAAGGCCGGGAACCAGCCCGAGTGCATCGCCGCGATGCCGACGATCAGTTCATGCACGTACGCGGCGAAGGCGGCGTACAGCACGAACAGCACCAGCATGCCCAGCGACATGTCGGAGATATGGCCGGCCAGCACCGAGATCAGCAGCGCGATCGCCAGGTAGATCAGGAAGCCGCCCGACAGGATGCGGCTGGCGCGTGCGGCCGGGACTTCGATGGTGCGCGCGTCGGCGGCCGGCGCGTGGCGCGCGCGGCGGATTTCATGCGCCACCTGGAACAGCGCGACGATGCCGGCGCCGATCATCAGCCCGTGCGGGATATAGGCGCGCGCGATATCGATGCCGGTCAGCGCCACCGAATAGCCGCGCACCAGCAGGCCGATGCCGAACATGGCCAGCGCCGCCAGGTTGCCGAGGAAGGCCGCGCCGAACGCGGACATCGGCACGCCCAGCCACGCGCCGCCCACGCCCACGGCAATGCCCAGGCCCAGGAATGCGGCCTTGCGGCCGCCGCGGTCGCCAGCCCAGATCGCCTCGGCGGTGGCGATCCCGGCGGGCCAGGTGCCGGTGGCCGGGAAGATCTTGCTGCCGAACAGGAAGTACAGCATCGCGCCGTCGACGAACATGGCGATCACCGCGCCGATCAGCATCGGCGTGGCCAGCTCGGGCATGCCCATCGCGTACGGCACGCCGATCGGGATCATCAGCGAATTGGCGGCGCCGAAGGTGGCCGACGAGATCGCGGTCTGCACCAGGTTTTGCCGCTCCAGCACGCGGAAGCGCCGCGTGACCTCGAGCGGAATGCGCGAGAACACGATCGCGATCAGCGCGCCGATGATCGAGGTATTGGCCGAGATCCCCAGCGACACGATCAGCTGCATGCCGATCATCGCGCCGAATACGGACAGCGCCACGGAGACCAGCAGCAGCAGGGGCTCCATGAAGCGTGTCCGGGTTGCAGGCTGCGCCGCGATCGGCGCGTTCAGTTGTGTTGGCATGGTCATGTCGTCCACCGCTCCCCTTAGTGTTGTCTGGTTTTGTCTGTTGTGTGTGGTACCTGGCGCGCTCAGCGCATGCAACCCGCCACCGGGCCGATGGTCTTGCACGCCGCGCGCAGCGCTTCCAGCAGCCGGGGTACGGCCTCGCGCGTCAGTCGCTGCAGCGGGCCGGCGATGGCAAGCGATCCCACCACCGCGCGGGTCTCACGGTGTTGCAGCGGCACCGCCAGCCCGGCCACCGTGGCCGCGGATTCCTCGCAGGTATAGGCAAAGCCGTCGGCGCGGACCTGGGCCAGCTGCGCGGCCAAGGCCGGCGCGTCGCCGGTCAGCCGGCGCTGCAACGCTTCGGGCTGGAATGCCAGGATCGCCTTGGCATGCGCGCCGGCATCCAGCGCGAAGCGCTGCCCCACCTCGATCGAAAAGCGCAGCTGGTGCTGGCTTTGGGCGATGTCCGTGCACAGGCCTTCGTGACCGTCGAGCCAGGACAGGAAAACCGTTTCGCCGCTTTCCTGCGCCAGCGCCTCCAGCGCGGGCTGGACCACTTCGGCGGGCGAAAACGTCTTGCGCATCACCTGCCCCAGCTCGAACCACCGCAGGCCCAGTCCATAGCGGCCTGCCGCGTCCTGTGTCAGGAAGCCATTGGCGGCAAAGGTGGCGAGTACCCGATGCACCACGGCGTGATGCACGCCGCTTTCGCGCGCCAGGTCGCGCACGCCCCAACTGGGCTGGCGAGCGGTGAAATGGGTGAGCAGCGCCAGGGCGCCATCCAGGGTCTTGAGCATGACTGACTGCTTGTGTCTCTATATAAGAGACAACGTCTCTGATACAGAGAAATGCTAGGCCTGACCCCGCCACACAACAATCAGGGTTAACGCGTATTCGTGGCCAGGCCGCCGGTCCAATATCGACTATGCGCCGTTGCCTATACTTGGCGCAGGCCGACTGCTACGGGGAGGCGCCCATGGCTGCGGAAGACCACGGATACGGCGACGAAGCGGCCCGCATCGCGCACCGCCGTCGCCAGCTCGGCATCGCGCCGCGCACGCATGAGGGCCAGCGCAACTGGGCGCTGGCGCTGTCCGGCGGCGGCATCCGCAGCGCCACGTTCTGCCTGGGCGTGATGCAGGTGATGGCCGGCTCCGACATGCCGGCAGGAACCACGGCGGCCACGCCGGACAGCGGCGCGCCCCGGACGCCCGCGCCGAGCACTGCCGCGTCGGCGCAGACCGTGCCGGGGCTGGCCTCGCTGCTGGCCCAGTTCGACTACCTGTCCACCGTCAGCGGTGGCGGCTATCTCGGCGCCTTTTTCGTCAGCCTGTTCGTGCCCGCGCGCCTGCGCCGCGGCACCGGCCCGGTCCAGGCCGCGGCCGATGCCTACCACTCGCTCCAATGCGAGTCGCCGGGGCGCATCCATACCTCGGTCTCCTATGCCGCCGATCCCGGTCGCGGCGCACTCGCGTGGCTGCGCGAGAACGGTCGCTACCTGTCGCCCACGGGCGCGGGCGACAACCTCTATGCCGCCGCGCTGGTGGTGCGCAACTGGCTGGCGATGCACTACGTGATCGGCAGCGCGCTGCTGGTATTGCTGGCCATGCTGGCGCTGCTGCTGCATGTTGCCGCGGGGGCGTGGTACGGCTTCGGACGCTACGAGATGGACCTGCTGCACGATGCGCGGCAGGCCTTCAACCAGGGCGAGTGGGCGATCTGGTGGAGCCCCTGGCTGTGGCTGCCGCTGGCCACGGCGGTGATCGGCGCGGTGCCGCCCGGCCTGGCGTACTGGCTGGTCTATCCGCGCGCCAGCGACCCGCAGGCGCCGGGCCGCTTCTTCAGCCCCGCGCCGATGGTGGCCACGCTGCTCGGACTGTTGCTGCTGGCCGCGGCGCACTGGTCGGAAGTGCTCGGGGCCAACCACGTCCCGGCGCAGCTCTTTGCCGCGCTGGGAACGCTGACATGGCTCGGCGTGCTGAGCTGCCTGGTGATGCTGCAAGGCGAGCCGCGCACCGTGTCCGGCTATCGCGTGCGCGCGACGCGGGCGCTACGCACGGCGGTCCTGCTGACGCTGTGGCTGGCGGCATTGGGCGTGGCCGATACCGCCGCGCGCACCGCCTACCTCTATGCCCATGCCGCGCGTCTTCCGTGGGGCGCGGCGCTACCCGCGGGCGTGCTCGCCGCGCTGGTCTGGCTGGTGCGTTATGGCGCGCGCTTCCTCGACGCGGGCCGCAAGGGCAGCGCCGGTACTGCCTGGCGCGCCCTGTGTGCACGCTTGCCGGTCTCGCTGCTGGCCGGCGTGGCAGCGGCGGTGCTGGCGCTGCTGCTGTTCGTGCTGTGGTCGTGGCTGGTACTGTGGGTGCGCTGGGATGGCCGCGAGCCGGTCGACTGGCTGGTATACGGCACGGCCTACACCGGGCCGGCGCTGGCCACGCTCGCTGCCGTGGCGCTGGTGCTGGCACTGGTTGCCGGCCGCTTTACCGGGTTCCTGAACCTTTCCACGCTGCAGCCCTTCTACGCGGCGCGCCTCACGCGCGCCTACCTGGGCGCGTCCAACGGCGAGCGCTTTGCCGCGCCCGATCCCGATCCGGCGGCGGACCGGCGCCGGCGCGCGCGCTTCAGCGTGGCCGAGCCCGTGCCCGGCGACCAACTCAGCCTCAACGCCTACTACGATCCACACGTGCTGGCGCCCCTGCACCTGATCAACGTGACGCTGAACCTGACCATCGATCCGGCGGAGCAACTGGTCCAGCGCGACCGCAAGGGCAAGCCGCTGTGCCTGGCACCCGGCGCCGGCCTGCCCCAGCCGGGCGCCGCGACCGCGATCGCGCCGGACGCCTATGCGCGCTTCACCGTCGACGGCTGGCAATGCTGCCCGGATGCGTCATGGCCCTCGTCGGGCAAGCTGGCGCAAGCGCTCACGGTGGGCGACTGGATCGCCATCTCCGGCGCCGCGGTATCCACCGGGCTGGGCCGTGCCACCACGCTTGGCACATCGCTGCTGCTGGGCCTGGCCAACCTGCGGCTGGGTACATGGTGGCCGTCGTTTCCGGCCACATACGCGCGCCGGGGCGGGCGCGAGGGCGAGCGGTGGCGCCATCCCGAACGCGCCACGCACCCCTGGCTGGCCGCCGGCATATTCCGCACGCAGTACTACCTGGGGTGCGAGCTGAGCGCCCGCTTCCATGGCACGCGGCGCGGCTGGCAGTACCTGTCGGACGGCGGCCATTTCGACAATACCGGTGTCTACGAGCTGCTGCGTCCGGGCCGGGACGTCGCACTGATCGTGCTGTGCGACTGTGGGGCCGATCCCGACTATCGCTTCGGCGACCTCGCCAACCTGATCCGCCTCGCGCGCATCGACCACGGCCTGGAGATCGTCGTCGATACCGAGGCCGCCACCTCGCACCCGGTGCTGAGCCGCGTCTTCGGCGTGCCGGACGATTTCGTGCCGGGCCGGGCGGCCAGCGGCGCTGCCGCCGACAAATGCGCGGTGCTGCTCGACGTGTATCGCACCGACCCGGCCTGCGCGGCGCCAGCCGCGCGTGTCTGCCGCATCGTGCTGATCAAGCCGCGGCTGGTGTCATGGGCGCCGGCCGACGTGCGCCACTATGGCGCCACGCACCCGGCCTTCCCGCAGGAAGGCACCGGCGACCAGTTCTTCGACGAGGCGCAATGGGAAAGCTACCGGGCGCTCGGGCACGCGCTTGGCCGGCGTGTGCTGGGCGGCGAAGTGGCAAAGGCGCTGCTGAGGTGAGCGCACGCTGAACGGTTGTCAGCGCACGAAGCCGATCACGTCTTCGAGCCGGCCGCTGGCGTCGCGCAGCGCCTCCAGCAGCCGCGGCACGGCGGCGTCGTCAAGCCGCTGCTGCGGACCCGCGATGGCGACCGAGCCCACCACCACGCTGCGGTCGCGCGACCACAGCGGCAAGGCCAGCCCCGCGACACTGGCGGCGGCTTCTTCGCGCGTATGCGCCCAGCCCCGTTCGCGCACTTCGGCCAGCTGCTGCTCGATGCGCTCGCGTTCCAGCGTGGTATGCGGGCCCATGCGCGCCACGCCCTGGCGGTAGACCTCGTCGCGGAAGGCTGCGTCCTGGAACGCCAGCATGGCCTTGGCATGCGCGCCCGCATAGAGCGGAAAGCGCTCGCCCAGCTCGATCGAAAAGCGCAGCTGGTGCTGGCTGTGCACCAGCCCCACGCACAGGCCTTCATGGCCGTCGAGCCACGACAGGAACACGGTCTCGCCGCTCTGCGCGGCCAGCTTCTCCAGCACCGGGCGCACGATCTCGTCAGGCGAGAAGCTCTTGCGCACCACCTGGCCCAGCTCGAACAGCCGCAGCCCCAGCGAATACTTGCCGGTGGCCGCGTCCTGCACCAGGAAGCCATTGGCGGCGAAGGTGGCCAGCACGCGGTGCACCACGGCGTAATGCACGCCGCTGTGCTTGGCCAGCTCGCGCACGCCCCAGGTAGGCTGGCGCACGGTGAAATGGGTCAGCAGGGCCAGCGCGCCGTCCAGTGTCTTGAGAGTCATCGATCGTTCCTTCGCATCGGGCTGAATGGTAAGGGCAAGCGGCGCCCGGCTCAATCCTTGCGCGCGCCGCGGTCGCGCTGCGCCTGGCGATACCCACGCCGCCCGCAGGGCCGCAAAGCCGCCGCCAGCACGATCCGCGCAGGCTCACTAACATAGCGAACCATCCGCCTTTGCAGCGGGCGGCGCCCGCGTGGCGTACGCCGCCCGCCCGACCACGACATGAATCGCAACGCTCTCCCCGCCGGCAACGGCGTCGCCTATTCGGTGCTGGACCTGGCCCCCATCCCGCAAGGCAGCGACGCCGCCCAGGCCATGCGCAACTCGCTCGACCTGGCGCGCCATGCCGAGCAACTGGGCTACCACCGCTACTGGCTGGCCGAGCACCACAACATGCCCGGCATCGCCAGCGCCGCCACCGCGGTGCTGATCGGCTATGTCGCCGGCGGCACGCAGACCATCCGCGTGGGCTCCGGCGGCGTGATGCTACCCAACCATTCGCCACTGGTGATCGCCGAGCAGTTCGGCACGCTGGCCTCGCTCTACCCGGGCCGCATCGACCTGGGCCTGGGCCGCGCGCCGGGCACCGACCAGGCCACCGCGCGCGCGCTGCGCCGCCAGCTCGCCAGCGACAGCGCCGACACCTTCCCGCAGGACGTCGAGGAACTGCAGGCGTATTTCGACGACGTGCGCCCCGGGCAGCGGCTGCGCGCAGTCCCTGGCGCGGGGCTGAAAGTGCCGATCTGGCTGCTGGGATCGAGCCTGTTCAGCGCGCAGCTGGCCGCGGCGATGGGACTGCCGTTCGCCTTTGCCTCGCATTTCGCGCCGGGCTTCATGCGCCAGGCGCTCGACCTGTACCGGCGCACGTTCCGCCCGTCCGAATCGCTGGACCGGCCCTATGTGATGCTCGGCCTCAATGTGTTCGCGGCCGAGTCCGGGGACGAGGCGCGCCGGCTGTTCAGCTCGCTGCAGCAGCAGTTCCTGGCGCTGGTGCGCGGCACGCCGGGGCAGCTGCGCCCGCCGGTCGACGATATCGAAGCGCTCTGGAACGAAAGCGAGGCCGACCACATCCGGCGCTCGCTGGCTTGCTCGGTGGTGGGCGACCCCGATGCCGTGCGCGCCGGCATGCAGCGCTTTGTCGATGACCTGCGCCCGGACGAGCTGATGATCACGGGGCAGATCTTCGACCACGCGGCGCGGCTGCGCTCGTTCGCCATCGCCGCGGATGCGGCCCGTAGCCTGCAGCGCTCGCCGGCGACCTGAGCGCCGCTGCCAAAGGAATGGCGTGCGCCGCACTTGCGGCGCACGGCCGCCCGCTTCCCCACGCATCCTGTTTGCGCAGCGCCGCCGGGCTCGGATACATTAGTAGGCCCGAGACCATAACAGTGGCGCGGCTCCCGCAGCACGCGCCCGCAGTCCGCCCGATCCACCGCTTTATGCGAGCCATGCGCGCCCCCGGCGCATCCGATGGCCCCGAGGGCAGCGACGACAGGAGACAGCGATGGACCTGCGGCAACGCGAGCACATCGAGACGGTGGTCCAGGCCACCGCCTACCTATCCCCGCCAGCCTTGCTCGCGGACCGCATCGCGCATGACGCGATCATCCAGAACTCATGGCGGCGCTGCGTGCACCAGTACGGGCTCGATCCCTCGCGCATGCAGGAGGCCCGCATCCTGCCGCACACCCGCCTGCGCGAACACCAGGAACGCATCGACGACTTCGCCCGCATCGCGCGCCACGGGCTGCAGAGCCTGCACGCCCAGGTGGCGGCGCTGGGTTACGTGGTGTTGCTGACCGATGCGCAAGGGGTGACAGTCGACTATATCGGCGATACCCACAGCGATGCCGCGCTGCGGCACGCCGGCCTCTACCTCGGCGCGGAATGGAGCGAGAGCGGCGCCGGCACCTGCGCGGTCGGCACCGCGCTGGTCACCGGGCAGGCCCTGACCGTGCACCAGGCCGACCATTTCGATGCCACCCATATTCCTCTGACCTGCACCGCCGCGCCGCTGTTCGACACGCATGGCAACCTGCACGCCATCCTCGACATCTCGGCGCTGGTCTCGCCGCAGGCCAAGGACAGCCAGGGCCTGGCGCTGCAGATGGTGCGCATCTACGCCGCGCATATCGAGAACGCCAACTTCCTGCGCGCGCACCGGCGCGACTGGATCCTGAAGCTGAACGTCGCGCCCGAATTTGTCGACGTCAATCCGGAATACCTGCTCGCGCTGGACGATGCCGGCCGCATCGTCGGCCACAACCACCGTGCCCGCCTGATGCTGGAGACCGAACTGGGTGGCATGCCGGGCGCCACCGTGCTCGGCCAGCCGTTCGAGGCGTTGTTCGCGGCGCGCCTGGAAGATCTGGGCCGCTATGTCTACTCGCGCCCCAGCGAGCAGCGCCTGGTTGCGCTCAACCGCAGCGGCGGCCTGCTGTACCTGAGCGTGATGCCGCCCGCGCTGGGCTGGCAGGCGCCCGCCGCGCAAGCGCCGGTGTCGATGCCGGCACCGCTGGCAGCGCTCAGTGGCGGCGATGCCGCGCTGGCGCAACAGCTGGAGCGCGCCGCGCGCCTGGTCGATTCACCGATCCACCTGCTGATCCAGGGCGAGACCGGCAGCGGCAAGGAGTTCTTCGCCAAGGCGCTGCACCAGGCCAGCGCGCGCCGCGCCGGCCCTTTCGTTGCGGTGAACTGCGCGGCGATTCCCGAGACGCTGATCGAGAGCGAGCTGTTCGGCCACCTGCCCAACAGCTTCTCCGGCGCCGGCTCGCGCGGCAAGCGCGGGCTGATCCAGGAAGCGGACGGCGGCACCCTGTTCCTGGACGAGATCGGCGACATGCCGCGCGAGCTGCAGTCGCGGCTGCTGCGCGTGCTGGCCGAGGGCGAGGTGTTGCCGGTGGGCGCCGCGCGGCCGGTGCCGGTGCGGCTGCGCGTGATTTCCGCCACGCACCATCGCCTCGAGCAGCTGGTGGCCGAGGGCCGCTTCCGCGAGGACCTTTACTACCGGCTGAACGGTGCGCGCTTCGAGCTGCCGCCGCTGCGCGCCCGCACCGACCTGGACTGGCTGGTGCGCAAGCTGCTGCAGGAAGGGGCGGGCGAGCCGGTGACGTTGTCGCCGGCGGCGAGCGAGCGGCTGCGCCGCCACCGCTGGCCGGGCAACCTGCGCGAGTTGCGCAATGTGCTGGAGTACGCGCGCGCGGTCTGCAGCGGCGGCTATATCGACGTACACGACCTGCCCGAAGCGGTGGCCGGCACCGCCATCCCGGTCGCCGTGGCCGCCGCGCCGGCATCGCCCCCACCGGCTGCCTCCGATATCGTCCACGACGCCCCCGCGCCATTCGACCCGCACCAGCTGTCCCCCGAGGGCATGCTGCTGATGCAGTACCTGCGTGCGTCGGGCTGGAACCTCAGCGCGGTCGCGCGCCAGATCGGCATCAGCCGCATGACGCTGTACCGGCGCATGGAACGCTACGGCATCCAGTCGCCTAACCGCCGCGACGGCGGGTCGCAGTCGTAGCACCACGCAGCCTGCGGCAGGCTCGCAGAGCCGGCGCCGGGGCCGACCGTACCCGTTTCTGCGAAGGTGTCGGGCACTTTCGCATCTCGCTGTTTCGCGCCGCGTCGGCTCCGCCCGCGTGCGACGCGACACCGGCCATGAGACGTTACGTGTGTCCAGCCCGTACACCTGTACTGTGACACCTGTCTCGCCATGGCGGCGGCTCTGGCCGTTCTTTTCGCGAAAGCGGTAGCGGTTCTTGCGGGTTATCCCTGAAGTCCGGGCCACGCAATGCCCGATTTCGGCCATCGCGATGCCGTCCGGCCACTGGCACACCCATTGCAATAAGCCTGTCACGACAATGACAACACAGGAGACAGGCAATGAGGCAGCCAAGGTCCGCCGACGCGCCGCTGGTCGGCATCATCGCCAATCCGGTTTCGGCGCGCGATATCCGCCGCGTGATCGCCAACGCCAACAGCCTGCAGCTGTCTGACCGCGTCAATATCGTGCTGCGGCTGCTCGCCGCGCTGTCGTCGTGCGGCGTGCGGCGGGTGCTGATGATGCCCGACCGCGAAGGGCTGCGCGTCATGCTGGCGCGGCACCTGGCACGCCGGCAGGGACCGGATGCCGGCTTGCCCGAGGTCGACTATGTCGACATGCCGGTGGCCTCGCGCGTCGACGACACGCTCCATGCCGCGCGCTGCATGGCTGATGCCGGCGTGGCGGCAATCATCGTGCTGGGCGGCGATGGCACCCACCGCGCGGTGGTGCGCGAATGCGGCGCGGTGCCGATCGCCGGCCTCTCGACCGGCACCAACAACGCCTACCCCGAGATGCGCGAACCCACCATCACGGGGCTGGCCACCGGCCTCTATGCCACCGGCCGCATTCCCGCCAGCCAGGCGCTGGCATCGAACAAGCGCCTGGACATCGTCATCCGCGATGGCAACGGCGGCTTCCGCCGCGACATCGCACTGGTCGATGCGGTGATCTCCCACGAACACTTCATCGGCGCGCGCGCGCTATGGAAGACCGACACGCTGGCCGCGGTCTACGTGTCGTTTGCCGATCCCGAGGCGATCGGGCTCTCGTCCATCGCCGGCTTGCTGGAGCCGGTCGGACGGCGCGAAGCCGGCGGCCTGGCGATCGAGCTGGCCGCGCCGGGCGCGGGCGAATTCGACCTGCGCGCGCCGATCGCGCCAGGCCTGATGTGCACCGTGCCGGTGGCCGGCTGGCAGCGGCTGCAGCATGGCCGCCCCCATCGCGTGCGCCAGCGCAGCGGCATCGTCGCGCTCGATGGCGAGCGCGAGCTGACCTTCGGCCCGGACGACGAAGTCACCGTCACGCTGCACGACCACGCCTTCCGCAGTATCGACGTTGCGGCCTGCATGCGCCACGCCGCGCGCCAACAGCTGATGCGCGGCGCGCCGCGTCCCGTCTTTGCCTGATCACGCGCGGGCCGCGGCCCGCAACACGCCCCGCTTTTCTTGAAGTGCAACACCTGAAAACGAAGGAGACAGACATGACAGCCAGAGCCTCGCAAGATCCCGCGCAACCACGTGGCGCGCTGCCGCTCGACAAGGAGACGCTGCTGACGGTGTACCGCCGGATGCGCACCATCCGCGATTTCGAGGAGCGCCTGCACGTGGACTTCGCGCGCGGCGACATCCCCGGCTTCGTTCACCTGTACGCGGGCGAGGAAGCCGCGGGCGTCGGCATCCTGCACCATCTGCACGATGGCGACCGCATCGCCAGCACGCACCGCGGCCATGGCCACTGCATTGCCAAGGGCGTCGACCCGGTGGCGATGATGAAGGAGATCTACGGCAAGAAGGGCGGCTCGTGCAACGGCAAGGGCGGCTCGATGCATATCGCCGACCTGTCCAAGGGCATGATGGGCGCCAACGGCATCCTGGGCGCGGGCGCGCCGCTGATCTGCGGCGCCGCGCTGGCGGCCAAGTTCCGCGGCAAGGGCGAGGTCGGCATTACCTTCTGCGGCGACGGCGCGTCCAACCAGGGCACCTTCCTGGAAAGCCTGAACCTGGCGGCGGTATGGAACCTGCCGGTGATCTTCGTCATCGAGAACAACGGCTACGCCGAGTCGACCTCGCGCGACTATGGCACCGCGGTGGACAGCTACGTCGACCGCGCCGCCGGCTTCGGCATCCCGGGCGTGACCGTGGACGGCACCGACTTCTTCGCGGTCCATGAAGCGGCCGGCGAAGTCATCCGCCGCGCGCGCGAGGGCGGCGGGCCGTCGCTGCTGGAATGCAAGATGGTCCGCTTTTATGGCCACTTCGAAGGCGATGCGCAGACCTACCGCGCCGCCGGCGAACTCGACGATATCCGCGCCAACAAGGACTGCTTGAAGCTGTTCGGCCGCACCGTGACGCAAGCCGGCGTGGTCGCGCGCGAAGAACTGGACGCGATCGACCGCGAAGTCGCCGCGCTGATCGAGCACGCCGTGCAGGAAGCCAAGGCCGCACCGCAGCCGGGACCTGAAGACCTGCTGACCGACGTCTACGTCAGCTACTGATCCGTCACGCGCAACCGAATCCACAGGAGACAGACATGGCTCGCAAACTGAGCATCAAGCTGGCGATCAACGAGGCGATCGACCAGGAAATGACCCGCGACCCCAGCGTCATCATGCTGGGCGAAGACATCGTCGGCGGCGCCGGCGCGGACGGCGAGAAGGACGCCTGGGGCGGCGTGCTGGGCGTGACCAAGGGCCTGTACGCCAAGCACGGCGACCGGCTGCTGGACACGCCGCTGTCCGAGTCCGCCTATGTGGGCGCCGCCATCGGCGCCGCGGCGTGCGGCATGCGCCCGATCGCCGAACTGATGTTTATCGACTTCATGGGCGTTTGCTTCGACCAGATCTTCAACCAGGCCGCCAAGTTCCGCTACATGTTCGGCGGCAAGGCCGAGACCCCGGTGGTGATCCGCGCCATGGTGGGCGCGGGCTTTCGCGCCGCCGCGCAGCACAGCCAGATGCTGACGCCGCTGTTCACGCATATCCCCGGCCTGAAGGTGGTGTGCCCGTCCACGCCGTACGACACCAAGGGCCTGCTGATCCAGGCGATCCGCGACAACGACCCGGTGATCTTCTGCGAGCACAAGAACCTCTATGGCCTGGAAGGGGACGTCCCGGAAGGCGCCTATGCCATCCCGTTCGGCGAGGCCAATATCGTGCGCGACGGCAAGGACGTGTCGATCGTCACCTACGGGCTGATGGTGCATCGCGCGCTGGAAGCGGCGGCAACGCTGGCGAAGGAAGGGATCGAGGCCGAGATCGTCGACCTGCGCACGCTGTCGCCGCTGGACATGGACACGGTGCTGGAGTCGGTCGAGAACACCGGCCGGCTGGTGGTGGTGGATGAAGCCAGCCCGCGCTGCAATATCGCCACCGATATCTCCGCCCAGGTCGTGCAGCAGGCCTTCGGCGCGCTCAAGGCCGGCATCGAGATGGTGTGCCCGCCGCATACGCCGGTGCCGTTCTCGCCCACGCTGGAAGACCTGTATATCCCGAGCGCCGCGCACATCGCCAACGCCGCGCGCAAGACCGTGAAGGGAGGCAAGCACTGATGTCTACGCCTGCAATTACCCCGATCGTGATGCCCAAATGGGGCCTGTCGATGAAGGAAGGCACCGTCAATGCCTGGCTGGTCGACGAAGGCACCGAGATCACCGTGGGCATGCCGATCCTTGATGTGGAAACCGACAAGATCGCCAATGCGGTGGAGGCGCCCGACGCGGGCACGCTGCGCCGCAAGGTGGCGCAGGCCGGCGACGTGCTGCCGGTCAAGGCGCTGCTTGGCGTACTGGCCCCCGCGGAGGTGAGCGATGCGCAGATCGATGACTATGTCGCGGCTTATGAAACGCCGGCGGACGACGGCGGCGACGAGGACGCCGCCGCCGCGTACCAGTTCGCCGAGGTCGACGGCATCCGGGTCCGCTATGCCCGCAAGGGCGACGGCGCCCAGACCGTGCTCTTCATCCACGGATTTGGCGGTGACCTGGACAACTGGCTGTTCAACCTCGATCCCCTGGCCGACGCGTACACCGTGGTGGCGCTTGACCTGCCCGGCCACGGACAGTCGTCGCCGCGGCTCGCGGGCGCGACGCTGGCGCAGATGGCCGGTTTTGTAGCGCGCTTCATGGACGAGATCGGGGTCGACGCGGCCCATGTGGTCGGCCATTCGATGGGCGGCGGCGTGGCCGCGCAACTGGCGGTGGATGTGCCGCAGCGGGTGCTGTCGGTGGCGCTGGTGTCGCCGGTGGGTTTCGGCGAGGCGGTCAACAGCGGCTATACCGATGGCTTCGTCAGTGCGCAGTCGCGGCGCGAGCTCAAGCCCGTGGTCGAACTGCTGTTTGCCGACCCCGGGCTGGTGAGCCGGCAGATGCTGGACGACCTGCTGCGCTACAAGCGGCTCGATGGCGTGCCCGAGGCGCTGACCGCGCTGGGCCAGGGCCTGTTCGGCGGCGGCCGGCAGAGCGAGCAACCGGGCCAGCGCCTGGCCGACAGCGGCAAGCGCGTGCTGGTGGTGTGGGGCGGACAGGATCGCATCATCCCCGCCGAACATGCCGAAGCCGCGCCGCCGGGTGCCACCGTCAAGGTCTTCCCCGACGCCGGCCACATGAGCCAGATGGAGAAGGCCAATGACTTCAATGCCTTGCTGAAGGCCCACTTGGCCGGCTGATCTGCCCCCGGGCAGGCGCCACCGTGTGCCCGCCCGGGGCTGGCTTCGCCCTTGTGACCACAGGACAACCTTTATGACCTCAGACCTGAAGCTCCGCCTGGCGGAGATCAACAAGCAATTCGGCGCGCTCGGCCAGGCCCAGCCGGCCGCGATGAGCGCCTTCCAGGGCGTAATGAAAGCCGCCATGCAGCAGGGCAGCCTGCCGGCCGCTGTCAAGGAACTGGTGGCAGTCGCCCTGGCCGTGCAGAAAGGGTGCGACGACTGCGTGCTGTTCCATACCAGCCAGGCACTGCGCCATGGCGCGACCCGCGAGCAGATGACCGAAATGCTGGCCATCAATATCGAAATGGGTGGCGGACCCGGCGCCATGTACGCCGCCCGCGCGCTGGCGTATTTCGATGCGCTCAATGCCTAGGGTTGCTAGACTCGGCCCATTGCCACTTGCGGGCCTGTGATCCGATGCCGTTTGAATTGGTCGAAGCCGTTGCCGCGGACTGCCCGGACAGCGATCCGCTGCAGGAAGAGCTGGCGCTGCTCGAACTCGCGGCGCAGGGCCGGCAGGTGGCGCGGCTGTGGGAGGCACCCCTGTCGCTGGTGGTGCCGCGCACCTACCTGCGCCACGCCGGACTGGAGACCGCGCGCGCGGAATTCGCCCGGAACGGGTGCCCCGTGTTCCTGCGCATGTCCGGCGGCGGGCTGGTTCCGCAAGGGCCTGGCATCCTCAACCTGAGCCTGGCTTACCCCGTGGGAAGGCCGCCCGGCGCGCTCAGCGACGCGGTCTACCTGCACCTGTGCGCGGTGCTTGGCGAAGGCCTGCGCACGCTCGGCATCGAGACCCACTGGCAGGCGGTGGCCGGCTCCTTCTGCGACGGGCGCTATAACCTCGCCTGGGGTCCGCCCGCGGGCGCACGCAAGATCGCCGGCACGGCGCAGTACTGGCGGCGTGCGCCTGCCGCCGTGCAGGCCGCCGACGGCCAGCGCCACCTGGTGCTCGCCCATGCCGTGCTGCTGGTCAGCGCCGACCCCGGGCAGATCAATGCGCGCGCCAATGCCTTCGAGGCAGCGATTGGCAGCGAGCGGCGTTATGACGCGGATAAGGTCGTCAGCGTGCGCGAAGCGCTCCTGGCTGGCACGCCCGCAGCGAAGGACGGCGCCGCGCTGATGGCCGAGGTCTCGGCCGCGCTGCGATCGAGCCTGGGACAGCATCCCGCCCCGGCTTAATCTTTCGCCGCGTTGCCCGGCAGGAAGCGGATGTCGCCATACCAGGCGCGGGCGGCGGCCTGGGTATTGTCGGTATCGGTCATGATGCCGTAGGCCCTGAGGGGCCCGGGCGGCTCGTGGAATACGCGTTCATAGTCCCGTGCCAGATTGCGCCGCAGGGTCTGCCATTTGCCGGCATCGCCGGCGCCCGACACCACGATCATCTGCACGCGGCCGGTATGCGGATTCGGGATGACGCTGCCCGCCTCGGCACTGGTCGACCACACATACATCAGCGTGGCATAGGGCAGTTCCTCGCCCGCCACGGTCCTCGCCAGCTGCATTGCGGCGCGGTCGCCGAGCGACAGCTTGCTCTTGTCGCCGTCGAAGAAAAACACCAGCCGCGCCGGCGCATCCTCGCGCGCGCCGTCGCGGTTGTCGGCCCCCGGTACCGCGCCGTCCGCCTTCCAGCGCCAGGCCACCACGGGGGTTCGGGAAAGGTCCACGTTGCCCTCGTGCATCAGCGCCGACGCGGAGCGGTTAGCTTGCGCCTGCAGAACCGTGGTGCCGCCGTCCGTCACCAGTTGATACTCGGTCCGGGCCTTGCCTTCGGCGACCGGTAAATTTTTCCAGCCCGTCGGCAGCGCGCCGCCCGGCTGGTGCTGCGAAACGGCCAGTCCGGGCTTGCCGCTTTGCGCGGGCGCAGGCAGCGAGGCAAGCAGCAAGATGGCACACACGGCAAGTTGCGAAACAACAGGGGTCGTCATGGCGGCTCTGCGGAAAACACACGGTTGGACCGAATGCAAACCATGTGCCCGACGGCAATGACAGCCGGCTTACATGGGTCATCCTGCCGGTGTACCAAAAAAATCGCGGCCCGCAAGGGGCCGCTAATCGGGAATGCGAGGAGTGTCAATTTCCTCAGGAGACTTTATCGGCGCAAAGCGCTGACCCAAGACCCTACTTCCGTGGGGTCTATCGATCACAACTTGCCAGGCGAGCGTCCGCTTACGCGATCAGGTAAGCGGGGTGCGGATCCGGTCGTATGGAGGCACGCAGTTTCCGGACGTTCGCTTCCAGTTCGGCGTGCGCCGCATCGAGCCAGTCCACGCGATGCCGCACCGGATCCTTGGCCGACAAGGCGCTGGCCGCAATTTCTCGCAGGAAGTAGCGCACCATGCTGCCGGCACGCGCCGGCACTGGCATCATCCCCAGCACTTGGCGGCGTGCCAGCAACCTGCGCGTGACCGCATGCTGCAGCCCGGCCCAGGCGGTGCGGCCCAGTGCGAGGTACAGCGCGTCGGTGCGCATCTGTTGCACGGCACCGAGGAACTGGGTCTCGAAGATTTCGCGCAGCATCGGCGCGTCCTGCAGTTCTTCCAGCGGGCCGTCGAAGGCCAGCCCCCGCCGCGTGGTGGCGTGCGGCAACAGGGCAAGCGGCTGCAGGCGCTCGAAGCCGTCGTTCCACAACGCGGCGGCATGCGGCAGTCCGACCAGCTCGGGCACGCGGAAGTGGTCAAGCATGCGGATCAGGTTGGGCCGCACCAGCTTGCCGCCCAGTTCGACGCGCCGCTTGTTCTCGCGCTGGACCACGCGGCCCGGCGCATGGGTGCGCAACAGTTCCTCGGTTACTGCAGCGGCCAGCCGCACATGGGCATGACCTGGCGTGGTGCTGACCAGCACCAGCGCTGCCTGCGTATTCAGGTATTCGCAGGGTACGTAATGCATGGCGTAGGTGCTGTCCTGTCCCACCACGACGGGTTTCGCAATCACGCCGCTTGCGCCCGCAAGCCGTATCTGGGCGCAATAGGCTTCAATGAAGTTGGTCAAGGCATCCCCCCGCTCGCTTCGTCATGTAAGCGTTTTTTATTGTTCTGCTTTCCGTCCATGGTAAGCCGGCGCGGCATGGCAGAGAAAGCCGCCACCGTCGTTTTGACCGCTTCCCGCCGCCAACCTTGGTGGGCCAGCCAACACACCGCATGGTGCGCGTTCGCTCTAACGGGTCGGATCGCGCCGCCAATCCATCGACGACATCATTAACGTATCCGGCCTCGTGGTCAGGACCATGACAGGGCCCGTGGCGCGCGCGGTGCGCGCGCCAGCCATGCCGCAAAAGAAAAAAGCCGGGCACGCTAGCGTGCCCGGCCAACCCATTTGCTGACTCAGGTGGTGTCAGAACCTGAGAGTCAAATGCTAACGATTATCATTTGCGATGAAAACCATTGAATCATCCAAGGTTGCGCCAGGTCATGCCATCGAGGTTTCGATCGAGAATTGTCCGGACAAGGTCTTGTGCACCGGGCAACGATTCGCGACCCGCAGCAGGTCTTCCAGGATTTGGGGCGACAGGTCGCCGCTGACCTTCACTTCGCGTTGCATCGTATAGGTGCCGTTGGCTTCCTGATGGCCGACCGAGACATGGACGTCGGTGACCGGGTAGCCCTTGCGTTTGGCATACAGCTGCAAGGTAAGGGTCGTGCAGGCCGCCAGGGCCGAGTCCAGCAAGTCATGCGGATTGGGGTAGCGGGTGTCGCCCCCGGCGGAAGCGTCGAGATCGGCTTGCCACTCGGCAGTGCCGTTGGTCAGCTGGCAGATGCTGTTGCCCTGGCTTGGCTTCCACGTCGCTTGGATAGTCATCAAACGTCCCCCATCTCATCGAAGAACGGCCCCGCGGGCCGGAACGGTCATTCTATAAGCAGCCTGGCGCGTCAGGGCCGAGGAGCCGAAAGCGGCGCATCCGCGCCGTTTCGGGCGTTTCCGAGAAACCGCTTGCCAACCGCGTTGCGGTCGCTTATTATTCGCCCCCTCGCAACACCACGCGGCTCCTGCAAGGCAGGCGCAGCAAGGGATGCGGGGTTGGCCGGGAGGTTGGCGCAGCAAGGTTTGCAGCGCTGACGGCAGCAAAAAAGATTGCTGCAAACGGTTGACGAAACGAAGAAAGCTCTGCATA
>NZ_SROX01000018.1 GCF_013141915.1 Cupriavidus necator | reverse complement strand
CTTCAGTTGCTCGTCGTGTCTCACCATGAAAAACACCCCAAGGTTGGATCGGCGTCCAACTCTTGGGGTGCAGTTCAGCGCGGGCGTTTTTTGTTACTTGCTGGCCGCGGCCACCGGAACCTCGTGGTACTTGCGGATGAAGTCGCGCAACTGCGGGTAGATGTCGTCGCGCCAGCGGCGTCCCGAGAAGATCCCGTAGTGGCCGCAACGCTCGGCGTTCAGGTGCTGCTTGCGGTTTTTCGGGATGCCGGCGCACAGGTCGTGCGCCGCGGCGGTCTGGCCCGCGCCGGAGATATCGTCCAGCTCGCCCTCGATGGTCATCAGCGCCGTGCTCTTGATGTCTTGCGGGCGCACCGGCTTGCCGTCGATGGCCCAGGTGCCGTTGGCCAGGCGGAATTCCTGGAACACCTCGCGGATGGTATCCAGGTAGTACTCGGCGGCCATGTCGAGCACCGCGTTGTATTCGTCGTAGAAACGCACGTGGGCCTCGGCGTCGTCGGCATCGCCCTCGACCAGGCTCAGGTAGTAGTCATAGTGCGACGACAGGTGCCGGTCCGGGTTCATCGCGACGAAGCCGGCATGCTGCAGGAAGCCCGGGTAGACGCGGCGGCCGTGGCCGGGGTAGTTGGCCGGCACGGTGTATATGACGTTGTTCTCGAACCACTCGTAGGACTTGTTGGTCGCCAGCGAGTTGACCGCGGTCGGGCTTTTGCGCGCATCGATCGGGCCGCCCATCATGGTCATGGTGCGCGGCGTCTTTTCGCCGGCCGACGCCATCAGCGAGATCGCGGCCAGCACCGGTACCGTCGGCTGGCACACCGAGATCACATGCAGGTTCTCGGCGCCGATATGGCGGATGAATTCCTGGATGTAGTAGATGTAGTCAGACAGGTGGAAGGCGCCTTCCTCGACCGGCACCATGCGCGCGTCGATCCAGTCGGTGACGTAGACCTTGTGGTCCTGCAGCAGCGTGCGCACCGTGTCGCGCAGCAGCGTGGCATGGTGGCCCGACAGCGGCGCGGCCACCAGCACCACGGGTTCGTCCTTGAGCAGCTTGATGGTCTCGGGGTCGTCGGCATAGCGCTTGAAGCGCAGCAGCTTGCAGAACGGCTTTTCCAGCACGGTCTGCTCGACGATGGGGATGTCGCGCCCGTTGGAGCGCACCGACTTGATGTCGAACGCCGGTTTTTCGTATTCCTTGCCGAGCCGGTACAGCAGTTCGTAGCCGGCGGCCAGGCGGGGTGCGCCAGGTACCAGCGACATCGGGCTGAGGGGGTTGGTGAAGGTCTTGGCGGTCGCCTGGGCCCACGCGGTCAGCGGGTGCAGGATCGAGCGCTGGAACTCATGCAGTTGATAGAGCATGCCGTTTTTGCCTGGTCTTACTGAGGATGCGTACCACCAAGTAACAATGTACTGACAATACACCTTGGATCGTGTGGCGCCGATTATGCCTGAATCGAACGACCGTGCTAACGATCTTGCTTTGCAGCATATACCTTAAAGTACTTCCGTATGCGCGGAACACAATAAGGCATAGGCCTGATTTTTTCGGTGACAACGTCCTACAACATCGCAAACAAATGCAAAAAGCGGCCGAAGCCGCTTTTTTGCTATGGCATTGTGATGCCCACGCCAGTTGCCGGCTGTTGCGGCACGGCAACCGGTGGTGTTACATCACGGCTGCGATCGCGTCGACCACCGCATCGATGTTGCGGCTGTTCAGCGCGGCCACGCAGATGCGGCCGGTGCCGACGGCGTAGATGCCGTGCTCGTTGCGCAGGCGGTCCACCTGGGCCGAGGTCAGGCCCGAGTACGAGAACATGCCGCGCTGGGCCTTGACGAAGGAGAAGTCGCCCGGCACGCCCTTGGCGGCCAGCTTGTCCACCAGCGCGTGGCGCATCAGCTTGATGCGGTCGCGCATCTCTGCCAGTTCTTCTTCCCACATGGCGCGCAGTTCCGGGCTGTTCAGCACGGTCGCGACCACGGTGCCGCCGTGGGTCGGCGGGTTGGAATAGTTGGTGCGGATCACGCGCTTGACCTGCGACATCACGCGCTGCGCTTCTTCCTTGCCGGTGGTGACGATCGACAGCGCGCCGACGCGTTCGCCGTACAGCGAGAAGCTCTTGGAGAACGAGCTCGACACGAAGAACGGCAGGCCGGAGTCCGCGAACAGGCGCACCGCGGCGCCATCGGCGTCGATGCCGTCGGCAAAGCCCTGGTAGGCCATGTCCAGGAACGGGATCAGGTTGCGTTCCTTGACCAGTTCGACCACCTGCTGCCACTGCGCGGGCGACAGGTCGACGCCGGTCGGGTTGTGGCAGCACGCGTGCAGCACGACGATGGTGTTGGCCGGGAACGACTTCAGCGACTCGACCATGCCGGCGAAATTCAGGCCGTGGCTGGGGGCGTCGTAATAGGCGTAGTTGACCACCGGGAAGCCGGCGGATTCAAACAGGGCGCGGTGGTTCTCCCAGCTCGGGTCGCTGATGGCGACCTTGGCGTCCGGGTACAGGCGCTTGAGGAAATCGGCGCCGATTTTCAGCGCGCCGGTGCCGCCAAGTGCCTGCGCCGTCACCACGCGGCCTTCCGTAATCAGCGGCGATTCCTTGCCGAACAGCAGCGTCTGCACCGCCTGGTCGTAGGCCGCGATGCCTTCGATTGGCAGGTAGCCGCGCGGGGTGGCCGTGGTCAGCCGGGCTTTTTCTGCCTCCTGGACGGCGCGCAGCAGCGGGATTTTCCCTTCGTCGGTGAAGTACACGCCAACGCCCAGGTTGACCTTGGTCGCGCGGGTGTCGGCATTGAAGGCTTCGTTGAGGCCCAGGATCGGGTCGCGCGGGGCCATCTCGACGGCAGAAAACAAACTCATTTGGAATCTCGTGGTCGGCTATGTGAAAAACGGAAGGCGTAGAATGCTCCGTACTGCGCTGGAGGCTGGCAGGCCCGGCCGCGCTCTTCTTGGCTTGAAGCGGGGGCTGACAACCCCAAGATTCTAGCGTAATCCGCCCGTTTTCCTCAGGTATTTCCCTAGTCACGCCCCTATGACGAACCTTGCCGAAGCCGCGCCGGCCCTGGACGAAGACAAATTCGTCACATTTCCCGGCTCCCCGTTCCAGCTGTACCAGCCGTTCCCGCCTGCCGGCGACCAGCCGGAGGCGATCCGGCAATTGGTGGAGGGCGTGGAAGACGGCCTGTCGTTCCAGACCTTGCTGGGCGTCACGGGTTCGGGCAAGACCTTTACCATGGCCAACGTGATCGCCCGCATGGGGCGGCCGGCCATCGTGTTCGCGCCCAACAAGACACTGGCGGCGCAGCTCTACGCGGAATTCCGGGAATTCTTCCCGCGCAATGCCGTGGAGTACTTCGTCAGCTACTACGACTATTACCAGCCCGAGGCCTACGTGCCGCAGCGTGACCTGTTCATCGAGAAGGACTCGTCGATCAACGAGCATATCGAGCAGATGCGGCTGTCGGCGACCAAGAGCCTGCTGGAGCGGCGCGACACCATCATCGTGGCGACCGTGTCGGCGATCTATGGTATCGGTAACCCGACCGAATACCACCAGATGATTCTCACGCTGCGGGCCGGCGACAAGATCAGCCAGCGCGACGTGATCGCGCGCCTGATCGCGATGCAGTACACCCGCAACGAGACCGACTTCCAGCGCGGCACGTTCCGCGTGCGCGGTGACACCATCGATATCTTCCCCGCAGAACACGCCGAGATGGCGGTGCGGCTGGAGATGTTCGACGACGAAGTCGAGTCGCTGCAGTTCTTCGACCCGCTGACGGGGCGGGTGCGGCAGAAGATCCCGCGCTTCACGGTCTACCCGTCGAGCCACTACGTGACCCCGCGTGAGACCGTGCTGCGCGCGATCGAGGCGATCAAGGCCGAATTGCGCGAACGGCTGGAGTTCTTCCACAAGGAAAACCGGCTGGTCGAGGCACAGCGGCTCGAGCAGCGCACCCGCTTCGACCTCGAGATGCTGTCCGAGCTGGGCTTCTGCAAGGGCATCGAGAACTACTCGCGGCACCTGTCGGGCGCGCGCCCCGGCGACCCGCCGCCGACGCTGGTCGACTACCTGCCGCCCGACGCGCTGATGTTCCTGGACGAGTCGCACGTGCTGATCGGCCAGCTCAACGGCATGTACAACGGCGACCGCGCGCGCAAGACCACGCTGGTGGAGTACGGCTTCCGGCTGCCGTCGGCGCTGGACAACCGCCCGCTCAAGTTCGACGAATTCGAGCGCAAGATGCGCCAGGTGATGTTTGTCTCGGCCACGCCGGCGCAGTTCGAGCAGGAGCATGCCGGGCAGGTGGTGGAGCAGGTGGTGCGTCCCACCGGCCTGGTCGATCCAATCATCATGGTGCGCCCCGCGACCACGCAGGTCGACGACCTGCTGTCCGAGATCCATGCCCGCGTCGAGGCTGGCGAGCGCGTGCTGGTGACCACGCTGACCAAGCGCATGGCCGAGCAGCTGACCGAGTTCCTGTCCGAAAACGGCGTCAAGGTGCGCTACCTGCACTCGGATATCGACACCGTCGAGCGCGTCGAGATCATCCGCGACCTGCGCCTGGGCACCTTCGACGTGCTGGTGGGCATTAACCTGCTGCGCGAGGGGCTGGATATTCCGGAGGTGTCGCTGGTGGCGATCCTCGATGCGGACAAGGAAGGCTTCCTGCGCGCCGAGCGCTCGCTGATCCAGACCATCGGCCGCGCCGCGCGCAATGTCAACGGCACCGCCATCCTGTACGCGGACCGCATGACCGACTCGATGAAGAAGGCCATCGGCGAGACCGAGCGCCGCCGCGCCAAGCAGATTGCCTTCAACGAAGCCAACGGCATCACGCCGCGGGGCGTGGTCAAGCGCATCAAGGACATTATCGACGGCGTCTACAACGTCAGCGACGCCAGGGCCGAGTTGCAGGCCGCGCAGGAGCAGGCCCGCTATGAGGAGATGAGCGAAAAGCAGGTCTCCAAGGAGATCAAGCGGCTGGAAAAGCTCATGCTCGACCATGCGCGCAACCTCGAGTTCGAACAGGCCGCGCAGGTGCGCGACCAGTTGGCCAAGCTCAAGGCGCAGGTGTTCGGCGCCAGCGGCGAGGGGGCGCTGCCACCTGCCTGATACGCCGCAACGCCTGGCGCGCTTCGCCTATAGTGAAATCCTCGGCGGCGCAGGGCAAAGGTGCAAGATCGCCGCGAAGGAGTCACGATGGAACGCCAGTTCGAATACGGCGGCTACGCGGTGGTGGTCACCGCGGTTCCGAATGCCGCCGGCGGCTTTGCCGCGCAGATGCGCATCGCCGACGCGTTCGGCGAGCCGACCGGCCCAAGCTTTGAAGCGATTGCCGGCGACGCGCCCACCCCGGAAGCTGCCATTGCCCTGGCGGAGGCCGGCGCCATGCGCGCCATCGACGCGGGCGAGGTCAGCTAGCCCGCCAGGCGGGCACCCATTTCCCGTGGAGAACCACGATGACCGACATCGGCGAATGGAAGAAGAAGGTCTATGAAACCCACGAAGTGCAAGTGCAGGTCAGGCAGCGTTCGCAGAGCGAATGGGCGTACACCGTGCGCGTCTGCCGTCCTGGCACCAACATCCGGGCCGCCGGCACGCTGACTGATGCCTCGCGCATCACCGACCACTACAAGTCGGCCGAGGCGGCGCAAGTGGCCGGGTTTGCGCATGGCGAGCGGCTGGCCAAGCAGCTCGCCTAGCGCCGCGAGCGGCGGCAAGAAGGGGGCGGGACGGCGCCGCAGGTAGAATCGCGCCTGCCATGCCACCTTGCCAAGCCTTGATCCGATGAAGCCATACGCCATCCTGATGTGTTGCATGGGGAATATCTGTCGTTCCCCCACGGCGGAGGGCGTGCTGCGCGCCAAGCTGGCCGCCGCGGGGCTGGCGCCGCTGGTGGAGCTGGATTCGGCCGGCACGCATGAATACCACCTCGGCCGCGCCCCCGATCCCCGCACCCAGCACCATGCCCTGCAGCGCGGCTATGACCTGTCCGCGCTGCGCGCGCGCAAGGTGGGCGTGCCGGACTTCGACCGCTTTGACCTGATCCTGGCGATGGATCGCGAGAATCTCGCCGGCCTGCTGCGACTGCGCCCGGATGCCGGCGACAAGGTACGGCTGCTGATGAGCTTCGCCACCCGCCACCACGCCGACGAGGTCCCGGACCCGTATTACGGCGAAGGCGATGGCTTCGAACGCGTGCTCGACTACATCGAAGATGCCTGCGACGGCCTGGTCGCCGAACTGCGCCAGCGCCTGCAGCCTCCGGCCGGCTGATCCGGCCCGCTGCACAGTCTTCCCTGGCCTCTCCGCGGCGTCATGCGCCCGCGGCCGGCGGCCCGACCCCGACGAGAATCCATGCTTCGCAAACTCTTCCGCAAGTGGCGCGAGTCGCGCAATGCCAGCCTGCAGCTCGACGCCATCCTGGCCGCGGCCGATCCGCAGGCGCCGCTGGCCGAGCGCAACGGCTGGCTGATCGAACTGGCCTTCTGGATCCGGCGCGACGGCGGCCTCGGCGCCGATGCCGACAGCCACGAAGACGGCGCGCCGCGCCGCCATCCGGAACTGGTCCGCCTGCGCTACCTGCTGCAGGTGCTGGAGCGGCATCCGGACTGGGCCGCGCGCTTTGCGCAGACGGTGCGCAGCCTGGTGCGCGAGAACGACCCCACTGGCCTGTTCTGCGATACCGGCGTGGCGCAGCATCCCGGCTTCGTCAGCGAGATGGTGAGCCGGCTGCAGAGCCGCTTCCTGCCGCCGCCGCCCAACCGCAGCGACATGGCCGCGCTGTTTGCGCTGGTGTTCGTCGGCGACGGCGATGCCGACTGGGTCGAGGCCATCGACGATGCGCTGATGGCGCGGCTGGCACGCGTGCTGGACGCCGGCCACGCCGATGGGGCGACGACGGGGCTGGCGCGCCAGCGCGAGGCGCTGGGCCAGACCCTGGCCACCAGCATCGCGGTGCTGGTCAGCCAGGTGCGCGCCACCGGCCTGAGCCAGGCGATCCGCTCGCGGCTGGCGGGGCGTGTCGAGGACACGCCGTTCTTCCGCCTGGACGAGGCCGTCCAGGCGCTGCGCGAGGATGGCCTGCGCCGCGACGACCACAGCTTCGGGCACCGCCTTAACTATTTCCGCGGACTGCTGGATGGCTGCCACGCCGCCGCCCGCCACGTGTACGAAGATCTGGAGGAAAACGGCGTGTCGGTCGAGGTGGTATTCCAGATCGAGCGCATGAAGGTGCAGCTCAGCCGCATCGAGCTGCTGCTGGCGGCGTGGGTAGAGCCTGGCCGACCCGGCATGCCGGCGCACCTGGTGGCCGAGCTGATCCGCTCGACGCAGGCCCGGCGCAGCATTGCGCATCTGGCCGGGACCTCGTTCGCGCAACTGGCGCGCAAGGTGGTGGAGCGCTCGGCCGAGACCGGCGAGCACTACATCACGCGCGACCGCCGGGAATATGCCGAGCTGGTGCGCGCCGCGGCAGGCGGTGGCCTGGTCTCGGTGGTCACGGTGTACCTGAAGTTCCTGATCTACGGGCTGCACCTGGACAAGTTCAGTGAAGGCCTGCTGGCCTCGGTCAACTACGCCGGCAGCTTCCTGGTCATCCATTTCGCGCACTTCACGCTGGCGACCAAGCAGCCGGCCATGACCGGGCCCGCGCTGGCGCACCGGCTCGATGGCGCCGGGCGGCCGGAAGGGCGCGAGATCTTCGTCGACGATACCGTCGCCATGATCCGCTCCAATGCGGCGGCCATTGTCGGCAACCTGGCGGTGGTGTTCCCCGTGGCGCTGGGCGTCCAGTGGCTGGCGCACAGGGTGCTGGGGATCAACCTGATCACGCCGGCCAAGGCCATTGCCACCATCGAATCCTTCTCGATCCTGGGCCCGACGCCGCTCTACGCTGCCTTCACCGGCGTGCTGTTGTGGTTGTCCAGCCTGTTCGCGGGCTGGGCCGACAACTGGTTCGCGCTGCACCGCGTGCATGACGTGATGGCCTACCACCGCCGCCTGCAATATGTGCTCGGCGCGCGCGGCGCCACGCGCGTGGCGGACTTCTGGAAACGCAACCTATCGGGCATCGTTGCCAACGTGTCGCTGGGTTTGCTGCTGGGCCTGGGGCCCGAGATCCTCAGTTTTTTCGGCCCGCATATGGAAGTGCGCCATGTGACGCTGTCGACCGGGTCGGTCGGCGCCGCGATCGGCGTGCTCGGGTGGGATGCGCTGCGTATGCCAACGCTATGGCTGGCGGTCGCGGGGATCGCGCTGATGGGGATGCTGAATGTAGCGGTCAGCTTCGCGCTCGCGTTCAATATGGCGCTGCGGTCACGCAATTTGCGGCGTGTCGATCGCGCCGAACTGAGCGCGGCCGTGCGGCGGCGCATCCTGAAACAGCCGCTGTCGCTGCTGGTGCCGCCGCGTGCGGCACCGCCGCAGGCGGCTGCGGGCGGGCGCCAGGCCTGAGCGCGCGGTGGTGCGGTGCGGCAGGGGTAGTTGACTGAATTAGTCGGGTACCTTTATACTTGACGGAAACGATCAAGTATTAGCTTCACCCCCACGTTTCACCCACAGCCCTGCACCATGAGACTGACCACCAAAGGCCGCTTCGCGGTCACTGCGATGATCGACCTGGCCATGCGCCAGGACCAGGGGCCGGTCACGCTTGCCGGCATCAGCCAGCGGCAGAAGATCTCGCTGTCGTACCTGGAGCAGCTGTTCGGCAAGCTGCGCCGGCATGAGATCGTCGAAAGCGTGCGCGGCCCGGGCGGCGGCTACAGCCTGGCGCGCAAGGCCGAGGACGTCACCGTGGCGGACATCATCATTGCCGTGGACGAGCCGCTGGATGCCACCCAGTGTGGTGGCAAGGGCAATTGTAACGGAGATGACGGCTCCGGGCGCTGCATGACCCACGAACTGTGGGCCACACTCAACCAGAAGATGGTCGAGTACCTGGACTCCGTTTCCCTCAAGAACCTGGTGGACCAGCAGCGCGAGCGCCAGCCCGCCGTGCTGCACGACATGCGCGAAGACGCCGCGCAGCCGGTCGCCGCCGCGCGCGGCAAGGCCGACAAGCAGGAAAAGCCGGTCCGGGCCAGAATGGTGAATTCAGTTTTCAGCCTGGCGCAATCCTGAGCGTACGGGCAAGACAGCAAGACAGATCAGCGGTCCCTTACAAGGCAGTCATAACGATGAGCACCCCACATTTCCCCATCTACATGGATTACTCGGCCACCACGCCGGTGGACCCGCGCGTGGCGGACAAGATGATTCCGTACCTGCGCGAGCAGTTCGGCAATCCCGCCTCGCGCAGCCATGCGTACGGCTGGGAAGCGGAGCGCGCGGTGGAAGAGGCGCGTGAACAGGTGGCCGCACTGGTCGGCGCCGACCCGCGCGAGATCGTGTGGACCTCGGGGGCGACCGAGTCGGACAACCTCGCGATCAAGGGCGCCGCGAACTTCTATTCGGGCAAGGGCAAGCACATCATCACCGTGAAGACCGAGCACAAGGCCGTGCTCGACACCACGCGCGAACTGGAGCGCCAGGGCTTTGAAGTGACCTACCTGGACGTGAAGGACAACGGCCTGCTCGACATGGACGTGTTCAAGCAGGCGCTGCGCCCGGACACCATCCTGGTGTCGGTGATGCTGGTCAACAACGAGATCGGTGTGATCCAGGACGTCGAGCAGATTGGCGAGATTTGCCGCGAGAAGGGCATCATCTTCCATTGCGACGCTGCGCAGGCGACCGGCAAGGTGGTGATCGACCTGAACCAGCTGAAGTGCGACCTGATGTCGTTCTCGGCCCACAAGACCTATGGCCCCAAGGGCATCGGCGCGCTGTATGTGCGCCGCAAGCCGCGCGTGCGCATCGAGGCGCAGATGCACGGCGGCGGCCATGAGCGCGGCATGCGCTCGGGCACGCTGGCCACGCACCAGATCGTCGGCATGGGCGAAGCCTTCCGCATTGCGCGCGAAGAGATGGCCACGGAAAACGAGCGCATCCGCATGCTGCGCGATCGCCTGTGGAACGGCCTCTCGACCATGGAAGAGGTCTACCTGAACGGCGACCTGGAACAGCGCGTGCCGCACAACCTGAACGTCAGCTTCAATTTCGTCGAAGGCGAGTCGCTGATCATGGCGATCAAGGACGTGGCGGTATCGTCCGGCTCGGCCTGCACCTCGGCCTCGCTGGAGCCGTCGTACGTGCTGCGCGCGCTGGGCCGCAATGATGAACTGGCGCACAGCTCGATCCGCTTCACGGTCGGCCGCTTCACTACCGAGCAGGAAATCGACTACACCGTCGAACTGCTCAAGGGCAAGATCGGCAAGCTGCGCGACCTGTCGCCGCTGTGGGAAATGTTCAAGGACGGCGTCGACCTGAATTCGATCCAGTGGGCCGCGCACTAAGCCCCTGCCGGATCCAGCCAAAACAACAGCAAGACCCCCGAAAGCTACGCAAGAGGTAAGCCAAATGTCATACAGCACGAAGGTTCTCGACCACTATGAAAACCCCCGCAACGTCGGTTCGTTCGACAAGAACGACGACGCGATCGGCACCGGCATGGTCGGCGCCCCGGCTTGCGGCGACGTGATGAAGCTGCAGATCAAGGTCAACGAGGCTGGCGTGATCGAAGACGCCAAGTTCAAGACCTATGGCTGCGGCTCGGCCATCGCTTCGTCGTCGCTGGTGACCGAATGGGTCAAGGGCAAGACCGTGGACCAGGCGCTGGAGATCAAGAACACCCAGATCGCCGAGGAACTGGCGCTGCCGCCGGTGAAGATCCACTGCTCGATCCTGGCCGAAGACGCCATCAAGGCCGCCGTCGAAGACTACAAGAAGAAGCACGGCGCCGAGCAGAAGGCCGCCTGATCTTGCGCACTGACCACGGCATCGACGAAGGAACGGAACGATGATCACCATGACCGAGAAGGCCGCCAAGCATGTGGCGCGCTACCTGGAACGCCGCGGCAAAGGCGTGGGCCTGCGCCTGGGCGTGAAGACCACCGGCTGCTCGGGCCTGGCCTACAAGCTGGAATACGTGGACGAGCTGCTGCCGGAAGACGCGGTGTTCGAATCGCACGGCATCAAGGTCATCGTCGACGCCAAGAGCCTGCCGTATATCGACGGCACCGAACTCGACTACGCGCGCGAGGGGTTGAACGAAGGGTTCCGCTTCAACAACCCCAACGTCAAGGACGAGTGCGGCTGCGGCGAGTCGTTCACGGTCTGACGCACGCTGACGCGGGCCGGTCCGGTGGAGCGCAGCATCGTCGGCTTTCGCCGGGACGAGGAAGGCCACTGGGTGGCTGAACTCGACTGCGGCCATGGCCAGCATGTGCGGCACGATCCGCCCTGGCAATCCAGGCCGTGGACGCAGAGCGAGGAAGGCCGCGCCGCCATGATCGGCACGCGGGTGAATTGCCTGAAGTGCGACCGCAACGAGCCGCCGGCCGAGTGGGCCAGCCAGCCGGCGCGGTAGCGGCGGCAGCACGGACGAAGGGCGGCGCGGCCGCTCTTTTTTCTTGGGGAAGCAGTTGAAAGACGATTTTTTTGCGCTGTTCGGCCTGCCGGAGCAGTACGGCGTCGACGAAGCCGCGCTGGACGCGGCCTACCGGACCGTACAGTCGCAGGCGCATCCGGACCGCTTCGCCCAGGCCGGCGATGCCGAGCGCCGCGTGGCGATGCAGTGGGCCGCGCATGCCAATGAAGCCTACCGCACCCTGCGCCAGCCGCTGCGGCGCGCGACCTACCTGCTGAAGCTGCGTGGCGTCGACGTGCAGGCGGAGAACAACACCGCCATGTCGCCGGCGTTCCTGATGCAGCAGATGGAATGGCGCGAGGCACTGCAGGACGCGGTGCAAGCGCGCGCGGTCGACCGGCTCGACGCGTTGCTGCGCGAACTGCGCCAGGAAAAACGCGAGCGCCACGCGGCGCTCGGCGCGCTGCTGGATGCCGGCGACAACGACGCGGCCGGCGGCGCGGTGCGGCAACTGATGTTTATCGAGAAGATCGAGCACGATACCAGCGAGGCCATCGACCGGCTGGAAGACTGACCGGCAAGACCGCCGGGGCCATGACACAATGGCGCCCGGCGCGAAAACCGCCCCCATGCCGCCCCGCATGGCGGTTTCCCTGCCGTACAAGACCGCGAAGAAATACCATGGCACTGCTTCAGATTTCCGAACCCGGCATGTCGCCGGCGCCCCACCAACGCCGCCTGGCCGTCGGCATCGACCTCGGTACCACCAACTCGCTGGTGGCCGCGGTGCGCAGCAGCATTCCCGAAGTGCTGGCCGACGAGCGCGGCCGCGCGCTGCTGCCCTCGGTCGTGCGCTACCTGCCGGACCGTACCGCCCATATCGGCTACCGGGCCCAGGAAGAAGCGGTGCGCGATCCCAAGAACACCATCGTCTCGGTCAAGCGCTTCATGGGCCGCGGCCTGCGCGACGTCGCCAATATCGAGCACAGCCCGTATGACTTTGTCGATGCGCCGGGCATGCTGCAGATCAAGACCGCCGCCGGCGTAAAGAGCCCGGTGGAGATCTCGGCCGAGATCCTGGCCACGCTGCGCCAGCGCGCTGAAGATACGCTGGGCGACGACCTGGTCGGCGCCGTCATCACGGTGCCGGCTTACTTCGACGAAGCCCAGCGCCAGGCGACCAAGGACGCCGCGCGCCTGGCCGGCCTGGAAGTGCTGCGCCTGCTCAACGAGCCCACCGCCGCGGCGATTGCCTACGGCCTGGACAACGCCTCGGAAGGCATCTACGCGGTCTATGACCTGGGCGGCGGCACCTTCGATATCTCGGTGCTCAAGCTGACGCAGGGCGTGTTCGAGGTGCTGGCTACCGGCGGCGACTCGGCCCTGGGCGGCGATGACTTCGACCAGCGCCTGCTGTGCTGGATCGTCGAGCAGGCCAGCCTGCAGCCGCTCTCGGCGCAGGACATGCGCCTGCTGATGGTGCGCGCGCGCGCGGCCAAGGAAGCGCTGTCGGAAAGCGACAGCACCGTGATCGACGCCGTGCTGGAGTCCGGCGAGATCGTCCACCTGACGCTGACTGTCGAGATCTTCGACCAGATCACCGCGCACCTGGTGCAGAAGACCCTGGCGCCGGTGCGCAAGGCGCTGCGCGACGCGGGCGTCGGCCCCGGCGAGGTCAAGGGCGTGGTGCTGGTGGGCGGCGCCACGCGCATGCCGTCGATCCGCAAGGCGGTGGGCGACTATTTCGGCCAGACCCCGCTGACCAACCTCGACCCCGACCGCGTGGTGGCCCTGGGCGCGGCGATGCAGGCCAACCTGCTGGCCGGCAACCATGCCCCGGGCGAAGACTGGCTGCTGCTCGACGTGATCCCGCTGTCGCTGGGCGTGGAGACCATGGGCGGCCTGGTCGAGAAGATCATCCCGCGCAACAGCACCATCCCGGTGGCGCGCGCGCAGGAGTTCACCACCTTCAAGGACGGCCAGACCGCGATGGCGATCCACGTGCTGCAGGGCGAGCGCGAGCTGGCCAGCGACTGCCGCTCGCTGGCGCGCTTCGAGCTGCGCGGCATCCCGCCGATGGTGGCGGGCGCGGCGCGCATCCGCGTGACCTACCAGGTCGACGCCGACGGCCTGCTATCGGTGACCGCGCGCGAGACCCATTCGGGCGTGGAAGCCTCGGTCACGGTCAAGCCGTCGTACGGCCTGGCCGACGACGATATCGCGCGCATGCTGCAGGACAGCTTCCGCGAGGCCGAGCACGACATGAAGAGCCGCGCGCTGGCCGAAGAGCGCGTGGAAGCCGACCGGCTGGTCGAGGCCACGCAGCGCGCGCTGGAAACCGATGGCGACCTGCTCTCGGCGGAGGAGCGCAGCGAGGTCGAGGCGCTGATGGCATCGGTGCGCGAGGTTGCCGCCGGCGAGGACCATCACGCTATCCACGCCGCGGTGGAAAAGCTGTCGCACGGTACCGACGAATTCGCTGCCCGCCGCATGGACCGCTCGATCAGGAGCGCGCTGGCCGGGCGCAAGGTGCAGGAGCTGGGCTGATCACAGGGCCCGCACCGACATACAGACATCAGGACACCACATGCCACAGATCGTTGTTTTGCCCCACGTTGAATACTGCCCGGAAGGGACGGTGATCGAAGCCGAGAAAGGCGTCAGCGTCTGCGACGCGCTGCTCTCGCACGGCATCGAGATCGAGCATGCGTGCGAGAAATCGTGCGCCTGCACCACTTGCCACGTGATCGTGCGCGAGGGCTTCAATTCGCTCAACGAGGCCGAGGAGAAGGAGGAAGACCTGCTCGACAAGGCCTGGGGGCTGGAGCCGAACTCGCGCCTGTCGTGCCAGGCCATCGTCGATCAGGAAGACCTGACCATCGAGATCCCGAAGTACACCATCAACCACGCCAAGGAAGGCCACTGAGCGGCCCGGCAGACCTCAGCGGAGAATAACCAACATGAAGTGGACCGATACCTACGACATCGCGGCAGCCCTGTACGACAAGTATCCCGATGTGGATCCCATGTCGGTGCGATTCACCGACCTGCGGCGCTGGGTGCTGGAGCTCGATGGTTTCGCCGATGTGCCTGAGCGCTCCGGCGAGAAGATCCTGGAGGCGATCCAGGCCGCCTGGATCGAGGAATCCCAATAAGACTGGACAGTGCTCAAACAGGCCGGCTTTGCCGGCCTGTTTGCTTAGAAGCGGTAGCCGACGCCCGCCAGGATCACGTCGGTATCGCGGTCGTAGCCGGTCACGCTGCGGTTCCATGTCAGCCGCGTCAGCCAGTGGTCGCCGAGCCGGTAGCTGGCCGACATTGACATCAGGCCCGACCAGCGCGACGGCGGGCTGGCCGCGCCCAGGCCTTTCTGGCTCAGGTCGACCGCATAGTACGGACCCACTCCGACCCCCAGTGTCAGCTTGTCGTGGAAGAACGCACGCGTGAGCCACGCCTGCGCGGCCACGCCGTTGCGGCGCAGCGCCGCATTCTCGCCCTCGTTGATGTAGCTGAGCGTGCCGTCCACGTAGCGCCAGAGCCCGCGCCGGTATTCCACTGCCTTGGCGAAAGAGGTCTGGGAATCGAAGCTGTTGACGATGGTTTCGCCAAGAAACACCGTCAGCTCGTTTTGCGTGACATTGCCGGCCCGGCCAGGCGGTGGCACCACCGGCCCGCCGCGGTCACCGCGATCGAGCTGGTAGCCGACGCCCAGCAGCAGCGTGTTGGTCTTGATGCTCGACGGCGTCTGCGCGCGGTTATAGCGCGCCTGCAGCATCCAGGGGCCGCCGTTCACGTACCAGGTTGCCGCGGCGCTCAGCAACGCACCCCAGCCGTGCTGGTTGTCGTAGGTGCCGTCGAAGCGCTGGTCGGTGGTATCGAAATAGCGGTAAGGACCGGCGCCGACGGCCAGCGTCAGCCTGCGGTCCAGGGCCAGGTAGCGCCACCACAGCTGGACGCTGTGGCCGTCGCGGTGATGGTTGGTGACATGGCCTTCATTCAGGTAGGTGAAGGTCGCGTACCAGTTCTCGCCCAGGTTGTGCTGGTAAGCGTAGGCGTAGCCGTAGCTGCGCTCGCCGGGGGACTCCGTCGACTGCAGGCCGCCGAGCAGAAGCAATTCCTGCCCGTGCGCCGCGGGGGGCAGCAGGGCCAGCAGTAATCCACCGGCCAGGGGGAGAAGCCGTTGCCAGATCCTGCGGATACTGCGAAGGGCGGGCTGCATGGTATGGACTCCGGTCCATGGGGCGCACCAGGATCATAGCAAAGCAGCCATGAGAAAGGCCGGCGACAAGCCGGCCTTGTTGTTACGGCACATTAGGCGTGCCGGTGCTGGGCAAGGCCGGTTATCCCGTGACCCGCGCGCCATTCTCCCTATGTACGCGCGGCCCCGCCTGCACACCAGGGTTCTGCTCTCCCACTCCCGCTTGCGGGGGAAGGGAGCAAACCGACGGCGTTGATCAGGCCCGGTTTGCCGTGCTGTCGGCTCAGTCTTCCCGGCGCAGGTGCGGGAAGAGGATGACGTCGCGGATATTCGGGCTGTCCGTCAGCAGCATCACCAGCCGGTCGATGCCGATGCCGCAACCACCCGTCGGCGGCATGCCGTACTCCAGCGCGCGGATGTAGTCGGCGTCGAAGTACATCGCTTCCTCGTCGCCGGCGTCTTTCTGCTCGACCTGCTTGCGGAAGCGGTCGGCCTGGTCCTCGGCGTCGTTCAGCTCCGAGAAGCCGTTGGCGATCTCGCGGCCGGTGATGAACAGCTCGAAGCGCTCGGTGATGCCCGGCACCGTGTCCGAAGCGCGCGCCAGCGGCGAGACCTCGACCGGGTAATCGACGATAAAGGTCGGCTCCCACAGCTGGCTTTCGGCGGTTTCCTCGAACAGCACCAGCTGCAGCGTGCCCAGCCCGGCGTTGAGGAATTGCGGCGCACTGGTGTTGACGCCGAACTTCTTCAGCTCGGTACGCAGGAACTCGGCATCGGCCAGTTGCGCGTCGGTGTACTGCGGCGCGAACTTCTGGATCGCCTGGCAGATGGTGAGGCGGTGGAATGGCTTGGACAGGTCCAGCTCGCGCTCCTGGTACGTCAGCACGGCGCTACCGCGCGCGTCGATCGCGGCCTTGCGGATCAGGTCCTCGGTGAAGTCCATCAGCCAGCGGTAGTCCGTGTAGGCCGCGTAGAACTCCATCATGGTGAACTCGGGGTTGTGGCGCGGGCTTACCCCCTCGTTGCGGAAGTTGCGGTTGATCTCGAACACGCGCTCGAAGCCGCCGACGACCAGGCGCTTCAGGTACAGCTCGGGCGCGATGCGCAGGAACATCTGCATGTCCAGCGCGTTGTGGTGCGTGATGAAGGGCTTGGCCGCGGCGCCGCCCGGAATCGGGTGCAGCATCGGCGTTTCCACTTCCATGAAGCCGGCGTCGGCCATATGGCGGCGCAGCGACGAGATCGCATTGGTGCGCGCGCGGAAGGTGTTGCGTGTTTCCGGCGAGACGATCAGGTCGACATAGCGCTGGCGGTACTTCATTTCCTGGTCGGCCAGGCCGTGGAACTTGTCCGGCAGCGGGCGCAGCGACTTGGACAGCAGGCGCAGCTCGCGCACCTGCACCGACAGCTCGCCCTTGTTGGTGCGGAACAGCTCGCCGCGGGCGCTGACGATGTCGCCCAGGTCCCAGTGCTTGAAGGCGGCGTAGACCTCTTCGCCGACCTTGTCGCGGGTGATGTAGAACTGGATCTGGCCGCTGCCGTCCTGCACCGTGGCAAAGCTGGCCTTGCCCATCACGCGCTTGAGCATCATGCGCCCGGCGATGGCGACCTCGACCGGCGCAGCCTCGAGCGTGGCCTGCTCGGTGTCGGCGTACTGGGCCTGCAGCGCGGCGGCCTGGTGGGTGGGGCGGAAATCGTTGGGGAAGGCCACGCCTTGCTGGCGCAGCGCGCCCAGTTTCTCGCGCCGCTCCGCGATGATCTTGTTTTCGTCGACGGCGGGGGTGTCTGCGGCGGCGGCCTTGGTCTGGGCCTGGGCGCGGTTCGGTTCGGTCATGGTGTCTTGTGGGGTCGCGCGCAGCGGGCTGCGCGCGGGTTCAGTATGGCTTCAGTAATTGCGGAGATCGTCCAGTTCGGTGCTGCCGAAATCCGGGCGGTGCAGGTAGGCGACGATGCGGCCGGCGGTTTCCTCGGCCGACGCCAGCTGCTGGTTGGCCTTGAGTTCGCGGAAGCGCTGCACCTGGGCGAAGTCGGCATTGCGGATGGTGGCCTGCATGCCGGTATCGATCACGCCCGGCGCCAGCGCCACCGCGCGCGCGGTGCGCGGCGCCTCGGACTGGGCGTACTCGGCGTTGACCGAGCGCATGAACATGTCGAGCCCGGCCTTGCCGGCGCAATACGCGCTCCAGCCTTCGATCGGGCGGCGCGCCGCGCCGGAAGAGATCGCCAGCACCTTGCGCGGGCAGCCGAACTTCTCGGTGCGCTCCAGGAACGCAGCGGTCATCGTCATCGGCGCCGCCAGGTTGGTCAGCAGGTGCGGCACCAGCGTCTTTTCCTGCAGGCTCGCGACCGGCCCGATCGGCTCGACCACGCCCGCGTTCAGGATCAGCGTGGCACTGGTGGGCGGCAGGTCGAGCGTGTCGAGCACGCTGGCGAGCCAGCTCGCCGCAGGGCCCGCCTGCGACAGGTCCTGCAGGTGCCAGGCCACCGGCACGCCGCTGAGCGTGGCAATGCGTTCCAGCTCGGTGTTGCGGCTGCGCGCCACGCAGATCAGGCGGTTGCCCGGCACGAGCAGGGCGTTGGTCAGTGCCGCGCCCAGCCCGCGCGAGGCGCCGGTGATGATGTACAGGTGATTGGCTTCGCTCATGGTGCCCCGGTCGAGAAGGCCGTCGTGCCGGCAAGGCGCGGGCGGCGGTACAGCGATGGATGGGTGGCTGTGCCGCCGCCGGCCCGGCGGCGGGTACGGTCTTAGAGTCCCTGCTTGAGGCTGGCCTCGATGAACGGGTCCAGGTCGCCGTCCAGCACCTTCTGGGTGTTGGACATTTCCACGTTGGTGCGCAAGTCCTTGATGCGGCTCTGGTCCAGCACGTAGGAGCGGATCTGGTGGCCCCAGCCCACGTCGGTCTTGCCGGCCTCGAGCTTGTCGGCCTCGGCCTGGCGCTTGCGCATCTCGTGCTCGTACAGGCGCGATTTCAGCATCGACATGGCCTCGGCGCGGTTGCGGTGCTGCGAGCGGTCGTTCTGGCACTGCACCACGATCCCGGTCGGGATATGCGTGATCCGCACCGCCGAGTCGGTCTTGTTGATGTGCTGGCCGCCCGCGCCCGAAGCGCGGTAGGTATCCACGCGCAGGTCCGCCGGGTTGATCTCGACCTCGAATGAATCGTCCACCTCGGGATAGACGAACACCGACGAAAACGAGGTATGGCGCCCGCCCGACGAATCGAACGGCGACTTGCGCACCAGGCGGTGCACGCCGGTTTCGGTGCGCAGGTAGCCAAAGGCGTATTCGCCCTCGATCTTGATGGTCGCGCTCTTGATGCCGGCGACGTCGCCTTCGGACTCTTCCAGCACCTCGGCCTTGAAGCCCTTGCGCTCGCAGTACTTCAGGTACTGGCGCAGCAGCATCGAGGCCCAGTCGCACGCTTCGGTGCCGCCAGCGCCGGCCTGGATGTCGATAAAGGCGTTGGCCTGGTCCATCTCGCCGGCGAACATGCGGCGGAATTCCATGTCGGCCACCACCGCCTCGAAGCCCTTGACGTCGGTCTCGATCGACTCGAGGGTCTCGTCGTCGCCTTCTTCCCTGGCGAGCTCGAACAGCTCTTCCGCACCGACAAGGTCATCGGTGAGCTTGCCCAGGACGCCGACCACGCCCTCGAGCATCTTCTTTTCCTTGCCGAGGTCCTGGGCCCGCTTGGGGTTGTTCCAGACGTCGGGGTCTTCCAGCAGGCCGTTGACTTCGTCCAGCCTTCCTACTTTGACATCGTAGTCAAAGATACCCCCGTAGATCTTCCGTCCGGGAACGGAGATCGGAGATGGCACCGGAGATGGCGTTGAGGCGTTCTGCTTCCATGATGTTCCTGCGCTTCGAAAACCTCGAATTATAGCGGATCGGCGCGGCAGATCGGGGGCTTGCCGGCCGCCGCGGCGGCGGCGCGAACCGAACGGAACCGCGGCCGCGCGGTCTATCCGGCGGTGCCGGGCGGCGCACCCGGCGATAATACGGGTCGCAAGCCGCCCCCGGCACAGACCACGAACAGGGACGCATGACGAAAACCAGACATGACATCGAGCCAGGCCGGCGCCGCGCGCTGGGCCTGCTGCTGGCCGCCGCCACGGCGGCGCTCACGGCCGGCTGCGGCACCACGGGCGGCCCCGTGCCGGACGGCTACTACCGCGTCGAGCGCGGCGACACGCTGTATTCGATCGCGCGCAAGCATCGCCGCAGCGTGCGCGACCTGACCCGCTGGAACAGCGACATCACCAGCCCCAGCCAGATCGAGGTGGGCCAGCTGATCCGGGTGCGGCCGCCGGGCGGTGCGTCAGGCGGCGCCGCGGCGTCGACGGGCACCGGCCAGGGCGTGACCGATACCCCGCGCGTCGACAGCGGCTCGGCGTCCCGGCCGCCCGCGAGCAGCATCCGCCTGCAATGGCCGGCCGACGGCCGCGTCACCGCCGGCTTCTCGCCGCCGGCCAGCAAGGGCCTGAGCATCGCGGTGCCGGCCAACGGCACGGTGCGCGCCGCCGCCGCCGGACGCGCTATCCATGTCGGCAACTTGCGCGGCTACGGCATGCTGGTGATCGTCAAGCACAACGACGACTGGCTCACCGTGTACGGCAACCTGGACCAGCCGCTGGTCACCGAGGGCGCGCAGGTTTCGGCGGGGCAGGATGTGGGCCGCATGGGCGCGAGCCCCAGCGAGCTGCATTTCGAAGTGCGCGGCAACGGCAAGCCGGTGAATCCGGCCACCTACCTGCCGTCGCGCGGCTGAGCCCGCGGGCGTCCTACTGCGCGTGCTCGATCACCAGCTGCACGCGGGTGACGCCGTTGAAGGTGTTGTTGTCGAGCCGGTAGGCCACCTGCGCGCTGGCGCCGAGCGAGTCGGCGTGGTTGAACCAGATCGCATCGAAGCGCTGGCTGCCGCGCCCCAGCTGCAGCTTCAGGTGCTTGCCCTTGAGCACGCTCTGGCGCAGCACGTCGAACTCGCCGCAGAAGGTCGGCGCCGGGAAGCCCTGGCCCCACACCTGCTGCTCCAGCAGGGTGACGAACTCCGGGCTGAAGCACTGGTCCTCGATATCGCCGTCGGTCTCGATCACGCGCGCTAGCTGGTCGTCGGTCAGCCATTCGCGGCCGACCGCCTCGAAGGCCTCCTGAAATTCGGCAAAGCGCTCGGCGCGCACGGTCAGCCCCGCCGCCATGGCGTGGCCGCCGAATTTCAACAGCATGCCCGGATGGCGCTTGGACACCAGGTCGAGCGCGTCGCGCAGGTGGAAGCCGGGGATCGAGCGGCCCGAACCCTTGACCGTGGTCTCGTCGCCGGGCGCAAAGGTGATGGTGGGGCGGTGGAACTTGTCCTTCAGCCGCGATGCCACGATGCCGATCACGCCCTGGTGCCAGGTATCGTTGAACACGCTGACCGTGAAGCGCGCCGACGGATCCGGTCCGGCCAGCGGCTGCTCCAGGATCTGCAGCGCCTCCTGCTGCATGCCGGCCTCGATGTCGCGCCGCTCGCGGTTCATGCTGTCGAGCTCCTGGGCGATTTCCCAGGCGCGGTTGGCATCGTCGGTCAGCAGGCATTCGATGCCCAGCGACATGTCGGCGAGCCGGCCGGCCGCATTCAGGCGCGGACCCAGCCCGAAACCCAGGTCGAAAGTATTGGCCCGCGCGGCCTCGCGCCCGGCGGCGCGGAACAACGCGGCCACGCCCGGCTGCATGCGTCCGGCGCGCATGCGGCGCAGGCCCTGCGCCACCAGGATGCGGTTGTTGGTGTCCAGCTTGACCACGTCGGCCACGGTGCCGAGCGCCACCAGGTCCAGCAGCGTCTGCAGCGGCGGCTGGGTCTGCTGGGTGTAGACGCCACGGCGGCGCAGTTCGGCGCGCAGCGCCAGCAGCACGTAGAACATCACGCCCACGCCCGCCAGGTTCTTGCTGGGGAACTCGCAGCCAGGCTGGTTCGGGTTGACGATCACCGCGGCCTGCGGCAGCTCCGCGCCCGGCAGGTGGTGGTCGGTCACCACCACGTCGATGCCCAGCGCATTGGCCGCTGCCACGCCGTCGACGCTGGCGATGCCGTTGTCGACCGTGACGATCACGTCCGGCTGCTGCCTGGCCGCCAGCGCGACGATCTCCGGCGTCAGGCCGTAGCCGTACTCGAAGCGATTCGGCACGATGTACTCGACCCGCGCGCCCAGCATGCGCAGCCCACGCACGCCCACCGCGCAGGCGGTGGCCCCGTCGCAGTCATAGTCGGCGACGATCAGCAGGCGCTTGCCGGCGGCGATGGCGTCGGCCAGGTAGGCCGCCGCGTGGTCGATGCCCTTCATGGCCGCCGGTGGCACCAGTTCGGGCAGGTCGGTGGCGAGTTCGGCGGCGCGGGCCACGCCGCGCGCGGCCAGGATGCGCGCCAGCGTCGGGTGCAGGCCGGAGGCGGCCAGCGAGCTGGCGTGTTCGGAAGAATATTGGCGGATGGCGATCCGGGTCATGGGCGGCGCGGCAGTGTGTGGTGGGAAGCGATGGCTTCAGGCGGCAAAGGCGAGGTCGGACAGCAGCGCGCGCCAGTCGCCGCGCTGGCCCATGCCGCGCCAGAACTTGCGCAGGTCGGCACGCCGCACGGTGAACTCGGCAAAGTGGTTCTCGCCGGCCAGCACCAGCGTGATGGCGCCGATGCGGCCGTCCGCCAGCGCTGCCAGCGCCGGGCCGAACCAGTCGGCATCGAGCGCATGCATGCGGTCCAGCCACAGTCCCCAGTCTTCAGCGATATGCGCTTCCGTGGCCCCGTCCAGCATGGCCATCACGGTGCCTTCGGCCCCGGCCGCGCCCGCCAGGCCCGCCGGCGCCGGCAGCACGCGGCTGCCGGCGGCCAGCGCCAGGCCGCTCAGGAAAGGGTCATTGCTCAGCACCGTGTCGGCCAGCCGCGGCACCGGCTGCAGCGCGCCGCCGCCATACAGCCAGACCGAGTTGACTGGCACCTCGCCGGCGGCCTCGCGGGCCTGGTTGACGCGGTGGTCAAACCAGGTCATCTGGATTTCGTTCTGCAGCCGGCGCCAGTCGCGCGCGCGCTCGCCGGCCTGCATCCAGATGTCGATATTGCGGCCCGCCGCGCGCAGCGGCGTGGTGGCTTCGAGCGGGCCGAACACGGCCTCGGGCAGGTACCAGCGCTGCGGGCACGGCGTCTCCAGCGCGATGCCCGATTCCTGCAGCAGCGCGTCGATCGCGCTGCGCAGCGCGGTGGCTTCCTCCGGCCGCAGCCCCAGCTGGCCCGGCGGCATCAGCACCAGGTGGTCGCGCGCGGCATGGATATGCACCGGCTGCAGGCAGGCCCAGGACTGGCCGTCGGCGGCGGCCGGGATGTCATGGGTCGCGCCACCGCTGTCCGCCAGCCGCATATAGGGCGCCAACGGCACCCGCATCGTGTCCAGTCCGGCCTTGCCGGCCAGCCAGCGCTCTTGCGGCAGGCTGCGCAGGAACGGGTCGTCGTGCCGCTCGCGCGGGCCGGGCGCGGCCCGGGTCAGCAACTTTCCGAGCGCCGGCAGCTCCAATTGCCGCAGCAGCGCGCCGGGAACGACGTCGTCGCGGCCATCGTCGCCGGCGCCGGGCGGGACGGAAAAGGGCACAATCAGGGTCAGGTGCGTCATCATGGTGGCGAGATTGTAAACTCCCGGCTGGCTCGCGCCAGTCCCGGGCCTGACCGTGACATGAGCACGGCGTGACCGGCGCGCCGCCCGCCATGGCTTGCACGCGTGCCGCCAGCGGCCCCGCGAAAAACCGGCGCTTTCCCGAAACAACAGGAATCCTCTTGAAATTTCCCTACGAGTGGCAGATCGGCTGGCGATATACCCGCGCGAGCAAGCGCGCCAGCCGCAACACCTTCATTTCGTTTATCTCGATGATCTCGATGCTCGGGATCGCGCTTGGCGTGGCCGCGCTGATCGTGGTGCTGTCGGTGATGAACGGGTTCCAGAAGGAAGTGCGCGACCGCATGCTGTCGGTGCTGGCGCATATCGAGGTGATCGGCCCGTCGGCGCTGCCGGACTGGCAGAAGACCGCGGCCGAGGCCCTGCAGAACAAGGAGGTGGTTGGTGCCGCGCCGTACGTGGCGGCCCAGGCCATGCTGACCCGCGACGATGCCGTGCGCGGCGTGCTGCTGCGCGGCGTGGAGCCGTCGCAGGAGCCCAAGGTGTCGGAAATCGGCAGCCAGTTCCGCGCCGGCAGCATGGCGGCGCTGGTGCCGGGCGGCTTCGGCATCGCGTTGGGCAACGAGCTGGCCAATGCCATGGGGGTGCAGGTCGGCGACAAGGTTACGCTGCTGGCGCCGCAGGGCACCATCACCCCCGCGGGCGTGCTGCCGCGGCTCAAGCAATTCACCGTGGTGGGCGTGTTTTCGTCCGGGCACTTCGAGTTCGACAGCGCGCTGGCGCTGGTCAACCTGCAGGACGCCGAGACCCTGTTCCGCCTGAGCGGCCCCACCGGCGTGCGCCTGAAGCTGCAGGACATGCAACGCGCGCCGCAGGTGGCACAGGACCTGGCCGGCACCATGTCGGGCGAGCTTTACCTGCGCGACTGGTCCAAGCAGAACCGCAACTGGTTTGCCGCGGTGCAGACCGAGAAACGGATGATGTTCATCATCCTGACGCTGATCATCGCGGTGGCGGCGTTCAATCTGGTCTCGACGCTGGTGATGACCGTCACCGACAAGCAGGCCGATATCGCCATCCTGCGCACCATGGGCGCGCAGCCGGGCT
Organism: Cupriavidus necator; assembly: GCF_013141915.1. GTDB lineage: Bacteria > Pseudomonadota > Gammaproteobacteria > Burkholderiales > Burkholderiaceae > Cupriavidus > Cupriavidus necator_B. Next base: position 126,713 of record NZ_SROX01000018.1, on the reverse strand, counting down.
CGATCATGAAGATCTTCATCGTGCAGGGCGTGGCCATCGGCTTTATCGGCACGCTGCTGGGCGTGGCCGGCGGCACGCTGATCGCCACCAATATCGACGTGATCGTGCCGTTCATCGAGCGGCTGCTGCACGTGCAGTTCCTGCCGCGCGACATCTATTTCATCAGCCAATTGCCTTCCGACCCCCGCGTGAACGACATCGCCACCATCGGCATCATCTCTTTCGTGCTGGCCACGCTGGCCACGCTCTATCCCAGCTGGCGCGCCGCCCGCGTCAACCCGGCGGAGGCGCTGCGCTATGAGTGAAGCCGTGCTGCAAGCCGATACTTCCACGCCCACCCCGGGCCTGCCGCGCACCGGCTCGCCGGTGCTGGTGGCCGAGGGCCTGACCAAGCGTTTCCGCCAGGGCGAACTCGACGTCGACGTGCTGCGCGGCGTCGACGTGCGCGTCACCGCCGGCGAGAAAGTCGCCATCGTGGGCGCCTCGGGCTCCGGCAAGAGCACGCTGCTGCATGTGCTGGGCGGGCTCGACGAACCCGATTCCGGCCGCGTCGCGCTGCTCGGCAAGCCCTTCACGGCGCTGCGCGAGCGCGAGCGCAACGTAGTGCGCAACCGCTCGCTGGGCTTCGTCTATCAGTTCCACCACCTGCTGCCGGAATTCACCGCGCTCGACAACGTGGCGATGCCGCTGCGCATCCGCGGCCTGACCCAGGCCGCCGCGCGCGAGGTCGCGCAAGCGATGCTGGAGCGGGTCGGGCTGGGCGGACGCGCCCGGCACCGGCCGGGCGAGCTGTCGGGCGGCGAACGCCAGCGCGTCGCCATTGCGCGCGCGCTGGTGGGGCAGCCGGCGTGCGTACTGGCGGACGAGCCCACCGGCAATCTCGATGATCACACCGCCGGCGGCGTCTATGACCTGATGCTGGAACTGTCGCGCACGCTCGGCACCAGCTTCGTCATCGTCACGCACGACCTGGACCTTGCCGGGCGCTGCGACCGCGTGTTGCGGCTGCGCGACGGCCACCTGCACCAGGAACGCTGAAGCGGCCACGCCATGTGGATCGACACCCATTGCCACCTCGACGCCGGCGAGTTCGACGCGGACCGCCAGCAGGTTGCCGATGCGGCCGAGGCCGCCGGCGTGCGCGGCATCGTGGTGCCGGCGGTGGCCGCGTGGAACTTCGCCGCCGTGCGCGCGCTGGCGCATCGGGATGCGCGCTGCGTCTACGCGCTCGGCATCCACCCGCTGTGCTCGCCCGGCGCCGGCCAGGCCGATCTCGACACGCTGCGGCGCGAGGTGGCCGCCAGCATGGGCGACCCGCGTTTCGTCGGCATCGGCGAGATCGGGCTCGATTTCTTCATGGCGGGGCTGGATGCCGACCACCAGACCTGGCTTTATGCCGAGCAGCTGAAGCTCGCGCGCGAGTTCGACCTGCCGGTGCTGCTGCATGTGCGCAAATCGCAGGACCAGGTTGGCGCGCAGTTGCGCAAGCTGGGCGTAAAACGCGGCATTGCCCATGCCTTCAACGGCAGCAACGAACAGGCGCGGCGCTTCGTCGACCAGGGCCTGAAGCTCGGCTTCGGCGGCAATGTCACCTTCAGCCGCGCGCGCCAGATCCGCCGGCTGGCGACGGAATTGCCGCTGGAGGCACTGGTGCTTGAAACCGACGCGCCAGACATCGCGCCGGCGTGGCTGTCGGACGACCAGTTCGGGGAACAGCACAAGGCGCGCAACACACCCGCAGAGGTCGCCGGCGTGGCGCGCGTGATGGCGGAATTGCGCGGGATCGACTCCTTGACGCTGGCGCAGGCCACCTGGCGCAATGCCGTGGCGGCGCTGCCGCGCCTGGCGGCGTTTGCCGGCACCATGGCGCCTCCACTTGCTGTCGGTCACTAACTTCCACACCTTCATGACGGGCTGACAAGCTTGCCGCGCATCGGCGCGGGTACAACTCTGGCTATGCAAGTTCAGCCGGAGGGGTTCCGTGCGTTGCTTCGTGGTGGCATTCGTGGCGGGTTGCTGGACGCTGCAGCAGCAATCGGCGCTGCCGCCGCAGCTTGTCCTGCGGGTGGGCGCTGCCCTTCTGGCGTTGTGCGCCATCGGCATGGCCGTGCGGGGCAGGTGCCTGCCTGCCGTGCCGCAGGCACTGCTGCTAGTTCTGCTGGCGTTCGCAACTGCCTTCTGCTGGGCTGCCTGGCGCGCCGACCTGCGCCTGCACCAATGGCTGCCCGCGGCGCTGGAAGCCCGTGACCTTGAAGTGCGCGGCGTGGTGTCCGGGCTGCCTGGCCAAACCGCTACCGGCACACGTTTCGCGTTCACCATCGAGCCGTCCGCCGGGCCGGGCCTGCCGCTGCCGCCACGGGTCATCCTCAACTGGCGCGGCGCGCCGCCTGACCTGACCCCGGGCCAGCGCCTCACGCTGACCGTGCGCCTGCGTCGCCCACGCGGGCTCGCCAATCCGTTCGGCTTCGACTACGCCTACTGGCTGCTGTCACAAGGCTATGGCGCCACCGGCTATGTGCGCCGCGCCCAGGGCCCGCCGCAGGACGCAACGTCCGAGCGGCTCGCCTGGCGCGTCGAGGCCTGGCGTGCCGCCGTGCGCGATCACCTGCGCGCCGCGCTGCCGGCCGATGCGCGCTTCGGCGCGGTGCTGGTCGCGCTGGTGATCGGCGACCAGCGCGGCATCGATGCGGAAGACTGGCAGTTGTTCCGGCGCACCGGCGTGAGCCACCTGGTGGCCATTTCCGGCCTGCATATCACCATGGTGGCCGGCATGGCGGCTTCAATTGCCGCACTGTTGTGGCGCCATTCGTTCGGCCTCGGTCGCTGCCTGCGCCGGCCGCTGCCGCTGTGGCTGCCGGCGCGGCAAGCCGCGCTGGGGATGGCCGTGGCCACCGCGCTGGGCTACGGCATGCTGGCCGGCATGCAGATCCCGGCGCTGCGCACCGTCGCCATGCTGTGCGTCGCGGCCGTCGCGGTGTGGGGGGCGCGCACCCCGCCGGCGTCGGTGGTGCTGGCGTGGGCGGCGCTGGCGGCGCTGCTGGTGGATCCATGGGCGGTGATGCTGCCCGGCTTCTGGCTGTCTTTCGGTGCCGTCGCGGTGATCTTCTTCGCCGCCCGGCCGGGACGGGACGCCGCGATGGCCGGGCGCTGGCAACGGGCGCGGGCCACGCTTGCCGCGGGTGCGCGCACGCAGTGGGCCGTGACCATCGGGCTGGTGCCGCTGACGCTGCTGCTGTTCGGCCAGGTCTCGGTGGTGTCGCCGTTGGCCAATGCGGTGGCGATCCCGGTGGTGAGCCTGCTGGTGACGCCGTTGGCGCTGCTGGGCGCCGCGCTGCCGCTGCTGCTCGCGGCGCCAGTGATGGCGGTCGCCCACTTTGCGATGGTGCTCCTGGCGGCCGTGCTGGAATGGTTCTCCATGCTGCCATGGGCGATGTGGGAGGCAGCCAGCGCGGGGCCGATGGCGTTGCTGCTGGCCGCGCTGGGTGTTGCGCTGCTGGTGGCTCCGGTGGGGTCGGCGCGTCTGCGCCGCCATGGCGGACTGCTGATGCTGCCGATGCTGTTGGCACGCGGCCCGCCGGTTGCCGAAGGCCAGTTCCGCGCGGTGATGTTCGACGTGGGGCAGGGCACGGCGGTGCTGGTACGCACGCGTTCGCACGCGCTGCTGTACGACACCGGGCCGGGCTATGCCGCCGGGTCCAGCGCGGGCGCGCAGGTAGTGGTGCCGCGATTGCGCGCCGAGGGGGTGACGCGGCTCGATCACCTGATGGTCAGCCATGAAGACGTCGATCATGCCGGCGGCGTGGCGGACGTTGACGGGACCGTGGCCGTGGTGGCGCGCAGCACCGGTGCGCCCGCCGGGCACCACCTACTGGCGGCCCGGCGGCCTCAGGCCGGCCCCGCGCAATGGCCGCCATGCGCAGCGGGACAGCAATGGGAGTGGGACGGCGTGCGTTTTTCCGTGCTGCACCCCCTGCCTGAGCAGGCCCAACTGGCCGCTATCCCCAGCAATGCGCGCAGTTGCGTGCTGCGCTTGGACACGGCCGCGCACAGCCTGCTGCTGACCGGCGATATCGGCCTGGCGCAGGAGCGTGCGTTGATGGATCGCTTGCCGCCGGGGGCATTGCGCGCCGACGTGCTGGTGGTGGCGCATCACGGCAGCGGCACGTCGTCCGGCGCCGACTGGATCGCGGCGGTGGGGCCCGCGGCTGCGGTGTTCCAGCTGGGTTATGCCAACCGCTATCGCCATCCGAACGCCGACGTCTGGGAGCGATTTGGCCGCGCGGGCATCTTGCGCTACCGCACCGACGAAACCGGCGCGGTAACCATGGACACGGCCCGTGCGGGTTACGCGCTGTCGGTGTTCCGGCAGGCTGCCCCGCGCTACTGGCGGGAACGGCCGCAGGCGCCGCGTTAGGTGGCGCCGGTGCCGCGGGCGGTCAACCGGCCTTGCGGCGGCTCGGGCGCGCCGCGGTGGGCGAGGGCGTAGTGGGCGCCGCCGCGGCGGTGCGGGTCCGGCTTCTTGCCGGAGCCGGCTCCGCACCGGCGATGCGCCGCTCGCGCAGATGCGCCTTGGCGCGCTGCAGGCGCGGCGCGACGGTGTCCGCGCGCGCCAGCGCAACGCCGGCCGCGAGCACGTCGCCGAGCACCAGGTGGCTGATGCGCGAGGTCATCGGCGTGTAGACCTCGCTGTCTTCCTCAACGTCCGAGAACACGCAGACATCGGCCAGCCGTGCCAGCGGCGAGCCGCTGTGGGTCAGCGCGAGCACGCTGGCGCCGCTGCTGCGCGCCAGGGTGGCGGCCGTCAGCATGTCCCAGGTGCGGCCGCTGTTGGAGACCAGCACGGCGACGTCGCCCGGGGCCAGCAGCGCCGCCGACATGCTGAACACATGCGGGTCGGCATAGGCGACGGTCGGCACGCCCAGGCGGAAGAACTTGTGCTGGATGTCGAGCGCGACGATGCCGGAGTTGCCGCAGCCATAGAACTCGATGCGCCGGGCGCCGGCTAGCAACTGGATGCCGTGCTCGATCTGGTCGGCCGACAAGGCGTTGCGCACGCTCATCAGCGTGGCAATGGTGCGGTCGAACACCTTGCCGGCGATGTCCGCCGGGCGGTCGTCGGCGGCGACATCCTGGTGCACGAAGGGCGTGCCGCCGCCGACATTCTGCGCGAACTGCAGCTTGAATTCGCGGAAGCCGTCGTAGCCCAGCGCCGCGCAGAAGCGCGCGATGGTCGGTTGCGACACGCCGGCGCGCTCGGCCAGTTCCGGCATCGACAGCCGGATCACGGCGGCGCCGTGGCGCGCGACATAGTCTGCCAGGCGGCGTTCTGAAGGACGGAGGGTGTCATAGACGGCAAGGATGCGGTCGCGCATGGCGGCAGGCAGCGGAATCGGCGTTGGAAGGATATGTAGAGATTCTACATCTGTTGGCGCCGCATCTTGCCCGAAATGGTATCGGTCGTGCGCTTGGGGTTTGCCCTTATTTTGCGATTTCTTGCGGGATTGTGATGTCGGGACGCCTCGACGAACACTCCGTGCTCGGTATAATGGCGCTGATCTGTAGAAAATCTACAAGCATGAGGATCATTGTTGCCTCATTGCCCCGCCCACAAGGACCAACACCGCCATGTCTTCCGCTGTCCATGCCGAACTTCTGGCCGTCACCGACCGCATCGTGGCGCGCAGCCGCACCAGCCGTGCCGCCTACCTTGCCCGCTGCGAACGGGCGCAGTCGGAACTGGGTCCGCTGCGCGGCATGTCGTGCGCCAACCTGGCGCACGGCTTCGCCGCGCTGCCGGTCAGCGACAAGCTGAAGCTGCGCGTCGACCATGCGCCCAACCTGGGCATCGTCACCGCTTACAACGACATGCTCTCGGCGCACCAGCCCTACGAGCGCTATCCCGCCGTGATCCGCGAGGCCGCGCGCGCGGTCGGCGCGGTGGCGCAGGTGGCGGGCGGCGTGCCGGCCATGTGCGATGGCATCACGCAGGGCAATGCCGGCATGGAGCTGTCGCTGTTCTCGCGCGATGCGATTGCCATGGGCACCGCGGTGGCGCTGTCGCACAACACCTTCGATGCCGCGCTGATGCTGGGAGTGTGCGACAAGATCGTGCCGGGGCTGCTGATGGGCGCCCTGCAGTTCGGCCACCTGCCGATGGTGTTCGTGCCGGCCGGGCCGATGGCCAGCGGGCTGCCCAACAAGGAAAAGGCGCGCGTGCGCCAGCTCTACGCCACCGGACAAGTGGGCCGCGATGCGCTGCTGGAAGCCGAATGCCAGGCCTACCACGGCGCCGGTACCTGTACCTTCTACGGCACCGCCAACAGCAACCAGTTCCTGATGGAAGTCATGGGCCTGCATTTGCCCGGCGCGGCCTTTGTGCATCCTGACAGCGGCCTGCGCGATGCGCTGACGGCCGCGGCGGCACAGCGCGCGATCGCGCTGCGCGCGCGCGGCGACGACTACCTGCCGCTGGCGCGCATCGTCGACGAGCGCGCCATTGCCAACGCCATGGTCGGCCTGCTCGCCACCGGCGGCTCGACCAACCACACCATCCACCTGGTGGCGATGGCGCGCGCCGCGGGCATCGTGATCGACTGGAATGATTTCGACCTGCTGTCGCGCATCACGCCGCTGCTGGCGCGCGTCTATCCCAACGGCTCGGCCGATGTGAACCATTTCCACGCGGCAGGCGGCGCCGGCTTCGTGATTCGCGAGCTGCTGCAGGCCGGCTTGCTGCACGAGGACGTCCACACCGTGGCCGGCCCCGGCCTGGCCCGCTACACGCAGGAACCGGTGATGACTGACGGCGTGCTTCACTGGCGCGACGGCGCGGCGCAGAGCGGCGACCCGCAGGTGCTGGCGACGGCCGCGGCGCCGTTCTCGGCCGAGGGCGGCCTGCGGTTGATGCAGGGCAACCTGGGCCGCGGCGTGATCAAGGTTTCGGCCGTGGCGCCCGAGCACCGCGTGGTGGAAGCGCGGGTGCGGGTGTTCGACTCGCAGGAAGCGCTGCAGGCCGCGTTCGATGCCGGCGAACTCGGCGGCGACCTGGTTGCGGTAGTGCGTTTCCAGGGGCCGAATGCCAACGGCATGCCGGAACTGCACCGCCTGACCCCGCTGCTGGGCGCGCTGCAGGACGCCGGCCACAAGGTGGCGCTGGTGACCGACGGGCGCATGTCCGGCGCTTCCGGCAAGGTGCCGGCGGTGATCCACGTCGGCCCCGAGGCGCTGGCAGGCGGCGCGCTGGCGCGCGTGCGCGACGGCGACCGCATCCGTGTCGACGCCGTCGCCGGCACGCTGCAATGGCTGGGCGACGAAAGCGAATTCGCGGCGCGCTCGCTGGCCCGCGCGCCTGCCGACCGGTTCGCGCAGTTCAGCCTGGGGCGGGGTTTGTTCGGCCTGTTCCGGCGCCACGCGCGCATCGCGGAAGAGGGCGCCAGCGCACTCGACCTGTCCGAGGTGGATGCCGACGCCGGCGCGCCCGGGCACGGCCATACCGCGGCGGCGCAATCCGTCGCACAATAGCCAGGCCAGAGGCCGATTTTCCCTGAAGTTTCCTGCGGGGTGGCAGCGCCCCGGGACGCCTTTGCACCGCCGCAACGACGTCCGGCCGGACCGACAAGGACAGACAAGGATGGCAACACCATCCGATACCAAGACCGACGGAGCAGACAATGATCTATATCCTGATGGGCGTTTCCGGCAGCGGCAAGACTACGGTCGGCCAATTGCTGGCGCAGCGGCTGGGCTGCGGCTTCCACGACGCCGATGAATTCCATAGCGACGCCAACAAGGCCAAGATGCATGCCGGCATCCCGCTGACCGACGAAGACCGCTGGCCATGGCTGGCGGCGATGCGCGCCGCCATCGACGCGGCCCGGGCCGAAGGCCGCACCCATGTGTTCACCTGCTCGGCGCTGCGCCAGGCTTACCGGGACCGCCTGACCCCGCCCGATGGCGGCGTGACCTTTGTGTTCATGAAGGGCGATGCCTCGCTGATCGGCCAGCGCCTGTCGGCGCGCACCGAGCACTTCTTCAATCCCGAGCTGCTGCAAAGCCAGTTCGATACGCTGGAAGAACCGGGGGACGCGCTCGCGCTCGATATCCGCCAGCCGCCCGAGGCGCTGGTCGACACTATCCTGCAGGCCACCGTGCGGCCAGGCGCCAGCGCGGCCCGCTGAGCTGCCGCGATCGTCCCCGCCAGGGCATGGCGGAGGAGCGAGCTTGCCCTTTACCCATGCAACGCAACTACGGCCGCCGGCCTCGCCGGCGGCCGTTTTTTCGTGCGCTGGCAGGCATCTTGCTTGATCGGTGCCGGTGCGGATGCGGGGGCATGGGCGCCCACCGGGCCACCTTGCGGCTTTCGCCGGCACGGGTATGCTGGAAGGGCCAGTGACTTGACGGCATCACCGTGGCGCGCACCAAACCGGCGCCGTCGCGGCGCAGGGCACGACAGCCAGGGCAACCAGGGCGGCCGGCGGCGGCGCGAACGCGCGCCGCCGCGCGCAGCCCGCGACATGGAGGAGCGGCCATCATGGCGGCGCGGTACTTCGACGAGATGCTGGACTGGTGCGATGACGGTGCGCCGGCGCTGATCCACGCAGGACAGGCCGTGCCTGACGGCGCGGTACGCCCGCACTACCGGCATTTCGCCGAATGGCTGGCGCGCCAGGCCGAAAGCACGATGGGCAACAAGCGCGCCGAGGCCGACCTGGTGTTCCGGCGCGTGGGTATCACCTTCGCTGTCTACGGCGACAAGGACGAAGCCAACAGCGGCACCGAGCGCACCATCCCGTTCGACGTGATCCCGCGCATTTTCCCGGCGAGCGAATGGGCGCAGCTGGAAAAAGGCCTGCGCCAGCGCGTGGCCGCGCTGAACCGCTTCATCCATGACATCTACCACGGCCAGGACATCATCCGCGCCGGCGTGATCCCGCCCGACCAGATCTACAACAACGCCCAGTACCGGCCCGAGATGCTCGGCGTCAACGTGCCGCACGACGTCTATGCGCATGTCGCCGGCATCGACGTGGTGCGCGCCGGCGAGGGCGAGTTCTACGTGCTGGAAGACAACCTGCGCGTGCCGTCGGGCGTGTCGTACATGCTCGAGAACCGCAAGATGATGATGCGGTTGTTCCCGGACCTGTTCGCGCGCAACCGCGTGGCGCCGGTGGCGCACTATCCCGACCTGCTGCTCGACATGCTGCGCGGGGTTTCGCCGCAGGCGATCGCCGATCCCACGGTGGTGGTGCTGACGCCCGGCATGTACAACTCGGCGTACTTCGAGCATGCCTTCCTGGCGCAGCAGATGGGGGTGGAACTGGTCGAAGGCAGCGACCTCTTCGTCGAGGACAACCACCTGTTCATGCGCACCACGCAGGGCCCGCAACGCATCGACGTGATCTACCGGCGCGTCGACGACGATTTCCTCGACCCGCTCGCGTTCCGTCCTGATTCGGCGCTTGGCGCCGCCGGACTGCTGTCGGTCTACCGCGCCGGCAACGTCACCATCTGCAATGCGATCGGCACCGGCGTCGCCGACGACAAATCGATCTACCCGTATGTGCCGGACATGATCCGCTTCTACCTGGGCGAAGAGGCGATCCTCAGCAACGTGCCGACCTACATGTGCCGGCGCGCCGATGACCTGCAGTACGTGCTGGACCATATGGGCGAACTGGTGGTCAAGGAAACCCATGGCGCCGGCGGCTACGGCATGCTGGTCGGCCCGGCGGCGACGCGCGCCGAGATCGATGCCTTCCGTGAGGTGGTCAGGTCCAGGCCCGAGCAGTACATCGCGCAGCCCACGCTGGCGTTGTCGACCTGCCCGACCTATGTCGAGGCGGGCATCGCCCCGCGCCATATCGACCTGCGCCCGTTCGTGCTGTCGGGCAAGGAGGTGCGGATGGTGCCGGGCGGGCTGACCCGCGTGGCGCTGCGCGAAGGTTCGCTGGTGGTGAATTCCTCTCAAGGGGGCGGCACCAAGGACACCTGGGTGCTGGAGCGATGAACGCGATGCTGGCCATGACGACCGCCGCCAACCCCGGAGAGCCCACATGCTGAGCCGCACCGCCGACCACCTGTTCTGGATGGCCCGCTATACCGAGCGCGCGGAGAACACGGCGCGCATGCTCGATGTCAACTACCAGACCTCGCTGCTGCCGCAATCGGCCGAAGTGGCCGAGCAGGGTTGGTGGGCCATGCTCGATATCTCGGAACTGACCGACGTCTTCGACCACAAGTACGGCCTGCTGTCGCGCGACGATGTCATCGACTTCATGGTGCGCGACATGACCAATGCCTCTTCCATCATGAGTTGCCTGCGCGCGGCGCGCGAGAATGCGCGCGCGGTGCGGGGCTCGCTGACCACCGAAGTCTGGGAAACCGTCAACACCACCTGGCTGGAGGTGCAGCGCCTGATTGCCGACGGCGTGCTGAAGGAAGACCCGGCGCGCTTCTTCGAGTGGGTCAAGTTCCGCTCGCACCTGGCGCGCGGGGTGCAGTTCGGCACCATGCTCAAGGACGATGCCTTTCATTTCATGCGGCTGGGCACCTTCCTGGAGCGCGCCGACAATACCGCGCGGATCCTCGACGTCAAGTTCCAGGCATCGTCGGGCAGGGAGGGCGGGGCGGCCGAGGCTGATCCCGATCAGGGCAGCGGTCCGAACGACTTCTACCACTGGGCGGCGATCCTGCGCTCGGTGTCGGGCTTCGAGGTCTACCGCAAGGTCTATCGTGCCGTCATCACGCCGCAGCGCGTGGCCGAACTGCTGATCCTGCGCCCGGACATGCCGCGTTCGCTGGTGTCGAGCATGGACGAGGTGGTGGCGATCCTGCATACGGTGCGCAACCAGCAGTCGGCGGAAACCGAGCGGCAGGCTGGTAAACTCCACGCCGACCTGAAGTACGCGCGGATCGACGACATCTTTGCCGTCGGCCTGCATGCGTACCTGACCAGCTTCCTGGAGCGCATCGGCGACCTCGGCAACGGCATCAGCCGGGACTTCCTGGTGCCGCTGCAGGTGGCCTGACCCGGGCCGCCGGCAGCCTTCATGCGCCGCCGCGCCCTCATATCGTGAAATACAAGATCCACCACCATACTGTCTACCGCTACACCGAACCGGTGCGGCGCAGCGTGCACGAAGTGCGGCTCGAGCCGCGCTCGGGCCCGCTGCAGACCGTCAACTACTGGCATCTGTCGACGCCCGGCAATCCCACGGCGGCGCGCGATGGCTTCGGCAACATCGTGCACAACTTCACGGTGGCGGGGCCTGCCAGCACCATCGCCATCGAAGCCAGCGGCGAAGTGGAAGTGCTGCCGCCGCACGGCGACCTCGACCGCGACGGCCATCACGCCTTCCGCGACGCCCCGCCCAATGGCGAAGCGCGCGTATCGCCGCTGTATTTCCTCGGCAGCACGCCGCTGACCACGGCGCCGGCCGAGATGCAGGCATTTGCCGCGCCGTTCCTCGCCGCCGGGCATGACATTGGCGCGCTGCTGGCGCTGGCCCGCGGAATCGGCGAGCGCGTGCGCTACAAGCCCAATACCACTGACGTCGGCACCTCGGCCGCGCAGGCCTTCGCGCTGGGCAGCGGCGTGTGCCAGGACCAGGCGCAGGTGATGGTGGCGGCGTGCCGGGCGCTGGGCATCCCGGCACGCTATGTCAGCGGCTACTTCTACGACCCGGCCGCCACTGAGCTGGCCAGCCATGCCTGGGCCGACGTATGCCTGGACCCGGCCGGCGAGATCTGGTGCAGCATCGACATTACGCATGGCTGCCTCACTGACGAACGGCATATACGGCTGGCGGTCGGGCGCGATTACGCTTCGGCGGCGCCAGTGCGGGGCATTCTGGACGGCGGCGCCGGCGAGACGCTGGAAGTCAATGTAACCATCACGCCACTTTCTAACTAATTAGGTGCTGGCTTCCAGACGCGGCGCCGTGCTGGTGCACGGAGGCTAGAATCCGGAGTGACGCAGGCCCCTGCCGGGCCACCCCCGCCGCCACCAAGAACACCAAGACAAATCATGACGTATTGTGTAGCCATGCGGCTGGATGCCGGCCTGGTATTCCTGTCCGACTCCCGCACCAATGCCGGGGTAGACGCCATCTCGACCGCGCGCAAGATGACGGTGTTCGAGGAACCCGGCGACCGGGTGATGGTGCTGATGACCGCGGGCAACCTGGCCATCAGCCAGTCGGTGCGCCAGATCCTGATCGAGGACCATGACGAGAAGCGCTCGCTGTGGACCGCGCGCGACATGTTCGAGGCTGCCTCGATCGTGGGCGAAGCGGTGCGGCAGGTGCACCGGCGCGATGCGCACGCGCTGCGCGACGCCGGCATCGAGTTCAATGTCAGCCTGATCTTCGGCGGCCAGGTGCGCGGCGAGCGGGTGCGGCTGTTCAATGTCTATGCCGCCGGCAATTTCGTCGAGGCCACGCCCGAGAACTGTTACTTCCAGATCGGCGAGGCCAAGTACGGCAAGCCCATTGTCGACCGCGTCGTGCATCCGTCGCTGCCGCTGGCCGAAGGCGCCAAGTGCGCGCTGATCTCGATGGATTCGACGCTGAAGTCGAATATCTCGGTGGGGCTGCCGCTGGACCTGCTGGTTTATGAGGCCGATTCGCTGCGGGTGACGCGCTTCGTCAATATCGACGAGCGCAACGCCTATTTCCGCATGATCCGCGACACCTGGGGGCAACGCCTGCGCCAGGTCTTCGGCGAAATCCATAACCCGGAGTGGGATCCGGCCGCGCCCGCGGAATTCTCGCTGGCGCGCTCCGGCGAGGCGGACCGCTGGGCCCAGCCGGTGCGGGCCAAGCGCATGCATCCACGCAAGCCGGATTAAGGCGGCGGAATGCGCGAGATCATCCATTTTTCCCATGCCAACGGCTTTCCGGTGACGACTTACCGCAAGCTGTTCGGCGAACTGGACGGCGAGTTCGAGTTTCGCGCCGTGGACCGCTACGGGCACAAGCCGGAATTCCCGGTGACGCGCGGCTGGACGCACCTGGTGGAAGAGCTGCTGGGCGAGATCGACCGCCAGTACCGCGAGCCGGTATGGCTGGTGGGTCATTCGCTGGGAGGCTTCTTGTCGCTGATGGCGGCGCTGCGGCGCCCGGAGCGGGTGCGCGGCGTGGTCATGCTGGACTCGCCGATCATTGCCGGCTGGCGCGCGTCGTTGCTGAAGACCGCCCAGATGCTGGGCATCGACGAAAAGCCCGGCCCGGCGGCGGTGACCAGGAACCGGCGCACGCACTGGCCCGATGCCGAGGCGGTCTGGCAACATTTCCGCGCCAAGCCCAACTTCGCGGTGTGGGACCAGGACGTGCTGCGTGACTATGCCATCCACGGCACCGAGCCCACCGGCAAGGACAACGAGCGCCGGCTGCGCTTTGACCGCGAGGTCGAATACTGGATCTACCGCACGCTGCCGACCAGCCTAGGGCGCAAGGTCGCGCGCGGGGCGCCGGTGCCGGTCGGCTTTGTTGCCGGCACCCGTTCGCGCGAGGTGCGGCAGTGCGGCCTGGGGGCGACGCGCCGGCTGGTCGGGCCCAACCTGCGCTTTATCGAAGGCGGCCATCTGTATCCGATGGAGCGACCCCGGCAAACCGCGGAACTGGTGCGCGAACTGATCGGCGCGATGCGCCAGCAGGGGCGCTAAGCCAGCGTGCGGCGCATGCGCCGCAGCCCGCCGTCAACATGGCGCGCAGCCCGCCAGAGCCGGGCTGCTGTCACAATTTCCGGGTCGGCGGGGCACGGGCTCTCATGTATAATCCCGATTTCCCCGGCAAGCTCGGTTTATGACCAAATTCGTCTTCGTCACCGGTGGCGTCGTCTCTTCTCTCGGCAAGGGCATCGCTGCTGCCTCGCTCGCGGCCATCCTTGAGTCGCGCGGCCTCAAAGTCACCCTCCTCAAGCTCGATCCCTACATCAACGTCGATCCCGGCACGATGAGCCCCTTCCAGCATGGCGAGGTGTTTGTCACGGAAGACGGTGCGGAAACCGACCTCGATCTCGGCCACTACGAGCGTTTCGTCTCGGCCAAGATGCGCAAGTCGAACAACTTCACCACTGGCCAGATCTACGAATCGGTGATCCGCAAGGAGCGCCGCGGCGAATACCTGGGCAAGACCGTGCAGGTGATCCCGCATATCACCAACGAGATCCAGGCCTTTGTCGAAAAGGGCGCGGCCGCGTCGCACGACGGCAAGGCCGACGTGGCGCTGGTGGAAATCGGCGGCACCGTGGGTGACATCGAATCGCTGCCGTTCCTGGAAGCCGCGCGCCAGATGAGCCTGCGCATGGGCCGCAACCACTGCGCCTTCGTGCACCTGACGCTGGTGCCGTTCATTGCCAGCGCCGGCGAGTTGAAGACCAAGCCGACCCAGCACTCGGTGCAGAAGCTGCGTGAAATCGGCATCTCGCCGACCGCGTTGCTGTGCCGCGCCGACCGCCCCATCCCGGACGACGAGCGCGCCAAGATCTCGCTGTTCGCCAATATCCCGCAAGACGCCGTGATTTCGGTTTGGGACGCGGACAGCATCTACAAGATCCCGCAGATGCTCAACGAGCAGGGCCTGGACCGCCTGATCTGCGAGGAACTGCGCCTGGATCCCAAGCCGGCTGACCTGTCGATGTGGCAGAAGCTGGTCAACGCCCAGGAAAATCCCGAGCACGAGATCACCATCGGCATGGTCGGCAAGTATGTCGACCTGACCGAGTCGTACAAGTCGCTGATCGAGGCGCTGCGCCACGCCGGCATGCACACCGCCACGCGTGTCAACATCGAGTACATCGATTCCGAGGAGCTGGAATCGGGCCACCTCGAAGTGCTGGCGCCGCTGGACGCCATCCTGGTGCCGGGCGGCTTCGGCAAGCGCGGCACCGAAGGCAAGATCCGCGCGATCCAGTACGCCCGCGAGAACAAGATCCCGTACCTTGGCATCTGCCTGGGCATGCAGCTGGCGGTGATCGAATTTGCCCGCCACCTGGCCGGCATGGCCGACGCCAACTCGACCGAGTTCAACCTGGAAACGGAGCACCCGGTGGTCGCGCTGATCACCGAGTGGGTCGACCGCGAAGGCAAGGTCGAGCAGCGCTCGGCCGATTCCGACCTGGGCGGGACCATGCGCCTGGGCGCGCAGCGCGTGCCGGTCAAGGAAGGCACCAAGGCCAACGCCATCTACGGCGCCGAGGTCAACGAGCGCCATCGCCACCGCTACGAGGTCAACAACCACTACGTGCCGACGCTGGAGAAGGCCGGCATGGTGATCTCGGCGCGCACGCCGACCGAGAACCTGCCGGAAATGATGGAACTGCCCGAATCGATGCACCCGTGGTTCGTCGGCGTACAGTTCCACCCCGAATTCACCTCGACGCCGCGCGACGGCCATCCGCTGTTCAAGGCCTACGTCGAAGCCGCGCTGGCCAGCCAGCAGCGCAAGGGCGCGTAAGGCCCGGCGCAAGCAGGAGAGAAGTCATGAAACTCTGTGGTTTCGAGGCCGGCCTCGATAAGCCGTTCTTCCTGATCGCGGGTCCGTGCGTGATCGAGTCCGAGCAGATGGCGCTGGATACCGCGGGCGAGCTCAAGGCCATCACCACGGAACTGGGCATCCCGTTCATCTACAAGTCGTCGTTCGACAAGGCCAACCGTTCATCGGGCAAGTCGTTCCGCGGCCTGGGCATGGAGAAGGGCCTGGAGATCCTGGCCACCGTCAAGCGCGAGATCGGCGTGCCGGTGCTGACCGACATCCACGAAATCGACGAGATCCAGCCCGTTGCCGCCGTGGTCGACGTGCTGCAGACGCCGGCGTTCCTGTGCCGCCAGACCGATTTCATCCGTGCCTGCGCGCAAAGCGGCAAGCCGGTGAACATCAAGAAGGGCCAGTTCCTGGCGCCGCACGACATGAAGAACGTGATCGACAAGGCGCGCGATGCCGCGCGCGAAGCCGGTCTGCCCGACGATGTCTTCATGGCCTGCGAGCGTGGCGTTTCGTTCGGCTACAACAACCTGGTGTCCGACATGCGCTCGCTCGCGATCATGCGCGAGACCGGCGCCCCGGTGGTGTTCGATGCCACTCACTCGGTGCAGCTGCCCGGCGGTCAGGGCACCAGCTCGGGCGGCCAGCGCGAGTTCGTGCCGGTGCTGTCGCGTGCCGCGGTTGCCACCGGTGTCGCCGGCCTGTTCATGGAAACGCATCCGGACCCGAGCAAGGCCATGTCGGACGGCCCCAACGCGGTGCCGCTGTCGCGCATGAAGGAACTGCTGGCCGTGCTCAAGGAACTGGACACGCTGGTCAAGCGCGCCGGTTTCCTCGAAGACAATTTCGGCTGGCCGGCCTGCGCCTGAGCGCGGCCCGCTCTGTTCGCCGCCGCGCGCCCCGGGTGCCGGCGGTGACAAACCATATCGAAAGACCATACAAAAAATCGGGAGATTCTCCATGGCCGCGGGCTTTATCATCGCCTACATCGATGTGACCGACCCCCAGCAGTACGAGCAATACAAGGTGCTTTCGAGCAAGGCCATGCAGATCCATGGCGCCGAAGTGCTGGTGCGCGGCGGCAAGACCGAGACGCTGGAGGGCGAGTGGGCGCCGACGCGCGTGGTGGTGCTGAAATTCCCAAGCTATGAAGCCGCCAAGGCCTTCCACGACGGCGAGGCCTACCGTGCCGCGCGCAAGTCGCGCGAACATGCGGCGAAGATGAACATGATCGTGGTCGAAGGCGCCGCCTGAGCCGGCAGGCGCCAGGCAGCGTCATGCGCGCGTGGCTTTCGCGCATGACACGCGCCTGACACGCGCGCGGGTTGAAGTGATCAGCAGCAAGAATCAACAGTCAGAGAGGAATTCATGAGTGCAATCGTAGATATCATCGGTCGCGAGGTTCTCGACTCGCGCGGCAACCCCACCGTCGAGTGCGACGTGCTGCTGGAATCCGGCGTGATGGGCCGTGCGGCGGTGCCGTCGGGCGCGTCGACCGGTTCGCGCGAAGCCATCGAGCTGCGTGACGGCGACAAGAGCCGCTACCTGGGCAAGGGCGTGCTGAAGGCCGTCGAGCACATCAACACCGAGATCTCCGAAGCCATCATGGGCCTGGACGCCTCCGAGCAGGCGTTCCTGGACCGCACCCTGATCGACCTCGACGGCACCGAGAACAAGGGCCGCCTGGGCGCCAACGCCATGCTGGCGGTGTCGATGGCCGTGGCCAAGGCCGCCGCCGAAGAAGCCGGCCTGCCGCTGTACCGCTACTTCGGCGGTTCGGGCGCGATGCAGCTGCCGGTGCCGATGATGAATATCGTCAACGGCGGCGCGCACGCCAACAACAGCCTGGACATCCAGGAATTCATGGTCATGCCGGTGTCGCAGACCAGCTTCCGCGAAGCCCTGCGCTGCGGTGCCGAGATCTTCCACGCGCTGAAGAAGATCCTGGCCGACAAGGGCATGTCCACCGCGGTGGGCGACGAAGGCGGCTTCGCGCCGAACTTCTCTTCCAATGAAGAGTGCCTGAACACCATCGTGCAGGCCATCGAGAAGGCCGGCTACCGCGCTGGCGAGGACGTGCTGCTGGCGCTGGACTGCGCCGCCAGCGAGTTCTACCACGAGGCCGAAGGCGTGTACCAGCTGGAAGGCGAAGGCCTGAAGCTGAGCTCGACGCAGTTCGCCGACTACCTGGCCAACCTGTGCGACAAGTTCCCGATCGTGTCGATCGAGGACGGCATGGCCGAAGGCGACTGGGACGGCTGGAAGACGCTGACCGACAAGCTGGGCAAGCGCGTGCAGCTGGTGGGCGACGACCTGTTCGTCACCAACACCAAGATCCTGAAGGAAGGCATCGAGAAGGGCATCGGCAACTCGATCCTGATCAAGATCAACCAGATCGGTACCCTGACCGAGACCTTCGCCGCGATCGAGATGGCCAAGCGCGCCGGCTACACCGCCGTGATCTCGCACCGCTCGGGCGAAACCGAAGACAGCACCATTGCCGACATTGCAGTGGGCACCAACGCCGGCCAGATCAAGACCGGTTCGCTGTCGCGCTCGGACCGCATGGCCAAGTACAACCAGCTGCTGCGCATCGAGGAAGACCTCGGCGATATCGCCAGCTACCCGGGCAAGGGCGCGTTCTACAACCTGCGCTGACCCCTTGCCGCGTCGGTCCCGCGCTAGCGGGAGCGGCGCAAGCGGATGGAATGGCGGCGGCCGGGACTTCCTGGCCGCCGCCGTTTTTGTATCGAAATCTGCCTGGCAATTGCCTTCCAGGCTGAGTTCGCAGATCATTGTGCGGAAATTCCTGTCCGCCACCTTTCATGCGCCTGATCTCGCTGCTGTTGTTCGTGCTGCTGCTTGCCGTCCAGTACCCACTCTGGCTGGGCAAGGGCGGCTGGCTGCGCGTATGGGACCTGAACCGGCAACTGACCGAGCAGGGCACGCGCAACCAGACGCTCAAGCTGCGCAATGCCAAGCTGGAAGGGGAAGTCGCCGATTTGCAGGACGGTACCGGAGCGATCGAGGAACGGGCCCGCTACGAGCTGGGTATGGTGCGGGAAGGCGAGGTCTTCGTGCAGTTCGTCGCGCCGGCGCCCAAGGTCAGCGCCACGCCGCCATTGCCGCCGCCGGCGAATTCAGTCGCCGGTCGGGGCGGCCACTAGGCATCGGTCCGCCGCGTTCCGCTGGCTTGCCTCAAGCCAGCCGGAGGCCCGGTTCACCACCAGCCGTACGGATAGCCGCCCCAGCCCCAGCCGGGCATGCCGACGCTGACGCCACCGCCCCAGTGGCCGCCACCCCATCCCCCGTAATACAGGTTCCAGCTGGTGTTGGGATAGCCATAGGCCGCGCGCGCGGCCGCGGCCTGCTGGTCCAGCGCGATCGCCGCGGCCTGGTCGCGCAACACCTGCTGGTTCAGCGCGTCAAGCTTCTGCCTGTCTTCGGCGGTCAGCGGCGCCGGCGGCATCGCGTTGGGTGCCAGCCGCGCGGTGGGCGGCGAGCCATTGACGTCGCGCGGGATCTGCGCGCAACCGGCTGCCAGCAGCAACGCAGCGAACGCGGCGCCGGCTGCGGTGCCACGTAGCGGAACACCGGCGCGGGATGCGGACTCAGGCTGGGGAGGGTTGGCTCGGGCGGACATGGCGGTTCTCAGGCTCGCGGCTCGGCAACTAACTGGATGCTGCCATCGTACAGCCGTTGGACCCGGCGGCAAGACCGATGTTTCCATCGCGCCGCGCGCAGGATGCCTTGGACCGCCCACCCCGGTGCGGCAGCGCACGCAGGCGCTGCCGAATGCCGCTCAGTGGTGCTGGCGGGCACCGGCGCCGGCGCCGGTAGCGACCGGCGTGGCCGAGAACAGCTGCGCGCAGTCGACCGGGTCGAACTCATAGCGCAGGCCGCAGAAGTCGCAGTGGATCTCGACATGGCCGCGCTCGGCGATGATGCCTTCGATCTCTTCCCGGCCCAGTGACTGCAGCATGCCGGCCACCTTGGGGCGCGAGCAGGTGCAGTGGAAATGCGGCGTCAGCGGCTCGAACACGCGCAGGCCGGCGTCCTGCAAGTCTTCCCAGAACAGGCGGCGCAGCAGGGTGTCCGGCGTTTCGGCCAGCAGTTCGTCAGCCTTCAGCGTGGTGCCGAGCTGTACCGCACGGTCCCAGGTATCGAGGTCCTGCGCCCTGGCATGGCTGGCCAGCGGCGCGCCGGTCTCGCCGACTTCGGCGGTGCCGCCATAGGCCGGCAGCTTCTGCAGCAGCATGCCGGCGGCGACATGGTCGTCGGCAGCCAGCCACAGGCGCGTGTCGAGCTGCTCGGAGGCCTGCATGTAGTGCTCGAGCACGGCGCTGATCGAACCCAGCGGGCCGTGCGCGTCGGCCAGCGGCACGATGCCCTGGTACGGCTGCTGGCCCGGCAGCTTGTCCTTCGGGTCGAGCGTGATGGCAAAGCGGCCGTGGCCGTGGGCGTTGACCATCTGCGCCAGCGTGGCGTCGTCGGCAAGGTGCGCGCCGTCAGCCAGCTTGGCGGTGGCGCGCATCGACAGGTCGGACAGGCATTCCACCACCAGCATGCGCACCGGACCGTCGCCGTGCAGCTGCATCACCAGCGCCCCGTTGAACTTCAGGTTGGCCGACAGCAGCGCCGCGGCGGCCATCAGTTCGCCCAGCAGCCGGCGCACCGGCGCGGGGTAGCTGTGCCGGCCGAGCACTTCTTGCCAGGTGGCTTCCATGCGTACCAGCTCGCCGCGCACGGGGGCCGCGTCGAACAGGAACTTCTGCAGGGTGTCGGGGGTGGTGGTATCGGTCACAATAATCGGTCGAGGTTTCGGTAAATGCCGCGGCGGCCGTCAGCCGATCCGCTTGAGCTGTTGCTTGTACAGGGCCTGCCGCGTGGCGTAGGTCTCGGCGTTGCGATACAGGTTGGCGACGTCGGCATCGGTCAGCTGGCGCACCACCTTGGCCGGCGCACCCAGGATCAGCGAGCGGTCCGGAAAGACCTTGCCTTCGGTCACCACGGCGCCGGCGCCGACCAGGCATTCCTTGCCGATCACGGCGCGGTTCAGCACCACGGCCTGGATCCCGATCAGCGAGCCTTCGCCCACGGTGCAGCCATGCAGCATGGCCTGGTGGCCGATCGAGACCTTGTCGCCCAGGGTCAGCGGGCAGCCCGGGTCGGTATGCAGCACCGAGCCCTCCTGGATATTGGTGTCCGCGCCGACCACGATCGGCTCGTTGTCGCCCCGGATCACGACACCGGGCCAGGCGCTGGCGCGGGACTTGAGGGTCACGTTGCCGATGATGGTGGCTTCGGGGGCCACGTAGGCATCGCTGTCGATACTGGGCTTGACGTCGCCGAGCTGGTAAAGCGCCATGAGGTCTCCTGCACGAATGGCTTTTGTTGAAGTGGGGATTGCCGCCGGACTTTAAAGGGTGCGGTGGGAACGGGGGTGGCGCTGCCGGGCTGCGCGGCAGTCGGGCACCGGCCAGGCCCTACAATGGCGGCAGACCCGGATTTTACGCCCATGCCAGAAAAAACACCCGCCGCCCCTTTGCCTGATCCGTCACTTTCGCCGCGCCACCAGGCGCTGGCGGTACTGTGCATGACGGATCCCCGCGCGAAGGCCGTGGCGGCGCGGGCACTTTACCGCCACGTGACGACCTTGCCGGACGCGGCCCTGGCAGCCGGCGAGCCGATCCATGCCGATGCCGCCCATGCCATCCCGGGCCGACCGGAGCGGCCGCCGCTGGTGGCGCCGCAGCACGTCGAGCGGCGCCGCTCGCTGCAGACCGCGGCCGGGCGCGCGGCGATGATCCACGCGCTGTGCCATATCGAGTTCAATGCGATCAACCTGGCGCTGGACGCGGCCTGGCGCTTCGCCGGCATGCCGCCCGCGTATTACCGCGACTGGCTGCGCGTGGCCGATGAAGAGGCATACCACTTCACGCTGCTGGCCGACCACCTCGGCACGCTCGGTGCCGCCTACGGCGACTTCCCCGCCCACAACAGCCTGTGGGAGATGACCGACAAGACCGCC
The DNA here is from genome assembly GCF_013141915.1 of Cupriavidus necator. Lineage (GTDB taxonomy): Bacteria > Pseudomonadota > Gammaproteobacteria > Burkholderiales > Burkholderiaceae > Cupriavidus > Cupriavidus necator_B. The sequence continues at coordinate 105,200 of NZ_SROX01000018.1, read as the reverse complement.
GGCGACGTGCTCGCGCGCATGGCGCTGGTGCCGCGCACGCTCGAGGCGCGCGGGCTCGATGCCTCGCCGCCGGTGCGCGCCCGGCTGGCCGGCGCCGGCGACCATGCCGCCGCGGCCATCATCGACATCATCCTGCGCGACGAGGTCGGCCACGTTGCCATCGGCAACCACTGGTACCGCTGGCTGTGCGCGCAGCGCGGGCTGGAGCCCGTGGCCACCTATGCGCGCCTGGCCGAGCAGTACCGCGCCCCGAAGCTGCGTGGCCCGTTCAATCTCGAGGCGCGCCGCGCCGCGGGTTTCGACGAAGACGAGCTGGCGTGGCTGGAGGCCTCGGCGGGCTAGGCTGGTTCAGTGGCGCGGCGGGAAACCATGCCGGCGCGCCGACCACACCGCCAGCCATGTTGCCGCGAGCAGCGCCAACAGCACCGGCGCGAATGCTGCGATGCCCGGCCCGTCGAGCAGCAGCCCGCCGAGGACGCCGCCGCCGGCGATGGCGATGTTCCACGCCGTGACCAGCATCGACTGCGCCACGTCGGCGGACTTGCCGGCGGTCTTTGCCAGCGCCGTCTGGAACAGCGTGGAAACGCCGCCAAAGCCGAGGCCCCAGATCCCGGCCGCGCCATAGGTAACCGCGGCGTGCGCGCCACCGGCCGCAAGCGCCAGCACCGAGAGCCCGAACAGCAGCGTGCTGGCCAGCGTCAGCGCCCGCAGCCACCTGTCGATCAGCACGCCGGTGACCCAGATGCCGGCGAGCGAGGCCGCGCCGAACACGAGCAGCACCAGGTCCAGCCGTGCCCCGGCGTTGGCCGCGCGCAGGAACGGCGCAATATAGGTGTAGAGGATGTTGTGCGCCAGCACGAAGGCGAGCGTCACGAACAGCACCGGGCGCACGCCCGGCAGCGTGAACACGCGCGCGAGCGGCAGCCGCTGGCCGGCGGGCTGGCCGGCAAAGTCCGGCACGCTCGCCAGCACCCATGCAATCAGGCCGAGCGCGATCACGCTGATGATGCCGAACCCCGCACGCCAGCCCATGATGGCTCCGACGAAGGTCCCGGACGGCACGCCCAGCGACAGGGCGAGCGGGATGCCCACCATCGCGACGGCGATGGCACGGCCCTTGAGGTGATCCGGCACCATGCGCCCGGCATAGCCGGCCAGCAGCGCCCACAGCAGCCCTGCCGAAACGCCTGCGAGAAAACGCGCCGCCATCGTCATGGCATAGCTTCCTGACCAGGCCGTGAGCGCGTTGGCGACGGCGAAGCCGGCGATGGCAAGCACCAGCAGCCGGCGCCGCCGCAGGCCCTGCGTGGCCGCCGTCAGCGGCATCGCCGCCACCAGTGAGCCGAACGCGTAGACGGTAATCAGCTGGCCGGCAAGCGGTTCGGAAATCGCAAGGCCGGCGCCGATCTGCGGCAGCAGCCCCGCCGGCAAGGCCTCGGTCACGACGGTGATGAAGCCGGCGACGGCAAGTGCAAGCAGTGCCGGAAGCGGTAGCCGCGCGGGCTGCGCGCCGGGGTGTGCATCGTCTGCAAGCGTGTTGGTGGCTATGGTCATGTTGGCGCCTTGAGCAGGAAGAACGGGTAGCGGACAGGGGTGGCGCGGCACTATGCGCTGCGTTGGCATGGCTGCGCGGCGGCCGGGGCCACCCCATAGACCGCGTCGCGCAGGTCGGTGACAAAGCGGCCGGACATGCCCTCATACAAGGTGTTGGTGAACGCGACCACGCTCAGTCCCTGGCTGCGGTCCACGAACCAGGCGTGGCCGTACGCGCCGCCCCAGCGCCAGGTCCCGGCGGATTCCGGGGAACCCGCCCGGCGCGGGTCGCGCAGCACCGAGAAGCCCAGTCCGAAGCCGGTGCCGGGCGCATCGGGCAGGTCCAGGCCGCCGGTCTGGTCGCGTCCCATGTCGGCGACCAGCGCTGCGGGCAGCAACGCGCCGCCGCCTTGGCGCAGGGTCTCCAGCAAGCGCAGGAAGTCTGGCGCCGTGCCTGCCATGCCGGCCCCGCCGGAAGGAAAGGCCTGGTCGTTGAAGATGCGGGCAAGGCTGTAGCGAATGCCGGCGGTGCCTTCGATCACGGGTACGGCTTCGCCTTCGCGCAAGCGGTGCGGGCGGGGGCTGTCGTTCACGTATGGAGTCGGCACGCGGTGCGCAGCGCGCGCCGTGAAGCCGGTGTCGGCCATGCCGAGCGGGCCGGTGACCAGTTGGCGCACGGCGAGGTCCAGCGGCGTGCCATGGACGCGCTCGATCAGCGCGCCCAGCACGTCGGTGGCAAGCGAGTAGCCCCATGCCGTGCCCGGTTGGTACAGCAAGGGCACGCTGGCGATGCGCCGCAGGTTCTCGGCCAGGCTGATGGTGGCGTCGTCCATGCCGTCGGAGACGCCGGCGCGGGCATAGGGCCCGTCCGCGCCAGCCTCGAAGAAGCGATAGCCGAAGCCGGCGGTATGGCTGAGCAGCTGCCGCGCCGTGATCCGAGCCGGCCGGCCATCGGCCAGGCGCGGGCGGAACTCGGGCAGCCAGCGCTCGATGTCCTGGTCCAGGTCGAGGCGGCCATGTGCCACCAGCACCAGCGCGGCCACCGAAACGATTGGCTTGCTGACGGAAGCCAGGCGGAAGATGGCATCGACCGTCATCGGCTGCCCGCTTTCCCGATCGGCCTGGCCTGCGGCCTGCTGGTGCACCAGCTCGCCGTCGCGGCTGGCCAGTACCACCACGCCGACCAGCCGCTGCTGCGCCAGCGCCTGGTGGACCACGGCTTCGATGCGCGCATTGAGGGACGTTGCGCAAGCAGGGGAAAGGCCCCGGCACGGGGCGATCGCGGGAAGAGACACGGCAGGTTCCTTGTGCGGTGAGTGACCTGCCGACGATAAGGATCCGGCGATTAAAGAAAAAGTGGGCTACAGTTCCTTTTTCTCCGGAACTTTATGTCCGCAATCGGGAGCATCATGGATAGCCTCAGTGGCTTCGCGGTGTTTGTGCAGGTCGCCGAAACCCGCAGTTTTGTCGCGGCCGGACGCTTGCTGGGGGTGTCGGCCTCGGCCATCGGCAAGAGCGTGGCGCGGCTGGAACAGAGGTTCGGCGTGCGGCTGTTCCACCGCAGCACACGCAGCGTCACGCTGACGGCCGAAGGCGCATTGTTCCTGGAGCGCAGCCGCCGCGTTCTGGCCGAGATCGAAGCGGCGGAGCTGGAGCTGGCCGAAGCCACCGCGGCGCCGCGCGGCCGGCTGCGGGTCAGCCTGCCGCTGGTCAGCTCGCTGGTGTTGCCCGTGCTGGGCGATTTCATGCGCGCGTATCCGGACATCGAGCTCGACCTGGATTTCACGGACCAGCTGGTCGATGTCATCGAGGAGGGTTTCGATGCCGTCGTCCGCACCGGCGAGCCCGCCGACTCGCGCCTCTCGGCGCGCCGGCTGGGCGCGTTCCAGGCGATGCTGGTGGCCTCGCCCGCCTATCTGGCGCAGCGCGGCACGCCCAAGGTGCCGGCCGACCTGGCTGGCCATGCTTGCCTGCATTACCGCTTTCCCCATACCGGCAAGCTCGAGGCATGGCCGCTGCGGCGCGCGCCCGGTGAGCCCGAGCCCGCGTTGCCGACCTCGATGATCTGCAACAACATCGAGACGCGCCTGTGCTTTGCGCTGCGTGGGCTGGGCATTGCCTGCCTGCCGGACTTCGCCATCCGCGAGCAGCTGGCCGCTGGCAGCCTGTGCCAGCTCCTGGCCGATCATGTGGGACCGGCCAAGGCCTTCCATGTGCTGTGGCCGGCGAGCCGGCATCCCTCGCCCAAAGTGCGGGCGCTGGTCGATTTCCTGAGCGCGCGCGTCTTTCCTGCCGAGGGCGCGCCCGCCCGGGGCTAGGCGCGCCCGGCGGCGCGCTCCTCCTCCAGCAGCCGCAACACCCGCCGCTGGATCTTGCCCGTGGTCGTCATCGGCAACTGGTCGATGAATTCGATCGCCTTCGGGTATTCGTACGGCGCCAATTGGCCGCGCACATGGGCCTGCAGTTCCGCGACCAGCGCCGCGTCGCCGTCGAAGGAGCGCGCCACCGCCGGCGTCAGCACCACGAAGGCCTTGACCACCGCGCCGCGCTCCGGATCGGGTGACGGCACCACGGCACAGTTGGAGACCGCGGGATGCTTGAGCAGGCAGTTCTCGATCTCGCTCGGCCCGATGCGGTAGCCCGACGACTTGAACACATCGTCGGCGCGCCCCTGGTACCACAGGTAGCCGTCGGCATCGACGCGCGCCAGGTCGCCGGTGCGGCACCAGCGCAGGCCGTCGCGCTCGGTGTACTTGGCCGCGGTAGCGGCTTCGTTCTTCCAGTAGCCGAGGAAGAACACCGGGTCCGGATGCCCGGCGCTGTCGGTGGCGCATACCGCCACCTCGCCGTCCTCGCCGGGCGGGCAGGGACGGCCTTCGTCGTCGATCACCTGCACGCGGTGGCCGGGGTAGGGGCGCCCCATCGAACCCGGGCGCGCCGGCCAGCCCAGGCGCGCGTCGTCGTTCTGCGCGGTGCAGTTGCCGACGATGTAATTGATCTCGGTCTGGCCGAACATCTCGTTGACGAGCACCCCGAGGGCGTCGCGGCACCAGTCGAACACGGTCTCGCCCACGGCCTCGCCGGCGCTCATCAGCGCGCGCAGGCGGATGTCGTAGTGCCGGCGCGGCTCGGGGCAGGCCTTCATCATCTGCTTGAGCGCGGTCGGGAACAGGAAGGTGTTGGTGACGGCATAGCGCTGCAGCAGCTCGAAGGCGCGCTCGGCGGAAAAGCGGCCCTGGTAGCCGACGATAGGCTTGCCGAAATACAGCGCCGGCATCAGCGCGTCCCACAACCCGCCGGTCCAGGCCCAGTCGGCCGGGCTCCAGAACACGTCGTCGTCCTGCGGATACCAGTTCTGCGAGCAGACAAAGCCGGTCAGATTGCCGATCAGCGCGCGGTGCGGGATCAGCGCGCCCTTGGGTGGGCCGGTGGTGCCGCTGGTGTAGATCAGCACCGCGGCCTCGTCGGCCTTGGTCTGCTCGGCGACAAAAGTTGGCAGCTGCGCGGCGAGCAGCACGTCCCAGTCCTGGTCGCCGCGGCCATGGGCATCGCCGGCGGCGATCACGGTGGCCAGCGTCGGGCATTCCGGACGCGCCGCCAGCAGGTTGTCGATCGAGGTCTCGTCGGCGATGGCCACGGTGGCTTCGCTGTGCGCGATGCGGTAGGCCAGCGCCTCCGGCCCGAACAGCATCGACAGCGGCATCGCGATCGCGCCCAGCTGGTAGATCGCCATATGCGCGATCACGGTCTCGATGCGCTGCGGCATCACGATTGCCACGCGCTCGCCGCGCGCCACGCCGAGCGAGCGCAGCGCCGCCGACAACCGGTTGGCCTCGGCCTGGAGGTAGGCAAAGCTATGCGCGTTGCGGCGGCCGTCCTCGTGCTCGGTATAGACCGCGATGCGGTCCATCGTGGCCGGATCCCGCGCCCAGCGCCCGCAGCAGGCTTCTGCGATGTTGAATTGCGGCGGAATCTCCCAGCGGAAGGATTCGTACAGGGCGCGGTAGTCGTCGCGCCGGCTTGCCGGCAAGGCAGCTGCGGTCATTCAAGGTCTCCGTCGGGTCCGCTGCCGCTATAATGCCCGTAAGCGAACGATCGTTCTATTTTGTCGTGGCTTCCTCGCCAGCCCCCGGCGGGAAAGATCCCGACGCAAGGGTGGAGACAATGACAATCAAGGAAACCTCGCGGTCTGAATTTATCACGGTGCGCGGGCTGCGCTACCACGTGCGCCACTGGGGCACGCCGGGCGCGCGCAAGCTGTTCATGCTGCATGGATGGATGGACGTGGCCGCATCGTTCCAGTTCCTGGTCGACCATCTGCGTGGCGACTGGCACGTGATCGCGCCCGACTGGCGCGGCTTTGGCGAGACCGACTGGCCCACGCGCTACCCGGGCACGCAGTCGTACTGGTTTGCCGACTATGTCGCCGACCTGGAGGCCTTGCTCGACCACTACCAGCCCGAGGGCAAGGTCGACCTGGTCGGCCACAGCATGGGCGCCAACGTGATCTGCCTGTATGCCGGCATCCGCCCGCAGCGCGTACGCCGCGTGGTGGACCTGGAGGGCTTCGGCATGACCGCGACACGGCCGGAGCATGCGCCCAGGCGCTATGCGCGCTGGCTCGACGAACTGCGCGCGGGCGCCGAACTGAAGACCTATGACGGCCTCGACGGCGTTGCCGCGCGGCTGCAGAAGACCAACCCGCGCCTGCCCGACGACCGCGCCGCATTCCTGGCCGAACACTGGTCGCGCCGCAACGCGCAAGGCCGCTGGGAAATCCTGGGCGACCCCGCGCACAAGCTGGTCAACCCGATGCTGTACCGGCTCGATGAAGTGATGGCGATCTGGGAGCAGGTCACGGCCCCGGTATTGCACGTGGAAGCGCGCGACTCGGAGACGCTGCGCCATATCGCCCACAAGCAGGCCATCGATGAATTCAAGCAGCGCTTTGGCGCGTTCCGCGACTTCCGCGAGGCGGTGGTGGACGATGCCGGCCACATGCTGCACCACGACCAGCCCGCCGCCGTGGCCGAGCTGGTGGAATCGTTCTGCACCGGTCTGTGATACCGGCGCCTGCGTTCGCTCAGGCGTGCGTCAGCTTTTCCTTCAGCGCGGCGTTGTTGCTGGTGTGCACGTGCACCAGCGCCTTTTCCGGGAACGCGTAATGGTAGGCGCGGCGCAGCGCCAGCGCGGCCTCGTGGAAGCCTGACAGGATCAGCTTTTGCTTGTTGGGGTAGAACGCGATATCGCCCGCGGCAAAGATGCCGCGGCGCGAGCTTTCATAGGTGGTGGTGTCGACCAGGATGCGGCCCGCGCGCATATCCAGGTCCCACTGCGCGATCGGGCCGGGCTCGGACACCAGGCCGTACAGGGCCACCAGTTCCTCGGCCGGCAGTACGGCGCTGCCATCGCGGGTACGCACTTCGACTTCGCTGAGCGTGCCGCCGTCGCCAGCAGTGCGGAGCGCCCCCAGCATGCCGACCACGAAGTCCATCTCGCCCGCGGCCACCGCGCTGCGCATCTCGGCCACGGTGCCGTCCGCGGCGCGAAAGCCTTCGCGCCGGTGCAGCAGCGTCACCCGCGCGGCGACCTTGCGCAGCGCCAGCGCCCAGTCCAGGGCCGAGTCGCCGCCGCCGGCCACGATCACGCGCTTGCCCGCGAAGTGCGACACATCACGCACCGCGTAGTGTACGTGGCGGCCCTCCAGCGCCGGGGCCTCCGGCAGCGCTACGCGTTGCGGCGCGAACGCGCCGGCGCCGGCGCAGACCAGCACCGCGGCGACCTCGAAGCGCTTGCCGCCGTCGGTCGTCACCAGCAGGCGTTCGTGCCCGGCACGGCCTTCCGGCGCCGGGATTTCCGCTACGCTTTCGGCACGCTGGCCAAAGTGCATCGGGAAGTCGAAGGGGGCGCATTGCTCCAGCAGCCGGTCCACCAGCTCCTGCGCCAGGCATCCCGGCACGGCGGGAATGTCGTAGATCGGCTTCTCGGGATAGAGCTCGGTGCACTGGCCGCCGGCGCGGTCGAGCACATCGATCAGCTCACATTTCAGGCCTAGCACGCCAGCCTGGAAGGCAGCGAACAGGCCGACCGGACCGGCACCCACGATCAGTACGTCGGTGGCGGTGACGGGGGCGGCAGCAGGGGTAGCGATGGGCATGGGGCATGGCAGGCACGCCATGTGCCCGCGAATCGACGGTGCAAAGCCCGACTATACCCCGCACCCACCGGCTTTCCGCCGACGCCAGCGTTGCCGGCATGGCTTTGCGCGGGCTGCCGGCTGCGCCGGCGCCACGCAGGCCAGGGGCGACCGGAGTAGAATGCCCCCATGCAAAACGCCCACGCCATCAATGCCGACCTGCATTGCCATTCCACCGTTTCCGACGGCACGCTCGCGCCGCGCGCCGTGGCGCAGATCGCCCGCGACGCGGGGGTTGCGTTCTGGGCGCTGACCGACCACGACGAGCTGGGCGGGCAGGCCGAGGCACGCGCCGCCGCCGAAGAATTCGGCATGCGCTATGTGCCGGGCGTCGAGATCTCGGTGACATGGGCGGGGCAGACCGTGCATATCGTCGGCCTGCAGATCGACCCGTTCTGCCCGGAACTGATCGATGGCCTGACCGAGACCCGCTCGGGCCGGGCGCGGCGCGCGCGCGACATCGCGGACGCGCTGGCCAGAGTGGGCATCACCGGGGCTTATGAAGGCGCCTTGCAGTACGTGGGCAATCCGGACCTGATCTCGCGCACGCATTTCGCGCGATGGCTGGTCGACCGGGGCCGTTGCGCCACCATCGGCGATGTCTTCAGCGAGTACCTGTCGGAGGGCCGCCCCGGCTATGTCGGGCACCGCTGGGCCAGCCTGGGCGAAGCGGTGCGCTGGATCCGCGCGGCCGGCGGCATCGCGGTGATGGCGCACCCGGGCCGCTACCACTACACCGACACCCAGCACGACGCGCTGTTCGATGAATTCACGGCGCTGGGCGGCGGCGCGGTCGAGGTGGTGACCGGCAGCCATACGCCCGACCAGTACCGCCGCTACGCCGAAGTGGCGCGGCACTACGGGCTGATGGCTTCGCGCGGCACTGACTTTCACGGCCCCGGCGAAGGCCGGGTGGAGCTCGGCAAGCTGCCGCCGCTGCCGCCCACGGTCACACCGGTCTGGCACGACTGGTAGGCGCGCCCCGCCTGGCCGGGGCCAGACCCCGGATGCCGCTCCGTTTGATCCGACTCCGCTCCCTGGTCCATGTCCCAGTACTTTGAGATCCATCCGCTCAACCCGCAGTCGCGCCTGGTCAAGCAGGCGGCCCAGATCCTGCAGAAAGGCGGGCTGATCGCGCTGCCGACCGACTCCAGCTATGCGCTGGCGTGCCGGCTCGACGACAAGGCCGCGGTCGAGCGCCTGCGCCGGCTGCGTGGCATCGACGACCGCCACCACCTGACGCTGATGTGCCGCGACCTGTCCGAACTCGGCAACTTTGCCCGCGTCGACAACCGGCAGTACCGCTGGCTCAAGGGCGCCACGCCGGGCCCGTACGTGTTTATCCTGGAAGCGACCAAGGAAGTGCCACGGCGGCTGTCGCACCCGGCGCGCAAGACCATCGGCGTGCGCGTGCCCGAGCATGCCATCCCGCTGGCGTTGCTGGGCGAAACCGGCGAGCCGCTGATCTCGGCGACGCTGCAGCTGCCGGGCGACGAGGCACCGCTCAACGACCCGGCCCAAATCCGCGCACGGCTGGAAAAGCAGCTCGACCTGGTGGTGGACGGCGGCCCGGCCCCGGCGCAGCCGACCACGGTGATCGACCTGACGGGCGGCGAGCCGGAACTGGTCCGCGCGGGCCGCGGCGACATCGCTCGCTTCGGCCTCTGACCGGCAGCGCCGCCGCGCTTTCAGTCGGGTGCATCAGCGTGCGCCCGGGCGCCGGCGGGCCGCTACAATAGCGCTCATGGATTCCTCCCTTATCCAGACCTTCGCGGTCTATGCCCTGCCGGTGCTGTTCGCCATCACGCTGCACGAGGCCTCGCACGGCTACGTGGCCAAGGTGTTCGGCGACAACACCGCCTATGCACTCGGGCGCGTCAGCCTGAACCCGATCCGCCATATCGACCCCATCGGCACCATCGCCGTGCCGCTGCTGCTGTACATCATGACCAGCGGCCAGTTCGTGTTCGGCTACGCCAAGCCGGTGCCGGTGGTGTTCGAGCGCCTGCGCAACCCGCGCTGGCATGGCATGTGGGTGGCGCTGGCGGGTCCCGCCAGCAATGTGGTGCAGGCCTTCGTCTGGGTGCTGCTGGCGATCGGCCTGACCTGGGGCGGCGTGCGCGAGCCGTTTTTCGGCGAGATGGCGCTAGCCGGCGTGCGCGTCAACCTGGTAGTGGCCGCCTTCAACCTGTTCCCGGTGCCGCCGCTGGATGGCGGCCGCGTGCTGACCGCGCTGCTGCCGCAAGGGATTGCGCGCGCGGTAGCCCGCGTCGAGCCCTACGGCATTTTCGTGGTGCTGGCGCTGGTCGCCGCGGGCGTGATCACCACGATCTGGATGACGCCGGTGGTCAATGCGCTGATGTCCCTGATCGAGCTGCTGCTGCGCCCGATCATGGTATTGCTCAATTGACGGGGCTGCCATGACGTTGTCGCACGCCGGCATTGCCACCCCCTCCGCGTGGGTCACGCGCTGGGCCCACCTGCTGCACCCGGGCGCGCGCGTGCTGGACCTGGCCTGCGGCAGCGGGCGCCATGCCGCCTGGCTGGCCGCGCGCGGCCACCAGGTGCTGGCGCTCGACCGCGATGCCGACGCCATTGCCGGCCTGCCGGCCGGTGTGGCCGGGCGGGTGGCCGACCTGGAGCAGGGCGTGTGGCCGCTGGCCGGCGAGGCGCCGTTCGACGCCATCGTCGTCACCAACTACCTGCACCGGCCGCTATGGCCGCACCTGGCGGCCGCGCTGGCGCCGGGCGGTTGCTGGATCTATGAAACCTTCGCCGCCGGCAACGAGACCGTCGGCAAGCCGTCGCGGCCGGATTTCCTGCTGCGCCCTGGCGAGTTGCTCGACGTGGCGCGCGAACAGGGGCTGCGGGTGGTTGCATATGAAGACGGCCTGGTGGAAGTGCCGAAAACAGCCTTCGTGCAGCGCCTATGTGCGGTGCGCGAGGCGACAGCGGCCGCCGGGGCGGCCGCGCCGCCACGCTACCGGCTCGATCCCTGAGCGGTGCGCCGCGCTGTCGGCGCGAACGGCGCCGCACGCGTTGAAACAGTTGGTATCAACCCCTGTCCGGGCAGCGGTCGAAGCGGCCGGCGGTTCCGGTACAATCCCGTTATTCGCATCCCGAATTCCCTAACGTTATGACACAGATTACCGGCAGCATCGTCGCCATCGTCACCCCGATGCAGGAGGACGGCAGCCTGGACTTCCCGGCCCTGCGCGCACTGGTCGACTGGCACGTTGCCGAAGGCACCGACGCCATCGTGATCGTAGGCACCACCGGCGAGTCGCCGACGGTGACCGTCGAGGAGCACTGCGAACTGATCCGCGTTGCTGTCGAACAGGCCGGCAAGCGCATTCCGATCATCGCCGGGACCGGCGGCAATTCCACCAAGGAAGCCATCGAGCTGACCGCCTTCGCCAAGAAGGTGGGCGCCGATGCCTCGCTGCAGGTCGTGCCGTACTACAACAAGCCGACCCAGGAAGGCATGTACCGGCATTTCCGCACCATCGCCGAGGCGGTGGACCTGCCGGTGCTGCTGTACAACGTCCCCGGCCGCACGGTCGCGGACATGAACAACGAGACCATTCTGCGCCTGGCGCAGGTGCCGGGCATCGTCGGCGTCAAGGAAGCGACTGGCAACATCGACCGTGCCGCGCAGCTGATCAAGGGCGCGCCGGAAGGCTTCGCCATCTACAGCGGCGACGATCCCACGGCGGTGGCGCTGATCCTGCTGGGCGGTCACGGCAATATCTCGGTGACCGCGAACGTGGCGCCGCGCAAGATGCATGAAATGTGCGCGGCGGCACTGAAGGGCGACGTCGTCACCGCGCGCCGCCTGCACATGGAAATGATCGGGCTGAACCAGGCCATGTTCATCGAAGCCAATCCGATCCCGGTCAAGTGGGCGCTCCAGCAGATGGGCAAGATGGCAGGCGGCATCCGCCTGCCGCTGACCCCGCTGTCCGAGGGCAACCACGACTACGTACGCAAGGCACTGGCCGCCGCCGGCCTGCTGGCCTGATTTTTCGCGGCGTCCTGCTGTCCGCCTTATCTACTAGGATTGCGTGTCAATGAAACTGAAGCTTAACCGCCGCGGCACGACGCAAGTCCGCCGCGCCGCCCTGGTTGTGCCCGTACTCGCCGTCGGTGTGATGACCGGCTGCAGCAGCATCAACGAGGCCATGCAGCCCGACAAGATCGACTACAAGTCGTCGGCCTCGAAGCGCACCCCCACGCTGGACGTGCCGCCCGACCTGACCAAGCTGGAAGGCGACCGCCGTTATTCGGTGCCTGATGCGAACGGCACCTCGACGCTGTCGACCTACAGCCAGGCCACCAAGGTCCGCGAGCAATCGCCGACCGAGAACGTACTGCCCTCGGCGCAGGGCATCCGCATGGAACGCGACGGCAACCAGCGCTGGCTGGTGATCAGCAACGGCATGCGCGGCGACCAGCTGTGGCAACAACTGCGCGGCTTCTGGCAGGAAAGCGGTTTCCTGCTGGTGCAGGACTCGCCCGAGACCGGCATCATGGAAACCGACTGGGCCGAAAATCGCGCCAAGATCCCGCAGGACATCATCCGCAATACCATCGGCAAGGTGTTCGATGGCCTGTACTCGACCTCGGAGCGCGACAAGTTCCGCACCAGAGTCGAGCGCTCGCAGAACGGCACGCTGGAAGTCTTCATCAGCCACCGCGGTGCGCAGGAACAGCTGACCGGCATCGACAAGTCGAGCACGGTGTGGACCCCGCGCCCGGCCGATCCTGAGCTGGAGGCCGAATTCCTGTCGCGCCTGGCCCAGCGCCTGGGCGTGCAGAAGGAGCAGGCCGACCGCATGGCCAAGAACCCGGCGCCGGCTGGCAACGCCGCCGCCACTGACGGGGCGGCCGCAGCCGCCGGCACCGCTGCCGACGCCACCGCCGCCGCTACGCCGAACAAGTCGTACCTGGCGCAGGTCAACGGTGCCCCCGCGCTGCAGTTGCCCGAGCCGTTCGATCGCGCCTGGCGCTCGGTGGGCCTGTCGCTGGATCGCGTGAACTTTACCGTTGAAGACCGCGATCGCGCGCAAGGGCTGTATTTCGTGCGCTATGTCGACCCGCGCAACACCGTCGACAACCGCGGCTTCTTCTCAAAGCTGTTCACCAAGCCGGACGATCCCAAGACCGCCAAGAAGTACCGCGTCTCGCTCAAGGGCACGGGCAGCGGCACGCTGGTGACGGTGCTCAACGATGCCGGCCAGCCCGAGAACGGCGAGGTCGGCAAGCGCATCCTGTCGCTGCTCGACGAGCAACTGCACTGAGCCGGCGCATGATTGCTGGCTTGCCAGCCGGCCATCCTGGCCGGTGCCTGGCGGGGAGGGCGCAGCCATGATGCGCTTCGCCTTCCTCGGCAGCGGCAGCGAGGGCAACTCGCTGCTGATCGAATCCCGCGAAGACACCACCACTACCCGCGTGCTGCTGGACTGCGGCTTTGGCATCCGCGAGACGGCCCGGCGCCTGGAGCGCTTGGGTGTCACGCCGGACCAGCTCGACGCGGTGCTGGTCACGCACGAGCATGGCGATCATGTCGGTTCTGCCTATGCGTTTGCCGCGCGCCATCGCCTGGCGGTCTATACCAGCCACGGTACCTGGCTGGCCACCTCGCGCCTGCGCGGTGCCGATGTGGCCGACGTCCGGGTTTGCTGCGCCGACCATGGCTTCGCCATCGGCGGCTTGCAGGTGCTGCCCTACACGGTGCCGCACGACGCGCGCGAGCCGGTGCAGTTCGTGCTGTCGGACGGGCACGCGCGGCTCGGCGTGCTTACCGATGCGGGCATGGAAACGCCTTATGTGACCGCGCGCCTGGCGGGCGTGGATGCACTGGTGCTGGAATGCAATCATGACCGCGAGATGCTGCGCAATTCCGTCTATCCGGCCTCGCTCAAGCGGCGCATCGGCGGCGACTTTGGCCACCTGGCCAATGAAGTGGCGGCCAGCATCCTGGCGCAGGTAGCCCATGACGGGCTGAACCGCGTGGTAGCGGCCCATCTGAGCAAGCAGAACAATACGCGTGAACTGGCCACCGGTGCCTTGGCGGCCGCCTTGGGCGCCAGGCCGAGCGACGTGCTGGTGGCGGACCAGGATGAAGGCCTGGCATGGCAGGCGGTACGGGCCTGAAGGGCGGGCGCACCCGGGCAGGACCACGCGGTGGCGCGCCCCAAAAAAAAACCGGCCCGAAGGCCGGTTTTTTTATCGGTGAGAAACCGATTACTGCTTGGCGGCCGGAGCCGAAGCGTCAGCAGCCGGAGCCGAGGCGTCAGCAGCCGGGGCCGAGGCTTCAGCAGCCGGAGCAACCGGGGCTTCAGCAGCCGGAGCCGAAGCTTCAGCAGCCGGAGCGGTAGCAGCCGGAGCAGCCGTGTCAGCGGCCGGAGCGGCAGCTTCTTCCTTCTTGCCGCAAGCAGCGAGAGCAACAGCGGCCAGCAGCGATGCGATCAGGAGAGACTTCTTCATTGTTCGTCCTTTAACTTGTAATAACGAAAAACAGGCGATGAATAATTACCGGTAATTATCGCTCTTGAACTGCAAAATTAGGCCCTCCCGGGTGCCGACATATGCAGTGGTCCACAGTACTAGCCAGCCAACGATTATATCCGCGTTTTCCCGGCTTGTGTAGCGCCGAAATTTGCTGATTCGCAATGTTACGCATTATTACAGCGGCGGCCCCAATTGCAGCCATCCCTCCAGGGTCCAGTGGTGGAAGGTTTCCATCAGGTCAGGCAGGGCGGCACAGGTCTCAACTTCCTGGGCACTAAGCCGCCGATTATCGGCCAGCTTCTTCAGCCACGGCATCAATTCAGCCGGCGGCTCGTAGGCTTCGCCATTCAGGAAAAAATTGGTCCGGTCGTAAAGCGCAATCGATGCCGGAGCCAGCACCACCCCATGCCGGGACGCCAGTGTCGCATAACGGCGCAACGGCAGGTCAGCGATCTCTGCAAATTCAACGCCAGGTTTGGGTTCGGACAGATGGCTGCCGAGGAATTCCGACACCATCTGGCTGTTCCATTGCAGCGCCTTGAGCCGTTCCGCCACCGCCTTGGCCATGCCGGCAGGCAATTGCGCGGGGCGTGTCACGGCGCGCTCGCCGGCATCGGCATAACGGCCGCCGAGATCTTCGTTGTCTTCCACCGTTTCTGACAACCAGGCCAGGAAGTGCCCGGCCAATTCACGATACGCGGGCGCGCGGAAACCGATCGAGCAGGTCATGCATTCGCCCTCGGCAATACCGTCGTGCGCATATTGCGGGGGCAGATACAGCATGTCGCCGGGTTCCAGCACCCATTCCTGCTCGGCGCTGAAGTCGGCAAGAATCTTCAGCGGCATGTCGGGAATCAGTTCGAGGCTGGCCTGTGACGAAATGCGCCAGCGGCGCCGGCCCGAGACTTGCAGCAGGAACACATCATAGGAATCGAAGTGCGGGCCGACACCGCCGCCGTCGGTGGCGTAGCTGATCATCACATCGTCAAGGCGGGCGTCGGGGACGAAACGGAAGCGGCTCATCAGTTCCGCCGCGGCGGCATCGTGGAGGTTAACGCCCTGCACCAGCAGGGTCCACTGGCGGGTCTTGACGCCGGGCAGGTTTTCGCGCGCAAATGGACCATGCGCGAGCTTCCAGCGGTTGCGGAAGTGCGTCACCAGGCGCGATTCGACATCGTCGCGGTCGGCGAGATCGAAAAGCGCATCGCGCGACACCGGCGGCACAATTCCCGGAACCGCCTGTCGAATCAGCAAGGGCTTGCGATGCCAGATATCCCGCATGAATGCAGCAGGCGTCATGCCACCAAGCAGGTCGAGCGGGGTGTCTGGATCGACGGGGCCAGGGGGCAGGGCCTGCGCGTATAATGCGGAATCGTTCATGGAGTCAAGAATTGAAAATCGCTAAGAACACGGTGGTGTCCGTGATGTACAAGCTGTCGGACACGCAAGGCAATCTGATCGAGGAGTCAGATGAAGCCATGGTCTATTTGCACGGCGGCTATGATGGCACGTTCCCCAAGATCGAGGAAGCGCTCGACGGCCATGACACCGGCTTCGAGACCCAACTGCAGCTGGAGCCGGAAGACGCGTTCGGCGACTACGATGCCGACCTGGTGAAGGTGGAGCCGCGCAACCGCTTCCCCGAGCCGCTTGAAGTCGGCATGCAGTTCGAGGGCATGCCGGAGGATGGCGACGAAGAAGACTCCGTCATCTATACCGTGACCGACGTGGCCGAGGACAAGGTCGTGCTGGATGGCAACCATCCGCTGGCCGGCATGGCGCTGCGCTTCTGGCTGAAGGTTTCCGAAGTGCGCGAAGCCACCGCCGAGGAAGTTGAGCATGGTCACGCCCACGGCGCCTCGGGCGTTGAAGTCGTGGACGAAGACGAGGACGACGATACGCCCCGCACACTGCACTGAGCGGTTCCAGTGCTACCCTCAGGAAGCCGGCCGTTGCCGGCTTCTTTGCTTTGGCGCGCGCATCACTGCGGTGCCGGGGCATCCTTCAGTACGACCGCGAACGGCGACGCCGCGGCGGGCGTGATTACCAACTCGGCCCATTGGGTGATTGTGCTGGCCGGCAGCGACACGCGCGTGAAGTTCTGCATCACCTTGCCGGCTGCATCGCGCAGCGGCTTGTCGATGCCGAAGCCGCTGTCGGCCCCGCTTCCGGTGGCGTGCACCAGCAGCACCTGGCCGCTGAAACGCGCGCTCAGGTCGCGCAGCTGCCGCTTGAATTCCAGGTAGCCATCGCGCGCGTGATGGCGCATAAAGCCGTCGAGCAGCGTGGGCCGTCCCTTCTTCTCCCAGCCGTTGGCAAAATGCGGATCGGCGTGGGCGACCACGACGATGCCGTTCAGGTCGCGCTGGCGCGCCACCGAGAACGCCCGTGCCAGCCACTGCCGGTTGGCTTCGCGCCGGTCCTCGAACTCGCCGTTGCGGCCGCCTTCGTCGCGATAGTGGTTGTTATCGCCCGGTACGTTCAGGCCGACGATCAGCACGTCGCCAATGCTCATGCGCATGTTCTCGCGAAAGCTGCGGAACAGCGCCTGGTCCGATTGCCGCACCAGGGGCCGCGTCTGCCGTCCGAGCGTGGCATCTTCCGGGAAGAACAGTTCGCGCAAACGGTTCAGCCGCTCGACCGGGTCGAAGCTGCCGTTGACCGGCAGCCGGCACTCGGACCAGTCGGTTTCGCCTGGCACATAGATCAGCGGCAGCGGCGACTGGTTCAGCAACTGCTGGCGGCTGCCGAGCACGGCGTCGCTGCACGATTCCGTATCGCCCTTGATGCCGCCGGCGTGGATCACCAGGTTCAGCTTGCGCTCGGCGAAGTGGTCGAGCAGCGTCGTCATATTGGCTTCCGCCGCGGGCCATTGCGGCAGGTCGGCGATCAGCGCGATACGTACCACCTGGGGCTTGGCGGGTGCCCGCGCCGCCAGCGCATGCGGCGCGGCAGCCGCCATGGCGGTCAGGCACAGCCACGGCAGCAGCAGGGTTGGCAGGGCACGGCGCAGCGCGTTCATGCCGTATCGACCGCCTCGCCCGCCAGCGCCTTGAGCCGGTACAACGCCTCCAGCGCCGCGCGCGGCGTCAGAGTGTCCGGATCCAGATCGGCCAGCGCATCGATCACGGCAGCCTGCTCCGGCGCCAGTGCGGCGGGGCCGGCGGCCGCGGCCGTGCCGGCATCGCGATCGTCCCAGGCCTCGTCGTCAGGCGTCGGCGGCGCGGTGAACAGGTCGAGCTGCGGCGTGGGCGTGGCGTCGGCGGATTGCTGCTCCAGCCAGGCCAGGTGCTTGCGCGCGGCGCGGATCACCGGCTGTGGCACGCCGGCCAGTTGCGCCACCTGCAGGCCGTAGCTCTGGCTGGCCGGGCCGTCCTGCACCGCATGCAGGAACACGATGCCGTCGCCATGCTCGACCGCCGACAGGTGCACGTTGGCCGCCTGCGGAAACTCCTGCGGCAACTGGGTCAGTTCGAAGTAATGCGTGGCGAACAGGGTATGGCTGCGGTTGTGCGACAGCAGGTGGCGCGCGATCGCCCACGCCAGCGCCAGGCCGTCGAAGGTAGAGGTGCCGCGCCCGATCTCGTCCATCAGCACCAGCGATGCCGGCGTGGCGTGGTGCAGGATGCCGGCGGCTTCGGTCATTTCGACCATGAAGGTCGAGCGCCCGCCCGCCAGGTCATCGGCGGCGCCGATGCGGGTGAAGATGCGGTCGATCGGCCCGATCACCGCCCGCCGCGCCGGCACATACGCGCCCACGCAGGCCAGCAGCACGATCAGCGCGGTCTGGCGCATGAAGGTCGATTTACCGCCCATGTTGGGGCCGGTGATCAGCAACAGCTTGCGCGCTTCGTTGAGCTGGCAGTCGTTGGCGATGAACGCGACCGACTCGGCCGCGAGCTGGCCTTCGACCACCGGGTGCCGGCCCTGAACGATATCGACCACGTTCTCGGCGACGCGCTCCGGCGCCGACCAGTCGAGCGTCTGCGCGCGCTCGGCCAGTGCCGCCAGCACGTCCAGTCGCGCCAGCGCTCCGGCCACGCACTGCAACTCGCCGATATGCGGCAGCAGCGCCTGCAGCAGGCCATCGTACAGCTGCTTCTCGCGCGCCAGCGCGCGGTCCTGCGCCGACAGCGCCTTGTCCTCGAACGCCTTCAGCTCGGGCGTGATGTAGCGCTCGGCGTTCTTCAGGGTCTGGCGACGGCGGTAGTCGTCCGGCACCTTGTCGGCCTGGCCGTTGGTGACCTCGATATAGAAGCCGTGCACGCGGTTGAATTCGACACGCAGGTTGGCAATGCCGGTGCGGGTGCGCTCGCGCGCTTCCAGGTCGATCAGGAACTGGCCGCAGTTCTCGGAGATATCGCGCAGCTCGTCGAGTTCGGTATCAAAGCCGCGCGCGATCACGCCGCCGTCGCGCACCACGGTGGCCGGCTCTTCGGCCACGGCGCGCACCAGCAAGTCCAGGCAGTCTTGCGGCACGGCCAGGTCTTGGACGGTTTGCTTCAGCAGCACGCTGCCCTGGTCATCGCGGATGCAAGCCTGCACGTCCGGCAGCGCGCGCAGCGTGTCGCGCAGCGAAGACAGGTCACGCGGGCGGGCGTTGAGCAGCGCGAGCCGCGAGGTGATGCGCTCGACGTCGGCGAGCCGGCGCAGGGCCGCGCGCAGCGCGTCGGTGCCCTGGTCGATCAGCACGCCGATGGCCTGCTGGCGCGCCTGCGGCAGGGCCGGGTCGCGCAGCGGATGGTGCAGCCAGTGGCGCAGCGCGCGGCTGCCCATGGCGGTGCAGCAGGTGTCCAGCAATGAGAACAGCGTCGGCGACTCGCCGCCGCGCAGCGTTTCGGTCAGTTCCAGGTTGCGCCGCGTGGCGGAATCCAGTCCGACGTACTCCGATTCGCGCTCGACCTTCACGCCTTGCACATGGCGCAGCGACTGGCCCTGTGTGGTGGCGGCGTAGTTCAGCAGCGCGCCGGCAGCGCCCAGCGCCGCCCCCAGCCCGGCGCAGCCGAACGGGTCCAGGCTGGCCACGCCAAGCTGCTCGCGCAGCCGGCGCGTGCCGGCGTCCTGGTCGAAATGCCATTCCGGCAGCCGCGTGCGCGCGCACGCCAGCGCAGGGAGTTCGATGCCGTCCGCGTACAGCAGTTCGGCCGGGCGGATGCGCTCGAGTTCGCGACCCAGCAGCGCGGCTTCGCATTCCATCAGGCGCAACTCGCCGCTGGCCAGGTTCAGCCACGCCAGGCCGGTCTTGCTGACGCCGCGGCGCGTGGTCTGCTGGTGCACGGCCATCAGGAAGGTATCGGCCTTGTCGGGTAGCAGCGCGGCGTCGGTCAGCGTGCCGGGGGTGACGATGCGCACCACCTTGCGCTCCACCGGCCCCTTGCTGGTGGCGGGGTCGCCGATCTGCTCGCAGATCGCCACCGACTCGCCCAGCTTCACCAGCCGCGCCAGGTACTGGTCAGCCGAATGGAAGGGGATGCCGGCCATGCGGATCGGCACGCCGTTGGAGGCGCCGCGCGCGGTCAGCGTGATGTCGAGCAGGCGCGCGGCCTTCTCGGCATCGTCATGAAAGAGTTCGTAGAAGTCACCCATGCGGTAAAACAGCAGGGTGTCGGGGTGGTCCGCCTTGATGCGCAAATATTGCTGCATCATGGGCGTGTGGCGGCTGCCTGCGGCGTCTGCCTGTGCCTGTTCAGGGTCGGTTTTCTTCTGCAATCCCATTGCCATTTAGCCTGTCTGGCGGTGGGCTGCGTCGTGCCGCCCGATCCGCGCCGAGCGCACCTTGCGAGCCGCGGAACAGCGCCCCCGCAGGGGCGGGCCGGGCGCTGGTCCGGCGGCCTGGGGCCGCGGCACGAAGGGGCGTTCTCGAGTATGGGCGATATGGTACAGCACGGTGCTGCCGCCGAAGTTCCGCCGCAGTGCAGCGGCAGTGCAGCCGCAAGGCCGGCGATGTGCCGAAGCCCGGTGCGCCGGCCCGGATCAGCGGAACACCAGCACCGGGATGTCGCTATGGGTCAGCACTTTCTGCGTTTCGCTGCCCAGCAGCAGCCCGCTGAGTCCGCGGCGACCATGCGAGGCCATGAAGATGACATCGCAGCCCAGGTCCTGGGCCGCATGGATGATGCCCTGGTACGGCGCCGAAGCGGTGGAGACATGGCCGGTGCATGGCACGCCGGCCAGCGCTGCCGCGGACTCGACCCTGCCGAGTTCCCGGCGGGCCTCGGCTTCCACGCGTTGCTGGTAGGCGTCGCGCTTTTCGTGCGAACTGTCGCTGGACAGCACATACGGATAGCCCTCCACGCACATGTACGGCGTGAGCCGCGCCGCCGCGGTGCGGGCGAACTGGATCGCGGCGGAGACGGCCTGGTGCGAAAGCTCCGAGCCGTCGACGGGGAGCAGGATGTGTTTGAACATGAGGTCCTTGTTTTGGGGGTGAGGCGAATGCCGTGAACCGGACAAAAAGGGGGTCGTGCGGCATTGCCGCGCGGTCAGTTGGCCAGCGCCCGGCCGACGATCAGCGGATCCGGTTGGCCGATGGCGGTGGTGTCCCGGTTGGCATAGGCAAAGCGCGACAGGATGTAGCGCAGCGCATTGAGCCGCGCTCGCTTCTTGCAATCCGAGCGGATCACCGTCCATGGCGCATCGGCGGTATCGGTATGCGCGAACATCGCTTCCTTGGCGCGGGTGTAGTCGTCCCATTTGTCGAGCGAGGCCACGTCGACCGGGCTGAGCTTCCATTGCTTGAGCGGATGGACCTCGCGCTCGCGGAAGCGCCGGCGCTGCTCCTTCTGGCTGACCGAGAACCAGAACTTGAACAGGTGGATGCCGCTGCGCACCAGGTGCCGCTCGAAATCCGGCGCCTGTTGCAGGAAGTCCTGGTATTCGCGCGTCGAGCAGAAGCCCATCACATGCTCAACGCCGGCACGGTTGTACCAGGAGCGGTCGAACAGAACGATCTCCCCCGCGGACGGCAGGTGCTGCACGTAGCGCTGGAAGTACCACTGCCCGCGTTCGGCTTCGGTAGGCTTTTCCAGTGCCACCACGCGGGCGCCGCGCGGGTTCATGTGTTCCATGAAGCGTTTGATGGTGCCGCCCTTGCCAGCGGCGTCGCGCCCCTCGAACACGATCACCACGCGCTCGCCGGTCTCGCGCACCCATGCCTGGAACTTGAGCAATTCCACCTGCAGGCGGTACTTCTGCTTTTCATAGTTGCGCCGCGACATCAGGTTCTGGTACGGGTATGCGCCTTCGCGCCAGCCGGCGGACAGCGCATCGTCCGGGTGGCGCTCGCGGCCGGCCTGCCAGGCGGCCGGTTCGCCCTCCAGGATCAGGCTGCGCAGTTGCGCGGCCTCGTCCGGCGCCAGGCCGTCGAGCAGGGTGCTGATGGCGCCAAGCATGCCGGTGCCATCGCCGGCCCGGCTGGCCAGGATGTCCTGCATGCCGCTTGCCGCCAGTTGCACCGCGGCTTCGGCGGCGCTGTCGACCTTATTGCGCTGGGCCGACAGCGCCGAACGGGTGGGCAGGACATCGCCCCTGGCGGTGGCGCGGGGCCTTGCTGCGGTGGGAATACGGGCCGGCGGCGTGTCGCGATCGGTCATCTGCACGCCTCCGTCAGGCGGGGGTGCGGCGCAGGATCTGGTAGAGCTGGTCCTTGAGCAGCAGCTTTTCCTTTTTCAGCCGCTCGATCTCGAAGGTGGAAGCCGGCACCAGGCCGGCCTCCATATTGTGGATTTCCTGGTCGAGCGAATTGTGGCGGTGGAACAGCCGCGCAAAGCGGGCGTCCTGCGTCTTCAGGGCGGTGATCTGGTCGCGGTACTCGGGAAACATGCTGGCTCTCCTGTTGCTGGATCCGCGCGCACATGGCGTGGCGCACGGATTCATTCTGGTGAGCGCAGGTCGGCGCGGCCTTGACCAGGATCATGGCTCGCCGGGGAATAAGACGAGGCCGCAAGGCGGGACGCACTGGCGTACGGCCCCGGGAAAAAAAACAAACGCCCGCCGAAGGCGGGCGTGCTTGCGTGGCCGGTCAGGCCATGAGCCAGAGTCAGGCGGCGCTGGGCTTGGCGTTGTCCAGCGAGTACGGCGACAGCAGGCGCACCATCTGGGCGAACGCCTTCGGATTGCCGGCCAGCACTTCGCCTTGTTCCATCTGGCGCGGCTCGCCGGCGTAGTTGCCGACCAGGCCGCCCGATTCGGTGATCAGCAGCATGCCGGCGGCCATGTCCCACGGCTGCAGGCCGCGCTCGAAGAAGCCGTCGAGGCGGCCGCAGGCCACGTAGGCCAGGTCCAGCGCCGCGGCGCCCGGGCGGCGCAGGCCGGCGCAGCTGCGCGTCATCAGCGAGAAGATCTCGAGGTACTCTTCCACGCCCTCCAGGTCGCGGAACGGGAAGCCCGTGCCGATCAGGCAGTCGGCCAGCTTGTCGCGGCGGGTGACGCGGATGCGCCGGTTGTTCAGGAAGGCGCCGGCGCCCTTGGTGGCGGTGAACAGTTCGTCGCGGGTCGGGTCGTAGACCACCGCCTGCACGGGCGTGCCGCGGTGCAGTTGGGCGATCGAGACCGCGTATTGCGGGAAGCCGTGGATGAAGTTTGTGGTGCCGTCGAGCGGGTCGATGACCCAGGTGTATTCGTGGCCGGCTTCGTCCTCGGCCCAGGACTGGCCGGACTCTTCCGCTAGAATGCCGTGTTCCGGGTAGGCCGTGCGCAGGATCTCGATGATCGCGGCTTCGGCGGCGCGGTCCACCTCGGTGACGAAATCGTTGTGTTGCTTGCGCGAGACGCGCACCAGATCGACGTCGAGCGACGCGCGGTTGATGATGGATCCCGCCTTGCGGGCCGCCTTGATGGCGATATTGAGCATCGGATGCATGAATCTCTCCAGGCCGGCCACGACCGCGCGGCGGGGCGCCAAAGCGCCGCACGCCCGCTCATGGGCAGCTGACAACACAACGGATTGTAGAAGAACGTGGGGCGTCGCCGGGGCTGAGCAGTTCTGCGGCAAAACGTCCTGCAATTGTGCCGTGAACGTCTCGCGGCCATGAAAAAACCTGGCGCCGCGCCAAAGAAGAACCCCGAATTGTATATGAACCCGGCCATGGATACGAGCCAGCCCGCCATCCCTTCCACCAACGGTGATGTCTTCGACCGCGTGCGCTTCGTGCTGGTGGAAACCAGCCATCCCGGCAACGTGGGCTCGGTGGCACGGGCCATCAAGACCATGGGCTTCGGCAGCCTGGTGCTGGTGTCGCCGCGCGAACCCGAGGTGCTGCGGCATCCGGACGCCGTGGCCATGGCCAGCGGCGCCGACGACGTGCTGGCCGCGGCCGTGATCGTCGACCAGGTCGACACAGCCCTGGCCGGTGCTGCGCTGACCGTGGCCATGACCGCGCGCCAGCGCGAGTTCGGTCCGCCGCGGCTGTTGCCGCGCGCCGCTGCCGCACGTGCGCGCCAGACGCTCTCGGGCAGCGGCGGCGTTGCCTTCGTGTTCGGCAACGAGCGCTATGGCCTGCCCAACGAGGTGGTCGAGCGCTGCAATGCCGTGACCCATATCCCCGCCAATCCCGCCTATGCCTCGCTGAATCTGGCGCAGGCGGTGCAATTGGTCGCCTATGAGATGCGCCTGGCGCTGCTGGAGGCAGCCCCGGACGAGGGCGCCAATATCGGCTATGCTGGCGAGCCGGCCACGGCCGAACAGGTCGAGGCCATGTTCGGGCACTTGCAGAGCGGGCTGGAGGCGATCGGTTTTCTCGATCCGTCCAATCCGCGCAAGCTGATGACCCGGCTGCGCCGGCTGCTGGCACGCAGCGGCCTGGAGCGCGAGGAAGTGAACATCCTGCGCGGCATCGCCAAGCACATGCTGGTTGCCGCGCGGAACCAGCCTGGTCCGCAAGCGGACCGGTGACAGGAGCAAAGGACTGTGGCAGCAACCCGTACTGATGCGATGTGGGACCAGGCTGGCGCATGCCGATGCGGCGCGGCCGGGGGCCCTGTCGCCGCGGGTTGGCGCATGCCTGGTCGATGTTGATCGGGGCATCGAAGCAATGTCCCTGGCGGATCAGGGGCCAAATGCCGGCGCCGCAAGGCGGGCCGGTAAATCACTTACACTCCTGATCCTGTCTTCACCGGCCCCCGACCTCGCCGGCGACCCTGCCCCGGGCCCTGGCCCGCGTGGCGCGGCGCACGGCGCGGCACCACGACACGACCAAGATGTTCTCTCGCCTGAAGGAAGATATCGACACGATCATGCTGCGCGATCCCGCCGCGCGCAGCCGCCTGGAAGTCCTGACCTGTTATCCGGGCTTGCATGCGGTGCTGTTGCACCGGCTGGCGCACGCGTGCTGGCGCGCGGGCGTGCACTGGCTGGGCCGCTGGATTTCGCACTGGTCGCGCTTTTTCACCGGCATCGAGATCCATCCGGCGGCAACGTTGGGCCGGCGCGTGTTCATCGACCACGGCATGGGCGTGGTGATCGGCGAGACCGCACAGATCGGCGACGACTGCACCATCTACCAGGGCGTGACGCTGGGCGGCACGTCGCTGTACAAGGGCCAGAAGCGGCATCCGACCCTGGGCGTCGGCGTGGTGGTCAGCGCGGGCGCCAAGGTGCTGGGCGGATTCGAGGTGGGCGACGGCGCGCGCGTGGGCTCCAACGCGGTGGTGCTCAAGCCGGTGCCGCCGGGCGCGACCGCCGTCGGCATTCCGGCCCGCATCATCCTGCCGGACGCGCCGTCAGTGCAGCAGGGCGCCCGGCAGGAGTTCTCCGCCTACGGCATTACGCCGAACGCGGATGACCCGGTATCGCTGGCGCTCAAGGGCCTGATCGACAATGCCGCGCTCCAGCATGACCGCATCGAGGCCGTGCTGGCCGCGCTCGACCGGCTTGGCGAACACCTGGAGAACACGCCGAACGACCCGTTCGATGCGAGCGAGCTGCGCAAGCTGATGAAGTAAGGACGGGGCGCAGCGCGGCGGCAGCGCCGGCTCAGTCCGTCTGCGGCAGCAGCCGGAAGCCGTCGTGATCCAGTTGCAGCACCGCGGCGCGCGGATGGGCGCCATCCAGGTCCCAGTCGGTCAGCACCCAGCGCACCCCCGCGGCGTCTTCATGACGGGCGGGGCGATGGGTATGGCCATGGACCAGCAGCGAAGCGCCGGCGGCGCCGAGCAACTCTGCCGCCGCCGCGGGCGCCACATCACCATAGATCACCGGTACCGCCGCGCCCGCACTGCGCTGCCTGGCACGGTTGCCTTCGCTGTCCGCGCGCAACTTGCGGGCTACCGCCAGGCGTGCCCGCAGCGGCAGCGCCAGGAACACGCGCTGCACCCAGCGCTTGCGGGTCCAGCGCCGAAACCGGTTGTAGCGTTCGTCGTCGATGCACAGCATGTCGCCGTGGCTCAGCACGACGCGCTGGCCGGCGCAATCGATGACGGTGGGGTCGGGCAGCAGCGTGGCGCCGGCGGCGCCGGCAAAGCGCCGGCCCAGCAGGAAGTCGCGATTGCCGTGCATCAGGTACACCGCCACGCCGCGCGCGGCCAGTGCGCGCAGTGCGAGCGCCACGCGTTGCGCGAACGGCGCATCGGTTTCTTCGTCGCCGACCCAGAATTCAAAGAAGTCGCCCAGGATGAACAGCGTGCGCGCGTGCGCGGCGGCGCGTTCGAGGGTGCGCTCGAAGGCCGCCAGCGTGCGCGGCATGCCGGGCGTGAGATGCAGGTCTGAAATGAACCACGCCGGCGCCTGTACCTCGAGGGGACCGGCCACCGGCGTGTGGGAGATTGCGGTCATGCGTGGTGTCGGGAGAAAAAGGCCGGCACGCGGGCGCGCACGGCACCGCAATCGGCAGGCATGGCTTACTCGACGACGACGGCCTTCTCGATCACCACGTCTTCCAGCGGCACGTCCTGGTGGAAGCCCGAACTGCCGGTGCGCACGCCCTTGATCTGCTCGACCACGTCGGTGCCGTCGACCACCTTGCCGAACACGGCATAGCCGAAGCCCTGCGGGGTGGGCGACGAGAAGTTGAGGAAGTCGTTGTCGACCACGTTGATGAAGAACTGCGCGGTGGCCGAGTGCGGCGCATTGGTGCGCGCCATCGCCACGGTGTAGCGGTCATTCTTCAGGCCGTTGCCGGCTTCGTTTTCGATCGGGGCATCGGTGTCTTTCTGCTTCATGCCGGGCTCGAAGCCGCCGCCCTGGATCATGAAGTTCTTGATCACGCGGTGGAAGATGGTGTTGTCGTAATGACCCTTGCGGACATACGACAGGAAGTTCTCCACCGATTTCGGGGCCTTCTCGGCGTCGAGTTCCAGGGTGATCACACCCTTGTTGGTCTGGAGCTGTACCTTGGACATGGCGGTTTCCTCTGTTCGGTAATTATTTGACGACGGTGGCCGACTCGATCACGATCGGCGCGGCCGGCACATTGCGCATGGGCCCGTAGGCCGTGGTCGGCACGGTCTTGATCTTGTCGATCGTGTCCATGCCTTCCACCACCTTGCCGAAGACGGCATAGCCATTGCCGTCCGGCTGCGGATAGTCGAGATTCGGATTATCCACCACATTGACGAAGAACTGCGCGGTGGCCGAATCCGGGTTGCTGGTGCGCGCCATGGCCACCGTGCCGGCCTTGTTCTTCAGGCCGTTGCGGGCTTCCAGCGGGATCGGCGCGCGCGTCGGCTTTTCCTTCATGTCGCGGTCAAAGCCGCCGCCCTGCACCATGAAGCCGTTGATCACACGGTGGAAGATGGTGCCACTGTAGAAGCCGCTCTTCACATATTCCAGGAAGTTCGCGACGGTCTTGGGCGCGGCGTCGGGATAGAGCTCGACCGTGAACTTGCCGGCGCTGGTGACGAACTGGACGCGCTCGGCGGCCTTCTGCTGCGCCAGCGCGCTGAACGAGGTCAACGCCAGGGCGCCGGCGGTCAGGCCGGCCAGGAGGATGCGACGGGAACGGATCATGAATGGAACTCCGGTAAGTCGGGATGGACACGGCCCGGCGTAGGCGCCGGGCCATGCGGATGCAGGTTGTCAGTTCGCCGCAGGGGCGCTGGCAGGAGACTGGCGCCCGGCCGGCCCCGCCTTGCGGCCTGTGGCCGCCGGTGCCGGCTTCGGTGGCACTGCCACTGTGGACGCCGGGGCCAGCTGGCGCAGTCCGGCACTGGCGCGGGCATCGCCTGGATTGCGGCGCAGCGCTTCGGTGTAGGCCTGCTCGGCCAGGCGGCGGTAGACGTCGCCCAGATTGGTGTAGCCCACGGCAAAGGCGGGCTTGACCTGGGTGGCGAGCAGCAATTCGGCCTCCGCGCGCTTCAGGTCGCCGCGCTTGGCATAGAGCAGCGCCAGGTTGTTGTGCGGCTCGGGCAGCTCGGGAAAGTCCTGCGCCATCTCGGCAAAGGCCTGGATCGCGTCATCCTCGCGGCCGGCCTGGGCCAGCGCCCAGGCGCGCTGGAAGCGGGCCTGGGCATTGCGCGGATTGGTGGCCAGCACGCGGTCAAAGCCCTTGATGGCGTCCTCATAGCGGCGCGCGTTGGCGGCCTGCTGGGCTTCGCCCATGCCCGGGTCGGTCGACTGGACGCCGCCCACCGGCGAGGTCGGCACTGCCAGCGACAGCGGGCCGTTCTGCGCGGACGCGGGGCCTGCCAGCGCCGCGGCCAGGGCCAGCAGCGGCAGTACGGTGCGAGGTCGGCGCCGGCGCACGCGCGCAGCGGAGACGGCGAAAAACGGGGAGGGCAGCGGCAGGCTCATTGAGGACGGGTCCGTTATACTCCGCGGCATTCTAGCAAAGCGGCAAGTGCGGCACGAAGGCGATGCCGCGGCGGTCTCGATGCGTGGCCTGCAGGCGGGGCTGCGCGCGCGCAAGCCGGCTGGCCCGCGGGCCCGACTCGCGCGGCGCCTTCCGGTAAGATATGGGGCGCGACAGCATTGCGCCAGTGGCGTTCGCGCCGGCGGCACGGCCCGCGCTGCCTGCCGGCGAACCCGGCAGACTCCTCTCATCACTCACTTCGTTTCATGCAGCCTTTGAACATCTACAACACGCTCGCGCGTGAGAAGCAGCCATTCGTGCCAATCGAACCCGGCAAGGTCCGCATGTATGTGTGCGGCATGACCGTGTACGACTACTGTCACGTCGGCCACGCGCGCGTGATGGTGGTGTTCGACATGGTGCACCGGTGGCTGCGCGCCGCCGGCTACGAGGTGACCTATGTGCAGAACATCACCGATATCGACGACAAGATCATCCGCCGCGCGGTCGAGAACGGCGAGACCATCGGCGAGCTGACCACACGTTTCATCCAGTACATGCACGAGGATGCCGCGGCGCTGGGCGTGATCCGTCCCGACCACGAGCCGCGCGCCACCGACTACGTGCCGCAGATGCTCGACATGATCGGCAAGCTCGAGGCCAGGGGCCTGGCCTACCAGGCCAGCGACGGCGACGTGAATTATTCGGTGCGCAAGTTTGGCGGCTACGGCAAGCTGTCGGGCAAGTCGCTGGAAGACCTGCGCGCCGGCGAGCGCGTCAGTGCCAACGACGCCAAGCAGGACCCGCTCGATTTCGTGCTGTGGAAATCCGCCAAGGCCAGCGAACCGCCCGAGAGCAAGTGGGACTCCAAATGGGGCGCCGGCCGCCCCGGCTGGCACATTGAATGCTCCGCGATGAGCTGCGCGCTGCTGGGCGAGCATTTCGACATCCACGGGGGCGGGGCGGACCTGCAGTTCCCGCACCACGAGAACGAGATCGCGCAGTCCGAAGGCGCCAGCGGCAAGCCCTTCGTCAACCTGTGGATGCACAACGGCTTCGTGCGCATCAACGACGAGAAAATGTCCAAGTCGCTTGGCAATTTTTTCACCATCCGCGAAGTCCTGAAGGCGTACGACGCCGAGGTCGTGCGCTTCTTCATCCTGCGCGCGCACTACCGCAGCCCGCTGAACTACAGCGACGCGCACCTGGACGATGCCCGCCACGCCCTGACGCGCCTGTACACCGCGCTCAAGGACAGCCAGCCGGGCGGCTGCGCGGTGGACTGGGATGAGCCCCACGCGAAGCGCTTTGCCGAGGCCATGGGCGACGACTTCAACACGCCGATCGCGATGTCGGTGCTGTTTGACCTTGCCAGCGAAATCAACCGCACCGGCTCGACCTCGGCCGCGCGCCAGCTCAAAGGGCTGGCCGGCACGCTGGGCCTGCTCGAGCGCGATCCGCATACCTTCCTGCAGGGCGGCACGCCCGACCACGGCCCGACGCCTGATGAGATCGAGAAGCTGATCGCGGCGCGCAAGAGCGCCAAGGCCGGGCGCGATTTCGCCGAGGCAGACCGCATCCGCGCGCAACTGCTGGAAGCGGGCATCGTGCTGGAAGACAAGCCGGGCGGTGCCACCGAGTGGAGGCGTGCTTGAACGCTGCCGCGCGCAAGCCCGCCACCGCCACGCCGCCCGCCACCGCCGGTCGGGCGAAGACGGCCGGCCCGCGGCCGGGCAAGGCCGGCGCCAAAGAGGCGCCGCTGCCGGACGGCAAGGACACCAGCAAGGATGCCACCCGGCTTGCGGCAAAGACCGCGCGCAACGCCAAGGCCGTGCTGCCCGAGGCGCAAGCGGTGCCAGTGCCGGTCGAGACCGTGGTCGACGCGGTGCGCCCCGCCTACTGGGATGAGGCGTGCGCCGACCTGATGAAGCGCGACCGTATCCTGCGCAAGATGATCCCGACCTACGGCCCTGCGCACCTGGTGTCGCGCGGCGACCCGTTCGTCACGCTGGCGCGCGCAGTGGTGGGCCAGCAGATCTCGGTCAAGGCCGCGCAGTCGGTGTGGGAGCGGCTGCACGCGGTCTGTCCCAGGCTGGCGCCAGCGCAGTTCCTGCGCGCCGGCCCGGAAAAACTGGCAGGCTGCGGCGTGTCCAAGCGCAAGGCGGAATACCTGATCGACCTGGCCGAGCACTTCAAGGCTGGCACCGTGCACGTTGCGCAGTGGGCGCAGATGGATGATGAGGCTGTCATCGCCGAGCTGACGCAGATCCGCGGTATCGGCCGCTGGACCGCCGAGATGTTCCTGATGTTCAACCTGATGCGGCCCAACGTGCTGCCGCTCGACGACGTCGGTCTGATCAACGCCATCTCCGCCAATTACTTCAGCGGCGAACCGGTCACGCGCAGCGAGGCGCGCGAGGTGGCGGCCAACTGGGAGCCCTGGCGCACCGTGGCCACGTGGTATATGTGGCGCAGTCTCGATCCGTTGCCTGTGACGTATTAAGCATCACAACCACAGAATTTAAACGCGGGTGCATTCCGCGCCATACGGGAGGCGCTAAGATAGCGGCCAAATTCCGGTAGAATGCGCCCCTTCACAGACAGGTACGTGTGATTTTATGAAAACCACCTTCCTGGATTTTGAGCAGCCCATTGCCGAACTCGAGGCAAAGATCGAAGAACTGCGCTTTGTGCAGGACGATTCGGCTGTCGATATTTCCGAAGAGATTTCGCGGCTGGCCGGCAAGAGCCAGCAGCTGACCAAGGACATCTACGCCAACCTGACCCCGTGGCAGGTTGCGCAAATCGCCCGCCATCCCCAGCGTCCCTATACGCTGGACTACGTGCGCGAGATCTTTACCGATTTCCACGAACTGCACGGCGACCGCACCTTTGCCGACGACCTGTCGATCATCGGCGGCCTGGCGCGCTTCAATGGCCAGTCGTGCATGGTGATCGGGCACCAGAAGGGCCGCGACACCAAAGAACGCGCCCTGCGCAATTTCGGCATGCCCAAGCCCGAGGGCTACCGCAAGGCCAAGCGCCTGATGGAACTGGCGGACAAGTTCGGCCTGCCGATCTTCACCTTTGTCGACA
Source organism: Cupriavidus necator (assembly GCF_013141915.1). Lineage (GTDB taxonomy): Bacteria > Pseudomonadota > Gammaproteobacteria > Burkholderiales > Burkholderiaceae > Cupriavidus > Cupriavidus necator_B. The sequence goes on along the minus strand of NZ_SROX01000018.1, from coordinate 74,138 downwards.
CCCCGGGCGCATTCCCCGGCATCGACGCCGAAGAGCGCGGGCAGTCCGAGGCGATCGGCCACAACCTGTATGTGATGGCCGGCCTGAAGGTGCCGCTGATCGCCACCATCATCGGCGAGGGCGGTTCGGGCGGCGCGCTGGCGATTGCCGTCGGCGACGTGGTGCAGATGCTGCAGTTCGCCACCTACGCCGTGATCTCGCCGGAAGGCTGCGCCTCGATCCTGTGGAAGACCGCCGAGAAGGCGCCCGAAGCCGCCGAGGCGCTGGGCCTGACCGCGCACCGGCTGAAGGCGCTGGGCCTGATCGACAAGATCGTGAGCGAGCCGCTGGGCGGCGCGCACCGCGACTACAAGGGCATGGCGGCAATGCTCAAGCGCTCGCTGGCGGAGTCGCTGCGCCAGTTCCAGGGCATGAGCGTGAAGGAGCTGCAGGCGCGCCGCTACGAGCGCCTGCTGGCCTATGGCAAGTTCAAGGAAACCGGCGTTCAGGACTGACCCGTCCGCCCGGCTGACCGACAAGGTCGCACAGGCCCTCCAGGCCGGTGCGGCCTTTGTTGTTTCTGGCGGCGCCACGGCGGCTGCGGCGACGGTCGCGGTGGCGCTGTCGGGCGGGCGCGACTCGGTCGCGCTGCTGCATGCCGCGCGCGTGGCGGCTGCCCAGGCGGGCGAGGGCGCCCGCGTGGTGGCGCTGCACGTCCACCACGGCCTGCAGGCCGAGGCCGACGACTGGGACCGCTTCTGCGCCGCGCTGTGCGCGCAGTGGCAGGTCGGTTATTTCGTGCGGCGCGTGTCGGTGCTGCCGGCGGCGGGCGAGGGCGTGGAAGCGGCCGCGCGCCGCGCGCGCTATGCCGCGCTGGCGGCAATGTGCGCCGACAGCGGCGCGCGCCTGCTGCTGTTCGCGCACCACCAGGACGACCAGGTCGAGACCGTGCTGCTGCGCCTGTTCCGCGGCGCCGGCGTGGCCGGCATGGCGGGCATGCCGGCCATGCGCCCGCTCGATGCGCACAGCGGCGTGCTGCTGCTGCGGCCCTGGCTGGACGAGCCCCGCGCCGGCATCGAGGCTTACTGCGCCGCCAACGGGCTGCAATGGGTCGACGATCCGTCCAATGCCGACGATCGATACGCGCGCAATGCCTTGCGCGCGCAACTGCCGGCGCTGCAGGCGGCGTTTCCGGCGCTGGCGGCCAACGTGGTGCAGGCGGCCGCGCATCTTGCCCAGGCGGGCGCGCTGATCGACCAACTGGCCGCGACCACGCTGGCTACCTTGGTGCGTGCCGGCCGCGACGCCGACACGCTGTCCGAGCTTGACCTTGCCGGCCTGCGCGCGTTGCCCGAAGGGCAGGCAGATGCGGTGCTGCGCTACTGGCTGCGCGACCTCGGCGTGCGCGCGCCCTCTACCGCGCGCCTTGCGGCGATGCGCGAGCAACTGGTCGCGCACGCCGGCGGCGAGCCGGCCATCGCGCATGACGGCCTGGTGCTGCGCCGCTTCCGCGAGCGCGTGCTGGCCTGCCTGCCGCCGCCGGCGGTGGCACCGGCGCCCGTGACGCTGGACTGGCGCGGCGAAGCCCGCATCGTCGTGCCCGCCTGGCGCGGCGAACTGCATTTCTTCCGCGATGACACCTTCGGCGTGCCCGAAGCCGTGCTGCGGCAGCCGCTGCGCCTGGCCGCCCGCAGCGGCGGCGAGCGCATCGTGCTGCGCCCCGGCGGGCCCGCCCGTGCGCTCAAGCAGGCCTGCCAGGAAGCCGGCATCCCGGCCTGGCGCCGGGCCTGGCTGCCGCTGCTGTGGGCCGGCGATACGCTGGTGCTGGCCGCCGGCCTGGGCATGCATCGCCGCTGGCCGGACGCCGCGCCGGCACCGCGGTGGCGCGTGGCATGGGCGGCGCAGGCGCCGGCTGTGCCGGGGCCGCCGCGTTGATACGCGTCCGCGGCCGCTCCCATCACCGCCGCTGACTGCCGCCAGCCGCCGGCATCACATCGATGTGCAGCGCGCAGCTTCCGTGCGCCTTGCCTGACCGGGCGGGTTCGTGTATTTTCAAGGGCTTTGCATAATCGCTGGCGTCGACAAGAAGATGGCTCTCATCGTTCACAAATACGGCGGCACTTCGATGGGTTCCACGGAACGCATCAAGAATGTCGCCAAGCGCGTGGCCAAGTGGCACCGCGCCGGTCACCGCGTAGTCGTGGTGCCTTCGGCCATGTCGGGCGAGACCAATCGCCTGCTCGGACTTGCCAAGGAAATTTCGCCGCAGCCCAATCCGCGTGAACTGGACATGCTCGCCTCCACCGGCGAACAGGCCAGCGTGGCACTGCTGGCGATTGCGCTGCATGGCGAGGACATCGACGCCGTCAGCTACACCGGCTGGCAGGTTCCGGTGAAGACCGACTCGTCCTATACCAAGGCCCGCATCGAATCGATCGATGACGAACGCATCCTGGCCGACCTCGACGCAGGCCGCGTGGTCGTGATCACCGGTTTCCAGGGCATCGACGACGACGGCAACATCACCACGCTGGGCCGCGGCGGCTCCGACACCTCGGCCGTGGCCATCGCCGCCGCGATCGAGGCCGACGAGTGCCTGATCTACACCGACGTCGACGGCGTCTACACCACCGATCCGCGCGTGGTCGAGGATGCCCGCCGCCTGGACCAGATCACCTTCGAGGAAATGCTGGAAATGGCCAGCCTCGGCTCCAAGGTGCTGCAGATCCGCTCGGTGGAGTTCGCCGGCAAGTACCGCGTGAAGACCCGCGTGCTGTCGTCGCTGACCGACCCGCTTATGCCGCTCGAGCAGGAAATGCACTCGGGCACGCTGATCACTTTTGAGGAAGAAGACTCCACCATGGAAGCCGCTGTCATCTCCGGCATCGCCTTTGCCCGCGACGAAGCCAAGATCACCGTCCTGGGCGTGCCCGACAAGCCCGGCATCGCCTACCAGATCCTGGGCCCGGTCGCCGACGCCAATATCGACGTCGACATGATCATTCAGAACCAGTCCGTCGACGGCAAGACCGACTTCACCTTCACCGTGCCGCGCGGTGAGTATCAGCGCGCGCTGGCCATCCTGAACGATGGCGTGAAGTCGCACATCGGTGCCGGCAGCGTGTCGGGCGACCCGAAGGTGTCGAAGGTGTCGGTGGTGGGCGTGGGCATGCGTTCGCACGTGGGTATCGCCAGCAAGATGTTCCGCACGCTGTCGGAAGAGGGCATCAACATCCAGATGATCTCCACCTCGGAAATCAAGATCTCGGTGCTGATCGACGAGAAGTACATGGAACTGGCCGTGCGCGCGCTGCACAAGGCCTTCGAACTGGAACAGGCGTAATCCGTTCGTGAACACTTCTGGCGGCGCGGTTTTTGTGTTGTGTCATCGATTTTTTGTTGACCACCACGCACGGCGCCGCTAGAATACGCGCTTCGTTGTGTGGCTCCCTCGCACAACGCAAGTTTGGGAGACGTGGCCGAGAGGTCGAAGGCACTCCCCTGCTAAGGGAGCATCCGGGCCAAAACCTGGATCGAGGGTTCGAATCCCTCCGTCTCCGCCAGCAATGGCGGCGAACCCCGGAAGATCGCGGTCTTCCGGGGTTTTGTTTTTTCCGGGCCAGCAAGGCGCATCGCGCGCCATGGGCGAACTGCCGGTGTTGCCCCCAACCTTGCCTTGCGTCGCGCGTTCGCGCATCCCCTGCCATCGCTGCGCCACGCGGCATCCAGATTCATATTGAGCATCAGCATTCCGGGTGCCAGAATTCCCTACATGCGGAGCAGGCCCCGGCAACAGGGCGGGGTCGGCTGGCCGTACGGATCGGGATGCACATGGACCTGCTGCACCAGGCATCGGAGGGGTCGGTACTGTTCGCGGATGTCAGCGGCAGTTCGCGGCTTTATGAAAGGGCGGGCAACGCCGCCGCCCTTGCCGCGGTCGGCCGTTGTCTGGGTGCGATGAAATCCTGTTCCGAGGCATCGCAAGGCAGGCTGGTCAAGACCATCGGCGACGAGGTCATGGTGCTGTTTCCGTGCGCCGAGCAGGCCTTGCAGGCGGCATTGGACATGCAGCGGGCGGTCGCCGAATTGCCGCCGGTGGCAGGCTTCGCCATGTCGTCCCATATCGGTTTCCACCACGGCCCGGTGCTGTCCGACGCCTCCGGCGATGTATTCGGCGATGCCGTGAATCTCGCGGCCCGACTGGCCGGACTTGCCGCGCGCGGACAGATCATCACCAGCAAGGATGCGGTGGCGGACCTGCCCGCGCCGTTGCGCCAGATGACGCGCTACCTGTACCCGATCCAGGTGCGCGGCAGGGCGCAGCCGGTGGAGTTGTACGAGGCGATCTGGCAGCCGGCTACCGATCTGACGTTGGTCGCGGGATTCAAAGAGCCGCTGCTGAACGCCGCCCTGCTTACGTTGCGCTATCGGGACACTGTGGTCGAAGTGAACGCCGCCTCCGCGCCGGTTACCATCGGGCGTGACGCCGGCATGACGATCGTGGTATCGGACCCCCTGGCGTCCCGCTTCCAGGCCATGGCCGAGCCCCGCGCCGGCCGCTATGTGCTGATCGACAGAAGCTCGAACGGCACCCATGTCTGCATGGACGGCGGCGAGCCATTCATTTTGCGCCGCGATGAGGTCACGTTGAGGGGGCACGGCTGGATCGGGTTTGGCCAGTGGACGGGGCCCAGCGCGGCTTGCATTGAATTCGCCCTGCACCTCGACAAGACCGGTGCGGCGCGATAGCCGGACGGCGGGCGAAATTCCGGGAAATGCAGTTTTGAATTCCATGTGACTGGTCTCGGTTGAAAATCCTCTTGTAAATCAGCAAACGGGCCGGTGGCTCGTTTCTTGCGCCCGCTGGGTTGCAGGCGCATGCTGGATCCCGCCTTCCTTCGCCATTTCCATCACCCGACCTTCCGCGGCCATTGCGCACGGAGGGAATTTCCCTGCCGCCCATGGACTACCGCCCGATCCAATCCCTGCTGATTGCCAACCGCTCCGAGATCTCGATCCGCGTGATGCGCGCGGCCGCCGAGATGAACGTCCGCACGGTGGCGATCTATTCGAAAGAAGACCGCCTTGCGCTGCATCGCTTCAAGGCCGACGAGAGCTACCTGGTCGGCGCGGGCAAGAAGCCGCTGGCGGCTTACCTGGACATCGACGACATCCTGCGCATTGCCAGGCAGGCGCAAGTCGACGCCATCCATCCCGGCTATGGCTTCCTGTCGGAGAACCCGGATTTCGCGCAGGCCGTGATCGATGCCGGCATCCGCTGGATCGGCCCGTCGCCGGAGGTGATGCGCAAGCTCGGCAACAAGGTGGCGGCGCGCAACGCGGCGATCGCGGCGGGCGTGCCAGTGATGCCGGCCACCGATCCGTTGCCTCATGACCTGGAGGCGTGCAAGCGCCTGGCCGCGGGCGTTGGTTATCCGCTGATGCTCAAGGCCAGCTGGGGCGGCGGCGGCCGCGGCATGCGCGTGCTGGAGGGCGAGCAGGATCTGGAAGGGGCGCTCGCGGCGGCGCGGCGCGAGGCGCTGGCCGCGTTCGGCAACGACGAGGTCTACGTCGAAAAGCTGGTGCGCAACGCGCGCCACGTCGAAGTGCAGGTGCTGGGCGACACGCACGGCAACCTGGTGCACCTGTACGAGCGCGACTGCACGGTGCAGCGGCGCAACCAGAAGGTGGTCGAACGCGCGCCCGCGCCGTATCTGGACGCTGCCGGCCGCGCCGTGCTGTGCGAGTCGGCGCTGCGCCTGATGCGCGCGGTCGGCTACACCCATGCCGGCACGGTCGAGTTCCTGATGGATGCGGACTCGGGCCAGTTCTATTTCATCGAAGTCAACCCGCGCATCCAGGTCGAGCACACGGTCACCGAGATGGTCACCGGGATCGATATCGTCAAGGCGCAGATCCGGATCACTGAAGGCGGCCATATCGGCATGACCGAGAACACGCGCGATGCCGACGGCAAGATCGTGGTGCGTGCCGCGGGCGTGCCGGTCCAGCAGGATATCCGCCTGAACGGCCACGCACTGCAATGCCGGATCACCACCGAGGACCCGGAGAACGGCTTCCTGCCGGACTATGGCCGCCTCACCGCGTATCGCAGCGCCGCGGGCTTCGGCGTGCGGCTCGATGCGGGCACCGCCTATGGCGGCGCGGTGATCACGCCGTACTACGACTCGCTGCTGGTCAAGGTCACCACCTGGGCCCCGACCGCGCCGGAATCGATGCGGCGCATGGACCGGGCGCTGCGCGAGTTCCGCATCCGCGGCGTCGCGTCCAACCTGCAGTTCCTCGAGAATGTCATCAACCATCCCGCGTTCCGCGCCGGCGACGTCACCACGCGCTTTATCGACAAGACGCCGGAACTGCTGGAATTCACCAAGCGCCTGGACCGCGCCACCAAGCTGCTGCGCTACCTGGGCGAGATCAGCGTCAACGGGCACACCGAGATGAGCGGGCGCACGCTGCCATCGCTGCCGCTGCCCGCGCCGGTGCTGCCGGCCATCGATACCAGCGGCACGCTGCCGTACGGCACGCGCGACCGGCTGCGCGAGCTTGGCGCGGAGAAGTTCTCGCGCTGGATGCTGGAACAGAAGCCGGTGCTGCTGACCGACACCACCATGCGCGACGCGCACCAGTCGCTGTTCGCCACGCGCATGCGCACCGCCGACATGCTGCCGATCGCGCCGTTCTACGCGCGCGAGCTGTCGCAGCTGTTCTCGCTGGAATGCTGGGGCGGCGCCACCTTCGACGTGGCGCTGCGCTTCCTCAAGGAAGACCCATGGCAGCGCCTGGAGCAGTTGCGCGAGCGCGTGCCGAACGTGCTGTTCCAGATGCTGCTGCGCGGCTCCAATGCGGTGGGCTACACCAACTATGCGGACAACGTGGTGCGCTTCTTCGTGCGCCAGGCGGCCAGCGCGGGCGTGGACCTGTTCCGCGTGTTCGATTCGCTCAACTGGGTGCGCAACATGCGCGTGGCGATCGATGCCGTGCGCGAAAGCGGCGCGCTGTGCGAAGGCGCGATCTGCTACACCGGCGACCTGTTCGACCCGAAGCGCGCCAAGTACGACCTGAAGTACTACGTCGGCATCGCGCGCGAGCTGCAGCAGGCCGGCGTGAATGTGCTGGGCATCAAGGACATGGCGGGCATCTGCCGTCCGCAAGCGGCCGCCGCGCTGGTCAGGGCGCTCAAGGAAGAGACCGGGCTGCCGGTGCATTTCCACACGCACGACACCAGCGGCATCTCGGCCGCCTCGGCGCTGGCCGCGATCGAGGCCGGCTGCGATGCGGTCGATGGCGCGCTCGACGCGATGAGCGGGCTGACCTCGCAACCCAACCTGTCGAGCATCGCCGCGGCGCTGGCCGGCAGCGAGCGCGATCCGGGCCTGGACCTGGAGCGCCTGCACGAGGCGTCGATGTACTGGGAAGGGGTGCGGCGCTACTACGCGCCGTTCGAATCCGAGATCCGCGCCGGCACCGCCGACGTGTACCGCCATGAAATGCCCGGCGGCCAGTACACCAACCTGCGCGAGCAGGCGCGCGCGCTCGGCATCGAGCACCGCTGGACCGAGGTGTCGCGTGCCTATGCCGAGGTCAACCAGATGTTCGGTGACATCGTCAAGGTGACGCCGACCTCCAAGGTGGTCGGCGACCTGGCGCTGATGATGGTGGCCAACGACCTGAACGCCGCCGATGTGTGCGACCCGGCCAAGGAGATCGCCTTCCCGGAATCGGTGGTGTCGCTGTTCAAGGGCGAACTGGGCTTCCCGCCCGACGGCTTCCCCGCGGCGCTGTCGCGCAAGGTGCTGCGCGGCGAGCCGCCGGCGCCGTACCGGCCCGGCGACCAGATCCCGCCGGTCGACCTCGACGCGGCGCGCGCCGCGGGCGCCGCGGCATGCGAGCAGCCGCTCGACGACCGCCAGCTGGCCTCATACCTGATGTACCCCAAGCAGGCGGCCGAATACCACGCGCATGTGCGCCAGTACAGCGATACCGCGGTGGTGCCCACGCCGGCGTACCTGTACGGCCTGCAGCCGCAGGAAGAGGTGGCCATCGACATCGAGCCCGGCAAGACGCTGCTGGTCTCGCTGCAAGGCACCCACCCTGACGCCGACGAAGGCAAGATCAAGGTCCAGTTCGAACTGAACGGGCAGTCGCGCACCACGCTGGTGGCGCAGCGCAGTACCGCGCAAGCCGCGGCGGCGCGCCAGGGGCGGCCGGTTGCCGAGCCTGATAATCCGCTGCATGTGGCCGCACCAATGCCGGGTTCGATCGTGACCGTGGCGGTGCAGCCAGGCCAGCGCGTGGCCGCCGGCACCACGCTGCTGGCACTGGAGGCGATGAAGATGGAGACCCATATCGCCGCCGAGCGCGACTGCGAGATTGCCGCGGTGCATGTGAAGGCCGGGGATCGGGTGGCGGCGAAGGATTTGCTGGTCGAGCTGAAGGGCTGACCCGGGCGGTGTGGCACGCCGCGGCGGCGGCGTGGGTCGGGCAGTGGACCCCGGAAGACCCCCGGTCTTTCCGGGGTTTTTTGCGTGGATGCGGCGCGCATGCGTGGTCTCGTCATGCGCATTGCCACATTGTTCCGGCATTGGAACGCTGTGTTTGCCTGGCGCAGGCTTCCGCAATGTCGGGGCGCTGCTATCGTCTTGGACCGTGATCAAAGCCAAGTGGTGGCGCCACCCATCACGGGGGCGCGGCCCGACAGATACGGATGTCAGTGAAGAAAAACACCTTGTCAGGACGGCTGCAGCGCGCGGCCGCGTTGCCGTTTGCAGCCTGCCTGCTGGCGCTGCCGTGCGTTGCCGGCGCGGCACCGTTTTCGCTGCAGGCGGGCTATGGGCGTGACAACCGGCACGGCGTCGAGAAGTACGAAGTGTCGGCGCGCTGGGACGATATCGTGCAGTGGCAGCTGTCGAGCCGGCTGGCGCTGGCGCTGGACGGCGAGGTCAATGTTGCCAACTGGCGCGCGCTGTCGTCGCGGCCGTCGAGCCAGTTGACCGAGTTCGGCGTGTCGCCGATCTTCCGGCTCAGCTATGCGGGGGAATACGCCACGCCGTTTGTCGAGGCCTCGGTTGGCTTGCGCGTGCTGAGCCACACCGAGATCGCCGGCGGCCATCGCATGGGGTCGGCGTTCCAGTTTTCGGACATGGTGGGTGTCGGCGTCGCCTTCGGCAAGGCGCAGCGGCTGGCGATCGGCTACCGCTTCCAGCACCTGTCCAATGCCGGGATCCAGGAACCCAATCCCGGCACCAACTTCAGCATGGGCTACCTGCGCTACCGCTTCTGACGGGGCGGCCTGCGCCATCGTTCCAGCCGCAGGACGCTGCATCGCAATCCCGCTGCCTACCGCTCGCTGGGCGCGCCACCTATCATCGCGTCATGGATCATTGCCTGCCACGCGTGCCGGGCATTCTCGGAGATCAACATGAAGCGCATTCTGGGTGTCTACAGCGCACCGCGTCCGCACTGGGTTGGAGATGGTTTCCCGGTGCGTTCGATGTTCTCGTACACCAGCCACGGCAAGCAGCTCAGCCCGTTCCTGCTGCTCGACTACGCCGGCCCGGCCGATTTCACGCCGACGCAGCGCCCGCGCGGGGTGGGCCAGCATCCGCACCGCGGCTTCGAGACCGTGACCATCGTCTACAAGGGCGAGGTCGCGCATCGCGACTCGACCGGGCAGGGCGGCGTCATCGGCCCGGGCGACGTGCAATGGATGACGGCGGGTGCCGGCATCCTGCATGAAGAGTTTCACTCGCCCGCCTTTACGCAAAGCGGCGGCGCGCTCGAGATGGTGCAGCTGTGGGTCAACCTGCCGGCCCGCGACAAGATGGCCGCGCCGGGCTACCAGGCCATCGTCGACCGCGATATCCCGGCAGTGCCGATGCCCGACGGCGCCGGCACGGTGCGCGTGATCGCCGGCGAGTACGAGGGCAAGCGCGGCCCGGCGCGCACCTTTACGCCGATGCACGTGTGGGACATGCGCCTGAACCAGGGTGCCAGCACGCGGCTGGCGCTGCCCGAAGGCTGGCATACCGCGCTGGTGGTGCTGCGCGGCAAGGTCACGGTCAACGCCGAGGCCACCGTGCGCGATGCCGAGATGGTGGTGCTGGATGGTGCCGGCGACGATGTCAATCTCGAAGCCGGCACCGATGCGGTGGTGCTGCTGCTCAGCGGCGAGCCGATCGACGAGCCCATCGTCGGCCACGGCCCGTTCGTGATGAACACCGAGGCGCAGATTGCCGAGGCGTTCAGCGACTTCAGCAGCGGCAGGTTCGGCAGCATGGCCGCCGGCCGGCAGTAAGCCACCGGCGGCAGGCGGCTGGCGCAGCGCCGGCTGCCTGCCGCGCCGCCTCAGGCAAGCGTGAAGGTCGGCACCGGCGCGCCGCCGTCGCTGGGCGAAAACCTGACCTGCACCTTCTGGCCGATCCGGACCGTGTCGAGATCGCAATCGACGATATGGGTCATCATGGTCACGCCTTCGTCGAGCTTCACGTAGGCGATGCAGAACGGGTTGGGGCCAGCGCGGCGCGTCACGCTGAAGGTGTAGATGGTGCCGCGGCCGCTGGCCTGCTTCCATGAGGTGGTGCCCATGCAGAACGGGCACAGCACGCGCGGATACCAGTGGGGCTTGCCGCACTCGTCGCAGACCTTGACCAGCAGCTTGCCTTCGCGCGCGGCCTGCCAGAACGGCAGGTTGTCGGGCTGTTCGTCGGGCGCCTTGTAGACGGCGGGGATGTGGGGGGTCGTCATGTCAGTGCTCCCGCGCTTTATTCACGTTCAAGGATCAGGGTGGCGCTGCCGTGGCGCGAGCCCAGGTAGCCGCCGGTGCCTTGCGCCAGCGCGAGGTCGCAATTGGCGACCTGCACCGCGGGATGGGCCTCGCCGCGCAGCTGGCGCACGGCTTCGATGACCTTGGTGATGCCGCCGCGGTTGGCCGGGTGGTTGTTGCACAGGCCGCCGCCATCGGTATTGAACGGCAGCTTGCCGACGCCCGAGATCAGGTTGCCGTCGGCGACGAACTTGCCGCCTTCGCCCTTCTTGCAGAAGCCCAGGTCCTCCAGCTGCATCAGCACGGTGATGGTGAAGCTGTCGTAGATCGACGCGTACTTGATATCGGCCGGGGTCACGCCCGCTTCGGCAAACGCCGTGGCGCCGGAGAAGCGCGCGCCGGACCAGCTCAGGTCGACTTCGCCGCCGAGCTGGCCCTTGATGTACTCGCCCGCACCCAGGATTTTGACCTTGGGCCGCCGCAGCGTGGCGGCGATTTCCGGGCGCGCCACGATCAGCGCGCCGCCGCCATCCGAGACCACGCAGCAATCCAGCTTGTGCAGCGGATCCGAGATCATCGGCGAGTTCAGCACGTCTTCGACCGTGACCACGTCGCGCAGCATCGCGTGAGGATTGTGCTGCGCATGGTGCGACGCGGCCACCTTGACCCACGCCAGCTGCTCGGCGGTGGTGCCGTAGTCGTGCATATGGCGCATCGCCGCCATCGCGTACAGGTTGACCGTGACCGGGCTGAACGGGCTTTCGAACGGCAGGTCGGGCAGGTTGGCGCCCCAGTTGCGTGCCTGCGTGCCGGTGGAGCCTTCCGAACGCGGGCGGCCCGCCAGCGTGATCAGCGCGACGTTGCACTTGCCGGCGGCGATGGCCTGCGCGGCGTGCGAGACATGGACCAGGTAGGCGGAACCGCCGGTGTCGGTTGAGTCTACATGGCGCACCTTCAGGCCGAGGTAGTCAACCATGTTGACCGCGCCCAGCCCGGGCGCGTCGCCGGCGCAGAAGTAGCCGTCGACGTCGGCCAGCGTCAGGCCGGCGTCCTGCAGCGCGCCCTTGGCGCTCTCGGCGTGCAGCTGCGCCACGGTCTTGTCGGGTGCCTTGCGGGTCGGGTGCTCGTAGGCCCCGACGATATAGGCCTTGCCGTTGATGCTCATCTGGTCTCCTTCGGTGCGTCAGGTGGTGCCAGCGGGCGGGCGCGAGGCTGGCACGGCGATCCCGACAGTATTGCGTAGCTGGCCCGCTGCGTTGTATTCGGAAGTGCCGAAGGGTGTATTCGGTGAAGGCAGGGGCGTGGCCATCGAAGCCGGGCGCGGAGCACTTGCGGCGCGAACGATTGCGGCGACCGCTACAATCTGCGCTGGACATTTCTGAATCTAGACAAGAAGGATCGATGACCTACATCGTTGAAGCGGTGGATGAGGCCCTGGGCTTGCTGATGCTGGTGGCAGAGCACCCATCGCTGGGCGTGACCGAACTGGCACGGCGCGCCGGGCTGACCAAGGCGCGCGCGTTCCGCCTGCTGACCACGCTGGAGCACCGCGGCCTGATCGCGCGCGAGTCGCCGGCTGCGGTCTACAAGCTCAGCTACAACGCGCTGCTGGTGGGCAATGCCGCGCGCCAGCAGTTCGACCTGGTCAAGGTGGTGGGCCCGCGGCTGGCGGCGATCGGCGCGGCCTGCGGCGAGAACGTGATCGTGCGCGTGCGCGACGGGCTCGAGTCGGTCTGCGTGGCGCGGCACGAGTCGACGCAATCGGTGCGGGTGCATACCGAGATCGGCAACCGCCGGCCGCTGCATGTGGGGGCTTCCGGCAAGCTGCTGCTGGCCTTCGCCGCACCGGATGTGGTTGACGCGGTGCTGGCGCAACAGCTGGAACGCTTCACGGCCAAGACCATCATCGAGCCCCAGGCCTTGCGCGAGGAACTGGCGGCGATCCGCGCCGCCGGCTACGCCGTGTCGGTCGGCGAGCGCGATGCCGACGCCGTCTCTGCCGCCGCGCCGCTGCGCGACCACAGCGGCGCGGCGGTCGCGTCGCTGAGCATCGCCAGCCCGGCCAGCCGCACCACGCCGCAGGCGCTGGACAGCCATGTGGCGATGGTGGTGGCGGAGGCCGCCAGCCTGTCGCGGGCACTCGGCTACACGGGCGGCTGAGCCCGGCACCGCGCGGCCACGTCCCGCACTTCCCGTCCCCAACGGCGCTTCGGCGCCGTTTTCTTTTGCCTGTCGCTTGCCTCGGGGGTAAACCCTTCTTATCGGGATAGGCTTCGATGTCTTATCCTTCGATACACGGTATCACTGAATGAAACAATGTATCGGGAAGCGAACCACCCCACCATGCCCAGCCTAGCCATCCACCTGGCGCCGCGCCTTGCCGCCGCCATCCTGGCCACGCTTGCTGCCGCGGCGCTGCTTGCCGGCCCGAACGCCGCGCGGGCGGCCGACCTGCGCATCGGCTACAAGGCCGAGATCAGCGCCGCCGATCCCCATGTGCTCGACGCCGCCGGGCGCAACCTGTGGGGCCATGTCTACGAAACCCTGGTTGGCCTGGACAACACGCTGCGTCCGGTGCCGCTGCTGGCCACCGCCTGGCGCCAGCTGGACGACCGCACCTGGGAGTTCCAGCTGCGTTCCGGCGTGCGCTTCAGCAATGGCGAGCCGTTTACCGCCGAGGACGCGCGCTACTCGATCGAGCGCGCCATGAAGCTGCCGGGCGCGCGCACCTTCCGCACCTACCTGAAGTCGGTGGCGGCGGTAGAGGTCACCGGGCCGCTGGCGTTGCGGGTGCGGACGCGCTCGCCCAACCCGGTGCTGCCGCAGAACATCGGGATGGTGGCGATGCTGCCGCGCTCGCTGGGCCCGGCCGTGCGCGAGGCCGATTTCGCCCATGGCAATGCCGCCATCGGCACCGGTCCATACCGGCTGGTGGTGTGGGAGCATGGCCAGCAGCTGACGCTGTCGCGCAATCCCGGCTACTGGGGCGGGCCGCAGCCGTGGGAACGGGTGATGTTCCAGTTCATCCCGAAGGAGCCGGCGCGGGCCTCGGCGCTGCTGTCGGGGCTGGTGGACGTGATCGACGCCTCGTCGGCCAGCATTGCCGAAGCCTTTGCGCGCACCAATGGCCGCATCCGCACCATTTCCGCCACCTCGTACATGCTGAACTACCTGCAGCTGGACCAGGCCCGTGCGGTGTCGCCCTACGTGCAGGACCACGCGGGCCAGCCGCTGGCCGCCAACCCGTTGCGCGATGCGCGGGTGCGGCGGGCGATCAGCCTGGCGATCGACCGCGACCTGATCACCGCGCGCGTCACCAAGGGCGATTCGGTGCCGGCCGGGCAGATGGTGCCGCAGGGCTTCTTCGGCTTCGCCCCGGCGGTGGCGGCGCCGCGCGCCGACGTGGCCCGGGCACGCTGGCTGCTGGCGCAGGCCGGCTATCCGGAGGGCTTCCGCCTGACGCTGCATTGCCCCAACGACCGCTACCTGAACGACGCCAAGACCTGCGAGGCGGTCGGCCAGATGCTGACCCGCGCCGGCATCCGCACCGAGGTGCGCACGCTGCCATATTCGGTCTATATCACTCGCGCCACCTCCGGCGGCGCCGGCGGCAAGCCCGAGTTCAGCGCCTTCCTGCTTGGCATCGGCGCGGTCAGCGGCGACTCGCTGGAGCCGCTGGTCGCGGTGGCGCATGCGCAGGACAAGGCCGCCGGCCTGGGGGCCAACAACCGCAGCGGCTATGCCAACGCCGCCGTGGACGAACTGATCGAGCAGGCCATGCGCACCATGGCGCCGGGCCCGCGCGAGCTGGCGCAGCAAGGCGCGGCGGAACAGCTGGCGGCCGACACCGGCATCGTCCCGCTGCATCACCTGCGCGCCGCCTGGGCCTACCGCGGCGGGCTCGCCGTGCAGGCGCGCAGCGACGGCTTCACCTATGCCGGCAATATCCGCCCGGCACCGCCGGCGTTACCGCAACGCTGATCACGCCACCCTGTATCCCGCCTTCCTATGCTTGAAACCCTACTCAAACGGCTGCTGCAGAGCATTGCGGTGCTGTGGATCATGTCCGTGCTGACGTTCTGCGCGGTCAACCTGATCGGCGATCCGGTGCACCTGCTGGTCAGCCCCACCGCCACCGAGCAGGAGATCACCGAAGCGCGCCATGCGCTCGGCCTGGACCTGCCCGTCACCCGCCAGTACCTGCGTTTTCTCGCCGGCGCGCTGCACGGCGACCTCGGCGATTCCTTTGTCTACAACCGGCCCGCGATCGAGCTGATCGTCAGCCGCGTGCCGGCCACGCTGGAGCTGGCGGTGACGGCGCTGCTGCTGTCGCTGGGCATCGGCATCCCGATGGGCGTCTACGCCGGCCTGAAGCCGCACAGCCGGCTGGCGCGAATGCTGATGGCGGTATCGCTCGGCGGCGTGATCATGCCGACCTTCTGGATCGGCATGATCAGCATCCTGGTGTTCTCGGTGAACCTGGGCTGGCTGCCGTCGGGCGGGCGCGGGCCGGTCAGCACGGTGCTGGGCGTGCCGCTGTCGGTGACCAGCTGGGAGGGCATCCGCTTCCTGCTGCTGCCGGCGCTGACCCTGTCCCTGTTCAAGATCTCGCTGGTGGCACGGCTGACCGAGGCCGGCACGCGCGAAGTGGCCGGGCAGGAGTACATCAAGTTCGCACGCGCCAAGGGCGTGGGCGGCGCGCGGCTGGTGCTGCGCCACGTGGTGCCCAATGTGCTGATCCCGATCGTGACCGTGGTCGGGCTGGAGTTCGGCCACCTGATCGCGTTCTCGGTGGTGACCGAGTCGGTGTTCTCCTGGCCCGGCATGGGCAAGCTGATCATCGATTCGGTGCTGGCGCTGGACCGCCCGGTGGTGGTGGCCTACCTGCTGGTCACGCTGCTGCTGTTCGTGGTGCTGAACCTTGTGGTCGACCTGCTGTACGTGGTGCTCGACCCGCGCCTGCGGCACAAGGCGGCCTAGCCTGCACCGCCGCCATTCCCCTGTACCCGAAGACCGAATAACGAGACTGAACCGATGTCCCTGCCTATATCCGATACCGGCGAAACCGATGAAGCCGGTCCCGCCCAGCCCGCGCTCGCCGCGGTCGCGCCGGCGCTTGCTGCCGCGCCGCCGGCACGGCCTTCGCTGCTGCGGCGCTTCTGCGGCAATCGCGTCTCCGCCGCCGCGCTCGCGCTGCTGCTGGCGCTGCTGCTGGTGGCCGTGCTGGCCCATGCGCTCAGCCCCCAGAACCCCTATGACCTTGCCACGGTGTCGGTGATCGATGCCGAGCTGCCGCCGGGCAGCGCGGGTTATGAAGGCCAGGCGCACTACTGGCTTGGCACCGACGGCGCCGGGCGCGACCTGCTCAGCGCCATCTTCTACGGCATCCGCATCAGTGTCGGCGTGGGCGTGATCAGCGCGGTGGTGGCGCTGATGGTGGGCAGCGCGGTGGGGCTGGCCGCGGCCTATTTCGGCGGCGTGGCCGATGCCGCCATCATGCGCGTGGTCGACCTGCAGCTGAGCCTGCCGGCGGTGCTGGTGGCGCTGATCCTGCTGGCGGTGCTGGGGCAGGGCGTGGACAAGACCCTGCTGGCCCTGGTGATCGTGCAGTGGGCCTACTTTGCCCGCACCGTGCGCGGCGCGGCACAGGTGGAGCGGCGCAAGGAGTATGTCGAGGCCGCGCTCGGCCAGGGGCTGCCAGCGCTGCGCGTGATGTTCCGCCATATCCTGCCCAACTGCATGGCGCCGCTGGTGGTGACCGCCACGCTGCAGATCGCGCATGCGATCACGCTGGAGGCCACCATGAGCTTCCTCGGCATCGGCCTGCCGCGCACGCAGCCATCGCTGGGCATGCTGATCGCCAATGGCTTCGAATACATGCTGTCGAACAAGTACTGGATCAGCGTGTTCCCGGGCGTGGCCCTGGTGCTGCTGATCGGCTCGATCAACCTGGTGGGCGACCGCCTGCGCCGCGTGCTCAACCCGCGGCTGGAAGCGTAAGGAGCCCGGCATGGCACTACTGGAAGTTTCCGGGCTGAGCACCAGCTTCGCGTTCGCGCATGGCGCGGTCAAGGCGGTCGATGGCGTGTCGTTCGCACTGGAGCCGGGCGAGATCCTGGGCATTGTGGGCGAGTCCGGCTCGGGCAAATCGGTGACGGCGTTCTCGCTGATGAACCTGCTGGATCCACCCGGGCGCGTCACCGGCGGCTCGGTCCGCTTCAAGGGGCAGGAGCTGCTGGCATGTTCGCCGCGCCAGTGGCAGGCACTGCGCGGCGACCGCATCGCGATGGTGTTCCAGGACCCGATGATGTCGCTGAACCCGGTCATGCGCGTGGGCGACCAGCTGGCCGAGACCGTGCTGGTGCACCATCGCCGCAGCCGCGCGCAGGCGCATGCGCAGGCGGTCGATGCGCTGGCGCGCGTCGGCATTCCGGCGCCGCGCGAGCGCATGCGCGCGTACCCGCACGAGCTGTCCGGCGGCATGCGCCAGCGCGTGGCGATCGCCAACGCGCTGATCAACCAGCCCGACCTGATCATCGCGGACGAGCCCACCACCGCGCTGGACGTCACCATCCAGGCGCAGATCCTCTACGAGATGAAGCAACTGGTGCGCGCGACCGGCGCCGCGGCGATCTGGATCAGCCACGACCTGGCCGTGGTCAAGGACCTGGTCGACCGCGTCTGCGTGATGTACGCGGGCCGGGTGGTGGAGCAGGGCCCGGTCGCCGAGGTGATCGCGCGGCCGCTGCATCCATACACGCGCGGCTTGCTCGATTCGCTGCCCACGCCGGCCATGCGCGGCGCCACGCTGCGCGCGATTCCGGGGGCGGCGCCGGCGCTGGCCGCACTGCCGCCGGGCTGCGCCTTCGCGCCGCGCTGCCCGCGCGCGCAGGCCGCGTGCGGCCAGGTTCCTGTCGAAACCACTGTGCGCGGCCGCACGCTGCGCTGCTTTTATCCCCTGGAGGCGGCATGACGGTCATGCTCGAAGCGCACAATTTGCAGAAACGCTTTCTGCTCAAGCCCGGCCTGCTCGCGCGCATGGCCGGCAAGCCGGCGCAGGCGGTGCATGCCGTCAACGATGTCTCGCTGCAAGTGCGCCAGGGCGAGGTGCTGGGCGTGGTCGGCGAATCCGGCTGCGGCAAGTCCACGCTGGGCCGCATGCTGGCGGGACTGCTGCCGCAGACGGGGGGCGAGATCGCCTGGCAGGGCCAGCGCGCCGATATCGCGTCGGCCGCCTATCACCGCGCGGTGCAGATGGTGTTCCAGAACCCCTATGCGTCACTGAACCCGCGCCTGCGCATTGGCCAGGCCATCACCGAAGGCGCGGTCTACCACGGCCTGGTCAGGCGCTCGCGCGCCGCGTCGGCCGCCGGCGAACTGCTGCAGCAGGTGGGGCTCGATCCGGGCTACGCCGAGCGCTTTCCGCACGAGTTCTCGGGCGGGCAGCGCCAGCGCGTGGCGATTGCGCGCGCCCTGGCGCTGCGCCCGCGCCTGCTGATCTGCGACGAGGCCGTCTCCGCGCTCGACGTCTCGGTGCAGGCGCAGATCATCAACCTGTTCATGCAGCTGCGGCGCGAGCACGCGCTGACTTATGTCTTCATCAGCCACAACCTGGCGGTGGTGGAGCATATGTCGGACCGCGTGGTGATCATGTACCTGGGCCGCATTGTCGAAAGCGGCCCCGCACGTGAGGTGTTCGCGGCGCCCAACCATCCCTATACGCGGGCGTTGCTGGCCGATGCCCCGCGCCTGGGCGCCAGTGCGCCCGCGCACCAGCCGATCCGCGGCGAATTGCCCAGCCCGCTGGCGCCTCCGGGTGGCTGCGCCTTCCATCCGCGCTGCCCGCACGCGAGCGCGCGCTGCACGGCGCAGGTGCCGCTGTTGCGCGATATCGGCGGACGCCTGTCCGCCTGCCACTTGAATGACTAGATAGCCGCCGCCCCGGCGCGGCCTGCTCACGCTGCCTGTCGAACGGCGCCGTCCCGCCCGCGCGGGATGGGGGAAGCGTGCGTGCTGCGCGGGCCGGCGATGCGGCACTTGCGGCCAAGGAAAAGGAGATTTTTTGCATGACAGACCACGCAGAGGGAGCAGCAGCATGAACGGTATCCACACCCGGCGCGCACTCGGGCGCGCCTGCATCGGCGGCACGCTGGCACTGCTGTCGGCCGCGGCCGACGCCACGGTGACGCTATATGGCCGCCTCGACACCGACATCGAATACCAGAAGGGGCCGGAAGGTGGCGCAACGCAGATGACCGATAACGCGTCGCGCTGGGGCATGCGCGGCAGCGAAGACCTGGGCGGCGGCCTGCGCGCCGCGTTTGGCCTGGAGCAGGGCTTTGGCGCCGACAACGGCGTCGCCACCACCCCGCAGTTCCGCAATGCCTTCGTCGGCCTGGAAGGCGGCTTCGGCGCGATCGCGCTGGGCCGGCTCGATTCGGCGACCATCGTGGGTTCGCCGATCTATTCGCAGGTGACGCAGAACATCGACTTCGCCATCCATGATGCCGGCGCCACCGCGATTGGCACCAAGGTGCTGAATGCGCGCAACCGCGTGTCGAACGCGCTGGGCTATATGACGCCGACCTTCGGCGGCTTCTCGGTGCGGGCGCGGGTGAACCTGGCGGGTCCCGACCCGGCGACGCCCAGCACCCGGCCGCCGGTGCAGGCGGAGGATGATTTCAGGCAATTCGACCTCGGCCTGAATTACGCGGCCGGCAACTTCGCCGCGGGCCTCGGGTATTCGCGCGATGCCAAGAGCGGCGGCCTGGTCGCTAATGATTTTCGCGACAAGTTGCAGGCTGCCGCGTCGTACGATTTCACCATAGCCAGCCTTTACGGCATCGTCGGGCGCGACCGCTACGCCGGCACCGCGACGACGCGCACCGACGTGCCGTACTGGCTGGTCGGCTTCACCGTGCCGTACGGCGCCCACAAGCTCACCGTGAACTACATGCAGCGCGCGGTGCAGCGCGACCCGCAGGGGCGGCTCAGCAAGGTCCAGGCCGGCTACGGCTACAGCCTGAGCAAGCGCACCATGCCCTACGTCTTCTTTGACCGCGAGGACCCCAACTCGCACAAGCCCGGCGACACCGTGACCACGGTGGGCATCGGCATCCAGCACAGGTTCTGACCATGGCCTTTCCCTATTCGCTGACCGAACCGGCTGGCGCGGTGCTGCCGCTGGTGGTGGATTCCCCGCACAGCGGGCTGGTGCATGTCGAGACCCTGCCGCTCGCCGCGCCGCCCGAAGCCTTGTTGAGCGGCTGGGACGCCTATGTCGACCAGCTTTTCGCACACGCGCCGCGGGTGGGCGGCACCTTGCTGTGCGCGGACTTTCCGCGCTGGCTGGTCGACGTCAACCGTGCCCGCGACGATATCGATCCCGACCTGATCGATGGCGCCATGCCCTATGCCGTGCGGCCCAGCGACAAGTCCGGCCGCGGCATGGGCGTGCTGCGCCGGCTGGCGTTGCCGGGCGTGCCGGTCTATGCCGCGACCCTGTCGCCGCACATGGCGGAGTACCTGCTCAGGACTTACTACGACCCGTACCATGCTGCGCTGTCCGGCCTGCTGGCGCGGCACCATGCGCGCTCGGGCGCGGTGTGGCATCTCGACTGCCATTCGATGAAATCGCGCGGCAATGCGATGAATGTCGACAACGGCGCGGCGCGGCCGGATTTCGTCGTCAGCAACGGCGATGGCGCCACCTGCGCGGCGGCGTTTGTCGAGCTGGTGGTGGAGTGCCTGCGCGGCTTCGGTTACCAGGTGGCGGTCAACTGGCCGTACAAGGGCGCGCAACTGATCCGCGCGTATGCCGATCCGGCGCAAGGTCGGCACAGCCTGCAGATCGAGATCAACCGGGCGCTGTACATGGACGAGGCCACGCTGGCGCAGCATGCCGGCTTTGCGGTGCTGCGCGGCCATCTCGACGAACTGCTGGAGCATGTCGCGGCCTACATCCACACTGAACTGCGCGGATGAGGGCGCGTGTTCAGAGCACCTTGCCCGGGTTCATCAGGCCGAGCGGATCCAGCGCGCCCTTGATCGCCCGCATCATGGCCAGCTCGACCTCGCTCTTGTAGTGCCGGTTCTCCTCGCGCTTGAGCTGGCCGAGGCCGTGCTCGGCCGAGATCGAGCCGTTATGCGAGCGCACGCTGTCGTGCACGATGCGGTTGACCTGGTCCTGGTGCGCCAGGAAGGCGTCATGGTCGACGCCCTCCGGCGGCGCGACGTTGTAGTGCAGGTTGCCGTCGCCGAGATGGCCGAAAGTCACCATGCGCGCGCCCGGGAAGGCGTTCTGCAGCAGCGCGTCGGTGCACTCGATAAAGTCCGCCACGCGCGATACCGGCACGGCGATATCGTGCTTGATGTTCTTGCCGTCTTCCACCTGCGCCAGCGGGATATGCTCGCGCAGGTTCCAGAAGTCGCGCGACTGCTGCACCGATTCGGCCACCACCGCGTCGGCGACCACGCCGGCGTCGAAGGCGGCCGACATCATGGTCTCGAACACGCCGCGCGCATGGGCTTCGCTTTCGCCGTCGGACAGTTCCAGCAGCACCAGCTGCGGATGCATCTGCGTGAACGGATAGCGCAGCTGCGGGAAGTGCCGCGTCACCAGCGTCATGCTGAGCGCCGACATCAGTTCGAAGCCGGTCAGCATGGCGCCTGCGTGCGATTGGGCGATGGCCAGCAGCGCCAGCGCGGCGCGCGGGCTCTGCACCGCGGCCAGCGCGGTGACCGACGCGCGCGGCAGCGGGAACAGCTTCATCACCGCGGCGGTGATCAGGCCCAGCGTGCCTTCCGCGCCGATAAAGAGGTCGCGCAGGTCATATCCGGTATTGTCCTTGCGCAGCCCGCGCAGCCCATGCCAGGTTTCTCCGGATGGCGTCACCACTTCCAGCCCCAGGCACAGTTCGCGCGTGTTGCCGTAGCGCAGCACCGCGGTGCCGCCGGCATTGGTCGACAGGTTGCCGCCGATGGTGCAGCTGCCTTCGGCCGCCAGGCTCAGCGGGAACAGGCGGCCGTGCTCGCGCGCCACCTCCTGCAACTGCTGCAGCACCACGCCGGCCTCGACCGTGATGGTGTTGTTCAGCGGATCGACCTGCCGGATGCGGTTCAGCCGCTGCAGCGAAATCACGACCTGCATCGGTCCCGCCACCGGCGTGGCGCCGCCGCACAGGCCGGTGTTGCCGCCCTGCGGCACCATGGCAATCTTGTGCGCGTGGCAGGCATGGACCACTTCGGCGACTTCCCCGGTGCTGCCGGGACGCAGCACCGCCAGCGCCTCGCCGCGGTAGCGCTTGCGCCAGTCGGTCAGGTAGGGCGCCTGGTCGGCCGCATCGGTCAGCACGTGCTGCGGGCCCAGCGCGGCGCGGCACAGCGCGAGGAAGGAGTCTTGAGGCGAAGTCATGGTGATGGCGGAGGGGATTCAGGACTTGCGCGCGGCGGCTTTGCCGGCGGCGCGCGCGCGGCGCTTGTACGGACGCAGGTACAGGATGGTGCTGGTGAAGAACACCAGCGTCAGCGCCACCTCCACCCACGCCAGCGTGGACGAGGGCGCGCGGTCGCTAGTAGCGCGCACGATGCCTTCGGTGAAAAACAGCAGGATCAGCATCGACGACCACTGCATGGTGTATCGATTGCGCGTGAGCACGCCGCGCAGCGGCAGCAGCAGTGGCAGGAACTTGAGGATCAGCCATGAGCCGCCCGGCCGCAGCGGCGCCAGCCACCATTCCCAGGCGATGCACAGCACCAGCAGCGCCAGCAGGCTGCCCACGCTGAGGCGGTACAGCCAGGGGCTGTGCAGGGCCTGGTCGGTGGCCGCCGCGGGCGTCATGCCTGCGCTCCGGCCAGGCGCAGCGCGGTCTGCGCCAGCCGGCGGCCCATGGCCAGGGCCAGCGCCGATTCGTCTTCGGTGACCGGGCCGCGGTTGTCGCCGTGGGCATGGTGGCTGGGGCCGTAGGGCGTGCCGCCGGAGGCCGTGGTCATCAGGCCCTTCTCGGAATAGGGCAGCCCCAGGATCAGCATGCCGTGGTGCAGCAGCGGCAGCATCATCGACAGCAGCGTGGTTTCCTGTCCGCCATGCAGGCTGCCCGTGGCAGTGAAGACGCAGGCGGGCTTGCCGGTGAGCGCGCCCGACAGCCACTGGGCCACGGTGCCGTCGAGGAAGTACTTCATCGGTGCGGCCATGTTGCCGAAGCGGGTGGGACTGCCCAGCGCCAGCCCGGCGCATTCCTCGAGGTCGCGCAGCTCGGCATAGGGCGGGCCGTCGGCTGGGATATCGGGCGCGGTGGCCTCGCACACCGTCGAAACCGGCGGTACCGTGCGCAGGCGGGCCTGGGCGCCGGCAACGCTGTCGATGCCGGTGGCGATCAGTTCGGCAAGTTTGCGGGTGCTGCCGTGGCGGCTGTAGTACAGGACGAGGATCTCGGTCATTGAGCGGGACGGCCGGCGGTGAAAGGGGCGGCGAAGGAAGATGCGGGAGGATGCCGGCAACAATGCGCGTATTATAGATGCGCCCCCCGCGCCATCTCCCTTTGGCCTCGCGCTGCACGCGCAGCGGGGCCGCCCAAAGATTCGACCGACGATCCGACCAACCAGATCCAGGAGCTTGCTTGCGCATGATTGGAGCCCGCGTCGCCCGCCTGCGCCGGGAATGGAACCTGCAAAAGGTACGCGCCCTGGCGCGCTACGCGCTGCGCCGCGCCAGTGAAGACCGGCTGCCGCAGGTCTCGGCCAGCCTGACCTTCACCACCGTGCTGGCGGTGGTGCCGGTGCTGACCGTGGCCTTCGCGCTGCTGGCCGCGTTCCCGGTGTTCCGCGATTTCCGCAACGCCATCGAGGCGTTCCTGTTCCAGAACCTGATCCCTGGCAACGTCAGCGAATCGATCCAGCGCTATCTCGGCATGTTCGCCAAGAGCGCGCGCGGGCTGACCGCGATGGGCCTGGGCGGGCTGATGGTCACCTCGGTACTGACCATGCTGACCGTGGAAGACGCGCTCAATGCGATCTGGCGCGTCAAGCAGCGCCGTCCGCTGGCGCAGCGGGTGCTGGTGTTCTGGGCGGTGCTGACCTTCGGGCCGGTGCTGATCGGCGCGAGCCTGTCGATCAGTTCCTACCTGATCTCGATCTCGGCGGGCTATGTCGGCACCATGCCTGTGGGACTGGGCCTGCTGGTGGGCGCGGCGCCGGTGCTGCTGTCGGCGCTGGCCTTTGCCTTCCTGTACACGGCGGTGCCCAATGCCTATGTCGAGTGGCGCGATGCCATCGTCGCCGGGCTGGTGGCGGCGGTGGCGTTCGAGTTCGCCAAGCGCGGCTTCGGCTATTTCATCACCGAGATTCCCGCTTATACCGCGGTCTATGGCACCTTCGCCGCGCTGCCGCTGTTTCTGCTTTGGATCTACCTGAGCTGGCTGGTGACGCTGCTGGGCGCGACCATCGCCGCCAACCTGCCGGTGATCCGGCAGGGCTACTGGCGCCGCCGCAGCTTCGCCGGCAGCGAGTTCTTCGACGCGCTGGGCGTGCTGCTGCTGCTCTACCGCGCCCGCGATGAAGTGCCGCGCAGCGTCGGCGAACTGGACCTGGGCCGCAAGCTGCGGGTCGAAGCCGATTACCTGGCCGCGCTGCTGGGCAAGCTCAAGGCCATGCACCTGGTCGGCCGCCTGCAGCAGGAGCGCGGGCAAGCCCACTGGGCGCTGCTGTGCGACCCGTCGCAGGTGACCCTGCGCACGCTGCATGACCGGCTGGTGCTGAACTTGCCGCGGCTGCCACGCACGGCGCTGGCGCAGCATCTGCGCGGGGCCGATGCGCTCAAGTCGATCCTCGATAATCCGCAGCTGGACCAGACGCTCGAGGCGGTGTTCCGGCAGCAGCCGGTGGATTTGCCGCCCACGGCGGGCGATGGCGACGGGCAGCGCCCGCGGCGCGCGCTGGAGGTGGTGCCACCGGGGTGGCATGGGCAGGTTTGATTCTTGATTAGGCTGGCTGGCGCTTGATTGGGCGGGTTTCGTTCTTGACTGGCGTGGGCTGTTTCGCCGGCGCAGCCGGCGACCTACTTCTTGTCCGAGCGACAAGAAGTAGGCAAGAAACGCGTCGCCTGTGCGGCTGGCAATCAATTTGACGGTGTTGGTGGTTTGGGCGGTGGTGCTTTCCGTTTGGGCGTGGGTGCCCGTTCGGCCCTGCTACGCTATGTGAGCCAGGGATAGTGCCTGCGATCACCCACTATTGAACAATCCCAATGAGGGTGTAGGCAACCTGCTGCGAGCCGTATCGCGGGGACGCCTGCGGCTGCTGCGCAGGGTCGATTGAGCTGGAGGGCGTTGGGCGCTTGCGCGAACGCAGCCGAAGGCGTTGTGCGATTTCGCAACCCGGGTTCACCAGCCGGCAGCGCCAAGCGAGCGCAGCGACGCGTTCCGTGCCAAGGCGCACGTCCCGCGATACTGCCGGCGCAGCAGCCGCAGGCGTTCCTACGACAAGACCCGCAGCAGGCAGCCACCGACCGCTCTGGGCTCGTTCAACCATCCTTCCAACGCCCCGCCCACCGTGGTGCACCCCCGCGGCAGGCAGTCCCGCTATGTGAGGAAGCCCAGCCCCGTACGAAAACCCCCAGGCACACTACGATAAGATATGCCGCCCGCAGGGCAGTAAACGCGCTTTTTGGTTACTTTTTGTCGCTCGGACAAAAAGTGACCCGCCCAGGAGGGCGGAACCAGGCGGTTCAAAAGCCGACAGCATGTCACCAACAGCGCTCGCCAATCAAAACGGAATCCTCCCCCGCCAAATATCCAAATACATCACCCAATCCCCCATCAAGCTATAAACCGGATGCCGAAACGTCGCCGGCCGGTTCTTCTCGAAACCGAGGTGCCCAACCCAGGCGAACGCATACCCCCCGACCACCGCGGCCAGCAGCCACCAGGCATTGCCGGTCACGACCAGCGCCACCAGGCACAGCAGCGCCACCGTCGAGCCGGCGAAATGCAGCCGCCGGCAAGTACGGTTCTGATGTTCGCTCAAGTAGTAGGGATAAAAAGCCGCGAAATTTTCGAACTCGCGCGCGCGGGCATGGGCCATGGCTGTCTCCGGCAGGTCTGGTTTGCTGCAGTGTAGACCTTCAGCGCATGGCTGTAGCGGGGCCGGCCGCCGGCGTGGCAGGCCGTCCCGGGGGCAGTGTCAGGCTGCCCCCACCACCTTGCGCGCAAACGCCGCTAGCGCATCCAGCACTTCATCCGGTCGCTCGCCCATCAGTGCATGGCCGCACGGCACCGTCACCACGCTGGCGCTGGCCATCTTGCCCGCCAGCGCCTGCGCCGCCCGGGGCGAGGTCATCATGTCCTTGCTGCCGCTGATGAACAGCGCCGGGCAGGAAGCCGCCGCGGCGGCTTCCTCGCCATGGGCATAGGCGTTGCAGGCCGAGAAATCGTTGTGGAACACATGCGCCTGCGGGTTGTTGCGCGAGACGCGCTCCATCAGCCGCTGGCTGCCGCCATGCATCCACGCGCCCGGGCCCGGCGACGACGGCTTGTTGGCGAGGCTCGAGTGCGACCACGCATTGACCATGGCGATGGCGTCGCCCTCGCGATTTAGCGAAGCGTCCAGCAGCGCGTCCGACACCTTCATCGGGTACGCCGTGGCCAGCAGGCCGATGCCGCGCACCGCCTGCGGGTGCCGCGCCGCGCATTCCAGCGCGATCAGCGAGCCCATGCTGTGGCCGAACACGAAGGCCGGCGCGGTGACGCCGGCGGCGGCCACCAGCGCCATGACCCAGTCGGCCATGGCCTCCACCGTCGCCAGCGGCGCGCCCTTGCTGCGGTTGTGGCCGGGCAGGTCCACCGCCAGCACCGAGAAGCCATGGTTGGCGAACCAGCGCGTCTGCAGCGCCCACACGCTGTGGTCGTTCTGCGCGCCGTGGACAAAGACGGCGCAGGGCAGGGCGGGGTCGAAGGGTTTGCCCCCGGTATACGCGTAGGCCGGCTGGCCGGCAAGGTTCAGTTCCATCAGGCTTGCCCTCCCTTGCTGCCGGCGCCCGCGCCCATGGCCTTCTCGGCCGCCTTCAGGCCGCGCTTGAGATCGTCGATCAGGTCGTCGGCATCTTCCAGGCCGACCGACAGCCGGATCGTGCCCTCGGTGATGCCCGCCGACTGCAGCGCCGCCGCGTCCATGCGGAAGTGCGTGGTCGACGCCGGGTGGATTACCAGCGAGCGCGCGTCGCCGACGTTGGCCAGGTGCGAGAACAGCGACAGGCTTTCGATAAAGCGCTGGCCAGCAGCGCGGTTGCCCTTCAGGTTGAAGCTGAACACCGCGCCGCAGCCGCGCGGCAGCAGGCGCTTGGCCAGCTCGTAGTCGGGGTGGGATTCCAGTTCGGGGTACGACACCGACTCGACCATCGGATGCGACACCAGGAACTGCACCACCTTGCGGGTGTTGTCGACATGGCGGCTCATGCGCAGTGGCAGCGTCTCCACGCCCTGCAGCAGCTGCCATGCCGCCATCGGGTTCATGCAGGCGCCGAAATCGCGCAGGCCCTCGCGCCGCGCGCGCAGCAGGAACGGCGCCACCGTGCTTTCCTCGGTGAACACCATGTTGTGGAAGCCCTCGTACGGCTCGGACAGCTCGGGGAAGCGCCCCGAGGCTTCGAAGTCGAAGGTGCCGCCTTCGACCAGCACGCCGCCGATGGTGGTGCCGTGCCCGCCCAGGAACTTGGTGGCCGAGTGGTAGAGCAGGCCGGCGCCATGGTCGAACGGGCGCAGCAGGTAGGGCGTGGTGAAGGTGGAGTCCACCAGCAGCGGGATGCCATGGTCCTGGCCCAGTTGCGCCAGGGTCGGGATGTCGAGCACGTCCAGCCCGGGGTTGCCCAGCGTCTCGCCGAACAGCAGCCGGGTCTCGGGGCGGATCGCGGCGCGCCAGGCGTCGAGGTCGCGTGCCTTGACGAAGGTGGTCTCGATGCCGAAGCGGCGCAGCGTGTAGTGCAGCAGGTTGTGCGAGCCGCCGTACAGCGCCGACGACGCCACGATATGCGAGCCCGCGCCCATCAGCGTGGCCACCGCCAGGTGCAGCGCGGCCTGGCCCGAGGCCGTGGCGATGGCGCCGGCGCCGTTCTCCAATGCGGCGATGCGCTCTTCGAGCACGGCCACGGTAGGGTTGGAAATGCGCGAGTAGACGTGCCCCGCGCGTTCCATGTTGAACAGCGACGCGGCATGCTCGCTGTCGCGGAACACGAACGACGTGGTCAGGTGGATGGGGGTGGCGCGGGCCCCGGTGGCGGGGTCGGGCGCGGCGCCGGCGTGCAGCGCCAGCGTGTCGAAGCGGGTTCCGGACATGGTCGGTCGGCCTTGAGTTGTCTCCGGTCAGCATCGTAGCATCGTGCGCCCAGCCACGCCCGGTGGTGGCCCGCAAACCGGCCTCCCGCTTTACTTTGGCGGCGGGTTTGGGCTAGCATCGGCCAACGGGCAAGGCGCCCGCACACCCCCAGACAGAAAACAATGTGACCGGCATCGCCCCCGCCAGCGGCCACGGCGATGCCTTCAGTTTCAGCTCGGTTAGAGCGCAGGCAGCGGAGACCACCATGAAAGTCAGCGACATCCTCCAGATCAAGGGCAATACGCTCTATACCGTGACGCCTGACACCTCGTTGCTGGTTGCCGTGCACACCATGGCCGAGCACGATATCGGCTCGCTGGTGGTGATGGAGTACGGCGACCTGGTCGGCATGCTGACCTTCCGCGAGATCATCGAGACGCTGGCGCGCAACAACGGCAACGTCGGCACCACCAGCATCCGCAAGGTGATGGACGATGCGCCGCTGACCTGCACCATGGAAACCGACGTCAACGAGGTGCGCCGCATGATGCTGGAGCGTCACACCCGCTACCTGCCGGTGCTCGACAACCGCACGCTGATGGGCGTGATTTCCTTCTACGACGTCGCCAAGGCCGTGGTCGAGGACCAGAGCTTCGAGAACAAGATGCTCAAGGCCTATATCCGCGACTGGCCGGAAGAGCGCGCCGAGTGATGGCGCCGGGCCGCCCGGCCTGAATCCGACCCGGAAATACCCTTGGTTGGCGCCACCCGGCCGCGGCAAGGTGGCGGCGAGGACGCGGCTGCGGCACACTAGCCGGCGTTTCCATTTCCGTTGGCGGTCGCCCGACCGACCGGCCCATCCATGAGCCAACCCAGCCAGTTCCGACTGCTCGGCCTGCGCCGCTTTGCCCCGTTCTTCTGGACCCAGTTCCTGGGGGCGATGAACGACAACGTGTTCAAGGTCGCCTTCACCTCGCTGGTGACCTACCACACGGCGCTGTTCGAGGGCGTCGACGCGCGCAGCGCGGCGTTTCTGATTTCGGCCATCTTTATCGCGCCGTTCGTGCTGTTCTCGGCCACCAGCGGCCAGATCGCCGACAAGCTGGAGAAGTCGCGGCTGATCCGGCTGGTCAAGTCGCTGGAAATCGCCATCATGGTGCTCGGCCTGGCCGGCTTTGCGTGGCACAGCGCGCCGCTGCTGTACACCGGCACCTTCCTGATGGGGCTGCATTCGACGCTGTTCGGCCCGGTCAAGTTTGCCTACCTGCCGCAGCACCTGGACGAGAGCGAGCTGGTCGGCGGCAACGGGCTGGTCGAGATGGGCACCTTCGTCGCGATCCTGATCGGCACGCTGATCGGCGGCGAGCTGGCCGGGCTGCAGCAGGGCGACACCATCGTCGGGCCGATGTACGTGGGCGCGGTGTGCGTGGGCATTGCCGTGGCCGGGCGGCTGGTGTCGGGCCGGATCCCGGCGTCGCCGGCGCCGCAGCCGGACCTGCGCATCAACTGGAACCCGTTTTCCGAGACCTGGCGCAACCTGGTGCTGGCGCGCGGCAACCGCACCGTGTTCCTGAGCCTGCTCGGCATCTCGTGGCTGTGGTTCCTCGGCGCGACCTTCCTCACCTCGTTCTTCAGCTACGCCAAGGATGTGCTGGGCGGCGACCAGAACGTGGTGACGCTGCTGCTGGCGGTGTTCTCGCTGGGCATCGGTACCGGTTCGCTGCTGTGCGAGCGCCTGTCGGGGCGCCATGTCGAGATCGGCCTGGTCCCGTTCGGCTCGATCGGCATGACCGTGTTCGCGGTCGACCTGTACTTTGCCAGCCAGGGGCAGGCGCCGGCCGCGCTCAGCGGCATCGGCGCCTTTCTGGCCGCGCCGCACCACTGGCGCGTGCTGGCCGACCTGTTCCTGCTGGCGATGTTCGGCGGCTTCTACAGCGTGCCGCTGTACGCGCTGATCCAGAGCCGCAGCGCGCCGACGCACCGCGCCCGCATCATCGCTGCCAACAACATCCTGAACAGCTTCTTCATGATCGCCGCGTCGCTGCTCGGCGTGGCGATGACGCGGGCGGGCTACGGCATCCCGCAGCTGTTCCTGGTGGTGGGGCTGCTCAATGCCGTGGTGGCGGCCTATATCTATTCGCTGGTGCCGGAATTCCTGCTGCGCTTTATCGCGTGGATCCTCGTCCATACCCTCTATCGGCTGCGCCGCATCAACGCCGAGCGCATTCCCGCCGACGGCCCGGCGGTGCTGGTTTGCAACCACGTCAGCTTTGCCGACGCGGTGGTGCTGATGGCCTGCAGCCCGCGCCCGGTGCGCTTCCTGATGGACCACAGCATCTTCAAGGTGCCGCTGCTGTCGTGGTTCTTCCGCCAGGCGCGGGCAATCCCGATCGCGCCGGCGCACCAGGACCCCGAGATGCTCAGGCGTGCCTACGACAGCGTGGCGCAGGCGCTGGACGAGGGCGACCTGGTCTGCATCTTCCCCGAAGGCAAGATCACCGCCACCGGCGACATCAATCCGTTCCGGCAGGGCGTGCAGCAGATCATCCGGCGCACGCCGGTGCCGGTGGTGCCGATGGCCCTGCGCGGGCTGTGGGGCAGCTTTTTTTCGCGCAAGGGCGCGCCGGCGATGTCGCGGCCGTTCCGGCGCGGCATCCTGAACCGGCTGGAGCTGGTGGTGGGCGAGCCGGTGCCGCCCGAGGCCGCCACTCCCGAGGGGCTGCAGCAGATGGTGCAGGCCTTGCGCGGTGACTGGCGATAGCTCACGACAAGGCGACCTCGATGATTACCCTCTATACCTTCGGCCCCGCCTTCGGGCTGCCCGATGCCAGTCCGTTCGTCACCAAGGCCGAGATGCTGCTCAAGCTGGCCGGCCTGCCGTACCACGCGCGCCGGGGCAGCCTGCGGCGCGCGCCCAAGGGCAAGCTGCCGTACCTGGACGACATGGGCCAGATCGTGGCCGATTCCACCATGATCCGCTGGCATATCGAGAAGACCTACCACATCGATTTCGACGAGGGCCTGAGCCCGGCCGAGCGCGGCATCGCCTGGGCCGCCGAGAAGCTGATGGAGGACCATCTCTACTGGGCGGTGGCGCGGGTGCGCTGGCTGGACCAGGCCAATTTCGACAAGGGACCGGCGCAGTTCTTCCGCAGCGTGCCGGCACCGGTGCGCGGCCTGGCCGAGCGGCTGGTGCGCTACAAGGTGCGCAAGACGCTGTGGGGGCAGGGCCTCGGCCGGCACAGCGAGGAAGAGCTGGTGGCGCTGGCCAGCAAGGGCGTGACCTCGATCGCCGATATCCTGGGCGAAAAGCCCTACCTGATGGGCGACCGGCCGTGCGGGGCCGATGCCACGCTGTTCGCCTTTGCCGGCAGCCTGCTGTGCCCCGTATTCGACACCCCGATCCGCACCGCGGCCGAGGGCCATGCCAACCTGGTGGCCTATATGGAGCGGATGCGCGCCGAGTTCTACCCCGGACTGGCCGCGCAAGCGGTGCCGCAGAGCGCCGCCGCCTGACCGTGTCGGCGCCGCCCGGGGCCGCCCGAGCCCGGCCATTGGCCTTACAATGGAGGCCGTCCCCAATTCCTGTGCGGTTTCCATCATGTCCGGCAACACCCTTGGCCTGCTTTTCACTGTCACCACTTTCGGCGAATCGCACGGGCTCGCCATCGGCGCGGTGGTGGACGGCTGCCCGCCGGGCCTGGCGCTGACCGAGGCCGATATCCAGGGCGACCTGGACCGCCGCAAGCCCGGCACCTCGCGCCACGTCACCCAGCGCAAGGAACCCGACCAGGTCGAGATCCTGTCCGGCGTGTTCGAGGGCAAGACCACCGGCACCCCGATCTGCCTGCTGATCCGCAACACCGACCAGCGCAGCAAGGACTACGGCAATATCGTCGAGACTTTCCGCCCCGGCCATGCCGACTACACCTACTGGCAGAAATACGGCATCCGCGACCATCGCGGCGGCGGCCGCTCGTCGGCGCGCCTGACCGCGCCGGTGGTGGCGGCCGGGGCGGTGGCCAAGAAGTGGCTGCGCGAGCAGTACGGCACCGAGATCCGGGGCTATATGTCGCAGCTGGGCGAGATCGCGGTGCCGTTCACGGACTGGTCGCATGTGCCGGAGAACCCGTTCTTCGCGGCCAACGCCGACATCACCCCCGAGCTGGAAACCTATATGGACGCGCTGCGCCGCGACGGCGATTCGGTCGGCGCGCGCATCGAGGTGGTGGCCAGCAACGTGCCGGTGGGCCTGGGCGAGCCGCTGTTCGACAAGCTCGACGCCGATATCGCGCACGCGATGATGGGCATCAATGCGGTCAAGGGTGTCGAGATCGGCGCCGGCTTCGACAGCGTCGCGCAGCGCGGCAGCGTCCATGGCGACGAGCTGACCGCCGCGGGCTTCCGCACCAACAACGCCGGCGGCGTGCTGGGCGGCATTTCCACCGGCCAGGACGTGACCGTATCGCTGGCGATCAAGCCGACCTCGTCGATCCGCACCCCGCGCGAATCGATCGACAAGGCCGGCAATGCCGCCACCGTCGAAACCTTCGGCCGCCACGATCCGTGCGTGGGCATCCGCGCCACGCCGATCGCCGAGGCCATGCTGGCACTGGTGCTGATCGACCACGCGCTGCGCCATCGCGCCCAGTGCGGCGACGTCCGCGTCGACACGCCGCGCATCCCCGCGCAGGCCGGCCCGACCCGCTGACTTGGCGCCGCACCGCGCGGGCGCCGGCGGTGGCGGCGGCCCCGACTATGCCCGCTTCGGGCTGTTCTACCTGGGCTATTACGGCTATGTCGGCCTGATCTCGCCCTACGTCAGCCTGTACTTTGCCGACCGCGGCTTCGACCCGGTGCAGATCGGCGTGCTGATGGCGAGCTTCCAGGTCAGCCGCATCGTCGGGCCCTACCTGTGGGGCTGGCTGTCCGACGTGATGCACACGCGCGTGCGCATCCTGCGCGTGAGCGCGTTCACGTCGCTGCTGGCATTTCTGGTGCTGCCCGGGGTCGGCAGCTACGGCGGCATGATGGCGATGATGCTGACGCTGAGCCTGCTGACCAGCGCGATGTCGCCCCTGGGCGATGCCCTGACCATTTCCACACTGCGCCGCCACGGCGCCTTCGACCACAGCTACGGCCGCATCCGCATGTTCGGCTCGCTCGGCTTTATCGGCGCGGTGCTGGCCGGCGGGGCGCTGTTCGAGGCGGTCGGCATGCGCGCCTTCCCGTGGGTCGCCAGCGCGCTGCTGGGCATCCTGGCCGGGGTGGTGCTGACCATGCGCGACGCCGCCGACGATGGCCCGCGCACCACGCCGCCGCGCGCCTTGCCGCTGCTGCGCCGCCCGGACGTGGCCTGGTTCCTGGCGTCGGCCTTCCTGATGATGTTCGCGCACGCCGCGCTCTACGTGTTCTATTCGCTGTGGCTGGAGACGCTGGGCTACAGCAAGCTGGCCATCGGCGCGATGTGGACCATCGGCGTGGTGGCCGAGATCGTCTTCTTCTACTACCAGGGCCTGCTGTTCGCGCGCTTTGCGCTGCGTACCATCCTGGCGGGCACCTTCGTGCTGGCGGCGCTGCGCTTCGGGCTGACCGGCTACTTCGCGCAGTGGGTCTGGCTGATGGCGCTGGTGCAGGTGCTGCACGCGGCCACCTTCGCCGCGCACCACAGCGCCAGCCTGAAGCGCCTGCAGGCCTGGTTTGCCGGGCCGCTGCAAGGGCGCGGGCAGGCGCTGTACACCGGCATTTCGTACGGCGTCGGCGGCACGCTGGGCGGGCTGGCGATGGGCTGGACCTGGAACGCGCTGGCGCCGGCGCATACCTTCGGGCTCGCCGCTGTCGCCGCGGCGGCCGGGGCCTTCTGCGCCGCGATGAGCTTTCGCGCGGAAGGCCGCCCGGCTGGCGCCAGCGACACGCTCGGCCGTGGCGACACCATGCCGGGCAGCTAGAGCCGGCCAGGGCGTCAGAACTTGTGGCGCAGCCCGGTGGTGACGCCAATGCGGTTGCCATGGCCAAAGAACGGCGTGACGAAGTTGGGCCGCGACGCCAGCGTGCGCCACGTCCCCGTCAACGATGTGTAATCGGCTTCGAGGTAGACATCGGTGCGCTTGCTGAGGTTGTAGTCCACCATCATGGCCGCGGTATAGCGGTTGCCGCCGTCGCCGTTGATCTTCATGCGGTCGTAGGTGCCGGTGAGATAGAACGTCCAGGCATCGTCGAAGGCGTGCTTCAGCCCGGCGTAGTAAGCGTTGTCGCGATAGCCCGCCTGGTCATAGGTGCTGCGCGTGAAGCCGGCGTTGAACAGGGTCTTGCCCCAGCGATAGGTGCCGCCTGCGGACCACACCTGCTGGTCGCTCACGGGCACGGCGGTGCCGAAATAGGTGGTCGTGTCGCGCATGATCTGGTAGCCACCGGCCAGCTTGACGTTGCCGCTGCTGTAGGTGACGCTCGCGCCCGTCGACGAGGACGCCGCGAAGCTGCCGGCGACTTCGCCGAAGGCATGCTGCGCGGCGACGGTGACCGGCCCGAATACGCCGGAGTACTTGAGCATGTTGTCCTGCCGCACGCCGCCGGTGTAGTTGCCGCTCTGGAACGCGATCAGGCCCAGGTTGGGCAGCGCCATGGTGTCGTAGCTGGCGATGACCTCATGGATCACGGTGAAGTCCCGCCCCAGCTTGAGGCTGCCGAAATCCCCGCCGAGGCCGACGAAGGCCTTGCGCCCGAACAGCCGTCCGCCCTGCGAGGCCATGCCCGTGTCCGGCAGGAAACCGTTCTCCAGCACGAAGAAGGCGCGATAGCCGTTGCCGAGCGTTTCGGTGCCCTGCATGCCGAAGCGCGTGCCGGTGAGCACGCCGTCGCCCATCTGGACCTTGCCGTCGCCGGCGGCGTTCTCATGGGTGGTGTAGCGGATCGTGGTGTCGATGAGCCCGTACAGCGAAACGCTGCTCTGAGCCAGGGCAGGCGCTGCGAATCCGCATGCCAGGCAAAACGGCACGATGTGTTTCTTCATGTTGTCTCCGTGATGGATATAAGAATTTTCCAGGGCGGCAGGCGCCCCGGACGGTACTGCGGACAAGGGTCGGCGGTGATTGGCCCCGTGGTTGTGTCAGGCCCGGATGTAGCTGGTCTTGCCTGCGGTAAAGAATTCGCGTGCGGCCCATCCTTGTTCGTGCGGGCCGTATGACGAGGCCTTGATGCCGCCGAACGGGACGTGATAGTCGACGCCGGCGGTGGCCGTGTTGACCATCACCATGCCGGCGCGCAGGTGGCGCCGGAAGCGGCGGGCCTGCGCCAGCGAGCGTGTGCACACGCCCGCCGACAGGCCGAACGGGGTGTCGTTGGCAAGCTCGAGCGCATGGTCGTTGTCGCGCGCGCGCAGCACCGTCGCGACCGGCCCGAAGATTTCTTCCTGCGCGATGCGCATGCCGCTCTCGCATTGCAGGAACAGCGCCGGTGACAGATAAAACCCGTCGCTGGCGCCCTGCAGCCGTTCGCCGCCGCACGCCAGCACGGCGCCTTCGTCGCGGCCGATGGCGACGTAGCGCAGGTTCTTCTCGAGCTGGCCGGCGTCGACGACCGGGCCGATCTCGGTGGCCGGGTCGAGCGCATGGCCGACGCGAAGCCGCTGCGTCGCCTCGCGCAGCGCCGCGGCGAAGCGGTCGTGGATATCGTCGGTCACGATGATCCGCGACGACGCGGTGCAACGCTGGCCGGTGGAGTAGAAGGCGCCCTGCACGGCGGCGTCGACCGCCACGGCAAGATCCGCGTCGCCGAGCACCACCAGCGGGTTCTTGCCGCCCATCTCCAGCTGCAGGCGCGTGCCGATGCCGCCGAGTGCCTGCGCAATGCGCCGGCCGGTGGCTTCCGATCCGGTAAAGGACACTGCCGCGACCCCTGGCGCGGTGGTCAGGGCCGGGCCCAGATCCGCGCCGCGGCCGAGCACCAGGTTGAAGACGCCGTCCGGCAAGCCGCTGCGCGACAGGATCTCCGCGAGCGCCCAGGCCGAGCCCGGCACCAGCTCGGCCGGCTTGAACACCACGCAATTGCCGAACGCCAGCGCCGGCGCGATCTTCCACGCCGGGATGGCGATGGGGAAGTTCCACGGCGTAATGATGGCGACCACGCCGACCGGTTCGGCGCTGACCTCCACGTCGATGCCCGGCCGCACCGATGCCACCAGCTGCCCGTGCGGCCGCAGCGCTTCCTGGGCGAAATACTTGAAGATCTGTCCCGCGCGCACCACCTCGCCGATCGACTCGCGCAGCGTCTTGCCTTCCTCGCGCGCCAGCAGTTGTCCCAGTTCTTGCTGCCGCGCCAGGATTTCGTGGCCGACGCGATCGAGGATGTCCGCCCGCACCTGCACGGGGCTTTCGGACCACGCGCCAAACGCGGCCCTGGCTGCCGCGACGGCCTCCTGCGCCAGCGCAGGGCTGGCCAAAGGGGCCTCGCCAATGTGATCCGACAGGTCAGAGGGATTGAGGTTGGGTTCACGCAGGTCGCTATCGATCCAGCAGCCGTTGATGTAGTTCGGATATCGCATTTGGATTTTGGATTTTGGAAAATCCAGTGTATA
The DNA here is from genome assembly GCF_013141915.1 of Cupriavidus necator. Classification (GTDB taxonomy): domain Bacteria; phylum Pseudomonadota; class Gammaproteobacteria; order Burkholderiales; family Burkholderiaceae; genus Cupriavidus; species Cupriavidus necator_B. The sequence continues at coordinate 37,500 of NZ_SROX01000018.1, read as the reverse complement.
GTAAGCTCGTGCTTTACCAAACGCAACCGGGTTTCCCTCCATGCAACGCATCAACACCCCCACCTACGTCCGCCTGCGCGAACAGATTCGCGCCGACATTGCCGCTGGCATCTGGCCGCTCGGTGCGCACATCACGCTCGCGCAGATGGTGGAGCGCTACGAGGTCAGCCTTAACCCCGTGCGCGAGGCGCTGCTGCATCTGCAGGGCGAGGGCATCATCGACATGCAGATGCATCGCGGCGCGGTGATCCCCACGGTCGACGCGGCGTACATCGCCAACATCTACGACATGCGCGGGGCGATCGAGCAGATGCTCGCCGCCAAGGTCGCGGCATTGGCCACGCCGCAGGACCTTGAGCGCATCGATGCGGCGCGCCTGCATTACGAGGACGTCGTCGGCGGCGACGACACCGGCGCCAGCGTGGCGGCGAACCGCGAGTTCCACCGGGTCTTCAACCAGGTGGCGGGCAACCAGCCCGCCGTGGACGTGCTCGGTTCGCGCTCCAGCCTGGTCGATGCGCTGCGCCGCTCGCTCGGCTATGGCCCGCAGCGCAAGGAAGCGGTGATCGCGCAGCACCGCAAGCTGGTGGCCGCGGTGCGCAATGGCGACGGCGCGCTGGCCGCGCGCATCGCGCTGGACCACGCCGAATCGGCGCGCGACGACTTGCTGCGCATGATCCAAACACCGCATTAAGCCGCGGCGCCCGCGCGGCGCCACGAAACTGTTCCAAACCTGATCCAGGAGACAGCCGACATGAAGTTCGGTAAGGGCGCCGTGCGCCTAGCGTTTTCATTCACCGCAGCCCTCGGGCTGGTCCATGCGGCCGGCGCTGCCCCCGCGCCATATCCGTCCAGGCCGATCCAGCTGATCGTCGGCTTTGCACCCGGCGGCGCGGCGGACACCATGGCGCGCGCCGTCGCCGAGGAAATGTCCAGGACCCTGGGCCAGCCAGTGGTGGTCGACAACCGCAGCGGCGCCTCGGGCAATATCGCCACCCAGGCCGCGCTGGCCGCGGCGCCGGATGGCTATTCGGTAATCTTCGCCGCCATCCACCTCGCCACCAATCCGTCGCTGATCGGCGTGCCCTACAACCCGCGCACCGACCTGGCGATGGTGGGCCAGATGACCAGCGTGCCCGTGTTCATGCTGGCGGCAGCCTCGTCGCCGTACCGGTCGGCGGCCGACGTCATCGCGGCGTCGCGCAAGCTGGAGGGCGGTGTCAAGGTCGGCAGCGGCGGCATCGGCACGTCGTCGCACCTGGCGCTCGAACTGCTCAAGCGCGCCGAGCACATGCCGGCGCTGCATATTCCCTATCGCGGCGGTACGCCCGCCCTGCAGGGACTGATGTCGGGCGAGGTGGACGTGATGTTCGACCTGGGGTCGGGGACACTCAAGTCCTACATTGATACGGGCAAGGTGCGGCCTCTGGCTGTGATGCAGGCCACCGCGGTCAGCGGCGTCAAGGCGCCGCCGGCGCCCGCCGCGGGCTTGCCCAAGGAAACCTATATCCGCAGCTGGCAGGGCCTGGCGGTGAAGGCCGGCACGCCGCCGGCCATCATCGACAAGCTGCATGCGGCGCTCAACGCCGCCATGCGCCAGCCGGCGGTGCAGGCCCGGGCCCAGGCCATGGGCATGGAGCCCGCCGCGAGCGCGACCCCGGCGGATTTCCAGAAGCTCTACCTGGACGAACTGGCACGCTGGAGCGGGTTCATCAAGGCAGCGAACATCAAGCCGCAATAACCGCCAGACACGATGAAAATCACGCAGGTCAAAGTTCACCTTATGCAGGCCGGCGCTCCCAGCCACACGGCATGGGGCGGGGCGGGCAAGAGCGCGCTGGCGACGGGGCGCAACTGGCTGTTCGTGGAAATTGCCACCGATGAAGGCCTGGTCGGCACCGGCGAAGGTTCTGGCTGGCCCCGCGTGGTCGCGGCCGGCATCCCGGACCTGGCGCCATTGCTGGCTGGCGAGGATCCGTTCCAGACCGAGCGCCTTCACCAGAAGCTGCGCGTGGCGCTGATGGGGCACGGCCACACCGGCGTGGTCGGCGCGGGAGCGCTGGCGGCGCTGGATACGGCACTCTGGGACCTCAAGGCCCAGGCGCTGGGCCGCCCGTTGCACGACCTGCTTGGCGGGGCGCTGCGCCAGCGCGTGTCCTATTACGCGCATGTCAAGGATGCCGCGACCGCGCGCGCCGCGGTGGCGCGCGGCGTGCGCGCGGTCAAGGTCGGCGGCACGCAGCAGATCGTCGAGCGCGCGTGGGCCGTGCGCGAAGCGATCGGGCCGGAGGTCGACCTGATCGTCGACCTGCACGGTCCGGCCTGGCTGAGCGGTGCCGACGCGGTGGCGGTCGGGCGGGCGCTGGAAGGCGCGCACCTGCTGTTCCTCGAAGAGCCGGTCGGTCCCGACGATGATCATGGCTGGCGCCGCGTGCGCGACGGTGTCGCGCTGCCGCTTGCCGCCGGCGAACGGCTCGGCACGCTGGCCGAGTTCGACCGGCTGATGGCGAGCGGCCTGGTAGACATCGTCCAGCCTGACACCGGCCGCACCGGCGGGCCGACCCAGCTGAAGAAGATTGCCGCGCTGGCCGAAGCCCGATCGCTGCTGCTGGCGCCGCATTCCGGCTCGCTCGGGCCGGTGGCCGAATTCGCCGCGGTGCACTGGATCGCGACCTCGCCCGGCGGCCTCATCCTGGAGCGTCTGGAGCCGGACTGGCCGGGCAAGGCGCAGGCCGTCACCCGCGCGCTGCAAGCCGACGACGGCCACATCGTGGTGCCCGACGGCCCCGGTCTCGGCACCAGCCTGGACCATGCCTTCATCGCCGCGCATCCGAGCGCGCGCAATGTCGCGCTGCCGGCCGGCGGCTGGGAGCCCGGCACTGCGCAGGAAACCCCGTATCTGCAGGCACGGCGCACCCGCGCACGCCTGACGCAATCGTAGCAAGGAGACCCTTCCATGACTCTGTCCGATGCCTCGCGCGACATCCTGTTGCGCGTATCCACCGCCACGCTGACCACCATCCTGTTCAAGCGCGGCTTCCGCAATGTGTTCCTGCAGGGCCTCAAGCCGCTCAATCCGTCGGCGTGCCGCTTCGTCGGACCCGCGTTTACGCTGCGCTATATCCCGGCGCGCGAGGATCTCGACGCGATCACGGCATTCGAGGATCCGCGCCATCCGCAGCGCGTAGCGATCGAAGAATGCCCGGCCGGCCATGTGCTGGTCATGGACAGCCGCGGCGACGCCACCGCGGCGTCGTCCGGCAACCTGCTGATCACCCGGCTGTGGCATCGCGGCGGTGCCGGCGTGGTCACCGACGGCGGCTTCCGCGACAGCCCCGAGATCGCGGCGATGAACTTCCCCGCCTGGCACACCCGTCCGTCCGCACCGACCAACCTGATCCGGCACCATGCCGTCGACCTGCAGCTGCCGATTGCCTGCGCCGGCGTCAGCATCTATCCCGGCGACATCATGGTGGCCGATGCGGAGGGCATCGTCTGCATCCCGCGGCACCTGGCCGAAGCGGTCGCGCGGGAAGCGGTCGGGCAGACCATGTACGAGGATTGGGTCAACCAGAAGATCCTTGCCGGCGCGGGCCTGCCCGGGCTGTATCCGCTGCTCGACCCGGCCCTGCAGCAGGAATACGCGCAATGGCAGGCGCAGGAGAGCCACCGCTATGCCTGAGCCGCGCTTGCCGATTGTGGTGCTGACCGGCGCCGCGGGACGCCTGGCGCAATACGTGCGGCCGATGCTGGCGTCCGCGTGCCGCGAGGTGCGGCTCTGCGACGTGCGGCCCGTCACGCCGCAGGCCGTCAACGAGCGTGCTTTCCAGTGCGCGCTCGACGATGCCGGCCAGTTGCCCGCGTTGCTCACCGGCGCCGACATGGTGGTCCACTTGGCCGGCTATCCGCGTGAAGCCGCGTGGGACGTGATCCTGCCAGCCAACATCACCAGCGTCGCCAACCTGTGGGAGGCGGCGCGCGCGGCGGGCGTGCAGCGCATCCTCTACGCCAGCTCCAACCATGCCATGGGCCTGTATCCGCGCGCCACCACGGTCGGCAGCGACGACCTGCCGCGGCCGGATTCGCGCTATGGCGTGTCGAAGGTGTTCATGGAAGCGGTGGCTGGCCTGTATGCGCAGAAGTTCGGCCTGAAGGGCTTCGGCATGCGCATCGGCCACTGCTCGCCCGAGCCGCTCGACGCACGCATGCTGGCGCACTGGATCAGCCCGCGCGACCTGGCGCAGCTGGTGCGTGTCGGCATGGACGCCGACTACGACGAGGCCATCGTCTATGGCGTGTCGGACAACGCCGCGAGCTGGTGGGACAACGCGCGCGCCCATGCACTCGGCTACCGGCCACAGGATTCGGCCGACCGCTATCGCGAGGCGCTGCAGCACAAGGTCAGCAATGACCCGCTGGCAGAACATTTCCAGGGCGGCGACTTTGCCGCGGCGGAGTTCAATCGTGATCGTTCCGGTTTCGACGTCGACCGTTGAGTCGCTGGCAGGCCGCACCGCGCAAGGGCTGGCGTGGCGCCAGTTCCGGGTCGCCAACCGCGTGGGCGAATGCCCGATCTGGTCCGATGGGCGCCTGATCTGGATCGACGTGCGGGCGCCCGCGCTCCACGCGCTCGATCCGGCATCGGCAACGCTGACCACCTGGACGCTGCCGCAACCGGTGGGCGCGCATGGCCTGTGCGCCGATGGCAGCATCATCCTGGCCCTGCGCGACGAACTGGCGATCCTCGACCCGGCGCGCGGATCATTGCGCACCCTGGCGTTGCCCGAGCCTGACCGTCCGCAAAACCGGCTCAACGAGGGCCGCGTGTCCCCCTGCGGTTCCTGGTTCGTGTTCGGGTCGATGGACGACTCGGGCGCGGCCGGGCCGACCGGACAGCTCCACGCCTGGCATCGGCTACACGGCTGCCACGTGCTGCTGGACGGCCTGCACATCGCCAACGGCTTTGCCTGGTCGGTCGACGGGCAGACCTTCCACTTCTCCGACAGCAAGGCCGGAGTGGTGTACCGGGCCCGCTGGCAGCCGCAAAGCGGCACGCTCGCCGGCATCAACCCCTGGGTCACCGCCGACGAGCGCATCGGTCGGCCCGACGGCGCCTTTATCGACGCGCACGGCAACTACTGGTCGGCCGGCGTGTCGGCCGGCTGCATCAACGTCTATGCGCCCACCGGCGCGCGCATCCGCACGCTGGCGCTGCCATGCCAGGCGCCCAGCATGGTTTGCCCGGGCCCGCGCGGCTCGGTCTTCGTCACGTCGCTGGTGCGCCCGCAATGGGCGCCCGAGGACACCAGGCCCGAGGACGGGCAACTGTTCCAGCTGCCGGACGTGCTGGCCGCGGACGCGCCGGCAACGGTCCGCCTGCGGCTGACGTAGCCGCGCACCAACCTTTCTTCGTGTCGCTGTGGGTTGCGATCCGGTACCGCCGTGGCGGCGCCGGAGGACGGCGCGCGGCGGTACTACTACAACCACAAAGAGGAGCAGCATGAAGATTCGCAACTACGTGAGACTGGCCGGGGCAGTGAGCCTGGCATTGGCCCTGGCCGCCTGTGGCGGCGATGACCCGGCCGAGGCCGGGTCGCCCCCGCCAGCCGGCGCCACGCAGCCGGCCGAGCCGCCACCCGCGGCGTCGCGGCCAGCGCCCGACAAGCCGGCGCTGAATCCCCCCATCAGCGCCGCGACGCGCGCCATCCTGGACGCCGATCCGGCCAGCTATGCCGCGCTCGACCCGGTCGCCGAGCCTGGCTACACGCTGCTCGGCCGCATCCAGCCGCGCACCACCGCCGAATTGCGGGCACAGGGCCTGACCAGCCACCTGATGATCGGCGGGGAAACGACGGACCGCAACTTCAGCGTGTTCGCGAACTGGCGCGAGTATCTGAACCCGCTCGGCACGACCCGCGTGCGTATCCAGTCTGGTTGGAACGACATCGAGCAGGTCATCACCACGCCCGCCACCTACAACTTCGCCAAGCTCGACGAGATCGTCGACGGCGCGCTCGAGCAAAAGCACGAGCCCATGGTGTTCCTGGGTTATGGCAACGTGCGCGCGGGGTGTACCGACTGCGGTGGCGCGGGTCTCGGCGGCAGCTTCCCGACCGGAGCGGGCAAGGCGCGCTTCCTGCAGTTCGTCGCCGCCACGGTGACGCGGTACAAGGACAAGGTCACCGACTGGCAGATCTGGAACGAGCCCACCAAGGACCTCGACACCTACAAGACGCTGATCGTGGAGACGGCAAAGCTTATCAAGCAGATCCAGCCCAATGCCAAGCTGACGATCGGCTCGTGGTACACCGTGCATTACGCGCTCTCATGCCTGGAGAACTGCACGGATTCGGCCGACGTCCAGGAAGCGCGCAACTACATCCTGACGTCGCTCAAGTATTTTTATGACAACAAGGGGCCCACGGTGCCGTCGGAGGACGTCTACGTGGCGTTCCATCCGTACACGACCAGCGTCGACTACGACCAGAATCCGTGGGATGCGCGCAGCATGGACAACTTCCTGGCGCTGTTACGCGGCTACGGCTTCAAGCCGCGCATGGACGAGAACGGCGCGCCGTCGACGCCGTGCATGACCTATGCGATGTGCGACAACGGCACCAAGGCGTGGACCGAGAAGAACCAGGCCAAGTACAACCTGCGCCGCGTCCTCGGCGATCTCGCACGCGGCATCGAGACCAGCATGTTCACGATCTCGGACCTGCACTACAACGATGCCAAGAACACCAAGGGACTGCTGACCACCGGGGTCTGGGATCCGAACCTCGATACGCCGTTCCTGAATGGCGACCAGCGCATCGCCGGCAAGAAGATCGTCTATGGCGCCTTCCAGAACGTGACGGCGCTGTTCGACAGCCGCATGGAGCCGGTTTTAGCCCACGGCTGCACCGCGCCCGCCGGTTATACCGCCCATGCCTGGCGGCAACGCAAGGGTGGCGTGGACGCGACCGTGATCGGGGTCTGGAAAATGACCCGGCTGCCGGTGGCCGACACAGCCGAGCCGCGCGCGGTGGTGCAGGTGTCGTGCAATGGGATCGGCTTCAGCGGCATGGCGGCGAGCGGGGCCGCGCCGCGCTACGTCGACATGATGGATGGTCGCGTCTATGACATGCCGGCCGGCAGCATCTCCGCCAACGCGCCCGGCGCCGTGACGCTGTCGGTGCCGGTGGCCGACTGGCCGGCGCTGGTGGTCGACGCACGCGTCATCGAAGGCGCGTTGCGCTAGCCACTGGCCCGGGCGGCGTCGGGTGAGGTATCACCCGGCGCCGCGGCGCGCTTCAGTCGAGCGTCGCGCAGACGCGCTCGGCAATCGCCAGCGACGAGGTCAGCCCCGGCGATTCGATGCCGAACAGGTGAACCAGCCCCGGCACGCCGTGTACAGCGGGGCCGTCGATGCGGAAATCCGCCGCCGCTTCGTGCGGGCCGCTGATCTTGGGGCGGATGCCGGCATAGCCGGGCTGCAGCGCGCCGTCGGCCAGCCCTGGCCAGTAGCGGCGCACCTCGTCATAGAAGCCATCCGCGTCAGCCGGATCCACGCCGTATTCGATCTCGTCGATCCAGCGCACATTGGGGCCGAAGCGCGCCTGGCCGCCCAGGTCGATGGTCAGGTGCACGCCCAGTCCGGCGGCCTCCGGCACGGGGTAGATCAGCCGTGAGAATGGCGCGCGCCCGGCCAGCGTGAAATAGCAGCCCTTGGCGTAGTACTGCGGCGGGATGTGGGCTGCCGGCATGCCCTCGATGCGGCGCGCCAGTTCCGGTGCCGTGAGCCCCGCCGAATTCACCACCGTGCGCGCCAGCAGCGTGGTGGCGCTGCCGTCCTCCGCGCCGATTTCCAGCCGGATGCCGTCCGCCGTGACCGCGCCGCCCAGCACCGGCGACTGCACCGCCAGCATCGCGCCCGCGTTTTCCGCATCGCCCAGCAGCGCCGTCATCAGGCCGTGGCTGTCGACGATGCCGGTCGACGGCGACAGCAGCGCCGCATGGCACTGCAGTTGCGGCTCCAGCGCTTGCGCCTCGGCGCGGCTGAGCAGGCGCAGGTCGTCGACGCCATTGGCAGCGGCCTTGGCGCGGATGCCTTCGAGCGTGGCCACCTGGGCCTCGCTGGTGGCGACGATCAGCTTGCCGCAGCGCTGGTGCGCGACGTGGCGGCTGGCGCAGTAGTCGTACAGCATGGCCTTGCCGTGCACGCACAGCTGCGCCTTGAGCGAGCCGGCCGGATAGTAGATGCCGGCATGGATGACCTCGCTGTTGCGCGCGCTGGTGATGGTGCCGAAGGCGTTCTCGGCCTCGAGGATGATCACTTCGCGGCCTTGCAGCGCCAGCGCGCGCGCCACCGCCAGTCCCACCACGCCGGCGCCGATCACGACGCAATCCACTGTTTCCATGTTGTTCCTTGCTGCAGGGGTCTCGATGAATCGGGGCTCAGGCCGGCAGGCCCAGGCGCGTGGCGGCCGCCGCGAGGTGTTGCTGCGCGGCGTGGCGCGCGGCCGTGGCGTCGCCGGCGGCAATGGCCGCGGCCAGCGCGGCATGCTCGTGGTCGGCGGCGCGCGGGGCGCCGGTGGCGGCGCTCAGCCGGGCGGTGTTCTCCCACGCGCGCTGGCGCGCGGCCAGCATCTGCTGGCCGACGAAATCCGTCAGGCCGGTAAAGCAGGGGTTGTGCGCGGCTTCGGCAATGGCATGGTGGAACGCCATGTCGGCGGCGGCGGCGCTGGCCATGTCGCCGTGCCCGTCGGCCTGCGCCTGCATCGCCGCCAGCGCGGCGCCGATGGCCTCGACGTCGGCGGCGGTGCGCCGCTGCGCCGCCATCTCGGCGCAGGCGGTTTCGACCACGCGGCGCAGCTCGAACAACTGGGCCAGCGTCGGGCCGCCGTCGGGCGCGCTGGCGACGCGCCAGGCCTGGCCCCCCGGCGTCTCGGACACATAGGCGCCGGAGCCCTTGCGCGTGACCAGCACGCCGTCGGCCTTCAACTGGGCGATGGCCTCGCGCACGATGGGGCGGCTGACGCCGAAGCCATCGGCCAGGGCGGACTCGGCCGGCAGGCGCGCGCCCGCGCCGTAGCGGCCGGCAAGGATGTCGTCATGCAGGGTCTGCGCGATACGGGTGGCAAGCGAAGCCGGGCGGGGCAGGAGCGTGTTCATGTATTCAATATGTCAGGCTGTCTGACAGCTTTGCGCCATTCTGACCGCAGTTTTGCCGCGCGTCAAGCTTGCCGCAAGTAATCTATGCTACACATACGGCTTCGGCGTCCATCGTGTCGGACTAAACTTCGGCGCGCGCACGCCGATAGAAGCCCAATACAGGTGGCGGAGCCCGTGCCTGAGATTTCCGCCGTCCCGGGCTCGCCGTGCCCCTGGGCGTTCATGCCCGGGCCAACTGCAAACAGCCATGATCCAGCTCACCCCTAACGATCTTCCCGTCGGCCACCCGCTGCCCTGGTCATTGCTAGATGGCGAGGGCAACCTGGTGCTTGGCAGCGGCAACATCATTCCCGATGCGCGCGACCTGGCGCTGGTGTTCCGCCACGGCACGGTCTGCCGCGACGAAGGCGGCGATGATGCCGCCGACGTACTGCGACCGAATCCGGGGCCGCTCGGCTTGCAGGTCGGCACGCTGCTGCATGTCAAGCTTGACGGTGCCGCCACGCGTGCGGCGGCCAGCCGCCTGATCGGCTTTATCGAGCACGGCCTCTTTGTCACCTGGCCGCAACTGGGCGGACGCGACTTGCCGTTGCAGGCCGGTGACTCGGTGCTGCTGCGTGGCTTTTCGGGGCACGCCATCCACAGCTTTACCTCGACGATCACCGCCGTATGCCGCAGCCCGTTCCGCTACCTGGTGCTGTCGGCGCCGGAGCGTGAGCACGCCATGCCAGTGCGCAAGGCGGCGCGGGTGCCGACCCGCCTGGCCGCCTACCTGGCCGAACCCGGCGATGACGACGGCATCGACCGCAGCGTGCCGCGCTTGTCGCTGCTGTCAGACCTCAGCACCGGTGGCGCGCTGGTGCAGACCACCTCCCCGGCCCCCGCGCCAGGCAGCCGCGTGCGGCTGCGCTTCAATCTGCGTACCGCATCGCTGGACAGCGAGGTGGTGATCGATGGCTGGGTCCGCGCCGCGCCGTCCGGCGCAGCCGGCGACGATGCCGAGTTCCCGGCGTTCGGCGTGGCCTTCGACGTGCTGGCCGAGCGCGAGCTGACGCTGCTGCAGTGCTACATCTACGAACAACTGCTTGCCACCACCCGCATGCCCGTGCAACCCGCTGCTGTAGCGGCCGTTTAGAGGGAATCCGCTAATGTTTTGATTGTCTCCCCGGATCGGGCCGTCTTTACTGCTTCCAACATAAAAAGACCCACCACCGAGGAGACCAGATGGAGCATGGCGGACACCACCCGTGCGGGCCACGCGCGCTTGTGGCCGGCGCACAGCAGACCCGCAACCTGCTGTGCAGACTTGCAGGCACCGCCTCGGCGCTGGCCGCGGCGGCCATGCTGGCACAGCCAGCGCCCGCCGCCGCCGCGGACGGCGACTACGCCCGCACGCGCTACCCGATCGTGCTGGTCCACGGCCTGACCGGCGCGGCGAAGATGGCCGGCGTGCTCGACTACTGGTATGGCATCCCCGAAGTGCTGCGGACCCACGGCGCCCAGGTCTACGTGGCCACGGTGCCGTCGTTCAACAGCGATGCCGAGCGCGCGCTGGCGCTGCAGGCCTATGTGCGCGCGGTCAAGCTGGACAGCGGTGCCGACAAGGTCAACCTGATCGGCCATAGCCAGGGCGGGCCCACCGCGCGCATGCTGGCGGCGATGTCGCCGCAGGACGTGGCCTCGGTCACCACCATCGGCAGCCCGCACCGCGGCAGCGAAGTGGCCGACACCGTGCTCGAGCTGATCAGCGGCATCGGCAATATCCCGATCGCCGGCCCGGTCCTGGTCAGCATCATCCAGGGCGTGTTCGATACGGTCGGCTGGTTCAACGGCATCAGCAACGGGCAGGCGCTGGACCAGGATGCGCTGGCCTCGCTCGAGAGCCTGACCACGCGCGGCGCCGCCGAACAGAACGCGCGGCTCGATGCCACGCTGGCGCCGGGCACGAAATCGGCGCTGGGCCCGGATTGCAGCACCGCCGGCGCGGTGTCGGAGCAGCGCCAGGCACGCGATGCCGCGGGCAACCTGGTCACCCACACCCAGGCCGCCTATTCGTGGACCGGGCAGGGCGGGCCGCTTAGCCTGCTGCGCTCCAACCTGCTCGATCCGTCGACCGTGATGATGTCGACCTCGGCGGGACTGATGGCGTTGAAGGGCGCTGGCCCGAACGACGGCCTGGTTTCGGTGTGCAGCAGCAAGTGGGGGCGGGTGCTGGCCACCGGCTATTACTGGAACCATCTCGACGAGGTCAACCAGATGGCCGGGCTGTACCAGGATGCCGATCCGCGCACGGTCATCCTTCAACACGCCAACCGGCTACGCAATGACCAGCTCTGAGCGTGCGCCGCGGCTCTGGCTGGCCTTGCTGCCGGCCGGCGCCGCGGCGGCCGCGGTGTACGTTCTGACGTCGCCGTCGGGCCAGCCACCAGTGCCGCCGCGTCCGGCAGCGGTCGTCGCCGCGCATCCGGCCGCGCCGCCAGTGGAGGCCGTGCCCGCCGGCGTTCCCGCGTGGCCATCGCTGTCCGGCGTGGAGATGCCGGCGGGTCCCGAAATCGATGCCGCGGGCAACCTGCGGCTGACGCGCGCGCTGCGCACTTACTTCGACTATTTTCTCAGCGCGCGCCACGACGCCGGCGGCATCGATGCGCTCGAGCCGCTGGTGCATGACGACATCCGCCGCCGCGTGCCGCAGCCCGCGGCCGGGCAGGCCTGGCAACTGTGGCGGCGCTACGTGGCGTATCTGGCTGAAGTACGGCCACAGGCCGCGCACAAGCCGCTGGCTGATGCGGGCGGGACACTCGATGCGCAGCAGCTGGAGCAGCTGCGCGCGCTGCTGGCGCAGCGCAATGCGGCGCGGCAGCGCTGGCTGCCCGAGGTCGCGCAGGCCTGGTTCGGCGACGAGCAGGCCTACGACGAGGCCATGCTGGCGCGCCTCGAGATCGCCGCGCAGCCCGGCCTGGCTGACGCGCAGCGCCGGCAACGGCTGGCTGATCTCGACGCCACGCTGCCCGAGCCCGTGCGCGCGGCGCGGGAAGCCAGCGCGCGCCCGCAGGCGATCAGCGCCACCATCGCCGACCTGCAGGCAGCCGGGCGCAGCGCTACCAGCAGCAGGCGCAGGCCGAGCAATCGTGGCAACAGCGCTACGACGATTACGCCGCGCGCCGGGCCCAGCTCGAGGCTTTTCCGGGGCTGTCCGCCCAGGACCGGCGCCAGCAGCTCGACCTGCTGCGCAGCCAGGCCTTCGCCAGCCGCAGCGAGGCGCTGCAGGCCGAGGTGGTCGACCAGGCGATGGCGGCGCGGCGGCGGGCGCGCTGACGAACGCCGCCGCTGCAAAAAAAACGGCACCGGGGATCCGGTGCCGTCTTCGCTAGCCAGCGCGCTCGCGCGGCCGGCTTACATGCCGACGTAGTTCGGGCCGCCGCCGCCTTCCGGCGTTACCCAGACGATGTTCTGGGTCGGGTCCTTGATGTCGCAAGTCTTGCAGTGCACGCAATTCTGCGCGTTGATCTGCAGCCGCTCCTTGCCGGAGGCCTCGTCCTGCACGAACTCATACACGCCGGCCGGGCAGTAGCGCGACTCGGGGCCGGCGTACTTGTCCCAGTTGATGTTGACCGGCACGCTGGCGTCCTTGAGCGTCAGGTGCGCCGGTTGGTTTTCTTCATGGTTGGTATTGCTGATGAAGACCGAGCTGAGGCGGTCGAAGGTCAGCTTGCCGTCCGGCTTCGGGTAATCGATCTTCTGGCACTCGGCCGCCGGCTTGAGATAGACATGGTCTGGCTTGACGCGATGGATGGTCCAGGGCGGGTTGCGGATGCCCAGCTTGGGCAGCAGCCATTGCTCGATGCCGGTCATCAGCGTGGCGGTGGTGCGGCCCTTCTTGAACCACTGCTTGAAGTTCTTGGCCTGCAGCAGCTCCTTGTACAGCCAGCTCTGCTCGAACGCGGCCGGGTAGGCGCTCAGCTCGTCGTGCTGGCGGCCGGCCTGCAGCGCGTCATAGGCGGCTTCGGCGGCCAGCATGCCGGTCTTGATGGCGGCGTGGCTGCCCTTGATGCGCGACGCATTCAGGTAGCCAGCATCGCAGCCGACCAGCGCGCCGCCCGGGAACACGGTCTTGGGCAGCGAAAGCAGGCCGCCGGCGGTGATGGCGCGCGCGCCGTAGGAGAGGCGCTTGCCGCCCTCGAAGTACTGGCGGATTTCCGGGTGGGTCTTGAAGCGCTGGAATTCCTCGAACGGCGACAGCCACGGGTTGGTGTAGTCCAGGCCGACCACAAAGCCGACCGCGACCTTGTTGTCTTCCATGTGGTACAGGAACGAGCCGCCGTAGGTGGCAGGGTCCAGTGGCCAGCCGGCGGTGTGCACCACCAGGCCGGGCTTGTGCTTGGCCGGGTCGATCTCCCACAGTTCCTTCAGGCCGATGCCGTAGCTCTGCGGGTCCTTGCCGGTGTCGAGGCCGAATTTCTCGATCAGCTGCTTGCCCAGGTGGCCGCGCGCGCCTTCGGCGAAGATGGTGTACTTGGCATGCAGCTCCATGCCCAGCTGGAAGTTCTCGGTGGGCTCGCCTTCCTTGTTGATGCCCATATTGCCGGTGGCCACGCCCTTGACCGACCCGTCTTCGTTGTAGAGCACTTCGGCGGCGGGGAAGCCCGGGAAGATTTCCACGCCCAGCGCCTCGGCCTGCTGGCCCAGCCAGCGCACGAAGTTCGACAGGCTGACGATGTAGTTGCCTTCGTTGTGGAAGCACTCGGGCAGCAGGGCGTTGGGGGTTCCCTTGGAACCGCTTTCGTTCAGGAACAGGAACTTGTCTTCGGTGACCGCCTGGTTCAGCGGCGCACCCAGTTCCTTCCAGTTCGGGATCAGCTCATTGAGGGCGCGCGGATCCATGATGGCGCCCGACAGGATATGCGCGCCGGGCTCGGAGCCCTTTTCCAGCACGCACACGTTGACGTCGGCGCCTTTCTCCTGCGCGAGTTGCTTCAGGCGGATGGCCGTGGCCAGGCCGGCGGGGCCGCCGCCGACGATGACCACGTCGTATTCCATGGCTTCGCGCGGGCCGAACTGTTCCAGGAGCTGTTGCTGATCCATTGTCTCTAACCCTCTGTTTCTTTGCTGCTAGCTGGCAATTGTGGGAAATGCGGTGATCGTTGTGCTGAGAACCGGGCCTAGGAGCGGCGCGGACCCGTCCGGGGCGCCACGCGCAATTGGCGGACTTTCGGCAGGGAAGGGCGCTGGAACGGTGCCTGAAAACGGGCGTATCGCGCGTTTTCCCTCTTTCCCTTTGCGGGCCAAGTTCTTAGAATCTCCGGCATTGTCCGGGACTCGCCACCCACAGGCAAGGATTTTTTTGGAACGGTCGTTCTTTTTTTTGATATGCTGCCTTCTGCTCCTCGTGAGGCCAGAGGGGCTCCCGCACAAGAGGTAATCATGGGTTTGTCGATCAATCTGGAAGGCAAGGTGGCGCTGGTGACCGGCGCCTCGAGCGGGCTGGGCTCGCGTTTCGCCACGGTGCTGGCCGCCGCCGGTGCCAAGGTGGTGCTGGCCTCGCGCCGCACCGAGCGGCTCAAGGAACTGCGCGCCGCGATCGAGGCCGAGGGCGGCAGCGCCCACGTGGTGCGCCTGGACGTGACCGACCCGGACAGCATCCGCGCCGCGGTGGCGCACGCCGAGACCGAAGCCGGTGCCATCGATATCCTGGTCAACAACTCCGGCGTGTCGACCACGCAGAAGCTGACCGAGGTGGCCCCGGAAGACTTCGATTTCGTCTTCGATACCAATACCCGCGGCGCCTTTTTCGTTGCCCAGGAAGTGGCCAAGCGCATGATCGCGCGCGCCAAGGGCGCCGAGCGCAACGGCAGTCCGCTGCCGCAGGCACGCATCGTCAATATCGCCTCGGTGGCCGGGCTGAAGGTGTTGTCGCAGATCGGTGTCTATTGCATGAGCAAGGCGGCGGTGGTGCACATGACCAAGGCCATGGCGCTGGAATGGGCGCGTCATGGCATCAATACCAACGCCATCTGCCCGGGCTATATCGACACCGATATCAACCACCACCACTGGGACTCGGACGCCGGCCAGAAGCTGATCCAGATGCTGCCGCGCAAGCGCCTGGGCAAGCCCGAAGACCTCGATGGCCTGTTGCTGCTGCTGGCCTCGGACCAGTCCCAATTCATCAACGGGGCCGTGATCACCGCCGACGACGGCATGGTCTGAAGCGCCCGCACGCTGAAGAAGGGGCGCATGCCCCCCGGCATCCCGGCCGCGCGCCAAAAGCGCCCCGGGATGCCCGACGGCCAACCCTGGGCTGATCCGGTCCCCTTGGGCGCGCCGTCGTCAGCACGCATCAATATTCAGAAATTTCGTGCGTGGCAGGCCAGTCTTGGCATAATCCGCCATGTCTGCAGATTAAGTCTTTACATACAAAGCGAGAACGCCGCGGTGGCCGCATGGCCCGAGCGGCCCTGGACCGGAGGCCGGGGAGATGGAGCCACAACAACAGGCACGGCGCAACGCCGTGCCGCAACACGTCGTCGATTCCGCGGTGATCCCGCAGGCCGCCGACGAAGCGCAGGACGCTGAATTCCGGGTATCGCCCCGCCTCGAGGACTGGATTGGCGTGATCGTGATGGTGCTGCTGGTCGGCATCACCTTCGCCAACGTGGTGGTCCGCTATTTCACCGACGAGTCATTCGCCTGGACCGAGGAGTTCTCCGTCTTCCTGATGATCGTGCTGGCGCTGGTGGCCGGCAGCGCCGCGGTGGCGCGCGACCGCAATATCCGCATCGAATTCTTCTTCGAACGCGGCAGCGCCGCGCGCCAGCGGCGCCTGGCGATCCTGTCGGCGCTGGCGGTGGCGGTGATGTTTATCGCGCTGGCGGTGCTGGGCGCGCGCATCACCTGGGACGAATACACCTTCGGCGAGACTTCGCCGGGCATCGGCGTGCCGAGCTGGTGGTACTCGGTCTGGCTGCCGGTGCTGTCGGCCGGGATCGCGCTGCGCGCGCTGGCCCTGATGGCGCGCAACGTGCGCGCGCTCAAGGCGCTGCATGCCGGCAAGGCGGCACCAGCGGAGCGTGCGCCATGACGCTGGTTGCCATCATCCTGTTCGTGGTCTTTATCGGCCTGATGCTGCTGGGCGTGCCGATCGGCGTGTCGCTGGGCCTGGGCGGCCTGGTTGCAATCGGCCTGTCCAATCTCGATACCCAGATGTTCGGCCTGCTGGCCGTGCCGCAGAACTTCTACGCGGGTCTGGCCAAGTATCCGCTGCTGGCGATCCCGATGTTCGTGCTGGTGGGGTCGATCTTCGATCGTTCCGGCGTGGCGCAGCGGCTGGTGACGTTTGCCATCGCCATCGTCGGCCGTGGCCCCGGCATGCTGCCGCTGGTGGCGATCCTGGTGGCGATGTTTCTCGGCGGCATCTCCGGCTCCGGCCCGGCCAATGCGGCCGCGGTGGGCGGGGTGATGATCGCGGCGATGTCGCGCGCGGGCTATCCCGGCTCGTACAGCGCGGCGGTGGTCGGCGCGGCCGCGGCGACCGACATCCTGATTCCGCCGTCGGTGGCCTTCATCATCTACAGCGTACTGGTGCCGGGCGCGTCGGTGCCGGCGCTGTTCGCCGCCGGCATGATCCCCGGCGTGCTGGCCGGCATCGCGCTGATCGTGCCGGCGGTGTGGCTGGCGCGCAAGCACAACATGGGCGCCGCCGAGGCCGCGCTGCCGCGGCCACCGTTCTGGAAGAGCCTGCGCGAGGCCGCGTGGGGCCTGGTGGCGCCGTTCCTGATCCTGGGCGGCATGCGCGCCGGCTGGTTCACGCCGACCGAGGCCGCCGTGGTGGCGGTGGTCTATGGCCTGTTCGTCGGCATGGTGGTGTACCGCAGCATCGGCCTGCGCGACCTGTTCACGATCTTCCAGGAAGCGGCCGAGACCTCGGCCGTGATCCTGCTGGTGGTGGCGCTGGCCGGCATCTTCGCCTATGCGCTGTCGACGCTGGGCGTGATCGACCCGCTGGCGCAGGCGATTGCCACCTCCGGCCTGGGCGAATATGGCGTGCTGGCGCTGATCGTGCTGCTGCTGATGACGGTGGGCATGTTCCTCGACGGCATCTCGATCTTCCTGATCTTCGTGCCGCTGCTGCTGCCGATCGCCAATGCCTTCCACTGGAACCCGGTGTGGTTCGGCGTGGTGCTGACGCTGAAGGTGGCACTGGGCCAGTTCACGCCGCCGCTGGCGGTCAACCTGATGGTGTCGTGCCGGATCGCCCGGGTGCGCATGGAAGAGACCGTGCCCTGGGTGATCTGGATGCTGCTGGCGATGTTTATCGCCATGCTGATGGTGCTGGCCTATCCGCCGCTGGCGACGTGGCTGCCTGACTACCTTGGCTACTGATGTTCCGCATGCACAAACAAGAATTGATGCTTTCCCGAGAGGAGATGAAATGAAACGTCGTGCCCTGATGCTCGCAACGGCTGCCGCCATGGCCGCTTCCGCCTTCGCCCCCGCCGGCGCGATGGCCCAGACCTACAAGTCCGAATACAAGATGTCGCTGGTGCTCGGCCCGGCCTTCCCGTGGGGCAAGGGCGGCGAGATCTGGGCCGACCTGGTCAAGCAACGCACCAACGGCCGCATCAATATCAAGCTGTACCCGGGCACCTCGCTGGTGGCCGGCGACCAGACCCGCGAATTCTCGGCGATCCGCCAGGGCGTGATCGACATGGCGGTGGGCTCTACCATCAACTGGTCGCCGCAGGTCAAGGAACTGAACCTGTTCTCGCTGCCGTTCCTGATGCCCGACTACAAGGCGCTCGACGCGCTCACGCAGGGCGAGGTCGGCAAGTCGATCTTCGCCACGCTGGAGAAGGCCGGCGTGGTGCCGCTGGCCTGGGGCGAAAACGGCTTCCGCGAGGTGTCGAATTCCAAGCGCGAGATCCGCAAGCCGGAAGACCTCAAGGGCATGAAGCTCCGTGTGGTCGGTTCGCCGCTGTATATCGAGACCTTCAACGCGCTCGGCGCCAACCCGACCCAGATGAGCTGGGCCGACGCGCAGCCGGCGATGGCCTCGGGCGCGGTCGACGGCCAGGAGAACCCGCAGTCGGTGTTCGCCGCCGCCAAGCTGTACACGGTGGGCCAGAAGTTCGTCACCACCTGGGGCTACGTGGCCGATCCGCTGATCTTCGTGGTCAACAAGCAGATCTGGGAAAGCTGGACCCCGGCCGACCGCGAGATCGTCAAGCAGGCCGCCATCGACGCCGGCAAGCAGGAAATCGCGCTGGCCCGCAAGGGCCTGGCCGAGGCCGGCGCGCCCGCGTGGAAGGACATGGAAGCGCACGGCGTCAAGGTCACGCACCTGACCCCGGCCGAGCATGACGCCTTCCGCAAGGCCACCGCCAAGGTCTACGACAAGTGGAAGAAGCAGATCGGCACCGACCTGGTGACCAAGGCTGAAGGCGCGATCGCCAAGCGCTGAGCCAGATCATGAAGCAGGCCCGCCGGATTTGGCGGGCCTGTTGCCTTGGAGGCTGAGATGAAACACGTCTATACGGCGGTCATGCCGATCCGCTGGGGCGACATGGATGCGATGGGCCATGTCAACAACACCGTCTATTTCCAGTACCTGGAGCAGGCGCGCATCGAGTGGTTCGCGTCGCTGGGGCGCGGCGGCAAGGATGCGAACGGGCAGGGGCCGGTCATCATCAATGCGCATATGACTTTCCTGAAGCAGCTGCGCTATCCGGGTGAGATCGAGTGCCGGGTCTATGCCGGACAGCTGGGGCGCACCAGCTTCGAGACGCGCATGGAAATCTGCCGCACCGACATGCCCGATGTGGTGTGGGCCGAGGGTGGGGCCAAGGTGGTGTGGTGCGATTACGCGCTGGAGAAATCGGTGCCGGTGCCGGCGGAGATCCGGGAGGTCGTCGAAGGCTAACGAGCTGCCGAGGGTTTGCTCCCCTCTCCCCCGGCCCCTCTCCCGCAAGCGGGAGAGGAGAGCAAACCGAGGGGATTTTGCTGTCTCAGTGGTGCACCAACCGCTGCACCAGGTCCACCGACGTACTCGCCCCATACTTCTTCATCAACCGCGCCCGATAGATATCGACCGTGCGCGGGCTGATCGCCAGCAGCTTGCCGATCTGCTTGCTGGTCTTGCCTTCCACCAGCTGCGCCGCGATCTCGCGTTCGCGCGCGGTCAGTTCGGCGGTGACCTGGCGCTTCTGCGACAGGTCCTCGAAGGTCCAGATCCCGGCGCCCAGCGGCTGGGTGCGTTCCAGCGCGCGGCCGGTGACGTGGCACCAGAACAATTCCCCGCCGGCGCGTTTCATGATGCGCTCGTCCGAATACATGCCGTGCTTGTTCATGATCGGCGCGATGCGCGCGCCGGTTCGCTCGAACTCGTCGGCGGTGGGGTAGAGCACCTGGAACGACTGGCCCAGCAGTGCCTCGCGCGTGGTGCCGAAAATGCGGCAGACCTCTTCGTTGCAGTCCTCGATCACGCGCTCGCGTGACAGCACCAGGCCCACGGGGGCGAGCTGGAAGGCAGTCTGGTAGTCGATGGCGGGCATCTGCTTATGTATTTTTACGTAATGGCGTAGCCGGCTGGGCTTGCGTATGCTGTCGGTCGGACGAGAACCGGCGCCCGTCGCCGATTGTACCGTTACAATTTCCCTGCGTCGCCCGCCGCACCACCCGCCGGCGGGGAGATCGACAGGGACTACCGAGGAAGGAGCGAAGCATGAACAAGGTCTACGCCAGCGCCGCAGAAGCGCTTGCAGGCGTCGTCCGCGACGGCCAGACGATCGCTGTGGGCGGTTTCGGCCTGTGCGGCATCCCCGAGGCGCTGATCGCCGCGCTGCGCGACAGCGGCGCCAAGCAGCTGACCTGCATCTCCAACAACGCCGGCGTTGACGGCTTCGGCCTGGGCCTGCTGCTGGCCACGCGCCAGATCCGCAAGATGATCTCGTCCTACGTGGGCGAGAACAAGGAGTTCGAGCGCCAGTACCTGGCCGGTGAGCTCGAGCTGGAATTCACGCCGCAAGGCACGCTGGCCGAAAAGCTGCGCGCCGGCGGCTCGGGCATCCCCGCTTTCTTCACCAAGACCGGGGTTGGCACCATCGTCGCCGAAGGCAAGGAAATCCGCGAATTCGACGGCGAGCAATACGTGATGGAGCGTTCGCTGACCGCCGACGTGGCGCTGGTCAAGGCCTGGAAGGCCGACAAGGCCGGCAACCTGGTGTTCCGCCGCACCGCGCGCAACTTCAACCCGATGTGCGCGATGGCGGGCAAGGTCACCGTGGCCGAGGTCGAGCAGATCGTCGAGACCGGCGAACTCGATCCGGACGAGATCCACCTGGCCGGCATCTTCGTGCAGCGCCTGGTGCTGAACGCCACCCCCGAGAAACGCATCGAGCAGCGCACCGTGCGCGCGGCCAGCTAAGGAGATCCCATCATGGCATGGACACGTGACGAAATGGCCGCGCGCGCCGCGGCCGAGCTGCAGGACGGTTTCTACGTCAACCTGGGCATCGGGCTGCCGACGCTGGTGGCCAACTGGGTGCCGGAAGGCATGGAAGTCTGGCTGCAATCCGAGAACGGCCTGCTCGGCATCGGCCCGTTCCCGACCGAGGCCGAAGTCGACGCCGACATGATCAACGCCGGCAAGCAGACCGTGACCACGCTGCCGGGCTCGTCGATCTTCTCGTCGGCCGACTCGTTCGCGATGATCCGCGGCGGCCACATCAACCTGGCGATCCTGGGCGCGATGCAGGTCAGCGAGAAGGGCGACCTGGCGAACTGGATGATCCCCGGCAAGATGGTCAAGGGCATGGGCGGCGCGATGGACCTGGTCGCCGGCGTCGGCCGCGTGGTGGTGCTGATGGAACACACCGCCAAGAAGAAGGACGGCACCGAAGACATCAAGATCCTGAAGCAGTGCAACCTGCCGCTGACCGGCGTGGGCGTGGTCAACCGCATCATCACCGACCTGGGCGTGATCGACGTGACCGCGGACGGCCTGAAGCTGGTTGAAACCGCACCGGGCGTCAGCCGCGAGGAAATCCAGGCGAAGACCGGGGCGCCGCTGCTGTAAGCAAGCGTACGGCACCGCCTGGCAGGCCCTGTGGCGCATTGCGCCACAGGGCCTTTTTCATTTGGTGTCCAGGGACCTGGCTACGCGGATCGGCCGTGCGGGCTAGCTCGACCGGCGGATGGCCCGCCCGTGCGCAACGCACTATGCTGGCCGCTTTTCGGCAGGCGTGGTCCTGCCAGCAAAAGTCCTGACGGAAGGTGCGATGCCGGCTTGCCCCACACAATCCCTGCCACTGGTGTATGCCTGCTCCGGCTGCTCCAGCGTGGCGCAACTGGCCAATGCCTGCGCGGTGCGCCTGGACCGCAGTGGCCGCGCGGAAATGTCGTGCATCAGCGGCGTGGGCGGCGGGGTGCCGGCGCTGACGCGCGTGGCCCGATCGGGCCGGCCGATCCTTGCGCTGGACGGCTGCCCGCTGGCTTGCGTGCAGGCGTGCCTGGCAAACGTGGGCGTGGTGCCGGACCGGCACCTGGTGCTGAACCGGCTGGGTGCGGTCAAGCGCCAGCACGGCGAGTGCACCGAGGGCGAGACCGAGTCGGTATGGCGGGAAGTCGAGGCGGCGCTGGAACGCCTGGCAGAGGTGTAGGGCGGGCCGGATACGCGCGCGCGTATCCGGCGGGGCGGCGCATCAGGCCGCCGGCTTGTGGTAGCGCGTGAACACCGAGGCGGCGCCGTCGGCCTTGACCAGCAGCACGTCGAAGGGATCCTTGCGCGGGCCCTGTTCCATGCCCGGCGAGCCGACCGGCATGCCTGGTACCGCCAGCCCGACCGCCTTCGGTTTGGCGGCGAGCAGCTTGCGGATATCGGCGGCCGGCACGTGCCCCTCGATTGCATAGCCACCGATGTAGCCGGTGTGGCAGGAGCCGAAGCGCTCCGGCATGCCGAAGCGCTTGCGGTAGTCGCCGGTATCCTCGACGTCATGCACCGTCACGGCGAAGCCGTTGGCGCGCAGGTGCTTGACCCATTCCTCGCAGCAGCCGCACAGCGGGCTCTTGTAGACCTCGATGACCGGGGCTTTGGCTTGCGCAAGCGCATCGGCCGCGGGCCCGAGCACGCCCGCGGCGAGCGTGCCGAGCGCCAGCGCGCCCAGGGTGCCGAGAAAACGTCGTCGTTGCATTCGTTGCTCCTGGTGGTGCCGCCTTATTGCGCGACCCAGCCGCCATCCATGTTCCAGATTGCCCCGCGCACCTGGCGGGCCGCGTCGGACGACAGGAACACGGCCAGCGCGCCCAGCTCGTCGGGCGTGACGAACTCGCCCGAGGGCTGCTTTTCCAGCACCAGTTCGCGCTTGGCCTGCTCGACCG
This sequence comes from Cupriavidus necator, assembly GCF_013141915.1. Classification (GTDB taxonomy): domain Bacteria; phylum Pseudomonadota; class Gammaproteobacteria; order Burkholderiales; family Burkholderiaceae; genus Cupriavidus; species Cupriavidus necator_B. The sequence continues at coordinate 14,973 of NZ_SROX01000018.1, read as the reverse complement.
GGATGCCTTCCTTCTGCGCGCGCGCTTCGACCTGCTTCTGCACCAGCGGCGTCAGCACCCAGCCGGGGCAGATCGCGTTGGCGGTCACGCCGGTCTGCGCGGTTTCCAGCGCGGTCACCTTGGTGAAGCCGACGATGCCGTGCTTGGCCGCCACGTAGGCCGATTTCTGTGCCGACGCCACCAGCCCGTGCGTCGAGGCCACGTTGATGATGCGGCCCCAGTTCTTCTGGCGCATGCCGGGCAGCGCAAGGCGGGTGGTGTGGAATGCCGAGGTCAGGTTGATGGCGATGATGGCGTCCCAGCGCTCGGTGGGAAAATCCTCGATCGGCGCCACATGCTGGATGCCGGCATTGTTGACCAGGATATCGGCACCGCCGAAGTCGGCCTGCGCATAGCGCATCATGTCCTCGATCTCTGCCGACTTGCTCATGTCCGCGCCGTGGTAGCCAACCCGGATGCCTTGGCCGGCCTGCGCGATTTCGGTCTTTGCGGCGTCCGCGTCACCAAAGCCGTTGACGATGATGTTGGCGCCCTGGGCAGCCAATGCCTTTGCGATGCCGAGCCCGATACCGCTGGTCGAGCCCGTCACCAGAGCGGTCTTGCCTTTGAGCATGTAAGCCTCCGTCGAGAGAAATTCCACAGGAAGGAAAGGCGGCCCGGATGGTCCGTACCGCCTGGTCTGGCTCAACCGCGCACCAGCATGTGGCGCGTGCGGTGGCGCAGACAGTGTGCTGTGGCATTGTACCCGGTGCGGCGTACAATCCAGTTTTGCTCATCCACCGGCAGCGCCGCTTTTCCGCGGTCCTGGCCGGTCCGTCAGGGAGTCCAGATGTCTGCCAGTCCGCGCCTCGGTTTTGTCCAGTGCATCAGTCCGGCGGGCCTGCATCGCATGGCCTACCACGAGTGGGGCGACCCCGCCAATCCGCGCGTGCTGGTGTGCGCGCATGGCCTGACGCGCACCGGCCGCGACTTCGACGCCGTCGCGAGCGCGCTGTGCGGCGACTATCGCGTGGTCTGCCCCGACGTGGTGGGGCGCGGCCGCTCCGAATGGCTGGCCAATCCTGACGGCTACATCGTGCCGCAATACGTGTCCGACATGGTCACGCTGATTGCGCGGCTCAATGTCGAGAAGGTGGACTGGTTCGGTACCTCGATGGGCGGCCTGATCGGCATGGGCCTGGCCGGGTTGCCGAATTCGCCGGTGCGCAAGCTGCTGCTCAATGACGTGGGCCCCAAGATTGCGCTGTCGGCGGTGGAGCGCATCGGCGCCTACCTTGGGCTCCCGGTACGCTTCAAGACGTTCGAGGAAGGGCTGGCGTACCTGCAGACCATCAGTGCTTCGTTCGGGCGCCACACGCCGGAACAGTGGCGTGAACTCAACGCCGCGATCATCAAGCCGGTGCAGGGTGCCGATGGCCTGGAATGGGGCTTGCATTACGATCCGCAGCTGGCCGTGCCGTTCCGCAAGTCCACGCCGGAAGCGGTGGCCGCGGGCGAAGCCGCGTTGTGGCGCGGCTTCGAGGCCATCGAGGCGCCAGTGCTGGTGGTGCGCGGCGCGCAGTCCGACCTGCTGCTGCGCGAGACCGTGGCCGAGATGGTGGCGCGCGGCAAGCATGTGAGCGCGGTCGAAGTCCCGGAAGTGGGGCACGCGCCGACCTTTGTCGATCCGGCGCAGATCGCGATCGCCCGGCAGTTCTTTGTCGGGTGAGTGGGCGCGTATCTCGCGGCGGACCTGTTTTTTATCGATCAACGCATTGTCATGAGTAACCTTGAACTGAAGCGCGCCCACGTGGGCAAGCGGTTGTCCGAATACGCGGTCTACAACGGCGTGGTCTACCTGGCCGGGCAGGTGCCCGAGGTCGATCCCAAGGCCGATATCCGTGGCCAGACGCGCGAGGTGCTCGGCCATATCGACCGCCTGCTGGCCGAGGCCGGCAGCGACAAGACCCGCATCCTGTCGTGCCAGATCTTCCTGACCAACGTCGACCTGATCGGCGCGATGAATGAGGTCTGGGACGCCTGGGTGCCGCAAGGCAACACGCCGCCGCGCGCCACCGTCGAAGCCCGCCTGGCCAATCCCGATTACCTGATCGAAGTGGTGGTGACCGCTGCGCTCAACTGATGCAGGCGCTGTGACATGGTGACGTCGACCGACCTGGCTGGCCGGGTCGCGGGCATTCCGGATACCGAGCTGGTTGAGCGCGCACTGGCGTACGTGCGTGCGCACGGCGCCGGCGTGGCGCTGCCTACGGGTGAGACCGTGCAGTCGCACGCGGAGGGGATGCTGCGCATCCTCGACGGCCTGCGCGTGGACGATTCCGCGCGTGCGGCCGCGTGCCTGTTCGGTCTGGCCGCATTCGTGCCCGGCACCGAAGCCGAGATCGAGCCGCGCTTTGGCGAAGAAGTGGCGCGGCTGGTCAATGGCGTGCGGCAGCTGCTGCGCATCGGTGCCATTGCCGGCAATCGCCCTGACGTGGAAGCGGCCGCGCCGTCAAAGAACGAAGCGCAGGCGCGCCACGAGCAGGTCGAGGCACTGCGCAAGATGCTGCTGGCGTTCGCGCAGGACATCCGCGTGGTGCTGGTGCGGCTGGCCTCGCGGCTGCAGACGCTGCGCTGGCTGGCCGAGACCAAGCAGGCGCCATTGCCCGGCGTGGCGCGTGAAACGCTCGACATCTACGCGCCGCTGGCCAACCGGCTAGGCATCTGGCAGATGAAGTGGGAGCTGGAGGACCTCGCCTTCCGCTTCGAGCAGCCCGATACCTACAAGCGCATCGCCAGGCTGCTGGATGAAAAGCGCATCGAGCGCGAAGGCTATATCGCCGGCGCGATCGCGCGACTGCAGTCGGAGCTGGCCACTGCCGGCATCCGCGCCGAGGTGAGCGGGCGGCCCAAGCACATCTACAGCATCTGGAAAAAGATGCGTGGCAAGGAGCTGGATTTTGCCGACCTGTACGATGTGCGCGCGTTCCGCGTGATCGTCGACGATATCAAGGACTGCTATACGGTGCTGGGTATCGTCCACCATATCTGGCAGCCGATCCCGCGCGAGTTCGACGACTATATCTCACGGCCCAAGGCCAACGGCTACAAGTCGCTGCACACGGTGGTGATCGGCGATGACGGCCGCGCCTTCGAGGTGCAGATCCGCACGCAGGAAATGCACCACTTCGCCGAATACGGCGTGGCCGCGCACTGGCGCTACAAAGAGGCGGGCAGCCGCGGCTATGCCGGGCAGTTCTCCGCCAGCGAGCGCTATGACGAGAAGATTGCCTGGCTGCGCCAGCTGCTGGCGTGGAAGGACGACGCCGACCACAGCGTGGCGCACGACGAATCTTGGGAGCAGATCAAGCACGCCGCGATCGACGACCACATCTACGTGCTGACGCCGCAGGCGCGCGTGGTGGCGCTGCCGCAGGGCGCGACCGCGGTGGACTTTGCCTACTACCTGCATAGCGACCTCGGCCACCGCTGCCGCGGCGCGCGCGTCGACGGCACCATGGTGCCGCTGAACACGCCGCTCAAGAACGGCCAGACCGTGGAGATCATCGCGGTCAAGCAGGGCGGCCCGTCGCGCGACTGGCTCAACGCCGACCTGGGCTACCTGGCCAGCAGCCGCGCGCGCGCCAAGGTACGCGCATGGTTCAACGCGATGGACTCGCAGGAAACCATCGCGCAGGGCCGCGCGCTGATCGACAAGACGCTGCAGCGCGAAGGCAAGACCGCGGTCAAGCTGGAAGACCTGGCGACGCGGCTGAACTTCAAGACGCCCGACGAACTGTTCGCCGCGGTGGCCAAGGACGAGTTCAGCCTGCGCCATGTCGAGCACGCGCTGCGCCACCCAGAGGGCGAAGTCCAGGCGCCGCTGAGCGAGGAAGACGCCGTCACCAAGAAGAGCCGCGCCACCAGCGTGGCGCGTGGCGCCAAGAGCGGCGTGCTGGTGGTGGGCGTGGATTCGCTGATGACGCAGATGTCGCGCTGCTGCAAGCCGGCGCCACCGGACGAGATCGTGGGCTTTGTCACGCGCGGACGCGGCGTGTCGATCCATCGCCGCAACTGCCATACCTTCCAGCAGCTGTCGGCGCGCGCGCCGGAGCGCGTGATCCAGACCGAGTGGGGCCAGAAGAGCCACGCCGCGGTCTACCCGGTCGATATCCATGTCGAGGCCATCGACCGGCAGGGCTTGCTGCGCGATATCTCGGAAGTGCTGTCGCGCGAAAAGATCAACGTCACCGGGGTCAAGACGCTGTCCAGCAAGGGCGTGGCGCGCATGCAGTTCACCGCCGAGGTGTCCGAGGCCACGCAGCTGCAACGGGCGCTGCTGCTGATCGAAGAGGTGCAGGGGGTGTTGCAGGCGAAAAGAAAGTGATGCTATACTTGCGGCTTCGCTAGGCTCGTAGCTCAGCTGGTTAGAGCACCACCTTGACATGGTGGGGGTCGTTGGTTCGAGTCCAATCGAGCCTACCAACGAATTGCAGTAGAGCAGTAAAAAGCAGTACGGCAAGTCCGATTCAACCCCATACGGAACGGAAGGGCACCATGGTTATGACACCGCGAACTACTACCGCTGGCAAGCGACAGTAGTCGAGGTGCGCCTTCGACCCGGTTGGATCGGGTTTGACAAAGAGAAACGCGGCCTTGGCCGCGTTTTTTTTCGTCTGTCGCCTGCCGGCGCCCTGCTAAGCTGCCGGCTTTCCCGTGCGGCAAGGCGGGCACAAAGAACAGATCGCCAGCGCGCAGGCATGCGGGCCGGCGCCACAAGATGCAGTTTGATCCGCCCAGGCAAGGTGCAAGGCGCCGCCGGCGGAACCTGGAGAGTCGAAATGATCGCAATCACGCTGCCGGACGGGTCCCGCCGCGAGTTTCCCGGCCCGGTAACGGTTGCCGAAGTGGCGCAAAGCATCGGCGCCGGCCTGGCCAAGGCCGCACTGGCCGGCAAGGTGGACGGCCAGCTGGTCGACACCAGCTACAAGATCGAGCGCGATGCGAAACTGGCCATCGTCACGGACAAGGATGCCGACGGCGTCGATGTGATCCGCCACTCCACGGCCCACTTGCTGGCCTATGCCGTCAAGGAGCTGTATCCGGAGGCGCAGGTGACGATCGGGCCGGTGATCGAAAACGGCTTCTACTACGATTTCGCCTACAAGCGTCCCTTCACGCCGGAAGACCTGGCCGCCATCGAGAAGAAGATGACGGAGCTGGCCCGCAAGGACGAAAAAGTCACGCGCGAAGTGTGGAACCGCGACGAAGCGGTGGCGCTGTTCGAGTCGATGGGCGAGAAGTACAAGGCCGAGATCATCGGCTCGATCCCGGCTGACCAGGAAATCGGCCTGTACCGCGAAGGCAATTTCGTCGACCTGTGCCGCGGCCCGCACGTGCCGTCGACGGGCAAGCTCAAGGTCTTCAAGCTGATGAAGGTGGCGGGCGCCTACTGGCGCGGCGACGCCAACAACGAGATGCTCCAGCGCATCTACGGCACGGCGTGGGCGAAGAAGGAAGACCAGGAGGCCTACCTGCACATGCTGGAAGAGGCCGAGAAGCGCGACCACCGCAAGCTGGGCAAGACGCTGGACCTGTTCCACCTGCAGGAAGAGGCGCCCGGCATGGTGTTCTGGCATCCGAAGGGCTGGCAGGTGTGGCAGGCCGTCGAGCAGTACATGCGCGGCCGCCTGACCGACGCCGGTTACGACGAAGTGCGCACGCCGCAGGTGATGGACCGTTCGCTGTGGGAGAAGTCAGGCCACTGGCAGAACTACAAGGAGAACATGTTCGTCACGGAATCGGAAAAGCGCGACTACGCGATCAAGCCGATGAACTGCCCGGGCCATGTGCAGATCTTCAACCACGGCCTGCGCTCGTACCGCGACCTGCCGCTGCGCCTGGCCGAGTTCGGCGCCTGCCATCGCAATGAGCCGTCCGGCGCGCTGCATGGCCTGATGCGCGTGCGCGGCTTCGTGCAGGACGATGCGCACATCTTCTGCACGGAAGAGCAGATCGTGGCCGAGGCCAAGGCCTTCAACGAACTGGCGTTCTCGGTCTATGACGACTTCGGCTTCCAGGATGTGAAGGTCAAGCTGTCGCTGCGCCCGGACCAGCGCGCCGGCTCGGACGAGGTCTGGGACCACGCCGAAGAAGGCCTGCGCCTGGCGCTGCGCGCCTGCGGCGTGGACTGGGAAGAGCTGCCGGGCGAGGGCGCTTTCTACGGCCCCAAGGTCGAATACCACATCAAGGATGCCATCGGCCGCTCGTGGCAGTGCGGCACGCTGCAGCTCGACCTGGTGCTGCCAGAGCGCCTGGGTGCCGAGTACGTCTCAGAGGACAATTCGCGCAAGCGCCCGGTGATGCTCCATCGCGCCATCCTGGGCTCGTTCGAGCGCTTCCTGGGCATCCTGCTGGAAAATCACGCCGGCGCGCTGCCCGCGTGGCTGGCCCCGGAGCAGGTCGTGGTCATGAATATTGCGGATTCGCAGGCAGAATACGCCGAAAGCGTCGTGCAATTGCTGCAAAAACAAGGGTTTAGGGCAAAGGCCGATTTGCGTAACGAGAAAATTACGTATAAAATCCGCGAGCATTCGCTTCAAAAGATCCCCTACCTGCTGGTTGTGGGCGACAAGGAGCGGGATGCCAATCAAGTGGCCGTGCGTGCCCGTGGCAACGTGGATCTGGGTGTGATGCCTGTCTCCGCGTTTGTTGAGCGTCTGCAAAACGACGTCGCCAGCAAAGCCTGATGGGTGATGAGCACGGCTTGTTTTTTTGTCTTCTTGAGGTAACGCAACATCGCTACGGACAAAGGTCATCGCATCAACCGGGAAATCAGCGCGCCTGAGCTGCGCCTGGTAGGGGTTGATAACGAGCAGCTCGGCATCGTCAAGTTCATGGACGCACTGCGGCTGGCTGAGGACAAGGACTTGGACCTGGTGGAGATCGCGCCGAACGCGGTTCCGCCCGTCGCCCGGATCATGGATTACGGGAAGTTCAAGTACGAGGAAGCCAAGCGCGCCCATGAGGCGAAGCTGAAGCAGAAGATCATCCAGGTCAAGGAAGTCAAGTTCCGGCCGGGCACGGATGATGGCGACTACAACGTCAAGCTGCGCAACCTGAAGCGCTTCCTGGAAGATGGCGACAAGACCAAGATCACGCTGCGGTTCCGTGGTCGCGAGATGGCGCACCAGGAAATCGGCGTGCGTGTGCTCGAACGCCTGAAGGCGGACCTGGAAGAAATCGGCCAGGTCGAGCAGATGCCGAAGATGGAAGGGCGCCAGATGGTGATGGTGATCGCCCCCAAGAAGAAGAAGTAATTCCTGCGCGGTGCGGCGGCCGGGATGCCAGTCATCCCGGCGTTGCTTCGTGCGGAAGTCGCGCGGGTCCGCAAGGACCATCGCGCAACAACAAGTGGATGCGGGTCTTGCAAGCGTCGGCGTGAGCCGTCCACCTGCATGCATGTCATATGAGCTGGAGTTTTTCATGCCGAAGATGAAGACGAAGAAAAGCGCCTCCAAGCGCTTTACTGCCCGTCCGAACGGTTCGTTCAAGCGTGGCCAGGCCTTCAAGCGTCACATCCTGACCAAGAAGACCACCAAGAACAAGCGTCAACTGCGCGGTACCCAGGACGTCCATGAGACGAACCTGAAGTCGGTGCGCGCGATGATGCCTTACGCATAACCCCTGACGACAACGAAAGGAGAATTACATGCCTCGAGTAAAGCGTGGGGTCACTGCACGGGCCCGTCACAAAAAAGTCATCGACGCTGCCAAGGGTTACCGCGGCCGTCGCAATAATGTCTACCGCATCGCCAAGCAGGCGGTCATGCGTGCCGGCCAGTACGCGTACCGCGATCGCCGCAACAAGAAGCGCGTGTTCCGCGCGCTGTGGATTGCGCGTATCAATGCCGCGACGCGTGAGCATGGCATGACCTACAGCGTGTTCATGAACGGTCTGAAGAAGGCCTCGATTGAACTGGACCGCAAGGTGCTGTCGGACATGGCTATTCACGACAAGCCTGCCTTTGCCGCCATCGTCAACCAGGTGAAAGCCACCGTTGCCTGATGCCGGCTGCGGCGGCGCGTAAGCGCCGTCGGGCAAGCACCGACCGCAAGGTCGACCGCTGACCGCAAGGTCCGCTGAAACGGGGCTCCTCACCGAGCCCCGTTTTCATTTGCGGTTCCGGATATCGTTTTGCGTCTGTCCTCGAGACGGCATCCGGAAACGCATACCGCACGTAGTGCCAACCCCACGTCGCCTCGGCCCCCGCGCCGACCGACGCCAGAACACGCCACGACCGCCGCCATGTCTCAGGATCTGGATCAAATTGTCGCCGCTGCCCAGGCCGCCTTCGCCGCCGCCAACGACAACGCCACGCTGGAAAACGAAAAGGCCCGCTTCCTGGGCAAGACCGGCGCCCTGACCGAACTGCTCAAGGGCCTCGGCAAGCTCGACCCGGAAACCCGCAAGACGGAAGGCGCGCGCATCAACCAGGTCAAGCAGCAGGTAGAGGCCGCGCTGCAGGCGCGACGCCAGGCGCTGGCCGACGCGCTGATGAATGCGCGCCTGGCCGCCGAAGCCATCGACGTCACACTGCCGGGCCGTGCGGTGGCCCGCGGCAGCCTGCACCCGGTGATGCGCACCTGGGAGCGGGTCGAGCAGATCTTCGGCTCGATCGGCTTCGACGTGGCCGACGGCCCGGAGATTGAAACCGACTGGATGAACTTCACCGCGCTGAACAACCCGGACAACCATCCGGCGCGTTCGATGCAAGACACGTTCTATGTGGACGGCCGCGACAGTGACGACAAGCTTCTGCTGCTGCGCACGCATACCAGCCCGATGCAGGTGCGCTACGCCAGGATGCATGTCGCGAAATACGCCGGCAAGGCGATGCCGCCGATCAAGGTGATCTGCCCGGGCCGCACCTACCGCGTCGACAGCGATGCCACCCACTCGCCGATGTTCAACCAGGTCGAAGGCCTGTGGATCGGCGAGGATGTGAGCTTTGCCGACCTCAAGGGCGTGTACACCGATTTCCTGCGTAAGTTCTTCGAGCGCGACGACATCCAGGTGCGCTTCCGCCCGTCGTACTTTCCGTTCACCGAGCCGTCGGCGGAAATCGACATGGCCTTCGGCAATGGCAAATGGCTGGAAATCTCCGGTTCGGGCCAGGTGCACCCGAACGTGCTGCGCAACATGGGCTTCGATCCCGAGCGCTATATCGGTTTCGCGTTCGGCTCCGGCCTCGAGCGCCTGACCATGCTGCGCTATGGCATCAACGACCTGCGCCTGTTCTTCGAAGGCGACGTGCGCTTCCTGCGCCAGTTCGCCTGAGCGGCGCAGCGTCAAACTCGTCACCGACTACACAGAATACTTACCGGATCAGAAGCGCCATGCAATTCTCGGAATCCTGGCTTCGCACCCTCGCCAACCCTGAAAAGATCTCCACCGACGCGCTGTCGCACAGCCTGACCATGGCCGGGCTGGAAGTGGAAGAGGTGGGCCCGGTCGCGCCGCCGTTCGACAAGGTGGTGGTCGCGCACGTGCTGTCGACCGAGCGCCATCCCAACGCCGACCGCCTCAACGTGTGCCAGGTCGATGCCGGCACCGGCGAGACCCTGCAGATCGTCTGCGGTGCGCCCAACGTCAAGCCCGGCATCAAGGTGCCGTGCGCGCTGGTGGGCGCGGTGCTCCCGCCGGCGGAAGACGGCGGCAAGCCGTTCGAGATCAAGGTCGGCAAGCTGCGTGGTGTCGACAGCTACGGCATGCTGTGCTCGGGGCGCGAACTGAAGCTGTCCGAGGACCACGGTGGCCTGATGGTGCTGCCGGAAGATGCGCCGGTCGGCCAGAACATCCGCCAGTACCTGGACCTCGACGACCAGGTCTTCGTCATCAAGCTGACGCCGAACAAGGCCGACTGCCTGTCGATCCACGGCGTGGCGCGCGAAGTGTCGGCGCTGACCGGAGCCGCGCTGAAGCTGCCCGACATGGCGCCGGTGCCGGTGACGATCCAGGACAAGCTGCCGGTCAAGGTGTCGGCGCCCGACCTGTGCGGCCGCTTCTCCGGCCGCATCATCCGCGGCGTCAATGCACGCGCCGCCACGCCGCTGTGGATGGTGCAGCGGCTGGAGCGCTCGGGCCAGCGCAGCGTCTCGGCGCTGGTCGACATTTCCAACTACGTGATGCTCGAACTGGGCCGTCCGTCGCACGTGTTCGACCTGCACAAGATCCACGGCGGCCTGGACGTGCGCTGGGGCCGCAAGGGCGAGCAGATCAAGCTGCTGAACGGCAACACCATCGAGGTCGACGAGCAGGTCGGCGTGATCGCCGATGACAAGGAAATCGAGAGCCTGGCCGGCATCATGGGCGGCGACAGCACCGCCGTCACGCTGGACACGACCGACATCTACCTCGAGGCCGCCTTCTGGTGGCCGGCCGCGATCCAGGGCCGCAGCCGCCGCTACAACTTCTCGACCGATGCCGGACACCGTTTCGAGCGCGGCGTGGACTACGCCACCACGGTCGAGCATATCGAGCGCATCACCGCGCTGATCCTCGAAATCTGCGGCGGCCAGGCCGGCCCGGTGGACGACCACGTGGTCAACCTGCCGGTGCGCAAGCCGGTCAGCCTGCGCGTGGCGCGCGCCGAGCGCGTGCTTGGCATCGAGCTGTCGCCGGCGGCCATCGCCGATGTGTTCCAGCGCCTGCAACTGCCGTTCACGCGCGCGCAGGGCGCCGAGGGCGAAGTGTTCGAGGTCACGCCGCCGAGCTACCGTTTCGATATCGAGATCGAGGAAGACCTGATCGAGGAAGTCGCGCGCATCTACGGTTTCGAGCGCATCCCGGCGCGCCCGCCGGTTGCCGAAAGCGAAATGCGCCCGACCAACGAAGCCAGCCGCTCCACCCACGTGGTGCGCCACGCCGTGGCCGCGCGCGACTACCAGGAAGTGATCAACTTCGCCTTCGTCGAAGAGAAGTGGGAGCGTGATTTCGCCGCCAACGACAAGCCGATCCGCCTGCTGAACCCGATCGCCAGCCAGTTGGCGGTGATGCGCTCGACGCTGATCGGCGGGCTGGTCGACAAGGTGCGCTACAACCTGAACCGCAAGGCCGCGCGCGTGCGCCTGTTTGAGGTGGGCCGCGTGTTCCATCGCGACACCGGCGTCACCGACGGCGGCCTGACCGTGGCCGGGTATGACCAGCCGATGATGGCCGCGGGCATTGCCTACGGCCCGGCGTTCGAAGAGCAGTGGGGCATCGCCACGCGCAACGTCGACTTCTTCGACATCAAGGGCGATGTCGAGTCGCTGTTCCATCCGCGCGTGCCGCGCTTCGAGCCGGTGTCGCACCCGGCGTTGCATCCTGGCCGCGCCGCGCGCGTGCTGCTCGACGGCAAGCCCGTGGGCGTGGTGGGCGAACTGCATCCGCGCTGGCTGCAGGAATATGAACTGGCGCATGCGCCGGTGCTGTTCGAATTGCAGCTCGACGCGCTGCGCGGCGCCGGCCTGCCGGCGTACACCGAGATCTCCAAGTTCCCCGCCGCCGTGCGTGACCTTGCCGTGGTCGTAAAGCAATCGGTACGCGTGCAGGACCTGCTCGACACCATGCGCGCGGCGCTGGAAAAACAGGGTTACGGCCGCTTCTGCCAGGGCCTGGTGCTGTTCGACGAGTTCCGTCCCAAGGGGGCTTCCACGGCCATCGGCGCGGACGAGAAAAGCCTTGCGTTCCGGGTGACCTTGCAAGATACTGGGTCGACCCTCCAGGACGAAACCGTCGACAGCGCGGTGCGCTGCATGGTCGACGCGCTGGCCGAAGCCTTCCAGGCGCGGCTGCGCGGCTGATCGGTCGCCATGACCGACGCACCGCGATAAACAGGGCGCCCGGGCTTGCCCCGGGCGGATCGCCAGACAGACACTCGAGCGATCGACATGAATGATCGAGACGCGAATTCCATGACCGCTGCAGCACTGGGTGAGATGAGCGACCGGCAAGCATCCTTTGACGAAGCCATGCCGGACGCCCGCGCGACCGAAGTTCCCACGCTGACCAAGGCCGAGCTTGCCGAGATGCTGTTCGACCAGGTCGGCCTGAACAAGCGTGAATCGAAGGACATGGTCGAGGCCTTCTTCGATGTCATCCGTGAAGCGCTGGAGCAGGGTGACAGCGTCAAGCTTTCCGGCTTCGGCAACTTCCAGTTGCGCGACAAGCCGCAGCGGCCCGGCCGCAATCCCAAGACCGGCGAAGTCATCCCGATCACCGCGCGCCGCGTGGTGACGTTCCACGCCAGCCAGAAGCTCAAGGGCCTGGTCGAAGAACGCGCCGGCATCGCCGGCTGACCCGTCACCCGAACGGCGGATTGCTTCCCGAAGCCGGCATCGGTATGCTTCTGGGCGCGCGCGCGAGGCGCGCCAACCTTCTGGCCGGCATGGCCTGACGCTCGTCTACACACTGCATGTCGGACAAACCCAGTGACCGCATCGCGTTGCCGCCGATCCCGGCCAAGCGCTACTTCACCATCGGCGAAGTCAGCGAGCTTTGCGCCGTCAAGCCGCACGTGCTGCGCTACTGGGAACAGGAGTTCACGCAACTCAAGCCGGTCAAGCGCCGTGGCAACCGCCGTTATTACCAGCACCATGAAGTCCTGCTGATCCGCCGCATCCGCGAGCTGCTTTACGAGCAGGGCTTCACCATCAACGGCGCGCGCAACCGCCTCGACGAGGGCCGTCATCACAGCGCGGCGACGGCAGCGCAAGAGTCGATGGAAGGCGGCGCGGACAAGGCGCCGGCACTGTCGGTCGACATTGCCGGCTTGCGCAATGCGCTGGTCGACGTGCAGCACCTGTTGGCACAGCTGCGCGAGATTGCGAAGCACGGATAATTTCCACGTCAGGAGCTAGTCATACGAGAAATGCTTCTGATATAATCTTTTGCTTCGGGGCGTAGCGCAGCCTGGTAGCGTACCTGCATGGGGTGCAGGTGGTCGGAGGTTCAAATCCTCTCGCCCCGACCAGACAGAACCCGCTTGGTATAAGGCCAAGCGGGTTTTTTATTTTTCGCGCTGGTTGGCGTTTTACCCCAATTTCTTGGATGCATCCAAAAAGAGGGTCTTCGTGTCCTGATTTCGGGACCGTCCATTACCCCCGAGCCGAAGGTGCCTCGGGTTGCAGCACGCGCGATTGCCGCACACGATTCTGACCGTGCGCCGTAGCGGAATCGGCTCAACGCAGTCCTGATACGCAATACGATGGGCCACCCAGGATCGGCCGTTGCTGATGAACTGGCCGTATCCCTCTCGAAACATTGCCCCGGTCCACGGCCAGCACTCGTCGGTGGGCCCCAACTCGACGCGCATCCAGAATCGAATCAAGTCCTCCGTATCGGTCAGCAACTTGCCGCTGCTGGCCGGCACCAGTATTTCGATTGTCCTGAAATCCGCCATTACGACGCCCCTCTTAATGGCATTTGCAGGCGAACAGTCGAAACCGGCACCTCCCGCTGCTTGATGTAGCCCTCGGTGGTCGCGCGATCGGTGTGTGCGCCGGCCACCTGCAGAGCCTCGATGTCGTACCCCGCCTTCTTTGCATCCGTGAGCGCCTTGGCCCGGATGTCCTTCACCGTGTAGTCCTTTCCCTCCAGCTTCGCGCGCACCAGCGCATCGCGCCAGGCGTCCCGGCACGCCGCTGCGGTCTTGGGCTTCCCATTGCGATCCGTCACGACGTGACCGGTCAGCGACTGCACCTTAAGGTCGCGCTGGAGTTCCTTGGCGCGGCGCAGCACCTCGTCGATTTCCGGCGTGATCGGCCAGTCCACCGCCTCGCCGCTGCTATCGGCTGTTTTGCTGGGAATGAAATGAATGACGCCGGCGAGGCGGTCTACCTGCAGCCAGCGCAGGTCCCGGATGTCGGTTGACCGTTGGCAGGTGAGATAGCACAGGTCGACGAACACCTGCATCTCCGGCCCGGTCGGCACCTTGGCGGTGATGTGGTGCGTTTTGGCGCCGATCTTCTTGTCGTAGCTGTAGACCGCCAGTGCCTCCCGTATCGCCAGGAAGTGCGCGTGCGGGATGTAGACCTTGCGCGTCTTCGGCTTCTTCAGCGTGATCTCTCGGCAGGGGTTCAGCGCCACATGCCGGCGCAGTACCGCCCATGAGAAGAACTTGGACAGCCAGCCCTTCATGGCGGTCTGAGTCGGAAGCTTGTCAGGCCAGTTGCCGAGCAGGAAATCCTGCACCAGCCCCGGATCGACTTCCTCCACGCTGTGCCGCTTGAAGGCCTTGCGGACATCCTCGCCGCGGCGCCTCCACTCGGCCCGGAAGGTGTCGGCGTATCGCTTCTCGTGCTGCTCCATATAGACGGCCACGAGCCGCGACATGCTCCCCTCGTCGCCGTCAGACTCGACCCGCCGTTTTTCCTCGGCCAGCCGGTCGAACATCGCAGTCTGGCCATCCTCTACGCGGCACAGCCGGATCCACTTCTCATCCGTCGGCCGCACCCAGAAGTAAGCGCCGGATCGGACATAGACCCGAGTCGGAAGGCCGCTTTTCTTTCGTGCCATCATGCCGCCTTGCGCAATGGAATCAAGGGTGTTCGTCCCGGCGTCGCAGCGCCTGGCAGCACCCCAGCGCGCTTGGCCTGCAGTGCCTCGAATGCCGCCCAGGTCAGGATGATCCGGCCGTCCGCCCGCTGTACCGGCGTCACGCCGAAGTGCAGGCTGAACCAGGCCGCCTGCGCGCTGTGCCGCTTCTTGCCGGTCACGTCACGCAGATCCTGCTCGCTCATCAATCGGGTGTCCATCCTTCTCTCCATCCATTGCGCCGCGGTCACGGCGACGATTCTTTCTGCTGCTTGCTGCATTTACAGGCGATACGTTGTAAATCGATAATACAGGCGTTGGGCTGTGCGGATCACTGCGTGTCCCGCTCCTGCTGGATGGCGGCGTCGGCATGCATTGCAGCGGTCAAAGGCCAAATGGTCCCTTGCACGCCGCGG
>NZ_SROX01000017.1 GCF_013141915.1 Cupriavidus necator | reverse complement strand
GGCATCGAGTTTTTTTAGGTACGCCACCTCCGCGCGCAGGTATTCGTTCTCCTTGAGCAACTGCTCACGGGTGCGCTGATCCGGCTTGGATTCCGGTGGGATGGGTTCGGGCGGTGAAGAGTTCGGCATCTTCCGGGGGCGTCCCTTGGGACGGGGCAATAGTGCAGACAGACCACCCTTATGATACTGGCGTTCCCAGCGGCTGATGGCCCCCGGATCACGGATCCCCAATATCGCTCGTACCTGGGCTTGCGACAGGTTGTCTCGCTGCATGCGCTCAAGCGCCGCCAGCTTGAATTCTGCGCTGTACTCGGTATAGCCCTTGCGCCGTAACCCACGTTGACCATGGAGTTCATACTCGGCAACCCACTGTCGGGCCAGCGTACGGGCCAATCCATACTCCTGCGCCAGCGCCCTATAACCGATATCCCCGGCTAGATATCGCTTTACTACCTCGAGCTTCAGTTGCTCGTCGTGTCTCACCATGAAAAACACCCCAAGGTTGGATCGGCGTCCAACTCTTGGGGTGCAGTTCATTGCGCGCGGGCCTTTTGCCTGTAACTCTGGTGCCCACGAGAGGACTCGGTCACGCAAGCTCGACCCCGGCTGCGCTTGCAAGCGCAGCCCTTCTCGTCCTCGCGAAAAGCGCTCAAGCGCTCAAGCGCTTTTCTTCCTGGGCGGAAATGAAAAAAGGGTCTGCATGCGCAGACCCTTTTTAGTATTGTGGTGCCCAGGAGAGGACTCGAACCTCCACAGTGTTGCCACCGCTAGGACCTGAACCTAGTGCGTCTACCAATTCCGCCACCTGGGCAGGTGGTGAGCCGCGAATTCTACCGAAGGCGACGGAATTTGCAAGCCCCTGCGCGGGCGCCGTGTAAAAACCGTGGCGACCGCCAGGCAATCAGAACGAGGGCACCATTGCGCCCTTGTACTGCGCTTTCATGAATTGGCGCACGTCTTCGGACTGGTACGCCGCCACCAGCTTCTTGACCCACGGCTTGTCCTTGTCCTGGGTGCGCACCACGATGATGTTGGCGTACGGGCTGTGGATGTCTTCCAGCGCGATGGCGTCCTTGGTCGGCTGCAAGCCGGCGGCCAGCGCGTAGTTGGTGTTGATCACGGCGGCGCCGACATCGGGCAGTGCGCGGGCCAGCTGCGCCGCGTCCAGTTCCACGATCTTCAGCTTCTTCGGGTTGTCGGCCACGTCCAGCGGCGTGGCATTGGAACCGTTGGTGCCGGCGCCAGCCTTCAGCTTGATCACGCCTTGCGCCTGCAGCAACAGCAGCGCGCGGTTTTCATTGGACGGATCGTTGGGCACCGCCACCTTGGCGCCCTGCGGCAGATCCTTCGGCGACTTCAGCGTCTTCGAGTAGATGCCCAGCGGCGAGATATAGGTGTAGCCCACGCTCTGCATCTTGTAGCCGCGCTGCTTCACCTGGCTGTCGAGATACGGCTGGTGCTGGAAGCTGTTGGCGTCGAGGTCGCCGGCGTCGAGCGCGGCGTTGGGCTGCACGTAGTCGTTGAACTCAACCACCTTGAGGTTGAGGCCATTGCGCTTGGCCACCTTCTGGACCACCTGCCAGACCTCGGCGTCCGGCCCGCTGACGGTGCCGACCCGGATGGTCTGTTCCTGGGCCGAGACGCTGCCGGCGGCGATAAGACCCATGGCGGACACTGCTGCCGCCAGACGCTTGAAGAAAGACGTGCGCATAGGAGTGGTAAAGATCTTGTTGGGATATGGCGAGTGAGAGGCATTCGCCGGGCAGGGATCGCCTGTCCGGAGCGAGGCCACAGATTAACGCAATTGCGTCAGGACGGCGCGGTGTGGACGATTCTGGCGTCTATTTCTTTTTCATAAGCTTATGAATCCAAGCTGTGCGCGCATGCCGCCATTAAATGCTTTCGTCAGGCTCAATGCCGACGGCGGGGTCGAGCGCAACTTCCGTAAACGCATGCCCCGCGCCGCTGCGATCGGCTCAGTCGGCCATCACCGCGTATCCCTGACCCTTCCACTCGACAAAACACAGCCCGTGCCCGAACGGGTCCGACAGGGTCGCCTGCCGGCCCCAGGCGAACTCCTGTGGCCAGTCCTCGATTTCCGCGCCGGCCTCGAGCGCGCGCTCGATCGCTTGCTCGAGGTCGGCGACGACGAAATCAAGGTGCACCGGGGTCCAGTGGCGGCGATAATCGCGCCGGGTTTCGGCGCGCGTGGTCGGGCGCGTGCCGGCGGCCTTGGCGAGCAGGTAGACCGGGGTATTGCCGCCCAGCATTTCGGCGACGGTGCCGTCGAACAGCTTGCGCTCAAGCCGCAAGCCGAGCGCTTGCGTGTAGAAGACGATGCCGCGCGGCAGATCGTCGACATCGATATTGATCAGCAATTCCATCACAGCCTCCTGCGGCGTTTCGGGGAGTGAAAGCGGCCGCATTGTGCGCCGGGTCTCCTGACATCTGCTGTCAGGAGTGATGTTTCAGCCGGCTTCGCGGCGTATGACGAGGCTGCGCGGCGTTGGGCCGATCAGAAGGCAGGGCGGGGCGTTCATGTTGCAACGCGCCGACAAAAAGGCCTCGCGAATACGCGGAGACTTCATAATATCGACTTATCGCGAACGGGAGAGTGAAGTTGCGTTTTGAGCACTTGGTTGAGATCAATGATCCGGGCAACCCGCAGCTGGAACCGCTGTCGGCCGAGCAGCTGTGGCAGGGCCTGGTGCTGCGCGCCGAGTCTCCCGAGCTGTTCGTGCTGGGCCTGGACCGCGCCGAGGTAGTGGGGCGCGGCGACAACTGGATCGATCGCGTGCTGCATTTCGGCGAAGCGTCGATCGAGGACCACGTGGTCTACGAGCCGCGCCGGCTGGTGCGCTATGAAACCGCGGCCACGGCCGAGCATGCCGGCGGCACGCTGACCATGGCGATCGAGACCCCGGGGCCGGGCGCGCTGCTGCTGCGCTTTATCTATGACACCACCATGCCGGCGGTCGATGCCAGCGGCGACGACCGTTACGCCGAGATCGTCAAGTCGGCCTATCACGCCGCCGACATCGACACCGTCCGCAAGATCCGCGAGATCGCCGACACCGGGCGGCTCGGGTGAGCGAGGGACCGGCCACGCCGGAGGATTCCGGCCAGCAGTCGGGCCTGCCGACCCGGCAGGCGCTGCGTGCGCGTTACGGCGAGCGGCTGCGCTGGCTGGTGCTGGCGACGCTGATGCTGGGCACAATCTCGTCGATCGTCTCGTCCACCATCGTCAATGTGGCCATTCCGGACCTGAGCCGGCATTTCGCGCTGGGGCAGGAGCGCGCGCAATGGGTGGCCGCCAGCTTCATGATCGCGATGACGATGTCGATGCTGCTGACCCCCTGGCTGCTGAACCGCTACGGGCTGCGGCGCACCTTCCTGGGCGCGGCGCTGCTGCTGGGCGCGGGCGGGCTGGTGGGCGGCTTTTCGCCCACCTACGGCGTGATGATCGCCATGCGGGTGGCCGAGGGTGTTGCCGCGGGGATCATGCAGCCGCTGCCCAATATCCTGATCCTGCGGGTGTTCGAAGAGCGCGAGCAGGGCAAGGCGATCAGCATGTTCGGCTTTGGCGTGGTGCTGGCGCCGGCGCTGGGGCCCAGCCTGGGCGGCTTCCTGGTCGAGGCCTTCGGCTGGCGCTCGATCTTCTTCGTGGTGGTGCCGCTGACGCTGCTGGCGGTGCTGATGGCGCGTCGCTTCATGGCGGTGGATTCGATCATGATGGGCGAGCGCCAGCCGCTGGACTGGCGTGGGCTGGGCCTGGCCGGCGTCGCCACGGTGAGCCTGCTCAACGGCGTGGTGGAGATGCGCGAGAGCGTGCCCGCGGGCCTGGCCCTGTCGGGCTTCGGCGTGCTGATGCTGGCGGCATTCGTGATGTGGCAGCTGCGCGCGGCGTACCCGCTGATGAACATGCGGCTCTACAGCTATCGCCAGTTCGCCGCGGGAGCGGTGGTGGCCTTCATCTATGGCGCGGGCCTGTTCGGCTCGACCTACCTGTTGCCGGTCTACATGCAGATGGCGCTGGAATACACGCCGTCGCGGGCCGGCCTGGTGCTGTTCCCGGCAGGGGTGGTGCTGGCGCTGACGATTGCGCTGGCGGGACGCTTCACGCACCGGATCCCGCCGCATATCCAGGTGTCGTTCGGGCTGGCGCTGCTGTCGCTGTCGTTCCTGCTGATGGCACTGGGCTCGCGCGCCACGCCTTACCTGGTGCTGGTGGCGCTGGCGGTGCTGGGGCGGATCGGCCTGGGCTGCATCCTGCCTTCGCTGACGCTGGGCGCGATGCGCGGCGTGGACTTCACCTTGATCGCGCAGGGTTCGAGCTGCATCAACTTCCTGCGGCAGCTGGGCGGGGCCATCGGTGTGAGCCTGGCGGGCGTGGGGTTGCAGTGGCGCCTGGCCGAGCATGGCGCGTTGCTGGGCCAGGCCGGCGACACTGTGGTCCAGGCGGCGCGCATCCGCGCCTTCGACGAAACCTTCCTGGCGGTGGGCGTGGTGATTGCCAGCGCGATGCTGGCGGCCTGGCGGATCCGCCCGCGCCCGGTGCCGGCGGCCTGAGGCCACCGGCCCGGCACCGTTCAGCTGGCGGCGCCGCTGCGCAGTTCCTCCACCAGCGCGATGTATTGCTCCATCGCCTGTTCGCGCGCGGTGCCGCGCAGCGCTTCCCACGCTTCAAACTTGTAGCGGCCGACAAAATCGGTCATGCCGGGCTTGTCGCCGTGGGCATCGCCTTCGCTGCCTTGCTTGAACAGCGCGTACAGGCGCAGCAGGGACATATTGCTGGGGCGCTCGCTCAGTTGCTTGACGTCGATCTGGGCCTGTTCGAAGCGTGCCTGCAGGTCGCTCATGGGGTTCCTCCGTGTGGACTGTCTGGATTGCGGAAATGCAGCCCGATGATAGCCGTCCCGCGCGGCCGCGCCGTCCGTATAAAACCGAAGAAGCCCTCGATTCCGGGCCCAACGGATACAATCGCGCCATGTCCTGGATTCTTGCTGTTGAAACTTCTACGGAATGGTGCTCGGTGGCGCTTGGACGCGCGGCAGGCGCCGGCATCGAGTGCCTGGTGCGCCATGAGCACACCGGCGCACGCTCGTCGGCGCGCGTGCTGCCGGCCGCCGGGGAATTGCTGGCCGAGGCCGGCATCGCGCTGGCCGATTGCGCGGCCATTGCCTTTGGGGCCGGCCCGGGCTCGTTCACGGGGCTGCGCACCGCCTGCGGGGTGGCGCAGGGGCTGGCGTTCGGCGCCGGGCTGCCGGTGGTACCGGTCAATACCCTGATGACCTGCGCCGAGCGCGCGCGCGCCGCCACGCCGGCGCTGCCGGACACGACCGCGGTGCTGGTCGCGCTCGATGCGCGCATGGATGAGGCCTATGCCGCGTCGTTCCGCTGGGACGCCGCCGCACAGGAGTGGACGGCACTCACGCCGATGCAGGTCAGCGCGCCGGAAACCGTGGCGTTGCCCGATGGCGCGTTCTGGCTGGCCGGCAATGCGTCGACGGTGTTCGGCGAGCGGCTCGCCGGCCTGGCCCGCGCCGCCCGCGTGCTGCCCGAGGCGATGCCCCATGCGCAGCCGATGGTGGCCATCGCGCTGCGCGCACTGGCGCGCGGCGAGGCCATCGACGCCGACCAGGCCATGCCGCTCTACCTGCGCAACAAGGTCGCGCAGACCATCGCCGAACGCGAAGCCGCCGCGGCGGCGCGCGCCGCGGCCCAGCCGGGGAAGGCATCGTGAGCGCCGCCTATCCCCTCGAAGACCGCCATGACTGGCCCGCGGTACCGGCGATGCCAGTGCTGCCGGACGGCTGGTCGCTAGGGCGCATGACTGCGCTGGACCTGCAAGCGGTAGCAGGCATCGAGGCGCGCGCCTACAGCCACCCGTGGACCCGCGGCAACTTCGAGAACTCGGTCAAGTCCGGGCATCTGGGGCTGACGCTGCGCGATCCGGCGGGCACGCTGGTGGCCTACGCCGTGCTGATGCCGGTGGTCGATGAAATGCACCTGCTCAATATCACCGTCGAACCGCAGCGCCAGCGCCAGGGGCTAGGGCGGCTGATGCTCGCGGTGGTGCTGGCGACCTCGCACGCGCACCGCATCCACACCATGCTGCTGGAAGTGCGACCTTCCAATACCGGCGCGATCGCGCTGTACCAGGCGGCCGGGTTTGCCGAGATCGGACGCCGCAAGGGCTATTACCCCGCGCCCGGCGGCAAGCGCGAAGACGCGCTGGTGCTGCGCCGCGCCTGGCCGGCGCAGGATGCCGCCAATGAAGGCACGGAGGGGCAGGCATGAACCGCCGTGCGCAGTTCCTCGAGGTGCTGGGGATCGCCACTGAATGGGTCCCCCGCGAGCGCAACGACGCACCGGCAGAGGCGGTGCCCGCCACGGCCACCGCGCCGGTCGCGCAGGCGCCTGCAGCCGCAACGGCTGCTCCGCTTGCACCGGTTGCTGCGGTGATTGCCGATGTCGCGGAGCCCGTGTCGGCGCGCGTGAAGCCTCTAGCCCGGGCGCCCGCCGCACCTTCGCTGGTTCCCGCCGTGCCCGAGCCGGGCTCGGCGCAGGCCGACCGCGAAGCCGCCATCGCCACGATGGACTGGCCGGCACTGGATGCCGCCGTGGCCGGCTGCACCGCCTGCGGCCTGTGCCAGACCCGCACCCAAACCGTCTTCGGCGTGGGTGACCGCCAGGCGGAATGGATGCTGGTAGGCGAAGCCCCCGGCGAGAACGAAGACCTGCAGGGCGAGCCCTTCGTCGGCCAGGCCGGCAAGCTGCTCGACAACATGCTGGGCGCGCTCGGGCTGGCACGCGGGCGCAATGTGTTTATCGCCAACGTGCTCAAGTGCCGCCCGCCCGGCAACCGCAACCCGGAGCCTGAAGAGGTGGCGCAGTGCGAGCCCTTCCTGCGCCGGCAGATTGCGCTGGTCAGGCCCCGCGTGATCGTGGTGCTGGGCCGCTTCGCCGCGCAGACATTGCTGCGCACCACCACGCCCATCGGCAAGCTGCGCGGCACCGTGCATGCGTATGAAGGCATCCCCGTGGTGGTGACCTACCACCCCGCCTATCTGCTGCGCACGCTGACCGACAAGGCGCGCGCATGGGAAGACCTGTGCCTGGCCCGGGAGGTCCATGACCGTGCGGGAGCTGGGGCCTGACCTTTCCCTGACCCGCGGCGGCGACGGCCCTGGGCCGTCGGACGCGCCGCTGTGGCGCCGTGCCGCGTCGGCACGCGCACGCGACCTGGCCTGGACCACGCTGTCGCCGCCGCTGCTGGGCGTGGTGCCTGGCGCCGCGCTGGCGCGCTGGCCGGCCGGCGCCCGCGAGGCCTGGCAGCACTGGCTCGAAGGCGCCGATCCCGCCACGCTCCCCGCCACCATCGATGAACTGGCCGACGGCCACGCCGCGTTCCCTGCCGATGCCGACCATGATCCCGCCAACCGCAGCCTGCGCCTGGGCCGGCATGCCGAGCGGCTGCTGCATTTTGCCTTGCGGCATATGCAGGGGCTGTCGCTGCTGGCGGCCAACGTGCCGGTACGGCGTGCGGGCAAGCACGGCGTGCGCACACTGGGCGAACTGGATTTCGTCTGGCGCGACCTGGCCTCGGGCGCGGTGGTCCACTGGGAAATGGCGGCCAAGTTCTACCTGATGGCGGCGGGCGGCCACCAGCCGCCGCGGGCGCAGGATTTCGTCGGCCCGAACCTGGTCGACCGCCTCGGCGACAAGCTCGGCCATATCGTGCATCGCCAGCTGCCGCTGGGACATACCGCCGAGGCGCGGGCCGCGCTGGGCCATACCGTGGACCGCAGCGAGGTCTACTTGCTGGGCTGGCTGTTCTATCGCGACGGCCAGGTGCCGGCCGGGCTGGAGACACTGGGCATTGCGCCGGACCACTTGCACGGCTGGTGGTCCACGCTCGACACCTGGGCCGCGCGCGCCGCTGCACGCCCGGGCATGCGCTGGTGCCGCCTGCCGCGCACCGGGTGGCTGTCGGGCGCGCTGGTGCCCGATTCAGGCACGGCCGACGCCGGCGCGCTGCAAGCAATGCTGGCGCAACGCTTTGCCGATCCGCGCCATGACCACGGCTGGCGCCGCGAGTCGCCCGTGATGCTGTGCGAACTGGAACCGGCCGGCGCGCAGGCGCCGGGCTGGTGGCGCGAATGCTCGCGCGGGTTCGTGGTACCGCCGGGGTGGCAGGAGCGCGCGCTGGCGCGTACCGGGGAACCGCCACGGGCCGGGCCGCAAGGCGGGCAGGACGACGCCTGAGCCGGCCTCGCCGCCGCTGGCCGGGCCGCGACGGTGTTAGTGGTGCTTGTCCTCGCCGATCATCGCCAGCGAGTTGAAGGTGCGTACGTTGTACTTGTGCAGCTTGAGCACCAGCGCCATGGTCACGCAGATAAACAGCCCCAGCGCGATGATGACCACGCCGATTGGCACGTTCAGCTTGATCAGCAGCGCGTACAGGCACAGCATCAGCAGCACCGAGACGTTCTCGTTGAAGTTCTGCACCGCGATTGAGTGCCCGGCCGACAGCAGCACATGGCCGCGGTGCTGTAGCAGCGCGTTCATCGGCACCACGAAATAGCCCGACATGGCGCCCACCAGCATCAGGAACACGTAGGCGATGGCCATGTACAGCGGCATGTGCAGCCCCAGCACGTCAAGCGTGACCTGCGGCATCGCGTCCTTGGTGTAGAACGCCATCAGCATCACCGTGGCGCCCATCGCCACGCCGAAGGGCAGCACCGACAGCGATTTGCGCAGCGGAATGCGCGCCGCCGCCAGGATTGCGCCGACCGCCACGCCCACGGCCACCACGGCTTGCAGCAACGCACCCTGGGACAGGTTCAGCCCCAGCGATTTCTCGGCCCACTTCAGCACGATGAACTGCAGCGTCGCGCCCACGCCCCAGAACAGGGTGGTCACCGCCAGCGAGATCTGGCCCAGCTTGTCGCGCCACAGCCCCAGGAAGCAGTCGCCGAACTCGGCGATCAGCTTGATCGGATTCTTTTCCTGCGCCGGATAGCGGGCGCCGGTGTCGGGAATGAACACGTTGAAGACGGAAGCGATCACGTAGAACAGCATGATCACCACCATCGCGGCCTCGGCCGGGGTGTCGATGCCGGTATTGATAAAGGGCACGTCCAGGCGCAGCAGCAGGCTCGAGACATGCACCGAGATCAGCGCTCCCCCCACCACCGTGCCCAGGATGATCGAACCCACCGTCAGGCCCTCGATCCAGCCGTTGGCCAGCACCAGCTTTTCAGGGGGCAGCAGCTCGGTCAGGATGCCGTACTTGGCGGGCGAATACGCCGCCGCGCCGAAGCCAACCACGCCGTAGGCCAGCAGCGGATGCAACCCGAACATCATGATGGCGCAGCCGACCACCTTGATGGCGTTGGTGATGAGCATCACCCGCCCCTTGGGCATCGAATCGGCGAAGGCGCCGACGAAGGCGGCAAGAATGACGTAGGAGAGAACGAAGAACAGCTTGAGCAGCGGGGTCATCCACTGCGGGGAATGCAATTCGGTGAGAAGGGCGATGGCGGCGATCAGTAAGGCATTGTCGGCCAGCGAGGAAAAAAACTGCGCGGCCATGATGGTGTAAAAACCCTTCTTCATGCTGTCGACTTTCTCTCCATCGCGCGCTCCATTCAGGTTGGCCAGGCTGGTGCCGGCCGCAGAGGCCATGGTTTGCAAGGAACCTTGTGCCGCGGCCGTGTCGAATTGTGTCGTAGGTGCTGCGCTGCGGCGCCGTGAGGCCTGCCTGACAGTCATTGACATAATGCTTCGCTTTTAGAACATGGCCGGAGCGTCCGGCTTTATATCACGAAAACATGACATTCCCGAACCCCGGCAACGGCTCTTTTTGACAGCCAATTGCCCTGCCGATTCCCCGATGACCCCCGGCAACAGCATCCGAATGTGTTCAAATAACGGCTGCCACCGTGGCCCGCCGGACCGGACTTTCCCTGATCCGGTGTGCGCCCGGCAAGATATGGTGACTGGGATACCTGAGGGTGCCAATTGCGGGCATCCCGCATATCCGTCGCCGCAACGTGCTGCGGCACACCGACAGGTGACGTTTGCGCCATCGATACTGAGACAGAGCCGTCCCTCCAGCCTTGCGCCATGCGTGCCTGCCGCCTGCGCCGCTGCCGGCTGTGCCGCTGCCGGCCTGTCCGCTACCCTGATGTGACCTCCATGCCAAGACCGATCCAAGCCGTCATCCACCAACCCGCACTGGCCAACAATCTCGACGTGATCCGCCGCAAGGCGTCCCACTCTCGCGTCTGGGCGGTGGTCAAGGCCAACGCCTACGGCCATGGCATCCGCCGCGTCTTTGCCGCGCTGCGCGCTGCCGACGGCTTCGGGCTGCTGGACCTGAATGAAGCCGTGCTGCTGCGCGACCTCGGCTGGCAGGGCCCGATCCTGCTGCTGGAGGGCTTCTTCCAGCCCCAGGACATTGCCTTGATCGAGCAATACCGGCTGACCACCGCGATCCACTGCGACGAGCAGCTGCGCATGCTTGAGAGCGCACGCCCCAAGGGCCCGCTGGCGATCCAGCTCAAGCTCAATACCGGCATGAACCGGCTCGGCTTCCATCCGGCGGCGTATCGCACGGCCTGGGAGCGCGCGCGCGCCATGCCGTGCGTGGGCAGCATCGTCCATATGACGCATTTTTCCGATGCGGATGGCCCGCGCGGCATCGCCCACCAGGTGGAGGCGTTCGACGCTGCCACGGCCAACCTGCCGGGCGAGGCCAGCCTGGCGAATTCCGCCGCGGTGCTGTGGCACCCGCAGGCGCACCGCGCCTGGGTGCGCCCCGGCATCATCCTGTATGGCGCCTCGCCCACCGGGCGCGATGCCGATATTGCCGGCACCGGACTGCAGCCGGCCATGTCGTTGCACAGCGAGCTGATCTCGGTGCAGGACCTGCAGCCGGGCGATACCGTCGGCTATGGCTCCCTGTTCACCGCGGAGCGGCCGATGCGCATCGGCGTGGTGGCGTGCGGCTATGCCGACGGCTACCCGCGCCATGCGTCGGGCTGGGGCGAGCAGCGCGCCCCGGTGCTGGTCGACGGCGTGCGCACCGAACTGGTCGGGCGCGTGTCGATGGACATGCTGTGCGTGGACCTGACGCCATGCCCGAAGGCCCGCGTCGGCAGCCCCGTCACGCTGTGGGGCCAGGGCCTGCCGATCGACGAAGTGGCGCAGGCCAGCGGTACGGTCGGCTACGAGCTGATGTGCGCGCTGGCGCCGCGCGTGCCGACCACGGTGGCGACCATCACGGCATCGGACAGCGCCGCGCCCGTGGTGGCCTGATCCGCGGCGCGGGTGCGGGCCCAGGCCCGTCCGGTTACGATCTGCGGGCATCCGCCACCTTCCGCGGGCCGGGTCAATCTGGACCCGGCTCGTTTCATTCTGCAAGGACCTCCGTTGGCCAAGAGCAAGACTGTCTATACCTGTACCGAATGCGGCGGCACCACGCCGCGCTGGGCCGGCCAGTGCCCGCATTGCCAGCAGTGGAACACGCTGGTGGAGACCGTGGCGGAATCCGCGGCCAACAAGCGCTTCCAGCCGCTGGCGGCGTCGGCGACGGTGCGCAAGCTGGCGGAGATCGAGGCGGCCGACGTGCCGCGCTTTTCCAGCGGCATCGATGAATTCGACCGGGTACTGGGGGGCGGCCTGGTGTCGGGCGGGGTGGTGCTGATCGGCGGCGATCCCGGTATCGGCAAGTCCACGCTGCTGCTGCAGGCGCTGGCCAACCTGGCCGGACAGCGCCGCGTGCTCTATGTCAGCGGCGAAGAATCGGGCGCGCAGATCGCGCTGCGCGCGCAGCGCCTGGGCGTGGAAAGCCCGTCGCTGGGGCTGCTGGCCGAAATCCAGCTGGAAAAGATCCAGGCCACGCTGGAAGTGGAAAAGCCCGAGGTGGCGGTGATCGATTCGATCCAGACCCTGTATTCCGAGGCGCTGACCTCGGCGCCCGGGTCGGTGGCGCAGGTGCGCGAATGCGCGGCGCAACTGACGCGCATTGCCAAGAGCAGCGGCATCACCATCATCCTGGTCGGTCACGTGACCAAGGAGGGCAGCCTGGCGGGCCCGCGCGTGCTCGAGCATATCGTCGATACGGTGCTGTATTTCGAGGGCGATACCCATTCGTCGCACCGGCTGATCCGCGCCTTCAAGAACCGCTTCGGCGCGGTCAATGAGCTGGGCGTGTTCGCCATGACCGAGCGCGGCCTGCGCGGCATCAGCAATCCGTCCGCGCTGTTCCTGTCGCAGCATGAAGAGACCGTGCCGGGCTCGTGCGTGCTGGTGACGCAGGAAGGCACGCGGCCGCTGCTGGTCGAGATCCAGGCGCTGGTCGATACCGCCCACGTGCCCAATCCGCGCCGGCTCGCGGTCGGGCTGGAGCAGAACCGGCTGGCGTTGCTGCTGGCCGTGCTGCACCGGCACGCGGGCGTCGCCTGCTTTGACCAGGATGTGTTCCTCAATGCGGTGGGCGGGGTCAAGATCACCGAACCCGCCGCCGACCTGGCGGTGCTGCTGTCGATCCACTCGTCGATGCGCAACAAGCCGCTGCCGCGCGGCCTGGTGGTGTTCGGTGAAGTCGGCCTGGCCGGCGAGATCCGCCCCAGCCCGCGCGGGCAGGAACGCCTGAAGGAAGCCGCCAAGCTGGGCTTTACGCTGGCCGTGATCCCCAAGGCCAACGCGCCCAAGCAGAAGATCGACGGGCTCGAGGTGATCGCGGTGGAGCGCATCGAACAGGCCATCGACCGCGTGCGGCATCTGGACTGAGCCATGGATCCAGGCATCGCCTTCGAGACCGGCCGGTTGCGGCTGCGCCAGTGGCGCGATGAAGACTATGCGCCGTTTGCCGCGCTCAATGCCGATGCGCAGGTGATGCGCTATTTCCCGGCGCCCCTCACCCGCGCCGAAAGCGATGCGATGGCCGGGCGCTGCCGCAGCCTGATCGCGGAGAACGGGTGGGGCGTCTGGGTCGTCGAACGCACGGCAGACCATGCTTTCCTGGGCTTTGTCGGACTGCACGAGCCGGCCGCCGTGTTGCCGTTTGCGCCGTGCGTGGAGATCGCCTGGCGGCTGGCGCGGCAGGCCTGGGGCCACGGCTATGCCACCGAGGCGGCGCGCGGCGCGCTCGCCTATGGCTTCGGCCGCCTGGCGCTGGAAGAGATCGTCGCCTTCACCACGCTTGCCAATACCCGCTCGCGCGCGGTGATGGAACGGCTCGGCATGCGCCAGGATGCCGAGGGCTTCGACCATCCCGCATTGCCGCCGGGGCACCCGTTGCGGCCGCATTGCCTGTACCGCTTGCCGCGCGCGACGTGGCTGGCATCGGGCGCCTGATGTCCCTGCGTCAATCCGCCACAGGGCAGGGGCCTTGCGCCGCATGTGGCGCCCGCGGCAGGGGCGGCAAAATCGGTAATAATGCGCAGCAACGCCGCGCCCTCCACTGACGGCAACGATTACCGGATCACCTGAATTCCCATGATGCAAGCCAATTCCCGCGCGTACTTCCTGCTGATTGCCATCGTCTCCTTCGCCCTGGTCGGCGTTGCGCTCTACCTGCAGTTTGAAAAGGGCTACCAGCCTTGTCCGCTTTGCGTGATGCAGCGCTTTGCCTTTATCGGCATCGGTATCTTCGCGTTGCTGGCCGCGGTGGCGCAGAACACGCGCTCGCTGTGGCAGGGCCTGGGCATGCTGTCCGGCATCGCCGGCATCGCGGTGGCGGTCTACCACGTGTCGCTGCTGCTCAATCCCAAGGCATCGTGCGGCATCGACCCGCTCGAGAACTGGGTCAATGCGCTGCCTACCGCCAAGGTGCTGCCGCAGGTGTTCTATGCCGATGGCCTGTGCACCGCGCCGCTGCCGCCGGTGCTGGGGCTGTCGGTACCGGCATGGTCGCTGATCTGGCTGTTTATCCTGACGCTGACGCTGGCGGTGGGGTTGATCCGGAGGGAGAAGAATTTCCGCTGAGCGATGGCGGAGTTGGAGTGAAAAACCGGTGCCGTGTGCGCCGGTTTTTTTCAGGGCTGCCGCGGCATCCTCATCTGACGGTTGGCTCCCCTCTCCCTCTGAGAGAGGGGGAGCCAACCATCGCGGAAGACATCAAGCAATCTGCTCGATCTGCTCCTGCAGTTCCAGCCATTTCTCTTCCAGCGTTTCCAGCTCGCCGTTGACCTCGCCCTGGCGCTTCAGCATTTCCATCAGCTTCGCCTTGTTGGCCTCGGCGTAGCTGCTTTCGTCTGCCATGAACTGGTCGATCTCGACCCGGGCGGTTTGCAGCACCGCCATGCGCTTTTCGACCTTTTCCAGTTCCTTTGCCAGCGGCTTGCGCAGCGCCGACAGCCGCTGGCGCTCGTCGGCCTCGGCGCGGCGCTGGTCCTTGCGGTTGACCGCCGCGCCGGCATCGCCGGCGTTGTCGGCGAGGTGGGCGGCGGTGGCGGCGTTGCGCTTGGCCGCGGCCTGCTGCAGCAGCCAGTCGCGGTAGTCGTCGAGGTCGCCGTCGAACGGCCGGATGGTGCCGTCGGCTACCAACATGAACTGGTCGGCGGTGGCGCGCAGCAGGTGACGGTCGTGCGAGACCAGGATCAGCGTGCCTTCGAACTGCGCCAGCGCCATGGTCAGCGCCTCGCGGGTGTCGAGGTCGAGGTGGTTGGTCGGTTCGTCGAGCAGCAGCAGGTTGGGCTTCTGCCAGACGATCAGCGCCAGCGCCAGCCGCGCTTTCTCGCCGCCCGAGAACGGTTCGATCGGCGCGGTGGCCATGTCGCCGCGGAAGTTGAAACTGCCGAGGAAGTCGCGCAGTTCCTGCTCGCGGGTGTCCGGGGCGAGCCGGGCCAGGTGCTGCAGCGCGGAGTCGTGGTCGCGCAGGGTTTCCAGCTGGTGCTGGGCGAAGTAGCCGATCTGCAGGCCCTTGCCCAGGCGCAGGTTGCCCTTGAGCGGATCCTGCGTGCCGGCCAGGGTCTTGACCAGCGTCGACTTGCCCTGGCCGTTCGCGCCCAGCAGGCCGATGCGCTGGCCGTTCTGGATCGACAGCGCCAGGTTGTGCAGGATGGTGACGGGCGGATCGGCCTGCGCATAACCGCAGTCGACGCCGTCGAGCACCATCATCGGGTTGGGCGCGGCATCGGGCTCGCGGAACTCGAAGGCAAAGCCGGCGGCGACATGCACCGGCGCCAGGCGCTCCATCTTCTCCAGCGCCTTGACCCGGCTCTGCGCCTGGCGCGCCTTGGTGGCCTTGGCCTTGAAGCGCGTGATGAACGATTCCAGGTGCGCGATTTCCTTCTGCTGGCGCGCATAGGCTGACTGCTGCTGCGCCATCTGCTGCAGCCGCAAGGTCTCGAACAGCGTGTAGTTGCCGCCGTAGCGGCGCAGCTGCTGGTTCTCGATATGCACGGTGACATTGCAGATCGCGTCGAGAAATTCGCGGTCGTGCGAAATCATCACCAGCGTGCCGGGGTAGCGCGCCAGCCAGTCTTCCAGCCAGACGATGGCGTCCAGGTCCAGGTGGTTGGTCGGTTCGTCGAGCAGCAGCAGGTCCGACGGGCACATCAGCGCCTGCGCCAGGTTCAGGCGCATGCGCCAGCCGCCCGAGAACGACGCCACCGGCTGCGACACCTGCGCCAGCGTGAAACCCAGGCCCAGCAGCAGGGCCTCGGCGCGCGCCGGGGCGGTGTAGCCGTCGGCGTCGGCGTAGGCGGCGTGGGCCTCGCCTTCGGCGCTGCCGTCTCCGCTGGCCTGGGCGGCGGCAATCGCGGCCTCGATCTCGCGCAGGCGGGTGTCGCCATCGATCACGTAGTCGACCGCGGTGCGGCTGACGGCCGGCGTTTCCTGCGCCACGTGGGCGACCCGCCACTGCGCGGGCACGCTGACATCGCCCCCGTCCGGATGCAATTCGCCGCGCAGCAGCGCGAACAGCGTCGACTTGCCGCTGCCGTTGGCGCCGACGAGGCCCACGCGCTCGCCCGGGTTGAGCGTCACGCTGGTGTGGTCGAACAGCACCTTGGTGCCGCGCTGAAGGACAAGCTGGTCGATTCGGATCACGAGAGGGGAAATGCCTGAATGAAAAACAGAAAAAGCGCCGCGAAATGCGGCCCGCGGCCGGGTCTGTGGCGCTGGCCCGCATTGTAGCGTTTCCGGTGCGCCGCACGCCGTGCCGGTGCACGGACCGTGCCAAAGCGGGTCGACGCGTGCACCGGGAAAGTGCCGGTAACGCGGGCAAATCTAGGGATTACCCTTGGTCTGGCAAAACTATATTTTCTTGTAAGTCGGTTGAGTGTAAATTCATTTACACAAACGGCAGCCCTGATGCGCCGTCCTGACCAGCCGCTTCCATCATGCCCATTGGCCATTCGATTTCGGACCGCATTGCACGCAGCCTGCCGGCACTGACGCCGGCGCACCGCCGTATGGCGGAATACGTGCTGGCCAACCTGTTTCGCGCCGCAACCATGCGCATCGATGAATTCGCCGCGGCGGTGGAGGTTTCGGTGGCGACCGCCAACCGCTTTGCGCGCGCGCTGGGGTTCGACGGCTATCCGCAGTTCCGGGCTGAGCTGGTGCGCGGCTTCGAAGCCACGCTGGCGCCGGTGGAGCGGCTGCGCAGCGAGCTGGAGCGGCCCGCCACGGCCGCCGAAGTCTTCGCGGCCTCGCTCGAAGATGCCGCGGCCAATGCCGAAGCGACCCGGCGCGGCATCGATGCGGCCTCGTGCGAGCGCGCGGTGGCGGCGATCCTCGCCGCGCAGCGCGTCTATGTGGCCGGCTTCGGCGCCAGCGGTTTCCTTGCGGGCCTGCTCCAGCACGGGCTGGAAATGCATTGCCGCATGGTGACCTCGGTGGCGGGCGCGGGCGGCGCCTCGCATGCGGCGCGCCAGCTGTTCAAGCTTCAGCCGAGCGACCTGCTGATCGTGATTGCCTTTCCGCGCTACGTCACCGACACCATCGAGCTGGCCCAGCGCGCCCGGTTGCGCGGCGGGCAGGTGCTGGCGCTGACCGACGGCCCCACCTCGCCGCTGGCGCCGCTGGCCGATATCGCGCTGTATGCGCAGGCCGGCAACCGGCTCTCGGCCAACTCCGATGCCACCGTGCTGGCGCTGATCGAAGCGCTGTGCGGCGCGGTGGCGCACCGGGCCGAACGCCCGGTCAAGGCCGCCGCGGAAATGACCGAATTCCTGTTGCCGTGGCTGTATGGCGCTCCCGAGGCCGAGCCGGCGCGCCGGCCCGCGCCGATGCCCGCGGCCTCCACCGAACCCGGGACCGGCGCCAGGCGCGGCCGGTCGACCCACACACGCAAGTCCTGAACCTCCCTATGCAAGCAGCTGTCATTGCCATCCACGGCGGCGCCGGCACCATCACCCGCGCGGCGATGGATGCGGCCCGCGAACGCGAATACATCGAAGCGCTGCAGCATGTGCTGCAAGCCGGCCAGCGCATCCTGGCCGACGGCGGCAGCGCGCTCGATGCGGTCACCGAGGCGGTGCGCCTGCTCGAAGAGTGCCCGCTGTTCAACGCCGGCAAGGGCGCGGTGCTGACCCATGCCGGCACCTATGAACTGGATGCGGCCGTGATGGATGGCGCCACCCGCGACGCCGGCGCGGTAGCCTGCGTCACGCGCCTGCGCAACCCGGTGCTGGCCGCGCGCGCGGTGCTCGACCACAGCGAACACGTGCTCTTTGCCGGCGCCGGCGCCGAGGCCTTCGCGCAGGCGCAAGGGCTGGAACTGGTGCCCCCCGGGTACTACTTCACCCAGGCCCGCCACGACCAGTGGCAGCGCGCGCGCGGCAATACCGGCATGGCCTTGCTCGACCACGACGCCGCCGCGCTGGCGGCGCAGCAGCCCCAGGGCACCGATCCGCTCGACGCCGACAGCAAGTTCGGCACGGTGGGTGCCGTTGCCTGCGACAGCCGCGGCAACCTCGCGGCGGCCACCTCGACCGGCGGCGTGACCAACAAGCAGGTGGGGCGCGTCGGCGATACCCCGCTGATCGGCGCCGGCTGCTATGCCGACGACATGGCCGCCGTGTCCGCCACCGGCACCGGCGAGATGTTTATCCGCACCGTGGCCGCGCACGACGTCGCGGCGCAGATGCGCTATGCCGGCCTGCCGCTCGAGGAAGCGGCGCGGCGCGTGGTGATGGAGAAGCTGCCCGCCATCGGCGGCCGCGGCGGCCTGATCGCGGTCGACCGCGCCGGCAACGTCACGCTGCCGTTCAACACCGAAGGCATGTACCGCGGTGTCGCCCGGGTGGGCGAGGCCGTGAACGTGTCGATCTACGGTTGACGCGCCGCGCCCCCCGGCCCGTCCCGCATCCCGCCATACAAGGAGTCCCTGTGGTCACTACCCCAGCGCCAGCGCGCGTTCCCGCATCCGGCATCGTCCTGCCGCCCGAGCGCGTGGTCCAGGTGGACGGGCTCGGCGTGCGCTTTGCTACGTCCGAGCGCACCGTCGAGGCCGTGCGCAACCTGTCCTTCCATGTCGACCGCGGCGAGACGCTGGCGGTAGTGGGCGAGTCGGGCTCGGGCAAGTCGGTGACGTCGCTGGCGCTGATGCGGCTGGTCGAGCATGGCGGCGGCAAGATCATCAGCGGCAGCATGGCGCTGCGCCGGCGCGGCGGCGAGGTGATCGACCTGGCGCGCACCGATAGCGCGACGCTGCGCAGCGTGCGCGGCGCCGATGTGGCGATGATCTTCCAGGAGCCGATGACCTCGCTCAACCCGGTGTTCCCGGTGGGCGAGCAGATCGCCGAATCGATCCGGCTGCACCAGGGCAAAAGCCGCGCCGGGGCGCGCGCCGAGGCCTTGCGCATGCTGGAACTGGTGCGCATCCCGGAAGCGCGCCGCGTGCTCGAACGCTATCCGCACCAGCTCTCCGGCGGCATGCGCCAGCGCGTGATGATCGCCATGGCGCTGTCGTGCAAGCCGGCGCTGCTGATTGCCGACGAACCCACCACGGCGCTCGACGTGACCATCCAGGCCGAGATCCTGCAGCTGATCCGCGGCCTGCAGGCCGAGATGCACATGGGCGTGGTCTTCATCACCCACGACATGGGCGTGGTGGCCGAGGTGGCCGATCGCGTGCTGGTGATGTACCGCGGCGAGAAGGTCGAGGAGGGCACCTCGGACGACGTGTTCCGCGCGCCGGCCCATCCGTATACGCGCGCGCTGCTGTCGGCGGTGCCGCGCCTGGGCGCCATGCGCGGCACCGACCTGCCGGCCAAGTTCCCGCTGCTGCGGCTGGACAGCGCCAGCCCCGAACAGGCCGCGCCGCAGGATACGGTGGCACCCGGCGTCGCGCCGATCCTGCGCGTGCAGGACCTGGTGACGCGCTTCGACGTGCCCGGCGGCGTGTTCGGCCGCGTCACGCGGCGCGTGCATGCGGTCGAGCAGGTCAGCTTCGATCTCTATCCCGGCGAGACGCTGGCGCTGGTGGGCGAATCCGGCTGCGGCAAGTCCACCACCGGCCGCTCGCTGCTGCGCCTGGTGGAAAGCCAGAGCGGCACCATCGAATTCAACGGGCAGAACATCAGCAAGCTCGAGGGCGCGGCGCTGCAGACCCTGCGCCGCAATATCCAGTTCATCTTCCAGGACCCGTTCGCGTCGCTCGATCCGCGCGTGCCGGTGGGCTACTCGATCATGGAGCCGCTGCTGGTGCACAAGGTGGCCAGCGGCAAGGACGCCGAGCAACGCGTGGCGTGGCTGCTCGACAAGGTCGGGCTGGACCCTTCGCATGCGGCGCGCTACCCGCACGAGTTTTCCGGCGGCCAGCGCCAGCGCATCTGCATTGCGCGCGCGCTGGCGCTTAACCCCAAGGTGGTGGTGGCCGACGAGTCGGTGTCGGCGCTGGACGTATCGATCCAGGCGCAGATCGTCAACCTGATGCTGGACCTGCAGCGCGAGCTGGGCATCGCCTTCCTGTTCATCTCGCATGACATGGCCGTGGTGGAGCGCGTCAGCCATCGCGTCGCGGTGATGTACCTGGGCCAGATCGTCGAGATCGGCCCGCGCCGCGCCATCTTCGAGAACCCGCAGCATCCGTACACGAAGAAGCTGATGGCGGCGGTGCCGATCGCCGACCCGGCGCGGCGCCATCTGCGGCGCGAGCCGCTCAACGACGAAATTCCCAGCCCGATCCGCGCGGTCGGCGACGAGCCGGTGGTGCAGCCGCTGGTGCCGGTCGCTGGCAGCGGGGCGCTCGGCCACTATGTCGCCCGGCATGCTGTCGGCGGCGCCTATTGAAGTCCTCGAAGTCAAGCAGTTTCCAAGGAGATTCGACGATGTCTGCACGTATGGTTTCGCCCCGATGGATGGCCGGCGCCTTTGCCGCCGGCGCACTCGGCATGCTGGCCGCTGCCCCGGCCTTTGCGGCCAAGGATGCGGTGATGGCGGTGGCTTCCACCTTTACCTCGCTCGATCCGTACGACTCGAACGACACGCTGTCGCAGGCCGTCGGCAAGACCTTCTACCAGGGGCTGTTCGGGCTGGACAAGGACATGAAGCTGGTCAATGTGCTGGCCGACAGCTACGAGGTCAGCAAGGACGGCCTGACGTACACGATCAAGCTGAAGAAGGGCGTCAAGTTCCACGACGGCACGACCTTCGACGCCGCCGCCGTCAAGGCGAACCTGGACCGCGTCACCAACCCGGCCAACAAGCTCAAGCGCTACACGCTGTTCAATCGTGTGGCCAGGACCGACGTGGTCGACGCCAGCACCGTCAAGGTCACGCTGAAGGAGCCGTTCTCGCCGTTCATCAACGTGCTGGCGCATCCTTCGGCGGTGATGATCTCGCCGGCCGCGCTGCAGAAGTACGGCAAGGACATTGCCTTCCATCCGGTTGGCACCGGTCCGTTCGAGTTCGTCGAATGGAAGCAGCCCGACCACCTGAAGGGCAAGAAATTCGCCGGCTTCTGGAAGACCGGCTATCCGAAGATCGACACCATCACGTGGAAGCCGGTGGTGGACAACAACACGCGCGCCGCGATCATGCAGACCGGCGAGGCCGACTTCGCGTTCAGCATTCCGTTCGAGCAGGCCGCGGTGCTGAAGAACAGCCCGAAAGTCGATCTGATTGCGTCCCCATCGATCATTCAGCGCTACCTGAGCCTGAACACGACGGTCAAGCCGTTCAACGACCCCAAGGTCCGCCAGGCCATCAACTACGCCATCAACAAGGAAGCACTGGCCAAGGTGGCCTTCGCAGGCTATGCCGTGCCGGCTGAAGGCGTGGTGCCGGCGGGCGTGGACTACGCCGAAAAGCTGGGCCCGTGGCCGTATGACCCGGCCAAGGCGCGCGCGCTGCTGAAGGAAGCCGGCTACCCGAACGGCTTCGAGACCACGCTGTGGTCGGCCTATAACCATACCACCGCGCAGAAGGTGATCCAGTTCGTGCAGCAGCAGCTGCAGCAGGTGGGCATCAAGGCGCAGGTGCAGGCGCTCGAAGCGGGCCAGCGCGTGGAGAAGGTCGAAAGCGTGCCGAAGCCCGAAGACGCCGGCGTGCGCATCTACTACGTGGGCTGGTCGTCGTCGACCGGTGAGTCGGACTGGGCGCTGCGTCCGCTGCTGGCTTCGGAATCGATGCCGCCCAAGCTGCTGAACACCGCCTACTACAAGAACGACCAGGTCGACGCCGATATCGCCGGCGCGCTGCGCACCACTGACCGCGGCGAGAAGGCGCGCCTGTACAAGGACGCGCAGGAACGCATCTGGAAGGATGCGCCGTGGGCGTTCCTGGTGACCGAGAAGGTGCTGTTCGCACGCAGCAAGCGGCTGACCGGTGCGTATGTGATGCCGGACGGGTCGTTCAATTTTGATGAGATTGATATCAAGCAGTGAGGGAGCAGGTGGGAGGCCGGGACTTCGTTGACGCTCCCGCCCAACCGCGCAACCCATCCAACGAGCAGTAAGCAGTAAAGCAGTAAGCCGAGAGTGGCCGCCTGCCTCGCGACGCGGGGTTCGCAGGCGGGCGGCCCGCGGCCTTTCCTCATGGTGTGTGATGCTGAATTACTTCCTCAAACGCGTGCTGGGCGTGATCCCCACGCTGCTGATCGTGGCGGTGCTGGTGTTCCTGTTCGTCCACCTGCTGCCGGGCGATCCGGCGCGCCTGGCGGCCGGCCCCGAGGCTGACTCGGCCACGGTCGAGCTGGTGCGCAAGGACCTGGGCCTGGACCGGCCCATGCACGAGCAGTTCGTCAACTTCTTCGCCAATGCGCTGCGCGGCGAGTTCGGCCATTCGCTGCGCACCAAGCGCCCGGTCAGCGAGGAGATCGGCGACCGCTTCATGCCCACGCTGCTGCTGACGGTGGCGTCGATGGCGTGGGCGGTGGTATTCGGCATGGCGATCGGCATCGGCTCGGCGGTGTGGCGCAACCGGTGGCCGGACCGCTTCGGCATGACGCTGGCGGTTTCCGGGATTTCCTTCCCGGCCTTCGCGCTGGGCATGCTGCTGATGGAGGTGTTCTCGGTGCAGCTGGGCTGGCTGCCGTCGATCGGCGCGGACACCTGGCAGCATTACGTGCTGCCGTCGGTCACGCTGGGCGCCGCCGTGGCGGCGGTGATGGCGCGCTTTACCCGGGCCTCGTTCGTCGAGGTGCTGCAGGAAGACTTTATCCGCACCGCGCGCGCCAAGGGCGTGCGCGAGACCCTGGTGGTTACCAAGCACGGCCTGCGCAACGCCATGATCCCGGTGGTGACCATGATGGGCCTGCAGTTCGGCTTCCTGCTGGGCGGCTCGATCGTGGTCGAGAAAGTGTTCAACTGGCCGGGCCTGGGACGGCTGCTGGTCGATGCCGTCGAGATGCGCGACTACCCGGTGATCCAGGCCGAGGTGCTGCTGTTCTCGCTCGAATTCATCCTGATCAACCTGGTGGTGGACATGCTCTACACCGTGATCAATCCCACCATCCGCTACAAGTGAGGCCGGCATGACTGAGCTTTCCACGCCCGCCGCAGCGCCAGCGGCATCCGCCACCGCTACCGCACCCGAGGCCGTGCGCACGCCCTGGACCGAGTTCTGGCGCAAATTCCGCAAGCAGCACCTGGCGCTGGGCGCCGGCGCGTTCGTGCTGGTGCTGGTGGCGATCGCCATCGTCGCGCCGCATATCGTGCCGTACGACCCCGAAAACTTCTTCGACTACGACGCGCTCAACGCCGGCCCGTCGGCCGCGCACTGGATGGGCGTCGATTCGCTCGGGCGCGATATCTTCAGCCGCATCCTGGCCGGCACGCGCATCTCGCTGGCGGCGGGCTTCCTGTCGGTGATCATCGGCGCGGTGATCGGAACCGTGCTGGGCCTGCTGGCGGGTTACTACGAAGGCTGGTGGGACCGCATCGTGATGCGCATCTCGGATGTGCTGTTCGCCTTTCCCGGCATTTTGCTGGCGATCGGCATCGTCGCCATCCTCGGCAACGGCATGACCAACGTGATCTTCGCCGTGGCGATCTTCAGCATCCCGGCGTTCGCGCGGCTGGTGCGCGGCAATACGCTGATGCTGAAGCGGCTGACCTACGTCGAGGCCGCGCGCAGCATCGGCGCATCGGACTGGACCATCCTGATGCGGCATATCCTGCCTGGCACGGTATCGTCGATCGTGGTGTATTTCTCGATGCGGATCGGCACCTCGATCATCACCGCGGCCAGCCTGTCGTTCCTGGGCCTGGGCGCGCAGCCGCCCACGCCGGAATGGGGCGCAATGCTCAACGAGGCACGCGCCGACATGGTCACCGCGCCGCACGTGGCGATCTTCCCCAGCCTGGCGATCTTCCTGACCGTGCTGGCCTTCAACCTGCTGGGCGACGGGCTGCGCGACGCGCTCGACCCCAAGATCGACCGGCGCTGAAGCGATGGCCGCCTCGATCCCGCGCATCGGCGCGCTGGCCGCCGGCCCGCTGGACAGCATTGCCGACGTCGCCGGCGTCACCGTCGGCCATTGCACGCTGGACGACGCTGGCGTGCAGACCGGCGTGACCGTGATCCGCCCGCATGGCGGCGATCCTTACCGCGACAAGGTGCCGGCCGCGGCCACCGTGCTCAACGGCTTCGGCAAGAGCGTGGGGCTGGTGCAGGTGGACGAGCTGGGCGTGCTGGAAACGCCGGTGGCGCTGACCAATACCTTCGCCGTCGGCGCCGTCGCGCAGGCGCAGATCCGCGCCGCGGTGGCGGCCAATCCGGAGATCGGCCGGGCGTTGCCCACGGTCAATCCGCTGGTGTTCGAATGCAATGACGGCTACCTCAACGATATCCAGCGCATGGTGGTGGCAAGCGGCCACTACGACGCGGCGCTGGCCAGCGCGGGGCAGGCCGTCGCGCAGGGCGCCGTGGGGGCGGGCCGCGGCATGTCGGCGTTCGGGGTCAAGGGCGGCATCGGCACGGCCTCGCGCGTGGCGGACGGCTATCGCGTCGGCGCGCTGGTGCTGGCCAACTTCGGCACGCCGGATTCGTTGACCGTGGCCGGCCGGCTGGCCGGGCCTGAACTGGCACGCAGGCTGGCGCAGCCGGACCGCGCGGCGCAACCGGAAAAAGGCTCGATCATCATGGTCGTCGCCACCGACGCGCCGCTCGACGCGCGCCAGCTGCGCCGGCTGTCGCTGCGTGCGGGCGCGGGGCTGGCGCGCACCGGCTCCGTGTTCGGGCATGGCTCCGGCGATATCGCGCTCGCGTTCTCGACCGCGTACACCGTGCCCCACGACGCGGCATGTCCGATGCCCGCCGTCGCCATGCTGCATGAAACCCGTCTCGACCCGCTGTTCCGCGCCGCGGCCGACAGCGTCGAGCAAGCTATCCTGCATGCGCTCTGGCATGCCGCGCCGGTGTGGGGCCGCGACGGCAATGCGCGCCGCGCGCTGCTGGAGGTGATGCCCGAACTGCGCCAAGACCCCTGATGAAGATCCTTGTTTCCACCGATATCGAAGGCGTGGCGGGCGTATTCCACGCCGAGCAGACCCGTCCCGGCAATGGCGAATACGAACGCGCCCGCGCCTGGATGACCGGCGAGGCCAATGCCGCCATCGAAGGCGCCTTTGCCGGCGGCGCGGCCGAAGTGCTGGTCAACGATTCGCACGGCGGCTTCCGCAACCTGCTGCCGGACCAGCTCGATGCGCGCGCGCGGGTGGTGCTGGGCAAGCCGCGCTACCTCGGCATGATGGCCGGCGTCGAGGCCGGCGTCGACGGCGTGCTGATGATCGGTTACCACGGCCGCGCGCAGAGCCGCGGCGTGCTGGCGCACACCATCAACAGCGGCGCCTTTGCGCGGGTCTGGCTCAATGGCAAGGAACTCGGCGAGGCCGGGCTCTACGCCGCACTGGCCGGCGAGTTCAACGCGCCGGTGCTGATGGCCAGCGGCGACGACATGTTCGTGCAGGAAACCCACGCGCTGATGCCGTGGGTGCGCTATGTCGAGACCAAGACCGCGGGCGGTTTCGGCAGCGGCACCTCGCTGTCGCCAACGGCCGCGCGCGCAGCCATTGCCGCGGCGGCAGCAGCCGCGGTGCGCGAGCGCGCGCAGGCGCAATGCCTGCGCATCGCCGCGCCAGTGGCGTGCACCCTGCAGGCGCAGACGCCGGCGCATGCCGACCTGTTCTGCCAGTGGCCGACGCTGGAGCGGCGCGACGGCGTGACGCTGTCGTTCCAGGCCGATTCGGTGCAGGCCGCGGTGCGCATGCTGAACTGCCTGTCGGCGATGTCGTTCATGCTGAAGTAGGCGCGATGTGCCGGGGGCACGCGCGGATCGGCGACAATGGCGGCTCGTGCAATCCCCAGGCATTACCGCAACGCATGACCCAGGCACACGACGGGGGCTGGATCCCCGTACGCAAGGACTTCGTCGATCCCGCCACGCGCTGCCACGCGCGCGGCGCCAACCGGCGCCATCACGGCTTTCCGGACGGGCAGGCTTATATCCTGCGCGATGCCGCCGGGCATGAATACCCGTTTGGCGACGACTGCGCCCGCGCCGCGGTGGCGCATCCGGCCCTGCTGCAGCAGGTGCCCGACTACACCGAACGCGACGTGGTGCCGCGCATGGCCTTGCCCGAGCTGCCGCCGGGTCCGCGCCGGCGCGACCCCGCGCAGGCCCAGGCGGCCGAGCGCGCGGCGGCGATCCGCTACCTGGTGCTGCGCATGGAGAAGGTGGCCGCGGTGCCGCGCGTGCAGCCGACCGTGCGCTTTCCTGGCCTCGAGGGCGTCTACGAGCAGTACCAGCGCAGCGGCGACCTCGGGCTGGCGCAGGTGCGCCGCATCCTGGCGATCGAACGCAGCCGCTCCACGCCGCCGCGCCTGCGCGCGACCAACCTGCTCGACGTCTATACCGCGCATGTGAAGCTGGAACGGCTGATCGCGGCATCCACCAGTGTCGACAACATCCGCTTCCTGCGCAGCCTGCATGACTGGCTGGCCCGGCATCTGGTGCTGACCGCGGGGCAACTGGAAGCGGCGGGGATCGCGATGCATCCGCAAGCGTTTACGTCGGCAGGCATCTGGGGTGACGAAGCGGAGCCGCCGCCGGCGGCCGGCAATTTCCAGTCCGGGTCGCTGTTCTAGCCGCGACTGGCGAGACCCGCCGAATTGGCGTCTAATGCCTGCATCGCATCCGCGGGTGACGCCATGAGCTATTTTTCTCGCAGCTACGCCGAAGCGCGCAAGACCTTCCTGGACGCCGCGCGCACCGCGGGCGCCGCGCTGGCGCAGTTCCCGCATCCCACCAAGCGCGGCAGTGCCGGCGAAGACCTGGCGATCGACGTGGCGCTGGCTGGTGCGCCCGGGGCCCGCCGCTGCCTTATGGTGACTTCGGGCACGCACGGCGCCGAGGGCTTTGCCGGATCCGGCGCGCAGGTGGCGCTGCTGCACGACGCCGCGCTGCTTGCCGATTGCGCCGCGGCCGACACCAGCCTGCTGCTGGTGCATGCGATCAATCCCTATGGCTTCTCCCACCTGCGCCGGGTCAACGAGGACAACGTCGACCTGAACCGCAACTTCCTGGATTTCTCGCAGCCGCTGCCCCACAACGAAGCCTATGCCGAGATCGCGCCGCTACTGCTGCCGGCGCAATGGCCGCCGTCCGAGAGCGACCAGGCGCAACTGATGAAGGCGGTGGCCGAGCGCGGCATGGCGTGGTACCAGGCCGCGGTCAGCGGCGGCCAGTACCAGGATCCGGCAGGCATGTTCTACGGCGGCGACAAGGCCACCTGGAGCAACTACACGCTGTGCCGCATCCTGGCGCGCTTTGGCGCCGGGCGCGAGGCGCTGCGCTGGATCGACGTCCATACCGGGCTGGGGCCGTGGGGCTATGGCGAGCCCATCCACATGGGCCCGGACACGCCCGAATCGGTCACGCGCACGCGCGCGATCTGGGGCGAGCGGGTGACCTCGATCTACGATGGTTCATCGACTTCGGCCAACCTCACCGGACTGGCCTGGCATGCCGTGCCGCAGACACTGCCGACGGTGGACTACGCCGGCATCGCGCTCGAGTTCGGCACGCTGCCGGTGGGCGAGGTGCT
Source organism: Cupriavidus necator (assembly GCF_013141915.1). GTDB lineage: Bacteria > Pseudomonadota > Gammaproteobacteria > Burkholderiales > Burkholderiaceae > Cupriavidus > Cupriavidus necator_B. The sequence continues at coordinate 128,404 of NZ_SROX01000017.1, read as the reverse complement.
GGACGCGCTGCGCGGCGACCACTGGCTGCACCTGCATCCGGAGGCCGACGAGAACCAGCGCTCGCTGGTGCGCCAGGCGATGTGGCGCGCCTTCTATGGCGATGCTGATGACTGGCGCGACGGCGTGGTGGCGCAGGTGACCGACGCGGTGCGGGACACCATCGCGTCGGCCTGATCGGGCAGGTTTCTGGCATCAGGCGCCATCTGGTATTGTCCGGGGCTTAGCGGTAGAGTGCTGAGCCAGGCACTGCTGCCGGGCCATGGCCGGGCCATGACCGGATGTGCGACGGCCGGGCAGGCGCCGGACCAAGACGAACAACAAGACGAAGAACAAGACGGAAGCGGCCGCGGCCGGGCCAGGGCGTCGCGCCACCGGCGCCGTCCCGGGCAGCCGGGTATCCCCGCTTCCGGCATCAGCGCGGCAGGGAGGCCGGTGCGATGACGCTCTATGAACTGAAGCCCAGGTTCCAGGCCTGGCTGCGCCCCATGGTGCAAGACCTGGCGCAGCGCGGCGTGACCGCCAACCAGGTCACGCTGGGCGCCGCCGCCGGATCGCTGGCGGTGGGCGTGCTGGCCGCGCTGGGCATGCTGGTGGCCGAGACCCCGGCGCTATTCCTGCTGTTCCCCCTGTGGTTGTTCGCGCGCATGGCGCTCAATGCCATCGACGGCATGCTCGCGCGCGAGCATGGCCAGCAGAGCGTGCTGGGCGCCTACCTGAACGAGCTTGGCGACATGGTCTCGGACCTGGCGCTGATCCTGCCGCTGGCCGCGCTGCCGGACTTCAGCCTGGGGCAGGTCGGCACCTTCGCGCTGCTGGCGCTGATGGTCGAGGCCGCCGGGCTGATCGGGCCGCTGGCCGGAGCCAGCCGGCGCTATGACGGCCCGCTGGGCAAGAGCGACCGCGCCTTCGCGGTCGGCGCGATCGCGCTGTGGGCCGGCCTGGGGCTCGGCTTCGGTGCGGCGGCCAGCTGGTTGTGGCTGCTGCTGTCGCTGTTGTCGCTGGGCACGATGGCCAACCGGGTGCGCCGCGGCATTGCCGAGGCCCAGGCCCGCCTTGCGGAGTAGCGCGATGGACCGACTGTCGACCCGCCAGCCGCTGCAGCGGCAATTCGAGACCCACGATGGCCAGGCGCTGTTCTATCGCCACTGGCCCGCCGTGGCGGGCCCGGCGCGCGGCGCCGTGGTGCTGTTCCATCGCGGCCACGAGCATTCCGGCCGGGTGGCGCACCTGGCCGACGAACTGAACCTGCCCGGCTACGACATCTTTGCCTGGGATGCGCGCGGGCACGGCAATTCGCCCGGCGAGCGCGGCTACAGCCCCAGCCTGGCCGATTCGGTGCGCGATATCCAGACCTTCACCGCCCATATCGCCGAGGCCCACGGCATCCCGCTGGAACGCACCGCGGTGATCGCGCAAAGCGTGGGCGCGGTGCTGGCCGCGACCTGGGTGCATGACTACGCGCCGCCGATCCGCGCGCTGGTGCTGGCCTCGCCGGCGTTCAAGGTCAAGCTCTACGTGCCGTTTGCGCGGCCGGGCCTGAAGCTGATGCAGCGCGTGCGCGGCAAGTTCTTCGTCAACAGCTACGTCAAGGCCAGGTTCCTGACGCACGATCCCGAACGCATCGCCAGCTATGACGGCGATCCGCTGATCACGCGCGCGATCGCGGTCAATATCCTGCTGGACCTCTACGAAACCGCGGAGCGCATCGTCGCCGATGCCGCCGCGATCACGGTGCCGACGCAACTGCTGATTTCCGGCGCCGACTGGGTCGTGCACCGTGGTCCGCAAGACCGCTTCTACGAGCGCCTGGGATCGCGCACCAAGGAGCGCATCGTGCTGGACGGCTTCTACCACGACACGCTCGGCGAGCGCGACCGCAAGCTGGCGGTCGATGCCGCGCGCCGCTTTGTCCTGCAAGAATTCGACACGCCGTCGGCGCCGCGCTCGCTGCTCGACGCCGACCAGATCGGCCCGTTCCGCGAGGAATCGGACCGCCTCGCGTCGGCGCCGGGCGGGCTCGCCGCCTGGTACTGGCGTGCGGCGCGGGCCAACCTGAAGCTGGGCGGGATGCTGTCGGATGGCGTGCGGCTGGGCCACCAGACCGGCTTCGACTCGGGCTCGACGCTCGACTACGTTTACCGCAACACGCCGTCGGGCCGCGGGCCATTGGGCCGGCTGGCCGACCGGCAATACCTGGATGCGATCGGCTGGCGTGGCATCCGCCAGCGCAAGGTCCACGCCGAGGCGCTGATCGCCGAGGCGGTGCGGCGCCTGCGCGCCGCGGGCATGCCGGTGCGCATGGTCGATATCGCCGCCGGGCATGGACGCTACGTGCTGGAAGCACTGGGCGCGCTGGAGGGCGGCGCGGCCGCGGTCGAGTCGATCCTGCTGCGCGACTACAGCGCGCTGAACGTGGAGCAGGGGCGCGCGCTGATCGCCGCCAAGGGCCTGCAGGGCGTGGCCCGCTTCGAGCAGGGCGATGCCTTCGACGGCGCCAGCCTGGCCGCGCTGGCGCCGGCACCGACGCTGGCAGTGGTGTCCGGCCTGTACGAACTGTTCCCCGACAACGCCATGGTGCGCCGCTCGCTCGAGGGCCTGGCGCGCGCGGTGCCGCCGGGCGGCTACCTGGTCTACACCGGCCAGCCCTGGCATCCGCAGCTGGAGTTTATCGCGCGCGCGCTGACCAGCCACCGCGCCGGCGCGGCGTGGGTGATGCGCCGACGTTCGCAGGCCGAGATGGATGAACTGGTGCGGGCCGCGGGCTTCGACAAGGTGACGCAGCGCATCGACCCGTGGGGCATCTTCACCGTCAGCCTGGCGCGCAGGCGCGGCGCATGAGCACGGTGCCGACGCTGGCCGAGGCCGGTGCGCAGTCGCAGCGGCCGTGGGGCCTGGCCTGCGTGCTGCTGGCGCTGGCCGGCGCGTTCTTCTTCTCCAGCTATGGCCTGGCCAACTGGCTGGCAAGCCAGCGCGCCGACGTGCCGTCGTTCTACTTCGAATGGGAGCGGGGCATTCCGTTCCTGCCCTGGACCATCGTGCCGTACTGGTCGATCGACCTGCTGTACGGCATCTCGTTCTTCCTGTGGCGCAGCCGCGCGGCGCTGATCACGCATGTCAAGCGGCTGGTGCTGGCGCAACTGGTGTCGGTGGCGTGCTTTATCGCCTTCCCGCTGCGCTTCAGCTTTGCGCGGCCCGATGCCGACGGCCTGCCGGGCCGGCTGTTCACGCTGCTGGGCGGCTTCGACCTGCCGTTCAACCAGGCACCGTCGCTGCATATCAGCCTGCTGGTGATCCTGTGGGTCGCCTTTGCCGCGCATCTGCGCGGCGGCTGGCGCTGGATGCTGCACGGCTGGTTTGCGCTGATCGGGATCTCGGTGCTGACCACCTGGCAGCATCACCTGATCGACGTGCCCACCGGCGCGCTGGTGGGCTGGCTGTGCGTTTACCTGTTGCCGATGCGGCTGCCTGTGGCCGCGGCGGGTGTGCCGGATGCACGCACGCGCCAGCTGGCGCGCCGCTACGGCGTGGGTGCGCTGGTGGCGCTGCTGTGCGCGGTGCTGGCGGTGGGCGGGGCGGTGACGCTGGCCTTCCTGCTGCTGTGGGCCGCGCTGGCGCTGGCCTGCGTGGCCCGCATCTACGCGCTGGCCGCGCCGGCGTGGTTCCAGAAGGACGGCGACGGCGCCATGGCGCCGGGCGCACGTTGGGTGCTGGCGCCTTACCTGCTGGGGGCCTTCCTCAATTCGCGCTGGTGGACGCGGCGCGCGCCGCAGGCCAGCGCGATCGCGCCGGACCTCTGGGTGGGCCGCTTCCCGACGCGGGCCGAGCTGCGCGCGCTCGGCGCGGATGCGGTGCTTGACCTCAGCGCCGAGCTGCCGCGCGCGGCCAGCGGGCCGGGCCTGGCATATCGCTGCGTGCCGGTGCTGGACCTGACCGTGCCTACGCCGCAGCAGCTCGAACAAGCCGTGACGCAACTCGACACCTGGCAGCGGCAGGGGCGCCGCGTGCTGGTCAGCTGCGCGCTGGGCTATTCGCGCAGCGCGCTGGTGGCGGCAGCGTGGCTGGCACGACAGCAAGGCCTGCGCGACGCCGGCGCCGCGCTGGCGGTGCTGCGCCGGCATCGGCCCGCCGTGGTGCTGGGCCGTGAACATGCCGACGCGCTGCAGCGCTGGCTGGACCGTGCGGCCACGCAGGAGCCTGGCGATGGCCGCTGACCACGACGCAGCGTTGTCGCACCGCACCGACAACTGGATCGCTCACGCGGTGACGGGGGCGCTCGCGGGTGCCGCGTGGGTAGGCGCGGCGGGACTGGCGTTCGCCATGCTGGCGGCGTGGCTGGGCGCGGGCACCGCAATCTCGCGCTGGCCGGCGGCGCTGGCCCTGCTGCTGGCGCTGCCCCAGCTCTGGCTGCTGTTGCGTGTCGCGATCGACCGCCGCCTGTTCGGCGCGCTTGCCGGCGGCGTGCCGGCCCAGCCCGACCTGGCCGGGCTCGATGGCGCGTTGCTTGAACTGGGCTGGATGCCCGCCGCGCGCGCCGCACGCCCGCTGTCCGAACGCGCCCGCGGCGCGCTGCGGCTGGTGCGCGCGAGCGCCGCGCTGACCGTGTGCCAGCTGGCGCTGGCCTTGCTGACCCTGATCCTGAGGTAAACAACCATGTGGCTTGCCCGTGCCACCGCACGCGCGATTATCGTCTTCGCCCGGCTGCTGACCGGCATGCGCGCCAACTGGCAGGGCTGCATCCCGGCCGCGGTGCAGCGCGTCTACTTTGCCAACCACAGCAGCCATGGCGATTTCGTGTTGATCTGGGGCTGCCTGCCGCCCGACCTGCGCACGGTCACGCGGCCGGTGGCCGGCGCCGATTACTGGGAGACATCGCCGCTGCGGCGCTTTATCGGCCGCGACGTGTTCCGCGCGCTGTTGATCGACCGCACCCGCAGCGACCCGGGCAGCGACCCGATCGCGCTGATGCGGGCCGGCCTGGCGGCGGGCGACTCGCTGATCCTGTTTCCCGAAGGCACGCGCAACACCACCGACGCGCGCCTGCTGCCGCTCAAGAGCGGCATCTACCATCTGGCGCGGGCCTGCCCGCAGGTCGAATTCGTGCCAGTGTGGATCGACAACCTGAACCGCGTGATGCCCAAGGGCGAAGTGGTGCCGGTGCCGCTGCTGTGCACTGTGACCTTCGGCCAGCCCCTGCGGCTGGCAGACGACGACAGCAAGGAAGCGTTCCTTGCGCGCTGCCGCGACGGCCTGCTCGCGCTTGCCCCGGAACTGGAATGAACGCCATGCCCACCCTGCATTGGAGCCGCGAGACCTGGCTGCTGTTTGGCGGCCTGTTCGGCGTGCTGCTGCTGGCCTCGACCGTGACCGCGCTGCTACGCTGGCGCGTGGCGGGCGGCGGCCGGCACGCGGTAATCGACAACCTGGGGCAGCGCGTGTGGGCCTGGTGGTGGATGATCGGCATCATGGGCGCCGCCTTCGCGCTGGGGCGCACCGCGGTGATCGTGCTGTTCTACCTGCTGTCGTTCTTCGCGCTGCGCGAGTTCGTCACCATCACCACCACGCGACGCGGCGACCATCGCGCCATCGTCGCCGCGTTCTTCGTGTTCCTGCCGCTGCAGTACGTGCTGGTCTATATCGGCTGGTACGGCATGTTCTCGATCCTGATCCCGGTCTACGCCTTCCTGATCCTGCCGATCCTGGCGGCGCTGTCGGCCGAGACCACGCGCTTCCTCGAGCGTTGCGCCGGGGTGCAGTGGGCGGTGATGGTGTGCGTGTTCTGCATCTCGCACGTGCCGGCGCTGCTGACGCTGCCGATCCCGGGCTTCGACGGGCGCAACCTGCTGCTGATCGCGTTCCTGGTGATCGTGGTGCAGGGCAGCGACGTGCTGCAGTACGTGTGGGGCAAGCTGTGCGGCAAGCGCAAGATCGCGCCGCTGCTGTCGCCGTCGAAAACCGTCGAGGGTTTTGTCGGCGGCGTCGCCAGCGCCACCGCGCTGGGCGCGGCGCTGTGGTGGATCACGCCGTTCTCGCCATGGCAGGCCGGCGCGATCGCGCTGGTGATCGCGCTGATGGGCTTCCTTGGCGGGCTGGTGATGTCGGCGATCAAGCGCGACCGCGGCATCAAGGACTGGGGCCACATGATCCAGGGCCACGGCGGCATGCTCGACCGGCTTGACTCGGTGGTGTTCGCCGCGCCGGTGTTCTTCCATGTCACGCGCTACTGGTGGGTGCCCTGAGACGCCCAGGGCTCACAACGCCATCTCTTCGCACCACGCCACCACCGCATCGCGGAAGTCCTGGCAGATCGGCGACAGGTAGCCGTCCGCGCGCCACAGCACGGCCAGTTCGTGCTGCCACGACATGCCCGGGGCTTCGATCGCGGCCAGTCCCTGGCCTTCGGCCTGGCGCAGCATGCGCGGCGGCATGATGCCGAGCAGGTCCGAGTGCCGCAGCAACTCGCCGAAGGCGACCGGAGACGCCGTGCTTTCCACCGCCACGCGCGGCGGCGGCAGCCCGACCGCGGTAAACCGTTCTTCCAGCCACTGGCGCAGGTACAGCGAACTGGCCGGCACCACCCAGCGTTCGCCTGCGAGGTCCGCCAGCGTCCGAAAACCGTCGCGGCGCGGGTGGGCACTGCGGCACACGATCTGCATGCTGAGCGGCCCGAGCGGCAGCCAGGCAATGTCCGCCGGCAGGCTGGCGGGACGCGCGCCCAGGATCAGGTCGGCTTCGCCGTTCTGCAGCATCGCCATCAGGCGCGCGCTCAAATGGGTCTCGATCGAGAACGTGGCCAGCGGGCGGCTCAGGAAAAAGCGCGCCAGCAGCGGCGACAGCAGCGACGGCAGCAGGTACGGGATGGCGCCCAGGCGCACCGTGCCCGCGCGCGCGGCGCGCTGTTCGGCCAGCTCGTTGCGCAGGTCGCCGGCGGCCAGCGAGATGCGGCGCGCATGCGCCGCCAGGGTGCGGCCCGCGCCGGTCGGCACCAGCCCGCGCGGGGTGCGCTCGAACAAGGGCATGCCGGCTTCGCCTTCCAGCCGCGCCAGCGTCTTGGACAGGCCGGACTGGGTCATGCCCAGGGTTTCGGCGGCGCGGTGCAGGTTGCCCTGGTCGATCACGACCAGGAAGGCTTCTAGATCCTCGAATCGCATGGGCGTGGCGGCGCTGGGTGGTGCAGGCCATTGTAGCGCCGCGCACCGCGCGCGCCGGGCACGCGGGTCTTGGCGCGGCGCCATGCCCGGCAGGACTCGGTTCGCGCCGCGCGGGAATCGCGCCGGCGCGGACGCTGGCCTAGACTGCGTGGCATCCCTCGCGCAACGCACGGCAGTGGAACCTGCGGCGGGCACTACAGAAGGGACCCAGGATAGGAGACAAAGCGATGCCATACCGTTTGCCAGGGCTGCGCGCAGCCATGGCCGCCATGTTGCTGGCTGCCATTCCCACCGTCATGCCGGCCGCCGCCGTGGCCGCCGATCCCGCCTCTGGCGAACCCTATCCGTCGCGGCCGCTGACCATCGTGGTGCCGTCGGTGGCGGGCAACGTCAACGACGCCGTGGCGCGGCTGATCGGCCAGGAGCTGACCAGGAGCTGGGGCCAGCCAGTGATCGTCGACAACAAGCCTGGCGCCGGCACCACCACCGGCACCAAGTACGTCGCCAGGGCAGCCAGGGATGGATACACCGCGCTGCTGACCTTCACCGCGCACGTGCAGAACCCGTCGCTGTACCGCGGCATCGGCTATGACCCGATCGCGGATTTCACGCCGGTCAGCGAGGTGGCGATCTCGTCGACCATCCTGGCAGTGTCGCCCGACTTCCCCGCGCGCACGCTGCCGGAGGTGGTGGCGCTGCTCAAGGCCAACCCCGGCAAGTATCCCTACGGCTCCTACGGTGCCGGCACCACCGGGCATATCCTGGGCGAACTGCTCAAGCGCGAGGCCGGCCTGCAGATGGAGCACGTGGCCTACAAGGGCGGCGCGCCGCTGGCCACTGACCTGGCGGCCGGCCATGTGAAGCTCGGCTTTATTGCCGTGGGCACGGCGATGCCGCTGCTGCAGGGCGGCAAGCTGGTGCCGGTGGCGATTGCCGGCGCCGAGCGCTCGGCCTTGCTGCCCCGGGTGCCGACCTTCCGCGAAGCCGGCTACCAGGGGTTCGAGCCGGATGCGTGGATGGGGCTGCTGTTCCCGGCCGGCGTGCCCCGCGCGCGGGTCGAAGCGCTGTCGCGCGAGGTGGCGCGCATCGTGCGCCTGCCCGAGATCGCGAAGAAAATGCAGGACCTGAACCTGGTGCCGGTCGGCGGCACGCCGGAGGCCTTCGCCACGGTGATGAAGAACGACCGCGACAAATGGAGCCGCATCATCCGCGATGTCGGCATCACGCTCGAATGACGGGGATGCCGATGCAAGCCGACGAGTACCTGGGGCTGGTCTGCTCGCGCTGGTGCCACTGGAGCGAGCTGGCGCTGCAACGGATCGCGCGCCGGCCGCTGGCGCCGGGCCAGGTGCGCATCCGCGTGCGGCACGCCGGCGTGGGCTTCGCGCTGAGCCTGTTCGTGTCCGGCAAGTACCAGCGCAAGCCGCCGCTGCCATTCACCCCGGGCACCGAGGCCGCGGGCGAGATCATCGAAGTGGCGCCCGACGTCACGCAACTGCGCCCGGGCCAGCGCGTGGCCGCGGCGCTGGACTGGGGCGGCATCGCCGAGGAAGCGGTGGCGACCGCCGAGACCGTCTATCCCGTCCCCGACGGACTGCCGCTGGCGCACGCCGCGGCGCTGCCGATCACCTATGGCACGGTGTGGGCCGCGCTGGCGTGGCGCGCGGCGCTGCAGCCCGGCGACACCATGCTGGTCCATGGCGCCAGCGGCGCGCTGGGCACGGCGGCGGTGCAGGTCGGCCGGCTCATGGGCGCGCGCGTGATCGCCACCGCCAGCACCGCGGCCAAGCGCGAGGCGGCGCTGCGCAATGGCGCCGCGCACGCGCTGGAGCCGGATCCTGACACGCTGGCCGCCGCGGTCAAGGCGCTGTGCCCGGCCGGCGGCGCCGACGTGGTGTTCGACCCGGTCGGCGGCGACCTGTTCGACGCCTCGCTGCGCTGCGCGGCGCCGGGCGCGCGGCTGCTGTCGATCGGCTATGCCAGCGGCCGCATCCCCTCGGTGCCGGCCAACCTGCTGCTGGTGAAGAACCTGGCGCTGATCGGTTTCAACTACGGCTATTACATCGGCTGGGGCCTCACCGATGAGCGCCGCCGCTTTGCGCCGCGCGTGCAGGCCATGGTGGGCGAGATCATGCAGGCCGCGGCCAGCGGCAGGCTGGCGCCGCCGGTGCTGCAGCACTTTGCCTTGAGCGACTGGCTGAACGCGGTCGACACCACGATGTCGCGCCGCGCCATCGGCAAGGTCATGCTGGATATCTGAACGGAGCCAACCCATGCACGATGCACTCGCGGCGATGGACGCCATCGACGATGCCATGTTCGATGGCCTGACCGTGCTCGACCTGAGCCAGGGCATCGCCGGCCCGTACTGCGGGCTGATCCTGCGCCAGCAGGGCGCGCGCGTGATCAAGGTGGAGCCGCCGGAGGGCGACTGGTCGCGCCAGATGGGGCGCATCCGCGCCGGCCAGACCGCGATCGCGGTGGCCTGCAACGCCGGCAAGGAGAGCGTGGTGCTGGATGCGCGCAGCGCCGAGGGCCGCGCCGCCATCGGCCGGCTGGCGCAGCGCGCCGACGTGGTGATCCAGAATTTCCGCCCTGGCGTGGCCGAGCGCATGGGGGTGGGCTACGAGGCCCTGGCCGCGCACAACCCGGCGCTGGTCTATGTCTCGATCTCGGGCTACGGCCATGCGGGGCCGCTGGCGAACCGGCCGGCGGTGGACACCACCATGCAGGCCTACAGCGGTCTGATGCACCTGAACCGCGATGCCGCGGGCCAGCCGCGCCGCATTGCCTTTTTCCTGATCGACCTGGCCACCGGGCTGTATGCGTCGCAGCATGCGGCTGCGGCGTTGTACAAGGCCGCGCGCAGCGGCCGCGGCCGCCATGTGCGGCTGTCGCTGCTCGAGACCAGTGCCGCGCTGCAGTCCTACCTGATGGTGGATGACGCCATGTTCCCCGACGCCGAGCTGGCGGCGGCCAACGCGCCGACCGGCCTGTTCCAGGCAGCCGATGGCGCGCTCTACCTCAGCATGCTCAATGACGCGATGTTCATGCGGCTGGCCAGGCTGCTGGGTTGCGACGACTGGCTTGCCGATACCACGCTGCACCGCAGCGCCGGCCGGCTGCCGCGCGCGGCGGAACTGAGCGGGCGCGTCGCGCATGCACTGGCTGCGCAGCCGCTGGCGCACTGGGAGGCGCTGCTGACCGAGCACGATGTGCTGTTCGCGCGCGTCGGCCATGCGCGCGATTTGCTGGACAGCGCGCAGTGCGCGCAGGCGGGGGTGTTCGGGCGGCTGCCGCTGGCGGGCATCGGCGAGGTGCCATGGGCCAACCTGCCGGGCATGGCGGGCAGGGAACGGCCGGCCGGCAGTGCGCCGGTGCTGGGCCAGCATACCGCGGCGGTGCTGGCGGAGTTCGGCATCGACGCCTGAAGCGGTCCCGGAAAAGAAAAACGGACGGTGCGCGATGCGTACCGTCCGTGTTCCGTTGTGCGTTGGTAGGCTCGATTGGACTCGAACCAACGACCCCCACCATGTCAAGGTGGTGCTCTAACCAGCTGAGCTACGAGCCTAGCGAAGGCGCGAATTATAGAGAGGCCTTTACGATTGCGCAAGCACCCCCGCGCGTTTTCTTGCGTGGGCGCCTGGCACAGCGCGTCAGGCCGCGCTGATGCGGTCGCGCAGTTCGCGCTTGAGCACCTTGCCGATGGCGCTGCGCGGCAGGCTCTCCACCTGGTGGATCGCCGCCAGCCGCTGGGTCTTGCCCAGGCGTTCGTTGGCCCACGCCAGCACCTCCTGCGCACTGGCGCCGCTGTCGGCGCGCAGCGCGACAAAGGCCACCGGGGTCTCGCCCCAGCGCTCCGACGGCACCCCCACCACCGACACTTCGGCCACCGCCGGGTGCTCGCGTACCACCGCCTCCAGGTCGCTCGGGTAGAGGTTGAAGCCGCCCGAGATGATCATGTCCTTCTTGCGGTCCAGCAGCACCAGGAAGCCGTCTTCGTCGAAGCGGCCGATATCGCCGGTGCGGATAAAGCGCTGGCCCTGCGCGTCATGCCATTCGGTCTCGGCGGTCTTTTCGGGCTGGTTGTGGTAGCCGTTCATCATCGCCGCCGAGCGGCCCACCACTTCGCCGGTGCTGCCCGGCGGCAGCTCGCGGCCGGCTTCGTCGATGATGCGCACGTCGGCGCCGGTGGCGGGTCGCCCCACGGTATGCAGCTTGTCGGGGAACTGGTCGGCGAACAGCAGGCAGCCGCCGCCGCCTTCGGTCATGCCGTACAGCTCGGTCAGCGCGCCGGGCCAGCGCCGCAGCACCTCGGCCTTCAGGGCCGGGCTGCACGGCGCGCTGGTGCAGAACTTGTGCCGGAACGACGACAGGTCGTGGCGATCGAATTCCGGATGCGCCAGCAGGCGCTGGTACTGCACCGGCACCAGCATGGTATGCGTGACGCGATGCCGCTGCGCCAGCGCCAGGTACTGGCCCGCATCGAACTTCGCCATCAGGATGGCGGTGCCGCCCAGGCCGATGGTGGGGAAGAAGCTGGCCAGCGTGGTGTTGGAATACAGCGGCGTGGACAGCAGCGTGACGGCCTCGGTCCCATAGCCGGTGGCGGCGCCGCGCGACACATGCGCCCAGCGCATCGCGTGCGACTGCACGATGCCCTTGGGCGTGCCGGTGGTGCCCGACGAATAGATGATGTTGAGCGGCATCTCCGGGCGGATTTCGGCTTCCGCCCCCGGCATGCCGGGGGGCGCCAGCCAGTCCTCGTACGGCCGGCCCGCCTCGCTGCCGTCGAGCGTGACCACCGGCGTGCTGGCCAGCCTGTCCCGCACCGGCGCGAGCATGTCCGCCACGCTGGCGTCGCTGAACAGGATGCGCGCGCCGGCGTCGGCGATCATGCCGGCCAGGCTGTCCGGCGTGGACGACGGCGCCAGCGGCGCGACCACCACGCCGGCGCGCACCGCGCCCAGGTACACCGCGGCGTATTCGATCGACGAGGCCGCGCAGATGGCGATGGCTTCGCCGGGCCGCACCCCGTCGCGCGCCAGCGCCGCGGCAATGCGGTCCATGGCGGCGTCGAGTCCGGCATAGTCGAGCACGCGCTCGCCATGCATCAGCGCGCGCTGCGCGGGGCGCTGCGCGGCGTGTTCGCGCACCAGCACGGACATGGTGGTGAAGGGGCGTTGGAGCGGAGTCGGTTGGGTCATGTTCGGCAAGGGAATGCGGGTGCCGTCCTGCGGCACCCGGGGCAGCGGTGGTAGGGCAGCAGGCCTTACTGGATCTGTGCGCCGGAGTCCTTCACCACCTTGCTCCAGCGGTTGATCTCGGCGTCGATATGGGTGCGCAGCGCGGCGGGGGTCGAGCCCACCGGTTCATAGCCGCTGGCGGCCAGCGTCGCCTTCAGCTCGAGCTGGCGCAGCACGGTGGCAATCTCGGTGCTGAGCCGGTCGATCACGGGCTGCGGCGTGCCGGCCGGTGCCAGCATCGCATACCAGCCGGTGATGCTGATGCCCGGCACGCCGGCCTCGGCCAGCGTCGGCACTTCGGGCGCGACCGCGGCGCGCTGGCTGCCGGTCACGGCCAGTGCGCGCAGCTTGCCGCTTTTTACGTGGGGCAGCGTGGTGGAGATGCTGTCGAAGGTCAGCTGGACCTCGCCCGACAGCATCGCCGTGACGACCTGCGCGCTGCCCTTGTACGGCACATGGGTCATCTTGATGCCCGCCACGGAATCGAACAACTCGCCCGCCAGGTGGCCGGTATTGCCGTTGCCCGCCGAGGCAAAGGTCAGCTTGCCCGGCGCGGCCTTGGCCTCGGCGATCAGCTCCTTCACGTTGGTGGCCTGCAGCGACGGGCTGCCGGCCAGGATCATCGGCAGGTTGGCCACCAGCGATACCGGGGCGAAGTCTTTGCGCGTGTCATAGGGCAGCTTGGGGTAGAGGCTGGCATTGATGGCATGGGCGGCGAGTACCATGATCAGCGTGTAGCCGTCGGGCTTGGCCCGCGCCAGTGCCTGGCTGGCGATGGTGCCGCCGGCGCCCGGCCGGTAGTCCAGCACCACGGGCTGGCCCAGGCGCTCTTGCAGCTTCGCGGCAACCGGGCGCGCCAGCAGGTCGGCGCTGCCGCCCGGTGGGTAGGGGATCAGCAGCTGGATCGGGCGCGCCGGCCAGGTTTCGGCGTGAGCGGTGCCCGGCAGGGCGATGGCGGCCGTCGTGGCCAGCATGGCGGCAAGCCATGCGCGGCGGCCCCGCTCGGGGCGGGATGGGGATGGCATCAGGCGGTCTCCTCGTTTGCCGGCCGCTGGCGCAGCCGTTGTCCCTTGGCGCCGGATCCGGCTGGGACGTTGGTGTCACAAACGGTAAACGCGTCAGCCCGCCAGCGGAATTCTTAAATCGATAAGTCTGGCTTTTTGCAGGCAAAGCGAGTGCGGCTAATGGCGGGTGGGATGCGGCGGGCTGAAGCAGTAGGGCACCAGCGCGGCCGCGATCAGCACCGCCGCCGACACGAAGATGGCCGCATAGGTGGACGGCAGCGGCCAGCCGCGCACATGGCCGGCATTGGCGATCAGGCCGAAGGCCCACGAGGTCAGCGCCGAGCCCAGGAACACGAAGGTATTGAGCAGTCCCAGCCCGCGCCCGCGCTGCGCCGGCGGGATCAGGCCGCGGCCCTGTGCCATCACCAGCGGATGCAGCATGCCGATGGTCGACAGCAGCGCCATCATCGCCACGCCATAGCCGATGCCGTGGTCGGGCCACAGCGCCAGGAGGATCGCCCCGGCCATGGCAAGGCACGACCAGCCGATGATGGTGGTCTTGAGCGTGCCGCGCCGCACCAGCACCGGCAGCAGGAAGGCGGTCAGGAAGCCGGCCAGGCTCAGCAGCGTCAGCGCCACGCCGCGCGGCGCCGAGCCCAGGCTGAACACGTCGGCCAGGTAGGGGCCGCTCCAGGCATTGCGGAACGCAGTGCCGGCGGCCATCGCCACGCATACCGGGATCAGCGTCCACAGCGGCGCCAGCTTCAGCAGTTGCAGGCTTTCCGACAGCATCGCCGGCCACGACGCGCTGCGGGCCTCGGCATGGCCCTGGTCGCGCACGCAGCGCCACACGCCATAGCAGGCCGCGACCATGCCGAGCGCCGACACCGCCATCGACGGGCGCCAGCCGACCAGCGAGATGGCCCAGCCCAGCGGCGCGGTCGCGCACAGCGAGCCAATCATGCCGGTGGCGTTGGAGCGGCTGACCACGCGCGTGTAGTCGCGTTCGGACAGCTGCTCCGAGGCGAAATGCAGCAGGCCCATGAACACCGGCGCGCACGCCAGCCCCAGGCCGACCTGCGCCAGCGTGGCGGCGGTGCCGTTGGGCGCCAGCACGAATACGATCGACGACAGCGCGCCCACCGCCAGCAGCAGCGCGGTCGGCCGGCCTACGCCATAGCGGTCGAAGGCGATGCCCACCGGGATCTGCGCCACGGCGAAGGCCAGGAAGAACGAAGAGGACAGCGCGCCGAAGCCCGCCGGCGACAAGCCGAAATCGTGCTGCAACTCGGGTGCCATCACCGCCAGGCACGAGCGGAAGAACTGGCTGAGCGCGAACGCGAAGGTCAGGATGGCGATGCCGCGCACGGCATACGTCGCCGGGGCGCGCGCGGGCAGGGCGCTGGCGCCGGGAGGCGATCCGGAAGGGGGGATATTGCTGGGGGTCACGGCGTCAGTGGCGCTATCTCTGCAGCGAGTGTAGGGCCTGCGCGCGTTGCCGGATCAACGGTTGGCCGGTGTTCGCCCAGATTGCGCGGGCTTAGCGTATCCGCGCTGATGGGGTGCTCCCTCGCCCGCTTGCGGGAGAGGGTTGGGGAGAGGGCGGGAATATCCACGAAGCGCAGGCCAGTGGTATGCCTGGCGCCTGCCCTCTCCCCCAGCCCCTCTCCCGCAAGCGGGAGAGGGGAGCAAGCCGTCGCGGGATTTACCGCATCACCCGGGCAGCGCGTCGTACGTCAGCAAAAACACCTGCTCATCGCCCGCGCTGACCGGCAGCCACACGATCTCCAGCTCCGGGAAGGCGGCCTCCACGTTGGCATGCTCGTTGCCGATCTCCACCACCAGCACGCCGCCCGGATTCAGCCGCGCCTTGGCGCCGGCGATGATCCGCCGCACCACATCCATGCCGTCGTCGCCGCCGGCCAGGGCGATGCGCGGCTCGGCCAGGTATTCCGGCGGCAGCGCCTGCATCGAGCCTTCATTGACGTAGGGCGGGTTGGTCAGGATCACGTCGTAGGTGGCGCCGTGCGGCAACGGCGCGTACAGGTCGCCTTCATAGAGCCGGATGCGGTCGTCCAGCTTGTAGTCGGCCACATTGCGGCGGGCCACGGCGAGCGCGTCGGGCGAGATGTCGACGGCGTCGATCTTCGCATGCGGCCAGACGTGCGCCACCACGATCGGCAGGCAGCCGGAGCCGGTGCACAGCTCCAGCACCGGGCCGATGCTGTCGGTCTCGCCGACCCACGGCTCCAGCCCTTCCTGCAGCAGTTCGCCGATAAAGCTGCGCGGCACGATCACGCGCGAGTCGACGTAGAAGCGCAGGCCGTGCATGTAGGCTTCGTGCGTGATGTAGGCGGCCGGCACGCGCTCGTTGACGCGGCGGTCGATGACCTTCAGCACCGCTTCGACTTCGTCGGGCAGCAGGCGCGCATCAAGGAAGGGGTCGAGCGTATCGAGCGGCAGGTTCAGCGTATGCAGCACCAGGTAGGCCGCCTCGTCATAGGCGTTGGCGCTGCCGTGGCCGAAGGACAGGCGCGCGGCGGTAAAGCGCGACACGGCCAGGCGCAGCAGGTCGCGCACGGTGCGCAGGGGAGAGGGCGTTGCCATGGAGGGTGTTCTTTCGGAAATAATCAGGCGATCAGGCGTTCGAGCACGCCGCGGTAAACGTTCTTCAGCGGCTCGATAAAGCGCACTTCGACGTGCTCGTCGATCTTGTGGATGCTGGCGTTGGGCGGGCCGAACTCGATCACCTGCGGGCAGATCCTGGCGATGAAGCGGCCGTCGGAGGTGCCGCCGGTGGTCGACAGCTCGGTGTCGAAGCCGGTCTCGGCCTTGATCGCCGACGACAGTGCCTCGGACAAGTCGCCGCGCGGGGTCAGGAAGGGCTCGCCGCCAAGCGTCCAGTCGAGCGTGTATTCGAGGCTGTGGCGGTCCAGGATCGCATGCACGCGCGCCTTCAGCTCTTCGGGCGTGCTGGCCGTCGAGAAGCGGAAGTTGAAGTCGATGGTGACATGGCCCGGGATCACGTTGGTGGCGCCGGTGCCGCCGTGGATGTTCGACATCTGCCAGCTGGTCGGCGGAAAGTACTCGTTGCCTTCGTCCCACACTTCGGCGGCCAGTGCGGCCAGCGCCGGGGCGGCGTCATGGATCGGGTTGCGGCCCAGGTGGGGGTAGGCGATATGGCACTGGATGCCCTTCACCGTGAGCTTGCCCGACAGCGAGCCGCGGCGGCCGTTCTTGACCATGTCGCCGAGCGCGTTGACCGAGGTGGGCTCGCCGATCACGCAGTAGTCCAGCCGCTCGCCGCGCGCGGCCAGCGCCTCGACCACCTTGATGGTGCCGTCGTGCGCCGGGCCTTCCTCGTCGCTGGTGATCAGGAAGCCGATCGAGCCGGCGTGCGCGGGGTGGGCCTTGATGAATTCCTCGACCGCCACCACGAAGCCGGCGATCGAGGTCTTCATGTCGGCGGCGCCGCGGCCGTACAGCTTGCCGTCGCGGTGGGTCGGCTCGAACGGGTCCGAGTGCCACTGCTCCAGCGGGCCGGTCGGCACCACGTCGGTATGGCCGGCGAATACCAGCAGCTTGCCGTCCTTGCCCTGGGTGCCGCGCTTCACCGCCCACAGGTTGGTCACGCGGAAATCGTCGGGGCCGCTGACCAGCGCTTCGCAATCGAAGCCGAGCGCCTTCAGGCGGGTTTCCAGGATGGCCTGGCAGCCTTCGTCGGCGGGCGTGACGGAGCGGCGGCGGATCAGGTCTTCAGTGAGGGCGAGGGTGGGGTTCATCGGACGGCGGAATGGGGAAATCAGAACTGGCTGGCGTACTGGTCGGCGGAGAAGCCGACCATCACCTTGCCATCGTGGGCCAGCACCGGGCGCTTGATCAGCGACGGGCTCTGCTGCATCAGCGCGATCGCGCCGGCTTCTTCGTCGGCGCGGGCCTTGTCGGCGTCGGACAGCGCGCGCCACGTGGTGCCCTTGCGGTTGAGCAGCGTGGCCAGCGGCACGTGCCGCAGCCAGCCGCGCAGCATGGCCTCATCCACGCCCTGTTTCTTGAAGTCGTGGAAGGTATAGGCCACGCCGTTGGCATCCAGCCAGGTGCGGGCTTTCTTGACGGTGTCGCAGTTGGGAATGCCGTAGAGCAGGACGGTCATGGCAAGTCTTGAGGAAAGGCGAGAAATTCAGCGCAACAGCAGGTTCAGCGCGATCACCAGGCCGCCCAGGCCCAGCGCCACGCCGCCCATCGCCACCGCGGTCATCAGGCGCAGGCGGCGGTCGAGCCGGGCAGCTTCCTTGCGCAGCGCATCGATGGTGATGGCGTGCTGCTCGGCCAGCAGCTTGACGGCCTCGGCCTGCTGCACCACCACGGCTTCCAGCTCGGCGATGCGGGCCGCGGGATCGCGCGCGTCGGCCACCGCGCCTTCGGGGGTACCGTCCTTGCGCTTGTTCTTCTTCAGCTTCTCGAGGGTCTTGTTGGCCTGCTCGAGAATGGTGGGCAGCAGGGAGAGCACGGTGCTGACGGTGGTGGGGTCCAGGGCCATGAGTCGCTTGCGGAGGGAGGGCATGTTCAGCCTGGCCAGGCGGGGGGCAGCGGCAAGACTGCCCCGGGGCCCGGCCCCGGGGCGGCGCAGCCGGTGCGGGCTGCGCCAGGCGCGCTCAGTCGCCGCGCAGCAGGTCGTTCAGGCTGGTCTTGGCGCGGGTCTGGGCGTCGACCTTCTTTACGATCACGGCGCAGTACAGGCTGTACTTGCCGTCCTTGGACGGCAGGTTGCCCGCCACCACCACCGAGCCGGCCGGCACGCGGCCATAGTGGATCTCGCCGGTTTCGCGGTCGTAGATCTTGGTCGACTGGCCCAGGTACACGCCCATCGAGATCACCGAGTTTTCTTCGACGATCACGCCCTCGACCACTTCCGAGCGCGCGCCGATGAAGCAGTTGTCTTCGATGATCACGGGGTTGGCCTGCAGCGGCTCCAGCACGCCGCCGATGCCCACGCCGCCCGACAGGTGGACGTTCTTGCCGATCTGCGCGCACGAACCGACCGTGGCCCAGGTGTCGACCATGGTGCCTTCATCGACATAGGCGCCGATGTTGACGTACGACGGCATCAGCACCGCGTTCTTCGCGATGAACGAACCACGGCGCGCCACGGCGGGCGGCACCACGCGGAAGCCGGCCTTGGCGAAGTCGTCGCCGCTCCAGTTGGCGAACTTGGTCGGGACCTTGTCGTAGAACTGGGCAAAGCCGCCGGCGCTCATCGGCGCGTTGTCTTCCAGGCGGAACGACAGCAGCACGGCCTTCTTGACCCACTGGTTGACGATCCAGTCCTTGCCTTGCTTCTCGGCCACGCGCAGGGCGCCCGAATCGAGCTGGCCGATGACGTTGGCGACGGCCTCGCGGATGTCGTTGGGGGCGGACTTCGGCGACAGGCTGGTGCGGTCTTCCCAGGCCTGGTCGATCAGGGCTTGCAGAGCTTGCGTCATGTTTGGTTTCTCAGGTGGTGAATGTTGATATTCGGCCAATTGTGTTCTCCCTCTCCCCTTAGCGGGAGAGGGGAGCAAACAGTGGCCAAGGCCAAAGCCTCAGGCCAGCGATTTGCAAAATTCCACGATCCGTCGCGCTCCCTCCAGGCATTCCTCGGGCGTAGCCACCAGCGCCATGCGCACGCGGTTGGCGCCGGGATTGATGCCATCGGCCTCGCGGGCCAGGTAGCTGCCGGGCAGCACGGTGACGTTCTGCTCCGCCAGCAGCCGCGCGGCGAATTCCGTATCGGAGAGGCCGGTGCGGGAAACGTCGGCCCACAGGTAGAAGCCGGCATCGGGCAGCGCCACGTCGAGCACCTCGGCCAGCATCGGCGTGACTTCGCTGAACTTGCGCACATAGGCGGCGCGGTTCTCGCGCACATGCGACTCGTCGTTCCACGCGGCAATGCTGGCGCTCTGCACCGCCGGGTTCATGGCGCCGCCGTGGTAGGTGCGGTAGAGCAGGAACTGCTTGAGCAGCGCGGCGTCGCCCGCGACGAAGCCCGAGCGCAGGCCCGGCACGTTGGAGCGCTTGGACAGGCTCGAGAACATCACCAGCCGCTCAAAGCCGCGGCCGAGCTTGTGCGCGGCCTCCAGCGCACCCAGCGGCGCGCGGCCTTCGTCGAAATAGATTTCGGAATAGCACTCGTCCGAGGCGATCACGAAGCCATAGCGGTCGGACAGCGCAAACAGCTGCTGCCAGTCTTCCAGCGACAGCACCGCACCGGTCGGGTTGCCGGGCGTGCAGACAAAGAGCAACTGCACCTTCTGCCAGACCGCGTCGGCAATGCGGTCGAACGCCGGCGCGAAATTGCGGGCCGGGTCGCTGTTGGCGAACACCGGGGTCGCGCCGGCCAGCAGCGCCGCGCCTTCATAGATCTGGTAGAACGGGTTGGGGCACAGCACCAGCGCGCCCGGCCGGGTGCCGTCGACCACGGTCTGGGCAAAGGCGAAGAGCGCCTCGCGCGAGCCGGTCACGGGCAGCACTTCGGTGGCGGCGTTGACCGTGGGCAGGCCGTAGCGGCGCTCCAGCCAGCTCGCGATGCACTGCCGCAGTGCCTCGGAACCGGCCGTTGTGGGATAATTCGCCAGCCCCGCAAGCGACTCTGCCAGCGCTTGCTTGATGAAGGCAGGCGTCGGATGCTTGGGTTCGCCGATGCCGAAGCTGATGGCCGGCTTGTCGGCCGCCTTTACTTGCGCAAAGAGCACCCGCAGTTTCTCGAACGGGTAGGGCTGGAGCAGGTCGAGGCGCGGATTCACGGTGTCAGTCGGGGCCGGTTAAAACGACGCATTATAGAGGAACGGCGCGGGATTCCGTGCGCGCTCCCGGCCCGCCAGGCGGTCTTTGGCGAGGTTGGGCCGGCACGGATGGCGGGCATCACGCCATGGTGATGCCGCCGGCGCCGTCCGGACGCTGCCTGCCGCGCCTGGCGGGCGGCCGGCTCGCCTCGCACCGATTCCCTTTATGAGCACAAATATCGTGACGGCGCCGCTGGCGCCGGCCGACCGGCATGCGGTCAAGGCATCGCTTTCCATCCTGATCGGCGCCTCGGTGTGGGGCATCGCCTGGTTCCCATACCGTGTGCTGGCCGGCTGGGGCCTGGGCGGCATGCATGCCGCGGCGCTGGTCAGCGCGGTCGCGGCGGTGCTGTCGCTGCTGGCCTTCCGCCGCCACCTGACCGGACTGCGGCCGCACTGGTTGTTCGTCGCGATCGGCCTGGCGGCGGGCGTGACCAACGCCGGCTTTGTCTGGGGCAGCGTCAACGGGCATGTGATGCGCGTGCTGCTGCTGTTCTACCTGACCCCGGTCTGGACCGCGCTGTTCGCGCGGCTGTTCCTGGGCGAGCGCTTGTCCGCAGCCGGCCTGTCGCTGGTGGGGCTGGCGCTGTTCGGCGCCGGGCTGATGCTGTGGACCCCCGCGGTCGGCGTGCCGCTGCCGGGCTCCGCCGCGGAATGGTCGGGGCTGATCGGCGGCATGGGCTTTGCCGTCAACAACGTGCTGTCGCGCCGCGCCGGACAGCGCTTTCCGGACACCGACGCACGCGTGCGCACGGTGGTGGTCTATCTCGGCTGCACCGTGGTGGGCGTGCCCGCCGCGCTGCTGCTCGATGGCCCGTCGGTGGCCATCGTCCCCGGTGCGCAGGTCAGCGCGGCCATGCTGGTGCTGGGGCTGGCGGCGGTGCTGGTGGTCAGCAACTCGGTGGTCCAGTACGGGCTGCAGCGGCTGCCGGCCAACCGCGTGTCGCTGCTGATGCTGTTCGAGATCGTTATCGCCGCGGTGTCGTCGTGGTGGCTGGCGACCGAAATGCTGAGCTGGAAGGAGGCTGCGGGCGGCCTGTGCATCATCGCGGCCGGGGCCTTGTCCGGGCTGGTGCACCGCAGCCGCGCCGCGCCCGCGGCGGCCGGCGCCGAGGCGGCGGCTTGCCCTTAGCCCGGCGCGGGTCAGTGCAGCATGACCCGCGACACCATCGCCACCAGCGGCGCCCGCACCGCAAGCTCGACGCCGCGGTGCAGGTGCAGCGGCCGCAGCAGCATCTTCACCGTCATCTCGATGGGGATGTTGCGGCGGATCACGCCTGACACGCGCGTATTGAGCGCGCGCACTTCCGCCTCCGAGACCGACTCGACGCCGCGTTCCATGCGCAGCACATTGCGCAGCGCGATCGCCGCGTCCTCGTTCTTGATCTCCAGCAGCCGGCGCGCCAGGGCGCCCAGCACGCGCAGCCGGCCCACGCGCTCGGCTGCGGCGAAGCGGTTGAAGAAGCGGAAGAAGTGCTTGTAGTGCCGCACCTCGTCGTTGGAGATGCGCCGCGTCAGGTCGCGCAGCACCGGTTCGTCGCTGGCCTGCTCGAGCGCGCGGTAGTAGGCCGCGGTGCCGGTCTCCACCACGCAGCGGGCCGCCATCTCCAGCGCCTCGGTGGGCTCGAACTGGTCGATCGAGCAGGTCTTGCTGTACTCGTCGAAGAAGCGCGCATAGCCGCGCGCCCAGTCGAATTCGGGCCAGACCTGCTCGACATAGCGCCGCAGCGCCAGCCCGTGCTGCAGTTCCTCGGCTTCCCAGTGCTCGGCCAGCCAGCCGGCCGCGTCCGGCTCGCCGGCGTAGTAGGTGGCGAGGTTGCCGGCATAGGTGTCGGAGCCGCTCTCGATGAACGAGGCCGACACCAGCAGGTAGAACAGGTCGCGATCGCCGCGCACGCGTTCGACGTCGATCGCCTCGTAGTTGATGTCGCTGACAGACCACGGCCGGGCGGCCGCTGACGGTTCACTCATGCTCTGTCCTCCTGGTTGGCCATAGGCGCGAGGGGCGTTCATGGTGCGCGGCTCCGAGGGCATCCCGAGTCACGCCGACAGAGCAGAGACTAGCATTTACCCTGATTAGTTTCCCAGCCGCCGCGCATCGGCGGCGGCCGACAGCGCATGCCGGGCCTGCCAAAGTGCTTGCGGAATGGCTTGTAAGGGGCGGAAATGCAAGGGAAATCGACGCGCCGACCCGTACTCCGGACCACCCCCAAACGGGCCGGCGAAGGCATCTGCGATGGTATGATTAGCCCCAATTCTCGGGCTGGAGGGGTGTTTTGAGGTGCTGGCGTCACGCCGGGCCGGCTCCCGCGCAGCCTGGCTTTCCTGAATAGTGCAATAGCCCCGATACCAGGCCGCCGCCGCGCTCATGCCGGAGTGGCCGATACCACACGAGAAACCGTGCGACTATCCTCGATCAAGCTGGCGGGCTTCAAGTCATTCGTCGATCCCACCAATTTCCAGGTGCCAGGCCAACTGGTCGGCATCGTCGGTCCCAACGGCTGCGGCAAATCCAACATCATCGACGCGGTGCGCTGGGTGCTGGGCGAGTCACGTGCCTCCGAGCTGCGTGGCGAATCCATGCAGGACGTCATCTTTAACGGCTCCACCGCGCGCAAGCAGGCCGGCCGCGCCAGCGTCGAACTGGTGTTCGACAATGCCGAAGGCCGCGCCGCCGGCCAGTGGAGCCAGTACGCCGAAGTCGCGGTCAAGCGCGTGCTGACTCGCGACGGCACCTCGTCCTACTACATCAACAACCAGCCGGTGCGCCGGCGCGACATCCAGGACATTTTCCTCGGCACCGGCCTGGGCCCGCGCGCCTACGCCATCATCGGCCAGGGCATGATCTCGCGCATCATCGAGGCCAAGCCCGATGACATGCGCATCTTCCTGGAAGAGGCGGCGGGCGTGTCCAAGTACAAGGAACGTCGCCGCGAGACCGAGAACCGGCTGTCCGATACCCGCGAAAACCTGACCCGCGTCGAAGACATCCTGCGCGAACTCGGCAGCAACCTCGAAAAGCTCGAAGGCCAGGCCGAAGTGGCGCAGCGCTTCAAGACGCTGCAGGCCGACGGCGAAGAAAAGCAGCACCTGCTGTGGCTGCTGCGCAAGCGCGAGGCCCAGCAGGAGCAGGAACGCCACCAGCGCGCCATCGAGCAGGCCCAGATCGACCTGGAAGCGCAGACCGCGCAGCTGCGCCACGTCGAGGCCGAGCTTGAAACCTTGCGCGCGGCGCACTATGCCGCGTCCGACGGCATGCACGCCGCGCAAGGCTCGCTGTACGAGGCCAATGCCGAAGTCAGCAAGCTGGAAGCCGAGATCCGCTACGTGGTGGAATCGCGCAACCGCGTGCAGGCCCAGATCGCGGCACTGACCACCCAGCGCGAGCAGTGGCAGGGCAAGGCGGAACAGGCCACCGACGAACTCGCGCAGGCCGAGGAAAACCTCGCCGTGGCCGAAGGCCGCACGGTCGAGGCGCAAGAGGCCGTGGCCCAGCAGAACGACGAACTGCCGACGCTGGAAGCGCAATGGCGCGACGCCCAGCAGCTGCTCAACGAGCAGCGCGCCGGCATCATGCAGGCCGAGCAGGCGCTGAAGCTGGAAGCCGCGCAGCAGCGCAGCGCCGACCAGATGCTGCAGCAGCTGGAACAGCGCCGCGAACGGCTGTCGGCGGAAGACAAGGGCCTGGACCGTCCCGACGAAACCCGCCTGGAGCAGGCCCGCGCCGAACTGGCCGAGCAGGAGGCGCTGGTCGAGGAAGCCCAGGCCGTGCTGGCCGATGCCGAAGACAGCGTGCCGCGCCTGGATGAAGCGCGCCGCGCCGCGCAGGCGCGCGTGCACAGCGAAGCCGCCGCCATTGCCACGCTCGAGGCCCGCCTGGCGGCGCTGCGCCAGCTGCAGGAAAACGTGCAGACCGACGGCAAGGTGCAGCCGTGGCTGGCCCGGCATGAGCTGGCCGAGCTGCCGCGCCTGTGGAAGAAGGTCCATATCGAGCCGGGCTGGGAAAACGCGCTCGAATCCGTGCTGCGCGAAAAACTGGCCGCGCTGGAAGTGTCGAACCTTGACTGGGTCAAGGCCTTCCTGTCGGACGCGCCGCCGGCCAAGCTGGCGTTCTACTCGCCGCCGGCCGCGGCCCGTCCGCTGGAAACGCCCGCCGGCCTGCGCCCGCTGATGGCGCTGGTGCAGATCACCGAGCCCGGCATCCGCGCGGTGATGCAGGACTGGCTGGCCGATGTCTATGTCGCCACCGACATGGCGCAGGCGCTGGCCGCGCGCAACACGCTGCCGGATGGCGCCTCGTTCGTGGTGGCCGAGGGTCATCTGGTGGGCCGCAACGCTATCCAGATCTACGCCGCCGATTCCGAGCAGGCCGGCATGCTGGCGCGCGAGCAGGAAATCGAAAACCTGCAGAAGCAGGCGCGCGCGCAGTTGCTGCTGTCCGACCAGGCCAAGACCGACGCGGTGCGCGCCGAAGCGGCCTACACGCAGGCCAGCCAGGGTTTGGGCGAGGCCCGCGCCCGCGCCGAGCAGGCCACCCGCCGCGTGCATGCGCTGCAGATGGACGTGCTCAAGCTGTCGCAGGCGATGGAACGCTATGCCGCCCGCAGCGGCCAGATCCGCGAGGAACTGGAAGAGATCCACGCGCAGATCGACGAGCAGCGTGCGATCCGTGCCGAATCCGAAGCCAGCTTCGAACAGCACGACGCCGCGCTGGCCGAAATGCAGGCCACCCATGAAGACCAGCAGATGGCCTTCGAGGCGCTGGACAGCAAGCTCTCGGGCGCGCGCCACCAATTGCGCGACCTGGAGCGCGCCGCGCAGGAAGCGCTGTTTGCCGAGCGCAACCTGGCCAGCCGCATCGACGAACTGCGCCGCAATATCCAGGTGGCCGCCGACCAGGCCGAGCGTATCGCCGAATCGCTCGAGAACGCCCGCGCCGAGCTCGAGACCATCAACGAGCAGACCGCGCATACCGGCCTGCAGGAAGCGCTGGAACGCCGCGCCGAGAAGGAAGAAAAGCTCACCATCGCGCGTACCGAGCTCGATGCGCTGTCGGCCCAGCTGCGCCAGCACGACGAGCAGCGCCTGGCCGCCGAACGCAGCCTGCAGCCGCTGCGCGACCGCATCACCGAGCTGCAGCTCAAGGAACAGGCCGCGCGCCTGAACCAGGAGCAGTTCAGCGAGCAACTGGCCACGGCCGAGGTGGACGAGGCCGCGCTGGCCGACAAGCTGACCGGCGACCTGAAGCCGTCGTACCTGCAGGGCGAAGTCACGCGCATCAACAACGCCATCAACGCGCTGGGCCCGGTCAACATGGCCGCGCTCGACGAGCTGGCCGCGGCGCGCGAGCGCAAGACCTTCCTCGACGCGCAGTCGGCCGACCTGAACGATGCCATCGGCACGCTCGAGGACGCGATCGCCAAGATCGACCAGGAGACCCGCGCGCTGCTGCAGGGCACCTTCGACCAGGTCAACCATCATTTCGGCGAGCTGTTCCCGTCGCTGTTCGGCGGTGGCCAGGCGCGCCTGATCATGACCGGCGAGGAGATCCTCGACGCCGGCGTGCAGGTGATGGCGCAGCCGCCGGGCAAGAAGAACTCGACCATCCACCTGCTGTCGGGCGGCGAAAAAGCGCTGACTGCGATCGCGCTGGTGTTTGCCATGTTCCAGCTGAACCCGGCGCCGTTCTGCCTGCTGGACGAGGTCGACGCGCCGCTGGACGACGCCAACACCGAGCGCTACGCCAATATGGTGGCGCGCATGTCGGACAAGACCCAATTCGTTTTCATCTCACATAACAAGATCGCCATGGAAATGGCTCATCAACTCATTGGCGTGACCATGCAGGAGCAAGGCGTTTCGCGGATCGTGGCCGTGGATATGGACGCGGCGGTTTCGATGGCGGAGGCAGCATGAGCAGTAGGCAGGAGCCCCGCGCAGCGGGGCGGCGCACGTCCGCGCATGCTGCGGGCAACCGACACCACCGTGCTGTGATCAATATGGGCGCTTTGGAGATTGCAGCATGAAGCTCAACATGGACCTGCAGACCGCGCTGATCGTCGCGGGCCTGGTTTTCGTGGTACTGGTGTTCGGCTACAACCAGTGGCAGATCCGCAAGGCGCGCCGCCCGCGGGCGCTGAGCCCGGAAGACGACGTGGCGCCGATGCGCGAGCCGGTGGTCGGCCAGAGCACCGCGCCGGAGACCGCCGCGCGCCTGCACGAAGCCACCGCCGAACAGCCGCCGCGGCGCGAGCCCACGCTGTCGCAGGCGCCGGCCAGGGCCGGCGCCACGGCGGTCAGTGACAACAACCACGCCGCCGCGGCCGCTGCCGCCGCCGCAAGCACGGCCGATGCCGACGAAGCCGTCGCCGAGGAAGTCGCCGTCGCGGCCGCGTCGCATGCGCCTGAAGCCGACGAGGCCGAAGCCGAGCTGACGCCGGCACCGGCGCCCGCGCCTGTCCCCGCTCCGGCTCCGGCTCCGGTCGCGGCAGTACCGGATGGCCAGCCCGCACCGGCGGTGGTCGATCCGCTGATCGACTGCATCGTGCCGCTGCACCTGGAGCGCAAGGCCTCCGGCGACCGCATCCTGCCGCTGACCGGCCGGCTGCGCCGCGCCGGCACCAAGCCGGTCCATATCGAAGGCCTGCGCGCCGAAGCCAACGCCTGGGAACCCGTCACCGCCGGCCATCAGTACGAAGACCTTCAGGTCGGCGTGCAGCTGGCCAACCGCGGCGGCCCGCTCAACGCGCTGGAGTTCTCGGAATTCGTCACCGCGGTGGAGTCGCTGGCGGAGTCGCTCGACGCCTCCGCCGACCTGCCGGACATGGCCGAGACCGTGGCCAACGCGCGCGAGCTGGATAGCTTTGCCGCCGGTTGCGACGTGCAGCTGGGCGTCAATGTGATCTCCGACGGCGCGCCGTGGTCGGCGGCCTATGTGCAGAACGTGGCGACGCAGGACGGGCTGGTGCTGTCGCGCGACGGCACCCGCTTTATCCGCTACCAGGCCAATGCCGAGGGCGTGCAGCGCCCGCTGTTCACGCTCCAGTTCGGCGACACCAACTTCCTGCGCGACGACCTGACCGTCAAGGCCGGCCGCCAGATCACACTGCTGCTCGACGTGCCGGTGGCCGACCAGGCCGCCAGGCCGTTCAAGACGGTGTGCGAGTACGGCCACACGCTGGCCCAGCGCATGGGCGCGCAACTGGTCGACGACAATATGCGGCCGCTGACCGAAGCCTCGTTCGTCGCCATCTTCAGCCAGCTTGAAACGCTGTACAACAAGCTGGAAGCGCGCGGCATGCCGGCCGGGTCGTCGGTGGCGCTGCGCCTGTTCAGCCACTAGCCGGAGGCTGCCATGACCGCAACACACCGCGGCGCGCAGGCAGATGCCTCCGCGCCCGTCGGCGCCTTGCCGCCCGCGGCCGCCGCCAAACGCGTGGCCTGGCTGCGCGACGAACTGGACCGCCACAACTACCAGTATTACGTGCTGGATGCGCCCACCGTTCCCGATTCGGAATACGACGCGCTGTTCAGCGAACTGCAGGCGCTGGAGCTCGAGCATCCCGAGTTGCAGACGCCGGACTCTCCGACCCAGCGCGTCGGCGGCGAGCCGCTGTCAGCGTTCGACTCGGTGCGGCACCGCGTGCCGATGCTGTCGCTCAACAATGCCTTCGCCGACGAAGACGTACTGAGCTTCGACCGCCGCTGCGCGCAAGGCCTGGGTCGCAGCGCGCCCGCGGCGGGCGAGGCCGACCTGTTCAGCGCCGCCGACGCGGTCGAGTACGCCTGCGAACTGAAGTTCGACGGCCTAGCCATGTCGCTGCGCTATGAGGATGGCCGCCTGGTGCAGGCCGCCACGCGCGGCGATGGCGAGACCGGCGAGGACGTCACCGTCAACGTGCGCACCATCAAGGCGATCCCGCTCAAGCTGCGCGGCCAGGCGCCCGCGGTGCTGGAAGTGCGCGGCGAGGTCTTCATGTTCCGCCGCGATTTCGACAAGCTCAACGCGCGCCAGGCCGAGGCCGGCGAGAAGACTTTCGTCAATCCGCGCAACGCCGCCGCCGGCAGCCTGCGCCAGCTCGATCCGCGCATCACCGCGAAGCGACCGCTGTCGTTCTTTGCCTACGGCCTGGGCGAACTGCAGGGCGTGGAGCGGCCGCCGACCCACGGCGCCATGCTCGATGGCTTTGCCGCGCTGGGTTTGCCGGTGTGCAAGGACCGCGCGGTGGTGAAGGGCGCGCAGGGCCTGCTCGATTTCTACCGCGATATCGGCAAGCGCCGCGACGACCTGCCGTACGACATCGACGGCGTGGTCTACAAGGTCAATGCGCTGGCCGAGCAGGAGCGGCTGGGCTTCGTCTCGCGCGCGCCGCGCTTTGCGCTGGCGCACAAGTTCCCGGCGCAGGAGATGACCACCATCGTCGAGGACATCGAGGTGCAGGTCGGCCGCACCGGCGCGATCACGCCGGTGGCGCGGCTCAAGCCGGTGTTTGTCGGCGGCGTGACCGTGACCAATGCCACGCTGCACAACGAGGACGAGATCCGCCGCAAGGACGTGCATGTCGGCGACACCGTGATCGTGCGCCGCGCCGGCGACGTGATCCCCGAAGTGGTCGCGGTGGTGACCGAGCGCCGCCCGGCGGATGCCCGCGCCTTTGTGATGCCGACCGCCTGCCCGGTGTGCGGCTCGCATATCGAAAAGCTCGAGGACGAAGCCATTGCCCGTTGCACCGGCGGCCTGATCTGCGCGGCGCAGCGCAAGCAGTCGCTGCTGCATTTCGCGCAGCGGCGCGCCATGGATATCGAAGGCCTGGGCGACAAGCTGGTCGAGCAATTGGTCGACCACGGCATCGTGCGCACGCCGGCCGACCTGTACAAGCTGGGCGTGGTCAAGCTGGCCGCGCTGGAGCGCATGGCGGACAAGTCGGCGGCCAACCTGGTCGCGGCGATCGACAAGTCGCGCGCGACCACCATGAACCGCTTTATCTTCGCGCTCGGCATCCGCCACGTGGGCGAAGCCACCGCCAAGGACCTGGCCAAACACTTCGGCAAGCTGGATGCGCTGATGGCGGCGGACGAAGCTGCGCTGCTCGAGGTCAACGATGTCGGCCCGGTGGTGGCGCAGTCGATCGCCAACTTCCTGGCCGAGCCGCACAACGTCGAGGTCATCGAGCAGCTGCGCGCCGCCGGCGTACACTGGGCGGAAAGCGAGCCGGTGGCGCGGGCGCCAGCGCCGCTGTCGGGCAAGACCTTTGTCCTGACCGGCACGCTGCCGACGCTGTCGCGCGAAGACGCCAAGGAACTGCTGGAAGCCGCCGGCGCCAAGGTGGCGGGGTCGGTCTCGAAGAAGACCGACTATGTGATCGCCGGCGCCGAGGCCGGCAGCAAGCTCGACAAGGCCGAGGCACTGGGCGTGCCAGTGCTGGACGAGGCGGGCATGCTCGCGCTGCTGGCTGAAGTGGGCGCGGCGCGAGCCCAAGACTAACCGGGGGACACGACATGATCCGCGAGATTCTCAAGATGGGCGATCCGCGCCTGCTGCAGGTGGCGCGGCCGGTGGAGCGCTTCAACACGCCGGAGCTGCGCACGCTGATCGAAGACATGTTCGACACCATGGACCACGCCAGCGGCGCGGGCCTGGCGGCGCCGCAGATCGGCGTGGACCTGCAGGTGGTGATCTTCGGCTTTGACCGCAACCCGCGCTATCCGGACGCGCCCACCGTGCCCAAGACCGTGCTGATCAACCCGTTGCTGGACATGGCGTCAGACGAGATGGAAGACGGCTGGGAGGGTTGCCTGTCGGTGCCGGGGGTGCGCGGCGTGGTACCGCGGCACCTGCGGCTGAAGTACAGCGGCTACGACCTGATGGGCAACCGCATCGAACGCGTGGCCGAAGGCTTCCATGCGCGCGTGGTGCAGCATGAGTGCGACCATTTGCAGGGCATTCTCTATCCGATGCGGATCAGGGATTTCCGGCAGTTCGGGTTTACCGAGGTGCTGTTTCCCGAGCTGCCGGCGAACAGCGACGATTGACGCCTGGCGATGGTTGGCTCCCTCTCCCGCTCGCGGGAGAGGGAGCACGCAATCGGTACGGGATGAGGTTGTGGCGACTGACTTGCCACGACCCCTCAAAAAAAAGCGGCCATCCCGGCCGCTTTTTCACATCAGAACTTCTCGAACTGCCCCAGGAACCGCCACTTGCCCGGCGGCAGGTCCCCCAGCACCACACGCCCCATGCGCACGCGCTTGAGGCCCACCACCTGCAGCCCCACCTGTTCGCACATGCGGCGGATCTGGCGCTTGCGGCCTTCACGCAGCACGAAGCGCAACTGCTCTTCGTTCTGCCAGCTGACCTTGGCGGGCTTGAGCGGGACGCCGTCGAGCGACAGGCCGTGGCGCAGCAGTTCCAGGTCATCGGCGGGGAATTCCGCGCTGATGTTGCGCTCGACCGGACCTTGCGGCGAGTGCCAGACCACGCGCACCAGGTATTCTTTCTCGACATTCGAATCCTCGCCGATCAGCGTGCGCGCGACGCGGCCGTCCTGCGTCAGCACCAGCAGCCCGGTCGAGTCGATGTCGAGGCGGCCCGCGGGTGCCAGGTTCTTGCGCTGCCACGGCGCAAAACGCTTGCGCGTGGGATCGCCTTCCCACTGGTTCTCGGGGGTAAACAGTGCCGCGGCGGGCTCGTAGCCGTCCTCGGCCTGCCCGGAAACATAGCCCACCGGCTTGTTCAGCAGCACGGTGACGCGCTCGCCTTGCTCGGAGCGCGCTTCCTGCAGGATCTCGATCTCGGCGTCGGGGCGGATGCGGCTGCCCAGTTCGGTCACGGGCTTGCCGTCGACCAGCACCCAGCCGCGTGGGATCCATTCGTCGGCCTCGCGGCGCGAGCACAGGCCAAGCTCGGACATGCGCTTGGACAGGCGCACCAGGCCATCGTCGTGGCTGGATTCGTCGCGCTGCGCCGGTGCTGTGTCGCGGCGCGGAGCCGGCGCTTGCGGGCGGGCCGGACCAGCGGGGCGGATGCGGTCGGCGGTGTCGCTGAAGCGGCGTGCCGGGGCCGTGCCCTCGCGGCGGCGCTCGCCCGACGGCGCGGGGCGAGGGCGCCTGTCGTCGCCCTCGAAGCGGCGCGGGCGGTTGTCGTCATCGCCGAAGCGGCGCGGCGGGCGCGACTCGGCGCCTTCGAAGCGGCGCGGACGCGCCTCTCCGCGGTCGTCGCCAGTGCGGCGAGGGCGGTTGTCGTCCTCGCCAAAGCGGCGCGGCGGGCGCGAGTCGGCGCCTTCGAAACGGCGCGGACGGGCTTCCCCGCGGTCGTCGCCAGTGCGACGCGGGCGGTTGTCGTCCTCGCCGAAACGTCGGGGCGGGCGCGACTCGCTACCTTCGAAACGGCGCGGACGGTTGTCGTCGTTGCCAAAGCGTCGCGGCGGGCGCGCTTCGTCGCCTTCGAAGCGGCGCGGACGGGCTTCGCCGCGATCGTCGCCGGTGCGGCGCGGACGGTTGTCGTCGTTGCCAAAGCGTCGCGGCGGGCGCGCTTCGCCGCCTTCGAAGCGGCGCGGACGGGCTTCGCCGCGATCGTCGCCAGTGCGGCGCGGACGGTTGTCGTCGTCGCCGAAACGTCGCGGCGGGCGCGCTTCGCCGCCTTCGAAACGGCGCGGACGGGCTTCGCCGCGATCGTCGCCATAGCGGCGCGGACGGTTGTCGTCATCGCCGAAACGGCGGGGGCGCGCCTCGCCACCTTCGGGGCGGCGCGGGCGTGCCTGGCGTTCGGCGTCAGCGGGGCGCGGCGGGCGCGGCTTGCGCGGCTGGCCCTGCGCTTCGCCCTGGGCCGCGCCGCTGCCGGTCTTGCCGCCGGCACGATGCTGGGCGCGCTTGATCCCTTCGGAAACGGCCTGTACGCGCTTGCGGTTCAGGTCGGACACGCGCACGGGGCGGGTGCCGGTCTTGCGCGCGGCCGTGCCGGTATCGCTGGCGGCCTTGATGCCTAGCGTCTTGCGCTTCGGCGAATTGCTGTCGGTCATAGGTTGATGCTGGCCCGCCGCCTCAGATCGCGAGGGCGGCGAGCAAGTCCTGTTCAAGCTGAATCTGCAATCGGTTGTCGGCGGCCAGGCGGCTGCCGTCGACCAGGAACACGTCTTCGACGCGTTCGCCCAGGGTGTTGATGCGTGCCGTGTGCACGGACACGCGATGCCGTGCCAGTACGCGGGCGATGGCGTACAGCAGGCCGGTGCGGTCGTTGGCGGACAGCGACAGCAGGTAATACTGCCCGCGCTCGTCCGGGCGCAGGTCGACGCGCGGCTTGATCGGGAAGCTACGCGATTGGCGCGACAGCCGTCCCTGCGTGGGCTCGGGCAGCGCGCCTTGCAGGCGCAGCCGCTCGCACAGCTCGTGCTCCACCAGCGCGATGATGTCGCGATAGTTGCCGCCGTCGCCGGCCATGCCGGGATCGGTGACCTGGAACGTGTCCAGCGCATAGCCGTGGCGCGTGGTGTGGATCTTGGCGTCCTGGATCGAGAACGCCTTGCGCTCGAAGTAGCCGCAGATGCGCGCGAACAGGTCGGGCTGGTCCTTGATGTACACCGCCACCTGCAAGCCTTCGCCGGCAGGCGACACGCGCGCCTTGACCACCGGCACGGGGCTGTCCACCTTGTTGTACAGGTGGCGCGTCAGCCAGGCGATATCGTGCGAATCGTGGCGCAGGAAGAAGGCCACGTCCAGCTGCGCCCACAGCGACTTGCCCAGCGCCGGGTCGAAGGCTTTCAGGCGCAGTTCCGAGATGGTGTCTGCCTTGCGCTGCGACCAGAGCGAATGCGAATCGACGCGCGCGCCGCCCAGCACGCGCAGCGTGATGTGGTACAGGTCTTCCAGCAGCTTGCCCTTCCAGGCATTCCACACCTTGGGGCTGGTGCCGCGGATATCGGCCACGGTCAGCAGGTAGAGCGCGGTCAGGTAGCGTTCGCTGCCGACCACTTCGGCAAAGGCGTGGACCACGTCCGGATCGGTCAGGTCCTGCTTCTGCGCGACGTGGCTCATGGTGAGGTGGTGCTCGACCAGCCAGCAGATCAGGTCGGCATCTTCGCGCGCAATGCCGTGCTGCTTGCAGAAGCGGCGCGCATCGACGGTGCCGAGCCGGGAATGGTCGCCGCCGCGGCCCTTGGCGATGTCATGGAACAGCGCCGCCACCCACAGCACCCAGGGCTTGTCGAAACTGGCCATCAGCTGGCTGCAGAACGGGAACTCGTGGGTGTGCTCGACGATGGCGAAACGGCGCATGTTGCGCACCACCATCAGGATGTGCTGGTCCACCGTATAGACGTGGAACAGGTCGTGCTGCATCTGGCCGACGATGCGGCGGAAGTTGATCAGGTAGCGGCCCAGCACGCTGGTCTGGTTCATCAGTCGCAGCGCGTGGGTGATGCCCTGCGGCTCCTGCATGATGGCCAGGAACAGGCGGCGGTTCTCGGCGTCGTTGCGCCAGTGCACATTCATCACCGTGCGCGCGTTGTACAGCCCGCGCAGCGTGCGCGGCGCGAGGCCCTTCACGCCGGGGGTGCGCTGGTACAGCAGGAAGGTTTCGAGGATGGCGTGCGGGTCGCGCTCGTACACGTCATCGCTGGTGATCTCCAGCATGCCCTGGCGCTCGACGAAGCGTTCGTTGAGCACGCGCGTCACCTGCGACTCGCTCGGGAACAGCATGGCCTCGATATTGAGCAGCAGCACGCTGTTGAGCTGCGTGACCGCCTTGGCGGCCCAGTAATAGCGGCGCATCAGCTGTTCGCTGGCGCGCTTGTTGTTGTTCTGGCGGTAGCCGAAGGACTCGGCCAGCGCGGTCTGCAGGTCGAACACCAGCACGTCCTGGCGGCGCCCGGCCACCAGGTGCAGGCGCGCGCGGATGATCTTCAGCAGGCGCTCGTTGCGGGCCAGTTCCTGGGCCTCGCGGCGCGTCAGCAGGCCCTTCTCGAACAATTCCTTCCAGCTGTCGCCGAGGCCCGCGGCCTTGGTCATCCACAGGATCACCTGCAGGTCGCGCAGGCCCCCCGGGCTTTCCTTGCAGTTGGGCTCGAGCGCATAGGGCGTGTCCTGGTACTTGGCGTGGCGCTGGCGCATTTCCAGCAGCTTGGCCTGGAAGAACGCAGCCGGGTCCAGGTTGGCCTGGTAGCGGCTGCGCAGCGCCTCGAACAGCTTGCGGTTGCCGGTCAGCAGCCGTGCTTCCAGCAACGAGGTCTGGATGGTCACGTCCTGGCGCGATTCGCGGATGCAGTCGTCCACCGTGCGCACGGCCGAGCCGATTTCCAGCCCCAGGTCCCAGCACAGTCCGATAAAGCGTTCCAGCTTGCCGGCGGTGTCGCGGTCGGGCTCGGCCGGCAGCAACAGCAGCACGTCGACGTCCGAATACGGGAACAGTTCGCCGCGGCCGTAGCCGCCCACCGCCACCAGCGCCGCGTCCGCGGGCATGGCCAGCCCGCGCCATGCCTCGCTCAGCGCGCCATCGACGGCGCGGCGCAGCCGCGTGGTCAGCGTGGCGGCGTTGGCGCTGGCGTTGAAGTCCGCAAACAGCGCCTGCTTGTCGGCTTTGAGCTGGTCGCGCACGCGCGCGGCCAGCAGCAGTTCCGGCGTGGTGTCCATGGAGGTGGCGGGATGGTTCGTGGGCACGGCTGGAAAAAGAAGGGCGCCCGGTCAGGCGCCCTGGCTTCGGTGCGGCATCAGGCCGCCACGGAATCGGTAATGAACGCCGGCGGCGCCGGGGTGCCGGCGGACACCGTCAGCACCTCGTAGCCGGTCTCGGTGACCAGCACCGTGTGCTCCCACTGCGCCGACAGGCTGCGGTCGCGGGTCTTTACGGTCCACTGGTCGGGCATGGTGCGGATCTCGCGCTTGCCGGCGTTGATCATCGGCTCCACCGTGAAGATCATGCCAGCTTTGATCTCGGCGCCGGTGCCGGGGCGGCCATAGTGCAGGATCTGCGGGTCCTCATGGAAGTTCTTGCCGATGCCATGGCCGCAGTACTCGCGCACCACGCTGTAGCCGGCGGCTTCCGCATGCACCTGGATGGCATGGCCGATATCGCCGAGGCGCGCACCATGGCGCACTTGCGCGATGCCCTTCCACATGCATTCATACGTCACCTGCGCCAGGCGCTTGGCCAGGATCGAGCCCTCGCCGACGATGAACATGCGGCTGGTGTCGCCGTAGTACCCGTCCTTGGTGATGACGGTGATGTCCAGGTTAATGGCGTCGCCGCTCTTGAGCACGCGCTCGCCCGGAATGCCGTGGCAGATCACGTCGTTGACCGAAGTGCAGATCGCGCCGGGGAAGGGCGGGTAGCCCGGAGGCGCATAATTCAGCGGCGCCGGCACCGTGCCCTGCACGTCGCGCATGTAGGCGTGGCACAGGCGGTCGAGTTCGCCGGTAGTGACGCCGGGTTGCACGAAGGGCGTGATGTAGTCGAGGACTTCGGAGGCAAGGCGGCAAGCCACGCGCATGTGGGCGATGTCTTCGGCGGTGTTCAGGTAAATGCTCATGCTGCGTCGCCAGAAAAAGTGATGACGTGGCCACTGGCCACGCCGGAATCGAAGGATCAAAGTGGGATTATCGCACCATCGAGGCCGGATCGCAGCCTGTTCCGGCCGCCGGGGACGAGGGCGCCAGAGGCGGGAGAGGCCGGGGCCGGCTTGAGCCGGCGGCACTTTTGTTGCTACAATAGCGGGCTGATCTGGTTGCGTCGCAGCAATTGCGCCGCCCGGTTCAGTTATTTGGCAGGGCCTTTCCTGCCGCTTGAAATCGCTGGCCCGCCTATCCGGGGTGTTCCTTTTCAGGAATGTCGGGGCGGGCTTCAGACCTAACCCTTTGGAGATTTACATGTCCGTGACCATGCGCGAAATGCTGGAAGCCGGTTGCCACTTCGGCCACCAGACCCGCTTCTGGAACCCGAAGATGGCCCCCTTCATCTTCGGCCATCGCAACAAGATCCACATCATCAACCTCGAAAAGACGCTGCCGATGTTCCAGGACGCCATGAAGTACGTGCGTCAGCTGGCGGCCAATCGCGGCACCATCCTTTTCGTGGGCACCAAGCGCCAATCGCGCGAAATCCTGGCTGAAGAAGCTGGCCGTGCCGGCATGCCCTACGTCGACGCCCGCTGGCTCGGCGGCATGCTGACCAACTTCAAGACGGTCAAGATCTCGATCAAGCGCCTGAAGGACATGGAAGCCGCCAAGGAAGCCGGCGCGCTGGAAACCATGAGCAAGAAGGAAGCGCTGATGTTCGAGCGCGAGATGATGAAGCTGGAGAAGTCGATCGGCGGCATCAAGGACATGGGCGGCGTGCCTGACGCGATCTTCGTGGTCGACGTCGGCTACCACAAGATTGCCGTGACCGAAGCCAACAAGCTGGGCATCCCCGTGATCGGCGTGGTCGATACCAACCACTCGCCGGAAGGCATCGATTACGTGATCCCGGGCAACGACGACTCGAGCAAGGCCGTGGCCCTGTACGTGCGCGGCGTGGCTGACGCCATCCTGGAAGGCCGTGCCAACGCCGTGCAGGAAGTGGTTGAAGCCGCCCGCGGCGACGACGAATTCGTCGAAGTGCAGGAAGGCTGATCGCCCCGCGCCCCGCTGCCGGAAAGGAAACCCTAGCGCGCATCGTCACCAGACCGATAAGCAACGCTTGCCGCCCGCCACCGCGGGCTGCGCGCAAGGCCAAAGCCGGGGGACGCCGGCAGCCGGCAGGAAGGGCAATAGAAGGGGGCACATCTGGCGCCCCCTTTTTTTGAATGTTGAATTGTTGTCATCCGCCGCAGGCAGCATCTGCCGCGGGTGCGCTGTAGACCCACCGACCGGGTGCCGCGGGCGACTGCCGGCAGCCGGCGCGAACCATTCAAGGAGTGACAAATGGCGGCAATTACCGCAAGCATGGTTGCAGAACTGCGCGCGAAGACCGACGCGCCGATGATGGAATGCAAGAAGGCCCTGACCGAGGCCGACGGCGACCTGAACAAGGCCGAAGAGCTGCTGCGCGTCAAGCTCGGCAACAAGGCCAGCAAGGCCGCCTCGCGCGTGACCGCCGAAGGCGTGGTCGCTTCGTTCATCGACGGCACCACCGGCGTGCTGGTCGAACTGAACTGCGAGACCGATTTCGTCTCCAAGAACGACGACTTCCTGGCCTTCTCGGCCAAGGTCGCCGAACTGATCGCCAAGCAGAACCCGGCCGACGTGGCCGCGCTGTCGGCGCTGGAAATCGACGGCGTCAGCGTTGAAGCGACCCGTACCGCGCTGATCGGCAAGATCGGCGAGAACCTGACGATCCGCCGCTTTGTCCGCTACGCCAATGGCGGCAAGCTGGTTTCGTACCTGCACGGCACCCGCATCGGCGTGATGGTCGAGTTCGACGGCGACGAAGCCGCCGCCAAGGACGTCGCCATGCACGTGGCCGCGATGAAGCCGGTGTCGCTGTCGGCCGAGCAGGTCCCCGCCGACCTGATCGCCAAGGAGCGCAGCATCGCCGAGCAGAAGGCTGCCGAGTCGGGCAAGCCGGCCGAGATCGTCGCCAAGATGGTCGAGGGTTCGGTGCAGAAGTACCTGAAGGAGGTCTCGCTGTTCAACCAGCCGTTCGTGAAGAACGACAAGCAGACCGTCGAGCAGATGCTGAAGGCCGCCAACACGACCGTGAAGGGCTTCACGCTCTACGTCGTGGGCGAAGGCATCGAGAAGAAGCAGGACGACTTCGCCGCTGAAGTGGCCGCCCAGGTGGCCGCTGCCCAGAAGGGCTGAGGTCCGGGGCGCCGCGGACTGCCCGTCGGGGCGGGTCCGGGCGCCTATAATGCCGCAGGGGCGCCGCAAGGTGCCCCTCTGCATAAGTAGTGCAGCGCGGCGCAGCCGCCGTTGCACTGCAACAGTCCGTTTCCGCGGTGGTCCGGTCCAGGCCGGG
Source organism: Cupriavidus necator (assembly GCF_013141915.1). Classification (GTDB taxonomy): domain Bacteria; phylum Pseudomonadota; class Gammaproteobacteria; order Burkholderiales; family Burkholderiaceae; genus Cupriavidus; species Cupriavidus necator_B. The sequence continues at coordinate 90,264 of NZ_SROX01000017.1, read as the reverse complement.
GCACCCCGAAAACCGGCTTTCTCCTGCCGGCGGCACCATGACCCGTGCCGCCGGTGCCAAAACATACGTCTCAGTATCGTCTCAACCGAGCGAACTGCTCCTTCCGAGGGTGAACATGCCAGCCTACAAGCGCGTCCTTCTGAAACTGTCCGGTGAAGCCCTGATGGGCGACGATGCCTTCGGCATCAACCGCTCCACCATCGAGGCGATGGTGAACGACATTGCCGAGATCGTGAAGCTCGGCGTGCAGGTGGCGGTGGTGATCGGCGGCGGCAATATCTTCCGCGGCGTCGCGGGCGGCGCGGCCGGCATGGATCGCGCGACCGCCGACTACATGGGCATGCTGGCCACCATGATGAACGCGCTGGCACTGCAAGATGCAATGCGCCACGCCAATATCGAAGGCCGCGTGCAGTCGGCGCTGCGCATGGACCAGGTGGTCGAGCCCTATATCCGCCCGCGCGCGATCCGCCAGCTGGAAGAGGGCAAGGTGGTGATCTTCGCCGCCGGCACCGGCAATCCCTTCTTCACTACCGACACCGCGGCCGCGCTGCGCGGCTCCGAGATCGGCGCCGAGATCGTGCTGAAGGCGACCAAGGTCGACGGCGTGTACACCGCCGACCCGAAGAAGGATCCCAGCGCCACGCGCTACACCACCATCAGCTTCGACGAGGCCATCTCGCGCAACCTGCAGGTGATGGACGCCACCGCCTTTGCGCTGTGCCGCGACCAGAAGCTGCCGATCAAGGTGTTCTCGATCGTGAAGCCCGGCGCGCTCAAGCGCGTCATCCTGGGCGAGGACGAAGGTACCCTGGTGCATGTGTGAGTCCGATAACGGATGCCGCGCCGCGGCGCTGGTATCCGGCCGGGCAAAGAGTAGAATGATTCATTTTCGATCCCCACCAGAGGGGATCTTGGTTGGCTGATTTCCGGAGGTAAAAATGAGCGTCGCCGACACAAAGAAGAGCGCCGAGCAGAAAATGCAGAAGTCGATCGATGCCTTCAAGGCCGATCTGGCTAAGATCCGCACCGGCCGTGCCCATACCGGCCTGCTCGACCACGTTCAGGTGGATTACTACGGCTCGATGGTGCCGATCAGCCAGGTGGCGGCGATCGGCCTGGCCGATGCCCGTACCATCACGGTGCAGCCGTGGGAAAAGAAAATGGTGGGCGCGGTCGAGAAGGCGATCCGCGATTGCGACCTTGGCCTGAATCCGGCCACCATGGGCGAAGTGATCCGTGTGCCGATGCCGGCACTGACCGAAGAGCGCCGCAAGGAGCTGACCAAGGTCGTGAAGGGCGAGGCCGAGGGTGCCAAGGTGGCGGTGCGCAACCTGCGCCGCGATGCCAACGAGCAGTTCAAGAAGCTGGTCAAGGACAAGACCATTTCCGAAGACGACGAGCGCCGCGGCCAGGACGAGGTGCAGAAACTGACCGACAAGTACGTGGCCGAGATCGACAAGATGGTCGCCGAAAAAGAGAAGGAGATCATGACGGTCTGACGCCCGTCCCGGCCTTGCCGGGACTGTCAGCGACCGTCTCACGCCCATGCAGCACATCAGCTCGACGCTTGCCGTACCCGATACTTCCTACGTGCCCAGGCACCTTGCCATCATCATGGACGGCAACGGCCGCTGGGCGACCCAGCGGCATCTGCCGCGCGTGGCGGGACACAGCCGGGGGCTGGACGCTGTGCGCGCGGTGGTGGAAGCCTGCGCCGCCCGGGGCGTGCAGTACCTGACGCTGTTCGCGTTCAGCTCCGAGAACTGGCGCCGTCCGGCGGACGAGGTCACGTTCCTGATGCGGCTGTTCATGATGTCGCTGCGGCGCGAAGTGGTGAAGATGCACGCCAACAACATCCGGCTGCGGGTGGTGGGTGACCTGAGCCGCTTCAGCCCGCGCATCCAGCGGCTGATCCGCGATGCCGAGGCGCGCACCGCCGGCAATACCGGCCTGACCGTCACCATCGCCGCCAACTACGGTGGGCGCTGGGACCTGCTGCAGGCCATGCGCAAGATGCTGGCGCGCTCGCCCATGCTCGATCCCGAAACCATCGACGAATCGATGCTGGCACCGCACCTGGCCATGGCCTATGCGCCGGAGCCGGACCTGTTCATCCGTACCGGCGGCGAACAGCGCATCAGCAATTTCCTGCTGTGGCAGCTCGCCTATTCCGAGCTGTATTTCACCGACGTCTACTGGCCGGATTTCGACGCCGCGGAACTCGACAAGGCCTTCGCCTCGTACCGCCAGCGCGAACGCCGCTTCGGCCGCACCAGCGCGCAGCTGGTCGCGCCGGGACTTTCGGGTACCGCCTGAGACCGGCTACTCCAACCTTTCACGGGACCGCAGCGCATGCTCCTCACCCGCGTCATCACCGCCCTGTGCCTGTTGCTGCTGATCCTGCCGATCCTGTTCCTGGCGCCGCCGGCGGGCCTGGCGGGACTGCTCGGCGTGATCGTGCTGCTGGCCGGCTGGGAATTCGGCCGCCTGATCGGACTGCGCGGGCCGTGGCCCTATGTCTATGCGCTGGCCTGCCTGATCGCCACCATCGCCTGGCATGACCTGCCGCTGCGCCACGCCACGACTTGGCTGCTGGAGGCCGCGGTAGTGTGCTGGGGCGTGGCGGTGATGCTGCTGGCGCGCGGCGTGCGCACCGCCACCCCGGCCTTCACGGCGCTGGGCGTGGTGCTGGGGCTGGTGATGCTGCCCGCGTTTGCCCATGCCACCATGATCCTGCGCGGCGCCGGCATCGGCGTGCTGCTGACCGCCGCCGTGCTGGTATGGGCCGCCGATATCGGCGCGTATTTCACCGGCAAGGCGATCGGCCGGCGCAAGCTGGCGCCCGGGATCAGCCCGGGCAAGTCCTGGGAGGGCGCCATTGGCGGCTGGGTGCTGGCGCTGGCGATCGGCCTCGCGCTGGCCGCCACCCACGCCTTTGCCCCGACCTGGTTTTCCGCGATGGGCGACCGCGGCGGCCTCGGCTTCGTCGCGGCGCTGACCACGCTGCTGGTCGCGGCGAGCGTGGTCGGCGACCTGTTCGAATCCCTGCTCAAGCGCCAGGTCGGCAAGAAGGACAGCAGCCGCCTGCTGCCTGGCCACGGTGGCGTGCTGGACCGCATCGACGCCTTGCTGCCGGTATTCCCGCTGGCCGCCCTGATGCTGATTTTTCTCTGAAGCCGTCTGCCATGCATCGCATCACCATCCTGGGCGCCACCGGCTCCATCGGAGAAAGCACGCTCGACGTGATCCGGCGCCATCCCGGCCGTTACGCGGCGCATGCGCTCAGCGCCCACCGACAGGTGCGCAAGCTGGCCGACCAGTGCATCGAGTTCCGCCCGGCGCGCGCCGTGGTGGGAACGGCCGCGGCGGCGCAGGAGCTGGAAACGCTGCTGCGCGCTGCGGGCGTGGCCACCGAGGTCAGCTACGGCGAAGCCGCGCTGGAAGCCATCGCTGCCGATGCGCAGGTCGATGCGGTGATGGCCGCGATCGTCGGCGCGGCGGGCCTGCGCCCGACGCTGGCGGCCGCGCGCGCGGGCAAGCGCGTGCTGCTGGCCAACAAGGAAGCGCTGGTGATGTCCGGCCGCATCTTCATGGACGCGGTGCGCGAGCATGGCGCCACGCTGCTGCCGATCGACAGCGAGCACAACGCCATCTTCCAGTGCCTGCCCGCCGACGACCCGCGCTATGGGCGCGGCGTGGCCAAGGTGCTGCTGACCGCCTCGGGCGGGCCCTTCCGCACGCGCGATCCGGCCACGCTGCACGATATCTCGCCCGACCAGGCCTGCGCCCACCCCAACTGGGTCATGGGCCGCAAGATCTCGGTGGATTCGGCCACCATGATGAACAAGGGCCTCGAGGTGATCGAGGCGCATTGGCTGTTCGGCGCCCCGGCCGAGCGTATCGAGGTGCTGATCCACCCGCAGAGCATCGTGCATTCGATGGTGGCCTACGCCGATGGCTCGGTGCTGGCGCAGCTGGGCAACCCGGACATGCGCACGCCGATTGCCTATGGCCTGGCCTATCCGGAACGGATCGACGCGGGCGTGACTCCGCTCGACCTGACCAGCGCCGGCGGCCTGCATTTCGAGAAGCCGGACCTGGTGCGGTTCCCGTGCCTGGGATTGGCCTTCGACGCGTTGCGGGCGGCGGGAGTGGCGCCGGCGGTGCTCAACGCCGCCAATGAGGTAGCGGTTGAGGCATTTTTAACCGGTCAGGTACGCTTTACCGATATCGCCGGCATCGTGCGACAAGTGCTGGAGCAAGCACCGGGCGGATCCGCCGATACGCTCGAGGCCGTGCTCTCGGCCGACGCGCTGGCGCGCGCGGCTGCCAGGGTCGCCGTAGCCGCACGGGCCACCGCCCGCTGATGCGGCGGGCCGGTCTGCCGCATCTGCGACAATAGCGGCTGCGCCGGCCGGTCTCCCGCGGACCGCGCATGCCGCCCCAGCGATCTTACCGACGTCCCGCACCATGCAAACCGTACTCGCTTTCATCGTTGCCCTGTGCGTGCTGATCTACGTGCACGAGATGGGTCACTACCTGGCCGCGCGCGCCTGCGGCGTGAAGGTGCTGCGTTTTTCCATCGGCTTCGGGCGGCCGCTGCTGCGCTGGATCTCGAAAAGCCGCGACCGCACCGAGTGGACGGTGGCGGCGATCCCGCTGGGTGGTTACGTCAAGATGCTCGACGAGCGCGAGCTCGATCCCGCGCGCGACGCCCCCATCGACGCGGCCGACCTGCCGCGCGCCTTCAACCGCCAGCCGGTGGGCAAGCGCTTTGCGATCGTCGCTGCCGGTCCGCTGGCCAATTTCGCGCTGGCGATCGTGCTGTATTTCGCGCTGTTCGCTGGCGGCATGCGCGAACCCGTGCCGGTGGTGGCGGCGCCTGCGGCCGGCACCATGGCGGCGCAGGCCGGCGTGCGCGACGGCGACCGGGTGCTGTCCCTGACCGCCAACGACCACACCGAGCCGGTCCGCTCCTGGAACGACCTGCGCATGGCGGTGTTTGCCGAAGGTTTCGGCGATGCGCGCGCGGTGCTGCACGTGCGCGGTGCCGACGGCGCCGAGCGCGATGTCACGCTGCCGCGCCTGCCAAATACCGGCGGCAATCCCGAGCAGGATCCGCTGGCCACGCTGGGCCTGAACCTGAAGGGCGGACCGGTGACGATCACCGAGGTGCTGCCGGATTCGGCGGCGGAGCGCGCCGGGCTGCGCAAGGGCGACCGCATCGTGGCCTGGCAGGGCAGTCCGCTGACGCAGGCCAGCGCCCTGATCAAGGCGGTGCGCAGCCAGCCGGGGCAGGCCGTGACGCTCGGCATCGAGCGCAACGGCCAGCGCCTGGAGGTGCCGGTCACGCTCGACACCGCCGCGCCGCGCTACGGCGCCAAGGACGCGAGCGGCGCCAGCGCGGCGCCTTCGGGCAAGCTGGGCGCGGCGCTCAGCCAGGCGGTGCAGATGGAGACCGTGCGCTACCGGCCGGACCAGGCGCTGGCGCGCGCGGTGGGGCAGGTCTGGGACACCAGCGCGCTGTCGCTCAAGCTGCTGGGCAAGATGCTGGTGGGGCAGGCATCGCTGCAGAACCTGAGCGGGCCGCTGACCGTGGCGGACTACGCCGGGCGTGCCGCAAACCTCGGCATACAAGCCTTTGTCGGCTTCCTGGCGCTGGTCAGCGTTAGTCTCGGCGTACTCAATTTGTTACCCATTCCGGTTCTGGATGGGGGGCATTTGCTGTATTATTGCGTGGAATTTTTGACTGGCCGGCCCGTCCCAGACCACTGGCAGGCAATGCTGCAGAAGGTTGGCATTGCTTGCATCTTGCTCCTGACTTCGCTCGCTTTGTTCAATGACGTCAGCCGAATGTTTCTGGCGAACGGCTAGAAACGTGTGTCGGCAAGGGGTGGTGGTGTCGTCGGACACCGTCGCCGGGGACGCCATTTGCCAGGCGCAGTCCAATGAGGCATCGGAGCGCAATCCTGGATGGAATCAAAGAGGGGATCAACATTGATCAGACATAAGCGCATTTCGCTGGGCTTGCTGGCGAGTGCCGTTATTGCAGCCTGGAGCCCGGCGGGCTGGGCTGCCGATCCGTTCGTCGTCAGGGACATCCGCGTTGAGGGACTGCAACGCGTCGAACCGGGTACCGTGTTTGGCTACCTGCCGGTGCGGGTCGGTGAAACCTTCACCGATGACAAGGGCGCCGACGCGATCCGTGCCCTCTACAATACCGGCTTCTTCAAGGACGTGCAGATCCGCGCCGAGGAAGGCGTGCTGGTGGTGCAGGTCGAAGAGCGTCCGGCGATTTCGCAGCTCGAGTTCGTCGGCATCAAGGAATTCGACAAGGACACGCTGCGCCGCTCGCTGCGCGCGGTCGGCGTGGCCGAAGCCCGCTACTACGACAAGGCACTGATCGACAAGGCCGAGCAGGAGCTCAAGCGCCAGTACGTCGCGCGCGGCTACTATGCCGCCGACGTGCAGACCACGATCACGCCGGTGGACCGCAACCGCGTCTCGGTGGTGTTCAACGTCGACGAGGGTCCGGTCGCCAAGATCCGCCAGATCAATATCGTCGGCAACAAGGCGTTCAAGGAAAGCACGCTGCGCGACGAGATGCAGCTGTCCACCCCCAACTGGCTGTCGTGGTACACCAAGAACGACCTGTACTCGAAGCAGAAGCTGACCGCCGACCTGGAAGCGCTGCGCTCGTACTACCTGAACCGCGGCTACCTGGAATTCGCGATCGAGTCGACCCAAGTTTCCATCACGCCCGACAAGAAAGACATCTTCCTGACGCTGAACATCAAGGAAGGCGACCAGTACAAGGTGTCCGAGGTGCGCCTGGCGGGCGAACTGCTGGGCAAGCAGGAGGAAATGGAAAAGCTGCTGCAGCTGAAGAAGGGCGATATTTTCTCGTCCGAGAAGCTGACGCAGAGCACCAAGGCCATTACCGACCTGCTCGGCACCTATGGCTACGCGTTCACCACCATCAACCCGCAACCGCAGATCGACAAGGAAAAGCGTGAAGTCGCGCTGACCCTGATGGTCGATCCGGGCCGCCGCGTCTACGTGCGCCGCGTCAACGTGGTGGGCAACAGCAAGACCCGCGACGAAGTGGTGCGGCGCGAGATGCGCCAGATGGAAAGCTCGTGGTTCGACAGCGAAAAGCTGACGCAGTCGCAGGCGCGTATCAACCGTACCGGCTACTTCACCGACACCAACATCACCACCGAGGACGTGCCCGGCGCGCCCGACCAGGTCGATGTCAACGTCAACGTGACCGAAAAGCCGACTGGCCAGATCAGCCTTGGCGTGGGCTTTTCGTCCACCGACAAGCTGGTGCTGCAGGCCGGCCTGCGCCAGGACAACGTGTTCGGCTCGGGCACCAGCCTGGGCCTGGACGTGAACACCGCCAAGTCGTTCCGTACCATCGCGCTGACGCAGTACGACCCGTACTTCACGGTGGACGGCATCAGCCGCTCGACCGATATCTACTACCGTACCTCGCGCCCGCTGTACTACACCGGCGACCAGGACTACAAGATCGTGTCGGCTGGCGGCGGCTTCAAGTTCGGCGTGCCGTTCTCGGAAGTCGACACCGTGTTCTTCGGCATCGGCTACGAACGTACCCAGGTGTACACCTCGGTCAACACGCCGACCCAGTACACCGACTGGCTCAACAAGATCGGCAAGAGCTCGGGCGACGGCATCAACAACTTCCCGTTCACGATCGGCTGGGCGCGCGACCGCCGCGACAGCGCGCTGGTCCCGACCAAGGGCCCGTACACCCAGGCCAACCTGGAAGTCGGCCTGCCGGGCGGCGATACGCAGTATTACCGCGCCAGCGTGCAGCAGCAGTACTTCTACCCGATCTCGAAGGCTTTCACCCTGGCGCTGAATGGTGAAGTCGCCTACGGCCACGGCTACGGCAACACGCCGTTCCCGGTGTTCAAGTACTTCTACGCGGGTGGTATCGGCTCGGTGCGCGGCTACCAGACCAGCACGCTCGGCCCCAAGGACCAGAACGGCAACCCGGTGGGCGGCGCCTCGAAGATGATCGGCAACGTCGAGTTCATCTTCCCGCTGCCGGGCTCCGGCGTGGACCGCACGCTGCGCCTGTTCACCTTCTTTGACTTCGGTAACGTCTATCAGGAAGGCCAGCCGCTCAGCTTCAGCGAACTGAAGTACTCGACCGGCTTCGGCATGTCGTGGCTGTCGCCAATCGGGCCGCTGAAGATCAGCATGGGCTTCCCGCTCAAGCGCGACGACAACGACAAGGTCCAGCGCTTCCAGTTCCAGATCGGCACGGCATTCTGATTCTGAAAAAGGATCTGTTTTCATGACTACAACATTCAAACTGGTCAAGTCCCTGGGCGCCGCCGCGCTCGCTACCGCGGCGATCTGCGCCGCGATGCCGGCCTCGGCCCAGGAAGCGCGCATCGCCGCGGTCAATTCCGAACGCATCCTGCGCGATTCGCAGCCGGCCAAGGCGGCGCAAGTCAAGCTGGAGCAGGAGTTCTCCAAGCGCGATCGCGAACTGCAGGACATGGCCCAGAAGATCAAGGGCATGGCTGACAAGCTGGACAAGGACACGGCCGTGCTGGCCGACTCCGACCGCCAGCGCCGCCAGCGCGAAGTGGCTGATCTGGACCGCGAGTTCCAGCGCAAGCAGCGCGAATTCCGCGAGGACCTGAACCAGCGCCGCAACGAGGAGCTGGCCCAGGTGCTGGAGCGCGCCAACCGCGTGATCCGCCAGCTCGCCGAACAGCGCAAGTACGACCTGATCGTGCAGGAAGCCGTGTACGTGAATCCGCGCATCGATATCACCGACGACGTGATGAAGGTGCTGAACGCCGGCGGCAAGTAAGCCGCCGCCGTTTCGTTCGTTCTTCGTTCGTTTTTCCATCAGGAAGTACCGCCATGCAGACACCCACACTGGGTCAGCTCGCCACCGAGAACGGCGCGCAGGTTGTGGGTGACCCCGACCTGGCGATCACTGGCCTGGCCCCCCTGGACCAGGCCGGCCCGGACGAGCTCTCGTTCCTGTCCAACCCGCTCTACCTGCAGCAGGCGCTCGATGCGAAGGCCGCCGCCGTGATCGTCTCGGCCGCCGACCTCGAGCGCGTGCGCGCCGAAGGCAAGGCCGACGGCCGCAACTGGCTGGTGGCGCGCAATCCCTACGTCTGCTTTGCCCGCGTGGCGCAGCGTTTCGACCGCGCCGCCAATACCGATGCGCGCACCGGCATCGATGCGCGCGCCACCGTGGCGCCCGACGCGGTGGTGCCGGCCTCGTGCTACATCGGCCCCAACGTGGTCATCGAAGCCGGCGCGCGCCTGGGCGAGCGCGTGCGCATCCTGGCCAACGGCTATGTCGGCGCGCACGCCGAGATCGGTGACGATTCACTGCTGTATGCCAACGTATCGGTCTACCACCACTGCGTGGTCGGCGCGCGCGCCATCCTGCATAGCGGCGTGGTGATCGGCGCCGATGGCTTCGGCTTTGCGCCGGACATCAGCGCGACCGGCGTGGAATACGTGAAGATCCCGCAAACCGGGCGCGCGGTGCTGGGCAATGACGTCGAGGTCGGCGCCAATACCGCGATCGACCGCGGCGCGATGGCCGACACCGTGATCGAGGACGGCTGCAAGATCGACAACCAGGTCCAGATCGCGCACAACGTGCGGGTCGGGGCTCACACGGTGATCGCCGGCTGCGCGGCGGTGTCGGGCAGCACGCGCATCGGGCGCTTCTGCGTGATCGGCGGTGCGGCCAACTTTGCCGGCCACCTGACCATTGCCGACCGCACCACGGTGTCGGGCGGCACCTCGATCACCAAATCCATTACCAAGCCCGGCGGGCACTTCACCAGCGTGTTCCCGTTCCTGCCGCACGGCGAGTGGGAGCGCAACGCAGCCATCGTACGCGGCCTGAGCAAGCTGCGCGAACGGGTGGTGGCGCTGGAACGCCGCCTGCGCGGCCAGGCCGCCGGGTCCCAACCCTCACAAGACTAAAGAGAAATCATCATGAGCGCGGCCGAAATCGATATCCGCAAGATCCTCAAGCTGCTGCCGCACCGGTACCCGTTCCTGCTGGTCGACCGCGTGCTGGAGTTCGAAGCGCAGAAGCGGATCAAGACCCTGAAGAACGTCACCATCAACGAGCCGTACTTCCAGGGCCATTTCCCCGAGCAGCCGGTGATGCCGGGCGTGATGATCCTGGAAGCGCTGGCGCAGTCGGCCGGCCTGCTGACCTTTGGCGCCGACATGGAGCGCAAGGAAGGGGCGCTGTACTACTTCGTCGGCATCGATGGCGCGCGCTTCAAGCAGGTGGTGTACCCGGGCGACCAGCTGCACATGAACGTGACGGTCGAGCGCTATATCCGCGGCATCTGGAAGTTCAAGGCGTTCGCCACGGTCGACGACAAGGTGGCCTGCGAGGCGGAGTTGATGTGCACCGTGAAGCAGGCCGAGTGAGGCCGCGCACGGCCCGCGGCGCTGCCGCGGGCTGGCTGCCGTGCCCCTGCGCCGCCGCGCTTTCGGGGCAGACGGCCCGGACGGGAACCTTTGCCCGGCGCATTGGCCCATCCTTCACCAGACCCACCACAGGACAGTACGCATGACGCAAATCCACCCCACCGCACTGGTCGACCCGAAGGCAGAGCTGGCCGCCGACGTGAGTGTCGGCCCGTTCTCCATCGTCGGTCCGAACGTGCGGGTCGGCAGCGGCACCCGGATCGGCTCGCATACGACGGTCGAAGGCCATACCACGATCGGCGAAGGCAACCAGATCGGTCCCTATGCGTCGGTCGGCGGCATGCCGCAGGACATGAAATACCGCAACGAGCCGACCCGGCTCGAGATCGGCGACCGCAACACCATCCGCGAATTCACCACGATCCACACCGGCACGGTGCAGGACCGCGGCCTGACCAGCATCGGCAACGACAACTGGATCATGGCCTACGTCCATATCGCCCATGACTGCATGGTCGGCAACCACACCGTGTTTTCCAGCAACGCGCAGATTGCCGGCCACGTCGAGGTGGGCGACTGGGCCATCCTCGGTGGCATGAGCGGCGTGCACCAGTTTGTGCGCATCGGCGCCCACGCGATGCTGGGCGGCGCCTCGGCGCTGGTGCAGGATGTGCCGCCGTTCGTGATCGCGGCCAGCGACAAGAGCGGCAACAAGGCCACGCCGCACGGCATCAACGTCGAAGGGCTGCGCCGCCGCGGCTTCGACGCCGGCCAGATCGCCGCGCTGCGCCAGGCCTACAAGCTGCTTTACAAGTCCGACCTCAGCTTCGACGAGGCCCGCAACGAGATTTCCGCATTGCTGGCCCAGGTGGACGCCGGCACCGCGGCGCCGCTGCAGGCCTTTGTCGAGTTCCTTGCCGCCACCCAGCGCGGCATCGTGCGCTGAGACCGGACCCACATGGCAGACGCCGCGATTCGGAAAGACTTGCCCGCGGGCAACCGTAGCGCCGCGGGCAAGCGCGGCACCATCGCCATGGTGGCCGGCGAGGCCTCGGGCGACCTGCTGGCTTCGCTGATGATGGGCGGGCTGCAAGCCCGCCTGGCCGAGACCGGCGAGGTGGTCGACTACGCCGGCATCGGCGGCAGGCGCATGATGGCGCAGGGCTTTACCTCGCGCTGGCCGATGGAAACGCTGTCAGTCAACGGCTATGTCGAGGTGCTGGGCTCGCTGCGCGAGATCCTGGCCACGCGGCGCGCGGTGCGCGACTGGCTGCTGGCCGACCCGCCGCTGTGCTTTATCGGGGTTGACGCCCCGGACTTCAATTTCGGCCTGGAAGTGCCGCTGCGCCGCGCCGGCATTCCGGTGGTGCATTTCGTCAGCCCGTCGATCTGGGCCTGGCGTGGCGGTCGCATCCGCACCATCGCGCGCGCGGTCGACCACATCCTGTGCCTGTTCCCGTTCGAGCCCGAGATCTACGCCAAGGCCGGCATTCCAGCCACCTACGTGGGCCACCCGCTCGCCGACGTGATCCCGATGGTGCCCGATGTGGCCGGTGCGCGCGCCGCGCTGGGACTGCCCGCCGGGCACCGCGTGGTGGCGGTGCTGCCGGGCAGCCGCCAGTCCGAGGTGCGCAACCTCGGCGCCACCTTTTTCGCAGCGATGGCTCGCATGCAGCGCATGGACCCGAACCTGGCGTTCGTGCTGCCGGCGGCGAGCGCGCCGCTGCGCGCCATCGTCGAAGACCTGCACGCGCAGTATCCCGAACTGCGCCTGACCATCGTCGACGGCAAATCGCACCAGGCCATGGAAGCGGCCGACGTGGTGCTGCTGGCCAGCGGTACCGCCACGCTGGAAGCGGCGCTATACAAGAAGCCGATGGTGATCTCGTACAAGGTGCCCTGGCTGACCGCGCAGATCATGAAGCGACAGGGTTATCTGCCCTACGTGGGATTGCCTAATATCCTTTCAGGGCGCTTTGTCGTGCCCGAGTTGCTGCAGGACGACGCCACGCCCGAGGCCCTGGCCCGTGAGACCCTGCTGCAGCTCAATGACGAAGGCAATACCGCCTTCCTGTACGAGCATTTCACCCGCATGCACGAGACGCTCAAGTGCAATACCGCGCAACTGGCAGCCGATGTGGTGGTGGACCTGATGCACAGTCGGGGGACGGTCTGATGGCGCGCCGAAATGCCGCCTCGCCGCAGCTGGGCCTGGACCTGGCGCCGGCCGCTTCCGCGATCCAGCGCCTGTGCGGCGTCGACGAAGCGGGCCGTGGCCCGCTGGCCGGGCCGGTCTATGCCGCCGCGGTGGTGCTGGACCCGAAGCGCCCGATCCGCGGCCTGGCCGATTCCAAGATCCTGACCGCCGCCAAGCGCGAGGCGCTGTACGAGAAAATCTGCGAGCGCGCGCTGGGCTGGCATATCGCCTTCGCCACGGTCGAGGAAATCGACACCATCAACATCCTGCACGCCAGCATGCTGGCGATGCAGCGCGCCGTGCAGGGGCTGGCGGCCAGCGGCGTGGTGCCGGACCTGGTCCAGGTCGATGGCAACCGCTGCCCTCAGGTGGCATTCCCGGTCGAAGCCATCGTCAAGGGCGATGCGCTGGTCAAGGCGATCTCGGCCGCGTCGATCCTGGCCAAGGTGGCGCGCGACCGCGCCCTGTTGGAACTGCACGCGGCCTATCCGCAGTACGGCTTCGATTCGCACGTGGGCTACGGCACGCCGCAGCATATGGCCGCGCTGGCCGAGTTCGGCGCGACCCCGCACCATCGCCGCTCGTTCGCGCCCGTGCGCGAGGCGCTGGCGCAGCGGCCGATGTTTACCGCGGTGAGCGCCGTGGCGGAAGTCATCGAGGTCACGCCGCTTGCCAACACCGGCGCCTTGCTACCGGCCGCGCAATGCGGCACGTCCTTGCCATCCGAAGCATCGTGAAGCACGTCACCTCGCGCGACAACGCGCTGTTCAAGCACCTGAAGGCGCTTGCCGGTTCCACGCACCAGCGCCGCAAGGCGGGCCAGTCGCTGCTCGACGGCGTGCACCTGGCGCAGGCCTACGTGGCCGCGCGCGGCCAGCCCGTCACCTGCCTGGTGTCGGAGCGCCACTATGACCATGCCGAAGTGGCGCCGCTGCTGGCCCAGGTCGACGCCGAGCGCGTGGTGGTGCTGGCCGATGCGCTGTTTACGCAGATCAGCGGCGTGGTCAACGGCATCGACCTGATGCTGGTGATCGAGACCCCGGCGGGCCACCTGCCGGCGCGCATCGAGCAGGACTGCATCATCCTGGACGGGGTGCAGGACGCCGGCAATGTCGGCTCGATCCTGCGCAGCGCGGCCGCGGCGGGCATCCGCGATGCCTTCCTTGCCACCGGCTGCGCTTTCGCATGGTCGATCAAGACCCTGCGCGCCGGCATGGGGGCGAACTTCCACCTGAATATCGTCGAGCATTGCACGCTCGACGCGCTCGCGCCGCGCCTGGCGGTGCCGTTGCTGGCAACCTCGTCGCACGCCGAGGCCGCCGTGTTCGACACCGACCTGCGCGGACCGGTGGCGTGGGTGGTGGGCAATGAAGGGGCAGGGGTCAGCGAGGGCTGGATGGCGCATGTCACGCGCAAGGTCGGCATTCCGCAGCCGGGCGGCATGGAATCGCTGAACGTGGCCGCGGCGACCGCGATCTGCCTGTTCGAGGCGGTGCGCCAGCGGCGCGCCGGCTGAAGCGCCGGCGCGACCAAAGAGAAAGCGGCCTGTGCGGCCGCTTTTTTATTGCTTCAGTAGTTGTCGCGATCGACCTTGATCTCCTGCAGGATCGTGGTCGCGATCTCTTCGATCGACTTGTGCGTCGACGACAGCCACTTGATGCCTTCGCGGCGCATCATCGCCTCGGCCTCGTTGACTTCGTAGCGGCAGTTTTCCAGCGCGGCGTACTTGCTGCCGGGGCGGCGTTCGTTGCGGATCTCGGTCAGGCGCTGCGGATCGATCGACAGGCCGAAGATCTTGGGCTTGAACGCATAGAGCGCCGACGGCAGTCGGCCGCGCTCGAAGTCGTCGGGGATGAGCGGATAGTTGGCCGCCTTCAGCCCGTACTGCATGGCCAGGTAAAGGCTGGTCGGGGTCTTGCCGCTGCGCGACACGCCCACCAGGATCACATCGGCTTCTTCCAGGTTCTTGTGTGACTGGCCGTCATCATGTGCCAGCGAGAAGTTGATCGCCTCGATCCGGTTCTTGTAGGCCTCGGTGTCCGCATTCTGGTGGAAGCGGCCGATCGCATGCGTGGACTTCAGCCCAAGTTCTTTCTCGAGCGGCTCGATGAAGGTCTGGAACATGTCCAGGATCATCGCCTTGGCGCGGCGCAGTGCCTTGTTCGCTTCCTGGTTGACCAGCGTGGTGAAGACGATCGGCGGCACGCCTTCGCTATGGAATGCCTCGTTGATCTTGCCGACGGCAATATGTGCCTTTTCCGGGGTGTCAACGAAGGGCATGCGCACCTTGCGGAAGCGCATTTCGAATTGGGCCAGGATGGAATGGCTGAACGTCTCCGCAGTGATGCCGGTGCCATCCGAGACGATGAACACGGTGCGGACCGCGGGGCGCTCGGCCGCCTGGGTGGCGGGTGCGGCAGGGGTTGCGGGCTGCGTTCCAGGCTGGGACCCGGGTGTCGCCGTTCCGGGCGCTTCTGGCTGGGACATGGGGATGGCGCACGCGATGGCGCAATAAATAGATTCAATCTTCCGCAGAAAAGTGCGGCGCAGCACGGTAGAATAGCGGCGATCTTTTCGCTAAGCAATTCCACAGGGTAGCCACCCCCGCAACAATGCGCACCCGGGATTGTCGACAATGCGCGCTACGCGATGAGAGCCGTAGCGCCAGGTCCGCAGCGCCAGTTCGGGGTTGCTTAGCCAAGCGATCCGTCCGGGAACAGAACACCAAGAACATACCGGGCATGCGCAACCAGTTTTCTACTTTGTTTTGAGGCTCTCATGACTAACCAGGCAGATAACGGCGCCTATGTGCTGCCGTTCGAGCAGTTGCGCATGGCTGACGTGGAAACCGTCGGCGGCAAGAATTCGTCGCTGGGCGAGATGATCTCCCAGCTGGCGGAGGCCGGCGTCCGGGTTCCGGGCGGCTTTGCCACCACCGCGCTCGCCTTCCGCGACTTCCTCGCCCACAACAACCTGACCGAGCGCATCTCGCAGCGCCTGAAGACCCTGAACGTCGACGACGTCAAGGCCCTGGCCGAGGCCGGCGCCGAGATCCGCGAGTGGGTCGCCAGCGCGCCGTTCCAGCCGCGCCTGGAACAGGAAATCCGTGAATTCTATGCCCGCGTGGCCGAGCGCGAAGGCGCCGAGGCCTCGTTCGCGGTGCGTTCGTCGGCCACGGCCGAAGACCTGCCCGATGCCTCCTTCGCCGGCCAGCAGGAGTCCTACCTGAACGTCAGCGGCATCGACGACGTGCTCGACAAGATCAAGCACGTGTTCGCCTCGCTGTACAACGACCGCGCCATCTCCTACCGCGTGCACAAGGGCTTTGCCCACGACGTGGTGGCGCTGTCCGCCGGCATCCAGCGCATGGTCCGTTCGGACCTGGCCGCTTCCGGCGTGATGTTCACCATCGACACCGAATCGGGTTTCCCTGACGTGGTCTTCATCACCTCCAGCTACGGCCTGGGCGAAACGGTGGTGCAGGGCGCGGTCAACCCGGACGAGTTCTACGTCTTCAAGCCGACGCTGCAAGCCGGCAAGTACCCGATCATCCGCCGCTCGATCGGCTCCAAGCTGATCAAGATGGAGTTCACCAAGCCGGGCGAAGCCGGCCGCGTGAAGACCGTCGACGTGCCGGGCGAACTGCGCAACCGCTACTCGATCACCGACGAAGACGTGACCGAGCTGGCGCGCTACGCGATGATCATCGAGAAGCACTATGGCCGCCCGATGGACATCGAGTGGGGCAAGGACGGCAAGGACGGCAAGATCTACATCCTGCAGGCCCGCCCGGAGACGGTGAAGAGCCAGTCCGCCGGCAAGGCCGAGCAGCGCTTCAAGCTCAAGGGCACCGCCCCGGTGCTGACCAGCGGCCGCGCCATCGGCCAGAAGATCGGCACCGGCCCGGTGCGCGTGATCAACGACCCGTCCGAGATGGAACGCGTGCAGCCCGGCGACGTGCTGGTGGCCGACATGACCGACCCGAACTGGGAGCCGGTGATGAAGCGCGCCTCGGCCATCGTCACCAACCGTGGCGGCCGTACCTGCCATGCCGCGATCATCGCGCGTGAACTGGGCGTGCCGGCGGTGGTCGGCTGCGGCGATGCCACCGACATCCTGAAGGATGGCACGCTGGTCACCGTATCGTGCGCCGAGGGCGACGAAGGCCGTATCTACGACGGCCTGCTGGAAACCGAGGTGACCGAAGTCCAGCGCGGCGAGATGCCCCAGATCGACGTCAAGCTGATGATGAACGTCGGCAACCCGCAACTGGCGTTCGACTTCGCGCAGATCCCGAACAACGGTGTCGGCCTGGCCCGCCTGGAATTCATCATCAACAACAATATCGGCGTCCACCCGAAGGCCATCCTCGACTACCCGCAGGTCGACGCTGACCTGAAAAAGGCCGTGGAAAGCGTGGCCCGCGGCCATGCCAGCCCGCGCGCGTTCTATGTCGACAAGCTGGCCGAGGGGATTGCCACCATCGGCGCGGCGTTCTACCCGAAGCCCGTGATCGTGCGCCTGTCGGACTTCAAGTCGAACGAGTACAAGAAGCTGATCGGCGGTTCGCGCTATGAGCCGGACGAAGAGAACCCGATGCTGGGCTTCCGTGGCGCCTCGCGCTACATCGCCGAAGACTTTGCCGAAGCGTTCGAGATGGAATGCAAGGCCATGAAGCGCGTGCGCGACGAAATGGGCCTGACCAACGTCGAGATCATGGTGCCGTTCGTGCGCACGCTGGGCCAGGCCGAGAAGGTCATCGGGCTGCTGGCCAAGCACGGCCTGAAGCGCGGCGAGAACGGCCTGCGCATCATCATGATGTGCGAGGTGCCGTCCAACGCGATCCTGGCCGAAGAGTTCCTGCAGTTCTTCGATGGCTTCTCGATCGGCTCGAACGACCTGACCCAGCTGACGCTGGGCCTGGACCGCGATTCCGGCATGGAGCTGCTGGCCAAGGACTTCGACGAACGCGATCCGGCGGTGTGCTTCATGCTGTCGCGCGCGATTGCGGCGTGCATCCGCCTGGACAAGTACGTCGGCATCTGCGGCCAGGGTCCTTCGGATCATCCGGACTTTGCCGCGTGGCTGGCCAAGGAAGGCATCAAGTCGATCTCGCTGAACCCGGACTCGGTGATCGAGACCTGGCGACAGCTGGCTTCCTGAGGCATTTGACGTCACAATAACGATTGCCGGCGCCTTCGGGCAGCCGGCGGAAGCACCGGCCCTGCGTCAGGTGTTGCAAAGCCCCGCAGACGCTCAACGGCGCTGCGGGGTTTTTACTTTTTCGGGAAGTCCCTGGACGAACGGGAGCTTGGATGGCGTATTACATCTGGTTCGTGGCAGCGGTGGTGCTGGTGATCGTCGAACTGAACACCGGCACGTTCTATCTGCTGATGGTGGCGGTGGGCTTCGCCGCCGCCGGGGTGGCGGCCTTGCTCGGTGCATCGCCGGCGGCGCAGGCACTGATCGGGGCGCTGGTCGCGACGGTGCTGATCGCCGGGCTGCGCCGCACCCGCTTCGGCAAGCTGCGGCGCGGCAATGCCGCGGCCGATCCCAACGTCAACCTCGATATCGGCGAGGAGCTCGACGTGCCCGCGTGGGACGCCAACCGGCGCGCGCGCGTGCCGTACCGCGGCGCGGACTGGACCGTCGAGCTGGCGCCCGATTGCCCCCCTGACCGCGCCCTGGCGCCGGGCCGCTACCGCATCGTCGCGGTGCGCGGCAGCACGCTGGTGGTATTGCCTCGCTGAAGCGCCGCTGCAGCCCGGTCTTGCCCGTCTTCTTGCGCCTCGCGGCTGCGGCCGCGGTGTGTTCCGCCTGCCGCCGCCCGGCGGCGCCGTACCGATGTGTTCTGCCTGGAGAATCGTTACATGCTCGCTTTTCAGCTTGGTCTGTTGCCGCTGATCATCCTTATTGCCGTTATCGTGCTGATTGCCAAGGGCATCAAGATCGTGCCGCAGCAGCATGCCTGGGTGCTGGAGCGCCTGGGCCGCTATCACGCCACCCTGACGCCCGGGTTGTCGATCGTGGTGCCGTTCGTCGATCGCGTCGCCTACAAGCACGTGCTCAAGGAAATCCCGCTGGACGTGCCCAGCCAGGTCTGCATTACCAAGGACAATACGCAGCTGCAGGTGGATGGCGTGCTGTACTTCCAGGTGACCGACCCGATGAAGGCGTCGTACGGTTCCAGCAATTTCGTGGTGGCGATCACGCAGCTGTCGCAGACCACGCTGCGTTCGGTGATCGGCAAGCTCGAACTGGACAAGACCTTCGAGGAGCGCGAGTTCATCAACCACAGCGTGGTCAATGCGCTGGACGAGGCCGCCGCCAACTGGGGCGTGAAGGTGCTGCGCTATGAGATCAAGGACTTGACCCCGCCCAAGGAAATCCTGCATGCGATGCAGGCGCAGATCACCGCCGAGCGCGAGAAGCGCGCGCTGATCGCGGCTTCCGAGGGCAAGCGCCAGGAGCAGATCAACCTGGCCACCGGCGCGCGCGAGGCGGCGATCCAGAAGTCTGAGGGCGAGCGCCAGGCGGCCATCAACAAGGCCCAGGGCGAAGCCAGCGCGATCCTGGCGGTGGCCGAGGCCAATGCGCAGGCGATCCAGAAGATCGGCAACGCGATCCGCACCGAAGGCGGCATGGATGCGGTCAACCTGAAGGTGGCCGAGGAGTACGTGGCCGCGTTCGGCAACCTGGCCAAGCAGGGCAATACGCTGATCGTGCCGGGCAATATGGGCGACATGAGCAGCATGATCGCTTCTGCGCTGCAGATCGTGAAGGGGCAGAAGGCTGCTTGATGCGGCAGGGCGGCGGCCGGAGGTTTAGCCCTTGGTGTCGCCCTTCATGATGCGGGCCTTCTCGCGCTGCCAGTCGCGCTGCTTTTCGGTCTCACGCTTGTCGAACTGCTTCTTGCCCTTGGCCAGGCCGATTTCGCATTTCACGCGGCCGCGCGTGTAATGCAGGTTCAGCGGCACCAGCGTGTAGCCGCGCTGTTCGACCTTGCCGATCAGCTTCTTGATTTCGTCGGCCTTGAGCAGCAGCTTGCGCGTGCGTACCGGATCGGGCGTGACGTGGGTGGAGGCGCTTTGCAGCGGGCTGATATGGGCGCCGATCAGGAACATCTCGGCGTCGCGCACCACCACGTAGCCTTCCTTGATCTGTACCCGCCCGGCGCGGATCGCCTTGACCTCCCAGCCTTCCAGCACGATCCCGGCCTCGTATCGTTCCTCGATGAAATAGTCGAAGAAGGCCTTCTTGTTATCTGCAATGGTCATGCGTGCGGGTAGGGTGCGGTAGGGTGGATTCTGGCCGGTTCGCTGCAGCGCCGCATGGCGGGATGCCGCGGAACGCGCGTGTCGGCTAAAATCGGGATTCTAGCAAACCAGCCCCGGCACAGGCGCATGCCTGCCGCGCACCGAGCGCGGCATGGCCGCAAGCCAGATTTCCCCATTCATGGCAGACGTCCATAAATCCGTCCTGCTCGGTTACTCCGCCGCGCAGATGTACGACCTGGTCACCCGCGTGGAGGACTATCCCAAGTTCCTGCCATGGTGCGGCGGGGTGGAGGTGTTCGAGCAGACCGAGACCATGCTCGACGCCAAGATCCATATCCACTTCAAGGGCATCCAGCAGTTCTTCCATACGCGCAATACCCAGGAGCGTCCCACGCGTATCGACATGACCTTTGCCGACGGGCCGTTCAAGACGTTCAACGGCTCATGGCGCTTTACGCCGCTGCGCGAAGACGCCTGCAAGATCGAGTTCCACCTGCACTATGAGTTTTCCAGCCTGCTGCTGGAAAAGCTCATTGGCCCGGTCTTCAGCATGATCGCCAATACCTTTGTCGATGCCTTCGTCAAGCGTGCCGAGGTGGTGTATGGCACCAGCTGAACGCAGCGCCGGCTCGGCGCATATCGTGGTCTGCTACGCGCGGCCGGATGCCGTATTCCTGAAAGACATCGACGTCCCCGAGGGCACCACGATTGCCGCGGCGATCGTCGGCTCCGGGCTGCAGCAGGCTTGCCCGGAGGTCGACCCCGCCACCATGAGGGTGGGCATCTTCGGCAAGCTCAAGACCCCGGAAACGGTGGTGCGCGACGGCGATCGCATCGAGGTCTACCGGCCGTTGACGGCGGATCCGAAGCAGGCTCGCCGCAAGCGGGTCCAGAAGCAGCGTGCCAGCGGCACGCGCGAGGGCCAGAAATGGTTGCGCGGCAGCAGCTGAGCCGCGCATCGCCGCCAAAGCACACGGGGCCAACGCGGCCCCGTTTTTGTTGCTTCAGCTGCAGTGTTTCTCGAGGTTGGCGCTGGTCTTGAGGATTTCCGCCTGGCGTTGCTCGCTGTTCAGGTGCTGCAGCGAACCATCCGGGCCGGCGACCGCGGCGCGCATGCCCTGTTGCAGTCCGGTGGCGTAGTTGCGCAATTGCGCGCAGCGGGCGGCGCG
The DNA here is from genome assembly GCF_013141915.1 of Cupriavidus necator. GTDB lineage: Bacteria > Pseudomonadota > Gammaproteobacteria > Burkholderiales > Burkholderiaceae > Cupriavidus > Cupriavidus necator_B. Next base: position 69,154 of record NZ_SROX01000017.1, on the reverse strand, counting down.
CTCGGCCGCCTCGGTTTCCATGCGGGCGTCTTCGGCGGCGGCTTTCAGGGTGGCTTCGCGGCGCTTCTGGAACGCTTCTTCGGGTGTCGGCGCGGCGACGGCGGGCTTGGCCGATGCCTTGGACGGAGCCGGCGTGGCGACGTCCGCCGACTGGGCTGCTGCCTGGGCGGGCTGGAATTCGCCGGCATGGCGCCCGGGCGCGTGCAGGATCCTGGCCGCTGCGGCGGACGGCGGCACGTCGCTGTAGACCATGTGCCCGTTGGCGTCGCGCCACTGCCAGTAGGCAAGGGCCGGCGCAGGCACCGCCAGGTTGGCGGCAAGGGCAGCGGCAAGCAGGCACGGCGCGGACGATCGAAGCATGGCGAGACGTCTCAAAGTGGCTCTGGAAGCACGGGCCGCCGGCTGCTTGCATGGCCATTGCCGCGGCAGGACAGCCGCGGCAATAGCGGGGCGCCCGCCTGCAAGGCAATGCGTAGCGCCGGGTTGACCCTGGAATGCGTTGTATAAATGCGTTGTATTTTTCCGCCGGCGCGTGTGACCCCCGCGCCATGGTTCGCTAGTCTACGCAGACTTGTCGGTGGCGTGCAAGCGCACCGACCAGGCCACGCCGATCATCAGCAACGCGATGGCGGCGATTTCCAGCGGCCGGGGCCAGCGCTGGTCGAAGACGAAGCCATAGGCCAGTGCGAACAGCGTTTCGAACACGATCATCTGCCCCGATAGCGTCAGCGGCAGGCGGCGGCTGGCGATATTCCACAGGTTGTTGCCGATCAGCGAAGCGCCCAGCGCCACCGCGGCGTTGACCATCCAGAACCACTGCCAGTCGCGGCCGCTGTCGGCGGCGCTCAGGGTTTCGCCGACCAGCATCCAGCCGACCGCCGCCAGCACCGCGGACACCGCGCCGGTCGACAGCCCGTACAGCGCCGACCATTCATTGCCGCTGTAATGCGGGTTGCGCTGCAGGTAGCGCGCGTTATCGACCGCATAGAGGGTCCAGCAGACCAGCGCGCCGGCGGCGCAACAGACCCCTGCCAGCTTTTGCCACACCGGCCGCGCCACGGCGCCGGCCGCCGCCGCATGGGCGCTCTGGCCGCCGCCGAACAGGTCGATATTGATGCAGGCAATGCCGGCGGCCACCACCAGCAACGGCCACAGCAGCCGCGACAGCGGCACCGCGCCGTGGTCGCGCCGGCCCATGATGGTGACCGAGATCGGCAGGATGCCGATGATCAGCGAAGTCGGGCCGACCCCGGCCAGTTGCACGCCGAAGGCCAGCAGCACGTAGTAGAGCAGGTTGCCGGTAAAGGCCTGGCGCAGCAGCGCCACGCAGTCGGCCCGGGTCAGCTTGCGCGCGATACGGCGCACCAGCGGCAGCGCGGCCACGCAGGCCACCAGCCCGTAGGCCAGGTAGCGGCCAATGGCCAGTTCCCACGGCGAAAACACGGGCAGCAGCTTGGGGGCGATGAAGACCATGCCCCAGAACGCGCCAGCCAGCAGCCCGCACAATACGCCGATTCCCATACTTCGCCGTGCCCGGATAAAAAGACAACGAGCATAGCAGACGGCACCTCGGAAAGGCCGTTGCCGGGCATCAGCAAATCGCGCATTCCTGTATAATTCGCTTTTGCGCCTAGAGGAATTGCTATGCGTCTTGTCCAGAAAGCACTCACATTCGATGACGTGCTGCTCGTCCCGGCCTATTCGGCCGTCCTTCCCCGGGATGTTTCCCTCCGCACCAGCCTGACCCGCTCCATTGAACTGAACATCCCGCTGGTCTCCGCGGCGATGGACACAGTGACCGAGGCTCGCCTGGCGATTTCCATGGCGCAGGCCGGCGGCATCGGCATCGTCCACAAGAACCTGAAGCCCGCCGACCAGGCCCGCGAGGTCGCGCGCGTGAAGCGCTATGAGTCGGGTGTGCTGCGTGATCCGATCACCATTTCGCCGGAGATGAAGATCCGCGATGTGATCGCGCTGTCGCAGCAACACGGCATTTCCGGTTTCCCGGTGGTCGAGGGCAAGGCCGTGGTCGGCATCATCACCAACCGCGACCTGCGCTTCGAGGAAGAACTCGACGCCCCGGTGCGCGCCAAGATGACGCCGCGCGAGAAGCTGGTGACCGTGGCCGAGGGCGCGCCGCTGGAAGAAGCCAAGCGGCTGATGAACCGCCACCGCCTCGAGCGCGTGGTGGTGGTGAACCAGGCCTTCGAACTGCGCGGCCTGATCACCGTGAAGGACATCCAGAAGGCGGTGGACAACCCGCTGGCCAGCAAGGACGACCACGGCCAGCTGCGCGTAGGCGCCGCCGTCGGCGTGGGCCCGGACAACGATGAGCGCGTCGAGCTGCTGGTCAAGGCCGGTGTCGACGTGATTGTGGTGGATACGGCGCACGGCCACAGCCAGGGCGTGCTGGACCGCGTGCGCTGGGTCAAGCAGAACTTCCCGCAGGTACAGGTGGTGGGCGGCAATATCGCCACCGGCGAGGCCGCGCGCGCGCTGGTCGAGCATGGCGCCGATGGCGTCAAGGTCGGCATCGGCCCGGGCTCGATCTGCACCACGCGTATCGTTGCCGGCGTGGGCGTGCCGCAGATTACCGCGGTGTCCAACGTGGCCGAGGCGCTCAAGGGCACCGGCGTGCCGCTGATCGCCGACGGCGGCGTGCGTTATTCCGGCGATGTGGCCAAGGCCCTGGCGGCCGGCGCGCACACCGTGATGATGGGCGGCATGTTTTCGGGTACCGAGGAAGCGCCGGGCGAAACCTTCCTGTTCCAGGGCCGTTCGTTCAAGAGCTATCGCGGCATGGGTTCGGTCGGGGCGATGAAGGATGGCGCGGCGGACCGCTACTTCCAGGAAGACAACACCGCCAACGTCGACAAGCTCGTGCCCGAAGGGATTGAAGGGCGCGTGCCGTACAAGGGCTCGGTGATGGCGATCATCCACCAGCTGACCGGCGGCGTGCGGGCCTCGATGGGCTATTGCGGCAGCAAGTCGATTGCCGACTGGCATGAGAGCGCGCAGTTCGTCCAGATCACGGCAGCCGGCATGCGTGAATCGCACGTGCACGACGTGCAGATCACCAAGGAAGCGCCGAACTACCATATCGACTGATGCCCTGAAGCCGCGCACCGTCCCTGCAGGCGGTGCGTGGCCGCGGCATCGGGGCAAGGGCGCGCCAGCGCGTGCTTGCGCCCGACCCGCCATCCCATCCGAACCTGGCCGCGCGCCATGCAGGCGTTGTCCTGATGCCCGCCGCACCACCGGCCGGGGCCAAGACGAGGAGCGCCAATGAAGGTGTTGCTGCGAGCCGTGCTGTTTTTCGATGCCCTGGTGGACCTGCTGCTTGGCATCCTGCTGCTGATGTCCCCGTTCACCACGCTGTATGCCGCGCTGCAGTTGCCGCAGCCACAGCCGGCGCTGTTCGGTCAGCTGCTGGGCGTGGCGCTGGTGGGGCTGTCGGTGCTGCTGTGGCAGGCCGCCTTCAATGGCCAGTTGACGGTGCCGGTGGCCCGCACGGCTGGCTACGTCAACCTCGCCAGCGCGGTGCTGATCATCGCCTGGATGGTGTTCCTGGAGCTGCCGCTGGAAGGCGCCGGCAAGATCTGGGTGCCGACCATGGCGGTAGTGCTGCTGTTCTTTGCCGTGGTGCAGATCCCGGCGGCCAAGCGCGTGCGCGTGCGCGAACAGCAACGGAAGATGGAACGCGCACTGCAGGAGCAGGAAAGCAGGAAGGAACCCGGCGTTGCCCCCGCGGCGCGCCCAACGAATACCCCAGAATACCGGCGCGAGCCGGTCATCACGCCGCCGCCGGGCTATGGCCCCGGCACGGAAGTCGTGACCGAGCCCATCCCGGAAGACACGCCATCGGCCCATCATGCACGACAAAATCCTCATTCTTGATTTCGGCTCGCAGGTCACGCAGCTGATCGCCCGCCGCGTCCGCGAGGCGCACGTCTATTGCGAGATCCACCCGAACGACGTCACCGACGCCTTCGTGCGCGAATTCGCCCCCAAGGCCATCATCCTGTCGGGCAGCCACGCCAGCACCTATGAAGACCACCAGCTGCGCGCGCCGCAGGCGGTGTGGGACCTGGGCGTGCCGGTGCTGGGCATCTGCTACGGCATGCAGACCATGGCGGTGCAGCTGGGCGGCAAGGTCGAGTGGAGCGACCACCGTGAATTCGGCTACGCCGAGATGCGTGCCCACGGCCATACCGAACTGCTCAAGGACATCGAGGACTTCCGCACGCCGGAAGGCCACGGCATGCTCAAGGTCTGGATGAGCCATGGCGACAAGGTCACCGGCCTGCCGCCCGGCTTCAAGCTGATGGCGTCGACGCCCAGCTGCCCGATCGCCGGCATGGCCGACGAAACGCGCCACTATTACGCCGTGCAGTTCCATCCCGAGGTCACGCACACGGTCAAGGGCCGCCAGATGCTGGAGCGCTTCGTGCTGCAGATCGCGGGCTGCAAGCCTGACTGGGTCATGCGCGACCATATCGAGGAGGCGGTGGCCAAGATCCGCGAACAGGTCGGCGATGAAGAAGTCATCCTGGGCCTGTCCGGCGGCGTTGATTCGTCGGTGGCCGCGGCGCTGATCCATCGTGCCATTGGCGACCAGCTCACCTGCGTGTTCGTCGACCACGGCCTGCTGCGCCAGGACGAAGGCAAGCTGGTAATGGAAATGTTTGTGGGCCGCCTGCACGCCAAGGTGATCCATGTCGACGCCTCGGACCAGTTCCTGGGGCATCTGTCCGGCGTCACCGATCCCGAGCAGAAGCGCAAGATCATCGGCCGCGAATTCGTCGAGGTGTTCCAGACCGAGGCCGGCAAGCTGACCAACGCCAAGTGGCTGGCCCAGGGCACGATCTACCCCGACGTCGTCGAGTCGGGCGGCACCAAGACCAAGAAGGCCACCACCATCAAGAGCCACCACAACGTCGGCGGCCTGCCCGAGACTCTGGGCCTGAAGCTGCTGGAGCCGCTGCGCGACCTGTTCAAGGACGAAGTGCGCGAGCTGGGCGTGGCCCTGGGCCTGCCGCCCGAAATGGTCTACCGCCACCCGTTCCCTGGCCCGGGCCTGGGCGTGCGCATCCTGGGCGAAGTCAAGCGCGACTACGCCGACCTGCTGCGCCGCGCCGATGCCATCTTCATCGAAGAGCTGCGCAAGACCATCGCCACCGAACAGGACGCCGCAGCCGGCCTGTGCGAGCCCGAGCACGTCGGCAAGAGCTGGTACGACCTGACCAGCCAGGCCTTCGCCGTGTTCCTGCCGGTCAAGTCGGTCGGCGTGATGGGCGACGGCCGCACCTATGACTACGTCGTTGCGCTGCGCGCCGTGCAGACCACCGACTTCATGACCGCGCACTGGGCGCACCTGCCGTATGCGCTGCTGGGGCGTTGCTCGAACCGCATCATCAACGAAGTCCGGGGTTTGAACCGGGTGGTGTATGACGTGTCGGGGAAACCGCCGGCGACGATCGAGTGGGAGTGAAGCCGGGACCTGCCGGGACTATCGCCAGCTATCGGAAGCTGCCATAACGTGTTGAATTAGCAGAAAATACGTTGTGGCAACCGGATTTCGATCTGATCGGACTTCAGCATGCGCCGCACTGACGGCATGGTCCCGTAAACTCATCCCGAGCGATAGCGGAGGAGGGCAGGCCTGGCGGGGCGAGGGCGGCCGCGACCGTCCAGTGCCGCCAGGCGCCTGCCACGCGGCGGCGTTGCTGCCATTCAATATCGAGAAACACAAGCCCAGCGCGCTGGCCCTGAGGGCAGGCTGAACAAGACCCCGGAGATTCCCTATCAGCAATGAGGCAGACCCTGGGGACATTCCATCCCATTTTCGCCTACTCTGACAGTAGCGTCGGACCGGGCAGACGCCCGCTTGGGCAGGTCGCTCGAGGCGATTTTCGGAACCGCCATTCCGCCGTGCAACTCGCCGAACCAGTCTCGCTGTCGAGCCACGAAAATGCTGGCCACCTCAGGTTGTCATGGTCCAGGGAACAATGACCGAACCCTGCTGTACTTCGGTTGCCTGACCCTGTGCATCGCCCTGGGGACACCGGCCGGTTACCTGGTCGATATACAGACCTCGTACATACTGAAGAACCAGCTGAATGCGACGGCGACGCAGATCTCGGTATTCCGACTGGTGACCGGCATCCCGGTGTATGTTGCGTTCGCTTTCGGCCTTGCGCGCGACCAATGGGACCCGCTGGGATTGCGGGATCGCGGCTTCTTCCTGATTTTTGCTCCGGCAACCGCGGCAGCATTCATCTGGATCGCATTTTCCGGTTTCTCATACGCGGGACTGGTGATCGGGATGCTGCTGGCGATGGTCTCGTCCCGCTTCGTCGCCGCGGCCTTTCAGGGGTTGATCGCGCTGGTGGGCCAGGAAAAGCGCATGTCAGGCCGCCTCAGCGCTCTGTTGAACGTGGTCGGCTCCGTCCCGGTGGTGGCGGGAGCCTTCGCTTCCGGGTACATCTCCGATCATCTTGCTGCAAGAGAAGCGTTCCTGCTGGTGGCGATGGCGGCTTTATTGGTGGCCGGGCTAGGGCTGTGGAAGCCCGTTTCCGTCTTCGACCATATCTATGAGAAGCCGTCCGCCAGAGGTGCGGATTTCCTTGGCAACGTCCGGCGGCTGGTCAGGCATAAGGCCGTTTATCCGGCGGTGCTGATCTGCTTCCTGTGGAACTTTGCGCCAGGCTCGGCCACGCCCTTGCAGTTCTACCTGGCCAATGAACTGCATGCGTCGGATTCGGTTTACTCGTTCTATAACGGGATCTTTGCCGCTGCCTTTATCCCGACTTTCTTGCTGTATGGCTTCCTGTGCAAGAAAGTCGCGCTGAACAAGTTGCTGTGGTGGGGAACGGTCATCGCTGTGCCACAGATGATTCCGCTGGCATTCATTCAGTCGGCCGACCTCGCTCTTGCATTGGCAGCGCCGATCGGGCTGATGGGCGGTGTAGCTACCGCGGCATACTTCGATCTTGCCATGCGGTCGTGTCCGCCAGGCTTGCAAGGCACCTTGATGATGCTGGTGGACGGCGTGCTCGCGTTGTCGGCAAGGGCCGGCGATCTGCTGGGCTCAGCGATCTACAGCAGCAGTCCAGCGCATGGTTTCACATATTGCGTGATCGCTACCACCGTGGTCTACGCCCTGATCCTGCCTTTGATCGCGCTGACGCCGAAAGCGTTGATCGCCACCCGGGACGGCGAACCCAATCCTGAGGTCGAGGCCGCGGGGCTCGACGACGTCCGGCGCGCGGAGCGCACCTAGCCACCCGTGTCTTGGGCGAGCGTCGCAGCCATGCAGAAGGGCGCCGCCGCAAAGCGGGCGGCACCCCGGCGCCGGGACCCGTCACTGCACAGAACGACTCCGGTTTCGCTGACCAGGCGTGCCTACGAGAGCTTGCGGCCGAGCGTCTCCGGTACCATGGCCAAGCCGACCAGCGATAGCACGCCGCAGCCAATCAGGTAGAACGCCGGTGCATTCGGGCTGCCCGTCAGGTGGATCAGCCCGGTCGAGAACAGCTGGGCAAAGCCGCCGAATACCGCAATGGCCACGTAATAGGTGACGGCCATGCCGGTGGCGCGCAGTCGCTGCGGCAAGACCTCGCTCACCAGCACCAGCGTCGCGGGAGAGGTCATGGCCATGGGAATGGCCAGACAGCCGACCACCAGCAGCAGGCAAGTCAGCGACGGCAGAGCATTGAGTACGAAGCATCCCTCCGAGCCACGCGTGCTGGCCGTGCTGGACTGGGAGCTGTCGACCCTTGGCGATCCCCTTGCCGACTTTGCTTACCACGCCATGATGTTCCGCATGCCCCCCGAAATCCTGGGCGGTATCGCGGGGCGGGACCTGGCGGCCGAGGGACTGCCGGACGAAGCGGCTTATGTCGAGGCATATTGCCGCCGTACCGGGCGCGCCGACCTCGGCAGCCTCGATTTCTACATCGCCTTCAACATGTTCCGCTTCGCGGCGATCCTCCATGGCATCAAGGGCCGCGTTGCGCGCGGCACGGCTTCCAGCGCCGACGCGCACGCCATGGGCGAGCGCTTCGCGCGGGTGGCCGATCTCGCCTGGGCGCAGGCGCAGCGCGTGGACGTGCGGATGACTTTTGCGTAATTCCTGGCGTGCCCGAGCGTCAAATCAGGCGGGCATTAGGGATAACCACCAGATGTCTGCTAATTGTATTGAATTGTTGATGGCCAGTGCCTAGGATGACTGTTCGGAGCAAAGGAAATCGCTCCGGCCAGACCTCGCATCCGAGGTGGACCTATGGATTGCGTCCACCCTGTCCCGGATGGCAGTGAAGTCCCGTAGCAAAAATAGATCTATAGCTTAGGAGACAACTGTGCTGAGTCATCATGAGTTTGCCACCCTGGTGCTGCTGAACGACAGCGCCGAATCGACAGAACTTGACCTCGCGGATGTCGAGGCGCTGCGGGCGCAGCAGCTGGTTGCGCTCGAGCATTGGGGCCAGGACCAGACCAGGGCCCGGGTCACAACCCGGGGCTACGCCTTGCTCCAGGCGTTCGGGCGTGTTCCCGCTCGGGATTGTCGCGCACGCCCGGCTTCTCGATGAGCCGCTTGCATGAATCCCGGGGGCACGGGCATTCGCCGCGTCCCCCGGGGTTGCATTCGGCGTCGCCCGGCAACGGCCGCGGCAACGCCGTCTTCATTGATCCCAGTCCCGCGCCAAGGTGCATTCCCAGAATTGCCCGGGTGGTGGGTCGCCTCCAGGAGATGAAAGATGACTCAGTGGTCCCCCGAGCACTTCACCAAAGCGCAGCTTGCAGGCATCGAAGCCCTGGTCGGCCTGACCGGCAAGGCCTTTGAGTGCTTCCAGCATGTGACGGAGCTGAACCTGCAGACGATGAAGGCCACGCTGGCAGAGACACAGGAAGGCCTGGAGAAAGTCCTGTCTGTTTCGAACCCGCAAGACCTTCTGGCATTGCAGATGGAATCCATTCCACCCGCCACTGAGCGGGCGTTGGCATATCGTCGCCAACTGATCGAAATTCTGGCCGCGACCCGTACCGAGTTCGACAAGGTTGGCGAGGTCCAGTACACGGCAGGCAAGCAGGGCCTGCATGACTTCATTGCAAGCGTCACGAGCAAAACGCAAGCCGGGCCGACGGCGCCACTGGCGGCCTGGCAGGAGGCCCTGAACGCGACCACCATGTTCTACGAGTCTTTGCACGCGACGGCAAAGCAGGCCGCGCAGGCAGCCGAGAGCAGTTTCAATACTGTGTCGCAAGCGGCCTCGCCGGGCGCGCGACGGCGCACCGCGCAGCATTCCCAGGCAGCGGCAAAGTAGTAGCCCCTGTTGTTGGAGTGGGCGTGAATTGACGTCCTTCCGGGGACGCTCGCCAGCGAGCGGATAACTGCTGTGACGTGATGCTTTGGAAGGAATACGTCGCGGCAGTTATTCGGCTATCGCCGGCAGCAAACATCGCGTCTGGCGCTTACAGCGAAGGCACCGCGCTCACCCCCGCAATCACTACCCCCAGCGCAATCCGATACCAGGCAAACACGCGCAGCGAATGCCGCGCCACCAGCCGCACCAGCGCATTGACGACAAAAAGCGCGGAGAGGAAGGCCGCGCTGAAGCCGGCGGCAATGGCCCAGAAGTCGGCCATGCTGAGCAAGTGGTAGTGCCGCACGGCGTCGTAGCTGGCGGCGCCAAGCATGGTGGGGATGGCCAGGAAGAAAGAAAATTCGGTCGCCGCTTGCCGCGATACGCCGGACAGCATGCCGCCGACGATGGTGGCGCCCGAGCGCGACGTGCCGGGAATCATCGCCACGCACTGCGCAAAGCCGATGCCGATGGCCTGCTTCCAGCCGAAATCTTCGATGGCGTGGATGCGCGGCACGGCGCTGCGCCGCTCTGCCCAGAGGATGACCAGCCCGCCCGCGATCAAGGCCGCGGCGACCACGGCCGGATCGAAGAGGTGGTGCTTGATGGGGCCGATGAGCAGCGCGCCGATGACCGCGGCTGGCAGGAAGGCGACCAGAACCGCGGTGGCGAAGCGCAGCGCATCCGGCTCGCGCCGCACCACGCCGTCGCACAGGGCCGTGATCTTGGCACGGTATAGCCAGCACACGGCCAGGATGGCGCCCAGCTGGATCACCACGTCAAACACGCGCGCTTCATGGGATGCGAAGTCGATCCAATCGCCGACCAGGATCAGGTGCCCGGTGCTCGAAATGGGCAGGAATTCCGTCAGGCCCTCGAGCAGGCCGAGAAAGAATGCCTTGCCCAGGTGGATCCAGTCGATCATGTGGCGGCTGCCTTGTGGTTGCTGTGCGGTTCGAAGGGGCGCGGAGCAGGAGAGCGTCAGGCCGCCAGGCTGTGGAGCAGTTGAGGCTCGCGCTGTTCCAGATAGCTGCGGAAATGCGCGCCGGTCTCCTGGTGCTTGAGCGCGAACTCGACGGTGGCCTTCAGGTAGCCGAGCTTGCTGCCGCAGTCATAGCGCGTGCCGTGGTAGCGATAGGCCAGCACCTGCTCCTGGCTGAGCAGCGACTGGATCGCGTCGGTCAGCTGGAATTCGCCGCCGGCGCCGGGCTTCAGTGCGCGCAGGTGGTCAAAGATGCGCGGCGTCAGGATGTAGCGCCCGACCACGCCCAGGTTGGACGGAGCCTCTTCCGGCGCCGGCTTTTCGACGATGCCCGAGACCTTGATCACCCCCTCGGCCCACTCGCGGCCGTCGACCACGCCGTAGGACCGGCTCTGCTCGGGCAGGATTTCTTCCACACCCAGCACCGAGCAGTTGTAGTGGTCGTAGGCGTCCACCATCTGCTTCATCACCGGCGGGTTGCCGTCGATCAGGTCGTCGGCCAGCATCACCGCGAACGGGCTGTCGCCCACCAGCTTGGCCGCGCACAGCACCGCGTGGCCCAGGCCCAGCGCTTCGGACTGGCGCACGTAGAAGCATTCGACGTTGGCCGGCTTGATCGAGCGCACCACATCCAGCAGGGCGCGCTTGTTCTTGGCCTCGAGCTCCACCTCCAGCTCGAAGGCCTTGTCGAAATGGTCCTCGATGGCGCGCTTGGAGCGGCCGGTGACGAAGATCATCTCGGTGATGCCGGCGGCCATGGCTTCTTCCACGGCGTACTGGATCAGCGGCTTGTCCACCACCGGCAGCATTTCCTTGGGGCTGGCCTTGGTGGCGGGCAGGAAGCGGGTGCCCAGGCCTGCGACCGGGAAGACGGCCTTGCTAACGCGACTTGTCATTTCAGTGGTTCCCTTCAAAGGTTTGGGCACAGCTTGGGGCGATGGCGACCATGACGGCGTCAGGCCTGGATCGGCCGTCAAAGAAAGAGGGTGTAGGCGCAACAGGGAATCAATCGCCTACACCCTTAAGGCGGCACGGGGTGCCACCCGCGATTGTGCTGCGTCGCACCACCCACGGTACCCCTCGGGGGTTGGGACGGAATTCGCTTCCACTCCGATGGGGGGATCGGAAACTTGGTAAAAACGCCGCCCGCGCCTTGAAGATGTAGTCCCGCGAGCCATAAACTTCGCCGGTCATTTGCGTATGACGCAGTGCAGAAAAGAACGCGCCAAGCGCGTCGGTGCACGACCAGTCAACACCGCCAGGTTCCGTTCCGCAGCCGTGCAAAAAAGCGGAAGCACCCCCGGGTGCCATGTCGAACCAGCGGAGTCACCGCTGCCATGGGGGCAGGTGACGGCGGGCCATGCGGGTCTTCTTGCAAACAAGGGAATCATCGAGACGTGCTAAAGCTTTCAAGCAGCTTGAGGTTTGGCAGGGCCGTTATGTGCCTGGGGATCGTTCCGTTGCTGGCATCCTGCGCACTGGCGCCAGGCATGCGCTTCGACCCGCAGCGCCCACTCGATCCGGAGGATCCGGATTCGGTGCCCAAAATCACGCAGATCACGCCGACGCTGTTGCGTGCGCTGAAGGCGGCCACGCCGGCGACGAACGCCGGGGTGGAGGAGCTGTACGATGTTCCCAAGCCCTATACCGTTGGCGTCGGCGACATTCTGTCGATCGTTGTGTGGGACCACCCGGAACTGGTGTTCCCCACGCAGACCTACTCGATCGGCACTGCCTACGAGATCCCGAACTACAGCGGCGCGGCCAATGTCCCGGGCTATGTCGTGAGCCCCGCGGGCACCATCCAGTTTCCGTATGCGGGCGTGCTCAAGGTGGTCGGCCGCACGCCGGACGAGATCCGCGGACAGCTGAGCACGCAGCTCAAGCCTGTCGTCAACATGCCACAGGTGACCGTTCGCGTGCTCGCCTTCCGCAGCAAGCGCGTCTATCTCGACGGTGAAGTCAGGACGCCGGGCCCGCAGAACATCGACGACGTACCCATGACCCTGGTCGAAGCGCTGAACCGCGCCGGCGGTGTCAACGTCCTGACCGGCGACAATAGCCGCATCCGCATTTCCCGCGACGGCAAGAACTACATCGTCAACATGCCCGCGCTCCTGCAGCAAGGCATCGACCCCGCCCATATCTTGCTGCAGCACGGCGACATCGTGCGCGTGGAACAACGCGAGGACAGCAAGGTATTCGTGACCGGCGAAGTCGTGAGGCCTGTGGCCGTCATGCCCCGCAACGGCCGCCTGACGCTCAGCGAGGCCATCGGCGAAGCGGGCGGCGTCAACCCGCTCTCGGCCAACGCGAAGGAACTCTACGTTATCCGCAAAAGCAGCGATGGCGAAGCCCAGGTGTTCCACCTCGACGGAAAGTCCCCGGTCTCCTTTGCACTGGCCGAATCTTTCGAGCTCAAGCCTAAGGACGTCGTCTACGTGGATGCCGCAGGAGTGGTCCGCTGGAGCCGCGTGATCAACCAGCTGCTGCCGAGCGGCAACTTCTTCACGTCCACGGCGAACGCGGTCAAATGATCAAGACCGTACTCGTGGTGTGTATCGGCAATATTTGCCGGAGCCCGATGGCGCAGGGACTCCTCCAGCAGGCATTGCCGGAGGCGAACGTCATTTCCGCCGGACTTGGCGCGCTCACAGGCAAGCCCGCCGATGCGCACGCCATCGAGGTCATGCAGAAAATTGGCGTGGATATCAACGGCCATCGGGCCCAGCAACTGAGCCGCGCCATGACGACGCGTGCGGACCTTATTCTCGTCATGGACAACACCCAGCGACAAGATGTCCAGCACCTGCACCCGGCTACCACCGGCCGGGTCTTCCGCATCGGTGAGCTTGCCGGGTTCGACGTGCCGGATCCCTATCGCGAGGCGCGTCCGGCCTTCGAAAACGTGCTGCAGTTGATCCAGCGCGGCGTGGAAGCCTGGGTGCCGCGCATCCAGGCGCTTCGATAACTGTTTGAGCCCATGCAGATGAACCAGACTCCCCCTCCAGTTGTTGTTGCGGCGCCTCCGGAGGACGAGCTTGACCTCGTCCGGTATCTTGATGTGCTGCTTGCCAGCCGTTGGCTTATCGCGTCCATTGCCGGTGTGGTGCTGGCATTGGGGGTGGCTTACGCATTCCTCGCTCGGCCAGTCTATCGGGCGGATATCCTGGTGCAGGTGGAGGACAATCCGAACAGCGCCAACAGCCTGCTGGGAGACGTTTCCAGCCTGTTTGACGTCAAGGCCCTGGCCACGGCAGAGATCGAGATCCTGCGCTCGCGCATGGTCGTCAGTAAGGCCGTGGACAATCTTCGGCTCTATATTTCGGCAAAGCCCAACTATTTCCCTTTTGTCGGCGCCAGCATGGCCGCCAGCGCCAAGGGCCTCTCCGAGCCCGGGCTGTTCGGGTTCGGAGGCTTTGCATGGGCCAGGGAATCGATCAATGTTGAGCAGTTCGATGTCCCTGAATCGCTCGAGGGCGCAAAGTTCAAGTTGATCGCCCTGGGTGACGGGCGCTACCGGGTGGAGCATTCGAGCCTGGATGCGCCCCTGGATGGCCATGTCGGCCAGCCGCTGACCGCGCGACAGAGCGCGGGCGACTTCACGCTCCTGGTGAAAGAGATCAAGGCGAAGGCGGGGATCGAATTCAACCTCGTGCGGTACTCGCACCTGCAGACAGTCGAAGCCCTCCAGGACCAACTCAAGATCATCGAGAAAGGAAAGCAGAGCGGGATCATTGGTGCTTCGCTTGACGGTACCGACCCGAAGGTCACGGCGAGCATTCTGAACGAGATTGGCGAAGAGTACGTTGCGCAGAACATCAAGCGTAAAGCCGCGGAGGCGGAGAAGTCGCTCGTCTTCCTGGGGGACCTGCTGCCACAACTCAAGGGCGAGCTGGAACGGGCCGAGGTTAAGTACAACGATATGCGCAACAAGCGCAATACCTTCAACCTGAGCGAGGAAGGTAAGGTTTTCCTGCAAGAGAACGTGATGGCCGAAACAAGGCTGCTTGAGTTGAAGCAGAAGCGCACCGAGCTTTCGACACGTTTCGCTGCCTCTCATCCGGGCTTGCAGGCCGTCGACCAGCAAATTGCGGCCTTGAACACCAAGGTCGCTGCCATGGCTTCGCGCATGAAAGCCTTCCCCGATATGGAGCAGGACACCCTGCGGCTCATGCGCGACGTGCAAGTCAACAATGATCTTTACGTCGGGTTGCTGAACAATATGCAGCAGCTCAAGCTCGTCAAGGCCGGCAAGGTCGGCAATGTACGCCTGCTCGATAATGCCCCGGTTCCCGAGGACCCCGTAAAGCCCAGGAAGGGCCTCGTGATAGCGCTGGCTGCTATCCTGGGCATTCTGATCGGTGTCGTGGTGGCCTTTGTACGCAACGCGTTGTTCGGCGGCATCACCGATTCACAGGACATCGAGCAGCATACGGGTCTGAGCGTCTACGCGACCGTACCCTTGTCGTCTGCCCAGACTTTCCTTACCGAAGAAATCCGGCAGCGCAAGCGCGGCAATTTCGTGCTGGCAGAACGTAATCCCAATGAGCCGGCGATTGAAAGTCTGCGCAGTCTGCGCACGGCCCTGCAGTTTGCCATGCTCGACGCGGACAACAAGCGCGTGCTGCTGACGGGGCCCACCCCGGGCGTCGGCAAGTCATTTATCTCGGCCAATCTCGCCGTGGTGATGGCCTCTGGCGGCAGGCGCGTGCTGCTGATCGACGCCGACATGCGCAAGGGCCACCTGAACCAGTATTTTGGCAAGCCTCGCAACAACGGCCTGGCGGATGTGCTGATCGGCAATACGAGTATTGACAAGGCGGTACACCGCGAAGTCCTTGCAAACCTGGACTTTCTCAGTACAGGCAGCTTGCCTCCGAACCCGGCCGAGCTCTTGCTGAACGCGCGCATGGTGAAGCTGCTCGATGAGCTGGAACACCAGTACGACATTGTCCTCATCGATACGCCGCCGGTACTTGCCGTCTCCGATACCGCAATCCTCGCGGCCCGCTGCGGCACCGTGCTGCTGGTGACGCGGTTCGAGAAAACCACGATCGGCGAAGTGACCGAATCCGCCAAGCAACTACGCCAGGCAAATGCCAATGTGAATGGCGTGGCGTTCAATGGCCTGGATCCGAATGCATATCGCTACGGATATGGATCGAAGTATGGACGGTATCGGTATGCGTATTACGGCTATGCAGCGGATACCGCGACCCAGCCGGTGACTGTGGATGGCAAATGAAGTGCCGTGACAAGCTGAACAGGTAGGGGTACGGGCCCACGTCGGACGCAATTTCCGACGGCCGAGCCGGCATAGAGACCGGCCATATATCAGCCAGCTCAAAGAAGCAGGCGTGTCTGCGTGACGGGCGGTCAGCAAGGTCATTGTGCGCATCTGACTACCGCCTTCCACGACCATCCGGACGGCTGGATTGTCTGCCGAGGCGGCAATCCGGTTGTCCAGAGGGACTTCTTCAATGCAGGGATAACCGTCGCCATCGCGCGGCGCGCTCTCACTCGTCTTGCCGACGCTGAGGGGGCTGACTGACATTTGCAATGGCAGAAGGAGAGTTCGGATGCAAGACCCAGCCGTGATTGTTCCCGTTATTCTTTGTGGTGGCTCCGGAACACGCCTGTGGCCGCTGTCACGCGAGGGCTATCCGAAGCAATTCCTCAAGCTTCTGGGCGACCGCTCGTTGCTGCAGGATACGCTGCTGCGCGTGCAGGGGATTCCGGGCATTGGCGCACCATTGCTTGTCACCAGTCATGCGCATCGGTTCATGGTGGCGGAGCAAGCCCGCGAGATCGGCATCGGCGCCGCCGAATTCATGCTGGAACCGCAACCCAGAAATACTGCCCCCGCCCTGGCCGCGGCTGCTCTGCATATGCTTGCCGCGGGGCAGGATCCGCTGCTGCTTGTGCTGCCGTCGGATCACCTGATCCGTGATGCGTCCGCTTTCGCAAACATCGTGACGCAAGGCGTTGCCGCTGCGCAGGCCGGAGCTCTTGTCACCTTTGGTATAGCGCCCACCGCGCCCGCTACCGGGTATGGCTATATCAAGGCCGGTGTTCGCCGCACGGAATCGAGCTTCGAGGTTGCATGCTTTGAAGAAAAGCCATCGTTGCCGCGCGCGAACCAGTTCCTGGCTGAGGGTGGCTACTTCTGGAACAGCGGTATCTTCCTTTTCCGTGCGTCGGCGTTTCTTGCCGAATTGGACGCATTTTCGCCCGAGATTCTGCGCGCGGTCGAGGAGTCCGTCAGCCTGGGCCAAAAGGACCTCGATTTCTTCCGTCTCGATGAAGCCGCATTCGCGCGGAGCCCGAGCGACTCCATCGACTACGCCGTCATGGAACACACCACGCGTGCGCAGATGGTGCCATTTGCCACCGAGTGGAGCGACGTTGGCGCATGGGACGCAGTGTGGCAGCTTGGCACAAAGCAGGCTGACGGCAATGTCACGACAGGTGATGTCATCGTGCAAAAAGCGAAGGGCTGCCTGGTCCATGCATCGCACCGCCTGGTTGCCATTGCGGGTGTGGAGGACGTGATGGTAGTCGAAACCCCCGATGCGGTGCTGGTGGTGCACAAGGACCAATGCCAGGAGGTCAAGGCGCTCGTCGACGTGGTCCGTGAGCAGGGGCGCAGCGAAGCCGCGGATCATCGCAAGGTCTATCGCCCATGGGGCAGCTATGACTCCGTTGACGAAGGCCTGCGTTACCAGGTCAAGCGCATCACTGTCAAGCCGGGTGCGAAGCTCTCCATGCAAATGCACTATCACCGGGCGGAACACTGGATCGTCGTGAAGGGCACAGCTCGGGTGACCTGCGGCAACGACACCTTTTTGCTCAGCGAGAACCAGTCCAGCTATATCCCACTGGGAACCATCCACCGCCTGGAGAACCCTGGCAGCGTCCCGCTCGAACTGATCGAAGTGCAGAGCGGCAGCTACCTGGGAGAAGACGACATCGTCCGCTTTGACGATGCCTATGGCCGCGCGCCTGCTGCCGGATCCAAGGTCGAGCAAGCCTGATTGACGGAATCCGAGACCGGAACATGACAATGACCAAGACGACTCAAAAGACCGCACTCATCACCGGCATCACGGGCCAGGACGGCTCTTACCTGGCTGAATTTCTGCTTGAGAAAGGCTATATCGTTCACGGTATCAAGCGCCGGGCCAGCTCGTTCAACACCTCGCGCGTGGATCACATCTATCAGGATCCCCATGTCAGCCACCGGAATTTCGTGTTGCACTACGGCGACCTCAGCGACAGTACCAATCTGATCCGCATCGTGCAGCAGACCCAGCCGGACGAAATTTATAACCTTGGCGCCCAAAGCCACGTGGCCGTGAGCTTCGAGTCTCCGGAATACACGGCAGACGTGGACGCGCTCGGCACGCTGCGCCTGCTCGAAGCGATCCGCATTCTTGGCCTGGAGAAGAAGACCCGCTTTTACCAGGCATCGACATCGGAACTGTACGGCCTGGTGCAGGAGATTCCGCAGAAGGAAACAACTCCGTTCTACCCGCGCAGCCCATATGCCGCAGCGAAGCTGTATGCCTATTGGATTACCGTGAACTACCGTGAGTCGTACGGCATGTATGCCTGCAACGGGATATTGTTCAACCACGAAAGCCCGCGTCGCGGTGAAACCTTCGTGACGCGCAAGGTTACCCGCGGCCTGTCAAACATCGCACAAGGCCTGGAAAACTGCCTGTACATGGGCAATATGGATTCGCTTCGGGACTGGGGGCACGCGCATGATTATGTGCGCATGCAATGGCTGATGCTGCAGCAGGAGCAACCGGATGACTTCGTCATTGCCACGGGCAAGCAAGTGAGCGTGCGCGAGTTCATCAACCGAAGCGCCAGTCAGCTTGGGATCACGCTGCGGTATGAGGGGAAGGGTGTCGACGAGGTGGCCGTGGTAGCCGCGCTCAGCGGCGACAAGGCACCGGCCCTGGCTGTCGGGGACGTGATTGTCAAGGTCGATCCGAGGTATTTCCGTCCGGCGGAAGTGGAAACACTCCTCGGGGATCCTGGCAAGGCGAAGGCCCGGTTGGGTTGGGAGCCGGAGATCACGCTGGACGAGATGATTGCAGAAATGGTTGCGAGCGATCTGGACCAGGCCCGGCGCCATGCATTGCTAAAGCAGCATGGATTCGAAGTTGCGGTCAGCGTGGAGTAGTGGACATGAAGGAGAACACTCGAATTTTCGTCGCCGGTCATCGTGGCATGGTGGGTAGCGCCATCGTCCGCGCGCTGCGGGCGTCCTCACGTGCGGTGCATATCGTGACGCGCAGTCACGATGAACTGGACTTGACCGACCAGCATGCCGTGCGCCAGTTCTTCGCGCAGGAGGATGTCGATCAGGTATACCTTGCCGCCGCAAAGGTCGGTGGGATCCACGCGAACAACACTTTTCCGGCTGATTTCATTTATGAAAACTTGATGATCGAGGCGAATGTCATCCATGAGGCGTGGCGCGCGGGTGTCGCCAAGCTTTTGTTCCTCGGCAGCAGTTGCATTTATCCGCGGCTGGCGGAGCAGCCAATGGCCGAAGCTGCTTTGCTCACGGGGCAACTCGAGCCCACCAACGAGCCATATGCGATAGCGAAGATCGCCGGAATCAAGCTATGTGAAAGCTATAACCGTCAGTACGGAGCGGATTTCCGCAGCGTCATGCCGTCAAACCTGTACGGTCCGGGAGACAACTACCACGCGGAAAACAGCCATGTCATTCCTGCGCTGATTCGTCGTTTTCATGAGGCGAAGCAGGATGATGCCGAGACGGTGGTGATCTGGGGTACCGGCAGGCCTAAGCGCGAGTTCGTGTACGTCGAAGATATGGCGCGCGCGTGTGTGCATGTCATGGACCTTGCGCCGGAAGTCTATCGTGCCCATACGCTGCCGATGCAGAACCACATCAACATTGGCTCAGGCGAGGAGTACTCCATCGCGGATCTGGCTGCGATGGTGAAGCGCGCTGTAGGGTATCGGGGAAAGATCGAAACCGATCCCACCAAGCCCGACGGTACGCCGCGCAAGCTTTTGGACAACTCACTGCTCAAAGCACTGGGGTGGCGCAATGAAGTCGGTCTCGAAGAAGGTCTTCGTCTGGCATACGAGGATTTCCTCTCTTCCCTGGCGCGCTCGAACGCGGAAAGTGCCGTTCGCCAATAGCCCCCAATGTACAGTCTCGTCACGCTTCCGTTCTATCTGATACCCCTGGCCTGGTGTGCCAGGCGGGGCATTTTTTCCGCCTCCACGGTCTTCTTTGTGTACACCCTGCTCGGGTGCTGGCTGCTTGGTGCGCTGATCGAAAGCGAATTGGTGACACGTTCGATATTGATAGCACCGTGGCTGATAAGGGTGGAAGACATTCCGTGGGTGCCGGTGGCGGCCGTGAACTTCGCGGCTTTCGTCTCCTACAGGTTATTCAGAAAAAGCAAGGGAAGGTTGCGCCATGTGCAAGCGGCGCTCAACTTGCCGTCAAACAGAAAGCTGCTGCGCTACGTCTGTATCCAGCTGTTCGTTATTGCTCTGGAAGTTTCATTGACGGTCTACCTTTACCAGGGCGTCCAGGAATGGGTAAAGGCTGCCTACGCGCGCACCGTTGTTGAGAGTTCCGCACTGAACTTTTTATTTCCGGTAATGATAGGAGTGAATGTCTATTGCCTGGTATTGCAGGTACTGATCAAGGCCAAGCAGCCGCCGCGATGGCTGCGCTGCTTGTTCGTGGTCGGACTGGTGCTGCAATCGATATTCCTCGCACTTTCGGGAGGGCGCTCCATTCTCTTGCTCTTCCTGATTTCGATGCTGATCGTCCGGGTCAAGCGAATCACCGCGGCCGGTTTCCTTGGAATCCTGGCGCTGGCGGCCGCTTTGGTAGTGGCTTCTGGCTATATCATTTACGAACGATACAGGGCACAAGGCGCGAGCGCACAGTTCGAAATGAGTGCGGCTTCGATCGTTGAAGCCTCCTATACGGGGTTGCCGTTCATCGATCATATCGCGCTTTCACAAATATATGCCGAGCGCCGCGGAAATGATTATGGCGAGGTCTATCTGAACGCCCTGGTGGCCTTCGTCCCCCGCGCAATCTGGCCCGATAAACCGATCCAGTTGAGCCGTAGAGTTCGCGAAGAGTTTTTCGGCGATACGGATGGAGGGGTGCCGCCAGGCCTGTTTGGGGAAAGCGTCATTGCATTTGACTATTTTGGTCTGGCCATGATGGCTTTGATTTTTGGATGGATTGTGGCCAAGGCGGAAAATTACGCCGCGCACGCACCGAACGAGGCTATCGGCCGGCTGCGTACCGGTGTTCTTTCGACGCTGATCGGATTTATTCTGGTTCGCGGTGGTGTGGATATCGGTGTGTACCGCGTGGGATTGATCGTGGTCATTTATCTGCTATTGGAACGGTTAATGACGAAGTCCGAGTACAAGGCGCGCTATGTTCCTGTCCTTCACCCGCAATAGGAAACTGGTGAACCTGGTCATGGGAGCATTCATTGGCCAGGGATCGATGCTGCTCACGTCATTTGTCCTGATCTCAACAGAGCACCCGCTGGCAGGCGCGTTGACCACCGCGCTGGGGGTAAATGCGCTTCTGCTTGTGGTGATCGACTGGGGCGGGCAGGTGCTGCAAAGGCAGGCCGCGAGTGCCGACATGCAGACGCAGAATCCCCTCGAGTTTGCCATTGCCAGGCTCCCGATCCTGTTGCTGGTGACGATTGCATTGATCATTGTTCCCGGCGAACTTTACGGCGATGACGGGGTAAAGCGCTTCCTGCTGGCCTCGTCCGTAGGTCTCTGGTTCAGCATCGCCAACATGTCCGGATTCCTCGATGTGGCCGACGAGGAGTCGGCATATGGCCTGATATCCGGCCTGAACTATTTGCTGGTGGCGGTCTATGTCTCGTCCAGCTTGTTCTTCGGATTCTCATTACGCATTGAGATCGCCGGATGGATAAACGGCGCGGCGCTGGCCGGCATTGCGCTGATGACGCTACGCTGGGCGCAGCGCCAGCAGGGGGCAAGGCGGCGTGCCAGCCTTGACCGGGAGTCGATCGGTTATCTGATCAAGGAGGGATTCGTGGTGTCCCTTACGCTTCTTCCCGGGCAAGTCATAGCGCGGGTCATCTCCGTTTCCATTCTGGGCGCCGGCGGCGGGCACGAGGCCGCGAAATTCAATTTCATGAAGTCCTTTTCCGGCGTCTTCAACCAGTGTGTGATCCTGTTGCGGCGGTCCGGATACAGCAAGCTCCACAGTATGACCTTGAATAGCGGAACGCGGAGATTCAGAACGTTCAGCGCCCAATACCCGACCATCCTGGCTGGTGTGGCTGGATTGCTTTGCGGTGGGCTGGCGCTGTTTCTGATCCGGGACAGATTGGGGCTATCTGCGGCGCTGATCGTTGCGGTATGCACCCACGGCGCCTGCTGGCTGCTCAGTTCCTCATATTTCTATCACTACCAGATTGTCTCGTGGAACTGGTTGCCGTCGCTTCACGCAATCCTGACTTGTATGGTGGTGGTGGCGTCCGTTCTGTTTGTCACAAAGGTCGATAGCGCCGTCGCGGGGATATTGACAGAGTTGTGCGTTTCATTTTTCTGCTTCGGCATTATTTTTCTTGTCGATCGCACCCGGGTTCGCTGAGAGCCTCCCCGGCCACCGTCATGCAAGTTTCGCAATAACATTGGGCGCGTAGCTATGAAAGTACTCGTGGTGAATGCATATGGGCGTTCCAATCGCGGTGATTCCGTGCTGTTGGATGAGTGTCTGACGGAAATCCGGGCCTGGAATCCCAAGGCCGCCATCTCGGCGGCTGTGTTCGAAGGGGCTGACAATGCGAGGCGGGTTCATCCGGATATCGCCTGGTCGGAGCGCATCGGGAATGCACCGGGAGACAGGGCGCGCACCCTCTGCCTGCTGCTGGCAAGTTGGCTCGCCACCGTACCTGGATTCCGGCAACTGCAGAAACTGCTTCCGCCGGAACAGCAAAAGACCCTGGATGCCATGCGAGAGTGCAACGTCGTCGTGAGCGCACCGGGTGGCTATATACACGATACGAACTTCGCCTACATCGTCGCCTTATTCCATATTGGACTGGCGACGCGACTGCGGAAGGAGGTCGTGCTCGGTCCTCAAAGCATCGGGCCCTTGCATGGTCGCTTAGCAAGATGGCTGGCCGCCCGGGTGCTGGCGCGGGTTTCCCACCTTTGCCCGCGCGAAAGCTATTCAGCAGACTTTCTGATCCGGGAACTTTCCATTCCCGAGCGGCAGGTTTACCGGACTGGCGACAGTGCGTTCTGGAATGACAGGGTGGAAGAGGACGATGCGGTGATCGTTCCCGAGCTAAGGCGGCTTGGGCTCGACCAGGGCAGGCTGGTTATGGGAATAACCGTGGTGGGCTGGACCTTCCCGCGACATGAGCATCCTGATGCCGCTTACGATTCTTATGTGTCCGCGGTCGCGGAAATTGCCGACCGCATGGCAGCGAAGCACGGAGTGTTGCCGGTCATTTTCAACCAGGTCTCCGAGGACTTGCCGACCGCGTTGTTGGTAAAGAAGCGCGCCAGGACACAGATCATAGTCGATGAAAAAAGCCATGAGCCGTGGGTACTTCGCGCACTCATCAGGCGCGCTACGATCTTTCTCGGGACTCGTTTTCATTCTTGCATTTTTTCAATGATGGCGGGGCGCCCGACATTCGCCATTTCGTATCTGCCGAAGACCGAGTACATCATGAGCGACCTTCAACTGGGTAACCGATCTACGCCGATCGATGCTGTCGACATTGAGCGCGTGGTGGAGCGGCTGTCGGTCGATCTCAGCGACCTCGCAACGGCGGAATCCGAAATATCCTCGGCGGTCAGCGCGTATCAGCGGAATTTCAGGAGGCTGCAGGACGTTATGCGCTCCATCCATCGTGAAGGCGAGGAGTAAGACATGATTCGCGCAGCGTTTGTGGTTGGCTCGATTTCAAGGAAGGGTGGTGGCGTGGCCGAGGCGGTCAAGCTCTTGGCGAAAGCGGTAAGGGAGCACCCGAACATCTCGGTGGAAGTGATTACCTTGAAAGACGAGCACTTTGACAAAGATATTGCGGATTGGTCCGGTATCGAGGTGAGATCGTTCCGCTATTTCGGGCCCAGCAACTACGGCTTCTCGCCCGGACTGCTGATGCACCTGCTTAGAGGCCACTTCGACCTGTCGCACGTTCACGGGCTGTGGATGTTCCATTGCTTCGTCGTGTTGCTATGGTCAAGGATTCGTGGAAGGCCCTATGTCGTCACGCCGCACGGGACCATGGAGCGGTGGATTGTGTCTCGCTCGCCGATCAAGAAATGGCTGGTCACGAAGATGTATCAGGCGCGCTTCCTCGAAAGCGCATCCGCCTTTCACATTCTTACGAAGAAAGAGAAGGGTGATGTCGACTCCATGGTACGAAACAGCAAGTCCATGGTGATCCCGAATTTTCTTCCCCTCGCCACGCCGACGACAGACAAACCTCAGTGGTGGATGGACGGATTTCAAAATAAGCGAATCTATTTGTTCTTCGGCAGAATTCACGAAAAGAAGGGGTGGCGTGAGCTCTGCGAGGCCTGGGATCAGCAATGCAGCGCGGACGCCGGCTTTGCCGCGCGCTCGCAGCTGGTATTTTGTGGATGGCTGGATGGATCAGAGGATTTCCGGATGCGTATCGAGGCGTTGGCACGCGCGCATGAGAACGCCTGCTATGCCGGGCCGCAGTTCGGGGTCGACAAGACGGCTTCCATGCAAGCCGCGACAGTCTTCATCTTGCCTTCAAAGAGCGAGGGGCTTCCAATGGGCGTGCTGGAAGCTTGGGCGGCCGGCATCCCTGTTCTGATGACGGCTGCATGCAATTTGTCCATCGGATTCGAGGCAGGCGCCGCCCTGGAGATCGGGGAAAGCTGCGAAGCAATCTCGACGGGACTCCGTGCAGCGGATCAATGGTCGCAGCATGATCTGGACCGGATGTCGAACGCCGGCCGACAACTCATCATGGAACGCTTCTCCACGGAGTCGGTCTCCATGAAGGTGCACGACCTCTACGAGTATGTGCTGAAGGATGGGCGGCCCGGCTAGCGACCAACGAAACGCGGCGTGGGCGGACCCTGGAGCGCTGCACGAGGTATTTGGAGTGGAATGATGACCAATCCGATGAGGCGGGTAATCGTCACCCGATGGACCGGTGCAGCATTCGCCGCCGCTGCCTTGGGGCAGTGTCCCCAGACCCGAGCTGCGAGCGCGAGCGTGGTGTCGGGCCCTGGGCCATCAGTCAGCGTCTTTGAGTTCATGTCCGAAGCACGGCGGGCCGCGGTAATGAATTTCGACTATGACGTTGACCAGTTGCATGCAATCGAAACTGCCCAAGACTATCTGCAGGCGAAAGGCGGCGGCGAGCTATATTTCCCGTACGGTGGTTACGGCCTCAGCGGGCCCATCATCAACCGGGCAAATATTTCCCTGGTGGGCGACCCGCGGCTACCGACGTTGAAGAACATCAATAAGGAATACTCGTTCAGACGATCGTCGATTTTTGTACCCGGAAACTTCCATCCCGAGTATGTCGGAGGACTGGAAATGATGCCATGCGCGCGGATTGAAGCCGGCAGCGCGGTAAGGTTGCGCCGATCGCGCGATGCGGCGACATTGAAAGCTAATGACAGCGTCGTCATCATGTCCGACGAATACTATACGTCGGGCGGATTCAAAGTGCATAAGTATATTTTCCTGAATGAAGTGGTGGCGGTAAACGGCGCCATGGTGCAGTTGAAATATGGCATGGACAGGGAATTCGAAGGTGGCCTGGTACGATTGGATGGATCCCAGTTGGGACGGGACGAAGTTCCTCTTTTTTTCTGGCGCAATGGGCAGATCAGGAATTTCAGAATCGATACGAGAGGCTTCTATATTTCCGACTCGGCCACGCTGAACTGCAAGTTCGATAACATTAGAATAGAAGCGGCGAAATCGGGTATCTATGGAAATACATACCAAAGAACAATATTTTCCAATATCTCCGGGAAAGTCGCCGACGGGATTGGCGAGACCTCGCTTTGCTCACTCATGACGCGAATCGAGAATTTCAGGTTCGAGATGGGCAAGGGCAGCGGCGACAGGCCGCGGACCGGTATCAGTATTCAGGAGAACGGCCGGAAGATCGTCTACAGCAACGGCAAGGTGGACTTTGGTGCAGCCAGCCCGAGGGCCGCGTTAATCAACTACATCAATGCGGAGGAGTGCAGCGTCCTTGGACTCGAGATGGTTCATCGCGGTGCTCATGGAAACGCCGTGGTGCAGTATGCAGATGCGACGAGGGCGGGCCGTATCGCCTGTGCCAATAATACGACGCAGGTGCAGTACGATGGGGTGCGATGCGCGCGCTATTACAGTTTCGCCGGCAGCGACGATCCTGATAATGTTGTGGGGAACAAGCTTGTGGAAAGCAGGTTCACGGGAAGCGTGTCGTCCGGGGAGTGTGGAAGAATGGTGGGAGTCCAGGGGAAAAATATCATCAGGCAATGCGATTTTGGTGACGGCATACCGGTCTTCGGTCGTAGCGTAACCAACCAGGAATTTGAAGACAGCTACCTGGCGGGAAACCGGAAACTCGACTTCCCCCAGGAACTCGTCAAGCGCAATGTCATTCGAGGCATCCGCTCGCATGCAGGGCTGCGCCTGGCGGACTAGCGGCGTTCGCCGCGCGGATACCTCACACCCGACTCGATCATCGTTACGATTTCCGCGCCATGATTTACCGTGGCTGGTTGCGCCGGTTGCAGGGATGAAAGTTGACGTGTCTTCAGGACAATGAAGTACTCGTAGATTGATTGCAGCGCAGCATAGGTAAATCCGGCGCGACCGTCCAGGAAGCCCCGCTTCCCCACATAGAGAATTAGAAATTTAAAAAGGGGCCGCATGGGCAACCGGTAAAAGATTTCCTTCTGATGAAATCTCTTCTCATGGAAATCTGAGCTGGTGAGTGCCTTGACGAGGCTCACGGGCGCTTGATGACGGCGGTTATCAATGATCTGCTTCGCCTCCAGGTCACTATAGCTGTTATGCCGCGCCAGCCAATGAGACAGCCCTTTGCTGAACGGGAAATGATCAAGATACCCGTCGATCTTTGCGGTGGGGCCATCGGGGATGGACACCGGGTTGACCAGGCGTTCGTACCGCATCTTCTCTGGCCGGAACAGGCGCATGTAAAAGGGAGAGGTTTGCACGTGCTTCAGCCAGGTACCGATGAAAAAATCGCGCCGCTGCACGCTGAACGCGACTTCGGGGCCTCCGGCGCGGACCGCGCGACCGATGCTGTCGACAAGTCCGGGCGTCATGCGTTCATCCGCGTCGATATAGAACACCCAGGGATGCCTGAACCTGATGTTTTGCAGCCCCCAGTTTTGATGACTTGCCCAGTTGTCGAACGGACGTTGTGTCACCTGGGCGCCGAAAGCCTTGGCAATCGCCACCGTCGCATCGGTACTGACCGAGTCGTAAACGTGAATGTCGTCTGACCAGGCGACGCTTTCCAGGCATCCTGGCAGGTCTTGCTCCTCATTCTTCGTCAGGATAAGTATGGAAATACCGGGGCTGTTAGTGTTCATGCTGGGTTCTCTTGCCAATGGGCCTGGCCGGCACGCCGGCATAGACCGTCCACGAAGCTTGCAACGTCTTGTTGACAACCGAGCGCGCGGCAACCACGGCGCCGGCGGGAAGCGTTACGCCATGAGAGATAAAGGCTTCAGCGCAGATCCAGGCATGGTTCTCAACCGTGATGGGTTCGGCGATCAGCTGAAAGTTTGCCGCGTTGTAGTCGTGCGATCCTCCGCAAAGGTGGGCGCCCTGAGAGATGACTGCGTAGTCGCCGATGCGCAGGCGGTTCATGTTGTAGAGGGTGACGCCATCGGCAATGCCAACGTTGTTTCCGATTTCGAGATGCCAGGGCGCCCAGATTCTGACCGCCGGATACACGTGCACATCGGTGCCCACGCTGGCGCCGAAGGCGCGCAGCAGGAAGGCGCGCCAGGCGTGCATCGGGCGCGGGCTGGGGCGAAACAGGAACAGCCATACCCAGTTCCATAGCTGCCGCGCCAGGCGATTGCTCAGCGTGAAGGAAGGCTCCACGGTTGGGTCGTTGCCTTCGATGATCATGGTATTTGGGTGGGTGGGGGATGCGCTCATCGGTCTCCTTTCTATGGCCTGCCCTCTGCCGGGCGGTTGCCCAGGGCGCTTTCGTGAATGGCGGCCATCAGGCTTTCCTCGAAGCGAGCCAGCAGACTGTCAAGTCCCAGGTTGGTTTCCGCGTATTGGCGTGCGGCGGCACCATAGGCGATGCGAAGCGCATCGTCGTCAGCCAGGGTCTGGATCGCTGTCGCCAGCGCCAATGAATTGCCTGGCGCTACCACGATGCCGCGGCCCTTGACGACATGGGCTACCTCGGTGTCATCGCCGGCCGTGGCAACGATTGCCCTTCCGCTCGCGAGCATGCCCGTCAGTTTTGATGGCATGACAAGGTCTGCCGCGTCCGCGCGCTGCGGCAACAGATGAATATCCGCGCTGGCGAGAAGCAAGGGGAGGCGCTCAACAGGCTGGAGGGGAAGGAAGCTTACGCGGGTAAGCGGCTCGCATGCCTTCTCCAGTTCAGCCTTGCCCGGCCCATGGCCACAGAATATGAAATAGATCCTTTCCGAGTGCCTGAGGATCTGTGCGGCTTCCGCAAGCATGTCGAGGCCCTGCTTTCGCCCCATGTTTCCGGAGTAGAGTGCGACAATCGCTTCCTTGGGGATGCCGAGCGCCTCGCGAATGCTTTCGCCTTGCACGCGCGGATGAATCGACGCGACATCGACCCAGTTTGGAAAATGCACCAGCCGGCTTGCCTCGACCCCCTTTGCTTGCGCAAGACGTTTCATGGCTTGGGAAATCGTCGATACGCGGTCGAACTTGCGCAGCAACCAACGTTCGAGCCGCTCCACAAGTTGTCGTGCGAGCTTGCTTTTCAGCAGACCCAAGGCGAAGGCCGCGTCGACTTCAAAGTCCTGGATATGCAGCCAGGTCTTGCTGCCGAACAATTTGCCGAAGAGCAGGGTCGCCGGAGAACAGAATAGCGGCGGTTCGACAACGAAGATGGCATCGGGCTTCCATCGTGCCTGCCAGAAGAGCAGCGGCACGGTGCTGGCGGCGAAGCTCGCGAGATGAACCAGGCGCTTGAGTCCGGAGGCCCTGTGCGGTATCCATAGCGGCGCGCGCAGCACGGTGACGCCGTTGTGAATTTCCCGAGCATAGGAGGACGCGCTATAGCCTTCGGCAACTTTCCATTCGGGATAGTAAGGCGGCGCGGTGATGACCCGAACCTCATGCCCCCTCGCCACCAGCCATTCTGCCTGCTCCGACGTGTATTTGCCGATACCGGTCAGTTCGGGCGCGTAGTTGAGGCAGTACATGAGGATCTTCATATGAGAGATGTGCCGATATTCGTGAAGGTCATGGCAGGGTCCGCGGAAGGTGCGGGGATGGCGGCGACTTCGTCGCAGCGCTGTCGACCGGACCGGAGTTCAATAGGCGTTGCGCCCCGTCCACCCCTTGAACGCCGTCCAGAAAATGATCCTCAAGTCCATCCAGAAGGTCCAGTTCCGGATATAGAAAATGTCGTGCTCCACCCGCTTGGCCATCTTGTCCAGGGTGTCGGTCTCGCCGCGATAGCCGTTGATCTGGGCCCAGCCCGTGATGCCCGGCTTGACGCGGTGGCGCAGCATGTAGAAGTCCAGCTGCTCCTTGTAGATGTTGTTGTGCGCCATGGCGTGCGGCCGGGGGCCCACCACGCTCATTTCGCCCTTCAGCACGTTGATGAACTGTGGCAGCTCGTCGAGGCTGGTACGGCGCAGGAAAGCACCAATCGGCGTCACCCGGCTGTCGCCCTTGGTCGCCTGCGTGATGACGCCGTGCTCGGCATGCACCTTCATGCTGCGGAACTTGTAGACGTGGATCAGGCGGCCATCCATGCCCAGGCGCTCCTGCTTGAAGAAGACCGGTCCCGGTGAGTCGCGTTTGATCAGGATGGCGATGAGCAGGAACAGTGGCGACAGCGCGACGAGCACCAGCGCCGAGAAGCTGCGGTCAAAGATGGCCTTGATGGTCCCGCGTACGCCGAGCGAGGGCGGCTTGTTCATTTCCACCGCCGGCATGCCCAGGAAGTTGCCGACGTTGTGGTTGAGCAGGTCCAGGTCCAGCACGCTCGGCATCCATTTGATGTCGATGAAGTCGTTGCGCAATGAAAAGGCGATCTCCTGCATCAGGCGGTGCTCGCTCATCGGGAGGGTGATCCAGATCTCATGGATCCCGTGCTTGCGGGCGAAATCGGCGATGTCTGTGCTGTCGGTGATGCGCCTTCGTCCCTCCGGCGTGGATTCGCCTTCAGGGGCATAGATGCCGCTGATCTTGAACCCGGTGGTGTGGCTTGCAGTCGCGCGGCGATACATCTCTTGCCCCGTCCGGCCAAAGCCGACGATGACCACGCGCTTGTTGTTGGCTCCGGCAACGCGCAGCAGGTTGAGCACGGCACGGGTCACTACGCGCAGGCCTACCAGCCCGGCCAGCGAGAAGCCGTACCAGTACACCATCCACAGGCGGGACAGGGAGTCGGCCTGATGCAGCAGGTAGGTCAGCAGCAGGCTGACCAGCCAGACCAGGCTCCAGGCGGACATCAGCCGCGCCGCGAGCGAGAACAGGCTGCGCCCGCGCCAGGAAGTGTAAACGTCGAACCCGGGCAGCACGATGAAAGCGATCGCACAGCCGAAGTACTGGATGAACTGGTGAATCGGCGCGTGCGCTGTGTCAAACCTCACCTCACTGGCCAGGATTGCCGCGAGCCATATGGCACCGGCGTCGAGCAGGCGAGCCATCAGCGCGAGCTGATCATGGTGCCTGGCGAACATATCGCGATAGATACCCAATTGCTTCCCCCAGAAGCGTTGAGTAATGGGCGTTCAAGCGAGTGCCCATGCCCTTGTTGTCTCCTCCGAACCTCCGGTCCGCGCGCAGTGGCGTCCAGGCTCGTTGCATGGCATGCATCGTTGCTGTGCATGCTCAAGGTGTGGACAAAGCCGAGTTGTGCGGGGCTGCCTTGCTGCAGCCGGTTCCATGGCGTGGCGGCGGTCAGCTAATGCCCGGTCACGGCCGCCTCCTTGTGGGCCGTCCATGAAACCGCAGCGCGCTTGTGCTGCCGGCATGCTTCGTGTTTTCAGGTGCGAATAATGCGATGCAGCGAAATGCGTCGGTACCCTTCATCAGAAGGGAAAGCCTAGCCTTGGCCGAGGACGCGTTGGACCTCTATTCGCGATGGCTTCTTCGATTTTTCGCGCGCGACGATGCCGTGCAACGGACTTCGGCGTTACCCCGCGCAAGGAGGGAAGCGAGAGGCCTGCGCCCCTCCGCACCGGGGGTGAGAATAAAAGGCATTGGCGAGCAGGTTCGGAACCGCCGAGTTTGTGTGATGCCCATCAACGGCCGACGTGGCATGTCAGCGGGCATCCTTCACTCAACCGCGGCAAGGAAATGAGAAAGAAGACAGAGCCACATACGGTATTCACGCGGGAACAGCTGGATGTGTATTTCGCTTCGTACGTAGGGATGGAAGGTGGAAATCCGGACGCTGCGGTATGGTTCTGCGATAGCTCCCCGCAGCCGAACGGTGCGTCGCTGTTGGCGCCGTTGGTCCCGCGACGCCAACCCGGCGCATGGGATGCCGCCTACCGTCGCAAGTATCGTCATCACATGGAGCGCTGGCAGTCGCACCAGCGGATTGCCCGCATCATGGCGGCCGCGCGTGCACAAGTCTTCAACACGGCCATAGGCGAGCAGGACTGGAAACACTACTTTGACCATGACTTGTACGCGCCGCAGGGCGCCGAGTTCAAGCTCAGCCTGTTCCCGTTGCCGGCGCGCCTGAGCAATCAGACACCGTGGTCGAAGGCGTTCCGCGGCCAGCCTGAACTGTTGCCGCGGCAGCGTTACCTCGACCTCTGCCGCAAAGGCCAGCGCTTTGCCTTCATCGATGCGATTCGCCGGCTCTGGAAGCCGAAGGTGGTGATATGCCTGGGCGAGCGGCACCTCGGCGACTTCGTGCAGGCGTTCGTGCTGGCGCAGGCACGCGCAAGCGACCAGGTCCTGCAGCCCGCCGACCAGCCCAAGACCTTGCGGGTGCTCGAGCGAGACGGCACCACGTGGCTCATCTGTCCGCCATTGGCCGGCGCAGCGGGATTGATGTCCGATGTGTTGCTTGATGCGATGGGGCGGTACATCACGCGTTGGTTGACGCCGGACGATTTCCCCGGGGCTCTCGAGCGGTGCAGGGGAGCCGATCGCGAGGGCGTCATGAGTGATGACGCATGCGGGCCGCAGATACCGTTCGCGTGACCGCATGGTCCGCGTCACAGGATTGGCTTTCCCCCGCCAAGTAGGGATGACACGGATTGGTGGATGCGTTCATCTGCGGGCTGCCGCGATCTGCAAGCTGCTGACACAGCACCCGCTCGCCAG
Organism: Cupriavidus necator; assembly: GCF_013141915.1. Classification (GTDB taxonomy): domain Bacteria; phylum Pseudomonadota; class Gammaproteobacteria; order Burkholderiales; family Burkholderiaceae; genus Cupriavidus; species Cupriavidus necator_B. The sequence goes on along the minus strand of NZ_SROX01000017.1, from coordinate 37,230 downwards.
TTTTGCGTGTGGCATCAGCGGCAGCGTAGTGCGCCGGAGGCTGTGCGCGGCAGTACTCCGGCGCAGTCTTCCCCACCATCTTTCGTTGTATCGAAGTATCGACCTGAGGAGAGCAGCGTGCAAACCAAAACCCGGAACATCTTCATGCTTGGCATCATGGCCAGCGCCGCAGCAACGCTGGTGGCTTGCGGTGGCGGCGGCGACGATTCGCCATCGCCTTCGCAACCTTCCGCCAGCGTGAGCGGCAAGGCAGTGGACTTCTACCTGTCCGGCTCAACCGTCACCTTCCTTGACTGCGACAACAAGACTGCGACCACGAATGCGAGCGGGGACTTTACCTTCCCGGCCGGTTGCACCAAGAGCGCGCTGAGAGTGACCGGCGGCACCGATATCGGTACCAACCAGCCGTTCACCGGCGTGCTGCAGGCACCGGCGCTGGATTACAAGCAGGGCGTGATTCCGGTGGCTTCGCCGCTGACAACCCTGGCGGTGCAGCTCGGCGCGGGCCAGTCGGCACCGCTGGCAACCGGCCTTGGCCTCGGAGGCAAGGACCTGACCACGCTCGATCCGATGCGGGACGCGGAAGCGCTGCGGGCGGCAGTCGTGGTACAGCAGTTGGTCGATCACGTCGCCAAGACGCTGACGGGCCTCGGAGAGGGCGGCACGCTGACTGCCGCGGATACGGCCGCAGCGGCCTCCAAGGCAGTCGCGAACGCCGTGGCGGGCGCGCCCGCCACTGCAGACCTGACCAGCGTTGCGCTGGTTACGAACGTGGTGTCCAGCGCCGTACAGAACGCGCAGGCCGGCCTGCCCGCCGAACTGCGCTCGGACATCGGCGTCGTGGCCACCAATGTGGCCGCACTGGCAGCGCCGGTAATCACGACCCAAGTGGCAAGCGTGAGCACCGCACTGGAGGCCGTCGATCTGGGTAGCAACCCCACCGAAACGTTGGCGGCGCTGACGGAAAGCGGCTCGCTCAACATCGTGACCGAGAGCGCGCAGTCCACCACGACCACGGCGCTGGTCCAGGCGGTGACGACCAACGGGCTGACGGATGCATCGATCACGAACACGCTGTCTGAACTAGGCACTGCGGTCTCGACCGGTAACACCACCGAGATCCAGCAGGTGGCTGCGGATCTGGGCAGCGCCGTGGACGCCGGCGCCATCAACAACGTGGCAAACGCGGTCGGGCTGAACAACTACCTGCTGCTGTCGAACCTGACGATCAACGGCGCCAACTACCCGATCACCGACACGATCTCGGCCTCGGGCGGCACGCTGGGCTCGATCCAGGTTGCGCTGACGCAGAATGGCAACGCCTTTAACGGCGGGCCGTCGCAGGTGCGCGCCGGGTTGAGCTATACCTACGGTGGCAACCAGGTCGATGTCATCATCGAGAACGTGACGCTGACGTTCAACGGGTCGCAACTGGTGGATGCCGTGGTGCCTGCCAATACCGCCTATTCGTTCCGGATCAGTGGCAACCTGTCTGCCTCGGCAAGCCTGACCAACAGCGTCGCCGACAGCCTGTTCTCCACGGCCAACGGCGGCTCGCTGAACCTGCCGTTCACGGTGTTCCTCGGCAAGCTCAGGTCTGCCGGCGCGCTGAGCCAGGCGCAGGTGGACGCGCTCACGCCAAAGGCCACGAGCACTTTCCCGGTGACGTTTGCCACAACCACCGGTGTCCGCGGCCGGGATGTGAAGGTGGGCATGCTGGTCAACGGCGACGTGGAATTCGCCAAGACGGCATCGGTGAAGACTGACACCGAGATGGTGGTCGGTGACGGCCTCAAGACTACGGTGACGCTGAACCCGTGATGGGCGCGTAATGGTGCCTTCCGCCAGGATGGGGAAGGCCAGGCCGCCCGGTCATCCGAACGCGAGTCTCAAGCCAGTCGCGAGGTTGACCGGGTGTTCTCTTGTCTGCGTCGAGCGCCTCCCGGAGCGCGGCACGCATGAGGCTTGCCCAGCGGCCTCGGAGTCTTCTATGCAGCTGATTCGCAAGCGCCGGCTAGACCACGCCTGCGCCCTGATGCTGGGCCTGTCGTGCGTGGCCACGGCCAGCGCCGCCCCCGACGATGTCTTCCTGCAGGCCGAGCCGGCCACCGGCGAGTTCACGTCGGTGCGGGTGGAGGCCAGCTACGACATGGTCAATCGCAGCGTCGACGTGTTCGACCTGCGCGGGCGCCAGGGACCCGTGTCGGATAACGCGGGCGATTACAGCGGTGGCAAGCTGATGCTGGGCTACAAGTTTTCGCCGCACTGGTCGGGATCGGCCACTTACTGGCGCCGCGGCATCGAGTACGGCGCCGACCGCAACCACATCGATACATGGATGCTGGCGATGCACTATGACCCGCTCGCCGAGGCCGGCGCGCGCGATCGCATCATGCTGCGCTTCTCGCTGTGGGGCGACCACGCCGGCAGCCTGAACCGCTCGTCGCCGGTGATGGTCCGCAACACCACGTTCAACAGCCTGACCGTGAACAACGCCAACGATGTGCAGGCCCAGGCCGACGTGATCTTCTCCGGCGAACTGACCGAGCGCAACCAGCTCACCGGCTTTATCGGGCTCGGCGTCAGCCGCGTCTCGGTCGGCAGCCTCAACACCCGGCTGCAGCGGGGCAACTGCAATTTCAATGTTGCCATCGGCTCGGACAATCTCGCCAATGGCCAGCTGGCGGCGCCATGCAACGTGGGCAACGTGACCCTGCAGTCGGCGTCGTTTGCCGTCAACGCCAGCCAGTTTGGCCTGGATTTCAACGACGATTTCAATTACACCGCGGGCTACCTGAACCTGGGCGGGTCCTGGCGCTGGAAGTACGAGCGCTTCGCCGCGCGCCTGGGCTACCAGTTCCAATACCTGCTGCGCAGCAATGTCGACAGCCGCGCCGAAACCTACGGCAATGCCCCGATCCGCTCCAACCATACGCTCGGCCTGGAATTGTCGTACGGGGTGGCGAAGAACGTGGAGGTGTTCCTGCGCGGCCAGGCGTCGCTGTACAACTTCGTCGGCACTATCCCGTTCCTCTACAACGCCACCACCGCCGGCAAGATGGATCGCTACTACGGCTATGGCTCGATCGGGATTCGATTTTCGGGATTCTGAGCGGCCCGCCGCGGCGGCCGTCCATGTCAGTAATCCGTGCGCAGATTTTTATCCCCTCCGGCGAGGGGATGGAAATATTGCGCGGCAAATATATTGCAGCGCAGCAGTCTGCTTATTTCAGACCTTAGAATATTGAAATTCCTATATCGGAAGGCTTTGGATAAAATCATTCCGATCCATAAAGGGCTGTCCAGACCCTATATCAGTTGAGCCGAACTGTGGCGCTTGCGGTTTTTTCGGGGCCGGCTTGCACTATTCGAGTGCGGACCAGCACCAGCTTTGCGCTGCCAGTTATTTCTTTTGTTTCAGGGGGAAGTCGAATAATGAATAAGTTTCGCTCCATTCAAATAAATCCAGGCCCCTAGTGGCTGGATCGGAGCCGCTCGCGGCTTCCGCCGTCCCCATCACCGGATTGCCAGGCAGGCCGCGTCGCATGCCGGCCGAGTCTGGTCCAAGTCATTCAAACCGGCAGTTCGGGGCATTATAAAAAAACCGGTGCCAGGATGCCGCTCGGGGGAGCGGTGCCTGCGGCCGTCCATATCCTGACTGCATAAAAATATTTTCGTATATGACCACGGCAGTACGCACGCCCGTAGCGGCGGCGGCATGTCGCGGCATTAAATATTGGGGGTCCCACTAAGCAGCAAGGGATAAAATGCAGCATACACGGATGTTCACGCGTCAGGAACTGGACCGGTATTTTGCCTCCTACGTCGGGATGGAAGGAGGCAATCCAAGGGCTGCCGTCTGGATATGCGACCGAAGTCCGGCCTGGTCGGAGCCTATCGTCGCACCGCTTCATCCACGCATGGCACCACCAGCCTGGGATACCGAGTTCCGCCACCAGCATCGGCACGACATGGCCAGGTGGTTCGGCCATCAGTGCGTGGCGCGCATCATGGCTGCCGCGCGGGCCGAGGCGCTGGGGGTCCGGCTCGGTGACAACGACTGGGAACACTATTACTGGGGCCATCTCTATTCGCCAGTGGGCGCCGAGTTCAGGTTGAGCCTGTTTCCGCTGCCGGCCCATGTCGACGGGCGAACCACGTGGTCCAAGGCATTCCGCGGGCAGCCGGAGCTGATTCCCCAGAAGCGCTACGTGACGTTGTGCCGGCAGGGCGAACGCTTCCGCTTCATTGCCAGGACCTGGGAGCGCTGGCGCCCCAAGGTGGTGGTCTGCCTGAGCCATCGCCATACCGACGAATACCTCGAAGCGTTCGCGCTGGACGGCCTCGCTGGCGAAGAGCACGCGCTGCGGCCGGCGGACCAGGCCAGGCGCCTGCATCTGTTCACCAGGGGCGGGACCACATGGATCGTCTGTCCCGCGATCGGCGGCAGTGCCGGCATGACCTCGCAGGTCCAGCTCGATGCGTTCGGCAAGTTTGTCGGCATGCGGCTGGCGGCCAGCGACTTCGAGCACTGCCTCGATCTGCAGGCGCACGAGCCGCCGGCCCCGCCGGAGCACCAGCCGCAGCCTTACCCGCTGCCGCCGGTCGAGGTTGCCGAGCGCGATATGGGGCATCGCATCGGGTCCGGCTTTGCCTGGCTGGAAGCGGCCAGGACGGGCACTTGCGAGTCCTTCGCCTAGGCATTGCGCTGGTCCCGGCAAGGCGCCGCCCGCGGCGCCTTTTTTACTTGGGCAGTGGCCGTGCGCGGCAAGTCCGGCATGCGAAGGCGGCAGCTCGACCATGGCCCGCGCGGCGGCGAACCGGCGCCGGTGCGCGCCGGTTTTGTATCGGTGTATTGGACCATCGCGCCCGGATACACGGCGATACATCCGGCCGCATTTCAGACACATGCCCGATGCGTTGGCTTCCTAGACTTGCGTTCGGGTTCACAAACACGCATACAGGAGAAACCACATGCCGAACGCCATCAATCTGCCCCGTCGGGGCTTTCTGGGTGCCGCCGCGGTGACGCTGGCGGCCGGTTCGCTGGGCCTGCAACGCGCCGCGCACGCACAGGCCGGCGGGGCGCGGGGCGCAGCGTTGCCCGCGATCGCACCGGGCACGCATACGGCCTTTGCGCCGATCCGCCATATCGACGCAGGCGTGCTCAACGTCGGCTACGCCGAGGCCGGCCCCGCGGACGGGCCGGTTGCCTTGCTGCTGCACGGCTGGCCCTATGACATCCACAGCTTTGCCGATGTGGCGCCTCTGCTGGCGGCGCGCGGCTATCGGGTGATCGTGCCTTATCTGCGCGGCTATGGCTCGACCACGTTCCTGGCGGCCGATACGCTGCGCAACGGCCAGCCATCGGCCATCGCCGTCGACATGATCGCGTTGATGGATGCCCTGAAGATCGAGCATGCCGTGGTGGCGGGCTTCGACTGGGGCGCGCGCACCGCCGACATCATGGCGGCGCTGTGGCCGCAGCGTTGCCGGGCGCTGGTTTCGGTCAGCGGCTACCTGATCGGCAGCCAGGCGGCCGGCCAGCAGCCGCTGTCGCCGGAGGCCGAGCTGCAGTGGTGGTACCAGTTCTATTTCGCCACCGACCGTGGCCGCGCCGGCTACCAGAAGTACACGCACCAGTTCGCCAGGCTGATCTGGAAACTGGCGTCGCCGCAATGGAACTTTGACGATGCCACGTTCGCGCGCAGCGCTGCGGCGCTCGACAATCCCGACCATGTCGCCATCACTATCCACAACTACCGCTGGCGACAGGGCCTGGCCGCCGGCGAGCCCCGCTTCGACGCAATCGAGCAGCGGCTGGCCACGGCGCCTGCCATCGGCGTGCCCACCATCACCATCGAGGGCGATGCCAACGGCGCGCCGCACCCCCAGCCGAGCGCCTATGCCGGCAAGTTCACCGGCTGGTACGAACACCGGACCCTGACCGGCGGGGTGGGCCACAATCCGCCGCAGGAAGCGCCGACCGCCTTTGCGCAGGCCGTGATCGATGTCGACCGGCACGCGCCCGTGCGCACCGCGCGCGACGCGGCATGAGCGGCGCCGCCGGTTTTCGTTTCCGCGTGGATGGGGCTTTCAAAACAGCGCGATGATGTTGTAGAATTCGCGCTTCGCTGAACGGCGATATGTTCCCTGATAGCTCAGTCGGTAGAGCGACGGACTGTTAATCCGCAGGTCCCTGGTTCGAGCCCAGGTCGGGGAGCCAGCATGCGGGAGTAGCTCAGTTGGTAGAGCGCAACCTTGCCAAGGTTGAGGTCGCGAGTTCGAGACTCGTCTCCCGCTCCAGATCATTCCGCGTGGTCCCACGCCGGAACACGCCCATGTGGCTCAGTGGCAGAGCACTCCCTTGGTAAGGGAGAGGTCGGCAGTTCGATCCTGCCCATGGGCACCATTCTCCCGTCCGGTTTGTCGATCGTTGCGCTGGCGAACGCCGGCGCTTAAAGATCCGGCGTTTGCACATCCGCCTCGGCCCGCGTTGCCAGCCTGCGGTTGTGCCGGCGCATGCCGTCAAAAATCGCGTCGGCCAGATCCAGCGGAAAATCTGTCGGCAATGCCGACGCGACGGTGTCGATGACCTGCGCGGTCCGTTCCGTCACCTGGTCCAACATGGACTCCACGTCGGCGGGCGAGAAGCCAATGCGCTGCCCCTGTGCCAGCCAGTGGCGCCGTCGGATCTCATGGATGGCGTAGTGGCGGTTCCGGCCATGCAGCGCCATCGCCAGCCGGGCCTTCTGCGGCGCCAACTGGTTGCGGCCGCGGCCGATGACCGGATGCGCCGACAGGACGTCGTACAGCGGCGTCGCCTCATACTGGCTGCCGGGCAGGTGGCTGATGCTGAAATTCTTGGCATGGCCGTCGGTTGCCGCCAGCAGCCAGAACACCACCTGCGCCATGAAGAAGTGGCTGCGGTCAGCGGGCGCCGCGCGCGATCCGGACAGGATCTCGGCAATCTGCCGGATGCCCGGTCCGCCGTCGGACTCATATTTCTGCAAGGCCGAGGTGCCGGTGGCCTGGCACATGTCTTCCTGCGGCAGGCGCAGCAGCCAGGTGCCGCGGCTCGACGGCCTGCGGTCGAAGCGTTCCACCACCAGCGCCTTGGTGTCGGCAAAACGGGCGATCTCGCACTGCGCCACCGGCAGGCCATAGGCCGCCACGATCTGCGCGCAGAGCCATTCGTTTTCCACCGAGGTGCGCATGTCGGCGCGCATGTTGCCGACCAGTCCGAGCGGCAGCTTGAAGATATGCGTGGTCGGCGTGCTGCCCTGGGGCAGCTGCCATTGTCCGTGCCAGCGCAGCAGCGCGGTTTTCTCTTGCGCGCCGGCGATCGACAGGCGCAGGTCGTCGATGGGTTCGCGATGGCCGAGCACGGGGGCCGACGTGGTTTCGTGCAGCAGTGCCGCGATCTCGTCTTCGTTGAGCGCGCGGCCGCTGACCGTCTGCAGCGCCTCGGGCGCTTCGCCGGGCGGCAGCATCTGGATGGCGCCGACGCAGTCGCGTCCCACCTTGGCCAGCAGCGCGAAGGCATCGGTGCCGCCGGCCCGATAGCGCGCCGCGATCCGGCGCCGGATGACATCGCTGTCCGGCAGCAGGTTGTCGAAATAGTTGGCCACGGGGGGGCCGCGATGCGGCTGGTTGCCCGGTGTGAAGGGCAGCGACAAGGACAACGGGCGTCCCTGCGGGTCGGAGATCCAGTCTTCGCGATAGACCAGCCGGTCACCGCCGGCCCCGGTTTCCCAATGGCCGACCGGGATGCCGTTCATCCACAGGTCGAGGCGGTTGCCTTGCCGCGCGCGCGCCATGGTCACCAGTCCTCGCGCGGGCGCCGGCCAGTCGCGGGGCGGGCCGGCTCGGTCTTGCCCGCCGGCGCCCCGGGCTTGGCTCGGGGGCGGGCGGGCGCGGGCTGCGCGGCGGCGCCAGCTTCGGTCTGCGACAACACGAGTTCGACGCCGAGCAGGCGCAGCACCCGCAACAGGCGTTCGACGCTGACGGCGGCGGGGTTGGCTTCCAGTTCGGCATAGGTCTGCTGTGTGACCCCGAGATGCTCTGCCATCATGGCCTGGGTCAGGCCGCGGGACTTGCGGAATCCCTGCAGAATCGGACGCAACTGGTGGATGGTCTTGATGGCGTAGTGCATGGCGCGTTGTGCGAGCCGGCAGAGCGCCGGACGGATACAGGATATTACCTGTTACGCGCATTTACAAGCTTTGGCCTGTTATTCGTGGAAACAGGCTATTGGCTGTATTCCCTGTATTCCCTGTATTCCCTGTATTTCCTTTTCTGCCGGGCGGAGCCTCCGAGGGTTCCGGGCCGCCCGCAACGGGCCGCAAACCTGCCGCAGACCCGCCGCTCAGCGCTGCGGCACGCGGCGTAGCTCCCCATATAAAAATCTAGAACGCGGGGCAGGACGCAAGTTTCGGCGGGCACGCGCCGGTCTGTGCTCCGGCGGCCACCGAAGAGCGGCGATGCACGGTGTCACCGGTTGCCAGTCGCGGAGGCGCCGCCCCCACATGCCTGCCTCGTTCAGCGCCCCATGCCGGTCCCGGGAGCGCCGCCCGACGGCCCCGTCGTGCCGGTACCGCCCGTGCCCGTGCTCGGCGCATCCGTTCCGCCGCCACGCGTGGTCCCCGAGCCGCTGACCGACGGCGAACCGGTCGAGCCGGATGGCGCGGTCACGCCCGATGCCCCGGCGGCATGGCCGGCGCCGGCATCGGTGCCATGCCGCTTACCGGATGACATGCGCGAGCTACCTTGCTTGTCGCTGCTGCTGGCCTTGCCGCCGTCGGTCACGCTGGTGCCGGTCCCGGGCGTGCCCAGGCTGCCCGGGGTGCCGGTCGTGCCCGACGGGCCCGTGCCGGCGCTGCCGCCGCCCGAGCTGCCGCCAGCGCCACCACCCGCGCCACCCGCGCCCTGTGCCAGTACCGCACCGCTTGCCAGCGCCGTGCAGGCAAGCCACGCCATCATCCATGTCCGTGCTTTCATCATCGTCTCCTTGCGTTGGAAGCACCGTAGCCGCAAGGGGCGTTCCAACCCCCGCGCGTGCTGCCGCGCACACCGTTGCAAGGTTTGCCGGTGCCGGCGGGCAATAGTTACCGCAGGCCACATCGGCCAGAGTTGGCGGCCGCGGCCCGCGGTATATCGCTGTGCATGGCGCGAGCCTTGGCAACAGGCATATGGATTGCTTAAGAGCGATAGAAGTCATCTCCGCGTCGGCGGTGGTATCTATGGAGCCTGCGATGGACGCCCCGGCAACCAACTACAAGAAATTCGGCGGACTGCGCGGCCGCATGCTCATCGTCGGTTTCGGCAGCATCGCGCGCTCCGTGTTGCCCGTCCTGCTGCGCCATCTCGACATCACTCCCGGGCAGATCACCGTGGTCTGTCCGGCCGCCAACGATACTTCCATCGCCCAGGCGTATGGGATCCGTGTCGTGCCCAAGGCGCTGACCGAGGAGAACCACAAGCAGGTCCTGCAAGACCTCGTCGGCGCAGGAGACTTCCTGCTGAACCTGTCGATCAACGTCTCCAGCGAGGCGCTGGTGCGCTATTGCTGGGAGCATGGCGCGCTGTACCTGGATACCTCGATCGAGCCGTGGGCGGGCGCGGCCACGGATCCGGCCGCGCCGCTGTCACGCCGCAGCAACTATGCCTTGCGCGAAGGCGTGCTGGCATTCCGACTCGACAAGCGCGACGGGCCCACCGCGATCCTGACGCAAGGCGCCAACCCGGGCCTGGTGTCGGCGCTGGTCAAGCAGGCGCTGGTCAATATCGCGGCGGACAACGGTCTCGACCATGAGCCGCCGGCAAGCTTCGAGGACTGGGCGACGCTGGCGCGGCAGCTCGATATCCGCGTCATCCACGTCGCCGAGCAAGACACGCAGGTCGGCGCCAGGCGCAAGCTCGCCAACGAGTTCATCAACACGTGGTCGGTCGACGCCTTTATCGAGGAAGGGATGCAGCCGGCGGAGCTCGGCTGGGGAACGCACGAGCGGCACTGGCCGGCGGATGCGCGGCGGCACGGGTTCGGCTCTGATGCGGCGGTGTACCTGACGCGTCCGGGATTCGGCACGCGCGTGCGCAGCTGGACGCCGCTGGGCGGCCCTTACCACGGCTTCCTGATCACGCACGGCGAGTCGATTTCGATCGCCGATCACCTCACCCTGCGCGACAACGGCGAAGTCGTTTACCGGCCGACGGTGCACTATGCCTACCGCCCATGCGATGACGCGCTGTTGTCGATCGACGAACTGATGGGGAACGGCGGCCGCAAGCAAGACAACCAGCGCATCCTGCGCGACGACATCGTCGCCGGCATGGATGAGCTCGGGGTGTTGCTGATGGGCAATGCGCGCGGCGTTTACTGGTACGGCTCCAGGCTGACCACGGACCACGCCCGGCAACTCGTGGAACACAACACCGCCACCAGCCTGCAGGTAGGCGCCGGCATCCTGGGCGGCGTGGTCTGGGCGCTGGAGCATCCGCGCGCGGGCGTGGTCGAGCCGGACGACCTGGATTACGAAGCCGTGCTGCGCATCGCGCGGCCGTACCTGGGCGAACTGGTCGGCGTCTATGGCGACTGGACGCCGCTGACGCAGCACTCGCCACTGTTTCCGGAAGCGGGCGATGAAGATCCATGGCAGTTTGTCAACGTGCGCGTGCCGTAGGCGCCGGCCTGGCGCAATCGGAGCCGAAGACGATGTCGGGGCTGCTGCAAAAGGAACTGGGCGTCATCGAGAACTCGTATTACGAGGCGAGCGTCGACCGGCCAGCGCCGAGCCAGCCGCTGCTGGGGCGCACGGATGCGGAAGTGTGCGTGGTGGGCGGCGGCTATGCCGGACTGTCGTGCGCGCTGGAACTGGCCGCGCGCGGTTTTCACGTCACGCTGCTCGAGGCGCAGCGGATCGGCTGGGGCGCTTCCGGGCGCAATGGCGGCCAGGCCATCGTCGGCTTCGGCGCGGAGGGGGAGGGCGCGATCGAGCGCCAGTGCCCGGCCGCGGTGGCACACGCGGCCTGGAAGGCATCGGTCGAGGGCATGCGGCTGCTGGAGCACCGCATCGCCACCTACGGCATCGCCTGCGACCACGTGCGCGGCTACATGACGCTGGCGCCAAAGCCGCACAAGGTGGAGGGTTTGCGCCGATGGGTGGACCATATGCACCAGCGCTATGACTATCCGCTCGAATGGGTCGAGCGCTCGCAGCTTGGCCGCCATGTCGCCAGCGACCGCTTTGTCGCCGGGGCGTATGACCCGCACTCGGGCCACCTGCATCCGCTGAAGTACTGCCTGGGGCTGGGCGCTGCGGCGCGCCGGCAGGGTGTCGAGGTCTTCGAGAATTCGGCCGCCTATCGGGTCGAGCGCGACCGGGCGCCGGTGGTGAGGACGGCCGAGGGCGAAGTGCGGTGCCGGCAGGTCGTGCTGGCGGGCAACGTCTACCTGGGCGAGTTCGGCGACCATCTCGCGCCGGAGATCGCGGCGCGGATCATGCCGGTGGGGACGTACATGATCGCCACCGAGCCGATGGACGCGCAGCGGGCCCGCGCGCTGATGCCAAGCCGGGTCGCGGTCTCCGACAACAACCTGATCGTCGACTATTTCCGCCTCAGTGCCGACAACCGCTTGCTGTTCGGGGCCGGGGAGACCTTCAGCGCGCGCCCGCCCGGGAATCTGGTGCAGCGGATCCGCGCGCGCATGCTACAGGTCTTTCCGCAGACGGCGGACCTGAATATCGATTATTCCTGGGGCGGCTTCGTCGATATCACCATGAACCGCGCGCCCGACCTGGGCCGCATTGGCACCAACCTCTACTATGCGCAGGGGTTCTCCGGTCACGGCCTGTCGTTTGCCGGCATGGCCGGCAAACTGATTGCCGAGGCGATGAGCGGCGACGCCTCGAGATTCGACGTCTTTACACGCATCCGGCATCACCGCTTTCCGGGCGGCGCGCTGTTCCGGACCCCGGCGCTGGTGCTCGGGATGTGGTACTACAAGCTGCGCGACCTGCTGTAAGCGCCGGGCTGGTTACCGCGAAGGGGCGGGCGGCGTCTGCACGCCCACGCCATGGACGTGCACCATCTTCCCGCCCAGCCAACCGGACACCACCAGCAGGCCGATGGCGATCGCCGACAGCACGATGGCACCGGCACCGGCCCCGCGCATGCGCCACCAGGCATTGACGACATAGAGCGCGACCACCGTCAGGTTGATGGCCATGTGCAGCAGCGCAATGCGGCGGATGCCGCTGGGCAGCGAGAGCAGGTCGATCAACCCGGGCAGGGCCGCGACCAATGCTCCAATGATGCCGCCGACCATGGCATACAGGGCCACTACGGGCCAGTTGGGACTGGTGCCGCCGAAATAGCGGATCAGGTCGCAGGCGAAGGAAAAGATCCACAAGCCGATGGGGATGGTGATCAGCATCGGGTGGATGGGATGCTTGGCAATGCTGGCGGGGGTGAGCATGGCGGACTCCTTTACGTTCCGGGCGCACAAGGGCGCTTGCGTGCGCCGTTCTATTGCGATGCCATGGCAATGCCACCGCAAGATCGGCGCGGCGTGCTTCCCCGGTTCAATGACGGTGCTGTTCGTCCCGTGTCAGGTCGACCGGTTCCAGTCCACTTTTCGCCGGACCATGCAGCACCGAGCCGTCGACGCCGAAGCGCGAGCCATGGCATGGGCAATCAAAGGATTGCTCCAGGCTGTTCCACTGCACCAGGCACTTCAGGTGCGGGCAGGTGGCGTCGAAGGTGTGCAGGACCCCATCGACATCGCGGAACGCGGCCACGTGCCGGCCGCCGGCCTTGACCACATGCCCCCCACCGGCGGGGATGGCGTCGAGCGCCATGCCGTCGTCCTTGCCGAGCCAGTCGGCATACTGGGCCACCACATTGGCGTTCTCGCGCGCGTACTCGACCACGGCTGTTACCGACTTGCGCGACGGATCGTAGAGCTCGGCCCAGTCATTGGTGCGGTCCGTGATCTGGTCGCGGATCAGCATGCCGGCGATCGCGCCGTGGGTCATGCCATTGCCGGAATCGCCGGTCACCACATAGACATAGGTGTCGCCCGGGTTGCGGCCGATAAAGGCGACGCCGTCGACCGGCTCCATCACCTGGCCCGACCATGCGAACACGGGTTCGTCGACCACCGGGAAGCGCTGGCGGGTCCAGTCGACCAGCCTGGCGAAGCGCTGTTGCCCATCGTCCGCCTGGCCCACCTTGTGGTCTTCGCCGCCGCTGATCAGCAACTGGTATCCGGCATCGAGATCGCCGGCAATGCGCACGTAGTGGTAGGGATCGAGCGTGTCCCAGAACTGGCACATCGGCATGCTGCCGCGCGGCACTTTCAGGCCCACCACAAAGGTCCGGTACCCGGCCTGCTTGGTATGAATGGCAAAGCGGTCGATAAACGGGGTATTGGTGGCGACGATGACATGGCCGGCCTCGATGCGCGCGCCGCTGGCCGTGCGCACCGTAGCCGGGTGGCCGTCGCTGACTTCGATTGCACGGGTCTTGCCGTACACCCTGCCGCCCCGGCGCTGGATGGCGTCGACCAGGCCGCCAAGGTACTTCAGCGGATGGAGCTGGCCTTGCCGGGGAAATCGCAATGCCGAGCGCAGCGCCACCTTGCCGGTCGGCACGTCGCTGACCCGCTCGACCTCCTCGAGGCCGGCGCGGTGCGCGGCGTCGAGTTCCCTAGAGAGGAGTTCGTCCCCCTCGGATGATTCGGCGAAGAGGTAGCCGTCCACACGCCGGAAGTCGCAATCGATAGACTCTGCGGCGCAGATCGACTCTATCCTCGACACCGCCGCCGCGTGGCTGCGGGCTACCTGGCGCGCAGCCTGAGGCCCCAGGTGGCGCTCGATGTAGAAAAAATAATCGTCGAAAGCCGTCATCAGGTGCGCGGTGGTCCTGCCGGTCTCGCCGGCGCCAGGGCCGTCCGCATCGATCACGATCACGGCCAGGCCGGCCGCGGCCAGTTCATAGGCGACCGACAGGCCGGCGATACCCGCGCCGATCACGCAAGCGTCGCACACCGCGTCGCCGTCCAGGGGCGGGCTGGTCAGTGTGGTCCCGGTTGCCCAGTATGAAATCGTCATGCCGCCCGACCTCCGTTTGTGCTGCCTATCTTAGTGATAGGTCAGTGGTGCCGGCGCAGGTATCCGGCGCGGTCCTACAGTAGGCCGGCTGCTCCCCCATATTTGCCGGGGTAATATTGACTTCTTATTTTATCCGGGTAATATTTGGCGATGTTCCTCTTTATCTTTCGCCGATTCGCCATGATCCCGCCAACGCCTCACCACTTCACCACTTTCGACGGCCACCGCCGCATTGCCAGCGGCCCGCTGCCGGACAATGCACTTGCGCTCAGGCGGGCACTGGAGGCGGGCGCGGCGGGGCCGGTACTGGTGTTCGACGACAGCACCGGCCGCTCGATCGACCTCGATACCAGTGGCACCGAAGCCGAGGTCCGCACACGGTCGGCACGGCGCGCGGCGCAGCTGACCTCGCCGCAGCCGGCGGCTGGCGAGGGCGATGCCGCTCCCGACGCTGCGGAACCGCGTGGCCGCGGTCGGCCCAGGCTGGGTGTGGTGTCGCGCGAGGTCACGCTGCTGCCGCGCCACTGGGAATGGCTGGCTGCGCAGCCGGGCGGCGCGTCGGTGGCGCTGCGCAAGCTGGTCGAGCAGGCGCGCCGCGATCACGCCGGCAAGGACCGCAGCCGTGCGGCGAGCGAGCGCGCCTATCACTTCATGGTGGCCATTGCCGGTGATCTTGCCGGCTTCGAGGAAGCCAGCCGGGCCCTGTTCGCCAACGATCTGGAAGGCTTTGCAAGGCAGATCGCGGCATGGCCGGCGGATGTGCGCGAACACGCGCTGCGGCTGGCCCAGAGCGACGCCTGAGCGGCGCCGTCAGGTCCCGCCGAGCAGGTCGTGCGCATCGACGATCGCGTAGGCGATCTCGGGATGCGCCTCCATGCTGCGCCGGATCGCGGCCGGGATCGACTGGCGGATCTTGCGGCACAGGCCGGGCTGCTCCAGCACCTGGATGCTGATGCCGCGCACGGTGCGCACGCCGCGCGCGCTGGGCGTGATGCTCAGCACGATGCCGAGCTGGGCCTGCATCAGGGCCTCCATCCGTTGCAGCTCTGGCAGGCTGGTCAGGCTTTCGAGGCGTTCCACCAGCCGTTTTTCCTCGGCGCGCGTCAGGCGCAGCACCCGCAGGTCGGCATCCGGGTCGCTCAGCAGCGCTTCGCGACCGCAGATGCAGGTGCCGGGCGGACATTCCGTGCGAAGGGGGAACGGCGCATTCATGTAGGGCGCGGCCGCTGGGCCGCCGGATTGCGGGGACGATGGCCGGATATGGTAAATCAGGTTGCAGCCAGCCTGGGCATCGCCGGGCAGCAGCGAAGGCCAATCCGGTCTATGCTCGCGGCTGCGGCCGGCGCCTCATGGCGCGGCCGCCACGACGAGAACACCAACCCCTGCACAGGAGACGCCCCCATGGCCCTCTCGATGTACGACGTTTCGATCCCTCCCTTTATCCGCGCGCTGGGCAACCTCGACGCGATCCTCGCCAAGGGCGCGGCGCACGCTCAGGCGCAGGGGATGGACCCGGCCGACCTGATCCAGACCCGCCTGATTGCCGATATGGATCCGCTGCCGGCGCAGGTGCAGCGCGCCAGCGATGCCGCCAAGGGCTGCGCCGCGCGGCTGGCCGGGATCGAGGTGCCGTCCTTTGCCGACACCGAAGCGACCTTCGCGGAGCTGCAGGACCGGATCGGCCGCACCATCGCGTTCCTGGAGCAGATCACGCCGGCGCAGCTGGAAGGCAGCGCACAGCGCGCGATCGAACTGAAGCTGCCCCAGGGCCCCCTGCGCTTCGACGGCAAGTCGTATCTGCTCGGCTTTGCCTTGCCCAATTTCTATTTCCATGTGACCACCGCCTACGACATCCTGCGCCACAAGGGGGTGCAAATCGGCAAGCGCGACTATCTTGGGCTGAAATAGCCGGTGCGGGCCGGGGAAGGGGCGGGCACGGCACCGCACTTCCTGCGCGCACGGCTACGGAGCGCGATGGCGGTCCGGTGCCGGCTTGCCGGCCGCCGAACCGTGGCAGCGCCACCAGGGCCGGCTAAGCGAAAACCCTGAGCCCTCTGGTATACTTGCGGCACGTCCGGCCTGTGCCGGACGCAGCCTGCGACAGGCCAGGACAGCCCCTCCCGGCAGCCCCCACGCTGCCAGCACAGCCGCCCCGATCGATACGTTCCGGTCCCCATCGAGGGCGCGACCACGCGGCAACGCGCGAGGTCCGGCACCGGCCCTGCCCATCCTTTTCTGAACCCCGGCCAGCCCAGCGCTGCCATACGCTATTTGCGGTCCGAGAGAGACCTCACGCATGACTTACGCCGTCAAGGAAATCTTCTATACGCTGCAGGGCGAAGGCGCCAACGCCGGCCGCGCCGCGGTGTTCTGCCGCTTTGCCGGCTGCAACCTGTGGAGCGGCCGCGAGGAAGACCGCGCCAGCGCGGTGTGCCAGTTCTGCGATACGGATTTCGTCGGCACCGATGGCACGCGCGGCGGCAAGTACCGCACCGCCGAGGAACTGGCCGCGGTGGTCGCGTCGGAGTGGCCGCAAGGCGCCGGCGGCAAGCCACTGGTGGTCTGCACCGGGGGCGAGCCGCTCCTGCAGCTCGACGCGCCGCTGATCGACGCGCTGCATGCCCAGGGCTTCGAGATCGCGATCGAGACCAACGGCACCATCGCCGTGCCGCCTGGCATCGACTGGATCTGCGTCAGCCCCAAGATGGGCTCGGAGTTGGTGGTCACGCGCGGCGACGAGCTGAAGGTGGTGATTCCGCAAGACGGGCAGGACTTTGCCGCATACGAGAAGCTTGATTTCCGCCATTTCCTGGTGCAGGCCATGGATGGTCCGCTGGCAAGGGAAAATACCGCCGCGGCGGTGGCCTTCTGCCAGCGCCACCCGCGCTGGCGGCTGTCGCTGCAGACCCACAAGCTGCTGGGCATCCGCTGAATGGCAGTGACGGTGGCTGGCCCGACGGCGGCACAGTGTTGGCGCAAGGTCGCATAAGGTACGGAATTCAGTCCACAATACAGGCTTCGGACGCACGCGCGGCGTCCGCTTCAACGCAGGCGGCCGGCACCGGCGCCGGACCACATGAGCAAACAAGTTTCCATTACCCGCCGGCTGGAGTTCGACTCCGGCCACCGCATCCCCAACCATTGCGGGCAGTGCCGCAATATCCACGGCCATCGCTACCGGCTGGACCTGACGCTGTCGGGCGAGGTGCTGCACCGCGAGGGCGCCTCCGATGACGGCATGATCCTGGATTTCGGCGACATCAAGACGCTGGCCAACGAGCACCTGGTCAGCAAGTGGGACCACGCCTTCCTGATCTACCGCGGCGACACCGCGCTGCTGAACTTCCTGCAATCGATGGAAGGGCACAAGACCGTGGTGCTGGACGCGATTCCGACCGTGGAAAACCTGGCCCAGGTGGCCTTCGACATCCTGGCGCCGGTGTTCAAGGACTGCTTCGGCCACCACCTGCAACTGACGCGGCTGGTGCTGTTCGAAACGCCCAACTGCTGGGCCGAGGTCAGCGCACCGGCGGTGCTGCCCGCGCAGGACTGAGCGGGCAGCGATGACCCAGCCGCCGCTGCCGCCACTACCGTTGCGCGCGCCGCGCGCGTTGCCGGACGATCCGGCGCAAGCCGCCGAGCGCGACGCGCGCTACATGCGCGCCGCGCTCGAGGAAGCCCGCCTGGCCGAAGCCGCGGGTGAGGTGCCGGTGGGCGCCGTGGTGGTCTGGAACGACACCATCATCGCCCGCGGCCACAACCTGCCGATCCGCTCGGTCGATCCGTCCGCGCACGCCGAAATGCAGGCCCTGCGCGCCGCCGCCCAAGTCATCGGCAATTACCGCATGCCTGAGTGCGAGCTGTACGTGACGCTGGAGCCGTGCGCCATGTGCAGCGGCGCGATCCTGCACGCACGGCTGCGCCACGTGGTGTTCGGCGCGAGCGATCCCAAGACCGGCGCGGCCGGCAGCGTGGTCAACCTGTTCGAACAGGCGCAGCTTAACCACCAGACCACCATCACCGGTGGCGTGCTGGCCGATCCCTGCAGCCAGCTGCTGAAGGATTTCTTCGGCGCCCGGCGCCGGGCGCAGAAGGCGGCACGCCAGCCGGCCGCCAATCCCGACCAGAACCACGACACTGAAGCATGAGCACGCCGACCTGCATGCCGCCGCATACTGAAGTCCGACTGATCGCCTCGTCCGGGTATCCGCACGATGTCGCCGTCGCCGCGCGCGGCTGTGCCTGGCTCAAGCAGCATGGCTACCACATGACCAACCCGGACGTGCTGGCACGGCGCTACCTGCGCTTTGGCGGCACCGACGCGGAGCGGCTGGCCGACCTGCACGCAATCGGCACCGGGGTTGCGCATGAACTGACGCTGGCGGTGCGCGGCGGCTATGGCATCGCGCGGCTGCTGGGGCAGGTCGACTTTGCCCGCATCGCCGAACAGGCGCGCGCCAGCGGCACGCCCATCGTCGGGCACAGCGACTTCACCGCCTTCCAGCTGGCGTACCTGGCGGCCACCGGTGGCATCACCTTTGCCGGGCCGATGCTGCTGGCCGACTTTGGTGCGGAAGGCGTCGATACGTACATGTGGGAGCACTTCGAAGGCATCCTGCGTAACCCTGCCTACCGCGTCGACATCGCCGCGCCGCAGTCCGGCGGCCAGCCGTTCTCCGGCAGCGTCGAAGGCACGCTGTGGGGCGGCAATCTGGCGATGCTGTGCAGCCTGCTGGGCACGCCGTTCATGCCGCGGGTGCAGGGCGGGGTGCTGTTCCTGGAAGATATCAACGAGCCGCCGTACCGCGTCGAGCGCATGCTGATCCAGCTGCAGCAGGCCGGCGTGCTGGGCGCGCAGCGCGCCATCGTGCTGGGCGATTTCTCCAATTACCGCGTCACCGACTACGACAACGGCTACGACATGGACGCCGTGGTGGCCTACCTGCGCGAGCAGTTGACGGTGCCGGTGCTGACCGGATTGCCGTTCGGGCATTGCGCCCCCAAGCTGACGCTGCCGGTCGGTGCGCACGTGCGGCTGTCGGCACGCGCCGACGGCTTCAGCATGGCGTTCTCGGGCTACCCCGCGCTGCCGCCGCGGGCCTGAGCCGCGCGTCCTGCGGCGCGCGCGCCGGTCGCAAGGAATGCGTCCGGATGATAGAATACGCGGTTATTTCCTGATTTCCTGCCGGGTTCTCGCATGAACCGGGCGTGGCCCGTGCCGCAGCGCCAGCCATGGCCGCCGGAATCCTTCCGGCCCGCGCCGCGGCGCCACACTCTCCAGACAAGGTTCCAGACGTGCTTTCTACCGCAAACATCACCATGCAGTTCGGCCCCAAGCCGTTGTTCGAGAATATCTCGGTCAAGTTCGGCGAGGGCAACCGCTACGGCCTGATCGGCGCGAACGGCTGCGGCAAGTCCACCTTCATGAAGATCCTGGGCGGCGACCTCGAGCCGTCGTCGGGCAACGTCATGCTGGAGCCTGGCATTCGCCTGGGCAAGCTGCGCCAGGACCAGTTCGCGTATGAAGACATGCGCGTGCTCGACGTGGTGATGATGGGCCACACCGAGATGTGGGGCGCAGCGCAGGAGCGCGACGCCATCTACGCCAACCCGGAAGCGAGCGACGAAGACTACATGAAGGCCGCCGAGCTCGAGGCCAAGTACGCCGAATACGACGGCTACACCGCCGAGGCGCGCGCCGGCGAACTGCTGCTGGGCGTGGGCATTCCCACCGCGCAGCACCAGGGACCGATGAGCGACGTGGCGCCGGGCTGGAAGCTGCGCGTGCTGCTGGCGCAGGCACTGTTCTCGAATCCGGACGTGCTGCTGCTGGACGAGCCGACCAACAACCTGGACATCAACACGATCCGCTGGCTGGAGACCGTGCTCAACGAGCGCAACTCCACCATGATCATCATTTCCCACGATCGCCACTTCCTGAACTCGGTCTGCACCCACATGGCCGACATGGACTACGGCACGCTCAAGGTCTACCCGGGCAACTACGACGACTACATGGAAGCGTCGATGCAGGCCCGTGAACGCCAGATGGCCGCCAACGCGCGCGCCAAGGAGCGCATCAGCGAACTGCAGGACTTCGTGCGCCGCTTCTCGGCCAACAAGTCCAAGGCCCGCCAGGCGACCTCGCGCGCCAAGCAGATCGAGAAGATCAAGGTCGAGGACATCAAGCCGTCGTCGCGCCAGAACCCGTTTATCCGCTTCGAGTTCGAGAAGAAGCTGCACAACCTCGCGGTCGAGGTGGAAGGCATCACCAAGACCTACGACCGCAAGATCATCGACAATCTCTCCCTGGCGATCCAGGCCGGCGAGCGCGTGGCGATCATCGGCGAGAACGGCGCGGGCAAGACCACGCTGCTGCGCAGCCTGCTCAACGGCGCGGTGCAGACCGGCGTGCAGCGCGGCGTCGAGGTGGACCGCGGCACGGTCAAGTGGGCCGAGAATGCCAACGTCGGCTATATGCCGCAGGACACCTACGAGGAATTCCCCACGGACCGCGACGTGATGGACTGGATGAGCCAGTGGACGCAGGCCGGCGACGACGAAACCTCGCTGCGCGGCACGCTGGGGCGCCTGCTGTTCTCGGCCGACGACATCAGGAAGAACGTCAAGGTCCTGTCCGGCGGCGAGAAGGGCCGCATGATCTGGGGCAAGCTGATGCTGGGCCGCCACAACGTGCTGGCGCTGGACGAGCCGACCAACCACATGGACATGGAATCGATCGAGTCGATGCAGATCGCGCTGGACAAGTTCCAGGGCACGCTGATCTTCGTCTCGCACGACCGCGAGTTCGTCAGTGGCCTGGCTACGCGCGTGATCGAAATCCGCACCGACGGTACGCTGACCGATTACCTCGGTACCTATGACGAGTACCTGCAGTCGCAGGGGATCGACGGCTGATCGCCGCGCCCTCCGCATGCTGAAGGCCGCCTCCGGGCGGCCTTTTTGCTGTCGGGCGGCCTGTGTATCAGATGGCGCTGCCGTCGCGGACCTGGTCCAGCTGCGCGATGATGGCACGGGCGGTGATGTCGCCGCGGGCCTTGAGCAGGGCCGCATGCAGCGGTTCGCGCAGCGCCATCAGCGCGGGCAGGTCCGAAGCCTTCTCCACCTTGACCTGCAGCATGTAGCCGCGCAGCCCGAGATGCTGCCCGATCACGTCGGTATAGAAGTGGTAGAGGCGCTGGTAGGCCTGGATCTCGGCGGGCGAGTGGACTTCGGCCGCACTGGGGGGGGGCGCCGCCGCTACCTCGGGAACCGGCGCATGGCGCATCGCATACACCGAGAACAAATTGGTATCCGGTGCCGGCGGGGCGGCTCGCGCCGGTTCATGCGGCGCGGCGGCGGAGGGCTGGGCCGGCTCTGCGACGGCTTCGACCAGCCCCAGCCGCAGCAGCGTTGCCATGGCCTCCGCGCCGATCCCCATGCCCGCCACCTGTGCCAGCAAAGCCTGCTCGCGGCGCTCGCCATTGACCATCAGCAGCAGCGCGCGCAGCTTGTGGTCCAGTTTGCGCGCGCGACTGCGGATTTCGTCCTGCCCCGCCTCCGTCTTGCGGTAGATCGGATCGACCATGCCTCGCTCCCTTAGTCTTGTTATGGACGGCCGCGGGGGCGTGCAGCCCGTCCGCGAGCCGCGGCCGATTATCGCCATATTGTTGTGCCGAGCCGCAGGCGCAGCCGGCGGCATATCCCCCGGCGCCAAAAACATGGGCCCGATTCCGCTCTACAATGTGCCTGCACCATAAAAGTAACAAAAAATTGCAATCGCCAATTTACCAAACCGAGAACTGTGGCCATGCAACAACGAGACAAACTCTTCATCAACGGCAAGTGGGTCGCACCCCACGGTAACGGCAAGATCGATGTCATCCATTCCGCCACCGAAGCGGTGATGGGGACGATCCCGGAAGGCTCGGCCCGCGACGCGGAAGACGCCATCCAGGCGGCGCGCGCGGCCTTCGATGGCTGGTCGGCAACGCCGCCGGCCGTGCGCGCCGGCTATATAGCGAAGATCGCCGAAGGGCTGAAGGCGCGCAGCGAAGAATTGGCGCAGCTGATCGCCGGTGAAGTCGGCATGCCGATCAAGCTGGCGCGCGCGATCCAGGTGGGCGGCCCGGTCTACAACTGGGGCCAGGCCGCCAGGCTGGTGGAAGGGTTCAGCTTCGAGGAAGAAGTGGGCAATTCGCTGGTAGTGCGCGAGCCGGTGGGCGTGGTCGGCGCCATCACGCCGTGGAACTACCCGCTCAACCAGATCACGCTGAAGGTGGCGCCGGCACTGGCGGCGGGCTGCACGGTGGTGCTCAAGCCGTCCGAGGTGGCGCCGCTCAACGCCTTCGTGCTGGCCGAGGTGATCGAGGCCGCGGGGCTGCCGCCGGGCGTGTTCAACCTGGTGACCGGCTATGGCCCAGTGGTGGGCGAGGTGCTGGCCAGCCATCCGGAAGTCGACATGGTGTCGTTCACCGGCTCGACCCGCGCCGGCAAGCGCGTGTCCGAGCTGGCCGCGCAGACCGTCAAGCGGGTGGCGCTGGAACTGGGCGGCAAGTCGGCCTCGGTGATCCTGGACGATGCCGACCTGCCGGCGGCCGTGAAGGGCACCATCAATGCCTGTTTCCTGAACTCCGGCCAGACCTGCTCGGCGCACACCCGCATGCTGGTGCCGCGCACCCGCTATGACGAAGTCAAGGCGATCGCGCAGAAGGTGGTGGCCGGCTTTACCGTGGGCGATCCGCTGCAGGAAACCAGCAAGCTGGGTCCGCTGATCTCCGCCGTGCAGAAGGACCGCGTGACCGGCTATATCCGCCGCGGCTTGGAAGAGGGCGCCGAACTGGTGGCCGGCGGCCCCGAGGCGCCGGAGGGGCTGGACCGGGGCTTCTTCGTCAAGCCGACCGTGCTGGGCAACGTCGAGCCGCGCGCGACCGTGGCGCAGGAAGAGATCTTCGGCCCGGTGCTGTCGATCATCTGCTATGACACCGAGGAAGACGCGGTGCGCATTGCCAACGACAGCATCTACGGCCTGGGCGGCGGCGTGTGGTCAGGCGACGAGGCGCGCGCGATTCGCGTGGCGCGCCGCATCCGCACCGGCCAGGTCGATATCAACGGCGGACCGTTCAACATGCAGGCGCCGTTCGGCGGCTACAAGCAGTCTGGCAACGGGCGCGAAGCCGGCAAGTACGGCCTGGAGGAGTTCCTGGAGTACAAGTCGCTGCAGCTGAAGAAGCCGGCTGCCTGACGCGCTGGCACGCAACGCGGAAATGCCCGGCTGGTCCGGGCATTTTTTCGTGCGGACAATGCGGGGATAATGCGCGGGAAACACATACAACATGACAAGGACAGAGGGGGAGCAACGATGCGCGGGTTAGGGCGGCTGACCAGGTGGCTGGCAGTGCTGCTGGGGCTGGCGGTGGCCGGCGCCGCGGGCGGGTTGGTCTGGTATCGGCATGCGGCACAACCGCCGGCCTCCGGCAAGGCGGTGCTGGCGGGCTTGCGCAACCAGGTCACGATCGTGCGCGATGGCAACGGTGTGCCGCAGATCCGCGCCGCCAGCAAGGCCGATGCCTGGTTTGCGCTGGGCTACGTCCACGCCCAGGACCGGCTGTGGCAGATGCAGATGAACAAGCGCATCGTTGCAGGGCGGCTCGCGGAGATCCTGGGGCCGTCAGCCGTCGATAACGACAAGTTCCTGCGTACGCTGGGCGTGCGGCGCAACGCCGAGGCCATCCTCGCGCAGGCCTCGCCCGAAGCGCGCGCGGCCCTGCAGGCCTATGCCGACGGCGTCAATGCATGGATTGACCAGCGCAAGGGCCCGCTGCCGCCGGAGTTCCTGCTGCTGCGCACGCAGCCCGAGCGCTGGGAACCGGCCGACACGCTGGGCTGGCAGACCATGATGGCCTGGGATCTTGGCGGCAACTGGACCCAGGAGACGCTGCGCATGCGGCTGGCGCAGGTGCTGCCGGTGGCCCGCATCAGCCAACTGCTGGCGCCGTATCCGGGCGAGCAGCCGGTACGCACCATGGATTACGGCCATCTGTACCGGCAACTGGCGCCGCTGGCGAGCGCGATGGCCCGCGTCGGCGACAAGGCGCCGCCGGGCTATGTCGAGGGCATGGGCTCGAACAACTGGGTGGTGTCCGGGGCCCACACGCAATCGGGCAAGCCCATGCTGGCCAACGATCCGCACCTGGGCCTGCAGGCGCCGGCGCTGTGGTACTTTGCGCGCCTGAGCGCGCCGGGGCTCGAGGTGGCCGGCGCGACGCTGCCCGGCATGCCGCTGGTGGTGCTGGGTCACAACGACCGGATCGCGTGGGGACTGACCAATACCGCGCCGGATGTGCAAGACCTGTACCTGGAGCGGGTGCGCCCGGGCAACGACACCCAATACCAGACGCCGCAGGGGTGGGCCGCGTTCGAGACCCGCACCGAGACCATCCGCGTCAAAGGCGCCGCCGACGTGACGCTGAAGGTCCGCACGACCCGCCACGGGCCGGTGATTTCCGATGTCGCCGAGCCGCTCGCCACCGCCGCGGCGCCGCTGGGCGCGCAATACGTGGTGGCGTTCCAGTGGACCGCGCTGCGCGCGGACGACCGCACCTTCCAGGCCGGGCTGAGCATGAACCAGGCGCGCGACTGGGCCGGCTTCACCGCCGCACTGCGCGACTTCCATGCGCCGCAGCAGAACATCGTCTATGCCGACGTCGACGGCAATATTGGCTTCTACGCGCCGGGCCGCGTGCCGCTGCGCCGCGCCGACAACGACCTCAAGGGGCTGGCGCCGGCGCCCGGCTGGGACGCGCGCTATGACTGGACCGGCTTTATCCCGTTCGAGGCGCTGCCGCACCAGTACAACCCCGCCGGGGGGGTGATCGTCACGGCCAACCAGCGCATCGTCGCGCCGGACTATCCGTACTTCATCACCAGCGAGTGGACCGTGCCCTATCGCTACGACCGCATCCGCGCGCTGCTGGCGGCCACGCCGAAGCATTCCTTCGACACCTTCGCCGCGATCCAGAAGGACGTGGTCTCGCTGGCGGTGCGCGATGCCTTGCCGCTGCTGCTGGCCGCGCCTATCAGCCGCGACGCAGCGCGCCCCGCGCGCGAACGCGCATTGCTGGATGCGTTGCGCCAGTGGGACGGCACCATGGACGCCGGCCGTGCCGAGCCGCTGGTGGTCACCGCGTGGCTGCGCGAGCTGTCGCGCCGGCTGTTCGAGGAGAAAACCGGCGAGGCGATCTTTGCCCGCATGTGGGAGCAGCGCAACGTGCAGCAGCCCATGCTCAACATCCTGCGCGATCCGCGCCAGCTGGGTGCGTTCTGGTGCGACCGTCCCCATACGGGCCCGGCCGAGACCTGCGACGACGCCATTGCCGACGCCTGGACGCAGGCCATGGCCGACCTGTCGCGCCGCTATGGCGACGATCCCGCGCGCTGGCGCTGGGGCGAGGCGCACGCGGCGCGTTCCGAGCACAAGCCGTTCGGCAAGGTCGCGTACCTGGCGCCGCTGTTCAACCTGCGCGTGCCGACGGGCGGCGACACTTACACGGTCAACGTCGGCCGGCATAACCTGCGCGACCACAAGGCACCCTTCGAAAACACCCATGCCGCCAGCGTGCGCGCGCTCTATGACCTGTCCGACCTGGCGGCATCGCGCTTCATGGACTCCACCGGGCAGTCCGGCAATGCGCTGCTGCCGCGCTACCGCGACTGGACCGGCAAATGGGCCGCGGTGGAATACATCACCATGCCGCCGGCCGCGGCCTCGGGTTTGCATGGCACGGCGGACACCCTGGTGCTGGCGCCTGCGGCAAAATAACGCGGCGCGCGGCCTGCCTGGCTGAGAAGGCTCGCAAATTGGGAATGTCGTGCCGGGGTCTGCGCGGGGAGGTGGCCATAGACGCTAACATGAAGGTTTTCTCCCTTTTGCCGGCAGGAGCCATTGATGACAACGCGTACCACCCATGTGATCCAGCACGTCGCCTTCGAGCATGCGGGCGTGATCGGCAACGCCTTGCGCGCGCGCGGGCACACGCTGCGGGTGTTCCAGGCCGGCGTCGACGACCTCGCGCCGATTGCCAGCGAGCCGGCTGACCTGCTGCTGGTGCTCGGCGGTCCCATCGGGGTCTACGAAACCGAGGCCTATCCATGGCTCGAAGCTGAAATCGCGCTGATCCGCCAGCGCCTGGCGGCCGGGGGCAAGATCATCGGTGTATGCCTGGGCGCGCAGCTGATTGCGCGCGCCGCCGGCGCCAGGGTCTACCCCGGCACGCGCGAGATCGGCTGGGCGCCGGTCACGCCGACGCCGGCCGGGCAGGATTCAGCGCTCGCCGAACTGGCAGCGGCCGGCTGGGAAGTGCTGCACTGGCACGGCGACACCTTCGACCTGCCCGCCGGCGCGCAATTACTGGGCTCGACCGCGGCGGTTCAGAACCAGGCCTATGCCATCGGCAACCAGGTGCTGGCGCTGCAGTTCCACCCCGAAGTCATGCCGCGCGACATCGAGGCCTGGCTGATCGGCCATACCGTCGAACTGGGCAAGGCCGGTATCGATCCGCGCACCATCCGTGCGCGGACCGCGCAAGTCGGCGCCAGCGTGGCGGCGGCGGGGGAACGCATGTTCGCCCGCTGGCTGGAGCAAGCCGGGCTATGAGCGAGCCCGCATCCGCCATGCGCGTGTCGATCGACGCGGTCCTGACCGGTGTGGTGCGTCCGTTCGGACCCAAGGGCGTACCGAGCGGCATTGCCAAGACCGCAACGCGTGCGCGGATCCGCGTCAGCGCGACCGGGCTAGAGGGCGACGGGCAGGGCGACCCGCGGCATCATGGCGGTCCGGAAAAGGCGCTGCACCACTATGCGTTCGATCATTACCCGGCGTGGCGCCTGGCGCTGGCAGAGCAGGGTGCGGCCGGTGACGGCGTGCTCGACACGCCCGGTGCCTTCGGCGAGAACCTGAGCACCACGGGCCTGACCGAAGCCGATGTCTGCATCGGCGATCGCTTCCGGCTGGGCACGGCGCTGGTAGAGGTGTCGCAGGCGCGCCAGCCATGCTGGAAGCTCAATCACCGCTTTGGCTATGCGGGCATGTCGCGCGCCGTGCAGCAGAGCCTGCGCACGGGCTGGTATTACCGCGTGCTTGAAACCGGCGAGGTGGCGGCGGGCGATGTGCTGGAACTGGTGGCGCGGCCCTGTCCCGGATGGCCGCTGCACCGACTGCTCCAGGTGCTGTATGTCAACCGGCTGGACTATGCCGCGCTGGAGCAAATGGCCGCGCTGGCACCGCTGGCCGAGAGCTGGCGCAAGCTGGCACGGCAGCGCCTGGAGCGGCGCGAAGTCGAAGCGATGGAGCGGCGCCTGTCGGGCGAGTAAAGGCAGGAGGACGGGTGTTTTAGCCCTGACGGAAACGCTTGCCGGTGCCCTCGCGAGTGATGCGCTCCCAGATCCGCTGCTTTTCCTCGTCGCTGAAGAACACCCAGTTGCTGACCTCCGCCGCGGTGCGGCCGCAGCCCTGGCATACCTCGTCGAACAAGGTCGAGCAGATGCCGATGCAGGGGCTGTCGGGGCGCTCGGACAGCGTGGAATCCGTGGCGCCGTGGTCCGGTTCGGGGCGCAGCGGGGCGGATTCTGAGGGTGACGGCATGGTGGCGGGAAGGCGAGCGTGAAACGGGGGGACATTATACGGGTGGCGGCGAGGGGTCCCCGGTCCCGGCCCTGCCGCCGACATGTCCGCCCGCGTGCCTAATGTTCCTGGGCCAGCGCTGCCAGTGCCGCGCGCGCCAGGAAGCCGCTCCGCGTCTCATGGCGCCGTTCGACGTAGACATCGATCTGCTGCAGCACAAAGCGCGGCAGGCTGACATTGATGCGCTCCGGACGCGCGTCGAGCTTGCTCACATCCACATCTGCCAGGGCCCAGATTGCGCCGGCGTACTCTTGCTTTGCCATGAGTGCTTCGATGGTCGAGCACCGGATATTGACCGGCTGGCCGAGTTCCACCAGCGTTGCAACATGGCCCTTGATGGCCTCCCTTGCATTGCGGATCGCGTCGTCGATCGTATCTCCCCAGGAATGGCAGCCCGGGACGTCGGGCACCGTAACGCCGTAAACGGTTCCTGCTTCCTTGTGGATGGCGATCGGAAATTCCAGAGAGTTTTTCTGCATGGCAAATTGTCGCGGGTGGTGGCCTATCGCAAGCCGGCGGCCTTGAGGATGCTGTGGAGCGTTCCGGTGGGAAGGTCTTGCTTAGGATGCGGGACCGTTACCAATCCGGGCTTCCACGGGTGTTTGAAGTGGTGACTACCGGTAATACGGGCGAGCGTCCAGCCATCTTGCTCGCTGAATCAACTTCGAAGATCGCATGGGGTGGCGTGTGTATTTATACACATTAGATAGGTGTTCAGTCAACCGCGGCCGGTGTGGGGCTGCGTTAAGGTGCGGCAGTTCCCCCTTCCATGTGAATAGCAGTTCTCTTAATGGGGCCTTCGCAACTATGCGAGGGGTAATTGAACATGCCGCGGCACCCCAATACGCTTGACTCCAAACCCTGCCGAGCCGAGGTGAAAATGTCCCAGCCCCTATCCACCGTACCTCTGCACCACGAGCGCCACGCCAGCGTCGACCCTCGCATGCGCGCCATGGTTGACAACGTCCTGATCGGCTCCCCGGTGGCGCGCGCGCTCGGCGTACGCGTGGCGAGCCTGGCTCCCGATCATGTCGAACTGGAAATGCCATTCCTGCCGACCAACGTGACCCACGGCAGCATCGTGCATGGCGGCGTGATTGCCACCCTGATCGATATCGCCGGCGCGGCCGCGGCGGCGTCGGGCGCCAGCGCCGATGAGGTGAAGGGCGGGGCGACCAGCTCCCTGTCGATCCAGTACCTGGCACCGGCACGCGGCGCCGCGCTCAGGGCGGTGGCGGTGGTGGTCCGGCGTGGCCGCAAGCAGGTGGTCATGGATGTCTCGGTGTACGCCGAAGCGCCCGATGAAGGCGTGCTGGTCGCCAAGGCCTTGATGAGCAGCGCCATGTTCTGAGGGCGTGCAGCATAATTAAGCAATTAACCGCCGTCCAAATCGCCCCACCGCCTGCGCGCCAGTACACTGGCGCGATGTGCCGCCACCAAGCGGGGCATGAGCGGGGAGGAAAGCGATGGAGCACCGGCCTGAAACGGCGCAGCGGGGCGACGCGGCAACGCCGGCGGCGCCACCTCCGTCCCAGGCGCTACCGGCAAGCCCGGCGCCGTCCGGATCGCGCATCGCCGTCTACGGTGCGATTGCCGCCAACGTGGCGATCGCCATCACCAAGTTCGTGGTCGCCGGCGTGACCGGCAGCTCGGCGATGCTGTCCGAGGCGATCCATTCGACGGTGGACACCGGCAACGAGCTGCTGCTGCTGGTCGGCATGGCGCGCAGCCGCCGGCCGGCCGACGCCATGCATCCGTTCGGATACGGCAAGGAACTGTACTTCTGGAGCCTGATGGTGGCGGTGCTGCTGTTCAGCGTCGGCGGCGGCATCTCGGCCTACGAGGGTGTGCTGCATATGCTGGAGCCGGCGCCGCTGACCGATCCGCACTGGAACTACATCGTGCTGGGCTTCGCGATGGTGTTCGAGAGCATCAGCTTGGGCATTGCGCTGCGGGCGTTCGCGCGTGAGAAGGGGACGCAGTCATTCTGGCAGGCGCTGCGAAACAGCAAGGATCCGACTACCGTGACGGTGCTGGCTGAAGACGCCACCGCGCTCGCCGGCCTGGTGATCGCCGCGCTTGGCGTCTATGCCAGCCACCGGCTCGACATGCCGGTGCTCGATGGCGCCGCGTCGCTGCTGATAGGGCTGCTGCTGGCCGGCGTGGCCACGCTGCTGATCGTGCAAAGCCGCAGCCTGCTGGTGGGCGAGGGGATCGACAAGGCCATGGCGCTGGCGATGCGCCGGATCGTGCTGGACGACCCCGCGGTGCTGTCGGCGGGCATGCCGCTGACCATGCACCTCGGACCCGCCGAGGTGCTGGTGACGCTCGACGTGCAATTCCATCCGGAAACGGTAGCCAATGGCGCCGCGGGTGCCATCGACCGGATCGAGCGGCACATCCGCGCGCAGTTTCCGCAAGTCAGCCGGATCTTCATCGAGGCCCGCCTGATGACCGCGGGCGTGCGCGCCCCGGGTTGATCGCTGCGCCGCGCCCCGCCAGGCAGGGCGCAGCCGGGATCAGTACTTCCAGAAGACCTGCTGCAGCGCCTTGGTGTCGTTGGTCTGGGTCAGCGCCAGGGCCATCAGGATGCGAGCCTTCTGCGGCAGCTGGTCGTCGGTGACGATCCAGTCGTACTTGTCGTCGGGCTGCTCGGCGTTGCGGACCACCACGCCGCTGCCGGTGCGCGACGCGCGCACGATGTGCACGCCCTTGGCGCGCGCGGCCTTGAGCGGCTCGACCATGTAGTCGCCGACGCTGCCGTTGCCGGTAGCGGCGTAGATGATGGCTTTGGCGCCGCTCTTCACCGCCGCCTCGACCGCAGCCGGGTTGGCGTTGCCGTAGGCATAGACCACGGCCACTTCAGGCAGCTTGTCGATCTTGTCGATGTCCCACTGCGTCTGCAGCGTGTGCGGACGCGCCGGCAGGCGGTAGAACAGCGTGCGGCCTTCGACCACGTAGCCCAGCGGGCCGAACGGCGAGCGGAAGGTCTCGGTCTTGAAGGTGTTGCTCTTGGTGACGTCGCGGCCGGTGTGGATCTCGTCGTTCAGCACGGCCAGCGTGCCCTTGCCCTTCGAGGCCGGGTTGGAGGCAACCAGCACGGCATCGTAGAGGTTCAGCGCGCCGTCGGCACCCAGCGCGGTGCCCGGGCGCATCGAGCCGACCACCACCACCGGCTTGTCGCTCTTCAGCGTCAGGTTGAGGAAGTAAGCGGTTTCCTCGATGGTGTCGGTGCCGTGGGTGATCACGATGCCGTCGACGTCAGGCTGCTTGAGCAGTTCCGAGACGCGCTTGGCCAGCTTGAGCAGGCGTTCGTTGTTGAAGCTCTCCGAGCCGATCTGGAAGATCTGCTCGCCCTTGACGTTGGCTACCTTGGAGATCTCGGGCACCGAGGCAATGATCTTGTCGACCGGCACCACGGCGGACTGGTAGGCCGCGGTGTTGGTCGCCGAAGCGCCGGCGCCGGCAATGGTGCCGCCGGTGCCGATGATGACGATGTTGGCCTTGCGGGCTTCGGCCGGGGCCGTGGCAGCGGCCGCAGGCTGGGCCGCGGGCGCGAGCTGCGCGTGCGCGGTGCCGGTGATCAGGCTCGCCGACAGCAGGGCAGCGGCCAGCGTGGTGACGCGGGCGAAATGTTTCATGGTTCTCCTCGGTATCTATACGAACGTGTGGCCCGTACTGGAATCGGCACGACATACCTTATGGGTGGAATGGTGCCGTCCGTGTTCAGTCGGTGGCTGCCTGTGACCGTGCCTGGGGTGCAGGGTCCGGTTCAGACAGCGGCAGTGACTATACGTGAGGAGAAATTGGCGTTGGAAGTGCGGCGCAAGGGTTATGCCGATTCGGCATAAATATGCCGAATCGATAACTCAAATCGCATACATATCCAGGTATTCGTTGACCGGCATTGCCTCGAGCCGGGCCTGGTCCAGCGACACGGCAAGAATGGCCTGCTGCTGCTTCGGCGGGAAGCGGCGCGCGAGGTTGGTGCGAAACTTCTCCACCAGCAGCGGAATGCCCTCGGCGCGGCGGCGCAGGTGGCCGAGCGGGTATTCGACCAGCACCTCGTCCAGCACGGTGCCGTCGGCCAGCGTCACGGTCAGTGCATTGGCGATCGAGCGCTTGCGGGGGTCATGGTAGTCGCGCGTCAGCGCGGGGTCTTCGACGCAGGTGATCTTGCTGCGCAGCGCGTCGATGCGCGGGTCTGCCGCGACACGATCCTCGTAATCGGCGGCGGTCAGCCGGCCAAACAGCAGCGGCACGGCCACCATGTACTGGATGCAGTGGTCGCGGTCCGCGGGGTTGTTCAGCGGTCCCTGCTTGTCGATGATGTGCAGGCATGCTGCGTGCGTACGGATGGTGATGGCGGCGATATCCGCGGCGCTGCGTCCTGCGAGCGCCAGCGCGCCGTGCAGCTGCATGGCGGCTTCCACCGCGGTCTGTGCGTGGAATTCAGCGGGGTACGAGATCTTGAACAGGATGTTCTCCATCACGTACGACCCGTACGGCCGCTGGAAGCGGAAGGGCTGGCCCTTGAACAGCACGTCGTAGAAGCCCCAGGCCCTTGCCGTCAGCACCGACGGATAGCCCATCTCGCCGGTGCGCGCGATCAGCGCCAGCCGCACCGCACGGCTGGTGGCGTCGCCGGCGGCCCAGCTCTTGCGGCTGCCGGTGTTGGGCGCGTGGCGGTAGGTGCGCAGGCTCTGGCCATCCACCCAGGCCAGCGACACGGCATTGAGGATCTCGTCGCGCGTCAGGCCCAGCATCTGCGCGACCACGGCAGTCGAGGCCACCTTGACCAGCACCACATGGTCCAGGCCGACCTGGTTGAACGAGTTCTCCAGCGCGATGCAACCCTGGATCTCGTGCGCCTTGATCATGGCCGCCAGCACCGTCTTCATCGTCAGCGGCTTGCGCCCGGCGGCGACGTTGTTGCGCGAAATCCAGTCAGCGGTGGCCAGGATTCCGCCCAGATTGTCCGATGGATGGCCCCATTCGGCCGCGAGCCAGGTGTCGTTGAAATCCAGCCAGCGGATCATCGCGCCGATATTGAACGCTGCCTGGACCGGATCGAGCTGGAACTGGGTGCCCGGCACGCGCGCGCCGTTGGGCACGACCGTGCCGGGCACGATTGGCCCCAGCAGCTTGGTGCAGGCCGGGTAGGACAGGGCTTCCAGCCCGCAACCGAGCGTGTCGATCAGGCAGTTACGCGCGGTATCGTAGGCAAGGCCGCTCTTGATCTCGTAGCCGGTGACATAGTCGACGATGTCGACCAGCACCTGGTCCGGATCGGGACGTTGCGCGGACGGCGCGCCGGTGGACATGAACGGCCTCGCGGGTGCGGCTCAGGTCAGAACGCGTCGCCGGGCACGCGCACCCAGCCTTCCATCAGCACGCGCGCGCTGCGGCTCATGATGGCCTTCTTGACCATCCATTCGCCGTTCACCTGCTGTGCCTCCGCGCCGACGCGCAGCGTGCCGGACGGATGCCCGAAACGCACCGCGTTGCGCGCGCCGCCGCCGGCGGCCAGGTTGACCAGCGTGCCGGGAATGGCCGCGGCGGTGCCGATCGCCACCGCTGCCGTGCCCATCATGGCGTGGTGCAGCTTGCCCATGGACAATGCGCGCACCAGCAGGTCGACGTCTGCGGCGGAAACCTTCTTGCCGCTCGAAGCGACGTAGTCGACCGGCTTGGCAACAAATGCCACCTTGGGCGTGTGCTGGCGCTTGGCGGCCTCGTCGACATTCTTGATCAGGCCCATGCGCAGCGCGCCGTAGGCGCGGATGGTCTCGAACATCGCCAGCGCCTTGGTGTCGCTGTTGATGGCGTCCTGCAGCTCGGTGCCGGTGTAGCCGATGCTCTCGGCGTTGACGAAGATGGTCGGGATGCCGGCGTTGATCATGGTGGCCTTGAGCGTGCCGACGCCCGGCACCTCCAGGTCATCGACCACATTGCCGGTCGGGAACATCGCGCCGCCGGCGCCTTCTTCCTCGGCGGCCGGGTCCATGAATTCGAGCTGGACTTCGGCGGCCGGGAAGGTCACGCCGTCCAGCTCGAAGTCGCCGGTTTCCTGCACTTCGCCGTTGGTGATGGGCACATGGCCGATGATGGTCTTGCCGATATTGGCTTGCCAGATGCGGACCACGGCCACCCCGTTCTGCGGGATGCGGCTCGGGTCAACCAGGCCGGCGCTGATGGCGAACGGGCCCACCGCGGCCGACAGGTTGCCGCAGTTGCCGCTCCAGTCGACAAAGGGCTGGTCGATCGAGACCTGGCCGAACAGGTAGTCGACATCGTGGTCGGGCCGGCTGCTTTTGGACAGGATGACGGTCTTGCTGGTGCTGGAGGTGGCGGCGCCCATGCCGTCGATCTGCTTGCCATAGGGATCGGGACTGCCGATCACGCGCATCAGCAGCGCGTCGCGGGCCGGGCCGGGCACTTGTGCCGTTTCCGGCAAGTCCTGCAGGCGGAAAAACACGCCCTTGCTGGTGCCGCCACGGATATAGGTGGCGGGGATTTTGAACTGGGGTACGTGAGCCATGGAAATCTTTGTCCTGGTTGGGCCGGGTGGCACGCATGCCGCCCGGGCCCATGTCACAGCTTATGCAGCCGCACGGGTCGACTCAAGGAAGTCCTGCGCAAAGCGCTGCAGCACCCCGCCGGCTTCGTAGATCGACACTTCCTCGTCGCTGTCGAGGCGGCAGGTCACCGGCACTTCCACGCGCTCGCCGTTCTTGCGGTTCACCACCAGCGTCAGCGTCGCGCGCGGCTGGCGTTCGCCGATCACGTCATAGGTCTCGGTGCCATCCAGCCCCAGCGTCAGGCGGTTCACGCCCGGCTTGAACTCCAGCGGCAGCACACCCATGCCGATCAGGTTGGTGCGGTGGATGCGCTCGAAGCCCTCGGCGACGATGACCTCGACGCCCGCCAGGCGCACGCCCTTGGCAGCCCAGTCGCGCGACGAGCCCTGGCCGTAGTCCGCGCCGGCGATGATGATCAGCGGCTGCTTGCGGTCCATATAGGTCTCGATCGCTTCCCACATGCGCACGACCTTGCCTTCCGGCTCGATGCGCGCCAGCGATCCCTTCTTGACCTGGCCGTCGACCACGGCCATTTCATTGATCAGCGTCGGGTTGGCGAAGGTGGCGCGCTGCGCGGTCAAGTGGTCGCCGCGGTGGGTCGCGTACGAGTTGAAGTCCTCTTCCGGCAGGCCCATCCTGGCCAGGTATTCCCCGGCGGCGCTGTTGAGCATGATGGCGTTGGACGGCGACAGGTGGTCGGTGGTGATGTTGTCGCCCAGCACCGCCAGCGGGCGCAGTGCCTTGAGCGTGCGCTCGCCGGCCAGCGCGCCTTCCCAGTAGGGCGGACGGCGGATATAGGTGCTCTGCGGGCGCCAGTCGTACAGCGGCGCGGCGCTCTCGCCGGTGTCCGCGGTCAGCGCGAACATTGGCTCGTAGACCTTGCGGAACTGCTCGGGCTTGACGCTCTGCGCCACGATCGCGTCGATCTCTTCGTCGCTCGGCCAGATGTCCTTCAGGTAGACCGGCTTGCCGTCCTGGTCGGTGCCCAGCACGTCCTTTTCGATATCGAAGCGGATGGTGCCGGCAATGGCGTAGGCCACCACCAGCGGCGGCGAGGCCAGGAAGGCCTGCTTGGCATACGGGTGGATGCGGCCGTCGAAGTTGCGGTTGCCCGACAGCACCGCGGTGGCGTACAGGTCGCGGTCGATGATCTCCTGCTGGATCTTCGGGTCGAGCGAGCCGGACATGCCGTTGCAGGTGGTGCAGGCGAACGCGACGATGCCGAAGCCGAGCTTTTCCAGGTCCGGCAGCAGGTTGGCTTCTTCCAGGTACAGCTCGACCGCCTTGGAGCCAGGCGCCAGCGACGACTTGACCCACGGCTTGCGCGTCAGCCCGCGCGCGTTGGCGTTGCGCGCCAGCAGCGCGGCGGCAATCACGTTGCGCGGGTTGCTGGTGTTGGTGCAGCTGGTGATGGCGGCGATGATCACGGCGCCGTCCGGCATCAGGCCTTCGGCTTCCTGTGCGCGCGCCTTGTCCAGGTCCACGGCGATGCCGCGCTCGGCCAGCGCCGAGGTCGGCAGGCGCTTGTGCGGATTGGACGGGCCGGCCATGTTGCGCACCACGGTCGACAGGTCGAAGTGCAGCACGCGCTCGTATTCGGCGTGGCGCAGCGCATCCGCCCACAGGCCGGCGGTCTTGGCGTAGGTCTCGACCAGCTTGAGCTGTTCCTCGGTGCGCCCGGTCAGGCGCAGGTAGTCGGTGGTCTGCTCGTCGATGAAGAACATCGCGGCCGTGGCGCCGTATTCCGGCGCCATGTTGGAGATGGTGGCGCGGTCGCCCAGCGTCAGGCTGGCAGCGCCTTCGCCACGGAACTCCAGGTAGGCGCCCACCACCTTTTCCTTGCGCAGGAATTCGGTCAGCGCCAGCACGATATCGGTGGCGGTGATGCCGGGCTGGCGCTTGCCGGTCAGCTCGACGCCGACGATATCCGGCAGGCGCATCCACGAGGCGCGTCCCAGCATCACGTTCTCGGCTTCCAGGCCGCCCACGCCGATGGCGATCACGCCCAGCGCATCGACGTGCGGGGTGTGGCTGTCGGTGCCGACGCAGGTATCGGGGTAGGCCACGCCATGGTCAGCGTGGATCACCGGCGACATCTTCTCCAGGTTGATCTGGTGCATGATGCCGTTGCCCGGCGGGATCACGTCGACGTTCTTGAACGCCTTCTTGGTCCAGTCGATGAAATGGAAACGGTCTTCGTTGCGGCGGTCCTCGATGGCGCGGTTCTTCTCGAACGCCTGCGGGTCGAAGCCACCGCATTCCACCGCCAGCGAGTGGTCGACGATCAGCTGTACCGGCACCACCGGGTTGACCTTGGCGGGATCGCCGCCCTGGTCGGCAATGGCGTCGCGCAGGCCGGCCAGGTCCACCAGCGCGGTCTGGCCCAGGATGTCGTGGCACACCACGCGCGCGGGGAACCACGGGAAATCCAGGTCGCGCTTGCGCTCGATCAGCTGCTTCAGCGAAGCCGCCAGCGTGGCGGGGTCGCAGCGGCGCACCAGGTTTTCTGCCAGCACGCGCGACGTGTACGGCAGCTTGTCGTAGGCACCCGGCTGGATCGCCTCAACCGCGGCGCGCGCGTCGAAGTAATCCAGCTTGGTGCCCGGTAGCGGTTTGCGGTTTGCAGAATTCATGGTGTAGGGAAATCGATATAGGTATGAAAAAGGGGTAGCGGCCCCGTGTCAGCGACCCGCTACCCCTTTGCTCCCGGCCCGGATCTTCCATCCCGACCGGGGCAAACCAGCAGCCGGTCTTACTTGCGATCCTTGATCGGCACGAACTTCAGGTTCTCCGGCCCGGTGTAGTTGGCGCTGGGGCGGATGATCTTGTTGTCGATGCGTTGCTCGATGATGTG
>NZ_SROX01000016.1:77838-156823 GCF_013141915.1 Cupriavidus necator | reverse complement strand
GGAACCCCTCCAGCGTCCATCACCGTTCTTGCTCAAATCCCCACGCTTTCGGCATCACGAAAGCTGCTTATGCACACACAGGCTCGTGATGCGCAATGCGGTTCCGGGATTGATAGATCGCCTCCAAATGGCGGGCGACCTCGGCCGGCTAATAGTCTTGTACGGAAAGACGCGTTTTAGCGCGGGCCTCCAGAGCGTCTGTTCGTAATCCGGCGAGAACAAGCGCTTCCAGAAATACATGGTGAGTTGCGCGACCACTTGCCCCATCGGAACTTGAATCGCGGCCTGCCGGGCTTTGACGAGGGCGTCATAAGGAAGAGCTGAAGGAGCCACACCACCGCGCTTCCTGAAGGCGATGGCGTCCAACGCGCGCTTCTGTTCCTGTGTGTGCTTCGCGTAGGCAGCTTGCCGGGCGCTCTTCTCAGCGCTGATGATCTTCTCGCGTTCCTCCCCGCCCCATGCAAACGGTGCGGGCGGGTTTCGCAGCCAATCCGCCGTACCGAAATGTTCGGTGAGCCGGTCACAGACGGCATTGCGCAGCGCGATCTCCACGACGGCGGTGACGGTCATCAGGGCGGCGGCCAGCCGCAGCATCTCCTGATGCAGCGCAATCGCGCCGCGGTTCGAACCTGCAAGGCGCTCGAACGTGCTGAGGCGCTCGCTGGACAGCAATGCTGCCACCGCAGCCAGTTCTTCGTCGTTGAGATGGTCCATTGACTTAGCGGCCCAAATTCCGTATATTAGGAAGCGAAAAGTCGGGATCAGTGTTGGCAGCCGCCTGCAAGGGTGGGCGGACCCCCGACTTCCTGCTTTGGGGGCGCTCTGCGGAGCGCCCTTTTCATTTGTGGCGCCCACGCGACCCCTAGCCCGCACGTGTGTCGCCAGGGAGGCGACTGAAGGGCCACATCCCTCAAGGGAGTTACCAGTTTCGTGAGATCACGCCACGAAAACCGCGCATGAATAGCTCAAGGCGCGGCCGCTGGCGCTTAGCGAAGCCAGAGTCTATCAGCTGGTCGCCCCAGTCCCCGGCTAGCTCATCGAGAATTGGCGCCGAGACTGACTCGCTCCATGACGAGCGCCCGACCGGGGTCCAGTTGTTCCCGCCCGTACTCAACCCCTGCTCGAGCGCCCCGTCCTCGTGCACATCCGTGTAGGCCAATGACGCGAGAATCTCGAAGCGGGCGAAGCACGGTTCGATGTCGGGTAGCACGCCCATAAAGGCCGGAGCCCACGCGCCCAGCGCCGTCAGGATGCGGTCGCTCGATGGTGTCTTGTGATTCTCCTTTCCGGGGAGATGCTTGAAATACTCCGCGCCTGCCCAAGCGAACCCGAACAGACGGTCGACCGTCCGGCGGCGGCCATGATGGTCGCGTTCCAACTCCGCCGTCAGAAACCGATGCAAGGTTTGCCACCGACCGGCCCTGGTGAGCCCAAGACCGTATGCTGCGAACATGAGCACCGCGGGATAGCTGCGGATCTCAAGATAGGGCAGATAGCCGGATTGAACTTCCCGGGCCTTCGCGTCCAAGGCGCGAAGGGCGTCCAGCACCAGCTCCAACTCCTCACCGTTTCCCCAACGCCCGAGCACGCCAGCAACGGTCGCCAGGCCCTCCATTACCGCCTCGTAGGTTTCAACGTACCGGCAAAACACATCCTTTTGATAGTCGCCTGCGGGTGGATTAGCACGGTGCTCATCCAGTGCGGCGGCTACTCTCGCGAGCTGGTCGCGCACCAGATCTTCCAATGGGATACGGAACTCCGACTTGGCCACGTAGCGCCGCGCACTTGCCACGGCCAACGCGACGCTGGCCGGATCCGGCGACTGGCTCTGCGCCAATGTTTCCACCGAGCGCTGCACGCCTTCCAGGAAGCCATCGGCATCGTCGATCGGAATCGTGACGCCCCGCCGATGATCCAGCAACTCCTGGCCGCGGGGCCGAAGCCGTCCGCCCTTTGCCGCCCAAAAGAGCGGGTACCGGCGGTTGGGGGACCGCAGGATAGCCGCGCGCAGCGCGTGATCCCACTCGCCGGACCAGCCGCACACGATCAATCCGTAGTCGTCGAAGACGCGATCGAGCAGCTGGTCGTATTCGGGGGGGTAGCCCGCCAGTTCGGCGTCGGTATTGAGGATGCGTGCATCCTTGTAGTCGCCGTGCAGCTTGACGAGGTAGCAGCCGGCATGCGACATCGGCACCGAGCCGGCCAGCCCGTCCACTGAAGCGACAACGACCGGCTCGACTCCTTCGTCGCGAAGCGCGTTCTCCATCAGCCGGTCGAAGTTCGTGGTCAGGATGACCTTGATAAAGCCGTCGCGGACCAGGCGTGCGATGGCGCGATGCGCCCGTGTCGGCAGCTTCTTACCGGCGTCCCGCTCCTCCGGCGTGGGCTCGATGTAGCGATCCAGGATGGCCCGTCGCTCGGCCGCGGTGTCAGCCAGTTGCCCCAGCAATCGCGAGTAATTCGGCTCGCCGCCAAACTTGGTTGCATACCAGCGCGCCCAATCCGGCTGCTCCGGCTCCCCTTGCATCAGTGCGACACGGCGCACCAAGTCTAGCGTGATTTCCCAGCCGGTTGGGATCGCGGCGGCGCGAGAGATGCCCGAGCCCAGCAGCACGGCGTGAACGCCGGGGTTCTCGTATAAGGAGAAGGCGAGCTTAGTGGTGGGGTCGATCTTCATGGCTGTCGGCTCGTGAGGGGCGAATTGGCGCCGATTCTAAGGGAAAAGCAAGGCGCCACCTCGAATGCTGCGCTTTTCTTGTTCTTGATAACTACGCTTATCACGAATATCAGGGTATACCTTGGTTGTCAGCGCCCCGGTGGTTGTGCGCAGAACTCATAGCGCCTCACTACAGAGCCTCCGAAAGTGCTCGTTTATACTCACGCATGGCCTACGACCTTACCGACAAGCTTGTTATCGGGATTTCATCTCGCGCGCTGTTCAACCTAGAGTTGGAGAATCGCCTGTTTCAAGAAGAAGGCGTGCTGGCTTACGCCGCTCACCAGCGCTGTCATGAGAACGAGCCACTTCGTCCAGGCACTGCATTTCCCCTTGTTCGCGCCTTGCTGGAGCTGAACAGCACCATTCCCGGGCGGCGACTGGTAGAGGTGGTGGTGATCTCGCGGAATTCGCCGGATACTGGCTTGCGCGCGTTCAATGCCATCGAGACGCACGGGCTCGATATCACGCGGGCGGCGTTCACCGGTGGGGCACCAATCGCGCCCTACTTGCAAGCTTTCAAGGTCGACTTGTTTCTGTCTCGCGACGCCGCGGATGTTCAAGCAGCGGTGGACGGAGGGGTCGCGGCCGCGCAGCTCTACGATGCGCCACCGGCCTATCAAGCCCCGGAGAAACAGATCCGCATCGCCTTCGATGGCGACGCCGTCTTGTTCTCCCCGGAGTCTGAGCGCATTTTTAAGACCGAGGGGTTGAACGCATTCATCGAGCACGAACGGCGCAATCGTCACGAAGCAATGGCGGAAGGGCCTTTCGCCAAGTTGCTGCTCCGCTTGGCAGAGATCCAGCAACATTTCCCGCCAGGGCGCTCACCTGTGAGGATCGCCATCGTGACCGCCCGCAACAGCCCGGCCCATACACGGGTTATCCATACGCTCCGCGCTTGGAACGTATCGATCGACGAAGCGTTTTTTCTTGGAGGACTTCCGAAAGATATGGTCCTACAAGCCTTCGGCGCCCATATGTTCTTCGATGACCAAGAATCGCACGTGGAGCGCGCTGCCGGCTTGGTTCCCGCCGGGCTTGTACCGTACAAAGGCGGTCAACTTCTGCCCGCTACACAAGCCGCGATCCCCGCTCCGACGGAAAGCTGATAGCGTTTCTCTACGATTTCTGTCGATTGTTCCCCCTGTCGGCCCACGCGTGGTGCACGCACCCGATTGGCCAAGGAGGAAAAGCGGGTCCGCTGCGGCGCTGTACCGCCGCCCTTGGCTGCTATGGGGAACACACCGCTATCGCGATAAGGATACTTATCTCAATAGCGTCGCTATTGGCAGCGGGATCCGGCACATGGCCTAACAGTATGCCGATCTTGCTGGCATCAGCACGTGCCTCGCAGCTCGCCATGGGGGACCGGCCTCCCTAAGCTCGTGGCTGGCGCCGCGGGAAGGTCAGAATAAAGCGGGTGAGACCGCCTGACGACTCAGCCGAGATTCCACCGCGGTGCGCCACCATGATGGCTTGCGTGATCGACAAGCCAAGCCCCACGCTGTCCGAATCAGCGCGCGCCCTGGACTTGTCGGCCCGAAAGAACCGGTCGAACAACGACGGCAACAGCTCGGGATCGATCCCCTCGCCCTGGTTCTCGACCACGATGGTGGCGCCGCCGTCTTGCTCGCATGCCTTGATCACAATCGCTTTGCCGCTGGGCGTATACCGCAGTGCGTTCGACAGCAGATTGCTCAGTGCGCGGCGCAACATCAGGCGATCGCCCACGATGCTGGCGTCGCCCTGCAGGCGCAGCTGCACACCCTTGTCCTCGGCCAAGGCGTCGTAGAAATCAAACAGCGCGCGGGCCTCGTCGCCGACATGGATCGACTCCTCGTTGGGCAGCGTGATGCCGTGCTCCATCTTGGCCAAGTAAAGCATATCGGACACCATGCGGCCAAGGCGCAGCAGCTCCTCGGCGTTGGAGGCCAACACGTCGCGGTACTTGGCGGCCTCGCGCGGCTGCGACAACACGACATGGGTCTGGGTCATCAGGTTGGTGATCGGCGTGCGCAATTCGTGAGCCAGGTCGGACGAGAATTCGGACAATCGCCGGAAATCGTCCTGCAAGCGCTCGAGCATGGCATTCAGCGTCGCCGCCAGATCGGCCATCTCCACCGGCACGGTCTCCACGGGCATGCGGGCGTCAAGGTGATTCGACGTGACACCCTTGGCGCGAGAGGCCATCGTTCGCAACGGCGCCAGACCGCGCCTGGCTGCCCACCAGCCGAACAAGCCGCTGGCGAGCACCGCCAACGTGGTATAGAAGGCCAGCGAGCGACGAAACGCGTGCATAAAGTGGGCATGGATTTCGGTGTCCATGCCGACCATCACCGCCAAGGGCACCGACTCGCCGGGCACTGTCGCGTGCGCGCGCATACCTCGGTATTCCTTGTCTCCCTGCTGCCAGCTCAAGGTCGTCTCATCCGGTCCAAGCCGGCCAATAACGTTGAGCATGGCGCCAAAATCGAACCCATTGGTGCGGTAAATGACGTCACCTTTCGCGGTGCTCACATGGGCGACAAAACCGGGGTGATGTTCCACCATTTCCGCAAGACGGCTCGGCAGGTGCGTGCTGGATTGCTCCTGAGCGATCTTTTGAATCAGACGAACGTTGTCCCCAAGCACCACATAATCTTCGTCGGCAAAATGCCGGTCCATGGAAAGCCAGATCAGTATTCCGAGGCCAAGTAGCACCAATGCCGACGTCAGAGAAAACAACAACGTCAGCCGCATGGTCAGCGACATACGGCGCTTCATTCTTGCCCCTCGGGCGCTTCCAGCACGTACCCCATGCCTCGCACCGTCTGAATCAGCTTGGCGTCGAAGTCGTCGTCGATCTTGGCTCGCAAGCGGCGAATCGCAACGTCGATCACATTGCTGTCGCTGTCGAAGTTCATATCCCACACCTGGGACGCAATCAACGAGCGGGGCAGAACTTCTCCCCGCCTGCGGGCGAGCAGTTCGAGCAGCGCAAACTCCTTGCTGGTCAGCGCTATCCGGCGACCTCCGCGCGAAGCGCGACGTCGACTAAGATCAAGCACCAGGTCGCCCACCTGAATGCGGTCCAGCCCCATCTGCACAGTGCCGCGGCGCAGCAGCGTCCGGACGCGAGCCAACAGTTCGGAGAATGCAAATGGCTTTACCAGGTAATCGTCCGCGCCGAGCTCCAGTCCCTTGACCCGATCAGCGACGCTGTCGCGGGCAGTAAGGAACAAGACCGGAACCGCGCTCTCGGCCGCGCGCAGGCTCAGCAGAATTCTCCAGCCATCGAGGTCCGGCAGCATGACGTCGAGAATAATCAGATCGTAAGACTCGTTGAGCGCCAGGTGTTGTCCATCAAGCCCGTTGCCAACCAGGTCGACAACGAATCCGGCCTCGGTCAATCCCTGGCGCAGGTACTGGCCTGTCTTGGATTCGTCCTCTACGACGAGCAGTTTCATGTTCGAGCTTCCTTTTTCCGATTGTATGGCTGCGCTTGGGTCAGCCCATGGCGAGTCTACGCAGCCCTGCTCCGAGTGGCCCGGACATTACCGGAATGTAATGTTCAGGTAAGTTGTCGGTAGCCTCGTCCTCGTTACTCTCTCTTTGCCGCTGTCCGATGCGGCCATTCAAGCAAAAAGGACTATTTCATGGGACGTGATCGACAGTCTGGCATTGTGCTGGCCAACCTACCGCGCCGCCGCTTCGTGCAGGGTCTGGCTGCGGGGGGTGTGATGGCAGGATTGTCCGGTCTTGGGGGCATCGCGTGGGCCCAAGCATCAGACAAGCCGCGCTCGTACCGCCAAACGGGCTGAAGCGCAGCAACACAAGCCACAGAAGCCGGACGACTCCAAGGCGATGTTGCGCCACCATGACGCCATGATGCAAAAGTGTCGCGAAATGATGGATCAGACCAAGTAACCCAGCCGCTCTCCGGTGCGCTGCGTGCGCGCGGTCGCCGGAGCGATCTCCGGGCGGGCATCAACTAGGCGGCCACCGCCCTTATCCGGCGCACTACGCGGCCGCCGGTCCAGCAACAACTTAGCCCGCCCATCATGCGCTTATGCATCAACAGCATGCCTACCACAGCCAGGATGGCAATCACGCAGATGATTGTGCACACAACTCGCACGGAGGCGGCTCTTCCGATGGACCCGCGATGGGTGGCACGCCGCAGCCGCCGGCACGAATGAGCGACTTCGTCAACGGTGACGGCGCAACGAATCGACGCTAGGGATGTCTTCGCCATGCTCGACCGGACGCTGAGACGGCATCCCGTCGCCGCTGGTGGCGGCCGGAAGAACCGACGCGTTTAATGACAGCGACGTTGCAGTCCTGTAGTCCGCGCGGGCTTTCGCGTGACCGTAGAGAGCCAAAAAGTTAGCGTCATGGCCGTTCTGCCGTTGGCAGCCGATCGTGCTACGCCATGGCGCGGCATGCCTGCGCACAACGCCGGCACGCTTGAGCGCATTCCTGGCAATGCTGAGCCGCATGTCGCTCGCACTCGGCACCGCATGCTTCGCAAGCGGTCGCGCAAAGGTTGCACAGATCCTTGGCGAAGCGACTTCCCCGCGCCATATAGGCGCTGGCCATCCGGCACATTGCGGCGCAATCGAGATCCAGGCGAATGCACTCGGCCATCTCGTGTACGTTCGGCTCACTTAGACACGAGGCGGCGCAGTGCTCGCATGCCACTGCGCAAGCATTGCACTCGTCGATACAGTGTTGAAAATTCTGATGCGGCATGGTCGGCTCCTTGAAGTGATGACGCCACGTCGGCGCCGCTATCGTCACAGCAATATTTGGACCGGCCGCACCGCGAGGCCGCAGCGCTCGCACGTTTTGCCCTCCCTTTGCTCGCGACGGTGCTATGACCGCGCTCATTTCCGCTTAAAGATTGAGGCCAAATTACAA
This sequence comes from Cupriavidus necator, assembly GCF_013141915.1. Lineage (GTDB taxonomy): Bacteria > Pseudomonadota > Gammaproteobacteria > Burkholderiales > Burkholderiaceae > Cupriavidus > Cupriavidus necator_B. The sequence goes on along the minus strand of NZ_SROX01000016.1, from coordinate 149,205 downwards.
GGCGAGGAATATCTTTCAGGAATAAGCTTGCGCGTTGATTACAGCCCGGTAATGTCGTGGCCTGCCGGCACTTCGAGTTTATGGCGACTTAGTATTTCGCTGGTCATGCGCGGATGACTCCGTTTGATTCGCTTCCTTGGGAGGGGCGATGCCAACATTGCTCGGGCTGACCAGTTCGTCCCGCACACGCGCCTCTTCTCGCGTTGCCTTCGCCGACGAGCGTTCTCCCGCGCGATGCCCGGCGCTCAATTTGAGACCAGCATTCACGCGCGGGCTATCCAATCACGGCACGCGCTTTGCTATCTGCTTTGCTATCTGTTGGGCTGCCAGTGCCGCCGCGCCACCAAGGGACGGCGCCCGGCGCACGCAAGCACCATGGCGTTGACCCGCGATGTCGGGAAGTCCTGGACGCCTGCGCCGATAACCTGTGCCGCCATGAAACTCGGTACAAGGAGGCATGATGGGCTCGATCTCCATCTGGGCGGCCACGCGCCCGCGTCGGCCTCGACCGGCCCTTGAGGGCGACCTGCGCGTCGACGTGGTGATCGTCGGTGCCGGCATCACGGGCCTGACCGCCGCCCTGCTGCTCGCAAAGACCGCCCGGTCGGTGGCGGCGATCGAAGCCCGTGCCGTAGGCGCGGGTGATAGCGGCGGCTCCACCGGTAACCTGTATCAGACCGTCACCGGTGGCCTCGAAACGCTGGCGGCTAAGTGCGAAGCGGACACCGCCCGCGCCGTCGTAGCGTCTCGCGGGGAAGCGATCGCCTGGATCGAGCAGCAAGCGCAGGCGATGGGGCCGAGCAGCGGCTTCCGCCGCTGCCCGATGTACCAGTATCCGCTAAGCCCGGATGCCGAGCCGACCATACTGGGGGAGCTGAAGGCATTGCGCGCAGCAGGTCTGGACGCGCAGTTGGCCTCTGAGATGCCCCCCGGCTTGCCCGCCGCAAAGGGCGCGGTGCTTCTGCTTTCGGCACAAGCGCAGTTCCATCCGATCGGCTATCTGCACGCCTTGGCCCTGCAAGCCGAACACGCCGGCGCCCGCCTCTTCGAAAACTCCCCTGCCCTCGAGCTGGACCTGGAAGTCGGCGTCGTTCGCACACGGACCGGTACCGCCTTCGGCCACCATATTGTGCTGGCCACCCATTCCCCGCTGGGTTTTCACTTGGTGCAAGCCGGCATGGCTGTGCGCCGCGAATATGGTTTGGCCTTCCACGAACAAGCCGTTCCGGCTGGCATCTTCTGGGCGCAGGCCCATCCCAGGCTATCGGTCCGCGGATTGGAGGCAAACGGCAAGCATTACTTGCTTTGCATCGGTGAACACCACGAAACGGGAAGGCATGATGCAGCCGCGGCACTCGCTCAACTTGAACGGGCCGCGCAGGAATACCTGGCTGTCGGTTCACCCGTTCAGCGCTGGTCGGCACAACACTTTCATTCTCCGGACGGCCTTCCCTACATCGGCCGGGACGAGTCAGGGGCTTTCATCGCCACTGGTTTCTCCACCGACGGGCTGGTGTACGGCACAGTCGCGGCCCACATCATTACTGATCAGATCATCGGCGCGCAGAGCCGTTGGAGTTCGCTGTACCTGGGGTCGCTTCAGAAAACGGAAAATATTGCACGCTAAGCCAGTCGGCACGGACGTCGGCTACCGAGCGGCAAAGGCCTGACCTATTTGGTGTGCCCGCTTGACTTCGTCGCTTTGCAAGTAAATCGAGGTGGTGGCCACCGACGCGTGGCGTAGGTTATCGCGCACGGTGGTCAGTTCCGCGCCGCGAGCGAGGGCGTGTGTAGCGTGGGTATGCCGCGTCCAGTGGGGACTGGCTCGGCGCAGCTTTTCGGCGAGTGTCGGGTGGTCGCCGGCGATGATGTCCGCGGCCTGGCCAAAGAAGCGCCGCATTACCATCCACAGCCGGGTGCCGGTGATGTTAGTGACGCTGTCCTGCTCCAGGCTGGCGATCAAGGGTGTCCTGGGGTCCCAACGGGCTGGTGTCACCGGCAGTCCGCGCTGTACAAGATGCTGATCGAGTGCGGTTCGCGCAAGTGGCGGTAGCGCCACCTTTCCCGGGCGCCCACCTTTGCCGACCAGGTGCAGCCAGCGGTCGTTGCGCTCGTCAGTGCGGATATCGCCCAGCGTCGCGCCAACCAGTTCGCTGGCCCGCAGGCCGGTCGCGTAGGCAAAATCGAGAATGAAGCGCAAGCGCTGCGCTGCGGGCACGTCCCACCCGTACGACCATTCCAGGCCATCGGCAATGGTGCGCACCAGCAGCCATTCGCCCTCAGTAAAGCCACGTGTGGTATCGAGTGGCGCGACCCGCGTGCGGCCGCGGACTTTGATGCCGGCAAACGGGTTGGCCAATACATAGCGCTGCTCGATCAGCCATCGGAACATGGCGCCCAGCACCGTGAGGGCGTAGGCCGTCGAACGTGCCGATAGCCCCCGTGCGAAGGGGCGCCAGTCGGGCGCGCTGCGTGCCCGCGGTGGCCCGATCCAGCGCTCACGCGGAGTTGGTCGCCGCAGGAACCCGCGGTAGGCGATGGCGTCCTCGGTCGTAAGCGACGACAGCGCCCGACCGCGCTCGATAATCGCCCACAGGATCAGGCGTTCCGCCTCCTTGCGATAGGCGCGCTGCGTGGTCTGGGTTTCGTGCAGGGCGAGCCAGGCCTGCACGGCTTCGTAGTCGTTCGATGCGTCGAGCGTGCAGGCCTGTCGCGGTGCCCGGAAGCTGCCTCGCGAGCCGTCCACCTCGTCGGGCAGTTTCAGCCGCTCCCACGGGACCACCTCGCCTGGCGGCGCGCCGACGATCAGGGCACGCGCACGCTCCGTCAACCGCGGATGGGCGTGGAAGAAGGCCTCGATGTGCCGCGCGCTCGCTTGCCCCAGCCCCGGGATCGCGCCCCACCAGCGGCGCCGGCGCGGCACGCGCACGGTCAGGTCCGCCAGTGTGGAAATGCCGTGGGCTCGCAATGCGCGCACGGCCCGCGGTGCCAGCCACAGTTCAATGTCGTCGGTGACCTGTGGCTGCGGCGCAGGCAGAGCACGCAGAACCCTGATGGCCTGGCCATCGGCGAGGCCATCGGGATTGCGGGGACGCTATGCGTCGATTCACCTACAAACTTGGGCGCCAGCGGCCGTCAGCATTTTCGTTAAGTTGCTGAGGTGCGTTGGCCGTAGCGAGCGCAGACAGTTGTGACACAGCCGCAACAGCCCTACCGCGGCGGGGAGGGCTGGCAATCGCAGTGATGATAGTGTGGAACTTGCGGCAGACTGAGACCGCTAACCAACACTCCAGGGAGACCTTTCTTGAAACGGATCACCATCATTCTCACGGCCGTTCTGGCCTGTGCGTCGGGCGGCGTGTGGGCGCATAGTGGTGGGACTGACAGCCAAGGCTGCCATATGGACCACAAGACCGGCATTCGTCACTGCCACTGAAGTCAAGCAGTATTGCGGCGTCCGCCGACATCGCGGACGCCAGCGGCTTAAGGTCTTGAGTAGTTTGCTCGGCCTCAAAAAAGCGAAGCGGGGCTTCCCTTCTTGCGCCGGTCTCCGTCCTTGCCTGACCGCGCCACCCTTGCGGTTACTTCCACCTTCGTAGCACACGTTGAAACACCAGACTGTTCGGCAGCTGCAGCACCACCTCTTGTCCTTCGACTGTTGTTTCCAGTAAGGTGGTATAGACGAGATTTACGTCGAGCACACGGCCCTTAATTCCCGGCTTTTCCCCGTTCTCAAGAAGCTCCACAACATCCCCAATGCGGAACGCACCGGTGACGTATATCAGGAGCGCGCAGAACAGGTTCGAGAGTACACTCCACGCGGCGAAAAACGCGACCGCCCCGACAGTGGCAAATCCCGTGAATGCGGTCCACAGGACGGTTCCAGACACGCCCATTCGCTCCAGAGCCCAGAGCGTGGCAGCTACGTACACGATGGTCGCGACCACACGCAAAGACAGCGCCGCAACTTTTCCTGGCAGAGAATATGTATTGGTCAGCTTTCTAAGCAACCGCCGCGCGATGCGCACTGCTAACCATGCGCCAGCCGCAATCAGCACGACCTCGATAGCGGGAACAAGAATGTCGAACCAATCTGCCAGCCACTGCGGCAAGCTTTCGTGTATAGCTTGAAGAAGTTTGTTCATCGAAATAGAGATACAGCCACAGCACCGTACTGTGGCACAGATACCAATAATCGGATTTTTACCGTTCCGGTCTTTGCTTGAAGGTCAAGCGCGACAACTTACATGCCGGCGTCGTGCCTACACTCACCGGTTTTTGATCGAGGTGCAGGCTCGATCGGCTCAACCAACAGATCACCGAAAAAGTAGGCGGCAAATTGATGGCGATTGCTGAGGTTCGCCTTGGCGAATACGCCCGCGGCAATTGTCCGCACCGTCACATCATGCCACGCTAGCGAGTGAGCGCACTCTTCAAGGGTCAACCCTTTTATGAGAAGCATCGCCACTTCCGTTTCCGATGGCGTATATTTCCAGCGCTCGAACTGCAGCAGCATCGACTGCAACAACTGCCGCGTCGCCTGAATTGCCACCTCGTTTCGTTCCGCCATCACCTGCCCTCGTACCTTGGCTGCGCCAGGTAGCGCCTCAGAAACAGGTCGGTTTGGGCTGACACGACGACACCGTTTTCGAATCACGAACCAAAGGATCGCGAGGCCGCCCACTACCTACGCGACTGCGTCGGCGACGACATGAGCGTCCGGTGTTCGCGTTGCAAGGTGGTAGAAATCCCACGCCTGATAGGTCGAGATTGCCATCAGAAGTGCCGTCAGTCTCGACCGCATAGCAGCGAAGTCCTTGCGACTTTTTGGGGTTGACAACGAACACCCCGGATCTAAGCGCAGCGCGAAAGACAAGCACCTTCGAAAGAGGCTGCGCCTAAGAACATCTGATGGAAAGCGACTTCCTAGGCTTGAGCACTAAGGGTGATGAGGCCCGCTGACAACTGCGGGGCGTCAAGTTTACTATGCAGAACATTGCGGCGACATTGCCGAATGGTTACGCACCAACGCATCGAACCCGACGCCCGTTCTCCGAAGCACTTGGGTTACCATGAGCTAACGCTGACGCTTCGTCAGGCAACTTCTTCTGCCGCAAAGCACTCGACGGCGGACTGCGCCGTCATCATCTCGTAATCCCCCCGACAGGTGAGCGCCCTAGAATCCCGCTGTTCGCTCTCTGCTGGCCAAGTCGCCATCCTTCGGACTCCCGCGTGAATCGCATCCTCGGCTCGTGGGGCGTCAAGCGGCGCCGCGTGAACTGCTCCATGATCCAACATCACGACGGCGACGAACCACATCCGGCATCTATGTCGTTGCGCCCTGAGAGCATTTGACCAAGCGCGGTAGCAGTGGCCACCGCACACCTGGACGGGCAGTCTCTTGAAGCGACAGATTTTCATGGCTTTGACCATCGCACTCACGGTGGTCCTCTGGATGTCCACGCTATCCGTGCGTCCCCTCTATGAACCCGACGAGGGTCGTTACGCCGAGGTTCCGCGCGAGATGTTCGTCTCCGGCGATTGGGTCACGCCGCGGTTGAACGGCATCAAGTTCTTCGACAAGCCGCCCCTGCAGTATTGGGCGACCGCCAGCGCCTATACGCTCTTCGGGCCGTCCGAGTGGACAGCAAGGATCTGGAGTGCGCTTGTGGGACTGCTGGGCGCACTCGCCGCATGGTGGGCGGCGCGATCGCTCTATGACACGCGCATAGGCCTCGCCTCAGCGCTGGTGCTCATCGGCGCTCCCCTCTGGATTCTCGGCTCGAATCTGACAACAACAGACATTGGTGTCGGCGCACTGCTCGGCAGTGCCGCTCTCGTTTTCGCCGTGGCCTACCAGAATCGGGAACCTCGCTTATACCCCCTGATCTGGTTGTTGGTCGGTCTGGCATTTCTTGCCAAAGGCCTGATTGCCCTGGTACTGCCAGGAATCACGCTGCTGCTATACGGGGCGGTCACTCGACAATTTTCCGCATTTTTTAGCGCGAGATTCTGGCGCTGGAGCCTGCTTGCGGTGGCCATCACCATGCCTTGGTTTGTCGTGGTGTCCCAGCGCAACCCCGAATTTCTGAATTACTTCTTCATCCACGAACACTTCGCGAGATTCTCGTCCTCGGTTCACGAGCGGGACAAGCCATTCTGGTTCTTCCTGGCCGTTGGTGCGGCAGGCGTCCTGCCGTTCATGGGCTTGATTCCCCGTGCTATCGCACTCCGCTCTCGCAGCGCACAGGCAACGCCTGGCTTCGACGCACGACTGTTTCTGTCGCTGTGGGTAGTCGTTGTCATTGCCTTCTTTTCGATTTCGCGCTCGAAGCTGCCGCTCTATATCCTGCCCGCCTTACCACCGGTGGCCGTCTTGCTCGCGTACAGATCCATGACTGCAGCCCGCCCCACACTGGCGGCAAGCTTTCTTGCCATGCCTGTGCTCGGCGTTGCCATCGCCGTGCTGCTATGGCATCCGACAATGTCGAATGCGGTACTGAAGCTCAATATCAGCAATCCGGCCTCATTGCATACCTGGGGCGCCATCACGATGGGCATTCTGGTCATCGGTGGCTTCCTGGCCTTTGGGATCGCCCTGCGCGGCCACAGGCTCTGCGCGGTTGCCGTCGCTTCGCTGGCGACGCTGGCCAGCCTTCAGGCTGGCTTGATGGCGTCTCGGGCGTTTGGGTCCCTCTCCATCAAACCACTTGGCTTGGAAGCCAAGGCGGCGTCCCGCGACAACACACAACTGTTCAACGTGGGCCAGATTGACCGAGGTCTGGCGTTTTACGCCGAACGAGAACCGATCATTGTCGGGGCCAGATCCGAGCTGGATCTCGGCTTCTCGGTCGAGCCCGACAAGTGGATTGCTAATGAAGAAGCTTTTGCGCAGCGATGGCTGACCCCTGGTCACAAGCTCGCGGTCATGCGGCACGAGACGTTTCATCGACTGAGACCGCTGCTCGGCGGCAACACAACTGTGATCGGACGACATGGCGTCAACGTTCTGGTGCAAAAACCATGAACATCCCATCACGATTTGTACGGTTTCTGGGCGCGGGGGCGACGGCAACCGCTACACACTACGCAACACTGATCACGCTGGTCGGTTTCGGGGTTGCAGCGCTACCGGCGTCTGCCGCCGGCAGTGTTGCAGGCCTTCTGACGCACTACTGCATCAGCAGCCGATGGGTGTTCACACCAGTCCGACCACAACGCGCCACTTTCGGACGGTTCATTCTCGTTTCCGCGCTGGCGTTCTTTCTTAACTCACTTCTGATGTGGGCTGGACTAGCATTGGGGCTTCACTACCTGGTTGCTCAAATCCTCTCGACAATTTTCGTCATGTTGGTCAACTACGTACTCCATGCAAATTGGACGTTCATGAATGGAGCGATGCGATGAATGCCGCCAGCCTGCTGCCAGAGAAGATCTCGGTCGTCGTACCGCTCTTCAATGAAGAAGCTGTCCTGCCACAGTTTCACTTTCGGCTTCTCCGCGTGATGGATGGATTGGCATCGGACTACGAGATTATCTACGTGGACGATGGCAGCCGCGATCGATCACTGGCGGTTGCACACAATCTCAAGGCGGCCGAAGCGCGCGTCGGCATTGTCGAGCTGAGTCGCAACTTCGGCAAGGAAGCCGCGCTAACGGCGGGCCTCGACGTGGCAAGCGGCGACGCCGTTGTGATCATCGACGCCGATCTGCAGGATCCGCCCGAACTGATTCCGTCGTTGATCGAGAAATGGCGCGAGGGGTTCGACGTGGTGTACGCCACGCGCACTTCCCGGGATGGCGAATCGTTCCTCAAGAAGTTCACCGCGCACTGGTTTTACCGCCTGATGGGCAAGCTCAGCGATACGGAGATTCCGGCCGACACCGGCGACTTCCGCGTCATGAGCCGTCGTGCCGTTGCCGCACTCGGACAACTCCGGGAGCAGCACCGCTTCATGAAGGGGCTGTATGCCTGGATAGGATTCCGGCAGACGGCCGTCTTGTATCGGCGTGACGCGCGGGCATCCGGGACGACCAAGTTCAACTACCGCAAGCTGTTGCGTTTTGCCGTGGATGGCATCACTGCCTTTTCCACCGTGCCGCTCAAGTTTGCAACCTCGATCGGCCTGCTTGTTGCCGTTCCCGCCTTTGGCATGGCCGCCTTCATCGTTGGCAAGACGCTGCTCTACGGCGACCCCGTACACGGCTACCCATCCATGATGACCGCCCTGCTTCTGCTGGGCGGCCTGCAACTGGTTTTCCTAGGCGTGCTCGGGGAATATGTTGGGCGTCTGTTCAATGAAGTCAAGCGGCGGCCGGTGTATCTGGTGGCAAGCTATACGGCGCCGATCGGCCCCGGCACCCCCACCGCTGAGCCGGGGCAGGTGGCCGCAGCGACACGGGGTGGCACCCCGCCTGCAGCAATCTTTCACGCACCCGGATGCCCGGAAGGCAAAGCTCCTGGCCTCCCCGAGGCTCCTCAGCGGGATGCCATCCTCACGGAAACCCTTGCGCCAAGCCGATAGACAGCCCGCCTTCCATGCGCTCTCACGACATGGCCAGCAACTATCGGGATCATGACGTTTTCGAAAGAAAGAGCCTCGTATTCAACTTATTCCGTTCTTCGCATCCACCGACCATTGACCCTGTAGTCACTACAGACTATTTACTACAGGCATTGGCTGACGCGTAGCAGCGCAAGTCGTCGCAGCACCCGACACCACGGGGCCGCAGCGACGATCCATCCACTTAGGAGGAATGATGGGTTTCTTGGAAAGGCTCATGGGCCGTCACAGCGGCGGTCATCACGGCGGCGGAAGTGAGCACGGTCGTCGAGGAGGTCATCATGATGGTGGCGGCAGCTACGGCTATGGGAATCCTTTGCCACCACAAAGCCCCGCCGGCGTCCACTGCCCCAACTGCGGCACGGTGAGCGCCCAGGGCGCGCGCTTCTGCCAGCAATGCGGCAGTTCACTGGCTCCGGCGCCGTGCAGTCGATGCGGCACCTTACTCCCACGCGACGCAAAGTTCTGTGGAAGTTGCGGCAATGCCGCCAAATGAGTCGGCGGCCATAGCTGCCGCCGCATCTGGCATCGCCATCATTGCGGCCGGGGCCCGTCATGGGGATTTGTCGCGATAGGCTAGCAGTCGAAGCGCATTGAACACGACGATCAGCGTCGACCCCTCATGCATGGCCACGGCGGGCCCGATACCGAGGCCGAGGATCGTGGCTGGCAGAAGGAACGCCACGACGCCGAGGCTGATATACACGTTCTGAAGGATGATGGCCCGCGTATGTCGGCTTAAACCGACCACAAAAGGCAGGTGTTGGAGGTCGTCGGCCATCAGCGCAACATCCGCCGTTTCCAGTGCCACATCTGAACCTGCCGCACCCATTGCGATGCCCACCGTGGCGTTGGCCATTGCCGGCGCGTCGTTGACGCCGTCGCCGACCATGGCCACTTTGGCTTCCGCGCGCAACGTCTGGATGGCTTTGACCTTGTCCTCAGGCATCAGATCGCCCCAGGCTTCATCGATACCTACGTCCTTGGCGACGGCTTCGGCTGCGCGCTGGTGATCGCCGGAGATCATGATCATGCGTGTGATACCCAGCCTGCGCAGTGCCTCGAGGGCAGCGCGCGGCGTGTCCATCAGCCCAATGGCGCCGAGGTCCCGATCTCCCTGCCTGACGATCATTGTCGTGCGGCCAGTGCTGCGCAGCGTCTGCACTGCGCTCGCCATCGATTCGCTAAGCGGTGCAATCCCGTCGGCGCCGAACATGTCAGGCTTGCCAATCCAGACGGTCTTACCGCACAACGTCGCCGTGACCCCGCGTCCGGTCAAGCTTTGGAGATGAGACGCTTCCGGGATGGAACTGCCTTCCAGGCGCTTGCGGCCATCGCGGGCAATGGCCGCAGCCAACGGGTGGTCGCTGAGCGACTCCACGGCGACCGCTACGCTCAACAATTCCGCTTCAGCTACTCCTTCGGCGACCATCACATCGGTAATACGGGGGCGCCCCTCCGTCAGCGTCCCCGTCTTATCGAATGCAATGGCTTTCAGTGAACCCAGGTTTTCGAGCGGCGCCCCGCCCTTGATCAGTACACCCCCTCTAGCGGCGCGCGCTACCCCCGACAGCACCGCGCTCGGTGTCGCGATGGCGAGCGCGCATGGGCTGGCGGCAACCAGCACCGCCATGGCGCGGTAGAAGGTCGCACTGAACGGCTCATTGATCACTAGCCCTGCAAACAGCAGCAATACCGCCAGCACAAGCACTGCAGGAACAAAGATCCGTTCGAACTTCTCAGTGAACCGCTGGCTCGGTGACTTTTGCGCTTCGGCCTCGTTGACCATCTTGACGACTTTCGCCAGGGCGCTGTCCGTGGAAAGGCGCGTCACTTCCACTTCAATGGCGCCGGCGCCATTGATGGTTCCGGCGAACACGCGGGACACGGCCCCTACGGCATCGGGCTTCCTCCTGGCTGCGGCGGCGTCATCCACGGGCTGCTTGTCGACCGGGATGCTTTCGCCAGTAACCGGCGCTTGATTGACTGCGGAAGCCCCCTTTACCAGAAAACCATCGGCGGGGAGGCGTTCGTTCGGCCGAACCACCACCACATCCCCCACCTGCAATTCCTCGACGGGGACCTCTCGTACCTCGCCTTCACGCCGCACACTTGCTGTAGCCGGTGCGAGCGCCGCCAACGCTTCGATCGCCCGCTTGGCGCGCCCCATGGCGTAGTGTTCGAGCCCGTGGCCGAGACTGAACAAAAAGAGAAGTAGCGCGCCTTCCGCCCAAGCGCCTAACGCCGCCGCCCCTGCGGCGGCTACCAGCATCAGTGTGTCGATTTCGAACTTCTTTAGCCGGAGGTTCTCTATCGCTTCCCGAACGGTATAGAAACCACCAAAAAAATACGCGCCGACAAAGAAGGCAACCGGAATCCATGCTGGCAGGCTGCCGAACAGCTTACCAACGGCAAATCCGAGACCAAGCAAGGCCCCACAGATCAGGGAGAAGATTAGCTCAGTATTCGGGCCAAACACGCTGCCGTGTGCGTGGGCCTCATGCCCCTCGCCTTCCCCATGTGCATGATCCTTGACGCCTTCGCGGTGTTCATGGTCTGCATGACCGCTCTTCCGGGCACCGATCTCAACCGGCGCGAGCCCGCGTTTTGACAGGGCCTGCTCGATCCCTGCCGCGGAGATCCGATCGTTGTCGAATTCGACGCGCGCTATGCCGGAGGCGCTGACTTCGGCCTCGATGACGCCGGGCAAGGCCCGCAGTTGGCTAGCTACGGTTCGCGCTCGTCGTTCGTGCCAGACGCCCTTCAATTGCCAAAGCACATGACCAAACCGCGACGAAATCACCGCACCCGTGCTTGTCACCAGCTCCCGGATGCGGGCAAGGGAAATCGCTGCGGGATCGTAGTGGACACATATCTGTGAATCGCTATCAACATTTGCAGTTTTTATATGCGCCGCCTCGACGCCCTCTTTCCCTCTCAGTTCGGACAGCAACCGTTCTACACAGGGATCAGAGGAATCGGGAAGGCCAGGAAGCAAGACAGGAATGTCCAGGCGCAGCTTTTCGGTCATTGTCGCGGGCTCCAGTCAGTCTGAATCGGCATTCACGCCGTTGCACACTATTAGCAACTAGTGTGCCCCGCATTGCAACAACAAAGCTCAACGAGTCAGCGCCCCAATGCCCCGCCGTAATGCGTTGGTAATGTGCCCGCAATCTGAGCGTACTATCTTGCGGATGACAGGATCCTCATGTCATCCGTCCAGGAACCATACAGATGATTAGCGCCGTCGCATGCTCTGCCTTGCTGGCCTACGCTTTGCCGGCTCCTGCGACCGGTGATCGACTCAGCGAGAAGCCGACCCAGTGGCACACCCTCGCCATTGGACATTCAGACACGGGATACGCCTCCCGCGACCAACGGGTTGCCTGGGCGGCCAACCCGCGACATCGCACAGCCAAACATCCGTCGAAGCAGGAATCCGCAGCGAGCACACCGGAGCCGTCTTCCAGAGACGCGTCCAGCGCTGTCGCCGCACCCAAGCCGCCCTGCCAGTAGTCGCGGTTTCCCCGCTAGGGCCGCATGTCCTGGTAGAGCTTGAGCATGTCCTTGTACTCGTCGGCAGTCTTTTGAATGGAGAACCGCATCCGCAGCGCGTTCTCTGCAAACGCCACACGCTCGACGTCCATCTCCACGGTGTTGCCGTCCATACTCGACTGCAGGGGGACGCGATACATCAGATCCTCTTCCAGCGCGGGCTTGCTTGCCTCGATGTGTCGCGGCGAAGTCATGGTCATGCCCGCAAAATTCTGGCCACTGCCCATCACCCTATCCAACTCGGCGCTGAAGTCGATATCGCGCGCCTTGTAGTTCGGCGTATCCGCATTTGCAATATTTGCAGACAGCAGCTCGAACCTCCGTGTGCGAAGTCGCAGCGCTTGCTCATGAACGCTGTCTTCGCTACGCGCCCATTTTGCGACGTATGGCGTGTCCATCCTTACTCTCCAACTAGATCGGAACCCGCAGCGTATTGCAAAGGCAGTCGATCTTGCTTCGAGAGAAGCGACCTCTTTTCGTGAGTTTCCCATTACCGGCCCGCAATGTTCGCGCGCACACAGGTTGACGCGTCCGCGCGAAAGCCATGTCAATCCACATAACCCCGGTACGTTCCACCTTGTCGTCATCACGCGACGAAGTGACCCCACGTAATTACTTCGCAATCTGACCGTCATCTGCAGATTTCTATACTCGCCCCCACCAAATTAATTTCGGGTCTTAATGAGGAGAATCCATGAAGATTAGTCGCATTGCCGTCGCATCCCTCGGTCTGTTCGCTACAACCGCATTCGCTCAATCGAGCGTCACGCTGTATGGTGTGGCCGACGCGGGTATCGAGTATCTGAGCAACGTCCCATCGGCTTCGCCCGGTGGCTCGAACCAGGTTCGCATGACCTCCGGCAACATGTCGACGTCGCGTTGGGGCCTGCGTGGCGTCGAAGACCTTGGCGGCGGTCTGAAAGCCATCTTCGAATTGGAAAGCGGCATTTCGTTCGACACCGGCGCACAGAACAACAGCACCCGTCTTTTTGATCGTAGTGCCTTCGTAGGATTGGGTAGCAAATATGGTCAACTGACGTTGGGTCGTCAAACGACACCAATGTATGACACCACGCTGCAACTCGACCCGATGGGCTTCGCGCCGCGCTACTCGCTCTTCAAGATGGATGACGTCTTGGCGGGTCGCGCTGACAATGCTATCAAGTACCGTGGCATCTTCAGTGGCCTGACGGTCACCGGCCTCTACAGCTTTAGCCGCACCGGCGGCGGCGAAGTGCCGGGGAACTACAAGGTCGATCGAAACATGGGCGTATCGCTCATGTATGAAACCGGCGCCCTCGCTGTCGGCGCGGTGTACGACGAGATCCAGGGCAGCACCGTCGCCACGGCCGACCGCAAGGACCGCCGCGCTCTAATTGGCGCGAGCTACGCTTTCGGACCGGCTAAGGCATTTATTGGTTATCGCTGGTACAACGGCAATGTCGGTGCGCTGCCGACGAACGGTTCTAACATTTACTGGGCCGGCCTGCGCTATGGCCTGACGCCCGCACTGACGCTGACCGGCGCCGCCTACTACACGGACAGCCGCAATTCTGGCGCAGACCCGTTCCTGTTCGTTGCCTCGGCAGATTACGCTTTCTCGAAGCGTACCGATGTGTATATGAACGTCGGTTATGCACTGAACCGCGGCAACTCGCAGCTGGGCATGAACGGCTACAACTCGACGACCGGCAGCCCGACCAACGTTGTCCCTGGCAAGGATCAGACCGGCGTCGTCGTAGGCGTACGCCACAAGTTCTGAGCGAGCTCAAAAGAATCGACACTTTCTTGTTAATTCAAGAGAGTTTGTGCCTCCCAACCGGGAGGCATTTTTTTATGACAGGATCGTAATACGCGGGTAATTCAGTGGAGCAGGTCCGGTAGCTAGACTGTGAACACGGTGAGCGATTAGAGACTCACAAACATTGACTCCGGAGAGATTCCATGAAGACGATTCACACTGCCCTGATTGCTGCTGCCCTCACGATTGCTGCCGCCGGCTCCGCCATCGCTGCTACCCCTGATGGCCAGATCCACCGTCCCCGCGACCCCTACACCGACGGCGGACGCGCCGCAGTCAACGACATTTACGCCGGCGGTGCACGCATCGACAAGCGCGACGTGTTCACCGACGGCGCACGCCTCGGCCAGCGTGACGTATTTACCGACGGCTCGCGTATTGGGCCGCGTGATGTGTTCACCGATGGCGCACGCGGAATTTGACGCAAGCCGTCCCTGAAACTCAGACCGACCTCTGTGGGGGAGCCAGGCACCCGTCAGTTGCTTGGCTCTTGGTGCTCTTTCGCTTTATCCCGATGGCGAAAGCTTCCGAAGCTTGCCCTCCCCGGAGGGCAAGCTTTTTTTCCCTCCATCGGCGTCAATCCGGTGCCGTTCATGATGCGGTGGCGCGTGCTACAACTTCCCATCGCCTCGTGTATTGCTAAGCGGCAGAACCGACGCCAATGACGATGAAAAAGGCCCCGCATTGTGCGGGGCCTGTAGTTCACCGGTTCAGCAACGTTCAGCCACCTGTGAAGAGGTCGCTTCTATCAATATAGACGCGCACGCCAGCGCTACCCGGCAGATCCGGCATCAACAAGCCAAGGTCCACACTCGTATCCCTGACCATCTGGGCGAAGGTCCATGCGACGATCTTCTCGCCGGCCCGAAACGCCACCGTCTCGCCAGAGTCCACGTTGACATACCGCATCCCTGGCTTCACGTCGATAATGCGACTGGCCTGAGATTGGCCGGCTGGATCGCCATACAAGGTCGCGTGACGCTTCGCCATCGCCTGCGCCGTCGCCGTCGACGCAGGCACGCCCGGTTTCAACCCGGTCATTTCCAAAGCATACGAAGCCGACATCCCACCCAACAGCAACGCCGCAAACAGCAAGGCGTGTTTCTTCGTTTTCATAGTCATCTCCTTTCTAGAGACTTCGTTGATCTATGAAAACGAGTGTATAAATTGTACGCATGCTGCAGCCTTGCCCGGCGATTACAAATAGGCAATCGGGCTCATTGCACCACTCTACCCAACGACTGGTCGGTCCTGACTCGGCCTACCCACCGAAACCCGCGCTGAGGCTTCAGCACCGTTGAGCGGGAAGCGCAATGTAAAGCGTGTCTTCCCATCCAAGCCGCTCACGGCTGACGCGTCGCCGCCATGGAGCTCCATGATCGACAGGACGATGGCCAGGCCCAGCCCCGTGGACTGTGACGAGTTGGATCTCGCCCTATCCCCACGGAAGAACCGATCAAAGATGAGGGAAAGTTCCCGCTCCGGGATTGGGTCTCCAACGTTCGTGATGTCGATGCAACAATGTGCCGCTTCGCGGCGCACCACCAGATCTATCATCGAATTCGGCCACGCATGACGGACCGCATTTGACAGAACATTGTTGATCGCACGCTGGAACAGAATGGCATCAGCGACCAGGGTGGCATCCCCGCTTACCCTGATTACGACGCTTCGCTCCTCTGCAAGCACCGAAAAGTAGGCGGACAACTTGCGAAGTTCTGCATTCAACTGGAGTTCCGTCAACTCGAGCGCCACATTGGCACTGTCAGCTCGCGCGAGGAACAACATCGCATCGATCATCCTCGCAAGTCGCTGGTATTCGACCAGGCTTTCCTCCACCAAGGCGACATACTCGGGCCCGGTGCGGTCTCGTGACAAGGCGACCTCGGCATGTCCAATGAGGTTGTTAAGCGGCGTGCGCAAATCATGGGCAAGATCGGCGGAGAACCGCGACAGCTTCTGATAACCATCCTCGAGGCGTTGCAGCATCGCATTGAACGCAGAGGCGATATCACGCACTTCGGTGGGCTTGGGTGGCATGTCCACCCGGTAGCTCAGCCGTTCCACACTGATCCGGTTGATCTGCTTGATAAGTACGTGCGCCGGCTCCAGCTCACGGCGCGTAATGGCCGCCCCCACCAGGGCCGTCAATATCACACCGACGGTGGTACCAAGCACGAGCGTCGTCCGGAATCGCGCAGTCACCTGCTTCCTGTCCTCGCCAGACTTCGCCACGAACACCGTCGCCCGCGTACCGTCTCGCCCCAACACCGCATCGGCGGACTGGAACATGAGCGATGACTTTCCCGTGACCGCCGCTTGGTCAGTGCCTTCCAGCAATGCATCGTTGCCCGTGCGAAACAAAAGCCGGCCATCCAGCGCCGTGACGCGAACGATGAGGTCCGAGTAACCTCGCACCAGATCATCGAAGCGATGCTGCGCCGCCGGGACGCCCTGCACCCCGTCCACCTCGCGCAAGAAATGCTCGACCTGTTCGAGTTTTCCCTTTACAACCTCATCGTCTCTGGCCTCGAGTTGCGCGGCGAGCGAGTAGTAAGCAAAGGCGCCCATGCTGGCCAGCGCGATAGACAGTACCAATGCAAAGAAGAGCCCAAGCCGCCTCGTCAGTGACAGCGGGGTTATCGAAGTCCCGGGCCTCATTCCGTCACCGGCCGCGCTCTGGGTCGAGGACATAGCCCATTCCCCGTACGGTATGGATCAGCTTTTGATCGAAGGGATCATCCACCTTGGATCTCAGGCGCCGGATCGCGACGTCAACGACATTGGTATCCGTGTCGAAGTTGACGTCCCAGACCTGGGACGCGATCGTGGTTCGCGACAGCACCTCCCCTCTCCGGCGCATGAGCAGGTGCAACAGCGAGAACTCCTGATTCGTCAATTCAATGCGGGTAGTTCCCCGGAATACCCGCCTTCCAAGCACGTCGATGTCCAGATCGGCAATGCGCAATCGCTCGGACTCCTTCGAGGTGCTTTGGCGCAAGCAACGCCGGATACGGGCAAGGAGCTCGGCAAAGGCGAAGGGCTTGACCAGGTAATCGTCTGCCCCCAACTCGAAGCCTCTGACACGATCCGCCACATCATCCAGCGCCGTCAGAAACAGTACGGGTGTCTCGGACTTGGATCGAATGGACTTGATGACCGTCCACCCGTCCATACCTGGCAGCATGACGTCCAGGATGATGACGTCGTAGTCGGTCTCTTCCGCCATGTGGAGCCCATCGCCACCATTGTTCGCGATGTCGACCACGAAACCCGACTCCGACAATCCCTTCTGCAAATACTCCGCAGTACGCGGTTCGTCTTCTACAACAAGTACCCGCACCTTAGTTTCCTCCTGCAGCAAGCGACTTCGATCCGACCAGTGCTGGCGATGCATTGAAATGCTGAGCTGCATCCGCTTGTTCGCATGGTGCCAGTTCGAACTGAATGGTCACGTGCGTGATATCGAATTTGTCAGCCAGCATCTGCTTCAATTCCGGTAGCACTTCCATTTCCGGGTTGACGGCCGTGTCATTCACGACATGAACCGTCAAGCTCGCCTTGCCGCTGGTAAGTGCCCAGATGTGGAGGTCATGGAAGCTTTTTACCCCGGGCGTCGCCAGAATTTGCTTCTCAACCTCTGCCAGATCCACGTCATCGGGTACGCCTTCGAGCAGCACATTCAGGCTCGACTTCAGCAGGATCCAAGTGCGAGGCAGTACCCAGAGGCCGATCAGCACCGCAATGGCGGAGTCGACCCACGCCCAGCCCGTGAAGCGGATGATGATCGCACCGGCGATGACGCCAACCGACCCGAGCAGATCGCTCCAGACTTCCAGATAAGCACCCTTCACGTTCAGGCTGCTGCTTTGCCCGGAGGACAGCATGCGCATGCTGATGAGATTGATGATCAGGCCCAGCACAGCCACGACGAACATGCCGGTTGACTCAATCTGAGGTGGCGATTTCAGCCGCAGGTAGGCTTCGTACAGGATGTAGATAGCCACACCGAACAGCAGCAATGCGTTAAAGGCCGCGGCAAGAATCTCAAAACGGTAGTAGCCAAATGTCCGCTTCTTGTCCGCGGGTCGCTTGGCGATCGCAATAGCAGCCAGTGCGATGGCCAGTGCGACGGTGTCCGTGAGCATGTGCGCGGCGTCGGAGATCAACGCCAGGCTCTTCGTCATGACACCACCGACCACTTCGGCAATCAGGAACGTACCGGTCAGCGCAAGGGCGATCTTGAGCGATCGCTCGTTGCCACCGGGATGGTCGTGTGAGTGACCTGCGCCCATAGAAACTCCTATAAAAATTGGGCGGTACGATGACCGCCCAAGGATTTACGTCATGCAGGCTGGCGGCCTTGATCCGGTTGATGCGTCTGAGTGACTGGCTCGCGAGTATCTTCCGCGTCCTCATCCTTGCGGTGAGCAAGTCGATAGAGCACCGGCAACACCAGTAGGGTCAGCGCCGTGGACGACAAGATGCCACCGATTACCACCGTTGCGAGGGGACGTTGCACCTCAGCGCCCGTACCGGTGGCGATGGCCATCGGCACGAAACCCAGGGATGCCACCAGGGCCGTCATCAGCACCGGACGCAGTCGCGTCAGGGCGCCAACTCGGACCGCGCTGTCGAGGGAATGCCCTTCTTCGCGCAGCGATCGGATAAACGACAGCATCACCAGACCATTGAGCACCGCCACCCCGCACAGCGCGATGAAGCCCACCGCTGCAGTAATGGACATCGGAATGCCGCGTATCCACAGGGCAAGAATCCCGCCAGTCAGCGCAAAGGGAATGCCCGTGAAGACTAGCAAGCCATCCTTGATGTTGTTGAACATCGCAAACAACAGTACGAAGACCAGCAACAGCGCCACCGGCACTACCACCTGCAGGCGGGTGGTGGCGGACTGCAGTTGCTCAAAGGTGCCACCCCATGTCATCCAGTAGCCAGCCGGGATCTTGACCTGGCTTTGGATAGCCGCTTCCGCCTCGGGCACGAATGAACCAATATCACGTCCACGAACGTTGGCACTGATCACGATGCGGCGCTTGCCGTTCTCGCGCGAGATCTGGTTCGGGCCGGGCGCCATTTCCAGCGTCGCCACCTCGCTCAATGGGATAAACGTCGTTCTCGCGTCCACTCCTTTTGGCAACGGAATCGGCAATCGGCGCAGAGCCTCGACCTCGCCGCGCACAGCTTCGGGCAGGCGGACCACGATATCGAAACGACGATCGCCCTGGAAGAAGGTTCCGGAATCACGGCCTCCGACGCCCGTTGCCACCGCGTCTTGCACGTCGCTCATGTTAAGCCCGTATCGCGCCGCCTTCTCCCGATCGATCTTGACCGTCAGCATCGGCAAGCCGGTGGTCTGTTCTACCTTCACCTCCTGCGCGCCGGGGATGCCCTGCAGCACGGCCGATACCTTCTTCGCCGTCTCGCTGAGCACGTTGTTGTCATCGCCGAAGATCTTGACTGCGACGTCCGAGCGGACCCCGGAGATCAGCTCGTTGAACCGCAGCTGGATCGGTTGGGAGAACTCGTAGTTGTTCCCGGGGATCTTGCCGGCTTCCTCCTGGATGGCGGACAGCAGTTCGGCATGTGTTTTCTTCGGCTCTGGCCAATCCTTCTCAGGCTTGAGCATGATGTAGCCATCCGAAATATTCGGCGGCATCGGATCGGATGCAATCTCCGCCGTACCTGTCCGCGCAAACACGCGCTCGATTTCGGGGAATTTTGCCTTGAGGGTCGTCTCGATCGTCTTCTGCATCTCCACGGACTGCGACAGGCTCGTGCCAGGAATGCGCAGCGCCTGGATGGCAATGTCGCCTTCGTTCAGATTGGGGATGAACTCGCTGCCCAGGCGGGCCGCAATGGCCACGCACAGAACAATTGACACCGCGGCAAACGTCAATACAACGGCCGTGTTCGCGAGCGACTTTTCCAGCAGCGGCTCGTAGCGACGCTTCGCCCAGAGCATGAGACGATTTTCTTTCTCGGCCACCCGTTCGCCGATGAACAAGGCGACCGCAGCCGGAACGAACGTCACGGACAGAATCATCGCGCCCAGCAGCGCCAGGACGACCGTGAACGCCATCGGGTGGAACATCTTGCCTTCCACCCCCGTCAGCGCAAAGATCGGCAGGTAGACGATCATAATGATGAGCTGACCGAAGATCAGTGGGCGACGCGCCTCCTTCGCTGCGGCAAACACCTCATGGAACCGCTCGGAGCGCGTCAATGGCCGGCCATGGTGTTCCTGCGCATGCGCCAGTCGCCTCACACAGTTTTCGACAATCACCACCGCGCCATCGATGATGATGCCGAAGTCGAGCGCGCCCAAGCTCATCAGGTTCGCACTGATCTTGTAGTTCACCATCCCCGTGAAGGTGAACAACATCGCCAGCGGAATGATCGTCGCGGTAATCAGCGCCGCGCGGATGTTACCCAGGAAAAGGAACAGAATTACGATGACGAGCACCGCGCCTTCAAGAAGGTTCTTCTTGACGGTCGCAATGGCCTTGTCGACCAGACGTGTCCGGTCGTATACCGTTACGATCTTCACACCTTCCGGCATCGTACGGTTAATGGAAGCGACCTTTTCATCGACCGCTTTTGACACAGCCCGGCTGTTTTCGCCGATGAGCATGAATACCGTGCCCAGCACAACTTCCTTGCCATTCTCGGTTGCCGCACCGGTACGCAGTTCCTTGCCAATCTCCACATCCCCGATGTCGCGAATGCGGATCGGCTGCCCCTGCGCTGTACCGACAATAATGTTGCGGATGTCGTCTTCGGACGCAACCTGACCCGGCGCACGAACCAGATACTGCTCGCCCCTACGCTCGATGTAGCCCGCACCCACGTTGTCGTTGTTCTTGTTCAGCGCATTGACGACGTCGGTCAGCGTCAGCCCGTACGACGCTAGCCGTTCAAGACTCGGCGCGACCAGGTACTGCTTGTTGAAACCACCGATAGTATTGATCTCGGTGACACCGGGCACGTTACGCAGTTGCGGCCGTACCACCCAATCCTGGATTTCGCGCAAATCTGTCGGCGTATAGGCAGTCCCGTCAGCTTTGCGAGCACCCTCTTCGGCTTCAACGGTCCATAGATAGATCTCCCCGAGGCCGGTCGAAATAGGCCCCATCGCCGGCACAACGCCTTCAGGCAGATTGTCCTTGGCTTCCTGGATGCGCTGGTTGACGAGTTGGCGCGCGAAATAGACGTCCGTGCCATCCTTGAAGATGACCGTCACCTGCGACAAGCCATAGCGGGACAGGGAACGCGTCTGTTCGAGTCCCGGCAGGCCGGCCATCACGACCTCGATCGGATACGTAACACGCTGTTCGGTTTCGAGCGGTGAATAGCCTGGTGCCGAGGTATTGACCTGAACCTGAACGTTGGTAATGTCAGGGACCGCGTCGATCGGTAGTCGGTTGTAGCTGAAAATCCCTAACCCGGCCATTCCAAACACGGCGAGCAGGACCAGCCATCGCTGCTGGATGGCGAAACTAATGATACGTTCAAACATTGCTGTTTCCCCCGTATCAATGGCCGTGTTCGGCGCTGGATTTGCCAAGTTCGGCCTTCAGAACAAAACTGTTGGCGGCGGCGTAACGTGCGCCCGGCTTCAGGCCCTCGACAATCTCGATGACCTTGCCGTTTGTCCGGCCGACCTTCACCGGCTGCGGCACGAATCCACCTTGAACCGCGACAAAGACTACGCTCTCGCCATTGACGTCCTGGACGGCCTCGGTCTTCACCGCAACGGGCACCTCGACATCAGCACCGAATACGTCGACCGTGACGAAGAGACCCGGTCGCCAAGCCATCTGTGGATTGGTCAATGTTACGCGGGCCTTCGCCGTCCGCGTCTGCTCGCCCAGCAGCGAACCCACGTATGAAACGGTGCCATCTGCCTTCACATCGGACGATGCCGAATTGATCGACGCCTTTTCGCCGATGCGCACCCGCTCGACATCCTTGGCAGACACCACGAACTCGGCCCAGACGGACGACAGATCCGACAGCGTGAACACGTTGGCGTTGTCCGCCACCGCTTCCCCAAGCGAGATATGCTTTTCAACGATCATGCCGTCGAACGGTGCGCGCAGCTCGTAGCGATTGAGTGCCGTCGAGCTGTTGCTGGCGCCAATGGCGGTCAGCTTCTGCTGCGCGTTCTGGACACTGATCTGCGCTTCCTGCAGCGCGTTGCGGGCGCTCAGATAATCTTGCTCCGCAGAGATCTTCTGTTCCCAGAGCTTCTTCTCGCGGTCATAAGTGACACGCGCCAGATCCAGACGTTTCTGTGCTGCGAGCAGTTCGCTGCGCTGGTCAGAAAGTCCGGTGCTCGCGATGACCGCGAGAACCTGTCCCTTCTTAACCTGTTGCCCAATATTGGCCGGAACGCTCTCTACGACGCCAGCCAGTCGCGGCACCACGTGGGCTGTCTTGTCTTCGTTGAAACGGATTTCGCCGGGGAACTGGACGCCAGCCTGGACCTTTGCCGAGCCCGCGGTTTGAACCACTACCCCTGTCTTGGCCAGCTGGTCCGCTGTCAACTCAATCTTGCCTTCCTCTTTCGAGAGCCGCACGGCGAGTGGCGAAGACGAACCGGGCAAGGTCACATTTGCGGTCACGTCAAAGACATGGGGCTCGGCAACTGGCTGTTGGCTTTCCAGCGCGTCGCCAGACACCACGAACTTGAGCGCTTGAGACTCGCCCGTAGCCCGCACGAGCTGGCCTGTCGCTGCCACGCCATTTGCCACCGCCTTCCCAGACTTGCTAACCCAGAGCCGAATACGGGCCTCGCCCTTGGATTCGGCCGTGCCAATTTCGACGTCATAGCCATCACGCGAAAAGAGCGCGCCACCATTGGGGCCCTTCTTGACCTCGTGATGCTCGCCGTCGCCGTGTGACTTGTCATCCTTGTGGTCGGCTTCCGCCGCCTGCTTGCCATGGTGCTCGGTGTCGCCATGCCCCTTGGATTCCGAGTGCCCACCCTGCTCTTCCGGCGCAGAGCGCCCGCTCAGCAGAACGCCACCAGTCGCGACGCCGCCCACCAGTACGATGGCCGCAATGGCAGCCTTTTGTTTGTTCGAAATAGCCATGTTTTATGAATCCCGTCTTAACGTCCCAGAATGCGATCGATCGTGGTCGCCGCCTGATAGGTTTGTCCAAGCACGCCGAGATAGCGGATGCGTGCCTGGAACAGCGTGCGCTGGGCATCCAGGACGTCCAGATAATTGAACTTGCCGGCCTCGAAGCCAATGGTCGCCGCGTTGAAGGCTTGCTCGGCGCCTGGCAAGACGGTCTGCTTCAGCGTTTGTGCCGAGGCGCGCGATACCGACAGCTGGTTCGATGCCATCAGGAGATTTCGGGTCAGGCTGATGCGATTGGCCAGATATTCATCCTGGGCCTTGTCCGCCTGGCGAATGGCCGAATACAAGTTGCCCTGATTCCGGTCAAAAATCGGCAACGGGATCGCCACACCGATCACCGCCATGTTGCGGTTGGCTTCTGTATCTCGCTTGGCACCCAGACTGACTGTCAGATCCGGATACTGGCGGCTGCGCTCAACGCCCACCAATGCCTGGCGGCGGTCAAGTTCAGCGCGGCTTGCGGCCACCAGCGGTGAGTTTTCCAGCTCCTTCAGAAGGAGTTCAGGCGCCGGCCTGGATGGCAGCGCGTCCAGATTGCCCTGTGCTTCGGTAAACTGCGGCGATGCATTGCCCCACAACGCCGTCAACGCCTGACGGGCGGACTGCAGGCTCGCCGTTGCTTCGGCCAATTCAAGTTCGGCGTTGGCCTGTTCGACACGTGCCTTAGTTTCGTCAACCGGGGAGATCTTGCCGGCCGCGACGCGGCGTGAAGCGGCTTGCGCGCCCCTCGCAGCGATATCCGCGGAGCCAGTTGCCAGCTTGACGCGTTCCTGTGCGATCAAGACGGAAAAAAAGCTCTCGATTACCTGCGCCCGAATGTCACCGCGAACGCCAGCCAGCGTTGCCTGCGCCAGTTCGCGCGTCCTTTCCGCGGCATTGATACGAGCCGAGCGCTTGCCGCCCAGTTCGATGGGGATATTCATCTGGGCGGTGGATGTACGGGTGGATTTCCGCGTGTCCTCGACCAGCGTCTGGAGTTCCGGGTTCGGAATAACCCGGGCCTGCATGATCCCACCTTCTGTGGAATCGAGTTCCTTGGCGGCGGCGGACAGGTTGAAATTGCTTCCTGCCGCCAGCGACAACGCGGCCTCGAGGGTCAACGGTCCCGCCGCTTCCCTTGGGAAGACGGGCACCATGGACGTGCCGGTGTCAGATTGCGCTACGGCAAAGTTTGGGCTGAGAAATGCTACCGCCAGCCCGAGCGGCAGAAATAGTCTTCGCATCGAATTGCACCAAGGTATGTGACCAGGAGAATTCGGCGAGAGACGAAAGGAGAAAAAGAGTCGTCGTCTCGCCGATCAAGCGAGACGCTGCCACTGAGGACGGTCGGGAGCCCTGGCATTCAGAGACGAGAACTCGGACGCATGTTGAGTATCGGTCACTTCTACCCGATTCGCTATCAACACGTCCTGCGTCTGTCCATAGACGAACGGGAGGGAGACCAGATGGCATACCCCGCAGTCTGTATCCACGAATGGCTTTTTCTCGGCATCCGTTTTACCTTCCGGCTGCTGATGACGATGCTCGTGGTGCCCAAGGTGCCAAGTGGCCGTGGCTTTCTCGTGCTGACAATAGCGTGCCGCTGCCGCCCAGGAAAACTGGAACGGCAAAATGAGCAGCACGAAGATCAGAACGAAACGTCGCATTCCTTGGGAGACTGTGCGGGGGGCTTGGGGTTGAAGTACTAACGGCTGGGCCGTCGCCGAAGTTTACATGAATCCTCGATCACCAGCATTAAGAGCAGATTACGATTATCGCTTTCGCCTGCTCGTTTTGGGGTGCCGCTTTCGCCCCTCATCAGTCTTACGCTTGGGGGCGGGCCCATGCTTCCACCGCAAATAGACAGCGAACCCCACATACAGGACGATCAGGCCGACCAGCATCACGAGCATGCTCTCGACAACAGAATCGGAGACGTGAGCGTAGTGCATGGCTGTACGTGTATGCGGAGTTGCCCGCATCAGGCAAGCGTCACGACCGCCCGGAGGACGCCGGCGTCATGGAACAAATCAAACGACTCCACGACCACCGACAGGCCGAGAAACCAGACCGAGTCCGCAATATTGCGTTGAAAGGAAGACACATGGACCGTCCATGTCGACTCCCCCCTATACAGCGACAGACGGGGAAAGAACGCTGGTGTACGGCGTGCGTATTCGGCGAATTCCGGGAAGGCGGAAGCCAGAAAGCGGTCTTCCGTCCGGATGACAGCCGGGTACATCAGCGCAAATGCGAGCGCCAGGACTGCGGTAACCGCCAGCGACTCGGTCATCGCCCCTAGTCCGATAATGCCTAGCAAGTTGCAGACATAGAGCGGATGGCGACACAGTGAATATGGACCCGAGGTCACCAAGGTATTGTTCTTGCGCCCGGAAATGTACAACGCGCACCAGAGCCGCCCGACCGTGGCCAGGCTCACCCCCAACATCCCCAGCGTCAGCAGCAGCGGCGACACCCAGGTACCGTCCCAGCGAGAATGGCCAAAGACCAGACTTGCCAGGACAAACGTTACGACAACACGCCAAACGCCGATGCGGTGGCGTGTCAGGAAATTGTCCAGCGCCCTCGAGAGACCAGCGGGTTGGGACGGGGAGATTGAAGAATCGGTCATGCGGTTCGGGGGCTGGAGGAGAATGTCGCGCACTTCGAGTGGACACACTGGCGCGAAAACGAGCACTAATGGCCGGCATTCTAAGGTTGCCCTTCCGTTGTCAGGCTTTATTGCCGAAATGTAATACGTTGTTAATCTTGCCCCCGGGCCAGCGAATCCGGTTGTGTCATAGCTCGGCAATCTGACAGTCATCTTCTGCGACATAGACTGTCTTGGCCATTTTCAGGACACACCCAGAGACGCTCCGCAATGAACGACATCATCCGCACATTGAGCTCGGAATTCTCCGATCTCGCTAATGCTGCCGAGGCAGTACGTGCCGTCGTTCGAATGACCGTCTCTATCGTTTTGGGGGGCTTGCTGGGGTACGAGCGGGAGAGCTCGGGAAAATCCGCAGGCGTGCGCACTCACATGCTCGTCGCGCTGGGGGCATGCGTTTTTGTCGTGGTTCCCCTCCAGGCGGGCGTGCAGCTTGCCGACATGAGCCGCGTGCTTCAGGGTCTCACGTCAGGCATCGGATTCCTTTGTGCAGGGGCGATCCTGAAGCCGGACAATGAGACACACGTCAGGGGGCTCACAACTGCCGCGAGCATCTGGATTGCTGCCGCGATCGGCGTGGCCGCCGGCATGGGCCATGCGGTGACGGCCATCGTCGCGACTGCCTTCGCACTCATCGTGCTCAGAATCCTTCAAATGTCGAAGAAGTAAGACTCCCACTGCTCCCAAGCCACGTGCAGCGCGAATGCGCCAACTTCAGGTTCGGCCAGCATTTCCCAAACGTATGAGCGCGCTTAACAATACGCAAACTCCATCGCATGAGAATTTACCTGGATTACAACCTGTTTGCGTACCTTCACGAGGGCACGAACCCGGCTCTGCAAGCCAAAGTGAGCGCACTGTCCGATCGACATGAGTTTCCTTGCAGCCCGGCGCACATGGAAGAAATTGCCTCGGCGCTCGCAAGACCTTCGGATACTCCCCCGCTCGATCGGTTAGCGGCCGCTTTCTGCAAAATAGACGATGTTTCTCGAATTAGCCGGAACGTGCAATTGTCTCCGACGACGTTAGGCCCGATGGTTACGAAAGAAGAACAGCCTCTCGAGTGCTTTCTTCGGGTCATGCGGCACTATCGCAAAGAGCCGGTTGTCGAGAAGAACGACTGGTATACGCGGGACTCCGTAAAGAAGGGGTCACTTCAGAAAACGGAAAATATTGCACGCTAAGGCATGGAAGAGGACCACTGCTGTCCCCAGGGGCATTGGCCAGCCGATGGCAAGCAGGTAGAAACCAAAGTCGGGGGACTCCCGTTCTCAGAGATCGGCTAGCAGCAGGTAGGCGCGGTCGAGTTGCCGATGAGCTTCCTGCCGGCGATCCATCGCTTCTAGGGCGAGCAGGAGGTCCTCGGCCAGCTCGAAATCGCTTTCCTGGCATGCCCTTTCGAACACCGCAAAGACCTCTTCATACAACGTGCGCCCCGGAACGCCCATTTGACTAACCTCCGGCGGAAAATCCGATGCTCTCTGCCGACTTGGTCCTGCCACGCCGCAGGGGCTTCTGTCCCCCATGGTTAATATGGACGTTCCCACGGCAGGGAAGGTCAAGCATTTTTCCGGCCGCGGGCCGACCTATGGTTCGCAAGCCGCCGCGCGAGACGGTTAGTGCTCGCCCCCTACAGTTCGTCCAGCGACTAGTTACCCGCACCCGGGCGCAGCCGCACCACCAGCATCGCCGCCCACTGGATATGCGGCCAGGCCAGCGAATAGACGAATGTCTGGATCAGGGGTCCCCTTGATTTCGCCGCAATTTACCGGGGTAGCCACCCGTAGCAGCCATGCGGGTTCCAGGGTGATGCCCACCCTAAAACCCTAGTCAAATCAGTCACTTGCTGACTGGTCCTTTTCCCCTTGGTTTTGGAACGTTGACCGCCCCCGCCGCGCGGCCAAGCGCGCCCTGTGGCTGGAAGCCATTGTTTCCGCAAGATAACTAGATTTATCCGTCTTTGGTTTTCCCAAGCAACACATAAATGGCTTTTCTAACGTTAGGTATGTGCGTAAGATAGGCTGAAATGCGCCTCCGGAAACTGCCATGCCCCGCCTCGCCGCCACCCCCGACCAGATCCGCGCCACCGTGCTGGCCATGCTCACCGAGGCCGGCGACGCGGCGCCGCCCACGGCCGCACGCTTTCGCCGCGTGGTGTCGGTGCGCAAGCTGCGTGACCGCCTGGGCGGCGGTGACCCTGCAACGCTGTCGCGTACGCTCAACGCGATCGAGGCCGAGGTGGTGCGCTCGGGCCTGGCCGACCTCGCCCTGCCCGAGATTCCGGTCGAGATCGCCGAAGCGATGCGCGCGCTGTGGCAGGCCGCGGTCGCGGTGCAGCTCGACGACGTGGTGCGCCTGAAGCGCGAGGCGCAAGCCACAGCCGACACCGCCGAGGCCGCCCGCGCCGAGGCCGAACTGCGGGTCGAGCTGCTGCGGGCCGAACTGAGCGAGGTGCGCGGCCAGCTCGCCGCGCGCGACACCGCGCTGGCCGTAGCGTGCGCCGCCCAGGCGGCGGCGTGCGCGCGCGCCGATGAGCAAGCCGCACGCCGGGGCGAGCTCGAGGCGGCGCTGGCGACCGCCCAGGAGCGCGCCACGGCGGGCGAGCGCACCCACACCGAGGCGATCGCCACCACCCAGGCGCGCTACGAGGCGCTGTCGAAGCAGCTCCTGCAGGAAACCGCGCACCAGCGCGACGCGGTGCGGGCCGAGCGCGCGCAACTGGCCTCCCAACTCAAATTCGCCGAGCGGCGCATCGCCGCGCTGGAAGACGAGCGCGCACGACTCGACGCCGACCTGGCCAGCGAGCGGGCCGCGCGCCAGACCGCCGCGGGCGAGGCGAGCGCACTCAAGGCCGTCACCGCCAGCCAGCGCGCCCAGCTCGACGAGCTGCTGCGTGCGACCCTGGCCGCGGCGCCACCAGCGGCCAAGACGCGCGTGCCCAGATCGACGGGCAAGGCGGCCGCCAAGCGGACCGCCCAGTCATGAAGCCGGCCGACTGGATCGATACGGGCGCGGTGCCGCCGCGCCCACTGCCGGCCACCGTCGCGGCGGCCCTCGCCTACCTGGCGGAGGCACTCGGGCACCCGGTCTACGCGCACTGGACGCTGGCGCGCGTCAAGCGCCGCTATGGCTCGCTGGCCGACGCCAAGGCCGCGCAGCCGACCGTGCTCAAGCTGCTGCTGGCGCACGATGGGGCAGTCGAATACTGGGAGCGCGGGCGCCTGCGCACGGTGACGGCGGATCTGGCGCCCCGCCCGGAGACGGTCCTCGCGCGGCTGCTGCACACGCACCGGCGCCGCATCCGGTCCACCGCCGCCTTAGCGAGCGAAGCAACGGTGCCGACCGCCGCGGAAGCGAGGGGAGCTGTCGCGGCGAACCCGTGGCTGGCCGCTTACGGCCCTGCTGACCACGCGTGGCTCACGCGCGCCGGCCGCTTCGCCCAGCCGCACGCGGCGGCCAACACGCTCGGCGCCGCCGACGATGCACAGGCGCTGGCGCTCTTCCTGCGCGACCGAACCGGGCGCTCGCCCCACACGTTGCGCGCCTATGGCGCCGAACTGCGCCGCCTGATGCGCTGGTGCGGCGCGCACGAGCTTGGGCCGCTCTCGGACCTCACGCGCCAGCGGTTGCTCGGCTACCGGCACGCGCTGCAGCACGGGGAGACCGGCAGGGAGGACGCCGCGCCGCCCTTGTCAGAAGCGACCCGCACGCGCGCGCTGGCGGTGGTGGCAAGCCTCTACGGCTACTGGTACGACACCGGCTACTTGCATGCCAATCCGGCCGCGGGCCTGTCCGCCGGCAGCCGCACCCGGGCCGGCTTCGCGCCGACGCGGCTGATCCCGCCAGCGCTGCTGGCCGCGTGCGATGCCTGGCTTGAGGCGCCGGAGTTTGCCGCCGCCAACACGACCAACACGCTGGCGGCGCAGCGGCGGCGCGCGATTTGGGCGCTGTATCGTTACGCCGGCGTGCGCCTGGCGGAACTGGCCTGGTCGACAGAGATCGCACTGCCCCGCCTGGAGGCCGAGGCGCCCGGGCGGTGGACGCTCTATGTCTGCGGCAAGGGGCGCAAGGCACGGGCCATTCCGCTGCCGGTGCCGTGCGTGACGGTATTGCGCGCCTACCGACAAGCACGCGGCCTGCCGTCCGAGCCGCCGGCGCACGAGGCGCTGCCTGTAATCCACGGCAACAAGGGCGAAGCGCTACAGTCGGCAGGCCTGTACCGGGAGGTCAAGGCGATCTTTGCGGCCGTGGCCGATGGTCTGCAGGCGCGCGAGCCGGCGCAGGCGCTCTTACTGCGCGCGGCCTCCCCGCACTGGCTGCGCCATGCCTATGCGCGCACACTGGTGGTCGACCACCAGGTGCCGCTGCCGGCCGCCCAGGCGCTGCTCGGCCACGCCTCGGTGCAGACCACGGCGGCCTATGCCAGGACCGACCTGACGCAGTTGCGGGCCTTTGTCGATGCCACGTTTGCGGATGATGGGCCGTAGCGACAGCGCGCGTTGCCTTGTCGCATCGCCACGGCGCGGGTCGCCAGTCCCAGCAACAGCAAAGCTGGGGCGGTCAGCTCGATTGACACCGCCAGGCAGGCCGCAGACTCCGAGGGCACCAGCGGCACCCGGTAGTCCTCGCGGAACAGGTCGAGGGCGGCATTCCAATTGGCCAGCTTGGCGATCGCCGAGTTCCAGAAGGTTGGCTTTTTCTCAGCCCGCACAGCACGACAGTTGCGTGACATCCTTGGCAGCCCTACATGTCCATGCCGTCCATCGATCCTGCCGCGAATGGAAGGTAGTCGCAAAAAGTCCGCCACATTTGGGCCAAATCGCTGACTTTGAAATGGTCGACGAACAAAGCTTCGCGCCTGACAGGGGCTCACACCCTCGCGGTACGTTGCGATCGCAAGTTATAGGTCACGCTGGCAACGATGATGAGGAGAATAGCCACTTGCGCGGCAATGGTTTGCACAGAGGGGTAAACGCCCAAGACATCGATACGCGGCATAGAGAGCGGCGTCACTTGCAACAGGCCAACTTTCTGCAGTGCCGCCACGCCCTTGCCAATCAGGACCACGGCAAGCACGCCAACCAAGGCGGAGCTGAACGCGAAAAATTGTCGAATCGGCAAACGCGCCGTCGATCGCAGGAGCAGAAACGCAATCACTGCCAGCACAGCAATACCGCAACCGAGTCCCGCGAGCATGTAGGCACCGTTGCCATCGGACCACAGGGCCGCGTAGAAGAGCACGGTCTCAAATACTTCCCGGTAGACCGTGACGAACGATAGCAGGAAGAGCATAAACGCCGATTTCCTGTTCAATGCCGACGACAGCTTTTCCTTCACGTACGATTGCCAGCGTCCCGCCAGACTCTTCTGGTGCATCCACATGCCGACGCCGAGTAGGACGACCGCCGCGAAGACCGCGGAGAAGCCTTCGGTCATTTCGCGACTAGCGCCGCTCAGATCAACGACGTAGGTAGCTACCGCCCACGTCAATCCACCGGCTCCCAGCGCAGTGACCCAACCCGCGTGAACGTAGGGAAGGACGTCAGTGCGATTGGCCTTCTTGAGGAACGCCAGCATGGCTACGACTACCAACAGCGCTTCAAGCCCTTCACGAAGCAGGATCGTAAAGGCGCCAAGGAAGGTCGAGAATGCGTCATTGGCGCCTGCGAGCGCTTCCTGCGCCTCGTCCAGCCTTGACTGCAGTTGCGCTGCGATGTCATGCGCGCGCTCTGCCTGGCCATTCGCGACGGCATTTCGATAGAGTCCCATCGTCTTCTCGATGTCCAGGAAGAGAGCCTGGTTCTTGGCAGCCAACGCAGGCTCAACTGGTTCGAACCCATCAAGATATGCGGACAAAGCCAGTTGCGATGCGGCCCGCGTGTCTCCCTTGTCAAGCGCAGTGACACTTTCCTTCAGCTTTTCCTTGGCGATTGAGAGACTATCGGTGGTCGATGCGGCCAGTACGTCCGGTGAGCTTCGCAGGTATGCAAGACCATCACGAGAGGTCTGTGCACCCACGAATTTAGCAAGTGCCGCCTCCGAGGTCTGGCTAAGCTTGTCGAGCGTGGGAACCGCCGCGCGCAGCCCCGGTTCAGCAGTCCAAAGCTTGGCGCCCGCCTGGCGGTCAGTATCTGAATAAGACAGCGTCGAAGCAAAATAGGCCAGAGCCCATCGGTCGTCTTCGGAGAGATGGGCAAAGCCCGGCATCGATGTTCCCTCCACGCCGCGCGTGATGATCTGTTGCAAGGCAAAGACGCTGCGTTCCTGCGCGCGCGCGTGGTCGGCCAGCGCAATCGGGGGCGGGTTGAGTTTCGCTGCGAGGGGGCCGTCCGCGTTACCGGATACGCCGTGGCAGGACGCACAATGGCTTTGATAGAGCTTCGCCCCGTTCTGCAAATCAGGCGCCTTGCTTGGTGCCATAGGAACCGGATAGGCTGTGAGGACGCCGCTGGCCAACTTCCGAGCCAGTTCGGCGACAGTTTCTGGCGAGGCCTTCGCTGCGATGGACAAACGCAATGCGCCAGCTTCCTTGCCTAGTTGTTCGGAGGCGGGTCCTGGCGGCAATTCGCCTAGCTGTCGCGCGACCGTCTGCGCGAACTCTTGCATCTCGGCATATTCAGCCTCATTGGTGATGCGGCCATCGTTGACTGAACCGCCATAGTCAACGGCAAGGTAGTCCAGCAATTGCCAGACTTGCTTGGCCTTGTCTTGCGTGGATAGAGGCTCGGCCAAAGCCGTCGAGACGGATAGCGCCAAGGAGACTAGAACGAGGGAGAGGATGCGCAGGGCTTGCATGAGGAACACGCCGGGCGGGCGGCAGTTTTCGCGGACAAATGCGAATGATTGTAATTCATATCGTTTGCGCGAGCGACCCATCTTGGTGATGGAAGTATGGGGAATCGCGCTTGACTCTATAGCCGCTAGAGGGCGTAGAAATAACAACGTTAGTCAATACTGGCGACCTACTTTGAGTCAGCGCAACACAAACCGATGGGGACTTCCGGCGGATTGCTCGTATGGGGTCGAGCCAAGTGCAGCCGCGTGCAAGATGCGGGAGGGTGCAATGCGCTTACGTGAGGTGCGCACAACTTCGGGCGACCCTCCGCCTCGGCTTTCAGGCGTTCGCACGATTGCGAACAATAGAACCCAACGCCCCCATATCGCGAGTCCTTACCGTATGGTGGGATGCGAGGGGCGGAGGATGGTGATCCGATGAGTTGGGCACTTGTTCTCTACGACTGGAGCGGCTGGAATCGAGAGATCTTCCTACTGGTCAATGAAGGCACGCCGGCAATGTTCTTGCCTTTGGCCAAGCTGTTTAGCTACCTATTGGGCAACTATTGGACCGCGCCTGTTGTCATGGGAGGCTTTTGGGTCTGGTCAAGAACAACCTCGGATGTAGATCGTTCGTTGGAGCTACAGGCTCACTTGGCACGATTTGTAGTCGCATTCGGTATGGCATTTGCTGTAGTTGGAGCATCAAAGTTTCTCTTCGATTTCCCGCGGCCGGCTGCCGTGTTCGGTCACCTGTGGCATTCAATCGGTTCAATTGAGACGCACTACAGTCTTCCGAGTGGACATTCCACGTACGCCGCTCTGGTTGCTGGTGGGTTATGGCCAATGGTCCGCGCCCACTGGCGACCGGCTCTACTTACCTATGTCGCGCTAGTCGGCTGGTCACGTTTGGCCACAGGGATGCACTTCCCGGCGGACGTCTTGGCGGGCTGGTTAGTAGCGCTCGGCAGTTTGGCTCTTTCGAGCCGGTTATTGAAGGGGGCTGCTTAACGTACCAAGGATCGTCGTGCCGGGGTAACAGGCGAGGAGTGCAACCATGCCATGGAGTCTGCAACAACGTCGCATCGTACGCGATTCGATGCTTGCCTGCTTAGTTTGCGCGGTAGTTCTTGGCGCGGGTTATATCTGGCTTCCCCCCGCTCTGTTCGGCCTCGATGGACAGCTTGGTATTGGCGACCGTGTCGCGTTTGCGCTCAAGGCCGATCTCCCTGTTTTCCTATGGTTAGCAGATTGCGTGAGAGCCGTAAGCAAGGGACGCTTTTTATCGCAAGCCGATATCCAGGGCTCGGCGTTTTCGCGTCCTAGTCCCGCTATTGAGCTGCGCGTGGCGGTGCTACAGAACTCGCTCGAACAGACCGTACTGGCGGTAGGCGCGCATTTGATTCTTGCGACAGTGCTGTATGGCGCCGAACTTAGGCTGATGCCGATTCTGGTGAGCTTGTATCTGCTCGGTCGTATCACGTTCGCGGTTGGCTATGCGCGGCATCCTACCGGTCGGCTTTTGGGATGGCGATGACTGGGATTTCGACCGTTGTGGTGCCTACACGCTTGCGGTGGCTCTCATTCTCTCGGGGCGCTGAAGGAGGGGGGCCGTTTCATCGGACAGATCAGGCCCCTGCCTCGCGTTCGACCGTGGCATGCATGCCGTAACGGATTTGGTAGACGGTATTGCACCTCCAGCCGGCGGTTCATCAGGTCAAAGTCGAGTCGTTCTATCCCCTCCACCTTGCCCAGGCGCTTGCGAATCAGGGCTTCCTCGGTGGGGCAGTCCATGTTGGTGATCAGGAACTGCGTGGTGTTGCCCGTGGCTGCAGGGACGAGCGAGATGGCAGTGCCGCAGGGACCTCAGCCGGCCTCGATGGAATGAACCCAGCATTGCACCATGTCAGACAAAGTGGATGATGCTTCTATGCCTTGAAGGGTCACATCGCGTGAGTGAACATGAATTACCTACAGAGCGGGGCCAAGCATCTCCGCGCAGCCTGCTGCGACCTCCCATGAAGGTTTCCTACTTGCTGCTGGCGTCCAGCGCTTTCATGACGTCTTCAGTGATGTCAATGCGCGGATTCACATAGACTGCCTGTATGACAAGGTCGTACCCGCGCTGCTCGGCAAGCTGGCGAATCGCCTGCTGGGCGCGCTCTTGCACCCGTGCCAGTTCCTCGTTTCGGCGCTGTTGCAAGTCCTCTCGGAATCCACGCTGCTTGCGCTGGAATTCGTGGGTCAGCTCGGCCACTTCGTGCTGGCGGCGCTGATGGTCAAGATCTGTGAGCACGGCCGCTTCCTTCTCGAGCTTGTCAGCCAAGGCCCTGGTCTTCCGGTCCATGTCCTGCAGTTCACGGTCGCGCGTGGAAAACTCCTGTGCAAGCCTGTTGTGGGCCTGCCTGGCTGGCAACGAGTCCGGCAGAATAAGTTCGGAATTGACTACGGCAATGCGCGCTGGCTGCGCTAGCACCGGTCCTACCGCGCACAGCATGGCGGCGGACAGCGCCGCCGCTATCAGAGTTTTCGGATGTGGGGTTGGCGTTTGCATGAGCGACGGAGCCGTACCTTTTGTGAGTGTATGGCGGTTACCGGTTACTTCTCGGAGTGGCGTTTGGCATGCAGAAATTCATGGGCTCGAGTGTAGTGAAATCGAAGATGTTGCAGCACATTGGATCGGTCGGCTTGGATCCCGCGCTCGGCAGGTTATAGAGCAGTGCCGAGGCATGCCCCAATGATATGGCCGGTCGCCTTTAGCCCAGCGCCTCTCATTGGCAGCCTGTCAGCTGATATGTCGGTGCGATTTGACACCATGTAGTGGCTACAGGGTCAAGACAAGGCTGCACGCATATATGCCGCCTGCTACGAACAAAGCACCCGCGCCGCACTTCAGGAGAAAAGTTCGGCAAACGCGTAGCGTTTTCCTTGACCCTATGGCAGCTACACAGTGCTAGATGAAGCACTAGAAGGGGCTAGCCCAAACTGGCGTGGACCTTGTTGGCTGGTCGCGTCTGGTCGCAGGCATGCATTTCCCGGCAGACGTTTTGGCGGCTTGGGAGGCGCACTTGGGAGTCTGTGCCTTTCTGCGGGGCTATGGCAGAGGCTGCCTTGCGCGTCGGGAACGCTTCCGCCTGCGCTGTTTGGGGTGGCGCACATGCCGCTTAGCGCCGGCGACAGGAAAGCGTTCGCTGAAGGCGGATCTGCCTGTAGTCCTTCGTGGGATCCGCGTCCCTACTCTTCTCCCAACAGCTGTGGTGTCTGATGGGCTGTTTTCGTAAGGCCCTCCAGAATGCCGCAGTCCTTGGCCTCTCGCGACAGACCGCATTGACTGCGCAATTGCTTCAGGTCACGTTCCAATGCCATCAACTCTTGTATGCGGCGCGCCACGTGTCGAATGTGGCCTTCTAGCAGGACGTTGACCTCTCCACAGTCCTCGTGGGGCGCATCCTTGAGACGCAGCAAGGACCGAATCTCGTTCAGGGTCATGTCCAACGAGCGGCAATGGCGGATGAACGCCAACCGCTCAAGGTGCTGGGAAGCGTAGAGTCGGTAGTTTCCAGAGGAACGAGCCGGCGCCGGCAGTAAGCCTTCATGCTCGTAGAAGCGAATAGTCTCCACCGTGGTGCCGGCGGTTTGAGCAAGTTTGCCGATCTTCATGCTTTTCCCCTTTGTTGGGCTCCTGTCTGACGCCCTCCATGCCGGATGGTGTCGACAAATTCAAGTCCGTGCAGTGTGAATGGAGGTTTGGACTGTGCCGTACAGACAATCCGAGCGCCACGCAGCGGCGCTGGCCGGACTCCGAATGTGGACACGAAGGTGCGCGTCAGGTGCGCGCTGTCGGCGAAGCCGGCGAGATGAGCAGCCTCGGTGAGCGTACAACCATCGGAGAGGGTGCGCACCGCACGCTGCAGGCGCAACCAACGCACGTACGCCCGGAACGACAGTCCGCTCGCCTCCGCGAACCAATGCATGAAACGGGAGGACGACAGGCCTACGGCGTCGGCGGCATGTGCGACATGCACGGGTCCCTCCAGCGACGTTTCCAGCCACTGGAGGACCGCAGCCCAACGCGAAGCCTCCGTGGCAGGTTGTGACACATTCGCTGTTTCAGACGGCATTGCGCCTCGCAGCCAGCGGTCCAGCTCATGTTCCAGCATATCCGCCTGCACGGGGCTCGGCGCCATCGTGGCTGCGGGCCGACGGCCAGTAGGGCAAACGCTGTGCATGGTCGGGTCGAGAAACACCATGCGCACCGGGCCGGCCGCTACGAGACGATGCGGCACCCCGGCCGCAAGAAAATGTCCCGGGGCCTGCAATCCGCCCCAGGCCCCTTCGAGGAGCAACATCCCCTGTTTGCTCCATGCCAACTGAGCTGCTTGATGTCGGTGCAACCGACCGGCCTCTATCGGTCCGATGTAAATGGCCCAGCCGCGGCCGATGGTCAGCAGCGGCTGCCTGTCGGATGCTTCGTGTTCATCCGCGGGCTGGGCGTGCCTGCATTCTGCCGAAGAGCTCATGGAACACGATCAAGGCAGCACCGAGTGTGATGCCGATGTCAGCCACATTGAAGGCCGGCCAATGGTACGAACCCCAATGAAGATCGATCCAGTCGACCACCGCTCCGCGTGCGACCCGGTCGATCATATTGGCCAACGCGCCGCCCAAGATCAGTCCGTAGCTGATCCGCTCGGTATCGGTGGTACCAGTACGCCGAATCATGTACACAAGGAACGCGGAGGCCGCCAAGGCAATTCCAATGAAAAAATATCGCTGCCAGCCCCCCGCGCCGTGCAGAAAACTGAAGGCGGCACCTCGGTTCAGCACATGCACGACGTTGAGGACGGGCAGCCAGTCGAGGCTTGCACCGTAGTCGACCCAGGCCACGATGGCTACTTTCGTCCCGATATCCATCGCCACGATAAGGGCCGCCAATACGAAACCCAGGCCAATGCTGCGATCAGCCCGCATGGTGGTCACTCTCAGTGGAGGGGCTGGTCCCCAGCAGGCGCAGTCCGTTGAACACCACGGCCAGGCTTGCGCCCATGTCGGCAAGAATCGCGAGCCACAGGCTGGCATGGCCGGTGAAGGCCAGCACCATGAAGACCGCCTTGGTACCGATCGCGAAGGCGATGTTTGCCTTCAGCACGCCACCCACCCGGCGCGACAGCTTGATGAACTCAGGCAGCTTGCGCAGGTCGTCCTGCATCAGCGCCACGTCGGCGGTCTCGATCGCGGTGTCGGTGCCAGCAGCGCCCATCGCAAAGCCGATGTTCGATTTGGCCAGCGCGGGCGCATCGTTGACGCCATCCCCGACCATGCCTACCGGCGCCTTCGCGCCAAGCTCTGCGATCGCAGCCAACTTGTCGTGCGGCAGCAGGTCGCCGCGCGCGTCGGTGATGCCCACCTGGGCGGCCACCGCTTCCGCGGTCTTGCGGTTGTCGCCGGTAAGCATCACCGGCTCTACGCCCAACTGCTTGAGCGCCGCTACCGCACGCTTGCTGCTGTCCCGGACCGTGTCGGCAACTGCCAGGACACCCAGTGCCTGCTTATCGGTGGCAAGCACCACTGCTGTCTTGGCCTGCGCTTCCAGGCTCTCCAGCAGCTTGCGGACCTGCTCGCTGGCCACGCCAAGCTCATTTGCCAGGCGGTGGTTGCCGACGTAGTAGGTCTGGCCGTCGATGTCGCCCTTGACGCCACGGCCAGCCAGAGCCTCGAAGCGTTGCACTGAGGCGTGCGGCTTGTCGCCGTAGGCGTTGACGATAGCTGTGGCCACTGGATGTTCGGACAACGCATCCAGGCTGGCGGCAATGCGCAGCACTTCCGTCTCCGAGAGCGCGCCCGTCGGTACCGTATCGGTCAGCGCCGGGCGGCCGTGCGTAAGGGTGCCAGTCTTGTCCAGTGCCACCGCGCGCAGCAGACGCCCTTGCTCCAGGTACAGGCCACCCTTGACGAGGATGCCACGCCGCGCGGCCGCAGCCAGGCCGCTGACGACCGTCACCGGTGTCGAGATCACCAGGGCGCAGGGACAAGCAATCACCAGCATCACCAGCGCCTTGTAGACCCATTCGAACCAAGGCGCCCCAAAGAACAGCGGCGGGATCACGGCAATGGCGATCGCCAGCGCAAAGACAGAGGGGGTATAGACGCTCGCGAAACGATCAACGAAACGCTGCGTCGGCGCGCGCTGGCCTTGGGCTTCCTGGACCGAGCGCGCGATACGGTCGAGCGTGGTCTCTCCCTTGCGCGAGTGCACTTCGAATTCCAATGTGCCGCGCTCATTGATCGTGCCCGCGAACACCGTGTCGCCGGGGTTCTTTTCCACGGGCATGCTTTCGCCGGTGATGGGCGCCTGGTTGATGGCTGATGCGCCCGACACCACGACCCCATCCAAGGCGATACGTTCGCCGGGACGAACGCGCACGACGGCTCCAAGCGGCACTGTCTCGGCCTTGACCTCTTGCCAGCGACCGTCGTCCTGGCGGACGAGTGCGGTTTCCGGCGCCAGGTCCATCAGCTTGCGAATCGCGTTGCGCGCCCGGTCCAGGCTTAGCGCTTCGATCATCTCCGCGATGGCGAACAGCCAGATCACCACGGCGGCTTCCGGCCACTGGCCGATCAAAGCGGCACCGATGACGGCAATCGTCATCAGGAGGTTCATGTTCAGTGACAGCGTGCGCAGCGCGATCCAGCCTTTCTTCAGGGTCTCGATACCGCCCAACGCAATGGCCGCCAGCGACGCGGCCACCACCGGCCATGCCGATTCACCCATCCCGGCGAATGTGAGGACTTCCGCGCCAACCGCCAGCACGCCGGCGGCCCCCATGCGCAGCCACTCCGCCTTCGAAATGCCGGTGCCAAAGTCCCTCGTGACTGCGGGGGCAGGCCGACTATGGTCGCGCAGCACCGGCTGCATGCCAAGTCGCTCAATGGCCGCTGTGATTGGCACCTCGTCCTTCAGCGAATGGCTGACGGTCAGGGTCCGGCTCATCAGGTTGAACTGCAGGCTGCTGACACCCGGCATGCCTTCCAACGCCTTGCGCAGCAGCGCCTCTTCGGTCGGGCAGTCCATCTTTTCGATCAAGTAGGTGGCTTGTCCCTTGGAACTTGCCCCTGCCTCGCGCTCGACCGTGGCATGCATGCCGATCTCGCGCAGTGCGCCGAGGACCGGTGCCGGATCGGGCAGGCGGTGTTGCACCTCCAGTCGGCGATTCATCAGGTCGAAGTCGAGGCGTTCGATGCCCTCCACCTTGCCTAGGCGCTTGCGGATCAAAGCTTCCTCGGTGGGGCAGTCCATGTTTGTGATCAGGAACTGCGTGGTATTGCCCGTGGCTGCAGGGACGAAGGAGACGGGGGGCGTGCCGCAGGGACCGCAGGCAGTCTCCGTTGTCGCTGCGCAATTCGCGCCCGGAGGAGTTGTGTCTTCGCCCAGCCTTGCCTGCATGCCGATCGATTGCAACGCCGTCAGCAGGGGTTCCACCGAGGACAAGGTGTGGACGACAGACAGCTGGCGTGCGGGTAGGTCGAACTCGAGCGACCGGACGCCGGCCAACGGCTCCAGCCGCGCGCGGATCGCCGCCTCTTCGGAGCGGCAATCCATGTTTGGAATCGTGAATGTGTCTTTTGACTCTTCTAACGCAGCGCTCTGGCTGCCGGCGCAGGATCCAGCGCACGCGGATCCGCAAGCGGCGTTGCCCGCGGCTTCGCCGTCGTCCTCCATCGATGCTTGCATGCCGATCTCATGGAGGGCCTCCAGCAACGGCCCCGGGTTCGGTAGCCCATGCCGGACGGTGAGGCGGCGCTGGGGAAGGTCGAACGAAAGGGACTCTACCGCTGGCAATTTGGCAAGCCGTGCACGGATTGCCGCTTCTTCGTTGCGGCAATCCATGTTGGGAATGCGGAAGACGGATGTCGCGCCGTTCAGGTCCTCCGCCTTCTTCCTTTCTTGAGTTGATCTCGCATCACTTTCGGCATGGGCTTGGTCGAGTTTCATCATTCGCCTCTTTCTGTATATGTCAGAATTTCACACCCTAAAGTAGATACAGAGTCAAGGGCTCTGCCTCCTGGTCGGAGGTTAAGTTGCCTCGGAACGGGCCTTTTCCTCATGTTCTGTCGCGTCAACCAGGATTTCACGACCTCCGTTAGCGGCGATCGCAGATACCACCAGACCCAGAACCAGGTCTGGCAGGTTGGAGCCCGACCACATCACGAGCGCTCCGGACAACACAATGGCCAGATTCACAATCGAGTCGTTGCTGGTGAATATGGCGGAAGCCTTGAAGTTGACGTCTTCCCCGCGGTGGCGTTTCAGTAAGCGCAAGCAAATAATGTTCAGCGCCGCATTGATCGCTGCCATGACCATCATCGCCGGCCCCAATGGCGCCTCGCCGCCAAAGAACCGGCGCAGGACTTCCACGCATAGCATCAGGGCCAGCCCAATCAAAAGCCACCCCGATAGCCGCGCTGCCCGCACCTTGATGGCTCGCGATCGGCCGACGGCGTACAGGCTGACGCCATACACCAACGCGTCGGCAAGGTTGTCCAGAGCCGCACCAAGCACCGCCGTGGACGCCGCCCAAAGGCCCACGCCCATACCTGCCAGACATTGGCTGACATTAATCAGTAGTACCAGCCACAGAATCCGGCGGTCGGCCGCCTGACTCGCGTCGAGGTCAAGGCGTTCTTTGTCGGGGAAGTGGTCGTTCATGCAACTCCTTTGTTAACCCGCCTGTTTCCACAGAAGATCTGAGTAATTTCACACCCCGTACCTGCTATAGAGTCAAGACGTCGCCCGCACACAGCATGTTTATTCAAGCTAGCTGTCTGTCGCTTGGAGAAACTGGAGGAAATTGAACTCTGGAGTCGCAATGACAGCGCGTTCTGTGGTGCGGTACGGCGCCTATCCGACCATCATGGCCCTGGTAATCACAGGGGTTTCGGTCGCCCCATCCCACGGCACGCCGCTGGCTTGGCTGGCGTTGTGGGCCGCCGCCGGGCTATTTCTTGTTGCTTGGCTGGAGCGCATTGTCCCGTTCGATGCACGGTGGCAAAAGCGGGATCTCGACTTTCCGGCGGATGTCGCCCATGCCGTTGTGAATTTGGCCGTGATGCACGGTGCCGTGCTGGGGTTCGTGGTGCTGCGGGAAGGAACGGGTTGGCCCAAGCTATGGTGGCCTGCGGAATGGCCATACTTGTTGCAGGTATTACTCGCAGGGGCGCCACTGGACCTGTCGCTGTATGCCGTCCATCGGCTCAGCCACCACTACGGCTTTCTGTGGCGGCTGCACAGCATTCATCATTCGTCGCGGCGGCTCTACTGGCTAAACGGGGAACGCCGCCACCCGCTGCATGCAGCCCTGATGGCGGGTCCGGGCTTACTGGTCCTGGGCATACTAGGCGCGCCGGCCGAGGTAGTGGCCGGCTGGTTCGCAATCCTGGCGGTCCATCTGGCATTCCAGCATGCCAACCTGGACTATAGCCTGGGGCCGGTGCGGTATATGTTAGGCGTGGCAGAACTCCATCGCTGGCACCATCGGGAGCGCTTCGCGGACGCGCAGGTCAATTTCGGGGAGTTCTGGCTGGTATGGGACCACCTCTTCGGTACCTTCTATCAACCGCAGGCGCCACTGGGCGCAATCGGCATCGAAGGCGACCCGGTGCCGCACCGCTACGGCGAGCAACTGATTTATCCGTTTGAACGACCGGATCCGCAAGTTCGTCTGGCCACCGAAGACGTCTCGCAGGGCCGCGATGCTGATGTCTAAAGCCGCTCTCGTTGGTGAAACCGGCTCGCAAGCTGCATCCAGCATGAATGCTCAGGTGGGATCTGACAGGACTATTTGCGCCGTCTTGAAGTTATGCGACGTCGCGTGGACGAACCTGATCTGTCATTCTCGAGGCCGCGCTTGATGCGCATCTGGCGACGAAAATGCCAGGCAAGCGAACCTGTAGCACACACCGTGAACGCCACGGCAAACACGATGACAACGATGACTTCACGTGGCAGGTCGAAGGGTGGGCGGCTCACTGTGGCCGAACGTTCATGGAAAGCGGTTTCGATCCCGACGACGCCATTCGGAGGTCTACCGAAGCGGCGTGACGGAGGATTTTGGCCATGGCAGGCGGCACACTGCCCCGATGCGAGCGGTGGTGCCGCCTGAGTTTTACTTGCGCTGCATGTCCACGACTGTCGGCTTGCCGTCGACCGTGTCGAATACGGCGGTAACCGCATCACCTTCCTTGAAGTCCTTCAACGAAGCGCGATCCTTGACCGGGAACGCCATGGTCATGGCGGACATGCCGAGATTTTCGATCGGGCCGTGCTTGAGGGTAACTTTCCCTGCCTTCGCATCGATCTTCTTTACCTCTGCCGCAACCGGGTGGGGGGCCTGCTTCGTTTCGGCTGACGGCTTCATGTCCATGCCCTTCATATCCATGCCGTCCATCGACCCTGCCGCGAACGCAGCCGGTGTGGCAGCGAGAGCAGCCATGATGGCAAGA
Organism: Cupriavidus necator; assembly: GCF_013141915.1. Classification (GTDB taxonomy): domain Bacteria; phylum Pseudomonadota; class Gammaproteobacteria; order Burkholderiales; family Burkholderiaceae; genus Cupriavidus; species Cupriavidus necator_B. The sequence goes on along the minus strand of NZ_SROX01000016.1, from coordinate 106,194 downwards.
GTTTTGACGTATTTCATTGTGATTCCTCCGGGAGTGAGGGGTGGGTGGAAAGTGAGACAGATTCGGCCTGCCGTCTGCGTATCAGCAAGTACACCGCCGGCACAACAAACAGGGAAAGCAATGGCGCGGTGACCATGCCGCCAACCATCGGAGCCGCAATGCGCTGCATGACCTCCGAGCCGGTGCCATGCGACCACATGATGGGAATCAGGCCGGCAAGAATGACAGCGACGGTCATGGCCTTGGGGCGGACCCGCAGCACTGCCCCTTCCTGAATGGCGTCCAGCAATGCGGACACGCTGGTTTCGCCTCGGCCCTCGCGTTCGCTCCAGGCTTGCTTCAGGTAGAGCAGCATGATGACGCCGAACTCGGCTGCCACGCCGGCAAGGGCGATAAAGCCGACAACCCCCGCTACCGAAAGGTTGTAGCCCAGCAAGTAAAGCAGCCAGAATCCGCCGATGAGCGCCAGCGGCAGCGTGCCCATGATCAGTAGCGCTTCATCGAGACGGCCGAACACCAGGTACAGCAACACGAAGATGATCAGCAGCGTGAACGGCACCACCACCTTCAGCTTCGCGGTGGCCCGCTCCAGATACTCGAACTGACCCGACCAACTGAGGGAATAGCCCGCTGGCATCGGGACCGCCTTGGCCACGGCGGCCTGCATGTCCTGGACGGCCGAACGCAGGTCACGTCCGCGAATATCGACGTACACCCAGCCCGACAGGCGGGCGTTTTCGCTGCGCAGCATCGGCGGTCCTTGCACCACCTGGAGGCGCGCCACGTCGGACAGCGTGATATGCTGGCCACGGTCGGTGACAATGGGCAGGCTGCGCAGTTGTTCCACCGAGTCGCGGTAGTCCCGTGGATAACGCACATTGATCGGAAAGCGCGCCAGCCCGTCGACCACTTCCCCGACGTTGTCGCCACCGATGGCCGAGGACACGATGCTCTGGACATCCTCGATGTTGAGCCCATATCGCCCGGCGGCCATCCGGTCTATGTCGACATCGACGTAGCGCCCGCCGGACAGGCGTTCGGCGAGTGCAGAGGTGACGCCCGGCACCGCCTTGACAGCATCCTCGATCCTCGTGGCCAGTCGGTCAATTTCCTTCAGGTCGGTGCCCGCCACCTTAATGCCGACCGGGCTCTTGATGCCGGTGGCGAGCATGTCGATGCGGTTGCGGATCGGCGGCACCCAGATATTGGACAGGCCGGGCACCTTCACCACGCGGTCGAGCTCCTCCACCAGCTTGTCCGTCGTCATGCCGGAACGCCACTGGTCGCGCGGCTTGAACTGGATGGTGGTTTCGAACATCTCGATGGGCGCCGGGTCGGTCGCCGTGTCGGCGCGGCCGGCCTTGCCAAACACGGTGGCTACCTCGGGAACGGTCTTGATTAGGCGGTCGGTCTGCTGCAGCAACTGCGCTGCCTTGCCGGTGGACAGCCCCGGGAGCGCCGACGGCATGTAGAGTAGGTCACCCTCATCGAGAGGCGGCATGAACTCGCCGCCAATTCGCATGATCGGCCAGGCGGTCGCGACGAGCAGAATTGCCGCGATCGCTACAGTGGTCTTCGGGTAGGTGAGCACCTTGGCCAACACTGGCTGATAGGCGCGAATCAGCCACCGACTGAGGGGATTGGACTGCTCCGTGGGGATCCTGCCACGGATCATGTAGCCCATCAGGACCGGCACCAGGGTGACGGAGAGGCCCGCCGCCGCGGCCATGGAGTAGGTCTTGGTAAAGGCCAGCGGCGAAAACAGTCGGCCCTCCTGCGCCTCCAGCGTGAACACCGGAATGAATGACAGCGTGATGATCAGCAGCGAGAAGAACAGCGCCGGTCCAACCTCAGCCGCCGACTCGCCGATCACGCTCCAGCGTTCATGGCCGGTGAGATCCAGGCCGGGCTTATCCGCATGCCAATGCTCGAGATGCTTGTGCGCGTTCTCGATCATGACGACCGCGGCATCGACCATGGCGCCGATGGCAATGGCGATGCCGCCCAGCGACATGATGTTGGCATTGACACCCTGGTATCGCATGACCAGAAACGCGGCCAGCACACCCAGCGGCAATGAAACGATGGCAACCAGCGCGGAGCGCAGGTGGAACAGGAAAACCAGGCAGACCACCGCGACGACGATAAACTCTTCGATCAGCTTGTGGGTCAGGTTTTCCACCGCCCGGTTGATCAGGGCGGAGCGATCGTACGTGGTGACGATCTGGACGCCTGCCGGCAGGCTCTTCTGCAGCGTGGCGAGTTTGGCTTTGACCGCTTCGATGGTTTCCAGCGCGTTCTTGCCCGAGCGCATCACGATGACACCGCCGGCGACCTCTCCCTGGCCGTCGAGCTCGGCGATGCCGCGCCGCATCTCGGGACCAAGCTGGACGGTGGCGACATCGCCCAGCCGCACCGGGATGCCGGCGTCGCTGGTCACCAGCGGGATCTGCCGGAAATCATCGAGCGTCTTCAGGTAGCCGCTGGCCCGGACCATGTACTCCGCCTCGCCCAATTCCAGCACCGAGCCGCCGGTTTCCTGGTTGGCGCCCTTGAGCGCCGTAAGCACCTTGCCCTGCGACAGGTTGTAGGCGCGTAGCCGGTCCGGCATCAGGACGACCTGGAACTGCTTCACCATGCCGCCGAGGGACGCGACCTCGGCAACATTGGGCAGCGATTTCAGCTCGAAGCGCAAGAACCAGTCCTGGAGCGCACGCAGTTGACTGAGGTCGTGCTGGCCGGTCTTGTCCACCAGCGTGTACTCGTAGATCCAGCCGACGCCGGTGGCGTCCGGCCCCAGCGCCGGCTTGGCGGCGCCGGGCAGGCGGGATTGCACCTGGTTCAGATATTCCAGCACGCGGGAGCGCGCCCAATACAGGTCGGTGCCGTCCTCGAATAGCACATAGACAAACGAGTCACCGAAGAACGAGTAGCCGCGTACGGTCTTGGCGCCCGGGACCGACAGCATGGTCGTGGTCAGTGGATAGGTGACCTGGTTCTCGACAATCTGTGGCGCCTGGCCGGGAAACGGCGTGCGGATGATCACTTGCACATCGGACAAGTCCGGCAACGCGTCGAGCGGCGTGCTGCGCACGGCCCACAGTCCCCAGGCGGTCAGCATGACCGTGACCAGCAGGACCAGGAAACGGTTGCGGATGGAAGCAAGAATGAGCCGGGCGATCATGGCTTGGCCCCCTGGGTGGTGCCGGCCGGCTCGACTGCGGACAGGATCGCCAGGCCATCCTTGTCCAGGTGGAAGCGGAACCGGATGCGGTCGCCGGTCTTGAGCCCCTTCGGCAGGCCGGCAGGCGGCGCGGCGAAATCCATGGTCATCGCGCCCCACTGTGCCGAGGGAATCGGCCCGTGCGAGATGGTCAGGCCTTCGCGCGTCACGGCCTCGATGCGCCCGACGCCCTCGTGCTCGGGCGCAGCCGCAGCCGGCGCGGAAGCCGCTGTCGTGGCGCTCATGCGTTCGGCCGTGCCACGCAAGCTGGCTTCCGAATCGATGAGGAACTGCCCGGAGGTGACCACTTTCTGCCCCGCTTTCAGCCCGTCCAGCACCTCGACCATGCCGGCGGCCTCGCGCCCGGTCTTGACTTCGGTTGCCACAAAGCCGGCCTTGCCCGCATCGACCATGACGATGCTGCGCTGGCCGGTGCGGATGACGGACTCCAGCGGAATCATCAGCAATTCCTTCTGATCACCGCTGTCAAACCGGACCGTCACGAACATCCCCGGCAACAGGTGCCTGCCCTTGTTGGGCAGGACAATGCGCACCTTGATGGTTCGCGTGGCCGGATTGACATCGGGCAGGACGGTATCGACCTTGCCAACGATTGACTCGGTTGCGCCGGTCGGCGACACCTTGACCGCCCGGCCCGGAGCGATGGCGTGGGCTTGTCCCTCCGGTACCTCGGCAATCACCCAGACCTGGCTCAGGTCGGCCAGGCGAAACAGGGTCATGCCAGGAGACACAGTCATGCCCTCCCGGACCGCAACCTCTGTCACAAGGCCGTCGACGGGGCTCACAATGCCAAGAGTAGGCTGGAGCTTGCCGGATGATTCGACGGTGCTGACCTGGCCGGGGGTCATGCCAGCCTGCAGCATGCGGGCCTTGGCCGCGCTGCGCAGGTCGGATTGGCCACCCGCGGCCATGCGGGACACGGCAAGATATTCCTCTTGCGCGGCCACCCAATCGGGCGAGTACAGCGTCACCAGTGCTTGGCCGCGCCGGACCGGGTCGAGGGTCGCTTTGACCGCTACGTGCTGGACGAAGGCATTCGTCCGCGCCTGGATCACCTGGACACTGCGCTCGTCAATGGCGACATTGCCAGGTGCCTCGAGCACGGCGCTCATCCGGCTCGCCTTGACCTCAGTCGTGCGGATGCCCAAATTCTGCGCGACACGGCTGTCGACCGTGACGCCGCTGCCTCCGCTGCCTCCGGCATCCCCATCCGCATAAACGGGCACGAGCTGCATGTCCATGAAAGGGGACTTGCCTGGCTTGTCGAAACGCTGGCCGGGTACCATCGGATCGTGCCAGTACAGGATCTTCTTGCCAGTGTTCGGATCGGTGTCGCCTGCTTTGAGCGCAGACGCCGCGCCTGGCGCGGCCGTCTGCGCAGATTGTGTGCCGCGCATGACGCCGAGGTGGTAGGCGCCATAGAGGGCGGCACCGATGACAACGACGCCGGCGACCGCGGCAATGACTGGTTTCTTCATTTGCGTTCCTTGGTGGCTGGCTCGGTCTGCGCGGTAGGCAGCGGGATCAGGAAGGTCAAGTCGGCCCACAGCTTTGCCGTCCTGGCCTCCAGCGTCAGCCGCTCCACCGCTGTGTCGATGGCGCGATGGTTGGCCTCGGCGACGGCAAGCAGCGATCCGGTATTGGCCCGGTATGCCGTGAGCGCTGCCTCCGCCTGCTGATTGGCGAGCGGTAAGGTCTTCTCGTCGTAGCGTTGGAGCCGCTCAAGGTTGCGCTGCAGCTCGGCAAGTTTGGCGCCTACCATGGCCTGGGTATTGCGCCGGATGATTTCGGACTTGGCACGCGCTTCATTGGCCTGTGCCAGCCGGGCAGCGACGTCGCGGTCTTGGCGATTGCCCCGGTCCCAGGGCACCGGGAAGCTGACGTTGATCGACCCCATGTTGGAGAAGGCTGGGCCGCGCTGGCTGTACATCAGCTCGACCGTCACATCTGGTGTCCTGGCCTCCGTTGCCACCTGGATCTCCGACTCGGCCAGGGCCACGTCGCGCCGTGCCGCCGCGATCTCGGGAACCGCGTCGAATTCGTCTTTCGCCAGTTGCTGAATGCTCTGGGGTACGTCGAGCGGCGGGCGCTGCGACAGTGTGCGGTTAGCCGCAGGCCCGACCCAGCGCTGCAGATTAAGCATGGCGGTGGCTACGGCGGCCCGGTTTTCGTCGAGGCGGTCATGCAGCTTCTGGACTTCCAGCTCCATCGCCAAGACATCCGCACGCGTGCCACGCCCGCTGCGATAGGCGGCGGTCGCCGCCTGGAGCGCCAGGTCCAGGGGATGGCCGTGATGGCCTAGCAGGACACCGGTCTGCTCGGCATACCACCGATCGAGCCAGGCACCGACGGCATTCCGTTGCACGTTGGCCAGTCCGACCGCGCGCTGCGCCTCGGCGGCAGTCGCCTCGGCTTCAAAGCGCGCCGCCTTGGCGCGGCGCTTGTCCGAGCGCGTGAATTCCTGCATCACGCTGATGGACCGCATGGTCATGAAATCCCGCGTGAGCGAGAACTGGTCCGGCCCGGTCACGGGGACGTTGTTGAGTCCAAGTTTGAGCACCGGGTCCGGCAATTGGCCGGCGGAAACCGCCATTTGCACGGCTGCCTCGACGGCGCCTCGCGAGGATTCGGCATCGCTCGAGTGATACGCCGTTGGGTAGCTTCGCGCTCAAGAGTGCCAGCGGTAGCGCTCGCTGCGGTGGCGAATCGGCAGTCGCTGAGGCCGCTTCGCGGCGAGGCACCACGACCTTTGCAGGTGTCTCGATCGGCCGCGAATCCAGAACCTCCTGGACAACCGGCACGAATGCCGGCAATGCACCTCGCGCCTGCGCTGAATCTCGGTACTCCCGAATCCATTTGCGCAACTGATTAGCGTTGATGCCAGCCTTGAGAGCCGTGCCCGAAACCGATGCTCCCGATTGAAGGCAGAACTCAATCAGACGCCGCTTGGCCGCTGGCTCGTAGTCGCGCTTCCCATTGGAGCGGACTCGCACCGCCTGCAGCGGAAATAGGTCAATCTCGTCTTGGATCATGTTTGCGTCCGCAAAGTCTTTGCGGACGCAAGCCTGCCAACGTTCAGCGTTCAATACCAGACGTCGTCAATTGAGCGCTTACGGTGACGCCAGCCCGTTGGGATCCCAAGATGCCCTTGATCGCCAGCCTGGAGCAGGACAGCGCAACCAGCATCACTGGCACCCGCCTGTGGACGGTAATGCGGCGCTTCTTTGGCCAGGCTGCGGACATCATGGCCGTCGATCACCCGACAGTTGCGGAAAAGCTGCGGCGGGCCAGTCCCCACTGGATGCGGCATACGCACGCGACCCATGCCCTGGCCCGCGGCGTGGAGCTGACCACCGTGCGCGATAACCTTCGTCACGCGTCGGTGGCCACCACTTCGATCTACCTGCAAAGCGATGAGGTCAAGCGGGCACGCCAGATGGATCAGGCCTTTGCCGCCCGGTAGCCAGCTTCTGGCCGGGTTCCTGAAAGCTTAGCGTGCAATATTGTCCGTTTTCTGAAGCGACCCCAACGAGGCCGAATATGCTGAGATGCAGGAGTTCGCGCAGGCAGCCGAACGGCAGCTAGCCGAGTTGCCGCCAACGCCAGCCGCGCCAGAGCTGGCCAAGGAAGCGGCGGCGTTGCGTGCAGCCATTTCGGAGAAAGCACCGCCCGAAACGGTCGGGGAGCAAGCCCGCAGACTGGCCGGTGGACTCCTCGCGGCCTATCCGGTTCCGATGGCCCCTGGCAAGCTGCCCGATCTACAACAAGGGGCAAGGCTCTACCAAAGCCAATGTGCTTCGTGCCACGGCGTCTCCGGGCACGCGGACGGCCCACTGGCTGCAAAGCTGAGCCCGCCGCCGATCGCCCTGGCTGATCATGAGCGGGCCCAGGAGCGCAGCGTCTTTGCGCTCCAGCAGATCATCACGCGCGGGGTGGAGGGAACGTCGATGCCGGGTTTCGCCCAGCTCTCGGACGACGATCGCTGGGCGCTCGCCTATTTTGCCTCGACCCTCTCGTATTCGGATGCCGACCGCCAGGCTGGTGCCAAGTTGTGGGCATCGCAACCGGCTCTCCATGCAGCCGTGCCCACGCTGGCCATGTTAAGCCAGGCCTCCGAAGCTGCGCTCGCCAAGACGATCGGGGCGGACGTCTCGCGCCAGTTGACGGCCTACCTGAGGAGTACGCCAGGTTCACTCGCGACATCAAACACCGACAGCCTGGTGATTGCCAAAGATAAGCTGAAGGAAAGCGTGTCCGCCTTGGACAAGGGCGACAGGCAGGCGGCTTCGCGCTTGGCGTTGGCCGCCTACCTCGACGGCTTCGAGCCCGTCGAGCCGGCGCTCGCTGCCAAGAACCAGACGCTCTTCCAGCATATCGAGAAGACGATGGGGCTCTATCGCAATGCCGTGACCGCGGGCCAAGTGGAACGTGCCCACGAGATTGCACAGCAGTTGCAATCACAGCTTGACGAGGCACAGGAGGCACTGGGCGGCACCAATGACGCCGTCTCGACCTTCCTCGGCGCCCTGACAATCCTGCTGCGAGAAGGGCTTGAAGCCCTGTTGGTGGTCGTCGCGATGATGGCGTTCCTCAAGAAAGCGGATCGCACCGATGTCCTGCCCTACGTGCATGGGGGCTGGATTGCCGCGCTGGCGGCTGGCGGGTTGACCTGGGCGGTCGCCACCTACGTCGTCGACCTGAGCGGCGCCAGCCGCGAGATGACGGAAGGCTTCTCCGCTGTGTTTGCTGCGATCGTATTGCTCGGCGTGGGCATGTGGATGCACCAGAAGAGTCTTGCGGGTCGATGGCAAGCCTATGTGAAAGAGAAGCTGTCGTCGGCCTTGAACAAGAAATCGGCGCTGATGCTTTTCCTGCTGTCGTTCGTTACAGTCTACCGAGAAGTGTTTGAAACGGTCCTCTTTTACGCTGCTCTGTGGACAGAGGACAACAGCGTTTTCTTGCTCGCAGGGCTTGCGTCGGGTATCGCCATCCTGGCTGTGATCGCCATTGTCCTCCTCCGCTCCTCGGCGCGCCTTCCAATCCGTCAGTTCTTCGGTTTCAGCTCGGCATTGGTCGGCGTGTTGGCGGTCGTCCTGATCGGCAAAGGCGTGGCAGCGCTACAGAAAGTCGGCTTCCTGCAGGTTACGCCGATCTCGCTGCCCCGTATCGACGTCCTCGGCGTCTACCCGTCTGTCCAGACCGTCACCGCGCAAATTCTGATTTTGCTCATTATCGCGGCAAGCATCGCCTACAATTTCCGGTCGCAGCGGCCATCTACCCAGGCCTAACGCCGCCAAGGCGGTGCCACGCTAGGGAGCACGTCTCCACGGCTGATTTCCCTGCCATAGAACGTCGGGCGCCTCGCCTGGCGCCCCAACTGTGTGAATCCGGGCGCCACGATTCAGCCGTGCCGCTCCCGTGCGCCTCGCATGGGCGCGCACATCGTCCCGGCGCCAACCTGGCCTCAAAGGAATCGCCGTGACCGCATCCCCTCGCATCACGTTAAGCCAGATCCCTTCGGCGATCTGGTGCTGATGATTCAGTGGGCGAACGATTTCCGCGCCGTCTTCTGGGTGGCGGTCATCCCGGGCATTCTCTCCGTGCTGCTGCTGATGGTGGGGGTGCGAGAACCCGAGCCTCATGTCGGCGCCAAGCGAACCAATCCGATCAAGTGGACAAACCTTGTCCGTCTCGGCTCATAGTGGCAAGTCATCGCGATTGGGGCGCTGTTTACGCTTGCTCGCTTCAGCGAGGCGTTCTGGTCCTGCGTGCCCAGCAGGTCGGCCTGCCTCCGTACTTGGCGCCGCTGGTGTTGGTCGAGATGAACGTCGTATATTCGTTGTTGGCCTATCCGTTTGGCAAGCTCTCCGATCGCCTGCGTCATACCACGCTGCTGGTATGGGGTCTTGTGATTCTGATTCTCGCCCACCTCGTGCTGGCGATGAGCACACCCCCACGTACTCATCGTGGCTGAATCAGGCCGAGAACTGGTTTGCCCGTATCCAGCGCGACGTCATCACGTGTGGCGTGTTCACCAGTACGAAGGACCTCGATAAAAAGCTCAAGCGCTGGATCCGTCAATACAACAAGCTGGCCGCCCCGCTGAAATGGAAGTACTCCGATCCGACGCGCCGCATCCGGTGCGAATCTTCTGGTTCAGCGGACTAGTTGACCCTGAACGTGAAGGCGGGCTGCGCGAAGGCGGATTGTTGAATTCCGCTTCGCGCAGCGCGTAACGTGACAGATTCGTAACGCGAGCATCATGCTTGCGTGAGTCATGACCGGCTAGAGTGGTTTACAAGGCTGAAGAAGCCGCGTGTAGAGTTGGGGGAGACGATCATGACGATGATCCAACGTTGCGCTGTCATTGCCACCATTGTTGCCGTTGCAGGTGTGCTTTCCACAGTGCCGGCCATGGCCTCGGCCGGCAAGTTTGGGCCGTACACCGATGGCGCGAAGACAGGCAAATTCGATTCATATACCGATGACGCCAGAGCGGGCAAGTTCGACCCATACACCGATGGCGCGAACGCTGGAAGATATATGTCGTCTTCCGATGGGGCTCCGCTGTAACCGGGCAGTTTCTCGTGGGGCCGTCCCCTCCGACGACTGCATTTGCTTCGACGGGATGGCAAAAACGCCTATCTGAAGCAGGCGGGGGTGCCCATTTTGTTCGTTGTTGCACGATGCCAACCGCTGCCGTCGACTGGCCATCGTGCAAGCGTAAGCTGTCCCGCGGGGCGGGCCCTGCGGAACAAGGCTTGTCATCCGCTGCCGGCCGCCACGGTACGCTGACAAAGCGTCGGCGCAGCCCTTGCATTCAAAGCTGGCTGGATTCGTTACTGATAAAGGGATAAGAACGCCCCGTCAGGCGCAATTCGCCACAGCGGCGACCACTGGGCATAGTGCTCCGAAGGGCAAAGACTGCCGCCGTGCGGCCTGATCAAATATTGCGGCGCCATCAACATTGCGTGGCGCTGGTGCCGACTCGACTAGATTAAAGCGTATCGCCCGTAGGGCGGTGAGCGCTGCGAGTTGTACTTCCAGCAAGTTTTGCGCCCGGCCGTCCTTCGCTGCTGCTGGCCGACTGCGCACAAGTCGGCGACGTTGCAAGGCGGCGTTTGCCTGAAGCGACGCAATCAGGATGTCAAGGCGGGAGAGGTTAATGATGGCTAGATGATTGTTAGGCATGATGCATGAAGGCGAGGTCCGATAACAAAGGCACGCTGGCCGACGGTCAAACTGGCGGCGACTCCGCCGCCAGTTCGCCGCATTCCGCTACCGAATGAGCCGATCCCAGCTACCATAGTGCTCCCGGCTGCGCCAGCCGCGCGGCAGGCTCAATCCGATCAACGCAAGCCCTGCGACGGCCCCAAATGCCGCCGCCGCGGAATTTCCGCCGCTGAGCACCCACGGTGCGATGACCAACCAAGCGCCAAAGCCGACATTGATCCAGCGCAGTAACCTTGCTACCTCTGCGAGCGCGGCCACAGCGACAACAATTACGAGCGCACCGATCAAATGATCGCTGTCCGCTAACGGCGGAATGGTGCCAAACAACAGGCGCGTGAACATCAGCGCGATGCCAACTCCGACACACGCAACCAGTGTCCAGGGCCATTGCACACCACGCAACGCCGACGCCATCGCGTCGGACAATGCGCTATCGAAACCGGGACGCCGGTCGCGCTGGCTTCCTGGCGAGGCGCCGCCCACGAAGAAGAGGCGAAGTACCGGCTCGCCGCGCCGATGCGCTTGTCCCAGAAACTGACCCATTGCAACCAGTTCATCCAACGTATAAGGGATCATCAGCGTCATTGCGCCCGCAGCGATCAGGCACAACGTGCACCAGGTCCCGATCACGATTGGCTGGATAATGATGAAATAGATGCTCACCACGCCAAGGGGCACGACGACGATCCCAAATGCCGCCACCATCCAAGGCATGGTGCGCCAACGCTGGCGCCCACCCATCGCGCCCATCAACACCTCCAGCAGATAACTGACCGCGCCAAGGCCACCGTCCGGAATCGGCCAGGACCGGGACACGGCGGAGGTAATAATGGTTTCCGTCCCGTTTTTTTGCGCGTCAGGAGAAAAGAACGGCTCCCAAACCGCCGCCGCATGGCCGAGTTGATACGCCGTGAGCTGGCGTGCGATCAGGAACCCGAACAGGGCCAGCCCGATAATGGGCAGCCGCTGCAAATAGGTGGACGGCGAGTACGTCCACCCGACCGGCAGATCGGACTGGTCCTTCATCGACGCCATGCTCATGCCTGGCATCATGGGTACGAGGATGGCAAAGGCGATGAGGAAGCCGCCGACGATCACATCGTTGTTGTAGACGGCCGGGGACGGCGCCCAGAACACCAGTGGCGCGAACAGCAACCAGAGCCCGACACAGGCGTTGCCCCACTGCGCCCATGAAAAGCGACGCGAAAGAGACAATGTGGCGAAGCCCATGATCAGGCTGCCGCTGGCCATGTCGCTCCAGCCCAGCCACGTCATGCGCAACGCAGGGGGCGCAAGACCGCGTTCTGCGGTCACTTGCATTACCAGCGTGCCAAACTCCCGAGTATCAAAGGCGCCCAAGACAAAAGGGCTTGTGAGTAACCAGGCACCAAGCAAGATGTTGAGATAATGCGCCCATAACAGGCTGTAATGGGCGTCGCGCATATGCTGCGCGTGCTCGTGCTCGTGCTCGTGCTCGTGCTTAGCGGCGGAGCCGCTGATTTCCGGCGCGCCCTTGACGGTCACGCTGCCGTGTCGCACCACGGGGTGATGGTCGGCGATGATGGCCGTGTTTAGCCGGTTAGCGCGATACCAACTGACCGGGTCCTGCTTCAGCGCCGCGATGATGCGAGGCATCGTTTCTAGAATTCGGCGCTCAGGCCGCCAATTTAGCCTCTCGCGCGCGCTGGCGCTGTCCACTTCATAATGATCGCTTGCCAGGCATCGCAGTTCCGGGTCAGAGGCGTCACCGACATTTCGCGCATGCTGGCAGCGTGAGTAAAGGCGCGCCCCGACGCCGGCCTGCGGCCGCATCGCTTCGCCCGGGCCATCCAGTGCGTGCAAAATTGCTGCCCGCAGTTGCCTTGGTGTCACTGCCTCCTCCTCGGCAAGCACTAACGACAACTTGCAAGGCAACTGGCCGCGCGCTGCGACAGCGTGCGCGACCGCCGCTGCCGCGTCATCGACGTGCAGGAACACATGGGCGGTGTCCGGATGTGCGTCGGCCCGGGCGACAAGGCTGGACTCGTAGCTTGCCGCGATCTGCTGCACCAGGAAAGCGTTATGACCGAGATCGTCGTAGAGCGGCGCGAGCCGCAGCATCAACCGCGGTACGGCGCCGAGTTCGTGCTGGAGCAGGTGCTCCGCCCTGATCATCATCGCCCGCAATGGCGATTTGGGATCGATGGGCGAGGCTTCATTGATCGGATTGCCGGGTTGCGACGGGGCATGGACTAGCAAGGTGCCGGCCAGCACGAATTGACCCACCGCGCACCGCTGCAATTCAACAATGATGCGTTGCAGGTTGCCGACAAGGTCGAGTTCCGCCGCGATCCGCTGCACGCTGCCGTCCGCATTGGGCGCGTCTTCCATCTCGCTGACCACATAGACGACCGACGTTATAAGCTCGCCGTGACCGGCTATCACCGCATCGAATGCCTGCGCCATATCTTTTTCACGTGTCGCGTCGATGCGAAGCGCTAGCGCACTGGGGAACGCTGCGGCAAGGTCTTCGCCATCGAGCGCGACCACACGGTATTGCTGCAACAGGCGCGCCACTACGGCGCGGCCGAGCAGCGATCCTGCCCCCACTACCAAAATCGTGTCCGTGCTATGTGCCAACGCCGACTCCTTGCCGGGGTGTTATCTGACTATCATGAAGAGACCGAGCAGGCCAGCCACGGCGGCCACACCGATCGCTGCGGACACTTGCCAGCGATGCACGCAGATCCACCACTGCGCACTGGTTGACTTCGCTTGATTGTCAAAGCGGCCATGTGCTGCAAACAAGCCCACGACCGGTACAAACAGGTTATCGGGCCGATCGGGGTGGGCGGGTTCCTGGGTCTGCTGTGCCTCATAGGCCTGTCTGGCCGCCACACGATCACCCAGGCCTGGGAAAAATCGACTGGACAGAATGGTTTTGGCGGCTGGCCAGCCCACCCATACCTCGCGAGGGCCGTGCGTGGCTGCCCAGACAATGGCCTCGCCGGCGATTTCCGGCTGGAATATTGGCGGCACTGGTTGGGCACGGCGTGGCAACTTGCTGCGGCACCAATCGAATTGCGGCGTATTGAACGCCGATAAATGCACCATCGTCAGTCTCACCGACGAATGATCGTGAACGAGTTCCGAACGCAGGGAATCGGTAAAGCCACGGATCGCCGCCTTCGCCCCACAGTATGCTGACTGTAGCGGGATGGACCGATAGGCCAGCGCCGAGCCGGTCTGCACAATACAGCCATGATTGCGCGCCGACATGCGTTTCAGCGCGGCCAACGTGCCATGCACCGCGCCCAGATAGACCACTTCCGTGACGCGGCGATACTCGGCCGCCGTTGTTTCGGCGACCGGCGCAAACACGGTCGTCGAGACATTGTTCACCCAAATCGTGATCAGTCCCAGTTCGAGCTCAATGCGCGACGCTGCTGCCTCCACCTGCTGGGCATCGGCGACATCGACGGGGATGCCCAGCGCCAGGATCCCCAGGTCGCGCAATTCGCTACAGACCCGGGCCAGGCGATCCGGCTCTCTTGCCAGGATTGCGATCCAGTCCCCGCGCTGCGCAAAGGCCCGCACGGCAGCGAGCCCCACGCCTGCGGTGCCACCGGTGACGACAACAACGTTGGGCGGATGCATTCAGGCCTCCCCGCGTTGCTGCGCTTGCTGAATGTCCAGCGCAGCCTGGATCAGTGCCAGATGGGTATAGCCTTGCGGATAGTTGCCCAGCAGCGCCTTGCTATCCGGGTCGATCTCTTCCGCGAATAAGCCGAGATCGCTGGCAAACGAGCAGATGTGCCGAAAGAGTTTGATCGCCTCCTTGGCCCGGCCTTGTCGGGCCAGGACTTGTACCAGCCAGAAGCTGCAGATGGCGAGGGTCGCCTCTTCTCCTGGCACGCCATCGTGGATGCGGTACCGATAGACCAGCGAATCCTTGGTGAGATCCCGCTGAATACGGGCCACGGTTGCTTTCACGCGCGCGTCAGTTGGGGGGAGAAAGCCGGTCAGCGGGATCAGTAGCGCGCTCGCATCCAAAGCTGGCGATCCGAAACTTTGCGTGAACGCGCCAGTCCCGTGGTGAAACCCCTGCCCCTCGATGACGCGACGCAGCGCGTCCCGTTCGAGCTTCCAGACAGCAACGTTTCCGTCGAGTTGCCCAGCCTGTGCCAGCGCAATGGCACGGTCCAACGCGACCCAGCACATCAGCTTGGATGATACGAAATGCTGGGGCACCCCGCGCGTTTCCCAGAATCCTTGGTCCGGCTCACGCCAGCGCGCCGCGGCGGCGTCGGCTAGCCGGGCGAGCACGCGCCGCATTGGGGCGGACAGTGTCATTGGCATGCCCTGTTGGCACACCCAGGCCGCGTCGAGGACATGCCCATAGACATCCAGTTGCACCTGTTCCGCCGCCGCATTGCCGATACGCACCGGACGGGACGCACGGTACCCGTCAAGATGGCGAAGCTCCTGCTCAGGCAGGTTCGGGCTGCCATCGATCCGGTACATGATCTGCAGTCGTTTGAGATCGCAAAATCGCTCGATCCAACGAAAGAAGTCCATTGCGGCCTCGTGATGGCCCAGCGCCATCAACGCGCGCAGCACCATGGCCGAGTCGCGCAGCCAACAAAACCGATAGTCCCAATTGCGGCTGCTACCGATCCACTCCGGCAGCGAGGTGGTTGGCGCCGCCACCAGTGCTCCGGTCGGGCCAAACGTCAGCAACTTGAGAACACAGGCGCTGGTGCGCACTTCTCGTTCGAAGGGACCGCGATAGGTGCATTGCTGCTGCCACTCGCCCCAATGTCGTAGGGTCTCATCAAGGACCGCCTGGGGGTCGTGCACAGGCCGGTCCGGCCCGTCTTGTTGGAAGGACGCAATCGCCCACAGCGGCGCGCCGGGCCGCACGATGGCCACGCCTTTGGCGCGGTGCGCTTCGGTCGCCAGCGGCAGCGGCGGCGAACATACCAGGCTGAGACGTTGGTGTTCGCATACAGCGGTCACGCCATGCGAACCGACTTCCCATTGGTGGGGCTTGCGCGCATAGTCAAAGCTCGGACTGAACACAAGTTCCACCCTCACCTCGCCAACGGTCGCCTCAATGCGCCGCAACAGCCGATGGCACTCGGGTGAGTCATGGTCCAGCCGACTGCGTGCGAGACGCTCGCTATGCATGAAGTCGGTCAGGCGAAGGATCCCGCCGCTGGCTTCAAACATGGTTTCCAGTACGCCCCCTGGGACCCGGTAATAGCGCGAACTGATCGCACGACCCGTCGGCCGGATTTGAAAGTAGCCTCCTCGGTTAGCATCGAGCAATCTGCAAAATACGGCGCCGGCGTCAAAGTGCGGCATACAGCACCAGTCGATGGATCCCGACGTGCTCACCAACGCCACGCTATGCGTGTTGCCAATGACGGCATAGTCGGCAATGGGCGGATACCTGGGGTTGGTGAACACTCCGTCTCCTTGACCCTCGCCACGCTGGCAACACGCGTTGCCGAGGTCGGGATCCTGGCTTACATCTGGCGCTAGCGCGGGAAAGAACTACAACGCGCTATGCCTGCCGTTACACGGCTCAAGTTCGCGGCGTGCCATGGCTTCACCACCCGAGCCGCGCGTTGCCGTCCAAGATCGAGTCGTTGGGCTACCTGGATCTACGCCATGGCGCGACAGACCTGCGCGCACTCCTGACAGGCACGTGCGCACTCTTGGCAATGCTGCGCTTCGTGCTTGGCGCACTCCGTCCCACACTCTTCACAGACCTTCGCGCACAGCGCGCATATCGCGCGCGCGTACTGGCTGTCGCGCGCCATCATCGCCGCGGCATAGGCACATGTTTCGGCACAGTCCAGGTCGAGTGCGATGCAGCGTTTCATGGCCTCAACCTCTGGCTCACGCAGACAAGACGCAGCACAGTGATGACAGGCGACTGTGCAGGCGTGACAGGCTTCAATACAAGATAGATAGTTTTCATGTGGCATGGCAAAGCTCCTAAAGAAATTCGACCAGCGTTGCGAGACGCCGCCAAATTGAGAGCAATTCGCGCGCCACAGGAAGCAGACGACAGCATGGGAGCGACTGCCTTACAGGAGCATTACGCGACGATGACGAAACCGGTGACAGCACATGTTTTGGCCAGGCTGATGACGCTAAAGGAGCTTTTGCTTCGACGTGGCGCGCACTATGCTAAGTGGACGTTTCACCATTGCGCGAGGAGACAACGTGTTCGAACGCCCTAGCGATGCCATGCTTCGCCCCGTCTCACTGAGCCGCCGCCGACTGCTGGGAAGTCTGATCGCCGGAGGCGGCTTGGCGAGCCTGGGCGCGTATCCACGCGCCGTTTGGGCCTTGAAGAGCCAAGGCTATCCGGTCGTGCTGACAGGGACCACGTTTGACCTGGCCATTGGCGCGACGCCCATGTCGTTTACCGGCCGTATCCGGCCTACCACCAGTGTGAACGGCTCCATCCCCGCGCCGATTCTGCATTGGAAGCAAGGCACCGAGGTCACGCTGCGCGTGACCAACTTGCTCGATACCCAAACATCGATTCACTGGCACGGCATCTTGCTGCCGTTTCAGATGGACGGCGTGCCCGGTATCTCCTTTCCCGGCATCGGGCCGGGCGAGACGTTCGTGTATCGCTTTCAAGTGCGGCAAGCCGGCACCTATTGGTACCACGCGCATACCCGTTTTCAGGAGCAGACCGGCTTGTACGGACCGCTGGTCATCGAGCCAATGCATCCAGACTCGATCAAGGTCGATCGCGACTATGTCGTGATGCTCAGCGAATGGACGGATGAAAACCCGGAAATGGTGTTCGCGAAGCTCAAGAAGATGAGCGACGTCTATAACTTTCAGATGCCGACGGTGGGCGACTTTGCCCGAGATGTGTCCGAAATGGGGCTGTCCGAGGCCTTGGCTAAGCGCGCGATGTGGAACCAGATGCGAATGAATCCGACCGATTTGGCCGATGTTTCGGGAGCCACTTTTACCTACCTGATCAACGGCACGCCCGCAGATAAAAATTGGACAGCGATCGCTAAAGCCGGGGAGCGCGTGCGGTTGCGCTTTATCAACGGCTCGGCGACCAGCAACTTTGACGTCCGAATTCCCGGCGTGAAGATGACGGTGGTATCGGCTGATGGGCAGGATGTCGAACCGGTACCGGTGGATGAAATCCGCATTGCCGTCGCCGAGACTTACGACGTAGTGGTGCAGATGCCGGACGATAAGGCGCACACCATCTTTGCTCAGTCGATCGATCGCAGCGGCTACGCCAGGGCGACACTTGCACCGGAAGTCGGGATGGAAGCCGACGTGCCCAAGCTCGATCCGAAGACCTGGCTCACCATGGCCGATATGGGCATGGGCGACATGGCGGACATGGATATGGGCAGCATGGAAATGGGGGCCATGAAGATGGATCAGAAACCATCCATGGCCATGGATCGCATGGGGATGGAGTCCATGGGTGGCGCACCCACGATGCAACCAATGACGCCGGAGGCGGGCATGGGCGCCATGGGGGGCATGGGGGGGCATGACATGTCGACCATGTCCGGGCCAGCGAAGGACGCCCATGCCGGAATGGCCGGCATGGACCACGGCAAGTCCGACGCGAAGCCGGGGATGCAGAAAACCGGTGGCGAGATGGGGCATGACATGGGCAAGATGGGCAATATGCCTGGCATGGGGCCACAGGTCGACATGCGCTCGATGAACCCTTCCCGCTCGCTGTCGGATCCGGGGCCAAGACTGCGCAACAACGGCAGGCGAGTGTTGACCTACGCGGACCTTAAAACGCTCGGCCCGGTGATCGACAAGCGCCCGCCCAGCCGGGAGTTGGAACTGCACTTGACCGGCAATATGCGCCGTTTCATCTGGGGCCTCGACGGCAAGAAGTTTTCCCAAGCCGAACCGATCCGGCTCTACTACGGGGAGCGCCTGCGCATCACGCTGATCAACGACACCATGATGAACCACCCGATGCACCTGCACGGGATGTTCAGCGAGCTGGAAAATCACGAAGGCCAGGCGCTGGTCAGAAAGCACACGATCAACGTCCAGCCGTCCAAACAAGTCAGCTTCCTGGTGACGGCCGATGCGCCGGGACAATGGGCCTTTCATTGTCACTTGCTTTACCACATGGAAGCCGGCATGTTCCGCAAGGTCGTGGTCGCATGAGCGGGTTGAACCTCGCCAACGCCAGGGAGATTGACGTGCCCAACCACCGTCTCATCCTTCTCGCAAGCCTGGCTCTCTTGGCCAGCGTGCAGTGCCACAGCGTGGCGGCGCAGACGATGGCGCCGATGCCAAGTATGACACACGATACGCCGATGCCAGGCATGGCGCACGATGCCCCGATGCCACCAAAGACCGCAGCTCCAGCCGGGAAGCCAGCGCCAAGCCATCCCGCAGTCAGTCCGACAGAATCTGCCTCAGTGCCCGGCGGCGCGAATGCGATCATCCAGGTGAATGAGGCCCCGGTGCCGATGGCAGATCCGAACCGAGGCATTCCCATGCCTGGGGATACGATGGCCGATAACGATATCTACTATCAGGTGCTATTCGATCGCCTCGAGTACGTCAAGGCACCCGGCGGCTCTGGACTGGCCTGGGACATGCTCGCCTGGGTAGGACGGGATCTGAACCGGTTATGGGTCAAGTCGGAAGGCACGCGTCTGTATGGCAACACAGAGGATGCCAGAGCTGAGGCACTGTGGGGACACGCCTTTGCGCCGTTCTGGGATTGGCAACTGGGCGTGCGCCAGGATTTCGGCAATGGGCCGCCGCGGACCTGGGGCGCCTTTGGCGTGCAAGGCCTGGCGCCTTATTGGTTTGATATCGAAGCCACGGCTTATCTGGGGTCGTCGGGACGCGCTGCCGCCCGAGTGCGGGCTACCTACGATATTCGCTTCACCCAACGTCTGCTGTTGACGCCGGAGTTCGAGGCGAACGCCTATAGCAAGGCAGATGAGGCGCGAGGCATTGGCAGCGGCGTGTCCGAGTTCAAGCTTGGCTTGCGACTGCGATACGAGATCCGTCGCCAGTTCGCCCCCTACCTAGGCGTGGTGTGGGGCAAGAAGCTGGGCAATACCGCGGATTTTGCGCGTGCTGCCGGAGAGCGGACCACCGACAAGCAAATCGTTGCCGGCGTGCGAATCTGGTTCTGAACCCATTTGAGACGCCGGCCAGGTTCAAGCCCGCTGCTGGTTAACCGCCAACTTACTGTGCGATTACATTTCGTATCACGCCTGCGAAGGCCGCGCGCGGGAAAATAGAATGGTCATTATGACGCACGTGCAAGCAGCCATAGGGGGGCCCCGTTTGATGGGGCATTAGTCTGCGTCCTCTCCGCGTGCCATGCTGGCGCGCGTGGCACACGTCGCCGGCCAACTCAGGAAAGGACCCATGAAAGTCGGAAAGCTGCTGGTCCTGCTCGGTGGCGCGGCAATGGGCATCGCGCCCGGTGCGATTGGCGCCATTCAAATCGGCTGGGAGCCCAGGCAAGAGCTCAGCAGTAACTGGTGGCTGCAGTGCGGTGGCGTGCCGGCTCCTGCCGCGCCCGCGATGTGGCCTGCCGTGGACCATGAATGGGAAAGCAGGTCGCTGGACTGTACAGCGCAGCGGGACAAGGAAACCCCGCAGTATGCGCTTGCCGTGAACCCCCGGCACCGCTTATTCAAGCACGGCAACGGCGCCGCGGCGCCATCGAATACTGCCAAATCTAAGCCGTCGCGAGAGGCGAAGCGACAAAACCGTGACTGCGGCCAGCCCCGACCGGCGCCACCGCAATAGTCTAGACGTTCCCCCTTTTTCGGTACGCGCTTTCCGCGTGTGCCAACGCAGTCTCAACCTGTGCCACCGAGCCAAAGGAGATCTCGAAGATGAAAAGCAAACTTGTCGTTGCAAGCCTGATTGCCGCGGTATCGCTTACTGCCGCCGCGACCGATTTGAGCACGGTCGTGAAAACCTATGAGCTCAAAGACGGATCAAAAGTCCACGTTTTCAAAGACGGCAAGATGGGCATGGAGAACAAGTACGGCAAGTCCGTCAGCATGCCAGAAGGCAAGGTCATGGAGACCAAAGACGGTAGCAAGATCCTGATGAAGGGCAATGAGGTGTTCCGTCTGGACGACGCCCTCATCAAAGGTCACCGCGAAGGCGGCTAAGCGGGCGACCTGACACGGGCTCTGAGCAAGCGGGCGCCGTGCAGTGCCCTTGCTCGGAGCCCGTCCGGGCCGCTTGCCATGCTCAGCGTCACCCACGCGGCCCGAGCGATGAGCGAGCGCTGCATTATTTCTCAGCGTACACGGACACGCTAAGCGACCGAGAGGCCTGCAGTGTCAGGGCATGGCGACCATGAGCAGGGATGCGCAGCGATACCGGGCGCGTTCCGGGCATCGCGTGTCCGGCGTCATCCTGGGAAATCACTACGGTGACCTCGGCTGGCTCGTTGCGGGGATTGTCCAAAACCAGCACACACCCCTCCCCCGCACCAAGTGTTCGGCGCCAGGTCGCGTTGACCCGCGCCCCGACGTCGATCAGCCACTCCGTAGGGCGCGGCTCGGCCAGGCCACCGGGCACGAAAGCGGCAGGACCCCGATCAAGATCCAAAATGGGGGCGTGCGCCAACGCAGAAGCGCTAAGACTAACAAGCAACGCCGATAAGCCGGTTCGGATCAGATTCAATCGAAGTCTCCCTAAAAAAGAACTGGACGCAGGCTGTCTTCGTGGGATCTGACGGCCAGCATCATGACGCGGCATGCCACCTGGCACCTGGAAAGAACGGGGCGCTCCTGTTGACCCAAGGCGGCAACGCGATTGATTCTAGGGCGGCCGGTCTGTCACAGAGATTACGAGAACATGACAAGACATCATCCCGCCATCGCGCACTCTCCTGTCGTCTACTTCCCATTAGCCCAGCGCGAGCGCATGCCTGCTAACTCCGTGGGAATGGGCGACCGCTGCGCGCTGCACAAGTTGCATCCGCCCCAACAATGTAACCGGCTTGCAATGTCGCAGTAAGCTTGGTCTCACTAGACTTCAGTGCCTATCGAATACCAATAACGTGGCGAACTGGAGACGCTATGAAAAGAAGAAAGATGACCGCCGCTGGCATGCTGCTGGGGTCGCTGTCATTGGGGGCTTATGCGCAGACGAGTGTCACGCTATACGGCGTCGCCGATGTCGGCATCGAATATTTATCGAATGTGCCATCGTCGAGCGG
The DNA here is from genome assembly GCF_013141915.1 of Cupriavidus necator. GTDB lineage: Bacteria > Pseudomonadota > Gammaproteobacteria > Burkholderiales > Burkholderiaceae > Cupriavidus > Cupriavidus necator_B. Next base: position 84,493 of record NZ_SROX01000016.1, on the reverse strand, counting down.
CGGCACCAACCAGGTGCGCATGTCGGCCGGCAATATGTCGACCTCGCGTTGGGGCTTGCGGGGTACGGAAGATCTCGGCGGTGGCCTCAAAGCGGTGTTCGAACTGGAGAGCGGCTTCGCCCTTGATACCGCGCAGTCGAGTAGCGCCGGCCGGTTATTTGACCGGGGCGCACTGGTCGGGCTGTCCAGCCCATATGGTCAGCTGACCCTTGGTCGCCAGACCACGGTGCTATACGACACCGCCATTCAGTTTGATCCGATGGGTTTCGCGCCGCGATACTCGCTTTTCAAGAGCGACGATACCATTGCCGGTCGCGCGGACAATTCCGTCAAGTACAAGGGCACGTTTGGCGGCGTGACCGCCATGGCACTGTACAGCTTCGGCCGCACTGGCGGCGGCGAAGTCCCCGGCGAGCTGAAGGTGGACCGGGAGATGAGTGCGGGTCTGGTGTATTCGACTGGACCGCTTTCCCTGGGCGCCCTGTACGACGAGTACCAGGGGTCAACCGTTGCATCGCAGGGGCAAAAGGACCGGCGCGCGTTAGTGGGGATCAGCTATGGGATCGGACCAGCAAAGCTGTATGCCGGATATCGTTGGCTCAACGGAAATATCTCGAGCGCGGTAAGCGCAATGCGCTCCAACTTGTATTGGGCAGGCCTGCGTTATCAGCTGACCTCGGCGCTGTCGCTCACCGGCGCAGCGTACTATACCGATGTGCGGGGTTCCGGCGCCGATCCGCTGATGTTCGTGGCCTCGACCGATTACGCGTTTTCCAAACGCACCGACATGTACTTCAATGTCGGCTATGTCCGTAACAAAGGTGGCTCACAGTTGGGCTTGAACGGCTTTAACGCCAGCAGTGGCGCGCCGGTCAATGTCGTGCCGGGCGACAACCAGACCGGTGTCGTGCTGGGTCTACGCCATAAGTTTTAAGCAAAGCCGCCTGAATACCTGTTGATCCGGCACACAAATAGGGGACGTTCTCGAGAGGGTTAGTCAGATGATGCATGACAAAATCGACTCGAGGACGCTGTCGGTCGACGCGTTGAACGAGCGGCGACGGCGAGCGGTGAGAATGCGGCTTCAAGGCGTGAGCGTGAACGAGGCGGCGGCGCAGTGCGAGCTGACGCGCGCGACGGTGAGTGCGGCATTCAAGGCGTATGAAGCGGGCGGCTGGAAGGCGGTGGACACTACGCGGCCGGGACGACCCCGCGGCATTGGACGCACGCTGACGGCCGAGCAGGAGAGTGAAGTGCTGCGCCTGATTCGCGACCGTACGCCCGATCAGATGAAGATGGGGTACCCGCTGTGGCAGCGCCAGGCGGTGGCAAAACTGATCCGCGATCGCTACGGCATCGAACTCGCTGCACGCACCCTAGGTCTTTACCACGAACGCTGGGGCTTCACGCCGCAGAGGCCGATTCAGAAGGCCTACGAGCCGCCAGCGGCAGTGAAGAAGTGGCTCGATGAGGAGTATCCGGTCATTTTAGCGAGCGCCAAGGCAGAAGGCGCCGAGATCCATTGGGGCGATGAGACCGGCTTGCGCAGCAACGACGTACGCATGCGCGGCCATGCTGCGCAAGGCCAGGCGGCGGTGGTACGGGCGAACAACGAGTGCCATGGCTTGTCGGTCATCTCCAGCGTTACCAACCAGGGAACGATGCGCTGGAAGATATTCGACGGCGCGCTCAATTCCGACATCCTGATCAAGTTCGTGAAACGGCTGGTCAAGGGTATTAAGCGCAAGGTCTACCTGATCCTGGACAATCTGCGCGTGCATCACAGCAAGCCCGTAAAGGCGTGGTTGGCCGAGCACAAGCACGAAATCGAAGTCTTCTACCGGCCAAGCTACAGACCCGAACTCAACCCCGGACGAGAGGGCCTTCGCCGACCTCAAGCCGGCCGTCACAACGCTGGCGCCGGCGCGCACCAAGCTGCAACTGGTCAAGGCGACGTCCATGTACCTGTGAAGGTGTCAACGACAGCCCGAGCGGACCAAAAGCGAGTTTCGAGCCCAAACCGCTTCGTGATGCCGCATGAGATTCTAGATACAATGCCGGATCAATAGGTTGAACGGTCCTTTTACCGAAGGACCACTAGCCACGGCGCCGCAACGCCGTGGCTATTTTTATGCGGCGACGCGCTGGAGGCCAACCGTCTAGCTCCGGGCGGCGTTTCGCTGGCGGGGAAACGTCAAAATGAAGCGCGTAGTGCCTTCCGACGATTCCGCCGAAATCTGGCCCCCGTGCGCAAACATGATGGCTTGCGTGATGGAGAGACCCAGTCCCACGCTTTCGGACTCCGCACGGGTCCTTGATTTGTCGGCACGGAAAAAGCGGTCGAATAGCGATGGCAGCAACTCGGGACTGATTTCCTCGCCCTCATTCTCGACTACGATCGACGTGCTGCCGCCCTGCTCGCGCGTCTCGACCCGGATCTCTTTGCCGGACGGCGTATAGCGTAGAGCGTTCGAGAGCAGATTGCTGAGCGCTCGGCGTAACATCAGACGGTCGCCGGTAATTTTCGCCTGCCCATCAAGCCGTAGATTGACGCCCTTGTCCTCTGCCAGCGCGTCGTAGAATTCGAACAGCGCCTGTACTTCATCAGCCACGTTGATCGCTTCCTCATTCGGCAGTGTGATGCCGTGCTCCATCTTGGCCAAGTACAGCATATCGGACACCATGCGCCCAAGCCGCTGCAATTCCTCGGCATTCGAGGCCAGGACCTCTCGATATTTGGCGGCATCTCGCGGCTGCGATAGCACGACATGCGTCTGCGTCATCAGGTTGGTGATGGGCGTGCGCAGCTCATGCGCCAAATCGGAGGAGAATTCCGAGAGCCGCCGAAAATCATCCTGCAGTCGCTCCAGCATCGCGTTTAACGTGATCGCCAGATCTGCCATCTCGACCGGCACGGCTTCGACCGGCATGCGCGCATCCAGTTTGTTCGCGGTGACGCCCTTGGCGCGTGAGGCCATCATGCGCAGGGGTGCGAGCCCGCGTCGCGCCGCCCACCAACCAAAGAGACCGCTGGCGAGCACCGCCAATGTGGTATAGAAGGCCAGCGAACGACGAAATGCATGCATGAAGTGCGCGTGGATTTCCGTGTCCATGCCGACCACGACGCGCAAAGGTGCAATGCGCGGGTCAGCCGCACCAACCTGCGCGCGCATGCCGCGATACTCCTGCTCGCCTTGCTGCCAGACGAAGGTATTGTCACGCGCCAATTCGCGCGGAATCGCCTCGAAAGCAATCGCAAAATCGAAGTCCTTGGTCGCATACAGCTTGTGGCCTTGTGCGGTCTGCACCTGCGCGACGAAGCCAGGATGGTGATCGACCATTTCCCGAAGCCGCTGGGGCAAGCGCTCGGCCGGCGTTTCCTGCGCGATCTTTTCGATCAGGCGAATATTGTCGCCGAGCACCACATAATCCTCGGTGGCGAAGTGGCGGTCCATCGCCAGCCAGATGAGAACGCCCAAGCCCAGCAGCACCACGGCAGAGCAGAGCGAAAACAGGATGGTCAGACGCATCGTCAGGGACAGGCGATGCGTCATGCCTGCTCCTCCGGCGCTTCCAGCACGTAGCCCATGCCGCGCACGGTCTGAATCAGCTTAATATCAAAGTCATCGTCGATCTTCGCCCGCAAGCGGCGAATGGCCACATCGATCACGTTGCTATCGCTGTCAAAGTTCATGTCCCAGACCTGGGAGGCAATCAACGAGCGTGGCAGCACCTCGCCGCGCCGGCGAGCGAGCAACTCCAGCAGCGCAAACTCCTTGCTGGTCAGCGTGATGCGGCGCCCGGCCCGCGACGCCCGGCGCCTGCCCAAATCCAGCACCAGATCGCCCACCTGAATGCGGTCCATCGCTAGCTGTACAGTACCGCGCCGCAATAGCGTACGTACGCGCGCCAGTAGTTCCGAGAACGCGAATGGCTTGACCAGATAGTCGTCAGCGCCCAACTCCAACCCCCTGACCCGATCGGCCACGCTGTCGCGGGCGGTCAGAAATAACACCGGAACCGGGTTGTCCGCGGCGCGGATCGTCTGCAAAATACGCCAGCCATCGAGATCGGGTAGCATGACGTCGAGGATAATCAGGTCGTACGCTTCGTTAAGCGCCAAGTGCTGTCCGTCCAGCCCGTTGGCGACCAAGTCGACCACGAATCCTGCCTCGGTCAGCCCCTGGCGCAGGTACTCGCCGGTCTTGGATTCATCTTCTACCACCAGCAGCTTCATCTTCGTGCCCTCCCCCTCGTCTTTCGGATTATGTGCCCGCCTGTTGGACCGGCTCTAATACGGGGTAGTCTACCGAGACGCTCTGTGGGTAACCCAGACCTTACCGGAATGTAATGTTTGGGTAAGTTGACGGTAGCCTGGCTGTCGTTACTCTCTTGCTGCCGCCTTCCGACGCGGCCATTCAAGCAAAAAGGACTATTTCATGCGACGTGATCGACCGTCTGGCCTTGTGCTGCCTAATCTGCCGCGCCGCCGTTTTGTACAGGGTCTGGCCGCCGGTGGCGTGATGGCGGGGCTGTCTGGCTTGGGCGGTGCGGCCTGGGCTCAGCCGTCAGGCCGACCGGCAGATGTCTTATCCGGCACAGCACCAGTGCTGCGCGGGACCGACTTCGACCTCGTGATCGGCGAGTCGGTGGTCAACTTCACCGGGACGCCACGCGTCGCGACCACCATCAATGGCATGTTGCCGGGGCCGACGCTGCGCTGGCGTCAAGGCGAAACGGTGACGATTCGGGTCACGAACCGGTTGCGCGAGCACACGTCGATTCATTGGCACGGGATCATTCTGCCGTTCGAGATGGACGGCGTGCCGGGGATCAGCTTTGCGGGCATTGCGCCGGGCGAGACCTTCACCTACCGCTTCAAGGTCGACCAGATTGGTAGCTATTGGTATCACTCGCATTCGGGCTTCCAGGAGATGACCGGCGTGTATGGCGGCATTGTCATCGATCCAGCCACCGGCGTGGATGGCGTGCGAGCCGATCGCGATTATACCGTGCTGCTCTCGGATTGGACCGACGAAGATCCGATGCGCGTGCTCTCGAAACTGAAGGTTCAGAGCGACTACTACAACTATAACCAGCCGACGGTTATCGATTTTTTCCGCGACGTCTCCAGTGAAGGGATGAAGAGCGCGCTCGCTAAGCGCAAGATGTGGAACGAGATGCGGATGAGCCCGACCGATCTGGCGGATCTCTCGGGCGCCACGCTGACTTACTTGATGAACGGCGTCACACCGGCCGGCAACTGGACCGGCGTGTTTAAGCCGGGCGAGAAGGTTCGTCTGCGGTTTATCAACGGCGCAGGCAACACGTTCTACGATGTGCGCATTCCCGGCCTCAAGCTTAAGGTCATCCAAGTCGATGGACAGAACATCGAACCGGTAACCGTCGATGAGTTCCGCTTCGGCCCGGGCGAGACCTGTGACGTGCTGGTCGAGCCGCGCGACGAGGCCTATACCATTTTCTCGCAGTCGATGGATCGCACCGGCTATGCCCGCGGCACCCTGGCAACTCGAGCCGGGCTGGCGGCACCGGTGCCCGCCGTGGATAAGCCGCAGTGGCTCACCATGGCCGACATGATGGGCAGTATGGGAGGCATGGGCGGCATGGATCACAGCGCCATGGGCGGAATGAGCCATGGCGGCATGGCCATGCAAGGCATGGACCACGGCTCGATGGGCATGCAAGGCATGAACCATGGCGCTATGGCCATGGATCACAGCCAGCATGCCATGGGTAGCATGTCGGGGGGCATGGCGACCGATGCGTCGCTGAAGGTGCCCAGCACCAAGGCGCGCCACGCCAAGACCGAGTATGGCGCCACCACCGATATGCGCGTTGACATGGCGCGCACCAACTTGGACGACCCGGGCATCGGTTTGCGCGACACCGGGCGCCGCGTCCTGACACTGGCCGATCAGCACACCATTGGCGGTCCGTTGGACAAACGCGGTCCCGGGCGCGAAGTGGAACTGCACTTGACCGGTAATATGGAGCGTTACTCGTGGTCCATCGACGGGGTGGAGTTCGGAAATTCGACGCCGGTGCACTTTAAGTATGGCGAGCGGCTGCGCGTCATTTTGCACAACGACACCATGATGACGCACCCAATGCACATGCATGGCATGTGGAGCGAACTCGAATCGCCGGATGGCGCCTTCCTCGCGCGTCGACACACGATCGCGGTGCAACCGGCGCAACGCATCAGCTTCCTCGTCACCGCCGACGCCTTGGGCCGGTGGGCCTGGCATTGCCACCTGATGTTGCACATGGACGCCGGGATGTTCCGCGAAGTGGTGGTGGCCTGACCCTAACCGATATGCACATGGAAAAACCAACAAGAACAGTACTTGCCGCCGTGCTTGCTTCCGCTGGCATGAGCGCAGCTTGGGCCCAGCACGCCCACACCGAAGCGGTTCCAACGCAAACTTCGTCGCCCGCCGTCGCGGAAAAGGCGAAGTCCATTCCGAAAGCAAAGTCTTCGGGCAAGGTTGGCGGCACCGCTGCCACCGACGGCCAGATGCAAGGCATGGACTCGATGCAGGGCATGGACCACAGCCAGATGCAAGGCATGGACTCGATGCAGGGCATGGACCACAGCCAGATGCAAGGCATGGACTCGATGCAGGGCATGGAC
>NZ_SROX01000016.1:0-77743 GCF_013141915.1 Cupriavidus necator | reverse complement strand
TGGGTTCGATGCAGGGCATGGACCACAGCCAGATGCAGGGCATGGGTTCGATGCAGGGCATGGACCACAGCCAGATGCAGGGCATGGGTTCGATGCAGGGCATGGACCACAGCCAGATGCAAGGCACGGGTTCGATGCAAGGCATGGATCATGGCGACATGCAGATGCAAGGGGGGAGCGCGCCCGCGGATGCGCGCGACCCGCACGGTTACTCAGGGGGCTATCAGCTCGGCGTGGGTCAATACGCCATTGGTCCGCACCGTTCGCTGCACATGGCAGACGAACACCTATTTGCCTCGGTACTCGTTGACCGGCTGGAATGGGTCAAGGGAAATGAGAGCAATGCCGCTGCCTATGAGGCGCAAGCGTGGATTGGCAGCAGCTTTAACCGCCTCGTGATCAAGGCCGAAGGCGAATCCGAGAGGCGCAAGATCCACGAGGCGCGGACCGAATTGCTGTGGGGTCATGCCATTGCCACCTATTGGGACACGCAGCTGGGTATCCGCAACGATGCCGGCTATGGCCGGCCAACCCGAAACTGGCTGGCCTTCGGTATCCAGGGCCTGGCGCCATACTGGTTCGAGGTCGACGCTACTGGCTATATCGGCACCGAAGGTCGCACTGCGCTGCGCCTGTCAGCCGAGTATGAATTGCTAATTACCCAGCGCCTGATCCTGCAACCCCGAATCGAGGCCAATCTTTATGGCAAGAACGATCCCGAGGTCGGCGTGGGCAGCGGGCTTTCCAGCGGTGCCGTGGGTCTGCGCCTGCGCTATGAGTTCAGCCGTCAGTTCGCTCCCTATATCGGCATTGAACGGTACCAAACCTTTGGCAATACCGCCGACATGGTTCGCACCGCCGGCGGCCGAAGTGGCGAAACCCGTTTTGTAGCGGGTGTTCGCATGTGGTTCTAACCACGTATTTCAATCCACACTCATATTTGGAGTTCACCATGCAAGCGCCCCGCTTCACCATTCGTGCCGCTCTGGCAGCCGCCGCTGTGCTGGCTAGTACTGCAGCCTTCGCCCATCCAAAGCTGGTATCGTCCATGCCCGCCGACAAGGCCGAGGTGGCGGCGCCGCAGAAGATCGAGCTGAAGTTTTCAGAGAACCTCGCGACCCAATTCTCCGGGGCCAGCCTCGTCATGACCAGCATGCCCGGCATGGCCAACCATGCGCCGATGAAAATTGCCGCCAAGGTTGCCGGCAGCGACGACCCCAAGACCATGGTGATCACCCCGGCCCAGACGCTGGCGCCTGGCAGCTACCGCGTCGATTGGCGTGCAGTGTCGTCCGACACGCACCCGATTAATGGCAACATCGCGTTCACCGTGAAGTGATCCGCCGATGGACTGGGCAACTGTTGCAGTGCGTTTCGCACTCTATTTCGACCTGACTGCACTGTTTGGTCTGCCGCTGTTTGGCTTGTACGCACTGCGCCGTGAGGAAATGGCGTCGCCAACGGGTGCGCGCTTTTTGGCGCTTGGCGCGGCGTTCGCGGCCCTGGGCATCGTCCTGTCGCTGGCCAATATCACCATCATGGCCAAGGGCATGACCGGTGCCGCATCCTACGCCGAACTGCAAGGCCATGTCTTCGAAATGATTGTGACAGGCACCGCGTTTGGCTCGGCCTGGGTCGTGCGACTCGTTGCCCTGGTCCTCTGCGTGCTGGTCGCGTTGTTTGTCCGCAAACGGCCAGAACTTCAATTCTGGATTCTGGCTGCAGCGGGCGGCGTCGCGCTGTCCACGCTTGCGTGGGGCGGCCATGGCGCCATGGATGATGGCATTCGACGCTACATTCACCTTGCCTCGGATATCGCGCATCTAATGGCCGCCGGCGCATGGGTCGGCGCTCTGCTCGCGTTCGTGTTGTTGTCGCATCCCTCTGCCACACCTGCCAAGGTTGCCCTACTGAGCCGCACCTCGAACGGCTTCGCTCAGGTGGGTACGATCGTTGTCGTAACCTTGGTCATTACCGGCGCAGTGAACTATTGGTTGATTGTCGGTCCGGTCTTGCCAGAACTGTCGCTGAACTCATACGGTGGACTGCTGGCGTCCAAGCTGGCGCTGTTCGGTACCATGCTCGCCCTTGCCGCGGCTAACCGTTTTCATCTGAGCCCGCGCCTGGAGCATGCCGTACGGACGAGCGACTATGCCGTCGCCGTTCGTACCTTGCGGCGCAGCCTGATGTTCGAGACCAGTGCGGCAACGCTCATTCTGGCTCTTGTCGCCTCGCTCGGCATCCTATCCCCCGCGGGCATGTAGCCACGTTTCACGAACCGCGCAGCTAGGCTGCGCTTGTTTTGCTCTCAAACAACCGCCAAGGAGATGCCATGAAGACGCTCAAGTCGTTGCTGCTGGTGTTGGGGCTGTCGCCAATGCTGGTGTGGGCTGCCGGCAGCATGGAGGGGCATGCGAGCCCAGCTAGCGCCAGTAAGTCCGCTGCCGGTCAGCCGGGCAAGCCGGCCAAGGTCTCACGCACGGTTAACGTGACCATGAGCGACACGATGCGGTTCGCGCCCGACTCGATTCAGGTCAAGCGCGGTGAAACCGTGCGTTTTGTCGTGCGGAATGTCGGCAAAGTGGAGCACGAAATGGTGATCGGTACCGCCGCTGAGTTGAAAGAGCACGCGCAGATGATGCGCAGCATGCCTGATGCTAAGCACTCTATCCCGAACCAGATTATGCTCGCACCTGGCAAACAAGGCACACTGGTGTGGCAGTTCGACGGTCCTGGGACCGTCGACTTCGCTTGTCTGGTGCCGGGCCATTTCGAAGCCGGCATGGTCGGCAAGGTGGCCGTCAAGTAAAAAGCGCGACGACGGGTGCGTCCGGCGGCGAACAAAACGGCGCACCGATGCTGAGGGTTCGACAGCGTAGGTTGGGTCATGGTGCCGCCGTGGCGGACCCGTTTTCTTGCGCGTGATCCTCCCCACTTGGAAGCGTTGACTTGTGGGGCATGACGTGGACCACATTGTTACCTGTCCAGAATGTAACGTTTGGGCAACGTTATCGTTGGAATGCCCTGATTAGACTAGATCGTGCGGCAACTCGCGTTTGGGTGCCGGTAGCCTTGCCAGTTGCCCACAGATCAGCGCAGCACCAAGCTGCGTGCGTCCTTGGCGCGGGTGGAAGTCGGGTTGTCGCAAAGGCGGGTCCGTTAGACCTTGCCGCACATCGACAGGGAGTCTCATTATGACTACCACGCAGGCTTTACGGATCGCACTGGCACTCTCTGCCTTCGGCATGGCGTCGGCGTGTGCGCCTTTGCCACCTGCTAGGGCCGATTTGTATGGTACCGTCGCTGCCGTCGAGACGGCGACTCGGTCGATCACGCTGCGGCCAGGTGCGCGATACGTTAATGTCACCTCTGGAGAAACCGTTGCTTTCCGGGGCGCCAACCGCACGGTGGCTTGGACCTTTATGACCACAAGTAGTGGACGATCGGCAGTTGCGCTGAACTTCCTTTTGCCGGATCTGCCGGAAGCCAAAGGCATCACGGCCATCATCGCGCCAAGCCCGCTCTATCGGGGCAGCTCATGACGTATTGGTTGCTTACTGGACGCTGTGCCAGACGACCACTTCGACAGCCCTCCCCCACGCCGCATCCGGACCAGTAGGCGGTGGAACGTCCGCCTTGGTCCGCTGACTTGGCGCTTGCAGACCCGAGGGGCACCGCCGGGTCTAGCCATATCGCGGCATACTGCGCAACGCGCAACGCATAGCCTTCAGTGCGCAAGTGCGTTTGCAGACCAGCCTAATGCAATTTAGCGAGAGCATGCAAAAAGTCACTGCCCCGCGGCGTGATGTGCAGACGATCGCCGTAAGCCAATTTTTCCAGATGCACCAGCTGCCGCTCAATCAATGCCTCGATCGACGCGTGATCGAGGTCGGCGAGATTGGGGGCTGCGTCGTCGATCAGCATAAGGGTGGCCACTTCATGTGGTGTCAGCATCGTAGTCTCCAGGACCCCTAGAAGTGAATCGGCGGATGGTTCCGCTCTCGTGGCGACGCGTTTCAGCATTCATTCAATGACCGCCGTGCAGACACGTCAAGGTAAATCACCGGCGCTGGGTCTACCATATGGCAATGCTCGACTTTCCATAACGGCTATGAGACTCGTCTTTCACCGGCGAGGCCATCCAGACCAGCCCCTGCATGGCATGCGCTACTACTCGATCATTGGGGCGGCGCTGGTCGTGCTTGGGCTTTTGTATCTCTTCTGGACGACGTAAGGGGATTAGTGCGGCGCAGCGTTCGCCGATCTTCGCCCACGACGAGTCATCGGCGTAGCGGCACGCGTGTTCGAGCCGTTTCGACGGCGCGCGACCGCTGCTCGCATACAGCTGTGTGCCACGCGCGAGCGGGCAGGCAGGCAAGAGACAGAAATTACCAGGCGCGATCCAAGCGCCTGAATACCAGCAAGCCGGCCGCTCAACGCGACATGTTCGTCAGCTGTGGCGTACACACCGCGACAGCTCGTGCAGGGTCACTGCAGCAGCCCAGGCTAGGCTCGAAACGGACGTAGGCGCCATCGCTGACCGGAGCGCCTGCTTGCGGTGTTTGCTTGGGTCGCTACTTCGGGCTCGCATACTGCGCGGTCGCTTCGCGCTGCGCTACTGCCATTTTCTCAGGCCAAGTGCTCTTGATGTACGCGAGCACGGCAATGATGTCGTCATCCGACATCGACTGGCCGAAGGCTGGCATGTCACTGACATAGCCTCTCGGCGCGGTCACGCCGGCAACGAGCCCGTTCTTGGTGATGGCAAACAGCACCGCGTCCGCATGGTGCCAGGTATGACCCGATGCATCATGCGGGGGCGCCGGCATCCGGCCATTTGCGAGCCGCTCGCGCCAGTTAGGCTGGCCTTCGAGCTTGACGCCATGGCACGACGCGCAGGCCTGTGCGTACAGCTGCCTGCCGCGACCGAGCTGCGCGGCATCCGTGGCATCGATGCGCAGTTGGCGCCCTTCCCTGAGCGTCTGCGGTCCACCGGAGGGTGGCTCCAGATAGCGTTTCGCCTTGAGCGCGACCCCGGTGGCCGCCGCGGCGGCCACCACCAACACGCAGGCCACGATCCAGCGCGACTGAGTTGACTCTTCCATGTCCTTTGTCTGGCAGTTCTGAAGTTCTGGCAACGCTTACCCGCGCAGCCCCGCTGCAGTCCTAGTCTTTCGAGAATGGCTTGCCGCTAAAATCCACTGTCACAAGCTTTCCGTCCATCTGCCCCATGCCTGGCGAGTTTGCCGGCATGCCGGGCACTGCGACCCCTTTCAAGGTCGGCTTCGCAGCGAGCTTGCGCACCGCTGCTGCCGGCACGTGCCCCTCCACCACCTGCGCGCTGCCATCGATCACCGCGGTATGGCAGGAGCCGAACTGGGTCGGGACGCCGAGCCTGGCTTTGACCGCCGTCATGTCGGACGAATCAATGACCTTGGTCTGGATGCCGGCCTGGTTCACGTGTTTGACCCATTCTGCACAGCAGCCACAACTGGGATCCTTGTACACCGTTAGCGTCGGCGAGGCCGCTTGCGCGCCGGTGGCGGCCGCGAGCAATGCGGCAGTGGCCAAGAAATACTTCATGGATTCTCCGAAAAACATCATGTCAATAGACAAGTCAGCACCGGTCGAGTGCCTCATCGCCAGCTTAAATCTCTGCCTGCCGCAGGCGTAGCGCATTGGAGATCACCGAGGCCGAGCTCAGGCTCATTGCCAACGCGGCAATCATAGGCGAAAGCAGCAAACCGGTGAACGGGTACAGCACCCCTGCCGCTAACGGTACCCCGAGCGCGTTATAGATAAACGCGAAGCCAAGGTTTTGTTTCATGTTGCGAATGGTTGCCTCGGATAGCTCGCGTGCGCGCGCAATGCCACGCAGGTCGCCTTTGACCAACGTCACCTGCGCACTGTTCATCGCCACATCGGTGCCGGTGCCCATGGCGATGCCCACATCCGACTTGGCCAGCGCCGGGGCATCATTGATGCCGTCACCGGCCATGGCGACCACCGCTCCGCTTTGCTGCAGTTGGCTCACCAGTTGAAGCTTGTCCGCGGGCTTCACTTCGCCGTGGAACTCCGCAATGTCCAGCCTTGCGGCCACCGCCTTTGCCGTGGCCACGCCGTCGCCGGTGGCCATGACCACGCGGATGCCTTCGGCCTTCAGGGCCGCCAGCGCCTCGGGCGTTGAGCCTTTGACGGGATCCGACACCGCAAGCAGGCCGGCCAGACGGCCATCGACGCCGAGATACATAACGCTCGCGCCTTGTGCGCGCAGCGTATCGGCTTGGGCGCGCAGCGCCTCGGTGTCGATGCCGTCGGCTTGCATCAGCGCCGTATTACCAATGGCGAGTGTCTTCCCACCGACCGTACCGCGCACACCGATGCCCGTGCTCGATTCAAAGTCCTGTGACTTCTCCAGCGCCAAGCCACGAATGCGGGCCGCCTTAACCAGCGCCGCGGCCAGCGGATGTTCGCTGCCCTGGTCCAGGCTCGCCGCCAGCCGCAGGACTTCGTCGTCGGCATAGCCATTGGCGCCAATTGCACGCTCGAAAGCCGGCCGCCCCTCGGTCAGGGTACCGGTCTTGTCGACGATCAGGGTGTCGACCTTGCGCAGGTTCTCGATCGCGGCGGCGTCGCGGAACAGCACGCCGTTGGTGGCGCCCTTGCCGCTGGCAACCATGATCGACATCGGCGTGGCCAGCCCCAATGCACAGGGACAGGCGATGATCAAGACCGCAACTGCATTGATCAGACCGAACACCCAGCTGGGCTGTGGACCGAACAGGCCCCAGGCAAAGAACGTCACCACGGCGACGCCGATGACGCCGAGCACGAACACGCCCGCGACCTTGTCGGCCATGCGTTGCATCGGCGCCTTTGAGCGTTGCGCCTGCGCCACCATCTGTACGATCTGGGAGAGCACTGTTTGTGCGCCAACCTTCTCCGATCGGATGATCAGGCTGCCTGAGGTATTCATGGTGGCGCCAATAACGGGGTCGCCCTCGCGCTTGGTGACCGGCATCGGTTCACCGGTGATCATGGATTCGTCCACCGAACTGCTGCCTTCGGTCACGATGCCGTCGACGGGCACCTTCTCCCCGGGCCTTACGCGCAACAAGTCGCCGACATGCACATGAGTGAGGGGCACATCCTCCTCGGCGCCATCGCGTCCGATGCGGCGCGCCGTCTTGGGCGCGAGCCCGAGCAACGATTTTATCGCTGCGGAGGTTTGGGATCGCGCCTTAAGTTCAAGCAGCTGGCCGAGCAGCGTCAACGAGATGATGACGGCGGCGGCCTCAAAGTACACGCCGATGCGGCCGTGGGCGGCAAAGGTCTGCGGGAACGCATCCGGTGCCACGGTTGCGACCACGCTATAGGCATAGGCCGCACCCGTGCCCAGACCGATCAGCGTCCACATATTGGGGCTGCGATGCAGAAACGACTGGATGCACCGCACGAAAAAGGGCCAACCCGCCCACAGCACCACCGGCGTCGACAGGACCAGTTCGACCCAGCTCTGCGTCGCCGCCTCCATCCACCCAAATCGATGCCCGAGCATGGCCAACACCGTGGTCACCACCGTCAACGGCAGCGTCCACCAAAAACGGTGCCGAAAATCCACCAGCTCCGGATTCTCGGTCTCGTCCAGGTCCGGCAACAGCGGCTCCAGCGCCATGCCGCATTTCGGACAGTTGCCGGGATGATCCTGCCGGATCTCGGGGTGCATCGGACAGGTGTAGATCGTGCCGGGAGGCCCCGATTCCGCATCCGGGGCGGCTGAAGGGGCCGCGGCAGGAGCTGCCGCAGCCGCGGCGTGCTTGGCCGGGTCCGCCTCGAACTTGCGCTGACACGATGCACTGCAAAAGTAATAGGGAATGCCAGCGTGTTGGGTCTGGAATGCCGAGTCGGCCGACACCACCATGCCACAAACCGGATCTTTGGCGGTGCCGACGCCCGACACTGGGCTGTCGTGCGGCGCACCGTGGCGATGGGAATGGTGCTGGTCAGCATGCGCGCCAGGACCGGGGCTTGTTGCCTTGTCAGGGTGCCCCGCTTTCGGTGGGTGGCGCTGGCTGCTGGGTTCATTCATGGAAGGCCTCCTGTTAGTCGTGGCGCTGTCCGTCCACCGGGTCGCCGCCTTCTTTTGAAGGCGCGCTGCGCCCGTGGCCGCCATGGAATAGATGCATCAACGGGCACAATAACACTAGCGCAAATGGCAGCCAGGAAGCAACCGCACTCCAACGCGGCATCCCGAGCGCGATGGCGATGACGATCGCCACGGCGGCAAGGACGATCCCCCAACGCAGCGACCAGCGAAACCGACGGATTTGGCCGGCGTTGGCGCCATGATGCGTCGATTGGGCATGACATGCTTTCATGACAGACTCCTTACCATGACGGGAAGCTGACCGGCAGCCAATCGCCGCACTCAGCTTTCTTGTGATAACGGTAGAGCTTCCGATAATGGGAAGGTCAAGCCGGTTCGCGTCAACAATGCGCCAGGTCAAAAGGCCTCACGGTGATACACTGCCCGGCAAAATGCACACCATGACCGACACCATCCGCATCCTCATTGAGCGCTGGAAGACCGATCCCGCCGGCGCCTATCAAACCTGGTTTCTTTGGCCGGAGCGGCTGAAGAATTTCCGCTCGATTCGGCGTGGCATCGGCGCGGTGGTCGACGAGATCCAGGCCGGTACATTCGGCAACGCGTATCGGGGCTCATCGCTCGAGACCGTGGTGTCTTCAATCGCAGAGCAACGGCAGATTTTCAAAGGCGCGGATCACGCCTTTCTGTGGAAGCCAAAACTGCGCATTCCAGATATCTATGAGCATGCCGACAATCAGCGTGCCTTTGCCAGACTGCTCCATACTTGCAACTGCTGTGACACCGAATCCGAAGTCCTTGATGCGGTTCGTCAGCTGAGCAGCCTCGGCATCAAGGGTCTCGGGCCGGCGGCGGCCAACCTGCTGTATTTCATTCATCCCACGCTGGTGATGCCGTTCAACACCGCAATTGTCAACGGCTATAACGCCCTGACCGGATCGGCGGTCAAGCTTGGCAAATGGGATCACTATCTGGCGATGCGCGAGGGGGTACTCACCCTGAATCAGCGTTATCGGGATTTGCTCTCCAATGACCTTGGCGCGATCGCGGGCCTACTGTTTGACATCGGCATGCAGCGCTATCCGCTGCCACCGCGGCAAGCGCAGGCCGACGATGTGGCCGTCTGGCAGCAGGAACTGGCCAAGGTGCGCGAGCAGGCTGCCGCGCTTGCCAGGCAGATTCAGCTGGGGCAGGCTGAAGACGCCACCCATACCGAAGTGCAGGGATGGCTGCGCGATCTCGGCAAGTCGCTCGGCTTTGCCGTTTGGATTGCCACCAACGACCGAAGTCGGCTGTACAACGGCGAGCCCTTGAGCCAGGGCTGTCTCTCAACGTTGCCGCCGGCGCTGCTGGTGGCGGGAGGCGATACCGTTCCATGGATTGACACCGTCTGGCTAAATGCCACCACCCTTGAGGTCGAAGCCGCCTTTGAAGTCGAACATACCACCTCGATCTATTCCGGTATCGTGCGCTTGCTGGATCTGGCCCTCGGCTCCGACCCGTCCGCCCGCAAGCATCTGTTCCTGGTCGCGCCGGATGATCGCGAAGACGACGTGCGCGCGCAATTGAGCCGCCCGGCTTTTAGCCGCGTCTCGGCACTCAATATCCGCTATGTCCCCTATTCCAGCCTGCGCGAGCATCGCGAAAGCATTGCGCGCTTTGGCAGTGGCTTAAAGCCGATCGAGGCCATCGCGAGACAGTTGTGAGTCCGGTCCTGGCGGTGGTCGGCGACGGCGCGAGCAAGCTTTCGGGCCCTGGTGCGGCGCGGCGCTGCCTAGCCGCACGTCGGCCCGCAGCCCCCACGCGAGTAGCAAGCTGACCGCCCACGCCACCCAGAGGGTTGCGAGCGTGTGCGACAGGAAGTGCGCGCCCTGCGCCATGCGCGCCGCGCCAAGCGTGCCGCCCAGCAGCAGTCCGCCAGCCAGC
This sequence comes from Cupriavidus necator, assembly GCF_013141915.1. GTDB lineage: Bacteria > Pseudomonadota > Gammaproteobacteria > Burkholderiales > Burkholderiaceae > Cupriavidus > Cupriavidus necator_B. The sequence continues at coordinate 67,710 of NZ_SROX01000016.1, read as the reverse complement.
CCAACCCACGCCCAGCGACGGCCGGCAGGACGCAATGCGATCCCCCAGACGACCCAGAGAAAGCCGGTGGCCGCATGACCGGCAGGAAAGCATTGTCCCGGCTTGACGTCTGCCGGCAGCGGATCCAGCAACCGCATATAGGGCAAGCTGCCGCCGAATTGAGCCATGTCCCAGGGACAGTGGCGTCCCGTCATGAGCTTCAGGAGCGTGACGCTCAACGGGATCACCACCATGCCCGCACCGGCAAGCAACGCATTGCGACGCGGCAGCCAAGGCAGACGCCCCCGCCAGCCCAGCCAGCAGACACCCATGGCCGCGGCTACGGCGACGTAAGTGAGCCACTTCGCGCCCTTGTGGAGCACCGCTTCAAATAGCCAGTGCTGGCGCAACGGGAAGACCGTCCGACCGACATCGTAGAAACGGCCCTCGAGCCAGAGGTCGAGTTCGGTGCGCTGGAACACGTAGGCCAGCACCAGCGCGGCCGATGCCAGCATCCACCATTGCTGGCGCAGCCAACGCTGACTGGCGGGCGTCTGAACCAACGGCATTTCTCTCATGGGGGCATTATCCGTTGCGGCAGCGTGCCGACAAATCCATGGTGGCATCCCGGGTCTGGGTGCGGATATCCAGCAGGCCCAAGACCGTGGAGAATAAGTGGTCATGCGTGGCGGGTTCGCGCGCACGCGCCCGCAGGCAGGAGACATCGAGCCGCATGCGCTGGGCGAATGAGGCGGAGAACCACATCACCATCGGTACCTCGGTCTGCTCCCGCGGAGCAATCGCGTAAGGCATGCCATGCAAGAACAGTCCGCGCTCTCCCAGCGACTCGCCATGGTCTGATACATAGATCATGGCCGTGTCATAGCGCGCCTCGAGTTGTTCGAGCCAGTCGATGGTGCGTGCGAGCACATGATCGGTGTACAGCAATGCATTGTCGTACGCGTTGCGAATTTGCTCTGGGGTACAGCGCGAGAGATCATCGGTGTCGCAAGTCGGACCGAACTGCGCGAATCGGGCCGGATACCGCCGGTAGTACGCGGGACCATGATTGCCAAGTTGGTGCAGGACCACGACCAAGCTGCCAGGTAGCTGGTGCCGCAATGCTTCCGCCCCGGCTAACAACACTTCATCCAGGCAGCGGTCGCGATCGCATAATGCCGACATAGCCTGAGGATCCGGCTGCCACGTGGGCACACCTGTACAGACGCCTTTGCATCCTGATTGATTGTCTGCCCACCCCACCTTCATTCCCGCTCGTCCGATGACGTGTAGCAAAGACTCGCTGGCCTTGATCGCATCTTCGTCGTAATTGCGCCGTCCCTGGGGCGAGAACATACAGGGCAACGAGACCTCGGTATTGGTGCCGCAACTGGTGACTTGAGCGAAATTGATCACAGCGCGCTGCGACAGGTTCGGCGTCGTGTCATGGGGCGACCTGCCACTGAGCCCCCAGTCCGCCGCTCGTGCGGTTTCTCCCACGACCACGACGAAGAGCAGGGGCTTGTTGTGCTCGCTCCAGCTAGCGCCGAGCCGGGCGTCGGTGCCAACCGGCCGGCGCGGCCGGTTCGCGGTACTGGCATCGCGTGCCAGCGCCCCGGTGAAGGCGTACACCACATTGACCGGCGCGAGCAGATAGCGGATCTCTTTATGATTGCGCATCTGGGCTGCGAAGTCCTTAAACACCAAGGACAGCGTCCCCACGCCGGCAACAATCGCCACCAAAATCGCGACCACGCGCAGGCCGACGCTTCGTGTCAGTGAGCGCTGGCGCAGCGTCACCCAGGGCAACAACAACAATGGTGGTAGTGCCAAGAGCGCGATGCTGCACATCATACGCAGCGTTAGCAACTCGCGAGCTTCCGCCACGTCGGTGCGCAGCACATTGCGGGCCATGCTGGGGTCAAGGTAGATGCCGTATTGACCCATGAAATAGCTGGCACCGGCGGCCACTACGACCAAAATTGTCAGCAACGGTTTGGCCGTCCAGCGGTTTATGAACGGCGCCAGCAGCACAAAATGCGCCGTGACCAGCGCGGTGCCCACTGCCACGCCGTAGCCCAGATCACGGAGCCCGCTCAACGTCCGTTCGGCGAATAGCGCCCGCCAGAACGGACCGTTCAGGACGAGAACAAAGTATAGGCAGAAGCCGAGTAGCAAGGTCTCGACGCCGACCTCCAGACGCCAGGGGCGACCCACCTTTGCGCGCGCGCCGCTTGGTGGTGTGTCGGGCGAAGCCGGGTCACGGCGCGACCGGTTTAGATTCGGTTCCATCATTGGCGCATGGCGCGAAAGGCGGGACATTACCAGCCCCAGGCGTTGCAGTACGCAACGCTGTGTTGAGCCAGTGGTGGACAAAAAGAATCGCGCCGAAGGCGCGATGATGACTCGCTGGGCTGGGTGCGGTCCGACCGCTGCAGCCTATGCCGTCTGCCTAGATCAGGGCCTGGTCCGACCCGAGCCGGCGCATCGGCAAGGCTGAATCTCGGCGCGTGCGCAAGCACGATAACGGGTATCGGGACAGTTTCCCCGATACCCGCCCCGCGTCAACGCACCGGCCCACCGAGCGGCCCATCGCCCCGGCGAGTCGGCGCGTTGCCGAGATTTAGGCGCCGTCGCTGAACGTGTCGCGAGGGCCTACGGCGTGGCTACCGTCTGTGAACGGGTCCCGCGTGCCCATGGCGTGACTGCCATCGGTGAACGGATCGCGCGTGCCCATGGCATGCGCTCCATCGGTAAAGGGATCGCGCGGCGAATTGACGCCAGCGTTCGCGATGCCCGCGACGCCACCAAGGGTTGCCACGGTCAATGCCACCAAGGCAGTCTTCTTCAATGTACGCATTCTATTTCTCCTTGTTTCGATAGTGGCTCAGTGAGCCTGCATTTGCAGTGTAGAAAGATGTACCCCACCAGGGCCTGACGACAAAATTACAAATGTGTCATGTTGTCACTCCCGGCAAACCGGCCATTCTTAGCCACCGGTAAAGAGCTTGCTGCGCTCGATATAGACGCGCACGCCTTGGGCGTTGGGCATTGCCGGGAATAGGACGCCAAGATCCACGGATTTTCCTTGAACAAATTCGGCGAACGTCCAGGTGGCCTGCTGCGCGCCGCTGCGGAAGGTAACGGTGTCGCCGGAGGCCACATTGACAGACTTCAGGCCGGGAGCGAGAGTCACCGCGCGTGCGGCCGTGTTCGCCGGCGCCAGGCTACCGAAGAGCGTCGCCTGCGGCCCCAATGGGGTAGCAGCCTGCGCCGTAGCCATTGCGCTGGGCACTGTGAGCGATGCCGATGAGCTGGCTTGGTCGGCGGCTTGCCGCCGCACGTGCTCCGCCCAGTTGTCGCCCGCATTGGTTCTGGTCTGGTCCGCACTCCACGCCGGTGAACTGGATAGGACGGAAACGGCCGCCAGCGCCAATGCGGTCAAAGCGGTCAAAGCGGTCTTCTTGGTGTTCATGATGCGCTCCATAACGTTTCGAGGCGTAACCTCTTAAGTGTCATGGTAGGCAACCGGCACTCACGCGGGCGTTACTCGCGAATTACATCCCCGTAAGCTTTCCCGCATCCATCTGCGCCGCAGAAATGGGTACTTCGGCGAGGTGAACGACCTGGATAGCCAGGCGCGAGGGCCGCGCCTGCGACGCTGCCCTGACGGCCGCGCGAACCGAGGCATTTGGGAAGAACCCAAGCCGACGCGTCCGCTCTTGCGCCACAGACGAGCCTGGCGAAGGCTTGAGACGCGGCCCGCGGCGTCCTCGTCATTGACGTTAAACGCCGCGATGGGCCCACGCGTGACTGCGTCCTCTACAAAGTCCAGCCCTTCTTCCTGGCCACCAGCAGCAGCGAGCCGCCTGCCGGGAAACGCAAACCGGCCCGTATTAGGTTGTGCTCGAGGGTGCAAACACCCCCGAGCATGCCGTTCATGGCCGCCCCAATGCGAAACCCGTCGTCCATGGCATCGCCGGGCGGCTTGGCGCGCTGCCACACCCGGGAGATGGCCATCGCAGGCAGCAGCAGCGTCATGAAGGAGGTGACGTCCACGATTTCGAACCCGGCCGCCTCCACTTTCTTCACCAGTTCTTGGCGCGTATAGCGCCGCTTATGCTTGGCCGCATCGTCCATATGGCTCCACAGCGACGGATGCTGGGGCACTGTCAATACGATTCCCCCATCATTCCTGCAGGCCCGGTACATCTCCGCTAATACTTGAGCGTCGTCGTCGACGTGTTCGATGACGTCAAACGCCCCCATGACATCGAAGGCTTGGGCAAAGGGAATGGCACGGGCATCCATTTGCAACAATTGAGCTTTGCATTTGCGCTGTCCCTGCATCAGGGCGCGCAACGATGCCTCGCCGCCGACCAAGCGTGCACGCGGGAAGCGGGCCTGGATCGCGCGCAGGTTCTCCGCGGTTCCGCAACCGACGTCCATGAAAGAGCGCAAGGCCGGAAAGTAGCGCTGCAGCGCGTCCAGGATCAGTTTGCGGCGATAGACGAACCAGAAGTGCGTCGCTTCGAGCTTCTCGTACTCGACAAAGAGCGGTTCGTGAAAGCCATCATGGTCGACCATCATGGCAGGTGCTAGGCAGAGCACGCCAGCCAGAACACGGGGCTGCCAACCGCACGCGCTGCACGCCCACACGTCAATTTTGAGCGGGGCCTTACATTGATTACAGATGCGCATCGCTGTCTCCAATATGTGCGCGCGCGCGACATCGCACGCCGCACCATAATTGCCCTACCTTGCTCTCGCACAGGAACGAGCGCAGGCAGGCTTGTTTCGTCTTCGGTCAAGGACGAGATCTAGGAAGGTGGAGGTAGCCAGCCCAGGAGTTGCTTGGGCGGCGTCAGAGATGGGGGGAAGGCGGGCGCAGCAGCGTTTCAGGCGTTGTGCTGGCAAATATCCACAGCAGAGACGCCGGTAGCATGCTGTTCATGGACAATGCTTGGGTCCCCGAGAAGGCAAAGATGGCAAGTGTCGAGGCGGCCGAGCAGGCAGAACACGCATGACAACCGCGCCCCTTGCCGCGCTCTTTGCTTGCCGGACAGTGATGCGACCTCGGATCGCAGTGTGCGTCGGCCTGGTCGGCGCTCGCCTCGTCAGCGACGTCGATGGTGGCAAGGATGGCGAAGAGACCGGCGCCCTGCCGCAACTCGGTCAGCTCGCCGCACGAAAGAGTAGCCGCTGCGCCAACGTTCTGAATCGGCAATACCAATACAACGAGCCAAAGCGATAGGTGGCGCAACAGCCTTCTCATCCGGCGGCATCAAGCATCAATTGAGTCGGGAGTCTATACGAGCCGCCTGTCAGTAGAATGACGTGGACATGACAGACGCGGCGCTTCTCCTGATTTTTTCAACGGACGCCGGCGTCACGGTAACGAACAAAGCCTAGAAGCGATGCCTCTGATGAAAGCATCCGTATCATGCGGGAGTCCCCCGCTCCGGCTACCGGTGTCGGCACGCCAGCGGGCAATCAATAACAGGCGAGTGCGTCAGTGGTCGCGTGAACCGTGAGCGGCATTGTGCCAGCGGCGCTCAGGCTCACGTCGCCCATGTTCGATGCCGTGGCGCGGCTGGCGATGCGACTCGCGCGGCGCAGTGCCATGCCCGTACGAGGGCTGCGCATCATGTACCACCGCAACCGCGGGCACGACGTGCACAGCGGCAGGCGCCGGCCGTGACGGGTAGAGGCCTGCCCGACCATAGCCCTCATGCGTGTAGCCATGCGTCTGCGCATTGGCGTAACTGAACCCGATGACCAGCGCGGTGCCGACTAGGATGGGAAGCTTTTTCATATTTTCTCCTTTGCGTGCGTAGAGGGTGGGAGCATACGACTTCTACATTGCCGGCAGTGTTCGCGTTTCCCTACAAATGTGAGCGGTTGTAACGGCATTACCCCAGCAATGACGCGCGAGTCGAACTCGATGACTGCCGCGTAATGGTTGGGTAATGATGGCGGCAATTTCCAAACGGGAACGCTTGCTGCCATTCCCGGGCCAAGACAACACAGAAAAAATTCCTGCACGTAATGGTCGCGTAATACTAGCTGGTCGTGAATGTCGCAATCTCCTGCCGATGAACATCACTAGGACGAAAGCCCAACCGAACATGGATGGCCAGCATGTAATGGTTGGGTCATCGCATAGCAATGTGAAGTAAGGTCGCTGAAAGATGGCACGCTGCGGGGCCCTTCTGCAAAGGCAGATCTTGGTGCAAAAGCAATCAGAACCTAGATTCACGATAACGGCATTGCCGTTTGCACACCGCTTCGCTGGCTTCCCGGTCGTGTCGCGCCCTGAACCACCGCAACGGACTCTCGTCATCTAGGGCAAAGGAGAAATCATGCGTGTCTTATTACTCATTACCGTCATGTTGGCCGGGTGCGCGACCGTCGCAGAACGTACCGCGCACGCCGAGCGCGATATGGAGACCTCATTACGCGTTGAGGGCCCCGCTTGCGAAAAGCTCGGCTATCAGAAAGACTCGGATCCGTGGCGTGACTGCGTGTTACGCCTCAGTGCCGGAAGTGGACCGTGTATGCATCGACGGTTTTGAAACGCATGCCCCGCGTATGGCGGGGCAATTCGCGGCGAGTTCGTTCTCTACACCCGACGCCTAGCGGCTGCGGATGGGTGGCGCTTACCGGTCGTTTTCAATCGAAGCGCGACGCCAGCCTGCGCACTGCTTGACCTTACCCCCGTGGGAAGGTCCATAGTGCAAATGAGGACGGCATCGCGGCGATCACGCCTTGGCCGTACCACGCATCCAGCGGGGAAAGCATGACGACTGCAACGCCAACGTTATTTGATGACGTGTTCGCTGCGTTCCGTCTGGCCTGCGCACAGCAGCAGTACAGCGTGGCCGAGCACCTGCTGGCTGCCCTGGAACAATTGGCCGGCGACAACCATCGCATGCTCGACGAGGTCTACCTGTCGTTCGCGTCGACCTGCCCTGCAGGCAACGCGCTGTCGGACTCAACCGTGCCGCGCGCAAGATGAAGTTCTATACTCAATATGGTTCCCGCGACGGCGCTACTCGGCTCGGAGAGGTCCAATGCGTAAGCCTATGAATCGCCTTTGGCGTCTCGTCGTGCTCCTGACCCTGGCGCTGGCTTTGCCTCTACGAGCTCAGGCCGGACCGTTGGACAACTGCTGTATCGCTGGCATCGCTCAAATGCCAGCACACGGACCTGCTCAAGCGGCGCAAGCCAGTGTCGAGACCGGCAGTCCCCATGACTGCGTCAGTCAATTCGGTTGCGCCGGTGACCGACATGTCAGCGGCCCGTCTCGTCTTCCCTGCACGATTTCCGCTTGTGCAATCCTCGCGGGCACGCCGTTGGCCACCGCCGCCCCCACGGATGCATGGACCAGCGTGTTGGTCGCGCATCCGGAGTTCGCATATCGCTCCGTCGTTCCGCCTCGCCTCGAGCGCCCGCCCAAACGGTACTGTCTGTAGGGCGGTCTCGCACGGCGAGGGTGCCGCACTTGGTGCCATCGCACCAACGTGCTCGTCTGATTTCGACATTTGCAGTGTCGCCTGCCGCTCGCTGGTGGGTTTAGGCCGCGCGCTGCATACCCAGAACGAGGAACATCATGAAATTCTTTTTTCACGCGCTAGGGGGCGCCGTCGCCCTTGGGCTCTCGCTGTCAGCAGTCGCCGGTCCGGACTGGTATGTGATCGAAAAGGCTCGCAACGCCAAGCGGGCTGAGGCGCAACAATTGAAGGCGCAGCAGGCAGAGGACCACACCGCGATGAGGCGTGACCATGCCGCCATGATGCAAAAGTGCCGCGAAATGATGGGTCAGCCCAAGTAACCGGCATACTCCGATGCGCTGCGTTGGCGTGGCGCATCGGAGCGCCTCGATTGGGCGATGCCACAAGTGGGTCGCATTTGATCTGTGGCAAACGGCCGCGAGGGCAAAGTGCCGAAAGCGGCCAAACGCTGCTACCATTTGGCTCAAACCGAGTTTCCCACGTGCGTATCCGCTTTCGCCGGCTTTGCCTTGCCGCCTTCCTGCTGAGTACCTTCCTGACAGTTCAGCTGGCAGCGGCGGCCTACGCCTGCGCGGGCAGCCGGTATTCGATGGACGGTATGACGGACATGGCCAGTATGACCGAGTCCTGTCCCGACATGACGCAGAAGGCCGAAGCGCCGGCTGCCCATGACGGCTTGTGCCTGGAGCACTGCCAGCTTGGCTCCAAATCGGCCGACCACCCCAGCCCGCAGATTCCAGCGTTCCAGCCCGTGCTCGTCAATCTGGTTGAGCCGGCGTTGGTGCCGGTAGTCGTCAGCCAGCGAGCCGCCTACGCCGACGCGGTGCCACGCGGGCCCCCTCGCCCGCTGCCCATCCTCCACTGCTGTTTCCGAAACTAGCCTCCGCAGCAACGCCTACTATCGTGCCCTGAACCATGGTGTTCAGGGTGGTCGTTGCTTTGCGGAGGCTTTATGCATTTGCGTTCTCCCTTTGCGTATGGGTGCCGGCTGACGCTCGCCCTTACGCTGTTGGCCGCTGCCCATCCCGGATGGGCACAACCGGCGGCCGCACTCTCCTTGCAGGAAGCGGTAGCCCTCGCGTCTTCCGGCTCGTCGGACGCCGAAACATCGCGCTCGGCGGTCCAGTCCGCCATCGAGATGGCGGTCGTTGGCCGGCAATTGCCGGATCCGGTGCTCAAAGTCGGTGTCAATAACGTACCGGCGAACGGACCCGACCGGTTTTCCCTCGGCACGGAATCGATGACGATGCGCTCGATCAGCCTGATGCAGGAGTTCACGAGATCGGCCAAGCGTGAGGCTCGCGCCCAGCGCTTCGAAGCCGAGGCGTCGTCGGCCGAGGCCCAGCGGACGGCGGCGCTCGCCATGGTGCAGCGCGGCGCCGCGACGGCCTGGCTGGACCGCTGGTATGCCGAGCGCGCCTACACTGTGCTCTCCGAACAGGCGCACTCCATCCAGCTGATGGTAGATGCGGCGCAGGCCGCCTACCGCGGCAACCGCGGCTCCCGTGCCGACATCGTGGCCGCCGAACTGGAACTCCAGCAACTGCAGGATCGCGAAGACGAGGCCCGCGCAGCGCTGGCATCAGCCCGTGCGATGCTGCGCCGCTGGGTGGGCCAGGCGGCCGAGCGCCCGCTGACCGAACGCCCGGCGCTCGAGGCGCCGGCTTGGCTCAACACCCTGGAGGCCGACGGCGTGGCCCAACTGCCAGACGTGGCGGCGGCCGAGGCCCAGGTCGGCGTCGCCGAGGCCGAAAGCCGCGTCGCCCGGGAGAACAAGATACCGGATGTGAGCGTGGAACTGATGTACAGCCAGCGTGGGCCCGCCTACTCCAACATGGTTTCTCTCAACGTCTCACTGCCGCTTCCCTGGGACCAGAAGCACCGCCAAGATCGGGAACTCGCCGCAAAGCTGGCGCAGGCCGACGCCGCGCGCGCGCAAGCCGAGGTCATACGCCGCGGCTTGATCGGACAGTTGCGTGGCAAGCAGGCGGAGCTGTCGCTCAGCCAGGCGCGGCTCGAGCGCTATCGGAACACCACCGTGCCACTGGCCAAGGCCCAGACCGAAGCGGCCCTGACCGCCTATCGCGCGGGTGCAGGCACCCTGACCGCCGTCGCCGATGCCAGCCGCAAGGCGCTCAATATTTCGCTTGAGCGCCTCAAGCTTGAAGCCGCTACCGCCCGACTCTGGGCGGATCTGGCTTTCCTGATGCCATTACCCACTGCAGCCCACCCCACGTCACTGCAAGGAACTCAACCATGAACAAGACCACGATCGCACGGACGGTGGCAGGCCTGATGGTGGTGGCAAGCGTTGGAGCGGCCTATTACCTCGGTCAACATCAAGGGCGCCAGCAGTCGCCCGCATCGGCGAGCTTTGGCAGGGACACGAGCGGCGCCAGCGGTGCCGCGCTCAAGGCGGGCGATATCGACCCGAAAACTGGCAAGCGCATCCTCTACTGGCATGACCCGATGGTGCCAGGACAGCGCTTTGACAAGCCGGGCAAGTCACCGTACATGGACATGCCGTTGTCGCCGGTATACGAAGAAGCCAGCGGCGGTGCGGCCGTCACGATTGACAGCCGCGTCACACAGAACCTTGGCATTCGCACGGCCGAGGTCAAGACCGGCCGGCTGGAGGCCGCTTTGCAGGTCCCGGGCAATGTCGCGATCAATGAACGCGGCATCGAAGTGCTCCAGGCGCGCACCAGCGGATTCGTGGAACACGCGTATGCCCGGACCACCCTCGATCCGGTCCGCAAAGGTCAAGCGTTGGCGCAAATCTATGCGCCGGAATGGGTCGCCGCGCAGGAGGAATATCTGGCCGTGAGCCGGATGGACGGCAGCCTCCAGCGCGATCTGCGTGAGGCCGCCATTGCGCGCATGCGTCAGGTGGGCATGACCGAGAGCCATATCCGGTTGGTCCAGTCCACCGGCAAACTGCAGCCGCGGCTGACGATCACCAGTTCGGTCGACGGCATCGTCACCGAAATCGGGGCGCGCGATGGCATGACGGTTTCGCCGGGAACGACTCTGTTTCGCATTGCGAGCCTAGCAACCGTTTGGGTCATCGCCGAGGTGCCTGAGAGCCAGGCCGCCCCGTTGCGGCCCGGCCAGACAGTGTCGGCCACCGCGGCAGCCTTGCCCGGCCACCCGCTGTCGGGCAAGGTCGACGCCATCTTGCCAGATATCAGCGCCGGCACCCGCACGGTCAAGGTGCGCATCGAATTGCAGAACAAGGCCCGTCAGCTATTGCCCGGCATGTTTGTCTCGGTGCGCTTTGACGCCGCCCCAGGGCCAGATCGTGTGCTCGTGCCAACCGAGGCGCTGATTCGCACCGGCACGCGCACCATCGCCATGGTCGCATCCGGCCAAGGCGGCTTCAGCCCCGTGGAGGTCAAGACCGGCGCGGCGGCAGGCGGTCAAACCGAAGTCATTGAAGGGCTCAAAGCGGGTCAGAAGGTGGTCGTATCAGGACAGTTCCTGATCGACTCGGAGGCGAGCCTGCGCGGCACTACTCAGCGCATGACCGCCCCCACAGCCGCCTCTGCAGCCGGCGCGTCGGCGCCTGGCACCGCTGCGGCGCCCGGGCCGGAGCATCAAGGCGTCGGCCGGATCGAGGCCCTCACCGAGCAGAGCATGACGATCTCCCATGGTGCCATTCCCTCGGCGCAGTGGGGCGCCATGACGATGGAGTTTGGCGCGCCGCCAGCCGGCATGCCCAAAGGTTTCAAGCCCGGGGACCGGGTCCGATTCCGCTTCCGCCTGGATAGCGACGGCGTGGCAACCCTCTCCGCCGTTGAGACCGCCGACGCCACTGCGGGAGCCAAGCCATGATTGCCCGGCTCATCCTCGCGTCCATCCGCAATCGGTTCCTGGTGCTGCTCACCACCGTCATGGTCACCGCGTGGGGACTTTGGGCGGTACAGAGCACACCGCTTGACGCCCTCCCGGACCTGTCCGATGTGCAGGTGATCATCCGCACGCCGTTCCCAGGCCAGGCACCACAGATCGTGGAAAACCAGGTCACCTATCCGCTCACCACGACCATGTTATCCGTACCCGGCGCCAAGACCGTGCGCGGCTACTCGTTTTTTGGTGACTCCTATGTCTATGTGTTGTTCGAAGACGGGACCGACCTGTACTGGGCGCGCTCGCGCGTGCTCGAGTACCTGAACCAGGTGCAATCGCGGCTGCCGGCAGCGGCCAAGCCCGCGCTCGGCCCCGATGCAACCGGCGTCGGCTGGATTTATGAGTATGCCTTGGTTGACAAGACCGGCCAGCATGACCTCAGCCAGCTACGGGCGCTACAGGACTGGTTCCTGCGTTTCGAGCTCAAGTCCCTGCCCAACGTCGCTGAAGTGGCTTCGCTTGGCGGCATGGTCAAGCAATACCAGATCGTGCTGATGCCGGATCGGCTGCGCGCCTACAACCTGTCGCAAGCCAAGGTGCTCGCAGCGCTCAAGGGTGCCAACCAGGAAACTGGCGGTTCGGTGCTGGAGTTGGGTGAAGCGGAGTACATGGTTCGGGCGACCGGTTACCTGAAAACGCTGGACGACTTTCGCCAGATTCCGCTCGTCACCAGCGACGCCGGCATCCCGGTACGGCTGGGCGACGTTGCCACCGTGCAACTCGGCCCCGAGATGCGGCGTGGCATTGCCGAACTGAATGGTCAGGGCGAAGTGGCTGGTGGCGTCATCGTCCTGCGCTCAGGCAAGAATGCCCTGGAAACTATTGAAGCGGTCAAGGCCAAGCTCGCCACCTTGCAAAAGAGCCTGCCCAAGGGCGTCGAGATCGTCACGACTTACGATCGGTCGGCGCTGATCGAACGGGCAGTGGACAATCTCACCACCAAGCTGATCGAGGAATTCGCGGTCGTTGCGCTGGTCTGCCTGGTGTTTCTCTTTCATCTGCGCTCGGCGCTGGTGGCCATCGTCTCGCTCCCGCTGGGCGTGCTGGCCGCCTTCCTGGTGATGCGCTATCAAGGCGTGAACGCCAATATCATGTCGCTGGGTGGCATCGCCATCGCCATCGGCGCGATGGTTGATGCCGCGGTGGTCATGATCGAGAACGCGCACAAACATCTCGAGCACTGGCATGCCGACAACCCGCAGCGCGACCTCGGCGAGCATGAGCGTTGGCGCGTCATCGGCGAATCTGCTGTCGAAGTCGGACCTGCCCTCTTCTTCTCCCTGTTGATCATCACGCTGTCGTTTATTCCGGTGTTCACGCTGGAGGCGCAGGAGGGCCGTCTTTTTTCGCCGCTCGCCTTTACCAAGACCTATTCCATGGCAGCCGCAGCGGGACTTTCCGTCACCTTGGTACCAGTGTTGATGGGTTACATGATCCGCGGCAAGATCCCGTCGGAGCAGGCCAATCCGCTCAATCGCTGGCTGATTCGTGGCTACCAGCCGCTGCTCGGCAAGGTGCTCACGTATCCCAAGACCACCCTGGCAGTCGCCGCCGTGCTGCTCGTCGCCACCGCGTGGCCCATTATGCGCATTGGCGGCGAATTCATGCCGCCCTTGGATGAAGGCGATCTGCTCTACATGCCCTCCGCGTTGCCAGGTCTCTCTGCAGGTAAGGCCTCCCAGCTACTGCAGCAGACCGATCGGCTCATCAAGACCGTGCCGGAGGTCGCAACGGTGTATGGCAAGGCGGGCCGCGCCGATACCGCGACCGACCCAGCGCCGATCGAAATGTTCGAGACTACTATCCAGTTCAAGCCTAAGGACCAATGGCGTGCTGGCATGACTACCGACAAGCTGGTGGAGGAGCTCGATCGGGTCGTCAGTGTGCCCGGCCTGTCCAACATCTGGGTGCCGCCGATCCGCAACCGCATTGACATGCTGGCGACCGGCATAAAAAGCCCAGTGGGGATCAAGGTCGCCGGTACGGATCTGAAGGAAATCGATCGCTTGGCTACTCGCATCGAGGAGGCCGTCAAGACGGTCCCCGGAGTCACCTCCGCGCTGGCCGAACGGCTCACTGGCGGCCGGTACATCGACGTGGATATCGACCGGGCGGTTGCCGGCCGGTATGGCCTGAACATTGAAGACGTTCAGGCCATCGTCTCCTCGGCCATCGGCGGCGAAAACGTCGGTGAAGTGGTCGACGGGCTCGCGCGCTATCCAATCAATGTCCGGTATCCGCGCGACTATCGGGACTCCATCGAGCAACTGCGCAGTCTGCCGATCGTGACCGACAAGGGGCTGCAGATCACCCTGGCCGACGTTGCGCGCATCCAGGTCGTGCAAGGGCCGCCGATGCTGCGCAGTGAAAATGCGCGGCTCTCCGGATGGATCTACGTCGACATTCGCGGCAGGGACCTGCGCTCGGCCGTGCAGGACATGCAGGCGGCGGTGGCCAAAGCCGTCCCGATGCCAGGCGGATACTCCCTGAGCTGGTCAGGGCAGTTCGAGTATCTCGAGCGCGCTACCGCCAAGCTGAAGGTGGTGGTGCCGTTCACCCTGTTGATCATCTTCGTCTTGCTTTATCTGGTGTTCGGCCGGCTGGATGAGGCGCTGCTCATCATGGGGACGCTACCGCTCGCCTTGATCGGCGGCTTCTGGCTACTCTATCTGCTGGGCTATAACCTGTCGGTAGCCGGGATTGTCGGCTTCATCGCACTCGCCGGGGTCGCTGCGGAATTTGGCGTCATCATGCTGCTCTATCTGAAACACGCTTGGCAGGAACGGCTTGAGGATGGTCAAAGCAATCTCGCGGCCCTGCTCGATGCGATCCAGGAAGGCGCCGTGCTGCGTGTGCGCCCGAAGGCGATGACCGTGGCGGTGATTCTGGCCGGCCTGCTTCCGATCATGTGGTCGCACGGCACCGGCTCAGAAGTAATGCAGCGCATCGCTGCCCCGATGGTTGGTGGCATGGTGACGGCGCCGCTGCTGTCCATGTTTGTGGTGCCGGCGGTGTACCTGCTGTTACGCCGCCGCCAGCTCAAGCAGACTTCCCTTTCCCCCCACCACCTCTCACCTCAGGAGGAATCGCAATGAAATACCTCAAAACCCTCGCGGCCGTCGTGGCCATCCTTACTGGGCCGGTCGCATTCGCCGCGGGTTCAATGGACGGCATGGACATGAAGGCCCCGGCCGCCTCACCACAGGCGCCTCGACGGGTGCCCGCAGAGATCAAGAAGATCGATGCGCAAGCCGGCAAGGTTACGCTCAAGCACGGCCCCATCGAGAACCTGGGCATGCCCGGCATGACCATGGCGTTTCCGGTCAAGGATCGCGCCTCGCTTAGCCAGTTCAAGGAAGGCGAAGCCGTGTCGGTGACCTTCGACAAGGTGGATGGCGCGCCCATGGTCGTGGACATGCAGCGCAAATAATTCGCGCTATGCGCGCACGGTTGCGCTGCCAGTGGCCGTGCGCGTCCTGTAGATGCTAGCAACGTCTAGCCGGCCGATGGGCGCATTTGCGCAACGATCCTGACTGGCCAATTCCGAATCGAATCAGACCGTGCGCCGCCCCCCTTTTGATCTGCCACACGATGTCCTTGTTGTCGTCTTATTCGGACTGGCCGCCATCCTAGTTATGCTCGGCCTGTTTGCCTGGTATGTCAGACGCCGACATGGCCCTGCCTCGAGAATGCGCAATCCGCGCGGCGCGGCGTCGCGTAAGCGCAACAGAAAATCGACGAGACGTCGCAAATAGCGGCGACAACGGTTCGTTCGCAGCGGAATGCGATGCAGCACCGGTTCGTGCCTGCCGCGGCATCAACGGGGCGGTCACGCCCTTGCTCGGCGCACTACGCTGCCGCCCAGATTAGCAACAACTCAGTCCGCACATCATGCGCTGGTGCATCAACCGCATGCCGACCGCATCCAAGAGGGCGATCACGCCGATGGTAGCGCGTACGGTCAAGATGGTTCTCCAAATGGTCGACCTATTCATGGCGCTCCCTTCCTGACGTCGTCGGCACGGATTGCGATCGGTTGAGCGATACCTTGCGTTGCCATCATCGCCGTCGCGATCTCCCGGGCAACGGCGCTTGGTCGAACCGACGCGCCCAATGCCTAATGGCAAGCTCGTCATCGACGCGGCATGAGCTTGACGGAATGAGGGGGAGGTCGCCAAACCGCGCCAAGATGTGGGCCGTACTTGGTACCGCTGTGTGCAACTTGCCTTGGGAGCATGCTCTCGTTCGGGATGATGATCAATGTTGCGCGGCATCATGGCTACCGCCTGTGCTGCCACCTCCTTTTTCCGCTCCTGATTGGCCCGATGCCTGCGCTGCGGGTTGGCGCGGGCCAGCCGCACGGTGCCCACCAATCTCAGCACCGAACTGTTCATTGTTGTCGCCAGGTGACCGATCGACCATGTCGCGGTACTCGGTTGGCGTCAGGGCGGGCAGCTTATCCAGAAAAGCGACGAGATCCCAGATTGCCTCGTCGTCGTGATCGCTGCCCCACGCTGGCATGCCGGTCATCTTCAAGCCGTGTTTGATCACAACAAAGGCATGCTTCGGATCGGCCCGGCCCTGGTCCAGGCGCGGCGGCGCGGGATACAGTCCACGCGTCAACTGGCTGTCGGGCAAGCCCGGTGCGCGGTGGCAAGCCACGCACATGGATGCATATTGGCCGGCGCCTTTGAGAACGCGCTGGGCATCATTCAGATTCGGCGGCTCCAGTTTGTCGGCTTGCTGGCCAATGGCGCGCGAACGCACCATCGCCAGGACTTTCTCTGTAATCGGCCAGTGCGGTTCGTCGGCGGCCACATTATAGGCGCCCCAGTACGCGATCCCGAATACAGCTGCGGCGGCAAGGAGCAGCAGCGCAATGATCGAAATTGTGAAGGTTCTCATTGCGAGTCTCCGTCGCTGGCCGCGTCGGAAGCGTTACGCCGCGCACCTTCGTCATCGGACTGGCGTGCTGACATAGCGGGACGCCCGCGCGTGTCATTTGACGCCGTCTCGGTTGGATGGCACTCCCCGACTTCGTGGTTTTGAAGGAGGACCAGTTGATTGCGCAGCGGGGACAGCGCCGGGCCTTCTAGCACTTGGCCATCGGGGGAGTACCGGCTGCCATGACGTGGACAATCCCAACTGCGTTCGACGGCATTCCAGTGCACCATGCACTTCATGTGGGTGCATACTGCCGATACCACGTGAAGCGCGCCGGCTGCGTCGCGATAGGCCGCCACCCGTTCGTGCCCCAGCCGCACGATCGCCCCTTGCCCCGGCGCCAGCGCCTGCGCCTGCGCCGGCTTGGCGCTGCGGTGCGTCACATAGTCGTAGAAGAACTCCTTGGCAACGCCGGCGTTCGCCTTGAACATGTTGGACCCTGCCCGCTCAGGATGAAACCGACGCACGCGATACAATTCGCTCCAACGATTCTCACCATTGATTTGGTCAGCAATCAGTCGACCGGCCAGCGTGCCGTACACAAGGCCGTCGGTAGAGAAGCCCGTGGCGACATAGAAGCCAGCACTGTCCTGACCGATATAGGGCAATTCGTCGGGCGAGTGATAGTGTTGCGCCGACCACCGCCAGGCCGGCTCGCCTAACTGCAAGGCGGTCTGCGCTTCGGCGATCAATCGCGCCAGAGCCGCGGCGGCATCATGACGACCCGTTTCGTGATGTTCACCAATGCAAAGCAAATACCGCTGGCCGTCGGTTTCGAATGAACGCACGGATAAACGCGGCATGCCCAACGCCCAGAATATGCCTGGCGCTAGAGCATCTCCCCCAAGCCGAAAGGCGAGGCCATACTCGCGGCGAACTTGCATACCCGCCTGGATAAAATGAAACCCAATGGGAGTATGCGTCGCCAGCACGATGTGGCGGCCGACCAGCCTGCCAGCGGGGGTCCGCACGACCCCTGACCCCGCATCCAGCTCCATGGCCGGACTGTGCTCGTAGACCTGCACTCCACATTGCTCGGCGTGCGCGGCCAGGGCATGCATGTAGCGCAGTGGATGGAATTGGGCTTGCCCGGGCAACACCAGAACCCGCCCGCAAGGTACAGGTAGCGGCTTTGGCACGTGGTCAGTCCAGTCAACGGCCATGCCCGCCAATCTCGCCGCGTCCAACTCGTCCTGAAGTCGCCCTTCTGCTTGCTCACTAATCGCGTATTGGAACATCGGGCAGCGCCGAAACGCGCAGTCTGAATGCCTGACAGTGGTTTGCTGCTCGATCCAGGCGATGGCTTCAGTGCGTGAAGCCACCACTGCTCGCGCTGTCTGGGCATCCCATTTCTTGACAAGGGCCGCAAGACCGTCAGCGACCGTTGCATAGAGATTGCCTGTCGAACCGCCCGTAGCGCCGCGCCCAATGCGATGCGCATCAATGACAGCCACCGAACGCCCTTGCTGGGCCAAAATCAGCGCGGTAGTCAGGCCGACAATGCCCGCGCCGACCACGATGACCTCAACCTGAATCCGGCCGGTCAGCGCCGCCCGGTGCGGCAATGTAGAAGTCGCCGCCCTCAGTGATGTCATGCCCATCCGTAGCCTCCCTCAGTTGGCCATGCGCAGTTTGGTGACACTTCCACCAGCACGGCATTTAAAGTGCCAACTCAACGTCGTCGTCAGTCGGCTTATGCACGCATGGCGCGTGCCAAGGGGAACCTTACGCACGCGTCATTATCGTGTAATCAATGCGAGCGAAAAATTAAGAGAAATCGCGATTTGCCACACTGCCACTTTCATATTGCGCCGTTGCCATCCGCCACGCGCGCGCATGTTCTACTACGTGTCCTTGTATGTTTCGCCATGTGAGCAAAGTCAAACCTGACTACTTCTTGATTGAAGCGATGTGCCTTCTACAATGGTCCGCATACCAACGAGAGATCGATGAGGAGAGGCTGCCATGAACCGCACACGGCCCAACGACGCGTCGCAGAGGGAGGGGCTGGCACCCGCGATCACGCCGCCGCGCCCAGTATCTCCCCACGTGGCGCATCTGTATGGCGACGGGTCGGCCCTGCCCACTTGGTCTGCCGTCCTTGGTCGCGCCATCACAGCCAACTTCGAAGTTGCGCTGATGGTGCTCCTGATCGACCATCACTACTCCGCCTTGCGCATGACCGAGTTGGCTACCTGGTACCGACCCGCGCCGTAGCGGCCAACTTTAGAACAAGATCAAGTCAAATGCTCGTCAGGAGAATCGTGCCCAGCGGGAAGAGATCCTGCGACTACTCGCGATGCTACGCGATTGGTACGGCGTTCCCTATCAGCCCCGAGTCCGGCCGGAGCAGCAGACCGCCATCGAGATCCTCGAATGAGTTCAACTGGGCAAGGGCTTTGAGCACGCCTTTCTCGAAGTCTTTAGCAGGCACCACTTCACTTCGCTGGAGCCGCTCAATGTCCGCATCACCGGCGCAGATCGGCGGCATGATGCGCTCATCCGGATGTGCAACGAGACGTGGCATGCCGAAGGCATGGGCATTGACGTGAAATGCTGGAGCGTGACTTTAACATTCCAGACTACCAGCCGTCGCTGCAGCCGGTACACGGTAGCCCTCGCGGCCAACATCGCGGGGATGACTGAAGATGTATGTGCGCCTGAAAAGGAGCGGTGCACAGCCAATGTCTTCTTTCTTGCGGAGCATCCGTCATGCTGATCCTACAACCCAAACTGCATGCGAATCGCCGGCTTGTTGTGGCGGCTTGCCTTTTGCTGACGGGCATCTCATCCGGCCTTGCGCAACATGCTTCCGGTGAACACGGTCAAAGCGCCGTGCCAGGCGGCTCCGCCGCACAAGAGATTCACGGCTCGATGGCGCCAGGCATGGACAAAATGTTGGCGATGCAATCGTCAGGCAACGTTGACAAGGATTTTGCCACGATGATGAAGATGCACCACCAGATGGCGATCGACATGGCCAAGACTGAACTGGCAAAAGGCGACTCGAAAGAAATGAAAGCCTTGGCGAAACAGATCATCAAGGATGCACAACGCGATATCGGCAAGTTCGATCGCTGGTTAGACCAAGGCAAGACACCCAGGTGACCCTGGCCTCTGGCGCCCCAATTGATCTGAGGAGCACAAGCGGCACAACGGCATCCGGGGTTGGTACGCCGGATGCCGATTTCGGGCTTTTTCGTCGAAATCTGTGCATCGGAAAAAACGAAGTCCCCGCAGCCTAGGTGCTGCGGGGACTTAAGCATGCTGGACCCCGGGGAGAGAGGCACCAGCTATGGCAAGATGGACGCGCCGCTTACCCCGCCAGCGTCGATCAGGCACTATCAAATATAGAACGCACGAGTTAACCGTGATGTTGCGCACGCATTACAACTTAGCAATCGAATCCGGGGGTCTTCAGTATGCGCGGAAGGCCCTAGCCACGCCTGGCTACCTTGGCACGCGGAGCTGCCATCCCGCAGCCGTATGCCCAACAGGCAGTGGTAACGAGACCACATTCCCATGAGTCGAAGATGAAATCGTTCAGTTGGCATGGCATCACGCTGCGTGCAGGCATGCATCTTTGGTCCAATCCAAGACGATGCGGTACCGAGGCCGCTCTGCCAACCGTCATGCGAGCGCCGACGCTGTTTGACCTAGTCGTGCTTGCGGAGCAATGGGCAATCGCCGAACTGGAATGCATCAACGATCAGTTATTGGCGCGAGGCGAGATCACCGTCCGACAGCATGCCAACACACAGGACTTCCTGGATCGTATCGCCAATTCGAATCGCGCCCGCGCTACTGTCCTCTGCAATAACGGCAATAGGCCGGCCAAGTGATGCGTAAGGTGTATGACGCACCGGGCGTTAATGGGATGGACGCCCCCTCCCCGTGAAGGTACATGAGTGCCAAACTGGTGAGCCTGGCAACCTCTCAAACAGGAGCATCCCTCATGAAGGTCACGACGATCGGCATCGACTTGGCGAAGAATGTGTTTGTGCGACCTGCAAGTCGCCTGAATTTCTGTTTCACAGGAGAACGTATGGCCTGACGAAACCGGTTGTTCCATCAACCGTTCCCTACCCAGACATGCGGAGCCGGTAACAGCTCGGTGTGAAGCTCTGGGGACAACGTAGCCGCCGGATAACCGGTACGCCCAGCCGCGAGGCGAAGCGGAATCTGCCAGCACGAAGGCGGAGAGGAGCAAGGGATGAGTGGGTACGACCAACATATGTGAACTTCTGATAAACGTCGTGATCTTTGACAAGCCAAACGTGCTGACAGGCTTGAACCAAAACGGTATGCGGTGAGGAGTGGTCTTTGAATACTGGGCCAATGGACAACCAGCCGCCGGCGAAGAGGAAGGGTCCGCCCCGCTCGGAGATTCATGCGGAACAGGGTAAGCCCATCATGCTGCCGGTGACGGCAGGCGAACCGTAAGGAACGCTGTTGGCACGGTGGGTAAAGGAATGCGGAGAAAGCGAACGCCCGGCTGTAATGGCCGGGATACGGGCTGCAACATTGCCCGACACGAAAGTGGGCAGACTTCCGCAGGGTCATTCATGGCGAGAGAACTTTGACCAACCGTTATACGAGGGAAAGCAGATGACGGCGTACGATGCGAAAGTGTCGGGAGCTGGTGCGTCCTCGCACGCTGCACAGATGTGGGATCAGGCGAACTGGCCGCACATTGAGGCAGAGGTGAAACGGCTTCAGGTGCGTATCGCCAAGGTGGTCCGGGAAGGCCGATGGGGCAAGGTGAAAGCCCTGCAACGTCTGCTGACCCGCTCGCATAGCGGCAAGATGTTGGCCGTGAAGCGTGTGACGGAAAATCGCGGTAAGAGGACGCCGGGGATGGATGGCAGGATATGGTCGTCCCCGGCGGCCAGATGGAACGGAATGGTGTCGCTACGTCATCGCGGCTATCGGGCGATGGCGCTGCGGCGGGTTTACATTCCCAAGGGTAACGGCAAGAAGCGTCCGTTAGGAATTCCTTGTATGCGGTGCCGGGCGATGCAGGCTTTATGGAAGCTCGCTCTGGAACCCGTCGCGAAGACTCTAGCGGATGCCAATTCCTACGGCTTTCGGTCCGGACGCTCGACCGCCGATGCCATCGAGCAGTGCTTCAACGTTCTGGCTAAGCGTGCCTCGCCAGAATGGGTTCTGGAGGGTGACATTCGAGGCTGTTTCGACAACTTCAGTCATTCCTGGTTCCTGGAGAACGTACCGATGGATAAGGGGGTTCTGCGAAAGTGGCTTCAGGCCGGAGATATCGATGAGGGAACTCTGTTCGAGTCGCGGGCGGGTTACACCCCAAGGGGGTGTTATCTCGCCCGTAATCGCGAATATGGCGCTGGATGGGCTTGAAGCGGCAGTCCATGCAAGTGTGGGAACATCCAAACTTGCTCGCAGCAAGGCTCAGCTCAACGTCGTCCGTTATGCCGATGACTTTGTGGTGACTGGCGTGTCGAAAGATGTGCTGGAATCCCGGGTGCTTCCCGCGGTCAGGCAGTTTATGGCCGCCCGAGGTCTGGAACTCTCCGAAGAGAAGACCAGGATCACCAACATAGCGGAGGGTTTCGATTTCCTTGGCCAAAACGTGCGCAAGTACGGCGGCAAACTGCTGATCAAGCCAGCGAAGAAAAGTATCAAATCGCTGCTCGACAAGGCCAGGGAAGTCATCAAGGGCAACGCGAGTGTCACCCAAGAGGCGTTGATCCGTAGGCTGAACCCAATCATTCGGGGTTGGGCTATGTATCATCGCCACGTCGTGGCAAAAGCGGCCTTCTCGACGATCGACTCGCACATCTGGCACCTGCTCTGGAAGTGGGCAAGACGTAGGCACCCCACGAAAGGAGCCCGGTGGGTCAGGCAACGGTACTTCCGGCGAGACGGACACCGGTCCTGGGATTTTGCAACGAGGAGTTCGACCGAGGATGACACCTGCGGCCTACAACTCTTCCGCGCAACGACGGTCGCGATTCAGCGCCACGTCAAAATCCGGGGACTGGCCAATCCATTTGATCCGGCATGGGACCTCTACCTTGCCCGCCGTCGATCCGCGAAACGCTCTGTCGGGTTGCCCGGTGCCACCCAATGGCGCTGAAGGAATGGCTTGAGCCGGATGCGGGGCGACCTGCACGTCCGGTTCTGAGGGGGCGGCGGCGCAGTAATGCGTCGCTGCTACCCGACCAGATCCACGGTGTGAATGAGCTTGGCAAAGCGACGTTGAGGAAGCAGCTCAAGCGTGCCCAGGTGGCCGAGTTCTTTGCGACTCTGCCGCCGAGTGTGATTGGGATGGAGGCGTGTGGCAGCGCGCACCACTGGACCCGTAAGCTGCAAAGCTTTGGGCACACGGTGCGGCTGATGGCGCCGCAATTTGTCAAACCGTACGTCAAGACCAACAAGAACGATGCGGCCGATGCTGAGGCGATCTGCGAAGCGGTAGCACGACCGAACATGAGATTCGTGCCGATCAAGAATGTTGAGCAGCAGGCGGTGCTGGCACTGCACCGTGCGCGTCAGGGTTTCGTGAAAGCGCGTACCTCGCAGGCCAATCAGATCCGCGGACTGCTGGCTGAGTTTGGGTTGGTTGTTCCCCAGGGCATTGGGAACATTGCCAGGCAGGTGCCGGAGCTGATCGAGGATGCGACCAATGAGTTGCCAGGCTCGTTCCGGATGCTCATCCAGCTATAATTTGCGATCGCAACATGCGGCGAAGGTGTGAGCCCATGTCAGGCGCGAAGCTTTTGTTCGCCGCCGAGGAAGGCAGCCCTTCCTCGGTGCGACGGATGAACATCTCCGCGAGATCGTCGCGGGTGCGCACGCGCATATGGTTGAGCAAGGCGACGATCAGCGTGTAGCGCTTCTCAGGCAGGATCTCCCGTAGATTGGCCGCGTCCAGGCTCATGGCCTGGCTGGCCAGCGAGCGCAGCTTCGAGGCTGGCACGCCGGCGATTGCGCAAGAGAAATCGCCAAGCCCGTCGATAGTCTAGCCGAGGACGGTGGCAAACTATTAATAATGTCGCGCGCCATCCGAACGTCGATGGAGGAATTGGTGCGCGATAAGGTCTTGAACCTCGGAGCTGCAGGTCCACAACCTCCCAATCGATTTCAAGATCACTACCGTCGGCATCAAGCACCCGCTTGGCTTGGTGTCTTGGAATGCACGCTGATTCGCGTGAACTCTTCGACCAGCCGAATACGCCAGCCTATGGCAAGGCTACTTGCATTCGACCTTTTTCACGTACTCCCCATCGCTCTTCCATTCTCGCTCGATTAGGCAAGGACCGTCCCGAACCTTCTCTTTCTGTCCATAGCCACGCGGCCCACCCTTGCATTTGCGTTCTTCCTTGAAATCTCCGTTGTGTTTGCCTTCGCGCTCGACCTGGCAGCGGCCACTGTGGAATCTCTCCTTGTATTCCTTACCGCCGGCGCGATAGTAAGAATCATCGGAAAAGGCAGGGCTGGCCCAAAGCGCGGCGGCCAGAGCCAGCCAGTAGGTCTGTGTGCGTTTCGACTGCATGCTGAGCATTAGGTATCGTGATGCCTCTGGCGGCAGCATAGCATCGGGCCTCGGCGCGATGCTGTATCAAAGGGTTACCAGGGTGCGGGAACCACAATGTGCCGATACGCGCGGGGAACCAAGCCTGGTCATCTGAGGGTGCGGAGAAGAGGCGGCGCTGTCGTGAAGTCGTGCTGCAACGGCTCTGCGGGTGACCATCGCCGGATTTCACGCGGAAGGTGCGACTACTCATTGCCGTGACAGATCTCAACCGCAGGCGCTTATAACTAACCGAAATGTTGTTGGTTATGACCGCAAGGCTTATGATAGCCGACGTTTATCTTGGCATGCCCCGCTATCTGCCCGCGATCAAATCCAGCAAAGCGCTGCCACGCTGAATCTCGCCGTTGACGCCAATGAAGCCAAAACGCTCGCTCTCGGCATAGATCTGACGATGGGCATGCAAGAACACCTTGAAGTTGATCGCGGCGACTCCCTGCTCGTTGATCTGAATGGTGCGACCGTCTTGCTGATCAAAATGCCCATGAAGCGCAAAGTGCTTCGTTACGGGGAAAAAAATCGTGGTGCTTCGCAATCCGAACCCCGGTGAATAGATCTTGCTGTTCATTCTCTCGGGGTCATCCCATTCGAGAACGACTGGATGATCGGATGTCACAAAGCCCCCGCAGTGGGATGGTGCTCTCAAGAGAGTCCAGCCGCGGCGGTGAATCAGGTCGCGCATGTGAGCCAGCAACTTCAACTCGGTAGCCACATGACTGGTGGGACTGGTGGAGGGAACCTCGACCGTATAGCGCTCGCTTTCTATGAATTCACGCATTTCCTCGTAGGGAAGCGGCTCTCCCTTGAGGTAGCCAGCCGCACGTGCTTGGCCGAACTGGCTCTCGTAGCGCTCCTGGGTGGAAACCACCATGCCCCCCACGATCTTGTAAATTTTCTCCAAGGCCTGGCGCCTGGCTTCCCGAAATCCTGGATTGCGCGTCGCCAGCAGCGCGATGAGTTCCAGGACCAGGGCCTTGTCTTCTTCGCTATAGAAGTCCCCGTGCTGATCAATGCGCACGAGGGCGGGGGCAAGCTGGGCTTCTAAGTCGGCATAGCCAGCTTCCACGATATTTGGGTCGTGGCCCGGGATCTCGACGCGATTGAAATCGCGCTGAGCCGCCAGGTTACGAGGGGTCGTAACGAAGGCCCGCTTCGTCTTTGTATCGACCACGAACAATTGCGCATTCTTGCTGCGGTTGCGTGCGAAGCCCTTCAGGTAGCACTGCGGCACATAGTGATGATTGCGAGCGTCATTGCCCTTCGGAGGATTTGTGGTCACGCTGGCTCCTTGCGGTGCTGGCGTGCAGTAGAGTTCCATTCCTCTCCGGCGAGGTCTGGTGGCATCAACATCAGCTCTTCCCTATCAGTCAATCTGGCTCCCCCGCCTGCAAGGCGGCCAAACGCTGTCGCATCGCGTCGGCCCGAACTTTCAGCTCATTCAGTTCCAGTTCGAGCAGCTTCTCCAGGGGTGTCGCCCCGTCATGCCCGCGGTTGCCCAGGTGGCGCGCGACGAAGTCAATCGCCGCCTCAGTCTGCACCAGCCGACGACCATACACCGGCTCATGGTGGGCGATTCGGTTACGGGACTGGTAGATCGCCTCCAGTTGCGTGGCGACCGCCGCCCGGGTCAAAGACTTGTCAGGAAAGACGCGCTTTAGCGCGGGCTTCCACAATGCGTGTTCGTAGTCCGCCGAGAACAGTCGCTTCCAGAAGTACATGGTCAGCTGCGCCACCACTTGGCCCATCGGCACCGTTATCGCGGCCTGCCGGGCCTTGGACACCTTCTCATGCGACAAGCCTGCAGGGGGCGTGCCGCCGTGTTTTCGAAACGCCACCGGGTCGAGTTGCCGCTTCTGTTCCTGTGTCAGCTTTGCATAGGCCGCCTTGCGCGCGCTACTTTCTGCAAGGCCAATTTTTCCCTTAAGCTCGTCATCCCAACGAAAATGGCTCGGAGGCCTCCGCAGCCAGTCGGCGGTGCCAAAGTGTTCGGTCAGCCGGTCACAAACCGCGTTGCGCAGGGCGATCTCGACCACGGCCGTCACCGTCATCAGGGAGGCGCCCAGGCGCAGCATTTCCTGGTGCAGGGCAATGGCGCCGCGGTTAGAGCCGGCGAGCCGCTCAAAGGTGCTCAATCGCTCACTTGACAGGAGAACGGCTACTGCCGCTATTTCTTCGTCGGACAGGTGGTCCATTGACTTGACGTGCAAAGATCTTTATAGTTGGCAGTGAAAAGTCGGGATCAGTGTTGGCAGCTGCCTGTAAGGGTGGGCGGACCCCCGACTTCCTGCTTTGGGGGCGCTCTGCGGAGCGCCCTTTTCATTTTGGGTCCTGTCACGACAGACCCAGGTAGGCGGCAATGGCTTTGGCAATCCCGCCGGCAGCGACTTCCACGCCGACGCCCGCGACCCCGGAAGCCGCCTTCCCGATCAGCTTGCCAACCCAGCTCGACGGCTTGCCGTCCATACCCGTGCCAGCGGCGCGCGCCGTGTCGAGATCAGCCTGCAAACCGGCCAGGTCCGCGTCCTGCAGTCCAAGCGATTGGAGGTAACGACGCAGCGTATCCCAGTCCCCTGCCCCCACGTTCACCGTCGCTCGTTGGGAAACGCCGCTACCGCCGTTGGCTACGTTGCCGACGTTGCCGGCAATTTGGGTGTTAAAGATCTGGGTCAATTTGTCCTCGCTGACGGGCTTCGAGCCCATGGGCAGATCCCCGGCGTCCGGGCTGAGCTTTTCGATCTCGATCGCGTAGCCGAGCACCGCATTTTTCACGGCATCCAACAATCTGTCGATCACGCCGGTCGGCAGGTCCTGCCACGCCTCGATGCACTGCATGTCGCGAGTGATCTTCGATGCATGTCTTATTGCCATAGGAATCGGCCATGGGATGTGGAGTCGCCCGGGGGTGCCTGCACGGACCAGGTTTTCATAGGTACTGACAGGCTGATCAAGGCGGGCCGTTCGATAGTGCTCTTGCAAGTGCTCCGGCAAGACCTCTACCGGAATCTGGATGTTCTCCGCCCGAGCGCTGAAAGCACCGGCAAAGTTCCCGTAGGACATTGGCGTCGCGAGGCGGTACGGCGGCAACGCAGCGCCGTTGGGATATCCGCCCAATTCGTATCCCACCCACTGGGCCAGTTCGGCATGGTCGAGCCGCGCAGCCAGCAGCTTGCACTTGCGAAGCAGCGCCGTCACGCTCGACGTCGCATCGATGGCCTCCGCCTGTATGTCATGGATCAGGGACACCGCGAGCTCCAAAACCGGTTTGGCGGATTCTAGCATGGCGCCGCCGCCACTCCCGGCATCAAAGTGCTCTTTTGCCATCCGTTGATAACCTTTCTTATCAATGGATGAAAAAATAAGGTACGCATGGCTTACCTACGTCGGTGCACTTGCGGCTAGAATGTGACCGAAACGCGTGAAAGGCGCGCCAGCATGGGGCTGGGCGGTGCCAGCGCCCGTCGTCAGAACCGCCGTATGCCTCCCAACCTCCCGCGCCCCGATCAGCTCACGCCCACCGCCGTGCGTGCCGCCGCGCAAAACTTCCTGAAAGCTGGCGGCACGCCGCCGCCCGGCTTCGGGCAGTCCCGCGTAGAAGATGTCTGGATCGACCTCGACGACGGCGAAGGTCCGCAGGGCTTTCCGCCGAAGGTCATCCTCTGGCTGGCCACCGATGGTGCGCTTCCAAAGGGATACGGTTATGCAAGCGAAGGCCCCTGGCGTCAGCAGCTGATCAAGCTTGGTTTTCCTGTCCTACCAAAGGGCAAACGGCCGGGGCCAGGCCGGGATTGCAGGGGGATTGATCATGCGCCAAGAGGACAGGTTCCAGACGCAGACGGGGGGCGCGCGCGGTCCCTCGCAGACGACCTGGCACAAATAGCTCGGCGGAAAATCGGCCCGACCACACGCCAGCGTCTGGTCGATGCGCGTCTCGGCCAAGGCCAGTTCCGCAAGGACCTCGAGTGGCACTGGGCCGGCGCGTGCGCAGTGACAGGCGTGACAGTACGCCAGGCGCTGCGGGCCAGCCACATTGTGCCTTGGGCCGACCCGAGCGCCGATGACGACATGCGGCTCAACCCTCACAACGGACTGCTGCTGGTGGCCACACTCGACGCGCTGTTCGACCAAGGGCAGATCAGCTTCGACAACAGCGGCACACTTTTGGTACACCACGACATCAGTCCTGCGCAGCGCACGCTGCTAGGTCTAGTCGACCCGTCACGCGCCTTGCGCAACGACAAGGGGCTGCAGGCGATGACCGAGGAGCGCCAGAAATTCCTCAAAATGCACCGGGCCAAGCATGGATACCCTGACTCAGCCCCCTGAGAGGCTTCAGGCAGTTGCCGCCAGGACGGAACAGAACCCGGCATCTGCGATACCGGGCGTGTCGCCCACACTGGCTGCCCCCGGGCCGCGGCGGCGCCGGCGTACCGTCACCCGCCGCCAACTGCACCGTGGCCACTTCGGCTTCCTGCGCGCCATCGTGCAAGGCCTGAACGCACGTCCGATGTGGGAACGGTACCTGGCCGAGGAAGGCGAGATCGAAGCTGAAGCCGATGCGCGCGCCGCTGCCGCGGCCGGCGATGACGGCGCTGCGTTCGCCGCGCACCCGAAGGTGCGTCGTGTCACCGCCTGGTTGCGCTCAGAGCTTGCTGCAGCAGCCGTGCGCGCGCATCGCCCGGGTACCGCGCGGCTGGTCCAGGTAGATTTCCGCCAGGTCGGGCGCCCGGGACTGGATCTGCCGTCGCTCGAGGACTTCGCGGCGGCAGAGGGCCTGGACGGGTTCAGCGAGCGCGAGCAACTCGAGGCCTACGAAGAAAGATTTGGCAAGGCGCTCGCGCGCGAGAAAAAGCGCGCAGCGCTGATGACCCGGCAGCTGGCCGCCATCGACTGGCTCGAAGGCCTGTATGCGCGCCCGGTGCTGGTCGAGGATGGCTGCCGTGCGTGGCTGGCCGATGCGCTAGCCAACCGGCTGGCGGCTGCCGGTGTCGCCACCATCGGTGACCTGGTCGACCGCATCAATGGGCTTGGGATCGGATGGACCCGTGCGCTGCCCGGCATCGGCGCCGGCAAGGCCCGCGCGATCGAGCGCTTTCTCGCCGCGCACGCCGACACCCTCTCCCGCCAAGTGGGACAGCACGTGGCCGTGCCGCGTCGCGAGCGCTACGCGCACGAACTCGCCAAGGTAGTGCCGCGCGCCACGGCGCTGGTGCCGCTGGACAAGCTAGTGGTGCCCGCTGAGCTCGATGGACGGAGCGGACTTTACCGGCGGCCTCAGTCCCAATGCCTGTTGTCTGCCCATAACGACTACGAGGCTGTCCTCGCATGGCTGCGCTCCAAGCCCGGGCTTTCTTCCGCTCAGGTGGCGCGACTACGTGAGAAACGGCGAGACCTTGCGACCGTGCCTGGCCCGCTGGACTGGCTGCACACGCTGTCCCACACCCAGCGCGCCTACCGCAAGGAGGCCGAGCGCTTTATGCTCTGGGCCGTCCTGGTACGCAACAAGCCCCTCTCCTCGATGACTCACGAGGACTGCACTGCCTACCGGGATTTTTTGTCCGCGCCTCCCAAAGAGTGGTGTGCGCCGCGCTCGCGGGAGCGTTGGAGCCCCATCTGGCGGCCATTCGAAGGACCGCTCTCTGTACGTGCGCAGGCTTACGCGCTTGGTGTGCTGAACAACCTGTATCGCTTTCTCGTCGACCAGAATTATCTGATGGGCAATCCGTGGCATGGCATCCATGTGCCGCGCCTGGCGGCACCCAAGCTCGATACCGGCCGAAGCCTTACTACCGAGCAATGGGAGTTCCTGTGCGATCAGCTGACCGCCCTGCCCCCGACATCGGCCAACGCCCGTTTGCGCCTGGCTCTTCCGTTGCTATACACCACCGGGCTGCGCCTGTCGGAGATCGTGGCCGCCACCACAGACCATCTCGAATGGGAAAGCTTGCCAGATCCGGACGGCGGCGGACCGATCGAGGGTTGGTGGCTCCAGGTGCTGGGCAAGGGGAATAAGCTGCGCCGCGTCCCGATGGCGCCAGCTGTCATGACGCTACTAGATAGCTATCTGGCTAGCCGGGGTTTTTCGGCGGACAGCAAGGCCGGCCGCCTGCCACGCGGTGTCGCCCTGCTTGGCCATGCCGTGGATCTCGCGGAGCGAGCAGCGTGGACGGGCCGCAAGCCCGTGGATGCTGCTGCTCCGGTCGCGGCCGGCACGCTGGCCGAGCAACTGAAGGACTTCTTCGCTGTCAGTGCCGAGCAGCTGGCCTCGATTAACGAGCGGGCGGCCGACAGGCTTCGAGCGGCCAGCGCGCACTGGCTACGCCACACCCACATTTCGCACGCCTTGGCGGCTGGAGCACCGCTCGAGGTCGTGCAGCAGAATGCCGGCCACGCCTCGCTTGATACGACGACACGCTATATCACTACAGAAAAAGCCCGCAGGATGTCAGCCATGCAGGCTGTATGGTCCAAAACGCCTGGCACCAAAGTGCAAGCGGGTTAAGTGGCCCTCTTCTCATAGGGCAGAACAGGCGTCACACTGCCCGGCCGGCCAGCTGCTTGTCTTGGCAGCCACCAAGGTGCCGGAGCGCGACGGGCGTGATCGGAGCCGCGCGTTTGCGAAGGAAAGTTCAGTATATAACCTCTGCCTATTCGAACGAGGCGCATGAATTCTATCTGGTAGCTACCAGGTAATGCTTAGACTTGGTAGCTGCCCGCAAAGCTCGGCGAAACTGAACCTTTCGAACCATCCCGGTTGGCTCGATGAACGGTCTACCCTGGGAGCTAGCTGTTAGCTACCAAAGCGCGTCTTTGCATCGGCATTCCACTGAGCAGTTGAGGCCTCACAAGAGATGAGGCCTCAATATTATCTGGTAGCTACCAGCTTAGAATTCGGGGGTCACTCACGCCGTTGCCCACTATCTGGGCCCACCAGGCAGCGCTCGTCGGCGCAAGCTCCGCGACTGTGGAACAAATGCGATTACGTATATCCGGTAGCTACCAAGTAGCCATCAAAAGCGGTCAGATCGGGCTGGGCCATCCCACCCAGATCGGGTATCGGACAACCTAATAGCTATCCATTGAAGGCCTCCATTGCTTCGCGACTGTCAGCCCTCAGCGAGGGCTACTAGATAGCGACCAGGTATCAAATGCTGGCGCCCGCTATTGCGAAGGAAGTAGCGCTTTCTACAGTCCCCATACTTAACTGGTAGCTATCCGCTACAGCGAACGGAGCCACTCGAAAGCAGTATTTCTTCGGGTCGCGGCCGCAACCCCTGGTATCTGACAAGTTTCTGATAGCTTTCTGTCTGGTAGCTCTCTAGTATCCCCCTCCATTTATATGCCCTCGTCTTACCTATTGCAGCTGCCGACGAAGGCTACTAATGCGATACCCTACAGCTATCCGACTGGTATCAAATGGAGACCTTTTAGGCTAGCCTTTCAGGTAGCTATTGGGTTAAGACTTATGGTACCTGGCTGGTAGCCAGCCCGCTACCAGTACTAGCTTGCTACTTGGTAGCTATCAGCTATAATGTGCGCCAACTGGATACCATCTGGTACTGGATAGCTAACCATCTACTAGGTAGCGACCAGCTACCACTAACAGGAGCATCTATGCCCGTTATTGTGTTTGTCTCTCCGAAAGGTGGTGCTGGAAAAACAACGAGTTGCCTTGCGCTCGCGACAATCGTCGCGGAGAAGGGACAAACCGTCTCCGTAATTGATGCTGACCCTAATCATCCAGTACAGACTTGGGCAAAGGACGGCGCTGCTCCCGAATCGATGAAGATCATCTCCGACGTCACGGAGGAGGATATCGCTGATCGGATCGATGAAGCCGCGAAGACATCTACATTCGTTTTCGTTGACCTTGAGGGCACGGCTGCAACAATCGTCGCGCACGCCATCAGCGAAGCCGACTTTGTAGTCGTCCCCACACAAGGCTCTCAGCTAGACGCAGAGCAAGCTGGGCGTGCGTTTAGGCTCATCCGAGCTCATGAGCGAGGGATTCAGAAGCACAAACCGGACTACCGACTACCGTACGCGGTGTTGTTCACTCGAACGTCCGTTGCAATTCAAAGCCGAGACACCGCTCATATCCGGAAAACCTTCGCCGAGGCGAATATCCCGGTCTTCAAAGTTGAACTCAATGAGCGAGCAGCTTTCAAGGCCATGTTCTCGTATCGACAAACTCTCAGCGGCCTCAGTCGCTCAGAGGTGTCAAACGTCGACAAGGCAATCGAGAACGCTGAAGCGTTTGCAGCGGAGCTCCTCGAGCTACTGCGTCAACCAAAACAAGTACTGAAGCATGAGGTGGAACAATGAGCCGCGCTAACCCTCTCGACCTCGCTCTTGATGACTTCGCTCCGCGAGTCCGTGAAGAGAAACCTCGCGTCGACCGCGAGACCGTTGCCCAGGTCGCAAAGGAAAATGGCTTTGTCAGCCGTGACGCCAAGAAAGTGGAAGCTGCGATGCCGTCGCCAAGAAGGCAGCGGCGATTCACGACAGGCAGGAATCAGCAGATCAATATCAAAGCCACAGCTGAAACTGTGGCCAGATTTAACGCACTGGCCGATGAACTCAACTTGCCTGCGGGAGCCCTGCTAGAGCGGGCAGTACAGATTCTGGAAGAAAAATTCAAGCGGGGATGAAGTGGGTACATGTCGGCGGCGTTGCTGTGTCGGTGCGTCTTTATGCCCGTCCTGTTCCAGAAGGTCCTGGACGAGTGCGCGCCTGGCGTTCCTCGAAGGCGCGTCACGACGAATCCATGCCTCGCGGCGGCCCACCGAGGCGCTGCCGCAGCATGTCGGCTCCACGGCTGATCTGACCGAGCAGAGGGGTGCACTGGCCGACCTAGCGCATGCGCTAGCCGCCGGGCCGGCGACGGGGTTGCGACTGCTTGACCGCGACACATGACTTCCGCATTGCCCCTAGCCACGGGAGTGAAGGGGATCTGAGAAGGGCTCCAAAAAAGCGGCATCCTGGTGCAGCCGCATCAGCCAGGCGACCGGGCCCAAGCAACTGGTGGCGCACCGCATCGAGACAGCGCAAGCTCTCAAAGCGATACGGGCTGGCACCTACAACGTGTCCTCCGCCTCCCTTTATGGCGCAGTTGCGTACACACGTTCCGGACACTCCCTAGCCCGCACCTGCGTCTTCCAGATGTCCGCACCGTTATGCGTGGCTCGTTCCCTAGGTGAAGGTTTGTGGGGAGACTTATTTAAAGTACGACCTCGTTTACGTGTTTACACACTATAACCCCTTTAAGTAAACCTTTAGGCGCTTGAAACCTTTGCCAGATAAGGCTTCCAAGGCATTTCGGTGAATGATCTTGGGGCAATGGTGAACTTCATTAGGGCGAAAGGGATGTGGATTTGGGGCCACCGGTGCAGAGATTTGAGGCGAAGGGGATGTGGATTTGGGGCAAAGGTGAAGTGGCTTGGGGCAAGCCAATCCGCAGCCCAGAAAGGTGAACGCTTTTGAGGATCGTATTCATGCGCCCCGCTAAAGTGCGAGCGTCCAGTGGCGAAGGTCTCCACGACGAGTGAATATTTTTGGGGGAGGGCCGAGGTGAACGTTTTTGGGGCCGTTGTAGAGCCCTTTCACTTCTACAAGTGTTGAGAATCCTAGAAGGGTGAAGGTTTTTGGGGGTAGTTGGAGGTGAACGAATTTGGGGGCTGCCTGGCACCGATGCCGGGGGACCTTGCGAGTTAAGGCCGCCATTAAGGTGAAAGAAAATGGGGCACCCCATAGGAACATGAGGGGCCATTCACAAAGCGCCTTCCCTAAAGTGCTCTATGCGGCTCATTAGTGACCCTTCCGCCAGAAAGCTACCCAAAACCATGCACCTTTCACCGAGTCCCCTCAAAAGGTGCATGGTTTTGGGGTGTTTTCCGACCAAAGGTGAACCCTTGTGGGGGTCGAGCAGTTTCGGGCATTGCTTTCATAGAGTTGCCTAAATCCGCGTAGGCAAAGGGAGTTTTCGAATCGCGACCGCGGACGTGAGGGGAGAAACCTCTTGATAGGTGAAGAATTGCACACTAAGATTTCACCTGTCCGGAGTACCGAGAACACTATGGCCAAGGGAAGCGCAGCCTCGAAGAACGTTCAGATTGCTCTGTTTCAGCAACCTGAAGTTCCTGAACCATTCAAGAAGGCTGTCCAGGCCATTCATGTATCGCCGGTTGGCGGCGCACTAACGCTGCAGCAACGCCGGCTCTTCAATTCGCTCATCAAGAATGCAATCGAGCATAGGCTCGAACGCAACGATGGTGCGAGCACCTTCAAGATCTCGATCCCTGAGATGATGGCGGAGCTAAGTCTTACGACGAAGGACACAGCATACATAAAGGAAACGGCCAAGTCGCTGATGCGAACTGTGGTCGACTGGGATCAGCTCAATAGCGACGGGACCGCTACGTGGACAGGGTCAACCTTGGTCGCTGGCGCGAAGATTACCGGGCCGATCCTATCGTACTCCTTTGCTCCGGAAATCTGCGAGGAACTCTTGAACCCTGAGCGCTACGCAATGATTGACATGCGTATTGCCAAGCTGTTCCGACGCTCACATGCACTTGCGTTATGGGAGAACACTGTCAGGTACGAGCGTGTTGGGATGACAGCGAAGATCCCGCTGAAGACGTTCAGAAACTTAATCCTTGGAAGGGAAGAGGGAGAGACGAAGTATAAGGAATACAAGATCTTTAAGCGCGCGGTCATTCTGCCGTGCATTGCGGAAATCAACGATGTTTCGGATCACACTCTTGAGTTGATTGAGCACAAGGTGGGGCGCTCGGTAGCTGAGGTTCAATTTCGCATCAGCCGTAAAGAGTCTGCAAAGGCAGCGGAGGGAGAAGACCTCGAGCTAGTTCAGTCAGTAGTGAAGCTGAACGTTCCGCTTTCAGAGGCGCGAAAAGCAATTCGCACTTTTGGGGCGGCTCGAGTGCGACAAGCAGTCGCCTACACCAAGCAAAGAATCGCGAAGAAAAATGTTCCGGCAATCGATAACGTCGCTGCCTACTTCCGCAAGGCTGTGACCGAGAACTGGGCCAAAGGGATGGACTCGGAAACGGCGGCAGCCCCATCTGAAAGCGCGCCTAAGGCAGTGTTGGCTCGGACGCCAGAGGAAGCCAAGAGTCAATACATCGCAGCTAGGATCACCGAAGCGCAAAGGTATTTTGCAGAGCTCGACCCAGAAGAACAAGAGGCTGCGATTTCCAGGTACAACGATCAGTGCACTGTGCCGAACCAACGAGTGATCAGTGGTAAGAAGCCCTCTAAGGCTGCACAGACTGCCTTTTATCAGTGGCTGGCGTTTGAAACGTGGGGCGAGCCAACTAGCGATGATCTACTGCGCTTTATCCTGACCGGCAATTTCTGATACGGCAATGCCGATAAGGATGCTTGCTCGTATTCGGGTCGCCGCGGGGCGTCGGCCTCGCAGCAGTGGCGCCAAAACCTTTACTGCTGCAACAGCCTCGGGAAGAAGCAACGGATCCGCAAGGCCCGGGATATGACACAAGTTCCTTGTCGATCTGCTAAAAGGCGCGCCTGCTGGAATGCCTATACCTTATTTCGACTTTTCGACTGCAGGTTTGCGTCGCAATGCCATCCTGTGCCGTTTTGTGGCTAGCGTCAGTGAAAAGTCGAGGAAGCATGTGCGTTGAAGACCAAGTTCCATCGACATTGGCGAAATAGACGCATACCCATTTCCCACCGAAGTTGATCCCTGAGGCCCATTGGCGGCCCGTCGTCCAACAGGCGGCGACCAGTTAATACCTAGCCCTTCGAGGCGCCTAACTCGATCCTCGGAGAGTGAACCACGGCGATGTGACTGACGTTGTTCACTAATCCACTTGCCCAGCCTGAAGCCGTCCGGGGCGGGCCAGCACGTCGATTGAGGCGCATTGCAGTCTCCGAAGACCTCTGCGTAGAGCTTCGCCGCCTCATAGCCTGCGTTCCAGCTTTTCTCACCCTTCTGCTGACCAAGCTTCCAAACGATCCGGAGCTCTTCTAGTTGCCTGCAACGCGATTCACTAAGCAGGCTTTTTGAATGGAGTATCCGTTGCTTGACTATCCAGTTGCCGAGTGGGTAGCCCTCGGTCGCATCTTCGGGCCAGGTTGAGCTTTGAGGCGCATTGCAGGTACCGTATTTGGAGGCCCAGCTTGTCGCCGCACGGAACCCGGCGGCCCACCATTCGTCTTGGATAGAGGTAAGTGTCACGCCAAGCGCCCTTAGCCGCTCAACGTAAGTCGGCGGAAGCAGACCCTTTGCGTAGCGGACGCGCAGATTGCTCACCCAAGCACCAAGCCGGAAATCCGAACCGCCATCTACCGACCAAACTGCGTTCGCCGGCGGATTGGCGTCGCCAAAGCGCTCTTTCCATGCGGCCAGGCACGAGATGCCTCTTTCCATGGCGTTCTCGACCTTCCAGACTATGCCGAGATTCTCCAGCGCAACTTTCCGGATTGGATTGATTCGGCCTCGGTTGTGGTCATGTCGCTGCGTTCTGATCCATTTTCCTAAGGGAAAACCGTCGCTAGTCCCGGGAGGCCATACTTCTGCACCCTGCGCATTGCAATCGCCGACTGCCTTGAAGCGCTCTGTCGCGTAATGAAGGCCGACAATCCACGGGTCTACCATGTCCGCTATGACTATGGGCTTAAGAACATCAGCAATACCGACAACGTTCGCGCCGCCCAAGAAATTGACCTTGGAAAAGATGTCGCTGACGCCTTGTCGCCTACCTGCGGACCGGCTCGCCTCGACAATTTTGGCCGCAAAGTCCTCATCATGTGCGCGCAAAGCGTTCAACACTGACCATACCGACCGGAAGTCGGTCTTCTCCACCACTTCGTGTGGCGAATCGCCCTTCGCGAGGAAGACGGGTAGCATGATCGTTCCAACGGTTTTTCCGGGGCTCAGCCTCAGCGCCCGTCCGATGGCCTGCACGATATCGATCTCACTGCTTTTCGGATCCGTGAAGGAGACGCCGTCGACGGCGGGGACGTCAACCCCTTCCGTGAGGCACCGGGCATTGGTCAGTACATGAGCTGCCGCGTCGCTGGACCGGAACGAAGCGAGCACAGCCTTCTTTCGGGCCATGGAGGTACCGCCAGCCAGGAAGTCCGCTCTGAAAGTGGTGGGTCCTTTGCCCTCGCGGGATAAGGTGGGTGCGATGGACGTCAGTAGATTGCGGAACTCCGACGCGGCTTTGAGCGATCGATGGAAGGAGATGACCTTCTTGAGTCCAAAGTGCTGCAGCGCTTTCAGTAAACTGATCGCCACGGCGTCGACAGTGTGACTCTCGGGTACGCGCGTACGTTCATCGTTTCCTATGCTGCGAAGCTCCTCATCTTCGGTCAAGGCGACGACGACACGGTAGTCGCAAAGCAGTCCGAGTGCTATTGCACGCGAGAAACTAAGCGTGTGGAAGCGTGGCCCATAGATTGCCTCATTCGACATATCGAACAGCAGTTCACCCTTCCCGCTCTTCCTACCGCGGAAGACCTTAGGGGTGGCGGTCGCAAAAAGGCGCTTGCGAGCTTTGATGCGACGTTCGTCCAGCACTATCGAAAACTGCGACGAGGATTCGCCCGCCGTTCGGTGCGCTTCATCGGCAATTGCGATATCGAAGTGCGGTGAATCATCGTCTGCCTGAGCGGCCGCCACCAGGTGCGTGGACTGGTAGGTCGAGTAGACGACGCGCTTGCCGTGACCGGATACCAAAAAGTCCCGAATGACGGTGGAGCACGACGTTACCGTAAGACCCTGGCGCCGGAGTTCCTCAGTGGACATGTCCGCGTCTCGGTCGAGGCCAACTGTTTCATCCGAACATACACATAGCGCAGTGAACGGCGCCGAGGCGTTCGCTGCCCATTCAGCTGCGAACTGATCCAAAAGCGATATGGAAGGAACAAGTACTAAGCTAAGGTCCGCCCCGAGATCTTCGGCGATCCAACGCGTGGTCAAGGTCTTCCCTGACCCACAGGCCATAATGAGTTGCCCGCGATCGTGCGTCTCGAAGCCAGCAAGAACGTCGTCGATTGCTTCGATCTGATGTGGACGGCGAATGTATGACACGGGCGTACCCAGATATTGATCGGATCAAGTGGAAAGGCTACCGTTGCGATGTCGAAGTCAAGCGCTCAGCCAAGCACCTACGCCAATCCGGCTTCGATGACGAAGCGTGATGTGGGATTCTTCTTTGCTGTGGATAGAGTCATAACTTCGCGGGCCCGCGTAAGCCCGACGTAGAACAGTCGGCGTTCCTCGGCCTCGGAACTGCCGTCGTCGGGTATTACTGTCTCTTCCAGGCGAATGAGAGCGGTGTAGTCCCATTCCAAACCTTTGCTCGAATGGAATGTTGTAAGAACCACCGCGTCTTGAGCAGGCTCGTTGTTCCGACGTCGAAGATATTCAAGGCGGTCGGAGAATGTACCGCTAAGCCGTGAGAGGACATCGTAGGTTGTGGTGATGGAACGTTTAGCTTGGTCCGTTTTTGCCCACTTCATCATCCACTCATACACGCCGTCGAGAACGAGTGAGTAAAACTGGCGTACACAGAGTCCACGCCATTCATCCAGCTTCTTCATGAAGCCTACGTACGTTTCGGCAGCTTCCTCTCCGACGTTTGCAGCTAAGAGGTCCTGCTTCTTCGGCTTCTTCGTGTTGCCAGTTGAAGAGAATGACTTGTGCAGCGTATGAAGATCGCCAAGTCCGATTCCCGCGAACCCAAGCACCGCGTCCAAACCGGTTTCGCGCTTTCCCTCGACGAGTTCAAGGAGGCTACCCATCAACGCCGATTCGGGTCGGTCCAGGATTGACCGGCCTGCTGCGCGG
Source organism: Cupriavidus necator (assembly GCF_013141915.1). GTDB lineage: Bacteria > Pseudomonadota > Gammaproteobacteria > Burkholderiales > Burkholderiaceae > Cupriavidus > Cupriavidus necator_B. The sequence goes on along the minus strand of NZ_SROX01000016.1, from coordinate 28,958 downwards.
TGATACTTCACGCCGTGGGATCGGCACACTGCTTCAACTGGATCAAGGATACGATTGGTACGAGCCAGAACGGCAGCGGTTTTTCCCGATCGAATAGCGCTGGATAGCGCCTCAATCACCGCAACTGCTTCCCTATATTCATCATCATGCCGCTCAAACGTGACACTGCCGCCTGGACCGTGATGCGAAATGAGTTCTTTAACAATTCGCTCACGATTGTTTCGGATTACGCGATCGGAGACTGCCAATATTTCTGACCGCGACCGGTAGTTAATGCCCAGGACGATCTGGCGTGGACTAAACTCCTTTGTGAATGCTTCAATGCCTTGTAGCCCCATTGCGGCCCGGAAACCATATATAGACTGGTCGTCGTCGCAGACTAGGCTCACCGCGGCGCCTGCCCGCGCATGCAAAGCGGTCCATAAGGCCTGGTGAGAATCGACGTCCTGATACTCATCGACCAGCAGAACATCGACCTTGTACGGTTGAATGGATCCTTCCTGCATTCCCTTAACGGCATACCGCATCAAATCTTGAAAGTCCACGCGACCATTGCGCTCCAGGGCCTCTTGATAGGCGGAATACAGTTGACCCTCTACGGTTTCCAGAGAGGGAGCCGCGAAACCGTTCTTGATACGCTCGATCTCGGTCACTGCGTCTTCGACCTTCCAATCGAGCCCAAAATCCTGTAGGACCTGTGCAACGATCGCGGTACGGTCTCCGTCAGTAGCGATGTCTGGCCGCTTCCCGTTCGCTCCGAGGAGCTGTTTGTAAGCCAGCGAATGGAACGTCCCAGCAAGCAGGCGTCTTTTTGCTGCTGGGCCAGAGAGAGCCAAGATTCGATCCCGCAGCTCAACGGCCGCATCCTTGCTGAACGTTACCGCGCCCACAGTTACATTCGGCTGGGAGAGAAGCACAGCAGCTTTGGCAGATATCGTCGCGGTCTTTCCGGCGCCCGGCACTGCGACGGCGACGCAATGACCAACGTACTCTACGACTTCACGCTGAGAGGGATTCAGCCTATCTAGGACTTCTGCGAGAGACATGATGATCTGTCTGTACGGGGGACTATCGGTGAGCAAGTGGGACTTGCATCTTGTGAAGGTTCAATACAGCAAGTACCACCAAGTGGCAGTTCTCGGCAGATCGTTGGATACAGTTGGCCTAGCACTGTCCAAGTGCCATTAACCGGGACAGCAGACAGGACGGATCAACTGCCACTTGGTGGGACTTCATCGGTATTGCATCGACAACGAATACCAATATGGCAATTGGTGCCAAGATCCAAGTTCACGTGGCACCAAATGCCGTCTTCACAATCACACGCCGCGAACGGTGGTCATGAGCTTCAGATGCGTCGTGTAGCTGCGCAGCCCCAGCGGCTGGAACTTGCGAAGGAAGCGCGTCACTTCCTCGTTCACGTCGGTCATATCGCGAATTCCGTTCCAGACCATGAAATCGAACTGGTCCATGGCCTGGTCGAATTTGATCAGGACCTGCAGTGCACGAACCGCAAACCGCGAGAAGGCCTGGACTTCGATATCGACCGAAGGACGGGTAATAGTCGGTTGGAAGATGATGTCGTCCTTGGCGCGCATCTCGCTCTCCCGTTGCTCGCGGTAGGCCCTGGCCACCCGCAGCTGCTCGTCGACATAGTCTTCCAGCTTGGCGAGTTCTCGCTCGAGGAACGCCTCAATGGTCGCGAGCTCGCTTTTGGAAAAAGTCGACTGGCCGAAGCGCTGCAGGTTCAGCGACATGCGGTTCATGTACGGCCACCATTGCTCGAATAGCGGACGCAGGCGGGTGTGGTTGAGCTTCAGACTGACCGCCACCACCGCGGCGCCGGCGAGTTCGCGATCGAGGATCTGGCGACCAAGTTCGCGCCGGCGGCGCACGATGGCCTGCCGGTCTTCGGGGGACAGCTCGCGGAAGAGCTTGCGAGTCCGCTCGACCTCAGCCTTCTTCTTTTCGAGATCGGCCGTCGAGATCAGCCCTTCCTTGCGGAGCGCGTCGGCCGACGCCTCCATGGCGATCAGTTCGGTTTCGACGTCATCAACCCGATCCGATGCGCCCTCGGCGGCCCCGCCAGCCTCCATCGGTACAACGGGAGCAACTTCAGTCGGGGCAGCGTTGATATGGGCCATACCAGCAGGCGATTCAGCAATGGGCAGGTCGGTGGTGGTCATCATTTCTCCTGGAGTGGCCAGCGTTCGAGGCCATTGAAATCAAACAAACGTGGTGTCAGCTACTTGCCGACATGGAAGGACGCCGCGAGGCGCCAGCTGAAGAGGCCCACGAGACAGACGCCGAGCGTCCACCAGTGAGCGAGCAGGGAAATCGGTAAGAGCAGGGCGGTGGCGCCAAGACCAAAGCAAAGCAGCAGGCCATGGGCGGCCACGTGGAAGGTCACAGGGTTGGCGAAGCCAGCGCCCGCGGCGCGAATCTTGCGCGACACGGCCCCATCGTTAAGCAGCGCGGCAAAAAGGATGAATCCACCGAACAGCCAGTGATGGGCGACGGCCGCGCGATAGACTGCTCGGTAGACGGTCAGCCAGAAACGTCGCATCCAGCCGCGGCCGAACTCCGAAGCACCGGCGTCTGGTAGTGCCGTATCGGCGTCCGAGCCAGAGAACGATGCCTGCAGCGCACCAGATTTGACAAGCCAACGGTCAAACCGGTCGTTCGCCTGCGATGCTGCCTCGCGCGCGCCGGCCTGGCCAATCCATTGCGAAACCGACGCCTGTTCAGCATCGCTGACTTCGAAGGCGGCATCGCTCTGGATGAACGGCACAAGTGCACAGATCATCAGCGGCGACACAAGCAGCCACACGCGTACGTGAGAGACGAATCGGGAACTGGCCATGGTTCACACCCAACGCAGCAGAAGTAGCACCGGCAGTGCCGGGATGGCGACGAGCGCGCCCCAGAAGACCACCGGCTTGCGCGCGGCAATACTGGTCAGGGCGAAGCAAGGGGCGGCATTGCCGCGCATGAAGTGTTCTGGCATCGGCCCGGGTGTCCCCTGATTGAGCCAGGCGTGCATTTCCAGTGCAAGCTCGAGGTCGACGCGGAAGATCCACGCAGCGCACCGCACCGGAACCTGGCGCAACCTTGCCAATGACCGGGCGGCCTTAGTGTGCAAAGTCTCGAGCGACATCGTAGGTATCGAAGTAGCGGGTGAAGCTGTAGCCGGTCAGCACGCGAGCGGCCAGCTGGAATGCCGCACACCGTTGGGAGATGTTTCCCGGTACGGGTTCGTCGACCACCTGGCAGACATAGCCCGCGGGTTGGCGCTGCTCGAACGCAGGGATGGACTCGTGGTAGGGATACCAGACGTTGTACTTCTCGCCCTTGAAGGCGGCATAGCGCTTCGCGTAAAGATCGTGCGCGCGCCCGAACAAGCCCTGCATGAAGGCGACGTTTGCGTCGCCCTGTTTGCGCGCCGCGCGCCACGCGGCGATGGCGTCCGTCAGCATTTCCTTGACCAGCGGCTCTTCTCGCACCCGGAAATTCACGCCGATGTAATCGACCACACGGGTGCAGACGTCATCCAGGTCGGGAGACACGATGAACATCGGTGAGAGCTTCGCCGAGAGCTTGTATTCCTTGACGATTTGTCGGAACAGGGTGGAGGGCATTGACCGTATTAGTCCTGGATGATTGGAATTCGACCCTGGTAGACGGAGCCACCAGAGATACGCAGGAAGTACTGCAGGTTCGGTAGTTGCATAATCAGCTCATGCGGAATCAGGGGCGCCTTCTCAAGCTGCATGGAGCGCGACACAGAGCCGCTAAATTCACCGACATGAGCCTCAGTTCCGGTGCTGGTGCTGCTGGACACGACGATGTTCCGAATGGCGGTCGTGCCTGCCTTCTCGGAGAACCACTGTGCCGTGTCGATATCTTCCAATCGTAAGATGATCTGGTTGTTCAAATTGCCCAAAACCTGCTGCATCTTGGCGACGTTTCCAAGTTTCGCTGTCATATCGGAGCGTGTCTGGTAGGCGACGAATGCCTTGAAGCCCGCGCCGCGACCCTTGTTCAGGATTTGCAGCATCTGTTCGTTGATCGCCTCGGCTGCTTCGTCGATGATCAGAACGACCTCGGGCGGCTTGGCGTAGAAGTTGTAGATGGCGCCGGCGACAGAAGCGATGTCCGCCAGCAGCATCGACATGACGGCCTGGGCAACCAGTGAGTTCGAGAGCGAGTCGGCGCCGACATAGAGCACGGCCTTCTGCTTGATGACCTTGTCGATATCCCAGATCTCCCGGTCGTCTTCAAAGTCGTCGGCCTTCGGAGCCAGCATCAGCCCCGTTTCGCCGGTGGCCAGCATCTGGAGCAAGGGCAGGGCAGAGGCGATAATCCGACCGTAGTGGTCGCGATCGTGCTGGAACGTGGCGATCAGGCCGTCAATGGCCTCATGTCCTTGTCCCTTGTTCGAGAACCTCTCGATGTAGAGACGGACCATGGCATCGAGCTTTGTGCCGCCGGCGCGCTGTCCTACCTGCTGCATGTAGCCGGTGACCTCTTCCTCCCAATCCGGCTTGCCGGCTTCCGGGAAGAAGCGCTGGAGCGCGCGGTCCAATAGATTGTTGATGCCGTTCTGGGCGTACTGCAGGATCGAACGCAGGTTGGGCTTGTCGCCGACATAGAGTTCGCCCTTCACCGCGCGGTCGATGAACAGGAATGCGAACTGCCGGAACGGGCCTTCCTCCATCAGCTGCGCAATGCGGGTAGGGATCTCCGACGGCTGGGCCCAGTTTTCCAGCGGATTGAGCCGGATCGACTGCGACGGCGCCGCTTGCTTCCAATAAAGGAACTTGCGTCCCGTGCGCTCGCATTCCCGCTTTACCCGAGCGGCCCACTCGGCGTCGTTCTTGGGGTCAATGACGATCAAAACGTCATTGGGGTTGTGGATCACCTGGGTCGAAATGACCTCGTAGGTGCGAGTCTTGCCGGCGCCAGTCGTGCCGCTCACAGCGGTATGGCCGGGCATCGCCTTGTAATGGAACGGGATCGGGATCTTCTGTGGCTCCATGCCGTGGATCCACGATTTTCCCTGCGGAGACTGGTCGGCGATGCTTCCAGCCGGCGCAAACACAGCCTCCACTCGCTCTACTATAGGCTTTGGCAGCCAACGAGGCAGGCCGGGAATGTCACTGGAGGGCATACGCAGGATGTCGTGCGCAATCTGGCAATGCTTCTGGGTCCACTCGAAGCCCGTGCCGAGATACATGGCATTGTCTGTCTTCCGCATTTGCGCGCTGAGCGCCAGGAGCTTTCCCACAGGAATGACGGCGAGCCACTTGGTCGAAATGGCAAGACGGAATTTCAGCGCCCGCCAGACCTGCACCGAGCGCAATAGCAGCATGGCCAGGCAGAACAGGGAAAAGTAGCCCGCTCCCGGCATTCCGCTGGCCAGAATCAGTCCTGCGGCGAGCAACCATCCGACCGCCGCGCGGAACTCATAGATCGGGCGGAAATGATTGATGTAGTGGTGCATCAGTCGTCCACCTCGTTGCCCGTGGATTGCGGCCGCGTTGCGATCAGGTTCGCGACCTTGTCCACCAGCAGGATGTCCTGCCCCACGATCTTGTAGAGCAGCTGGAATTTGCGGAGGTTCTCGATCAGCGTTTCCGAGGCGATGCCGTAATTGCTCAACATGCGCTTGCTGACCGCGAGCCGGTTGTCAACCCAGGACACCTTTACCTTGCCGGCCGCCACGTCCTGGGCCAGGGCCCGGAAGAACTCGCGCAGCAGGTTAGACGCGCCGGCGAGTGCTTCCTTGAACGGGTCCTCCGCCTGTTCCGGCCGGAGCGATCGCGAGCCGTCGAGCTGCACTGCAGGCCGGATCGTTTCGCGCGGGGCCAGCGCCATCGACGGCGCTGGCGGGTGCGCGGGAGAGGTATCAGCGCCTACCGGAGGCGGGGTGGGCGCACGGGAGTCGACAGAGGCAGGCGCAGTTGCCGCTGCTTGCTCGGTTGCAGCTGCGGCAGGCGGCTTCGCTTGGGCTGTGGCATCTGCAGCGGCGCTCAGCAAATCCGCCTTCGGCGCCGGCGTCGTATCGGGCGAGAAGGCGGCACGCCGCGCCTTGATCTCGAACTGCGTAACCGTGTCGATTGCTTGGCGAGCGACCTTGTGCAGAAGCGTTTCGAGACCGCTCGGTCGGGGATCAGGATTGATGGCGCCGAACAGGTCGGCAAGCACCTGGCCGTCGAATCCCGCAAGGCGCTCCGCACCGAGGATCTCGCGTGCGAGGAGCGCTGTGCGCATGCGCTCGATGGGAAGGGCGGTCTCTCGACGCGTGACACGGTAGGTGCTGCCAGCAAGCCATGGGCCAAACGCGCCGTGGATGGCGGGCATCCATTCCACGCCATCGCTTTCCCGATGAAACTGGAAGTGCCGGCATGGCTCATCCAGGCGCGAACAGCAGGCGGCCAGGAAGAGCGCATACAGGTACTGCGGCTCCAGCTTCCGGCGGCGCTCGGAGGTCATGTCGGCGGCGAACTTCTGCGCGCCGGATAGACGCATGGCGAAATAGGCTGCTTCAACCGTAGCGCGGAATGCTCCGCCTGGCTCAGCGTGCTCGCCGGGTCGCAGCGGCATGCTCGAAAACCATGTGGCGCAGCGCTCCAGCACATCGAACCATTTGGTGGTGAAATCGGCGCTCTCCGCTTCGTTCGCGTACTGGCGGATCAGCGCAACGCGGTCGGAGAAGGACGCCAGCAGCGCATCCGACGGCAGGTGTACATGTGTAGTCATCATTTCCCTGCCAGCTTGTTGCCGAGACTCCAGGCGCCCCGGCCCAGCATCTTCATCCCGCCGGTGGCACCAACGCCGCCGCCGGTTCCGAAGAGGGAGCCCGCAATTTTCGGAATCTCCATGGCAACGAAGACCAGGATGATCGCGGTGCTGAGCGCATAGCTGGCCGCAATGGTTGTGTCAGTCCCTACTTTGCCGATGTCTGTGACCATGGCGATGAGCGATTTGCTCACCAGCTGCGAGATGATGGCTGCCACCACCATGTACATCGAGCCGGTGACCATGTAGTCCAGCCAGGCATTGAAGAACCGTCGGGAGATCTCCGCCATACCGAATGCCACGGCGAGAGGTCCCACGACGATACCCACGGCCACCAACAGATGCCCGACCAGGATGAACCACGAATAGATCAATGCGGCAATCAGGACAGCGATGAATGCGAACGCGAACAGAATTGCGGCGACGACGGCATCAAGTAGGGAAAGGGGATTCACAATTCCGGCCTTCAGCGTCTTCAAGATTGAATCTACAAACTTGCCACCTGTATCGGCCAATGATGCGGGGAGGTCATAGATGCTATTTCCTCCGTTGATAGACGTGGCGAGATGGTCGAACCAAAGGAACAGGCCCGAGGAGAAGCTTGTATAGCTCGCGTACAGCGAAGCAAAAATGCCGAGCACCAGAAAGGTCTCGAAGAGATCCGTCCAGGCACTGACGGGATCCGAAGTAGCCGCGAATCGAAGCCCGGCCAGGACCAGCGTGATCACCCCCAGCCCGAATGCAATCTTGTTGGCGTCCTCCACGGTGGCTTTACTCAGCGACGTAGCCGCCTGAATCAGGCTGCTGCGCATCCCATCGAGCTTGCTCAGTGTCTTCCTGATCCCCTCACTGATGTCGCCCGGCTTGCCTGCACTTGCAGCTACGACCGGTTGATTTCCCGCTGTAGCTTCCTGTGCCGTGGCCAGCTGTGGTACGACGCAAAGCGTGGCGAGGAGCAGCGCGACAAAGCCCCAGCACATCCGCGTTGGAGTGATCGAGGTCCAGTTCATTTGAGGTTGAGGATCTTCTGACGTTGCTGGTCACGCTCGGCTTGCAGGCGACGCGCCGTGTCGAGCGACTCGGTCTCGATGGCCAGCGCCTTCTGGTCCTTGTCGGCATCCGACTGCACCTTGGCGCTCATCATCTGCAGCAGATCCGAGTTCTGGTTTGCGAGGACGTCGAGCATTTCGTTGGTCGCTTCCGCCGCGGCCTGCGCCGTGCCAGTGAGTTTCATCTCCTTCTGGATCTTCTGCCGACGCTTGGCCTGCGTCTGCACGTTCTTGACCACCGAGGTGCCCAGATCGAACAGGTTCTTCGCGGTCTTGTCTCCATTTGCCAGCAGCGTGCGCTGGTCCTCAAGCCATTGCCCGCTGGGCTTGCCCGAAGCCTTGACCATGCTGCGCACCTTAGACAAATAGTCCGCGTTGTCGGAGACGGCCCCATAGAGATCGTTCAGCGTCACGCCGTAGAGATCGAACTTGCCGATCTCGTCCTTGATCGCGTCGAGCTGCTCGGTAAGATGGGCCGGGTCCATTCCGGTGGCCTGTAGCAACTGATTCGCCATCATGCGGTACTGGTAGGCGATATTGGTGTTCTCGTAGATTTCAGTCTTGAGCGCCTGCAGTGCCGTCCTGGTCGTCTGCACGAGGTTGGCGCCATCGATCACCGGAAGCGCGGCGTGAACATTCGTGGAAACTGCGAGGCTTGCCACCATGGCGGCACGGACAATCCAACGTTTCATGGGTCTCTCCTTATGCAGAGCGCGCGAGCATCTCGCGCACGTAGTTTTGCTGCCAGTCCGTGGCGCCGGAAGCGTAGTGACGATCGAGGATCGACTGGGCCACGCCATCGGAGCGGAGCATCGCCACCATCTCGTCGGAGAACGTGCTCTGAAGCATCCGCGTCTGTGCCCGCGTGATCCACAGATAGTCCCGGTTCGGCACCGCGTCGTTGATCATCTGGATCTGGTCGTCGGTCAGGCCGAACTTGTCCTTGTAGAGGTCCTTGCTGGTATTGGCCTGGCTGTTCGGCAGGTAGATCAGATTGCCGACGTTGTCCTTGAGAATTTCGAAGTCCGGGACACGTTCGAGCTGCCGCAGCGACTGCGTGGCCATCCAGACGGCGCCGTTGAGCTTCCGGATGGTGGTGATCCAGGTCTCCAGCCGCTTGTAGAACCGGGGATGCTGGAAGAAGAAGCCCGCCTCTTCGACTTCGATGATGGTGTACCGGAGCCCGTCCATCGACTGGCTGATGCGATAGAACGCATAGTCCGAGAACAGCACCGCGGCGCGTGGATACTTCTCGAAGAGGTCGCCCATCTCGATCGACAGGTTGTCGCTGACGTCAAATGCGTCCTCTGCGTGGTCAAAGAAGTGCCCGTACTGGCCGCCCTGCAGCCAGATTTGCAGCCGTTCGCGCAGGCTGTCGTGCAGCAGTGTGGCCAGGCGCCCGAGGGTCCAGTGCTCGCGCGGGTACGTCGCGAGAATCTTCACCGCCTCGAAGATGTCCTGCGATTGTTGAGGGCTGAGGGAGAAATCTTCATCCTCGAGGGCCAGCGTCACCCATTCGGTGACATAGGTGAAGTTCGTCGGGCTATTGAGAAGCGACAGGGGGTTCACGTGTGTCGCCGCCTGGAACTTGCCGGTCACGTCGACGAATGCGCCGCCACTGAGCAGCGTCGGGATGCGGGTCGAGCGGTCCTTGTCGAATCGGATCCGGCGCGCGTCGTGACGCCCGGCCTGCGAGACCAGGAAGTTCAGGAACACTGACTTGCCCGCGCCGATGGGGCCGATGATCAGCAGATGCCCGTTGCCGCCAGGCTGATGCAGGTCAACGCGCTGTGCGGTGCGATGACGTGTGGGCAGACAGGTGAGGGGGGGCACCTCCTTGCCGGCCTTGTCCGACAGCCACGCGTTGCGGGTGGGCCCGGGCATGACGGAACGCACCGGTGCAAGGTCGGAAACCGCGGGTGTCTCGACAAACTGGAGACGCCGCTGCTTGTCCCATCGGCCAGGCAGGGTGCTGTTCCATGCCGGCATCAGGTTGGCCTTCTCGCGGATGGCACCAAAGCCGGCGTTTGTGAGCGCGCCCACCACCTCGCTCACCGAGTCTTCCAGAGCCGATTCGGTATCGCCATAGACGACGATCGAGATATTGGCGAAGCCGTGCTGGGTGCCTTCGGCCGTCAGCCGCTTGAGGGCCTTGCCCGCTTCCTTGGCCAGTTCCTCGCGACCTTCATCGTTCTCGGCTTCTTCCTTGGCGAAGTACTGTTTCAGGATCGCCCGCACGTTGAGCGCCGCCATCTTGTAGAAGCGCCGGACCTTCTCGATGTAGGCTGCCGCCCGCGCCGTATCGAGGAACCGGTACATGATGCAGACGTCGAGCTCGGCATCGATCTGCATCAGGCTATCCAGTGCCGCTTCCTGGAAGCTCATCCATTCCTTGACGGCAACGATCGCGGCGTAGCGCTTCCCGTGGGCGGATTCGAACAGCAGCCGCTCGGAGCCGACCGTGACTTCGGATTCCGTCAGATGGGTATCGAGAAGGGTCACCGGGTATCGAATCCGGCGGGGCGGCACACTCGGGTTGGCCGCCTGGTGCAGGACGGCGTAGCTGTCCTGCATGACCAGTCGGCGCGTGCGCAGGCGCGGCACGCCCCCCGTGAATGCGTCCAGCATGGATTCGAAGCGGCGCGCGTCCGTCGTCAGCTTCTCCAGATCGAACGCAAAGGCGCTGCGCGCAAAGAGGGTGTCTTTCGTCGCCTCGAAAATGGCAGGAATGACCGACTTGCCGCCAACCGTCATGTGGTAGCCGGTTTTGTCGAAGAACTTCGCGATGCCGCTCTCCGGCGTATAGGCGAGCGCCAGCGAGTGGGTATTGTGGAAGTACTTCCCGGTCGTCATGTGCGCGCGGTTCAGCGCGTCCAGCCGGGCATCCGCCCCCGCCGTAAAATCGCCGTCGATATAGCTGCGCGCCCGCCGATGGCTGATTTTCCACCATGCGGTGATCCGGTTATCGAACGACCGGCACGCCTGGTCCAGCTGATTGCGGGCCGACGTAATGTCGTTGCTGTCCGGGCTGTCGGCATCGACACCCAGGAACTCGTAGGTCGCGAGTAACGACCCATCCTTGTTCAGGATCAGCTCCGGGGTGATCGACGTCAGCCAGGGCGCAATCTCGTAGAGGGGGCGGCGTTTCAGGTTCAGCATGGCAGGTCGCTGTCAAAGCCATAGGGGCGGCGAAAGAGGGTGCTCAGCTTGCCGTGCCAGGGAGTTGATTCGTACAGATCGCCGTAGTGGTTGTAGACGTTGAGGATCTGGTTCCACCACGGGTCCCGACTGGTAAGCCATCGCAGGAGCGCGTGGAAGGCCATGCCCATCACCACGACGGCCACCGGGATCTTCCAGCCGCTGCGGAAGGTCACGTACACCAGCAGGGCGACAACGGTGCCATTGGCGATGGCCAGACCACGAACGGCACCGCCGATCTGGCGCGGCCGGGAAAGGCCGATGCTGACGTGGTGCTCGCGCATGATCAGAAGCCGGTGCACTGAGCGGCGACGCCCAGCGTTTTCATGATTGCCGGTGCAGCGGCGGCCAGACCGATGCCGATACAGATGACCGAGACGAACTTCATGATGGTCGACTCGGAGTTGGCAATACCGATGGCGCCCAGCACGATCAGGATCAGGCCGGCCACGAAGAGGTACTTTGTGTTGATGAAGGTGGCAATGCCGCAGATGAACTCGCCGAGGTTGCCGAGGAAGCCGAAATCGGCAGCCGCGGCCGAGGTGGCGACGCCCATCAATCCGACCAGAACCAGCATGGAGGGGAGGGATTTTCGCGCCGTTGCGGCTGCACGTTGGGTAAAGCGGTGAGACATGGGAGAGACTCCTGGTGGTTAGAAAACGCGTTCGAGGTCGTAGTCGTTGTTGCGAAAACCCTTGATTTCAATGATTTCCGAGATATGGCGCATCTCGCCGGTGCGGCGCATATGGACGACGTAGTTAAAGCACTCCGCGATCAGCTTGCGCATGTCGTCCAGCTCCCAACGTGAGCCGTGGGGGATACCGAGCATCGCAAGGCTCTCCATGCGGGAGAGCGCCGAGCGGGCGTTGTTGGCATGCAGCGACGCCATGCCGCCGTCGTGGCCGGTGTTGAGCGCCTGGAGCAGGTCGAAGGCCTCGCCACCGCGCACTTCGCCAACGAGAATGCGATCTGGGCGGAATCGCAGTGCAAGGGCCACCAGCTGCTGGGTGGTCACGTTCTTGTCGGTGTTGGAGAGCAAGCGCACCGCGTTCGGCACACGCGTCTTTAGCTCCATCGTGTCTTCGATGGTCAGGACGCGCTCGCCGTCGGGGATGTTCTCAACGAGCGCATTCAGGAAGGTGGTCTTGCCGGAGGAGGTGCCGCCGGCGACGAGGATGTTCTTGCGCTGGCGCACCAACTCGATGAGGGCATCCTTCAGCGCGTCGTCTTCGACCGCCCCCTTGAAGATGGGAAGGTCTGTGTGTTTGCTGCGGGCATGCCGGGCCGAGAATGCGCCTGCCTTGACGTAGTCGCTGAGGGACAAGTTCGTCTCACGGTGACGTCGGATGCTCAATGCGTGGCCATCAATGGCTGTGGGTTGCATCACGGCAGCAATGCGCAGGCCCTTATGGCCGGCGTTGATGATGCCCTGTGCCGTGCCACGCACGGCAGACTTCTGGACGGAGGAGGCCAGCGATCGGACTGCGCCCTCGAGCTTGGCCGGTTCCAGCTGCACGTCCAGGCGTGTCATTTCGCCGCGTCGCTCGACCCAAATGCTGTCATGACGGTTCACCATGACCTCGGCCACATCCGACGCATCGATGAATGCGCGGATTGGTGCCAGCGACTCAAAGAACATCGCAACGGCGCTGGCTTCGAGCTGGCTGAGCTGCAGGACTGGATGGGTCAGGTCGGAGGATTGCATGCCCGCTATTGTTGGCGGCCGGCCCATGAAGTGGGCCGTCAAAAGCAGGGTGATTTTTGCGAGCTTTCCAGAAAACTTGCGCACGCATCGCTCTGCTGAAGTGATCTCAAGCGAAGCAGACCGTGCTTGTAAGGCTGAGCATGCTCATACCTGATTTCCGGAAAGCCATACCAAAACTGCGAGCTTTTCGGACTATTGAAACTCGCTAGCTCTCCCAATGGAGTCAGCATCCAAAGCGGATGCGGACTGCGTAGAGGGAAACAATTTCAGAAAGCCGCGCAAAATCGCACTGCTTTCCTCGGTACTCCGGTGAGGGTTCACTGCTTCAATTAGCGGCATCCCAATGGACTGCCGCAGCATGCCTCTCTTCCGCAAGAATTCCAGCAATGCCAAGACCCTGGCGGTATCCCCGGGGATGTACGGCAATGAGAGTCCCGAACAGGTGATCTTCGACCGTACGACCAGGATTGCCATTGAGCGAAATCACTGGAAGGTGGCCACGCTCGGGCTGGGTTGCATTGCGCTCGCGGCAATCATGACCCGCGAGCCACCGCCCTCCGTGGTGAAGGCGGTCGGCGTGTCAGCCGACGCCAGCGGCAAGCCCATCGTGCGGGAGCTGGAAGCGTTCCAGCCGGAAGGCATTCAGCTGCAGTGGGCATTCAAGGACCTCGTCACGCGCTGGTTCACGATCGAGCCGATTCTGACCACACAGGTCGAGGATTCCCGCATGGCGCGGAACCTGCGGTCGGTCCGAGAACAGATGATCGGATCTTCGCGCAAGCAATTCGAGGATTGGGTGACCGAGGACGAGCCGTTCCGGCAGGTGGGCACGTCAGCCACCCTGGTGCGCGAGGTCAAGGTTACCAATGTCGCGGTGCTTCCCGACAGCACGGTCGCGGTCGAGTTCATCACCACCACGACGGAAGATGGCTACAAGCCCCGCAAGATGCGGTACGCGATGACCTTCCGTTACCAGGTGAAGCCGCCGACCAGTGATGCCGTGCTCGGTACCAATCCGTTCGGTGTCCACCCCGTCTTCTTCAGCCTTCAGAAATCGCCGGCCTGAGGCCGCGACCACGCTCATGGAAATTCGCAAGTCATCCCCGCTGAGTGCCTTGGCTGCCGCCGTGCTGGCGCTGAGCTTTGCCGTGACCGAAACCCACGCTGCCGACAAGCCGATGCGCCGCCCCGGCGCAGGCGTGGCAGCGCTGGGCATCGGCGACATCAGCGATGCGATGAACCCTGCCAATCCCTTCAACGGTGGGGTGGACCCCATAGCCCTGCCCGGCGATTCCCGACTGGTCGTCTTCACCTATAACCGAGACCAGATCTTTCGCATCCTGTCCGCACCGCTGAAGATGACCACCATCGAGTTCCCCGACGATGAACAAATCGTCGGCGAACCAGCCTGGGGCGAGAGCGTTCGCTGGGATTACGAGACAGATGGACTCAACCACCTGTACGTCAAGCCGCAGGCTGCCGGCCTGGTCAACACACTGTCGGTCAACACCAACAAGCGCAGCTACGAATTCACACTGGTGTCCTCGCCCCTGGGTGGGATCTTCTACCAGAAGGTGCGCTTTCGTATCCCGACGTCCTTTGCTGCCAAGGCGAAGGCGCGCAGTGAATCGCGTGCCGACGGCGCAGAAGCGCTGTCCCCCGAAGCTGGTGGCCGCAGCGCCGATGCCGTCGCGGTGGCGCCGGAGCAGCTCAACTTCGACTATTCCATTTCCGGCAGTGCTGGCTTCCGCCCGGACACCGTCTTTGACGACGGCAAGGCGATCTGGCTGCGCATCCCGAAGGGCGCCGACTGGCCGGTTGCTCTGGTCAAGGACGGCAGCGACTTCGTGGTGGTGAACTTCATCCGCCGAGGCGAATTCCTCGTCGTCCAGCGCCTGGCCGAAACGATCGCACTGCGCTCGGGCTCGGATGAAGTGAAGATCGAGCGCGGCCGTCGCCGCATTCTGGGGTTGTTCTGATGCGCGATCGGAAGTCGTCCACCAACGTCTCCGACGTGACGGATGCGCAGGAACGCACCGTCAAGGGGAAGCTGCCGCGCAACATCGTGATGGCGCTTGGTGTCGTCGCGGCGTTCCTCGTCGGCGGGCTCGGCTACTACTTCCAGTCGGTCAGCGAGGAGCAGTCCGATGCCAAGGCCGAGCAGGACCGCGCGGAGCAGCTGCGCCAGCGGGCCAGCAGCGGCGACAACGGCCAGTCGCTCGAGGCCACGATCCGCGAACAGGCGGCAAGGGCACGGGAAGAGGCTGAGCGGCAACGGGCTCGCGCGGAGAAGCCGGACAGCGGCACGGCACCGATCATGAAGGCTGGCGACCTGGTTGGCGCTGCCAAGCCAACCACTGCCGAGGTGAAGAAGAACGAGGAAGACGACATCTTCACCTCATCGATTTACAAGAAGGGCATGCGCAAGTCGCAGATAGGCGGCACGAAGATGCCGGCTGGCATGGCGGACTTAACCGACCCCGCGCAGATGCGCGCCCTGCAGCAGGCAGCGGTCGCACGCGCCAGTGCAAGCAATGGCGTTCCCGAACCTGCCGAAGCGCCCGCGTCTTCCGACAACAAGTTCCTGCGCGATGCCACCGCCGCGAAGACCTTGCGGACCGGTTTCGACGGGAAACTTCCGAAATGCACGGTCAGCCGCGGCTTCGTCATTCCTGCGACGTTCGCAGGAGGCCTCAACTCGGACAAGCCAGGCGAATTCCGCGCGACCGTCTCGCAGGACGTCTACGACACGGTGACGGGGCGGTGCAAGGTGATCCCGGCCGGCAGCACGCTGGTGGGTACGTACAGCGCGGATATCGCCGTGGGTCAGGAGCGCATCCTCGCCGCCTTCGTGCGCATGCAGCTGCCGAACGGCAAGACCGTGCCGCTGATGGGCATGCAGGGTGCCGACCCCAACGGCTACTCCGGTATCAGTGGTGACGTCAACAATCATTTCCTGAGGATCTTCGGCGCTGCCCTGGTTATCGGCATGCTTGAGCATGCCTTTAAGGACAACAACACGGCGACCACAGTCGGCGCCAATGGCCTGACGACCTATGGAACTGCTGCCGGCCAAATCGCTGCCCAGACCGCATCCACGATCCTGAGCCGCAACCAGGGCATCCGGCCGACGATCACGACGGAGCCGGGCCAGAAGATGATGGTGCAGGTCAAGCACGACATGGTGCTGGAGGCCTACCGTGATTAAGACGCTGGTCGCACTCGTTGCTGGTCTGCTGATGAGCTCCGCGCCCGCCGCGACGATCCAGGCGGTCATCAGCCCGAATGCGGTGGTCGTGAATGCCGACGGCAAGGACCTGTTGCACACGATCGTGGGAAAACCGGTGCTCTACTGCGGGCTCGACGCATTCCTTGCGTGGTCATCACGCCTGATCGGCGCGTCGATCGAAGCAGGGTCGGATGCCGGTCCTGTTGTCCAGCTCAGCGGCAAGGCGGTGCCGATTTCGGGATTCTTTGCGCGCGAAGGCTGGCTGCGCCCGTCCGAGTTGACTGAGGCAGCGCAGGAGGCGCTTGCTGAGCGCCGTGGCGGATGGGCATGCGCGCCGAAAACCGAGCCGTTTGCGCAGATGGGCCAACGTGTGGATCCGAAGATTACCGCGGGTATCGCGATGAACGAGTCGGCCTATCGCGGGCGGCCCTGGCCCTGGACCTTGAACGTGGCCGGTCGCGGCATGTTCTTCGCCACGCGAGAGGAAGCCTATACGGCGATCAATCGGCTGCTGGCGAGCCAGCGCTGCGATTTCGACGTCGGGCTCATGCAGGTGAACTGGTGCTACCACGGCAAGCGCTTCTCCTCGCCGTGGGACGCGCTGGCGCCGGCGACCAACATCCGCGTGGCCGAAGACATTCTGACCGAAAACCTGCGGCGCAGCGGCTCCACGATGAAGGCTGTGGCCTGGTACCACAGCGCCAATCCGGAGCGTGGTGGCCCGTACTTCGCTCGCTTCATGAACCACGTCGCAAAATTCCGATGATCAGGCCGCTCCTTCTCTCCGCTTTGGTATTGACGGCGAGCGCCAGCGCCATGGCGGCCGATACCGACCCGCTCGACTTCGATTATCAGATCGTTGCCCGGGCGGCCGATCGTCCTGCGCTCATCTTCAACGACGGGCTCTCCACGTACATCCAACCTCGGCCGGGCCAGGCGGTCCAGGCCGATGGCGCCTTGCAGACCGGGCCTTACTGGGTGGTCGATGGCGTGCCCGACGTCGTACGCTATTCCGTGAACGGCCAGCCGGTGCTGGCGCGCTGGAAGCGCGCGAACGGATTCACGTCTGAGCCTGCGAATCCTGCAGGAGACCTGCCACGAAGTCTGGCCGGCATTTCCGGGCGGCTGGCGCTGATCGGAAGCCATACCACGCTCCAGGTGGTGCGTCCCGGCCGATCGACCCTGCCTCTGGCGCAGATGATCAAGTCCATCGCGCCGGCCGGCTGGACCGGCACCGCGCAGAAGGACATTCCGATGACCGAGGATGTCACCGTTGAGCTCGGCAGCGGGGAGAACTGGTTGCAGGCGCTCGCGCGCGTGCTGGATCGCCGCAACCTGTATGCGGAGGTGGACTTCACCCGGCGCAACATTGCGCTGCGTGCTGCACCGCCGAAGGGCTTCGCTGTGATTGGCGAGCCTTCGCAGAAGGGCGGAACGCTGCAAGTCGCGACCGAATCAACAGCGGCGCCTATCCCCGTTGTCGCGACGCCGCTACCGGAAGGGCCCACGCTGGCTTCGGCATTCGGCGCGGTTGCGATCCGCGACAACAAGCAGGGGCTCATTGAAATCCGATTCGAGCAGGAACCGAAGGACCTGGCTCTGCGTGACGGTTCCGACAGCAAGATCTGGACGAAGTGGGACGAGGCGCAGCGCATCCTGTCGTTTTCGACGGTCGACCGCTTCACCGCCACCGCAAACGGTAAGTCGGTGCAGGTGGATCGCACCCCAGAAATCGAGTATGTGTTCCCAGCGGAGAACGGGGCCGGCTTGGACATGGTGTTCGAGAAGGACGGCGCCACCTACCTCAGCTTCAAGAAATCGATGGTGAGCGTGTCGGTGTTCGGCGACGACCACCAGCGCAACGGCGAGCAGAAGGACCGCTATTACAAGTTCAACGGGATTGCCGCGCGGATGACCGTGATCGCCGACGGGAACGTGGTCTACGTGGATCGTGTACCGCAGGTTCGGTTCAAAGAGCAGCCCGGGAAGGTGGCGCTATGAGGGTCATCCCAATCGGGACAGTCATCTGTCTGGCCATGCTCGCGGGCGCCGTCCGTGCCGACTGCCTGGACGATGCTGCGACCTTCCACGGTGTGAGCCCGACCCTGCTGCGCAGCATCGCCTGGCAGGAGTCCGGCATGCGGCCATGGGTGACCAACCGCAATACCAACGGTTCGGAAGATATCGGACTCATGCAGATCAACTCCATCCATCTTCCTCGGCTGGGGCGATACGGCATCACGCGCGCGCATCTGTTCGATGGATGCACCAATGCGTACGTCGGCGCGTGGATTCTGCGCGAGAACATTCAGCGCTTCGGCCCAACGTGGAAGGCGGTCGGGGCCTACAACGCCTCGTCGCCCGACAAACAACTGCGGTACGCCAATCAGATTCATGCCCGATGGCAAGCGCTGCAGCGCGCGGCCCTGCGCTAGTCCTACCCGTTCAATCGAGACCATAGCTATGTCCCAACCCCTTCGAATCGTCCGCCTAGTCGTGACTGCGGGCTCGCTCTTGAGCGGTCTGTTCATCGCGCCGGCCTTGCACGCCGCTCAGTTGCAAAACGACGGCTGGCAGTCACTGCAGCCCTCCCGCGCGAATGCTGCCTCGATCGATCGCACGCTGCTTGCAGCGAATGGCGCTTCGCCTGCTGCCAGTGCGAGTTTATCGGCCGCAACCGCAGTGAGCGCGCCTCCCGCCGCCGTGGTCGGTGACGTCTACCGCCTCGTGAAAGGCGAGCCGCTGCAACAGCAGTTGCAGAAATGGGCTACACGCGCGGGCTGGACGGTGGTCTGGAATGTCCCGGATGGCTGGATCGTCCCGGGCGACAAGGACTACGGCGGGGACTTCGAGCTCGCCGTCAAGCGTGTGGTTGAGGAGCTGGCCAACAACGGTGCCGATGTGGTGGGCGACAGTTGGCGCGGCAACCGCACCGTGATTATCAGCCAAAACGGGATCGTCCAATGATGAAGCAATGCAAACGCTATACCGCGGCGGCCGTGGCGGCAGCCACGCTGCTCTCCGGCTGCGGCGTGATGGAGACGCGCCAGATTCAGAGCGCCATCAACAGCGAGGCGCAGGCGCGCTACGCCGACGCGCCGCGCAGCCGGCCGGTGTTCCGCGTGCATGAAGGGGCCTGGTTGATGGGTGAGAAGATCCGCGCCAGCAAGCCTCAGCCTGACATCTACGGCAAGCATGTGGTGTTCAAGGGCACCCTCGGCTCACTGAATGAAGCCGCCAACTGGATCGCCCAAAGCGTTGGCGTGCGCTCTACCGTCGATCCGTCGGCAGTCGCTGCAGCGTCAAGCGCAGCGCCGGTGGTACAGCCGGCAGGCGCAGTCCGCCCGGGCGGGCCGATTCCGATGGGCGGCACGGCACGGGTAGATCTGGGCGCTCCGCTCAGCGTTGCTGCGGGTGGGAGCGCTGGCGGGGCCGCGGCGCTCCCGCTGACCCTTCGGTACGAAGGAAGTTTCAAGGGCTTCCTGGATGCCGTGGAAGCGCATTTCGGGGTCTGGTCTCGGTACAACGACGGCACGGTCACGTTCTTTAAGACGGAAACCCGCACCTTCATGCTGCCGAGCCTCGCTGATTCGTCCTCGATGAATGGATCGATCACCACGACGGACAGCAGCTCGAGCGGCATGTCGGGCGCCGGCGGGACCGGGGCCAGCAATGGTAGCAGCGGAGCCGGGCGCAGCGGGCAGTCGATGAGCATGTCGGTCGAGATGAAGCCGTGGGAGACGCTCCAGGTGACCGCAAAGGCCGTTGCCGGCGCCAGCGCCGAGGTGGTTGTCGACAAGAACCTGGGCACCCTCACAGTAACCGGGGATCCGGCCCAGTGCGACCGCATCGAACAGTTCGTCAAGAGCTTGGCCGCCATGTATGGCAAGCAGGTGGCCATCGACGTGCAGGTCTACGAGGTCCGCGTGACGCGCGAGGACAACTATGGCCTGAACCTGGCCCTCGCGTACCAGAGCTCCAGCGGGCAGCCAGGGGTCACGTTTAATTCCGCCAGCATGCCGAATGTCTCGGGCAGCGCTTCGCCGATGAACCTCGGCGCGACCATCATGAGCGGGCCATTTGCCGGCAGCAAGGCTGTGATCCAGGCGCTCTCGACGCTGGGCAACGTGTCGCAGGTGGTGTCTCGCTCGGGCGTTACGCAGAACGGGAAGGTCCTCGCGCTGCAGACCGCGACGCTGCAGGACTACGTTGCACAGGCGCAAACGACGCTCGCCGCGAATGTCGGCTCCACCAGTTCGATTCAGACTGCGACGGTCACCTATGGCTTCACCAGCAACTTCCTGCCCAAGGTCGTTGATGGCCGGATCCTGATGAACTTCGACATGACGCTCTCGGACCTCCTGCCCCTGCAGCCGTTCAACTCGGGCGGCTCGGCCAATCAGACCAGCGTGCAGCTGCGGACCATGCCGACCAACCGCTTCACGCAATCCATCACGCTGAAGCCGGGCGAATCCCTGGTACTCACGGGCTTGCGCAACCAGAAGGCGGCGACCACCAACAACGGCGTGGGTGAGCCGTGGATGGCCGCGCTCGGTGGCGGGGTTGGGGCGACCCGTGGCGATACCGTCATCGCAATCATGATCTCGGCCCGCTTGCTGTAACACTTCAGACAATCCCATGCAGAATCGCGCATTCAACCTTCGTTGCAGTCATCTCGGGATAGCTATCGCGGCAGCCTTGCTGCAATCGGTGGCTGGTTCGGCAAACGCGGCGTCTTCCATGTCCGACCCGATCTCCGCGGCGATTGCGGAAGCTGGCCGCAAGCAGGCGTCACAGCCAGCCTCGCAGCAGGCAGCTCGGCCGCCGGCGCGGACGCAGGAGGCCGCGCCGCCTGCATCCACGCCCGCGGCCCAGCCGTCCAGTGCCAGCGCTGCTGGCGCAGCTGCTGGGGCGGGGGCATCGTCTGCCAATGCGGCAGTGGCGGCCGACGCGACAACAACGCCGCGGCATACCGAGGCATCGGAACTCGCGGCGTTGCAGTCGCAGATTGCCTTGTGGAAGGCCCGGGCCGAGATTGCGAAATTCAAGGCCGAGGTGAAGCGGGCGGAAGAATCGCTGTTGACGGGCACGGCAGGTGCAGCTGCGCCTGCCGGAGCAGCGCCGGCCATTTCGCTTGGGGCACCCATGCCGGCGGCCGGCGTTGCTGAACGGATGCCTCGGCAAGCGGCCGAGGCACCGCGGCTCGTTTCGTTGCGCGCGTTCGATGGCCAGTTCAACGCGGTTGTCGAGGTCAACGGGCGCACTGTGCCGGTCGTGGCCGGCGACGCGCTGGATGGTGGCTGGAAAGTCGTCGGCATCGACGATGGCGGCGTCAAGCTCGCCAACGGCAAGCGCATGCGTACGCTGAGGCCCTGATTCATGGCGCAAATCCTGTCGTTTCCCGGGTTGAAAGGCGCCTTCGCGATTGGGCTGACCTGGCAGCACGAGGAGGTTCAGCCGAGCAAGAGCGCCGTGCGCGGCAGCGCGATGGCACTCGGCCGACACTTCCGTTGGGGCGTCGTGCACCAGAGCGCCGAAGGCGCCGTGCAGAGCGGCTTTTGCGAGCCGATGGCTGGTGTCAAGGTTGCCACGGTCAAGCCGCTCGCCGCCGTCGTGGCCGCCCAGCATCACCAGCCTTGGATGGGCCTCTTTCACCTTCAAGACAACCTCTACTGGTATGTCGCGGTTCGACAGGGCCACGCCATTATCTCGGGCGGCGATCGAGTGGGTACCCTCGAGGAGCTGGACACGATCCGGGCCCGCCATCGCACGCTGGGCGATTGGACTGAGGTCGAGGGTACCGTACGAGATCTCGCCGCCATGGCGCGCGCGAGCAAGGGCGTGTCGGCAATGCACGATGTGCTGCGAGGCCCTTGGCGGTCAACCGCTTATACGTTGGCCGCAGTGGGTGTGTTAGGCGTGCTCGTCGGCGGTGGCTGGTACTGGTATGACGCGCAACAGGAGGCTGAGCGGGAGGCACAGCGGGCGCGCCAGCGCGCAATCGCCGCCGCGCAGCAGCTGAACGAAGCTTCCCGCCCGCGAACCCTTCCGTGGGTGGAAGAAGCGCTGCCGTCGGCGTTCCTGCAGGCCTGCCGGCGCGCATGGGAGGGGCAGCCGCTCGCAGAGAACGGCTGGACGATGGCCGCATGGAGCTGCAAGCCGGCGACGGCGACCACGCTCAATATCGAGACAAGCTGGAAGCGAGAGGGTGGCGTGGCTGCCAACGCGCCAGGCTCCTTGTCGGCGGACGGCAATCAGGCGAATGCAACCGCCGTTGCCCGCGCAGCATTCCTCTCGTCCCCGTCAGGGATCGACACCGTTCGCGAGGCCCAGCGCGCGATCTGGACATACGCGCAGGCGCGCGGCATGGCGCTGCAAGTCACGATGCCGCCGCCGTTGCTTCCCTCGGATGGCAAGACGCCTGTCGACCCATGGATTGTGATGACTGCGGACATCCACTTTGGCGCGCCGCCATGGATGGGTATCGGCACTGGTCTCGATAACGTGGCTGGCTTGCGCCTGACCGAAGTCAGCTATGAAGCGGCGAACCAGACATGGAAGGGCGTCGGGAAGCTGTACGCCCAGCGGAACGGGAATGCCGCTGCTCCTGCTGCCGGGCCTCAACACCAAGGAAAGCCATGATGATCGGGACACTTTCGCGCCTGTGGGGCGGTGCCGCTCGCAAGGGGGACCGTACCGCGGTCGTCGCCGCGCGATCGGAGCCGTCGGCAAAGTCCGACATGCTCACGCTGCCGCCCCCGCCAGAAGTGCTGGCGCCGCACATCCTCTACCCGCGCACGCTCGCGGGCAGCTTCGACAAGGTTGCCTGCATGTTGAATCTGCTTGCGCCGGAGGATGCGGCAGCGCTGCGCCAACGCGTAGCCGAGACCGGCCTCTATGTCGAGGACCTCGCCCTGGACCACGGGCTCACCAGTGAGACCGTCCAGAAAGCCCTCGCTGTGCACGCCTGCGACATATACGTGGATGCCCGCCATTTCGGCACCCCGCGCTTTCTCACTTGGGAGGCTAAGGTACGCCGCAGCGGCGCTGCGCCTCAGGTTCGTAAAGTGTCGGCCCAGGAGCTGGCGGTCCTGCGGCAGCAGCGCGGCTCCGGCCAGCAACAGGATGCCGACCTCCAGACGTTGAGCCTGGCGCGCCGGCTGGTGGCCGACTGCGCGGCGCTGATTGCCTCGGATATTCACGTGCTGGTGCGGGAACACCACACCGAGATTCAGGTACGCGTGCAGGGGGATCTGCGTACTGTCGGGGCGCTGTCGATGCGACGGGAGGAGGGGGAGCGGCTCGTGCGCGCCATGTACACCGGCCTGGCCACCGTGAAAGCCGCGACCTACAACCCTCTGGACGTACAGGATGCCCAGATTGCGGGCGATGCACTGCCTGGCACCGGGTTATCGAGCGTGCGGATCGTCCGAGGGCCGGCCTATCCGGTGGAGAGCGGCGGCGGCTTCCTCGTGGCGCGCCTGCAGTATCGAGAGCACCACCAGGGCGCTCGCAAGGCAGACGCCATCGATGCGGCGAAGCGGCTGGACTTGAGCACGCCGAAGAGCCCTTCGGGTGAATTCATGCTCGGCCAGATGGGATACACGCCGCTGCAGGTGGATCTGATCTCGCAGCTGCTGCGCCGGCCGATGGGTGTGGTAGTCGTGACAGGGCCGACGGGTAGCGGCAAGACCACGACGCTATTCGAGTGCACCCGGCATCAGGCACGAATGTTCCCGGAAAAGCGTCTGGTCACGATCGAGAACCCGACCGAGTATCCGATGGATTGGGCGATCCAGCTGACCACCGAGAGCGAGCGCTTCCCGGAGATGCTGCGCATGACGCTGCGGATGGACCCGGACGCCATCCTGCTTGGCGAAATCCGTGGTGTCGAGGAAGCGGTGGCCACGCTGCAAGCCGCGGCCACCGGCCACCTTGTGCTCACCACGCTGCACGTGACGGATCCATTCGAAACGTTCTCGCGTCTGATGATGCTGGACCACGTCCGGCTGGCCATGGAGGTGATCTGCAACCACAACCAGATCATCGGCCTGATTGCACAGCGCGTGGTCCCGTTGCTCTGTCCGAAGTGCAGCGTGAAGTTGGAGGACGCGCCGGGTGCCTTGCCGGAATACATGCTGCGTGCCATGCGGACTTGGGGCGATCTGTCGGAGGTGCGCGTGCGCGGGGCAGGTTGCGACCATTGCCATGGCGATGCAATCGTTGGCCAACAGGCGGTGGCTGAAGTTGTGGTGACAAGCGAGGATCTGATGCAGGACTGCATCAAGGAAGGGGTGCTGGTGGCCCGCCGGAAGCATCGCAATCGCGCCGGCGCCGACAAGCCCATGATTGCCCATGCGATGGATCTGGTGCTCGCTGGCAGGCTATCGCCTATTGATGCCGAGCGCAGTGTCGACGCTATCCCCCACCGAGACGAAACATGAGCGGACTTTCTTGGACCATGCGCCGACGCCTGTACCAGCAGGCATCGAGCCAGCTGGAAAACGGCCTCACCCTCGCACAGATCCTGGAGGACTTCCGCGAGCGGCTGGCCCGTCGGGGGCGTGAGCGAGCGGCCGAGGCGGCGCATGACGTCGCCCGCAAGGTGCGGGACGGCATGACCCTGATGGCGGCCATGGGCGCCGGGCTCAGCGATCTGGAGCGCAGCGTGCTGGATGCGGGCGAGCGCGCCGGGCAGTTGCCGGAAGCCATGCGTCTGGTCCTTGAGGTGCGCGAGCAGACAACGCGGCTGCGTCAGAAGTTGCAGGCTAGCTTTTTTGCTCCGACGGTCTATTTGCTGACGCTATACGCGGTGCTGTTCCTGATCGGTGCCCAGATCGTGCCGCAGTTTCTGGATTTCGTGCCGCTCGACCAGTGGACGGACTGGGCCTATGCCATGTACTGGATGGGTCAGCTGGCGGTGGGCTGGCCGGCGCCGGTCCTGTTCGGCAGCCTGGGTGCCTATGCGATATGGAGCTGGTGGGCGCTACCGCGATGGGATGGCTCGGCCAGACGGTTCCTTGACCACCATGTCTTCCCTTTTACGGTGTATCGCGAGATTAACGGATTCACCTGGCTCAGGTCGTTTGTTGCGCTACTGCGGGCGAACGTGCCGGACGTGGTCGCATTGGAGGGACAGATTCAGACCGCCTCGCCATGGATGGCGTCGCGCCTCAAGCCTATCCGCCTCGGACTCACCGACGGCCTGGACCTGGCCGAGGCGATGCGGCAAACCGGATATGGCTTCCCATCGATGGACTTGATTGACGAAATCGGTGCGTATGCTGGATTCGATGACTTCACCGAGAAGATCACGGTCGCCGTGCGGCAGAACGCTGAAGTCATCGAGCGGCAATTGCTCGCCAAAGGGATGGTCATGTCCGCTGCCTTCACCGGCCTGATGTTCCTCGCCTTCGTCGTGCTGCAACTGGGTTCCAACTCTCTCTCATCGATCCTCACGTCGTCGATGGGCAAGTTCTAAATCTTGGCGTGTTCAACAGCATAGGAGTTTCAAATGGATGGCATTCTCGGGCGCGTCGTCGCCATTGTCTTGGGCCTGCTTGCACTGGTTGGCATCGCTTATGCCGGCTACAACGGCTTCCAGAACCACAAGGCGAGCGTGGTGGCGACCAATATTGCGCAATTGATTACCAACGCTCGCGCCGGATTCTCCCAAGGCAACAATGGCTATACCAACTTCACCACGGCCAACATTGCGGCGATGATCAACGGCGGCATGTTCCCCACCGACATGGTCCGCGGCAATGCGCTGGTTGACCCCTGGGGTAACGCGGTCACGCTGGCTTCGGCAAACAATGGTTCGCGCGGGGTGATTACCTTTGGTGGTGGCAACGCGCAGACGGCAAAGCAGTGCGTGAGCGCGACGCTTGGTATGAAGGACTACGTGACGCTGACGGTTGGCACGACGACGTTCGACCAGACCAACCTGCCGGACCAGGTCACCGCCAGTGCCGCCTGCAGCGCCACCGCGACCTTCGCCCTGACCTTCCAGTGATGCGACCGGCGTGACGCCGGGATCTGAGGAGACGAGCATGGGGTATCTCATTCTGCCACTCGCTACGGTGCTGTTCTGTCTGGGCATCGTGGCGCAGAGCCGCCAACTGTCGCAGTCGGTCCCCGGCGCCGGCGAGCCGGGGCGCATGGAGGCCTTGGCTGCGGTGACTGCGCAGCAAGCACAGGCTTATGGTGCCGCGTGCGTCTCGACCGCCGGCGCAACGCCAGGCCTCGTAGGTTCGAATGTGGCGCCGATCCTGCCGGCGGGGATGGTGGCACCTTCTGGCGCGGGGTGCATGGCGGTGGCCAACCCCGCGGGTGGCAGGGATGTCTATGGATTTGTGCGTGTCTCTCCCGGTGCCGGCGCGGTGCTGCTCAGCAGCACGGAAGGTAGCGCGGCGTGGTTCCGGGTTCGTAGCCAGGGCACTGCGATTAGCCTCACGACCGGCACGGCCTACAGCGTGCCAGCGTCAATTCCTGTTGGCACGCTGGTCCAGTGGGTCCAGCTGAATACCTGAGAGTTGCATGGAAGCCATACTCGGTTATCTCGTTGCGCTGATGCTGTCGATGCTGAGCATCGCTGGCTTTGCGACGTGGGCAAAGGCTGGCGTCACCAACGTCCAGACAGCGGCAGCAGCGAGCCAAATGCTGGTCTTCGACAAGGCGGCATTGCAGTTTGTGCAGGATGAAGCCGCCACCCTTGCTGCGCAAGCCACGGCCAGTGTACCGGTGTCGGTCACGCCGGCGATGCTCCTCAACGGTGGCTACTTGCCGGCGGGGTTCTCGGCGGCGAACGTATTCGGACAGACGTGGCTGCTCCAGGTCCTGCAGCCGACGCCGAACACCCTGCAGGCACTCGTGACTTCGCAAGGCGGCCGGCCCATCACGGACACACGCCAGCTGGTGCAAATCGCGGCCCAGGCGGGCGCGCAGGGCGGGTTCGTGCCGTATCCGGGGCAGAACGGGGATCCGACGATGGTGGCCAGCAATGCCTATGGCGCCTACGGCGCCTGGCAGGTGCCGCTGGCCAACTACACCAATCCCGGCAGCGGCCGGCTGGCGTCATTGCTAGCCTTTACCGGCACGCAAGCCAACAACGGCTACTTGTACCGCGTTCAGGTGCCGGGGCATCCCGAGCTGAACCGGATGCAGACGTCGATCGACATGGGTGGCAACGACGTGAACAACGCCAGGCGCGCGACCGCCACCACGGCGCTGACCAGCAATGGCGAGACCTACATCACCAACACCGCCGTGCCTGGCTCGGCCTGCAATGTGGAGCCATCTACGCGCAGGAGCAGCACAGGCACAGGCTTCGTGATCTGCTTCGGTGGTGTTTGGCAGCCGATCGGCACCGCGGTGGCGAACATCTACGAGGGCATGGCATGCGCAAACAGCGGCCAGCTGGCGACGGGTGCGACCAACGTCGGCTACATCTGCAAGGGCAATCGATATGTGTCGCTGAACAATGCGCTCGGCAACATGTCCGTTACACGGAAGTACGACAACGTGACCGATGGGATGACATTCGGCAAGGACTATTGCCCGGGCGGTACTGCATGGGCCCTGTACACGCCGAAGCAGCAGATGGTCAACATTACTGGGAACGTGATGCCACCGATTCAAGGGACGTTCTTCTCAATGAACGACTACGGCACTTACTGGTACGCGCAGGCCAGTGCCATGTCACCAGCAGCCTGGTACAGCGGTAACGACGTCGGGGCACTCGGTGGCCAGTTGGTTGGTACCGTAACCACCGGTTGCATGTATTAGGAATCCATGATGAAGCGAATTATTTTAACTTGCGTGCTCGCCTGTGAAGCGATAGTGGCCAACGCGCAACTCTATTCGTTTCCCGCCCCCCCGATGACCGTTGCCGATTGCCTACCGGGACAACAGTGGTTGCGGAGAGGAAACGGATTGCCATACTGTGGCGTCCCGGAACCCGCACCGCTGCCGCCGCCACCGCCACCGCCCCCGCCGCTGACGTGCCGGTTTCAGAATCCCATTTTCGCGATCACGATGGGGCCCATGGGCAACTGCTCAGCGGATGGGGGCTGCGCTGGCTACGGGATTGTCGTCAATGATGGAAGCTATACACCAGCCTGGTCGAGAATGTGGTCCAACGCAGAAATTTCTGATGAACAGGATTTCTCAAATAAAGCTATGGCCGCCCTTGCGACAAGCCAATATCGGCTGGGCGCGTGGAAATTGTCAACGATCGGCAACGGCAACTACGGAAACAGCTCCATGTATGAAGTCTGCAAGTAAGTAGGGGACCATACACAAAGAAGAAAAGCCCGCAATGTGAACTGAACCCCAGAAGTTGGACGGTTCAAGAAGACTAGGCTTGCAAGGGCTGAGTCCTGTATTGCACGGGACTCAGCCCATTTAGTTTCTGTCGGATACGTTCGTGGTTGTAGTAGTGGATGTATTGCCGGATTCCAGCCTGCAACTGCTTCACGCTGTCGAATTCGTTCAGGTAGAAGAACTCCGACTTGAGCGTTCCAAAGAAGCTTTCCATCGCGGCATTATCAAGGCAATTGCCCTTGCGTGACATGCTCTGACGGACCTTCTTGCCCAGCAGGCGTCGATAGGCTGGCATCTGATACTGCCAGCCCTGATCCGAATGCAGCAAAGGCCGCTCACTACGCTTAAGGCGTGGGATCGCTTTCTTCAGCATGCCACGGACCAAATCAAAGGTGGGCCTTGTGGAGCTCTGCCAGGCGATGATCTCGCCGTTGTACAGATCCATCACCGGCGACAGGTACAGCTTCTGCCCCTTCACGTTGAACGCGGTCACATCCGTCACCCATTTCTCGTTGGGCCGTTGCGCAGCGAACTGCCGGTTGAGCAAGTTCGGCGCCACCCGTCCTAGCATTCCACGGTAAGAGCGGTATTTCTTCGGTCGTACCAGCGACTTCAAGCCCAACTGCAGCATCAGGCGCCGGATCAACTTGTG
>NZ_SROX01000015.1 GCF_013141915.1 Cupriavidus necator | reverse complement strand
GAGTCCCGTGCAATACAGGACTCAGCCCTTGCAAGCCTAGTCTTCTCGAACCGTCCAACTTCTGGGGTTCAGTTCAGTGATGGCGGGCTTTGGCGCGTCCCCGGCGGCTTCAGTTCACCTGCCGGTTCATCCCCTCCCAGAACGGCTCGCGCAGCTTGCGGCGCAGCAGCTTGCCCGACGGGTTGCGCGGCAGCGCGTCGACGAACTCGATGCTCTTCGGCACCTTGAATCCCGCCACGCGCTGGCGCGTCCAGGCGAGGATGGCATCGCGGTCCGGCGCCTGCCCCGGCTTGAGCACGACGATGGCCTTGACCGCCTCGCCCCACTTCTCGTCCGGCACGCCGATCACGGCCACGTCGGCCACTTGCGGATGGCCGTAGATCGCGCTTTCGACCTCGGCGGGGTAGACGTTCTCGCCGCCGCTGATGATCATGTCCTTGACGCGGTCGTGGATGTACAGGTAGCCCTCGGCATCCATGTAGCCCGCGTCGCCGGTGCGCAGCCAGCCGTCGGCGTCGATGGTGCGCGCGGTCTCTTCGGGCTGCTTCCAGTAGCCGGCCATGTTGTGCTGCGCGCGCACCACCACTTCTCCCACCTCGCCTGGTGCCAGCTGGCGCCCCTCGTAATCCACCACCTTCAGCTCGACCCCCGGCAGCGGCTTGCCGGCGGCGCGCATGCGCGGCACTTCGTCGGTGGTGTGGTCCTCGGGCGGCAGCGCGACGATGGTGCCGGTGGTCTCGGTCATGCCGTACTGCTGCACGAAGCCACAGCCGAACACTTCGATGCCTTCTCGCAGCAGCGCCGCCGGGATCGGCGCCGCGCCGTACAGCAGATACTTCAGGCGCGAATAATCGACCTGGCGCGCGCGCGGGTCACGCAGCACGATCTGCATCGCGGCCGGCACCAGGAACAGCTTGCTGACGCGCTCCTTCTCGATGAAGTCGAGCACCGCGCGCGGATCGAACTCGCGCGCAACCACGCCCTTGGCGCCGGACAGCAGGTTGCGCAGGCCCCAGCCGGAGCCGCCGATATGCGCTACCGGCATCGCTACCAGCGAAATATCGTCGGCCACCCAATGCGACCAGGCCAGGTGTTCGCGCTCGCTGACCTCGGTGCCGATGGTCAGGTTGCGGTGCGTCAGCATCGCCCCCTTGGGCCGGCCGGTGGTCCCGGACGTGTACAGCTGCAGCACCACGTCGTGCGCGGCCGGCTCATGCGCGGGCGGCGTGGCCGGGTGCGCGTCGCGCCAGTCGGTGTAGCAGGGCCAGTCACCCTGCGCGTCGCACGGTTCCATGACCACCACCTTGCGCACCAGCGGCAGCGCCGGCAGCAGGTTGCGCACCATCGCCGTCGACTCGGCGCCAACAAACAGCACCACCGCATCGCAATGCGCGAGGATGAACTCGACCTCGGGCGGGGCCAGGCGCCAGCTGGCCGGCGCCATCACCGCGCCGGTCTTGCCCGCGCCCAGCAGCAGCTCAAAATAGTGGTCGCTGTTCTTGCCGATATAGCCGATGCGATCGCCCGCGCGCACGCCTTCGGCCAGCAAGGCCTGCGCCACGCGGTCCGTGTTGCGCTCGAACCCGGCGTAAGTGGTCTGCCGGCCTTCGAACGAATACGCCACGGCCTCGGGCCGCAGGCGCGCGAAATGGCGCACCGCGTGAGGCAGCGTCGTCAGGTAGCTGAAATCCATCCGCGTCTCCAGAAAATTTCATTGCCATGGCCGCCTCCGCCTGGCGCGGGTGCGGCCGTGGCGACAGGCCGGTGGGCTCAGCGCGGCGCCATGCGGATGGCGCCGTCCAGGCGCACCGACTCGCCGTTGAAATAGCCGTTGCGGCACATCTCGACGGCCAGCGAGGCAAACTCTTCCGGCTGCCCCAGGCGCTTCGGGAACGGCACCGAGGCGGCCAGCGCGGCCTTGACGTTCTCGGCCGCGCCCTGCAGCAGCGGCGTATTGAAGATGCCGGGCAGGATGGTGTTGACGCGGATGCCTTCGCCCGCCAGGTCGCGCGCAATCGGCAGCGTCATGCCGACCACGGCGGCCTTCGACGCCGAGTACGCCGCCTGCCCCATCTGGCCGTCCTGCGCCGCCACCGAGGCGGTGTTGATGATCACGCCGCGCTCGCCGCCGGCGGTGTCGAGCGTCAGCATGCCGGCGGCCGATCGCGCGATGCAGCGGAACGTGCCGATCAGGTTGATCTGGATGATGCGCTCGAAGGCATCAGACGGGAAATGCTTGATCTGATCCGGCGCTTCCTTGGCACGCGAGGCGGTCTTGATGGCGTTGCCCGTGCCGGCGCAGTTGACCAGGATGCGCTCCTGGCCGATGGCGGCGCGGGCCTTGGCAAAGCCGGCCTCGACCTCGGCCTCGGAGGTCACGTTGACCTGGCAGAACACCCCGCCGAGCTCACGCGCGAGCGCTTCGCCCTTTTCGGCGTTCAGGTCGAACAGTGCCACGCGCACGCCCTGTGCCGCCAGCGCGCGCGCCGTCGCCGCGCCCAGCCCCGAGGCGCCACCCGTCACTACTGCCGATACCGATGCATTGAGTTCCATGCCGTCTTTCCTTTTGTCTCTTGTTGCTGTGCGGCCGGCGCTGCGCGGCCGCGCTCTGGTTGAGGCCGGCAGGCCCAAAAATCGCCTGTACCGGAGTGGGTTCGAGATTCGGGGATCGGGGCCGCCGATGCATCGTCCGAAGCGACGAATGCGCCGAATGCGCCGAATGCGTGCCAAGGCGCCCGGGCGCACGCCGGCACACCGCGCGGCCGATGCGCTACAGTGGCGCGATCGACGGCCCTTCCGGCGCCGGCCCCCCCCCGGCAGACGATCCCCCTCCATGCGCAAACCCCAACCTCACGCCCTCGCCTGCCCGCCCTGTCGGCCTGCTGTCGTGGCTACGGCACTGGCCATGCTGGCCGGCCTGCTTGCGCTGCTGTGCGCCATGCCGGCGTACGCCGCCCCGGCCGGCCCGTTCGCCGCGCTGCTGGCGCCGGCGGCTAAACAGGGGGCGCCGGCCAGTGCCGCTGCCGCCGCCAGCACGCCGCTGGCGCAGTCACTGGACCAGGTCATCACCACGCTGCAGGACGACGCCGAGCGGCGCGCGCTGGTGAACCAGTTGCAAACCCTGCGACAGGGTCTGGCGGCTTCCGCCGGCGTGGCGGCGCCAGCCCCCGCGGCAGCCTCGGCGCCCGGCCTGATCGGTGCCATGGCGCAGGTGCTGGACGAAGTCGATTCGCACCTGCGCGAAGACCACGGCCCGTGGCAATACTGGGGCTGGCGCACGCGCTTCGCGGCCGAGGAATGGCGCGCCGCGCTGACGCGGGGCGGCACCCGCTCCGGACTGGACGCGCTGCGCGAATTCGCGCTGGTGCTTGCGGCTTGGGCGGTGTGCGGCTGGGCGCTGCAGCAGCTCGGCCATCGGCTGCGGCGACGGCACCAGGCCGGCGCCCCGCACGCGCCGCGCGGCAAGCTGCCCGAGCTGCCCTCGTGGGTCGACGTTGGCGTCTACATGCTCCGCCATATCGGGCCCTGGGTGGTGGCGTTCGGGCTGACGCTGATGCTGGCCCGGCAACTGTTCGCGCAGTCGCCGGCCAGCGTGGCCGCGGTGTTGCTGGCCTACGCCATCGTCGCCGGCGCGATCGCGGCGGCGGTGTGCCAGGTCATCTTCGCGCTGTTCCGCAGCGCGCACCGGCAACTGGCGGTGCGCCAACTGCTGGCGCGCTCGCCGTGGCTGCTGTTCTGCACCGGCGCGCTGGCGGCACTGGGTAACGGCGCTGCCGATGCCCGCATGGCCGCGGTGCTGGGCAGCAACCTGTCGGCCCTGGTCTCGACCCTGGCCAATATCGCCGCGGCGCTGGGCATCGGCGGGTTCGCGCTGGCTTTCCGCCGCCAGATCGGCCAGCTCATCAGCCAGCGGCCGCTGGCCTTCCGCCAGGCCCATCCCGCCGTGACCGACCTGTTGCGCCTGGCGGGCCAGGCCTGGCACCTGCCGGTGCTGGCCGTGGTGGTGGCCTCGGTGATCGGCACCGTGCTGGCCACCGGCCATGCTGATGTATTCCTGCGTCGCACGGTGGCCTCGGTGGCGCTGTTCGTCGCCGCGCTGCTGCTGACCATGGTGCTGGGTCGCTCGCCCAAGGCCGGCGCGCGTGCGCCGCGCATCCGCGACCGCCGCCGCTCGGCCTACCTGCAGCGCTTCGGACGCTTTGCGCTGGCGCTGGTGCGGGTGCTGGTCTGGGCCGCTTTCGTCGAAATGGTCATGCGCGTGTGGGGCTCTTCGCTGGTGCGGCTGGCCGAATCGTCGGCCGTCGGGCGCCACCTGACCGAAACCGCGTTCCGCGTCACCAGCACCGTGCTGCTGGCCTGGCTGGTCTGGCTGCTGATCGACACCGCCATCACGCAGTCCTTGTCGCCGGTCCATGCGCGCGCCGCGCAGCCCAGCCTGCGCGCCAGGACCATCCTGCCACTGGTGCGCAATGCATCCTTCATCGGCCTGCTGGTGATCACCGTGATCGCGGTGCTGGCCAACCTGGGCGTCAACGTGACGCCGCTGCTGGCCGGCGCGGGCGTGGTCGGCCTGGCCATCGGCTTCGGCGCGCAAAGCCTGGTGCAGGACCTGATCACCGGCCTGTTTATCGTGGTAGAGGATTCCATCGCCATCGGCGACTCGATCGAGCTGCCCGACCATGCGGGCGTGGTCGAGGCCATGACCATCCGCACCGTCAAGCTGCGCGACGGCCGCGGCGCGTTGCACACGCTGCCGTACAGCCAGATCAAGGCGGTCAAGAACCTGTCGCGCGGCTACGGCTACGCCGTGCTCAATATCGGCATCAGCTACCAGAGTGACCTGGACCGCGCGCTGGAACTGATCCGAACCACCGGCGCGGAACTGTCGCGCGATCTGCGCTACGGCCGCAAGCTGATGTCCGGACTCGAGATCCTGGGCCTGGACCGCTTCGACCCGAGCGGGCCGGTGGTGATGGCGCAGATCAAGACCCGGCCGCTGATGCAGGCGGAGATCACGCGGGCCTTCAATGCCCGGCTCAAGCGCAATTTCGACGCCAACGGCATTCGCATGGCCTCGCCGAGCCTGACCATCCAGGTCGATGGCGGCGCGGTGGAGCTGCCGGCCGGGGAGCTCGTGCCAAAAGGCGCACCGCCGTGAACGCGCTGGCTGGGGCAGGCCGACCGTGGCCGGAAGTTACGCCGCACAATCGGGGTTTCCCCTCCCAACACGGGGTATAAAACATACAACATTGTTTGGCATGATTGCGGTACGGCAAGCGCCGGCCGACAGGCGCGCTGCCCGCAACAGCCGTATCGGCGCCACTACAGAACGCCAGAACGGAACCGATAACACGAAGGGATGTGGCCACTTGCCGTGGCGCAGAGCAAGAGGCGTTTGCCACCGGGGGGATCAGAACATGGGCGAACACCCGACCACGGACGAGGATTTCCATCGTCTGGTCGATTCAATCTATGAGTCCGCGCTGGACGTCGCGGCCATGCCCGCCGCCCTCGATCTCTTTTCGCGCTACACCTGCACGGGCAGCCCGCGCTACCTGATCTGGGACAAGCTGGCCGGCCATGCCCGCCTGGGCGTGACCCCGCACGGCTGCTTTACTAGCGGCGCCAGCCTGCCCAACTGCCTGCCCGGCCCCTTCGACCTGCCCGGCCCCGACGCCCGGCGCGTGGCCTCTGACGCGATGGCGCGGCGCTGCCACGACGCCGGCGCCGCGACCACCGCCACCACGCTGGCCTGCACCGAACTGGAACAGGGCATCCGCCTGATCGAGAACGCCGAAGTCTGCGTGCTGATGAGCGGCACCAACGCCGGCAGCATCAGCACGGGCCAGCGCGAGCGGCGTTTGGCCCATGTCATGCCGCACTGGGTGCGCGCCGCGCGTATGCAGCAGCGCAACTTTGAACTCAGCGGGCTGGCCAGCCTGGGCCTGGCCGGCCTCGATACCCTGGACTTCGGCGTGATGGTGCTGCAGGCCGACCTGCGCGTGCGCTATGCCAACAGCTGGGCCGAGGCGCTGGTGCAGGCCGACAGCCACCTGTCGCTGCAGGACGGCGTGCTGCGCGCCCACAGCGACACGCTGCAGGCGGTGCTGCGCAAGCTGCTCGACGGCGCCATGCGCGGCCGCGGCGCCGACGCCGCGTCGGGCTCGTGGATGCATATCACCTCGGGCGGGCAGCCGGTGCCGATCATCGTCACGCCACTGGTCTCGCGCCAGCCGGTGGAAGGCCCGTGGCAACTGCCGGCGGCGATGCTGCTGCTGGGCAACTCCGAATCGCGCTCGGTGCTGGATGCGGGCGTGCTGACGTCGCTGTTCGGGCTGTCGCGCAAGGAAAGCATCATCGCCATCCGGCTGGCCGCCGGCGAGACCCTCAACGAAATTGCCGAGCGCGAGTTCCTCTCGCCCCATACCGTGCGCGTGCATATCCGCGACACGCTGCGCAAGACCGGCACGCATCGCCAGTCAGAACTGGTGCGGCTGCTGCACCTGTTGCCAGGCGTCAACCTGGAGCGGGCCGGCGTGACCTCGGCGATCCGGCCGCGCGCCCCGCGCCCGCGCGCCGCCTGACACCGCACGGCTGCGCCGGCTACTGCACCGCGGCCTGCGCCGCCGCCAGGAAGCGCTGCACCTGGCGGTCGCCGTCATCGGGCCGCGCCGCCAGCGCAATACCGATGCGACCGGCCGGCCGCGGGCTCGACAACGGCAGGAAGCGCACGCGCCGGTTGGCGTAGCGCGCCGCCACGCTGGGCACCAGCGCCACCCCCAGCCCGCTTTCCACCAGGCTCACCTGGGTCTGCACCTGCACCGCCTCCTGCGTCACGCGCGGCACGAAGCCCGCCTGCTGGCACAGCATCATCGCCACCGCATGCAGGTTGGGCACCTGCGCCGCCGGATACATGATGAAGGGCTCATCGGCCAGCGCGCGCAGCGCGATCGCGTCGGCGCGCGCCAGCGGGCTGTCGGCCGGCACGGCGGCGACGAAGACATCGTTCTCCAGCGGCGTCAGCGCATAGTCGCCGCTGCTCAGGATCGGGAAGCGCACCAGCCCGGCATCGATCTGGTGCTTCTCCAGGCGGTCCAGGATCGCCGCGGTGGTGGATTCATGCAGGATCAGCTCGATGCCGGGATGCGCGGCGCGGAATGCCGGGATCAGCTTGGGCAGCAGCGCATAGGTGGCCGAGCCGATAAAGCCGATGCGCAACGCGCCGCGCTCGCCCTGCCCCGCCGCCATCGCCGCGGCGCGCGCCTGCTGCGCGTGGAACAGCGCCCGGCGCGCATCATGCAGCGCGGCCTCGCCCGCCTGCGTCAGCCGCACCCCGCGCGAGGTGCGCACGAACAGCGCCGTGCCGAGCTGTTCCTCGAGCTTGCGGATCGAGATCGACAGGGGCGGCTGCGCCATGTGCAGCCGTTCGGCGGCGCGGTGGAAGTTGCCGGTTTCGGCCAGGGCGACGAACTGCTGCAGTTGGCGGAGGTCCATGCTTGCCAATATCCAGACGATATCGATTGGTAAAAAACTAATATTAGACCACCCGTCCCCGCTGATCTACCCTGTGGCCCACAGTACAAACGATCGGAGACACTATGCTGCCGCTTGCAGGCATCCGCGTGGTCGACCTGTCCACGGTGGTGATGGGGCCGTATGCCAGCCAGTGGCTGGCCGACCTGGGCGCCGAGGTGATCAAGGTCGAGCCGCCCGAGGGCGATTCCACGCGCCGTACCGGACCCGCCGCGGAGCCCGGCATGGCGGCGATCTTCCTGGGGGTCAACCGCGGCAAGCGCAGCGTGGTGCTGGACCTGAAGCAGCCGGCCGCGCAGGCCGCGCTGGAGCGCGTGCTGGAGCGCGCCGACGTGCTGATGCACAGCATGCGGCCGCAGAAGCTGGCGGCGCTAGGGCTGGCGCCCGACGCGGTGCGGGCGCGCCATCCGAGCCTGGTTTTCGTCAGCCTGCTGGGCTTTGCCGAGGACGGTCCCTATGGCGGCCGGCCCGCCTACGACGACATCATCCAGGGCCTGTCGGGCAACGCCGCGCTGATGGCGGCGCAGACCGGCGACAGCCGCTACTTCCCCACCATTGCCGCGGACAAGACCAGCGGGCTGGTGGCGGCGCTGTCGGTGTGCGCGGCGCTGGCCGGGCGCGCGCGGCGCCGGGACGACGGCAGTGCCGGCCACGGCACGCTGGTCGAGGTGCCGATGTTCGAATCGATGGTGGCATTCAACCTGGTCGAGCACTTCTACGGCCGCCACTTCGAGCCGCCGCGCGGCCCGAGCGGCTATCCGCGCGTGCTGGCGCCGTTGCGCCGTCCCTACCGCAGCGCCGACGGCCATGTCTGCATGATGCCGTACACCGATGCGCACTGGCGTGACTTCTTCCACGCTGCGGATCGTCCGGACCTGGCTGCCGATCCGCGCTTTGCCGACATCGCGGCCCGCACCGAGCATATCGAGACCCTTTACGAACTGACCGGCGAGATCGTGCAGGCACAAAGCACCGCGCACTGGGTGGCGCTGTGCGAACGGCTGCAGATCCCAGTCGCGCGCATCAACGCACTGGATGACCTGCCGCAGGATCCGCACCTGGCCGCCACCGGGTTCTTTGAAAGCGTCGAGGATCCGGCCATGGGCACCCTGCGCTTTCCAGGCGCGCCGGTGCGTTTCGACGGCCAGCGCGCGCCGCTGGCGGTGCCGCCGCGGCTGGGCGAACACACCCGCGAGGTGCTGGCCGACGCCGGCCTTGGCCCCGAACAGATCGCACAACTGCAACAGAGCGGCGCCGCGCGCTGCGCCGCCGCCACGGAGACACCATGACGCACGCAGAACTGCCCCGCCTGGGCCAGGGCTTCTACTGGCAAGACCTGCACGAGGGCCAGGCCTTCCGCACCTTCGCCCGCACCGTGACCGAGACCGACCTGGTCAACTTCATCTCGGTCACGGGCATGGTCGAGGCCATCTTCATCGAAGCCGGCTATGACGGCGGTGCCATCCAGGGCCGGCCGGTGCCGGCGGCGCTGACCTATACGCTGATCGAGGGCTTTATCCTGCAGACCATGATCCAGGGCACCGGGCTGGCGATGCTGGAACTGACGCAGCAGATCCACGGCCCGGTGCTG
Organism: Cupriavidus necator; assembly: GCF_013141915.1. Taxonomy (GTDB): domain Bacteria; phylum Pseudomonadota; class Gammaproteobacteria; order Burkholderiales; family Burkholderiaceae; genus Cupriavidus; species Cupriavidus necator_B. The sequence goes on along the minus strand of NZ_SROX01000015.1, from coordinate 149,355 downwards.
GTCGGCGACACCATCCATGCCACTGTGACCGTGACCGGCATCCGCCCGACCTCGCGCAGCGGCCGCGCCGTGGTTGATTCGCGCATCGAGGTGTTCAACCAGCACGGCGAACAGGTGATGACCTATACCGCGCGCCGGCTGCTGGCAGGCCGCTGACGCCCGCGGCATCCGCCGCGCGACCGCATCCATGGAGGAGACCCCAATGAAGGCAAAGACTTTCATCACGACACTGGCCGTCGCGGCAGCCACGGTGCTGCCGGCGCTGCTGGCGCAACCGGCGGCGGCGGCCGACGCCGATGCCGCCTATCCCGCGCGGCCGATCCGCCTGGTGGTGCCGTTCCCGCCGGGCGGCCCGACCGACCTGGTCTCGCGCGTGATCGCCCGGCGCATGAGCGACGAACTGGGCCAGCCGGTGCTGGTCGACAACCGGCCCGGCGCCAACGGCAATATCGGCGCCGAAATCGTCGCCAAGGCGCCGGCCGACGGCTATACGGTGTTGTACAACACCTCGTCGATCGCGCTGAGCCCGGCGCTGTACCGCAAGCTCAGCTACGACGTGAAGCGCGATTTTGCGCCGGTGGCGCTGACGGCGATGGTGCCGCTGGTGTTGGAGGTCAACGCGCAGCTGCCGGTGCATGACGTCAAGGCCTTCATCCAGTACCTGAAGGCCAACCCGGACAAGCTCACCTACGGCTCGGCCGGCAACGGCAACGTGACGCACCTGGCCGCGTTCATGTTCTTGCAGGCGCAGGGGCTGTCGGCGGTGCATGCGCCGTACAAGGGCAGCGCGCCGGCGCTGACCGACCTGGCCAGCGGCCAGGTGCAGTTCATGGCCGACACCATCAATTCCTCGCTGCCGTTTATCCGCGACAAGCGCATGCGCGCCCTGGCGGTCACCAGCACCAGCCGCAGCGCCCAGTTGCCGGACGTGCCGACACTGGCCGAGACCGTACAGCCCGGCTTCGAGGTCGGCGCCTGGCAAGGCATGATGGTGCCGGCAAAGACGCCGCCCGAGATCGTGCGCAAGCTCAACGCCGCCGTGATGAAGGCGCTGGCGCACCCGGACACGCGCGCCAGCCTGGCCGCCCAGGGCGCCGAGCCGCGTGGTTCCACGCCCGAGGCCTACGGGACCTACCTGGGCGCGGAAATGACGCGCTGGCGCAAGGTGGTCAAGGACTCGGGCGCGACGCTGGACTGAATCAATCAAGCGACAGGACTTAAACGTGACCGCATTGCTCTCCACCTTCAGCCTCACCACACTGCCGCCGCACGCCGTCGCGTTCCGCGCCGAGGTGCGCGCCTTCCTCGCTCAACACCTGCCGGCGCTGCCGCCGGAAACGCGGGCGCGCTCCTGGATGGGTTTCGATGCCGGCTTCAGCCGGGCGCTGGCCGCACGCGGCTGGGTCGGCATCACGCTGCCGGCGCAATACGGCGGCGCGGGATTGGACCCGTTCTCGCGCTTCGTGCTGGTCGAGGAGCTGCTGGCCTGCGGCGCGCCGGTGTCGGCGCACTGGATCGCCGACCGCCAGAGCGGCCCGCTGATCCTGCGCTATGGCACCGACGCGCAGAAAGCACGCTACCTGCCCGCGATCAGCGGCGGCGAGGCTTTTTTCTGCATCGGCATGAGCGAGCCCAATTCCGGCTCGGACCTGGCCAGCGTGGCCACGCGCGCGCTGCGGCAGGCGGACGGCAGCTGGCGCCTGACCGGCCGCAAGATCTGGACGACCAACGCCGACCGCTGCCACTTCATGATCGCGCTGGTGCGTACCTCCGGCACGCCGCAGGACCGGCACGCCGGGCTGTCGCAGTTCATCGTCGACCTGCACGCACCGGGCGTCACGGTCCGGCCGATCCATGACCTGACCGGCGATGCCCACTTCTCCGAAGTCACCTTCGACGACGTGGCGCTGGCGCCGGATGCGCTGGTCGGCAACGAAGGCAGCGGCTGGGAGCAGGTCAACGCCGAACTGGCGTTCGAGCGCAGCGGCCCCGAGCGGCTGTATTCCAGCGTGGTGCTGCTCGATACCTGGCTCGACGCGCTGCGCCGGCTGCCGCCCGCGCGCCGCGACACCGTCACCGCGGGCCGCCTCGCCGGCCACCTGGCGGTGCTGCGCGCGATGTCGCTCGCGGTCACGGCGCGGCTGGCCGCGGGCGAAAGCCCGGTGGTGGAGGCGGCGCTGGTCAAGGACCTGGGCACCACCTTCGAGCAGTCGGTGCCGGCGCTGGTGGAAGCCGCGCTCGGCGACGAACCGGCACTCGCGGCCGACGGGGCGCTTTACCGCACCCTGGCCTATGTCACGCAGATCGCGCCGTCGTACTCGCTGCGCGGCGGCACCCGCGAAATCCTGCGCGGCATGATCGCCCGCGGGCTCGGCCTGCGTTAAGCGTGGCGCCAGCCCCGCCGACCGTCATCCTGAACGAGATTGCCCATGCATAACGCCTATTCCGATGCCCTCGACGCGCTGCTGCGCGACTGCTGCCCGCCCGCCACGGTGCGTGCGCTGGAACAGCAGGCCGACCCCCAGCCGCTGTGGCAAGCGCTGCGCGAAAGCGGCTTCGCCGACTGCCTGTTGCCGGAAGCCGCCGGCGGCGCCGCGCTGCCGCTGCGCGAGCTGGCGCCGGTGCTGTTCGTCACCGGCCGCCACGCCCTGCCGCTGCCGCTGGCACAGACCATTTTTGCGCGTGCGCTGCTGTATGCCGGCGGCGTCGCCCCGCCCGACGGCCCGATCGCGCTGGCCGGCTTTGACGACGGCGCCGCCGCCACGCTGGTGGCGGACGCGCGCCATGCGCAGTGGTTCGTGCTGCAGGACGGCGAGCGCTGCCTGCTCTTGCCAGCCGCGGCGGCGCGTGCCGAGGCCACCGGTGCGCACGGAGACCTGACGCTGCGCGTGCCGCGGCCCGCGGCCACGGCGCCAGCGGCATGCCTGCTGCCGGCCGGCACCGTGCGCACGCTGGGCGCCTGCCTGCATGCAGCGCAGCTGGCCGGCGCGCTGGCGCATGTGCTCGACCTGACGCTGCAATACGCCAACGACCGCCAGCAGTTCGGCCGCGCCATCGGCAAGTTCCAGGCCATCCAGCACCAGGTCAGCGAGATGGCCGAGCATGTCGCCGCGGCGCGCGTGGCGGCGCAGCTGGCCTGTGACAGCGACAGCGCCACGCCCGACCGCCTGCGCACGGCGATCGGCAAGCTGCGCGCCAGCGACGCGGTCACGCCGGTGGCCGCGATTGCCCATGCGGTGCATGGCGCCATCGGCATTACCGAGGAGTATGACCTGCAGCTCTATACGCGCCGGCTGCATGCGTGGCGCGTGGCGGACGGGTCGGAGCGCTGGTGGGGCCGCGTGCTGGGCGAAGCGGTCTGCGCCGGCGAAGGGCGCAAGGCGGTGGAGCTGGTGCGCGACTGGTGCGAGCCGGCGCCCGCCGCCTGAAGCGACGGGCGCAGGGGCCTAGCCTGCCGTTCAGGCGGCCAGGCTCAACCCGCTGCCATGCGGGCGGCGGTGGCGCCGCTCCGGCTTGCATTCGTACTTGAGCTCGGTGCGGCCGTCTTCATAGGCCACCTCAAGCCGCACGGTGAAGCCCCACAGCCGGGTCACGTGCCGCACCACCTCGTCGAAGTTGTGCGCCAGCGGCCGCCGGTCGCTCTGCAGGTGGCGCAGCGTCAGCGAGCGGTCGCCGCCGACATCGACGTTGGTGACCTGGATATTGGGCTCCATGGTAGACAGGTCATACTGCGCCGCCATCAGCTGGCGGATGGCGCGGTAGCCTTCGTCGTCATGGATGGCGGTGACGCGCAGCTTGCCCTCGCGGTCATCGTCCAGCACCGAGAACAGCTTCAGTTCGCGGATCACGCGCGGCGACAGGAATTGCAGCAGGAAACTCTCGTCCTTGAAGTTGCGCATGGCGAAGTCCAGCGTCTTGCGCCAGTCGGTGCCGGCGATCTCGGGCGCCCAGCGGTAATCCTCGTCGGTCGGGTTCTCGCACATGCGGCGCAGGTCCTGGAACATCAGGAAGCCGACCGTGTAGGGGTTCATGCCGCTGTAGTAGGGGCTGTGGTACGGCGGCTGGTAGATGACGTTGGTGTGAGCCTGCAGCAGCTCCATCATGAAGGCGTCATTGACCAGCTTTTCCTCGTACAGCTGGTTGATGATGGTGTAGTGCCAGAACGTGGCCCAGCCTTCGTTCATCACCTTGGTCTGGCGCTGCGGGTAGAAGTACTGCGCGATCTTGCGCACGATGCGCACGATCTCGCGCTGCCACGGCGCCAGCTTGGGCGCATTCTTCTCGATGAAATACAGCAGGTTCTCCTGCGGCTCGGGCGGGAACGAGACATCCGGTTCCGGCGTGTCATCGTCCGATGCCAGCGCGTGTGGCCGGTGCTTGGGCAGCGTGCGCCAGAGGTCGTTCACCTGCATCTGCAGGTAGTTCTCGCGGTCGGCCTGGCGCGCCTTTTCCTCGGTGATCGACAGCTTTTTGGGCCGCTTGTAGCGGTCCACGCCGTAGTTCTGCAGCGCGTGGCACGAATCCAGCAGCAGTTCCACTTCCTGCTCGCCGTAGCGCTGCTCGCACTCGGCCACGTAGTTCTTGGCGAACAGCAGGTAGTCGACGATGGCGTCCGCGTTGGTCCAGGTGCGGAACAGGTAGTTGCCCTTGAAGAAGGAATTGTGGCCGTAGCAGGCGTGCGCGATCGTCAGCGCCTGCATCGGCATGGTGTTCTCCTCCATCAGGTAGGCAATGCAGGGGTTGGAGTTGATCACGATCTCGTAGGCCAGCCCCATGTGGCCGCGCTGGTAGCTGCGCTCCGACGCCAGGAAGTGCTTGCCGTAGGACCAGTGGCTGTAGCCCACCGGCAAGCCCGCCGACGCGTAGGCGTCAAGCATCTGCTCCGCGGTGATGATCTCGATCTGGTTGGGATAGGTGTCCAGGCCGAATTCGCCGGCGATGCGGGAAATCTCCCGGTCATACCGGTTGATCAGTTCGAAGGTCCATTCCGAACCCGTGGACAGATAAGCCATCTTCGCCCCTTTTGTCCGCGCAGGACAGGCAGGCCGGTGCTGCGGCGCGGGTGCGCCGCCGGGTCCCCTGTCTTGCCAATCTTGCCTTCGTTCATCGCGGCGTGCCGGCAACCGGCCAGCCAGGACTGATTATGCCGCGCGTTTCTGGAACAGGTCATGCAGCACTGGGTAAATCTCGTCCGCGCCGATGATGCGCTGCATCGCAAAGTGATCGAACTGGCTCTTCACGGTCAGATACTCTTCCCAGAGGTTCTGCGGCTCTTCCGAAGCCACCTCCACATAGGCGTAGTACTGCACCAGCGGCAGGATCGACTCGCGCAACAGCCGGCCGCACAGCTCGGAATCTCCGGCCCAGTTGTCCCCGTCCGAGGCCTGCGCGCAGTAGATGTTCCACTGGCTGGGCGGATAGCGGTCGTGAATGACCTCCACCATCAGCTTCAGCGCGCTCGACACGACGGTGCCGCCGGACTCGCGCGAGTGGAAGAAGTCTTCCTCTTCGACTTCCTTGGCCACGGTGTGATGGCGGATGAATACCACGTCGATGCGCTCGTAGTTGCGCTTCAGGAACAGGTACAGCAGCATGAAGAAGCGCTTGGCCAGGTCCTTGCGGCTCTCGTCCATCGAGCCGGACACGTCCATCAGGCAGAACATCACCGCCTGGGCCTGCGGGCGCTTCTTCAGCACGCGGTTGTTGTAGCGCAGGTCGAGCTTCTCGATAAACGGCACGCGGTCGATGCAGGCGCGCAGGTGGCGCATCTTCTCCATCAGTTCGAGCGTGCCCTCGGCGTAGGGGCCGTCTTGTTCCAGCGCCTCGGCATAGGCCAGCTCCAGTTCGCGCAGGCGCTTCTGGTAAGGGCTGGACAGTGCGATGCGCCGCCCCAGCGAGCTGCGCATGGTGCGCAGGATCGACAGGTTGGACGGGGTGCCGTCGATGGAATAGCCGGCGCGCACCTTGCGCACTTCGGCAATCTTGGCGAGGTGGCGCTTGGCCAGGTCCGGCAGCGCCATGTCCTCGAAGAAGAAGTTGAGGAAATCCTCGCGCGACAGCGTGAAGACGAAATCATCCTCGCCCTCGCCGCTGTCGCTGGCGCGCGAACCGGTCCCGCCGCCGCCCTGCTGCTGGCGGTCGAAGGAATCGCCCTTGACGAACTTCTTGTTGCCAGGGTGGATCCACTCGCGCCGGCCGCCCGGGCCGTGGTGGAAGATCGGTTCGCTGATGTCCTTGACCGGAATGGACACCTGGCCGCTCTGCTCGATGTCCATGATCTTCCGGCCGGACACCGCCTTTGCCACCGCTTGCCGGATCTGCTCGCGGTAGCGCTTGATGAAGCGTTGCTGGTTGACGGCACTCTTGTTGCCGCCGTTTTCGCGCCGATCGATGACCGTAGCCATATGTTGCCCTCGTTGAGAGACCCGTTCCGCGGCGCCGTTACGATGACTTTCTTACGCGCAGATACCACTCCACCAACAGTCTCACTTGCTTGGGCGTGTACCCCTTCTCGACCATGCGGTTGACGAAGTTCTCGTGCTTGTCCTGGTCTTCGCGGGAAGACTTGGCATTGAACGAGATCACCGGCAGCAGGTCTTCCGTGGTGGAGAACATGCGCTTCTCGATCACCATCCGCAGCTTTTCATAGCTGGTCCAGACCGGGTTCTTGCCACCATTGTTGGCCCGCGCCCGCAGCACGAAGTTGACGATCTCGTTGCGGAAGTCCTTCGGGTTCGAGATACCCGCGGGCTTTTCCACTTTCTCCAGTTCGTCGTTCAGCGCGTTGCGGTCGAGGATTTCGCCGGTGTTGGGATCGCGGTACTCCTGGTCCTGGATCCACAGGTCGGCGAACACCACATAGCGGTCGAAGATGTTCTGCCCATATTCGGAATACGACTCGAGGTACGCGGTCTGGATCTCCTTGCCAATGAACTCCACGAACGGCGTGGTCAGGTACTCCTTGATATACGACAGCAGCTTGGATTCCTGCTCCGGCGGGAACTGCTCGCGCTCGATCTGCTGCTCGAGCACGTACAGCAGGTGCACCGGGTTGGCCGCCACTTCGGTGTTGTCGAAGTTGAAGACCTTAGACAGGACCTTGAATGCGAAACGCGTCGACAGCCCGTTCATGCCCTCGTCGATGCCGGCGTAGTCGCGGTACTCCTGGTACGACTTCGCTTTGGGGTCCACGTCCTTCAGGCTCTCGCCGTCATAGACGCGCATCTTCGAGAAGATGTTGGAATTCTCCGGCTCCTTGATGCGGGTAAGCACCGCGAACTGCGCCATCATCTTCAGCGTGTTGGGCGCGCACGGCGCGGCCGACAGCGAACTGCTGCGCAGCAGCTTGTCGTAGATCTTCACCTCGTCGGACACGCGCAGGCAGTACGGCACCTTGACGATATAGATTCGGTCGAGGAAAGCCTCGTTGTTCTTGTCCGCCTTGAAGGTCTGCCACTCGGCCTCGTTCGAGTGCGCGAGGATCACGCCGTCGAACGGGATCGCGCCGAAGCCTTCCGTGCCCTTGTAGTTGCCCTCCTGGGTCGCGGTCAGCAGCGGGTGCAGCACCTTGATCGGCGCCTTGAACATTTCGACGAACTCGAGCAGGCCGCGGTTGGCCAGGCACAGGCCGCCGGAATACGAGTACGCGTCCGGATCATCCTGCGGGAAGTCCTCGAGCTTGCGGATATCGACCTTGCCCACCAGCGACGAGATGTCCTGGTTGTTCTCGTCGCCCGGTTCGGTCTTCGAGATTGCGATCTGCGACAGCACCGACGGCCGCAGCTTCACCACCTTGAACTTGGTGATGTCGCCGTTGAACTCGTGCAGGCGCTTGACGGCCCATGGCGAGGCAATCGTGTTCAGGTAGCGGATCGGGATGCCGTAGTCCTCTTCCAGGATCTTGCCGTCTTCTTCCGGCGAGAACAGGCCCAGCGGCGACTCGTGGATCGGTGAACCCTTGAGCGCGTAGATGGGGATCTGCTCCATCAACGCCTTCAGCTTCTCCGCGAGCGAGGACTTGCCGCCGCCGGGAGGCCCGAGCAGATACAGGATCTGCTTGCGCTCTTCGAGGCCCTGCGCGGCGTGCTTGAAGAACGAGACGATCTGCTCGATCGTGTCCTCCATGCCGTAGAAGTCGCGGAAGGCCGGATAGATGCGGATGACCTTGTTGAAGAACAGGCGGGACAGCCTGGGATCGTGGTGGGTGTCCACCAGCTCAGGCTGACCGATCGCGGCGAGCATGCGTTCGGCAGCGGTCGCGTAGGCAGTCGGATCCTTCTTGCAGATCTCCAGGTATTCCTGGATGCTGTATTCCTCTTCCTTGCGAGCTTCGAACCGCGTAGCGTAATGGCCAAAAATGTCCATACCTCACTCCCGTCAGAGTTCACGTCCGAGGCGTAGGTAGTGCTACCCCCAAGGCTTCGCGCAACGTTCGCGGTACACCACCCCGGCCTGGCGACCTGTCATGTTGCGAAGTCTTTACTTCATCATAGTCAAATAACGGCGATGGTGGAGTTCGAGTTGACGAATCTGGCGTCGATGCAACGGATGTTTCGGTGCTGCCTTTCCGCTGCATTTCCGGCCGGATTTTGCTGTCAGCCTTTGGCTGATTTTCACTCGGCTACGCCCCCGCGCGCGACGGGCCATTGACCATGCTTGTGACAAACCTTACACCTTTCCCGCGATCCGTGCACAGCCGGTTTTGTAACCATAAGCACGAAAGCCGGCACGGGTGCCGGCTTTCGTTTTTGTGCTGGGGCTCATGCGTTTTGCGCGGCTTGCGCGCACTAGCACACAGACAGTGCTGATAGCGCAGCGCCAGTGCAGGCAGCTCAGAGCGTGCGCGCGACCAGCTCCTTCATGATCTCGTTGGAGCCGCCGAAGATCTTGCTCACGCGTGCGTTCGCGTACATGCGCGCGATCGGGTATTCCAGCATGTAGCCATAGCCCCCGTGCAACTGCAGGCACTCATCGATGACCTGGCAATTCTGTTGGGTGCACCACCATTTGGCCATCGCCGCGGTCGCCGCGTCGAGCTGGCCGTCCATCAGCCGGAGCATGCAGTCGTCGACGAAGGTCGCGGCGATGGTCGCCACGGTCTTGCACTCGGCCAGCTTGAAACGGGTGTTCTGCAGATCGCCGAGCGGCTGGCCGAACACCTTGCGCTGGCGCACGTATTCGGTGGTCAGTTCGATGGCGCGCTGCATGGTTGCCACCGCGCCCAGGGCGATGATCATGCGCTCCTGCGGCAGCTGCTGCATCAGCTGATAGAAGCCCTGCCCTTCCTGCGTGCCGAGCAGGTTCTCGCATGGCACCAGCACGTCGTCGAAGAATAGCTCGGCGGTGTCCTGGCCCTTCTGCCCGATCTTCTCGAGGATGCGGCCGCGGCGGAAGCCCGGCAGGTCCTGCGTTTCCACCATGACCAGCGACACGCCGCGCGAGCCGGCTTCCGGGTCGGTCTTGGCCACTACGCAGATCAGGTCGGCGTGGTACCCGTTGGTGATGAACGTCTTGGCGCCATTGATGCGATAGCAGTCTCCGTCCGGGGTCTGTTCCCGCAGCGCGCGGGTGCGTATCGCTTTGAGGTCGGAACCGGCGCCGGGTTCCGACATGGCAATGGCCGCCACCAGTTCGCCGCTGGCCATCTGCGGCAGCCACTTCTGCTTCTGCGCTTCGGTGCCGTACCGCAGCAGGTAATGGGCCACGATGCCGCTGTGCACGTTGTTGCCCAGGCTGGTGCAGACCGCGCGCGACATCTCCTGGGTGATGATGGCCTCGTGGGCAAAGGTGCCGCCGCCGCCGCCGTATTCCTCGGGGATGCTGGCGCACAGCAGCCCGATCTGGCCGGCGCGGCGCCACATGTCGCGGTCGATATAGCCCTGCTCAGCCCAGCGGGCCTCGTTGGGGGCGAGTTCGCGCTCGACGAAGCGGCGCACGGTGTCCTGGAACATGGCCAGGTCTTCGTTCATCCAGGAGGCCTGGCGGGCGGCGGACGCCGCGTGTTGGTCTTGGGATCCCATAAGTCGGACTGGTATCAGGGTAAACGTGAAGGTTGAACCTGCAGGCTTCGGTTGATGCCGCAGACCTGCCTATATAAATAAGGGCGAGTGCCAGGGCCGGGCCGATGCTGCGGGGCAGCAAGCACCGCCACCGGGCCTTCAGTCCGGCCAGCGGTAGCGCAGCGGCTGCTTGGCCATGAAGCGGTCGGCGGCCTCGCGGCGGTAGCCGGTGGCGAAGGCGATGCCCTGCGCGTCGGCCTCGATCGCCAGCATGGTGCTCAGGTCCTGGCCCAGGGACGCATTGAGCGCCTGCTTGGTCAGGCTGACCGCCACCGGCGAGGCCTCGGTGAAGGCTTGCGCGAGTGCCCGGGCACGCTCCTGCAGGCGGTCGGCCGGCACGATTTCCATGACGATGCCGAGGTCTTGCGCAGCCTGCGCGTTAAGCTCGCGCATCGAGAACATCAGCGCCTTGGCGCGTTGCAGGCCGATCATGCGCGGCAGCGTGTAGAACACGCCACAGTCGGGCACCAGCCCCATGCGCAGGAACGGCAGCCCGAAGCGCGCGCGCGGCGTGGCCAGGATGATGTCGGCCGTCAGCGCCAGGCTGAAGCCCGCGCCATAGGCGGCCCCGTCGACCGCGGCGATGACCGGCACGTCCAGCTGGATCAGGTCTTCGAGCCAGCCGTGCAGCTTGCGCAGGCGCTTGCGGCCCTGCTCGGCGCTGATCTCGACCTGCATCGAGCTGATGTCCCCGCCTGACGAGAAATCGGTGCCGGCAGCGGTCAGGATCAGGGCGCGCACGCTGTCGTCGTCGCGTATCTGGCGAATCACTTCGCCGATTTCCTCGCGCATCGGCAGCGACAGCGCGTTCTTGCGCGCCGGCGCATCCAGCGTCAGCGTGGCAACGCCGTCCTCGACGGCAAAACGGATGGTTTCCATGGGTGGGCTCCGGGGCGGGGTCAGTCGAGCTGGATGTTGGCGTCGCGCACGATCCTGGCCCACTTGGGCGTGTCGCCGGCCACCACCGCAGCGAGTTCCTGGGGCGTCGAGCCGACCGGCTGCAAACCCATGCCGGCCAGCTTCTGCGTCACTTCAGGCAGGCGCACGATGCGCGCGGTCTCGGCGGCCAGCTTTGCCGTCACGTCCTTGGGGGCGTTGCCCGGCAGGAACAGTGCGAACCAGCCATTGGGCTCGAACCCCGCCAGCCCCAGCTCGGAGAAGGTCGGCACATTGGGCAGCGCCTTGTAGCGCTGGGTCCCGGTAATGCCGAGAATCTTGAACTTGTTGCTGCCCAGGTAGGGGTTGATCGAGGTCACGTCGACAAAGGCGCTGTCGACCTGGCCCCCCAGCAGGTCGGTCATCAGCGGCGCCGCGCCCTTGTACGGGATATGCGCGATCTCGATACCGGCCTGCTGCCTGAGCAGTTCGCCGTGCAGGTGCGACGAGGTGCCGTTGCCGTACGAGCCGTAGCTGAGCTTGCCGGCCTTGGCCAGCGCCAGGAACTCGCGCATGGTGCTGGCGGGCATGCGGTTGGGCACCACGAACAGGTCCGACGACTTGGCGATCAGCGAGACCGGGGTGAAGTCCCTGGCCACGTCGTACGGCGTGCGCTTGTACAGCGCCGGCGACTGGATCAGCGCGGTGATCGCCAGCAGCACGGTGTAGCCGTCGGCCGGCGCCTTGGCGACGGTGTCGTTGCCGAGCATGCCGCTGGCGCCGGGCTTGTTTTCCACCACCACCGGCTGGCCCAGGCTTTCGGCCAGGCGCTGGCCGATCAGGCGGCCCACCGTGTCGGTGCCGCCGCCGGCCGGATACGGCACGATCATGCGGATCGGCTTGGCGGGGTACGGCTGCTGGGCGAAGGCCTGGCGCGTGCCGCCGAGGATGGCTGCGCCGGCCAGGGTGCCGGCCTGCGCCAGCCAGTTGCGTCTGCTTTGCTGCATGCTGTCTCTCTCTTTGCTGATGGTCGCGCCGGCGTCAGGCGCGCGGGTTGCTTGCCTGCATCTCGCGCTCCTGCAAGGCGCGCCACAGGATCTTGCCGGTGGCGGACTTGGGCAGCGCGTCGACCACGTCGACGATGCGCGGCACCTTGTACGCCGCCATGTGCTCGCGGCACCAGGCCATGATGCGCTCGGGCTCGGCCTCCGCCGTGCCGCGCGCGTCGGGCCGCAGCGCCACCACCGCCTTGACGGTTTCGCCGCGGCGCTCGTCGCGCGCCGCAATCACGCAGGCCTCGTGGATCGCCGGGTGGCCGTACAGCATGTTCTCGACTTCGGCCGGCCAGACCTTGTAGCCGGACGCATTGATCATGCGCTTGAGGCGGTCGCGCATGAAGAAGTAGCCTTCCTCGTCCATGAAACCGAGGTCGCCGGTGCGCAGGAAGCGCTTGCCGTCGAGCTCGATGAAGGTGGCGGCGTTGGCGTCGTCGTTGTGCCAGTAGCCCTGCATCACCTGGCCACCGTGGACCACGATCTCGCCGGTCTCGCCGGGGGGCAGCTCGCGCAGCGTCTCCGGGTCGACCACGCGCGCGTCCACGCCGAAGGTGGCGATGCCCAGGCATTCGCGCTTGGGCTGGTTGCGCGGGTTCGACAGGATGAAGGCGGCGGTCTCGGTCATGCCGTAGGCCTCGACGTAGGGCAGGCCGAAGCGCTCCTGCAGCATGTTGGCCACCGCTTCCGGCATGGCCGCGCCGCCGCCGCCGACGTATGCCAGGCTGGACAGGTCACGCGCCTCGATGCCCGGCTGGGAGAAGAAGTCCACCATCATCGCCGGCGGCGCGCCCCACACCGAGACGCGGTAGCGCTCGATCAGGTCCGCCGCCAGCGCTCGGTCCCAGCGCGGCATCAGCACCACCGTCGCGCCCAGGTAGAGCGGCGAGTTCATGCAGTTCTGCATGCCCAGCAGGTGGAACATGGGCGCCACCGCCAGTACCACCGATTCAGGCGTGGCGCCGCGCCAGATCTGCGAACCGGCCGCCGCGGTCATCAGCGTGCCATGGGTATGCATGCAGCCCTTGGGGTTGCCGGTGGTGCCCGAGGTATAGGCCAGCATGCACAGCGTGTCGTAGCCCGCCCGGTGCGGCAGCGGCCGGTGCCCGGCGGTGCTGGCCGCGTCCCATGCCACCGGCATCGCGCCCGCGGGCGCGGCCTGCGGCGCGGGCGGCGGCTCGCGCAGCCATGCCGGCACCGGCAGGCCGCCGTCGTCGCGCAGCATGCCGGCATAGTCGTGCAGGATCACGTGGCGCAGCGCCGGGCCGTGCAGCGGCGCCATGCGCGGGTACAGCTCGCTGCCGGCGAAGGCGGCGACCGCGCCGCTGTCCCGCACCACGTGGGCCAGTTCAGCTTCCAGCCACATCGGGTTGGCGGGCACGACCACGCCTTCGGCACGCAGGATGGCGTAATAGGCGATGATGAACTGCGGGCAGTTCTGGCTGAACAACACTACCCGGTCGCCGGGCTGGATGCCGCAGGCGTGCTGCAGGTAGCCGGCCATCCGCTCGATCTCCGCGCGCAGCTCGCCATAGGAAATCGCGGTGCCGAAATACTGGATCGCGGTCTTGTCAGGGTAGCGGTGCGCCGCCACCTCGACGTTGTAATACAGGCTGGTGCGCGGCGCATGCAGCGTGGCCGGCAGGCCGGGCGGCCAGGCGGGAGAGCGGAACGGCTGGGTGGTGCGTGTGGCAGGGCTGGTAGCAGGCTTCATTGCAGCAATCGACGGGTCAGATACAGGTCAAACGGAAAGGGCTCAGTCCAGGCGGATGTTGCGCGTGCGGATCACCTTGCCCCAGCGCACGTAGTCGGCCTGGATGGTCTGGGCGAAGGCGTCGGGCGTGCTGCCGGTCAGGATCACGCCAAGCTCGTTCATGCGCTTGCGCACGTCGGGCTGGGCCAGCACGCGGTTGACGTCGGCGGAGAATTTTTCAACGATCGGGCGCGGCGTGGCGGCCGGCAGCAGCAGGCCGAACCAGCCCATGGCGTCCATGCCTTCGATGCCAGCCTCGCGGAAAGTCGGCACATCCGGCAGTTGCGGCGCGCGCGCGGGTCCGGTCACCGCCAGCGCGCGCAGGCGGCCGGTGGCGACATGCGGCTTGGCGCCCATCACCGAGATCACCGCCGCCGGCACCTGGCCGCCGAGCAGATCATTGAGTTCCGGCGCCTCGCCCTTGTATGAGACATGGAGCATGTCGATCCTGGCGGCCTCGTTGAAGACTTCGCCATACAGGTGGCCGCTGGAGCCTGCGCCGAACGAGCCATAGGAGAATTGCTTGGGCTTGGCGCGCACCAGCGCGATGAAGTCCTTCAGGTTGGTCGCCGGCACGGCATTGGTGTTGACGGCAAACACCAGGTTGGTGGTGCCGAGCTCGGACACCGCGGCAAAGTCCTTCACCGGGTCGTATGGCGCGCGCGCATACAGGCTCGGCGCCTGCACCAGCGGCGTGATTGTCAGCAGCGCGGTATAGCCATCGGCCTCGGCCCGGGCAACCACTTCGGCGCCCAGCATGCCGCTGGCGCCCGGGCGGTTTTCCACCACCACCGGCCGCTTCCACTGCTTGCCCAGGCCCTCGGCCAGCGCGCGCGCCAGCACGTCGGTGGCGCCGCCGGCCGGGAACGGCACCACCATGCGCACCGTGCGCGCCGGAAAGTCTGCCTGCGCATGGGCCAGGCCGGCCCCGAGCAGGCCGGCGGCCAGCCCGCTGCACACCAGCAACCCCGCGCCCAGGCGGCCGAGGGCACTACGACGCGCACCACGGCGCGCACTATGCTGCGCACGACGACGATCTGCCTGCATGTGTTGTCTCCTTGGTTTTTTCCTGGGGCGGGACCGGGCATTCTTGCTGACCCGCGGGTCCCGCGCTGGCCGGTGGACCGGCCTTGTAGCGGTACTTGCCGGAGAGTGCGCGATGCTGCGGGGCTTGGACAATGACCAGACGCGCCAAAATGATTGGCCGAATCGCTCAGGCGGAAGGCAGGCTTTGGCAAATCCCGATTGTGCGGCGCCGCGCGGGCTTGCTAAGGTGGGGGCAATATGTGGCGCCAAGCCGCAACAGCCGGGACCGCCCCGCAGAGGCCGCACCGGCGCGTCATTCGTGACGAGGAGACCCATGCACACAGCCGTTCTGTCATCGCCGCGCCCGCCGCTGCCGGGCAAGCCGCACTTTTCCGGCCACGGCCTGCCCCGGGAACCGCTGCGCGGCGACGTCGCCAGTGCGGTCGGCGCCAGTCCGGCGGCGTCGGGCGCATCGGCCGCGCCGGCCCCGGCACGCCACACCATCGCCATCCAGCACGTGACGCACATCCTGCAGGGAGCCCGCCGGCTGGGCCACGACATCGATGCCTTGCTGCGCCGCGCCGATATCTCGCCGGCGCTGCTGGCCTCGCCCAGCGCGCGCGTGACGCAGGGCCAGTACGCGTCGCTGATCCGCACGCTGCGCCGGGTCTTGCGCGATGAGCTGTGGGGCCTGCTGGACCGGCCCGTGCCCCCGGGCGTGTTCGCCCAGGTGTGCCGCAGCCTGGTCCATTGCGCCACGCTCGAGGACGCCATCCGCACTGGGCTGCGCCTGTACCGGCAGCATATCGACGCCTTCGCGCCGCGCCTGCACGTGGGCGCCGACGGCCTCACCGCCGCGGTGGTGCTGCATCCGCGCGCGCCCGCCTCGGCCTGCCGCAGCTTTGCCGAATCGACCTTTGTGTTCCATGCCTATGCGCTGGTCAGCTGGCTGGTTGCCGGGCAGATCCCGCTCGCGCGCGTCGACCTGAGCGCTGCCGCATCGCAGGGCCGCACCGATACCGAGCGCGTGTTCAAGGCCGCGGTCAGCTACGGCCAGGCTGTCACTGCGCTGCATTTCGATGCCGCCTCGCTGCGCCTGCCGGTGATGCAGGACGCCGCCAGCCTGCGCGAATTCCTGCGTGAAACCCCGCGCAACCTGCTGATCCGCTACCGCGACAACAGCTGCCTCGCGGAACGCATCCGGCAGCACCTGCGCTCGCACCTGGACGGCGAACTGCCCTCGCTGGAGCAGATAGCGCAATTGCTGCGGCTCACGCCGCAGACCCTGCGCCGCCGCCTGCGCGACGAGGGCCGCGGCTACCAGAGCATCAAGGACAGCCTGCGGCGCGACGTGGCCATCGGCATGATGGAGCGACCCGGCATGACGCTGCAGGACGTGGCGCTGCGGCTCGGTTTTTCGGAGCCCAGCACCTTCCACCGCGCCTTCAAGAAATGGACCGGCGTGGCGCCGGGGGAATACCGGATGCGCGGGATGCGGGCCGAGGACGCGCCGGCGGCCTAGCCCGGGCGGCGCACCTCCGGCTTATTCGAGCCGGATCTCGCCGTCGAAGCGCGCCTGCAGCTTCACCGCCGCCAGCTCCAGCGTCACCGACACCGGCAAGTGCTCGTTGCCGGCCAGGGTGCCGTCGGCGACGGCCCGGGCGATGGCCTGCTCGATCTCGCGCTGGGAATTGACGCCAACCACCTTCAGGAACTTGCGGATGCTGAGGTTGAAGGTTTCTTCATCCATGGCTGTCTCCGGGAGCAAAGCGGCATGCGGCCGCCATCCGGACAGCCTACGCCTGTGACGGCGTCCGTGCAGCGGCGCGGGCGGCCGCCAGGATGAAGCGGCGGCCGGGAACCGGCCGCCACATCGGCATCAGCGCGGGCACGCGCTCACACCACGCCCTGCTCGCGTAGCTGCGCGATGCGCTCGGCCGACAGGCCCAGCACCGTCTCCAGCACCTGCGCGGTATGCTGGCCCAGCCGCGGCGGCGGCGCATCGTATTGCACCGGGGTCGCCGACAGCCGCAGCGGGCTCTTGACGGTCGGGCACAAGCTGCCGTCCTCGCGCACCAGGTCGACCTGCAGTTCGCGATGCCGCACCTGCGGATCTTCCAGCACCTGGCCATAGTCGTTGATCGGCCCGCACGGGATGCCCTGCGCTTCCAGCGCCTGCACCCAGTGCGCCGTCGGCCGCGTGCGCATATGGGCCTCGAGCAGCGGCACCAGCGTGTCGCGGTGGATGATGCGGCCGGGGCCGGTGGCAAAGCGCGCGTCGGCGGCCAGGTCGGGCCGTTCGACCCCGCGGCAGTACGCCTGCCACTGCCCGTCATTGCCGGCCGCGACGATCATGTAGCCGTCGGCGGTGGCGAACACATGGTAGGGCACCATGTTGGCGTGCGCGTTGCCGTAGCGCGGCATCGCCTGTCCGGTCACGCGCTGCGCGATGATGGGGGTGGCGCCGACCGCCACCACCGCGTCGAGCAGCGCCATGTCGATGTGCTGGCCCTCGCCGGTGCGTTCGGCATGGCGCAGCGCGGCCAGCACCGCCACGGTGGCGTACATGCCGGTCAGCATGTCGACCACCGCCACGCCCACCTTCTGCGGCCCGCCGCCGGGCAGGTCGTCGCGCTCGCCGGTGACGCTCATCAGGCCGCCCAGGCCCTGGAAGATGAAGTCGTAGCCGGGCTTGTGCGCGCTGGGGCCGGTCTGGCCGTAGCCCGTAATCGAGCAGTAGACGATCGAGGGGTTGATCGCCTTCAGGCTGTCGTAGTCCAGGCCGTAGCGCTTCAGGTCGCCGACCTTGTAGTTCTCCAGCACGATCTGCGACCTGGCGGCCAGCTCGCGCACGATCTCCTGCCCTGGCGGGCTGGCGATATCCAGCGTGACCGACTGCTTGCCGCGGTTGGCGCCGGCAAAGTAGGTGGCGTCGCGCGACGGCTGCCCGTCCGCGCCCGGCAGCCACGGCGGCCCCCATGAACGGGTATCGTCGCCGGCGCCGGGCCGTTCCACCTTGATCACCTCGGCACCCAGGTCCGCCAGATTCTGCGCGCACCACGGGCCGGCCAGGATACGCGACAGGTCCAGCACGCGCACGCCGGCAAGCGCGCCGCGCGCCGGGGCTTGCCCGCCCGCCATCAGATCGGGTCCCAGCTGATCACGTCGGGCGAGCGCTCCAGCTTGAAGAAGCTGTTGCGCATCGCCGGCATGGCGATCTCGCCCACCGACTCGGGCGTCCAGCCCTCGCTCATGTGCACCGAGCGCACCGGGCGCGGCTGGCTCATCAGGATGATCTCGTTGGCGCGCACCGCGAAGATCTGGCCGTTGACCTCGCTCGCCGCGGGGCTGGCCAGGTAGACCGCCACGGGGCCGATCTTGCCGGCTTCCATTTTCTGCAGCTTGGCCACGCGCGCCTTTTCCTCGGGCGTTTCGGCCGGGATCGAGCTGGTCATGCGGCTCCAGGCGAACGGCGCGATGCAGTTCGAGCGCACGTTGAAGCGCTGCATGTCGAGCGCGATCGATTTCGACAGCGCGGCGATGCCCAGCTTGGCCGCCGAATAGTTGGCCTGGCCCAGGTTGCCGATCAGGCCCGAAGTGGAGGTCATGTGCACGTAGGCGCCGCTCTCCTGGTCCTTGAAGTAGTTGGCCGCGGCGCGGCTGACGAAGAAGGTGCCGTTCAGGTGCACGTCGATCACGGCGCGCCATTCTTCCTCGTTCATCTTGAAGAACATGCGGTCGCGCAGGTTGCCGGCGTTGTTGACCACGGCGTCGATGCGGCCGAAGTTGTCGAGCGCGCATTGCACGATGGCGTTGGCACCGGCCCAGGTCGACACGCTGTCGGTGTTGGCCACCGCTTCACCGCCGGCGGCGCGGATTTCCTCGACCACGCGTTGCGCGGGGCCGGCGTCGCCGCCCTCGCCGGACATCGACACGCCCAGGTCATTGACCACCACCCGGGCGCCGGCGGCCGCCATGGCCAGCGCGATGCCGCGTCCGATCCCACCGCCAGCGCCCGTCACCAGCGCGACTTTGCCTGCCATCAAACCGCTCATTGCTTGCTCCTCTGAATACTTTTTGTGCGGTCACCGACCGCAAACCCGGCGAAACCGCCTTGCGCGGCGGGCAGCGCCCGCCCGTGCGGTCAATCCGGATGTCCATGCCACAGCGGATACGATAAATTGACGCCGGACCCTTTGGAATTCACGAATCACAAAACTGGCCTTTGGCCTGACAGAAGCCCATGCATTACGACCTGACCGACCTCCGCCTCTTTCTGAATGTCGGCGAGACGGAGAACCTAACCCGTGCCGCCGAGCGCAGCTTTCTGTCGCTGCCCGCCGCCAGCACGCGGATCAAGCAGCTGGAAGAGGCGTTCCAGACACAATTGCTGATCCGCCAGGTCAAGGGCGTGCGGCTCACGCCGGCGGGCGATGCGCTGCTGCGCCATGCGCGCGAGGTCTTCCGCGAGCTCGAATGCCTGCACGCGGACCTGCGGCCGTATGCCAAGGGCGTGAAGGGCCGCGTCCGGCTGCTGGCCAACACCACTGCCACCAACTCGTTCCTCGCCACGGGCGTATCGCGCTTCCTGAGCGAGAACCCGGACGTGGACATCGAGCTGGAAGAACACCTCTCGCAGGAAATCGTGTCGGCCATCAGCGCCGGCGCGGCGGATCTCGGCATCGTTGCCGGCGAGGTCGCCACGCAAGACCTGGATGCGATGCACCTGTGCAGCGACGCGTTGATCGTGATTGCGCCGGTCAACCATCCGCTGCCGACGTTCAAGCGGCTGCATTTCGCCGACCTGCTCGATACCTGCCGCTTTGTCGGCCTGAACCAGTTCAGCGCAATCCAGTCCTTCCTCGACCGCATTGCCGCCGGCATGGGCAAGCGCATCAGCCTGCGCATCCAGGTGGGCAGCTTCGACGCGGTGTGCCGCATGGTCGAGGCCGGCGCGGGCATCGCCATCGTCCCGAACAGCTGCGCGCGCCGCTATGCCAGCCGCAAGGTGCTGCGCTTTATCCCGCTGGAAGACGAATGGGCCAAGCGCGAACTGCGCCTGGTGCGCCGGCCGGGGCGCGAGCTGCCCCAGTTTGCCGAAACCCTGATCCATTACCTGGTCGACGCCGCGCGCGAACCCGTATAGCGCGGCGACGGCTTCAGCCTGCACCCAGCCCGCCGTCCTGCACCATCAGGCCGGCCAGCGGACGCAGCGATACCACCATCACCAGCAGCAACAACCCCATGGCGAAGACGCCGGGCCAGCTGGTGCGGCCGCGGCGCACCAGCGAGTCGTTTTCCAGTTCGGGCGAGTAATGGTACGTGCGCAGATGCCGGATGGTGGCCTCGGCATGCCAGCGGTAAAGCTCGTTGCCGTACAGCCCCAACAGCAGCGCCATGGCGTACAGCAGCGGCCGGCCCGCGATGGGCAGTTGCAGCCCGAACCAGGCGTGCAGCAACGGCTCGGCGCCGACGATCAGCGCATAGACGCCCACCTGCCAGTACATGCGCCGGTAAGCCATCCAGAACGGGCCCAGCAGGCACGCGGCCCAGTTCCACGAGACGCCCCCGTGAGTCTCGGCGAGCGACCAGCGCTTGCTGTAATACGGAAAGCGCGGGCCCACGAATGCGGCCAGCGCCGTGTCGTCACGAATCAATGCATGCATGCCAAACCTCCCCCACCGCTGCGGCGGCAGCGCCTTTGGATCGCGGCGCAGCCTGTGCCACAGCATAGGGCGGGCGGCGGTCCGGCTGTGTGCGCCGGCGCGCATTCGGCACGCATTGGGACGCTCTTCGCGGCGCAAACAGCCAGGATCTGATCGCAAGGGCACAGACCGGCGCACCGCGCCGTGGTGCGGCAACGCTACTTCCAGCGCTGCAGGATCTGCAGGATCACCAGCGTGAACACCGTGGCGATCACCGCGGTGGCATCGCGCCCCAGCCCGGCCGCCACGCCGATGGCCGCCACCATCCAGATGCTGGCCGCGGTGGTCAGGCCCTTGATATGGGCTTCGTCGTTCTGCTTGAGGATGGCGCCGGCCCCCAGGAAGCCGATGCCGGCGATCAGCCCCTGCAGCACGCGGCTCATGTCGGCCAGCGGCACGCCGGCCTGCAGCGGCACCAGCACGAACAGCGCCGAGCCCAGCGCCACCAGCATATGGGTGCGCAGCCCCGCCGCCTTGCCCGAAGACTCGCGCTCATAGCCGATCAGGCCGCCGAGCAGCACCGCCATGGACAGCCGCACCAGGATGCGGGTGGCCTCGCCGGCGTCCGGCACATCGGCAAACTCGGCGCGAAAGGCGCGGTAGATATCGGTCCAGACTGACTCCATCGCCAACTCCCGGGGGCTGGATGCAGGGCCTGAGCGTAGCACGTCACACCCGGCCCGCAGCAAGACTTCGGCGCCACATCGCCGCGCTGGCAGGCGTGTGCGGCGACGTCCTACACGGCAAGCGGAAGCTTACCGACAGTCCCGCCGAGGCGGCATTCCTATATTGAAATCACCAATCACTGACCTCCAATGGAGTCGCACCATGCCCTATATCCTCGCCTGGCTACTTGGTGTTCCGGCCTTTGTCCTGATCCTGATCTGGCTCTTTGTCCACTGATCGGCAGGCTGTGCCCAGGCACCGCCCCACTCAACCGCTGGCGCCCCGTGCGCCACCCTTTGCACGCCCGGCTTGCCGGGCGTGCCGCATGATGGTCCAGGCGAGCCCGTGCGGTCGCGCCGCCGCGCCACGCCGCTTCCGGGCCACCTAAGCCGCTCTTTCGCAAATCCGAATTTCGGCGTGCAGGGGGCTCGGGAATAATGGCCCCAGTTCCCATCGACCCGGCGACCATGCACGCAGACCAGGATCCCGACCAGCTGTACCCCGAAATCCGCGACGCGGTGCGCAGCCTGTGCGCCGGCTTCGACTCGGCGTACTGGCAACGGGTGGAAGAGCAGGACGCCTTTCCCGAGCGCTTTGTCCAGGCGCTGACGCAAGCCGGCTGGCTGTCGGCGCTGATCCCGGAGGCCTATGGCGGCTCGGGGCTGTCGCTGACCGCGGCGTCGGTCATCATGGAGGAAATCAACCGCAGCGGCGGCAACTCCGGCGCCTGCCACGGGCAGATGTACGTGATGGGCTGCCTGCTGCGCCATGGCTCCGAAGCGCAGAAGCAGCGCTGGCTGCCGGCGATCGCCTCGGGCGAGCTGCGCATGCAGTCGATGGCCGTGACCGAGCCCACCACCGGCACCGACACCACCAAGCTGAAGACCACCGCGGTGCGCCAGGGCGACAAGTACATCGTCAATGGCCAGAAGGTGTGGATTTCGCGCGTGCAGCACTCTGACCTGATGCTGCTGCTGGCGCGCACCACGCCGCTGGACCAGGTCAGGCGCAAGTCCGAAGGCCTGTCGGTGTTCGTCGTGGACCTGCGCGATGCCATCGGCAAGGGCCTGACGGTCAAGCCGATCCGCAACATGGTCAACCACGAGACCAACGAGCTGTTTTTCGACAACCTGGAGGTTCCCGCCGAGAACCTGATCGGCGAGGAAGGCCAGGGCCTGAAGTACATCCTCGACGGCCTCAACGCCGAGCGCATCCTGATCGCCGCCGAGTGCATCGGCGACGGATACTGGTTCGTCGAGCGCGCCAGCAACTACGCGCGCGACCGCATCGTGTTCGACCGCCCGATCGGCCAGAACCAGGCCGTGCAGTTCCCGATCGCGCGCGCGTACGTCAACGTCGAGGCCGCCAGTTTGATGCGCTACAAGGCGGCGCGGCTGTTCGACGCGGGCAGGCCGTGCGGCAAGGAAGCCAATATCGCCAAACTGCTTGCCGCCGATGCCTCCTGGGAAGCCGCCAACGTCTGCCTGCAGACGCACGGCGGCTTCGGCTTTGCCGCCGAGTACGACATCGAACGCAAGTTCCGCGAAACGCGCCTGTACCAGGTGGCGCCGATCTCCACCAACCTGATCCTGTCCTACGTGGCCGAGCATGTGCTCGAGCTGCCGCGTTCGTTCTGAGAAACCTAATGCTCCACTCCTCCCAAGGCATCCGCCCGCTCGACGGCGTCCGCGTGGTCTCGCTCGAGCACGCCGTGGCCGCGCCCTTCGCCACGCGCCAGCTGGCTGACCTGGGCGCGCGCGTGATCAAGGTCGAGCGCCCCGGCGTGGGCGACTTCGCGCGCGGCTATGACCAGTCCGTGCACGGCCAGGCCTCGTACTTCGTCTGGCTCAACCGGGGCAAGGAAAGCCTGACGCTGGACCTGAAGGACAACGAGGCGCAGGCCATCCTGCACCGCCTGCTGGCCGACGCCGACGTGC
The DNA here is from genome assembly GCF_013141915.1 of Cupriavidus necator. Classification (GTDB taxonomy): domain Bacteria; phylum Pseudomonadota; class Gammaproteobacteria; order Burkholderiales; family Burkholderiaceae; genus Cupriavidus; species Cupriavidus necator_B. Next base: position 126,282 of record NZ_SROX01000015.1, on the reverse strand, counting down.
TGGTGCAGAACCTCGCCCCTGGCGCCGCCGGCCGCATGGGCCTGGATTTCGACACCCTGCACGGCCAGTACGAGAAGCTGATCGTCTGCGACATCTCCGGCTATGGCGACTCGGGCCCCTATCGCGACAAGAAGGCCTACGACCTGCTGATCCAGGCAGCCGCCGGCCTGGTAGGGCGGACCGGCGGCCCGAACGAGCCGTCGCGCGCCGGCGTGTCGATCGCCGATATCGCGGCCGGCATGTACGCCTACAGCGGCATCCTGTCGGCGCTGCTGCAGCGCGGCCGCACCGGCAAGGGCCTGCGCGTGCAGGTGACCATGTTCGAAGCGATGGCCGAATGGATGAACCAGGTGCTCTATTTCGGCCACTACGGCGGCACGACGCCGCCGCGCGTCGGCGCGTCGCACCCGACCATCGCCCCGTATGGCGTGCATCGCACCAGCAATGGCAGCGTGATCTTCAGCGTGCAGAATGAACGCGAGTTCGCCAATTTCTGCGAGATCGTGCTAGGCGACCGCGCCTTGGCGCAGGACGAGCGTTTTTCCAGCAATACCGCCCGCGTGCGCAACCGCCCCGAACTGACCGCACTGATCGAAGCGCGCTTTGCGGCGCTGACGGTGGCACAGGCCGAGGCGCTGCTGGACCAGGCCCAGATCGCCAATGCGCCGATGAACGACATCGAAGCCGTCTGGAACCATCCGCAGCTGCAGGCACGCCAGCGCTGGCGCGAAGTCGCCACCCCGAACGGCCCGATCGGCGCGCTGCTGCCGCCGGCCAACCTGTCGGGCGTCGAGCCGGTGATGGGCGACGTGCCGGCGCTGGGCGCGCACAGCCGCAGCATCCTGGCCGAACTGGGCTACGGCGAGGGCGACATCGACGCCCTGGCGGACAAGCGCACTATCTGAGCCAACACCGGCGCCCGGGCAAACCGGGCGCTGTTCTCTTTCCGCAAGCACTGTTCAATCCTCCGGAGCCGGCATGAACCAAGCCGCAGACACCACCTACCCGACCCGCCAGCTTTGCGATTTCCTGGCCAACCTCAAGCTGGCCGACGTGCCCGCGCCCGTGATCGAGCGCACCAAGGACCTGTTCCTGGACTGGATTGCCTCGGCCATTGCCGGCAAGGATGCCCCCGCGGTGCGCAAGCTGCAGGACTTCGCCGCGGCCATGGGCCCGTCCGACGGCGGCGCCGAAGTGCTGGTCGACCGCCGCCGTACCTCGCCCTACTTTGCCGCGCTGATCAACGGCGCGTCGTCACACGTGGTCGAGCAGGACGACGTGCACAACGGCTCGGTGCTGCATCCGGCCGCGGTGGTGTTCCCGGCGGTGGTCGCTGCCGCGCAGGCCGAGGGCAAGACCGGCGCCGAAGTGCTGCTGGCCTCGATCGCGGGCTATGAAGCCGGCATCCGCATCGGCGAATTCATGGGCCGTTCGCACTACCGCGTATTCCACACCACCGGCACCGTCGGCACACTGGCCGCCGCCGCTGCCGTGGCCAAGCTCTTCGGCCTCGATGCCGAAGGCATCAACCAGGCGCTGGGCTCGGCCGGCACGCAGGCCGCCGGCCTGTGGGAATTCCTGCGCGATGCCGCCGACTCCAAGCAGCTGCACACCGCCAAGGCCGCGGCCGACGGCCTGCAGTCGGCGTGGCTGGCGCGCGCCGGCTTCACCGGTGCGAAGCAGATCCTGGAAGGCGCGCAGGGCATGGCCGCCGGCATGTCGAGCGACGCCAACCCCGCCTGCCTGACCGATGGCCTGGGCACGCGCTGGGCCACCGCCGAGACCTCGTTCAAGTTCTTCGCCTCGTGCCGGCACACGCACCCGGCCGCCGACGCGCTCAAGGCGCTGATGCAGCGCGAAGGCGTTGCCGCCGACCAGGTCGCCAGCGTTACCACCCACGTGCACCAGGGCGCCATCGATGTGCTCGGCCCCGTGGTCAACCCGGCCACCATCCACCAGGCCAAATTCTCGATGGGCACGGTGCTGGGGCTGGTGGCCGTGCACGGCCACGCCGGCCTGGGCGAGTTCGAGCAGCACGCACTGCAGGACCCCGCGGTGGCCACCTTCCGCGGCAAGGTCGACATGGAACTGGACCCGGAGATCAACGCCGCCTACCCGCGCCAGTGGATCGGCCGCGTGACCGTCAAGACCACCGACGGCCGCACGCTGGCCGCGCGCGTCGACGTGCCCAAGGGCGATCCCGACAACACGCTGTCGCGCCCGGAGCTGGAAGCCAAGGCACTGCAGCTCGGCGCGTTCCGCCAGGGCGCGAGCGAGGCCGAGATGCGCGCCATCATCGCGCGCGTGTGGGCGCTGGAGCAGGCCCCGAACGTCAACGACTGGCTGCCCGCCGCGCGCTGAGGATCGACATGTCCACTGCAGTGACCTACCTGTTCGTGCCGGGCGACCGGCCGGAACGCTTCGACAAGGCCGCATCCGCTGGCCCGGACGTGATGATCCTCGACCTCGAGGACGCAGTCCATCCGGACGCCAAGCCGGCCGCGCGTGCAGCCATCGCCGCATGGCTGGCCGGCCAGCCCGGCGCCAACGCCTTCGTGCGCATCAACGACAGCGCCTCGCCCGCCTTTGCCGCCGACCTGGCCTGGCTGCGCGCGCTGCCCCCTGGCACCGCGCTGGCCGGGCTGCTGGTGCCCAAGGCCGAAGATGCCGCCGCGCTGGGCACCATCGCGCAGGCGCTGCAGGCGATCAATCCGCAGGGCGAGCTGGTCGCCATCATCGAGACCGCGCTCGGCCTGCACCAGGTCGATGCCGTGGCGTCAGCCCGCGGCGTGGCGCGCCTGGCGTTCGGCTCGCTCGACTATGCGGTCGACCTGGGCTGCAGCCATACCCGCGACGCACTGGCCTTCGCGCGCGCGCGCATCGTGCTGGCTTCGCGCGTGGCCGGCCTGCCGCCGCCGGTCGACGGCGTGACTACCGCGCTCAAGGACGAAGCCGTGCTCGCCAGCGACGTGGCCTATGCGCGCGAACTCGGCTTCGCCGGCAAGCTCTGCATCCACCCGGCACAGCTGGGCGCCGTGCGCGCCGGCTTCCTGCCCAGCGCCGAACAACTCGACTGGGCCCGCCGCGTGCTGGACGCTACCGCCAGCGGCAGCCACGCGGTGCAGGTCGATGGCAAGATGGTCGACCGGCCCGTGATCGAGCAGGCCCGCCGGCTGCTGGCGCTGGCGCAATAGCCCGGCACCCGCCACCCTTCACGCATCACAAGGTCCACTGCCATGACTGACGCCACTACTGAACTCGAACGCCTGCGCGGCTGGATCGGCCGCAGCGAAGCGCGCACCGAAACGCTGTCGCCAGAGCCGGTCGCCGGCCTGGCCGCCACCTTCGACCTCGACCCCGAGGCCGTCGCCGCCGGCCCGCTGCCGCCGCTGTGGCACTGGCTCTACTTCCTGCCGCGCGCGCCGCAGCATGAACTGGGACGCGACGGCCATCCCACCCTCGGCGGCTTCATGCCGCCGGTGCCGCTGCCGCGCCGCATGTGGGCCGGCAGCGAGCTGAGCTTCAGCCATCCGCTGCATATCGGCGATACCGTCACACGCACCTCCACCATCAAGGACGTGCAGTACAAGACCGGCCGTACTGGGGAGCTATGGTTCGTTGCCGTCGATCACGAACTGACCGTCAACGGCAAGACCGCCGTCAACGAGCGCCACGACATCGTCTACCGCGCCATGCCAGACCCGACCAAGCCGCAGCCGCCGCGCCCGCGGCTGGAGCAGACGGCGCAATGGCAGCGCACGCTGCAGGCCGACCCCGTCATGCTGTTCCGCTATTCGGCGCTGACCTTCAACGGCCACCGCATCCACTATGACCGCCAGTACACGCGCGAGGTCGAGGGCTACCCCGGCCTGGTGGTGCACGGGCCGATGCAGGCCATGCTGATGCTGGACCTGGTGGCGCGCGAGCAACCGCAGGCACGCGTGAAGCGCTTCGGCTTCCGCGGGCTGGCGCCGCTGTTCGACCAGGACACCATCATCGTTGGTGGCGCGGCCGATCCTGAGCAGCCGGGGCGGCTGGTGCTGTGGACGGGGGATGATGCCGGCGGGCAGGCGATGCAGGGGTGGGCGGAGGTGGAGGGGTAAGAGCTGAAGCCTTATCCGCTCCGCCGGTTAGCTCCCCTCTTCCGCGGGAGAGGGGCAGGGCGTGAGGGCAGGCGGTGGCATACTGCAGGCCATACTTCATCAGACACGCCCGCCCTCACCCAAACTCAGCGCCCAACCTCGATTGGTTATCCGACCATCGCGTCCTCAATTCCCTCTGCGCCTTGTTCTACCCTGTCGGCCAGCAATCCGAGGGAGGTGCGGCAGAGCTCTTGGTTCCGCCCTCCTGGGCGGGTCACTTTTTGTCCGAGCCCGCGTCCCACCGATAATGCTAATCATGCGACAGGCTTCAGTACTGGTAAGCCATCTGCAGCCCGCCCGTCACGCCTGCCGTATGGAATGCGGTGGGCTTGTAGATCGGAACCCCGACAAACAGGTCATAGGACAGCCGGCCCAAGCCGGAGCCGAAGCCGCCGCGCACGCCGATCACAGCCCCGGCCAGTTGCCTGCCAACTAGCACGACGGTAGATGGCCCGAATACGCGGCCGTAATCGACCCCGGCATAGACGGCCTGTCCGGTGGTCCCAATCGGCGCCTGCAGTTCATTACGCCAGTAAAAGCCGCTGTCGCCGGCCAGCAGGTTCTCGCCGTCGAAGCCACGCACGGTGTAGCGGCTGCCGATAGTCATCATGTCCAGCGCATAGAGGCGGTCGCGGGTGTACTGGCCCCGGAAGTTGGTCACGTAGCGCAGCGGCTGGCTGCCCAGCTTGAACGGCACCGAGATATTGGCATCAGCAACCACCATGCGGTAGCGCCAGGTCGGGCCGCCATCGGCCGCCAGTGTGTCGGCTTGCGAACCGAGGCCGCCAATTCCCTGGCGGTACACCATGCTGCCGTCGAGCTGCGCCGCGCCGAAGTAATGGCGGTCGGTAAAGCCTGCCTCCAGCACCGTGTTGTTGCGGTGCTGCTGCTCAATCTCCGTGTCCTCGATGAAGCTCTTGCCAAAGCGGCGCGACAGCCGGAATTGCACACCCAACACGTCGTCCTGGCTGCGGCGGATCACCCGGTGCAGCTTGAGGTCGGCGGTCTGCGACTTGCCGCTGGAGATGAACGTCTGGTTGACGCCGGCAATCTGCTGGTAGTAGTTGTTCGAGTAGGCGGAGAGCGTGGCGGTCCAGTAGCCCCACGGCACCGAGTAGAAGCCGTTCCAACCCTTGGTGCCATGCTGCTTGTCGCTGAACTCCACGTCCTGCATGTAGCCGACGTTGAACAGGTCGTTCAGGCCCAGCGGGTTGTCGATGCCGACGCTCAGGTTGCCCACCCACTTGCCGGTGGCGCGCGTGCCTGAGTTGTCGACTGACGCCACCACGGTCCACGGCTTGGCGCGCTTGACCGTGATTACCACGTCGCTCACGCCCGGCATCGTGGTGGGCACCACCTGCATCTCCGCGTCCTGGCTGACACCGCGCTTCATCTGCTCCAGCCCTTGTTCCAGGTCGCGCAGGTTCAGCAGGTCGCCGGCGCGGGCGGGGAAGGCCGATTTCCACGTGCCGCGCGTGTCCGGGTCGGCGAAGCGCAGCTCACCGATCACGCCGGGAATCAGCGACAGGCGCAGCGCGCCGGTGCTGATGTCCTGCTGCGGCAGCAGCACGCGCGTGGTCACGTAGCCCCGGCTCAGGATGGCCTGCGACGCCCCTTTGGTCAGCACATCCAGTCCCTGCTTGCCGACGCAAGCTCCCTGGTAGTGCTCCAGCCAGACACGGGCGAAGGCGAACGGATCTTGCGGCAGCGCCGATGCACCCTGTGCCTGGGACGAGACGGGCAAATCGGGCGGTATCTCCAGCAAAAAGCGGTCGATGCGGAAGCACGGCGTCTCGGCCGGGAGCGCCGGATACTCGACCAGAGCCACGTCCTGCGCGCGCACGCCTGGCGCCTGGACGGCTTGGGCCCGCTCGCGGGCTTCCTGCTGCTGGCGTGTGCGCTGCTCCTGTTCTGCGGCGGTTGTTGCGGCAGTTTGGCTAGGCAATGCTTGTGCAATGGTGACGGTGGGAGCCATAAAGGCAAGGAGCGCAAAGGAGGAAACACCGCGCGCCTTGCGGTATGCGTTTCGGATGGTCGGTTGCATTTAGTCAGCAGCAGGCTCTACAGAGTCAGTCGTGTCGGTCAGGCTCTTGTAGCGCAACGTCAGAGGCGAAAAAAGAAATCGATGCTTTCAAAAGCCCGAGATATTCACTTATCGGACTTCGATGACTGATCTTTCTCCTCATAGGTTCTTTTCGCCTTCCGCCACTCAGATTCGCCGAATGGTCGAAGCTCAAATAGAGCTGCGCGGCCAGAGTAGGCTCCTATTGCTCCAATAACTAAACCAATGACAGCACACGTATATGCGGCCCATCCGTTAAGAAATTTGATTCCGATGAATATGACTAAAAGGCCGATAATTACCAACAAGTCAAGCGTGAACGGCGCAATATTCCCATCTTTAATCGGATATTTCATGGAAGAACCTTCTTTGTGCCTTCTTGGATAGTTGGTTGCATTTAGTCAGCAGCAGGCTCTACAGAGTCAGTCGTGTCGGTAGGCTCGTGTAGCGCATCGTCCGACTGGGGGGCCTTGCACTGCTTGCAATGGTGGGGAATTAAGGTAACGCAGGGACCAGATGGATTCCAAGGAATAGCATTGCACCTCGGGCAGCGGTATCTAAATGCCATATACCACCCGGCGACAAAAAACCAAACGATAAACGTAAGAAAATAAATCTTAATATCAATTTTGGTTGCCAGCAATAAAGAAAAGCGCGACGAAGCCGGGGACGAATTCGGTTAGCAGTCGCGCACGACGCCTTTTTGAATTCAGCAACCACTTCAGCGTCAGAAATTTTTCTTTCATTTTCTTGATTTATATTGAAATTCAATTAAGTACCACCATCCTCCCAGTTCCTGGCCTCGGCATCGTACTTCGCGGCCAGTTCGAGTCGAAGCGTCGCGTTGCCTGCGCTTCCTTCAGCTTGGCGCCGGTAACGTCGTCCCTGTCTTCGCCACGGCTTCTCCAGCGGCTTGCGCGGTCGCCATCATGTCGGCCTGCTCTTCACCCCTTGAACCACGGGCCAAATTTCGAAGGATCGTCGCTCAGCATGCCTGCTTTACGCAGCGGCTTCGGCAGAAGCTTTGCAAATACCAGAAATAACGCGAAGAATGAGGGGAGACCAATCAGCAGCATTGATTCATCGTCCCCAAGCCCGAATGCTATTCTGCAAAGCCCCGCAACGACAAACGACCAAAAACCTGCACTGAACGCAGAAGCCAGACCTATCATGAAACAGATCTGGAGCATTGCGTAGAGTCTTTCCCAGTTCATTTCTTATCACCCGTATTTCGCATGTCGTTAATAACTTCTGCCCCCTTTGCACCGACCCCAAATAATAAGATGGCTTGGGTTGTGCCGTACGGAGCAGTCAATCCAGTGAATGGTATCAGCGTATTGTTGTTGATACGTGGCACTGTCACACCAAATATCGAACCCGAGCGGTTAAGGCCGTCTGCCATGCCCATCTTAAGCGGCACGGGGGCTCTCATCGCCGAAGCCGCTGCCGCAAGATTCAAGCCATCATATGCAAGATCGCCCCATATCGGACTTAGTAGATTGAACCCATATCGCAATGGATTCGTGCCGGGTGAGTTAATACCGTTGTACCGGTTATATAGTCCATCGGCACCTTCAGCCACATCACTGGCACCGAATGCCGCCATCGGGGCACCTGCTGCACATCCGATGCCCGATGTGCAGAGCGCCACGCCAGTTTTCGTCGTTACACCGCCAAGAAGAACCTTTGTCGCATCTTTTGCCACGCCTACGGGATCGCTCCGCAGAGCGTCGCTAGCCTTCTGCAATGGCGTGTAGACGAACAAATTTGCCTCCTGCTGACGATGAACCCATTCCCGCTCCTGAGTAAGCTGGCTAGCCTCGACTGCGCTCACGTAATTCTTGCTGTAGGCATCACTACCAACCGGGTATTCAGCCCAGCATTTCACCTCGTAGCAAGCGGCTTTGGTCAGACGCTCTTCGGCTGCCTTATCACCATTGGCCTGCTGACGGATCTTCGCTTTCTCATCCGGATGGAGCTGCCTGTTATAGCGATCCACGTTTGCTGCTGTCGCGGCACCCGCCCCCCCCACGATCCCGCCGATGCCGCCTGCAGCAATATTGGCCGCCAGGTTGCCAAGTGTTTCATTGACGTCGGCGTTCCCGGTATTTGCTCCCTTGGCGACCGCGCTGCTCAACTCGTTCAGCTTGCCGCCGGCGAGCGACCCCAGCCCGGCTCCCGCAGCGCCTGCCAAGGCGTTGCCGCCGCCGAGTCCTGCGATGAGCGCGCCGCCAGCCGAATGCAGTGCAGCCCGGTAGCTGCCCCCATCCTCCCATTGCTTGGCCTCAGCATCGTACTTGGCGGCCAGTTCGAGGTCGCCTGCTTCGCGTGCCTGTCTCTCGTTGGCTTGCGCTTCCTTCAGCTTGGCACCGGCAACGTCGCCCACAGTCTTAGCCACCGCTTCGCCTGCCGCTTGCGCCGCCGCCATCATGTCGGCCTGCTTGTTCAGCAGGTTGTCCAAATCCGGATTGCTGGCGACCTGCGTGTTGGTGTTCGATGTGTCACGCTGTAGCGTTGCCAGATCCTGCTGCTGGTTGGCGCCATCGGTGATCCTGATAGTCCCTTCGGCCACCGCCGCCTGCGCCATGCCATCCTCGCTGCCGCTCTTGTGCTGCGGGATCATCGGATTGATGCCACCGGTGTTCTTGCCCGAGGTCGGGCCGCTATTGCTCTGACCGCTCGGGCTACCCATCGCACCGCCTGCCGAGACACCCATTGATGTCGCGCTGTAGTCGGAACGGTTCTTGATATCGCTCCAGGTAAGCGTACCGGTGGTCAGGCTGTTCTTGTCCTTGCCAGCGTCGCTCGCGATCACCGCGCCCTTGAGATCCGTGTTGCCCTTCACGTTGATATCGAAGCCGTCCGCGCCGGCGTAGATGCGCGACTGCTCGGACACGTTCGCATAGCTGCCATCGGCCTTGCCCTTGGAGGCCGAGACACTGGCCGAGCCGCCGCCCTGGCTGATGCTGAAGCCACCGCCCATGCTTTGCTGCCTGGCGTGCGATTCCTCGGTGTCCTGCCGGCTGGCGATATTCAGGTTGCCGCCCACATCGCCGACGACCTTGCCACCGCTGAGCGTCGCGCCCAGGAGGTTGGTGTCATGGCCCGAGACGAAGGTGACCGATTCCTTGCCAGTCACGTGGCTGTTGACCTGGGTCGAGCCCTCGCTGTCGGCATTGCCCTTGGCCTTGGATGCCGAGGCGGACACTCCAAAGCCCTGCGCACCATAGGACACGCCCACGCTCGCGCTGCTGGACTTGTTGGTGCTGTGACTCTCATCAGTATCGGTGGCCGACACGATGTTGATGTCGTGCTTCGCTCCCAGCGCGACCTTGTTGGCATCGATATCCGAGCCAATGATGTTCAGGTTGCCCGCCGTCTTGTTGCCATTCGCATCCACGCCAGTGGCAATGAATGCCGCCGTACCCCCGGCCTGGACGCGCGAGCCGGTGTGGCTGGTGCTGTCCTCCGTAAGGGTCTGCTTGATCTGACTGGAGCCCCAGGAGAGCGTCACTGCGGCACCGGTGGCCGGGCTGGCGCCGCCTGCCAGCGCGCTACCGGCATCGAAGGCATCGCGCGCCGCTGCCACACCCCATAGCGCCGAGGCGCGGCCGTCCTCGCTCCTGCCAGCAGCATTGAGCTTGTTGCCCGCGTTGAGCGCCGCGCCGATGGCGCCGCCCGACACGCCGAGGGTGAAGCCGCTTTGCTTGACTTCGTGCGTCTCGTCATGGTGCCGCGTACCCTTGGCAGCTTCGATCGTCACGTCGGCACCAACACCTGTCACGTCCTTGGCTGCGATCAGGTCGCTGCCGCTCACCTTGAGGGCATTACCGGCGTTCAGATGCACGCTGCCGTCGGTGGAGCCCACCAGACTGCCGGTTTGCGTCACCGCGCTGTCGTTGATAGTGTCCTTCTGATCCCGCTTGCCATAGGAAAAGCCAGAGCCGGTCGCGCCCAATCCGGATTTGGTCGTGTGCTCGTAGCTATGCGAGGCACTGGTGTTCTTCGCGCTGCCGATGGTCAGGTCGCGACCCGCGTCCAGGTTCACATCCTTGGTCGCCACCACGGTGGAGCCGGAGACCGTGAGGTCTCGCCCGGCGCTGACGGTCACACTGTCGGCCGACAGCAGCGAGCCCACCGAGACAGTCTGCTGCTGGCTGCTTTCCTTGGTCGTCTGCTCCTTGGACAGAAAGCCGGAATGCTTGGTCTGCGACCAATCCTGCGCAGTGTGCTTCTCGTTGACGGTGCCGACGGTGACATCCCCGGTGGCGATCAGGTTGGCGGCGCCCTTGTCGGTGGTCGCCGAGGAGCCCAGCACCGCCAGGTTGCCCGTACCGTTGCTATCGGTCGAGGCGGTAATGCCATTGGCCTGCAGCACAGATTTCACGGTGGCGGCCTCGCCCGCCGCCAGATTGGCATTGTTGCCGCCGTGCACCGAGCTGCCGCTGACAGCCTCGTCATATGACGATTTCGTGTACTCCGCCCCCTTGCCGCCGAGCGAGCCTTCGCGGTGCGTATGCGTGTCGACGGCGGCGGTGACGGTGGTGTTGCGTCCCGCTACCAGCGAGGCATTGCCCCCCGCTTCGATGGCCGAGCCGGTGAGCGTGGCATCGCGTCCGGCCACCGCCACCACATTGTTGCCGGCCTGCACCGAACTGCCCACGTTGACCGTGGTCTGGTCGTGGTAGTGGCTCTGGCCGCCGCGCGAGCTGGAATCCTGCGTGGTGCCAGTCGCTACGGTGCCAAGGTGCAGGTCGCGGCCCGCGCCCAGCAGGGCATTGTTGCCCGCGCCGACCACGCCGCCGGCCATGTTGATGTCGCGACCGGCGAGCACGCCCACATTGTTGGTGGCGGTGATAGCCGCCACCGCGCCAATGCCTGTTGCACCGGCGCTGTGGTTGCCCATCGTGACCTGGTTTGAGATCGTCTGCGTCTCGTTGATCACGTCGCGGCCTGCCGATACCAGCGTATCGGTGCCGGTGATGCGCCCGCCCAGGTTGCGCACGTCCTGCTGGGCCTTGACCACAGTGGTGCCGGCGTTGCCGATTTGCCCCCGGTTCACGATGTTGTTGCCCACGACCTGCGTCGCCACATCGCCCACGATCCTGCCGCTGTTGGCGAGGTCGCCGGTGGCGTTCAGGTTCACTTGGTTGCCGGTGACCAGCGCCCCGGTGTGCTGCAGGTCGACCGAGTGGGACTGCGCCAGGTACAGCTTAGGCACCAATACGGTCTGGTGGCTGCCATCGGGCAGTGTTACGTCCTGGCTCACCAGCCACACCATGTCGGTGGTGAGCTGCGCCGTCTGCGCCTCCGACAGGCCAATGCCCGGTGCCAGGTGGAAGGTCTTGGCATACAGGACGCCAGCATCCATCAGCGCCTGGTACTCGGCCAACTGGTCGCTATAGCCCGCCAGGTAGGTGCGCCCGGTCAGCTGGGTCGCCTGGTCGCGGATCAGCTTCTGCTCGTAGAAGCCGTCGCCCAGGCGCTTCTGCGTCATGGCCGGGTCCAGGCCAAGCTGGCCGAGCATGTAATCGCTGGAGATGAACTTGGTGTACTGGGTAAAACGCGGATCGGTGGCGATCAGGTAGGTGGCGCCCGGCACAGTCTGATAGTGATACAGACCGTTGGTGGGCAGCGACAGGTTCGGGATGCCGCCACTGGCGGTCCCCAGCGTCTGCGGTGCCTTGCCCGCGCCGCCCGTCGCACCGGCCACCTGCGTGCCGGTGGCGCCGCCGCCAGACAGGTTGCCGCCGCTGCCGGTCACGGTCTGGCCTTCGCGGTTCACCGTCGCCACCGTGATGGTATGCGCGGTGGTCTGCACCGCCTGTTTAGCCGACACGACCGCCGGCAGCGCCATGACCGTGGTCGGCGCCTGCGGCGTGGTGGGATTCACCACCTGCTGCGTATCGCTGTTGCTGCCGGTCTTCTGGTGCCAGTAGAAGGTCGAGGTATCGGTGGTGCTGACGGTCTGCTGCAGTGCCGTGCCGATGTCGTGCACACCGCCATTGGGCGCCACCCGGATCAGGTCACCGCCCGCGGCCATGATCGAGGACTGGTTCAGGATCGAGCCACCGGCGCTGTTGATGCGGATCGAGCCACCCGCCTGCAGCTTGGCCGGATCGGTGGCACTGACCAGCTGGTCGGTCGTGGTGGTGGTCGTGGTCGTGCGGGAGATTTCGCTGTAGTCGTGGCTATCCGGGCCGAGGTCGTAGCGCATCCGCACCTGGTCGGGCCGGATGTGCTTGGCCGGGTCATATTCGGGCCAGAAGGTGATGCTGTAGGTGCTGCCGTTGTCGGTGATGGACTGGTAGTACTGGGTCGCGTTGCTGGTCAGGTTGCGCGTCAGAGCCGTCGGCGGTGGACAATCCGAACAGATCACCCGCGAACTCGCATCGAAGTACTCCTCGACCGGCGACTGGGTAAAGGCAATGGTCTGCGTCGAGGGGTTGAGATTCGAGACCGTGGACTTATCCACGGTCACCGTGACCGGCTGCATCAGCGCAAGGGTGCGGCTGGCGCTGACCGAGGCACTTTCGCCACTCCACCGCCAGCTCGGGAAGGTCACGCTTTCGTGGAAATTCAAATCCGGGCCGGTCATGCCCGCATTCCACATGGTCAGCGTCTGGCTGGCGCTCGTCACCGGCGTGCCGGGCGCCGTGACGATGCTGGTGCGGGTGTTGCTGACCTGATTGGCGGCGATGTCGATATCGCCCTCGGCCTCGATGGTGGCCGAGCGGTTAATCAGCGTCGTGACCTGATTGGCCAGCAGGCCGGTGGCCGGATCGCGGGTGCCGTCGCGGGCGATCTGCAGGTTGCCGGCGCTGTAGAGCGTGGCGCCGTCCAGGTTGCGCACCGAATTGGTCGCATAGACGTTCAGGTTCTGGACCGCCGCCATCAGCGCCTCCGCGCCGGTGTTGCTGATGTCCGTGGCCTTGACCGTCACGTTGTTGCCGATGACGGTGCCGGTGTTGTTCATAGTTGGGCTGTTGGTCTGAACCGTATCGCCCTCGATGCGCCCGGCGTTATCGATCGATTCGGTGGCCGTCACCGTGGTGTCGGACGAATTGATCGTCGCGCTGGCTGCGTTGACAACCTTGGCGCCGGAGGCGGTCAGCGCCCCGGCGGCGGCCAGCGTCGCGGTATTGGTAAAGGTGCCGGTGGCGGATACCCGCATGTCACCATCGGCGTGCAGGCGGTTGACCGCGTCGTTGGTGTAGTCGCCCGCCACGTCCAGCACCAGGTTACGCCCGGCGATCATGTCGCCACTTCCCGACACCGCGCCTTGCACCGCGATGTCCTGATTGGCCTTGATCGTGCCGCTGGCATTAGTGACGGACGCCACCTTGAGGCTGACATCGCTCCTGCCCAGCGCCTGACCGCCATCGTTGACGAAGGTGGCATTCGGGCTGTCCAGCGTCAGGCCATTGCCGCCGTAGAGCGTCCCCTGGCGGTTGTCGACCTGGTGCGCGATGTTCAGGTTCAGTGCGCCGCCCGCCGCCACGAACCCACCCGCGGTGCCGTCACTGGTATTCGTCAGCGCCTGCGTGTTGAGGGTCACATCGCCATTGCCGCCGACCTGGCCCGCCGTATTGGTCAGCGCCGTGGTGCCCGTCACCGTGGTGGCGCCGTCGCCGGCATTGGCGATATAGCCGCGCGTGTTGTCGACGCTCGCTGCTGCCACGGTCGCCTGGCCGTGTTCGCCGTTGGCGGCAATGGTGCCGTCGACGTTGGTCAGCGCCCCGGCCGCCGTCACCGACAGGTCGCCGCCAGTTTGCGCCGAGCCCGCCATGTTGTCCAAACCGCCGCCGCTGGTGACCGTGAGGCCGGCCTTGCCGTATAGCGCCCCTTGCTGGTTGAGCAGGTCGCCGCTGGTGCGGACCGTCGCCGCGCGTTGTGCGGACAGCACGCCCTGGGTATTGTTCAGCGTGATGGCTTGCGCCTGCAGGTCACCATTGGTCTGGATCGTGCCGCCGGCATTGCTGGCTGCGCCCTGGCTGGTGACGGCCAGAATGCCGGTGCCGGCATGCGAGATGCTGCCGCTATCGTTGACCAGCGTGCCGGCCTGCACGGTCAGGTTCTGGCCGTTGGCCGTGATGTTGCCGCTGGTGTTGTCCAGAGCACCGCCTGCGGTAATTGTCGCGTCTGTCTCGCCAAACTGGCTCATGGCGCCGTCCCGGTTGATCAGGTCACCGGTGGTGCGGATCGCAAGCTGGCCGCCTTCGATATGGCCGCCGGTATTGTCCAGCGACTTCGCCGACAAGCTTGTGTTGGCCGCTGATACCGTGCCCTGGCGGTTGCTCATGGCGCCGGCCACCATGGTGGCGAGCGCGCCGCCTGCTGTCAGCCTGCCGGTGTCATTGTTGAGCGAAGCGGCATTGATGTCCGCATCGACCGCAGCGCTGACCTGGCCGCTATTGGTCATCGCCCCGGCGACGAGCTGCACATTGCCGTTGCCGCCGATCACGCCGCCTTCGGCGCAGTTGGCGGTGGTGCCGGCGGCGTTGACCAGCGCACCGCTGACCTGGATCGACAGGCCCTCACCGTTCAGCGAGGTGATACGGCCGGCGGTGTTGTCCAGCGACGCACCGCCGGCATTCAGTGCGCCGCCGGACTGTACGACGCCCTGCATGTTGTTGATGGCACCTGTTGTCTGAAGTTTGGTCACACCCTGCGAGACGATCTGGCCAGCCTGGTTCGACACGCTTGCGGCGGTCAGGCTGGTAGCGGCTCCGCTGGACAGGTTGCCCCGGTCGTTGATCAGGGCGCCCGCAGCGGCGCTAACCAGCCCCGCGCCTGCGCTGGTGGTGGCGCCGGTCAGGTCGAGATTGCCAGTGCTGGCACCAAGGTCGAGGTTGCCGCCCGCCGAGGTCTGGCTGCCGGCCAGGTTGGCGCTTGTGCCCTGGATCGTGGCGTTGCCGCTGGCGATATTCCGGCCCGTGGCCGTCACTGCACCGGCCGTGGCGACCACAGCGAGGTCGGCAGGGCTCGCCGCCGTGCCATCGTCGTTCAAACCCGCCGCCAACGTGCCGGTGGACCTGACGGTGCCGCCATAGGCGTTGAGCCAATACTGCGCGGCCAGCGTGCCGCTGTTGGACAGGGTGCCATCGGTGTTGATCGAGGCGGCGCCCTTGGCGTAGGTCGTGCCGCTGTTGTCGAAGCCATCGCGCGCATAGGCGACGATGCGGCCGCTGGCATTGGTCTGGCCGCCCAGGATCAACTGGCCATGCGCCGTCAGGGTCAGGTCGCCGGCCTGGGCCGCCTGCATGCCGCGCAAGGATACGCCGACGCCGTTCTCGGTCGACGCGAGAATGATCTTGTTCGCATACATGCCGCCCAGTTCACCAACGTCAATCCCGAGTGCTGGAGCCGGGCCCGCCCCTGCAATTGGGGTCGCCGCCAAAGTTTGTCGGTCCACTTGGTTAGCGCCCGCGATGACGTTCAACTGGTTCGCGTAGAGCACCGCATTGGCCTGCACCGCGCGTGCGATCAGGTCCACCTGGTCGACATTGGCCGCGTTCATGCCATCGCCCTGGACCACGATCTGCCCGCCGGTGACGCGGAATGCGTCCAGGCTGCCGGCACCCCCGAATACCGGCGTGCCGGTAGTCAGCGTGGCGCGGCTGGTATTGATGAAGCCCAGCCCATTGACCATCAATCCATTCGGGTTGGCAATGACCACTTCCGATCTCGGACCGGCTACTTCGACATAACCCTGCAATTGGCTGGGAGAGGTGCCGGTAACCTGGTTGACGATGATGCGTGCCGATCCGCCCGGCACCAGGTTGGGGTTGCCGTTGATATAGCCGGCCTGCTGGGTGGACACCGGCGTCGGCGCATTGTTCAGGATGACCCCTGGGCGAGGCACATCGAACTGCGTGTAGGCATTGGTTGAAACGCCAGCCGCTGACGGGCGCGTGATATTGACCTGCTGCAGGCCGTTGGCCGTCTGCACTACCGTCGGTCGATTGGCGCCGGAGTTTGGATCACCGATCACCTGGGCTTGCGCGCATGGCAGGCCTGCCGCGATCCAGACAGCCAGCGCAATCGGCGGGACCGCAAAGCGCGCAATACACCCGGACCGGGCGATTTCAGCAACTGAGCGCAAGCCCGCCTGCCGGCCCTTTCCACATCCCGTGGCACATTCCGGCACGGCAACCAGCATGCCGCGCGCGGCGTTGAAGACAAGGCGATAGAGATTCCGATTCATACGCGGATGCGAAACGCGGAGGGCCGATGCAAGACCACCAGGCTGCGCTCCCGTGCAGCCTGGCGACGACTTGAAGGTTTGGGAATCAGTGCGGCAGCCGCACGACGTACACGCCGGCCACGGGTGCCGAGGCGGTCACGGCCACGTTAGTGCCATTCACGGTGCCCTGGCCGCCTGGCGCGGCGGTGTAGGTGACGCCATTGGCGGTGCTCTGGGCCACTTCGATTGCCGGCGCGGCTGCAAGCGCAGCCGGCGTGGTGAAGGTCAGGCTGATCTGCGGATTGAGCAGGCTGGCGTAGGCGCCGTCTGTCTTGACCTCATAGACGTAATCAGCAACGACGCCGGCAGGGAGCGGATCAGGCTTGCCCAGGCAGATCGTGACGTTGGCAAGTCCCGTGGCCGGTGTCTTGACGGTCAGCCTGGCGATGCCGTCGTCGGTCGCGATGGACATGTTGGCGTTCGGCACCGCGCTGTTGGACAGCGTGAGCTTTCTGTAGCTATCGGGGCAGGAGAACGCGGCCGGCGCGGGCGTGGGGGTTGGGGTGGAGGCGCCGCCATTTGCGGCGGACTGGTCCTGCGAGGAAGTGCCGCCATTGCCATCATCGCCCCCGCCGCCACAAGCGGCAAACAGCGCGACACTGGAAACCAGACCTACGTACATCGCCAATTTTTTCATTGCTCAAGTCCTCTGCGGATGGGTTAATCGTTCCTCCTGACGGCATCAACAAATATGATTGCCGGCACTGAACGAATTAACCGTTTCCCGGACTAATACGTCTATCAGACTTGCCTTAAAATCTATAAAACAATGAAAACGTTGGATTCATGTGGCGGATCGGGTTAATTGCCGCACAAATCCGAGTGCGCTACGCAGAACACCCAGATGTTTTCGATCCGAACATTCCGAATATTCTATGGAAATTTCGGATTTACAAAATTATGTCGAAGGGAAAATGGCTAACGTGGCGCGCGAGAGCGAAAACGCCCTATCAACACGGCGCATTCCCCCGAATCCCGCCCCCCAAAAAAATACGAAAAGGCCGGCGTCACCAGGACGCGCCTCTGGCTTACCCCCCGATCGCCAGACGAACGGGCTTGCCGATACGGCTCAACATCTCGACCAGTGTGTCGATGGTGAATTTGGACGTCTTTCGATTCACGACGTCCGACACACGCGAACGAGACACCATCAGGATTTCAGCAGCGTCCGCCTGTTTCAGGTGGTGCTGCCCTATCCATGCCGCCAGCTCGTCCATCAGCTGCTCCTTCAGCTGCTTGGTGTCGTTGATCTGCTTTTGCGACGCGGCCTGCAGCCGCTTGGCTTCCGTGGGCGAAAAACCAAGTTCCAGGAACAGGTTCGCGCCTGGCTTGGTGACGTGGCGGATCTCGGTGTCGATCTTCATGGTGTGCCTTTCCTCGCGTCGGCGATAGCTCGAATCCGCGGCCCGCTTCATGCCGGGCGGCACGAAGCCTCGTGGGCCGCGATTGATTAAACGACCATCGCCTCCTCAATTCCCTCCGCGACGTCTTCTACCCTGTCGGCCAGCAGTCCAAGGGAGGCCCGACAGAGCTCTCGCAAGGCATCCAACGTAGCCGCCTGCAAGGCTACGCTTCCCTCTTCCTGTGCATCGCAATCGCTGTGGGTCACCAACGTCAGCATGCATGCAGTCCCTCGCGCAATCGCATCGGCCTGGTCCAACAGATTCAACAACAAGAGCTGCCGGGGAACAGGCAGCGCGTCCTTACGCGCTGCACGGCGGGTTTCAGGACTGAACCGGGAGAGGGAATCATCAAGTCGAGGCGGGATAAAGACGTCGGATTCGATATTGGGCTGGTACATAGCTGACCTCTGTAACGTAGAAGTGGAGGCCCGCCGCTCATTCTCACTTGAGGTGGCGGGCCAGACGACGAGGGTGAGAAAACCGGACGTTACCCGGCCCAGCCGAAGCTGGCCCCGCCCGGCCCGCCGTAAAGTGAAGGCGCACACAAGCGCAACGGACTCGAAAATTGCCGCTTGCGCGACCGTCCGCTGGAACGTGAACCGGGTTCTCACACCCGACTCCTGTTGATCAGGAGCCAAGCCAGTCTAGAGAACCCTGTCGTTCACAATCAAGGAGCAGATTGTGAAGGATGGATACGTCAGGTCAATCGCAGAAGTTGCCAAAATTCTCATGGCGGAGAAGCCGCGCTTTGGCGAAGGCACGCGTCGTGGTTGACAGGCGATACCTCGATGGCTGACGAGTCCTGAAGGGGCGCGGATGATTTCGAAGCCGAACTTCATGGATGCGCCGGCCCTCTCCCCCGCCCCTCTCCCGCAAGCGGGAGAGGGGAGCAAACCGGCGGCGGCAAGCAAGCGCTCAGCACGTTCACTTGCCTCCGGCCTTTCAACTCCCGCTTGCGGGAGAGGGTTGGGGAGAGGGCGGGAGTATCAACGAAGTGAAGGCTATCGCTATTGCCACCGCTTTCAGCGGCAGCTGCGCTACGAAATGCGCCCAGCTCAATTGTCGTGACAGTGTCACGACAATTGGCTCTTGCGGAAACGCGGTGACGAATTGCACCATTTTGCGCAGGTTCTTGTCCGTGAAGCTACGCCCGTAGTCACGGACAAGCTGCGTAGCCCGCAACCGTCTCCGAAAACAAAAAGGCCGGCGTTTCGCCGTAATGCCGTTCAGTTAACCACTGTCGTTCCCGCGCAGGCGGGAACCCAGTGACTTCAAAAGACGCTGGATTCCCGCCTGCGCGGGAATGACGGTAGTGTTTGATACCTTAACTGAACGGCATTACGGCGTTTCGCCGGCCCTTCCGCAACGTCCACAAGCGTTCAATCCGCCTGGATCCCCGCCTTCTTCACCACCCCACCCCACAACGCCAACTCCCGCTGAATCCGCTCCCCCAGCGCCTTCGGCGTACTGACATTGACGTCATACCCACCAGCACTCATCCGCTGCCGGAAAGCAGCATCCTCCCCCACCGCCTTCTGCGCCTTGACCAGCTTGTCGACCACATCGGCCGGCAGCTTCTGCGGTCCCACCAGCGCATACCAGCCGGTCAGGTCATAGTCCTTCTGCCCCGACTCGATCATGGTCGGCACGTTCGGCAGTGCCGGGTTGCGCGTCTTCGACGTGACCGCCAGCGCGCGCACCTTGCCGCCGTTGATATGGCCGATGGCCGTGCCGGTGATGTCGAACATGAACGTCACCTTGCCGCTCATCACGTCCGCCATCGCGGGCGCGTTGCCCTTGTACGGCACGTGCAGCATCTTCACGTTGTTCATCTGCGCCAGCAGTTCGGCCGACAGGTGATTGGACGCGCCCACGCCCGCGGAGCCGAACGAGACGCCTTCCGGATGCTTGCGCGCGTAGTCGACCAGCTCGCTGACGTTCTTCGCCGGGAAGTCCTTGTTCACCAGCAGCACGTTGGTGTAGTCCGTAATCAGGCCAATGTAGGTGAAATCCTTGACCGGGTTGAAGTTGACCGAGTGCTGGATCAGCGGGGTCATGGTCATGGTGGGGCTGGCAACGAAATACAGCGTATAGCCGTCCGGTGCCGCCTTGGCGGTCATGTCGGCGGCGATTGCGCCGCTGGCGCCGGCGCGGTTGTCCACCACCACCGGCTGCTTGAGCACGCGGCCCAGCTGCTCGGCGTAGATGCGTGCGGCGGTGTCGACCGGGCCGCCGGGGGCGTAGCCCACCAGCAGCTTGACCGGGCGCGACGGATAGGCATCGGCGGCCCATGCCGCGCCTTGCAGCAGCAGCGTGGCAGTCAGCGCGGCCAGCGTCTTCCATGTTTTCATTTATGTTCTCCTCCAGGGATGGCTGTCATGCCCGGGGCCCCGTGCCCCGGGGGCTTTAGTCGAGCATGGCGCGCAGCGGCTGCTTGAGCAGCTTGCCGCTCGCCGTGGTCGGAATCACGTCGACGGTGCGGATTTCGGCGGGCCGCTTGTAGGGCGCCAGGCTGTCGCGCAGGTACGTGTCCAGCGCCTTGCGGTCGAGCTCGGCGCCTTCCTGCAGTTCGATGAAGGCCACCACCTCTTCGTTGCCGTCGCTGGTGGTGCGCCCGACCACGGCGGACTGGCGCACGCCGGCAAAGGCATTGATCACCGACTCCACTTCGATCGGATACACATTGAAGCCCGAACGGATGATCAGGTCCTTGGAACGGCCCGAGATGAACAGCGCGCCGTCGGCATCGAGATAGCCGAGGTCGCCGGTATTGAGCCAGCCGCCGGGCAGCAGCGCCTCGGCGGTCTGTTCCGGATTGCGGTAGTAGCCCAGCATCACGCCCGGGCCGCGCACGCGGATCTGGCCGCGTTCGCCGGCGGGCAGCGGCTTGCCCTCGGCATCGGTGATCTCGATCTCCACGCCTTCGACGATATAGCCGGCCGAGCAATCGGCGCGCGGCGCGTCCATGCGCGTGATGAACAGCGAGCCGGCGTATTCGGTGATGCCGTAGCCGTGGTGGAGCGGCTGGCCGAACAGCGTTTCAACATCGCGCTTGAGCGTGGGATCGAGCGGCGCGCCGCCGGTATAGAGGTAGCGCAGGCGCGGATAGGCGCCTGGCTTCGCGCCCACGGCGGGGGCAACTGCCATGATGCGCGTGAACATGGTCGGCACGCCCTGCAGGATGGTGACGCCAGGCGCAGCCAGTGCCTCGAACACTTCATTGGCGTCGAAACGCGGGCGCAGGAACAGGCTGGCACCGGCGTACAGCGTGGCCATCAGCACCGTCGCGATGCCAAAGATATGCGACATCGGCAGCGCGCCGTAGGCCACGTCGGCCGGGCCCATGTCGCGCGAGGTCGCGGAGATACGCGCGAACTGGGTCAGCCCGGCGTGCGGCACCATCACGCCCTTGGGCGCGCCGGTGGTGCCTGAGGTATAGATCAGCGTGGCGACGCCGCGGGCAAGCTCCGCGGGTTCGCGCCGCGGCGCGCTGTCCGCCCGCGCGACGCCCATGCCGTCGTCATAGACCGCGCAGCCGGTGGCCTGTGCGCCCAGCCGCTCGCCGTGCGCCGCGGCAACGTCGGAAACGTGGCCGGTGAACAGCACCAGCGCCGGCTGCGCGTGATCGCGGATATTGTCGATCTCGCGCGCGGACAGGCGCGCGTTGACGTTGATCGGCCAGGCGTGCAGCAGGCTGCAGGCGAACAGCGTGACCACCATCTCGTTGCAGTTCTCGCCCACGACCATGACCCGGTCGCCTTCGCCTACGCCCTGTGCCGCTAGCCAGTCGCGGGCCGCTTCAATGCGGCGCCACAACTCGCCATAGCTGAGGACGGCGCCGTTCTCGTAGAGGCATGGCGCGGCCGGGGTCTGCGCGGCCCAGTGGGCGGGAATCTCGTGGATGAATTGAGGGCGGAAGGAAGACATGGTGCTGATGGATCTCTCGAATGCAGGCTGAGTCGGATATGCGGCGGAATGCACCCGGCCACATGAAACTGGCTGCATCAGTTTGCGGCAAGCCCCGCGCCGCAGCCATTTGGAATTCACTAAGGTCGTGTTCGTCCGGGCCATGGTCCCGCCGGCGCGCGCCATGCCAAGCGCTGCCTGGCGCATGTGGTTCTGTCGCCGCGAAGGACGCCTTTGCGATTGATAAAGCAACGAATTACCCGAGGCCCATACAATCGGCCGGCACAGCAAGGGTTTTCACCATGGCGCGCTGCACAACACGCGGCACCGCCGGATTGCGCGCCGGCTCCGCGAAGCCCGCGTACCACAGGGGACATTCAGATGGATTTGCGTTTCACCGCCGAGGAACAGGCCTTCCGCGAGGAAGTCCGCGCTTTCGTGCAGGCCAGACTGCCGGAAGACATCCGCAACAAGGTGCTCAACCACCAGCGCGTGGAAAAGGACGATTACGTCCGCTGGCACCGCATCCTGCAGGCGCAGGGCTGGGGCGCGCCGACCTGGCCCAAGCAGTGGGGCGGCACCGGCTGGACCGCGCTGCAGCGCCTGATCTTCGAGATCGAGACCTTCCGCGCCGGCGCGCCGCGCCTGCTGCCGTTCGGGCTGACCATGATCGGCCCGGTGCTGATGAAGTACGCCAGCCCCGAGATGCAGCAGCGCTTCCTGCCGCGCATCCCGCGCGTGGAAGACTTCTGGTGCCAGGGCTATTCCGAGCCGGGTTCCGGTTCTGACCTGGCCTCGCTGAAGACCCGCGCGGTGCGCAAGGGCGACAAGTACATCGTCAACGGCCAGAAGACCTGGACCACGATGGCACACTTTGCCGACTGGATCTTCTGCCTGGTGCGCACCGATTCCGAAGCGAAGGCGCAGGAAGGCATCTCGATGCTGCTGATCGACATGAAGTCGCCCGGCGTGACGGTGCGTCCGATCACCACGCTCGACGGCGGCCACGACGTCAACGAGACCTGGTTCGAGGACGTGGAAGTGCCGGTCGAGAACCTGGTCGGCGAAGAGAACCGCGCCTGGACCTACGCCAAGTACCTGCTTGGCCACGAGCGCACCGGCATCGCCGGCATTGGCCACTGCCATCGCGAACTGCGCCAGCTCAAGCACTACGCGGCGCAAGCCACCGACGGCGCCGGCCGCCCGCTGATCGAGGACGTGCGCATGCGCGACAAGATCGCGCGTGTCGAGATGGACATCATGGCGCTGGAAATGCTGCTGCTGCGCGTGGCCACGCAAGCCGCGGGCACGCCGGGGCCCGAAGCGTCGATCGTCAAGATCCGCGGCTCGGAGGTGCAGCAGGACCTGGCCATGCTGATGATGGAAGTGGCCGGTCCCAACGCCTGGCCGTACTCGCCCGACTGGCTCGAGCCCGGCGCCACCCAGCCGGCATCCGGCCCCGAGTGGGCCGCACCGGCCGCCTCCACCTACTACGACATGCGCAAGACCTCGATCTACGGCGGCGCGACCGAAGTGCAGAAGAACATCATCTCCAAGATGATCCTGGGTTTCTGAAGGGATAGCTGACATGGACTTCAACTACAGCGAAGAGCAACAGATGCTGGCGGACAGCCTGCGCCGCTTCATCGATACCGAATACACCTTCGAGGCCCGCCGCAAAAGCGCGCGCCAGGGCGAAAGCCTGGACCGCGGCGTGTGGAACAAGCTGGCCGAAATGGGCGTGCTGGGCCTGACCGTGCCGGCCGACTTCGGCGGCTTCGGCGAAGGCCCCGCCAGCCAGCTGGTGGTGCAGCGCGAGCTGGGCCGCGGCCTGGTGCTGGAGCCGGTCACGCCCAGCGGCGTGATGGCCGCCGCCATCCTGGCCGCCCACGGCAGCGACGCACAAAAGCAGGAATGGCTGCCCGCGATCGCCTCGGGCGAGCGCATCGTTACGCTGGCCTACCTGGAGCCGACCACGCGCTACCGCCCGGAATCGGCCCGCGCCAGCGCCGAACGCAGCGGCGACGGCTACGTGATCAGTGGCACCAAGAGCGTGGTCTGGCATGGCGCCGCCGCCGACGCCTACCTGCTGACGGCTCGCGTATCGGGCAGCAACGAGATCGCGCTGTTCCTGGTGCCGCGCGACAGCAAGGGCCTGGGCGTGACCGCGTATCCGACCATCGACGGCCTGCGCGCCGCCGACCTGACGCTGCAGAACGTCACCGTGCCGGCCAGCGCGCTGGTGGGCCAGGCCGCGGACGGCCTGGCGGCGCTGGGCGTCGGCCTTGAGCACGGCATCGCGGCGCTGTGCGCCGAAGGCGCGGGCGCGATGGAAAAGCTGATCCAGATCACCGGCGAATACCTGGGCACGCGCCAGCAGTTCGGCAAGCCGCTGGCGACGTTCCAGGCGCTGCAGCACCGCATGGCCGACATGCTGGTGCAGAAGGAACTGGCGCTGTCGATGGCCTATGTCGCAGCGCAGGCGCTGGACGAGACCGATCCTGCCGCGCGCCGCCGCATGCTGTCCGCCGCAAAGGTGACGGTAGCCCGCGCCGGGCGCTTTGTCGGCCAGCAGGCGGTGCAGTTGCACGGCGGCATGGGCATGACCGACGAGCTGTCCGTGGGCGACTACTTCAAGCGCCTGACCATGCTGGACCAGCTGCTGGGCGACAGCGACTACCACCTGCAGCGCTTCGGCGAGGTGATGGAAGCCTGATCGCGTCAGGTGTTTGCGCCCCTCTCGCATTTATGGGAGAGGGAAGCGAACCCGCGACACGCGCCAAGCTGTCAGAACGCCGGAGGCCGGGCACTTGCCCGGCCTTTTTATTGGTCCCGCTCCCGCCCGCTAGGGAAATCCACTAGTCCGTTCCAACGATTCCCGGCCGGCATGCCCTCACTACCCTGTCACCAGGGGCCCGGGCATCACCGGCCACTTCCGTCAAAAGGAGCGAGACGTCATGACATCCAGTACACAACGACTGCTGCGCGGGGGCCTGCTGGTCACCAGCATGGCACTGGCCGCGGCATCATGGGCGAAGGCCACGCCGGAAGAACTCAAGCAGCTCGACAGCACCCTCACCCCGATGGGCGCCGAGCGCGCCGCCAGCAAGGACGGCGAGGTGCCGGCGTGGAGCGGAAAGTGGCTGGGTGCGCCGTCCCACGTCAAGTACCAGCGCGGCGACCGCTATCCGGACCCGTATGCCGACGAGAAGCCGCTGTTCGTCATCACCGCGCAGAACATGGCGCAGTACGCCGAGCGGCTGACCGAAGGCCAGAAAGCGCTGTTCAAGAAGTACCCCGATACCTTCAAGATGCCGGTGTACCCGAGCCATCGCGACTTCCGCTACGAGGACGCGGCCTACAAGGACATCCGCACCTACGCGACCACCGTCAGCATGACCAGCGATGCCAACGGGCTGAAGGGCGCCGGGCCGCAGGTTCCCTTCCCGATCCCGAAGACCGCCATGGAGTTGCTGTGGAACCAGCGCTTCTCGGCGGCCATCGGCACCGAGAAGGCGCAGTACGACCAGGCCGTGGTCTATCCGAATGGCTCGATCGCTTGGGGGCGCGTCTCCTACAGCATCTTTTCCCCGCGCAACCACGGCAAGTTCGAGCCCGACAACCCCCTCAACGAGCGCACCTTCTTCCGCACCGCCACCGACCTGCCGCTGCGTGACCGCGGGCAGGTGATCGTGGGCTATGCCGTCTGGGACCAGGAAGGTTCAGATACCAACCGCACATGGATCTACAACCCGGGCACGCGGCGCGTACGCCAGGCGCCGGAGTTCGGCTTCGACCAGCCGCAGGGCCCGGGCGGCTTCCGCACGGTGGACGACGACCGCCTGTTCAATGGCTCAGGCGAGCGCTACAACTGGAAAATCGTCGGCAAGAAGGAGTTCTACGTCCCGTACCACACCTACAAGCTGATGAGCGCGTCGGTCAAGTACAAGGACCTGCTGACCAACGGCCATGCCAATCCGGACGTCATGCGCTACGAACTGCATCGGGTATGGATCCTGGAGGCAACGCTAAAATCCGGCTTCCGCCACCAGTATGCGAAGCGCGTGCTGTATCTCGACGAAGACACCTGGCAATCGGTTGCCGCCGACAACTACGACGGCCGCGGCCAGCTGTGGCGCACCAACCTGCAGGCGCTGGTCTATGCCTATGATGCGCGCCGCTTCTCCGCGGCTACGGTGTTCTACCATGACCTGATCTCGGGCGCCTACCTGGCGGACCGCCTGACCAACGAAGGGCCGATGGCCAAGCTGAACAACAGTCCCGAGTTCAACGAGGCATTCTTCTCTCCTGACGCCGCGCGCGGGTCAGGGACCTGATTGCATCGTGATTGGCTGGGGCGCTCTTTGGAGCGCCCTTTTTTTGGTGCTTCCGGACCTCCTATCGTTTCATGAAAGTCGACCGCACGACGCTAGCTGAGGGCGGCGGGCCTGACGACAAGGGTGGTCGATTCCGGGTCCTCACTGCGTGGATGCGCTGGCCCTCAACCCTCGCCCCTCTCGCGCACGCGGGAGCGGGGCGCAAACAGGCGAGCGCAGCGACGCACCCGGTGCAAGACAAGACAGACGACATGAGATGGTGAGCGCAGCGCAGCCGGGGACGTACCGCCAATAACCTGCCTGGCAGGCACCCAACAGCCTAAAGTCGGGTTCGTCCAATCGTCGGTCGACCCGACCCGCCCCACCCGCACGCCTCACCGCAGTTCGACCAGAACCTTATCGATACGCCCGCCGGTAAAAGCATAACCAGGCATCGCCCCGGCAGGATATTCCCCCGCCATCGAGCCATGATCGATCCCGACATCGAAGGTCTCATCGATGGTGTAGAAGCCCGGCGGGCTCGCCGGTAAGCGATCCCGGCCAACCGGCTTGCCATCGACCCGCAACTGTACCGCGGCGCCCTTGCCATAGCCGCCGCCGTCATAATCGAAATCGAAGCGCAGCTGATGGCGTCCGGCGGACAGCGGTGCGGGCCCGCGCAGCGTCACCGTCTTCAGGTCGAACAGGCGGTACGTGAACACCGGATATCCGTTGCCGTCCAGGTAAAGCGACCAGCCCGCGCTATGGCCGCCCAGCGTCGCGATTACGCCACGCGCCTGAGCGCCTGTTTCAATCATGGCCGACACGCTCCAGGAGCGGTTATAGGTCTTGGGCAGCGCCGATTCGGGAACACCGACCGCGCCCTGCGTGAAGGTCGCGCTGGTGCGGCCCGCGGACAGCGATGGCAGCGCCCTGGCGTCGGTGGGCGACATGTTGCGCAGCGGCAGCACCTGGTTGCGCGCCGCTTCGCGCAGGAACAGGTCCTGCATTGCCGCCAGCCGCGCCGGCTCGCGCCGCGCCAGGTCGTTGGCCTGCGAGAAATCGGTAGTGAGGTCATAGAGCTCCCACTGGTCGTCCTCGAACGGCTTCTGGCCATAGTCGATCACGGACCATGGGCGCCGGCTGTGGAAGGCCGATGCCATCCAGCCATCGTGGTAGATGGCACGGTGGCCGAACACCTCGAAGTACTGCGTGGCATGGCGCGACGCTGCCTTCGCGTCGGCAAAGCTGTAGAGCAGGCTCGCGCCATCGATCGGCTTCTGCGGGATGCCGTTGACCACCGGCGGCGCCTGGATCCGGGCAGCCTCCAGGATGGTGGGCACGATGTCGTTGACATGGCCGAACTGGCTGCGCAGCGCACCACGTTGCACCATGCGCCTGGGCCAGGTCACCACCATCGGGTTGCGCGTTCCGCCCAGGTGCGAGGCCACTGCTTTCGACCATTTGAAGGGCGTATCCAGCGCCCAGGCCCAGCCGGCGGGAAAGTGCGGGTAGGTGCCGGGACCGCCCAGCGCGTCGAGCTGTGCCAGCCGGATCGCATCGGTCTCCGGCAACCCCTGCACCGGCGCGAAATAGCTCGCACTGCCGAGCAGGCCGCCTTCCGAGCTGGCGCCGTTATCGCCAACGATATACAGGAACATGGTGTTGTCGAACTGGCCGCTCGCCTTCAAGGCATCGACCAGCTTGCCGACCTGCGCATCGGCATGCGCGAGGAAGCCGGCATAGACTTCCATCAGCCGCGATGCTACCCGCTTCTGGTCCGGCGACAGCGTGTCCCACGCCGGCAGGTCGGGCATGCGCGTCGTCAGCCGGGTGTTCGCCGGGATTACGCCAAGCGACTTCTGCCGGGCGAAGATCTCCTCGCGCAGCTTGTCCCAGCCCTGATCGAACTTGCCGCGATAGCGGTCGATCCACGCCTTCGGCGCCTGCAGCGGCGCATGGGCCGCCCCCGGTGCAAAGTACAGGAACACTGGCTTGTCCGGCGTGACCGCGCGCTGCACGCGCAGCCAGTCGATCGCCTTGTCGGCGAGGTCCGCAGTGAGGTGGTAGTCGCGCCCCGGCGGCCGCATCACCGGAGTCGTGCCGTCATACAGCGAAGGCTCGTACTGGTCCGTTTCGCCGCCATGGAAACCATAGAAGCGCTCGAACCCTTCCCCGGTCGGCCAGCGGTCGAACGGGCCGCTTGGCGACAGCTCCCAGTCCGGCGTCTGGTGCCATTTGCCGAACGCCGCGGTGTTATAGCCGTGCTGGCGCAGCACCTCGGCGATGCTGGCGGTGTCCTTGGTGTGGAAACTGCTGTATCCCGGACGTTCGTCCGCGACATTCGCCACCGCGCCGATTCCGGTCGCGTGCGCATTGCGGCCGGTCAGCAATGCCGAGCGGGTGGGCGAGCAGATCGCCGTGGTATGGAAGTTGTTGTAGCGCAGGCCCTCGCGCGCCAGCGACTCCAGCACCGGCGTCTGCACGGGGCCGCCGAAGGTGGAGGCGGCACCGAAGCCGACATCGTCGAGCAGCACGATCACCACGTTGGGCGCGCCTGCCGGCGGCTTGACCTGGTAGGCCGGCTGGCTTTCAGCGCCGGCAACGGCGGGGCCCTGCGTGTATGCAGACGTGGCGGCTAGCGCCAGGCAGGTGACGATGAGCTTGGGGGCAAATTGCATGGGCGTCCTGCGATGTCGGTGGGCCGGCGCGACGGCATGTCCCTGGCGCTCCGCATTGTTCCCATGACGCTGCGCTGCGGGCATCGTCCGCCCGGACTATCCGGTCCGGGCGAATCGTCAGCGCATGTTCACGGCGTCGAGGCCGCCGTCGACAAAGACCACATCAGCCCTCAAACACATGCCGCAACACCGGCGGGTCGATATTGCCCGGGTTCAGCTCGACCACCCGCCGCGCCACGCTGGACGGGCGCACCTGCTCCACATCCGTATAGAACTGCTGATACCACTCCCGCATCTGGTAGATCGGCCCATCGCCTTCGCACAGCAGCGGATTGTCGATGCGGATCTTGCTGTCCCAGATCGCCACGTCCTCGTAGAACGCCTGGCGCGCCTGTTCCACGTAGGCCTGCGCCATGGCGCGGTTCTGCTCTTCCGACAGCCCCGGGATCTTCTTCACCAGCACGCCGTAACGCAGCACGAAGCTGTTCAGGTCGATCGGGACATGGCAGTTGAGCAGCACCGAATGGATCTCCTGGTCGCCCATGTGGCCGCTCATGTCGGTGATGTGGTAGGCCGGCCCGAAGTACGTGGACAAGGCCGTCAGCTGCGCATCGCCTGACAGCCGCGCGCTGCGCCCGATCATCAGCTGCGTGGCCTTGTGGGCTTCGAACAGGTTGGCAAAGTAGTCGACCGGGGCGCCGTGGACCGTGCCGAAATGCGCCATGTCCGAGATATTGTCGACCAGCTCGCGGCAGTTGGTCCGGATCACCATCTCGTCGATGGCCCAGTCGGACCACTCGTCCGAGAAACAGGCGTCGATGCGCGGGATGGCGACGTCCGGCGGCGCCGGGCGGCCTTCCGGGTCGTGCCAGATGAACAGCAGGTGGTTCTGCTCGCAGGTCTCCCAGGCACCGATGCGCGCCTTGGGCGGTACCCGCTTGCAGTAAGGGATGGACTTGCAACCGCCGTCGCCGCCCCACTGCCAGCCGTGGAACGGGCACACCAGGTTGTCGCCCTGCACGGTGCCGGTGCTGAGGTCGGCGCCCATGTGCGGACAGTGGCCGTCGATCACGCGAATCGCACCGGTCGAGTCGGCAAATGCCGCCAGGCGCGTGCCGAAGATGTCCAGCGTGTGCGGCTTGCCGTCGCGGTAGCTTTCGGCCAGGCCCAGGCAATGCCAGCCGCGCGCGTAGCGGGCCTCGGGCGGGCGCGATTCGATCTTGTAGCCTTGTACGCTCATGGCGTCTGTCTCCTTGAAATCCCGTGGGACCTTCAAGATAGGGGCGTCGGGCCCCGGGCTCATCGTCCCATCGGACTACTGCAGCGCAACCATGCGGGTGAGCGCCGGGTCGTTGCCGGGGCCGTGCACGCAGCTGACGCCGGCAGGATCGTAGATCCGCGCCACGCAGCCATTACAGCTGTCGCAGGCCGAGCGCTGCAGCGCGCCGTCGCGCCAGCCGGCGACCAGCGCCGGGTCGTGGATCAGCGCACGCGCAAGGGCCACGGCATCGAAGCCCTCGCCCATCAGCTGCGCCACGTTGTCGAGCGACTTGACCCCGCCGACATAGGCCAGCGGCATCCGCACCGCCTGGCGCACCACGCGCGAGGCCTCGAGAAAATACAGTTCGCGGAAGGCCAGGTCGCGCGGGGTCCGCTTCTCCAGCATGGTGATGCCCAGGCGTGCCAGTGCGGTCGGTGCGGCAGCCTTCATCTGCGCGGTCGGCATCGGGCTGCCGAACAGCGCCCACGGGCTTTCCACGTTGCGTCCGCCGCTGAGGGTCAGCAGGTCCGCGCCCTCGGCTTCCAGCAAGCGCGCGGTCAGCGCCGAGTCCTCTGGCTGGTTGCCGCCCGGCACGGCGTCGCTGACGCTGAGCTTGCAGCACACCGCGAGGTCGGCGCCGACAGCATCCTTCACCTGGCGCAGCACGGCGGCCGGAAAACGGGTCCGGTTTTCCACGCTGCCGCCGTAGGCATCGCGCCGCCGGTTGCTCAGCGGCGACAGGAACTGGTTGAGCAGGTAGCCGTGCCCCATGTGGATTTCCACCGCGTCGAAACCGGCTTCGCGCGCCAGCCGTGCGGCCGCGGCGAACTGGGCGGCCACGCGGTCCATGTCCGGCGCGCGCATGGCGCGCTGGAAATACACGCCGTGCATCATGCCGAAGGCATTGAGGCCCGATGACGCGCTGCCCGGCGCCCGGCTGCCGCCGTGGCGCATGGTGGTGAACGAACCCGCGTGCGTGATCTGCAGGCAGGCCGCCGCGCCTTCGCGATGCACCGCGTCGGTCAGCACGCGCAGGTGCGGCACCTGCTCCGCGCGCATGCTGAGCTGGTGCGCGAAGGTCAGTCCGTCGTCGGCCACGGCCGCGTAGGCCACCGTGGTCATGCCCACGCCGCCAGCGGCCAGCTCGCGATGATGTGCGACCAGCGCCCGGGTGGGCAGGCCATGCGGCGTCATGCCTTCATTCGCGCCGGCCTTGATAAAGCGGTTGCGCAGCGTCAGCGGGCCAATGCGAAGCGGCATGAAGGCCGGCGCGGCAGAAATCTGGCTCTCGGGCATGCGGTCTCTCCGGTTGCGCGAATTCAAGCCGCGTCGGACTTCAGGCCGTGCGTGACCGGCCCCGCCTCGCCGCCCACGGGGGCGTCCGCTGGCCTGGTGGCCGTGGCCCTGGCGCGGGCACGCTCTTCCTGCTCGACGCCCAGCCACGCCGCCAGCGCCGGCAGCAGCGATACCGCGCCGAACAGGTTCACCAGGAACATGAACGCCAGCAGGATGCCCATGTCGGCCTGGAACTTGAGCGCGGCAAACGCCCATGTGCCCACGCCGATGCACATCGTCAGCGCCGTGAACAGCGCCGCCGAGCCGCGCTGGCGCATGGCTTCTGCAAAGGCCTGCGGCAGCGCCTGCCCCTCCTCGCGGATCTGGTGCTGGATGCGCTCGTACAGGTAGATGCCATAGTCCACGCCCACACCCACGCCCAGCGTGATCACCGGCAGCGTCGACACCTTCAGCCCGATGCCCAACCGCGCCATCAGCGCATTGCACAGCACCGACACCAGCGTCAGCGGCACGATGATGCACAGCACCGCGCGCCACGAGCGGAAGGTCAGCAGGCACAGCAGCGTGATCGCGCCGAAGATCGCCAGCAGCATCGCCACTTCGGCCTCTTCCACCGCCTCGTTGGTCGCCGCCATCACGCCGATATTGCCGCCGGCCAGGCGGAACGCCACGTTGGGGGTCTTGTCGGTGGCGTTGAAGCGGCGGATCTCGCGGATGATGTGGGCGATGGTCGCGCCTTCGTGGTTGGCGGTGTAGATCAGTACCTGGATCGCCTGGCAGTTCGAGGTATTCATGCCGTTGTCCGGGTCGAAGGCCTTGGCGCCCTGGCTCAGGCCCGCACTGTTGCGCGGCAACGCCTCCCAGCGCGGGTTGCCCTCGTTGTAGGCGCCGATCACCACCTTGGCCAGCGACGACACGCTGACCACGGACTGCACGCCAGACACGCCGCGCATATGCATCTCGAAGCGCTCCACCGCGCTCATCACCGGATAATGCAGGCAGCCGTCGTCGAAGCCGGTGGGCTCGACCACCACGGTCAGCGCGTCCGAGCCGATGTTGTACTGGCTCACGATGCTGGCGCTGTCGCGGTTATAGCGCGAATCCGCGCGCAGCTCCGGCGCGCCGGTGCCGACGTCGCCGATCTTCAACCCGCGCGATTCGATCGCGCCGGCGGCAAGCAGCGCCAGCGCCGCGACGAACACGCCCAGCGCCGGCGCCGGGCGCGCCAGCGCGCCGAACTTGTGCCAGATGCCGCCCTGGCCCGTGCCACGCGCCGCCTGCGAGCGCGCCAGCGCCGACGGCTCCAGCCGCGTGTACGACAACAGGATCGGCAGGAACACCTTGTTGGTCACGATCATCAGCAGCACGCCCAGGCAGGCGGTGATGCCAAGCTCGCGCACGATATCGATCTCGATGCGCATGATCACCATGAAGCCGAGCGCATTGGTCAGCAGCGCCACCGTGCCGGGAATGAACAGCTTGCGGAACGCCGCGCTGGCGCTGTCGAGCGCGCCGTGCCCCTGCGCCACCTCCTGTTTCCAGGCATTGGTCATCTGCACCGCATGCGAGACCCCGATCGAGAAGATCAGGAACGGTACCAGGATCGACATCGGGTCGATGCCGTAGCCCAGCAGCGGCAGCAGCCCCAGCAGCCAGCCCACCGGCAGCAGCGCCACCACCAGCGCCAGCGCGGTAATGCGCAGCGAACGCGTGTACAGCCACAGCAGCAGCGCCGTGACGGCAAAGGCCAGCGCGAAGAAGCCCATCACGCCGGCGATACCCGCCTCGACATCGCCCACCAGCTTGGCGAAGCCGACGATATTGACTTCGACATCGGTGCCGCCGAACTGCGCGCGGATCTTCTCGAGCTGGCGCGCCACCGAGCCGTAGTCGATGGTCTTGCCGGTGGCGGGGTCGGTCTCGCGCAGTTCCGCGCGGATCAGCGCCGACTTCAGGTCATTGCTGACCAGCCGGCCGATCTGGCCCGAACGCGCCACGTTGCGCCGCACCTTGTCGAGCTCGTCCGGTGCGCCGGAGAAGCGCCCCGGCACCACCACGTCGCCGCGGAAGCCGGCTTCGGTGACCTCGGTGTAGCGCACGTTGGGCGTGAACAGCGAGAACACGCGCGAGCGATCCACGCCCGGGATGAAGAACACTTCATCGGTGGCGTGGCGCAGCTTGTCCATGAAGGCGACGTTGTAGATGTCGCCGTCGCCCTTCCAGCGCAGGCTGACCAGCACGGTATTGGCGCCGGAGAAGGTGCTGGCGTACTTTGTGAACACCTGCATGTACGGGTGCTGCAGCGGGATCATCTTGTTGAAGCCGGGATCGAGCCGCAGGCGCGTGGCGGAAGCGCCCAACGCCACGGTCACGGCCAGGCACAGCCACAGCAGCAGGCGGCGCCGGTGCATCAGCACGCCGGCGCAGGCATCGACGAAGCGGCCCAGGCGGCCGGAGGATTGGGGGCGGGTCATGGTGGTTCTCGCGTCCGGGTCGGTCGGGTTCAGTGATTGGCGGCAAGCTTGGCGCCGGCCAGGCCGCCATTGCCGCCGAGCGCAAGCGTATCTTTGCCGGTGGGGGCCAGCGCGGCCAGGGTCTGCGGGCTGCCCGCCGGCAGCACCGCGAAGCGGCGCCCGCCGTCGGCGGACATCGCCAGCACGCCGCCCTGCCCCGCCAGCACGATGCGGCCATCGGCCAGCTCGGCGCCGCCAAAGAACGAGGTCCTGAGGCCGGTCTCCGCCACCCGCCAGGTCGTGCCGAAGTCTTCGCTGCGCAGCGCGTTGCCGCGCATGCCGAAGGCCAGCCAGGCGCCGTCGCGCAGCGGCAGCACGCCGTACAGCGAGCCCTCGTAAGGGGTCTTGACCGGCTCCCACTGGCTGCCGCCGTCGGTGGAGCGCAGCACCAGCCCGGCCTCTCCGACCAGCATCAGGCGCCCTTGCCCATCGCCGGCGATGGCGTTGAGGTGGCGGTCCTGCATGGCCTTGCCGGCGGCCTCTTCCCAGTGCCTGCCCTGGTCGCGCGACACCAGGAAACGGCCAAAGCTGCCTACCGCGAACCACGGCCCGCTGGCCTGGGCCAGGGCACCGAGCAAGGGATCGGACGATTGCGGATCGAAGGCAACCTGCTGCCAGTGCGCGCCGCCGTCTTCGGTGCGCAGGATCAGGCCGCTGTGTCCGACCGCGATACCCTGGCGGCTGTCGGCAAAGGACACCTGCGTCAGCGTGGCGCCTTGCGGCCGGTCCACCGTGGCCGGGCGCCAGTTGCGCCCGAGGTCATCGCTGAACAGGATCTTGCCGCGCTCGCCGACCGCGACCAGGCGCTCGCCGGCGCGGGCGATGCCGTTGAGCTGCAGGCCGTCCGGACGCAGCGCGGTAGCCGGGAACGGCGGCAGCGGGCGCGGCGCGAAGGCCCACACCGCGGTGGCCAGCACGGCCAGCGACATGGCGATGCCGATCAGTCGTTTCATGATGTCTCCTCCGTTTTGGAGTGGTTCTGGTTGTCTTTCTAGCGATTGCGAGAGGTGGTGACGAGCGCCAGCGTCTCCGCATACCGCCGGCGACAGGCCTCGCCGACACGTCCCCCGCCCCGCTTGTTTTCACCCTCTCCGCTTGGGGGAAAACAAGCGGTTCTTACAGGACGTCAAACAACGCCGCCGCCCCCATTCCCCCGCCAATACACATGGTCACCACCGCCTGCTGCGCGCCGCGGCGCCGGCCTTCGATCAGCGCGTGCGCGGTCATGCGCGCGCCCGACATGCCGAACGGATGCCCGACGGAAATCGCGCCACCATTCACGTTCAGCCGCGCATCGGGAATGCCTAGCTTCTGCTGGCAATACAGCACCTGCGAGGCGAACGCCTCGTTCAGCTCCCACAGTCCAACGTCTGCGACGGTCATGCCGTGCCGCGCCAGCAGCTTCGGCACCGCGAACACGGGCCCGATGCCCATCTCGTCCGGCGCGCAGCCGGCCACCGCCATGCCGCGATAGCGCCCCAGTGGACGCAGGCCGCGGCGGCGGGCTTCGTCGGCGCTCATCAGTAGTACCGCGGCGGCGCCGTCGGAAAGCTGCGAGGCATTGCCGGCGGTGATGTGCTCGCCTTCGGCCACCGCCTGGCCGCCGCGCCAGACCGGCCTGAGCGCCTCGAGGCTGGCGGCGGTGGTGTCGGACCGGTTGCATTCGTCCTGCGCCAGCCGCACGGTCTCGTGGCCGGTCAGCGCGCCGGCCTTGTCGAACAGCGCGCGGCGGGTTTCCAGCGGCACGATCTCGTCATCGAAGGCGCCGCGCCGCTGCGCCTCGGCGGTGCGCTGCTGGCTGCGCCAGGCGTAGGCGTCCTGCGCGGCGCGGCTGATGCCGTAGCGGCGGGCCACCACCTCGGCGGTTTCGATCATCGCCATGTAGGCGGCGGGCTGGCGCTCCAGCACCGCTTCGGACTGGGCGCGAAAGCTGTTCTTGTGCTGGTTCTGCGTCAGCGAGATCGATTCCACGCCACCCGCCACGATGATGTCGGCCTCGCCGCACTGGATCGCGCGCGCACCCGCCGCAATCGTCATCAGGCCGGAGCCGCACATGCGGTCCATGGTCATGCCCGGCACGCTGTCGGGCAGGCCCGCGGCCACCGCGCACAGGCGGCCGAGGTTGTAGCCCTGGGTGCCCTGCTGCGCGGCCGCGCCAATCAGCACGTCGTCGACCTCGGCCGGGTCCACGCCGGCGCGCGCCACCACCGTGCGCACCACGTGACCGCCCAGCACCGGGGCTTCGGTATCGTTGAAGGCGCCGCGGAAGGCCTTGCCGATCGGTGTGCGCGCGACCGCGACGATGACTGCGTCTTTCATGCTTGAGTTCCTGTTCAGAAGTAATAGCGGCTGATGGTTTCAGCCACGCAGGCGGGCTTGGCCTCGCCTTCGATCTCGACGGTCATGCGCACCACCGACTGCACGCCGCCATCCAGGGTCTCGGCACGCACCACCTCGCCCACACCGCGCACGCGCGCGCCCACCCGCACCGGCGCCGGGAAACGCACCTTGTCGCAGCCGTAGTTGACGCCCCACTTCATGCCTTCGACGGTGACCAGCTCGGGCAGGAACCGGTTGACCAGCGCCAGCGTCAGGTAGCCGTGGGCGATACAGGCGCCGTAGGGACCTTGCGCGGCGCGTTCCCGATCCACGTGCAGCCACTGGTGGTCGCCGGTGGCATGGGCGAACTGGTCGACCTGCTGCTGGGTGATGCGGGTCCACGCGCTGGCGCCGAGGTGGTGGCCTACCGCGGCGTGGATGTCTTCGGCGCAGTGAAAGATTCTTGGCATGGTTTTTCCTGTGATGCCTCTGCCCTGGGGCGCGAGGCTTACCGACAACTTCCCCGATCCCACTTGTTTGCTCCCCTCTCCCGCTTGCGGGAGAGGGGTGGCGATGGCAAGCGCCAGCGTTCTTACATACCGCCGCCGTCACGCCCGCTGACTGCTCACCGGCAACACCTCCCCGGTCATATACGACGCATAGTCGCTGGCCAGGAACACCATCACATTGGCCACCTCCCACACCTCCGCCGCGCGCCCGAACGCCTCGCGCTCGCTCAGTTGCCGCAGCAGGTCCGCCGGTGCCGACTTCTTCAGGAAGTCGTGCAGCGCAATGCTCGGCGCTACCGCGTTGATGCGCACGCCAAACTCGGCGGCCTCCATCGCGCTGCAGCGCGTCAGCGCCATCACTCCGGCCTTGGCCGCGGCGTAATGCGACTGCTCCTTCTGTGCCCGCCAGCCCAGCACCGAGGCGTTGTTGACGATGGCGCCGCGCCGGCGCGCCTGCATGTGCGGCAGCATCGCGCGCGTCATGCGGAAGGTGCCGGTGAGGGAAATATCGATGACGCGCGACCACTCGGCATCGTCCATATCAACTAGGCGGCGCGACCCGCCCAGGCCGGCGTTGTTGATCAGTACGTCGGTGCCGCCCAACGCTTCTTCGGCGGCGGCCACAAGTGCGCGCACCTGCGCTTCATCCGACACATCGCAACGCTGGCCGTGGATAGCCTGCAGGCCGGTTTCCGCACGCAGGCGTTCGACTGCCTCTTCCAGCCGCTTGGGATGAATATCGGAAATCATCAGCGCGCGGCAGCCCTCCTCCGCGCAGCGGCGCGCGGCGGCAAAGCCGATGCCGGCGCCCGCGGCCGCGGTGATCAGGACGCTCTTGCCGGCGAGCAGCTGGTGGCCCGGTACATAGGCCGGGGCGGCGGGGGTTTCGGTGTGAAGGGTCATGCTTGTCCTCGTGCCTCGCGCGGCATGCCCAGCCCGCGTTCGGCGATGATGTTGAGCTGGATTTCGTTGGTGCCGGCGTAGATGGTGTCGGCGCGCGAGAACAGCGCCATCTGCTGCAGCCGCGTGCGATGCGCGTCGGCCGGCTCCAGCACGTTGGCGAGCGGGCCCAGCACGTCCAGCGCCAGTTGCCCCAGGTCGCGGTGCCAGTTGGACCAGTAGTACTTGTAGATCAACGCCTCGCGCTGCAACGCAGTACCACCGTCCTGGCCCGCCTGCGCCGCGCCGGCCAGCATGCGCAGCGCGTTGGCGCGCATCACGCGCAGGCCGGCCCAGGCGCGCGCGATGCGCTGGCGCACCAGCGCGTCGCGGCTGCTGCCGTTGTCGCGCGCGGCCTGCGCCACCCATTCCAGCTCGTGCGTGAACTGCATTTGCTGGCCCAGCGTGGAGATGCCGCGCTCGAAGCCCAGCAGCGCCATGGCAATGCGCCAGCCGTCGCCGGGCTCCCCCAGCACGTCGGCAGCAGCGGCGCGCGCGCCGTCGAAGAACACCTCGTTGAATTCGGCGCCGCCACCCATCTGCCGGATCGGGCGGATCTCGATACCGGGCTGGTCCAGCGGCAGCATCAGGAAAATCAGGCCCTTGCTGCCGTGCGAGGCCGGCTCGCAGCGCGCCAGCACGAAGACCCAGTCGGATTCGTGCGCAAGCGAGGTCCATACTTTCTGGCCGCTGACCAGCCAGTCGCCGCTGGCGGTATCGCGCACCGCGCGCGTGCGCACATTGGCCAGGTCCGAGCCCGCGCCGGGTTCCGAATAGCCCTGGCACCAGAACGTGGTGCCGTTGCGGATACCGGGCAGCAGCCGCGCTTTCTGGTCCTCGCTGCCGAAGGCAATCAGGGTCGGGCCGATCAGCCCTTCGCCGATATGGCCCATCCGGCCCGGCCCGCCGGCGCGCGCGTATTCCTCGTGGAAGATCACCTGCTGCATCACCGGCAGCTCGCGGCCGCCATGCGTGCGCGGCCAGCCCAGGCCGGTCCAGCCCCCTTCGGCGAGGCGCCGCTCCCAGGCCTTGCGCAGCGCGGGGAAAGCCTCTTCGTCGCCGGGGCCGCCGCGGTGCTTCAGGCAGGCGAACTCGCCGGCCAGGTTCTCGGCCAGCCAGCGCGCCACCTCGGCGCGGAATGCCGGTTCTTCATTCGCTTTCATGCTGTCCTCCATGCCTGCGGGCCGTTGGCGGCGATGTAGGCAAGCGCGGCCCCGGCACCGCCCAGCCACTGGCTGGCGGCCTGCGCGCGCTTGAAATAGAGCTGGGGGTCGTATTCCCACGTGAAGCCGACCCCGCCATGCAGCTGGATGGCCTCCTGCGCGCAGAAGCGCAGCGCGTCGTCGGCGGCGACGGCAGCGGCGCAGACCTCGAGCCGGGCGTCGGCGATATCCGCCGCCTCCCACGCCTGCGCCGCGCCATACACTGCCGAGCGCGCCGCCTCGACCAGCACCATCATCTGCGCGCAGCGATGCTTGACCGCCTGGAACGAAGCGATGGCGCGGCCGAACTGGATCCGCTCGCAGGCATAGGCAACGCTCAGGTCCAGGCACTGCTGGGCCGCGCCGAGCTGCTCCGCGGCCAGCATCAGCTTGCCGTGCCACCACGCGCGGGCCAGGCCTTGCGCGGCGGCGTCCCCGCGCGCCAGGCAGGCGCTGGCGGCAACCGCCAGGCCGTCGAGCCGCAGCGACGCCAGCGGCCGCGTGCGGTCGAGCGTGTCCAGCGGCGCGATGGCGAAGCGCGCGTCCTGCGCCCGCGCGGCAGGCTCCAGCAGGAACAGCGCCGGCTCGTCCTCTTCAAGCCGCGCCGGCACCAGCAGCCAGTCGGCCCCGGCGGCGTCGACCACCTGGGCAGCGCTACCGCGCAGCACGAAGCCTTCGGCGTCGGCCCGCGCGGCGATCCGGACACCGTCGTAGTGCCAGCCGCCGTCATCCGGCAGCACCGCCGCGGCGCGGCACTCGCCCGCGGCCAGCCGCTCCAGCCACGGCGCGCTGTGGCCGACGCTGCCCTGCAGCAACGGCGCCGCCACGCAGGCCGTCGACCAGAACGGCACGCAGGCCAGGCGCTGGCCCAGTTGCTCCTGCAGCAGCACCAGCCCCGTGGCGCCCAGGCCGGCGCCGCCCACGGTTTCGGGCAGCGCGACGCCGCACCAGCCGAGCTCGCCCGCGATGGCGCGCCACAGCGCGTCATCGTGGGCCGGGCCGGCCTCGGTCGCGCGCCGCACTGCCGCCGAATCGCTGTGCGCGGCAAGGTAGTCGCGCGCGCTGTCGCGCACCATCTGCTGTTCGACGCTCAGGGAGAAATCCATGGCCGTCTCGCTCAGGTGCCGTAGACCGGCTGGGGCGGCTGCGCCTGCGCGAGCAGCCCTGTCACCGCCGCGCCGATTTCCGCCGGTTGCCAGCGCGCGCCCTTGTCGGCCTTCGGGCCGGTGCGCCAGCCGTCGGCCACCGACACCATGCCGCCGGCCGCCTCGAACATGCGCCCGTTGACCCGGGCGGAATCCGCGCTGCCCAGCCATACCACCAGCGGCGCGACATTGGCCGGATCGTAGTAGTCGAAGCCGCCCGCCGGCGCCTTCATCATCTCTGCGAACACGTCCTCGGTCATGCCGGTGCGCGCGGCCGGCGCCAGCGCGTTGGCGGTGATGCCGTAGCGGCCCAGTTCCGCGGCCTGCACCAGCGTCAGCGCGGCAATGCCGGCCTTGGCGGCGGCGTAGTTGGACTGCCCGACCGAGCCCTGCAGCCCCGCGCCGGAACTGGTGTTGATGATGCGCGCGTCGACCGCGCGCCCCGCCTTGGCGGCGTCGCGCCAGCGCCGCGCCAGCAGGTTGGCCAGGCAGAAGTGGCCGCGCAGGTGCACGCGCATGACGTCGTCCCAGTCGGCCTCGGTCAGGCTGACAAACATGCGGTCGCGGCAAATGCCGGCGTTGTTGACCAGCACATGCACCTCGCCGAAGGCCGCGACTGCGGCATCGACGATGCGCTGCGCGGTGGCCAGCTGCGTGATGTCGTCAGCGTTGGCCAGCGCGCTGCCTCCGGCCGCGCGGATCTCCACGCAGACGGCCTCGGCCGCCTCGCGCCGGATGTCGTTGACGACCACGTTGGCGCCCTCGGCGGCGAAGGCCAGCGCATAGGCACGGCCCAGCCCGCCGCCGGCGCCGGTGATGATGACGGTGCGTGCGTCGCAGATTCCCATGACGATCTCCTTACAGCCGTTCGATGATGGTGACGTTGGCCAGGCCGCCGCCCTCGCACATGGTCTGCAAGCCGTAGCGGCCGCCGGTGCGTTCCAGTTCGTGCAGCAGCGTGGTCATCAGGCGCGCGCCGGTGGCGCCGAGCGGGTGGCCCAGCGCGATCGCGCCGCCATTGGGATTGGTGCGCTCGGGCGCATAGCCGGTCTCGGCCAGCCAGGCCATTGCCACCGAGGCGAACGCTTCATTGATCTCGACCACGTCGATGTCGGCCAGGCGCAGGCCGCTGCGCTCGAGCGCGCGCCTGGTGGCGGGAATCGGCGCGGTCAGCATCCACAGCGGGTCGTCGCCCAGCACGCTCATATGCGCGATGCGCGCGCGCGGCGTGAGGCCGTAGCGCTTGAGCGCGTCCTCGGAAACGATCAGCAGCGCGGCGGCGGCATCGGCGGTCTGGCTGGACACCGCCGCGGTCAGCGCGCTGCCGGGCATCAGCGGCTCCAGCGCCGCCATCTTGGCCAGTGTGGTATCGGGGCGCGGGGTTTCGTCATGTTTCACGCCCTCGCACGGCACGATCTCGCGCGTAAAGCGGCCGCCCTCTATCGCCGCAGCGGCACGCTGGTGGCTTTGCAGCGCATAGGCTTCCATGGCCTCGCGCGACAACTTCCAGTGATCGGCAATGCGCTGCGCGGCGTGGAACTGCGACACCGGCGCATCGCCAAAGCGCGCCTGCCAGCCCTTGCTGCCCGAGAACGGGTCGGCAAAGCCCAGCGCCTGCCCGGCCAGCATCGCCGACGAGATCGGGATCTGCGTCATGGTCTGCACGCCGCCGGCAATCACCACGTCCTGCGTGCCGCTCATGACCGCCTGCGCGGCGAAGTGCACCGCCTGCTGCGACGAGCCGCACTGGCGGTCCACGGTCACGCCCGGCACCGCCAGCGGCAGGCCGGCGGCCAGCCATGCGCTGCGCGCGATATTGCCGGCCAGCGGGCCGATGGTGTCGACGCAGCCGAACACCACGTCGTCATAGTCTTCGGCAGGAATGCCGTTGCGGCGCACCAGTTCGGCCAGCACGAAGCCGCCCAGGTCGGCGCCATGCAGGTGCGACAGTCCGCCCTTGCGGCGCCCGGTGGGCGTGCGCAGGGCATCAACGATATAGGCGTCTTTCATGGTCATTGGTCTCTTTGGATTCAGGCGAAGGTGGCGCCGGCGCCGATGTCATGCGCGCCGTCAAGGATGTGCGCGCCCATGCGCGCCTTGTGGAAGGCACGGTCGCCCCAGCTTCCCGCCAGGGCCCAGGCCCGCTTGGTGAAGATCTGCAGGTCCAGCTCCCAGGTGTAGCCCATTGCGCCATGCACCTGGATCGCCTGTCGCGCCGCGCTCCACGCGCAGCGTGCGGCGGCGACGCGGGCGTGCGAGACATGCAGCCCGGCGTGCGGCAAGCCATGCGCCAGCGCCGCCGCGGCGCGCAGCAGCACCGGCTTGGCGAACTCCAGCTGGATCGCCACGTCGGCCAGCAAATGCTTGACCGCCTGGTAGGCGCCGATAGGCTTGCCGAACTGCTTGCGCTGCGCGCTGTAGTCGATCGCCAGGTCGAGCATGCGCTGCGTCAGGCCCAGTTGCTGCGCGGCCACGCCAAGCGCGCCGCGGTTCAACGCCGCCTCCCACAGGACGGTGCCGGCGGCGACCAGCTCGGTGTCGGCCGCCGGGGTCCAGGCCAGCTCGAACAGCCGGCGCGAAGGATCGAGGCCGGTGCGGGGCGTCAGCGTGGCCTGGTCCGGCCGCAGCAGGTGCACGGCGCCGGCGTGCGCGCACAGGATGGCATCGGCCACATGCGCGTCGGCCACCAGCCGCTCGTGCGGATGGGCCACCGCGATGCGGGCGTCGCCGGATGCAACGCGCTCCAGCAGCGCGGCGCAGCGCGCGCGCGCCGACCCATGCGGCGCAGCGTCCAGTGCATCGCGCAGCAGGCCGGTGGCTACCAGCGCGGTATCGAGCAGCGGCTCAGGCAGCGCAAAGTAGCCGCAGGCCTGCGCCAACGGCGCCCATTCCACCTCGCCCAGTCCCATCCCGCCCTGCTCGTGCGGCACCATCAGCGCGGTCAGTCCCTGCTCCGCCAGCTGGCGCCACAACGTGTCGGAGCGCCCGGTGCCGGTGCTCCACAGCTCGCGCGTCAGCTCCGGCGTCATCTCGGTCATCAGGAAGCGCCGGATCGCCTCGGCAAACTGCTCCTGCTCTTCGGTCAATGCGAAATCCATGGTGTTTTCCCCGGGTGCCGTCATGCGCGCGGCATGCCGAGCAGGCGCTCGGCGACGATGTTGCGCTGGATCTCGTTGGTGCCGGCGTAGATCGGCCCGGCCTGCGCGAACAGGAAGCCGTCCAGCCAGTGGCCCAGCGAGCCCGGCGGCTGTTCCGCCGGTGCCACCTCCGCCGCCTGCCCCAGGATGGCCAGCGCGGTGTCGTGCATATGGAGGTCCAGCTCCGACCAGAACACCTTGTTGGTGCTGGACTCGGCCCCGATGTGGCCACCGCGCACCAGCCGGCTGGCGGTGGCGTAGGTCGACAGCGTGTAGGCCTCGGCATCCATCCATGCGCGCAGCACCGCTTCGCGCAGCGACGGATCGCGGTCCGCCGCCTCGCGGTTGGCCTGGTACAGCCGGACCAGCGCGCGCGCGGTTTCCTGGAAGCGGGCCGGCGAGCGCAACATCAGGCCGCGCTCGAAGCCGGCGGTGGCCATCGCCACCTGCCAGCCGGCGCCCTCGGCTGCCAGCCGGTTCTCCACCGGCACGCGCACGTCGTCGAAGAAGATCTCGGCAAAGCCGGTCTGGCCGTTGAGCTGGCGGATCGGGCGCACGGTGATGCCCGGCGCATTCAGCGGCACCAGCACGAAGGTCAGCCCATGGTGGCGCGTCGAGGCCGGGTCGGTGCGGAACAGGCCGAACAGCCAGTCCGCCCAGACCGCGCGCGTCGACCAGATCTTCTGGCCGTTGATCACGTAGTCGTCGCCATCGCGGATCGCGCTGCAGCGGATCGCAGCCATGTCGGAGCCGGCATTGGGCTCGGACCAGCCCTGCGCCCAGATATGCTCGCCGGCGGCCATGCGCGGCAGGAAGCGCGTCTTCTGCGCCGGCGTGCCAAACTCCATCAGCGTGGGCCCGAGCAGGAAGATGCCGTTCTGGTTGACGCGCATCGGCGCGCCGGCACGCCAGTACTCTTCCTCGAAGATCAGCCACTCGATCAGGTCGCAGCCGCGCCCGCCCAGCTCAGCCGGCCACGTGACCATGCTCCAGCGGCCCTGGTTGAGCGTGGCTTCCCAGGCGCGGTGCTGGGCAAAGCCTGCCTCGGTGTCAAAGCTTTCCAGCGGGGTGCGCGGCACGTGCGCGGCCATCCAGTCGCGCACCTCGGCGCGGAACGCGCGCTGGGCGTCGGTGTACTCAAGCTGCATCGCGTGCTCCCCGCGCGGAACCGGCGAAGCTGGCCTCGCGGCCCTCGACGAACGCGGCGCGCGCCTCGCCGGAATCCGCGCTCATGTACGCCTGCAGCGTGAAGCCCTGCTCCCAGCGGTATTTGTCCTCAAGGTTGCCGTCTTCCACGCCGTTGAGCGCTTCCTTGGCCAGCTGCAGCATGGCCGGGCTCTTGGCCGCGATCTGGCGCGCCAGCGCCATGGCGGCGTCGCGCAGTTCGCTGCGCGGCACGACGCGCTCGACCGCGCCGAGCCGGTAGGCCTCGGCGGCATCGATCATCTCGCCGGTGAAGTACATCGCCCGCACCTTCTGCACGCCGAACATGCGCTGCAGGTGCGCGCCGCCGCCCATCGCGCCGCGGTCGATCTCGGGCACGCCAAAGCGCGCGCAGTCCGATGCGACGATGATGTCGGCCGCGCCGCAGATGCCGATACCGCCGCCCAGCACGAAGCCGTGCACGGCGACAATGACCGGCTTGGGATTGCGATGCACGGCGCGGAAGGTGGCGTAGTTGCCGGCATTGACGCCGACGATGCGCTCCGGGTGCGCCGACAGCTCCTTGATGTCCACGCCCGCGCAGAAGCCGCGGCCTTCGCCGCGCAGCACGATCACGCGCACGGCGGGGTCGGTGCCCAGTTGGTCGATCGCGGCGGCCAGCGCATGCCAGCCGGCGCTGTCGAGCGCATTGACGGGCGGATGGTCGACCAC
Source organism: Cupriavidus necator (assembly GCF_013141915.1). Taxonomy (GTDB): domain Bacteria; phylum Pseudomonadota; class Gammaproteobacteria; order Burkholderiales; family Burkholderiaceae; genus Cupriavidus; species Cupriavidus necator_B. The sequence continues at coordinate 81,330 of NZ_SROX01000015.1, read as the reverse complement.
CAGTTCGGCGATGCCGTGGGCGGTGTCGATGCGGAAGGGTTGGTGCGTCGGTTTCATGGTTGGTTGGCTTTTCCTGTCTTTTCGTGCGTTGGTGTGGCTTTGATGGCTCGCTGCGATGGAAGCGCCGGCCCTCTCCCCGGCCCTCTCCCGCTTGCGGGAGAGGGGTTGGGGGAGAGGGCAGGCGCATCAACGAACCACAGCCTGCCGCGTTGCCACCGCCTCCATCCGCGCTAGCGCCTGGTTGACCATCCCCGTTACGATCTGCTCGCACGACTCGATGGCACCAATCGCCGCCGCCGCCTGCCCGCTGGGCAGCACCCCTTCATCCGGGCACCCCTCCACCATCGCGCGCTGGATCAGCACCGGCGCGTTGGCAGCCATCAGGGTCTGGGCGGCGCTGTAGTCCTGCTCGCGCATGGCGCGCCACGCCGTCGCCAGCAGTTGCGAGCCGCGCATGCCGGTGCGCGCCTGCCATTTGCGCGCCGCCGCCAGCGCCAGCCACGTGCGCCGTAGCGGGCCGGCCTGTTCCAGCCCGACCAGCAGGTCGTTGTCGATCATCCGCTGCGGCAGCCCGTCGATCGCCAGCGACACGCGGATCTGGCCCGCATCGCGCACCTTGACGTAGCGCTCCAGCGTCCGCGCCGGCACCGGCGACTCGGCCGACATCAGGAAGCGCGTGCCCATGGCGACGCCGGCCGCGCCGTAGGCCAGTGCCGCGGCCAGGCCGCGACCATCGAAGAAGCCGCCGGCGGCCACCACCGGTACGCTGACGCTGTCCAGCACCTGCGGCAACAGCAAGGTCGTCGGCGTGCCGCCGGTATGGCCGCCGCCCTCGCCGCCCTGCACGGTGACCACGTCCGCGCCCATTTCGACGGCCTTGGCCGCGTGCTTGGCGGCGCCCACCGTTGGCATGCAGACCACGCCGGCCGCCTTGAGCCGGCCAACCATCTTCGTGTCCGGGCCGCGCCCGTAGCTGACCGCGCGCAGCCGGTGGCGGATTGCCATCTCGATGACCTCGTCCGCGTTGGTCTGGAACATATGGAAGTTGATGCCGAAAGGCCGGTCGCTGAGCGCCTTGACGCGCAGGATCTCGCGCTCGACCTCGCCCGGCGCAATCGTGGCGCCGGCCAGGAAGCCAAAGGCCCCGGCATTGCCGCTGGCCGCCACCAGCTTCGCATCCGCCACCCAGCCCATCGCCGTCTGCACGATGGGGTAGCGACAGCCGAGCAGGTCGCACAGCACGGTGTGCAGGCTCGCGGTGCTCATGCCTTGTCCTTGTCGCCGGTGCGTTGCGAAGCGGCCATGGCGCGCGCGTCATAGCCGCCCAGCTTGTCGCCGCTGACCAGTTCATTGTGCGCATGGGCAAAGTGGTGCCAGGCAAAGACCGCATCCATCGCGGTGCGCTTGCCCTGCAAGTCTTCCACGTGGTTGACCGCCTGCTTGGTCAGCGTCAGGCCCAGGCGCGGCATCTGCGCCACCTTGGCGGCCATGCCGTAGGTAGCATCCTCGAGCGCATCGCGCGGCACCACGCGGTTGACCATGCCCATGCGCTCGGCGCGTTCGGCGCTCATGCGTTCGCCCAGGAACAGGAATTCCTTGGCGATACGCGGGTGCAGTTCATACGCATGCGCGAAATACTCCACGCCGGGAATCCCCATGCGCACCACCGGATCGGCAAAGAACGCATCGTCCGAGGCCACGATCAGGTCGCACACCCAGGCCAGCATCAGCCCGCCCGCAATGCAGGCGCCGTGCACCATGGCGATGGTCGGCTTGGGCAGCTCGCGCCAGCGCCGGCACATGCCCAGGTAAACCTCCTGCTCGCGCGCATACAGGAATTCGCCACCGGGCTTGTTGACGTGGTCATACCAGAGCGAGGCGCGCTCGAACGACTCGTTGATGTCGCGCCCCGGCGTGCCGATATCGTGCCCCGCCGAGAAATGCTTGCCGGCGCCGCGCAGCACGATCACCTTGACCGCGTCGTCCGCGGCGGCGCGCCGGTAGGCCTCGTCCAGCGCATACGTCATCTTCGAGTTCTGCGCGTTATGGAACTGCGGCCGGTTCATGGTCACGGTGGCAATGCCGTCGGCGACCTGGTAGAGCACTTCGGCATTGGGCCCGAGGCCGATGGCTTCGGTAGCTGGCGATGTCATGGCTGGGTTCTCCGTGTCACGCGCGTCCGGCAGGATTGCCGCGCACGATCGTGGCGCGCAGGTTGTGCGGGTCGAGCTGCGCGATCAGCCGCAGTTCTGCCGGCGTCGGCGCCGCTGTCTCGGGCAGCGCTTCGGCGGGCGCGTTGGCCAGCGCGAAGCCGGTGGCGGCCTGCACCTGGTCCAGGCTCATGCCGGGGTGCAGCGAGCGCACGCGGATGGCATGTTCCGGCCCGCCGAAGTCCATCACGCACAGGTCGGTGACGATCACGCGCAGGTCGACGAAACTGCGCATGCCATCGATCTGGCGTGCCGGGTTGTAGCCGGCGCTGCAGACCATGTCGACTTCGCCGCCGACGAAGGCGCGCGTGCTGTGGCCCGGCACGAAGAAGGAATTGGCGTGGTGGATGCTGTTGCCGGGGAAGCCGCGCGCACCGAGCAGCTGCGTTTTGGGCTGTGCATGCGTGCCGCCCAGGCAGGAGATGTTGGCCTGGCCGAAGCGGTCGATCTGCGTCGGCATCACCAGCGCATGGCGCCGTCCGCCCCACAGGCAGTCGAACACGCGCGCATAGCCCATCCAGCCGCTCGCGCGCACCTGGTAGCCCGGTTCGCGCGGACCCAGGGGGACCGGCGTTTCCACCAGATAGGCCTCGCCGTCGGTCAGCAGCAGGCCGGGGTTGTGCGCAAGCCGCGCCAGCCCGGCGGCGATGCGTGGACCGGTGCCGATACCGGTGGCCAGCACCTCGCCATCGTCGCGCCAGGCGCGGGCCGCGGCGGCGATCATCAGCTCGGCGCGGGTGAATTCATAAGTGGCGCTCACGGTCGCTCCTTGGAGATCAAAGTACGGGCAGCGGCAGGCCGTGCACGTGGCCCAGGCCGCCGATGCACGCCAGGTAATGCGCCTCGCTGGCGCCCACCACCTCGTCGCGGTAGGCACCGAAGCCGTCCTCGGCCTCGGCGCTGGCGCAATAGGACTTCAGCGCCGGCAGGTCCCAGCCGTACGCCGGCGCGCACGAGGTGGGATGGGCGCCGGCCGGTGCGTGCACCACGCCAGTCACCAGCGAACGTTCGAAGGGGTTGTTGCGGGCACGCGCCAGGTGGTCGTCCTCGAGGCGCGGATGCAGGGCTTCGCAGCTCACATAGCAGCGGCGCGCGGCGCGGGCGAACCATTCATCGAAGAACGGATCGGGCCCGTCGATGCGGGTGTTGCCCAGCACATCGCTTTCGTTCACGTGCAGCAGCGCCGCGTCCAGTTCGATGGCGGGCATCGCCACCAGCACTTCGCCATCGGCATAGGGCGAGCGCACGGTGCGCAGGTGCGGGTTCTTGTCCAGTACGTCGGTGCCCAGCGCGGCGCGCGTCGGCAGGAACGGCAGGCGCGCGGCGGCGGCGCGCAGGCCCAGCTGCAGCATGCCCTCGTCCAGCTCCGTCACCTCCAGCAGGCCGCGCTCGCGCGCCTGGCGGAAATACGGCTCGAGCGGAATCACGTCGAGCGAGACAAAGCCGAACACCAGCCGGCGCACCTTGCCGGCCGCGCACAGCATGCCCACCTCGGGGCCGCCGTAGGCGACCACGGTCAGGTTTTTCAGCGGCGAGCGCAGGATCTCGCGCACCAGCGCCATCGGCTTGCGGCGCGGGCCCCAGCCGCCGATGCCGAGGGTCATGCCATCGGCGAGCTGGCCGACCACGTCGGCCGCGCTCATGGTCTTGTCGATCGTCTTGGTCATAGGTCTGTCCCGCGCTTAGCGGTATCCGATGCTGAAGTCATGGCCCCACAGGCTCACGCGCGTGGCCTCGTAGGCGGCGTGGTGGCTCCAGTCCACCACCAGCCCGCCGTGGCCGAACTCGAGGTCGAAGCCGCCGGGGGTCTTCATGTAGAAGGAAGTCATGCGGTCATTGCAGTGCTGGCCCAGCGTGGCGGAGAGCTTCACGCCGTGCTGCTGCACGCGGTCCAGCGCGCGGCCCACCTCGGCCATGTCCGGGACCTCGGCCATCACGTGGATGCAGCCGGCTTCGGACGGCATCTCGAAGATCGCCAGGCTGTGGTGGCGGCCGTTGCCGCAATGCATGAAGTGGATGCGCTTCTCCGGCTCCGCCGGGTCGCTGGTGAAGCGCACACGGAAGATATCGGACAGGCCGAAACCCATCACATCGCACAGGAAGGCGTAGGTTTCGTCGAAGGCCGGCGCGGGCAGCACGGCATGGCCCGCCCCCATCGGATCGGTGATGAAGCGCGGCACGCCCACCGGCGAGACAAAGCGCAGGAAGTCCGAGCGCATGCCCCATGAGATCTCATGGCGGTTGCCCGACGGATCGGCGAACCAGGCCATGGCCTGCACGCGGCGCTGCGCGAGCTCCGCGGCACTGGCGTGCACGACCTCCACGTTGGCCTGGCGCAGCGTGTCCAGCGCATGGCGGTAGGCCGGCTCGTCCGCCAGTTCCCAGCCCGATGCCAGGTAGCGGTCGCGCGCGCCCGGCACCACCAGGTAGCGGTAGTCGCGCTCATCCATCTTGACGTACAGCGCACCGCCGGGGGCACCGGAACAGGCCATGCCCAGCACCTGTTCGGCATAGTGTCGCCACTGCCCGATGTCGGTGGACTCGACCACGATGTAGCCAAGCGCACGAATGTCCAACATGCCGGTCTCCTCAGGTTCATTGCCACTGCTGGCTGATGAGACCTATTCTTCCGTGCGCCGCGACTCGGCACATCGTCCAGTGGGACTAGCCGGTCCGGTGACGGAATCAGGCCGCGGCGGGGCGCACGATGTACTGGCTGGTGGGAATCACGTCGATCTTGTCGAAGTCGATGAAGCGCTGGCAGCTGGCCATCATGGCCTGCAGGTTGCGCTGGAATTTTTCCTCATCGCCTACGGCATCGAAGAACGCCTGCGGGTCGGTCATCGCGTCGTCCGGGAAGCACTCTTCGACGATGGCGTCGTAGGGCGGCGCGGCGTACGTATGCGGCCGCACCACCACGTTCTGCACGTAGAGGAAGTTGTCCTGGGTCTCGACCGCTACTGGCGTATGGTGGTTGTGCCAGGTGTCCAGCCACGCCTGTGGCGTGAGCCGGGGCGGCCGTGTGAGGAAGGCCAGCTGCGCAAAGCCGGGCGTGCGCTCTCCGGGCGCCGCCGGAAAACGCGTATTGCGGATGGGCTGGGATTCCGTAACGAGGTAGCCGGCCATGCGGCCCGCGGCGGCCTCAATTGCCTGGTCGAACGGCTGGCGCAAGCGGTCGATGGCGCTGTCCATCCAGACCGAAACCAGCCCCTCCATCTGCGGGCGGGTATTCGCCTGCCGCAGGCCCGCGGCAGGCCATACCGCATCATCGGCCACGTTCACCTGCAGTCCGCGCGCGCCCAGTCCCAGCAGCTTGTCCGCAAGCGTTGTGCGCAGCCGGCGTGAGAATTCCGCCGGCTCGGTCCGCGGATCGCGCCAGACGATATAGATAACTTTTTCCATGCTCCACGCTCCCTGTTACAGGTGCCGGCCAAAGCCGGACAGGTTGATGCGTGCGTGGAACAGGGGCGAGCGTGGACAGCACGCATCGCTGCGTCTGCCTGACGTGCCATCATGTGCCGCGCCCGCTTGTCATGGGCATGCTAGGAGCGCGGCTCGCGGCGCTCATCCTCCAATCGGACTAGGAGGACCGACGGCAACGGCGTGCGCGCCGGCCGGCTGACGTGAAGGCGCTCAGCCGAGCGTCACGACACTGCTCAGCAGCATGCGCACAAGCGTGGCCTGCCGCGTGACTCCCGTCTTGGAGAAAATCGCGCGCAGGTGGGCGCGTGCCGTGTTCTTGCTGGTACCCAATGCCTCCGCCGCTTCGTCCAGCGTCATGCCGTCGGCAAGCACCAGTGCCAGGGAGGTCTCCGCTGGCGTGAGGTCGAACAGCTTGCGCACCACCTCGTGCGAGGCGCGCGACTTGCGCTCGGGATCGCGGATAAAGACCGCGCAGGCCGGACGATGCCGGTTTTCTTCCGACCATTCGCTGAGCGGAATGGTGCGGATCAGCACGCCCAGCTTGCCGCGCCCTGACGGGCGCGTGATCGACATGGCCTCGGCCAGCGCCGGCGCGCTGCCGTGGTGTCCCATCTGGGCACGGCGCAGCAGGTACTGGAACTTGCGGCTTTCGTGGGCGTACGCGATTTCGAAGGTGTTCCCGTTCAGGCGGATGCCATCGTTCTCCGTCAGGATCTCGTCGGCTTCGGGATTCTTCTTGAGGATCGTGCCGGCGGCGTCGAGGATCACCATGCCCACCAGCATGCGATCGATCGCGCCCGCATAGAGCGAGCGCTCCGATTCCACCACATCCTGCCGGGAATGCAGCCGGACCGCGCGCTTCAGGTGCGGCAGGATCACCCCGCAAGCCGCCTTTTCCACGTCCGAGAAATCCCGCGCGTGGTCCTGGCGGCAAACGCGCAGGCGGCACTCGACACCGTCCTCGGTACGGATGTCCGCGCCCAGCAGGTACCGGATGCCGAGCGGCTGCAGGAATTGCCGGTAGATCTCGCTGCGGCACCAGTTGCCCGCGCCCAGCGCTTCATCGACCGTCACCGCCCGGTCGGTGGGCAGGTTGATGAAGGGATCGATGGCGTAGTAGTAGCTGTTGTATGACGCCTCCGCCTCCAGCGAGGTGCCGCGCTCCGACGCATGCACCGCCAGTCCGCTGCGGTCGCTGGCGGGCGAGCGCAGGATAAAGCTCACGTAGCTGGCGTCGAGTTGCTTGCGCAGCATCTCGAGCGCATGGCCCCACGGCACCGGTTCCATCGGTCCTTCGTAGACCGCGGCCAGCAACGCGCTGAATTGCGCGACGCTCAGGCCAGACTGCGCAAGCAAAGGCGTGGCCACTTCCTGCGCCTCAACGGTCGCCATCAACATTCTTGGTCTCCTGATTCCACACCATGTGTGTGCCCGCCGGCGCTCTGCGGCACCTGGCGGCTGCGCAGATTATAGGGATGCTGCGCGCCGGTGTCCGCCACGCGGCGTTCTTGTTTTGCCCTGGTTTGCGCCACACTGGTGTTTTCCCTGACCTGCAATCGGACGATGTCCGTGCCGCCCGCCGCCGCTCCAATGTCGGCATCCCCGCAGTGCAACCGAAGGAGATCGACTCAGATGGATTTCACCGACAAGACCGTGCTGGTCACCGGCGGCGGCGCCGGCATCGGGCTGGCCACCGCGCAAGCCTTCCTGGAGCAGGGGGCGCGCGTGGCGATCCTCGAGATCGACGCGCAGCGGGCCGACCATGCCCACAAGCTGCTGGGCCAGGCCGGCGCCGAGGTGCTGGTGGCGCAGGGTGACGCGGCAGATGCCGCCACCGTGCGCGCCCTGGCGGCGCAGGTCGAGGCGCGCTTCGGCGCGCTGGACGTGCTGGTCAACAACGCCGGCGATTTCCTGCGCATCGCCAAGCCGTTCGAGCTGTATGCCGACGACGAGATCGCCAGTCTTTACGCCGCCAACCTGGGCCACGTATTCACCGTCACGCGTGCCATGTTGCCGCTGCTGCGGCGCAGCGCCGCCGGCAGCATCGTCAGCGTGTCGTCGATCGAGGCCTTCCGCGGCATCCCGTACTGCAGCGTGTACGCCGCCTTCAAGGCGGCCATCACGGGCTTCACGCAGAGCCTGGCGCTGGAACTTGCGCCGGCGGGCATCCGCGTCAACCTGATCGCCCCCGAGACCACGGAAACCCCGCAGGTGCCGGTGGCGCAGATGGTTGCCGCGGAACACCAGCACCATATCCCGCACTGGATCCCGCTGGGGCGCTTCGGCACGCCACGGGACATTGCCGACGGCATCCTGTTCCTGGCCAGCGCGCGCGCAGCCTGGATCACGGGCACGGCACTGCACGTCAACGGCGGCGCGCTTGCCGCCGCCGGCTGGTATCGCGACCCAAAAGGGACCTGGACCAACATGCCGGTCATCGCCGGCAACGGCATGAACCTCTGATGGCCGCGCGCCGTGGCCACCTCACTCACCCAAGGAGACAAGCATGAAAGTACTGATCGTCGGCGGCACCGGCATGATCGGGGGCCACGCGGCCTTGCACCTGCGCAGCCGCGGGCACGATGTCACCATCGCGGGACGCAACCGCCCCGCCCCCGGCACGCCGCTCGGCGAGCTGGACTTCCTGCGCTGCGATTACATCGCCAATGACCTGCCCGTGGCGCGGCTCGGTGCTTTCGACGCGCTCGTGTTCGCCGCCGGCAACGATGTGCGCCACGTCCCGCCGGGCGGCGACGAAGCGGCCCACTGGGAACACGCCAACGTCCAGGGCGTGCCGCGCTTCTTCCGCGCCGCGCGCGATGCCGGCATCGGGGTCGCGGTCCATGTCGGCAGCTTCTATCCGCAGGCCGCGCCGCGGCTGGTGGAGGGCAACGCCTACATCCGCTCGCGCAAACTGGCCGATGAAGGCGTGCGCGCGCTGGCCACGGACGCCTTCCGCGTGAGCAGCGTGAATGCGCCGTTTGTCGTGGGCACGGTGCCGGGCCTGACGGTGCCGATGTTCCAGGCCTATACCGGCTATGCCCGCGGCAACCTTGCGCCGATGCCGGATTTCGCGCCGCCGGGGGGCGTCAACTTCATCTCGGCCGTGTCGCTGTCGGACGCGATCGAAGGTGCCCTGCTGCGCGGCGAGAATGGCAAGGCCTACCTCGTGGGCGACGAGAACCTGTCGTTCCAGGACTACTTCGGCGCGTTCTTCCGCAATGCGGGCCGGCCGGTGCCGCCGGTGATCGACCAGGAGCATCCGCTGCTGCCGGACTCGGCCATCTGCTTCGGCCGGGGCAACACGCTCTACTACGAGCCGGATGCGGCCGAGACCGCACTGCTCGGCTATCGTCGCCGTGACATCCTGCGCACGGTGAGCGAGATCGTGTCGCAATACCGCTGATACGGCGCCGCGGCGGCCCGCGCCAGCAGCGCGGCCGCGGCGGGTCTTACAGCCCCGAGACCATCTGCGCGTTGTCGATGCGCAGTTCCGCGCCGTTGATGAAGCGCGACGCGTCCGAAGCCAGGAACAGCACCAGGTTGGCAACATCCTCCGGCTGGCACATGCGTGCCATCGGGTCCGTGCCGATGCCCAGCGCCACCGGATCCAGGCCCGGCACCAGCGCCTGCGTCATCGGCGTCCAGATCCCGTCGGGGTGGATGGAATTGCAACGGATGCGGTAGCCGTTGCGCTTGCAGTGCACGGCCACGCTGCGCGCCAGCGCGGTCACGGCACCTTTCGCACCGCTGTACGCGCACATCATCGGCAATCCGCCCAGCGCCGCCACCGACGACATCACCACAATGGAGCCACCGGCCGGGTTGCCCTTCATCGCCTGCACGCCGAACTTGCAGCCGAGGAAGTAGCCGTCGGCATTGACGCGCATCACCTGCCGCCAGGTATCCAGCGAGGTTTCCTCGATCGATCCCGGCGGACAGATGGCTGCATTGTTGACCAGCACATCGAGCCGGCCGAAGCGGTCCTGCGCGGCGGCCATGGCCTTGCGCCAGTCCTCCTCGCTGGCAATGTCGTGGCGCACGAACAGCGCCGCAGCGCCGATCTCGCGCGCCACCGCCTGGCCGGCCTCTTCGTTGACATCGGTGAGCACCACGCGCGCGCCTTCGGCCGCCAGCAGCAGCGCATCGGCGCGCCCTACCCCGCTGGCCGCACCGGTAACCAGCACGACCTTGCCCTCGACTTGATTCATCGTTTCTCTCCTTGGGTGATCCGCCTCAGGCGGCGTCAGGGATCCTGCCGGCCAGCACCGCGCGCAGCGCGGCTTCGCCATACATGGCCGCCACGGTTTCATCGAGGATGGGGTTGCCGCGCAGTTCGCTGCCGCCATCGACGGCGATGCTCTGTCCCGTCACCCAGCCAGATTCCGGCCCGGCCAGGTAACGCACCGCGCTGGCGATGTCGTCCGGCTCGCCGGCGCGGCCCAGCGGCATCTGCGCGACGAACTTGTCGAGGATGGCCGGGTTGTCGAACATGGGCCCCGTCGCGCCGGAACGGGTAAGCCCCGGGCGCACCGCGTTGACGCGGATGCCGCATCCCGCCAGCTCCTCGGCCGCGGCGCGCACGAATGCTTCCAGCCCCGCTTTCGCAGCGCAGTACGCAGACAGCCAGCGGCAGGTCATGCGCGCCGCGTTCGACGAGATACAGACGATCGCGCCGCCATGCGGCGCCATCAACGGCGACGCCTGGCGGATCGCCAGGAACGCGCTGGCGATGTTCAGCTCCAGCTCCGCCATCAGCGACGCGGTATCGTGCATCAGCAGCGGGCGGAAACCGCCGCCGCCAACGGTCGCCACGACGATATCGAGGCGGCGCCCCAGCTCCCAGGCCTGCTGCAGCGCGGCCTGGACGTCATCCTCGCGGCAAGCGTCGCCGACGCGGATTTCCACCGTGGCGCCGGCCACCGCACCGCACAGGCTGCGCCGTGCCGCTTCCAGCGCTTCGCGACGCCGCCCCATCAGGACGACCGCTGCGCCATCACGCAGCAGCGCCAGCGCGCTGGCCGCGCCGATACCGCCCGCGCCGCCGGTGACGAGTGCGGTCTTGCCTTCAAGTACCCGAGTCATGGTCATGCCCCCCGCAGCGGCAGGTCCTGCGTCCAGTCCACCACCAGTTCGCGCGCCGCAATACGCCACTGGCCCTGCGACCGCTCGAAGCGATCCTGGTAACGGATGCCCCAGTCCAGCTTGCGCGCCACCCCGTCCTGCTCATACAGGTGGTGGGCCACGCAATAGGTTTCCCCGGTCGCGGTATCGCCATCGAGCACCACCATCTGCTGGTGTACGTGGTGCTGCGTCGCGCTGTACTGGCCGAGCGATGCCATGCCGTCGACGATGGCTTGCGCGCCGTCCATGCGAAAACCCGGCCCGGTCAGCTGTGCATCCGGGCTGAACAGTTCTGCCAGGCGCGGGAAATCGCGCCGGTCCACCGCCTGCGCATAGCGGCAGGTCAGCGCGTGAATGGCTTGCTTGTGCTCCAGTTCGGACATGGCCAGGCTTACTCCTCGGTTGTGACCGGCGGCGCCGATACGGCACCCTGCCGGTGGTTGGGTTGGCGAGTATCGTCGGCCCAGCCGCGCCGGCAGCCATCGTCCGCGTGGAGTAGCCGGCCATGGCACCGCTTAGTCCGAACGAAGGATGTCCCGAAGCCACGCCCGCCCCAAGCTGCGACGGAGCGCGGGCGGCCACTACGATGCCCGCACATCACTGACACAGGAGACAGACATGAAGCAGGCGGAACAGGCCATCGTCGCGGTCGTCACGGGCGGCTCGCGCGGGGCCGGCAAGGGCATTGCGCTGGCGCTGGGCGCGGCAGGCGCGACCGTGTACGTGACCGGGCGTACCGAGCAGGAAGGCAATGCGCCGCTGCCCGGCACCATCCACGCCACGGCGCGGGAGATCGACACGCTCGGCGGGCGCGGCATCGCGGTCGCCTGCGACCATCGCGACGACGCGCAGGTGGCGCGGCTGTTCGAACGCGTGCGCGAGGAAGCCGGCGGTATTGACATCCTCGTCAACAACGCGACCTTCCTGCATGACGAGCTCATCATGCCGGGGCCGTTCTGGCAGAAACCGCTGGAGATGACCGGGATTCTCGATGTCGGCCTGCGCTCGGGTTACGTGGCCAGCTGGCATGCCGCGCCCATCATGGCCGCGCAGGGCCGCGGGCTGATCGTGTTCACCTCGTCATTTGGCGCCAACTGCTACATGCACGGTCCGGCCTACGGCGCGCAGAAAGCCGGCATCGACAAGTTCGCGCACGACATGGCGGTCGACCTGCGACCCTACGGGGTTGCGGCGGTGTCGCTGTGGATGGGGCCGCTGCGCACGGCGCGCACGCTGCGGGTATGGGAGAAGCATCCGGACAAGTACGCGGCCTTCGCGCCGGTGGCGGAGACCCCTGAGTTCACCGGGCGGATTATCGATGCGCTGTACCGCGACCCCGCGCTGATGGACAAGTCCGGACGGGTGCTGATCGGGGCGGAGGCGGCGCTGGCTTATGGCATCGTCGACGCGGAGGGGGTGCAGCCGCCGTCGTACCGGCAGGCGCTTGGGGGGCCGCCGCCGGTGCATCCGGCAATTGTGGAATAAGAATCAGGCGCGCTCGCGTTGGAACGTGCCCCCCCCTCTCGCATACGCTCCCCTCTCCCGCAAGCGGGAGAGGGGAGCAAACCAGCGCGGCCTCTCCTACCCTTCTTGCGACAACAACCCCGTAGTGAACACCGTCGACCGGATCAGCCAGGCCCCATCGATCCGCACATACGCATCCGCATAACGACCCGTCAGGAACGTACGCGAACCACTGGCATCATCCAGCGCCAGGTAGGCCAGATCCCAGCTGCCCTGCGCCGTGTTGTCATCCAGCACATGGATATCCCCCTGCCCCGCAAAATGCATCTCCCGCAGCGTGGGTCGGCACGCCAGCTCTGCAAAGCACTGAACCAGCGCGTCGCGCCCCGCAAAGCTGCCGATCCGGTCATAGTGGATATGCGCGTGGTCCGGCACGAAGCAGGCGCGCATCGCGTCCGGGTCCTTGTCATCGCAAGCGCGCAGGTAGCGCAGCTTGAGCGCGCGGATCGCCTCCGCGGCTTCCAGCCGCGCCACGCGGTCGGCAATGGTGGTAATGGCGGCAATTTCGGTCATGATTGATTCCCCTTGATCAGGCTTCGCGCAGCTGGTACTTCAGCACCTTCCCCGCTGCGCTGACGGGCAGCGAGGTGACGAACAGCACCTCGCGCGGCACCTTGTAGTTGGCCATGTGCCGGCGCGCCCAGGCGATCAGCGTGTCGGCGTCGACGCGAGCGCCGTGGCGCAGCACCACATAGGCGCGGCCGACCTCGCCCAGCCGCTCATGCGGCATGCCCACCACGGCTACCTGCGCTACGGCAGGATGGGCCACCAGCAGCTTCTCCACCTCGGCCGGGTAGCAGTTGAAGCCGCCCACGATAAACATGTCCTTGATGCGGTCGGTGATGCGCAGGTAGCCGCGCGCATCGAGCGTGCCGACGTCGCCGGTATGCAGCCAGCCGTCGCGGTCGATGGCTTCGGCGGTGGCTTCGGGCAAGCCGAAATAGCCCTGCATCACGTTGTAGCCGCGCACCAGCACTTCGCCCGGCTCGCCGGTGGCAACCGGCTCGCCGCGCACATCGACGCAGCGGATCTCGATGCCGGGCATCGCGCGGCCCGAGGTGGCGGCGACGGTGTCGGCGTCGTCGCCAGCGCGCGTCAGCGTGGCAAAGCCGCACGACTCGGTCAGGCCATAGCCGGTGATGATGATGTCGAAGCCCAGTTCGTCGCGCATGCGCTGGATCAGCGCCGGCGCGATCGCCGATGCGCCGGTCACGGCCACGCGCAGCGAAGACAGGTCGAACTCGCGCAGGCGCGGCGCGTTGAGCAGCGTCTGGTACAGCGTCGGCGGCCCGGGCAGCACGGTGATGCGCTCGTTCTCGACGCGCGTCATCACGGCCTCGGCATCGAACACCAGGTGCGGCAGCACCGTGGCGCCGCGCGACAGCGCCGCCAGCCAGCCGGCCTTGTAGCCGAAGGTATGGAAGAACGGATTGACGATCAGGTAGCGGTCCCCTGCCCGCACGCCAGTGATGGCGGCCCAGCCGTCGATGGCGCGCAGGTTCTGCGCATGGGCCGTCATCACGCCCTTGGGCCGGCCGGTGGTGCCCGAGGTGAACATGATGTCCATCGGGATGTCGCCGCGCACGCCGGCCTCGCGCACGGCCAACGCCGCCATGTCGGTGCGCGGCGCCAGCGCGAGGAAGTCGTCCCATGCCAGCTCGTCGGCGCCGGCGCGCCGGTCTTGTCCCGGGCGCAGGATCACCAGCCGTTCGAGCGTGGCGGGACGATGTGGCGCCAGCATCTGCGGATAGCTTTCGCCGAGGAAGCCGTCGACGCAGAACAGCAGGCGCGCGCCGCTGTCGGCCAGCACCGCGCCGGCTTCGGCGCCTTTCATGCGCGTATTGAGCGGCACCAGCGCCGCGCCCACGCTGTGCGTGGCCAGCGCGGCGATGATCCATTCGGAAAAGTTCGGCGCCCACAGCGCCACGCGGTCGCCGGGTTGCACGCCCAGCGCCATCAGCGCACGCGCCGCCTCGATCCGGCTGGCGTCGAGCGCGGCGTAGGTCAGGCGCAGCCCGTCTTCCTGGATGGCGATGCGCTCGCCGTGGCGGCTGACCGCGCGCCGCAGCAGCTCGGGGATGGTCTCGGCAATGCCGTCGTTTGCCGCGGCTTCGATGCCGGCCGGTGCCACAATGGCGTCGAGGGTGTCTGATGGGGTCATGTCAATCCGGGAACTTCAGGTGGATCTCGCTGCTGGCCGGGCGCGCCTGGCAGGCCAGGGTCCAGCCCGCCTCCAGGTCGGCGCGGTCGAGCACATGGTTTTCGCCGAGCGTCACGTCGCCCTGCGTCACCTGGCACATGCAGGCGCCGCACAGGCCGGCGCGGCAGGAGTTGGGCGCAGCCACGCCGGCGCGCTGCAGCGCGTCCAGCACGGTTTCGTCGGGGGCGGCGTTGAGCTGGTGGGTGGCGCCGTCGAGCTGCACCGTCAGCGCCGCGCCGCGCATGGCTGCCGGAGCGGCCATGACGGGCGCTGCCGGCTGGCTGGCCGCGGGCGCATCCGGCAGGGAAACGAAGCGCTCCACATGCAGCTTGCCGCGCGGCACGCCCAGCTGCTGCAGCGCCGCCTGCGCCGCGTCCATGAACGGCCCCGGCCCGCAGACAAAGCACTCGGCCAGGCTCCACGGACGCACCAGTTCCTCGATCTGGCGTTGCGTGGGCGGCCCCTGCACGCTGTCCAGCCAATGGAGCACGCGCAGCCGGCCTGGGTGCTGGCCGGCCAGCTGGCCGAGCGCCTCGCGGAAGATGATGGAGCGCTCGTCGCGGTTGGCATAGACCAGCGTCACCGCGCCACGCCCGAGGCGCAGCGCCGCCTTGGCGATCGACAGCACCGGGGTGATGCCGCTGCCGCCGGCCAGCAGCAGGAAATCGCCATGCAGCGTAGGCGGGGTGAACACGCCGGCCGGCGGCATCGCCTCGATCGTATCGCCCGCGCCAAGGTGGTCGCAGATCCAGTTGGAGACGCGCCCGCTTTGCACCCGCTTGATCGTCACGCGCAAGGCGTGGTCGACCTCGGGCGAGCTCGAGAGCGAATAGCAGCGCTGCATCGGCACGCCGTCGACGGGCACGCGCAGCGTCAGGAACTGGCCGGGACGGTAGGCGAAGGCATCGCGCAACCCGTCGGGCAAGGCGAACACCAGCGAATGCGCCTGTTCCGTTTCCGTAATGACTTCGGCGATCTGCAGCCGATGGAATTGCACTGGCGCCATGATTTCCTTCCGTGGCGAGCGTGGCGTCAGGCCACGCCCATGATGGTCTGCGCGTTGTCGATGCGCAGTTCCGCGCCGTTGATGAAGCGCGCTTCGTCGGAGGCCAGGAACAGCACCAGGTTGGCCACGTCGCGCGGATGGCACATGCGCTGCATCGGCTCGGCGCCGCCGACGTCCTCCGGCAGGGGCGCGGCGCCGCCAGGCATGAAGGCCGCGGTCATCGGCGTCAGGATGCCGTCCGGATGGATCGAATTGCAGCGGATGCGGTAGCCGCTCTGCTTGCAATGGCCGGCCACCGCGCGCGTCAGCGCGGCCACCGCGCCCTTGCTGGCGCTATAGGCGCAGAACGCGCCCATGCCCCCCAGCGCCGCCACCGACGACATATTGACGATGCTGCCGCCGCCCGCCTTCATCGCGGCCACGCCATACTTGCAGCCCAGGAAGTAGCCGTCAGCATTGATGCGCATCACGCGCTGCCACTGCTCCAGCGTGGCGTCCTCGACCGTTCCCAGCATCAGGATGGCGGCATTGTTGACCAGCACGTTGGGCGCGCCAAAGCGCTGCGCGGTGCGCGCCATCACCTGCTGCCAGCCGGCTTCGCTGGCGATGTCGTGCGGCACGAACAGCGCGCTCTCGCCGATCTCGCGCGCCAGTGCATGGCCTGCCTCCTCGTTCACGTCGGTCAGCACCACGCGCGCGCCTTCGCGCGCCAGCAGCAAGGCATCTTCCTTGCCGACGCCGCTGGCGGCTCCGGTAACGATGGCGATCTTTCCTTCAGTACGTCGGCTCATGGGTAGTCTCCTGGTGGGTGTGCGCCTGCCGCTCGCCGGCGGGCTGTTGTGCGAGATGGCGGCCCGCGTTGCGTCCCGACCAGATGCAGTCGGCAAGCGACAGGCCGCTCACGTAATGATTGGAGGCGATGCCGACCGCGGTGCGGCCCACGGCGTAGAGGCCCGGTATGGGTGCCCCGCCCGCGGCAGCCAGCACGCGGCCGCTGGATTCCTCCACCGCCAGGCCGCCCAGCGTGATCGCCGGGCACGGGAAGACCCGGCTGCCGGCCGAGATATCGATCGCCAGCCACGGCCCCGCCTCGAGCGACGCGCACATGGCCGCCGACTTGCCGGCCGGATCGGGCCCCTCGCCGTGCGCCGCCGCGTTATAGGCGTCGAGGGTAGAGCGCAGCGCCTGCGCCGGCATGCCGAGCTTGCCGGCGAGCGCCTCAATGCTGGCGGCGCGGCGCGCACCGGCCAGCATCAGCAGCGCCGCGGGCACGGCCTGGAACGCCCACAGCCGGCCGCCCAGGCATTCGCGCAAGGCCTCGCGCGCCAGCGCGCGGTTCAGCACCAGCCAGGCGCGCCCGCCGTGCCGCTCGCAGATGGCATGGCCGAGGGTGGCGCCATAGGTTTCCTCGTTGCCGATGCGCGCGCCCTTCGCGTTGACCACGCAGCCACGCGCCCAGGCGAACGGCGGATTGATGAAGCGCCACGCCGACACGCGCTCCAGGTGCCGCGCGGCGCCGCCGGCCGACTCGCCGAGGCGGATGCCGCTGCCGTCGCAGCCGGTCGCGCCCAGGCGCCAGGCCTGCTGGTACTTGCCGGCATGGCGCGCCACCATGGCGCGGTTGAAGATAAAGCCCCCGGTGGCCAGCACCACTGCGCCGGTGCGCACCGCGACCGGCTGCGCATGGCGCAGCTCCAGTTGCAGCACGCGCGCGCGCAGCCAGTCGGCCAGCGCCGGCAGGCCGTTGTGCAGGCGCTCGGCCAGGCGCGCCAGGCGGGCATGCCGCTTCTGCTGACGCCCCGGCGGCAGCTGCCACAGCTCGACGCCGACGACCGCGCCGTCGCGGTCGAGGATCAGCCGCCGCGCCGCGCTCTGGCGCATGACGGTGATCTGCGGGCTGTCCTCCACGGCGCGGCGCAGCACGCCATACAGCGTGCGGCCGGACATGCCCGGGCCCTTCACGCGGTGTCCGCGCGGTGCCGGCGCGGCGTGCTGAGCGTAGGCGGGCACCGCTTCGTTGCCGGAGTAGTACAGGTAGTAGGGCTGCGCCGGATAAGAGGTCTTGCGCGGCGGCACGGTCGCGGCAAAGCGCACGCCCAGCGCCTCCAGCCAGCCGACCATCGCGCGGCTGCCCGCGCAGAAGCCTTGCAGCGTGGCGTCGCTGACGACGCCTTCGGTTTCCTGGCGCAGGTAGCCGGCCATGGCCTGCGGCGTATCGTCATAACCCGCGGCACGCTGGTAGGTCGTGCCGCCGCCGGCATAGACCACGCCGCCGCTCCTGGCGCTGGCGCCACCGCCTTCGAAGCGTTCCGCCACGATCACGCGCGCGCCCCCCTGCGCGGCTTCCAGCGCGGCGCATGCCCCCGCCGCGCCAAAGCCGACCACCACGGCGTCGCAGGCGGCCTGCCACGGATGCGCGTCCGGGTCATCGAGCCGCAACGGGGCATGTACGGGCGTGACGGCGTCGTGAGCCATGGCGGGGCTTGCTCCGGGTCAGGCCGAACACAGCGCGCCCAGCGGCGCGGAGGTGGTATAGGCGCCGTCGACATAGACCAGCGGCGAGACCTCGCCGGCCAGCCTGACCTCGCGCAGCCGGCCGATGAAGACCGCATGGGTGCCATAGTCGAAACGGCCATCCTGGCGGCAGAACAGGTTGGCCTGGGCATTGCGCAGGCTCGGCACGCCCAGCGTGTCGTCTTCCCATTCGCCGCTGGTGAAGCGCGCTTCGCCCTTGAGCCGGCCGCTGCAGTCCACGGCGATGTCGCGGTGGTCGGCGGCGAGCAGGTTGATGCAGAAGTCCGCGCCGGCATCCAGCGGCGGATAGATCGACGCATTGCGGTTGATGCAGATCAGCAGCGAAGGCGGATCGGCGGACAGCGAATCGACCGCGGTCACCGACATCGAATAGCGGCGCTCGCCATCGCGGCAACTGATCACCGCGACGGAGCGCGCCATGCGCCGCATCGCCATCAGCATGTCGTCGCGCAGCGCGCTGCCGGCTGCGGCGCTGGCGCCTGCGCTGGAACTTGCGCTGGATTCGGGTCTGGCGCTCATATTGCCTCCTGTACGGGTTGAGCGGGGTGCGACGCGGCGGCTTGCCGCGCAGGCTGCGAAATTACGTCCGCGGCGATCATGCCGAAAGTCATCGCCGGGCCCAGCGTGGAACCGGCGCCGGGATAGCTCGTGCCCATCATCGAGGCGCTGGTATTGCCGATCGCGAACAGGCCGGCGATGGCGCTGCCGTCGCCGCGCAGCACGCGCGCGCTGGCGTCGGTCACCAGACCGCCCTTGGTGCCGATGTCGCCGGCGTCGAGGCGCACCGCGTAGAACGGCGCCTTGCCGATCGGCGCGAGGCAGGGGTTGGGCCGCACCGCCGGGTCGCTGTAGTAGGTGTCGAACAGGTTGTCGCCCTTGCCGAATTCAGCGTCGACCCCGGTGGCCGCGTAGTCGTTCATGCGCGCGACGCTGGCGGCCAGGCCCTCGGCATCGACGCCGATCTGCTGCGCCAGCTGCGCCAGCGTGTCGGCGCGCACCAGGATGCCGGACAGCCCGGCCGGAATGCTGCGGTCCGGCATCACCGAGCCCGGCAGGATCGGCCCGCACGGGTACTTGTGGCGGAAGGTGGCGTCGAACACCATCCAGGCCGGCACGCTGCAGCCGGTCTGTTCGTGGTCGCGGTACATCGCGGGCACGAACTCGGAGTACGGTGCGGCCTCGTTGACGAAGCGCCGGCCCTTCCCGTTCACCACCAGGCAGCCCGGCATGGCGCGCTCGATAAACAATGCGCGCTGTTTCTCCTCGCCCTGCACCTGCACCGTGGGCGCGCCCCAGACGTGGGACATCAGCGCCACCTCGGCGCCGGCCGCCTGCGCGGCGCGGATGGCGTCGCCGGTATTGTTGGGCGGGGTCGCGCTCCAGGCAGCCCGGGTCGGCTGCGGCAGGTATTGTTCGCGCATGGCCTGGTTGCGCTCGAAGCCCCCTGCGGCCAGGATCACGCCCCGCAGCGCGCGGATTTCCACCACGCGGCCGTCCTGCACCGCGCGCACGCCGCGCACAATGCCCTCCTCGACCACCAGGTCCTGCAACGCGGTATCGAGCCACAGCGGAATCGCACGGTCCATCATCGCGCGCCGCAGGCCGCCGACCAGGCTGTTGCCGAGCGTGAGCCGGCGGTCGCGCCGGGTCTTGCGGCGCCAGCCCAGGTCGAGCCAGTAGCGGGCGAACTGGCGCACCGCCAGCCCGAACCAGCCAGGCGATCGGCACAGCAGCGCATGCGCCTCGGCCGAGGTCACCGCCACGCGCCCGCCGACCAGCGTGCCGGGCGACGGCGGCCGCAGCCGGTCGAACTCTTCGCGCAGCTGCGCCCCATCGAACGGCATCGGGTCCAGCGCGCGGTAGCCCGGCATCGCCCCCGGCAGCTTCTGGAAGTAATCGGCATAGCGCGGCAGCGTGTAGTAGCGCACCCCCGCCTGCTGCTCAAGGTACTGCAGCATGCGCGGCGCCTGCTCCAGGTAGGCGCGGATGCGCTGCGGGTCGCCGTGCTCGCCGGTGCAGGCGAGCACGTATTCCAGCGCCCTGGCGTAGTCGTCCTGACCGCCCGCCGGCGCAATATGGTGGTTCAGCGGAATCCAGATGCCGCCGCCGGACACCGCCGAGGTGCCGCCGTACTGGTGGCTCTTCTCCAGCACCACTACCGACAGGCCGCGATCGGCGGCGCGGCAGGCGGCCAGCATGCCGCCGGCGCCGGAGCCGACCACCACCACGTCAAACTCGCTGGGCTGCATGCGCGCTCTGCTCTGGCTCATGAGGGGTCCTTGTGCCGGTGCGGCTCAGATGAAGAAGTCCGTATTGGCGCGGCCCATCATCACGCCGCCCAGGTTCTGGCCGAAGCGGTCCAGGTTGTTGGCGTAGTGGGCGCGCGCCGCATGCAGGTCGAGAAAGCGGCGCACCATCGGGTTGCTGCGGTAGATGCCGTTGCCGCCGGCATAGCGCAGCAGGCCGTTGGCCAGTTGCGCACAGCGTTCGGCCACCTGCGCCGACTGGAAGCGGAAATGCAGGCGGCGCGGCGTGTCGATCTGGCCGCCGTCGCGCGCCACCGTCAGCAGCTCGTCGAAGTTGCGCTCCAGGATGGTCCGCATCTCGTCGATGGCCACCTGGGCGCTGGCGCACGCCATCTGCGCGCCGCCGTCTTCGGCGGTCTTGCCGCCGCCGTTGCTGCTGACGCGGCCGTCGGCGTAGGCGACGAAGTCGTCCAGCGTGCCTTCCAGCGCGCCGATGCAGGCCGTACAGACCGCGCGCACGAAGATCTGCGCGAACGGCAGCCGGTACAGCGGCACGTCATTGACGGCCAGGCCGGGGCTGGTGCCCATGGCGCCATCGACGGCGCGATGGGTGCGATAGTCGGGCACGAACACGTCGTCCACCACGATGTCATGGCTGCCGGTCGCGCGCAGGCCCAGCACATCCCAGTTGCGCACGATCTTGTAATCCGAGCGCGGCAGCAGGAAGGTGCGGTAGTCATAGGCGCCGCCGGGCTCGGCCGGCGGCACCAGGCCGCCGAGGAAGATCCAGTCGCACAGCTCGCTGCCGCTGGAGAACTTCCAGTGGCCGGAGAAACGGTAGCCGCCTTCCACCGGCGTGACCTTGCCTACCGGCATGTAGGTGGAGGCGATCAGCGTGGCGGGGTCGTTGCCCCACACTTCCTGTTGCGCGCGTTCATCGAACAGCGCCAGCTGCCAGTTATGCACGCCGACCACGCCATAGACCCAGGCGGTGGACATGCAGCCTTTGGCCAGCGCCATCTGGATGCGGAAGAAGGTTTGCGGGTCCAGCTCATAGCCGCCGTGGCGGCGCGGCTGCAGCACCTTGAAGAAGCCCGCGGCCTGCATCTCGGCGATGGTCTCGGCGGGAATGCGCCCTTCGGTTTCGGCCCGCGCGGCACGCTCTGCCAGCGCCGGGATCATCTGCTCGGCACGCGCGATCAGTCGTGCCGCCAGTTCCTTGGGAGTGTTGTCGTGATGCACCGCGGTCTCCTTGTTTGCCTGGTTTTGTGGCTGGCATCGATGTTTGCACCGGCGCGGCGGCGTGCCATCGTCTGTTGGGACTAGCTGTGTCGTGCGCTGGGGTGTGGTACTTCGTGGATGCGCTGGCCCTCACCCCCGCCCCTCTCCCGCCAGCGGGAGAGGGGAGCGAGGCGCAGCGGACCCGAATGCCTGCACTACTCAGGCCAGCGCCCGCAGCTTGCGGCCCTGCTTGCGGAAATGCGGGATCACGTACTCGCCGATATTGCGGATGGTCTCCAGCTGTGCCCACTGCGGCACCGTGCCCATCTGGCAGATGAACAGGATCTCGTCCGCGCCGGCATCGATCAGGCGCTGCACGTAGCCGATGCAGTCCTCCACCGTGCCGTAGGCATGGTTGGGGTTCAGCATCATCATCGACGGATCGCTGAAATCCACCGAGACCTTCTCCGATGCAAACTTCGTGTTGATCACCGCCTTGCCCTGCGCGTCGGTCGCCGTGACATGCTCCTCGTCCCACGTCGACGGGTCAGGACGCTCGCCACCGGCATACCAATACGACAGCGACTCCATGAAGTAGCGCTGTCCCTTGATGCCGATCTTGCGCGCGGCCAGTCCGTCTTCCAGCACGATGGTCGGGCACAGTGCCGCGAGGTGCTGGTGCGGGCGGAAGCCCACCTGGTCCTCGGGCTTGCGGCACTCCCATGCAGTGCGATAGATCTCGCTCTTCTTCGCCACATCCTCGGGCCCGCCGAAGCCGAGCACCAGCGCGCCCATGCCGCGCGCGCCGGCGCGCTGCAGCGTGTCGGCGTTGGTGCAGGCCAGGTACATCAGCGGGTGCGGATCCTGGCGCGGCTTGGGGTGGATCGGGCGGCGCGGGATCTTGATGAACTCGCCGTCGTGCTCGATCTCGTCCTGGGTCATGATCTTCGGGATCAGGTACATCGACTCGTCGATCATCGGGTGCAGGCTGTTCAGGTCGTAGCCGAAGGTGCCGGCTTCCTGCTGGGTGCCGCCCTTGCCCACGCCAAAGTGCACGCGGCCGCCCGACAGGATGTCGAGCGTGGCGATGCGCTCGGCCACCTTCACCGGATGGTTCATCGCCGGCGGCAGGCAGACCACGCCGTGGCCGATGCCGATGCGCTGCGTGCGCCCGGCGACGAAGGCCAGGAACGTCTCCGGCGCGCTCATGTGCGCGTAGTTGGTCAGCGCGGTGTGCTCGACCGCCCAGACCACGTCAAAGCCCATGTCCTCGGCCAGCACCACCTGTTCCATGATGTCGTCGAACACCTTGTGGTCGCCGGCGCGCGAGGCATCGACGGTCTGGGCTTCATAGATCAGCGAAAAACGCATTGCAGTCCCCTCTCGGTTTGTCGGTACCAGGCCGCGTCCGGGGCACTGCGAGGCGCTGCGCCTTGGGCCGGAAGCGGCCGGTGTGATCGCAGTGTGGTCGGCGCAGGGCGTTGCAACATCGTCTGATTGGATTATGAGCCGCGCGGGGCGCGTCCCTATCATGGGCACCGGGCATACCGCCCGCGCTTATCGAAAGGAACAGACTCCATGCAAGCCAGGCTGCTGCTTTACCCCGTCGCGGACATTGACGCCGCGCTGCCGTTCTTCACCGAAGCACTGGGACTGCCATTGAAGTTCCGTGATGCCGACCGCTATTGCGCGCTCGACGCCGGCGCGCTGACGCTGGCGCTGGTGGCCGGCGAGGAACGGCTGGTCGACCAGCCCGCGCTGGCCTTCAGGGTGGAGGCAGGAGACGATATCGCCGCGGCCATAGCGCGGCTGGTGCAGGCCGGCGCCACCGTGACGCAGGCCGCGGCGCAGGGACCGCACGAGACCCGCGCGGTCCTGCGCACGCCAGAGGGCTTTGCGCTGGTGCTCAGCGCAAAGCTTGCACCCGCCAGCTAGCCCAGCGAGATCACGCTGCTCAGCAGCATGCGCACCAGCGTGGCCTGGCGGGTCACGCCGGTCTTGGAGAAGATCGCACGCAGGTGCGCGCGTGCGGTGTTCTTGCTGATGCCGAGTTCGTCCGCGGCTTCATCGAGCGTCAGCCCGTTGGCCAGCTGCAGCGCCAGCTGCGTCTCGGCCGGGGTTAGGTCGAACAGCTGGCGCACCACGTCGTGCGAGGCCTGCGAGCGGCGCTCGGGGTCGCGGATAAACACCACGCAGGCGGGGCGCTTGCGGTTGTCCTCGGACCACTCGCTCAGCGGGATGGTGCGGATCAGCACGCCCAGCCTGGCGCTGCCGGACGGACGCGTGATCGACATCGCCTCCATCAGCGCCGGCGCGGTGCCGAGGTGGCCCATCATGGCCTGGCGCAGCAGGCGCTGGAACTTGCGGTTCTCCTGGCCGTACTCCACGTCCAGCCCGCCCTTGGCGACGCGGATGCCGTCCTTGGCGCCCAGGATTTCATCGGCGGCGGCATTGGTCTTGATGATGGTGCCCGACTCGTCCAGGATCACCATGCCGACCAGCATGCGGTCGATGGCGCTGGCATAGACGGTACGTTCCGACTCGACCACGTCCAGGCGCGAGTGCAGGTCCACCGCGCGCTTCAGGTGCGGCAGCAGGGAGGTGCACAGGGCCTTGTCCGCGGCGGAGAAGTCGGGGCCGTCATGGTCGCGGCACACGCGGAAGCGGCACTCGACGCCGTCGTCGGTGCGCAGGTCGGCACCGAGGATGTAGCGGATGCCGACGTCCTTGAGGAACTGCTGGTAGAGCTCGCTCTTGCACCACATGCCGGGCCCGAGATGCTCGTCGATGGTCACCACCCGGTCCGACGGCAGCCCGATGAAAGGGTCCAGCGCGTAGTAGTAGTTGTTGTAGGAGGTCTCGCCCGGCAGGGTCGAGCCATGCTCGGACGCGTTGATCATCAGCCCGGGACGATCGGTGGCCGGCGAGCGCAGGATCAGCGTGGCGTAATTGGCATTGAGCTGGCGCCGGATCTGCTCCAGCGCCTTGCCCCATGGCACCTGCTCCATCGGGCCCTGGTAGATATTGCCCAGCAATGCGCTGAACTCCGACAGCGACACCGTCGCCTGCGCGAACAGGTGTGCGGCCGCCTGGCTCTGGCTAACCTCCATCAGCATTTTCCTCTGTCTCCATTGTGGCGTGCTCAACGCTCCGGACGAACCGGGCCGCTGGCTGTGCGGGCTCTCTGGCCCTTTTTTTGTGAACCGATTATAGGGACGGCAAAGGGGTCGCGGCTGGCCCCCGCCTTCATGGTTTGCCCTAGGCGGCCCGGCCGCGCACGCAAGCCGGACTAGTCCCGCGGGACAGGCCCATCGTCACGCGCCGGCCGCGCAAACACATACTCCAAACAGACTAAGGACAGACCCATGCCCGCCCGGCAAGGGCAAACCCCTATGCAACCGGTGGCGCAGGGCCGTCCTTACCCAAACAGACGATGCCCGCGCGCCGCGCCGCCGCTACAAGAAGCCATGCGCGGCGATGGACGCCGCCGTTTTCAGGAGACTTCCACCATGGCGGCAACCCCGCGGCAGCAAGCCGCAGTGATCACCGGAGCGGCCAGCGGCATCGGGCGCGCGCTGGCGCTGGCGCTGGCGGCGCAAGGCTACGCGCTGGCGCTGGCCGATATCGATGCCGAAGCGCTCGAAGCCGCACGCGCGGCGCTGGCGCACGACGGCGCGAGCGTCGTCGCCGTGCCCACCGACGTATGCGACGCGCGGCAGATTGCGCACCTTTGCGACGAGAGCTTCCGGCAACTGGGCCGTGTCGACCTGCTGTTCAACAACGCCGGCGTGCTGGCCACCGGCCGCTGCTGGGAATTGCCGCCCGAAGTGTTCGACCATGTCATGCGCGTCAACCTGTGGAGCGTGCTGCATGCGCTGCGCTGCTTCGTGCCGCGCATGGCCGCGCAGGGCTCGGGGCATATCGTCAACGTGGCGTCGATGGCGGGCCTCGCCGTCGGGCCCTGGCTGGCGCCCTACACGCTGTCCAAGCAGGCCGTGGTGGCATTGAGCGAAGGGCTCGCGCTGGAGCTGCAGGCGGCCGGCCTGCCGCTGGGCGTGTCCGTGGTCTGCCCCGGCCCGGTCGCCACGGGCATCGCCGCGGGCCTGGACCAGGGCGGGCCGCAGGAAGTGCTCCAGATGAACGGTGCGCTGCGCGGCGGCATTGCTGCCGGCATGACGCCGGACGCGGTCGCGCGCTGCATCCTGGACGGCGTCTGCGCTGGCCGGTTCTGGATCCTGCCGCATGAGCAGGCCGCGCACGCGGCGCTGGCACGCGCGCAGGGCATTGCCGCCGGCAGCCCGCCGTCATTCGCGCTCCCAGCCTGATTCCCCCGGATTCCCACCGGACTCCCCATCGCCATCCCGGAGACACCATGCCGCTCGATCCCCAGGCCCGTGCCATGCTTGAAGCCATGGCCGCCATGCCCAGCCCCGATTTCTCCACGCTGCGCGCCGCCGACTACCGCGCCGCGCTGGCAGCCATGCCGGCGTTCGCGCCCGGCGATCCCGTCGCCGCGCAGCAAGACCTCGCCATCGATGGCGCCGCGGGCCCGCTGAACGCCCGCCTCTATCGCCCCGGCGAAGCTTGCGGCGACAGCGCGCCTCGACCGCTGCTGGTGTACTTTCACGGCGGCGGCTTTGTCCTGTGCGGCCTCGATTCGCACGACAACATCTGCCGCAGCCTGGCCTGCCGCAGCGGCGCGCTGGTGCTGTCGGTCGACTACCGGCTCGCGCCCGAGGCGCGCTTCCCGGCCGCGCCCGACGATGCCGTCGCCGCGGTGCGCTGGGCCGCCACGCATGCGGCCAGGCTGGGGGCCGACCCGTCCCGGCTGGCTGTCGCCGGCGACAGTGCCGGCGGCAACCTGGCCGCCGTGGTCTGCCAGGCGCTGCGCGGCAGCGGCATCGCCCTGCGGCACCAGCTGCTGCTCTACCCCTGGCTGGACTGCAGCGATGCAGCCACGGCCAGCGCAAGCTATCGCGACTGCGCGCAGGGCTACTTCCTCAGCGCCGCGGAGCTGGACTGGTACCGCGCCCAGTACCTCGCCACGCCCGCCGATGCCGCTGATGTCCGCGCCAGCCCGCTGCACCAGCGCGACCTGCAGGGCCTGCCGCCGGCCACCATCATCACCGCCGAATTCGATCCGCTGCGCGACCAGGGCGAGGCCTACGGCGAGGCGCTGCAGCGCGCGGGCGGCAATGCCGCCGTGCAGCGCTGGCCGGGCCAGTGCCACGGCTTCGCCAGCATGCAGGGCGTGATCGATGCCGCCAGCCACGCGCTGGATGCGGCCGCCGCGTCGCTGCGCCAGGCCTTCGGCGTCCACCGCAGCCAGGAGGCGGCATGAGCCCCGCGCCCGCACTGCCGCCGATGGCCGAGGTGCTGGCGACGCTGGCCGCGGGCCAGCGCGTGCTGGTGCTCGAGGACGAGACCGCGGAAGCCACCGGCTGCGTGCTGGTGGCCGCCGAGCGCGCCACCGAGGCCGACGTCAACTTCATGGCCACCGAGGCGCGCGGCCTGGTGTGCATGGCCATCACCGAGGCACGCCGCGCGCTGCTGCAATTGCCGCCGATGGCAGCCAGCCAGCGCCAGCGCGAGCGCTACACCGTGTCGATCGAGGCCGCCAGCGGCGTCAGCACCGGCATTTCCGCCGCCGACCGCGCGCTGACGCTGCGCGTGGCGGCGGCGCCGCGCGCCCGGCCGCACGACCTGGTCCAGCCCGGCCATGTCTTCCCGGTGGTGGCGCAGCCGGACGGCGTGCTGCGCCGCGCGGGCTTTGCCGAAGCGTGCTCCGACCTGCCGCGGCTGGCCGGGCGCGTCGCGGCCGGCGCCTACACGATGGTGCTGGATGACGACGGCGAGCTGCTGCGCGGACCGGCCCTGCTGGCCTTCGCCCGGCGCCACGGCCTGCCGGCGGTTTCCGTCAGCGCGCTGATCCACCACCGGTTGCTGACCGAGGGCGCGCTGCGCCGGACCCGCTCGACCGAACTGGCCACGCCGTTCGGGCGCTTCACCGTGCACGCCTACCATGACGCGCCGGTGGACGCGCTGCACCTAGCGCTGGTGCTCGGCCAGCCTGATCCGCAGACACCCGTGCTGACCCGCGTCCAGGCAGTCGAAATGCAGCGCGACGTGCTGGCCTTCGGCGCGCCCGCGCCGAAGGCGTGGAACCTGGAGCGTGCGCTGGAACGGATCGGCGCCGAGGGCTGCGGCGTGCTGGTGCTGCTGGATGAGCGCGAGTCGCCGCAGCAACGGCTGGAGCGGCTGGCCGCCCCGTCCGCCGCCGCGCCCGCGCCGGCCTTCGCGCAACGCGCGCTCGGCGTCGGCGCGCAGATCCTGCGCGACGTGGGCGCGCACAAGCTGCGTCTGCTGAGCCATCCGGTGCCGTATCGCGCCGTGACCGGCTTCGACCTGGAGGTTACGGAGTTTGTCCCGCCGGCCTGAGCGGCGCGCCGAAGCAGTCGGCAAAGCTGCGCGTGAAGCGTTCCACGTCGGCGTCGGGCAGGTGGTTGATACCACCGGCCAGGCGCCGCCCGCCGCCGGTTTCGAAGGCGCGGCAAAAGTCTGCCGCGCCGGTAACGCTGTGCGCCGGCACCCGCACGCTGACCACGAAGCCGCCGCCGGACCGGGGCGACAACAGGCCGATCGCGTCGCCGGGACGTCCGCGCACCAACTCGTTGGCCAGCACGCCGATCGCGCGCCGTGCCCATGGTGCGTCGGGCAGCACCAGCAGCGCGGCCCCGGGCATCTCATGCACGGGCGATAGCCGGCGCGCCTGGGCCATGTCGTCCTCGTAGCCCTCGCACAGCAGCGTGTACGTGGCGCACTGCGTGGCGAAGTCCAGCGGGTCGGCGAAGGGCAGCATGTGCTGCGCGAGTTCGCCGGGATCGCAATGCAGGTCGGCCACGCACTCGCCGTAGGCGTTGTAGTTCAGGCAGGTGCCGAGCCGTTCCAGTACCGCCGTCTGGCATCCGTCCAGCCCCAGCTGCGCCGCCATGCTGCGCGCGACATCGCCGAGGTTGTCGCCGAAGGCCGCGGTGATCGCCCAGCGCCGGTGGCGGCCGGCGAGGTGGCGGTCGACCAGGATGCTGGTGCAGACTTGCGCCCCCTCGTCGATATGCGCACGCAGCCCGGCATGTGCCGGCAGCTCGCCGGCATGGTGGTGGTCGAAGTAGTCCACCCGGACGCCGGCGCCCAGCAGCCGCAGCAGGCCCCCGCGGTTTTGTTCGAGCGAGATGTCCAGCGCCGTCACGGTATCGCCGGCACGGGCGTCGATCCGCTCGAGCAACCGGATATCGCGCTTGACGCCGGTTACCAGCGTGGCATCGCCAGCGTGCAAACGATGGGCCAGGCGCAGTTGCTGCAGGGCGCACAGGCCGTCGGCGTCGCCGTTGAAGGCAAAGTAGCGTGTCATGGCATGCGGTGCGGAGGGCTCAGGGCATGAAATCGCCACCATTGGCGTCCAGCGAGGCGCCGGTGATGGCCCTGGCGTAGTCTGACACGAGAAACAGCGCAGCGCGCGCGCAATCGTCGTCGGTCGGCATGCGGCCCAGCGCAATCTGCGCGGTGACCGGTGCGATCACCTGCTCTTCGCTCACGCCCTGCTCGGCGGCCGCGTGGCGCACATAGCCCTGCACCGGCGCCCCCCACATCCACCCCATGAAGATACTGTTGGCGCGGATGCCATGCGGGCCGAGCTCGCGCGCCAGGTACTTGACCGCCACCGCCAGCGCGCCCTTGGACGCCGCGTAGCCCGATTCGCCGGGCATCGGCTTGCGCGTGGCCTGGGTGTTGATCATCACGATGGCGCCGCCGCCCTGCGGCTTCATCAGCGCGGCCACCTCCTGCGTCAGCGTCATGGTGCCAAAGACGTTGGTGTCGAACACCTGGCGCCACACGTCCAGGTCGGCGGCTTCCACCGGCTCGGGAAAGTTGCCGTGCTGGAAGGCGCTGTTGACCAGCGCGTCGATGCGGCCGAAGCGGCGCAGGGTCTCGCCGGCGAGATGGCGGGACTGGGCGCGGTCGGTGATGTCGGTCACCACCTTCAGCACTTCGCAGTCGGCGCCCAGTGCATCGATGCGGGCCTGGGCCTCGTCCAGCCTGGCAGCGGTGCGCGCGGCAATGGCCACGGCGCGGGCGCCCTCGCGCGCCGCTTCTACCGCCAGCTTGATGCCCAGCCCGGGCCCGATGCCGGATACGATGACGATCTTGTCTTTCAGCAACATGTTGTTGTCTCCTGTTTCGGTGATCTCGAGCGCCTGTCAGAAAGGCCGAGTGGTTGCTCCCCTCTCCCGCAGGCGGGAGTTGGAAAGCCTGAGGTGAATGATGCCGCTGCACCGATCATCGGGTTGCCTGTCGACTCAGCACGTGCCGCGCGCGATAGCCTGCGAAGTCGCGTTCCAGCTGTGCCTGGCTCAGGCCAAACTGTTCCGGCGTATAGGCGTGCGCCGCGCGCTGGTTGCGCGGGTTGCTTTCCATCCACGCCCACATGCCGGCGCGCGCGGCCTCGGTCAGCGGCATGCCGGCGAAGCGACAGACCGCCTGCGCCACGCCGAACGGATCGCGCACCGTGTCCTCGAAACGCACGTCGAGGAAGCGCTCGGCAGGCATGGCGTCGCGCACGGCCATGGCGTGATCGGTGCCGCGCCGCATCTGTTCGCTCCATTGGCGGCCCACCACGACCGGATCCGGCGCATCGGCGTACATCTTCCACAGCGTATGCGCCATGCTGGCCATCGACGGGATGGTCTGCACCGGATCGCGGTGGGTCAGTACCACCTGCGCGCCCGGGAATACCCGGAACAGGACCTCCAGCGTATGGAGGTGCTGCGGGGTCTTCAGCACCCAGCGCTGCGCCGCCGGTGTCTCCGCGCGCTGGCGCTTCTGCCACTGCAGGAACTGCAGCATGGTCTTCAGGCAGGCATAGACCTCGGTGTGGTCCTGGCGCGCCAGCCAGTCGGTGTAGGACGGCACGTTGGCGTAGGAATCCATCGCGCACAGGAACGAATGCTCCATCAGCATGAATTCCTCGTCCGCGGCCATCGCGTCGAGCGGGTGGATGGCAAGGATGTCCGGAATCAGGCGGATCATCTGCGCAACCTCCTCGCGTGCCGCCGCGATGCGCCGGCTGGGGTCGTGCACGTCCTCGCCGGGCAGCGGCGCCGGGTAGCGGGTTTCCCACCATGCCGCCGAGCAGAAGCGCGCATCGGTGGCCAGCATGCGCTGCAGCAGCGTGGTGCCGGTGCGCGGCAGGCCGACGATGACGAGCGGGTCCTCCACGCGCTCGTGCAGGATTTCCGGATGGCGCCGGCAGTAGTCCTGGATCACCAGACGGTTCACCAGCTGGCCCTGCAGCTTGCCCGCCAGCATTTGCGAGCCTTGCGGCGACAGCTTTGCCTCGCGCGCCAGCGAGTCGGACAGCACCTGCAGCGCCTCGCGGTAGTTGCCCGGGCCGAAGTCGGCCAGCCCGCCGGCCTGCTCGCTCGCCTGCGCCAGCAGACGCTCCACGTTGATGGCGTTCATGCGTTGTTCTCCCCGAATTCTTCACTGAGCGCGGCAAGCTTGACCACGCGCGTGCGCGGATGCGCCGGCTGCGTCGCGCCCACCCAGCGCCAGCACATGGTGCCGTGGTGATGGCCGGCGGTTTCCAGCCAGTTGGGCCGGCCCGGATCGCGCGCGCTGAGGATGACCGTGACGCCGCCGCCGGCATCGAGCCGGGCACCGTGCTTGTTGATGCAGATGTCGTGGTAACGGTAGTCGAGCGACTCCATCCAGTAGTTGTTGATCTGGAAGTTCCAGAACTCGCAGTCCGGCACGCGGTCGACCTGGACCACCAGCGCCTCGTCGTCGGCGAGCCGCCAGCAGGAGTGGTAGTAGTAGATGTTGGGATCGCCGCCGGCCGCCTGGCAAACCGCCTGGTCCGCCGGCGGCAGGGCGTTGACGTGGCCGCCGTAACCCTCGGCCCAGTCGGCGAAGATGCGCGCGGTGCCTTCGACAAAGCCGGCGGCACGCAGCAGGCCGGCGTGCAGGCGTTCCGCGCTCAGCGCGGGCGGCTTGCCGTGGCCGTCGATGCGCTCGATCTGCAGTTCGGCCGGGGTCTCCGCCTTGCGGTCGAGGAAGGTCTGGCGCACCACCAGCGCATTGGTGGCTGGCTCCATGCGCACCCAGTTGCCCGGCTGCGGCGCGGCGCTGAGGACGATCTCGAAATGCCCGTCCGGCGCCACCGCAAGCTGGTTGCTGTCGAGGAAGCCGGTCTGGATCATGCGCCCGTCGGATTCGTAGCCGCCCTTCTGCGTGCCGAAGCTGAGATACGCCACCGTGCCGCGCCGGCCGCGGATGCGGTACGCCGCGTTGCCGTCCAGGCGCGCGTAGCGGTACAGGTTGTCCGGATTGTCCGCGCCGATCTTGGCGGTCTCGTGCGACGGCGAGAAGAAGCCGGGGAACGCCGGATCGGCGAACTCCACATGCATTTCCAGCGCAATGCGCAGCAGGCGGCTCAGGTAGCGGAAGCCCTCGGCGCGCGTCAGCGCGTCCGCCGGTGCTTCCGGGCGCAGGATCTGCTGCCCGCTGCGCTTGAGCACTTCGCAAAACTCGGCCCAAGTGTGGCCGCTCAGCAATTGGTCTTCGGCGGAAATCGCCATCTGCCTGCTCCCGTGGTTGGTCGGCGCAGCAACGATACCCAGCACGGGGCGAGCCCTTCCTCGTCCGGGTGGACTAGGAAATGCGTACCGCGCACCGCGATTTCTTAGTCCGCCCGGACGAAGTGGCGCGGGGCCCCGGCTCGCTACCGTGTGGCCATGCCGGATCCCTGCACCGGGGCGGCACAACCAAGAGGACCAAGAGGAGAACCCGATGTTGACCCACCTGGAGCAACTGGAGGCGGAGAGCATCCACATCATGCGGGAGGTGGTGGCGGAATGCGAAAACCCCGTCATGCTCTATTCGATCGGCAAGGACAGCGCCGTGATGCTGCACCTGGCAATGAAGGCCTTCCATCCGGCGCGGCCGCCGTTCCCGCTGCTGCATGTGGATACCACATGGAAATTCCGCGAGATGATTGCGTTCCGCGACCAGACCGTGGCACGGCTGGGGCTGGACCTGCGCGTGCATATCAACCCCGAAGGGCTGGCACGCCATATCAGCCCGCACGAGCACGGCTCGGCCGTCCACACCGACGTCTGGAAAACGCAAGGCCTGAAGCAGGCGCTGGACCACTATGGCTTTGACGCGGCCTTCGGCGGCGCGCGCCGCGACGAAGAGAAGTCGCGGGCCAAGGAGCGCGTGTTCTCGGTACGCACTGCGCAGCACCGCTGGGATCCCAAGATGCAGCGCCCGGAACTCTGGCGCCAGTACAACACGCGCAAGCGCAAGGGCGAGAGCCTGCGCGTGTTCCCGCTGTCGAACTGGACCGAGCTCGACATCTGGCAATACATCTACCTCAACGAGATCCCGATCGTGCCGCTCTACTTTGCCCGGGAACGGCCGGTGGTGGAGCGCGACGGCACGCTGATCATGGTCGACGACGAGCGCCTGCCGCTGCGCCCCGGCGAGACCCCGCAGCTGCGCAAGGTGCGCTTCCGCACGCTGGGCTGCTACCCGCTCACCGGCGCGATCGAGAGCGAGGCCGACACGCTGGCCGGCATCATCCAGGAAATGCTGCGCGCGACCACGTCGGAGCGCCAGGGACGGCTGATCGACAGCGATTCGGCCGGTTCGATGGAAAAGAAGAAGCAGGAGGGATACTTCTGATGGAAACGCTGATCGATAACGCGCCGGCATCGGCGCAACCCCCTGGCGCGCAACAGGACGTCGCCCACTACCTGCGCGCCCAGCAGAACAAGAGCTTGCTGCGCTTCATCACCTGTGGCAGCGTCGACGACGGCAAGAGCACGCTGATCGGCCGGCTGCTGTATGAATCGAAGATGCTGTTCGAGGACCAGCTCGCCCAGCTTGAAGCTGACTCGAAGAAGATGGGCACGCAGGGCGAGGACCTCGACTTCGCGCTGCTGGTGGACGGCCTGGCCGCCGAGCGCGAGCAGGGGATCACCATCGACGTGGCGTACCGCTTCTTTGCCACCGACAAGCGCAAGTTCATCGTCGCCGACACGCCGGGCCATGAACAGTACACCCGCAACATGGTCACCGGCGCGTCCACCGCCGACCTCGCCATCCTGCTCGTGGACGCGCGCCGCGGCGTACAGACGCAGACGCGCCGCCACAGCTATCTGGTCGCCACGCTCGGCATCCGGCGCGTGGTGCTGGCCGTCAACAAGCTCGACATGGTGGACTATTCGCGCGAGGTCCATACGCGCATCGAGAAGGAATATCGCGAATTTGCGCGGCAGATCGGCCTGACCGATATCGTCTGCATCCCCATGTCGGCGCTGCGCGGCGACAACATCACCGCACCCAGCGCCAATACGCCGTGGTACCAGGGGCCAACGCTGATGGACCATCTGGAGAGCGTGCCGATCGATCACGTGCCCGCGCAGGACGAGGCGTTCCGGCTGCCGGTGCAGTGGGTCAACCGCCCCAACCTGGACTACCGCGGCTTTGCCGGCACGGTCAGCGCTGGCGTGATCCGGCGCGGCGACCGCGTGCGCGCGTTGCCCTCCGGCCGCGAAAGCCGCGTGACCGGGATCGTCGGCGCCGGCGGCGAATGCGAGCACGCCATGCGCGGCCAGGCGGTGACGCTGACCCTGGCGGACGAGATCGACATCAGCCGCGGCGACGTGCTGGCGTGCGCCGAAGACCCGCCGGCGGTGGCCGACCAGTTCGAGGCCACGCTAGTCTGGATGAATGAGGACGCCATGCTGCCCGGGCGCCCTTACCTGCTCAAGCTTGGCACGCGCACCGTGGGCGTGAGCGTGGCGCAGCCCAAGTACAAGGTCAACGTCAACACGCTCGAGCACCTGGCCGCGCGCACGCTGGAGCTGAACGAGATCGGCGTATGCAACCTGCACCTGGACCAGCCGGTGGCGTTCGACCCCTACGCGCGCAACCGCGAGCTGGGCGGCTTCATCCTGATCGACCGCCTCACCAACAACACGGTCGGCGCCGGCATGCTGCACTTTGCGCTGCGCCGGGCGCAGAACGTGCACTGGCAGGCCATCGACGTGGACCGCCGCGCGCATGCCGCGCTCAAGCACCAGTCGCCGCGCATCGTCTGGTTTACCGGGCTCTCTGGCGCGGGCAAGTCCACCATCGCCAACCTGGTGGAAAAGCGCTTGCATGCGCTCGGCCACCACACCTACCTGCTCGACGGCGACAACGTGCGCCATGGCCTGAACAAGGACCTGGGCTTCGCCGAGGCCGACCGCGTCGAGAACATCCGGCGCGTGGCCGAGGTCGCCAGGCTGATGCTGGACGCCGGACTGATCGTCCTGGTGTCGTTCATCTCGCCGTTCCGCTCGGAACGCGAAATGGCGCGCACGCTGGCCGCCGAGGGGGAATTCATCGAAGTCTTCATCGACACCCCGCTGGCGGTGGCCGAGCAGCGCGACCCCAAGGGCCTGTACCGCAAGGCGCGCCGCGGCGAACTGAAGAACTTCACCGGCATCGATTCGCCCTATGAGCCGCCCGAGCACCCGGAAATCCGCATCGACACCACCGGCGCCAGCGCCGAGCAGGCGGCGGAGCGGATCGTGGCCTGGCTAAGGGACAGGCCCTAGGCGGAATGGACGATGAGGCGGCGGGCGGGGGCGGTACGATGGGATGCGGTGCAGGCGGCGGGGTGCGAAAGCGTCGGCACTTGCAACCGCCCCGCGCAATCGCACCCCTCTCCCGCGCAGTGGGAGAGGGGTGGGGGTGAGGGCCTGAGCATCCACGAAGTCAAGGCACAACGTGCTTGGCGGGCGCTCACCCTCACCCCCGGCCCCTCCCCCGCAAGCGGGAGAGGGGAGCAAACCATCGAGCCGCCATCATGCAGCCACCCCTCCCAGCCGCCGAGCTGAGCGCCCTGCTCGCCCAGCTCTATCAGGGCCCGACGGAAACCGTGCCCTGGGCCGGCTTCCTGGAAAGCATGCGCCAGCGACTGGCCGCCGCCTTCGTCACGCTGGTGCTGCGCCACCCCGCCACCGACCGCCCCGGCCTGATCGTCAACGCCTCCGACTACGGCCCCCACCTGCCGGGTGAGCCTTCATACAGCGAGCAGTACTACGCGCTGTGCCCCTTCCTGGACCTGCACCCCGACCGGCTCTTCAGCGCCGATGAACTGTTCGGCGAAGCCGCCTGGCTGGCGCATCCGTTCTACGCGCAATACCTGCAGCCGCTCGGCCTGCGCTACATCCTGGCCGCCAACCTGGTCACGCCGGATGGCGTGGAATGCGCGCTCTTCATCAGCCGCATTGCAACGGGACAGGACTTCGGCGGCGCCGAGAAGACGCTGCTGCAGGCGCTGCTGCCGCACCTGAAGCGCGCCGTCGACTTGCATGCCGCGCTCGACGTCCTTGCCTCCGAGCGCTCCCTTTACGCCGATGCCGTCGACCGCCTGCAGGTGGGCACGGTCATCCTGGACGAGCACGGCAGGTGCATCCGGACCAACGATGTCGCCGGGCGCCTGCTGCGCGCCCGCGACGGCCTCTACCTGGCGGACGGCGCGCTGCACGCGCATTGCCCGATGGAACACCGCAGCTTCCGCAAGATCCTGGAGGGCGCCGCGCAGGCCCACGCACTGGCCGCGCCGCGCAGCGAAGTCACCACGCTGAGCCGTCCCGCCGCGCCGACGCCGCTGAGCGTGCTGGTGCGGCCGATCCCGCTCAGCTACCGGACCGAGGACAAGGCCCGCCGGCCCGCGGTGGCCGTCTTCATCCGCGATCCCGCGGGCTCGCCGCGCAACACCCACGCCAGCCTGCGCAAGCTGTTCCACCTGACGCCTACCGAGATCGAACTGGCCCTGCTGCTGGTCGACGGCCTGACCCTCGATGAAGCCGCGGCGCGGCTTGGCGTGAAGAAGAACACGGCACGGGCGCATTTGCGCGGCATCTTTGCCAAGACCGGGGCGACACGGCAGGCGGTGCTGGTGAAGATGTTGCTGTCGAGCGTGGTGGGGATGGGCTGAGGGGCGGCCGCTACGCTTTGCTTTACAGCCCTCTGTGATGCACCCCCAGGCTGCTCGCAGCAGCGCCAGGGTTACTCCGGACTTCGAACTGCCAATCGGCGACAGTCTTGCCGGCACCGTCCGCAGAGAATGGTTGCCGGCCACCGTGCGCGACCGAGCGGCGGCGGCCGCTCAGCCAATCCGATGATGGAGACTTGCATGACCACCCCGCAAAGCCTGACACCACAGCAAAAACGGCGAGAGAAAATTGTCCGCGACCATTTCGCCGATGAGGTCAGGCAGGATTTTGACAAGGTCCTTTCAACCTTTCCGCACCCGCACTACGAACTCATCCCCAACGGCAATGTTTTCGACGGGACCGACGAGGTCCGCAGGTACTACAGCCAGAGCCGTCAGGCGTTTCCTGACCAACGCAGCGAGATCATCCAGCTGCGCCATACCGACGATGCCGTGATCGTCGAGTTCTGGCTACTCGGCACGCATCGCGGCACGCTGAATCACCTGCCGGCCACCGGCAATGCGTTTCGCTGCCGCATGATCGCCCTGTTCCTGTTCGACGGCGAGACGCTGACCTGCGAACGCATCTACTTCGATTCGCTGACAATGATGCGGCAGTTGCTCGCGGGACTGCCCGACGGCATGCGGACGCAGGCCATGCTTGGGA
Organism: Cupriavidus necator; assembly: GCF_013141915.1. GTDB lineage: Bacteria > Pseudomonadota > Gammaproteobacteria > Burkholderiales > Burkholderiaceae > Cupriavidus > Cupriavidus necator_B. Next base: position 44,125 of record NZ_SROX01000015.1, on the reverse strand, counting down.
TGCTGTCATCGCAGCCCGCCCACGCATCGGCGCAACCCGCCTGACCGAAACGGAGACAGCAACCATGGCCCTGCCCGCCGTTACGACCCATCAGGATCGCCTGCTTACCCTCAACACGGAGACCGCCGCGCGCTTGCCCACAGAAGTGCCCGGGGTCACCTTCACGCCGCTCTTCCTCGACCCAGAGCATGGCATCTGGGTGCTGTATGGGCGATTCGAGCCCGGCACCGTCCTGCCCAGGCATTTCCACACGGGAACCGTGCACTTCTACACGACCCGCGGCATGTGGCAGTACGCGGAGTACCCCGAGGACCCGCAATCCGCCGGCAGCTATCTCTACGAGCCAGGTGGATCGATCCACACGTTCACGGTACCCGCCGACGCCAGCGAAGCCGCCGAAGGATTCATGGTGGTGCACGGTGCCAACGTCAATTTCGCGGGCGACGACTACCACAGCATCATGGACGCGGGCGCCATCGAAACGGCTATCCTGGGTGCGGTCGGTGCAGGCCTGATGCCCATGCCGTGCTACATCCGGCCGAACGGCGGCGCCTCGTTCTCCGTACCGCCCGCCTGAAACCGAACGCCGCCGACCCTCAGGCCAGGCGCCGCAAGGCGTCCTGGTCCAGCACCGTGACGCGCCCGTACTCCAGGCGCAGCAACCGTTGCGACTCCCACTCCTTGAGCTGCCGGTTGATGCTCTGCCTCGACACGCCCAGCATCTGCCCCAGGTCTTCCTGCGATAGGCGCAAGGCCGAGCCAGTGTCCTCCGGCGCCGACAGCAAGTGGGCGTGCTGTGCGGACAGCAGCCGGCGCGCAAGCCGGACCGGCAGCGGCTGGAGAATGGTCTCGTCGATCCACTCCAGCGCCCAGCGGTAGCGCCTGCAGATCAGGCGGATAAACTCCATCAGGAAGTCCGGGCGCCCGTCGACGACTTCGTGAAACGCCTGCGCCGTCACGACCAGCAGCTCGCTGTCGACGACCGCTCGCGTGTCATAGACGCGCGGTGCGTCGATGAACAGCGATACCTCGCCAAACCATTGGCCGGGCTCCAGCATGCTGACCACGGCCTCGCGGCCATTCGATGCCGTCACGCTGACGCGGATCATGCCCCGCTCGACACAGAACAGGGCATCTGGCGATGACCCATACGTGAACAGCACCTCGCCTTTGGCCAGACGCCTGCGCATGGCACGGGTACGCAACAGACGTTCGAGTTCGGGCGACAGAAGTTGCGGGGCGGGGCCGGTGTCTGGCGCGTGAGCTGGCATCGGAATTCATGGACTGGCGGAGCTCATCAGAGCATAGCAAGGACGGATCGAGTCCGGCGCTTTCCAGTGGCAAGGGTTATCCCCCACCTGTGACTGCCAAAACGCGACAGTCTTCCCAGTCGCCTCCTCACGATAATCGGCGCAAGCGCACCACCATCCGCCGGCACACGACAACGAGAGGAGACCCATGCCATCGATCGCCCCTGCACTGGCCACGACCGACCACGCCGACCAGACCGACAACAAGCTGTTCCGCAAGATCAGTTGGCGACTGTTGCCGGTACTTTGTCTCTGCTACGTCTTCAACTACCTGGACCGTACCAACATCGGATATGCCCAGTTGCAGATGAAGGAGCATCTGGCATTCAGCGATGCCGTCTTCGGCCTGGGCGCCAGCGTCTTTTTCGTCGGCTATGCGCTGTTCGAGGTGCCGAGCAACATGATGCTGGCACGCATCGGCGTGCGTGCCACCCTGCTTCGCATCATGGGGCTATGGGGGCTGGCATCGGCCGCGATGATGTTCGTCGCGACACCAGCGCAGTTCTATGTCCTGCGATTCCTGGTCGGCGTCTTCGAAGCCGGCTTTGCGCCGGGCGTGCTGTACTACCTGACGCTCTGGTTTCCGCGCCGCCGGCTCGCCCAGGCCACCGCGCTCTTCTTCATGGCTTTCAGCCTGGCGCCCATTGTCGCGGGCCCGACGGCCGCCGCCATCATGACGTGGTTCGACGGTGCGCACGGCATGCGCGGGTGGCAATGGCTGTTCGTGCTTGAAGGCCTTCCCTGCGTCCTGCTCGGCATCGTGGCCTTCGCCACGCTGCCCGACCGGCCCGCGCAGGCAGCATGGCTTGACGCAGCCGAGCGCGCCAGGATCGAACACCTGCTTCGAGAAGACGCCCCAGCCGGCGGCACCCATGGCGCCGCCGGATTGCGTGCGGCCATGCGCGACCCACGCGTATGGGTGCTTGGCCTTGTGTCGTTCCTGGTCATCCTGGGCATCTATGCGCTGGCGTTCTGGAAGCCGACGCTACTCAAGGGGATGGGCCTGTCCATCATGCAGGTAGGACTGGCGGCAACCATTCCCGCCGCGTGCGGCGTCGCGGCTTCCGTGTTCGTCGGCCGCCACTCCGATCGTACCGGCGAACGCCGGTGGCACTTCGCCATCGCCGCGCTGGTTGCCGCGACGGGGCTGGTGCTGACAACGCTGTTTCCGCGCGATCCCGTTCCGGCCATCCTGTGCCTCACGCTGGTCAGCATCGGCACGTCGAGTGCCTTCACGGTCTTGTGGTCACTGCCTGCTGGCATCCTGACCGGACAGAGCGCCGCGGCCGGCATCGCCATCATCAGCACCGTGGGCGGCAGCGCCGGCATGGTGGCGCCCGCGGCGGTCGGCGCGATCAAGGCGGCTACCGGTAGTTTCGCGTTCAGCCTTTATCTGCTCAGCATGGCGCTGGTGCTGGCTGCGGTGATCCTGGTGACGTGGTTCCGCCCGCGTGAAACCAGACCGGTGGCACCACATTCGGTCGAAGTCGCCTAGTGGCACACTGGCTTGCTAGGTTTTGCTGGCGGGTGGCGGCGCGCAGGATTCGCGCATGACCAGTTGCGTGGTCAGTCGCACTGGCTGCCCCCGCGGTTCCGTTGCTTTGGCGCGATCCTCGCCGCTGCCGATGGCCCGCAACAGGATTTCGGCCGCGGCCGTCCCCACCGCCTCGAGGTCCCAGCTGATGGTGGTGATGGCCGGCGAATACAACTGCGGGAGATCGCCGTCGCCCACGCAGACCAGGCTGACATCGTCCGGCACGCGATGGCCGGTCTGTCGTGTCGCCTGAAGCACGCCGGACAGGATCCGCGTGCCCAGGCAAATGAATGCCGTGGGCCGGTTCCTGGCGGAAAGCAGCGCCAGCGCGTCGCTGAAGGACAGGTCCATGGCCGAGCGGCTGGCGCGTACGAGGGTTTCGTCCACCGCGACGCCGCGCTCGGCCAGGGCCGCGCGATAGCCATCGATGCGTTCGCGGCCGGGCCGCAATGCGGCATCAGACGTCATCAGCGCGATGCGGGTGTGCCCCAGGTCGAGCAAATAGCGGCAGGCCTCGCAGGCACCACGGAAATGGTCCACGTGAACACCGGAACCGCTGGCGCCAAAGTCGCGGTCCATGGCCACAACGGCCAGCTCGCGCGAGATCTCTTCAAGATAGGCAGCCCGTTCCACTTCGCAGGGTCCGAGAATCAGGCCGTCGACGCGCCGCCGGCGGAACAGGTCCACCATCAGTTCTTCCTGGGCCTTGCTGTTGTGCGTATTGCCTACCACCATGGCGTAGCCTTCGCGCTGCAGGCGGCTCTCCACTGCAGTAATGATGCGGGCATACAACGGGTTGGCAAGGTCGGAGACCAGCAGGCCCACCACGCCGGAGGTGCCGGTACGCAGGCTCTGCGCGATAGGATCGGGCGCGTACGCCAAGGCCTTTGCCGCCCGCTCCACGGCCTGGAGGGCCGCCTCGCTTACCGGGCCGCTGCGATTGAGCGCACGCGAAGCGGTGCCCAGCGACACGCCGGCTGCGCGCGCCACGTCTCGAATGGTGACGCGGGCTGGCATATCGGGATGACTGGTGCGCGGTCGGCGGCTCATCTTGGATCCTGGCGGGAGAATGCGGGCCGGCGGCAGTGCGGCCACAGGCGCCATTGCCCGCGATTATCACCGAAATCCGCGGACTGCCGCTTCACGGCGCTGTCAGTACATGGCGCGTCCGCCGCTGATGTCGAAGGCTGCACCGGTACTGAAGCTGCAGCGTGCCGAGCACAGCCATGCAACCATCTCGGCCACCTCTTCGACCCGGACAAACCGCTTCATCGGCACGCGTTCCAGCAAGCGTGCCTGCAGTTGCGCACGCTGGCTTTCGTCATGCACGCCAAAGATGTCGGTATCCGCCGCGCTTGGCGTGATGCAGTTGACCAGCACGCCGGTCTCGGCCATTTCCTTGCCAAGGCTCTTGGTCATCGAGATCAATGCCGCCTTGGATGCGGCATAGGCGCCGGCGAACGGGTTGCCCTCCTTGCCCGCGATCGACGCGACGTTGACCACGCGGCCATAACCCTGTCGCACCATCGCCGGCACGACCGCCTGCGCGCAATGCAATGCGCCGAAGACGTTCACGTCGAAGACGCGCTTCCATTCGTCCACCGAGGCATCGATCGTGGGGCCGCTGCGCCCGAGAATCGCGGCATTGTTGACCAGCGCCGCCGGAGCCCCCAGCGCTTGCGTGGCTTGCGCGAGAGCCTGGTTGACCCCGGCACGGTCGGTAATGTCGACCGGGACGGCCAGCACGGTCGCCCCGCTTGCCCGCAGCGCTTGCGCCGCGTCTTCGAGCGCCCCGGCATCGCGGTCCCACAAGGCGACGGCGAAGCCGTCGCTGGCAAGCCGGGTGCCAATCGCCAGCCCGATGCCCCGCGCGGCCCCGGTCACCACCGCCACGCGGCGCCCTGGCTCCCTGCGTTCGCCAGCGGTCATTGCGGCGCTCCGATGCGGCGGATCGGCTCCGTGCCGTTCCAGTCTTTCGCCGCCGCCGCGATCATCGCGAAATACTCACCCTTGCCACCGGCCATCTCCGAGATTTCCACGATGCTGCCCGGCAGGTCGGCATGCAAGTAATAGGCAAAGCGGCCGCGCATTCCCATGCGGCCGCCATGCCCCTCCACATAGCCGCGCGCGCGCAGCTGCCCGGCGAACTGGTCGAACCGGTCGTCGGTCCAGTAGGCAATGTGCTGCATGCCCTCGCCGGCGGCCTTCAGGGCATCGAGATACAGCGACGGGGCGTGGTTGCGTTGCTGGATCAGCTCGATCTGAATGCCGCCCGAGTTGGCCAGTGCGATCGACAGGTCCGGCAGCGCCGACGCCTGGCCGTAGTAGCGGAACTCCGTTGTGCCCACGGCTTCCTTGTAGAACCACGGCCCGACGCCAAGCACCTCGCTCCAGTGCCGCATGGCCTTCTCGATATCGCGCACCACGTAGCCGATCTGGCGTACGCCACCAAACTGCGAGCTCATTCCTTTCTCCTTGTCTTGGACATTGGAAACGTTTCCATTTCGGAAGTGTAGTAGGGAGGCACGTTTGCGCCGCCATAGCGTTTACCATGATTGCCGCTGTCATGGGTGTCCACCAAACTTTTATGGAAACGTTTCCAATAGTGATGGAAAAGTAGATCGCGAACCGCCGCATCGCAGAACCGGCGGAATCCCATGGAGACTGATATGAACAAGTTCTTCGCCGGCGCTTTGCTCGCCATTGCCGCCACCGCCGTGCAGGCGGCCGAGCCTGCAAGCCGCTATCCGGATCGCCCGGTCCGCATGCTGCTGCCCTTTTCGGCCGGGGGCGGCGGCGACACCCTTGGGCGCCTGCTTGCCGAGCGCTTTGCCGCGCACCTCAAGCAACCGGTGGTGGTGGAAAACAAGCCGGGCGCGGCCGGCACGATCGGCACGCATGCGGTGGCCACCGCCGCCCCTGACGGTTACACGATCATGATTGGCGGCATGTCGACCCATCAGCTTGCACCGGCCACCTATGCGAGGCTGCCGTATGACCCGCTGCGTGATTTCCAGAGCCTCGGCGCGATCGGCAGTTCGTCGATCGTCATGATTGCCGCCAACCAGTATCCCGCCAATAACCTCAGGGAACTCGTCGCGCTATCGCGCAAGAACGCCACGCCAATCCAGTACGCCAGCTGGGGCGCGGGATCGACCGGCCACTTCTGCGGCGAGGTACTGAGCCAGAAGGCCGGCATTCCCCTGCAGCATATCCCCTACAAGGGGACGTCCCAGATCGTCACCGATATTCTCGGCAACCATATTTCCGTAGGTTTCGTAGACATGGTCACCGCCACGCCGTTCGTCAAGGAGGGCAAGGTCAAGGCGCTCGCGGTATGCACTCGCCGTTCGCCAAGCCTGCCTGACGTCCCCAGCTACAAGGAACAGGGCGTGGACTTCGACCGCGAACTGACCTGGGTCATGTATGTGCCCGCCAAGACGCCCAAGGCCATCGTGGCCGAACTCTCCCGCGTACTGGAAACCACGCTAAGGGAACCGGAGGTCGTGAGCAAGCTCTTGTCGCTGGGCATCACGGCCAAGTATGTGCCGGGCCCCGAGCAGCAGGCGGCCAACGCCCGCGACATTCCAATGTGGAAAGCCATTGCCACGCAGGCCAAGATCAAGCTGGACTAGCGACGGCATCCGGCACGCTTCACCTTATTTTTCGATTCCAACACCTCTCCAGGAGTTATCCATGTCCGCTGCCCTCGGCCAGGCAAGAATCCAGACTGTACGAGACCATATGGCCCTCGAATGCGTGCACGACTGGGACGCCGTCATCAATACCTTTGCGCACCCCCGCTATGAAATGCACGGCAGCGGTACAGTGTTCGACGGCGAGACCCAGGTGCGCGGCTACTTCGACTCGTCGCGCATTCCGTTTCCCGATCTTCAGAACGAAATCATCGCCATCGCCGCCGCCGACGACACGGTACTGGTGGAGTTCTGGCTCCAGGGAACGCATCTCGGGCCGCTCCAGGCCAACGGCAAGACCTTTGCGCCGACGGGCCGCACCTTCCGCGTTCGCATGGCGGCCACATTCGAGTTCGCGCCCGGCTCGGACAAGATCATCTGCGAGCGCCCCTATTCGGCGCCCGACGCCAAGCTGCGTGCGCTCGGGCTGCTGTGACGGCAGCGGGTGCAGAGCGAAGAAGTATCGCGCTGCATGCCCGATACAGAAATCGTCGTGGACAGCAGGCTGTATCGTCGAGCCGCCTGCGCCCCCCAGGAACAACCCATGCCCGCCACGCGGTGCGGCATGGCCTTCAGGAGCTTTGCATCATGGCATTGCCTAACGCTTTCACCCATCAGGACCGCCTGCTGACCGTCAACATCCATGATGCCGTGGAGTTTCCCGGCTCTGAAGCGGGTTCCACCATCATCCCGCTGTTTCTGGATCGCGAGAACGGGATATGGGTGCTCTACGGAAAATTCGAGCCCGGTACAACCCTGCCGCCGCACTTCCACACCGGGACGGTCCACTTCTTCACCACCAAGGGCGAGTGGAACTACGTCGAATATCCGGAAGACCGGCAGACTTCCGGTAGTTACCTCTACGAGCCGGGCGGATCCATCCATACCTTTGCCGTGCCTGCCGACGCGAAGGAGGCTGCCGAAGGCTTCATGGTGGTCTACGGTGCCAACGTGATCTTCAAGGACAACGAGTACCAGGCCGTCCGCGACGCTGGCGCGATCGAGGACGGCATCCTCAACGCCGCCAAGGCGATGGGGCTGCCCACCCCGCGCTATATCCGCCCCAATGGCGGCGCCACGTTCTCTCGCGACTGAGGGAGGGGCCGCGTACCTCCGGCATGCCTTCACCCATGAAGGCATCCGCGCGAGAGGGCGGGATGTCGGGCAGAGGGGCCCGACGGGTGTGCGCAGGCAGGCCCCGGGGATTCAATCAAAAAGCGTCGGCAGGCCAGGATTGGCGCGAAACTGGAAGGCGCGCTCAATGTCCCAGCAGGATCTGGTCGTTCTCAATGACTGCGCCGCGGACATCTACCCTTGGCGTCGGGTGCGCTCTGGCATCGGGAGAAAGCTCCGCGATCCGCTTGATGGGCAGCGTGTAGCGCCGCGACAGCATTTGCCGGGCGATGAGCTGGACTTCTTCGTAGCGCTCGGTATCGTATTTGTCCTTCGCATAGGCCAACCCGGTCGATGGCCTGCAGCCGCTTGGCATACGTCAGCCAGTCTTGCTCCATGTTTCGCTCCAGAAAGAAAACCGCAGGCGGGCGTGGGCCCGCCTTCGCCGAGTCCCATGGGTTCAGTGGGAGAAGCCTGAGGCCCCTGAGCCAACCTTAAAAGAGCTGGCGCCGACCATCGTAGTCGAGAACGATCTGGTTCATCGCAGCCACCAGTGCCGGATCGCCACCGTCGAGCGATTGCTCGATCGCGCGCATATAGCCCAGCAACTGCGCCTGCGCGGCATTGGCAACCTCGGTGGTGATGCCTTCGTCGTCATGCAGAATCACATACGATCGTGCGAAGCCATAGATCAGGAAGTAAGCCGCGGCGTGGCGCGGATCGGCGGATATCAGCGCCAGCGACTGTTGCTTGACCTTGAGAAAGGCGTCCGTTCCCGGAACGCTGTTGGCGAATTGCTCGGTAACCGTCTTAAAGTCCATGGGATGTCTCTCAGGGGAAAAAAGGGAATCGTTTAGACCTGCTGCAACATGCGCCGCAACAGGCCAGCGCCGTCGGGACCCTTGTAGGCGCGCTGCCAGAGAGCCTCGACCATATTGGTGTAAAGCGCCACCGCCTCTGGCGCGGCGGTCACCGAGGCGATGCCGGCTGAAATGTTGGGAAACTCGCCGAAGCGGAATGGGCTGATGGCGACGTATGAGCCGGTGGGCCGCTCGAAGACCTGGAACGTGGCGTTCGGCATGCTTTCGTTGACGATGCCGATCTGCATGCCTGCATACTGCTGTTCAAGCAACACGGCAATGCGCTCCACCTCAGCGCGCGCCGCCAGCGACCGCTCCATGCGGGTCGCGGGCGGCAGGTCCATCCTGCCGATCAGCCCGAAATGAACGAAACGTTCGAGCTCGCGCAAGCCGATCAGGCTGAGGATTGGCGCAGGTTGCGACGCATAGGATTCCTTCCGCTCGCGCAGCAAGGCCATGGTTGCCTGGACCCGGCCGTCATCGTTGTCGCCGCTCTCTTTCAGCATCTGCTCGAGATAGCGCTCGTAGTCCGGCGAGGTCAGCAGGAATGAAATCGGCTCGAAATGCGCCAGGATGCGGGTAGCGCCCTGCTCTAGCTGGCGCATCCGTTCGATGTAGGCGATGGCCGACGGGTAGTATTCCGTGCCGGCGCCCAGCAGCGATTCCAGCGAGGTATCGAGGATGCCGGCCAGGCGCTCGAGCGTCTCGATCTTGACGATCTCGCCCTTCTCCATCCGATAGACCGCCGCCCGCGAAATGCCCAGCACTTCGGCGACCTGCTCGGCGCGCAGTTGCGCGCCGAGACGGTAAGCACGCAGCCGCGCCCCCAGTGCCTCGAAGTCGATGCCGCACGTGCCGGTGGCGCGACGTTCCATTTCAGTCTCAATAATTAGATTTCTGCCACTATAGCATGGGGCAGCTCCCCTGCGCATCGCCCATGCAGGGAGGCTAGGGAAAAACCCGGAGGTGCCGCGAAAACGCTTGCCATCCCTTCATGCGCCGCATAGTCTAAAAAAAAAGATTTTCACTGCGAAGGCGCCGGCCCGGCTTACCCCCCGAGGCGACGGCAGCGACGCAGTGCTTTTTGATAGCCTTCCAGTCTAAAAATGGAGACAGCATGACCAGCCAGCCCCTGACCCAACCCGTAGCTGCGACGGAGGCGCCAACTTCTGCCTACGCGTGGAAAGCCCTGGCGGGATCCGCCATCGGCTACGCCATGGACGGGTTCGACCTACTGATCCTGGGCTTCATGCTGCCGGCGATCAGCGCCGCGCTTTCACTGACGACCGGCCAGTCCGGCGCGCTGGTGACATGGACGCTGGTCGGCGCCGTGGCCGGCGGCATTATCTTCGGCGCGCTGAGCGACCGCTATGGTCGCGTCCGGGTGCTCACGTGGACCATCGTGCTGTTCGCGGTATTCACCGGCATGTGCGCCGTGGCGCAGGGCTTCTGGGACCTGCTGGTCTACCGCACCATTGCCGGCATCGGCCTGGGCGGCGAGTTTGGCATTGGCATGGCGCTGGCCGCCGAGGCTTGGCCGGCCAGCAAGCGTGCGCGCGTGTCGTCCTATGTCGCGCTGGGATGGCAATCGGGCGTGCTGATGGCCGCGCTGCTGACGCCCTTGCTGTTGCCTGTGGTGGGTTGGCGCGGGATGTTCGTGGTCGGGGTGCTGCCGGCGCTGGTGGCATGGTTTATCCGCAACCGCCTGCACGAGCCCGAAGTCTTCGTGCGCAGCGCGCGCACGGAAAAGAAGCCCAATGCATTCAAGCTGCTCGTCGCCGACGGCAAGACCACGCGCACCAGCCTGGGCATCGTGGTCCTGTGTTCGGTCCAGAACTTCGGTTACTACGGCATCATGATCTGGCTGCCGACCTACCTGTCCAAAGCGCTGGGCTTTTCATTGACCAAATCGGCGTTGTGGACCTCGGTCACTATCGTCGGCATGATGTTCGGTGTCTATGTCTTTGGCCACCTGGCTGACCGTATCGGGCGCAAGCCGACCTTCCTGATCTTCCAGGCAGGCGCGGTGGCGATGGTACTGGCCTACGCCAGGTTGGCCGACCCCATGACCATGCTTTGGGCCGGTGCGGTCATGGGCATGTTCGTCAACGGCATGATCGGCGGCTACGGCGCACTGATCTCCGAGGCCTACCCCACCGCGGCACGCGCCACGGCGCAGAACGTGCTGTTCAACATTGGCCGAGCGGTGGGCGGGCTTGGGCCGATCGTGGTCGGCGCCATCGCGGCCGCGTATTCGTTCCAGCTTGCGATCGCGCTGCTCGCCAGCATCTATGTGGTCGACATGATCGCCACCATCTTCCTGATCCCCGAACTGAAGGGCGTGGAACTGGAATAACGCCGGCGCCCTCCAGGCATTCCTTCGCTGCGCCGTCCGGCGCAGCACCATCCTCAGGAGTCACCAACATGTGTGCCACTGTGTGTAGCGCGGATTCCGCGGCTACCGTAGCCTCCTATCGCTGTCGGATCGTTGAACATTACTGGGTCAATCAGCGCTACAAGTACCTCCGGCTGCAAGCGGATGCCCCGATCGCGCCGCTGACCCGGCCCGGGCAGTTCTACCAGCTAGCTTGCCCCGCCACTGCCGACGCGCAGCCGTTCCTGCTGCGGCCGATGAGCGTCTATGGCGCCGGCCCGGAAAGCGGGCGCATCGAATTCCTCTACAACGTCACCGGCGTCGGCACGCGGGCGATGGCGACCCTGCCGGTTGACGGCCATCTGGATATCGTCGGCCCGCTCGGCAATACCTTCTCGTTCAAGCCGTCGTTCCGGCGCATCCTCGTGGTCGCGCGCGGCGTCGGACTGGCAACGATGGCGCCGTTGATCCGCCAGGCCGCCGAGGCCGGCACCGCCATTACCGCGATCATGTCGGCGCGTAGCGCGGGCGACCTGATGGAGAAGGAATTCCTGCGCGGCGCCAGCGCCGAGGTGCACGCCGTGCTCGATGCCGACGGCACCTCTTCGGTCGAGGCGGTCGAGGCCCTGGCCCGCCGCCTGATCGACACGCAACGCCCCGATGCGGTCTACACCTGCGGCTCGCATCGCCTGCTGATGCTGCTGCAGCGCGTGCTGCAGGACCATCCCGGCATCCAGGGCGAAGTTGCCATGGAGCAGCGCATGGCGTGCGGCATGGGCGTGTGCCTGTCGTGCGTGCGGCTGTTCGATTGCGACGGCGACAAGCAGTTCCTGCGCGTCTGCCGCGAGGGTCCCGTTTTCAAGATTCGTGAAGTGGTTGGGGAGGTGGAATTTGGCTAATCTGACTGTCCGGGTTGGCGACCTGACGTTGCGCAACCCCGTGATGCCCGCATCCGGCTGCTTCGCCATCGAGTACCGCGAGGCGATGGATCTCAACCAGCTTGGCGCGCTGGTCATCAAGAGCGTCTCGCCGAAGCCGCGCGCGGGCAACCCCACGCCACGCGTGGCTGAGACCTTCAGCGGCATGCTCAACTCGATCGGCATCCCGAGCAAGGGACTCGATTACTACCGCAAGGAAGTCCTGCCCGCCTATACGGAGTACGACACCCCGGTGGTGGTATCGATTTCCGCCGATACCGCCGATGAGTTTGCCGCCGCTTGCGAAGAGATGTCATTGCCGGAAGTGGACGTGATCGAAGCCAACATCTCGTGCCCCAACCTGGAAGCGGACGGCATGGCCTTCGCCATGCTTCCCGAGACCACCTACAAGGCAGTTTCCGCCATCCGTCGCCGCACCCGGCACCCGTTCTGGGTCAAGCTGACGCCCAACGCCGGCAATATCGCCGCGGTGGCCCGCGCGGCCGAGGAAGCCGGCGCCGATGCGATCGTGATGGGCAACACCGTGCTGGGCATGGCGATCGATATCCGCACGCGCAAGCCCAAGCTGGGCAATGTGATGGGCGGCCTGTCCGGGCCCGCGATCAAGCCGATTGCGCTGCGGCTGGTGCACCAGTGCTATCGCGCCGTGCGCATTCCCATCATTGGCTGCGGCGGCATCCAGAGCGCCGATGACGCGGTCGAATTCATGCTGGCAGGCGCGTCCGCGATCCAGGTCGGCACCGCCTCGTTCCGGGACCCTGCGGTCATGCAGAAGATCATCGACGGGCTCGGGGCGTATTGCGACCAGGCTGGCGTCGCCTCGATCCGCGACCTGACCGGGCAGGTGATCCTCGACCGCCAGCTCAGCGACCGCTGGCTGCGCTTTGCCCAGCAGTCGGGTTGAGCAACGGGACGTAGCCATGGACATCCTGGAACTCAAGCCGCTGGCCGAGCAGTTGTTCGCAGACATCGGCGCGCTGTCGTTCGATGGCGTCGGCATTACCCGCGACAGCTATGGTGCCGGCGAATCGGCAGCGGTCGACTACCTGCGGCGCTTTGCCGGGAAGCACGGGCTGCAAGTGCAGAGCGACCGGGCCGCGAACCTTGTCTTCACCCTGCCCGACGAGGACGCTGGCGCGCCTGCCGCATGGGTCGGCTCGCATATCGATTCCGTTCCCCAGGGCGGCAACTTCGACGGCCTGGCGGGGATTGTCGCCGGCCTGCTGTGCCTGCTCGCGCGAAAGACGCAAGGCGTCTCGGGTGCCGCACCGCTGCGCGTCATCGCCTTCCGTGGCGAGGAAAGCGCCTGGTTTGGCAAAGCCTACATGGGATCAGGCGCCGCGCTGGGCAAGCTGACCAACTACGACCTGGCGCTGAAGCACCGCAGTTCCGGCAAGGCGCTCGCGGAGTGCATGGCGGCCGCGGGCGCGGACATCGAGGCCATTGCCGCACAGCAACCCTTGTTCGACCGCGCCGCGGCGGCAGCATTTCTTGAACTGCATATCGAACAAGGTCCGGTGATGGTGGCACGCAAGCTGCCGGTGGCGGTGGTGCCCGGCATTCGCGGCAACGTGCGGCACAACCTGATCACCTGCCTCGGCGAAGCCGGCCATTCCGGCGCCGTGCCGCGCTGGCTGCGCAAGGATGCGATGTTTGCCGTGGCCGAACTGATCACGCGCCTCGACGAACACTGGAAGGTGCTGCTGGAACGCGGCATCGACCTGGTGGTGACCACGGGAATCGTGTCCACCGATCCCGCCGAGCATTCGATTTCCCGGATTCCGGGCAAGGTCGGTTTCAGCTTCGAGGCGCGCAGCAAGAGCGTGGACACGCTGGAAGGCTTCTACCAGTTGCTGCGCACGGAATGCAAGGCCATCGGCCGCGACCGTGGCGTGCATTTCGAGTTCGACCGCCGCATCGAATCGGCGCCGGCGACGATGGACCCGGCGCTGTCGGCCCTGTTGCGCGACGCGTGTGCCGGCGCCGGCGTGCCGGTCGAGATGGTGCCGAGCGGCGCCGGGCACGATGCCTCGCTGTTCGCCAATGCCGGCATTCCCACCGCCATGCTCTTCGTACGCAACGAGCACGGATCGCACAATCCGGACGAGGCGATGGACCTGGACGATTTCATGCTCGGCACGCAAGTCATGTATCGGGCACTTGAAGGCATTCCATCCGGGGGACAGGCATGACCGTGCAGACCCTGACCATCCGCCGCCCGGACGACTGGCACCTGCACCTGCGCGACGCCGACCTGCTGCACGCGGTGCTCCCGGCGTCGGCCGGCCAGTTCGGCCGTGCCATCGTGATGCCCAACCTGAAGCCGCCGGTGACCACCGCGGAAGCCGCCATGGCCTATCGTGAACGTATCCTTGGCGTATTGCCGCCGGGGTCCGAGTTCACGCCGCTGATGACCTGCTACCTGTGCGACACCACCGATCCGGCGGACATCCGCGCCGGCTTTGATGCCGGTGCCTTTGTCGCCGCAAAGCTGTATCCCGCCGGCGCCACCACCCACTCCGAATACGGCGTGACGTCGATCGAGCGCATCGCCGGCGTGCTGGCTGTCATGCAGGACATCGGCATGCCGCTGCTGATCCATGGCGAAAGCACCGATCCGGCGGTCGATGTCTTTGACCGCGAAGCCGTCTTCCTGCACGCCACGCTGCGGCCATTGCTGGCCCGCTACCCGCGTTTGAAAGTGGTGCTGGAACACATCACCACCGCCGAGGCCGCCGACTTCGTCATGCGCGACCCCAGCGGCAGGCTGGCAGCCACCATCACGCCGCAGCACCTGATGTTCAACCGCAATGCCATGTTCGCTGGCGGCATCCGGCCGCACCAATATTGCCTGCCGGTACTGAAGCGCGAGCGGCACCGGCTGGCGCTGCGGCGCGCCGCCACCTCGGGCTCGCCGGCATTTTTTCTCGGCACCGATTCGGCGCCGCATGACACCGGCGCCAAGGAATCCGCATGCGGTTGCGCCGGCATCTTCAGTGCGCCCGTCGCGCTGCAGGCCTACCTGACCGTGTTCGACGAGGAAGGGGCACTGGATCGCTTCGAAACCTTCGCCAGCGACAACGGCGCGCGCTTCTACGGCATGCCGCCGAACCAGCAGACCATCACCTTGCACCGCAGCCCCACGCATGTGTCGGAGCAGATCGATTTGCCGGACGGCCGCCGCATCCGCCCGTTCCTTTTCGGCGAGACGCTGCCATGGACGCTCGCCTGGCCGGACCATCCCCCTTATCGGATCGCATCATGACCCATACCTATCGCACCGAAGCCGACCTGCTTGGCGAACGCCAGGTGCCGGCCGACGCCTACTACGGCGTCCACACCCTGCGCGCCTGGGAGAACTTCCAGATCAGCGGCACCCCCATCTCCTCATGGCCGGAACTGATCATTGCGCTGGCCTCGGTCAAGCAGGCCGCCGCCGAGGCCAATGCCGAACTCGGCCTGTTGCCGGCCGACCTGCGCGACGCCATCCTGGCTGCCTGCCATGACGTGCGCGAAGGCATGCTGCACGACCAGTTCATTGTCGACACGATCCAGGGCGGCGCCGGCACGTCGACGAACATGAATGCCAACGAGGTCATCTGCAACCGCGCGCTGGAACACATGGGGCACCGCAAGGGCGAATACCAGTTCCTGCACCCGAATGAGCACGTGAACATGGCGCAGAGCACCAACGACGTCTATCCCACGGCGCTGCGCATTGCCACCGACTTTGCCATCGGGCACCTGCTGGAAGCGATGGAAACCCTGCGCGCTGCCTTTGACCGCAAGTCGAATGAATTCTCCGGCCTGCTTAAGCTCGGCCGCACCCAGTTGCAGGATGCGGTGCCGATGACGCTCGGCCAGGAGTTCTCCACGTATGCGGTCATGCTCGAGGAGGACATGGCGCGCCTGCGCGAAACCGCCCTGCTGATCCGCGAGATCAACCTCGGCGCGACCGCGATCGGCACCGGCATTACTGCGCATCCGGACTACGCGCCCAAGGCCTTGTCCGCATTGCGGCGGATCACCGGCATCGACCTGTGCCTGGCCCCCAACCTGGTGGAAGCCACGCAGGATTGCGGCGCCTTCGTGCAGATTTCGGGCGTGCTCAAGCGCATCGCCGTCAAGCTGTCCAAGACCTGCAATGACTTGCGGCTGTTGTCGAGCGGGCCGCGCGCCGGCTTCGGCGAGATCAACCTGCCGCCGATGCAGGCGGGATCGTCGATCATGCCGGGCAAGGTCAACCCGGTCATCCCGGAAGTCGTGAACCAGATCGCCTTCGAAGTCTTCGGCAACGACATCACCATCACCTTTGCCGCCGAGGCCGGCCAGTTGCAGCTCAATGCGTTCGAGCCGGTCATCGCCGCGAGCCTGCTGCGCAGCTTCCGGCATTTGACCAATGGCTGCGTGACGCTGGCACAAAAATGCGTCGACGGCATTACCGCCAACCCTGAACGCCTGCGCGAGACCATCGAGCGTTCGATCGCACTGGTGACGGCGCTCAATCCCGTGATCGGGTACAAGAACGCGACCTCGGTCGCCGCCGAGGCCCATGCCCGGGGCACCACCATACGCGAAGTGGTACTGGCACGGGGCCTGATGACCGCCGAGGCGCTCGACGAAGCCTTGCGCCCCGAAACGCTGATCCGGCCGCGTCCCGACAAGCTGGAGGGCAAGCCATGAACGGGGGCGTCTTCATGCACCGCCATCGCAATGCGCTCACGCTCCAGAAATCGGTCGGACGAGCGCTGCTCGAGGCCGGCTGCGTTCGCTTCCGCGGCGACGAGCCATTCCGCCTGCCCTCGGGTTGGGCCAGCCCGGTCTATATCGATTGCCGCCGGCTGATCTCCTACCCGGCCTTGCGTCGCGCGCTGTTGCAGCGCGGCCTGCAATTGTTGCGCGAGCGCGGCCGTCTGCAAAGCATCGACGTGGTCGCCGGCGCGGAATCGAGTGGTATCGCGTTCGCCGCGTGGGTCGCCGAAGCGCTTGACCTGCCGCTGGTCTACGTGCGCAAGGAAGCCCGCGGCCTCGGCCCCGCCGCCCAGGTCGTCGGCGACCTCCACGCCGGCGACCGCGTGCTGCTGGTCGACGACATGATGGCTGCGGGCCGGTCCAAGGCGATCTTCTGCGCGGCACTGTCCGACGCCGGCGCGGTCGTGCAGGACCTCCTGGTCCTGTTCGACTACGGCACGTTCCCGACGCAGGCGGCCCTGTCCCGCTGGCGGCCGGACGTCCATGCCCTGGCTACGTGGCGCGACATCCTCGACGCGGCGCGCGATGTCCGCGAAGTCGCAGCAGCACACCTCGCCGAGCTGCAAGCCTTCCTGGCAGACCCGCCACGCTGGTCCGGCCAGCACGGCGGTATCGCCGCCTAGGTCTCCACCACCAACCGTTTCCCAGCCTCTCGCCCGTCATGCACGGGCGGCGGCCCCCTTTTCCCGATTTTCCTGAATCCCCGCCATGGACGACGCCTTCAAGCAAAGCGCCCTCGCCTATCACCGCAGCCCCACGCACCGCCTGGCGCCCGCGGTCGCCCAGGCGGCCATCGAGGCCGGCGTCGCGCGCCGGCCGATCGCGGACATGGCGGCCTATCGGGCGCAACTCGCGGCACGTCGGCTGCAAGCCTTCCCACACCCCACCAACTGAAAACAATCGGAGGAGACCATGCATCTGAAAGACCGGGCCCTGGCGACAGCCGCCATGGCCGCCAGCCTTGCGCAGCCTGCACTGGCCCAAGCGGGCGTTAGCCTTTACGGCCAGGTCGACGCCTTCGTCGGCAGCACCCGCGCCGCGGGCGGCGAGCGTAGCCCGATCCTCGGCGCGGGCGGCATGCAGACCTCGTACTGGGGCATGCGGGGCACCGAAGAGCTGGGCGACGGGCTCAAGGCCATCTTCGACCTGAATGGCTTCTACCGGGTCGACATGGGGCGCTCCGGTCGCTCCGACACCGACGGCTTCCTGACGCGCAGCGCCTATGCCGGCCTGCAATCGTCGCAGTACGGCACAGTGCGGCTCGGCCGCAATACCACGCCATACTTCCTGTCGACGATCCTGTTCAATCCGCTGGTCGATTCCTACCAATTCGGCCCATCGATCTTTCACACCTACAAGACGGCCTCCGACGGACGCGTGTTCGACCCCGGCATCGTCGGCGATTCGGGGTGGTCGAACTCGGTCGTGTATTCGTCGCCAACGGCCGGCGGCCTGACCGTGAACCTGATCTATGCGTTCGGCGAGCAGCCGGGCAGCACCGGCCAGAACAAATGGGGCGGCAATCTCACTTACTTTGCCGGCGGCTTTGCCGCCACAGCCGCGTTCCAGCAGGTCGGGTTCAACACCGTGCCCGGCGACGTCACGACCCCCGCGGCGCTCACCGGCTTCGACAAGCAGACCGCGGCGCAGCTTGGCGTCAGCTATGACTTCGGTGTCGCCAAGCTGTTCGGGCAGGCACAGTACATCCTTACCGCGGTCAACGGCGCGCAGGGCGATATCCGGCACGCCAACGGGCAGGTCGGCGTGTCGATTCCTGTCGGGGCTGGCAACGTGTTGACCTCGTACGCCTATGGCAGCACACGCAACGATGTGGCCGGGATGGGCCGGCATTCGGCCGCCGTTGCCTATGACTACAACTTGTCGAAGCGGACCGACCTGTATGTCGCGTATTTCTACGACCGCTTGACGGGGCAGCCGCATGCCGAGACGATAGGCGCCGGCATGCGGCATCGGTTCTAAGCTGGTGGCGACTGGACAGGGTTGGCGCAGAACGCCCTGGTGATGCGGGGCTACCGAATGGCGCCGCGCCATGACCGATCTGCGCACGCCCTCCCTGGCCTGCGGCTGTACTGATGTGCCTGAACGATAGGGATGACAAGGCAAGCGGACCGGCCTCTCGCAATCGCTTTGGCTCAGGGTTTTGCCGCTAACAATCCATTACAAACACGGCGATCGGTTTGCGCTATTCTCCGCAGCCAACATGACGCGGCCAGCGCTGGCCACTGACCCACCAGGCCCGAGGCCGGAGAACTTATGACGAGGATCTGCTCGCTTTTCGTGACGGTCGTGGCCGTGCTGGCAACCGCGGGCACCGCCCATGCGCAGCATATCGTCGGTGGGATGGGCGAAGTAGTCAGGATCGGCGCTTTCTCCGAGCCGGGCCAGGCCAGCGGCAACCGTGGCTTTGCTGCCGACAGCCGTGCCACCAAGGCAGGCCAGCAACGAACCCGCGCCGCAAGCCAGCAGCCACGACGGGCGGACGCACGGGCACCGGCCGGATTGCTGCCGGGAAGACATCTGCCCTGACGGCTGGCAGGCGTTCCCGCAAGGGAATAGCTGACACAGCGAGGCCAGCGGAAATCGAGATCCGATTTCCTGCGGCCACTGCTACAGCGGATCAAACAGCGCTCTGGCGACGGCAGCCGCTCCTGCTTCTGGCCGCTTCCTCATTCGTCATCGACCGTCTGCCTTGCGCCAACGCGAACGCCGTCTGCTTCGAACGATGGAGCTTGGCTTGCAGACGGTCGCTCAATATACCTTCCGCTCGCTTTGCCTCTCATTGCCTGTCCGTCGTGGATTGTTTCCGTTCGGTCAACATACTGAAGGCCTCCGCGAGGCTACTGGCGTTCGCTCCCCCTGCCTACAATCGGTTGCAACGATGGTCGCACAAGACGTGCGACGGTCGAGAAGCATGTCCGCGCAACGAAGCGGAACGCCCTGCCGCCTGATGCGGCTTTCCCACCCGATTGACAGGACTACTGAAGATGAGCGAAACCACCCGCAATGTGCAGCCGGTTACCGCCAGGCTTGGCAAAGAAGGTTCCGGCGAACTTGTGCCATCCCGCTACGCCGTGCGCGTGGGCGACGTCGACGTCGTGCTGATCAGCGATGGCATTCTGCCGCTGCCGACCTCTACCATGTCCACCAACGTGAGCCAGGCGGACCGCAACGAATGGTTCGATGGCCGTTTCCTGCAACGTGACATGTTCGACTGGGCGCTGAATATCGCGCTGGTGCGCAGCGGCGAACGCCTGATCCTGATCGACTCGGGCGTGGGCGACGGTTTTGAATATTTCACGCGCGCCGGTCGGTCGGTGATGCGCCTGGAAACGGCGGGTATCGACCTGGCTGCGATCACCGATATCGTGATCACCCATATGCACATGGATCACGTCGGCGGACTGAACGTGGATGGCGTCAAGGCCAAACTGCGCCCGGACGTGCGGATCCACGTAGCGGCGGCGGAAGTGGCGTTCTGGAAGAATCCGGACTTCAGCAGGACGGTAATGCCGGAGGCGGTCCCTCCGGCGTTGCGCAAGGCTGCCGCACGATTCGCGGAGCTCTACAGCGAAAACATCGTGCCGTTCGACCAGGCAGTGGAAGTCGCCGCGGGCGTGTCGGCACGCGTAACCGGCGGGCACACGCCAGGGCACTGCGTCGTGGACGTCGCATCGAACGGCGAGAAACTGACGTTCGTGGGCGACGCGATTTTCGAAGTCGGCTTCGACCACCCCGAATGGCAAAATGGCTTCGAGCACGATCCCGAAGCGGCTGTGGCCGTCCGTATCGCGCTGCTCAACGAAGCCGCGGAAACCGGCGCCCTGCTGGCCGCGGCCCATGTCGCATTCCCGTCCATCGGCCACATTGCAAAGAACGGCAAAGTCTTTCGCTTCGTGCCCGTGCAATGGGATTACTGATGGATGGGCGACGACCCACCGTGGTCGTATAGATTGCCAAGCGCGGCACGCGCAGCGACCGCAAGCCAGGCGTTCAATGCTTGACTCAGGATAGCTGTCGTCCCTGGAGGGCAAGACAGGTTCTCCGCTCGCGCGGCGGAGAACCCCAAGGCGCCGTGGCTAGTGGACCGACCCCGGCTGCAGTTCGACCTTGATCCAGCCGGGCTGGCGCAAATCAAAGGCCTGGTAGGCCTCGATCGCCGATGTCATCGGCTCGCGCCGCGTCAGGATGGCGGCCGGGTCGACCGCTCCGGTGCGCACCAGTTCGACCAGCCGCGGGATATAGGCGCGGTGGTTGCAGTTGCCCATGCGCACGGTCAGGTTCTTGTTCATCGCCGCGCCGATCGGGAAACTGCGGTCGGTGGGCGGATACACGCCGATGATCGACAGCGTGCCGGCCTTGGCCAGCGCGCGGATGGCCCAGTCCAGTGCCTGCGCGGGCGCGTCGCCGGGGACCCAGTTGCCCTGCGCCGACGGGTGGGCATGCGGCGCCAGGCGCGCGGCCTCCTGCTCACTGTCCGGGATGGTCGGATCTTGCGCCGCCGGACCATGGTGCGCGTGCATGGCATCGACGCCGACGGCATCGATAGCCCGGTCCACGCCAATGCCGCCGGTCAGCTGCACGATGGTCTCCACCGGATCTTCGGTATCGAAGTTCACTACCTCGGCGCCCTGCGCGCGCGCCATGTCAAGCCGGTCCGGCACCGCGTCCACGGCAAAGATGCGGCCCGCGCCCATCAGCCTCGCCGAAGCGATCACGAACTGCCCCACCGGGCCGCAGCCGAACACCGCCACCGTGTGGCCGGGATGGATGCTGGCCAGGTCCGCGCCGAAATATCCGGTCGGGAAAATGTCGGAAAGCATGATCGCCTGCTCGTCGCTGATGTTGTCCGGCAGCTTGACCAGGTTGACGTGGGCGAACGGCACCCGCGCCTTTTCTGCCTGCAGCCCCTGGAACGGGCCGGTCTGCTCGGGCCCGCCATAGAAGGCGGTGCCAGCCTGCTTGCCGTGCGGGTTGGCGTTGTCGCACTGCGCGTAGTAGCCGGCGCGGCAGTACGAGCAATAGCCGCAGGCAATGGTGGACGGGATCACGACCCGGTCGCCCACGCTGAGGTTGCGCACGCCTTTGCCAAGCGCCTCGACCACGCCCACGCCCTCGTGGCCGAGCACGGTGCCGGGCGCCAACCCTTCCATGGTGCCGCGCACGAAGTGCAGGTCGGTGCCGCAGATGGCACTGGCGGTCAGGCGCACGATGGCGTCGGTATCCTGCTCGATTACCGGCTCCGGCACGTCATCGAGCCGGATGTCGCCGATACCGTGAAATACAACCGCTTTCATGGTGTCCTCCACATGAAGCCGGAGCCACCTCCGGCGAAGTCACTGGGAGTACCGCTGCTGCAAGGAACATTCCCGAGGGCTCCGCCTCCAGGTGCCGGCGCAGGGACCGCAGGCCGGAAGCGCGCCCTGGCAATTTCTGCTACGCGCCTTGCAATCCATTCCGGCGCGCGCAGGCACCCGTGCTTCAGGGCGCCTCACACAGCGAGCCTTCTGCTGCAGAGTGGCCCGCAGGCTGCATTTTGCAGGTGCCACAGCGTGCGCGGCGGCGTCGTCGTAATGGCGTGCCACCGGCTCCGGCAAGCCGGCAGACAGAGATGACTCGGGCATGTCGATTGCTAAATCACACCTGGCGCCCACACGATCTTCCACACACCTTACACAAAGGGCCCGGCCGCGCTGGCCGCTGCGCCCAGCCACTTGCGCCCGGCGGCAGGTATCCGCGTCATGACGCGATCGAAGTCCCGCGCCGGCGCCATCCCGCTTGTTACGCTGGCGCCCCCTGTCAAGGAGACACGAATCATGAAGCTGTACTACGCTCCCGGCGCATGCTCGCTCGCGCCACATATTGTCCTCATCGAGACCGGCCTTCCCTTCTCCACCGAGCGCGTCGACTTGCGCGCCCAGCCGCACAAAACCGAGCGTGGCGTTGACTACAAGACCCTCAATGCCAAGGGCTACGTGCCGACGCTGGCGCTCGATAACGGCGATCTTCTGACGGAGGCGGCTGTGGTGCTTCAGTACATCGCCGACCAGGCCCCGGAAAAAGGGCTGGCTCCGGCGTGCAATACGCTTGAGCGCTATCGCTTGCAGGAATGGCTGAATTTCATTTCGTCGGAACTGCACAAGGGCTTTGGGCCATTCTGGAAACCCGACACGCCGCAGGAACAGAAAGATGCGACGTGGGAACGCCTGTCACAGCGGTTCGACTGGATGGCCCCGCAGCTCACGGACAAGGACCACCTGATGGGGCAGTTCAGCGTCGCCGACGCCTACCTGTTCACCATCCTGAGATGGCCTAGCCATTTCAAGCTGTCGCTTGAACGCTGGCCTGCGCTGCAAGCGTTTCGGTCGAGAGTTGCCGCGCGCCCCGCGGTGCAGCGGGCGCTGAAGGATGAGGGTATTGGTTGACCTACGGCGCCACTGCCTCACTCGCCATGCTGTTGGCCGTGGGCGTGGCACCTACTGATGACTAATTGAACCGAATCTCTTGTTTGCCTGAGAGACCAAAGAGACGGCGCGAGACCAACTGGCTCGCGCCGTTTGCTGTTGTTGATCCAGTCAGACCAGTGCCTGCAGGCGGCAAACGCTTTCGTCCAATTGCTTCCTGAGCGGCGAGAGCAAGGCATGCAGACCGACGCCTTGAGTGGTGGTGTCGCACTGCAAGTCAAGCAGGGTCAGGAAGGATTCAAGTCCCGCGCTAACACGCAGGATGTCATTCGTGATCTCAAGGATGTGGTCCTCAAGGGTAATGACCGAACTGGGGACCAGCGGTGCAGCTTTGGTGCGACGACGAGCCTGGACGCGGTGGGCCTTGGCAAGGTTCTCCGCCAGTTGCGTTGGCTTCTGGGCCAGGACGGGCTCTTGGGGAGCCGGGGTAGTGCTTTGCATAATGACCTCCGTGCTAAAGGGATGGAGGCCCGTCGTCGTCCGCTGCTAATCGGGGTGGGCGGGCACAGGGCAGGGTTAGCAGACCGGGCACGGAACCGGCGAGCCTTAAGGCTCCCCCGCCAAGGCCCGCCCGCAGGTATGGGCGTTCGATGGCGCGACGGACAGAGCCGCTCGCGCGGACTGTCCGTCGATCGGTGCACAGGCTGCTAAACCCGGTCGCCGTTGTTCTGGCGACAGACCATTCTCGAACACGGGCAAAGGAGCGGCTCGACTGGAAACGAATTTTGACATAGTGGGGTATGGCAGGCAGTGCCGGGAGCATTGATGAATCACTGCCTCGGCGGGGGGCACTTGTCGGCCAGAAACGGACATTCGGTTCTTTGCAGGCAATGTCAGTTTGCAGTCACAAGCTGACGCTGACCAGGACCACCGCGCGTCTGCGACCGTCCCTCGCGAGGCTGTTCCGTTCAACTTCGCCCTGCCAAACGCCGCCCCGTCGCTGCCGAAAATAGCGCTTACACGGCATCGGCTAGCGGCTCAACGCTGATGGCGTTGGACCGGGTGGGAGCACAAAGGGGGGAGCCGGCGCTTTGGAGCAAACGCTCCTGTCTGCTTCGCTTGCAGCGTTCCCAAAGGGCCAATCGGCCCAACGGATTCCAGCCTCGATTGAAAATCGGAGCTGATGCGCCTTTGACTGTACGCAACGATGTCGTACGGCCCACACGATACCTCGTAAGCCGGCGTGGCCGGACGCCTGAACTGTCGCGGTACAACGATCCATGACATCGTCCCGAGGGTACATCTGCAGCTCCGCACCGCTTGCTAGAGCTACGGCGATTTCAAAGGACGAACCCGTCAACAGTGCTTGCCGCAATTGCCTGGCTAGCCGAGCCTCTACGAACTCTTGCGAGTCGACCAATGCCATGCTGCGTAGCTCTCGGACCGACGCACGGATATGGTGAAGTAGATGACCGATGCCGCCGCGAGTATCGGACATCGTCATGGGCTGTACTCGCATCTTACCTAGGCGATACAAAGACAGACATGCCTGACATGCCCAATGCACATCGCCAGTCGGGAGGATCTCCCGGTTCCCGCGCAAGGAGCGTCTCTGCGTGCCAGGGTCTTCGACCACGCCTGGTCGTCGAGGCACTCGCGTTCACGCGCCTGTTCATGTTGCCTTCCGCGTCCTGAACCGCGTCGGCACCCGGAACAACACAACTATCGCAGCTTGAGGGCTGGCCGCACGCTCCCCTACCGGCGCTTCGCAGACCACCTCACGGTGGCCTGCGCACGGCTCGGGGTCGATGCAATTCGCTATTCCTTCGTCGTAGTGGACTTCCACCACGGACTCCTTACCGGTCTCCCGGCGCACTCAGAACTTATGGCGAACGCTCATCGACGCTCCCACCTGGCTCGCGCCTGGCGTGATCGCACTGCCAAATCCGTTCAGGCCCAAGTTCGAGTTGTCCTTGTTCCGCACATATCCCACCGTCAGGAATGCATCCGTGCGCTTGGAAAGCGCATAGTTGGCCGAGGCCACCAGTTCCCAGGGATCTTGGCCATTGCGCTTGTTGTTGAAGTAATAGCCCGCCCCGGTCAGTGTGAGTGCTGGCGTAGCTTTATAGCGGTAGCCGAGCCAGTAGAGGTCATTGCGACGCGAGCCGCCGATGTCACCATTAAACCAGCGATAGCCCGCCAAGATCGTCGAGTTGCCGAAGGAAAAGTTGGCCGCTGCCGCGATACGCCGGTCGGTCTGATCCGAATTCTGCCCCGTGATACCTCGCGTTCCCTGCTGCTGGTCATAGATAAGGGTCGCACCGAACGGTCCGCTGGCGTATTCCAGGCCGCCCCCCATGGCTCGATCGCTCTTGACGTCGCCGGGCGTCTCGCCGGCAATGGCGCTCCCTGTTGCGCCCGTTACCGTGGTGCCGCGCGCAAAGCTGTAGAATGCGATCGCGGTGACAGGCCCGAACTTCCCTGTGTACTTTGCCGTGTTGTCGTAGCGACCGACCAGGGCCGGATCCATGCCGAGAGCCGAGTAGCGCGCGGCCAGCACCATCGGTTCGTAGTTGATCAGAAGATCATACAGCGCGCTCTGCTGGCGCCCAAGAGTGACCCGGCCCCATTGGTCCTCGAGGCCGACAAAGGCTTGGCGACCGAACAGACGACCACCTTGGCTCATGACTCCCGTGTCGAGATCGAAGCCGTTTTCGAGGACAAATATCGCCTTCATAGTGCCGCCAAGACCCTCTGTGCCGCGCAAGCCCCACCGGGAACCGGACACATTGCCAGAATTCATACGAGTCAGCGTGTTGCCGTTCGCATTGGCATGATTGAGGAACTCGAACCCGATGTCCGCCACCCATATAGGGTGACAGAGGTCTGCGCGCCTGCGATTGGCGCAGCTAGCGCCAGCAGTGCGGCGACATAGTGCTTCTTCATTAGTCTCCTCCCTTGATTTCAACTTCTAACAAAACGAAGGCTGGGTGAAGGCGATCAAGATGGACCTCGCCCACCCCTATTCGCTCTGCGCCACACGGACATGAAGGCAGGCAGCGGGACGCCGACAGCCGGGTCGCCTGCCCGGTCTATCGCCGTAACGTGATGGCGTCGTCGCGACCCGCCTGGTATCCGCGCGTGCGTCCGTCGCGTACGGGTCTGGTCCGTTCGATGCCCGCACAAGTGGGTGCCAAGGCCGCGCGAGGTCAGCGGCGCGGCCAGGAACCCCGAAGCCATCGCGACGGTTCAGCTCACCACGTTGGCGGAAGCGCCACGCGCAAACGCTTCAATGTTGGCAGCCAGCTGATCCGCCAATGCCTGGACGGCCTCGTCGCTGGCCCAGGCCACGTGCGGTGTGAGGATGAAGTCAGGACGCCGCAGCAGTCTCATGAAGGGATGATCACCAGGCGGCGGTTCGACTGACACCACGTCGAAGGCAGCGCCACCGATCTGTCCGCGCTCGAGCGCCTCGGCCAGTGCAGTCTCGTCGACAAGTCCGCCGCGGGCTGTGTTGATCAACAACGGCCGTCGCTGCATCATGTCGAACTCACGCGCCGAGATCATGTTGCGGGTCTTCGGCAGCAAAGGGCAATGCAGCGTCAGAATGTCTGCCCGCTCCAGCGTCTGTTCAAACGGCGTGTACAAAGTACCCTGGTCCGATCGACCCTTGAATCCCGAGAACAGAACAGTCATACCGAGTGAGCGGCCTATGGCAGCGACCGCCTGACCGAGTACACCATCGCCGATGATGCCAAGGGTCGCACCGGCGAGATCGCGAATCGGATGGTCGAAGAAGCAGAACTGCCTGGCCTCTTGCCAGCGTCCCGCGATGACGGAATCTCGATACGCGCAAATGCTTCGGCGCAACGCAAAGATTAGCGCGAAGGTGTGCTCGGGAACCGTGTGCACCGCATAGTTCCGGATGTTGCTGACGACGACACCAAGCTCACGGCATGCCTGCAAGTCGACGTTGTCGGTTCCAGTTGCTGCGACGGCGACCATTCGCAAATTGCGCGCGCCGCGCAGGGCCTGGCGCGTGAGTTTCACCTTGTTGGTGATCACCACATCCGCATCGCGCAAGCGCACTCCCACCTCGTCTTCGGCGGTGCTGCCATACACCTGCAACTCATGCTGAAAGCTGAAGGCAGGCAAACGCGTCTGGGGCGACAGGGTGTCCCTGTCGAGAAAGACAATCTTCATTGGATGGCTGCTATTGAGAGAGATGAAAGCGCAAGATCAGAAGGGCGCCGCATCGCCAAGTCGGAACTCGTGGGTGATCGTGTCCAACTGGTCCAGGACCTGTTCATCCAACTTCGTATCGCCCGCGAGCAGCACCTGCGACAGCTGGGACGCGCGACTCACCCCCAAGACCGCGCAGGTCACGCCGCGTTGAGCGAGCAGCCAAGCCACCGCCAGCCGTTCAGGAGAAATGCCTGCACCGTGGGCGACGTTCATGATTCGGCCAACCGCTTCGAACTCTTTTTCATGCCAGTACCGCTGCCTGTACGCAGCCGCAGTGCTGCCTGCGCCGAAGCGCGTCGCCGCCTCAGGTGGCGCCCCCTTGAGATACTTTCCCGTCAGCAAGCCACCGGCCAGAGGGTTGTAGCAGAGCGTCGCGAGGTTCTCCGCCTCACACATGGGAAACAGGTCGCGCTCGAACTGGCGGAACAGCAGGTTGTAGCGGGGCTGTACGGTAACGGGCTTCACCAGTTGAAGTGCCTCGCTGCGCCCGAGCGCACGCGCAATGCGCCACGCGCCCCAGTTGGAGACGCCGACGTAGCGCGCCCGGCCGCTGCGCACGATGGTGTCGAGCGCCTCGAGCGTCTCGTCAAGGGGCGTGGAGGGATCGTCCCGGTGCAACTGGAAAAGGTCTACGTAATCGGTGCCGAGCCGGGCGAGCGACGCGTCGACCGCGTCCAGGAGGTGCTTGCGCGACGTACCGGCGTCCCATGGCAGTGGGCCCATGGGGCCCCCGGCCTTGGTCGTGACGATAAAGCGTTGCCGGCGACCCTTCAGCCATCGCCCGATGATCTCCTCGGTCAAGCCCTTGCGCTCGTCCGGCGCGTCGCTGGGGTATCGGTTCGCAGTGTCGATGAAATTGACGCCGGCCTCCGTGGCCGCATCGAGGATTGCGACAGACTCGCTTTCGTCGGCATTGGAGCCGAACGTCATGGTTCCCAGACACAGGCGCGAGACGTGCAAGCCGGTGTTTCCGAGGCGGATCAGGTTGCTACTGCTCATACATTCCTTGCTGTGAATTCATGGCGCCCCGCGCTTTGCTTTTCGCGGGAGCTGCATCAGCCGCGCTGCAACCTCCCGATCTGCCGCGAACGCGTAGCAACTGTCCACCCAGGCGCGTCGCTGCGCGTCGTTGCCAGGATCGCCGATCGTCGCTGCCCGCTGCGGCGCAAGACCCTGGATTGCGGTGGTCGCCATGGGTCCCAGAAGCTCCACGATGTGCGTGCAGGACGCCGCGCCCCTGAGCAATTCGCGAACGCGCTTGTTCCACCCCGCTCCAATGCTCAGACCGACTAGCGGCTCAAGGGTACGTGCGGCTCCCGGGCAGATGCTGAAGGGCGTGGCGCGCATCACCGCATCCGCCGCGTGTACCAGAAGATCCGAGTCGAGTACGAGGCGAACTGTGATGTCGTGAAGGTGCTCGCCAGGCGGCGTCTCCTTCTCAGCCAGCATGCGACGAAAAGGGTGGGTCTTGGTGTCGACCAGCCGCCCCTCCACCTCGTATAAAGCGTCGCTGCGACGAAAGAAGCGGACGTCCACTTTCCGGTGGTGCAACTCCTCGCGCGTGATCGACTCAGTGTTCATAAATTCTCCGAAGGAGGCCATTGAACTTTCTCGCCTGGACGGGCGGGCTTGCGACCCAGGTGAGCCTCGCGTTAGTCAAAGCCCGACCACGCCTGGGCAGGTCATGTGTCCATAAGGTCCGCAGGTGGCCGATCGGACCGATCTGTTGCTAAGGCGCGTAGGCCCGTTGTGCACATTCACGGTTACTCCGGAACGATCCCTAGCGTTGCAAACGTGTTCTTCCACACGTCCGCCTCCTCCGCATATTCCCTGGCGAATTGTGCCGGCGACGATGGGACCAACGTGCCTGAGAGGCGCGCCTCCAACGACTTGCGGGCCGGTTCGTCTGCATACAAAGAGCCGAAGGCGCGCGCGATGATGTTGGCCACCGCCGCCGGCGTGCCTTTAGGCACGAAGATCCCGCCCCACGATATGGGCAGGAAGCCCTTATAGCCAACTGCTTCTTCGAGCGTGGGTACGTCCGGCAGGGCGGCGAGCCGCTTGCGGTCGACCACCGCGAGCGCATGCAACTCCTTCCGGTCGATATGGCCCTTCACCGCGAGATGCCCACTGAGGGCGAGTTGCGTGTCGTCGCGCAGAAGTGCGAGGGTCAATGGCCCCATGCCGTTGAAATCGACCGCCGAATAGCGCACCCCCATCGATTTCGCCAGAAGTGCCATCGAGAGATCGAAGAACGACGCGCGGCCGGCTCCGCTAAAAAAAATTCCTTGCGGCGAGGACTTGCTCAACGCCACCAACTCGGCCATCGTCTTCGCGCGCTGCGCCGTTTTCGCATTGGTAACGAACACGACCGGAGCGTTGAAAACACGGTAGACCGGTATCAGGTCCGTCAGGGGATCGAAGCGAAGATTGCGGGTCGTGTACTTCGCCAGGAGCATGCTCGGACTGGCCATCAGAAGCGTGTGGCCGTCGTTCGCGGCCAGCGCGTACTCGGTGCCGACGATGCCGCCTGCGCCGGCCTTGTTCTCCACGATGACTGGCTGCTTCCAGATTCCCTCCAGCCGCGGCGCAAGAAGACGCGCGATCGTGTCGGTCCCCGAGCCCGGGCCCGTGCCCACCACGATCCTCACAGGCCGGGTAGGCCAGGCGGGCGCCTGGGCGAAGGACGATAGCGGCGACAGAGAGGCGGCGGCGACGCTCAAAAGGAAGTTACGGCGGCTCGAAGAAGTGCTGTGGCAATTCATTTGTCTCATCCTTTGATTTATGTCGGACCATCGTCAAATGACGTGGACTGCTCCCGGGTCAATTGCCTGAGTCAGTGAATCGTAAGGTTGACGCTGCTAACCGAAAAGTTGCTCGTCCATGATGTGGATGCTTTACGGGGGGAGCAGTAGTTACTGGAAATGCGCCACACCGGCAGCGCCAACGATGCAGTCCAACGTGGACGATTTTCTTGCGTCAATCACGCGCGCCTGCCGCCTTGTACGGTGAGATCCAGGTGTCAAAATCAGCCAAGCTGTCATCCACAATGCGGATACTGATCATCTGCATTGGCCGCACAGAGCCTTCTCCCGCTAATCCCTCAGCAACTGTTTTGCGATCATGTTGCGCTGGATCTCGTTTGCGCCCTCGAAAATCCGCATGACTCGCAACTCCCGGTAGACCCGCTCCACCACCATGCCCTTGATATAGCCCGCACCTCCAAAAATCTGCAGGGCTTTGTCCGCAATGCGATTTGCAACTTCTGTGCAGAACACTTTGGCGTAAGAGGATTTCAACCGCACGTCAACGCCGGTCTGCAGGCCCCATGCCGCATCCAGCAGCAGCATCCGCGCAGCATGCTGCTCCATTGCCATGTCGGCCAGCATGTGCTGCAGAACTTGATGGGACGACAGTGGTTCGCCGAACGTCACGCGATCTTTGGAATATTGCAAAGCGTGTTCAAAGGCAATCTGGCTGCCTCCCAGGGCTTGACAGCCGACATTCACACGGGCTTCATTCAACCCTGAGACGGCATAGTAGAAGCCGCGATTCTCCTCCCCCAGCAAGTTCTCAGCAGGGATCTCGCAGTTCTCGAAGGTTAGCCCGTACACACCGTTAGTCATGAAACCCATGGTGCGGATGGGCTTGCTCATGCTGAAGCCAGCAGTTTTCGGCTCTACAAAGAAAGCCGACACGCCATCGCGCCCTTTGCTGTTGTCGGTCTTGGCAAACACCAGAAACAAGTCGCCGCGTTCGGCGTTTGAAATGTATGTCTTGGAGCCATTAAGGACCCATCGGTCTCCTTTCTTCACGGCGGTTGTTCTCATCGCTCCGACGTCCGATCCCGCGTCCGGCTCGGTCAATGCGAAGCAGGCCGTAGCGCCGGCCGCGATCCGCGGCAGCCATTCATCCTTCTGCGCCGATGTGCCATGCAGGAGCAGCAATTGCGGAATGGGGCCTAATGCGTTTCGAATGGAGGGCCAGAACTGAGGCGGCATGCGCGCGAGCTCCATCTGGACCAATGCCAACGTGACTTTGTCGACAGGGGTTCCGCCGAACTCCTCAGGAATGGACAAGCCGTAGTAGCCCATCTCCCGCAAGGTGGTGTCCACATCCGCATGCACTTCGTTTGTCTCGTGGAAGTGCGGCTCGTACCTGAGCAAGTCGTTGACCACTTTCTGCGTCGACGCCTGCATGGCGAGCGAGTCGTCGGAGAGCTTGAAGTCCATAAATTTCCTTGGTGCGTTCGTTGAACGGGTTGAAGACCCAGACAGGCGGCTGCCTCAGATCCATCGGGTGAAACTCTCGACCGCCTCTCGCGGGGTTCTGTAGGTGTTCACTGGCGCCGACTCGTCTGCGTAGCCCAGCGCCATGCCGCACACCAACATTTCGTTGGCACCTGCGCCGATAAATGGCAGGACGATCTTTGCGCAATTGTTCCAAGCCGCCTGGGGGCAGGTGTGCAGGCCAAGGGCGCGCGCCGCCAGCATCAGCGTCTGCAGGAACATGCCGTAGTCGATCAGCGAGCCTCGGCCCATGACGCGGTCGATGGTGAACATGAGGCCGACCGGCGCGTCGAAAAAGCGGTAGTTCCGTTGTCCCTGCGCATGCATCTTGTCCTTCTCGCCTTTTCCGATTCCAAGGTGACCGTACAAGGTCCAGCCGTTGTGACGTCGCCGATCGATGTACGGCGAGACCCACTCAGAAGGGTAGTAGCCGTCCACCTCACCGTACTCGGCGGTGAAGTTTGCAAGGGTCGCATCGTGCGCAGCACAGACCTGCGCCACGAGTGCATCCCGACGATCGCCCTGCAGTACGTACACCTTCCACGGCTGGGTGTTCGTGCTGGACGCCGCGCAACTTGCGAGCCGCAGGATTTCTTCGACTTGCTGGCGCGAGACCGGCTTGTCGCGCAAGAACGCACGGCACGAGAAGCGGCTTTCGATGGCCGCTACCACGCTGGTCGGATCCTGAACGACTGCGTCGACCTGGGACATGGTCATGGGTGTCTCCATGGTGTTCGGCATCTCAGACCGTGCCCGCCTGGCGCAGCTCGGCGATCCGCCCGGCCGAGAGCCCTACCAGTTGGCGCAGGATCTCGTCGGTATCCGCACCCAGGGCGGGCGCTGGCTTGATCTGCGGGGACGGTGTCCCGCTGAACCG
This sequence comes from Cupriavidus necator, assembly GCF_013141915.1. Lineage (GTDB taxonomy): Bacteria > Pseudomonadota > Gammaproteobacteria > Burkholderiales > Burkholderiaceae > Cupriavidus > Cupriavidus necator_B. Next base: position 11,716 of record NZ_SROX01000015.1, on the reverse strand, counting down.
CGGTTGCACGGCCGGCATCTTCAGCTCGCCGATCTGCGGGTGCTCGACGCTGGCGATGGTGCCCCGGGCCTCGTAGTGCGGGTCTGCAACGATGTCCTTGATCGAGTAGATCAACGAGTAAGCGAGGCCCTTCTCTTCGAGGATCCGGCACACCTCCAGCACCGGCAGCGACTTGATCCAAGCGGCGACGATGACGTTGAGCTCCTCGACGCACGCCGTGCGTTTCAAATGGGTCGAATAGCGCTCTTCACCGCCCAGGGCCGGAATGGCTTCGCACAGCCGGCCGAACATGCGGTCGTTGGACACGGTCAGGACGATGTAGCGTCCATCGCAGGTTTCGAAATGGTCGCCCGGGGCTGCAGCGAAGTGCAGGTTGCCCGTGCGCTCGCGCGGCAGTCCCATCTTGTCGTAGGCTGTGACCATCACGTCGGTGAAGCGGAACACCGTCTCGTACAACGACAGATCGATCTGCTGACCTTCGCCGCCGCGCGTATCCCGGTGGTAGAGCGCCACCATGACTCCGAACGCGCCAAACAACGCCGTCGAGTAGTCGGCCATCGCCGTGCCCAGCTTGACCGGAGCGCGGTCCGGATAGCCCGTGGCGTTCAGCGTGCCACCCATCGCCAGGGCAATGCGGTCGTAACCCGCCCGGTTCGCGTACGGGCCGGTCTGGCCATAGCCGGACACACTCAGCATCACGAGCCTTGGGTTGACTTGCTTCAGATGCTCCCACGAGAGGTTCCACTTGCCCAGGATGCCGGGGCGGAAGTTCTCCACCAGCACATCGGCGTGCTTCAACATTTCCTTCAGAATCCGCTGGCCTTCGGGATGGTGCAGATCGAGCGTCACGGACTTCTTGTTGCGCCCTTCGACGTTCCACCAAAGGCTCTCGCCTTGCACCGCCGGCCCGATATGGCGCAGAGAGTCCCCGCGGCCCGGCTGCTCGATCTTGATCACGTCCGCACCGAGGTCTGCCAGCAGCGTTGCAGCGACGGGACCCGCAACCATCGTGCCGATGTCGATCACGCGGATGCCGGCCAACGGGCCTTTGTCTTTCGGTTCCATACTTCTGTTTCCTTCAAGTCGTCGATATCAAGACACCGCACATCGGTGAAGACTCAGTTGCCCGTGAACCGAGGGGCGCGCTTTTCCTTGAACGCGGCGAGCCCTTCGACCCGGTCCGCAGAGAAATGGTGCAAGTTGCTCAAGGCACGCTCATAGCGCAGCCCGATGGACAGCGGCTGATCCAGCGCATCATTGAGCGCCTGCTTCATGCGGCCCAGCACCAGCGGGCTCTTGGCCGCGAGCTTCTTGGCCAGCGCCTCCACGGCGCCGATGAAGCCGTCGTCGGCGACCACCAGGTTAACAAGGCCTAGGGCCTTCCACTCGCTGGCCGGATGCATGTCGCCCGTGAACATCAGCAGCTTGGCGTTATTCAGTCCCACCTTGCGCGGCAAGCGCGCGGTGGCGCCTGCGCCGGGAAACAGGGCGTAGTTCGAATGGGCATCGCCGATGCGGGCGGACTCGGCTGCGATGACCAGGTCACAGGCGAGCACGAGTTCTAGTCCACCCGCCACCGCGATCCCGTTGATGGCCGCGATGACAGGCTTGGTGGACGCTTCGATCAGCTCGGTCAGGCTGCCGATCGCCTTCACGAACTCGGCACCGCTCTCCGGGCGGCTGCGGGCCGGGTCCTTCAGATCGGCGCCGGCGCAGAACGCCCGGCCCTCGCCCGTCAGGACGATCACGCGTACTTCCGGGTCGCCCTGGGCATCTTCGATCGCCTGCGTCAATGCATTGACGAGCGACAGGGTCAGCGAGTTCAACGCCTGTGGACGATTGAGCTTCAACCACAGCACCGCGTCGCGCTGTTGTTGATCGAGTTCTTCGGTGTTCAGTGCGGTTTCCATGTTCAGCCTTCGAGGATTGGGTGTTGAAAGTTGGATCGGATCTGCTCAACGCAGTCCAAGGGACTTGGCGACGATGCCGCGCAGCACTTCCTTCGTGCCACCGCGGATCGTGCAGGACGGCGCGTGCAGGATCACGTTGGCCAGCGCGGCGCTGTACCCGTTGGTGGCGCCGGTATCAGGCTCGGTCGGCAGAGCCAGTCGAAGGGTCTCGGGAATCTCCTGCTCGAAGCAGGAGCCGAGGTCTTTGACCAGGGCAGCATGCAGCGGGGCGTCCTGCTCGTCGGCGAGCATCGTGGTGATCGAACGCGACATCCGCCGCAGCGTCGAGAGGTGGGCCACCAGACGCCCTACGGTCCGCGCGCCTTCGGTCGACGGCTGCTGCTTGAGCGCGGCAACGAATTCCTCGACCGCGCCCATGTGGGACATAAACCGGTCGGGGCCGCTGCGCTCGAACGTCAGCTCGCTCGTGACCTGTTGCCAGCCCTGGCCCTCGACGCCGATGAGGGCATCGTCAGCGAGGAACACATCCTGGAAATGGACTTCGTTGAAGTCTGCGTCTCCAGCGATGTTGACGATGGGCCGGCATGTGATGCCGGGCGTCTTCATGTCGACCAGGAACTGGCTCAAGCCGGCCTGCCGCACTTCACTCGCGGGCGCTGTACGGCACAGCAGGATCATGTAGTGCGTGCGGTGCGCACTCGACGTCCAGATCTTGGCACCGTTCACCAGCCAGCCGCCGTCCACCTTGGTGGCGCGCGTGCGCACCGATGCGAGATCCGACCCCGAGTCCGGTTCGCTCAAGCCGATGCAGAAGTAGCACTTCCCAGCGGCGATCCGGGGAATGATTTCCTCGCGCTGGCGCTCGCTGCCGAAGCGCAACAGCAGCGGCCCGCTCTGGCGCTCGGCCACCGCATGCGCAAAGACCGGTGCGCGCACGGCGAGCAGCTCCTCCAGAACGACCAGGCGCTCCATCAAGCCGTAGCCGCCGCCGCCATAGTGCTTTGGAAAGCCCATGCCGATCCAGCCACGTTTGCCGAGCGCTTCGCTGAACTCGGGATCGAAGCCGCCGAAAGAAGCGGCTCCGTGACGATTGCCGTGCCAGCCGTCGAGGAACTCTCGAACTTCGGCACGCAGCGCCTCACCGATGTCGGAATGCCGCGGGCGCGGAAAGGAAAGCTTGTTCATCGTGCGGCTCCTGCTTCTTCTGTTGCGCCACGCGCGACCGTGGCCATGGGCACCATGGCGCGCCAAAGAGACTGCGTGGAATCACCGGCCAGGAGTCGCTCGCCCAACTCGCGAGACCAGAACGCCTCGTTGCCGAACTCGTCTCTCCAGGACCAGAGCCGCTTGGTGAAATGGTGCAGTTCGTGCTCTTCGGTGAAGCCGATGGCACCGAAGGTCTGGTGCGCAATCGCGCAGGCCTGGCCTGCTGCTTCACCGGTTCGGATCTTGGCGCTGGCGGCGGCAATGCTGTGCGTAAGGGGTTCGCCCACGGGTTCGCCCACCTCGCCAAACCATTCATCGATCGCTTCGCTGCCGGCTTCGGCGGCCGCATGCGCGGCTGCCGCCTGCGTCGCCAGAAGTGCGATGTTCTGTTGCACCGCCTGGAACTTGCCGATCGGTCGGCCGAACTGCACGCGAAGGTTGGCGTACTCGACGCAGAGAGCAAGAGTCCGTTCGATCGCTCCGGCCATGAGCGCACTGCGCAGGATGGCTGCAAGGCAGAGCAGCGCACGCGCGTCGAACGGCGCGGGAGCCACCGCCTGCGGCACGACTCCATCGAGCACCAGGGTATCGCGCGGCTCTCCGGCGAGATTGCGGCCCGATGTGATGGAGACGCCCGCCGCATCACGGGCAACGACGATCAATTGCGCAGCGGTGCCGGACCCCACGATGAAGGCGACATGCGTGCATGTGTCGCCCCATGGGACACGGGGGAGCGTGCCATCGACGCGCCAGCCGTCGCGGGCGGAACCCAGCCGGATCTGCTCGGAGTGCACCGATGACGCAATGGTCGGCGAGCTCGCGCCCTCGACGCCGGCGTGGTCCATCAGCCAGTGTCCAACCATCGCTTCGGCCAGCGGAACAGCCGCGGCATGCTCACCGGCAAGTGACAGCAGCCCGCAAGCATCTGCCCAGCTCACGCCGGCGCCCCCCTTGCTCTCGGGCAGCAAGGCCTTGTCGAATCCGGATTCTTGCAGAACTGCCCACAGGTCCTGGGGCTTGTCCGCGAATATCCGCAGGGCCGCTTCATGCAGCATGTCACGCGTCTCTTCACTCATCGCTTATCTCCTGGTGGTGGGCTCTGTCGCTTTAAACGGGATCCCAGGTGAAGATGTCGCGCGACTTGTCCAGCGGATAGAACGAGGGCTTCATCGTGGGCAGCGCCACCTCAAGGCAGGTGTCGACGGTCCAGCCTTCGCCGCGGTGGGCGGTGCGGATCGGTCGCGGCTGCGAGAACAGGTAGATCTCGTTGCTGCGAACGCCGAAGATCTGTCCGGTCACGCCACTGGCTTCGTCGGTAAGCAGCGCACAGGTGAACGGCGCGATCTTGGCGACCTCCATGCGCTGGTTGACCAGCGTGCGGGCGAGGCCCTCGGGGTTGTCGGTCGGGATCGAGCTCACCATGCGGGTGAACGCGAATGGCGCAATGCAGTTCGACCGCACGTGGAAGCGCTCCATGTCCAGCGCGATCGATTTCGACAGGCCGACGATGCCCATCTTGGCGGCGGCGTAGTTGGCCTGCGCGCCGTTGCCGATCAAGCCCGAGGTCGACGTCATGTGCACGATGGCACCGGACTCCTGGCTTCTGAAGTGGGGTGCAACGGCACGGGCCATGTTGAAGCAGCCCTTCAGGTGCACCTTCACCACCGCGTCGAAGTCTTCCTCCGACATCTTGTGGAAGTACCCATCGCGCAGGTTGCCGGCGTTGTTCACCAGGCCGTCGACGCGTCCGTACAGATCGATCGCCTGCTGCACGATTTGTTGTGCCGAATTCCACTCGGCCACGCTGTCGGTGTTGGCGCTGGCCTCGCCGCCCGCGGCGCGAATCTGGTCCGCCGTCTGCTGGGCCGGCCCGGCACTACGCTCGCCGTCGCCCTCCATGTTCACACCCAGGTCGTTCACGACAACCTTCGCGCCCTGGCGTGCCGCCTCGAGTGCGATCTCCTTGCCCACCCCGGCGCCTGCGCCGGTCACCACGATTACTTTGCCTTGCAGTCGTTGCGTCATTGCTGCTTCCTTCATGCCGTGAGGATGGAGACCACCGCTACCGCGGACTCGTGACCGACTTGGCCACCCGAGTTTTGTGCCAGAGCAACCTTGGCACCCGGCCGCTGCCGCGCCCCTGCTTCGCCGCGCAGTTGCTGGACCAGTTCGGCGATCTGAGCCGCACCGGTGGCGCCGATCGGATGGCCCCTGCTGAGCAGGCCGCCGCTCGGGTTGACGGAGATCCGGCCGCCGATGTCCGTAGCACCGCTGCGCAGCAGCTCGACGCCCTGTCCCTCGGGACAGAACTGCACGACTTCGTAGTTGATGAGCTCACCGGGAGCCGATGCATCGTGGACCTCAGCGACATGGACCTCGTCCGGCCCGATCGAGGCTTCCTTGTAGGCGGCCTTCGCGGCGCTGACCGAAGCGCTCGGCTTGGTGGGGTCCGCCATCCCGGACAAGAGGACGGAGCTTGCAACCCACACCGGCCGGCTCCCCGTCAGCTGTGCCGCGACACGGCTCGAGACGAGAACGATCGCGGCGGCGCCGTCCCCGATCGACGAGCACATCGGCAGCGTCAGCGGCTCGCTGATCATGCGGGCGGCCAGGACCTCTTCGACCGTCGTCTCCTTGCGGAACTGCGCGTACGGGTTCAGGGCGCCGGCACGCCGGCTCTTGACGGTGATCCGGGCGAAGTCCTCTGGCGTCGTTCCGGTCGCCTTCATGTAGCGCCGCGTGCGTTCCGCGTAAATGTCCATGAAGATGGATCCGCTGCCGGAGCCGATGTGCGCCGGCATGACATCTTCCTTGTCCACCGCGCCGCCGAACGCGCCGAAGGACACGGCCTTGTCGGGGTGGCTCAGTTTTTCCGCACCGACAGCCATGGCCACGTCCGACTGGCCGCTGGCCACGGAGTGCCAGGCGAGGTGAAAGGCCGTGCTGCCGGTCGCGCAAGCGTTCTCGACGCTGACCATCGGCTTGCCGAGCAGGCCGGTGTAGCGCAGAGCGGCTTGCGCACGCACCATTTCCTGGCCCGTGATGAGGCCGGCTGCTGCGTTGCCGAAAAAGACGCGGTCGACGCGCTCGGCTCCGATGCCGGCATCGGCCAGGGCGTTGCGTACCGCTTCTTCCGCGGAAGTTCTGACCGAACGGTCCATGAACTTTCCGAACGAGGTCATGCCAATGCCGACGATTGCGACGGGGGTGGTCATAGTCTTTCCAATCCAGGTGATGAAGATGTCAATGGGGGGTGCCGACGACTGCTACGGTTGTCGAAGCGGGCGCGATCAGATCGCGCTGGGGTTTTCGTTCTTGCGGCGGGCAGGGCCGTCGTACTCGACCTGGTCCAGGGTGATCTGGCGCCAGCCCGGCTCCCGCACCTTTTCTTCGAATGCGTGGGCGAACAAGCCCGCGGTGCGCGGAACGACAATGAAGGCGCGAGCCAGCCGCCAGTCGAATCCCATGTCCGAGATGATTGCGCCAACCGCCGCATCGATGTTCGCCAGCAGCGGTCGGTTCTTCTTCTTGATGAGCGCCTTCTCCAGCTCGCGCGTCATCCGCACATGGTCACCTGCGATCCCATACTCTTCGGCCAGAGCGAACAGCACCTTGCCGCGAGGATCGCCCTCGGCATGCTGCGGATGACCGAAGCCATCCAGCCGCTTGTGGTTGGCCACGTACTCGGTCGCTACATCCTCATAGGTGCGACCGCTCGAAGCAGCCAGGGACACCAGCTCCTGGATGTAGCGGGAGAACTCTTCGCCGGCGCCTCCGTGTACGTCGCCAAACATCATGGCACCGGCCGCGACCGCGCACTGGATCGGCACGCCGGCTGCCTGCACAAAACGGGTCACTGTCGAGGACGGTGAAATGCCGTGGTCGGCGACCGAGATGAACATCGCGTTGATGATCTTGGACTCGTTGCCCTTGGGCAGTTCGCCCTTGTACAGCAGGTACACCATGGCGCCGAAGTCGATCTTGCCCACCAAATCGGTGAGGACGTCGTAACCCCTGACCATCGTGCCTTCATGGGGGCTGGGGTCACCGATGGCGGTGCGCCAGTATTTGCGCTCGGCGGGCTTGGTCATGTTGGTCATGCAGTGCTCCATTTCAGTGAGGGGCGTGAAGCGATCGAGATGGATCTCGAACTCGTCAGGGGAATCGTAGGTCCAGGTGTTCGGATCCCAAATCAGCATGTCCACCATATGGATATTTTCTCCTGCGAACGACCGAATAAACGCGCAGAAATCACGCTTCACCGCCCATGCTGTCCATGCTATGATCGGAATCATGAACAGTACGGACTATCGCGGGACGCAGAGCATCGATCGCACAGTCGGTCTTTTGAAGCACGTGGTTGCCCATGGAGCCCATGGGCTGACGGTGGCCGAACTTGTGGCGATCAGCGAACTCGAGCGTCCGACGGTGCACCGCATCGTCCAGGCTCTGGAACGGCAGGGCTTATTGAAACGGCCCGCTGGGTCGAAGCGCTATGTGCTGGGCGATTACTGCCGCGTGATGGCAGCTGCCTTTGCTGATCGGGCCGACCTGAGGACGGTGTGTGAACCAGTCCTGAGAGCTGTTTCAGAGGAGACGGGAAACAGCGCATTCCTCATTGCTCGCCTGGGGTACGAAACGATCTGCCTGGCCCGTGTGCTTGGCTCGTACCCGGTGCAGGTGTTGACGGTAAACGTCGGTAGCAGGAACCCTTTGGGCGCAGGCGCAGGGGGTCTCGCGATCCTGTCCACGTTGCCTCTGGACGAGCAAAACGAATGCATCCGCGCGAATGCAAAGCGGCTAGCAGAGTACGGCTCGCTCACCGAGTCCACGCTGCGGGCGCTCATTCGTGCAACCCAACTCCGCGGTCATGCCGTCATCGGACACTACAACGTGCCAGGCGTCGTCGGGGTCGGAGTGGCCATGCGCAACGCGAGCGGCAACGTCGTGGGCGCAATCACCACTTCTTCCATCGAAAGTCGGATGTCAAGGGAACAGCAACAGATTGCGGCCCTCTCCATCGCGACGCACATTGAGCGAATCCAGTCTTCGCTGGACATTCTCTGATCGACGCGAAAACCTCATGCTGAAGTCCTCGACATTGTGCTTGAGCTAGCCAGTGGTCAGAGAACGTCCAAAGACGGTTGAACGCGCTCGATGTGCTTGGCCGCCACTCGGCCGAAGTAGGCAGTTCACGGCGAGTGCAAATTTCGAACCGATCCTCAGACCCGTTCGAAGACCGCCGCGATGCCTTGGCCACCGCCGATGCACATCGTCACCAGCGCATAGCGGCCGCCGGTCCGCTGCAACTCGGCGATGGCCTTGACCATAATGATGGCGCCGGTCGCGCCCACCGGATGGCCGAGCGAAATGCCCGATCCATTGGGATTTACCTTCTCCGGGTCGAGGCCCAGTTCCTGCATCACCGCGCAGGCCTGCGCCGCAAAGGCCTCGTTCGACTCGATGACGTCGAAATCGGTCACCTTCAGCCCAGTGCGCTCCATCACGTTTCGTGTCGCCGGCACCGGACCGATCCCCATGTAGGCCGGCTCAACACCTGCATGCGCGTAGCCCACCAAGCGTGCAAGCGGCCGCAGGCCAAGGGAGCGCACGCGGTCAGCGTCGGCGAGGACTACCGCGGCTGCGCCGTCGTTGATACCTGAGGCGTTGCCGGCGGTCACCAGGCCGTCCTTTTTGAACGCCGGCTTCATCTTCGCCAGCACTTCGACCGTGATATCGGCGCGCACGTGCTCGTCGGTGTCGAACACGGTTGCGCCCTTGCGCGTCCTGATTTCCACCGGAACGATCTGCTCTTTGAAGCGGCCCGCAGTGATGGCTTCCGATGCGCGCCGCTGGCTACGCGCGGCGAGTTCGTCCATGCGTTCGCGAGAGATGTTGTAGCGCACGGCAACGTTCTCGGCCGTGATGCCCATATGGATGTTCTCCCACGGGTCGTGCAGGATCCCCAACATGTAGTCGAGTAGCACCGCGTCGCCCATGCGCGCGCCGTAGCGCGCTGAAGTATCGAGATACGGCCCCCGGCTCATCGATTCGGAGCCGCCGCCGATGGCAATACTGCAATCGCCGACCGCGATGGCCTGCGCCGCCGATACGATCGCCTGTAAGCCGGAGCCACATAGACGATTGACGTTGAAGGCCGGCGTCTCGACTCTGCAACCGGCGTCGATAGCGGCCACGCGGCTGAGGTAGGCGTCCTTCACATCCGTGGGGATTACGTTGCCCATCACGACGTGGCCGATGGCATCGGCTGGCACGCCGCTCCGCTCGATGGCCGCTTGCACTGCGGTGGTGGCCAGTTGCGTGTTGGGCACATCCTTGAGCGCGCCGCCGAAGGTGCCAATGGCGGTGCGGGCGGTGCCAATTACGAAGATGTCGCGGGAGGTCATGGGTTCGAGTCTCCTGGGTCCGAGGGATCGAAAGAAACAGCAAAAAAAGAAGAACTCAGCGCCCGGTGAAGGACGGCGTCTTCCGATTTCGGAAGGCGTCAACGCCGATCCGGAAGTCGTCGGTGGCAGCACAGGCTTGAAAGCCAGCCGCCTCGGCGTCGAGCTGGCCCGCCAGGTTGCGGTCGATGGAGCTGCGCATCAACCGGCGCAGGTGACCAAAGGCCAGGGTTGGGCCACTCGCCAACCGGTGCGCCAGTGCCAACGCCTCGGCCCCCAGCTCAGCGGCCGGCACCACACGGTTGATCAACCCCATGCGCTCAGCGGCGTCGGCGTCATGCGTGTCGCTGAGCAGCGCAATTTCCAGCGCGCGCCTCAGCCCCACCTGACGCGGCAAAGCCCACGATGCGCCGACGTCGCAGCTGGCGCCGATGTTCGCGTACGCGAGGTTGAAGCGCGTGCCGGCGGCGGCCAACACGAAGTCCGCTTGCAGAATCAAGCTCAGTCCCGCGCCGGCCGCCACGCCATGGACCTGCGCAACAAGCGGGGCGTCCATGGTGTCTAGCACCCGCACGGCTTCGTGCAGGGGGCCGATCAGCTCAGCCGCGCCGCGCTGCGGGTCGGCACTGAGCACGGCCAGGTCGCCGCCGGCCATGAAGCCGTTTCCAGCGCCGCGCATGATCACGGCGCGCACGCCGGGGTCGGCGGCCAATTCGCGTACAGCGGAGAGAAACGCGCGCGCCATAGGCGGGTCGATGGCATTGAGCGCCGCCGGCCGGTTGAAGCAGATTGAGGCCACCGCGCCGTCGCGCTCAAGCAGCAGGGGAATGTCAGTGGTCATGATGGGTTCGCGATCCTGACGATGCGTCATGCGGCGACATTGAAGAAGCTAAATCGCTCATCAGCGTGCCCTCCATTTTCCGTGGTACTGGGTTTCATCCAGACGAATGTGTTGGCGCATAATCGCGCGTCCCCGACTATCTCGGAACAAAGCATTTGAGCAAAGATGGCCGTCCACATTGTGATAAGTTTGTGCTGGCACCTGATCTGCAACCGCGGACTGAATATCCCTAGAAATTCAGTGTCAGGAGGCACCGCCAGATCATGGGCCGCCAGCCATCCCACATTCACTGCTGTCAGCGCCAGGCGCAAGGAAGTCGGCTACGCGGCTGTAACCTCCATTGCAACCGGCGGTTTGATCTCGGTGTACGGCGCGGCAGTTGCGCGCCGCCGCCTGGGATTTCCCCGCATAGAGATCCCCCCGTCAATCTCGCCGCGCATCCGCGCGTTCCATCGGGGCCACGTCAGGTTCGCTCGATGCCCGCAAAGGTGCACAGAACTTCGACTGCATTGCCGGTGGGGTCGTAGGGTGGGTTGCCGATACCGCTCGAGGTGGGTTCCGCGATCACAGCGTTCCAAAGCCGGTCGTGATTGCCCTATCGCGCGCCCTTGCCGGCCAACAGCCCGTTCTTGCGCCGGCGGGCGACTCCCTTCTCGATCGCCCCGCGCAGCGCGCCCTAGTTCTCGATCCGCTGTCGCAGGACGACAGCACGAAGCCACTCCAGAACCGCGCGCTCTCTGGCCCCGTGTCCCGATAATGACGGGGTGCCCGCATTCGGCGCGCAACCTTGGTGGCCTCACACCACCCGTCGTACAGTCCCTCAGTTCGCCCCACTCAATCCCCCCGCTGATAGTGGCCATTACGCTTGGCGCGCGCATCTTGACGAGATCGATTATCAAGCGGCGCTTGCGCATTTCGGAGCGCGTCCGGTACAAAGCAACGGTCCAGTTCAGGTCCTGCGCTGGAGAATTCGAAGGTTCGGCAGCCGTCTTCATAGCGAGATCTGCGGCCGTCTCTTTATCGGCCGAAACTGGCCTTTGGCGTTATGAGGCGGAATGTCCCAGTAGGGTCGGAAGCGGTAGTCCGTGGTCGCTGCCGGCCTGGCGAGCGATGATCGGCCGCCTTTGGCCAATTGCGGTCATTGATCGCGTCGTGTTCCAGGACTCTTTTGACTCCATCAACAGACGCTCAAAGCGGTCGAAGGCCGTTGGCCCGCGCAATAGCTATAGTGCGATAGCTCACGCGTCGCTCTTCCTTAGGCACACGGCTGTAGTTGGGCAGACTCGCATGGTCGCCGTGTTCGAGAGATGAAGCCATTGTTGCGACCGCGGAGAGTCTGATCCGGCTTGGCCTGC
>NZ_SROX01000014.1 GCF_013141915.1 Cupriavidus necator | reverse complement strand
GCCAGCGCGGTCGAGCAGCGCGCCTCGGCGGCCACCGCCGGCGGCGGCGGCATGGCCTCGGCGCGCGCGCGCGCGGCACTGGCGGCGCGGCTGCGCGCCGCCGGCATTCGCGATGAGCGCGTGCTGGCGGCCATCGCCACCGTGCCGCGCCATTTGTTCGTCGAGCCGGGGCTGGCATCGCAGGCCTATGAGGACGCCGCGCTGCCGATCGGCCACCAGCAGACCATCTCCAAGCCATCGGTGGTGGCGCGCATGATCGAGCTGCTGCGCGAGGGCCTCGGCGCCGACGCGCCGCTGGAGCGCGTCCTGGAGATCGGCACCGGCTGCGGCTACCAGGCCGCGGTGCTGGCCCAGGTGGCGCGCGAAGTCTTCTCGATCGAGCGCATCCGGCCGCTGCACGAGCAGGCCAAGGCGAACCTGCGCCCCTTGCGCGTGCCCAACCTGCGCCTGCATTACGGCGACGGCATGCTGGGCCTGCCGCAGGCGGCGCCGTTCTCGGCCATCATCCTTGCCGCGGCCGGCATGGAGGTGCCCGAGGCGCTGCTGGAGCAGCTGGCCATTGGCGGGCGCCTGATCGCCCCGGTGGCGGTGGTGCCGCCGGCCGGCGTGCCCGGCCAGACCGTGACGCAGCAGCTGCTGCTGATCGAGCGGCGCAACCGTCATCGCTTTCATCGAACCGCGCTTGAAGCCGTTTTCTTTGTGCCCTTAAAATCGGGCACCATCTGAGTCGAACTATGCACAACATCGTGAAATCGCAAAATTTCGCACGCACCGGACAACTTCTTGCGGCGACGTCGCTCGCGGCCCTGCTGGCCGCCTGCGCCAATTCGCCGATGCCGGCACCGGTCGTCGACCGTACCTCCACCTCCGGTACCACGGCGGCGACGCTGGAACCGGCGCCGCCCGGGTACTATCGGGTCAAGCGAGGCGATACCCTTTACCGTATCGCGCTGGAGAACGGCCAGTCGTATCGCGATGTGGCTGCGTGGAACAACCTGACCAACGTGAACCAGATCGAGGTTGGCCAATTGCTGCGCATCGTGCCGCCGGGTGCCGACGTCAACACTGCGCCGGGTGTGGCGACCATGCCAGTGGCACCGGGCACGGTGCAGGCCCAGCCCATCGACCAGGCTCACCCTGCAGCCACGCCGGTGACGCCGCCGGTCACGCCTGCCGCGGCCGCTTCGGCGCCGGCAGCAGCGCCCGCTGCGACCGCGCCGGCATCAGCGCCCGTAGCCGACGGCTCGATGAAGCTGGCGTGGCCGGCGACCGGCCAGATTGTCGGTAAATTCGACGACAAGGGCAATAAAGGCATCGATATTGCGGGCAAGAAGGGCGACTCGGTGCTGGCCGCCGATGATGGTCGGGTGATTCACGTAGGCCCCTTGCGCGGCTACGGGAATCTTGTCATCATCAAACACAACGAGACATTTCTTACCGCTTACGGGCACAACGACAAGGTGCTCGTCGCTGAGCAATCCACGGTCCGAAAAGGCCAGAAGATTGCGGAGATGGGCAACAGTGATACCGACCGGGTGAAGCTTCACTTCGAAGTTCGCAAGAACGGAAAACCGGTTGATCCGATGCGGTACCTGCCGCCACAGTGAGGGTTCATGCCACGCCAGAAAACTGTCTCCTCCGGAACCGTCAGCAGGGCTCGCCGTCCCAAGCAGCCGGAAGTGAAGGCTGGTGTGGCGCATCCCGATGAACGCGCCGATGCAGAGGGCTTCGAGCCCGATCTCGCCGCCGAGATGATTCCCGCGACCGACGAGCCCATCGCCACGTCCGCTTCGGTGGGCCTGCGCGAGGCCGACCTGCTCGGCGACGACAATGAGCGCAACGAGCGCCATCTGCGCGACGACGACGAGGACGAGGCGGAAGACGAGGAAGAAGACAGCGCGGAAAATGGCACCGAAAGCGCCGCCGCCGAGCATGACGATTTCCGCACGGTGCTGCATACCGAGCTGGCCGCCGATACCGTCCAGCATTACCTGAACCGCATCAGCATCAAGCCGCTGCTGTCGGCGCCGGAAGAACTGCATTTCTCCACGCTGGCCAAGGACGGCGACTTTGCCGCGCGCCAGGTCATGATCGAGCGCAACCTGCGGCTGGTGGTCAGCATCGCCAAGGGCTATCTCAATCGCGGCGTGCCGCTGCTCGACCTGATCGAGGAAGGCAACCTGGGCCTGATGCACGCGATCGAGAAGTTCGATCCGTCGCGCGGCTTCCGTTTCTCTACCTATGCAACGTGGTGGATCCGCCAGAGCATCGAGCGCGCCATCATGAACCAGGCGCGCACGGTCCGCCTTCCGGTCCACGTAATCCGCGAACTGAACCAGGTACTGCGCGCCAAGCGCCATCTGGAGAAGGGCGGCACCGACGGGCGCGATGCCAGCCTGGAAGACATCGCCCACCTGCTGGGCAAGACGCCGGACGAAGTGCAGGACGTCCTGGCACTTAACGAACATACCACCTCGCTCGATACGCCGTTCGACCTCGACCCCGGCTCGAGCCTCCTGGATTTCCTCTCCGACGAGCACAATGCCGCCCCCGACCAGGAGGTGGCGCACCGCGAGCTGGAAGGGCTGATGAAGCTCTGGCTCGCGCGCCTGTCGGAAAAGCATCGTTATGTGGTGGAACGCCGTTTCGGCCTCAACCATATCGAGCCCGCCACGCTGGAAGAGCTGGCCGAGGAAATGGGCCTGACGCGCGAGCGCGTGCGCCAGATCCAGCAGGAGGCGCTGGTCAAGCTCAAGCGGCATTTCGCTTCGCAAGGTGTCAGGAAGGACGCCGTTCTATGACCCCTGTGCTGGTATTCGACATCGAGACCATTCCCGATGTCGCCGGCCTGCGCCGTTTGCATGACCATCCCGATGCGATGAGCGACGCCGAAGTCGCCGAGCATGCGTTCTCCGCCCGCCGGGAAAAGACTGGCAGCGATTTCCTCCCGCACTACCTGCAGCGTGTCGCCGCCATCTCGTGCGTGCTGCGGCGCACGCACCGCGATGGCGCGGCGGTATTCCATGTCGGCTCGCTCGGCACGCCGGAAGACGGCGAGGCCACTCTGATCCAAAAGTTCTATGAACTGATCGCGCGCTACAGCCCGCAGCTGGTGTCGTGGAACGGCGGCGGCTTCGACCTGCCGGTGCTGCACTACCGCGGCCTGGTCAACGGCATTACCGCGCCGCGCTACTGGGAGATGGGCGAGGGCCGCGACGACGACAGCCGCGACTTCAAGTGGAACAACTACATCAGCCGCTACCACATGCGGCACCTGGACCTGATGGACCTGCTGGCAATGTACCAGCCGCGCGCCAGCGCGCCACTCGATGACCTGGCCAAGCTGTGCGGCTTCCCCGGCAAGATGGGGATGGACGGCAGCAAGGTCTGGCAGGCCTACCAGTCCGGACAGCTCGACGAGATCCGCGCCTACTGCGAGACCGACGTCGTCAACACTTACCTGATGTACTGCCGCTTCCAGCTGATGCGCGGCGGGCTCTCGCCGGGCGAGTTCGATGTCGAGATGGAGTTCGTCCAGGAATCGCTGGCCGAGCTGCCGGGCGAGCAGTGGATGGAGTACCTGCAGGCGTTCCGGCTGCAGCGTCTTACACCCGAGGCCGAAGACCTCGAAGACTGAGGGCGCCGGCAGGCATCGCGCTGCGGCCTACAGGTCCAGCGACAACACGATCGGCTGGTGGTCCGAGGCATCGGTATCGGCATTGACCTCGCAGCGCCGGACGCGGGCGGCAAGATTCTCGGTCACCAGCATGAAGTCGCAGGCAAACGGTGGCTCTGGCCATTGTTCCTTGTCGTGCAGCGCGCAGGTGGGGGCATGCGGCTGGCCAGGGTGCAGGTGCAGCCAGGCGTCGCGCCACGCCGGCGTGCCGTCATCGAACGGCTCCAGCATGCGGCGATAGGCGACGTCCTCGGGCTTGCTGTTGAAGTCGCCGCACAGGATGGCTTCGGCAGGCCGCGGCTCTGGTGTGAACGGTCCTGGCCACTTCTCTGCGCGGCCTGGGCGGCGCGCGTGGCCGCAAGCCTCGGCATGCCATTCGCGCAGCGCTTCCGCCTGCGCCGCGCGCTGAGCCGCCGAATAATATTCCAGGTGGGTGCAGACTACGCGCAGCCGTGCGCTGCCAGCCTCCAGGGTGGCCTCCAGCGCGACCCGCGGCATGGACGCCACCTGGGGATCCGCGGGCCAGGGCAGCGCGTGGCGGAAGACCTCGCGCACCGGCAGCCGGGTAGCGATCAGGTTGCCGAACTGCTTCAGGGCCCCGGTGCGCCCGCGCCGGTCGACGGCCGGCGCATAGAGCAGGTGATAGCCCGGCAGCAGCGCGGTCAGCTCGGACACCTGGTCCGGACCGGGCTCGCCGCGCAGTTCGTCAAAGCCGCGCGTCACCTCCTGCAGGCACAGCACGTCCGCATCGGCCATGGCACGCAGTACGGCCACTTGCCGCGCCAGGTCCACGCGCCCGTCGGCGCCGCGGCCCCACTGGATGTTCCAGGAAATCAGTTCCATGCCTGTTCTCCGTTGCTGGCCGGATGTCCGCCGCCAGAGCGGGCCCGGTCTGTCATACAATCGCGCTTTCGTAAAACAATACGTCAGCTTTCATCTGGTGTCCCAAGCCGTGTCCTCCCCACAAGAAACGCCGGCCATGCCGGTTGCTGCGGCCGTCGAAGGTGCTGCTCCCGTCGCAAAACAACCCCGTGGCCGTGGTGCCGCCCAGGGCGGTGCGCCTGCGGACGACCCCGTGGTGACGATCGACAGCCTCGACATGGAAGCGCGCGGCGTCGGCCGCCTGGTCAATGAGGACGGTACCCCAGGCAAGGTGATCTTCGTCGAGGGCGCGCTCCCCGGCGAGACCGTCAGCTACCGCAGCTATCGCCGCAAGCCCAGCTACGAGCAGGCCCACCTGGGGGAAGTGCGGCAGGCGTCCGTCATGCGCGTGGAACCCGGTTGCCAGCACTTTGGCGTCTGTGGCGGGTGCTCGATGCAGCATCTGGATTCGCGTGCGCAGCTGGCCATCAAGCAGCGTGTGCTGGAAGACAACCTGTGGCATCTGTCAAAGGTGAAGCCCGACGTGGTGTTCCGCCCCATCGCCGGCCCGGACTGGGGCTACCGTTACCGGGCGCGCCTGACGGTGCGCCACGTGGCCAAGAAGGGCGGCGTGCTGGTCGGCTTCCATGAACGCAAGAGCAGCTACGTGGCCGACATGACGCGCTGCGAGATCCTGCCGCCCCATGTATCGGCGATGCTGGTGCCGCTGCGCGAGCTGGTGATGGGGCTCTCGATCCGTGACCGTATGCCGCAGATCGAGCTGGCGGTCGGCCAGGAGGTGACTGCGCTGGTGCTGCGTATCCTTGAGCCACTGACGGACGCGGACAAGGACTTGCTGCGTGCATTTGCTGACGCGCACCGGGTCCAGTTCTGGCTGCAGCCGAAAGGCCCGGATACGGTCTATCCGTTCTACCCGGCCGATGCCGAACTGGCCTACACGCTGCCCGAGTTCGGCATCCGCATGCCGTTCAAGCCGACCGACTTCACCCAGGTCAATCACCAGATCAACCGCGTGCTGATTGGCCGTGCGCTGCGCCTGCTGGACGCACAGCCGCAGGAGCGCCTGCTCGACCTGTTCTGCGGCATCGGCAACTTCACGCTGCCGCTGGCCACGCAGGGCAAGGCGGTGATGGGCATCGAAGGCAGCGAGGCGCTGACCACGCGGGCGCTGGCCAATGCCGGCTACAACGGCCTGGCGGACAAGACCGAGTTCGCCTGCCGCAACCTGTTTGAAGTCACCGCCGAAGACATTGCCGCGCTGGGCCGCTTTGACCGCTGGCTGGTGGACCCGCCGCGCGAAGGTGCGCTGGCGGTATGCAAGGCGCTGGGCGAGCTGGCGCAGCAGGGCAGCGACGTGCTGCCGCGGCGCATCGTCTATGTCTCTTGCAGCCCCGCCACGCTGGCGCGCGATGCGGGCCTGCTGGTACATGAGGCGGGTTACCGCCTGAGCGGCGCCGGCGTGGTCAACATGTTCCCGCACACCTCGCACGTGGAGTCGATCGCGGTGTTCGACCGCGACTGATCGCGGCGGGCGCGCAAAAGAAAAGCCGGCCAACTGGCCGGCTTTTTTCATGCCGCGGGGTTTGCCGTCACTCGCGGTTGCCGCCGAAGATCCCCAGCAGGGCCAGCAGGTTGGCGAAGACGTTGTACACGTCCAGGTAGATCGCCAGCGTGGCAGTGATGTAGTTGGTTTCGCCGCCATTCACCACGCGCTGCACGTCGAACAGGATGTAGGCCGAGAAAATGCCGATCGCGATCACCGACACCGTGATCATCAGCGCCGGCAACTGCAGCCAGATATTGGCCACGCTGGCCAGGATCAGCAGGATTACGCCGACGAACAGGAACTTGCCCAGGCCGGAGAAATCGCGCTTGCTGACGGTGGCGATCGTGGCCATCGCGCCGAATACCGCGGCGGTGCCGCCAAACGCGTACATGATCAGCGCCGGGCCGTTCGAGAACGCCAGGGTGGCGCTGGTCAGCCGGGACAGCATCAGGCCCATGAAGAAGGTAAAGGCCAGCAGCAGGACCACACCCATGCTGCTGTTCTTGGTCTTCTCGATGGCGAAGAAGAACCCGAACGCGATCGCAAGGAACAGGATCAGCGACAGCCCGGGGCTGCCCGCCATAAAGCTGAAGCCGGTCGCCACGCCGATCCATGCGCCGAGCACGGTCGGGATCATCGAGAGGGCCAGCAGCCAGTAAGTATTGCGCAAGACCCGGTTGCGAACGACGACGTCAGTGACGGTCGACGCACT
This sequence comes from Cupriavidus necator, assembly GCF_013141915.1. Taxonomy (GTDB): domain Bacteria; phylum Pseudomonadota; class Gammaproteobacteria; order Burkholderiales; family Burkholderiaceae; genus Cupriavidus; species Cupriavidus necator_B. The sequence continues at coordinate 169,279 of NZ_SROX01000014.1, read as the reverse complement.
ATTGCCGAAACCGTAGGTGTTCAGCTTGTTATCCATGGTGACTCCTGTCTCAAAACGGTGAGGCGCCGGTGTTGCGAAACTCCAGATGCGAAGTTTCGTATGGATCCCGGACGGAACCATCGTCAATGTGGCATCGGGTAGGCCGAATTGCAAGAGCGGTGTAATGCAAAAAGCACTCCGCGCTGGCTCGAATCGGTTCGACGCCGCTCACATTGGATGTTAGCGGCGCTGCGGCGTTCCGGGGATGACAAGGTTGTAATGTGCGGCTGGTGCAATTTGCCGGGCGCTGGGCGGCAGGGCCGGGCGGACATGTGCCGGAGCAGCCAGGGCCCTCGAAAGCGTCATGGTCTTCGTGCTAGAATTGCACGTTTAATCCATTTGTAACCCCTTCATTTTTCGGAGTTTTTCATGGCGATCGAACGCACCCTGTCGATTATCAAGCCGGATGCCGTGGCCAAGAACGTGATTGGCCAGATCTACGCCCGTTTCGAGGCCGCCGGCCTGAAGATCGTTGCTGCCAAGATGGTGCACCTGTCGCGCGGCGAAGCCGAGCAGTTCTACGCGGTTCACAAGGAGCGTCCGTTCTTCAAGGACCTGGTGGACTTCATGGTTTCGGGCCCGGTCATGATCCAGGCGCTGGAAGGCGAGAACGCCATCGCCAAGAACCGCGACCTGATGGGCGCCACCGACCCGAAGAAGGCCGAAAAGGGCACCATCCGCGCCGATTTCGCCGACAGCATCGACGCCAACGCCGTGCACGGCTCGGACGCTGCTGAAACGGCTGCCGTGGAAGTGTCGTTCTTCTTCCCGGGCATGAACGTCTACAGCCGCTGATCGGCTGCTGACTGACACCAAGCTGAGTTTGCCGTCATGAACACTCTCGTCAACCTGCTCGACCTCGACGCGGACGCGCTCACTGCTTATTGCGGCGAGCTCGGCGAGAAGCCGTTCCGTGCGCGGCAACTGCAACGCTGGATCCACCACTACGGTGCCAGCCGCTTCGACGCCATGTCGGATCTCGCCAAGTCGCTCCGCGAAAAGCTCGCGACCCGCGCCGAGATCCGCGCGCCTGCCGCCATCACCGACAACCTGTCGGCGGACGGCACGCGCAAGTGGCTGCTCGACGTCGGCGAGGGCAATGCCGTGGAAACGGTGTACATCCCCGAGGAAACGCGTGGCACGCTGTGCGTTTCCTCGCAGGCGGGATGCGCCGTCAACTGCCGGTTCTGTTCCACCGGCAAGCAAGGCTTTTCACGCAACCTCAGCACCGGTGAAATCATCGGCCAGCTGTGGATGGCGGAGTTCGCCATGCGCGAGCAACTGGGCCGCGGCCCCAAGGATGACCGTGTCATCTCCAACGTGGTGATGATGGGCATGGGCGAGCCGCTGCTGAACTACGACGCGGTCGTGCCGGCCATGCGGCTGATGCTCGACGACAACGCCTACGGGCTGTCGCGCCGCCGCGTGACGCTGTCCACTTCCGGCGTGGTGCCGATGATGGACAGGCTCTCCAAGGATTTGCCGGTGGCGCTCGCGGTGTCGCTGCACGCGTCCAACGACGCCCTGCGCGACGTGCTGGTGCCGCTGAACAAGAAATACCCGCTGGCCGAACTGATGGCGGCCTGCCGCCGCTACCTCGAATTCGCGCCGCGCGATTTCATTACTTTCGAATACTGCATGCTGGACGGCGTCAACGACAGCGTCGAGCATGCGCGGGAACTGCTGAAGCTGGTCGCCGACGTGCCGTGCAAGTTCAACCTGATCCCGTTCAATCCGTTCCCGGAATCGGGCCTGAAGCGTTCCAACAATGAGCAGATCCGGCGCTTCGCCCAGGTGCTGATGGACGCGGGCATTGTCACCACCATCCGCAAGACCCGCGGCGACGACATCGACGCCGCCTGCGGCCAGCTGGCCGGTGAAGTGAAGGACCGCACGCGCCTGGCCGAACGCGGCAAGTTCGGCAAGATCACGCCGCTGGTGCCGGTCACTGCCAGCGGCCAGCCGCGGGAGGCGCGCCCTGCATGATCCGTCTGATCGCTGCGGCCCTGTTCGGGCTGCTGATGTTGTCCGGGTGCCAGCTGCCGCATGCGCCGGCGCAGGATCTCCAGACCGCTTCCGACCAGACCGAGGCCAGGCGCCGGGCCGGCATCCGGCTGCAACTGGCCACTAATTATCTCGAGGCCGGCCAGAACGCGGTCGCCCTTGACGAGATCAAGCAGGCCATCGCCATCGATCCGTCGCTGGCCGATGCCTACCATGTACGTGCGCTGATCTACATGAACATGAATGAGCGGACGCTGGCCGAGGACAGCTTCCGCACCGCGGCGTCGATGCGCGCCAATGACGGCGACCTGCTCAACAACTACGGCTGGTTCCTGTGCCAGGACGGGCGCTACGGCGAGGCCGTGCCGATGCTGCAGCGAGCGGTGTCGGCGCCGTCGGCCGGTGGCCCGGCCAAGCCGCTGATCAGCCTGGGCGCGTGCGAACTGCGCCAGGGCCATAGCGCCGAGGCCGAGAAAAACCTGAAAGCCGCACTCGGCTACGACCGCAACAACCCGGTGGCCAACACCAACCTCGCGCTGGTGTTCTACCGGCGCGGCGATTACGTACAGGCGCGGCAGTATGTCCAGCGCGTCAACAGCAGCCAATTTGTCACTGCGCAATCCCTCTGGCTGGGAGCGCGCATTGCCCACCGTCAGGGCGACGGCCGCACCCAGGATGCGCTGGGGGCGCAACTGCGCAGCCGCTTCCCCGACTCGCGCGAGGTGGCCGCCTACGAACAAGGAGCATGGGATGAGTGAGCACGACCGCGCCGCAGGCCAGGCCGTACCGACGCAAGCAGTCGGCGGGGGCGCGCATGAGGGGGAACGTGAAGCCGCGGCGCGCGAAATCGGCGCGGCGCTGGCGCGCGAGCGCGAGGCGCAGCGGATGTCGGTCGAGGATGTCAGCGCACGGCTGAAGGTGGCCGCCAACAAGCTGCGTGCGATCGAGGCCGCAGACCTGCAGGCGCTGCCCGACGTGACCTTCGCCAAGGGCGTGATGCGTGCCTATGCCCGCATGCTCCATGTCGATATCGATCCGCTGCTGGCGCGCTTCCAGCCGCGCGCGGTGGCGCAGGTGGCCGAGATCGCCCGCCAGCGCGAGGGTGGCATCAACGCGGCCTTCGACGACCGCAATCGCTTCCGCTCCGGTGGCAATGGCGGCCGCTGGGTCTGGCTGGCGCTGATGGCGGTGGTGGTGGCCGCGGGCATCTGGTTTGGGCTCGACCATATTCGTGCCTGGATCGATGCGCGCAGCAGCGCTGCCGAAACCGTCGCGGCCGAAGCACCGGCCGCGGATAACGCAAGCACGGAAGCGGGGATGGTGACCGCGGCGCTGCCGCCGGTCATGGCAGCCAGCGACTCGCCGGCGCCGTCCGCCGAGACCATTCCGGCCAGCGCGGCGGCAACTATGGCAACCGCGGCAGCCCCGGCAACCACTGCAGCCGTGGCCGCATCGGCACCGGCGGCGCCCACGGCACCGGCTGCGGCGCCTGCGGTGGGCGAGTTGCAGATCCGTTTTGCCGCGGATACCTGGTTTGAAATCCGGGACAATAGCGGCAAGGTCGTCGTGGGTGGCACCGCCAAGGCCGGCCAGACCATGGCGGGCAGTGGCACGGCCCCGTACAAGGTGGTGATCGGCAACGTAAAGGGCGTCGAATCGCTGACGCGCAACGGCACGCCGGTCGACCTGAAGGCAGCCAACCGCAACAACGTGGCGCGCCTGACGCTGCCCTGACCTGGGTGCGTGGTGCGGCAAGATGCGTCTTTGCAAGGTGGTAACGCTATGAACCAACAGCTCTGTCTTCCGGTCCTGCCAGGCCCGCTGCCGCGCCGCCAGACCCGCCAGGCGCGGGTCGCGTGGGGCGACAACGTGGTGACCATCGGCGGCGGTGCGCCGGTGCGGGTGCAGTCGATGACCAATACCGACACGGTCGATGCCATCGGCACCGCGATCCAGGTCAAGGAACTGGCGCGCGCGGGTTCCGAGATCGTCCGCATCACGGTGAACACGCCCGAGGCCGCGGCCGCGGTGCCGTCGATCCGCGAGCAGCTCGACCGGATGGGTGTCGACGTGCCGCTGGTGGGAGATTTCCACTACAACGGCCACAAGCTGCTGCAGGACTATCCGGCCTGCGCCGAGGCGCTGTCCAAGTACCGCATCAATCCCGGCAACGTCGGCCAGGGCGCCAAGCGCGATACGCAGTTCGCGCAGATGATCGAGATGGCGTGCCGCTACAACAAGCCGGTACGCATCGGCGTGAACTGGGGCAGCCTGGACCAGGACCTGCTGGCGCGCATCATGGACGAGAACGCCGGTCGCGCCGAGCCGTGGCCGGCGCAGAGCGTGATGATCGAGGCACTGATCACCTCGGCCATCGATTCGGCAAGGAAGGCCGAGGAGATCGGCCTGCCCGGCAGCCAGATCATCCTGTCGTGCAAGGTGTCGCAGGTGCAGGAACTGGTCGCGGTGTACCGCGAACTGGCGCGCCGCTGCGACTACGCGCTGCACCTCGGGCTGACCGAGGCCGGCATGGGCAGCAAGGGCATCGTGGCTTCGACCGCGGCGCTGTCGGTGCTGCTGCAGGAAGGCATCGGCGACACCGTGCGCATCTCGCTGACGCCCGAACCCGGCGCGCCGCGCGAGAAAGAGGTGTACGTCGGGCAGGAAATCCTGCAGACCATGGGCCTGCGCAATTTCACCCCGATGGTGATTGCCTGCCCGGGCTGCGGACGCACCACCAGCACGGTGTTCCAGGAACTGGCGGCCAGCATCCAGGCTTACCTGCGCGAGCAGATGCCGCAATGGAAGACCGACTACCCGGGCGTCGAGGAAATGGACGTGGCCGTGATGGGCTGCATCGTCAACGGCCCGGGCGAAAGCAAGCACGCCAATATCGGCATTTCGCTGCCGGGCTCGGGGGAATCGCCGGCCGCGCCGGTGTTCGTCGACGGCGTCAAGGTGAAGACGCTGCGCGGCGAGCGCATTGCAGAAGAATTCCAGGCGATCGTAGACGAATACGTTCGCACGCATTACGGCCCGGGCGCTGCACGGGCCGGCAAAGAAGTGGCAGCCTGAGCCGGACCGGCCGGGGCCAAGCAGCCTGACTAGAACAGAATGACGCAATCCGAGAATATGGCCGCCGAAGGCGTTGCCAAGACCGAACCGAAGGCACGTTCCGCCAAGGCCCTGCAGGGCGTGAAGGGCATGAACGACATGCTGCCGGCCGACGCGCCGCTGTGGGAGCATTTCGAGAATGCCGCGCGGGCGATGCTGCGCGCCTACGGCTACCAGCAGATCCGCACGCCCATCGTCGAGCACACCCAGCTGTTCGTGCGCGGCATCGGCGAGGTCACCGACATCGTCGAGAAGGAGATGTACTCCTTCACCGATTCGCTCAACGGCGAGCAGCTGACGCTGCGCCCCGAGGGCACCGCCGCGGCCGTGCGCGCCACCATCGAGCACAACCTGCTGTACGACGGCCCCAAGCGCCTGTGGTACACCGGCCCGATGTTCCGCCACGAGCGCCCGCAGCGCGGCCGCTATCGACAGTTCCACCAGCTGGGCGCCGAGGCGCTGGGCTTCGCCGGCCCGGACGTCGATGCCGAGATCATCCTGATGTGCCAACGCCTGTGGGACGACCTGGGCCTGGTCGGCGTGCGCCTGGAGCTCAATTCGCTGGGCCAGGCCGACGAGCGCGCCGCCCACCGCGAACAGCTGATCAAGTACCTGGAAGGCTTCCAGGACATCCTGGACGATGACAGCAAGCGCCGCCTGTACACCAACCCGCTGCGCGTGCTCGACACCAAGAACCCGGCGCTGCAGGAGATGGCGGCCAATGCGCCCAAGCTGATCGACTTCCTCGGCGAGGCATCGCTGGCGCACTTCGAAGGCGTGCAGCGCCTGCTGAAGGCCAACAACATCCCGTTCAAGATCAACCCGCGCCTGGTGCGCGGCCTCGATTACTACAACCTCACGGTATTCGAGTGGATCACCGACAAGCTTGGCGCGCAGGGCACCATCGCTGGCGGCGGGCGCTATGACCCGCTGATTGCGCAGATGGGCGGCAAGGCCGCGCCGGCCTGCGGCTGGGCCATGGGCATCGAGCGCATCATCGAGCTGATCCGAGAAGAGGGCGTGGTGCCCGAGGCGGTCGGTTGCGACGTTTATCTGGTGCACCAGGGCGAAGCCGCCGCGCAGCAGGCGATGGTGGCAGCCGAGCGCCTGCGCGACGCCGGCCTCGACGTGGTGCTGCACGCCAGCCCGGACGGCAAGGGCGGCAGCTTCAAGTCGCAGATGAAGCGCGCCGACGCAAGCGGCGCGGCCTATGCCGTTATCATTGGCGACGACGAAGTGGCCGCCGGCGTGGTCCAGGTCAAGGAACTTCGCCAGCGCGAGCAGGCCGAAGGCGGTGGGCAACAGGCCACCGTGCCGGCCGAAGGCCTGGTCGATTACCTGATCGACGCCATGGTCGGCGCCAGCGAATAACGGCGCGCCGCCGCAGCCCCAAGACCACGAGTATCCAACCAACGCAGGTAATTGCCTCGACATGGCTTACGATCTAGAAGAACAGGAACAGCTTGAGAATCTGAAGGCCTGGTGGCGCCAGTATGGCAATGCGCTGACCTGGGCGCTGATCATCGCGCTGCTGGCCTTTGCCGGCTGGAACGGCTGGAAGTACTGGGAGCGCAAGCAGGCCGGCGAAGCCGCGGTGCTGTACGAGCAGGTGCTGAAGGCCGCCGAGGCGCGCGATGTCGAGCGCATCAAGCGCGCCGCCACCGACCTGGAAGGCAAGTACAGCCGGACCGCTTACGGCCAGATGAGCGCACTGGTTGCAGGCCGCGTGCTGTACGATGCGGGCGACCTGACTGCCGCCAAGAGCCAGCTGCAATGGGCCATCGACCACGGCGACGAAGCCTATTCCCACCTGGCGCGCGTGCGCCTGGCCGGCGTGCTGCTCGACGAGAAGGCTTTTGACCAGGGCCTGGCGCTGCTCAAGGATGAGCCCCCGGCCGCGTTCGTGGCGCTGTACGCGGACCGCCGCGGCGACCTGCTCGCCGCGCAGGACAAGCGCGACGATGCCCGTACGGCCTATCGCAAGGCGCTGGACAAGCTGGGCCAGGCCGAGCCGGCGATGCGCCAGATCATCCAGTTCAAGCTCGATGCGCTGGGCACGGCCTGATCCGGCTGCTTTTGAACCCTTGCCATACCGTTGATCCCGCGGATCGAACAACAGGACCGTAAAGTTATGACGTCAGTGCTTTCCCGTGCCGTACATCGCCAGCCTGCCCGCACCATTTCCCGTGCGCTGGTGGCGGCTGCCTGCCTGGCCACGCTGGGCGGCTGCTCTCTGTTCAGCAAGGAAAACAAGCACCCGCCCGCCGAACTCAAGCCGGTATCGGCCACGCTGGCGGTGCGCCAGGCCTGGAAGGCCGATGTCGGCAAGAGCGGCCCCTATTCGATGCAGCCGGCCGCGGCCGGCAACAATGTCTATGTGTCGTCCAACAACGGCAACGTGATGGCGCTCGAAGGCGCCACCGGCCGGGTGCTGTGGAAGGCCAAGGCCGACGTGGACCTGACCTCCGGGCCGGGCAGCGACGGCTCGGTGACCGCGGTTGCGGGCGAGAAGGGCGCGGTCTATGCCTTCGACGCCGGCGGCAAGCAGATCTGGAAGAAGCAGGTCAACGGCGAGGTCCTGTCGGCGCCGCTGGTCGGCAACGGCCTGGTGGTGGTGCGCACCACCGATACCCGGGTGTTCGGCCTGGATGCCGAAACCGGCGAGCGCCGCTGGATCTACCAGCGTTCACAGACCCCGCTGAACCTGCGCGCGGCGATGGGCATGGCGTTCGCCGGCGACGGCATCGTGATGGGCTTCCCCGGCGGCAAGCTGGGCGTGCTGACGCCGGGCAACGGCGTGCTGCGCTGGGAAAGCGCGATTTCCTACCCGAAGGGCGTTTCCGAGATCGAGCGCCTGAACGACGTCACCGGCCTGCCCATGGTCAGCGGCCGCCAGGTCTGCGCCACCACTTTCCAGGGCCGGGTCGCCTGCCTGGAGCTGGCCAGCGGCCAGCCACAGTGGGGCAAGGATTTCTCGTCGCCGGCGGGGCCCGCGCAAGATGACAATGCGCTATACGCCAGCGACGAGCAATCGGTGGTGCATGCCTTCGACCGCCAGAACGGCGCCGAGCGCTGGAAGAACGTCGACCTGCGCAACCGGCGCCTGGGCGCGCCGCTGGCGCTGGGCCGCTCGGTGGTGATGGGCGACTTCGAAGGCTATGTCCACTTCCTGTCGCGCGAGGACGGCCAGGTGGTTGCCCGCGTGAAGACCGATGGCAGCGCCATCACCGCCGCGCCCGTGGTGGCGGGGCAGACCCTGGTGATCCAGACGCGCGACGGCGACGTCTACGGTTTCCAGCCTGGCTGACAGGGCCCAATGCGCGCTGCCGTACACCTGTCGGTACGGCCGGCGCCGAATCCGGTAGCATGATCCTTGGCGCGGCAATTGCAGCGGGTCGGTGACCCCGGCCGCGCCCGACAGGACAAGCGGCAGCCCGCGCCCAGGTGGCGCGGGCTGCCGCTGGAACCCTTGACTCCGGAGTTACCGGGGGACGGCAGTTGCCGGCCCCCGTTTCCGTTTATGGCATGAAACCAGTTATCGCACTTGTCGGCCGCCCCAATGTGGGCAAGTCGACGCTATTCAACCGCATGACCCGCTCGCGCGACGCCCTCGTCGCCGACCTGCCGGGCCTGACACGCGACCGCCATTACGGCGAAGGGCGCATTGGCGAACGTCCGTTCATCGCCATCGATACCGGCGGCTTCGAGCCCGTGGTCAAGGAAGGCATCGTCGCCGAGATGGCCAAGCAGACCAAGCAGGCCGTGGTCGAGGCCGACGTGGTGATCTTTATCGTCGACGGCCGCCTGGGCCTGGCGCCGCAGGACCGCGCCATTGCCGATTACCTGCGCAAGACCGGCCGGCGCATCATGCTGGTGGTCAACAAGGCCGAGGGCATGAAGTACACCTCGGTGGCGGCGGACTTCTATGAGCTGGGCATGGGCGAGCCGTACGCGATTTCCGCCGCCCATGGCGACGGCGTGCGCGAGCTGGTCGATGAAGCCATCGAGCTGGCGGTGCAGGAGCGCCCCGAACTGGCCGAGGAGGCTTGCGACGAGGGCAAGGGCGTCAAAATCGCCATCGTCGGGCGCCCCAACGTGGGCAAGTCGACGCTGGTCAACACGCTGATCGGTGAAGAGCGCGTGATTGCCTTCGACATGCCCGGCACTACCCGCGACGCCATCTATGTGGAGTTCGAGCGTGGCGGCAAGCCCTATACGCTGATCGATACCGCGGGCCTGCGCCGCCGCGGCAAGGTGTTCGAGGCGATCGAGAAGTTCTCGGTGGTCAAGACGCTGCAGTCGATCGCGGATGCCAACGTGGTGATCCTGCTGCTCGATGCGCAGCAGGACATTTCCGACCAGGACGCGCATATTGCCGGCTTTATCGTCGAGTCGGGCCGCGCGCTGGTGGTTGGCGTCAACAAATGGGACGGGCTGGACGGCCATACGCGTGACCGCATCAAGCACGACCTGGAGCGCAAGCTGCAATTCCTGAGCTTTGCGAACATGCATTTTGTGTCGGCGCGCGAGCGCACCGGCATCGGCGCGCTGATGCGGTCGGTCGACGATGCGTATGCGGCGGCGATGGTCAAGCTGCCGACGCCGCAACTGACGCGCGTGCTGCAGGAAGCCGTGGAATTCCAGCAGCCCAAGCGCGTCGGCGCGTCGCGGCCCAAGCTGCGCTATGCGCACCAGGGCGGCTCCAATCCGCCCATCATCGTGGTCCACGGCAATGCCCTGTCGGGCGTGGCCGAGACCTATCGGCGCTACCTGGAAAACCGTTTTCGTGCGGCATTCAAGCTCAAGGGCACGCCCCTGCGCATCGAATTTCGCACGAACAAAAATCCGTACGCCGACTCGAAGGATTGAGTCCGGAATCGGATTCGTGCGGGCCAGTTTTCGTTGCGTTCGTTTGGAACTGCGGCTAAATTCACGGTAGCAGGGGGTTCCCTGCGCATTGACGCCAACTTGGTACCGTTTTGATCTTTTTTCTGGCGCGTTTTTGCGCCGCCTGACTTGAACCGGGGAGTTCCATCCCCATCATTCACCACTAAACCTATAAATTTGGAGTGTGCCATGAGCAACAAAGGGCAACTGCTACAAGACCCGTTCCTGAACGCGCTGCGCAAAGAGCACGTGCCGGTTTCCATCTATCTCGTCAATGGCATCAAGCTGCAAGGCAATATCGAATCGTTCGACCAGTATGTCGTCCTGCTGCGCAATACCGTGACCCAGATGGTCTACAAGCATGCGATCTCCACCGTCGTGCCGGCGCGCGCGGTCAATTTCCGTGTGGATGATTCCGCCGAGGCGTGATCTGACTGATCTGCCCGAGGGCATCGCGCGGGCGCCAGACGGCGCCGCATCGATGCCCGGCGCCGGCGTGCCAATGCGCCCGGTGCCACGCGGCCCGGTGGTTGCCAAGGCGCCCGCCGCTGCCGCCACGTTCCGCCCCATGCGGCGGCCTGTCCCGGCAGGGGCCAGGACAGTGTCCGACATCCGCCATCCTTCCCCCTGAACCCGTATTTCCCTGCGCCTTCGCGCCCGCCCTTGGACCCCAGAGCCACCTCAAATACCGCCCCTTCGCGCGCCATCCTCGTCGGCGTCGACTTCGGCAAGCATGATTTCCAGGAAAGCCTCAGCGAACTGGCGCTGCTGACATCAACCGCCGGCTCGCTGCCGGTGCACACGCTGACGGGCCGCCGCTCGCGGCCGGATCCGGCCTTGTTCATCGGCTCGGGCAAGGCCGAGGAGCTGAAGGAAGCCGCCGATGCGCTGGATGCCGACGTGGTGGTCTTTAACCACGCGCTGAGCCCGGCGCAGCAACGCAACCTGGAGCGCTTCCTGAACCGCCACGTGATCGACCGTACCGGCCTGATCCTGGATATCTTCGGGCAGCGCGCGCAGAGCCACGTGGGCAAGGTGCAGGTCGAACTGGCGCAGGTGCAGTACCGCGCTTCGCGGCTGGTTCGCGCGTGGAGCCACCTGGAGCGGCAGAAGGGCGGCATCGGCATGCGTGGCGGCCCCGGCGAGCGCCAGCTGGAACTGGACCGCCGCATGCTGGACGAGCGCGCCAAGCGGCTCAAGTCCGATCTGTCGCGGCTGCAGCGCCAGCACAGCACGCAGCGGCGGGCGCGCGCGCGTAACGACACCCTCAGCATCTCGCTGGTGGGCTACACCAACGCAGGCAAGTCGACGCTGTTCAACGCGCTGACCAAGGCCGGCGCGTATGCGGCCAACCAGCTCTTCGCCACGCTCGACACCACCTCGCGGCGGCTGTTCCTGGACGGCCTGGGCAACGTGGTGCTGTCGGACACGGTCGGCTTTATCCGCGATCTGCCGACGCAGCTGGTGGCGGCATTCCGTGCCACGCTGGACGAGACCGTGCATGCCGACCTGCTGCTGCATGTGGTGGATGCATCGAGCCCGGTGCGCCACGAGCAGATCGAGCAGGTCAACCGGGTGCTGGCCGAAATCAACGCCCTCGACATCCCGCAGATCGTGGTGATGAACAAGATCGACGCGGCGCCCGAACTGATGGGTGAGGGCGCGCGCATCGAGCGCAACGAGGACGGCATCCCTACCCGCGTCTTCCTGAGCGCGCGCGAAGGGCTGGGCCTCGACGCGCTGCGCGAGGCCGTGGTCGAGGTCGCGCAATGGCTGGCCAGCCGGCCACCGGAGCCGCAGCCCTACGATGCGCGCCTGGCCGACGTGCCGCAGGCCGCCGAGGCCGGCGATGGCGACGATCGCGACGATCGCGACGACGCCGATGCGGAGGATTCGCAGCGGCCATAGGCGCCGGCGGCTTGCCACGAGCTTGCCGCCGCTGCCGCGCCGCCTCGGTGCCGGATGGGCGCCGATTCCGCCCGATTCCGGTAGGGTTGCCGCCGGGATTGCGCGAATTGGCCAAATGTGGCGCCGATGACTGCTAGAATCCCCCTGTTACAAACTTCCCCGGACCCGTGCACTTCATGCCCCAGTTTCCCCGGAATGCTGATTCGAGCCTGACACCAGGCGGCCGCTTCGCGCTGCGCGCGGGCTGGCAGCGCCTGCGCGCCATCTTCTCGCTGAACGATCCGCGCTGGGGTCGGGATGGGCAGGACGATGACAAGAAGGACGGCCGCGACGACAACCGCCAGCAGAACCAGCGTCCGCAGCAGGATGGCGGCCCGCCGGACCTCGACGAACTGTGGCGCGACTTCAACCGTCGCCTGAACGGCCTGCTCGGCCGCAAGGAAAACGGTGGCGGCGGCAACCAGGGCTTCGGCGGCCCGCGCACGCCGGGCAAGAGTTCGGGCGTCGGCGCCGGCGTGATCGTGGCCGCGGTGGTCGGCATCTGGCTGGCCAGCGGCTTCTTCATGGTGCAGGAAGGCCAGACCGCGGTGATCCTGCAGTTCGGCAAGTTCAAGTATTCCACCGGCCCAGGCATCAACTGGCGCATGCCGTGGCCGGTGCAGTCGGCCGAAGTCGTCAACCTGTCGGCGGTGCGCTCGGTCGAGGTGGGCCGCTCCACCTCAATCAAGGACAGCAACCTGAAAGACTCGTCGATGCTGACCCAGGACGAGAACATCATCGACGTGCGCTTCACCGTGCAGTACGTGATCCAGGACGCCAGCGAATTCCTGTTCTTCAACAAGACCGACCGCGGTGGCGATGAAGAACTGGTGACGCAGGCGGCCGAGACCTCGGTGCGCGAGATCGTCGGCCGCAACAAGATGGATGCGGTGCTGTACGAAAACCGCGAACAGATCGCGCAGCAACTGGCCAAGTCGATCCAGGCCATCCTGTCGGCGTACAAGACCGGCATCCGCGTGCTGTCCGTGAACGTGCAGAGCGTGCAGCCGCCGGAACAGGTGCAGGCCGCGTTTGACGACGTCAACAAGGCCAGCCAGGACCGCGAGCGTGCCATCAGCGAGGGCCAGGCCTACGCTAACGACATCATCCCGCGCGCCAAGGGTACCGCGGCGCGCCTGAAGGAAGAGTCCGAAGCCTATCGCGCGCGCGTGGTGGCACAGGCCGAGGGCGATGCGTCGCGCTTCCGTTCGGTACAGGGCGAATACGCCAAGGCGCCGCAGGTGACGCGCGACCGCATCTATCTGGAAACCATGCAGCAGATCTACACCAATTCGACCAAGGTGCTGGTCGACGCGCGCCAGGGCAACAACCTGCTCTACCTGCCGCTGGACAAGCTGATGGCGCAGGCCGAGGGCCGCGCCACGCCGCAACCGGGCCAGCCCGGCGCGGCGGGCACGCCGTCGCCGGCGCCGGATGCCCCGACGGACAACCGGTCGCGCGAATCGCTGCGCAACCGCGACCGCGACTCGCGCTGAGGAGACCGTCATGAACCGACTGATTTCCTTCGCAATCGGCTTTTTCATCCTGCTGGCCGTGGTCTCGTCCATGCTGTTCGTGGTCGACCAGCGCCAGTACGCCGTGGTGTTCGCCTTCGGCGAGATCAAGCAGGTGGTGCGTGAGCCCGGCCTGCATTTCAAGCTGCCGCCGCCGTTCCAGAACGTGGTGTTCATGGACCGCCGCCTGCAGACCATCGACGTGGCCGCCAACGAGCGTTTCCTGACCGCCGAGAAGAAGAGCATGGTGGTGGACTGGTTCGTCAAATGGCGAATCACCGATCCGCGCAAGTTCTTTGTCGCCTTCGGCGGCAACCTGCGTGGCGCGCAGGACCGCATGACGCAGCGTATCGACTCGGTGGCGCGCGAAGAATTTGGCAAGCGCACCGTGGCCGACGTGGTCGCCGGCGAGCGCGAGCAGGTGATGCAGGCCATCCGCAACGGCATGAGCGAGTATGCCAAGTCGGTCGGCGTAGAGATCCTGGACGTGCGCCTGAAGCGTGTCGACCTGCTGCCCGCGATCAGCGAATCGGTGTACCGCCGCATGGAAGCCGAGCGCAAGCGCGTGGCCAACGAACTGCGCTCCACCGGCGCGGCCGAGGGCGAGAAGATCCGTGCCGACGCCGATCGCCAGCGCGAAGTGGTGCTGGCCGAGGCCTATCGCGATGCGCAGGTGATCAAGGGCGAGGGCGATGCCAAGGCATCGCAGATCTATGCCGATGCATTTGGCCGCGATCCGCAGTTTGCGCAGTTCTGGCGCAGCATGGAGGCCTACCGCAACACCTTCCGCGACAAGCGCGACGTGCTGGTGCTGGAGCCGAACTCCGACTTCTTCCGCTACATGCGTTCCAGCGGTGGCGCTGCCGCCGCGGCCTCCGGCAACGCGGGAGGCAAGCGCTAGCACCGTCGCTTGTCCATGTGGCGAATTGACGAAACCCCGGCTTGCCGGGGTTTTGTCCGGCTGGAGCCATCGCCGTGGAGTGATGGCGCGGGCGCGCGGTGCCCGCAACCTTGTTTTCCCGGGGCAAGACCCGGCACCTGCAGGCGCTGCGCCCGCGGGCAACCGAATGACTGAGAAGAGATTCACCATGTCCAACCATTGGCTGCTGCCAGAAAACATTGCCGACGTGCTGCCGTCGGAAGCGCGCAAGATCGAGGAACTGCGCCGCCGCATGCTGGACCTGTTCCGCACCTACGGCTACGAGATGGTGATGCCGCCGATGCTGGAATACCTCGAGTCGCTGCTGACCGGTACCGGCCATGACCTGGACCTGCGCACGCTCAAGCTGGTGGACCAGCTGTCGGGCCGCACCATGGGCCTGCGTGCCGATATCACGCCGCAGGTGGCGCGCATCGATGCCCACTTGCTGAACCGTCCCGGCGTGACCCGCCTGTGCTACGCGGGCAACGTGCTGCACGCGCGCCCGGCGGGTTTCCATGCCACCCGCGAGCCGATCCAGATCGGCGCCGAGATCTATGGCCATGCCGGCCTGGAAGCCGACGTCGAGATCCAGGAGTTGATGCTGGCTGCGCTGGCCGCGGCGGGCCTGTCGGAGGTTCGCATCGACCTGTGCCATGCCGGCATCCTGGAAGCCTTGCTGGCCGGCCTGCCGTCGATCCGCAAGATCGAGGACGCGCTCTTTGCCGCGCTCGAAACCAAGGACGTGCCCGCCTTGCGCGAGCTGACCGTGGGCATGCCGCAGACCGAACGCGATGCGCTGCTGGCGTTGCCGACGCTGTATGGCGGCGTCGACGTGATCGAGCGCGCCCGCTCGACGTTGCCCGCCAGCCCGGCCATCGGCCGCGCGCTCGATGAACTGGCCGCGCTGGCGGTGCAGGTGCGTGGCGCCAGCGTGAATATCGACTTGTCGGACTTGCGCGGTTATCACTATCACAGCGGTGTGATGTTCGCGGCCTATGTGGCCGGCCTGCCCAATTACGTAGCGCGTGGCGGCCGTTATGACAAGGTCGGCGAGGCCTTTGGCCGGGCCCGTCCCGCCACGGGTTTCTCGCTCGACCTGCGTGAAGTGGCAGCGCTGTCGCCGGTGGAAGTGCGCGCCCAGGCGATTTTTGCGCCTTGGGATGCGGACCCGGCACTCCGCGCAGCGATTTCCGTGCTGCGCGCTACCGGAGAGATCGTGATCCAGTCGCTGCCGGGCCACACCCACGAGCTGGACGAGTTCAATTGCGACCGTCAACTGGTGCGCCAGGACAACGGCTGGGCCGTGGTGCCGCGCTGACGCATCGACGCCGCGCCGGCCCAAAAAGCCGGAATCGCCCGGCAACAAGAGTAGAATACGTTTTTAACCTATTGACCAAAGCAATATGTCCGCATCCGCAGTAGGCCAGGGACGCAATGTCGTCGTGATCGGCACCCAGTGGGGTGACGAAGGCAAAGGAAAAATCGTCGATTGGCTTACCGACCAGGCAAAGGGCGTGGTGCGGTTCCAGGGTGGCCACAACGCTGGCCACACGCTGATCATCGGCGGCAAGAAGACTATCCTCAGGCTGATCCCGTCCGGGATCATGCGTGACGGCACGGTCTGCTACATCGGCAACGGTGTGGTGCTGTCGCCCGAAGCTTTGTTCCGTGAAATCGAAGAACTCGAAGGCGCCGGCCTGCAGGTGCAGAGCCGCCTGCGCATTTCCGAGGCGGCCACGCTGATCCTGCCGTACCACGTTGCCATCGACAAGGCGCGCGAAGCCCGCCGTGGCGCCGCCAAGATCGGCACCACCGGCCGCGGCATCGGCCCGGCCTATGAAGACAAGGTCGCGCGCCGCGCGTTGCGCGTGCAGGACCTGTTCGATCCGCAGCAGTTCGCCGAACGCCTGCGCGAAAACCTGGACTTCCACAACTTCATGCTGACCCAGTACCTGGGCGCCGAAGCCGTGGATTTCCAGCAGACCCTGGATGAAGCGCTGGCCTACGCGCCGCGCCTGGCGCCGATGGTCGCCGACGTCTCGGCCGAGCTCTACGCGGTCAACGCCGCCGGCGGCAACCTGATGTTCGAAGGCGCGCAGGGCACGCTGCTCGACGTCGACCACGGCACCTATCCGTTCGTCACCTCGAGCAACTGCGTGGCCGGTGCGGCCGCAGCCGGCGCGGGCGTGGGCCCGGGCCGCCTGAACTATATCCTCGGCATCACCAAGGCCTATTGCACCCGCGTGGGCGCGGGCCCGTTCCCGAGCGAGCTGTACGATAACGACAACTCCTCGCGCCAGGACCCGGTCGGCGTGCGCCTGGCCAACGTCGGCAAGGAATTTGGCTCGGTCACGGGCCGTCCGCGCCGCACCGGCTGGCTCGATGCCGCCGCGCTCAAGCGCTCGGTGCAGATCAACGGCGTCTCCGGCCTGTGCATGACCAAGCTGGACGTGCTCGATGGCCTGGAAACCATCAAGCTGTGCGTGGGCTACGAACTCGACGGCAAGACCGTCGACATCCTGCCGCGTGGCTCTGACGCCGTGGCGCGTTGCGTACCGGTCTACGAAGAATTCCCCGGCTGGAACGAGTCTACCTTCGGCGTCAAGGCCTGGGACGCGCTGCCCGAGCAGGCCCGCGTCTACCTGAAGCGCGTGGAAGAAGTGGTCGGCATCCCGATCGACATGATCTCGACCGGCCCGGACCGCGACGAGACCATCCTGCTGCGCCACCCGTACACGGCCTGACCCGCCAGCCGTACGGCTGCAAGCCGCCGCGCCACGAGCGCAGCGGCCCGCCAGAAAAAAATCGGCCCGCGCAAGCGGGCCGAGCCATATCGGTCAACCGACCCGAAGATACAAAGAGTAGAACGATGAACCTGCCTACCAACGACGACGAGAACCTGTGGGTCTCCTGGGACGACTACCATCGCCTGATCGCACGCCTGTCGCTGAACGTGCATGAGTCGGGCTGGAAGTTCGACAAGATCCTGTGCCTCGCACGCGGCGGGCTGCGCGTGGGCGACCAGATGTCGCGCATCTTCGACGTGCCGCTGGCGATCCTGGCCACCAGCAGCTACCGCGAGGCCGCCGGCACGCAGCAGGGCGATCTCGACATCGCGCAGTACATCACCATGACCCGCGGCGAGCTGAGCGGCAAGATCCTGCTGGTTGACGACCTGGTCGACTCGGGCATCACGCTGGAGCGCGTGGGCCGCCACCTCAAGGAGCGCTACCCGGCGGTGACCGAGGTGCGCTCGGCGGTGCTGTGGTACAAGGCGTGCTCCAAGGTGGAACCGGACTACCACGTGACCTTCCTGGAATCGAACCCGTGGATCCACCAGCCGTTCGAAGAGTACGACACTCTCCGCCCGCACAACCTCGCGGCGTGGCTCAAGCGCGGCAAGCGCGCCAGCCTGCTGGACGACGGCGGGCGCGACTGAGCGCCGCCGCCGGCTGCCACGCTGCGGCTCAGTAGCCGACCGTGAAGCGCTGGCGCGAATGCGCCGGCGCTTCAATCTCGTCGAGCATCGCGATGGCGTAGTCTTCCATCGAGATCCAGCTCTTGCCTGCCGCGTCGCTCAGCAGGTTGTCCCCGCCGATGCGGAATGTGCCGGTCCGCTCGCCCGGCTCGAACAGCGCGGACGGCGACAGGAAGGTCCAGTCGATCTGCTGCTCGCCACGCAGCGCGTTCAGGAAGTCCCGGCCGGCCAGTGCCTCGGCCTTGTAGGCGTCGGGAAAGTTCGGGGTGTCGACGAGCTGTACGCCCGGCGCGACGTAGAGGCTCCCCGCACCGCCCACCACCAGCAAGCGCGGCACGCCGGCCTGGCGCACCGCCGAGGTCACCTGTTGCGCGTCCAGCTGCGCAAAGCGGGCGCTGCTGATGACAACCTCATGGCCGGCGAGGGCGGCGGCCAGCGCTGCGCTGTCGGTCGCATCCACATCCCTGGTTGTCACGCCGGCACGCGCGGGTAGTCCGCTGGTCTGGCGCGCAATGGCCGTTACCTGATGGCCGCGGCGCAGGGCTTCGTCGGTCAGGCGGGTGCCAACGCGGCCGGTGGCACCGATGATGGCGATCTTCATGGTCACTCCTTGTGTCGTTCAGTTGAATATGAAACCGATGTAGTTACACATCGGGGCAAAAAAAATCAGCGCTTGCGGCGCTGGCCGCTGCGCTCGACATCGGCAAGCATGCTGGCGATGGTGATGCCGGCGAGGGCATCGTCCATGGCCGCCTGAGCGTGGTCGGCGACCTTGCGCAGCGCCCCCGTGATCTCGCGACCGACCGCGCAGGCTGGATTGGGCGCGCTCTGGTGCAGCGTGATCAGCGCGGTGGTCTCCACCACGCGGAACACCTCCAGCAGCGTGATCGACGCCGCCGCGCGTGCCAGCGTAGCGCCGCCAGTGCTGCCCATGGTGGTGGTTACCAGGCCGGCTTCAGCCAGCAGGCCGACCAGGCGCCGGATCAGCGCCGGGTTGGTGCCGACGCTGCCCGCAATCAGCGATGACGGCACTGGTTCGTCGGAACTGGCCAGCAGGGTGAGGATATGGACGGCGACGGCAAACCGGCTGCTTGTGCTCATGGTGTCGGGTGCAATGTGAAACCATGATAGTTACATATCGGCGCCGCCGTCAAGGCATTAGGATGGAACGGCTAGGGAGGGAAATAAGCGGAGCCGTGGCGCGTGCGGCGAAATGGTCCGTGCGGGTCGACTGAATGCCGGAATCGCCACTGAAGCTGTTACACTCCTCGACATTGCCGTACCGTTGTGGTTCGGCTGCCGCGCGGGGTACGGTGCGCGGTTTCACGGACGGGAAAAAACCCGTACGCTCGCAGGTATGACATCGCGGCTGTGCCGCCAAGCAAGGAGTGCAAGTTGCCGGATCTGATGCGCAAAACTGGCGTCAAAAACAAAAAACCCGCAAGGCTCGAAAGCGCTGCGGGTTTTCCGGTGATCTGGTGCCCAGGAGAGGACTCGAACCTCCACAGTGTTGCCACCGCTAGGACCTGAACCTAGTGCGTCTACCAATTCCGCCACCTGGGCAGGTGTCGAAACAACCGAAGCGCTCATTATAGAGAGTGCGAGAATTTTGTCAATTAGTTTCCAGAAAAAATTGAATCAGAACAACTATCCGATCCCCAGCCGGGAAGAAATCCTGGGCGTGCTGAGAACGTCGGAATCTCCCCAGTCGGCAGGCGATATCGCCAAGGCCCTGGCCGTCACGCGCAAGGAGCATGACGGCTTCCAGAAGCGCCTGGCAGCCATGGAGCGCGACGGCCAGATCGAGCTGAACCGCAAGGGCCGCTATGAACTGGCGCACCAGCCCAACTTTGTCACCGGCCGGGTGCAGGGCCACCGCGACGGCTTCGGCTTCCTGATCCGCGACGACGGCGAGGACGACATCTTCCTGCCCGAGCGCGAGCTGCAGAAGGCCATGCACAACGACCGCGCGCAGGTGCGCGTGGTGGGCTACGACCGCCGTGGACGCCCCGAAGGGCAGATCGTCGAGATCATCGAGCGCGCCAACCGCTTTGTCATCGGCCGCTTGCTCAGCGAAGGCGGCGTGCTGGTGGTGGCGCCGGAAGACAAGCGCATCAGCCAGGACATCCTGATCCCGCCCAAGGCGCAGGGCAAGGCACGAGTGGGGCAGGTGGTCAGCGTCGAGCTGACCGAATTCCCCGACCGCTATGTGCAGCCGGTGGGCCGCGTGGTGGAGGTGCTCGGCGACATCGACGATCCCGGCATGGAGATCGAGATCGCGGTGCGCAAGTACGGCGTGCCGCATGCGTTCTCGCCGGCCGCTGCCCAGGAAGCCTCCGAACTGCCCGACGAGGTGCGCCAGGCCGACCTGGACCACCGCATCGACCTGCGCGACATCCCGCTGGTCACCATCGACGGCGAAGACGCGCGCGATTTCGACGACGCGGTCTATTGCGAGCCGGTCAAGATCGGCCGGGCCAAGGGCTGGCGCCTGATCGTGGCGATCGCCGACGTGTCGCACTACGTGCGTCCGGGCACGCCGCTCGACGGCGATGCGCTGGACCGCGCCACCTCGGTCTATTTCCCGCGGCGCGTGATCCCGATGCTGCCGGAAAAGCTGTCCAACGGCCTGTGCTCGCTCAACCCGCACGTCGACCGGCTGTGCATGGTGTGCGATGCCGTGATCACCGCCAAGGGCGAGCTCAAGGGCTACCAGTTCTACCCCGCGGTGATGCACTCGACCGCGCGGCTGACCTACAACGAGGTCTGGTCGGTACTGTCCAACACCAAGGGCCCCGAGGCCCACAAGCGCAGCGAGCTGGTGCCGCACCTGCAGAACCTGTATGAGCTGTTCCAGGTCCTGCTGAAGGCGCGGCGCGCGCGCGGCGCGATCGACTTCGACACCACCGAGACCTATATCGTCTGCAATGCGCAGGGCAAGATCGAGCAGATCCTGCCGCGCACGCGCAACGACGCGCACCGGCTGATCGAGGAATGCATGCTGACCGCCAACGTGTGCGCGGCCGATTTCCTCGAACGCTTCAAGCACCCGGCGCTGTACCGCATCCACGCGGGCCCGAGCGAGGAAAAGCTGAAGAACCTGCGCGAGTTCCTGCGCACCGCCGGCCTGTCGCTCGGCGGCGGCGACAAGCCGCAGGCGTCGGACTACGCTGAGGTCATGGACAAGATCAAGTCCCGCCCCGACGCGCCGATGCTGCAGACCATGCTGCTGCGCTCGATGCAGCAGGCGGTGTACAGCCCGGACAATATCGGCCATTTCGGCCTGGCGTACGAGGCCTACGCGCACTTCACCAGCCCGATCCGCCGCTACCCCGACCTGCTGGTGCACCGCGCGATCAAGGCAGTGCTGGCGCACACCAAATACCAGCCGGCCTTCGCCCATGGCACCGAGCTGAACACGGCGATCTCGCCGAAGGCGCGCCGTCTGCAGGCCAAGGACGCCGAGCAGAAGGCGGAACTGACCGCCGCGCGCGCCCGGCGCAACGAGGCCATCTGGGACGAGCTGGGCCTGCACTGTTCGGCCAACGAGCGCCGTGCCGACGAGGCCTCGCGCGATGTCGAAGCCTGGCTCAAGTGCTACTTCATGCGCGACAAGCTGGGCAGCGACTATGCCGGCACCGTCAGCGCCGTGACCTCGTTCGGCATCTTCGTGCAGCTCGATGAGCTCTACGTCGAGGGCCTGGTCCACGTGACCGAGCTGGGCAGCGACTACTTCCAGTACGACGAGGCCCGCAACGAACTGCGCGGCGAGCGCACCGGCATCCGCTACCGGCTCACCGACCGCGTGCGCGTGCAGGTGTCTCGCGTCGACCTCGACGCGCGCAAGATCGACTTCCGCCTGGTGCAGGAACCCTCGGCCAAAACGCTGCGCGGGCGTCCGACAGGGACCGAGGCCCAGCCGCGCGTGCCTGCCGCCCATGCGGTGCCGGCGCGCAAGAAGGGCCGCCAGCTGGCGGCGCTGCTGGGGGGCTCGTCCAAGCCGGAAGAATCGTTCGACGAGACGCTCGACCGCGTGATCGAAGAGCAACCGGTGTTCGAGGCGGTAATCACGCCGCTCAAGCCGCATGTGAAGACCGGCGGCAAGCCGGGCAAGCGCGCGGCCAAGCCCAAGCCCGCGCACCTGGAAAAGCCGCGCAAGCCGGCCTCCAAGGCGCGCCCGGCCAAGCCGGCGGGCAAGACCGCCGCCAAGCGCACACCGCACAAGCGCTAGCCGATTGCCGTCGGATCGCCGTCCCCGCGTGCGCGGGGACGGTGGCCGGGCGGGTACAATCGCGCCCATGGCTAAACAAAAACTCCTGATCGGCTTTCACGCCGTGACCGCGCGCCTGCGGCAAGATCCCAAGGGCGTGTCCGACATCTACATTGAATCCGCCCGCCGCGACCGGCGCATGCAGGACTTCGTGCGCCTGGCCGAAAGCCTGGGCGTGCGCCTGCATCCGGTCGACGCCGAGCGCCTGCGCGGCATGGCTGGTACCGACCGCCACCAGGGCGTGGTGGCGCGTGCCGAAGACGTGGCCCTGGCGCTGAACCTGGATGAATTGCTCGATGGCATCGAAGGCACGCCGCTGCTGCTGGTGCTGGATGGCGTTACCGATCCCCACAACCTGGGCGCGTGCCTGCGGGTGGCCGACGGTGCCGGCGCGCATGCGGTGATTGCGCCCAAGGACCGCAGCGTCGGCCTGAACGCCACCGTGGCCAAGGTCGCCAGCGGCGCGGCCGAAACCGTGCCGTACATCACCGTGACCAACCTGGCCCGCACGCTGCGCGAACTGCAGGAGCGTGGCATCTGGGTGATCGGCACCGCTGACGGCACCGAGAAGTCGCTATACGACATCGATTTCAAGGGCCCGACCGCGATCGTGATGGGTGCCGAAGGCGAGGGCATGCGCCGCCTCACGCGCGAAACCTGCGACGAACTGGTCGGCATCCCGATGGCCGGCGGCGTGGAAAGCCTGAACGTGTCCGTGGCCAGCGGCGTGTGCCTGTACGAGGCCGTGCGCCAGCGGCGCCTGCCGCGCTGAGACCATGGCCGACGATTCCCTTCTGCCGGTACTCCCGGGGCTAGAGGAAGCGCGTCGGCTGATCGACGGCGCCAGCAACATCTTCGTGCTGACCGGGGCCGGTATTTCCGCCGAATCCGGTGTGCCGACCTTCCGCGACGCCATGACCGGGCTGTGGGAACAGTTTGATCCGGAAGAGCTGGCCAGCGAGGTGGCCTATCGCCGCCAGCCCGCGCTGGTGTGGCAGTGGTACCTGCACCGGCGCGAGCTGGTTGCGGCGGTGAAGCCGAACCCGGCGCACCATGCGCTGGTGGCGCTGGCCGCGCAGAAACCCATCACGCTGGTGACGCAGAACGTTGATGGCCTGCACCAGCGCGCCGGCAGCGCCGGCGTGATCGAACTGCACGGCAACCTGTTCGCCAACAAGTGGCTGGACGGATGCGGCCGCTGCAGCGAGGCGACCGCGCTGCCCGGCATGCCGCCGCGCTGCAACGTGTGCGGCGCGCTGATGCGGCCGGGCGTGGTGTGGTTCGGCGAAGACCTGCCGCGGGTGGCGCGCTACCGCGCCGAGCATGCGGCGCAGACCTGCGACCTGTGCCTGGTGGTGGGGACCTCGGGGCTGGTGTACCCGGCGGCGGGGCTGCCTGGCGTGGCGCGCGAGCATGGCGCGCCGGTGATCGTGGTCAATCCGCAGCCGTCGGCGCTCGACCAGACCGCGGATATCGTGCTGTCGGCCGCGGCGGGCGCCTGCCTGCCGCGGTTATGGCCGCAGCCGGCGCCAGAGGCCGGCTGAAGCGCGGGGCCGGCGTCGCGGCGCCGGCGCGTGCCGCGCTTATTGCGCAATTTCGGCGATCAGCTTTTCCAGCTTGACTGCATCCGCGGCAAACAGGCGGATGCCTTCGGCCAGCTTTTCCGTCGCCATCGCGTCTTCGTTCAACTGCCAGCGGAACGACGGCTCGTCCGCGGTGACGCGGGCGATATTGGCGGCCTGGGCCTGGTCCACCGACAGCTTGTGCACCGCCGGGCCCTGGGCGCCGGCCAGCTGTTCGAGCAGTTCCGGGCTGATGGTCAGCAGGTCGCATCCAGCCAGCGACAGGATCTGCGCGGTGCTGCGGAAGCTGGCGCCCATCACCTCGGTGGGATAGCCGAACTTCTTGTAGTAGTCGTAGATCTGGCGCACCGAGCGCACGCCGGGGTCGTTGTCGCCGCCGTTGGCGGCCGCGTCCCATTGCTCGCCCGCCTGTTTCTTGTACCAGTCGAAGATGCGGCCGACGAACGGCGAGATCAGCTGGGCGCCGGCTTCGGCGCAGGCCACTGCCTGCACCAGCGAGAACAGCAGCGTCATGTTGCAGCGGATGCCGTCGCGCTGCAGGATCTCGGCGGCGCGGATGCCCTCCCAGGTGGAGGCGATCTTGATCAGCACGCGCTCGCGCGCGATGCCGCGCTGCTCGTACAGCTGGATCAGGTGGCGTGCCTTGTTGACGGTGGCGGTGGTGTCGAACGACAGGCGCGCGTCGACCTCGGTCGACACGCGGCCCGGCACGATCGCCAGGATCTCGAGGCCAAAGGCGATCAGCACTTCGTCCATCACCGCGTCGACGCCGCCGTTGCCGTGGTGGTCCTGCACCGCGCGTTCCAGCAAGTGGCGGTATTCGGGTTTCTGCACCGCCTTCAGGATCAGCGACGGGTTGGTGGTCGCGTCCTGCGGCGTGTACTGCTTCATCAGCTGGAAGTCGCCGGTATCGGCCACCACCGTGGTGAACTGCCTGAGTTGTTCGAGCTGGTTCATGGTCGCTAGGTCGTCTGCTTGAGCGTCTGCAAAAATCGATTGCCGGCTTCAGGGGGAGCGCACGGCACCCGGTCTGGCCCATTGTACCGTCGCGGCCGTCGCCGGCGTGACCTGCCGCCGCAATCCGCTACACTACGCGTTTCCCCTAACGCAATCTGGCTGTTGTCATGACTCAGGATGAACTCAAGGCGCTGGTCGCGCAAGCCGCCGCCGACTACGTGAAGCAGGAAGTGCCCGAAGGTGCCGTGCTCGGCGTGGGCACCGGCTCGACCGCCAATCTCTTCATCGACGCCGTGGCGGCGTTCAAGGAGCGCTTCGGGGGTGCGGTGTCGAGCTCCGAGGCATCCACGCGGCGCCTGCAGCAGCACGGCTTCAAGGTGCTGGACCTGAACGAGGTCGACGAGATCCCGGTCTATGTCGACGGCGCCGACGAGATCGATGCCAGCGGCGCCATGATCAAGGGCGGCGGCGGGGCGCTGACGCGCGAGAAGATCGTCGCCTCGGTGGCCAAGCGCTTCGTCTGCATCGCCGACGGCAGCAAGCTGGTGCAGACCATGGGCACCTTCCCGCTGCCGGTCGAGGTGGTGCCGATGGCACGTGCCGCGGTGGCGCGCAAGCTGCAGGCCCTTGGCGGCCAGCCGCGCCTGCGCATGACCAAGGAAGGCGGCATCTACAAGACCGATAACGGCAATGTGATCCTCGACGTGGCCGGGCTGAAGATCGACGATCCGCGCGGCCTCGAGCAGACGGTCAACCAGGTGCCCGGGGTGGTCACGGTGGGGCTGTTCGCGCTGCGCGGCGCCGACGTGCTGCTGCTCGGCACCGGCGACGGCGTGCAGCGCACGGACTACTGAGCCGACGCCCGCTGCCAAACAAAATGGGGTGCCTCAGGCACCCCATTTTGTTTGCTGGCCGGTCCGGATCAGGCCTGCGGCGGCACGTAGCCCTGGGCCTGGTCGGCACCTTCGCCGAAGAAGTACTTCTCGGTCTGCTTGAGCAGGTACTGGCGCGCGCGCGCATCGGCCATGTTCAGGCGGTTCTCGTTGATCAGCATGGTCTGGTGCTTGAGCCAGCCGGCCCAGGCTTCCTTCGACACGTTCTGCCAGATCTTCTTGCCCAGTTCGCCGGGCAGCGGCGGGAAGTCGAGGCCTTCGGCTTCCTTGTTCAGCTTGATGCAATGGACCGTGCGGGCCATGGGGACTCCTTGGAATGTTCGTGAGAGCTTCGGCGCTGGCGCTATTGTAGCCAAGCGGGGCGGCCGGCCGCGGCACAGCGGCGATTGCCCCTACGGCTTCACAGTTTTTTCATCAGCACCATCGACTTGCGCTGCCAGTTGTAGAGCTTGCGCTTGTCCTCGGGCAGGTCGTCGACGGTGGCGTGGACGAAACCGCGCTTGAGGAACCAGTGCTCGGTGCGGGTCGTCAGCACGAACAGGCGCTCCAGGCCCAGCGCGCGGGCGCGGCGCTCGATGCGCTTGAGCAGGCGCTCGCCGTCGCCGGTGCCCTGGGCTTCCTGCGATACCGTCAGGCAGGCCATCTCGCCCATGTTCTCGCGCGGGTAGTCGTACAGCGCGGCGCAGCCGAACAGCACGCCGTCGTGCTCGATCACGGAGAAATTGGCGATATCGCGCTCGATCAGGTGGCGTCCGCGCGGCACCAGCGTGCCGTCCTGCTCCAGCGGCGCGATCAGTTGCACGATGCCGCCGACGTCGTCCAGCGTGGCCTCGCGCAGGCTTTCCAGGTCGGTGTCGGAAAGCATGGTGCCGACGCCGTCGTGCAGGAACAGTTCCAGCAGCACCGCGCCGTCGAGCGAGTAGGGAATCAGGTGTGCACGCGGCACGCCGCCCTTGAGCGCCTTGACCAGGTGCTGCAGGTAGTTGGCCACGTCCGGCGGCAGGTGGTTGTTCTGCAGTCGCTCCACCGCGGTGCGCAGCGACATTTCCTGCATCATCTTGCCGACCGGGTCGGGCACGCCCGGCACCTCGGTAATGAAGATCAGCTTGTCGGCCTTGAGCGCGGTGGCGGTGGCGCTGGCCACGTCTTCCATCGACAGGTTGAAGGCCTGGCCGGTGGGCGAGAAGCCCAGCGGCGACAGCAGCACCACCTTGCCGTGCGACAGCGACATGCGCACAGATTCGGCGTCGATCTTGCGCACCAGCCCGGTGTGCTGGTAGTCGGTGCCGTTGACGATGCCGACCGGGCGCGCGGTGACGAAGTTGCCGGAGATCACCGACAGCTGGGCGCCGGCCATCGGCGTGTTGGGCAGGCCCTGGCTGAACGCGGCCTCGATGTCCAGGCGCAGCTCGCCGGCGGCTTCCTTGGCGCATTCGAGCGCGGCGTTGTCGGTCACGCGCACGCCGTCGACAAACTGCGACTCGACATGGCGCAGCGCCAGCTGCTCTTCCACCTGCGGACGCGAGCCGTGCACCAGCACGATCTGCATGCCCATCGCGTGCAGCAGCGCGACGTCGTTGACCAGCGCATTCAGCACGCCCGACTTGACCAGCTCGCCCGCGAAGGCGATCACGAAGGTCTTGCCGCGGAAGGCATGGATATACGGCGCCACCATGCGCAGCCAGTCGACGAATTGCTGGTGGTCGGGGCCGCTGCGGTCCGGATCGGCCGTGACCGGCACGGGGGAGGTCGGGGCGGGGGCGGGGAGTTCGGCCGCGGCGGGCGGTTCGGCCTGCGCCGGTGCGGCGGCGGCCGCGGATGCGGACGGGGAGGCAGGCGCCGTCTGCGGCGCGTCGGTTCTGGCGTTCATCCCGCGGATTATAATCCCGGCCAATGTCAGAACAACGCCCCGTCAAGCCCAAACCACCGGTTGCGCCGCGCCAGCGCGCCGGTGCCGGTCAGCCCGCTGCCCCCGTCCAATCCCGCCCGGTCTCCGGACCGGCCCGGCAGCAGGCCGGCCCCGCCCGGCCTGGCGGTGCGCGGCCGCCCGGCGCGCGACCGCCGCGTCCGGTCAACCCGCTGCCGCCGATCACCTTCCCCGAGGCCCTGCCGGTATCGGCTCGCCGCGACGAGATTGCCGCGGCGCTCCTGGCCAACCAGGTGGTGATTGTTTCCGGCGAGACCGGTTCGGGCAAGACCACGCAGCTGCCCAAGATCTGCCTGTCGATCGGGCGCGGCCCCGGCCGCGGTCCGGGTCAAATGAGCGGGGGGCTGATCGGCCACACCCAGCCGCGCCGCATCGCCGCCACCTCGACCGCCAAGCGCATCGCGCAGGAACTCGGCACGCCGCTGGGCGAGCACGTCGGCTACCAGGTGCGCTTCAACGACACCATGTCGTCGGGGGCGTCGGTCAAGCTGATGACCGACGGCATCCTGCTTGCCGAAACCCAGAACGACCCGCTGCTGCGCGCCTACGACACGCTGATCATCGATGAGGCGCACGAACGCAGCCTGAACATCGACTTCCTGATCGGCTACCTGCGCCAGATCCTGCCGAAGCGGCCGGACCTGAAGGTGATCATCACCTCGGCCACCATCGATGCGCAGCGCTTTGCCCGGCATTTCGCCTCGGGCGACAAGCCAGCGCCGGTGATCGAGGTCAGCGGCCGCTTGTACCCGGTGGAAGTGCGTTACCGTCCGATCACCGAGGACGTGCCTGCGGGCGCGCCGCGCAGCCCGCAGGCACGCGAGCGCGACCTGTACGACGGCATTGTCGAGGCGGTCGACGAGCTGTGCCGCGTCGGCCCGGGCGATGTGCTGGTCTTTTTACCCGGCGAGCGCGAGATCCGCGAGGCCGCCGAGGCGCTGCGCAAGCACCACCCGCCGCATACCGAGATCCTGCCGCTGTTCGCGCGGTTGTCGGTGCAGGAGCAAGAGCGGGTGTTCAAGCCGTCGAACGCGCGCCGCATCGTGCTGGCGACCAACGTCGCCGAAACCTCGCTGACCGTGCCGGGCATCCGCTACGTGGTCGATACCGGGCTGGCGCGTGTCAAGCGCTACTCGTACCGCAACAAGGTCGAGCAGCTGCAGGTCGAGGCGATCTCGCAGGCCGCCGCCAACCAGCGCGCCGGCCGCTGCGGCCGGGTGGCCAACGGGGTGTGCATCCGGCTGTACGAGGAGTCCGATTTCACCGGGCGGCCGCGCTTTACCGACCCCGAGATCCTGCGCTCGTCGCTGGCCGCGGTGATCCTGCGCATGAAGGCGCTGCGGCTGACCGATATCGAGGCGTTCCCGTTCATCGAGCCGCCGCTGGGCCGCGCCGTGGCCGACGGCTATCAGCTGCTGCAGGAGCTCGGCGCCGTCGATGACGCCAACCAGCTGACCGCCACTGGCCGCCAGCTGGCCAAGCTGCCGCTCGATCCACGCGTGGCGCGCATGATCTTGGCCGCGCGCGAGCACCAGTGCCTGCGCGAGGTGCTGATCATCGCCAGCGCGCTGTCGGTGCAGGACCCGCGCGACCGCCCGCAGGAGGCGCAGGAAGCCGCCGACCAGGCCCATCGCAAGTTCATGGACGAGAAGTCCGAGTTCCTGGGCTGGGTCAGGCTGTGGAAGTGGTTCGAGGACGCGGTCGCGCACAAGAAGTCCAACCGCCAGCTGCAGGACCAGTGCCGTGCGCACTTCCTGTCGCACCTGCGGCTGCGCGAGTGGCGCGACGTGCATTCCCAGCTGCTGACCACGGTGACCGAACAGGGCTGGCGACTGAACGACAGTGAACCGACTTACGAGCAGGTGCACAAGGCGCTGCTGACCGGCTTGCTTGGCAACGTCGGCTGCCGCATCGAGGACGGCGACGGCAAGGGCCGCGAATACCTCGGTGCGCGCGGCATCAAGTTTCATCTTTGGCCGGGCTCGCTGATCGCGCGCAAGGTTGGGCGCTGGATCGTCGCGGCCGAGCTGGTCGAGACCAGCCGGCTGTTCGCGCGCACGCTGGCGCGCATCGAGCCTGAATGGCTGGAGCAGGTGGGCCGACACCTGCTCAAGGTCAGCTGGAGCGATCCGCACTGGGAAAAGAAGGCGGGGCAGGTGCTGGCGCTGGAACGTGCCACGCTGTACGGGCTGGTGGTCTACCAGCACCGCCGCGTGCACTACGGCCCGATGAACCCGCGCGAGGCGCGCGAGCTGTTTATCCGCCGCGCGCTGGTCGAGGGCGAGTTCGATACGCGGCTGCCGTTCTACGCGCACAACCAGCGACTTGTGCGCGAGATCGAGAACCTCGAGCACAAGTCGCGGCGCCAGGATGTGCTGGTCGACGATGAGCTGATCTACGCGTTTTACGACCGCGCGATTCCGGCCGACGTCTGCCAGCAGACCACGTTCGAGCAGTGGTACCAGGCCGAGAGCGCGCAGGACCGCAAGCTGCTGTACCTGAACCGCGACGAACTGATGCGGCATGAGGCGGCGGGCATCACCACCGACCTGTTCCCGAAGACCATGACCGTGGCCGGCGTGGACATGGGGTTGAGCTACCACTTCGAACCCGGCAGCCATCGCGACGGCGTGACCCTGACCGTGCCGCTGTACGCGCTCAACCAGGTGCGCCCGGAGCGCGCGGACTGGCTGGTGCCCGGCATGATCAAGGAAAAGGTGCACCTGCTGCTCAAGTCGTTGCCGCAGAAGCTGCGCCGCCACTGCGTGCCGCTGCCCGAGTATGCCGCGGGCTTTGTCGCGCGCCAGCCGTTTGGCGAAGGCGAGCTGCTGGACGTGCTGATCGCCGATATCCGCGAGCAGACCGGCACCATGGTCAGGCGGGCGGACTTCAAGCTGGAAACGCTGCCCGCGCACCACGCCATGAACTTCAAGGTGATTGACGAGCACGGGCGCCAGCTCGACATGGGCCGCAACCTGGCCCAGCTGCGCGCCGAGCTGGGCGGCCAGGCGCAGCAGTCGTTCCAGCGGGTGGCCGCACAAGCCGCGGCACAGGCTGCAACCCAGGCCCCGGAACGGGCGCCGGCGCTGGCCGCGGCCGAGCCCGGCAAGTACGAGGGCCTGACCGCCTGGAGCTTTGGCGAACTGCCCGAGCTGCTCGAGATCCGCAAGGGCAGCCAGACCCTGTTTGGCTATCCGGCGCTGGTCGACCGCGGCACGCATTGCGACGTGGAGGTCTTCGACGACCCGCAGGAGGCCGCCCGCATCCACCACCTGGGGCTGCGCCGGCTGTTCGCGCTGCAATTGCGCGAGCAGGTCAAGTTCCTCGAGAAAAACATCCCGGGGCTGCAGCAGATGGCGATGCAGTACATGACGCTGGGCACGCAGGAGATGCTGCGCGAGCAGATCGTGATGCTGGCGCTGGAGCGCGCCTGCATGCAGGCGCCGCTGCCGCGCAACGAGGCCGAGTTCAATGCCCGCAAGGACGAAGGGCGCACCCGGCTATCGCTGCTGGCGCAGGAAATTGCCCGGCTGGCTGGCGCCATCCTTGCCGAATACGCCGGACTGCCGCGCAAGCTGTTGCAGGCCAAGCCTTTCGCCGCGGCCCATGCCGACATGGAGGCCCAGCTCGGCCGGCTGATGGGCAAGCGCTTTGTCGATGAAACCCCATACACGCAGCTGGTCCATTTCCCGCGCTACCTGAAGGGCATCGCCATGCGCGTGGACAAGCTCAAGGGCGATCCGGCCCGCGATACCCAGCGCCTGCAGGAGATGGCGCCGCTGGTCCAGCAGTGGCAGCGTGCCGAAAAGCAGCTGCGCACCCAGGGCCGCGGTGGCGAGGACGCGCGGCTGGAGGAATTCCGCTGGATGCTGGAAGAACTGCGCATCGCCTTGTTCGCGCAGGAGCTGCGCACGCCGGTGCCGATGTCGGTCAAGCGGCTGCAAAAGGTGTGGGAATCGATGCAGCGCTAAGGTTCGCGCGCGGCTACGGCAGCAAATGGTTGCGCAATGGTCGTACCGGCGCAACGATCTGCTAAATTCTTGTCCGCCGTCAGCGGAGACGTCAGCGGAATCCACCGCCAAAACGTTAGAATCGCCGATTCAGTTCTTCTTGTAGCGGGTCTTATGTTCGCATTGCGGCGGTTGGTGGCTGGTGGGATCACGGTGGGCGCGCTTGCGCTGGGCCTGATGGCGGCCCCGGCTTGGGCGGAAGTGGTGGTGATCCTCAATTCGGGTGATGCCACCGTCACGCTGATCGACAAGGACACGCAGAAGGTGCTGGAAACCTTCCCGATCGGCAAGGAGCCCCACCACCTGATCGCCACGCCGGACGACAAAGCGCTGATCGTTGCCAATGCGGTCGGCAACGACCTCGTGTTCCTGGATCCGGTTACCGGCAAGGTCCAGCAGCGCGTGCCCAATGTCGACGACCCTTATCAAATCGGCTTCTCGCCGGACCAGAAGTGGTTTGTCGCAACCGGCAACCGGCTCGACCGCGTCGACCTGTACCGCTGGGACGGCAAGGCCCTGAAGCTGGCCAAGCAGTTTGCGCTGGCCAAGACACCCAGCCATATTGCATTTACCGCCGACAGCCGCATTGCCTTTGTCACGCTGCAGGACTCCAACGAAGTTGCTGCCATCGACCTGGTCACGCAGAACGTGATGTGGCGCATGGAAACCGGCTCGGCGCCGGCAGGGATCTGGGTCACGCCGGACCAGAAATACCTGCTGGTCGGCATGACCGGCGCCGACTACGTGGCCGTGATCGACTGGCGCACCCGCACCGTGGTCAAGCAGATCCAGACCGGCAAGGGCGCGCATAACTTCCGCGCCGTCGGCGACCGGCGCCACCTGTTCCTCAGCAACCGCGTCACCGGCAGCATCAGCATCATCGACCAGCAGACGCTGAGCAAGGTCGGCGACATCACCGGTTTGCCGCCGGGCCCGGATGACATGGAACTGACTGCCGACGGCAAGACCCTGTGGGTTACCTTCCGCTGGGCGCGTTCGGTCGGGCTGGTCGATGTGGCCAGCCGCAAGCTGGTCAAGACCGTGCGGGTCGGGCGCTCGCCGCATGGCATCTATTTCCGCACGCGCGCACCGCTGTACTAAAACGGAAGTCAGGCAGGGCCAGGGACCATGGACCAGATCAAGGCATCGCGGCACGTACGGCTGGGCCGCTGGCTGGCCGTGCTGGCGCTTGCCTGCATCGTGCCGGGTGCGCCGCAGGCAGCCGACGCCGCCAGGCCGGGCGCCAAGGCATGCCAGGCCGGCACGCTTTACCTGACCTTCGACACCGGCAGCATGAGCCAGGCACAGCTGATCGCCGATACCCTGCGACGCCACCAGATCCGCGCCACCTTCTTCCTGGCCAACGAGCCGACGGTGCGGAAAGACAGTTCGCTCGACCCGTCGTGGGCCCCGTACTGGAAGTCGCTGGTGGCCGACGGCCACGTCTTCGGCACCCATACCTTCGATCATGTCTACCTGCGCAGCGTGCGCGCCGGGCAGGTCACCATGCGGCCGCAGTTCGGCGCGCAGGCGGGCCGGGACGTGGCCATGGACCAGGCCGGCTTCTGCAAGGAATTGCGGCGCAGCGCCGAGGCCTTGCGCGGCCTAACCGGTGCCGACATGATGCCGCTGTGGCGCGCCCCGGGCGGGCGCACCGCGCCGCAGACGCTGCAATGGGCCGAGCAGTGCGGCTTCCGGCATGTCGGCTGGGCGCCGGCAGGCTTCCTGGGCGATGAGCTGTCTTCGGAGCGCTATCCCAATGCCGTGCTGCTGCAACGCGCGCTCGCCAGCCTGCGCGATGGCGACATTGCCATGGCGCACCTCGGCATCTGGTCGCGCCAGGATCCGTGGGCGCCGGCGGTGCTCGAACCGCTGCTCGCGGGCCTGGAGCGCAAGGGCTTCTGCTTTGCGACGCTGCGCGAGCACCCGGCCTACCGCGACTGGATCGCGCGGCCCACCGGACCACAGGAGGGCGGACGCTGATGTGGGAGACGCTGAGCGCCTGGATCGGGCAGATCGAAGGCACGCTGTTCCAGGACATGGTGCTGCCGGTGGTCTATGACCTGGGCTTTGGTCGCTATGCCGAGGAAGCCTTCACCGGCACCGAATGGCTGCTGGTGGGACTGGTGCAGATCGCCGTGATGGCACTGATCCTGGGACCGCTGGAGAAGTGGCGCCCGGTCGAAGCCGTCGCCGACCGGGCCGCTGTCCGTACCGATATCCTCTACACGGTGATCCACCGCCTCGGGCTGTTCCGCCTGGCGATGTTCTTCCTGCTGGAACCGCTGACCGACGCCCTGGAAGGGCGCCTTCGGCTGATGGGCTGGCATCGCGTCAACGTGGAAGACTGGTGGCCGGGCGTGACCTCGGTGCCGCTGGTCAGCTTCTTTGTCTATCTGCTGCTGTTCGACCTGCTCGACTACTGGTACCACCGGCTGTCGCACTCGTTCCGCTGGTGGTGGCACCTGCATGCGGTGCACCACAGCCAGCGCCAGATGACGCTGTGGAGCGACAACCGCAACCACCTGCTCGACGACATGCTGCGCGACCTGGTGTTTGCGCTGGTGGCGCTGGGCGTGGGCGTGGAGCCGTCGCAGTATGTGCTGCTGGTGGCGCTGTCGCAGCTGCTGCAGAGCTTGCAGCATGCCAACCTGCGGCTGCACTTCGGCGCCATCGGCGAACGGCTGCTGATCTCGCCGCGCTTCCACCGCACCCACCACGCGGTGGGTATCGGCCATGAAGCCGAGGGCGCGCCGGCAAAGTTGGGCGGCTGCAACTACGGCGTGATCTTCCCCTGGTGGGACATGCTGTTCGGCACCGCGGTCTTCAGCGAGACCTACCACCCGACCGGCATTCGCGACCAGCTGCCGCCGCCGGCGGGCAAGGGCCAAGACTACGGCACGGGGTTCCTGGCCCAGCAGTGGTACGGCATCAAGCGGCTGCTGCGGCTGCGCTGAGCGGAAATCCGAGGCCTTCCTCCATCGCCGGCGGACGCAGGCGCGCCGCGCTGGCGGGTGGCGTATGCTAGTGTTCCGGGTTGCCGCCGGCCGGTGACCTCGCTGGCATCGCCGGCTCCCCGCGACTTTCCTGTTTTGCCCTTCGACTGCATGAACGATATCTTCCGCTCGTTTGGCCGCGCGCTGGTCAGCCAGCTGCATCCCCGCATGCTGATGCTGACCGTGCTGCCTTTCGTCCTGGCCACGCTGCTGTGGGGCGGGCTGCTCTGGTGGGGCTGGGATCCCATCATGGGCGCCACCCGCGGCTTCCTGGAAACCTCGATCCTGACCAGCTGGATCTACAGCGCGCTCGACTGGTTCGGGCTGCAATCGATGCGTACCATCGTGGCGCCGCTGTTCGTGGCGGCGCTGGCAATTCCGCTGGTGATTGCCTCGATGCTGATGTTTATCGGCGTGTTCTCGGTGCCGGCGGTGGTGCGCCACCTGGAGCGCAGCTATCCGGACCTGGCCAAGGCCCATGGTGGCAGCGTGCTGGGCAGTGTGTTCCATTCGCTCGGCAGCACCGTGGTGTTCCTGGCGCTGGTGCTGGTGACGCTGCCGCTGTGGCTGATTCCGCCGTTCTTTGCGCTGATTCCGCCGGTGCTGTGGGGCTGGCTGACCTACCGCGTGATGACCTATGACGCGCTTGCCGACCACGCCAGCGCCGAAGAGCGCAAGACCCTGGTGCGGCGCCACCGCACGCCGCTGCTGGTGATCGGCGTGGCCGTGGGGCTGCTGGGCTCGGCGCCGACGCTGCTGTGGGTGTCGTCGGCGGCGGTGATCTTCCTGTTTCCGTTCGTGCTGGCTGGCACGCTGTGGCTGTATGTGCTGATCTTTATTTTCTCGGCGCTGTGGTTCGGCCATTTCTGCCTGCGCGCGCTGGCGCAGCTGCGGGCCGAACGCGCCGCCGTGCCGGCCCAGCCGCCGGCCGCTCCGTCGTCGGGCGGCGACGTCATCGACCTGGCGCCGCACGACGTGCGCCGCATCGAAAATTCCTGAAGCGAGGGCACCATGGGTTTCGGCCTGATCGTCATTGGCGACGAGATTCTGTCCGGGCGGCGCGAAGACAAGCACCTGCGCCGCACCATCGAACTGCTGGGCGCGCGCGGCCTGGCGCTGGACTGGGCCGAGTACGTCGGCGATGACCGCGCGCGTATCACCGCCACGCTGCGGCGCACGCTGGCCGGCCCTGACGTAGTGTTCTGCACCGGCGGCATCGGCGCGACGCCGGATGACCACACGCGCCAGTGCGCGGCCGCGGCGCTGGGCGTGCCGCTGGTGCTGCACCCAGAGGCGCGCGAACTGATCGCGCTGCGCATCGCCGAGACCGCCGGCGGCGACCCGGTCAAGGGTGACCTGACCCTGCCGGAGAACCAGCACCGCTTCAAGATGGGCGAATTCCCGGCGGGCGCGCGCATCATCCCGAACAGCTACAACCGCATCCCCGGTTTCTCGGTCCGCCACCATCATTTCATGCCGGGCTTCCCGGTGATGGCGTGGCCGATGATGGAGTGGGTGCTCGACCACGACTATGCGCACCTGTTCCACCAGGTGCAGCAACAGGAGCGGGCCTTCTACGTGTTCGAGGCGCCCGAGTCGACGCTGACCCCGCTGATGGAGAAGGTCGAGGCGGCGCATCCGGGCATCCGCGTATTCAGCCTGCCGTCGGTCGGCGACGTGCAGCGCGGCGACCGCTTCGCGCGCCGCCATATCGACCTGGGCGTCAAAGGCCCGGCCGAGCTGCTGGCGCCCGCTTATGCGATGCTGCTCGAAGGGGTGCAGGCGATGGGGTTCGAGACCGTGGAGCAGCCGCCGCGCCAGGCGGCTTAGGCGTTCCGGCAGGCCAAAAGAGAAGGGGCAGCCTTGGCCGCCCCTTTGCGTTCAGGACCGTGCGCAATCAGGCGCCATGCCACGGCAGGCCGCGCACGCACCAGCCCTCGACAGTCTTGCGATGGTGGTGATCGTCGCGGTTGCCTTCAAAGCCTTCGAGCACGTCCATGGCAAAGTGGTAGCCGGCTTCGGTGGCCACCCGTGCCGCGTGCTTGGAGCGCGCCGCGCTGCGGCACAGGAACAGCACCGGCACGTCGGACGGCACGCGCGCCCGCAACTCTTCGATAAAGCGCGCGTTCTGCGCGCCGCCTGGATAGGACATCCATTCGACATGGGCGAACTGCGCGTCGGGCACGTCGACGCCGCCAACCCAGTCCAGTTCGGCCTGCGTGCGCACGTCCACCAGCACGGCGGAAGGGTCGTTCTGCAGCAGGGCATAGGCTTCCTGCGGCGACAGCGCGCCGAAATACGGCAACTGGTTTTGTTCCTGGCGCAGGCGGGCGGCCTGGAGGAGATCGTCTCGGGTGGTCATCGGCGTGACAAATTGAATGGGTGGAATTCGTGGCACGGGGGCCGCAACCCGTTATTCTATAGCGCCGCGGTTGCGGGGCGGTGGATGCGCAGGCCGGGAGCGCCCGGCGAGCGCCGCCAGGGGCGA
This sequence comes from Cupriavidus necator, assembly GCF_013141915.1. Taxonomy (GTDB): domain Bacteria; phylum Pseudomonadota; class Gammaproteobacteria; order Burkholderiales; family Burkholderiaceae; genus Cupriavidus; species Cupriavidus necator_B. The sequence continues at coordinate 132,250 of NZ_SROX01000014.1, read as the reverse complement.
ATAACGACCGATTTTGGTGCGAATGCACTGATGCGGTGCGTTGACTTGATGTTTGCACCATGATGGTGTTTCCTGAGGCAAGCTACCCGAGTGGGGCGTGTCGCGGGAGCGCCACATATCCGGCCCGCAATCTGTCAGGCGATTTTACTGCCGACCAGGACGGTGCGCGATTCGCCGACGTTGCACAATTTTCGGGCCCGCGTCGTGGTGGGGCGTTCAGTTGGCATGCTTTCTGCTAACATCCGACGTCCTTTCGCGGCGAGGCCAGACAGGCGCGGCAACATGCAGCGGCGCCGCTGGCGACAGTCCCGAGAATTGGCTTTCACAGACATTTGCCGAATACCCAGGAGATTGGCATGGCCCACAGCGTTGCAGACGTGATGAAGCTGGTGAAGGAAAACGACGTCAAGTTCGTCGATTTCCGCTTCACCGATACCAAAGGCAAGGAGCAACACGTGTCCGTGCCCGTGTCGCACTTCGATGAAGACAAGTTCGAGAGCGGCCACGCTTTCGACGGCTCGTCGATCGCCGGCTGGAAGGGTATCGAAGCTTCCGACATGCTGCTGATGCCGGATTCGAACACGGCTCACATCGACCCGTTCTACGAAGAGCCGACGCTGGTGCTGTCGTGCGACGTGATCGAGCCGTCGGACGGCAAGGGCTATGACCGCGATCCGCGTTCCATCGCCAAGCGCGCCGAAGCCTACCTGAAGAGCACCGGCCTGGGCGACACCGCCTTCTTCGGTCCGGAACCCGAGTTCTTCATCTTCGACGGCGTGACCTGGAACGTCGACATGCAAGGCTGCTTCGTCAAGATCCATTCCGAAGAAGCCCCGTGGTCGTCGGCCAAGGAATTCGAGCACGGCAACAGCGGCCACCGTCCGGGCAAGAAGGGCGGCTACTTCCCGGTCGCCCCGATCGACACCTTCCAGGACATGCGTTCGGAAATGTGCCTGATCCTTGAATCGCTGGGCATTCCGGTCGAAGTCCACCACCACGAAGTGGCGGGCCAGGGCCAGAACGAAATCGGCACCCGCTTCAGCACGCTGGTGCAGCGCGCCGACTGGACCCAGCTGCAGAAGTACGTGATCCAGAACGTGGCCCACACCTACGGCAAGACCGCCACCTTCATGCCGAAGCCTATCGTCGGCGACAACGGCTCGGGCATGCACGTGCACCAGTCGGTCTGGAAGGACGGCCAGAACCTGTTCGCTGGCAACGGCTACGCTGGCCTGTCGGAATTCGCGCTGTACTACATCGGCGGCATCATCAAGCACGCCCGCGCGCTGAACGCCATCACCAACCCGGGCACGAACTCGTACAAGCGCCTGGTGCCGGGCTTCGAGGCTCCGGTCAAGCTGGCTTACTCGGCCCGCAACCGTTCGGCTTCGATCCGTATCCCGTATGTGGCCAACCCGAAGGGCCGCCGCATCGAGACCCGCTTCCCGGATCCGCTGATGAACCCGTACCTGGGCTTCTCGGCGCTGCTGATGGCCGGCCTGGATGGCGTGATGAACAAGATCCACCCGGGCGAAGCCGCCGACAAGAACCTGTACGACCTGCCGCCGGAAGAGGATGCCAAGATCCCGACCGTGTGCTCGAGCCTGGACCAGGCGCTCGAGTATCTGGACAACGACCGCGAGTTCCTGACCCGTGGCGGCGTGTTCTCCAATTCGATGATCGATGCCTACATCGAACTGAAGATGGAAGAAGTCACGCGTTTCCGCATGACCACGCACCCGGTCGAGTTCGAGATGTACTACTCGCTGTAAGCGGCCCGTGCCCGGCCATGACGCAGGTTGTGACCGGGCAACAATTGCACCACAAGGGGGCGGCTTCGGCTGTCCCTTTTTGCTTTGCTCGCTAGAATGGGGAATCCGATCGTGTCTCGATTCCACCCTGTTCTGACCTGACGCCCCGCCCATGGATGCCTCTTCCCGCACGGCTCGCCGGACCCAAGCCATGCCACGTTCCGTGCACCAAAGCCGACACCGATTCCCCGTTCTGGTGAGCGCCGCGGCGCTGACGCTGGGCGCGTGGGCCGGGCCGTCCCTGGCGCAGTCATCGGATGTCTATGTCTGCACCGGGCCCAATGGCGTGCCGGAGTATCGCAACGGCAACGGCGGCAAGGGCTGCAAGAAGCTGAACCTGCCCGAGGTGGTGACGGTGCCGGGCGGGCGCATTGCCGCACCGGCCAGGAGTGCCGGCAGCAGCGCTGCCACCACCGGCAGCACCAGTTTCCCGCGCGTGGACAGCGCCACCCAGAGAAGCCGCGACAGCGAGCGCCGCACCGTGCTGGCGCAGGAACTGCAGGCCGAGGAGGCCAAGCTGCAGGGGCTGCGCGCTGAATACAACAACGGCCAACCGGAGCGCCAGGGCAACGAGCGCAACTACCAGAAATACCTCGACCGCACCGCGGCGCTGCGCGACGACATTGCCCGCAGCGAAGCCAACGCGGCGTCGTTGCGGCGCGAGCTGGGCAACCTGAAGGACTAGTCTTATGCGTCGCCTGATTCGCGGAGTGTCACGCAAGGCCGGCAGTGCCGAGGGCGCGCGGATCGAGCCGCCCGCGGAACCGGCACTGCCCGAGCCGGGCGCGCGCGTGCTGAGCCTCGGCGCCACGGCGTTCCATGCCGGCCTGGACGTGGTCGCCAACCCGGTGCTGCTGGTGCGCCAGCCGGGGTTGCGCGTGGTCTACGCCAATCCGGCCGCCGAGGCGACTTTCGGCGTGTCGCGCAAGGGCATGGTCGAGCTGACGCTGCCCGACCTGTTCGGCAAATCCGATGAGCTGCACAACATGCTCGATACGGTGGTCTCGCGGCAGTTCGATGTGCGCCGGCAGGACCTGATTTTGCATCCGCCGCTGCAGGATCCTATCCATGTGCACGTGGTAATCGCCGCGCTCGAGGCCGTCAGCGACACCGTGATGGTCGAGATCCTGCCCAACGAACAGAAGGTGCGCAGCGACCGCGAAGAACGCATCCTGGACCTGACCTCGGCCAACAAGGAGCTGATCCGCAACCTGGCTCACGAGATCAAGAATCCGCTGGGCGGCATCCGCGGGGCGGCGCAGTTGCTGGAGTTCGAGCTGCCCGAGCGCTCGCTGCGCGAATACACGCAAGTCATCATCAAGGAATCGGACCGGCTGCAGACGCTGGTGGACCGGCTGCTCGAGCCGCACCGGCATCCGCATATCGTGTCGAGCCTGAATATCCACGAGGTGCTCGAGCGCGTGCGTTCAGTGGTGCTGGCCGAGTTTCCCAACGGGCTGGAGATCGTGCGCGACTACGACGCCAGCCTGCCCGAACTGCAGGGCGACAAGGAGCAGCTGATCCAGGCCGTGCTCAACATCGTCCACAACGCCGCGCACGCGCTTGCCGACCGCATCGCGCGCGGCGATGCGCAGATCGTGCTGCGCACGCGCATCGCACGGCAGGTCACCATTGCGAAGCGCTTGTTCAAGCTGGCATTGGACTTGCATGTGATCGACAACGGCCCGGGGATTCCCGAGGACATCCGCGAACGCATCTTCTATCCGCTGGTATCGGGCAGGGATGGCGGCAGCGGACTGGGTCTCACACTCGCGCAAACCTTCGTGCAGCAGCACGAGGGCTTGATCGAATGCGAGAGCAGGCCGGGCTGTACCGACTTCCGTATCCTGCTGCCGCTGCACTAGCCTTTGCCGGCGTCCGCAAGCGCGTGCACCGACGTGGCCAGGGCATGCGGAAGACCCACTGACACCGAGCAGACAAGCGACGCACATGAAGCCGATCTGGATAGTCGACGACGATCAATCAATCCGCTGGGTCCTGGAAAAGGCCCTGGCCCGCGAGAGCCTGCTGTCGCGCAGCTTCACCAATGTGCGGGACGCCCTGGCCGCGCTGGAAGATGACCAGCCGCAGGTGCTGATATCGGATATCCGCATGCCCGGCGGTTCCGGCCTGGACCTGCTGCAGGCCATCAAGACCCGGCACCCGGGGTTGCCGGTCATCGTGATGACGGCGTATTCCGACCTGGACAGCGCGGTAGCGGCATTCCAGGGCGGCGCCTTCGAATACCTGGCCAAGCCGTTCGATGTCGACAAGGCGGTCGAGCTGATCCGGCGCGCGCTGGAAGAAAGCCTGCGCGAGGAAGAAATGGACGACCGCCTGGTCGACGCGCCCGAGATTCTCGGCCAGGCGCCGGCGATGCAGGACGTGTTCCGCGCCATTGGCCGGCTGTCGCAATCCAACGTGACGGTGATGATCACTGGCGAATCCGGTACCGGCAAGGAACTGGTCGCGCGCGCACTGCACAAGCACAGCCCGCGCGCCAACGGCCCGTTTATCGCACTCAACACTGCGGCGATTCCCAAGGACCTGCTGGAGTCCGAACTGTTCGGCCATGAGCGCGGCGCCTTTACCGGCGCGCAGACCATGCGGCGCGGGCGCTTCGAGCAGGCCGAGGGCGGCACGCTGTTTCTCGACGAAATCGGCGACATGCCGTTCGACCTGCAGACGCGGCTGCTGCGCGTGCTGTCCGACGGCAACTTCTATCGCGTCGGTGGCCACAACCCGTTGCGCGCCAATGTGCGCGTGATCGCCGCCACGCACCAGAACCTGGAACTGCGCGTCAAGGAAGGGCTGTTCCGCGAGGACTTGTTCCACCGCCTGAACGTGATCCGGCTGCGGCTGCCGCCGCTGCGCGAGCGGCCGGAGGACATCACGCTGCTGGCGCGCCATTTCCTGCAGAAGAGTGCCAAGGAACTCGGCGTCGAGCCCAAGCGCATGTCGGACGAGGCGCTGGCCTATGTCAGCACGCTGCCGTTCCCGGGCAACGTGCGCCAGCTGGAAAACCTGTGCAACTGGCTGACCGTGATGGCGCCGGCGCAGACCATCGAGGTCAAGGACCTGCCGCGCGAGATGCTGGAAGCCGGCACCAGCGCGCCAGTCAACCCACCGCGGCCGGAGCGCGCGCCGGATCTGCGCGCGCCCGAGTATGAAGGCACCCAGGATCTGGCCGACTATGGCGGGTTTGCGGTGCCGGTGGCCGAGGCAGACACGGCCACGGTGGTCCGGGCCGCTCCGGCCACATCGGTGGCGCCGGTGCCGGCCCAGATGTCTGCCGGATGGGAAAGCCTGCTCGCCAGCGAGGCGCGCGCCATGCTTGAATCCGGCCAGCCCGAAGTGATGGACCTGCTGACGCGCCGGTTTGAAAAGGCGGTGCTGGAAGCCGCGCTGGGCGTCACGCGCGGCCGCCGCGTCGAAGCCGCGACCCGGCTCGGGATCGGGCGCAATACCATCACGCGCAAGCTGCAGGAGTTGGGCTTCGACTGAGCTGCCACAGGGGCAGGGTGCGCAAGGCAAAGAAAAACCGGCCGGGACATCCCCGGCCGGTTTTTCTTTTGCGATGCGGATTCAGCCGCGTGCCTCGACCAGCCGCTGCGCCATTTCGGCAAAGCCTTCGCCGCCGGCGGCCGTGGTGATGTAGGCGGGCGGCACCGGCAACTGCGGCAGGATATCGCGCACATTGGCCACGCCCACCGACAGCGGGAAATGCGCAAACATCGAGGCATCGTTGGCCGAGTCCCCGATAAACAGCCATTGGTCGCGCCGCGCATCCAGGTCCTCGCCCAGCAGTTCGGCCACGCACAGCTTGCTCATCGACAGCTTGTCGTGCCGGCCGAACCAGCCGTTGACGTGGATCGAGCTGACGGTGGCAGTCATGCCGGCCTCGCGCATCAGGGCCGCGATACGCGCCACCGCATCTTCGGGCAGCGGGGCGACGTCTTCGGCATGGTCGATGGCCAGGTCGGCGGCATGCCAGGCCTGGTCGGACGCCAGCGCGCAGCCGGGCACCTCGCGTACGATGCGCTGGCCCAGTGCGTGGATGCGCTCCAGGTTGCGCGCGCGCGTTGCGGCATCGTCAAGGAAACGGGTCTGGAGCCGGCCGTGGTGCAGGTGCGAGTAGAACGCACCGTTTTCGCCGATGATGGCATCGACCGGCCACAGGCGCGTCAGGATCTCGGCCCAGGCAATGCAGCGCCCGGTGACCGGAATCACATGCAGGCCAGCCCGGCGCAGGCCGTCGAGCGCCAGGTAGGTCGAGGCCGGCAGCCGCCCGTCGGTGGTCAGGGTGCCGTCGATGTCGGTGAGCACGCCGCGCACGCCGCGCAGCGCCGTATTAGAGAGCTTGTTCAGGGATTGCATGGCGGGCCATTGTAACCGTGGATCTGCGCGCAAATTCGTTTATTGCACTGCAAAAAGACCGGACCTGCCCATACTGGTAAATCTGCTGATTTGCTAGCGCAGGTGCGACAGGCGTAACATGCCGCTGTCATAAAAGAATCACATGCTGTCGGATTTTCAACTGACTGCTATAGACAGACCAAGGAGAGCCACAGATGTCCTTATCCCGTACCGTGCTCAAAATCGCCGTGCTGGCCGCCCTGACCGGGGCCGGCAGCGCGCATGCCGCCGTTGAGATCCAGTGGTGGCACGCCATGCAGGGCGCGCTGAACGACAAGGTGAACGAGATCGCCAACAAGTTCAACGCCAGCCAGTCCGAATACAAGGTAGTGCCGGTCAACAAGGGCAATTACGACGAGACCATGGCGGCGGGCATCGCCGCCTTCCGCGCCGGCGGCGCGCCGGCGATCCTGCAGGTGTTCGAGGTCGGCACCGCCACCATGATGAGCGCCAAGGGCGCGATCAAGCCGGTGTCGACGGTGATGAAGGACGCCGGCGAAAAGTTCGACCAGAAGGCCTATATCCCTGCGGTGGCCGGCTACTACACCTCGTCCAAGGGCGAGATGCTGTCGTTCCCGTTCAACAGCTCGACCACGGTGTTCTACTACAACAAGGACGCCTTCAAGAAGGCGGGCCTGGATCCGGAAAAGCCGCCCAAGACCTGGCCCGAGGTGATGCAGTACTCGGCCAAGCTCAAGGCCTCGGGCACCAACTGCGCCTATACCACCGACTGGCAGGGGTGGGTCCACCTGGAAAGCTTCTCGGCCTGGCACAACACGCTGTTCGCCACCAAGAACAACGGCTTCGGCGGCACGGACACGCGCCTGGTCTTCAACAGCCCGCTGCACGTCAAGCACATCACCAACCTGCAGGACATGGTGAAGAAGGGCTACTTCAGCTATGGCGGGCGCAAGGCTGAATCGCAAGCCAAGTTCTATAACGGCGAGTGCGCCATGTTCACCGGCTCGTCGGCGTCGCTGGCCAATATCCGCAAGAACGCCAAGTTTGCGTTCGCGGTGGCGCAGCTGCCGTACTACCCCGAGGTGCAGGGCGCCCCGCAGAACACCATCATTGGCGGCGCGTCGCTGTGGGTGATGGGCGGCAAGAAGCCTGACGAGTACAAGGGCGTGGCCAAGTTCTTCAATTTCCTGTCGCGGCCAGAAATCCAGTCCGACTGGCACCAGGCCACCGGCTACCTGCCGGTGACCATGGCCGCCTACGAGATGACGAAGAAGTCGGGCTACTACGACAAGAACCCCGGCGCCGACGTCTCGGTGCAGCAGATGGTGGTCAAGACCACCGACAAGTCGCGCGGCGTGCGCCTGGGCAACATGGTGCAGATCCGCACCGTGGTGGACGAGGAACTGGAAGCCGTCTGGGCCGGCAAGAAGGAACCCAAGGCCGCGCTGGACTCGGCCGTGGCCCGCGGCAACGACCTGCTGGAGCGCTTCCAGAAGACTGCGCGCGAGTAAGGCGCCAGGCCTTGCCAGCAGGCTGACGTGACCAGCGGGCGGCGGCGAAACCCCCGCCCGCTTGCTTTGTGGCCGGTGCCGACCGGCGCCGCCCGCCACTTCGTAGCTAGTCCGATGCCGCCATCCGCGGCATCCGCCGGAATCCGTTCATGGAAAAACGCGTCGTTTTCCGTTCGCCGTGGCTGCCGTATCTGCTGGTGCTGCCGCAGATCGCGATCACGCTGATCTTCTTCTTCCTGCCCGCCGGGCAGGCGCTGTACCAGTCGATGCTGCAGCAGGATGCCTTCGGCATCAACCTGGACTTCGTTGGCCTGGACAACTTCCGCATGCTGTGGAGCGACCCGCTTTATGTCGAGTCGTTCCAGACTACCGCGATCTTCGCCGTGGGCGTGACGGTGGTGGGCCTGAGCACCGCGCTGCTGCTGGCGTATTTTGCCGACCGCATCATCCGCGGCGCTGTCGGCTACAAGACCCTGCTGATCTGGCCGTATGCGGTGGCGCCGGCGGTGGCGGGCGTGCTGTGGATGTTCATGTTCAACCCGACCCTGGGCGTGGTGTCGTTTGCGCTGCGCAAGCTTGGCGTCGAATGGAATTTCCTGCTCAACGGCAACCAGGCCCTGCTGCTGGTGGTGCTGGCCGCGGCCTGGAAGCAGATCAGCTACAACTTCCTGTTTTTCCTGGCCGGGCTGCAGAGCATCCCGCGCTCGCTGATCGAGGCCGCTGCCATCGATGGCGCGGGGCCGTGGCGCCGCTTCTGGTCAATCGTGTTCCCGCTGCTGTCGCCGACCACTTTCTTCCTGATGGTGATCAACGTGGTCTACGCGTTCTTCGACACCTTTGCCATCATCGACGCGGTCACGCACGGCGGGCCCTTCAATTCGACCAACACGCTGGTCTACAAGGTCTTCCATGACGGCTTCCGCGGCATGGACATCGGCGGCTCGGCCGCGCAGTCGGTGGTGCTGATGGTGATTGTGATCGCGCTGACCGTGGTGCAGTTCCGTTATGTGGAACGCAAGGTCCAGTACTGACAGAGGCAACCATGGTAGAACGTCGTCCCTTTCTGGATTTCCTGAGCCACGCGGTGCTGATCCTGGGCATCGTGATCGTGGTGTTCCCGGTGTACCTGACCTTTGTCGCGTCGACGCTGACCGCCGAAGAGGTGCTCGATGCGCCGATGACGCTGATCCCCGGCAGCCACCTGATCGAGAACTATCGCACGGTGCTGTTCCAGGGCGTGGGCGAGGCCGCGTCGCCGGTGTCGACCATGATGAAGAACAGCCTGATCATGGCGCTCGGCATTGCGCTGGGCAAGATCGCGATCTCGATCATCTCGGCCTTTGCCATCGTCTATTTCAAGTTTCCGCTGCGCAAGACCTTCTTCTGGCTGATCTTCATCACGCTGATGCTGCCGGTAGAGGTGCGGATCCTGCCCACCTACAAGGTGGTGTCGGACCTGGGCCTGCTGGACAGCTATTTCGGCCTGACCATCCCCATCATCGCGTCGGCCACCGCCACCTTCCTGTTCCGCCAGTTCTTCCTGACGATTCCCGACGAGCTGGCCGAAGCCGCGCGCATCGACGGCGCCGGGCCGCTGCGCTTCTTCTGGGACGTGGTGCTGCCGCTGTCGCGCACCAGCATCGCGGCACTGTTCGTGATCCAGTTCATCTACGGTTGGAACCAGTACCTGTGGCCATTGCTGATCACCACGCAGAAGTCGATGACGCCGGTGGTGGTGGGGGTCACGCAAATGATCTCGCGCTCGGGCGATGCCGCCACCGACTGGAACCTGGTGATGGCCACGGTGATGCTGGCGATGATCCCGCCCGCGGTGGTGGTGGTGCTGATGCAGAAGTGGTTCGTCAAGGGCCTGGTCGAAACGGAAAAATAAGGCGTGGCGCGCCACGCGCGCGCGCGGGACAAAAGCAATGGCAAAACTGTCACTACGCAACGTTCAGAAAACCTACGCCGGCGGCACCCAGGTCGTGCATGGCATCGACATGGAGATCGCCGACGGCGAGTTCATCGTCATCGTCGGGCCCTCGGGCTGCGGCAAGTCCACGCTGCTGCGCATGGTCGCGGGGCTGGAAACCATCACCGGCGGCGAGATCCATATCGGCGACAAGGTGGTCAACCAGCTGGAGCCGGCCGAGCGCGACATCGCCATGGTGTTCCAGAACTACGCGCTCTACCCGCACATGAGCGTGTACGACAACATGGCCTACGGCCTGAAAATCCGCGGCATGGCCAAGGCCGAGATCGCACAGCGCGTGAACCACGCCGCCGGCATCCTTGAGCTGGCGCCGCTGCTTGACCGCAAGCCGCGCCAGCTCTCGGGCGGGCAGCGCCAGCGCGTGGCCATGGGGCGCGCCATCGTGCGCGAGCCGGCGGTATTCCTGTTCGACGAGCCGCTGTCCAACCTCGACGCCAAGCTGCGCGTGCAGATGCGGCTGGAACTGAAGGAGCTGCACCGGCGCCTGGGCACCACCAGCCTGTACGTGACCCACGACCAGGTCGAGGCGATGACGCTGGCTGACCGCATGATGGTGCTCAATGCCGGGCGGGTGGAGCAGATCGGTACGCCGCTGGAAGTTTACGCGCGGCCGGCCAGCACCTTTGTGGCGGGCTTTATCGGCTCGCCGCCGATGAACCTGATCCCGGTGGCGCGCAACGCCGGCGGCGACAGCGGCGCGCAGATGCGCGTGGTGGCGAAGGAAGGCGAAGCCGCCAACGCTACCCTGGGGCACCTGCCGATGGGGCTGCACCTGCCGGAACAGGCGCTGCTGGGGCTGCGGCCGGAACATATCGAGCCGTGCGCCGCGCATGAGGCGATCGCCGAAGTCGATGTGCGCGTGGTCGAGGCACTGGGCGCGGACTCCTTCGCCTACGGTTCGCTCGGCGGACAGGCCGTGGTGGTGCGGCTGGACAGCCATGCGCGCGTGCACGCCGGCGACCGCCTGCCGGTGACCTCGTCGGCCGAGCACCTGCATTTCTTCGCGCCGGATACCGGCAAGCGCATCGAGGCCTGACATGACCACCGCAACCGAAAGCGCGTGGCGCTATCCCAGCCACATCGCGCACCGCGGCGCCGGCAAGCTGGCGCCGGAGAACACACTGGCCGCGTTCCGCCACGGCGCCGGCTTTGGCTACCGCATGTTCGAGTTCGATGTGAAGCTGTCGGCCGACGGCAAGCCGGTGCTGATGCACGACGCCACGCTGGACCGCACCACCAGCGGCCAGGGCAGGGTGGATGCACTGACGCTGGGCGAACTGGCGCTGCTCGATGCCGGCAGCTGGTGCGGCCCGGCCTTTGCTGGCGAGCCCGTGCCGACGCTGGCGGCGATCGCGCGCTACACCCGGGCTAACGGCTTCCTGGTCAATATCGAGATCAAGCCCGTGCCCGGTACGGAGGCGCGCACCGGGGCCGCAGTGGCCATCGATGCGCAGTCGTTGTGGGCCGGCGCCGAGGTGCCGCCGCTGCTGTCGTCGTTTTCAGAGGAAGCGCTCGCCGCCGCGGCGCGCGTCGCGCCCGATCTGCCGCGCGCGCTGCTGCTCGACAAGCTGCCTGCGAACTGGCTGGAACGGCTGCGCCAACTGGGCTGCGTCGCGCTGGATGCAAACCATCGCGAACTCGATGCCAGCGTCATCGCCGCTGCGCATGCGGCCGGCTTGCGCGTGCTGGCCTACACCGTCAACGACCCGGCGCGGGCAGCGCAGTTGCTGGCCTGGGGCCTGGACGGGCTGATCACCGACGCCGTCGACCAGATTGCACCCTGATCGAGATTGTTGTGCGAATGTTGCGAATTCGCTGAATGCCGATCGAATTGTCGATTCGATGTGTTTCGCATTCCGAAAAGTCCACATTGATCCAAGGCAATCCGTGCTATCCTTACCGCCGTGAAGACTTAAGGTCCTTCCCCGCACAACTTGCCCTTTCGGGCCTTGTGAGGCGGCCATCACACGCGGCACCCTGGCGGTGCCGTTTGCGTAGGTGCCTTCGTTGGGCTCCCAAGAGTTGTTTGCGATCCGCTAACCGGTCAAGCCGTGTCGCGGAAGGTTGAATAACCCGCTGAACTCCGGCAGACCCGGAGAAAAGTGAGCGTCCCATGATGCAGCAGTATCAGAGCAATTCGTACCTCTTCGGCGGTAACGCCCCCTATGTCGAAGAACTGTACGAAGCCTACCTCCAGAACCCCGCCTCGGTTCCCGATAATTGGCGTGCGTACTTCGACGCCATGCAGAACGTTCCCGCCGTCGACGGCTCGAACGGCCGGGATATCCCCCACGCTCCCATCGTTGCCTCGTTCGCCGAGCGCGCCAAGCAAGGCCCCATCCGTACCATCGTTGCCTCGGCCGATTCCGACATGGGCCGCAAGCGCGTCGCTGCCACCCAGCTGATCGCCGCCTACCGCAACATCGGTTCGCACTGGGCTGACCTGGACCCGCTCAAGCGCCAGGAGCGTCCGCCCCTGCCGGATCTGGACCCGGCCTTCTACGGTTTTTCCGAAGCCGATCTCGATATCGTCTTCAACGCCAGCAATACCTATTTCGGCAAGGAGTCGATGAGCCTGCGCGAGCTGCTCAACAACCTGCGCGAAACCTATTGCGGCACCATCGGCTTCGAATTCATGTACGTGAGCGACCAGGCGCAGAAGCGCTGGTGGCAGGAGCGCCTGGAAACCACGCGTTCCAAGCCGGTGTTCACGCTGGAAAAGAAGAAGCACATCCTTGACCGCCTGACCGCGGCGGAAGGCCTGGAGCGCTTCCTGCATACCAAGTATGTCGGCCAGAAGCGCTTCTCGCTGGAAGGCGGCGAGAGCTTCATCGCCGCCATGGATGAACTGATCCAGCACGCCGGCAGCAAGGGCGTGCAGGAAATCGTGATCGGCATGGCCCACCGCGGCCGCCTGAACGTGCTGGTCAACACGCTGGGCAAGATGCCCGCCGACCTGTTCGCCGAATTCGAAGGCAAGCACGTCGACGACCTGCCGGCCGGTGACGTCAAGTACCACAAGGGCTTCTCGAGCGATGTCTCGACCGAAGGCGGCCCGGTCCACCTGTCGCTGGCGTTCAACCCGTCGCACCTGGAAATCGTCAACCCGGTGGTGGAAGGCTCGGCCAAGGCCCGCCAGGAACGCCGCGGCGAAGTCGGCCACAAGGAAGTGCTGCCGGTGCAGGTGCACGGCGACGCCGCCTTTGCCGGCCAGGGCGTGGTGATGGAGACGCTGAACCTCGCGCAGACCCGCGGCTACGGCACGGGCGGCTCGATGCACATCGTCATCAACAACCAGATCGGCTTCACCACCTCGGACCCGCGCGACGCCCGTTCGACGCTGTACTGCACGGACGTGGTCAAGATGATCGAGGCCCCGGTGCTGCACGTGAACGGCGACGATCCCGAAGCCGTGGTGTACGCCATGCAGCTGGCGGTGGACTTCCGCATGGAGTTCAAGAAGGATGTCGTGGTCGACATCATCTGCTTCCGCAAGCTGGGCCACAACGAGCAGGACACCCCGGCGGTCACGCAGCCGCTGATGTACAAGAAGATCGCCCAGCACCCCGGCACGCGCAAGCTGTACGCCGACAAGCTGGCCGCGCAGAAGCTGGTCCCGCCCGAATTCGGCGACGAGAAAGTCAAGGAATACCGCGCCGCGATGGACGCCGGCAAGCACACCGCCGACCCGGTGCTGTCGAACTTCAAGAACAAGTTCGCCGTGGACTGGATGCCGTTCCTGAACCGCAAGTGGACCGACGCCGCCGACACCGCCGTGCCGGTGACCGAGCTCAAGCGCCTGGCTGAACGCATCACCACCACGCCCGAGACGCTCAAGCTGCACCCGCTGGTGGAGAAGGTCATCAAGGACCGCGCCAACATGGGCCGTGGCGACCAGCCGCTGGACTGGGGCATGGGTGAGCACCTGGCCTTCGCCTCGCTGGTGTCGTCGGGCTATCCGGTGCGCATCACCGGCCAGGACGCCGGCCGTGGCACCTTCACCCACCGCCACGCCGTGCTGCATGACCAGGCACGCGAGCGCTGGGATGCCGGCAGCTACGTGCCGCTGCAGAACGTGTCGGAAAACCAGGCACCGTTCACGGTGATCGACTCGGTGCTGTCCGAAGAGGCCGTGCTCGGCTTCGAATACGGCTACTCGGCCGCCGAACCGAACGCGCTGGTGATCTGGGAAGCCCAGTTCGGCGACTTCGTCAACGGCGCCCAGGTGGTGATCGACCAGTTCATCTCGTCGGGTGAAGTGAAGTGGGGCCGTGCCTCGGGCCTGACCCTGATGCTGCCGCACGGCTACGAAGGCCAGGGCCCGGAGCACAGCTCGGCCCGTATCGAGCGCTTCCTGCAACTCTGCGCGGATCACAACATGCAGGTCTGCCAGCCGACCACGCCGGCCCAGATCTTCCACCTGCTGCGCCGCCAGATGATCCGCCTGTTCCGCAAGCCGCTGGTGATCATGACGCCGAAGTCGCTGCTGCGTAACAAGGATGCCGTGTCGCCGCTGTCGGACCTGGCCAAGGGGCACTTCGAGACGGTCATCCCCGACCACGAAGAACTCAACGCCAGCAAGGTCAAGCGCGTCATCATGTGCTCGGGCAAGGTCTACTACGACCTGGTCAACACGCGCAAGGAACGCGAGGCCAACGACACCGCCATCATCCGCCTGGAACAGCTGTACCCGTTCCCGCACAAGGCGCTGGCTGCGGAACTGAAGAAGTACCCGAACGCCAACGAAATCCTGTGGTGCCAGGACGAGCCGCAGAACCAGGGCGCCTGGTTCTTCGTGCAGCACTACATCATGGAAAACATGACGGATGGACAGAAGCTCGGTTATGCCGGTCGTCCCGCTTCGGCTTCGCCGGCGGTGGGCTACTACGCAAAGCACAACGAGCAACAGAAGGCGCTGCTGGACGCGGCCTTCGCCAAGCTCAAGGGCTTTGTTCTGACCAAGTAATCAGTCGGCAGCCACGGCGGCGCGCGCAGGCGAGCGCCGTGGCATCGCCAGCATCAAAGACAACACGCATAACACGAGGAATTCACCACCATGGCTATCGTTGACGTCAAGGTTCCGCAACTCTCCGAATCGGTCGCCGAAGCGACCATGCTCAACTGGAAAAAGAAACCGGGCGAAGCCGTTGCCCAGGACGAGATCCTGATCGAAATCGAAACCGACAAGGTCGTGCTGGAAGTGCCGGCGCCGTCGGCTGGTGTGCTGTCGCAGATCGTCAAGAACGACGGCGACACCGTCGTGGCCGATGAAATCATCGCCAAGATCGACACCGAAGCCACCGCTGGCGCCGCCGCCCCGGCCGCCGCTGCCCCGGCTCCCGCTGCCGCCGCGCCGGCCCCGGCCGCTGCTGCCGCTCCGGCTGCCAACGGCGCCGTGGCGATGCCGTCGGCTGCCAAGCTGATGGCCGAAGCCGGCCTGTCGGCTGGCCAGGTTGCCGGCACCGGCAAGGACGGCCGCATCACCAAGGGCGACGTGCTGGGTGCAGCCGCCGCGCCGGCTCCCGCCGCCAAGGCTGCGGCCCCGGCAGCCAAGCCCGCGCTGCAGCAGGTTTCGGCCCCGGTCGATTTCGCCGCCCTGGG
The DNA here is from genome assembly GCF_013141915.1 of Cupriavidus necator. Lineage (GTDB taxonomy): Bacteria > Pseudomonadota > Gammaproteobacteria > Burkholderiales > Burkholderiaceae > Cupriavidus > Cupriavidus necator_B. The sequence continues at coordinate 116,957 of NZ_SROX01000014.1, read as the reverse complement.
CGATCGTCCGGAAGAGCGCGTGCCGATGAGCCGCCTGCGTGCCCGTATCGCCGAGCGCCTGCTGCAATCGCAATCGACCAACGCCATCCTCACTACCTTCAATGAAGTCAATATGAAGCCGGTGATGGACCTGCGCAACAAGTACAAGGACCGCTTCGAGAAGGAACACGGCGTGAAGCTGGGCTTCATGTCGTTCTTCGTCAAGGCCGCGGTGCACGCGCTGAAGAAGTTCCCGCTGATCAACGCCTCGATCGACGGCAACGACATCGTCTACCACGGCTACTTCGACATCGGCATCGCGGTGGGTTCGCCGCGCGGCCTGGTGGTGCCGATCCTGCGCAACGCCGACCAGATGAGCCTGGCCGACATCGAGAAGAAGATTGCCGAGTTCGGCGTCAAGGCCCGTGACGGCAAGCTGTCGCTGGAAGAACTGACCGGCGGTACGTTCTCGATCTCCAACGGCGGCGTGTTCGGCTCGATGCTGTCGACGCCGATCATCAACCCGCCGCAATCGGCCATCCTGGGCGTGCACGCTACCAAGGACCGCCCGGTGGTGGAAGACGGCCAGATCGTGATCCGCCCGATGAATTACCTGGCGATGTCCTACGACCACCGCATCATCGACGGCCGCGAAGCCGTGCTGGGCCTGGTCGCGATGAAGGACGCCCTGGAAGATCCGGCGCGCCTGCTGCTGGACCTGTAATAAGCGGTCCCCCCGCGCACGCGCTGCTGTGCGCGGGGAGCGCACTCCCCGTGATCACGGCGCGCCGGCACGAGCTGCCGCCGGCGCCCAACAAGGAATTCCCATGAGCAAACAATTCGACGTGCTGGTGATCGGCGCCGGCCCCGGCGGCTATATCGCCGCGATCCGTGCCGGCCAGCTGGGCCTGAACGTGGCCTGCTGCGAAGGCAATGCGTATGACGATCCCAAGGGCGAAGCCCGCCTGGGCGGCACCTGCCTGAACGTGGGCTGCATCCCGTCCAAGGCGCTGCTGGCTTCCTCGGAAGAATTCGAGAACGTCCAGCACCACCTGGGCGACCACGGCATCACCGTGGGCGACGTCAAGGTCGACGTGGCCAAGATGCTCAAGCGCAAGGACGATATCGTCGGCAAGATGACCAAGGGCATCGAGTTCCTGTTCCGCAAGAACAAGGTGACGCTGCTCAAGGGCTACGGCAAGTTCGTCGGCAAGACCGCCGAAGGCTTCCAGGTCGAGATCGCCGGTGAAGTGGTGACCGCCAAGCAGGTCATCATCGCCACCGGTTCGAAGGCTCGCCACCTGCCCGGCATCAAGGTCGACAACGACCTGATCAGCGATAACGAAGGCGCGCTCAAGTTCCCCACGGTACCGAAGAAGCTGGGCGTGATCGGCGCTGGCGTGATCGGCCTCGAGCTGGGCTCGGTGTGGCGCCGTCTGGGTGCCGACGTGACCGTGCTGGAAGCGCTGCCGGCGTTCCTGGGCGCCTGCGACGAAGGCGTGGCCAAGGAAGCGCAGAAGCAGCTGACCAAGCAGGGCCTGAAGTTCAGCCTCGGCGTGAAGGTGGACGAAGTGACCACCGCCAAGAACGGCGTGACCGTCAAGTACACCGACAAGGATGGCAAGGCGCAGACGCTGGAAGTCGACCGCCTGATCGTTTCGGTCGGCCGCGTGCCGAATACCGACAACCTGGGCCTGGACGCAGTCGGCCTGGCCGCCGACCAGCGCGGCTTCATCGAGGTGGACGACCATTGCGCCACCAAGGTGCCGGGCCTGTGGGCCATCGGCGACGTGGTGCGCGGTCCGATGCTGGCACACAAGGCCGAGGACGAAGGCGTGGCCGTGGCTGAGCGCATCGCCGGCCAGAAGCCGCATATCGACTACAACTGCATTCCGTGGGTGATCTACACCTTCCCGGAAATCGCGTGGGTAGGCAAATCCGAAGCCCAGCTCAAGGCCGAAGGCCGCGAGTACAAGGCCGGCCAGTTCCCGTTCATGGCCAACGGCCGTGCGCTGGGCATGGGCCATGCCGACGGCTTCGTCAAGATGCTGGCCGACGCCAAGACCGACGAGATCCTGGGCGTGCACATCGTTGCCGCCAACGCTTCGGACCTGATCGCCGAAGCCGTGGTGGCGATGGAGTTCAAGGCCGCCAGCGAAGATATCGGCCGCGTCTGCCATCCGCACCCGTCGATGTCGGAAGTCATGCGCGAAGCCGCGCTGGCCGTCGACAAGCGTCAACTCAACATGTAAGGCGCGTGTCTTTCGTTGCCTGAGTACCGGCGCGCCGCACTGCGGCGCGCCGTTTTCACTTGCGGCCCATGCCGCGTGAGCCCCGAGCATGAACGTCACCGAGTACTACGAGAAGGAACTGAAGGAGCGCGGCTACCAGTCCGACGAGGCCCAGCTGCGCGCCGTGGCCCGGCTGCAGCAGTGCTACGACGAATGGGTCGCCTACAAGGGCCGCCGCAACAACGCGCTGAAGAAGCTGCTGGTGCGGCCCGACGTGCCGCAGGGCGTCTACATGTGGGGCGGGGTGGGGCGCGGCAAGTCGTTCCTGATGGACAGCTTCTATACCTGCGTGCCGGTGGTGCGCAAGACGCGGCTGCATTTCCATGAATTCATGCGCGAGGTGCATCGCCAGCTGGAAGAGCTGCGCGGCCGTCCCGATCCGCTGGACGAACTGGCCAGGCGCATCGCGCGCCGCTTCCGCCTGATCTGCTTCGATGAATTCCATGTCAGCGATGTCGCCGACGCGATGATCCTGCATCGCCTGCTGCAGCAGTTGTTCGACAACGGCGTGCAGTTCGTGATGACCTCCAACTACCGCCCGGACCTGCTGTATCCGGACGGCCTGCACCGCGACCGCGTACTGCCCGCCATCGCGTTGCTGCAACAGAAGCTGGAGGTGCTCAATGTCGATGCCGGCATCGACTACCGCAAGCGCGCGCTGGAGCAGGTGCAGGCCTACCACACGCCGCTGGACGCCAAGGCCAACTCGGCGCTGCGCGACGCCTTCACCTCGATTGCCGGCGTCGCCGATGAGTCCCCGCTGCTGCATATCGAGCACCGCGAACTGCGCTCGCTGCGCAAGGCCAACGGGGTGGTGTGGTTCGACTTTGCCACGCTGTGCGGCGGCCCGCGCTCGCAGAACGACTACCTGGAACTGGCCTCGCAATTCCATACGGTGATCCTGTCCGACGTGCCGCGCATGACGCCGCGCATGTCGTCCGAGGCACGCCGCTTCACCTGGCTGATCGACGTCTTCTATGACCACAAGGTCAAGCTGCTGATGTCGGCGGAAGTGCCGGCCGACGAACTTTACACTGAAGGCCAGATGGCCAACGAATTCCATCGCACCGTGTCCCGCATCATCGAGATGCAGTCGCGCGAATACCTGGAATCCGAGCGCCGCACCATGGATACGTCGCTTACCTGAGCGCCGTTTCAGGCCCGGCCGACAATAGCCGGGCCGCCTTGATCTATATCAAGCGGAAATCGGGGGCGGGCCTATATCCTCGACCGGGTAGAAAAAGGTACCCATGTCGCCGCCCCCAGCCTCCAGTCCTTCCGCCAGCTTGCTGGCGCCATTCCAGCCGCCCGCAGGGCGCGATGGCGCCGACGCGGCCGCACACGCCGCCCGCGCACCGCTGGCCTGCTTTCATTGCGGCTTGCCGGTGACCGATACCGAGCCGCTGGCCGCGGACCTGGACGGCGGCCGCCGCGTATTCTGCTGCGGCGGCTGCCAGGCCCTGGCGCAGACCTTACATGCCGCTGGCTTTGCCCACTTGTACGGCGATGAGGCCCGTTTCGCCCGACCCATCGACGAGGAATCCCGGCGTGAAGCTGAACCGATCTGGGCCGCCTACGATACCCCGGAACTGCGCGCGCAATTTGTTCGCCCGCTCGACGGCGGCCGCGCCGAGATCACGCTCGCACCCGAGAACATCCGCTGTGCCGCCTGCGCCTGGCTGATCGAGCAGCAGCTCTGCCGCCAGCCGGGGGTGGAGTCGGCAATGGCCAACGTCGCCACGCGGCGGGTGGTGGTGCGCTGGCGCGACGGCGCCCAGACGGTGTCGGGGCTGCTGGCCGCGCTGGCCGGCATCGGCTACATGGCCTGGCCCTTCGAAGTCTCACGCACCGACCAGCAAGACCGCCGCGCGCGCCGCGGTCTGCTGATGCGCATGGCGGTGGCCATGCTCGGCATGATGCAGGTCATGATGTACGCATGGCCGATCTACACCCACGAGGCCACCATCGATCCCGGCCAGCTCCAGCTGATGCGCTGGGCCAGCTTCGCGCTGACGCTGCCGGTGGTCTGCTACGCCGCCTCGCCGATCTTCGCCGGTGCCTGGCGCAGCCTGCGCCAGCGCCATATGGGCATGGACGTGCCGGTGGCGATCGGCGTTGCCGCCGGTTTTGCGGCCAGCGCGCTGGCCACGGTACGCGGCGTGGGCGAGGTCTACTTCGATTCGGTGACGATGTTCGTCGCGTTCCTGCTGCTGGCCCGCTACCTGGAGCTACGCGTGCGTCAGGCCTCGCGCAGCGGTGCCGAAATGCTGGCGCGCCAGTTGCCCGCTACGTGCGAGCGGCTGTCCGGAGCCGGCGCGGCGGGCGAACGTATCCCGGTCGCGCGCCTGCGCGCGGGCGACCTTATCCGTGTCAAGGCGGGCGAGATCGTCCCGGCGGACGGCGCGGTGACTTCGGGCGCCAGTGAACTCGACGAGTCCATGCTGACCGGCGAAAGCCGCCCGGTGCGCCGCAGCGCTGGCGAGACTGTGCTGGCGGGCAGCTTCAATACGGCCAGCCCGCTGGAGCTGCGCGTGACCCGCGTCGGCGCCGGCACCCGCCTGGCCGAGATCGTCGCGGTGCTGGACCGCGCGCTGGCGGAGAAACCGCGCCTGGCGACGCTGGCCGACCGCGTGGCGGGCTGGTTCGTGGCGACGCTGCTGGCGCTGGCGGCACTGACCGGCATGGTCTGGGGCCTCTGGATCGATCCGTCCCGGGCCTTGCTGGTAACGATCGCGGTGCTGGTGGTCAGTTGCCCGTGCGCGTTGTCGCTGGCCACACCTGCGGCATTGGCCGCGGCCGGCGCGGCGCTGTCGCGGCGTGGCGTGCTGCTGGCGCGCGGCCACGCGCTCGAAACGCTGGCCCGTGTCACCGACGTGGTGCTCGACAAGACCGGCACGCTGACGGAAGGACGCTTTGCCGTGGCGGGGGTCGAGCCGCTGGGAGAAGTCGATTCCGGCCGATGCCTCGCCCTGGCCGCGGCCATGGAACGTGGCGGCGAGCACCCGATCGCGCGCGCGCTGACGGCGGCGGCGCCGGATCACGCCGGCCCGCCGCTGCAGGTCAGCGACATGCGCAATGTTCCCGGTCAAGGCCTGGAGGCGGTGGTGGCGGGGCGCCGGCTGCGTCTTGGCCGAGCCGATTTCGTGGGGGCTCTGAGGGGCCATGGCCTAGGCGCGCCGGCCGATCCGGGAAGCTCGATGCACCCCGGCGCCACGGTGGTTTGGCTAGGCGCCCAGACCGGACCGCTGGCACGCTTTGTCCTTGCCGACGTCCAGCGCCAGGAAACCCCGGCGCTGCTGGCGCGCCTGCGCGATCTGGGGGTGCGGTGCCATCTGGTATCGGGCGACAACCCCGCGGCGGTGCACTGGTGGGCGGAGCAGTTTGGCATCGAGCGCGTGGCGGGCGAGGTTACGCCGGAAGGCAAGCGCGATTACGTGGCGCGGCTGCAGCAGGGCGGGGCGGTGGTGCTGGCCGTCGGCGACGGCATCAACGACGCCCCGGTGCTGGCGCAGGCGCAGGTGTCGATTGCCATTGGCAGCGGTGCGCCGCTGGCCCAGGCCGGCGCGGACGCGGTGCTGACGCACGGCGGCGTGGCGGAGATTGCCACCGCCCTGGCGGTGTCACGCCAGACGCGCCGGGTGGTGCGCCAGAACCTGGGCTGGGCCTTCTTTTACAACGTGGTTGCCATTCCGCTGGCGGCGACAGGACTGGTCACAGCGTGGATGGCCGGCATCGGCATGTCGTTGTCATCGCTGCTGGTGGTCGCCAATGCCTGGCGCCTGCTGCGCGCCGGCAAGCCGCGGCAACACGGAGCCTGACGATGGAAACGCTTTACCTGCTGGTGCCGCTGAGCCTGGTGCTCGTGGTGGTCATCGCAGGTGCGCTGTGGTGGGCGCTTCATGCCGGGCAGTACGACGACTTGGAGCGGCCCGCCGAATCGATCCTGCTGGACAACGACAGGCCGTGAGCCTGCAGCGCGTGCCTCGGACCAGAGCCGCGCACGCAGGTTCAAGACGGTCCCGGAGCGGCTTGATAAAGATCAACGCACCTTTGGCATGGTTTTTCTAAAGTCACACTGTCAGTAGGATTTTTATTTTCTCTAAGCTTTGGGGGTCTGAATGGATGTCACTGCCGCGTCTTCACGCGTCGACACCTTCAATTACGGCGTCGTAAGACAGTTCGCTGTCATGACGGTAGTCTGGGGGATCGTCGGCATGGCCGTCGGCGTGCTGCTGGCAGCACAGCTGATCTGGCCCGAACTCAATTTCAATACTCCCTGGCTGTCGTTCGGCCGCTTGCGGCCATTACATACCAATGCGGTAATCTTCGCCTTCGGCGGCAGCGCGCTGTTTGCGACGTCTTACTACGTGGTCCAGCGCACCTGCCAGGCCCGCCTGTTCTGCGGCCCGCTCGCGGCGTTCACGTTCTGGGGCTGGCAACTGGTCATCGTCGCGGCCGCCATCACGCTGCCGCTGGGCATCACCAGCTCCAAGGAATACGCCGAACTCGAGTGGCCCATCGACCTGCTGATCACCGCGGTGTGGGTGGCCTACGCGATCGTATTCTTCGGCACCATCGTCAAGCGCAAGACCCGGCATATCTACGTCGCCAACTGGTTCTTCGGCGCCTACATCCTGACCATCGCGCTGCTGCACATCGTCAACAACATCGAGATGCCGGTGTCGATGTGGAAGTCCTACTCGGCCTATGCCGGCGTGCAGGACGCGATGATCCAGTGGTGGTATGGCCATAACGCCGTCGGCTTCTTCCTGACCACCAGCTTCCTGGGGATGATGTATTACTTCATTCCCAAGCAGGCCGAGCGCCCGATCTTTTCCTACCGCCTGTCCATCGTCCACTTCTGGGCGCTGAACTTCACCTACATGTGGGCCGGTCCGCACCACCTGCAATACACCGCGCTGCCGGACTGGGCGCAGTCGCTTGGCATGGTGTTCTCGCTGATCCTGCTGGCGCCTTCGTGGGGCGGCATGATCAACGGCATCATGACGCTGTCGGGCGCCTGGCACAAGCTGCGCACCGACCCGATCCTGAAGTTCCTGGTGGTGGCGCTGTCGTTCTACGGCATGTCCACGTTCGAAGGCTCGATGATGTCGATCAAGACCGTCAACGCGCTGTCGCACTACACGGACTGGACCATCGGCCACGTGCACTCCGGCGCGCTGGGCTGGGTCGCCATGATTTCCATCGGTTCGCTGTACTACCTGATCCCGCGGCTGTTCGGGGAAAAGCAGATGTACAGCGTGCGCCTGATCGAGTGGCATTTCTGGATCGCCACCATCGGCGTGGTGCTGTATATCGCCTCGATGTGGATTGCCGGGGTCATGGAGGGCCTGATGTGGCGCGCGACGCAGCCTGATGGCACGCTGACCTACGCCTTCGTCGAAGCGGTCAAGGCCAAGTATCCGTTCTATCTGATTCGCCTGCTGGGTGGCATGTGTTTCCTCTCCGGCATGCTGCTGATGGCCTACAACATCGCCAAGACCATTGTCGGCAAGACCGCCGTGGATGCGCCGATTCCGGCCAGCATCGCCGCCTCTGCCCACTGATCAATCCAGGATAGAAAGATGTCCGACAAACAACGCTTCTTTTCCCACGAAACGCTGGAGAAGAACATCGGCTGGCTGATCATCTGCACGATCCTCGTGGTCAGCATCGCAGGTCTGGTCCAGATCGTGCCGCTGTTCTTCCAGCACTCCACCACCGAGCCGGACCCGGGCATCACGCCGTATTCGCCGCTGCGGCTGATGGGGCGCGATATCTATATCCGCGAAGGCTGCGTCGGCTGCCACTCGCAGCAGGTGCGTACGCTGCAGGCCGAGACCGAACGCTACGGCCATTACTCCACCGCTGGCGAGTCGGTCTACGACCATCCGTTCCTGTGGGGCTCCAAGCGCACCGGCCCCGATCTGGCGCGCGTGGGCGGACGCTACTCCGACGACTGGCAACGCATCCACCTGCGCAATCCGCGCGACGTGGTGCCGGAATCCGTGATGCCATCGTACCCGTGGCTGGAAAAGGCCGAGCTGCCCACCACTGATATCCAGGCGCGCATGCGTGCGCTGGTCAGGCTGGGCGTGCCGTACACCGACGCCGAGATTGCGAAGGCCCCGGAAGAACTGAAAGGCAAGACCGAAGAGGACGCGCTGGTTGCCTACCTGCAAGGCCTCGGGACCAACCGCCGCAACGTCCGCGTCGATGCCGTCGCCGCGGCACCGAAGGAGTAAGCCATGGCCATGATCACCGCCATTGCGACTGTCGTGTCCATGGTTGTCTTTCTCGGCATCTGCTGGTGGGCCTGGTCCGCCGGCCGCCAGGCCGCCAACCGCGAATCGGCCTTGCTGCCGTTCGCGCTGCCTGACGAAACTACGACAACATCGAGCCGGAACCCCTAGCCATGAGCGATTTCATTTCCGAATTCTGGAGTTACTACATTGCCGCCATTGCGCTCATCGGCATCGTCTGGTGCGTATGGCTGCTGTTTTCGCAACGCAAGATCACCAAGACCGCCGGTGGCACCGAGGATACCGGCCATGTATGGGACGGCGACCTGCGCGAGCTGAACAACCCGCTGCCGCGCTGGTGGATGTGGATGTTCCTGCTGGCCTGCATCTTCGGCCTGGCCTATCTCGTGCTGTATCCGGGCCTGGGTTCGTACGCCGGCGTGCTGAAGTTCTCCACGCAGGGCGAGTTGGCCGCGCACCGCGCGGCGCAGGAGCGGATGCAGAACGAGATCTACGCCAAGTACCTGAAGATGGACGTCAAGCAAGTGGCGGCGGACCCGCAGGCGCGCGAGATCGGCCAGCGCCTGTTCCTGAACTACTGCGCGCAGTGCCATGGCTCGGACGCGCGTGGCAGCCGGGGTTTCCCCAACCTGACCGATGGCGACTGGTTGTACGGCGGCGAGCCGGACACCATCCGCCAGACCATCACCAAGGGCCGCAACGGCGTGATGCCGCCGTTCGGCGCATCCATCGATGCCAAGCAGGCGGGCGATGTGGCGCAGTATGTGCGTTCGCTGTCGGGGCTGTCGTCGGATCCGATCCGCGCGTCGCGTGGCGAAGGGACGTTCAAGACCACCTGCGTGGCCTGCCATGGCTCTGGCGGCAAGGGCAACCAGGCCCTCGGTGCGCCGAACCTGTCGGACAATGTCTGGCTCTATGGCAGCTCGGAGGCCAGCATCGTCGAAGCCATCCTGAAGGGCCACAACAACCATATGCCGGCACACGAGGAAATCCTGACGCCTGAACGCATCCGCATGCTGACGGCCTATGTGTGGGGATTGTCCAATACCGGAGCCGGAGCCGGAGCCGCGCAATGATCGACGACTCATCTGAGCGGGCGCTGTTGGCCCGCGGGAGAAGCTGCCCATGAACGCCCCCGGCACCGAAGAAGTGGCCCGGGCGGCCGACCTGCAGCGGTCGGCCGCTGCGCCGGGCGAGACCTCGGACGAAACCCTTTACGAGGTCCGCCGCAAGATTTATCCGCGCTCGGTGACGGGCGCGTTCTCCAGCTGGCGAGTGTGGCTGGTGATCCTGACCCAGCTTATCTACTACGGCACGCCCTGGCTCCAATGGAATGGACGCCAGGCCGTGCTGTTTGACCTTGGCGAGCGCAAGTTCTATATCTTCGGGCTGGTGCTGTGGCCGCAGGACGTGATCTACCTGGCCGTGCTGCTGGTCATCTCCGCATTGGCGCTGTTCCTGTTCACGGCGATCGCGGGGCGGCTGTTCTGCGGCTACGCCTGCCCGCAAACGGTCTATACCGAGATCTTCATGTGGATCGAGCGGCGGGTCGAAGGCGACCGCATTGCCCGCATCCGTCTCGATGGCGATCCTTGGAGCCTGCGCAAAGTCCGCATCAAGGCCACCAAGCATTTCCTGTGGGTGCTGATTGCACTCTGGACCGGCTTCACATTCATCGGCTACTTCGCGCCGATCCGCGAACTGGGCGGCGAGGTGCTGGCACTGTCGCTGGGGCCCTGGCAAGCGTTCTGGATGCTGTTCTATGCGTTTGCCACGTGGGGCAACGCGGGCTTCATGCGCGAGCAGGTGTGCAAGTACATGTGTCCTTACGCGCGTTTCCAGAGCGTGATGGTGGATCGCGACACCTACGTCGTCACCTACGACGTTGGCCGTGGCGAGCCGCGCGGCAGCCGCTCGCGCAAGACCGACCATCGCCAGGCCGGGCTGGGCGATTGTGTCAACTGCAGCATCTGCGTGCAGGTGTGTCCAACCGGCATCGACATCCGCGATGGCCTGCAGTACGAATGCATTGGCTGCGGCGCCTGCATCGACGCCTGCAACCAGGTCATGGACAAGATGGACTACCCGCGGGGGCTGATCCGGTACACCTCGGAAAACGCGATGCGCAAGGCTCTTTCCGCGGCGGCATCGCGCAAGCGCCTGCTGCGTCCGCGCGTGGTCATCTACTCGGTGGTCTGGGTGGCGCTACTGGCGGGCTTCATGGCCTCAATCATGCTGCGCACGCCGCTGAAGGTCGACATCATCCGCGACCGCGGCGCGCTGGGGCGGGAGGTGGACGGGCGCTGGATCGAGAACGTCTATCGGCTTCAGCTGATCAACACCACGGAAGCGCCGATGCAGATCCGCGTGCGCGCCGACAGCGATGAACTGAAGGGCCTGACGGTCGAATACGACAAGCAGGCCGAATCGCTGGCGCCGACGTCCAACCGGTTGCTGCCGATCCGCGTCCGCGTACCGATCGAGGCCGCCACACAGGGCACGCACAAGATTAACGTAACAGTAACGAGCGCAGGCACGGAGGAGGGGCATGCCGAAATCCGGCAATCCACCAGTTTTATCGTGCCGCGCGATTTGTGAAGCTGGGGACTCGGACGTAGTCGCCAAGATGAAGGGGGCAAGATGACTCGGCAAGGCAATCCGTGGTGGAAGGAACCGTGGCCGTGGCTGCTGATGAGTGGTCCGCTGGCAGCCATGGTGGCGTGCGGCGTGACGATCTGGCTGGCGTCGGCGCACCCCGACATGCCGGTGCAGGGCGCGACGCGGCATGGCCTGGTGGTGGAGAAAGGCGAAGCTGTGCCGCCCAGGCCTGCGGCAGCGAGGCAGCCATGAGGTTGCGCTGGCTGATGTGGGTGTTGTGGCCAGGCTTTCTGATGGCCGGCCTGGCGACGGCAACGGTTTTTTCCGTCGTCGATCCGGGTGACCTGAAATTCTTCGGCCATCCGATCGAATCGTCGCGCGAGTCGGTCTATACCGTTGGCTTCCTGCTGGCGTGGGTGTTCTGCGCCTTGTCCAGCGGGCTGACGCTATACACCATGCCGACGCGGCTCGCCGATACCGACGAGCTGGAATAGGAAGGCAATAGAACAGGGACCACCGCGTTGCCGGCGCCGCAGGCCGGCGCGGCAACGCCGCGATGCTTTAGCAACTGCGGCTGTAGAGTTGCTTGATGCCGTCCATGTCCACCAGCTTGACATGTCGCTGGCGGATCTGGATTAGCCCGGCCTCGGCAAAACGCGAGAACAGCCGGCTGACGGTCTCGAGCTTCAGCCCGAGGTAGCTGCCGATCTCTTCGCGGCTCATGCGCATCACGAACTCGGAGGCCGAATAACCACGCGCCGACAGGCGCTCCGACAGATTGATCAGGAAGGCGGCCAGGCGTTCCTCGGCGCGCATGGAGCCGAGCGTGACCAGCATCAACTGGTCGTGCGTGATTTCCTTGCCCATCAAGCGCAGGAACTGCTGCTGCAGCGAAGGCAAGTCGGCCGACAGCGACTGCAGATCGTTCATGCGCACCACGCATACCTCGGTATCTTCCAGCGCGGTCGCATCGGACGCATGCTGCATCTCGCCCAGGCCGTCGAGGCCGACGATTTCGCCGGGCAGGTGAAACCCGGTAATCTGCGAACGTCCGTCTTCAGTGGTGACATGCGTCTTCAGCGTACCGAAGCGGATGGCATAGACCGCAGTGAGCGGATCGCCCATGCGGTAGAGGGTTTCCCCCTTGTGCACGCGGATGCGTTCCTGCACCAGCGTGTCGATCTTGACGAGGTCTTGCTGCGACATGCCAACCGGAAGGCACAGCTGTCCCATTGCACAGGTGGAGCAGCGGGGCGACATCTCGGTAATGGGGATGGAGGTGAGCAATTGGAAACCTGCAAGAAATGGCAGCGGGGCACGATATGGGCATTTTACGTGCGATGTGATCCGGCAGGGAGACAGAATTGACATTCGGAGTATTGATCAGCGTTTTTCTGCTTGCGCTGTTAGGCGGGGTGCACTGCGCCGCCATGTGCGGCGGCGTGGCGCTGGCCGTGGAGCAGCGGCGCGGCACGGCGGCCCCGGTCAGCCTGGTACGCAACCGGACTGCCTGGCTTGGCGAGTTATTGGTGATGCACTTGGGCAGGATTTCGACCTATATGCTGCTTGGCGCCGCGCTCGGTGCCGCCGGCGCCACCGCCTGGAAGCAGGACTATCTGCCCTTGCAGCGCTGGCTCTTTGGTGCTGGCAGCCTGATGCTGCTGTGGTCCGGCTGGCGCCTGCTGCGTGGCAGCACCTTTACCGTGAACTGGCTCGAACGGCTGGCGGCGCACACCGGCGCTGCCGTGGCCGGCCGGCTCGGTGGCCTTGGCGGCGCGATGCCGGCCTTCGTGCGGGCGCGCAGCGGGCTGGCGCGGCGTTATGGCGTGGGCCTGGCATGGGGGCTGGTGCCGTGCGGCATGGTTTACGGCGCGCTGACGCTGGCGCTGCTGGCGGGCAATGCCGGCTCCGGCGCGTTGGTCATGGGCGTATTCGGCCTTGGCACGTTGCCGAACCTGCTGGTGCTGTCCGGGCTGTCGGGCTATCTCAGACTGTGGTCCAGGCGCCCGGGCGTGCGCCTGGGCGCGGGCCTTGCCGTGATGGCGTTCGGTGGTCTGGGCATTGCGCGAGCGGTGCTGCTGCCACATTCGCTGGCGGAACAGGGCTTTTGCCTGGTGTTTTGACGCCACGCGGTCCATCGTGCGGCGTTGGCGCCGCGCGCAAACAGGATGATGGTTGCAGGCGGAGGCGGGAATGCCATACAATCGCCTACATTGCGGTATCGCGCGGAGTCAGACAGGCTGCGGTAAGCAGCGGCGAGCAGCGCCTGGCGGCCTTCATACCCGAAGGCGTGCTCGGGACGCGGAAAGCGGAAGGCTTTCGATGGTCGCCAGTCCCCGCGGTCCATCCGGTTCAAAAGATCTGGTTCAAAAGTCCGGTTGGCACTGCGGCGTGGTAGATGCCGGCCTTGCTCCCGATACCCGTATTTTCTTGCGTCCGAGGCGTTCAGTTCGCCGACCGCGATGTCCGGCTGGATGCGGACGAGCGACGCAAGAGGTTCGCTGGCCGGTCCATGACGGCATGCGGACGATCTCCTGCCGGAACGACCCGGCAACTCGATGCAAAGAAAGGGAAGTGCACGGCTTGGGTACAGCAGGTATCCGGCTCGCTGCGCAATGAGATGGCGGTGGCTTTGGCACCGCTGTATCCAAAATCTCCGGTGCCCCGGATCCGTCCGGGAGCAGGTGCAAAGACAGGCTGCACACCATCAACATGAATACCCAAGAGGCGAAGATCGTCCTCGAGACGGCGCTGATCTGCGCGCAGGAACCGTTGCGCGTCAACGATCTGCGCCGCCTGTTCGACGATGACGTCGGCGCAGACACCATCCGCGTACTGCTGGACGAACTGCGCCAGGACTGGCGCCCGCGCGGCGTGGAACTGGTGGCGCTGGCCAGCGGCTGGCGGTTCCAGAGCCGGCCCGAAATGCGGGAATACCTCGACCGCCTGAATCCGGAAAAGCCGCCAAAATACTCGCGCGCCGTGATGGAGACCCTGGCAATCATTGCCTACCGGCAGCCGGTGACTCGCGGCGATATCGAGGAAATCCGCGGCGTGACCGTCAGTACGGAAGTGATCAAGAAGCTCGAGGACCGCAGCTGGATCGAGGTGATTGGCCACCGCGACGTGCCGGGCCGCCCGGCGCTGTATGCCACCACCAAGGCGTTCCTGGACGACCTCGGGCTGCGCACGCTCGACGAGCTGCCTCCGCTGGAAGACGCCCAGGCGCAGGCGCAGGCCGCCTTGCTGGAGCAACAGGCGATCAATTTCGAAGACCTGGCGGCGCACAAGCCGGCCAGCGCCGACGAGGAAGCCTTTGCCGAGCCGGGTTCCCCGGCTGATACATCGGCAACGGGCGAGGCGGCATCCGGGCGGGAAGGCGAAGTCGCCGCGCTCGCAGACAGCGCCAATGGCTTTGATGCGCAGCCGCTGCCGCCGGCGGCTGCCGAGACGGGTTCGGGCGATGCCACCGAACCGGCTGCACCCCCTCCGGACGGGGCGCGGGACCAACCGTCACATGACGGCACCCCGCCGCACCCGAGCGAGCACGACGAGCGCGTGCCGAACTGAACAACATGCAACATCCGATAGTGAATATCTTGTCTGATTCCGTTGACCAAGACGCCCGCCATGCGGGCGCATCCGCCGACACCGGCGCCGCAGAACCCGGATCGGGCAGTGACGCCGCGCCCCGCCGCAAGGGGCTGCGCCGCGGTCTGAGGAACCTGGTGGCCTCGCGCCGTCAGGCGAACCAGGACCGTGCCGAGGGCGCCGAAGGCGTCGGCGCAGGCGGCCAGGGCGATGCCGGCGAGCCGGGTGCACCCCAGGGCGCGGGCGCCGGACGCGGCGGCCAGCGTGGCCGCGGCAAGCGCAAGCCGGGCCAGGGCGAAGGCGGGCAGGTCAGCCAGGGCGGCAGCAAGGCAGACAAGATCGACCGCGCGGCCCGGGCCGAAGGCGCCGACAAGCCCGAGCAGCCTGGCCGCAAGCGCAAGCCGGGGCCGCGCAGCGGCAAGCCGGCGACTTCCGGCGACGCCCAGGGCGCCGGCGCGCGCCAGCAGGGCCGGCGCAAGGATGGCGGCAAGCCACAGGCACCCCGCAAGGGCCCGGCCGGCGCCGACAAGACCGCGGCAGGCAGCGAAGACCTGTTCCGCTTCGTCATCTCCGAGCAATACGACAGTGAAGACACGGTCATCCCGCGCACCAAGGCCAAGCCTGTGCGCGAGTTGTCCGCCGATGACGATGCGCCCAAGTTGCACAAGGTGCTGGCCGAGGGCGGCCTCGGTTCGCGCCGCGAGATGGAAGAGCTGATCCTGCAGGGCCGCGTCTCGGTCAATGGGCTGCCGGCTCATATCGGCCAGCGCATTCTGCCGGCCGACCAGGTCCGCGTGAACGGCAAGCTGATCCACCGCAAGGTGTCAACCAAGCCGCCGCGCGTGCTGCTGTATCACAAGCCCTCCGGTGAAATCGTCAGCCAGTCCGATCCGGAAGGCCGTCCGACCGTGTTCGACAACCTGCCGCGAATCAAGACCGGCAAGTGGGTCGCGGTGGGTCGCCTGGACTTCAACACCGAAGGCTTGCTGATTTTCACCACCTCGGGCGACATTGCCAATCGGTTCATGCATCCCCGCTACGGCGTCGAGCGCGAATACGCGGTGCGCACGCTGGGTGAGTTGGCCGAAGCCGACCGCCAGCGCCTGCTACACGGCATCAAGCTGGATGACGGCGAGGCCAACTTCCTGCGTATTGCCGACGGTGGCGGCGAAGGCGCCAATCATTGGTACCACGTGGCCCTGACCGAAGGGCGCAACCGGGAGGTGCGGCGCATGTTCGAGGCGGTCGGACTGACCGTGTCGCGCTTGATTCGCACCCGCTACGGCCAGTTCCTGCTGCCGCGGGGTCTGAAGCGCGGCCGCTGGCAGGAAGTGGAGCCGAATGATGTCAAGGCGCTGATGACCAGCGTCGGCCTGAAGGTGCCCAGCAAGGGCGAGCAGGCGCCCAAGGGCGCCACCAAGGTGGGCGGGCGCAAGCAGCGCACCGAGGCGGCGATCGCCGGCATGCCGATGCCCACGGGCATGGACGGCCTGCCGCGCGTCGACCAGGGCGGTACCCGCGGCGGCGGCGGCCGCAGCAGCCAGCCGGATCCGATGAAGACGTCGATGGGCTATATCAGCCATGGGCCGACGCTGCTGACCTCGCATGCCGCCAACCTGGGCGGCGGGCGCGGCACCGGCGCACGTCAGGGGCGTGGCGGCGGTACGGGCATGGGCGGCATGGGCGGCATGGGTGGCATGGGTGGCATGGGTGGCGCGAGGGGCCAGGCCGGCCAAGGGCAGGGCAAGGCCCGCCGCGGCGGTGGCGAGGCCAATGGCAACGTGATGCCGAAGGCGGCAAAAGCAGGCGGCAACCGCTCGCCGCGAGGCGGTGGCGGCGGCAATCGCGGGGGCAACCGCGGCGGCAACCGGTAAGCGCTGCTGGCGGCGCACGCGGGCACAACGCCCGCTGCCGCCGCGTTCAGTCCGTGGTAATGTCTTGCTTTTGCCTTTTCGACATAATCCGCGTATAATTCAAGTCTATTCAAAAAGCCATCCTTGTCCGAGGGTGGGCGAATGATGGGCATTGCGCCCATTTTTTTTTGGTTCGCCCGATTTCGGTGCTTCCGCTGGGGCGGAACGGGGTGGCGGACAGGCAGCGCTGCAACAGGGTCGTCCCGGACGGCACCGGCGGGTTTGCCTGCCACGGTGTTGATGGCCATTACTCGGGATAACAGTGCATCTGGCAGATTTGATCGAAACCACCCTTGGCGGCATGGGATATGAGCTGGTCGAGCTCGAGCGTGCCCCGGCCGGATTGCTGCGTGTCTATATCGATCAGCCTGAAACCGGCATTGCCATCGAGGATTGCGAAAAGGTGAGCCGCCAGCTCACCCACGCGTTTACGGTCGAGAACGTCGACTATGAACGCCTCGAGGTCTCGTCGCCCGGACTGGACCGGCCGCTGAAAAAGCTGGCCGACTTCATCCGCTTTGCCGGCGCGGAGGCGCGCGTGACGCTGCGCCTGCCCGTCAACGGACAGAAGAACTTCACAGGCATCCTGCGCGAGCCCACTGGCGCCGCGGGCGAGGAGAAGATCGGCCTGGAGTTCGAGGGCAAAGATGGCCCGGCGCTGCTGGAATTTGCCGTATCCGATGTCGACAAGGCACGCCTGGTGCCGGTATTCGACTTCAAAGGAAATCAAAGAAAAGGGAACAAGCAATGAGCCGCGAAGTTCTGTTGCTCGTCGATGCGCTTGCGCGTGAGAAGAACGTCGACAAGGATGTGGTATTCGGTGCCCTGGAGGCGGCGCTCGCCTCGGCCACCAAGAAGCGTTTCGAGGAAGACGTGGATATCCGTGTCGCGATCGATCGCGAATCGGGCGAGCATGAAACCTTCCGTCGCTGGCTGGTCGTTCCCGACGAACTTGGCCTGCAGGAGCCGGACAAGCAGATCCTGCTGTTCGAGGCCCGCGAGGAAAACCCCAGCATCGAGCTGGGCGACTATATCGAGCAGCAGATCGAGTCGGTCGAGTTCGGCCGCATCGGCGCGCAGGCCGCCAAGCAGGTGATCCTGCAGCGCATCCGCGACGCCGAGCGCGAGCAGATCCTGAACGACTACCTCGATCGCGGCGAAAAGATCATGACCGGCACGGTCAAGCGCGCCGACAAGAAGGGCCTGATCGTCGAGTCCGGCCGCGTCGAAGCGCTGCTGGCGCGCGACCAGATCATCCCCAAGGAAAACCTGCGCACCGGCGACCGCGTGCGCGCGTATATCCTGAATGTGGACCGCGCCGCGCGCGGCCCGCAGATCGAGTTGTCGCGCACCGCGCCGGATTTCCTGATCAAGCTCTTCGAGAACGAAGTGCCTGAAATGGAACAAGGCCTGCTGGAGATCAAGGCGGCTGCCCGCGACCCGGGCGTCCGCGCCAAGATCGCGGTGGTGGCGCATGACAAGCGCATCGACCCGATCGGCACCTGCGTGGGCGTGCGTGGCACGCGCGTCACCGCGGTGCGCAACGAGATCGGCGGCGAGGCGGTGGATATCGTGCTGTGGTCGGAAGACCCGGCGCAATTTGTGATCGGCGCGTTGGCGCCGGCGCAAGTGCAGTCGATCGTGGTGGATGAAGAGAAGCACAGCATGGACGTGGTGGTCGACGAGGAAAACCTCGCCGTCTCCATCGGCCGCAGTGGTCAGAACGTGCGCCTGGCGTCCGAGCTGACCGGCTGGCAGATCAACATCATGACGCAGGAAGAGTCGGCGCAGAAGCAGGCCGAAGAGAGCGATGTCGTGCGCAAGCTGTTCATGTCCAAGCTGGACGTGGACGAGGAAGTTGCCGACATCCTGATCGAGGAAGGCTTCTCCACGCTGGAAGAAGTGGCTTATGTCCCCATCAGTGAAATGATGGAGATCGAGGCCTTTGACGAAGACACCGTCAACGAGCTGCGCAATCGCGCGCGTGATGCGCTCCTGACGATGGAACTGGCCCGGGAAGAAAAGGTGGAAGAGGTGTCGCAGGACCTGCGCTCGCTCGACGGCCTCAACCCGGAATTGATCGGCAAGCTGGCCGAAGGCGATATCCATACGCGTGACGACCTGGCCGAACTGGCCGTGGACGAGCTGGTCGAGATGACCGGTGTCAGCGAGGAAGAAGCCAAGTCGCTGATCATGAAAGCACGGGAACATTGGTTCAACTGAGGGACACGGCCGGGCCGGCCAACACCAGCCCGGGCGCGCTTTCCGCAACAATTTGTCCCGACGTAGAAACCAAGCATTGAAAGGGTTTGAATGGCAAGCACAACAGTTGCCCAACTGGCCGCAGAACTGAGTCGCAGCGCAGCTGCCCTGCTGGAACAATTGCAGGCGGCTGGGGTGGGCAAAGCGACGCCAGAAGACATCATCACGGAATCGGATAAGACCAGGCTGCTGGACTATCTGAAGCGTTCGCACGGCCAGTCCGACGACAGCTCCCGCAAGAAGATCACACTGACCAAGCGCGAAACCTCCGAGATCCGCCAGTCGGATGGCACCGGCAAGACCCGCACGGTCCAGGTGGAAGTGCGCAAGAAGCGCGTGCTGATCAAGCGCGACGATGCTGCGCCGGATCTGCAGGCCGATGGTGCCGAGGCGCAAGCTCACGTCGTCGACTCCGCCGAG
The DNA here is from genome assembly GCF_013141915.1 of Cupriavidus necator. Classification (GTDB taxonomy): domain Bacteria; phylum Pseudomonadota; class Gammaproteobacteria; order Burkholderiales; family Burkholderiaceae; genus Cupriavidus; species Cupriavidus necator_B. The sequence continues at coordinate 97,640 of NZ_SROX01000014.1, read as the reverse complement.
GAGGCGCGCCGCGAAGAGGACGAGCGCCGCCAGGCCGAACAGCTGGCGCGCCAGGAAGCCGAAGCCAAGGCCGCCCGCGAGGCCGCCGAACGCGAGGAAGCCGAGCGCCGCGCCCGCCAGGAAGCGCTCGAGGCCGAACAGCGCCGCCAGGCCGAACTCGCCGCCCGCAAGGCCGAGGAAGAAGCTGCCGCATCGCGCGCCGTGACCGAAGCTAACGAGGACTCCTCGCGCAAGAAGGCCGAGGACGAGAAGGCCCGCGTCGCCGCCGAGCGTGCCGAGGCGCAGAAGGCCGCCGACGAGGCCAAGGCTGCCGCCGACAAGGCCCGCGCCGAACAGGAAATCGCCGCGCGCAAGCGCCGCGAGGCGGCCGAAGCCGAGGCCCGCGCGATCCAGCAGATGCTGAATGCGCCGGCACGCGTGCTGAAGGCGCCGTCCGAGCGCAAGGCCGAGGAAAAGAAGGCCGAGCAGACCGGCACGCTGCACAAGCCGGTCAAGCCGCCCGGCACCGAAGCCAAGCCGGGCGAGAAGAAGCCGGTGACCACCACCACCGCCGTCACCACCACTGCCGACAAGAAGGGCAAGGTGGTCAAGGCCGGTTGGCAGGACGAAGGCAGCCGCAAGAAGGGCAGCGGCCTGAAGACGCGCGGCGATTCGTCGGGCGGCGTGGGCGGCTGGCGCGGTGGCCCGCGCGGCCGTGGCGGCCGTCAGCAGCAGCACGACGACGGCCGCAGCAACTTCCAGGCGCCGACCGAACCGGTGGTGCGTGAAGTGCACGTGCCGGAAACCATCTCGGTGGCCGACCTGGCGCACAAGATGGCGGTGAAGGCTTCCGAGGTCATCAAGCAAATGATGAAGCTCGGCCAGATGGTGACGATCAACCAGGTGCTGGACCAGGAAACCGCCATGATCGTGGTGGAAGAAATGGGCCACAAGGCGTATGCCGCCAAGCTGGACGATCCGGAAGCGCTGCTGGTGGTGGACGGTGAAGAGCACGAAGACGCCGAACTGCTGCCGCGTCCGCCGGTGGTGACCGTAATGGGTCACGTCGACCACGGCAAGACCTCGCTGCTGGACTACATCCGCCGCACCAAGGTGGCCGCGGGCGAAGCCGGCGGCATTACCCAGCATATCGGGGCCTACCATGTGGAAACCGACCGCGGCGTGATCACCTTCCTGGACACCCCGGGTCACGAGGCCTTCACGGCCATGCGTGCTCGCGGCGCCAAGGCTACCGACATCGTGATCCTGGTGGTCGCGGCCGACGATGGCGTGATGCCGCAGACCAAGGAAGCGATTGCGCATGCCAAGGCTGCCGGCGTGCCGATCGTGGTGGCGATCAACAAGATCGACAAGCCCGATGCCAACCCGGACCGCGTCAAGCAGGAACTGGTGGCCGAGCAGGTGGTGCCGGAAGAATACGGCGGCGATTCGCCGTTCGTGCCGGTGTCGGCCAAGATGGGTACCGGTGTGGAAGACCTGCTCGAGCAGGTGCTCCTGCAGGCCGAAGTGCTGGAGCTGACCGCACCGGTGGATGCCCCGGCCAAGGGCCTGGTGGTGGAAGCCCAGCTCGACAAGGGCAAGGGCCCGATCGCTACCATCCTGGTCAGCAGCGGCACGCTCAAGCGTGGCGATGTGGTCCTCGCTGGCAGCGCCTACGGCCGCGTGCGTGCCATGCTGGACGAGAACGGCAAGGCGACCAAGGAAGCCGGCCCGTCGATCCCGGTCGAAATCCAGGGCCTGTCGGAAGTGCCTGCCGCCGGTGAAGAAGTGCTGGTGCTGCCGGACGAGCGCAAGGCCCGTGAAATCGCGCTGTTCCGCCAGGGCAAGTTCCGCGACGTGAAGCTGGCCAAGCAACAGGCCGCCAAGCTCGAGAACATGCTCGAGCAGATGGCCGAAGGCGAAGTGCAGACGCTGCCGCTGATCGTCAAGGCCGACGTGCAGGGTTCGCAGGAAGCGCTGGTGCAGTCGCTGCAGAAGCTGTCGACCGCCGAAGTGCGCGTGCAGATCGTGCATGGCGGCGTGGGCGGCATCTCCGAGTCCGACGTCAACCTGGCGACGGCCTCGAAGGCGGTCATCATCGGCTTCAACGTGCGTGCCGATGCGGGTGCGCGCAAGCTGGCCGAGCACAACGGCATCGATATCCGCTACTACAACATCATTTACGATGCGGTAGACGAGATCAAGTCGGCGATGTCGGGCATGCTGGCGCCGGAAAAGCGCGAAACCACCATCGGCACGGTCGAGGTGCGCCAGGTGTTCCGCGTGCCGAAGATCGGTGCGGTGGCCGGCTGTATGGTCACCGACGGCATGGTCAAGCGCAATTCGCTGGTGCGCGTGCTGCGCAACAACGTGGTCATCCACGACGGCGAGCTCGATTCGCTCAAGCGCTTCAAGGACGATGTCAAGGAAGTGAAGCAAGGCTTCGAGTGCGGTCTGTCGATCAAGAACTTCAACGATGTTCAGGAAGGCGACCAGCTCGAGGTGTACGAAATCACAGAGGTGGCGCGTACGCTGTAAGGCGTCGCAAGCAACGGCAGGCTTCGGCCTGCCGTTGTCATCTCGACCAGACTGTATTGAATGGCCAAGAAAGGCAATATCTCCTCCCGCAACCTCCGCATCTCCGACCAGATCCAGAAGGACCTGGCCGAGATGATCCAGCGCGAACTGCGCGACCCGCGCCTCGGCCTGGTCACGCTGCAGTCGGTCACGCTGACGCCCGACTACGCGCACGCCAAGGTGTACTTCACCGTGCTCGGCGCCGAAGCGGCCGCGGCCGAAGCTATCCTGAACGAAAAGGCCGGCTACCTGCACTCGCTGCTGTTCAAGCGCCTGCACATCCATACGGTGCCGACGCTGCATTTCCATCATGACACTTCGGTCGAACACGCGATCGAGATGTCGCGGCTGATCAACGAAGCGAACGCCACGCGTTCCAAAGACGAAGACTGATGCCGGTGCCCATGCCGGCCGGCATGGGCCTTCCCGGCGCGGTCGCCGCGCGTGCCGCATCGCCGCCTCCCGCTTTTTCCCGATGACCGATTCCAACGCCAACCGTCCGCCGCGCCTGCCGCGTCGCGAGGTCCATGGTGTGCTGCTGCTCGACAAGCCATTGGGGCTGTCGTCCAACGACGCACTGGTGCGCGCCAAGCGCCTGTTGCGCGCGGCCAAGGCCGGCCATACCGGCACGCTCGATCCGCTGGCCACCGGGCTGCTGCCGCTGTGTTTCGGCGAAGCCACCAAGTTCTCGCAGGACCTGCTCGAAGCGGACAAGACCTATGACGCCGTGGTGCGGCTGGGCGCGCGTTCCAGCACCGGCGACGCCGAAGGCGAACTGCTCGACGTGCGCGATGTGACCTGCGACCGCGCCGCGGTGGAACGGGTGCTCGCGAGCTTTCTCGGCGAGATCGAGCAGGTGCCGCCGATGCATTCGGCACTGAAGAAGGACGGCCGTCCGCTGTACGAGTACGCGCGTGCCGGCCAGACCGTCGAGCGCGCGGCGCGCCGTGTCACCATCCACGCAATCGCGCTGCTGGACTGCGTCTTGCCGGCGGCGCCGTCGTTCACCATGCGCGTGACATGCAGCAAAGGCACCTATATCCGCACGCTGGCCGAGGACATCGGCGAAGCGCTGGGCTGCGGCGCCCACCTGAGCGGGCTGCGCCGCATTGCCGTGGGTGACCTGACCCTGGACGGTGCGGTCACGCTCGAGCAGATCGAGCAGCAGGACGATGCCGCACGGCCCGGGATGCTGGCCCCGGTCGACGCCTTGCTGCAGAAGAGCCCGCCCGTGACCCTGGATCAGGCTGCCGCTGCGCGCTTCCTGCAGGGACAGCGCATTGCGCGCCGGGATTTGCCCGATGGCATCGATATCGCCGAAGGCGTGCTGGTGCGCGTCTATGCCGGCGAGCCGGCGCGCCTGCTCGGCGTGGCGCGCATGCGCGAGGGGGCATTGCGGCCGGAGCGGCTGGTCAGGCTGTAAGCGCCGCTCCGCGCCGGGAGCGGATCAGTCGAGCGTGATTTTCGCGGTCTTGATCACTTCGGCCCACATCTTGCGGTCCTGCCCCAGGAACCCGGCGAAATGCTCCGGCGTGTCGCCGACCGGTTCGGAGCCGAACTCCGCCATCTTCTTCTTCACTTCCGGATTGGCCAGCGCCTTCACCAGGGCCTGGTTGTAGCGCGCCACGATCGGCTTGGGCAGGTCCTTCGGGCCGAATATGCCTTGCCAGGTTGGCATATTGAAATCCTTCAGGCCGCTCTCGGCCAGCGTCGGCACGTCGGGCAACAACGGCGAGCGCTTGCTGCCGGTGACGGCGATGGCGCGGACCTTGCCGGACTTGGCCAGCTGTGCCGCCGTGGTGATGTTGTCGACGGTCATGGCGATGTGGCCACCCATCAGGTCGGTGATCACCGGCGTGGCGCCCTTGTAAGGCGCGTGGACCATGTCGACGCCGAGGCGATGCAGCATGGTCTCGGCGATCAGGTGGTTGGAGGTGCCGACACCGGCGGTGCCATAGGTGACCTGAGGCGTTTTTTTCACGTATGCGGTGAAATCGGCCATCGACTTGACCGGCAGTGCCGGGTTGATGATCACCACGTTGGGCTGCGTCGCGAGCATGGCGATCGGCGTGAAGTCATCCGCCTTGTACGGCGTGCCCTTCGGGTTGAGCACGTGCGTCACCGCCATCGCACCGGCCGCACCCATGCCGATGGTGTAGCCATCGGCCGGCGCCTTGGCCAGCTTGTCGGCGGCAATATTGCCGCCCGCGCCGGGCACGTTTTCGACCACCACCGGCACGCCCAGGCTTTCCGACAAAGGACCTTGCACCAGCCGTGCGAGCAGGTCGGCCGAGCCGCCGGGCGCAAAGCCGACCAGCAGCCGCACCGGCTTCGACGGCTTCCACTCCTGCGCATGCGCGCCCGTGGCGGGTATCGCGCCCAGGCTCATGCAAACCATGCCGCGCAGCAGCGGCCCCTTCCACTTCGCCACCTTTTCCATCGTTACTTCCACTCCAGCAGTGTCACGGGCAATCTGTCAGCGGGCTTGCCCTTACCCGCAAGAAAAACATCAGAGGCCGGATTCGTTGCGGCCTGCCAATACCTGGCCCAATAGCGTGGCCACCATCCGGTTGGAGAGCAGCACCGGCGCGCGGGCATGGCGCGCGACTTCCGCCCGCATGGCCTCGGTATAGCCCATGCAGTGCATCACTACGAGGTCGCAGCCGCGCAGCGCCTCGCCGGCTTGCGCGAAGCGGCCGGTGCCGGTGTCGGCGCTGTTCGTGGCGTCCGCGGCGTCGGTATAAGGCGACGCATGCGTGACACGCATTTCGCACGACACGGGTTCGATCAGGTGGAAATTGCCGACCTGGCCTTCGAGGGGCAGCACGATGCCGAGCCGCGTGCATCCCTGGGCGAGCGCGACAGTCAAATGATCCACCACCTGTTGCGGCTCGATCACCAGCGTGCGCATCGGCGGCAGCGCGGTGCCGGTGCATAGCGGCACCAGCACGTCGAAGCGGCCATCGTCCAGCGACGCCATCAGCCGCGCGAGCATGGCCTCGGCCACGGGCTTGCCCATGACTGCCTGCGAGCCATCGCGCAGGCGGCTGGCAAAGCGGTATTCGCCGCTGGCCGGGGCGAGTGCGGCGATCTGGTCGTCGTCGAGGTCGTCGAGGATGCCGTATTCTTCCACCGTCACTGGCAGGCCCAGGTCAGCCAGCATCTGCGGCACCACGTCGGTTCGCGGCGCCTGGCCGATGGTGACGAAGGCCACGCGCGGCAAGCGCCCGGCCGCGGCGGTCATGCCGTCACCCCGACGGTTTGCAAGTGCGCCAGCGAGCCGTAGCGACGCTGCAGTTCGGCCCACTCGTCAACGTCGTAGAAAGGGCACTGGCCCTGGCCGAACAGTTTTGCGGTCTCGATGCAGAAGCGCGTCGCCACGTCCAGGTCGTTTGCGTTGGTTACGCCGGTCGCGCAGCCGGGCACCGTGGTCTGCGCGGTCAGCGCCACGCCGACCACCGGTGCATCAGTGACAATGGCCGGCTGCATGATCGAATTGACGTGCCACAGGCCGTTCTCGTAGGGCGTGATGTCCTGCGTGGTCAGCGGCAGCACCACCGGCAGCTCGCCACTGACCCAGCCGATCAGGTCCAGCATGCGTTCGGGCAGCCGCAGCAGCCAGCCTTGCCTGGCCACCGGCGTCAGCGCGACGCCGCGCCGGTTGACGAAGCGGTTGCCGCGCGTGGTGTCGACCGACAGGATCGCCGCCATTTCCGGATGAACCTCGTGCGACATCATCGTGCGCATGGCGAACGGCGACTTCATCATCGGCACCGGCTGGTGCGGCCGCGTGGCGGCGTGCGGGCAGATATGCGTATGGATGCGGACGGGGCCGGCGAGCACGTCGCCGCCGGCGGCCATGTCGGCCAGCTTCAGCGCCGTGGCGACCGCGACGATGGCGCCGTCGGCATCGGAGACCAGCCCGGTCACGGCCGGGCGCGCGCCCACGCCACCGAGGCGGCCGACCACGCCCAGCGCGGGCAATTCGGGGTTGCGGCCGGGCAGGGTGCAGGCGAGGAAGTCGGTGTAGAGGCCGTTCTCTTCCACGCGCGTCACCGTAACGTCGCGGATGCCGCGCGCGCGCAGCACGGTGGCAACGGCGTCGCCGTCGACATTGGCCGCGGACAGCAGCTCGATCGATTCAATTACCTGCTTGATGGACATCTTGCTGGGGTTCCTTGCTTGCTTTGCTGTAAGGCAATGGGTCAGATGGCAGCGCTGCGCGCCGGCACGGACAATGCGCCGGCGGATATGTCGACGATCTCCGGGCCGAGGAACCAGCGTGCGGCATGCCCGCCGGCCATCTCCATGCGATCGCCGCAGACGCGCACCCAATTGCCCTCGGGCAAGCCAAGGACCGGCATCTGCGGCTGAAGCACCGTGAACTCGGCCAGCCGCTGGTCACGCGTTTCGCCGCGGAAGCCCGGCACCACCAGGTTGAAGTAGTGCGGATTGATCTGGAAGGGCACCAAGCCGAGCGCGTCGAGGCCGCCGGGGTCGGCGACCGGCATGTCGTTGGTGGTGCGGATGGTCGGGCAGGCCACGTTGGTGCCGGCGCTCCAGCCGAGATAGCGCGCGGCGCCCGCAGTCACCTGGCGCGCAATCACGGGCAGCAGGCGGCGCTCGCGCAGGCATTGCAGCAGGCGGAAGGTGTTGCCGCCACCGATGACGATCAGTTCGGCGGCTTCGACCGCCCGCACGCAGTCGGCCGCGGACAGCCGGTGCGGCGAGTACACCTCGATGCCGGCGGGGGCCAGTGCGTCGCGCACCAGCGCTTCATAGGTATCCCAGTCGCGCGTGACGCCGGCGAACGGCAGGAAGCAGGCACGGCGGCGCCCGCCGGCCAGTTCGCGGATCGCGTCGCGGGCATGGACGAGGTAGCCCGCGTCGCTGGAGGAGTTGCTGAGTAACAGGAGTTCCATGGGCTTTAGCTGCGGATGGGCTGGTGGCCGGCGCTGTCGCCGGGTTGGAGCCAGAGCGGATCGCCGATGCGCTGCCCGACCGGCGCCACCGCCTGCACCAGCGTTTCGCGCAGCGCGCGGGCCTGGGCCTGGCTGACCTGCATCGCGGTGAACGACAGGCACAGGCCGCGCACATCGCCCGACAGCGGATCGGCCAGCGTGGTGGCCACCGCGCCGATGCCCGGCATGCCTTCATTTACGGCGATCGCGCTGCGCTCGCGGCGGGCGCTTGCCACGCGCTCGGCCAGTTCGGCCACGGTAGCGGGGCAGCCAGCCGGCGCCTCAGGCAATTTGCGCGCCCCGGAGGTGCCATAGCGTGCGCTGAAATCGGTTTCCGGCAGGCGCGAGAGCAGCACGCGGCCCATCGCGGTGGTGAACGCCGGCCGCCTTGCGCCTGGCGGCGACAGCACTTGCACCGGGTTGCTGCCGTTCAGGCGCTGCAGGACCACGGTGTCGGTGCCGTCGAGCATCGACAGGTAGGCGGTGAAACCGGTGGAGTCCGACAGCGACGCCAGGATGGCCCGGCATTGCTCGTCGAACGGGTGCGCCTGTGTCGCCGCCTGGGCGGCGCGGATCAGCAGCGTCCCGGGGCGGTAGCGCCGCGTCGAGGGCTGCAGCTCCAGCAGCCGGTAGCGCACCATCTGCGCCAGCAGCCGCGAAGCCGAGCTCTTGGCCAGGCCGAGTTCGTCAATAACGTCGTTGAACGTGACCTCGTGCCGGCCCTGTTCGAACATGGCCAGCACGCTTTCCACGCCTTCGAGAATGCTCACACCGTCTCTCCGTCTCTCTGATTTTTCATGGTTCCGTTTTGCGGAACCATGGTTCCGTAAAGCGGTTCGGAAATCATAGGACGGCCGGGGCCGGAATACAAGAGGCCCGGCGACAAGACAAAAAAAGGGACGCTCGCGAGCGTCCCCTTGTCCGTCGGCAGGCGTACGCCTCAGTGCGCCGCCATCGCATCCGCCGATCCGCCACCGCCCCTGGCCGGCCGCGTCAGCCAGACAAAGCCGATCAGCACGAAGAACAGCATGCCCGAGATCCAGAAGATGTCGTTGGCGCCGAGCATGGCGGCCTGCTGCGTGATGTTGCGCTCGATCACCCCGACCGCCTGGGCCTGGCTCATGCCCATCTGCATCAGGTGGTTGAGCTGGTCGTGGTACACCGGGTTGTACGGGTTGACCTGTTCCACCAGTTGCGCGTGGTGCAGGGCCGAGCGGTTCTCCCAGATCGTGGTCGAGATCGACGCGCCGATGCCGCCGAAGGTGATCCGCACGAAGTTAGACAGGCCCGAGGCGGCGGGGATTCTCTCCGGCGGCTGGCCCGAGAGGATGATCGACGTCAGCGGGATGAAGAACATCGCCATGGCCGCGCCCTGGATCAGCGTGGGCACCATCAGGGTCCAGGTATCGACCTGCGTGGTGAAGCCCGCGCGCATCAGGCTGACGATGCCAAAGGTGATGAAGGCCGCGGTGGCCACCCAGCGCGCATCCATCTTCGGCAGGTTGCGCCCGATCACCGGCGACAGCAGGATCGCAAAGATCCCGACCGGCGCCATCACGATGCCCGCGTCGGTCGCGGTATAGCCGACGATGGTCTGCAGCCACAGCGGCAGGATCACCAGGTTGCCGAAGAACAGCCCGTACGCGACCGAGATCGCCACCACGCCCGAGCTGAAGTTGCGGCCCTTGAACAGGCTGATGTCGACAATTGGATGCTTCTCATAGGTTTCCCAGGCCAGGAAGAACAGGAAACCGACGATCGCCACCAGCGTCAGCACTACGATCTCGGTCGAGTGGAACCAGTCCAGCTCCTTGCCCTTGTCGAGCATCAGCTGCATCGAACCGACCCAGATCACCAGCAGGGCCAGGCCAATGCGATCGATCGGCAGGATCTTGGTGGGGGTTTCACGGTCCTTGTAGATGGCCCAGGTGGCGTAGGCGGTGAGAATGCCCACCGGCACGTTGATGTAGAAGATCCACGGCCACGTCATGTTGTCCGAGATCCAGCCGCCCAGCAGCGGGCCCATGATCGGCGCCACCAGCGTGGTCATGCCCCACAGCGCCAGCGCCATGGTGCTTTTCTGCGGCGGATAGCTCGACAGCAGCAGCGACTGCGACAGCGGGATCATCGGCCCGGCCACGGCGCCTTGCAGCACGCGCGCGGCCAGCAGCGTTTCCAGGTTGGGCGCGACGCCGCACAGCCACGACGCCAGCACAAACAGCAGGATCGAGGTGATGAACAGCCGCACCGCGCCGAAGCGCGTGGTCAGCCAGCCCGTCAGCGGAACCGAGATCGCATTGGCCACCGCGAACGAGGTGATGACCCAGGTGCCCTGGTTGGGCGCCACGCCGAGGTCGCCGGAAATGGCCGGGATCGACACGTTGGCGATCGACGAATCCAGCACGTTCATGAACGTGGCCAGCGACAGCGCGATGGTGCCGAGCACCAGCTTGCCGCCGGTCAGCGGCTGCGGCTGCTGTGGCATGGCACGCGCCGGCGCCGGGCTGGCGCCCGGCTGCGCGCCGGGTGCGGCCGGTGCGGCGGAGGGGGAGGTTGCCATGATCAGGTATTGGCCGGCTTGGCGTTGGCGGCGCTGGCCGAGGACAGGCCGTTGCCGCGGCCGCCGTTGTTGGCGGCGATGATGCGCGCGATCAGCTGGTCGGCATCCTGGGCCACCTTTTCATAGACATCGGTCTGCATGGGCTTGGCCGGCGCGGCGGCGGCCATGGCGGCGCCTTCCTCGCGGCGCACGTCGACCTTGACTGTCATCGACAGGCCAACGCGCAGCGGGTGGTCCTTGAGCTGCTGCGCGTCCAGCGCGATCCGCACCGGCAGGCGCTGCACCACCTTGATCCAGTTGCCGGTGGCGTTCTGCGCCGGCAGCAGCGAGAACGCCGAGCCGGTGCCGGCCGAGAAGCCGGCGACCTTGCCGTGGTATTCGACCTTGGAGCCATACACGTCGGCTTCCAGCGTCACGGGCTGGCCGATGCGCATATGCGTGATCTGCACTTCCTTGAAGTTGGCGTCGACCCAGACCTGGTCCAGCGGCACCACCGCCATCAGCGGCGCGCCAGCGGCCACGCGCTGGCCGACCTGCACCGAGCGCTTGGCCACGTAGCCGGTCACCGGCGCGGGCAGGGCCGAGCGCGCGAACGACAGGTAGGCCGAGCGCAGATTGGCGGCAGCGCGCTGCACGTTGGGGTGCTTCTCGACCGTGGTCTGGTCGGTCAGCACCTTGTTCGACGCCAGTTGCTCGCGCGCGGCCAGCAGCGCCGACTCGGCGCCCTTGAGCGCGGCTTGCGCGTGCGAGATCTCTTCGTTCGACACCGCCCCCGAGCCGGCGATGGCCTGGCGCCGGCGCAGGTCGTCGCGGGCCTTGGCCACGTCGGCCTCGCGCAGCGCCACGTTGGCGGCCAGCGAGCCGTTGTTGACGTACAGCGTGCGCACTTCGCGCACGGCCTGCGCCAGCTGGGCCTCGGCTTGTTCCAGCGCCACCTGGGTATCGGCGCGGTCGAGCTGGATCAGCGGCTGGCCGGCGGTGACCAGTTGCGTGTCGTCGGCGGCAATCGACACCACCGTGCCGCCCACCAGCGGCGTGACCTGGACCACGTTGCCGGCGACATAGGCATCGTCGGTGCTTTCGAAATGGCGGGCATACAGGCCCCAGTACACGCCGTAGCCGATGCCGGCGACGACGATCGCGGCGGTCAGCGACAGCAGCATGCGCTTGCGCTTGCCGTTGCCGTTGCTGTGGGTTGCCGGAGCTTGCTGGGGGGTATTGGTGCCGGCCGCTTGCTGGTTGTTGCTCATGATGTCTTCTGAAAAATCTTGTCTGCGATCACTGGGTGCGCGGATCAGCCGCGCGCGCCCGCCTGGGTGTTGTCCGCTTGCTGCGCCTGGCCGTGGGCTGCGCTCTCGTGGCCTTCGGCGGGCTCCTGGTAGCCGCCGCCGAGCGCCTTCATCAGGCCCATCTGCAGGTCCAGCCGACGCGCCTGCAGGTCGGTCGCCAGGCGGCGCTGCTGCAGCACGTTGCTTTCCGCGTTGAGCACCGTCAGTTGCGTGCCCAGGCCGGCCTTGTAGCGCATGGTGGCCAGGGCGTAGGCGTGTTCGGCCAGGTCCAGCGCTTCGCGCTGGGTCTGGATCTGCTTGTCGACGCTGCGGATGCTGGTCATGGTGTCGGCGGTCTCGCGCAGCGCATCGACCAGCGCCTGGTTGTAGTTGGCCACGGCGATGTCGTAGCCGGCGTACTTGCCCTTCAGGTTGGCGCGCAGCTTGCCGCCTTCAAAAATCGGCAAACGGATGGTGGGGCCGATGCCGAAGGTGCGGCTGAGGCCCATCAGCAGCTTGGACGGATCCAGCGCCGCCAGGCCCGCGAACGCGGTCAGGCTGACGTCGGGCAGGAATTCCTTCTTCGCCACGTTGATGTCCTTCGACGCCGCTTCCACGCGCCAGCGCGCCGCCACCAGGTCAGGCCGGCGGCCCAGCAGGCCGATGGTCAGGTTGTCCGGCAGCGTCGGCGTGGCCTGCGCCAGCAGCACCGGGCGCTGGATCTGCAGGCCGCGGTCCGGGCCCTTGCCCAGCAGCGCCGCCAGCTGGTTGCGGGCCAGCGCGATTTCTTCCTCGACACGCTGCAGGTCGGTCTGCGATGCGGCCACGGTACCGCGCGCCTGCGTGGTTTCCACCTGCGTATCAAGGCCGGCTGCCAGGCGCTGGCGCGACAGCTCGGTCAGGTCGCGGCGCTGGGCGATGGCGCGCTCGGCCACGTCGCGCTGGGCGTACAGCGCGGCAAGGCGGGCGTAGTTGCGCGAGATCGACGTTGCCAGGATCAGGCGCGCGGCCTGGCTTTCGGCTTCGGCGGCGCGGTCGTCGGACAGCGCGGCCTCGAGCGCATCGCGGTTCTTGCCCCAGAAGTCGAAGTCATAGGACAGGCCCACCTGCAGGCGCGACTGGTTCTGCCATGAGCCCGCCAGCGGCGTGCCTTCGAACAGGTCGTTGTTGGAGAAGCGCTGGCGCAGCAGGCTGCCTTCGAACTCCAGGTGCGGATAGAGCGCGCTGCGGGTGGCTTCGGCCATGGCGCGCGAGGCCTCAACGCGGGCAAATGCCGCTTGCAGGTTCGGGCTGTCCTTGACCGCCTCATCGACCAGCGCGCTCAGTTGCGGGTCCTGGAATTGGGCAACCCAGTCCTGCGACGGCCACTGGCCGTGTTCGCCAGGCAGGGTTTGCGAGGTGGCCATCGCGGCCGGGTCGGCCACGGTCTGGGTGCTGTGCGAATTGCCAAGCGCTGCGCAGCCGGCCAGCACCGCGGCGGCCATGGTGGTGAGCGCCAGCGTGCCGGCACGGCGCGCCAGCCCGCGTGGGCGGGCAGGCTGGAAAGATCGGAAAGTGAGAGCTTGTTTCATGGTGTTGCTCCGGGGGCCGGAGCCATACGGTTTCTACGGGCTATTACAGTGTCCTGGCCGCGCCGGCCGGACCCTCTGGCGTGCCGAAAAGCCGGCGCGCGGCCCGCTACCCGCTGTTGTTGTCGATGACCCGCCGCAACATGCTGCGCAGCAGCTGGATTTCGTCTTCCGAGAAACCGCGAAAGTGGTGCGCGAGGACCTTGCAGAAGATGGCGGGCAGCCGTTGCACCAGCTCCTGGCCTTGTGGCGTCACCGACAGGTCAACCACGCGGCGGTCGGCGTCGCGGCGCCGGCGCTCGATCAGGCCGCGCTTTTCCATGCGGCTGAGCAAGCGCGTGACGGAGCCCATGTCGGTGTTGAGTTCGCGACCGAGATCGGTGACGGTCGAGGCCCGGCCGGTGGCCAGCATCATCAGGCAGCTGGCCTGGGCCTGGGTGATGTCCAGGGCGCTGACCTCCTGTTCGACCCCGTGCGCCAGCATGTTCTTGGCGCGCTGCATCAGGTAGCCGACGCTGTCGCACATCTGGTATTGGGAGGGTTCGAACGACACGGCCGGGGTGGCGGCCAAGTCAGAAGCGGGAAGCTGTGACATCTTTGCCTTTGCAATCTTTGCTGAGGCAAATATATGTTCACGTTTAACGATAAGCAAGAACGGAAATTCGTTATTGCGAATTGCGCAATTATTTTCCCTATGTCATGGGCAGTTTCCGTCAACGCGTCTTGCGCCGCAACATGATAGAATGTCGGGTTACCTCAGATTCTCCAAAGCGAGACGCAGCAATGACCCGCGCCATCCGAAATATCGCCATCATCGCCCACGTCGATCATGGCAAGACCACCCTGGTCGACCAGCTCCTGCGCCAGGCAGGCACCTTCCGCGACAACCAGCAAGTCGCCGAACGGGTGATGGACTCGAACGACCTGGAAAAGGAACGCGGGATCACGATTCTCGCGAAGAACTGTGCTGTCGAGTACAACGGCACCCACATCAACATCGTCGACACCCCGGGCCACGCCGACTTCGGCGGTGAAGTAGAGCGTGTGCTATCGATGGTCGACGGCGTGCTGCTGCTGGTCGACGCCGTCGAGGGCCCGATGCCGCAGACCCGCTTCGTCACGCGCAAGGCGCTGGCGCTGGGCCTGAAGCCGATCGTGGTGGTCAACAAGATCGACCGTCCGGGCGCGCGTCCGGACTGGGTCATCAACCAGACCTTCGACCTGTTCGACAAGCTGGGCGCCACTGACGAGCAGCTGGACTTCCCGGTGATCTACGCCTCGGGCCTGAACGGCTTTGCCGGCCTGACCGAAGACGTGCGCGACGGCGACATGAAGCCGCTGTTCGAGACCGTGCTGGACAAGGTGCCGGTGCGTGACGACGACCGCGACGGCCCGCTGCAGCTGCAGATCATCTCGCTGGACTACTCCAGCTACGTCGGCAAGATCGGCGTGGGCCGCATCTCGCGTGGCCGCGCCCGGCCGCTGCAGGACGTGGTGGTCAAGTTCGGCCCGGAAGGCAACCCGATCAAGGGCCGCATCAACCAGGTGCTGAAGTTCCAGGGCCTGGAGCGCGAAATCGTGCAGGAAGCCGAAGCCGGCGACATCGTGCTGATCAACGGCATCGAAGAGCTTGGCATCGGCTGCACCGTGTGCGCGCCGGAAGCCCAGGACGCGCTGCCGATGCTGAAGGTGGACGAGCCGACGCTCACCATGAACTTCTGCGTCAACACCTCGCCGCTGGCGGGCCGTGAAGGCAAGTTCGTCACCAGCCGCCAGCTGCGCGAGCGCCTGGACCGCGAACTGAAGTCCAACGTGGCGCTGCGCGTGGCCGATACCGGCGACGACACCATCTTCGAAGTGTCGGGCCGCGGCGAACTGCACCTGACCATCCTGCTGGAAAACATGCGCCGCGAAGGTTACGAGCTGGCGGTGTCGCGTCCGCGCGTGGTGTTCAAGGAAATCGACGGCGTCAAGTGTGAGCCGTATGAACTGCTGACCGTGGATGTCGAAGACAGCCACCAGGGCGGCGTGATGGAAGAGCTGGGCCGCCGCAAGGGCGAACTGCTCGACATGGCGTCGGACGGCAAGGGCCGCACGCGCCTGGAATACCGCATCCCGGCCCGCGGCCTGATCGGCTTCCAGGGCGAGTTCCTGACGCTGACGCGCGGCACCGGCCTGATCAGCCATATCTTCGACGACTACGCTCCGGTGCGCGAAGGCGGCCTGGGCGAGCGCCACAAC
This sequence comes from Cupriavidus necator, assembly GCF_013141915.1. Taxonomy (GTDB): domain Bacteria; phylum Pseudomonadota; class Gammaproteobacteria; order Burkholderiales; family Burkholderiaceae; genus Cupriavidus; species Cupriavidus necator_B. The sequence goes on along the minus strand of NZ_SROX01000014.1, from coordinate 82,486 downwards.
GGCGTGCTGATCTCGCAGGACGACGGCGATGCCGTGGCCTACGCGCTGTGGAAGCTGCAGGACCGCGGCCGCATGTTCGTCAAGCCGGGCGATGCGCTGTATGAAGGCATGATCATCGGCATCCACAGCCGCGACAACGACCTGGTGGTCAACCCGATCAAGGGCAAGCAGCTGACCAACGTGCGCGCCTCGGGTACCGACGAAGCCGTGCGCCTGGTGCCGCCGATCCAGATGTCGCTGGAATATGCGGTGGAATTCATCGCCGACGACGAGCTGGTCGAGCTGACGCCGAAGAGCATCCGGCTGCGCAAGCGCCACCTGAAGGAGCACGAGCGCAAGCGTGCTTCCCGCGAAGGCGCATAAGCGCCTGAGCGCTGACGCTGATCGCAAAAAACCGCGCCTGCCAGGCGCGGTTTTTTATTGCGTGTCCGGCAGCGTCGCCGGCATGGCGGCACGCGGGCTGCGCCATCCCGGCGGCTTCCACAGATAGCGCAGCTCGCGGTCGCGCCAGGCGTCGGCGAACATGTCGCGCCATTCGTGGAAGGTCAGCGTCAGCGGGTCATGGCTGCGCACCTGGCGCGTAATGCCGTACACCGGTGCCTCGCGCTCCGGGACGAAGGTGCCGAACAGGCGATCCCAGATGGTCAGGACGCCGGCATAGTTGCGGTCGATGTACTGCGGGTTCTTCGCGTGGTGGACGCGATGGACCGAAGGCGTGTTCAGCAGCCGCTCGACCAGCGGCCAGCGCTGCCCGAGCCGCGTATGGACAAAGAACTGGAATGCCAGGTTCAGGCCCACGGCAAGGATCACCCAGTCTGGCGTGAAGCCGATATACGCCAGCGGAATCCAGAACAGCCACATGCCCGACAGCGGGTACGTCAGGCTCTGCCGGAATGCGGTCGAGAAATTCATGCCCTCTGACGAATGATGCGTCACGTGCGAGGCCCACAGCCAGCGCACGCGATGGCTGGCGCGATGGAACCAGTAGTAGAGGAAGTCCTGCAGCAACAGCAGCAGTGCGAACGACCACAGCGTCTGCGGCATGGCCTGCAGGCCGTGCTGGTAGCACCACGTATAGACGGTGCGGACCATTAGCCAGAGAAAGAACGCATCGGAGGCCTGGTGCATCAGCGCCAGCACGGCGTTGGAGAGGGTGTCGCGCAGGCTGTACACGGCAGGGTCGCGGCGCGCCCAGTACCACGCTTCGGCACCGATGGTCAGCACGAAGACCGGCGCAAAGGCCAGCAGCACGAGTCCGGGATCCAGCGAGGCGGTGTTCATCCCGCCAGTGTGCCCGTTCGCCGCGAAATTGCCACGAGGGCTTCCTCCAAACGGCGGGGCATGCGCAACGCGCGCCGTATCCATCACTTGATGGCGATGATGTACTGCCACGCAATTCTGTCACGCGTGTGAAGGCGATCCATACGGGTAAAGGATGCGGCGCGCGCGCCGTAGTTGGACAGGGCAGCGGCGCGGCGCGCCGCCTTCATTCCAGTTTCCTTAGTTTTCCCGGAGCCTCATCCATGTTCAAGAACACGACTATCGGCGCCCGATTGTGGTTTCTCACTATCGTTACTAATTTGTTGTTGCTGATTGTCGGTGCCGTGGGCTGGCTTGGCATGTCGCGCAGCAACGAGGCAACACACCAGATTTATGAGCAGCAGCTGTCGGCTGCGGTCAACCTTGCCGAGGCGCGTTCGAACCAGTTGCTGGTGCGTGTGCTGCTGGACCAGGCCACCTTTGCCGCCGATCCGGCCGACGCCAAGGCGCGCGCGGCGACCGCGGAAGGCTTTGCGGGCGAATCGGAGAAGGCCTGGAAGGCCTATCTCGCGCTGCCGCGTTCGGCGGATGAAGCCAGGGTGGTCGAAGACGTCACCGCCAAGCGCGATGCGTTGTTCAAGCAGGGCGTGGCGCCGATGATCGCAGCGCTCCATGCCGGCGATCGCGATGGCGTGATGAAGGCCGTGCTCGAAACCATCCCGCAGCTCGACATCGCCTTTACTGCCGTCAACACTGAACTGAACAAGCTGCAAGTGGCCAGCGCCAGGCAGGTCTACGAGGCGTCGCAGCAGCGCTACCGCAACTTGTTCACGCTGTCCGGGTGCGTGCTGGCGGTGGGACTGGCGTTCAGCACGGTGGTGGCGTGGCGCCTGCGCCGTTCGATCGTGCAGCCGCTGGACACGGCGATTGCGCGCTTCGAAAAAATTGCCGGCGGTGACCTGAGCGTTGCCGCGTCCGGCGGCGAAGCGATGGCCGACGAAGCGGCGCGCAGCGAGACCGCGCGCATGCTCGGCATGCTGGGCCGGATGCAGGCCAGCCTGGTGGCCATGGTGGGCGACGTGCGCGGCGGCGCTGACTCGATCGCCGCGGCCAGCAAGCAGATTGCCAGCGGCAATGCCGATCTGTCGCAGCGCACCGAACAGCAGGCGGCCTCGCTGGAGGAGACCGCCTCGAGCATGGAGGAACTGACCAGCACCGTGCGCCAGAATGCCGACAGCGCCCGCGAGGCCCGCGCGCTTGCCACGGATGCCGCAACCCTGGCCGGGCGCGGCAGCGATGCCGTGCTGCGCGTGGTCAATACCATGCAGTCGATCGACGCCAGCTCGGGCAAGATCGTCGACATCATCGACGTGATCGAGAAGATCGCGTTCCAGACCAACATCCTGGCGTTGAACGCGGCGGTGGAAGCGGCGCGTGCCGGCGAGCATGGCCGCGGCTTTGCCGTGGTGGCGGGCGACGTGCGCGACCTTGCGCAGCGCTGCGCCAGCGCCTCTAAGGAAATCCGCACGCTGATCGGCGCCTCGGTGGCCAATGTGCGGGAAGGCTCTGGGCTGGTCGATGATGCGGGACGCGCGATGCAGGACATCGTCGATGCGGTGCAGCGTGTCAGCGCCCTCATCGGCGATATCAGCGCGGCGTCGGACGAGCAGTCCAACGGCATCGATCAGGTCAACGTGGCCGTGTCGCAGATGGACAGCATGACGCAGCAGAATGCCGCGCTGGTAGAGCAGGCCGCGGCCGCTGCGGCATCGCTGGAAGACCAGGCGCAGCGCCTCACTTCGCTGGTGGCGACGTTCCGGCTGGCCTGAACGGGCACGGCGCATGCGTGTCCGCATGCGCCGCACGCTGCCCATGAGCGTGCGCTGGCCAGGGTGACTGGCGTAAAATTGCCAGTTGCATTGGAGGAGTACGACATGACTGAATTCGTCACGACCGAGGTCCGCGGCGGCATCGGGTACCTGACGCTGAACCGCCCGCAGGCGCTCAACGCCCTGTCGCTCGACATGATCCGCGCCATCACGCAGGCGCTGCAGGACTGGGCCGCAGCCCCTGAAGTGGCAGCCGTGGTGGTGGCGGGTGCGGGCGGCAAGGCGTTCTGCGCCGGCGGCGATATCCGCTATTTCCACCAGGCGGCGCATGCGGGCGATCCGCTGCTCGACCAGTTCTTCGTCGAGGAATACGCGCTCAATTTCCTGATCCACCGCTACGCCAAGCCTTATATCGCCCTGATGGACGGCGTGGTGATGGGGGGCGGCATGGGCATCTCGCAGGGCGCACGCCTGCGGCTGGTCACCGATCGCACCAAGATGGCCATGCCCGAAACCAATATCGGACTGTTTCCGGATGTGGGCGGCGGCTGGTTCCTGGCGCGCACACCCGGACGCATCGGCGAATACCTGGGCCTGACCGGCACCGTGATCCATGCCGCCGACGCCTTGTACGCCGGCCTGGCCGATGCTTACCTGCCCGGCAACCGCCTTGCGGAACTGGTCGATTCCCTGCGCGCGCAGCAGTTTGCCAGCGGCGATGCCGTGCTGGCGCATATCGAAACCTTCAGCGCCGCGCACCGCGAGGCGTGCGTGCCCGCGCAAAGCACGCTGGCCGGGCTGGCGCAACCGATCGACCAGCTGTTCGCCGGCAACACTGCGCTGGATATCCTTGCCGCCGTCAGCGATGCACCCGGCGACTGGGCCGCGCAGACCGCCGCCATGCTGCGCAGCCGCTCGCCGCTGATGCTGTGCGTGACGCTGGAGCAGATCCGCCGCGCGCGCAGCATGTCGCTGGAAGACGAACTGCGCATGGAACTGGACATGATGTACTACGTGTTCCGCAAGGGCGACGGCGTCGAAGGCATCCGCGCGCTGGCGGTCGACAAGGACCACAAGCCGCGCTGGCAGTACGCACGGCTCGACGAAGTCAGCCGCGCGAAGACGCTGTCGTTCTTCGAAAGCCCGTGGCGGCCCGCGACGCATCCTCTGGCGGCACTGGGCAAGCATGACTGACATCGCTGCGCAGGACACTTCGGGGCCGACTCGGGTAGAGTGACGGCAGGGTCCGGCGCCTGCGGCACGGCACTGCCGTGCGCGGGCGCCGCCTGTGCCATTCCGTCCACACCGTCAAAGGAGCCGTAATGAGTGATCCTCGTGATGTCGTTGTATTGGTGGGAAGCCTGCGCAAGGAGTCATACAACCGCAAGCTGGCCAAGGCGCTGATCGCACTGGCGCCAGCGCAGCTCAAGCTGGAAATCGTCGAGATCGGCAACCTGGAGCTGTACAACCAGGACCTCGACGACAAGCCGACCCAGGCCTGGACTGCGTTCCGCGACCGTATCCGCCGCGCCGACGCGGTGCTGTTCGTGACCCCGGAATACAACCGCTCGGTGCCGGCGCCGCTAAAGAACGCCATCGACGTGGGCTCGCGTCCGTATGGCAGTAGCGTTTGGGACGGCAAGCCCGGCGCCATCGTCAGCGCATCGCCAGGCGCCGTCGGCGGCTTCGGTGCCAACCATCACCTGCGCCAGTCGCTGGTATTCCTGAATATCCCCATCCTGCAGCAGCCCGAGGCCTATATCAGCGGCGTCGACAAGCTGTTTGACGAGCAGGGCGGCATTGCCAACGAGTCAACCAAGGGCTTCCTTGGCAAGTTCCTGGCCACGTTCGCCACCTGGATCGAGCGCACCGCGCCGCGCTGAGCGGCACGCAGCGGGGCGCAGCAGACCTTGGCGCGGTAGCCTATACTCACGTCTTCGCGCGGGCCGGCCACTCGCTGTACGCGTGGCCGCCCCAGCCGCCGGGTGCCGTGGCGTGCATATGTCGCGGCGCTGCGTCCCGGGATCCTGCGGTGCCGCCGCGCCCGGACCGCCTCCAAACGCTGTATTTCCATGAACGTAAATCCCCGCCGCATTTCGGTTGCGCCGATGATGGACTGGACCGACCGTCATTGCCGCATGTTCCATCGCCAGCTCAGCCGCCACACCTGGCTGTATACCGAAATGGTGACCACCGGCGCGCTGCTGCATGGCGACGTGCCGCGCCACCTCGACTTCGATGTAGCCGAGCATCCGGTCGCGCTGCAGCTGGGCGGCAGCGAGCCGGCCGATCTCGCCATGGCGGCGAAACTGGGCCAGCAGTGGGGCTATGCCGAGATCAACCTGAATTGTGGCTGCCCGTCCGAGCGTGTGCAGCGCGGCGCCTTCGGTGCCTGCCTGATGGCCGAGCCGCAATTGGTGGCGGACTGCGTGAAGGCGATGCGCGATGCGGTGGAGATCCCGGTGACCGTGAAGCATCGGATCGGCATCGACAAGATCGAGCACTACGATTTCGTTCGCGACTTTGTCGGCAAGGTGGCGCAGGCGGGTTGCGGCACGTTTATCGTCCACGCGCGCAATGCGATCCTGAAGGGCCTGAGCCCGAAGGAAAACCGCGAGATTCCGCCGTTGCGCTATGAGGTGGCGTACCAGCTAAAGCGCGAGTTTCCGGAGCTTGAGATCCTGATCAACGGCGGCATCGTCAGCCATGATGAAATCGTCGCCCACCTGGAGCATGTCGACGGTGTCATGATCGGACGCGAAGCGTATCACCAGCCGTACGTCCTGGCCGGAATGGACGCGCGCTTCTATGGTGATACCGGGGCGCCGGTGCCATCGCGGCTCGATGTCGAACTGGCGATGCAGCGTTATGTCGGCGACTTTGTTGAACAGGGCGGATATATGGGGGCCGTGACACGGCACATGCTAGGCCTGCATCGTGGCATCGCCGGCGGACGCGGCTGGCGCCGCGTGCTGTCCGATGCAAAGCGCATGCATGCGGCGCGCACGCGTGCCGAGGTGGATGCGCTGTTCGACGAGGCGCGCACGCATTTGCGTCCGCACGCAGAAGAGCCGCTGGCCGCGTAAGCGCGCACGGCCGCGTGCCGAGGCTGCGCTCTAACTTCGAATCGTGAAAATATGCATGGCGGCGCGCGGGCTCCGCGCGCCGCACATGAGATGCCGGATCGCCCGGAAAGCGGCGCCCGGAAAGGGATTCCCCTAATTCGCTGAGGCAGGGCACTTTCTTACACTGTGCCTGCCCTCGAATACAGGGCTTTCTTCAACTGATTATTAGCCCGCTCCGGCGGGCTTTTTTTTCGTCGGCGCGTCGGCGATTTGATGTCCGCCGCATGGCGCTCTTCGTTTACCCGAATGGTGCATTCCCCGCGTGGCAGTTAGAGTGCAACGGCCTTCAGGGCATTTGAGATCGCTAAAGTTAAGAGTCCGCGCTGCGGACTCTTTTTTTGCGCGCTCGGCCGGCACCACCGGGACGATCGGGTTCGACCAACTTGCCGCGCAAGCGTTCCAACGGTCACGCAGAATGGATTTCGCTGACTCCGCATCGTAGCCGTTATCGCGTATGGCTGATGCCCACGTCCAGTGTGCCATATGTCGTGATGCTCGATTCCCTGCCGTCGGCGCCGCCTGCCGCGCATCCGCCGAGCCAGCCCGCCAGTGCCATCACGGCAAGTATCCTCGTCCTCCATCTACACTTGTTCTGCATGGCCTGTTCCCCGTGTTCGATCACGTCGGTTGGTCTCGCTCGCGGGTGGGAGGTTCCATCGCAGGCATGGCGCGCCATGGAGGCATCGACTAGCCAAGGGAAGGGAAAAAGAGGCAGGCGGCCAATGGGGCGGACCGCCTGACGGGAAGGTCGAGGGGGGTCAATGTCCCTCGGACTCGAGTATCGCTTCGGGCACGTGCCGCATGAACCCTGCCGAGGTAGGGGCTGTGTTCAGCATATTGGTTGGCTGACGGGCGTTTCCGGGAGTAGTGCGAGCCCCGTGATACGATGGCCGGCACGTTCCCCAGGGGAGATCGGACGCGGCATGCGGACTGTGCCGGCGGGGAGGCAGCATGGACAAAGACAACGTGGAAAACGAAGCGCCGTTCGGCGTCGTCTATGAAGACTTCAGGGTGATCTGGGTGGCCGAGCAGCTCCAGGATGGCAAATGGACGGCGCGCTACTGCTGGCACCCCGGTACTTCCGCTGCCGCAGGCAAGTCGCTGCAGGAAGCCGTGCTGAATGGCAAGTCACGCCGGTTGCTGGGGCAGTTCGATACCGAAGCAGAAACCATCGCAGCCATCAAGCAGGCGGTGCTGCTCGAGGCCAAATGGAGCCCCTCGCGATCCTGACCCTGTCCCGCAAAATTTTTTGTGCGGGATACTAGCCATCTCGAAAATCTGTTTGTATAATCTTGTTTTTCGTCGATCAGCGCTTCGCTGATGACCTCTACGGTGGCTGTAGCTCAGTTGGTAGAGTCCAGGATTGTGATTCCTGTCGTCGTGGGTTCGAGTCCCATCAGCCACCCCAAGCATTTGTCAAAACGGCGCCTCCCAAGGGCGCCGTTTTGCATTCCCCGGGGATGGTATGTCTGTTCGAGCGGCACTGATCGGCGTAGCGATGGCAACCCTGGTAGCAGGGTGTGCCACGGGTACTTCTGAGAAAGACGTCCGTGCACGGCCACCGATGCGCCTGTTCACGCCGGCCAAGATGGCCGATGTCGCGAAATGCCTGCGCAACAATCTCGGCGATGACGCGACGCTGGTCCAGTTGCCAGCGAAACATCAAACCGAAATCCGCATCGGCCAAACCGTGGCAAACGGTGAATATCGATACGCCTACCTGATCTCACTGACCGCGCAGGCCGACGGCACCGCGTTGGAATTGCGCAAGACCGATACCTGGTTTCCCCAACTGACGCCGGTGGAACTGGAAGCCGAAGCGAAGGCGTGCGCGCGTAGCTGAGCGCGAGCAAAGTCCTGGCCGCGCGGAACGCGTCGGCGAAGATCAGGCGGCCAGCTTTTCGGTGGTCTCGAGTTCCAGCATGCGGCAGATTGCGGCCATGCTGCCGACCATGGTACGGCGCTGGGTACCCTGATAGACGCGAACGCCCTTGCTCTGGCGAAACGGCACGGGCTTGACCGGACGGCGGGCGGCGACGTGGTGGATTTGCGGCATGGTGGCACCTCTTTTTAGGCAAAGCGGGGTCAACACCCGGCAAGCCGGGCGGCGTCTGCAAAGCAATGGAAGCGGGTGGGCCCGCGCAGGCGAGGGGCCTGCGTTGGTGCCCGGCTAGAAGCCGGAAGAGCGGATCAGCCCGACGGCGATGCCTTCCAGCGAGAATTCTTCACCAGGCTCGACGATGATGTTGGTGAAGTCCGGGTTCTCGGCAATCAGTTCGATATGGCCACCGCGCCGCTGCAGGCGCTTGACGGTGACATCGTCGCCGAGCCGCGCCACCACGATCTTGCCGTTGGCGGCTTCGCTGGCGCGGCGCACCGCGAGCAGGTCGCCATCGAGGATGCCGGCGTCGCGCATGCTCAGCCCGCGCACGCGCAGCAAATAATCCGGGCGCTCATCGAAGACCGAGGCATCGACCTGGTACTGGCGGTCGATATGCTCGGCGGCCAGGATGGGGCTGCCGGCCGCCACGCGCCCCACCAGCGGCAGTGTCAGCTGCATGACGCCTGCCATCGGCAACGAGAACTGGTCCGGCAGTTCCGAATCGCTGCGCGCCACCTTCAGTCGGATGCCGCGCGACGCGCCTGGCGTCAATTCGATTACGCCTTTGCGCGCCAGTGCGCGCAGATGTTCTTCCGCGGCATTGGGCGAGGAAAAACCGAATTCCGCTGCGATCTCGGCGCGGGTGGGCGGAAAGCCGGTGCGGCGGATCGTGTTGCGGATCAGATCGAAAATCTGCTGCTGCCGGGGTGTCAGGGTCGCCATGGGATCGCCGTTCCGTGCAGGGCCCCTGGGCTGGATGACGGGGGACTGTGGTCCGTTATCCTGCGTCCGGCGGGCCGGGCACTGTATGTTTAAACAGTATGCTGTGATTTTATACAGTATCGGCGTGAGCGCAAGCAGAATTTTGAGGCGTGTCGCATGGACGTCCGCAATGCGCCTGGTCCCGGCAGCGGCAAGGTGCGTGCGCCCGCTACAATCGCGGTTGCCTTCCCACAACGATTCCTTGCGCGCTCCCATGACCCAATTGCCCCGCATCGTCGTATTGGCCACTGGCGGCACCATCGCCGGCGCGGCCGGCAGCGCCGCCAGCAGCGCTCGCTACCAGGCGGCGACCGTGCCGGTGGCCTCCTTGCTGGCCGCGGTGCCGCCCTTGCAGTCGGTGGCCCGCATCGAGGCCGAGCAGGTGGCGCAGGTCGACAGCAAGGACATGACCTTCGCGCTCTGGCAAACACTGGCGGCGCGGGTGCGGCACTGGTCGGCGCAGCCTGACGTTGCCGGGATCGTGATCACGCACGGCACCGACACCCTGGAAGAAACCGCGATGGCGCTGCACCTGACGCAATCATGTCCGGTGCCGGTGGTGCTGACCGCGGCGATGCGTCCGTCGACGTCGCTGTCGGCGGACGGGCCGCTGAACCTGCTGGATGCGGTGCGCGTCGCCGGCCATCCGGATGCGCGCGGCAAGGGTGTGCTGGTGGTGCTGAACCAGCAGATCCACGCGGCGCGCGACGTGGCCAAGGCGCATACGTCGGCGGTCGATGCCTTTGTTTCGCCGTGCGGGCCGCTGGGTTTCGTCCAGGACGAGTATGTGCGCTTGGTCCGGTCACCGCGGGCGGCGTCGATCATCGGGCCGATGCCGGCGGCCTGGCCGGTGGTGGAGATCGTGGCGAGCTATGCCCAGCCTGGTCGGGTGGTGGTGGATGCGCTGGCGCAGGCTGGCGTCGCCGGTCTGGTGGTGGCCGCGGCCGGCAATGGCTCGGTCCATGAGATGCTGGCAGCGGCGCTCGCCGACGCCGCCGCGGCCGGGATGGCGGTGGTGCGCAGCTCGCGTACCGGTGCGGGCCATGTGGCGATCCCGCCGCAACCGAGTCCTGCCGACGGGGTGTTCGTGTCGGCCGCGGACCTCAACCCCTATAAGGCGCGCGTGTTGCTGGCGCTGGCCCTGGCGACAGATGCGGGATTGGCGCGCGATCCGGCGAGGCTGCAGGCGGTGTTCGCCAGTGCCTGATTTGCCCGTGTAATCAGTGGCTTGCGTTGTTGCCGTGCTGCGGGCTATAATTTAAGGCTATTCAACCTTGCCACACCGGACTCGTGACGCCCGGGTGGCTAATCCCAAAAGGAGCGTCAATGCGTCATTACGAAATCGTCTTCATCGTCCACCCGGACCAGAGCGAACAAGTGCCGGCCATGATCGAGCGCTACAAGCAGCTCGTGACCTCGCAGAACGGCAACGTTCACCGCGTGGAAGACTGGGGCCGTCGCCAGATGGCTTACATGATCCAGAAGCTGGCCAAGGCTCACTACGTTTGCCTCAACATCGAATGCGGCAAGGAAACGCTGGCTGAACTGGAACACGCGTTCAAGTTCAACGACGCCGTCCTGCGCCACCTGATCGTGCAGACCAAGAAGGCCGAGACCGCACCTTCGCCGATGATGAAGGAAGTGCAGCGCGAAGAAGCCCGCAAGGCCGCGCAAACGACCACCGAAGGCCAGGCCGCCTGAGTGCGGACTGCGGTGCGCGCCGTGGCTGACAGCGTCGGCCGGGGCACGGGAAACAGCAAGGATTGCAACCAGCAAGAGGCCCCGCGTTGAACCAGCTTCGGCTTGCCGCCACCCTGGCGGAACGCGATGCCCTGCGCTATACCCCGGCCGGGGTCCCCGTCGTCAACTGCATCCTGCAGTACAGCGGCGAGGCCCTCGAGGCGCAGACGCCACGGCAGGTCGAGTTTGCAATCGCTGCGATGGGAATCGGCCAGGTTGGCCAGCGTCTGGAGCGGCTGCCGCTCGGCACGCTGCTCGACTGCGAAGGATTCCTGACCCGCAAGCACCGCAACAGCAAGGCTCTCGTCTTTCACATCACTGGATGTAAAGCATTCGAAAAGGATTGAATCATGGCATTCGTCAAACGTGACAACAAGAACAAGAAGCGCTTCCAGCAACAGAATCCGCTGTTCAAGCGCAAGCGCTTCTGCCGCTTCACCGTGGCTGGCGTGGAACAGATCGACTACAAGGATCTGGACACCCTGAAGGACTTCATCGGCGACAACGGCAAGATCACGCCGGCCCGCCTGACCGGTACCAAGGCCCACTATCAGCGTCAGCTGGATACGGCCATCAAGCGCGCGCGTTTCCTCGCGCTGATGCCGTACACCGACCTGCACAAGAACTGATCAGGCCCTAGGTCCGTCAAGGAGAGAACACGATGCAAATCATTCTGCTGGAAAAAGTCGTCAACCTGGGCAACCTGGGTGACATCGTCAAGGTGAAGGACGGTTACGCCCGTAATTTCCTGATCCCGGGCAAGAAGGCCCGCCGCGCCACGCAATCCGCGATCGCCGAATTCGAAGTCAAGCGCGCCGAGCTGGAAAAGGCCGCTGCCGAGAAGCTGGCCGCCGCGCAAGCCGAAGGCGAGAAGCTGAACGGCCTGACCGTCCAGATCTCGCAGAAGTCGGGTGTCGACGGCCGCCTGTTCGGTTCGGTGACCAACGCCGACATCGCTGAAGCGCTGGCTGGCCAAGGCTACAAGCTGGAAAAGGCCCAGGTTCGCATGCCGAACGGTCCGCTGAAGATGGTCGGCGACCACCCGGTCAGCGTTGCGCTGCACACGGACGTCGTGGTCGACGTGACCGTGTCGGTGGTGGGCGAGAGCGTCTAAGGACGCGCCGCCTCGGCCAGCGCATCGCGCCGGCCAAAGCCCGCAAGCATGGCAAAGAAGGCAGGAGCCCCGGCTCCTGCCTTTTTTTTGTTGCCCGCCTGCCTTTGACGGCGCAGTTGCCAAATGTACGTCGAAGTGTGTCCGCCCGCCGTTATAATCCCTCCCCATGAACGCGCCCGTCGCCGACCCCCAACTCGATAACCTCAAGGTCCCGCCGCACTCCATCGAAGCCGAGCAATCGGTGCTCGGTGGCCTGCTGCTGGACAACGCCGCCTGGGACCGCATCGCGGACTTTCTTTCCGAGGCGGATTTCTACCGTTTCGACCACCGGATGATCTTCCAGAGCATCGCCCGGTTGATCTCGGCCACCAAGCCGGCCGACGTGATCACGGTCTACGAGATGCTGCAAGTGGCCGGCAAGGCCGAAGAGGTGGGCGGGCTGGCGTACCTGAATTCGCTGGCGCAGAACACCCCCAGCGCGGCCAATATTCGCCGCTACGCGGAAATCGTGCGCGAGCGCTCGGTGCTGCGCAAGCTGGTAACGGTGGCCGACGATATCGCTTCGGCCGCGTTCGCGCCCAAGGGCCGCGAAGTGCGCGAGTTGCTCGACGAGGCCGAGTCCAAGGTCTTTGCGATCGCCGAAGAGGGCTCCCGCGGGCAGAAGGGCTTCCAGGAAATCCAGCCGCTGCTGACCCAGGTGGTGGAGCGCATCGACGAGCTGTATCACCGCGATTCGACCACCGATGTCACCGGCGTGCCGACCGGCTTCATCGACCTGGACAAGATGACCAGCGGCATGCAGCCGGGCGACCTGGTCATCGTCGCCGGCCGCCCGTCGATGGGCAAGACGGCGTTCTCGCTGAATATCGGCGAGCACGTGGCGGTGGAGCAGGGCTTGCCGGTCGCCGTGTTCTCGATGGAAATGGCGGGCACGCAGCTGGCCATGCGTATGCTGGGCTCGGTCGGCCGCCTCGACCAGCACCGGCTGCGGACCGGGCGCTTGCTCGACGAAGACTGGCCGCGGCTGACGCATGCGATCCAGCGCATGAACGACACCCAGCTGTTTATCGACGAAACCCCGGCGCTGAACCCGATGGAACTGCGCGCCCGCTCGCGCCGCCTGGCACGCCAGTGCGGGCAGCTGGGCCTGATCATCATCGACTACCTGCAGCTGATGTCGGGTTCGGGTGGCGGCGAGAACCGCGCCACGGAAATTTCAGAAATTTCCCGTTCCCTGAAGGGCCTGGCGAAGGAGCTGAATTGCCCGGTGATCGCGCTGTCGCAGCTGAACCGAAGCCTGGAGCAGCGTCCCAACAAGCGCCCGGTGATGTCCGACCTGCGCGAATCCGGCGCTATTGAACAGGATGCCGACGTGATCCTGTTCATCTACCGCGACGAAGTCTATAACGCCGACTCGCAGGACAAGGGCACCGCCGAAATCATCATAGGCAAGCAGCGTAACGGCCCGATCGGCACGGTGCGCCTGACCTTCCTCGGCCAGTTCACGAAGTTCGACAACTTCAGCGGCGGCCCGGCTTTCTTCGACAACGACACCTGACGAAGTCAAGCGGGGCGGCCATCCTCGGTGCCTCCCGTCTCGTTTGCGCCAAATTCGCGGGCAATGTCCCGCTAACCCTGTAAAATATTTCGCTTTGATGACAGCCGCTGCCCGCGGCGGTCATGCAACGCGTCCGCTTAATCCCGCAACACCATCCGCAGCGCCAGCACGCTGCCACAAGGAACATTCCATGTTCGGCCGATTCATGCCCACCGAGGGCAAGTTCTTCGAATATTTCAACCAGCATGCCGACTGCGCGGTGACCGCCGCCCATGAACTGCAGGCGCTGGTCAACGACCTGCCCAACGCCGAGGCGCATGCCCGCCGCGTCCAGGCCACCGAAAAGAAGGCCGACCGCATCACGCACGACACCATCGACCTGCTGCACAAGACTTTCATCACGCCGCTGGACCGTGACGAAATCCACAAGCTCATCACGACCATGGACGACATCCTGGACCTGATGGAAGACGTGGCCGAGACCATCTCGCTCTATGACGTGACCAACCTGACCGACGAGGCGCTGCGCCTGGCCGCGATCTGCGTGCAGTGCTGCGACCAGGTCAAGATCGCGGTGGGCCTGCTCGAGGACATGGGCAATGCCAGCACCATCCTGAAGACCGCGCAGCAGATCGACCAGCTGGAATCCGAGGCCGACCGCGTGATGCGCTCGGCGATGTCCAAGCTGTTCCGCGACGAGACCGACGTCAAGCGCCTGATCAAGCTGAAGGCGATCTACGAGCAGCTCGAGACGATCACCGACAAGTGCGAGGACGTCGCCAACATCATCGAAGGCATCGTCCTGGAAAACGCCTGAGGCGGCTATCGGCATGCAGACCATACAAATGAGCCTGTGGGTGATCGCCTTGCTGGTGGCGCTGGCACTGCTGTTCGACTTCATGAACGGCTTCCACGACGCGGCCAACTCGATCGCCACGGTGGTGTCCACGGGCGTGCTCAAGCCCCACCATGCGGTGGCGATGGCGGCAATGTGCAACGTCGTCGCAATCTTTGTCTTCCACCTGAAGGTGGCGGCGACGGTGGGGACGGGCACCATCGACGTCAATATCGTCGACCACTACGTCATCTTCGGCGCGCTGGTCGGGGCAATCGCCTGGAACGTCATCACGTGGTACTACGGCATTCCGTCATCCTCGTCGCACGCGCTGATCGGCGGGCTGGTGGGCGCGGCGGTGGCCAAGGCCGGCACCGGAGCGCTGGTGGGCAGCGGCTTGCTGAAGACCGTTGCCTTCATCCTGATCTCGCCACTGCTCGGATTCATCCTCGGCTCGCTGATGATGGTGATCGTGGGCTGGACTTTCTTCCGCACGCCGCCGTCGCGCGTGGACCGCTGGTTCCGCCGCCTGCAGCTGGTCTCGGCCTCGATGTACAGCCTGGGCCATGGCGGCAATGACGCGCAGAAGACCATCGGCATCATCTGGATGCTGCTGATCGCGAGCGGCCATGTGGTCGCCGGCGGCCAGCCGCCGACGTGGGTCATCGTCAGCTGCTACGTCGCCATCGGCATGGGCACGCTGTTCGGCGGCTGGCGCATCGTGCGCACCATGGGCCAGAAGATCACCAAGCTCAAGCCGGTCGGCGGCTTCTGTGCCGAGACCGGCGGCGCCATGACGCTGTTCTTTGCCTCGGCGCTGGGCGTGCCGGTCTCGACCACGCACACCATCACCGGCGCCATCGTCGGCGTGGGCTCGGCGCAGAAGATGTCGGCGGTGCGCTGGGGCGTGGCGGGCAATATCGTCTGGGCCTGGGTGCTGACGATTCCGGCCTCGGCGTTCATGGCGGCGATCGCATGGTGGATCGGGCGCCATATCCTGTAACGCGGGATCGGCCGCTCGTGCGAAAAGCCAGGCAGATGCCTGGCTTTTTGTTTGCCCGGTTGCCGCGCGTTCAGCGGTTGACGAAGGCGGCGATGGGATCGTCGTCGTCGGGCAGCGGGGCCGGGGCCTGAGCGGGGATTGGCGTCGCCGGCAGGTTGACCGCGCCGGCAACCACGCGCCGTGCGCCGTTGTAGCGCGAGGCCCAGTAGGGCTTGCCCATGTCCTCAAGCCGCACGGTGCCGCCGGATGATGGCGCATGGACAAAGCGGTTCTGGCCGACGTAGATGCCGACGTGGGAATTGGCGCGTCCGGTGGTATTGAAGAACACCAGGTCGCCCGAAGCGACTTCGCTGCGGTCGAGCGTGGTGCCGCGGGTTCCCATGGCTTCGGTGGTGCGCGGCAGGTTCACGTTGGCGGCACGGGATACCACATAGCGCACCAGCCCGCTGCAGTCGAAGCCGGCATCCGGCGTATTGCCGCCGTAGCGGTATGGCGTGCCGACCAGCGACATCGCCTGGATCGAGATTTCCTCGAGCCCGGCGCTGGGATCGACCATGGGCTTGCCGGGCGGACGCGGCGGGCCGCCATGGCGAGACGGCGGGGCGCTGGCGCACGCCGCCAGCAACAGGGCGGCGGCGCACAGCAGCGGCAGGCCGGCGCGGGCAAGCGGCACGGGCGCTGCGGGAGGAGTGGAAGAGCTGCTGGTACGGCGCAATGGCATCCCTGGATTCCGGTCGCGGGCCTGCCGGCGCACCGAAACCTTGCTGCTACCAGCGTAGCTGGGCGTTGCGCGTACCGGTGCTGACCTTGATCGACTTGGGCTGGCCCTTGTAACTGGCCTCGATATTGTAGCTGCCTTCGGGCGCACGTATCAGGCAGCGGGGGCCGGCGGCGCGGAAGCTGGCGACCTCCTGCTCGTCGCGCACCAGCTTGACCGCAACGTCGGACAGGAACTCGCCCGCGACGCCCTGCGTGAACACGATGCCGATATTGAAATCCTTCTCGCGCGCGGCCAGCGCCTCGCGCTCGTCTTCGGCGACACCGCCGCAGACATAGCTGACCGGGCCCATGGTGCGGATCACCAGGTCGTCAGCCGCGGCGCGCGCCTGGAGCGGGCTGGCCAGGAACATGGCGGCGCCGATCAGCGCGGCCAGGCGGAGATGCTGTGGGTTCATCGACGCCTCCAGTGGGATGCGAGACAACAAGCGGAGCTGCGGACATCATAGCCGCATTGCGCTTGCCGATCACGGCAGAGGGCCCGGGCACCCCACGTAGCAGGGCGCCGGGCCGCTGCCCGCGTCAGAGCACGTCGCCGGCGTGGTCGGCCAGGCGCGAGCGCTCGCCCCGCGCCAGCGTGATATGGCCGCTGTGGCTCCAGCCCTTGAAGCGGTCGACCACGTAGGTCAGGCCCGATGAGCCCTCGGTCAGGTAGGGCGTGTCGATCTGCGCGATATTGCCCAGGCAGATGA
This sequence comes from Cupriavidus necator, assembly GCF_013141915.1. Classification (GTDB taxonomy): domain Bacteria; phylum Pseudomonadota; class Gammaproteobacteria; order Burkholderiales; family Burkholderiaceae; genus Cupriavidus; species Cupriavidus necator_B. The sequence goes on along the minus strand of NZ_SROX01000014.1, from coordinate 65,690 downwards.
TCTTGGTGCCCGGACCCGCGCGCGTCACCAGCGTCTTCATCTGCTTTGGCGTCAGGTTCTGCGCCTCGTCGATGATGACAAACTTGTTGACGAAGGTGCGGCCGCGCATGAAGTTCATGCTCTTGACCTTGATGCGCGAGCGGATCAGCTCCTGCGTCGCGGCGCGGCCCCAGTCGCCGGCACTGTCATCGCTCTTCTGCAGCACCTCGAGGTTGTCGTCGAAGGCGCCCATCCACGGCTGCATCTTCTCTTCCTCGGTGCCGGGCAGGAAGCCGATGTCCTCGCCCACCGGCACGGTGGCGCGGGTGACGATGATCTCGTTGTAGAGCTTCTGGTCCAGCACCTGCTCGAGGCCTGCCGCCAGCGCCAGCAGCGTCTTGCCGGTACCGGCCTGGCCCAGCAGCGTGACGAAGTCGATGTCCGGATTCATCAGCAGGTTCAGCGCGAAGTTCTGCTCGCGGTTGCGCGCGGTCACGCTCCACACATTGTTCTTGTGGTGCGTGTAGTCCTTCAGCGTCTGCAGCAGCGCGGTCTTGCCGTTGATCTCCTTGACCTGCGCATAGAGCGGCAGGCTGCCGTCCACCGGCTCGAGGTAGACGAACTGGTTGACCAGGAACGACGGCACCAGCGGGCCGGTAAGGCGGTAGAACATGGCGCCGGACTTGGGATCCTGCCAGCTTTCGACCCCCTTGCCATGCTTGGCCCAGAAGTCGCCGGGCAGCTGCATCACGCCCGCGTAGAGCAGGTCCTTGTCTTCGAGGACCTGGTCGTTGAAATAGTCTTCGGCCGGCAGGCCCAGCGCGCGCGCCTTGATGCGCATGTTGATGTCTTTCGACACCAGCACGACCTGGCGCTCCGGATACTGCTGCTGCAGCGCGCTGACCACGCCCAGGATCTGGTTATCGGCCTTGCCCTGGGGCAGCCCTTCAGGCAGCTTGATGTCGTTCAGGCGGGTCTGGAAAAAGAGCTTGCCCTGTGCATCGCGGTTGCCCAGCCTGGCCAGCGGCAGGCCTTCGTCGAGCACGCCGTCGGTGCCACCCACCAGTGAATCGAGCGTGCGGCTGACCATGCGCGCGTTGCGCGCAACTTCGCTCATGCCCTTCTTGTGGTTGTCCAGTTCTTCGAGCGTCATCATCGGCAGATAGATGTCGTGCTCTTCGAAGCGGAACAGCGAGGCCGGGTCGTGCATCAACACGTTGGTGTCGAGCACGAACAGCTTGCTCGGGCCTTCGGCCTTGCGCGCGCGGCGCGTGGGGCCGGTCGACGGCTTGACCAGGCTGACCGGTGCGGCGGTGACGGCCGGCGTCGATACCGCCGGCGTCTCGGTGCTGCGGGCGCGGGTACCGCCGGCGGCGCGGGCCTCGACTTCAGGGGCCTGCGTATCGCCGGTTTCCAGCAATGCCACGCGCTCTAGCGCCGGCACAGGTTTCTTGCCCTGTGTGGCGGCTTTGGCCTTAGGCACCGCGGAAACCGGAGCAAACTCGCTCGGGTCCAGCAATTGGGCAGGCTTGGCGGGCATGGTAGGCAGCGGCATGCTTGGCTTTCCTTTCAGGGGGACAAGAAGGGGGCGGGGCTGTCCGGTCCGCGGCGCTGCGCGTCATCGGCGGTAACCGACGCGTGCGATACGGCGTGGCGGAGCATGGCCGGGGCATGCATGCGCGAGACACCCGACGCGGACAGGCATGAGAGCAGACGCGGCTGCAAACAAAAAAGCCGCCATGCCTGCGGAACAGGGTTGGCGGCTCTTTGGCGGACTGCCGACACGGCAGGTCCGCTACCGGCCTGTGGCACGTAGCGCCTGGGCCGGGGAGTCGAAACAGCGTGGCATCCGGAATCTGAACTCATTACGGGCCAATGTATCTGAAGGCTTTGGGTTTGGCAATTGGGTTTCCCAACCTTTGCCACGGCGCGTCCGGATCGGATCCGTTACGGGCAACGCCGGCCGGCGATGCTTCAGATGCCGCGCACGATCTCCAGCACTTCGTCGACGTGGCTGGGCACCTTGATGCCGCGCAGCTCGTGTCGCAGGATGCCCTTGCCGTCGATGACAAAGGTGCTGCGCTCGATGCCGCGGTGCTCCTTGCCATACAGTTTTTTCATCTTGATGACGTCGAACAATGTGCACACATTTTCGTCGGCATCGGAGATCAGTTCGAAGGGCAGTTCGAGCTTGGCCTTGAAGTTTTCGTGCGAGCGCAAGCTGTCGCGCGAGATGCCGAACACCTGCACGCCGGCCTTCTCGAAATCCTCATACTGGTCGCGGAAGTTCATTGCCTCCGTGGTGCAGCCCGGCGTGTTGTCCTTCGGGTAGAAGTACAGCACCACCGTCTTGCCGCGGTAGTCGGCCAGGCGGAAGGTGGCATCGCCGGTCATCGGCGCGCTGAAGTCGGGGATGGCCTTGTTGAGACTGACGGTCATGCTTGTGGCTCCTTGGGGGAGGGGCAGGGATCGGTGAGATCGTTGGAATCGGGAGAGGGGCTGCCGCCTCAGCGCGAGCAGATTGGGGCGCCTCGCGCGGACTTCAAGCGTGGCGCCCGCTCAACTTTTCCGGGAGGCGCTTCAGGCGGCCGCGGGCTCGAGCAGCAGCACCGCCGCCACCTTGCGGCCCTCGGCCATCAGGATGTTGTAGGTGCGGCACGCCGCCTGCATATCCATGGCGTCGACGCCGACATGGCGGCGCGCCAGCGATGCGGTCAGGCGCGGGTGCGGAAAGCGCAGCCGCGCGCCGGTGCCAAGCAGCACCACTTCGGGCCCCAATTCGGCCAGTTGCTCGAAATGCGCGGCCTCCAGGTCTTCGAAGCGGTTGACCGGCCAGGGGCGGACTTCGCCCTCGGGCATGACCAGGACCGAGTTGGTATGGCGGACAAGGTTGATTTCGATATACCCAGGCCCGTAGGCGGTGACGGTATTGAGCGACTGGGGCTGGTCGGCGTGGAGTTTCACTTGGGGGTCTCGGCGGTGGCCGCCGCGGGCTGGCGGGCCGGTCCGCGGGGCGGAGGGCAGGCGGGCCGGGCGGCGCAATGGACGGGCAACAGCGGACTGGCGACAGCGAGCAGGCGGCTGCGGTGCGCGCGGATAGCGCACGCTGCAATGCAAGAATCCCTGCCGAAGTCTGTCATAATCCGATAAATTATAGCTTTTGCCTCCCTGTCTGCCACGTTTGCGTTGCATCGCAGCGGACGGCGCCTCCGCATTCTTTCAGATTCGCTCCGATTCCCAGTCCGGTGCCGCCGACGCGGCACGCCACGCTTGCCCGACATCGCCGTGAAACCCATCCAGAAATCCAACAAACTCAATAACGTTTGCTACGACATCCGCGGTCCGGTGCTGGAAAAGGCCAAGCAGATGGAGGAAGAAGGGCACAAGATCATCAAGCTGAATATCGGCAACCTGGCCGTATTCGGTTTTGACGCGCCGGAAGAGATTCAGCAGGACATGATGCGAAACCTGCCGAATTCGGCAGGTTATTCTGATTCCAAAGGCATTTTCGCCGCACGCAAGGCGATCATGCACTATACCCAGCAAAAAAATATCGAAGGCGTCGGCCTGGACGATATCTATGTGGGCAACGGTGCCTCCGAACTGATCGTGATGGCCGTCAATGCGCTGCTCAATACCGGCGACGAAGTGCTGGTGCCGGCGCCGGACTACCCGCTGTGGACCGCCGCGGTGAGCCTGTCGGGCGGCACGCCGGTGCACTATATCTGCGACGAGTCCAACGACTGGATGCCCGATCCGGCCGATATCCGCGCGCGCATCACGCCGCATACCAAGGCCATCGTCATCATCAATCCGAACAACCCCACCGGGGCACTGTACTCGGATGAACTGCTGCTGGAGATCGTCGCGATCGCGCGCGAGCACGGCCTGATCATCTTCGCCGACGAGATCTACGACAAGGTCCTGTACGACGGCAATACCCACACCTCGATCGCCTCGCTGTCGACCGACGTGCTGACCGTGACCTTCAACGGCCTGTCGAAGAACTACCGCTCGTGCGGCTACCGCGCCGGCTGGATGGTGGTGTCGGGCGACAAGCGTCCCGCCATCGACTACATCGAAGGCCTGAACATGCTCTCGTCGATGCGCCTGTGCGCCAACGTGCCGGGCCAGTGGGCGATCCAGACTGCGCTGGGCGGCTACCAGAGCATCAATGACCTGGTCGCCGAAGGCGGGCGCCTGCGCCGCCAGCGCGACCTGGCCTACGAGCTGATCACCGCGATTCCGGGCGTCACCTGCGTCAAGCCCAAGGCGGCGCTATACCTGTTCCCCAAGCTGGACCTGTCGATGTACCCGGTGCAGGACGACCAGGAGTTCATCTATGAACTGCTGCAGGAGTCCAAGGTACTGCTGGTGCAGGGCTCCGGCTTCAACTGGGCCAAGCCCGACCATTTCCGCATCGTGTTCCTGCCGCATGAAGAAGACCTGCGCGAGGCCATCGGCCGCATCGCGCGCTTCCTCGAGGCGTACCGAAAACGCCACGGCAAGGCAGCGGCCTGATTTCGCCGGCCGCGCCGCAACCCATCCTTAGCAACTCAGAAGATTGTCCATGAACCCCATCAAAGTTGGCCTGCTCGGCATCGGTACCGTCGGTAGCGGCACGTTCAACGTGCTCAAGCGCAACCAGGAAGAAATTCGTCGCCGCGCCGGCCGCGGCATCGAGATTGCCGTGGTGGCCGATCTCAACACCGAACGCGCGCGCGAACTGACCAACGGGGAAGTGGAAATCGTCAGCGACGCCAACCAGGTGGTGACGCGCCCGGATATCGATATCGTCATCGAGCTGATCGGCGGCTACGGCATCGCGCGCGAGCTGGTGCTCAAGGCGATTGAGAACGGCAAGCACGTGGTCACCGCCAACAAGGCGCTGCTGGCCGTGCATGGCAACGAGATCTTCGAAGCCGCGCGCAACAAGGGTGTGATCGTGGCCTTCGAAGCCGCGGTGGCCGGTGGCATCCCCATCATCAAGGCGCTGCGCGAAGGCCTGACCGCCAACCGCATCCAGTGGATCGCCGGCATCATCAACGGCACCACCAACTTCATCCTGTCCGAGATGCGCGACAAGGGCCTGGATTTCGACGCGGTCCTGAAGGAAGCGCAGCAGCTGGGCTACGCCGAGGCCGACCCGACCTTCGACATCGAGGGCGTCGATGCCGCACACAAGGTCACGCTGATGAGCGCGATCGCGTTCGGCATGCCGGTGCAGTTCGACAAGGCCCACGTCGAAGGCATCACCAGGCTGTCGGCCACCGACATCAAGTATGCCGAAGAGCTGGGCTACCGCATCAAGCTGCTGGGCATCACCCGCCGCCGCGACGACGGCGTCGAGCTGCGCGTGCATCCGACGCTGGTGCCGGCCACGCGCCTGATCGCCAATGTGGAAGGCGCCATGAACGCGGTGCTGGTGCAGGGCGATGCCGTCGGCGCCACGCTCTACTACGGCAAGGGCGCCGGCGCCGAGCCGACCGCCTCGGCGGTGATCGCCGACCTGGTCGACGTGACCCGCCTGCACACGGCCGACCCCGAGCACCGCGTGCCGCATCTCGCGTTCCAGCCGGACGAGCTGTCGAGCGTGCCGGTGCTGCCGATCGAAGAGATCAACAGCTCGTACTACCTGCGCATGCGCGTGGCCGACGAGACCGGCGTGCTGGCCGAGATCACGCGCATCCTCGCCGAGGGCGGCATCTCGATCGACGCCATGCTGCAGAAGGAATCGCGCGAAGGCGAGCCGCAGACCGACATCATCATCCTGACGCACATCACGCGCGAAAAACACGTCAACGCGGCCATCGGCAAGATCGAGGCGCTGCCCACCGTGCTGTCCGCCGTGACGCGCCTGCGCATGGAAGAACTGAACTAAGCGCCGGACCTGACGATTCCCATGAAATACCAGTCGACCCGCGGCCATGAAATGCCGCAATCGTTTTCCGAGATCCTGCTGGGCGGCCTCGCGCCGGACGGTGGCCTGTACCTGCCCGCGCAGTATCCGCAGGTCAGCGCCGACGAACTTGAAGCGTGGCGCAAGCTGTCGTATGCCGACCTGGCCTACGAGATCCTGAGCAAGTTCTGCGACGACATCCCGGCCGAGGACCTGCGCGCGCTGACGCGCAAGACCTATACGCCAGAGGTGTATTGCAACGCGCGCGCCGGCGACAACACCGCCGACATCACGCCGCTGCGCACGCTGGGCGAAGAGGGCGGCACGAAGCTGCAGTTGCTGGGCTTGTCCAACGGCCCGACGCTAGCGTTCAAGGACATGGCGATGCAGCTGCTCGGCAACCTGTTCGAGTACGCGCTGGCGCGTGCCGGGCAGGAGCTGAACATCCTGGGTGCCACCTCCGGCGACACCGGCAGCGCCGCCGAATATGCGATGCGCGGCAAGCGCGGCATCCGCGTGTTCATGCTGAGCCCGCATCGCAAGATGAGCGCGTTCCAGACCGCGCAGATGTTCAGCCTGCAGGATCCGAACATCTTCAACATCGCCATCGACGGTGTGTTCGATGACGCGCAGGACATCGTCAAGGCGGTCTCGAACGACCACGCATTCAAGGCGCGCCAGAAGATCGGCACGGTCAACTCGATCAACTGGGCGCGCGTGGTGGCCCAGGTGGTGTACTACTTCAAGGGCTGGCTGCTGGCCACCGACGGCCCGGGCCAGAAGGTCTCGTTCTGCGTGCCGTCGGGCAATTTCGGCAATGTCTGCGCCGGCCATATCGCGCGCATGATGGGCTTGCCGATCGACAAGCTGGTGGTCGCGACCAACGAGAACGACGTGCTCGACGAGTTCTTCCGCACCGGCGCTTACCGCGTGCGCAAGTCGGCCGAGACCTACCACACCTCCAGCCCGAGCATGGACATCTCCAAGGCGTCGAACTTCGAGCGCTTCGTGTTTGACCTGCTGGGCCAGGACGCCGGCAAGCTGGCCGCGCTATTCCGCGACGTGGAAGAGCGGGGCGGTTTCGACCTGGCGGGCACGCCGGAATTCGACCGCATCCGCGCGTTCGGCTTCGTCTCGGGACGCAGCACGCACGAGGACCGGCTGGCGACCATCCGCGACCTGTCGTCGCGCTATGGCGTCACCATCGATACCCACACCGCCGACGGCGTCAAGGTGGCGCGCGAGCATCTCAGCGCCGGGGTGCCGATGGTGGTGCTGGAAACCGCGCTGCCGGCCAAGTTTGCCGACACCATCCGCGAAGCGCTCGGCCATGAGCCGGAGCGTCCGGCGAAGTTCGAGGGCATCGAGAGCCTGCCGCAGCGCTTCGAGGTGATGCCGGCCGACGCCGCACAAGTGAAGGCCTATATCGCCCGCCACACCGGCCTGTGAGTGCGCGAGGGGCGCGGACGTGGCTGCGCGGCGCCGCCGCGTGCCGGGTCCGGGCCAACTCGCTACAATCAGGCTGCGGGCCCGAGCTTCGGCCCCCGGATTGCCAGCCCACACAGCGGGTGCGGGCAATGCGCGGGCAGTTTTTCGTGGGCCAACTCTTTCCCACATCGCACCATGACCCAAGCCGCAGCACCTTCCCGCCCCCCGATGCTGACCATGGCCCAGGCGCTCGACGCGCTGCTTGGCGCCGCCCGTCCGCTGGCGCAGGCCGAGTCCATCGACACGCTTGCAGCCAATGGCCGCGTGCTGGCCGCGCCGGTGGCGAGCACGCTGCGCGTGCCGCCAGCCGACAATACCTCGATGGACGGCTACGCCCTGCGCGCCGCCGATGTGCCGGCGGCGGGCACGCGCCTGCGCGTATCGCAACGGATTCCCGCCGGCCATGTCGGCACGGCGCTGGAACCCGGCACCGCCGCGCGCATCTTCACCGGCGGCCTGATCCCGCCAGGGGCCGACGCCGTGGTGATGCAGGAGCAATGCACGGCCGACGGCGAAGACGTGATCGTCAACCACGCGCCGCATTCCGGCGAATGGGTGCGGCGCGCCGGCGAGGATATCGAGGCCGGCAGCGTGATCCTGCCGGCTGGCACGCGGCTGACGCCGCAGGCGCTGGGCCTGGCCGCCTCGGTGGGCCAGGCGAAGCTGGACGTGGTGCGCCGCGTGCGCGTCGCGGTGTTTTTCACCGGCGACGAACTGGCGATGCCGGGCGAGCCGCTGAAGCCGGGCGCCATCTACAACTCCAACCGCTTCACGCTGCGCGGCCTGCTGGAAAACCTGGGCTGCGAGGTCACCGACTTCGGCATCGTGCCGGACACGCTCGCCGCCACGCGCGACACGTTGCGCCGCGCGGCGCAGGGCCATGACCTGATCATTACCTCGGGTGGCGTGTCGGTCGGCGAGGAAGACCATATCAAGCCCGCCGTCGAAGCCGAGGGTCGCCTCGACATGTGGCAGATCGCGATCAAGCCGGGCAAGCCGCTGGCGTTCGGGCAGGTTGGCAATGGCAGTGCGCCGGCGTTTTTCCTGGGCCTGCCGGGCAACCCGGTGTCCAGCTTCGTCACCTTCCTGCTGTTCGTGCGCCCGTTCATCCTGCGCCTGCAAGGCGTGGCCGACGTGGCGCCGCGTCGCCTGCCGCTGCGCGCCGATTTCGCGCTGAACAAGGGCGACCGCCGCAATGAGTTCCTGCGCGCGCGCATCAACGGTGAAGGCGGCCTGGACCTGTTCCCCAACCAGAGCTCCGGCGTGCTGACTTCCACGGTATGGGGAGACGGGCTGATCGACAACCCGCCCAACCAGGCCATCGCGCGCGGCGACATCGTGCAATTCATCCCGTTTGACGGCCTGCTTGCCTAGGCGGCCCGCATCACCAGCAAGGACAGAGGCAGCGTCATGACCATCGAACTACGATTCTTCGCCAGCGTGCGCGAACAGCTCGGCGTGGCCGAGGAGCGTGCCGAGGTGCCGGCCGAGGTGCGCACCGTAGGCGAGCTGCGCCAGTGGCTGCGCCAGCGCGGCGGCGCGTGGGCCGAGACCCTGGCCGAAGGCCGCGCGCTGCGCATGGCCGTCGACCACGCGGTGGCGCGCCCCGATACGGCGATCGCCGATGGCTGCGAGGTGGCCTTCTTCCCGCCCGTTACCGGAGGCTGAGATGAGCGTCAGGGTACAGCGCGAGGATTTCGACCTGGGCGCTGAGGTCGCGGCGCTGCGCGCCGGCAATCCGCAGGTCGGCGCGGTGGCCAGCTTTATCGGCACTGTGCGCGATGTCAGCGAGGGCAGCGCCGTCAGCGCGATGGAGCTGGAACACTACCCGGGCATGACCGAGAAGGCGCTGGCGCAGATCGAAGCGGCGGCGTGCGCGCGCTGGGAACTGCTGGGCGTTACCGTCATCCATCGCGTCGGCCCGCTGCTGCCGCTGGACCAGATCGTGCTGGTCGCGGTCGCATCGAAGCATCGCGGCAATGCGTTCGCGGCTTGCGAATTCATCATGGACTACCTCAAGTCCGAAGCGCCGTTCTGGAAGAAGGAAGAAACGCCGGAGGGCGCGCGCTGGGTCGATGCGCGCGTGACCGATGAAGACGCGCTGAAGCGCTGGGGTATCGCGTCGATCAACGCCAGCGGCGAGGGCGAGGCCTGATGGGGCCGATGGGGTTTGTCGCCGTCGGTGTCGGCGCCGCGGCGGGGGCATGGCTGCGCTGGGGTTTCGCCGTGCTGTGGAATGCCGTCAATCCCGCGCTACCCTATGGCACGCTTGCCGCCAACCTGCTGGGCGGCTATCTGATCGGGCTGGCGGTCGGCTTCTTCGATACCCACGCCGGCCTGCCGCCGGAGTGGCGGCTGCTGGCCATCACCGGTTTCCTGGGCGGGCTGACCACCTTTTCGACGTTCTCGAGCGAAACCGTGGCCAACCTGATCGCGGGTGACTATGGCTGGGCGGCGATGCACCTGCTGCTGCATCTCGGCGGCTCATTGCTGCTGACCGCGCTGGGCCTCTGGACCTATCGCATGCTGGCCTGATCCGCCTGCCGGATCAGCGCGAGCAGCGCGGCATTGAATGCTGCTGTCCGCTCCATATGCGGGCTGTGGCCGGCGCCGGACACCACGCTGAATCCCGCGGCGGGGTGCAATGCCCGCGTGGCGACGCCCACCGACGGCGCATACAGCCGGCTGGCCTCGCCGTACAGGTGGAACAGCGGCAGCCGCGCCGCGCGCAGCGTCTCGCGGAAATCCTGCCCCGCCATGTCTACCCACAGGCTGGCGAGCGTTGCGGCATCGCACTGCTGCGCCATGTGCGCAATGCGCTGTGTCGCCGCGGCCTGCGGGCACCGTCCCGCGGCCCACAAACCTGATGCCACCGAGGGCGCCAGCCGGGGCCAGTCCGCACGGACGCGGTCTGCCATCTGCCGGGCTTGGGCCATGTCGTAATGGCCGTGCAGCCCATGCGGCCAGCCCGGGCCAGTGGCCAGCCGGGGCGTCATGTCGATGCTCCCCACCGCCGCCAGCGGCAGCTGCGGGGCGTCGCGCAGCAGCGCCCAGGCCACCAACGCGCCCATCGACCAGCCCGCCACCACCACGTCAGCCAACCCGAGGTACCCGACCAGCGCGGCCACGTCTTGCGCGAGCGCCGCGACGGTAGCGCCCGCGCGCCGCCGCGACAGCCCGTGGCCGGCATGATCGGGCGCGATCACGCGGAACCCGGCTGCCGCCAGCACGCGCTGTCCGTCAAAGGCGTCGCCGGTGACCGACCAGCCATGGAGCAACAGCAAGGGCCGCCCCTGGCCGGTTTCGCGCCATCCCGGCAGGGCGCCGCGCGCCGCATGGACCGCAAAGGGGGGCGCGGCGGGGCTGGCAAGTACCGGATCGGAAGCGTCCAACGGCGGGTCTCGGCTGGCAAAGGGTAGAGAAAAAAATGCCTGGGACGCGCCCGGGTGAGGGTGCCCCTCTATTGACATCCACCGGACTCAATTTATACGATGAAACATGAATCAGATATCAGGTTTTGCCTGATTGCCAGGCCGGGGGCGCAGCGCCGCGGCGGGGGCGTGCTGTCCGCCCGGGGTAGCGGCAGAGCGGTCGGCATTTCCATGACAAGGCGCCCAGCGCCACCGGAGACAAGATGTCCACCACCCAGACTGGCGACACCGGCGTAGCCGACGACGCCACCGGCCCGGCCGGCGGCATGGGTTCGCCCAAGACCGCGCGCGGGCAGAAGACACGCGAGGCCCTGCTGCGCGCCGCCGAGAAGGTGTTCGGCGAAAAGGGCTACTACGCCGCGTCGATCTCCGAGATCACGCAGGAAGCCAAGGTGGCGATGGGCACCTTCTACCTGTACTTCAAGGACAAGGAAGACATCTTCCGCGCGCTGGTCGCGCATATGCTCGATCTGGTGCGCGCGCACCTGCGCAAGCACGTGGGCGCCGCGGAAACCCAGCTGGAGGCCGAGCGCCTGGGCCTGAAGGCGTTTCTCTCTTTCGTTTCGCGCCACAAGAACCTGTACCGGATCGTGCTGGATTCGTACTCGGTGGACGAAACCATCTACAGCAGCTATTTCCAGGTGTTCGCCGAGCTCTACAGCCGGCGCCTGACCCGCGCCGAAGAGCAGGGCGAAATCGTGCCCGGCGATGCCGAGGTGCGCGCGTGGTGCCTGATCGGCATCAGCAATTTCCTGGGCATGCGCTATGCGCGCTGGAAGCGCCCGCCGTCGATGGAGAAGGTGGTCGACACCGCCTTCGACCTGATCGCGCACGGCCTGCAGCCCCGCTAGACGCGCGCCGCAGTACCGGCCCGCATGCGCCGGCAACCGGCATGCCACGCCGTTGCAGCAGGTTTCACCCTTACAAACACAAACGAAACCGAACACAGGAGACCGCAATGCATCGCAATCCCCACGCCGTACGCGCGCTGGTCATGGCCGCCGCGCTGCTCGGCGCCGGCGCCGCGCTGGCCAAGGACATCCGCATCGCACACGTCTATGACAAGACCGGCGCGCTCGAGGCCTATGCCAAGCAGACCCAGACCGGCCTGATGATGGGCCTGGAATACGCAACCAACGGCACCATGACCGTCAACGGCAACAAGCTGGTGGTGATCGAAAAAGACACCCAGGGCAAGCCGGACGTGGCCAAGGCCCAGCTCGCCGCGGCCTACAGCGACGACCGCGCCGACATTGCCGTGGGCCCGACCTCGTCCGGCACGGCGCTGGCGATGCTGCCGGTGGCCGAGGAATACAAGAAGGTGCTGCTGGTCGAGCCCGCCGTGGCCGACTCGATCACCGGCGACAAGTGGAACCGCTATATCTTCCGCACCGGGCGCAACTCGTCGCAGGATGCGATCTCCAACGCGGTGGCGCTGGACAAGCCGGGCGTGACCATCGCCACCCTGGCGCAGGACTACGCCTTCGGCCGCGACGGCGTGAAGGCGTTCAAGGGCGCGCTGAAGCACGCGAAGATCGTGCATGAGGAATACCTGCCGACCAGCACCACGGACTTCACCGCCGGGGCGCAGCGGCTGTTCGATGCGCTCAAGGACAAGCCGGGCCGCAAGGTCATCTTCATCATCTGGGCGGGTGCCGGCAACCCGTTCAAGATTGCCGATCTCGATCCCAAGCGCTACGGCATCGAGATTGCCACCGGCGGCAACATCCTGCCCGCGATGGCCAGCTACAAGAACTTCCCCGGCATGGAAGGGGCCACGTACTACTACTTCGGCATCCCCAAGAACAAGGCCAACGAGTGGCTGGTGTCCAACCACTACAGCAAGTTCAAGGCGCCCCCCGACTTCTTCACCGCCGGCGGCATGAGCGCGGGCATCGCGCTGGTAGAGGCCCTGAAGAAGACCCATGGCGAAACCGGCACCGACAAGTTGATCGCGGCGATGGAAGGCATGTCGTTCGACACGCCCAAGGGCAAGATGACCTTCCGCAAGGAAGACCATCAGGCGATGCAGTCGATGTACCACTTCAAGATCAAGGTGGATCCCGCCTTCGCCTGGGGCGTGCCCGAGCTGGTGCGCGAGATCAAGCCCGAGGAAATGAACGTGCCCGTGCGCAACCACCGCTGATGGACACGCCCGCCTCCTTTGCCAGGGCCGCGCCGGCGCCAGCGCAGCCGCTGGGCCAGCCCGCGGGCGCGGCCGCCAGCGCCGCGCGGCCGCTGCTGGAAACGCGCGGGCTCACCATCCGCTTTGGCGGCCACGTGGCCGTCAATGCGGTGTCGTGCGCGTTCCGCCCCGGCGAGCTGACCTGCATCGTCGGGCCCAACGGCGCCGGCAAGACCACGTATTTCAACCTGATCTCGGGGCAGCTGCCGCCCACGGCCGGGCAGATCCTGCTCGATGGCGAGGACGTGACGCGGCTGCCGGTGTCGCAGAAGACCCGGCGCGGCATCGGCCGCGCGTTCCAGCTGACCAGCCTGTTCCCGCAGCTGTCGGTGCTGGAGAACGTGCGTCTGGCCGTGCAGGCGCGGCAACAGCGCGGCATCGACCTGTTCTCGATGTGGTCGGGCCACCGCGACCTGCAGGCGCAGGCCATGGCCATCCTCGAGCGCGTGGCGCTGGCCGGCAAGCGGCAACTGACGGTGGCGTCGCTGCCGCATGGCGACCAGCGCAAGCTGGAGGTCGGCATCCTGCTCGCGCTGCAGCCGCGCGTGTTCATGTTCGATGAGCCGACCGCGGGCATGAGCGTCGACGAAGTGCCGGTGATTCTGGACCTGATCCGCGAGATTCGCCAGGACCGCAGCAAGACCGTGCTGCTGGTGGAACACAAGATGGACGTGGTGCGTTCGCTGGCCGACCGCATCATCGTGCTGCACAACGGCACGCTGGTGGCCGACGGCGACCCGGCCGAGGTGATCGCGTCGCCGGTGGTGCAGCAGGCTTACCTGGGCCTGCCCGAAGAGGAGGGCCGCCATGGCTGACATGACCGCGGCGGAGCCGATCCTGCGCCTGCAGGGCGTGCAGACCCATATCGGCCCGTACCATATCCTGCATGGCGTGAGCTTCGCGGTGCCGCGCGGCGGCGTGACCATGCTGCTGGGGCGCAACGGTGCCGGCAAGACCACCACGCTGCGCACCATCATGGGCCTGTGGCAGGCCAGCGCCGGCACCGTCAGCTTCAACGGCGCCGATATCACGCGCCAGAGCACGCCGGCGATCGCGCAGGCCGGCATTGCCTACGTGCCAGAAAACATGAGTGTGTTCTCCGACCTGACCGTGGCCGAGAACATGCGCCTCGCCGCGCGCACCGGCGCCATCGACGAACGCCGGCTGGACTGGGTGTTCCGCATGTTTCCGGCACTCAAGACCTTCTGGCACCAGCGCGCCGGCGTCTTGTCGGGCGGGCAGAAGCAGATGCTGTCGGTGGCGCGCGCCATCATCGAGCCGCGCCAGCTGCTGATCGTCGATGAACCCACCAAGGGCCTGGCGCCGGCGATCATCCAGAACATGATCCAGGTGTTCCGCGAGCTGAAGCAGACCGAGGTGTCGATCCTGCTGGTGGAGCAGAACTTCCATATGGCGAAGTCAGTGGGGGACACGGTGGCGGTGATGGACGACGGGCGCACCGTGCATACCGGCGCGATGGCGGCACTGGCGCAGGATGAGGGGCTGCAGCAGCGGCTGCTGGGGTTGTCGCTGGCGGCGCACCAGTAACGAGGGCGGTGAGCGAGACCGGTTGTTGGCTCCCCTCTCCCGCTTGCGGGAGAGGGGCCGGGGGAGAGGGCAGGCGTTTGCCAAGCACAGTGCGGCAGCACTTCGTCGCAGCGCCGGCCCTCTCCCCAACCCTCTCCCGCAAGCGGGAGAGGGAGCACACAACGCGCGAAAAAAATTGCGCGGCAGGACGAGACACATGACGACTTCATCAACCACCTTGCAGGCCGCAAGCCCGGCTGCACCGCCCAGCGTCCGCCTCGACTGGACCCCACTGGCGCTCGCGCCTTTGCTGATGCTGCTTGCCTTCCCCCTGATCGGCAGCCCCTCCACCTGGCTGACGCTGACCATTGCCGGCCTGGCGATGGGCATGATCATCTTCGTGGTGTCGTCCGGACTGACGCTGGTGTTCGGCCTGATGGACGTGCTCAACTTCGGGCATGGCGCGTTCATCGCGCTGGGCGCCTATGTCGCGGCCTCGGTGCTGCTGCCGCTGGCCGGCTGGGTCGAGGCCGACAGCCTGGCGCTGAACCTGTCCGTCTTTGCCCTGGCGATTGCCGCAGCAATGGTCGCGGCGGGCGCAGTGGGGCTGTTCTTCGAGCGCGTGGTGGTGCGTCCGGTCTACGGCCAGCACCTGAAGCAGATCCTGATCACGATGGGCGGCATGATCGTGGCCGAGCAGTTGATCAAGGCGATCTGGGGCCCGGAAACCATCGCGCTGCAGGTGCCTACCACCTTCCGCGGCGCGGTCCTGCTCGGCGACGCGGCGATCGAAAAATACCGGCTGATCGCGATGGCGCTGGGCCTGGTGATCTTTATCGCCATGCTGCTGCTGCTCAACCGCACCCGCATCGGCCTGCTGATCCGCGCCGGCGTGGAAAACCGCGAGATGGTCGAGGCGCTGGGATACCGCGTGCGCCGCCTGTTTATCGGGGTGTTCGTCGCGGGCGCGGCGCTGGCCGGGCTGGGCGGCGTGCTGTGGGGTCTGTACCAGCAGAACATCACGGCGGCGATCGGCGCGCAGCTCAATGTGCTGATCTTCATCGTGATCATCATTGGCGGGCTGGGTTCGACCACGGGCTGTTTCGTCGGCGCGCTGCTGGTGGGACTGATGGCCAACTACACCGGCTTCCTGTTCCCCAAGGTGGCGCTGTTCTCCAACATCCTGCTGATGATGCTGATCCTGCTGTGGCGCCCGCAAGGGCTGTTCCCGGTGGCGCGGCGCTGAGGGCAACGACCATGATCCGACTTCTCTCCGGCGACCTGCCGCGCAGCCGCGTGCTGGCGGCGCTCTTGCTGCTGATCCTGGTGGCGCTGGCGTGCGCGCCGTTTGCGTTCCCCGGCGCGCGCGCGCTGAACATGGCGGCCAAGATCTGCATCTTCGTCGTGCTGGTGGCCAGCTATGACCTGCTGCTGGGCTATACCGGCATCGTCTCGTTTGCCCACACCATGTTCTTCGGCATCGGCGGCTATGGCGTCGCCATCGCCATGTCGCGCATGGAGCCGGGATGGGGCGCGTTGTTGGCCGGCACGGCCGGCGCGCTGGCGGTGTCGGCGCTGCTGGCCTTACTGATCGGGCTGTTCTCGCTGCGGGTACGGGCGATCTTCTTTGCCATGATCACGCTCGCGGTGGCCACCGCCTTTGCCACGCTGGTGTCGCAGCTGTCGGAATGGACCGGCGGCGAGGACGGCCTGACCTTCAAGGTGCCCGAGGTGCTGCGTCCCGGCTTCACGCTGGGCGACACCGAATGGCTGGGCGTGCCGCTGAGCGGCAAGCTGCTCAGCTACTACCTGGTGTTCGCCGGCGCGCTGGGGCTGTTCCTGGCGTTGCTGCGCATCGTCAACTCGCCGTTCGGCCGGGTGCTGCAGGCGATCCGCGAGAACGACTTCCGCGCCGAGGCCATCGGCTACCGCACCGTGGTGTACCGCACGGTGTCGACGGTGCTGTCGGCGATGTTCGCCACGCTGGCAGGCGTGCTGATGGCGGTCTGGCTGCGCTACAACGGCCCCGACACCTCGCTGTCGTTCGAGATCATGGTCGACATCCTGCTGATCGTGGTGATCGGCGGCATGGGCACGCTCTACGGCGCCGTGATCGGCACCGTGCTGTTCCTGGTGGCGCAGACTTACCTCCAGGACGTGATGAAGCTGGCCAGCGACGGCACCGCCGCGCTGCCCCTGCTGTCGTCGCTGCTGCACCCGGACCGGTGGCTGCTGTGGCTGGGCCTGCTTTTTGTCCTGAGCGTCTATTATTTCCCACAGGGCGTGGTGGGACGGCTGCGCGGCACCGGGCCCGTGCAGGATATCGCGAGCTGAGCGGAGGCGGGCCCATGTACGTCATCGACTGGCTGCACAGGAACGCGCAGCACTTCCCCGACAAGGTCGCGCTGGTCGACGTGGAGAGCGGCCGCCACGTGACCTATCGCCATGTCGACGAACGTGCCAGCCGCTTTGCCGAATACCTGCGCGACCACCTGCGCCTGGCGCCGGGCACGCGCGTGGCGGTGCTGGCGCACAACAGCTCGGACTATTTCGAGATGCTGTACGGCTGCGCCAAGGCCGGCATGGTGATGGTGTGCCTGAACTGGCGCCTGCCCGCGGCCGAACTGCTGCCGATCCTGCAGGACTGCACGCCTGAAGTGCTGGTGGCCGGCGACGGCTTCCTGGGCGTGGCGGCGGAACTGGCCCGTGCCATGCCGTTGCGCGCGGTGCTGCACCTGGCCGATGACGAAGCCGCCGACGTGCCCGGCGGCTGGACCGAATACGAGGCCGTGCTCGATGCCGCATCGGGGCGCATCATCGAGATGCCGTGCCGCGACGAGAGCGAAATCTGGCACCTGCTGTACACCTCCGGCACCACCGGCAAGCCCAAGGGCGTGATCCAGACCTATGGCATGGTGTTCTTCAACGCCGTCAATGCGATGCTGGCCAACCAGATCACGCGCGACGACGTGTTCCTCAACGTGCTGCCGTTCTTCCATACCGGCGGCCTGAACCTGTACGCCAACCCGGTGCTGCACGCCGGCGGCACGGTGCACATCATGCGGCAGTTCGAGCCGCTGGCCGTGCTGGCCCGGCTTGATCGCAGCAGCGGCGAGGGCATCACCATGTTCTTCGCGGTGCCGGCGGTGTACCTGTTCCTGAGCCAGCACCCGCGCTTTGCACAGGCGGACTTGTCCGGCGTGCGCACGATGGGGGCGGGCGGCTCGCCGGTGCCCCGGCCATTGCTGCAAGCCTACCTGGACAAGGGCGTGACCATCCGCTTCGGCTTCGGCATGACCGAGACCGGTCCCACGGTCTTCCTTTGCGACGAGGACACGGCGCGCCGCAAGATCGGCAGCATCGGCAAGCCGGTGGGCTCGATGCTGACCCGCATCGTCGATCCGCTGGGTGCCGACGTGGGCCCCGGCGAGCGCGGCGAGCTGCTGATCAAGGGGCCGGGCGTGACGCCGGGCTACTGGAACCTGCCCGAGGCCACCGCGCAGGCGCTGCGCGACGGCTGGCTGCATTCCGGCGACATCGCCTATTGCGACGAAGACGGCGACTACTACATCGTCGACCGCGCCAAGGACATGTTTATCTCGGGCGGCGAGAACGTTTATCCGGCCGAGGTCGAGAACGTGCTGTTCCAGCTGCCCGGCGTGGCCGAGGCCGCGGTGATCGGCACGCCCGACGCGCGCTGGGGCGAGGTCGGCATGGCGCTGGTGGTGTTGCGGCCGGGTGCCGTGCTGGGCGCCGATGCCGTGGTCGCTCACTGCAAGGCGCACCTTGCCGGCTACAAGGTGCCGCGCCAGGTGCGCTTTCTCGAAGCGCTGCCGCGCACGCCGTCCGGCAAGGTGGAAAAGCACAAGCTGCGTGCCGGCTTCACCGGCAATGGTGGCTGAGGCGCGCGGCGGTCAGGACGTTTTGCCGGGGTTCCCGATGTTGGCAGTGGCAGTTTCCGCAGTCTCCGCAGTCTTCCATTGACGTATGTCTCGACAGCCCCGGCACGGGGCGACAGAAGGAGGTTGACATGCAATCCACGCAGCATTCGCCGCGGTGGCACCGCGGCCTCAGGCTCACGGCACTGGCGGCGGCCGCATCGCTGCTGGCCGCATGCGGATCGAGCGACGACCACAACGGCAACGGCACCAACCCCAATACCAAGCCGGCCTATATCGGCACGGTCGCCATCAACAGCTACGACGGCGCCACCGATGACCTGCTGACCGCCGGGCTCGGCAAGGACGGGCTGGCCAGCAGCACGGTGCCGCTGCCGCTCAACCCCACCGCGCCGACCGCGGCCGAACTACGGCGCTATGCGATCTATACCAACTACCGCGCCATTGTCGACACCAGCGCCGGCGGCGGCTATGGCTCGCTCTATGGGCCCAACGTCGATGCGCAGGGCAATGTCACGGCGTCCGAGGGCAAGGTCGCGGGCGTGGAGTACGTGGCGTATTCGGACGACGGCTCCGGCCAGCAGAACGTGACCATGCTGGTGCAGATACCGACCACCTTCAATACCGCCAAACCGTGCCTGATCACTGCGACATCCTCCGGCTCGCGCGGGGTCTATGGCGCCATCGGCACCGGCGAGTGGGGCCTGAAGCGGGGCTGCGCGGTGGCCTATACCGACAAGGGCACCGGCGCCGCGCCGCATGACCTCGATACCGACACGGTGCCGCTGATCGACGGCACCCGCACCACGCGCGCCGCCGCCGGCAAGAACGCGCACTTTGCAGCGCCGGCCGGCGCCACGTCGCTGGCGGATTTCACTGCCGCCAATCCGCACCGACTGGCGTTCAAGCACGCGCATTCGCAGCGCAACCCGGAGAAGGATTGGGGCAAGTTCACGCTGCAGGCGGTGGAATTTGCGCTGTGGGCCATCAATGACCGCTTCGGCGCCGTATCGGCCAACGGCACGCGCCAGCGCACGCTGGACCAGGACAAGGTGCTGGTGATTGCCTCCAGCGTGTCCAACGGCGGCGGCGCCGCCGTGGCGGCGGCCGAGCAGGATGCCGGCGGGCTGATCGACGGCGTGGCGGTGGCCGAGCCCAACCTGAACATGCCGCCCAATACCGGCATCGTGGTGCGGCGCGGCGGCGCGCAAGTAGCCGCCTCGGGCCATACGCTGTACGACTACACCACCACCGCCAACCTGCTGCAGCACTGCGCCGGACGCGCCACCGCGCTGACCCAGGCGCCGTTCTACACCAACCCCACCATGGCGCCGTTCTTTGCCGCGCGTTGCCAGACGCTGGCCGAAAAAGGCCTGGTCAGCGGCGCGACGACCGACGAGCAGAGCGCCAGCGCGCTGCAGGCGCTGCATGCGGCAGGCTGGGAAGCGGAATCGGACGACCTGCACCCGTCGCTGGCCGCATTCGACGTGGCCGCGGCAATCGCGGTCACCTATGCCAACGCCTATGCCCAGGCCAGCGTCACCGACCGGCTGTGCGGCTACAGCTTTGCCGCCACGCTGACCGACCTGAAGCCCGCGCCGATCGCCCCCGCCGCGCTGGCGTCGATGTATGCGACCGGCAACGGCATTCCGCCACAGGCGCCAGTGCAACTGATCAATGACCGCGATCCGCAGCATGGACCGTACCTGAACCTGCCGTCGGTATCGGCCTCGACCCTGCGCGCCGACCTCAACTACGACGGCGCCAACTGCCTGCGCAGCCTGCTCAGCGGCTCGGACGCGGTCGCGCGCGCGTTGCAGGCGGGCCAGGCGCTGACGCTGCGCAACGGCAACCTGCGCGGCAAGCCCGCGGTGATCGTGCACGGGCGCAGCGACGGGCTGCTGCCGGTCAACCATACCTCGCGCCCGTATCTGGGACTGAACCGCCAGCAGGAAGGGGTGACCAGCAAGCTCTCATACGTGGAGGTCGAGAATGCCCAGCATTTCGATGCCTTCATCGGCCTCGTGCCGGGCTACAGCAATCGTTATGTGCCGCTGCACGTGTACCTGAACCGGGCCCTGGACGCGGTCTACGACAACCTCAGTACCGGCAAGGCGCTGCCGCCGTCGCAAGTGGTGCGGACCACGCCGCGGGGGGGCACCCTCAACACGCCGGCGCCGGCGCTGCTGCCGTCCAACGTGCCGCCGTTCGCCCCCGCGCCGGCGCCCGGCAACGCCATCACCGTGAACGCCAATACCGTACAGGTGCCCGACTGATGCACGGTGACTCGCCGCGCGTGCTGTCGCAGCGCGATTTCGACCGCTTCGCCGCGCTGTCGCGCGACGATAACCCGATCCACTGCGATCCGGCCTTTGCCCGTGGCACGCATTTTGGTGCCACGGTGGCGCACGGCATGTTCCTGTTCTCGCTGCTGTGCGCGCATACCTGGCGGCAGCTGCCTGGGCCGGCATTGCCTGTCGTGCAGACGCTGATGTTCCCGGCGCCGGCCTTCGTTGGCGATGCGGTGCAGTTTGCCCTGTCTGCGCAGCCAGCGCCTGCAGGGCTGGCTGCCTTTGCCACCACGGTGAGCAGTGCAGCCGGGCCGGGCCAGGGGCCGCGCGCGACGGCCATTGGCGAGGCGCGCTGGCTGGTGGATGCGAGTCCTGCCGCACTGGGCAGCCGGCCGGCCGGACCGGAGCCTGCCGTGCACGACGGCGACACCGCCCTGTACGGGCTGCGTCCGGGCCACCAGGCGGCCGCGGCGCGGGCCTTCACCGCGGCGGACCTGGACGAGTACATCGCGCTCACCGGCGATGCCAACCCGTTCCACGCTGATGCGGGCTTCGCCCGCGCGCGGGGCTTCGCCGGGCCGGTGGTGCCGCTGCCAATGCTGGCCGGGATGTTTTCGGACCTGCTTGGCACCCGGCTGCCCGGCCGCGGCACGGGCTGGATGAAGCAGTCGCTGCGGCTGGCCGCGCCGGCGCGGCTGGATGAGCCGCTGACGGCGCGCGTGCGGATCGTGCGGCTGCGCGCGGACAAGGACCTCGTCAACCTCGCCAGCGAGGTCACCGGCGGGGATGGCCGGGTGGTCGTGCGGGGCGAATCGCTGGTGCTGGTGCGCAACCTGGCCGACAAGGGCGCGGACCGCGCCGCGTAGCTGCCGTGCGTACCGCGGGCATCACATGGTGCCGCACCACGGTGTCGCACGGCCCCATCCCTGCTGCGAATACGCCGGAAATGCGGCCTTGAAATGTCACGGCAAAGCCTTATCTTTCGGTATGACATCGAGTGTCCGGCAGGGCATACGGACGCTGCGGCGGCATCGCTGCGGCCAACGCCCACGCACAGGACACGACCTATCCGAGAGAGGGAATCCTATGCGTCTTGACAAGCTGACCACCCGGTTCCAGGAAGCGCTGGCTGAAGCGCAAAGCCTGGCGCTGGCCAACGACAATCAATATATCGACCCGCAGCACGTGCTGCGCGCACTGCTGGCGCAGGACGACGGCGCCGCCAAGGCGCTGCTGGCGCGCGCCGGCGTCAACGTGCAGGGCCTGCAGACGGCGCTGGACGCCGCCCTCAAGCGCCTGCCGCAAGTGCAGGGCACCAATGAGGTCCAGATCGGCCGCGACCTGGTGAACCTGCTCAATGCTACCGAGAAGGAAGCGATCAAGCGCGGCGACCAGTTCATCGCCAGCGAGCTGTTCCTGCTGGCCGTTGCCGACGACAAGGGCGAGGCCGGCCGCATTGCGCGCGAGCACGGCCTGAGCCGCAAGTCGCTGGAGTCGGCCATCCAGGCCGTGCGCGGCGGCGATTCGGTCAACAGCGCCGAGGCCGAAGGCCAGCGCGAAGCCCTGAAGAAGTACACCATCGACCTCACCGAGCGCGCCCGCATCGGCAAGCTCGATCCGGTGATCGGCCGCGACGACGAGATCCGCCGCGCAATCCAGATCCTGCAGCGCCGCACCAAGAACAACCCGGTGCTGATCGGCGAGCCCGGCGTCGGCAAGACCGCCATCGTCGAAGGCCTGGCGCAGCGCATCGTCAACGGCGAGGTGCCGGAAAGCCTGAAGCACAAGCGCGTGCTGGTGCTCGACATGGCCGGCCTGCTGGCCGGCGCCAAATACCGCGGCGAGTTCGAGGAACGGCTCAAGGCGGTGCTCAATGACGTGGCCAAGGACGAGGGCCAGACCATCGTCTTTATCGACGAGATCCACACCATGGTCGGCGCCGGCAAGGCCGAGGGCGCGATCGATGCGGGCAACATGCTCAAGCCGGCGCTGGCGCGCGGCGAGCTGCACTGCATCGGCGCGACCACGCTCGACGAATACCGCAAGTACATCGAGAAGGATGCCGCGCTCGAGCGCCGCTTCCAGAAGGTGCTGGTCGACGAGCCTAGCGTGGAGGCGACCATTGCCATCCTGCGCGGGCTGCAGGAAAAGTATGAGCTGCACCACGGCGTGGAGATCACCGACCCGGCCATCGTCGCCGCGGCCGAGCTGTCGCACCGCTATATCACCGACCGCTTCCTGCCCGACAAGGCCATCGACCTGATTGACGAGGCCGCCGCGCGCATCAAGATGGAAATCGATTCCAAGCCGGAGTCGATGGACAAGCTCGAGCGCCGCACCATCCAACTGAAGATCGAGCGCGAAGCGGTCAAGAAGGAGACCGATGAAGCCTCGCTGAAGCGCCTGGAACTGATCGAGCAGGAGATCGCGCGCCTGGAAAAGGAATACGCCGACCTCGACGAGATCTGGAAGGCCGAGAAGGGCGCCGCACAGGGCACGGCCGCGCTCAAGGAAGAGATCGAGAAGGTCAAGCTGGAGATCGCCAAGCTGCAGCGCGAAGGCAAGCTGGACAAGGTGGCCGAACTGCAATACGGCAAGCTGCCGGGCCTGGAAGGCAAGCTCAAGGCCGCGACCGATGCCGAGGCCAGCGAACAGAAGCAGCCCAACAAGCTGCTGCGCACGCAGGTGGGCGCCGAGGAAATCGCCGAAGTGGTCAGCCGCGCCACCGGCATCCCGGTGTCGAAGATGATGCAGGGCGAGCGCGAGAAGCTGCTGAAGATGGAAGACCGCCTGCATGCGCGCGTGGTGGGCCAGGACGAGGCCGTGCGGCTGGTATCCGATGCTATCCGCCGTTCGCGCGCCGGCCTCGCGGACGAGAACCGGCCCTATGGCTCGTTCCTGTTCCTGGGCCCGACCGGCGTCGGCAAGACCGAGCTGTGCAAGGCCCTGGCCGAGTTCATGTTTGATTCGGAAGAGCACCTGATCCGCATCGACATGAGCGAATTCATGGAGAAGCACAGCGTCAGCCGCCTGATCGGGGCGCCGCCGGGATACGTGGGCTATGAAGAAGGCGGCTACCTGACCGAAGCCGTGCGCCGCAAGCCGTACAGCGTGGTGCTGCTGGACGAAGTCGAGAAGGCCCACCCGGACGTCTTCAACGTGTTGCTGCAGGTGCTCGACGACGGCCGCCTGACCGATGGCCAGGGCCGCACCGTGGACTTCAAGAACACGGTGATCGTGATGACCTCCAACCTCGGCTCGCAGATCATCCAGTCGATGACCGGCGAGCCGCAGGAAGCGATCAAGGGTGCGGTCTGGCAGGAAGTGCGCACGCATTTCCGGCCGGAGTTCCTCAACCGGATCGATGAGGTGGTGGTGTTCCACGCGCTCGACCAGAAGCATATCGAGTCGATCGCGCGCATCCAGCTGCAGCGCCTGCAGGCCCGCCTGGCCCGCATGGACATGACGCTGGAGGTCACCGACACGGCGCTGGAGAAGATCGCCAGCGCGGGCTACGACCCGGTGTTCGGCGCGCGGCCGCTCAAGCGTGCGATCCAGCAGCAGATCGAAAACCCGGTGGCACGGGCCATCCTGGAAGGCAAGTTCGCTGCCAAGGATGTGGTGCCGGTGGATTATGCCGATGGCGAGTTCACGTTCGGGCGGATGCTGGATTGAGTCCGGTTGCGCATCCACGAACAGGGGCGCAAGCGTTGCCGAATCATCCCTGCGCGAGAGCGCAGGGATTTTTTTCTTCATCGACGCTGTGTAATGGAGTCTGCACGCGTGCAAATATTGCACGGGGCAGGGTATTGGGGGCCGCGACCGCCAAGGGATTGCAAGCGGGCCCGAAGTGGCACACTTTTCGCGTTGCAAAAGGGTTGAGTTTCCGTACAAGGCGCTGCGCCGACGCAGCCCGATCCCCCAGGAGCCCTTTATGAACGACAAGCCTTTCCTCACAGACGTCAAGACCCTGCGCGAGCGTGCCCGCCAGCACATCGACGACGGGGCGGTGACCGCGGGCTACGCCGCCGACCGCGACACCGTGCTGAAGCTGCTTAACGACGCGCTGGCCACCGAGCTGGTCTGCGTGCTGCGCTACCGCCGGCATTACTTCATGGCCAAGGGGCCGAACTCGAAGAGCGTGGCCGATGAGTTCCTGGCGCATTCCAACGAAGAGCAAGGCCACGCCGACCAGATTGCCGAACGCATCGTCCAGCTGGGCGGCGAACCCGACTTTGCCCCGGACGGCCTGACCAGCCGCTCGCATGCCGAGTATGTGGCCGGCACTTCCCTGACCGAAATGATCAAGGAAGACCTGGTCGCCGAACGCATCGCCATCGACAGCTACCGCGAGATCATCCAGTTCCTGGGCGAGCGCGACCCGACCTCGCGCCGGCTGATGGAATCGATCCTGGCGGTGGAAGAAGAGCATGCCGACGAGATGGCCGACCTGCTGAGCCGGCAGGCCGGTGGCTGAGGCGATTGCCGCGCACTTGATATGGGTCAAGCCGCCGCGGCGGCCGGCCCGATAAGCTTTGTCCTGTCATGGAGATGCGGGGGCGCTCTTCATGACTTGTCTACCCGTTTCCAGAATGGAAACTTCGCCCGCGCCGGTTTGCCGGCGCGGGCGTTTTCTTTTGTGCGTGCCGTTCTGACCACTTCGGTGGCGCAATCCGCGTCCGCGGGTGCCCTTCGCGGGCATGCCCATATTTCCGCCGGATCTTATGCAGAAAACAGCAATGGATCGGCGAAACCCTTCGTTCCGTTCCCATCACCCGGTCGGTAGTCTTGCTCCTACACCAGCCCGCCCGCCACGGCGGGTCACGCAAACAGGCGCATGACGCCATTCACGACACTGACGGGAGCAATACCAGATGATCCGCAAACTGGCCATCGGCCTGGCTGTCCTGGCAGCACTGAGCGCGGCGCAGACCGCGAGCGCTGCCAACCTGCTGAACGTATCCTACGACCCCACGCGCGAGCTGTATGTCGATGTCAACGCCGCCTTTGCCAAGGCCTGGAAGGCCCAGGGTGGCGACGCCGTGAGCGTGCGCCAGTCGCATGGCGGCTCGGGCAAGCAGGCACGCTCGGTGATCGACGGCCTCGACGCCGACGTGGTCACGCTGGCGCTGGGCTACGACATCGATGCCATCGCCGAGAAAGGCCTGATCCGGCCGGACTGGCAGAAGCGCCTGCCGCACAACGCCTCGCCCTACACCTCGACCATCGTGTTCCTGGTGCGCAAGGGCAACCCCAAGGGCATCAAGGACTGGGGTGACCTGGTCAAGCCCGGCGTGCAGGTCATCACGCCCAATCCCAAGACCTCGGGCGGCGCGCGCTGGAACTACCTGGCAGCGTGGGGCTATGCGTTGCGGCAGCCGGGCGGCAACGACGGCAAGGCGCGCGCGTTCGTCGGCGAGCTGCTCAAGCATGTGCCGGTGCTGGACTCCGGCGCGCGCGGTGCCACCACCACCTTTGTCGAGCGCGGCCTGGGCGATGTGCTGATCGCGTGGGAGAACGAAGCCATCCTGGCGATCAAGGAGCTGGGCCCGGACAAGTTCGATATCGTCGTGCCGTCGGTGTCGATCCTGGCGGAGCCGCCGGTGGCCGTGGTCGACAAGGTGGTCGACAAGAAGGGCACGCGCAAGGCGGCCGAGGCCTACCTGCAGTTCCTGTACACCGATGAAGGCCAGGAGATCGCGGCGAAGAACTACTACCGCCCGATCTCGCAGAAGGTGGCGGCCAAGTACGCTGCCAGCTTCCCCAAGGTGAAGCTGTTCACCATCGACGAGGTGTTCGGCGGCTGGCAGAAGGCGCAGAAGACCCACTTCGCCGATGGCGGCTCGTTCGACCAGATCTACCAGCCCGGCCAGAAGTAAAACCCCGCGACCGTCGCAACGGGTCGCGTGGGGCGGCCGCGCGCCGACCGGTCCAACAGAACAAGGAAGCCCGATGTCCATCCTGACGCTCTCCGGCAGCCCGTCGGCCCAGTCCCGCTCCGGCCTTGTGCTGGCGCACCTGCGCGCGGCGCTCGAGACTGCCGGCGAACGCACCCGCCATCTCGAGCTGCGCGAACTTCCCGCCGGCCCGCTGCTCGCCGCCCGCGCGGACGACCCCGCCATCGGCGCCGCCACGCGGGCCGTGTCCGAGGCTCAGGTGGTGGTATTGGCCACGCCGGTCTACAAGGCGGCCTACAGCGGCCTGCTCAAGGTCTTCCTGGACCTGCTGCCGCAAACCGGGCTGCGCGACAAGATCGTGCTGCCGATCGCCACCGGCGGCAGCCTGGCGCATGCGCTGGCGATCGACTATGCGCTGCGGCCGGTGCTGGCCGCGCTCGGTTCGCGCCAGATCCTGCCTGGCATCTTCGCCGTCGACCAGCAGATCGAACCGGCCGATGCCGCCGGCGCGCGCCAAACGCGCTTCGACGCCGCGCTGGCAGCGCGGCTGGACGAAGGCGTGCTGCGTGTGCGCGATGCCCTGGCGCATGCCCGCATCGAGGTGCCGCTCGACGTGGTGCCCGGCGCCTATGTCCGCCGCGCCGCCGCGATCGCGGTGGCCGAGCGATGTTCCGCCTGAACTGAGGGATTGCCTGTCGCGGCGCCGGCCGGCCCGGCGCCACCGCAGCAATGCCATGCCACCCGTCATTCGGGGTCGGCAGGGGCGCTTGCCGCCATAACCCCCTTGAACATCAATCTGGCCCGCCGGGCGTTGCCACGGGCCATGGAGGACATCGCATGACCAGGATCAATCCGCCGCGGCAGGCCATCCTGCGCCGCCGCCTGATCAGCGCCGCGCTGGTGCTTGCCGCTGGCCTGGCCTACGGGCTGCTGCCGGGCCGCGCCGAAGCGCAGTCGAACCACATCGATCCCAAGGTGCTGCGCATCGGCTACCAGAAATACGGCACGCTGACGCTGCTGAAGGCACGCGGCACGCTGGAGAAGCGCCTGGCGCCGCAAGGCATCAGTGTCCGGTGGACCGAGTTCCCGGCGGGACCGCAATTGCTCGAGGGGCTCAATGTCGGCGCCATCGACTTTGGCACCGTCGGCGAGGCGCCGCCGATCTTTGCCCAGGCCGCCGGCGCGCAACTGGTCTATGTCGGCAACGAACCCCCGGCACCGGCGGCCGAGGCCATCGTCGTGCCCAGGGGTTCGGCGCTGCGCTCGGTTGCCGACCTGCGCGGCAAGCGCGTGGCGCTGAACAAGGGCTCCAACGTGCATTACCTGCTGGTGCGCCAGCTGGAGCAGGCCGGCATCCCCTACAACGCGATCCAGCCGGTCTACCTGCCGCCGGCGGACGCGCGCGCCGCCTTCGAGCGCGGCGCGGTGGATGCGTGGGTGATCTGGGACCCGTTCCTGGCCGCCGCCGAGAAACAGCTCGGGGCGCGCGTGCTGGCCGATGGCCGCGGCGCGGATGGCAGCAACGTGGTCAGCAACCACCAGTTCTACCTGGCCTCGCGCCCCTATGCGCAGGCCAGGCCGGAGATCGTCAGCCTGATCCTGGATGAACTGGCCACGCTGGGCACCTGGGCGCAACAGAACCCGAAGGAGGCCACTACGGTGCTGGCTGGCGAAACCG
This sequence comes from Cupriavidus necator, assembly GCF_013141915.1. GTDB lineage: Bacteria > Pseudomonadota > Gammaproteobacteria > Burkholderiales > Burkholderiaceae > Cupriavidus > Cupriavidus necator_B. Next base: position 37,416 of record NZ_SROX01000014.1, on the reverse strand, counting down.
GGCTGCCGGCCGATGTGCTTGCACTTGCGGTCTCGCGCTTCTCCTATGGCGCACGCCCCGCCAGTGGCGCGGTGCTGGCACAACAGCAACGCATTGCAGACACGTTTCACTCGCTCAGGCTGATCCCCAAGCCGGTCAAGGTCGCCGAGGCACGCTGGGACGAATCGCCGCGGCAGGCGAAGCGCTAGCGCTGGCAGGCACATAAGGAGCATGACATGCAAGTTTTCTGGTTCATCCCCACCCACGGCGACAGCCGCTACCTCGGCACCTCGGAAGGCGCGCGCGTGGTCAGCTTCGACTATTTGAAACAGGTTGCCGTGGCCGCCGACACGCTTGGCTATGAAGGCGTGCTGATCCCGACGGGACGCTCGTGCGAAGACTCGTGGGTGGTGGCATCGGCGCTGGCCGCGGTCACGCAGCGGCTGAAATTCCTGGTTGCAATACGCCCGGGCCTGATGGCGCCGACGCTGGCTGCGCGCATGGCGGCGACCTTCGACCGCATCGCCAATGGCCGCTTGCTGATCAATCTCGTCACCGGCGGCGATCGCGCCGAACTGGAAGGCGACGGCCTGTTCCTCGACCACGCCGCGCGTTACGAGGCTTCGGCGGAATTCCTGCGCATCTGGCGCCAGGTGCTGGCCGCCAGCCATGACGGCGGCAAGGTCGACTATGAAGGCAAGCACCTGGGCGTGAAGGGCGCCACCGTGCTCTACCCGCCGCTGCAGCGGCCGCACCCGCCGGTGTACTTCGGCGGCTCGTCGGCGCCGGCGCACGCGCTGGCCGGCGAGCAGGTCGATACCTACCTGACCTGGGGCGAGCCGCCGGCGGCCGTGGCCCAAAAGCTGGACGACGTGCGCCGCCACGCCGCGCGCCACGGCCGCACGGTGAAGTTCGGCATCCGGCTGCATGTGATCGTGCGCGAGACCGATGCCGCCGCATGGGCCGCGGCCGAAGACCTGATCAGCCGGCTCGACGACGACACCGTGGCGCGCGCGCAGGCGGTGTTCGCCAACATGGATTCCGAAGGCCAGCGCCGCATGGCCGCGCTGCATGCGGGCGGCACGCGCCGCACGCGCGCGGCGCTGGAGATCAGCCCCAACCTGTGGGCCGGCGTCGGCCTGGTGCGCGGCGGCGCCGGCACCGCGCTGGTGGGCGACCCGCATACCGTGGCCGAGCGCCTGCGCGAATACGCCGGGCTGGGCATCGACACCTTCGTGCTGTCCGGCTATCCGCACCTGGAAGAAGCCTACCGTTTTGCCGAGCTGGTGTTCCCGCTGCTGCCGCGCGCGGTGCAGGCGAAGCTGGACACCGTGCCGGGCAAGGTGCTGTCGGGCCCGTTTGGTGAAGTCATGGCGACCGGCATCGTGCCGCGCGCCGCGCAAAGCTGAGGGGGCCAACCATGACTGCTCCGCTGTTACCGTCGCTGCGGCTGGCGCCGAAGGCACTGTGGCGCGCGATCGCGCCGTGGATCGTGCCGGCGCTGCTGCTGGTCGCCTGGCAACTGGCCTCGCAGTACGGCTGGCTGTCCAGCCGCGTGCTGCCGGCCCCGCTGGCCGTGGTGCAGGCCGCGTGGGAACTGGCGCGCTCGGGCGAGCTGTGGCGGCACGTCGGCGTCAGCACCTGGCGCGCGCTGCTGGGCTTTGCCATCGGCGGCGGGCTGGGCCTGCTGCTGGGGCTGCTGACCGGCACCTTTCGCAGCGCCGCCACGCTGCTCGACAGCACGCTGCAGATGGTGCGCAACATCCCGGCGCTGGCGCTGATCCCGCTGGTCATCCTGTGGTTCGGCATCGACGAGAGCGCCAAGCTGTTCCTGGTCTCGCTGGGCGTGTTTTTCCCGGTCTACCTGAACACCTACCACGGCATCCGCTCGGTCGATGCGGGGCTGGTGGAGATGGCGCGCAGCTACGGCTTGTCCGGCTGGCAGCTGTATCGCGAGGTCATCCTGCCGGGCGCGCTGCCGGGCATCCTGGTGGGCGTGCGCTTTGCGCTGGGGCTGATGTGGGTGGTGCTGATCGTGGCGGAAACCATCTCGGCGCAATCGGGCATCGGCTACATGACGATGAATGCGCGCGAGTTCCTGCAAACCGACGTGGTGCTGGTCGGCATCCTGCTCTATGCGCTGCTGGGCAAGCTGGCCGACTGGCTGTCGCGCGGGCTGGAGCGCTACTGGCTGCGCTGGCACCCGGGCTACGCGGTGGCCTGAACGGCGCGGCACCCAATCAAGGCAAGGAGAACGAGATGCAGATGTATCCGGTGGAACAGGCGGCTCTGGCCGAGTTGGAAGCGGGCCTGGCGCGGCGCGAGGCAGCAACGCAGACGACCGCGGCGACCGTGGCGTCCGAGGTGCCTGGCAAGGCGGCGGGCGGCGTGGCGCTGCGCGTGCGCCAGGTGGTCAAGCGCTACGACGGCCGCGCGGTCCTGCATGACGTGGCGCTGGACGCCGCGCCGGGCGAATTCCTGGCCATCGTCGGGCGCAGCGGCTGCGGCAAGAGCACGCTGCTGCGGCTGGTGGCCGGGCTGGAAGCGGCCGATGGCGGCAGCATCACCATCGATGGCGAGGCCGCCGCCACGGGCCGCGCGCGGCCGGCCGACGTGCGCGTGATGTTCCAGGACGCGCGGCTGCTGCCGTGGAAGCGCGTGCTGGACAACGTGGCGCTGGGCTTGCCGCGCGCACGGCGCGCCGAAGCCGCCAGGGTGCTGGCGCAGGTCGGCCTGGCCGATCGTGCGCAGGCGTGGCCGGCGCGGCTGTCCGGCGGCCAGCGCCAGCGCGTGGCGCTGGCACGCGCGCTGGTGCATCAGCCGCAGCTGTTGCTGCTCGACGAGCCGCTGGGCGCGCTGGATGCGCTGACGCGGATCGAAATGCAGGCGCTGATCGAGTCGCTGTGGCGCCGTCTGGGCTTCACGGCGTTGCTGGTCACGCACGATGTGTCCGAAGCGGTGGCGCTGGCCGACCGCATCGTGCTGATCGAGGACGGCCGCATCGCCATGGATACGCGCGTGGCGCTGGCGCGTCCGCGTGAACGTGGCGCGGCGGGCTTTGCGCAACTGGAAGCCGCGGTGCTGCAGCGGGTGATGCGGCCCTCGCCGTCGGCCGGCCCGGCCGGAACCCAGGCGGCGGCCGCAGCACCCGCGCCGCTGAATGTGAGTTGGGCCGCCTGAGCCGTTGCCTGCGGACCCCGCATGCGCGATATCGCTGACACGGCGCATATCGTCAGTCCTTAATCTTCATACGCCGGCGCCCGCCCGCCTCCTATCATGAGCAGGCAGGCGGCCGCTGTTATCGGGCTTGCCCGTCACCCCATCAGACCGTCCGCCCGAGCGGCCGGTCAACCCAAGGATTGCCATGCCAGGCGCGCATGAACCCACGGGCGCAGCATCCGCGCTCCAACGCTATCTCGAATCGCTGCCGCGCCAGCCGCTGGCGGACCGGCAACTGTGGCGCGATGCGCGCGGGCAGGTGCAGGGGCAGTTCTTCAACTGCTCGCTTACCAGCGCGTTCGAGCCGCTGCTCACGCTGGCGGACCGGCAGGTGGTGGCGCATGAAGGCGCGATCCATACCTACGCGGAGGACGGCGTCGGGCTGGCGGCATGGAAGCTGTTCGCGATGGCGGCGGACGATCACACGCTGGTGTCGCTGGACCGGTTGTCGCGCCTGCTGCATGCCATCAACTATTTTGCGGCGGACGGCGCGCACAAGCTGGTGCTGAACGTGCACAACCGCCTGCTGGCCGCGGTGGCCGACGATCACGGCGCGGCCTTCCGGCGCGCGCTGCAGTCGCTGGGGTTGCCGCTGGAACGCTTCGTGATCCAGGTGCCGGCCAGCGCCAACGATGATCTGGGGCTGCTGCTGCATGTGGTCGGCAACTACCGCCGCAATGGCTTTGCGGTGAGCCTGCAGGCCTCGGATCCGGCGGAAGCGGGTGCGCTGATGGCGCATGCGCTGCCAGACTGGCTCAAGCTGGACATGCGCCGCACCTGGACCGACCGCCAGCTGTCCGGCCTGCGCGCCAGCGCGGCCAGCGCCGGCGTCACGCTGATCGGGCGACGCCTGCAAGACGCCGAGAGCATCGAGCGCCTGCAGGCCGCCGGCATCGGCCTGGGGCAGGGCGCCTTTGCCGGCGGGCTGGTAAGCGCGGCCGGGCTGCGCGCGGTGGAGCATCCGCGCGCTGCGACCCCACGCGCACTGAGCGAGGAGCCGGTATGACGCAATCGGACAGGACCGCACCGGGCCGCGCCGCGCGGCCGGAAATTCCGCGCCACCTCCAGGTGCTGACGGTACCCGGATTGCACGGCAGTGGCCCCGGGCACTGGCAGAGCCGCTGGGAACAGCAGTTCCCGGACTGGCAGCGGGTTGAGCAGCATGACTGGTCGCGGCCGAGCCTGCCGCTGTGGGCCGAGCGCGTCTCGGAAGGCGTGATGCGGGCCCGGCGCGTGGCGGCGCGCGGCGCCGTGCTGGTGGCGCACAGCTTCGGCTGCCTGGCCACGCTGCGCCAGGCGGCGCTGGACCCGGTGGGCATTGCCGGTGCGTTGCTGGTCGCACCCGCCGATCCGGACAAGTTTGGTGTGGCGGCATTGCTGCCCACCTACCGGCTGCCGTTCCCGACCCTGCTCGCGGCCAGCCGCAACGATCCCTGGATGCCGCAGCGCACCGCTTTCTCCTGGGGCACGCTGTGGGGCAGCGAACTGGTCGACGTGGGCTACCTTGGCCACATCAATGCCGATTCGGGGCTGGGCGAGTGGCCGGAAGGCCTCGCGCTGCTCGATACGCTGGTGCAACGGATCGGCGAGGCGGCCGACGCTGGTGCCACAAGTGGCGTGAACACCCCTTGGGAAGCCGAGGTCGAAGTCGCGTCGGCCGTCCCTTATATCTAAATCGTCTAAGAAAATTCAGAAAGATTCGTTCTTTTTATAAAGGCGAATCTGCAGAATCTGTCTCGTAGGCCGGCGCCATATGCGCCGGCGTCATAAAACGGCGTATCCCAGCAGCCTCCGGCCTGCGACGCGCGCCCACAGACGAGACGACATGCCTCCCTCCATCTCCCTGGCGGACACGCCGCCGCCAGCCGCGCCTGGCGCCCCCGATTCTGGCGCCGCGCGCGCGCCGCGCAACCGGTCCAGGCAGCGCTTTACCGTGCTGCCGGGCTTCGGGCTGTCGCTCGGGTTCACGCTGTTCTACCTGACGCTGATCGTGCTGGTGCCGCTGTCGGCCACGTTCCTGAAGACGTTCACGATGACGTGGGACGCGTTCTGGACCTCGATCACGGCGCCGCGCGTGGTGGCATCGCTGCAACTGAGCTTCGGCGCGTCGCTGATCGCGGCCGTCGTCAATACGGTGTTCGGGCTGATCGTTGCGTGGGTGCTGGTGCGCTACCGCTTTGTCGGCAAGCGCCTGATCGACGCGCTGGTCGACCTGCCGTTCGCGCTGCCGACCGCGGTGGCGGGCATCGCGCTGACCGCGCTGTTCGCCGCCAACGGCTGGATCGGCCGCTATCTGGAGCCGCTTGGCATCAAGGTCGCGTTCACGCCGCTGGGTGTGGTGGTGGCGCTGACGTTTATCGGCCTGCCGTTCGTGGTGCGCACCGTGCAGCCGGTGCTGGAAGACGTCGAGCAGGAACTGGAAGAAGCGGCCGCCAGCCTCGGCGCCAACCGGCTGCAAACCTTCCGCCGCGTGATCCTGCCGGCGATCCTGCCGGCGTTGCTGACGGGTTTCGCGCTGAGCTTCGCGCGCGCCACCGGCGAGTACGGCTCGGTGGTGTTCATCTCCGGCAATATGCCGATGGTGTCGGAAATCGCGCCGCTGATGATCTATTCCAAGCTGGAGCAATACGACTATGCCGGCGCCACCGCGGTGGCGGTGGTGATGCTGGGGATCTCGTTCGGGCTGCTGTTGTTGATCAACCTGCTGCAGGCCTGGACGCGCCGCCACCAGTCCGGTGCGCGTGCCGCGCTGGCCCCGCAAGCGCCCGCGACGGGCAAGGAGTTCTGAGATGGCCGGCGCCATCGCGGGACGCCTCGGCGGGCACGGCAGCGCCAGGGCCCATCACCGCTTCGACGCCACCGGCGAGGCGCCATGGGTGCGCTATACGCTGATCGCGGTGGCGGTGCTGTTCCTCACGCTGTCCCTGTTCGTGCCGCTGGCGTCGGTGTTCTATGAAGCCTTGCGCAAGGGCGTGCAGACCTACTGGGAAGCGCTGGTCGAGCCCGACGCGCTGGCCGCGATCCAGCTTACGCTGACGGTGGCCGCGATCGCGGTGCCGCTGAACGTGGTGTTCGGCGTGGCGGCGGCGTGGGCCATCGCCAAGTTCGATTTCCGCGGCAAGAACCTGCTGATCACGCTGATCGACCTGCCGTTCTCGGTGTCGCCGGTGATTTCGGGGCTGGTCTATGTGCTGCTGTTCGGCGCGCAGGGCTGGCTGGGTCCGTGGCTGGAAGCGCATGACATCAAGATCCTGTTCGCGGTGCCGGGCCTCGTGCTGGCCACCATCTTCGTGACCTTTCCCTTCGTGGCGCGTGAGCTGATCCCGCTGATGCAGGCGCAGGGCAGCGAAGAGGAAGAGGCGGCGATCGTGCTGGGGGCGTCGGGCTGGCAGACCTTCCGCCATATCACGCTACCCAATATTCGCTGGGGCCTGCTGTACGGCGTGATCCTGTGCAACGCGCGGGCGATGGGCGAGTTTGGCGCGGTGTCGGTGGTATCGGGCCATATCCGCGGGCTGACCAACACCATGCCGCTGCACGTGGAGATCCTTTACAACGAGTACAACTTCGCGGCGGCCTTCGCGGTGGCGTCGGTGCTCACGCTGCTGGCCCTGGTCACGCTGGGCATCAAGACGCTGGTGGAATTCCGCGCCCGCAAGGAAACCGAAGCGGCCGCGCCGGAGCGGCCGCTGTCAAGCCTGCCGGCTTCAGTGCAAGGACAAGCATCATGAGCATCCAGGTCAAGAATGTAGAGAAGCGCTTTGGCGATTTCGTCGCGCTGGACAATGTCTCGCTCGATTTCGACGAAGGCGAGCTGACCGCGCTGCTGGGGCCGTCCGGCTGCGGCAAGACCACGCTGCTGCGCATCATCGCCGGCCTGGAGCGGGCCGACGCGGGCCAGATCGTGCTGGCCGGGCGCGATGCCTCGGACCAGCATGTGCGCCAGCGCCAGGTGGGCTTCGTGTTCCAGCACTATGCGCTGTTCAAGCACATGAGCGTGTTCGAGAACGTGGCCTTCGGCCTGCGCGTGAAGCCGCGCGCCGAACGCCCGGGCGAAGCGCAGATCCGCGAGAAGGTGCATGCACTGCTCGAGCTGGTGCAGCTCGACTGGCTGGCCGACCGCTACCCGTCGCAGCTGTCCGGCGGCCAGCGCCAGCGCATTGCGCTGGCCCGCGCGCTGGCGGTGGAGCCGCGCGTGCTGCTGCTCGACGAACCCTTCGGCGCGCTCGACGCCAAGGTGCGCAAGGAGCTGCGCCGCTGGCTGCGCCGGCTGCACGATGAACTGCATGTGACCAGTGTGTTCGTCACGCATGACCAGGAAGAAGCGCTGGAAGTGGCAGACCAGGTGGTGCTGATGCACCGTGGCCGCGTCGAGCAGCACGGCTCGCCCGAGGCGGTCTACAACCATCCGGCCACGCCGTTCGTGTTTGGCTTCCTCGGCAACGTCAACCTGTTCCATGGCCGGCTGGAAGTGGGGGAGAGCGGTGGCCTGCTGCATACCGGCGAAGCGGTGCTGCCGGTGGTCGGCGGCGGGCATGAAACCGCGGGCGATGCGGTGGCCTATGTCCGCCCGCACGACCTGGACCTGGAGCGGTACGCGCCCGGCGCCGACGGCATTGCCGTGACGCTGCGCCGCGCGCTGACGCTGGGCCCGGTGGCCCAGCTCGAACTCGAGCGGGAAGACAACCAGGACGTGATCGAAGTGGCGCTGCCGCTCGAGCGCTTCCGCCACGCGGGCTTCAGGGAGGGCGAACTGCTCGCCGTGCGCCCACGGCAGCTGCGCGTCTTTACGCAGGCCAACGGCACCACGCTGACCCATAAACAAGAGGCCGCGCGATGAACTTCCAGCAACTCCGATCGATCCGCGAGGCGGTGCGCCGCCAGTTCAACCTGACCGAGGTCGCCAACGCGCTCTATACCTCGCAGCCCGGCGTGTCGCGCCAGATCCGCGAGCTGGAGGAAGAACTGGGCGTGGAGATCTTCGAGCGCTACGGCAAGCGCCTGACCGGGCTGACCGAGCCCGGCCGCGAGATCGTGCGCATCGTCGAGCGCCTGCTGCTGGAAGCCGAGAACCTGCGTCAGGCCGGCGACGAATACGCCGGCCGCCACACCGGACGGCTCACCGTTGCCACCACGCACACGCAGGCGCGCTATGCCTTGCCGCGCGTGGTGCAGGCCTTTCGCCGCGAATATCCGCACGTGACGCTGGCCCTGCAGGAAGCGTCGCCCACGCATATCGTCGAGCTGCTGCTGACCGGGCAGGCCGATATCGGCATCGCCACCGAGGCGCTGGCGACGGAGGCCGGACTGACCTCGTTCGAGGCCTACAGCTGGCAGCACGTGCTGGTGGTGTCGCCGGATCATCCGCTCACGCGCCTGCCCGAGCCGACGCTCGAAGACGTGGCGGGCTTCCAGCTGATAACCTACGACGCCGGTTTCACCGGCCGCCGCAAGATCGACAGCGCCTTTGCCGAGGCCGGGCTGCAGCCAGAGATCGTGCTGACGGCGCTGGACGCGGACGTGATCAAGACCTATGCCGAACTGGACCTGGGCGTTGGCATCATCGCCTCGATGGCCTACGACGAACGCAAGGACTCCGGCCTGGTGCGGATCTCGGCCGACCACCTGTTCGCGCCCAACACCACCAGCGTGGCGGTGCGCCGCGGCGCCTACCTGCGCGGCTATGCGCACGCCTTCATCAACATGTTCGCGCCACACCTGTCGCGCGATACCGTGAGCAGCGCGCTGTCCGAGCACGATCGCCAGGTCCTGGCCGCCTGACCCGCACGCGGCGGCGACAGCACCTGCGCCGCCGGCAGCCACGCCGTCGGCACCCGCACGGTGCCGTTCGCACCCCGTGCCCGCCGTTCGTCGCAAGAGGCTTTCGCCAGCCTGCTCCGCGCGGTACATTCCCTGCACGTGCCCGCCTGGCATTCCGGCCAGGGTCGCCACGTGTACCGCAGCGCAACAAAGCTTGCGCACGGCCGCCGGCCTGCAACGACCGGACAAGGGAGAGAGACGATCATGCGCGACGACGAACCGCTGCTGCGCTGGCAGTGGCGCGGCTATGCCCGCAACCACCAGCATCCCCGCAACCTGCTGCTGCATATCGTGGCCGTGCCGATGTTCATGGCCGGCACCGTGCTGGGCCTCTATGGCCTGCTGCGCCTGAACTTGCCGGCGATCGCGCTGGGGCTGGTGTGCATGGGCATGTCGATGGCGCTTCAGGGCCGCGGCCATCGGCTTGAAACCCATGCGCCGGAACCGTTTGCCGGGCCTGCTGACATCGCAGGACGCATCCTGGCCGAGCAGTGGATCACCTTTCCCCGCTATGTGCTGTCCGGGCAATGGTGGCGCGCGCTGGCCGGCCGCAGCCCGGCGCCGGTGCCTGCGCCGGCGCGCCCCGGCGATGCGAGCGGCCAGGATGGCTGACGCCCCCATGTCGCCGTCCCGTCACCTGCTGTATTGCGCGCGGCGAAAGCCGCGCTAACATGAACGCCATGGACCGCTGCTTCTCCCAAGCCTGCACCGCCATCCCGTCCCGGTTCAATATCCTCGGGCGCGACCTGCTGTTCGTGCTGTGCATGAACTCGGTGATTGCCATCAGCCTGAACTACGGCTTCCAGACTGGCGGCTCGCTCTGGCACAACTTCGTCTACAGCCAGCTGATCGGGCTGTCGATCTGGGTGTTGATCGACATCCCGCGCGTGGTGATCTGGTGGAACGACCGGCCGCGCCGCTGGCCCTTCCTGCTGCTCGCCGCCGCGGCCGTGCCGGCCGGCGTGGTGTTCGGCAGCTGGGCCACCCGCGTGGTGCTTGACCTGCCGCCCAAATCGGCGGACGAGGCCGGCGGCATGCTGCGCATGTGCCTGGTGGTTGGCATGCTGGCGGCCGCTTCGATGATCTATTTCTACTGGTCGCGCGAGAAGCTGGCTTCGCTGGAGCGCCAAGCCGCGCTTGACGCGCTGCAGCGCGAGGAAGCCGAGAAGCAGCTGGTGCGCGCGCAACTGATGGCGCTGCAGGCGCAGATCGAGCCGCATTTCCTGTTCAACTCGCTGGCCAACCTCGATGGGCTGATCGCCACCGATCCGCCCGCGGCGCGGCAGTTGCTGCAGCGGCTGATCGGCTTCCTGCGCATGTCGCTGGCGCATACCCGCGCCGAGCAATGCACGCTGCGGCAAGAGTTCGAGCTGCTGCGCAGCTACCTCGAGATCCAGGCCATGCGCTTCGGCCAACGGCTTTCGTACGAGATCGACCTGCCGCGCGAACTGGCCAAGGTGGAGATTCCGCCCATGCTGATCCAGCCGCTGGTGGAAAACGCGGTCACGCACGGCATCGAGCCCTGCATGATCGGCGGCCATATCCGGCTGTCGGCGCGCGCCGCCAGCGACAAGGCGGTGCAGGTGGTGATCGCCGATACCGGCGTGGGTTTCGGCCATGCCTCGGGCAAGGGCTCCGGGCTGGGCATCACCCATGTGCGCGAGCGGCTGGCGCGCATCTTCGGCGCGGCGGCGACCATGCAGATGGAAGAGAACACGCCGCGCGGCGTGGTGGTGCGGCTGACGCTGCCGCTGGAGCGCCCGGCCGAGGCGCCCGCCGTGACCCAGACCGTCACGGCCGTGCCCGAGGGCATGCCGGTATCCGCCGCCGCCATGCCACGGCTCTGAACCCACCGGCCTGCCAGTGCGTCTGACAAGAACAAGCACCACCGGCGGCACGGCCTGTATGGGTGCCGCCTACTACCCCCGCGACCGCCCCCCACGCCCCCATGACCCCGACCCTGTTGATTGCCGACGACGAAGTGCTGCTTGCCCGCGTGCTGGAATCCGAACTGACGTCCTTGTGGCCGGAAGCCCGGGTGGTGTCAGTGGTCCACGATGGCGTGGCCGCGCTGGCGGCCGCGCGCGAGCACCAGCCGCGCGTGGCCTTCCTGGATATCCGCATGCCGGGGATGAGCGGCATGGACGTGGCGCGCGAACTGATCGAATTCGACGTGCCGCCGCTGGTGGTCTTCGTCACCGCCTACGACCAGTTTGCGCTGGAGGCCTTCGAGCGCGCCGCGGTGGACTACGTGCTCAAGCCGGTGCAGCGCGAACGACTGGAGGCGACTGTCCAGCGCCTTAAGGCGCGGCTGTCCGGTCCCGCTGAAGCGGACGACGGCGACGATGACGCCGCAACGGCCGAGACCGACCGGCTTGGCCAGTTGCTGGCACGGCTGGAATCCCTGGAGCATGCTACCCCGGGCGCCGTCGGCGCGCCGCAACGCCAGTACCTGCGCTTTATCAAGGCGCTGGTGGGGCAGGAGGTGCGCATCATTCCCGTCGATGAAGTGATCTACCTGGAGGCCACCGACAAATACGTCAACGTGGTCTCGGGCGCTGGCGAAGCGCTGATCCGCACCAGCCTGCGCGAGCTGACGCAGCAGCTGGATCCGGAGCGCTTCTGGCAGGTGCATCGCGGCACCGTGGTCAACATCGCCTGCGTGGCCAGCGCGGTCAACCAGTCGCTGGGCCGGCTGTCGCTGCGGCTGCGCGACCGCCCGGAATTGCTGCCGGTGGCGCGCCAGTACGCGCACCTGTTCAAGCAGATGTGAGCGCGTCGACGGGCCAGGGACGGGACAGGACTGGGGCGGCGTGACCGCCACCTGGCGGCAGCGGGCAGGGGTTTTCCTCTATGATGCGGGCTTCGGCCCGTATTTTTTTTGCCTGCCGCCCAGCCCACCGCATCGTCCCTCTGACCGCCAGCGCCATGTCCACCGCCGCCCTCGAACCCACGCGCAACTCCCTTCGCCACGACGCCCAGGTGATCGGGCTGGTGGGGCTGGCGCACGGGGTCTCGCATTTCTATCACCTGTTGCTCGCGCCGCTGTTCCCGTGGATCAAGGCCGAGTTCGGGCTGAGCTACGCCGAGCTGGGCCTGCTGATGACGGTGTTCTTCGCGGTCTCGGCGGTGGTGCAGACAGCGTCCGGCTTTGTGGTCGACCGCTTCGGCGCGCGGCCGGTGCTGTTCGGCGGGCTGGCCTGCCTGGGCGCCGCGGCCTTGCTGCTGTCTGCCAGCGGCGGCTATGCCGGGCTGCTGTTCGGTGCCGCGGTGGCGGGGCTGGGCAACGGCGTATTCCATCCGGCCGACTTCACGCTGCTGAACAAGCATGTGTCGCAGCCGCGGCTGGGCCACGCGTTCTCGGTGCACGGCATTTCCGGCAACCTGGGCTGGGCGGCGGCGCCGCTGTTCCTGGTCGCGATCGCCAACCTGGCCAGCTGGCGCGTGGCGCTGGCGTCGGCGTCGGCGGTGGCCTTCATCGTGCTGGCCGTGCTGGCTGTGCTGCGCCATGTGCTGGACCCGCGCGAAGTGCAGGGCGCGGTGGGCCGGCCCACGGCCAAGGCCGCGGCGGGCGCCAGCGTGCTGGGTTTCCTGCGCCTGCCGCAGGTGTGGGTGTGCTGGGGCTTTTTCCTGCTGACCACGTTTTCCGCCGCCGGCATCCAGAGCTTTGCCCCGACCGCGTTGACCTACCTGTACGGCATGCCGTTCACGCTGGCCACCGCGTCGTACACCGTTTACATGCTGTGCAGCGCCGGCGGCATGATCGTCGGCGGCTTTGCCGCCAGCCGCACCAGCAACCATGACCGGCTGATCGCGGTGAGCTTCACCGTGTCGGGGCTGATGGCGGTGCTGGTCGGGCTGAACCTGGTGCCGGCGCTGCTGGTGCCGGTGCTGATGGGCGTGATCGGCTTTGGCGCCGGCACCGCCGGACCCTCGCGCGACCTGCTGGTGCGTGCGGCCGCCCCCGCCGGCGCCACCGGTCGTGTCTATGGCGTGGTCTATTCGGGGCTGGATATCGGCCTGGCCTGCGGCCCGCTGTTCTTTGGCGCGCTGATGGACGCCAGCCTGCCGGCCTGGGTCTTCTTCATGATCGGCGGCTTCCAGCTGCTGTCGATCTTCACCGCGGTGACCGTGGGCAATGGCAACCGCTCGCGCAGCCACGCCGCCGCCCGGGCGGGGGCCGCCTAGCGCGGCCAGCCAGTCCCAGCCAACCGCTATCCCAATCCGATTGCCTGAGGAACGTTTCCATGCCAACGACGCCGGCCAACGCCACCCAGCCTGAAGATACCGATCGCGGCACGCCGCTGCCGGGCGGGCATATCCTGGTCGACGCGCTGCTGGCGCACGGGGCCGAGCTGGCCTTCGGCGTGCCGGGCGAAAGCTACCTGGCGGTGCTTGACGGCTTCCACCGCCGGCGCGACCAGCTGCGCTTCATCGTCTGCCGCCAGGAGGGCGGCGCCGCCGTGATGGCGGAAGCCTACGGCAAGCTGACCGGCCGCCCCGGTCTGGCCTTCTGCACACGCGGGCCGGGCGCCACCAATGCCAGCATCGGCGTGCATACGGCGTTCCAGGACTCGACCCCGATGATCCTGTTCATCGGCCAGGTCGGCACCGATTTCATGGACCGCGAGGCCTTCCAGGAAATCGACTACCGCCGCATGTTCGGCCAGATGGCCAAGTGGGTGGCGCAGATCGACCGGGTCGAGCGCATCCCCGAATACATCGCGCGCGCCTACCAGACCGCCACCGCGGGCCGTCCCGGCCCGGTGGTGCTGGCGCTGCCCGAAGACATGCTCGCGCAAAGCGCCGCGGTGCCGCAGTTGCAGGCCTACCAGCGCGTCATGGCGTGGCCCGGCGAGGGTGAACTGGCGCGGCTGGCCGACATGCTGAACGCCGCCGAGCGCCCCTTCGTGCTGGCCGGTGGCAGCGGCTGGACGCCGCGGGCCTGCGCCGACCTGCAGGCCTTTGCCGAGCGCTTCGCGCTGCCGGTGGGCTGTGCCTTCCGCGGCCAGGACCTGTTCGACAACCGCCACCCCAACTACGCCGGCGATGTCGGCATCGGCATCAACCCCGCGCTGGCCGAACGCATCCGCAACGCTGACCTGGTGCTCGCGATCGGCCCGCGGCTGGGCGAGATGACCACCGGCGGCTATGCGCTGATCGCGGCGCCGCGGCCCGCGCAGACGCTGGTCCATGTGCACGCCGGCGCGGAAGAGCTGGGCAGCGTGTACCAGGCCGACCTGATGATCCAGGCCTCGATGCCGGCCATCGCCGCGCGGCTGGCCGTGCTGCAGCCGCCGGCCGCGCCACGCTGGCAAGCCTGGACCGAAGCCGCGCACGCCGACTACGAGCGCTACCTGCAGCCGCCGCCGTTCACGGGGCATGGCGTCGACATGGCCGAAGTCATCCGCACGCTGGACCAGATGCTGCCGGCCGACGCGGTCGTGACCAACGGCGCGGGGAACTATGCCGGCTGGCTGCACCGCTATTTCCACTATCGCCCGTTCACCGGCGGCGGGCGTGGCCAGCTCGCGCCGACCAGCGGCGCAATGGGCTACGGCGTGCCCGCGGCAGTGGGGGCGAAGATCGCTTTCCCGCAGCGGACCGTGGTGGCGCTGGCGGGCGACGGCTGTTTCCTGATGAATGGCCAGGAACTTGCTACATCGATGCAATACCAGGCGCCGGTGATTTTCATCGTCGTCAATAACGGCATGTACGGCACCATCCGCATGCACCAGGAACGCGAATACCCGACGCATGTGTCCGGCACCGAGCTGCACAACCCTGACTTTGCCGCGCTGGCGCGCGCCTATGGTGCACGCGGCGCTACCGTGACCACGACCGAGGGCTTTGCGCCGGCACTGCGCGAAGCGCTGGCCGCGCCGGTGTCGACGCTGATCGAGATCCAGGTGGACCCCGACGTGATCACGCCACGCACCACGCTGAGCGCGATCCGGGCGCAGGCGCTGTCCAGCCAGAAGCCGTGAGATCAAACCGCCGACCGCATTCTTTACCAGGAGACCATAGATGAAGCCCGTCACCACCGACCTGTGCGACGCGCATGAAGACCGGCTTGCCGAAGGGACCTTGCGCGTGATGGCGCCGGTGTTCCGCGCCTTCGGCAGGCAGCCGGCGTTTGCCGGTCCTGCTGCGACACTCAAGGTGTTTGAAGACAACTCGCTGGTACGCAGCACGCTGGAATCGCCGGGGCGGGGGCGCGTGCTGGTGGTCGACGGCGGCGGCTCGCTGCGCTGCGCGCTGGTGGGCGGCAACCTGGGCCTGCTGGCCGAGAAGAACGGCTGGGTCGGCATCGTCGTCAACGGCTGCATCCGCGATACCGCTGAGCTGGACGTGTGCGACATCGGCATCCGCGCGCTGGCCGCGCATCCGCAGAAGAGCCAGAAGCGCAACGTGGGCGAGAGCGAGGTCACGGTGCAGATGCCGGGCGCCGTGGTGCGGCCGGGCAACTGGATCTATGTCGATGTCGACGGGATCCTGGTCTCGGACGAACCGCTGGAGCGCTGAGCATGCCGCACGTCTTTGTCTACGGCACGCTGCGCGCCGGCGAGGTCAACGACCTGAATGCCGCGGCCCGGCGCCACGGCATTGCCGCGCCGACGCTGCTGGGCACGGGTACGGTGAGCGGCAGGCTGTATGACTTCGGCACCTATCCCGGCCTGGTTCTGGACGCCGGCGGCGGACCGGTGCTTGGCGATATCTACGAGATTGCCGATGCGCTGTTGCCGGTGCTGGACGAAATCGAGGAGGTCTATCCGGGCCAGGCCACGCTGTTCGTGCGCGAGCAGCGGGATGTGCTGCACCACGGCCAGCCCCTCGCCTGCCTGCTGTACCCGGTGGCCGAAGCCGCGGTAGCAACGCTGCCGCGCATCGACAGCGGCGACTGGGTCACCTATCGCCGCGCGCGCGACCGCGCCGCCGCCTGACTACGCCTGCCCCTGCATCCGCGCAGGGGCGGGCGCGGTTGCGGTCACGCGATCCGGCCAACGATGGGAATCACGCCGAAGCACACCGTGGCCAGCATCATGACCAGCGCTGCCGACAGCGCCCACAGCATCGTATAGCGCTGGTGATCGCCGAATTCCACTTCGGCCAGTCCGACCAGCAGGTATGTCGACGCCACCAGCGGGCTCAGCAGATGTACCTGCTGGCCGATCAGCGAGGCGCGCCCGATCTCGGCGGCGCTGATCCCATACATCGCTGCGGCCTTGGCCAGGATCGGCAGGACGCCGAAGTAGAACGCGTCATTCGAGATGAAGAATGTGAACGGGACGCTCAGCACACCGGTGACAAGTGCCAGGTAGGGGCCCATCCAGGCCGGCACGGCGCTGATGACGCTGTTGGCGATGGCGTCGACCATCCTGGTGCCCGACAGGATGCCGACGAAGATGCCCGCCGCGAAGATCAGCGATACCACCGGCACGACGTTGGCCGCATGGGCGCCGATCCGTTCCTTCTGCTCGCCCAGGCTCGGGTAGTTGACCATCAGCGCGATCGCGCTCGCCACGATGAACAGCGCGGGCAGCGGGAATATGCCGAGGATCAGCATGGCCATCAGCCCGAGGGTCAGCAGCAGGTTGAACCACAGCAGCCGGGGCCGGGCGATCTGCGCATCGCCCGTGGCCAGTGCCGCCGCGCCATGGCCGGAGGTTGCGGCCGCACCGGTTGCTCCAGCCCCGGCAGTCATCAGCGCGAGATGGCCCAGCCGCTTGCGTTCGCGCCGGCCGAGCAGGAAGGCCACGAACATGCCCCACATGCCGGTGACGAGCATCGGCAGGATCATCGGCACGAACAGCGAGCCCGCCTCGACGCCGAGGGCGCTGGCGGCACGCGCGGTCGGGCCGCCCCATGGCAGGATGTTCATCAGCCCGCCCGCCATCATGATCACGCAGGCGAGCACCAGCCGGCTGAGGCCCAGCCGCTTGTACAGCGGCAGCATGGCGGCGCAGGTGATCATATAGGTGGTCGAGCCGTCGCCGTCGAGCGACACCAGCGCGGCCAGCACGAAGGTGCCGACGATGATCTTGACCGGATCGCCGCCGACCAGCTTCAGGATGACGCGTACCACCGGGTCGAACAGGCCGGCATCGATCATCAGGCCGAAATACAGGATCGCGAACATCAGCATCACGCCGGTCGGCGCCAGCTTCTTGACGCCGTCCAGCATCATCGGCCCGAGTTCCGGGCCAAAGCCGCCGATCAGGCCGAAGGCAATCGGAACCAGGATCAGCGCCACCATGGCGGAGAGCCGCTTGGTCATGATCAGTGCCATGAACACGACCACCATGGCGTAAGCAAGCAAAGTCAACATCTTCTTTAAAATCACGATTGCCGCCCAGGCCGCGCGAGGGCGATGACCGGCGGTTGCAGAGGGGATCAGGCGGCCGAAACGATGCGTTTCGTTACCGCGTCGGCGAATTGCAGCGTGGAGGCGGTGCCGTGGAGGTCGCCGGTCTTCACCTGGTCCTGGTTGAGCGTCAGCGCGATCGCGGCGCGCAGCCGCGTGGCGAGGTCCTGGCGGCCGACGTGGTCCAGCATCAGGCCCGCGGCCAGCATCAGCGAGATCGGGTTGGCAATGCCCTTGCCGGCGATATCGGGCGCCGAGCCGTGCACCGCCTCGAAGATGGCGGCCTGGTCGCCGATGTTGGCGCCCGGGGCCATGCCGAGCCCGCCCACCAGGCCCGCGATCTGGTCCGACAGGATGTCGCCGAACAGGTTGGTACAGAGCAGCATGTCGAAGCGCCATGGATTGAGCACCAGCTGCATGGCGCAGGCATCGACAATGATGTCGTCCATCTCGACGCGCCCGGCGTAGTCCCCGGCCACTTCCCGCGCGGCGTCAAGAAAGATGCCGGTGAGCGCTTTCAGGATGTTGGCCTTGTGCACCACGGTGATTTTCTTGCGGCCGTTCCGGAGCGCGTACTCGAACGCGAAACGGGCAATGCGCCGGCACGCCTCGCGCGTGTTGGTGCCGGTGGACACCGCCACCGCGTGCGGGTCGTCCCCGACCGGGATGTAATAGTCGTGCGCCACGTAGAAGCCGCCCACGTTCTCGCGCACCAGCACGAGGTCGATGTTGTCGAAGCGGCCCGGCACCAGCGTGCGGACCGGGCGCACATTGGCGTAAAGGTTGAAGGTCTCGCGCAGGCGCACATTGACCGAGCGGAAGCCGCCGCCGACCGGCGTGGTGAGCGGGCCCTTCAGCGCCAGCCCGGTGCGGCGGATGCTGTCCAGCGTCTCCTCTGGCATGGGGTCGCCGCTGTAGTCGACGCCGGCCATGCCCGCATGCCGGATCTCCCAGGCAAACGGGGCGCCCAGCGCGTCGAGCACCCTGACGGTGGCGTCCACCACTTCGGGGCCGATGCCATCGCCGGGAATCAGCGTGGCCGGGATCTGTTCGCGTGCACCGTTTTCCATTTGCTTTCCTGTCATGTGGCGGGCTTCGATCCGACCACGGTTACGGGCCGGCGGGCCCCTGTTTGCTCACGTTGGCGCAGGGCCGACGCCGAGTTCCGGCATGCGAGGCTGTTACAGCCAGCCGGGGGGCCGATTCTAGGAGGCAAGGCTGTCAGCAGACTGTCAATGTGACGGATATCGCCTCGGGGTTTACGCTGAGGACAGCTGCCGCGCTGTCACCAGGACACTTCACCGGGGTGCCCTCTATGCGTGGTGGACCGCCTTGAAGCTGGCCCGGAAGGCGTTCACCAGGGCTCGAGCCAGGTCTTCGCGCCGCGCTGACGCGGTTGCCATGGCCTGGTCCATGCCGGCGGCCAGCTCGTCCACCGCCACCACCGCGGGCACGTCGGCCGCGCCCCAGGTCGCGGCGAAGGCAGCCTGCTTGCTTGCCGCAAGCGCCTGCCCGGGCCGTAGCACGCCCAGGCGGGGCAGTGCGAAGGCGCCCGCGACAATGCTGCCATGCAGGCTGCTGCCGACGAAGCCGCGGCTGTGTGCGATCAGGGCGCAGATATCCCACAGGTTCAGCGAGCCAAACAGCACCGCGGGTGTGCCCACGAGTCGTGCCGCGAGGCGCCGGTAGCAGGCCAGGTCGTCGTGCCACGGCGCCGCGCCGGCGCGGAACAGTGCCAGGCCGAGCTTTCGGGGCCGGGCCACCTGTTCAAGCTGCGTGGCAAGCTGCGACAGGGTGTCGTCGTCGCCGAAGTCGGCGCTGCACTGCACCGCGAGGTACCCGCGCGCAAAGCGGGAGACCAGCCTGGCAAGCTCGGCGTGACCGGCGCGGTGCCGGATGCGATCGCTGAACAATGCGGCCACCATCACGGCGGGGTCGGGCTCCAGGTGGCAGCCTATGCCGTGGGTGTCCAGCATCGCCAGGGTCTGCCGGTCCCTGACCCCCACGCAGGTGGCCGCTGCGAGCTTGGTCATCACTTCGTGGCGCGTGTCCGGGGCGATCTGTCCCAGCGTGATGCCGCCGACGCCGTGGTAAATCACCCGCCTGACGTTGGCAAACAGGCCGGCAGGCAGCAGATACGGCGCGTTGTCCCGCAGCCCCAGCACTTCGCGCGCCCACGCGGTCCGCTCCCGCGGCAGGGCATCGAGTTTTGCCACAATGGCGGGGGCGCGCTCGGCGGGTTGCAGCATCACGGCCGCTTCCCAGGCAGTGCAGGCCAGGATCTCGCCGCCGACATGGATGATGTCGACGGCGGTGTTGCCCACGCTGGCAGCCAGCCGCGCCATCGCGTGCACACGGTGGCCGCCCAGCGGGACCAGATTGCGTTCGGCCAGGCCGCCGTAATAGAGGTCCGGTAGGCCGGGCGCGGCGAGCAGGCGCGCGATGACATGGGGAAGCAGCAGATCGCCGAAGTTGTGGCGGTCAAAGGCGCCAAACAGGACGGCAGGGCAGTCGGCGGTTCGCGAAGACGATCCGGACACCCCGGCCTTGTCGACGGCAAGTGAACTTGCCATGTCAGCTCCCAGGTCGGACGCGCGGATGTGCCGCACACGTGCGTCCAACTTAATGCCAAACCAGGGCGCGTTCAAGCCGCCCATGCGGCGCCCGCCGCGGGCGCGGTCGCTTCAGCGGAAATAGGCCGAGAGGCGGGCGCCGGATGTCGTCGATGTTGGCCCGCATGCCGGAGCTTCGCCGCGTCCTTGCTCTTTCACGATGTGGAAAGACATTCTGGCCCCCAAAAATCCATGCTTTGCGGAGCACAACGCAATTTCTCATGATGGAATATTATGTCCCGCATCGTGAAATTGCATCCATAACCTATTGAATTTCAAGATTAAAAATTCTATGCGCCAGGCCACCAACTGGGTTGTTGCAACGCGGTATGGCTCTCTAAACTCTTATATAAGACACGTGACCTGAGCGCGCAAAACTGGGCCCCACGGCACCGCAGCGCTGTTCAGGAGCAAGTGATGAGGAAACTGTTCAGCCATCCCAATCACTTTCAGGAGCATGACCATGAACCGCCAAGAACAAATCCAGGCGCTGCAAAAAGACTGGGATACCAATCCCCGCTGGAAGGGGATCACGCGCAATTTCACCGCCGAAGACGTGGTGCGCCTGCGTGGTTCGGTTCAGGTCGAGCACACCCTGGCACGCCGAGGTGCAGAAAAGCTGTGGAAGCTGCTGCATACCGAGCCGTTCGTCAATTCGCTCGGTGCGCTGACCGGCAACCAGGCCCTGCAGCAAGTGAAAGCCGGCCTGAAGGCGATCTACCTGTCGGGCTGGCAAGTCGCCGGCGACGCCAACCTGGCCGGCGAAATGTACCCGGACCAGTCGCTGTACCCGGCCAACTCGGTGCCGCAGGTGGTCAAGCGCATCAACAACACCTTCCAGCGCGCGGACCAGATCCAGTGGAGCGAAGGCACGGGTGACACCGACTTCTTCGCCCCGATCGTAGCGGACGCGGAAGCCGGCTTCGGCGGCGTGCTGAACGCCTTCGAACTGATGAAGTCCATGATCGAAGCAGGCGCCGCCGGCGTTCACTTCGAAGACCAGCTCGCTTCAGTCAAGAAGTGCGGCCACATGGGCGGCAAGGTGCTGGTGCCGACCCGCGAAGCCGTCGCCAAGCTGACCGCGGCGCGCCTGGCCGCCGACGTGTCGGGCGTGCCGACACTGGTGATTGCCCGTACCGACGCCGAGGCCGCCGACCTGCTGACCTCGGACATCGACGACAACGACAAGCCGTTCTGCACCGGCGAGCGCACCGTGGAAGGCTTCTACCGCGTCCGCAACGGCCTGGAGCAGTCGATCTCGCGCGCGCTGGCCTACGCTGAAGTGGCTGACCTGGTGTGGTGCGAAACCGGCAAGCCGGACCTGGAGTTCGCCAAGCGGTTTGCCGAAGCCGTTCACGCCAGGTTCCCGGGCAAGATGCTGGCCTACAACTGCTCGCCGTCGTTCAACTGGAAGAAGAACCTGGACGACGCCACCATCGCCCGGTTCCAGCGGGAACTGGGCGCGATGGGCTACAAGTTCCAGTTCATCACGCTGGCCGGCTTCCACTCGCTGAACTACTCGATGTTCAACCTGGCCTACGGCTACGCCCGTAATCAGATGAGCGCATTCGTAGAACTGCAGGAAGCCGAGTTCAAGGCGGCCGAGAAGGGCTTCACCGCGGTCAAGCACCAGCGCGAGGTCGGCACCGGCTACTTCGACGCCGTGACCCAGGCCATCGAAGGCGGCCAGTCGTCGACGACCGCGCTGAAGGGTTCGACCGAAGACGAACAGTTCTTCGAAAACAAGAAAGTGGCCTGACTCTCCTGGTCACTCCCGCCGGCTCGTGGGTCCGGCGGGATCGGGAGTGCGTGTGACCATCACGCTCTCTCTTTTAGGCGACGCGCCGTTCTCTCTCAGGGACGGCGCGATTTTTTTTGCGCTGAGATCTGGAAGATTGTCCAAATGCAACAAATTGTCATTTTTGGCGGCTTGCGGCGTTTGGGTGATTCCCTCGCGCGGAGAGATGGCTTAAAGTGCCGGGGCCTTTATCGGCACTCCGAGCCACTTCACCCAGAACAACATCATGAAAGCAACTCTCTCGCTCGCTTCCTGCGCCGTCGCTGCGGCACTGCTGGCCGGCTGTTCCGGCGGCATGCCCACCAACGTCGACGGCATGCTCAGTGCCGGCACCTCGCTGGCCAAGGCTGCCACGTTGTCTGACGCCGACGTCAAGAGCCTGTCGGACCAGGCTTGCGCGGAATCGGACAAGACCAACAAGATCGCCGCTACCAATACCACCTACAGCAAGCGCCTGGTCAAGATCATGAGCGGGCTGAAGAACAGCGATGTGCCCAATGTCAATGCCAAGGTCTACATGACCAAGGACGTCAACGCCTGGGCCATGGCCAACGGCTGCGTGCGCGTCTACAGCGGCCTGATGGACATGATGACCGACGACGAAGTGCGCGGCGTGCTGGGCCACGAGCTGGGCCACGTGGCGCTGGGCCATACCAAGAAGGCCATGCAGGTGGCCTACACCGCCACCGCGGCACGCGGCGCGGCGGCGGCGGCCGGCAATGGCGCGGTGGCGGCGTTGTCGCAGTCGCAACTGGGCGAGCTCGGCGAGAAGCTGATCAATGCGCAATTCTCGCAGTCGCAGGAAAGCGCGGCCGATGACTATTCGTTCGACCTGCTGACCAAGAACAAGGCCAACACCAAGGGCCTGGTCACGGCCTTCCAGAAGCTGGCCAAGCTCGACGGCGGCAAGTCCAGCATGTTCTCGTCGCACCCGGGCTCGGAAGATCGCGCCAAGCATATCGAGCAGCGCATCAGCAAGGCTTCATAAGCGGCCTGCGCAAGAAAAAAACCGCCCGCACGGCCATGCCGGTGCGGGCGGTTTTGCTTTTGGCGCGCGGCGCGCCGGCGTTCAGCGATAGACGATCACCGGAATGTCGGTATGCGTGAGCACCTTCTGCGTCTCGCTGCCGAGCAGCAGGCCGGACAGCCCGCGCCGGCCGTGCGAGGCCATGAAGATCACGTCGCAGCCATGGCGCTCGGCGGCATCGATGATGCCCAGGTAAGGAACGGCAAAGGTCGACATGTCGGTGTCGAAGGTCACGCCGGCCGCCATGGCGAGGTTCTCGACTTCCTTCAGATACAGCTTGGCCTGGTTCTCGATGCGGTCCTTGAACGCCTGCGGGGCCTCGACCACGATCTCGCTGAACGGCGTGTACGGGTATTCCTCCAGGCAGACATAGGCCGTGACGCGCGCGCCGATGGCCTTGGCCAGCTCCAGTCCGCCGTTGATGGCTTTCTTGGAGAGTTCCGAGCCGTCGGTGGGAAGCAGGATATGTTGGAACATGCGGGGCTCCTTTGCTGACTAGGGATGGGGGCAGGGCGGCGACCCGTTGATCGGCGGCAGCGCCGGGGCGCCGGGAAACGCCTGTCTCGAATCCATTGTAGTCAGTGTGCCGAGAAGGTCATTGCGTAATGTCAATGGCGATCAAGGTGTCCCGGACACCGTGTGCGCCCCGCGGTTCAGTCCGCCAGCACCTCGGCCACGGGCAGCGCAGCGGCCTGCTCGGCGCGCCGCCAGTAGGACGGGTTGCCGTACGTGTTCTTCAGGTGGTCGATAAAGAGCCGCACCCGCAGCGGCAGGTGCTTGCGCTGCGGAAACACCGCATGGATGCCGATCGGCGGCGCCTGGAACTCGTCCAGCACAGTGACCAGCCGTCCGCTGGCGATTTCGCTGCCGACTTCCCACCAGGAGCGCCAGGCCAGCCCGTTACCTTGCAGGCACCACTCGTGCAGCACCGCGCCGTCGCTGCATTCCATGGTGCCGCCCACCTTCACGGTCACGGCCCGGCCTTCTTCCTGGAACACCCAGCCGCGCTGCATATTGGCGCTGGCGCCGAAGGCGAGGCAGTTATGGCGCTGCAGGTCCTCCGGCGTCTTCGGGCGCCCGGCGCGCGCCAGGTATTCCGGCGCGGCCACCACCACGCGGCGGGTTTCGGCCAGCCGGATCGACACCAGGCTGGAATCGGGCAGGTCGCCCAGACGGATGGCGCAGTCGAAGCCTTCGTTGACGAGGTCGACCACGCGGTCGGACAGGTCGAGCGTGATCGACACGTCAGGGTGCGACTCGATGAACAGCGGCACCAGCGGCGCCACGTGCTTGCGGCCATAGCCTGCTGGGGCGGTCACGCGCAGGTGGCCGCTGGCCTTGACGCCGCCGGCGGAGACGCTGGCCTCGGCGTTGTGCAGGTCGTTGAGGATGCGCTGGCAATCTTCCAGGAACGCCGAGCCTTCGAAAGTCAGGCTGATCTTGCGCGTGGTCCGTACCAGCAGCTTGACGCCCAGGCGCTCTTCGAGCGCATCGATGCGCCGGCCGATGATCGCGGGCGCCACGCCCTCTGCCGCGGCGGCGGCGGACAGGCTGCCACGCGAGGCGACGGATACAAAGGTCTCCAGTTGTTTGAAATGGTCCACAAAGGTTTCGCCTGATATGCGCGGGAGGGCGCGATGTGCCGCGTCGGCCATGCAACGGGTGCCGTGGCGGGCCTTCGCGCGCCAAAGAAGAGGATTTGGTGCGGAGTTTCGTTTTAGTGAGCCAAGATTAGTTGTGTAAAAGTAAAAGATCAAGTGACCGACGGCCACTTTGCCGCATTGCAGCGTCTCCCTACAATTTGATGCATTCAATGGTGTACAGAGCCACGCAGCTGTGGTCTGGCCCTTGTCCATCCAGTCGCCCGTACCGTCGCAGCTTGCCCAGGCCCTTATGAACAAGATCCGCGCCGTCGTCTTCGATGCCTATGGCACGCTGTTCGACGTGTATTCCGTGACCGCGCGCGCGGAGCAGCTGTTCCCGGGCCGTGGCGAGGCGCTGGCGCTGCTGTGGCGCGACCGGCAGATCGACTACACCCGTATCCGCACCATGGCCGCGCCCGACGGCGCGCGCTATAAGCCGTTCTGGGCCATTACGGTGGACGCGTTGCGCTACGCCGCCGAGCGGCTTGGCCTAGCGCTGGACGAGTCCGGCGAAGCGCAGCTGCTGAAGGAATACGCCTGCCTGTCGGCCTTCCCGGAAAACCTGGGTGCGCTCAAGCGCTTGCGCAAGGCAGGGTTGCCGCTTGGCATCCTCTCCAACGGCAACGCGGAGATGCTCGACATCTCGGTCAAGAGCGCCGGCATGCAGGGGCTGTTCGACCACGTGCTGTCGGTCGACGCGGTGCGCCAGTACAAGACCGCGCCCGCCGCCTATGCGCTGGGGCCGCTGGCCTTTGGCCTGGAGGCGCAGGAAATGCTGTTCGTCTCATCCAACGGCTGGGACGCCTGCGGCGCCACCTGGTATGGCTACACCACCTTCTGGATCAACCGTGCCGGCCACCCGGCGGAGCGGCTCGATGTCGCCCCCGCCGGCACCGGGCACGACATGAACGACCTGCTCGAATTCGTCCGCGCCCATGGCGTGGCGGCATAGCAGGGCGCCCCACAACCAACGCTATCGCTATCGTTTAACAGGAGAACACTGATGGCTATCACGCTGCCCGCGGGCATGAAGATTACCGGCGAAGTCCTGCCGGCCTACGAAGATATCCTCACGCCGGAAGCCCTGGCCCTGGTAGACAAGCTGCACCGCGCCTTCGAGCCGCGCCGTCAGGAACTGCTGGCCGCGCGCGTCGAGCGCGCCAAGCGCCTGGACGCCGGCGAGGTGCCCGACTTCCTGCCGGAAACCAAGAGCATCCGCGAAGGCGACTGGAAAGTTGCCCCGGTGCCCAAGGCCCTGGAATGCCGCCGCGTGGAAATCACCGGCCCGGTCGAAGCCAAGATGGTGATCAACGCCTTCAACTCGGGCGCTGACAGCTACATGACCGACTTCGAGGATTCCAACACCCCCAACTGGCACAACCAGCTGCAGGGCCAGGTCAACCTGAAGGCCGCCGTGCGCCGCACGCTGACCCTGGAATCCAAGGGCAAGCAATACAAGCTGAACGACAAGATCGCCACGCTGCAGGTGCGTCCGCGCGGCTGGCACCTGGACGAGAAGCACGTCACCATCGACGGCAAGCGCGTCTCGGGCGGCATCTTTGATTTCGCGCTGTTCCTGTTCCACAACGCCAAGGAACAGATCGCCCGCGGCGCCGGCCCGTTCTTCTACCTGCCGAAGATGGAAAGCCATCTGGAAGCGCGCCTGTGGAACGACATCTTCGTGATGGCGCAGAACGAAATCGGCCTGCCGCAAGGCACCATCAAGGCCACCGTGCTGATCGAAACGATCCTGGCGGCGTTCGAGATGGATGAAATCCTGTATGAGCTGCGCGAGCACAGCGCCGGCCTGAATGCCGGCCGCTGGGACTACATCTTCTCGTGCATCAAGAAGTTCAAGAACGACAAGGACTTCTGCCTGGCCGACCGCGCCAAGGTCACCATGACCGCGCCGTTCATGCGCTCGTATGCGCTGCTGCTGCTC
Organism: Cupriavidus necator; assembly: GCF_013141915.1. GTDB lineage: Bacteria > Pseudomonadota > Gammaproteobacteria > Burkholderiales > Burkholderiaceae > Cupriavidus > Cupriavidus necator_B. The sequence continues at coordinate 11,011 of NZ_SROX01000014.1, read as the reverse complement.
AAGACCTGCCACCACCGCGGCGCGCCCGCCATCGGCGGCATGAGCGCACTGATCCCGATCAAGAACGATCCGGAGAAGAACGCCATCGCCATGGAAGGCATCATCAGCGACAAGCGCCGCGACGCCACCGACGGCTATGACGGCGGCTGGGTGGCCCACCCGGGCCTGGTCGAGCCGGCCATGAAGGAATTTGTGGCGGTGCTGGGCGACCAGCCGAACCAGTTCGGCAAGCAACGTCCGGACGTGCAAGTGAAGGGCGCCGACCTGCTGAACTTCCAGCCGGAAACGCCGATCACCGAGCACGGCCTGCGCATGAACATCAACGTCGGCATCCACTACCTGGGCGCCTGGCTGGCCGGCAATGGCTGCGTGCCGATCCACAACCTGATGGAAGACGCCGCCACCGCCGAGATCTCGCGCTCGCAGGTGTGGCAGTGGATCCGCTCGCCCAAGGGCAAGCTGGAAGACGGCACCAAGGTCACCGCCGAACTGGTGCGCAAGCTGATTCCGGAAGAGCTTGCCAAGGTCAAGCAACTGGTCGGTGGCGATACCAGCACGTATGACCGTGCCGCCGAGATTTTCGAGCAGATGTCCACCTCGGAGGACTTTGCTGAATTCCTGACGCTGCCGCTATACGAAGAGGTCTGATCGCGGCTCCGGCATGCCGGATGCGAGCAAAAAAACCGCAGCTTCGGCTGCGGTTTTTTTTTTTCGCTCTCGCGGCGACAGGACCAAGTTAGGCCGGCCTTACATCAGTTATGCGGTGCAGCAATACAGGGTAAGTACTTGTAACTTTTGAGCCGTTTTAATCACTTACATTGTCCTTTCTTTAATACTTTTTGGGTTTATCCCTAGCGCACAGGTTAGAAGAAAACCTCTAGGATGCGCTCTCGATGGTGCGCTGCAAGATGGCCCGCGCGGCCCGGCCAGTTGCTTCGCTCGGTGTCCGTTCCCAGCAGTGTCGCGCCATTCCGACCGATCCATCCACAGGAGATCTGCATGTCACCTTTTACGCCTGAACAGTTTGCTGCGGCGCAGAAGTCCAACCTCAGCCATTTGTTCGCGCTGACGAACACCGCGTTCGAAGGTTTCCAGAAGCTGACCGAGCTGAACCTGCAGGCTTTCAGGACCACGCTGACCGAAGGCCAGGAAAACGTCGAGGCAGTGCTGGCCGGCAAGGACTTGCGCGAAGTGTTCGCGGCCCAGGGCACCCTGGCCCAGCCGGCCGCCGAGAAGGCGGTAGCGTATGCCCGCCACGTCTATGAAATCGCCTCGAATACGCAGGCGGAGCTGAGCAAGGCCGTCGAGGCCCAGTACGCACAGCACAACCGCAATATGCAGGTGTTGGTCGATAGCTTCGTGCAGAACGCGCCGGCCGGTTCGGAAGCGCTGACCGCGCTGCTGCAATCCGGCGTCGCCGCGGCCAGCACCACCTATCAATCGCTCCAGGACGCAGCCAAGCAGACCGCTGAAGTCGCCAAGGCCAACTTTGCCAGGAGCGCCGCAGCCGCGTCAGGCACGGCTGCGAACGCTTCGCCGCGCGCCGCCAAGGCGTAACGGCGCGACGCTGGCTCCGCAAGCGCCGCCAGCGCTAAACACAGATCGCAGGCGTGCAGGCCGGGACCCCCGCGTTTCCCGGCCTGCGGCACCGCGACACCCACCTTCCCGCCCAAACTGCGCACCGGGACCGGCATGGTCCGGCCCGGCATGGCCGCGCTTTGCCTGCGCCACGGCGGCGGGAGCTTGCCCGGAACTACCGGGGGAATGCTTTTTTCCTGCATGGCAGGGGTCTTTCAACTTACGACAACGACGCAATCAGCATGACAAAGAGAATCGCACTGGTAACAGGTGGCATGGGTGGACTGGGCGAAGCCATCAGCATCCGGCTGCACGACGCCGGCCATGCCGTGGTGGTGACCCACACGCCGGGCAATGCCAACGCGCAAGCCTGGCTCGCCGCGATGGCCGCCGGCGGCCGCGAGATGCGCGCCTATGCGGTCGACGTATCCGACTATGACGCCTGCCAGGCCTGCGCGGCGCAGATCCTGGCCGACGTCGGCCACGTCGACATCCTGGTGAACAATGCCGGCATTACGCGCGACATGGCTTTCAAGAAGATGGACAAGCCGAACTGGGATGCAGTGATGCGCACCAACCTCGATTCGGTGTTCAACCTCACCAAGCCGCTTTGCGAAGGCATGGTCGAGCGCGGCTGGGGCCGCATCATCAATATTTCGTCGGTCAACGGCTCCAAGGGTGCGTTCGGCCAGACCAACTACGCCGCGGCCAAGGCCGGCATGCACGGCTTCACCAAATCGCTGGCGCTGGAAGTGGCGCGCAAGGGCGTGACGGTCAATACGGTTTCGCCTGGCTACCTGGCTACCAAGATGGTCAATGCCGTGCCCAAAGACATCATGGAGAGCAAAATCCTGCCGCAGATCCCGGTGGGCCGCGTCGGCAAGCCGGAGGAGGTGGCCGCGCTGATTGCCTACCTGTGCTCGGAGGACGCTGCCTATGTGACCGGGTCGAATATCGCCATCAACGGCGGGCAGCACATGCAGTAAGCGGGTCGGCACCGGCGGTTGTCTGCTCCCGGAAAGCCGTTTCCCGGGGCGGTACCGCGCAAGTGCCAGCCGCTGTTCATGGTTGCGTTGCTTCCGCAAGCCGGATTCTTGTCCATACTGAAGCTTGACCGGCGGACCGCCTTACCCCGCCAAGGACCACCGCGGACGGAGGGAAATCGTGTTCAAGCACATCTTGCTGGCCACCGACGGCTCAGAACTTTCAAGAATGGCGATGGAGGCGGCCATCGGCTTTGTCAAAGCCGATGGCACCAGGCTGACCGCCTATACGTGCATGGAGGAGTATCCCTACGTGGCGTCGGGCGATGCCGGCCATCCCAGGCGCAAGGCTTTCGAGGAACAAGAAGCCGAGCGGGCGAGGGCCCGGCTAGAGGAGGTGGTCGCCGCGGCCCAGGCAGCAGGCGTGTCCTGCGCCACGGACATGACGGCAACCGTTCCCTACAAGGGCATCATCGATGCCGCGGCGCGGCACGGGTGTGATGTGATCTTCATGGCATCGCACGGCCGCAGGGGCCTGGACGCCTTGCTGGTCGGCAGTGAAACGCAGAAGGTGCTCACCCATTGCCGGGTGCCCGTACTGGTCTACCGCTGAAGGCGCGGGTGGGCAGCCCTTGCCGCCCCGGTGCGGGCTCGGCGTCGAACTGCATCCCACGGAGGTACTGCCATGACGGACATCGAACAGGATAAGGTCGTCGGCGTGCTCAACCAGATACTCGAGGCCGAGCTCGCCGGCGTGGTGCGCTACACGCACTATTCGTTCCTGATCTTCGGCTTCGGCCGCATTCCCATCGTGTCATGGCTGCGCGAGCAGGCCAGCGAGTCGCTGCTGCACGCGCACCAGGCGGGGGAATGGATTACCACCCTCGGCGCCTATCCTTCGCTGGGCATCGGCGAACTGCTGGACGCCCACACCACCGATATCGGCGCGATCCTGCGTGAATCGCTGGCAACGGAACAGCAGGCGCTCGAGCTGTACCGCGAACTGCTGACCCTGGTCGAGGGCCGCTCCGTGGCGCTGGAAGAGTATGCGCGGCAATGTATCCAGCTGGAGGAGCTGCATGCGGGCGAGGTCGAGAAAATGCTGCGCAAGCCCGGTGTGGTGGTAGCGGGGCAGGCAGGGAAGGGCTGACCAGCGCCGGCGCAGGCAAGGCTTTTATCCCGCCACGGCAGGCATCAAGTGCCTATTTGCTGCCGTCGCGCGCGTCCCCGCCGATGGCATCGACAATGATCATGGTGCGGTCGAGCACGCCACGTTCGTCAAAGTACGCGCTGAAGTGCGCCGGCTGATACGCGCCGGCGTAGAGCCGGTATGACCAGGCCTCGCGTTTCATCAACGGGTAGTACTCGACCGGCTCGCGCGGCTTGCCGAAGTGCTCGGCCACGTCCTGCTTGGTCCACACGCCCGGACGGGCGGCGTAGATTTCCTTCTCGGTGAGCATCTGGCGGAAGCTGGCCAGCTTGCCGCCGGCGTCGAAGTCCGCGGCGTAGACCTCGAAGCCCAGCGGCTGCTTGGAATAGATCCAGCGGCTGGCGCCATTTGCCAGCGGGTAGGTTTCGGACGGCGCGCCGAAGGTATCGCGCACCGCGCTCTGCGGGCTGCCGAGCATCTTCTGCGCGGTTTGCACCGGCTGCAGCGTGGCGCAGGCGCACAGCAGGGCTGCCGCGGTGGCGGCCAGCCAGACGGACAGGTGATGGCGCATGGTCGATCTCCGGTAAGCGCGTCGCATGGGAATCCGTTCAGCATAGCGCAACGCCTGCGGGCGCGTGCTGGCGCGTGCTGGCGCGTGCATCCCGGCCATCACCAGCCAAACCGATAATCCCTTGCCGGATGCAGCCGCCACGTGCCGTCGCCGGGCAGTTCCAGCACCTGGTGGTGATACTTCAGCAGCGTGGGCCGGTGGCTGACGCTGACCAGCGTGGCCTGCAAATCGGCCAGCAGCTGGTACAAAGCTTCTTCGTTGCTGATGTCGAGGGCGCTGGTGGCCTCGTCCAGCATCACATAGCGCGGCCTGGCCAGCAGCACGCGCGCGATGGTCAGCCGCTGCTGCTCGCCCAGGGACAGCACCTTGCTCCAGTCCACTTCCGTGTCCAGCCCGCCGAAGCGGCCGGCGATGTCGCGCAGGTTGACGGTATCGAGCAACCGCAGCAGCTCGTCGTCCGGGATCTGCCGGCCAATGTGGTTGGGGTAGAGCAACTGGCTGCGCAGGCTGCCGACCACCATGTACGGATGCTGCGGCAAAAACAGCATGTCCTGGGGAACCGGCCGCAGGATGCGGCCCGTGCCGCTGTTCCATAGCCCCGCGATGGCGCGCATCAGCGAACTCTTGCCGCCGCCGCTGGCGCCGACGATCAGCAGGCCTTGGCCCGGGTCGATCGACACGCTGAGGTCCGTGACCAGCGTGCGCTCCTGGTTGGGGGTCTGCAGCGTGACATGCTCCAGCGCTAGCCGCGCCTCCTGGCGGGACTCTATGGTGTCTGTCGCGCGCGGCGCGCCAGCCTTTTTTCCAGTCAGCGTGCTGGAGAACGTATCCAGCCGGTCCAGCCCGGCCACGAACCGGCTCAGGTCTTCAAAGTTGTCGACGATCACGGTCAGCGCATTCAGCACGGCGGCGAAGGCGCCCGCGGCGCGGATCGCGCTGCCGACTTCGAGCTCGCCGTCCAGCACGCGCGCGGCCACGATGGCGCTGGGCAGCAGGATGGTCAGGAAGCCATAGCCATACTGGAACATGTTCAGCCCCAGCTGCCACTTGATGAGCCGGTCGAAGTTCTGGAATGCCTTGCTGAAGCGGCCACGGACATGGGAAGACTCTTGCGGCTCGCCGCGATAGAACGCAATCGATTCGGCGTTCTCGCGCACCCGGATCAGGCTGAAGCGGAAATCGGCCTCGCGCTTGAGCTGGTAGAAGTTCAGGCCGATCAGCACGCGCCCGAAGAACACGATCGAGACAAAGGTGCCGGCGATGGCGTAGACCACCAGGAAATAGACCAGCTCCCTCGAGATCAGCCACAGCACCGCGCTGAACGCAATCAGCTGCAGCAGCGCGCCGATGCCGATCGACAGGAAGAACAGCGACTGCCGCGTAAACGTGTTGATATCCTCGGAGATGCGCTGGTCCGGATTGTCGATGGCAGGATCCGCATTGAGCTTGTAGAAAATGCGGTTCTTGAAATATCCATCCAGGTAATGATGGGTCATCCAGCGCCGCCACAGCAGGCCCAGCTTGTTGCGGATGTAGTAGTAGACCGCGTAGACGGGGATGGCGACGATCAGGATATACAGGCAACTGCGGATCGAGGCCCAGAAACGGTCGGCGTCGCGCGCCGCCAGCGCCGAGGTGAATTCGCCGGTCTGCTCGTTGATCAGCACCTCCGCCTGGGTCTGGCCCAGCAGCAGCAGCACCAGCACCAGCAGCAGGCCGGCGGCCTTCCACCGGTCCTGCGAGACCCAGTAGGGTTTGGCGATCACCCAATAGCGGGTCCAGACGTGCCGGGTCGACGTGGCGGGCCCTTTGCCGGGGGGCGGAGTGCTGTCGGCCACCTGCTCGGGCACGGCGCTCATGATCCACCTCCGGGGTGCTGAGCAGATTTCATTATCGTCACATTGCCGCGCCGGCCCGATCGCGAACACGGCGCGGCGGAAAATGACTATTGAAATATAGGCCAGCAAAATCAATGCCTGGCGATGTTGCTCGCGCCCAAGGCCGCCGTGGCTTGACGCAGGGGACGAAGCTGATTCCAATCCCGGGTGACCGTTTTCCTATCACAGGCCGCCCCCGCATGGACCGCTTCGACGCGCTGCAACTCTTCACCCGGATCGTGGAACTGGGCTCTTTCACCCGTGCCGCCAGCGCGCTGGATATGCCGCGCGCCACGGCCACCCATGCAATCAAGGAACTCGAGGCGCGCGTCGGTGCCCGGCTGCTGGAGCGCACCACGCGGCAGGTGCGTCCGACGCTGGACGGGCAGGCCTTCTATGAGCGCGGCAAGCGCGTGCTGCAAGCGCTGGAAGACGCCGAAACCTCGCTCAGCACCCAGGTGGCCGACCCGCGCGGCACGCTGCGGCTGGACCTGCACGGCACGCATGCCACACTGATTATCCTGCCGCGCATCGGCGAGTTCCGCGCGCGCTACCCGCATATCGACCTGGTGGTGAGCAGCGGCGACCGCCTGGTCGATCTGATCGGGGAGGGCATCGATTGCGTGGTGCGCGCCGGCCGGCCGCGCGATTCGTCGCTGGTGGCCAGGCGCCTGGCGGATATGCCTGAGGTGCTGTGCGCCAGCCCCGCCTACCTGGCGGCGCACGGCACGCCGCGGCATCCCTCCGAGCTGGCCGATCATGTCGGCGTGGGCTTCTTTTCTCGCAACCATGACAACCGCTATCCGTTCACGCTGACCGTCGATGGCGAGGTGCGGGCGTTCAAGGCCAGCGGCTGGATGTCGGTGAGCGATGCCGAGTGCTATACCAGTGCGGCGCTGGCCGGCTGCGGCCTGATCCAGGTGCCGCGCTTCCGCGTCGAGGCCCATTTGCGCGCCGGGCGGCTGGTGCCGGTGCTGGATGCCTGGCCCTGCCCGGATCTGCCGGTATCGGCGCTGTACCCGTTCCACCGGCAGCTGGCGCCGCGCGTGCGGGTGTTTGTCGACTGGGTGGCGGGGATCTATGCGGAACGGTTCGGGCCGCCGCGGTCCGCCGCCTGAGCCCCCCGGGGGTGTGCCCCGGTGCCGCGCATGGTGGAAACCCGGGCGTGTCCCCGGCCTGAACACTCACTAAGATGAAAGACCCGCCGCCGTGCGGCGCACAACGACAACGCGGAGACTTCATCTATGGACCGTCGACAGTTCCTGGGCACCGCGGCACTTGCGGTGGCGGCCGGCGTCACGCCGCAGGCCATGGCGCAGCAGTGGCCGGCACGCGCCATCCGCCTGGTGGTGGCCTATCCGCCCGGTGGCGGCACCGACGTGGTGGCGCGCCTGTTCGCTGACGCTCTCGCGCGCGTGACCGGGCAGCCCGTGGTGGTGGAGAACAAGCCCGGCGGCGCGACCATTCCGGCCACGCAGGACGTGATCCGCGCGAAGAACGACGGGCAGACCCTGCTGGTGACGCTGGGCTCATCGGCCACCTCGGGCGCGCATATCAACCGCGTGCCGTACGATCCGTTGACCGACCTGACCGCGCTGGCCGAACTCGGCCGGGCGCCGGTGCTGCTGGCGGCCAACAAGGACGCACCGTACAACTCGCTGAAGGAACTGGTCGCCTACGCCAAGGCGAATCCGGGCAAGCCGATCCACTCGGCCTCGTATGGTCCGGGCACGTCGTCGCATTTCGGCCCGCTGTTGTTCAACCGGCTCGCCGGCACGCATCTGGAGCCGGTCCTGTACAAGGGTTCGGCACCTGCCACGCAGGACCTGGTGGGCGGCGTGGTGCCGCTGATGATCGACGGCCTGACCACGGGCGTGCCGCTATACCAGGCCGGCAAGACCAAGGTGCTGGCCACCACCATTCCGGAGCGCTCCGAACTCGCGCCCGGTGCGCCCACGTTCCGCGAGCTGGGCTACCCCGAGATGGAGCAGCTCAGCGGCTATTTCGCGCTGTTTGGTCCCAAGGCGATGCCCCGGGAGACGGTGGAGGCGGTCTCCGCCGCGGTGCGCAAGGTGCTGGCCGACCCTGCTTACCAGAAGCGGCTGGCGAGCGTGGGCGTGCTGCCGCCGCAGGCGGTCACGCCCGACGCGTTCGCCACGCAGATCCGTGCCGACCACGCGCGCTGGGGGCAGTTCATCAAGGACATCGGGTTCAAGCTCGAGGGGTGAACCCCTGCGCGTCATGCGTTGTCTTGCTGGCCGGCTTTCGCCAGCTTCGGCGCCGGCGCTTTTTTCTTTGACTTGTCCTGGTTGAAGGCGATGGCGGCGCGAACCAGGGCCTTCAGCGCGCCTGCGTCGATCTTGTCGCCCTCGGCCAGGTCGATCGCCCGCCATTTGTTGCCGCCCAGGCCGGCGTTGAAGAGGCGGTCCGGATCGGGCAGGCTGGCCCCGTTGGTAAAGGTGATCTTCACCTTGGCCTTGTGCGCGTTGGCGACGGCAATCATGCCATCGCGCGACCATACCGGGCTGCCCATCCATTTCCATTCCTCGACGATGCCGCGGTCGGCCGCGAGGATGGCCTTGCGCACGCTGGCCAGGGTCTGGCCGCGCCAGTCGGTCAATCCCGCGATCAGCTGGTCGATCTGTTCAGACGGATTCATCGATGCTTGTTCCTCAAGTTCTGGCTGGCCAACTTAGCATAGCCGCGGAGCGAGGTCTCGCCGCCGCTTCTATGGTCGGGCAGGGCAGGACTGGTTCCTCAGCTTCCATTGCATGACAAGAAACATCAAGGTGGCGTTTTTTCCGCGGCATGTCGCTGGACCCGGTGCCGCCGGTCGAGTCCAGGGACAAGGGCACACGCTATTCCCATATCCACGAGGGTGAGGCCTTCGACGAGGCCCTGGTGGCGCACTGGATCAGGCAGGCCGCGGCGCTGCCGGGATGGAAGCCTTAGCCACGCGGCCAGCGGGGCCCGGTGTACTTTGCCCCGAACGGGGCGTTCTATGGCGGCGGAATTTGCATGCACGCGCCAGCTTCCGGTGGCCGGGTTCTTCGGCGCCAGCTCCGGCGAGTGTCCCGCTACGCAACACAGCCCGCACCGCTAGCGGACAAAGATGCCCAGTCCTTCGTGGTCGTAAAACTCCAGCCACACGCGGTCGCTGGCAAACACGGCCTGCGAGATCGTGCCCGGCATGGCGTTTTCATTGTCGAGCGTGAAGGTGAACACATCGCCGTCCCAGTGGCTCAGCGGCAGCACCAGCGGCGCGCCGCCCAGCGTCATCACCAGCGTGCCGCCCTGGTCGACGACCTGCAGCGGACCGTAGTAATCGTTGCGGTAGATGCCGGTGTAGGCCGACAGCGCGCGCGCCGGCAGGGGATTGGCCGGGCGCGGTTGCCCCACCAGCCGGCCTTCCGGCGCCAGCAGCGACGCCAGCGCATCGCCGTAAAGCTTGCCCCAGTCGCGGCGGATGGCGCCGTACTGCACCAGGTCGAAGAACTGTGCGTTCAGGGCTTCCGGCACGCCGATCGGCTGGCCGTTGGTCAGCGTCACGATGGCCAGGTTGACTTCCGGCACCGCCGTGAAGCTGGTGGCGGTGCCCACGGCGAAGGCGCCTGAGTGGCTTAGCGAGGTCAGGCCCAGTTCGGTCGTGCCGACGTTGAAGCCATAGCCATAGTAGCCGGCAGGGCGGCCCCCGGCGGGCGGATTGCTCTGCATCTGCGGGCTTAGCGCCGGCGCCAGCGCGGCGGCGTCGACCACCCTTTGTCCGGCGAACTCGCCTTTGCCGAGCACCATCGCCAGCCATTTCGCCATGTCGTTCACCGACGCACTGACGCCGCCCGCGGGCGATTGCGCATCCGGCATCCGGCTCGCTCCCTGCACCCAGTCGCCGTTGACCCGGACATGGCCCACCGCGCGGTTGTCGCGCGCGGCAAAGTCGGCGTAACGCGAACTGGTGCGCGTCATGCCCAGCGGCTGGTAGAGCGCCTGTTCCGACAGCGTGGCCCAGTCGATGCCCGCCGCGGCGGCAACGGCTTCGGCGGCGGCAGTCATGCCGAAGTTGGTGTACGCGTAAACCGCACGCAACGGATGCAGCGGCAAAAAGCGCAAGCGCGTCAGCACTTGCTGGCGGTCATAGCCCATGTCCTCGAGGCGATCGCCGGCGTGGTCCGGCAGACCGGAACGGTGGGAGTAAAGATCGCCAATGGTGACCGCCGCTGAGGCCTCGGCATCGGCAAGAGCGAACCACGGCAGGTGCGTGCGCACCGGCGTATCCCAGCCGATGCCGCCGCGGCCGACCTGTCGGGCCACCACGGTGGCGCCGAGGGACTTCGACACCGAGGCCAGTTGAAACACAGTATCGGCATCGACCGGCGCCGGGTCGGTCACCAGCCGGCGCCCGAAGCCTTTGGCGTAAACCGTCTGATTGCCGCGCACCACCGCGACCGCCATGCCGGGCACGCGGGAGCTTGCCATCAGGTCCGCCGCCAGCTTGTCGAGCTGGGCGATGGCCTGGGTGATCTGTGCCGGGGGAACCGGCTCGGGCGGCGTGGGCGTGGGCGGTTTGTCGTCGCCGCCGCCGCATGCCGGCAACGCAGGGACAAGCAGGCCGCCCACCGCGGCTCCCAGAAAACGGCGACGCTCTTGCAGTTTGCCCACGGTAGTTCTCCGTTATGAAGGGAGCAAATGGTGGCACGGCGACGCCGTGGCCGGGATAGGAGTACTGTATGCGATCGCTAGGGAGACGTCGTCCGGCAAAGCAAAAGGCCCGCGCTTGCTGAACTGAACCCCAGAAGTTGGACGGTTCGAGAAGACTAGGCTTGCAAGGGCTGAGTCCTGTATTGCACGGGACTCA
>NZ_SROX01000013.1 GCF_013141915.1 Cupriavidus necator | reverse complement strand
GAAGGCCTGCGCTTCGCTATCCGCGAAGGTGGCCGTACCGTCGGCGCCGGCGTCGTGGCAAAGATCCTCGACTAAGCACTTCCTGGGACATGCCCGCGGGCATGTCCCCATTCAACGGGCAGGTTGCCCAATCGCTCTTTTAAGGAAATATCATGCAGAACCAGAAGATCCGTATCCGCCTGAAGGCTTTCGACTATCGCCTGATCGACCAGTCGGCCGCCGAAATCGTGGATACCGCCAAGCGTACCGGCGCGATCGTCAAGGGCCCGGTGCCCCTGCCGACTCGCATCCAGCGCTTCGACATCCTGCGTTCGCCGCACGTCAACAAGACCAGCCGCGATCAGTTCGAGATCCGCACGCACCAGCGCCTGATGGACATCGTCGACCCGACCGACAAGACCGTTGACGCGCTGATGAAGCTCGACCTGCCGGCAGGCGTGGACGTCGAGATCAAGGTGTAATCATGCTTCGGGCTGCTTCAGCAGCCTGCTGCAGCAAAACGGCGAACTTCGGTTCGCCGTTTTTGTTTTGTGGCCTGGCATCGGCACCCCCGCGCCTGCCTCGATCCGCTATCCCGCGCCGCGCCGCCGCAGGGTTTGCGCCGGACACTCTCCGAATACCCGCCGATACTCGGCACTGAACCGCCCCAGGTGCGCAAAGCCCCAGCGCAGCGCCGCCGCACTGACCGATGAAATCGACGCATCGTTCAGCAGATCCCGCCGCACCCGCTCCAGGCGCACCGTGCGCAGGTAAGCCATGGGCCCGGTCCCGCGGTGCTCGCGGAAGCCAGCGAACAGGCTGCGCACGCTGACCCCGGCCACCTCGGCCAGCAGCGCCGGCGTCAGTTCCGCGCCGGCGTTGGCATGGATGTATGCCTCGACCACCTTCACATGGCGCGGCGCCAACGGCTTGCCGTGCTCGCGCAGCGCGTCCGACAGGCTGTGCGGCTGCGCCGTCAGCAGCGTGCCGATCACCAGTTGCTCGAGCTGGCAGGCGGTGAGGGGATGGCGCGCGGTTTCCGGCGCCGTATCGAGCATCGCGGCGAGATATCGGATCAGCTCAAACCAGGCGCCGGTGCGCCACGCCATGCCGAGCGCAAAGCGCAGCGCACGCTCGGGACGCCGGCCCAGGTGCGCAGCGCAGATGCGGTCGAGCGCGCTGCGCTCGATGCGCACGATCAACTGGTCGTTGTCCGCGCTCCAGCGCATCGCGAGCGCATCGGCGGGCGTCAGCACTGAGGCGCAGTCGGGTGTGGACACGATGCGCTGGTCTCCGCAGCGGATTTCGGCCTGGCCTGACAACGGCATCTGCACCAAGAGGAAATCGCCCAGCGGGCCGGGATCGATCGCGACCTCGGCGCCATAGGCGAGGCGATTGAACGAGACCGCGCCGAGCGCAGCGTGGTGCATGCGCGCCTGCAGCCGGGTGCCGCGCACTTCCAGCCGATGCGGCTTGAACACGCTGCCGACGGCGGCGCGCGTCTCGGCCACGTCGGTCGAGGCGAACACGCACCGCGCCGGATCGCCGAGCAGGGCGCTGGCCAACGGTCCGGCGGCCGTGGCGGCGGGGGGCAGCTGCATTGTCTCGCTCCTCTGGCGTGGACCGCGGTGCTGCCGGCCTGTCCTGCCTGGCCCGTGCGCGCCGCATGGTCTGGGCACCGGCCGGCGGTCGACGGCCGCCTGGCAAACGGTTTCCCACGCGATCCACTATAGCGGATGGTCCCTGTCCGTCGTGCGATGCCGGCGCCACAGCGTTGACCGGCTTGGCAGTTTCCTGCACTAATCGGATAGCCGCTGCGGCCAGCGGCTAGTTTGCTGCAGTGCGGAGCCACCATGATGGACTCCAGCGCGGCAGCCCCGACAAACACGGTAAAGAGACAACGACAAGGAGCGCAGGCCATGGGCCAGACCATCCAGATCCAGACTGCCGAAGGCAATTTCAGCGGCTATCTCGCCACGCCGGCGGCGGGCAAAGGGCCCGGCATCGTGCTGTGCCAGGAGATTTTCGGCGTCAATGCCACCATGCGGCAGGTCGCCGACTATTACGCCGAAGAGGGCTATACGGTGCTGGTTCCCGACCTGTTCTGGCGCATCGCGCCCGGCATCGAGCTGACCGACCGCGGCGAGGATTTCGAGCGCGCGCTCGGTCTTTACCGGCAGTTCGACGAAGCCAAGGGCGTGCAGGATGTGGGCGCGGCGTTGGACACGTTGCGCGCCCGTACGGAATGCGCCGGCCAGACCGGCGTGCTGGGCTTCTGCCTGGGCGGCAAGCTGGCCTACCTGGCGGCCTGCCGGCTGCCGGACGTGGCTTGCGCGGTAGCCTACTACGGCGTGGGCATCGAGCATGCGCTGGGCGAGTCCGCGCAGATTCGTGGCCGCCTGGTGCTGCATATCGCGCAGAAAGATGGCTTCTGCCCGCCGCAGGCACAGGCGGCGATCCGCGACGCCTTGACCGGCCGCGACGCTGTCGAGGTCTATGTCTATCCAGGGGTCGACCACGCCTTCGCGCGCGCCGGCGGCGAGCACTTCGACAAGCCCTCGGCGCTGATGGCGCACCAGCGCTCGATCGCCGCGCTGCGGCGCGAAATGGGGCCGCACCATGACTTCTCGGCGCTGTGGGACAAGCACTGCGAGTATGAGTTCGCCACGCGCGATGTCGATGCAACGATGGCGACGATGGTGGCGCAGCCCTATGTGAACCATATCCCGACCATGACTGGCGGCGTCGGCTACGCGCAGCTGCGCCGCTTCTACCAGCACCACTTCATCCACAGCAATCCGCCGGACACCACGCTGATCCCGCTGTCGCGCACCGTCGGCGCCACGCAGATCGTCGACGAGCTGCTGTTCTGCTTCACGCACACGTGCGAGATCGACTGGATGCTGCCCGGCGTGCCACCGACCGGCAAGCGTGTGGAGATCCCGCTGATCGCCATCGTCAAGTTCCGCGGCGACAAGCTGTACCACGAGCACATCTACTGGGACCAGGCCAGCGTGCTGGTGCAGATCGGCAAGCTGGATCCGGCGGGCTTGCCGGTGGCGGGCGTGGAGACGGCGCGCAAGCTGCTCGACGAAACGCTGCCGTCGAACACGCTGATGGCGCGCTGGCAGGAGAGCGAGGGCAAATAGCCGGCGTTGCGATATTGAACCGGAGCGGGCCCGCAGAGGCCTGCCCGCAATCAACGCCGGTCGCTCCGGCACAGGAGACCAGCATGAAAGGACTGCAGGACAAGGTGGCCATCGTCACCGGCGGCGCCACGCTGATCGGCGCAGCCGTGGCGCGGGCCTTTGTGGAAGCCGGCGCGCGCGTGGCGATCTTCGATATCGATGCCGCCAACGGCGAGCGCGTTGCTGCGGAACTGGGCAAGGATGCGCTTTTTATCGCGGCCGACATCACGCAGGATGAGCAGGTCCGCGATGCAGTCGGCCAGGTCGCGCTGCGCTTCGGCGGGGTCGACTTCCTGGTCAACCTGGCTTGCACCTATCTCGACGACGGCTTCCGCTCGAACCGTGCCGACTGGCTGGCGGCGCTCGACGTCAATGTAATTTCCGGAGTGGTGCTGGCGCAGGCGGTGCATCCGCACATGCGCGCGCGCGGCGGCGGCGCGATCGTCAACTTCACCAGCATCTCCGCCAACGTGGCGCAGACCGGGCGCTGGCTCTATCCCGTGTCGAAAGCCGCGATCGCGCAGCTGACGCGCAGCATGGCGATGGACCTGGCGCCGGACCGCATCCGCGTCAATGCGGTGTCGCCGGGCTGGACCTGGTGCCGGCTGATGGACGAAGTCAGCGGCGGCAACCGCTCGCGCACCGACGCGGTGGCCGCGCCATTCCATTTGCTGCGACGCGTTGGGGAGCCCGACGAAGTGGCCCAGGTGGTGCGCTTCCTCTGTTCCGACCACGCCAGCTTCGTCACCGGCGCCGACTATGCCGTCGACGGTGGCTACTCCGCCATGGGCCCCGAGCAGAACGTGCCCGCCATCGGCAAGCTGGCCGGCTGAACGCCTCACAATGATCCCTCAGGAGACTACGTCATGCGCCAACGCATCGCCATCGTCGGAGCGGGCCAGTCGGGCCTGCAAATGGCCCTTGGGCTGCAAGCCCACGGCTATCGCGTCACGCTGCTGTCCAACCGCACGCCGGAGCAGGTCCGCGCCGGCAAGGTCATGTCGAGCCAGTGCATGTTCGACCGCGCGCTGCAGACCGAGCGCGAACTCGGGCTGAACTGGTGGGACGATGCCTGTCCGCCGGTCGAGGGCATTGGCCTGGCCGTGCCGCATCCCGAGCAGCCTGGCGCCAGGGCCGTCGACTGGGCCGCGCCGCTGGACCGGCCGGCGCAGGCGGTGGACCAGCGCCTGAAGATGCCGGCGTGGATGGAAGCCTTCGCTGCGCGGGGCGGCGACCTGCGCATCGTCGATGTCGACATCGACGCGCTGGAGCAGCTGACGCGCGAGCATGACCTGGTGCTGCTGGCCGCCGGCAAGGGCGAGATCGTCAGCCGCTTCGAGCGCGATGTATCGCGCAGCCCGTTCGATCGCCCGCAGCGCGCGCTGGCGCTGACTTACGTGACCGGCATGCTGCCGCGCGCGCCGTTCTCGCGGGTTTGCTTCAACCTGATCCCCGGCGTGGGCGAGTATTTTGTCTTTCCCGCGCTGACGTTGTCGGGTCCGTGCGAGATCATGGTGTTCGAAGGCATCCCGGGCGGCCCGATGGACCGCTGGACCGAGGCGCGCACGCCCGCACAGCACCTCGCGGAAAGCCTGCGCATCCTGCGCACCTACGTGCCCTGGGAGGCAGAGCGGTGCGAGCGCGTGGCGCTGACCGACGACAACGGCATCCTGTCAGGCGGCTTCGCACCGACGGTACGCAAGCCGGTGCTGACGCTGCCGTCGGGGCGGCCGGTATTCGGCATGGCCGATGCCGTGGTGGTCAACGACCCGATCACCGGGCAGGGCTCGAACAATGCCGCCAAGTGTTGCAAGGTCTATCTCGACGCCATCCTCGCCCACGGCGAGCGGCCGTTCGATCGCGACTGGATGGAGCAGACCTTCGCCCGCTACTGGCACTACGCCGGCGATGTCGTGGCCTGGACCAACTCGCTGCTGACGCCACCACCGCCCCATCTCCTGGCCCTGCTGGGTGCGGCGGGGCAAGCGCCCGCGCTGGCGGCCCGCATCGCCAACGGCTTCGATAACCCGCCGGACTACTTCCCGTGGTGGATAGACGCGCAGGCCTGCCACCAGCTGATCGAGCAACACCTGCCGCGGGCCGCCTGACATGGATACCACCAGCCATGCCGCCCCCTCGCCGGATGCGCGCGACTTGCGCCGGGTTTGCGGCCGCTACGCGACCGGCGTGGCGGTCATCGGTGCCTGTACGGCCCAGCAACGGCCGGTCGGCATCACCGTCAATTCGTTCGCGTCGCTGTCGCTGGCGCCGCCGCTGATCCTGTGGAGCCTGGCCCGGCATTCGCCCAATGCGGGCCTGTTCGCCCCGGGCGCGCCGTTCGGGGTCAGCATCCTGCGCGCGGGCCACGGCGAACTGGCGCGCCGCTTTGCCACGCCGTCGCCGGACAAGTTCGCCGGCGTTAGTCATCACCGCTGCCAGCACGGCGTGCCCTACCTGGCCGAGGCGCTGGCGACGCTGTCGTGCCGGGTGGAGCGCGCCGACCCGGTGGGCGACCATTTGCTGATTGTTGGCGCCGTCGAGGCATTCGCGGCGGGAGAGGGCGAGCCGCTGGTATTCTATGGCGGCGATTTCGTCCGCATCGCCGCCTGACGGCCGCTTTTGCTGTGCCCGATGGGCCGCTTCGCTGCCGGCCCGTCGCCTCGACACCACAGCCAGGCAGCGCAAACGTCACTGCGGCGGCCTGCCCCCTACAACATTGCGGGGAAATCCGCAATTCAGATTGCCCTTTCCAAACCGCTGCGATATAGTGTAAAGCTACCCGTTTCCTCGGGTAGTGGGCTGGCCATTTGGCCGCGCGCAGTCTTCTTTAGCGCAGGTCCATCCGCGCACAAGCGCAAACACAGTTTTCGTGTATCAATCAGCCCCGGCCAATCGCAGCTGGGAATGGAGCAAACCATGAGCCTTGGCCTTGTAGGTCGCAAGGTTGGCATGACCCGTATTTTCACGGACGACGGTGAAGCGATTCCCGTTACCGTGGTCGAGGTCGGCGACAACCGCGTGACGCAAATCAAGACGGACGAGACCGACGGTTACACCGCGGTTCAAGTCACCTTCGGCGCACGACGCGCAAGCCGCGTCACCAAGCCGCTGGCGGGTCACCTCGCCAAAGCCGGCGTGGAAGCCGGCGAAATCATCCGCGAATTCCGTATCGATGCAGCCAAGGCTGCCGAACTGCAAGCTGGCGGTTCGCTGTCGGTCGACCTGTTCGAAGTCGGTCAGAAGATCGACGTGCAGGGCGTGACCATCGGTAAGGGCTACGCCGGTACCATCAAGCGCTATCACTTCGCCTCCGGCCGTGCCACCCACGGTAACTCGCGCTCGCACAACGTGCCGGGCTCGATCGGTATGGCGCAGGATCCGGGCCGCGTGTTCCCGGGCAAGCGCATGACCGGTCACCTGGGCGATGTCACCCGCACCGTGCAGAACCTGGAAATCGCCAAGATCGACGCAGAGCGCAAGCTGCTGCTGGTCAAGGGCGCCATTCCCGGCTCCAAGAACGGCAAGGTCATCGTTACCCCGGCCGTCAAGGCCAAAGCCAAAGCTTAAGGAGCGCATGTAATGGAACTCAAGCTCCTCCAGGACAATGGCCAGATCGGCGCCGGCGTTGACGCGTCGCCCGAAGTGTTCGGCCGTGACTACAACGAAGCCCTCGTTCACCAGATCGTCGTCGCTTACCAGGCCAACGCGCGCAGCGGTAACCGCAAGCAGAAGGATCGTGAAGAGGTCAAGCACACGACCAAGAAGCCGTGGCGCCAGAAGGGTACGGGCCGTGCTCGTGCCGGTATGTCTTCCTCGCCGCTGTGGCGCGGGGGCGGCCGTATCTTCCCGAATTCGCCGGAAGAGAACTTCACCCAGAAGGTCAACAAGAAGATGTTCCGTGCCGGCATGCGCTCGATTTACTCGCAGCTTGCACGTGAAGGCCGTATCAATGTGGTGGACGGTTTCACCGTCGACGCGCCCAAGACCAAGCTCTTGGCCGACAAGTTCAAGGCCATGGGCCTGGACTCGGTGCTGATCATCACCGACAGCCTCGACGAAAACCTCTACCTGGCTTCGCGCAACCTGCCGCACGTGGCAGTTGTCGAGCCGCGCCAGGCTGACCCGCTGTCGCTCGTGCACTACAAGAAGGTGCTGGTGACCAAGGCGGCAGTCGCGCAGATCGAGGAGTTGCTGAAATGACGCAAGTAGCCAAGAACGATCATCGTTTGATGCAGGTGCTGCTCGCGCCGGTGGTTTCCGAAAAGGCAACCCTGGTCGCCGACAAGAATGAACAAGTCGTGTTCGAAGTGGCCCGCGATGCCAACAAGGCAGAAGTGAAGGCCGCCGTCGAACTGCTGTTCAAGGTCGAGGTGCAGTCCGTTCAGATCCTGAACCAGAAGGGCAAGCAGAAGCGCTTCGGCCGTTTCATGGGCCGTCGCAACCACGTGAAGAAAGCTTACGTGTCGCTGAAGCCGGGTCAGGAAATCAATTTTGAAGCGGAGGCCAAGTAATCATGGCACTCGTCAAGACCAAGCCGACTTCCCCGGGTCGTCGCTCGATGGTGAAGGTGGTCAACAAGGACCTTCACAAGGGCGCCCCGCACGCTCCGCTGCTGGAAAAGCAATTCCAGAAGTCGGGCCGTAACAACAATGGTCATATCACCACCCGCCACAAGGGCGGTGGTCATAAGCACCACTACCGCGTGGTCGACTTCAAGCGCAACGACAAGGACGGCATCCCCGCCAAGGTCGAGCGCCTGGAATACGATCCGAACCGCAGCGCCAACATCGCGCTGGTCGTGTTCGCCGACGGCGAGCGCCGCTACATCATCGCCACCAAGGGCATGGTTGCCGGCCAGCAGCTGCTGAACGGCTCGGAAGCGCCGATCAAGGCCGGTAACAACCTGCCGATCCGCAACATTCCGGTCGGTACCACGATCAACAACGTGGAAATGCTGCCTGGCAAGGGTGCCCAGATCGCGCGTGCTGCAGGCGGTTCCGCCGTGCTGCTGGCCCGCGAAGGCCTGTACGCCCAGGTTCGCCTGCGCTCCGGCGAAGTGCGCCGCGTGCATATCGAGTGCCGCGCCACCGTTGGTGAAGTCGGCAACGAAGAGCACAGCCTGCGCGTCATCGGCAAGGCCGGTGCGACCCGCTGGCGCGGTATCCGCCCGACGGTCCGTGGTGTCGTGATGAACCCGGTCGACCACCCGCACGGTGGTGGTGAAGGCAAGACCGCCGCTGGTCGCGATCCGGTTTCGCCGTGGGGTACCCCGACCAAGGGTTACCGTACCCGCAGCAACAAGCGCACGGACAGCATGATCGTCCAGAAGCGCCACAAGCGTTAATCGGTAGGTAGGAGCTAAAGATATGACTCGTTCCGCTAAAAAGGGTCCGTTCTGCGACGCCCACCTGCTGAAGAAGGTGGAAGTTGCTACGAGCGGCAAGGACAAGAAGCCCATCAAGACATGGTCGCGCCGCTCGACCATTCTGCCGGAGTTCATCGGCCTGACGATCGCCGTTCACAACGGCCGTCAACACGTGCCGGTGTACGTTACGGAAAACATGGTCGGCCACAAGCTCGGCGAATTTGCGATTACCCGCACGTTCAAGGGCCACGCGGCTGACAAGAAAGCGAAGAGGTAAGGTGCCATCATGGAAGTGAAAGCGATTCATCGCGGTGCCCGCATCTCCGCCCAGAAGACGCGCCTGGTCGCTGACCAGATCCGCGGTCTGCCGATCGAGCGTGCGCTCAATGTCCTGACGTTCAGCCCGAAAAAGGCTGCCGGGATCGTGAAGAAGGTGGTCGAATCGGCCATCGCCAACGCCGAGCACAACGAAGGCGCCGACATCGACGAACTGAAGGTCAAATCGATCTTCGTCGACAAGGCAACCTCGCTCAAGCGCTTCACGGCACGGGCAAAGGGCCGCGGCAACCGCATCGAGAAACAAACCTGTCACATCACTGTGACGCTCGGCAACTAAGGAGTCACGATGGGACAGAAGATTCATCCGACTGGCTTCCGTCTGGCTGTCAGCCGTAACTGGGCTTCGCGCTGGTACGCCAGCAACACGAAGTTCGCCGGCATGCTGAAGGAAGACATCGAAGTTCGCGACTTCCTGAAGAAGAAGCTCAAGAACGCATCGGTTGGCCGCGTCGTGATCGAGCGCCCCGCCCGCAATGCCCGCATCACCATTTACAGCTCGCGTCCGGGCGTGGTGATCGGCAAGAAGGGTGAGGACATCGAACTGCTGAAGGCCGAACTGCAGCGTCGCATGGGCGTGCCCGTGCACGTGAACATCGAGGAAATCCGCAAGCCGGAAACCGATGCTCAGCTGATCGCCGATTCGATCACCCAGCAGCTCGAGCGCCGTATCATGTTCCGCCGCGCGATGAAGCGCGCCATGCAGAACGCGATGCGCCTGGGCGCCCAGGGTATCAAGATCATGAGCGCCGGCCGTCTGAACGGTATCGAGATCGCACGTACCGAGTGGTACCGCGAAGGTCGTGTGCCCCTGCACACCCTGCGCGCCGACATCGACTACGGCTTCTCCGAAGCAGAAACCACCTACGGCATCATCGGTGTCAAGGTGTGGGTCTACAAGGGGGATCACCTCGGCCGCAATGACGCGCCGGTGGTGGAAGAGCCGCAAGACGACCGTCGTCGTCGCCCGGGTCGTCCGGAAGGCCGCCGCCGTGAAGGCGAAGGCCGTCCGGGTGGCAACCGCCGCGGCGGTGCCGGTGCCGGCCGCCGCGCTGCGCCTGGCGCAGATGCGAAGAGTGGAGAATAACGATGCTGCAACCTAAGCGCAGAAAATACCGCAAGGAGCAGAAAGGCCGCAACACGGGTAAGGCTACCCGTGGTAACGCCGTGTCTTTCGGCGAATTCGGCCTGAAGGCCATGGGCCGTGGCCGCCTGACGGCTCGTCAGATCGAGTCGGCACGTCGTGCGATGACCCGCCACATCAAGCGTGGCGGCCGCATCTGGATCCGGATCTTCCCGGACAAGCCGATCTCGAAGAAGCCTGCCGAAGTCCGTATGGGTAACGGCAAGGGCAATCCGGAGTACTACGTGGCTGAAATCCAGCCGGGCAAGATGCTGTACGAAATGGATGGCGTGAGCGAAGACCTGGCCCGTGAGGCGTTCCGCCTTGCGGCAGCCAAGCTGCCGATCGCCACCAATTTCGTGGTGCGCCAGGTCGGGACGTAAGGAGAGCAGGAATGAAAGCATCCGAACTTCGCGGCAAGGACGCCGCCGGGCTGAACCAGGAGCTCTCCGAGCTGCTGAAGGCCCAATTTAGCCTGCGCATGCAAAAGGCAACCCAACAGCTGCAGAACACCAGCCAGCTGAAGAAGGTTCGCAAGGACATCGCGCGTGTGCAAACCGTGCTGACTCAAAAGGCAAACGCGAAATGACTGAAGCTGCACAAACGGAAAAGTCGCTTCGCCGTACCCTGGTCGGCCGTGTCGTGAGCGACAAGATGGACAAGACCGTTACGGTCTTGGTGGAAAACCGCGTCAAGCATCCTCTGTACGGCAAGTACGTGCTGCGTTCGAAGAAGTACCACGCACACGACGAAGCCAACCAGTACAAGGAAGGCGACAAGGTCGAGATCCAGGAAGGCCGTCCGCTGTCGCGGACCAAGTCCTGGGTGGTTTCCCGGCTGGTAGAGGCTGCACGCGTCATCTAAGAACAACAGTTCTTAGCTTGACTTGCAAGTCCAGGATTATGTAGCTATAATCCTGGACTTCCGCTTTATTGCGTTCGCCTTAGCTGTACCACCCGGGCGGGCCTGTTGAGCGAGCCAGGGCCGAGTGGTTCGACGTTAGTCGAGCTGCAAGGCTCCTACCGACTTCAAAGTTGATCAACCCACACGGTGCTGGCGCAAGGCCGGAACCGACGGGACCAAGACTGACCGACGGGCGCTATCGCACCTGACGGATTAAGTTGGGAAGACAAACACCATGATTCAGACAGAAAGCCGGCTCGAAGTGGCCGATAACACTGGTGCGCGCGAAGTGCTGTGCATCAAGGTGCTGGGTGGCTCCAAGCGCCGCTACGCAAGCGTTGGCGACATCATCAAGGTGACCGTCAAGGACGCAGCGCCGCGCGGTCGCGTGAAGAAGGGCGACATCTACAACGCCGTCGTCGTGCGTACCGCCAAGGGCGTGCGCCGCGCTGACGGTTCGCTGATCAAGTTCGACGGCAACGCCGCCGTCCTGCTGAACAACAAGCTCGAGCCGATCGGCACCCGTATCTTCGGGCCGGTGACTCGTGAACTCCGTACCGAGCGCTTCATGAAGATCGTGTCGCTCGCTCCGGAAGTGCTGTAAGGAGCCGCCATGAACAAGATTCGCAAAGGCGACGAAGTCATCGTGCTGACCGGCAAGGACAAGGGCAAGCGCGGTACCGTGCAAGCCGTCCTCGGCGACAAGGTTGCGGTGCAAGGCGTGAATATCGCCAAGAAGCATGCCCGCCCGAACCCGATGCTGGGCACTACCGGTGGTGTGGTCGATAAGGTCATGCCGCTGCATATTTCCAACGTTGCGCTCGTGGATGCCAATGGCAAGCCGTCGCGCGTCGGCATCAAGGTGGAAGACGGCAAGCGCGTGCGCGTGCTGAAGACCACCGGCGCCGTCGTGGCAGCTTGATTCTGGGCACGTATAGGAGTTGAGCATGGCAGCACGTCTGCAAGAGTTTTACAAAGAACAGGTTGTGCCGAAGCTGATCGAGCAGTTCGGCTACAAGTCGGTCATGGAAGTGCCGCGCATCACCAAGATCACCCTGAACATGGGTCTTGGCGAAGCCATCAATGACAAGAAGATCATTGAGAACGCCGTGGGCGACCTGACCAAGATCGCCGGCCAGAAGCCGGTCGTGACGAAGGCCAAGAAGGCCATCGCCGGCTTCAAGATTCGCCAGGGCTACCCCATCGGTGCGATGGTGACCCTGCGCGGCGAGCGCATGTTCGAATTCCTCGATCGTTTCGTTACCGTGGCCCTGCCGCGCGTGCGGGACTTCCGTGGTGTGTCGGGCCGTTCGTTCGACGGTCGTGGCAACTACAACATCGGTGTGAAAGAGCAGATCATTTTCCCCGAAATCGAGTACGACAAGATCGACGCACTGCGTGGTCTGAACATCAGCATCACGACGACGGCAAAGAACGACGAGGAAGCCAAGGCACTCCTCGGTGCGTTCAAGTTCCCGTTCCGCAATTAAGGGGTAACCGTGGCTAAACTGGCTCTGATTGAACGTGAGAAGAAGCGCGCCAAGCTGGTGGCGAAGTATGCCGCCAAGCGCGCCAACCTCAAGGCCATTATCGACGACCAAGAGAAGTCGGAAGAAGAGCGTTACAGCGCGCGTCTCGAGCTGCAACAGCTCCCGCGCAACGCGAACCCGACTCGCCAGCGTAACCGCTGCGCGATCACCGGTCGTCCCCGCGGTACCTTCCGCAAGTTTGGCCTGGCGCGTAACAAGATCCGCGAAATCGCCTTCAAGGGCGAAATTCCGGGTCTGACGAAAGCCAGCTGGTAATTACGCACAGGCTACAGGAGAAACAGTATGAGCATGAGCGATCCTATCGCCGATATGCTGACGCGCATCCGCAACGCCCAGGGCGTGCAGAAGGCGTCGGTTGTCATGCCGTCGTCGAAGCTGAAAGTGGCAATCGCCAAGGTCCTGAAGGACGAAGGCTACATCGACGACTACGCCGTCCAGGAAGATGGCGGCAAGGCACAACTGAGCATCGGTCTCAAGTACTACGCCGGCCGTCCGGTCATCGAGCGCATTGAGCGCGTCTCGAAGCCCGGCCTGCGCGTGTACAAGGGCCGCAGCGACATCCCCCAAGTGATGAACGGCCTGGGTGTCGCGATCATCTCGACCCCGCAGGGTCTGATGACCGACCGCAAGGCTCGCGCCACTGGCGTGGGCGGCGAAGTTCTCTGCTACGTCGCTTAAGGAGAGAACCATGTCCCGTGTAGGTAAGGCTCCCATCGCGCTCCCCAAGGGCGCGGAAGTGAACGTGGCGGCTGGCGTGCTCTCCGTGAAGGGCCCGCTCGGTACGCTGTCGCAGCCGATTCACAGCCTGGTCAAGGTCAATGTCGAGAACGACACGCTGACCTTCGCTCCGGCTGACGAATCGCGTGAAGCAAACGCTCTGCAGGGCACCATGCGTGCTCTGGCGGCCAATATGGTCAAGGGCGTAACCACCGGTTTCGAGCGCAAGCTGAACCTCGTCGGCGTGGGCTATCGTGCCCAGCTGCAAGGCGCTGCGCTGAAGCTCCAGCTTGGTTTCTCGCACGACGTGATCCATGAGATGCCGGAAGGCGTGACGGCGACAACGCCGACGCAGACCGAGATCATCATCAAGGGTGCGGACAAGCAGAAAGTCGGTCAGGTTGCCGCGGAAGTCCGCGCGTACCGCCCGCCTGAGCCCTACAAGGGCAAGGGTGTGCGTTACAGCGACGAGCGCGTCATCCTGAAGGAAACCAAGAAGAAGTAAGGGGTGCAATGATGAACAAGAAAGACGCTCGTTTGCGCCGTGCACGTCAGACCCGCGCCAAGATCGCGGAGATGAAAGTCAATCGTCTGACCGTGTTCCGTACGAATTCGCATATTTACGCCCAGGTCTTCTCGGAGTGCGGCACCAAGGTGCTGGCTTCGGCTTCGACCGCAGAGGCAGACGTCCGCAAGGAACTGACCGGCAATGGTGCTACCACCGCTGCCGCGACCGCGGTCGGCAAGCGCATCGCCGAAAAGGCGAAGGCTGCCGGCGTGGAAACCGTCGCGTTCGATCGCGCCGGCTTCCGCTTCCACGGTCGCGTGAAGGCACTGGCTGACGCTGCCCGCGAAGCCGGCCTCAAGTTCTAAGCGCACAAAGAGAGATACGTCATGGCAAAGATGCAAGCAAAAGTCCAGCAGGACGAACGCGACGACGGCCTCCGCGAGAAGATGATCTCGGTCAACCGCGTCACCAAGGTGGTGAAGGGTGGCCGGATTCTCGGTTTCGCAGCGCTGACCGTGGTTGGTGACGGCGATGGCCGCATCGGCATGGGCAAGGGCAAGGCCAAGGAAGTGCCCGTCGCCGTTCAGAAGGCAATGGACGAAGCCCGTCGCAAGATGGTCAAGGTCTCGCTGAAGAACGGCACGCTGCAACACGAAGTCGTTGGCAAGCACGGCGCCGCCAAGGTGCTGATGATGCCCGCCAAGGAAGGTACCGGCGTGATCGCCGGCGGCCCGATGCGCGCGATCTTCGAAGTGATGGGCGTCACCAACGTGGTGACCAAGTCGCACGGCTCCACCAACCCGTACAACATGGTTCGCGCCACGCTGGACGGCCTTCAGAAGATGAGCACGCCGGGCGAAATCGCCGCCAAGCGTGGCAAGTCGGTCGAAGACATCCTGGGTTAAGGTGAACGCAATGTCGCAGAAAACCGTAAAAGTGCAACTCGTGCGCAGCCTGATCGGCACGCGCGAGGATCATCGCGCCACCGTTCGTGGCCTGGGCCTGCGCCGCATCAACTCGGTGTCGGAGCTGCAGGACACGCCCGCCGTGCGCGGCATGATCAACAAGGTCTCGTACCTGGTCAAGGTTCTGGCCTGATCGGGACTTGGAGAGCAAGATGCAACTGAACAACCTGAAACCGGCTGCCGGTTCGAAGCACGCCAAGCGTCGCGTCGGCCGCGGTATCGGCTCCGGCCTGGGCAAGACCGCCGGTCGCGGTCACAAGGGTCAGAAGTCGCGTTCGGGCGGCTTCCACAAGGTGGGCTTCGAGGGCGGCCAGATGCCGCTGTATCGTCGTCTGCCCAAGCGCGGCTTCACTTCGCTGACCAAGGCGTTCACCGCCGAAGTCACGCTGCGTGACATCGAGCGTCTGGAAGCGGCCGAAGTCGACCTGCTGGTCCTGAAGCAGGCTGGCCTGGTCGGCGACCTGGTCAAGAGCGCCAAGGTCATCAAGGCCGGCGAGCTGACCCGCAAGGTAACGATCAAGGGTCTGGGCGCCACCGCTGGCGCCAAGGCCGCGATCGAAGCCGCCGGCGGCCAGATCGCAGCCTGATACGGCATTCATCGCAGCATAGGCAGTCATAGTCGGAGCATCGTTTGGCCACGGCGAAACCCAATGCAAGCGCGCAAGCCAGGAACACGGCGAAGTACGGCGACCTCAAGCGCCGGCTGATGTTCCTGGTGCTGGCCCTGATCGTGTACCGCATCGGCGCTCATATTCCGGTGCCCGGTATCGATCCGGAGCAGCTTGCGAAGCTTTTCCAGAGTCAGTCGGGTGGCATCCTCGGGATGTTCAACCTGTTCTCGGGCGGGGCGCTGTCGCGCTTTACCGTCTTCGCGCTCGGCATCATGCCGTACATCTCGGCGTCGATCATCATGCAGTTGCTGACGATCGTGCTGCCGCAGCTGGAGTCGCTGAAGAAGGAAGGGCAGGCAGGGCAGCGCAAGATCACGCAGTACACGCGCTACGGCACCGTGGTCCTGGCCACGTTCCAGGCGCTGTCGATTGCGGTGGCGCTGGAGTCGCAGCCTGGGCTGGTGCTGGATCCTGGCCTGATGTTCCGGGCCACGGCGGTGATCACGCTGGTGACCGGCACGATGTTCCTGATGTGGCTGGGTGAGCAGATCACCGAGCGTGGTCTGGGCAACGGCATCTCGATCATCATCTTCGGCGGTATCGCGGCGGGCCTGCCCAACGCGATCGGCGGACTGTTCGAACTGGTCCGCACGGGTTCCATGAGCATCATCGCGGCGATCTTCATCGTGGCGATCGTGATCGGTGTGACCTTCGCCGTGGTGTTCGTCGAGCGGGGCCAGCGCAAGATCCTGGTGAACTATGCCAAGCGTCAGGTCGGCAACAAGGTGTACGGCGGCCAGTCGTCGCACCTGCCGCTGAAGCTGAACATGGCAGGGGTGATTCCGCCGATCTTCGCATCGTCGATCATCCTGTTCCCGGCGACGATTGCAGGCTGGTTCACGTCGCAGTCGACGGGCGCGGTTGGCCGGTTCGTCAAGGACCTGGCTGCCACGCTGTCGCCGGGCCAGCCGGTCTACATCCTGCTGTACGCTGCTGCGATTGTATTTTTCTGCTTCTTCTATACGGCCCTGGTGTACAACAGCCGTGAAGTGGCGGACAACCTGAAAAAAAGCGGTGCCTTCATTCCGGGCATTCGTCCGGGCGAGCAGACGACGCGCTATATCGACAAGATCCTGGTGCGTCTGACGCTGGCTGGTGCGATCTACATCACACTGGTCTGCCTGTTGCCGGAATTCCTGGTGCTGCGCTGGAACGTTCCGTTCTATTTCGGCGGAACCTCCCTGCTGATCATCGTGGTCGTCACGATGGACTTCATGGCCCAGGTTCAGTCCTATGTCATGTCGCAGCAGTATGAGTCGCTGCTGAAGAAGGCGAATTTCAAGGGCAATCTGACCTTGCGCTGACTTCGGATCGGTACAGGCTAGGTATGGCTAAAGACGACGTCATCCAGATGCAGGGCGAGGTCCTGGAAAACCTGCCCAATGCGACGTTCCGGGTCAAGCTGGAGAATGGCCATGTAGTGCTGGGCCATATCTCCGGCAAGATGCGAATGAACTACATCCGGATTCTTCCGGGTGACAAGGTGACGGTCGAGCTGACCCCATATGATCTGTCGCGCGCACGAATCGTCTTCCGGACGAAGTGAGCGAACAGGAATTGAAGGAAGAGGAAAAATCATGAAAGTGCTGGCTTCTGTTAAGCGCATTTGCCGCAACTGCAAAATCATCAAGCGCAACGGTGTCGTGCGCGTGATCTGCTCGTCGGATCCCCGCCACAAGCAACGCCAAGGCTAATCGGAAAGAGGATTGACGAATGGCACGTATCGCAGGGGTTAACATCCCGAACCACAAGCACACCGAAATCGGCCTGACCGCCATTTACGGTGTTGGCCGCTCGCGCGCTCGCAAGATTTGCGAGGCCACCGGTGTACCGTTTGACAAGAAGGTCAAGGATCTGACCGACGCCGACCTGGAAAAGCTTCGTGACGAAGTGGGCAAGGTTACGGTCGAGGGTGACCTGCGTCGTGAAACCACGATGAACATCAAGCGTCTGATGGACCTTGGTTGCTATCGCGGCATGCGTCACCGCAAGGGCCTGCCGATGCGCGGCCAGCGTACGCGCACCAATGCCCGTACCCGCAAGGGTCCGCGCAAGGCCGGCGTGGCTCTGAAGAAGTAAAGCCGAAGGCAGAGGAAGAAACTAATGGCAAAAGGTCCGAATAACGCCGCTCGCGCGCGTAAAAAGGTCAAGAAGAACGTTGCCGACGGCATTGCGCACGTCCACGCCTCGTTCAACAACACCATCATCACGATCACCGACCGCCAGGGCAACGCCCTGTCGTGGGCGACCGCCGGTGGCCAGGGCTTCAAGGGTTCGCGCAAGTCGACCCCGTTCGCTGCCCAGGTCGCTGCCGAGAACGCCGGCCGCGTGGCGCAAGACCAGGGCATCAAGAACCTGGAAGTGCGCATCAAGGGCCCCGGCCCTGGCCGTGAATCGGCTGTCCGCGCACTGAACGCGCTGGGCATCAAGATCGCAATCATCGAAGACGTCACGCCGATTCCGCACAACGGCTGCCGTCCGCCGAAGCGCCGCCGCATCTGATGCGATGGCGTTGTCCGGATCCGGCGGGTTTACCTGCCGGTTTCGGATATGGTAGTATCGCGCGTTGACCTGCTGCATTTTAATGCGGCAGGTTTTCGTTTTGCGTCGAGGGAATGTCTCTTTCTGCACATTCCTGAGCCGACGCACTGGTAAATGCTTGCAGCGCCGTACCCGGCAACGGGCGCGCTTAATAAGCCCACCGTCCGTCACGGTCTCCCGGCATACCGGGAAGTACTGCGTTGACGGACTCACGGCGCGTCCTGACAGGCGTCGTGATCGATCAAAGGAAGACAACGTGGCACGTTATACCGGCCCGAAGGCCAAACTTTCCCGCCGTGAAGGCACCGACCTGTTCCTGAAGAGCGCCCGCCGCTCGCTGGCCGACAAGTGCAAGCTGGACAGCAAGCCCGGCCAGCATGGCCGCACCTCGGGTGCCCGCACCTCCGACTACGGCAACCAGCTGCGCGAGAAGCAGAAGGTCAAGCGCATCTACGGCGTGCTCGAGCGCCAGTTCCGCCGCTACTTCGCCGAAGCCGACCGTCGCAAGGGCAACACCGGTGAAAACCTGCTGCAACTGCTGGAATCGCGCCTGGACAACGTGGTCTACCGCATGGGCTTCGGCTCGACCCGCGCTGAAGCGCGCCAGCTGGTGTCGCACAAGGCGATCCTGGTGAACGGCCAGACCCTGAACGTGCCGTCGGCCCAGATCAAGGTTGGCGACGTGGTCACCATCCGCGAGCAGTCGAAGAAGCAGGTCCGTATCGCCGAAGCGCTGTCGCTGGCCGAGCAGTCGGGCTTCCCGACCTGGGTGGCCGTGGATTCGAAGAAGTTCGAAGGCACCTTCAAGCAAGTCCCGGATCGCGCCGATATCTCGGGTGACATCAACGAAAGCCTGATCGTCGAACTGTACTCGCGTTAATCCGCGACCAGCCGGCCCAGAGCTTGCGTTCGTCGCAAAGCTTCTCCTTCAGCCCGACGCGCTTCGCGCGCGTCGGGCTTCGCCCATCGTCACGATGGGATTTCCAGGTTCCAAACGTCAGCCTTATCGGTGTAACGAGCCGAGGGTATTGAAAAGGACAACCTAATGCAAACAGCACTCCTCAAGCCAAAAATCATCGCCGTCGAGCCTCTGGGCGACCATCACGCCAAAGTCGTGATGGAGCCGTTCGAGCGCGGCTACGGCCATACGCTCGGTAACGCCCTGCGTCGCGTGCTGCTGTCGTCGATGGTCGGGTATGCCCCGACCGAAGTCACGATCGCTGGGGTGGTCCACGAATATTCCACCATCGACGGCGTGCAGGAAGACGTCGTCAACCTGCTGCTCAACCTGAAGGGCGTGGTGTTCAAGCTGCACAACCGCGACGAAGTCACGGTGTCGCTGCGCAAGGATGGCGAAGGCGTGGTCACGGCCGCCGATATCGAGCTGCCGCACGACGTCGAGATCATCAACCCGAACCACGTCATCGCCCATCTGTCGGCCGGCGGCAAGCTGGACATGCAGATCAAGGTCGAGCAAGGCCGTGGCTATGTGCCGGGCAACGTGCGCAAGTTCGGCGACGAATCCGGCAAGGTCATCGGCCGCATCGTGCTGGACGCTTCGTTCTCGCCGGTTCGCCGCGTGTCGTACGCGGTGGAATCCGCTCGCGTGGAACAGCGTACCGACCTGGACAAGCTGGTGATGAACATCGAAACCGACGGCGTGATCTCGCCCGAGGAAGCGATCCGCCAGTCGGCCCGCATCCTGGTCGACCAGCTGTCGGTGTTCGCCGCGCTGGAAGGCACCGAGTCGGCGGCCGAAGCCGCTTCGAGCCGCACGCCGCAGATCGACCCGATCCTGCTGCGCCCGGTCGACGACCTGGAGCTGACGGTGCGTTCGGCCAACTGCCTGAAGGCCGAAAACATCTACTACATCGGCGACCTGATCCAGCGTACCGAGAACGAGCTGCTCAAGACCCCGAACCTGGGTCGCAAGTCGCTCAACGAGATCAAGGAAGTCCTCGCCTCGCGTGGCCTGACCCTCGGCATGAAGCTCGAGAACTGGCCGCCCGCAGGTCTGGAGAAGTAATTGCGGCGCGGGGGGCTGGCCCCCGCACCGCGGTAACCGCCCTGGCTCCGGCCGGGGCCTGTATGACTACCGGCCCGCGCCCAGCAGTATCGGACGATAGAAGAGCTGGTCAAACACTTAACTGAAAGGAATCATCATGCGTCACCGTCATGGTCTGCGGAAACTGAACCGCACCTCGTCGCACCGTCTCGCGATGCTGCGCAACATGTCCAACTCGCTGTTCCAGCACGAGCTGATCAAGACCACCGTGCCCAAGGCCAAGGAACTGCGCAAGGTTGTCGAGCCGCTGATCACGCTGGCCAAGAAGGACACCGTTGCCAACCGCCGCCTGGCCTTCGCCCGCCTGCGCGACCGCGACATGGTCACCAAGCTGTTCACCGAACTGGGCCCGCGCTACGCCACCCGTCCGGGCGGCTACACCCGCATCCTGAAGTTCGGTTTCCGTCAGGGCGACAATGCGCCGATGGCGCTGGTCGAACTGGTGGATCGTCCGGAAATCACCGAAGCCCCGGCTGAAGAAGCCGCGGAATAAGTGCGTTTCCTGCCCGGCGCCGTCGCACGACGGTTTCGGGGCACACCGCTTACAATCGAGCCAGGCATCCGCCTGGCTCTTTTGTTTTGTGCGGGTCGGCGGTGGCCGGCCGCGGGGAGAGTGTCGATGCAACGCCATACTGACCAAGGGTCCGATCCCGACGAGGTGCTCGTCGTCGTCACCAATGCGCCCGATGCCGATACCGCAGCGCGCTTGTCGCGGGCCGTCCTGGAGGCGCGCGCCGCCGCCTGCGTGAACCGACTGGCTCCGGTCGAATCCGAGTACTGGTGGCAGGGCAAGCTGGAACAGGCGCAGGAATGGCCGCTGCTGATCAAGACCACGCGCGCCCGCTACGCTGCGCTCGAGGCTGTGATCCGGCAACATCACCCCTATGACGTGCCGGAGCTGGTCGCGCTGCCCGTGTCGGCCGGCTATGGGCCCTACCTGGAATGGGTGCGCAGCGAGACCGCCGGCGGCGCAGCACCGGGTACGGCAGTACCTCAGGATCAAAGCAAACAGGAATCGGCTTCATGAACATCGGTTTGGCACGGCGGGCGGATACGTCCGGGCAGATCTGGGCGCGGCATATTGCCGCAGTGCTGCTGGCGGCGCTGGCCTGGCTGTGCCTGGGGGGCACGCTCCACGCCGCCACCGAGGACGACTTCCTGCCGCCGGAGCAGGCCTTCCGCTTTGCCGCCAGCCAGCCGGACGACAAGACCATCGAAGTGCGCTTTGAGGTTGCGCCGGGCTACTACATGTACCGCGAGCGCTTCGCCTTTGCCGTGCAGCCCGCCGACGTGAAGCTGGGTGCGCCGGCCTATCCGCACGGCAAGGTCAAATTCGACGAGACCTTCGGCAAGGAGATGGAGACCTATCGCGACGCCGTGGTCATCCGCGTCCCGGTCGAGGCGGCGCCCGCCGACGGCAAATGGACGCTGACGGTGACCTCGCAGGGCTGCGCCGACAAGGGCTTGTGCTATCCGCCCATGGAAAGCGTCTACAAGATGGGCGGCAGCGCGCTGGCCGACCTGTTCGGCAAGCGCGGCCGCAGCGACGCACCGGCGGCGGAGCCGGCACCCGCCCCGCAGGCCGCGCCCGCGGCACTGCGCGCGGACGACAGCGACCGCATCGCCGGCGCGCTGGCCAGCCGTAATCTGGGGCTGATCGGCGCACTGTTCTTCGGGCTGGGCCTGTTGCTGACCTTCACGCCGTGCGTGCTGCCGATGGTGCCGATCCTGTCGTCGATCGTGGTCGGCGAGCACGTGACGCGCGGGCGCGCGCTGCTGGTGTCGCTGGCTTATGTGCTGGGCATGGCGGTGGTGTACACCGCGGTCGGCGTGGCCGCGGGGCTGCTGGGAGAGGGGCTGTCTGCCGCGCTGCAGAAGCCTTGGGTGTTGGGCGCGTTCGCGGCACTGATGGTGGCGCTGGCGCTGTCGATGTTCGGGCTGTACGAGCTGCAACTGCCGCAGCGCTGGCAGACCCGGCTGACTGAATCGTCCAACCGCCGTCAGGGCGGGCAGGTGGCGGGCGCTGCCGCAATGGGCGCGATCTCGGCGCTGATCGTCGGGCCTTGCGTGACTGCGCCGCTGGCCGGTGCGCTGGCCTATATCGCGCAGAGCCGCGATGCCGTGATCGGCGGCGCGGCGCTGTTCGCGATGGCGCTCGGCATGGGCGTGCCGCTGGTGCTGGTGGGCGTGGGCGCGGGCAACCTGCTGCCGCGCGCTGGGCGCTGGATGGAGGTGACCAAGCGCTTCTTCGGCTTCCTGCTGCTGGGCGTGGCGCTGTGGATGCTGGGGCCGGTGCTGCCGGCATGGCTGACGATGGTGTTGCTGGCGGCGCTGCTGCTGATGGCAGCGGTATTCCTCGGCGCCTTCGACGGCCTGGGCCCGGATCCGCGCAACCTGGCGCGGGTGGGCAAGGGTGTGGGCGTGCTGTTTGCCATCGCCGCCGCGATCGTGCTGATCGGCGTGGCGTCGGGCGGACGCGATCCGCTGCAGCCACTGTCGCACCTGAGCGTGGCGCGCGTTGGCGGCGAAACCGCCCAGGCGGTGCGCTTCGAGCGCGTGCGCAGCGTGGCCGAACTCGACGCCCGCGTGGCGCAGGCTGCCGCCGCGGGCAAGCCGGTGCTGCTCGATTTCTATGCCGACTGGTGCGTCAGCTGCAAGGAGATGGAGCGCATGACTTTCGTCGATCCGCGCGTGCGCGCGCGGCTGTCGGAGATCGTGCTGCTGCAAGCGGACGTGACCGCCAACAACGCCGACGACAAGGCGCTGCTCAAGCGTTTTGGCCTGTTCGGCCCGCCCGGCATCATCCTGTTCGGTGCCGACGGGCGCGAGCGCCCGGTGCGCGTGATCGGCTACCAGTCGGCCAACCGTTTCCTGGAAAGCCTGGAGCGCGCTTTCGGCGAACGCACGCGCACCTGAGCCGTACCCACGCCTGCGGCTAGCGTTCCAGGCGCCGTGCCAGCCCCCAGAGCGCGGCCAATACCACCACCACGGCGCCCATCAGGCCGATCGACCACCAGAAGCCGTGGGGCTCGCGCAGCCACGGCATGCGGTCGAAGTTCATGCCGAAGACGCCGGTGATCAGCGTCAGCGGCATGAACAGCGCCGTGATCAGCGTCAGCGCGCGCATGGTGCGGTTGGTCCGGTGCGCCACCGCCGAGAAGTGGATCTGCACCGCCGATTCAATCGAATCCTCCAGCCGGCGCGCATGCGCCAGCACCCGCTGGATATGCTCCATCACGTCGTTGATGCGCACCAGCAACACCTCGTCGCGGCCTGGCGCATTGGCTGCGCCGCCGGGCTGGTCGCTGCTGTAGCGGTTGTCGAGCAAGCTGTCGCGGAATTCTTGCAGCGCGTCGCGCTGCTCCTCGCTCAGGTGTTCCAGCTTGCGCAGCTGGATCCGCGCATCGAGCAGACCTTCCCAACTGGAGAAGCTGCGGCGCGAGTTCAGCAGCGCGCGCTGCCAGCGGTCGAGCTGGCGCGTCAGCGGCGCGCGCAGTTCCAGGTAGCGGTCGACCATCGCGTTGAGCAGCCGCAGCATCAGGTCCTCGGGCCGGCTGGGCGGACGGATGCCGTGCAGCAGCGGCTGGCCATTGCCGCGCCCGGGCGTGGCCTGCGGGCGCGGGGCCTGGCATAGCTCAAGCAGGCGCTGCCGCACCTGGTCGATGGTGCGCGACGGACCCGAGCGCACCGTGACCAGCACGGTGTCGAACATGAAGAAGGTGACCGGCTGCGTGTCGATCTTGGCCAGCGCCGGCAGGAAGCCGGGCGGATGCCGCTTCTGGCGGGCCACTGTTTCGGTCACGGGCGCCTTCGCGGCACCGGCAGAGGCTTCCTGCGGTTCAGCCTCGGCAATGGCGCGGCTGGTTTCGAAGGTCAGCTTGCGGAAGATCACCATGTCGTACGCGTTGGTCGTATCGAAGTACGACGGATGCGCGGCATTGGTGGCGTCGGCCAGGTGCAGGTCGAGGATGGGCGCGCCGGCAAGCTGGCGCACCTGCTCGCGCCAGGTGTCCGGCGCCGCGGTGACCTCTTCGGTGGAGAAGTCCGCCCACACGAACAGCGACGCGGCATTGCCGCCGAGGAAGCTGGCCGCGTCGGTGAGCGACGCGAGCGGGTGAACCTGGCTGGCGGAGAAACCAAGCAATTCCATGGGCGCGCTGCCGGTCGGCCGCTCAGGCCTTCAGCAGCCGCGCGGCGTCGCGGGCGAAATAGGTCAAGATGCCGTCGGCGCCGGCGCGGCGGAAGGCCAGCAGCGATTCCATCATCACCTTGTCGTGGTCGAGCCAGCCGTTCTGCGCCGCGGCCTTGAGCATCGCGTACTCGCCGCTGACCTGGTACACGTAGGTCGGGAAGCGGAACTCGTCCTTGACCCGGCGCACGATGTCCAGGTAAGGCATGCCGGGCTTGACCATCACCATGTCGGCGCCTTCCAGGATGTCCTGCGCCACTTCGCGCAGCGCCTCGTCGGTGTTGGCCGGATCCATCTGGTAGGTCATCTTGTTGCCCTTGCCCAGGTTGGCGGCCGAGCCCACCGCGTCGCGGAACGGGCCATAGAACGCCGACGCGTACTTGGCCGAGTACGCCATGATGCGGGTATGGATGTGGCCGTTGTCTTCCAGCGCGGCGCGCACGGCGCCGATGCGGCCGTCCATCATGTCGGACGGGGCGACGATGTCGACGCCGGCCTCGGCCTGCGCCAGCGCCTGGCGCACCAGGATCTCCACGGTCACGTCGTTGATCACGTAGCCGTTGTCATCGAGCACGCCGTCCTGGCCATGGCTGGTGTACGGGTCGAGCGCCACGTCGCACAGCACGCCGAGTTCGGGGAAGCGGTCCTTGAGCGCGCGCACGGCGCGCGGCACCAGTCCCTTGGGGTTGGTGGCCTCGCTGCCGTCGGGCGTCTTCAGCGACGGCTCGATCACCGGGAACAGCGCCAGCACGGGGATGCCGAGCTTGACGCAGTCTTCGGCCACCGGCATCAGCAAGTCGACAGACACGCGCTCCACGCCCGGCATCGACGCGACAGCCTGGCGCTGGTTCTGGCCGTCGAGGATAAAGACCGGGTAGATCAGGTTGTCCGGGGACAGGCGATGCTCGCGCATCATGCGGCGGGAGAAATCATCGCGGCGCATGCGGCGCGGGCGGAACTCGGGGAAGGTGGACATGGCGGCTTCTTGACGGAACAGGACGAATTGCAAGGCCGGCAAGCACGGCGCGCGCAGCGTCATGCGGCTGGCCGAAGAAAAACTAAACTTTTGTGCGTGCCCGCCATCATACTCGCGGACACTTTGCGTTGCGCGCTGCGTGGCGCGGTGTCCCCCGCTACTCCTCCCTGAGCGGGTACCCGCCCCAGCGGCGGGAAGTTTGTCCCCGTTGCTTGCGACGGGGCTTTTTTTTGCGCGCTCGCAGTCAGATCACGCGGCCGGATCGGACGCGGGGGGCACCGTGTTGCCCGCGGTGGACGGGCGTTCCACCTTCTGCGCTTCTGGCAGGTTGAGCCAGCCGGCGATGACGCTTTGCGCCTCTTCGATGCCGCGGCGCTTCAGGCTGGAGAACAGCTGCGCCGTCATCGGCACCGGTGTCTCCATCTGTTCGGCATAGCCTTGCAGCATCTTGCGCGCTTCACGCAGGGCCTTCGCGTTGTCGCTGTTGGTGAGCTTGTCGGCCTTGGTCAGCAGCACGTGGATGGGCCGGCCCGTGGGCAGGAACCACTCGACCATCTGGCAATCGAGATCCGTGAACGGCCGGCGCGCGTCCATCATCAGGATCAGTCCGGCCAGCTGCTGGCGCGTCTGCACGTAATCGCTGAGCAGGCCCTGCCAGTGGTACTTGGCCGAGCCCGAGACCTCTGCATAGCCGTAGCCCGGCAGGTCGACCAGGAACGCTAGCGGATCGGGCGCCTTGACCGGCGCCACCGAGAAATAGTTGATGTGCTGCGTGCGCCCCGGCGTGCGCGACGAGAACGCCAGCCGCTTCTGGTTGCACAGGAGATTGATGGCGGTGGACTTGCCGGCGTTGGAGCGGCCGGCGAATGCCACTTCGGGCACGGCCGTGGCGGGCAGGTCGCGCAGGTGGTTCACGGTGATGAAGAAGCGGGCCTGGTGAAGAAGGGACATGCGCTAGAGCGGTGGGGCGGGGCCGCGGAGGCAGCGCGGGGTGCGTGCCGGGGCCGGGGTCTCGCCAGGGTGGGATGGCTGCGGCCTGGGCCGCCCGCCGGGGTTGATCTGGCGCAGCCCTAAGCGGGCACGACAAGGCGCAAGGCATCAATCCGGCACATAACTTATTGTACAATACGCCGGTTTACGGTCTCCTGAGCGGGTGACGCGTGGCATCCATGCCGCGTGCCTCGGCTGCCGTCGTCCGGGCGGGAAGCCTAGTGTGTCGTTCCATCGTGGGCAAGGCCTTGCCCTGCATTGCGCGTTGCACCGGACGGTGCGGCGGCTGCGGGAGCGGGCTGGCGGGGTCTGCCGCCACGGCCAGCGTTGCGCGGATCGGTCAGCCGCACGCGGGTCGCCACGACTCCCAGCCTTTTGCACCGGCGCGTCCTCACCGCCGGCAAAGCGCCGGACCGGCACGCATCACGATATCCAAAACAATTCAGAGAAGGTGTGCGAATGAACCGCATTGCGAAGATTCTGGGTGTCCTGGCGCTGGCCGTTCCTGCCGCCGCCCTTTCCGGACTGGCATCTGCCGCAGAGCAGGCCGCCGCAAAGGCGGACCCCGCCAAGGGCGAAACGCTGTACACGCAAGGTGCCCCCGATCGCAATGTGCCCGCCTGCCTGAGCTGCCACGGTGCCGCCGGCAACAGCGCGGCTGCGGCCAACCCGAAACTGGCCGCGCAGCATCCCGAGTACGTTCACAAGCAGCTGGCCGACTTCAAGGCCAAGGCGCGCAACAACGCGATCATGGTGCCGATGGCGTCGGTGCTGACCGACGAGGAAATGCGCAACGTTGGGGCCTACCTGGCCAAGCAGTCGCTCAAGCCGGCCACCGCCAAGAACAAGGACAGCATCGAAGCCGGCCAGAAGATTTACCGCGGCGGCATCGCCGCCAAGGGCGTGCCGGCCTGCGCCGCCTGCCATGGCCCCGCCGGCGCAGGCATTCCGGCCCAGTATCCGCGAATTGGCGGCCAGTGGGCCGACTATACCGAGGCCCAACTGGTAGCATTCCGCCAGGGCACCCGCAAGAACAACCCGGTCATGACGACCATCGCCGCCAAGATGTCGGATGCCGAGATCAAGGCGGTGGCGGACTACGTCGCCGGGGTTCGCTGACGATCCGGGATTCCGCGACGCTGGCGCCTGCGCGCGCCGGCGCATCGGTTGAGCGGCCGCCGCCTGCCGGCGTGCCAGAGCATGCAACCGAACGCGCTTGTCACAATCGAAAAGGGTGGCCTGCTTGCCAAAGCATGTCCACCCTTTATTCATTTCCAGGCCGTAAGCTGTTTTAGGTTTCACTGCACATGTCGACCGCTTCCACTTCAGGGCTGCACCTGAAGACCTCTCACCGCGTGCTGCGCGACGCGGTCGAATTGTTGTCCTCGATGCGCTTTGCGATCGCGCTGCTGACGGTGATCTCCA
Source organism: Cupriavidus necator (assembly GCF_013141915.1). Classification (GTDB taxonomy): domain Bacteria; phylum Pseudomonadota; class Gammaproteobacteria; order Burkholderiales; family Burkholderiaceae; genus Cupriavidus; species Cupriavidus necator_B. Next base: position 156,244 of record NZ_SROX01000013.1, on the reverse strand, counting down.
TCGCCAGCGTGATCGGCACCGTGCTCAAGCAGAACGAGCCGTATCCGAACTACGTCAACCAGTTCGGGCCGTTCTGGGCCGAGGTGTTCCATACGCTGTCGCTGCAGAAGGTCTACGGATCATGGTGGTTCCTGCTGATCCTGGCCTTCCTGGTGGTGTCAACCAGCCTGTGCCTGGTGCGTAACGCGCCCAAGATGGTGGCGGACATGCGCTCGTGGAAAGACCATGTGCGCGAGCGTAGCCTGCGCGCCTTCCATCATCGCGGCGAGTTCGATGGCGCCCGCCCGCGCGCCGAGGCGGTGGGCCGCCTGTCGGCCTTGCTGCGCAACCGCGGCTACCGCATCAAGGCGGTCGAGCATGACGGCGCCACGCTCCTGGCCGCCAAGGCCGGCGCCGCCAACAAGGCCGGCTATATCCTGGCGCACAGCGCCATCGTGGTGATCTGCATCGGCGGCCTGCTCGACGGCGACCTGTTGATCCGCGCGCAGATGTGGCTGGGCGGCAAGACCCCGATCCGCGGCAACGCGGTGATCAGCGAGATCCCGCCGCAGCACCGGCTGTCGGTGAACAACCCCGGCTTCCGCGGCAACGCCTATGTGCCGGAGGGCTCGACCGTCTCCACCGCCATCCTCAACATTGCCGACGGCGCGCTGGTGCAGGACCTGCCGTTCGCGATCACGCTCAAGAAGTTCAAGGTCGACTTCTATGAGACCGGCATGCCCAAGCTGTTTGCCTCGGACGTGGTCGTGACCGACCGCGCCACCGGCAAGCGCACCGAGGCCACTATCAAGGTGAACGAGCCGCTGATCGTCGATGGCATCGCCATCTACCAGTCCAGCTTCGAGGACGGCGGCTCGCGCCTGAAGTTCGTCGGTTACCCGATGCAGGGCAGCGGCCACGCCACCTTCGCCATCGACGGCGCGGTGGGCGGCAACAAGCCGCTGGCCGGCACCGGCACCAGCGCGGACAGCGACGGCCTGACGGTGGAGTTCAGCGACTTCCGGCTGATGAATATCGAGAACGTCACCGACGCCTCGGGCAAGCCCGATGCGCGCGGCGTGGCGCGCAAGTCCTTCAACGAGACGCTCGACAAGCATCTTGGCGCGGCCGCCAGCGCCGACCGCGCCAAGACGCTGCGCAATGTCGGCCCGTCGGTGCAGTACAAGCTGCGTGACCGCACCGGCCAGGCGCGCGAGTACAACAACTACATGGTGCCGGTGCAGATGGACGGCCAGTCGGTGTTCCTGGCCGGCATGCGCGAGTCGCCGAGCGAGCCGTTCCGCTACCTGCGCATTCCCGCCGACGACCAGGGCAGCGTGGCCGACTGGATGCGCCTGCGCGCCGCGCTGCAGGACCGCGCCTTGCGCGGCGAGGCGGCGCGCCGCTTTGCGCTGAGCTCGATGCCAGGCGACGACAAGGCCGAGCTGCGCCGACAGCTGGCCGAGAGTTCGCTGCGCGCGCTCGACCTGTTCGCCGGCGCCACGCGGCCCGCGCCGGATTCGCCGCCGGGTGGCTTCACCGCGATCGCGGCCTTCCTGGAAAAATCGGTGCCGCCGGCGGAGCAGCAGAAGGCTGCCGACGTGCTGCTGAAGATCCTCAACGGTTCGATGTGGGAGCTGTGGCAGCTCGCGCGTGCGCAGGACAAGCTGCCGGTGGTGGCCAACAGTGCCCAGAGCGGCGCCTTCCTGCAGCAGGCCATCAACGCGTTGTCGGATAGTTTCTTCTACGGCGCCCCCGTGTTCCTGCAGCTCGACGACTTCCAGGAAATCAAGGCCAGCGTGTTCCAGCTGACCCGTGCGCCGGGCAAGAACATCGTGTATCTTGGGTGTCTGCTGCTGGTGATGGGCGTGTTCGCGATGTTCTATATCCGTGAGCGCCGGGTCTGGGTCTGGGTGAAAGACCAGCCCGCCGCGGGCGACACCGATGCCGGCAGCCACGTGCTGATGGCGATGTCGACCCAGCGCCGCACCATGGATTTCGAAAAGGAATTCACCGCGCTGCGCGACGACATCGGCCGTGCCTCCGGAGGCCGCAGCGCCGCCCACGAGCCCGCCGGCACTCCCCACTGAATCGAGCAGGTACGCTATGTCCTCAAACGTGAACCAGGCCGGTACCGCGATGCGCGGCACCCCGCGCGCCGACACCGGCGCCGCCGAGGCCTACCTCGAACCTTCCTTCCTGCGCCGCCTGAGCTGGGTCGACTGGCTGTTTGCGCTGGCGCTCGCCGCTGGCGCCGGCGTGGCGCTGGCGCAATACGGGCAATGGATGAACGGCTACGACAAGGCCGTGCTGATCGCCGCCGTGCCGACCTTCGCGCTGCTCGGCTGGCACTGGAAGCCGGTGCGGCCGCTGATGGTGGCGCTGGCGGTGCTGCCGCTGTTTGCGATCCAGCTCTACCACGGCCAACTGGCGCGCGCGGACCAGGCCTTTTTCCTCAAGTACTTCCTGTCGAGCCAGTCCGCCATCCTGTGGATGAGCGCGCTGGTGTTCCTGTCCACGCTGTTCTACTGGGTCGGGCTGGCGTCGCGTTCGGGCACGGGCTACAGCCTCGGCAGCAAGCTGTGCTGGGCCGCGGTGGTGCTGGGCTTCACCGGCATGCTGGTGCGCTGGTACGAGTCGTACCTGCTCGGCACCGACATCGGACACATCCCGATCTCGAACCTTTACGAAGTGTTCGTGCTGTTCACGCTGATCACTTCGCTGTTCTACCTGTACTACGAAGGCCGCTACGCCACGCGCGCGCTGGGCCCGTTCGTGATGCTGGTGGTGTCGGCCGCGGTCGGCTTCCTGCTGTGGTACACGGTCAGCCGCAACGCGCAGGAGATCCAGCCGCTGGTGCCCGCACTGCAAAGCTGGTGGATGAAGATCCATGTGCCGGCCAACTTTATCGGCTATGGCACCTTTGCCCTGGCGGCGATGGTGGCGATGGCCTACCTGCTCAAGCAGCGCGGCATCCTGGCCGAGCGCCTGCCGTCGCTGGAACTGCTCGACGACGTGATGTACAAGGCGATCGCGGTCGGCTTTGCCTTCTTCACCATCGCCACCATCCTCGGCGCGCTGTGGGCGGCCGAGGCCTGGGGCGGCTACTGGAGCTGGGATCCCAAGGAAACCTGGGCGCTGATCGTGTGGCTCAACTACGCAGCGTGGCTGCATATGCGATTGATGAAGGGGCTGCGCGGCACTGTGGCGGCCTGGTGGGCGCTGGTCGGCCTGCTGGTAACGACCTTTGCGTTTCTGGGTGTGAACATGTTCCTGTCGGGGCTGCACAGCTACGGCGAACTCTGAGGCCGGCATGCTGCAATGCAAAAACCTGCCCGCGGGCAGGTTCTTTTTCGACTTTTTTCAATTTTTTTGGGCGCTGCGGGAATAAAGAGATCACATCCGGTGTTTACTTGAGGAACGGTGCCGGCTGGCGGCACCGGTTTGCATGGAGAACAAGATCATGGCAAGTCTGCGTCGTAACGCTGCGGCATCCCTCGTTCGTCCCGGTGCGCTCGCGCTTGGCTGCGCGGCCGTCCTGCTCGCCGGTTGTGCCGGCATGGGCATGGGCGGCGGCAGCGCCGGCAATCTGCCGCCCACGGTGAAGGTGACCAATGGGGTGCTGACCGACCCGCAGGGCCTGACGCTGTACACCTTTGACCGCGACACCGCCGGCAGCGGCAAGAGCGCCTGCAACGGCCCCTGCGCCACCAACTGGCCGCCGCTGATGGCCGCCCCGGGCACCAGTGGCTCGGGCCAGTACACCATCATCACCCGCGATGACGGCGGCAAGCAGTGGGCCTACCGCGGGCAGCCGCTGTACCGCTTCGCCAAGGACGCCAAGCCGGGCGACCGCACCGGCGACAACGTCAACAACGTCTGGCACGTGGCCAAGCCCTGACGTCGCGGCAGCCGCCACCACAGTCGCGACAGCGACCACGGCATGGAAGGGTTTGACGGCCAGCTCGTCGCGCTGGCGCCGCGGCTGCGGCGCCATGCGCGCGGCCTCACCGGCGACGCGGCGCTGGCCGACGACCTGGTGCAGGACACGCTCGAGCGCGCGCTGCGCTACCGCTGGCGCTTCCGCCTGCGCCCCGGCGCCTGGTGGGGCGACGGCGCCGACGGCCTGCTGCCGTGGCTGCTGACGCTGATGCACCGCCTGCGCCTCAACGCCTTGCGCAGGAAGGAGCTGGTGGTGGCCACCGACACCCTGCCCGAGGTCAGCGGCCCCGCGGAAGACCCGGGACTGCGCCGCGACCTGTCGCAGGCGCTGGCGCAGTTGCCCGAGCCGCAGCGCGCCGTGCTGCTGCTGGTCAGCCTGGAACAATTGACCTACGCCGAGGCCGCGCGCGTGCTCGACATCCCACAAGGTACGGTGATGTCACGGCTGGCGCGGGCCCGCGAACAGATGCGGCGGCTGCTTGACGGCGTGGCGCCGAACCGGACCCCCAAGGCCGCCAATCCGCTGCAACGGGTGAAATGATGCCGGGCATCCAGGAAGCCGATCTCCACGCTTATGCCGATGGCCAGTTGGCCGGCGCGCGCCGCGCCGCCGTCGAGGCCTATTTGGCGCAGCACACTGACGCGGCGGCTCAGGTGGCCGCCTGGCGCCGGCAGGCCGAGGCGCTGCACGGCGCGCTCGACCCTGTACTCAATGAGCCGGTGCCCCTGTCGGCCTTGCCGCCGGGTTTGCACGGTGAGCCGGGGCACAACCGCAGCCGCGCAGGCCGGCGCGATGGCGTCCGCCCCTGGCCGCGCTGGACCATGGCCCTGGCAGCCACTTGCGCTTCGGTCGCGCTGCTGACCGTGGGCGGTGCGCTGGGCTGGCTGGCACACGGCCGGCTGGGCGGTGGCACGCTGGTACTGGCGCCCGGCGAGCGCTTCGCCCGCGAGGCCCTCGCCACGCACGCGGTCTACGCCCCGGAGATGCGTCACCCGGTGGAAGTCGCGGCGACCGAGGAGGCCCACCTGGTCGCCTGGCTGTCGCGGCGCCTGGGCACTACGCTGCAGGTGCCGGACCTGCGCGCGCAAGGCTTCCACCTCATCGGCGGCCGGCTCGGCGTTGCCGAGGGCGGCCCGTCGGCCATCCTGATGTATGAAGCGGACGATGGCACGCGCCTGTCGCTGCAACTGCGGCGCATGGCGCAGGGCACGCCCGATACGGGCTTTCGCGTCGAGCGCGTGACGGGCGAGGGCGCGCGGCGCCGCCCGCCGGGCCGCGACCCGATGATGGCGTTCTACTGGATCGACCGCGACCTGGGCTTTGCGCTGGCGGGGCCGCTGGAGCGCGCCCGGCTGCTGACTTTGGCGCAGGTGGTGTACCAGCAATACCAGGGCGGATAGCGGCATGCCGCGCTTGCGACACACGGTGCGCAGGTGCCCCGTCATTTCGACGCAACCAAAAAAATCTGTCAGGACTGGCCCGCACTCCGCGACCAAGCCCGGAGTCCAATCCTGCAAGCACGCTGGCGCCGCCGGCGCCGGCCCCCCAGGCAATCGAGGAAAACCATGCTGATTCCTTCCCCCAAATGGCTGCGCGGCGGCGACATTGCCGCCAGCGAGATCACACCCCGCCATGTCTTTGAAGCGCGCCGGCGCATCCTGCTGCTGGCCGCCGCCGGTGCCGCCGGCGGCACGCTGGCGCCGTGGTTCGCGCGCCAGGCCCTCGCGCAGGGGCAGCATGGCGCCAAGCTGGCCGCGACACCCAACAACGGCTACGTCATCACCGAGAAGCGCACGCCGTACGAAGAGGTCACCACCTACAACAACTTCTACGAATTCGGTACTGACAAGTCCGACCCGGCGCGCCACGCCGGCACGCTGCGCCCGCGCCCGTGGCAGGTGGCGGTCGAAGGGCTGGTGAAGAAGCCGAAGGTCTATGACCTGGACGAGCTGATGAAGCTGGCACCGATGGAAGAGCGCGTCTACCGGCTGCGCTGTGTCGAGGGCTGGTCGATGGTGATCCCCTGGATCGGCTATCCGCTGGCCGAGCTGATCCGCCGCGTCGAGCCGCAGCCCGGCGCGAAGTACGTGCAGTTCATCACGCTGGCCGACAAGAAGCAGATGCCCGGCGTCAGCAGCGGCGTGCTCGACTGGCCCTACAGCGAGGGCCTGCGCATGGACGAAGCCATGCATCCGCTGGCGTTGCTGACCTTCGGCCTGTACGGCGAGGTGCTGCCCAACCAGAACGGCGCGCCGGTGCGCATGGTGCTGCCGTGGAAATACGGCTTCAAGAGCGCCAAGTCGATCGTAAAAATCCGCTTCGTCGACAAGCAGCCGCCGACCAGCTGGAACCTGGCCGCGCCGCAGGAATACGGTTTCTACTCGAATGTGAACCCGGACGTCGACCATCCGCGCTGGAGCCAGGCCACCGAGCGCCGCATCGGCGAAGAGCGCGGCAGCGGCTTTGGCGCGTTGTTCGCGCCCAAGCGCAAGACCCTGCCGTTCAATGGCTATGGCCAGCAGGTGGCCGCGCTGTACCAGGGCATGGACCTGAAGAAGTTCTTCTGATGCAAGGCGAGCGCATGGCTACCTCTACTCCCACCGCCAGCCCCGCGGCGCGCAAGCCCGCGAGCCTGGCCACGCTGACGCCGCAGCGCGTACGGGCGCTCAAGCTTGCGCTCTGGCTGCTCGCGCTGCTGCCGTTCATGCGGCTGCTGTACCTCGGCGCCACCGAGCAGTTCGGCGCCAATCCGCTGGAGTTCGTCACGCGCTCGACCGGCACCTGGACGCTGGTGATGCTGTGCCTGACGCTGACCATCACGCCGCTGCGCCGCCTGACCGGCTGGAACTGGCTGATCAAGCTGCGCCGCATGCTGGGCCTGTTCGCGTTCTTTTATGGCCTGCAGCATTTCCTGCTGTGGATTGGCGTGGACCGGGGCTTTGACTTCGCCTACATGATCAAGGACGTGTACAAGCGGCCCTTCATCACGGTCGGTTTCACCGCCTTCATGCTGATGGTGCCACTGGCGCTGACCTCGACCAACGGCATGGTGCGCCGCCTCGGCGGCAAGCGCTGGCAGGCGCTGCACAAGCTGGTCTATGCGATTGCCGTGCTGGCGATCCTGCATTACTGGTGGCACAAGGCGGGCAAGAACGACTTCGGCGAAGTGTCGATCTATGCCGCGGTGGTGTTCGTGCTGCTGGGGATGCGGCTGTGGTGGCGGCTACGCAAGCCGGCCGCGGGGACGCGCCAGCCCGCCGCTTAGGACGGCGGGCCGGGCCTTGCGGAGTCAGTCCTGCAGCAGGCGCTCATCGCGGAACAGGTCTTCGACCAGCTCGCGCTCGCGCACCAGGTGCACCCTGGCGCCATCGACCATGACTTCGGCGGCACGTGGCCGGGTGTTGTAGTTGGAGCTCATGGTAAAGCCGTAGGCGCCGGCCGACATCACCGCCAGCAGGTCGCCGGGCTGCACCGCCAGCGCGCGGTCGCGGCCGAGCCAGTCGCCGGATTCGCAGACCGGGCCCACAATGTCGTAGGTCACGGCCGTGCCGTCGCGCAGCGCCACCGGCTCGATGCGGTGGTAGGCCTCGTACATGGCCGGGCGCGCCAGGTCGTTCATGGCGGCGTCGACGATGCAGAAATTCTTGGCCGCACCGGGCTTCAGGAATTCCACCTGCGTCAGCAGCACGCCGGCGTTGCCCACCAGCGAGCGCCCGGGCTCGAACAGCACCTCGCGATGGCCATGACCGCGCGCGGCCACGCGTTCCAGCAGCGTGGTGGCGAAGCCAGTGATGTCCGGCGGGGTTTCATCGGTGTAGGTGATGCCGAGCCCGCCGCCCACGTCGATGTGTTCCAGGCTGATGCCTTCGCGCTCCAGCGCCTCGACCACGTCCAGCACCTTGTCCAGCGCTTCCAGGTAGGGCTCGACCTCGGTGATCTGCGAACCGATATGGCAGTCGATGCCGGTGACTTCCAGATGCGGCAGCGCGGCGGCGGCGCGGTAGGTCGGCAGCACGTCTTCGAAGGCGATGCCGAACTTGTTGCCCTTTAGGCCGGTGGAGATATAGGGGTGGGTTTTAGCGTCGACGTCGGGATTGATACGCAGCGACACGCGCGCGCGCTTGCCGACGCGGCCGGCCACTTCGTTCAGGCGGTCCAGCTCGGGGATCGACTCGACGTTGAAGCAGCGCACGTCCTGCGCCAGCGCCAGTTCCATCTCGGCCGCGCTCTTGCCCACGCCCGAGAACACCACTTTGCGCGGGTCGCCGCCGGCGGCCAGCACGCGCTTGAGTTCGCCGCCCGAGACGATGTCGAAGCCCGCGCCCAGCCTGGCGAACACCTGCAGCACCGCCAGGTTGGAATTCGCCTTCATCGCGTACTGGACCTGTGCCTTGCGGCCCTGGCAGGCAGCGGCATAGGCCTGGTACGCGGCGGTCAGCGCCGCACGCGAGTACACGTAGGTGGGCGTGCCGAATTCGGCGGCGATACGCGCCAGCGGCACCTGCTCGACGGCAAGCGCGCCGTCCTGGCGATGGAAAAATGCGGTCATGGTTATCGGGTGGTGGGGGCGGCGGGGGAGGATGCCGGCGTGGCCTGGGCGGCCGGCATCGCATCGGCACGGCCAAGGCCCGGATCCGGTACGGTCGGCTGGGCCGGCTCGGGCGGGACCTTGGGCAGGGTCAGCGGCCCGCGGATACCGCATCCGCCCAGCAGGGGCATCGCAAGGGCGGCGGCAAACGCCGATACAATCGCAACACGACGCAGCATCGGGTCGTCCTTTTGGCTGTTGGCAAGGCGTTGGATGGCCAGCGCGCGACGGCCGGGCATCCGGAAGATTCTCAACAAAAAAGCCGTTCGCGCCACGTACGCCCGGTCCGGGCAGCGGCGGCAACGGCGGTCTCGGAGTTTAGCATGCCCCCCTTGAGCGAAAGCGAGTTCCTGGCCCTGGCCACGCAGGAGCTGGACCGCATCGAAGCCGCGGTCGAGGCGGCCGCCGACGCGGCCGACGCCGACATTGAAATCAGCCGTACCGGCAACGTGATGGAGCTGGAGTTCGAGAACGGCTCAAAGATCATCATCAACAGCCAGGCACCGATGCAGGAGCTGTGGGTGGCCGCGCGCGCCGGCGGCTTCCACTTCCGCCGCGACGGCGAGCGCTGGATCGATACCCGCAACGGCGGCGAGCTGTATGGGGCGCTGTCGCGGTATGTCAGCGAGCAGGCGGGCGCAAGCCTCAAGCTCGACTGACGCCACGCGCCCGGCGGCGCAAAAAACAAAAGCCGGCCTTGCGGCCGGCTTTCTGCTGTCTGCTGACTGCGCTCAAGCGCCGCCGAACATCTCCAGGATCTTGCGTTTCTCCTGCTCGGTATCGGCCGGCGGGTTCGTCGATTCGTCCGGCTTGCCCGGCCACGGATCGCCCAGTCCCACCGATGCTACGCCCGCGCCACCAGCGTTCTCTTCGAAGGTCCAGTCGCCGCCCACCATCAGCACGCCCTCGGGGGCGGGCCGTTCCGGAGACTCTGGCACGCCCTTGAGCACCTTGCCCATGTAGCCAACCCAGATCGGCAGGGCCAGGCCGCCGCCGGTCTCGCGAACGCCGAGGCTCTTGGGCTGGTCGTAGCCCATCCAGGCGATCGCCACCAGGTTGGGGGTGTAGCCGGCGAACCAGGCGTCGACGGCGTCGTTGGTGGTGCCGGTCTTGCCGGCCAGGTCGTTGCGGCCCAGCCGTTGCTTGGCGCTGTTGGCGGTGCCCATGCGCACCACGTCGCGCAGCATGGTGTCGGCGATAAACGCGGTGCGGGCGTCGAGCACGCGCACGGCGTCGCTGCCGGCGCGTTGCGGACGGGTTTCGGAGATCACGTTGCCGCGCGCGTCGACCACCTTCTGGATCAGGTACGGGTTGACGCGATAGCCGCCGTTGGCGAACACCGAGTACGCGCCGGCCATCTGCAGCGGCGTCACCGCGCCCGAGCCCAGCGCCATCGGCAGGTAGGCGGGGTGCTTGTCGGCTTCGAAGCCGAAGCGGGTAATGTAGTCCTGCGCGTATTGCGTGCCGATCGCGCGCAGGATCCGTACCGAGACGAGGTTCTTGGACTTGGCCAGCGCGCGGCGCATGGTCATCGGGCCCTCGAAGCGGCCGTCGTAGTTCTTCGGTTCCCACACCTGGCCGCCGGTATCGGGACCGATCGTCAGCGGCGCGTCGTTGATCACCGTGGCCGGCGAAAAGCCCTTTTCCAGCGCCGCCGAGTAGATGAACGGCTTGAAGCTGGAACCCGGCTGGCGCCAGGCCTGGGTCACGTGGTTGAACTTGTTGCGGTTGAAGTCGAAGCCGCCCACCATCGAGCGGATCTCGCCATCCTGCGGGTTGATCGAGACGAATGCCGCGGCCACTTCCGGCAGCTGCGTCACCGACCAGTTGCCCTTTTCATCCTGCGTCACGCGGATCACCGCGCCGGGGCGCATCTTCATCTTGGGCTGCGCGTTGGCCGACAGCGACGGCGAGATAAAGCGCAGTGCCGAGCCTTCGATGGTCGCCACTTCGCCGGACAACAGCGTCGCCTTGACCTGCTTGGATGACACGCTGGTGACCACGGCCGAGCGCAGGTCGCCGCTGCCCGGGTGCTCGACCAGTGCATCGTCGATGGCCTGCTCCCGCTCGGCCGGGTCAGACGGCAGGTCGATGAAGGCCTCGGGACCGCGGTAGCCGTGCTTGCGCTCGTAGTTCATGATGCCGCTGCGCACGGCTTCATAGGCGGCATCCTGGTCGGTCTTGGTCAGCGTGGTGTAGACCGTCAGGCCGCGCGTGTAGGTTTCCTCCCGGTATTGCGCATACATCAGCTGGCGCACGATCTCGGCCACGTATTCGGCATGCGTGGAGAACTCATTGCCCTCGGTGCGCACCTTCAGCTCGGCCTGCACGGCCTGGTCGTACTGCTCGGGCGTGAGGTAGCGCAGGTCGCGCATGCGCTGCAGGATGTACTCCTGGCGCACCTTGGCGCGGCGCGGATTGACCACCGGGTTGTACGCAGACGGCGCTTTCGGCAACCCGGCCAGCATGGCCGCCTCGGCCGGCGTCACATCGCGCACCGACTTGCCGAAGTACACGCGCGCGGCGCTGTCGAAGCCGTAGGCGCGCTGGCCCAGGTAGATCTGGTTCATGTACAGCTCGAGGATCTGGTCCTTGCTGAGGTTGGCCTCGATCTTGTACGCCAGCAGCATCTCGTAGATCTTGCGGGTGTAGGTCTTTTCGCTCGACAGGAAGAAGTTGCGCGCCACCTGCATGGTGATGGTAGAAGCACCCTGCGACAGCCCGCCGCGCAAGTTGGCCAGCCCGGCACGCATCACGCCGACGAAGTCGACGCCGCCGTGCTCGTAGAAGCGGTCGTCCTCGATCGCCAGCACGGCCTTTTTCATCACGTCCGGAATTTCGGCAATCGGCACGAAATTGCGCCGCTCCTCGCCGAATTCGCCGATCAGCACATTGTCCGCGGTGTAGATCCGCAGCGGAATCTTGGGGCGGTAGTCCGTGATGGTGTCCAGCGAAGGCAGGTTGGGCGCCGCCACCAGCAGCGCGTAGCCAAGCAGCAGCGCAATCATGACGGCACCGGCGACAACCAGTCCGACCGCCCAGAACATGAGCCGCGTCCAGATCGGACGGCGGGCAGGGTGGGACGGCTTCTGTTGTGCTGTGGCCATAAGGGAAATACCTAGTCAGGGGTGCCCGCGATTATATCTTCCGGCATCGGCCAGCCCGGGCGCACAGTGGCGGGGGCGCCGCTATCGCGCTGTTACAAGATGTAAGGCCGCGGATGCCGGCGCGCAAGGCGAAGTTGGCGGCGGCTATGGGGGAGTGCGAGCGGCACAGGCAGGCATGGAAGGGAACCCGACGACCGTGGGGTTTTGGCAACGGATTGCCGGGGGTCTTCTCAAAAACAAGTTCGGCCCAGTTCGGCACGTTGCCACCAATGGCGTATTTTGTGAGAATCGGCCAACATAAAAAGCACACGTTTCATTCAAGAAACTAGGCTCGCCCGATTAGAGCATACAAGCCGGGGGCGAGTTCAAAAGTCAGGGGGGTCACCTTGCGTCGGGGTATTCTATCGGGGCTTCTGCGGCGGACTACGGTCGGCGTGGATATCGGCTCGTCCAGTGTCAAGGTAGTCGAGCTCTCCGTCGGGGGCAGCAGGCAAGACTACCGGCTGGAAAAATGCGCCAGCGAACTGCTGGACCGCAACGCCGTTGCCGATGGCAACGTCATCAATATCGAAGCAGTCGGGATCGCGCTCAGGCGTGCGCTCGGCAAGGCCGGCATCCGCTCCAAGGAAGTCGTGCTGGCCGTGCCCTCCATGCTGACCGAATCGCAGACGGTCAGCCTGCCGGACAACCTGTCCGAAGACGAACTCTATTCCCAGGTCGAATCCGAGGCGCACCGGCTCTATCCGCCGTCGCAGGCGGTCAACTTCGACTTCGCCGTGATCGGCCCCAGCGAGACCGAGGGCGGCATCGGCGTGCGCGTCACCGCGGCCAACAGCGATCGCGTGCAGGAGCGCGTCACCGCGGCCGAAATGGCCGGCCTCAAGCCCCAGGTGATGGACGTCGAGGAATACGCGGTGCAGCGCTCGATCGTGCAGATGCTGGGCGTGCCGCAGGAGATGTCCGAGGCCGACGCGCGCGCGCTGCCGGTGGTGGCGGTGGTGCACTTGGGCGGCAGCCGGTCCAAGGCCATCTTCTACCAGGGCTGGAAAGAGCTGTATGAGCAGCCGCTGAACAGCTACGGCGACCAGCTCACGCAGAGCGCGGCGCGCATGTTCACACTCGACGCACTCAAGGCCGAGATCAAGAAGCGCAAGAACACGCTGCCCGAGGCCTGGCGCGCGCAGTTGCTCAAGCCATCGCTTGATGCCCTCGCCATGGAGGTGCAGTCGGCAATCGGCAACTTCATCGCCAGTTCCAGCCTGGGCCGGGTCGACGAGATCCTGCTGTCCGGCGGGCATGCCTCGCTGTTCGGCGCGCAGGCGGCGATCCAGCACCAGACCAAGATCACCACCACGCTGGCGAATCCGTTCGCCAACATGGCGACCAACGCCAAGGTCAATGAGCGCTACCTGCAGCGCGACCTGCCGGCGTATATCGTCAGTGCCGGCCTGGCCCTGCGCGGCCTGCAATAACGCCCGGGAGGCATGAGATGTCAACCAACACACTGCCTTCGGTCAACCTGCTGCCCTACCACGAAGCCCGCAAGGCGGCGCGGCGCAAGAAGGTCTACACGATGCTGGGCGCAGCGGCCGCCGCCGGCGCCGCCGTGGTGTTGCTGGGCGGCCTCTATATCGACGGGCGCATCGCGTCGGTGGTGGGGCTCAACCAGGTGCTGGGCGCGGAAAACGCCAGGCTCGACAGCCAGATCCGCGAGGTCAACAGCCTGAAGAAGGATATTGACGCGCTGCTGCAGCGCCAGAAGGCCGTCGAAAGCCTGCAGACCGAACGCAACCGCCCGGTGCAGCTGCTCGAGGAGTTAGTGCGGCAGGTGCCTGAAGGGGTCTACCTGACCAGCCTGAAGCAAACCGGCGACGCCTTCGCCATTGCCGGCGTGGCGCAGTCCAACGAGCGCATCTCGGAGCTGCTGCGCAACCTCGGCGGCGTGGCTTGGCTGGACAAGGCCGAGCTGGTCGAGTCCAAGGCGGTCACCATGACCAACAACCTGCGCGAGCAGCGCCGGCTGTTCGAGTTCTCGATGCGCTTCGCATACCGCGCGCCGGAGGCGCCGGCCGACGGCAAGAAGGCCGCCGCGGGCGCCTCGGCGCCGTCCGCCGTCCCTGTTACCGCACCGGCCCCCGCGCCCGGAAAGGCCTGACCATGGCGCTCAATACCGAAATCAACCTGGCTGACCTGAGCAGCCAGTTTCGCGGGCTCAACCTGAATGAGCCGGAGACCTGGCCGGCCGCGCCGCGCGTGCTGTTCGCGATCCTGGCCGCGGCGGTAGTGCTGCTGCTGGGCTGGCAGTTCTACTGGAGCGCCAAGTTCGACGAACTCGAGCGCCAGCGCCAGGAGCAGGAAAGCCTGAAGCAGGCGTACCAGTCCAAGGTGGCGCAGGTGGCCAACCTCGAAGCGCTGCGCGCGCAGAAAAAACAGGTCGAGCAGCGCGTGGCGCTGCTGGAGCGGCAGTTGCCCAACAAGACGGAAATGGATGCGCTGCTGGCCGACGTCAACCATGCCGGCGTGGCGCGCGGGCTGCAATTCGAACTGTTCAAGCCGCAGGCCGCGGTGATCAAGCCTTACTTCGCTGAGATCCCGGTGAACCTGCGCGTGACCGGGCGCTACCACGAGGTGGCGCAGTTCAATGCCGACGTGGCGGCGCTGTCGCGGATCGTATCGATGCACAACTTGCAGCTGGCCAATACCAAGGACGGGGGGCTGACGATGGAGGCGGTGGCGATGGCCTACCGCGCGCTCGATCCTGACGAACAGGCGGCACAGCGCAAGGCCGACGCGGCCGCCGCCGCCGCCAAGGCCGGAGGTGCGAAATGAGCCGCACCGTTCGCACCCGTGCCCTGGCAAGGGCCGCATCGCGGCGCACGCTGGCGGCGGCGCTGGCGCTCGGCTTGCTGAGCGCCTGCGGCGCCAGTGATGAAGACGCGCTGCGCCAGTGGATGGACGCCACCCGCGGCGCCCGCGCCAAACCGCCCGAGCCCCTGCCCGACGCCCGGCCCTACGTGCCGCGCGAGTACGCCGCGGCCAATGCGCCCGAGCCGTTCGCACAGGCCAAGATCGGCGAGCTGAACAAGACGCTGGCGGATTCGCCCGAAGCCGGCCGGCGCCGCGAGCCGCTGGAGGACTACCCGCTCGAAAACTTCAAGATGCTCGGGATGATGCAGAAGCATGGGGAAACCTTCGGCATCGTCCGTGTTGATAACAAGATCCACCATGTGAAGGTGGGTCAGTATCTCGGCCAGAGCTATGGCCGGGTGGTCCGCATCACCGATCAGGAGATCGTGTTGCGCGAATTGGTCCGGGAGGGGGTATCCGAGTGGAAAGAGAAAATGACCAGCCTGAAGCTGGACGCGGCGGCATGACCCCCGCGCGCTGGTACCGTGCGCGCGCGGGCGCCGTGATGAGGACCATGGCCACGGCGTTGGCGCTATGGCTTGCGCTTGGCGCACCGGCGGCGCTGGCTCAGGGCAACCGGATCAAGTCGGTGGACGTCAGCACCACCGGGGAGCAGACCGTGCTCGTGGTTGAACTCGAACGGCCGCTGGCGCAGAAGCCGGCGGACTTTACCACGCAGAACCCGGCACGGCTCGCGATCGATTTCTTCGATACCGGCTTTGCCGAGCGGCGCGCGCAGTATGAATACGGCGGCAAGCTGGTCAAGGCCGCCAATGTGATGCAGATCGGCGACCGTACGCGCGTGATTCTTGACCTGGCGCGCAACGCCACCTATCGGACCGACCAGCGCGGCAATGTCTTCGTAGTGTCGCTGGATAACGTGGCGCCGGCGGCCAAGAGTGCTGCGCCGACGTTCGCGCCGGCCGCCGCGGCGCCGGGCGCGGCCGGGGGGCGGCCATCGGTGCGCAATATCGATTTCCGCCGCGGGGCCGACGGCGCGGGGCGCGTGGTGGTGGACCTGTCCTCGCGCGAGTCGGGCATCAATATTGCGCAACAGGGCAAGAACGTGGTGGTCGATTTTCTCGGCACCACGCTGCCGGAGAACCTGCGGCGGCACTTTGATGTCAGCGACTATGGCTCGCCGGTGCAAGGCATGCGCGCTTCCGACGCCAACGGCAACGCACGCCTGACCATCGAACCGCGCGGCAACTGGGAATACAGTTCCTACCAGACCGACACCCAGTTCGTGGTCGAGGTCCGCCCGGTCAAGGAAGACCCGACCAAGCTGATCAGCGGCCCAGGCTATCGCGGCGAGCGCCTGTCGCTGAACTTCCAGAACATCGACATCCGCTCGCTGCTGCAAGTGTTTGCCGACTTCACCAACCTGAACATCATCACCAGCGAAAGCGTGCAGGGCAACATCACGCTGCGCCTGAAGGACGTGCCCTGGGACCAGGCGCTGCAGATCGTGATGGATGCGAAGGGGCTGGCCTCGCGCCGCAATGGCAACGTGCTGTGGGTGGCGCCCAAGGCGGAACTGCAGACCAAGGAGAAGCTGGAGCTCGAGTCGCAGCAGCAGATCAATGATCTCGAGCCGATCCGCAGCCAGGTGTTCCAGCTCAATTACCAGCGTGCCGAGGACGTGCGCCGGATGCTGCTGGGCATGGGCGCCGGCGGTGGCGCGGTCGCCCCCATCGGTACCGCGGGCGCTGCGGGCGCCAGCACGCGCATGCTGTCCAAGCGCGGTTCGCTGACGGCCGATGCGCGTACCAACCAGCTGTTCGTGTCGGATATCGCCTCCAAGCTGGAAGAGGTGCAGAGCTTTATCGGCAAGATCGACATCCCGGTGCGCCAGGTCATCATCGAGGCGCGCATCGTCGAGGCCACCGATACCTTCAGCCGCAACCTGGGCGTGAAGCTTGGCTTTGCCGGGCAGTACAACAATGCCCGCGTCGGCAACACCTATAACAACGTGCTGCCGGGCTCGACCTCGGACAACGGCCCGTTCCTGAGCCTGCCGGCCGGTTCCATCAACGGCACCAACCCGGCCAATATCGCGGTGAGCCTGTTCAACAGCGCCGCCACGCGTTTCCTGGCGCTGGAGCTGTCGGCGCTGGAGGCGGACGGCAAGGGCAAGATCATCTCCAGCCCGCGCGTGGTCACGGCCAACAACATCAAGGCGCTGATCGAGCAGGGCACCGAACTGCCTTACCAGGCGGCCACTTCCAGCGGCGCCACTTCGGTGCAGTTCCGCAAGGCCAACCTGAAGCTCGAGGTGACGCCGCAGATCACCCCCGAGGGCAATGTGCTGCTGGACGTGGACGTGAACAAGGACAGCGTCGGCATCCAGACCACGTCGGGCTTTGCCATCGACACCAAGCACGTGCAGACCCAGGTGCTGGTCGAGAACGGCGGCACGGTGGTGATCGGCGGCATCTACACCCAGACCGAGTCCACCGATGTCGACAAGGTGCCCCTGCTGGGCGACATCCCGGTGCTGGGCTACCTGTTCAAGAACAACGCCAAGGTACGCAACCGGACCGAGCTGCTGGTGTTCCTGACGCCGCGCATCCTTAACGAGAGCGTGTCGCTCAAGTAGGGCCCGGGCGCCGGATACAGTAGACTGGCAGGCCGCATCGGCAGATGCGGCCTTTTTTTTGCGCCGCGCGCTGCATTCCTCGCGGAACGGCGAGAAATGCGGCCCATGCCGCATTCGGCACTTGCCGGCCGCGCCACAACATAAGAAGATGATGCAGTTCCCAACCAGGGAGGACGGCCCGCATGCCGCGCTCCCGAACCACAGTCCCGTGACAGCCTCAGCGACAGGGCCGGCGGC
Organism: Cupriavidus necator; assembly: GCF_013141915.1. Lineage (GTDB taxonomy): Bacteria > Pseudomonadota > Gammaproteobacteria > Burkholderiales > Burkholderiaceae > Cupriavidus > Cupriavidus necator_B. Next base: position 138,884 of record NZ_SROX01000013.1, on the reverse strand, counting down.
GCAGCGCCAGGCGCCGGATCGGCGCGAAGCCGAACGATCCGGCGCCGACCGCCCGGAATCCGATCGACCCAACCTCTTTTTCGTCGGCCTGATGGGCGCCGGCAAGACCACCGTGGGCCGCACGGTGGCGCGGCGCCTGCACTATCCGTTTTTCGATTCCGATCATGAGCTGGAGGCGCACTGCGGCGTGCGCATCCCGGTGATCTTCGAACTCGAGGGCGAGGCCGGCTTCCGCGACCGCGAGGCCGCGATGATCGGCGAACTGGCGCAGCGCCAGGGGATCGTGCTGGCCACCGGCGGCGGCGCGGTGCTGCGTGCCGAGAACCGCGAGGTGCTGAAGGCCCGCGGCACCGTCGTGTACCTGCGCGCCAGCCCGCATGACCTGTGGCTGCGCACCCGGCACGACCGCAACCGGCCGCTGCTGCAGACCGACGACCCCAAGGGCAAGCTCGAGGCGCTGTACGCCGAGCGCGACCCGCTGTACCGCGAAGTCGCCGACTTCATCATCGAAACCGGCAAGCCCTCGGTGGCGCAGCTTGCTAATATGGTGTTGATGCAACTTGAAATGGCCGGTTTCCGGATCGATCCCCCGCAGCCGGCGTCCGCGCCCGCGGACGATGCCGAGCCACCGGCGCAGGACCCCAATCCATGATTACCCTTGAAGTCGACCTGGGCGAGCGCAGCTACCCCATCCATATCGGTACCGGCCTGCTTGACAATGCCGACCTGCTGCGCCCGCATGTGCGCGGCCAGCACGCCGTCATCGTTACCAACGAAACCGTCGGCCCGCTCTATGCGGCGCGGGTTGAGGCCGCGCTGGCGGCGCTGGGCAAGACCGTGCGCACCGTCACGCTGCCCGACGGCGAGTCCTTCAAGCACTGGGAAACGCTGAACCGGATTTTCGACGCCCTGCTGCAGGCCGGTGCCGACCGCAAGACCACGCTGGTGGCACTGGGCGGCGGCGTGGTCGGCGACATGACCGGGTTTGCCGCCGCCTGCTACATGCGCGGCGTGCCGTTCATCCAGATGCCGACCACGCTGCTGGCGCAGGTGGATTCGTCGGTGGGCGGCAAGACCGGCATCAACCATCCGCTCGGCAAGAACATGATCGGCGCGTTCCACCAGCCCAACGCGGTGATCGCCGACATCGACACGCTGAGCACGCTGCCGCCGCGCGAACTGGCCGCCGGCATGGCCGAGGTCATCAAGCACGGCGCCATTGCCGACGCCGATTATTTTGGCTGGATCGAGCGCAACATCCAGGCGCTGAACGCCTGCGACCCCGAGCTGATGGCCGTTGCCGTGCAGCGCTCGTGCGAGATCAAGGCCGGCGTGGTGGCGCAGGACGAGCGCGAGGGCGGGCTGCGCGCCATCCTCAACTTCGGCCATACCTTTGGCCATGCGATCGAGGCCGGCATGGGCTACGGCGCGTGGCTGCACGGCGAGGCGGTGGGCTGCGGCATGGTGATGGCCGCCGACCTGTCGCACCGGCTCGGCTTTATCGATATCGAGACGCTGGCGCGCGTGCGCACGCTGACCCAGGCGGCGATGCTGCCGGTGGTGGCGCCGGAACTGGGCGCCGACCGCTATATCGAACTGATGAAGGTCGACAAGAAGGCCGAGGCCGGCAACATCAAGTTCATCCTGCTGAAGAAGCTCGGCGAGGCGTTCATCACCACGGTGCCGGACGCGGATCTGCGCGCCACGCTGGCGCACGCCGTCCTCAAACCTCCCACCGAGGCGCCGGTCGCCTGACCGATCGGTTATGCCTCGCCACCCCGACCCAGCCACCGGACGCGCCGCATGACCGACTTTGAAAGCCATCTCGCCCCTTACGCCGCCCGCTCCGCGCAGACGCGCGGGCGGGTGCACGCCGAACCCGCATCACTGTCGCGCAGCGAATTCCAGCGCGACCGCGACCGCGTGATCCACAGCACGGCGTTCCGGCGGCTCGAGTACAAGACCCAGGTCTTCGTCAACCATGAGGGCGACCTGTTCCGCACGCGGCTCACGCACAGCCTGGAGGTGGCGCAGATCGCGCGCTCGATCGCGCGCAACCTGCGCCTGAACGAGGATCTGGTCGAGGCGATCTCGCTCGCTCACGACCTGGGCCACACCCCGTTCGGCCACGCCGGTCAGGACGCGCTGAACCAGTGCATGAAGAACCACGGCGGCTTCGAGCACAACCTGCAGAGCCTGCTGGTGGTGGACGAGCTGGAAGAGCGCTACGGCGGCTTCAACGGCCTGAACCTGACTTTCGAGACGCGCGAGGGCATCCTCAAGCATTGCTCGCGCGTCAATGCCTCGGCGCTGGGCGAACTGGGGCGGCGCTTCCTGGAAGGCACGCAACCGTCGCTGGAGGCCCAGCTCGCCAACCTCGCCGACGAGATCGCCTACAACAATCACGATATCGACGACGGGCTGCGTTCTGGCCTGCTCACGCTAGAGCAGCTCGACGAGGTGCCGATGTGGGCGCGCCACCGGGCCGAGGTGGCCGAGGCCTTCCCTGGCATCAATGGCCGGCGCGCCATCAACGAGACGGTACGGCGCATGATCAACACGCTGATCGTCGACCTGATCGAAACCACCAGCCGCAATATCGCCGACGCCAACCCGCGCAACATCGACGCAGTGCGTGCCGCCGGCCCGCTGGTCGGCTTCAGCCCGCGGGTCCACGAGGAAGCCGCCGCGCTCAAGCGCTTCCTGTTCCGGCACCTGTACCGGCATTACCTGGTGATGCGCATGTCGGCCAAGGCCCAGCGCATCGTCGGCGACCTGTTCCAGGCCTTCATGTCCGATCCGCGCCTGTTGCCGCCCCAGTACCAGGCCGGCCATGGCGGCGACCAGTCGCGGCTGATCGCGCATTACATTGCCGGCATGACCGACCGCTACGCCATCCGCGAGCACCGTCGCATCTTTGCGGTCAGCGAGGGAACTGCCCCGTGAAAAATAGGGACGGATCAGGCTATGATGCGGGCATCCCAGCCCGCACGACCTGTCATGGCTCGCCTTCCCCGTTTTTCCCCCACCGGACTGCCCGCGCTGGTGTTGCAGCGTGGCAACAATCGCCAGCCCGTCTTTCTGGGCACTGACGACTACCTCCATTACCTCGATTGCCTGCGCATGGCCGCGCGCGAGCACGACCTGGCCGTCCATGCCTATGCCCTGCGGCCCAACCACGTGCATCTGGTGGCAACGCCCAAAAGTGAGGACGCGCTTAGCCTGACCATCCAGGCCGTCGGGCGCCGCTACGCGCGCTACTTCAACCGCGTGGCGGGGCGCACGGGCACGTTGTGGGATGGACGCTTCCGCTCCGCCGTGTTCGATCCGGCCCACTGGATGCTGCCGGCCATGCTTTATGTCGAGGGCAACGCGGTGCGCGCGGGGGAGGTTGGCACCCCCGAGGCTGACCGCTGGAGCAGCTACCGCCATCACGCCGGCATCGAGGCCAACCCCTTTGTCAGTGACCACGCCGCTTACTGGGAACTGGGCAATACGCCGTTCGAGCGGCAGTCCAACTACCGCATGGTCAGCGCCGAAGGCCTGTCCGGAAAGACCCTGGAGACGTTGCGCGCCCATGCGCACAGTGGCTGGCCGCTGGGCGACGACGCCTTCCTGGCGCAGTTGGAAAGACAAGCCTCAAGACGGATTCAGCCATTGCCCAAGGGGCGCCCCAAAAAAGTGCAAAATTTAGAAGAAAAAGCGGCTAAAAAGACATAATATTGATATGTCCCCATTTAATCTATTCACCGAAACGGTGCGTATTTAAATGTATTCCGACCCCATTTAATTTTTTTGCCGGGCGCCCCCGATTCCCATATAGTTGCTCCACCCACAGTCATTGTGCGGCGCGTCACGCTCGTGTACGCCGCTGCGGCCCGCAGACAGCTTCGTCCCCATTTCCCTTCCCGCCGGTCCACCGGTTTGGGTGGATTCCAGAAAGCGCGCGGTCCCCGTTCCGGTACGCCCAGCACTTCGCGCAGCCTTCACCGGAATTCAGCCCGTGGACCAAATGAAGAACCTTTCGGCCCAAGCGCAGACCAGCGAGCAAATCAGCGAGTCTTCCTCCGCCCTCGACCTGCGTCCGCAGGCACAAGGCATGTACGACCCGACCAACGAGCATGACGCGTGCGGCGTCGGCATGGTCGCGCACATCAAGGGCAAGAAGTCGCACGAGATCATTTCCCAGGGCCTGAAGATCCTGGAGAACCTGGACCACCGCGGCGCGGTCGGTGCCGACCCGCTGATGGGCGATGGCGCCGGCATCCTGATCCAGATCCCCGACCAGTTCTACCGTGAAGAGATGGCCGCGCAGGGCGTGAGCCTGCCGCCGGCCGGCGAATACGGCGTCGGCATGATCTTCCTGCCCAAGGAACACGCCTCGCGCCTGGCCTGCGAGCAGGAACTGGAGCGCACGGTCCGCCTGGAAGGCCAGGTCGTGCTGGGCTGGCGCGACGTGCCGGTCGACGCGGCCATGCCGATGTCCCCCACGGTGCGCAAGACCGAGCCGGTGATCCGCCAGATCTTCATCGGGCGCGGCCGCGACATCATGACCACGGACGCGCTGGAACGTAAGCTCTACGTGATCCGCAAGACCGCCAGCCACGCCATCCAGGCGCTCAAGCTCAAGCACGGCAAGGAATACTTCGTGCCGTCGATGTCGGCCCGTACCGTGGTGTACAAGGGCCTGCTGCTGGCCAACCAGGTCGGCGAGTATTACCTCGACCTGCAGGACCAGCGCGCCGTGTCGGCGCTGGCCCTGGTGCACCAGCGCTTCTCGACCAACACCTTCCCGGCCTGGGAACTGGCCCACCCGTACCGCATGGTCGCCCACAACGGCGAAATCAACACGGTCAAGGGCAACGTCAACTGGATCAACGCGCGTACCGGCGCAATCTCGTCGCCGGTGCTGGGCGACGACCTGCCCAAGCTGTGGCCGCTGATCTACCCGGGCCAGTCCGATACGGCATCGTTCGACAACTGCCTCGAACTGCTGACGATGGCCGGCTACCCGCTCGTCCACGCGATGATGATGATGATCCCGGAAGCGTGGGAACAGCACACGCTGATGGACGACAACCGCCGTGCCTTCTACGAATACCACGCCGCCATGATGGAGCCGTGGGACGGCCCGGCCGCGATCTGCTTCACCGATGGCCGCCAGATCGGCGCGACGCTGGACCGCAACGGCCTGCGCCCGGCACGTTTCTACGTGACCGAGGACGACGTCGTGGTGCTGGCCTCGGAAGCCGGCGTGCTGCCGTTCCCCGAGTCGCGCGTCGTGCAGAAGTGGCGCCTGCAGCCGGGCAAGATGTTCCTGATCGACATGGAGCAGGGCCGCATCATCGACGACAAGGAACTCAAGGACAACCTGGCCAACGCCAAGCCGTACAAGAGCTGGATCGACGCCGTGCGCATCAAGCTCGACGAGATCGATGCCAAGCCGGAAGACGTCGCCGCCGAGAAGAAGCCCGTGGCCAAGCTGCTGGATCGCCAGCAGGCGTTCGGCTACACCCAGGAAGACGTCAAGTTCCTGATGGCGCCGATGGCGCTGGCCGGCGAGGAAGCCACCGGCTCGATGGGCAACGACTCGCCGCTGGCGATCCTGTCGTCCAAGAACAAGACGCTGTACCACTACTTCAAGCAGCTGTTCGCCCAGGTCACCAACCCGCCGATCGACCCGATCCGCGAGAACATGGTGATGTCGCTGGTGTCGTTCATCGGCCCCAAGCCGAACCTGCTCGAGCTGAACAACATCAACCCGCCGATGCGCCTCGAAGTGTCCCAGCCGGTGCTGGACTTCAAGGACATCGCCAAGATCCGCAACATCGAGCACTACACCGGCGGCAAGTTCCGTGCGTATGAACTGAACATCTGCTACCCGACCGCGTGGGGCAAGGAAGGCATCGAAGCGCGCCTGGCCTCGCTGTGCGCCGAGGCTGTGGATGCGGTGCGTTCCGGCTACAACATCCTGATCGTGACCGATCGCCCGGTCGATGCCGACCATGTCGCGATCCCGGCGCTGCTGGCCACGTCCGCGATCCACCACCACCTGGTGGAGAAGGGCCTGCGCACGTCGACCGGCCTGGTGGTCGAGACCGGCACCGCGCGCGAAGTGCACCACTTCGCGCTGCTGGCGGGCTATGGCGCCGAAGCCGTGCACCCGTACCTGGCGATGGAAACCCTGGCCGACATGGCCAGCGGCCTGTCGGGCGACCTTTCGCCGGAAAAGGCGGTCAAGAACTTCGTCAAGGCGATCGGCAAGGGCCTGTTCAAGGTGATGTCCAAGATGGGCATCTCCACCTACATGTCGTACACCGGCGCGCAGATCTTCGAAGCCATCGGCCTGTCGCGCGAGCTGGTGCAGAAGTACTTCCACGGCACGCCGTCGAACGTCGAGGGCATCAGCATCTTCGAGGTCGCCGAGGAAGCGCTGCGCCTGCACAAGGACGCCTTTGGCAACAATCCGGTGCTGGAAAACATGTTGGACGCCGGCGGCGAGTACGCCTTCCGTATCCGCGGCGAAGAGCACATGTGGACCCCGGATTCGATCGCCAAGCTGCAGCATTCGGTGCGCGCCGAGGACGCCAAGGGCTCGTATCAGACGTACAAGGAATACGCCAACATCATCAACGACCAGAGCAAGCGCCACATGACGCTGCGTGGCCTGTTCGAGTTCAAGGTCGACCCGGCCAAGGCGATTCCGCTGGAAGAAGTCGAGCCGGCCAAGGAAATCGTCAAGCGCTTCGCCACCGGCGCGATGTCGCTCGGCTCGATCTCGACCGAAGCCCATGCCACGCTGGCCGTGGCGATGAACCGCATCGGCGGCAAGTCCAACACCGGCGAAGGCGGCGAGGACGAGAAGCGCTACCGCAACGAACTGCGCGGCATTCCCATCAAGCAGGGCGACAGCCTGAAGAGCGTGCTGGGTGACGTGATCGAGGCCGACCTGCCGCTGCAGGACGGCGATTCGCTGCGCTCGAAGATCAAGCAGGTGGCATCGGGCCGTTTCGGCGTGACCGCCGAGTACCTGGCTTCGGCCGACCAGATCCAGATCAAGATGGCGCAGGGCGCCAAGCCAGGCGAAGGCGGCCAGCTGCCGGGCCACAAGGTCTCGGACTACATCGGCAAGCTGCGTTACTCGGTGCCGGGCGTGGGCCTGATCTCGCCGCCCCCGCACCACGACATCTACTCGATCGAGGATCTGGCCCAGCTGATCCACGACCTGAAGAACGTCAACCCGTCGTCGGATATCTCGGTCAAGCTGGTGTCCGAAGTGGGCGTCGGCACGGTGGCCGCGGGCGTGTCCAAGGCCAAGGCCGACCACGTCGTGATCGCCGGCCATGACGGCGGCACCGGCGCTTCGCCGTGGTCGTCGATCAAGCACGCCGGCACGCCATGGGAGCTCGGCCTGGCCGAAACGCAGCAGACGCTGCTGCTCAACGGCCTGCGCAACCGCATCCGCGTGCAGGCCGACGGCCAGATGAAGACCGGCCGCGACGTCGTCATCGGCGCGCTGCTGGGCGCCGACGAGTTCGGCTTCGCCACGGCGCCGCTGGTGGCCGAGGGCTGCATCATGATGCGCAAGTGCCACCTGAACACCTGCCCGGTGGGCGTGGCCACGCAGGATCCGCAGCTGCGCAAGAAATTCCAGGGCAAGCCGGAGCACGTGGTCAACTTCTTCTTCTTCGTCGCCGAAGAAGCGCGCGAGATCATGGCCCAGTTGGGCATCCGCACCTTCGACGAGCTGATCGGCCGCGCCGACCTGCTCGACACCAAGGCCGGCATCGAACACTGGAAGGCACGCGGCCTCGACTTCAGCCGCATCTTCCACCAGGTGTCGCTGGGCGCGGACGTGCCGCTGTACCACACCGACGTGCAGGATCACGGCCTGTCGGCCGAAGCCGGCAAGGCGCTGGACCACGTGCTGATCGCCAAGGCCCGTCCGGCGATCGAGAAGGGCGAGCGCGTCTCGTTCATCCAGCCGGTCAAGAACGTCAACCGTACCGTCGGCGCAATGCTGTCCGGCGTGGTCGCCAAGCAGTACGGCCACGAAGGCCTGCCCGACGACACCATCCACATCCAGCTGCAAGGCACCGCCGGCCAGTCGTTCGGCGCGTTCCTGGCGCACGGCATCACGCTGGACCTGGTCGGCGACGGCAACGACTACGTCGGCAAGGGCCTGTCGGGCGGCCGCGTGATCGTGCGTGCCCCGCATGAGTTCCGCGGCGATCCGACCCGCAACATCATCGTCGGCAATACCGTGCTGTACGGCGCCATCGCCGGGGAAGCGTTCTTCAACGGCGTGGCCGGCGAGCGCTTCGCGGTGCGCAACTCCGGCGCCGTGGCGGTGGTGGAAGGCACCGGCGACCATGGCTGCGAGTACATGACCGGCGGCACGGTGGTGGTGCTGGGCGGCACCGGGCGCAACTTCGCCGCCGGCATGTCGGGTGGCGTGGCCTACGTCTACGACGAGGATGGCCTGTTCGACAAGCGCTGCAACACCTCGATGGTGGCGCTGGAAGCGGTGCTGGCCTCGGCCGACCAGGAGAAGGGCCAGCCCCAGGCTTCGTGGCACAAGGTCGACGGCAAGCGCGTGCTGGACGAAGTCGTCCTGCGCAACCTGATCGAGCAGCACTTCCGCTACACCGGTTCCGAGCGCGCCAAGGCGCTGCTGGCTGACTGGACCACGGCACGCCGCAAGTTCGTCAAGGTCTTCCCGACCGAGTACAAGCGCGCGCTGGGCGAGATGTATGCCAAGGAACAGGCCGCCCGCGACAGCGACCGCGAGGCCATCGCGGCCTGAGCGCAGCAACCAAGCAGCGATGGGCCGCGGCAGCCGCCGTGGCCCTGACAAGATACTGACCCCACCGCAGGGCCGGCGACGCCGCCGGTCCCGCGCAGCATGACCAAGGACGCAACATGGGTAAGGCGACTGGCTTTCTCGAATTTCCGCGCCAGAACGAAGGCTACGAACCGGTAGTCAAGCGCGTGAAGCACTACAAGGAATTCGTGTTCGCGCTGTCCGACAGCGAAGCGAAGCTCCAGGGTGCGCGCTGCATGGACTGCGGCATCCCGTTCTGCAACAACGGCTGCCCGGTCAACAACATCATCCCCGACTTCAACGACCTGGTGTATCGCCAGGACTGGAAGTCGGCGATCGAGGTGCTGCACCAGACCAACAATTTCCCCGAGTTCACCGGCCGCATCTGCCCGGCACCGTGCGAGGCCGCCTGCACGCTGGGCATCAACGAGCTGCCGGTGGGCATCAAGTCGATCGAGCACGCCATCATCGACAAGGCCTGGGACGAAGGCTGGGTCAAGCCGCAGCTGCCGCGCCACAAGACCGGCAAGACCGTGGCGGTGGTCGGCTCTGGCCCCGCCGGCATGGCCGCCGCCCAGCAGCTGGCACGCGCCGGCCATGACGTGACCGTGTTCGAGAAGAACGACCGCATCGGCGGCCTGCTGCGCTACGGCATTCCCGACTTCAAGATGGAGAAGACGCTGATCGACCGCCGCATGGAACAGATGCAGGCCGAAGGCGTGACCTTCCGTGCGGGCGTGATGGTGACCGACGGCGAACTGCCGGCCGGCATCAAGAACTATGCGCGGGAAACCATCTCGGCCCAGGCGCTGATGGAACAGTTCGATGCGGTGGTGCTGGCGGGCGGCTCGGAAGTGCCGCGCGACCTGCCGGTGCCGGGCCGTGACCTGGCGGGCATCCATTTCGCGCTGGAGTTCCTGATCCCGCAGAACAAGGAAGTCGCGGGCGACGGCGTCAACGAGATCCGCGCCGAAGGCAAGAACGTGATCGTGATCGGCGGCGGCGATACCGGCTCCGACTGCGTCGGCACCTCCAACCGCCACGGCGCCACCTCGGTGACCCAGTTCGAACTGCTGCCGCAGCCGCCGGAAGAAGAGAACAAGCCGCTGGTGTGGCCGTACTGGCCGATCAAGCTGCGCACCTCGTCGTCGCACGACGAAGGCTGCGAGCGTGACTGGTCGGTCGCCACCAAGGAATTCATCGGCGAAAACGGCAAGGTCACCGCGCTGAAGGCCTGCCGCGTCGAATGGAAGGATGGCCGCATGCAGGAAGTGGAAGGCAGCGAGTTCATCCTGCCGGCCGACCTGGTGCTGCTGGCGATGGGCTTCACCAACCCGGTGGGCTCGATGCTGGAAGCGTTCGGCGTTGACACCGACGCGCGCAAGAACGCCAAGGCCTCGACCGAGGGTGAGCGTGCCTACCACACCAACGTACCCAAGGTGTTCGCCGCCGGCGACGTGCGCCGCGGCCAGTCGCTGGTGGTGTGGGCGATCCGCGAAGGCCGCCAGGCCGCGCGCTCGGTCGACGCCTTCCTGATGGGGCACACCGACCTGCCGCGCTGATCCAGCCCAGCCGAAAAAAAACCCGCCTGGCGCAAGCCGGCGGGCTTTTTTTTGTTGAGGGGGTGCGTCGCTCAGCCGGCCAGCATCCGCTCCATCAGCACCGCACTGGGGCCGTATGCCGCCAGCTTGCCGGCATGCCAGACAGCCATCTGCGCCGGCACCGGCGCGTATCCAAGCCTGCGCCACCACGGCGCCGCCGACTGCACCGCGATCAGCCGCGAGCGCCGCAGCCCAGCGGCGTGCGCCGCTGCCTGCGCCGCCGCGTACAGGCGCGGCGCCAGTCCGGCGCCGCGGCCGGCGGGCGCCACGGCCATGTCGTGCACGAACCAGGTCAGGGTGTCAGGGGCGGCATTCCGGCGCCAGCCATCGTCGAGCACGCCGTCCAGCGGCGGCAGGCTGTCTTCGGGCCAGGCGTGCGTGAACAGGTAGGCGGCGAGGGTGCCGCGCTGCGCGGGGCCGTGCGCGACCCAGCAGGTGGCCGGCGACAGCGCCAGCCGGCTGGCCAGCGCCGCCTGGCCTTCCAGCAGACCCTCGGCATAGCAGCTGGCCTGCACCGCGAGCACGGCCGGCAGGTCGGACCAGACCATGGGCCGCACGGTGAATTTCGTCATCGGCGGATTATAGCCGTGCCCTGCGCCGCCCCCCGCCAGAGCGCATTTTGCAAGGCGTGGCAAGGCTTTCAGGGTTCTCCCGGCTATGGTTTACGTGCCTGTGGCGGCCCCGGCATTGTCCTTACAATTTTCAAAAACAAATAACGGAAACTGCCTCGCTAATCCTTTTTCCCCAGAACCAGTTTGCCGCCTCCTCAGGAGACGGGCCGGAGGAAAACGATGTCCGAAGTGCGCAATTTGTCGCGGCTTTGGCGAGGTAAAGCGAAGTTCGCGCCGCGCCTGCCCGCGGCCGCCGCCCGGCGCTGGCTCCCGCCCGTGCTGTGCCTGTACGCCCTGGGATGTGCCACCCTGGCTTTCGCCGTGCCAGCCCGGCCCGCACATGCGGGCACGCAGCCGCTGGCGCGCAGCATGACGTTCCCTGACCGCCCGATGCGCCTGATCGTGCCGTTCCCGGCCGGCGGCGTCGCCGACGCCGTAGCGCGGATGCTGGCCGAGCGCCTGTCGGCCAGGCTCGGTGTGCCGGTCGAGGTCGACAACCGTCCCGGCAGCGCCGGCACCATCGCCGGCGATGTCGTCGCCAAGGCCAGCTCCGATGGCCATACGCTGCTGTTCCACCAGGCCAATATGCTGATCCAGCCGGGGCTCGAGCCAGTGCCGTACGACGTCGTGCGCGACTTCACGCCGGTGGCGCGCGTGGCCACCACGCCGCTGTTCCTGGTGATCGACGCGCGCCTGCCGATGCGCACCCCGGAACAATGGATGACCGCGGTCAAGTCGAGTCCCGGTTCCTACAGCTATGGCTATGGCCAGCCCGGCAGCCCTTCGCACCTGTACGCCGAATACGCGGTGCGCGGCTTGCGCGGCGGTGTGCCGCTGGTCACCAGCAAGGGCGAGGCCGCGGTGGTGCAGGAAATGCTGGCTGGCCGTATCAGCGCCTGTTTTTGTTCGTTCGCGGCGGTCCAGAGCCAGGTCAAGAGCGGCGGGCTGCGGCTGGTCGGCGTGACCGGTGTGGCGCGCTCGCCACTGGCGCCGCTGGTGCCGACGCTGCAGGAATCGGGGCAGGATGGCTACGCCGCAGCGGCCTGGTTTGGCGTGATGGCGCCGGCCAAGACGCCGCGCGCGATCGTGGCGCGGCTGGCTGGGGAGCTTGAAGGCGTGATGTCCGAGCGCGAGGTGCGTTCGCGCCTGCAGGCCGCCGGCCTGACGCCGCTGCGCGACTCGCCGGAGGCATTTGCCACCGCGATTCGCTCGGAATCGATCCAATGGCAGGTCATCCTGAAAGACGTGCCTATCGCGCAGGAGCCCTGAGCCGCACCGCAGCACGGGGATTGGCCGCTTTCCAGAGCGAGTTGGCCGGCTTGACGGGTGGCCAGGAAGATTCTGAGGCACCACAGGCACGCGTCATGTGGCGCGGGACACACGGGTACCAGCAGGGCTAGGTAGTACACCTTATAATGCGCCCCTGTCCCGACCGGTGCCAACGTGACCGATTCTGCTCAAAACCTTGTCGAACTGACTGCGGTGGATTTCGCCTATGCGGACCACGGCAAGCCGATCCTGTCCGGCCTGACCATGCAATTCCCGCGCGGCAAGGTGATCGCGGTGATGGGCGGTTCGGGCTGCGGCAAGACCACGGTGCTGCGCCTGATCGGTGGCCAGGTGCGGCCGCAGTCGGGCGCGGTGCGCTTTGCCGGCACGGATATTCACCAGTTGGACACCGCCGGCCTTTACGCCGTGCGCCGCCAGATGGGCATGCTGTTCCAGTTCGGCGCGCTGTTTACCGACCTGTCGGTGTTCGACAATGTCGCATTCCCGCTGCGCGAGCACACCGACCTGCCCGAGTCGATGATCCGCGACCTGGTGCTGATGAAGCTAAACGCGGTCGGGCTGCGCGGCGCGCGCGACCTGATGCCGTCGCAGATCTCCGGCGGCATGGCGCGGCGCGTGGCGCTGGCCCGCGCGATCGCGCTGGATCCGGCGCTGCTGATGTATGACGAGCCCTTTGCCGGCCTGGATCCGATCTCGCTGGGCCTGACCGCGCGGCTCATCCGCAGCCTCAACGACGCCCTCGGCGCCACCACCATCATCGTCTCGCACGACGTGCACGAGACCTTCCAGATCGCCGACTACGTCTACTTCATTGCCGACGGGCGCATCGCCGCCGAAGGCACCCCCGAGGCCCTGCGCGCCTCCACCGATCCGTTCGTGCATCAATTTGTCCATGCCGAGGCCGACGGCCCGGTGCCGTTCCACTACGCCGGACCCTCGCTGGCCGAGGATTTCGTCGGGGGCGCGCGATGACCGGCTTGGTGGCAGGGTTCTTCAGCGCCATCGGCGCTGCCGTGCGTCGCAGCATTTCCGGGTTGGGCCACGCCACGCGCATGTTCCTGGCGGTGCTGGCCCTGTCGCCGGCGCTGCTGCGCCGCTTCCGTCTGGTGACCGACCAGGTCTTCTTTGTCGGCAACCTGTCGCTGGTGATCATCGCGGTGTCCGGCTTGTTTGTCGGCTTCGTGCTCGGGCTGCAGGGCTACTACACGCTCAACCGCTACGGCTCCGAGCAGGCGCTGGGGCTGCTGGTGGCGCTGTCGCTGGTGCGTGAACTGGGCCCGGTGGTGACCGCGCTGCTGTTCGCGGGCCGTGCCGGCACTTCGCTGACCGCCGAAATCGGCCTGATGAAGGCGGGCGAGCAGCTCACGGCCATGGAAATGATGGCGGTCAATCCGCTGCAGCGCGTGGTCGCGCCGCGCTTCTGGGCGGGCGTGATCGCCATGCCGGTGCTGGCTGCGATCTTCAGCGCGGTGGGCATCCTGGGCGGCTACGTGGTCGGCGTGCAGCTGATCGGCGTCGACGCCGGCGCGTTCTGGTCGCAGATGCAGGGCGGCGTCGACGTGCGCGCCGACGTGCTCAACGGCGTGATCAAGAGCTTCATCTTTGGCATCGCGGTGACGTTCATTGCGCTGTACCAGGGATTCGAGGCCAAGCCCACGCCGGAAGGCGTCTCGCGCGCGACCACCCGCACCGTGGTGATCGCGTCGCTGGCGGTGCTGGGGCTGGATTTCCTGCTGACGGCGCTGATGTTCAGCAACTGAGCGGAGCGCCAGCGGGCCACAATGCGGGAAGCACGACAACAAGGCAGCGACAACAAGGCAGCGACAGACACTACGGGGTTGAAGAAAGAGATTCCAATGAAAAAGAACACACTCGATTTCTGGGTGGGGCTGTTTGTGGCGGCAGGGTTCGTCGCCTTGCTCTTCCTGGCCCTCAAGGCGGGAAACATGAGCGCCTTCAGCTTCCAGGACACCTATAGCGTGCAGGCCCGCTTCGACAATATCGGCGGGCTCAAGCCGCGCGCGCCGGTCAAGAGCGCGGGCGTAGTGGTCGGCCGGGTGGCGGCGATCCGCTTCGACGACAAGACCTATCAGGCCACCGTCGAGATGAGCCTGGAAAAGCGCTACCAGTTTCCCAAGGACACCTCCGCCAAGATCCTGACCTCGGGCCTGCTGGGCGAGCAGTACATCGGCCTGGAAGCCGGCGGCGACACCGCCATGCTGGCCGACGGCGCGCGCATCACCATGACGCAGTCCGCCGTGGTGCTTGAAAACCTGATCGGGCAGTTCCTGTACAACAAGGCCGCCGATGCCGGCGGCGGCTCGTCCGCCGGCGCCAGTGCGCCGGCCCCGGCTGGAGATCTCAAGTGAACGCCGCCCGCCACCTCCGGAGCATCCTGGCCACGGCGGCCGCCGCGGCGGCGCTTGCCGGTTGCGCCACCGGCCCCACCGCCAACCCGAAGGACCCGCTGGAGCCGTTCAACCGCGAGGTCTCGAAGATCAATGAGGACTTCGACAAGGGCATCCTGCGCCCGGTAGCCCAGGTCTACGCCGACTACATGCCCACGCCGGTGCAGCGCGCGGTGGAGAACTTCTTCTCCAATGTCAGCGATGTCTATTCGGCGGTGAACAACCTGCTGCAGGGCAAGCCGACACGCGCGGCGGAAGACACCATGCGCGTGGCCATGAACACCGTGCTGGGCATCGGCGGCCTGATTGACATCGCCACCCCGGCGGGCCTGCCCAAGTACAAGGAAGACTTCGGCCAGACGCTGGGCGTGTGGGGCGTGCCGGCCGGCCCGTACCTGGTGCTGCCGCTGTTCGGGCCGAGCACGTTCCGCGACACCGCCGGCATGCTGGTAGACCGGCAGGCGGATCCGTCGGCGTACTTCTATCCGGTTTCGCTGCGCAATTCGCTGGTTGGCGTGCGCATCGTCGCCGGCCGGGCCCAACTGCTGGGCGCCAGCAACCTGCTGGAGCAGGCCGCGCTGGACAAGTACTCGTTCCTGCGTGACTCCTACCTGCAGCGGCGCCAGTACCTGATCTACGACGGCAATCCGCCGGGTGCCGAAGACGAAGACGAGACCGAAGCCTCTGCGCCGGCCGCGACCGACGCCAGTGCCGCGCCGGCACCCGCAACGGCTCCGGCTCCGGCGGCGGATGGTGCTTCGGCCCCTGCCGCCGAGCCGCCCAAGCCTGGCGCCGCGGGCGAGACCCAGCCGGAGGGCCAGAGCATGCCGATGCCGCCCGTGTTGCCGGGTGGCTTGCCGGGGGTACGCTTCCGCTGAGGCGATGAACACGTCACTGGCGCTGTGAATGCGCTGTGACCGCTGAAACAAATTGTTTGTAGGTGGCGCAAGCCGCGCTTTTCATGGCAGCGCGCGCGACGCCGCTATGTTCCAATCTGTACGGACCCGTGCCCTTCCGACATGTATCGAGGGGCCGGTGTGCGGGTCCGGACCTCTTTGATAAGAAGGAGATCTCACATGCTCAAGCGACTGTTGCTCCCCCTCCTGACGGCGGTTGCCTTCGCGGGGACCGCGCAGGCCCAGGTATCGGCTCAGGACGTGGCCTCCCCGGACGGGCTGGTCAAGGCCGTGGTCAACGACGTGATGTCGGCCGTTAAGGCCGACAAGGACATGCAGGCCGGCAATATCGGCAAGATCACTGCGCTGGTCGAACAGAAGATTATTCCGAACGCCAACTTCCAGAAAACCACGCAGATCGCCATGGGTCGCAACTGGTCCAAGGCGACGCCCGAGCAGCAGAAGCAGATCACCGAGGAATTCAAGACCCTGCTGATCCGCACCTACGCCGGCGCCATCGCGCAGATCCGCGACCAGACCGTGCAATACCGTCCGTACCGCGGCACCGCCGACGATACCGATGCCACCATCCGCACGCAGGTCATCAACAAGGGCGAGCCGATCCAGATGGACTACCGCCTGGAAAAGACCGCGCAGGGCTGGAAGGTCTATGACATCAACGTGCTGGGCGCGTGGCTGACCGAGGCCTACAAGGGCAGCTTCAACACCATCGTCGGCCAGCAGGGTGTCGAAGGCGTGATCAAGACGCTGCAGGATCGCAACCGCCAGCTCGCCAACGCCAAGAGCTGACCTGCGCCGGCGGCGCGTCGCTGCCATGCAGCACGGCGCGTCGATGTGCACTACAATGGCCGTTCGCGACACAGGCTCCCGCCCCCGGGCGGGGCGCCTTCGTTTTTAGTCTCTTGTTTTCATTTCCGCATCCAGGCCACTGACGCCATGCTTTCGCCGGGTAACTCGCTGACCAACCAGAATGCCGCCGCCGTGCTGCGCGACGGGCTGGCGCGCGTGGCCCAGGGCGACGTCGAAGTGGACTGCACCGGCCTGGCGCAGGCGGACTCATCTGCCGTCGCCGTGCTGCTGGCGTGGCATCGGGCCGCCGTGGCGCGCGGCCAGGCGCTGGTGCTGCGCGGCGTGCCGGCGCCCCTGGCGCAACTGGCCAGCCTGTACGGCGTAGACGGCCTGCTCGGCCTGGCGAGCGCAGCCGCGCCAGCCGCCACCCCACTGCGACACCATCACCGACATTGATCCGGCATCGCCGGTCGCCAGCCTGGCGACCCCACGCGATGCCGCGGCGACCGTCTCGTGCGGCCGTCGAGCCCCCGGGACGGATCCGGCGGGGATCAAGCGGGACCAACCCCGCATCCCCTATAATTCCGGGTTGTTCGCCCATCCCCCTGCCTGTTGCCGGCCCAATCCATGCCGGACCAGGACATCCGGGCACGCAGTTGCTCCCCATTTCCTGGCGGCCAGCCCCGAAAGAGCCGGACCCGCCACAAACAATCGGCCATGAAAGCCATTGAAATCCACGACGTTCGCAAGCGCTACCGCAACCTGCAGGCGCTCAAGGGCGTCAGCTTCACCGTCGAACGCGGCGAATTCTTCGGCCTGCTCGGGCCCAACGGCGCCGGCAAGACCACGCTGATCTCGATTCTCGCCGGCCTGAACCGGGCCGATTCCGGCCGCGTCAGTGTGCTGGGGCACGATGTCGTCTCCGATTACCGGATGGCGCGGCGTATGCTGGGCGTGGTGCCGCAGGAGCTGGTGTTCGATCCGTTCTTCACGGTGCGCGAGACGCTGCGGCTGCAGTCCGGCTATTTCGGCCTGACCCGCAACGACGACTGGATCGACGAAATCATGGCCAACCTGGACCTGACCGGGAAAGCCGACGCCAATATGCGCCAGCTTTCGGGCGGCATGAAGCGGCGCGTGCTGGTGGCGCAGGCCCTGGTGCACCGCCCGCCGGTGATCGTGCTCGACGAGCCCACCGCCGGCGTGGACGTGGAATTGCGGCAAACGCTGTGGAAGTTCATCTCGCGCCTGAACCGCGAAGGGCACACCATCATCCTGACCACGCATTACCTGGAAGAGGCCGAGGCCCTGTGCGACCGCATCGCCATGCTCAAGTTCGGCGAAGTGGTGGCGCTGGACCGCACCAGCAACCTGCTGACCCAGTTTGCCGGGCTGCAGCTGGTGCTGACTTTTGCGCGCGGCGCCTTGCCGCCCGCGCTGGAGCCGCTGCGCATGCCGGCCAATCCCGGCGAACGCGCGGTGCGGCTGCGGCTGTCGGGCTACCAGGCGGTGGAGCCGATCCTGGCCGCCTGCCGCGAAGCGGGCTGTGACATCGAAGACATGGAAATCAACAAGGCCGACCTCGAAGACGTATTCGTGCAGATCATGCGCCGCGAAGGCCATATGCCCGGCGCGCTGCCCGATCCGGCGATGGAGGCTGCGGCATGAAGCAGCCTGGCGAGATCGAAATCCTGGAAGACGCCCGCCTCGGCCCGATGGCCGTCGGCAGCCTGGTCGGCTTCCGCACGCTGCTTTACAAGGAAGTGCTGCGCTTCTGGAAGGTGAGCTTCCAGACCGTCGCCGCGCCGGTGCTGACCGCGGTGCTGTACCTGCTGATCTTCGGCCATGTGCTGGAAGACCGGGTCAAGGTCTATGACCAGATCAGCTACACCGCCTTCCTGGTGCCCGGCCTGGTGATGATGAGCGTGCTGCAGAATGCGTTCGCCAACAGCTCGTCGTCGCTGATCCAGTCCAAGATCACCGGCAACCTGGTATTCGTGCTGCTGCCACCGCTGTCGCACTGGGAGATGTTCGGCGCCTACGTGGTGGCCTCGGTGATCCGCGGGCTGACCGTCGGCCTGGGCGTGCTGCTGGTGACGGCGTGGTTCGCCAACTTGCACTTTGCCAACGTCGGCTGGATCGTGGTGTTTGCGCTGCTGGGCGCGGGCATCCTCGGCACGCTGGGCCTGATCGCCGGCATCTGGGCCGAGAAGTTCGACCAGCTGGCCGCGTTCCAGAACTTCCTGATCATGCCGGCGACCTTCCTGTCCGGCGTGTTCTATTCGATCCATTCGCTGCCGGCCTTCTGGCAGGCGGTGTCCCATGCCAATCCGTTCTTCTACATGATCGACGGCTTCCGCTATGGCTTCTTTGGCGTCTCCGACGTGTCGCCGCTGTTCAGCCTGGCGGTGGTCGGATCGGCGTTCGTGGTGCTGGCCGCGCTGGCGCTGCGCCTGCTGAAGTCCGGATACAAGCTGCGCCACTGAGCCGCAGCGCCCCAACATGAAGTGAAAGCCTGAAGAGAACCCATGCTGCCTACACCGGAACAAGTCAGGGACTACATTGCCCAAGGACTGCCCTGCGAACATCTGCAAGTCGAGGGCGATGGCCAGCACTTCTTTGCCACCATCGTCAGCAACGAATTTGAAGGCAAGCGCCTGATCCAGCGCCACCAGCGTGTCTACGCGGCGCTGGGCGACCGCATGCGTGCCGAGATTCATGCGCTGTCGATGAAGACGCTGACCCCTGCCGAGTGGCAGGCTGGCGAAGGCAAGTAAGCTGCCCGGAATAATGCGCCGCGCCTTGCGCGGCTCCAGAACAATGACGCCGGGCGTGTGCCCGGCACAGACGACAGAACATGGACAAATTCCAGATCCACGGCAACGGCCCGCTCAAGGGTGAAATCCGCGTATCGGGCGCCAAGAATGCTGCCTTGCCGATCCTGTGCGCGGGCCTGCTGACGGCCGATACCGTCGCGCTGGATAACGTGCCGAACCTGCAGGACGTGCGCACCACGCTCAAGCTGCTGCGCCAGATGGGCATGCAGGCCGAGCTGGATGGCACGCAGGTGACGCTGAACGGCGCCGACGTCAATCTGCTCGAGGCCCCGTACGAGCTGGTCAAGACCATGCGCGCGTCGATCCTGGTGCTCGGTCCGCTGGTGGCGCGCTTCGGCGAGGCCCGCGTGTCGCTGCCCGGCGGCTGCGGCATCGGCGCGCGCCCGGTCGACCAGCACATCAAGGGCCTGCAGGCGATGGGCGCCGAAATCACCATCGAACATGGCTTTATCCACGCCCGCGCCAAACGCCTGAAGGGCGCGCGCGTGGTCACCGACATGATCACCGTGACCGGCACCGAGAACCTGCTGATGGCCGCCACGCTGGCCGAAGGCGAGACCGTGCTGGAAAATGCCGCGCGCGAACCCGAGGTGACCGACCTGGCCCAGCTGCTGGTCAAGATGGGCGCGAAGATCGACGGCATCGGCACCGACCGCTTGGTGGTGCACGGCGTCGAGCGCCTGCACGGCGCCAGCCACAGTGTCATCGCCGACCGCATCGAGGCCGGCACCTTCCTGTGCGCGGCGGCCGCGACGCTCGGCGACCTGGTACTGCGCGGCGTGCAGCCCGAGATCCTCGACACCGTGCTGGACAAGCTGCGCGAAGCCGGCGCCAGCATCGAAACCGGGGCCGACTGGATCCGCCTGGCGATGCCGCACCGCGCCCGCGCGGTAAGCTTCCGCACCTCGGAATACCCGGCCTTCCCGACCGACATGCAGGCCCAGTTCATGGCCCTGAACGCCGTCGCCGAAGGCACCGCGCGCGTAACCGAGACCATCTTCGAAAACCGCTTCATGCACGTCCAGGAACTGAACCGCCTGGGTGCCGACATCACCGTCGAAGGCAACACCGCGGTGGTCAACGGTGTGCCGCGCCTGTCGGGCGCCAACGTGATGGCGACCGACCTGCGCGCCTCGGCCAGCCTGGTGATCGCCGGCCTGGTGGCCGATGGCGAGACCGTGATCGACCGCATCTACCACCTGGACCGCGGCTACGACCGCATGGAAGACAAGCTGTCGGCAGTGGGCGCGAAGATCCGCCGCATTGCCTGAGGAAGTCCGATGAGCCCCACTTTCAACGCATCGCCCGACCAGCTGACGCTGGCGCTGTCCAAGGGCCGCATCTTCACCGAGACGCTGCCGCTGCTGGAAGCCGCCGGCATCCGCGTCACCGAGGATCCCGAGACCTCGCGCAAGCTGATCCTGCCCACTTCCGATCCGGCGGTGCGCGTGGTGATCGTGCGCGCCTCGGACGTGCCGACCTATGTGCAGTACGGCGCGGCCGACTTCGGCGTGGCCGGCAAGGACGTGCTGATGGAAAACGGCATGGCCGGGCTGTATGCGCCGATCGACCTGAACATCGCGCGCTGCCGCATGTCGGTGGCGGTGCCGGCCGGGTTTGACTACGTCAACGCGGTGCGCCAGGGCGCGCGCCTGGCCGTGGCCACCAAGTACGTGCAGACCGCGCGCGAGCATTTTGCGAAAAAGGGCGTTCACGTCGACCTGATCAAGCTGTACGGTTCGATGGAGCTGGGCCCGCTGGTGGGCCTGTCCGACGCCATCGTCGACCTGGTCAGCACCGGCAGCACGCTGCGCGCCAACAACCTGGTCGAAGTGGAAGAAATCGTGCAGATCTCGTCGCGGCTGGTGGTGAACCAGGCCGCGCTCAAACTCAAGCGCGAGCGGCTGGCACCGATCCTCGACGCCTTTGAACGCGCTTCGGCGGCACTGGCCTGAGGCCGTGGCCGCCCGAGAAGGAAAGAAGTCATGAACCCAACCGAAATGGAAAACCTGCCGGTCCGCCGGCTCGATTCCAGCGCGCCGGGCTTTGCCGAGGCGCTGCGCCAGGTGCTGGCCTTCGAGGCTGGCGAGGACGAGGCCATCGATCGCGCCGCCGCGCAGATCCTGGCCGACGTGAAGTCGCGCGGCGATGCCGCGGTGCTGGAATACACCCGGCGCTTCGACCGCGTGGAAGCGGCGTCGATGGGCGCACTCGAGGTCGCGCAGCAGCAGCTGGAAGCCGCGCTCGAAGACCTCGAGCCCAAGCGCCGCGCCGCGCTTGAGGCCGCCGCCGCGCGCGTGCGTGCCTACCACGAGAAGCAGAAGATCGAATGCGGCAGCCACAGCTGGGAATACACCGAGGCCGACGGCACCATGCTGGG
The DNA here is from genome assembly GCF_013141915.1 of Cupriavidus necator. Lineage (GTDB taxonomy): Bacteria > Pseudomonadota > Gammaproteobacteria > Burkholderiales > Burkholderiaceae > Cupriavidus > Cupriavidus necator_B. Next base: position 117,227 of record NZ_SROX01000013.1, on the reverse strand, counting down.
CCAGAAGGTGACGCCGCTGGACCGCGTCGGCATCTACGTGCCGGGCGGCAAGGCCGCCTACCCGTCGTCGGTGCTGATGAATGCGATTCCGGCGCGCGTGGCCGGCGTGAAGGAAATCATCATGGTCGTGCCCACGCCGGGCGGCGTGCGCAATGAACTGGTGCTGGCTGCGGCGCAGATCGCCGGCGTCGATCGCGTGTTTACCATCGGCGGCGCCCAGGCGGTTGGTGCGCTGGCCTATGGCACCGCGACGCTGCCGCAGGTCGACAAGATTGTCGGCCCTGGCAATGCCTACGTCGCCGCGGCCAAGCGGCGCGTGTTCGGCACCGTCGGCATCGACATGATCGCCGGCCCGTCCGAGATCCTGGTGATCTGCGATGGCACCACCGACCCCGACTGGGTGGCGATGGACCTGTTCTCGCAGGCCGAGCATGACGAACTGGCGCAGTCGATCCTGCTGTGCCCCGATGCGGACTATATCGCCCGCGTCGAAGCCAGCATCCAGCGCCAGCTTGGCACCATGCCGCGCCGCGACGTGATCGCTGCGTCGATCTCCGGCCGTGGCGCGCTGATCAAGGTGCGCGACATGGAAGAGGCCTGCGAGATCGCCAACGCGATCGCGCCCGAGCACCTCGAGATCTCCGCCGAGAACCCGCGCCAGTGGAGCGAGAAGATTCGCCACGCCGGCGCCATCTTCCTGGGCCGCTATACCAGCGAGTCGCTGGGCGACTACTGCGCCGGCCCGAACCACGTGCTGCCGACCTCGCGCACCGCGCGCTTCTCGTCGCCGCTGGGCGTCTATGACTTCCAGAAGCGCTCGAGCCTGATCGAAGTGAGCGAGGGCGGGGCGCAGATGCTCGGGCAGATCGCCGCCGAGCTGGCCTATGGCGAAGGGCTGCAGGCCCACGCCCGCAGCGCGGAATACCGTTTCAAGCGTAGCTAACCCTGACCCCACCCACCCTGGAGCTTCCATGTCAGCCGTAGAGCCCTCCCTGATCGAACGCATCATCCGTGACGACGTGCGCGCCATGGGCGCTTACCACGTGCCGGATTCGCACGGTCTGGTCAAGCTCGACGCGATGGAGAATCCCTACCGCCTGCCGGCCGAACTGCGCGAGCAACTGGCCGCGCGGCTCGGTGAGGTCGCACTGAACCGCTATCCGGTGCCCAGCAGCGAAGCGCTGCGCGCGAAGCTGAAGACGGTGATGCAGGTGCCGGCCGGCATGGACGTGCTGCTCGGCAACGGCTCGGACGAGATCATCAGCATGCTGGCGCTGGCCGCGGCCAAGCCGGGCGCGAAGGTGATGGCACCGGTGCCGGGCTTTGTCATGTATGCGATGTCGGCACAGTTCGCCGGCCTGCAATTCGTCGGCGTGCCGCTGCGTGCGGACTTCACGCTTGACCGCGCCGCCATGCTGGCGGCGATGGCCGAGCACCAGCCTGCCATCATCTACCTGGCCTACCCGAACAACCCCACCGGCAACCTGTTCGATGCCGACGACATGGAGGCCATCGTCCGCGCCGCCCAGGGCGAGGCCTGCAACAGCCTGGTGGTGGTCGACGAGGCCTACCAGCCGTTCGCCCAGCACAGCTGGATGCCGCGCCTGGTGGAGTTCGGCAACCTGCTGGTGATGCGCACCGTATCGAAGCTGGGCCTGGCCGGCATCCGCCTGGGCTACCTGGCCGGCGCGCCCGAATGGCTGGCGCAGCTGGACAAGGTGCGCCCGCCCTACAACGTCAACGTGCTGACCGAGGCGGCCGCGCTGTTCGCGCTCGAACACGTGTCCGTACTGGACGAACAGGCCGCGCAACTGCGCGCCGAGCGCGCCCGCGTGGCCGACGGCATGGCCGCGCAGCCCGGCGTCACGGTGTTCCCCAGCGCCGCCAACTTCGTGCTGGCGCGCGTGCCGGATGCCGCACAGGCCTTCGACCGGCTGCTGGCCCGCAAGGTATTGATCAAGAACGTGAGTAAAATGCACCCGTTGCTGGCCAATTGTCTGCGCGTCACGGTCAGCACGCCCGAAGAAAACGCGCAGTTCCTTGAGGCATTCGCAGCGTCGCTGCAGGATTAACACCATGCGTGTTGCAGAGGTCACCCGCAATACTTCGGAAACGCAAATCCGCGTTTCCCTGAATCTCGACGGCAGCGGCCGCCAGAAGCTGGCGTCCGGCGTACCGTTCCTTGACCACATGCTGGACCAGATCGCCCGGCATGGCATGTTCGACCTGGAAGTCGAAGCCACCGGCGACACGCATATCGACGACCACCATACGGTGGAAGACGTCGGCATCACGCTCGGCCAGGCGGTCGCCAGGGCCATCGGCGACAAGAAGGGCATCACCCGCTACGGCCACAGCTACGTGCCGCTGGACGAATGCCTGTCGCGCGTGGTGATCGATTTCTCCGGCCGCCCCGGCCTGGAGTTCCACGTGCCGTTCACGCGCGCGCGCGTTGGCAGTTTCGACGTGGACCTGACCATCGAGTTCTTCCGCGGCTTCGTCAATCATGCGGGCGTGACCCTGCATATCGACAACCTGCGCGGCATCAATGCCCATCACCAGTGCGAAACGGTATTCAAGGCCTTTGGCCGGGCCTTGCGCATGGCGGTGGAACTGGACCCGCGCGCGGCCAACACGATCCCGTCGACCAAGGGTACCCTCTGAGCTTCCTGAAACCGTAGGCGTGCCGGCTGGTTGCGGCGCCCGCTGACCTTCCCGGCACGAACCCGGCCAGCGACGCTGGCGAACCGCAACCAATGGATACGCTCAAGTCGTTTATTTCGCTGCTGGCGCTGATCAACCCGGGGGCGATCCCGTTCTTCATCAGCCTGACCACGCAGCAGACCGAGGCGGAAAAGCGGCATACCATCAAGATCGCGTCAGTCTCGGTGGCAATCGTGGTGGCGGTGTCGGCGTTGCTGGGGCAGCAGATCATCGAGTTCTTCAATATCTCGGTGGCATCGCTGCAGGTGGGCGGCGGGCTCATCATGATCATGATGGCCATGAACATGCTGAATGCGCAGACCAGCCGCACCAAGGCCACGCCAGAGGAAGAGGACGAGGCCGAGGCACGCTCGAGCATCGCGGTGGTGCCGCTGGCGCTGCCGCTGCTGACCGGCCCCGGCTCGATCAGCACGGTGATCGTTTATGCCGGCAAGACCCAGCACTGGTACCAGCTGCTGATCCTGGTCGGCATTGGTGCGTTGCTGGGCGCGATGGTGTACCTGGTATTCCGCGCGGCGGACCCGATCGCCCGGGTGATCGGGCGCACCGGCATCAATATCGGCACGCGGTTGATGGGTTTGATCCTGTCGGCGCTGGCCGTGGAATTCATCGTTGACGGGCTGAAGACATTGTTGCCTGTTTTGAAATCATGACTACCATAGCAATTGTGGATTACGGCATGGGCAACCTGCGCTCGGTGGCGCAGGCGCTGCGTGCCGCGGCGCCGGAAGCCGATGTCCGGGTGGTGGATGCGCCCGAAGGCATCCGCTCGGCGGACCGCGTGGTGCTGCCCGGCCAGGGCGCCATGCCCGACTGCATGTCGGCGCTGGGAGCGTCCGGCCTGCAGCAGGCGGTAGTCGAGGCCGCCGCCAGCAAGCCGATGCTGGGCGTGTGCGTGGGCGAGCAGATGCTGTTCGAATTCAGCACCGAAAGCCGCGCCGGCGCGGACCGCACCCCGGCGCTGGCGCTGATGCCCGGCCAGGTAGTGCGCTTTGCGCTGGACGGCATGACGCAGCCCGATGGCTCGCGCTACAAGGTGCCGCAGATGGGCTGGAACCGGGTGCGCCAGGCCAGGCCGCACCCGCTGTGGAGCGGCATCCCGGACGACAGCTGGTTCTATTTCGTCCACAGCTACTATGTGCAGGCGCAGGATCCGGCCCATGTCGCCGGCGAAACGGAATACGGAGTCGTGTTTACCAGCGCGGTAGCGCGCGATAATATTTTCGCGACGCAGTTCCACCCCGAGAAAAGCGCGGCCCTGGGCCTGCAGCTGTACCGGAACTTCGTCCACTGGAACCCCTGAAGCAACAGGCTTGCCGATTCGCGATTCGCTTTTTTTACCGATGTCCGACCGCTGACCGACCCGGCACCTGACCCGTTTCCAATCGACTATCGACCCGACCTGACCGGCATGCGCCGGTCTCGCTCAATCTCACTCACTCAACCACGCTCGTCACGCATATGTTGCTCATTCCGGCCATCGACCTGAAGGACGGTCAGTGTGTACGCCTCAAACAAGGCGACATGGACCAGGCCACCGTCTTTTCCGAAGATCCCGCCGCCATGGCACGCCACTGGGTGGAGCAGGGCGCCCGCCGCCTGCACCTGGTGGACCTGAATGGCGCGTTCGTGGGCAAGCCCCGCAACGAGGAGGCCATCAAGGCCATCATCGCCGAGGTCGGCGACGAGATCCCGGTGCAGCTGGGCGGCGGCATCCGCGACCTGAACACCATCGAGCGCTGGCTGGACGACGGGCTTTCGTACGTCATCATCGGCACCGCGGCGGTGAAGAATCCCGGCTTCCTGAAGGACGCCTGCTCGGCTTTCGGCGGCCATATCATCGTCGGCCTCGATGCCAAGGATGGCAAGGTGGCCACCGACGGCTGGAGCAAGCTGACCGGCCACGAGGTGGCGGACCTGGCGCGCAAGTATGAAGACTACGGCGTCGAGGCCATCATCTACACCGACATCGGCCGCGACGGCATGCTGCAGGGGATCAATATCGACGCCACCGTCAAGCTGGCGCAATCGATGTCGATTCCGGTGATTGCCAGCGGCGGCCTGTCCAACCTGGCCGATATCGACAACCTCTGCGCGGTGGAACGCGAGGGCGTGGAAGGCGTGATTTGCGGCCGCGCGATCTACTCGGGCGACCTCAACTTTGCCGCCGCACAGGCGCTGGCGGACAAGCTGCGCGACGGGCAATAAGGCAACGGCGCCGCGGGGCGCAGCCGCCTCGCCGCTGCCCGCACGGCAGCGGTGGCGGACAAGGAATCTCATGCTAGCCAAACGTATCATCCCCTGCCTGGACGTGACCAACGGGCGGGTGGTCAAGGGCGTCAACTTTGTCGAACTGCGCGACGCGGGCGATCCCGTGGAAATCGCGCGCCGCTATGACGAGCAGGGCGCCGACGAAATCACATTCCTGGACATCACCGCGACCAGCGACGGGCGCGATCTGATGCTGCATATCATCGAGGACGTGGCCTCGCAGGTATTTATCCCGCTGACGGTGGGCGGCGGCGTGCGCACCGTCGAAGACGTGCGGCGCCTGCTCAATGCCGGCGCGGACAAGATCAGCGTCAACTCGTCGGCGATTGCTAATCCGCAGCTGGTGTCGGATGCCACCGCGCGCTATGGCTCGCAATGCATCGTAGTGGCGATCGACGCCAAGCGCAGCTCGGCCCCCGGCGAAGCGCCGCGCTGGGAAGTCTTCACCCACGGCGGGCGCAAGGCAACGGGGCTGGACGCGGTGCAATGGGCGCGCGAGATGGCCACGCGGGGCGCCGGCGAGATCCTGCTGACCAGCATGGACCGCGACGGCACCAGGAGCGGCTTCGACCTGGAGCTCACCCGCGCGGTCAGCGATGCGGTGCCGGTGCCGGTGATCGCCTCGGGCGGTGTCGGCGGCCTGCAGGACCTGGCCGACGGCATTACCCAGGGCCGCGCCGACGCGGTGCTGGCCGCCAGCATCTTCCACTACGGCCAACACACCGTGGGCGAAGCCAAGGCATTCATGGCCCGCGAGGGCATTCCTGTGCGGATCTGACTATGCCGAAGAAGTGGCTCAACAAGGTGAAATGGGACGACAACGGCCTGGTGCCGGTGATCGTGCAGGAAGTCGGCTCGAACGACGTGCTGATGTTCGCGTTCATGAACCGCGAGGCGCTGCTGCGCACCGTGGAGCTGGGCGAGGCCGTGTTCTGGTCGCGCTCGCGCAAGCGCCTGTGGCACAAAGGCGAAGAGTCGGGCCATGTGCAGAAGGTGCACGAGATCCGTCTGGACTGCGATGAAGACGTGGTGCTGCTGAAGGTGACGCAGGTCGACAGCATTGCCTGCCATACCGGACGCCATTCCTGCTTCTTCCAGAAGTTCGAGGGCGACGCGGACGCCGGCGACTGGCAGACCGTCGAGCCGGTGCTGAAGGACCCTGCCCAGATCTATACCAAGCCATGAGCGACAACGCATTCAGCAGCAACGATGTCCTGGCGCGCCTGGCCGAGGTACTGGAGTCGCGCAAGCCCGCCAACGGCGGCGACCCCGACAAGTCGTACGTGGCGCGCCTGTTCAGCAAGGGCGACGACGCCATCCTGAAGAAGATCGGCGAGGAAGCCACCGAGACCGTGATGGCCGCCAAGGACGCCCGCGCCGCCGGCCAGAGCGGCGCCGCGGCCGGCAAGGTGGTCTATGAAGTGGCGGATCTTTGGTTCCACAGCATGGTCTTGCTGGCAAACTTCGGGCTGACGCCGGCCGACGTGGTCAACGAGCTGGCACGGCGCGAAGGTCTGTCCGGCCTGGAAGAAAAGGCCCGGCGCAAGGACTAGCCGGCACGCGTGCCGGCCGGTCTCCCGCCTGCCGCAAGGCAGGCTTCCAACCGAGGGCGATCATGGCGAACGACTACACCGGGCAAGTCACCACCCCGAGCGGCCAACAGCTGGGCAGCCTGCGCAAGCTGCTGCACATCCTTTATGCGCTGTATGCGATCTTCTGGCTCACCGGCGGCATAACCGCGCTGATCGCCATCGTGGTCGACTACGTCAAGCGCGATGACGCTCGCGGTTCGCTGTATGCCTCGCACTTCGCCTGGCAGATTCGTTCGTTCTGGTGGTCGGTGGCCTGGGGCGTGCTGGGCGGGGTGCTGTTCGCGACAGTTGTGCTGATGCCGCTGGCCTTCGCAGTCTGGGGCGTGCTGTCGCTGTGGATGCTGTATCGTATCGTCAAGGGTTGGCTGTATCTGAACGACAGCAAGCCCATGTACCCGGACCAGCGGTTCTGAGGCCCGGTTGCATCAGGGTCTCGCCGCGGCCGCGGCCGTCGCAATGAAATTTTCATGAACGCTCAGGATAATTGCATCTTCTGCAAGATCGTGGCCGGCGAGCTGCCGTCGAACAAAGTCTATGAAGACGACGACATGCTGGCTTTCCACGATATCCATCCCAAGGCCCCGGTACACTTGCTGGTCATTCCCAAATCGCATGTCGACTCGCTGGCCGATTGCGGCGCCGGCGAAGGAGAGGTGCTTGCTAGAATGATGTTGAAGGTGCCTGAACTGGCGCGCGCGGCCGGCTGTTCCAACGGCTTTCGGACGGTGATCAACACCGGCCCGGACGGCGGACAGGAGGTCTACCACTTGCATCTGCATGTGCTCGGTGGGCCGCGCCACACCTGGAAGGGACCGCTGCCCTGACCGGCAGCCTTGTATGGGAGGGGGCCGCGGCGGCAACGCCCGCGGTCAGAAGCTGCGCCGGCAACCGTCGCCCGGCGCGGCCATCACGGGACGGAACAACGGGTCCGGGCATCAATGACTGTGCCCGCGGCTGCATCAGGAGCAAAAAATGGGTTCGTTTAGCATTTGGCACTGGCTGATCGTGCTGGTGATCGTCATGCTGGTGTTCGGCACCAAGAAGCTGCGCAATATCGGCCAGGATCTGGGCGGCGCGGTCAAGGGCTTCAAGGACGGCATGAAGGAAGGCGAGGACAAGAACGCCCAGCCAGCTGCGTCCAAGGAGCTGCGCGATTCCACCACCATCGATGTCGAAGCCAAGGAAAAATCCCGCCAGCAATAAGGCGGTGGTGTGCCTTCCCTTCCACGCAAACCTCGCAGCCGTGTGTCGTTGCGCGCCGCGCTTTTCCGCATGTTGTCCGCATGATGTGTCCGCATGATTGATCTCGGCATTTCCAAGCTGGCGCTGATCGGCGCCGTGGCACTGATCGTGATCGGTCCCGAACGGCTGCCCAAGGTCGCGCGCACGGTGGGCGCGCTGGTCGGGCGTGCGCAGCGCTATATCAACGACGTCAAGGCCGAAGTCAGCCGCGAGGTCGAACTGGAAGAACTGCGCAAGATGCGCACGGAATTCGAGGACGCCGCGCGCGATGTCGAGCGCACCATCCACAAGGAAGTCAACGAGCAGAGCCAGGCGCTAAACGAAGCGCTCGGCGGCACCGAAAGCGCCGGTGCCACCGGGGCCGGCAGCAGCGGCGACGCCAGCGGCGGCTTCGTGCCCAGCTGGGACGCGGCGCACAAGGCGCACAACGGGCGCAAGAGCTGGCGCGTCAAGCAGGGCGCGCGTCCACTGTGGTTCAAGCGCCAGCACAATGTCCGTGTCTGGGTGCAGTCGGGCGCGGCGCGCGTCAAGCGGCACCGGCCGGTGACCCGGCAATCCCGTTCCTTCTTCGAGTGAGCATGGCGCGCGGCGAACTCATGCCGGCCGCCGTGGCCGCTGTCGTTGTGTCCGCCTTTCCGCGCCGCCACGTTGCGGTTAAATCGATCCACTTGCCAGCCCTCGCGGCTGAGCGGTTCACGCCATGAGCGACACCCGGTCCTCCGATCCCCAAGACCCGCAAGACGAGTCGCAGCAGGAAACCTTCATCTCCCACCTGATCGAGCTGCGCCAGCGCCTGGTCAAGGCGGTGGCCGGCATCATGCTGGTCTTCGTCTCGCTGGTCTACTGGGCGCCGGTCATCTTCAATCTCTTCTCCGCGCCGCTGATGGAATCGCTGCCCAAGGGCGGCAAGATGATCGTCACGGATGTGACCGGCTCGTTCTTCGTGCCGATGAAGGTGACCTTGCTGGTGGCGTTCCTGATCGCGCTGCCGTGGGTGCTGTACCAGGTCTGGCAGTTCGTCGCGCCTGGCCTGTACCAGCATGAGAAGCGCCTGATCCTGCCGCTGGTGTCGAGCAGCTATTTCCTGTTCCTGTGCGGCGTGGCGTTTGCGTACTTTCTGGTGTTCCCCACGGTGTTCCATTTCATGGCCCACTACAACGCGCCGCTGGGGGCCGAGATGTCCACTGACATCGATAAATACCTCAGCTTCGCCATGACGACGTTCCTGGCCTTCGGCATCACCTTCGAAGTACCGGTGGTGGTGATCGTGCTGGTGCGCTTCGGCGTGGTGGAGCTGGAGAAGCTTAAGCAGATCCGCCCCTATGTCATCGTCGGGGCCTTCATCATTGCGGCCATCGTTACACCGCCTGACGTGCTGTCGCAGTTGCTGCTGGCGGTACCTCTTATCGCGCTCTATGAACTTGGCCTGCTCCTGGCCCGTTTTATCGGCCGTCCGGTAGCCGAAGACGCCACTTCAGCAGAAACCCAGCCCGACGAATCCCGCTGAGGCATGGATTTTTCCCAGGTGTTGCACTGCTTTGCACCAAAATAGGGATTTCCGCCCGCATTCCTGTTGCTCCCCGACAACAAAAACCGCCGGTAAGCATGGTTTACGCCGAAAAAGCCTTCTGACGGCCGGGGGGGCTGGCACATAATACGCAGCAGACGTGAATGTAAATGCGTCGCCCAAGCACTTGGGCAACCAAGATTTCCCAATCAGTTGACAAGGAAAGTGTCGATATGAAGATGAAACTGTTTGCTGCTGCCGTCGCCGCTCTGGCCGCTGGCGGCGCTTATGCCCAATCGAGCGTAACCCTGTACGGTGTTGCTGACGTCGGCCTCGAGTACAACAGCAACTCGGGCGCCAATGGTGACAACCTGTTCCGCATGTCGTCGGGCAACCAATCCGGTTCGCGCTGGGGCCTGCGTGGCGTCGAAGATCTGGGCGGCGGCCTGAAGGGCGTTTTCGTCCTGGAAAGCGGTTTTGATCTCGACAACGGTACGTCGGCCCAAGGTGGTCGTCTGTTCGGTCGTCAAGCCTATGTCGGTCTGCAAAGCCAGTTCGGCTCGCTGCTGCTGGGCCGTCAGCAAACGTCGTTCTACGACTTTGGCCTGCTGTATGATCCGATGGCCATTTCGTCGCGCTACGGCATCCTGGCTCAGGACGCTGCGTTTGCTTCGCGCGCTGACAACACCGTCAAGTACATCGGCACCTTCGGTGGCCTGACCGCTTCGGCGTTCTACAGCTTCAACAACAACGGCCAGGAAGCCGCCGGCGCATTCCGCCGCGGCCAAGAGTACGGCGCCCTGCTGAGCTACGCAGCCGGCCCGCTGTCGATCGGCGCTGCCTACGACGAAACGCACGGCACCACCGTTGGCACGCCTGCTGTTGACGCAAGCGGCCAACGCATCCGCCGCGCTACCGTTGGCGCCAACTACGCCTTCGGCCCGGCCAAGGTGTACGCTGGTTACCGTTGGGCCAAGGCCGCTGACGGCGCCGTCCTGCCGGGCGTGAGCCCGCTGGTGGCCAACAGCACCTCCAACCTGTACTGGCTGGGTCTGGGTTACCAGCTGACCCCGGCGTTCTCGCTGTCGGGCGCTGCTTACTACCAAGACTTCCGCAAGACGGACGCCGATCCGTGGCAATTCGTGATCACGGCCGACTACGCGCTGTCGAAGCGTACCGACGTGTACACCTCGCTGTCGTACGCTCTGAACGACAATGGCTCGACCCTGGGCGTGAACGGCTTCAACTCGCAAGTTGCGGGCAGCGTTCAGCCGGGCAAGGACCAGTTCGGTGCTGTGATCGGCCTGCGCCACAAGTTCTAATCTAGCGCGGGTGCAAGCCCGCTTTAGATTGGCTTGAAAAACGCCGGTATCCGTAAGGATGCCGGCGTTTTCTTTTGTGCTTCAAGGCGGAGTGGACGGCAAAGGGACGTATGCCCGCGATGTTTCTGCGAACATGCCACGGTGTCGGCATCGCCGCCATGCTCGCTAGCTCCTGCCATGGCATGGTGCCGGCATGACGCTAGGATGGTGACCGCCACGAGTTTGGCGCGAGGTCGCGCCGACACGATGGGGCTGCCGCTGGCCTGCGACCCTGGCGACGAACGGCAATGACACACGAGACCGTGGCCAAGCGCGTCAGCCCGCGCCCGAGCGTACAACTCGGGTCTGCCGACGGAATCCTGCGGCCATAAAAAAACCCGCCATCGCTGGCGGGTTCTTCAGGCGATGCTGGCAACGCCAGCCTCACTCTTCCTCTTCAAACGGCAGCGAGCGGCGTGGCGGCGGTGGCCGCTTGCCGATCGTGACCGTCAGGTCGGTCGGCTTGCCGCGACGGATCACCGTCATCTTGATGTCCACACCTGGCTTGAGTTGCGCAATGGCATTGAGCAGCGCCGTGGTGTCCGTGATCGACAAGCCATTCACCTTGGTCAGCACATCGCCGGGCCGCACGCCTGCCTTGTCGGCCGGGCCGCCCTGGACCACGGCGGCGATCAGTGCGCCTTCCTTGGCATCGAGGCCGAAGGATTCGGCAATCTCTGGCGTCATGTCTTGCGGCTCGACGCCGATCCAGCCGCGCGTCACGCTGCCGGTCGAGATGATCGACTCCATCACCTGCTTGGCCGTCGATACCGGAATGGCAAAGCCGATACCCAGCGAGCCGCCCGAGCGCGAATAGATTGCCGTATTGATGCCCAGCAGGTTGCCCTGCGCATCCACCAGGGCGCCGCCCGAGTTGCCGGGGTTGATCGCGGCATCGGTCTGGATAAAGTTCTCGAACGTGTTGATACCCAGGTGACTGCGCCCCAGCGCCGACACAATGCCCATGGTCACGGTCTGGCCCACACCGAACGGGTTGCCGATGGCCAGCACCACATCGCCCACCTTCACATTCTCGAGCCGGCCCAGCGTGATCGCGGGCAGGTCCTTGAGCGTCACCTTGAGCACCGCCAGATCGGTTTCCGGGTCGGACCCGACCACCTTGGCATTGGCCTTGCGGCCGTCGGTCAGCGCGATCTCGATCTCGTCGGCGCCGTCGACCACGTGGTGGTTGGTTAGAATGTAACCCTCGGCACTGACAATGACGCCCGATCCCAGGCTGGAGACCGGCTCCTGCCGCTCGGGCAGGCGGTCCCCAAAGAAGAAGCGGAACCACGGATCCTCGGCCTGCGGGTTGGGTGAGCGCTTGTTGCCGTTCTTGCTGGTAAAGATATTGACCACCGCCGGCATGGCAAGCTGGGCGGCTTCACTGTATGACCCTTCGGCCGCAGGGCCGGACACATTGGGCACGACCTCCTTGAGCGCCACGATGGGCGAACCGGATTGGACCGCGACGCGCCCCCTCTGCAGCCATTCAGGCTTGAGCGTTGCCACGACGAACCAGACCGCCAGCACGACGGTGACAGCCTGGGCAAAGAACAGCCAAAAGCGCCGCAACATATTGGAGTTTTGAGCAGAAAATGAAAACAAAAGAGCTTGAATTGTACTTGAACGACCTGCTGGAAGTTTCCCGCTACAAGGACTATTGTCCCAATGGGCTGCAAGTGCAAGGTCGCTCGGAGATCACTCACGTGGTGACCGGCGTGACGGCGAGCCTGGCGCTGGTCGACGCCGCGGTCGAGGCCGGCGCCGATGCCATCCTCGTGCATCACGGCTATTTCTGGAAAAACGAAGATGCGCGCGTGGTGGGGCAGAAGCATGCGCGCCTGAAGCGCCTGCTCGGCGCGGACGTCAATCTGTTCGCCTATCACCTGCCGCTGGACCATCACCCCGACTTCGGCAACAACGCCCAGCTTGGCCTGCAGCTCGGCTTTACGCCCACCGGCCGGTTCAGCGACGACCAGCTGGGCTGGACCGGTACGCTGCCCGCGCCGATGCCGCTGTCCGCGCTGGCGGCGCATGTCGGCGGCGTGCTCGGACGCGAACCGCTGGCGCTCGGCGCGCCCGAGCAGATGATCCGCACCGTCGGCTGGTGCACGGGCGGCGCGCAAGGGTATTTCGATGCGGCGGTGGCCGCGGGCGTCGATGCTTATCTGAGCGGCGAAGTCTCGGAGCAAACCACGCATCTGGCGCGCGAGAGCGGCGTGGCGTACCTGGCAGCCGGCCATCATGCGACCGAGCGCTATGGCATTCGCTCGCTGGGCGAGCATGTGGCCGAACGCTTCGGCCTGCGCCATACCTTTATTGATATTCCGAATCCGGTCTGATCTGACAAAAAACAAAACGGCCCCAGCAGGGCCGTTTTATCGTTCGGCATTCGAATCAGCGGGTCTTCAGGCTGTCGCGGATTTCACGCAGCAGCACCACTTCCTCGGGCGGAGCGGCGGGCGGGGGCGGCGGTTCTTCGGCGCGCATCCGGTTGAAGGCGCGCACCATCAGAAAGATGATGAAGGCCAGGATGATGAAATTGACGACGATGGTCAGGAAATTGCCATAGGCAAACACCGGCACGCCGGCCTTCTTCAAGGCATCGAGCGTCAGCGGCGTACCGGGAGGGGGATCTGCCAGAGCGATAAACATGCTGGAGAAATCCAGCTTGCCGACAACACGGCCCACGAGCGGCATGATCAGGTCATTGACCACTGAATCCACGATCTTGCCGAACGCCGCGCCAATGATCACACCGACAGCCAGGTCGATGACGTTGCCGCGTACGGCGAAGGTTCTGAATTCCGAGATCATGCCCATGGGGGGTTCTCCTTCTTGTGGCTATGGATGAACGGTTTCAAGCTAAAAGCCTGCCGCATCACTGACCGGAAAGCAAGTCTGGAGGCGGATTTCCGGGATGCATGTCCGATAATCGCGCGAGGCCGTGGCATTTTCTGCCTATCTAGTGCGCAGGTGTCTAAGGTACACTTTATGGTTGACGCAAAATCTAAATTGACTTCCCCTGGGGTTTGGAATGAGTGACCAGCAAGACGTGAAGAGCGTGGATAAAGGTCGCCGCAATTGGTTGATCGCGACATCCGTCGCTGGCGGCGTCGGAGGCGTAGCGGTAGCGGTTCCTTTCGTCAGTACCTTTGCACCATCGGAGAAAGCCAAGGCCGCCGGTGCCCCAGTCGAGGCGGATATCGGCGCCTTGAAACCGGGCGAGATGATGACCGTCGAGTGGCGCGGCAAGCCGGTCTGGATCATGCGGCGCACGGAGGAGCAACTGGCGTCGCTGAAGAAGACGGACGGCGAAGTGGCCGATCCGAATTCCGAAGTTCCGTTCACGATGAAGACGCCGGAGTACTGCAAGAACGAAACCCGTTCGCGTCCGGAACACAAGGATGTGCTGGTCGTGGTGGGCATTTGCTCCCACCTCGGCTGTTCCCCGTCGGGCCCCTTCGGCCCCGGTGCCAATCCGCAGCTCGGCACTGATCCCGGTTTCCTTTGCCCCTGCCACGGATCGACCTTCGACCTGGCCGGGCGCGTCTTCAAGAACAAGCCGGCTCCGCAGAATCTCGATGTTCCCCCCTACCAGTTCCTGTCCGACAGCAAGATCGTGATCGGCAAGGACGAGAAAGGAGAAGCCTGATCATGGCGGCCGAAAAACAAGTCAAGACGACCGGCCTGCTGGGCTGGATCGACGCCCGCTTTCCCGCCACGCAGCTGTGGGAAGACCACCTGTCCCGCTACTACGCGCCGAAGAACTTCAACTTCTGGTATTTCTTCGGTTCGCTGGCGCTGCTGGTGCTGGTGATCCAGATTGTCACCGGCATCTTCCTGGTGATGAACTACAAGCCGGACGGCACGCTGAATGCCGCCGGCATTCCCGTGGCCTTTGCCAGCGTGGAATACATCATGCGCGAAGTCCCGTGGGGCTGGCTGGTGCGCTACATGCACTCGACCGGCGCCTCGGCCTTCTTTGTCGTGGTCTACCTGCATATGTTCCGCGGCCTGCTGTACGGTTCGTACCGCAAGCCGCGCGAGCTGGTCTGGATCTTCGGCTGCCTGATCTTCCTGTGCCTGATGGCCGAAGCCTTCATGGGCTACCTGCTGCCATGGGGCCAGATGTCGTACTGGGGCGCGCAGGTGATCGTGAACCTGTTCTCGGCCATTCCGGTGATCGGCCAGGACCTGTCGCTGTTCATCCGCGGTGACTACGTGGTGAGCGACGCGACCCTGAACCGCTTCTTCTCGTTCCACGTCATTGCCGTGCCGCTGGTGCTGCTGGGCCTGGTGGTCGCGCACATCATCGCGCTGCACGAAGTGGGCTCGAACAACCCGGACGGCGTCGAGATCAAGGCCAAGAAGGACGAGAATGGCATCCCGCTGGATGGCATCCCATTCCACCCGTACTACTCGGTGCACGACCTGCTGGGCGTTGGCGGCTTCCTGATCATCTTCTCGGCCGTGATCTTCTTCTTCCCGGAGGTGGGCGGCTATTTCCTCGAAGCCAACAACTACTTCCCGGCGGATCCGCTGAAGACGCCGCCGCACATTGCGCCGGTCTGGTACTTCACGCCGTTCTACTCGATGCTGCGCGCCACCACGTCGAACTTCCTGCCGATCCTGTGGGTGTTCTTCGCGCTGCTGCTTGGCATGGTGTTCCTGCGCAGCAAGGATGTGCGCGTGAAGATCGGCGCCGTCGCTATCGCGGTGATCCTGGCCGTGGGCTTCTACTTCATCGACGCCAAGTTCTGGGGCGTGCTGGTGATGGGCGGCTCGGTGGTGATCCTGTTCTTCCTGCCGTGGCTCGACTGCTCGCCGGTCAAGTCCATCCGCTATCGTCCCGCTTTCCACAAGACCATCCTGATCGTCTTCGTGGTGGTGTTCCTGGTGCTCGGCTATCTCGGCGTGCAACCGCCGTCGCCGGTGGGTGAGAAGGTGTCGCAGCTCGGTACGCTGCTGTACTTCGCTTTCTTCCTGACCATGCCGCTGTGGAGCCGTGTCGGCGAGTTCAAGCCGGTCCCGGAGCGTGTCACGTTCCACCCGCACTGAGCGAAGCGAACCCCGACAAGAGCACAAGGACACAAGATGAAAAAGCTGCTTTCGATCCTCGCGCTGGCCGGCGCCTGCATTGCCGGCGCGCCCGCCATGGCATCCGAGGGGGGCTTCCCCCTCGAGCCGGCACCGGTGAACACCGCCGACCTGTCGTCGCTGCAGCGCGGCGCCAAGGTGTTCGTCAATTACTGCCTGAACTGCCACGGCGCATCGATGATGCGCTACAACCGTCTCAAGGACATCGGCCTCACCGACGACCAGATCCGCGAGAACCTGCTGTTCTCCGCGGACAAGGTGGGCGAGACCATGACCATCGCCATGCAGCCGAAGGAAGCCAAGGCCTTCTTCGGCGCGCAGCCGCCGGACCTGTCGGTGATCGCCCGCGCCCGCGGCGATGACTGGCTCTACACCTACCTGCGTACGTTCTATCGTGACGACAGCCGCGCCACCGGCTGGAACAACCTGGTGTTCCCAAGCGTCGGCATGCCGCACGTGCTGTGGGAACTGCAGGGCCAGCGCGCCGCCAAGTTCACAGAAGTTGAAGAGCACGGCGAGAAGGTGCACAAGTTCGCCGGCTTTGAGCAACTGAGCCCCGGCAAGCTAAGCAAGGTGGAGTACGACCAGATGACTGCCGACCTCGTCAGCTTCCTGGACTGGATGGGCGAGCCGGCGCAGAACCACCGCAAGCGCCTGGGCGTTTGGGTGCTGATGTTCCTGGGCGTGTTCACCGTGTTCGCCTGGCGCCTGAACGCGACATACTGGAAAGACGTGAAGTAAGTTGTATCAGGGGCTGGTTCAGGCCCTGCTCAAGCCAAGCCAGGGGCGGTCGCTGCGACAAGCAGCGCCGCCCCTGGCTTTTTTAGCAGTGACAGTTTGGAAGTGCGCATCAAAAAGTGCTTCATTTGCCATTTATTTGCTTTTCGGTAGTCGACTTTGGCAGAATGGCAGACCTTACTGTCCGACCCTGTTCCGGCTAAGCCCAAGGAATCCAACCATGATGGTGTTGTATTCGGGTACGACTTGCCCGTTTTCCCAACGTTGCCGCCTTGTCCTGTTCGAAAAGGGCATGGATTTTGAAATCCGCGACGTCGACCTGTTCAACAAGCCCGAAGATATTTCGGTGATGAACCCGTACGGCCAGGTGCCCATCCTGGTCGAGCGCGACCTCATCCTGTATGAGTCGAACATCATCAACGAATACATCGACGAGCGCTTCCCGCACCCGCAGCTGATGCCGGCCGACCCGGTGCAGCGCGCCCGCGCCCGCCTGTTCCTGTTCAACTTCGAAAAGGAACTGTTCACCCACGTCTACACGCTGGAGAACGAAAAGGGCAAGGCCGCGGAAAAGAACCACGAACGCGCGCGCGCCGCGATCCGCGACCGCCTGACCCAGCTGGCGCCGATCTTCGTCAAGAACAAGTACATGCTGGGCGAAGAGTTCTCGATGCTCGACGTCGCCATCGCACCGCTGCTGTGGCGCCTGGACCACTACGGCATCGAGCTGTCGAAGAACGCCGCGCCGCTGCTGAAGTATGCTGAACGCATTTTCAGCCGTCCCGCGTACATCGAAGCGCTCACCCCGTCCGAAAAGGTGATGCGCCGCTAAGCGGCACCGGCCCGACGGCATCCGCCTCGGGCCATCGCGGCGCCATTGGAAGCACAATGCCTGAAACCTCCACCAAGCCCTACCTGATCCGCGCCATTTACGAATGGTGCACGGACAACGGCTTCACGCCGTACATCGCCGTCTTCGTCGACGCCAACACCAACGTGCCGCGCGAGTTCGTCAAGAACAACGAGATCGTGCTCAACGTCAGCTTCGACGCCACCAGCGGCCTGGACATGGGCAATGAGTGGATCACCTTCAGCGCACGCTTCGGCGGTGTCTCGCGCAAGATCGACGTGCCGGTCGAGAACGTGCTGGCCATCTACGCCCGTGAGAACGGGCAGGGCATGGCCTTCCCGGTCGAACGCAGCCTGCCGGAAACGCAGGCCGCCACCGAGCGCGAAAGCAACCCGCCGCCCAAGCTCGCTCCGGTGGAAGCCGAAACCCCGGCGACCACCAGCGACACCGGCCCCGGCGACGACGACACGCCGCCCCCGGTGCCCCGCATCGGCGGCAAGAAGCCCGCACTGAAAGTGGTGAAGTAAGCCATCCCAAAGCCGACCGCAATGCAGTAGAATCGCGGTCTGCACCAGACATGCCGGCTTAGCTCATCAGGTAGAGCAGTTGATTTGTAATCATCAGGTGGCGGGTTCGAGTCCTGCAGCCGGCACCATATAAAGAACGGGCCACGCAACGTGCGTGGCCCGTTTGCTTTGGTAGCGGCGCTCAGCGGGACGTGGTTCGCGGCCGATTTCGGCAATTCGCGCCGTCGTTCCGGCGGTTCCCGCCATGGCCATATCTGCGCCTGGGTACCCGGTGGTAATCTCGCTGCATCCCGGCTCCCCGCTCACCCGTGCCTTTCTCCAACCCCCGCCTCTGGCGCTCCGCCCCCGAGCAACGTGCCTACGAAGAAGCCCGCCACCGCGTGCGCGCGTTGCGTTTCTTCTATTTGCACGCCTTGGTGTACGTCGTGGTGAACGCCATGCTAATCGGCTTCCACCTGACGGGGGCATCGCATCGTCCCTGGGCGGGTGGCCCGCTGATGGGCTGGGGCATCGGCCTGGCGGCGCACGGCATCATGACGTGGGGACGCGTCGGCCTGCTCGGGCGGCGCTGGGAAGAGCGCAAGATTGCCGAGTACATGGCGCAGGAACAGGTGCGCACGCTGTCGAATGAGAAGCAGCTGGTCGAGGCCCGCATGAAGCTGCTGCAGGCCCAGATCGAACCGCACTTCCTGTTCAACACGCTGGCCAACGTGGTCAGCCTGATCGAGCCGGCGCCGCAGAAGGCGACGATGATGCTGGAACATTTCATCGCCTACCTGCGTGCGTCGCTCGCTGCCAGCCGCGCTACGCAGGGCACGGTGGCGCAGGAGGGGAAGCTGCTGCGCGATTATCTGGCGCTGATCCGCATTCGCATGGGTGAGCGGCTGCATTACTCGGTCGATGTCGACCCGGAACTGGAAGCGATGCCGCTGGCGCCGATGCTGCTGCAGCCGGTGGTCGAGAATGCGATCAAGCATGGCCTGGAGCCGAAGATCGAAGGCGGGCGCTTGCTGGTCCGGCTGGAGCGGCGCGGCGCGCGCATGCTGGCGACGGTCGAGGACGATGGCATGGGGTTTCGGCCATCGGCCGGCGCGGGCGTGGGGCTGTCGAACCTGCGCGAACGGCTGGCCGTGCTCTATGACGGCGACGCCCACGTCAGGATAGAAGAGCGCTCGCCCGGCACCGCCGTACTGATCGATCTTCCGCTGCCGCCTGCATCCTGAACCGGAGACGCTGATGACGCCCACCGCCCTGATTGCCGACGATGAAGAGCACCTGCGTGCGTACCTGCGAGGCAAGCTGCAGCGCCTGTGGCCGGAGCTGCAGATCGTTGCCGAGGTGACCAACGGCATCGAAGCCGCCGACGCCATCGCACGCTTGTCGCCAAGCGTTGCCTTCCTCGATATCAAGATGCCCGGACTGTCGGGGCTGGAAGTAGCGCAGGGCGTGGAAACCGATACACGGCTGGTGTTCGTCACCGCCTATGACGAATTTGCGCTCGATGCGTTCGAGCGCGCCGCAGTGGACTACCTGGTCAAGCCGGTCAGCGAGGAACGCCTGGGCCGCACCATCGAGCGATTGCGCAAGGCGTTGCAGGAAGCGGCGCCGCTGCCCGAACTGGCGCAATTGCTGAACCAGCTGACGCGCGTCCAGCCGCGCGCGGACGGAGGTGGCCAGCTGCGCTGGGTCCGTGCCAGTCGCGGCAATACCACCAGCCACGTGCCGATCCAGGAGGTGATGTATTTCCAGAGCGACGACAAGTACGTGGTGGTGCATACCCGGGATGGCGAGCACCTGATCCGCACGCCGTTGGCGGAGCTGATTGCCGGTCTCGATGCCGAGGTGTTCTGGCAGATCCACCGCTCATCCATCGTCAATATGGAATACGTGGCCGGCACGCGGCGGGACGAGTCGGGCCGGCTCTTTGTCAGGATGCGTGACAGCGATGCCGAACTGCCGGTGTCGCGCGCCTACATGCATCGGTTCCGGCAGATGTAAGCCTGGCCGGCACCGCGCGACGCCGGCCAGGGAATCACTGCCGATCCATGAATTCCTGGATCTTGCGCTGTTCCCAGTCGCGACCGCGGCGCGACAGCCGCGTCCACACCAACAACCCATGTACGGTCAGTCCCAGGCCCCAGGCCAGCGTGGTGGTCAGTGGCCAGGGCCAGCCCGTGGTGGCGTAATGCGACCAGGACGGCGAGGGGAAGTAGAAGAAGCGTACCCACAGCCATGCATTGACCACGGCGTAGACCAGCAGGTGGATATACCAGCCGCGCAGCGCGCGCACCATGCGGCGCGCGCGCCAGTAGGCCATGGCGTTTGGGTCGTTGGGCGGGAAGGCGTGGTGCATGGGATACCTCGTCATCAGGAAGGTTGGCATGCGAGAGGTATAGGCCACGGCCAGGCGTCGTTCCAGGCCCGTGGGCGGAATCGACGGATTTCGTTCGCGAGCGGGCACGCAGGTAGCGCCAATGTCGCGGCTTCGGCACCTTCATGATTGCGTTTTCAACGCATTCCAGACGGCTTGCACCCCTGGCAGTGGTGCCACGGCGCCACAACCCGTAGTTGCCAGCGCGGCTGCCACCCCTGCCCATCGCGCAGCGGACACCGCATCATCCCCCGCCACCAGCCGCGCGAGATAGGCCCCGTCAAAGCAGTCGCCCGCGCCGGTGGCATCGACTGCGTCGACGCGGAATGGCGCCACGGCGGTCAGCTGCCGGCCGTCGGATACCAAGCAACCCTGGCTGCCCAGTTTCAATACCACACGGGGTGCGCCCATGCGGTGGCACCAGTCCACGATGCGCGCGGGATCGTCGATGCCGGCAAGCTGGCGCACGTCGTCCAGGCTTGGCAGGAACAGGTCGCACAGTGGCAGGGTTGCGACGATGACTTCGCGGGCGCGTTCCAATGGCCACAGCGAGAGGCGCAGGTTGGGATCGTAGGACACCCGGGTGCCGGCCTGGCGGGCGATGCGGACGGCCTCGCGCACGGTACGCGCGGCGGACGGGCTGATGGCCTGGCTGATGCCGGAGACATGGAGCCACGTGGCTTTTTCCAGCATTGCGACCGGCAAGTCCGCTGGCTGCATCCGGCTGGCGGCGGAGCCCGAGCGTCGATAGGTGAAGGCGTGGCCGTCAGGGCCGTGATGGACAAAGTAGAGCCCGGTCGGCGCCGATGCGTCGAGGATGACGCTGCTGGTGTCGACGTGCTCCCCGCGCAACAGGTATAGGCACATGCGGCCGAACGCGTCGTCGCCCAGCCTGGTCAGGTAGGCGCAGCGCGCGCCCTGGCGGGCCGCGGCAATGACGGCGTTGGAGGTATCGCCGCCAAAGCCCTGCAGATAGGTACGTGAATCGCGCGAGCCGGCGTGGTTGAACTCCACCATGGCCTCGCCCAGCGCAACGATGTCGAAGCCCGCGCGCATGTCAGGCGTCCTCGCCGAGGTCGAGCAGCACCTTGCAACTGACGCGCGGCTGGCTTTGGGCGAGCTCGAACGCGTAGGCGACGTCGCGGAAGTTGACCTGGTGCGTGACGATCCGACCCGGATCCACCAGGCCGCGCGTGATCCAGTCGATGACAGTGGGAAACATCGCGCAATTCAGGCGCGAGGCGTACAGGGTCAGTTCCTTGCTGGTCAGCGCCTGCTGCGGCAGGGACGACGGCGTGGCGGAAAAACCCAGTACGCCGATGCGACCTGCCGGCGCGGCGATACCCACGGCTTCTTCCAGGATGGCGGGATGGCAGACTGCGTCGTAGATCAGCGTCGGCCCGCCCGCTACGCCGCGGCGCTCCAGCGCGCGGGCAAGCGGCTCGCGCGCGGTGTTGATGATTTCGTCGTCCGCGGCGCCGCAAGCTTGCGCCAATGCCAGCCGTTCATCGACGCGGTCGGTGATGAAGGTGCGGATGCCATATACGCGCTTGAGCACCTGCAGCAAGTTGAGGCCGACCGCCCCGGCGCCATAGATCAGCGCCACGTCGGTGGGCAGTACGCCGGTGCGGTGCGTGACGTTGGCCGCCACGGCGAACGGCTCGATCACCGCGGCACTGGCGACCGGCATGCCCGCGGGCACCGCATAGGCGTTGCGCGCCGGCACGCACGCGTACTGGCTGAAGCCGCCGTCGCGGTGCACGCCGATCACCTGGAGCCGGCTGCAGACATTGTGACGGCCGATGCGGCAGGCGTGGCATTGGCCGCAACTGACCACCGGATCCACCACCACCCGCTCGCCAATGCGCAAGGCGCTGACGCCCGCGCCAACCGCATCGACATGGCCCACGAACTCGTGGCCGATGACACGCGGATAGGTCACGAACGGGTTCTTGCCGTGGTAGATGTGCAGGTCCGAACCGCAGATGCCGGCGAGGCGGACACGCACCCGCACCTCGCCTTCGGCCGGGACCGGGTTGGGTCGCTCGCACACGGCCATGCGGTGCGCTTGTTCGACGACTACGCTAAACATGCGGGCTCCTTGTTCCGGACCATGAGTGCAATGGCTACCAGTTCCACATCGCGCCGTCGCGCAGCCGCGCCACTGGCAGATAAGCGCGCTCATACGGATACCTGGCCGCCAGCGACTCATCGATGTCGACACCAAGGCCCGGCACTTCATCCATCACGAGGTAACCGTCCTCGAAGCGATAGTTGTGCGGGAACACCTCGTCGACCAGCGGCCCGTGCGGCATCAGCTCCTGGATGCCGAAGTTGGGCGCCCACAGCCCGAAGTTGACCGCTGCGGCCATGCACACCGGCGACAGGTCGGTGGCGCCGTGAAAGCCGGTGCGCACCTGGTGGATCGCGGCGAAGTCCGCAATGCGGCGCACATGGGTGATGCCGCCGGCGTGAACGATGGTGGCCCGGATGTAGTCGATCAGCTGGCGGCTGATCAAGTCCTTGCAATCCCATAGGGAATTGAAGACTTCACCGACCGCAAGCGGCGTGGTGGTGTGCTGGCGGATCAACCGGAAGGCGTCCTGGTTCTCGGCGGGGGTGGCGTCCTCCAGCCAGAACAGGCGATAGGGCTCCAGCGACACGCCCAGGCGGGCTGCTTCGATCGGCGTCAGCCGGTGGTGCGCATCGTGCAGCAGATGGGGCTCGAAGCCGACGGCCTCCCGCACCTTGCGAAACAGTTCCGGCGTGTGGCGCAAGTAGAGCGACGTGTCCCACGGCTCCTCCGGCGGCAAGCCTTTTTCCGCCGGTTCATACACGCCCGGCTGCCTGCCGACGCCATAGACCTTCGACAGGCCTGGCAGGCCGGCCTGCACGCGGATCGCCTTGTAGCCCTGATCGAGATGGCTGTGCACCGCATCGACCGCTTCGGCGTGGTCGCGGCCGTTGGCGTGGCCGTAGACCATCAGCCCATGGCGGCTGCGGCCCCCCAGCAGCTGGTACACCGGCATGCCGGCCAGCTTGCCCAGGATGTCCCACAGTGCCATGTCGATGGCCGCGATGGCGGTCATCGTCACCGGGCCCCGGCGCCAGTAGGCACCGCGGTACAGGTATTGCCAGATGTCCTCGATGCCGCGGGGATCGCGGCCGATCAGGCAAGGAATCACGTGCTCGTCCAAATAAGCACGCACTGCCAGTTCGCGGCCGTTGAGCGTCGCGTCGCCCAGCCCGTACACGCCTTCGCTGGTGACCACCTTGACCGTCACGAAGTTGCGGCCCGGGCAAGTGACGATGGTTTTTATCTGTTCGATCTTCACGGGTGTCTCCGGCCGCCTTGTCATGGTTGTGGTCCGAAGCGGTGCCACGTTG
Source organism: Cupriavidus necator (assembly GCF_013141915.1). Classification (GTDB taxonomy): domain Bacteria; phylum Pseudomonadota; class Gammaproteobacteria; order Burkholderiales; family Burkholderiaceae; genus Cupriavidus; species Cupriavidus necator_B. Next base: position 93,554 of record NZ_SROX01000013.1, on the reverse strand, counting down.
CGCGGCGCCTGCATCGGTTTGAGTGCAGGTCAAGAGTACAGCGCGGCGATTGGGGCGGAGTACGGCCGAGTCCGCAATCAAATGCAGCGTTTGCCGCAGTTGAATCGCGAAAGCACCGCACATTCCGCACCATGGCTGCGTGCTACCTTGCATCGCATGGAAAACAACGGGAATGCACGCACCATGCTGTTGCCAACCGACCCACCGAGGTACCGCGCATGAGGCTGACGCAACGCACTTGTTGCCGCGCGCGCGCCGAGGTGCGCCAGCCCGGCTACGACCGCAGCCGCCTGTCGCGTGGCGTGGTCCATCTCGGCCTGGGCGCGTTTCATCGCGCGCACCAGGCGCTGTACACCGAGGCTGCGATCCGTGATGGAGATACCCGCTGGGGCATCGTCGGCGTCAGCCTGCGCGAGCCGCGCACGCCGCGCGCGCTGGCGGCGCAAGACTGTCTTTATTCCGTGACCGAACGCGAAGGCGCGGCGGCGACCACGCGCATCGTCGGTGCCGTCGTGCAGGCCTGGTATGCACCGCACACGCTGGACGAGGTGCTCGGCGCGCTGGCTGACCCGGGCATTGCCGTAGTCACCTGCACGGTGACGGAAAAAGGCTACTGCCTGCAGCCGTCCAGCGCGGACCTCGATACCGCCCACGCCGACATCCGGCATGACCTGGCCCATCCGGGCACGCCCAGGAGCACGCTCGGCGTCATGGCTGCGGGGCTGCGCCGCCGGCCCGCGGGGGCGCCGCTCAGTATTGTCTGCTGCGACAACATGCCGGCAAACGGCGATACGCTGCGCAAGCTGCTATGGCAATACGCCGCGCTTACCGATCCGGCGCTGGCCCGGCGCGTGCGCGATGACGTGGCCTTCCCCAATACCATGGTGGACCGCATCGTGCCGGCCGCCACGCCGGCCTCGCGCCGCGACGCGCAGCACCGCCTGGGCCTGCGCGACGAAAGCGCCATCGTCTGCGAGGCGTACACGCAGTGGGTCATCGAAGATCGCTTTGCCGGACCGCGGCCGGCGTGGGAGGCGGGCGGCGCGCTGATGACCGGCGATGTCCGGCCGTTCCAGGCGATGAAGCTGCAGCTGCTCAACGGCACACACTCGGCCATTGCCTATGCCGGCCAGTTGTGCGGCCTGGAAACCGTAGCCGAGGCCATGGCGGATCCGCTTGTCGGCGCCTTTGCCAACGGCGTGATGGCCGACCTGCGGGCGACCGTGCATGTGCCGGCGGGCTATGACGCGGTGCGCTACAGCGAGGCCTTGCTGCAGCGCTTGCGCAATACCGCGCTCGAGCATCGCACCGCTCAGATTGCGGCGGACGGCACGCAGAAGGTGCCGCTGCGATGGCTGCCGGCCTTGCGCGCCAGTGCCGGGGCAGAGCGGCCGTATCTCGAGCGCGCGCTTGCGATGTGGCTGCATTGGCTGCGCAGCGATCGCGGCCAAGCGCTTGGCTGGCACGATTCCGGCGCGCCTGCGCTGGCGGCACGCCTGCGGGGCGCGCACAGCGATCCTGACGCCGTGCGCGAGGCGTTCTCGCACGCCGCGGTCTTTGGCAGCGAGCCGTGGCCACCCCTGCTGGCGGCCCGGCTTGCCCGCCACCTGGCGGTGCTGCGCGGGGGCGGCGCCGCCGCGCTGCTGTCGTTCTGAACCACCCCACCAGACCACAAGGAGACAACTTCACCATGTCCAACCCATTTACCCGCCGCCGTTTTGGCGCGCTTGCCGTTGGCGGCATCGCCATGACGCTGCCGATCGGATGCGTCCTGGCCCAGGCCGCCACCATCAGGCTGAAGTACGGCACCGCGTTTCCGGCGGACCACCCGGGCACGCTGCGCATCGTGGAAGCTGCGCAGGCCATCCGCAAGGACACTGGCGGCAAGGTCGACCTGCAGATCTATCCAAACAGCCAGCTCGGCAGCGAGCCGGATATGGTGTCGCAGACGCTTGCCGGCGCGCTCGACTTCATGTCGACGGCCAGCACCAACCTGCAGACGCGGGTGCCGGCCGCCAGCATCAACGGCATCCCCTATGCCTTCAAGGACTACGCCACTGTGTGGTCCGCCATGGACGGCGACCTGGGCGCCTATGTGCGCGGCTTGCTGCGCAAGGTGAACCTGCATGTGTTCGAGAAAAGCCTGGACAACGGCTATCGCAACATCACGTCGGCAAGCCGGCCCGTGAATACGCCCGCGGATCTGAAGGGGTTCAAGATCCGCGTTCCGGCGATTCCACTGTGGGTATCGATGTTCAAGGCGTTGGGTGCCGCGCCGACTGTCATACCGTTTGCCGATCTTTATTCTGCGCTGCAGACGCGGGTGGTCGATGGCCAGGAGACGCCGCTCGGACTGATCCGCAGCGGCAAGCTCTATGAAGTGCAGAAATTCTGTTCACTTACCGGGCATACCTGGGACGGCCATTTTATTTTCGGCAACGCGAAGAAATTCCAGGCGTTGCCCGGGGAAGTGCAGGCAGCGCTCACCACCTACTTTACCGCTGCGGCACTGAAGCAGCGCGAGGACATCGCACGCGTCAATGCCGAAGCGCAGGTGGAGATGGCTCGCTACGGCGTCACCTTTAACCGGCCAGATCCGGCACCATTCCGCAACCTGCTGCAAAGCGCGGGCTTTTACACGGAATGGCGCAGGAAGTACGGGGAGGATGCGTGGTCGGCGCTGGAAAAATACACTGGCCGGCTGGCCTAGGGGGGCCCAGATCCCAATGAAACCCGCACGCACAAGGAGACATCGATGCAGCACACTGCCGAACCCCTAGCCACGCCTGCCGCCTGTACGCCGCTGATCGCCGGACCCCGCAGGAGCCGTTTCCTCGCGGGCGTGGTGGAATTACCGGCGGCGCTGATCGTGCTGGCCGAAATTCTGATCCTTGGGAGCGGCGCCTTCGCGCGCTACGCGCTGCACGCGCCAATCCTGTGGACGGAGGAACTGGCCAGCATCCTGTTCGTTTGGCTGGCGATGCTCGGCGCCATCATTGCGCTGCATCGCAGCGCGCACATGCAACTCACCACCTTCATCAAGAACCTGTCGCCCGCAGCGCGCGCCTGGGTCGACCCCTTCGGCATGTGGCTGGTGATGGCGTTTTTGCTGTTGCTGGCCTGGCCTGCGTGGGAGCACCTGACTGAACACCTGGACGTATCGACACCAACGTTAGAGGTAAGCGAAGCCTGGCGCGCCAGCGCGGTCCTGGTCGGGGCCGTGCTGATGCTGGTGACGGCAGCCACCCAACTGCTCCAACGGTCGAGCCGGAAACAGGTGGCGCTCAGCGGCCTGCTGGTGGGTGCCGGCGGCGGGTTGCTGTACCTGCTGTCGCCCATACTGATGGCGTTGGGCAATGCCAACCTGGTGATCTTCTTCCTGCTGATGCTGGTCCTGTGTGTGGCGATCGGCGTGCCCATCGCCTTTGCCTTTGGCTTGTCCACGCTGAGCTACCTGGCGTTGTCGACGGCAACGCCCCTGTCCATCATTCCCAACCGCATGCAGGAGGGCATGTCTCACCTGATCCTGCTGGCGGTGCCGCTGTTCATCTTCCTGGGCGGGCTGATCGAGATGACCGGCCTGGCGCGCGCGATGATTAACTTCCTCGCCAACCTGATCGGCCACCTTCGCGGCGGGCTGCAGTATGTGCTGCTTGGGGCGATGTACATCGTCTCAGGCATCTCGGGCTCCAAGGCGGCGGACATGGCCGCGGTGGCGCCGGCGCTGTTCCCGGAGATGAAGCAACGCGGCGCCAAGGACGGTGACCTGATCGGGCTGCTGTCGGCATCGGGCGCGATGTCTGAAACCATTCCGCCGAGCATCGTGCTGATTACCGTTGGATCGGTGACCGGTGTGTCGATCACCGCGCTGTTTGTCGGCGGGCTGATGCCCGCGGCGGTCGGGCTGGTGATGATGGCATGCGTGGTCTGGTGGCAGACACGCAAGGAAGACATGGGCGGCACGGTGCGGCCGTCGCGCAGGGCGCTGCTGATATCCCTGCTGGTGGCGCTGCCCGCGCTGGCATTGCCGGTGATTATCCGCACGGCCGTGGTGGAGGGCGTGGCCACGGCGACGGAGGTGTCGACCATCGGCATCTTCTACACGGTGCTGGCCGGGGTGCTGGTGTACCGTCAGTTTGACTTTCGCAAGATCTATCCGATGCTGCTCGATACCGCGGCGCTGTCGGGGGCGATCCTGCTGATTGTCGGCTGCGCCACCACCATGGCCTGGGCGCTGACGCAGTCAGGCTTTGCCCAAGACCTGGTGACGATCCTGTCGACGGTGCCGGGCGGCAAGCTTGGCTTCCTGCTGGTTTCCGCGCTGGCGTTCGTGATTCTGGGCAGCCTGCTGGAAGGCATCCCGGCCATCGTGCTGTTCGGGCCCTTGCTGTTTCCAATCGCCAGACTGGTCGGCGTGCACGAGGTGCACTACGCCATGGTGGTGATCTTTGCGATGGGGCTGGGCTTGTTCGCGCCGCCGTTCGGCGTGGGCTTCTATGCGGCCTGCGCGATCGGGCGGGTGTCGCCGGACGTGGCGATGCCGCGGGTCTGGCCGCATATGGCAGCGCTGTTCGTGGCGCTGTTGTTGTTGACGTTGGTGCCCTGGTTTTCGATTGGTTTTTTGTGAGCCATCCGGCTGCCGGCATTCGAGTTCCACGTTCGTCACCGCGATTCGATGGCAGCGCAGTCTCCGGCACCACGCCTCGCGACGAGATGCCCTGCGCTTACTGCAGCCGGTCTCCTATCATGGAGTCACGCCTTGCCTTGTGACGAGCAGGCAAGTGGTGCCGTCGCGAACCAGCTGATGCACCTAGATGGCGTCCGCGACGCCGTTTGCACGGCCGTTTGCGCGGCGGCGCTTCCTCCTTTGGCCAACCTGGCGGCGCCGAAGCTGCGCGCTGCCTAAGCGTGTGTTGGGAGAATGCCATGGGCGACAACCAGCAACAAACTGTAATAGCGCTGAACCAGCTGATCGAAGCAGGCAAGGACAGCGAACTGGCCTGCATGAGCGGCGCCGCTGAAGTGCGCGATGCACAGCTTCGCGACATCCTGACCACCACCGCGGAAACCTACCGGGCATCGGTGGAGGAATTGCAGTCCCTGGTCAGTGCCATGGGCGGCCAGCCGGCTGACCGCGGCAGCATGAATGGCACACTGTTCCGCGGCTGGATGGCGTTCCGCCACATGCTGCAGCCAAACAATGACGACGCCGTGCTGGGAATGTGCGAGCACGAAGAAGATGCCGCCAGGCGCGAGTATCAGTCCGTCCTGATGAAGACGCTCCCGCCTGATGCCAGCGCGACACTGCAGCGCCAGTATGATGCGTTGAAGCGACAGCATGAGCGGATCCATGCCATGCGTGGCATCCAGATCCACTGAGGACTCGCACTCCGGCCATGTGGCGGCAAGGTCAGGTTTGATGGCGAATCGGGCACTGATCCTGCCTTGCCCCAGCTGACACCAAAAGCATGGATGGGTGACAGGGATGGCGAACTGAGTGCATAGGGACTCCGGCGACTTGGACGGTGCCACCCCGCTAGTAGCCGGATAATGCCCTAACCCACGCCCCTCTCCTGTAACCGGGAGAGAGGCGCAGACAAGCGGTAGAGAACAAACCGCTTTGCCACCCACATTAAGAACTGGGCCACTCTTCCTCCAACACCCGCTCCAACTGCGCCTTCACCAACCCCAGCAAGCAAAACGCCCCAAAGCCCCCCTCCCACCATTCGCTCTGCTGCTCCAGCAGCGCAAGCACGCCATCGATACCCGCTGCCACCGCCAACAGACTGTACCGCGCCGAGGACAGATCGATTTCCGACATAGGACCTCCTATCGTTGCATGAAGGTCCGCCGCACGACGCTAGGGAGGGCGGCGGGCCTGACGACGAGGGTGGAAACCGGTGTCACAACCATTGCCGGTCAGCCTTGCGGCTGCCTCATCCGGCCCGCCATGGATGGCTTGCACGTATAGGCAAGAACGGTCGTCACGGACGACCGTTTGGTTGAGACATTCGAGTTTCCACACTCGGTCATCGCTGTTCGATGACAGCCCCAGTCTCCCGTACCGCGCCACGCGACGCGATAGGACACTTCGCATTCCCATACGGACGCAGCATCCTGCCGGATCGTTGCCCGCCAGCAAATAGCCGAAATCCTAAGAGCACATTTCGAAATGAAATTCTCGTCCCGCGGAAGAAACGAATCTACGGGGTATTTGATCGAGATAAAGATAGTGCTTCGTATCGGCGGTTTTTCCGTTGATTTCCTTTAGATGCAAGGGCACAAATAGCCGATTGCTATGCGCTGAGGTCGCAATAGCGCGTTCGAAGAACCAGGCGGTTTGACGCATCGGAAAATGGATCCTGCACGATTCCACCAACAGCTGTTTTCCTCTACCCACCGCCTGTATTCCCTGGACGGTGAAGGCGCGCTGGCCGAACTGGCAGTCGAAGCCTGGATCGGCCGCGAGGGAATCTCTGCGCTGTTCGAATGGCGCATCGTTGCGGCAAGCGCCAACGTCGATCTCGCGCTGGACAGCCTGCTCGGCCAACGCGTCACGCTGATCACGAGGCTCGCGGACGGCGGGCAATCGCGCCGCACCGGACTGGTCCGGCAGGCCGAGAAGCTCGGCGCCGATGGCAGCCTGGCGCGCTACCGCCTGACCGTGGTGCCCTGGCTGTGGCTGAGCACTCAGCAGCGCAACAGCCAAGTGTTCCAGCAGCGCCGGCTCGACAGCATCATCGACACCGTCCTGCAGCCCTATGCCCCGTACGCGCAGTGGCGTTACGCCGCCGGAGCCGAAGCTCGCATCGCCGTATTCGGCGAGCGTGCCCACCTGGCGCAATTTCGGGAGACCGACTATCACTTCCTGTCACGGCTGCTCGCCGAGGCCGGGCTAGGCTACACCGTAGTGGAAGACGAGAGGGCGCCTTTCGGGCATGTCGTAGGGATCTTTGCCGACAGCACGCAATTGCCGGAAGACCCGGAATCGGCCGCTGGCGGTGGCATCCGGTACCACCGTGCGCATAGCCAGGAAGCGACTGATGCCATCCAGCAGTTGATTTGCGAAACCCGTGCCGCAGTCGGTGGCGTGGCGGTGGGTGCCTGGAATCCCGAGAGCAAGCGCACCATCCGTGGCCACGCGCCGGCACGCTTCGGCGTTTTCTCAGGCCGAGCAGCCAGCCCGGATCCTTACCTGTCGGTCAGCCTGTCACTGGCGCCGGACACGACCAGCGCACAGCGCGTCGCCGAGCAGGTGATGGAAGCCATCGAAGCGCGTGCACTGGTGTTCGCCGGTGCCGCTTCCGTTCGCACGCTGCGCAGCGGCACAAGAGTGACCGTAACCGGCTGCCCGCACCTGCCGCCACAGGAAGACGATACGAAGGGGTATCCGCTGCTGCTCGATGCGGTCGAGCACTGCGGCATCAACAACCTCGCGGTGGAAACGCGTGCCGCGCTCGCAGACCGGATGGGGTCGCTGGAAGCGGCGTTGTGCTTCGACACGCCACCGCCAGCGCCGGATGCCGCGGCGATCACCGTCGGCCTGGTGAACGGCTTTCTCAACGACGCAGCCGAGCGGCTGGTCCCGACCGAAGCCCTGCTGGCCACGGCTCGGGCGCACGGCGATGCGGCGCTCTTCCGTGCCTTCGATGCGCGGCGGCCATGGCGTGCCGCCGTGCTGGAGGGCGATTGTCCGCGCCTCTATAGCCGCTCCACCCCGCTGGGCGTCCATACCGCGCTCGTGGTCGGCCCTGACGGGCAGGCGCAGGCCGATGGCAACGCCGAACACCACGCCAGCCCGGGCGGGCAGATCCGCGTGCGCTTCCCCTGGCAGCGCGGCGAGCGCGCCGACGACCGCAGCAGTCGCTGGATTCGCGTCGCGCAGCGGCAAGCCGGCGCCGGCATGGGCTGGCAATGGCTGCCGCGCATCGGCCAGGAGGTGCTGGTCAAGTTCGCGGACAACGATATCGACCAGCCCTTCGTGATCGGCGCACTGTACAACGGCCACGGCGAAGCCGGCATCGCGCCCACGCCGGGCGGCAAGTCGATGGCCGCGACCATGTTCTCACAGCCCTATGACGCCAGCGGCATCTATGCGATGGGCTCAGACAGTCAGCCGAGCGCACAGGGCAACCTTGCCGGTGGCAACAGTCCGGCGTGGCACGGCATGGGTGCAGATCCGGACGGCCACCGCAACGACGCCGCAATGACCGGCTTCAAGAGCCAGGAGCACGGCGGCAAGGGCTCCAACCAGTTGGTGTTCGACGACACCGATGACCAGCTGCGCACGCAACTGGCCACCACTGAACAAGCCACCCAGCTCAATCTGGGCCATGCGATCCACCAGCAGGACAATCGCCGCGGCAGCTTCCGCGGGCAGGGGTTCGAGCTGCGCACCGACGGCCACGTCGCGGTACGCGGTCAATCTGGGCTATTGCTGACGACCTATCGCGATGCCGTCACGGGCCGCGTGCTGCCGACTGGCGACAACGCTGCGGGCATTGCGCTGTTGCGGCAGGCGGGTGATTTGGTCAGGACGCTGAGCGATGGCGCGACCACGCATCAAAGCCGGGCGCTGTCGACGGGGAAGGACGACGAATCACCGCTGGCGAAGCAAGCGAAGGCCGCAGCCGGCATGGTCGACGGTCAGTCCCTCGATGTCGCCAGGGGGGATGCGGCCGGCGGCAATGCCAGCACACATAACAAGGTGCCGCACCAGGGCGAGCCGATGGTCCACCTAAACGGCAGGGCTGGCGTGGTCGTTGTGGCGGGCCAAGATCTGCAGATCGCCAGTGGAGAAAGCGTGGTGCTGGCCAGCGGGCAGGACAACAACGTCGCCGTCGCGGGGCAGGCTAGCATCCATGCGGGTCACGCGATCGGCATTGCGGCCGGGCTGTCCGCGCCCGGCGAGGGCAACGTCGGGCTGCAACTGACTGCGGGTCAGGATGATATCGATCTCCAGGCGCAGCATGACCTGCTGAAGCTGGCGGCGCGCGATGATCTGACCATCGTGTCGGCCAATATGAATGTGGACTTTGCCGCGGCGAAGCGCATTCGCATTGCGACGGCTGGCGGGGCTGCCATCACGATCGAAAGCGGCAACATCACCTTCGAATGTCCGGGGACGATTACCTATAAGGCGGCGCAGAGGACGTTCGAGGGGCCGGTGACCACCAATCGAGATCTTCCGCTTTTTCCTGATACGCCGCCTTCTGCCGACGACGACTATCCGTTCTCCATTTGACCGTGACGTGAGGGTATCCAATGCTGATTAGTCCCCCTTTCCTGCCTCCGCGAGCCGACGGCCAAACGGAAGAACAATGGCTGGAAACGGCCATGGTAGGTAGCGAGGCAGATGATGGTGTTTATCCGGTGAGCCATAACCTCGGATGGCATGGGGGCACGCACTTAGTCGCGCCGGTTCGAGGGAACAGTCGGGAACCAGTTCGTGCAATTGCCGACGGGACCGTTGTCTACCGAAGGGGTTCCAGCCAGGTGCTGGAGCCGCCCGCGCCAGGGGCGCCGTTGAGCTATGGAGGCAGGACGAGCGATGGCGTTGTCGTCATCCGACATGAAACAGAAATCGGTGCCTCGCGACAAAACGGCATGCCGACTCGCGTCGTATTTTTTTCGGTATATATGCATTTGCATACGGTGCGCAACACTGTGCTCCAAGGCCGTCCGATTCGACGCAAGGACGAGTTAGGCCAAGCCGGATACATGCGGGGGCAGCCGAATCGAGTCCACCTGGAGATCCTTTGCGATGATACAAACCTCCGGCAACTCATTGGGCGAAATAGCGGCCATGTTTCATTGGGCAGTGATGGTCGCTCCGACGTAGTCTTTGGCGATCTCTATTTCCACCTTCCCGCCGGGACGTTGCTCCACCCGCAATGCCCTCCTCGAAATGTCTCCCTGTTACCGGGCGGCACGCCTCTTGGCGAGGAGCTATTTGTCGGCCTGCGTTACGCCCAGGGGGAAGGCGGCCGCCACACAGGCGGACACGCGTATCTCACAACGTATTGTTCGACTGGCACTTCATTAGGCGATGTCATTATCGAGCCCGACGCGGAATACAATCTTTATCGCGACGCCAATGAAATCTGCAACGCATACGCCTCAGGCGCACGGCCATGCCCAAGCGCGGTTTACGAACTGCTCCGGTTTGGCCGCGTGATAGGTGTCGATGTTCTGGTGCCCGCGGGTGTGCCGCATTGGCGGCGAATCAGTACGCTCCACGGTACGGCCTGGGTCAATCTCAATGCTCCGGACGTTCGAAAATTTAGCGATGCAGACTTCCCCCAATGGCGGGGATGGCGTCTGATCGAGGAAGCGCTTGACGGAGACTCTCGGTGCAACGAGCCTCTGATTCTTCAGGTTATGGATGTGGATCGACACGGGATCGTTACTGCTGACGAAGCCCGCTCACGCCTTGCGTCTTCCAAGGTTCGAGGATTCCTGCGGCGGTTGCTCTGCAAATTTCCTACCGAATGGGATGACACTGCCATCGAAGCACGCTGGGGTTGGCTAAAGATACAAAGTCGCGCCAATCCGACGCCAAAGACGGAGGGCGAGTTCAACAGATTTCGAGCTCATGTCGAAGCACTCGCGTTTTGGCGGCAAGCCAATTTGCGAGTGCCGCTTTACGATGAACGCGGGGCCCGCGTCGCAGAGCAGGCCCTGGCTCCGAGCCACTGGAGATTTGATCCGCGTGAGTTCATAAGAACATACAGAAAATGTGGCTGGCTATGTGCGAACGACCTTGGTCGGATCTACCCTGACAAAAAGTATCCAACTACTGCCTTGAGACTTGAAGGCAAAGGAAGAACGCCAGCATTAATTAGGGAACGATACAGAAAGGAAATAAATCGTGCCATGCGTAAATATCTGATCATGACACCAGTCCGGATGAGTCATTTCCTTGGGCAAGGGGCGATAGAGTCCCTGTTTTTATGCCTTATGATAGAGGGGGCGGTGGATTTCTCGCACAACCCGACTCACGCCAGTTTTATTTCGGAAGACGAAGGATTCTACATTCCAGTCCACAAGAATGACTATCTATACTATCTCGAGGGTCGGCTTGGCAACGTTGAATTCGGCGATGGTCCGAAATTCCGTGGACGTGGCATGAAACAATTGACGGGTCGGGAGAATTACGCAAAATATTGGGTATATCGAGGGTGGTTGAATCCCAGCAGCTTTGCCAGCCGGTGGTGGAGCCCCACTCGCCTGGATCGCGCACCAAGGATTGATCACCCGCAGTTACTTTCGACCGATCCGTGGAATGCAATAGACGCCGGCGGTTGGTATTGGCTTGCCGGCGCCGCTACCAATCGCTTTGTCACGATCAACTCTACCATCACAATGGATGAGATCAATATGCAATCGGTTCGGGCGGTGGCTATAGCGATCAACGGGACCAACCGAAAAACTGGCGAGCCCAATCAATTGCGTGAGCGACTTAATGAGTCCGTCGCGATTGCCGAAGTCATACTGGATCAGGTCCAGGGGCTAGCATGATGAAGTCTCGCGCAACGGCCAGCCTGCTTGCCTTGTTTGCTTTTTTTTCGGTTGCCGCATCAAGCGCTGGACAACCGCTATCGCACGAGCTGATTTCTAATATAAAGCCGCCGGCGGCGTTTGCTTTCCGCCAAGCAAAAAATCCCACGCGCCAATACCCAGATACCACCTGCCTCGATTTCACTTTAACGAAATCCAAGAGGAAAATCGGATACCTTTGCTCTACGCAGAGTGAGAAGTTTTTGCGAGATTTTGGTGTTTTTTCCGTCCAGCAAAACACCTCAAATGAGAAATCTTCTCAACGCCGGGAAGTCAGCATAGCAAGCGGCATCTCCTCGTATCCGGCGGCGCGGCTTGAGCTAACGTCAGGGGCAACGATATATGCGGCGGAGGTCGATTGTGATTTAAAGAGTGGGTCGGTTTATCGACCCACCGGGACATGTCACGTTGCCGTCCGCTATCTTCGACATGGCGGGGTTCTCTATGGCAATTTCGTTCTTGAAGATCATGTTCGCAAAGCCACGGTGGCAACCAAGGAGGAAATTATCACCCTGTGGGAGTCGGTGCCTAACATCGATTGATGCCTGTAGCTAGGAATGCCATCCTCTATCGGCCGGATCTCAATGCTTTGGGTAATTCAAGAAGGCCCTGGCCGAGCGGGCTCCAGGCGCCGAGTTCGGCCATCCTCTGGGCTACCCGTCGGGCGCCGAGCGCCCGGCCGGCACCGCCATCAGGACAACAATTCCCCAGCGCCCACTGATGACTCAGAACGGCGACTGGAAGTTGGTTTACCCCAGACCCATATCACTTCCGCCGATACCAACCCCCTCAATCCACCAGCGTCGCCAACGCCTCCCGCGCCTCCCGCCTTAGCTTCTCCAAATCCAGCCCCACAATCGCCCCATCCCGCACCACCTGCCGCCCCCGCACCAGCACATCCCTAACCGGCGTAGGCTCGCCCGCCGCGACCGGCGCCGTGCCGATGTCATGGAACCCGTGGAATCGCAGCCCGCTGACGTCATAGATCGCCAGGTCCGCCGACTGCCCCGGCGCTAGCGTGCCGATTCCCGGCAGGCCCAGCACTTGCGCACCCCCAGCAGTGCCCCAATGAATCACTTCCTCCACACGCGTTTGCCCGGCCCCACCCAGCGCCCGGTGCACCAGCCACGCGAAGTTGGCCTCATGCACCATGCTGCCCGACTCATTGGACGCGACCCCGTCGACCCCGAGCGAAATCGGCACGCCCGCATCCGCCATCGCGCGCACCGGCGCGATGCCGCTGCCCAGCCGCGCATTGCTGACGGGGCAGTGCGCCATGCCGGTATTGGTCACGGCCAGCATGCGGATTTCTTCGGGATTCACCGTGACGAGGTGTGCGAACCACACATCCGGTCCCAGCCAGTCGTGGTCGGCGACGAACTGCACCGGCGTGCACTGGTATTTCTCGCGGCAGAACTTGACGTAGTTGTCGGTCTCGGACAGGTGCGAATGCAGGCGCAGGTCCATGCCGCGGCCAAAGGCGGCCAGTTCGCGCAGCAGCGCGGGCGGTAGCGAGAAGGTCGGTGTTGTCGGTGCCACCACCACGCGGCGCAGGCCATCGGGGGCGGCGTCGTGGTAGCGGGTCTTCAGCCGTTCGATATCGGCCAGCATTTCGTCCAGCGTCTCGGGCACCAACGCGGTGGCACGCATGCCGGGATGGTCGGAGGCTGACTGGATTGCGCCGCCACGGCACAACACCAGGCGCGTGCCGAGCTCTTCGGCCACCTCGAACAGCACGTCGCCGGTTTCCGCGCCGTGGCCGTGGTGATACAGGTAGTGGTGATCCGCGCAAGTGGTAGTGCCGGACAGCAGCAGCTCGGCCATGCCCAGCCGCACAGCAGTGCGGAAGATCTCGGGGCTGAAGCGCGCCAGGCGCGGGTAGGCGACTGACGCAAGCCATTGCTCCAGCCCGACGTTCATGCCGCTGGGCACGGCCTTCAGCAGGTTCTGGAACAGGTGGTGGTGGGTATTGACCCAGCCGGGGTAGACCACGCAGCCGCTGGCATCGAGCACCGCTTCGCCTTCATGGCGTGGCAGGCTGGCGCCGATCTCGGCGATGCGGCCGTCGCGGATGCGGATGTCGGCGGCGCCGGCGCGCGCGGCAGTGCCGGCGCGGCCGGTCATCACGGCGGCGGCGTTGCGGATCAGCAGGGCGCCGGCCGGCGCGTTAGTGGCGTTGGTGTTCTGCACCATGTTTCAGACCCCTTGGACGTTGTCGGCACTGGCGGGCAGCTCGTCGGCTTCACGGGCTGGCAGGCCGTTGAGAATCAGGTTGAGGACCACGGAAACCACGCACGCGATGATCACGCTGCTGTGGACAAAGGGCTGCAGGAAGCCGGGCAGCTTTTCCAGCATGCCCGGCAGCATCACCGGCATCATCGCGCAGCCGAGCGTGATGGAGACGATCGAGAGATTGTTGGGGTTGCGCTCGTATTCCACCTCGCCCAGCGTCTTGATGCCAGCGGCCACGACCACGCCGAACATCACCATGGTGGCGCCGCCGAGCGCCGCGGCGGGGATCGAGGCAAACAGCGCGCCGATCTTGGGCACCAGCGCCACGGCGCACAGCATCACGCCGCAGGTAGCGACCACCCAGCGGCTGCGCACGCCGGTAACGATTACCAGGCCCACGTTTTCCATGAAGGCGATATATGGGAATGCCGCGAACATGCCGCCGATGGCGCTGGCCAGGCCGTTGGCGCGCAGGCCGCGGGTGGCGTCGCGCTCGGTCAGCGGGCGCTTGACGATATCGCCGACGGCGATGAACAGGCCCATCGATTCCACCATCTGCACCACCATCACGATCACCATGGTGGTGATGGCGCCGAGGTTGAAGGTGGGCATGCCGAATGCGAACGGCTTCACCATGGTGAACCACGGCGCGCGCGCGACTTCATCGAAGCTGCCCATGCCCAGCATCCATGCCACCGCGCCGCCGACCAGCAGCCCGATCACCACCGACAGGTTGCGCACCAGTTCGCCGCCGTGCCGGTTGATCAGCAGGATCAGTGCCACCACGCCGAAGGCAACCAGGAAAAAGATGGGCGCACCGAAGTCCGGCGCGCCCCTTCCGCCTCCAAACCAGTGAAACGAAACCGGGAACAGCGACAAGCCCACCGCGGTGATGGTGCAACCGCTGACCACCGGCGGGAAGAAGCGCTTGAGCTTGCCGATCACGGGCGCCAGGAACATCGCGATCACGCCCGCCGCGATGATGGCGCCGCAGACGCCGTTGAAGCCCAGCGTGGGGTCGGTGCCGATGGCGATGACCGGGCCCACCGAGCTGAACGCCACCCCCTGCATCAGCGGCAGGCGCACGCCGAATTTCCAGAAGCCCACGGTTTGCAACAGCGTGGCAATGCCGGAGGTGAACAGCGCGGTGCTGATCAGCATGGTGGTCTGGGCCGGCGTCATCTTGAGCGCGCCGGCCACGATCATCGGCACCGCAATGGCGCCAAGATAGCTGACCAGCATGTGCTGGAAGCCGAGCGACGCCATGGCGCGTGCCGGCAGGATCTGGTCGACGGGATGAACCGCTGCTTGCATGATGTTGTCTCCTGCCGCGTGCTGGGGAAAGTGCGCCATGCCGGCGGCGGCTGGCCCGGTCTGTGGTTGCCGGGCTCGATCCGTCACGGTGCCATGCGCGGCGCATGGCCCACGCATGCCTTGCACAGTAGTGATGCACGGCATGCCGTCATAGCGTTATTGCGAAGGCCCTGGCATCGGGCCGCAACGGGGCTTGCAAAATGCGTGCTTGGGGCATCAGGGGTTTCCCTTGGGTTGCGTGAGCGGGGTGGGGGTCATAGGATGGATGGCGTGTTTCGCAGCGAGCGCGTGCGGCGCGCCGCGTGTTTGCTCCGCTCTCCCGCGTGCGGGAGAGGGGCAGGGGGTGAGGGCGGGCGCTTGCATACCGACGGGGTGCACTTTGTTGATGCACCGGCCCTCACCCCCACCGCTCTCCCACTTCGCGGCAGAGGGGAGCGTCCGCAGCGGGCGTGAGCGAGATTTGGCGAAGTCGTGCGCATGCGCCTGGCGCCGTCAGTCGCCGGGTCATTGTGGTCGCTCCTTTCAACTTCTCCGTCCATATCGAACATGTCACCCAATGCAGGACGGATCGCCGCAGCATCCCGCTCGCCACTCAGCCGCGGCGGCGACCTCGATCGCATCCAGTCGCTGTCCGGCCGCGTGTTCGGCCCGACACGGCTGCGCGCGGCCGAGGCCGATGCGGCGCTCGATGCGCGCATCGATACCAGCACCATTGGCCGGCTGACGCTGGTAACCATCGCCTACAACCAGGCGGTGCAGATCGAGCCGCAGCCGAACAAGGATGAGTTCGTGATCCAGACCGTGCTGGCGGGCACGTGCCGCGTGGAAACCCCGCGTGGCGCGATGCTGATGCCGCCGGGTGCGACCTTTGTCTTCTCGCCCACGGTGCCGACCACGCTGTCGCTGGATCCCGGCTGCGAGCGCTTCAGCGTGGTGATCCGCCGCCAGCTGATCGAGGAGGCATTCCGCCAGCAGTTCAGCTTCGAGCCGCCGGCGCCGATCGAATTCGCCATGCAGCCGGTGGCCGACGATGGCCGTGCCGAACGCTGGCAGGCGCTGGTCAGCTACCTGCGCGCGGAGACGCGGGTGCGGCGCGAAGGCAGCGGCGTGCCGGCGGTGGATGCCAGCATCGAGCGCATCGTACTGTCGACGCTGCTGCTCGACCGCTTTGCCGCGGACGGCAATATGCTGCCGCGCCGGTTCGAAGCCGTGCTGCCGGACTATGTGCGCAACGCCATCGCGTACCTGCGTGCGAACCTGGAGCAGCCGCTGACGCTGGAGCAAATCGCCGCGCATTGCGGGGTCTCGGCGCGCACGCTGCAGCTGGGTTTTCGCAAGAGCAAGGACACCACGCCGATGGAATACCTGCGGCTGCTGCGCCTGCATGGTGCGCGCGCCGATCTTCAGCGGGCGCGGCATGAGAAGGGCATGGTCAGCGCGATCGCGCTGCGCCATGGCTTTACCCACCTGAGCCTGTTCTCGCGGGAGTACCGGCGCGAGTTCGGCGAGCTGCCGTCGCAGACATTGGCGGCGGCAGCGCGGCAGCAGGCCTGACGGCAAGCCAGACCCGCTGCCGCCGGTGCGGTATCAGGCGGCCTGCGCCACTGGCAGGCAGACCTTCAGCAGCGTCTGCAAGCGCAGCTTGTCGAGATGGCGGCCGATAAAGACGAACTTGCTCTGCGCGGCTTCTGCGCCCCACGCTTCGGCAGGGTGGAAATCCATCAGCCGGTGCACCGCCTGCAGCACGTAGCGGCGGTTATCGCCCTCCACGGCCACGATCCCCTTCATGCGGAACACATCGTCGCCCTGCGCGGCCAGCAGCGCCTTCAGGCCGTGCTCCAGGCGCTGGCGGTCGAACGGCTGGTCGAACACCAGCGATACGGACGTGACCGACGGATCGTGGCGGTGGCCGTGCGTATCGTCCTCGTGCGCGTGGTCGCAGTGCTCGTCGCAGACGTGGTCGTGGTGATCATCCTGCTCGTGCGCATGGGCGTGGCCGTGGTGGTCGGCGTGCGCGTCGACCTGGATCGAACCGGGCGTAAAGCCGCCGATGCCCAGGATCTTGCCCAGGTCCACCTGCGCGAAGTTGGAGCGCAGGATCTGCGCGCCCTCGTTCAGGCGGTGGATGCGGGCCTCGAGCCGGTCGAGCTGCACGGCGTCGGCGAGGTCGGTCTTGTTGAGGATCACACGGTCGGCCGCGACGATCTGGTCGACGGCCTGGTTGTCGAAGCCGGTCAGCTGCGGATCGTCGAGATGGCTTTCGATATGCAGCGCATCCACCAGCGTCAGGATGCCGTCCAGCGTGACTTGCCTGGCCACTTCATGGTCCATGAAGAAGGTGGCCGCCACCGGGGTGGGATCGGCCAGTCCGCTGGTCTCGACCAGGATATGGTCGAAACGCTCGGGGCGCTCGAGCAGCTTCTGCAGGATGCGCACCAGGTCCGTGCGCACGTCGACCACGCAGCAGATGCAGCCGTTGGTCATCTGGTAGATCTCTTCGTCCGAGGTCATCACCAGGTCGGAGTCCACATCGACCTCGCCGAACTCGTTCTCGATCACGGCGATGCGGTGGCCGTGCTTCTGCGTCAGGATGTGGTTGAGCAGCGTCGTCTTGCCCGAGCCGAGAAAGCCGGTGAGGATGGTGACCGGGACGGGCGGCTGTTGTGCGACGGCAGGTGCGTTCATGTTGTCTCCTGATTTCTACCGGGTTGGGTACTGCGTGCCTCGCAACGACGAGGCGAACTCTTGCTTTCAAGCGGTGGCGACGTTGGGGCGCAGGCCTTGCCAGCGTTCCACCAGCCCGTCGTGCGGTGCGTCGAACAGGTCCAGCACGCGCCCGACGGTGTGGTTGACGATGTCGTCCACCGACTGCGGATGCGCATAGAACGCCGGCAGCGGCGGCAGCACGATGGCGCCCATCTCCGTGACCGTGGTCATGTTGCGCAGGTGCACCAGGTGTAGCGGGGTCTCGCGCGCCAGCAGCACCAGTCGCCGCCGCTCCTTGAGCATCACGTCGGCGGCGCGCGTGACCAGGTTGTCGGCCAGCCCCGTGGCGATGGCGGCCAGCGTGCGCATCGAGCACGGCGCCACCACCATGCCATCGCAGCGGAACGAGCCGCTGGCGATGGTGGCACCGATATCGCGCACGTTGTGCACCACGTCGGCCATGGCCTCGATCTGCGGACGCTGCAGGCCCAGTTCATGGTGCGCCGTCAGCAGGCCGGACGGCGAGCAGACCAGGTGGGTCTCCCAGCCGTCCAGCGCCGCCAGCGCCTCCAGCATGCGCACGCCGTACACCGCGCCGCTGGCACCGGTGATGGCGATGACCAGGCGTTGCTTGCGGATCATGGTTGCCTGCCTTCCCGCGCGGCCTTCTCGGCCAGCGCTTGCAGCACCTGTTCCGGCTTGATCGGGTAGTGCCGGAAGCGCACGCCGATGGCATCGAACACCGCGTTGGCAATCGCCGGGCCGATCGCGACGATCGGGTCTTCGCCCACGCCCTTGGCACCGAACGGGCCGCCAGGGTCCGGCGCGGCTTCGAGGATCACGGTGCGGATCTCCGGCGTATCCATCGCCAGCGGCATCTTGTAGTCGACGAAGTTGGCGTTGAGCGAGCGGCCGGTGCGCATGTCGATCTGGTAATCCTCGTACAGCGTGTGGCCGATGCCCTGCTGGATGCCGCCTTCGATCTGCCCCGCGGCCGCCACCGGGTGGATCACCTTGCCGACGTCATGCACCGGCACCACTTGCCGCACGGTGATAAAGCCGGTCTCGGTATCGACCGCCACCTCGACAAAATGCGCCGCGAACGAATACGACTTGGTCGGGTGATAGGTGGCGGTGCCGACCAGTTGCGCGGCGGGAATGCCCTTGCGCGGCATCACCGCCTCGCGCACCGTCAGCGTGGGGCCGTCGCGGTCGCGCACGGCGATCACGCCGGCCGACAGCGTCAGGTCCTCGGGCTTGCATTCCATCAGCTTCGCGGCGCGCTCGAGCAACTGGCGCTTGATCTCTCCCGCCGCCATCTGCGCGGCCTTGCCGACCATGTAGGTGGTGTGGCTGGCAAAGGCGCCGATGTCCCAGGGCACCACGTCGGTGTCGCCATGCACGACCGATACCGCCTCGAACGGCAACGTCAATTCTTCCGCGACGATCTGCGCGAGCGCGGTATGCGCACCGGTACCGAGCCCCGCCGCGCCAGTCAGCAGCACCACGGTCCCATCCTCGTTCATCTTGATGATGGCGTTGCCCTGTTCCTTGATCCCGGGGTAGGCGCTGCTGCCGTGCATCTCGCAGCCCAGGCCCCAGCCGGTGCGGACCGGTCCGCTGGTGTCGCGCGGGCGACGCCGCAGCGCGTGCCAGTCGACCAGCTCCATGCCTTTCTCGATGCAGGCTTCCAGGCCATGCCCGATCAGCGGATGGTTCGACGGCGCGATATCGCCTTCGCGCACCGCGTTCTTGAGCTTCAGTTCGGCGGGATCGATGCCCAGGTGCGCGGCCGCCTCGTCCATCTGCACGTCGAGTGCGTAGTAGGTCTGCACTACGCCATAGCCGCGGAACGCGCCGGCGATCGGGCTGTTGGTGTAGACACAGCGGCCTTCGAGCAGCACGTTGTCGCAGCGGTACAGCGACACCATCGCAGCGGTGCCGACATTGGTCACGCCGGGGCCGTGCGAGCCGTAGGCGCCGGAATTGAACACCACCTTCGCCTGGCGGGCGGTGATGGTGCCGTCGTTGCGAAAGCCCTGCTTCAGCCAGATCTTCGCCGGATGCCGCGTGCGGCCGCCGAGGAAGGTTTCCTCGCGCGTGTATTCCATGCGCACCGGGCGGCGCGTCTCGCGCGCCAGCAACGCGCACAGGAACTCGTGCTGGAACAGGTCCTGCTTGGCGCCGAAGCCACCGCCCATATGGTCGACCAGCACGCGCACCTTGTGCAGCGGCAGTCCCAGTACCTCGGCCATGATGCCACGCACCATGAAGGCGGTCTGGGTGGAGATCCACACCGTCAGGTTGCCGTTGCCGTCCCAGCTGCAGGTGAGTACGTTGGGCTCCATGTAGGCGGGGGTGGGACGGCCGCCTTCGTAGACGCCTTCAAGGATGAAGTCTGCCTCGGCGAAGCCGGCTTCCACATCGCCACGCCGGATGATGACCGGCGGCAGCACCAGGTTGCCGCCGGGCTCGCGGTCGTGGATGCGCGGCGCGTCGGAGCGCTCGGCGTCTTCGGTGGTGAAGACGGCGGGCAGCGTGTCGTATTCGACCTCGATCAGCTCAAGCGCGCGCTCGGCGATCTCTTCGCTGACGGCGGCCACCGCGGCCACGCCTTCGCCCCAGTAGCGCACCTTGTCATCGAGGATGTACTGGTCGCAGGTTACCGACGCGGAGCGTGGATGCGGCGAGCCGGCGTGCAGCACGCGCGGCACGTTCTCATGCGTCAGCACGGCCTTGACGCCCGGCAATGCCAGCGCGCGTGCGGTGTCGATGCGGCGGATCCTGGCGTGGGCGACGTTGCAGCGCTTGATCTTGCCGAACAGCAGTCCGGGGAAGGGCATGTCGGCAACATAGCGGGCGTTGCCGGTGACCTTGTCGAGCAGGTCGGTGCGCTTGACACTGTGTCCGATCACGGCGTGGGTCATCATGCCTCCTCGCTGGCACGGGTACGGTGCATGCACCCGGCGGGGTCCATGGCCGCGGCGGTTTTCTCGATGGCCTCGATGATCTTGGTGTAGCCGGTGCAGCGGCAGATATTGCCGGCAATGGCAAAGCGGATCTCGTCGCGCGTGGGATGCGGGTTTTCATCCAGCAACGCCTTGGCCATTACCACGAAGCCGGGCGTGCAGAAGCCGCACTGCGCGGCGCCACACTGCATGAACTGCTCCTGGATCGGGTGCACGGTGTCGGGCGCGGGCTGCACGCCTTCTATGGTGGTGATGTGGCAACCGTGCGCCTCGGGCGCCAGTACCAGGCAGCTATTCATCGGCTGGCCATCGATGATGACGGTGCACGAGCCGCATTCGCCCACGTCGCAGCCCTTCTTGGTTCCGGTCAGGCAGGCGTCGTTGCGCAGGGCGTCGAGCAGCGTGCTGTGCGGCGCCACCGCCAGTTCGCGCGGCTCGCCGTTGATGACGAGTTCGATCATTTTTCGCATGTTGCGGCCTCCATGGCTTGCTCGATGGCGCGGCGGGTCAGCACGCTGACCATCTGCCGCCGGTACGCTTCGCTGGCGCGCACGTCGCTGATCGGACGTGCCTCGTCCATGGCGGCGTGCGCGGCCTGCAGGATCAGGGCGTCGGTCACGCGCTGGCCGCGCAGCACCTGCTCGGCGCGCGTGGCGCGCACGGGTGTGGGCCCGACCGCCGCCAGCACGATGCCGAGGTCGGCGCAGCGGCCGTTCGCCACCGTCAGCGAGACCGCCACGCCGACCGTGGCCAGTTCCATCTGCACGCGCCGGCCATGCTTCAGGTAGACCTTGCCGGTGTTGGGACGCGGTGCCGGCACGGTGATGCGGGTAACGATCTCGTCCGGCGCGATGGCGGTCTTGCCGACGCCGGTGACAAAGTCCTCGACGCGCAACTCGCGCGAGCCGGACATGCCGTACAGGTGCACCGAGGCGCCGTCGGCCACCAGCGGCGCGATCGAATCGGCGGATGGCGAAGCGCGGCAGACGTTGCCTACCACGGTGGCGCGATGGCGCACCTGGATCGAGGCGAAGTCCGTCACGGCTTTGGCGAGGCTGGCGTAGTGTCGTTTCACGAAGCCCGACGTCTCCACCGCGCGCGTGGTCACCAGCGCGCCGAGACGCAAGCCGTTGACAGGGTCGAAGGTCAGCACGTCCATGCCCGGGATCTTCTTGATATTGATGACCTGCTCGGGCTGGCGCACGGACTCCTTGATCTGCACCAGCAAGTCGGTGCCGCCGGCGAGCACGCTGGCCTTGCCGCCGCACCGGTGCAGCATGGCCGAGGCTTCCGCCAGCGTCGCCGGTTCGAAGTATTCAAACGCTCTCATTGCTCCTCCTGGTCTATGCCATCGGTGGCGGCTCACTGGGCTTTGGGGGCACGCACCGTTGCAATCATCATGGGCGGATGGTCTTCATCGGTAAAGACCTGCAAACGGATTAATTGATCGTGTTACCCTCTGAATCAGACGCGCCGGCCACACCCAGCCGCAAGCGCGCATCCCCAGACCCGGAGGTAGACAACGTGCCCAACCTCAGCAACATGAACGTGTCGCTGCGCCAGCTGCGCGCGTTCATCGCCGTGGCGCAGGAGCGCCACTTCACCCGCGCGGCCGAGAAGCTGGACCTGTCGCAGTCGTCGGTCAGCGCGCTGATCCACGAGCTGGAAGCCAACCTCGGCCTGAAGCTGTTCGACCGCCACACGCGACAGCTGCACATCACGCAGGCGGGCGCAGAACTGCTGCCGCTGGTGAAAAAGGCGGTCGCCGATATCGACAGCGTGATCGAGAACTCCAGCGAGCTGCGCACGCTCGGGCGCGGGCGCGTGTCGATCGCGGCCTCGTCAATCCAGGCGGCGCTGATGCTGCCGCGCGTGATCCGCGAGTTCTGCGTGAGCCATCCGGGGGTGAAGGTGGAACTGCACGACGTGTCCGAGCACGAGGTGACCAAGATGGTCAGCTCGGGCGAGGTGGATTTCGGTATCGGCACCATCCCCGAAGGCCAGCCTGACCTGAGCGCGCACCGGCTGATGTCTGATCCCTTCGTGATCGTGATGCCCGCTCACCATCCGCTGCGCCGGCGCAAGACGCTGCGCTGGGACGACGTGGCCGGCCTGCCCGTGATCGGCCCGCATAAGGGCAACCCGATCCGCGATTGCCTGGACACTGCGCTGGCCGCGCGCGGCATTGCATTGCAGCGGGTGCACGAAGTCTTCCTGCCACTGACCATGGTGGGCATGGTCGACGCCGGGCTGGGCATCGCAGTAATGAGCGCGGCGGTCACGCGGCTGACCACCGCACTGGGGCTGGCCACGGTGATGCCGACCGATCCGGTGATCCACCGCGAGATCTCGCTGCTGGTACACGCGGACCGGTCGCTGTCGCCGCCGGCCCAGGCCTTCCGCGACCTGCTGATGCGCTATCGCGCCAGGTTGGCCGAGGCCGGCTGACTACGTCATGCCGGTTCCTTGGCCAGGCCGTGCGGCTGGGGGGCCGGCGAGCGCGCGTTGAACAGCAGGTTCAGCAGCACCGCGGTCAGGGTGCCGAGCAGGATGCCGTTCTGGCAGAACTTGGCGAGCAGCTCCGGCATCTGCGCGAAGAACTTGTCCGACACCAGCGGGATCATGCCCAGCGCCACGCTGACGGCGACGATATAGGCGTTCTTCTTGTTCTCGACAAAGTCCACGTGGCCGAGGATGCGCACGCCCGTGGCGGCCACCATGCCGAACATCACCAGCGCCGCGCCGCCCAGCACATATTGCGGGATGGATGCGGCAAAGAATGCCAGCTTGGGCAGGCAGCCCAGCACGACCAGGATGCCGCCGGCGGTGGCGCAGACCCAGCGGCTGCGCACGCCGGTGACCTGCACCAGCCCCACGTTCTGCGCGTACGAGGTGTAGGTGAAGGTGTTGAACACCGCCCCCACCAGCGCGCCCACGCCGTCGGCACGCAGGCCGCGAGCGATGTCGTCGCAGCCCACGGGGCGGCCCACGATCTCGCCCAGCGCCAGGAACTGGCCCACGCCCTCGATCATGATCACGATCATCACCACGCACAGGGTGAGCGCGGTCATGGCGTCGAAGGTGGGCCAGCCGAAGTGGAAGGGCGTGATGAACTCCACCCAGTGCGCGTTGTGCAGGCCGTCGAAGTTGACCTTGCCCAGCGACAGCGCGATCACGAAGCCCACCGCAATGCCGATCAGCACCGCGACGTTGCACAGGAAGCCCCGGGCAAAGGCCACCAGCGCCAGCACCGTGCACAGCACCGCGGTGGCGATGGCGATGTTCACCGGCAGGCCAAAGTTGGGATTGGGCACGGGACCGGCCGCGGTGTTGATGGTGGGGTTGCCGCCCGCGGCCCAGTTGATGCCGACGCGCATCAGCGAGATCCCGATCACCAGCACCACGGTGCCGGTCACTACCGGCGGGAACCAGCGCACCATCTTGCCGACATAGGGCGCGGCGAAGTAGGTGAAGATGCCTGCCACCATCACTGCGCCAAACACCGCCGGCAGTCCCAGCGAGGGGTTCGAGCCGGTGGCGATGATCGGCGCGATCGCGGTGAAGGTGACGCCCATCATCACCGGCAGCCGGATGCCGACCTTCCAGATGCCGATGCTCTGGATCATCGTCACCAGGCCGCAGCAGAACAGGTCGGCGGCGATCAGGAATGCCACCTGGTCCTTGGGCAGCTTGAGGGCGCCGCCGATGATCATCGGCACGGCAATGGCGCCGGCATACATCACCAGCACATGCTGCAGGCCGAGGGCGAGCAGGCGGGGCGGGGGCAGGACCTCGTCAACGGGATGCACTGGGGCATGCCCTTGCGTAGGCTGGGTGGGGTTCATGCTGTCTCCTTTGGTCGGTATCACGCCGGTCGCGCATTGCGCTAACGTGTCGCCAAGGTCGCCGGCGTTTCCTCTGCGGGATGGTCATGCCATCCTCTCGTGCGAAGCCCGCGCCAGTCCTGTCTTGTCAGTCCAGCATGACAGCGGCGCGGGGAAGGTACAACGTTCGCGGCGGATTTATCGATCGGGTGAAACGATGAATCTGCCGTTTTCAGCGGGTTATCCCTTAGCCCTGGCTCACGGCGTGTGGGATATGCCACGCTCCAGCCGCGCCAGCAGCGCTGCCGCGCGGGCCATCGCGGCCGCATCCAGGCGCGCGCGAATGCCGTCGAAGCCCCGGCCGCGCGTGGCATCCAGCCCCATGCGCGAGGTGGTGCCGACACCCGACGCCGACGGGTCGAGCGCGCTGCCGGGCAGGCCGTCTACCACCACCACATCGAGGTGCGGCTGCAGGTGTGTGGCCATCGCCCACAGCACCTCCTCGTCGCGCGTGATGTCGACATCCTCGTCGACCGCGACCACCGTCTTCAGGTACGGATCCCAGCCGAGCAGGCCCAGCATCACCTGGCGCGCCTCGCCGGGCCGGCTCTGGCGCAGCGCCACGTAGGCGTGGAAATGCGTGCCGGAGCTGGGGTAGTGCACCGCGGTGACGCCCGGGAAGCGCTCCCTGAGCTTCTCGACCATCTCGGATTCGCGCGGGATGCGGCCCAGGTTCAGGTGCTCGGCGGAGTTGCCGCCGACCACGTCGACCAGCCAGGCATCGGCGCGGCGCATTACGCTCTGTACGCGCAGCAGGTTGTTGGTCGAGCGGTCCGACGAATAGCCGGTGAATTCGCCGAACGGGCCTTCGTCGACGCGCGCCTCGGGATCGATCACGCCCTCGAGCACGATCTCGGCGTGCGCCGGCACCAGGATGCCGTGCCGAGGCGTGCGTACCACTTCCAGCGGCGCGCCGAACAGGCCGCCGGCGACATGGCGCTCGTCCACGCCGAACGGCAGCCGCGCCGCGCCGGCCAGCATGAACAGCGGATGCGCGCCGATCACCATGGCCACCGGCAGCGGCCGCCCAAGTTCGGCGGCGCGCTGCTGCATGCGCCACAGGTGGCCGCGGGAATGCAGGCTGGTGGCGATCTCGGTCGGCGAGTGCAGCATCGAGCGGTGGTAGCTGGCATTGCCGATGCCGCTGTCGGGGTCTTCCGCGATCAGGATCGCGTTGGTGATGTAGGGGCCGCGGTCGGTGGCGAAATGCTTGATCGCCGGAATCGTGCGCAGGTCGATGTGTTGCGTTTCGACCTGGCCGGTGACGGCGCCGCTGTCCAGCACGCGCGGCGCCACCATGCGGCGGCTGCGGGCCTGGTATTCGGCGTGGATGCCGGCGGCCGGCACGCCGCCCAGCATGCGGCCGATGCGCTCGCGCGAGGCAAAGAGATTGGTCGCCAGCGACGTGCCCAGGCCTTCGACATGGTCGAACAGCAGCGCCGGGTGGCGGCCCTGCGCGGCCAGCGCCCACACCAGCGCGGTCGGGTCCTGGTCGGCGCCGACCGGCTCGCGTATATGCAGCACGTCTTCGGGAAAGGCCTCGCGGTAGGCGGCCAGGAACTGGTGGAAATCCTGCGAGGTGTCGTGGAAAGGCTGGGGCGCCGCTGCCGTCGAGGCAAAGGGCGCTGAGGGTGAGTTCATGATCGGCTCCTGTGGTCAGGGTTGGCCAGGGCGAAGGCTGCCCCGGCGGCCGGGAATGCTCCCGGCCGCCGTGCCGTGCCTGCCTGCCGAACAACTACCGGCTAGCGACTATCGCGTACTGGCGTACGTATCCTTCAGCCGCGCCAGCGCTTCTTCCTGGGTCCTGGGCGGCGCCGTGGGCTCGATGCCGACCAGGCGGGCGATGTTGTTGCCCATGTAGTCCTCGAGCCCGTCCTCGTCCAGGTCCATGCCCTGCGGCGCGGGGCCGCACAGCATTTCCAGCTCGCGCAGCCACATGCCGGGCTCGTTGGGCGGGGTGTCGGTGCCGAACACGATCTTGTCGCGCGGCAGCTGGCGCGCGAACTCGACGATGCGCGACTGGAAGCACCAGCCGGATTCGCAGTACACGTTGGGCGTGTCCATCGCCATCCAGAACGCCTCGAACGAGTAGTTGCCGCCGGTCTGGATGCCGAAATGGCCGATGATGAAATTGACCATCGGGAATTCGCGGATGATCGGGTAGAACATGGTGGGAATCGTGTACGGGCCGTCGCCGGTATGGATCAGCACCACCACGTTGTACTTGGCGCAGACCTTCATCGCCGGCCGCAGCCAGTCGAGCGCGCGGTCGGGCCGGTAGCCGTGCATGTTGGCATGCAGCTTCAGCATCTTGAAGCCGTACTCCTTCACGTGGAATTCCAGCTCCTGCGCGCCTTCTTCCGGGCCCCAGCGCGGGTTGAAGGTGAAGTTGCCGATAAAGCGGTCAGGGTATTTCTGGCACAGCTCGGCGATATACGCCATGTAGTCGCGGATGCCTTCGCGGCCGCGGCGGTTGCCGTCGCGGTAGCCAGTGTTGCCGGGCGGTGGCTGGATAAAGCCCATGTCGATGCGGCGCGGCTTGCCGTTGATCATGTAGGGGCCGTCCATCATCTTGAGCATGCGCTCGCCGTTGAAGGGCTCGCCGGTGTGGCGCCAGGCTTCGTCGACGAGATTGGTCGGGTGCAGATGGGTGTCGATAATCATGTTGGGTGCTCCGGAGTCCGTTGTCGTTGGCGCGGGCGCTGGGCTTATGCGGCCAGGCGCGCTTTCGCTTCTTCCAGCGTGCGCGGGACGGGCGTCGGCTCCAGTCCGATCATCCGGGCGACGTTGTTGCCGAGGTAGTCCTCCAGCGTGTCTTCATCCAGGTTCAGGCCCTGGGGCGGCTCGAAGCACAGCACTTCCAGCAGCCGCAGCCACATGCCGGGCTCGTTGGGCGGGGTGTCGGAACCGAACAGGATCTTGTGCTTGGGCAACACCTTGGCGAACTCGACAATGCGCGACTGCAGGCACCAGCCCGATTCGCAATACACGTTGGGCATGTCCATCGCCATCTGGAACGGCTCGAAGCAGTACACGCCGCCGGTCTGCACGCCGAAGTGGGCCATGATGAAGTTCACCGTCGGGAACTCCTTCATCATCGGCACCCATTCGGTCGGGATGCTGTAGGGACCGTCGCCGGTGTGCAGCTTGACCAGCACGCCCAGCTCGGCGCATTTCTGCAGCGCCGGGCGCAGCCAGTCGAGCGCGCGGTCCGGGCGGTAGGCGTGCATGTTGGCCTGGAACTGGACCATCTTGAAGCCCAGCTTCTTCACGTAGTGCTCGATCGCGTTGACGCCGTTCTGCACGCCGCAGCGCGGGTTGTAGACGAAGCAGCCGATAAAGCGGTCGGGATACTTCTGCACCATCTCGACGGTGTAGGCCATGTACGCGTCGATCGACTCGCTGCCTGACTTGACGCCGTCGGTGTAGGTGTAGATGGTGTTGCCCTGCGGCGGCTGGATAAAGGCCTTGTCGATGCGGCGCGGCTTGCCGTTGATGGTGAATGGGCCGTCCATCATCTGGATCAGGCGCTCACCGGTGAACGGGTCGCCGTCGTGGCGCCAGGCCAGGTCCACCAGGTTCGTCGGATAACAGCTGGTGTCGATGATCATGGGAGATCCCCTAACAATGACTAGGTTGGACACGCATGCGGCGGGCGCGCGCGAACAACGCCGCGGGGCCGGCCTTGCATGCTGCGATCGGGAGTCTTTGTCAGGGGAGCGTCTGGACCACTGCGCCACCGACGAAACACTCCGTCAGTGAGCAATCTCCAGTTGAACCTCGCGGCATTGCACCGCTGCTGTCCAATCGACCGCTTCTACCCACGCGCTCTTTATACATAGCGCCTCGGCGTTGCGTCAAGGACGTTATGTGTTGCGTTGCACGAACAGCGGGCCGATACGCATTCCAAACCAGGGTGCGAATCCGCTACATTGCAGGAACGCAGCGGCAGGTCCGCCGTTGCCGGCAAAGACAACATGGACCGACGGCTTTTCAACGGGGTGGATAACAAGAAAGGGGGAAAACCATGCACGGCAAATATGCAGCCATGGCTGGGACCATGCTGTCCGTTGCGCTGTCAATGGCGCTGGGCGGTTGCGGCGGAGACGGAGACGCAACCGCGATGGCGGCGCCGGCCGCTACGGCGCAAGCCACAAAGTTCGAAACCGCCGCCACTACCACCACCAGCGCCACCACGCGCTGGATGCCCGCGATCACCGACACCTGGCAAATCCAGTTGACCGGCAAGCTCAACACCAGCTACCCGGTGGCGGTGTACGACTTCGACCTGTTCGACACGCCCCAGGCCACCATTGACGCCCTGCGCGCCAAAGGGCAGCGCGTCATCTGCTATTTTTCGGCCGGCAGCGCCGAAGACTGGCGCCCCGACTACAACCAGTTCACCGCGGCGGACCTGGGCGGCCCGCTGTCGGGCTGGGCCGGCGAGCGCTGGGTGGATACGCGTTCCGACAACGTGCGCCGGATCATGCAGGCACGGCTGGACCTGGCCGTGTCCAAGCGCTGCGATGGC
The DNA here is from genome assembly GCF_013141915.1 of Cupriavidus necator. Classification (GTDB taxonomy): domain Bacteria; phylum Pseudomonadota; class Gammaproteobacteria; order Burkholderiales; family Burkholderiaceae; genus Cupriavidus; species Cupriavidus necator_B. The sequence goes on along the minus strand of NZ_SROX01000013.1, from coordinate 64,359 downwards.
GTGGATGCGGACAATGTCGACGGCTATACCAACAGCACAGGCCTGCCGCTGACCGCCGACACGCAGCTGGACTACAACCGCTTCCTTGCCACCGAAGCGCATGCGCGTGGCCTGGCCATCGGCCTGAAGAACGATATCGAGCAAGTCGCGCAGCTGGTCACGGACTTTGATTTCGCCATCAACGAACAGTGCTTCCAGTACCAGGAGTGCGGCGCTTATTCGGCGTTCACCGGCCAGGGCAAGGCGGTCTTCAACATCGAGTACAAGTCCAGGTACAAGACCGTGTCGCAGCGCAAGGCGCTGTGTGCCGCGGCCCAGGCAGCGAACCTGCGCACGCTGGTGATGCCGGCCAACCTGGACGGCAGCTCGCGCTACGCCTGCGACTGACTGCGGACGGCGAGCCGCGCGCTACGCGAGTTCGCGCCACGCCAGCCACAGGCGGGTGTCGAACTCGAGCTGGTGGTAGCGCGGCTCCATGTATTCGCAGAGCCGGTAGAAGGCCTTGTCGTGCTCGCTCTCCTTCAGGTGGGCGAGTTCGTGCACGACGATCATGCGCAAGAATTCCGGCGGCGCTTCCTTGAACAGCGAGGCGACGCGGATCTCTTTCTTGGCCTTGAGCTTGCCGCCCTGCACGCGCGAGATCGCGGTATGCAGGCCCAGCGCGCGCTGGGCGGAATCCAGGCGCGAATCGAACCCCACCTTGTGCAGCGGCGGCGCGCTGCGCAGGTATTCCTGCTTGAGGTCGGTGGTGTATTCGTACAGCGCGCGGTCGGTCTGCACGGTATGGCGCCCGGGGTAGCGGCCACTCAGATGGTCGCCAAGCCGGCCGGCGGCCGCCAGCTCGCGCACCTGCGCCAGCACGCCGGGCGGATAGCCGCCCAGGAACCGCATCGGGTCCTTCCCGGCGGGGCGCCAGGTTTCGGTCATGGCAGCGACGGCAGCCCGCGCAGCGGCCTGCTTAGTGGTGGTGGTGATGGTGGTGCATCCAGCTGTTGTCCAGCGAGTTGACGAAGGACTCGACCGCGTCCTTGTCGCCGGTGGCGTGGCGCATCATCTCCCCGCATTTGCAGAAGCCCTGGTACGGGGTGATGTGCGAGCACGCCGACGTCTTCTGCAGGTATAGCGTGACGGGTTTGGTGCACTTCTTGCACTTGAACTTCAGGGTCAGGGCGGGTTTGCTCATGGCGATGGCTCGGGAAATCAGCGGAAAATCGAACCCGCCATTGTACCGGCGGGGGGCAAAGCCAGCTGGCGCGGGCTTCATGCTCCGGCGTGCCTGATACACTCCCGCCATTCCCGCACCCATACCAACACGCACCCATGGCACAGTACGTTTTCACCATGAACCGCGTGGGCAAGATCGTTCCGCCCAAGCGTCACATCCTGAAGGACATCTCGCTGTCGTTCTTCCCCGGCGCCAAGATCGGCGTGCTAGGCCTGAACGGCTCGGGCAAGTCCACGCTGCTCAAGATCATGGCCGGCCTCGACAAGGAAATCGAGGGCGAAGCCACGCCGATGCCGAACCTGAACATCGGCTACCTGCCGCAGGAGCCGCAGCTCAACCCCGAGCAGACCGTGCGCGAGTCGGTGGAAGAGGCGCTGGGCGGCGTGTTCGAAGCGCGCAAGAAGCTCGATGAAATCTACGCCGCCTACGCCGAGCCGGACGCCGACTTCGACGCGCTGGCCGCCGACCAGGCCAAGTACGAAGCGATCCTGGCCGCCAGCGACGGCAACAACGTCGAACTGCAGCTGGAAATCGCCGCCGACGCGCTGCGCCTGCCGCCGTGGGATGCCAAGGTCGGCAACCTGTCCGGCGGCGAGAAGCGCCGCGTGGCGCTGTGCCGCCTGCTGCTGTCGCGCCCCGACATGCTGCTGCTCGACGAACCGACCAACCACCTGGATGCGGAATCGGTCGACTGGCTGGAGCAGTTCCTGACGCGCTTCCCCGGCACCGTGGTGGCCGTGACCCACGACCGCTACTTCCTCGACAATGCCGCCGAGTGGATCCTGGAACTGGACCGCGGCCACGGCATCCCGTGGAAGGGCAACTACAGTTCGTGGCTGGACCAGAAGGAAGCGCGCCTGAAGCAGGAAGAGGCGAGCGAATCGGCACGCCAGAAGGCGCTGCACAAGGAACTGGAGTGGGTGCGCCAGAACCCCAAGGGGCGCCAGGCCAAGTCCAAGGCGCGCCTGGCCCGCTTTGACGAGCTCAACAGCCAGGACTACCAGAAGCGCAACGAAACCCAGGAAATCTTCATCCCGGTGGGCGAGCGCCTGGGCAACGAGGTGATCGAGTTCGACAACGTCAGCAAGGGGTTTGGCGACCGCATGCTGATTGAAAACCTGAGCTTCAAGGTGCCGCCGGGCGCGATCGTCGGCATCATCGGCCCGAACGGCGCCGGCAAGTCGACGTTCTTCAAGATGCTCACCGGCAAGGAACAGCCGGACAGCGGCGAGATCAAGATCGGGCCGACCGTGAAGATGGCCTTCGTTGACCAGAGCCGCGACGCGCTGGACGGCACCAAGACCGTCTTCGAAGAAATCTCGGGCGGCTCCGACATCCTGACGGTAGGCCGGTACGAGACCCCGTCGCGCGCCTATATCGGCCGCTTCAACTTCAAGGGCGGCGACCAGCAGAAGCAGGTCGGCACGCTGTCCGGCGGCGAACGCGGCCGCCTGCACATGGCCAAGACGCTGATCGCCGGCGGCAACGTGCTGCTACTCGATGAGCCGTCGAACGACCTCGACGTGGAAACGCTGCGCGCGCTGGAAGACGCGCTGCTGGAATTCGCCGGCTGCGTGATGGTGATCTCGCACGACCGCTGGTTCCTGGACCGGATCGCCACCCACATCCTGGCGTTCGAGGGCGACTCGCATGTGGAGTTCTTCCCCGGCAACTACCAGGAGTACGAGGCCGACAAGAAGCGCCGGCTGGGCGAGGAAGGGGCCAAGCCGAAGCGGATCCGGTATAAGCCGATTGCACGTTGATCGGGTTTCGCGTGTGAGGAAAGACCAGGCCTGCGGGCCTGGTTTTTTTATGACATTTCGCGGTGGGCATGTCGAAACTTCTGAAAACTCTCGCCATGCGTTTGGCATTAGTGTGATGCCGGGTAGGTTTGGCGGATGCGTAAGTCAAAGCATTCGCTTCTTACTCGTCGGAGACTCTGGCAGCGTCGCCGGTCGGCGCCCAGCAAGACGAAAATGGGTTTCACGTCTTAAGCACAAGACCGGTCCTGCTAAGTGAGCAGGGTTTTTTGCTGCGCGGAGCAGCAACGCTCTAGCCCCTGACCAACCTCACCCGCGTAATCTCCGACGGCGCCCCGAACCGCTTCGGCGGCCCCCAATAGCCGGTGCCACGGCTGATATAGACCCACAGCGAACCATGCCGCACCAGCCCGGCGGTGTAGGGCTGCTGCATCGGCACGAACAGGTTCCACGGCCAGAACTGGCCGCCGTGGGTGTGGCCCGACAGCTGCAGGTCGAAACCGGCTTCCGCTGCCGCGGGCGCGGTGCGGGGCTGGTGCGCCAGCAGCACGCGCACGCTGGCGTCGGCCGGCGCGCCGGCGATGGCGCGGTGCGGGTCGCTGCGGTGGCTGTCGTGGAAGCGGCCGGCCGAGTAGTCGGTCACGCCGCCCAGTACCAGTGTGTCGCCGCCATGCTGCAGCACCACGTGCTCGTTCATCAGCACGCGCACGCCCAGGCGGCGCAGCTCCCTGATCCACGGCTCCGCGCCGGCGTAGTACTCGTGGTTACCGGTGACGAAGTAGGTGCCGTGGCGCGCCTGCAGCCGGGCCAGCGGCGCGGTGTGGGCGGACAGTTCCGGCACGGTGCCGTCGACGAGGTCGCCGGTGATGGCGACGGCATCGGCCTGCAGGCTGTTGACGCGCTCGACGATGCGTTCGAGGTAGGGCCGCTTGATGGTGGGACCGACGTGGATGTCGCTGATCTGGGCGATGGTGAAGCCGTGCAGCGCATCCGGCAGGCCGCGCACTGGCACCTCGACCTCCACCACGCGCGCCAGCCGTCGCGCATTGATATAGCCAGCCAGCGTGACCAACAGCGCCAGCAGCGGCACCGCCACCGCGCTGCCGGCGGCGAGGCTGGGCGCGCGCCAGCCGAACAGATGCCCCGCCAGCCAGGCGGCGGCCAGGGCCACGTCGCGGAAGAGCGTCAGCACCAGCAGCGATGAGAAGAATCCCATGGCAAGCATGCCGATCCACGACACCATGTCCGACCACGGCTGGCTGACGCGCCGCGCCAGCAGTCCGGCCGGCAGCAGGGCGCACGACAGGACCAGCCAGACCACGGCCAATGCCTTGAGCGCCACCGGTAGCGGCATTGCCGGCAACAGGCGCAGCCCGATATAGCCATGCAGCAGCGCCGTGATGAGGGCCGCGGTCAGGATGGTGGTGCGTGGAGGCATGGGCGAGAGCCGGAATGGAGTGTTCAGAGATGAGGGCCGCGGCGGCCGGCTTCAAGGGCCGCGACGGCGGCACCGGGCCATGCAAGATGCACACCCGCTGCGCCGGCGCGTGCCGCAACGGCGCATTGCGCCTTGACGCCGCCGCGCGGCGCCCCAACGCCTGCGTTGTAGAGACGATCCGTGCGTTCGTCGGGGCGGGCGGCTGATCTGTCGGTTTTCTGGCGGATCCTGAATGTTTTCAAATCGGATTGTTCCTACTGGCGGGCTCATCTAGATTCGCGAAATGGGCCGCCTGTTGTGCAGCATCGTGCCCGCGAGGCGCCCTCCCGGAGAAACCCATGTCGTTTCGAATAAAGCAGACCGGCGCGCTGATCGCGGCGGCCTGGCTCGCCCTGGCCCCGCTCGCTCCGCAGGCCGCCACGCCATCCACGTCGACCGCCGCCACCCTGACGTGGCCGCGCAACTTTGATGCGGCCACCGACCATGTTGAGCTGTACCAGCCCCAGATCGAAACCTGGGAGGGCAACCGCCTGTCCGGGCGCGCCGCGGTAGCGGTCGGTGAGAAGGGGGGCGCGCCGACCTACGGCGTGGTCCATTTCTCGGCCATCGGCGATATCGACAAGCCTTCCGGGCTGGTGCAACTGACGCGGATCACGGTCGACAGCGTCGAAGTCCCGACCCGGCCCGACGCCGCCGATCGCGTGCGCCAGGCGCTGGTGTCGCGCCTGCCGGCCAATGGCCTGACGGTGCCGCTGGACCAGCTGCAGGCCAGCTACGCCGTGTCGCAGCAACTGGCGCAAGCCGGCCGCGTCGCGGTGCGCAATGACGCGCCGCAGATCCTCTTTGCCACCACGCCGACGCTGCTGGTGCTGGCCGATGGCGAGCCCGCCTGGCGCACCGTGCCCGGCACCGCGTACGAACGCGCGCTGAACAGCCGCGCGCTGTTGCTGCGCGCGCCCGGCGGCGAGCTGTTCCTGAAGGCGGCCGGCTACTGGTATCGCTCGGAATCCGCGGGCGGCGCCTGGGAGGTGATGGCCACGGTGCCCAAGGCGCTGGAGAGCGCGGCCGGCAAGGCGGCGGCCGCGATGAAACCCGATGCGATGCTGCCCGCCGACGGCAAGCGGCCAGCCCGGGCCCCGGCGATCCTGTTCGCGACGCAGCCGACCGAACTGGTGGTGACCAGCGGCGCGCCGCAGATGGCGCCGGTCAGCGGGGTCAGCCTGCTGACCATGGCCAATGCCGACCACGCGGTCTTTGTCGATCCGGCCGCCAACCAGTATTACGTGCTGGTCTCGGGACGCTGGTTCCGCGCGCCGATGCTGACCGGGCCGTGGCAGTACGTGCCAGGCAGCCAGCTGCCGGCGGACTTCGCCCGCATCCCGCCGACCGATCCCAAGGCCAATGTGCTGGTCTCGGTGCCCGGCACGCCGCAGGCGCGCGAGGCCGAGATCGCCGCCACCATCCCGCAGACGGCCACGGTGTCGCGCAGCAAGGCCAGCCTGACGGTGGCGTATGACGGCGCGCCGCGCTTCACGCCCATCACCGGCACCTCGCTCAGCTACGCGGTCAACACCGGCACGCCGGTGATCGAGGTCGACAACAGCCACTATTACGCGGTGGCCAACGGCGTCTGGTTCACTGCGCCGGCACCGGCCGGCCCCTGGCGGGTTGCCACCGAGGTGCCGTCGGCGATCTACACCATCCCGCCGACCTCGCCGGTGTACTACGTCACCTATGTGCGCATCTACGCGGTCACGCCGCAGACCGTGGTGGTGGGCTATACCCCGGGCTACATGGGGGTGGTGGTGAGCGCCGACGGCACCGTGGTCTACGGCACCGGCTATGTCTATCCGCCCTACGTGGGCGCGGTCTACTACGGCTATCCGGCCACCTACGGCTACGGCGCGGGCTTCGGCATCGGCCTGGCCGAAGGCTTTGCCTTCGGCTTCGCCGCCGGCGCATTCTGGGGTGCGGCCTCGCCGTACTGGGGCCCGTACTGGTGGGGCGGCCCTTACAACTGGAACTACGTCAACGTGAACCAGGCCAACTTCTACGGCCGCTGGGGCCAGGGCACGGTCACCCACGGGCAGGGCTGGAACGCCTGGACCGGCACCGAATGGCGCGGCACCGCCGGGGCCGGCTACAACCCGGCCACCGGCGCGCGCTACCAGGGTAGCCGCGGCGCCGCGTTCAATCCTTATTCAGGCGACTACGCGGCCGGCCGCCAGGGCAGCTTCGCCAACCCGTCGACCGGGCGCGAAGGCGCGGCGCGCGGCGGCGTGGCGGGCAACACCTACACCGGCAACTATGCGGCGGGGCGCCAGGCGGCGGGCTACGACGCCCAGACCGGCCGCATCGGCGCGGCCGAGGCCGGCATTGCGGGCAATACGCAGACCGGCCAGCACAGCGCCGGCAGCCGCGGTTTTATCGCCAACCCGGGCAAGGACAACGCGGTGGTATGGAACAACGGCAATGTATATGCCGGCCACGACGGCTCGGTCTACCAGCACACCGACAACGGCTGGCAGAAGCACACCCCCGGCGGCTGGGAGCCGGTGCAGCCGGGCAACGACGCCACCGCCAGGCTGGAGCCGCAGCGTCAGGCGCGCGAGATCGGCCAGCAGCGCCTGCAGGGCATGGCGGGCGCATGGCAGGGACGTGGCTTCGGCGGCCGGGCCGGGGGCTTGCGCGGGGGCGGTTTCCATGGCGGCTTTCGCCGCTGAGGCTGCGGCAGCGGATGCCGGGCGGCCGGCCCAAAAGAGTAAAGACGTCAACAAAAGAATTGAATTGGCGCTTGCCGGGCCCGGCTTTACCCTGCCGGAGATGAGGGAGCACGGCCGGCGGACCGGTGCGGCAGACCATGGCCGGCGCAGGTGGCCGCACGCAGCCATTGCATGCATAACCATGGCGGGAGAGGGATCCGTGAATACTGCATTCCATTGGCGCGGCGCGCTGTGGCTGGCTTGCGCAATGACGCTGGCAGCCTGCGGCAAGGAGAAGCCGGCAGCGCAAGCGCCGCCTGCGACGGAAGTCAGCGTGATGACGGTGGCGCTGCGCGACGTACCCATCGTCTACGACTTTGTCGGCCAGACCCAGAGCTCGCAGCAGGTCGAGATCCGCGCCCGGGTCAATGGCTTTCTTGACCAGCGCGTCTATACCGAGGGTGCGGTGGTCAAGGCCGGCCAGACCATGTTCCTGATGGATCCGAAGCCGTTCGCCGCGGCGCTCGATGCGGCCAACGCCGAGCTGGCGCAGCAGGTGGCGCGGCTCAAGACCGCCAATGCCGACCTGGCGCGGGTACGACCGCTGGCCGCGCGCAACGCGCTGAGCCAGCGCGACCTGGACGACGCCGTTGGCAAGCAGCAGGCTGCCGCGGCCGCGGTCGAGGGGGCGCGGGCCAGTGTCACCAATGCCAGGTTGAACCTGGGCTATACCACGATCAAGTCACCGGTCACCGGCGTGTCGAGCTTTGCCAAGAAGCAGGCCGGAAGCTATATCGACCCATCGAACAGTCTGCTGACCTACGTGGCCAAGCTCGACCCGATGTGGGTCAACTTCAGCCTGTCCGAGAACGAGGTGCTGTCGTCACGCTCGGAGCAGGAGTCCGGCGCGCTCAAATTCCCGCCCAAGGGCGCCTTTGACGTGTTGATCGTGATGGCCGATGGCAGCCAGTTCCCGCATCACGGCAAGATCACCTTTGCCGATGCCTCGTTCAGTGCCGAGACCGGCACCTATATGATCCGCGCCGAGGTCGCCAACCCGGATGGCACGCTGCGCCCCGGCCAGTTCGTACGCGTGAAGCTGCATGGCGCTGAGCGCACCAAGGCCGTGGCGGTGCCGCAGGAAGCCGTCATCCAGGGCCCGCGCGGGCAGATGGTGTGGGTGGTCGGCGCGGACAACAAGGCCCAGCAGCGCGTGGTCGATGTGGGCCAGTGGACCGGCGACAACTGGGTGATCCGCTCCGGCCTGAAGGCCGGCGAGCGCGTGGTCGTCAGCGGCGGGCTGCGGCTGGCGCCCGACGCGCCGGTCAAGGCCGTCGAGGCCGTGCCCGGACAGAAGGCCCCCGCGGCTGCGGCGGCCGCCAGCGCGCCAGGCGCATCAACTCCCGCCCAGGCCGCAAAGGGTACGGAGAGCGCAGGGAGCAAGCCATGAAGCTTGCCCACTTCTTTATCGACCGACCCATCTTTGCGTCGGTCCTGTCCATCATCATTGTGGTGGGCGGCCTCGTCGCGCTGACCAAACTGCCGATTGCCCAGTTTCCGGAGGTCACGCCGCCGTCGATCACGGTGACGACGCGATACCCCGGAGCCAGCGCGGAAGTGGTCGCGCAGAACGTCGCGGCGCCGATCGAGCAGCAGGTCAACGGCGCGGACCGGATGATGTACATGAACTCGACGAGTTCCTCGACGGGTGACATGACCTTGACGGTGTATTTCGAGATCGGGACCGATCCGCAACTGGCGCAGGTAGATGTGCAGAACCGGGTCAACCTGGCGCTGCCGACCCTGCCTGAAGCTGTCACGGCCCAGGGCGTTTCCGTACAGAAGCGTTCTTCCGCGTTCATGATGGTGATTGCCATTTTTTCGCCGGACAACAGCTACGACCAGACCTTTGTCGGCAACTACGCCAACATCTATGTGCTGGATGCGCTCAAGCGCATTCCCGGGGCCAACCAGTCGGCGATCTTCGGCAATCCGGACTACGCCATGCGGCTCTGGCTGCGGCCAGACCGGATGGCATCGCTGGGCATAACCACGGAAGACGTCAAGAACGCTGTCAGCGCGCAGAACCAGCAGTTCTCGGCCGGCCGTATCGGACAGTCGCCGACCACGGATCCCGTCCTGCAGACGTTCCCGATTGCGACCAAGGGCCAGATGACCGAGCCCGCCGAGTTCGAGAACATGATCCTGCGCGCGCAGTCGGGCGACGCCGCGCTGGTGCGGCTCAAGGACATCGGCAGGGCCGAACTCGGCGTCAAGGACTATTCGCTGCGCAGCCGCTACAAGGGCAAGACCGCCACGCTGCTGGCGGTCTACCAGCAGCCGGGCGCCAATGCGCTGGACGTGGCCAAGCAGGTGCGCAGCACGCTGGCGGAACTGAAGAAGTCGTTCCCGCCGGGGCTGGAATATGAGGTCGCGCTCGACACCACCGAGTTTGTGAACGAATCGATCAACGAGGTGGTGCACACGCTGCGCGATGCGGTGATCCTCGTGATTCTGGTCGTCTACCTCTTCCTGCAGAGCCTGCGCGCAACCATCGTGCCGATCCTTGCCGTGCCGGTGTCGATCATCGGCGCCTTCGTCGGCATGAGCATGTTCGGCTTCTCGGTCAACATGCTGACCTTGTTCGGGATGGTGCTGGCCATCGGCATTGTGGTTGACGACGCGATCGTGGTGATAGAGAACGTCGAGCGCAATATGGTTGAGTTCAAGTTGCCACCAAAGGAGGCGGCCAAGCGTGCCATGGACGAGGTGAGCGGCCCCGTGGTTGCGATCGTGCTGGTGCTCCTGGCGGTGTTCATCCCGGTGGCGTTCCTGTCAGGCATTACCGGCCAGCTCTACAAGCAGTTTGCCGTCACCATCGCGGTGTCGGTGGTGCTGTCCGGGGTGGTGGCGCTGACACTGTCGCCAGCGCTTGCGGCAATCCTGCTCAAGCCTGGCGAGCACAAGAAGAACCGCTTCTTCCAGTGGTTCAATAATTCGTTCGATCGCCTGATCCAGGGGTACGACAAGTCGCTGCAGGTCGTGATCAGGCGGACGGTGATTTCCATCGTCATCATCCTTGTCATGATCGGGGTGAGCGTGCTGATGTTCGTGCGGATACCGTCGTCGTTCCTGCCGGTGGAGGACCAGGGCTATCTGTTCGGTGCCGTGGTGATGCCGGATGCGGCCAGCCTGGACCGCACCGGCAATCTCTCCTCCCGTGCCGAGGCCTGGTACGCCAAGCAGCCCGGCGTCAGCTCTGTGGCGTCCGTGGACGGGTACAGCCTGATCGATTCGCAGAACAAGGCCAATGCTTCCACCTTGTTCATCACGCTGAAGGGCTTCCATGACCGCAAGGAAGGCGAGAGCGCGGCGGATCTGATCGCCAAGGCGAAGAAGGAGTTTGCAGGCTACCAGGACGGTGTAAGCATTCCGATCAACCCGCCCTCGATCCCGGGCCTGGGAACCACCGGTGGTTTTGAGTTCTGGCTCCAGAGCACGGCGGACGGCACCTACCAGCAGCTGGAGGAGCGGGTGCATGCCTTTATCGCCAAGGCGCGGCAGCGGCCAGAGCTGACCGGGATAAATTCCACCATCAACACGCGCTCGCGCCAGTTGCTGGTGGAGGTGGATCGCGAACGCTCCGAAACCCAGGGCGTGCCCGTCGAGCAGGTCTATTCCGCGCTGCAGACCATGTTTGGTTCGCTCTTCGTCAGCCAGTTCCCGAAGAACAGCCGGCTGTTCCAGGTGATCCTGCAGGCCGAGGCCGACTACCGCTCGCGTCCGGAGGATCTCGACAAGGTCTACGTGCGCAACCGCACTGGCGAAATGGTGCCGATCAAGGCGGTGACGACATCCCGGTACGTCCCTGGCGCCGATATCATGACCCGCTTCAACAATTTCCCGGCCGCAAAGATCATGGGCGATGCCGCGCCGGGCTACAGCTCTGGGCAGGCGCTTGCGGCCATGGAGGACGTGGCGCGGGAAGTGCTTGGCCAGGGCTACAGTTTCGCCTGGAGCGGACAGGCGTACGAGGAGAAGACCGCCGGATCGACCGCAGCGATGGTCTTTGCCTTTGCCTTGCTGATGGTGTTCCTGATCCTCGCGGCTCAGTACGAAAAATGGTCGCTGCCATTCGGTGTCCTGCTGGCGGTACCGTTCGCGCTGTTCGGTGCACTGGTTGCCATCCTGTTGCGCGGCATGCAGAACGACGTCTACTTCCAGATCGGGCTGACGGTGCTGATTGCGTTGGCGGCGAAGAATGCCATCCTGATCTTCGAGTTCGCGGTGGAAATCCGGCACAAGGAAGGCCTCAGTGCCTACGATGCCGCCTTGCATGCGGCCAAGCTGCGCCTGCGCCCGATCATCATGACCTCGCTCGCCTTTATCCTCGGCTGCGTGCCGCTGGCGATCGCAAGCGGCGCGTCGGCGGCCAGCCGACAGTCGCTGGGCACCGGCGTGATCGGCGGGATGCTCGGCGCCACGGTGATTGCGCTGTTCTTCATCCCGATGTTCTTCTGGGGGCTGGAGGTGATGTCCGAGCGCAAGCCGAAGCCCAAGGTCGAGGCCGCGCCCACCACGCCACCGGCCGGAGAACCGTCATGAGCGCACGCCACCGGCTGGCCGGCGCCTGCCTGGCCGCGGCGCTGGGCGGCTGCGCCATCGGCCCCAACTACGAGCGCCCGGCCGCGCCCGAGCCGGCGCAGTACCGCATCGATACCGGGGTGCTGTCCGTGGCCGCGGACAGCGCCTGGTGGGACAGCTTCGGCGACCCGGTGCTGAACACGCTGGTCGAGACCGCGCTGCGCAACAGCTACGATGTGCGCATCGCCGCGGCCCGCATCGATGAGTTCCGCGGCCAGCTGATGGTGGTGCGCTCGGGATTCTTCCCGCAGGTGAACCTGTCGGCGGCGGCCACGCGCCAGCGCGCCGGCACCTTCAATGGCACGCCGTTCGCGTCGCTCGATGGCCCGCGCAACTCCTACCAGCTGCTCGCCAATGCCAGCTGGGAGATCGACCTGTGGGGCCGCATCCGGCGCCAGGCGGAATCCGCCGAGGCCAGCCTGTGGAACGCCGAGTATGCGCGCCGTGGCGTGGTGCTGTCACTGGCGGCATCGGTGGTGCAGGGCTATGCCACGCTGCGCGGGCTGGACGCGCAGCTGGAGATCGCGCAGCAGACGCTGAAGGCGCGCGGGGCTGGGCTGGATATCTTCCGGCAGCGCTATGAAGGCGGGGTCATCTCGCAGGTTGAGCTGTCGCAGGCCGAGAACGATTTTTACGTGACCGAGGCGACGATCCCGGTGCTGCGCAGCGGCATCGCGCAGACCGAGAACGCGCTGTCGGTGCTGCTGGGCCGCGAACCCGGGCCAATCGAGCGCGGCAAGCCGGTCAATGAACTGCAGCCGCCGCCGGTGGGTGCGGACCTGCCGGCCGCGCTGCTGTCGCGCCGGCCCGACGTGCTGCAGGCCGAGCAAACCGCCATCGCCGCCAACGCGCAACTGGGCGCGGCACAGGCTCTCTACCTGCCGGCCGTCAACCTGAGCGGCCTGTTCGGCGCCATCGCCAGTTCGCCGGCGGGGCTGTGGCACAGCGCCTCGCAGGTATGGGGGTTCGGCGCGGGCCTGACCCAGCCGATCTTCCAGGGCGGCGCCATCCGCGGCCAGGTCCAGACCGCCTCGGCGCAGCGCGACCAGGCCATGCTGGCCTACCAGGGCACCGTGCTGGCGGCGCTGGCCGACGTCAACAGTGCGCTGTCCAACGGCATCGAGACGCGCAACCGCCTGGTCAGCCTGCGCCAGCAGGAGAAGAGCCTGGTGGTCTATGCCGACCAGTCGAGCGCGCGCTACGAGGGCGGCTATTCCAGCTACCTGGAGGTGACCACGGCGCAGGAGAAGCTGTTCGCCACGCAACTGTCGACGGTGCAGGGGCAGGTGGACGTGTTGACCGGCACGGCGGCGTTGTACAAGTCGCTCGGCGGCGGCTGGCCGTCGGTGCCGCAGGATGTGCGCGACGCCGGGATGCAGGGGGATGCGAAGGTGTTGAGGCAGTAGCGGATAGTTTTACTTGTACGCACCGCTGCAGTCGGAACTGGCCATCACCTCACACATACGCTCCCCTCTCCCGCGGGCGGGAGAGGGGAGCAAGCCACCGCTGTTGCAGCGCGTTACCGTGCCGACCACTCCCCCTGCCTGACCCCCAGCGCCGTGACCACGCCATAGGCCGAGATTCCCAGCGCCACGCCCAGGAAATGCCCGTCGAGGCCCATGCCGAACACATTGGCCAGCAGCCAGCCGCCGCCGGCGGCCAGCGCGATCCGGCATAACCCGGCCGCCACCGGCCAGCGCATGCGGCCCGCGCCCATCGAGGCGAAATACAACGCCATGCCGAGCCCGAAGCCGCCGAATGCCGGCCCCACCCATGACAGCGCGCGCGCGGCGATGGCAATAACTTCGGGATCGTGGGTGAACAGGCTGGCAAAGCGCACCGGCGCCAGGCCGACGGCGGCGCCCGCGCTGCCGGCGATGGCCAGTGCCAGCAATGCCCCCACCCACGCCGTGCGGCGCGCGGTGTGCCAGTCGCCGGCGCCCACGGCGCGGCCTACCAGCGCCGTCAGCGCCGAGCCCACGCCGAAGGCCAGCGGGATCATCAGGAATTCCAGCCGCGCCGAGATACCGTAGGCGGCCACCGCGGCGGTGCCATGGTGGCGCAGTTGCGCGGTGACCAGGATGGTGGTCAGGTTGGCGACCGAGGCCAGCGCGCACGCCACCAGGCCCACCGACAGGATGCGCGCGAACAGCGGCCGCGACAGCCGCACCCGCAGCACCGGCACGAAGCCCGCGCCGCCACGCGCCACCACCACCGCCATGGCCAGCGCCGCGGCCCACGATACCGCCGCCAGCGCCGCGCCGATGCCGGCCAGGCCCATGCCGGCGGGCTCGGCCAGCAGCCACGACAGCACCGGGAACGCCACCCACATCAGCGCCAGCACGCGTGCCGCCAGCGCATGGCGGCCGCCGCCGCGCAGCACCGACGCCAGCGTGTTGGCCAGCCACGCCGGGATGGCGCCCGCGCCGAACAGCCAGATCGCATAGGTGGCGGCGGCCTCGGCGGCGGTGGCGCCAGCCACCGCGCCTAGCACCGCGCGCGGAAAGCCCGCCAGCACCACGGCAAACGCCAAGCCGGCGACCACCGCGATCCACAGCGCATGCGCCACCAGCGCCGAGGCATCGTCGCGCTTGCCGGCACCCAGCGCCCGCGCGATGGCCGCCACCACGCCGCCGCCCATGGCGCCGGTCGACATCTGCTGCAGCAGCAGCGCGAAAGGCAGCACCACCGCCCAGCCGGCCAGCGCCGCCGTGCCCTGGCGCGCCGCCAGCCAGGTTTCGATCAGCTGCGCGGCCGCCTGCAGCACCGCAATCAGCGCGGTGGGCCCGGCCAGCTTGCCGATGCGGCGGGCGATTTCGGTAGCCGGCACCGCGTCGGCCGGCAGCGTGCCCGCAGGCAATGCGCGCGTGTCAGTCATGGCCGGTCACCGGCCCGCCCGCCGCGGCCTCGGCGTCGCCGAAGCGGCGGCGCAGGAAGCGTCCGGCCCCCGGGCCCGGCAGCACGCGCACGTCGTCCAGCGTGATCGCGCTGCCGTCGGCGCGCGTCAGCGCGGGCTCGGCGATCTCGGTGCCGGTGCGGCGGTCCTGCAGCAGCGTCAGCGGCCCCTTGTCATCGGTCATCCAGCGGTCGGCCCATGCCTTGAGCGCCACATAGGCCGGAAAGAAGTCGCGGCCCTTGTCGGTCAGCTGGTAGATATGGCGGGGCCCGCCCTCGGGCATGACGCGCGCCAGCAGCCCGTGCGCCACCAGCGTCTTCAGGCGCGCGCTCAGGATATTGGGGGCGATGCCCAGGTTGCGTTCGAACTCGTCGAAACGCGTGCTGCCATAGAAGGCCTCGCGCAGCACGAGGATGGCCCAGCGTTCGCCCAGCACGGCCATTGAACGGGCCACGGGGCAGGGCATCGCGGTGAAATCGGTAGGGGGCATGGTCTCCGCCGTTGTCGGTTGCCTGCTTTTAATGTGCAAGCTGGCTGCAGCATAGCTTGCAAATTGAAAGTGTGCAGGACGCGCCGGCCTTCCCGGGTCCGAAAGCGTGCGGTCTCCGGCCAGCGGTGGCGGTTACTTCACGCCTCCCGGAAGACCTCGAGCTTTTCCAGTTCCTCCCGGAGGAACCCGATCAGGGCGCGCGTCGCCATCGACGGGTGCAGGTTGGGCGTGGTGATGATGAACAGCTTGTTGCCCAGGCCCTCCGGGCGCCAGTCCGGCAGCACCGGCACCAGATAGCCGGCGCGCACTTCTTCCCAGCCGATATAGACCGGCAGCATGCCGATGCCATGGCCTTCGCGCACCGCGCGCGCCAGGAACAGGAAGTGCTCGGACTGCAGCGTGGGCGTCAGCGCCACGTCCACGCGCTGGCCGTCGCGGTACAGCGACAGCGGGAACTGCCGCGGCGGGTAGGGCGGGCACAGGAAGCTGCAGCCGGCCAGGTCCGGCGGCACCTGTACCGGCGGGATGCGGGCCAGGTACTGCGGCGAGGCATACAGTTGCCAGCGGATATCGCAGATTTCACGCGCCACGTGGTCCAGCGGCGGCGCCGAGGTGACCTTCAGCGCCACGTCGATCTCGGCCGCGATCAGGTCGTTGACGCGGTTGGCAAAGAACACCCGCAGCGTAATGCCGGGATGCTTCTGCGCGAACTGCAGCAGCATCGGCGCGAGATAGGCGTCGCCCAGCCCGGTCGGCACGCTCACCCGCACATGGCCGCGCAGGGTCCGGCCGAGGCTGTCGATCTCGGCCTGCGCCGAGGCCACTTCCTGCAGGATGCGCACGCCGTGCTGGTACAGCGCCTGGCCGGGCTCGGTCAGCTCCAGCCGGCGCGTGGTCCGGCGCAGCAACTGTGCGCCGGCCTGGTGCTCCAGCTCGCGCAGCTGGCGGCTGACCTGCGAACGCGTCACGCCGCGCCGCCGCCCGGCTTCGGCAAGGGTGCCTGCATCGACGATGTCGACGAAGGCCTGGATCAGGTTGAGGTCCATCGGGGATTGCCTGCAGGATTGTCACGTCTGGGGCAACATTGTGATTCCACCTCGCCTGATTGTCGATGTGTGGCTACGCCGATACAGTGGTCGACTGACCGAACCAAGCAAGGAGACAGCGGATGGCCACGGACCTTTGGTATGAAGACCTGCACCGCAGCGGCGAGGTCCTGCTGGCGCGCGGCGCCCGGCTGGCCGGCGGCCTGCGCGCGCTCGGCGTGCAGGAGGGCGACGTGGTCGCGGTCCTGCTGCGCAACGATCCCGTGTATGCCGACGTGGTCCATGCCTGCCGCATCGCCGGCTGCTATTACTGTCCGATCAACTGGCACTTCACCGCAGAGGAAGTGCGTTTCCTGCTGACCGACAGCGGTTCGAAGGTGCTGCTGGTGCAGGACGACCTGCTGCCCGCGGTGCGCGACGCCATCCCGCCCGGCATGGCGGTGCTGTCGGTGGGCGGCGGCGCCGATGGCGCGACCGAATATGAAGCCTGGCTTGCGCAGCAGCCCGCCTACGACGGCCCGCGCGTGGCGCCGCGCGGCCATATGGCCTACACCTCCGGCACCACCGGCCGGCCCAAGGGCGTGGTGCGCCAGCCGCTGCCGCTGGACCGGCTGGAGGAACAGCTTGCGCGCATGCGCTCGGTGGTGCGGCAGACCTACGGCCTCGAGCCCGGCTGCCGCGCGCTGATGTCGGCGCCGCTGTACCACAGCGCGCCGGGCTCGTTTATCCAGAACGCGCTGCAGATGGCAGAGCGCCTGGTGCTGACGCCGCGCTTCGACCCCGAGCAGGTGCTGGCGCTGGTGGAAAAACACCGCATCGACGTGCTCTACCTGGTGCCCATCATGTACGTGCGCCTGCTCAAGCTGCCGCCCGAGGTGCGGGCCAGGTACGACCTGTCCTCGATCCGCTTCGTTGCCTCGACCGGGTCGCCGTGCGCGCCCGAGGTCAAGCGCGCGATGCTGGAATGGCTGGGCCCGGTGATCCATGAAACCTATGCCTCCAGCGAAGCGGGCATGATCACGGTGGCGACCCCGGCCGACGCCGCCGCGCGCCCCGGCACCGCCGGCAAGCCGGTCGACGATGCCCAGCTGCGCATCCTGCACCCGGACGGGCGCGAGTGCGCGCCGGGCGAAATCGGCCTGGTCTACGTGCGCCAGCCGGCTTACCCTGACTTCAGCTACCGCAACAACGAGGCCGCGCGCGCCGCCATCGACCGCGACGGACTGGTGACGCTGGGCGACATGGGCTACGTCGATGCCGACGGCTACCTGTTCATCTGCGACCGCGCCTCGGACATGGTGATTTCAGGTGGCGTGAACATCTATCCGGCGGAGATCGAGCACGAGCTGGTGCGCTACCCCGGCGTGGCCGACTGCGTGGTGTTCGGCATTCCCGACGACGAGTATGGCGAGCGCCTGCTGGCCATGGTGCAGCCGATGCCGGACGTCGAGATCCGCGAGGCCGAAGTGATCGACTGGCTGCGCCAGCGGCTGTCGGGCTTCAAGGTGCCGCGCAGCATCGTGGTCGAGGCGCAGCTGCCGCGCGATGAAACCGGCAAGCTCGCCAAGCGCCGGCTGCGGGACCGATACTGGGAAGGCCGCCAGCGCCGCGTCTGAGCGCCCGGGCGGGCGGCACGGATCACAACCATAACGACAGGAGGAGACGCGATGCACAACATACCGACCAAACGGCGCGCCTGGTTCGCCGCCATGGCGGCCGGCGCCGGCTGTGCGCTGGCCATCTGGGGCGGGGCCGCGCAGGCGGCCTTTCCCGATCGCCCGATCAAGCTGGTGGTGCCCTACACGCCGGGCGGCTCGACCGACCAGTTCGGCCGCGCGCTGGCCGACGGGATGTCGCGCCAGCTGGGCCAGAGCGTGGTGGTGGAAAATCGCCCCGGCGCGGCCACCATGATCGGCACCACCAGCGTGGCGCGCGCGCCGGCCGATGGCTACACCATGGTGCTGGCGACCAACGGCAGCATGGTGCTCAACCCGATGCTGTACAAGAAGATCAACTACGATCCGCCCAAGGATTTCCGCATCTTCAACGTTGGCGCCGAGGCGCCGCTGGTAGTGGTCACCAACACCCGCGTGCCGGCCGCCAATATCCGCGAGTTCGCGGCCTACGCCAAGGCCGAGGGCGGCAAGCTCAACTATGCCTCGGTAGGCCTGGGCAATGCGCTGCAGCTGGCCACGGAAATGCTCAAGGCCGAGCTGGGCATTGCCGTCACGCACGTGCCCTACAACGGCAGCGCCCCGGCGCTGGCGGCGCTGCTGGCCAACGACGTGCAGCTGATGGTCGATGTGGTCAGCACCTCGCTGCCGCATATCAAGGCGGGCAAGCTCAAGGCCCTGGCGGTCACCGGGCGCAGCCGTCTCGAGGTGCTGCCCGACGTGCCGACCGTGGCCGAAAGCGGCTATCCCAACTTCCGGGCCGCCACCTGGTTCGGCCTGGCCGTGCCCGCGCATACGCCGCCCGACGCGGTCGCCCGGCTGCAGGCCGCCGCCGACCACGTGCTGAAGGACCCGCAGTTCCGCGCCACCTTCAGCGCGCTGGGGCTGCTGGTGCAACCGCCGCGCACGCAGGCGGAGATCGACCGCTATATCGAAGCCGACCGCGCGCACTGGGGCAAGGTGATCAAGGCGAACAACATCTCGCTGGACTGAGCGCCGTCCTGCATTCATCCGCCGATCATCGGCCGCGCGCCGGTCATCGCACTGACGAAGGGGGTATAGTCGACGCCATTCAAGCGTCACCCCCCTGTCATGACCGATCGCGAGCCCAACGATCCCACGCCTTCTGGTTCGTCGCCCCAAAGCCGGGGCGCAGAGCCTGACCCCCAGGCGGCGCCCGACGCCGGCACGGCGCCTCCCGATCCCCGCCTGCTGAACCAGATCAGCCGCCGCGCGCGCGTGGCGGCGTGGCGCAAGTCGCGCCAGGCCGGGCGCATCTCGCGCACCACGCTGCGCTATGCCGTATTCATGTTCGGCGCGGGCTGCGTCGGTGTGTTCTCGCTGGTGTTCGCCTGGATTGCCGAAGTGGCGCTGCACTGGAACCGGCAGCTGATCCAGGCCACGCCGTGGCTGGCTTTCGTGATGCTGCCGTTCGGGCTGGCCGGGCTGCGCTGGATGACCATCCGGCTGGCGCCGCAGGCGCGCGGCAGCGGCATCCCGCAGGTAATCGCCGCGGTCACCTTGCCGCCGTCGGGCCCGGCGCAGACGATGCTGGTGTCGTTCCGCCAGTCGATGTGGAAGGTGGTGCTGACCGCCGCGGCACTGCTGGCCGGCGCCTCGGTCGGGCGCGAGGGGCCGTCGGTGCAGGTGGGCGCGGCGGCCATGCTGGCCTGGGGCCGCTGGTGCCAGGAGAAGCTGCGCTTTCGCATCGGCTTCCATCCTAATGCGCTGATCGCGGCCGGCGCGGCCGGCGGGCTGGCGGCGGCGTTCAACACGCCGCTGGCCGGGGTGGTGTTTGCCATCGAAGAACTGGGCCGCGGCACCGCGGTGCGCTGGGACCGGCTGGTGCTGTCCGGCGTTCTGACCGCCGGTTTCCTGTCGCTGGCGGTGCTGGGCAACAACCCGTATTTCGTGGTCAAGGTGCCGATGCTGGGTTTGCATGAAGCCTGGGGTCCGGTGCTGCTGTGCGCGGTGGTCACCGGCGTGCTGGGCGGTGTGTTTGCCAAGGCGCTCAAGGGTGGTGTGCCCGCGTTGCTGCCCGCGGCGTGGCGCGACTGGCCCGGGCGCCATCCGGTGTGGGTGGCGTTCGGCTGCGGGGTGGTGGTGGCGATCATCGGCTGGGCCACCGCGGGCGCGACCTTCGGCACCGGCTATGAGCAGGCCGCGGCGCTGATCAACGGCGAATCGCATGCCACGCTGTGGTTCGGCCTGGCCAAGCTGGTGGCGACCGTGGTGTCGTACTTCGCCGGCATCCCGGGCGGGATCTTCACGCCCGCGCTGGCGATCGGCGCGGGCATCGGCGAGAACGTCGCGCACTGGGTCAGCGGCATGGCCGAGCCGCGCGTGCTGGCGCTGGTGTCGATGGCGGCGTTCCTGGCCGCGGCGACGCAGGCACCGATCACCGCCAGCGTGATCGTGATGGAAATGACGCGCACGCAGGACCTGACGGTGTTCCTGCTGGCGGCGTCGCTGCTGGCTTCGTTCATTTCGCGGCAGTTCTCGCCGCACCCGTTCTACCACCAGGTCGGCCACACGTTCCGGCGCGAGGCGCTGGCGCTGGCGCGCAAGGCGCCGGCCGGTTGATGCCGGCGCCGGCCGTAAGTGCCTGCGCCGCCAAGGCCATCGGGTAAGCTAGCGCACGTCCCCTTGCCAGCGCGGCCGGAAGTGAGCCGTTCGTCACGATCCCCACGCGCAGGAACAACCCGGCAGGGACGGGCTCCAACCCCGGAGCCTTTCACCAGGAGTCCGATTTGAAATTCCCCGTTGCCGGGCTGGCGCTCGCCGGCCTGCTCGGCGCCGCTGGCGCCAATGCCGCCCCGGCTGCCACCCCCCCCTCCGCACCGGCCGCCAAGCCGGCGGCCACTGCTGCGGCCAAGGGCCAGGCAGAAGACAGCGCACTGTCGCCGTTGCTGGCCATGCTCGAAATCGGCAACCCGCTGCCGGCGCTGCCGGACTGCGCCGACAAGCGCTCGCCCGACGGCCGCGACGTCACCGGCTTTTGCGTTGAGCTGAAGGGCGATGGCCTGATGCGCCAGGTCGGCGTGCCGCGCGCGCAGCGCCCCGCGTTCATGGACGGCCCCTATGTGTTGGCCTTTGTCGATCGCAATGCGCTGGTCGGCCTGGTGGTGCCGACCGCCGGCGCCAACTCGCAGCAGGCCGCGGCCGACAGCGTCAGCGCGCTGTACGGCAAGCCCTTCCGCCAGGAGCAGGTCGACATGCCCGCCAAGGGCGGCAAGACCGTCAAGACGCTGCATGCCGGATGGATGCACAAGCCGCTGACGGTGGAGCTGTACGCGATGCCGGAAGACCCCAGCACCGGCACTATCGAGATGCTGCTGCCGCAGGCCCGCGCGCTGATGGCGGACAAGGACGCCGAGGTCGACAAGCAGCTCAACCCGGCCTCGGCGCCCGCGGCAAAGGGCGGCAAGGCCGCCGCCAAGCCCGCGCCGAAGGCTGCGCCCAAGCCGGAAAAGCCGGGCAGCTGGTAACTGGCGATCGCATCAAAGTGACCGGGCCCCGCTTTCGCGAGGGCGACGTGATGGACCTTGTTTCAGAGCCCCTCCATCACCTTGTCCAGTCCCCGCACCACGCCGCGCACGGTGTGGACCTTGCGGATCGCTAGCAGCGCACCGGCCACATAGGGCTTGGAGCCGTCGCCGGCCTCGTGCTTTAGATGCAGGCGCTGGCCGTCGGCGCCGAAGATCACTTCCACGCCCAGCTGGTAGCCCGGGAGCCGCACCGCGTGCACCTGCGTGCCCGACATGGTGGCGCCGCGGGTTTCCTTCGGGCCGTTGACCTGGTCGACCGGCACCGCCTGGGCGGCGGCCTTGACCTGGCCAAGCCGGTACGCCAGCTCGCGCACCGTGCCCGAGGGCACGTCGATCTTGCCGGCCTTGGCGTAGTCGATGATCTCCCAGTGTTCCAGATGGCGCGCGGCCATCTCGGCAAACTTCTGCAGCAGCACTACCGTGATGGCGAAATTGCCGCAGGCGAGCACGCCGCGATCGGCCCGGCGCGCGGCCGCGTCGATCTCGGCATAGTCGTCGTCGGTCAGCCCGGAGGTGCCCACCACCACGTGCGCGCCGTGCGCCAGCGCCTGCAGGATGTTGTGCTTGGCGATGCCGGGCCTGGTGTATTCGACATAGACGTCGTACGGCGTCTGGCGCAGCGCTTCGATGCTGGCGGCGGCCACGCCCGGGGTTTCGGCATGGCCGGTCAGCTGTGCCAGGGTCTGCCCGGCGGCGCCGCGCGACAGGCCGGCCACCAGCGTCATGTCGGCCGCATGGGCCACGCCGCGCGCCAGTTCGCCGCCGGCCCAGCCGGTCACGCCGCCCACGGCGACACGGATCGGATCGTTCATGTTCTGTTTCTCCGCAAAGGCTGATGGGTCTGGCAGCATACCGCGTCAGCCGGCTGCGCGCCGGCGGTCGAGCTTGCGCGCCAGCACGATCGAGGTGGTGGTGTGGTTGACGCCGTCGAGCATGCCGATCTCGTCGAGCAGCCGGTCGAGCCGGTCATGCGTGTCGCAGCGGATCGCCACCAGGTAGTCGACCGGACCGCTGACCGAATTGACCTCTTCGATCTCCGGCAGCCGCTGCAGCGCGCGCAGGATCGCGGGCGCGGCCTTGGGCTGCACCGACAGGCCGCAATAGGCCAGGATGGCGTTGTCTTCCATGCGCTGGCCCAGCCGCACGCCATAGCCGGCGATCACGCCGCTGCGTTCCAGCCGCGCGATGCGCGCCACCACGGTGGTGCGCGCGATCCCCAGGTGCCGGGCCAGGTTGGCGGCGCTTTCGCGCGCGTTGGCCTGCAGCAGCGAAAGCAGGTGTCGGTCGGTGGTGTCGAGTTCGGTCATTGCGTCGGGATGTCTCGTCGTTTCGTTCGATTATGGTGGTTTTTCGTCGTTCTTGTGCCTTCATTGTGCCGGCGGCGCCATCCATACTCCAGTCAACGGAATCCTCTTTTTTGTGGACGGAGACACCATGCAAGCCTCGAACCTCGGCCGGCAGGCCCCGCGCGACCTGCCCAGGGCAGAGCGCCCGCTGCACGTGACGGTGCTGGGCGCCGGCAAGATCGGCCGCACCATCGCGGCGATGCTGCACGACAGCGGCGACTACCGCGTCAGCGTGGTCGACCATGACGCGCGCCGCCTCGACGGCCTGCCGCGCGGTGTGCTGGCGCGCGCCGGCGATCCCACCGAGCCGGGAACCTGCGCCGCGCTGCTGGCCGGCGCCGATGCCGTGCTCAACGCGCTGCCGTTCCATGCCGCGATCAGCGTCGCCTCGGTGGCGGCGCGCCTCGGCGTGCATTACTTCGACCTGACCGAGGACGTGGCCGCTACCCATGCCATTCGCCAGCTGGCGCAGGGCGCGCGCTCGGTGCTGATGCCGCAGTGCGGACTGGCGCCGGGTTTCATCGGCGTGGTCGGGCATGACCTATCACAGCGCTTCCTGCGCGGCGGCGGCGAGCTGCTCGACTTGCAGATGCGGGTAGGCGCGCTGCCGCGCTACCCGAGCAATGCGCTCAAGTACAACCTGACCTGGAGCACCGAGGGACTGATCAACGAGTACTGCAACCCGTGCGAAGCCATCGTCGACGGCCGGCGCGTGGAGCTGACCGCGCTGGAAGGCCTGGAGAGCTTCGCGCTGGACGGCATCGAGTACGAAGCCTTTAATACATCGGGCGGGCTGGGCACGTTGCCCGAGACGCTGGCCGGGCGGGCGCGCCATGTGGACTACAAGTCGATCCGCTATCCCGGTCACTGCGCGCTGATGAAGCTGCTGCTCAATGACCTGCGCCTGCGCGAACGCCGCGACTGGCTGCGCGATATCTTCGACCGCGCCATTCCGGTGACCGAGCAGGACGTGGTGATCGTGTTCGCCACCGCGACCGGCTATCCGGCCGGAGGCGAACGCGGGCGCGGGCCGCTGACGCAGGCTTCGTTCTCGGCGCGCATCGGCGGGGTCGACGGCGAGCGCGGGCATGTCAATGCGATCCAGCTGACCACCGCCGCGGGTATCTGCACCGCGCTGGACCTGGTGGCCACCGGCGTGCTGCCCCAGGCCGGCTTCGTGCGGCAGGAGTCGATGCCGCTGGAGGCCTTCCTTGCCAACCGCTTCGGCCGCCATTACACGCAGCATCCGCTCCAGGAGAGCCTCGTATGAAAGCGCAAGAGTTCGCCGCCTGCTGGGATTCGCTGGGCCTGCCACGGCCGTGGCGGGAGGGGACGCCGGCCGGCGCCGTGACGGTGCGCTCGCCGGCTGACGGCGAGGCCATCGGCCATGTGCCGGCGTGCACGCCGGCGCAGGCCGACGCGCTGATCGCGCGCGCCCACGCGGCGCAGAGCACCTGGGCGCTGACGCCAGCGCCGGCGCGCGGCGAGATCGTGCGGCGCTTCGGCGAGGTGCTGCGCGAACACAAGCCGGCGCTCGGGCGGCTGGTGTCGCTCGAAGCCGGCAAGATCCTGCAGGAAGGGCTGGGCGAGGTGCAGGAGATGATCGACATCTGCGACTTCGCGGTCGGGCTGTCGCGCCAGCTGCACGGGCTGACCATTGCCTCCGAGCGGCCGCAGCACGCCATGCGCGAGACCTGGCACCCGTACGGGCTGTGCGGCGTGATTTCGGCGTTCAACTTCCCGGTGGCGGTGTGGGCCTGGAACGCGGCGCTGGCACTGGTGTGCGGCAACGGCGTGATCTGGAAACCGTCCGAGAAAGTGTCCCTGTGCGCGCTGGCCGCGCACGGCCTGCTCGAGCGCGTGCTGGCCGCCGCGGCGCCGCAGCACAACGGCATCTCGGCGGTGCTGCCGGGCGGGCGCATGCTGGGCAGCCACCTGGTGGCACACCCGGCGGTGCGCCTGGTCAGCGCGACCGGCTCGACCCGCATGGGCCGCGAGGTCGGCATCGCCTGTGCCGGGCACTTCAAGCGCAGCATCCTGGAGCTGGGCGGCAACAACGCCGCCATCGTCGCCCCGTCGGCCGATATCGAGCTGGCGGTGCGCGCCATCACCTTTGCCGCGGCCGGCACCGCGGGGCAGCGCTGCACCACGCTGCGCCGCTGCTTTATCCATGCCGACCTGATGGACACCATGGCGAGCCGGCTGATCACCGTGTTCGACCGCCTGCCGGTCGGCGATCCGCTGCAAGACGGCACGCTGGTCGGCCCGCTGATCGACACCGCCGCGGGCGACGCCATGGCCAACGCGCTGGCGGCGTGTCGCGCCCAGGGCAATATCGTCACCGGCGGCGAGCGGCTGCTGGCCGACCGCTATCCGCATGCGTATTACGTGCGGCCCGCGCTGGTGATGACCGACGCGCAGCACGACACCATGCTGACCGAAACCTTTGCCCCGATCCTGTACCTGATGCCTTACACCACGCTGGACGAGGCCATCGCGCTGAACAATGCCGCGGCGCATGGGCTATCGTCGTGCATCTTCACGGAATCGATGCGCGAGGCCGAGCGCTTCCTGTCGTCGGCGGGCAGCGACTGCGGCATCGCCAATGTGAATATCGGCACCAGCGGCGCCGAAATCGGCGGCGCCTTCGGCGGCGAGAAGGCGACCGGCGGCGGCCGCGAGTCGGGCTCCGATGCGTGGAAGGGCTATATGCGTCGCGCCACCAACACCGTCAACTACGGCGATTCGCTGCCGCTGGCCCAGGGAATCCGGTTCGAAATCTGAACGCGTCCCCGGTCGGTAACATGGCGCGTAGGGAACGGTAACAAGCCTTACACGGCTTTGACGCCGTATTACGTGTTCTGCCCGTATAACGTCAGCAAGGCAGGCACATGCCCGTTGCGACCCCAAGGATGAAATGATGAGAATGCTGACGATTGGACTGGCTGCCGCTGCGGCATCGGTGACCCTGCTGGGCGGCTGCGCCGTCTATCCCACGCCCGCCGGACCGGCGGTCGGTCCGGCGCCGGTGTACGTGGCGCCCGCGCCGGTGGTGGTGGCGCCCCGGCCGTACTACTACGGCGGCTACGGCTACTATGGCCGCGGCTATCGCCGCTGGTAAGGGGGCAAGCGCGGCGGCGGACTCAGTTTCCGGCCGCGTCGCCGGTGCGGGCGTTGAGCCCGCCCCAGCTGGGCGCGAGGGTCTGGCCGATCTGCGGCAGATCGACCAGGTCCAGCACGCGCCCGACCGTGTGGTCGACCAGTTCGGCAATGCTTTGCGGCTTCTGGTAGAAGCCCGGCACCGGCGGGAACACGATCCCGCCCATTTCCGTCACCGCCGTCATGTTGCGCAGGTGCGCCAGGTTCAACGGCGTTTCACGCACCATCAGCACCAGCTTGCGGCGCTCTTTTAGCGTGACGTCGGCGGCGCGCGTGATCAGGTTGTCCGAGAAGCCATGCGCGATCGCCGCCAGCGTGCGCATCGAGCAGGGCGCGACCACCATGGCCTGCGCCCGGAACGAGCCGCTGGCGATGGTGGCGCCGATGTCGCGCACGTTGTGCACGACGCCTGCCAGCGCTTCCACCTCGGCCCGGCTGATGTCCAGCTCGTGCTGCAGGTTCATCACGCCAGCCGGCGAAATCAGCAAATGGGTCTCCACCGCGGGCGCCGCGCGCAGCACCTGCAGCAGGCGCACGCCGTAGATAGCCCCGGTGGCGCCCGTGATGGCGACGATCAGCCGTTGCGGTGTGCCGCCAGCCACGGACATGGCGGAACTCAGCCCTTCAGCAGGGTTTGCAGTTCGCCGTTCTGGTACATCTCCATCATGATGTCCGAGCCGCCGATGAATTCGCCGTTCACATAGAGCTGCGGAATGGTCGGCCAGTTGGCGTATTCCTTGATGCCCTGGCGGATGCCTTCGTTGTCCAGCACGTTGACGGTGGTCGGCGCTTCGACGCCGCACGCCTTCAGGATCTGGATGGCGCGGCCCGAGAAGCCGCACATCGGGAATTGCGCGGTGCCCTTCATGAACAGGACTACCGGGTTGCCCTTGACGATCTGGTCGATCTGTTGCTGCACGTCGCTCATGGTTTGCTTTTCAGTGGGGCGAGGCCGTGTCGCGGGCGCCGCCTGGGGAGAATGGGATACCGTGCGGCCGCACGGCGGGAATCTGACACGATTTTACCGGAATCGCCGCGGCGCTTCAGGGCGCTGCCGTTGCGCCGGCCCGCTGTGCTGCCGGCTGGGCTCCTGGCCAGCGGCCGCCGGTGCAGCGCTCCAGCCCGGCCAGGTCCCGCGCCGTAAAGACCTCGTCGAATCCGCCGGCTTCGAGCAACTGGCGCGTCGCCGCTGCCTGGTCATAGCCATGTTCCATCAGCAGCCAGCCGCCGGGCAGCAGCCGCGGGCCGGCGCCGCCGACGATGGCGCGCAGGTCGGAGAGGCCGTCGTCATGGTCGGTCAGCGCGTCGATCGGCTCGAAGCGCAAGTCGCCTTCGACCAGGTGCGGGTCGCCCGCGGCGATATAGGGCGGGTTGCTGACGATCAGGTGAAAGCGCAGGCCTGGCGGCAGCGCCGCGTACCAGTCCGATACCAGGAACTGGATGGTGTCGGCGCCCAGGGCGCGGGCGTTGTCCTGCGCCACCATCAGCGCGCCGGGCGAGATGTCCGTGGCCCATACCCGCGCGTCGCCCCGCTCGCGCGCCAGCGTTACGGCAAGGATGCCGGACCCCGTGCCCAGGTCCAGCACGTTGGGCTGCGGCACCGCGGCCAGCCGCGCCAGCGCTGCTTCCGCAGCGACCTCGGTATCGGGGCGCGGGATCAGCACATCGGGCGTGACCCGGAACTTGCGGCCGAAGAATTCACGCTCGCCGATCAGGTAGGCCATCGGCTCGCCCGCCAGCCGCCGTGCCAGCAGCGTGGCCAACGCGTCGCGCTGGGCGATGGTGAGCATGTCGGTGTCGCGCGTGATCAGCTGCGTGCGGCTCAGCCCGGTGACATGGGTCAGCAGCATGCGCGCTTCAAGTGCGGGCAGGCCTGCCATGGCGGCCAGGGTCTGGGCCTCGCGCAGCGTGGGTGTTGCCGGCAGCGCGGTGGAATCGGGGGAGGACATCAAAGGGGCAAGGAACGGTTCTGGTGCCGGCTATAAAAAACCCCACCGGTGCGCGACCTGGCGGGGCTTTGGGGCGGTGCTCTGCGGTGAAGCTTCCGGCTTTGCGCCAGTGTACCGCTCATCGGCGGCGGCGGGCGCAATGGCCCTGCCGGGACGATTACTTATTGACGGCGTCCTTGGCCTTGTCGGCCCCGGCGTTGACGGCATCCTTGGCAGCCTGCTTGGCGTTCTCCATGGCGTGGCCGGCGTCTTCCTTGGCCTTCTCCGCGGCGACCGACGCATTCGAGGCGGCGTCGCTGGCGGCAGCCTTGGCGGCGTCTGCGGCGTTGCTGGCGGCAGCGGCGGCATCGCTCGCGGCGGCCTTGGCGGATTCCGCGGCGCTTTGCATGGCGCTCTCGGCGTTCGACGCGGCGGGCGGCGCTTCTTCCTTCTTGCTGCAAGCGGCCATGGCCGCGGTGATCATCAACAGCGCGAGCAGTTTTTTCATGATTTCGTCCTAGGTATGTTCTCGGGAGTGACTACCCGGCACCATTCTCCGTTTGCCGGTCGAAATCGATTATAGACAGCGACCTTACCCCTGCTAGTGCTGTTTCAAGCATTTACAAGAAATACAAAGATATCGGCGACTTTACGCGGCGTTCGTCGCCGAAGCCTCGGTGGAATGCCGAAAAGTGTCTTTTACGCCTCTTCTCCCAGCGCTGCCAGCTGATCCGCCTGGTGCTCGGCGGCCAGCGCCGATAGCAGTTCGTCCATGTCGCCGTCCATGATCATGTCGATCTTGTATAGCGTCAGGTTGATGCGGTGATCGGTCACACGGCCCTGCGGGAAGTTGTAGGTGCGGATGCGGTCGCTGCGGTCGCCCGAGCCGATCAGGTTGCGCCGCGTGCTGGCCTCGCGGGCCTGCGCGGCGCGCGCCTGCATGTCCTTGATGCGGGCGGCGAGCACCTTCATCGCCTTGTCCTTGTTGCGGTGCTGGCTGCGGTCGTCCTGGCACTCGACCACGATGCCGGTTGGCAGGTGGGTCAGGCGCACCGCCGAATCGGTCTTGTTGACGTGCTGGCCGCCCGCGCCGGAGGCGCGGAAGGTGTCGATGCGCAGGTCGGCGGGATTGATCTCAACCTCGCCGACCTCGTCGGCCTCGGGCATCACGGCGACCGTGCAGGCGGAGGTGTGGATGCGGCCCTGCGCCTCGGTGGCCGGCACGCGCTGGACGCGGTGGCCGCCGGATTCGAACTTCAGCCTGGAAAACGCGGCATCGCCGGCAATCCGTACGATCACTTCCTTGTAGCCGCCCAGGTCCGATTCCGATTCGCTCATGACCTCGACCTGCCACCGCTGCCGTTCGGCATAACGGGTGTACATCCGCAGCAGATCGGCGGCGAACAGCGCGCTTTCCTCGCCGCCGGTGCCGGCGCGGATTTCCAGCAGCAGGTTGCGGTCGTCGTTCGGATCCCTTGGCAGCAGCAGGCGCTGGAGGCTGGCCTGCAGCGTTTCCAGCCGGTCGCGCGCGGCGGCGATCTCGTCGGCGGCGAAGTCCTTCATGTCCGGATCGTCGAGCAGCGCCTGCGCGGTGGCCAGGTCATCCTGGGCTTGCCGGTACTGGCTGTATTGTTCGGCCACGGGCGACAGCTCCGCATGCTCGCGGCTGAGCTTGCGGTACTGGTCAATATTGGCGGTCGCGTCTTCGCGCGCGAGCAGGGCGTTGACTTCGTCGAGTCGCTCGGCCAGTTGGTCGAGCTTGGCAAGCATGCTGGCTTTCATCGGGGCGAACAGGGAATGGGGTGGGCCGGGCCGTGCACGCCAGGACAAGGCGGCGGCCGGTGGCGGGGCATGCCGGGCGCGGCGCGCCGGCGGCGCAAGCGCGGCTAGCGCTCGGAATGGCTGCTGTGGCGGAACAGGCCCGGCACCAGGCGCAGCAGCGCCTCGCGGTCCTCGCCCTGGGTGTGGTTGAGCGCGTGCGTGGGGCCGTGCAGGAACTTGCGCGTGAGCGCGCCGGAGAGCGCCTCGAGCACGGCCTGCGGATCGTCGCCGCGCGCCAGCATGCGGCGCGCGCGCTCCAGTTCGGCCTGGCGGATGGCTTCGCCGCTGCTTTGCAGTTCACGGATGACCGGCACCACGCTGCGGGTTTCCAGCCAGTGCATGAAGTTCTGCACGCGGCTTTCGATGATGGCTTCGGCCTGCGCCACCGCGGCCTGGCGCAGGGCGTTGCCTTCGCGCACGACCGCGCCGAGGTCGTCGACGGTGTAAAGGAAGACGTCGTCCAGGCGCGAGACTTCGGGTTCGACGTCGCGCGGCACGGCCAGGTCGACCATCATGATAGGGCGGTGCTTGCGCCGCTTGACCGCGCGCTCGACCGCGCCCAGGCCGATGATCGGCAGCGAGCTGGCGGTGCACGACACCACGATGTCGAACTCATGCAGGCGCTCGCCCAGGTCCGACAGGCGGATCGCGTTGGCGGTCAGGCCCTGGCCGCTGAGCTGCTCGGCGAGCTTCTCGCCACGCTCCACGGTGCGGTTGGCCACCACGATCTGGC
Source organism: Cupriavidus necator (assembly GCF_013141915.1). GTDB lineage: Bacteria > Pseudomonadota > Gammaproteobacteria > Burkholderiales > Burkholderiaceae > Cupriavidus > Cupriavidus necator_B. The sequence goes on along the minus strand of NZ_SROX01000013.1, from coordinate 33,950 downwards.
GCGGCTGCTGCGCGGCAAAGTGGGTGGCGCACAGTTCGATCATCTCGCCCGCGCCGATAAACAGCACGCGCTGGGTCGAGACGCTTTCGAAGATGCGCTGCGCCAGCCGCACCGCGGCCGCGGCCATCGACACCGAGTGCGCGCCGATCTCGGTCTGGCCGCGCACTTCCTTGGCCACCGCGAAGGTGCGCTGGAACAGCTGGTTGAGGTACGTGCCGAGCGAGCCGGCTTCGCCGGCGGTGCGCACCGCATCCTTGAGCTGGCCCAGGATCTGGGTCTCGCCCAGCACCATCGAATCCAGCCCGCTGGCCACGCGGAAGGCGTGGCGCACGGCCTCGGACTGCGGCAGCGCGTACAGGTGCGGGGCCAGTTCGCCGGCTGGCACGTTGTGATGCTGCGACAGCCAGCGCAGGGTGTGCTCGAATCCATCCGTGCCCGGCGTCAGCACGTCGGTGGCGCAATAGATCTCGGTGCGGTTGCAGGTGGACAGGATGGCGGCTTCAGTGCCGCTGCGCCCCGACAGGTGGGAGCGCAGCGCCCCCAGCGCCGGCTTGATCTGCTCGAGCGGAAACGCCACCCGCTCGCGCAGCGAGACAGGTGCCGTGGTGTGATTGATGCCGATCGCGAGCAGTTGCATTGTAGGGGACGGGTGTGGCCCAGAGCGCGGCCGGACCGGATGCCATTATACCGCCGGGACCGATCATTGCAGTGGGCTGGCACGGTGGTGGCAGGGTTCCCGGATTGCAGTATCGTTACGGCGCGGCCGGTTGCGGCTGTGATGCGGACAACACAGGAGAAACCGATGCTGGGCACCTTGATCGTAGGTTTGCTGGTGGGGCTGGCGGCGCGCCGGCTGCATCCGGCAGGGCGCGTGGTGACCCTGCCGGCCGCCCTGGTGCTGGGGGCGGCGGGTGCGGCGGCGGCCTTCTACGCCGGGCGCGCGCTGCATTGGTTTGTCGACGGCCAGCTCAGCAGCTGGCTGGCGGTGATCGCCGGGTCGGCGCTGCTGGTGGGATTCTGGGGCACCGTGCGCCCGCGCTGACGGTAAATACTGAACGGACCTCCAGGTTCGAAATCTGCACGCAGTTTGATCCCGGTCAGGCGCCCGTGGGGCCCGGCTTCAGGCCCTGGCTGCCAGCAGACGGCGCAGCACCCCGCTGGAATAGTGGCTGGCCACGTCCTTCAGGAACGCCGAAAAATCCACGTGCGCAGTGTCGTCGGCGCGGTCGGAGATGGTCCGCATCACCGCGTAGGGGACGCCGTATTCATGGCACACCTGTGCGACCGCGGCGCCTTCCATCTCGACCGCGAGCAGGCCCGGGAGCCGCTCACGAAGCTCTGCCACCGTGGCGGGCGAGCCGATGAACTGGTCGCCGCTGGCGATCATGCCATGGTGCAGGGCGGGCGCCTCGACGCCAAACTTCTCGCGCACCGCGCGCGGCACGTCGACCGCCAGGTCGTGGCGCAGAAAGTCCGCCGCGGCGGCATGCAGCTCCGCCGTCAGCGCCGGATCGGCGGGGAATTCGGCGCGCTCCAGCAGCGGCACTTCATGGCGGCCGAAGAACGGGCGCGCGTCCAGGTCATGCTGCAGGGTGCGGTCGGCGATGACGATGTCGCCCACCCGGGTTGTCGCGCCGATGCCGCCGGCCAGGCCGGTGAAGACGATCTGCGTGGCGCCCAGCTCGCGGATCAGCGTGACCGTGGTGGCCGCCGCCGCCACCTTGCCCATGCGCGCCAGCACCAGCACGCATGGCTGCCCGTACAGGTGGCCGGCGTAGTAGTCGCGCATGCCGATGGTGCGCACCGTGGCACGGCTGTCGTCATGTTGCATGGCGGCGACGAGGCCGTCGACTTCATCGTGGATGGCGGCAAGGATTCCGAGGGTCATGGGCGCAGCCTGGATAAAAGGCCACAGCATACCGGCCCGCGCGGGCCGGGCCCAGATGCGAGCGCGATCGCACGCCCCCTCCCACGCAACAGGTGCGGCCCACGTATCACTTTGCTAAAGTCGCCCTCATTCCAGCACGCAAGGGCGAGCATGCAAGGCACAAGCATCGGAGCACATGGCGCCGGGGAACGGGGCGAAGCTGGCGGTGACGCCGTCGGCGACCGGCGCGCCATCCGCCAGGCGCTGGCCCACTGGCGCGCGCTGGGCCGCCTGGCGCCAGCAGCGGTTGCCGCGCCATGGGCGCGCACCGAACCGGTCGCCGCGGACTGGCGCCACTGGCTGGATACCGCGTTGATGGCGCTGGGCACCGCACTGCTGTGCGCCGGCGTGATCGTGTTCTTTGCCTTCAACTGGCAGGACCTGCACAAGTTTTCCAAATTCGGCCTGCTGGCCGGCGCCATTACGTTGCTGGCAGGGCTGGCCTGGCTGCGGCCGGCGGGCGATGCCGCCGGCCGGGCCGCGCTGGGCGGCGCGCAGGTGGTGGCGGGGGTGTTGCTGGCCGTGATCGGCCAGACTTACCAGACCGGCGCCGACGCCTGGCAGCTGTTCGCGCTATGGGCGCTGCTGGCGGTGCCGTGGGCGCTGGCGGCGCGCGCGGCGCCGCACTGGTGGCTGGTGATCGTGGTCGGCAACGTGGCGCTGCTGCGGTATTTCAGCATCCGCTTCGGCGTCGACGGCGTATTTGCACTGCTGTTCGACTCGCGCCACGTGCGCACTGCCACGCTGTCGTTGCTGGGCGCCGTGGCGCTGCAGCTGGTGCTGTGGCAGTTGCTGTGCGCGAAGGCGCCGGCGCTTGGTTTTCGCGGGCAGAGCGGCGGCCGCCTGCTGGCGGCATTGGCCTGCCTGCATGCCGGCTCGCTCGGGCTGGCCAGCCTGCTGCGCAGCGACTTCGACGGCGCCGCCTTCGTGCTGGCGGTGCTGGCGCTGGCCGCGCTGCTCTGGTGGTTCCGCTGGCATGCCTTCGATATCGTGGTGCTGAGCCTGGCCTGCCTGACCGCCATCGTGCTGGCCGTGGCCGCGATCGCCAAGGTGCTGTTCGAGGGCAAGGATGATTTCGGCGCTTTCCTGTTGCTGGGTCTGCTCACCATCGGCCTGGCTACCGCCGCGGCCGCCTGGCTGATGCGCGCCTGGCGCAGCCAGCTGGAGCAGGCATGACCAACGTATTGCAGGCTGAGCAACGGCTCTGGCAACAACTCGCCGCACGCGGCGCCGTTCAGGGCGAGCCGCCCGCGCACCCCCATACGCCGTGGGCGGTGCGCTGCCTGATGGGCGCGGCCGGCTGGCTGGGCGCCTTGTTTTTCCAGTTCTTCCTGGTCGGCACGGTGTTCGTTGCCGCGCGCGAGAACGGCGTGGCCATGGCCGTCACCGGGCTGGCCATGATTGCGCTGGCGGCGCTGCTGTACTGGCGCGGCGGCGGCATCGCCGCGGGGCAGTTCGCGCTGGCGGTCAGCCTGAGCGGGCAGGGCATGGCCGTGTTCGGCCTGACCGAGGCGCTAGGCTTCACGCGCGTCGCCGAGAGCGCGGGCTTCTGGGCCGCGCTGGCGCTGTTCGAGGCCGCGCTCGCCTGGCTGGTGCCGAACCGGCTGCACCGGCTGCTGTGCGGGCTGGGCGCATGGATCGGGCTGGCCGGCGCCGTGCATCTGGCCATGGCCGGCGGCAAGCCGGAGGACTGGCTGTTGCTGACGTGGTCGCTCGGCTGGCTGGTGCCGCTCGGCGCTGCGCTGGCGGCCGGTTTCACGCTGGCCGAAGCCCGCCTGTGCGCGGACGGCCGCCATGCGTTGCTGGAACCGCTGGCCGACGCGACGCTGCTGTTCACGCTGGCGGCGGCGCTGGTCGTCACCGGCATGAGCCATCCGCTGGCCTGGCTGGAGGGGCCGGACGCGGCGCGCATCCCGCTGGCGCACTGGGCTGCGGGCGGATTGGTCACGGTGATGCTGGCGGGCTTTGCGCTGGCCGAATGCCGCCGCCTGGCGCTCGGGGCGGCCATGCAAGGCGCCGTGCTCGGCGGCCTGGTGGCATTCGGCGCACTGATGGCAGCCGCGCCCGCGGTGGTGGCCGGCGTGCTTGCGCTCGGGCTGGCGCTGCGCAGGGCCTCGACGCCGTGGCTCGGGCTGGGCGTTACCAGCATCGCCATCGGCTTCATCTGGTACTACTCGGCGCTGCACTGGACCCTTCTGGCCAAGTCCGCCACGCTCGCTGCGGCGGGCGTGCTGCTGCTGGCCGGCCGCTCCTGGCTGCTGCGCCGTGCAACGATGGAGGCTGCATGAAACGCTGGATCCTGATCGCCTGGGCCCTCACGCTGGCGCTCGCCGCCGTCGGCATCGCCGGCAAGGAGCGCCTGCTGGCGCGCGGCGATACCGTCTTCCTCAAGCTCGCGCCGGTCGACCCGCGCTCGCTGATGCAGGGCGACTACATGGCGCTGAACTTCGACCTCGGCAACCAGATCCGCGCCGCCCGGGCGCACGATGACCGGCTTCCCCGTGACGGCGTCGCCGTGATCCGCCGCGACGAACAAGGCGTTGCCAGCTTCGTGCGCGTGCACGGCGCCGAGCCGCTGGCGGCCGGCGAGCAACTGCTGCGCTACCAGACCGCGCGCTCGCGCTGGGGCGGCATGCAGGTGCAGGTGTCGACCGATGCGTATTTCTTCCAGGAGGGACAGGGCAAGCGCTTCGCCCAGGCCCAGTATGGGGAATTTCGCGTGGGAGCAGATGGGCAGGCGCTGCTGGTGGGGTTGCGCGGGAAGGGGATGGAGAAGCTGTGAGGCAGGCGCGGTGTACGCCACGCCAATGAAAAAGCCCGCATCGCTGCGGGCTTTTTGGCGGGGTTCGGCGGAACTCAGACGTTGAACAGGAAGTTCATCACATCGCCGTCTTTCACCACATACTCCTTGCCTTCGGCGCGCATCTTGCCGGCTTCCTTGGCGCCGGTCTCGCCCTTGAAGGCGATGAAGTCGTCATAGGCGATGGTCTGCGCGCGGATAAAGCCGCGTTCGAAGTCGGTGTGGATCACGCCCGCCGCCTTGGGCGCGGTATCGCCGACGTGGATGGTCCACGCGCGCACTTCCTTGACCCCGGCGGTGAAGTACGTCTGCAGGCCAAGCAGTTTGAAGCCGGCACGGATCACGCGGTCCAGGCCCGGCTCTTCCATGCCCAGGTCGGCCAGGAACTCGGCCTTGTCGGCGTCGTCGAGATCGGCGATCTCGGCCTCGATGGCGGCGCAGACGGCGACCACGGGGGAATCGGTCTGCTTGGCGTATTCGCGCACCGCATCCAGGTGCGGGTTGTTGTCGAAGCCGTCTTCACGCACGTTGGCCACGTACATGGTCGGCTTGGCGGTGATCAGGCAGAACGGGCGGATGGCTTCCCACTCTTCCGGCGCCAGGTCCAGGGTGCGCACGGCCTTGGCCTGGTCGAGCACGGTTTGGGCCTTTTCCAGTACGGCGACCAGGCGCTGGGCTTCCTTGTCGCCGGCGCGTGCGGGCTTGACGTAGCGCGCCAGGGCCTTTTCGACCGTGGCCAGGTCGGCCAGCGCGAGTTCGGTGTTGATGACTTCGATGTCCGACAGCGGGTCGACCTTGCCGGCCACGTGGATCACGTTGTCGTCCTCGAAGCAGCGCACCACGTGGGTGATGGCATCGCATTCGCGGATATTGGCCAGGAACTGGTTGCCCAGGCCTTCACCCTTGGAGGCGCCCGCCACCAGGCCGGCGATGTCGACAAACTCGACCGTGGCCGGCAGGATGCGCTCCGGCTTGACGATCTCGGCCAGCTTGGCGAGCCTGGGATCCGGAACTTCCACCACGCCCACATTGGGTTCGATGGTGCAGAACGGATAGTTTTCGGCGGCGATGCCGGCCTTGGTCAGGGCATTGAACAGCGTGGACTTGCCGACGTTAGGCAGGCCGACGATGCCGCATTGGAGGGTCATGGTGTGGTCTTCGGAATCAATGGGTTGCGTGATGCCACCGGGGCCCGCAAGCCGTGGCGGGCGCGAATCGGGCGCTGCCGCCGGGGCCTGCTTCGGGACGAGACAAAGACATCACATCGCGCTGGCTCGGCGAGGTTGCACGCGTTTGCCACGAAAACCGCGATTGTAACCTTTTGGAGGGCCGGAACGGGGCGGCGTGAAGCCCTGCCAAACGAAACGGCCAAGGGATCAGCCTTGGCCGTGCATCGTGCGAGGTGCCAGATCTTCAGGGTAGCGATCAGGCGCCGTCAGTGAATCCGTCTCGCATATCGGTGGTCTTTGCCCCATCGGTGAACATGTCGCGCTGGTCAGCCGACCGTGCGCCGTCAGTAAAGGTGTCGCGGGTGGTGCGCGCGCCGTCGGTGTAGACATCAAACTTCGAAACCTTCGCGCCATCCGTATAGACGTCGCGAGGACCGGTACCCCCGAATGCCGTGCCCATGGCCCCCACGGTGGCGACGGCAAGCAATAGTGTTTTAAGCATTTGTTCCACCTCCCTTCAGGTGGTGAGTCCCCGGCCAGAAACATTTCGTTTCAATATACGCCTGCGTATGTCCGGCGGTGGCAGCGCCAACCCTATTGTTTCGTTCTAAGGCTTATGACGCGCAGTTATAAGGATCCACCCATGCGAGGCACAGGGCCGGAGGCTTTGAAACGGCTTACCCAGCGTCTTCCAGGGCGCGATCGCGCTGGCACGCTGGCTCGGACGGGCCCCCGAGTGACGTGGCTATAATCCAGCCATGACCCGATCCCACGCGTCCGCGCGACCTGCCGCGCGCAAATCCTCCGCTTTCCAGGTTGCCGTCGTCGGTGGCGGCATCGTCGGCAAGTCTTGCGCGCTGCTGCTGGCCCAGCAGGGCATGGACGTGGCGCTGATCGCGCCGAAGCCGGTGCGCCCCGCGGGCAGCGCCGGGCCTGGCGACTGGGACGGCCGCATCTATGCCTTTTCCGCCAGCTCGCAGGCGCTGCTGGAACGCATGCGCGTGTGGGAGGCGCTTGACCCGGCGCGGATCCAGCCGGTGCGCGACATGCGCGTGTTCGGCGACGTCAGCGCCGCCGAGACCTCGCCCAGCTTCGACGGCGACCTGCATTTTTCCGCCTATGCCGCGGCGGTACCGCAACTGGCGTGGATCATCGAGTCGCGCCATGTCGAGCGCGCGCTCGACACCGCCCTGGGATTCCAGCACCAGGTCACGTGGCACGACGGCACCGCCAGCCTGTGCGAGCGCGACCCCGACGGCATCACGCTGACGCTGGACGGCGGCGGCAAGGTGCGCACTGCGCTGGCGATCGGCGCCGACGGCGCGCGCTCGTGGCTGCGCCAGCAGTGCCATATCGGCGTCAGCACGCGCAAGTACCGCCAGCTTGGCGTGGTCGCCAATTTTGCCTGCGAGCGGCCGCACCATGAAACCGCCTGGCAGTGGTTCCTGGGCGCGCCGGAAAAGCTGATGGCCGACGAGGAGCCCGCCAACGGCGAAGTGCTGGCGATGCTGCCGCTGCCCGGCAACCGTGTGTCGATGGTCTGGTCCGCCGATGAAGCGCACGCGCGTGAACTGCTGGCGCTGTCGCCTGAGGCGCTGGCCGCCACTGTGATGCAGGGCGCCAGCGGCGCGGTCGGCGCGCAGTTCGGCGCGTTGCGCTGCGTCACGCCCGCGCAGGGCTTCCCGCTGGTGCTGCAGCGTGCCGACCAGGTCGTGCAGCCGCACGTGGCGCTGGTGGGCGACGCCGCGCACGTGGTGCATCCGCTTGCCGGCCAGGGCATGAACCTGGGCCTGCGCGACGTCGCGGAACTTGGCCGCGTGATGGCCGACAAAGAACCTTTCCGCAGCGAGGGCGACCTGCGCCTGCTGCGCCGCTACGAGCGCGCGCGCGCCACCGACCTGCTGTCGCTGACCGCTGCCACCGATGGCCTGCACCGGCTGTTCTCGCTGCCGGGCAGCGTGGCGCGGGTAGTGCGCAATACCGGCATGCGCGCGGTGGGCGGCCAGTCCCTGCTAAAGCGCTTGCTGATCGGGCGCGCGCTGGGCTGAGCCCGCACGGCATCGTCCGAACCCTTACCGAATTCCCTGGAGTCCACATGTTCCCATCCCTGCGCCGCCGTCCCGCCCTCTACGCCACGATCACGGCCATCGCCGGCGGGCTGGCCGCGGCTGGCTTCGCGCTGCATGCCATGGCGGCGGGCGAGCCCGGCACCGACCGCATCAAGGAGTCCCTGCAGAAGATGCTGGGCGGCCGCGCCGAAGTGAAGAGCGTCGGCAAGACCCCGGTGCCGGGCCTGTTCGAAGCCAATATCGGCGGCCAGGTGGTGTACACCGACGCCACCGGCCGCTACATCCTGAACGGCGAGATGATCGACACCCGCACCGGCACCAACCTGACCGAGGAGCGGCTCGCCGAGATCAACCGCATCAAGTGGTCGGACCTGCCGCTGGCGCGCGCGATCAAGTGGACCAAGGGCGATGGCAGCCGCCAGGTGGCGGTGTTCTCCGACCCCAACTGCGGCTACTGCAAGCGCATCGAGCAGACCTTCCAGCAGATGGACAACATCACCGTGTACACCTTCCTGTACCCCGTGCTGTCGCCGGATTCGGAAACCAAGGCCAGGCAGGTCTGGTGCGCGGCCGACCGCACCAAGACCTGGCGCGACTGGATGCTCAAGCAGGTGGCGCTGACCGGCAACGGCAGCTGCAAGACCCCGCTGGAAGAGAACCTGGCGCTGGGCCACAGCATGAACGTGACCGGCACCCCGGCAGTGTTCTTTACCGACGGCACGCGCATCCCCGGCGCGGCGGACGTCGCCACGCTCGAGCGCAAGCTCGCCAGCATCAAGAAATAAGCGCGCCGGACCTGTCCCGGCTCGATCGACGGCCGGACTTGTCCGGCCGTCGTGCTTTCCGCCATTCCCATCGTTGCATGAGAGCGCCGCCAGGCGACCAAGGAGACACCATGACTTTCCAGGCATTGCTGCTGACCCAGGCCGACGGCGCTACCCAGGCCAATATCGCCACCCTCGACGAGGCACAGCTGCCCGCTGATGGTGACGTCCTGGTCGCGGTCGAGTACTCCACCATCAATTTCAAGGACGGCCTGGCGATCACGGGCCGTTCGCCGGTGGTGCGCAAGTGGCCGATGGTGGCGGGCATCGATGGCGCCGGCACGGTGCTGGAATCCGCGCATCCGCGCTGGCATGCCGGCGACAAGGTGGTGCTCAATGGCTACGGCGTGGGCGAGACCCACTGGGGCTGCCTGGCGCAGCGCGCGCGCCTGAAGGGCGACTGGCTGGTGCCGCTGCCGGCTGCCTTCACCACGCGCCAGGCCATGGCCATCGGCACCGCCGGCTACACCGCGATGCTGTCGGTGCTGGCGCTGGAGCGGGGCGGCGTCAACGGCCCGGTCCGTCCGGGCGATGGCGAGGTGCTGGTGACGGGCGCCTCGGGCGGCGTCGGTTCGGTGGCGATCGCGCTGCTGAGCAAGCTGGGCTACAAGGTGGTGGCGTCGACCGGCAAGACGCGCGAGGCGGATTTCCTCAAGGCGCTGGGTGCCGACGACGTGATCGACCGCGCCGAACTGGGCGTGCCAGGCAAGCCGCTGCAGAAGGAGCGCTGGGCCGCGGTGGTCGATTCGGTGGGCTCGCACACGCTGGTCAATGCGTGCGCGCAGGTGCGTTACGGCGGCGTGGTAACGGCGTGCGGGCTGGCGCAGGGGCTGGATTTTCCCGGTTCGGTGGCGCCCTTCATCCTGCGCGGCATCACGCTGCACGGCATCGACAGCGTGATGGCGGCAATGCCGCTGCGCGAGCAAGCCTGGCAGCGGCTGGCCAGCGACCTGGAACTGGACCGCCTGCATGCGCTGACGCGCGAGATCGGGCTGGGCGATGCCATCGAGGCCGGCCGCAAGATCATGGAAGGCGGCATGCGCGGGCGCGTGGTGGTGGATGTGAACCGCGGCTGAGCCGTGCCTTGATGCATCTCCTGCGTCGGCGCTCTCCCGCAGGCGCCGACGTTACAATCGTGCCCATGACGCCGATCCGCTACGCCATCGCCCCGCTTCAGCCTGAAGCGCATCTGTTTGCCGTTACCGTCACCGTCAGCGAGCCCGATCCGGCCGGCCAGTGTTTCTCGCTGCCGGCGTGGATTCCGGGCAGCTACATGATCCGCGACTTCGCCCGCAATATCGTGCGCATCCGCGCCGACGCGGGCGGGCGCGAGGTTGCGCTGACCAAGCTCGACAAGCAGCGCTGGCAGGCCGCGCCGGTCAGCCTGGCCGACGGCCCGCTGACGCTCAGCTACGAGGTCTACGCCTGGGACCTGTCGGTGCGCGCCGCGCACCTGGATACCACCCACGGCTTCTTCAACGGCAGCTCGGTGTTCCTGTGCGTGGACGGGCAGGCCGAGCGGCCATGCACCGTCGACATCCACGCGCCCGCGGGCGAGGCCTACCGCGACTGGCGCGTGGCCACCGCGATGCGCGAGGCGCCGGGCCGCGACGGCGCCAGGCGCTACGGCTTCGGCCGCTACCAGGTCGCCGACTACGACGAGCTGGTCGACCACCCGGTCGAGATGGGCACCTTCCAGCTGGCCAGCTTCCGCGCCTGCGGCGCGCAGCACGACGTGGTCTTCACCGGCCGCGTGCCGCAGCTGGATCTCGAGCGTGTATGCCGCGATCTGAAGCGCATCTGCGAGACGCAGATCCGGCTGTTCGAGCCCAGGACCGCGCAGGCGCCGTTCCTCGACAGCAACCGGCGCTACGTGTTCATGACCATGGTCACCAGCGATGGCTACGGCGGCCTGGAACATCGCGCCAGCACCGCATTGATCTGCTCGCGCAACGACTTGCCGGTGCGCGGCAACAGCGAAAACAGCGAGGGCTATCGCACCTTCCTCGGGCTGTGCAGCCACGAGTATTTCCACACCTGGCACGTCAAGCGCATCAAGCCGGCGGCGTTCGTGCCGTACCGGCTGGCGCAGGAAACCTACACGCCGCTGCTGTGGCTGTTCGAAGGCTTCACCAGCTACTACGACGACCTGGTGCTGGTGCGCTCGGGCTGCGTCACCGAGGCGCAGTACGTCGAGATGCTGGCCAAGACCTGGAACGGCGTGCTGCGCGGCAGCGGCCGCACCAAGCAAAGCGTGGCGGAAAGCTCGTTCGACGCCTGGACCAAGTACTACCGCCAGGACGAAAACGCACCCAACGCCATCGTCAGCTACTACACCAAGGGCGCGCTGGTGGCGCTGGCGCTGGACCTGACCATCCGCGACAAGACCCGCGGGCGGCGCTCGCTCGACGATGTCATGCGCGCACTGTGGCGCGGCTACGGCCGCGGCTTCTACGCGCCGGACGCGGTGCAGCGCGGCGTGACCGAGGCCGAGGTCCATGCACTGTTCGATGAGGTGACCGGCCTGCGCCTGGGGCCGCTGCTGCGCGCGCTGACCGAAGGCACCGGCGAACTGCCGCTGCCGGCGCTGTTCAAGGCGTTCGGCGTCAAGGCAGAGGCGCAGAAGCCGGCGCGTACCGCGGCGCTGGGGATCAAGGTCAAGACCGAGGATGGCTGGGTGCGCGTCACCCAGGTGCTGGACGGCGGCGCCGCGCAGGCCGCGGGCCTGTCCGCCGGCGACCTGCTGGTGGCGGTCGACGGCCTGCGCGTGGCCCCGGGCCAGCTCGACAAGCTGCTGGCGCGCTACCGCACCGGTGACCGCATCGAGGTGCACGCCTTCCGCCGCGACGAGCTGCAGGTCCTGCCGGTGACGCTGGCACGCGAGCCGGCGGCGCAGTACAAGCTCAAGCCGGAGGGCGCACGCCACGCGGCGCGCTCGCGCTGGCTGGGCCAGTGAGCCAGTCTTCTTCCGCCGCGACCCCAGCCACCGCCACCGCAGTCCACCGCCCCGCTGCATGCAATACGCGCACGATCCCCGCACCTTCCTGTATTCGCACTATGTCTACCGGGGGCTGCGCTCGGCCACGGGGGTGATCGGCGCGACGCTGATCGCGCTGCAGTTCAGCGACCTGCCCACCGCCATGGTGGTGTCGATGGGCGCGCTGTGCACCAGCCTGATGGACCTGCCCAGCCCGCTGAACCACAAGTTCAACGAGATGCTGGCCAGCGTGCTGCTGTGCAGCCTGGTCACGCTGGTGGTGGCGCTGGCCACGCCGTTCCCGCGCGTGATGCCGTTCCTGCTGGTGCTGGTGACGTTCCTGGCCGGCATGATGACGGTGTACGGCAACAAGACGCTGCCGCTGCAGTTCTCGGCGCTGTTCGTGATGACGCTCACGATCAACGAAGACTTTTTGGTACGGCGCGCGCTGGAGCACGCGGCGCTGTTCAGCATCGGCGCGGTCGCCTATCTCGGTTACGCGATGCTGGTGAGCTGGGCCACCGAACGTCGCACCAAGCAGCAGGTGCTGGCCGAATCGCTGTACGAGCTGGCCGGCTATCTCGAAATCAAGGCCGGCTTCTACGACGCCGGCAATGACTTCGAGGCCCAGTTCAACCAGCTGGTGCGCCAACAGATCGTGGTGGCCGAGCGCCAGCAGGCCGCGCGCGACCTGGTGCTGCGCGGCAACCGCACCCCGCACGACGGGCTGCTGGTGCAGGTGCACCTGCGCATGCTGGACCTCTACGAGTACATCCTGTCGACCAACACCGACTACCCGATGCTGCGCCAGACCTTCGCCGGCACGCCGGTGCTGGACCACCTGCGCGCGCTGGTGCTGCGGATGTGCAAGGACGTGGAAGAGATCGCCTATGAAGTCACGCGCGGGCGGGGATCTTACGCCACGGTGGAGTACCGCCAGGGCCTGCGCGCGGTCGAGGCCGAGATTGCCCAACTGCGCCACCACCATATCAACCCGGCGGCGATGACGGCGCTGGTCGAGACGCTGGACATGATGCGCGGCGCGATCGCGCTGATCGGCCAGTTGCACGAGGCCTCGCGCACCCCGGTGGAGCCGGCCAAGGTGCTGCCAGGGTCGGACATGACGCCGTTCCTGACGCGCCAGAAGTATGAGCTGAGCGTGCTGCGCGACAACCTGAAGTGGCGGTCGCCGGCGTTCCGTTTTGCGCTGCGGATCTCGATGGCGGTGGCGCTGGGGCTGTGGATCGCCGAACATCTGCCGTACGTGTCGCACAGCTACTGGATCCTGCTGACCATCATCGTCATCCTGAAGCCTAACTTCAGCATGACCAAGCAGCGCTACAACGACCGCGTGATCGGCACGCTGATCGGCTGCGTGGTGTCCGTGGCGATCCTGAAGGTGGTGCACCAGCCGCTGATCCTGCTGGGCGTGCTGTTCCTGTCGCTGGTGGCCAGCGCCGCGTTCGTCACCATCAAGTACCGCTACACCGCGATAGCCGCCTGCATCCAGGTGCTGATCCAGATCCACCTGCTGATGCCGAACAGCCCCACCGTGGCGGGCGAGCGGCTGGTGGATACGGTGATCGGCGGCATCATCGCGTCGCTGTTCAGCTTCGTGCTGCCAAGCTGGGAGTACCGTGCCATCCCCAAGCTGGTGGAGAACGTGCTGCAGGCCAACCGCCGCTATATCGCCGCCACGCGCGACCTGCTGCTGCGCCGGGCCAAGGATGATTTTGCCTACCGCGTGCAGCGCAAGCAGTTCATGGACAACCTGTCGGCGCTGATCTCGTCGTTCCAGCGCATGCTGGACGAGCCCAAGAGCCGGCATCGCGCGGTCGACAACCTGAATCGCTTCATCGTGCAGAACTACCTGGTGGCCGCGCACGTGGCTGCGGCGCGGATCCAGGTACGCCAGCATTACGACGAACTCGACCTGCCGGCCGCCGAAGCCGCGATCGAGCAAGCCACCGAGGCCGCCAGCCACAGCCTGCAGGTGGCCAGCGAACGGCTGCATGCCGACGAGCGCGGCGGCGGCCGCGGCGCTGGCTTTATCCGCAGCGACAAGGCGCCGGCGGAACGCAAGGAAACCGTGCCTGCGGACGAGGACCAGCCGGTTGCCGTTGCCGCAGAGGCGGTGCCTGAAGAGGCTGCCGAAGCGGCGCCTGAAGCCGTCGTCGAAACCGTCAGCGCCGAAGCGGCCGAAGCCGCAGAAGACGCCGCCGCGGAACGCCGTGCGCGCCTGGCCGATTCCGCCGACAAGCGCCGCACCGACACGCTGGTGCAGGCTGCCGCGGCGGGTGAGTCGAGCGAGCGGGCAGGGCCGACCTCAAGCTCCACCGGCCGCTCGGCCAATGCCGTGCTGGAACGCCGGCTGCGCGCGCTGCGCGAGGACGCGGCCAAGATCGCGCTGCGGACGGGGGCGATCGGGCGGGCGATGCGGGCGCGATCGTAGCAGTCCGATTTCGATGGTTTTCTCCCCTCTCCCGCCCGCGGGAGAGGGGAGCAAGCCGGCGGGCAGCTCAAACGCCGTGCCCCGCCGCCCCCTCATCCTCCGGCAACGTCAACCGCCCGCTGTTATAGCTGTACTCGAAAATCTCCCCATACCGTCCCCACCCGATCGCCACGCTCAGCACGCGCTCGGCCTCCGCCGGCTTGAGGAACTGCTCCAGTTCCTCAAGCACCTGTTCCTCGCCAATCTCGCCCGCTTCGCTCGCCACCAGTTCACGGCGCACATGCGCGGCCAGCGCGACGTTGGCGAGCAGCTGCCGGCCGAAGATCGCCTTGCGCTGCTGGGGCTCGGCGGCGTAGTACGCGCGGCCCGCGTCGGTCGCGGTGATATCGCCGGCCTCGATCGATACCAGTTGGACCAGCTGCAGCGCCTCGCAGGCCGGCAGCAGTTCGTCGTCGGTCAGGCCGGCCTCGTCGGCCAGGTGCGGCAGGTCGGCGCGGCAATTGAACGGCGCCTCGCACAGCAGGTCGAGGATGGCTTCCATCTGGCTGATGTCGGCGTCCGGCAGCCGATAGCCGATCTCGCGCGCGGGAGCGGGCAGGCGCGTTTCAGCGGGGGCCGTCATCAGCGCGTAGATTTCATCGACCAGCGCGCGCACCTGCGCGCTGTCGCGGTTGCGCGGGCGCGGCAGCGCCACCGGCACTTCGGCGCGGATGCGGCCCGGGTCGCTCGACAGGATCACGATGCGGTCGGCCATCATCACCGCCTCTTCGATATTGTGCGAAACGATCAGGATGCTGCGGATATTCGCGCGGCCGCTTGCCCACAATGCCAGCATCTCGTCGCGCAGGGTTTCGCCGGTCAGCACGTCCAGGGCCGAGAACGCTTCGTCCATCAGCAGCAGGTCGGGCTCGGTCACCAGCGCGCGCGCGATACCCACGCGCTGGCGCATGCCGCCGGACAATTCGCGCGGTAGCGCGCTGTTGAAGCCGGCCAGCCCGATCATGTCGATCGCGGCTTCGGCGCGGCGCTCGCGCTCGGCCCGGGGCACGCCCTGCGCCTCCAGCCCGAGCTCGACGTTCTGCTGCACCGTCAGCCACGGAAACAGCGCGAACGACTGGAACACCATGGCGATGCCGTCGGCGGTGCCAGCCAGGCGCTGGCCGCGAAAATGCACTTCGCCGCGGTCGGCGCCGACCAGCCCGGCCATGATGCGCAGCAGCGTGGACTTGCCCGAGCCGGACTTGCCCAGCATGGCGACGATCTCGCCCTCGCGCAGGGTCAGGTCCACGCCCTCGAGCACGGCGCGGTCGCTCTGGCTGGTGGTGCGGAAGATCTTGCCGACGCCGCGCAGTTCGATCACCGCGGGCGCGGTGGAGGTTGTCATGTTTTCTGCCATCGTTGCCTTGCCTGCCTTACAGGCGGGTGCGCTCCTGCGCAAGTTGGTACAGGCGGTTCCACAGCAGCCGGTTGAAGCCGACCACGAACAGCGCCATCACGCCGATGCCCAGCGCAATGCGCGGGAAGTCGCCGCGCGCGGTGGTCTCGGCGATATAGCTGCCGAGGCCGGTGGCGACGATGGTGCGGTCGCCCCAGGTCACGTATTCGGACACGATGCTGGCGTTCCACGAGCCGCCCGCGGCAGTGACCAGGCCGGTCAGCAGGCTGGGGAAGACCGCCGGGATCAGGAAGCGCTTCCACAGCAGCCAGCCACGCAGCCCGAAGTTGCGCGCGGCAAGCTTCAGCTCTGTGGGAATGCCGGACGCCCCCGCGATCACGTTGAACAGGATGTACCACTGGGTGCCGAAGATCAGCAGCGGGCTCAGCCAGATCTCCGGATTCAGCCCGAAGCGCGCGATCAGCATCACCGCCAGCGGAAACATCAGGTTGGCCGGGAACGCGGCCAGGAACTGCGCGACGGGCTGGGCGATGCGCGCCAAATCGGGATTCAGGCCGATGCGGATGCCGATCGGCACCCACACCAGCGCCGCCAGCGCAATCAGCACGATCACCCTCACCATGGTCAGCGTGCCGAGCCACAGCACATGGACGACTTCGGCCCAGCCCACCTCGCTGTGCACGAAATAGCCCACGC
The DNA here is from genome assembly GCF_013141915.1 of Cupriavidus necator. Taxonomy (GTDB): domain Bacteria; phylum Pseudomonadota; class Gammaproteobacteria; order Burkholderiales; family Burkholderiaceae; genus Cupriavidus; species Cupriavidus necator_B. The sequence goes on along the minus strand of NZ_SROX01000013.1, from coordinate 17,640 downwards.
GCAGCAGCGCGGCCAGCGCCACCAGCACGATCGCGGCGTCGCGCGCACGGCCCAGCCATTGCGCGCGGCGCGGATCGGCCGGACCGACCGGCGCCGGCACGCGGGCGGGCGCGCCCCAGGCCAGCGTGCGCGAGGCCAGCGCCGCAGCCTGCGCGAGCAGCGCGCCCACCCATGCCGAGCGGCGCAGCAGGTCCAGCAGCCACGATTGCGGCAGCTTGTCCTGCGCCAGCGTCTCGAAGCGGAAGCGGTCGGCCCATGCCACCAGCGGGCGGAACAGCAGCTGGTCATACAGCAGGATGCCGACCAGCATCGCCACGATGGCCCAGCCGATCGCGGCCAGGTCCTGCTGCTGGATCGCCAGCGCGATATAGGAGCCGATGCCGGGCAGCCGGATCTCGTGGCCCGACACCGAGATGGCCTCGGAAGCGACCACGAAGAACCAGCCGCCGGACATCGACATCATCATGTTCCACAGCAGTCCCGGCATGGCGTACGGCACCTCCAGCCGCCAGAAGCGCTGCCACGGCGACAGCCGGAACATGGCCGCGGCTTCCAGCAGATCGCCCGGGATGGTGCGGAACGACTGGTACAGGCTGAACGCCATGTTCCAGGCCTGCGAGGTGAAGATGGCGAAGATCGCCGCGCACTCCACGCCCGCCAGGTTGCCCGGGAACAGGGCGATGAAGCCGGTCACGGTGATCGACAGGAAGCCCAGCACCGGGATCGACTGCAGGATGTCCAGCGCTGGCACCAGCACTTTCTCTGCCGTGCGGCTCTTGGACGCCAGCGCGGCAAAGGCCAGCGAGAACAGCAGCGACGCCGCCAGCGCGGCCAGCATGCGAATGCTGGTACGCATCAGGTAGTAGGGCAGGTAGGCCACGTCCAGGTGCACCGCCAGTGGCTGCTCGGGCTGGAACGGGACATTCATCTGCTGCGCGGTGAACGCGATCATCACGATGACGGCCAGGATGATCGGCAGCAGCGCCAGGTCGAAGCGGTTGGGCGGGGCGCGCAGCAACTGGCTGTCAAAGCCAGGGGCGGGCGGGGCCGCGCTGCGGTCGGCGGATGGCATCATGGGCGCTTCTCGGGCTGGGTCGAGCTTGGAGGGCCCAGGCTTGTGGCCTGACCCTGGTTCGCGGCCCCGGCGGACAACGGCAAAGCCCGCATGCCGCCGGCTTCATGCTGATCGCGCCGGGCGGCGCGCATCTCTTGGTAACGCCTGGCATGGCGGTCTAGTTTACTTGGTGTCGATGACACAACGCGCATGCGTCGCGTGCGCTCACGGGGAAAGCACCATGAAGAAGGCAACCTGGCGGCTGGTCGCCCACGGGCGCGTGCAGGGCGTGGGCTATCGCGCTGCCTGTGCCGACGCGGCGGATGAACTCGGCCTGGGCGGCTGGGTGCGCAACCGGGCCGATGGCACGGTCGAGGTGATGGCGCACGGCACCGTCAGCCAACTGGAAGCGCTGCAGGCCTGGATGGAAACCGGCCCGCCGGCGGCGCAAGTGACCTTTGTCGAGGTCGGGCGTGGTGAAGGCGAGTTTGCCGGCTTCGAATTCCGGCCAACGATCTAGACAATCAGGCGGCGGTCCAGTCGACCGGAGCCCGGCCGTGGGCTTCCAGCCAGCGGTTGGCTTCGCGGAAATGACCGCAGCCGAGGAAACCCCGATGCGCCGACAACGGCGATGGGTGCGGCGCTTCCAGCACGCAGTGGCCGACGCCCAGCAGCGGCTTCTTGGCCTGCGCATGGCTGCCCCACAGCATGAACACCAGGTTCGGGCGGGTGGCGGCGAGGTGCCGGATCAGGCAATCGGTGACGGCTTCCCAGCCGCGCCGCGCATGACTGGCCGCCTGGCCCTGCTCGACCGTCAGCACGGTGTTGAGCAGCAGCACGCCCTGGCGCGCCCACCCTTCCAGGTTGCCGGAGGTGCGCGGCGGGCAATTGCCGTCGGCACCGAATTCGGCGGCGATCTCCTTGAAGATGTTGCGCAGGCTGGGCGGCACCTTGACGCCTTCCGGCACCGAGAAGGCCAGCCCGTGCGCCTGCGGCAGTTCCACGCCGCCGACCGTGCCGGTGCCGTGGTAGGGATCCTGCCCCAGGATCACCACCCTGACCGCATCGGGCGGCGTCAGGTGCAGCGCATGGAAGACATGGTGCGGGAACACCGGCTTGCCGGCGGCGCGCTCGCCATCGACGAAGGCAGCGAGTTCCCGCCACGCCGGCACGGCGATGCAGGGTTCAAGCAGGGCGCGCCAGGCGGCGGGCAGGGCATCGGCCTGGGCCTGCAGGCTGGCGGCGGCGGCGGGCTCACCCGCAGCGCGAGGCGCTTCGGCGGCAAAGAGATCGGCTTGCATGCTGGAAAGGCGCGGCGACAAAACCGCGATTATGACGCCTTGCCCTCGGCGATTCCCGCCAGGCGGTAGCCCCGCGCGGCTTTGCTCAGATCCGAGGGCGCCAGTGCGACCACGGCGGCAAGGCGTGCGGCGAAGGCACGCAAGGCATCGGCGGCGTGCGCGGCATCGCCATCAAGCCATTCCAGCTCGAGTTCCTGGATGCGTTCCTGCGCCACGCTGGCCGGCGCGGTGATGGTGCCGGTGTCCAGCGCCGCCTCGATACGCGCGCCGTCCTGCGTGAGGATCCAACTACGGCGGACAAAGTCCGTGCGGAACACCATTGCCAGTCTGCCGATCAGTGGCGCGAGCACGGTTTGCGCTTCAGCGGGAAAGGTCTGCAGCTCGATGGCCTCGCCGGCGATCGCGGTTTCCCACTCATGCCGGGTGGCCAGGCCGCCCTGGCTGCTGCCGGCGGTCTTCAGCGTCTGCAGCCATTGCACGCCCTTGCGGCGCAGCCGCAGTGCGGCGCGGGCCTGCGCCAGGTTGCGTTCGGGTGTATCGAGGTAGACGTTGAGCAGCGTGGCTTCGCCTTGCGGCTGGCCGTTGGCGTCGAGCCAGGCGGTGAGCGGGGCAAGGGCGGCGTCGGGGACGGCGAGCTTGAGTTCGATTTCCTGGGGCATGGTGGATCAGCGGTGAGCAATGGCGATGGCTTCCCCATCACCACAAACCGGTTCCCTCTCCCGCGAGCGGGAGAGGGAAGCAAACAAGCGGTAGATCCTAATCCAACGCGATTTACCCTCAGCCAAACAACCGCGCCAGCTCAACCCCAGGATCCTTCGCCCGCATGAACGCCTCGCCCACCAGGAAGGCATGCACATTGGCGTCGCGCATGCGCTGCACGTCCGCCGGGCCGAGGATGCCGGACTCGGTCACCACCAGCTTGTCGGCCGGCATGCGCGGAAGCAGTTCAATGGTGTTGTCCAGCGACACCTCGAAGGTGCGCAGGTTGCGGTTGTTCACGCCCAGCAGCGGGGTCTTCAGCCGCAGCGCCGCGTCCAGTTCATCGCCGCCATGGACTTCCACCAGCACGTCCATGCCAAGCTCGTGGGCACAGGCTTCCAGATCGGCCATCAGCCCCGGATCCAGCGCGGCGACGATCAGCAGGATGCAATCGGCGCCCCAGGTACGCGCTTCATAGACCTGATACAGGTCGACCATGAAGTCCTTGCGCAGCGCTGGCAGCGGGCAGGCGCCGCGGGCGCGCTTGAGGTAGTCGGCGTGGCCCTGGAAGAAGTGCTCGTCGGTCAGCACCGAGAGGCAGGCCGCACCGTGCGCGGCATAGCTTTCGGCGATGGCCTCGGGCACGAACTGCTCGCGCAGCACGCCCTTGGACGGCGAGGCCTTCTTGATTTCGGCGATCACGCCGGCGTGGCCGGTGGCGATCTTGTCGCGCAGCGCGCGTTCAAAGCCGCGCGGCGCAAAGCCGGCCTCGCTGCGCAGGCTTTCGGCCTCCGCGCGCAGGCTGGGCAGGTCGCGCCGCTTGCGCGCGGCGGCGACTTCGTCGGCCTTGACGGCCAGGATCTTTTGCAGGATGTCGGACATGCGGCTATCTGCCAGAAATAAAGGGATCAGGCCTTGAACTGCTGCGTGGCCCGCACGAACGCGTCGAGCTTCTGGCGGGCCGCGCCGCTGGCGATGGCTTCGCGCGCGCGGCGGATGCCGTCTTCGACCGAGTCCGCCACGTTGGCGGCATACAGCGCGGTGCCCGCGTTCAGCGACACGATCTCGCGCGGGGTGCCGGGCACATTGGACAACGCCTCGAGCAGCATTTCCTTCGATTCGCCCGCATCGGCCACCTTCAGGCCGCGGTTGGAGATCATCGACAGGCCGAAATCCTCGGGGTGGATCTCGTACTCGCGCACTTCGCCGTCCTTCAGTTCGCCCACCAGCGTGGCAGCGCCCAGCGAGACCTCGTCCATGCCGTCCTTGCCGTACACGACGATGGCGTGCTTCGCGCCCAGGCGCTGCATCACGCGCACCTGGATGCCGACCAGGTCGGGATGGAACACGCCCATCAGGATATTGGGCGCGTCGGCCGGGTTGGTCAGCGGCCCCAGGATATTGAAGATGGTGCGCACGCCCATTTCCTTGCGGATCGGCGCCACGTTCTTCATCGCCGGGTGGTGCGTGGGCGCGAACATGAAGCCGATGCCGGTCTGCTCGATGCACTGTCCGACCTGCTCGGGCGTCAGCATGATATTCACGCCCAGCGCTTCCAGCACGTCGGCGCTGCCCGACTTGGAGCTGACGCCGCGGTTGCCGTGCTTGGCGATCTTCGCGCCCGCGGCCGCAGCGACGAACATCGACGCGGTCGAGATATTGAAGGTGTGCGAGCCATCGCCGCCGGTGCCGACGATATCGACGAAATTCTCGCGATCCGCCACCGGCACCTTGTTGGCGAACTCGCGCATCACCTGCGCGGCGGCGGAGATCTCGCCGATGGTTTCCTTCTTCACGCGCAGGCCGGTCAGGATTGCCGCGGCCATCACCGGCGAAATCTGCGCCTGCATGATCTGCCGCATCAGGTGCAGCATCTCGTCATGGAAAATCTCGCGGTGTTCGATGCAGCGCGTCAGGGCTTCTTGCGGCGTGATCATGGCGTCCTCGTTGACAGTCTGGATGGCGTGATGGGAGCTGGGCGCGGAATCGAGCAGTCTCATCGCGGCGCCTTGACGAAGTTGGCCAGCAGCGCATGGCCGTGCTCGGACAGGATCGACTCGGGATGGAACTGTACGCCTTCGACCGCGAGCGTCTTGTGGCGCACGCCCATGATTTCGCCGTCGGGAGTCCAGGCGGTGATTTCCAGGCAGTCGGGCAGGGTCTCGCGCTCGATCGCCAGCGAATGATAGCGCGTCACGTCGAAGTGTTTGGGCAGCCCGGCGAACACGCCTTGCTGCGTGGTCTCGATGGTGCTGACCTTGCCGTGCATCACCTGCTTGGCGCGGATCACCTTGCCGCCGAAGGCCTCGCCGATGGCCTGGTGGCCGAGGCATACGCCCAGCAGCGGGATCTTGCCGGCAAAGTGCTGCAGCGCCGCCACCGAGATGCCGGCTTCCTTCGGGCTGCACGGGCCGGGCGAGACGCATATGTGGTCGGGCTTGAGCGCCTCGATCGCCTCGATGGTGATCTCGTCGTTGCGGTAGGTGCGCACGTCCTCGCCCAACTCGCCAAAGTACTGGACCAGGTTGTAGGTGAACGAATCGTAGTTGTCGATCATCAGCAGCATGGCGTCTGTCTCCTGTTCTCTCAGATGTCGGAGTCCAGGCCATCCTGGACCTGCTCGGCGGCGCGGATCACGGCGCGCGCCTTGGCCTCGGTTTCCCTCCATTCGGCTTCGGGGTCCGAATCGGCGACGATGCCGGCGGCGGCCTGCACGTAGAGGTTGCCGTCCTTGACGATGCCGGTGCGGATCGCGATCGCCAGATCCATCTCGCCGCCGAACGACAGGTAGCCCACCGCGCCGCCGTAGATGCCGCGCTTGCGCGGCTCCAGCTCGTCGATGATCTCCATCGCATGCACCTTGGGCGCGCCCGACAGCGTGCCGGCCGGGAAGGTCGCGCGCAGTACGTCCAGGTTGCTCATGCCTTCGCGCAGCGTGCCTTCGACCGAGCTGACAATGTGCTGCACGTGCGAGTATTTCTCGATCACCATCTTGTCCGTGACCTTGACCGAACCGGTCTCGGCAATGCGGCCGATATCGTTGCGCGCCAGGTCGATCAGCATCACGTGCTCGGCGATTTCCTTCGGGTCATTCAGCAGCTCGGTGGCCAGCTGGGCGTCCTTGTCCGGCGTGTTGCCGCGCGGGCGCGTGCCGGCCAGCGGGCGGATGGTGACGATGCGCTCGCTGCGGGTGTCGCCGTTGGTGCCGACCTTGCGTTCCTCCTGCCGCACCAGGATCTCCGGCGATGCGCCCACCACCTGGAAGTCGCCAAAGTTGTAGAAGTACATGTATGGCGACGGGTTCAGCGAGCGCAGCGCGCGGTACAGCGACAGCGGCGCGTCGCGGTAGGGCTTGACCAGGCGCTGGCCGATCTGCACCTGCATCATGTCGCCGGCCATGATGTATTCCTTGGCCTTGTGCACCGCGGCCAGGTAGTCGGGCTTGGCGAATTCGCGGTAGACCTCGGTCTGCACCGAGGGGCTGGTGACCGGCACGTCCACCGGCTGGCGCAGCTTCATGCGCAGTTCGCGCAGGCGCTGGCGCGCGCGCGGGTAGGCCTCTGGGGTGGTCGGGTCGGCGTAGACGATCAGGTAGAGCTTGCCGGACAGGTTGTCGATCACCGCCAGCTCTTCGCACAGCAGCAGCTGGATGTCGGGCAGGTTGAGGTCGTCAGGCTTCTGCGTATGGGCCAGCTTCTTCTCGATATAGCGCACCGCGTCGTAGCCGAAGTAGCCAGCCAGGCCGCCGCAGAAGCGCGGCAGTCCCGGACGCAGCGCCACCTTGAAGCGCTTCTCGAACTGGGCGATGAAGTCCAGCGGGTTGCCTTCGTGGGTTTCCATCACCTTGCCGTCGGTCACCACCTCGGTGCGCTCCCCAAAGGCGCGCAGCAGCGTGCGGGCATGCAGGCCGATGAAGGAATAGCGCCCGAAGCGCTCGCCGCCCACCACCGATTCCAGCAGGAAGGTATTGACGCCGCGCGTCTGCGACTGGGCCAGCTTCAGGTACAGCGACAGCGGCGTTTCCAGGTCGGCAAAGGCCTCGGCGATCAGCGGGATGCGGTTGTAGCCCTGGTCGGCCAGCGATTTGAATTCCAGTTCGGTCATGTCGGTCCTCTTGTTCGGCCCGCGCCGCGGGCGATGGTCGGGCGCGGTGCCGCTTGTCGGCAGAGTTGGCTGGAGCGTATGGGAATTCCGCCCCGGTTGCGGACCGTGGTGCGGCAAGCTTGCGGACAAGGCTGCACACGGCCGGAAGGAGGGCGTGCGGCGCGTTCTTGAGCTAAACGTAGCAGAGAATCGGGCTACGCTGGCTGTTGGCGGGTTTGGGTGATGATGCCCGGCATGGCTGGTCGCCTGGCCGGTAGTGGCGACGCCTTCGGATCGAAGGCGTGTCAGCAGACTCGCGAACGCACTTTACGCCTGTTGGGAGGCGCGCCAGCGACGCCAGGGCCAGGCCTGCCGATCACTGCCAGAAGAGATGCGTTTGCGGTTGAGAAACATTGAAGGTTCAGGATTTGGTCGGGCTCGACGGACTATCGATGACCGGCCCAGTGTGCAGCAAAGAGCGCTGCGGCATGGGCAATGGAGTCGACTATACCATCGGCGTCGACGCCTTGTACAGGGTTGCCATGGTTGTAGCCATAGGGCACCAGCAGCACCCCCATGCCGGCCGCGCGGGCCGCCTGCGCGTCGTTTTCGGAGTCGCCCAGCGCCGCCATGGCCGACGGCTCCAGGCCGAAGGCATCGGCCACCTTCAGCAGCGGGAACGGGTCGGGCTTGCGCAGCGGAAAGGCATCGCCGCCATAGACCAGCTCGAAGTACTGGGCCAAGCCGGTCTTGGCCAGCAGCGGCTCGGTGAAGCTGTAAGGCTTGTTGGTCACGCAGGCCAGGCGCAGCCCGGCCGCCTTCATCGCCGCCAGGCCTTCGCGCACGCCCGGATAGACCTGCGAGAACTGGCCGTTGATGCGGAGGTATTCGCGGTCGTACAGCGCATAGGCATCGGCAAAGAGGCCGTTGGCGTGCAGCGGCGAAAAGCGCGCGTCCAGCACCCGCCGGATCAGGTTTTCCGAGCCCTTGCCGACGTAGCTGACGATTTCCTGCTGGGACATCGGCGCCACCGGCCCCAGGTTGGGATGCTGGCGGCCCAGCGTGAGCAGCATGGCGTTGATCGACGCGTGGAAGTCGCCCGCGGTGTCGACCATGGTGCCGTCCAGGTCGACGATCACGCCTTCGATGCCGCGCCAGTCGGCGCGGCGCAGCACCACGCCCGCGGTCATTGGGCGGCCTTGGCCAGTTCGCCGCGCAGCGCCGAGATGATGCCGCGGTAACCGCCATCGGCGTCGGGCTTGCCGAACACGGCCGAGCCCGCCACGAAGGTGTCGGCGCCGGCCCTGGCGATTTCGGCGATGTTGTCGACCTTCACGCCGCCGTCCACTTCCAGCAGGATGGTGCGGCCGGTGCGCGCGGTGTATTCGTCGATGCGCTGGCGCACCGCGCGCAGCTTGTTGAGCGTCTCGGGGATGAACGACTGGCCGCCGAAGCCGGGGTTGACCGACATCAGCAGAATCACGTCCAGGCGGTCCATTACGTGGTCCAGGTGGTGCAGCGGCGTGGCCGGGTTGAACACCAGGCCGGCCTGGCAGCCGTGGTCGCGGATCAGCGCGAGCGAACGGTCCACGTGTTCGCTGGCTTCCGGGTGGAAGGTGATGATGTTGGCGCCGGCCTTGGCAAAGTCAGGGATGATCCGGTCCACCGGGCGCACCATCAGGTGCACGTCGATCGGCGCCGTCACATGCGGGCGGATCGCCTCGCATACCAGCGGGCCCACGGTCAGGTTGGGCACGTAATGGTTGTCCATCACGTCGAAGTGGATCCAGTCGGCGCCGGCCTCGGTCACGCGGCGCACTTCCTCGCCCAGGCGGGCAAAGTCGGCGGACAGGATGGAAGGAGCGATGCGGAAGGTAGGCTGGGTCATGATGACGGCTGGCGGTGAATGCGGGGGAATGCTGTGATCGCCGCTGCGCGCGCGGGAAAAGCGGCGCTGCGGTCAAAGACCGGTATTCTACGCTCGCCCGGTGCTCTTGCCCCTGCCGCGCCCATCCCGCACAATGCGGCTACCCCTTTCCCTGCCCGGCGCGCCGCGCCGCCCCTGCCACGATGAGCGAGTACGCTTTTTCCGTCTCGGTACGCACCCAGTACCTGCCGGACCAGTCCGACCCCGAGCGCGGGCGCCACGCCTTCGCCTACACCATCACCATCCACAATACCGGCGAGGTCGCGGCACAGCTGATCTCGCGCCACTGGATCATCACCGACAGCGACAACGGCACGCAGGAAGTCGCCGGGCTGGGGGTGGTCGGCCACCAGCCGCTGCTCAAGCCAGGCGAGCATTTCGAGTACACCAGCTGGGCGACCATCTCGACCCCGGTTGGCTCGATGAAGGGCGAGTACTTCTGCGTGGCCGAGGACGGCCACCGCTTCGAGGTGCCGATCCCGGAATTCGCGCTGGTGCTGCCGCGCATGCTGCACTGAACCTGCGGGGAACCTACGGGCGCGTTGCGCTGTCCTGATCCTGCGGCGGCGCTTGCGCGTCACCCTGCGCCGGCTGGCGCGACGGGTGCTCCGACGGCGCACGGGTGGGACGCGGATGTTTTTTCGCCGTGCCCATGGTCCAGACCACGATAAAGATCAGCAGGAACAGCGCCACGCCGGCTTCCAGGGCGAACAGCAGCATGGGATGGGCTTCGAAGAACTTGCTCATGGCAGATGCAGCGCGGCCCGCGGGGGCGCAGGCGGTGGTTGAGGGATGACGGTGGCATTGTAGGGGCATTCCGGCGGAATGCGGCCCGGCAGGCCGCCCCTTCCTGGACATTGAACAACAGCAAGATGGCATACGCGGACGCTTTCCCGACTCCACAGGTTTCCCAGGTTTCTTCCTCGCCCGCGCGGCGCATGCGCGGCTGGCTGGCGCTGGCCGGCGCCGCGGTGCTGCTGGCCGGCTGCATGAGCGGCCCGCCGCCGCGTATCGAGACGGCCCCGTCCGGCACGGCGCCGCCCTCGGCGTCGTCGCAGAAGGGCCGGCTGCAGGCGGCCAGCTGGGCCGAGATCGGCGGCTGGGCGCAGGATGATGTGCGCGCGGCCTGGCCCGCGCTGCAGCAAAGCTGTCAGGCGCTGAAAAAGCGCGCCGAATGGAACCGCGCCTGCGCCGCCGGCATGATGGTCAACGCCGGCGACATCGACGCCATCCGCGCGTATTTCGAAAGCAACTTCCAGCCGTACCGCGTGGTGAACGGCGACGGCACCGACAGCGGCCTGATCACCGGCTACTACGAGCCGATCCTGCACGGCTCGCGCACGCGCCAGGGCAAGTACCAGGTGCCGCTGTACCGCAAGCCGGCGCAGTTCGGCAACCGCGCGCTGCCGGCGCGCGCCGAGCTGCTGCAGAATCCCGCCATGCGCGGCAACGAGCTGGTCTGGGTCGACGATCCGGTCGAGGCCGCCTTCCTGCAGATCCAGGGCTCGGGCCGCATCCGCATGGCGGATGGCAGCATGATGCGGGTGGGCTTTGGCGGCACCAACGACCAGCCGTTCCGCTCGTTCGGCAAGTGGCTGCTTGACCGCGGCGAGATCACCCCGGCGCAGGCCACCATGCAGGGCATCAAGGCGTGGGCGCGCGCCAATCCCGGCCGCGTCGAGGAAATGCTGAACATCAACCCGCGCTTTGTCTTCTTCCGCGAGCTGCCGCCCAGCAACGACGGCCCGGTGGGCGCGCTGGGCGTGCCGCTGACCGCGGAGCGCTCGATCGCGGTCGACCCGGCGACGATCCCGCTGGGCGTGCCGGTGTTCCTGGCGACCACGCGTCCGCTGTCGACCGAGCCGATCCAGCGCCTGGTGTTCGCGCAGGATACCGGCAGCGCCATCAAGGGCGGCGTGCGTGCGGACTTCTTCTGGGGCGCTGGCGATGCCGCCGGCGAGACCGCCGGCAGGATGAAGCAGGGCGGCAGGATGTGGGTGCTGATGCCGCGCAGCTGAGCTTCGACAGGGCTAAAACTGCGAATGTTCTCTCCCCTCTCCCGCAAGCGGGCGAGGGGAGCAAACCGGCGGATTTCAGCGCGGCCGCTGATCGACAATCCGCTTCGCCTTTCCCACCGAGCGTTCGATGCCACCCTCCGGCAGCACCTCGATCCCCGCGGTCACGCCGATATAGGACTTGATCTCGTGCGCCAGCCGCACGCGCGCGCCGTGCGTCGCTGCGGTCTCGTTGCCGTGCGCGCATTCGACCCGCACCGTCAGCGTATCCAGGTGTCCTTCCTTGGCCAGCACGCACTGGTAGTGCGGCGCCAGCTCGGCATGCCTGAGGATCAGTTCCTCGATCTGCGACGGAAACACGTTGACGCCGCGCACGATCATCATGTCGTCGGTGCGGCCGGTGACCTTCTCCATGCGGCGAAATGCCGCGCGGGCCGTGCCCGGCAGCAGCCGGGTCAGGTCGCGCGTACGGTAGCGCACCACCGGCATCGCTTCCTTGGTCAGCGAGGTGAACACCAGTTCGCCGAACTCGCCGTCGGGCAGCACCGCGCCGGTGTCGGGGTCGATGATCTCGGGGTAGAAATGATCTTCCCAGATGGTGGGGCCGTCCTTGGTCTCGGCGCATTCGTTGGCCACGCCGGGTCCCATGACTTCGGACAAGCCATAGATGTCGACCGCCGAAATGCCCATGCGCTTCTCGATCGCCAGCCGCATCTCCGGCGTCCACGGCTCGGCGCCGAAGATGCCGACGCGCAGCGAGGTGCTGGCCGGGTCGATGCCCTGGCGCTCGAATTCGTCGGCGATCGCCAGCATATAGCTGGGGGTCACCATGATCACTTCCGGCTTGAAGTCCTGGATCAGTTGCACCTGCCGCTCGGTCTGCCCGCCGCCGAACGGGATGGCGGTCAGGCCGGCCTTCTCGACGCCGTAGTGCGCGCCTAGCCCGCCGGTGAAGAGTCCGTAGCCGTAGCTGATATGCACCTTGTCGCCGCGGCGCGCGCCCGAGGCGCGGATCGAGCGCGCCATCACCGTGGCCCAGTTGTCGATGTCCTGCAGGGTATAGCCCACCACGGTGGGCTTGCCGGTGGTGCCGGATGAGGCATGGATGCGCGCCACCCGGTCTTGCGGCACGGCGAACATGCCGAACGGGTAGTTGTCGCGCAGGTCCTGCTTGCTGGTGAACGGAAAGCGGGCCAGGTCGGCAAGCGAGCGCAGCTGGTCCGGATGCACGCCGGCCTCGTCGAACTTGCGCCGGTAGACCGGCGAATTGGCGTAGGCGTGGTGGAGCGACCATTTCAGGCGCTCCAGCTGCAGTGCCTGCAGCTCGGCGCGGCTGGCGGTCTCGATCGGATCCAGGGGCAGATCGGTCAGGCGCGGGCTCATGGGGTCTCCTGCACGGGGGGCGTTTATCGTCAGTGTCTGGCCAGGCCTTGCTCAGGCGCCTTCGCTTCCGTCAGGCGCCCGCACCACGTGTCCCTTGATCTGCGCGGACTTGCCGCGGAACATCGCCACCACCTGGCCCGCGGCATTGGTCACGCGGATATCGTAGATGCCGTGCCGGCCCGACAGGACCTGCTCGGTGGCCTCGGCGGTAAGTACGTCGTCGCCGTGCACGGGACGGAGAAACTCGATGCTGCAGCCGGCCGCGACGGTGTTGATGTTATGGCTGTTGCAGGCAAAAGCGAAGGTCGAATCGGCCAGCGTAAACATCAGGCCGCCGTGGCAGATGCCGTGGCCGTTGAGAAATTCCTTGCGTACCGGCATCGTCAGCCGCGCATAGCCCGGTCGCACCGCCTGGACCGTGATGCCCAGCCAGCGGCTGCAGGTGTCGGCTTCATACATGGCGGCCGCGGCGGCTTCCGCAAGGGCCTGGGGGTCCTGTTTCAAGCTGGTCTCCTGTCTGGGGATGCGGGGACGGGCCCGCTATTTACTTGCCGGTGAAGTGCGGGGCGCGCTTGCCGAGGAAGGCGTTGACGCCCTCCGCATAATCGGCGGACTGGCCCAGCTCGCGCTGCAGGTCGCGTTCGAGGTCGAGCTGGGCGTCGAGCGTGGCCGTGGTGCTGGCATACATGGCGCGCTTGATCGCGGCCAGCGCGCGGGTCGGCTGACTGGCCAGGTGCGTGGCTAGCGCCAGCGCCTGTTCCGGCAGCAGCGGGTCGTCCATGGTTTGCCAGACCAGGCCCCAGGTTTCGGCGTCCTCGGCGCTCAGGCGCTCGCCGGTCATGGCCAGGCCCAGCGCGCGCGCCATGCCGATGCGCTGCGGCAGCAGCCAGGTGCCGCCCGAATCCGGCACCAGTCCGATCTTGACGAAGGCCTGGATAAAGCTGGCCGAGCGCGCGGCCAGCACCATGTCGCAGGCCAGCGCGAGGTTGGCGCCGGCACCGGCCGCGGTGCCGTTGACCGCCGCCACCACCGGCAGCGGCAGCGCCTGCAAGCGGCGGATCAGCGGATTGAACCAGGTATTGATCAGCTCGCCCAGGTCGGTCATCTGTCCGGCGGTGAAATCCAGGTCGGCCAGGTCCTGGCCGGCGCAGAAGCCGCGCCCCGCGCCGGTCAGCAGCAGGGCGCGGGCGCCGCCGGCCTCGACATGGTCGAGCGCCAGCTGCAGCGCCTGGTGCATGGCGCGGGTGAAGCTGTTGAGCTTGTCGGGACGATTGAGCGTGATGACCGCGACCGCCCCCTGCCAAGCCAGCAGGATGGGGCCGCTCTCGATGCTGACCGGCTGGCCAGCGGGCGTGGACGTCGGGGGCATTGTTGTCTCCTGCCGAATGGGCTCGAGCGCTTCCAGCACTCGCGGGTCGGTGCGGGCGGATACCTCTAAAATAAACCGACCAGTCGGTCGGACAATGTTAGCACTAATTTTTACCCGCTGGCGAGGCCAGTTGGTCTGAATGCCGGCGTGTCCGCAATGCCGGCCGAAGGCGCCGCTCTATAATCGCGCTGCCAACAACAATCTGAAACCTCGCCGGCCTGCCCAAGCGAAGCCCGGCGCGCTCTCCTATTCGCATTTGGAATTCCTATGAAGAAGCTCGCTGCATTGCTCCTGATTTCGTCCGTCGCGCTGTTCGCCGCGTGCGGCAAGAAAGAAACCGCTCCCGCGCCCGCTGCCGGCACGGATGCGGCCACCAAGATCATTGTGGGCCTGGACGACAATTTCCCGCCGATGGGTTTCCGCGATGCCAGCAATGAACTGGTCGGTTTCGATATCGACATGGCCAAGGAAGCCAGCCGCCGTCTTGGCCTGACGGTCGAGTTCAAGCCGATCGACTGGAGCGCCAAGGAGGCGGAGCTGAACGGCAAGCGTGTCGATGTGCTGTGGAACGGGCTGACCATCACCGATGAGCGCAAGAAGAACATCAGCTTTACCTCGCCCTACATGACCAACCACCAGATCGTGATCGTCGTCACCCAGTCCCCGGTGAAGGCCAAGGCTGACCTGGCCGGCCGCATCGTCGGTGCGCAGGACGGCAGCAGCGCGGTGGACGCCATCAAGAAGGAAAGCCAGATTGCCGCCAGCCTGAAGGAACTCAAGACCTTTGGCGATAACGTGACGGCGCTGATGGACCTGTCGGCAGGCCGCCTCGACGCGATCGTGGTAGATGAAGTGGTGGGCCGCTACCTGATCAGCAAGCGTGCCGGCGAATACCGGGTGCTGGACGAAAACTTCGGCACCGAGGATTACGGCGTCGGCGTGCGCAAGGATGACGCCGAACTGCTCGGCAAGCTCGACCAGACCCTGGCGTCGATGAAGCAGGACGGCACCGCGGCGCGCATTGCCACCCAGTGGTTCGGTACCGACCTCACCAAGTAATCCAGACCCGCGTGGCGCCCCGCACCATCCAGGGGGGCGCCGCGCCACCTCCGGGCCCCTTCGGATCCTTAAGCCGGGCTTGCCCGGGGTCCTACCTTTCTTGTACGCGCGAGCATGGATTACGTCTTATCTCTTCTGCTGCCGCTGGCGCAGGGTGCCAAAGTCACGCTGACGCTATTCGCCATCACGCTCGCCTTGTCGGTGCCGCTCGGGCTTGCGCTGGCACTGGCACGCATTTCGTCATGGCCGCTGTTGAGCGGCCTGGTCAACGGCTATATCTGGCTGATGCGCGGCACGCCGCTGATGCTGCAGATGCTGTTCATCTATTTCGCGCTGCCGTTCGTGCCCGTCATCGGCGTGCGGCTGCCCGATTTTCCTGCGGCGGTAGTGGCCTTCGCGCTCAACTATGCGGCCTATTTCGCAGAAATCTTCCGCGCCGGGATCAAGTCGGTCGATCGCGGCCAGTATGAGGCCAGCAAGGCGCTGGGCATGAGCTACTTCCAGACCATGCGGCGAGTCGTGCTGCCGCAGATGGTCAGCCGGGTGCTGCCGCCGGTCAGCAATGAAACCATTACGCTGATCAAGGACACTTCCCTGATCTATGTGCTGGCCCTCAACGACATTCTGCGCACCGCGCGCGGCATCGTGCAGCGCGATTTCACCACCACGCCTTTTCTCGTCGCCGCGCTGTTTTACCTGGTGATGACGCTGATTCTGACCTGGTTCTTCCAGAATCTCGAAAAACGCTATGCCAAACATGATGACTAGCCGCAACGGCGCCCCTTCCCCCGATGCGCCCGGCGTCATGATCGCGGCACGGGACATCTTCAAGTCGTTCGGGCCGCTGCAGGTCTTGCGGGGCGTTTCGCTGACCCTGCGCAAGGGCGATGTCACCGCGGTGATCGGCCCGTCGGGCTCGGGCAAGAGCACCTTGCTGCGCTGCCTGAACCATCTCGAGGTGATCGATCGCGGTTCCCTTCGCATTGAAGGCGAGACGCTGGCTGCCGCCGGCCCCGACGGCGCGGCCAGATACGTGGCGGACGCGGAAGTGCGCCGCATCTGCCGGAAAATGGGCATGGTGTTCCAGTCGTTCAACCTGTTTCCGCACATGACGGTGCTGCAGAACATCATCGAGGCGCCGGTGACCGTCAAGGGACTGCGGCGCGATGCGGTGATCCCCAAGGCGGAGGAACTGCTGCGCAAGGTCGGCTTGCTGGCCAAGCGTGACAGCTACCCGGCGCGGCTGTCCGGCGGCCAGAAGCAGCGCGTGGCGATCGCGCGGGCGCTGGCGATGGAACCCGACATCATGCTGTTCGACGAACCCACTTCCGCGCTCGATCCGGAGCTGACCGGCGAGGTGCTGCGCACCATGCGGCAGCTTGCCGAAGAACACATGACCATGCTCGTCGTCACCCATGAAATGGGGTTTGCGCGAGAAGTGGCAAACCATGTCGTCTTCATGGATGAAGGCACGATCCTCGAAGAAGGCCGGCCTGAGGCAGTGTTCGGGGCGCCGGCGCACGCGCGCACCCGCGAATTCCTGGCGCACATGCTCTAGCCGGCTTCAGCGCCGCCACGCCGCAACCGATGGCAGAATAGCCCGCAGCCGGTGGCGCCCGCCATCCGCCTGACCCTATATAGGAGAAGACATGCCGTACGAGAACATCCTGGTCGAGACCCGTGGCCGCGTTGGCCTGGTCACGCTGAACCGCCCGAAGGCCCTGAATGCGCTCAATGACGCGCTGATGGATGAACTGGGCGCCGCGCTGACCGCCTTTGATCAGGATGAGGGTATCGGCGCCATCGTCATCACCGGCAGCGAGCGGGCGTTCGCCGCCGGTGCCGATATCGGCATGATGGCCAAGTATTCCTTCATGGATGTCTACAAGGGCGACTACATCACCCGCAACTGGGAAACCATCCGCAAGATCCGCAAGCCCGTGATCGCCGGCGTGGCCGGCTATGCGCTGGGCGGCGGCTGCGAGCTGGCGATGATGTGCGACATCATCATCGCGGCGGATTCGGCTAAGTTCGGCCAGCCGGAGGTCAAGCTTGGCACCATGCCTGGTGCGGGCGGGACGCAGCGCCTGCCGCGTGCGGTGTCCAAGGCCAAGGCGATGGACCTGTGCCTGACCTCGCGCATGATGGACGCCGCGGAGGCCGAGCGCTCGGGCCTGGTGTCGCGCGTGGTGCCGGCCGACAAGCTGCTGGATGAAGTGCTGGCGGCGGCCGAGACCATCGCCGCGTTCTCGTTGCCGGTGGTCATGATGATCAAGGAGTCGGTCAACGCCGCCTACGAGACCTCGCTGGCAGAAGGGGTTCGCTTCGAGCGCCGGCTGTTCCACGCCACCTTTGCCAGCGAAGACCAGAAGGAGGGCATGGCCGCCTTCGTCGAGAAACGCAGCCCCAACTTCCAGCATCGTTGACCCCAGGATCAGGGGAATACCCGAGAATATGCTAGGGGTATTGCATGGCAGGTTCCCTGTGCTTTCGGAGTTTCTCCTTCTCGCTCAAGGCCTTAGCCGATAATCGCGGGAACGTTTAGCGGATCGTCGTGACAAAGGTGTTGCAAGGGCGGCGAAATCGGCCTACTATTCGCCCCCTCGCAACACCACGCGGCTCCTGCAAGGCAGGCGCAGCAAGGGATGCGGGGTTGGCCGGGAGGTTGGTGCAGCAAGGTTTGCAGCGCTGACGGCAGCAAAAAAGATTGCTGCAAACGGTTGACGAAACGAAGAAAGCTCTGCATAATC
>NZ_SROX01000012.1 GCF_013141915.1 Cupriavidus necator | reverse complement strand
ATGCCCAGCCGGCGGCAGGTGGCGGCCACGCGGCAGGCGATTTCACCGCGGTTGGCGATCAGGATCTTGTTGAACATGCCCCCTCCTCGTTATCCCATGGATGGGATCTTACGGCGGCGAGCCGTCCAGCGGGCACTTTCCTACCGCGTCATCCCGCGTAGCCCTCCGCGCGGATGTCGAGGCGGGCCAGCAGGGCGCGATCGCGGTCGGCCTGCGGGTTGCCGGTGGTCAGCAGCTTGTCGCCGTAGAAAATGGAATTGGCGCCCGCCATGAAGCACAGCGCCTGCAACGCTTCGTCCATGGCCTCGCGGCCGGCGGACAGGCGCACCATCGCTTGAGGCATGGTGATGCGGGCCACGGCGATGGTGCGCACGAACTCGAACGGGTCCAGCGCCTCGGTGCCCGCCAGCGGCGTGCCCTCGACCTGCACCAGGTTGTTGATGGGCACCGACTCGGGGTACGGGTCCATGTTGGCCAGCTGCGCGATCAGGCCGGCGCGCGCCTCGCGCGATTCGCCCATGCCGACGATGCCGCCGCAGCAGACGTTGATGCCGGCGTCGCGCACATGGCCGATGGTGTCGAGCCGGTCCTGGTAGGTACGCGTGGTGATGATCTTGCCGTAGAACTCGGGCGAGGTATCGAGGTTGTGGTTGTAGTAGTCCAGCCCCGCGTCCTTGAGCTGCTGCGCCTGCTCGGCCTTGAGCATGCCCAGCGTGACGCAGGTCTCCAGCCCCATCGCCTTGACCTCGCGCACCATGTCCATCACCGGCTCCAGGTGGCGGTCCTTGGGGCTGCGCCAGGCGGCGCCCATGCAGAAGCGCGTGGCGCCATTGGCCTTGGCCGCGCGCGCGGCGTCGAGCACTTCGTCCAGCGCCATCAGCTTCTCGGCCTTGACGCCGGCATCATGATGCGCGCTCTGCGGGCAGTAGCCGCAATCCTCTTCGCAGCCGCCGGTCTTGATCGACAGCAGTGTCGACAGCTGCACGGTATTGGCGTCGAAATGCTCGCGATGCACCTGCTGGGCGCGGAACAGCAGGTCGTTGAACGGCAGCGCGAACAGCGCGGCAACGTCGTCGACGCGCCATTTGGCATCGTCGGGCAAGGCATGCTGGCGCGCGGTCTGGCGCAGCGATTCGGCGGAGATGGTGGTAACGGTGTGGGCTTGGGTCATGGTCAGTCGAATTCTGTTTTCAGGCGGCGAGGCCAGCGGCCTCGGTCTGGTAGCGGGTGGCGGCGGCCAGCAGCGGCGCCAGGTCGAGCCGGTCCGCGGCATCGGCGGGTGCCAGTTGCCAGGGCAGCTCGCCGAGGCAGGGCGCGGCGAGCGACGCATGCAGCGTGGCGATGTTCTCGTCGGCCAGCAGCATGTCCGGGTCGACCCGGTTGGCGATCCAGCCGGCCAGCGGCAGGCCGCGCGCGCGGATGGCCTCGGCGCTCAGCACGGCGTGGTTCAGGCATCCGAGCCGGATGCCCACCACCAGCACCACCGGCACGCTCAGCATCACCGCGAGGTCGGCGGTGTTCCAGCGCACCGCGCCGGCGTCGAGCGGCACGTTGAAGCCGCCCACGCCCTCGACCACCACGGCGTCGGCCTGGCGGCGCAGCGCGTCGAAGGCGGCGCGGATGGGGGCCCGCGTGATGCGCACGCCTTCCTGTGCCGCGGCCAGGTGCGGCGAGCACGGCGTGCGCAGCAGGAACGGGCAGGTATGGCCGAGCGGCACCGTGACCGAGCTGGCGGCGCGCAGCTGCGCCACATCGTCGTTGTGCCAATGGCCGTCGCGCCATTCGCTGCCGCTGGCCACGGGCTTCATGCCCGCGGTGCGGTAGCCGGCGGCGCCGAGCGCATGCAGCAGCGCGGCGCTGGCGTGGGTCTTGCCGATGCCGGTATCGGTGCCCGTCACAAAGCAGGCAAAGGGCGCCCGGGTGCTCATGCGGCCTCCCGCTGCGCCACCGCGGCGCTCAGCGCATCGAGCAGGCGCCGCACGTCGGCTTCGGTGTGCGATGCCGACAGCGTGATGCGCAGCCGCGCGGTGCCCTCGGGCACGGTCGGCGGACGGATCGCGCCAACGCGGATGCCGTCGGCCTCCAGCATGGCCGACAGCGCCAGCGACGCGCCGTTGTCGCCGACGATCAGCGGCTGGACCGCGGTCTGGCTGTCGCCCAGGGTCCAGCCCGCGATCGCGGCCAGCTGGGCCAAGCCCTCGCGCAGCATGGCGATGCAGCGCGCCAGTTGCGCACGGCGTTGCCGGCCCTCCTCACCTTCGATGATGGCCAGGCTGGCCAGCAGCGCGTGCGCGACCGCCGGCGGCGCGGCCGTGGTGTAGATATACGGCCGCGCAGTGTTGACCAGGTGCTCGATGATGGCCTCGTGCGCAGCGACGAAGGCGCCCGCCACGCCGGCGGCCTTGCCGAGCGTGCCGATATAGATGAAGCGTTCGGACGACAGGCCCAGCGCTTCCAGCACGCCATGCCCCTGTTCGCCGAGCACGCCGAAGCCATGGGCATCGTCGACGATGATCCAGGCGTCATGACGCTCGGCCAGCGCCAGCAGCGCGCGCAACGGCGCCACATTGCCGTCCATGCTGAACACGCTGTCGGTAACGATCAGCTTGCGCTGGCTGGTGCTGGCCGCGAGCAGCGCTTCCAGCGCATCGGTGTCGCAATGCGGGTAGCGCTGCACGTCGGCGCGCGCCAGCCGTGCGCCGTCGATCAGCGAGGCATGATTGAGCGATTCGCAGAACAACGTCGCCCCGGCCGCGCCCAGTGCTGTCAGCACCGCCATATTGGCCATATAGCCGGTGCAGAAGTACAGCGTGCGCGCGTGCGCGATATGCGGCGCGAGCCAGCGTGCCAGCTCGGTCTCGAGCTGCGCGTGCGCGCGTGAATGGCCGCTGACCAGATGCGAGGCACCGCTGCCGGCGCCATAGCGCTGCGCGCCTTCCACCAGCGCGGCGATCACTTGCGGGTGGTTGGCGAGCCCCAGGTAGTCGTTGCTGCAGAAGGTCAGCAGCGATTCCGCCTCGGCCCCGTCCTCGCCCACGGCCTGATGCGGCGCGCATGCGGTGTGCGCGATGCGGCGGCGGCGCGTAAGGGCCTGGGCGTGGCGCTGTTCCGCGGCCTGCTTCAGTTGTTCAAGCAGCATGGCGCACCTCCTTGTCCGCAGCCACGGTCACGTGCGCGGTCACGTCGTCGAGCGTCGCCAGCAGCTGTTCGCCCAGCCAGTGCGCCTGCGCGGCGTCGAAGACGTAGGGCGGCATCACGTAGAGCGTATGGCCGATCGGGCGCACCAGCAGCTCGCGTGCGCGCGCGGCATGGTGGAAGCGCGCGGCAAAGTCGGCGCCGGCCACCTCGCCGCTTACGTCGGCGGCCCAGATCAGGCCGCGCTGGCGCACGTGCCGCACGCGCGCGTCGGCAGCCAGCGCGGCCATGCCGTCGGCCAGCCATTGCGCGCGCTCGCGGTTGCGCGCCAGCACCTGGTCCTGCGCGAACAGGTCCAGCGTGGCCAGGGCCGCGCGGCAGGCGAGCGGGTTGCCGGTGTACGAATGCGAATGCAGGAAGCTGCGCGCCAGCTCGTCGGCAACGAAGGCGCGCTGGATTTCGGGGCGCGACAACACCAGCGACAGCGGCAGGTAGCCGCCGCTGATGCCCTTGGACAGGCACAGGAAGTCAGGCCAGGCATGCGCGGGCAGCGGCGCCTCGGTGCCGCGCGACTGTTCCCACGCGAAGAAGGTGCCGGTGCGTCCGCAGCCCACCGCGATCTCGTCGGCGATCAGGTGGACGCGGTAGCGGTCGCACAACGCGCGCACGCCGTCGAGGTAGGACGGGTCATGCATCGCCATGCCGGCGGCGCCCTGCACCAGCGGCTCGACGATCAGCGCGGCAATGGCGCCGGCGCGCTCGCGCAGCAGCGCCTCGAGCTCCGCCAGCGCGCGCACCGCCACGTCGGCGGGCGACTCGCCGCGCGCAGCCTGGCGTGCATCGGGCGACATCACCACATGCGCGCGGCGGATCAGCGCATCGTAGGCATCGCGGAAGATCTCTACGTCGGTCACGGCGAGCGCGCCTACGGTTTCACCGTGGTAACCGTGGCGCAGGCAGACGAACTCGCGCTTGGCCGGCAGGCCGGTGTTGCGCCAGTAGTGGAAGCTCATCTTCAGCGCGATCTCGACCGCCGAGGCACCGTCCGAGGCGTAGAAGACGTTGCCCAGCGCGCCGCCGGTCAAAGCCGATAGGCGCTCGGCCAGCTCGACTGCCGGGGCGTGCGTGCAGCCGGCGAGCATCACGTGCTCGAGCGTCTCCAGCTGCATTGCCAGCGCCGCGTTGATGCGCGGATTGGCGTGGCCGAACAGGTTGACCCACCAGGAGCTGGTGGCGTCGAAATAGCGATGGCCGTCGGCATCGTGCAGCCACGGGCCTTCGCCGCGAACGATGGCCAGCGGCACGGCGTCGTCATCGGGACGCAGGCGCGTGCACGGGTGCCAGACGGCAGCGCGGCTGCGCTGGCCCAGCGCCGGCGCGCCGCTGGCTGGGAAATGGGACAGGTGGTCCAAGATAGCCCTCCTTGGTTGACCATCCGCGCGGTCGCCGCTGCCGGCGAGGCCGGGCAGTGCGACAGTGGCGGATCGGTTGGGGAGGGTCATGTTAGGAAGGTCTGCCGCGCCTTGGCAATGACTGCCGATTTTTCCGGTTAGCGTAGCGTTGTCTGGATTTGGCGAACGTTATACGCATGAAGCCAAGATTTTGGGGCTAGCGTGCTGCCATCTCCACGCAATCCCAGGGGGCCTTTATTTCCTGAATCGCTTTCACATGCCGCCGTGGAGCTCCCCTCTCCCGCTTGCGGGGGAAGGGAGCAACCAAACGGGGATGCCTTCTTCAAGCCGGCCGCCACGACGGCGTGCGCTTCTCCAGAAACGACTTCACCCCTTCGCGCCCTTCTTCCGACGCCCGGATCTTCGCGATGCGGTCGGCGGTATCGGCCAGCAGGTCGTTGTCGATGACGCGCCCGGCAATGTCCTGCACCAGCCGCTTGCTCTCGCGCACGGCGTTGGGGCTGTTGGCCACCAGCGCGGCCGTCAGTTCGGCCACCTTGGCGTCCAGCGCCTCGGCCGGCACCACCGCATGCAGCAGGCCCAGGCGCAGCGCCTCGGCCGCGTCGAAGCGCTCGGCGGTGATGAAGTAGCGGCGCGCGGCCTGTTCGCCCATGGCGCGGATCACATACGGGCTGATGGTGGCAGGCAGCAGCCCCAGGCGCGCCTCGGAGAGGCAGAAATGCGCGTGCTCGGCCGCCACCGCGATATCGCACGCGGCCACCAGGCCCATGCCGCCGGCGTAGGTGTCGCCCTGGATGCGCGCGATCACCGGGCGCGGGCACGACCAGATGGTGTGCAGCATCTGCGCCAGCGTCAGCGCATCGGCGCGGTTCTGGTCGTCGGAGTAGCCCGCCATCTTCTTCATCCAGTTCAGGTCGGCGCCGGCGCAGAAGGCCGGCCCGCTGCCGGCCAGCACGATGGCGCGCACTTCGTCCATGTCGCCCAGCGCGCGGAAGGCGCCGGTCAGCTCGGCGATCACGGTCTCGTTGAAGGCGTTGCGCACGTCGGGCCGGTTCAGCGTGACGGTGGCCACGTGGCTGGCGATATTGACGTTCAGGGCTGTGAATTCCATGGTTCGCTCCGTTGGCGGATAGTGATGGGGCGGCGTGCCTTCAGCTGCCGGTATCGAATGGCAGCCCGAGCGAGCGGAAGAAGTTGCCGACTTCCGGCAGCCACACGGGGATGCCTTCGCGCGCGCTGAACAGGCGGTGCGAGTCGGTGCCGAACTCGCCCACGTCGACCAGCCGCGCTTGCGCCGCCAGGCCGGTGGCGCGCGCCTTGAAGGCGTTGAACATGCGGCCGGGCAAGGGCACCGGCCAGTAACTGTCGTTCTCGCCATAGAACCACAGCGAGGGGTAGCGCGCCAGGCTGCCGTAGCTCGCAAACGCATCGACCAGGCGCGCTTCCCAGTCCGGGCAGTTCAGGTTGCGCAGCCCGCCGGCAAAGTTGACCACGCCCCGCACGCCCGGATAGGCGATGGTGCTGAACGCCATGGTGGTCAGCCCGCCGTGGGACTGGCCGATCACGACGATGCGCGCCATGTCGACATAGGGCTGCGTGGCCATGTAATCGAGCGTGGCGACGACGTCGTCGGCCTGCATCATGCCGTTGGTCTCGATGTCGCAACTGCCGCCCACATAGGCGCCGCCCGAGCGCGCAAAGCCCTGCCGCATCGGCAGCACCACCACGTAGCCGCGGCGCAGGAATTCCACGCTCTGCGCCGGAAAGCGCGCGCGCCCTTGCATGCCGGGCCGGCCCGGCGCCTTGCCGTGGTTGATCACCACCAGCGGGAACGGCCCGTCCCCGGCGGGCTTGAACACTGTGGCCTCCAGGTCGATGCGCGACGGGATCGCGGCCTTCGGCAGCATCACCACCTGCTCCTGGAAGCGCACGCGGGCCGCCGACTGGCCGTTGCCATTCGGCGTCTGCGCGTGCCCGCACAGCGGCGCCAGCACGGCAAGCAGCGTGACTAGGGCGAGGCGGCGAAGCAGGCGGGTGGCGCTGCGCATGGCGTGCAAGGTGGTGATGGCGTGCCCGGGACTACATGCGGAACACGCCGAACTTCATCTCGTCGATCGGCGCATTGAGGCTGGCCGACAGCCCTAGCCCGAGCACCGTGCGCGTCTGCGCGGGATCGATCACGCCGTCGTCCCACAGCCGCGCGCTGGCGTAGTACGGGTGGCCCTGGTGTTCGTACTGGTCGCGGATCGGCTGCTTGAACGCGTCTTCTTCCTGCGCGCTCCACTGGCCGCCCTTCGCTTCGATGCCGTCGCGGCGCACCGTTGCCAGCACGCTCGCGGCCTGCTCGCCGCCCATCACCGAGATGCGCGCGTTCGGCCACATCCACAGGAAGCGCGGCGAATACGCGCGCCCGCACATGCCGTAGTTGCCCGCGCCGAACGAGCCGCCAATGATCACCGTGAACTTGGGCACCTGCGCGGTCGCCACCGCGGTCACCATCTTGGCGCCGTTGCGCGCGATGCCTTCGTTCTCGTACTTGCGCCCCACCATGAAGCCGGTGATGTTCTGCAGGAACACCAGCGGGATCTTGCGCTGGCAGCACAGCTCGATGAAGTGCGCGCCCTTGAGCGCCGACTCCGAAAACAGGATGCCGTTGTTGGCGACGATCCCGACCGGATAGCCCCAGATCCGCGCGAAGCCGCACACCAGCGTGGTGCCGTAGCGCGCCTTGAACTCGTCGAACTCCGAACCGTCGACCAGCCGCGCGATCACCTCGCGCACGTCGTACGGCTTGCGCGTGTCGGTCGGGATCACGCCGTACAGCTCTTCCACCGGATAGAGCGGCTCGACCGGCGCGTGCAGGCGGATCTGGTCCGGCTTGCGGCGGTTCAGGTGCTGCACGATATTGCGCGCCAGCGAAAGCGCGTGGTGGTCGTTCTGCGCGAAGTAGTCGGCCACGCCCGACAGGCGGGTATGCACATCGGCGCCGCCGAGGTCTTCGGCGCTGACTTCCTCGCCGGTGGCCGCCTTCACCAGCGGCGGGCCGCCCAGGAAGATGGTGCCCTGGTTCTTGACGATGATCGACTCGTCGCTCATCGCCGGCACGTAGGCGCCGCCCGCGGTGCACGATCCCATCACCACCGCGATCTGCGGGATGCCGCGCTTGGACAGGTTGGCCTGGTTGTAGAAGATGCGGCCGAAGTGGTCGCGGTCGGGAAACACCTCGTCCTGGTTGGGCAGGTTGGCGCCGCCCGAATCGACCAGGTAGATGCACGGCAGGTGGTTCTCTTCGGCGATTTCCTGCGCGCGCACGTGCTTCTTGACCGTCATCGGGTAATACGTGCCGCCCTTGACGGTGGCGTCGTTGCAGACGATCACGCATTCCTGCCCGGCCACGCGGCCGATGCCGGTGATGATGCCGGCGCCGGGCGCGGCGTTTTCGTACATGTCGTACGCGGCCAGCTGCGACAGCTCCAGGAACGGCGTGCCGGGGTCCAGCAATTGCTGCACGCGCTCGCGCGGCAGCAGCTTGCCGCGCGACAGGTGCTTGGCGCGCGCGTCGGCGCCGCCGCCTTCGGCCAGCTTCGCGATCTTTGCTTTGAGGTCGGCCACCAGCGCGTGCATGGCCTCGGCATTGGCCTTGAAGGATTCGGAGCGGGCGTTGAGTTTGGTTTCGAGCGTAGGCATCTCGGAGTCTCTTGCTGCCAGATAGGGTTGTGCGCCGCGTGATGCCGTCCCGCCGCGGCCGGGCTCAGCCGGCGGACTTGGGCAACGGATGCCCGGGCATCAGGTCATAGGGATGCTTCCAGCCCGGCAGCGCGCGCATGCGCTCGGTCCAGGCGTGGATATGCGGATATTCCTTGCGCCAGTGCACGCCGATTTCGTCATCGAAGAAGACATAGCCCGCCAGCGAGAAGTCGGCGATGGTGGTGCGCTCGCCCAGCACGAAGTCGCGCGCGGCCAGGTGCGCGTCCAGCACGTGCCACGCGCCTTCGCAGCGCGCGCGGAAGAACTCCAGCACGGCCGGGTCGGGCGACCTGGCGAAGTTGCGCATGAAGCGGTAGGTGGCGGTGTACGAGGTGAACTTGTGGTTGTCGAACAGCAGCCAGCGCAGCACCTCGGCGCGCTCGGCTTCATTGCGCGGGCCGAACGCATCCAGGCGCGTCGCCAGCGTATCGAGGATGGCGCCGGACTGCGACAGGCGCTGGCCGCCGAACTCCAGCACCGGCACCTCGCCCATCACGTTGATGGCGCGGTATTCGGGGGTGCGGGTCTCGCCGTTGAAGAAATCGACGAAACGCGGCTGCCAGAGTGGCTGATGTGGCGGCTGGCCGCGCTGCACGGCAACCGTTTCCAGCAACTGCGCCACCTTGTAGGCATTGCCTGACTGGGCAAAGCAATACAGCAGGTACTCAGGCCCGTTCTGCTTTTCGATGCTCATGAAGTTTCCCCGATCATGTCGCCATCCACATATAGCCAGCGCGGCGCCTCGCCGGGCAGGCGCGGCTCGCACACAAAGCGGCTGCGCTCATGCAGCCGCAAGGCGCGCCCGCCCACCTTGTAGCGCGCCACGAATTCCACTTCGGCATGGGTGTCGTCCTGCTGCGCATGCGCCTTGACCGTCAGCCCCAGCCAGCGCGTCGCGGTGTCCGGCACCAGGTCGGCCGGACACGTCGATGCATGCCAGGTTTGCCGCAGCCAGTCCATGTCGTTCAGCACATAGGCGCTGTAGCGCGAGCGCATCAGCGCCTCGGCATTGGGCGGCAGCGCCTCGCCGCGGTGAAAGCGGCCACAGCAGGCGGCGTAGTCGGCGCTGCCGCACGGGCACGGCACCGGCCCGGCCTTGGGCAGGCGCTGCGACGCCATCGCCGCCTTTGCCGCCTTTGCCGCCTTTGCCGTCTTTGCCGCCTTCGCGCCCGTCATCCCACCAGCTCCGGCAGCTCGCGCATATCGGCGAAGATGGTGCGCGCGCCGGCCTCGCGCAGCTGCGCGGCATCGTTGCGCGCGGCGTAGCCGAACACCGTCATGCCGGCGGCCACGCCCGCGGTCACGCCGGTCGGGCTGTCTTCCACCACCGCGCAGCGCGCCGGCTCAACGCCCATGGTGCGCGCGGCCAGCAGGTACACGTCCGGTGCGGGCTTGCTGCGCGCCACCTCGGTCGCCGAGAAGATATGCTCGCGCGCATCTTGCTGGAACAGCTCGACCAGCCCGGTCTTGGTCAGCTGCAGCTTGACCTTGACGCGGTCCGCGCCCGAAGCCACGCACACCGGCATGCCGGTGGCGGCGACCGCGCGGATGGCCTCGCGCACATGCGCGACCGCGGCGACTTCTTCTTCCAGCACCGCGTTGCGGCGCGCCAGCCAGGTCGACAGCCAGTTCTCGGGCAGCGGCGCGCCGCGCATGCGTTCGATCATGTCCAGCTCCTCGCGCACCGCGCGGCCCAGGAACAGCCGCGTGGAGTCTTCCAGCGAGATCTCGATGCCGAGCTCGTTCAGCATCTGGTTGAGCACGCGGTTGACGATGGGTTCGCTGTCGACGAGCACGCCGTCGCAATCGAAGATGACACAATCGAAGCGGCCGGAATGGCCATGGTTTACTGCAGTCATGCGGGTTTCTTTTCCTTGGTGTCGAGATTGGGCACGGCCCGTAGCTCGGTCTGGCGGCGGCTCTTCAGGTGGGCCTCGACCTGGTCGAAGCGGTCGAAGCCCCAGAACGGCTCGCCATCGACGATGACGAAGGGCGAGCCGAACACGCCCTTGGCCATCGCCACCTCGATCTCGGCCTTAAGCTGGTCCTTGATCTGGTAGCTGGTGGCGCCGGCATCGAGCGCCTGCACGTCCACCCCCAGCGGCTCGGCCAGCTTCATGATTTCGGCCGGCTCGGCGATATTGATGTCGTCGACGAACAGCGCGCGGTACACCGACCGGGCGAAAGCCGCGGCCAGGTCGTCGCCGTGATGGTTCTGCAGCCACAGCATGGCGCGCGCCGCATGCGTGGTCGGCAGCGGGAAATGCGTGGGGCGCTTGTAGTCGATGCCGTGGAAGCGCGCGGTGCGCTCGAAGTCGCGCCAGGCGTAGTCGCCCTTGAGCGGCAGCTGCGGCAGCGGCGCCGCGCCGGTGGTCTTGAACACCACGCCCAGCAGGATCGGATGCCAGGCGACGTTGCGCCCGTACTTCTGCGCCAGGTCGTCGATACGGGTGCTGGCGAAGTAGCCGTACGGCGAAGAGAAATCAAAGTAGAAGTCGATCGCTGCGGTCATGTCGGGGCCCTATTCTTGTGGTGGCAGGTCGGGTGGCGGGAAGACGTGGCGCATGCGCGGCACGCCTGCTCATCGTACGCGCAAATGCCGGCGCTAGGCCAGCGCCCGCGCGATCAGGATCTTCTGGATGTCGCTGGTGCCCTCATAGATCTGGCACACGCGCACGTCGCGGTAGATGCGCTCCACCGGGAAGTCGCTGACATAGCCGTAGCCGCCGAACACCTGGATCGCGTCCGAGCACACCCGCTCGGCCATTTCGCTGGCGAAAAGCTTGGCCATGGCCGCTTCCTTCAGGCACGGGCGCCCGGCGTCGCGCAGCGTGGCGGCGTGCCACACCATCTGGCGCGCCACGTCGATGCGCGTGGCCATCTCGGCGAGCCGGAACTGCACCGCCTGGTGCTGGAACAGCGGCTGTCCGAAACTCTCGCGTTCCCTGGCGTAGGCCAGGGCCGCCTCGAACGCGGCGCGCGCCATGCCGATGCTCTGCGAGGCGATGCCGATGCGCCCGCCCTCCAGCCCCGACAGCGCCATCTTGTAGCCGCCGCCTTCGTCGCCGAGCAGGTTGGCGGCCGGGACCCGGCAGTCCTCGAACAGGATCTGCGCGGTGTCGGACGAATGCTGGCCGAGCTTGTCTTCAAGCCGTGCCACCACGTAGCCCGGTGTCGACGTCGGCACGATGAAGGCGCTGATGCCGCGCTTGCCGGCGGCCTTGTCGGTCACCGCCAGCACGATCGCCACATCGGCGTTCTGCCCGCTGGTGATGAACTGCTTGACGCCGTTGAGCACGTAGTGGTCGCCGTCGCGGACCGCGCTGGTGCGCAGTGCCGACGCGTCCGAGCCGACGTGCGGCTCGGTCAGGCAGAACGCGCCCAGCATCTCGCCGCGCGCCAGCGGCACCAGCCACTGCTGCTTCTGCGCCTCGCTGGCAAACGACATCAGCATGCTGCACACCGGGCAGTTGTTGACGCTGATGACGGTGGAGGTGCCGCCGTCGCCCGCCGCGATCTCTTCCAGGATCAGCGCCAGCGACAGGTAGTCGAGCCCGGCGCCGCCGTATTCCTCCGGCACCGCCACGCCATACGCGCCCAGCGCGGCCAGCTCGCGGTGCACGTCCTTGGGGAAGGTCTTGTCGCGGTCCCATTGCGCGGCCTGCGGCGCGATCACTTCCTGCGCGAACTGGCGCACGGCATCGCGGATCATTTCCTGTTCGGGGGTCAGCAGCATGTCGGTTCGGTGATCCAGTGTGCAGGCGCGCTACCAGGGGATGGGCGTGCCGTCGTAGTTGTGGAAGGTGCCGTTGTCGCGGCGCTTGACGCTGGCCAGCACCTGGCGCATGCCCCTGACGCTCTGCTGCACGGTCAGGTCGGCTTCCTGGCCGCCCATGTCGGTCTTGACCCAGCCCGGGTGCAGTGCGACGCAGGTGGCATGGCGCGCATCCAGCGACACCGCGCGCAGCGCCGCGTTGGCGCCGGCCTTGCTGACGCGGTACAGCCAGCTGGTGCTGTGCTCCATCGCGCCGATGCTGCCCATGCGCGACGACAGTACCGCCAGCACCCCGCCGTGGCCGGACTGCCCGGCCTCGACATAGGGCAGCAGCAACGGCAGCGCCATCATCGGCCCCAGCACATTGACATGCATGACGCGGTCGAACTCCGGCGGCGTGACCGGCTGCGCGCTGTCGCTGCGCGGGCCCATCACGCCGGCGTTGTAGACCGCTACGTCAAGCGCCTCGCCGTCGAGCTTCCAGCCCAGGCCGGCCACCGCGCCGGCATCGGCGAGGTCGGCCTGGTGCGCTTCGGCGCCGAGCGCCTGCAGCGCGCCCACGCCCTCGGGCGTGCGCGCCGCCGCGATGACGCGCCAGCCGTCGGCACGGTACTGGCGCACGAATTCAAGTCCGATGCCACGCGAGGCACCGAGGATGAGAGCGGTTGGCAAGGGTGGGCCTCCTTTTGTCGAAGACCCGTGCGATACGCTCGCCGGGCCACAAGTTCAGCAAACTGCCTCGGTCTGGCTCCCTCTCCCGCTTGCGGGAGAGGGTTGGGGAGAGGGCCGGCGTTGCCACGAAGTGAAGCGTGCCGTGCCTGGCGCGCGCCTGCCCTCTTCCCTGGCCCCTCTCCCGCACGCGGGAGAGGGGAGAAAACAAGCGGGAGGCAAGGCGTCAGACGATCTCGATCCCCACCGCCGTCGCCTCGCCGCCGCCGATGCACAGGCTGGCCACGCCGCGCTTGCCGCCGGTCTTGCGCAGCGCGCCGATCAGCGTGGTCATGATGCGCGCGCCCGAGGCGCCGATCGGGTGTCCCAGCGCGCAGGCGCCGCCGTGGATATTGACCTTGTCGCGCGGGATCTTGAGGTCGTGCATCGCCGCCATCGGCACCACGGCGAAGGCCTCGTTGATCTCGAACAGGTCGACGCTGTCGGTGGTCCAGTCCAGTTTGCGGTACAGCTTGGCGATGGCCTCGACCGGCGCGGTGGTGAACCACCCCGGCGCCTGCGCGTGCGTGGTGTGGCCCAGCATGCGGGCGATCGGCTGCAGGCCCAGCGCCTTTGCGGTGGAGGCGCGCATCATCACCAGCGCCGCGGCGCCGTCGTTGATCGACGACGACGAGGCGGCGGTGATGGTGCCGTCCTTGGCAAAGGCGGGCTTGAGCGACGGGATCTTGTCGAGCTTGATGCGGCGCGGGCCTTCGTCGGTGTCGATCACCGTGTCGCCGCCCTTGCCCGACACCGTCACCGGCGCGATCTCCCAGCGGAAGTCGCCGTTCTCGGTGGCCTGCTGCGCGCGCCGCACGCTTTCCATCGCGAACTCGTCCTGCTGCTGGCGCGTGAAGCCGTACTTGGCAGCGCAGTCTTCGCCGAAGGTGCCCATGGCGCGGCCCTTGTCGTACGCGTCTTCCAGGCCGTCCAGCATCATGTGGTCGTAGATCATGCCGTGGCCGATGCGGTAGCCGCCGCGGCCCTTCGGGATCAGGTACGGCGCGTTGGTCATGCTCTCCATGCCGCCGGCGACCGCGATCTCGAACGAGCCGGCGATCAGGCCGTCATAGACGGTCATCGCCGCGCGCATGCCCGAGCCGCACATCTTGTTGACGGTGGTGCAGCCCGTGGCCAGCGGCAAGCCTGCGCCGAGCGCGGCCTGGCGTGCCGGCGCCTGGCCCTGGCCGGCCGGCAGCACGCAGCCGAACACCACTTCCTCCACCTGATCCGGCTTCAGGCCGGCGCGTTCGACCGCCGCGCGGATGGCCGCGGCGCCCAGTTGCGGCGCGGTGACGCTGGCGAATTCGCTTTGGAACGCAGCCATCGGCGTGCGCGCTGCTGAAACGATGACGATCTCTTCCATGTCGGGTCTCCTGGATCGGTAGGTATGCGTAAGGGGTGCCGGAACGGGCTAGCGGATCGACGCCTGCGGCGGCTCGCCGTACTGGCGGTAGGCCGCGGCCAGCTGTTCGTGCAGCTCGTCGTTGTTGCTGGCGGCCATGCCGAGGTCGCGCAGCAGGCCGTCGGACACGCCGTAGATCCAGCCGTGCACGGTGATGGCCTGGCCGCGGTCCCAGGCGTCCTGGATCACGGTGGTCTGGCAGATGTTGTTGACCTGCTCGATCACGTTGAGCTCGCACAGCCGGGTGTGGGCGTCTTCCTCGCGCAGGATGGTGCCGAGGTAGGACTCGTGCTTGTCGGCCACGTCGCGCACATGGCGCAGCCAGTTGTCGGCCAGGCCGATGCGCTCGCGCTTGAGCGCGACCTTGACGCCGCCGCAGCCGTAGTGGCCCACCACGGTGATATGGCGCACCTTGAGCACTTCTACCGCGAACTGGATCACGGACAGCGCGTTCAGGTCGCTGTGCGCGATCACGTTGGCAATGTTGCGGTGGACGAACACCTCGCCCGGGGCCAGACCCAGGATCTGGTTGGCCGGCACGCGCGAATCGGAACAGCCGATCCACAGGTACTCCGGCGCCTGCTGGTTGGCCAGGCGGGTGAAGAACGCCGGATCTTCCGCATTGACGCGGTCGACCCAGTCGCGGTTGTTGCGGAACAGCTGGGCGATAGCGTCATTCATGCGACTCTCCTTGCAGGACCGGGATCGGGCTGTTTATCTGGCTGTTGATCGGACTGTTCGGCGGCAGCGCCGTAGCGGTGTATGAATCGCTCTGAAGCGTGATAGGCAAAGAAGTCATGGACATGTCCGGCCAGCAGCCGGTCCTTGTGGCTCTGCCACATGGCAGGGTCAAAAAAATCCGCGTGGTGACGCAGGAACGCCGCGCGCACGCGCGGGTCGCCTAGCAGGAAAGTGCGGAAGGTCTCGGGAAAGATGTCGTGCGGACGCACGGTGTACCAGACCTCGCCCGACATCTCCTCTTCCTCGTTGCGCGGCTGCGGCACGTGGCGGATGTTGCAGTCGGTCAGGTACTCGATCTCGTCGTAGTCGTAGAACACCACGCGCCCGTGGCGCGTGACGCCGAAGTTCTTGTACAGCATGTCGCCCGGGAAGATGTTGGCGGCCATCAGTTCCTTGATGGCATTGCCATATTCCAGCACGCCATGCTCGACCTGCTCGTCGGAACCCTCCTGCAGGTAGATGTTCAGCGGCGTCATGCGGCGCTCGATATAGACATGGCGCACCACGATCTCTTCGCCGCCGTCCTTGGCGCGCTGGTATTCGATCATCGAGGGCGCGTGCTGCTCGAACTCGCGCACCAGCGCCTCGTCGAAGCGCGACAGCGGAAAGGCCACGTCGGAGTATTCCAGCGTATCGGCCATGCGGCCGACGCGATCGTGCTGCTTGACCAGCTGGTACTTCGACTTGACCAGCTCGCGCGTGGTTTCCTTCGGTGCCGGAATAAAATCGCGGATCACCTTGAACACGTACGGGTACGACGGCAGCGTGAACACCAGCATCACCAGCCCGCGGATGCCGGGCGCGATGATGAAGCGGTCCGACGAATGCTGCAGGTGGTGCAGGAAATCCCGGTAGAACAGGTTCTTGCCCTGCTTCTGCAAGCCCAGCGAGGTGTAGATTTCCGCGCGCGGCTTGCGCGGCATGATGTCGCGCAGGAAGGTCACGTAGGCCGACGGGATTTCCATGTCGACCATGAAATAGGAGTGCGTGAACGAGAACAGGATCAGCAGCTGTTCCTTCTTCAGCAGCACCGTGTCGAGCATCAGCTTGCCGCCCGGGCCATGCAGGATCGGGATCGCCAGCGGGAAGGTGCGGTCGCCGTTGACGATGCGGCCGATGATGAAGGCGGCCTTGTTGCGGAAGAACAGCGACGACAGCGTATGGACCTGGAAATTCGGCGCGATGCGCAGGTCGCCGAAATGCTCGCTGACGGCGCGCACCACGTAGCCGATGTCGCGCTGCAGGTCTTCGAACGGGCGTTCGAGCTGGAAGTTGTGGACGATGCGCTCGAAGCACGCGGCCATGCCTTCGCGGCTGCCCGGGTAGTACGCGCGGAAGGTCGGGCGCGTGGGCGATTCTTCGTTCTCGATGTACTCGGTCGAGATCGCCGGGCGCACGAAGATGAAATCGTTGTTGAAGTACGAGCGGTGCAGGATGCGCGTGCACACCGAGTTGAAGAAGGTCTCGGCCAGCTCGGGCTGGTGGTGGTTGGTCAGCAGCCCGATGTAGTGCAGCTTGATCTGCTGCCAGATCTCGTCGTCGATGTTCTCGGCGTCGTACTCGTCTTCCAGGATCACGCTCGACTCGCGCACGCGCTCGTTATAGAAGGCGATGCGGTCGCGCTGGATCTGCTGCAGCCCGTGCCAGTCTCCGGCCTCGAATTTCAGCTTGGCCTGGTGGCTGACCTCGCGGAACAGGCGGTAGTGCTTGTCGAACCCGTCGAGCATGGTTCTCGCCACATCGTAGGCAATCTGCGAGGAGAGCAGTTTGGGGAAGTGGGACATGGGTCGACGGGGGCCTGGAGGCAGTACAGCGTGAGGATGTTGTAACGGGTATTGAGATTGTAATGGGGTTCGGGCGGGGGCTCCGGGTGATTTCGGCGCCCCGCCTGGTCGCCGGCGCTGCCGCTTACATGGTTTCGGCGAACAGTTCGCGGCCGATCAGCATGCGGCGGATCTCCGAGGTGCCGGCGCCGATCTCGTACAGCTTGGCATCGCGCCACAGGCGGCCGGCCGGGTATTCGTTGATATAGCCATTGCCGCCCAGGATCTGCACGGTCTCGCCCGCCATCCAGGTGGCCTTTTCCGCCGTGTACAGGATCACCGCGGCGCAGTCCTTGCGCACCTGGCGCACATGGTCGCTGCCGAGCGCGTCGAGGTTCTTGCCGACCGTGTACAGGTAGCTGCGCGCCGCCTGCAGCGTGGTGTACATGTCGGCCACCTTGCCCTGGATCAGCTGGAATTCGCCGATGCTCTGGCCGAACTGCTTGCGGTCGTGGATATACGGCGTGACCACATCCATGCAGGCCTGCATGATGCCGACCGGGCCGCCCGACAGCACCGCGCGCTCGTAGTCCAGGCCGCTCATCAGCACCCTGGCGCCGCCGTTCTCGGCGCCGAGGATGTTCTCGGCGGGGACTTCCACGTCCTCGAACACCAGTTCGCCGGTGTGCGAGCCGCGCATGCCGAGCTTGTCGAGCTTCTGCGCCACCGAGAAGCCCTTCATGCCCTTCTCGACGATAAACGCGGTCATGCCGCGCGCGCCCAGTTCGGGCTCGGTCTTGGCGTAGACCACCAGCACGTCGCAGTCCGGGCCGTTGGTAATCCACATCTTGGTGCCGTTCAGCACGTAGCGGTCGCCCTTCAGTTCGGCGCGCAGCTTCATGCTGACCACGTCGGAGCCGGCGTTGGGCTCGCTCATCGCCAGTGCGCCGATCCACTCGCCCGAGACCAGTTTGGGCAGGTACCTTGCCTTCTGCGCCGGCGTGCCGTTGCGGTGGATCTGGTTCACGCACAGGTTGGAATGCGCGCCGTACGACAGCCCGACCGAGGCCGAGGCGCGGCTGATTTCCTCCATCGCGATCATGTGGGCCAGGTAGCCCATGTTGGCGCCGCCGTATTCCTCGGCCACGGTGATGCCGAGCACGCCGAGGTCGCCCATCTTCTTCCAGGCGTCCATCGGGAACTGGTCGGTGCGGTCGATCTCGCCCGCGCGCGGTGCCAGTTCGGCCTGGGCCCAGTCGCGCACGGAATTGCGCAGCATCTCGATGTCTTCGCCCAGATCGAATTTCAGGCCTGGCAGTTCAGTCATGGTGGTCTCCTGTAGGAATCGGTGTGTGTCGCGTTTTTTCCGGGGTTGCCGGATCAATGGGTTCAGACGTGGCCGAGTGTCTTGACCACGCACAGCGTCATCAGCATGGTCGCCACCTGCTTGCGGCGGCGGTCCTGCTCGACGTAGACATCGCCCTGCGCCACGATCAGCGTGCGCCCGGGCTTGAGCACCCGCCCCACCGCCACCAGGCGTTCGCCCTGGGCCGGGGACAGCAGGTTGATCTTGTATTCGGCGGTCAGGCCCGCCTCATCCTCGCCCACCAGCGTCAGCGCGGCATAGCCGCAGGCGCTGTCGGCCAGCGCGCCCACCACGCCGCCGTGGAAAAAGCCGTGCTGCTGGGTCACGCCCTCGGACCAAGGCATCGCCAGCTCGACCTCGCCGCGCGCGACGCGCTGCAGCGTGGCGCCAAAGGTGTTCATCAGCCCCTGCCGCGAAAAACTCGTGGCAATGGCGTCGGCCCGCGCGGCGGACAGCGGTTCCGGTTCAGCGGGCACGGCACTGGCAATGGAGGCGGTCATGACTGGTTCCGGTATCGGGGGCCTGGATGGCGGGCAGCGGAACGGCGCGCCATCCCGGTTATTCTATTTACGTTTACGTAAACGTCAATCCCAAGCGGCCCGCATTTCGGGGAAAGTGGCGCGTGCTCTACGTGGATTGGCCCGGCGCGTTGTCGCCGTCCGCAGCCTGCGTCAGCGTGCCGCTCTGTGCCGCCAGCAAGGCCTTGCACTGACGCTCGTGCTGGTCAATTTCGGCCAGCTGCGCCTGCAGGTCTTCCATTTGCCGCTCCAGCGTGCGGCGGTGCGCGGCGAGCGCGTGCAGGAAGCGATCCAGTTGCGGCGCGGTGTCGCGGGGTGATTCATAGAGATCAAGGATTTCTCGGATCTCGTTGAGAGTAAGCCCTAACCTCTTGCCGCGCAGAGTCAGTTTCAGCCGGGTCCGCTCGCGGCCGTTGTAGACGCGCTTGCGGCCGCCCGGGCCTTCGCGTTCCGGTGACAGCAGGCCCTGGTCCTCGTAAAAGCGGATAGCCCGCGGCGTCACATCGAATTCGCGTGCGAGGTCGGTAATGGTGTAGGTGGCGGAAGCCGCCGCTGGCGTTGCTGACATGGCCTGCCTGAAGAAAGTGAACGGTCGTTCGTTGCGAAGTCAAGTTTTCGCTTAAGATGGAAACGAACCCGTATGGTTGACGTTTACGTTAGCGTCAACCCGATCGGCTGGCAACCGGTGCTTGCACGCCCCCACGCACGAGCCGGGACGTGCCGGCAGAACGAGAAAGCCCGCGCCCCGCCGCCAGGCTTCGACCCACGAGACTCCTCATGAACGCACTCGAACATCAGCTCCAATATCCGTTCGGCGACACCATGCCCGCGCCCGGCGCCAAGCAGGAAGTCGCCCCCGGCGTCTACTGGCTGCGCATGCCGCTGCCGTTCGCACTCGACCATATCAATCTGTGGCTGCTGCGCGACCGCCTGGACGGACGCGACGGCTGGACCATCATTGACTGCGGCATCACCAACGATGTCATCAAGGGTCACTGGGAAACCATCTTCGCCAATGAGCTGGAAGGCTTGCCGGTGGTGCGCGTGCTGGTCACGCACAGCCATCCGGACCATGTCGGGCTGGCACACTGGCTGTGCCGGCGCTTCGGCGTGCGGCTGTGGATGAGCCTGGGCGACTACATGAGCGCGCGCGTGATGGGCAGCGGCACCGGTGCCGGCTCCAGCGCGGGCGGCGACGCCGCCGCCGCGCATTTCGCGCTGCATGGCCTGACTGATGCCGACAGCCAGGAGAAGCTGCGCGCGCGCAAGACCTATTACCCGTCGCTGGTGCCGGACCTGCCGGCGCAGTACCGCCGCCTGATGGAGGGCGAGACGGTGCGCATCGGCACCGAGCCAGCCACCTCGTCCTGGCGCGTGATTACCGGCTTCGGCCATTCGCCCGAGCACGTGGCGCTGTATAACGCGGCCACCAACGTGCTGATCTCCGGCGACATGGTGCTGCCGCGCATCTCGACCAATGTCAGCGTGTTCGACATGGAGCCGGAGGGCAATTCGCTGCAGCTCTACCTGGATTCGCTCGGCAAGTACGAGCCGCTGCCGCAAGACGTGCTGATCCTGCCGTCGCACGGCCGCCCCTTCCGCAACCTGCATACCCGCATCACGCAGCTGCGCGAGCACCATGCCGACCGTCTCGCCGAAACGCTCGAAGCGTGCCGCGAGAAGGCCTGCAGCGCCCACGACATCGTCAGCGTGATCTTCAAGCGCCAGTTCGACATCCACCAGATGACCTTCGCCATGGGCGAGTCGCTGGCCCATCTGCACTGCCTGTGGCACCGCGGCGAGCTGGTGCGCGACACCGGCGACGACGGCGTGATCCGCTTCCGCGCCGCCTGAGCTGCCTCAGTTGGCGGCTGCCAGCGCCGCCAGGTAGCGCACCCCGTCGACGGCGCGGCTGCCGTACCAGGACAGCATCTCGCCGTCGACCAGCAGCACCGGCTTGCCGAGCTGGCGCTCGAGCGCATCGGCGTGGTCTTCGGTAAAGCGGTAGGGCTCGGTCGACAGCAGCACCAGGTCAAGCTCGCGCACCAGCGCGTCGCTCCAGCGGAAGGTGGGATAGCGCTCGCCGGGCGCATTGGGCCGGCTGCAGTCGCCTCCCGCGCAGGCCTGCAGGTCGTTGCCGCCAGGCCAGGTCCGCCAGTTGGCCAGCGCCAGCATGCGACTGATATAGGTGTCGCGCGACACCGTCATCCACGGGTCTTGCCAGATCGCGTACAGCACGCGGCGTGCCGGCCATGGCCGCACGCGGATCGCATCCAGCTGCAGCTGCAGCGCCGTGCACAGCGCCTCGGCCTCGGCATGGCAGCCGAAGATGCCGCCCAGCAGCCGGTACAGCCCGAAATTGTCCTCCGGCGCGCACGGATGGGTGACGATCACGTTGGGCACGAAGCTGCGGATCTCGTCCACCGTCTCGCGCCGGTTCTCGTCGATATTGACCACCACGTGCGTGGGCGCCAGCTGGCGCAGGCGCGCTACGTTCACGTCCTTGGTGCCGCCCACCTTGGGCAGCGCGCGCACGGCCGGTTCCGGGTGGATGCAGAAGCCGGTGCGCGCCACCATCTGCCGCGCCATCCCGAGCGCGAACAGCAACTCGGTCACCGACGGCACCAGCGAGGCGATCCGCACCACGCCAGTGGCGGCGGCATGCTGCTGGCCGATGGCGTCGCGCCACATGGTCAGGGCTCCAGGGGCGGCTCTGCACTGCGCGGGTCGGCACGGCGCGGCTTGCGCGGCGCGCCCGCGGCGAGCGCGTCGTACAGCCAGCGCGGCATCACGTGCAGCAGCGCCGCCACCACGCCCATCGGCCACGGGATCACGCGGAAGCGCCGGCCCGCCGCGATCACGCGCACGGCCTTGCGCGCGAAAACGTCGGCATCGGTCAGGAACGGCATGCGGTACGGGTTGTGCGCGGTCATCGGCGTGCGGATATAGCCCGGCGCGATCGTGACCACGCCGATGCCGTGCCGGCGCTGCTCCAGCCGCAGGCTTTCCAGCAGCTTGATCACCGCCGACTTGGAAGCGCTGTAGGCCCCCGCGCCCGGCAGCCCGCGCACGCCGGCGACGCTGGCAATGCCCACCAGCGTGCCGCGCCGGCCGAAATGGCCGGGCTCGCGCGCCTGCATTGCGTGCAGGAAGGGCTGGAAGGTGGTCAGCACGCCGAACCAGTTGGTGTCCATGACCTGGCGGAACGCGTCCAGGTCCTCGCGCTCGCTCGCCACCGTGCCAACCGAAACGCCGGCATTGGCGATCACCACATCGGGACAGCCGAAATGGCCGAGAAAGTCCTCCGCTGCGCGCGCCATCGCGTCGGCATCGCGCACGTCGGCGCCATAGACCCGCACCGCGCCCGGGTTGGGCAACGTTGCCACGAACTCGCGCAGCGCTTCCTCGCGGCGGGCGACCAGGCCGAGGATGGCGCCCTGCGCGGCGTATTCGCGCGCGAGCGCCTGGCCCAGGCCGCTGGAGGCACCGGTGAGAAAGACTTTGAGGGGGCGCATGAAAGCGAAGGCAGTGGGAAATGAAAAACGGCTGGTACAGGATACCAGCCGTTTGGCTTGCCACAGGCGTTTGACATACTGCCTGGGTACTCCCTCTCCCGCTCGCGGGAGAGTGGAGCAAACCCTCAACCAGTCAAAGCTTCTTCGCCTTCACCTGCTCCACCAGGTAATCCATGGTCTGGATCGCACCCTGCTTGTTGCCGGCGATGGAAGGCGAGGTCACGTACTTGCCCTGCACCACCACGGTCGGCACGCCGTCAACCTTGTAGGCGTCGGCGATCTTGTTGGCGCGCTGCGAATTGGTCGTCACCGTGAACGAGTTGTATGCGTCCAGGAAGGCCTTGCGGTCGACGCCGTTCTTGGCCATGAAATCGGCAATCTCGTTGGGGTCGGTCAGGCGCTTGCGGTCCACGTGGATCGCGTTGAAGACCTTGGTGTGCATGGCGTCGAGCTTGCCGATGGCTTCCAGCGCGTAGAAGATCTTGGTGTGCGGCAGCAGGTCGTCGCGGAAGGCGACCGGCACGCGCTTGAACACCACATTGCCGCCCTGCTTCTTGACCCAGGCCTCCAGGTCCGGCTCGAAGTCGTAGCAGTGCGGGCAGCCATACCAGAAGAACTCGGTTACCTCGATCTTGCCCGCCGCGACCGGCTGGGGCGTCTTCAGGACCTGGTACTCCTTGCCTTCGGTGGGTGCCGCCTGGGACGGGGCGGACATCAGCAGGCCGCCCACGGCGGCAAACATGGCGAACAGTGCGGCGAGTTTTTTCATCTTGGAACGGCCTTGCGGTTTGGACGATGAGCGTATGACAGCGGCGGTGGCACCCGGTTCATCGAAGTGCCCGCCGCGCCTGGCGGGAACGTGTTGCTGCGGTGTTGCGGCGGTTACCGGAAATTAAGCGGCTCGCCTACTGCTTGGTGAAGCGGATCACCGAGGCCTCGAAGCCGGACGACTGCAACCGGTCGCGTGCCTTGTTCATGTCTTCGATGCGGTTGAACGGCCCCAGGCGCACCCGGTACATCTTGACCCCATTGACGTCGCGCTCGGTGATGCGGGCCTCGAAGCCCTGCATCGCCAGGTTGGCCTTCTGGCGGTCGGCGTCGTCCGACGAGCGGAACGCGCCCACCTGCAACAGGTAGCCCACCTTGTGGGCGTCGGCCTGGGCGATTTCGGCAATCGGGTCGGACACCGGCTTTTCGGCCGGCTTGCTCGCGAGCGGCTTGTCAGCCGGCTTTTCCACTGGCTTTTCCACCGGACGGTCCAGCGGCTTCTCCGCCGGGCGGGTGGCCGCCACCGGCGGCTGGCCGTTCTGCCGGGGCTCCGGCTCCGGCGCCGGGCCCACCGGCTTGGCCGGGGTCTTGCTCCACAGCGGCTTGTTCGGATCGCTCGGCCCCTCGTCGGCGCGCTGGGCCGGTGCCGGCAGCTGGCTGGTGACGTTGCCGGGCTCGCTCGGCCGCGGGGCGTTCTTCTGCTGGAACGGAGTCGGCGACTTGGTGATGTACAGGGCGACCACCACGGCGATGGCCAGCCCGACGATCAGCCCGAGCACCAGGCCCAGGAACGTACCGCCGCGTTGCTGGCTGCGGCGAACATTGCGCGAAGCGCGCTTGCGTTGCTGTTGCATGAAGTCCTCTTCGGTGATGCCGGGATTATAGAGCCAGTGCCGCCGCCGGCCGCACCGGATCGTCCCCGGGGCCAGCTGGCCCCGTGCGTCGCCCGGCGGCCCGGACCGGGCGCCGGCAGCCTGCTTACATGCGACGCGGGGCGGACACCCCGATCACCGCCAGGCCGTTGCGCAGCACCTGGCGCGTGGCCGCCAGCAGCGCCAGGCGCGCGCGCTTGACGGCTTCGTCGTCGACCAGCACGCGGTCGGCATTGTAGAAGGCGTGGAAGTCGCCGGCCAGGTCGCGCAGGTAGAACGCCACCGCGTGCGGCGCCAGTTCGGCCGCGGCGGCCGACAGCATGTCCGGGAACTCGGCCAGGCGACGTCCCAGCGCCTGCGCCTGCGCGCTGGCTTCGGCGCCGGTCACGGCGGACAGGTCGGCGCCGGCCAGCTCGGCCAGCCGGGCTTCCCAGTCCGCGCCGCCCCACGACTCGAAGATCGAGCAGATGCGGGCATGGGCATACTGGACGTAGTACACCGGGTTCTCGTCGTTCTGCTTGAGTGCAAGGTCGACGTCGAACACGAATTCGGTATCGGCCTTGCGCGACAGCAGGAAGAAGCGCACCGCATCGCGGCCGCGGGTGAAGTGCGCGGGCCAGTCGGCCACGCCGGCGTCCAGGCAGCCGCGGATGGTTTCATCGCCGCCGTTGGACCATTCGATCAGGTCGCGCACGGTAACGTAGGAGCCGGCGCGCTTGGAGATCTTGACCTCCTCGCCGTTCTTCATCACGGTCACCATCTTGTGCAGCACGTAGTCGGGGTAGCCCTGCGGGATGCCCATGTCCAGGCCCTGCAGGCCGGCGCGCACGCGCGCGATGGTGCCGTGGTGGTCGCTGCCCTGCACGTTGATGACCTTGGTGAAGCCGCGCTCCCACTTGGTGGTGTGGTAGGCCACGTCCGGCACGAAGTACGTATAGGTGCCGTCGCTCTTCTTCATCACGCGGTCCTTGTCGTCGCCGTCGTCGGTGGTGCGCAGCCACAGCGCGCCCTCGCTCTCGTAGGTCTTGCCCTTCCCGATCAGCGACTGCACCGCGGCGTCGACGCGGCCGTCGCTGTACAGCGACGACTCCAGGTAATAGCGGTCGAACTTGACGCCGAAGGCCTGCAGGTCGATGTCCTGCTCGTTGCGCAGGTAGGTCACGGCAAACTTGCGGATCGAGTCGATGTCTTCGACGTTGCCCGACGCGGTTACCGGCTCGCCGTCCGAAGCGCTGACGGTCTTGCCGGCGAGGAAGTCGGCGGCGATATCGGCGATGTAGTCGCCGTTGTAGGCGGCCTCGGGCCAGCTGGCATCGCCCGGCTTCAGGCCGCGCGCGCGCGCCTGCACCGACAGCGCCAGGGTCTGGATCTGCACGCCGGCGTCGTTGTAGTAGAACTCGCGGTGCACGTGCCAGCCCTGCCACGACAGCAGGTTGGCGAGCGCGTCGCCCAGCGCCGCCTGGCGGCCGTGGCCGACGTGCAGCGGACCGGTCGGGTTGGCCGAGACGAATTCGACCAGCACCTGGCCGTGCACGCCGCGCTCGCGCGCGCCGTAGTGGTCGCCCTCGGCCAGCACCGCGCGCAGCACGTCGGCCTTGGCGGCCGGGGTCAGGCGCAGGTTGATGAAGCCGGGGCCGGCGATCTCCATGGCCGCGACCAGGCCTTGCGCGCGCGCATCGGCCTTAACCGCGGCGACAATGCGCTGCGCCAGCTCGCGCGGATTGCTCTTGAGCGCGCGCGCGACCTGCATGGCGACATTGCAGGCCAGGTCGCCATGGGCGGCCGCCTTGGGCCGCTCGAAGGTGACGGCGGGCAAGGCGGCATCGGCCGGGGCGAGTGCGCGCACGGCATCGGTGAACGCGGCGGCAAGATTGGAGGTCTGAACAGGCAGCATGGATGTCGGAAGCCCTGTGGGCTGGTATTCAGGCGCGGTCCCTGCGGGCCGCGCCGGGTGCCTGGACTACGGCAAGTGACGGCGGATCAACGCCGCGCCGCGTGACAGGCATGGGAATCGGGAACGCGCAATTTTATCAGGTGCTATGCTGACATCATGCCCAAGGACGGCCACGGACCACAATCCGGTCCGGCGGCCGCCCCACACCGTGCCCGCACCGGCGCGGCATCCCGCCCCGGGGACGCCGCCCACCGCATCTCCGTGAAAGGAAAAACCATCATGCTGATCACCTTCAAATCCCACGCCGCGCAGGACCTGATCATGATGAAGGATCTGGCCGTGACGCTGCTGGGCATCATCGGCAAGCATCTCGGGGAACGGGGGGTGATCACCGTCGAAGAACTGCCGCACGCGATCCACAGGCTC
Source organism: Cupriavidus necator (assembly GCF_013141915.1). Classification (GTDB taxonomy): domain Bacteria; phylum Pseudomonadota; class Gammaproteobacteria; order Burkholderiales; family Burkholderiaceae; genus Cupriavidus; species Cupriavidus necator_B. The sequence continues at coordinate 167,648 of NZ_SROX01000012.1, read as the reverse complement.
GAAGCGGCCGTGGCCGATGCGCGCCGCGCGCATCCGGCCGACGCCGCCGTCGAGGCCCGCCCCGACGCCGACGAGCAAGAGGAAGAACCGCTGCATCTGGGCCAGCGGGCCTATCCGTTCCTCGACATGCTGCGCGCTTCGCAGCGCGAAGGGGCCAATGTGCTGTGGGGGGTCTGAGCCGTCCCGGCCGGGCGCCGCGCGAGGCGGCGCCGGTCGAGCGCTGGCGGATAAAAAAACACCCGGCACCCCAATTGGGGCCGGGCTTCCGGACGAGGGTTCCGGAAAGGGGGGAATTCTGGCGCAGCCGCCTGGCCAACCAGGCGGTGCGCAGCAGGGCTGGGGTTCTAGCCCGAGCGGCTATTCCTCATCGGCATGGTGCCGGCCACTAGCCAGCAGCAGCCCGATCACCGCGCCGACCGCCGCGGCCAGCGCCACCGCCTTCAACGGGGACTCGGCCACGCGGTGCTGGGCCTGCACCACCGCACCATCCACACGCTCGCGCGCGCGCATCATGCCGTCAGTGGTCTGGGCGCGCAGGCGATGCGCCATGTCGCTGGCGCGTTCACGCAAGCGCTGGCCGGCTTGCAGGCTCTCGGCAGAGCCCTCCCGTGCCAGCACCTGGATGGTGTGCTCGAGTTGCGAAATCAGCGACTTGACTTCGCTCGAGACCGGCGCCGCTGCCTCGCGCGTATCGCGCGCAGCGTGCTTGATATGGCGAATCGCACTGTCGGCACTGTCGGACAGGTGGTTCAGTTCCTTCCGGACTTTGGGGTTCTGCGTCAGCATACGGTCTCCTCAGGTTCGGTCGGCGAGGGGGTGAAGTCGGCGTGCGCCGGATTCATCGGCCCCTGCGGACGAGGCCCATCACCGCGGCGACCAGCGCCACGACCAGGAAGATGAAGAACAGGATCTTGGCGATTTCGACGGCACCGGCGGCAATCCCGCCGAAGCCGAAGATCGCGGCGATCAGGGCGATGACGAAAAATACGAGTGCATATTGCAGCATGGCTAGGCTCCCGAAGATTTCGGACCAGGCCAGGCGCACTGGCTGGGCCCATGTGAGGGCTTGCGCCAAGGGGTGCAAGCTCATAGCCTCATCGTAGAAAGCCACGCTTCGTGCCAATACCGACAGGCAGCCGATTCCGCTGTCAGCCGAGTCCTACAACACGGGTCCGGCGCCACGCCGGCGTGCGCATTGCGCGCGCGCCGGAAGCTGTACAGGCGCTAAAGGGACCTGGATGCCGGGCTTCGGGTTGACCCATGGCGGTCGATGTGATTCCATGGGCGCTCCCTGGCGCCGCGGCGGGCGAGCGCGCCTTCACGATAGGAATTGCCCCATGTTCAAGCAGTCATTTCTACCTCACACGCTGTTGCTCGCGGGCGGCATCCTGCTGACCCTGGCAGTGCTGGTGGCGTCGGAAACCGGCAATATCCGCCTGCGCGAAAGCTATACCGACGTGATCCGCTCGCAGCGCCTGCAGACCGAGCTGGCCGCGCTCAACGGCGAGCTGGTCAATGCGGAGGCCGGCCAGCGCGGCTTCCTGCTGACCGGCAAGGAAAGCTACCTGGAGCCCTACTACAAGGCGCTGCCCCGCATTGCCGAACTGATGGCGCAGATCCGCGCCGGCTACGCCAATGACCCGGAGGGCCTGAAGCAGTTCGGCGACACCTCCAAGCTGGTCAACAGCAAGCTCAACGAAATGGCGCTGACCCTGGTGTATGGCAAGCGTGACCTGGAAGTGGCGCTGGACCTGATCCGCACCGACTACGGCAAGCAGACCATGGACAACGCCCGCCGCGGGCTCGACCAGCTGCAGGCGCGCGAGGCCGGCGCGGTCTCGCACCGGCTCGAAGGCGCCGAGAACGACGTGCAGCTGTCGCGTTACGGCATCGGCCTGCTCACCGCCATCAACATCATCCTGCTGATGGCCGTCGGCATCGGCCACGCCAAGCGGCTGTCGATGGCCGAGGCGGTGCGCTCGCAGCTGGAAGAGGAAAGCGTGCGGCTGGACCGCAAGGTGCGCGCGCGCACGCGCCAGCTGTCGGCACTGGCGGCCCACCTGCAGCGCGTGACCGAAGACGAGAAGACGCGGCTCGCGCGCGAACTGCATGACGAACTGGGCGCGATCCTGACCGCGATCAAGCTGGACCTGCATTGGGTGCGGCGCAAGGTCCAGGCGGACCACCCCCTGGCGGCCGAGCGCCTGACGCGCGTGATGCTGCACGTGGACCAGGGCATCCAGATCAAGCGCCGCCTGATCGAAGACCTGCGCCCCACCGTGCTGCTCAACCTGGGGCTGCGCGCGGCGGTGTGCCAGCTGGTCGAGGAAGTCGGCGCGCGCAACAACTGGGGTACCCAGGTCAGCGTGCCCGAAGACCTGCCCGCACTGCGCGACGAAGCCGCGATCGCGCTGTACCGGATCGTGCAGGAATCGCTGACCAATGCCAGCAAGTACTCGGAGGCCAGGCACGTCGACGTGTCGCTGGCGTGCCAGGGTGAGCTGCTGACGCTGACCGTGCGCGACGACGGCAAGGGCTTGCCGCCGGACTTCGACCCCGGCAGCACCGCCGGCCACCACGGCCTGCTGGGGATGGAGCAGCGTGTCACCGCGCTCGGCGGCAGCATGCAGATCGATTCGTCGCCGGATGCCGGGGTGCGGGTCCGGATCGAGGTACCGCTGACCGCGTCAGTGCTGGCGCCGGCGGAAGAGCCGGAGAGCCCGGAGCGTCCGGAGAGCCCCGAGCCGGCACGCGCCTGACAGGGCCACGGAATCGGCGCGGACGCGTCAGCGACGCGCTGTCGTCATGGCTGGGGCCCGGCGTGTTCCTCGATCACGCGGAACACCTGCTCCAGCTCCAGGGATTTGTCGAAGAAGTAGTCGGCGCCCGCCTCGGCGCACTGGCGCCGGTACATCTCGAGCTGGGCATGGTTGGTATAGACGATGCGGACCGTGCCGTTGTCGTCGCGCTGCATGGCGCGCAGCACATTGATGCCGTTGCCCTGGCGCAGCTGCAGATCGACGATCGCCACGTCGTACTTGCCGGCGCCAAGCAGGCGCAACGCCATGGCTTCGGTGTCGGCCCAGTCAACGTTCTCGACGAACGGGAAATCCTTCAGGTATTCGAGCAGCATGCCACGCAGGACCGCCGAATCTTCAATCAGCAGCACGTTCAGCGCCCGGTAGGAAGTGTTCGAATCCTGCTCCGACATATTTTGTATTGCGGGTCCCTTCCGGGGCGGCCCGCTCGGGCCGCGATTGAACTGCTATTCCACCAGGCCGTTCTTGATCGCGTAATAGGTCAGGTCGGCGTTGGTCTTCATGCCCATTTTCTCCAGGATGCGCGAACGGTAAGTGCTGACGGTCTTGACGCTGAGGAACAGCTCGTCGGCGATCACCGACACCGATTGCCCGCGCGACAGCTTGCAGAAGATCTGGAATTCGCGCTCGGACAGCATCTGGTGCACTGGCTGCTCGGTCGGCTTGTCGAGCCCGCCGATCAGCAGGTCGGCCACCGTTGCGCTCACGTAGCGGCGGCCCTGCGCGACCGTGCGGATCGCCTTGACGAGGTCGTCCGGCGCGCTTTCCTTGGTCAGGTAGCCGGACGCGCCGGCACGGATCAGGTTGATTGCATACTGGTCTTCCGGATACGTCGACAGGATCAGTACCGGCAAATCGGGCTTGCGCTGCCGGATCAGCTTCAGCACGTCGATGCCGTTGCGGTCCGGCATGGAAATGTCCAGCACCAGCACGTCGAAGTCGGCATCGCGCAACCGCGCCATGACTTCATCGCCACTGCCGGCCTCGCCGGTCACCTGGATATCGGGTTCTTCGGAAATAAACTGACGCAGCCCGGCACGCACAATCTCGTGGTCGTCGGCGATCAGGACGCGGATCATGTGGGGCTCCACGGGTTGAACGGACCGGCACTTCGGCCCGGTGCACGTCGGGTGCAGGCGGAACCGCTTGCGATGTTGTCATTGTAGTGCCGGGCGCGGGCGCGGGCTGTCGGTGTCAGGCTGACAATGCGCCGTGGCGGCGGGACCGCTTCGGTGCGGATTGTGACCGCGCGCTAAAGCAAAGCGGGACGGATCAGATCCGTCCCGCTTTGCTGCGGCGCGTCAGGCCCATGAACGTCCCTGGAGGGAGCCCGGCGCGGCCGCCACCGGCAGTGGCTGTGGCTAGTACTGCAAGCGACTGCCCGGTGCTTACTGGGCCTTGGCGCCGGCTTCAGCCCCCGCGCTCACGTCCACGCTGGCGTCGGCCTTCGATTTCTTGGTCGACTTGGCGGCGTGCTTGCCGTGCTTGGCCTTGGTGCCGGCGTCTGCCTTGGCCGAGCCGGTGGCGTCGGCGGCAGTGCCGGCGCCCTTGTCGACTGCCGCGCCTGCGGTCGACAGGCCCTTGTCAGCCGCCGTGCCCGCTGCCGACAGGCCCTTGTCGGTCGCCGCGCCGGCGGTCGACAGGCCCTTCTCGGCCGCGCCCGCGGCACCTGTCGTGGCGCTGCCGACGGCATTCAGGCCACCCTGCGCCGCCGCAGCGGGCGAAGGCGTGGTCACCGAGGCACCAACATCGGCTTTGGTGCCAACGCCAACGCCGGTGCCCTGGGCCATGGCCAGCGAGGAAGCGGCGGCGATCGACACGACGGACAGGGAGAGCAGCAGTTTCTTCATGGACAGACTCCTTTCAGGATGCCCCACGGCGAAACATTCGCCGCGGTGATCACGCTGGTGTTTGCGTGTATCGAGCCCTCAGTCTAGGGAGCCGCACTGCGCCGGTCTGTGAGCAGTTGAAAGGCTCTGTAAGGAGTTGTGAGGCGCCGCCCTCGCCGCTTGAGCCGCGGCGTGCGGGCCGTGCGCGACGCTTTTCCCTGACGCATCAACGGGCTGGCAGCGGGGCGCCGCCACCGCCGCTGCCGCGCTGGCGTCGCACCCGGTTACAGGTTGGGCGCGAGCGCTCGCGCCACCGCGGCGCGGTCTTCGTGGCGGCGTGCCGCCATGTCATCGAGCTGGTCCTGGCCGATCTTGCCGATGGTGAAGTAGGTCGACGCGGGATGCGCGAGGTAGAAGCCGCTGACCGAGGCCGCCGGCGTCATCGCCAGCGACTCGGTAATACCCATGCCGATCTCGGCCGCGTCGAGGTATTCGAACATTGGCCCCTTGACGGTGTGCTCCGGGCAGGCCGGATAGCCGGGCGCGGGACGAATGCCGCGGTATTTCTCGGCGATCAGTTCCTCGTTGCTCAGCGTCTCGGCGGCGTCATAGCCCCACAGGTCCTTGCGCACGCGCTCATGCAGGCATTCGGCGAAGCCCTCGGCGAGGCGGTCGGCCAGCGCCTTCAGCATGATCGCGCTGTAGTCGTCGTGGTCGGCCTCGAACTGCGCCTCCTTCTTGTCCACGCCCAGGCCCGCCGTCACGGCAAACAGGCCGACATAGTCGGCGATGCCGCTGTCCTTCGGTGCGACGAAGTCCGCCAGGCAACGGTTGGGACGGCGCACGCCGTCCACCACCGGGCGCTCGCTTTGCTGGCGCAGGTTGTGCCAGGTCAGCGCCACCTTGCTGCGGGTCTCGTCGGTGTAGATCTCGATATCGTCGTCGTTGACGGTATTGGCCGGCAGCAATGCAATCACGCCGTTGGCGTTGAGCCAGCGGCCCTGGATCAGCCGCGACAGCATCGCCTTGCCGTCCGAGAACACCCTGCGCGCCGACTCGCCGACGATCTCGTCGTTGAGGATGTCGGGGAATTTGCCGGCCAGGTCCCAGGTCTGGAAGAACGGGCCCCAGTCGATGTAGTGGGCCAGCTCGGCCAGGTCATAGTTGCGGAACACGCGGCGGCCGATGAACTTGGGCTTCGGCGGCACGTACCCGCTCCAGTCGATCGGCGTCTTGTTGGCGCGCGCCTGCGCCAGCGTCACCATCGGCGTGGCCTTCTTGTTGGCGTGCTGGGTGCGGATGCGGTCGTAGTCGGACTTGAGCTCGTCCAGGTAGCGCGCCGCCCCTTCGTCGGACAGCAGGCTCGACGCCACGCTGACCGAACGCGAGGCATCCGGCACGTAGACCACCGGGCCTTCGTAGTTCGGTGCGATCTTGACCGCGGTATGGACCCGCGACGTCGTCGCGCCGCCGATCAGCAGCGGGATCTTCTTCACGCGGAAGTAGTCGTCGCGCTGCATCTCCGACGCGACGTAGGCCATTTCTTCGAGCGACGGCGTGATCAGCCCGGACAGGCCGACGATGTCCGCGCCCTCGACCTTGGCCTTGGCCAGGATCTCGTTGCACGGGACCATCACGCCCATGTTGACCACTTCGAAGTTATTGCACTGGAGCACCACCGACACGATGTTCTTGCCGATGTCGTGCACGTCGCCCTTGACCGTGGCGATCACGATCTTGCCGCGCGCCTTGACCTCGCCGCCGGCCTCGGCCAGCAGGCGCTTCTCTTCCTCGATGAAGGGCAGCAGGTGCGCCACCGCCTGCTTCATCACGCGCGCGCTCTTGACCACTTGCGGCAGGAACATCTTGCCGGCGCCGAACAGGTCGCCGACGATGTTCATGCCGTCCATCAGCGGGCCTTCGATCACCTCGATCGGACGGCCGCCACGCGCCGCCACCTGCTGGCGGACTTCCTCGGTGTCCTCGACGATAAAGGTGGTGATGCCGTGCACGAGCGCGTGCGCCAGGCGCTCGCCCACCGGCACCGGCTGCTCGGGCGTGCCGCGCCAGGCCAGGTTCTCTTCCTTCTTCGCGCCGCCGCCCTTGTAGCGGTCGGCGATTTCCAGCAAGCGGTCGGTGGAGTCTTCGCGGCGGTTGAGCACCACGTCTTCCACGCGCTCGCGCAGCTCGGGATCGAGCTGGTCATACACGCCGAGCTGGCCGGCGTTGACGATGCCCATGTCCATGCCCGCGCCGATGGCGTGGTACAGGAACACGGTGTGGATCGCCTCGCGCACCACGTCGTTGCCGCGGAACGAGAACGACACGTTGGACACGCCGCCGCTGACCTTGGCATACGGCAGGTTCTGCTTGATCCAGCGCGTGGCCTCGATGAAGTCGACCGCGTAGTTGTTGTGCTCTTCGATGCCGGTCGCGACCGCGAAGATGTTCGGGTCGAAGATGATGTCTTCCGGCGGAAAACCGACTTCGTTCACCAGGATGTCGTAGCTGCGCTTGCAGATTTCGGTCTTGCGCGCGAAGGTATCGGCCTGGCCCTTCTCGTCGAAAGCCATCACTACGCTGGCCGCGCCGTAGCGGCGGATCAGCTCGGCATGGTGGCGGAACTGTTCCTCGCCTTCCTTCAGCGAGATCGAGTTCACCACCGGCTTGCCCTGCACGCACTGCAGGCCCGCCTCGATCACTTCCCACTTGGACGAGTCCAGCATGATCGGCACGCGCGCGATGTCGGGCTCGGAGGCGATCAGGTTCAGGAAGCGAACCATCGCGGCCTTCGAGTCCAGCATGGCCTCGTCCATGTTGATGTCGATGATCTGCGCGCCGTTCTCGACCTGCTGGCGCGCCACCGCCAGCGCCTCGTCGAACTGGCCGTTCAGGATCATGCGCGCGAAGGCCTTGGAGCCGGTCACGTTGGTGCGTTCGCCGACGTTGACGAACAGCGTGTCGTCGTCGATGGTGAAGGGCTCGAGGCCGGACAGGCGCATCGGGCGCGGGGGCAGTTTGTTATCGCTCATGTTCTGGGGGCTCTCGGGCTCAGGCGGCGTCGCGGTACTGGCCGGGCCAGGTGCGGGGTTTCTTGTCGGCCACGCGCTGGGCGATGGCGGCGATGTGCTCGGGGGTGGTGCCGCAGCAGCCGCCTACCAGGTTCACCAGCCCGGAGGCGGCGAACTCTTCCACCAGCGACGAGGTGACCTCCGGGGTTTCATCGAAGCCCGTATCGCTCATCGGGTTGGGCAAACCCGCGTTCGGGTAGCACGACACCGCGGCATCGCAGATCTTGGCCAGCTCGGCGATATACGGGCGCATCAGCGTCGCGCCGAGCGCGCAGTTCAGCCCGAACGTGACCGGCCGCGCGTGGCGCAGGCTGTTCCAGAACGCCTCGACGGTCTGGCCGGACAGGATGCGGCCCGAGGCGTCGGTGACGGTGCCGGAGATCATCACCGGCACGCGTTCGCCGGTGTCCTCGAACAGCTGGTCGATGGCGAACAGCGCGGCCTTGGCATTGAGCGTGTCGAAGATGGTCTCGACCAGGAACACGTCGGCACCGCCTTCGAGCAAAGCCTTGCCCTGCTCGTAGTAGGACTCGCGCAGCTCTTCGAAGGTCACGTTGCGCGCGCCCGGGTCGTTCACGTCGGGCGAGATGCTGGCGGTCTTGGGCGTGGGGCCGAACGCGCCGGCGACAAAGCGCGGCTTGTCGGGCGTGCTGTACTTGTCGCAGGCGGCGCGTGCCAGGCGCGCGGCCTCGACATTCATCTCGTACGCCAGCTCGGCCATCTTGTAGTCTTCCTGCGCCACGCGCGTGGCGCCGAAGGTATTGGTCTCGATCAGGTCGGCGCCGGCGGCCAGGTATTGCTCGTGGATCTCGCTGATGACTTGCGGGCGTGTCAGCACCAGCAGCTCGTTGTTGCCCTTGACGTCCACCTTGTGTTCCGTGAAGCGCGTGCCGCGGTAGTCCGCCTCGGACAGCTTGTAGCGCTGGATCATGGTGCCCATGGCGCCATCGAGGATCAGGATGCGTTCTTGCAGCAGCCGGGGCAGGACGGCTGCCCGGGTATAGGGGCGCGGCGCGGCCGCGGTGGATTCAGGGGCACTCATGGCGGGGAACTCTGGAAAGGCGGGGCCGGCGGAGCTTCGACGGTAGGCCGCGGTGGCCGATGGCGGCCAAAGAAGTGCGATTTTATCAGGTGTATCAAGGCCTTGCGGCCGCCTTCGGTTGCCTGCCGCCCGCTCCGGCGCCTACACTGAGAGACGTAAACGTCACCGTCCGCCGTGCCGCATTCCCCTCCGACCATGCAACACCTTGCCCCCACCGACGCCCACGATTTGCTGGCGCAATCGCCCGAGACCCTGTTCATCGACTGCCGCAGCGAGATGGAATACCTGTTCGTCGGCCATCCGAAGGGCGCGCACAACGTGCCCTGGAACGACGGTCCGGACTGGGAGGTCAACCCGCATTTCGTGCAGATGGTGAAGAAGCTCGCCGGGCAGGCCTCGGCGCGGCCGGTGCTGCTGATCTGCCGCAGCGGCAACCGCTCCTCGGCGGCGGCGCGCGCGCTGGAAGGGGCGGGGTTCTCCAACGTCCAGTATGTGCTGCACGGCTTCGAGGGCGACCTCGATGCCGAGCGCCACCGCAATACGCTCAACGGCTGGCGCCACGACGGACTGCCCTGGGAGCAGTACTGAAGCGCGCCGCCGGGCCGCAAAAACAAAAGCCCGCCGAAGCGGGCAGGATCCTCGTCGCGAAACCGGGCAGCGCGGCGGCTCGAGGCGCCGACCCGGCGTTGCCGCTCAGTGCATCACCAGCGGATGCGTCATCACGTTGTCGAACTTGCCGAGGAAGTCATCGACTTCCTCCACCGATGGCTCGCTTTCGATCAACCGCTTCACGTCCGCGCGGAAGCTCTCGGCGAGCTGGCCACCGAGGAAAATCTCGCGCTTCAGGTTCTTGTCGACGATTTCGTAGCCCCCGAACTCAAGCGGCGCTTGCTCGACATCCGCACCGAACTCGACGATGCAGTAGTTGTCGCTGTTGTAGATCATTTGCATGGCACACCTCCTGGGCGTCATGGATGGGCGGCTCGCCCTTGTGGTTCTTGCCTCAGTTAATGCCATGAGGGGGCGCCGCGGCTTTACCTCCAAACTTGGGGTGACCGGCGGGAAATCAAGTTATTGCGTGCCTGTCACCACGTTGCCACGATTTTCTGCCTTACATGAATTGGGCATCGGCCAATGCAACAAGTTTCTTGAGCCGGGAACATCAGTGTGTTGCTTGTCACGGAACGTCGCACTGGCCCCCGCATGCGGCGCTCCCCAGGAAGGCGTCCAGCACGGCGTGGAAGCGTTCAGGCTGCTCCACGTGCACCAGGTGCGCCGCTTGCGGCACGACCTCGAGCCGGGACCCGGCGATTGCCGCGGCAATGCTCTGCGCCATCGCCACGGTAGCACCCTGGTCCTGCTCGCCCGCTACTACCAGCGTAGGACAATGAATGCGGGAAAGCGCGCCCGCGAGGTCAAAAGCCATGATGGCCTCGGCCACACCCACGTAGCCACGTACCGGGGTCGCCACCAGCATGTTGCGGATGCGCAACACCTCGTCCGGATGTGATGCGTGGAACGCAGGCGTCAGCCAGCGGCCCAGGGTGGCGTCGGCCAGTCCTGCCATGCCGTGCGCCTCGGCCTGGCCGATGCGGTTGTGCCACATCGGGTGGGCTTCCATCGGCGTCTGGCTGTTGGTGGCTACCAGCGCCAGCGACAGCAGCCGCTCCGGATGGCGCAGTCCCATGCTCTGCCCGATCATCCCGCCCACCGAGATCCCGCAGAAATGCGCCTGCGGCACCTGCAGCGCGTCCATCACCGCGACCACGTCGTCGGCCAGCCGCGTCATGGTGTAAGGGCCGAGCGGGGCATCGCTGGCGCCGTGGCCGCGCAAGTCCGGGCGCACCACGCGGTAGTGTCCCGCCAGGTGGCGGGCGGTGGTGTCCCACAAGGTATGGTCGGCGGCCAGGGCGTGGGTCAGGATCACCCATGGCCCGTCGACGCCGTCCACACGCACGTGCAAATCAGCACCATCGGCGTGGATGCGGCGGGTTTCGGTGGGTGGCGTGGCAACGGTCATGGCTGGGACTCCTTGTGGGTCAAGCATGCATGGGAATGTGCAAAGCCGGCAGCGCTACGGTCCTTCCTTGCCGCGGTACACCAGGTCTATCTGGGTGCCGTCGGGCTCTGTCTGGCGCAACCGTACCGGCATCCAGCCGAGTGACTGGGCCAGCCAGACCTCGACGCGGCGCCGGTCGTTGGCGCGGCGCGGCAGCCGGACAAAGTGCTTGGCCCGCACCGCGCCCTGGCCGGTGTCGATCTCGTCCTCTCCAACATACTGCACTTGCATCGGTTCCACATCCCGGGTGTCGGCAACCTGGAACGTTTCCGTCACACCGGGCGAGGCATAGCGCTGTGGGTTGCCGCGGACCAGGCCCACCAGTTGCAGGAAGACACTGAAGCGGTCCTGAGCGCCGGACGGGAAAGGCGCCTGCGCGCCCGAGGCGAAGGCCACGGTGCCCGCTGCGGCGTCGATGCGCGTGGCCTCGACCTTGTTGCGGCGGCGCTCTTCATAGCGCTCGGGCAGCAGGCCCTGCTCGGCCATCGCGCCGCTGCTCTGGAAGGCAAAGCGGAACCACAGCACGCGGGTTTCGACGGCGAGACGGTAACGGCCGCCGTCCTGCTCCCAGCGGATCAGGCCGTCGGGGTTCTGCACGCCGTTGACGAAACTGGCGTAGTGCATGGTTGCCGACGGCGGCGCGTTGTAGCGCAGGCCATCGACGCCGCCCTGCGGGCCGCCGGATGGCGCGGGCACAGCGGCAGCGGGCCTGGCCGCGCTGCCCTCGCCGCCGCTGCCGGCGACCATCTCTGACGGGCCTTGCGGGCTGGTGGCGAGCGCCGGCGCGGGGGGCGCTTCCTGCGGCTCGGGTCGGGGGACGGGAGCCGCAGGCCTGGGCTGAGGCTGGGGCCGCGCCGGCCGCGCGACCGGCCGCGGCTTGGGCGGGGCCGGCGGCGCTGGCGGCGGCAGCAGCACGGCTTCCAGCGTGGGGGTGTTGCTGACATCGACCGGGATCAGCGGCCCTGGCATGCGCACCAGCCCCACCACTGCCAGCAGGTGGACCAGCAGCACCAGCGCAATCACGAAGATCCAGCGGCGCCGGCGCCAGACGCGGGGATCCGCGCCGCGACGGGCGTGGGGACTAGGGGTGGCCGGTCTGTCCGGCCGGGGTGGCGGCACCAAGGTAGCCGAGTTCCGATGAGAGCTGTTGGGCGATGGCGCGTACGCGGCAATCCATCGTACCGCCCCATTCTGCATCGAATATGCTTTGCGCGCCCAGCACGATCAGCCCCATGGCGAGATGCCCGTTGGCGTCGAACACCGGCATCGAGAACGCGTTGATGCCCGGCAGCACGCCGCCGAGCGTGCGCGCGGCGCCGTGCGCGCGCACCTCGGCGCAGATCGCGTCGTAGTCGGCCAGGGTGCGCGGCATGTCGGGCACGCCGTCATGGCCGCGCGCGCCCAGCTCGCGCTCGATCAGCGGCAGCGTCTGCTTGCGCGGCAGGTAGGCACCGTAGAGGCGGCCGGTGGCCGAGTTCAGCATCGGCATGACATCGCCCAGGCGCAGGCTGACCGTGACCGGGTGGCTGGACTCCTCCCAGTGCACCACGGTGGGACCGTGGTTGCCCCACACGGCGATGCCGGCGGTCAGGTCGAGGTCGTCGCGCAGCTGGGACAAAATCGGGCGCGCCTTCTTGACCGGATCGAGGCGGTTCAGCCCGGCCAGCCCCAGTTGCAGCGCGAACGGACCCAGGTCATAGCGTCCGCTGACGGGATCCTGCGCCACCGCGCCCAGCCGCATGAAGCTGACCAGGTAGCGGTGCGCCTTGGCCGGGTTCATGTCCGCGGCGGCGGCGAGGTCGCGCAACATCATCGCGCGCGGCGATGCCGCCAGCGCCTGCAGCAGCCTGAAACCCACCTCGATGGACTGGATGCCGGAACGCAGCTTGGCGTCTTCTTCTTCGATCTCTGACATGCGGATGGTTGCCGGGGGGCGGGACAAATCGTAGGTAAATTTACTATAGCGAAATCGATTTACCAATTTTTAAGCGATCGGTAGACTTTCTTCGCAACAGACCTGGCCGGCGCAACGCTTGCGTGCAAGCCCGCCCGAGCCGGGCCCTTTTTATCACGGAGACAACCGATGCGCCCCTCTGGCTACTTCCGCACAGCTTGCGCCGCCCTGACGGCCGCTTCCCTGTTCGGCCTCCTGTTTGCGGCCAGCGCCTCCGCGCACGCCGATGACTGGCCGTCGCAGCCGATCCGCTGGGTGGTGCCCTACCCTGCCGGCGGCGGCACCGACGTGGTGGCGCGCACCGTGGCCCAGGCCATCACGCCGGGGCTGGGCAAGCAGGTGGTGATCGACAACCGGCCGGGCGCCGCCACCATCGTCGGCGCCGACGCCGTGGCGCATGCCAAACCCGACGGCTACACCGTGCTGACCGCCGATACCGCCACGCTGGCCGCCAATCCGTCGCTGTACAAGAAGCTGCCATACAACGCCGACAAGGACTTCGTCTACATCGGCCAGCTGGCGCGCTTTCCGCTGGTGCTGGTGGCCACGCCCAACTTCCCCGCGCGCACGCTCAAGGAAGTGATCGAATACGCGCAGAAGAACCCGGGCAAGGTCAACTTTGCCTCGCCCGGCGCCGGCAGCCCGCACCACCTGGCGATGGAACTGTTCATGGACCAGACCCGGGTCAAGATGACGCACGTGCCCTACAAGGGCGCCGCGCCCGCGGTGCAGGACCTGCTGGCGGGCCAGGTCGACCTGATGTTCCTGGACCTGGCCTCGGGCCAGCAGAACGTGCAAGCCGGCAAACTGCGCGCGCTGGGCGTGGCCACGCCCAAGCGCCTCACCGTGCTGCCGAGCGTGCCGACCGTGGCCGAAGGTGGCGTGGCTGGCTTTGAGGCCTACGCCTGGCAAGGCATGGTGGCGCCGGCCGGCACGCCCAAGGCGGTGGTCACGCGGCTGAATGCCGAGCTGGTCAAGGCGCTGAAGACGCCCGAGGTGCAGAAGAAGCTGGAAGGCGTTGGCGTGGAAGCGGTCTACAGCACGCCCGACGAGTTCGCCAGCTACGCGCGCGCCGAAGCCGAACGCTGGGGCAAGCTGATCAAGGCCAAGGGCATCACGGTAGACTAGCGGCCATTGCGCCCGCCCCGGCCGGCGCCCCTGAACTTCCGTACCCGATCCATGAAACTCGCAACCCTGAAGGACGGTTCGCGCGACGGCCAGCTGGTGGTCGTGTCGCGCGACCTGAAGACCGCGCACACCGCCACCGACATCGCTGGCAAGCTGCAGACCGTGCTCGACGACTGGCAGTTCTACGCGCCGCAACTGCAGGACCTGTACGACGCGCTCAACGGCGGCCGCGCGCGGCATCCGTTCCCGTTCGCGCCGAAAGACTGCATGGCGCCGCTGCCGCGCGCCTACCAGTGGGCCGACGGCTCGGCCTATGTCAACCACGTCGAGCTGGTGCGCAAGGCGCGCGGCGCCGAGATGCCGCCCGAGTTCTGGACCGACCCGCTGATGTACCAGGGCGGCTCCGACGACTTCCTGGGCCCGCACGACGACATCGTCTGCGCCAGCGAGGCCTTCGGCATCGACTTCGAGGCCGAGGTGGCGGTGATCACCGGCGACGTGAAGATGGGCGCCACGCCGGAACAGGCCGGCGAGGCCATCCGGCTGGTGCTGCTGGCCAACGATGTCTCGCTGCGCAACCTGATCCCGGCCGAACTGGGCAAGGGCTTCGGCTTCTTCCAGAGCAAGCCGGCGACCGCGTTCTCGCCGGTGGCGGTGACCCCCGACGAGCTGGGCGAGGCCTGGCGCGAGTGCAAGGTCCACCTGCCGATGACGGTCCACTGGAACAGCAAGAAGGTGGGCCAGCCCGATTGCGGCACCGACATGGTGTTCGACTTCGGCCAGCTGATCGCGCATATCTGCAAGACCCGCAACGTGCGCGCCGGCAGCATCGTCGGCTCGGGCACGATCTCCAACGTCGACCGCAAGAAGGGCTACTGCTGCATCGCCGAGAAGCGCATGCTCGAGACCATCGACGAAGGCAAGCCGGTGACCGAGTTCATGAAGTTCGGCGACGCGGTCAAGATCGAGATGTTCGACGCGCAGGGCCATTCGGTCTTCGGCGCGATCGACCAGCTGGTGGCGCCTGCCTGAGCAAGGCCGGGGGCCGCGCGATGCGGCGGCGCGCCGGATCTGCATATAATTAACCGACCGATCGGTTGGCAAATTAACCATGCACCCGGCGCCCGCGCTGGCGCCCTCTTCACAGGCCCCACCATGACCACTTCCTCCGCTGACAATGCTGCCCTGTCCCCGCGCTACGCGCGCTATCACGCGCTGACACTGCGCCGCCACGGCCCCATCCTGGAAATCGTCATGGGCGCGGCCCAGTCGGCCAACCAGAAGCTGGCCACGGCGGACGCCAGCATGCACCGCGAACTGGCCGAAATCTGGCGCGACGTGTCCGCCGACCCCGAGGTGCGCGTGGCGCTGATCCGCGGCGAAGGCAAGGGCTTCTCCGCCGGCGGCGACCTGGCGCTGGTCGAGGACATGGCCAACGACTTCGACACCCGCACCCGGGTCTGGCACGAGGCACGCGACCTGGTCTACAACGTCATCAACTGCGACAAGCCGGTGGTGTCGGCCATGCATGGCCCGGCGGTCGGCGCCGGGCTGGTGGCCGGGCTGCTGGCCGATATCTCGATCGCCGCGAAGACCGCGCGCATCGTCGACGGCCATACCCGGCTGGGCGTGGCGGCGGGCGACCATGCCGCGATCGTGTGGCCGCTGCTGTGCGGAATGGCCAAGGCCAAGTACTATCTGATGCTGTGCGAGTCGGTCAGCGGCGAAGAGGCCGAGCGGATCGGCCTGGTTTCGCTGGCGGTGGAAGAGGACGAACTGGTAGCGCGCGCGTTCGAGGTGGCCAACCGGCTGGCGGCGGGGTCGCAGACGGCAATCCGCTGGACCAAGTACGCCCTCAACAACTGGCTGCGCATGGCCGGCCCCGCGTTCGATACCTCGCTGGCGCTCGAATTCATGGGCTTTGCCGGCCCCGACGTGCACGAAGGCATGGCGAGCCTGCGGCAGAAGCGGCCGCCACAGTTCAGGTAACGACGACGCAGCCGCGCTCCCGGGGGTCCGGGCACGGGCTGCGCCGCACACGGAGCGCGCGACCATGTTCGGACAGATTCCCGATTTCACCAACGGCTTTGATTTCATGCGCCGGCTGTGGGGCGGCGGCGCAGGCGTGTCCGCCGGCCTGATGCCTGGCCTGCAGGCCATGACGCCGCCGATGGACCTCGATGACCTCGACAAGCGCATCGCCGACCTGAAGGCCGTGGAGAGCTGGCTGCAGCTCAACACCAACCTGCTGCGCACCACCATCCAGGGGCTGGAGGTGCAACGCGCCACGCTGGTGGCGCTGCAGACCTTCGGCAATGCCCTGTCGCCCGAGGCGATGCAGTCGGCGATGGAAAACGTTGCCCGCGCAGCCAACGCACCCAGCACCGAGCCGCCGCAACGCACCGGCGCCGATACCGGCAGCGGTGCGCAAGCCGAGCCGGCTGCCACCGAGAGCGCGCAGGCTGCCGCCAGCGACGCCGATGCCGCCACGCCGCCCAACGCGGGGCTGTGGTGGGACATGCTGCAACAGCAGTTCAACCAGATTGCCAGCAGCGCCGCGGCAGCCAGCATGGCGCCGTTCGGCATGGGCGGCTTTGGCGCTGCCGGCGCTGCCACGCCAGCCGCCGCCACCCAGGCAACCGCGGAGAAACCGAAGCCGGCGGCGGCCGGCAAGACGGCTGCGGCCGGTACCGCCAGGCCTGCCGCTAAGAAGGCGCCGGCGAAGAAGGCGGCCGCCAAGAAAACGGCCAAGGCCAGGCCGGCCCGCGATGCGGGCGAGGGTGGCAACGGCGGCAGTGGCAGCAACAATGGCGCCGGCGGCAACGTCACCAACTGATCCCCCTGCTGCGTGGCGCGCACTTTCCCCAACCCCATGCACCGAGATTCCCTGCCGCTGCCCGCTGCGGCGCCCGCGTCCGGTCCCAACCCCGCCGCCACCGCCCTGATCATGATGGGCGGGGGCGCGCGCGCGGCGTACCAGGCCGGCGTGCTCAACGGCGTGGCGCGCATCGCCGCGCGCCACGGCAAGGCGCAGGCAGCGCTGCCGTTCGGCATCATCGCCGGCACTTCGGCCGGGGCCATCAACGGCGCCGGTCTGGCGATCCATGCCGGCGACTTCCAGGCCGCCGCGCAGAGCCTGGGCGCGCTCTGGCACAGCATCCATGCCGACGAGGTTTACCGCACCGATGTGCTGCGCGTGGGCGTGTCGGGGGCGCGCTGGCTGTCGGCGCTGGCGCTGGGCTGGGCCACCCAGCGGCGGGCGCCGCGCGCCTTGTTCGACAACACGCCGCTGGGCAGCATGCTGGGCGAGCTGTTCGAGCCCGCGCGGGTGCAGGCCAGCCTTGACAGCGGCGCGCTGCAGGCATTCGCGGTCACGGCGCTGTCGTACAGCACCGGGCGCCATGTGACCTTTTACCAGTCGCACCACCGCATCCATCCGTGGCACCGCAGCCAGCGCATCGCGGTGCCGGCGCAGATCACGGTGGACCACCTGCTGGCGTCGTCGTCGATCCCGTTCCTGTTCCCCGCCATGCCGCTGGAGCTGGACGGCCACCACGAATGGTTCGGCGACGGCACCATGCGCCAGATGTCGCCGCTGTCGCCGGCCATCCACCTGGGCGCTTCGCGCATCCTGGCGATCGGCGCGGCCTCGCGGCAGCGCTCGGGCTGGTTCGACACCATGCCGGGGGGTGGCTATCCGTCGCTGGCACAGGTTGGCGGGCAGGCACTGGCCAGCATCTTCCTGGACGGCCTGAATGCAGACCTGGAGCGGCTGCTGCATATCAACCGGCTGCTGGCGCGCATGCCCGAGGTGGCCGGCGACCGCGAAGGCTGGCGCCCGGTGCAGGTGATGACGGTGGCACCCAGCGAGCCGATCGAAGCCATCGCCGCCGAGCACCAGAAGCA
This sequence comes from Cupriavidus necator, assembly GCF_013141915.1. Classification (GTDB taxonomy): domain Bacteria; phylum Pseudomonadota; class Gammaproteobacteria; order Burkholderiales; family Burkholderiaceae; genus Cupriavidus; species Cupriavidus necator_B. The sequence continues at coordinate 149,840 of NZ_SROX01000012.1, read as the reverse complement.
GTTGCCGCGCACCGTGCGCGCGCTGCTGGCGCCGCTGGGCGGCACCGAGGTGCGCGGCGCGGCGTTCGCCAGCTACCTCCTGTTCGAACCGGCCTTCACGCAGGCGCTGATTGCGCTGGGCGAGCGCGACGCCGCGGCCCAGGCCGACGAGCTGGCGGCCTTCCTCTACGGCATCGTCCCTGGCACGGCGCCCGCGGCGACGGGCGCGGGGAACCAGGCGGCCGAGCAGGCGATCTCACCCTGAGCCGTTGCGATCACATGACATCCCCGTGAACGCCCGGGCTGTCACTTTGCCGCGCCGCCGCGGCGCTGATCGCCCGGAAAATGCAAAAGGCCGTGGGCAAACCCCGTCCAAGGCGTTGCATTTGCCCCGATCCCGCCTAAAAAAGGGAGAAGAGAATAATTCGCATCTGGTAGAATCTGCCCGTAATTTCAAAGGCTTACCATGCTCTACCCCGAACTGTTCAAATCGTTGGAAGCCGTCCGCTGGCACATGGACAAGGACATCCCCTGGGATACCTTCGACGCCAGCATGCTGACGGACGACCAGGCCAAGACCATTCGCATGAATGCGATCACGGAATGGTCCGCCCTGCCCGCGACCGAAATGTTCCTGCGCGACAACCGCCACGACTCGGACTTTTCGGCGTTCATGAGCATCTGGTTCTTCGAGGAACAGAAGCACTCGCTGGTGCTGATGGAATACCTGCGCCGCTTCCGCCCGGACCTGGTGCCGACCGAGGAAGAACTGCACGCGGTGCGCTTCGAGTTCGATCCGGCCCCGCCGCTGGAAACGCTGATGCTGCATTTCTGCGGCGAGATCCGCCTGAACCACTGGTACCGCCGTGCCGCCGAATGGCACACCGAACCGGTGATCAAGCATATCTACCGCACCCTGTCGCAGGACGAAGCCCGCCATGGCGGCGCCTACCTGCGCTACATGAAGAAGTACCTGGCGCAGTTCGGCGACAGCGCGCGCGCGGCCTTCGCCAAGATCGGCGTGCTGATGGCATCGGCGCGCCGCACCGAGAAGCCGCTGCACCCGACCAACCTGCACGTCAACAAGGCGCTGTTCCCCAATGACACGGTGCAGTCGCGCCTGCCGGACCCGGACTGGCTCGAGCACTGGCTGGACGAACAGATCCGCTTCGACGAAGGCTGGGAGAAGAAGGTCATCGAACGGATCCTGCACAACATGTCGCTGCTGTTCGAACGTACCTTTGAAACCGTGCAGGACCTGAACCGCTACCGCAAGGAGCTGAACGCCAGCCTGCAAGGCACCGGCGGCGCCAGCCCGGCGCAAGCCTGAGCGGCCAGCCCGGACGCACAAAAAAACGCCCCGCCGAAGCGGGGCATTTTTTTGCCTTCACGCATTCCCGACAAATGCGGCCCGCTGCGGCGCGCCGGATCTGGCCCGGCGCTGGCGGGTAGGATGCAACGCCGTTTTTCCTGTGGCCGGAAATTACGGTGCCGCGGATGATAAGCGCGCCATGCGCCGCGCAGGTAGTAGCCGGTTACTACATCGCCGCCGTGCCGTCCCTGCGCCGTGACGCGACAACGTAAACCATGGGGCGGCCCGGGACCTGCTGCAAGAACAGGTACCATTCGGGCAAGCGCGCCGGCTCCGACACGGGTCCGGCCTTCCACTATCCGATGCCCTGATCCATGTCCGTACCCGCCTTCGAATCCAAGCTGACTCCCGCCGACGATCCCGCCGCGCTGGCCGCGCGCATCGCCGCGCTGCCGCGCCCGCTGGTGTTTACCAACGGCGTCTTCGACATCCTGCATCGCGGCCATGCCACCTACCTGGCGCAGGCGCGCGCGCTCGGCGCCAGCCTGGTGGTCGGGGTCAACAGCGATGCGTCGGTGAAGATGCTGGGCAAGGGCGACGACCGCCCGCTCAACCATGAATCGGACCGCATGGCGCTGCTGGCCGCGCTCGCCTCGGTTGATCTGGTGGCGATGTTCCGCGAGCAGACGCCGGTGGAGCTGATCCGCCTGGTGCGCCCCGACATCTACGTCAAGGGCGGCGACTACGATATCGACACGCTGGAAGAAACCCGGCTGGTACGCAGCTGGGGCGGCCACGCCTATGCCATTCCCTTCCTGCACGACCGCTCGACCACCAAGCTGCTGACCAAGGTACGCGAGGGCGGCTGAGCCGCCGCGCTTGCGCTACGCGGCCGGCGCCGACGCCGGCAGGGCCGGCTGGGGTTGCAGCCGCATCCGTTCGCCGCGCACCTGCTGCTCCAGCCGGTGCGGCTCGCGCGGCGATTCAAACCACCCCGACAGCGGCTCCGCGCCGAACGCGCCGAGCCCCGCGGCCAGCAGCACGGCGTTGGCGAACAGCAGCAACAGCAACGCGATGCGCAGGGAGCGTGACAGGCCGGGATGGGTCATGGTGGGAGGCCGGAACGATGGTATAGGGGACTGGCTGCGGCTACGCGCCGGTCGATGCCATCGCATGCAGGCCGAGCAGCACCAGATTATCGTGCATCTCGAACGGCACCGCGAGCGCCCCCGCCAGCGCACCGCGCGCCCCGCCCGACAGCAGGCAGCGCGGCGGGCGCGAACCGTCGCCGCGCTCGCCCAGCGCGCGCCAGGTGCGCTCGATGGCGCCAGCCTGCGCGGCCAGGCAGCCGGCGGCAATGGCGTCGTGGGTGTTGTCGGCCCAGCGCCGCTGCGCGGCGGCCACGCTGCCGGCGTCGCCAACCTCCAGCGCCGGCAGCTGCGCCGTATTGCGTGCCAGCGTGCCCAGCATCAGCGCCAGGCCCGGCAGGATCAGGCCGCCTTCGAAGCGCGCGCCGCCATCCGCCGCCACGGTGACGATATCCAGCGTGGTGGCGGTGCCGGCGGTCACCACCAGCAGCGTGTCGTGCGGCAGCCAGCGGTGCGCGCCAATGGCGCCGACCCAGCGGTCCACGCCCAGCTGCGTGGGTTCGCGATAACCGTTGGCAAGGTCGCCCTGCGCGGCGGCGCTGCGCACCCATTGCATCGGCGCGCAGCCGCCGAAGGCGTCGGCCAGCGCGGCATCGACGGCGGCGGCAATCACCGGCCCGGCCACGTTGCTGATCCACACCGACGGCATCGGCCCGCTGGCCCGCAGTGCGCGCAGGTCGGCGGCCAGGGCCCCGAGCGCGCCGTCATCGGCATGCGCCACCGCACCGCCGTGCTGCCACGGCGTGGGCAGGGCACCCGTGGCGGGCAGCGCCGCGCCGGCCTCGCACCACGCCCACTTGAGCCGGGTATTGCCGATATCGATCAGCAGCCGCGGCGCGTTCATGCGGTCTCTCCGTCGCCCGGGACAGGCCGCAGCGACAGTTCGCCGCTGGCGATGCGCTCCAGCCCGGCGGGCGTTTCCAGCAGCAGGTGGCCGGCCTCGTCGACGCCGCGCGCCATGCCTTCGGCGATCACCTGGCCGTCGTGCAGCAGCCGCACCGGCTGGTCACGGTAGGCATCGGCCGCGGACCAGCGCCGCGCCATCGGGCCGAAGCCATGCGCGAGGAAGTCCGCGCGCATGGCTGCCAGCCGTGCCAGCAGCGCGGCCAGCAGGCGCGGCGCATCGCGTCCGGCATCGAAGCCGGGCATGGCCTCGGCCACACCCGCCAGTTCGCGGCCCAGCGCCGCTTCCATCTGCGCATCGCGCACCAGGTTCAGGCCGATGCCGATCACCGCCCAGACCCGCCGCGGCCCCGCCGGCACCGACTCGATCAGGATGCCGGCCAGCTTGCGGCCATCGATCTGCAGGTCATTGGGCCATTTCAGGCCAACCCGCGCGCCCAGCGCCGGCGCGACCTCGCCCAGGGCCTCGGCCAGCGCCAGGCCCACCGCCAGGCTCAGGCCGCTCAGTTGCGCCGGCGCCAGCGCCAGCGGCAGCGCCACCGAGAACGTCATGCCGGCCTGCCCCTGCCACGGCCGGCCCTGGCGCCCGCGCCCCGCGGTCTGGCGATAGGCCAGGCGCAGCGTGCCGGCGTCGGACCACGGCGCCTGGCGGCACAGCGCGGTGAGGTCGGCATTGGTGGAGCCGGTTTCCTCGACCAGCTCCAGGGTCCAGTCGCGCAGCGCGGGCGGCAGCATGGCGCGCAGCGCCTCGGCATCGATGCGCCACGGCGCGACAGGGGAGGAATCGGGCGGAAGTGGAGGAACGGCGGACATGCGCGGCAAAGGACTGGGATGGGCGAGGGATCGCGGGCGATTGCGGTCAGCACCGGCAGGATCGGGGTGGGGACCCGGACCTGCGGCCGATGCCGCATTGTAGCCGTGCCGCGCGCCCGCGCATGGCCTCGGCCACGCCGCGGTCGCGCCAGCGGGGCGCGTGGCTTAGAATCGAGACTCGGCCATCACATCGCTTGCCCTTGGAACGCCAGACGACGCCAGACTTCCAGATCACGCGCGGGGACGGAACCGTCAGCGTACAGCTGCGTGGCGACTGGACCGCGCTCGCCCTGGCCGGGTGCCGCCAGGCGCGGCAACTGCGCTCGCAGCTGCATGAGCTGGCGCAAGCGCCGGACGGCGCGCAATGGTCGCTGGCGGGCATCGAGCGGCTCGACCATATCGGCGGACAGCTGCTGTGGCAGGCCTGGAACGGTGCGCTGCCGCAGCGGCTCGAGGCCAGCGAGGGCCAGCGCCGCGTGTTCGAGCGCATCGCCGCGGTGCAGGACCAGGGCTGGAAGAAGCACATGGTGGACCGCTTCAACCCAATCACGCTGTTTGGCGCCAACGTGCTCTCGTTCGGTGCGCAGCTGGGCAACGGCATCACCATGCTGGGCCAGCTGGCGTTCGACCTGCTGCGCTTCGCGCGCATGCCGCAGCGCGGGCCGTGGCGCGAGATCTCGGCCAATATCTACAACGTCGGCTACAAGGCTCTGGGCATCACGGCGCTGGTCGGCTTCCTGATCGGCATCGTGCTGTCGTACCTGTCGGCGAACCAGCTGCGCACCTTCGGCGCCAGCACCTTCATCGTCAATATCCTCGGCATGGCGGTGATCCGCGAACTGGGGCCGGTGCTCGCCGCGATCCTGATCGCGGGGCGCTCGGGCTCGGCCATCACCGCGCAGATCGGCGTGATGCGGGTGACCGAAGAGCTCGACGCGATGCGCGTGATGGGCATTTCGCACGGCTTCCGGCTGATCATGCCGCGCGTGATCGCACTGGCCATCGCCATGCCGCTGCTGGTGGCCTGGACCGACGTGATGGCCCTGGCCGGTGGCATGCTGGCTGCGCGCATGCAGCTGGGCATCAGTGCCGCCTTCTTCCTGCGCGAGCTGCCCGATGCGGTGCCGGTGGCCAACCTGTGGCTGGGGCTGGGCAAGGGCGTGGTGTTCGGCATCCTGATCGCGCTGACCGCCTGCCACTTCGGCCTGCGCATCAAGCCCAACACCCAGAGCCTGGGCGAAGGCACCACCGCCTCGGTGGTGACCGCGATCACCATCGTGATCCTGGCCGACGCGGTCTTCGCCATCCTGTTCAAGGACGTGGGCCTGTGAGCGCGGCGCAAGCGAACGCTGCCGCGCAAGGCACGCCCGACCGCACCCCGGTGATCGAGGTGCGCGACCTGGTCAAGCGCTTCGGCAAGGCCGTGGTGCATGACCATGTCGACCTGGACGTCTACCGCGGCGAGGTGCTGTCGATCGTCGGCGGCTCGGGCAGCGGCAAGACCGTGCTGCTGCGCCAGATCGTGGGGCTGGAGCGCCCGACCTCGGGCAGCATCAAGGTGTTCGGCGAAGACCCCGCGCGGCTGCGGCCGGCGCAGCTGCAGGCGCTGCGCAGCCGCTGGGGCCTGCAGTTCCAGCGCGGCGCGCTGTTCTCGGCGCTGTCGGTGCTCGACAATATCGCGCTGCCGCTGCGCGAGCTGCGCGCGCTGCCCGACAACCTGATCTGCCAGGCGGCGCTGCTCAAGCTGCAACTGGTGGGGCTGTCGGCGCGCGATGCCGACAAGATGCCGTCGGACCTGTCCGGCGGCATGATCAAGCGCGTGGCGCTGGCGCGCGCGCTGTCGCTGGAACCCGAGCTACTGTTCCTGGACGAACCCACTGCCGGGCTCGATCCGATGGCGTCCGACGACTACGTGGCATTGATCCGCGAACTGCGCCGCGAACTGGGCCTGACCGTGGTCATGATCACGCACGATCTCGACACGCTGGTGGCGCTGTCCGACCGCGTCGCGGTGCTGGCCGACCATAAGGTGATCGCGGCCGCGCCAATTGCGGAGGTGGTGAAGGTAGACCACCCCTTCATCCGCGAGTATTTCCTGGGCGAGCGCGCCCAGCGCGCCCTGCAGGCGCTGCCGCAGCCCGGGCAGCCGCCGGCGCCACCCCCTGGAGAAGCATGATGGAAAACAAGTCACACGCATTCCTCGCCGGCGTGTTCACCATCGGCCTGGCCGTGCTGGTGCTGTTCGCGATTTTCTGGTTCAGCAGCGACCACGCGGTGCGCGTGCCGTATGACCTGATCACCCGCTCCACCGTCAACGGCCTCGGCCCGCAGGCCGACGTCAAGTACCGCGGGCTGGCAGTGGGCAAGGTCGAGTCGATCAAGTTCGATCCGCAGGTGCCGGGACAGATCATCGTGCGCGTCAGCGTCGACCAGAACACGCCGATCACGCGCACCACCTACGCCACGCTGGGCTTCCAGGGCGTGACCGGGATCGCTTACGTGCAGCTTGACGACTCCGCCGCGCGCGACGGCGCCGCCGGCTCGCCGCCGCTGCCCACCTCGCCCAGGGCAGTGGCGCGCATCGCGATGCGGCCTGGTTTCTTCGAGGAACTGGAAAAGCGCGGCGATTCGCTGCTGACCCAGGCCGAGACCCTGATGGGCTCGCTCAACGACATGTTCAGGGGCGCCAACCGCGACGAGCTGATGGCGGCGATCCGCTCGGTGCACAAGACTGCCGACGACTATTCGCGCTTGTCGGATTCGCTGGCGCCGGCCGCGCAGCGCCTGCCCAGGGTGGCCGAGAACCTGAACGCGACGCTGGAATCGACCCGGCGCCTGACGCAGGAGCTGGCCAACCCCAATGGCACCGTGATGCGCACCGTCGACAGCGTCGGGCGCGACCTGCAGGCCGCGTCGGCATCGGTGCAGTCGGCGGCGGGCACCTTCAGCGAAGAAACCCTGCCCCAGCTCAACGGTCTTGCCCGCGACGCGCGCCAGACCGCGCGCAGTTTCGAGCGCGCCGCCGGCCAGTTCAACGAGAGCCCGAGCAGCGTGCTGTTCGGCGCGCCCGCGCCGGCGCCAGGTCCGGGCGAGCCCGGCTTCAGCGCCGCACCGTAGCGCGGCCGGCATGCGCCACCGCCCTGCCCGTCGATAACGCCAAACGCCAACCGCGAGAATCCGCCGTGAACCCTGCGACCGACATGCCACGCTTCCTGCGCTCCGCGCGCGTCCGCCTGCGCGCGGCCCTGCTGCTCGCCGCCGCCGGGCTGGCGCTGTCGGGCTGCGCGCTGACCCGCGGCGATCCCACCATCACCTATGACCTCGGACCGGCTGTGTCCGCCAGCTCCGGCAACGGCAATGGCAACGGGAACCCCGCGCCCGCACCGCTGCCCAAACTGCGCGTGGCACAGACCGACGGGCCCAACTGGCTGGAAGGCAACGCCCTGTTCTACCGGCTGCAATACGCCCAGGCGCAGCGCCTGCAGGCCTACGCCACGCAGCGCTGGGTAATGTCGCCCACGCGCTTGTTCGACGAGCGGCTGCGCGAGGCCGTGGCCGCGCGCGGCACGCTGGGCTGGTCCGGCGACGGCAGCGTGCCGGCGCTGAAGGTGGACTTGCTCGAGTTCGACCAGGTATTTGACAGCGCCACCACCAGCGCGGGCGTGGTGCGGCTGCGCGCCACGGTATACCGGCACGCCATGCTCGGCCAGCAGACCTTCGAGGTGCGCCGGCCCGCGCCCAGCGCCGACGGCGCCGGCGGGGTCAAGGCGCTGGCCGAGGCCAGCGATGCCGTGATTGCCGCGCTGCTCGACTGGATCGGCACGCTGCAGCTAAAGTAAAGCCACAGGAGAATTGCCATGGAGCCGGCTCCCCCGCCGCTCTCCGCGCCGCCGCCGGCGGCTCCGCCAACGCCCGCCACCACGGGCCCGCAGCACTCGCCGCTGGCGCGCGTGGGGTTGCTCTGCTTCACGCTGCTGGTGGTGTACGCCAGCCTGTACCCGTTTTCGGGCTGGATCGACAACGGCATCTCGCCCTTTGCCTTCCTGAGCGCGCCCAAGCCGCGCTATATCACCGACTTCGACCTGCTGACCAACGTGCTGGGGTATTTCCCGTTCGGCGCGCTGGTGGTGCTGTCGCTGCATCCGCGCGTGTCGGGCGGGCGCGCCACGCTGGTGGCGATGGTGGCCGGCGCCCTGCTGTCGGCATGCATGGAGGCTTTCCAGACCTGGCTGCCCAGCCGCATCTCGTCCAACATCGACCTGATCACCAATGCGCTCGGCGCGCTGCTGGGCGGCGCCGTGGTGGCGCCGTTCACGCGCGCGCTGATCGACGACGGCCGCCTGACGCGGCTGCGCCACGCATGGTTCGAGCCGCATGCCAGCTTTGCCATCATCCTGCTGCTGCTGTGGCCGTTCGCGCAGGTGTTTCCGCAAGAGCACCTGTTCGGCATGGGCGGCATCGTGCGCGAATGGCTGACCGACCCCGAATCCTGGCCGATGCAGGTGCTGCAGATGGTGTTCCCGCAGCTGGAGGCCTGGCAGGACCATATCGGCCTGCGGCCCGAGGACATGCAGAGCCAGCAGTTGCTGGAATCGCTGGTGACCGCCAGCAGCTGGATCGGCACCGGCCTGTTCGCCTCGATCGCGATGCGCCGCAGCGCGCCGATGCTGCGCATCCTGGCGGGACTGCTGGCGGCGGCGCTGCTGCTCAAGGCGACCGCGGCCGAGCTGCAGTTTCCCACTGAAAGCGCATTCGTCTGGCTGTCCGAAGGCGGCCGCTTTGCGCTGCTGACCAGTTCGCTGGTGCTGGCGTTGCTGCTCTACCTGCCGCGCTGGCTGCGCGCGATCCTTGCCATGGCGGCGCTGATCGTGCTGGTGGCGCTGACCAACGTGCTGCCGTCCAACCCGTACGCGTGGATCTCGGAACAGGGCTGGCGCATGGGCCGCTTCATCCACTTCAACAGCCTGGCGCAGTGGCTGGGCTGGCTGTGGCCATTCCTGGCGTTTTGCTATGTGATCTGGCGCTTCGAACAGGTCAGCCTGCGCCGCCATGCGATGAAAAAAGCCGCGGCACGCCGTGAGGCGGCCGCGGCCAACATGCAGGAATAAGCAAGAGGCGGGAACGGGCCCGGCGGCCTCAGGCCTAGTGCAGCTGCCCGCCCTGCTCGCGCACATCGGCGCGGGTCGACAGCGCCGTGGCCACCGCGGTGCGCAGGCCCCTCACCAGCGTTTCGTGCGCCAGGCTGGGCTGGCCCGGATGGCGCGCCGCCTGCTCGGGCAGGTACGGAATGTGGATAAAGCCGCCGCGCACCGCGTCGTCCTGCTCCCGCGCCAACCGGTGCATCAGCCCGTAGAAGACATGGTTGCAGACGAAGGTGCCGGCGGTCTGCGACACCGACGTCGGCACGCCCGCCGCGCGCATGTCGCGCACCATCGCCTTGATCGGCAGCGTAGCAAAGTAGGCCGCCGGGCCATCCGCGGCGATGGCGGTATCGATCGGCTGCGCGCCGGCATTGTCGGCGATGCGCGCATCGTCGACATTGATCGCCACGCGCTCCACCGACATCTCGGCGCGCCCGCCGGCCTGGCCCACCGCGATCACCAGCACCGGCCGCAGCGTGTCGAGCAGTTCGCCGATCGCATCGATCGCCGCGCCGAACACGCAAGGCAGCTGGCGCGCGACGATCGTCGCGTCGCCGACGCGTTCGCCGTCGAGCGCGCGCACGGCTTCCCAGGACGGATTGATCGGTTCGTCCTCGAACGGCTCGAAGCCTGTCAGCAGCACGGTAGGCATGGCGGGGCTCCCTCGGTTACATCAGGAAATACAGCAGCGCGATATTGGCCACCAGGATCGCCAGCGCGGTCGGCACCTGCGCGCGGATCACGGCGTTCTTGTCGTCGAGTTCCAGCAGCGCCGCCGGCACGATATTGAAGTTGGCCGCCATCGGCGTCATCAGCGTACCGCAATAGCCGGAGAACATGCCAATCGCCGCCATCACCGCCGGATTGCCGCCGAACATGCCGACCAGGATGGGCACGCCCACGCCGCCGGTCATCACCGGGAAGGCGGCGAAGCCGTTGCCCATGATCACCGTGAACAGCGCCATGCCCACGCAATAGACCGCCACCGCCACCAGCTTGTAGTCCATGTTGATATAGGCCGTGGTCAGGTGCGCCACGGCCTTGCCCACGCCGGCATCGGCAAACACCAGCCCCAGCATCGCCAGCATCTGCGGCAGCACCAGCGCCCAGCCCAGCGACTCGGTCAGCCGGCGCGATTCGCGCAGGCCCTGCGCCACGGTGTCGCGCGTAAGCCAGCACACCACCGCCAGCGAGATCAGGCAGCCGATCCCCAGCGAGACGAAGGTCACGTTCTTCGGATCGAGCAGCGGCACGCCGGCCACCCTGACGTCCTTGAACAGCATGGTGCCGATCACGGTCACCAGCGGGATCAGCAGCGCCGGGATGAACAGCTTGTTGCCGAGGCGGCTCGCGCTGGCGCGGCGTTCTGCCTCGGGCAGGCTCTCATGCTTGCCGTGGCCGACGCCGCCGAAGCCCGCGATCAGCGCCATCACCACCGCGCCGATGCCGACCGCGGCCGGCGGCAGCCGGTCGCCGACCAGGAACACGATCGCGTACAGCAGCCAGAACAGCCCGGTGCTGAGACGGCGCGGATGCGCGCGGTCGGCGAAGGTCATCAGCGCGGTAATGGCCAGCACCAGGCCGGCGAGCCAGTAGAGGTATTCGATGGAAATAATCATGGCGCGCTCCTTATTCCGCGCTCTTTGCAGGCATGGCCTGAATCGCCTTGCCGCCGAGCTCGCGCTCGAGCCAGCCATCCAGGCGCTTGAGGCGCACCGCATGGATCAGGAACGCGCAGATCGCAGTGGGAATGCCCCACACGGCGATATGCAGCGGCTCCACGTCGATGTTCGACGACAGCAGGAAGGTATGCATCAGCGCGATCGCGCCGAATGCCACGAAGATATCCTCGCCGAAAAACAGGCCCACGTTGTCGGTGGCGGCACAGAAGGCCAGCACGCGCTGGCGCACCGGCTCGGGCAACTGGCCGAAGCGGTTTTCAGCCGCGCCCTCGGTCATCGGCGCCAGCAGCGGGCGCACCATCTGCGGGTGGCCGCCAAGGCTGGTCAGGCCGATCGCCGCGGTCAGCTCGCGCACGCCGAGGTAGACGATCAGCAAGCGCCCGACCGTGGCCGAGGCGATGCGCGCGATCCACGCCTGCGCATGCTCGCGCAGCCCGTGCCGCTCCAGCAGGCCGATCACGGCCAGCGGCAGCAGGATGATCAGCGGCAGGTTACGCGCCTTGACGAAGGCGGTGCCGATCGCCGCGAAGATCTGCATCAGCGGCATCGGCGCGGCCAGCCCGGTGGCCAGCGCGGCGAGCACCACCACCAGCATGGGATTGAAGCGCAGCACGAAGCCGATGATGATGACGCCGACCCCGACAAGGGGCCAGAGATTGACTGCCTGTTCCATGGAAACACCAAACGAAGATAACGAAGGCGCGCGGACAGCAGCCGCCGTGACGCGTGACGGGGCGGGCCGCGTGGGAGAAATGCCGGCGTGGAGGCGGGTGAACGCGCTCAGTCGCCGGCGCGGATCGCGATGCCCTCTGCGCCCAACCGTTCCCGGATGCGGCGCGCAAAGGCCAGCGCGTGGGCGCCGTCGCCGTGCAGACACACGGTTTCGGCCTGAATCGGTACCCAGGTGCCGTCGATGGCGCGCACGCGGCGCTCGCGCACCATGGTCAGGGTCTGGCCCAGGGCGACTTCCTCGTCCTCGTGCAGCGCGCCCGGCGTGCCGCGCCTGACCAGCGTGCCGTCGGCGTTGTAGCCGCGGTCGGCAAAGACCTCCTGCTTGACACGCAGGCCGGCCGCCTTCGCCACGTCGATCATCTGGCTGCCGGCCAGGCCGAAGAACACCAGGTCGGCGTCGAAATCGCGCACCGCGCGCACGATCGCGCGCGCCAGCACCGGATCGCGCACGGCCTGGTTGTACAGCGCGCCATGCGGCTTGACGTGGTGCAGCTGGCCGCCCTGCGCGCGCACGATCGCGGCGAGCGCGCCGATCTGGTACAGCACGTCGGCGTAGACGTGCTCGGGGTCGCGCTGCATCTCGGTGCGGCCGAAGTTCTCGCGGTCGGGGTAGCTCGGGTGCGCGCCGATCGCCACGCCGCGCTCGAGCGCCCACTTCACCGTCTGCACCATGGTGGCGGCGTCGCCAGCGTGCCAGCCGCAAGCGATATTGGCCGAGCTGATCAGCGCCAGCAGCGCCTCGTCATTGCCACAGCCTTCGCCAAGATCCGCGTTCAAATCGATCTGCATTGCCATTCTCCTGTGCGGCGCCTCGCGCCCTTATGCGGCCACCCGCGTGCGTGCGCGCCGGCGCGCGGCAATTGGCATGCCATCGCCCTGCCACCGCAGCGCCTGCTCGATCTGGCGCAGGTAGCGTGCCAGCTCGGCCTGCGCGGCCTCGGCCTGCGCCAGCGTGACCTGGGCAAAGCGCACCGGCGCGCCCAGCGGCACCTGGGCCAGGCGCCACAGGTCGGCGCCGATCACCACGCCGATCTTGGGATAGCCGCCGGTGGTCTGCGCATCCGCCATCAGCGCGATCGGCTGGCCCGCCGGCGGCACCTGCAGCACGCCCGGCACCACGCCATGCGACAGCAGGTCGGCACTGCGCCCGTCGCGCCGCGCCAAGGCCGGCCCGTTCAGGCGCAGGCCCATGCGGTTGCTGTTGGGCGTGACGGTCCAGTCGGCCTGCCACAGCGCGGCCTGCGAGGCCGCGTCAAAGTCATCGTATTCCGGACCGGGCAGCATGCGGATGGTCGTAGCCTTGCCTTCGACCGCGGCCGGCAGCGCCCACGCTGGCGCCTGCACGCCGATCCAGTCGGTCTCGGCTTCCAGCCCCGGGCGTCCCGCGAGCAGGCGGTCGCCCTCCTGCAGCGCGCGTCCGCCCAGCCCGCCGAAGCCTGACTTCAGGTCAGTACTGCGCGAGCCCATCACCGGATCCACCGCAATGCCGCCCGCCACGCACAGGTATGCGCGCGTGCCACCCCGGGTCGACGGCAGCGTCAGGGTCTCGCCCTTGTGCGCGTCGAACGCGTGCCACGACCACACCGGCACGCCGTCGAGGTTGGCGCCGCACTCGGCGCCGGCCAGTGCCACCCGCATATCGGCATGGAAGCGCACCGCGGCGCGGCCCAGCGTGAATTCAATGGCGGCGCACTGCGGCGCGTTGCCGAGCAGGCGGTTGCCGACTTCCACCGCCAGCAGGTCCATGGCCCCGCAGCGGCCCACGCCAAAACGGCGAAAGCCGGTACGGCCCAGGTCCTGCACCGAGGCGAGCGCGCCGGGACGAATGATCTCGATCACGCGATGATTTCCTCGGCGACAAAGCGCACGGTATCGCCGGGCGCAAACAGGGAAGGCGGATCGCGGTCCGCCACGAAGAGTTCGGCGTCGGTGCGCCCGATCAGCTGCCAGCCGCCCGGCAGCACCGCCGGATAGATCCCGGTCTGCTCGCCGCCGATACCGACCGACCCGGCCGGCACCGCCAGCCGTGGCTCGCGCCGGCGCGGCGTGGCCAGCTCCGGCGCCAGCCCGCCCATATAGGCGAAGCCGGGCTGGAAGCCGAGGAAGTAGACCACGTACTCGCCCGCGGCATGGCGGCGCACCACTTCCTGCGGCGACAGGCCGGTATGCGCGGCGACGTCGCCCAGGTCGGGGCCATGCTTGCCGCCGTAGCGCACCGGGATCTCGACCAGCTTGCCGGTCGCATTGCGCGCCTCGCCCGAGGCCCACGCCAGCTTCAGGTTGCGCTCGAGCGCGTCCACGTCGGCATCTTCGTCGAAGATCACGGTGAGGTTGTTCATGCCCGGCACCACGTCCACCACGCCGCGCCAGTCGGCCGCCCGCGCGGCCATGGCCCAGATCCGGCGCTGGACGGCCAGCGATGCTGGCGGCGCGACGCTGTACAGCAGCGCCTGCTCGGCAAGTCGGTGGACGGTGCAGTTCATGAGATTCCCGTTAGCGCACTTGCTAACCAGTGTAGGCAGAGAAGCGGAATGTGACGTGCTGGTATTTCATCGATAATTTATCGATGAATTCATCATATCGAAACGGACCGGGCACGGACAGTCGGGGTTGACCCTAGGATGGGCGTTGGGCGGGCACGCGCCAAAATAAAAACGGCCGGGGAAGTCCCCCGGCCGTTTCGTATTCTCAATCGCTGTGCAACCCGCTTCAGGCAAACCCCGCCTGATGCGCCTGCTGGTCGGCATGGTAGGAACTGCGTACCATCGCGCCCACCGCAGCGTGGGTAAAGCCCATCTTGTAGGCCTCTTCCTCGAACATCTTGAAGGTGTCGGGATGCACGTAGCGCAGCACCGGCAGGTGGTGGTTCGACGGCGCCAGGTACTGGCCGATGGTCAGCATGTCGATGTCGTGGGCGCGCATGTCGCGCATGACTTCCAAAATTTCCTCGTCGGTCTCGCCCAGGCCGACCATCAGGCCGGACTTGGTCGGGACGTTGGGATTGCGGCGCTTGAATTCCTGCAGCAGCTTGAGCGAGTGCGCATAGTCGGCACCCGGGCGAGCCTGCTTGTACAGGCGCGGCACGGTTTCCATGTTGTGGTTCATCACGTCGGGCGGGCACGCCTGCAGGATGTCCAGCGCCTTGTCCAGCCGGCCGCGGAAGTCGGGCACCAGCACTTCAATGCGGGTGCCGGGCGACAGCTCGCGCGTCTGCGAGATGCAGTCGACATAGTGCTGGGCGCCGCCGTCGCGCAGGTCGTCGCGGTCGACGCTGGTGATGACCACGTAGTTCAGCTTGAGCTGGGCGATGGTGCGCGCCAGGTTGCCGGGCTCGTTCACGTCGAGCGGATCCGGACGGCCGTGGCCGACGTCGCAGAACGGGCAGCGGCGCGTGCACTTGTCGCCCATGATCATGAAGGTGGCGGTGCCCTTGCCAAAGCATTCGCCGATATTCGGGCAGCTGGCTTCCTCGCACACCGTCACCAGGTTGTTGGCGCGCAGGATGTCCTTGATCTCATAGAAACGCGAATTGCCGGTGGCGGCCTTCACGCGGATCCAGTCCGGCTTCTTGAGCTTTTCGGCCGGCACGATCTTGATGGGGATGCGTGCGGTCTTGTCGGCCGACTTCTGCTTGCGGGTCGGGTCGTACTGCTCCGCGGGGGATTGCGGGGCTTCGCTTGAAGTGGCGATCAGGGCGTCGCTCATACATTTCTCCGCACGCGCTCGGCGTGCATTTCGCTTTTGACTAGGAGGCCAGGGCCGGGGCGGCAGGTTCTTCAGCCGCCAGCACGCGAGCTTCGTGCGCTGCCAGCACCTCGCACAATGCAGCCGCCAGGCGCTGTGCGATCTCGGGTTGTCTTGCCGCGGTCACGGGCACCGGCGCGCCATCGGCATCCGCCACCGGACAGGTGGCTCCCGCGGTGGCCATGTCGACCGTTTCCAGTCCGGCATAGCCGCAGGGATTGATGCGCAGGAATGGCGACAGGTCCATCTGCACGTTGAGGCTGACGCCGTGGTAGCTGCAGCCGTTGCGGATCTTGAGGCCGAGCGCGGCAATCTTGGCGCCCTGGTGCGGCCCGCCGGACAGGTAGATGCCGGGGGCGCCGGGCTTGCGTTCGGCTGCGAGATTATACGCCGCGAGCGTGTCCAGCACGGCCTGCTCGATGCCGTGCACCAGCTCGCGCACCATCAGGCGGCGGCGGCGCAGGTCAAGCAGCAGGTAAGCCACGACCTGTCCCGGCCCGTGGTAAGTGATCTGCCCTCCACGATCGATCTGCACCACCGGAATCCGCTCGTCCGGCGCCAGGAGGTGCGCGGGGTCGCCCGCCTGGCCCAGCGTGTAGACCGGCGGATGCTCGACCAGCCAGACCTGGTCGGGCGTATCAGAGGTGCGCGCGGCGGTGAAGGCGCGCATCGCGTCGAAACACGGCTGATAGTCCTCGCGGCCGCGTTCGATGACTTGAATCGGATGCATGGCGAGAGTGTAACGAAAAGGGCCGGCTTGCGCCGGCCCTGCCTGCCCCGTTCAGGGAGCGGAACCGTCCGCTGCGTCACGCGACCAGACCAGGCGCAGATGGCCCCCGGCCTGATGCGACGCGGACGTGGCTCCGCCCTCTCCAACTTCAGGAGGCGGTGACCCGGTCCTGGTTCGGCGTCCACTCGGTGCCTCGAACCAGTCGGCGCAGGCTGCGATACACCAGGTGCGGCAGGTCGGCGAGCGCCAGTGCCGGGCGACGCGCCTCGGCAATCAGCGCCAGGCGTACCGGATGCATGGCGCGCGGATCGATGCTGAGCACCACCTCGTCCCCGCTGCGCAGCAGCAGGCTGCCGCCACAACGCAGCCAGTAGTCCTCCGAATCATTCTCGCGGGTCAGCCACACATCGGTGCCACGGGCCTCTGCAATGTGGAGGCGCTGGGGCGCATGCACCGACAGCGTGGTGACTTCGCCAGGATTCAGGGTGAACTCGGTCGTTGTGAGCACGGTTTTCATGGTGGTTCTCCGTTCAGCCGGCCCTGGCGGGGATACGCCAGACACAGTACGGATTCGCCGCGGGGCACCGGAACTGGCCCGGCAAGGGGACCAGGCCAGTTAAATCCTGTGAATATCGCGGTGAAGAAGGGGGCAACTGCGGGGGCCGGTGATGGAATATTAGTGATTGCCCGGCCACTATCAAAACGATATATTTTCTTTGTTCTTGTTAGCCAATCTCACATAACCCCGATTGCCTGGAGGCGGCCATGGCCTGGAAAAGCGCCTGGGAAAAAGACCTGCCGCGTGGCTGGCACCGCGAGTTGCCGCGCCTGCCCGCGCTAACCGCACTGCGCGCGTTCGAAGCCGCGGCGCGGCACGAGAGCTTTTCGCGCGCGGCGACGGAGCTGTTCGTCACGCACGGCGCGGTGAGCCACCAGATCCGCGCGCTGGAAGAAGAACTGGGCATGCCGCTGTTCGAGCGCCACGGCAAGCGCGTGGCGCTGACGCCGGCGGGCCGGCTCTATGCCGAGCGCGTGCGTGACGCGCTGCTGCAAATCGCCGATGCCACGCGCGCGCTGCAGGCCGGCAACCGCGACAAGCGCCTGACCATCAGCACCATGCCGTCGTTCGCCGCGCGCTGGCTGACGCCGCGCATCGGCAGCTTTATCGAGCGCCACCCGGAACTGGATGTCGAGCTGCTGTCGTCGAACACGCTGGTCAACTTTGCGCACGAAGAGGTCGATGTCGCGCTGCGCATGGGCAGCGGCGACTATCCCGGCCTGTATGTGGAGCGGCTGCTTGACGATGTCTTCTTCCCGGTATGCAGCCCTGCCTTCAACGGCGGGCGGCTGCCGGATCGGCCGCAGGACATGGCGGGCCTGCCGCTGCTGCGCGGCGAGGGCGATCCGTGGAAGCCGTGGTTCGAGGCCGCCGGGCTGGACTGGCCCGAGCCGCGCAAGGGCCTGCTGCTGGAAGATTCCTCGCTGCTGTTGCAGGCTGCCTCGGAAGGCCAGGGCATTGCCCTGATCCGCTCGTCGCTGGCGTGCAACGACCTGCTGTCCGGGCGCGTGGTGCGGCTGTTCGAGGTCAGCATCCCGTGCCCGTGGCTGCTGTACTTCGTGTGCGCTCCGGGCGCGCTGAACCTGCCCAAGGTGCAGGCGTTCCGTGGCTGGCTGCTGCCCGAGATCGAGCGCTTTCGCGAAGTGCTTGCGCAGTGGGAGTGAATCAGTCGTCCGGCGTATCGTCGCTATCCGTCGCCCGGGTCGGGGCATCGGCCGCCGCTTTCGCGCGTGCCCGGCCGGCACGCGGGTGGGCCTTGTCGTAGACCTTGGCCAGG
Organism: Cupriavidus necator; assembly: GCF_013141915.1. Classification (GTDB taxonomy): domain Bacteria; phylum Pseudomonadota; class Gammaproteobacteria; order Burkholderiales; family Burkholderiaceae; genus Cupriavidus; species Cupriavidus necator_B. The sequence goes on along the minus strand of NZ_SROX01000012.1, from coordinate 131,821 downwards.
TGCTGGAAATCGAGCGCGGTGTACACCTGCGTGGTCGAGATGCTGGCATGGCCCAGCATCTCCTGCACCGCGCGCAGGTCGCCGGAAGACTGCAGCATGTGGGTGGCGAAGGAATGCCGCAGCATATGCGGATGCACATCGGCCGGCACGCCGGCGCGCAGCGCCTGCTGCTTGAGCCGCAGTTGCACCGTGCGCATCGACAGGCGCCGCCCGCGCGGACCTAGGAACAAGGCATGGGCGTCCTCGGGCGCAGCGCCCGGCCGCAGCCAGGCGTCGCGCACCGCGAGCCACGCCTGCAGCGCGGCGATGGCCTTGCTGCCGACCGGCACCGAGCGCCGGCGCGAGCCCTTGCCGGTCACGGTCACCTCGGCGCCGGCCAGGTCGAGCCAGCCGCTGGAGCGGTAGCCATCGCCATCGGCATAGCGCAGGTCCAGCTGCACCAGCTCGGACAGCCGCAGCCCGCTGGAATAGAACAATTCGTAGACGGCCTGGTCGCGCAGCGCCTCGGCGTCGGTGCCGGCAGGGTGCGCGACCAGCGCCACCGCGTGCTCGACCGACAGCGCCTTGGGCAGCGCGTGCCCCGAGCGCGGCGCGCGCACGCCGTCGACCGGATTCACGCTCACGCCATGGCCGTGCCGTGCTGCCCACAGGTAGAAGCCGCGCCATGCCGACAGCGCGCGCGCGATGCTGGTGCCGACCAGCCCGGCGGCATGCAGCCGCGCGGCGAAATTGCGGATATGGTGGGCCTGCAGCGCCAGCAGCGCGACACCCGGCGCATGCTGCGCCGCGTGTGCCTGCAGCACGCGCAGTTCGCGCGCGTAATTTGACAGCGTATGCTCGGCCAGCTTGCGGCTGCCGCGCAGCCAGTCGAGATAGCGGGTGACCAGCGGGTCTGGCGGCGGGGCTGCGCCGCCGGCGGCAGCGGGCGGCGCGCCCGCGTCGCGCGGCGGCCGGCGTGCAGCCATGGCTTCAGTCGCGCAACCGGTTCAGCGCGGCGCCCGCGACTTCGCCGATCTGCGACAGGTAGGCGGTGCCCATGCCTTCGTGGAAACGGCGCGGATCGGGCGAGCCCAGCACCAGCATGCCAAAGGCGGCGCCACGCACATCGGCGCCAGCCTCGGCCTCGCCGGCGCGCACCGGCACGCGCAGCGTCACCATCGCCAGCGAGGTGATATCGTCGTGCTCGAGCAGGCTGGCCGCCTCGAAGCCGCTGTTGCTGCCGCAGTACGGCGCACGCAGGCCCTCTGCAAAGATGCGCAGGTCTTCGCTGGCGCCCTGCGCCACTTCCATGTGTGCGTACTGTTCGGCGACATCCCACAGCCTGAGCGCCACCGCCGGCACGTCGAACACCTGCTGCAGGCCGTCCTGCACGGCATACGGCAGCGCGTGCGAATCGGCCTCGGCCAGCAGGCGCAGCTGCCAGTCATGCAGGCGCTGCTGGGTGCGGTCGTTCTCGTGGCCATGGCGGACCAGGTCCGCCAGGCGCAGCTCCAATCCCTTGTTCTTCTCGCGCAGGATTTCCATCTGGCGCTCCTGCAGCGACACGGCGCGATGGCTGTGCGGGCTGGTCAACTGCACCGCCGCCAGCAACTCGGCATGCTCTTCGAAGAACTCAGGATGGCTCTGCAGGTAGGCGGCAACGTCTTGGGCGTTCATGGGGCGTGGACCGGTAGAGGTAAAGTGGGTGGCAGTTTAGCAAAGCGGCCGTGACGGGCGCTGCGAAAGCGGTCAAACCCGCGCTGGCAGGCTCCCTCTCCCGCTTGCGGGAGAGGGGAGCAAACCTTTGGCATGCCCTCGCTACGTCTGAATCAGCCGCTTCTGCCGCGAAATGCTCATCAGGATGCCGATGCCCGCGCCCAGCGTCACCAGTGCCGTGCCGCCATAGCTCATCAGCGGCAGCGGCACGCCCACCACCGGCAGGATGCCGCTGACCATGCCCATGTTGACGAAGGCATAGGTGAAGAAGATCAGCGTGATCGACCCCGCCAGCAGCCGCGAGAACAGCGTCGGCGCATTGGCCGCGATAAAGAGCCCGCGGAAGATCAGCAGCAGGTACAGCACCAGCAGCACCGCGTTGCCGATCAGCCCGAACTCCTCCGAATACACCGCGAAGATAAAGTCGGTGTGCTTCTCCGGAATGAACTCCAGGTGGGTCTGCGTCCCCTTGAGCCAGCCCTTGCCCTCGACCCCGCCGGAGCCGATCGCGATGATCGACTGGATCGTGTGGAAGCCCTTGCCGAGCGGATCGCTGGTCGGGTCCAGCAGCGTGCAGACGCGGTGCTGCTGGTAGTCGTGCAGCACCGGCCAGTTCACGCCCGGCGCGCAGATGTCGTTCTGGAACGTGATCAGCAGGGTGATCGCCACCACCAGCAGCCCCAGCAGCGGCAGGATCAGCCTCCACGAGAGGCCGGCGAAGTAGATCACGTACACCCCCGCGGCCATCACCAGCAGCGCCGTGCCCAGGTCGGGCTGCTTGGCGATCAGACCGACCGGGATCAGCAGCAGCACCAGTGCCACCACGAAATCGAACCACTTGACCACGCCCTCGCGCTTCTGGAAATACCACGCCAGCATCAGCGGCATCGAGATCTTCATGATCTCGGACGGCTGGATCACCATGCCGACATAGAGCCAGCGGCGCGCGCCCTTGCGGATCAGGCCGAACATGGCCACCGCGATCAGCAGCGCCACCCCCACCGTGTAGATGGGCACCGCCACGCGCATCAGTGTCTGCGTAGGCAGGTAAGCGATCACCAGCATCACCACGTACGACAGCAGGATGTTGCGCAACTGGTCCTCGACCCGGCCCGGCATGTCGATCGCGGCCGAGTACAGCGCGACGATGCCGGTGGCGAACAGCAGGAACACGATCAGCGAGAGCGGTTTGTCGAAACCGGTCAGCGCGGTCTTGACCAGGGACAGGACGCGGCGGCGATCCATGCGCGTCTCCTTCAGCGAGTGGCGCCGGCACCGCTGGCTGCCTTGGCAGCCACGGGCTTGACGCGTGGTTTGGGCGCGGACGCCTTGGCCGGTGCGACCGGGGCGGAGGCCGGCGGCAACTGCGGCTTGCTGTGGCCAAGCGCCTGCAGCATGCGCTGGTCCAGCGTCTGCACCGCCGAGGCCGGGGCGATGGCGTCGGGATCCAGCGTCGCGGCGATCGCCTCCGGCGTCGGCGCCTGCACGCCCGATGCCGCCGCCACCGCGCTGGCGGCAGCGCCACTGGCCGGCGCGCCGCCGCTGGCCATCACCGTGGCGCTGGCAATGCTGGCGGTCTGGCCGGTGGTGAACACGCTCGGCGTATCCACCGGCGCGCGGCCCGCCACGCGCTCGCCGGCAGGGGGGGCGATCGCCTCGAGTTCGGCGGGCCACTTGCCGGTCAGGTAGTAGTCCATCACCTTGCGCGCGATCGGCGCGGCCACCGCGGCGCCAAAGCCGGCGTTCTCGACGATCAGCGCGATCGCGATCTTCGGGTTGTCGGCCGGCGCAAAGGCCGTGTACAGCGAGTGGTCGCGCTTGCGCTCGTCGAGCGCGTGGTGGTTGTACTTCTCGCCTTTGGAAAGGCTGTAGGTCTGCGCCGTGCCGGTCTTGCCCGCCGACTCATACGCCGCGCCGGCAAACACGCGCGCAGCGGTGCCGGAGTGCGTCACCGCCACCATCGCGCGCTTGATCACGTCGATATCGGCCTGCTTGAGCGGAATCGTGTAGCTTTCCTTGGGCACCGTCAGCGCGCGCTTGCGCGTGACCGCGTCTTCCACCGCCTTGACCAGGTGTGGCTTCATCACCTTGCCGTTGTTGACGATCACCGAAGTGGCCTGCGCCAGCTGCAGGATGGTGAAGCTGTTGTAGCCCTGGCCAATGCCCAGCGAGATGGTCTCGCCGTCATACCACTTCTGCTGCTCGGGCTTGCGGTAAGCCTTGCGCTTCCATTCGGTCGACGGCAGGATGCCGCGGCTTTCGCCCTCGATGTCGATGCCCGTGATCTGGCCGAAGCCCAGTGGCTTCATGAAGTCATGGATGCCGTTGACACCCATGTCGCGCGCCAGTGCGTAGTAATAGGTATCGCATGAATGCACGATCGAGCTGTGCATGTCGACCCAGCCGTGGCCGCCCGGCTTGTCGTCGCGGAAGGTGTGGTTGCCCAGCGTGAAGAAGCCCGGATCCGACATGCCCCAGGCCGCGGTGCGCTTGCCGGTGGTCAGCGCCGCCAGCGCCATGAACGGCTTGTAGGTCGAGCCCGGCGGATAGGTGCCGCGCAACGGCCGGTTGAGCAGCGGCTTGTCGGGCGAGCCGTTGAGCTCGTTCCAGGTATTGGTGTCGATGCCCTCGACAAACAGGTTGGGGTCGAAGGTGGGCTTGGAGACAAAGGCCAGGATATCGCCCGTGGACGGCTCGATCGCCACCAGCGCGCCGCGGCGGTCGCCGTAGAGCGCTTCGGCCAGCTGCTGCAGGCGGATATCGAGCGACAGGATCAGGTTGTTGCCGGGCGTGGCCGGCGAGGTGGACAGCGTGCGGATCGGGCGCCCGCCCGCGCTCACTTCCACTTCCTCGAACCCGGTCAGGCCGTGCAGCTCGGTCTCGTAGCTCTGCTCCAGGCCGATCTTGCCGATGTAGTTGGAGCCCTTGTAGTTGTCGGCATCCTTGCGCGGATCGTACTTGGCGGCGTCGGCATCGTTGGCCTCGTCCATGGCCTCGATACGCTCCTGGTCACGCTGCGAGATGCGGCCCAGATAGCCGACCACGTGCGAGGCCGACTCGCCCAGCGGATACTGGCGGAACAGCCGCGCGCGCACGTCGACGCCCGGGAAGCGGAAACGCTGCGCGGAAAAGCGCGCCACTTCCTCGTCGGTCAGCTGGCTGCGGATCGGCAGGCTTTCAAAGCTGCGCGATTCTTCCATCAGCCGCTTGAAGCGGCGCCGGTCGCGCGGCTGGATGTCGACCAGCGCCGACAGGCCCTCGATAGTGTTGTCCAGCGTATCGGTCAGCTTGGACGGTGTGACCTCCAGCGTGTACGCGGAATAGTTGCGCGCCAGCACGACCCCGTTGCGGTCCATGATGATGCCGCGGTTGGGCTCGATCGGCGCCACCGAGATGCGGTTGTCCTCGGCCTTGGCCGAGTACTGGTCGTGCTTGTACCACTGCAGCCACAGGAAACGCGAGAACAGCAGGCCGAAGCAGATCACCGTAAACAGCGCCGCGGCCGCCACGCGGATGCGGAAGCGGCCGATTTCCAGTTCGACGTTGCGGATTTCGGTCATGGTACTGCGTGGCCTGGAAGGTGCGGTGATGGACGGTGGCGGGCGATGGCGATGGCGGCGTCAGATCGGCCGGGTCTCGTCGACGTCGCTGGAGCGGCGCTGCGGCGCCAGCAGCAGGCTGGTGGCGAGCGGCCACAGCAGCGCCTCGATCGCCGGCGCCAGCAGCAGCGGCCAGCCCGGCAGCGGCGCGCCCATGGCCAGCCGGATCAGCACCGGCACCGCGTGCGCGATGAACAGCAGCGGCAGCACGTGCAGCGCCTGGGTGTAGACCGTGAACCACAGCACGCGGCGATGGATGGTGATGGCAAAGTAGGCCAGCAGCGTGTACGCCAGCGCATGCTCGCCCAGCAGCCTGGCATCGTGCACGTCCATCAGCAGGCCCAGCAGGAAGGCCACGCCCATGCCCACCTTGCGGGGCTGGTGGATATTCCAGAACACCAGCACCAGCGCCACCATGTCCGGGATCCACAGCGTGGTGCCCCACGGCATCAGGTTGAACAGGAACGCCAGCACGAAGCTGAAGGCGATAAAGGCCGGATTGACCGGCCGCAGCAGGTATTGGGGATTGGTCACCGTGGTGCCTCCTTGGCGGTCGCGGCCTTGCCTGCCGCGGCGCTGTCAGCGGCGGCGCGCGCCGCGGCGGACCTGGCGCCCCTGACCGGCGCCTCGGGCCGGGCCTCGACTGCTTCGCGTGCCGGGATGGCGGCGTCGTAGCGCACCACCAGCAGCTGGCGGTGCGCGCGCACGCCAGCCACCGGCTCGCAATAGACGCGCGAGAATGCGGTATCGGCCTTGCGCTCGATCTGCACGATCTTCGCCACCGGCAGGCCCGGCGGATAGGTGCCGTCCAGGCCGGAGGTCACCAGCAGGTCGCCCTGCTGCAGGTCGGCGGCGGCGGCCATGAAGCGCAGGTCCAGCTGGCCCGCGCGCGCGCCGCCGAAGGCCACGCTGCGCAGCCCGTTGCGCACCACCTGCACCGGGATCGCCTGATCCTTGTCGGTCAGCAGCGTCACCTCGGCCTGGAACGGCGACACGCGCGTGACCTGCCCCACCACGCCGCGCTCGTCGATCACCGGATAGCCCGCGCGCAGGCCGTGCTGGCTGCCCTTGTCGATCACGATGCGCTGGCTGTACGGGTCGCGCGCGTCATACAGGATCTCGGCCACCGTCACCGGCGTGGCCGATTGCTGCGCCAGCCCCAGCAGCTTGCGCAACTGGTTGTTCTCGGCCTCGAGCTGCGCCTGGCGCACCGAGGCCTGGGCCTGCTGCACGGCGTTCTGGCGCAGTTCGCGGTTCTCGGTGGCAAGCGTCGCCGACGACTGCGCGTAGTCGAACATGGTGCGCAGCGCATCACGCGGGGCCAGCACCAGGCGCTCGACCGGCATCAGCACGGTGGCGGCAACCTGGCGCCCGACGCGCAGCGCGTCGAAACGGGCATCGACCACCAGCAGCGCCAGCGCGATGCCCACGTACAGGACCAGCCTGGCGACAGCCGAGGTGCCTTGCTTGAAGAGCGGCGGAGGGGAGTAATCCATTTACCCGAACAAAGGCCGGAGGCCACGCGGAAACGCCCCGCCGCCCGCCGTGCCGCGCCCCGATCCCTGGCGGGAACGGGCGCGGTACGGTCGGGCGGCGGGAGCTGCCAGGGCCCGGCCCCGGCGGATGCGGCGCCGCGACGCCGCCATGATCGATCGATCCGGCAGGCCGCGCATCGCCACGTGAGCGTCCTGCTTACTCGTAGGAGAAGATGCTGCCGAGCTTGTCCATGCGTTCCAGCGCCATGCCGGAGCCGCGCACCACGCAGGTCAGCGGGTCTTCGGCAACCAGCACCGGCAAGCCGGTTTCTTCCGCCAGCAGGCGATCCAGGTCGCGCAGCAGCGCGCCGCCGCCGGTCAGCATCATGCCGCGCTCGGCGATGTCGGCGCCCAGCTCGGGCGGGGTCTGCTCCAGCGCGATCTTCACCGCCGACACGATCTGGTTCAGCGGATCGGTCAGCGCCTCGAGGATTTCATTGGACGACACCGTGAACGCACGCGGAATGCCTTCGGACAGGTTGCGGCCCTTGACTTCCATCTCGCGCACTTCGGAGCCCGGGAAGGCCGAGCCGATTTCCTTCTTGATGGCTTCGGCGGTCTGCTCGCCGATCAGCATGCCGTAGTTGCGGCGGATGTAGTTGACGATGGCCTCGTCGAACTTGTCGCCGCCCACGCGCACCGAACCCTTATAGACCATGCCGCCCAGCGAGATGATGCCGACCTCGGTGGTGCCGCCGCCGATATCGACCACCATCGAGCCCGACGGCTCCGACACCGGCAGGCCGGCGCCGATCGCGGCCGACATCGGCTCCTCGATCAGGTAGACCTGGCTGGCGCCGGCGCCCAGCGCCGATTCGCGGATGGCGCGGCGCTCGACCTGGGTCGAGCCGCACGGCACGCAGATGATGATGCGCGGGCTCGGGCGCAGCAGCTTGCTGTCATGCACCATCTTGATGAATTGCTTGAGCATCTGCTCGGTGACGGTGAAGTCGGCGATCACGCCGTCCTTCATCGGGCGGATCGCCTCGATATTGCCCGGCACCTTGCCCAGCATCTGCTTGGCTTCCTTGCCCACCGCCGTGATGGTCTTCTTGGCGTTGGGGCCGCCTTCCTGGCGGATCGCAACCACCGAGGGCTCGTCCAGCACGATGCCCTTGTCGCGCATGTAGATCAGCGTGTTGGCGGTGCCGAGGTCGATCGCCAGGTCGTTGGAGAAGTAGCTGCGGAGAAATCCGAACATCAGGAATCCTGTCTGTGGTGGTGTTCGCGGGTAGGCGAAGCGGCCGGCGCCGCGAGCGGCCCGGCCACGAAATGCGTTGTGTTGAATACGGAATGGTTCTCGGCTTCCCGCTCCGCCCGCCGCCCGGACCGGAGGCTGTCCGGCCGGATGGACGTGGGATCGGCACCGCCGGCGCACCGTGCGCGCCGGCCCTACGGGAACCTTTGATTAGACCCCGCGGAAAAGTTCGCGGAAATGTGCAGATGCCGGCGCATCATGTCGGCCGTGGGGCGACACGCGGGGCTGGCGGCAAGGCCTAATCAGAGGACCCAGGTTTGCCCTTCGGGCGCCTTCGGACACCGGGCGCGGAGGCGCGGGCCGCAGGCCATGTGGCGTAGGCGTTGCCAAAGGTCGGTAACTCGCAATGATACCTTATAATTCCAGCGGCTTCGGGCGTTTACAGCCTGAAAATACCTGCAATTCTGACGACTACGGGGTGCCCTCCGGCGCCCGCGGTCAGCCCCCCGGGCCAGGCCGCCTTTCGTCTCCGAGCATCCGAGCATCGACCCACCACGCCATGGCCCTCGACCTATCCGACGTCAAGCGCATTGCCCACCTCGCCCGCATCGAAACCAGCGATGCCGAGGCCGAACAGACGCTTGCGCAACTGAACAACTTTTTCTCGCTGGTCGAGCAGATGCAGGCGGTCGACACCACCGGCATCGAACCGCTCGCGCACCCGCTGTCGGCCGTGCGCGACATGGTCCAGCGCCTGCGCGAGGACGTGGTCACCGAAGCCGACCGCCGCGCCGACTACCAGCGCCCCGCGCCGGCCACCGAAAACGGCCTGTACCTGGTGCCCAAGGTCATTGAATGACCGTTGCCCGGCCCGCGCTGCCGCGCCGCCAGGCGCCGCGGTCCGGCGCCGGCCGCCCGCCAGTACAACACCCCTGATGCCAACCGACTGTCATGCCCTTTTCCGCTGATTCCGTGACTTCCCTGCGCCAGCTTGCCGACGCCCTGGCCGCGCGCACCGTCTCCGCCGAGGAACTCGCGCGCGAGTACCTGGCCCGCATCGAGCAGGCCGCCGCGCTCAACGCCTTTATCCACGTCGATGCCGAACTGACGCTGGCCCAGGCGCGCGCCGCCGACGCACGCCGCGCGCGCGGCGAGGCCGCGCCGCTGACCGGCGTGCCGGTCGCGCACAAGGATGTGTTCGTCACGCGCGGCTGGCGCGCCACCGCCGGCTCGAAGATGCTGGCCAGCTATGAAAGCCCGTTCGACGCCACCGTGGTCGAGCGCATGGCCGCGGCCGGCATGGTCACGCTGGGCAAGACCAACATGGACGAATTTGCGATGGGCTCGTCCAACGAGAACTCGCATTTCGGCCCGGTGCGCAACCCGTGGGACGCCAGCCGCGTGCCCGGCGGCTCGTCGGGCGGCTCGGCCGCCGCGGTGGCCGCGGGCCTGGCGCCCGCCGCCACCGGCACCGACACCGGCGGCTCGATCCGCCAGCCGGCGTCGTTCTCGGGCATCACCGGGATCAAGCCCACCTATGGCCGCGTGTCGCGCTACGGCATGATCGCCTTTGCCTCGTCGCTGGACCAGGGCGGCCCGATGGCCCACAGCGCCGAGGACTGCGCGCTGCTGCTCAACGCCATGGCCGGCTTCGATCCGAAGGACTCGACCAGCATCCCGCCCGCGCAAGGCGGCATCGACGAGGACTACACGCGCCTGCTGGGCCAGCCGCGCGCCGGCGCCACCGCCGGGCGCCCGCTGGCCGGCCTGCGCATCGGCCTGCCCAAGGAATACTTCGGCAAGGGCCTGGCGGCCGATGTCGAGCAGGCCGTGCGCGCCGCGCTGGCCGAGTACGAAAAGCTGGGCGCCACGCTGGTCGAGGTGTCGCTGCCCAAGACCGAGCTGTCGATCCCGGTGTACTACGTGATCGCGCCGGCCGAGGCCTCGTCCAACCTGTCGCGCTTCGACGGGGTGCGCTACGGCCACCGCGCCGCCGGGTACCGCGACCTGCTCGACATGTACAAGAAGACCCGCGCCGAAGGCTTCGGCGCCGAGGTCAAGCGCCGCATCATGGTCGGCACCTACGTGCTGTCGCACGGCTACTACGACGCCTACTACCTGCAGGCGCAGAAGATCCGCCGCATCATCGCCGACGACTTCCAGCGCGCCTTCGCCCAGTGCGACGTGATCATGGGCCCGGTGGCGCCGACGGTGGCGTGGAAGCTGGGCGAGAAGACCTCGGACCCGGTGCAGATGTACCTGGCCGACATCTTCACGCTGTCGACCAGCCTGGCCGGCCTGCCCGGCATGAGCGTGCCGTGCGGCTTCGGCGCGGGCAACATGCCCGTCGGCCTGCAGCTGATCGGCAACTACTTTGACGAAGCGCGCCTGCTGCAGGCCGCGCATGCGTTCCAGCAGGCGACCGACTGGCACCTGCGCTGCCCCGCCAAGGCCTGACCATGACCCGCACCCTGCTCCGCCTGCTCGCTGCCGCAGCGCTCGCCGCGCTGGTGGCGGGCTGCATCCAGCTGCCGATCATCGGCAAGCCCACGCCGATCGCCAGCCGCGACATCGACCTGGCCGGCGACTGCCGCCGCACCGAGGAAGACGGCTTCCGCGAAGACGCGCAGCTGCGCATCGCGGACAACAGCGTGCAGCAGCTGTCGTGGAAGCTGTGGGTCGGCAAGCGCGGCTCGTGCAGCTTCAACCTGGCCGACTTCCGCCAGGTCCAGAAGAAGCCGCATATCGAGCTGCGCGCCAACGACGGCAGCGGCTGCAAGCTGATGGTGTGGCAGGACCCGCGCCGCGTCACGCTGGCGCACGCCAACTGCCAGCAGCGCTGCACGCCCGGCATCTATGAAGAAGCCTGGCCGGTGATGTTCGAGCCAGGCACCGGCGCCTGCGCCCGCACGCGCTGAAGCCACCGCAGCCGGTCATGATCCAGTCCCCCACCACCCCGCAACCCGCGCCGCGCGCCACCCACCCGGTGGCCGCCTGGCTGCGCGCCGCGGTGGCGCTGGGCCTATGCACATGGCTGGCCGGCGCCGCGGCGCATACGCCGGACCTGCCCGCGCCCGCACTGGACGCGCCGGCACCGCTGACGCCGGCGGGCGTACTGGCGCCGAACGCGGTGAACCGGGCCGCGCCCGCCACGGCGGCCCCTGCGGCCACGACGCCCGTGCCCGCGCAGCGAGTGCAGCTGCGCGGCGATGCCGCCACGCCGGCACTGACCGCCTACTGGTTCCTGCCGCGCGAAGGCGCCACGCCGCGCGCGCTGCCCGTGGTGGTGGCGCTGCACGGCTGTGGCGGCCTGCTGGCCCAGCGCCCTGCGCGCGAGCGCACCGCTGGTACGGTCGAAACCGACAAGGCCGGCGTTGCCGCACTGCTGCAGCAACGCTACCGTGAGTACGCCCACTGGCTGACCGAACGCGGCTATGCGGTGCTGATGCCGGACAGCTTCAGCGCGCGCGGCAGGCCTCACGGCATCTGTACCGAGCCCATCGACACGCGCGCCATCGACGACCGCACCCGCCGTGCCGACGCGCTCGCCGCGCTGCGCTGGGTGGCACAGCAACCCGCCGTCGACGCCGCGCGCATCGTGCTGCTGGGCTGGTCGAACGGCGCGCAGGCGGTGCTGGCCACCGTCGACGCCAGCCGCCCGTGGCCGGCCGGCACGCCGCCGGTCGAGCGCGCGGTGGCGTTCTACCCGGGCTGCAAGCGCGCGGTGCAGCAGCACAGCTTCCGCCTGCGCGCGCCGCTGCTGCTGATGATCGGCGGCGCCGACGACTGGACCCCGGCGACCCGCTGCGCCATGCTGCAGAGCGCGGTGCAGGCGCGCCAGCCGGGGGCGCGCTTCCGGCTGGAGATCTTCCCGGGCGCCTATCACGGCTTCGACGGCACCAGCGAGCTGCATCGGCGCACCGACGTGCCTGCCGCCGTCATGCGCAAGGGCCAGAGCGTCACCGTCGGCGGCGATGCGGTGGCACGCGTGGCCGCGCTCGCCCAGCTCGACTCCTGGCTGGCCAGTCCCGACCCCTGACGGCCACGCAAGACCAGACCCAACACCGGGGCGGCGCTGCCGTTCCCTCGCAACAGACAACATCGAAAGAACCGAACAGGAATACCGCCATGCAATGGGAAGTGGTGATCGGCCTCGAAACGCACGCGCAGCTGTCGACGGCCTCCAAGATTTTTTCCGGCACCTCCACCGCCTTCGGTGCCGAGGCCAACACGCAGGCGTCGCCGGTGGACCTGGCGCTGCCCGGCGTACTGCCGGTGCTGAACCAGGGCGCGGTCGAGCGCGCGATCCAGTTCGGCCTGGCGATCGGCGCCACCATCGCGCCGCGCAGCGTGTTCGCGCGCAAGAACTACTTCTACCCCGACCTGCCCAAGGGCTACCAGATCAGCCAGTACGAGATCCCGGTGGTACAGGGCGGCACCATCACCATCCAGGTCGAGGGCAAGCAGGGCGAATCCTACGAGAAGACCGTCAACCTGACGCGCGCGCACCTGGAAGAAGACGCGGGCAAGTCGCTGCACGAGGACTTTGCCGGCATGACCGGCATCGACCTGAACCGTGCCGGCACGCCGCTGCTGGAAATCGTTACCGAGCCCGACATGCGCAGCGCCGCCGAAGCGGTGGCCTACGCCAAGGCGCTGCACTCGCTGGTGGTGTGGCTGGGCATCTGCGACGGCAACATGCAGGAAGGCAGCTTCCGTTGCGACGCCAACGTGTCGGTGCGGCCGCTGGGCCAGAAGGAATTCGGCACGCGCCGCGAGATCAAGAACCTGAACTCGTTCCGCTTCCTGCAGCAGGCCATCGACTACGAAGTGCAGTGGCAGATCGCCGAGATCGAAGACGGCCGCAAGATCCAGCAGGCCACCGTCCTGTTCGATCCGGACACCGGCGAAACCCGCGCCATGCGCACCAAGGAAGATGCGCACGACTACCGCTACTTCCCCGATCCGGACCTGATGCCGCTGGAGATCGACGCCGGCTGGGTCGAGCGCGTGCGCGGCGAACTGCCTGAGCTGCCGGCAGCGATGCAGGCGCGCCTGGTCTCGCAATACGGCTTGTCAGCATATGACGCCACCATGCTGACCGCGACCAAGGCCTTCGCCGCCTACTACGAAGCCGTGGTCGCCGGCGCGGGCGCCGCCAGCGCCAAGCCCGCCGCCAACTGGCTGATGGGCGACGTGGCCTCGCAACTCAACCGCGAAGGCATCGCCATCGATGCAGCGCCGGTCACGCCGGCGCAACTGGCAAAGCTGCTCGCGCGCATCGCCGACGGCACGGTCTCGAACAACACCGCGAAGAAGGATGTGTTCCCGGCGATGTGGGCGGGCGAGCATGGCGGCGACGCCGACGCCATCATCGCGGCCAAGGGACTGAAGCAGATGTCCGACAGCGGCGAGCTGGAAAAGATCATCGACGACGTGCTGGCCGCCAATGCCAAGTCGGTCGAGGAATTCCGCTCGGGCAAGGAAAAGGCGTTCAATGCGCTGGTCGGCCAGGCGATGAAGGCGACCAAGGGCAAGGCCAACCCGGCGCAGGTGAATGAGTTGTTGAGGAAGAAGCTGGGCTGAGGGATAGTCACCCGCCCGACTGTTTGCTCCCCTCTCCCGCTTGCGGGAGAGGGGCCGGGGGAGAGGGCAGGCGCTGGCATACCACAGGCGTGACTTCGTGACTCCTACAAGCGGGAGAGGGAGCCAGTCCTCAGCCAATAAAAGGCTGGTGTACTCCGACACGCCTTACATCCCCGCCCTGCCCTTCACCGTCTCCTCCAGCAGCGACCTCAGCTTCGCCAGCGCTCCCGGATCGCCGTGCGCCGCGGAGCGCGCGTACCAGATCTTCGCCTGCTCGATATCCCGCTCGACCACGCCAGGCTCGCCGCGCTCATAGAAGCTGCCGACGATGTACTGCGCGCCGCCATCCCCCGCGCTCGCCGCGCGGCGGTACCACGCAAACGCCTGCGCGTAGTCGCGCGGCAGGCCGCGCCCGGTGAAGTAGTTCGTCGCCAGCTCCATCTGCGCCTGCACATGGCCGCCCTGCGCCGCACGCTCGTACCAGCGGTTGGCTTCTTCCAGCGATTTCGGTACCAGTTCGCCGCGCTCGTAGAGATCGCCCCAGGTGTACTGGGCATGGGTCATGCCGTTGTCGGCCGCCTTGCGCAGCCATACCAGCGCCTCTTGCGGCCGCGCGGCAGTGCCCTCGCCGCGCAGCAGCATCATTGCGTAGTTGAACTGGGCAAGCCGGTTGCCCTGGCGCGCGGCGCCGGCGAAACCCTGCAAGGCCGCGTCGAAGCGGCCCGATTCGTAGGCGGCGACCGCGTCGCGGGTCTGCGCCTGCGCGGGAGCGGCGGGCTGGGGTGCGGCAGCGGCGGGTGGCACGACCAGCCATGCGCAAAGGATGCCGGCCAGCACGGCGGCATGCGGGGAACGGTGTTTCGACATGGCGGACTCCGGGCGCGGCGCCTTGTTGCTCCAGTGTAGGAGTCGGCGCGGGTGCCCGGTAGCGGCGAGATTATCCGCGCGAATAATCAATGCTCGTTAAAAAGCCATTCATTCATTCGTCGCATCGATATAACGACGTCGCGCTCAGATCCAGCCCGCGCGGTGCAGCCGCCGCCACAGCGCGCCGCACGCCACCGCCGTCACCCCGATCACGGCCGGATAGGCGTAGTGGAATTTCAGTTCGGGCATGAAATCGAAGTTCATGCCGTACAGGCTGAACATCACCGTCGGGATCGCCAGGATCGCGCCCCAGCCGGCCAGCCGCTTGACCACTTCGTTCTGGCCGACGGTCACCAGCGCCAGGTTGACCTGCACCGCGGTGGTCAGCATTTCGCGCACCACGTCGAGCGTGCGCACCAGCCGGCTGGCGTGGTCTTCGACATCGCGGAAGTAGGCGCGCAACTCCTTCGGCACCAGGTCTTCATGCAGCCGGATCAGCTGGCTGCACATGTCTTCGACGGGGCTGACCGCATTGCGCAGCCGCAGCACCTGGCGCTTGATCTGGTACAGGCGCTCGATCGCGGCGCGGTCGAATTCGTCGCGGAAGATGTTTTGCTCGAGCGCCTCGAAGGTGTCTTCCAGGCGCGTGACGATGGGCAGGTAATGGTCGACGACAAAATCCATCAGCGCGTACAGCACGTAGCCGGGGCCGTTGGCCAGGCCAGTGGGATCGTGCTCGCAGCGCTCGCGCACGGGCGCATACGTGCTGCTGACGCCGTGGCGTACCGAAACCACGTAGTTGGGCCCGACGAAGAGATGGGTCTCTCCGACCACGACCTCCTCCTCCAACAGTTGCGCCGTGTTGAGCACCACGAACACCGAATCGCCATAGGCCTCGAGCTTGGGCCGCTGGTGCGCGTTCAACGCGTCTTCGACCGCCAGGTCATGCAGGCCGAAGGCCTGTTGGGCCTGGCGCAGCAACGCCAGCTCGGGCTCATGCAGTCCCAGCCAGACGAAGGTGCCGGGCACGGCCAGCACGGTCGGGATTTCCTCCATGCTTACCGTGCCGAGCCGCTTGCCCTGCCGGTAAGCCACGCAATTGACGATGGCGCCCATGGAAACTCCGCTGATCAGATGGCGCAATCGTAACAAGGCTTTGCAGCATGCCCACGACCGCAGCGTGCGATGCCGCGCAAGCCGCGCCGGCCACACTTGCGCCGCGCAACCGGGGACCGCATGGCGCCCCCGCGCCACCTGCGGTACATATCGATCCAATTGTTACAGTTCGCGACAGATACGACGTTAGAATGTGGCATTTCCACGGTCACCCGGCTATGTCCCAGAAGAAATCGCCACGCTTCGAGCTGCGCAGTGGCAACGTCGACGCCCTCCTTCTCGCCCTCCAGACCGCCGACATGGCTGCGCTGCGGGATGACCTCCTCACCCGCTTCGAAGCCACCCCCGACTTCTTCTCCAATGACGTGATCGCGCTGGACCTGCGCGCGCTTGAAGACGACAGCGAAGTCGCGCTCGGCACCGTGATCGACACGCTGGCCACGCTCAAGGCCCGCGCCATCGGCGTGGTGGCCCGTGCGGGCCAGCGCGAGTGGGCCGAGCGCTTCGGCCTGCCGCTGCTGGACAGCCAGGCCCGCCGCAGCGGCGCCACCGAGCGTGCCGCCGAGGCCAAGGCCGCTGCCGCCGCGGAACAGGCCGCCGCCGCGCAGGCGGCGCGCGAGGAAGCCGCCCGCGCCGCGGCGCAGGCAGCCAACGACGCCGCCATCGCCGCCGCCGTGCGCCAGACCCAGACCCTGCTGATCGACAAGCCGCTGCGCTCGGGCCAGCAGGTCTATGCGCATGGCGACGTAGTCATCATGGACGTGGTCAGCTACGGTGCGGAAGTCATCGCCGAAGGCAACATCCATATCTATGCCCCGCTGCGCGGCCGCGCGCTGGCGGGCGTCAAGGGCAACACCGGCGCGCGCATCTTCAGCACGTGCATGGAGCCTGAACTGATTTCCATCGCCGGCATCTACCGGACCGCGGAGCAGACGCTTCCGGCCGATGTGCACGGCAAGACCGCCCAGGTGCGCCTGGCCGATGAAAAACTGATCCTCGAAGCGCTGCGGCTCAAGTAACCGCGGCGCCCCCCGGGACCGAATCGCAGAGAGCGCAAGCTTCAACTTATTACTGGACCAAAGAGCCATGGCAAAAATCATCGTTGTGACCTCCGGCAAGGGAGGCGTCGGCAAGACCACCACCAGCGCCAGCTTTGCCGCCGGCCTGGCCCTGCGCGGCCACAAGACTGCCGTGATCGACTTCGACGTCGGCCTGCGCAACCTCGACCTGATCATGGGTTGCGAACGCCGCGTGGTGTATGACCTGATCAACGTGGTGCAGGGCGAAGCCAACCTGCGCCAGGCGCTGATCAAGGACAAGAAGTGCGAGAACCTGTTCATCCTGCCGGCCTCGCAAACGCGCGACAAGGATGCGCTCACGCGCGAAGGCGTCGAGAAGGTGATCGACGGCCTGATCGAGATGGATTTCGAGTACATCGTCTGCGACTCGCCCGCCGGCATCGAATCGGGCGCGCTGATGGCCATGTACTTTGCCGACGAGGCGCTGATCGTGACCAACCCCGAAGTGTCGTCGGTACGCGATTCGGACCGCATCCTGGGCATCCTGGCGTCGAAGACCAAGCGTGCCACCGAGGGCGGCGACCCGATCAAGGAACACCTGCTGATCACCCGCTACAACCCCAAGCGCGTGCATGGCGGCGAGATGCTGTCGCTGACCGACATCCAGGAAATCCTGCGCATCAAGCTGATCGGCGTGGTGCCGGAATCGGAAGCCGTGCTGCATGCCTCCAACCAGGGCACGCCCGCCATCCATATGGAAGGCAGCGACGTGTCGGACGCCTACAGCGACGTGGTGGACCGCTTCCTCGGCAAGGACAAGCCGATGCGTTTCACCGACTACCAGAAGCCGGGGCTGTTCTCGCGCATCTTCGGCAACAAGTAACGGTCAAGGAGGGCTCACCCCATGTCGATCCTTTCCTTCCTGCTGGGAGAGAAGAAGAAGTCCGCGTCAGTCGCCAAGGAGCGGCTGCAGATTATCCTGGCGCATGAGCGCACCGGCCATTCCGCCCCCGCCGACTACCTGCCCGCGCTGCAGCGCGAACTGGTGGCGGTGATCTCCAAATACGTCAAGATCGGCGACCAGGACCTGCGCGTCAGCCTGGAACGCCAGGACAACCTCGAGGTGCTCGAGGTCAAGATCGAGATCCCGCAGCACTGAGGACAGGACCCGGCAGCGCCGGGTCCATGCGCCTTCGGGGCCCGCGCCCCGTCCCTGCTTCAGCCTTCGCGCGCTGGCCCGCCAACGCCGCGCCAACACCCCGCCAACGCCCCGTCGCCGTGCCAGCGCCGCCGCGAGGCCATCCTGTATCGCTGCCGCAGCCCCGGAATGCAGAATTCTGTAGCGGCCAGACAACGAAATTGCACCAATTTCCTGCTTGAAAGGGCGGCTCCCCGGAGTTTTGTGTCCTTGTTCCTTACGTTTTGTTAAATTTTCGCGGCGTTTACACGAAACGTAGACCTCTATCCCCGCCGTGATCCGGCGCAGGGCACAGTACAAGACAGAAAAGGAGCACCATGAAGAAATCGGCCATCGTCCTCGCAGCCGGCAGCCTGTTGGCAGGTTCGGCATTCGCCCAGTCGTCCGTCACCCTGTACGGCATCGTTGACCAGAGCATCCGCTTCACCACCAACGCCAACGCCAACAACGATCATCTGTTTGAACTGACCAACGGTGCAGTTACCAACAGCCGCTGGGGCCTGAAGGGCAGCGAAGCCCTCGGCAACAACCTGAAGGCGATCTTCCAGCTCGAAGGTGGCTTCGATCCGGATACCGGCCGTTCCAATCAAGCCAGCGCCACCAACCCGAATGGCCGTCTGTTCGGTCGTCAGGCATACGTTGGCCTGTCGGGTGACTTCGGCACGATCAAGCTGGGCCGCCAGTACACCGAAGGCTTTAACTTCTTCGGCGACTACGATCCGCTGACCATCGGCAACTACACCGCCAACGCCTGGCCGTTCTTCCTGACCCAGTTCCGCAGCGACAACGTGGTCAGCTACGGCGGCAAGTTCGGCGGCCTGGACGTGGGCGCCAGCTACGGCTTCGGCGAGCAACCGGGCAGCATGACCAAGAACCAGTACTGGGGTACCCGTGCCGCCTACACGTACGGTCCGTTCGGCATTGGTGGCGTGTACCAGGAAATCCGCGACATCAACGGCAACAAGCAGCAAATGTGGGGCGCTGCCGGCAAGTATGCCTTCGGCCCGGCCAAGCTGTTCGTGGGCTACGTGGGCGGCAAGGACCGCACCGGTGTGATCGACAACGGCTTCCTGAACAACTCGGCTGCCGCGCCTGCTCCGGCCGTGGTCACCGCCGGCGCCGCCAACAACCCGCGCAAGGACACCATCGGCTACATCGGCCTGACCTACCAGGCCACCCCGGCCCTGGCGCTGACGGGCGTGTTCTACGGCGACTACGTCGAGAACAAGAACGGTGTGAACGACAACAACGGCCGCCGCTACACCGGCGTGCTGCTGGCCGAGTACTCGCTGTCCAAGCGCACCCAGGTTTACGGCACGGTTGATTTCAACAAGGTTTCGGGCGGCACCACCACCGAACTGCCGGGCCGCAACAACCAGACCGGCGCTGCGCTGGGTATCCGCCACATCTTCTGATCGAAACCTGATCCGCAGTTCCTGGCGAAAGGCACCTTCGGGTGCCTTTTTTCATGGGCGCGGCCGGCGCCGCAGCCACAGGTACCAGCCCGCCTGCGCGGCGGTGCCTTGCACCGGCTGCAGCGGCACCAGCAGGCCGCCATGGCGTGCCACCACCCGCTGCGCACACAGCAGCGCGGGTCCGGGCCGGGCCAGTTGCGCGGCGCCCGCGTCATCGGCAGGCTGAAACACGATGGTCAGCGCCACGCCACCGGCATGGCCGCGGCACGCGGTGCGCAGGGCCGTGCCCGGCGCCGCCGCGCCGATGGCGCTGGTCAGCAGCCATTCGAGCGTGCCGGCGAGCAGAGCCGCGTCCCCGCCGATGCGCGGAAGGCGCGCTGCCGGGCGTTCCAGCCGCACGCCGGCCTCGCTGGCCTCGGTCCAGACGCGGTCCAGCGCTTCATCGAGCAGGGTTTCCATGGCGATCCGCCGCATCCGGTACGCATGCCGCGTTTCGCGCAGCAGCCGGTTCAGGTCGTCGATATGGCGCAGCGAGCGGCGCGCATGGCCGCCGACCTGGGCCAGCAGCGCCGCATCGGCCTGCGACCGGGTCTGGCGCAGCGCCAGCCACGCCAGCAGCGAGGCGTTGGGTTCGCGCAAGTCGTGGCCAAGCACATGCAGCACCATGTCTTGCACGGCGGCCGGAGCGCGCACGTCGCCGCCGCTGCTGCTTGCCGGTGCCGGTGCCGGCATCGCTGCGGCGCCGCGCGAGCGTCGCGCCAGCCAGCAGCCGCCAAGGCACACTGCCGCGGCAAGCAGCGCATGGTGCAGCGGGCGCGCCGTCATGCCGCGGCCCGTTCGGCATGAGCCATGCGCTCCAGCCGGTAGCCATGCGTATAGACCGGGGTCAGCCGCATGCCGTGTCCGGCCTGCAAGCCGAGCTTGCTGCGCACGCGCGACACGTGGGTATCGATGGTGCGCGACATCGGCGAGATCTCGCGGCCCCAGACCGCGGCGGTGATGTGGTCGCGCGTGACGATGCGGCCTTCGTGGCGGAACAACAGCACTGCGAGGTCGAACTCCTTGGGCGTCAGGCCGATCGGCTCGCCGTTGCAGGTGACCTTGCGCAAGGCGCAGTCAAAGGCGTAATCGCCCAGCCGCAGCGGCGCGTGCGGCGACGCCTGCGCGGGATAGGCGCGCCGCAGCAGGCATTCGATGCGCGCGGCCAGTTCAGCCGGGCGGATCGGCTTGACCATGTAGTCGTCGGCGCCCGCGGCGAGCGCACTGACGATATCGTGCTCGGCATCGCGGCAGGTCAGGAACATGACCGGAATGCGCCGGTCCAGGTGGGTGCGCACCCAGGCCAGCACCTCGCGCCCGGACAGGTCCGGCATCTGCCAGTCCAGCAGCAGCAGGTCGAAGCCGGCGTCGCGCAGCGCCAGCAGCAGGCGCCGGCTTTCGCCGAAGCTGACGCATTCAAACCCCGCGCCGGCGACGACCTGGCGGATCAGCGCCGCGTCCGCGGGCGCGTCTTCAAGCGATGCAATGCGCGTTGCCGTTTTCTTTCCCATGTTGCCTCCGACGGAACCAGGTCATTAGCGGGACATTTGAACCGGTGTTGCGTGCCGCACGAATAGGAAAGGGCTCAATCTCGCCTTTCAACAATCTTTTACTTCTGGCCTCAGCGCGCCGCTCCTACCATGGGCTTCGCTGCGGGCCGAAGACGCCCGTGGTGACCAGGCTGTGTCCAATCCATCGGCGCATTGCGGTGCGCCCGCGCACAGGAGCCACGTCCGTGAAGATCGCCGCGCTGCAGGCGGACCCCACCCTCGCCGTCAGCATCGAACAGACCCTGCGCCTGAACGGCCACCAGTGCACGCGCTACCTCAGCGGGCGCAGCCTGATCGGCGCGCTGCGCGGCAGGTCATTCGACCTGCTGATGCTGGATTGCGATACGCCGGGCATCCCGGCACTCGAAGTGCTGGCATGGGTGCGCCGCACGCTGGGTCACGAGCTGCCGGTGATGCTGACTGGCAGTTCCAATGAAGAAGGCTTTGTCGCGGCCTGCCTGGCGCAGGGCGCGGACAGCTACGTGCCCAAGCCGCTGCGCACCGCGGAACTGGCCGCGCGCGTGCTGGCGCTGCTGCGCCGCGCGCGGCCGGCCAGCGCCGACTGCGACCTGGAACACGGTCCGTTCCGCTTTGCCACCGTCGAGCGGCAGGTGTGGGTGCAAGGCAAGCCGGTACTGCTGGCCCCCAAGGAATTCGACTTGGCGGTCCTGCTGTTCCGCAATCTGGGCTCGCTGGTGCTGCGCCAGACCATGGTCGACCAGGTCTGGCGCTATCACATGGACGCCGCTTCGCGCACGGTCGACAGCCACCTGTCGCGAGTGCGCACCAAGCTGGCGCTGTGGCCGCACAACGGCGTGCGGCTGTCGTCGGTCTATGGGCTGGGGAGCCGGCTCGATGCGGCCTAGCCCTTCAGTCAGTCAGCCTTGATCCCGGCTTCCCTGACGATGCGGGCGTTCTCCGCGGATTCTTCGCGGATGGCCTTGGCAAACTGCGCCGGGGTGCCGCCGGTCGGCACTTCGCCGCCCTTGAGCAGGCGCTCATGGACTTCCGGCTCCGCCAGCGCCTTGTTCAGTTCGGCGTTCAGGCGGTTGATGATGGCCGCGGGGGTCTTGCCCGGCGCGAAGATGCCGAAGGTAGAGGTCAGGTTGGCCTTGGGGTAGCCCAGCTCGGCCAGCGTCGGCACGGCGGGCAGGCTGTCCAGGCGCCTGGGAGCGCCCACCGCCAGCGCGCGCAGGCGGCCCGCCTGCATATGCTGCGTCAGCACCGGGCTGGCGTTGGTGCTCATCACCTCGAACTGGCCACCGAGCGCATCGTTCATCTGCTGGCCCGCGCCCTTGTACGGAATCAGCACGATGTCGGCCTTCGACTTCTGCTTGATCTGTTCCAGCACCACATGGCCAACGGTGCCCAGGCCCGAAGTGGCCCAGCGTACCGAGCCCGGCTTCGCGCCGGCCTGGCCGACCACGTCGGCAAAGCTCTTGCCGCTGAACGCGGTAGTCGCGACCACCAGCACCGGCGAATACATGACGCTCATCACCGGCGCGACATCCTTCTGCGGGTCGTAGTTGACGCGGCCGACATGCGGATTCAGCGTCAGCGGGCTGGTCGCGGCGAAGCCGAGCGTGTAGCCGTCCGGCGCCGCCTTGGCCACCGCATCGATGCCGATGCTGCCGCCGGCGCCGGCCTTGTTCTCGACCACCACCGACGTACCCATTTGCGCCGACAGGCGCTCGCCGAGCGCGCGCGCCACGGTATCGCTGATGCCGCCGGTGGGGTAGGCGACGATCAGGCGGATCGGGCGGCTGGGATAGGCGTCGGCTGCGACGGCAGCGGCGGGAGCAAGTGCGGCGGCACCGCTGAAGACGCACGCTGCGGCCAGCAGCGACGCGCGGAAGGGAAAGGCCATGATGGAGAAGCGGGAGAAATTCGACGAGAGCGGCCGCGTGGCGGCAACCGACACGCCTGGCGCGGAACAGCCGCTATCTTAGCCGATCGTACGCCGCGCTCAGCGCTCCAGCGGCCGTTCCGGCACCCACGAGACAAAGAGTTCATTGGCGCGGTCATAGAGGCGCCAGCCCGTGCCGCAGTCGCGGCAACAAAACGACAGCATGCTGTACGGCACCCCCGCGGCACTCTGGGTGACCACCGGCGCCGTACCGCGCAGTGCCAGGCAAGCCGGCGGCTCGCGCCGGCGCGGATCGTCGGCCAGCGCCAGGCAGCGCTCGCAGGGCGGCGTGGCGGGGGCGGCGGAAGGAGCGGGGGCGGATGGCATCGTCGGCGGGAACGGGCACGTCTGATTGGGTGCCCGCCATGATGCCGCAAATTTCCGCCCGGCAGCAGCACCCTTCGCGGATGACATCAGGCGGGCTGCGCGCGCGTCACCGCAGCCGGCGCGGCCGCGCGCTGGCCGAGCCACACGCTGCCCAGCACCAGCAGCGCGCCGGCCGCCTGGAGCGTCGTCAGTGCCTGTCCCAGCACCAGGAACCCAAGCACCGTGGCGCTGACCGGACTGAGCAAGCCCAGTGCCGCCACCGCCGCCGGCGGCATGCGCCCTACCCCGCGGAACCACAGCGCGTAGCTGAAGCCGGCGCCGGCAATGCTGAGCCACGCATAGCCGAGCCAATTGGCCAGCGTGAAATGTCCCGGCAACGGCTCCAGCACCAGCGCGAACGGCAGCAGGAACAGCCCGCCCGCGCACAATTGCCATGCCGTCAGCACCAGCGGCGAAACCGGCGGACGCCAGTGCCGCGTCAGCACCGTGCCCACCGCCATCGACACGGCCCCCGCGGCGGCGGCCGCCACGCCCACGGCATCCAGCCTGGCGGCCGGCCCGAGCACCAGCAGCGCCACGCCCAGCAGCCCGCCCGCGCCGGCCATCCAGGCGGCGGGGCGCGGACGTGCGCCCAGCCAGGCCCACGCCAGCACCACCACGATCAACGGCTGGATCGCGCCCACCGTAGCCGCCACGCCGCCCGGCAGCCGGTAGGCGGCGATGAACAGCATCGCCTGGAAGAAGCCGATATTGAGCACACCCAGCACTGCCGCGCGCCACCACCAGCTGCCTCGCGGCAATTGCCGGCCGAATGCCAGCAGCGCCAGCCCGGCCGGCAGCGCCCGGATCACGCCGGACAGCAGTGGCTGCCCGGGCGGCAGCCACTGGCTGGTGACCAGGTAAGTGCTGCCCCAGATAGCCGGGGCCAGGCCGGTGAGCACAATGTCGCGCAGGCTGGGAGCGGGCGCCGAAGGTTTCGAAATGCCATTCGCCTTCATGTCGATATTCTTGACGTCAAGATAAATCCACTTTACGGAGGGGATTGGTTGATGTCAAGATACTTCGATCCGCTTCCTCTTTGCCTGACCTGCCCCGATGACCGCTCGCCGAAAATCCGAAGACGCACCCGACCATGTCGACGGCATCCTCGCCCAATGGGCGCGTGAACGGCCAGACCTCGACGCCTCGCCGATGGGCATCCTCGGCAGGCTGGGCCGGCTCAACCGCCATACCGGCCGCGCCATCGAGGCCGCGCTCGGCGCAGCGGGGCTGCAGCCGTGGGAATTCGATGTGCTGGCCACGCTGCGGCGGGCCGGGCCGCCCTATGCGCTGTCGCCGGGTGCGCTGATCGGTTCGCTGATGATCACCTCGGGCACCATGACCAACCGGCTCGACCACCTGGAGCGGGCCGGGCTGGTGCGGCGCGAGCCCAATCCGGAGGACCGGCGCGGGCTGCTGGTGGCGCTGACCGACGCCGGCCGCGAGCGCGTCGACCACGCGGTGGAGCTGCACGTCGCCAACGAGCATCGCCTGCTGGACGGTTTGACCGCGACCGAGCGCGCGCAGCTGGCCGCGCTGCTGCGCCGCTGGCTGCGCATGTTCGAGCCGCCACCGGGCAGTGGCGGCGACGGCAAGCCGGGCGCCTGAGCGCCGCGCATGCCGGATGCGCTTCAGGGGCGCTTCAGGCGCGCGGCGAAGCCTCGCGCAGATCCGGCAGGAACACCGTCAGCAAGCCCAGCAGCGGCAGGTAGGCGCAGTACTCGTAGACCGCGCGGATACCGTGGGTATCGGCCATGCCGCCCAGCACCGCGGCGCCGATGCCGCCCATGCCGAAGGCAAAGCCGAAGAACAGGCCCGCCACCATGCCGACCTTGCCGGGAATCAGCTCCTGCGCGAACACCAGGATCGCCGAGAACGCCGAGGCCAGGATAAAGCCGATGATGAAGGTCAGCACCGTGGTCCAGAACAGGTCCACGTGCGGCAGCAGCAGCGTGAACGGCGCCACCCCCAGGATCGAGGCCCAGATCACGCGCTTGCGGCCGATGCGGTCGCCGATCGGGCCGCCAAGGATGGTGCCGGCGGCGACCGCGAACAGGAACAGGAACAGGTGCAGCTGCGCATCCTGGCGCGCCAGCGCGAAGCGCTCTATCAGGTAGAAGGTGTAGTACGAGGTCAGGCTGGCCATGTAGAAGTACTTGGAAAACACCAGCACCATCAGCACCACCATGGCCCGCACCACCACGCGAGTGGCCACCGGACTGGCCGTGTCGGCCGCGGCCTTGCGCTTGCGCGCGCCCTGCGCCAGCTGGCGCGCGTACCAGCCGCCGATGCGCCACAGCACCACGATGCCCACCAGCGCCGCCAGTGAGAACCACGCCAGGCTGGCCTGCTGGTGCACGATCAGCGCGGCCAGCAGCGGGCCCATGGCGCTGCCGCCGTTGCCGCCCACCTGGAAGATCGACTGCGCCAGCCCGTGCTGGCCGCCCGACGCCATGCGCGCCACGCGCGAAGACTCCGGGTGGAAGATCGACGAACCGGTGCCGACCAGTGCAGCAGCCACCAGCAACACCCCATACGTGGGCGCCACCGACAGCAGCAGCAGGCCGGCCAGCGTAAACGCCATCGCCACCGCCAGCGAATGCGGCTTCGGATGCTTGTCGGTGTACAGGCCCACCACCGGCTGCAGCAGCGACGCGGTGACCTGGTAGGTCATGGTCAGCAGGCCGATCTGGGTGAAGCTCAGGTTGAAGCCGCCCTTCAGCATCGGATAGATCGCCAGGATCAGCGACTGGATCATGTCGTTGAGGAAATGGGCGAAGCTGATGGCCGACAGCACGCGGAAACCGGTGCGTCCGGCGTGCGGGGATGGCGATGACGGCGACGGGGTCGCGGGGGCTGCGCCAGCCGGCGCGGCGTCGATGGTTGTGCTCATTGGCGGCTCTCGACAAACGGAAAGCGGCCAGCGGGGGCGCCGGCCGGGAAAGGACTGAGCACCGATGCTAGCTGGCGTGCCCACGCCTGTCCTGCGAGAATAGGTCCGCAATCTTGGAGAAAAGGACATGGCGCGCGCCCCCCGCCCTCTTCCTGCCGCGGCGCCCGCCGGACGCCGGTCCCGGCAGCCGCTGCCCGAGCCCACGCCCGAGACGCTGGCGCTGGGCGATACCTACGCCGATCCGCCACCCTATTTCCGCTTCGACCGCAGTCCGCTGCCGGTCACCGCGATGGCGGCCGACTACCTGCCCGGCCACGTGACCCAGCCGCACCAGCATCCGCACGCGCAACTGATCCACGCCGTGCATGGCGTGATGGTGGTGGCCACCGCCGACGGCCAGTGGATCGTGCCGCCCACGCGCGGCATGTGGATGCCGGGCGGCACCACGCACTGGATCCGCATGGTCGGCCGGGTGCAGATGCGCACCGCCTATATCCGCCCCGATGCCGCGCCCGACCTGCCGCAGCGCTGCACCGTGCTGGGCATCTCGCCGCTGCTGCGCGAGCTGATCCTGGCCGCGGTCGAAATCCCGTTGCCGTACGCGGCTGGCACGCGCGATGCGCGGCTGATGCGGCTGCTGCTCGATGAAGTGATGCTGGTGCCGTCGCTGCCGCTGCACCTGCCGCGCCCGGCCGATGCCAGCCTGCGGCAGATCTGCGACGCCATTGCCGGCGCGCCCGATACCGCGCTGACACTGGCGGACTGGGGCGCGCGGCTGGGGCTGGATCCCAAGACCATCCAGCGCCGCTTCGCGCGCGAGACCGGCATGACCTTCGGCCAGTGGCGCCAGCAGGCACGCCTGCTGGCCGCGCTGGAAAAGCTGGCCGCCGGCAGCAAGGTGGTGGATGTGGCGCTGGACCTGGGCTATGACAGCCCGAGCGCGTTCGCCACCATGTTCCGGCGGCAGTTCGGCGTGCCGCCGAGCGCGTTCTTCCGCTAGGGCGCCGCGGGCAGGAGGCCGGACCCGTGCTCAGTTGCCCAGGTAGCGCTCCACCAGCCGCGTCCAGTAGGCCGCGCCGACGGTCAGGTTGTCGTCGTTGAAGTCATAGCCGGCGTTGTGCAGCAGCGGCTGGTTGGCGCCGTTGCCCAGCCGCACGAAGCAGCCGGGGCGCTGCTGCAGGAAGTAGGCAAAGTCCTCGCTGCCGGCGATGCGGGCCGCCTGGTCCACCACCCTGGCACCGCCGACCAGTTCCTCCGCCACCTGGCGCGCGAACTCGGTCTCGCGCTCGCTGTTGACCAGCACCGGGTAGCCGCGCACGTAGTCGATTTCGGCCACCGCGCCGTAGCCTTGCGCGTGCGCCGTGGCGAGCTGGCGGATACGGTGCTCGAGCGCCGTGCGCACCTCGGGGCTGAACGAGCGCACGCTGATTTCCATGCGCGCGTGGTCGGGAATCACGTTGGGGGCGTGGCCGGCATGCAGCGTGCCGATCGTCACCACCGCGGTTTCATTGGGATCGACATAGCGCGACACCACGGATTGCAGCGCCATCACCAGGCTGCCCGCCACCAGGATCGGGTCGACCGACTGGTGCGGGCGCGCGGCGTGGCCGCCCTTGCCGCGGATGGTGATGGTGACGGTGTCGCACGCCGCCATGAACGGGCCCGAGCGAAACAGGAAAGTGCCCTGCTCCACGCCCGGATGGTTGTGCAGCCCGAAGATGGCATCGCACGGAAAGCGCTCGAACAGGCCATCGGCCAGCATGCGCTCGGCGCCGCCGCCGGCGCCGATTTCCTCGGCCGGCTGGAAGATCAGGTGCACGGTGCCGTTGAAATTGCGCGTGCGCGCCAGCTGCCTGGCCGCGCCCAGCAGGATCGCGGTGTGACCGTCGTGGCCGCACGCATGCATGCGGCCCGCATTGACGCTGGCGTACGGCAGCGCGGTGCGCTCGTGAATCGGCAAGGCATCCATGTCGGCGCGGATGCCGACGCTATGCCCGCCCTCGCCGCTGCGCAAGGTGCCCACCACCCCGGTCCCGCCCACGCCGCGCGTGACCGCGTAGCCCCAGCCTTCCAGCAGGGTGGCGACCAGGCCCGCGGTACGGACCTCGTCGAAGGCGAGTTCGGGATGCTGGTGGATATTGCGCCGGATGGCTTCGAGTTCGACGCGGCTGTCCAGGGTATCGGCCAGCGCGCAGTAGCGGTGCTTCAGCGACGCGGGGGACTGGAGGGTGGTGCCGAGGTAAGACTCGATTTCGGGGGCGTGCTCGGACATGATGTTTTGCTCTCTGGCGAAACCTGTATAACCAGTATTTCACGCAGAAAACCCGAGCGAAACGCCAGGCCGGCGATTTCCTGTAAAACCATGTAATCGGGCCGCATTAGGCGCCAGAACTGTTGCCCTAATCGTACGCTTTGTGTGGAAACACAACGCTTTGTATGAAAGCGTATCGATGGGGAACCCTTCCGGCGACCGCTGTCAGCGCTCGCCGTACGCCACCACCCGCTGCGTCTGCTCGCCCAACCCCTCCACGCCCAGGCGCATGGTGTCGCCGGCCTTCAGGTAACGCGGCGGCTTGCAGCCCATGCCGACACCGGGCGGGGTGCCGGTTGCGATCAGGTCGCCTGGCAGCAGCGTCATGAAGCGGCTGACATAGCTGACCAGCGTCGCCACGTCGAACACCATGGTGGCGGTGGTGCCCTGCTGCACGCGCTCGCCATTGACCTCCAGCCATAGCCCCAGCGCCTGCGGATCCGGCACTTCGTCGCGCGTCACCAGCCACGGGCCCGCCGGGCAGAAGGTATCGCAGCCCTTGCCCTTGTCCCAGGTGCCGCCGCGCTCGATCTGGAACTCGCGCTCCGAGACGTCGTTGACCACGCAGTAGCCGGCCACGTGCTCCAGCGCCTGCTCGCGCGAAACATTGCGCGCGGCGGTGCCGATGACCACGCCCAGCTCCACTTCCCAGTCGGTCTTGTTCGAGCCGAATGGCAGCATCACCGCATCGTTGGGGCCATTGAGCGAGCTGTTGGCCTTGAGAAACACAATCGGCTCGGCCGGCAGCGGCATGCCGGCCTCGGCGGCGTGGTCGGCATAGTTCAGGCCGATCGCGACGATCTTGCCGAGTCCGGTCCAGGGCACGCCAAAACGCGCGCCTTCGATGACAGGCAGGGTCTGGGGATCCACCTGTGCAAGCGCGTCCAACGCCGCTGGCGCCAGCTGCGTCGCATCGACATCGTAGATCACGCCAGACAGGTCGCGCACGCGGCCTGCCGCATCGATCATGGCGGGGCGCTCGGCGCCCGGGTGGCCTACTCGAACCAGTTTCATCGTCGTCGTGGTGTAGTGGATGTTTAAGGGGTTCAGGCGGATTGCTTGAGCGCGCCATTGCGCCCATGGCCTTCCGCCAGCGTTTGCGCCACCACGGTCAGCACTTCCCGGGCGGTGTTCTCGGAGTGGCTGCGCAGCACCTGGGCCAAACGCGGCCGGCCGGGTTCGCGCAGCGCGGCCATGATGGCCTCGTGTTCCTCATGCGACTCCTGCCAGCGCAGGGTATCGGCGTTGGCGGCGCCGCGCGCGCGGTGCACCTTGCTCATCAGCGTGGCGTAGATGCTGGCCAGCACCGGGTTGGCGGCGCCGTCGATGATGAGCTGGTGGATTTCCTGGTTGATGCGGAAATAGTCGGTGCGCCGCCCGGCGGCGTGGGCGTCGATCATGGCCTGGTGGCGGCGCTCGAGCTTGGCCATGGCCGCCGCGCCCAGCCGCTGCGCCGCCAGTTCGCCCGCCAGCACCTCCAGGCCGTGCAGGGTCTCGAAGGTGGCGCGAAGTTCTTCCAGGTCCAGCGGCGCCACCCGGTAGCCGATGTACTGCCGGTGCAGGACCAGCCCCTCGGACACCAGCACCTTCAGCGCCTCACGCAGCGGCGTCTTGGAGACATCGAAGGTCTCGCAGAAGGCCCGTTCATCGATGCGCGCGCCGGGCGGCAATTCGCCCTCTTCGATCATGGTGCGCAACCGCGCGGCGATTTCGGCCGACATGCCAAGCGTGCGCAGGCGCGCGGAAGGGGAAAGCGTTTGTGTCACAGACGTCACCAAAATGGGGAAATGCACCACAGCAAGGCTACCACACCCCGAAATTGTGCATCCGCAACATCGTAAAATCAATGACTTACACGCGTTGTAATTACAGATTACGTATCCTATACTCCGGCCTGTTGCGCGACAACCATTAGAACTGCCTCAACCAAAGGACGAAACAGGAGACGAACGTCATGCAGACGACAACGCGGGCAACAGTGGTCACCGAGGCCAGGACCTCGGTGCGCTGGAAGATTTTTTTGATGATGCTGTTTCTCATCGCGATCAATTACATCGATCGCGCCTCGCTGTCGGTGGCGATGCCGCTGATCGCCAAGGAGTTCGACCTCAGTCCCACCATGCAGGGCCTGATCCTCAGCTCCTTCTTCTGGACCTACGCGCTGATGCAGGTACCGGGCGGCATGCTGGCCGACAAGTACAAGCCGCGCATCGTGATTGCGTGCGCCACCGTGTTCTGGGGCATTGCCCAAGCCGTGGCGGCATTCACCACCAACGCGACAGCACTGCTGCTCACGCGGCTGGGCCTGGGCGCGGCGGAGGCGCCGATCTACCCGGCCGGCGGCAAGCTCAATGCGATCTGGATGACGCAGAACGAGCGCGGCCGCGGCGCCACCCTGCTGGACGGCGGCGCGCCGCTGGGCGCGGCACTGGGCGCGATCATCATCACGTGGCTGATCGCCTCGCTGGGCTCATGGCGCCTGGCCTTTATCGTCGCCGGCGTCG
The DNA here is from genome assembly GCF_013141915.1 of Cupriavidus necator. Taxonomy (GTDB): domain Bacteria; phylum Pseudomonadota; class Gammaproteobacteria; order Burkholderiales; family Burkholderiaceae; genus Cupriavidus; species Cupriavidus necator_B. The sequence goes on along the minus strand of NZ_SROX01000012.1, from coordinate 101,024 downwards.
GCACGGTGCTGGCCGGCGCGCTGGCCTGGTACTACGTGCGCAACTCCCCGCGCGAGCACCGCGGCGTCAATGAACTGGAAGCACGCTACATCGAGGAAGCGCTGGCCAATGAACACCGTGCCGAGCCGGCCAACCTGTCAGGCCGCGCGCTCGACTTCTTCAAGTACCGCTCGGTGTGGTGCATGGCGATCGGCTGGATGTGCTTTAACACCGTGTTCTACGGCCTGCTGACCTGGATGCCCAACTACCTGAACAAGGTGCACGGCTTCGACATCAAGCAGATGGGCGGCGCCAGCTTCATCATCTTCTTCAGCGGCTTCGTCGGCGAACTGATCGGCGGCTGGATCGCCGACAAATGGAAGGAAGCCGGCGGCCGGCCCAATGTGGTGATGCGCACGCTGTTCGGCATCGCCGCGGTAGTGGCCACGGCATCGATCTTCTCGGTGGCCTATGTCACCGACCCGGTGGTGGTGGTCGTGCTGCTGTCGTCCACGCTGTTCTTCCTGCGCTGGTGTGGCCTGTTCTGGTGCGTGCCGTCGATGCTGGGCACGCGCAACAAGGTCGGCTTCCTGGGCGGCGTGATGAACCTCGGCGGCAATATCGGCGGCATCTCGGTGCCGATCATCGTCGGCATGATCGTGCAGTTCACCGGCTCGTACTTCCTCGCGCTGATGTTCTTCGCCGCGGCCGGCGTGGGCCTGCTGCTGGCTTCCACCGCGATCGACTACGAGACTAAGATTCCGGTCTGAAGATCCGTCGGATCACCGAGTTCCGCAAAGAAACCCGCGTAAGGCGCCGGCAACGTCCCGGCGCGCGCACTTACTCCTGAGACAAAAGCAAATGACCAAGCAAATCCGACTCGGCATGCTGACGCCGTCTTCCAACACCGCGCTCGAACCGATTACCAGCGCGATGGTCGCCGGCCTGCCCCATGTCAGCGCGCATTTCTCGCGCTTCACCGTGACCGAGATCTCGCTGCGCGACCAGGCGCTGGGCCAGTTCAACCTGGACAAGATCCTGGCCGCCGCCAGCCTGCTGGCCGACGCGCGCGTCGATGTCATCGCCTGGAACGGCACCTCTTCCGGGTGGCTGGGCTTCGACAAGGATGAAGCGCTGTGCAAGCAGATCACTGAAGCCACCGGCATCCCGGCCACCACCTCGGTGCTGGCGCTCAACGAGATCCTGGAAAAGACCGGCGCGCGCAACTTCGGCCTGGCCACGCCGTACCTGGACGACGTACAGCAACGCATCATCGCCAACTACGAGCGCAGCGGCTTCCACTGCGTCGCCGAGAGCCACCTCGACCTGCACGTCAACTACAGCTTTGCCGAGGTCGAGGAAGACACCATCCGCGACATGGTGCGCGGACTGGCGCAGCACCAGCCGCAGGCCATCACCACGTTCTGCACCAACCTGCGCGCGGCACACCTGGCCGAAGAACTGGAGGCTGAAACCGGCATCCCGCTGTACGACACCATCTCCACCGTGGTATGGAAGTCGCTGCGCCTGTGCGGCGTGGACACGCGCGAACTGCGCGGCTGGGGCCGCCTGTTCCGCGAAGTCGAGTAAGCCGGCGTCAGAAGTCCTGTGCAGATCTGCAATGCGCGTCCGCAAGGACGCGCATTGCTGCACAAGAGCCGCGATCCTAGACTGCCTGCACGGCCGCCACATGGGCGTGGCGGCCTGGCAACCACTACAGGATCGCGATGAAGCTCTACTACACTCCCGGCGTCTGCTCGATGGCCGTCCATATCGCGCTGCGCGAAGCCCGCCTGCCGGTCACGCTGGCCAGGGTCGACCTGCACCACCACAAGCTCGCCGTGCCGGAAAACGGCACCGACGACTACTACACCATCAACCCGCGCGGCTACGTGCCGCTGCTGCAGCTGGACGACGGTTCCCGCCATACCGAAGTGGCGTCGCTGCTGCAATACATCGCCGACCTGGTCCCCGAACGCGCGTTGCTGCCCGCTACCGGCACCCGCGAGCGCCTGGAAGCCACCGGCTGGATCACGCTGGTGTCGACGGAATTGCACAAGGTCTTCAGCCCCTGGCTGTGGCACAAGGAAACCGCGCAAAGCACGCAGGACGAATGCAAGGCCAAGCTGCACCGCCGCTTTGCCGAACTGGACCAGCACCTGCAAACCCGCCAGTTCCTGACCGGCGACGCCTTCACGGTGGCCGACGCGTACTGCTTCACCATCGTCGGCTGGGCCCGCATCCTGAAGCTGCCGCTCAACGACTACCCGGCGCTGCAGCAATACCTGTCGCGCGTTGCCGCGCGGCCCGCGGTGCAGGAAGCGATGCGGGCGGAAGGACTGGTGCGCGACTGAGCCCGGCCGCGCGACAAAGCGCTGCTCAGCGTGGCGCGCCGAGCAGCGCTTCGATCTTGGCCACCAGCGCCTTGTCGTCCGGTGCGGTGCGGCTGCCGTAGCTGGCGACCACCTTGCCGTCGCGACCGATCAGGTACTTGTAGAAATTCCATTTCGGCGCGGTGCCGGTCTGCCTGGCCAGCAGCGCGTACATCGGGTTGGCCTCGCTGCCGCGCACGTGCGACTTGCCGAGCATCGGGAACTTGACGCCGTAGGTGTTGTAGCAAAAGTCCGCGATCTCTTTCTGCGAGCCCGGCTCCTGCGAGAAGTCATTGGACGGGAAGCCCAGCACCACCAGCCCGCGCGCGCCGTACCTGGCGTACAGCGCCTCGAGTCCTTCGTATTGCGGCGTGAAGCCGCAATAGCTGGCGGTATTGACCACCAGCACCACCTTGCCCGCGTACTGGCACAAGTTCTGTGGCGCATCGTCCTGCAGGCGCGGGAAGGTGAAGTTGAGCGAGGCCGGGCAGGCGCCAGCGGCGCCAGGGAGGGCAGGGACGGCAGGCGGGTCGGCGGCACGCAGCGGTGCCGGCAACAGGCTTGCGCTCGCCGCCGCCAACATGACGGCGGCGGACAGGAAAACGGACTGGCGGGAAGGCAGGGGGCGAGGGCGCATGGCGACGGGGCTCCGGTGGTCGGCTCGCGGTATCGGGTACGCGTAGTTTACGCCGATGGCGGCCTGCCGGATGCGACGCGTGTTCCGTCCGCTCAGTCCCTCAGTCCATTGCCAGCGTGGCGGCGTGCTCGGTGACGCTGCTGCGCAGCTCCACGTCCGGCATGCGGCGCACGATCAGCAGCGCCAGCACTGCCGCTGCGGCACCCACCGCAAAGATCAGGTGAAAGCCGGATTCGACGCCCCCGGCCAGCACCGCGCGCACCGATGGCGACAGCTGCGCGAAGGCCTCGCTGCCATGGCGCAGCGCGCCCAGGTCCAGCGCTTGCGTGATTCCCGAGGCCGCCAGCGCATGGCGGAATTCCAGCGTCAGCAGCGTGCCGGCCAGGGCGCCGCCCAGCGCGCTGCCGAGCGAGCGCAGCACCAGCAGCGCGCCGGTGCCGGCGCCGGTATCGCGGCGCTCCAGCGTGTTCTGCACGCTCATGAGCGTCGACACCATGGTGATGCCCAGGCCCACGCCGGCCAGCGTCATCGCCCCCAGCACCACCGCCAGCGGCACGCCGGGGGTCACCAGCGCCAGCACGGTAAGCCCCAGCGCGCCGGCGATATAGCCCGCGGTCAGGATGCCCCGCATGCGGCCCACGCGCGGCGCCAGCCACGCCACGATGAAATTGCCCGCCACCGTTGCCAGCAGGAACGGCATCACCAGCAGGCCGGAGGTCGACGCATCGGCGCCGCGCACCAGCTGGAAGTGCAGGGGCAGGGCGAAGATGCACAGGAAGATGTCGAGCGCGGCCAGCGCCGACGCGGCCACCCCGAGCACATAGGCACGGTTGGCGAACAGGCGCGGCGGCAGCATCGGGTCCGCCGCGCGGCGTTCCTGCCAGGCCAGCAGCAGCACGGCGGCGACCGCGGCCAGCAGCAGGGCGGCCAGTTCCGGCGAGAGCCAGTCGTAGACGTCGCCGCCCCAGCTCATCGCCAGCAGGAAGGCGACGATGGCTACCGCCAGCAGCAGCGCGCCCAGCCAGTCGACTCGCGCACGCCCGCCGCGCGCGGGCAGCATGGCCAGCCCGCGGTAGCACATGAACATGGCCAGCAGGCCCAGCGGCACATTGACCCAGAACAGCCAGCGCCACGACATGTGGTCGGAGACCCAGCCGCCCACCAGCGGTCCGGCGATCGACGCCACCGCCCACACGGTGGCCAGGTAGCCCTGGTAACGCCCGCGCTGGCGCGGCGCCACCACGTCGGCGATAGCGGCCTGCGCCAGCGACATCAGCCCGCCGCCGCCCACGCCCTGCAAGGCGCGAAACAGAATCAGCTGTCCCAGCGTCTGCGCCAGCGCGCACGCAACGGAGGCGCCGATAAACAGCGTGATCGCCACCATCAGCAGGCGCCGCCGCCCGAAGCTGTCTGAAAGCTTGCCGTACAGCGGCGTGGTCACCGTCGACACGATCAGGTAGGCCGTGACGATCCAGGACAGGTGGCCGAAGCCGTTCAGGTCATTGGCGATCGCCGGCACCGCGGGGATCACCACGGTCTGGTCGAGCGCGGCCAGCAGGATGCACAGCACGATGCCGCCGATCACGCGCATCACCGCGCGGTGATCGTGGACGGGCAGGGCGGTGGTGTTGCCGGGGGTTGGCGAAACAGGCGATGCGGCGGAAGCGGGCGAAGACATGGGCAAGCACAAAGCCGCAGCAATGTGCGGCGAAAGCAACGTCGAATGCGGGGAATCTCGGCCGGGAACCGCGCGAGGGGGGCGTGATGCCGGGGCGGTCGGCCTAATTCAGCGAACGCATAATTATATGCGGCCAGCGCATATCGTGCTTGCGGCGGGATCTGGCCGGTTGGACACGGGCCCCCGCGGCAGCCGCTGCCTTCGCCATCAGGGCCGGGCAGCGACCCATGAAACGCTAATGTCCGCCGCCGGTGATGTAATGCTCCAGCTGCTCGATGATGAACTGCTGTTCGGAAATGATGTCCTTGACCAGGTCGCCGATCGACAGCATGCCGATCAGTTCGTCACCCTGCATCACCGGCAGGTGGCGCAGCCGGTGCCGGGTCATCAGCGCCATGCATTCGTCAGTGGTCTGGTTGGCGCTGACGTAGATGACGGCGTTGGTCATGATGTCGCGCACCAGCGTCTCGCGCGAGGTGCGCTGCATCAGGATCACCTTGCGCGCGTAGTCGCGCTCGCTGAGGATGCCCTTGATTTCGCCATGCTCGATCACCAGCAGCGCACCGATACCTTTCTCGGCCATCAGCTGCAGCGCGGCGTAAACGGTCGCCGTGGGGGGAATACTGTAGATGGCCTGACTCGGCTTGGACTCCAGAACCTGGCGTGCGGTTTTCATCACCAACTCCTCTTCCGTCTAGAAACATGCGGCTGGCGCTACCTGGCTTGTTGCCAATGGAACCAGAGTAGCAAAGGAATGCGCCGGCTTACAGGGTGACTTACGCTAATCTTTGTAAGCAAGGTGTGTGGCGCACCCATTACTGGCGGTTGGCGACTTACTCCGCCAGCAGCCGCACTTTCACCTTCTTGCCCTTGACCTTGCCGGCATTGAGCCGCTTCACCGCCTCGCGCGCGATGCTGCGTTCCACGGCGATATAGGTCGACATGTCCAACACGTTGATCTTGCCGATCTGCTCCTTGGCAAAGCCGGCCTCGCCGGTCAGCGCGCCGAGGATGTCGCCGGGGCGAATCTTCTCCTTGCGGCCGCCCAGCATCTGCAGCGTCACCATCGGCGGCAGCAGGCGGTCCGTGCTGGCCGGCGTCAACTCCGCCAGCGGATGCCATTCGAACTCGCCGCCGTGGTGCTGCTCCAGGTTGCCCACGCGTCCCATCTCGTCCATGCTGACCAGGCTGAAGGCCCAGCCCTCCTGGTCGGCGCGCCCGGTGCGGCCAATACGGTGCACATGGACTTCCGGGTCGGGGGTGATCTCGACATTGATCACCGCCTCCAGCTGGGCGATATCGAGCCCGCGCGCGGCCACGTCGGTGGCTACCAGCACCGAGCAGCTGCGGTTGGCAAACTGAACCAGCACCTGGTCGCGCTCGCGCTGCTCCAGTTCGCCGTGCAGCGCCAGCGCCTGGTAGCCCTGCGCGCGCAGCAGTTCCACCAGGTCGCGGCAGCGCGCCTTGGTATTGCAGAAGGCCAGCGTGCTGGCCGGCCGGAAGTGGTCCAGCAGCCGCCCCACCGCATTCAGGCGCTCGCCTTCCTCCACTTCATAGAAGCGCTGGCGGATGGTGCTGTTGTCGTGCGTGGCCTCCAGCTTCAGCGACTTTGGCTGGCGCAGGAAGCGGTGGCTGAGCTTGTCGATGCCGGGCGGGTAGGTCGCGGAAAACAGCAGGGTCTGGCGCTCCTTGGGGCAACGGCTGGCCACATAGGCGATATCGTCGAAGAAACCCATGTCAAGCATGCGGTCGGCCTCGTCCAGCACCAGCGTGCTGATGCCGGACAGGTCCAGGCTGCCGCGATCGATGTGGTCCAGGATGCGGCCCGGCGTGCCGACCACGATATGCGCGCCGTGGATCAGGCTGTCGACCTGCGGGCGCATCGGCGCGCCGCCGCATAGCGTCAGCACCTTGATGTTCTCTTCGGCACGCGCCAGGCGGCGGATTTCCTGCGTAACCTGGTCGGCCAGCTCGCGCGTGGGGCACAGCACCATGGCCTGCACGTCGAAGCGGCGCGGATCGAGCCGGTGCAGCAGCGCCAGCCCGAACGCCGCGGTCTTGCCACTGCCGGTCTTGGCCTGCGCCACCAGGTCCTGGCCCGCCAGTGTGATCGGCAGGCTGGCCGCCTGGATCGGCGTCATTTCGTCATAGCCGAGCTGCGCCAGCGTGGCGAGCATGGCGGGCGACAACGGCAGGGCGGAGAAAGCGGTGCCGGCTTGCGGCTGGGCGGGGGTCGAGTTCATGCGCGATTATAGCGATCCGGCGTCAGGCATCCGCATCGGCGGGCGGCGTCCAGCCCAGCCGCTCCAGCAACGCCTGCGCGGCGGCCGGGGCGCGTTCCTTGGCACCGTTGATGAAGAAGATAAAGACCTCGCGCTTGCGTGCAGCGGGCTTGCGGTCTTCGAGCATCGGCAAGTCGTCCGGCTGCGCGCCTCGCGCCCACGACTGCGCGCGTTCGGCCCATTGGTCGAGCGCCTTCGGACCATAGCCGGTCTTCAGCTTCTCGCTGCTTTCCATCAGTCGGGCGTAGACGAAATCGGCGGTCAGGTCCGGCATCGACGGGAATTTATGCGAATCCGTAAAGACCGTGGCGGCCTTGTACTTGCGGGCGAGCTTCAGGTAATCCGGCGAACGGAAGCTGGGGTGGCGCACCTCCAGCACATGGCGCAGCCTTACGCCTTCCACCGAATCCGGCAGCAATTGCAGGAAGGCCTCGAAGTCTTCCGCATCGAACTGCTTGGTCGGGGCGAACTGCCACACCACCGGCCCCAGCTTGCGGCCCAGTTCGGCAATGCCGCTGTCGACAAAGCGCGCGATCGAGTCGCCTGACTCCGCCAGCACGCGGCGGTTGGTGGCAAAGCGCGAGGCCTTTACCGCAAAGACAAAGTCATCGGGGGTTTCGTCGCGCCACTTGGCGAATGAGGTGCGCTTCTGCGTGCCGTGATAGGTGCTGTTGATTTCGATCGCGCTGAGGTGGCGGCTGGCGTAGGCCAGCTCGCGCGATTGCGGCAATTTCGCGGGATAGAAATTGTCGCGCCACGGCGCGTAATTCCAGCCGCCGATGCCCACGCGCACCAGCCCGGCCGGCGTGGCGGCCTTGCGCGATGGCGCGGTCGATGCTTTGGACGCGGGCCCTGCGGGTACTGCAGGCATGGATGCGGCCTTCGCCGCGGGGCGTGCTGGCATGGCGCGGTCTCCCGAATCGCGAGACTGGCAGTCTAGCGGGAATCCGAGCCAGGCGGGTGACGGCGCGCCTAAACCGATCGCCCATGAAAAAACCGGAAGAGGGCAAACGCCCCCTTCCGGCCCGCTCCCCGATCCCCCGGGTTCAGAACGAGAAATTGAGCAGCGCGTCCGCGATGTTGACGTCCGCGGGCTGCGTCTGCGCGGCACCGGTGATGCTGGTGGCCTGGATGCTGTACTTGCCGGCCGCGGCGCCGTCCGGCGACAGCGGGATCGGCAGCGCGGCCTGATAGGTGCCGATTACCGGCGCGGCCACCGGCAGCGCGGGTTCGGCCGCAAACAGGCTGTAGGCGCCGGTATCGCTGGCCGCCGCGGTCGCGGCGATTTCAAAGGTACCGCCGCTGACCAGTTGCAGCGCGCGCAGCGTGGCCTCGGCCGAAGCCGGCGCCACCACGCCCGAGACGCGGCGATAGGTCGATGCCGGCAGCGTCATCGGCGCCGCGGCGGTCGAGATCGCCGTAGGCGTGCCCACCACCACCGGCACGCCGCGCACGATGCCCGCCGCCTTGGCGTTGGCCGCACCCGGCACCACCACCACGTCGACCGGCCCGGCCGTGCTGCTTTGCTCGATCGGCGACAGCCGGAAGCTGCCGTTGGCATCCGCCACGGTCGACTTCACCACCACGCCATTGCGCTCGGCATAGACGCGCGCCCCCGGCGCCGCGGCCACCACGCCGTTCACTTCGCCGCTGACGGTCGTCGGGATTGCGGTCACTACCGGCTTCAGGCCATAGGTGCCATTGCCACGCGTCACCACCGACTTGCATGCGTCGAAGTCCAGCACCAGGTCGGTCAGCGTGTCGCGCGCCACGGTGAACGGACGGTTGATCTTGATGCCGGACTGCACCGCGCTCGGCGTATCGAGCGCCTGCTCGGCGCCGCCGACCGGCACCACGGAATTCGCCAGCGCCGACGCGCCGCTGCCGCGGTTGGCATCCAGCACCAGGCGTACCTGCTGGTAGTTGCCAGCCGGCAGCGCGGTCTGGCCCAGCACCGTCATCACGCCGTTGGTCAGCGACAGCAGGTCGATCTTGCGTGCGGGCACGACGTCGATATCGACCCAGCCCGCGGCCGTCGTATCAGCGCTGGCGCTGCTGTGCACGCGCACCTTGTTGACGGTGACGAAGACATTGTTGAAACCGCAGGCCGGCGCATCGGTCATCGAGACCTGAAGCGTGCCCCGTCCGGCGTCATCATCGCCACCACCGCCGCCGCAGGCAGCCAGCGCAAGCACTCCACTGAGGGCCAGCAGACGCAACGGCGCAGAAGTATTAGAAAGGACTGACACGGTAGTTTCTCCGCATTGTTGTTTGTGGGGTGATCGGAGCATATGTTGCGGTTCGCATAATCGTTGTAAATCTTTGTAATACGTTGTGAAAAAGTCCCCGCATTGTCTGCATGTCCGGTCATGCTTGTGCCGTAACCAGCAACAGGCATGCCGCCGGGGTTTCCACGCAACGCCGCACGACTTCTGCTGCGTTCGCCCCCTTGCGCCGCCGCCGGCCATTCGGGGCTGCCGTTGCGCCGCAGCGCGCGGCTTATTGCGCTGCATTGGCGTGCTGCGGCAAACCGCACCAGCCCGCGCCCCATTTGCCAGACGTGCGGGTCCGCAATGCCTGCGCGCCGCCAGCAAAGCGCCGGCTTACTCACGATTTCCCCGATTGTTTTGTCAAAGCCTTCGTATCGCGCGCGATATCGATCACATCGCCCAAAACGGCTGACCGCGCTACCGTAGACATTGGGGTGGAAATGCCACGCTGCAGACCGCTGCAAACGCCCAAACGATTCCTTACGAAGGATTCCCGTTGATGTTCCCTACCATCCGCGCGCGGCCTTACGTCGACGCGGTCGCGACGCCATGGATGCGGTCGGCTCCGGCGACGGCGACCCGACCGAGCGCCGCCGCCACCGGCAACGACGACGTGGCGCAGAGCGCGGCGCTGGTGGAGCAGTCAACCACGGCGGCAGCGACACTGCAGGCGCAGGCCGGCAGCCTTGCGGGGGCGGTCGGGAGTTCAGGCTGGACTGATATCCCGAGCCGTCATCGCGATCTGGACGGAGGCGCGGCTGTGCGTTCGCGCCGGCCGCCAATCGCCCCGGTCGCCGCCGCCTGCACGATACGCCGGAAGGTCGGGCATTCCATATGGCTGGGCGCCGGGCAAGCCGCCGCGTGCCGCAGCCCATCCCGCATCGCCGTGAGCTTGCGGATGGTCCGGTCCAGCTCGTCCGCCCTGGCGGCCAGCCTCTGCCGGTCGATGCGCGGGCGGCCCTGCGGCGAGAACATCTGCGCAATGTCGTCAAGCGAGAAGCCGGCGGCCCGCCCCAGCGCGATCAGCGCCAGCCGCTCCAGCACGCCCGCGTCGAACACGCGCCGCATCCCGCGCCGGCCGATCGACGCGATCAGCCCCTTTTCCTCGTAGTAGCGCAGCGTCGAGGCCGGCACGCCGGCCTGCCGGGCCACTTCCGCAATATCCAGGCTTTGCACCGCTTGACCTCAAGTCGACTTGAACTGGCACAGTGTAGCTTCCAACCAGCAAGGGGATACGACCATGGGCGAACAACGGCAAACCAGCGGCAATGGCGGCGAACAGGCCGCACTGTGGAACGGCGCATCCGGGCATGCGTGGGTCGAGCACCAGGGACTGCTGGACGACATGCTGCGGCCCTTGGAGGCACTGCTGGTCGAAGCCGTGGCCCGGAACCGGCCGCAGCGCATCCTCGATGTCGGCTGCGGCACGGGCAGCACCACGCTGGCGCTGGCACGGCGAGTGGGTGCGCAGGGCCGCTGCACCGGCATCGACATTTCCGCGCCGATGCTCGCCGCCGCACGCGCACGCGCGCAGCGCGAGGGCGCCAACGCAACCTTTGTCCATGCCGATGCGCAGGAGCACGCCTTCGCCGCGGCAAGCTTCGACATGATCGTGTCGCGCCTGGGCGTGATGTTCTTCAACGACCCGGTGCGCGCCTTCGCCAACCTGCGCCGGGCTGCGACGTCCGACGCCACGCTGCACTGCATCGCCTGGCGCAGTGCCGCCGACAACCCCTTCATGACCACCGCCGAGCGGGCCGCCGCACCGCTGCTGCCAAAACTGCCGGCGCGGCAGCCAGGTGCGCCGGGACAATTCGCCTTTGGCGACCGCGAGCGCGTGCTGTCGATCCTGCAGGCGAGCGGCTGGAGCGATATCGACATCCGCCCGACCGACGTGACCTGCACGCTGCCGGAGCCCGCCCTGGGCGGCTACCTGTCCCGCCTCGGTCCCGTGGGGCTGGCGCTGCAAGGCGCCGACGCCCCCACGCGCGATCGGGTTATCGACACCGTGCGCGCCGCATTCGCGCCCTACGTGCATGGCGACACCGTGCGCTACACCGCCGCATGCTGGACCATCACGGCCCGCGCGACCGCGGCCACTTCGCCCGATGGCCACAACGCAAACCATGCCGGATAGCACCACCGCAATGCTGCTCCATGCCACCGTGGTCGGCACCGGCGCCACGCTGGTCATGGATGGCTGGGCCATCCTGCGCAAACGGCTGCTCGGCGTGCCCGCCTTGAACTATGGCCTGGTCGGCCGCTGGCTCGCCTGGCTGCCGCGCGGACGTTTCCGCCATCACCCCATCGCCGCCACGCCAGCGGTGCGCGGCGAGCAGGCCATCGGCTGGGTCGCCCATTACCTGACGGGCATCGCGTTCGCGGGAATATTGCTGGCGTTATGGGGCCTGGACTGGGCACGCCATCCGACGCTGGCACCGGCCCTGATGGTCGGCATCGGCAGCGTCACCGCGCCATTCCTGGTGATGCAGCCGGCGATGGGTGCCGGTATCGCGGCCAGTCGCACGCCACGGCCCTTGGTGGCGCGGATGCATAGTCTGGTGACGCATGCGGTGTTCGGGGTGGGGTTGTATGGGGCGGGTTGGGTGCTGCGGCTGGTGACCGAACAAGGCTGGCCATTGGCGTGAGCACATCCCCTAAACGCTCATTCCGGCACCGGATACTTCCTCGCATTCATCTCCATCTTCGCCCGCACCGCCGCGTCCAGGTCTACGCCGAGCGCCGTGGCCAGTTGCGCAAGATAGATCGTGATATCCGCCAGCTCCTGCTCCACATGCTCGCGCTTGGACGTGGACATGATGGCGCGCGATTCGTCCTCGGTCTGCCACTGGAAGATTTCGACCAGTTCGGACACCTCCACGCTCAGTGCCATCGCAAGGTTCTTGGGGCTGTGGTACTTGCCCCAGTGGCGGGCTTCGCCAAACGCATGGGCGGCTTGCTGCAAGTTCTTGATATCGATCAGGGATGTCATGGTATGGCGATAGTGTCTTGCCGCGCGCGGGATCCAACGGACGCGAAACGCAGATTTAAGCATGACCTGCCCGCCCTCGACATCCTGGCTGCCCCAGGCTTACCCTTCGCTTGTGCATCCACCGTCGCAACGGAGGTTTTCATGCGCCCGAATCCTGGCATGGCGCTCGCCACGCTGGCCGGCACGATCGCCTACCTGGCCATCGCCATCGCCGGCTGGGGCGGCATCGCGCCCTTCTTCGCGCACCCGGCGCGCGTGGCGCTGTCGCTGGTCCTGTTTGCCCTGGCCGGCGCCGCCCTCTTTTCCGGCGGCAACGTCAGCAGCGGCATGCGCGAGGACCGCGGCAACCGCTGGGTGCTGGCCGTGTTCGGCGTGCTGGGTCTGCTGGCAGCGTACCTGCCCGCCGTTACCGACCGCCTCGACGTATGGACCATCGACGGCGACCCCATGCGCTGGATCGGCGTCGCGCTGTTCGCCGGCGGCGGCGTGCTGCGGCTGTGGCCGGTGTTTGTGCTGGGGCGGCGCTTCAGCGGCCTGGTGGCGATCCAGCCCGGCCACACGCTGGTCACCACGGGCATTTACGGCGTCATCCGGCACCCCAGCTACCTCGGCTTCCTGATCAGTTCGCTGGGATGGGTACTGGCCTTTCGCTCCGGCATGGGCGTGGCGCTGACGCTGCTGATGGTGCCGCCACTGCTGGCGCGCATCCGGGCCGAAGAGGCGCTGCTGCGCGACCAGTTTGGCGACGCGTACGCGTCGTACTGCGACAGGACGTGGCGGATGCTGCCGGGTATCTATTGACGCGACGAAGCGGCGCGCCGTCCACCTGCACGATAAATCTGCCGATCACCAAGGGTTATCCCTAGGCATGCATTCCCATTTTCCGGGACTGGCAGTTTTGATTTCCGGGAATCCGGTCCTATTCTTGGGCCCCATGTTGAATGCTGTCGACCCCACCATCGTCCCCGCGACTGCCGCTCCCATGGCTCCCGAATCTGCCCAGCCCGCCGGCGGGGCTGATCGCGTGCTGTTCGTGCTGGCCGCGCTGGCACAGCACGGCGCGCCGATCACGGTGCGCGAACTGGTGGCCAGGACCGGCCTGCCCAAAAGCACGCTCTATCGGCAGCTGATGCTGCTCAAGCGCTGGGGCTTCGTGCTCGAGTCCGACGGCGAATACGCGCCGGGCCCGATCAGCCTGCAGCTGGCGCTGGGCTTCGACATGGCCTCGCACCTCGCCCGCGAAGCCTTGCCCGATATGCGCCTGCTGGCGCAGCAGTCCGATGAAAGCGTCGGCCTGGTGGTCGCGGTCAAGGACCACGCGGTGTGCCTGGAGATGGTGGAGAGCCGCCAGTCGCTGCGCTGCTCGTTCGAGAAAGGGCGCGGCGTGCCGCTGCGCGCGGGCGCGTCGGCCAAGTCGCTGCTGGCCTTCATGCGCGACGACGCGCGCGAACGCGTGGTCCGCGCGCAGTGCGAGCCGGCCGAAGCTGAACGACTGCTGGCGGAACTCGCTGCGATTCGCGACACCGGCTATGCCATCAGCGAAGGCGAAGTGGATCCCGGCGTGTGGGGCGTCAGCGCCCCGCTGTTCTCGCGGCGTGCCAAGGCCGAAGCGCTGGGCGCCATCACGCTGATGGTGCCGGCCTCGCGCCGGCAAGGGCGCGAAAGCGCGCTCATCGACATGACCGTGGCCGCAGCCATGCGGATTTCCGCGCGGCTGCAGTCTTACTGAAACCCGAGCCATCGTTACCGCCGCCGTCCGCAGCCCGCGCGACGGCAGATATCCCGTTCCCGGAAAAAAGGAGACCTCCATGAACCTTCGTCGCAAATGCCTGATCGCCGGCCTCTCGGCCGTGGCCGCACTGACCTTCGGCGCCGCCGCGCACGCGCAGGACAGCAATGTGCTGCGCGTGGCCACGGACGCCACTTTCCCGCCGATGGAATTCATCGAGAACGGCAAGCGCACCGGCTTTGACGTGGAGCTGGTCGAGGCCATGGCCAAGACCATGGGCAAGCAGGTGGAATGGACCGACATCGACTTCAAGGGCCTGATCCCGGGCCTGGTGTCGCGCCGCTTCGACATGGCGGTGTCCGGCATCTACATCACCCCGGAGCGCCGCAAGGTGGTGGACTTTACCGAGCCGTACTACACCGGCGGCCTGGTGGCGCTGGTCAAGAGCGGCAACACCGCCATCAACAAGCCGGAAGACCTGAACGGCAAGAAGGTCAGCGTGCAGGTGGGAACCAAGTCGGTCAGCTTCCTGCGCGACACCTATCCGCAAGTGCAGCGCGTGGAAGTGGAGAAGAACCAGGAAATGTTCAACCTGGTCGAGATCGGCCGTGCCGACGCCGCCGTAACCGGCAAGCCGGCGGCGATGCAGTACGTCAAGACCCGCGGCGGCCTGCGCATGGTGGCGCAGCCCCTGACCACCGAGGAATACGGCATGGCCGTGCGCAAGGACACGCCCGAGCTGACCCGCGCGCTGAACGCCGCGCTGGCCAAGGTCAAGGCCGATGGCACGTACGCCAAGCTGACCCAGAAGTGGTTCGGCAGCGCCGCCAAGTAAGCCACGCGGACCGACATCATGGAACTGGATTTTTCTCCCGTCTTTGCCGGGTGGCCTGACATCCTGCACGGCGCCGTCATCACCGTGGAGGTGACGGCGTGCGCGCTGGTGCTGGGCTGCGTGATGGGGCTGCTGGTCGGCATCGGCCGGCTGGACCCCAAGCGCCGCGTGATCTACAGCCTCTGCACCGCCTATGTGACCTTCATCCGCGGCACGCCGCTGCTGGTGCAGCTGTTCCTGCTGTTCTTCGGGCTGCCGCAGTTCAACATCCTGCTGCCGGCGTTCGTGTGCGGCGTGATCGGGCTGGGCATCTATTCCGGCGCCTATGTCTCGGAAATCGTGCGCGGCGCGATCCAGTCGGTCGACAAGGGCCAGCTGGAAGCCGCGCGCTCGATTGGCATGTCGTCCGGCCAGGCCATGCGCGCGATCATCCTGCCACAGGCGATCGTGCGCATGATTCCGCCGCTGGGCAACGAGTTCATCGCGCTGATCAAGAACTCGGCGCTGGTGTCGCTGCTGACCATTGCCGACCTGATGCACGAGGGCCAGAAGATCATCAGCGTGTCGTACCGCTCGCTGGAGGTCTACCTGGCGATCGCGCTGGTTTACCTGATCCTGACAAGCGCGGCCGGGCTGATCCTGCGCCGCGCCGAACAACGGCTGCGCATGGGAGGCATGGTGCAATGAGCGATTCCGCAATCATCCGGATCCGCAACCTGGGCAAATCGTTCGGCAGCCACACGGTGCTGCGGGGCATCGATTTCGATGTGCAGCCGTCGCAGGTGGTCGTGGTGATCGGCCCCAGCGGCTCGGGCAAGAGCACCTTCCTGCGCTGCTGCAACGGCCTGGAACAGCCCGAAGCCGGCACCATCGACATCGTTGGCAAGCGCCTGGTGACCGACGGCCAGCTGATCGGGGAGCATGAGCTGAACCAGCTGCGCACCGAAGTGGGCATGGTGTTCCAGTCGTTCAACCTGTTCCCGCACCTGTCGGTGCTGCACAACGTCACGGTCGGGCCGCGTATGCTGCGCGGCGTGTCTCGCGATGACGCCGAGCGCAAGGCGATGGGCCTGCTCGAGAAAGTCGGCCTGGCGCACAAGGCGCATGCCATGCCGGCGAGCCTGTCCGGCGGCCAGAAGCAGCGCGTGGCGATTGCCCGCGCGCTGGCCATGGAACCGCGCGTGATGCTGTTCGACGAGCCCACCTCCGCACTGGACCCGGAGCTGGTGGGCGAAGTGCTGCAGGTGATGAAGGTGCTGGCGGCCGAAGGCATGACCATGGTCGTGGTCACCCATGAAATGGGCTTTGCCCGCGAGGTGGCCGATGTGGTGGTGGTCATGGATGGCGGCGGCATCATCGAAGCGGGGCCGCCATCGGTCATCTTCTCCGCGCCGACGCAGGAACGCACGCGCGGCTTCCTGCAGGCGGTACTGACGCGGGCATGAGGATGGCAGTGACACAGAACCCGTGGCGAGGCCGTGTCGACCACGGCGAGCAAGGCGACACCACGCGGCTGTTCCGCATCGTGCAGGCGCTGGACACCTCGGAGGCCACGCCGCTGGGCAACGCGCCCGTATTGCTCGGCTTCCGCTGCGATGCCGGTGTGCTGCGCAACCAGGGCCGCCCCGGCGCCGCCCAGGGCCCCGACGCCATCCGCCAGGCGCTGGCCAACGTGCCGGCGCACGGCCTGCCGGTGCTGCACGACGCCGGCAATGTCGACTGCGACGCCGGCGACCTCGAATCGGCGCAGCAGGCGCTGGCGGACACCGTGCGCGCGGTACTGGCCCGCGGCGGCGTTCCGCTGGTGCTCGGCGGCGGCCATGAAGTGGCGTGGGGCACGTGGCAGGGCCTGCGCGCGCACCTGGATGCGCAGGATGATGGCGGGCGCGTGCTGATCATCAATATCGACGCCCACTTCGACCTGCGCACCAGCCGGCCGGCCAGCTCCGGCACGCCCTTCGACCAGATCGCCAACGCCTGCGCCGAGCGCGGCCAGCCGTTCGACTATGTCTGCCTGGGGGTCAGCCGCCTCAGCAATACGCCGGCGCTGTTCAGCCGCGCCGAGGCGCTGGGTGTCTGCTACGTCGAAGACGTCGACATGCAGGAACGCGACCTCGCCGCGCGGCTGGCGGAGCTGTCAGCCCGCATCGATGCCGCCGACCATGTGTACCTGACCATCGACCTGGACGCGCTGCCCGGCGCCGTGATGCCGGGCGTGTCGGCGCCCGCCGCCTACGGCGTGCCGTTGCCCGTGGTGGAAGAAGTCGCCCGGCTGGTCCGCCGCAGCGGCAAGCTGCGCGTCGCCGACCTCGCGGAGTACAACCCGCAGTACGACCGCGACCACCAGGGCGCGCGCGTGGCGGCCCGGCTGGCCTGGCGCCTGTTGCGCTGACCGCCAGGCCGCATACCCTTCCGGCAGTTGGCAGCCGCCGCGCGCGGCGATAGTATTGCCCTTCGCTATATTTGGCGATTCTGATCAGAATTGATAAAGCCAGGCGAGGGCAGTCCTGCGCCGGCGCGGCCGTTGCCGCGCCCGCGGACCACCTTGCCGTATTACGGGCGGAAGGGTCTGCGTGATCGAACACATCGTTATCGTCGGTTTTGGCTGCATCGGCCAGGCCGTGCTGCCGCTGCTGGAGCGAGCCTGGCCGCGGGCCGCGATCACCGTGGTCGACCGCGTGCTGGACAACGCTCGCCAGGCGCTTGTCACCCGGCACGGGCTGCACGCCATCCGGGCCACCGTCACGGCAGCCAATTTCAGAACCACGCTGGACCCGCTGCTGCGGCCCGGCGCCTTCCTGCTGAACCTCGCCCCGTCCGTCTGCAGCCGCGACCTGATCGCGCTGGCGCAGGCGCGTGGCGCCTTCTATGTCGACGCCGGCATCGAACCCTGGGACTATGAAGCCGATGCGCAGGCCTCGCACCTGAGCAATTACGCGCTGCGCCACGAGATGCTGGCCTTCGCCCGCGGCCGTGAGACCCTGCCGACCGCGCTGGTGGCGCATGGCGCCAATCCCGGACTGGTTTCGGTGCTGGTCAAGGCCGCGCTGATGGCCCTGGCCGGCAAGGCGGGGATGCATCGGCCGGAGCCCCGCGATCGCACCGGGTGGGCCGCGCTGGCCCGCATGCTGGACGTACGCGTCGTACAGGTGGCCGAGTACGACAGCCAGCAAGCCCCCGGCTACCCCCGCGACGGCGAGTTCGCCAACACCTGGTCCGCCGAAGGCTTTATCACCGAATGCCTGCAGGATGCCGAACTCGGCTGGGGCAGCCATGAGCCGCAGTTGCCGCCCGATGGCTACCGCCACGACTACGGCAGCGGCGCGGCCATCGCGCTGGACCGGCCAGGTCACCGCACACGCGTGCGGTCGTGGTCGCCGGTGCATGGCCCCTTCGACGCCTACCTGATCACGCACAACGAATCGATCTCGATCGCCGAGTACCTGACCGACACCAGCGCCGGCGAGCCGCCGTATCGCCCCACCGTCTACTACGCCTACCGCCCCACCGCCGCCACGCAAGCGTCGATGCAATGGCTGGACGACCGCGCCGCCCCGCGCGTGCGCGGCGAACGCATCCTGCGCGACGAGATCCAGTGCGGCGAAGACGAGCTTGGCGTGCTGCTGATGAGCGGCCGGCACGGCGCGGTCTGGCATGGCTCGCGCCTGTCGGTGCAGCGCGCACGCTCGCTGGCGCCCTACAACACCGCCACCAGCCTGCAGGTGGCATCGAGCCTGGTCGCCGGCATGCAATGGATGCTGGCCAACCCGACGCGCGGCGTGGTGGAATCCGATGCGCTCGATTTCCGCCCCGTGCTGGCCGATGCCGCGCACTGGTGGGCGCCGCTGAGCGTGCAGTTCACCGACTGGCTGCCGCGGCCCGGCGCCGCGTCGCTCGCCTTCATCGACTTCCTGCTGGACGACCCCAAGGTCCGGCCCGATCCCGCTCTCCTGACCCTTGCCTGCTGATGCAACGCATCCCGCAAACCCCGCGCCGCAACTGGCCGCGCGAACTCGAGAAGGTGGGCTTCCACTTCCATTCGCTGGACGAGTTCAACGTCCCGCGCGGAGTCGACGACAACACCTTTTTCTATTGGCGCGAAGACGCCGCCTATGCCTTCTCCAAGCACGAGGTGGAAACACTCTATGCCGCCGCGTATGACCTGAACCAGCGCTCCCTGGAAGCCGTGCAGCACGTCATCGACCACGACCTGTTCGCGCGCCTGGCCATCGACGAGGATTTCGCGCAACTTATCCGCACCTCGTGGGACCGCGACGAGCCCACGCTGTTCGGCCGCTTCGACATGACGCTGGACGCGCACGGCGTGCCGAAGCTATACGAGTTCAACGCCGACACCCCCACCTCGCTGATCGAATCCGCCGTCGCCCAGTGGTACTGGAAAGACGCCGTGCAACCGCAGGCCGACCAGTTCAACAGCCTGCACGACGCACTGGTCGCGCGCTGGCAATGGCTGCGCGACCACTACCGCAACGCCAGCCTGCTGCACCTGGCGTGCATGTTCGACAGCCAGGAAGACATCTGCAACACCGAGTACCTGATGGACACCGCGCTGCAGGCCGGCTGGTCGGTCAAGCTGGTCGACCTGCAAGACATCGGCACCGACGGCCGCGGCAACTTCTACGACGCCGACAACGTGCCGATGGAAGTCGTGTTCAAGCTCTACCCGTGGGAATGGATGGCCAGCTCCGACTACCGCGACCAGCTCGCGCACAGCCCCGTGCGCTGGGTCGAGCCGCCGTGGAAGGCGGTGCTGTCCAACAAGGCCATCCTGCCGATCCTGTGGGAACTGTTCCCGGGACACCCCAACCTGATCGAAGCCAGCTTCGACCCGGGCCAGTTCGCCGGCCGGCCGCACGCGAAGAAGCCCTTCCTGTCGCGCGAAGGCGAAAGCGTGACGCTGATCACGCCCGAAGGCGACCAGGTCCACAACCCCGGCGAGTATGGCGAGGAAGGCTTCATCTACCAGGCCTACGAACCGGCGCGGCGCTTTGACGGCCGCTACACCACGCTCGGCGTCTGGATCGTCGACGACGTGCCCAGCGGCCTGTGCGTACGCGAAGAATCCGGACCCATCGCCAAGAACACCAGCTTCTTCGTCCCCCACTATTTCACCCACGCGTAAGCCATGGCCAACAAGAAGAAGGGCACCAAACGCTCCAGGTACGGCAGCCCGTACCTGCCCGGCAGTGGCGGCTCCGGCGGCGCGTCGCCGCGCATCGCCGCTTACCAGGCCGAGCAGAAGAAGCAGGGCGGCTCGCCCGCGCTGTGGATCGTCGGCGCGTGCGCCGTGGTCGCCGGCGTCGCCGTCCTCGGCTCCTGCAGCGACGACGCCGACGACGATCCCGGCGTGACCGTGCGCCGCGCCAGCTACGCCACGCTGCAAGACTGCGAGGCCGACTGGAACACGCCCAACGACTGCGAGAGTGTCCCGCTCGACGACCCCAGCACCATCTATAGCTTCAGCCTCAACGCCCCCGCCAGTGAAGCCGTCGGCGGCTCCGGCACCACGCACAGCAGCAGCGCGTACTACGCGCGCTGGTACGGCCCGTACTACACCGCCAGCGGCACCGTCTACCACCCCAACGGCACCCAGACCCAGCGCGATCTGTCATCCGGCCCGCTGCGCCCGATGCACGCCTACGACCGCAACGGCACGCCTACGCAGTCATTCACCAACGCCACCCCACGCGCCGCGATGGTGGAAGAAGCCACCGTGCGCCGCAGCTCGCTCAGCGGCGGGCGCTCCATGGGCCTGACGATGCGCTCGGCGGCCGTGTCGCGCGCACCGGTGGTGTCGCGCGGCGGCTTCACCAGCCGCTTCGGCGGCTCCGGTCGCTCCGGCGGCGGCTGAATGCTGCGTGCTGACCGCCTTGTCGTCCCACCTACCTGAACCCTGACAATAGTCCATCCAATGGTCAACACCATGCACCCGGCGCTTGCCTACCTGATCTATATCGTCACCAGCTTCGGCATGCTGGGGTTGTTCCTGCTGGTCTATACGCGGGTCACGCCGCATCGGGAATTCACGCTGATCCGCGAGGGCAACGTCGCGGCGGCGTTGTCGCTGGGCGGGGCGGTGCTCGGGTTCTCGCTGACGCTGTCGTCGAGCATCCAGCACAACGCTACGTTTGCGATGTTCTTGCTGTGGGCGTTCGGGGCGTTTGCGGTGCAGGTGGTGGCTTACCTGGTGGCCGCGCGGGCGCTGGGCGGTGTCAGCGAGGCGATTTCCAGCGATAACCGCGGGATGGGGGCGGTGATGGGGGTGATTTCGCTGGCGGTGGGGGTTGTGAATGCGGCTTGTTTGACGTGAGGCAGTAGGCGCGATTCCGGCATCCCGGAGCCGCTGCTGCGGCATGAACAAGCAAGCGCTGGAAGTTACTGACGACGGGACGCTGCAACCCACTGGGTGTCCTTGCCAGGACGCCAGTGGGCGCCGCTTACTTCGCCCGGCGCCTTGGCCACGTCGCCGGTGTAGCTCAGTTCGATTTCTCCCAAGTCCAAAGACATAGCGCATGCCGAGCCGGGATTTCACGATCTCATTAGGCATTTTCCGCAGAAGAATCGGATAGCGCCCATCCCTGCACTAGCGCAGATTCAATAGGCTCAGTCTGTCATTCCGAATCAGCGGAATGATGGAAATCAAAAACACACTTGAGCCAATTGCAATGGATCCATGCATAACGCCATCCCTGCGCCGTGCCGTGCCCGGCGCATGCCTCAGTCGGGGGCTGATGAAGCCCACCAACTTCCCTACGCGCTCGCCGGCAGGCGGTTTCTCCGTGTCCTACCAGGACTAAGAAAGGGGAGCGGATATGCAGACGCAGCGAAATGCCACGCTGGTTGCGATGGGCCTGACCAGCTTGCTGTTGGCAGCCTGCGGGGGCGCTTCAGAGCATCCGGACGAAGGCAGTGGCGGCGGACCGCCGGCTGCTAACAACCCGCTCAATGCCGGATGCGCGGCCGCGCCCGCGGTCGGCCAGCAGGTCAACGCGACGTCCTAAGACCATCGAAAAAAGTGAAAGAGCTTTCATTACCAGCCCACCTGATCGATAGAACGTCGTATTCGAAATTTGGCATGGAGACAGGCAAGTCGCGGAGGTCTCCAAGAAGTCAGGGAAAGATCAGCCGCCCACGGCTTGGCTGCGTATCAGGCAGCCAGGCCGTGCAGCGGATCACATCATCGCCTTAGTGGTCATACTCCACGCTGGTGGTGAAGTTCAGGTCCAACGGATCTGTCCAGCTCAGGTTACGCGGACGCAGACCGAGGCTGTCGGCGCCATGCTTTGGGTGTTGTCGCAGAATCGTCCTGAGCGATAGCGATAGCCGGAACCAGACGCGATCGGGTGCTGGCGTGCCTTGAACCGCTTCACGGCCACCGCGCTGATCAGCGCTTCACCGCCGCACGCCCTGCCTTCGCAGCCCGCTTCACGGGCACCAGCGTGGCTGCCGCATCCTCGGTCCTGTCCGTATTGACCAGCACCCCCGCCGAAACAATATAAGCCGCCGCGCTCTCGATATCCCCGCGCAGCGCCGCACATGCCGCCGCGCTGTCGTGCTTGCGCAGCGCTGCGACCAGGTTGTCGTGATGCCTGACCGCGACGCGCTCTTCCACGCGGCGCGACCCGGAGCGCAGGTCGTGGTTAAGAATCGGGCCGATGCGCAGCCACGTTGACTCGATCATCTGCAACAGGATCGGCATGCGCGCCGCCGCGTAGACGGCAAAGTGGAGGGCCTGGTTCGCGGCGATGACATCGGCGCCGTCCGGATTGCGCTTGGCCATCTCGTCGGCAAAGCGGCGGTGCAGCGCCTGTACCTGCTTCAGTTCCTCATCGGTGATGCGCTCGGCCGCGGTCGCGGTGGCGAGCCCCTCGAGCTCGATCCGGATCTTCGTGATTTCCTCGAACTGGCTGACGCTCATGCGCGGCACGCGCAGCGCGCGGTTGGGCGTGAGTTCGAGGGCCTGCTCGGCCACCAGCCGATGCACCGCTTCGCGTACCGGCATGACGCTGACGCCCAGTGCGGCGGCGATGTTGCGCAGGGAAATCTGCTCGCCCGGCATCATCTGGCCGCTGACCAGCAGGTCGCGCAGCTGTGTGTAGACGTCTCGGCTGAGCGTCTGGCGGACAAGGGGCGTCACAAGGTCATTCAGGGGCATGCCGCCAAGCATAGCACATAGGGTTATTCTCTATATTTGATCTGTGATCACAGTTTTAATCTTCGTCCGGAAGGCAGGCATTGGCCTGTTCCCAGGAGATTGGAATCATGTGGAAGGATGAATCGCTCGCCGGCAAGCGCGTACTGGTGACCGCCGGCGCGGACGGGATTGGCCTGGAGATTACGCGCGCCCTGGTGGAGGCGGGCGCCCGCGTTGCGGTGTGCGACGTGGCCGGCGACAGCCTCGAACGCGTCGTGGCCCAGCTGCCCGGCGTGGTGGCAATCAGGGCCGATGTGTCCAAGGAAAACGACGTCGAGGCGCTGTTCCAGGCGGTGGATGGCGCCTTTGGCGGGCTCGACGTGCTGGTCAACAATGCCGGGGTTGCCGGCCCCACCGGTGGTATCGAAACCCTGTCGCTGACCGACTGGGAGCGCACGCTTGCCGTCAACATCACCGGCCAGTTCCTGTGCGCCCGCGCCGCGGTGCCGCGCCTGCGGCAGGGGCGCTCGCCGTCGATCGTCAACCTGTCTTCCGCGGCCGGGCATCTCGGCATGCCGGGCCGTTCCGCCTACTCCGCGTCGAAATGGGCCGTGGTGGGCTTTACCAAATCGCTGGCGCTGGAACTGGGCGCGGATGGCATCCGCGTGAACACGGTGCTGCCCGGCGCGGTCGACGGCCCGCGTATCCGCGCCGTCATTGCCGCGAAGGCGGAGTCCCTCGGCAAGCCGCTTGAGGAAGTGACGCGCAACTACACGTCGCAGGCGGCATTGCAGCGCATGGTGACGATGCGCGACATCGCCAACATGGTGCGCTTCCTCTGCAGCGACCAGGCCGCCAATGTGCACGGCCAGGAAATGGTCGTCGACGGCCTGACCCAGGCGCTCAGCTAGCGCGCCCGGCGCATCGCGGGGCCGCCGGATATCCGCGGCCCGCCCTCCGACCCAACCCCATCAAGGAATCACCATGGCCAAGCGAGCCAAAGCCATCATCACCTGCGCCCCGACCGGCGCCATCCACACGCCGAGCATGTCGCCCCACCTGCCGGTGACCGCCGACGAGATCGCACAAGCCGCCATCGACGCGGCACGCGCAGGCGCCGCCATCCTGCACCTGCACGCCCGCGACCCGAAGGACGGGCGCCCGTCGCAGGACCCCGAGCTGTTCCGGCCGTTCCTTTCCAGGATCAGCGCCGAGACCAATGCCGTGATCAATATCACCACCGGTGGCAGCCCGCACATGACGGTGGAAGAGCGCATGCTGCCGGCCACTACCTTCAAGCCCGAGCTGGCCTCGCTGAACATGGGCTCGATGAACTTCGGGCTGTTCCCGATGCTCGACCGCTTCAAGCAATTCCAGCATGACTGGGAGCGCGAACACCTGGAGAACAGCCGCAACCTGATCTTCAAGAACACCTACCAGGACATCGAGAACATCCTGCGCATCGGCAATGCCAACGGCACGCGCTTCGAATTCGAGTGTTATGACATCAGCCATCTGTACAACTTGCGGCACTTCCTTGACCGTGGCCTGGTCAGCGGTCCGGTGTTCATCCAGTCCGTATTCGGCATCCTGGGCGGCATCGGCCCCGATCCGGAAGACCTGATGCACATGCACCGCACCGCCCGGCGCCTGTTCGGCGACCAGTTCCGCTGGTCGATCCTGGGCGCAGGCCGCGGCCAGCTTCCGCTCGCCACCATCGGCGCGGCCATGGGCGCCAACGTGCGCGTGGGCCTGGAGGACTCGCTCTGGATCGGTCCGGGCCAGCTGGCGGCATCGAGCGCCGAGCAGGTCACGCGCATCCGGACCGTGCTGGAAGCGCTGAACATTGACGTGGCAACGCCGGACGAAGCCCGCGACATCCTCGCCCTGAAGGGCGCGGCAGGCACCGCGTTCTGAACCAGCGGGGCCGCCATGGCGCGGCCCCAACCCATCCCGCCAACACTGAAGACACCAACCAGGCAGAACGGCTAATGCGCGGCCTCAGGGCATAGCACCGTATCCGCCGATGGAGACTACGCTCATGCAAACCGTACCCGCCTCAGGCGCGCCGCCGCTGGCCGCGCCGACCGATCGCCCGCTGACCGCACTGCTGTTCCGCAAGCTCATGCCCTTGCTAGTGTTGTCCTATGTGATCAGCTTTCTCGACCGCACCAACATTGCCCTCGCCAAGACCCACATCGCGGTCGACCTGAACATCTCCGCCGCGGCTTACGGCCTGGGCGCGGGCCTGTTCTTCCTCAGCTATGCCCTGCTGGAGATCCCGAGCAACCTGATCATGCATCGGGTCGGCGCGCGCTTCTGGATCACGCGCATCATGGTGACGTGGGGCCTGCTGTCCGCGGCGATGGCTTTCGTCCAGGGCGAGACCTCCTTCTACATCATGCGCGTGCTGCTGGGCGCGGCCGAGGCGGGGCTGTTTCCCGGCGTGATGCTCTATCTCACGTACTGGTTCGGCCGCGAGGATCGCGCGCGGGCGGTGGGCTATTTCCTGCTCGGCGTCTGTATCGCCAACATCGTCAGCGGCCCGCTCGGCGGCGCCTTGCTGGGCATGGATGGGATCTGGGGCTTCAAAGGCTGGCAATGGATGTTCGTGCTCGAAGGCCTGCCCGCGGTGTTCCTGGCCGCGGTAGTCTGGAAGAAGCTGCCCGACGGCCCGGACAGCGCGCCATGGCTGACGCCCGCCCAGGCACAGGCCGTCCGCAGCCGGCTGGCCGCGGAAGCCGCCGATGCCAGCACCGGCAAAGGCGGTCACTCATTCCTGGGCGCCATGCGTGACCCGCAGGTCTGGCTGGCGATCTTCATCTACTTCTGCCACCAGATCTCGATCTACACGGTGATCTTCTTCCTGCCGGGCATCATCGGCACTTACGGCAAGCTCACGCCCGTGGAGATCGGGATGCTCAATTCGCTGCCCTGGATCGCCGCCGCCATCGGCGCCGCATGGCTGCCCCGACATGCCAATACCCCACGGCGCGGCCGTCGCCTGCTCTGCCTGGGCCTGGTGGTGATGGCCGGCGGCCTGCTGATTGCCGCCTTCGCCGGGCCGGTGATGGCGCTGGTGGGATTTTCGCTGACCGCGCTGATGTTCTTCGTGGTGCAGGCGATCGTGTTCCTGTTTCCTTCGTCCCGGCTCAAAGGTGTGGCACTGGCGGGCGGGCTGGCGCTGATCAATACCTGCGGGCTGGTGGGTGGGTTCATCGGGCCGTCGGTGATGGGTCTGATCGAACAGGCGACCGGGAGCACGCGCAATGGATTGATCATCATGGCGGCAATGCTGCTGGTGGCCTGCGCGGTGGCACCGTTTCTGAGGCAGGGGCAGGAGCGCTGACGGTGGTAAGGCGACGGTTCCTCTATGGGAGAAGGGGGACTGGCCAAGCGCAAATCTAGGACTATTCGGAGACTTTAATCCCGTGCCGTGGTGATGATCGGCTACTGCCGGCCCAACCCATCGTTCGCTTTGCGGCATGAATAGTCCCGATTCGGCCGCCTTGACATCACGCGGCACAGGAACCAGGCGGTAGCCGATCAAGAAAAATACCAAATCTGATCATAATTTCTCTGATTGCGTTCCGTATCGTTTTGTGGAACTAATGGCGATCTTGCCGCCACTAGTTTTCATCGAACGGCTATGGATGCCGCCGCGCTGTTCCGAAACCTGTTTTCTCCTCTTCACCGCCTCTATGCGCTGGATGGCGCTGATCCGCTTGGCGAGCTGGCCATCGAAGCCTGGATTGGCCGCGAAGCCATCTCCGAACTCTTTGAATGGCGCATCGTCGCCGTCAGGACAGACTCGATGCGGTCGCCGCAAAAAAAACCCGCTGCCCGCAAGGAACCTGCGCCCGCGATGATCGGCCCGATGACGGCCAAGGTCGGCATACCGCCGCCACTGCCATTGAGCGCCGACGAACAGGCGCTGCTGCAGACACACGATCGCCTCAGGCGGCAACGCGAAGCCAGGGGCCAGTCCGTCGACGCCGCGCTGAAGGATCCGGCCTACACCGACCAGCTGCCACAACAGCCCAGTGGCCGGGAGTTATGGCAGATGTGGGGCTACCTGCGGTGGCGGACCGTTTATGACGACAGGTACATGGACTACCGCGGCAACTTCCCGCAGCTCGCTGGATTGGACGCCGCAGCACTGAAAAGCCGGATGAAGCAGCTGGAACCGCAGCTCAAGCTGGCACGCTCCCGATCCGAAGCGCTTAACCGGACGCTGAGCAGCTCGGCTCGTTACGGGTCGGTATCGCAGGACCTCTATAACGACTTGGCAGGACAGTTTCGCCTGGCGCAGGCAATAGAGGAAGAAATGGCTGCGATTACGGCGTTCATGGAGGAGCGGGCTGACTAGGTGCCGCGTTGGTTTGGCAACGCTTCATTCCTGCCCCGCTTGCCACGCCGACCAACCTGGAGCCCCCGCGGTGTAATCTTCGCTGGAGTCGGCGCGAACCCCCAGCGCCGCGTTGTCGCTATCGAATCGGCGTCAGCAACGCCGGAGCACCGAATCCGTCAAGCCGGGCATTGCTTCTTACAAAAAAGCTCTCCCAGAACACCCTCAACGCCTCAATACTTTGCGGCGAACGATAGGAGGCCGCTGCGTTTCGCGCGCCCTTTGGCTCTGGAACAATTCCAGCGCCCATCACATAAACGGACGCCCCGCCAAAGTCCGCCCGCACGTTCGCCTTCTCGACCTTGCGCAACTCCTGCGCAGGATCGATCTGCCGCATGCGTTCCTGGCTGTAGAAGCTCGAGATCGACGAGTTCTCCAGCATGTCTGACACGATCAGCACTGTCTTCTGCTGCGCCGCTCCCTCTCGTACTGCCTGCGATACCGCGGCAATGCTGGCAAGCACGTCAGAGCGGGCCAGCGCTTCGCTGCTTCCGTGCAGGGCTTCCCTAACCGAGTCTGCCACCAGCCGGGTTCCGTAAGCGTATTGCGACTTCAGGCAGGCATCCAAGCTCTTCAACGTCCTGACCGCCGTGGCATCCCGCACTGACCGGTCAAGCAGCGGTGCCTCCAACGTTCCGGCCGCCAACTGCTGCAGGGAGCGGCCTTGTGCATAGGCTGAGAAGCTGTAAACCCGGAATGTCGTGCCCGGCTTCAGCAGGCTCTGCAGATGCCGACCCAGGTCCGCAACTAGCTTGTCGTCCAACACCGTAGTCTGGTCGATCATCAGGAACAGCGCGCGCTGCGCCGATGCCGGCACGCCGAGCTGGTTGGCGGCATAGCAACTAGGCATGTCGGGCGCGGCCAGAGCGGGTCCACACAGCAATGTGGTAGCCACTGCAAGCCATGCCACCCCCTGCCGTATGCCTGCGGCGGCCACGTTCGCCATGTCAGAGAAGGGCTTCCAGGCGTGCACGTTCGGCCTCCTTGTTGCGTTCTTCTTCATCCTTGCGGGCTTGCTCCTCGGCAAGTCGGGCGGCCTCCTGTGCCGCCTTGCGCTCAGCAAGGCTCGCAGTGACGTCGTTGCGCACAGGGTCCGGCAGGCTCTGGAGCAACGCCACTGCATCCGCCTTGCGGCCGGCAGCCGTCATGGCGTCGATGCGCGCAAGCACGCTTGCAGTGTCGGTGAGGTTTTCAGCGGCCGAGGGAATGCTGGCCTGCGGCGCACCGCCGGCAGCGGTGACGCGCGAGCGCGACACGCGCGCATCCATCAGGTAGTCGTCAAAGGTATGTTCGAGCCGCAGACCATCGTTGGCGCGCCGTTCGCTCATCTTCTGCTGCAAGGTCTGCAGCTTCGACTGAGCGATCTGCATCAGCGGCGTGAAGAATGCCAGGTAGTCATCATAGGTTGAGAACCCGCGCGTGCCGCGGTAGGCCGCCTTGCTTTCCTTACCGGCGAAGCCCCATTTGTAGCCGCCCGCAATGCCAACCAACTGCGTGATGGCAAAGATGAATGCAAGCATCAGGAAGGCAGCGAGACCTTCGTCGGCATAAGCGGCATGGCCGTCGGCCATGGCCTTGTCGTCGGCCTTCTGCTGTGCCTGGCGCAGTTCGTCAGGCAGCGACTGGCCGAGCTTGTCGAACGGATTGCCCGCGGCGGGCGCTTCGGAGACGAGCGCGGTTTGCGCGGTACGCTCGGCTTCCAGGTGTTTGACACGCATTACGGTAGAAACGACCGAGACAAAGACGATGATGACCGCCGCCACGCCCACCATGAAATAGCTACGAGTGGTGCCCACACGGTTCACGCATTGCTTGTACTCGGGCTCAGCGTCGTCTTTCTCTTGCGGGTCGTTCAGCTTGATATTGTGGCTGGCAAACTTGCCTGGCTGGCCTTCGCCGCGCCACTCCGAGTCGGCCTTGGCGATCAGGTTGCTGCGATAGAGCTGGTGGCCGGCGCTGTGCATCACGAACACAAAGATCACGCACAGCACGAACACGATTGCCCACATCAGCAACTGGCGCGCGTTTTCGCTGCCGCCTTCACCGGCCATCCACGTGCCCAGCATGTACGAGAAACCCAGGCCTTCCGCCAGCACCAGCACGCACAATAGCCCCATCATCCATCCCGGCGTCGGCGAGCGCCCCAGGTCATGTGCCTTGGAAAGATAGGTCAGCCGCTTGTTGAACTCTTCCTCCGTGGTGAAATGGATGAACTGCTTGTAGGCATCGCACAGCGTGCGTTCCGACAACGTCCAGGACTTGTCCTTGGCGAAGCGCGTCGTATCGCGGGACAGCCGCGCGATCTTGCCGATTAGCGGCAGGCTGTACCAGAGGTTCATCAATGCAAAGTCGATCCGAAACTTGTTGCCCAGGTACACCACCAGCAACGCCGCGAGCGCGAGCGCCGAGTTCAGCGCCGCAAGGTTGTCATTGATCCATTGACTCATTGTCTTGATCTTTATCGTTCGTTAATCAGATCTTGCCGCCCGCCGCCATGCGCGGATTGAATGCGGCGGAGTAGCTATTGCCGTCTTTGTCGTAGCGCAGCCACGAGCCGCGCGCCTGGTCAGGCGAGGCGTGCGGAATCACGATGTCCAGGCATTGCAGCGGTGCCTTGTTGACGAACACGCGATAGAGCAGGCCCTTGTCGCCACGATACGTATTCACCTGTGCCTCGGTGCGCAGATCCGGGTTCTGCTTTGCTTCGTGGTAGTCCCGATAGACCAGCACTTCAGGGCGGCGCGCCGGCGCGCCCCCGTCGCGCAACACCGCCACGCCTTTCAGCGCTACCAGATGGCCATTGACCGTATCGGTCCAGATGGTGTTGTACAGACCGGGCATGTAATCAGCAGTGCGATAGGCCTTGTCGTCGCTGAGCGATTTCACCGCGCGTGCCTCGCGTGGCCGGTCCTGGTCGCAGCGAGCCAGCGGCGTGTCGGCTACCGCAGAGGAGATCAGCGCGAAGCCGCCAGGCCGATCGAGCTTGCCGAGATCTGGCGCCATCATGCTGCGGCCCGAAGGCGTGCCACCGAAATCAATCGACGGAGTGCTTGCCGTACGCGCCTGCGGCGCGGAATCCTTCTTCTGCGCTGGGGTCGGCGCGGCTGGGGGGGCCTTGGAGGCCATCGCTGGCCGTTCATCGGCTCGCGCCTTTCCAGCATCGCTACGCGGCTCGCCTTGGTGCGGCGGCCGGTTCGAAGCGTTGCGCGCGGAGGGTTGTGATTTCGCCTGGTCACTGTGGCGAGTCATCTCTGCCGCTTTCGCCTGGGTGGCGCCGCTCGATTCACCACCTTCCTTGCCGGACTGCACTCGCTCCGCGGCAGACTGGCGATAGAACGCCACGTTCGGCCGGCGCGCGTCGAGGTACTTGGCAAAGGCCGCTTCGTCTGTCACATCGACGATTTCAACGCGGCGATTCTTTGCCCGCCCCGCTTCGTCGCGATTGTCCGCCAGCGGCATCGTTTCCCCAGCGCCCTGGTAATAAAGCTGCGCCTCCGCCACGCCCGCATCGCGGAACACCGCGGCAACAACGCGCGCGCGCTGCTCCGACAGCTCTGCGTTCAGCCTGGAACTGCCCGTATCGTCCGTATGCCCGATCAGCAGGATGCGCCGCGACTTCAGCGCCTCAACCGCCTGCCGCTCCTGCGCCGTGGATCTGGGGCTGAGTTGCGTGGCGCGCACCGCATAGGCGTACTGCTGGGCGATCTCCGCGAAGGCAACCCGGGCCTCCGGCGCAAGCGCGCTGGATCCGGAGGCAAACTGGGCGTTGCCGCCGGTACCGGTGTCGCGCACCGACACGGACATGCCCATGCCACCTTGTTCACGCTCCCGCGATGCCGGCGCCATCGCACTGCCGTCGGCCGCGATGTCTGTCATCGTGACATCCAGACCGTGCTTCTTTGCAATGCGCGACACCTCACAACGGCGGCGATCCATGTCCGCCCCGATCAGCCCGCCCAGCGCCGCGCCAACCCCAGCGCCGACCAGCGTGCCGGCCTTCTTGTTGCCCGCCACGACATTGCCAAGCACTGCCCCGGCGATAACGCCCGCCGCGATGCCGATATTGCGGGCGTTATTGGAGCAGGGATCATCGCTGGCGAAGGTTTCCTTCAGATAGATTCCCGGCGCGGTTGCGCATCCAGTAACCATCGAACAGGCAACCGCCAGACTGGTCCACCGCCACACCGTGCGTGTGGCGGACCTTGCCATCGTTCGTGTCGCGCGGCGTGGGCCGCCAACCGTCTTCCTCTTGTTGTGCATCGACCTCTGTTCCCTGGAGCGCCTTGCCCGATCCAATGACAGGCACAATGGGGCGCCACGTGAATATCGGCAGACGTTTGGGAAACTTGAGGGGGTCCGCCCGCGGGTGCGGCGGACGGGGATTGGAGAGAGGGCGAGGCATCGGCCCGGGGGTCGATGTTAGTGGCCGGTAGTGTTCGTGCCAACCCTCCAGACGCCATGCTTCAGAGGGGTAGGAACCGAACAGCCGGGCACAGCGTTGCGACTATGGCGGTGCGAGCCAACGGTGGAACGCCTGTGCGCGAACCACAAGCGGACAGGTATTATCGTGTCCGCATTTGCAGCCCCCGCCAATATCCTTGTGAAGTCGGCTGGTCCTGGTTACCGCCTCGTCCCATCTGGCGATGGATGCTGATGGCTAATCTATCAATCAACCATCTGGAGAACCCTGCAGTGAAACGAAGCGCGCGCTGGATCCGCCTAGCCCTGGCCCTGGTTGGCGCCATCCTGCTTGGCGACGCTGTCGCACTGATGGGAATGGGGCTATTCAACTTCGGCATTGTGTTGCCAGGATCTATTGGGATCGCCTTCCTGTTGCTAGCCCTGTGCTGGGACGGCGTGGCCCGGTGGCGGAAGGCGGATCGGCGGCGGCAGTTGCTTTGGCGCGCGGGATGGATAGCCTTTGGCGCGTGGCTGGTCACCGTTGCGATGTTCTTTTATGGCATCCGCGGCGGCATGGGCGTCGCGGTGCCGGCGGTGATACCGGTTAGGGGGATCGTCATCCTTGGGTCAGGCACGCCCAACTGCAAGGCGTCGCCAACGTTGATTGCGCGGCTGGATCAGGGGTTGGTACAGGCGCAGCGATGGCCGGAGGCCAAGGTGGTTGTGAGTGGCGGACAGGACTTCGGCCTGCGGTGTACGGAGGCGGACATCATGGCTGACTACCTGGTAGCGCGTGGGGTAGCAGCGGACAGGGTGATTCGCGAGGGGCGGAGTACGAGTACCGAGGAGAACCTGTTATTCAGCCGCCGGTTGCTGGAGGAACAGGGCGTTGATCCGGGGAAGGCGACTGTGGTGGTGACCAGCGATTTCCACGTGCGGCGGGCGGTCGGCATTGCGCGCAAGGCGGGGTTCAGCGAAGCATTCGGCGTGGGCGCCGAAACGCCCTTGTACCTTCGCTTCAATGCCTGGTTGCGCGAGTACTTTGCGGCGATCAGCAGTTGGATCCTGAGGGAGTATTGAGGCACCGACTTGACCAGTCCGATGGCAACCGGCGGGCATGTCGAAGTGTCAATCAGCCGCCTATCGTTCCGTTGCCAAGTGTCTTGACCCACCCCTGGAAATCGGACTAAGATGGACTAAGTCCATGAGGAGCGAGCATGCATACTGTCAATATCCATGACGCCAAGACGAACTTTTCCCGTCTGGTTGACGCCGCGTCAGCGGGCGAGGAAATCATCATCGCGAAGGCCGGTAAGCCGGCCGCCCGGCTGGTGCCAATGGAATCAGACAAGGTCGCCCGCCGGTTCGGTGTCTTGAAAGGCAAGATCCGCGTTGCAGATGATTTCGACGCCCCCCTGCCGGATGACGTGATGGCTGAGTTTGAAGGTCGTTGATGCGCCTGCTCCTGGATACGCATATCTACCTGTGGGCCGTCGCCGACGATCGTAAGTTGTCAAAAGCCGCGCGCAAGATGATTTCCGAGGCCGAGAAGGTCTTTGTCAGCAGCGCAAGCATCTGGGAAGCTTCGATCAAGGCAGGACTGGGTAAGCTGGATGCCGATGTGAATGAGCTTGTTTCGGCGATCGACACCAGTGGATTCACAGAACTCCCGGTCCGCGCGGCACATGCAGCCCTGGTCCGAAACCTGCCGGATATTCATCGGGACCCGTTTGATCGCTTGCTGATCGCTCAGGCCATGTATGAGCCGCTTCGACTGCTTACCGCGGATGGCCATCTGGCGGCTTATACCGATCTCGTTGAAACGGTGTAGGGGTACGTAATTGACGGATGCCGTGCTTGCGGAGCTGGATGCGATTGGCGGAGCAATGCGCGGGCATGCGGTTGCGTGAGGACATCTCAGCGACAGCGGCTCGGTCTTGAGGGGGCACCGAAGCATCAACCTGCAGCACTACTTGGTGCTTGAAGAGCAGGGCGTCGTCGCCACCGCCCCCATTGTGGTGATGACCAGCGACTCCATGTACGGCAGGCGGTGCAGATTGCCGGAAAGGCAGGCTTCAGCAAAGTCGCCGGGGTCGGGGCTGGAACGCCGATCTACCTCCGATATAACGCCTGGCTACGCGAGTACTTCGCTCCGATCAGCGAATAGGTGTTGACGGAGTATTGAGCCTTCCGCGTCCGAGCTGGTCATGATCACGACGTGACGCTTTCGGCGCACGCCGCCTCGGCTTAACGCGGTGAGCACGGGACTAAAGTGCGTGCTGCTTGTCGGGTCCCCTGACCTCGGCTAGCCTGCTATCGATGTCGACTCTTCGCTGCGCTGCGATCCCCTGATGCCAGAACGCTCGACCACCCGATATGGCAAGGCGCTGCAGCGCCTGCGCCAGGTCTTTTCCCCATTGAACCTGGGAGCGGCGGCGTGGCTGATTGCAACATGGGCGTTCGTGGCGTTTCAACTCGTGAGCGAGCGGGACCGCTTGCTGCATGTCGCCGCGGAGCGTACCCAGGCGGAGGCCCGGGCGTTCGGCGCGTACTCGAAATCCAGCATCCTGCGGCTGTCCGAGTTCCTCCTCGACCTGCGGGCCAGTTGGCTGGCCAGCCAGCCGGGGTTCATCGACATGGTGCGTGAGCGGGAGAACCTGGTGGTGGACCTGTCGTTCCAGGTGTCGGTGATCGACAAGCATGGCCTGCTCATCTACTCGTCCATCGCCCCGCCCGTGCCCGGCGAGAAGGTCGACCTGAGCGGGCGCGAGCATTTCCGGGTCCATCAGAACGCGAACGGGCGCGACATGCTGTTCATCAGCGATCCGGTGAAGGGCAAGGTCTCGCGCAAATGGTCGATCCAGTTCACGCGCCCCATCCTGCGCGCAGGCAGCTTCGACGGGGTCATCGTGGTTTCGGTCAGTCCGGAG
Organism: Cupriavidus necator; assembly: GCF_013141915.1. Taxonomy (GTDB): domain Bacteria; phylum Pseudomonadota; class Gammaproteobacteria; order Burkholderiales; family Burkholderiaceae; genus Cupriavidus; species Cupriavidus necator_B. Next base: position 66,356 of record NZ_SROX01000012.1, on the reverse strand, counting down.
CAGTTCGCCAGCTTTGCGCAGTCGTTCACCAACCGCGATGGCGAAGTGGCGTCGGTCATCAAGACTTCCGGCCAGGTCATCGCGCGCGTGCCGGCCATGGAGGGCACCTTGGGCAGGGCGGTCAGCAACAGGCCATACCTCGCCAGCGGGTCGTCCCAGTCTGGTAGTTATCGGGCGGTGTCGGGCTCCGAAGGCGTGGAGCGGGTCTTCGGCTATTACCGTTTGCCGGAGTTCGGGCTCAATTTCGTGGTGGGCGAGTCGGTCGAGCTGGTGCTGGCACCCTACGAGGTTTATCGCCGCGTTGCCCTGGCCGGTGCGATGGCTTCCACGCTGCTGCTTGGCCTGTTGTACTACAGCCTGCGCCGCTCCATAGCGGAGCGACGGCGCCATATGGAGGAGATGCGGCTGGCTTCGCTGGTCTATTCGTCCAGCAGCGAGGCCATGATGGTGACGTCGCTCGATGGCACCATCATCAACGTGAATCCGGCCTTTGCCGCCGCCACCGGCTATACCCTCGAGGAGATCAAGGGCCGCTCGGGCTATAGCGTCAGCGGGGCAGGCAATGCGGCAGGGATGGTCGAACGCCTGCAGGCCACCGTGGCCGCCAAGGGCAGATGGAGCGGCGAATTCTCGATCCGCCGCAAGGACGGCAGCGAGTTTCCCGCCTACCTGACCGTGGATACCTACGTGGCTCACGCGTATGGCGAGCGCCGCCGCGTTGCGCTGATCCATGACATGACCGAGAAGCGCCAGGCAGAGGAAGTCATCCGGCACCAGGCGTATTTCGATGCGCTCACGGATCTGCCCAACCGCCGCCTGTTCTTCGACCGGCTGGAGCAGGAGATTGGGCGTTCGCGCGGCACGCAGGATGTGCTGGCGCTGCTGTTCATCGACCTGGATCGCTTCAAGGAGGTGAACGATACCCTCGGCCACGACCAGGGCGACCTGTTGCTGCTGGAGGCGGCGCGGCGCATTTCGGCATCGGTGCGCGCGTCGGATACCGTGGCGCGGCTGGCCGGCGACGAGTTCACCGTGATCCTGCCCGCGGTGGGCGATGTCGGCGTTGCCGAGGGCATTGCCCAGGCGATCCTGCAGCAGATTGCCGCGCCTTACCGCCTGGCCGGCGAGCTGGTGGTGGTGTCGGCCAGCATCGGCGTGGCCACCTGGCCCAGGGACGCCGACAACGCCGAGGCCCTGCTGGTGTGCGCCGACCAGGCGATGTTTGCCGCCAAGGCTGAGGGCCGCAATCGCTGGAAGGTCTTCACCCAGGCGCTGCTGCAGGTGGAGCGAGAGCGCCTGCGCATCACGCAGGACCTGCGCACGGCGCTGGCGTCCGGGCAGTTCGCGCTGCACTACCAGCCCATTGTCGATCTGCGCACGGGCAAGGTCTGCAAGGCCGAGGCCCTGATCCGCTGGAACCATCCGGTGCGCGGGCCGATCCACCCGGCCGATTTCATTGCCGTTGCGGAGGAATCCGGCCTCATCATCGACATCGGCCGCTGGGTGCTGACCGAAGCGCTGGACCAGCTTGCGCGCTGGCAGGTGGTGCTGGGCCAGGACTTCCAGATCTCGGTCAACAAATCACCCGTGGAGTTCAGCGCGCCGGCGAGCGGGCCCGAGTCCTGGTCCAGCATGATCGAGAGTAGGAACGTGCCGGTGGGCAGCCTCGTCATCGAGATCACCGAAGGCTCGCTGATGGAGCAGAACGCCGATGTCATGGACCAGCTCTCGCGCTTCCAGGCGTCCGGCATCGAGATCGCGCTCGACGACTTCGGCACCGGCTACTCGTCCTTGTCGTACCTGCGGCGCCTGGACATCGACTACATCAAGATCGACCAGTCCTTCATCCGCTCGCTGACGCGGGGGCCGGATGACGTGGCTTTGTGCCGTGCCATTATCGGCATGGCGCATGCGCTGCGCATTCGGGTGATTGCGGAGGGTGTGGAGACGGAGTCGCAGCGGGACATACTGGTGGCTGCTGGGTGCGATTACGGGCAAGGGCACTTCTTTTGTCCGCCGGTGGAGGCCAGTGCGTTCGAGGCGTTTGTGAGCGCCGTGACTTGAGGCGAGCGGCGTCCTTCGGTGCCTTGGTCGGGGGCTCGTCTGGGGCACGACAATGAAATATTTTGGCGCGTCGTTGACTGGGGCTCTCTATAACGGCCCGATTCGCTACGTCTCAATCCTGCAAAGGTGGGGCAGCGCACTGAATAGGGATTCTTGGCGGACACGCCCCTATAATTCACCCTCGACATGACCCGCGTCCGACCCGTTCCGACAGGTATCATCATGCCGATCTGCCGTCCGTTGTGGCATGTCTTCGATGCGACGCCAACATCCATGTCCGCACCCGCACAGCTCGCTGAAATCCACACACTCGCCGAAATTCAGGCGCACACGGACACCGGGACGTTCGAGCGCGGAATGGCCTATTTCCATGTCGGTGCCCCGATAGCGCAACTTCATCAAGAGCGGCGGTCAAGACTTTGGCCTGTTTGTTTGTATTTACGATATAACGCCTGGCTCCGAGAGTACTTCGTCGGTATAAGTGGCTGGATCTTGGGGGAATATTGATGGAATCACTGTCCACCGTTGTTCAGAGTCCGTTTCTTGCTGCGATAGCCAGCCCGATAGTCGTCATGGCTCTGGCCGCATTCTTTTGGTGGCGTGCGGGTTCCATCCATAGCATGCTGGAGCGACTCTGGCGGCTCGTGGCCGGAAAGGCGGAGGTTGAAGATCCCGCCCTTAAGAAATTGATGCAAGAGACGCGTGATCTTGAAAGGTTCAGGTTCGTTTACGGACTTAGAATCGAGTCAATGTCTGACCTTCAGTGCCTGATGTCCTGGATGAAGCGCCATGACATAAGCATTGTCAAACTGCAAAAGGCGAAGCCGTGGATCGACATTGCGTCAGCAGAGCTAGTCAGGAAGCCAACCAGCCGCTATGTGATTGGTTGTTTTGCATCCATCGTCATTTGTTGCGTGCTTATCACTGTGGCGCTTCACCTCTTCACAGCAACCGACGTGCTGCTGAAAATGCGTGAGTCCGAAGTTTGGTTTCGGACGGATGGATATTCAGTTAGGACGATCTGGGGCACTCGTCTTGCCACCTTGAATTCATGCACGGAGAACATTGAGGCCTTGGCAAAGAGCACCGGCTTTTCCTCTGACGAAGCCAGCGTGCTCTGCACAAGCTTTGGAGAGAAGTCGCTACACAAGCTGGTCCAACAGGAAGTCCGCAATCAGCAATGGCTGTTCGGCGGCTTGGCCACTCTGTTCTTTGTCTTGCTAGGACTTCGCTTCCTAAAGCTACGGGCAGCAGCAGAGGCCGTGGAGATACGGAAGAAGATGGACAAGAAGTTAGAGATCCGGCAGTCCCGTGATAAGGGCATAGTTGGAGCTGCGGCCAACTTGACAGCTGACGCCCCGGCAAAATTATCCTGAAGCAAACACCGGCTGCCGCGATGAGTGGCCAATAGCCTGCTTCAGCGGGAGGCCGGTACATTGACCATCGATTAGCCGTGTCGACTCAAGGTCGAAAGGCAGAACCCAAAGACTTAGCGCCTCGCTAAACCGGAAGACTGGAAGTGGCCGCTGAAAGGCTTGGCGACGAGGGTAGATGAGCGCCATCTCCCCTTTCCCTGCCAGATACTTTTGGCCGTAAGCGTATAGCTGATAGAAATCCGCTTGGCTCAGCCCGTAGGCGCTGCCTTTATTCCCCGCATCCAGCAGCTTCCACTTTGTATCCAGGACCCAACGTATGCCCTCGTGCTCTATCAGCAAGTCCGGGCGCAACTGAAACATCGTCGCGCCATCATGCTCGCATAACGATTGACGAGAGGCCTGGGTGGTGAGTCGCGCCCCCGCCACCAATTCCAATCGGAGTCGCTCAGCGACATAGCGCTCGAAGAGCTTTTCCATCGGGAACAGCAAGCTGATGCCGTGCCATTTTCCGACTACGGAAAGCGGCATCTGGCGCGATAGCACCAACTCGCACCATGGCCTAACCGACTGATAGTGCGCCATCAGACGGTCCGTGCGCCAACGCGTGAAATCTTCTCCAGCGTTCGCGCTTTTAGGAACGTCCTGAAAGAGTGCTCGCAGCTCCTGCGCGAGCCGCCAACTGGCAGACGATTGCGTTTGCTGACAGATGCGTTCTACGGCAAGCTTCAGCAGGCGGTTCTCTGCGCGATCTGGCGAGAATACGTCGTGACGAATCTGGACGAGATGCTGGCGCCCCAATGGTTGACGCATCTGACGAACAGCATCCAACTGGCCGCGTAGATGGCGCTCCTCCGCCTCAATACGCAAATAGTCTGACCGCACACCGCGTTTTACCAAATGGTCCAGCGCGGCTAAGAACTGCGCGATCACCCATTCCGTCAATGGGGCATCGAACCGTTGAAGTGAAGTCTCACCTACCTCGCGAACGGGAAGATCCATCGCGGCCGCAATCATTCGACGCAACAACTCCCGGCTTTTACCTAAGCCAGAAGCTCCGTCGTCATGCTTGGGAAGGATCTCTACTCGGGTGCCACATGGTGTTTCGATGACGCCGACATAATTGTCGAGCCTTAGCCAACGACGATCTTCGACCTGCAGCAACGCCGTGCCCGATGGACTAAGTTCTGCATTCAGGCGGCACAACCACTCAAAGGCCGTTACCGACACTTGAGCGCGATCCAACGAGTTCGCCGCAAGCGGCGCCGTCGTTAATCTGGCGTACTCTCGCACGGTGACAGATGTAGTCACTCAGCCTTGACTCCCGAATGCTCAATGATTCCCGCATACGCTTCAGCTAGCGAAAACGCAGCATCATTGATGGACCAGCGTTGATTTTGGTCCGTGACGGTTACGCCCTCACCGAAGAGTTGCGCTACGTTACTTGTCGGCTTCTGAATGAACCGGTGCGCAGCCGCCTTGCGATGATCGTTGAGCACCCATTGGATACGCTGCCAATCCTCGAAGAAGTATTCCTGAAGCAACGGGATAAGCTTTGACCGGAACACTTCTCCGAGTGCGTCTACCGTCGGCGTGTCAGTCAGAGACATAAAGTATGCGTGGCCGATGCAATGGTCTCGGTCAAGCAACAGCTCGATCCGTTCGTTCATGACGCGCAGCAGGGCACCCACGTTGACACCAGAGATCTCTACGGCATCCAGCAGGTCCGGTCGTGGCGGCATCTCGCGAAAGCTGAAGCGCCGCCGCAGCGCGAGATCAAGTCCTGCCAGAGACCGATCTGCCGTGTTCATCGTGCCGATCAAGTACAGGTTCGCCGGGACGCTGAAGCGTTCCTTCGAGTAAGGCAGAGTTACCTCCAGGGCTTCCGCATTGCCTGCACGCTTCGACGGCTCGATCAGTGTGATGAGCTCACCAAGAACACGCGACACGTTACCGCGGTTGATCTCATCGATGATCAGTACTTTTGCATCGGGCAGGGACGAGCGTGCTTTGTCTGCGGTGGGAGCCGGCCGGCCTCCGATTAGGCGCTCGACGAGCGCGGGGAGTATGTTGTTATAGCCGTTGACTAGGTAAGGCTCCAGGGACGACTCGGACACCTTATCGAATACCCGCTTTTCCTTGATGTCATCTATGGTTAGCTCGCCGCGGCGCACGTAGTCCGCAAGTGCTTTGAGCATCCGCATGCTGAATGCCAACTCGTTCCCGTTTGGCTTCTTCAACTCCAGGACATCTGCCGACGCCTTCGTGACGCTGTAGGCTCGGCCAAACACCTCACCCACTTGGTATGGCGCACCACTCGGTGCAAGTGCGCCACCAGCCGGCTTCGTCTGGAGCAGCGCGGCCAGCTTCTCCATATCTATTGCGCCTGGCCGAAGTTCATACAGTGTCATCTGGCTGAACTGATTCGCCATCAATTGATCCAGCGGCAACGAAGGCTTATATACGCGCAGCCACCGAACCGCACGGCTCTGTCCGTAGTGGTCACCCTGCTCATCGCGCCTCAGGCTTCGGTAGTCCCCGGTAATTTCGCCAATCGCCCGGAACTTCATATTGCCGTCCGTTACCACGATTAGGTCTCCGACCTTCATCTTAAGGACGAACGTGGAAACGGCGGTGACCTCATAGGCATCCTCAGCGACAGGGGTACCCGCGTCCTGGAAGCGCCTGATGATGTCGTCTCGCGTCTTGCTGCCGCCGAAATCGACCAGTCTGCCATAGCCAAGTAGGGCGTAGCCTTTGTCAATGCACTCGTCGAAGATGTAAGCGTCGCTTCCCTGCGTGTTGCCCAAGGACATCTTCCATATCCTTCGGCCCTTAAGATCAAGAGGCGCGTCGGCTTGCTTCGTCACCTTCGCGGCGGCCGCCTCACAAAGACTTTTGAAGACGCCATCTACGACCGAGTAGGTCAGTTGCCCATCCTCAGTACTCTCCGCGCGTATCCCCTCGACAAAGTCTTCGTAACTAAAGCTCTGATGAAACGTGACGAAGCGCACATGCCCAGCGACTACCAGGGAATCAAAATGTCCCTTGATGGCGGCGCGATCATCGCGATTTGCGGCGAGGAATTCTGGAGCGAGAATCTGCAACGCCGCATTGATCGTTTCGTACGTCTTTCCTGTGCCTGGAGGGCCGAAAAGAATCTGGTTGAGCGGGGGCGATGGATTCATATTTTGTGTTGTATCTGCTGAGCGATCGATGGCGTCTGTTTCGTCTGCACTGTCGTACGCATCGCACAGAGACAATAGGGCCTCCATGTTCGGCACGACGACCTTCACCATGGCGTTCCCAATCGCAAGCGCCGGAGCATTGGCCGCTATATTGCTGTTCCGCGCTCTTGTTTCCGAATATGACTCGACCTCTTGCAACCGGGACCGGATCGGGCCAAGCCATGACCCAGCTTCAAGATAGATCGTAGCCTTCTTGTTCTCTAGCAGGAGTGCGAGTTGCCGTCCTCGTGATGTTGAATATCCAGCCATTTTCTGTGTTGCCGCCTTGATTGGCGTAAAACGGTCTGACTGTTCCAGGAATCCTCTCGCCTCCTCAGCGGTGAGCTCGGTGCCAATTTTTCCTTGGACTTCCGCCCACACTGCATCGCCATACTCGAACAGGCCCCGACCGTCTTTATGTTCCATTAGCTCGCGTTGGAGCGTGGAGACCTTCTTCTGATTGCTTCCTACCGCGACCTGCAGATACTCTAGCTTTAGCACCGGCAAAATGGCCGGATGCCCCCGGTCTTGATAGAGGAAGGCGAGCTTCCACTTAACGACCTGCCCAAGGTCTACCTCATCGATTTCATCAAGGTCCCCTGACCTCGCCGCATTTGCGACCTGAACTACCTTGTTGATCACCTGCGCGAACGCTGCCTCCGGCGTGTCGCCGTACTTGGCATACCAAGCGTAGTTTTCCCCGTAGTATCGGTCGACGTCTCGCTTCGCCTCCCCGGCCTTCTTTCGCGAGTAGATCCCGAACTTGAAGGCGGAGCCTCCCCACACCGAGCCCAGCGCTTCCGTCTTCGCCTCTAGCCAATAGACAAAGCAGTCCTGGTTCCCCGCTTCGCTGTACTCCCGCAAGCTCATGCTGGCGAGTTCGTCCAGGGGCCACCGTTGAAGAAATGCGTCCCATTGCGCATTGCGGAATGCTGTTGGCTCGTTCATTTGGGGGCACAGGATTATTGTTGGTGAACTGCCGACAGTCCGAGATCATTTACGCGATCAGCGCTGGAAGCCTTGATCGTTCGACATCGGCGGCAGCTTTTACGGAAGTATACTGGGCCATATGCATCCTGAGTTACGGACCCGGCTTTCTGCCGCGATACTCACCGCCAGAATCTGTGAGGAAAATGAAGCGCTGCTTGTTTGCAATCCAACTGGAGTGGGGGGTGATGATCCGCGGGCGGTTCGTCGTACACTTCCTCAGTACGACACCCTTAACTCATTGATTTTTGGCGGAGGCCATGGCAAAACACCTGCTCCTCGTCGATTTCGAAAATGTATCGAAGCTGGACCTATCAGCACTCAACGATAGCTACGAGACCTTGATATTCGTGGGGAGCAAGCAGCAGCCACCAAAGCGGCTCACGAAGCAGAGCGGGAAATTCTGCAGGATCGACTTCCAGAAGATTGAAGGGAGCGGCCGCAACGCCCTGGACTTCCACATCGCGTTTCATTTGGGCAGGACTTTTGAGACCGCACGTGACAGGGTGTGCATCGTGCTCTCAAAGGACAAGGGCTATGACCCCCTGCTGAGCTACCTTAACCAGAATGGCCTCACTTGCCGGCGCATCAGCAGCCTTGATGAGCTTGCGATACCTGCAAGCGAAGACTCATCGCCATTCCCAGCGGACCCTGAACGAACCGTTTGCCCTAAGTGCAATCGCGCAAGCACGATCGAACATCACGGTGGCAGATGGTGTACGTACTGCGGACGCTTTGCCTCACCGCCCGATCAGCAACAGTTGCCGTCAAGAACATTACCCAATAGCAGCGCACGAGCCAAGGCAGGGTTCAGGTTCCGGCCTGTCACCATAAGACCAAGATCGGGTCTGCGATGTACGTGCTGCAGCCAGGCAATGGCGCCTGGCGACGGGATATACGACGATGGCGAATGGACCTGCTGGGGTTGCGTTCGCCACAGGTAGCGCCGCGATGGCCGGGCCGCTTGCAATTCAGCATCCAAGGCAGGGCGGATTGAAGGCCGGCGCTGAGGCGCAGGATGTCGTCAGTGACCTCGAGGATGTGTTCCTCCAGGGTGACGGCCTTGCTGCGTGGGGATGGGGTGGTTTTGGCGAGGCGGCGGGCCAGGGCGCGGTCGGCTTTTGCCAGTTACAGCATCGCTGCTCGTCCGGTGTACGTGGGTCAGGCCGTCAAACCTGGTCGCCCAATGCTATGGTGACACTGTCAGTTTCCAAGGGCTCCCCGTACGGAACAATGCAGCAACTCTCAAAGCATCATTCCGGCGCTCGTAGGCAAAGCCCAAGTATTGGCCCTCAGATGCTTGCCAGGGCGTCTTGAACGGCCAACTTCCTGACGTGGAAGATGGGAGAGCCGTTGGCGGCCTTGCAAAGGAATGAGGAAAGCCTTTGGACGTGCTATGCCTCTCCGCTCGCCTTTAAGAAATCCACAAACGCCCGCAACGGCGCCGGCAAGTGCCTTCGTCCCGGATAGTAAAGAAACGGCCCTGAGAACTTCTGCCACCAAGGCTCAAGAATCGGCTCCAGCGCCCCGCTTTCGAGATACGGCCGCAGCTTGCCCTCGAAGATGTGGATTACCCCAACGCCAGCCAGCGCCGTACTGATCGCCAGGTCGATAGAAGCAGCCGGCCGGATCAGCAACCGGTGCGGAGGATCCAACCGCAACTCTTCCCCATCCCGCTCGAACACCCACGGTGGCGTGGCGCCGCTGGCGAACTGCCCGCGCAGGCAGACGTGCGAGAGCAAATCGCGTGGATGCTCCGGCCTGCCGTGCCGGTCGAGATAGCCAGGCGTTGCCGCCGTCGCGAAGCATTGCACGCGCGGCCCGATCGGGACGGCGACCATGTCCTGCTCAAGCCGCTCCTCGTAGCGGATGCCTGCGTCGCAGCCGATGGCCAGCACGTCGACGAATCCATCCTCGACCACGAGCTCTACGCGGATGTCGGGGTAGGCCTCCAGGAACGGCGGGAGGATGGCTGGCAACACCGTCCACGCGGCGCTCGATGGCACGTTCAGCTTGAGCGTGCCGGAGGGCTTGTCGCGGAAGGCGTTCAGGACGTCCAGCGCGGACTCCAATTCGCTGAACAGCGGCGTGAGCCGCTCAAGCAGGCGCAGCCCCGCTTCGGTCGGGGCGACGCTGCGAGTGGTGCGGTTGAGCAGGCGCAGGCCCAGCTTCGCCTCCAGGCGGCGCACGGCGATGCTCAGGCTTGACGCCGACACGCCGCTGATCCGCGCCGCATCCCGAAAGCCCCCGGCGCGGGCCACCGACACGAATGCGGCCAGATCATTGAATTCCATACCAGTGTTCAAATTTTGAAACAGCCCATTCAATCTAGGCCGGATTATCAAACACTGCAACGCCAACCATACTGGCGCCACCTGTTCAGCCAAACCGAATCAAGGAGAGCGCCATGTCCAACACGCACCAACCTCACCGCCCCGCCACCACCTACACGCTTGCCGGCCGCACCGTGAACCGCATGGGCTACGGCGCCATGCAGCTCGCCGGGCCCGGCGTGTTCGGCCCGCCGAAGGATCGTGACGCAGCCATCGCCGTGCTGCGCGAAGCCGTCGCGTCCGGCGTCAACCACATCGATACGAGTGATTTCTACGGCCCGCATATCACCAACCAGCTCATCCGCGAAGCCCTCCATCCTTACCCGGATGACCTAGTGATTGTCACCAAGGTAGGCGCCCGCCGCGGCGAAGACGCCTCGTGGCAGCCGGCGCTTGAGCCTGAGGCCATCCGGCAAGCGGTCCATGACAACCTGCGCAATCTGGGTGTGGAGGTGCTGGATGTCGTGAACCTGCGGCTCATGGGGGATATCCATGCGCCGACGGAAGGCTCGATCGAAAGGGAAGTCACTGCGCTGGCCGAGCTGCAAAGGCAGGGGCTGGTCCGCCACATCGGGCTGAGCAACGTGACTTCGGCGCAGGTGGCGCAGGCGCAGAAGATTACGCCGGTTATCTGTGTGCAGAACCAGTACAACCTGGTGCAGCGTGGCGATGATGCGCTGGTGGATGAACTGGCGGAGCAGGGGATTGCGTTCGTGCCGTTCTTTCCGCTTGGCGGGTTCACGCCGATTCAGTCGGCGGGGTTGTCAAAGGTGGCGGAAGGGATCGGGGCGACGGCGATGCAGGTGGCGCTGGCCTGGTTGCTGCATCGGGCGCCGAATGTGTTGTTGATTCCGGGGACTTCGTCGGTGGGGCATTTGAGGGAGAACCTGAAGGCGGGGGAGATTGTGTTGACGGATACTGTGCTGGCGGAGTTGGATGCGATTGGCGGAGCAATGCGCGGGCATGCGGTTGCGTGAGTCACTTGTAGCGAGCAGCGGCTGGATCTTGAGGAGGTATTGAGGCTTCAGCTTGCGGCACTTCACAGTGCCAGAAGCAGAACGGCGCGAGGCCAGTTGGCTCGCGCCGTTTTGCTTTCAGGCCCGCGTTGCGTGGGCCTGTCCTTCGTCAGGCAAGTGCCTGCAGGCGATCAGCGCACCGGTCGATCTGCCGCTTGAGCGGCGAAATCAGGGCGTGGAGGCCGATGCTATCGGGGATATCGCCGGCCTGCAGATCCAGCAAGGTCAGGACGGATTGGAAACCGGCGCTGACGCGCAGAAGGTCGTCGCTGACTTCGAGGATGTGGTCCTCGAGGGTGACGGCTTTGCTGGGTTGCGGTGGGGCGGCTTTGGCGCGGCGGCGGAACTGGGCGCGGTCGGCTTTGGCCAGGTTTTCGGCTAGTTGGGCTTGTTTTTGGGCTAGGGTGGGCTCTTGGGGAGCGGGGGTGGTGCTAGTCATTGCGACCTCCGGTACGTAGATGGTGGAGGCTCGTCGTCCGCTGTCAATCGGGGGGGCGAGCACGAGGCAGGGTTGACAGACCGGCACGTACCACCGGCGAGCCCTAAGGCTCCCCCGCCGCGGCTCGCCCATTAAGGGCGTACGTAGGCGAAAGACGAGAGGATATCGCTTCGCTGCTCGTCCGGGGTACGTGGATCAGGCTGTCAAACCTGGTCGACCATTTCTGTGGTGACACTGCCAGTTTCCAACGGCGGTCCGCACGGAACAATGCAGCGAACTCTCAAAGCGGCCTTCCGCCCGTCAGGTGTAAAGCCCAAGTACGGTCCTTCACATCCTTGCCAGGACGCCTCGAACTACCGAGTTCCTTCCGTCGTTACAAGGAATTTTGACACCCTTGCTGAGTTTGACGCGGATTCTGACAAGAGAATCTGCAGCAAGGAAATGATGATTCCTCGGAAGCCAGTGGAAATTTCCGATTCTGCCATCGGATTTCGCTATATCCTTAAGCTTTCTACGATGTCAAAAGAAGGCTGATGCGATCCCTGTCTGTGGTCATGGAGAACTATCTGGCGACTAAGTCCGCTCTTCGCGGTAAAGCTCGAAGCGTTAATACGCCGGATCAGATAAGTATTAGCAAGACGCTACCTCAGTTCTTCATTGATATATTGGAGAGATTGGAGCGGCGTAGAGCTTTCCAGGTCGAAGGTTCCTATGGTCAAGGGAATATCGCCGGCGTTCCTTGGATTGGCGTATTCAACCTCGAAATCACAACATCGGCACAAAACGGGTACTACATCGTCCTTCTCTTTTCAGAGGACATGAAGTCGTGTTATCTGAGCCTCAATCAAGGGGTTACGACTCTGAAGAACACCTATGGGCTGGAGGTGGCACTTCACAAGCTTAGGGGGGCAGCCGAGCTAGCCTTAGAGGCCTTTGTACCAGCCGCTGGCACGGTCAAAGGACCAATCGACCTAAAGGCCAGCAGGGCTTTGGGTAAAGGCTACCAGCGGGGTGCAATTGAGAGCTTTCGATACGACTTCTCCGCACTGCCAACGCCCGACAGCTTAGAATCAGACTTCAGATCACTGCTGGAGCACTACGATACGCTGGCGAATAAGGTCGGTCCGAGTCTGCAGGCATTGGTGCCGGTCAATGAAACCCAGTTTCAGCAAGCAGTGCTTGGAAAAGCAACAGCAACCACAAGAAAAGATAGTCCGCCATTTGTCGAACCTCCGGGAGGTGTACCCGCCTCGCTGAAGCGGGTAAACGGTGGCTCCTGGAAATATCCACGGGATCCATTGGTAGCAGCTGAGGCAGTCAAGAGTGCAGGATACCGGTGCGAGCTGTTCCCCGAACACCAAACATTCAAATCCAGCTCGAAGAACGTACCGTACGTCGAGGCACATCACCTTATACCCTTAAGTAGGCAGGGCGATTTTCAATTCTCTCTCGACATTACAGCGAATATCATTGCACTTTGTCCGACCTGTCATCAGCGCTTGCATCACGGGCATGCTTCTGAAAAACGTAGTCCTTTACGGAAACTACTATCACAACGAAAGGGGCGCCTTCTAGAGAAACAAATCTCCATCGAAGAGCAAGCGTTGCTTCGTATGTATAGCAAGGATCTACTCGACAATGAAGCCTGAGTGCGAAACTGATTCTGTCGACGGGCTCTAGGTGCAGTGCTCGATCGCCATGCGTACGGCTTGGCCAGTCGGCACGCCGTTCGGGCTCGTTGTCATACTGACAGATAAGCAAATAGGCGGCCCGAGAGCTTCGGTACCCATTCATCGATGTCCGCCTTGCTCAGCACGCCATGGGGCGCTGGCGAGCGGCCTGAAAAGCTTAAAATGCGCATCTGCAACCATCGAGCAATCCACGTTGCAAGTAATCTCGATTTGATGTGTCACGCAGCATGCGGGAGACAGATTTGGACCGCACACCGAAATTGCAGGGGCCTAAGAGACAGCACTACCTCCCACGCATGTATCAGAAGGGCTTCGCTACGGAGGGAGGCGTGGCCGTGTTTGATCGTCATACCGGCGAAACCAGGCGTCAGACGGTGGAGAACACTGGCCTAGAGACGCACATCTACACTTTCGAGGATGACCAAGGACGTCGACGGTATGAGATTGAAGAGATGCTCTCCCAGGTCGAAGCCGGGCTGGCAGATGCGATTCCTCGATTCGAAGCCGCAAAGGGCTACACGGACACCGATGTCGAGTTCTTGATCAGCTTCATCGCCTTCGCGGAGTTACGAACACCTGGCGCAATGGCCGAGGCCAAGCGAGTGAAAGCCGGCTTCGTCGATGTCGTGGCACAAGTCGCAACGGAATCCGTGGAACGGACCATGAAGCTTCTCGCCGCTATGTATCGTGACAAGGGGGAGCGCCGGACGCATGAAGAGCTGCTGGCGGAGGCAGAGGGGATCGTGAAGTTCGTTCGTGGCGGCCAGTACGATATCGAAGTGGACCCACAATCTGCGCTAATGGACAACCTCCGCTTGTGGAAGGCGGTCGTAGACTCGCTGATACACAGAGATCTGCAGATTATCAGACCGACCGACCCTCAGTCGCGGTTCATGACCTCCGATTCGCCTGTGGTGTTGGAATCCCGCTTCGGTGAGGACCGCGTTGGCTTCGGCTCAGACGAGGCCATGATCCTTTTCCCCCTCACGGCGACATGCCTGATCTTGCTAAGCGGCAACAGAGGGCGGCAAGGCGTCGGCACTGCGGACGCACGGCGCGTGGACCACATGAACGAGGTGCTCGCGCTCAACGCGCATCGGTACGTTATCAGCGGCGATGACGACGGCCTGCGACGCTTGGTGGAACGGCTTCAGATCGCGAGAACGAAGCGCGCTCCGAAGCATGTCGTCGGCCGGTTCCCAACTGAAGACGGCGCCATTGCATTCGTCCAACGCGTTCTGCCCCACCGATCACCACCGGTGAAAATCGATCAGAACGACCCTGCGTGAGCCTTCGGCTCGTCGTCCGCGTCTGGCTGCGCCACTAGGAACTGTTGATCGTATCCACTCTCCGCACTGCTCCACCCATCGCGCTCTCGGGAGTAGTCTGCCCAGAACTGTTGCAGGTCAGGCAACGTCTTGCTGAGGGCGAGCGGCGCATCCAAGTGCTGCGTTACGTGGTACTGCGGCGTTGCGACTACTTGGGAGCGATCGCTGTCGTAGAAGATCGCGGTCGAGATAAAGTTGCTAACTTGGCAGAGCGTTCTCAGCGACTCGTCGATGTCGTTGTAGGTAGGTAGCTCAATGGCATCGGTGAGATGCTCAGCGTGCGCAATCACTTTATCCGTGTACGTCGTCACGCGGCGGATCGCATCGGACGTTAGCGCCGCAGACAGCTTGTCCAGCACCGACAGACTGATTAACTGCACAGGATCACGCCCTTCGCCGTCGCTTAGTTGGTCGAATCGCTTATGCTTGTATTGCGAGTGAACCCAATCGATGTGGCCGCGGGGAACCGCGTCCGTATCATCAACGCTGGCCTCGATGACATCGCGGAAGTACTTCTCCTTCTCCCCTTCGTAGTCATACGGATCGCCGCCAACCTCGACATAGTGCCGCCGCGTTAGAAGCTCTTGGCCGCCGCGCAAACGCGCAATGATTCCGGCCAGTGAACCCGCGCGCTTGTCTTTATCGACTAGCCGCCTGATTCCGGTAGCGAGCAACACTGCATGACCTGCGGCCGTCAGGCGCCACGCTACGCCACTGACAGCCCTCCCCTCCTCAATACGCCTCGCCTCATTCAACATCCGGAAGACGGCGTCAGAGAGAAAAAGGCTTCTTAGCTGGGACGCGACGGAGCTGGCCTGCTTGCCGGACAGTTGCTCCAGGCACGCAGACCGGAGTTCGACGTAGAGTTTCATGCGGGCCTGCGCCTTGCGGTCATTCGTCATTGGAGCATACAACGAGATATATAAGGGTTCGGGAATCTATCACGCGACGCCTCGATCTCCTCGGCGTACCTGTATTCGCTGTACATCTCGGCCCGGAGATCGGTGATGTAGCACACTTGGATCGATTGGAGGTACGGCTGCTTCTCGCCGCTCCAAAGTCGTGGGCATAGTAGGATCGCAGCCTATCAGCCGAAAGCTCTTCCTGGTTAGACCTCTTCAGCTAATTGCTCGACCAACTCTCTGTCGAATCCCGCGCCAGCCTTACAGGAAAAGTGTTTGCAGGCTGCGAGCCACAGCACGCCTGAGCCCATGCGACCAGCTTGCTACCGGGCCCCGATCACGGGCAGAGACCGGCCAAAAGCGGTCATTTGATGGTCAGTTAGCTAACAGACTGTTGCGGCAAAGAACGGACAACGAGATGATGGATAAATGGGTCGAGTTTCTCCATCATCGCGTCTACAAACGCGGGCCACACATCCGATGGGATGATGTCGCCCTCATCAATCCCTAAGGACTGCGCCGCATAGTCGAACGCCTCCCGTACAGCACAGCTCATATGCCTCTCATCGTTCCTTCGCAGCAGGAGTGGCATGGTGTGATTCATAGCCGCTAAGTATCCCTGCTTCGTGTAACCATCACCGTCAAGAGTCGCGCCAATTTCCTCACCGGAAACTGACCAATCAATGTCCAACTTCAGCGCAATTCCGGTTGCGGGGTCAATGGCATAAGTTTCCTGGACACTGGCGCCAGCATAGGCAGCGCTAAGGCGTACCAGCATTCGAAACAGCCCGAAATACTCAATGTAGGAAAGCAGAAGCCCTGTTTTAGGGTCTCCCATCAACGAGACGCAATGAAAGACCTTGTCCGCTGGTCGATTTGACACGAAGTCGGTTTTGTATGCGAACCCGTACGGAGGCGGATAGCCCTCATCCGTCAGGTACTTTTTGGCCTCCTCGCAACTCCAATTAGGCAGTCCCACGTCAGAGGCATGCGCCCAAGCCGTCTTGACAACCGATCTACCCGCCGACGGTCCGCCGAATCCCAATGTCATATGAATTGGCGAATCGAGGTAGGTATGCTGTACCTCAAGTTGGTTATGGGCTTTTTGCTCATTAAAGCCAGGATGCTTGCGCTTAACGCCCTCGATCATTCTTGCGGCCTCGCGCCTATCTCGCGCGGTAAAGCTGATCTCGGTCTGGCCATCTACAAGCCTCTCATTGTATGAAGGTTTCTCCGGCGTCATCGTACCGTCGTTATTGAGCCAGAGCCGCCTGCCATCGATGGTCTGGACAATCTGCTTGGGTACTTCCCCCCGCTCCCTGCAGACCCCAACCGAAAGCGCGCACCAGTTCAATTGCTTTGCAAGCTCGGCATCCCAAGTCTCACCTAATTTGTTGTTGCACGTCTTGCAGATGAACGCCCTGGCCTTTCGTCGCCCGCCGATTGAGTTCGGAATGATGTGTTCTTTGGACTGGCTCTTGTTGTTCAAGACAGCGAGACAGAGCGCGCAATTCGCATGACGGGGTTCTCCGCCCATCTTACTATCCTCCAATGCATGAAGATGCACTGGATTCTATCTGCTCGCTCCCTCGCGAAGTAGACTTGGCACTGCAGCATGCACCTGCGGTGCAACAGATTTGCTACCAAGACGGGACAAGCCTCCCGTCCACACCTTAACCAACGTTAGCCATCACAGGAGACGACGTGCGCGTCATCGACAACCAAGAGCTCGACATGGAAGAGCCACTATGGCGGTATTTCAGAACCGAGAGGTTCCTGGAACTACTGCAGTCCAGCCAACTTTACTTCGCGTCAGCGCGACAATTCGACGATCCGTTCGAAGGAGCTGTCGCCGTGCTCTCGCCAGGCTTTCCTGTTGACCCCCGCTATGCCGAGCTTGAATACGGTGAAAGGGCCTTCGAGGAACTGCGTCGTCTTACAAAGATCAGCTGCTGGCACCGCGCTAGCTTTGAAAGCGACGCGATGTGGAAGCTGTACGCGAATTCAGGAAAGGGGGTTGCCGTGCGTACGAGCCCCAACAGAATTCGCGCAGCTGCCAAACCGTTTCGTCTGAAGCCCGAGTACGGCCATGAAGATCTCTGGGCAGGAAACGTGAAATACGTCAACCTGTTAAAGGAGCGTCTTCGCGTAAGCATGACGGACCGCTTTTGGTACAAGCACATGGCGTTCGCATGGGAGCAGGAGTTCCGGTTGGCTGTATCTGTGCGTATGGCAGAAGAGTTTGGTGTTCAAGTTCCCGAGCACGGAGTCAAGGTTGAATTCGATGTTCCGCAGCTCATCGAACGTATCTACCTCGGCCCATTTCTTCCCGAGGCCGATGCTACGGCCATTCGGGTCGCTGCGAAGGCCCATCGCCTTGAAGACCGTATAAGAGTTTCGAGCATGCTTGGTACCCCAAGGTATACCTAGTGCAGGCTTACCCTTCCTTCCACCGCGACCGTCTGCCGCGGCCACGGAAGTCAATTTAGGTTCGCTTTGACGCTCTGACTTTCGGCATGAGGGATGACTACTTCGGGTCGGGTACGGGCGTCACCGTTCGATCACGTCCGTCGCCCGTCGGCCAGGAGCGGACGCTCGACAGATGTGACTAGATTGTTGACAATCCTGTTGCGCGGAGCCTTATGGGTACTTTGAACCAGAATCATTGGTACCCCACAACTAGCCGCAAAATCATCTCGCACTGAGGGGAAACATGCTGGATTTCCGCACCACGAAGACTGGCGTCGATTTCGACTACCAGCCGGAGTTTGGCACTCAACATCAGTGGGTCTGGGAGGAAATGAAGAGTGGGAAGTCTACAGAGGTATCTCGCGTATTCTCCTTTCGAAAAGCGGATCTCACGAATCCGCCAACCAACAAAACGGACTTTACTGAGTACGTCTATACATTTCGCTTTGGCAAGTTTGAAGACGAGTACTTGCGGATCCCCGGCCGTATCTTTTCTATCGAGCGAGATGTCCTCGTAAGCCGCGAGCTTCGGCTCAAACGTTCGGTCTTTGTCGCGGAACGAAATGTCTCAATTATGAAGCGACTCTCCGATCTTCTCGATAACGACGAGCCTATTGTTATCGGGGGCAGCCGCGCCGGGAACATCCCACTGCCCGTCTATCAGGAGTTGCTCAGGAAATTCCCGACCACATACGAGCTTAATCGCTACGCTGCTGCACGCGCTCACACGATCCTCTCGCAGTATGTGGACGGCATGAAGGATGCACGGGGGATTTATGAGTCGTACCTCGATAAGAGGTCAGCGCTGAACGAAAGCATTCCTGCTGAAACACCGCCGGAACTCAAGGCGTTGAAGGAGCAGGAGGTTCTCAAGTACCGCGTTATCCATAACGAGATTCAACAGAGTCTGCTGACCGGTAAGAACCTATCCGAGAAAGAATGGCAGCAGCGGATGGTTTCATTCCTTCTGCTGCTGTTTCCAAAGTACATCAGGGTGCTTCAAAACATCACAATTAACGACTACTACAGCAAGTCTGGTAAAACGTCCAAGCGATATATCGATATCGGCCTAGTGGACGCGAGCGGGAACCTCGACGTCATTGAGCTAAAAAAACCCTTCGAAGACAAAATTCTTCGCCAAGGACTGTACCGAGGCAACAGCATTCCGACTGCCGAGTTGACCGGTAGCGTCATGCAGGCAGAGAAGTATCTCTTCCACTTGTCGAAATGGGGTGTCGACGGAGAGCGCGCTCTTACGAAGGCCTACGCCTCCGAGCTTCCTCCTGGATTGGATATCCGGATATCAAATCCGAAGGCTATCATTATCGTTGGCCGCGGCCAGATTGGCGGCAAGAAGATGACTGATAGCCAGCAACTCGATTTCGAAATCATCAAGCGCAAGTACGCGAACATGATGGACATCATCACTTACGATGACTTGCTGGACCGGCTCCAAAACACCATCTACGCGCTCGAACACTGACACGCTACTCCAGCCGGTGGCGTAGGCTTCCGGTGCCGGAGGGGGCGTCTCGCTGCTGACTACATCCAGAACGTAGAGGCTATCTCTGCCCAGACGCCGTCGTCCGCTGTTCGCAGGCTCAACGCCAAGCGCGAAACCCAACCGAATCGCCACTCACCCCACGTTGCCCCCGCGAACGTCCGCTTCGGAGCATATTTAGTGACCGCTTTGGGGTCGGAGCCGGTCGCTCAGGAAGTGCGGTGCCGTTCGGAGTGCTTCGGCGCGAGCTTCGTTAGCCAGCTTTGGGGCTACATCATTCGACCAGCCGTATCGGCCCTTTCTACCCCGGAAAACGCTGCAACAGCCCCGAGAACGTCTCGCCTTTTCTAAGATGACGGTCGCTACTCGCGTCAGAACTCTCCAGCAGACCGCTCGCCAGCGTCTAATTACGAAAAAACCGCCCGAAGGCGGTCCTTTCATTTACTGCGTCACAAAGTTTTCAGTAACTTGGCACAATTTTCACTTTCTGTGTCATCCGACAAGGTTAAACATCAATATTCCGCGCCACCAACGCATTACTCTCAATAAAGTTCCTACGCGGCTCCACCTCATCCCCCATAAGAGTGGTAAAGATCTGGTCAGCAGCAATAGCATCCTCTATCTGCACCTTCAACAACCGCCGCTGCGTAACGTCCAGAGTGGTTTCGAAGAGCTGCTCAGGATTCATCTCCCCCAGCCCCTTATACCGCTGCCTCGAAACCCCACGCTCCGCTTCCGAAAGCAACCACTGCATCGCCCCATGGAAGTCATTGACAGTCTGATCCCTCAGCTTGTCTCCTTCCCCGCGCTGCACCTTGGTCCCCTCAGGCGTCAGCCCCTGGAACGTCTTGGCCGCATTGGACAGCGCCGCATAATCCGCCCCGTGGACAAAGTCCGCATCCAGATGCGACAGCCGCACGTTGCCATGATGACGCCGAGCGATCATCAACCGATGCTTGTCAGTCTTTTCGTCGAACTGCGCGTACACGTCCGCGGTGCCGTCATCATTGACGGCAGCCCCAATCAAAGTCTTGGCATGCATCTCCGCCAACTTAGCCTTCAGCGCCACCGCCGAAGCCTCCGCCGCCGCAGCACTATCCAGATCCAGCGTCACGCCATCCGCAATGGCACGCAGCGCGTCGGTATCCACAACACGCGACAGACGACCAATCACGCCTTCAGTCAGCTGGTACTGACGAGCCAGCTCAGTCAGCGCATCCCCATTGATCTCCGACCCATCCGGCCGCACCAGCACAGCCTTCTCCATCGCCAGCTTCAACAGATAAGCATTGAGCTCGACATCATCCTTGATATACCGCTCTTCCTTGCCATGCTTGATCTTGTACAGCGGCGGCTGCGCGATATACACATAACCGCGCTCGATAATGTCAGGCATCTGCCGGTAGAAGAACGTCAGCAGCAGCGTGCGGATGTGTGAGCCGTCCACGTCCGCGTCGGTCATGATGATGATGCGGTGGTAGCGCAGCTTGTCCAGGTTGTAGTCGTCCTTGCCGATGCCGGTGCCCAGCGCGGTGATCAGCGTCAGCACTTCCTGGCTGGACAGCATCTTGTCAAAGCGGGCGCGCTCTACATTCAGAATCTTGCCCTTCAGCGGCAGGATGGCCTGGAACTTACGGTCGCGGCCCTGCTTGGCAGAGCCGCCTGCGGAGTCGCCCTCCACCAGGAAGAGCTCTGACAGGGCGGGGTCTTTTTCCTGGCAGTCGGCCAGCTTGCCGGGCAGGCCCATGCCGTCCATCAGGCCCTTGCGGCGGGTCATTTCGCGGGCCTTGCGGGCGGCTTCGCGGGCGCGGGCGGCGTCTACGATCTTGCCGCAGATGATCTTGGCGTCGCCGGGGGTTTCCAGCAGGAAGTCGTTCAGGGCCTTGCCGACGAGTTCTTCCACCGGCAGGCGCACTTCGGACGAGACCAGCTTGTCTTTGGTCTGCGAGCTGAACTTGGGCTCTGGCACCTTTACGGAGAGCACGCAGGACAGGCCTTCGCGCATGTCGTCGCCGGTGGTTTCCACCTTGGCTTTCTTGGCGACTTCGTTTTCTTCGATGTACTTGTTGATGACGCGCGTCATCGCGGCGCGCAGGCCGGTCAGGTGGGTGCCGCCGTCACGCTGCGGGATGTTGTTGGTGAAGCAGAGCACCTGCTCGTTGTAGCCATCGTTCCACTGCATGGCCACTTCCACGGCGATACCGTCTTTTTCGGTGTTGGCGTAGAAGATATTGGGGTGCAGCACGCTCTTGGAGCGGTTGATGTACTCGACAAAACCCTTCACGCCGCCGGAGAAGGCAAAGTCTTCTTCCTTGCCGGTGCGCTGGTCGACCAGCTTGATGTGGACGCCGTTGTTCAGGAACGAGAGCTCGCGGATGCGCTTGGACAGGATCTCGTAGTGGAACTCGACGTTGGTGAAGATCTCTTCGTCGGCCAGGAAGTGGACTTCGGTGCCGCGCTTGTCGGTGGCGCCGATGATCTTCATCGGCGAGACTTCAACGGGCTGGCCGTCGGGGCCGTTCACGGTCTCGACGATGCGGTTCTGCACGTCGCCCTTGGCGAATTCAATCAGGTGGACCTGGCCATCGCGGCGCACGGTCAGGCGCAGCCACTTGGACAGTGCGTTCACGCAGGACACGCCCACGCCGTGCAGGCCGCCCGATACCTTGTAGCTGTTCTGGTTGAACTTGCCGCCGGCGTGCAGCTCGGTCATGGCGATTTCCGCCGCGCTGCGCTTGGGTTCGTGCTTGTCGTCGAACTTGACCAGGGGCGGGATGCCGCGGCCGTTGTCGACGATGGAGATCGAGTTGTCGCTGTGGATGGTGACCTGGATCTCGGTGCAGTAGCCGGCCAGCGCTTCATCGATGGAGTTGTCCAGCACCTCGAAGACCAGGTGGTGCAGGCCGGTGCCGTCGGAGGTGTCGCCGATATACATGCCCGGACGCTTGCGTACCGCCTCCAGGCCTTCCAGGATCTGGATCGAGGAGGCTCCGTAGGTGTTTTCCTGCTGCGGGTTCTGCTGGTCGGTCATGTCTTTCCTACTTACGGCGAATGCGGAATCGGGGCCGGGCGGGCATGGCTGGCATGCCGGCGGCGGGGCGCGATGGGTCCGCATGGCGGGTTACTAAAAACGGCAAAAGGGGCGGATCGTCGTAACGATCCTGCCCCCGCGGCGGGATGATCATCCCCTGGACGTTCCGGCCGGGGCCGGGTGTCGTAGCGTGCCGTTTGCTGCTCCGGTTGTTGTCTGCGCTGGTTGTGGCACAGGTCCTGTCACCGGATCATCAGATGCGCATCGGCATGACGACGTACTTGAAGTTGTCGTCGTCCGGCACGGTGATCAGCGCGCTCGAATTCGAGTCGCCGAGGCTGACCTGCACTTGCTCGGTCTTGAGGTTGGCAAGCACGTCGAGCAGGTAGGTCACGTTGAAGCCGATATCGAGCGCGTCGCCCGAGTAATCGAGTTCCAGCTCTTCCTGCGCCTCTTCCTGGTCGGCGTTGGTGGAGCTGATCTTGAGCATGTGCGTGTCGAGGATGCAGCGCACGCCCTTGAATTTGTCCGTCGTCAGGATCGCGGTGCGTTGCAGCGCTTGCTGCAGCTGCACGCGGTCGATCGCGAAGGCGTTCTTGTAGCCCTTGGGAATCACGCGCTGGAAGTCGGGGAACTTGCCTTCGACCAGCTTGGAGATCAGTTCGATATTGGCGAACGTGAACTTGACCTGGTTGGCGGCCAGCTGCACCGTCACCGGATCGTCGTTGTCTTCCAGCAGGCGCTGCAGTTCCAGGATGGTCTTGCGCGGGATGATGACTTCCTGGCGCGAGCCGACGCCGCTGGCTTCCTGCTCCAGCTCCACGCCGCAATACGCCAGGCGGTGGCCGTCGGTGGCCACGGCCATGACCTTCTTGCCTTCCACCACCAGCAGCATGCCGTTCAGGTAGTAGCGGATGTCCTGCTGCGCCATGGCGAAGTGGACCATCGCCAGCAGGTGCTTGAAGGTCTTCTGCGGCAGCGTCACGCTGGCGTTGAATTCGCTGGCTTCGGCAACGGTGGGGAATTCTTCGGCGGCCAGCGTCTGCAGGGCAAAGCGGCTCTTGCCGGATTGCACCGTCATGCGCTTGTCGTTGAGCGACAGGGCCACGTCGCCGTCAGGCATGGCGCGCAGGATGTCCAGCAGCTTGCGCGCGGCCACGGTGGTGGCGACGCTGTCGCTGCCGACGCCGCATTCCGCATGCGTGGTGATCTGGATTTCGATGTCGGTCGACAGGAAGGAAACGTTCGACCCGGACTTGCGAATCAGCAGGTTGGCCAGGATCGGGAGGGTGTGGCGGCGCTCCACGATGCCGCTCACGATTTGCAGCGGACGCAGCAGGTTGTCTCGCGAGGTTTTGACCAATTGCATTGAATTTATCCTTCGTCGTTTGTAGTCGGCGACCGCAGAACGCAAACAACTCCAAATTCACTTAGGAATCAAGGAGTTAATATGCCATTGTACCAAGGATAAGCCGCTGCGGTGAAGCGGGGCGAGACCGGCTGGCGGGCCAGCTGTGCACAAAAAGCCACGCTGGCACTGAACGCGCCTGCCATCCCGGCCCGACTCACCGCAAAGCCTTATCGGTGGCCACTTTCCGGACTGCTGCTCCGGCGATGCTGACGTTGATTCCCCAGGCGCTACGGGTTGTCCGTGGCGCGCACCCTACAGTATGCCAGCCCCGGGGGGCCGACCCTTCAAAACCGACTTCCAGCCAGGGCTGCGCCCATCAGCCCTTGAGCGTCTGCTCCAGCACGTGCAGCTCATGGTTGAGCTGCGCATCCTTGCTGCGTTCGTCGGCGATCTTGCGCACGGCGTGCAGCACGGTGGTGTGGTCGCGGCCGCCGAACAGCTCGCCGATCTCGGGCAGGCTCTTCTGCGTCAGCTCCTTGGCCAGGTACATCGCAATCTGGCGCGGACGTGCAATATTGGCAGGCCGCTTTTTCGAATACATGTCAGCGACCTTGATGTTGTAGAAATCCGCGCAGGTCTTCTGGATGTTCTCGACAGAGATCTGGCGGTTCTGCACCGTCAGCAGGTCCTTCAGCGCTTCGCGCGTCACCTCGATGGTGATGTCCTTGCCATGGAAGTTGCTGAACGCCAGGATCTTGCGCAGCGCGCCTTCCAGCTCGCGCACGTTGGAGCGCAGGTGCTTGGCGACGAAGAAGGCGACTTCTTCCGGAACGTTGACGTTCTCGGCGGCGGCCTTCTTCATCAGGATGGCCACGCGCATTTCCAGCTCGGGCGGCTCGATCGCCACGGTCAGGCCGGAGTCGAAGCGCGAGATCAGGCGGTCGTCGATGCCGGTGATTTCCTTGGGGTAGGTATCGCTGGTGATGATCACCTGCGCCCGGTTGGCAATCAGGGCCTCAAAGGCATAGAAGAACTCTTCCTGCGTGCGGTTCTTGCCGGAGAAGAACTGGATATCGTCGATCAGCAGCAGGTCCAGCGAGTGGTAGTAGCGCTTGAACTCGTCGAACGCCTTGCGCTGGTACGCCTTCACCACGTCGGACACGTATTGCTCGGCGTGGATGTAGCGGATGCGCGCGCGCGGGTTCTCCATCAGCATGTGGTTGCCGATGGAGTGGATCAGGTGGGTCTTGCCCAGGCCGACGCCGCCATAGAGATACAGCGGGTTGTACGACTTGCCCGGGTTGTTGGCGACCTGGATCGCGGCGGCCCGCGCCAGCTGGTTGGCTTTACCGGTGACGAAGTTGTCGAACGTCAGGATCGGGTTCAGGCGCGAGCGCTCATGCACCGTGTCGCTGGGCTGGTGGCCAGGCATCGGCGTGGCGCCGTGGCCCATCGCGGCATGCGGATGCTGGGCTTGCTGCGGCGCGCGGTAGGAGCGGGCGCTGGCTTCGGCGGGGTCCATGTGGACCACGTCGACCTCGCCCAGGTCGGCGTTGTGCTGCGGGTGGTGCTGGCCGGGATGCTGCCCGCCCATGCCGCGCGCGCCGGCCGGAACCGGGGCGGCGGACGGCATGCCGGCCGGGTTGCCGTACTGCGGCTGGCCCAGGCCATACGCGGCGGCAGGGTATTCGCCATAGCCGGGCTGGCCCGGCTGGCCAGGCATGGCAAACGGGGGCTGGCCACCTGACGATTGGTTAGGCTGGGCGCCGGGATAACCGCCCATGCCCGTACCCGGTGCTGCGTGATGCTCCATGCGGTCCATGCCGCCCGCGCCCATGCCGGGCTGGGCCGGCTGCATGTAGGCAGCGGCGCGCCCCGACGCGGCGGGATCGAGCACGAACTGGACGCTGACCTGCGCCTCCCAGTATTCGCAGGCGAGGGCGGTGATGCGCCCCGAAAACTGACTCTTGACCCAGTCGAGCTTGAAACGGTTGGGCGCGGCAATCCGCAGCGCATGCGTTTCTTCATCGAACGCAACGGGCGCCAGCGGCTTGATCCACGTTTTGAACTGTTGCGGCGTCAGCTCGCGCTCGAGTTGCGCGGCTGCCGCCTGCCAGAAATCTTGCATTGTTTGTTGTTGGGTAATCGCACCCGGCGCCGCTGGTTCAGCGGCGAAGGTACGCCACGGGCGGCGTATGCGCCGCGTTATCCGGGCCGCCTCGACCGAATTGGGAATCAATACCCTTGGTCCAGGCCTCCGCGACATGCCATGCCGCCGCCAGCGAACCTTCAGGTTCGCCGCACTGGCGTGCGTAAAGTCATGCGTTGCCGCGGTGGGAGCCCGGGTTGCGCCTGCGCCACGCAGCCCGTGTTGTGTTTGGACCCGGATTGTACCCCCGCCCCTGAGTTATCCACAAAGGATAAGTCTGTGGACAACTTGTGCAAATGCAGTGGATTGATGTGCACAACCCCTGCTGTGGCGCGGCTTTCCGGGGTGCGGAAACGGGCGAAAACTCAGGCAAAACAGGGACTTCGCCTGTGGATGAGTGCGCCAGAGGTGGCGTGCCGGACGCTTTCGGTTACCCACTGGCTGTTGTGGACAATGGCGCACCAGGGCCTCCGCGGCGGTGTGGCAATTGTGCCGTTGCACACAGAGTTCCGCCTTGACAGGGCCGCGGAAAATCGTTTAAATGGCGGGTTCTGCGATGCGGCAGGGGATCACGTATGCGCATCGCCGGTCTGGCCTGTTCGTGCCGTCCGCGCTAACAGGTTAGCTACCTGCACACGCGTCAGCACGGCCGGCAGCAAGACAGAACCAGAATCGTCGGATTCGCCGCTGCAGTTCCTCGCAAGCGGCAGCCCCATGCGAACCATACGCGGCGGCCACGGCACCCCGGCACCGGCCGGAAGCGGGCAAGCCAAGATCAACCAGAGAGTGCAACATGAAACGTACCTACCAACCTTCCGTTACCCGCCGCAAGCGTACCCACGGTTTCCGCGTGCGCATGAAGACCCGCGGCGGCCGTGCCGTCATCAACGCACGCCGCGCCAAGGGCCGCAAGCGCCTGGCCATCTGAGGCCCGGGCGACCGGCCTGACGGCGCGCCTGGCGCCGGCTGCAGCATACCGCAGCCGTGCCGCGCGCCTGTCAACGCCCACCGCCCCGGCTTCAGGTCGGCCAGGAGCTTGCCGCAGGGCGCCGCTTTGCGCCAGCAGTCTTATTTGCCAGCGCTTGCCAGTGTCCCCCAGCGTGTCAGCCCATGCCTTCCCCAAAGCCGCGAGGCTTACAAAGACGGATGAGTTTTCATCCGTTTTTGCTTTGCGGCCCCGGCGGCGCAGCCCCCATTTCGTGCTCTACGTGCGCGCCAATGACCGGCCGGAAGGCCGCCTTGGCGTGGTGGTGGGCAAGAAGTTCGCGCCGCGCGCGGCCGAGCGCAACCTGGTGAAGCGCATGGCGCGCGAGCTGTTCCGCCAGCGCCGTGAGCACCTGGCGGGGCGCGACGTGCTGCTGCGGCTGCAAGCCAAGTTTCCGCGCGCGGAATTTGCGACGCGCGCGGCGGTCCGAAGGGCATGCGCGGCGGAAATCGCCAGCCTGCTCGACGTAGCGGCGAAACCATTGCCGCCACCCGCGCCGCCTGCCTCGCCCCCGGCACCGCCCACCGCGGCGCCACCGGCGAGCCCCTCGCAAAGCCAGCCACCAGGCCAGCCAGCCTGACCACCCCGCCATGAAGCGCATCCTGCTAGCCCTGCTGCGAATCTACAAGATCGCCCTGAGTCCCTACCTGGGCTCGCAGTGCCGCTTCCTGCCGACCTGTTCCGACTACGCCCGCGACGCCGTCGTCCATCATGGCGCCGCGCGCGGCAGCTGGATGGCCGCCTGCCGGCTGTGCCGTTGCCATCCTTTCGCCCAAGGCGGGTATGATCCCGTGCCGGGCACGGAAGCTGACACATCCGTCCATGCCGCCACAGGCCATGCGCCCGTGGCGATCCGTCTGCCCAGACCCTGATTTCTCCGACCACAGCCAGACATGGATATCAAACGCACCATCCTCTGGGTCATCTTCTCGATGTCCCTCGTGCTGCTCTACGACAACTGGCAGCGCGCCAACGGCCATGCGTCGATGTTCTTCCCGAGCACGACGCAACAGGCCGCCTCGGCGCCGGCCGCCAGCGGCGCTGCCGCGCAGGGCGACGTGCCCAAGGCCAACGTCCAGCCGGGCGCAGCCGCACCGGCCGCCGGCCCGGGCGCCGCGCCGCAGGCCGCGGCCCAGCCCACCGGCGAGAAGATCGTGGTGACCACCGACACGGTGCGCGCCGAGATCGACACCGCCGGCGGCATCGTGTCGCGCCTGGAGCTGCTCAAGGAGCATGAGAAGGACGGCAAGCCGGTGGTGCTGTTCGAGCGCGACAACGTGCGCACCTACATGGCACGCTCGGGCCTGATCGGCGGCGACCTGCCCAACCACACCACGGTGTTCACCGCGGCCCCGGGCCCGCGCAACCTGGACGGCGCCGAGCAGGTGCAGGTGGTGCTGAGCGCCGAGAAGAGCGGCGTGAAGCTGGTCAAGACCTACACCTTCCGCAAGGGCAGCTACGTGGTCGACAGCAAGTTCGACGTGACCAACGCGGGCACCGCGCCGGTCTCGCCGACGCTGTACCTGGAACTGGCGCGCGATGGCAGCAAGGTGGAGCAGTCGCAGTTCTACAGCACCTTCACCGGCCCGGCCATCTACACCGACGCCGACAAGTACCACAAGATCAGCTTCGAAGACGTCGCCAAGGGCAAGGCCAGCGTGCCGGCCGCCACCAACAGTGGCTGGGTGGCGATGGTGCAGCACTACTTTGCCTCGGCCTGGATCCCGCAGACCGGCAAGGAGCACAGCTTCTACGTCCAGCAGATCGACCCGAACCTGTACCGCGTGGGCGTGCAGCAGCCGCTGGGCCAGCTGGCCCCGGGCGCCACGGTGAGCACCGATGCGCGCCTGTTCGCCGGCCCGCAGGAAGAGCACATGCTCGAGAAGATCGCGCCGGGCCTGGAGCTGGTGAAGGACTATGGCTGGCTGACCATCCTGGCCAAGCCGCTGTTCTGGCTGCTGGAGAAGCTGCACGGCTTCCTGGGCAACTGGGGCTGGTCGATCATCGCGCTGACGGTGCTGATCAAGCTGGTGTTCTTCCCGCTGTCGGCGGCGAGCTACAAGTCCATGGGCAAGATGAAGGACCTGCAGCCGCGCATGACCTCGATCCGCGAGCGCTACAAGGGCGACCCGCAGAAGATGAACCAGGAGATGATGGCGCTGTACAAGACCGAGAAGGTCAATCCGCTGGGCGGCTGCCTGCCCATCGTGATCCAGATCCCGGTGTTCATTGCGCTGTACTGGGTGCTGCTGTCGTCGGTGGAAATGCGCGGCGCACCGTGGCTGGGCTGGATCCATGACCTGTCGGTGCCGGATCCGTTCTACATCCTGCCGATCGTGATGGCCGTGTCGATGTTCGTGCAGACCAAGCTGAACCCGACCCCGCCGGACCCGGTGCAGGCCAAGGTGATGATGATCATGCCGCTGGTGTTCTCGTTCATGTTCTTCTTCTTCCCGGCCGGCCTGGTGCTGTACTGGGTGGTGAACAACATCCTGTCGATCGCCCAGCAGTGGCAGATCAACCGGATGCTGGGCAAGGGCAAGGCCGTGGCGGTGGCCAAGAGCTGAGCCTGTTGCAAGATGCGGTAATCGGGAAGCCCGGCAGCGATGCCGGGCTTTTTGTTTGGTGGAAGCCAGGTGCCGATGGCCTCAAACCCGCCAGCGGTTTGCTCCGCTCTCCCGCGCGCGGGAGAGGGGAGCCTCGTTCCCGCGGTGCTGGCTACGGCTGGCCTCTGCTTTCTGCGGCAGGCGTATCCTACTGGCCTGCCCTTACCGTCAGGAGATCCCCATGAGCTGGTCCGCCCACCAATACGTCGCCTTCGAAGACGAACGCACCCGCCCGGTCCGTGACCTGGTGGCTGCCATCCCCAACGAAATCGCGCGCAGCGCCGTGGATATCGGTTGCGGGCCGGGCAATTCCACCGAAGTGCTGCTGGCGCGCTACGCCGGTGCATCGGTGACCGGGCTGGACAGTTCGCAGGACATGATCGACGCCGCGCGCAAGCGCCTGCCCGACGTGCAGTTCCGCGTGGCCGACATCGGCGCCTGGGACGATGCCGGCCCGTACGACGTGATCCTCGCCAACGCGGTGCTGCAGTGGCTGCCCGACCACGCCAGCCTGTTCCCGGCGCTGGTGTCGAAGCTCACCACCGGCGGCACGCTGGCCGTGCAGATGCCCGACAACCTGGAAGAACCGGCGCACCAGCTGATGCGCCGGGTGGCGGCGGAAGGCCCCTGGGCCGACAAGCTCGCCGGCGCCAGCAAGGCCCGCGCCGAGCGCGCGCCGGCGCGCTGGTACTACGAACTGCTGCGTCCACTGTGCCAGCGCGTGGACGTGTGGCTGACCACCTACCACCATCCGCTCGCCGGCGGGCCGGCCGCGGTGGTGGAGTGGTTCAAGGGCAGCGGGCTGCGTCCGTTCCTGCAGCCGCTGGATGAGGCCGAGCGTGCCGCCTACCTGGCGCGCTACCAGACCGAAATTGCCAAGGCGTACCCGGCGCTGCCGGATGGGTCGGTACTGCTGCCATTCCCGCGCCTGTTCATCGTGGCGACGCGCTGAAGCCGCGCTGATGGGTCGTCAGGCGGGCTTGTGGCAGACCGCCTCGATGTTGTGCCCGTCCGGGTCCAGCACGAAGGCGCCGTAGTAGTCGGGGTGGTAGTGCGGGCGCAGGCCCGGGGCGCCGTTGTCACGCCCGCCGGCGGCCAGGGCCGCGCGATGGAACGCGTCGACGGTCGCGCGGCTGTCGACGCGGAACGCCACGCGCACTGGCGGCTGGTTGGGCGTGCCGCGGTGGATCCAGAAATCGGGATGGCCCGGCGTGCCGAAGCCGGCCACGTCGGTGCTGCCGGTGACGCTGGCCGGGAATTCCTTCTCCAGCACGTAGCCGATGGCGCCCAGTGCGGCCTGGTAGAACGCGCGGCTCTTGGCGTAATCGCTGACGCCGACGCCGGTGTGGTCGATCATGGATGGCTTCCTTTCAGGTTCAACGGAAAAGGTTTCAGGCCAGGTCCAGCACGCTCATGGTGGCGTTGAGCCGGCTGACCAGCACGGATTCGCCATGGACGTCGGCAAACACGTCGGCTTCGACCACGATGATGGAGCGGCCGGACTTGAGCACGTCGGCACGGCAGCGCAGCCGTTCGCTGCGCACGGCCCTGAGCAGGTTGATCTTGAATTCCGCGGTGACCACGTGCTGGCCCGCTTCAAGGATCGTGGTGGCGGCCGCGCCGGCGGTGTGGTCGGCCATGGTGGCCTGCACGCCCGCATGGACGAGGCCGCCATCCTGCAGGTGGCGCGCCGTGACCGCCAGCGTCGATTCGCACCAGCCCGGCCCGCAGTCCGCCAGGGCGATGCCGACATCGTTGACGAAGGCGGCCTGGCGGAAGCCGGCCTCGATGGTGTCGCGCAGCAGACGCCGTTCCTGTTCGGTGGTCATGGCGGTTCCTCGTGGGGCGGGGCGCTGGGCCCGGCGATCTGCGCATTCCAGCGTGAAGGGCCGGGCGTGTCAACCGTCTAAGCGGCTTTGGCGCCGCATTCCGCCCAGGCGCGTGCTGTCGCCTACACTGTAGCCATCTGCGTCCCGCGTGCGCGCCTGACCGCATGCAGACCGCCATGAACGCCGACGCCAATTCCCCCCGACTGCGCCGCAAGACACGGCCCGCCGCTGCCTTTGCCGCGCTGGCGCAAGCCAGCCTGGCGCGCATCGACGCGTGCCTGGACCCGCTGCAACACCGCGACGACCCGGAAGACCTCCACCAGCTGCGCGTCGCGCTGCGCCAGGCGCGCGCGGTCGTGTGGGCCATGGGTCCGGCCTTGCCCCGGGAGGAGCGCGACCGCTGGAAGCGCGACCTGCGCACGCTGGCGCGCGCCACCAGCGAAGTCCGCGACTGGGACGTGTTCCTGGCCGAGACCATCGGCGCGGCGCGCGAACGGGAGCCGCACGACCCGGTGCTGGCCGCCATCGCCGACACCGCCCGGGAGCGCCGCGACGACGCACGCGACACCATGCTGGCGGCGCTGGCCGCCTACCGCAACTGGCCGCTGCCGGCGTTGCATCGCGACCTGGCGCACCTGGCCCACCTGGCCGCCCGCGCCCGCAATGACAGCGCCCGCCTGGCGCCATTTGGGCGCAAGCGCGTGCGCCGTGGCCGCAAGCAATTACGTGCGCTCGCCAGTGCCGCACGCGGGGGCGACCCGCGCGCGGTGCATGCGCACCGCATCGCCAGCAAGCGGCTGCGCTATGTGATCGAGGCGCTGGCACCGGTGCTGCCGGCGCGCTATACCAAACGCCTGCATCGCAAGCTGGTCAAACGCCAGGGCAAGCTGGGCAGGCTGGTCGACGGCATCGTCGCGCGCCGCCTGCTGGCGGAATGCCTGGACGTGCAATCGATGCCGGACGATGTGCCGCTGCCCGGCGCCGGCTGACCCCCGCCCGCCAGCCCCGGCGGCCCGCTTACCGCGTACCACGGCGTGCCACGCCGAGCGCACCCGATCTGCGACAATACCGCCATGATTGCTCCCCAGCTTCCCATTGCCGCCATCGCCACCGCGCCCGGCCGCGGCGGCATCGGCGTGGTGC
This sequence comes from Cupriavidus necator, assembly GCF_013141915.1. Classification (GTDB taxonomy): domain Bacteria; phylum Pseudomonadota; class Gammaproteobacteria; order Burkholderiales; family Burkholderiaceae; genus Cupriavidus; species Cupriavidus necator_B. The sequence goes on along the minus strand of NZ_SROX01000012.1, from coordinate 33,932 downwards.
GCGTGTCCGGCCCCGATGTCGGCCCCGTGATGCGCGCCGTCTGTGGCCAGGCACTGAAGCCGCGCCACGCCACCTACCTGCCGTTTCTCGATGGCAACGGCAAGGTCATCGACCATGGCCTGGCGCTGTATTTCCCGGCGCCCAACTCCTATACCGGCGAGGAAGTGCTGGAGCTGCAGGGCCACGGCGGCCCGGTGGTGATGCAGATGCTGCTGACGCGTTGCCTGCAGGCGGGCGACGGCATCGGCCTGCGCCTGGCCGAGCCCGGCGAGTTCACGCGCCGCGCCTTCCTCAATGACAAGCTCGACCTGGCCCAGGCCGAGGCCGTGGCCGACCTGATCGAAGCCAGCACCGAGGCCGCGGCGCGCTCCGCCGCGCGCTCGATGGAGGGCGAGTTCTCCAACGCCATCCGCCAGCTGGTGGACAAGGTCATCCACCTGCGCATGCTGGTGGAAGCCACGCTCGACTTCCCCGAGGAAGAGATCGATTTCCTCGAGCAGTCCGACGCGCGCGGCCAGCTTGCCGCGATCCGCGCGGAACTGGGCGCGGTGCTGGCGCAGGCGCGCCAGGGCGCGCTGCTGCGCGAGGGGCTGTCGGTGGTGCTGGCGGGCCAGCCCAACGTGGGCAAGTCGTCGCTGCTGAACGCGCTGGCCGGCGCGGAGCTGGCCATCGTCACGCCGATTGCCGGCACCACGCGCGACCGCGTGCGCGAGACCATCCAGATCGACGGCATCCCGCTGCATATCATCGACACCGCCGGCCTGCGCGAGCACGCCGCCGACGAAGTCGAGCGCATCGGCATCGAACGCACCTGGGACGCCATCCGCCGCGCCGACATCGTGCTGCACCTGGTCGACGCCACCGACTACCTGCGCCACGGCCTGTCCGAGATCGACGACGCCATCGACGACAAGCTCAGCGGCCAGTTGCCGCCGGGCGCGCCGATCGTGCGCATCGTCAACAAGATCGACAAGGCCCCCGCGGTGGGCGAGCTCATGTTCGCCGGCAACCGCCCGCACGTGGTCGCCGCCAACGGCCCCAATCCGACCGAGATCTGGATCTCGGCCCGCACCGGCGCCGGCATCGAACTGCTGCGGCGCGAACTGCTGCGGCTGGTCGGCTGGCAGTCCGGCAACGAAGGTACCTTCCTCGCGCGCGAGCGGCACCTGACCGCGCTGCGGCAGGCGCAATCGCACCTCGACGTCGCCGCCGACCAGAGCGAACGCCAGGCGCAGGCGCTGGACCTGTTTGCCGAAGAGCTGCGGCTGGCGCAGGAGCACCTGAACAGCATTACCGGCGAGTTCACCAGCGATGATCTGCTGGGGACGATTTTTACGCGGTTTTGCATCGGGAAGTAGCGCAGGCGCCGTGTACGCGGACACACCTCTGACCAAGGCACCCGCCACGATGCGCCTGACCCTCATTACTTTCGGCACCCAGGGCGACTGCCGCCCCGTCGTCGCGTTGGCCGTGGGCCTGCGTGCCGCCGGCCACGATGTGCTGATGCTGGGCGAACGCTCGGCCGCGCCATTGGCTGCCGAGCACGACGTCCCGTTCGCGCCCATGGCCGGCGATATCCAGCAGACGCTGGCGCCCGGCGGCGCGCTGCACAAGCTGATGACCGAGGGCGGCAACGTGGCCGAGGCGACGCGCGCGTTCGGGCGCATTGCCGAGGACAACACCGAGGCGTGGATGGCGCAGCTGGCGCAGGCGGCGCGCGATGCGGACGGCATCGTGTTTTCGGGGCTGACGGCATACGTGGCGCTGTCGGTGGGCGAGCAGCTCGGCAAGCCGGTGATCGGCGCGGGCATGTTCCCGATCTCGCCGACGCGGGCGTTTCCGTCGGCGCTGCTGCCGCCGCTGAGCATGCCGGGATGGGCAAACCGTGCCAGCCATCACCTGGTCAACTTCGTGCTATGGCGGATGTTCCGCAACGCCACCAATGCGGCGCGCGCCAGGCTGTTCGGCGTGCCGGCGCGCAAGGCGATGTGGCCGGCGTTTCCGACGCTGTATGCGATGTCGCCGCACTTGGTGCCGCGTCCGCCCGACTGGCATGACGACTGGCTGGTGACCGGCGCGTGGACCGTGCCGCCGCAGCCGGACTGGCAGCCGGACCCGGCGCTGCGCGCGTTCCTGGCGGCGGGCGAGGCGCCGCTCTATATCGGCTTCGGCAGCATGGCGGGCTTTGACCGGCAGAAGGTGGTGTCGGCGCTGGTGCAGGCGGTCGATGGGCGGCGGGCGCTGTTCTATCCGGGCTGGAGCGGCATCGACGTGGCGGCGTTGCCGGCCAGCTTCCATGTGGTGGGCCCCACGCCGCATGACTGGCTGCTGCCGCGCGTGGCCGCGGCCATCCATCACGGCGGCGCGGGCACCACGCATGCGGCGGCGGCGGCGGGGGTGCCGTCGATTGTGCTGCCGTTCGCGGGCGACCAGTTCTTCTGGGCGGGCCGGCTGGCGTCGCTGGGGGTGGCGCCACGGCACGTGGCCGGGCACAAGATCGATGCGGCGCGGCTGGCCTCGATGATCGCCTTCACCGAGCGGCCGGACACGCGCGCACGGGCCGCCACGCTGGGCCGCGCGGTGGCGGCCGAGCACGGCGTCGACCATGCCGTGGCGGCGATCGAACGCTTTTGCCGGAAGCAGGGCGCATAATCCGCCTTTCGCCTTCCGCTTTCACTGACGCAGGACTTTCCCGATGTTGAACCGTACCCAGCAAATCCTTATTGCCATCGTCGCCGTGGCTGTCCTTGGCATGTTGTGGTTTGCCGGCAATGACCGCCGCGACGATGTCGGCGGGGCCGTGTCCGAAGCACCGGCCGAAGTGCCGGCTGAAGCGCAGGCGGCGGCCAGCGACGTGCGCGGCGTGCCGCGCGACGGCACGCTGGATCCGGTCAGCATCGACCCGCAACGCCCCGCCGACCGCCTGCCGCAGCTGCAGGCCGATGCGCTGCTGAATGCGTACCGCGACAATGCCGGCCAAGCCGACCGCGACTACCTGAACCAGTACCTGATCGTCGAAGGCGTTGCCAGCGGCATCCGCCGCGAGGGCGAGCAGGTCTTTGTCGATATCCGCACCAACGACCCGGGCGCCAATGTGCGCGCGCTGCTGCTGCCGCGCCAGATCTGCGGCCCGGCTGGACGCGAGTGCGGAGTGGAAGCCCGCGCCACCATGGTGCGGCGCGGCCAGAAGGTGGCGGTAGAGTGCAATGGCGCCGGCCTGGCCGACGGCATGCCGCTGCTGCGCGACTGCCTGCTGCGCGGCGGCGCCAACTGATCGCCCGCGACGATTCCGGAGTTTCCCGCCATGCAATCCGTGCTGTCCGTCCTTGCCATCCTGATCATGGTGGCCACCCTTGTCGGCGTGATCTCGCCCGCCTGGCTCAGCCAGACGCTGTTCGGCGGCAAACCCGTGACGCGCGTGCAGGTGGCGGTGGTCGGGGTCTGCCTGGCTGCGCTGTGCCTGGTGCTGGTGGGCCGGCTGGCGGGCGGCTGAGGCGCCATCCGCCGCGCCAGAAGCGGCCGTTTTGCGCTTCTGTTTGGCCGATTGGATCGGCATGCCGGCGCCTACAGTGTGACGGTATGCGGTGGCCACTGCGCCTTGCCTGGCACGCCGCCCAGCCATCCAGGACCTTCCATGCATAAAGCACTGCTGGCGGCCGGCCTCGGCCTGCTGCTGACCGGCTGCTCGACCTACCAGGCCGTGACGCCGGTCGACCGCCCCGACCGCACCGATCCCTTAGTCGCGTTCCAGGTGCCGGCCGGCGGCGGCCCGCTGGGCCACTACGGCGCCAACGGCACGCTGCTGTGCGTGGTGGTGAACCCGGTCACCGGCAATGACTTTGTCGAGAATTTCCTGTCGTCGCTGCGCCGGCGCAATTTCGAGGTGAAGGTGCTGCAGGCGCAGAGCTCGATCGCGGCGTGCCCGATGGTGGCGCTGTACACGGCGCGCGGCGCCTGGTACTGGACGGCGTACCTGAACAACGCCGACATCACCGTGTTCCGCAATGGCGACCGGGTCGGCAAGGCGGTCTACAACGCCAACCGCAGCGCGGGCGGGCTGAACCTGAGCAACTTCGTGCAGCCGTCGTCCAAGCTCGATGAACTGGTCGAGCAGCTGTTCCCCGGCATGCTGCCGCCGCCCCCGCCGCCCGCGGGCACGGGGCCCACGCCGGCCGCATAGCCGATCTGCAGTCAACCGTAGGGCCGCGCCATGTCCCTGTGCGCAGCATCCTGCCGGGCGCAACCGCGCCCGGCCCAGCGTACCCGGGTCAGCGTTCCAAGCGCCCCAGGCGCACCACGGTCACGCCCGGGCGCAACTGGCGCAGCGACGGCATCACCAGCACGCAATCCGGATACGGCGTCACCACCGGCTCGCCGTCGCGCCAGCCGATAACGGTCCCGGCCTCGGTGAAGGTCTCCAGCCCGGTGTAGGGGCCGGCAAAGCGGAAGTCCATGCTGGTGGCGACCACCGGCTCGGTCACGCGCACCACGCGCTGCGCGGCCGGCAGCGGCTGCAGCCAGCCGGCCGGCAGGTCGCTTTCCGCGACGATGCCGGCATGCAGCAGGAAGCGCGCGGTGCTGTCGCGCGCCACCGTCACGGCGGCCGGTTCCCAGTGCTGGCCGCATTCGACCAGCAGCGCGTTGCGCGGGCTGGCGGGATCGCCAAAGCCATCGTAGTCGCGCATGCGGCGGCCTTCGGGGTGGCCTTCGTCGACGATCACGTCGGCCGGCGCACCGAGCGCGCGCGACAGCGCGATGCCCTTGTCGAGCGGGCCGGAGACGATCAGCGGCCGGCTTTTTTCATGCATCGAATGCAGATCCAGCAGCAGGTCGACAGTGTCGATCACCGGCCGCATGGCGCGCGCGCGGCGCAGCTCCGATGAATCGAGCCTGGCGTCATCCAGCACCTTTGCGGTCCAGACGCGGTTGAAGTCCTGGTCGACAAAGCGCGACGCATCGGGCCTGGCGGGATCGAAGCGGTGATACGCGTCGACGTTGGCAAACGCCAGCGTCAGGCGGCCGCGGCGCGGGCGCAGGCCGTGGTCGAGCAGCGCCTTGACGGCGATGGCGCCGCAGACCTCGTTGCCGTGGGTCAGCGCGTTGACCATCACGTGCGGGCCGGGCTGGCCGCTGTCGAAGGTGTACAGGTAGGGGATGCCGGTGTTGCCGGCGGCGCAGGGGCGGATGTCGGGGAAGGCGACGTCGACGGGGTAGGCGTCGATCGGTGTGGGCTGGTGGGTCATGGGAGTCGGTGCGTTCAGGGTGCCTGGCGGGTCGGTGCCGGCCGGGTCGTGTGATGTGGACAAAGAGTGGGTGGGGCGGCGGCAGGCATGGCGGGCGCTGGCCCTCTCCCCCAACCCCTCTCCCGCTTGCAGGAGAGGGGCGGGGGAGAGGGCCGGGATGCAAGAGCGACGCCGCCTCGCCATCCCGCTTACTGCTGAATCCCCGCCGTCTGCACAATCGTGCGGTAGCGCCCGGTCTCGCGCTTGATAAAGCTGCCGAACTGCGCCGGGTTGGCGGGCGCCACTTCCACGCCGGCCTCGGCCAGCTTCTTCTTTACGTCAGGCATGGCCAGAACGGCCAGCATCTCGGTGTTCAGGCGCTCGACCACCGGCTTGGGCAAGCTGGCCGGACCCATCAGGCCGAACCACACGCCCATGTCCACGCCCTTGAGCGCGGGGGTCTCGGCCAGCGCGGGCACGTTGGGCGCCACCGGCGAGCGCTTGGCGCCGGTCACGCCGTAGGCCTGCACGCGGTTGGCCTGGATATGCGGCAGCGCCGACGACAGCACCATCACCGCCAGGTCGATCTGGCCGCCGAGCAGGTCGGTGGCCATTGCCGATGCGCCCTTGTACGGCACGTGCGTGATCTCGACCTTGCCCTGCTGCTTGATCAGCTCGCCGGCCAGGTTCAGCGGCGTGCCGACACCGGACGAGGCATACGACAGCTTGCCGGGCTGGGCCTTGGCCAGCGCGATCAGCTCGGCCGCGTTCTTCGCCGGCAGGCCGGGCTTGCCGACCAGCACCATCGGCTGGGTGCCGACAAAGGTCACCGGCGCCAGGTCCTTCTCGCCGTCATAGCGCACCGCCGGGTTGGTCAGGCGGGCGATCGACACTTCACTGCCCGAGCCCATCAGCAGCGTGTAGCCGTCGGCCTCGGCCTTGACCACCTTGGCCGCGCCGATGGTGCCGCCGGCGCCGCCCAGGTTTTCGATCACCACGCTCTGGCCCAGGCGCTTGCCCAGTTCCGGCGCGATGGTGCGGGCCACCAGGTCGACGCTGCCGCCGGCGGTGTAGCCCACCACCAGCGTGATCGGCTTGGTGGGCCAGGTGGCGGCCGCGGCCTCGGTGATGGCGCCGACGGATGCGGCAAGGCAAAGTGCGGCAGCGGCCGCGCGCAGGGTGGTCTTCATGGTCTTGGCTCTGGGTCCCGGAATAATGGTTGTGGACCGATGGTAGAAGCGCGGAACCGGGGCCGACGTGCGGCTTTGGCAACTGCGGTTGCCAATTCGGCAAGGGGCGCCGGCGCGGTTCAGCGTGGTGACTGCAGCGCCGCCTGCCAGAAGGCCTCGGCCAGCGGCCGCATCGGCGCGCGCGGGCGGTACAGGCGGATATCGAGCGCCAGGTCGCCGCCATCGTCCTCGCGCGCGGCGGCGATGGCGCGCACCAGCCGGCCGTCGCGCAGGTCGTCGGCAATCAGCCGCGCGGGCAGCCAGGCCAGGCCCATGCGCTGGCGCACCATCTCGTGCACGGACTCGGCAAAGTCGCTGACCGCGATCACGTCCAGCCGCGGCGCCAGCTTGCGGCGCGCGATCTCCTGGTTGACCATGCGGCCCAGCGTCAGGGTCTCGGCGTAGGCGATCATCGGCACCGGCCTGGCCGCGGTCTTGCCCGTGACCTTTCCCGTTCCCAGCCGGTGCAGCGGCGCGCCGCGCGCATCGGCGGCGCTGACGCACACCAGCCGCTCCACGCCGGCCAGGTGGAACTGGTAGCGCGCGTCGTCCAGCATCACCGGCAGGTCGGGCGGGCTGTAGCACAGCAGGAAATCGGCATCGCCCTCGGCGAACATCGCCAGCGCGTCGTGCATCGGGAAGGTCGACAGGCGGGTGCGGAAGCCAGCCGCGGCGGGGTCATGGCGCAGCGCCTCGCGCAAGCCCGCCAGCCACGCCGGCACCATCGAGCGCGCCAGCGTCTTGCCGGTGGCAATGCTGATGGTGCTGGCGTCGGCGCGGTGCGCGGCGCGCAGCGCCAGGCGGGTGTCCTCGAGCGTGCGCAGCGCGCTCTGCGCGGCTTCCAGGAACTGGCGCCCTTCGGCGGTCAGCCGCACCGGGAACGCGCTGCGGTCGATCAGCGGGGCGCCGGCCCAGACCTCAAGCGCCTGCATGCGCCGGCCAAAGGCGGGCGGGGTCACGTTGCGCAGTTCAGCGGCGCGCGCGAGGCTGCCGGCCTGGGCCAGGCAGACGAAGTCTTCGAGCCAGCGGATATGCATGGGAAGCGGACGGTCGCGGTGGGGGCAATGCCTGCATTATCGGCAAAACCTGCGGCGACTTTGCCTGCCGCGTTCGTCGGTTAGAATTTTTCGCATGACACTGACCCGGCGCCGCCCATCCTCGTCCCCGACCCGTACGGCGTCCGCCACATCCGGACCGCCGCCCGCGCCGGAATACACCATCGACGAACTGGCGCGCGTGGCCGGCACCACGGTGCGCAACGTGCGCTCGTACCAGGACCGCGGCCTGATCGACCCGCCGCAGCGGCGCGGGCGCGTGGGCATCTACACGCAGGTGCACCTGGGGCGGCTCAAGCTGATCCACCACCTGCTGGCGCGCGGCTACACGCTGGCCAATATCACCGAGCTGCTCAAGGCCATCGTCGAAGGGCACGACCTGCGCTCGATCCTGGGGCTGGAGACGGCCATCAGCAGCCCGTGGACCAACGAGACCCCGCGGCACTACTCCTACCTCGCGCTGGCGCGTCTGTTCGGCCGCGCGATCTCGCGCCCGGCGCTGGCCAAGGCGATTTCGCTGGGGCTGCTGGAACCGGATGGCCTGGGCTACCTGGCACGCAGCCCGCGCGCCCTCGCCGCGGGCGCGGAGATCGCCCATGCGGGCTTTGCGCTGGAAGACGTGCTGGAGATCATCGCGCAGTCGCGCGCGCATTTCCAGGCGGTCTCGGACCAGATTGTCGCCACCGTGGTGCGCGAGCTGGACCGCTTCGGCGAAGGCAAGCTGCCGCCACCGCAGGACGTGCCGCGGCTGGTCGACATCCTGTGGCGCATCCGCCCGCTGGCACTGGTGATGGCGGAGACAGAGATGATGCGGGCGCTGGAGATCTCGGCCAACAAGTACCTGGGGGACAGGGTGGCGGCGATCATCGAGCATTTGCATGATGAGGAGGGTGGCGGGCCCACAAAGCCCTAGCGTGCCACGGGTTTGCTCCCCTCTCCCGCAAGCGGGAGAGGGGAGTTACGCCGGCGGTTTGCTAAATCCCTCAGCTCTCGCCAGCCTCACCCCCGCGCCTAAACCGCAACCATGTCGAAATCCGCTTTCGCCATGCCGCAGTCCGGGCAGCGCCATTCCGGCGGGACCGCGCCCCACGGTGTGCCGGGCGCGATGCCGTGCTCGGGCATGCCGAGCGCTTCTTCATAGACGAACCCACAGATTTGGCACTGCCAGATGGTCATGCCGTCCCCCGCAACGACGGGGCACGGGTGGAGACGCCGGCGGCGCGCGCGGTGTCTTCGATCTCGCGAACCAGCGGCTCTATACGGGCCAGCTCGGCGCGGTTGTCGTCGTCCCACGGATGGAAGCCGGGGCGGAAGTAGCTGAGCCACTCGGGAATCATGCGCGGCAGCGCGCCGGGCGAGACCCACAGGAAGCGCAGCGCGCTGCCAAACCCGCGCAGCTTGTTGCGGCAGCCCTTGTCGCCCATCACCAGCGCGAGATGGAACACGAACACCATCGCCCAGAACGTCACCGTGGTGGTCAGCATGGTGAAGGTGCGCACGAAGTAGCGGTACGGCCCCGGCTTCATCACGGTGTTCCAGACGTCGTAGGCGACCGCCTTGTGCTCGGTTTCCTCCAGCGCGTGCCAGGTCCACACCTGCCGGTAGCCGGCCTGCGAGTTCGCGCCCAGGTGGCGCGCATCCTTGAGCACGCCGTCGGCCAGCATGGCCGTGTAATGCTCCAGCGCGATGGTATGGGCCAGCTGCCACGAGTGGGGCAGGATCTTGCGCAGCAGGTCCAGCAGCTTCCATACCGCGCGGTCCAGCGCCGCGGCGGGCAGGCCGGCGTCTTCCATCAGCCGGTTGTAGAGGATGTGCTCGCGCGTGTGCATCGCCTCCTGGCCGATAAAGCCGGCGATGGCGCGGCTCAGTTCGGGATCCTTCACCTGGTCGCGGTAGTTGCGCACGCTGTCCATGAAGAAGCGCTCGCCGGCCGGGAAGAAGATCGACAGCGTGTTGAGGAAATGGGTGACGTGGCGGCCCCGCTCGTGCCAGTCGCTGATGCGCTCCGGCGGCAGGTGGGGATGCACGTCGCGGCGGACTGGCATCATGACGGTCTCCTCAGTTGGCAAAAAAGGACAGCAGGTCCGCGGCCACGCGTTGCGGGTCTTCTTCCATCGGCACGTGGCCCAGCCCCGCGTAGCGGCGCAGCTGCGCGCCCGGGATGCGCGCGGCGAAGGCCTGCGCGTGCGCGGGCGGGATCCAGCGGTCGCGCTCGCCCCACAGCACCAGCGTGGGCGCGCGCACGCTGCCGAGCAGGTGGGTGTCGAGCTGGGCAAAGTCGAGCTTCGGCACCATCTTGCCGACGGCCTCTCGGCTGCCCTCGGCGTAGAAGAAGTCCACGTAGCGGCGGAAGGTGGCTTCCGGCACGCGCGAGGCGTCGCCGTAGACGTCGCGGGTGGCGGCGCGGATGATGAATTCGGGCAGCAGCCACGGCGCCGACCAGCGCACCGGCGCATGGCGGAACAGGTCGATGTAGACCGGCAGCTTCATCGGGAAACCCGCGGCATCGATCAGCACCAGCTTGTCGACCGCACCGGGCCGCCGCACCGCAAGGTCCCACGCGATCAGCCCGCCCAGCGAATTGCCGATCACGCTGGCGCGGCGCACGTTGACCGCCGCCAGGAAGGCATCGATGAAGTCGCGGTAGCGGTGCACGTCCATGGTCTCGATGCGCCCGCGCGCGTCGCGCAGCGGCCCGGTCAGACCGAACGGAGCCAGGTCCAGACGCAGCACGCGATAGCGTTGCGCCAGCGCCGGCACGATGCCCTGCCACGTATGCAGCGACGCGCCGAAGCCGTGGATCAGCACCAGCGTCTCGCCGTCGGCGGGCCCTTCGTCGGTGTAGTGGACCATCGCATCGAGCACGCGCACCCAGCGCGACGCCGGCAGCGCATGGCGCTGCGCCAGCGTGGCGCGCGACAGGCTGAACAGGCCCATGCGGCCCTGCCCGAACCAGCGCGTCAGCACGCCCGGCGGCGCCAGCAGCGCCGCGTCGGCTTCCATCGCCACGCGGTTCACGGGCGCTCTCCCTGGCGCACCGGAGCGGGCGCCACCACGTTGCCGAGAGTGCGCTTGCGGCGCGTCTCGCGCACCACCAGCGACTGGTAGGCGGCGGGCAGCAGCCGCGCCATGGCGTCGGCGGCGTAGGCGTCGGGCCCGATCAGCACACGCCGGCGGTTGCGCCGCACGCCCTCCAGGATCACGCGCGCGGCCTTGTCGGGCGAGGTGATGAAGAATTTCTCGAACTCGTCCTTGCCGTGCTGCGCATCGCGCACCAGGAAGCCGTTGACGCTGGCCGACACGCGGCTGGCCTGCGCGATATTGGTCTTGATGCCGCCGGGGTGCACGGTGGTGGCCGACACGCCGCAGTCCATCAGGTCCAGTTCCTGCCGCAGCGATTCGGTAAAGCCGCGCACCGCGTACTTGCTGGCGTTGTAGGCGCCCATGCCGGGCTGGGCAAAGATGCCGAAGATGCTCGAGGTATTGACCACGTGGCCGTCGCCGCTGGCCTTCAGGTAAGGCAGGAAGGCCTTGGTGCCGTACACCACGCCCCAGAAGTTGATGCCGATGATCCATTCCAGGTCGTCGTAGCTCATGCCCTCGACGGTGCTGGACAGCGCCACGCCGGCGTTGTTGAAGATCAGGTTGACGCGGCCGTGCGCCTCAGCCGCGGCGGCGGCCCACGCATGGACCGCGGCGCGGTCGGCCACGTCGACGGTGTGCTGCGTGATGCGGGCATGCGGCGCCGCGGCCATGGCCTGCGCCGCGGTCTGCGCCAGCCCGGCCTCGTTGCGGTCCGACAATGCCAGCTGGCAGCCCTCGCGGGCCAGCGCCAGCGCCAGTGCGCGGCCGATGCCCGAGCCGGCGCCGGTGATCGCGGCAACCTTGTTGCGGAAGTCCTTCATGTCCGGTCTCCTTCCGGTGTGTGTGTCGTTCTTCTGGGCGGAATCAGGGGAAATATCCGGTGCGTCACGCACCCGCGGCGCTGGCGATGTCGGCAGACGGCGGCATCGCGGCCTCGTCCGGCACCGCGCGCCGCACCGGGTACAGGTCGTAGTCGGTCATGCGGAAGCTGGCCGTGGCGCGGCGGAACTGCCAGGTGAAGCCCGGCCACAGCGTGGTGTTGCGGCCGCTGCGCGGGTCGATGTACCAGCTGGCGCAGCCGCCGGCGGACCAGATCGCATGGCCCAGCCGGGCCTGCAGCCGTTCGTTGAAGCGGCGCTGCACCGGCTCGCGCACGTCCACCGCCTGCACGCCTTCGCGGCGCATCTGGCGCAGCGCGTCGGCGATATAGGCCACCTGCGACTCGATCATGAACACCATCGAGCTGTGGCCCAGGCCGGTGTTGGGGCCGACCACGAAGAACAGGTTGGGAAAGCCCGAGACCGTGGTGCCCAGGTAGGCCTGCGCGCCGTCGCGCCACGCGTCGACCAGGTCCACGCCGCCGATCCCCGAGATCACGCCGCGCGGCAGCGGGTCGGTGGCGTGGAAGCCGGTGCCCAGGATGATGCAGTCCGCCGGCCGGCGCGTGCCGTCGCGCAGCACCACCGCGTCGCGCTCGACGCGTGCGATGCCGGTCGTGATCACGTCGACGTTGTCGCGCGTCAGCGCCGGGTAGTAGTCGTTGGAGATCAGCACGCGCTTGCAGCCGATGGTGTAGTCCGGCGTCAGCGTCGCGCGCAGCGCGGGGTCGCGCACCTGCCGCGCCAGGTGGCGGCGCGCGACGCGCTCGACCACCTTCATGATCTTCGGATGCAGCACGAAGCCCAGCACGCGCGACTCCAGCATCCAGTAGATGCCGGTGCGCACCAGCGTCTGCGTGACCGGCAGCCGGCGGAACAGCCAGCGCTCGGCGGCGCTGACCTCGCGGTCGGGCTTGGGCATGATCCACGGCGGGGTGCGCTGGTACAGGTCCAGCTGCGCCACCTGCGGGGCGATCTGCGGCACGAACTGGATCGCGCTGGCGCCGGTGCCGATCACGGCCACGCGCTTGCCGGCGAGCGCATAGGCGTGGTTCCAGTGCTGCGAGTGAAAGCACTCGCCCGCGAACGCATCCAGTCCCGGGATATCCGGATACGACGGCCGGCTCAGCCCGCCCATGCCCGACACCAGCACGCGCGCCCGCACCACCTTGCCGTCGGCCATCCGCAGCCGCCACAGCTGCGCGGACTCGTCCCAGGCGGCGTGGCGCAGCGCATGGTGCAGACGCAGGTGCGGGCGCAGGCCGAAGCGGTCGGTGCAGTCCTCCAGGTAGGCGCGGATTTCCGGCTGGGTGGAGAACATGCGCGACCAGTCCGGGTTGGGCGCGAAGGAAAAGGAATACAGGTGCGACTGCACATCGCAGGCGCAGCCCGGGTAGTGGTTGTCGCGCCAGGTGCCGCCGACCGCGCCGGCCTGCTCGAAGACCAGGAAATCGTGCTCGCCGCGCTCGCGCAGCCGGATCGCCATGCCCAGGCCGGCAAAGCCGCTGCCGATGATGGCAATGTCGGTGTGCTCAGGGGCAGGGGGGGCCTGTTGCGGCAACTCCGCGGGTGCATGCATGCGCGCTCCTCACCGTATCGACAGTGTTTATTGTGACATTGATGGATGTCATCGTAGGAAGCGCGCGCCGGGCGGTCAATGCCGTGAGTCGAAGGATGGTTCTAATTTTTGGGGATTTCCAGCGGCTTCCGGCGCACATGAAACGGGCATAAGCGGCGGCTACGCCCTTGCGGCATGGCAGGGCGCGGTGCGTTTGAAACTCCAGGAATTTTTTGTGGCGTCGCGTGTTGCGAAGGCGCGCTTGCAACAACGCGGCGCTAGGCGGCTCGACCCTTGCGCCAGCCGTGCGGCGTTTCACCGGTCCAGCGCTTGAACGCGTGGGTGAACGCGCTCTGCTCGGAATAGCCCAGCCGCAGCGCGCACTGCGCCAGGCTGGTGCCCGGTTCCGCAAGGTACTGCTGCGCCAGCGCGCGCCGGACGTTGTCCACAAGCTGTGAATAACTGATGCCCCGCGCCTGCAGCCGCCGCTGCAGCGTACGCACCGGCAAGCCCAGGTGCGCGGCGACGTCGGCGATCGGCACCTCGCCCTGCGGCAGCCGCGCGCGGATGCAGGCACGCGCCTGCGCCAGCGCGTCGGCACCCGCGGGCACGATCTGCTGCAGCTGCGCATCGGCAATGCGCGTCATCTGCGCCTGCATGCCGGCATCGGCCTGCAGCGACGGCAGGTCCAGCAAGGCGCGTGCGATATGCATGGCATGGCGCCCGGCGTTGAAGACCACGGGGCAGCCGAACACCTCGGCATGCAGCCGGGTATCGGCGGGCGCGGCGTGGGGAAACTCCACTTGCGTCGCCACATGCTGGTTGCCGATCAGCCAGCGCGCGAACACCACCCACGTGGCCATATGCAGCTCGTGCGCATGGCGCGACAGCGGGCCATGCCGCGCCGCCCAGGTCATGCATGCGGCCTGCGGGGTTTCGATCAGGCGGGTGGCGCCGATGTCGTTGGCCAGCACTTCATAGCGGATGCCCTGCACGATGGCGTCGCGCACGGTGGGCGTGGTCAGCACCACGTAGCCCATCTCGGCATAGTGGCGCGGCGCGAAGGCGGCGCCGGCGCGCAGGCCGACATCGGCATCGCCGGTGGCCTGCTCCAGCCAGTCGAGCAGCGCGAGGTAAGCCGCACCGGGAATGCGCGTGGCGGTCTGTGCCTGCGTGCCCGCGTCGAGCAACGCCGGCGGCACGCCGACGGCGCGCAGCTGCTCGGCCGGGGCAATGCCCAGGCGCTGGCCGTGGTCGAGCACGGCGCGAAGGTAGGCGAGCGAGACGGTGCCAGTCTCTGTGCCGTCCTGCATACCACCGGCACCGCCATCGGACGGGTTGGCGCGTGGCATCAAATCACCTGTCATGCGGGATCAAGACCGGGCACCGATCTTTATCCAAACTCCGGGGAGCGTCAATGCGGGCCTGCCCGCCCGCACAGCAGAACGAAGACAAGAGACTGGCGCAAGGAGACCCGATGCACCCCAACCCTCATCCCCGCCGTGCGGCGGCCGATGCCGATGCGCTGCACGCGCTGACGCGGCGCGGCTTCCTCAAGGTCGGCCTCGGTTTTTCGGCCGCGCTGGCGTGTACCGCGCTGGTGCCGTCGCTGGCCGGCTGCTCGTCTGCCGAAACCGCACCGCAGGCCGGCCTGTCGTTCCTGCGCCCGGACGACGTGGCGCTGTTCCGCGCGCTGCTGCCGGCCATCGTCACGGAGCTGGCCGAGGCGCCGCCGCCGCGCCAGGCCTTGCTGGCGCACGACGCGCTGCGCAATATCGACGCCACCTGCGCCGCCATGGGCGCGGGCGCGCAGGCCGAGCTGCGCAAGCTGTTCGGCCTGCTGGCCACCATGCCGCTGCGCTGGGCGCTGACCGGCATCCGCCCGGAATGGAGCGCCGCCACGCCGGCGCAGGTGCAGGCCTTCCTGGCGCGCTGGCGCGCCAGCCGCCTGGCCACGCTCAATGCCGGCGCGGTGGTGCTGGTCAAGCTCGCCAGCGTGGGCTACTACGCGCTGCCGGCCGCATGGGCCGGCTGCGGCTATCCCGGCCCCAACGCGGCCGTCTACCAGGCGCTGCACGCCTGAACCCGACATGGCCATCGACAATCTCTACGATGCCGGCATCGCCGCCGGCTGGAAAGTCCTGGACGCCAGCAGCTTCACCGCGCCGCGCACGCTCGATGCCGACGTCGCCATCGTCGGCAGCGGCGCGGGCGGCGGCATCAGCGCCGAAGCCCTGAGCCGCGCCGGCCTGCGCGTGGTGTTGCTGGAAGAAGGGGCGCTGCGCACCTCGGACAGCTTCCGCGACATGGACGAGCAGCGCGCCTACCGCGAGCTGTACCAGGAGGCCGCGGCGCGCACCACGGCCGACGGCGCCATCGCCATCCTGCAGGGCCGCGCGGTCGGCGGTAGCACCACCGTCAACTGGTCGTCGAGCTTCCGCACGCCGCCGCGGACGCTGGCGCACTGGGCCACGCACCACGCCGTCACCGGCCACAGCGAGGCCGAGATGGCGCCGTGGTTCGACAAGGTGGAAGCGCGCCTGGGCATCGCCCCCTGGGCGATGGCGCCCAACCCCAACAACGACGTGCTCAGGCGCGGCTGCGAGACGCTGGGCTGGGAATGGCACGTGATTCCTCGCAACGTGAAAGGCTGCTGGAATTCCGGGTATTGCGGCTTCGGCTGCCCCGTCAATGCCAAGCAGTCGATGCTGGTCTCGACCATTCCCGCCGCGCTGGCCAGCGGCGCGACGCTGGTGCACCGCGTGCGCGTGCGTACCGTGGACCATGACGGCAAGCGCGTGCAGTCGGTCACCGGCGAGGCGCTGGGCGCGGACGGGTACACGCCCACCGGGATCGGCGTAGTCGTGCGCGCCCGGCACGTGATCGCCGCCGGCGGCGCCATCAACACCCCGGCATTGCTGCTGCGCTCGCGCGTGCCGGACCCGCATCAGCGGCTAGGATTACGCACGTTTATCCATCCGGTGAATATCAGCATCGCAAAGATGCCTGAGCGCATTGATCCCTATTATGGCGCGCCGCAGTCGATTGCCTCCGACCACTTCCAGTGGCGGGACGGCGCGACCGGGCCGATGGGCTACAAGCTCGAGGTGCCGCCGATGTTCCCCGGCATCAGCGCCGGCGTGGTCAATGGCGTGGGCGCGGCGCTGCGCCGCGATATGGCGCAGCTGCCCCACACCAACGCCATGCTGGCGCTGCTGCGCGACGGCTTCGTGCCGGAAAGCCCGGGCGGGCGCGTGCGCCTGGCCTCCGACGGCAGCCCGCTGCTGGACTACGCGATGAATGACTACGCCTGGGACGGCGTGCGGCGCGCCTGGCTGAGCATGGCGCAGGCCCAGTTCGCGGCCGGCGCCGAACGGGTGCGGCCCGCGCACCTTGATGCCACCGAGTACCGCAGCTGGCCCGAAGCGCGTGCGGCCATCGCGCGGCTGCCGCTCAAGCCGTTCCGCACCGCGCTGTTCACCGCGCACCTGATGGGCGGCTGCGGCATGAGCGACGACCCGCGCGGCGGCGTGGTCGACAGCCATGGCCGCCATCACCAGCTGGCCAATTTGTCGGTGTTCGACGGCTCGGTGTTCCCCACCAGCGTGGGGGCGAATCCGCAATTGTCGGTGTTCGCGCTGGCCGCGCAGAATGCCGACGCGCTGGCGCGAAACCTCACGTCATGATGTATTTGCGCGAGGCAGGCGAGCCCCGGTTGTCTGGCTGCCCAGGCATGCGGCAAGCCTGCCCGCTGCACGGCACCGCGGACAATGTGGTGCGATTCCCCACACGATCCGCGCTTTTAGAATGTCCATTCCAATTCAGCGCTTGTGAAACGCCCGAAGCGGTGGATAGGCTTCGTACAGCTGTTTCAAGCATCCGTATGCCGCCAGAGCAGGGAGCGGACAGCGCAGCGCATTGCACAGGGGTTTATCGCGGTACAGAAGAGAGAAGCGCCCCCATGAAGACCGGCAAAAGCTCGGCAGGAGACACCAAGGCCCGGATTCTCGACGCCACGGAAAAGCTGTTCACGGAGGTCGGCTACGAAGCCACCTCGCTCAGGCAGGTCACGTCGCGCGCCATCGTCAACCTGGCCGCCGTGAACTACCACTTCCGCAGCAAGGACATCATGATGCACGCCGTGCTGAGCCGGCGCCTGGACCCGCTCAACGCGCGGCGCCTGGCGCTGCTCGATGCGTGCGAGGCGCGCTGGCCCGGCCACGCCATCCGCTGCGAGCACGTGATGGGCGCGCTGTTCGTGCCCGCGCTGCAGCTGGCGCGCGATCCGTCGGTGGGCGGGCCGTCGTTCCTGCGGCTGCTGGGGCGCGTGTATTCGGATACCTCGCCCTTTATCCAGCAATACCTGCTGGAGCACTATGCGCCGGTGTACGGCCGCTTCTTCGACGCCTTCGCGCGCGCCATTCCGGCGCTGCCGCGGCATGAGCTGGGCTGGCGCCTGCAGTTCGCGCTCAAGGCGCTGGCCGGCGTGCTCGCCGGCCAAGAACTGGCCAGCCTGCTGCCCGCGTTCACGCAGGGCCGCCAGATGAGCGATGCGCACGTGCTGGCGCAGCTTACCGCGATGGTCGAGGCCGTGCTGAACGTGGCGCAGCCCAGTGCGGAACAACGCTCGGCGCTGCAGTCGGTGTTCGAGCTGGGTGAGCAACAACAGCAGCAGCAGATCGCGCAGCGCGCCGCCTGCGTGGCGGCGCAGCCCGCCGATACCCCGGATGCCAGCGTGGCCGCGATCGCGGCCACCATGGGCGAAGCGGCCAGCCATGCCGCCGCCCTCGGCAAGGCCCGCACCAGCGCACGGACCGTGCGCAATGCGGGCACCAAGCGCGCCGCCGTGACCAGCGTGCCGGTGCGCGCGCGCGAGCACACCGCGAGCTTTCCCAGCAACCCGCTGGATGACTGGATGCGAATGCGCTCCAGGACATAGCGGCGCGCACCGCCGCCGGTTACCGCCGGCACGGTGCCGTCACGCTCGCGCAACCTGAACCGTCGATCCACCAGCGAGGCCGCGCCCCGGCCCGTGGACCCCGTGCGCCCGGCCGGCATGCCCGCAGGCGCCGCGGCGGCCCCGTTCGCTCTGCCCGTCCTGAGGAGGAAGCTGCCGTGTCAATCCAAGCACCGATCCAGCCATCGATCCCACTGCACAAGCTTGCCGCCGTTGCCGGCATCATCATCGGCTTGGTGGCCGCGCCGCTGGCGCTGCCACCCCTGGCCATGGCCCAGCCGGCCAGCGCCCCCGCTGCCGCCGGCACGACGTATGACGGCCTGCCCGCGGCACAGCAGGCGGCGCTGTTCTCGCGCCAGGTCGCCAGCGGCGAACTGGCGCGCCTGTCCGATGCCCAGGTACTGGCCGTGTTCCAGGCGCTGCAGCCCGATACGCTGCTGAAATGGGCGCGCGCCGAGATGAACCGTTATCCCGAATACGAGTACTGGATGTCGCGCCAGGAACGGCTCAACGGCCAGTGGCAGGAACAGCCCGCGAAGATGCAGATCCGCTACCGCCATGCGCCGCGCCAGCTCTATGCGAAGTGGCTGCCGGGCGGCGCGCAGGCGGGCCAGGAAATCCTTTACGACGAGACCCGCCGCAAGGACG
Organism: Cupriavidus necator; assembly: GCF_013141915.1. Taxonomy (GTDB): domain Bacteria; phylum Pseudomonadota; class Gammaproteobacteria; order Burkholderiales; family Burkholderiaceae; genus Cupriavidus; species Cupriavidus necator_B. The sequence continues at coordinate 15,301 of NZ_SROX01000012.1, read as the reverse complement.
AGATGTACGGCCACCTGGGCGGCATGCTGGGCTTCACCTCGATGTGGATCGCGCTGGACGGCTCGCTGGCGCGTTCGCAGTCCAACCATACCGTGCGCGACCTGGGCTTCCAGTACGTGCTGTCGATGCTCGAGCGCGATGCCAGGTCATTGCGCGCCGCCGGCCTGTCCGAGAAATACGCCAAGGCCGAGATCGTGCAGGAGCAGGGCGTGCGCATGGTGGCGCTGACCTGGGACCTGCCGGCCGGCGCGCCGCAGTACTACGCCAAGAAGGTGCAGCTGATGCTGGACCTCAAGCATCCGTATATCCGCGTGGAAACCGCGTGGGATGCCGACGGCAACATGGTCGAGAAGATCGTGTTCGACAAGCTGGTGCGCAAGACCTTCGAGGCCGCGGTGTTCGAGCCGGCCAATCCCGAGTATCGCTTCTGACACGGCGCGGCGGCCGCGCCGTTTGGAACGGCCGCTCTATTGACGCTGAAACCCACGCGCGGCGACAGTCGCCGCACACGACAGGATCCGGACGCAGAGCCGGACCGCCGATCCGAAAACTGGGGTCGCCAGCAAAATTCAGGAGACAGGCAATGACCATGTCGACGCTTTGGCGCAGGACTTTGGTTGTGACAGGGGTGAGCATGGCCGCGGCGCTGGCCGGCTGCGGAGGCGGCGGCGGCGATGAGGACGCGCCGCGCGCCGGCACGCAGGCGCCGCCGCAATGCGCGGACAGCGGCACGTGCCCGGCGCAGGGGCCGGTCACCCTCGGCGGCCCGCCCGGATCGCTGTGCCCCGCGGCGCTCGACTACGGCACCACCTTCACCGGCGGCTCGGGCGCCGGCGAACTGGTGAAGCTGCGCTTCGATACCGCGGCGCGCACGTACCAGCTGGAGATCATCGAATCGCCGGTGCCGAAGCAGCCCGGCAGCGTCAGTCCGACGCGCGCGGGCGTGACCTTTATCGGCACCTTTGCCAACCTGACCTCGCTGCCGACCGCGGAGCAGAACCGCTGCGCGGTCGCATTGCAGACCGCCACGGCATCGGACGGCGTCTCGCAGGCCAATATCGACAGCGCCAAACCGCCGGTGATCTTCCTGGGCAACGGCGTTGCCGGCGGCGGCATCCCGGGCGCCACCATTTCCTACGCGGGCGTGCTCGGGCTGGGCGCGATCCCGGCCACCACCTTCCCGTTCTACCCGGTGCTGGCCTTCGCCCAGACCGAAACCGACTTCAGCAAGGTGGCTGGCCGCTACAACCTGCTGGGCTACCACCAGGTGCCATCCGGCGGCGCGCTGACCGCATCGAGCCACTTCACGCCCGCCACCGCGCAGACCACCGAGACCTTGAACGCCGATGGCAGCTGCACCGCCGCGGCCGGCAGCTGCCTCAGCACCGGCAACAACTGGAAGCTGCGCAGCGCCGATGGCGCGTTCGAGAGCGGCAATGCCGACGGCAGCCGCCGCTATCCGTCGTTCCAGAGCCAGGCCATCACCGCCAGCAATGCCAGCCGCGCCAAGGGCCTGATGGTGGTGGGCAAGCTCGGCGGCGCGCTGGTACCGCTGGTGGTGCGCACCGGCTATGCGCAGATCTCGCTGCTGCCGCTGACGGTCAATGTCGACGATGAATCGGGGCTCGCATTGATGGCGCCGGCCACCACCGTTGCCAATGGCCAGCTCGATGGCGGCTATATCGGCTCGGGCAGCGACTTCGCCTACACGGCCTCGCTGGTCAGGGGCGCGCGCGTCGACCTGCTCGACCCGATGACGATGAACCAGACCGGCGGCTTCCAGCTCGACTTTACCCAGGCCGCGCCGGGCATGGTGGCCACCACCGACAACAGCGGCACCACCGGCGCGCTCGTCGCCAGTGGCCGGGTGTTCAGCCATTTGTCCGGCACCGGCGGCGCCAGCCCGACCTTCCGCGTGGGCGTGCTCGCCGCCCCCTGATTGCAACGCAGACCAAAACAACGAGGAGACAACGCCATGCAGCCCCAACGAAACAGCATGCCGCGGGCACCGCGCCCATCGACCCTGCCGGCGCGCGCGCTGGCCGTGGCCGCCACCGCTCTGCTTGCCGCCTGCGGCGGCGGCGGCGGCGACGACGCCCCGGCCACGCCGACGGCCGCGCAGACGCGCCTGTGCCCCGCATCGCTGGACTACAACACCACCTTCACCGGCGGCACCGGCTCCGGCGAACTGGTCAAGGTGCAGATCGACACCACCCGCAAGACCTGGCAGGTGACCTTCCTCGATTCGTCGGTGCCGCGCCAGACCGGCACCGTGCAGCCCACGCGCAGCGATCCCACCAACGGGCAGAACGTGATGCGCGGCACGCTGAAGGCGGAGACGGGGTTGCCCACCGAGAAGCTGAACCAGTGCGCGTTCGAGCTGAGCGGCGCCAGCCTCGATCCGAACCGTCCGGCCAAGCTCTTTGTCGGCGAAGGCGTGGTTGGCGGCACCATCCCGGGCGCGCGCATCCAGTTCAACGGCGTGCTCGGCGCCGGCGCGGTGCCCGATACCACCTTCCCGTACTTCCAGTTCATCGGCTTCGCGCAGACCGAAACCGACCTGTCGAAGATCGCGGGGCAGTACAACGGCACGGGCTTCCATGAAGTGCCATCGAAGCAGTTCCAGCTGGTGGCGCAGGACTACCGCATGGCCCTCGCCGCAGATGGTTCGTTCACGGTATGCGATAACGCCACCAACACGTGCGAGCGCAAGGGCAACAACTTCGTGCCGCAGGCCAACGGCGCGCTGCTGTCGACCAACTACAAGGCCGAGAGCCAGCCGCCCACGCTGGGCAGCACGCTGGGCAAGGCCTACCTGATCGTCGGCAAGCTGCGCGGCCAGCTGGTGCCGATCATGATCCGCGTGGGTTATGCCAATGACTCGCTCGCCAACGGCCCGCTCGGTGCCGACGACGAGATCGGCATCGGCATGATGGCGCCCGCGGTGGCGATCACCGAGGGCACGGTCAACGGCGAATACGTCGGCGTCGACAGCAACTTCAACTACCGCGTGACGGCACTGGTGGGCGCCGCCGCGACCATGATGGATCCGTTCCGGCCATCCGATGCGTCGCTGGCGATTCCGTACCGTCTGGACTTCTCGCAGCAGGTGCCCGGCGTGGTCCGCACGTCGCGGCGCGAGGCGCCTGCGGGATCGGCGCCGACCGGCAAGCTGATGTTCACCGGCGGCGTGTTCGGCTTCCTGGAGCAGCGCGACAGCGGCCCGTACTTCACCGTCGGCGCGTTCGTGCAGTAAGCCCGTCCAGCCCCCGGGCCATCGCAGCCCGGGGCCACCATCGATTGCACCACCAGTGATTTCACTGCTCCGGGGACACAACATGAAGACCGTACGCATCACGCTGATGCTGATGCTGGCCACGCTGGCCGCATTCGCCCTGCCTGCCCATGCCCAGAAGAAGGGCGACAACGTGGTCTCGGCCGGCTGGTTCCATATCCGGACCCACGGCCAGAGCGACCCGCTGACGACCACGCTGCTGGACGTGCCGATCAACTATCCGCTCGGGCTGCCGTCGAGCTTCACGGCGCCAGGCAGCAGCATCTCGTCGTCCAACGCCAATACGCTGGGGCTGACCTTCAGCCACTTTGTCACCGACCATATCGCCATCACCGCGGTGGGCGGCATCCCGCCCGAGTTCAAGCTCTATGGCCACGGCGAGCTGATCCCGCCCGGCCCGGCCGGCGCGCTCGGGCGCCAGAGCCTGGGCGACCCGTCGCTGAACCCGATCGTCACCAAGGCGCGCCAGTGGAGCCCGGCGGCGATGGTGCAGTACCACTTCCTCGATCCGGGCACGCGCTTCCGGCCGTTCCTGGGGCTGGGGGTCTCGTACAACTTCTTTACCAACATCGAGGTCAATCCGGCCTTTGCCAGCTCGGTCAACAACAACCTCGGCGCCATCCTGGCGGCGGGCGCGGGCATTCCGGGGCCGACCTCGGTCAGCGCGGATGCGTCGTCGTCGTGGGCGCCGGTGTTCAATGTCGGCGGCACCTATAACTTCGACGAGCACTGGGGGCTCACGGCGGCGGTGACGTACATCCCGCTGAAGACCACGTCGACGATGACGATCAAGGCGGCCAACGGCACGGTGCTGTCGACCTCCAAGACCAAGCTGGAGCCGAATCCGCTGGTGTTCTTCCTGGCGGCTTCGTACAAGTTCTGAGGCAGAAAGAAGAAGAGCCAGCGGCAGTACCGCTGGCTCTTGATTGACCGCTTGTGGTCTCCCTCGTCCGCTTGCGGGAGAGGGGAGCAAACCCGCAGCGCTGGAAGCGCTGCAGGCTGACGTTACTGCGTCACCACGCCTTGCGCGGCCGGCGTGCCCTGCTGCGCCACCGCGCTGCTCTCCTGCAATCCGCCGCCCAGCGACCGGTACAGATCGATCGCATTGTTGAGCCGCAATTGCCGCGCCTGGATCAGCGCCTGCTCCGCGGTGAACAGCTGGCGCTGCGCATCGAGTTCGTCCAGGTAGCTGGCGATGCCACTGCGGAAGCGCAGGCGCGCCAGTTCATAGCGTGCCTGTTCCGCGTTGCGCACCTCTTCCTGGCCGGTGACCTGATCTTCCAGGGTACCGCGCGCCACCAGTGCATCGGCCACTTCCGCGAAGGCTGTCTGGATGGTCTTCTCGTAGTTGGCGATCTGGATGTTCTTGCGCACATTGGCCAGGTCCAGGTTCGACAGGTTGCGGCCATAGTCGAAGATCGGCAGCACCAGTTGCGGCGCAAACGACCACGCGCGCGTGCCGGCATCGAAGAGCCCCGAGAACGACGGGCTGATGGTGCCCGCGCTGGCGGTCAGCGTGATGCGCGGGAAGAATGCTGCGCGCGCCGCGCCGATATTGGCGTTGGCCGACAGCAGCAACTGCTCGGCCTGGCGGATATCGGGACGCTGCTCGAGCAGGTCCGACGGCAGGCCGGCCGGGATGTCGCTGATGATGTGCTCGTCCGACAGGCGCACCGGCGCGGGAAGATTCTCGATGGTGCCGATGGGCTTGCCCACCAGCACTTCAAGCGCGTTCTGCGCCTGCGCGCGCTGGCGCGCCAGCTGCGCCGCGGCCACGCGGGCCTGCGCCACCAGCGATTCGTTGTCGCGCAGGTCCAGCGCCGAGGTGGCGCCCGCCTCGAAACGTTGCTTGGCCAGGCCGTAGGTGCTTTCACGCGCCTTCAGCGTGTCGCGCGCCAGGTCGTACTGCTCGGCGAAGGAACGCTCGGCCAGGTAGGCCTTGGCAACTTCCGACACCAGCGAGATCTGCGCCGAGCGGCGTGCCTCTTCGGTGGCGAAGTACTGCGCCAGCGCGGCATTGGACAGGCTGCGCACGCGTCCAAAGAAATCCAGCTCATAGGACGAGATGCCCAGGCCCACCTGGTAGACCTCGGTCACGCCGGCCTGGCCGAGCACCGTTGCCGCCTGGGCGGCGGTGGTACGGGCACGGGTGTAGCTGCCGTTTGCGTTCACCGTCGGCAGCAGGTCGGCGCGCTGCACCTGGTACAGCGCGCGCGCTTCCTCGATGCGCAGCGCCGCGGTGCGCAGGTCGCGGTTGTTTTCCAGCGAGGTCGCGATCAGCGCCTGCAGGCGCGGGTCGCGGAAGAACTCGCGCCAGCCGATGTCGGCGGCGCGGCGGGTTTCGCCGCTCTTCACCTCGGCCGTGGCATAGCCTTCGGGCGCGGTCGGGAAGCTGTCTGCCACCGGCGGGGCAGGGCGATCATAGTGGGGCGCCAGCGTGCATCCCGTCAGAACGCCGGCCACCAGCAGCAGTGTGGTCAGAGTCTTGGTCATGTTCAGATTTCCTCTTGGGGGTCGTGCCACTTCTGGTCCAGCATGCGCTGGCGGGCACTGCCCTTGAAGCGCTTGCGCACCACGACGAAGAACACCGGCACCAGGAAGATCGCCAGCACCGTGGCCGTGATCATCCCGCCCATCACGCCGGTACCGATGGCGCGCTGGCTGCCCGAGCCCGCGCCGGTGGCGATCGCCAGCGGCAGCACGCCCAGGATGAACGCCATCGACGTCATCAGGATCGGGCGGAAGCGCAGGTGCACCGCTTCCAGCGTGGCTTCGATCAGGCCCTTGCCCTGCGCCTGCAGGTCCTTGGCGAATTCCACGATCAGGATGGCGTTCTTCGCCGACAGGCCGATGGTGGCGATCAGGCCCACCTTGAAGTACACGTCGTTGGGCATGCCGCGCAGTGTCACGCCGAGCAGCGCGCCGAGCACGCCCAGCGGCACCACCAGCAGCACCGAGAACGGGATCGACCAGCTTTCATACAGCGCGGCCAGGCACAGGAACACGATGATCAGCGACAGCGTGTACAGGATCGGTTCCTGCGAACCGGCCAGCCGTTCTTCGTACGACTGTCCGGACCACTCGAAGCCGAAGCCCGGCGGCAGCTTGGCGAAGTTCTCTTCCATCACGCGCATGGCTTCGCCGGTACTGCGGCCCGGTGCGGCCTGGCCCGCCAGCTTCACCGCCGGCATGCCGTTGTAGCGCTCCAGGCGCGGCGAGCCCATCACCCACTTGGACGTCGCGAACGCGGCAAACGCCACCATGTCGCCGTTGCTGTTGCGCACGCGCAGCTTGGTCAGGTCGTCCGGCAGGCGGCGGTCAGCGCCGTCGGCCTGCACGATCACCTTGCGCACGCGGCCTTCATAGATGAAGTCGTTGATGTAGTTCGAGCCGAACGCGATCGACAGCGTCGAGTTGATGCTTGCCACCGTGACGCCGAGCGCCTTGGCCTTCTCGCGGTCGATGTCGATCTGCAGCTGCGGCGCGTCTTCCTGGCCTTCCGGGCGCACGCCCATCAGCACCGGGTTCTGCGCGGCCATGCCGAGCATCATGTTGCGCGCTTCCATCAGCTTGGCGTGGCCCTGGCCGGTGCGATCCTGCAGGCGGAAGTCGAAGCCCGAGGAGTTGCCCAGCTCGGAAATCGCCGGCGGATTGAGCGGGAAAATGATCGCGTCCTTGATGAACGAGAGTGCGCCGAAGGCACGGCCGACCAGCGCCTGCGCGGTCTCGTTGGCCCCGGTGCGCTCCTTCCAGTCCTTCAGGCGCACGAAGGCGATACCGCCGTTCTGGCCGCGGCCGAAGAACGAGAAGCCCGCCACCGTGATCATCTGGTCGACCACCTTGCTTTCCTTCTGCAGGTAGTAGTCCTCGATCTGCTTGAGCACGCCGATGGTACGGTCCTGGGTGGCACCGTTGGGCAGCTGCACCACGGTGATCATGTAGCCCTGGTCTTCGTCGGGCAGGAACGACGACGGCAGGCGCTTGAACAGTACCACCACGCCGACGATGATCACCGCGTAGATGATCAGGTAGCGGCCGGTGCGCTTGAGGATGCGCGCCACCACGCCCTGGTAGCCGGTCGACGCGCGCGCGAAGGTGCGGTTGAACCAGCCGAAGAAGCCGGTCTTCTCATGGTGATGGCCGGCTTCGACCGGCTTGAGCAGCGTCGCGCACAGCGCCGGGGTCAGCGTCAGCGCCAGCAGCGCCGAGAACGCCATCGAAGCGATCAGCGACAGCGAGAACTGCCGGTAGATGTTGCCGACCGAGCCCGAGAAGAACGCCATCGGGATGAACACCGCGGTCAGCACCAGCGTGATGCCGACGATGGCGCCGGTGATCTGGCCCATGGCCTTGCGCGTGGCTTCGCGCGGCGACAGGCCTTCCTCGCTCATGATCCGCTCGACGTTCTCGACCACCACGATGGCATCGTCCACCAGGATACCGATGGCCAGCACCATGCCGAACATGGTCAGCACGTTGATCGAGAAGCCGAATGCCAGCAGCGCGCCGAACGTGCCCAGCAGCGCGATCGGCACCACCAGCGTCGGGATGATGGTGGCGCGGAAGTTCTGCAGGAACAGGAACATCACCAGGAACACCAGCACCACGGCTTCGAGCAGGGTCTTGATGACTTCCTCGATCGAGATCTTGACGAAGGCCGAAGTGTCGTACGGCACCGAGTACTCGTAGTCCGCCGGGAAGTTCTTCGACAGCTCTTCCATCTTGGCGCGCACCGCGGTGGCGGTAGAGAGCGCGTTGCCGGTCGGCGCCAGCTTGATGGCGATGGCGGCCGAAGGCTTGCCGTTGGTGCGGGCCTGCGTCGAGTAGTCGGCGCCGCCCAGTTCCACGCGGCCGACATCCTTGATGCGCACCGACGAACCGTCGGGGTTGGTGCGCAGCAGGATGTTGCCGAACTGCTCCGGCGTGGTCAGCCGGCTTTCGGTGGTGACGGTGGCGTTGAGCTCGGTGCCCTTGGGCGACGGCGTGCCGCCCAGTTCGCCCACGGCGACCTGGATGTTCTGCTCGCCGACCGCGGCGGTGACGTCGGTCGGGGTCAGGTTGAAGCCGGTCAGCTTGGCCGGGTCCAGCCAGATCCGCATGGCGTATTCGGTGCCGAACAGGTCGGCCTGGCCCACGCCGGGCACGCGGCGGATCGAGTCGATCACCTGCGCCGAGACGTAGTTGCCGAGCTGGATCGCGCTGGCCGTGCCGGACTTGGACGACACGGTCAGGAACATCATGTAGTTGTTCCCGGCCTTGTCGACGCGCACGCCCTGCTGGCGCACCTCCGCCGGCAGGCGCGCTTCCACGCGCTTGAGGCGGTTCTGCACCTCGACCGAGTTCAGGTCGACGTTCGAACCCGGCGCAAAGGCGATGGTGATGCTGGCCAGGCCGGACGACTCGCTGGTGGAGCTGTAGTAGAGCAGGTTGGGGGCGCCGTTAAGCTCCTGCTCGATCACCGAAGTGACGGAATCCTCCAGCGTCTTGGCCGACGCACCCGGATAGGTGGCGGTGACCGAGATCGTCGGCGGGGCGATGTTCGGATATTGCGCGATCGGCAACTGCAGGATCGACAATATGCCGCCCAGCACGATGATCAGCGCGAGCACCCACGCGAACACCGGCCGGTCGATAAAAAACTTGGCCATAAGACTGGCTCCCTCTTTGTCTAGCCCTGTGTGCCGCGGCGGCTGGCTTCAGCCAACCGCGGCCCGGCGGTGTTCAGCCTTGCTTGCCCTCGGCCTTCACTTCCTGCTTCGCTTCGGCCTTGGGCGCCGAGGCGGGAGCGGCGGAAGCCGAAGCCGGGGTGGCGGCCGGTGCCGAAGCGCCGGCCTGCACGAACGGCACGGCCTTGGCGGGCGCGCCCACCTTGACCTTCTGCAGGCCCTCGACGATCACCTTCTCGCCGCCCTTCAGGCCTTCGGTCACGATCCAGCGGTCGTCGATCGCCTGCGGCGCCTTGACCGGCACCGCCGCAACCTTGCCGTCGGTGCCCACCACCATCACACTGGCACCCTGGGCGCCGCGGATCAGCGCGCGCTGCGGCACGGTCAGGGCGTTCTCATCCACGCCCTGCTCGATCTTCACGCGCACGAAGGTGCCCGACAGCAGTTCGCGGTTCGGGTTCGGGAACTGCGCGCGCAGCGTGATCGCACCGGTGGTCGGGTCCACGGTCATGTCGGAGAACAGCAGCTTGCCGGTCTGCGCGTACTCGCGCCCGTCTTCGACGTACAGGTGCACCTTGGCGCCGCCATTCATGCCCTTGACCGCGCCGGATTCGATGGCGCGGCGCAGCCGCGTGACTTCGGCGGCCGGCTGGGTAAAGGTGACCCACATCGGGTCGACCTGCTCCACCAGCGCCAGCTTGGTTGCCTCGCCCTTGCCCACCAGCGCGCCCTCGGTCACCAGCGCGCGGCCGGCGCGGCCGCTGATCGGCGCGGTCACGGTGGTGTAGCCCAGGTTGATCTGGGCAGTGCGCACCGCCGCCTTGGCCGAGGCCACGTCGGCATTGGCCTGGCCGGCGGCGGCCACGGCGTCGTCGTACTCCTGCTTGCTGACCGCGTTGACGGCCACCAGCGGCTTGTAGCGGTCGGCCTTCAGGCGCGCCGACACGGCGTTGGCTTCGGCGCGCTGCAGCGCAGCCTGGGCCGAGGCCAGCTCGGCCTGATAGGGCGCGGGGTCGATGCGGAACATGACCTGGCCGGCCTTCACTTCGCCGCCTTCGGTGTAGTTGCGCGACAGCACGATGCCTTCGACGCGCGCGCGCACTTCGGCCGTGCGCACGCCTTCCAGGCGACCCGGCAGTTCATTGACGACGGCGACCGGCGACGGCGTCACGGTGACCACGCCCACTTCAGGCGGCGGCGGGGGGCCGCCCTCGGCCTTCTTGTCGCCGCAGGCGGACAGCGCCACGACCGACAGGGCCGCTAGTGCATAGGCTGCAACGCAACTGATACGTTGGGACTTCCTCATCGATAACCCCATGATGGCAATTTGAGATCCGCCGTACCGCTCCGGCCTGTCATCGGACAAACAGGAACGACACGGCGCGCCGCAAGGCTTTGCGGCGGACAAAAGCGTGATGCTAGCCACAAATCGCGGCGTCGCGGTGACGAATGCGACGAACGGTGGCTTTTATGTAACGACTGGATAAATTGACCGGCTGGCCAGCGGCAGGATCGCCCGTCGTGCTGGGTAGGTCACAGAGGGGCGGCTGGCCGAATGCCGGGCAAGCGCGTATTATATATACATTCAAGCATGTATGTTAAGTTGATGTTGCGAAAGGGCCTTTGGGCGCACAACCTGCGCGAAAAGGCACGGCAAGACGCAAAACCATGCCGTTCCCGTGATCGGATCGGTACGAAATGCGTCCCAACCACCCGGGATCAGGGCGCCAACCGCCGGCTCGGGTTAGGATGCGCGCCGTCGTGTCGGCTCGCAAGCCTGGCAATGCCTTTCATGTGACGACAACGACCCACCGGAGCCACGCTGCCGGCATGTGCGCCTGCCGTGGCAGCCGCACCGGGGAGAATCAACCAGACCGGCCATGACCGCCAGACGTCATGCCGCCGGCACCAGAGACAATCATGGTCAGACGCACCAAGGAAGAGGCGCTTGAAACGCGCCACCGGATACTCGACGCGGCCGAGGCCGTGTTCCACGCCCGCGGCGTGGCACGCCCGTCGCTGGCCGACATTGCCGAGGCGGCGGGGGTCACGCGCGGCGCGATCTACTGGCACTTCAAGAACAAGAGCGATGTGTTCGCCGCCATGTGCGACCGCGTCCACCTGCCGGTGGAAGCGCTGTGCGAGCCGGAGCGGCTGGCGCGCCAGGAAGACCCGCTGGGCGGCATCCGCGACATCTGCGCCTACGTGATGCGCCAGACCGTGATCAACCCGCGCTGGCGCCGCGTCTTCGAGATCATCTTCCACAAGTGCGAAATGGTGCAGGACAACGGCGCCATCTTCGAGCGCCAGCGCCAGTCGCACCAGGACGGCCTGGTCAAGATGCGCGAGCACCTGCGCCTGGCGCTCGAGCGCGGCCAGTTGCCCGCCGACCTCGACCTGGACCTGGCCGTCAACGCCTTCCATGCCGCCATCGGCGGGGTGCTGGCGCACTGGCTGTTTTCGCCGCAGGACTTCAATCTCGACGCCAATGCCGAGCGCCTGTCGGACGCCTTCATCGATACCCTGAAATTCTCGCCGGCGCTGCGCCACGGCTACGTGCCGCGCCCGATGGCAGAGCTGGACCAGGAACTGTCCACGCTGTGCCAGCAGGCCTGCCCCGAGGTCCGGCAGGGCGCGCTCGATGCCGACGGCCTGGTACCCTGAGCGGTGCCGCGCGGCTAGCCGCGCATGGCTTCACGCCAGCGCGCCAGGAAGGCGCGCTTGCGCATTGCGTCCTGCGCCGCCAGCAGCCCGGGGCCGACACTGATCGGCTTGAGCGCGTAGCCGAGCCGCTCCGACAGCGCCGCGGCGGTATGCACGCTGTCGGTGTCGGTGCGGATGGTATAGAGCTGCGAGGTCGACTTGGCCAGCAGCGCCTGGCCCGCGCGCGACAGCAGATAGTCCAGCCACAGCCGCGCCGCATTGGGGCGCGGCGCGTGCCGCGCAATAAAGGCCACCCGCGACATCACCAGCGTGTAGTCGCTCGGCGCGATCACGTCGATGGCGGCGCCGCGCTGCATCAGCGACAGCGCGTACGACCCCAGCAGGTTGTAGCCCATCACCAGCTCGCCGCTGGCAATGCGCTCGATCATCTCCGCGGTGGACGCCGACAGCAGCACCCCGGCCCGGCCCAGCGCCTGCGCCAGGTACCAGAACTCGCTGCCCATGCGCGCGTCCTGCTGCGCCAGCAGGTAGCCCACCCCCGAACGCTCCACGTCGTAGGTCACGATCTTGCCGTGCCAGCGCGGCGCATGTTCCTGCAGCAGCCGCGCCAGGCCGCTGCGGCTGCGCGGCGGGCGCATGCCGGCCAGGTGGTGGCGGTTGTAGACGATCACCGCGGGCTCGAAGGTGGTGCCCCAGGCCTCGTCGCGCCACACCGCCCAGCCCGGCAGGCCGGCGCGCTCGGGCGACAGGTAGCGCTGCGCATGGCCGTCGTTGACCAGCTTGATCTGCAGGTCCATCGCGGTGCTCCACAGCACATCGGCAAAGACCGCGTTGGGCGCCGGCGGCCGGCCCGACAGCGCAGCGCTCTCGGCCAGGAAGCGCTGGTTGAGTTCGACCGTGTTGAGATCCTGGTAGTGCACGCGGATGCCGGGGTAGCGCGCTTCGAACGCGGCGATCAGCGGCCGCGCCACCTCCAGGTCGGTCGAGGCGTACACCGTGACCATGCCTTCGCGCAGCGCGCCGGCAATGGTGGCGTCATACCCCGACGGATACCCCGGCGGCGGTGTCGGCGGCCTAGACTGGGCATGAAGGGGCCATGCCGCCGGCAGCGCAGCGCCGCCGAGCAGCGCGGCGCCCAGCAGGCGGCGGCGCTGCCCCGAGGCGGGCGGCTCGCAAGCGGACTGGGGATATTGCCGGGACGGCTGCGACGGACGCGGAGACACGATGCTGGGGACGGAGGGACTGCCGGTGGAAGACGCGAGCGCGCCGGGACCGGCGGGGCGAGGGTATTATAGGCGCCCGCGGCGGGCACGCTCCGTCGGTGCCGCTCCCTGTTTCCGGGACGACATCGGGCGCTTTCCGCCGCCGCAACAGAATCTGGACCTAACCGGCAGAGAAGGAGACCGGCATGCGCATCCTGCTGGTGGAGGATGAAGTCGAACTGGCACGCTGGGTCGCCCGCGCGCTGGAGCAGGGCGGCTTTGTGATCGAGCACGTTGCCGATGGCCTGCAGGCCGAGACACGGCTGCAGGCCGAGGAATACGACGCCGTGCTGCTCGACCTGCGGCTGCCCGGCAAGGACGGCCTGGCCGTGCTCAAATCCATGCGCGGGCGCGATGACCGCACCCCGGTGCTGATCCTGACCGCGCAGGACACCCTCGACGAGCGCGTGCGCGGCCTCAACCTCGGCGCCGACGACTACCTGCCCAAGCCCTTTGCCATCGCCGAGCTGGAAGCGCGGCTGCTGGCGCTGATCCGGCGCAGCCGCGGGCGCGCGCATCCGCGCCTGCAGTGCGGCACGCTGGTGTTCGACGGCGAGACCCGCAGCTTCACGCTGGACGGCGCGCCGCTGGCGCTGACGCCGCGCGAATCGACCCTGCTGGGCGCGCTGCTGGCGCGCAGCGGCCAGCCGCTGACCAAGGCGCAGCTGCTCGACAAGGTGTTCTCGCTCGACGCCGACGTCTCGCCCGATGCGATCGAGGTGCTGGTCTACCGGCTGCGCAAGAAGCTGGCCGGCCACGGGGTCACCATCGTCACGCTGCGCGGCTTCGGCTACCTGCTGGAGCCGGAGGCCAGGGGCTGAGATGCGGCACCCGGTGCTGCTGTGGCGCCGCGGCAGCCTGCGCCGGCAATTGCTGTTGCTGCTGGTGCCCGCGCTGGCGGCGATGATGGCGATCGACACCTGGCTCACCTACGGCACCCTGCGCGACGCCGCCAACACCGCCTACGACCGCTCGCTCTACGGCTCGATCCGCGCCATCGACAACGCCATCGGCATGGCCGGCGACAACGTGCAGTTGACCCTGCCCGACGCCGCCATGGAGATCTTCGAGACCGCGGCGCAGACCCACGTGTTCTACCGGGTGTCGACCGAGCGCGCCGGCCAGGTCGACACCGTGACCGGCTATAGCGACCTGCCGCTGCCGCGCGGCCCGCTGGTCAACAACCAGCCGCGCTTCTACGACGCCGAATACCTGGGCGAGGCGGTGCGCATCGCCGCCATGGCGCGGCCGGTGTACCGGCCCGATGCGCGCATGCGCGTGATCATCCAGGTGGCCGAGACCGCCGAGCCGCGCAGCGCGCTGATCGGCTCGGTATGGCGCAGCGCGCTGGCGCGTGACCTGCTGCTGATCCTGCTGAGCGCCACCATCCTGGTCGGCGGCATCACGTACGTGCTGCGCCCGCTCGCGCGCGTGCGCGACGACGTCGAGGCGCGCTCGCCCGAAGACCTGACCCCGCTCGCGTTCGAGCGCGTGCCCGCCGAGGTGCGCCCGCTGGTCGATGCGGTCAACCTGCATGTGTCGCGCTCGGCCGCGATGGCGCAGTCGCAGGCGCAGTTCATCGCCGATGCCGCGCACCAGCTGCGCACGCCGCTGGCCATCCTCAAGACCCAGGCCGAGTACGCCCAGCGCCAGCTGAGCGCCCCCGACCCCGAAGCCGCGCGCGCCGCCGCCGGCGAAGCCGTCGCCGGCATCGTCACCCAGCTGGAGCAGGCCGCGCGCCTGACCAACCAGCTGCTGGCGCTGGCGCGGGTCCGCCAGCATCGCGCCGACGCCCTGCAGCCGGGCGAGTCCGGCGAGAGCGTGGACGTCATCGATGCCGTCACCGTGGCCGAGCAGGTGGCACTGGACTACCTGCCGCTGGCGCGCGGCAAGCAGCAGGACTTCGGCTGGGAACCGGTGCCGGGGCTGGCGCTGCCGGTACGCGCCGACCCCGCGCTGCTGCGCGAGGCGCTGGCCAACCTGGTGCACAACGCGATCCAGTATTCGCCGCGCGGCAGCCGCATCACGCTGTCGGCCACGCGCGCCGACCAGTGCGCCTGCCTGGTGGTGGAGGACGATGGGCCCGGGATTCCGGCCGAGGAACGCGAGAAGGTGTTCGCGCGGTTCTACCGGCGGGTGGGGAATGCGCAGCCGGGCTCCGGGCTGGGGCTGGCGATTTCGCGCGAGATGGCGGCGCGGTTTGGGGGGACGGTGGAGCTGGGGGAAGGGGGACAGGGGGCCGGCGTGCGGGCGGTGTTGAGGTTGCCGGTTGCGGGTTAGCGCTACGAGGTTGTCGTGCTTGGCGTGGCTATTTCCCAGTGGAATGCCTGACTTCGTGGGCCTGTCAGCGTTTTTGTGTTCAGGGCAGATAAAGGCTCACCGTGGATTTGACCGGTGAGCCAGCATTATCTCAA
>NZ_SROX01000011.1 GCF_013141915.1 Cupriavidus necator | reverse complement strand
GATTCGGCGTTGCACTGCCGCTCGGATAGAAGGTGCGCTCGATTTCCTCATCCGACAGCGCCACACCCTGCCGGTCAACGGGCGAGCCGTAGCGCGTCGCTTTGATGAACTGCGTGCATTGCGCCTCATCATCGAAGCCATACGTCACATAGGCTTGATTCGGGTGGCTTCGGTCTATGACAACCGGCCCCATCCATTCCTGCCGGTCAGCGCGCGCAGGCTCTGCGGGATGGGTTCCGCTTATCAGGCGGTCAATAATCGGCATGGCTTCGGCCACGATGACGCGCACACCAAAGTGTCGATGCTCCCCTAGCGAGCGCAGGTCTTTCAATGTCGCCATTTCACGCGCCGTCAGCTTCGGCGCATCCGCTGCGGGCTGGGCGGCGAGGCGACGCAGCAGCTTTGCGGCATCCGGGATTCCGTCCCGATCCATCCAGCCAGCGATCATTCGCAGGCTTTCCGCGTCGTGCTCCGTCAGCGCCCCATCCGCTGCGCCCGCCACCATATGGCGCGCATGCTCACGATGGTCTGCGGGAGGGGTGCTGGATGCGAGTTCCGCCGCAGCGTGGCGAGCGTCGCGGTGGCCGATGCGGTAAGCCATACGCACGGCTGCGTCCTGATACTCAGCAGGTTCAACGCAGCGGATGTTCATGATGGCGGAATGCAGGTCCGCCACCGGCGTCTGCTCGCCAGCTTGTGCGAGTGCGCCGTCGAACTTGTCCGCCAGATCGAACAGCAGCCCGCGAGCATCCATCAGGAATTTTCGCTCCGGGCTGCCATACGGGAAATGGCCGCTTCGCTCCAGCTTGTCATGCACGTCCACGGCGGCGCGCGCTACGTGGCGCAGTTTGTCGATGTCGCTCTTCATGTCAGTTTCCAGGGGTGATAGGAGGGCGCGCGATCCGCGCGTAATGTGTCCACGGGCAACCGGCCACGGTGTGATCGCGGGCAGAGCAGTAGCAGCAGATCGTGTTCATCGAATGCTCCAGAGGGGGATTCCAACGATGGCCAGCATGACGACGCCGGCCCAGATGAGGATCAGGTCGTCCATCAGGTGCCTCGCAGTCGTTTGATGATCCGGCGGAGGAGGGAGGGGCGCGCCGGCGTGTGCCAGGTTCCTTCGAGCCCGCAGTCAACGGCCGCAGACCGCGCCAAGTAGGCGATGACAATGCGCTGCCCGTCGCGCTGCGGGGCGCTGCACATGGGATAGGACTCCGCCCTCAAGTGGGCGCAGGTTTCGCATCTTCTGGCCATGCTTAGCTCCAGACTCGGTAAAGCTCAATCACCGCGACGCACACGCTGACGAACAGGGCGAAGTCGCGGAGGCGGCGGCATGCGCGGGATTGGCGCAGGCGGATGTAGGTCGGGTCGTCGGGGTGGATCACGATTGCTGCTCCCGGGCGGCGATCATCGCGTCGGCCAGCTTGTACGCGTGCTGTGCCATGGCATCGCAGTGCTTGTCGATGTGGAACGGTTCGCAGGTTTCCCCGACGCGCGGATTTGCTTCCATCGAGAAAAGACCAACCAGCGCCTTCGCCGCGAAGTAGTCGCGCAGGGTCATGCCTTGATGGGCCAACAGATGCCGATACGGCGGCGTCTGGTCATGTAGTTCTTCGCACGGAAACGCCGGCCCACCGTCCTTGATCTGGTCGCTCATGCCTGCCTCCAATAGAACTCGCTGTAGTCGGGGTCTTGGTGCCAGCTGTAGCGCTGCTGGCAGTGCCGCTCGTACGTCTCGCGCGGGAAGTCGTTGTATTCGCCGACAGGCATCAGCAGGTCGTGGCTGAAGCCGAAGTCGTCGGTCACCTTGGCGAAGGTCACGATTGCTGCTCCTTGGCGCGGACGATGGTTGAATGTGCGCGCGAGATAGCGAACCGGAACTCGGGGCGGTAGTCCAGACTGTCAGTCGCGACCGCGACAAGACTTTCGAGAGCCTGGATAAGCTCCTGCTGTAGGCATTCGTGCGAAGCCTGTCTCTCTACCGCCTGATCTGAGGTCATTGCCGTCTCCTGCGCGTGCGTTATCAAGATGCACACATGTTAGCACACGGGTTAGCAGGCGCAAGAGGTTTCTTGCGCTCGGCGCTTACTTAGAAGAGGCGGCGAACTCGTCCCAAGCGTTCTTTGGCGTGTAACCGGCCTTGGCGTCGTGCTCCGGAATCCACCGCCCGTAATGCTTGACGATCATTTCCGTGTCGACGTGGCCCATTTGCTGGGCGACCCATAGCGGGTTCTCCCCCCTCGACAGAAGGGTGGAGGCGTAAGTGTGGCGAGTCTGGTACGGGTTCCGGTAGCGGACCTCGGCTCGCTTCAGGATGTGCGTCCAGCAGTTGACGCGGATTTGCTTGTCGCCGGACCACGGCTTGCCATTCCACGGGCAGGTAAAGACGCGGCCGTGGCGCATCAGTGCGGACCACTGTTTCTGCGCTTCAAGCGCGGCGCGCGCGCTGGGAAGCATGAGCACGTCCCGCGTTCCGGCGTCGGTCTTGGTCGTCTTCTCTGTCTTGACCACCACAGCCTGGCGCACGTGGATCAGCCCGGCGTCGAAGTCGACGTCCTTCCAGCGCAGGCCGATCAGCTCGGATGTGCGCAGGCCGCTCCAGAATGCGAACTGGAAAAGGTTGCGCGCCGGGCCGTCGCAGGCGGCGAGGATGGCCGTGATCTCGTCCAGGCTGAACGGATCGACCTCGTAGGTTGATTTCCGCTTCGTCTTCGTCAGGATCTTGTCCAGAGCGATCCTGTCGAGCGGGTTCTGCTCGATCAGGTCTTCGTTGAGCGCGTCCTGAAAGATGCTGCGCAGCGGCGAGATATTGTTGCGCGCGGTCTTGGCGGTCACGTCCATGGAGGCGATCCACGAACGCAGCGCTGCTGGCTTCGCCTCGGTCAGGAGCGTGTTACCCCATTTCGGCTTGAGGATGTTGTCGACGATCTTCCGGTACCCGTTCAGCGTGCTGGGCGACATGGCGCCGCGCTGAACGGATAGGGTCGCGTCTTTCATGAAGTCGTCCAGGCGTTCGCCGATGGTCGCCTTCTTGGCTGGCGCGGTCTCGAGCTTGGCCCGCTTACTCTCCGGGAAGTAGTCGGCATAGATGAAGGTGCCCCGGCCAATGGCGTTCAGGATCTCTCCGCGCAGGCGTTCGGCGTACCGAATGTTGGCCGGGGTAGCGTCAAGCTTCAGGGTCTCACGGCACTCACGGCCCTGGTATTGGAAGCGGATGCGGATGGTCGCACCGCGCGCGCCGTCCCGGACTTCGATGCCTTCTCGCTTGGTGAGCTTGTCTGCACCCATTGATCTACTGCCTCAGTGTTGATCCAAATGCGGCCGTCGCCGGCCGTCTTCCATTCCCGTCCTTCCGCCCAGATGCCGTTGCGGCGCTTGTGCATGACGGTGTCGCGGGTCTCGCCGGACATTTCGAGGTACTTCTCGAGCCGGACCCAGATCATGCGGCGGCCCTCCCGATCCAGGCGGCGGCTGGATCGCAGTGCGGCACCCAAGTTGCGGCCCATCTGGCGTGCTCGGCGGCAATTTCTTGCTTGGCGAGCGCCTCGACGCTCGCGCCGCGCGGCTCCGGATTTGATCGCAGCATCTTCTGCGCTGGCTTTGGGGCGTCTGGCAGGGAGCCGATCACGAAGACCGGGCACAGGTGCGTGTTGTTTGGCTTCCAGCGAGCGATGTAGATTCGCTTGCGCCCCTCCACGCGCAGATGACCGAGCAGGCGCCTTGCTACCTTTTCCGTCAGGTCTAACTTCTTGATCAATTCCATCTGCGTCATCCCGTCATCGCGGGCCGCCGTGATGGCGCGAAGGATGCGTCGCTCAATCCGAGCCGCCTCAGCCCCAACGGCGCGCTTTCTGGTCGTGGTCGATTCTTTAGCCATGGTATCTCCTGCTTTGTCTTCTCCTGGGGTGCATGGTCACTCCTCGGATTTCATTGCTTCTTCCACAGCGCTGCGGATCGCCAGACGGACTGCTTGGCCGCCGTTCTTGGCGCCCATCTCGTAGCAGCGGTCGTCGGCAAGCCCGCGGCACTCGTCCGGCATCAGCGCGATGTGGGCCGGCTCGGAAAGGGCGGCGAGGATGCGGTCCCGCTCCGCCTGGCGGTCGGCCACCAGCTTTGTGATGACCTCCGCCAGTTGGCCGGTCGCAGCAGAGAGCGCCGCAGCCACGTCGGCGCGCACATACTCGACCGCCCCCGGCGCAGGGCTGAGACGGACGCCGTCCGCGGTCAAATAGACTCGCTCTGCCGGCGCGTTCTCATCCGGCGGCGTCGCCTCAATCGCCTGATTCAGGCAATGTGCTATCCACCGTGCCGCTTCTACCTTCCGTTCCAGCGTCTCGAACTCGCCCTGCACGGTCAGCTTGACGTCCGGCAACAGGCGGGCGTGCACGACATTGCCGTGCTCGTCCGGTAGCCAGTGGCCGGTCGCCAGGCTTTCCATGGCTCAGTGGCCACAGGGCGGCGCTTCGCCGGCGGTAACCGGCGCGCCGCAGCCGATGCAAGTCCTCTCCGGCTCGGCTGCCGGCTCATCGGGGAGCGACAGGTCCGGGTTCGTCCAGCCGCTCAGGTCAGGTTTGTGTTCCATCGAATCTCTCCGTAATGCATGCGCTATATGCACATGTGTTAGCCGATATGGCGAAAAATGAAGGCGGCAGTCATGCAGGCCAGCACCAGACCGTACGCGCCGCCGGCGAGGAACGCTCTGGCGTCGTCGCTCACAGGTAACCCCTCGACTCCATCCAGCGATCTTCACGAACGGCGTCCGCGTGCTCGCACTTGTAGTACTCCTCGCGGTCGCGCCACGCGCGCAAGGCGGCATCAGCCAGCGCGTCCTCGTCCAATTCATCGGCGGCAACCGGCTCGTCAGGGTAGGCCTGCTTGACGATCTCGATTTTGGTTACCGTGAACGATTCGGGCTCCGGCGGCGAGGCATTGCCGGAATAGCCTGCATAGTGGTAGCCAAGGACGTAGACGGTATGCCCGTCGAAGTCGAAGGTCAGGTGGGTGAGGTTCACGATGGCTCCTTGCCAGCGCGGCGAGCTTGAGCTCGGCGCCGATGGATACCGAACAGGAAGCCGGGGGCTTCGTGGGCGTAGGCGCGGCCGTACTCGATCGCGTCCTCGATCAGGTTGCCGTGCGACAGGCACGCGCACGGGACGTGGGCTTTCACCCATTGCCGTATCGACACGCAGTGCTCGCAGGTCTTGAAGAAATCGACCTGGCCGTCCCATTTCCCGGAGGCGCGCTCGTAGTTCTCGCCAGCCTTGATCTGGCGGCGGCACTCGTTGCACCTATGGGCCTTGCGAGCCTTGTGCGTCGCTTGCACATAGAACTCGGGCGCGTCGTAGTCGCAGAAGCAATCCATCTCTCGCTCCCTAGAACGGCAGCCGCGTCTGCCCGCGCTGCGCCATGGATACCAGCGTTCGGAGCAGGGCAACGCCTTCCGCGATAAGTGCTGCCAGCGATTCGGGTTGCTCAGACTCGGCGGCGGCGATCGGCTGGGCCTGCTCTGCGGCGGCCGGCGCGCGCTCATCCAGCCAGGCGCGCGGCACGTAGTACACCGGCTGCTCTCCGTCGCCCGCGATGTTCTCCAGCGGCACGCCGTTTGCCATGCAAAGCTGGATCTCGGCGGCCTTGTCGTGCGGCGAGCGCAGGTTCAGGCGGCGGAGCGCTTCGCTCGGCGGTACGTGGCTATCGCCGCCCTTGCGCGCCACGACGCGCGGGCCGCTGGCCGGGCCTTTGCGCCAGACCATGACCGCCACTCGGCGCTGGCCGGTCGCTCCGTCGTAGGTCTTCTCGCCCGGGGCGTGGCAAATGCCCGATTCCTCCAGGTGGCGCAGGGCGTTTGTGATCATGGCTGGCTTATGCTCCGGCATCCGGTTGGCAAGCATGCGCACGTTGAAGCTGTCCGGCATCGCTTCGAAGTGATACAGCATCAGGGCGCGCGCGCATTCGATGTACTCAGGCTGTCTTCTTTCCATGGGTGGCGGCTCCGGGTTAGGCGGCTTGCTTGTGAAGAGCTGCCTCAATGTGGCGCGTCAGTGCGGCGCAGATCAGCTCGAAATCGCTTTCGTGGTAGAGCTTCGCGGCCTTGTCGGTGGCGGCGTGCTTAAAGCCGAGCGTCGCCAGCCCCTCTGCGGTAAGCGCGATCGGCGCCAGGCGCTCATTGATCTGGCCGAGGCGAAGTGTGGGCGCGCTGGTCGGAGTGGCCCGAGCGGACGCGATCCACGGCGCTGACGGCTTACCAGTGTCGACGGCAGCGACAGCCGGGGCGACAGACGTCGAGATAGGAGTAGCCGCCCCACCAACGTTTCCCATTGCCGCCCGCGTCGCCTCATCTGCCTTGCGCTTTGCTTCCTTCTCGTCTTCCTGCCGCTTGTGCTCAGCAATCCGCGTCGTCACGGCGAGCTCGAAATCCTCGGCCGGCTTCTGGATCAACGTCTGCAGGTCGCGGAACAGGAAAGCATGTTCGGCGTGCGGCTTGTACCAATCCAGCTTGGCGCGCAAATCCTTAGCGGCTGCATCGGCGGCGATCTTGCCGTTAGCCAGCGCTGTATCGAGCTTGTCGTAAAGGCTAGCAATGGTCTTCAGCCCCTTGATAGCGCCGACGAAATCGGGAGCCTGTACAACGATGCTCACGTCATTCAGTTCGGCGTTCAGCGCGGCGACGTGCTCCGCATACTTCTGGCGGCGCTCGGCGACAGCGTTTTCCTTAATCTGCTTCTTCCGGCTCTCGACCAGCTTGTCGAGCGCGAGCCGCTTATCGCGCAATTGCGCCTTGATGTGGTCGACCGTCCGCATCAATTCGTCGATGCTGGCCGTCTGTGCGATGGCTGCGTTCTTCGCGACTTCGAGATTTTCCTCAGCTTCCTTGCAGAACTTGACCGTCGCATCGGCCTGCACGAAGTCCTCGTCGGTCTTCAGGTCCGTCTTGATGTTCGCGATGAACGTCTCAGCGGCAGACCGGAAGGCCGGCAGGTTGCTGGTGATGACCTCGCCGCGGATCTGGACGGCAAGCGCGGGCAGAGCCATGATTGCCTCCGCCTTGGGCTTCTCGGGGATCTCGACGGGCACGTACTCGGCGAGATCCTTCTCGAACTGGGCCCAGCCGGCGACGATGCGCTCTTGCCATGCCGGGTCCGGCAAGACCTCCATGTATTCCATGTTCTCGCGGGTGCCGTCAGATACGGTGAAGATCACCCGCTTGGAACCATGAACCATAATGATCTGCTGGCACTGAGGCTGATGCTCGTCCGGCAGGATCTTGGCGCGCACCGATGCCGCCAGCGCTTCATTCCATTGCTTGTGCTCGAACGCGGTCTCGTCGTCGAGCGTCAGGCCATCGCACGACGCGGACATCATCCCGAGGGACCGCGTCACCGGGTACAAGTCCTGCCCGATGATTTCCTCGACGATCGGCCGGGCCAGTGCCTCGACCTCATGGCCGTAGTCCAGGATGTTCTTCTGAACCCAGTCGCTGAATTCCTTGGGAGTGCCCGTGTGCTTCATGTGAAGCAGTTCCGTGCGCTTGACCTTGGTCGAAATGCCGAGCATCGCAGCGGCTTCGCTGGCGCCGAATTTCGTCAGGCGGAACTGAGCCCATTCGTCAGTTCCCTGCACCAGGTTGTGGGTGATGCGTTCAGTCATTTTCGTGGCTCCAGCTATCGATGGCGGTCTTCTGGTCTTCCGAAAGCTTCGTCTTCGTCTCGATCATGGTGATCAGTTCGGAAGGGGTCTTTTTCTTATCGAGAATCAGCTTTCGCCATTCGGGCGACTTCTTCTGGAATTCCTCGTCGGAGCAAACCGGCATCGGCTTGGCGCCTTCCGGCTTCTGACCATCGCCAGCGCCACCGCCAGCCTGTTCCGCCTTGTTCTCCATGACGGTCTTCCAGGTGGCCTCACCATCCTTGATGGCGCCGTAGATGCCGCGCAGGTCGACGAGCTCGTGCGGCGAGCACGAATCCAGCTGGTGGCCGAGGTACGCAACCAGGTCGGCGGCCTTGACGCCGATGCCGGCGAAGGCGTCCGCGATCTTCTTGCGCTCGGCGTCCGGGTCGCGGGCTGCTTCGTCCATGCGGACCGACTTGATGATGTCTTCGGCTTCGTCCTGCATGTCGCCGGGGATGATGCGCAGGCCCAACGTCCGGATGGCCTTGGAGATCAGCGCCGCGCGCTTGTTGAGCAGGTCGTCATCGTTCGCCGGCACGGTGTAGACGTTCTTGCCGTAGCTGTTCTTGCGAACTGAAATGAACGAGCCATCGTCCATCGGCTTGGAGCGCTCGACCGTCTTGGAGACGCGCACGTCCAGCGGGTAGGTGAGGTTGGATTCCAGATCCGTGACGGAGACGCGGTGCACTTCCTTGGTCTCGTCCTCGAAGATCATCGTCGTCTCGACCAGCACGTTGGTCATGCATCGCAGCGCGACTTCCACGAAGCGGATGCCGAGGCCTTCCACGCCCTGGCCGATCGGCTTGCGGTAGTAGGCGCTCTTGTTGTGGGCGAACGACGGGCGGCGGCACTCGCGCAGCAAGGTCTGGCGGACCTGATCCCAGTCACGCGGCCGCTGCATAGCCATGATGTAGCGGGCCTCGACCATGGCCTTCGCTTGCGCCGCGACGGCAGTGGACGCCGTTTCAACCAGGGCGTGGGTAGTGTGCTGGGCGCCGAACTCATTGCGCACGGCAAGGGCATTGGATGACATTGCGATCTCCTTGTATTGGCGTGGTTTCAGACGGCCGGCGCCTCAACCTTCGCGTACGGGTACTTCTCGGAGAACGGCTTGATGTGCTTGTAGAAATGCGAGCCGATGGATTCCGCGCCACTGAACGCCGCGAACTCTTCGGCGGTTACGTTGCTGTAGTGATAGAGCGACGTCGCTTCGCCTGCCTTGTTCTTGAAGCGGATGGCGAGCCTGCCGGTCTCTGCGTCGTGGCCAATGCTGTGGATCTGCGACGAATCCACGGGTTGCATGGCGATCGAAGGGGTGGTGGCGGTAGTGTTCATCTTCTCCTCACTGGGTACATGTCGATGCTGTTGCTAAATCGTATGCACGAAGATTAGCAGACAGATAACGCATGTGCAAGATCGTGAGTTTAGAAATTTCCGACCCCTTCGTAGAATGGCCGCACAAGAAGAAGGAGGGCGATCATGCGATCGATAACGGGTTGGGTCATTGCCGCGGCTGCGCTCGTGCCGGCGGCGGCTGCCGCGCAGCCGGTCATCCAGACCGGGCCGGGGCCGGGCGGCAACATTCGGATCACCACGCCATGGGGCGACTATCTGGCGATCAAGCAGGCGGGGACGCTGTTCGTCGTGCCTGAGGAGCAGTACACCAAGGGTCTGATCAAGGACTACGCCGCCAGCGCAGGACAGGAACAGGTGACGCTGGCCGGGATCGGGAAGACCTACATAAGCAAGAACGATGTGCAGGTCCAGGTCGGCGGGACGAAGCTGCGCCAAGTGTCCGCGTCAATCGTCGTCGGCGTGCCGGCTGACAAGAGGCTCGGGCGGCCGGCGAAGCCAAAGGATGCCGAGTACGTCCAAATCGTCTGGCTGCAGCAAGGGCCGGGTAAGATCACGGCCAGCCTGTCGGTCGACGGGAAAGCCATTAAGCCGAACGTCTGCCGCTCTGACATGGGCTTCTACAGTTGCGAGTTCACCGTCTCGCACGCTCTGATTCCGCAGCCAGCGGAAGTCATCTTCACCGAGAAGGGCAAGGCGCCGGGCCTGTGGCAGGTCGAATCCCTCAGTCAGGCGCACTACGCCGAGCTGCAGCGCAAGTACGCCGAACTGAAGACGCCTATCGGGGCGGAGGATGCGGCGGATCTGGCGGCGGTGCGGAAAATTGATCCGGCGATTCCGCAGGGGCTGGCTCAATAGAGAGGATGGCCAGGCGCTACCTGGCTCGCTCTACCAGTCCTGATCGGCGTGGCCTTTGCCGAAGGGCGAACCTTATAGAGCGGTTCATCGCTTTCCGGCGCGATACCCTGCGCTCACCCTCACATCATGGCGGCTTGACCCGCCGACTCTCGGTTGCGCACGTGGACTGCCCTGTTAGGGCCTCGTGCGGCAAACCGCCATGCGTCAGGGCGCCGGTCTTTCCCGGCCGTCAAATCGTCACCCACGCCATTATTCGAGAAACTACAGCCTTTCCCTGACATCAGGGAGACCACAGTAACCGCTCTATCTGGCGCCCCAGGAAGGCAGTTTGAATCTGCCGTGAAAGTAGGGCCGATCTGCGGATGTTATTTGCCACCTTCCGCTGGGCAGTCACGTAGCACTGGGCTCGTGTTTGTTGAGGATGTGCAGCGCTCTGCCAGCCTTTCGGCGCGTCGGTCGTGTCGCTTGCGCAATGCACGGCTGCAAACTCCGTCAGCCTTTCGGCTTCACCCTCACGTCATGGCAACTGCGCGGACATAGAACCGCAGACGCCGACTGCTACCTCTAGCCACAATCGACAGTCCAATTGCCATGCGTCAGGGTGCCAGTTACCCGCGTCTGGCGACTCGTCAGACCCCTGCGGCGGGGCAATCTTGAGCCGGGTGGCCGATCTTTCGCTATCGACTGCGCCAGTCCGAGGATGCGCTCTCGCTGGGTCTCGTGGCGGGCCTACCTAGCGACCATCCGCAACGACAGTCATTCGGATTGCCGCGGTACTCTGCGGCGCGGCCCTCTCGGGTGCATACGATAATGCTAATGCGTTAGCGTCGTGTGCGCAAGGGCTTTCGTGCGCAATTCCCTCCCAATCTGCGCCCCATTCCAAGCCCGCAGCGCCCGGCCAGGCGTGGCGAAGTGCCGGCCAGTTCCGCAACACACCAGCCGAAACCACCGCCCATCCTTCGAGATCGAGCAGGGCTGATCCTGCTTGATCTCTAGCCGCGGCTGGCGGCCGCATCTGGCGCAGGGGATTACCGCGCGGGTCATGCCATCAGGCAGTCTGTCGCCATGGTCAGCATGCCGCCTCCTTGAGACCTGTATGCCCAACCGCCTGCCGTACGGTCGAAGCGGCGCGTTCCAGTTCTCCCGCAAGATCCATGAGCCGGCTGAGCGCACTTTGATCGCGCCAGCCCGAGAGATCCTCCAGGGCCTGAGCAACCTTGATAGTGCGGATGTCCGGGCCCGCGTACTCGTGGAACGAAAGACCGGTCTCCTTCTCGAATTGGACGATAAGATCCCTGAGGCGCTGATGGTCACGCGTGCGCATCGCTACTTCGCGCTCCACCTTTTCGGCGATCGCCTTCTGCATTTCGGCCCGCTCGGCCTCAAGCTTCTCCGCTGAGACCTGGTCCAGGCCTTCGTGCCCGCGCCGCATCAGCGAGGCGAAAAATGCCCTGGTGATCGGCTGCGCCTCCAGCTTCGGGCCAGCCTTGATCTGCATCAGGCGATCAGGACGCATTTCAAGAAGGCCCCACGTTGGCGGAAGCTCGCCGTCGGCCACGACGCCTTTCGGCGCTACGATTGTCCAGTAATCGCAGAATCGCTGGATCTCTTCGGCCTTGGCGGGATCTTTAAGCTCGCGCAGCCAATCGCCGCGCGAGACCTTGATCTCGAAGCCGTGGACGGCATGGCCACGCGATTGCCATAGGTTCACCGCCACGGCATCGGCATACCGGGTGCCGCCGCCGGTGCGCGGCGCGACCTCAAACATGGTCGCCCACTCGGGCGCCGCGAACTTCGTGGCGAGCAATTGTCGGGCGAGTTGTGAGGTGTACTTGACCTCGGATCTTGTGGCTTCGGTCATGCCAGGTCTCTTGCGAACATGTCGATGGTGCGGGTGTCGCGTTCGGCGGGGATCTCTTGGGCCGCCGGCACGAATGCCGTACAGCATGGCTGCCCGTCCTTGCCGTATTGCCATTGCGGCGGATACTCGGGGTCTTCCGGGCTGTAGGCCATGGTGTCGGCGATGATCTTGCACACCTCGTTGTCGTCGCAATCGTCCACGTTGTCGCCCTCGCGCATGGACCGGTCTCGCGCGCATTGCCGGCACCAGTTGTCGAAGAAGCATTCGCCCTCGGTGCCATTGCTGGGCTGGTACTTTTGGCCGACGCGCTCGAGGAGCATCTTGGCGAAGGAGTCGGGGTAGATGGCTTGTGTGTTCATGCTGCCTCCTCGTCGATATACCGGCCCGGGCAACCCTTTCCGGCGTAGTCAAAGCCTGTGCACCCATTGCCGGCGTGCTGGCACGGATTGCCGCATTCGGCGCTCATCGGGATAACCTTCCGGCCCCTTGCCTTCTCAATGGAGAGTTCGGCGCGCGCCTCAGCAGGTGACAGCGTCCGGCCGCTGTCATCCCGGAACAGGTTTCGGTAGTCGCGCGGAAACCGGTTGTTCCGCACGAAGCCATCGATGTCCATGCAGAGGCTGAACCGCTTGTGGCGCGTTTCGATGGTCATGCTGCCTCCTTGATCGCGGTGATGATGTCGCGCGCCACCGGCGGGCAGACGGCATCAATGCGCCGCTGCTTTCCTCGACGAACGTTTTCGCAGGACTTGCATCGAGTTCTCGATACTGGCTTGCCGCAATCCACGCAAGGATGGCGTTGTAGGTGTTTCGCATGCCCGTTCTTTGCCTTGCCCCGCGTCGGCGTTGTGATGGCGCGATCAACGCTCCAGCCGGACGCAAGCCGCTTTTGGAGCGTGTCGCGATTGATACCGGTGATCTCCGACCATTCAGCCAGCGTGCGCGTTACTCCGTCGTGCTCCAAGTGCCTATTGTTTCGACGGTTCCGGTCGTTGACCTTTCGAGTGGCCCAGCGGCAGTTGCCCGGCGAATACCCCTTGTCGTTATCGATCCGGTCCAGTTCGTGCTTTGGTGACGGCTTTTGGCCCATGTCTGCGAGGAAGTTCTCGGGCGAATCAAGCCATCTGTCGCAAACAGTGATGCCTCGGCCGCCGTAGTCGGCGTATGCAGCGTTGTCAGGATTGCAGCAACGAAGCCGCATTGTTTGCCAAGCGCGGTATTCCGGTGTGTAAGACAGGCCGTGGATATAGGTGCCGCCGGCGAATAGATCGATCGCTCTCATATGCTCCTCGGAATAAAAAGGCAGCGCCCGACGATTTAGGGGGAAATTGGGCGCCGCTGAAACTTGTCAGTGGACGCGGAAGGTGACGGCCGCCGGCAGTTCGGCCAGCGCGCGCTTTGTCCGGGTCGCGCGCTCGGCTTCCTCTTCGTCGATTTCGCGCTCAGTGCTCAGCACCAGGCCGATCACGTCGCGCAGGTAGACCTGCAGCAACTCGCGGCCTAGAGAAGCCATTGCGGCGTCGCTCAGGTCGTCGCGGAGGATCGCGTCTGCAATCGGGCGCATGTAGCCGCCGGCCTCGATGTCGTTATCGTTGGCGGTGTCGGTGGGCTTGGCCACGATGGCCATGGCCACAAGCCTTTCTGCGTCGGTGAAGTTGCGTCCCATGTCAGTCTCCAGCGGTAACGAAGGCTTCGAACTGCGCGTCATCCATGTCCGTGCAGTCGGTCCAGTCGGGATAGATGGCGGTCTTCTCTGCCGGAAAGATCCAGCGGAATACCGTGCGGTCAGGGCTTGCGCAGAAGCGGAAGCCTTCGTCTCTCAGGGTGGCCATGGCGGAGTCAGGCGGCCATCAGTTCGGCGGCCAGCTTCGCGGCAGCGATCGCGCCGGCGGCTTGCTCAGCGGCGCGGGCTTCGGCGGCGGCATCCTGGCGCTTGCCTTCGGCAACCATCTCGCGCGCTTCGTCGGTGCTGATCTTTGAAATGCCCTGATGGGGCACAAACGCATAAAACTGCTCGCCGCGCAGGAGAACGTACGCATCCGGGGCATAGTCGCCGGGGGTGGCGACAGCGGCGATCACGGTCAGGCCCGACAGAAAGCCAACCTTCACTTGTTGGCCGACTTCCCATGCTTGCTTGGCCTTCTTGATCATTTCCCGCTCCGGTTTGCTAACGTATGTGCAAACTATAGCAACACGATAACGTGTGTGCAATAACGTTAGCAAAGAATTTTTAGCGGATGAGCCCGGAGCGTTGGAAATAGGGATCGAGCGCGGCGAAAAACTGGGCCGTGACAGCCTCCATGGCTGTCTTGATCTTCGGCTCGTACCGCTGGATCGTCCGCTTGTGCACGCCGACCTTCTCCGCGATGCGTTCGCACGACAAGCAGCGGACTTGGCCGAATTCGATGTGCCGGCGCATCAGAAGGAAGCGCATTTGCCCGTTGACGACGCCGGAGGCCTCGGCCAGGTGGGCGCTCAGCACTTGGTTGCCGGTCTTGCGCTCGCTGTCTTCCCACGAGTAGGCCGCCCAGCCATAGGCGCTCAGCAGCTCGGGCAGGCTCTCCACGTGGCCCCGGATCATGGCCGCCTGGCCGTGCTGGTCCTGAATGCTCAGGTCGCCGTCCGCAGACTTGTTCGTGCCGCTGGCGCCGGCCATGGCCCGCTGGGCATCGGAGACCTTGCAGATAGGCTGCTGGGCGATGGCATAGGCCCAGCGGAGAACTGCGTCGGTGTCGCGGAATACCTTCATTGATCGCTCCCGTCGTTATATTGGTTGCACCGCCGGCCGTGCTTCTTTGGCGTGCCGTCGGCGTTCTTCAGGCCGCAGGTCATCAGGACCGTGCCGAATAGCTCGTTGCGGACCTCTAGGACACACCCACGGCAGGTGAAGGATTCGGCCTTGAGCAGTTGCTCGAGCGGGTCGCGATATTGATGCTGGGGAAAGGCCATCAGCGCCCTCGGTGCAGCGCGTCCAGCGTGGCGTTCAGCAGGTCCAGTTCTGTCATCTTGAGGATGCGCAGGTATGTCCGGTCCCCATGGATGCCGTTCTTTCCCTGGTGGCAATCGTCGTGGCAGAGCGGCAGCACGAGGAAGTTGCCGGCCCGCTGCGCTCCGCCTTGCCCCTCGCGGATGTGGTGCACATCCGTTGGCGACTCTTGCCGGCGGTCAAGGAGCGTGCAGCAGATGCAGTTCATGGCCTTGACCCGGCCCATGTGCTCGCGCTCGGCCTTGGTGGCGGTCTTGCTCATCCCCGCACCCCCTGCTTCCAGCGCATGAATGGAAGGCGGATCTCCGCGTGAAACATTTCGGCTGATTCCGGGATGTGGTCGAGCTCCGCGCGGCTTTCGATCTGGCAGACGTCGCGGATGACCTGCGCCGCGGCCTCGGCATCCGCGACAGGCGCTGTGCTCGGCGTTCTGGCACTCAGGAAGGCCCAGAAGTCAGGATCGCTGCACCACATGCCCGCCAGCTTTGCCAGCGCGCCGCCGACAGGTGCGTGCTCCTTTGCGGCCGGCTGCTGGACTGGCTGCTCGTCGTCGCCCACTTCGACCAGCGCGGCCATGAAGCGATGGCCGGCGGTATTGCCCTTGCGCACGGTCAGCGCTCGGAACGCGTCTAGGTCCGTAGCATCCGGCAGCCAGAAGGTCACCTTGCAGCCGCCGTTGTGCGTCTCGCTCCAGCCGGCCAACTGCATCTCGCCGGCGAACGTCGGTCTGATCTCGCTCATGATCTCGTCAGTGCATTGAAAGCTTTTGCATAGCCCTGCACCCAGTTGGCATGCAGAGTCGTGCCGCGGTCATGGGGACAGAAGGCGAAGCCATAGGGTCGGTAGACCTTCGCGCGACGGCCGATGCGGAAGGCCATGACGCCGTCGTCTTCTACGCTTGGGAAGGGGATGGGCGGGCGGATCATTACTTGACGACGATGTCCGGCAGAATCACGGACGGCTTGAATACCACCTTGTAGTGGAAGGTGCTGACGCCGGCCGGTTCCAGTTGCTCGATGAAGTAGGTCACGTTGTCGGACAGGCCGAGGTAGTGCTTCTTGAACGTCGAGGGGCCAGTCTTGCAGGTGATGGATACCTTGCGCGATGAATCAGCGTCCAACGAGCAGAGTCCTTCGATGCTGAGCATGTAGTCGCCGGTGATGCCGTTGTAAAAGACGACACGGCGGTTGATCTCGAAGTTGTCGGCGGCTTGCGAGAGATTGCGGGAAGCGACCTGTGCATCGTTGCAAGCGGACAAGGCCGCAGTAGTTGCAAGGGCGACAAGCAATGCGATGGGTTTCATACTCTCTCCTATTTGCCGGTCATTTGCCGGTCATTTGACGGTCATTTGATGGGCTGCCGTCACGGCCACCGCCAAGGCCGCCCATGCATGCGACTTGACGCCATACAGCGGCCCCGGCGATGCCTTCTTGCCTACTGCCGCCTCTTTGCCGCCGAACATGTCGAGCAGCGCGACGCGAATGTTTGCGTCCTTGGCGCGCGGTGAGCTGCAGAGGTGCAGCTTCACGTCCTTGCGGTAGACGAGGCGCACCTCATCCGGCCTGCGCCATATCTGCTGAAAGCGTCCGATCCAACGTACCGTCTCGAACACTTCGCGCCCGACTGGCATACCGTATGAGGCGACCATCTCAATCGCCAACTCAGAAGCCGGCATGAACCGAATCTCTTCGAGCATGATGTCGTTCGGCTTCACGCCGGATCCCATCACAACGCCCCGCTCGGGGTGGTAGAGGCACCAGCCGGATTCCTCGGTGCCGGGGTCTATGCTCAGAATCGTGGTCATGCGTCAGATCCCGGCGATGTTGGGCAGCACGTCGCTACGCATAGTGTTTTCACACCAAAGCTGCCAGTAATCGGGTGCGGGTGATGCCACATCAGAAGCGACAGCCAGCCGGCGATGAATGCGTTAAGCGGGTACATGTGCTACCTCCTCTTCAGGAGCGAAAATCATCCGGAAGCCAAGGCCCTCGGCGATCTTTGCCTCAAGCCGAGCGCCGCGCGATTTCTCCCAGCCCGGAAGCAGGTAGATCGCATCGCACGTCACCAGCTCGCGGATGTCGGCGCGCATGCATTCCAGCCAGCCGGCGGAAGGGTCGGCGTTGATCTCAGCCGGGTTCACGACGTCATGGCCTTCGGCGCGCAAGGCGCGAGCGGCCTCGTGAAAAGCGGGGAAATTGAGAAGGGGAATCCCGGACATAGGCCCCGCGATGTAGGTCCGCATCATCGCCGCTCCCACTGAACCGACTCAGCCAGGCGCCAGTGCGAATGGAGGTAGGCCTCGTAGCCCTTGATGTGGCCTGAGCCGGCGATTTGGTGGCGGACTAGTTCTTGCTCTGAGGTCGTCGGCGCCCAGTACACGACGTGGCCCGCGACATTGCGCCCCTTGCGGAGGAGGGCGCTGTTGGCTGCCCTGTCGGCGAGATTGCCCATCTTCTTTTCGGTTGAGCCGAAGCGATGAAGCAGGTCGTCGACGGTGAACTGCTCGCCGGCGCGCGCCATCAGCGCGTCGACGACTTCAAGCATCTTCACCGGTCTCGCCTTGTTCGCGGACACGTCTTTCAGTACGGCGGCTGTCATGCAGCACTCCTCTCTTGTTGCTCGAGTTCGATCTTTAGTTGGGTGGTGGTGACGAGGCTCGACGCGTAGGCGAGCGTCATGGACATCGTTTCGCGGCGCAGGACGGCGAGATCGCGCTTCACTGCGGCACAGTCGTCGAGGGTGAGGGGGCTGGAGTACTCCAGCTTGTTGGTGAGCCGGCGCAGGCTATCCAGCGGCATCGCACGGCCGCAGCGGGTGGCGTGCGTGGCGTAGGCGTCGACGATCCCCTCGACAGCGGGCACAGTCGCGTACCAGTGACCGTCGCTGGAGTCCTTGAAGATCGGCATGCCCTGCTTGTCGGTGGTGACCGTGCCGTCTTGCTCGATCTGGCGGAGAATCGCCTCCAGCGGTCCGAAGACTGCGGCGACGCGCCAAGGCTGGGTGGACAGCTTCACGTCGCCGGCCGATCTCATCGGGCGGTAGGCCTTGGTGCGCTTCTTGTTGCCTGCCATAGCTCTCTCCTCAGCGGCGGCCGTCGGCCCACGCGCGGCGCGCTTGCTCGCGGTCAGCCGGAAGGCGCTCGAACGGCTTGCACTCGATCTCGCGGTCGAACGGCCGGAACTTGCCTGCCTGGTCGTCCAGTTCGCACCGGCCATAGCCAAGGCGAGCCATCGCGGTATCGGCTTTCAGGTCGCAGTGCTGGCAGATGAGGCAGTTCGGCATAGATAACGAGTGTTCAAAACGCTAACATGTGTGCATGATAGTCAAAATGAAGACGGCTGTGGAGTTTTTTGAGCGCTTCCCTTCATCAGTCCACCAGCCCTTTGCCGCGGCGGGCCGTTCCCGGTTGGGCTGGCCATGCCCCGTGCCATCCGGCGAAGCGCGTCTGTTCGCCGATGTAGGAGAGAGGGACGTCTGCCAAAGCGCCTTGCCGGTTTTTTTCCATCTGCAGCCAGGCAAAGCGTTGCCACTGATCACCGAGGGTGGGGTCGTCCTTGATGGGGCGATGCAGGAACCCGATAACGTCCGCGTCTTGCTCGATGCCGCCGCAGTCCCGGATGTCTGACATGCGGTACCGGCCGCCGCGTTGCTCGGCGCCGCGGTTGAGCTGGACCAACTCAATGACGCCGATGCCAAGATCCTTGGCAAGCGCCTTGACGCCGCGGGAGATTTCCTCAAGCTGGTAGTTCCGCTTCTCGTTCTCGTCCCGGCCTTGCATGAGTTGCAGGTAATCCAGCACCAGCAGGTCCAGCCCGAACTTGCGTTTGGCCGTTCTGGCCTTGTTGCGGACCTCGAGCATGGTCAGGGCCGGCTGATCATCCAGCGCGATGGATAGCTCGTTTGAAACCCGGGTCACAGCGCGCGTCACCCCCTGCCACATCTCGTTGTTATCGGGGTTGGCCTTGAGCACTTCGTCCAGCGGGATTTGGCCCAGCATTGCAATCAGGCGGTCATTCACCTCCTGCGCCGACATTTCCATGGACAGCACAAGCACGCTGTAGCGCTCCGCCACATTGGCGGCGATCGACATGGCCAGGGCGGTCTTGCCAACGGAAGGGCGGGCACCGAGCACGACCACGTTGCCTGGGCGGATGCCCCCGGACAGTACCCGGTCCAGATCATCGATTCCGGTCGGGATAACGCGGACCTTGCCGTCGCTGCGCTGCTCGATGACGTCCATGTGCTCCGCCATGAGGTCGGACACGAGGCGCGGCTCACGCTTGACGACAGCCTCGGAAAGCCTCTCCAACTGCCCTTGGGCGCGGTCGATGAGTACTGCCGCAGCCTCGGCGCTGTTGAGCGCCATTTCCTGCAGGTCGGAAGACAGCGCCAGCATGCCGCGCTTCTGGGCCCGGTCGCGGATGATGTCGGCATAGCGCCGGATGTTCGCCGAGCTCGGGGTGTTGAGTGACAGGCTCGTCAGGTAAGCCATGTCGACGTCGGTGCCTTTGGCGTGAAGCCGCTCGAACATGGTCACAGCGTCGGCGGCATAGCCGGCGATGATGGCGGCCTGGATCTCGCCGTAGATTGCCCGGTGGTCCCCGCGGTAGAAGTGCTCGGCGCGCAGATCGCCGCACCGGTCGATCGCATCGTTGTCGAGCAGGAGGCCGCCAAGGACGGATTGCTCGGCTTCGATGGAATGGGGGATCGCGCCCCGAATGTCGTCGTTGCTCATGCTGCCTTCTTCGCGTAGTAGGTCTTGGCCTGGATGCCGGCCGTGGAAAGTTCGAAGGTGCCGTCCGGCTTGGCGTACCAAAGCCGGTAGTAGCCCTTCTTCACGTAATTCAGGAAGTGCTTACGCCAATCCGCTTGCAGGCGGGATGATTTGTCGCCGCCGGGCAGGAAGTCGCCCTTGAAGACTTGCCAGCAAAGCTGGACGTGCTCCATCGGCAGGCCGGTCGTCTCGACGTAATCGAGCAGCGGGCGGTATTCGCTGATCGGCTTTTCGTCTGCGACCTGGCACTGGTCAACGAAGGTCTTCAGCGAGCAGCGCGTTGCTCTGGCTTTCTTCCGGGTTGACTCTCCCCCCTCGGCGCCGACAGGCGCTGGGGGGTTAGGGGGGGTCTTACTATCTTCTCTACTCTTCTCTTCTCTAGTCCGCTTTTTGTCCGCATCTGCAGCGGACGCGCGTCCGGAACGTTTGCGGTCAGCGTCCTGGGCGCGGCGCTTCGCGGATTGGCCGTTATGGGTCTCAAACTCAGGCAGGACAAGGCCTTCCGGCGTTTCTTCCAACCAGCCGACTGCGGTCATGGCCTCAGCAAAGCCCTGCCAGCCGATCATCTCGTCGACAGTGGCGCAGTTGTAACCCTCTAGTTTCCCGTCAACAGAGTGGACATCGAACAGACACCAAACGGACATTAGTCCGCCAACAGTCCGCAGTCTGTCCGCTTTCAATGCGGACGTGATGCGGACAACTTTCGGATGCGTGAAAAGGTCGCTGCGCATCTTGATCCAATCGCCGGCCATTACTGATGGCCTCCTGCCGAGTGCAGGAAGGCGGAGATCTCGCGCTTCAGTTCCACGCACAGATGCATACGGACGGCCTGCGTGGCGCAAACCGTCATACGATGCAGCAGTTCGTTGATACGCATCTCCTCGGGGGAGAGCGGTCTTT
Organism: Cupriavidus necator; assembly: GCF_013141915.1. Taxonomy (GTDB): domain Bacteria; phylum Pseudomonadota; class Gammaproteobacteria; order Burkholderiales; family Burkholderiaceae; genus Cupriavidus; species Cupriavidus necator_B. The sequence continues at coordinate 174,300 of NZ_SROX01000011.1, read as the reverse complement.
CGGGATTGCAGTCCATTGCTTACCCCAATGGCCCATGGAATAGGGTCGGGCGGCGCGGGCCAGGGCGAGCCCGCGCGGCGGTGGCCACCGCCTGCCCGTTTGTTGATCTAAATTGCGCACACATGTGTGCTTTTCGGTAGCAAGGCCTCAGTCGGTTCGTTGCTTCTGCAATTCCGGCATCTGGTCGACGACCTTGAATTCGGCGCTGCTTCCCTTCGTGGCCTTCTCCATTCGGGTGGCGAGCTTGATGCCCATCGTGCCGCGGCTCAGGGCGTTGCGAAGCGTACTGATGCTGGTTTCCGCCCGTTTCAGTACTGCCTCTCTCTCGCGGCGGCGTCGTTCTCTCTCGCCCGAAGTGATGTCCGGGCCATTGATACTCGTTGCGTCAAACCATTGCGCCAGGTTCATATGGGCTCCTTTCCCATGTCGTACAAACTGCTAACAGGTTAGCACAGAACACGGGTTAGCTAGATGCGAACGTGTTGACATCCCTTAGCGGCTGCTTAAAATAGCCAAATGGACATCAAAACTATTCGCAAAATGAACGTGCGCCTCCTGGAGCGCGAGATAGGGAGCCTGTCGGCTCTGGCTCGGCTCGCAGGCACGACGCAGTCCTATCTCTCGCAGTGCGTGGGCCCAAGCGCATTCCGGGGCATTGGCGGAGAGATGGCCCGAAGGCTCGAGCACGCCATGAAGAAGCCCCACGGCTGGATGGACCAGGCGCACATGGAGGAAGGGCAGGTTTCCTTGGCCCAGCAGGTCTATGACGTGCTGCTGCAGACCAGCCCAAACAAACTTTTCGCGATCGCCGAGCTTCTAGACGTCAAGCTGGATACGAAGGAAGATTTCGAAGAGCTCAAAGAGAATTGGAGGGCATCCAATGAAACCAAAGGACGGGTAATCACCCTAGAGGACGATGAAAGTAACAAGAAAACAACGAAACGCGGTCAATCAAAACCGGGACAACACGACGGCTGATGCCGAGATCGAGAAGTTCCTTCAGCTCTACCGGGAGGGAAAAGTAAGGGGGGCCGTCATCTCATTCACTGACGAGGACGGCAAGATGAAACACAAGCTGATGGGCTCTCTCGCAGAGGACATCAGCGCCGCGATGAATCAGGTCCGCCGTTTGGATTTGGCTGTCTCGCGGCGTTTTTTTTCTAGTTGATGCACACATGTGTGCAATGAGATTGACAATGTGCGCCGTGTTTGCTAATATGCGCGTAGATTAGACAGAGGTCGCCCCACACAACATGACAATGCCACACGAGAGCCCGCACAGTCGGGCTCTTGGCGTTTCTGGAGCGTCCTCTTAGAGAGATCGAGAGCCCTCAAATGCGAAGAGCCCCGCAAGTGCGAGGCTCCTCTTTTGTCGTTCTGACTTCGATCTGGCGCGGGTTCCCCCGGCTCGTCGTTAGCGCGCGGCCCGTGCGCCAGGTACTTGGGGCCGCGCGCAAGCTCTTCTTTTCCTGCCCTCTCGCGCCTCCCGTCTTCTGGCGCAAGTCGTTGGTAGTTCGTTGATCTGCATGCCGTATCTCCTTGCCGGGTGATCCGGCGTAACTGTTTGCTAACGCATGTGCTGTTTGAGCGAAATATAGCGGACGCGTTAGCAAAAGGCAAATACTTTGTGCGTTGCGGGAATGAAACGTCCGCGCGAAGAGGACTACATCAAGCCCGCCCGCAGCGGGCTTTTTGCTTTCTACGGCATGGCTAGGGGGCACCCGAAGCCCGGATCGCTCGTCCGGTCGCCATGCCGCCCAATCCAGAGCGGCCTTGAGCGGAGGCGATATGGCGGTCATCTTGACGGCGCGTGGTGAGCGGATCCTTGTTGATGATGAGACTTTGAGCGGCTAGGCCGGTGCCATTGGCACCTGGATCGCGATGGATATGCCACTCGGAACATCCCCCACCCTTTGCGACCCGGGAAGCGGGCCACCGAGAGATTGCATCGAGCGATCATGGGCTTGACCGTAGGGGGTGGCGGGGAGGTTGATCATGCAAATGGCAACAAGCTTGACAATCGCCGGGGCAATCTACGGCTTTGCACAAAGTCGCAGAATCAATGGAATAAAGGCATCTACTCGAACAATACGAGTGGGTTCAAGGGCGTCTCATACGACGGTCGACAGGGGAAATGGCAGGCGCGAATTCGAGTCGGCGGCAAGATGCGTAGCCTTGGTTATTTCTACGCCCCTGAGCAAGCGCATGCAGCCTACTGTGCCGCAGCGAATGAGTTGCGCGGGCAGTTCGCTCGTACTGCCTAGCTCCCAAGTCCGGCTCCGCGCGAGCGTGACCGGCCGACTGGCTCCCGTAAGGAGCCGCCTCACGCATGACCCCTATGAGAAGCCTGAAGCGGCTGGACCTGAAATCCAGTCTACGTAGGCGTCATGACGTGAGGGTAACCCTCCCATCAGGGAAAGCAGGTGCGCGCAAGGTGATGGGTGCGCGCGGAAATCGGCGAACTGACGCCATTCCTGCCCCTCGCCAATACCTGTGCCCGGTAGTCGTTCGGGACATCGACCGGGTCTGGTGCCGGCGTGCTGGCGGGTAAGCCGCCTCTTCACGCATGGCGACTGCGCTCATTGGTGATCCGGGCAGCTCTCGGAAGTGGTTCGACTCCACAAGGCGCTGGGCAAAGCAAAGCGGTTCGATTCCGCCGCGCAGTCGCCAGCCGTGAGGGAATGCGCAGGCTGATGCGCCAATGACGGTATAGACCTGGGACGTCGCTCGGTGAGCCCATTACCCGAGAAGCCGGAGATCAGCGCCGGCCCCTCAACCTTCACGCATGGCGGCTTCGTGCGGTCAGGTGTCCGCGAGGCCCTGCTGATGCAAGCCCGTCCCCCGAGTGCCAGCCGGCCGCGCAAGCGGTGTATGGGGGTAGCCGCCATCCGTGAGGGCGTAGGCCATAAACGCGAATTGGATGAGCGAGCCGTCAAAAGCTGGCCGCGTGCGGTTCGATTCCGCCGCCCTCAATTTGTCTCCTCCTGCTCGCCCGAAAGGCGGGCCTTCCCGCTTCGGCGGGTTTCTTATTCGTGAGGTGTGCCATGGGCAGTGATGCTTCCATCCTGATCAACGATGTGCGGCCGATGGAACGGCTGCCCAAGGCAATCCAGTCCGAAGGCTGGGATCTGATCAGCGCCGGCGACGTCCGGCCCATGCCGTGATGTGGGGGCCTGTCTACGCTGGCTACTGCTTCGGCCTCTGGCTGCTCATGTGTGGCGTGCCCATGCCGCGCGTCGACGTTAGGCCGATGCCATGACCCTGACCGAAGCACTCCGCATCGCCCAGGCCGCGCTCCTCGATACACCTGGCATCGTGCTGAACCGGAAGACCGGCGAGGCTCACCCGCTGCCGGGCGCCTCGGACGAGTTGCACGAGAGGGCAGACGCCCACAACGCGCTGGGCCGGCATGCCAAGGCGCTTGAGGGATGTGGGAAGTAGCGATGCCGATAGGCCACGCCTATCGCGTGACGTGAAAAGTCTCCGAAATCGCGGACGAGTATCCGCCGAGCGGGCGCAGGCGATAGCCAACGACTAAAAGGGTAAGCATGGCGCTGACAGACAAACAGCGCCGCTTCGTGGATGAGTACCTGATTGACCTGAACGCCACGCAAGCGGCGATTCGGGCGGGGTATAGCGAAAGGACGGCATCAGAGCAGTCATCGCGCCTGTTAGGAAATGTTAAGGTCGCCGCGGCGATTGAGCGGGCGCAGGCCAAGCGGTCTGAGCGCACCCAGATCACCGCTGACAAGGTGCTTCAGCGCTGGTGGGATCTCGCCAACGTCGACGTCAACGAGCTGGTCGAGTACCGCCGCCAGAACTGCCGGCATTGCTGGGGCATCGAGTTCGGATACCAGTGGACTCACGGCGAGTACGAGAAGGCACAGCGCGAAGCTGAAGCCGAGGGGAAGGAATCGCCAAGCTGCGACGGCGGCTTCGGCTTTGACCATCACCGCGAGCCCAACGCCGAGTGCCCGGAATGCGGCGGCGAGGGGCGGGGTAAGGTCCATGTCCACGATACGCGCCGCCTGAAGGGTGCGGCACGCGCTCTATACGCCGGCGTCCACCAGGGCAAAGACGGCCTAAAGGTGCTGCTCGAGGATCGAGGCAAGGCGCTTGAGAATGTCGCCCGCCATCTTGGCATGTTCAACGACAAGCGAGACGACGACATCAAGGCATTGAACGCCGAGCGCCTGCGGATGGAAAACGAGCAGATGCGCAAGGGGATCGACGACCCGGATGACGCGCCTCCCGAGTCGCGTAAGTTCGTGATCGAGGTGCGGGACGCGAGGAAGCGAGACGATGCCGAGCCTTAATGTTCCACAGGCTCAGTTCCTGGCCATGGAGCACAAGTTCCGCGCCTATGTGGCTGGATTCGGCTCCGGAAAGACTTGGGTCGGCTGTGGCGGCCTGATGCAACACTTTTGGGAGTACCCACGCATCAATGCCGGCTACTTCGCGCCGTCGTATCCCCAGATTCGGGACATCTTCTACCCGACCGTCGACGAGGTTGCCTTCGACTGGGGGCTGACAACCAAGGTCAACGAGTCGAACAAGGAAGTTCACCTCTTTGAGGGGCGCAAGTCCCGCGGCACCGTCATCTGCCGGTCGATGGAGCGTCCCGATACGATCGTCGGCTTCAAGATCGGCAAGGCGCTTTGTGATGAGCTGGACGTCATGAAGGCCGACAAGGCGCAGCAGGCATGGCGGAAGATCATCGCCCGTATGCGCTACAAGGTGGACAACCTGAAGAACGGCGTCGACGTGACGACCACGCCGGAAGGGTTCCGCTTCGTGCACAGCCAGTTCGTCAAGCAGTTGAGCGAAAAGCCGACGCTTGGCGCGATGTACGGCCTGATCCAAGCGAGCACGTACGACAACGAAGCGAACCTGCCAGATGACTACATCGACTCGCTGTTCCAGACGTATCCGCCGCAACTGATCGACGCGTATCTGCGCGGCCAGTTCTGCAACCTGACGAGCGGCAGCGTCTATCCGAACTTCGATCGCAAGCTGAATCACAGCGACGCGGAGATCAAGCCTGGTGAGCCGCTGCACATCGGCATGGACTTCAACGTGCTCCGCATGGCTTCGGTTGTGTACGTCATTCGTGACGGCAACCCGATCGCTGTGGACGAGCTGGTCGACGTGCGCGACACGCCGGATATGGCGCGGATGATCGACGAACGCTGGAAGCAGCGCGGCCACGCGATCACGATCTATCCGGATGCGAGCGGGCAGAACACGAGCAGCAAGAAAGCATCCGAATCGGACATATCGATACTCAAGCAGACGGGATTCACGATCAACGTCGGTTCGACGAACCCGGCCGTGAAAGACCGCGTGCTGTCGACGAACGCCATGCTGCACAACGGTAGCGGCGAGCGGCGCATGAAGGTGAACACGCGGCGCTGCCCGAAGTTCACAGAAGGGCTTGAACAGCAGGCATACGACGAGCACGGCGAGCCGGACAAGAAAAGCGGCGTTGACCACGTAAATGACGCCGGCACGTATCCGATCGTTCGCCTGTATCCCATCGTGAAGCGCCAGACGCGCGTCAGCAGCCTGACAGCCTAACCCGACCAGCCATGCAACAGGAACGCACCGTACGAACCCTCTCGCCGGAAGCCGAGACGATGGCCCAGAACTGGCCGCTCATCTCGGCCCTGCTGGGAGGGACGAGCGCCATGCGGGCCGCTGCACAGGCGTTCCTGCCGCAGTGGCCGAATGAGCCGGACAAGAGCTACAAGGACCGGACCGCCACAGCGACGCTGTTCCCGGCGTTCTCGCGCACTGTCGAAGTGCTGGGCGCCAAGCCGTTCTCGAAGCCACTGACCTACAGTGACGATGTGCCCGCAACGCTCAAGGCGTGGTGCGAGGATGTCGACCTGCAGGGGCGAAACCTCCATGCGTTTGCCGACAGCGTGACGGCCGATGCCCTCGCGCGCGGGATTGCCGGCATCCTGGTCGACTACCCGACCGTCACCGGCGTTCGCACAAAGGCGGACGAGAAGAAGATTGGGGCGCGGCCGTACTTCGTGCAGATCAGCTTCGAGAACGTGCTGGGCTGGAAGTCGGAGCGGATCGAAGGCGTCGAGACCCTGACTCAACTGCGCTTGCTTGAGGTGGCGGTGGAGGAAGACGGCCCGTTCCACGAGAGGCGCGTCCCACAGGTTCGGGTGCTGTACCCGGGACGGTGGGAGACCTGGCAGAAGAGGAAGGATTCCACGACCGGCGAAGAGAAGTGGACGCTGGTCGGCGAGGGTACGACATCCCTCCAGAAGATCCCATTCGTCCCGGTCTACGGCAATCGAACCGCCTTCATGATGGGCACGCCGCCGCTGCTTGAGCTGGCGCACATGAACGTCGAGCACTGGCAGTCGAAGAGCGACCAGCAGACCATTCTGCACATCGCTCGCGTGCCGATCCTATTCGCCAGGATGCTCGGCGACAGCAAGATCGTTGTCGGCGGCGCCCAAGCGGTCCAGAGCGACAGTGAGCACGGCGACCTGAAGTTCGTCGAGCACAGCGGAGCGGCCATCGAGGCCGGTCGCCTGTCGATCCTGGACTTGGAAGACCGCATGCGCCAGGTCGGCGCCGAGTTGCTGGTCATCAAGCCGGGCAATACCAGCATCACGCAGACCGTGGCCGACAACGAGCCGGGTATGTGTGCGTTGCAGCGCATCACCCAAGGCGTCGAGGACGCACTCGATGCCGCCATGCAGCTCATGGCTGAGTGGGCCGGCGAACAGAGCGGTGGCCACGTCCAGCTATTCAAGGACTTCGGCGTCCACACGCTCTCCGAGGCGTCGCTGCAGTTGCTGCGGGAGATGAACGTCGACGGCACGCTGTCCGATGAGCAGTTGTTCATTGAGGCGCAGCGCCGAGGACTCGTCAGCCCCGATATCAAGTGGGAAGACGAGAAGAAACGGATCGCGCAGAACATCCCCAAGCAGGGAAACGTCAGCATCAGCGACTGACCCGAAGCAGATCACCAGGCCGCAGCTAACCACTGCGGCCTTTTTCATGTCCAGACGGCGGATGCCCGAGGGCGAATCGCGGCGGATGCCGCACAGGAACATAGGGCGGATGCCCGGAGAAAGCCACCATGCCATTCAAGTTCGACGCTGACGGTCACATCGTTCTGCAAGAGGTCAACGGTCAGAAGTTGCCTGTATTCGTTCACGCCGACGGCAAGGAAGCGCCGTTCGACGGTGACGGGACGGTAACCACGATCGGACGGCTGAATTCGGAGGCGAAGGGCCATCGGGAAGCGAAGGAAGCGGCCGAAACAAAGCTCAAGTTGTTCGAGGGGATCGACGACCCAGCCAAAGCCAAGAAGGCGATGGAAGTGGTGGCGAACCTGGACGGCAAAAAGCTGATTGAGGCCGGCGAGAAGGACAGGGCAATTGCCGAGGCCATCAAGGCGGTCGAGGACAAGTACGCCCCGATCGTCAAGGAACGCGACGACCTCCAATCCTCGCTTGTGGCTGAGAAGGTTGGCGGCAGCTTCGCTCGATCGAAGCTGATCGCGGACAAGCTCGCCATTCCGGCGGACCTGGTGCAAGCCCGTTTCGGTGATGCGTTCAAGGTCGAGAACGGCAACGTCGTCGCGTACGACAAGTCGGGCAACAAGATCTTCAGCCGCACCAATCCTGGCGAGCTGGCTGGCTTCGACGAGGCGCTGGACGTCCTGATTGAGCACTACCCCCACAAGGATCAGATCCTGAAGGGGTCCGGTGCATCGGGCGGCGGCGCACGCGGAAATGGTGGTGGCGGCGGGAAGCGGACGCTTTCGCGCGCCCAGTTCGATGGCATGAGCCCGGCGGATCAAGCCGCTGCAGCCCGTGACCCGAACGTAGCAATCACGGACTGACCAGTCCACCCAAGCAATCCAAGGCCGCCTAGAGCGGCCGTTTTATTTTGAGGGTCTACCCAAATGAAGAGCACTTTCTCGAAGCTGCGCGTGATGGCGCTGGCAACGGTGGCGTCCGTCGTCGCCCTGTACCCGGTGGCGACCGTCGCCAAGGTGGCGGCCCGCATGTTCGAACTGATGCAGGACGCGGTGACGCGCCCCGCGCAGTACGGCGTGGCGGCTGCCAACACGCTCACCGGCCTGATCCCGACTCTCTACGAAGCGCTGGATGTCGTTTCGCGCGAGATGATCGGCTTCATCCCTGCTGTGTCCCGCAACTCGTCGGGCGAACGAGCCGCGTTGAACGAAACCATCATGGTGCCGATCACGCCGGCGACCACGCTGGCCGACAACACGCCCGCCGTCACCGCGCCGAACACTGGCGATCAGACGATCGGCAACGTGGCGATGACCATCAGCAAGTCGAAGCACGCACCGATCCGCTGGGCCGGTGAAGAGCAGCGCGGCATGCTGAACGCAGGCACCTACGGCGGCGTCCTGCGCAACCAGTTCGTCCAAGCATTCCGCACCCTGACGAACCAGATCGACGCCGACCTGTTCACCACGATCTACCAGAACGCCTCGCGCGCGTACGGTACCGCTGGCACCGCCCCGTTCGGGACCGCGGGCGATCTGAGCGATATCGCTCAGCTTCGCAAGATCCTGGACGACAACGGCGCGCCGCAGTCCGATCTGCAGTTCGCAATGGGCTCGTCAGCGATGGCCAACCTACGCGGCAAGCAGAATGTGCTGTTCAAGGTGAACGAAGCCGGCACCGACGCCCTGCTGCGCGAAGGCATCATCGGCCGCCTGGAAGGCTTCGACCTGCGCAACAGCGCTGCGGTCACCGCCGTGACCAAGGGCACCGGCGCGTCGTACACCACGACCGCGGCCGGCTTCGCGGTCGGCACCACCCAGATCCCGCTGATCACCGGTACCGGCACCGTCAACGCGGGTGACGTCGTGACTTTCGCCGGCGATGCCAACAAGTACGTGGTGGCTGCTGGCATCTCGGCGCCTGGCACCATCACCCTCGCTGCCCCGGGCCTGCTGCAGGCGATCCCGGCCTCGGCCACCGCGGTGACTGTGGGCAACACGGCCACGCCGAACCTCGGTTTCAGCCGCAGCGCCGTGCAGCTGATCACCCGCTCGCCGCAGATGCCGATCGGCCCTGACGGCAAGGCGATGGACATGGCTGACGACGTGATCCAGGTCACCGACCCGAAGACCGGCATCGTCTTCGACGTCGCCGTGTACCGTCAGTTCATGCAGATCGTCTACCACGTGCGTCTCGCGTGGGGCTACCAGGCGATCAAGCAGAACCACATCGCCACGCTGCTGGGCTAATAGCCCGATGAGGGAGGGCGGCTTCGGCCGCTCTTTCTCCGCTCACGGAGGAAGCATGCAACTTGAAACAGTCAAGGTTGTCTCGGAAGTGTCCGAGGACAACCCGCACGGCTACATCGTGATCAACAAGTCCGACCTGACGGACGAGCACAGGCTTTTCGTGGAAGGCGCGCCGGAGAAGCCAGCCCGCGGCAAAGCCGTGAAGCAGTCGGAAGAGTGAGATGGCGCTGACCGCCGCTCAACTGACCGACGTGCGCCGCTTCATGGGCTATCCGCTCGTCGGCACGACGATGGCCATCACGAATGACCAGGACGTCGTCTACGGCCACTTCGGGATGGTCGTCATGTCGCTGCAGCAGCGGCTGACGTCGCTGTCGGCGAGTGAGGAAGCGGTCCTCATCAACACCTACCTGACGAACCTGAACGCGCTCGAGAGCGCGATCCCGGCCGTGAGCGACAACCTAGACACCGCGCAGGCGGCGGTCTGGACGCATAACCCTCGCGAGCAAGCGGACAGGGAAAAGCTGCTCGACTCGTGGCGCCGGCGCCTATGCGGGTTCATCGGGTTCGCCCCGGGCCCAGCACTTGGGCCTGGCGGCATCAGCGTGGGCCGCGCATAGCAGGGGTTTAGCATGGATGCAGCAAAGCTGCAGGATCGCATCTACGCCGGCTATGCCAAGGCAGCCAAGCGGATCGGCTACGTCTATGACGTCTACCGGCCGGCGGCCGCAGCGAACCCGCTAACCGCGGTCGTCGCGAGCCTGAACGCCTCGTTCTCGGCGCAGGAATGGTCCTACACGCGGCCCGGCCTGCCCGAGAAGCCGTACTGGTACTGCCTGATCGATGGCCGCCTGACCCAGTTGGGCGACTACCTGGTGCGTGGCCAGCAGACCTACTTCATCGGCGGCATGCAGGACAACCTGCCAATCGTCGCGGTGGAGTGCAACCGCCGTATCTGGGTGACGCGGCCACCGGTGCAGTCTGGCGTCGGCAACGTGGGCTATTCCGGCCTGTGCGCCGGTGACGACGAGTACGTTCTCGGCTCACCGGGCGGCGCCGGCGGCTGGCCGTGCGCTGAACTGTTCGGCGGCAAGACGCGGACGCACACCGATCTGCCCGCTTCGGGCGACGAACATGGATTCCGCATCTGGCTGCCGGCCAGCGTGCCGATCGTGCTCGCCTCCGGCGACATCGTCATCGACGACCTCGGCCGGCGCTTCAGCATCGGCGGCGCGGAGCGGTCCGAGCAGATGTGGCGGCTGGATTTGACTGAGGTTCACACGTAATGGCCGGTCTCGCGGACGTATCCAACGCCTTGGTGGCGCTGATCGCGCAGATCGCCTACCCGAACGGGACGAGTCAGCCGTCGATCACCGGCCAGGCGATCAAGGTCTACGCGGGTTGGCCTGTCCCGGCTGTCCTGACTGCCGATCTGAAGGCCGACAAGGCGCATATCTCGGTCTTCCCGCGCGCGGTGAAGTACCTCCAGAGCGCCAAGTCGAAGTGGTCGGCCCTGACCGAGGCGTCGCACACGGTGACGCTTACCGTCGCCGGCCAGAACGTGGCCGTCGGCGGGACGATCTCGACCCCGCAGAACGTGTCGCTGTGGATCGATGGGCACGCGTACCCCTATGCGGTGCAGGCCGGCGACACCCTGACCGGAATCGCGACTGCGTTGGCCGCGCTCATCAGCGTGGACCAGCCTGCGACATCAGCGGGGGCCGTCGTGAGCATCCCAGGCGCCAAAGACATCTCGCCGCGCGTAGGCGGCATGGCGACGCGCATCCGGGACGCCCGCCGGCAGGATCAGGAGTTCCTGATCACCGTCTGGGCGAACTGCTTTGACGCGCGCGACCCGCTCGGCGAGGCCCTTGACGCGGCGCTGGCCAGCCTAGTGCGGCTGACGCTGACCGATGGGTCGTTCGCCAATCTGCGATCGCGCCCGCTGCCGAACCCGTGGGACGACAGCGGCCAGAAGGAAGGCATCTACCGCCGAAACCTTTGCTGCTGGGTCGAATACGCGACCACGGAAGTTCAAGAGCAGTACGAAGTGACGCAGGGCGAGGTGATCGTTACCGATGACCTCGGCACTGTGCTGAGAGACAAAATTCTGTGAGGCAACCATGATCCTTCGCGTTATCTCCCCCTTCAACGGCTACCAGATCGGCGACGAGATCACCGACGAGAAGGCCGTTGCCGACATTCTGGCGTCCGAACAGGCCACCAACGTCGTCAAGGCCGCTGCGCCGGCCGCCCCGAAGTCGAAGTAACCACACATCGCATACTGCGAGCCACCTTTGGGTGGCTCTTTTCGTTTCTGGAGCCATCCAAATGACCGTTGTCCAAGCAGGGCAGGTGAACCTGACCGCCCAACAGGTGCCAGGCATCATCGTTGCCATCCAGCCGCCCGGGCCGGCGCCCATCAATGGCGTGCCGAGCAATATCGGCGGCATCGTCGGTACCGCGACCTGGGGCCCAGTTGGCGTTCCCGTCATGGTGTCTGACTACGCCGGCGGCGTGGCCGTTTTCGGCCAGATGCAGGCGCGCAAGTACGACATGATGACCGTCCTGAATTGGGCTGCGATGCAGGGCAAGGTCGGCGCCTTCTCGATGGTGCGCGTGACCGACGGCACGGATGTTGCCGCCTCGGCGGTTTTCGCTACCACCTTCGTCACCCTGACGTCGAGGTACACGGGCACGCTGGGCAACAGCATCAGCGCCATCCTCGCTGCCGGCACCGCAGCGAACACGGTGAAGCTGACCATCACCTTGGCCGGCTTCCAGCCCGAGGTCTTCGATAACATCCCTGGCACCGGCGCGACGCAGCGGGACAACATCGTCAAGGCGGTGAACCTTGGCAACAGCCAGTTCCGCGGACCCTCGACGATCTGCGTGGCGACGGCGGGCGCAGGCTCTACCGGCCCGACGCTGCCAGCAACGATCAACCTGACCGGCGGCACGGATGGCGCAACGACCATCACCGGCTCGGTCCTTCTCGGCACCGACACCGCGCCTCGCAAGGGGCTGTATGCCCTGCGCAAGTCCGGCGCGAGCGTGATCGCACTGGCGGACTGCGACGACTCTACCACCTGGTCCTCGCAGATCGCCTATGGCCTGGCCGAGGGCGCCTACATGCAGATGGTTGGCCCCGCCGGCGACACGATCAGCACTGCAGTGACCACGAAAAGCACTGCTGGCATCGACAGCTACGCCGGCAAGGTTATCTTCGGTGACTGGGTGTACGTCAACGATACGGTCAACAATCAGGTGCGCCTGATCTCTCCGCAGGCCTTCGCACTGGGCCTGATGGTCAACCAGTCGCCAGAGAAGAGCACGCTCAACAAGCAACTGCAGGGCATCGTTGCCACGCAGCGCACCTACAACAACCAGCCGTACTCGAACGCGGAGCTGCTGCAGCTGGTGCAGGCCGGCATCGACGTGCTGACCAATCCGTCGCCGGGCGGCAAATACTTCAGCTTCGTGCTGGGCGTGAACACGAGCAGCGACCAAGGCCAACGCGAGGACTGCTACACCCGGATGACCAACTACATCGCCTACAGCATCGATGCCTGGGGCGGCAAGTTCGTCGGTGAGTTGCAGGGCTTCGACGATGAGGACGATACCCGTGCAAACGCTTTCGCCGGCCTCGATCAGTTCCTCGCGAACATGAAGGGCGTCCGGCCCAAGATGATCGACGACTACAAGGTCGTGCTGGACAAGACGAACAACCCAGACGCGCGAATCCGCTCAGGCTGGATGCAGGGCGACGTTCAGGTGCGCTACATGGCTGTCGTGCGCAACTTCCTCGTGAACCTGCAGGGCGGTCAGACCACAGTCATCGTTCGATAAGCACCCGATAACCTTGCCCGGTCCGCCGGGCCTCTCTCTTTCTGGAGAAGAACATGCCGCAACAAGGGCTTTCCGTCGGGCGCGACACGACCCTGGTCATCCAGACCCCGACTGGTCCGCTGCCGATCCCGAAGCTGACCGCATTCCGCAAGAAGCAGGACACCACACAGGAGCGCGTGAAGCTGATCAACGGCGTCTCGCAACACCTGCGCTTTTTCGACGGCTGGTCGGGCTCGTTCTCGATCAACCGCGCGGGCCCGGAGATCGAAGGCTACTTCGATCAGATCGAAACCGACTACTACTCGGGCATCAACGAGCAGCCGTGCCAGATCTACGAGACCATCTCGGAGCCGAGCGGCGCCATCTCGAAGTGGCGTTATGACGGCGTCGTGCTGTCGCTTGACGATGGTGGTGAAGCCGCCGGCGACGCGTCCGTCAAGCTGTCGCTCACCTTCATGGCATCGCGCCGCATCCGGATCCTGTAACACATGACCAAAGTCACTCTCCGCCCGTCCGAGGAAGTCATCGCGCGCGCCGCTTCCGAGCATACCGTCACTGACTCGACCGGGCGCCAGATCGTGCTGAAGAAGCCGGGGATCTTGGCGCAATTCCGCCTGGTTGAGGCGATGGGCCCCGAGGCGGCCGAGAACGCGGTCTACCGCACGATGTGCATGCCGGTGATCTATGTGGCGGCCATCGACGGCGAGCCGATCATTCCGCCGACCAGCAAGCTGGAGCTCGAGGCGCTGATTCAGCAGCTCGACGAGCCCGGCCTGATTGCCGTCCAGCTTGGCATGGGCAAGGTCGAGGGCGGCGACGGCGGCGGCGCAGATACCGCAAAAAACTAGCCCGGGCCCCGGCGTTTCGGCAGGCACTGTGGCTCATAAAGAACGGCGTTCCCTATGACGTCGCGTTCTCCTACACCGATGCAGAGCGGTTCGCCGCATGCGTGGTGTTCCGCGAGCTAGAGGGCGCTACCTTCGACTGGGAAGCGATGTCGTACAAGGACCGACCGTGAAGAACTTTCGCAGCCTTGGCGACTTCGCCAACCACCTGACCGCGCTGGCGGCCGAGTCGACCGCGGTCACCGGCCACATGACGGAAACGGGTGCCGAGGTGATCCAGAAGATCGCCAAGTCGGAGATTGGCCATTACCAGCCCGCCGTGGGCCCGTTTGCCAAGTGGGAAGAACTCACCGCTGAAACGGAATTCGAGAAGATCCGCCAGGGTTATCCGGTGGACGCGCCGCTTCTGCGGACTGGGGAGATGCGTGACAGCATCGAAAGGACAGTCGCCGGTAACGAGGCCGCTGTCGGCTCGAACGAGGACAAGATGGTCTGGCACGAACTCGGCACGTTGCGAGTCCCGCCGCGCGCGGTGCTAGGCCCGGCTGCCATTCGAGCCGGCGAAGACTTGAAGGCGCGTTTTAGCCGCACCGTCGCTGCTTGGTTGGCTGGCCGGAGCTGGCGCCTGCCGCGACTCAAGTAGGCCAGCCATGGCTCCGCCAAGGACTGGCAAACCGACGACCACGATGTAAATCGCGCCGGTGATACGCCGCGCGCGCCGGTCCAGATGCTGCCGGTCGGTCAGTTGTGGCTTCGCCCGCGGAGGCTTTGGCTTCGGGTATTGCACCCATGAGACGTGGTCTGCAAGCCACTCATGAGCGCGGATCGTCAGTGATCGCATAGCCGATTTCTGGGTTCAGGAACGACAAGTATAGGTCACCATGATCGACGTTTATAAGATCGGCGCCACACTGGTGCTGAACGACCTGATCGCGCCTCAGTTGCTGAAGCTGGCGGCCGAGTTCAGGAAGGTCGATGTGCTGGCGGCCAACCTGAATCAGCATCTCGGCAAGCTGGACAGCCACGTCGCGGGCATTCGGGCGCTGTCCAACTCCAGCCGGACCATGGCAAACAACATGGGCCGCGCAAACAGCGAGGCGGCCCAACTGGCGCGCAGCATCAATGCCATGCACGCGGCTGGCGCTGCGGCCTCGCAGTCGGTATTCATGGGCGTTGGCGGTAGGGGAGGCGGAGGCCAGCGCCCGCCTGCGCTGCCCGGACCCCGCGGCTATATTTCTGGTCTACCCCGTCGCGGCGGAGGCGCTGCGGCCGGCGGAGGCGGCTTTGGTGGCGGCCATGGCGGCAACGTGCACGTCGGCCCCGGCGGCTTCGGTGTTGGCGCGATCGGCATGGGCATCCCTGGCGGCGCTCTTGCGCCTGTGGCGGCTGGCTTTGCCAGCATCTACATGACCAAGGCCTTGTACGATGCCGGCAAGGAGTACCAGGTCGCCTACACCCGGTTCAAGACGCTGAATCTGGGCGACGAGGTCAATAAGCAAGCCGACCAGTTCGCCCGCGGTACGAAGGTCTTCGGCACGTCCAGCGCCCAGCTGATGGAGACGCTGCGCGAGTCGGTTGGCATGTTCGGTGGTCTGGATCTCGCCAAGGAAGTCGCGCCGACGCTGGCAGCGCTGAATGCGGCCAACTCTGGGCTCTTCGGTGGCAAGGTCGGCTCCCTCGATGAGGGCGCGGTCCGCGCGGTCATGCGCTTCAACGACATGCGCGGCAAGACAAACTCGAAAGAGGACTTCCTGAGCAGCTTGGACCTTGCCCAGCGCATGGTCACCGGCTCGGGCGGCTCGCTGAAATTCGCTGACCTCGAGCAATTCGCCAAGACCGGCGGCGCGGCGTTTAAGGGGCTGAGCGATCAGGGCATCATGAACATGGCTACCCTGATGCAGGAGCAGGGTGGTTCTCGCACCGGTACCGCGCTGATGTCGCTGTACCAGAACCTGATAGCCGGTCGGACGCCGAAGAAGACGATGGCTGCGCTGGCAGACGCCGGCCTCGCCGAGCTGACAGAGGTCAAGAGCGGCAGCGTGGGTGGCAAGCAGATCAAGTCGATGGCGCTGAAGAACATCGTCGACGAGAAGCTGCTCCGCGAAGATCCGGCGGCATGGATCATGAAGTACGTCGACGCGGCGGCAATCAAAGCTGGCGCCAAGACTGACTCGGAGAAGATCGCCTTCACCAACCAGCTTCTGTCCAATCGGCAGGCGTCCAACATGGGCGCCAACTTCACTACGCAGCAGGAACAGGCACTGCGTGACGCCAAGCTGGTCAAGAACGCCAAGGGCACGCAAGGCACGATCGACGAGTTCAAAAAGACCGCGCCGGGCGCCGAGGCGGATTTCATTGCCGCGTGGGAGTCCATGAAGGCCGAGATGGGCCGCGGCGTACTCCCGACGGTCACGAAGATCCTGAACGCGGGTACGGAGTTCTTCCGGTCGGTGAACGATTGGGGGCAGAAAAACGCCGACATGAATGCGCGCCTGCAAGCTGCTGGCTCGCCTTTCTCGCTGGACCCGCGCGACATCGGCTCTGGCGGGGTGCTGGGCTGGGCCTGGCGTGCCGGCAAGGCGATGTTTGGCGGCGATCCGACGGCAGGCAAGGACAAGAACGACCGGCTGGCCGCAGCCAACCCGGTCGGAGGCTCCGCGCCGCAGATGGTGCAGGTAAACAGCACCGTGAAACTAGATAGCCGCGTGGTCGCCGAGGCTCTGACCTGGCACCAGTCAAGGGAGCTGCAGCGTCCGCAAACTGGGCCAAGCGGATTTGACCCGTCCATGTCGCTGCCGCCACCGTCCATGAGGTGAATTAATGGCTGATCTCGCGCTTTACCTGGGGGAAATGCAGTTCGATGGAACTGAAATCCCCCAGCAGATCGCCATCGGCGGCGAGCAGCGGCTCGTGACGCATGACTTGATCGGCGGACTGCGGGCGGTCGACGCCATGGGCGGCTTCTGCCTGCCGATCGAGTGGTCCGGCTGGCTGCGCGGGCAGGATGCGATGCAGCGAGCCCGCTACCTCGACACCATGCGGGCACAGGGTAAGCCGCTGGCGCTAACGTGGTCGGAGTTCATCTACGCGGTGGTCATCCGGACCTTCAGGGCCGACTTCCAGCGGTTCTATCAGATGCCCTACAGCATCGTGCTGGAGGTGGTCGAGGATCTCGGTCAGCCGGACCGGTCGCTGTCGGCTGCCAGCATCGACAGCCTCATCAGCGGCGACATGCTGACGGCAGGCGGATTGGTGGATGGCCTTGGCATGTCCAGCATCACCAGCCTGTTTGGCGCGGTCCAGACGGCGGTGGACGGCGTTTCGTCGTTCGCCAATGCCGCGCAATCGACGCTGAACAGCGTTCTGCAGCCGATCGCCGCGCTGCGCAATGAGGCGCAGACCATTGTCGCGCAGGTGAATAACGTGCTGGTCAACGTGGCGACGGTCGGCGGCATCCTGCCGAACACGCCGATCGCGCAGCAAGTGCAGAAGATCTCCGGCCAGATTCTGGCCGCGCAGCAGCTTCCGGCACTGGTGAACCTTGACCGCGTCATGGGGCGCGTGCAGGGCAACGTCGGCAGCGTCTACAACAGCGCGCGGCGCCAGACGGTCGCCGGCGGCAACCTGATGGACATGGCTGCGCAGCTTTACGGCGATGCGATGGCCTGGACCGGCCTCGCCAAGGCCAACGGCATGACCGATCCGGCGGTGACCGGCATTCAGGAACTGACTATCCCAGCCACCGCGGACACGAACGGCGGCATTCTGATCTCGTAGAGGTGCTATGCAGAACACGCTACCCGTCGTCCCGGCCGTCCGGGCGCCGCGCGGGATCGTGCAGATCTCTGGCGAGCAGGTGAGGGGCTGGGAAAGCTGGACCGTTTCTCGCAACACCTACTACCAAGCGGACACCTTCCGGGTGAAGTTCGCCGAGTCGCTACTGACTCCTGAACGCGACGCGGCGTGGTTCTCGGCGCTGACCGAGGGCTTCGTCGAGGTCTTCGGCGGCTTCCCGCTGGATCCGGAGAACTACACCGAGACCGAACTGGACAGCCTGATCTACGGCCGGATCGATGACATCGAGTACGACCCGGCGCGCCGCACGATCGAACTCATCGGGCGCGACCTGACGGCGGTCTTCATCGACGCCAAGACCTCGCTGCAATTCCAGAATCTGACGTCGTCGCAGATCGCGATCAAGCTGGCGGAATCGCACGGCCTGACCGCAGATGTTACGCCGACCAAGGAACTCGTCGGCACCTACTATGCGCGCGACCATGCCCGCATGGTGGAAGAGCGCAGCGAGTGGGATCTGCTGACCTACCTTGCGTCGAATGAGGGTTATCTCTGCTACGTCAAGGGCAAGACGCTGTACTTCCACCCGCGCCCGACTGACCAGGGCGATCCCTACGTGATCCGCTGGGAGCCGCCTACGGACGATCGCGCGGCGCGCCAGGCCAACGTGCAGGAAATGGAGTTCTCCCGCAGCCTGACCGTCGCCAAGGGCGTGTCTGTCGTCGTGCGGTCGTGGAACGCCAAGCAGAAGCAGGGATTCACCGCGTACTACCCGAGCAAGGGCAAGACGATTCAGGCCGGCAAGGCGGTCCCATTCGGTGGCGTGCAGGTCTACAGCTTCGTCTTCCCGGGCCTGACGCAAGACCAGGCGACGCAGAAGGCGATTGAGCTGCATCGCGAGATCACCTCGCACGAAATGAAGTTCTGGGCTCGCATGCCGGCCGACAACATCCTGGACCCGACCATGATGATTCAGGTCGAGGGCACCGGGACGAAGTTCGACCAGGCTTACTACCCGGTCTCAGTGACGCGCCAGATGAGTCTTTCTACCGGCTATTCGATGCGTGTCGAGGCCAAGAACTCCAATCCCGAGACGGTGCCATCGCCATGATGCAGGCAATTCGAAACCAGATGGCGATGGCCGCGCGACTCGCCCGTGGTGATGTGGCCGAGTCGCGCGCGGGCATTGTGCGCAGCTATGACCCGGGCAGGGCCGCGGCGCGCGTGGAGTTCGTTGACCGCTCCAACCCGAGCGACGACGAAGCGCTGTTCATCTCTGGCTGGCTGCCAGTGACGTCTCCCTGGGTGGGTAATGGCTGGGGCATGGATGCGCCGCCGAGTCCGGGGGATCAGGTCGAGGTGAAATTCTTCGGCGGCAGCGTCGAGAACGGCTATGTCTGCGGGCGCCTGTATAGCGACGCCGACCGCCCGCCGGGTGCGCCGTCAGGTGAGTTCTGGGTGGTGCACAAGTCCGGCTCATCGCTGAAGTTCAAGAACGACGGAACGGTCGAAGTGGTCGCGCACACGACTGCCAAGTACACGGCGCAGCTTCACCACTTCGTCGGTCCAGTTCAGATGGATGACACGCTGCTGGTCGAGGACACGATTACCGGGCAGGGAGGCATGGCCATCTCCGGCGACAACGGCACAGGCAACACGTCGACGATCACCGGCAATCTGGACACGACCGGCACGATCTACAACAACGGTCACGACATCGGCAGTACGCACAAGCACCTTAACTCCGGCGGCTCTGGCCTCGGCGGGGTACCGCAATGACCCAGCAACTCCTGAATGACATCGATCACTGGGCCGGCGTGGACATCGGCGTGTCCGCGACGGGCGACCTTGGCCGCTCCAGCGGCGAGATCCGAGCCCAGCAGAGGATTGTGCGGCGCCTGGTGACGAATCCCAGCGACTACATGTTCCACCCGGAATACGGCGCGGGGTTGCCAGCCAAGATCGGCGAGAGCGCCGACCTGCCGGCGCTGCGCGCACTGATCCGCACGCAGGTGCTGATGGAGGAGGCCGTTGCGAGGCTCCCTGAGCCGGAGGTAGATCTAGTTCAAATCAACTCCGGCTTCTCGATCACGATCCGCTACACCAGCGCCGACACGCGCAAGCCCATCACCCTCAGTTTTGACGTGAACCGCTGACATGGCTCTTAGCACGAAAGACTTCGTTACCCTGGTCCGCGAGTCCGTTACCGCCATTCAGGGGTACACCAGCGCGCTAGTCGACCTCACAGTCGGCTCAATCCTGCGCGCCGTGGTGGAGGCGAACGCCGCGGTCGTCATCTGGCTGCAGAGCCTTATCCTCCAGGTGCTGGCGATCACCCGGGCGGCGACGTCGAGCGGCGCGGATCTCGATTCGTGGGTCGCTGACTTCGGCGTGACGCGCCTGCCAGCCACCTTCGCCACCGGTCAGGTCACGTTCTCTCGGTTCACTGCGACACTACAGGCCGTCGTGCCGGTCGGTGCTGTCGTGCAGACGGGAGACGGCAGCCAGCAGTACACCGTGGGGGCCGACACCACGAATCCGGCCTACAACGGTACGCTGGGCGGCTATGTCATGGCGGTCGGTGTTTCGAGCGTCAGCGTCCCGGTGGTTGCAGTAACGGCCGGCGTCGGCGGCAACGCAATCATTGGCGCGGTGTCGACCATTGCGGGCGCAATCTCCGGCGTAGACACCGTCACCAACGCGGCGAGCTTCACGAACGGCGCCGACGCCGAGAGCGACCCTGCGCTGCGAACGCGCTTCATCGCCTATGTGGCGAGCCTGTCGAAGGCGACGAAGGCCGCGGTCGGTTATGCGATCACGTCTCTGCAGCAGGGTGTCACGTACTCGCTGGTCGAGAACGAGACCTACAGCGGTTCGGTCCAGATGGGCTACTTCTATGTCGTCGTCGATGATGGGACCGGCGCGCCGGGGAGCACGTTCCTGTCCACGGTCTCGAATGCGATCGACGCCGTCCGACCGCTATGCAGCAGCTTCGGTGTGTTTGCGCCGGTGGTCGTGAATGCGTCCGTGGCGATGACTGTGGCGATCGCCGCCGGCTACGACGCGGCAGCGACCAGAGCGCTCGTCTCCGATGCGCTGAAGTCCTACATCAATTCGCTATCGCTGGGCCAGGCGCTGCGGTACTCGCGCCTTGCGCAGATCGCGTATGACGCGTCGCCCGGCGTGACGAACGTCACGGGCGTGACGCTGAACGGCGGGACGGCCGACCTGACGGCAACGGCGAAGCAGGTTATCAAGTGGTCCTCTGTGACGGTGGCATAAATGGCGGTAGGCGATCAACAGGATGTGTACCGCCGGTTGCGTGGCTACCTGCCGCCATGGTTCGGCGATGAAGCGGAAACGCCGATCATCAACGGGTTGCTGAACGGCTTGGCCTACGCCGGATCGTACGTGTGTGGCCTGCTGAGCTACGCTCGGCTCCAGACGCGGATCAAGACCGCCACCGACGGCTGGCTCGACATGATCGCGGCGGACTTCTTCGGCGATGCGCTGCTGCGCGCCGCCAACCAGTCCGACGATTCATTCCGTGCGCGGATCATCCTGAACCTGTTCCGCGAGCGCGCGACGCGGGCCGGCCTGATCAAGGTGCTGGAAGACTTGACCGGCCGCACGCCTGTGGTGATCGAGCCGACGCGGCCGGCGGACACCGGCGCTTACGGCGTGCCGACAAGCGGATATGGCTACGCCGGCGCATACGGATCGCTTTCGATGCCTTTCCAGGCGTTCGTGATCGCCTTCCGGCCTTCTGGGACAGGCATCCCGAACGTTGCAGGCTACGGCGTATCGACGGGGGCTTACAACACTGCCTCGCAAGCCGAGTACGCGTCGCTTTCGATGATCCAAGGTGGCGTGACGGACGCCGACATCTACGCCGCTATCGACAGCGTCAAACCGGTGGCCACCATCGTGTGGACGTCGATCGTTCAAGCGCTGCCGTCGCCGCCGCCGATGATCCCAGGCGTCGATGGGCCTTCGATGATTCTGGACTTCGCAGGCGCCTCGGATGACCCATCTGGCGTGAACTTGGTGTTGGACTTCACCTCCCACAGCTATCAGTCGCTCGGCCAGTACTACGGCGTCGTTGGCTAACAGGAACAGACATGCTTGTCTCTCGCAATTTCGTCGACCTCATCACCTTCACTCGTGCGTCGCCGGCGTGGCGGTTCAACTCCTCAGGCTTGATGGTGCAAGAGTCGAATGGGGTGGCTCGGTTCGACTACGACCCCGTCACGCGGCAGCCACGGGGTCTTCTAATCGAGGAAAGCCGGACGAATCTGCTGCTGCAATCGAACGCGTTGGACAACGCGACTTGGGTAAAGAACGGCGTCACTGTGACGCCCGGCGCAGCGATTGGTCCGGACGGGGCTTTGTCGCTGGCGAAGATCGTTACCAACAACGGTGCATCGTTCACAGGATCGTCAAACTCTCAGTCCTTCACGAAGGCTGCTAGCGCGATTCAGTACACGTACAGCATCTTCGCTAAGGCCGGGGAATTGCCTCGCGTCCGGCTGTTCGCAAACGGTATCGACACCACAACGGCTCGATGCTATTGCGACGTCGATCTCACTAATGGCTCTGTCGCGCAAATTGTCCAAGGGACGAATGGATTTGCAGATTTGTCGGTAGCGATCTCGGCGATCGGAGGCGGTATCTACCGGATCGCCGCAACGTTCACGACTGACACGGCGACGACACTGGCATGTCGCATTTATCCGCTCAACACCTCTGGCTCAGGTGATGGCGTCTCCGGCATCTTTACTGGTTTCACAGGTGCCGAGGTTGGTGCGTTTGCTACAAGCTATATCGCGACCACGACTGCCTCCGTTACGCGGACGGCTGATGTGGCTAGCCTAACCGATCTCACGAAGATTGGTTTCAACCCTTCGCTGGGCACGTTTTACGTCGAAGCCATGACGGGTGCCCTAGGCAACAGTGCGACGCAGAACAACTTGCCTCACATCGTCGGTCTAATGAAGGGCACAAGCTCATCCGCGGGTGACTACCTAGCATTTCGGCTAAGCCAGCCAGCGCAAATGCAGATCAACGTCGGAAACACCGGCACGTTCAGCAGCATCAACTTCACGAACACCGCTGTAGGTTCGATCGAGAAGATGGCGGCTGCGGGGCAAGGGGCGAACATCAGCGCGGCGCGGAACGGTGTCCTTGGCACTCCGCTGACGGCCCGGACATGGCCGGCGGACGTCGACACGCTGTGGATTGGCTCGCAAGCAGGTACCACGCGGTTCTGGAACGGATGGGTCCGAGCAATCCGCTACTACCCGAAGCGAATGACCGACTCAGAACTGCAGGCATTGACAGCCTGACAGTAAGCAACGCATCACAGGCCACCGACACCGGTGGCCTTTTTCATTTCCGGAGCCACGATGGATCGTCAGATCATTTACCCCGGCCAGATCCCGCTCGAAACCGATCTGCTGAACACCAACAAGAACGCCATGATCGCGTTGGCCAAGCTGGCTGCAGCCATGTTCGGTACCGCCACCGTGGTCAATGGCCTCGCATGCGTGCCGACCAGCCCCGCGTCGCTGCAGGTGAACGTGAATCCCGGGGAGATGTACAGCCTTGCCAACGTCGACGCGACTGCGTACTCGTCGGTCGCGGCCGACACGACTCACAGCATCTTGAAGCAAGGCATCGTGATGGATGCTTTGACGCTGAGCTGCCCGGCGCCGGTGACCGCTGGCCAGAGCGTGAACTACCTCATCCAAGCGTCCTACCAGGACTCCGATCAGGGGCTTGTCACGCTGCCGTACTACAACGCCAGCAATCCGTCGCAGGCATGGTCCGGCCCGGGAAACTCCGGCGCGCAGCAAGCAACCGTGCGCAAGGGCATCGTCAACATCACCGCCAAGGCAGGCGTTGCGGCGACCACCGGCAGCCAGACGACTCCGGCCCCGGACGCAGGCTACACCGGTCTTTACGTGGTCACGGTTGCCAACGGTCAGACGACGATCACCGCGGCCAACATCACGCAAGCTGCGAACGCGCCGATCCTGCCGACGGATCTGCTGCACGCCATCCAGGCGAACTCGCTGGTCACGGCCAACGACACCGGCTCGGCGAACACCTACGTCGTTAGCTTCTCGCCTGCCATCAGCGCGCTGACCGATGGCATGGTGGTGTGGTTCAAGGCGAAGACTGCGAACACCGGCGCGTCGACGCTGAATGTGAACGGGCTGGGCGCGTCGCCGCTGGTTGGTGGAGCCCATAGCGCGCTGCAAGGCGGCGAAATCGTTGCCAATGGCAAGGCATGCGCCGTCTGGCGCGCTGACATCAGTTCGTGGGTGCTAATTGAATGTACGGGTGGGGCGTTGCAGGTTGCGCCTGCCACGCAGAGCAACCATGCCTTGCAGCTGGGACAGGCGACGGGTCGGCTACTCAACATTCAGGTGTTCACGGCATCGGGTACCTACACGCCGACTCCTGGGATGACGTTCGCGATCATGCGGGTGCAGGGCGGTGGCGGCGCCGGTGCGGGTACGCAGGCGCCGAGTGCAGGCCGTGTTAGTCTAGGTGCGCCTGGAGGTGCTGGTACGTTTGCCGCCGGCAAGTTCCTGGCTGCGGCCATTGGTGCGTCACAAGTGGTGACGATTGGGGCTGGCGGCACCGCGACATTATCGGCAAATGGCGGAATTGGTGGTACGTCGTCGGTTGGGGCGCTGATTACCGCGCCGGGCGGCTCAGGTGGACAGATGCAAAACAGCGTCCTTCCTCCGAACTTCAACGGCAACAGCGTAATCAGTTCCCCTGCAACAGGGGCGAACTTGTATAGCAGTCGCGGCGCTGGAGCCGGACTGACGATGTCCTTTTCCTCTACCGCCTGCGTACCTGGTGGCGGCGGTGCCTCCAATCTTGGTCCTGGGGGCGCAATTGGTGGGAGCGGACTAAACGGTAATGCCGGTGTGGGCTATGGTGCTGGTGGCGGCGGGAGCGCGACCGTGGATGGCGGCGGCGCCTTATCTGGAGGTGCCGGTGCAGCAGGCATCGTGGTCATTGAGGAGTACGCATGATGGAAGCGATCTACGCGGTAGTGGAGCAAGGGACGGTCACGAACGTCGTCGTATGGGATGGTGTTTCGGAATGGAACGCGCCATCAGGGGCGACGGTCGTTCCGGTGGAAGATGGGGCCAGCGTGAGCATCGGCTATTTTTTTGATGGGACGTCCTACAGGGAGCCAAGGGAGTCCACGCCAGGTTAAAGGGGCTGCCCATATAGCGGCCGATCAATTCAAAAATCCTGCCGTCGTATAATCCATCGCTCATGTAATGAGAGGGTGATGATGGGGGCACAGTATGGAAAAGGACGGCAGTCTGGCATAGACATCCTGCGGCTGGCGTGCGCGGTCGCCGTGATGCTTTTTCACTTCGGCTTTCGAGGTTACACCGCTGACGGGTTGCTCGATGCGAGATTCCCTGAACTCGCGCGCGTGGCGAAGTACGGATGGGCTGGCGTAGAGATCTTCTTCATGATCTCTGGCTACGTCATTTATGACAGTGTCAGGATGAAGACCGTCAAGTCGTTTCTGTACGGCCGAGCGGTGCGGATCTTTCCAACTCTCTGGCTATGCGCGGCGATCACCGCGACGGTGGTTTTTTTGTTGGAAGCAACGCGCTTCTACATCGGTCGCCATGATGTGCCAGGCAACCTGGTGCTGTGGGTTCCGTTCGATGGCTACTCATATCAGATGATCGATGGGGCATACTGGTCGCTCGTCCTAGAGTTGCAGTTCTATGCGATGGTGGCTGTAGTAGTAGCGGCTCTCGGTCGGGACGCCCTGTTGCCATCATTGTCATTTCTGGTATTAATCAATCTGTTGCTGAAGATTTGCGTGCCGGAGGCCGCTTTCCCCGAGCGCTGGCTATGCGGGGCATATGTGGGATTTTTTGGTATCGGAGCGGCGTTGCGATGTCTGTCAACCCGTCGAGATATGGCGCATAGTTCGCTGTTGCTTTTGGTGTCTGTTGTGTCGGCTGTTTTCTATACGACCCAGAAAGTCCAATACGTCGAGACTCACTATGAGACTTGGTTGAATGGCTGGTATGTGGCAGCGATTCTCGTGTTTGGGGCGATCATCTTGGTCGTTGATACTCTTTACGACCTCGTGCCTAGGTCACTGAGCTCTTTTGCTGCGGTCGCAGGTGGGGTCACATATCCGCTGTACCTCTTGCATCAGAACATTGGTTACACCATCCTCAATGAGATATTCAGTCATCGCAACAGATGGGTTGGCCTCGCATTGACTGTCGCTGCAGTGTTCGTTCTCGCTGTTGCGGTGTACTACCTGTTTGACAGGCCGGTTCGTCGCTACCTTATGACTCGGGGAAGCTCACTGAGGGATCCAGTCTTGGATCGGTCCGGCAAAGCAGTGCGCTCCGCCAATAGCAATGCCTGAATAATCAGTCAATCGAGATCAAGCCGCCTTCGGGCGGTTTTTTTATGGCCGCCTCGAGCTGGCCTTTTCATTTCCGCCATAGAGCGGGCAAACCGGGGTCTTACATGTCCGAACCAATCAGCGGCGGTACCGCAGTCGGTGTCGCTGGCGCGGCTGCGTTCAAAGCAGTCGGCGGGCCAGCAGCCGTGGCGGCAGGTGCCAGCGGACTCGCAGCAATCGTGGTGATGATCATGATGAAACCGAGAAGCACGGCAGAGTGGGCGGTGGCGCTCATCTCGACAGTGGTGGGAAGCGTCACCGGCGGCGCGGCCGTCGTCCAGTACTTCGGCCTGCAGGCCTGGACACACGACTACATCGGACTCGTGGCGCTGTTCGGCCTGGTCTTCGCCTGCGGACTGCCGGGCTGGGCGATCGTCCGCTGGCTGTTCAACTTCATCGAAAAGCGGAAAGATGCGAGCCTCGACGAGGTTGTCGCAGACGTCCGCAAGGGGCTGGGCCAATGATCACAGCGAAGATTCTGCGGACGATCATGCCTGGCGCCGGGCGTCGGGCTGATACGTTCCTCGTGCCGCTAACGGACGCCATGACGCGCTTCGACATCGACACGCCGGTGCGCGCGGCCGCGTTTCTTGCGGAAGTCGCGCATGAGTCCGGCCAGCTCGTCTACGTACGCGAGATCTGGGGCCCGACGGCAACCCAGTGCAGATACGAAGGGAGGGCAGACCTCGGCAATACCGAGCCGGGCGATGGCAAGCGGTTCATGGGCCGGGGGCTGATTCAGATCACGGGGCGGAAGAACTATGGGCTCTGCGGCCGTGGCCTTGGGCTCGATCTGGTGGCGATGCCCGAGCTGCTCGAGCAACCGATGGCTGCCGCGGCGTCCGCGGGCTGGTACTGGCACTCCAACAACCTGAACCGATTCGCCGACTCAGGCGACTTCAAGGCGCTGAGCATCGCCATCAACGGTCGGAACAAGGCCACCGGCCTGCCGAACGGATGGGATGACCGGCTGAAGTACTGGGCGCGCGCGAAAGCGGCACTGGGGATGAAATGAAGATCGAAGAACTGAAGCGCGGCGACGGCATCCGGACGATGATGTTCGACTGCCCTGGTTGCGGGTTCCTGCATCAGGTGCACGTCGCCGGCACCGGCGTGCCGGTCTGGGGCTGGAATGGCAGCATGGAGCGGCCCACATTCACGCCTAGCTTGCTTGTGACCGGCGTACAGCAGATGACCGACGAAGAGCACGCGGCCTACATGCGCGGGGAGGGATTGCCGACGCCGCGTCCGCTCACCTGTCACTCCTTCGTGACCGATGGCCGCATCCAGTTCCTGGGCGACTGCACGCACGCGCTGGCCGGGCAGACAGTGAACCTTCCCGAGATCGAAGCATGATCGCGATACCCACGAACATCCCATGGCGCGCGATCAGCGCCGCGGGGCTGGCCGCCGCCCTGTTCGCCGCCGGCTGGGTCACCAACGGCTGGCGGAAGGATGCCGAGATTGCCAAGCTCGTCGCCAATCAAGCCCAAGCCGACCTGGCCGGCGCCAACAAGGCGATCGAGAACCTCAGCACGGCAGGCGCCAAGATCCGCGAAGCCGCCGACACCTATGCCGACATCCAAGACATGCTAGGGGGCAAGATCGACGCCATCCGAAAGGATCTGAAGAATGCCAAAACGCCTTTGCCTGCTGGCTGCCGCCCTGATGCTCAGCGCGTGCGTAACCTGTCCAACGCCGTCGACGCTGCCAAGCAAGCCGCCGCCGCTCGATAGCGCTCTGGCGGCGGATTGCAAGGTGCCTGATGCGCCGGCGGTGGCCGACTATGACGTATGGCAAGACTGGATGGTCGTCGTGCTGGGCGCCTTGGGCGACTGCGCGGCGCGGCATCGTAAGACGGTCGCGGCCTGGCCGACGTAGGCTAGCGCTTGAACCTCTGCGGCGGCACTGCGCCGGGGCGCTTTATCTTCAGCCAGTCGCGTGACCGCTCCCCCGGGCGGTAGAGAGAGCCAGCGCGCTTAGCCACCACACCCTCCAATTTCAGCGCCAGCGCATGACCGTACAGCCATGCGCCGTCTTCGACGCTGTCTACATAGAGCAGGCCATCCGGCGGATCCTCAACAAGGTCGCGAAGGGCGGTCTTGCGCCGCTCGATGGGCTGCCCCATCAAGCTCTTTCCCTTGCCGACCAGTAGATCGAAGACGCAGAAGGCGACCGGGTCAGCGCCGCGATACCATCCCCTGCGCCTAGCCCGGGCCTGGAGCCGCTCGAAATCGCTCCGGCCGATGTCGTCGAGCACGCAGACCTCCCCGTCGAGAATAAAGCCGGCTGGCAGGGTGGCCAGGGCAGCGGCGAGCTCAGGGAACCATGCGGTGGCGTCGGCCCCGTTTCGTGAGTTCAGCCGCGGCGAGTTTCCCGTGGCGGCCAAGACCCTGTAACCGTCGTACTTGATCTCGAAGTGCCAGCCAGGCGAAAGCGGTACCGCGCGACTGTCGCACATCAGCATCGGCCGCAGTTCGGCGAGTGTTGGCGATGACGGCTTACTGGTGGCCATAGCGCCGCCCCAGCATGCGTTCGGAGTTGGGCGCCTACTGACCTCCTTTCTTGATGGCCGCGAGGTGCTTTTCCAAGACTAGGACTGCCGCACGGATATTTGCGGCGTACACACGGCACTCTTCGTAAGGCTCTGCGTTCCCGACGCTGGCCTTCAGGCGCTTGATCAAATCTTCCACCCCAGCCGGGGAGTAGAGGTCGAAAGGATAGTCCATCGTCGTTCTCCTACTGAGCCGGATATGGCATTCATCCCTTGATGTTGCGGGGGTCATGCCCGAACGAATTCCGCTCGCGGATCTGACCGTCGCGCCCGTGGATCAGGAGTTCGACCTTCTCGCCTTTGGCACGCTCAGTGCCGGCGGCGATCGCATCTTCCTGTGTGGCGTACTGCTGCTGGCCGCCGGCGCCGCCTTCCGCCTCAACTGCCCAGCCGTTGTTGGTGGGCACGACGTGAATGTTTTTGCCTGGCATGGCTGTCTCCTACGAATTGATGGAGCCAGTGTCGGCGCCCGTCCGGCCGGGCGCTATCGGTCGCCGTCCGACAAGACATATCGTCTACTGCGCTTACTGCTTCATCTATTTTGTAGGCTACACCAAGCGCAAACCTCTACAGGATCTCTCTACGGCCGGGCGTCCTTCCTCGGCAATGTGCGACGAACTTTCTCTACCACACGTTGGTGTTTGTCCTGCGCCTGCTCCCACGTCTCAGAGCTGAAGTATGTCTTCGCCCCGCCGATGTAAAGGATCGTACGAAACTCCGGCGGTTTGTCGTCATGCATGCTTCCCCAGCACGAGAAATACGTCCAAACCTCGGCGTTGTACTCTGGCAACTGGTCCCTTATCTGGAAACCCTTACCCTCCCAACTCTCCCATCGAGCGAGCACGCCGGAGTCATAGACCCGCACAGGCTCGCCGGCCTCATTGAGGATGTACTTGCGGTCCCAGTCGGGGTCGATTGGGCTCGGAATGTATCCATCGGCCGGCGCGGGCGGCCTCGGCATTGGTGATAAGCGGGGCATTCTGGACCCTCCTTGTCAGGTACTGGCAACAGCACAAGGCCAGGGATATACTGTATGAATATACAGTACCGCGGAAGCCAGGGCGAGGCAAGGCGGGTTGGTGCAACGTGGCTAAGAACCAAGCGCAGAGGGGCAAAAAATGACGGATGAAGCGATGCAGAGAGGTAGCGGCGGAATCGAGGAGGCTAAGAAGATGGCGGAAGGGGTGGCGGGAATCTTTAGTGCCATCCAGGCTCTTGGCGTGACAGACCCGGAGGTGGAGTCGCTATGCCAGGTTGGCGCCGCGCTCACACAAAATCTGAACAATGAACTCGACGCGGCCAAAGCCGAGCCGCGATTGCGGCGAGTTCCAGTGATTGGGACGATCGGGGACTGATTTTCAGGATAACGCGTGTGCGTGGACATGTGCTCTACGCACATGCCTACGCATAACCATCATCCACGAAGTTATCGCCCAAGATTGCCGATTTGGGCGGATGCAGAAACGCATGCACACACATCAGCACACACGTTATCAAGAATAAGTCCTTGAAAAATAAGGCAAGTGCTTGTTTTTCAAGGAGGAAAGGTGGTGGAGCCGGCGGGAATCGAACCCGCGTCCGCAAGCCCTCCACAGAGAGTTCTACATACTTAGTTCTGTCATTTGATTTAACCGGCGCATCGCGGACGAACACGCTCTACGACGGCGAGTCACTAGGTTTTCGTCCCCGGCTTCGTGACCCTTCCGGAGCTTATCTGACGTAAATGACCTCGCGTGGTCTTGCGACCCTAGCCCGTCAGCGAGCCAGTGCGAGGACGGCGGCCCTTAGGCTGCCAGTGCGTAACGTTCGTCGTTAGCAGTTATTGCATTCCCATTGATTAACGAGGTGACGGGTCCTCGGTATGCCCTCCACTGCTTTGTAACCCACGTCGAAACCAGGTCGGCCCCAGTGAGGAAGCTGGATTGTACCCGGTTGGACGCATGCTGTCTTGCGGAGTTCCAGGTCCGTGCCGTGGATACTTGCGGCGCACTTTCAGGTGATCGCCGCGGGCACCAGTAGCGGGATCAGCTCGGCGGGGTGACGGATCAGGTGGTCCGCGCCCCAGGCCTCGGGCGGGTTGCCATCGCCACAGTAACCGTAGGCGGCGGTCACGGTAATCATGCCGGCGGCCTTGCCAGCCTGGATGTCGCGCAGGTCGTCGCCCACGTAGACGCAGCGGCGCGGATCGACGCCGGCGCTGGCGGCGGCATGCAGCAGCGGGGCGGGGTGGGGCTTGGCGTGCGGCGTGGTGTCGCCGCTCACCACCGCGCTGGCGCGGGGTGCCAAGCCGATCGCGGCGACCAGCGGCGTGGTGAAGCGCGCAATCTTGTTTGTGACGATTCCCCAGGGGATGCCCGCGGCCTCGAGCGTGGCCAGCACCTGCGGCATGCCATCGAACAGGCGGGTGTGGACGGCGATGTCGGCCTCGTAGTAATCGAGGAAGATGTCGCGCAGCGCCGGGAATTCCGCATCTTCGGGGCGCAAGCCAAAGGCGGCGCCCAGCAACCCGCGTGCGCCATGCGAGGCCACGGGTCGCAGCTTTTCATAGGCCACGGGCGGGCGCCCGCGTTCCATGACCAGCCGGTTAGCCGCCGCAGCCAGATCCGGCGCCGTGTCGGCCAGGGTGCCGTCTAGGTCGAAGAAGACGCCTGCGATCCGCGCGCTCATGCTGCCACCCGGCGAAACGCCATCAGGTAATTCACGTCGGTGTCGCGACTCAGCGAATAGATTTGCGATAGCGGGTTGTAGGTCATGCCACGCATCTCGACGAGGTCCAGGCCTGCTTGGCGCGCGAAGCGGGCCAGTTCGGACGGAGCGATGAACTTCTCGTAGTCGTGGGTGCCGCGCGGCAGCATGTTGAGCACGTATTCGGCGCCAACAATAGCTAGCAGGTATGCCTTCAGGTTCCGGTTGATGGTCGAGAAGAACACATGGCCGCCCGGTCGGACCAGCGTCGCACACGCCTGCACAATGGAAGCCGGGTCCGGCACATGTTCCAGCATTTCCATGCAAGTCACCACATCCACGCTGGCCGGCTCGCGTGCGGCGAGCGCTTCGGCAGCGATTTCCTCGTAGGTCACGGCAACGCCGGACTCCAGGCTGTGCAGGTCTGCGACCTTCAGCGCCTTGCTGGACAGATCGATGCCGCGCACGGTCGCGCCCAGGCGCGCCATGCTTTCGGACAGGATGCCGCCGCCGCAGCCCACGTCGACCACCCGCTTGCCCGCCAGCCCGGCAATGCCATCGATCCAGCCCAGGCGCAGCGGGTTCAACTCATGCAGCGGCTTGAACTCGCTCTGCGGGTCCCACCAGCGGTGGGCCAGTTCGCTGAATTTATCGATTTCCTTGGGGTCGGCATTCCGGCGCGACGGGTGCTGGCTGGCGGTGTCGGCTGCGGGGAGGGTTTGCGGTTGCAACGTCATCGTATGCGGGTCCGGCGGCGCTGGCCGCGGCGGGTGATGAAAGGGGACAGTCCAGGCAACTGTACCAAAAAAAAAGCCCAGCTTGCGCTGGGCTTCTTGGATCGGAAGGGTTCCGATTAACGTGCGCTGCGGGTGCCGACCACTTCGACTTCCACGCGGCGGTTCGGCTGCTGGCAGGCGATCTGCGACTTGCGGTTGCCCTTGCACGACTTCGGATCAACCTTCAGCTGGCGCTTGCCCTTGCCTTCGGTGTAGACACGGTTGGCTTCAACGCCCTTGCTCACCAGGTAAGCCTTGACCGATTCAGCGCGGCGGATCGACAGGCGATCGTTGTACTTGTCCGAGCCGAACGAGTCGGTGTGGCCAACGGCGATGATGACTTCCAGGGTGATGCCTTGCAGCTTCGAAACCAGGTCGTCCAGCTTGGCCTTGCCTTCGGGCTTCAGCACAGCCTTGTCGAAGTCGAACAGGGTGTCAGCAGCGAAAGTGACCTTCTCGCTCGAGACGACCGGCGGAGCCACCGGAGCCGGTGCCGGTGCCGGTGCGGCCGGTGCCAGGGCGCCGTCGCACAGCGCGTTGGCCGTGGCCGGGGTCCAGGAGCTGTCGCGCCAGCAGAGCTCGTTCGTGCCATTCTTCCACACGTACTCGCTCGTACCGTTGCCCCAGTTGTCGTTCACTGCCTTCTTTTCATAAGGGACGGACTGAGCTTGAGCGGATGCAGCCATTACTGCGGTAGCTGCAACGAGCGCGAGCTTGGCAAATTTTTTCATATTTCTCCTCTCAGGATGAGATCACCGCAGGGTTACTGCGAGCAAATGGACGAAAACAAGTCATACATTCTTCGGAGTATAACATTCTCGATGTGGTGGATGCTCCACTTCGAACAATGTCTGGCTCTTCGCTGGGGAATTGTGCCACAAGGGTCGTTTCCTAAGAAGTAAATATATTCGATTCGCCGCATGGGTTTTGGGCCTGTGGTGTTTGTGCAACATGGGTCTTGTGTCGCCCGCAAAGCCTTGTGGCATCAGGGATTCCGGGTTTCAGTGCGGGCCTCCGCGGGCGCCTGCGCGGCCCCTCTGGAGAGCCGCGGGCAGGGGGTGCCGGCATGTTAGAATGGCACGTTGCCCAGCCGTCAGGCGCTCACCGGCGCCGCGTGCCAAAGGGCCTGTCATTCGCTTAAACCTGCCGCATAAACCACGCCGCAATGGATCCATTCGCAAAAGAAACCCTTCCGGTCTCCCTAGAAGAGGAAATGCGCCGCTCCTACCTGGATTACGCCATGAGCGTGATCGTCGGGCGCGCGCTTCCCGATGTCCGGGATGGCCTGAAACCGGTGCACCGGCGCGTGCTGTTTGCGATGCACGAGCTCAACAACGACTGGAACCGCGCCTACAAGAAGTCGGCCCGTATCGTCGGAGATGTGATTGGTAAGTACCATCCACACGGTGATACTGCAGTCTACGACACTATCGTGCGCATGGCGCAGGACTTCTCGCTGCGCTACATGCTGGTCGATGGCCAGGGGAATTTCGGTTCCGTGGACGGTGATAACGCCGCGGCCATGCGTTATACCGAAATCCGCCTGTCGAAAATCGCCCACGAGATGCTGCATGACATCGACAAGGAAACCGTCGATTTCGACAGCAACTACGACGGCTCTGAAAAAGAGCCTTCGATTCTCCCGGCCCGTATTCCCAATCTGCTAATCAATGGGTCGTCGGGTATTGCGGTGGGCATGGCCACCAATATCCCGCCGCATAACCTGAATGAAATCGTCGATGGTTGCCTGCACCTGTTGCGCAACCCGCAGGCGACCGTGGATGAGCTGATTGAATTGATTCCGGCTCCGGATTTTCCGACCGCCGGGATTATCTATGGCATTCAGGGCGTCCGCGAAGGCTACCGCACCGGCCGCGGCCGCGTCGTGATGCGCGCCAAGACCCACTTCGAGGATATCGACCGCGGCCAGCGCCAGGCCATCATCGTCGATGAGCTGCCGTACCAGGTCAACAAGCGCACGCTGCTGGAGCGCATTGCCGAGCTGGTCACCGAGAAGAAGGTCGAAGGCATCTCGGATATCCGTGACGAGTCGGACAAGTCCGGCATGCGGGTGGTGATCGAGCTCAAGCGCAACGAGGTGCCCGAGGTCGTCCTCAACAACCTATATAAGAACACCCAGCTGCAGGACACGTTCGGCATGAACATGGTGGCGCTGGTCGACCGCCAGCCGCGCCTGCTGAACTTGCGCCAGATGCTGGAGTACTTCCTGGCGCACCGCCGCGAAGTGGTGACCCGCCGCACCGTGTTCGAGCTGCGCAAGGCGCGCGAGCGCGGTCATGTGCTGGAAGGCCTGGCCGTGGCGCTGGCCAACATTGATGAGTTCATTGCGATCATCAAGGCGGCGCCGACGCCCCCCATTGCCAAGCAAGAACTGATGAGCAAGGCATGGGATTCGGCGCTGGTCCGCGAGATGCTGGCTCGCGCGGAAGGGGAAACCCCGGGCGGGCGGGCTTCGTACCGGCCTGACGGGCTGCCCGCCATTTTTGGCATGCAGGCCGATGGCCTCTACCGGCTGTCTGACGGGCAAGCGCAGGAAATCCTGCAAATGCGCCTGCAACGCCTCACCGGGCTCGAACAGGACAAGATCGTCCAGGAATATCGCGACATCATGGCGGAAATTGCCGACCTGCTCGATATCCTGGCGCGCCCGGAGCGTATTACTTCCATCATCGTCGACGAACTGACGTCAATCCGGGCGGAATTTGGGGATGAGCGGCGTTCGCAGATTGAACTGAACGCGACCGAGCTGGATACCGAGGACCTGATCACCCCGCAGGACATGGTGGTCACGCTGTCGCACAGCGGCTATATGAAGAGCCAGCCGATCTCGGAATACCGTGCGCAGAAGCGCGGTGGCCGTGGCAAGCAGGCGGCGGCAACGAAGGAAGACGACTGGATCGATACGCTGTTCGTGGCCAATACCCACGACTACATCCTGTGCTTCTCCAACCGCGGCCGGCTGTACTGGCTGAAGGTCTATGAGGTGCCGCAGGGCTCGCGCAACTCGCGGGGCCGGCCGATCGTCAACATGTTCCCGCTGTCGGAAGGCGAGAAGATCAATGTCATCCTGCCGGTGCGGCAGTTCGACGCCGAGCACTTCATCTTCATGGCCACGGCCCGGGGCACGGTCAAGAAAACGGCGCTGACCGAATTCTCCAACCCGCGCAAGGCCGGCATCATCGCGGTCGACCTCGACGAAGGCGATTACCTGATCGGTGCCGCGGTAACTGATGGCCAGCATGACGTGATGCTGTTCTCCGACGCCGGCAAGGCCGTCCGCTTCGACGAGAACGATGTGCGGCCGATGGGCCGCCAGGCGCGTGGCGTGCGCGGCATGAACCTCGAAGACGGCCAGACCGTGATCGCCATGCTGGTGGCACCGGCCGAGACCGCTGAGGAGGCGGCGGATGCGGGCCTGCGCGGCAGCGTGCTGACCGCGACCGAGAACGGCTACGGCAAGCGCACGCCCATCGCCGAGTACACTCGACATGGCCGTGGCACCAAGGGCATGATTGCGATCCAGACGAGCGAGCGCAACGGCCGTGTGGTGGCTGCTGCACTGGTTTCGCCCGAAGACGAAATCATGCTGATCACCACCGGCGGTGTGCTGATCCGCACGCGTGTGGCCGAAATCCGCGAGATGGGCCGCGCCACGCAGGGTGTCACGCTGATCAACGTGGATGAAGGCACCAAGCTGTCCGGGCTGCAGCGCATCGTGGAAAGCGATGCCGACAACGGCGGCAATGGCGAAGAGCCTGACGAAGCCGAGGGCGCGGAAAGGGCCGAGGGCGCCGAAGGCGCTGCCGGTGCGGACGCCGACGCCAAGCCGTAAGACAAAACGTAAATTGTTGCAACAATAGGACGCCAGCCGGAACTCGCCTCGCGGCTGTCCGACTAAAACGGACGTATTTACCAGGGAGTCACAATGCTCAAAACCTATCGACGTATCGCTGTTCTGGCTGCTTTTGTTCCGACCTTCATGATGGCGCAGCACGCCCACGCCCAGGACGCGGAAAAGACGGCAGCCATCAAGGAACTGCTTTCCGTCATGCAGGCAGACCAGGCTGTGAAGGGCCAGGCAGAGAACTGGCAGCAGGGCGCCAAGCAGGAAGCGCCGCTGGTCCTCGAGCAGGTGCTGGTCGAAAACAAGACCCTGAACGACAAGCAGAAGCAGGCCGCCGTTGAAAAGCTGAAGAAGAACGGCGCGGTCCAGCGCATCGTCGACGGCGCCGGCACGGCATTCAACACCGACGGTTTCCGCAAGGACGCCATCCAGGCGCACTACGATGCCTTCGGCAAGTACTACACCACGCAGGAACTGAAGGACCTGACCACCTTCCTGAAGTCGCCGACCGGCCAGAAGTTCATGGCCAACCAGGGCAAGGCAACCCAGGAAATCTGGGGCTCGATGATGCAGAAGTACGGCCCGCAGGTTGGCAAGTCGATGCGCGACGCCGCCGAGAAGGAAATCACCGCTGCTTCGAAGTGACCCTGGCGTGATCCGCAACGGGTCCGCCGCTGCCCGTCCGATAGCTGTCTGACGGGCGCCGGCTCCGGGGGGCTGCCCCCCAGGGCCCAACGGGCGCGGGTTTGAGGGATAATGGCTGCTTGGGTAACACCGGCAGCCATTTTTCCATTCCCCCCGTCTCATGAACGATCCCCAGAATCCCGCTCTTGCCGGCATGATGCAGCGTGCATTGGCCGAACGCGTCTACAACTTCTCGCCGGGCCCGGCGGCGCTGCCCCCCGAAGTGCTGCAGCAGGCTGCCGAGGAGATGCTGTCCTGGCGCGGGACCGGGGTTTCGGTGATGGAAATGAGCCACCGCAGCCGCGAGTTTGAAGGCATCCACAACCAGGCCATCGCCGACCTGCGCGAGCTGCTGCATATTCCCGCCAACTACCGCGTGCTGTTCCTGCAGGGCGGCGCCATCGGCGAAAACGGCATCGTGCCGCTGAACCTGATGCGCCTGCGCCATGCCGACGCACCCAAGGCCGACTTCGTCATCACCGGCACCTGGTCGGTCAAGACCGAGCAGGAAGCCCGCCGCTATGGCGCGGTCAATATCGCGGCCAGCAGCGAGGCACAGAAATACCATCGCATTCCCGACGTGGCGGACTGGAAGCTGTCGGACGACGCCGGCTACGTGCACCTGTGCACCAACGAGACCATCGTCGGCGTGGAGTTCCAGCAGATTCCCGATATCGGCCAGGTCAAGGGCGAGCGCGTCGTGGTGGCGGATGCTTCCAGCCATATCCTGTCGCGGCCCGTCGACTGGTCGCGCGTGCAGGTGGTCTACGCCGGTGCGCAGAAGAACATCGGCCCGGCCGGTGTCACCATCGTGATCGTGCGCGAGGACCTGATCGGCCATGCCCACCCGCTCTGCCCGTCGGCATTCAACTGGCGCCAGGTGGCCGAGCATAACTCGATGTACAACACGCCGCCGACCTATGCGATCTATATCGCCGGCCTGGTGTTCCAGTGGCTCAAGCGCCAGGGTGGCGTGCCCGCGATCGAACAGCGCAATATCGCCAAGGCGTCGGCGCTGTACGACTACCTCGACCAGAGCGATTTCTATCGCAATGAAATCCACCCCAGCTGCCGCTCGCGCATGAACGTACCGTTCTTCCTGGGCGACGAATCGCGCAACGAGGCGTTCCTGCAGCAAGCGCGGGCCAACGGCCTGGTGCAGCTGAAGGGGCACAAGACCGTGGGCGGCATGCGCGCCAGCATCTACAACGCCATGCCGCTGGAAGGCGTGATGGCGCTGATCGAATTCATGCGCGAGTTCGAGCGGACCTCCGCCTGACGCGCATTCCCGCGGGCGGGCCCGCGCATGCCAGGCACGGCATGCCGGCCCGCGCGGGCAGTTTTCCTGGCCGCCACCCCCGGCGGCCCACCGGATTGATACAACATGACAAGCCAAGACCGCACCCCCGCGCGCGAGGAGACGCCGCCCAATGCGCCGCAGAACGGCGACAGCCACCTGAGTGATGCCGAGCGCAAGCTGTCGGTCGAGCTGGGCCCGCTGCGCGAGCAGATCGATACCGTGGACCGCGAGCTGCTGGCGATGCTGAACCGCCGCGCCAAGCTGGCGCTCGAAGTGGGCGAGGTCAAGAAGAAGTACGGCGCGCCGGTGTTCCGTCCGGAGCGCGAGCTGCAGGTCATCCGCAAGGTGCAGGGCGCCAACCCCGGGCCGCTGCTCGGTGACAGCGTGGCGGCAATCTGGCGTGAGGTGATGTCCGCCTGCCGCGGGCTGGAGAAGCCGTTGGAAGTAGCGTTCCTGGGCCCGGCCGGCACGTTCTCGGAGCAGGCGCTGTACGCGCATTTCGGCCACGAGGTGTCGGGCGTGCCTTGTCCCAGCATCGACGAGGTATTCCGTGCGGTCGAGGCGGGCACGGTCGAATACGGCGTGGTGCCGGTCGAGAATTCCACCGAGGGCGCGGTGTCGCGCACGCTTGACCTGTTCCTGCAGACCTCGCTGAAGATCAGCGGCGAGATCGCACTCAAGGTGCACCACAACCTGATGGCGTCGACGCCTGACATGAAAGGCGTCACGGTGGTGCGCGCGCATGCGCAGGCGCTGGCGCAGTGCCAGCACTGGCTGACCGCCAACTATCCGCACCTCGAGCGCCAGGCGGTGTCGAGCAATGCCGAAGCGGCGCGCATGGCCAGCGAAGACCCTACGGTGGCCGCGATTGCCGCCGAGTCCGCCGCCAACCGCTATCACCTGCACCTGGTACGCACGCACATCCAGGACGATCCGCACAACCGCACGCGCTTTGCCGTGATCGGCCGCTATGAGACCGAGCCGTCAGGCAGCGATCAGACGTCGATGATTCTGTCCGTGCCGAACAAGGCCGGCGCGGTGTACCAGCTGCTGGCGCCGCTGGCCGAGAACGGCGTGTCGATGTGCCGCTTCGAGTCGCGCCCAGCGCGCAGCGGCGCGTGGGAATACTACTTCTACGTCGACGTGGAAGGGCACCAGCATGAACCAGCGGTGGCGCGCGCGATCGAAGACCTGCGCCGCAACGCCGCCTACCTGAAGGTGCTGGGCTCGTATCCGTCGAGCAAGTAAGACAGCCAGGACAGCACAAGGAGACGAGATGGCAGAGCAGGGCAAGCAAGGCGGCGCTACGGTATTCGGGCCGGATTATGTGCGGGCGATTTCGCCATACGTGGCAGGCAAGCCGATTTCCGAAGTGGCGCGCGAGTTCGGCCTGGACGAGGCCGGCATCGTCAAGCTCGCCTCCAACGAGAATCCGCTGGGCATGCCGGAATCGGCCCGCACTGCGGTGGCCGCTGCGGTTGCTGAACTGGGCCGCTATCCCGATGCCAACGGCTTTGCCTTGAAGGGTGCGCTGTCGGCGCGCTTCGGCGTGCCCGCCGACTGGCTGACCCTGGGCAACGGCAGCAACGACATCCTGGAACTGGCCGCGCATGCGCTGGTGGAGCCGGGCCAGTCGATCGTCTATGCCGAGTACTCGTTCGCGGTGTACGCGCTGGCCACGCAGGAGATCGGCGCACGCGCGATCGAAGTGCCCGCGCGCGACTACGGCCACGACCTGGACGCGATGGCCGCGGCGATGGCGCCGGATACGCGCCTGGTCTTTATCGCCAACCCCAACAACCCGACCGGCACCTTCCTGCCGGCCGCGCAGATCGAAGCGTTCCTGCAGCGGGTGCCGAGCCATGTCGTGGTGGTGCTGGACGAGGCCTACAACGAATATCTCGATGCCGACCAGCAATACGATGCGATTGCCTGGGTGCGCCGCTACCCCAACCTGATGGTGTCGCGCACGTTCTCCAAGGCTTACGGTCTGGCGGGGCTGCGCATCGGCTACGCGGTGGCGCAGCCGGAACTGACCGACCTGCTGAACCGCATCCGCCAGCCGTTCAACGTCAACAGCGTAGCGCAGGCCGCGGCAATCGCCGCGTTGGCCGATGCCGACTTCCTGCGCCGCAGCGCGGAACTGAACCGCAGCGGCAAGCGGCAACTGACGCAGGCCTTCGACCGGCTGGGCCTGGAATACGTGCCGTCCTCCGGAAACTTCGTGCTGGTGCGCGTGGGCGACGATGACGGCGCCGGCGCGCGCGTGAACCTGGCGTTGCTGAAACAGGGCGTGATCGTGCGACCGGTGGGCAATTACAACCTGCCGCGCTGGCTGCGCGTGACCATCGGCTTGCCGGAAGAAAACGCGGCGTTCATCGCGGCACTGGAGCGGGCGCTGGCCTGAGCCCGGTCGCTGCAAACGCCGGTGGATTTGCCGCCCATTGATTGACTTCGGTCTGAACCGAACTACTGCCGCTTGCGGCCTGTGATTGTGAGTGCATTGCATTTTTCCCGTGTTGTCATTGTTGGCGTCGGCCTGATCGGCGGCTCGCTAGCGCTGGCGCTCAAGCGCGCCGGCGTGGTGGGCACGGTGGTTGGGGTCGGGCGCTCGGCCGCTTCGCTGCAGAAGGCCCTGGACCTGGGCGTGATCGACGAGGCGGCGACGCTGGCCGATGCCGCCCGCGGCGCCAGTGTGATCGTGCTGTGCGCGCCGGTGGCGCAGAATTTCGCGCTGCTGCACGCGCTGGAGCCGCACTTGCAACCGGGCACCATCGTCACCGACGCCGGCAGCACCAAGTCCGACGTGATCATCGCCGCCAAGACCGCGCTGGGCGACAAGGCCGCGCAGTTCGTGCCCGCCCACCCGATCGCCGGGCGCGAGCTCAACGGCGTCGAGGCCGCCTTGCCGGACCTGTACGAGGGCAAGAAGACCGTGCTGTGCCCGCTGCAGGAAAACGCGCGCGCCGATGTGGCCGCCGTGCGCGCCATGTGGGAAAGCGCCGGCGCGCATTGCCACGTGATGTCGGCGGTGCAGCACGACGCGGTGTTTGCCGCGGTCAGCCATTTGCCGCATGTGCTGTCGTACGCGCTGGTGGCGCAGGTGGCCAACGCCGAGGATGCGGCGCTGAAGCTGGATTTTGCCGGTGGCGGCTTCCGCGACTTCACGCGCATCGCTGCCTCGTCGCCGGAAATGTGGCGCGATATCTGCGTGGCCAACCGCGAGGCGCTACTGCGCGAACTGAATACTTACCAGTCGGTGCTGGCGCACCTGAAGACGCTGATCGAGAAGGGCGACGGCGACGCGCTCGAGCGCATCTTTGCACGTGCCAGCAAGACCCGGCTGGCCTGGGGCGCCGAGCGTGCCGCGGGCAACCATATCGAACCCTGATTGCTTTCGCCAATCGCCTGACCTCGGCGCCCCGGCGCCCACAAAACCCATGGAACACCTGACGCTAGGCCCCCTGACCCGCGCCCACGGCACCGTCCGGCTGCCGGGCTCCAAGAGCATTTCCAACCGGGTGCTGCTGCTGGCCGCGCTGGCCGACGGCGAGACCCGCGTGCGCGACCTGCTCGACTCGGACGACACGCGCGTGATGCTGCAGGCGCTGCGCACGCTTGGCGTGGCCTGGCGGCAAGAGGGCGCGGACTACATCGTCACCGGCGCCGGCGGCAACTTTCCGAACAAGTCCGCCGAGCTGTTCATGGGCAATGCCGGCACCGCGATCCGTCCGCTGACCGCTGCGCTGGCGCTGCAAGGCGGCAGCTACCAGCTCTCCGGGGTGCCGCGCATGCATGAGCGCCCGATTGGCGATCTCGTCGATGGCCTGCGCCAGATCGGCGCGGTGATCGACTACCTGGGTAACGAAGGCTTCCCGCCGCTGCACATCCAGCCGGCAAGCCTGCGCATCGACGCGCCGATCCGCGTCCGCGGCGATGTCTCGAGCCAGTTCCTGACCGCGCTGCTGATGAGCCTGCCGATGGCGAAAACCGCCAGCGGCCGCATCGAGATCGAAGTGGTGGGCGAGCTGATCTCGAAGCCATATATCGAGATCACGCTGAACCTGCTGGCGCGCTTCGGCATCGAGGTGGAGCGGCAGGGCTGGCAGCGCTTCATCCTGCCCGCCGGTGCGGCTTACCGCTCGCCGGGCGAAATCTTTGTCGAGGGCGATGCCTCGTCGGCTTCGTATTTCCTGGCCGCCGGCGCGATCGGCGGGGGCCCGGTGCGGGTGGAAGGCGTCGGCATGGCCAGCATCCAGGGCGACGTCCGCTTTGCCGATGCGCTCAACCGCATGGGTGCCAATGTGATGGCCGGCGACAACTGGATCGAAGTGCGTGGCACGGAGCGCGACGACGGGCGCCTGCACGGCATCGAGCTGGATTGCAACCATATCCCCGATGCGGCCATGACGCTGGCGGTGGCGGCACTGTTTGCCGAAGGCCCCACCACGCTGACCAATATTGCA
Source organism: Cupriavidus necator (assembly GCF_013141915.1). Taxonomy (GTDB): domain Bacteria; phylum Pseudomonadota; class Gammaproteobacteria; order Burkholderiales; family Burkholderiaceae; genus Cupriavidus; species Cupriavidus necator_B. The sequence continues at coordinate 131,746 of NZ_SROX01000011.1, read as the reverse complement.
AGCTGGCGCGTCAAGGAAACCGACCGCATCACGGCGATGGCGACGGAATTGCGCAAGCTGGGTGCCGTCGTCGAAGAGGGCGCCGATTACCTGCGAGTGACGCCGCCGGAACCGTGGCAGACCCCGGCCGAGGGCATTGGCACCTATGATGACCATCGCATGGCGATGTGTTTCTCGCTGGCGGCGTTCGGCCCGTTGCCGGTGCGGATCAATGATCCGGGCTGCGTGGCGAAGACGTTCCCGGATTATTTCAGCGTGTTGGCGGGCGTCACGCGCTGACCAAGGCGGCGCTGTCGCTGGTGTTGGCGGGCGCCGAGGCGGGGTCGCGCGTGCTCCCGGCCTGCCGGCGTTCGCGCTTGTCCCAGTACCGGTCGAAGAAGTAGTGGGCCACGGTATTGATGGCCGGCTCGATAAAGGTGACGGCACCGCTCACGGCCAGGCTGCCGGTCAGCGCATAGGTCACGCTGAACGCGATGCCGAGGTGCATGATGCCGAACGTCAGGGTTTTTGCCATGGTAGATTGCCTCGCGACCAATACTGAGAAGGCGTTGCGCTTGCCGCAGCGCGATGCCATGGTTCAAATGATAATGATTCTCAATAGAATTAACAATCAATCGTTTCACTGGATGTCATAAACAATGACTATTGTCAACGTCATCACCATTGACGGGCCGACCGCCTCCGGCAAGGGCACGGTTGCGCACAAGGTCGCCGACGCGGTGGGCTTCCACCTGCTCGACAGTGGTGCGCTCTACCGCCTGGTGGCGCTGGCCAGTGACCGTGCGGATGTTGACCTGGCCGACATGGACAGCCTGGCGCGGATCGCTTCGCGCCTCGATGTGAAGTTCGGTCCTGATCGGGTCTGGCTGCAAGGCGAGGAGGTGAGCCTGGCGATCCGGGCCGAGGCGATCGGCAACCGTGCCTCCGCCATCGCCGTGCACCAGCCGGTGCGCGACGCGCTGACTCAGCTGCAGCGCAGCTTCCGCAAGCTGCCGGGCCTGGTGGCGGACGGCCGCGACATGGGCACCGTGATCTTTCCGGACGCCCAGCTCAAGGTGTTCCTGACCGCCAGTGTCGAGGCCCGTGCGCGCAGGCGCTATAAACAATTGATTGATAAGGGAATTTCTGCTAATATCGAAGACCTTTTGCGTGACCTCGAGGCGCGCGATGCGCGGGATCGCACCCGTGCCGCCGCGCCGCTGCGTCCCGCCGAGGATGCAAAGCTGCTCGATACCTCCGACATGACGGTGGATCAGGCAGTGGCGCAGGTGCTGGAGTGGTTTGCCGCTGTGCGGCCCGATGCATGAGATGCATGCGGGCGCATCCGTAGAAGCGGCGCGCCCCGACAGCGCCGGATGGCGCCGGCCCGGGCAAGTTCCGGGGCTGGCTTTTGTCAAACCTGACCCCGCTGCACTGGCAGACTGAGCGCGATAGTCGCGCCGGCCAGCGTACTGCGGATTTCACCTTACGTTTATGTCCGACCTGCAAACTAACGAATCCTTTGCCGCACTGTTCGAGGAATCGATCGCCCGCTCCAATATGAAGGCTGGCGAAGTGATCTCCGCTGAAGTCGTGCGCATCGACCACAATTTCGTGGTCGTCAACGCCGGTCTCAAGTCCGAGGCATTTGTGCCGGTGGAGGAGTTCCTGAACGACCAGGGCGAACTCGAAGTGCAGGCCGGCGACTACGTCTCCGTGGCCATCGACGCACTCGAGAACGGCTATGGCGACACCATCCTCTCGCGCGACAAGGCCAAGCGCCTGGCCTCGTGGCTGAACCTCGAGAAGGCACTGGAAGACGGCGAAATCATCTCGGGTACCGTGACCGGCAAGGTCAAGGGCGGCCTGACGGTGATGGTCAACGGCATCCGCGCGTTCCTGCCGGGCTCGCTGGTTGACGTGCGTCCGATCAAGGACACCACCCCGTACGAAGGCAAGACCCTGGAATTCAAGGTCATCAAGCTGGACCGCAAGCGCAACAACGTTGTGCTGTCGCGCCGCGCCGTGGTGGAAGCCACGCTGGGCGAAGAGCGCCAGAAGCTGATGGAAACCCTGAAGGAAGGCGCCATCGTCAACGGTATCGTCAAGAACATCACCGACTACGGTGCGTTCGTTGACCTGGGCGGCATCGACGGCCTGCTGCACATCACCGACCTGGCCTGGCGCCGTGTCCGCCACCCCAGCGAAGTGCTGTCGGTTGGCCAGGAAATCACCGCCAAGATCCTCAAGTTCGACCAGGAAAAGAACCGCGTCTCGCTGGGCGTGAAGCAGCTGGGCGAAGATCCGTGGGTCGGCATCTCGCGCCGCTACCCGCAAGGCACCCGCCTGTTCGGCAAGGTGACCAACCTGACCGACTACGGCGCGTTCGTCGAGATCGAAGCCGGCATCGAAGGCCTGGTGCACGTGTCGGAAATGGACTGGACCAACAAGAACGTGGCCCCGTCCAAGGTGGTCCAGCTGGGCGACGAAGTCGAAGTCATGGTTCTGGATATCGACGAAGACAAGCGTCGTATCAGCCTGGGCATGAAGCAGTGCAAGGCCAATCCTTGGGACGATTTCTCGCGCAACCAGAAGAAGGGCGACAAGCTGAGCGGACAGATCAAGTCGATCACCGACTTCGGCGTGTTCATCGGCCTGCCTGGCGGCATCGACGGCCTGGTGCACCTGTCCGACCTGTCCTGGCAAGAATCCGGCGAAGAGGCCGTGCGCAAGTACAAGAAGGGCGACGAAGTCGAAGCCGTGGTACTGGGCATCGACGTCGACAAGGAACGCATCTCGCTGGGCATCAAGCAGCTGTCGGGCGATCCGTTCAACAACTTCATCTCGGCCAACGACAAGGGTTCGCTGGTTCAGGGCACGATCAAGGCGGTTGACGCCAAGGGTGCCGTGGTCCAGCTGGCCGACGACGTGGAAGGCTACCTGCGTGCATCGGAAATCTCCGCTGACCGCGTGGAAGACGCCCGCAACGTGCTGAAGGAAGGCGAGCAGATCACCGCCCTGGTGGTGAACGTGGACCGCAAGTCGCGCAACATCAACCTGTCGATCAAGGCCAAGGACAGCGCAGAGCAGCAGGAAGCGATGCAGAAGTTCCAGGCCGACACCGGCACGGCTGGCACGACCAACCTCGGCGCCCTGCTGAAGGCCAAGCTCGGCCAGGACAACCAGTAAATCGCAGGCCCCCGCGCTTGCGCGTATGCCCATGACCAAGTCGGAGCTTGTCGAAAAACTGGCTGCCCGCTTCCCCCAGCTGCTGCTGCGGGATGCGGACATCTCGGTGAAAACGATACTCGACGCGATGTCCGAAGCGTTGGCCGACGGCCACCGCATCGAGATCCGTGGATTCGGCAGTTTCGGTCTGAACAAGCGTCCGCCTCGCGTGGGGCGCAATCCCAAGTCCGGCGAGCGGGTGCTGGTGCCTGAAAAACGGGTACCGCACTTCAAGGCGGGCAAGGAATTGCGCGAACGGGTTGACCGCAGCCAGCCGGCGCCTGCGGGCGCCAATGGCAACGGTCATTCCGGTGGCACGGCGCAAGCCCTGCCGGGCAAGATAAGCCAGGGCGCGGCACCCGCCGCGCCGACGGGTTTGCATGAGAGCGGACTGGATTTCATTCGCTCCTGACTGCACCGGGCTGCCTGCCTGTCGCTGTATTGTCAAAAAAAGCGCCCTTTAGGGCGCTTTTTTTATCCATGCGAACTGCCGCGGCACGCGGCATCGTCTGCAAGACCGGTCTTCGACGCCTGCGAGGCGCGAGCCGGGACGCCGTTACTGCCACGTTACCGAATCGGTGAAGTGATTCCGTTACAATGCCGGGGTCTTTGCCGGGCCTTGCACAGGGCGTCCCTAGCCGCTGTCTCTGCGCTTGCCCGCTCCAACGCCAAGCTGCCTCGCCGCCTACCCGCATGAAACTGTTTGCCTGGATCGTCCGCATCGTCGTGTTCGTGCTGCTGTTCGTGCTGGCGCTGCGCAATACCGCAGAAGTCTCGCTGCAGCTGTTCTTCAATGCGGTCTGGCATGCGCCGCTGATCCTGATCCTTTTTGCCGCGTTTGCGCTCGGTGCGGTGGCCGCGCTGGCAGCGGTGGCGCCGGGGCTGATGCGCCAGCGCCTGGAACTGGCGAAGCTGCGCCGGACCGCCGCGGACGCCAGGGTATCAACGGCGGCGCCATCGCCGGCGTCGGCAAGCACCGCCCCGATGCCGCGCGAAGGCAAGTCTCCCTATAACGTAGTCGGCCCGAAAGTCTGATCCATGATGTTCGAAACCTGGTGGCTGCTGGCGCTGCCACTTGTCTTTGGCCTTGGCTGGATGGCGGCGCGCTTCGACGTGCGCCAGCTGATCAGCGAGCAGGGCGCCTTGCCGCGCTCCTACTTCAAGGGACTCAATTTCCTGCTCAACGAGCAGCCCGACCAGGCCATCGACGCCTTTGTCGAAGTCGCCCGGCTGGACCCGGAAACCACCGAACTGCACTTTGCGCTGGGCGCGCTGTTCCGGCGCCGCGGCGAAACCGAGCGCGCCATCCGCGTGCACCAGAACCTGGCCACGCGCCCCGATTTGCCGGAGCCCGAGCGCGAGCATGCGCTGTTTGAACTGGGCGAAGACTACCTGCGGGCGGGCCTGCTGGACCGTGCCGAGGAATCGCTGCGCCGGCTGATGTCGGGCCCCTACGCGGCATCGGCCAAGCGCGTGCTGCTCGAGCTCTATGAGGTGGAAAAGGAGTGGCAGAAGGCGATCGATGCCGCGCGTGAGCTGCAGACGCTCGAGCAGAAGAGCTACAGCCTGCAAATCGCGCAGTTCTGCTGCGAGCTGGCGCAGGACGCGCTGCAGCGCAAGCGCCCGGAAGATGCGGTGAAATGGCTGAACCAGGCCGTGGCCGAGAATCCCGCCAACGTGCGCGCGCCGATCCTGCTGGGCGACGTGGCCGCGGCGGCTGGCGATGCGCGCGCTGCGCTGGGACACTGGCTCGGCATCGAGCAGCAGGACGCATCGTTCCTGCCGCTGGTGGCCGAGCGTGTGGTCAAGGCCTATGCCGCGCTGGACGAGCAAGGCGCAGCGCTGGAATGGCTGCGCGGCCTGCTCAAGGGCAAGCTCGCGCCCGAGGTGCTCGACACTGCGTACAAGGCCGAGCTGGATGTGAATGGTCCCGAAGCCGCGGCCGGCCTGATGCGCGAACAGCTGCGCCGTCAGCCCACGCTGCTGGCGCTGACCAAGTATTTCGAGGCGCAGGCGGCAGTGGCCGCCGCCGCGCCCGCCACGCAAACCGCGGTGGTCGCCGCTGCGGCTGGCCAGGCCGACGGCGCGGATGACGGCGACGAGGCGAAGGAAACCACCGCTATCCGCGACCTGCTGCAACTGCGCACGCGCAACCTGGCGCGCTATACCTGCCGCGAATGCGGTTTCCGCGCCCGGCTCTTCTACTGGCAGTGCCCCGGTTGCAACCGCTGGGAAACCTATGCCCCGCGGCGTTCCGAAACCCTCGGCTGATCCCGCTGGCCGGTGCAACGTTTGAATTGAAGCTATGAAAGTCACCATTATCGGCAGCGGTTACGTAGGTCTGGTCACCGGTGCCTGCCTCGCCGAGCAGGGCAACGACGTGTTCTGCCTGGACCTGGACGAACGGAAGATCGCGTTGCTCAACGCCGGCGGCGTGCCGATCTACGAGCCGGGCCTGCAGGAACTGATCCAGCGCAACCGCGAGGCCGGCCGCCTGACCTTCTCTACGGATGTGGCCGCCAGCGTCGAGCATGCCGACGTGCAGTTCATCGCGGTGGGCACGCCGCCGGACGAGGACGGCTCGGCCGACCTCAAGTACGTGCTGGCGGCGGCGCGCAATATCGGCCGCTACATGACCGGCTTCAAGGTTGTGGTCGACAAGTCGACCGTGCCGGTCGGCACCGGCGACCGCGTCACCGCCGCGATCCGCGAGGAACTGGCCGCGCGCGGTCTGGAAGACCTGCAGTTCTCGGTGGTGTCGAACCCCGAGTTCCTGAAAGAGGGCGCCGCGGTCGAAGACTTCATGCGCCCCGACCGCATCGTGCTGGGTTGCAATGCCGACGCCGCCGGCCGCCACGCGCAGGCCACCATGCGGCAGCTGTATGCGCCGTTCAACCGCCACCACGAGCGCACTTTCTACATGGACGTGCGTTCGGCCGAGTTCACCAAGTACGCTGCCAATTCGATGCTGGCCACGCGCATCTCGTTCATGAACGAGCTCGCCAACCTGGCCGACGAAGTCGGCGCCGATATTGAACTGGTGCGCATGGGCATCGGCTCGGACCCGCGCATCGGCTACAGTTTCCTGTATGCCGGCGCGGGCTATGGCGGCTCGTGCTTCCCCAAGGACGTGCAGGCGCTGATGCGCACCGCCGCCGACCATGGCAAGCCGATGCGCGTGCTCGAGGCGGTGGAATCGGTCAACGGCGCGCAGAAGCGCGTGCTTGGCGAAAAGATCGTGCGCCGCTTCGGCGACGACCTGACCGGCCGCGTCTTTGCGGTCTGGGGCCTGGCGTTCAAGCCCAATACCGACGACATGCGCGAAGCGCCGTCGCGCGTGCTGGCACGCGAGCTGGTCGTGCGCGGAGCGTCGCTGCGCGTGCATGACCCGGTGTCGATGGCCGAGGCGCGCCGGGTGCTGGACGCCGATCTGGCCGACGTGCCGGGGGGGGCGGCGCGCGTGAGCTTCCACCAGCACCAGATGGACGCGCTCGACGGCGCCGATGCGCTGGCGATCGTGACCGAATGGAAGGTGTTCCGCAGCCCGGATTTCGGGCAGATCAAGCGGCGGCTGAAGTCGCCGGTGATCTTTGATGGACGCAATCTGTATGAGCCCGAGGCGATGCGCGAGACCGGCGTGGAATACCACGCCATCGGCCGCCCGACCCGCACGGCAGCGCCGGCGGCGAACGAATGAGGCGCTGGCGGGTCAACCGACTCATCAATCGATAAGCTAACGCGGTGGCCGCTGCCGCCGCGATCTTGCCAAGGATCTTCATGAACAAGACCGTCATTCCGCAGGAGCAGATCCGGCAGTCCCATATCCTGGTGGTCGGCGACATGATGCTGGACCGCTATTGGTTCGGCGACGTCGAGCGCATTTCGCCCGAAGCGCCGGTACCGGTGGTGCAGGTCAAGCGCAGCGACGAGCGCCTGGGCGGCGCCGCCAACGTGGCCCGCAACGCCGCGGCGCTGGGCGCGCGCGTCGGCATGCTGGGCGTGGTCGGCGACGACGAGCCGGCGCGCACGCTCGAGGCATTGCTGGCCGAGAGCCACGTGCAGCCCTACCTGCACCGCGATGCCAAGATCAACACCACCATCAAGCTGCGCGTGGTGGCGCACCAGCAGCAGTTGCTGCGGGTGGATTTCGAGAACACGCCGGCGCACGAAGTGCTGCTCGCGGTACAGGACCGGTTCCAGAGCCTGGTCAACGACTACCAGGTGCTGGTGCTGTCCGACTATGGCAAGGGCGGGCTGACCCATGTCACGCGCATGATCGATGCCGGCCGCGCGGCCGGCCGCAAGGTGCTGGTCGATCCCAAGGGCGACGACTACTCCCGCTATCGCGGCGCTACGCTGATCACCCCCAACCGTGCCGAAATGCGTGCCGTGGTCGGGGCCTGGAAGACCGAGGCCGACCTGACCATCCGCGCGCAGAACCTGCGCCGCGCGCTGCAGCTCGAAGCGCTGCTGCTGACGCGCTCGGAAGAGGGCATGACGCTCTATACCGAAGCCGAAGTGCTGCATGTCTCCGCCCAGGCCCGCGAGGTCTATGATGTATCCGGTGCGGGCGACACCGTGATCGCCACGCTCGCCACCATGATGGGTGCCGGCGTGCCGCTCAAGGAAGCCGTGCAGCATGCCAATCGCGCCGGCGGCATCGTGGTCGGCAAGCTGGGCACCGCCGTCGTCACTTATCCTGAATTGTTCGGCGCTGCTGCCTGAGGCGCGGCGCCCTCTTTTGATCCGACCATGACCATCATCGTCACCGGTGCCGCGGGTTTTATCGGCAGCAATCTCGTCAAGGGCCTGAACGACCGCGGCGAGACCCATGTCATTGCCGTCGACAACCTGACCCGCGCCGACAAGTTCCACAACCTGGTCGACTGCGAGATCTCCGATTACCTGGACAAGCAGGACTTCCTTGCGCGCTTTGCCCGCGGCGAGTTCGGCAAGGTCCGCGCGGTGTTCCATGAAGGCGCGTGCTCCGACACCATGGAGACCGATGGCCGCTACATGATGGAGAACAACTACCGCTACACGCTGTCGCTGATGGAGAGTTGCCTGGAGCAGGGCGCGCAGTTCCTGTATGCGTCGTCGGCGGCCACCTACGGGGCCTCGCAGGTGTTCCGCGAAGACCGCGAGTTCGAGCGTCCGCTCAACGTGTACGGCTATTCCAAGTTCCTGTTCGACCAGATCGTGCGGCGCCGGCTGCCGTCGGCCCTGTCGCAGATCGTCGGCTTCCGCTACTTCAACGTGTACGGCCCGCGCGAAACGCACAAGGGCCGCATGGCCTCGGTGGCATTCCACAACTTCAACCAGTTCCGCGCCGACGGCACGGTGAAGCTGTTCGGCGAATACGGCGGCTATGGTCCGGGCATGCAGAGCCGCGATTTCATCTCGGTCGAGGACGTGGTCAAGGTCAACCTGTACTTCTTCGACCATCCCGAGAAGTCCGGCATCTTCAACCTGGGCACCGGCCGCGCCCAGCCGTTCAACGACATCGCCGCCACCGTGGTCAACACGCTGCGCGAAGCCGAAGGCAAGCCGCCCCTGTCGCTGGACGACCTGGTGCAGGAAGGGCTGGTCGAGTACGTCAAGTTTCCCGACGCGTTGCGTGGCAAGTACCAGTGCTTCACGCAGTCGGATGTGTCCAAACTGCGTGGCGCGGGCTACGGCGAACGCTTCCTGAGCGTCGAGGAAGGCGTGGCGCGCTACTGCCGCTGGCTGCTGGAGCGCAACGGCTGAACGCCCGCAGCATTGCGCCATCCCTGATCCCGGCTGACACGATTTCGTGCGGCCGGTGTCAACTTTTGTTGCCGCATGCGCCGCGCTCGCGACGCGCCCCTATCCTGACCTGACCTCGCCACCTCGGCGGGGGTGGTACCTCAGACCATCCACAGGAAAGGAGAGCCTTCATGGCCATGCATTGGATCCGGCAGCTTGCCCGGCGTTTTTCCCTGATATCCCTCGCGGCAACCCTCTGCCTGCTTGCCGGCGGCACCGCGCGTGCCGCAGTCGACGTCAACACCGCGGACGAGGCGGCGCTGACCTCGGTCAAGGGGGTGGGGCCGGCCACGGCCCGCCACATCGTCGAAGAGCGCAACAAGCGCGGGCCGTACAAGGACGCCGCCGACCTGGCTGAGCGCGTCAGCGGCATCGGGCCGAAGTCCGTGGCCAAGTTGCAGGATGCCGGCCTGACCATCGCCGGCAAGGGCGCGCCCGCTGCCGCGCCCTCCGCTGCGCCGCCGGCCACGCCAGCGCCCGCAAAAGGAGCAAAGGCGGCCGCGGCCGCACCGGCAAAGCCGGCCCGCTAGCCAGATCGCGCTGCCCTGTGCCCGGTCGTGCTGCGGCCGGGTGCGTTGTGGCTGGTATGCGTTGTGCCTGGTACGCGTTGTGCTAAAAATTGCCGGCTTCGCAGCCCCCGTGGCGGCGGAGTATCATGCGGACGCCGCGCAGGCAGGACCTGCCGCGCGGCTGCCGACCGGCATTCCACAACCAAACAACCAGGCACAAGCGCGGCGGCCGCCGATCCGGCGGCCAGCCCGGACCACAGGGAGCAAGACAATATGGCGAATGGCGAGGACGCGGGATTCCTGCCGCAATGGCGGCTCAAGACCGGGGGCGTGATCGGCCCGGATGAGCGGCTGCCCGCGGGGCAGACACTGCTGGCCGGGATCCAGCATGTGGTGGCGATGTTCGGCTCGACCGCCATCGCGCCGATCCTGATGGGCTTCAACCCGAATATCGCCATCCTGTTTTCCGGCATCGGCACGCTGATTTTCTTCCTGTGCGTGCGCGGCCGGGTGCCCAGCTACCTGGGTTCCAGCTTCGCCTTCATTGCCGTGGTGATCGCCGCCACCGGCTATGCCGGCAGCGGCCCCAACCTCAATATCCCGGTGGCGCTAGGCGGCATCATGGCCGCGGGAGCGCTGTACACCGTGATCGGCCTGATCGTGCAGGCGGTGGGCTATGCCTGGGTGGAAAAGCTGATGCCGCCGGTGGTGACCGGCGCCATTGTCGCGGCGATCGGGCTGAACCTGGCGCCGGTGGCGGTCAAGGCGGTCAGCGGGGCGGCGCTGGATACCTGGGTGGGGCTGCTGACCGTGGTCGCGGTGGGGCTGGTCGCGGTACGCGCGCCCGGCATGATCGGACGCCTGCCGGTGCTGATCGGCGGCCTGGCCGGCTATCTTGCCTACTACCTGGGCACCAATGTGATGGGCCTGGGCAAGCCGATCGATTTTTCCGGCGTGGCCGCCGCCAGCTGGTTCGGCCTGCCGGCGTTCACCGCGCCGACCTTCGAACTCAACGCGATGCTGCTGATCGCCCCGGTGGCGATCGTGCTGGTGGCCGAGAACCTCGGCCATATCAAGGCCATCGGCGTGATGACCGGCCGCAACCTGGATCCCTACATCGGCCGCGCCTTTATCGGCGACGGCATCGCCACCATGCTGTCGGCCAGCGGCGGCGGCACCGGCGTGACTACCTATGCCGAAAACATGGGGGTAATGGCGGTCACCCGCATCTATTCGACGCTGATCTTCGTGGTCGCGGCCGCGGTGGCCATCCTGCTGGGCTTCTCGCCCAAGTTCGGCGCCTTGATCCTGACCATCCCGGGGCCGGTGATCGGCGGGCTGACCATTGTCGTGTTCGGCCTGATCGCGGCCACGGCGGGCCGGATCTGGGTGCAGAACAAGGTGGACTTCTCCAGCTCGCGCAACCTGATTACGGTTGGCGCCACGCTGACGGTGGCGGCCGGCGACCTGACGCTGAAGCTGGGCGGCATGACGCTGGGGGGCATCGGCACCGCCACCTTCGGCTGCATCCTGCTGTACCACCTGCTCGGCGAAGGCAACCGCGAAGAAGACTGAGTCACCATACATAAGTGCAGGCAGCAGGCGGGCACAGCGCAAATCCCGCCTGCCGGCGCGGGATAGGGGTCTGGATTACAATGGCCGGCAAATTGGAAGCCCCCCGGCATCCCCCGTTTGCGACCTTCCTCCGCCCCATGGCCTACAAGACAATTGAAGACACCATCGGCAACACGCCGCTGGTCAGACTGCAGCGCATTCCCGGCGCCGCCAACGATGCGCGCGGCAATGTGATCCTCGGCAAGCTCGAAGGCAACAATCCGGCCGGTTCCGTCAAGGACCGTCCGGCAGTGTCGATGATCGCCCGTGCCGAAGCGCGCGGGCGCATCAAGCCGGGCGATACCCTGATCGAAGCGACCTCGGGCAACACCGGCATCGCGCTGGCCATGGCAGCCGCCATCCGCGGCTACAAGATGGTGCTGATCATGCCCGAGGACCTGAGCCTCGAGCGCCGCCAGAGCATGGCGGCTTATGGTGCCGAGATCATCCTGACCCCGGTCAAGGGCGGCATGGAGTATGCGCGTGACCTGGCCGATGCGATGGAGCGCGACGGCAAGGGCGTGATCCTCGACCAGTTCGCCAATCCGGACAACCCGCAGGCGCACTACGAGGGCACCGGCCCCGAGATCTGGCGCGATACCGATGGCCGCATCACCCACTTCGTTTCGGCAATGGGCACCACCGGCACCATCACCGGCGTGTCGCGCTTCCTGAAGGAGCGCAATCCGGAGATCCAGATCGTTGGCGCGCAGCCGGCCGAAGGCTCGCGCATCCCGGGCATCCGCAAGTGGCCGGAAGCCTATCTGCCGAAGATCTACGATCCGAAGTTCATCGACCGCACCGAGCCGGTCAGCCAAAGCGATGCCGAGCACATGGCGCGCCGGATGGCCTCCGAAGAGGGCATTTTCTGCGGCATTTCCGCGGCCGGCGCACTGTGCGTGGCGCTGCGCGTTGCCGAAGAAGTCGAGAACGCCACCATCGTCTTCGTGGTGTGCGACCGCGGCGACCGCTATCTGTCGACCGGCGTGTTTCCGGCCTGATCCGCAGCGCCGCGGCAAAAACAAAGGCCTCGCTGATGCGAGGCCTTGTGCTTTCTGGCCGTGTTGCCTCAGCCCATCGCCGCCTTGACCGCCTCGCCCAACTGGTACACCGCCAGCGCATAGAAGAAGCTGCGGTTGTACCGCGTCAGCACATAGAAGTTGCGCAGGCCCAGCAGGTACTCGGTGGGCTGGTCGGGCGTGGGCAGGTCCACCACCAGCACGCCGGTCTCGCCTTCGCGCGCGAGGCTGATGGGCTCGTCCACGCGCAGTCCGGCGCGGGTCAGCTGGTTGACGGTGCGGGTCGGCCACGGCTCGCCATCGGCCGCCGCGGTGGCGACACCGAGACTGCCCGCGTCATCGGCGATGCGCCACACCACCGGGCGGCCCGGCTCCCAGCCATGCAATTGCAGGAAGCGCGCCACGCTGCCGATGGCGTCAGTGGGGCTGTTGCGCAGGTCGACGTGGCCGTTGTTGTCGTAGTCGAGGGCGTATTCGCGCAGGCTGGTCGGCATGAACTGCGGAATGCCGATGGCGCCGGCATACGAGCCCAGTACCGAGTAGACGTCGGTGCGGGTGTCGCGGCACCACACCAGGAAGTCGGCCAGCTGATTGCGGAACAGCGTGCTGCGGGCTTCGCGGTTGGGCGTGGCCGGGTAGTCGAACGCCAGCGTCGACAGCGAATCGAGCACGCGGAACGTGCCCATGTCGCGCCCGTAGATGGTTTCCACGCCAATGATGCCGACGATGACCGAGGCCGGCACGCCGAACTCGGCTTCGGCGCGGCGCAGCGTGTCGCGATTGTCCTGCCAGAAGCGCACGCCCGCGTTGATGCGGATCGGCTCGATAAAGCGCGAGCGGTAGGTGCGCCAGCTTTTGCGGCCGGTGGTAGCGGGCGGCATGATCAGGCGCACCACGGTGGCCGAATAGACCGCCTGTCCGAACCAGTCCTGCAGCATGCCGCGGTCAAAGCCGTGGCGGGCCACCATCTCGTCGATAAAGGCTCGCGCTTGCGGGTTGTCGCGGTAACGGCCCGGTTCGATTTCTTCCTCGCGCACGCTGACGCGGCGTTTGCCGGCGGCGAGCAGGCTGGGGGAGAGGCCGCAGAGTCCGAGTGCGGCAGCGGAAAGCGCGGCGCCCAGCAGGGGGCGTCGCAGTGAGCGCTGGGTGTCGGTCATGGTGTCCTTTGCAAGTCGCACCGAGTATAGCGGATGCCACTGCGGCATTCGCGTCGGCGCGGGCACGCCTGGCGCGCCCGCGCCGCTGGGTGGCATGGCCGTGCCTGTGCTAACGTAACGTTTGGAGACAACATGGCGACGCATTGCGACCCATTGCGACGATAAGAGATGCCGACCGGCTATTACACGCACCCCGAATTCCAGCGGCACGAGATGGGGCACTTCCATCCCGAATGTCCGGAGCGCCTGCAGGCGATCGAGGATCACCTGATTTCGCATGGCCTGGACGGGCTGCTGGAGCGCCGCGAGGCGCCGCCCGCGACGCGCGAACAGCTTGAGCGCGTGCACCGGCCCGAGCACGTCGACGCACTGGAAAACGCCAGCCCGTCCAGCGGCTACCACGCGATCGATCCGGACACCTCGATGAACTCGCACACCCTCGCCGCCGCCACGCTGGCCGCCGGCGCGGCCGTGGCCGCCACCGACGCGGTGATCGCCGGCGAGTTCGAGAACGCGTTCTGCTGCGTGCGCCCGCCCGGACACCACGCCGAGCCGGACCGCGCCATGGGCTTCTGCTTCTACAACAACGTGGCCATCGCCGCCCGCCACGCACTGGAGGCGCACGGGCTCGAGCGCGTGGCGATCATCGACTTCGACGTGCACCACGGCAACGGCACCGAGGCGGCGTTCCGCGGCGACGAGCGCGTGATGATGTGCAGCATCTTCCAGCACCCGTTCTATCCCTACAGCGGCACCGAGCACCTGGCGCCGAACATGGTCAATATCCCGCTGCCGGCCTATAGCAACGGCATGGCGGTGCGCGAAGTGGTCGAGACCATCTGGCTGCCGCGCCTCAATGAGTTCCGCCCGCAGATGCTGTTCATCTCCGCCGGCTTCGACGCGCACCGCGAGGACGACCTGGGCCAGATGGGCCTGGTGGAGCAGGACTATGCCTGGATCACCGGCCAGCTGGTCGAGGTGGCGCGCACCCATGCGCAGGGCCGCATCGTCAGCTGCCTGGAAGGCGGCTACAACCTCAGCGCGCTGGGCCGCAGCGTGCTGGCCCACCTGAAGGTGCTGCTGGAGCATTAGGAGACCGCTGCCATGGCCGAGAACGATGCGCGCGTGGATGCGCCGCTGCTGACCGAATCGCGCGACGCCGCCGGCGTGGCGCGCCTGACCATGAACCGGCCGCAGGCCTTCAACGCCTTGTCCGAAGGGCTGCTCGATGCGCTCACCGATGCGCTGCGCCGGCTGGCCGCCGACGACAGCGTGCGCGTGGTGGTGCTGGCTGGCGCCGGCAAGGCCTTCTGTGCTGGGCACGACCTGCGCGAGATGCGCGCCGCGCCATCGCACGATTACTACCGGCGTCTGTTCGACCGCTGCACGCGCATGATGATGGCGATCCAGCGGATGCCGCAGCCGGTGATCGCACGGGTGCAGGGCATCGCCACCGCGGCCGGCTGCCAGCTGGTGGCGATGTGCGACCTGGCGGTGGCGGCGGACGATGCCCGCTTTGCCGTGTCGGGCGTCAACCTGGGACTGTTCTGTTCGACACCGGGCGTGGCACTGTCGCGCAACCTGCACCGCAAGCAGGCCATGGAGATGCTGCTGACCGGCGACATGATCGATGCCGCCAGTGCCCGCGAGCGCGGCCTGGTCAACCGGGTGGTGCCGGCCGGCGAGCTGGATGCCGAGGTGGCCCGGCTGGCCGCCAGCATCTGCGCCAAGCCGGCCGCCGCCGTCGCTGCCGGCAAGGGGCTGTTCTACCGCCAGCTCGAGATGGGCATCGAGGCGGCCTACCAGCTTGCCGGGCAGACCATGGCCTGCAACATGATGGACGAGGCGGCGCTGGAGGGGGTGCAGGCCTTCATCGACAAGCGACCGCCGTCCTGGCGTGCCTCCTGATCGACTTGTCCGGTCTTTATATGCCGGGAGCGCATAAAGACATCGGCAAAAAGTCGTTTATGGTATGAAGCGAATCGCATAAAATACGCGCTTCAGAAAAATAACGAGCGGCAACAGCGCTGGAGATCCCTCGCCTGTTGCCGTTTTCTTTTGGTCACCTTTCCATGATCGAACTGCAAGGACTGTCGCAGCGCTTCCCGGGCGCGTCTGGCGACGTGCATGCATTGCGGGAGGTCAGCCTGTCGATAGCGGCGGGCGAAGTCTTCGGCATCATCGGCCGCAGCGGCGCCGGCAAGAGCACGCTGGTACGCGCCATCAACCTGCTGAACCGGCCCACCAGTGGCCGCGTGGTGGTCGCCGGCCAGGACCTGACGGCGCTGGACCGCAGCGCGCTGCGCCTGGCCCGCCGCGAGATCGGCATGATTTTCCAGCATTTCAACCTGCTGTCTTCGCGCACCGTGTACGAGAACGTGGCGCTGCCGCTGGAGCTCGCCGGCAAGCCCAGGGCCGAGATCGCCGCGACGGTGCTGCCGCTGCTGGACCTGGTCGGCCTGTCGGCATTGAAGGACCGCTACCCGGCGCAGATCAGCGGCGGGCAGAAGCAGCGCGTGGGCATTGCGCGCGCGCTGGCGAGCAAGCCCAAGGTGCTGCTGTCGGACGAGGCCACGTCCGCGCTGGACCCGGAAACCACCCGTTCCATCCTGGACCTGCTCAAGCAGATCAACCGCGAGCTGGGCCTGACCATCGTGATGATCACGCACCAGATGGAAGTCATCAAGCAGGTCTGTGACCGCGTGGCTGTGCTCGAGGCCGGCGAGGTAGTGGAGACCGGGCGCGTGATCGACGTTTTCCTGCGCCCGCAGCACGAGGTCACGCGCGCCATGATCGGCGATGTCATCTCGCAGGAACTGCCGGCGAGCGTGCTCAAGCGCGTGGAAAGCCGGCTCGGCAATGGCCGCGACCACGTCTACCGCCTGGCCTTCACCGGCGAGGGCGTCGACCAGCCGGTGCTGGCGCAGGCGATTCGCCGCTACGGGCTGGATTTCAATATCCTGCACGGCCATATCGACGAGATCCAGGGCCAGGCCTTCGGCTCGCTGGCGATCATGGCGACGGGCGAGCTGGCCGATGTGAAGGCGGCGATGGAATACCTGCAGGCGCAAGGCGTCGTGGTGGAGGAGTTCGAGCATGTGGTCTGAAATGTTTGACCTGTTCCTGACCTCGTTCAACGAGACCCTGCTGATGGTGGCGATCTCGGGCGTGGTCGGCGCGCTGCTGGGCGTGCCGCTGGGCGTGCTGCTGCACCTGACCAACCGCGGCGGCGTGCTGTCGCACCCGCTGTTCAATCGCACCATCGGCGTGGTGGTCAACGCGGTGCGTTCGATCCCGTTCATCATCCTGCTGGTGGTGGTGATCCCGTTCACGCGCTTTATTGTCGGTTCGTCGATCGGCACCACCGCGGCGATCGTGCCGCTGACCATCGCGGCGATCCCGTTTATCGCACGCCTGGTGGAAAGCGCGCTGCGCGAGGTCGACAAGGGCCTGGTCGAAGCCGCCCAGTCGATGGGTGCCACCACCGGCCAGATCGTCTGGAAGGTGCTGCTGCCCGAGGCCATGCCCGGCATCGTCGCCGGCCTGACCATCACCTTCGTCAGCCTGGTCGGCTACTCCGCCATGGCCGGCGCCATCGGCGGCGGCGGGCTGGGCGACCTGGGCATCCGCTACGGCTACCAGCGCTACATCACCGAGGTGATGGTGGCGGTGGTGGTGATCCTGATTGTCTTTGTGCAGGCGGTGCAGAGCTTCGGCGACTGGCTGGTCCGGCGCATCAGCCACCGTTGAACCCAACCTTTTTCGAAAGAGGAACGTACATCATGCAACGTCGCAACCTGCTGCAATGGATGCTCGGCGCCGCGCTCGGCGCCTCGCTGGCCACTGGCGCGTTCGCCCAGGAAAAGCCGATCAAGATCGGCGTCACCGGCGGCCCGCACGCCCAGATCATGGAACAGGTGAAGAAGGTCGCCGCCAAGGACGGCCTTAACATCCAGGTGGTCGAGTTCAGCGACTACATCCAGCCCAACGCCGCGCTCGCCTCCGGCGACCTGGATGCCAACAGCTACCAGCACCTGCCGTACCTGGAAGCCCAGATCAAGGATCGTGGCTACAAGTTCACGCATATCGCCTACACGGTCACGTTCCCGATGGGCGTGTACTCGAAGAAGATCAAGTCGCTCGACCAGCTCAAGCAGGGCGCGCGCGTGGGCGTGCCCAACGATCCCACCAACGGTGGCCGCGGCCTGCTGCTGCTGCAGAGCAAGGGCGTGATCAAGCTCAAGCCCAACGCCGGCCTGAAGGCCACGCCGCTGGACATCGTCGAGAACCCGAAGAAACTCCGCATCGTCGAGCTCGACGCCGCCCAGCTGCCGCGCTCGCTGGATGACCTGGACGCCGCCGCCATCAACGGCAACTATGCCGAGTCCGCGGGCCTGTCGCCGACCAAGGACGCGATTGCCATCGAAGGTCCGAAGGGCCCGTACGCCAACCTGATCGCGATCCGCGAGGCGGACAAGAACAAGCCTTGGGTGGCCAAGCTGGTGAAGGCCTACCATTCACCGGAAATCAAGCAATACGTCACATCGACCTTCAAGGACTCGGTCATCACCGCCTGGTAAGCCGGCGTCACTTGAGCCTTTCATCCAATCAGACGATGCCGCCCAACGCGGGTTTGCGACACAATCGCCGAACGGATGAAGCGATGCCGGGCCTATGCCCGGCATCATTTTGCCGATAAAATAGTACGATCGTTCGAAAAACAGGAGAGCCGCCAACCCGGTGGTTATAATGACGAGCGAACAAAATTTCTGACTATCAGCTATCAGTGGAGTGAGCGCATGAAAGTACTCGTCGCAGTCAAGCGGGTGGTGGATTACAACGTCAAGGTCCGCGTCAAGGCGGACGGCTCGGGCGTCGATCTGGCCAACGTCAAGATGAGCATGAACCCCTTCGACGAAATCGCCGTGGAAGAGGCCGTGCGCCTGAAGGAAGCCGGCGTGGCCACCGAAGTGATCGCCGTCTCGTGCGGTGTCACGCAGTGCCAGGAAACCCTGCGCACCGCGATGGCCATCGGTGCCGACCGCGGCATCCTGGTGGAATCGACCGAAGACCTGCAACCGCTGGCCGTGGCCAAGCTGCTGAAGGCGCTGATCGACAAGGAACAGCCGCAACTGGTGATCCTGGGCAAGCAGGCCATCGACGACGACTCCAACCAGACCGGCCAGATGGTGGCCGCGCTGGCCGGCCTGCCGCAAGCCACGTTCGCCTCGAAGGTGGTGGTGGCCGACGGCAAGGCATCGGTCACGCGTGAAGTCGACGGCGGCCTGGAAACGCTGTCGCTGACGCTGCCGGCCGTGGTCACGACCGACCTGCGCCTGAACGAGCCGCGCTATGTCACGCTGCCGAACATCATGAAGGCCAAGAAGAAGCAGCTCGATATCGTCAAGCCGGAAGACCTCGGCGTCGACGTCAAGCCGCGCCTGTCGACCCTGAAGGTGGTCGAGCCTGCCAAGCGCAGCGCGGGTGTGATGGTGCCGGACGTTGCGACGCTGGTGCAGAAGCTGAAGAACGAAGCCAAGGTTATCTGAGCGCGGGGGAGAAATAACATGACTGCACTCGTCATTGCTGAACACGACAATCAATCCATCAAGGCTGCCACGCTCAACACCGTGACTGCCGCTGCCCAATGCGGCGGCGACGTGCACGTGCTGGTGGCCGGCGCCAACGCCAAGGCCGCGGCCGATGCCGCCGCCAAGATCGCCGGCGTGACCAAGGTCCTGCTGGCCGACGCCGCCTACTTTGGCGACGGCCTGGCCGAGAACGTGGCCGAGCAGGCGCTGGCCATCGCCAACGACTACTCGCACATCCTGGCCCCGGCCACCCCGTACGGCAAGAACATCCTGCCGCGCGTCGCCGCCAAGCTGGACGTGGCCCAGATCTCGGAAATCTCCAAGGTCGACGCCCCGGACACCTTCGAGCGTCCGATCTATGCCGGCAATGCCATCGCCACGGTCAAGTCGGAAGACAAGATCAAGGTCATCACGGTGCGCGGCACCGCCTTTGACGCCGCCGCGGCAGAAGGCGGCTCGGCCGCCGTCGAGACCCTGCCGGCCGTGGCCGACGCGGGCGTTTCGCAATTCGTTTCGCGCGAAGTGGCCAAGAGCGACCGCCCGGAACTGACCGCCGCCAAGATCATCGTTTCCGGTGGCCGTGGCGTGGGTTCGGGCGAAAACTACACCAAGGTGCTGACGCCGCTGGCCGACAAGCTCAACGCCGCGCTGGGCGCCTCGCGCGCCGCGGTGGACGCCGGCTTCGTGCCGAACGACTACCAGGTGGGCCAGACCGGCAAGATCGTCGCGCCGCAGCTGTATATCGCCGTCGGTATCTCGGGCGCGATCCAGCACCTGGCCGGCATGAAGGACTCCAAGGTGATCGTCGCGATCAACAAGGATGCCGAGGCGCCGATCTTCTCCGTGGCCGACTACGGCCTGGTGGGCGACCTGAACACCGTGGTGCCGGAACTCGTGGCAGCACTGGGCTGATGCCTCGCCGGCCGCGACGCGGCCGGCACGGATAGCCGCAGGTAGCAAATAACTAGCCGTTCCGGGGGCCACCCGCGAACGGCTTTTTCATACATGTTGGGAGACATCGATGACCTACCGTGCGCCGATCAAGGACATGCTGTTCGTCATGAACGAGCTGGCAGGCCTTGAGGCCGTCAGCCAGCTGCCCGGCTTCGAGGAAGCCACGCCCGAGACGGCCGAGGCCGTGCTCGACGAGGCGGCCAAGTTCAACGAACAGGTGGTGGCGCCGCTGAACCGCGCTGGCGACCTGGAGCCGAGCAGCTGGAAGGATGGCGTGGTCACCACCACGCCGGGTTTCAAGGAGGCCTTCCGCCAGTTCGGCGAGGGTGGCTGGCAGGGCGTGCTGCATCCGCAGGAATTTGGTGGACAGGGACTGCCCAAGCTGGTCGCCACGGCGTGCAACGAGATGCTGAACACCGCGAACCTGTCGTTCGCGCTGTGCCCGTTGCTGACCGACGGCGCCATCGAGGCGCTGCTGACGGCCGGTTCCGACGCACAGAAGGCCACCTTCCTGCCCAAGCTGATTTCCGGCGAGTGGACCGGCACCATGAACCTGACCGAGCCGCAGGCCGGTTCGGACCTGGCTGCGGTGCGCACCCGCGCCGAGCCGCAGGGCGACGGCACCTACAAGGTGTTCGGCACCAAGATCTTCATCACCTACGGTGAGCACGACATGGCACAGAACATCGTCCATCTCGTGCTGGCGCGCACGCCCACTGCGCCCGAGGGCGTGAAGGGCATCTCGCTGTTCATCGTGCCCAAGTTCCTGGTCAATGCCGACGGCAGCACCGGGGCGCGCAACGATGTCCATTGCGTCTCCATCGAACACAAGCTGGGCATCAAGGCGAGCCCCACGGCGGTGCTGCAGTTCGGCGACCATGGCGGCGCGATCGGCACGCTGGTCGGCGAAGAGAACCGCGGCCTCGAGTACATGTTCATCATGATGAACTCGGCGCGCTTCTCGGTCGGCATGCAGGGCATCGCGGTGTCCGAGCGCGCCTACCAGCAGGCGGTGGCGTTTGCGCGCGAGCGCGTGCAGAGCCGCCCGGTCGATGGCTCGGCGCGCGAGGCGGTGACCATCATCCACCATCCGGATGTCAAGCGCATGCTGATGACCATGCGCGCGCTGACCGAAGGTGCGCGCGCGGTGGCGTACGTGGCCGCTGCCGCCAGCGACGCGGCGCACCAGCATCCCGACGAAGCCGTGCGCAGGCAGAGTCAGGCGTTCTACGAGTTCATGGTGCCGGTGGTCAAGGGCTGGAGCACCGAGCTGTCGATCGATGTCACCAGCCTCGGCGTGCAGGTGCATGGCGGCATGGGCTTTATCGAGGAAACCGGCGCGGCGCAGCACTACCGAGACGCGCGCATCCTGCCCATCTACGAAGGCACCACGGCGATCCAGGCCAATGACCTGATTGGCCGCAAGACGGTGCGCGATGGCGGCACGGTGGCGCGCGCGATCTGCGCGCAGATCGCCGAGACCGAGGCCGCGCTGGGCCAGCACGGCGGTGCCGCCTTCACCGCGGTGCAGACGCAGTTGGCCAGGGGCCGCGCCGCGCTGGAGGCGGTGGTGGAGTTCGTGGTGGCCAATGCCAAGTCGGATCCAAACGCGGTCTTTGCCGGCAGCGTGCCTTACCTGAAGCTGTGCGGCATCGTGTTCTCCGGCTGGCAGTTCGGCCGCGCCATGCTGGCTGCTGACGCAAAGCGAGCCGAGGATCCGGCCTTCCACGACGCCAAGATCGCGACCGCGCATTTCTTTGCCGAGCATATCCTGTCGCAGGCATCGGCCTTGCGCGATGCGGTGGTAAGCGGCGGAGCGCCGGCCAATGCGTTGAGCGCCGAGCAGTTCTGAGCGGCACGCGCGTTGCGCATGCAAGAAGGGCGACCCTGGCGGGTCGCCCTTTTTTTCAGGCCGGGACGGTGCTGTCTCAGGCGGCCGCCGGACGTGGCGCCAGGTGATGGCGCGCCGGCTGCAGGTAGCGATGGACCGACAGGTCGTCGGCACGGATCGCCGGCGACTTGCCCGACACCAGGTCCGACAGCAGCTTGCCCGAGCCGCACGCCATGGTCCAGCCAAGTGTGCCGTGGCCGGTGTTCAGCCACAGGCCGTGCACCTGGGTCGGGCCGACGATGGGCGTGCCGTCGGGGGTCATGGGGCGCAGCCCGGTCCAGAAGGTAGCCTGGCTGACATCGCCGGCACCTGGGAACAGGTCGGTCACCACATGCTCGAGCGTGCGGCGCTTGGCAGGGTCGAGGCTGCGGTCATAGCCGACGATCTGGGCCATGCCGCCCACGCGGATGCGGTCGTCGAAGCGGGTCAGGGCAACCTTGTAGGTCTCGTCCAGCACCGTCGATACCGGGGCGCGCGAGGCATCGTTGAGCGGCACGGTGATCGAGAAGCCCTTGAGCGGATACACCGGCAGGTTGGACATGCCGCGCAGGAAGGGCTTGACCAGCTGCGTCGACCAGCTGCCTAGCGCCACCACCACCAGGTCGGCCGCCATCGGCTCGCCATCGACCACGGCGCCGGTGACGGCGTCACCCTGGCTCATCAGGCCATCGATCGAGCGGTTGTACAGGAACCGGACTCCCAGCGTGCCGGCCATGCCAGCGAGGCGTTGCGTGAACAGCGCGCAGTCGCCGGTTTCGTCATTGGGAAGGCGCAGGCCGCCGGCCAGCTTGTGGCGGACGGCGGCCAGGGCCGGTTCGCTCGCGGCGAGTTCGTCGCGCGAAAGCAACTGGTAGGGCACCCCGGCTTGTTCGAGCACGGCGATGTCCTTGGCCGCGCCATGCAGCTGCTCGTCGGTGCGGAACACCTGCAGCGTACCTTGCTGGCGGCCCTCATAGGCAATGCCGGTTTCCGCGCGCAGCGCGCGGATGCAGTCGCGGCTGTACTCGGCCAGCCGCACCATGCGTTCTTTGTTGACGGCATAGCGCCCGGCGCTGCAGTTCAGCAGCATCTGCCACATCCATTGCAGCTGGAACAGCGTGCCGTCCGGGCGGATGCTGAGCGGCGCGTGCTCCTGGAACATCCACTTGATCGCCTTGAGCGGCACGCCGGGCGCGGCCCAGGGCGACGCGTAGCCGGGCGAGATCTGGCCCGCATTGGCAAAGCTGGTGCCGAGCGCGGGGCCGGCCTCGCGGTCGACCACGGTCACTTCGTGACCAGCCTTGGCCAGATACCACGCACTGGTGACGCCAATCACGCCACTGCCAAGTACGAGAACGCGCATGTTCGGGGGCTCCAACTGCGATGACTACGATATAGAGGATTTGTCTCTATACTATTGAATGCAATCCAGTCATAGTTACCGAATTTCTCAGAAAAACAGGAAAAACTCATGAGAATGAGTCGCCAGCCCCAACGCACGCTCGACCGGCTCGACCGCAAGATCCTGACCGCGCTGCAGAGCGACGGGAGGATGTCGATGAAAGACCTGGCCGAGGCAGTCGGGCTGACCATCACGCCCTGCATCGAGCGCGTCAAGCGCCTGGAGCGCGATGGTGTCATCATGGGCTACTACGCGCGGCTGAACCCGGCGCTGCTAGGCAGCGCACTGCTGGTGTTCGTCGAGATCTCGCTGGGCAACAAGTCGGGCAATATGTTCGAGCAGTTCCGCCGCGAGGTGCTGCGGATTCCGGAAGTGCTGGAATGCCACCTCGTCTCGGGCGATTTCGACTACCTGATCAAGGCGCGCATCCGCGAGATCGGCGAGTACCGGCGGCTGCTGGGCGATATCCTGCTGCAGTTGCCTGGCGCTGCGCAGTCCAAGAGCTATGTGGTGATGGAAGAGATCAAGGAGACGCTGGCAATCTCGGTCGAGGAGAAGAGCCAGGCAGCGTGACGAAGGCCAGCATGGAGCGCCCCCCGCCAAAACCCAAGCCCGCCGCCCGGCCAGTTGCCAATGGCACCACGCGGCGCGAGGCCGACCCGGACCTGCAGGCACCGCCGGCAGGCGCGCGGCCGCCCGTGGCACGCAAAGGGCGCGGCGCCGTCAGCAACCTGCAGGGGCGTTTCGAGCGCGACCAGCGCGAAACGTTCGACGATGGCTGGGGTCCGGGCCCGGATGAAGCCGCGACGACGCCCGAGGCCGTACCGGCCCAGGACGACGCGCCGCTGCCGCCGCTGCGCACCGAAGTCCATCTCGAGCCGGCCCGTTCGGTGCTGACGCGCAATGCGTCACCTGACGTCCCGTTCGACGTTTCGCTCAATCCCTACCGCGGCTGCGAGCATGGCTGCATCTATTGCTTCGCCCGGCCGACGCACGCCTACCTCGACCTGTCGCCGGGGCTGGACTTCGAAACCCAGTTGTATGCCAAGACCAATGCCGCCGAGCGCCTGCGCGAAGCACTGGCGCGGCCGTCATATCGCTGCGAGACCATCGCGCTGGGCGTCAACACCGACGCGTACCAGCCGATCGAGCGCGAGCAGCGCATCACGCGCAGCCTGCTGGAAGTCCTGCATGGATGCGATCACCCGGTGGCGCTGATCACCAAGTCGTCATTGATCGAGCGCGATATCGACCTGCTTGCGCCGATGGCGGCCAAGCGGCTGGCGGTGGCGGCGCTCACCATCACCACGCTCGATGCCGGCATTGCGCGCACGCTGGAGCCGCGCGCGGCAACGCCGTCGCGGCGGTTGCGCACCATCCGCACGCTGACCGACGCCGGCATCCCGGTAGGGGTCAGCATCGCCCCGGTGATCCCCTTCATCACCGAGCCGGACCTGGAGCGTGTGCTGGAAGCGGCGCGCGAGGCGGGCGCCGTCTATGCGAACTACATCGTGCTTCGGCTGCCCTGGGAGGTGCGGCCGCTGTTCGAGGAATGGCTGCAGGCGCACTTTCCGGATCGCGCCGAACGCGTCATGAATCGCGTGCGGGACATGCGCGAAGGCAAAGCCTACGATGCGAGCTTTGCCACGCGCATGCGCGGGACTGGCGTCTGGGCGGACTTGCTGCGCCAGCGCTTCTACAAGGCCGCCGAACGGCTCGGCTTCCGCTACAACCGGTTTGAACTGGATACTTCGCGGTTTCGCCCGCCCGCGGCGGGCCCCAGCGGCAAGGACGATCCGCAGGGTTCGCTTTTCTGAGTCTTCAGGGCCGCTGCAGTGGCCATCTGGTCGCCGATCATGCTGCTGGCAAGCTCCAGCGCGGCTTTGGCGCTCGATGGCGGCAGTCCCGAGGACAGCGCCAGCCGGACGGCGATCGCCGCCAGGCGTCCTTCCTCATAGCTTGACATGTCGATTCTTGCTCCTTTGCGCTGCCTGGCCGTGGCCTCGCCGCGCGTCGTGCCGCCAGGATCGGACGGCTCTACCAGTATGGGCGAATTGTCCGAAAGCGAAACCGGCGATTGCGGCCGCCTTGATCGCGCACAAGCATGCTGAAGATGGTGGCAGCCGGCGTGTGCCTACTGCGACAGTTCGCGCGCGGCCTCGACCTGCGCTTCGAAGAAGGTCTGGAAGCTGATGGCCAGCCCCGCCATCAGCAAGCCGGTACCGATCAGCAGCGACAGGATCACCAGGATCACCACCGGCCAGCCTGAGCGCGTGGGCTGGCCATGCGGGTTGAAGCGGGCGTCCCACTTGTCGTCCGGACGCAGCCCGTAGACGATTGCCGCCAGGAAGGCGCTGATGACAGACACCCCGCCGGCCACGGCAAAGGTCCAGTTCAGTGCGGGTGTGCCGGCGCCGGTCGCCATGGAGGCGACGCCGATGGCGCCCGCCAGCAGCGCCATCAGGTGCGCCCAGCCATACCGGTCGCGCACGCCGCCGAGGTAGAAGCGATGCGCGCCCAGGCTGCCGAGCAGGAAGGCCAGCGCCACGGTCAGCAGCTTCGATTTGCCGCGCGCGGATGGCGCGACGAGCGGAGAGGCGTGGCGGGCTGGCGTGACTGCGGGCATGGTCGGGATCAGGTTGCTGGCCTAGGAATGCAGGCCGGCGGTGCGCCGGCGCAGAGGCGGCGGCGCACGGTTAGCCGGCCGGCCCACATTGTACGCCGGCAGTCAGCGCAGGGAAGGGAGGTGCGTCAAAAGGCGCAGGCGGCGGCGCTAATGCCAGCCGCCGGAGAGCAGGCTGCGTACCAAGGCGGACGCGTGCTCGCTGATATGGGTTTCGCTGTAGAGAACCAGGGTCAGGATGCCCATGAAGAGGATGGACAGCGATAGCTGGCCCGCATGTTCGGCCAGGTCGCTAAGCAGGGGTGACATGACAAACCTCACAGAATTATTGTCATTCTGGAGGCTGCGCCCGGGCTGTCTTGGTCGGGTCCGGCAGGAGGTGTCGGGCAGAGGCAGGTCAGTTCGATTGCCGTCTGCACTAGACGGCACGCTGTGAGCCCCGGACAGCGCCGGGCGGCAGCCTGTGCGCGGCCCGGAATCGGGGCACACACTTAAGTAGAGACAGGCCCGGCGGGGGTGGAGTTCCGCAGGGCGCGGAGCGCTGTATTAACGGCGGGGCGCTGGTGGGGATGGCCGCCGCAGCAGTGTCAGCGGCGATCAGCGGCCGTTGTCGCGGCCGCGCGCCTGCCAGCCGGGACCGGCGGGCCCCTGACGGGGTTCGTTGCGGGCTTCATTGGCGGGGTTGCGCTCCTGGCCGCGGCCGCGATTGTCTTCGCGGTTGCCGGCCAGCGCGGCGCGGCGGCCGCTAAGGCGGTCGTCGGCCCTGGCGCGCGCCTCCATGCGGTCGATCTGCGCCTGCACGTGTTCACGGCTTTCGGCCCGCACGCTGGCCATTTGCCACCCATCGCCTGCCTGGATCCGGGCGGGCCGGCCGTCGGCACGGACTTGTTGCCAGAACGCGACCTGGGCATGGCCGGTGGCTACCGCGCCGACCAGGCCCGAGGCCACCAGGATGCCAGCCACCAGGTCGCGCAGGAGAGAGCGGGTGAGCATGCAGATTCCCAGGGTCCTGTCGCGCTGTGTTGCTGTTGGAAGATGGGTTCATGGTACGCATGGGGCATCGGGGCGCCTATGCCAATCCCGTTACCGGTGTAACGGATTGTTTCGCTCGCACAAAGCCCCGCCACGCGGGGCTTCCAGCCAGATTCAGGGCTGGTAGCGGATGCGGTAAATCGCCCCGGCATGGTCGTCGCTAACCAGCAGCGAGCCGTCCGGCGCGACCAGGACATCGGCCGGCCGACCCCAGGGCCTGCCGCCGCGCAGCCAGCCCTGTGCGAAGACCTCCTGGCGCACGGCCTTGCCGGCGCTGTCCAGCACCACGCGGACCACGCGGTAGCCGGACGGCTCGCTGCGGTCCCAGCTGCCATGTTCGGCAATGAAGACGTTGTTGCGGTAGTCCGGCGGGAATTGCGTGCCGGTGTAAAAGCGCATGCCCAGCGCGGCGACATGCGCGCCCAGCCGGGCCACGGGCGGCACGAACTCGGAGCAGGGCCGCTTGCTGCCATATTCCGGATCGGCAACGTTGCCGGCATGGCAGTACGGGTAGCCGAAATGCTGGCCGGACGCGGTGACGCGGTTCAGTTCGTCGTCGGGCACGTCGTCGCCCATGCGGTCGCGGCCATTGTCGGTAAACCACAGTTCGCGTGTGGCGGGGTGCCAGTCGAAGCCGACGGTATTGCGCACGCCGCGCGCCACCACCTGCAGGCCGGTGCCGTCGGGCTTCATCCGGGCGATGTTGGCATAGCGGCTTTCGTCCGGCGCGCAGACGTTGCAGGGCGCGCCGGTGGCCACGTACAGGTAGCCGTCAGGGCCGAATCCGATGAATTTGCCGCCGTGGTGGCCGTCCGAGGGGAAGCGGTCGCTCACCACCGTGGGTGCGGGCGGCTGGTCCAGGCGGGCCTCGATCTGGTCGAGCCGCACGATCTTCGATACCGAAGACGCATAAAGGCTGCCGTCATGGAATGCCACGCCAAGCGGATTGCGCAATCCGGTGGCCACAGTGCGCACCCGCGGGCGTGTGCCGAGCGCATCGCTGACCGCATAGAGCTTGCCTTCGCCGCCCGATCCCACGAAGAGCGTGCCGGACGGCGACATCGCCATGGCGCGCGCGCCCGGCACGTCGTCGGTCAGCACCTCGATGCGGAAGCCGGGCGGCAGGCGCAGTTGGTCCAGCGGCAGCGCGGCCAGGGCGAGCTGGCTTCCCAGTGTCATGACCAGGAGTAGCATACGCGGTACGATGCCAGCCATGAAGTGCAGAGCGGGGCGCATGTGAGGCCTCCTGTCGCGGTTTTTGCCACGATGCCTGCGCCGCGTTCACGCGTCAACCGCCTAAGTGTTTGTTTGGCCTCGGGAATTGGGCTATACTCTTGCGTTTCGTGTTCGAACGCCCTTGAACACCCCGTTTTCTGAGGAATCATTCCATGGTCGTTATCCGTCTGGCTCGCGGCGGCAGCAAGAAGCGCCCGTTCTTCAACATCGTCGCCACCGACTCGCGCAATCGTCGCGATGGTCGTTTCATCGAGCGCGTTGGTTTCTACAACCCGCTGGCAACCGAAGGTGAAGAAGGCCTGCGCCTGGCGCAAGACCGCCTGGCCTACTGGCAAGGTGTTGGCGCCCAGCTGTCGCCGACCGTTGCCCGCCTGGTCAAGCAAGGCGCCAAGGCTGCCGCCTGATTGCCGCTTGCAACGCGCCCTGCCTTAGCCGGCGGGGCGCGTTTGTATTGGTACACGCGCACACGTGACTGAACTAAAGCAGGGCGCCCCGCGGCCGTCCAAGCTGCCGCTGAACCGGCCGCGGGCCGAGCCAGCCAAGCAGGTCAAGCTGCCCGCGGCGCTGCTGTATGCCGAGCCCCTGCCTGAAGACTTGGTGGAAGTCGGCTATGTCAGCGCTGCCTATGGCATCCGTGGCTGGGTCAAGGTCCAGCCGCATGCCGACGATGCGTCGGCGCTGCTGCATGCCCGCCGCTGGTGGCTGCTGCCCCCGCCCCAGGCTGGGCTGGTGGTGGCCGACGCGGCGCGGGCCGAGCCACTTTGCGTAAAGATCGCGCAGTCGCGCGAGCACAGCGGCACCGTGGTGGCGCAGGCTGCCGGCGTGGCCGACCGCAATCTTGCGGAAGCGCTGCGGGGCCGTCGTGTGTGGATCCGGCGCGCGGATTTTCCGGCGCCGGAAGAAGACGAGTTCTACTGGGTCGACCTGATCGGCTGCAGCGTCAGCAACGAGCAAGGCGAGTTGCTGGGCGAGGTGTCCGGGCTGATCGACAACGGTGCCCACCAGATCCTGCAGGTTGCCTTCGTGCAGCCTGACGGCAAGGCCGGCGAACGGCTGATTCCATTTGTCGACGCGTTCCTGCGCACGGTGGATACCGCCGGCAAGCGCATCGTGGTGGACTGGGGGCTCGATTACTGAGCGGTGCCTGCGTAGATGCGGGATAAGGATGGGAGAGAGCGGATGCAGTTCGATGTGATCACGCTGTTTCCCGAGATGTTTCGCGCGCTGACCGACTGGGGCATCACCAGCCGTGCCGCCAAGCAGCAGCGGTATGCGTTGCGCAGCTGGAATCCGCGCGATTTCACGGTCGACAACTACCGCACCATCGATGATCGGCCGTATGGCGGCGGCCCCGGCATGGTGATGCTGGCCAAGCCGCTGGATGACGCGATCGATGCCGCGGTGGCGGCGCAGGCGCAAGCCGGCGTATCGACACCGCATGTGGTGCTGATGTCGCCGCAGGGCAAGACGCTGACGCATGCCAAGGTCATGGAGCTGGCCCAGCGGCCGGGGCTGGTGTTGCTGTGCGGCCGCTACGAGGCGATCGACCAGCGGCTGATCGACCGTCGCGTGGACGAGGAAATCAGCCTCGGCGATTTTGTGCTGTCGGGCGGCGAACTGCCGGCGATGGCGCTGATCGACGCGGTGGTGCGCCACTTGCCCGGCGTGCTGGGCGATGCGCAGTCGGCGGTGCAAGACAGCTTTGTCAATGGCCTGCTGGATTGCCCGCATTACACCCGGCCGGAAGAGTATGAAGGCGTGCGGGTCCCCGACATCCTGCTTGGGGGCCATCATGCCGAGATTGAAAAATGGCGGCGCCAGCAGGCGTTGGCCAATACCGCGAGCAAGCGCCCCGACCTGATCGAGGCAGCCCGCGAACAAGGTTTGCTGACCCGCGCCGACGAGAAATTCCTGTCGGAATGGGCGGCGAAGGAAGGGCGGGGGGAAACTCCCGCCAGGTAAAACCCCATCCTCTGCCGGGGCCCGGGTCATCCTGGGGCATACAACGTCGGCACGATGGTTACGGAGAAGAAACGATGAACCTCATCGAACAGATCGAGAAGGAAGAGATCGCGCGCCTGACCGCGAACAAGACCATCCCCGCATTCGCGCCCGGCGACACCGTCGTCGTCAGCGTCAACGTGGTGGAAGGCAACCGCAAGCGCGTGCAGGCCTACGAAGGCGTCGTGATTGCCAAGCGCAACCGCGGCCTGAACTCGTCCTTCATCGTGCGCAAGATTTCGTCGGGTGAAGGCGTGGAACGTACGTTCCAGCTGTACTCGCCGCTGATCGCCGGCATCGAAGTGAAGCGCCGCGGCGACGTGCGTCGCGCGAAGCTGTACTACCTGCGCCAGCGTTCGGGCAAGTCCGCGCGTATCAAGGAAAAGCTGGTGTCGAAGGCTGCTGTCGCTGCCAAGGCTGCGCAGTAAACCAGGCATGCCGGCCGGGGCAACCCGGCCAGGCGTTTCCTCAGGAAGGGCACCCCAGGGTGCCCTTTTTGCATGGGCGGCGGACAACGGCGGGCGTTTTGCTGCGGCGCCAGATTGCGCGCTTCTGTCATACTTGCGATGTTATGCGTCCTGCTTTCGACCCCGAATCCCTTCCCGTCATCGACACCGACCTGCGCAATGGCGCACTGAGCGCGCCGCGCCTGCACGTGGATTTTATCCGGCACCGGTTCGAGGCGCCGCCGGCATGGGCGCCCGAACTGACCGATGAATCACGCGTCTATGACCGCAGCCGCGGCCTTCGCGACGCCGCCGTGCTGGTGCCGCTGGTTGAGCGCCGCGATGGCCTGACGGTGCTGCTGACGCAGCGCAATGCCAACCTGAGCGCGCATCCCGGGCAGATCAGCTTCCCTGGCGGGCGTCAGGAGTCCTGGGACCTTAGCCGCATCGACACGGCGCTACGGGAAACCGAAGAAGAAGTGGGGCTGGCTCGCGACTATGTCGAAGTGCTGGGCGCGCTGCCGGACTACATCACCGGCACCGGCTTCCACGTGAGCCCGGTGGTGGGGCTGGTGCGCGATGGCTTTACGCTGCGCCCGGACGCGTCGGAAGTGGCCGATGTCTTTGAAGTGCCGCTGGCCTTCCTGATGAACCCGTCCCACCATGAGCGGCGCCTGTTCCGCTGGGTCGACGGCGAGCGCATGTTCTACGCCATGCCCTATCCGCGCGAGAACGGCGGCCAGCGCTTTATCTGGGGTGCCACCGCCGGCATGCTGCGCAACCTCTACCACCTGCTGGCGGCCTGAGCCGCCGCGAATCAGCGTCAGGCCGCGGCCTGGCCCTTGCCGCCGATGCAGTGCGGGCAGCTCTTGCCGATCACATAGTGCGGGCTTTGCTGCTGTTCGGGCGTGACCACGGCGCGGCAGGCGAAGCATTGCTTTGGTCCGGCCGGCTCCAGGCTGGGATTCAACGCGGTGCGGTAGTCGAAGACGAAGCAGTCGCCACGATAGTGGCTGCCGCCGACCTCCTCGAAGTACTTCAGGATGCCGCCCTCGAGCTGGTACACGCGCTCGACGCCAACCTCTTGCATGTGGATCGCGGCCTTCTCGCAGCGGATGCCGCCGGTGCAGAACGACACCACGGTCTTGCCCGCCAGCGCGGCCTTGTTCGCCGCGACGGCGTCGGGAAATTCGCTGAACCTGGCGATGTCGTACTCGACCGCGTCGGCGAACGTGCCGACCGCCACCTCGAAATCATTGCGTGTATCGAGCATCACCACCGGACGGCCTTCGTCGTCGTGCCCCTGGTCGAGCCAGCGCTTCAGGTCCACCGGCCGCACCGACGGCGCGCGGCCTGCCTCGGGGCGGATCAGCGGCATCTTCATGGTGATGATCTCCTTCTTGGCGCGCACCAGCATGCGCTTGAAGGGCTGGTTGTCCGACAGGCTTTCCTTGGGCGCGATATCGGCGAAGCGCGCATCGGCATGCAGCCAGGCCATGAAGCCGTCGATGGCGGCGCGCGGGCCGGCCAGGAACAGGTTGATGCCTTCCGGCGCGAGCAGGATCGTGCCCTTCAGGCCTGCCGCCTCGCAGCGCTCGCGCATGGCCGGGCGCAGGGTCTCGATGTCGTCCAGCGAGACAAACTTGTAAGCGGAAATATTGACGATCTGCATGGGAGACTGCGCCCGCGCGGCGGCCCCCGAAGGGCGCCGACAGCTTGCGATAACTGCCTGATTGGAAAGGCGAAATTATAGCGTGCGCGCACCCTTCGCGTGGCGCATTTCCCGGCACGCCGATCAGCTTTGCGCCACGCTGCCCGAACTCCGGTGGCCCGCAACATTGGCGGCATGCCTGCGGGCCGAGCCGGTACAATGTCGCCCATGTCTGCACCCCGCTTCGTACACCTCCGCCTGCATTCCGAATACTCCATCGTCGACGGCATCGTCCGTCTCGATGACGCCGTCAAGGCCGCCGCCGCCGATGGCATGGGCGCGCTCGCCCTGACGGACCTTGCCAACGCCTTCGGCCTGATCCGCTACTACAAGGAAGCGCGCGGCAAGGGCGTGAAGCCGGTGGTCGGGGCCGACGTCTGGCTGACCAACGCCGAGGACCGCGACAAGCCCGCGCGCCTGCTGCTGCTGGTGCAGGACCTCCGCGGCTACCTGAACCTGTGCATGCTGCTGTCGCGCGCATGGCTGGGCAACCAGCACCGCGGCCGCGCCGAGATCGATCCCGCCTGGTTCCAGGAACCGGGCGAGGATGACCTGCCGCTGGCCACGGGCCTGATCGCGCTGTCGGGCGCGATGGGCGGCGATATCGGCATAGCGCTGGCCAACGGCAATGCCGAAGGCGCGCGCCGCGCCGCGCAGCACTGGGCCACGGTGTTCCCGCAGCGCTTCTATATCGAACTGCAGCGCGCCGGCCACGCCGGCACCGACGCCTACGTGCAGCAGGCGGTGCAACTGGCGGCATCGATGCAGTTGCCGGTGGTGGCCACGCATCCGGTGCAGTTCATGACGCCGGACGATTTCACCGCGCATGAGGCGCGCGTGTGCATCGCCGAGGGCGAGCTGCTGGCCAACCCGCGCCGCACCCGGCGCTTCACTACCGACCAGTACTTCAAGACCCAGGACGAGATGTGCGCGCTGTTCGCGGACATCCCCACGGCGCTGGAAAACGCGGTCGAGATCGCGCGCCGCTGCAACCTGACGCTGGAGCTGGGCAAGCCGCGCCTGCCGCTGTTCCCGACGCCGGACGGCATGTCGCTCGACGACTACCTCGTGTTCATGGCCAAGGAAGGCCTGGAAAAGCGCCTGGCGGTGCTGTTTCCCGACGAGGCGGTGCGCGAAGCCAGACGCCCGGAATACTACGCACGGCTGGAATTCGAGACCGGCACCATCATCAAGATGGGCTTCCCCGGCTACTTCCTGATCGTGGCGGACTTTATCAACTGGGCCAAGAACAACGGCGTGCCGGTGGGGCCCGGCCGCGGTTCGGGTGCCGGTTCGCTGGTGGCGTATGCGCTCGGCATTACCGACCTCGATCCGCTCAAGTACGCGCTGCTGTTCGAGCGTTTCCTGAACCCGGAGCGGGTCTCGATGCCCGACTTCGACATCGACTTCTGCCAGCACGGCCGCGATCGCGTGATCACCTACGTGAAGGAGAAGTACGGCAAGGACGCGGTGTCGCAGATCGCCACCTTTGGCACCATGGCGGCCAAGGCCGCGGTGCGCGACGTGGGCCGCGTGCTCGACCTCGGCTATGGCTTTGTCGACGGCATCGCCAAGCTGATCCCGTTCAAGCCGGGCAAGCTGGTCACCATCGAAGAGGCCAAGAAGGAAGAGCCGCTGCTGACCGAGCGCGAGCGCAACGAGGAAGAAGTGCGCCAGCTGCTGGAGCTGGCGCAACGTGTCGAAGGCATGACCCGCAACGTCGGCATGCACGCCGGCGGCGTGCTGATCGCGCCCGGCCGGCTCACCGATTTCTGCC
Organism: Cupriavidus necator; assembly: GCF_013141915.1. Taxonomy (GTDB): domain Bacteria; phylum Pseudomonadota; class Gammaproteobacteria; order Burkholderiales; family Burkholderiaceae; genus Cupriavidus; species Cupriavidus necator_B. The sequence goes on along the minus strand of NZ_SROX01000011.1, from coordinate 97,810 downwards.
CGCTGTACACGCAGGGCGCGCAGAACGACGGCATGAGCGGCGTGGTCAGCCAGTACGACAAGGACGACGTCGAGGCCGCCGGCCTGGTCAAGTTCGACTTTCTGGGCCTGACCACGCTGACCATCCTGGACTGGGCCGAACGCTATATCCGCCGCCTCGATCCCAGCAAGGCCGACTGGAACTGCAGCCAGATCCCGCTCGACGACGGCCCTGCCTTCGACATCCTCAAGACCGCCAACACGGTCGCCGTGTTCCAGCTGGAAAGCCGCGGCATGCAGGGCATGCTGAAGGATGCCAAGCCTGACCGCTTCGAGGACATCATTGCGCTGGTGGCGCTGTACCGTCCCGGCCCGATGGACCTGATCCCCAGCTTCTGCGCGCGCAAGCACGGCCGCGAGAAGGTGGAGTACCCCGATCCGCGCGTCGAACCCGTCCTGAAAGAGACCTACGGCATCATGGTCTACCAGGAGCAGGTGATGCAGATGGCGCAGATCATCGGCGGCTACTCGCTCGGCGGCGCCGACCTGCTGCGCCGCGCGATGGGCAAGAAGAAGCCCGAGGAAATGGCGCAGCACCGCGTGATGTTCCGCGAGGGCGCCGACAAGAACGGGCTGTCGGCGCAGCAGGCCGACGACATCTTCGACCTGATGGAGAAGTTCGCCGGCTACGGCTTCAACAAGTCGCACGCGGCGGCCTATGCGCTGCTGGCGTACTACACCGCGTGGCTCAAGGCCCATCATCCGGCCGAATTCATGGCAGCCAACATGTCGCTGGCCATGGATGACACCGACAAGGTCAAGATCCTCTACGAGGACTGCAAGCTCAACAAGCTCGCGGTGCTGCCGCCGGACGTCAACGCCAGCGAGTACCGCTTCGCGCCGACGGACCCCAAGACCATCCGCTACGGCCTGGGCGGCATCAAGGGCAGCGGGCAGGGCGCCATCGAAGACATCCTGCGCGCGCGCGAAGAGCGGCCCTTCACCGACCTGTTCGATTTCTGCGAGCGGGTCGACCGCCGCCAGGTCAACCGCCGCACCATCGAGGCGCTGATCCGCGCCGGCGCCTTCGACAGCCTCAACGACAACCGCGCCCAGCTGCTGGCGTCGGTGCCGATCGCGATGGAAGCCGCCGAGCAGAAGGCCGAATCCGCCAACCAGGTGTCGCTGTTCGACCTGATGGGCGACGGCGGCGACGCGCACCGCCCGGAACTGCTCGACGAGCCGCGCTGGAGCCCCAAGCGCACGCTGCAGGAAGAAAAGCAGGCGCTCGGCTATTACTTCTCGGGCCACCTTTTCGACGCCTACCGCGACGAGGTGCGCCGCTTCAACAAGGGCACGCTGGCGGCGCTGGAAAAGGAAGTGCAGGGCAACGGCGGCGGCTTCGGCCGCGACGTGCGCGGCAAGACCATCGCCGGCGTGATCAGCGGCATGCGCACGCAGATGACCCAGCGCGGCAAGATGCTGATCGTCACGCTCGACGACGGCACCGGCCTGGTCGAGATGACGGTGTTCAACGAGGTCTTCGACGCCAACCGGCAGATGTTCCGCGAAGACGAACTGCTGATCGCCACCGGCAATGCGCGCCACGATACCTTCACGGGCGGGGTCCGCTTCACCGCGGAATCGGTGATGGACCTGGTCGCCGCGCGCGTGCGCTTTGCCAGTGCGGTGCGGCTGTCGATGAACGGCAATTCCTCGACCGGCATGCTGCGCGAGCTGCTGATGCCCCACCTGGCCCGCGCCAGCGGCGTGCAGGGCTTGCCGGTGCGGATCCGCTACGAGGCCAAGTCCGCCAGTTGCGAGGCCATGCTCGGCCCCGACTGGCAGGTGGTGCCGTCGGATGAGGCGCTGACCGCGCTGCGGCAGGTGCTGTCGACCGACGCCGTCAGCACGGTCTACGAATAAGCACGGCCTCCATGCCTGCCGGGCGCTGCGTCAGGCGCGGTGCCGGGCGGCGCGTGCGCTGGCCGCGAGCCGCAGCAGGGTGTCGACGTGGGCATCGATGCCGGGATCGTAATCGAGCAGGTCCAGCGGGTTTGCCAGCCGCGCCTGGCCATTGCGCACGGACTCCACCGCGGCGCGGATGGCGTGGTCCAGCGTCTCCGGGCGCGCGCGCGAGAACGCATGCACCGCTTGCGGCCGGATCACCTCCAGGCAGGCGATATTGTCGGCAAAGACCAGCGGCGTGCCGCACAGCACCGATTCCACCCCCACCAGCCCGAACGGCTCATAGCCTGACGCCAGGATAGTGAAGTCGGCGGCGCGGTAGAGCGCGTCGATGCGGCTGCTGTAGCCCAGCTCGCGCACGCGCGCGATGGTGCGCCCGACCGGGCGGCCCGCCACCGCCAGCGTGATCGGCAGGTCCGACTTCGAGAAATAATCGGCCAGCAGGTCGAAGCCCTTGCGTGCATGGCCCGACGACGGGAACAGGAACACGATCTCGTCGTCGCCGAAGCCGAACTCGCGCCGCAGCGCGGCGCGCGCGGCGGTATCGACCGGCGTGAAGCGCTGCGTGTCGACCGGGGGGTAGACCAGCTCGACGCGCTCCGGCGCGATCCCGTACAACTCGATCACTTCCCTCCGCATCAGCGCGGAATGCGCCACCACGCGGTGCGCGTCGGCATATTGCGCGCTTTCCAGTGCGATCTGCCATTGGTCCGAACGCCGCGCCGCCGTGCCGCGCGCGGCCAGATAGCCGCGATGCGTGCCGCCGCAGATGGCGATCTCGGAACCGCGCACGCGGTTGCAGCCGATCAGCACTGCGTCGGGATCGCGGCGTGCCTGCAGCCGCCACGAGAAATAACGGTCGCGCAGCTTGCCGGGCAGCCACGACACCACGATCCGGTGCGCGGCAACCCCGGCGGATGCCGCCACGCCAGCGTCGAAACGGCGCGCGTAGACCGAGACTTCGGTATCGGCGCGCCGCGCCATGGCCCGGCTGATGTCGAGCGCGTAGCGCTCCAGGCCGCCACCGGCGCCGAAGCGATTGCAGGAGATGCCAACTTTCATCGATCGAGATGGTAGGGGATAGGGCGGCGCGCGACCGCGTCGACGCTTCAGCTGGCTGCCTTGCTTTCCGCCGCGGCGTGCAATTGCGCCAGCTTGGCGTACTTGTAGTAGCTGGCCTGCGCATTCATCAGCGCCACGCCGAAGCCGGCGCCGCCGTCGAGGAAGCCGCGCTTGAGCAGGTAGGTGCGCACGAACGCCCACAGGCCGTGGCCCGCGGCGGATGCGACCGAGCTGCGCTTGCCGCGCGCATAGGCCTGCTGGGCGCCCGCGCTGGAATAGCTGTCGATCTTGCGCAGCACGTCCGACAGCGAGCGGTAGCTGTAGTGGACCAGCGGCTCGCGCAGCCGTGTGACCACGTCGTCCACCTGCAGGTGTTCGTGCACAAGGTCGTCGGTGAAGCGGCCGCGGCCGTTGCGGAAGACCCTGGTGACGTAGTCCGGGTACCAGCCCGCGTGGCGCACGAAGGTGCCGCAGAAAGCAGACAGCCGCGGCAGCGCAAGGGCCCGCGCATCGGCCTGCCGCAAGTGGTTCAGGATCTCGTCGCGCAGCGCGGGGGTGACGCGCTCATCGGCGTCGAGGCTGACGATCCAGTCACCGGTGGCAGCCTGGAGCGCGCGGTTTTTCTGCGGGCCGAAGCCCGGCCAGTCCTCGGTCTGGATCACGGTGGCGCCGGCGGCACGCGCGATCGCCACCGTATCGTCCGTGCTGGCCCAATCCACTATAATCGCCTCTTCGCACCAGGACACGCTTTCAAGGCATGGCCCGATATTGTGAGCTTCATTCCTGGTAATGATGACGGCGGAGACTCTCATGGAACGTAGGGGCGCGCCCCGGTCGGGCCAGGCCGGCGGGTCGCCGGCGTCGCCGCCAGCCGGGCGCTGATGGAAGAGCGCGTATTCTACCGCACCGGCGCAGTGGCTCCGCGGCCGCCTGCCGCCTCAGGCCGGTGAGCGCCGGCGCGCGCCGAAGCCGAAATCTCAGTTGCCAAGTTTTGATGAAAACAGCACATTGGTCCCGTTCCACAGGGATGGAAACCGTTTTATCCCTGCAGGCGTGTGCCGCATCGACCTCGCTTTGGCGCAGGTTGGGCAGGCACGCGGTGGTGGCATGATCGGCGCGTATGTGATCAATCTCGAAGCCGCCGCGGCCCGCCGGGAGCGCATTGCCGGCCAGCTGACGCGTCTCGGGGTGCCGTTCCAGGTGTTCCCCGCCGTGAACGGACGTGCCTTGTCCGAGGAAGAGGTCGCCCGCCGCTACGATGCCCATGCCGCCAGCGCCAGCTATCGCCCGATGAGCCGCGGCGAGATCGGCTGCGCGCTGAGCCACCTGGGGGTCTACCGCAAGATGCTCGAAGACGGTGCCAGCCTGGCGCTGGTGCTGGAAGACGACGCGCTGCTGGGCGACGACGTGCCGGCGGTGCTCGCGGCGCTGGCGTCGCAGATGGACCCTGGCAGCCCCGATGTCGTGCTGCTGTCACATGTCGACAAATTCACCCGCTGGGGCAACAGGGCGCTGGGCCCACGGCGCAAGCTGGTGCGGCGCTATGGCGAATGGTGGCGCGCGCATGGCTATGTCGTTACCCGCGCCGCCGCCGAACGCCTGCTGGCGGGGCTGCAGCCAGCCTGGTGCGCGGCCGACTACTGGTCCGCGTTCGAGCGGCGCGGCCTGGTCTCGGTCCGCGCCGTAGTCCCTTATTGCATCGGCCTGACCGAGCTGGCCGAGGCCTCGTCGCTGGAAACGCATCGCGCCGACCTCGACGCCACCGACAAGGCGCGCCGCAGTGTCGGCTATTATCTGCGCCGCTATGTCTACCAGCGCTTCCTGTTCCAGGTCTTGGTCAGGCCCTTCCTGCGCGTCGCGCGCCAGAAGCGGCCGGGCTAGCGCCGTGCCCTGCTGCCGCAACGCCGCCTACACCCAGAAGAAACTTCAGTGACCACATCCAAACCGCCCATTTCGCCAGGTGCCGCCGTGCCGTCCAGCATGGCCAGCCGGCTCTGGTCTTACCTGCGCCCCGAGCTGCGCATCTTCATCGGCGCCATCCTGGCGATGGCGGTGGTGGCCGCCAGCGAGGGGGTGATCCCCAAGGTCGTCAACGACTTGCTCGACAAGGGTTTTGGCGGCGACTACGCCGGCACGCTCTGGCATGTGCCGGCAATCCTGACCGGCGTGGCGCTGATCCGCGGCGTGGCGCAGTTTGCCTCGGGCTACCTGCTCAACCTGATCTCGAACCGCGTGCTGCTGAAGATGCGGCTGCAGATGTTCGAGCGCCTGCTGCAGGCGCCGGCGTCGTTCTTCCACCGCAATACCGCGGCGTCGCTGATCAACGCGGTGATCTTTGAGGTCAACCAGGTGCTGCAGATCCTGACCAGCGTATTCATTACGCTGGTGCGCGATTCGCTGACCGTGGTGGCGCTGCTGATCTACCTGTTCTACACCAACTGGCGCCTGACGCTGATCGTGGCGGTGATCCTGCCGGTGATCGGCTACCTGATGTCGAAGATCAACCGCCGGCTGCGCAAGCTCAACCGCGACCACCAGGCCTATACCAACAACGCCGCCTATGTCGTGGAAGAGGCGGTCGGCGGCTACAAGGTGGTCAAGCTGCATGGCGGCGAGGCCTATGAACTGGGGCGCTTCCGCACCGTGGCCGAGCGGCTCAAGAACTACTCGATGCGCATGGCGGTAGCGGGCGGGCTGAACCAGCCGGTCACGGCCTTCCTTGCCGCGCTGGCGCTGTCGGTGATCATCACCATCGCCATGGTGCAGGCGCAGGCCAACCAGACCACGGTGGGCGGCTTTACCGGCTTCGTGATGGCGATGCTGCTGCTGATCTCGCCGCTCAAGCACCTGACCGACATCAACCAGCCGCTGACGCGCGGCATCACCGCCGCCGAGATGATCTTCCGGCTGATCGACGAACCGGTCGAGCCGCAGGATGGCGGCAAGCCCCTGGACCGTGCGCGCGGCGAACTGGCTTTCGAGCGCGTCGGTTTCCGCTATGGCGAGGCGCCGCGCGCCGCGCTGGAGGGCATCGACCTGCGCGTCAGCCCGGGCGAGGTGGTGGCGCTGGTGGGTCCGTCGGGCAGCGGCAAGACCACGCTGGTCAACCTGGTGCCGCGCTTCTTCGATCCCACCGCGGGGCGCATCCTGCTGGACGGCGTGCCGCTGACCGAGCTGTCGCTGAAGGACCTGCGCAACCAGATCGCTTTCGTCAGCCAGGACGTGGTGCTGTTCAACGACACGGTCGCGGCCAATGTGGCGTATGGCGCCCAGCCCGGCAGCGAGATCGACATGGCCCGCGTCGAGCGCGCGCTGGCGGCGGCCTACCTGACCGAAACGGTCAAGGGGCTGCCCGAGGGCGTCAATACCAATATCGGCGACAACGGCATGAAGCTGTCCGGCGGCCAGCGCCAGCGCCTGGCGATTGCCCGCGCGCTGTACAAGGATGCACCGATCCTGATCCTGGACGAGGCTACCTCGGCGCTGGACTCGGAATCCGAGCGCCAGGTGCAGGCCGCGCTGGAGGCGCTGATGAAGGGCCGGACCACGCTGGTGATCGCGCACCGGCTGTCGACCATCGAGAATGCCGACCGCATTGCCGTGCTTGACCATGGCCGCGTCGCCGAGACCGGTACCCACGCCCAGCTGCTCGCCGCCAATGGCCTGTACGCCGGGCTGCACCGGATCCAGTTCGCCAGCCGCTAGGCGGCGGTCGCAGACCCACGGCAAAAGGGCCGGTGCATGCGCACCGGCCCTTTTTTTGTTGCCCTGGCGGCGTGATCAGTTGGTGGCAGTGACCTTGGGCAGGACTTCGTCGATGGCGGCCAGCACCTGTGCCCGTTGCGGCACCACGCCGCTGCCGCCCAGCGACACCGCGCGGCCCGGCGCATCGACGCCGTAAAGGTGGCGCGAGGTGTTGGTGAACAGGATCACCGTGGGCCGGCGCAGCGCGTCGGCAATGTGCACGAAGCCGGTGTCCATGCCGACCACCAGCGAGGCCTTGCCCACCATCTGCGCCACGCCGGTGATGCTCAGGCGCGGCATGACCTCGGCGCCGGGCACGCTGGCGGCGATGGTTTCGGCTTCCTTGCGTTCGGCGTCATTGCCCCACGGCACCAGCACGCGCAGCCCGCGCGCCGCGATGGCGCTGCCGACGCTGATCCAGTCGGCCACCGGCCACTTTTTTTCCTCGCTGGAGGTGGCGTGGAACAGCATGGCATATGGGCCCTTGGCGGCCGCGGCGGGCGTGTCCGCCGGCATTTCGAGGCCGTAGTCCATCTCCCGGGTCATTTCGTAGCCGAGCGCGCGGCTGACTGCGCGGCGCATGCGATTGCGCGCGCAATCCTCTTCCACGAACGGCTGGAACACATGGTTGTAGGCGAAGCGCGCTCCGCTCTCGCCCAGTTCCTGGACCGGGTAGCCATAGCGATGGCGCGTGCGGGCGAGGAAGGTGACGATGGCGCTCTTGTAGACGCCGTGGACATCCAGCACCGCATCGTACTTCTCGCGGCGCAACGCGCGAAGCGCACAGAAGATCGCGCGCAGGCCGGCCCAGCTGCGCGCCTTCTTGAAGCCGCGCAGCGGTGCGGCGATCACACGATCGATATTCGGGTTCCACCGTGGCACATCGGCGCAGTAGGAGTCGGCGATCCAGTCGATCTTGACGCCGGGAAAGGCCCGCTGCAGGTCAGCCACCAGCGGCTGGGTGAATACCATGTCGCCGAGCGAGGTCAGCTTGACGATGAGAATACGTTTCATCGGGAACAGTAGCGCGGTCCGTAGGCCCGCCTGGTTCGGAAGGTGCGTAGTATGCCTGATCCGGAGGACGTGTGTCCGTGCGATGCATGGTCGACATGAAGCCCGCCAGCTTGCGCGCGATCCGTTAGTATTGGTGGCAGAAGCCTCACCACGATGACGCCTGCCAAACCGGAGACCACTATGTCAGATTCGGCATTCCCGATCAGCCGCTACCCCATCCCGGCGCTGGCCGACCTCCCCGACGATATCCGCGCGCGCATCGTGGAAGTCCAGGAGAAAGCCGGCTTCGTTCCCAACGTCTTCCTGGCGCTGGCGCACCGTCCCGATGAGTGCCGCGCGTTCTTCGCCTATCACGATGCGCTGATGCTCAAGGAAGGCGGACTGACCAAGGGCGAGCGCGAGATGATCGTGGTCGCCACGTCCGGCGCCAACCAGTGCCTGTATTGCGTGGTGGCGCATGGCGCGATCCTGCGCATCTATGAGAAAAAGCCGCTGGTCGCGGACCAGGTCGCGGTGAATTACCTGAAGGCCGACATCCCGCCGCGCCAGCGCGCGATGCTCGACTTCGCCATGAAGGTGTGCAAGGCCTCGCATGAAATCGGCGAGGCCGACTTCGATGCGCTGCGCGAGCACGGCTTTTCCGACGAGGACGCCTGGGATATTGCCGCGATCACCGCGTTCTTCGGCCTGTCCAACCGCATGGCCAATACCGTCGGCATGCGCCCGAACGACGAGTTCTACCTGATGGGGCGCGTGCCAAAGGCAAAGTAGCGGTGCCGCGCTGCCGCTGGCTCAGCGCACTTCGGCGCAGGCACCGCTCTTGGGATCGAACAGCACCGGCCAGGCCTGCTCGTAGATGCCTGGCGTGCAGTGCTTCTCGCAGCGGGCATGGGCCAGCGTCACGCGGCGCGGATCCTGCCAGACCAGCAACTTGCACTGGCTGCCATCGATGGCTTGCAGTTCGATGTGCGGGGTTTCGCGGACCTGGCGGAACTCGGCCAGGTTGAATTCGCAACTGCCGCGCCGCGATACCCACAGCTTCCATTTCAGCGCCCGCACCTCGTTGGCCCTGACATCCATCAGCGCGTCCTCGCGAAAGCCGTCTTCCTCGGTACGCTTGCAGGCGGCGGCAAGGTTGATGACCTTGGGCGCGATCGGCGTGGCGCGCTCCTTTGGCGGCGGCGGCGCTTCGACCTTGGCCTCGGGTGGCGGCGGTGCGCGCCTGGCGCTTGGCAATGGCGCGCACGCCACCGTCAACAGGAGGGCTAGCACACAGGCCCCATGGTTCGTGGCGTTCATGCCGGACTCCTTGCTTGCCGACCGGCAGCGCCGCGCAAAACATCGCGCGCGCACAGCCGGGCGCGGCCTCCGAACGGAGACCGCTGACTACCGTGGTTTAGTTATAGCGGATGGCAAACAGAAGTGGGCTAGGGCCATTACCGAGTCCAGAATGCGGTACCGTCCAGGCACTGGACAGGCGCAGGCAATGCACCGCGGTTACGTTCGTAAACAGCTTGATACACCGCGGCGCGTACCCGCATGCTAGCCTCGCTCCAACCCGTCTTGCCCATCCCGACATGAAGCCTCGTACCCTGGTATCCATCGTGATCCTGCCCGTGCTCCTCGGCACCTTCTGCGCCGCCGCCCATGCCGATGACGACTGGGACGACGATGACCACCCTCGCCATGCGCGGCGCTACCACGGCGGCGACTACAAGGAAGAATTCTGGGTTGGCAACTGCAAGATCAAGCGCAAGTGGAAGGACAACGGCGAGTACAAGGAAGAGCGCAAGTGCAAGGACCGTCCGGTCGTGTACCAGCCGCCGCCTCCGCCGGTGTATTACCAGCCCGAACCGGCCTATGTCATCAGCCCGCAGGTGGTGATCCGGCCGTGAAACAATACAGCCCGCCGATTGGCGGGCTGTTTCCATTTCGCGCAGGCGGGTTCACATCAGAATGATGTCGTACTGCTCCTGGTGGAAGGTCGATTCCACCTGCAGCGAAATCGGCTTGCCGATGAAGTCGCCCAGCATCGCCAGGTGCTGGCTTTCTTCTTCCAGGAACAGGTCGATCACTTCCTGCGAGGCCAGGATGCGGAACTCGCGCGGGTTGAACTGGCGCGATTCGCGCATGATCTCGCGCAGGATGTCGTAGCAGGCCGTGCGCGGCGTCTTGACCTGGCCCTTGCCCTGGCACACCGGGCATTGTTCGCACAGCACGTGCGCCAGCGACTCGCGCGTGCGCTTGCGCGTCATCTCGACCAGCCCCAGCTGCGAGAAGCTGTTGACGGTGATGCGGGTGCGGTCGCGCGACAGGGCGCGCTTGAGCTCGGACAGCACCGCGTCGCGGTGCTCGACGTTCTCCATGTCGATGAAGTCGATGATGATGATGCCGCCGAGGTTGCGCAGCCGCAGCTGGCGCGCGATGGTGTGCGCCGCCTCCAGGTTGGTCTTGAAGATGGTGTCGTCGAAGTTGCGCGCGCCCACGTAGCCGCCGGTGTTGACGTCGATGGTCGTCATCGCCTCGGTCTGGTCGATCATCAGGTAGCCGCCTGACTTCAGGTCAACCCGGCGCGACAGCGCTTTCTCGATCTCGGCGTCGATATTGAACAGGTCGAAGATCGGCCGCTCGCCGGTGTAGTGCGACAGGCGCGGCAGCACCGCCGGCGTGTATTCCTTGGCGAACTCCAGCAGCATCTGGAAGTTCTCGCGCGAGTCGATCTGGATTACGCCGGTGGCGTCGTTGATGAAGTCGCGCAGCACGCGCTGGGCCAGGTTCAGGTCCTGGTAGAGCAAGCTGGGCGCGGGCAGGGTGGTGGCGTTCTGGCGGATCGCGCCCCAGATCTTGCGCAGGTAGGCGATATCGTTGCCGAGTTCCTCGTCGGTCGCTTCCTCGGCGATGGTGCGCACGATAAAGCCGCCGCGCTCGTCGGCGGGCACCAGCCCCTGCACGCGGCTGCGCAGCGCCTCGCGATCGACTTCGCCTTCGATGCGCTGCGAGATGCCGATATGCGGGTCTTGCGGCAGGTACACCAGCGTGCGCCCGGCGATGCTGACCTGCGTCGACAGCCGCGCGCCCTTGGTGCCGATCGGGTCCTTGATCACCTGCACCATCAGCGCCTGGCCTTCGAACAGGGTTTTCTCGATGGCCAGCTGCGGGGTCGAATTGTTGCGGTCGGGGTCGCGCGGATGCCAGATGTCGGCCACGTGCAGGAACGCGGCGCGCTCCAGGCCGATGTCGATAAAGGCCGACTGCATGCCGGGCAGCACGCGCACCACCTTGCCCAGGTAGATATTGCCGACCAGCCCGCGCGTCAGCGTGCGTTCGACATGCAATTCCTGCACCGCGGCCTGCTGCACGATGGCGACGCGGGTCTCTTGGGGCGTGATGTTGACGAGTATGTCTTCAGTCATAGCGGGTGAAACGCGTCGCCGGAGGCCCGCCGGGTGAGCGGCCGGGCATGCGGCTGGATAAGGTTGACCGGTGAAGTCGCCTGGCGCGAGGGCAGTCTCGCCGATGGCAAAGGGCGCCGCTCAGAACTGCAGGCGCGCCTGCCGAAGTAACGCTGCCGTCTCAAACAAGGGCAAGCCCATGATACCTGAATAGCTGCCTGCAATCCGCGCCACGAACTCGGCCGCGCGGCCCTGGATGCCGTAGGCGCCGGCCTTGCCCAGCGGCTCGCCGCTGGCGACGTAGCGCTCGATCTCGACAGGTTCCAGCGCGCGGAAGGTGACTTCGGAAACCGACAGCGCATGCCGCATGCCGGTGGTCGACACCACCGTCACGGCGGTCAGCACGCGGTGGGTGCTGCCCGACAGCGCGCCCAGCATGGCCGCAGCGTCGGCGCCGTCGGCGGGTTTGCCCAGGATGCGGCCGCCCAGGCAGACTGTGGTGTCCGAGGTCAGCACCGGCGCATCCGGCAGCGCGCGGCGTTCGCGGCGGCGCAGCGCGGCTTCGGCCTTGAGCGCGCACACGCGCTGGACATAGTCGTCCGGGGTTTCGGCGGGCAGGACGGCTTCGAGTGCTTCGGCGTCTTCTTCGTCGTCGGCCAGCAGGAGTTCATAGCGCACGCCGAGCTGGGTCAGCAGCTCGCGGCGGCGCGGGCTTTGCGAGGCGAGGTAGAGATAGTCGTGCAGGGTGTCGGACATCGCGGCGGGGGGCCTTCCGGCGACGGCCGGGATCAGGCCCGATGGTAGGGGTGGTTCTGCGTGACGGACCACGCGCGGTACAGCTGTTCGGCCAGCAGCACGCGCACCATGCCGTGCGGCAGGGTCAGGCTGGAGAGCCGGATCAGGGTGCTGGCGCGGGCCTTGAGCGCGGGATCGAGCCCGTCGGCGCCGCCGATCAGGAAGGCCACGTCGCCGCCCTCGCGCTGCCAGTCGGTCAGCTGCGCGGCCAGTTGCACGGTGGTGAAGTCGCGGCCGCGCTCGTCCAGCGCAACGATGCGGCACTGCTTCGACAGGCTGCCCAGCACCGCCTCGATGCGCGCGGCTTCGCGCTGCATCACGGTGGCGGCGTTATTGCTGGACGAGCGCGTTTCCGGCTTGACTTCGCGCAGTTCGATGCGCAACTCGGGCGGCATGCGCTTGGCGTACTCGCTGAAGCCGGTTTCGATCCAGCCAGGCATCTTGTGGCCGACGGCCACGATCACCAGTTGCATGGTTCAGACGAGGCGGTGACGCCGCGCTGGCGCTGAACGGCCGCGCATCGGGCCTCAGGCCGAGCGGGTGGCACGCTTGCGCGCGACCGGCTTGGCTGCGGCAGTCTTGGCGGGTGCCTTCTTGGCCGCGGTCTTGGTGGCTGTCTTGGTCGCGGTCTTGCGTGCCGTGGTGCCTGCAGCGGTCTTGCGCGGTGCCGCGGCACGGGTGCCGGTGGCCTTGGTCGCAGGCGACTTGGCGGCGGCCTTGCGGGCCGGCTTGCGGATGGTGGCGATGGCGTCCGCGTCGGTGTCCTCATGGCCCATCGGCGGCGACGGTTCCTTCATGCCTTCGGGCAGGCGCGCCAGCGCCGGCCGCAGGTTGCTGGCACGGCGCACCGTGCGCACCGGGGCCTCGTCCTCGTCTTCGTCCATGGGCTCGCTGGCCTTGGCCAGGCGGGTACCGGCAGCCAGCTTCATGCGCACCGGCTTGTCGCCCCAGATCTCTTCGAGGTTGTAGTACAGGCGCAGTTGCGGCTGCAAGATGTGAACCACGGCGTCGCCGCAGTCGACCAGCACCCATTCGCCGGTTTCCAGCCCCTCGACCGCCACGATATGGCCGCCCGCTTCCTTTACCGTATCCCGCACCGACGCTGCCAGCGCCTTGGTCTGGCGGTTGGAGGTGCCGCTGGCAATCACCACCCGGTCGAACAGTTCCGTCAGGTGGCTGGTGTCGTACACCTTGATGTCCTGCGCTTTGACATCCTCGAGGCCGTCGACGATGGCGCGTTGCAGTTTACGAATATCCATGGGTGTCTTCTTGTTCAGCTCAGATCGGTTTGGGGGTGGGCGCCGGGGTCGATGCAACCCTGGTCATGCCCGGGCCGGGGCGTTGCGGTACAGCCCGTGGCTGGCAATGTAGTGTGCCACGCCGGGCGGCAGTTGGTCATCTGCCGGCTGGCCGGCTGCCAGCCGCTGGCGCAGATGGGTGGAAGAGAGGTCGACGGCGAGCGTCTGGTCGATCCACATCCGGCCGGAGGGCGTGCATTGTATCAGGTGCGTGTCGGCCTGGCGCTCGGCCAGCGCGGCCAGCACCGGACCCTCCAGCGCCGCCAGGGCAAAGCGCGGCCGTGTCGCGGTGCACAAGTGCACGTGCGCGAACAGTTCCTGCCAGCCATGCCAGGTGTGCAGGCGCAGCAGCTGGTCGGCGCCCATCAGCCAGCACAGCGAGGCCTCGGGGCCGTACTCGTCGCGCAGCTGGCGCACCGTGTCGATGGTGTAGCTGGGGCCGGCGCGATCGACTTCCATGCGGCTGACGCGGACTTTGGCGCCGCTGTCGCCGAGCGCCGCGGCGGCCAGTTCGGTCATCGCCAGGCGGTCGGCGGCCGGGGTCACGTCGTCGCCCTTCTGCCAGGACTGGCCGGTGGGAATCCACACCAGCTCGTCCAGGCCCAGATGGTCGATGCACAGCCGCGCCAGCGCCAGGTGCCCGACGTGGGGCGGATCGAAGGTGCCGCCCAGGATACCCAGGCGGTAGGGGCGGGCGCCGGCTTGCGGCGATGCGCCCGCGTCGGCGGCGGGCATGCGGGGGTGCGCGGGATGGGCCATGGGTCAGCCGTCAGGCCCAGTCGCGCGCTGGCAGGAAATCGGTGTACAGCGCCGCTTCGGCGCTGCCCGGTTCCGGTTGCCAGTCATAGCGCCAGGTCACCCGCGGCGGCATCGACATCAGGATCGACTCGGCGCGTCCGCCCGATTGCAGGCCGAACAGCGTGCCGCGGTCGAACACCAGGTTGAATTCGACGTAGCGTCCGCGCCGGTAGGCCTGGAACTCGCGCTCGCGCTCGCCGTAGGGCGTGTCCTTGCGGGCCTGCAGGATCGGCAGGTAGGCCGCCAGGAAGGCATCACCGACCGCTTGCATCATGGCGAAGCTGCGCGCGAAGCCCAGCGCCGAGAAGTCGTCGAAGAAGATGCCGCCGATGCCGCGCGCCTCGTTGCGGTGCTTCAGGAAGAAATACTCGTCGCACCACTGCTTGAAGCGAGGATAGAGTTCGTCGCCGAAGGGCGCCAGCGCCTGCTGGCAGGTGCGGTGGAAATGCGTGCAGTCGTCGGCGTTGCCGTAGTAAGGCGTCAGATCCATGCCGCCGCCGAACCACCAGACCGGTTCGGCCCCCGGCTTGACTGCCACGAAGCAGCGCACGTTCATATGCACCGTGGGCACGTAGGGGTTGCGCGGATGGAAGACCAGCGACACGCCCATGGCCTCGAAGCTGCGCCCCGCCAGCTCCGGGCGGTTGGCCGTCGCCGATGGCGGCAGGGTGTCGCCGCTGACGTGCGAAAAGCCCACGCCGGCGCGCTCCATCACCGCGCCGTCCTCCAGGATGCGGGTGCGGCCGCTGCCGCGCAGGCGTTCGGTGGGCGGTTTCTCCCAGGCGTCGGTCAGGAACGGCTGGCCGTCGATGGCACCGATGGCGTCGGTGATGCGGTCTTGCAGACCGAGCAGATAGGCACGGACTGCCTGGGAATCGATCATGGTGGGCTGAATCGGATAAACCGACGAATGGACCGGCCGGAAGGCGGTCCGGCAGCCAATCGGCTGCCGGGTGCGTCACAGCATTGTCACGATTGTACTGGCTGGGCGGCCGCTTGGTCGCCCGGGCCGCCGCTGGCCAGTCAGCGCTTGATGGCGCGGTAACCGATATCGGTCCGGTACTGCATGCCGTCGAAGCGGATCTGCTCGACCGCGGCATAGGCGGCGCGCTGCGCGGCCTTGACAGTGTCGGCCAGCCCGACCACGCACAGCACGCGCCCGCCCGAGGTCAACAGGGTGCCGTCCTTGAGCGTGGTGCCGGCATGGAAGGTCACGCTGTCGTCGGTCTCGGCCGGGATGCCGGTGATGGCATCGCCCTTGCGCGGGCTGTCCGGATAGCCGTGCGCGGCCATCACCACGCCCAGCGCGGTGCGGCGGTCCCAGTCCAGCTCGATGCTGTCGAGCTTGCCGGAGACGGCGGCTTCCATCACGTCGACCAGGTCGGTCTTCAGGCGCGCCAGGATCGGCTGGGTCTCGGGGTCGCCCATGCGGCAGTTGAATTCCAGCGTCTTCGGGTTGCCGTCCTTGTCGATCATCAGGCCGGCATAGAGGAAGCCGGTGTACGGGATGCCGTCCTTTTCCATGCCGCGCACGGTCGGCAGGATGATCTCGCGCAGCGCGCGCGCGTGCAGCGCGGGCGTGACCACCGGCGCCGGCGAATACGCGCCCATGCCGCCGGTGTTGGGGCCGGCGTCGGCGTCCAGCAGGCGCTTGTGGTCCTGGCTGGTGGCCAGCGCCAGCACGTTCTTGCCGTCGACCAGCACGATGAAGCTGGCTTCCTCGCCGTCGAGGAACTCTTCGATCACCACGCGCGCGCCGGCATCGCCGAGCTTGTTGTCGGCCAGCATCATGTCGACCGCCTGGTGCGCTTCTTCCAGGGACATCGCCACCACCACGCCCTTGCCCGCGGCCAGGCCGTCGGCCTTGATCACGATCGGCGCGCCCTGCGCGTCGATATAGGCATGGGCCTGGGCGGCGTCGGCGAAGGTCTGGTAGGCGGCGGTCGGGATGCCGTGGCGCTGCATGAACGCCTTGGCGAAATCCTTCGACGATTCGAGCTGCGCCGCGGCCTGGGTGGGTCCGAAGATGCGCAGGCCCTTGGCGCGGAAGATATCGACGATGCCGGCGGCCAGCGGGGCCTCGGGGCCGACCACGGTGAAGGCCACGCCCTCGCGCTCGGCAAAGGCGGCGATGACCTCGGGATCGGTCAGCGGAACATTCTGCAAGCGCTTGTCGAGCGCGGTCCCGCCGTTGCCCGGCGCGACGTACACCACCTGCACCTTGGGCGACTGGGCCAATTTCCAGGCCAGCGCGTGTTCACGTCCACCCGAGCCGACAACCAATACTTTCATGATCCACTGCCAGAAAAGAAACGCATGCAAAAGGCGGCAGCTGGGTCTTGTTCGCCGCGCTGCCGCCGTTGGGGAGCTTGTTACCGTTTTAGTCTTCGATCACCGCGTTGGTGAAGACTTCCTGCACGTCGTCCAGGTTTTCCAGGGCGTCGAGCAGCTTCTGCATCCTGGCCGCGTCGTCGCCGCCGAAGCTGACTTCGTTCTGCGGCTTCATCACCACGTCGGCCACTTCCGCCTTGAAGCCGGCGGCTTCCAGCGCCGTCTTGACCGCCGAGAAATCGTTGGGCGGGCAGGTGACTTCGATAGAGCCGTCGTCGTTGGTAACGACATCGTCGGCGCCGGCCTCCAGCGCGGCTTCCATCAGCTTGTCTTCCGGCGTGCCCGGAGCAAACAGGAACTGGCCGCAATGGGTGAACATGAACGCCACCGAACCCTCGGTGCCCATGTTGCCGCCATGCTTGGAGAACGCGTGGCGCACTTCGGCCACGGTGCGGGTGCGGTTGTCGGTCAGGCAATCGACGATGATCGCCGCGCCGGCCAGCCCGTAGCCCTCGTAGCGGATTTCCTCGTAGTTGGCGCCTTCCATGCCGCCTACGCCGCGCTGGATGGCGCGCTGGATGTTGTCCTTGGGCATGTTGGCGTCCATGGCCTTGTCGATCGACAGGCGCAGGCGCGGGTTGGAGTCGACATCACCGCCGCCGAGCTTGGCGGCCACGGTGATTTCCTTGATCAGGCGGGTCCAGATCTTGCCGCGCTTGGCGTCTGCGGCGGCTTTCTTGTGTTTGATATTGGCCCATTTCGAGTGACCGGCCATGATTCTCTCCGAAGCGGAATGCGGTGATCTGCGGTGATGTTGTGCGGGGTTGCCAGGCGCACCGGGCCGCCTCAGCAAGGCGGGCGGGCAGCGTGCGCCAGGTGACGGATATGCCTGGCGGCTGGCTATAATCAGCCCAGGATTTTATCACGCGGACCTGCCTGCGCCGCCCAGACCCGACCGACCCCTCACGGAATCCAGGAACACCATGGCCGACCCCATCCTCATCGCCAAGAACGCCGAACATGAACTGGTGCTGCTGCCGCAGATGGGCAACCGGCACGGGCTGATCACGGGCGCCACCGGCACGGGCAAGACCGTTACGCTGCAAACGCTGGCGCAGGGCTTCTCGCGCCTGGGGGTGCCGGTGTTCATGGCGGACGTCAAAGGTGACCTGACCGGCATTTCGCAGGCGGGCCAGCCATCCGACAAGCTCAAGCAGCGTCTGGCCGACCTGAACCTGCCCGAGCCGGCATGGGGCGGCTGCCCCACCACGCTGTGGGATGTGTTCGGCCAGAAGGGGCACCCGGTGCGCGCCACGGTCTCGCACATGGGGCCGCTGCTGTTGTCGCGCATGCTCGAGCTGAACGACACCCAGCAGGGCGTGCTGAACCTGGTGTTCCGCATTGCCGACGCCAACGGCCTGCTGCTGCTCGACGCCAAGGACCTGCGTGCGATGCTGCAGTACGTCGGCGACAACGCCGGCCAGTTCACCACCGAATACGGCAATATCTCGGCCGCCTCGATCGGGGCCATCCAGCGCGGGCTGATCGCGTTGGAATCGCAGGGCGGCGATGTCTTCTTCGGCGAGCCGATGCTGAACCTGGAAGACTTCATCCAGACCGAGAAGGGTCAGGGCGTGGTCAATATCCTGGCGGCGGACAAGCTGATGAATGCGCCGCGGCTGTACGCCACCTTCCTGCTGTGGATGCTGTCCGAGCTGTTCGAGAAGCTGCCCGAGGCCGGCGACCTCGACAAGCCCAAGCTGGTGTTCTTCTTCGACGAGGCGCACCTGCTGTTCAACGATGCGCCCAAGGCGCTGCTCGACAAGATCGAGCAGGTGGTGCGGCTGGTGCGCTCCAAGGGCGTGGGCGTGTACTTCGTCACGCAGAACCCGATCGACATCCCCGACACCGTGCTGGGCCAGCTGGGCAACCGCGTGCAGCATGCGCTGCGCGCCTTCACCCCGCGCGACCAGAAGGCGGTCAAGGTGGCGGCCACCACCATGCGCGCCAATCCGAAGCTGGACCTGGAAACCGCGATCGGTGAACTGGGCGTGGGCGAGGCGCTGGTGTCGTTCCTGGACGCCAAGGGCACGCCCTGCGTGACCGAGCGCGCCTGGGTGCTGGCGCCTGGCAGCCGCATCGGCCCGGCGACGGAGGACGAACGCAAGCAACTGATCGCCAACTCGCTGGTGGCCGGCACGTACGAGAAGACCATCGACCGCGAGTCGGCCTACGAAAAGCTGCGCGGCAGCGTGGGGACGGTGGCAAATGGCGGCAAGGGCGCGGGCGGCGCGCCGGCCGGGCAGCCGGCGGGTGAGCAGGACAGCGGCTGGCTCGGCACCGCCGGCGAAATCTTCGGCACGCTGACCAAAGGCACCGGCAAGAGCGGGCGCGGCGATTCGATCCTGGAATCGATGGCCAAGTCGGCCGCGCGCACGGTGGGCTCGCAGGTCGGGCGCGAGTTGATTCGGGGCGTGCTGGGGAGCTTGCTGGGGAAGAAGAAGTAAGCGCGGTTCAAGCAACCCCGCGGGCATCATTCGTGGGCCGCCTCACGCCCCTTGGCCGCTTCAGCATCCTCGCGCATCTTGCGCGCGAACATGCGGGCGAAGAACCAGCCCATGCCGATGATGAAGACGATCACGCCCAGGCTCATCAGCCCGGTGCTGGTACTGAACAGGATCTTGAAGGCTTCCATGCGCGGCTCCCTTTGCGGTGGCAGTGGCGCGCGGCGAGGGCTCGCCGGCGCTTGCCGCCAGTGTAGGGATCCGGCCGGCACGGGCTATTGAGGCCGGTCAAGCGCCGGCCAGCCCGCTTTTGCACCGTCAGTTCTTGGTGCCGAACAGCCGGTCGCCGGCATCGCCCAGCCCGGGCACGATATACGCGTCAGCATCCAGATGGCTGTCGAGCGAGGCGACAAACAGCTTTACGCCCGGATGCGCCTTCTGAAACACTTCCACGCCCTCGGGGGCTGCCACCAGCGCGACGAAGGTGATGGCCTCGTCCTTGACGCCGCGGCGCTTGAGCACTTCCACCGCGTGCGCGGCCGAATAGCCGGTGGCGACCATCGGGTCGCACAGGATGAAGCTGCGGTCTTCCAGCGCCGGCAGGCGCACCAGGTATTCCACCGGCCGATGCTGCTCGTCGCGGTACACGCCGATATGGCCGATGCGTGCTGAAGGGATCAGCTCGACCAGGCCGTCGCTCATGCCCACGCCCGCGCGCAGCACCGGCACGATGGTCAGCTTCTTGCCGGCGATTACCGGCGCCTCCAGCTCGACCAGCGGCGTTTCGATGCGGCGCGTGGTCAGCGGCAGGTTGCGCGTGATCTCATAGCCCATCAGCAGCGTGATTTCGCGCAGCAACTCGCGGAAGGTGCGCGTCGACGTTTCCTTGTCGCGCATGTGCGAAAGCTTGTGCTGGATCAGCGGGTGGTCGAGGATAAACAGGTTGGGAAAGCGCGGATCTTGTTTCATGGCTGGCGGCGAGGGCTCGGCGGAATGGCGAGTGAAGCGGGCGCGGGAGACCGGTTGGACTCGCGCGCCGCGCCGTTGCAGCCGGATTGTAATGGAAGCGGGCCGCCCTGCCGGCGCCATCGGCGCGCGCCCCGGACTGCCGGGCGCCGCCGCTGGCGCATTGCGCTAGTCGAGCGCGCGGTCCTTCGATTCGATGTCGACCATGAAGATGGCCAGCGCCGCGACGGCAAGGAACGAGGACAGCAGTGCCAGCGCCAGCGTGAACTGGCTGGCCATGATCGGCGCGACGATGGACGGGGCGAACAGCCCGCCGAAGCGCGCCATGGCCCCCGCGGTGCCCATGCCGCTGGCCCGCAGGTCGGTCGGATACACCTCTGGCGTGAAGGCGTACAGCGCGCCCCAGGTGCCGAGCAGCGAGAAGCTCATCAGCAGGGTCGAGCCGATCACCAGCGCCGGGGACTGGCCCAGGCTGTACAGCATGCAGCCCGCCGCGCTCAGCAGCAGGAAGCCGATCAGGGTCGGCTTGCGGCCCCAGCGCTCGACGCCGTGCGCGGCCAGCGCGAAGCCCGGCAGCTGCACCAGTGCGAGCAAGATCAGGAACACCTGGCCGCGCATGAAGCCGAAGCCCTGGCCCGCCAGCTTCACCGGCAGATAGACGAAGACCCCGTAGTAGGCGATCGAGATCAGCATCCAGGCGGCCAGCAGGCAGAGGGTGCGGCGCCGGCATCCGGCCGCGAACAGCGCGAACACCGATTTGCGCTCCATCTTCTGCGGTTCCAGGGGGCCGATCTCCGCCGACACGCGGTTGGCCGCCGCAACCCGCTGCAGCACCGCGCGCGCCTCGGCCGAGCGTCCCGACTTGTTCAGGTAGAGCGGCGACTCGGGTACAAAGAAACGGAACACCACGCCGACCAGCGCCGGGATGCCGGTGACCAGGAAGATCAGCCGCCAGGCACCATCGCCGCGCGACACCGCGATCAGCGCCAGGATCGCCAGCAGGATGGTGCCGACGGCCCAGAACGACTCCAGCAGCACCAGCCAGCGGCCGCGCCGGTCCGACGGCAGGAATTCGGCCATCATGGTGTAGTCGACCGGCAAGGTGCCGCCGACGCCGATGCCGGTCAGGAAGCGCAGCAGCAGCAGCCACTGGAAGTCCGGCGCGAAGGCCGAGGCGACGCCGCAGATGGCGTCGATGACCACCGCCATCATCAGCACCGGGCGGCGCCCGATGCGGTCGGCCAGCCGGCCGAATACGAACGCGCCGATCAGCATGCCCACAAAGAACATGGTGCCGGTCTGCAGCGCCGTCGGCACCGGAATGCCGAAGGTTGCCGCTATCGACGGCGCGGTGAAGCCGATCGACAGCACCTGCATCGCATCGGCCAGCCAGACCAGGCCGAATATGACGAAGAGCCGATACTGGAAGCGGCCGACCCCGGCCGCGCGGATGCCTTGCTCGATCGTGATGGGTTGCGACGACGCTGCGCGCGCGCTGGGCTGGGGGGCAGAGCCTAGCGTTGCGTCCGGAATGGTCGTGGTGGCCATGGATGAAATGGATGACGACATGTTGTCTACCTGTCTTTATACGCGGGTTCTTGAACTTGGAAGCGCGCGTGGGGCAACGGCGGCGTTGCGTCCCGACGTGGTGCCGGCTTCCACCTGGCGAGGCTCGAACTAACCCGGTAGCGCGCCTGCAACAGCTTCCTGGTACTGATACGACATAGTCACTCCTGGTTGTCTACCCTTGGTTTGGTCAGGCCCGGTCGCCCGGCTGGTCTGGCGGGACTATGCAAGCCCCGGGCCAGCGCGTCCGGTGATGTACAGGGCCGGTCTTATGGTTTTGTGTTCTTGTCCGCCGCTGGCGGCGCGCCGTCCTTGTGCGGGGAGGCACCGCTGCGTGCCCGCTGGCACTCATGTAGTGCGCACTACATGATCGTTCAGCGTAAGCTACATGAAACTGGCGGGCAAGGCCGAATTGCGGTTTCTCTCCTCGGGGTTTTCCCGCGCGTGTCCTGCCTCGGCCAGGTCTGGTCATGCCGCACGCCTTGCGCCGATGCACAAGGCGCCGCCGGCGGCGCGCGCGCGTGCTGCGGTGGTTCAGTGGGCAGGCGCCGCACGCAGCCGCGCGACGGTGTTCTCCAGGTCCTGCCATGCGGGTTTGTCGGGCGCAAAGCGCGCGCGCAGGTACTGCGCCAGCTGCGCGATCTGCTGGTCGTCGAGGGTGTCGGCATAGGCCGGCATCGCCCCGAGCTCGCTGTTGGGCGGGGCCGGCATGCCGCGCAGCAGCACCTGGATCACGTTGTCCGGCAGCTTGCTGTGCAGGTTGGTATTGAGCGCCAGCGATGGCTTCACGCCGAACTGGGCGATGCCCTGCTCCGACTGGTGGCAGACCGCGCAGGCGCTCTGGTACAGGCGTTCGGCGGGACCGCCCAGCGTGCGCGCGGCCTGCAGGCTGCGTTGTTCGGCCTGCGCCGCCTGCGCGGCAAGCACCGACGGTGACGGCGGGGGCGCGCCGAACGAGGCGACGTAGTGCGCGATCGCGCGCACGTCGGCCTCGGGCAGCTGCGCGAGTTCTTCCACCACCGGCGCCATCGGTCCCGCCGCGGCCCCATGGTGCGGCGCATAGCCGCCGCGCAGATAGGTGAACAGCGCGGCCTCGGTCCACGGTACCGGGGCCTGCGACAGCGCGGTCAGCGCCGGCGCTTCCCAGCCTTCGGCGCTGCCGCCGGTCAGGTAGCGGCGGCCGCCTTGCTCGGCGCCGAGCGCGTTGCGCGGCGAATGGCAGGCGCTGCAGTGGCCCAGCCCCTCGGCCAGGTAGGCGCCGCGATTCCATTGGGCGGAGCGCGACGGGTCCGGCGCAAAACGCTCATTGCGATGGAACAGCAGGTTCCAGCCGGCCAGCAGCGGACGCAGGTTGAACGGGAAGGCAAGCTGCGTCGGCGGCACGGCGGATTTCACTGGCTCGGCCGACATCAGGTACCCGTACAAGGCCTGCATGTCGCCGTCGCTGATCCTGGCGAAGGCGGTGTACGGGAACGCGGGATACAGGCGCCGCCCGTCGCGATGGATGCCTTCGCGCATGGCGCGCTCGAACGCGGCGAAGGACCAGGTGCCGATGCCGGTCTGCGCATCCGGCGTGATGTTGGTGCTGTAAACGGTGCCGAAGGGCGTTTCCAGCGGCAGGCCGCCCGCGTTCTTCGCGCCGCCCGGCGCGGTATGGCAGACCGCGCAATCGCCGGCGGCAGCCACCAGCCGGCCGCGTTCGAGCGTGGCGGCGGAATAGAAGCCGGGCTCGGGCGGCGCCACTGGCGCGATCGGCGCGCGCCAGGGCCACAGCGTCGCGCACACGCCGGCCGCCGCGGCGGCGGCGGCGGCAATCCAGCCGCGTGTCTTGCGCTTGCGGCCCGGGCTGGCCTCTGCCAGCGCCAGGCGGATGCGGTCGGCGCTGAACGGCGGCGTGCGCAGGCGCACGCCGGTCGCGTCGAAGATCGCATTGGCCACGGCGGCGGCGGCCGGCAGGGAATCGGTGGGGCTGGCGGCCAGCGCATCGTGCGTGGCCAGCGTGCCGGCCAGCCGCACTTCCGGCAAGGCGTGGGCCGGTACCGCAGGCAAGGTCTCGCCGGCAAGGCGCGCGTCGGCGGGCCAGGTGTCGAAGGCCGGCGTGGCGGAGGTCAGCTGCAGCGCGGCGGCCGCTACGTCTTGCTCGATCGAGCGCGTGGCGGCGGCTTGCGGCCGCGGCAGCGATTCGCTGTCATGGCCGACCGTGACGCGCGTCACCGCGAGCTCGCCGGTGCTGCCGTCGACCTCGACTTCAGCGACCCAGGCCGACCAGCTCTTGCCGGCATCGTGGTCGATGGTGTTGGCGTAGGCAAAGCCGCGGCCGCGCCGCACGTTGCCGGGCGTGGGGTCGCGCGACGCTGTCGGATTCCAGCCGGCGCGCTCGGCCACCTGCCGTACCAGCGCGGTGCCGCGCGGATCCTCCAGATGCGCCAGTCGCAGTGCGACCGGGTCCACCTGCGCGGCGGCGGCAACCTCGTCGAGATGGGATTCCCGCGCGAACACCTGCGCGCGGACTGCTGTCAGCGGCGCGGCGGCGAACGCGGTGGGATCGCCGGACACGGCCAGTTCGACGTGGGGAATGCAATAGGGCGGTAGCGCGGCGTCGCCGGTATGGCCCGCATCGATGGTGTCCGTCACCGGCGCCGGCGCATGGGTCAGCCACAGCGCGAGCGGCGCCGCCGGCGCCGCGGTGCCCGCCAGCGTTGCGGCGTAGGCGTCGACGGTGGCGCCGCTGCGCGCGGTATCGACGCGGATATCGAGCGCGGCATCGGCCAGGCCCACATCGGCGGCGCGCAGCCGGCGCAACACGGGTTGTCCCGTGGCGTGGGCCAGCACTGCCGCGTCGGCGGCGGCGTGCGCCGCCAGCAGCGCTGGGTCGGCGCGGTCATCGGGCGCTTGCCAGCAGACCAGCTGCACTTGCGCTGCCGGGATACCCAGCAGCGCTGCGAGTTCCGCGCGCAGGGCGCCGGGGCGGGTGGCGGGCAGCCATACGGTCAGCGTGGCGTCGCGCCAGTCCGCCACGGCGGTGCAGCAGGCATCGTCGCGGGTACCGGCCAGTGGCCACTGGTAGTGCTGCGCGTGGCGTGCGTCAGCGTGCCGGAGCGTGTCGGCGGCATTGCCGCGCCGCGCCAGCGTGTGGCGCGCCGCGGGTGTCGCGTCGGCGCGGGGCGGGGCGGACCAGCGCGCCCGCAGTGCCCTGGCGGCATCGGCACCGTGCGTGGCCGACACCGCGGCCACGCCGGCAAAACTGTTGCGGATCACCACCGCGCGGATGCCGGGCAGCGCCAGCGCAGCGTCGCGGTCGGCGTGCAACAGGCGAGCCGCGAGCGGCGCGCCGCCCATCCAGCGCAAACCGGGCGGCGTCAGCACATGGGCCACCAGGCAATCGGCGGTGCTCGGCGGCAGGCTGGCGGCCAATGTCGTCGTCGCCGTGGCGGCTTGCACGATGCCCGCGCTCACGGTGCGGCCCCCGGTGCGGCCTGCCGCTGCAGTATCGCGGCGCGTCGGACCGCGCGCACGATTTCCACGTGCGTGCCGCAACGGCACAGGTTGAAGCGCAAGGCTTCGCGGATCTGCGCTTCGTCGGGGTCCGGGTTCCGGGCCAGCAGGGCCTTGGCGGTCATGATCATGCCGTTCAGGCAGTAGCCGCATTGCGCGGCCTGCTCGTCGATGAATGCCTGCTGCACCGGGTCGGGATGCTGTGCCGTGCCCAGTCCCTCGAGCGTGGTCACCGCGTGGCCCACCGCGGCCTTGACCGGCAGCACGCAGGAACGCGCGGGCAGGCCGTCCACCAGCACCGTGCAGGCGCCGCACTGCCCCAGGCCGCAACCGTACTTGGGGCCGTTGCAGCACAGGTCGTTGCGCAGGATGTAGAGCAGCGGCGTGTCAGGCGCCACCTCGAGCGTGTGCTCGGCGTGGTTGACCTGCAGGGTCAGGGGGCGGGGCGTGTTCATCGAAGGCTGGGGGCGGTTTGAACATCACGCATCGCGGCGCCGCGCCCCTTCCTTGGCGAGGGGCGGCAGCGGGCAGGGCGGTCAGGCGGCTACGGACAGCGGCTTGGTCCCGGCCGACACCAGCGGCACGTTGAACACATCGTAGCCGAAACACCAGTCCGGGTTCTCGTTGCTGCGCAGCCAGGTGTTGTTGTGCGAAACCAGCTGCACCTTGCCGGCGCGCTCGGCGCGGTTGGCTTCGTACAGCGCGAAAGCGCTGGCGTAGTCGTCGGTGCCGGCTTCGGTGAAGCAGCGCGTGAGCATGGCGGCGTCCTCGATCGCCATCGCGGCGCCCTGCGCCATGTGGGGCTTCATCGGATGGCAGGCGTCGCCCAGCAGCACCAGGCGGCCCCGGCTCCACAGCGGCAGCGGGTCACGCTCCAGCAGCGGCCACTTGGTCACCTCGACCGTGCCCTCGATCAGCGATTGCACGCCCGTGTGCCAGCCGTCGAAGGCGGCCCGCATTTCTTCGATGCTGCTCGGCACCCAGCTCTTGCTCATGTCCCATTCGGGCTCGGGCACGCCGGTGACGTAGTAGATCTCGTCGAGCTTGCTGGTGTCGAAGTACACCATCATGTGGCGGTCATCGGTCCACCACTTGGTGCAGCGCTCGTGCGTGTAGCCCTTGACGCGCGCGATCGGGAATACCGCGCGGTGCGCCACGTAGCCGGTGTACTTGGGCGGCTCGGCGCCCAGCAGGGTTTCGCGGATGCGCGAATTGACGCCGTCGGCACCGATCACGATATCGGCCTCTTCGACGGTGCCGTCGGTGAAGCGCAACTGCACCACATCGCCCCGGTCGGTGACGCTTTCGAGCTTCTTGTCGAAGAACAGCGTGCCGGGCGCGACGGCGTCGGTCAGCAGCTTGTGGAAGTCGCCGCGGTGCACGGTCAGGTAGCTGGCGCCGTAGTGGCGCACCGCATAGTCGCCCAGCGGGATCTGCGCGATCACTTCGCCGGTGAGGCCGTCGCGGCTGTACCAGTAGTCGGGGTGGCAACCCATGTCGTTGAGCGCGTCCTCGATGCCGATGCGCCGCATGATCTTCATCACGTTGGGCCCGACGTGGATGCCCGCGCCCAGGCGCGAGAACGCCGGTGCCTGCTCATACAGCCTGACTTGGAAGCCGGCTCGCTGCAGCAGGGCGGCCGCAGCCGTCCCTCCGAGTCCGGCGCCGACAACTGCGATTCGCGGTTTGCCTTGCACGTTATTTCTCCTGGCAATGACACAAGGTCGATGGGGGCTGGGCCGGCCACATGGCCGACCGATGAAAACGAGTGTACACACTCAAAATATCAAGGTAAAGGCAAAACATGTCGAACCTATGGAAAACCCTAGCCGCCCGCTCGTACCTCTGTGTATGTGCGCAGAAATGGGGAAATAATGCGCAAAACTTGGGATGGATTAGTTCAGTATGCACTGAACGAGCGCATCTGGCGGGACGCAGAATCTGTTTGCCTATATAAAGTGTGTACACTACAATAAACCGCAGCATGCAGGCCCCGGAGGCCAACGCAGGCGGACAGACCACAGCGCGACCACAGCGCAACCCAGGGAAGACAAACAGATGACGGAGTCGACAGTGCAGAAAGTTTTCCGAATCGGCCAGATCGTGCCGAGCTCCAACACCACCATGGAAACCGAGATTCCGGCGATGCTGGCCGCGCGCCAGCTGGTGCGCCCGGAGCGCTTCACCTTCCACTCGAGCCGGATGCGGATGAAGAAGGTGGTCAAGGAAGAGCTGGCGGCCATGGACGCCGAATCCGACCGCTGCGCGGTGGAGCTGAGCGACGCCCGCGTCGACGTGCTCGGCTATGCGTGCCTGGTGGCGATCATGGCGATGGGCCACGGCTACCACCGCGTCTCCGAGCAGCGCCTGCAGGCGCATACCGCCGAGAACGGCGGCGATGCGTCGGTGATCACCAGTGCCGGCGCGCTGGTCGATGCGCTCAAGGTGATGGGCGCAAAGCGCATTGCGGTGGTGGCGCCGTACATGAAGCCGCTGACCGAGCTGGTGGTGGACTACATCCGCAATGAAGGCTACGAGGTGGTCGACTACCGCGCGCTGGAGATCCCCGACAACCTGGAGGTCGGTCGCCATGACCCGGCGAAGCTGCCCGAGATCGTGGCGCAGATGAACACCGCCGACGCCGACGTGATCGTGCTGTCCGCCTGCGTGCAGATGCCGTCGCTGCCGGCGGTGGCCAAGGTCGAGGCCATGACCGGCAAGCCCGTCGTGACCGCCGCCGTTGCCACCACCTATGCGCTGCTCAAGCGCCTGGGGCTGGAGCCGGTCGTGCCGGGCGCCGGCGCGCTGCTGTCCGGCGCGTACTGAGGAGAAGGCCATGACAGACAGCACCTTCCTCTACGGCGCCCACGTCCACGCCAACGGCATCCGCCAGCACTACCTGCGCTATGGCGGGCAAGCGGGCGCGCGCGCGCAGCGCGATGCCGTCATCATCGTGCCTGGCATCACCAGCCCGGCGGTCACCTGGGGCTTCGTCGGCGAACAGTTCGGGCGGCAGTTCGATACCTATGTGCTCGACGTGCGCGGCCGCGGCCTGTCGCAGGCCGGCGCCGAGCTCGACTACAGCCTCGATGCGCAGGCGGCCGACGTGATTGCGTTCGCCGAAGCGCTCGGGCTGCGGCGCTATGCCATCGTCGGCCATTCGATGGGCGCGCGCATCGGCATCCGCGCCGCGCGCAGCCAGTCCGCGGGCCTGACGCGGCTGGTGCTGGTCGATCCGCCGGTGTCGGGCCCGGGCCGCCGCGCGTATCCGGCGCAACTGCCGTGGTACATCGATTCGATCCGGCTGGCCCGGCAGGGCATCGATGCCGAAGGCATGCGCCGCTTCTGCCCGACCTGGACCGAAGAACAGCTGCGCCTGCGCGCGCAATGGCTGCATACCTGTGACGAGCGCGCGATCCTGGCCAGCTTCAACGGCTTTCATGAAGACGATATCCACGCCGACCTGCCCCAGGTCGCCGTGCCGGCGCTGCTGATGACCGCGGGCCGCGGCGACGTGATCCGCGCGGAAGACGTGCACGAGATGCGCACGCTGCTGCCGTCATTGCTGGTCGCGCACGTTGCCAATGCCGGCCACATGATCCCCTGGGACGACGAGCCGGGCTTCTACCGCGCCTTCGGCGATTTTCTCGGCGCGGCGCTGACTTGCGCGTTGAACTGATCATGGAGCGAACATGCCCGTAAGCGATTACGACCTGACGGCGGCGTGGCAGCAAGTGCTGACGCTGTCGAAACTGCAGCCGGGGCAGACCGTCACCGTGCTGACCGGCGCGGCCACGCATGCGCAGACGCTGCGCACGGCGATGGTGGCGGCGCAGTCGATGGGCGCCATCGTCAACCGGCTTGACTTGCCGCCGGTCAATGGTGAAAAGGCGCTCAGCCGCGATGCGCTGGCGTACCTCGGCACCACGCCGCTGACCGGCAATCCGGCGGCGATTGCCGCGCTCAAGGCCAGCGACCTGGTGCTCGACCTGATGACGCTGCTGTTCTCGCCCGAGCAGCACGAGATCTTGTCCGGCGGCACAAAGATCCTGCTGGCGGTGGAGCCGCCCGAAGTGCTGGCGCGGCTGGTGCCGACCGAGGGCGACCGCGCCCGCGTCAAGGCCGCCACCGAACGGCTGGGCAAGGCGCGCGCAATGCATATCGTGTCCGATGCCGGCATGGACCTGCGCTGCCGCCTGGGCGAGTTCCCGGCGATCAGCGAGTACGGCTTTGTCGACGAGCCGGGCCGCTGGGACCACTGGCCGAGCGGCTTCGTGCTGACCTGGCCGGATGAGGGCGGCACCGACGGCACCATCGTGCTGGACCGCGGCGACATCCTGCTGCCGATGAAGTCCTATATCCAGGCGCCGATCCGCATCACGGTCGAGGCCGGCTACGTGCGCCGCATCGAAGGCGGTGTCGATGCCGAGCTGCTGGCCGACTACATGGCCTCGTTCAATGACCCCGAAGCGTATGCGATGTCGCATATCGGCTGGGGCCTGCAGCCGCGCGCGAGCTGGTCGGCGCTGGCGATGTATGACCGCGAGGCCACCATCGGCATGGATGCGCGTGCCTACGAGGGCAACTTCCTGTGCTCGTTCGGCCCCAACAACGAAGCCGGCGGCAGCCGCACCACCGCCTGCCATATCGACATTCCCGTGCGCCATTGCACCGTCAGCCTCGACGGCGAGCCGGTGGTGGTGCGCGGCAAGGTGATGGACGGGCACCACGCTCCGGCCGCATCGCTCTACAAGGACTCGCGCCATGGATGACACAGTGCAGACCTACCAGCGCCAGGGCTTTGGCGCGTCGATGGAGTTGAAGGCGCCGTACGGGCTGCTGATCATCGACTTCGTCAACGGCTTCGCCGATCCGGCGGTGTTCGGCGGCGGCAATATTCCGGCGGCCATCCGCAATACGCAGCCGCTGCTGCGCGCCGCGCGCGAGCAGGGCTGGCCGGTGGCGCACAGCCGCATCGTGTTCGCCGACGACGACAGCGACCACAACATCTTCACGCTGAAGGTGCCGGGCATGCTGACGCTGAAGGAAGATGGCCACAACAGCCAGATCGTGCCCGAACTGGCACCGGCCGCGGGTGAGCTGGTGGTGCGCAAGACGGTGCCGTCGGCGTTCTTCGGCACCTCGCTGGCGGCCTGGCTGACGCAGCGCGGCGTGCAGACGCTGCTGGTGGCCGGCTGCGTCACCAGCGGCTGCGTGCGCGCCAGCGTGGTCGATGCGATGTCGCTGGGCTTCCGCCCGCTGGTGGTGTCGGATTGCGTGGGCGACCGCGCGCTGGGACCGCATGACGCCAACCTGTTCGACATGGCGCAGAAGTACGCCACGGTGCTGGCGCGCGACGAGGCGCTGGCGCAGGTGGCAGGCGTGCGCGCCGTCGCCTGACGCGCGGCGATGCAGCGCGCCTCAGCCCGCCGCCGCGCGCTTGGCGCGTGCCGCCTTGCGCGGCGCGGTGGCGGGTGCCACCTTCGCCTCGGGCACCTTACCGGGCACGGCCACCGCGCGCAACACGGTCTGCTGGATCACATCGCGCCAGTGCGCCAGCGCGGGCGCGCTCATCATGGGCTCGCCCAGGAAGGCGCTGAGCGTATGATGGTTGGAGTTGTAGAAGTAGCCGAGCGAAGCGATCACCATATACACGTCACGCGCGCCGGCGTCCGCGCGGAACCGGCCGGCGGCCTTGCCGCGCGCGAGGATGCCGTCGAGCACGGACAGGGCATAGCTGGAAATCTCGCGCAGCCGCACCGACTTCTTGGCGTGCTTGCCCTGGCTCATGTTCTCGCTGGTCAGAATCGCGACGAACTCGGGATGGTCCAGGTAGTACTGCCAGACAAAATCGATCAGCTGCGACAGCGCGCGCACGGGGTCGGCGGCGTCGAGCTCATGCTCGAGCTGCTGCTCGGCCTGGTTGAGCTGCAGGTAGATGGTCTCCAGTACTTCGACGAACAGCTTTTCCTTGCTGCCGAAGTAGTAGTAGATCATCCGGTCGTAAGTCTTGGCCAGCGACGAGATACGCTCGACGCGGCCGCCGTCGTAGCCCCGTTGGGCGAAGACCTTGATGGCCGCCTTGAGGATGCGCTCGCGGCTGTCCTGCGCTTGCCGGGCCCGGGTGCCGGCTGCCGCCCGCCGGATGGCGGGCGCGGCCGCAGTCTTGGTGGTCATGGTGGATGGTTCTGCTGTGTGCCTGTTGGCTCGCAGTATAACGGTGGCCCGCGCGGCGGCTCGGCGCGGCAGACGCGGAAGGAGAGAATGAAACGATGACGGCGACCCAGCTGCAACCCCCGGCACAGGCCGACGCCGCCACGCCGCGCGCGCTGCGCATGGCGCTGCTGCAGGCCACCGGCGTGCTGCTGGTGACGCGCGCCCCGCAGGCGGCCGCGCGTCCCGCGCCGGGCCAGCCTGGCGCGGCGTCGGACTATGTGCCGGCGCTGCCGGACCTGTTCATCGCCGTGCGCGACAGCGGCGAGGTGCTGGCCTTCAACGGCCATGTCGACCTGGGCACCGGCATCCGCACGGCGCTGGCGCAGATCGTCGCCGAAGAACTCGATGTGCCGCTGGCGCAAGTGCGCATGGTGCTGGGCCATACCGAGGCCACGCCCAACCAGGGCCCGACCATTGCCAGCGCTTCGATCCAGATCTCGGCATTGCCGCTGCGCCGCGCCGCGGCGCAGGCCCGTGCCTGGCTCCAGGCGCGCGCCGCGCGGCAGCTCGGCGTGGACGCCGCCGTGCTGGAAGCGCAAGACGGTGTATTTCGCGTGCCCGGCACGCAGGCCGGCATCGGCTATGCCGCGCTGGTGGCCGGCGAGCATGTCGAGCTGCCGCTTGCTGAAGACGTGCCGACCAAGCCGGTCGAGGCCTACCGCATCGTCGGCGGCGCGGCGCGCCGCGTCGATATCCCCGACAAGGCATGCGGGGCACTGACCTTTGTCCACGACGTGCGCGTGCCCGGCATGCTGCACGGCCGCGTGGTGCGCCCGCCGTATGCGGGGCGCGACAGCGGCGCCTTCGTCGGCAACAGCCTGCTGCAAGTCGACCGGGATTCGGTGCGGGACGTGCCTGGCCTGGTCACGGTGGTGGTGCAGGGCGACTTTGTCGGCGTGGTGGCCGAGCGCGAGGAATACGCGGTGCAGGCCGCGCGCCGACTGCGCGTGCAATGGAAGCCGGTGCCGCCGTTGCCCGCGCTGGACGATCCAGAGCCCGCGCTGCGGGCCAACCCGGCCACGCGGCGCGAGCTGCTGAGCGAGGGCGAGCTGCCCGCCCACGATGGCGGCACGGTGTTGCAGCGACGCTATGTCTGGCCATACCAGATGCATGGCTCCATTGGCCCATCCTGCGCCGTGGCCGACTGGCACGACGAGGGCCTGACGGTGTGGTCCGGCACGCAGAATCCGCACATGCTGCGCATCGACCTGGCGAGGCTGTGCGGGCTGGGTGAAGACTGCATCGAGATCGTGCGCATGGAGGCCGCCGGCTGCTACGGGCGCAATTGTGCCGACGACGTCTGCGCCGACGCGGCGCTGCTGTCGCGCGCCGTGGGCAGGCCAGTGCGCGTGCAGCTGTCGCGCGAACAGGAACACGTGTGGGAGCCCAAGGGCGCGGCCCAGCTGATGGACGTCAGCGCCACGCTCGGCGTCGACGGCGCGCTGCTCGGCTACGACTTCACCAGCCGCTATCCGTCCAACGACGCCCCCACGCTGGCGCTGGTGCTGACCGGTGCCGTGCCCAACGCCCCGCGCACGCTCGAGATGGGCGACCGCACCGCCGTGCCGCCCTACGCCTATGCCGCGCGCCGCATCGGCTGCGACGACACGCCGGCGCTCGTGCGCGCGTCGTGGCTGCGCGGCGTGTCGGCGCTGCCCAATACGATCGCGCACGAGTGCGTGATCGACGAGCTGGCGCTGGCGGCAGGCGCCGATCCCGTGGATTTCCGGCTGCGGCACTTGCCGGACGAGCGCGCAGCGGCGCTGGTGCGTGCCGTCGCCGACGCGGCCGGGTGGCAGCGCGGCGCCGCCGGATCGCGCGGCGTGCCCGATGCCGACGGCCGGCTGCGCGGCCGGGGCGTAGCCTATGCGCGCTACATTCACAGCCGTTTCCCCGGCTTCGGCGCGGCCTGGGCCGCATGGGTGGTCGACCTGGCCGTGGATGCGGGCACGGGCCGCATCACCATCGACAAGGTGGTGGTGGGGCAGGACACCGGCATGGTCGTCAATCCCGACGGCGTGCGCCACCAGATCCACGGCAACGTGGTGCAGACGCTCAGTCGCGTGCTGAAGGAACAGGTCCGCTTCGATGCTGACGGCGTGGCCAGCCGCGAATGGGGCAGCTATCCGCTGCTGACCTTCCCGGAAATCCCGCCGATCGAAGTGGTGCTGATGCCGCGCCAGTCAGAGCCGCCGCTGGGCGCGGGCGAATCGGCCTCGCTGCCGGGCGCGCCGGCGATTGCCAATGCGCTGTTCGATGCGCTGGGGGTGCGGCTGCGCAGGCCGCCTTTCGTACCGGAGACGGTGCTGGCGGCGATGGCGACGATGTCCTCGACCAAGGGCTGACGGTGTGCCCCCTCTCCCGCGTGCGGGAGAGGATTGGGGTGAGGGCGGGGGTGTCGACGGAGCCAGGCCCCGCCGCGGTTCGCAAGCGCCTGCCCTCTCCCCCGGCCCCTCTCCCGCAAGCGGGCGAGGGGAGAACCCCTCGGTGCCAGCGGGCGCTACGCCCCATTCCCCTCGTCGATCTCGCTCATCTTGCGCAGCAGGTAAGTCACCGCCACGCGCTCGGCCGGATTCAGGTTGCCGAAGGTTTGCTCCGAGATCTCTTTCGCGAACGGCACGGTCTCGTCGATCAATGCCAGTCCGGCGGGCGTGACCGTCACCACCACCTTGCGCCGGTCGTTGGGATCGTGCGAGACCGCGATCAGCTTGCGTGATTTCAGCCGGTCGATGATGCCGCGCACCGTGGCCTGATCGATCGCGGTGGCGCGCACCACCTCGTTCATCGAACACGGCTGCCGGTCCCGCACCGCGCACAGCACCACGAACTGCGCCGCGGTCAGCTGCGAATCCGGGATGGTCTGCTGGAAGATCGCCACGTGGCGCTGGTAGGCGCGCCGCAGCAGGTGGCCCACCTGTTCGGTGAAGTCATAGTCGGCGGCGGGCTTGCCGGAAGGCGTGTCGGCGGGCTGGGGCACGAAACAGATGCGGTGGCTGGAGGTGACCCAGAGTATACCGAGGAAGGTCGCTGAACAGGTGGCACGCGCCCCGAGGCGGCGTCCGATGCCCTCGCGTCTTTTCGAATACAATCGTCGGGTCGTTTTGCGGGGCCGCCGTGCCGGCCCGCTTTCCCGCCCGGTATTCTTTCGTGCCCGCCTCCCAGAAGTCTCTCGCCGTGCCCGCCGCGCTGCCGTCGCCGCAGCGCTCGGGGCTCGTCATCGCCGCCGTGGGCGCGGTGCTGTTTTCGGCCAAGGCGATCGTCGCCAAGCTGATGTACCGCTATAACGTCGATGCCGTGATGGTGATCACGCTGCGCATGCTGTTCGCGGTGCCGCTGTTCATGGCGATCGGCTGGTGGCAGTCGCGCCGGCTGGCGCCGCTGTCGTGGGCCGATCGGGGCCGCGTGGTGTTTCTTGGCTTTATCGGCTACTACCTGTCCAGCTTCCTGGACTTCATCGGCCTGCAGTACATCACCGCCGGACTGGAGCGGCTGATCCTGTTCCTGACGCCATCGTTCGTGCTGCTGGCCACCGCGCTGCTGTTCCGCCGGCCGATCGGCACGCGCCAATGGACCTCGCTGCTGCTGGCCTATGCCGGCATCGTGCTGGTGTTCGCGCATGACCTCGATGTCAGCGGCAGCCAGGTGTGGCTGGGCGGCGCGCTGGTACTGGGCAGCGCCATCACCTACGGTATCTACCTGATCCTGAGCGGCGAGCTGGTGCGGCGCATCGGCTCGCTGCGGCTGGTGGCATATGCCATGTGCGTGTCGACCGCCTGCTGCGTGGTCCAGTACCTGGCGCTGGGCCGGCCGGTGGCGGAACTGGCGCAGCCGGCGCCGGTGATGTGGCTGTCGCTCGTCAATGCGGTGTTCTGCACCGTGCTGCCGGTGTCGCTGACCATGGTGGCGGTGTCGCGCATCGGTGCGCCGATGGCGTCGCAGGCCGGCATGATCGGGCCGGTGTCGACGCTGTTCCTCGCTTTCTGGCTGCTGGGCGAGCCCGTCAGCGGCGTGCAGCTGGCCGGCAGCGCGCTGGTAATGGGTGGCATGTATTTGCTGTCGGCAAAACGAACCTGATTCCGGGGCGGCCCGGGGGCCGGCCCGTCCAAGACAACAGACAAAGGAGAAACACATGGATCTGGGACTGCGCGGCAAGCATGCGCTGGTATGCGGCGCCAGCAAGGGCCTGGGCTTTGCCTGCGCCGATGCGCTGGCCGCCGAGGGCGTCGACGTGGTGATCGTGGCGCGCGGCGCCGAAGCGCTGGAAAAGGCCGCCGCCGACCTGCGCGCGCGCCATGGCCGTCGCGTGATCGCGGTAGCGACCGACATCACCACGCCCGAAGGCCGCAAGGCGGCGCTGGACGCCGTGGCCAGGCTGGGCCAGCTCGACATCCTGGTCAACAACGCCGGCGGCCCGCCGCCGGGCAACTTCCGCGACTGGGAGCGCAGCGACTGGCTGGCCGCGCTGGACGCCAACATGCTGACCCCGATCGAGCTGATCAAGGCCACCGTCGACGGCATGATCGCGCGCAAGTGGGGCCGCATCATCAATATCACCAGCGGCGCAGTGAAGGCGCCGATTGACGTGCTGGGCCTGTCCAATGGCGCGCGCTCCGGCCTGACCGGCTTTGTCGCCGGCGTGGCGCGCGAAGTGGCGCAGCACGGCGTGACCATCAACAACCTGCTGCCCGGCCCGTTCAATACCGACCGCCTGTTCAAGACCATGGAAGGCGGCGCCAAGAAGGCCGGCCTGAGCGTCGAGGAAGTGGCGCAGCGCCGCGCCGCCGCGAACCCGTCGCGCCGCTTCGGCGAGCCGGCCGAGTTCGGCGCCACCTGCGCCTTCCTGTGCAGTCGCCATGCCGGCTACATCACCGGCCAGAACATCCTGCTCGACGGCGGCGCCTTTCCGGGCACGTTCTGATCCTGCATCCCCTGACGTTTTTCGACTCCGCAACAGGAACCCCCTGATGACCCGGCCCCGTATCGCGCTGATTGCCCATGACCACAAGAAGGACGACATCGTCGCCTTCGCCGCGCGCCACCGCGCCTTCCTGTCGCAGTGCGAACTGCTTGCCACCGGCACCACCGGCGGGCGCCTGATTGACGAAGTGGGCCTGGACGTCACGCGCATGCTGTCCGGCCCGTGGGGCGGCGACCTGCAGATCGGCGCGCAACTCGCCGAAGGCCGCGTGCGCGCCGTGGTGTTCCTGCGCGACCCGATGACGCCGCAGCCGCACGAGCCCGATATCAACGCGCTGGTGCGTGCCTGCGACGTGCACAACGTGCCGTGCGCGACCAACGTCGCCACCGCGGAACTGCTGCTCGCGGGGCTGACGCGCGAGGCTGAAGCCAGCAACTGAATTCCCATCGATGCATCACCAAAACAAGGAGCGACGAGAGATGAGCAAAGCCATCCGGATCGAGCAAACCGGCGGTCCCGAAGTCATGCAGTGGGTCGATGTGCAGGTGGGCGACCCCGGCCCCGGTGAAGTGCGCGTGCGCCATGAGGCGGTGGGCCTGAACTATATCGACGTCTATTTCCGCACCGGGCTGTACAAGCAGCCGCTGCCGGGCGGGCTGGGCATGGAAGGCGCCGGCGTGGTCGAGGCGGTCGGCGAGGGTGTGCGCCACGTAGCCGTGGGCGACCGCGTGGCCTATGCCGGCCGTCCCACCGGCGCCTATGCGCAAGTGCGGGTGATGCCGGCCGACATCGTGGTGCGCCTGCCCGACGCGATCCCGTTCGACACCGCCGCGGCGATGATGCTGCAAGGCCTGACGGCACAGTACCTGATCCGCGACAGCTACAAGGTGCAGCCCGGCGACACCGTGCTGCTGCACGCGGCCGCCGGCGGCGTCGGGCTGATCGCCTGCCAGTGGCTGAAGGCGCTCGGCGTGACCGTGATCGGCACCGTCGGCAGCGACGAGAAGGCCGAACTGGCGCGCGCCAACGGCTGCGCCCACACCATCGTCTATACCCGCGAGTCGTTCGTCGAGCGGGTCAGGGAGATTACCAACGGCAAGGGCGTGCCGGCGGTCTATGACTCGATCGGGGCGGATACATTCCGCGGCTCGCTCGACTGCCTGGCGCCGCGCGGCACCATGGTCAGCTTTGGCAACGCCTCGGGGCCGGTGCCGCCGTTCGATCTTTCGGTGCTGGGCAACAAGGGCTCGCTGCGCCTGACGCGGCCGACGCTGATGACCTACGTGGTGCACCGCGAACTGCTCGAGCCGATGGTGGCCGACCTGTTCGACGCCGTCACCACCGGCAAGGTGAAGATCGACATCCGCCAGCGCTACGCGCTGTCCGAGGTGGCGCAGGCGCACCGCGATCTGGAATCGCGCAAGACTACCGGCTCGACCATCCTGCTGCCCAACTGAGCCACACGGCACTGGCAAGCAAAAGCCCCGCAGCGGCAAGTGCCGCTGCGGGGCTTTGTTCATGGTGCCGCCGTCAGTGCGGCCGGACCGTGGTCGCGGTGGCGCGCGCTTGCGCCTGGCGCAGGATATGCGGCGGCAGGCGCTTCAGGATCATGTGCACTGCCAGCGGGATCAGCACGATGTCGTCGACGATGCCAAGGCCGGCAACAACGTCGGGAATCAGGTCGATCGGCGAGATCGCGTAGAACAGCAGGCCAAGGGCGGCAGGCTTGAGCCACGCCGGCGCATCCGGATGGCGCAGCGCATACCAGAACAGGCGCCCGTCGCGGCGAACCAGCGTCCACAGGGCGGAAAAACGCT
The DNA here is from genome assembly GCF_013141915.1 of Cupriavidus necator. Taxonomy (GTDB): domain Bacteria; phylum Pseudomonadota; class Gammaproteobacteria; order Burkholderiales; family Burkholderiaceae; genus Cupriavidus; species Cupriavidus necator_B. Next base: position 59,948 of record NZ_SROX01000011.1, on the reverse strand, counting down.
TCAACATGAGAGGCCTCCTTCACATGGCGGGCGCCGGTTACTGGCGCATGCACAGATAGCTTGGGCCGTAATTGCCGGCTTCAAGTTCCGGAAGTGCAGGAGATGCCTTGGGGATAGCCAAGGCCGGCGGTTTGCTCCCCTCTCCCGCTTGCGGGAGAGGGGCAGGGGGAGAGGGCAGGAGGGTCAAAGGCTGAGGCGGTGGGTAAAACCGTTGGCCCCGTTTGATGTGGCTCCTGGCTAAACCACCCCTCACCCCGGACCTCTCCCCATGAGGGGAGAGGGAGAACACCTTGCTTAGGTTGGCTCGGGCGACTTTGGTGCACCAATCAGCCCGGGATCTTCCCTTCCACGCCCTCGACATAGAACTTCACGCCGTGCAGGAATTTGTCATCCGCGACCTGGTCCTTGGCCAGCTGTTCCTTGCCGGTGTTGTCCTTGATCGGTCCCTTCCAGATCGGCGCGGTGCCGTCGGCGATGCCCTTCTTGCGCTCGTCGACCAGCGCCTTGACGTCGGCCGGCACGTCGGCGTTGTAGCCCTTCAGGTCGATCATGCCTTCCTTCAGGCCCCACCACGTGGTGCTGTTCTTCCACTGGTTGTTCAGCACGTCTTCGACCACCTTGTTGTAGTAGACGCCCCACGAGATCACCGACGCGGCCAGGTGGGCCTTGTCGCCGAACTTGCTCATGTCGCTGTCCCAGCCGAAGGCATGCACGCCTTTCTCCTGCGCGGTCTGCACCACGGCGGCGGAGTCGGTGTTCTGCATCAGCATGTCCACGCCCTGGCCGATCAGCGTGGTCGCGGCTTCGCGTTCCTTGCCCGGATCGAACCACTTGTTGACCCACACCACCTTGACCGTGGCGTTCGGGTTGACGCTGCGCGCGCCAAGCGTAAACGAGTCGATATTGCGGATCACCTCGGGGATCGGCACCGAGGCCACCACGCCCATCTTGCCGGTCTTGCTCATCTTGCCGGCGACCACGCCTGCCAGGTAGGCGCCTTCATAGGTGCGCACATCGTACTGGGCCAGGTTGTCGGCGGTCTTGAAGCCGGTGGCGTGCTCGAACTTCACGTCCGGGAATTCCTTGGCGACCTTGAGCATCGACTCCATGTAGCCGAAGGTGGTGCCGAAGATCAGCTTGTTGCCCTGGCTGGCCAGGTCGCGGAACACGCGCTCGGCGTCGGCGGCGGATTCGGGCACGTTTTCGACGAAGGTGGTCTTGACCTTGTTGCCGAACTTCTCTTCGACGGCCTTGCGGCCGGTGTCATGCGCGAAGGTCCAGCCGGCATCGCCGACCGGGCCGATATAGACGAACGCGACCTTGAGCGGCTCGGCCGCCTGCCCGGCAGCGGGCGCGGAAGCGGCACCGGCGGGTTCGGCGGGCTTGCCGGCTTCCTTCTTGCCGCAGCCGGCCATGGCCAGCACGGCGGTAGCGGCCAGCGCCGCCAGGGTCTTCCTGCGCGTGACGATCATGATTTCTCCTTGTGTGTATGGGTTGGTGGCTCGGGGATTTCCGTCAGAAAAACGATCAGGCATTGCCGGGGCGGAACGGCTTGCCAAGCGATGCCGGCATATTCAGGCGTATCCACGCGGGGTTGCGCGAGATCAGCGCCAGCACCACGATGGTGGCGGCGTAGGGCAGCATCGACAGGAACTGCGAGGGCACCGACACGCCAATGCCCTGCAGGTAGAACTGCAGGATGGTGACGGCGCCGAACAGCCACGCACCCACCAGCACGCGGCCCGGGCGCCAGGTGGCGAAGGTGGTCAGTGCCAGTGCGATCCAGCCGCGGCCGGCCACCAGGTTCTCGACCCACATCGGGGTGTAGACCAGCGACAGATAGGCGCCCGCCAGCCCGCAGCATGCGCCGCCGAACAGCAGCGCGCCGAAGCGGATGGTGCGCACCGGATAGCCCAGCGCGTGCGCGGATTCCGGCGACTCGCCGATCGCGCGCAGCGTCAGCCCGGCGCGCGTGCGGAACAGGAACCACATGATGGCGAAGCACAGCAGCAGGCTGAAGTACACCATCCAGTGATGCTGGAAGAATGCCGGCCCGAAGAAGGGCAGGTCCGCCAGTCCCGGCACGGCCTTGGCCTGCGCCGGCATGGCATGGCCGACGAAGCGCTGGCCCATGAAGGCCGACAGGCCGGTGCCGAAGATCGACAGCGCCAGCCCGGTGGCCACCTGGTTGGTGGCCAGCACCAGCGCCAGCCACGAGAACAGCGTGGCCATCAGCATGCCGGCCAGCGCACCGGCGGCAAAGCCGAGCATGGGCGACTGGGTCTGGTAGCCGACCATGAAGCCGGCCACAGCGGCGACCAGCATCATGCCTTCGGCACCCAGGTTGAGCACGCCCGCGCGTTCGTTGATCAAAAGGCCCAGCGCCGCCAGCAGCAGCGGCGTGCCGGCGTTGATGGCGGTGGCGATGAGGGGAGCGAGTTGTTCCATGTTCTGTGTATGCTCCGCTCAGGCCGTGGTGGCGCGCCAGCGCAGGCGATTGTCGATCAGCGTGTCGCACGCCAGCAGGAAGAACAGCAGCATGCCCTGGAACACCCAGCCGATGGCCGAAGGCAGCCCCAGGCGCGACTGCGCCATCTCGCCGCCGATATAGAACAGCGACATCATGATGCCGCCGAATACGGTGCCGACCGGATGCAGCCGCCCGATAAAGGCGACGATGATGGCGGTGAAGCCGTAGCCCGGCGAGATCGAAGGCAGCAGTTGCCCGATCGGCCCCACCACTTCGAAGGCGCCCGCCAGGCCGGCGGTGGCGCCGGAGATCAGCAGCGCGCTCCACAGCGCGCTGCGCGCCGAGAAACCGGCATAGCGCGCCGCGGCCGGCGCGGTGCCGCCCACCTGCAGCCGGTAGCCGGCAAAGCTGCGGAACACGAACACGGTCATCACCGCGACCAGCACCAGCATCACGACAAAGCCCACATGCAGCCGCGAGCCCGCCATCAGGTTGGGCAGCAGGTATTCGGACGAGAACACCTTCGATTGCGGGAAGTTCATGCCGTTGGGATCCTTCAGCGGCCCGTTCACCACCCACAGCAGCAGCTGCTGCGCGATGTAGGTCAGCATCAGCGAGACCAGGATCTCGTTGGCGTTGAAGCGGTCCTTCAGCAGCGCGGTCAGCGACGCCCACGCCATGCCGCCGACAATGCCGGCCAGCGACGCCAGCACCAGCACCGCGCTGCCCGGCATGGTCTGGCCCGGCACATCGAAATACAGCACGGCCGCGCCGGCGCAGATGCCGCCGGCGATCAACTGGCCGTCGGCGCCGATATTCCACACGTTGGCGCGGTAGCACACCGACAGGCCCAGCGCGCACAGCACCAGCGGCACGGTCTTGAGCAGCACCTCGCCAATCGCGCGCTGGTCGCGCAGCGGATCGGCCAGGAACACCTTGAGCGCCGCCACGGGATCCTTGCCGAGCGCGAGGAACAGCAGCGCGCCGAACAGCAGCGTCAGCGCCAGCGCGAGAACCGGCGAGGCGTAGGCCATCGCGCGCGAGGGCAGGCCGCGCGGTGCCAGCGTGAGCGGGGAACGGGGCAGCAGGGTGCGCATCTCAGCCATGGCTTGCCACCTCCGTGCCGGCATGGGCCTGGGCCGGGCCGCCTTCCCACAACCCGCTCATCCAGAGCCCCACCTGCTCGCGCGTGGCGGTCTCGGTCGCCACCGACGGCGACAGCCGGCCCTTGGCGATCACGTGCAGCCGGTCGCAGATCGCGAACAGTTCGTCGAGCTCTTCCGACACCACCAGGATGGCGCAGCCGGTGGCCTTCAGCGCCAGGATCTCGTTATGGATCTGCGCCGCGGCGCCGACATCGACGCCCCAGGTGGGTTGTGCCACGATCAGTACCTTCGGGCCGCTTTCGATCTCGCGGCCGACAATGAATTTCTGCAGGTTGCCGCCCGACAGGCTGCGCGCCAGCGCATGCGGCCCGCTGGCCTTGACGCGGAAGCGGCCGATCACGGCCGATGCCAGCCCGGTGGCGGCGCCGGGCGAGATCATGCCTTGCCGGACATAGGGCGGGGTCTGGTGCGACAACAGGATATTGGTGGCCAGGCTCATGCCTGGCACCGCGCCGCGGCCCAGGCGCTCTTCCGGCACGAACGCCAGCCCGGCGCGGCGGCGCTGGCGCGCGTCGAGGCGGCCCGCCGGCTTGCCGGCGAGCTGCACCGACATGGCGTCGGCGCGCGTGTCTTCGCCGGACAGCGCGGCCAGCAGCTCCTGCTGGCCGTTGCCCGAGACCCCGGCGATGCCGACGATCTCGCCGGCGTGGACATCGAGTGAAACCTGGCTCAGCTCGGTCGCGAACGCGTGCGCGCGCGGCAGCGACAGGCCTTGCACGCTCAAGCGCACCGGCCCGCGCTGCGCGGCCACGCGGGCCTCGCGCGGCGGTTCGCCGCCGATCATCAGGCGCGACAGCGACGCCGCGGTTTCCTGGCGCGGATCGCACACACCGGTGACCTTGCCCATGCGCATCACGGTGGCGTGATGGCACAGCGCGCGGATTTCGTCGAGCTTGTGGCTGATGTAGAGGATGCTGGTGCCTTCGGCGGCCAGCTGGCGCAGCGTGACGAACAGCGTTTCCACGGCCTGCGGCGTCAGCACCGAAGTGGGCTCGTCCAGGATCAGCAGTTGCGGGCTGGCCAGCAGCGCGCGCACGATCTCGACGCGCTGGCGCTCGCCGACCGACAGCGTGTGCACATGGCGATTCGGCTCCAGCGGCAGCCCGTAGCGCCCGGCGGTTGCGCGGATGCGCTCGGCCAGCTGCTTCATGTTGCCTTGCTGCGCGGGCGGCAGGCCCAGCGCGATGTTCTCGGTCACGGTCAGCGTGTCGAACAGCGAGAAATGCTGGAACACCATGGCGATGCCCAGGTTGCGGGCGTCGTGCGGGCTGTTGATGGTGACCGGGGCCCCGTTGAAGTGCATCTCGCCGGCATCGGGACGGACCGCGCCGAAAATGATCTTCATCAGGGTGGACTTGCCGGCGCCGTTTTCGCCCAGCACGGCATGGATCTCGCCAGGCGCAACGCTGAGGCTGACGTCGTCGTTGGCGACGACGCCCGGGTAGCGCTTGCTGATATGGGCCAGCGCCAGCCGGGGAGGGAGTTGTGATGTCACTGAGGCGGCTCGGATTGTTGTTGTGGCAGCAACGGGATGCGTCAAAAGCGCGGCAGTGCGTGGCGCAGCATCGCCGCGACGCATTGCAGCATTCATCATGAATTCGTGATGCCTGGTATTGGTGACGAATTATATAAGTGCGCGGGGGCTGGAAGGCCCGAATCGGGCGAGTGTCCAGTCTGTGCAACGGTTGCGGGGTGGTTGCAAGTCGCATGCCGGCTGAGGCACGAAAAAAAACCGCCGCCTCCTTGCCGGAGGCGGCGGTCCTGGGATGCAGGCTAGCAAACCGGAAATCTGGATTACCCTCCGGCAGCCGTCGCAAAGCGCCCGTCGCGGAAATCCGCCAGGGTCTGGTAGATCTGCTCCTGCGTGTTCATCACGAACGGGCCGTACTGCGCGATCGGCTCGTTCAGCGGGCGGCCGGCGATCAGCAGGAAGCGCGCGTCGGCCTCAGCCGTGACGATGACGCCGTCGGACTGGCCGGCGTTGTCCAGCACGCCCATGCGCTGCGCTTCGATCACGGCGCGATCGTCGCCTGCGCCGACCGAGACTTCGCCCCGGTACACGTAGATAAAGGCGTTGTGTCCGGCCGGCAGCGCCTGCGCAAAGGCCTGGCCGGCCGGCAGGTCGACGTCCAGGTAGACCGGCTCGGTCACCGGCCGCGTGATCGCGCCGGTCACGCCATGGCTGGCGCCGGCCAGCACACGCACCGTAGCGCCATGCCCGAGCGCAACGGTCGGGATCTCGGCGGCCGGCAGGTCGCGGTACCACGGCGCCGTCATCTTGTCGGCAGCCGGCAGGTTCAGCCACAGCTGGAAGCCTTCCATGCGGCCGTCTTCCTGCTCCGGCATTTCCGAGTGGACCACGCCGGCGCCCGCCACCATCCACTGCGCGCCGCCGTTCTGCAGCAGGCCTTCGTTGCCGGCGCTGTCGCGATGGCGCATGCGTCCAGCCAGCATGTAGGTGATGGTCTCGAAGCCGCGGTGCGGGTGATCGGGGAAGCCGCCGATGTAGTCGTCCTTGCTATCGGTGCCGAAGGCATCCAGCATCAGGAACGGATCCAGCCGGCGCTGCAGGTTCTGCGTCAGCACGCGCGTCAGCTTGACGCCGGCGCCGTCCGAGGTGGCGATGCCGCGCACCACGCGGTCGACGGTGCGCGAGCGCCGCACGGTTTCCGCGGTGGCTGCCGGAATGGTAGGGGTGGGGGTACGGGTGTCCATGGCTTGCTCCTGTGGGACGGGTTGGCGCGGCGATGGCCGGGCGGTCCGTCGTTTCAGCTACCTTGCCAATTTAGGGGTTTGGCGGGGAAAGAGTAGAGGGCGCGCAGGCAACAGATTGTTCTGTCGGTAGCGTAAATGAGCGTTGAGTAGCGAATTCAGAACGAAGACGTGCGGCCATGTGCGGTGCCCGCTGCCTGCCCTCGCGACTTGCAAAAGGCCGAAGATCAGGGCCAGATCTGCTCTAAAAACGCCGAAGGTGACAAGATCGATGAAGATCGCTATAATAGCGCTCTTTTTGTCATCCGTTGATGCGAGAAGCGGCGTGGGAAAATCCCGCCAGCCCTTGCCAGTCAACGGCCGATGGACCGGCGGCGCGTCGGAAAACTTCAATACTTGCGCTGCCACTGGCCAACCGATCGCGATGTGCTTGCACCGCCGGTTGCGCCGCTTCAGGGACTGCTGCGCACGCGGCATCCCGTCAATCGAGATTCCCCGCCCACGGCGGACGAATCCACAGACCGTCCGCCGGCAATCGTGCCGGTCATGGCGGCAATGCAATCTGAACCGGGCTTGGTGGCGCCCCATCTCCGCACGCACCAGCCCATATTGTTTTCCGTCGCTGGGAAGTGGCGCTCTGCGCGCTTTTCAGGCTGGAAAATGGGAGAGTATGTCAAAGCAATCGGCACGGGAGCTGGCCTGGGCAGGACTGACGCTTGCCGCGCTCGCCGCATTGGTGGCGTGCATCGGCGTCGACGTGATCCGCCAGTACCAGGAACGCCTGCTCTACGACGTGGCCGACCACCTGCGGCTGGTGGTGCTGTCGATGGCGCTGGCGCTGGCCACCGGCATCCCGGCCGGCATCGCGCTGAGCCGCCCGTGCATGCGCCGCTGGGCCGACCGGCTGATGCAGGTCTTCAACGTGGGCAATACCGTGCCGTCGCTGGCGGTGCTGGCGCTGGCGCTGGCCGTGCTCGGCATTGGCGAGCGGCCCGCCATCCTGGCGCTGTGGCTGGCCTCGTTGCTGCCGATCGTGCGCAACACCTACGAGGGCCTGCGCAATGTCTCGCCCACGCTGCTGGAAGCCGCGCGCGGCATCGGCATGACGCCGGCCCAGCGCCTGCTGCGTGTGGAACTGCCCAATGCGCTGCCGGTGATGCTGGCCGGCATCCGCATCGCGCTGGTGATCAACGTCGGCACCGTGCCGCTGTCGTTCCTGATCGGCGCCAACAGCCTGGGCGAGCTGATCTTCCCGGGCATCTACCTGAACAACCAGCCGCTGCTGCTGCTGGGCGCCGCCGCCACCGCGCTGCTGGCGCTGGCCCTCGATGCGCTGTTTGCCGGCGCCGGCCAGCTGTACCTGCGCCGCCGCGGCCTGGCGCGCTGAACCTGGGGACACCGACATGGAAAAACAGATGCAATTCATCCGCCGCCGCGCGCGCCGGGTCGCCCTGGTGGTGGCGGCGGTCACCGCCTTCGCGGCCGGCCTGGCGCTGGCCACCGCACCCGAGGCCCATGCCGCCGGTGCGCCCCTCCGCGTGGGCGGCAAGAACTTCACCGAGCAGCTGCTGCTGTCGTCGATGACCACCAAATACCTGCGCGCCAAGGGCTTTGACGCCGAACTGACCGCCGGCCTGGGCAGCACGCTGATGCGCCAGGCCATGGAGAGCGACCAGCTCGACGTGGTGTGGGACTACACCGGCACCGCGCTGATCGTGTTCAACAAGGTCGAAGAGAAGCTGGACGCGCAGCAAAGCTATGCGCGCGTCAAGCAGATGGACGGCGCGCGCGGGCTGGTATGGCTCGATGCCTCCGGCATCAACAACACCTACGCGTTGGCCATGCCGAAGGAGCGCGCCGCCGCCAGCGGCGCGACCACGCTGTCGGCGTTTGCCGAGCGGATGCGCAAGGCGGGCCCCGACGCCAGCCATCCGTTTGCCGTCGACATGGAATTCGCCGCGCGCCCCGACGGGCTGGCGCCGCTAAAAGCGCAGTACCAGCTGCCGTTTTCGCGTCGCGACGTGATCCAGCTCGATCCGGGCCTGGTCTACACCGCGCTGAAGAACAACCAGGTGGAACTGGGCCTGGTGTACGCCACCGACGGCCGCGTCAAGGGCTTCGACCTGGTGCTGCTGGAGGATGACCAGCACTTCTTCCCGCCGTACAACGCGGTGCCGGTGGTGCGCAAGCCGGTGCTCGACAAGCACCCCGAACTGGCGGGCCTGCTCAACGCGCTCGCGGCCACGCTCGACAACCAGAGCATGACCGACATGAACTACAAGGTGGACATCGGCCAGCAGCCGGTGGACAAGGTCGCGGAGGAATTCCTGCACGGCCACGGGCTGATCTGAGGAGGGCCGCATGGACTTGTACTCTTACCTGCAGCACAGCTGGCCCACGCTGCTGAAGATGACCGGCCAGCACCTGGCGCTGGTGGGCTCGGCGGTGGGGCTGGCGATCCTGATCGGAGTGCCGCTGGGCATCGTGATCACGCGCTTCCGCGCGCTCGCCACGCCGCTGCTGGCGCTGGCGACAATCGTGCTGACGCTGCCGTCGATCGCGTTGTTCGGGCTGATGATCCCGGTCTTCGCGCGCTTTGGCCACGCACTCGGCTACGTGCCCGCGGTGACGGCGGTGTTCCTGTACTCGCTGCTGCCGATCATGCGCAACACCTACACCGCACTGGCCAATGTCGACCCCGGCATCCAGGAAGCCGGCCGCGGCATCGGCATGACCACCTGGCAACGGATGCGGCTGGTGGACTTGCCGCTGGCGGTGCCGGTGATCCTCGGCGGCGTGCGTACCGCCGTAGTGATGAATATTGGGGTTGCCACCATTGCCGCCATCATCGGCGCAGGTGGCCTCGGGGTGCTGATCCTGCAGGCGATCAGCCAGAGCAACATGAGCAAGCTGGCCGTGGGCGCGGTCCTGGTCAGCCTGCTCGCCATCGTGGCGGACGCCTTCCTGCAGTGGCTGCAGCGGGCGCTGACGCCGAAAGGAATCCGGCTTTGATCGAACTCGACCAACTCACCAAGTCCTTCCCGCAGAAAGACGGCACTGAAACGCGCGCCGTCGACGCCGTCTCGCTGACGGTGCCGCGCGGCGAGATCTGCGTCTTCCTGGGCCCGTCGGGCTGCGGCAAGACCACCACGCTGAAGATGATCAACCGGCTGATCGAGCCGACCTCGGGCACGGTCCGCATCGATGGCGAGGATACGCGCGGCCTCGACGGCGTGACGCTGCGCCGCAAGATAGGCTACGTGATCCAGCAGATCGGCCTGTTCCCCAACATGACCATCGAAGAGAACATCATGGTGGTGCCGCGCCTGCTGGGCTGGGACAGGAAGCAATGCCGCGAGCGCGCGCGCGAACTGATGGCGATGGTGCAGCTCGATCCCAACCGGCTGCTGTCGCGCTATCCGCGCGAGCTGTCCGGCGGCCAGCAGCAGCGCATCGGCGTGATCCGCGCGCTGGCGGCCGACGCGCCGCTGCTGCTGATGGACGAGCCCTTCGGCGCGGTCGACCCGATCAACCGCGAGAGCATCCAGAACGAATTCCTGCAGATGCAGCGCCAGCTCGGCAAGACCGTGATCATGGTCTCGCACGATATCGACGAAGCGATCAAGCTGGCCGACAAGGTCGCGGTGTTCCGCCGGGGCCAGCTGGTGCAGTTCGACCACCCCGACGCGCTGCTGGCGCATCCGGCCGACGAGTTCGTGCAGGCCTTCGTCGGCCACGACAACACGCTCAAGCGGCTGCTGCTGGTGCGCGCCGGCGATGCCGCCACCATGCCGCCCAGCTGCCGCCCCGGCATGCCGCTGGCCGAGGCGCTGGCCGTGATGGACGACGCCGACGTGCGCCACCTGCCGGTGGTCGACGACGCGCAAGTGGCGCTGGGCTACGTCACGCGCCGCGATGCGCGTTCCGGGCAGGGCCAGTGCAGCGACGTGATGCGGCCGTTCGCCGTTACCGCGGCCTTCGACGAGCACCTGCGCATCGTGCTGTCGCGCATGTACCAGCACAACACCAGCTGGCTGCCGGTGATGGGGGCGGACGGCGCTTACCTGGGCGAGGTCACGCAGGAATCGATCGCGGGCTATCTCAGCTCCGGCCGCTCGCGCGGCCAGGCCGGCGCGCCGGCGGCGGCCGCCACGCCGCTGCGCGCGGCCGCCTGACGCGGCAGTGCCGGCCACGGCAGGGCAAGCGTCTGCGCGCTATGCTTGAGGCATGCTCCGCTATTGCCGCTCGCCGCTGTGCCTGGTCGTCGAAACCCGCTGGCTGATCCCGCGCGGGTTTGATGGCTTCACGCCCGGTCCGCTGATCCTGCTGCGCCCCGGCGCCAGCCAGGCGCTGATCGAGCATGAGAAGGTCCACGTGCGCCAGTTCTGGCGCAGCTGGGGCCTGATGGGCGTGCTCTACCTGGCAAGCCGGCGCTGGCGCCTGCGCTATGAAGTCGAGGCCTACCGCGAGCAGCTGCGGCACAGCCCGCCCGGCGCGGCCCACGGCCTGGCGCGCGTGCTGGCCACCAAGTACCGGCTCGGGATTTCCGAGGGCGAGGCCTACCGGTTGCTGAGGCAGGGCCTGCACGACGATGCCGAATGAAAAACGGCCCGCACCAGTCGCTGGTGCGGGCCGTTTTCTTGTCTGGCGGAAGCGGTGAGATTCGAACTCACGGATGGGTCACCCCATCGGCAGTTTTCAAGACTGCTGCCTTAAACCACTCGGCCACGCTTCCGGAAAGTGCGGGCATTGTAGCGCGAAAGGACAGGGCCTCCGGCGCATTGCCGCGTGCAGACGCTCCGGTCTGGCCGCGCATTATACAAGGCCCGCGTGTCCTGATGGGGACTTGCGCCGACGGCATGGGCGCGGGCGTAAATATCCTGCCACATCTGTTGCCGCGTTGTCGGGCTCTGTCTGACAAGACGGAACCTTCACATCGCGCCATCGCTCATATTGTCGTGCCGGGGCACTGCGCTGTGTGCCGCATCCCCGGCTTTCGCCTGGCAACAGAGGAGAACTCAAAATGCGAATCCCTAGCAAGACTTGGCTGATCGTTCCGGTGGCCGCGGCCGCTGCGCTGGCTGGTTGTGCCGCGCCGTACAACAGTGGCTATGACACCGGCTACAACGCGCCGCCTCCGGGGTACCAGACGCCCAATCCGGGGTACCAGACCCCGAACACCTCGCAGGCCCCGGCCGGCGCGGTGTACTACGGCCGCGTCGAATCGATCGAACCGGTCACCACCACGCAGGGCAGCTCGGGCCTGCTGGGCACCGTGATCGGCGGCGCCGCGGGCGGCCTGCTGGGCCACCAGGTTGGCGGCGGGCGCGGCCAGACCGCGGCGACCATCGGCGGTGCCGTGGTCGGCGCCGTGGCCGGCAACCAGATCGAGAAGCGCGCGGGCAGCAACACGCAGACGGTCTATCGCGTCAACGTGCGCCTCGACGATGGCCGCCTGGCCACGGTCACGCAGTCGAACCTGGGCAGCCTGCAGGTGGGCATGCGCGCCCGCGTGGCCAACGACATGGCGACGCCTTACTGACCTGCCTGCCTGACGTTTGCCAGAAAAATCAAAGGCCACGCTGTCGCGTGGCCTTTTTTTTGTAGCCCGCCTCGCGGCGCTCAGTCCTTCAGGAACATCTCCTGCAGGTCATTGAGGAAGCGCCGCCCCAGTTCAGTGGGGCGGATGGTGGCCAGGTCCGCTTCCAGCAGCCCCTTCTTTTCCGCCTCGGCGAGTTGCTTGCTGATCGTATGCAGCGGCAGTCCGGTGTAGTCATGAAAGCTCGCGGCGGGCACGCCGTCGGTCAGCCGCAGCGCATTGAGCATGAACTCGAACGGCAGTTCATCGGCGCCGACATCGCGCGCTTCCTGCACCGCGTTGCCGGCCATCGCCTGTGCCATATACGTGGCCGGATGCTTGTGCCGCATCTGGCGCAGCACCCGATGCGGGAACGACAGCTTGCCATGCGCGCCGGCACCGATGCCGAGGTAGTCGCCGAAGCGCCAGTAGTTCAGGTTGTGGCGCGCCTCGCGATGCGGTTTCGCATACGCCGATGTTTCGTAGTGCCGATAGCCCGCCGCGGCCGTGCGCGCTTCGATCCAGTCCTGCATCTCGTAGGCGCTGTCGTCGTCCGGCAGCGCCGGCGGGAACCTGGCGAACAGCGTGTTCGGCTCCAGCGTCAGGTGGTACAGCGACAGGTGCGTGGTGCCGTAGGCCAGCGCGGCCTCCACGTCGGCCTGGCATTCCTGCAGCGTCTGGCCCGGCAGCGCGTACATCAGGTCCAGGTTGATGTTGTCGAAGCTGGCCTGCGCGATGTCGATGGCACGGCGGGCTTCGGTGCCGCCGTGGATGCGCCCGAGCGCCTGCAGGTGCCGGTCGTTGAAGCTCTGGATGCCGATCGACAGCCGGTTGATGCCGCTGGCGCGGTAGCTGGCGAACTTGTCGGCCTCGAAGGTGCCGGGATTGGCCTCCATCGTGATCTCGGCATCGGCGTCCAGCGGCAGCAGCGCGCGGATATCGGACAGCAGCCGGTCCATGCCCGCCGCCGACAGCAGGCTGGGCGTGCCGCCGCCGATGAAGACGGTATGGACCGGTCGGCCCCATACCAGCGGCAGCGACTGCTCCAGGTCCGCGCGCAGCGCGTCCAGGTAGATCTCTTCCGGAATCTCGTGGTTGTCGGCGCCGGGAGCGGCGTGCGAGTTGAAATCGCAATAGGGGCACTTGCGCACGCACCAGGGGATATGCACGTACAGCGACAGCGGCGGCGAGCCGGGCAGGCTGATCTGCCCCGGCTTGAGCCACAGCTGCTTGCTGTCCACGGGTACGGACACGGAGGCCGGTACGATCGGAATCATCGGACGGCAGACTCCGCGGCCTCGGCCTGCAGCCGGGCCGCCAGTGCGCGCAGCGCCTGGGCGCGGTGGCTGACGCGGTTCTTCTCTTCGGGCGACAGCTCGGCGGCGGTCTTGCCCAGCCCCGGCAGCAGGAAGTGCGGATCATAGCCAAAGCCGCCCGCGCCGCGCGGCGTGTCGACGACCTCGCCGTGCCACACGCCTTCGGCGATGATCGGGCACGGGTCTTCGGCGTGGCGCACGAACACCAGCACGCAGTAGTAGTACGCGTGGCGGTTGAGCTTGCCGGACAGTTGCGAGACCAGGTAGGCGTTGTTGGCCGTATCCGACTTGGCCTGTCCCGCCATCTGCGCATAGCGCGCGGAATAGACCCCGGGGGCGCCGTCCAGCGCCTGCACGCAGACGCCGGAGTCGTCGGCCAGCGCGGGCAGGCCGGCCAGCCGGCTGGCATGGCGCGCCTTGGCCAGCGCGTTTTCGACGAAGGTGGCGAAGGGCTCTTCGGCCTCGGGAATACCGAGTTCCCCCTGCGTCACCACGTCAAAGCCGAGCGGGGCCAGCAGCGCGCCGAACTCGCGCAGCTTGCCCGGATTGTTGGAAGCCAGGACCAGGCGTTGCATCGCGCGCTCCGCGGCTCAGGCCAGGCCCAGCGCTTCGCGCTGGTGCCGCACCAGCCGGGCAATGCCGGCTTCGGCCAGGCGCGTCATGGCGTCGAGGTCGGCGCGGCTGAAGGGCGCGCCCTCGGCGGTGCCCTGCACCTCGACAAAGCCGCCGCTGCCGGTCATCACCACGTTCATGTCGGTATCGCAGGTGCTGTCTTCGGCGTAGTCCAGGTCAAGCACCGGCACGCCTTCGACCATGCCGACCGAGACCGCGGCGACGTGGTCGCGGATCGGGCTGGCGGCGATCAGGCCGTCGCGCAGCATGGTCGAGATCGCGTCGTGGGCGGCGACAAAGGCGCCGGTGATGGCGGCGGTGCGGGTGCCGCCGTCGGCCTGCAGCACGTCGCAATCGAGGTGGAGCGTGTATTCGCCCAGCGCCGCGAGGTCGAACACCGAGCGCATGGCGCGGCCGATCAGGCGCTGGATTTCCTGGGTGCGGCCGGTCTGCTTGCCGCGCGCGGCCTCGCGGTCGGAACGCGTATGCGTGGCGCGCGGCAGCATGCCGTATTCGGCCGTGACCCAGCCTTCGCCGCTACCTTTCTTGTGCGGCGGCACCTTGGCCAGCACGCTGGCGGTGCAAAGCACCTTGGTGTCGCCAAAGGCGCACAGGACAGAGCCTTCGGCGTGGCGGGTGTAGTGGCGGGTAAGGCTGATGGAACGCAGCGCATCGGCTGCGCGGCCGCTGGGTCGCATGGGATGGATAGTCCGGAAGGGTAGAAACGGGAGAGATCGCGATTCTACCGCCCCCAGCCCATGCGCGCTGCATGGCTGCCCCGGCGAGGGCCGCGCATCACCGCATCAGGTTGCTGGTCTTGTCGATGGCGGCGCGGATCTCGGCGATCGAGCGCTCGATTTCCTCTTCGGACAGCAGGTCGCTCTCCGTACCGTTGCGCTCCAGGATCGAGGTGGTGAAGGCGTTGAGCGGTAGGGTGTCGGTCATCACCGCATCCTGGCCGGTGGCACTGGTGTCCAGCTCCCACATCATGGCGATGCCGGTGGTGTTGTCGGCACCTTCGCCGGCCTGCTGCAGCGCCTGGTCGATCAGCGCCGGCACCGCCTGCACCACCGACAGGCGCGTCAGCTTGTCCACCAGCATCGGCTCTTCCAGCGGGCCCCACAGGCCATCGGAGCAGAGCAGGGCGACGTCGCCCGGTTCCAGCCGCACCGGCCCGCCGAGGTCGATCAGGGGCAGGTTGGGCGAACCGAGGCAGTTGTAGAGCTTGTTGCGCTCGGGGTGGTTGGCCACGTCCATCGGCAGTACGCGCTCTTGCTGCAGCAGGTTCTCGATCTTGGAGTGGTCGCGCGTGCGCGTCAGCAGCTGGCCCTTGCGCAGCAGGTAATAGCGCGAATCGCCGGCGTGGGCCCAATGGATCTGGCCCTGCTGCACCAGGCAGCAGACCACGGTGGTGCGCGGCACGTCGGCCATCTGGTTGGCTTCGGCGTAGCGATGGATTTCTCGGTGCGCCAGCATGATGGTGTCCTGCAGGAACTCGGCCGGGTTGCGCACCGCGGGCCGGGCCTGCAGCTGGAACTGGCGCGCCAGCGTCTGCAGCGCCTGCTGCGCGGCGACTTCGCCGTGGGCATGGCCGCCCAGGCCGTCGGCCAGCACCATCAGCAGCGCATCGCGCGTGAAGCAATAGCCCATGCGGTCCTGGTTGATGCGGCGGCCGCCTTTCCTGCTTTCCTGGTAGACAGAGAATCGCATGTTGTCTAGGTGGGCTCTTGATTGGCTTCCGGGTAATTCGTGGCCCTGGCCGCGACATCGCGGCCAGGTTTGTGATTCAGTCGGCGCCCGCGCCGGGGGTGGTCTCGTCACGCCGGCGCAGCAGCGTCAGGAAGCGCGATGTCGCCGCGGTCTTTTCCGCCGGCGCGGCGGGTGCAGCCGGCGCTTGTGTCGGCGGCGCCAGCGCCTGTTCGCCGAGCGCGTTGGTCTGCTCGCGCAGTTCCTTCTGCAGCCGGAACACGCTCTGCGGACGGCCGGAAGGCGCCAGCCGCAGGCACCACTCGACCAGGTCGACCAGGCCATGGGTATAGCTGCTGCGCAGCCGCATCAGCGCCTCGCCCATGCGGTCGTCCTTCTCGCGCTGGTTGGCCTCTTGCGGCGGCAGCCCGGCCATGCAGGCGTAGAGCGTCGCGCCCAGGCTGTAGATGTCGGTCCATGGGCCCAGGTCGGAGTGCTTGCCGTACAGTTCCGGCGCGGCAAAACCGGGCGTGTACATCGGCTGGAAGCGTGCCGCTTCCATGGTCAGGGTCTGCCGCGCGGCGCCGAAATCCAGCAGGATCGGCGACTCATCCTCGCGCAGGTAGATGTTGCCGGGCTTGATGTCCAGGTGCAGCAGCTTGTGGATATGCACTTCGCGCAGGCCGCTCATCAGGTCGTGGAACACCTTGCGGATGAAATGCTCGCGCAGCACCTTGGCGCGTCCCTGCTGCCGGGCCGCCAGCACGTGCTCCTGCAGCGTCTTGCCCAGCTCGTAGTTCATCACCATGTAGACGGTGGCGTTCTCGCGGAAGAAGTTCACCACCCGCACCACGCTGGGATGGGAAATGCGCGCCAGCGAGCGGCCCTCTTCGAAGAAGTACTTCAGGCCCAGCCGGAACGCGGCGGCGTTTTCCTCGGGCACCACGGGGATCAGTTCGCCCGGGTTGCGGCGCGCCAGCGACGATGGCAGGTACTCCTTGATGGCGACCGGCGCACCGGTTTCGTCGGTGGCCAGGTAGACGAAACTGAACCCCCCGCTGGCCAACTTCTTTACAATACGATAGTTGGACAGCAGCGTGCCGACGGGCAGCGGTGCACTCTTCGGTTGGGGCGTGCCCTTTGGCTCTGTCATGGGAATAGGACCGGAGTTGCCCCCGCGGATTTGCCTCCGGATTGTCCGGGCTAATCGGTCACTTGTAAAGAACACAAATACGGGCGTTTTTGCCCGCCTTTCAACGTTTTGAGGGCGCCCCCCACGGCTCCGCCGCGCGGCAGCGGGGCGGGCGTCCGCCGGCAGGCCGCTGCCCGCGGGCGGGTGTCGCGGCGCCAATCACGAGAACAACCAATGATCCACAGCATGACAGGCTATGGCCTGGCGACGCGCCAGGCGCCATTGACCAACGCGCAGGGCGAGCCCAGCGGGCGCACCGCGTCCGTTTCGGTGGAATTCCGCACTGTCAATTCGCGTTTCCTCGACCTGTTGTTCCGGGCCCCCGAGGAGTGCCGCGCGTTCGAGCCGGCGTTGCGCGAGATGCTGATGGCCGAGCTGTCGCGTGGCAAGCTGGAATGCCGCATCAACCTGCAGCGCACCGATGCGGGCGGCGCCACGCTGGCGCTGAACGACGGACTGCTGGCGCAGATCCGCGCGCTGGAAACCACCGTGGCCGCCACCTTCAGCGGCGCTGGCACCCTGCGCATGGGCGAGATCCTGCGCTGGCCCGGCGTGCTGGTCGAGCCGGAGCTGTCGCAGGAGGCCCTGCGCGAGGCCGTGCTCGGCGCCGCGCGCGAGGCGCTGGATCATCTGCTGGACGCGCGCCGCCGCGAGGGCGACGCGCTCAAGGCGACGCTGGTGGAGCGCATCGACGCCATGCTCGCGATCGTCGAGCGCCTGACCCCGACCATCCCGCAACTGATCGCGCATCACCAGGAAAAGCTGACCGAGCGCCTGCAGGAAGCCTTCAACCTCGCCGCGCCCAACGGCATGCCGTCGATGAGCCGCGACGAGATCGCCGAGCGCATCCGCCAGGAAGCTACGGTCTACGGCATCCGCATCGATATCGCCGAAGAATTGTCGCGGCTGCAGGCCCACCTGAACGAAACGCGCCATATCCTGAAGAAGGGCGGCCAGGTCGGCAAGCGCCTGGACTTCATGATGCAGGAGCTCAACCGCGAGGCCAACACGCTGGGCTCCAAGGCCGCCGCCAAGGAACTGGCCGATGCCTCGATGGAGCTCAAGCTGCTGATCGAGCAGATGCGCGAGCAGGTCCAGAATCTAGAGTAAGACTGTCACAGAATCATCATGAGCCAAACTTCTCCGTCGGCCCCCCACACGGCCATCGACACCGTCTATCCCGGCAACCTCTTCATGGTGGTGGCGCCCTCGGGCGCCGGCAAGTCGACCCTGGTCAATGCGCTGCTGGCGCAGGACCCGGCGATCCGCCTGTCGATCTCGCATACCACGCGTGCGCCGCGTCCGGGCGAGGAGGACGGCCGCGAGTACCACTTCGTCACCGTCGACGGGTTCCGCGCCGCGCGCGACCGCGGCGACTTCCTGGAATGGGCCGAGGTGCACGGCAACTACTACGCGACCTCGCGCGTGTGGATCGAGCAGCAGATGGCGCAAGGCAATGACGTGCTGCTGGAAATCGACTGGCAGGGCGCGCAGCAGGTGCACCAGCGCTTTTCCAATGCGGTGGAGATCTTCATCCTGCCGCCGTCGCTGACCGCGCTGGAAGAGCGCCTGAAAAAACGCGGCCAGGACGAGCCCAACGTGATCGTGCGCCGACTGCTGGCGGCGGGCAGCGAGATGGCCCACGCCTCGGAGTCGGATTACGTGATCATCAACGAGGTGTTCGACGATGCGCTGGAGCAGCTGCGCAACGTCATCAGCGCCACGCGCCTGCGCTTTTCCTCGCAAAAGGCGCGGCATACGGAGCTGTTTATCGAGCTCGGCATCCACTGAAACGATGCCTGCCGATGGCAGCCGCGCGGGGCGCCGCCGGCGTTTCCCGCCGCGTGCTGTAAAATGGCAACCCAACGTAAGGTTTTGTCCCAAGGTGGATTTGATATGGCGCGTATTACCGTCGAAGATTGTCTGAAACACATTCCGAATCGTTTCGAGCTCGCGCTGGCGGCCACGTACCGTGCGCGCCAGCTGGTGCAGGGCCACACGCCCAAGGTCGAAGCGAAGGACAAGCCGACTGTGGTGGCACTGCGCGAGATCGCGTCGGGCCAGGTCGGCATCGAGATGCTGAAAAAGGTCCCGACCTGATTGACCAGGCGGCCCATGGCTCATCCTTGCATCGTGCCAGCACTGTTCCAGGCTCTCCAGCCGGATTTCTCGGGCCGCCGCCATGCCATCGCCGCACTCGCCCTCCAAGCCTCCGTCCCAGCCGTCGCCGACTGCCGTCGTGCCGGCGCCTGGCGATGCGGCCCCGCCCGCGGCGCGTAAGCGCACCATTCCGGGCCAGTCTTCCGTGAACGCGCGCACCGGCGCTCCCAATCTTCCCGATCCGCTCGGCGACGATGTCGTCGGCGAGCGCGCCGTCGCGCCGGCGCTGGCGCCGGGGAAAGCCCGCGGCGCGGCCCTGCACGATGAACTGACGGCGGTGCAGCAAGTGGCGCCGCCGGCAGCCGACAGCCTGTTTATCGATGCTGTGCTGGCGCAGTCATACCGGCACTTCTTCGGCCCGACCTCGCAACCGGCGGTGCCGCCGCGCCAGCAGGTCATCTCCATTACCCGGCTGATGGAGAAGCTCGCGTACCTGAAGGCGCCCGACCTGGCGCGCGTGCGCGAGGCCTTCCAGTTTTCCGACGAGGCCCACCTGGGCCAGTACCGCCAGAGCGGCGAGCCCTACATCACCCATCCGGTGGCGGTGGCCGAGCTGTGCGCCGACTGGAAGCTGGACGTGCAGTCCATCATGGCGGCGCTGCTGCATGACGTGATGGAAGACAAGGGCATTACCAAGAGCGAGCTGGCCGAGAAATTCGGCCCCAAGGTCGCCGAACTGGTCGATGGCCTGACCAAACTGGACAAGCTCGAATTCCAGAGCCGCGAGCAGGCGCAAGCGGAAAGCTTCCGCAAGATGCTGCTGGCGATGGCGCGCGATGTGCGCGTGATCCTGGTGAAGCTGGCCGACCGTACGCACAACATGCGCACGCTCGACTTCGTACCGCCGGAAAAGCGCCGCCGCATCGCGCTCGAGACCATGGAGATCTATGCGCCGATCGCGCACCGTCTCGGTCTCAACACGATTTACCGCGAGCTGCAGGAATTGTCGTTCAAGGTGGGCTCGCCGTTCCGCTACGCCACGCTGGAAAAAGCGGTCAAGGCCGCGCGCGGCAACCGGCGCGAAGTGGTCAAGCGCATCCTGGAAGCCGCGCAGAAGGGGCTGGCCGATGCTGGCATCGTGGCTGAACTTTCCGGCCGCGAGAAGACCCTGTACAGCATCTACCGCAAGATGCACGACAAGCAGCTGTCGTTCTCGCAGGTGCTGGACGTGTACGGTTTCCGCGTGGTGGTGGAAACGCAGATGCACTGCTATATGGCGATGGGCGCCCTGCACGGCCTGTACAAGCCGATGCCCGGCAAGTTCAAGGACTACATCGCGATCCCCAAGATCAACGGCTATCAGTCGCTGCACACCACGCTGGTGGGTCCGTTCGGCACGCCGGTCGAGTTCCAGATCCGCACGCGGGACATGCACCAGATCGCCGAGGCGGGCGTCGCCGCGCACTGGATGTACAAGCACCAGGCCGACCACGCCAACGATATCCAGCAGCAGGCGCACCAGTGGCTGCAGTCGCTGCTCGATATCCAGAGCCAGACCGGCGATTCGCAGGAATTCCTCGAGCACGTCAAGATCGACCTGTTCCCGGATGCGGTCTACGTGTTCACGCCCAAGGGCCATATCCGCGCGCTGCCGCGCGGCGCCACCGCGCTGGACTTCGCCTACGCGGTGCACAGCGACCTGGGCAACCAGTGCGTCGCGGTCAAGATCAACAACGAGATGCTGCCGCTGCGCACCGAGCTCAAGAGCGGCGATATCGTCGAAGTGGTGACGGCGCCGTATTCCAAGCCGAACCCCGCCTGGCTGTCGTTTGTGCGCACCGGCAAGGCGCGCGCGGCGATCCGCCACTACCTGAAGACCACCAAGCTGGACGAGGCCATCCAGCTCGGCGAGCGCCTGCTGGAACAATCGGCGCGCCAGCTCGGCATCGAGCTGAAAGCGGTGCCGCAGTCGGTGTGGGACCGCATGATCCAGTGGACCGGCAACAAGCATCGCGAAGATATCTTCGCCGACCTGGCGCTGGGCCGGCGCGTGCCGGCGGTGGTGGCCAAGCGCATGGAGATCCTGCTGCAGGAGCTGTCCGGCGATGTCGACAGCGCGCTGCTGGCAGCGGTGCAGACCTTTGCCGGCGAGGAAGCGCCCGCGGTGCCGATCACCGGCGACGAGGGCATGTCGATTATCTTCTCGGCGTGCTGCCGCCCGATCCCGGGCGATTCGATCGTCGGTTACCTCGGCAAGGGTGAAGGGCTGCAGATTCACGTGCAGGATTGCAAGGTGGCCAAGCGCCTGCACAGCAAGGATCCGGAGCACTGGATCGACGTGATGTGGGCCAAGAAGACCACGCGCGCCTTCGATGTGTCGATCAAGGTGATGGTGCGCAACGTCAAGGGTATCGTCGCGCGCGTGGCGGCGGATCTGACCGCCGCCGATGCCAACGTCGCCCACGTGGCGATGGAGCAGCAGGACGCCGGCCACCAGGAAGCCACCTACATGCAGTTCATCATCCAGGTGCAGAACCGCCTGCACCTGGCCAACGTGATGCGCGGGCTGCGCCGCAACCCCGACGTCATCCGCATCTTCCGCGACCGCAACGACGGTTAGGCCCGCCTGGTCATGGTTTTTTTGGCGGGTAGCGGACTTCGAGAATATCGATCTGCTCGACGCCGGCCGGCGTGCGCAACGGCACGGTATCGCCTTCGCGCGCCTTGATCAGCGCCTTGGCGATCGGCGAGATCCAGCTGACGTGGTTCTGGTCCAGGTCGACTTCATCCATGCCGACGATGGTAATGGTGGTCTCTTCGCCCGAGGCATGCGCATAGGTGACGGTGGCACCGAAGAAGATCTGGTCGTTGTCGCCCTGCAGCGATGGGTCGACCACTTCGGCCTTGTCCAGGCGGCGCGTCAGGAAGCGGATGCGGCGGTCGATCTCGCGCAGGCGCTTCTTGCCATAGAGATAGTCGCCATTCTCCGAGCGGTCGCCATTGGACGCCGCCCACGAGACGATCTGCACGATGTCAGGCCGTTCGACGTCGATCAGGTGCATCAACTCGTCGCGCAGGCGCGCATAGCCTTCAGCCGTGATGTAGTTCTTGGTGCCGGGAGGCAGCGGCGCCGCGCCTTCGGGAAGATCGTCGTCCTCGTCGCCCGAGGACTCTTTCACAAATGCCTTGTTCATGGTCGGGATCACTTCTTCAGTCTGCCATTATAGGAAAAGCCCACTGCCAGGCTGCCGTGCGGCACGGCCGCGCGAGACCCGTCCCAATAAAGATCGCAAAAAAGTTGCCAGAGGGCTTCACAAAAACAAAAACTGGGTTATAATCTTTTTCTCGCGTGCGGCTGTAGCTCAGTTGGATAGAGTACTTGGCTACGAACCAAGGGGTCGTGGGTTCGAATCCTGCCAGCCGCGCCACCTATGCAGTAAGAAAAGGGCTTCCGGAAACGGAAGCCCTTTTTCATTTCCGTTCCAGCCCGCGCCCGTCTCGCCGTGTTGCACCTTGCGGTCGTGCGTGGCGCCTCCTAGTCTCGAAGACACATCATTGATCCCGGAGGCGGGCGCATGGACAACGCAGACTGGCGTGTCGAGGCATATCGTGGCATGGACGTCTACGTCCTGGTGTCGCCGCAGGGGCCGGGCAGCATTGGCCGCTGGGGCTATGAGGTCCGCGTGTCGCAGGAAGGCGCGGATCCCGCGGATGCGGGCGACACCGAACTGCTCGCCAGCGGTCCGCAGCAGTTTGCCACGCGCCACGCCGCCGAAGTGGCTGCCTTCGGTGCCGGCTATGCGCTGGTCGATCGCCTGCTAGGCCCTGCCGAGTAAACGCGCCAGTTCATCGCGCCACTTCATTGCGCCAATCCAGCCCGACGCGCCCGGCGGTTTATATCACGTCATGATGTATTGGTTTGCGGCCAGCGATGAACGATTTCATGCAACGGCATAAATAATGCTTGCCATGGGCCATTGAATCGCCCATAATCCATCTCCTTCAGACGCGGGGTGGAGCAGTTGGCAGCTCGTCGGGCTCATAACCCGAAGGTCGCAGGTTCAAGTCCTGCCCCCGCAACCAACGCCTCGCGCCAGCCCTTCGCGGCATCGACGTAATCCTTCAGGGCGTTGTTCTCAAGGCCAATCGGCCAAGTCCCCTCAGTATTTCGACTGCAGTGCTTCGCTGCCAATGCGGCCGGTTTGCGCTTGGACCTGCGGCTCTGAACGTCAGGCCGGCAAGCGTTGCGCCGCAAGCCTGAAGGTGTCGCGCACCAGCGGCTGGTCTTCGCGTTCGGCCGCCTCGGCGCGATCGCGCAGCCGCGCGGCCAGCACCGTCAGCGTTCCCTGTGCCTGCGGTCCGCCGGCGGCCTGGCATTTGGTCACGGCTTCGCGCATCACCGCATCGAGTTCGCCGCTGACGTCGGCGCCGTCGAAGGCGCTGACCGAAAGGGCCGAGATGCGTTCCAGGTAGAGATTGACCAGCGCTTCGTCGTGTAGCGGTTCGGACATGTCTTCTCCTTGTCGATGGCGGCATACACCAACCATTGTAGTGAAGCCGCCGCCTGCTCGGGATCAAACAATAATGATTCTTGTTCTGGATCTCCGCCGGCTTCTCATACAATGAGCGCCTGCTGATTTATCCCCGACGTAGAAGCCATCATGATGCTGCAGATCCCCGACGTACTGACCAAGGCCCAGGTCGCGCAAGCGCGCGAACTCATCGACGCGGCGCCTTGGGCTGACGGCAACGAAACCTCGGGCTACCAGTCGGCGCTGGCCAAGCGCAACCTGCAACTGCCCGAAGGCTCGCCCGCGGCACGGCAGGTGGGCGACCTGATCCAGGACGCATTGGGAAACCATGCCCTGTTTTTTTCGGCGGCGCTGCCGCTGAAGGTCTATCCGCCGCTGTTCAACCGCTATGAGGGTGGGCATACCTTTGCGAACCATGTCGACAACGCGATCCGCTATCTGCGCGGCACCAGCTTCCGCATCCGCAGCGACCTGTCGGCAACGCTGTTCCTGACCGAACCGGAGGACTACGACGGCGGCGAACTGGTGGTCGAGGACACCTACGGGCAGCAGCGCGTGAAACTGCCTGCCGGGCACATGGTGCTATACCCGGCCACCAGCATCCACCACGTGACACCGGTCACGCGCGGGGCGCGGGTGTCGTCGTTTTTCTGGATCCAGAGCATGGTCCGTGACGACGGCCAGCGTGCCATGCTGTTCGAGCTGGATGGCCGCATCCGCCAGGTGGGGCAGGAACTCGGCCAGGCGCACGAATCGGTGATCGGCCTGACCGGCGTCTATCACAACCTGCTGCGGCGCTGGGCCGACGCCTGAGCGCTGCCGGCACTCACCGGGGCGCGCGGCATTGCGTCAGCCACGATGCAGGCGCGACTATTCGTTGCGCCGCCGCTGGCTTTGCAGCAACTCGATGGGAGACGGCTGGATGCGCCGTCGCGCCGGACGCAGTGCCCGGTTCGGCCACAGCACATAGTTGGTGTGCGGGTCCAGCGGCTTGCCGAAGTACGAGACCCAGACCTGCACGCCTTGCTCGGTTTCAGCAACGATGGCCGCGACGGCGCGCGCCGCGGCGGAAGGGGACTTGAGCAGCTCGGCCAGGGCCTCGACGCCCTGCACCACATGGTGCTTCACCCCTGCAAACCATGCGTACTGACGCATGGCGGACAACAAACGCTTGGTCATGAACGCGACTCTGGTGTGTGGAAGTGCCAATGAGACTGGCGTCCGTCCGCTTCGTTCAACGGGAATTTTCGGACGCAAGTATGACTGCACGATCGCTGCCGGGCATTCGGTATGTACCCTGAGACGTGCAAGCCCCGCCAGCGTGGCGGCGGCGTCACGCCACGCGCGCCGGTTCGGGGACTAACGCCGAGAGTACCATTGCCAGCCGGTCGAGGGCCGGATCGATGTCAAGCAGGTCGATGGCGCCGAAGCCTAGCAGCAGGCCCGCGCAGGTCTGTGGCGGTGTGGCGTAGCAAGGGTCTAGGGTGGCCAGATCCAGGTCCGCCAGCCGCGCCATGGAAACCAGCGCCTCGGTGGCCACCGGCATGCGCAGCCGCGCTGCCAGGTGGAAGCCCGCTATGGCCGGCAGCGGTTCCAGCCACGGCGACAGGTCGCCCTGCAACCGCGCCAGCAAGCGTGCGCGGCGCCGGGCATGGCGCGCATGCGAGCGCCGGATATGGCGCAGCAGGTGGCCTTCGGACAGGAAGCGCGCCAGCGCCTGCTGCAGCAGCGTCGGCGTGTGCCAGTCCATCAGGTGCTTGACCTTGCGCGCCGCCGGCATCAGCCAAGGCGGCACCACCACATAGCCGCCGCGCAGATTGGCCGCCAGGGTCTTGGAGAACGTGCCCAGGTAGACCACCCGGCCGTGCCGGTCCAGCGTCTGCAGCGCGTCCAGCGCCTGGCCGCCGTAGCGGAACTCGCTGTCGTAATCGTCTTCCAGGATCACCGCATGACGGCGCGCGGCCCAGTCCAGCAAGGCCTGGCGCCGCGCCAGGCTCATCGGCACGCCCAGCGGCGACTGGTGCGAGGGCGTGACATAGACCAGCGTGGCGTCGTTGGGCAGCGCGGCCACCACCAGTCCTTCCTCATCGACGGGCACCGGGATCACCCGGGCACCCATTCCCTGGAACAAGGCGCGCGCCATCGGATAGCCGGGATCTTCCATTGCCACCACCGCGCCCGGTCCAAGCAGCAGGCGCGCAAGCAGGTCGATGCCTTGCTGTGCGCCGCTGGTGACAAGGATGTCGGTAGGCGCGCTCTGCACGCCGCGGGTAAAGGCGATATGGCGGGCAATCGCCTGGCGCAGCGGCATCTCGCCGGCCGGATCGGCCGGACCGGGGGCGCGCTCGCGCTCGGCCGCGAGCGCCGCGCGCACGCAGCGCGACCAGGCTTCATGCGGAAAGCGGGTGGTATCGGCCTGGCCCGGCTGGAAGGCATAGCGTGCGCCGCCCGGCGGGCCCAGGAACGGTGTCGGCACGGCCAGCCAGCGCTGCACCGCCGGGGGCAGCACCGGCGCCGCCGCGATACGCACCGCCGGCCGCGCCAGGCCTGGTGCGACATAGGTGCCGTCGCCGACGCGTGCGTGAAGCCAGCCTTCCGCCACCAGCCGCTCATAGGCCGTGGTCACGGTCTTGCGCGCCACGCCCAGTTGTGCGCCGAGCAGGCGCGACGGCGGCATGCGCGCGCCGGCCTCGAGCCGGCCGCCCTGGATGGCGTCGCGGATGTGGTGGACGATCTGCGCGGTCAGGTCGCCGGCGTGGTCCAGGGCCAGGTGCAGTTCCATGGGGGGTGGCGTCGATTGCGATTGGTCTACTAAGTTTGCCGGAAATTGGCAGTGTACGGGGCCAATCCGGCCGTCTATCTTTCATTCCGTCGGGCCCGCACCGGCGCCCGCTGAATCCAGCCTGAACCCAACCTGTCTACGGAGATCGATCATGGAAGAACGGATGAACTGGCAAGACGTAGCCCCTGACGCCTACAAGGCGCTGGTCGGCGTCGAGATCTACCTGGCGCGCTGCTCGCTGGAGACCACGCTGAAGGAACTGGTCAAGATCCGCGCCTCGCAGCTCAACGGCTGTGCCTTCTGCCTGGACATGCACGTGACCGACGCGCGCAAGCATGGCGAAAGCGAGCGCCGGCTGAACCTGCTGCCGGCGTGGCGCGAAGTGAGCTGGTTCACCCCGCGCGAGCGCGCCGCGCTGGCGTGGACCGAGGCGCTGACGCTGCTGCCGCAAAGCCAGGCACCGGACGCGGACTACCAGGCCCTGCGCGAGCAGTTCTCGGAAAAGGAAATGGTTGATCTGACGCTGCTGATCTCGGCCATCAACGCGTGGAACCGCTTCGGGGTCGGCTTCCGCCGCCAGCCTCCGGCGCTTTAAGGTCCCGCACACGCCAGCCTGCCGCGCGGCGGCTTGTCGATTGACAAGCCGCCGCGCGCTGCATTAGGTTCTGTTGCAGCGACAGCACATCGGGCAACGGCCGGCGGCGCCGGCATGGGAGGCGTTGTGGCGATACGTCAGGAAAGTCCCTCGGCAGCGGCCGTGATGGTCGATGCCATGCCGGTCGAGGCCCGGCGCGAGCGTGGCAAGGCGCGGCGCCAGCAGGTGCCGCGCGGCGCGCACGAGGCCATCGGCAAGGTCGACCGCGATCCGGTCGCGCTGCTGCAAGCCAGCAGCGAGGGCCGGGTGCCGCGGCTGGTACCGCTGCGCTACGGCAGGATGATTCAATCCCCCTTTGCCTTCTTCCGCGGCAGCGCCATCCTCCAGGCGCACGACCTGGCCGGCACGCCTGATTCCGGGCTCACCTTGCAGATCTGCGGCGACTGCCACCTGGCCAACTTCGGCGGCTTCGCCACGCCGGAGCGCGCGCTGCTGTTCGATCTCAACGATTTCGACGAAACCAGCCCCGGCCCGTGGGAATGGGATCTCAAGCGCCTGTGCGCCAGCTTCGTGGTCGCGGTGCGCCATCTGCGGCATGGCGCCGGCGTGGCGGAAGACGTGGTGCACGCTGCCGTCGGCAGCTATCAGCGGCGCATGGCCGGCTACGCCGGGATGGGCATGCTCGACACCTGGTATGACCGCATCACGTTTGAACGGCTGATCGAGGAAGAAACCTCGCCCGAGGTCCGGAAACGGATCCGGCGCGGCATGGAGCGCGCCGCCGACCGCACCCATGAGTCGCTGCTGCCCAAGCTTGCCGAGCGCGTCGACGGGCGCTGGCGGATCCTGGATGCGCCGCCTGCGGTGTTCCACGTGCACGGCAAGCAGACCCTGTTCGAGCCGGGGGATGACTGGATGACCGTGGCCGATCCGGAACAGGCGATGGCGCAGGCCTTCAAGGCTTACCTGTCGACGCTGGCGCCGGACCGGCGCCGGCTGCTGGAGCACTTCACCCGCCATGACCAGGCCTTCAAGGTGGTTGGGGTCGGTAGCGTCGGCACCCGCTGCCTGATCCAGCTGCTGGTGGACCAGCATGACAAGCCGCTGTTCTTGCAGGTGAAAGAGGCGACCCGCTCGGTGGTGGCGCGCTACTGCAAGAGCGCGCCGAGCGCGCATGAGGGCCGCCGCGTGGTCGAGGGCCAGCGCCTGATGCAGGCGGCGAGCGACCTGTTCCTGGGCTGGACCCAGGGCCCGCGCGGGCGGCACTTTTATCTGCGCCAGTTGCGCGACATGAAGCTGTCGGCACAGATTGAACTGATGGACGCCGACCTGCTCGGCCGCTACGCCGCGCTGTGCGGCTGGGTCCTGGCACGGGCCCACGCCAAGGCCAGCGGCCTGGCCGCCGAAGTCAGCGGGTACCTGGGCCGCAGCGACCGCATGGCCGAGGTGATGGTAGGCTATGCCAACGGCTATGCCGACCAGGTGGAACGCGACTACGACCAGTTTGTCGCGGCCTGCCGCGCGGGGCGGGTGGACGCGCGCACCGATGCCGACATGGCCGCGGATTTCCGCGTGTAGTTGACTTGGCTCGCCAGGAGTCTGCCCATGACCGAAGACACCCTGCTGCAACTGATGACCGAAGTCGAGAAGGAAGATCCGATCGACTACGCCGACCTGCCGTTCGACGACGCCGCGCTGCGCCGGCTGGCCTGCCGCCTTATCGCGGAGCGCTCCAGCGAGCTGGAAGCGTCCGGCCTGCCGGTCGAGGCGCTGCTGGCCACGATGTGGGCCTCGACTGCCAAGCTGGTGCTGGAGAACCTGGTTCTCAACGCGCGCCTGCTGACGCTGCAGGGCCAGCCCGACGATGCCCGCGCACTGATCGAGCGCATCGCCCGCCAGTCGCGCGGCGGCGCCTGAAGCGTGTCTGCCCGGCAGGACGGGTAGGGCCGCCATGTGCCGTATCTGGCACAAGCTGCGGTGCCCCGGCCGTTTCGCTAAAATATCGGTTTTCGCCCAGCCGGGCCGCGGTGCGCCATGCTGCCGAGGCGGCTGACCAGGAGGATTTTCGGTGATCAAGTGGATAATCGTCGCGGGCTACCTCGGTGCCATCCTGTATGTGCACTTCCGCGGCAAGGTGCGCCTGCGCCTGTGGCGCCAGCTGCTGGACCACTCGGCCCTGGTGGCCCCGATCAATTGCTTCATGTACGCGTTCTCGGGCGTGCCGCGCACCCCGTACATCCCGGTCGACAGCTTCCCTGACCTGGAAAAGCTGCGCGCCGCGTGGCCGGAGATCCGCGATGAAGGGCTGGCACTGGCGGCGATGCGCAAGATCAAGGCCGCCGACAAGAACGACGACGCGGGCTTCAATTCCTTTTTCAAGTACGGCTGGAAGCGCTTCTACCTGAAGTGGTACGAGGCCCAACACCCGTCGGCCGAGCAGCTGTGCCCCAAGACCGTGGCGCTGCTGCGCGAGCTGCCCACGGTCAAGGCGGCGATGTTCGCCGAGCTGCCGCCGGGCGGCAAGCTCAATCCGCACCGCGACCCGTTTGCCGGCTCGCTGCGCTATCACCTGGGCCTGGCCACGCCGAACGACGACCGCTGCTTTATCGAAGTCGACGGCGAGCGCCACAGCTGGCGCGACGGCGAGGGCGTGGTGTTCGACGAAACCTACCTGCACTGGGCCGAGAACCGCAGCGACGCCAACCGGCTGATCCTGTTCTGCGATATCGAGCGTCCGATGCGCTACGGCTGGGCCGCGAAATTCAACCACTGGATGGGCCGCAAGGTCATGACCGCGGCCAGCTCGCCCAACGACGAGCATGACCAGACCGGCATGATCAACCGCCTGTTCCGCTTTGTCTGGCTGGGGGGGCAGTATCGCCGCCGTTTCAAGGCCTGGAACCGCCAGCTCTATTACGTGGCGAAGTTCGGCCTGATCGTGCTGGGCGTGGGATTGATCGTCTATCTTTAAGCAGCAACAGAGCCGGCGCCAGCCGGCTCTGTTGTTTTACGGACCTGCGTCGTGCCGGAGATACCGATGCGCTTTTGCACCATCGCACTGGGGCTGGCCTGCAGCCTTGCGGCTGCCGCCTGCACCACCACGCCTGCCGACCGCCCCGCAAGCTCGGGCGCCGCGATCGGCATGGCTAATCCCGCCTCGGTCAACTGCGCCCAGCGCGGCGGCAAGCTGCAGATCGTGTCGACGCCGGCGGGCCAGACCGGCATCTGCACCTTCCCGTCAGGCAAGCAGTGCGAAGAATGGGCGCTGATGCGCGGCGAGTGCGCGCCAGGCTGAGGCGTTGTCCTGAAGCGCCCGGCTCAGTCGCGTCGGCGTTCGTTGGCGAGCGCGGCGTAGTGGTCGCGCTTGGCCTGGTACATGCGGCTGTCGGCCAGCTTGACGATGTCGCCCAGGCGCTCGCCCTGCTGGCAGGTGGCGTGGCCGATGGAGAAGCTTAGCCGCGTGCCGGGGTAGAACTGGTTGTTCAGTTCGACCACCTTGCCGATCTGCTCGACCACGGTGGCGGCGCCGCGCTCGTCGCGCCCCGGCAGCAGCACCATGAACTCGTCCCCGCCGGTGCGCGCCACGCAGGCCTGCTCGCCCACGGCTTTCTTCAGCACCTCGCCGGTGCGGCGCAGCAGGCCGTCGCCGTCGGCGTGGCCGAACTGGTCGTTGACGATCTTGAGCCCGTTCAGGTCGACCGCCACCACGCTGACCGGCCACGGCCCCTTGCGGCCCAGCCGCGCCAGTTCGTCCTCATAGTAGGCGCGATTGTAGAGCTTGGTCAGCACGTCATGCTTGCCGAGGAATTCGACATAGGCCTCGGCCTTCTTGCGCGCCGTGATATCGGTCAGCGACACCAGCACCTGGTCCCAGTCGGCTTCCCGCCCGGGAAACACCGACCACTGCATGAACACGTCGACGGCGCGGCCTTCGAGCGCGTAGTTGATGACTTCGCGCTGCTGCCACAGCCTGCCATGCCACAGGTCGATCAGCTGCTCGGCAAAGTGGATGCGCATGTCGTCGCGAAACACATCGCCGAGCCGGGACAGCAACGCGGCCTTGCTGTCCGCGCCGAACATCAGCAGAGTCTGCTGGTTGACGTCGAGCACGCGGATCTCCTGCATGCACCGCGAGACAAAGTCAGGATGGACGTTGAGGAAAGTGCGGAAGTCGGTGATGCCGGCGGCGCGGACCTCGTCGATCAGCACCTTGACCGCGCTGAAGTCCTCGACCCACAGCGACACCGGCGAATGCTCGAACAAGCCCAGCGCGTACTGCTCGCTGCGGCGCAGCTCGCGCTCGGTGCGCAGGCGCGGGGTGATGTCCTTGATCGACAGCAGCACGCGCTCCCAGGTCTGTTCGTGGCCTGGCATCACCGTGGCCTCGAGCTGGATGTCGAGCCGCGCGCCGTCGAGCGCGTAGTTGACGGTCTGGCTGGAAAAACCGTTGGCGCCATCCCACAACTGGCCGAGTTCTTCGACATGCTGCTCGAACATGTCGTCGCGAAAGACGGTGTCGAGGTTGGCCACCAGGTCATCGAGGTCGGCGGCGCGGAACAGTTCCAGCGTGCGCCGGTTCACCGCAATCACGCGGATGAGCGCGGAACACTGTGCCACCTGCTGCGGGTCGGCGCGCAGGAAGGCGCGCAAATCGGTGATGCCTTGCTGGCGCAGCTGCAAGAAATACTCGCGCACGGCGCTGAAGTCTTCCAGCCATAGCGAGACCGGCGCCAGCTGGAACAGGGTTTGGTAGTCGTCGTGGCTATTGCCGGCAGGGCCGCCGGTACCCTTGCCGACGGACGGTGCCGCGGATGCACTGCTCAAGGCCATTCTCCTTATTCTTGTTTTCGTGGTGCATGGCGCCCGTGATCGATCCAAGCCCCCGGGGACCAGCCGGGCAGCCGCCTGCACAACCAGCGCACTAGGATAGGCGAGGCGCCGGCAAAAAGGGAGGGCTGTTGCAAATCGGCGCCGGGCCTGGCGCTGGCCATCGCGGCGACTATCCCGCCAGCCGCTGCACGATCGCGGCGAGCGTGCCGAGCGCATGCTCGATCTGCGCGGAGCGCGGGTTGCCGCAGTTGATGCGCAGGCAGTGGTCGAAGCGCCCGGCGTTGGAGAACATCACGCCCGGCATCACGCGGATGCCGGCCTGCAGCGCCTGGTCGAACACCACCTCGGACGAGACCTGCGCCGGCAGTTCCACCCACAGGTGCATGCCGCCGCGCGGCGCGCCCAGCCGCGTGCCGGCGGGAAAGCTGGCGGCGATGGCCTGCGAGAACCATTCGCGCTGCGCGCGCAGCCGGGTGCGCAGCCGGCGCAGGTGGCGGTCATGCGCACCCGATGCCAGGAACTCGGCGGCGGCCATCTGCGACAGCATCTCGTTGGGCCGCGACAGGCCGAACTTGAGCATCTCGACGCGCGCCTGCCATTTGCCCGCGGCGATCCATCCCAGCCGCATGCCGGGTGCCAGCACCTTGTGCAACGAGGCGCAGTGGATCACGTTGCCGCTGCCATCCCAGGCCTTGGCCGCGGCCGGCGGCGCATCGCTGTCGGCGGTCGCCGAGAAGCAGTCGTCCTCGATCAGCGCGATGCCGCGCGCCTCGCACCATTGCACCAGCCGCGCCTTGTGCGCATCGGGCATGATGCAGCCGAGCGGGTTTTGCAGGTTCGGCACCACCGCGACCGCGCGGATGTTGTCGTAGTGCTGCGCGGCCAGTTCCAGCGCCTCGAGCGAGATGCCGGTCTGCGGACTGCACGGAATCTCCAGCGCGCGCATGCCCAGGCTTTCCAGGATCTGCAGCAGGCCGTAGTAGGTGGGAGACTCCACCGCGATCACATCGCCCGGCCCGGCCACCGCGCGCAGCGCCAGGTTCAGCGCCTCGGTGCAGCCGTTGGTGATGACGATCTCTTCCGGGGCCAGCTGCACGCGGTTGTGCAGCGCCTGCCGGGCGATTGCGGCACGCAGCGGCTGATAGCCATCGGGGTCGACGCCTTCGCCGAACAGTTGCGGATGCCGGCGCAGCGCGCGTGTCGCGGCGCCGCGCAGGGCCTCGGTGGGATAGAGCGATGGCGCGCAGTAGGCGCCGCCCAGGTTGGTGTGCACCTGCTCGTGCTGGCTGCGCGCGAGCAGCCCGGAAATGCGCTGGTGGATGCCGACGTACTGGGCCGGATCAGGCAGCGCGGCGGTGGGCTCCGACAGCGCTGCAAGCGGTGTGCGCCGCGGCGCGGCAACGAAATAGCCCGAACGCGGCCGCGCTTCGAGCAGGCCGTCGCTTTCCAGTTGCCGGCAGGCCTGCAGCGCCGTCGACAGGCTTACGCCGTGCAGCGCCATCAGCGCGCGCACCGACGGCATGCGGTCGCCGGCGGCGAGCGTGCCGGCGTCGATGGCACGGCGGTAATGGCCGGCAAGCTGGCGATAGAGCGGGGCGGTGGTATCCATGGCGGCATCGTGGCGCGGCAGGCCGCATCGGTACAGATACAGAGGCGGGGGCTCTGTATCGTAACAGGCGAAGAATCGTCGTCGCTGTTCCGGTCGAGGCGGCGCGGCCGTGTGCCTGCCGCGCGCCGCAGCCGGTCGATAGGCTGGAGTCCTGTGTCTGCTACCGGAGTCCTGCCATGCCAAGCGATCTCAACGACACCCCTACCGTGATGCCATTAGCGGCCGGCCAGGCCTTGCGGCTGCATGTGGCGGCGGGAACCGTGCTGCACGCCGCGGCGGGCGAGATGGCGCTGGCCGGGCCAATGCAATGGTTAGCCGGCCAGTGCTACTTACCGCAGCGGCGCCTGCGCGCGGGCGACACCTGGATTGTGCCGGCGCGCGGCTGGCTGACGGTGTCGGCGAGCCGGAGCGGGGCCTTATCGGTCACGGTGCCGCCGGGGTGGCTGGCTCGTCTGCGGGCGCGGCTGGCGTCGCCCCAATGTGGTCCGCTCGCTGCCGGCCAGCCGGTCTCGCTGCCGATTCCCGACCGCGCGCCGCAAAAACGATAAAATTGCGCTCCGGCCGGCCTGGCACATTGGTGTGCCCAACCCCCCGGCCGCAGTTCTCGGGTTCCCCATGCTACGTCTAAGTGAAGTCAAACTCCCGCTCGACCATACCGAAAGCGACCTCGACGCCGCCGTGCGCGCCGGTGCCGCGCAGATCGGCGTCAAGGGAGACGGCCTGATCGGCTATACCGTGTTTCGTCGTGCCCACGATGCGCGCAAGCGCTCGGATATCAAGCTGACCTACATCATCGATATCGAAGTGCGCGACGAGGCCGCGGCGATCCAGCGCATGGGCGGCAAGCCGAACTGGAGCGTGACGCCCGACATGGCGTACCACTTCGTCGCGCGCGCGCCGCAGGGCGGGGCGCATTCGCGCCCGGTGGTGATCGGCATGGGGCCGTGCGGCCTGCTGGCCGGCCTGATCCTGGCGCAGTCGGGCTTCCGCCCCATCATCCTCGAGCGCGGCAAGGCCGTGCGCGAGCGCACCCGGGACACCTTCGGCCTGTGGCGCAAGAGCGTGCTCAATCCCGAGTCGAACGTGCAGTTCGGCGAAGGCGGCGCGGGCACGTTCTCGGACGGCAAGCTGTACAGCCAGATCAAGGACCCCAAGCACTATGGCCGCAAGGTGCTGAACGAATTCGTGCGCGCCGGCGCGCCGGAAGACATCCTGTATAAGGCGCGCCCGCATATCGGCACTTTCCGGCTGGTGAGCATGGTCGAGAAGATGCGCGCCGAGATCATCGATCTGGGCGGCGAGATCCGCTTCGAGACCCGCGTCGACGATATCGACATCGATGGCGGCAAGGTGCGTGGCCTGAAGCTGTCCAGCGGCGAATACCTGGAGGCCGACCACGTCATCATGGCGGTGGGCCACAGCGCGCGCGACACCTTCGAGATGCTGCACGAGCGCGGCGTGTTCATGGAGGCCAAGCCGTTCTCGCTGGGCTTCCGCATCGAGCATCCTCAGGGGCTGATCAACCGCAGCCGCTTCGGCAAGTTCGCCGGCAACAAGCTGCTGGGCGCGGCCGACTACAAGGTGGTGCATCACTGCAGCAACGGCCGTTCGGTGTACAGCTTCTGCATGTGCCCGGGCGGCACGGTGGTGGCGGCCGCATCCGAGCCGGGCCGCGTGGTGACCAACGGCATGAGCCAGTACAAGCGCGCCGAGCGTAATGCCAACGCCGGCATCGTGGTCGGCATTACGCCGGAAGATTATCCCGGCGGCCCGCTGGCCGGTATCGCGTTCCAGCGCAGGTGGGAAGAACGCGCGTTCGAGCTGGGCGGGCGCAACTACAACGCCCCTGGCCAGCTGGTGGGCGACTTTATCGCCGGCCGTGCGTCGACCTCGCTGGGGTCGGTCGAGCCCTCCTACAAGCCGGGCGTGACGCCGACCGACCTGAGCACGTCGCTGCCCGACTACGTGATCGAGGCGATCCGCGAAGGCATTCCCGAGATCGACAAGAAGCTGCCGGGCTTCGCGCTGCATGACGCCGTGCTGACCGGGGTGGAGACGCGCACCTCGTCGCCGCTGCGCATCCGCCGCAACCACGACGACTACCAGAGCATCAACGTGAAGGGACTGTACCCGGCGGGCGAAGGCGCGGGCTATGCCGGCGGCATCTACTCCGCGGCGATCGACGGCATCGAAGTGGCCGAAGCCGTGGCACTCAGCCTCGTCGGCGGCAGGACTGCCTAAGCCTGATTCTTCAGGTACGCCGCGGCGCCCAGCGCCGCGGTGCGCCCGCTGGCGAAGCATGCCGTCAGCAGGTAGCCGCCGGTGGGCGCTTCCCAGTCCAGCATCTCGCCCGCGCAGAACACGCCGGGCAGGGCGCGCAGCATCAAGCGTTGATCCATCGCCTCGAAACGCACGCCCCCGGCGCTGCTGATGACCTCGTCGATCGGCCGCGGCCGCAGCAGCCGTAGTGGCAGCGCCTTCAGCGACACGGCCAGCGTGCCCGGGTCCTGCATTGCATCTTTCTCCAGGCATTCGCGCAGCAGCCCGGCCTTGACGCCGGTGATGCCGAGGCGGCTTTGCAGATGGCTCGACAGCGAACGCGAGCCGCGCGGGTGCTCCACCTGCGCGCGGACCTGTTCCGCGCTGTGCGAGGGCAGCAGGTCGAGGTGGATCACCGCGCCGCCGTCGGCCTCGATGCGGTCACGGATCGGTGCGGATAGCGCGTAGACCAGGCTGCCTTCGATGCCGCTGGCGCTGATGATGAATTCCCCCTGGCGGTAGTGCGCGTGTCCCGCGCAGTCGCTCAGCGCGATCGCCACGGGCTTGACCGGCGTGCCGGCAAAGCGCGCCGCGAAGGCTTCGCTCCATGCCACGTCGAAACCGCAATTGGCGGGCCGCAGCGGCGCGATCTCGACGCCGCGCCCGGCCAGCCGCGGCACCCAGGCGCCATCCGAACCGAGCCGCGCCCAACTGGCGCCGCCCAGTGCGAGCACCACGGCACGCGCCCGCACCACGGTGTCGCCGTGCGGTGTGGCAAAGCGCAGCGCCTGCGGTGCGCCATCGTCCCAGCCCAGCCAGCGATGGCGCATATGGAATTGCACGCCGGAATCGCGCAGCCGGTGCAGCCACGCGCGCAGCATCGGCGCGGCCTTCATGTCGGTCGGGAAGACGCGGCCGGAGCTGCCGACAAAGGTCTCGATGCCCAGCCCGTGCACCCAGTCGCGCAGGGCCTGCGGGCCGAAATCCGCCAGCATCGGCGCGATCTGCGCGGTGCGTGCGCCATAGCGGCCCAGGAAGGCCGCCTCCGGCTCGGCATGGGTCAGGTTCATGCCGCCCTTGCCGGCCATCAGGAACTTGCGCCCGACCGACGGCATCGCGTCATAGACCGCCACGCTGGCACCCTGCGCCGCCAGCACTTCGGCCGCCATCAGCCCGGCCGGGCCGCCGCCGATGACGGCAACGTCGAGGCTGGCATGGGAAGGTTCAGGCGTGGCGGAAGAGGGCATCGGCGGGCTCGGCAGGGCGGAGGTGTTTCCGCCGCGGATTATAGAGCCTGCGGCAGCGCTAGAATGACGGTTTGCCGCGCCTTGCCATCATGTCTTCCGCCACGTACTCCGTAACTCAGCCCGCCGACGCCGCGATCATCGCCGCCACCCGCCAGTGGCTGGAGCGCGCCGTGATCGGGCTCAACCTGTGCCCGTTCGCCAAGAGCGTTTACGTGAAGGAGCAGGTCCGCTACGTGGTCAGCCCCGTGACCGAGGCGCCCGAGGTGATGGACGACCTGGAGCGCGAGCTGCGGCTGCTGGCCGACGCCGACCCGGCGCAGATCGACACCACGCTGCTGATCCTGCCGCACGCGGTGGCCGATTTTCTCGACTTCAACGACCTGCTGTACTTTGCCGAGCGCCTGCTCGCCAGCCTGCGGCTGGAGGGCACGCTGCAGATCGCCAGCTTCCATCCGCGGTACCAGTTTGCCGGGACCGAGCCGGACGATATCGAGAACTACACCAATCGCGCGCCTTACCCGATCCTGCACCTGCTGCGCGAGGATTCCATCGCCCGCGCGGTGGCCGCATTTCCCGACGCGGCAGACATCTACGAGCGCAACCAGGCGGTCATGCGCCGCCTCGGCCACGACGGCTGGCGACGCTGGATGGCGGGCGACGATGCGCCCGGCAACGGGTAACTACGCGGCCGCTACCTGCTCGGTGAAGAAACGCTCGCGCATTTCTTCCAGTCCCAGCCGCGCCAGCACCTCTTCCAGCCGCTCGGCCGGGCGGCGGCGCGGCAGGTCCTTGTACTGGGCGATGATCAGTTCGTTCTTCATCGAGTGTTCCCAGCCGACCAGCTCGGTCACGCTGACCTGGTAGCCGTGCGCCTCCAGCTGCAGGCAGCGCAGCACATTGGTGACCTGGCTGCCGAACTCGCGCGTATGCAGCGGATGGCGCCAGATCTCGGTCAGCGGATTGCCCGCCAGCAACTGCCCCTTGTGCTTGCGCAGCACGCTGGCCACCTCGGCCTGGCAGCAGGGCACCAGCACGATATGCTGCGCGTGCTTGGCCAGCGCGAAGCGGATGGCGTCGTCGGTCGCGGTATTGCACGCATGCAGCGCGGTGACCACATCGACGGTCGGCGGCAGCTGCGGCGAGGTGATCGAGTCCGCTACCGACAGGTTCAGGAACGACATCCCGGGAAAGTCCAGCCGCGCTGCCAGCGCCTGCGAGGTCTTCACCAGTTCCTCGCGCGTCTCGATGCCATAGATATGGGAATCGTCCTTCAAGGCCTTGAAGAACAGGTCATACAGGATGAAGCCGAGGTACGACTTGCCGGCGCCGTGGTCCACCAGCGTGACGCGGCCGCGCTCGGCCTTGACGTCCTGCAGCAGCGGTTCGATGAACTGGAACAGGTGATAGACCTGCTTGAGCTTGCGCCGGCTGTCCTGGTTCATCTTGCCGTCGCGCGTCAGGATATGGAGTTCCTTAAGCAGTTCGATGGACTGGCCGGGGCGGATTTCGTGGGTATTTGACATGTGGGGGACTGCACAGGCTGCGGGACGCGGCGCGCCCCGGAATGGCGACAGTTTACCGAAAAGTCCCCAAGGGCCGTCATGGCCCGGCTGTTGTGCGCTAAAGTTCCCGCCGCGTGTGCCGTTGGTGATGAATCGATAACAAGCAGAGCGCCGGCCACAGCCGTCGCCGCAGACGATTCAGGGGACGCATGACGCATGAATCGGGACTGCGCCTGGAGCTTGCCGAGCCGGGCGAGCAGGTGCATGCACGCTACACGCCGCAGCCAGGCCGGCTGCCGCCGGACCAGGCCAGCCTGCGCCAGGGCCTGGAGGAGCTGGGCTGGGCCGGCGCGCGGCTGGATGCGCGCGCGGTGGCACAGTTCCTGGCGCAATGCCAGCGGGCCGAACACGAAATCGATGCCACCCTCGGCACGCTGATCGACGGCGCCTTCGAACTCGACATCACCGGCGACGGTCTCGCCGTGCGACTGACGCTGATGCCGCCCGAAGGCGGGCGGCCGGTCACCGCGGAGGACATCCGCGGCGCGGCGGCGCAGCGCGGCGTGGTGGCGCCGATTCAATCGCTCGCACTGGACGCGGCACTGGCCGAAGGCCGCTGCGAGCTGCGCACCATTGCCGCGGGCGTGGCGCCGAGGCAGGGCGAGGCGGCGCGCTTTGTCAACCTGCTCGAGCCCCGCAAGCCGGCACAGGCCGACGACGAGGCCGGCAAGATCGACCTGCGCGAGCTGGGCAACCTGCTCCTGGTGAGCCCGGGCACGCCGCTGATGCGGCGCGTTCCGGCGGTGCCGGGCCATGCCGGGGTGGATGTGTTCGGCAAGCCGGTTGCCGCCGATCCGGTCGACGATCCCCCGTTTGCCGAGGGCCTGGCCGGCGCGGCGACGGATGCGGACGACCCCGGACTGCTGCGCGCGGTGATTGCCGGCTCGCCGGTGGTCGGCGTCTACGGCATCTCGGTCAGTCCCGTGGTGCAGGTGGAATCGGTGGACCTGCACTCCGGCAACGTGGCCTTCGACGGCACGCTGCGCGTGGCGGGCGACATCCGCACCGGCATGTCGGTCAAGGTCAGTGGTGACGTGGTGGTCGAAGGCACCATCGAAGCCGCCAGCGTCGAGGCCGGCGGCAACGTCATCGTCAAGGGCGGCATTATCGGCAAGTCGGAAAGCGCCCATGCCGAAGGCGGCATCAGCCGCGCCAGCGTGCGCTGCCAGGGCGCGGTGAAGGCGCGCTTTATCGAGAATGCGGTGGTCGAGGCCGGCACCGAGGTCACTGTCGACAGCGGCATCCGCCAGAGCGATGTCGCCGCGGGCCAGCGCATCGTGGTGGGCGGCACCGGCGTGCAGGGCAGCATCAGTGGCGGCCGCAGCCGCGCCTTGCTGGCGGTGCGCGCCGCGGTGCTGGGCGCGCCGGCCGGAACCGCCACCAGCATCCAGGTGGGCCTCAACCCCTATGCCGACGCGCAGCGCGCCGCGCTCGAAGCCGAGCGCCGGCGCATGCTGGCGGAGCAGAACAAGGTCAGGCAACTGGTGGACTTCTTCGCCAAGAACCCGGAGCGGGCCGTGGGCGACCTGCGCGAGAAGGCGCGCGCAACCCTGTTCAAGCTGTCGCGCGACCTGTTCGAGCTGGAGGCGCGCCTGGCCGAGCTGGGGCAGCAAATGCAGCCCGCCGCGGATGCCGTCATCGACGCTGCGCGGCGCATCCACGGCGGGGTCACGCTGCAGGTGGGCAGCCGCGTGCTCAAAGTGATGGAAGACAAGCCCGGCGGCCAGGTCCGTCTGTTCGACGACCGCATCACGGTCAGCTGAAACGCGCGCTTTGATCCGCGGGGATTTGTACTATGCTGCAGATATGTCCTGGGGTGCCGCAGGATGGGCGACCGAGCTAGCGTCGGGCAATGAATGCAGAAGCGGATCAGCACTCTGTGGAAGCATTACACCGAACCGACACACGTGGCACTTGAATAACCGGGAAGGCCAGCCATCGCGCTGGCCTTCCTGTTTTTATGCAGCCCATAGCCGCAATTCGTGCGCTGCAGTACGTGCCACGCGGGTGCCGAGCGCGCGCCCTTGTGTTGCAAACATGGCCTGCAGCCATGACATCTCCGCTTCACGCGCGTGCGCCAGCCGGAAGCGGCAGCGCCGCATGGGCACCAGCCGCAGGTCGGCGCTGCCGCCGCCGTCGAAGCTGACGAAAACCATCAGCCCCAGCTCGGGGCGGTAGCTCTCGTATCCGCCAATGCCCTCATAGTCGTTGATGAAGTCGCCGCAGCCATACAGGATCGGCTTGCCGGCGTGCACTTCGATGCCGAGCGGATGATGCGAGGAATGCCCGTGCACGATGTCGATGCCGGCGTGATCGATCAGGGCGTGCGCAAAGGCGCGCTGCGCGGGGTCGATGTCGTAGCCCCAGTTCGGGCCCCAGTGGATCGACAGCACCACGACATCGCCGGGGCGCCGCAGCTGGCCGGCCTGCGCCGCAATGCGCCGCTGCGACGCCGCGGACCAGTCGTCCAGCAGGTTCACGCCCGGGTGCCCCGCGGTGGCGCGCCACGCTGCGGGCGTGCCGGCGTTTGGCATGGCGAACGCAAGTACCACGACCCGGCCGCCGCCCGGCCGTGGCAGGACCGCGGCGCATGCGGCGCTGGCGTCGTCCGCGCCGGCGCCGGCGTGCGCGATATGCGCGCGGTCGAGCGCGTCCAGCGTATCGGCCAGGCCGGCGCGACCCCAGTCCAGCACATGGTTGTTGGCAAGGATCGCGCAGTCGATGCCGGCGGCCTGCAGGCAAGCGATGTTGCGTGGGTGCATGCGGTAATGCACGGCCTTGCCGGGCCAGGCATCGTCGCTGGTGGTGATGGCGGTTTCCAGGTTGGCGATGCGCGGCTGCGCGGCACGGCGATCCAGCTCCGCCAGCGCCTCGCCCCACGGGTAGGCCGGCGCGACGGGGCGGGCGATCGGGCCGCTCTTGCGTTCGGCCAGGCGCACGTAATCGATCGCGGAATGCACATGCGATTCATGCAGCCATGGCTGGCTCGGATGCGCCAGGATCTGGTCGACGCCGCGACCGGTCATGACGTCGCCGCACAGGAACAGCGGAGGTTGGCTGGCTGGGTTCATCGCGCGCGCGCACGGGGTGCTGACCTCGTGCCGACTGTCTATTCATCATAGCGGCGCGCCGTGGCGCAGGCGGCATGATCGCCTTGCGGCACTTGCCGCGGCCGTGGTGCGCGCCCGCCCCGAGGCCCATTTACATTGATCCGGTGCCTGCCTTAAATGGTGGAGTCATCGGTCCTCGTGGCCAGCCTCGTTCGTCCTCACGCCGCGCGCCATCCGATGTTTTCCAAACCGCATCGGGAGGCAGATCATGGCCCAGCCATCGCAGGAACATATCGAGGCACTCAAGGCGCAATTGCGCGGCCGCTTGCTGCAACCGGGCGACGGCGGCTACGACGACGCCCGCCGCATCTGGAACGCGATGATCGACCGCCACCCGCAGTGGATCGTGCAGGCCGCGGGAGCGGCCGACGTCGTCGCGGCGGTCAACTTCGCGCGTGACCACGGCGTGATGCTGTCGATACGCGGTGGCGGCCACAACATCGGCGGACTGGCGATCTGCGAGGGCGGCATGGTGCTGGACCTGTCGCCGATGCGTTCGGTGCGCGTCGATCCCCACGCGCAGCGCGCGTGGGTCGAGCCCGGCGCCACGCTGCGCGACTTCGACCATGAAGCGCAGGCGCAGGGACTGGCCACGCCGCTCGGCATCAATTCCACCACCGGCGTGGCCGGGCTGACGCTCGGCGGCGGTTTCGGCTGGCTCAGCCGCAAGTTCGGCACCACCGTCGACAACCTGGTGTCGGCGCAAGTCGTGACCGCCGACGGCAAGCTGGTGCGCGCCAGCAGCGACGAGAACGCCGACCTGTTCTGGGCGCTGCGCGGGGGCGGCGGCAACTTCGGCGTGGTGACCATGTTCGAGTTCCGCTTGCACCCGGTCGGCCCCGAAGTCTATGGCGGCTTGATCGTCTATCCGCTGGAGCAGGCCGCGACCGTGCTGCCGGCCTATCGCGAACTGTTCGAATCGATGCCCGACGAGCTGACCGTGTGGGTAGTGCTGCGCCAGGCGCCGCCGCTGCCGTTCCTTCCGCCCGAGGTGCATGGCAAGCCGGTTGCGGCGCTGGCGGTCTGCTATATCGGTCCGCCGGACAAAGGGCCGGAACTGGTCGAGCCCTTGCGCAAGCTCGGCACGCCCTATGGCGAGCACATCGGGCCGATGCCGCTCGCCGCGTGGCAGCAGGCCTTCGATCCGTTGCTGACGCCGGGCGCGCGCAACTACTGGAAGTCGCACAACTTCGCCGGGCTGGACGACGGGCTGATCGCGATGCTGATCGAGCAGATTGGCAAGCTGCCGTCGCCGCAATGCGAGGTCTTTATCGGCGCCATGGGCGGGCAGACCAACCGCGTCGCGCCCGACGCCACCGCCTACGCCAACCGCGATGCCAAGTTCATCATGAACCTGCATGGGCGCTGGGACAGCCCCGCCGACGACGACCGGTGCATCGGCTGGGCGCGCGAGGTGTTTCGCGCGGCGGCGCCATACGCGCTGGGCAGCGTCTACGTCAACTTCCTGACGCAGGAAGAGAGCGATCGCGTCGGCGCGGCCTATGGACCCAACTACGACCGGCTGGTGGCGGTAAAGCGGCGCTATGACCCGGATAACCTGTTCCGCCATAACCACAACATCAATCCTGCGGCGTAACCGGCGTATTCTGGACGCACTCACTACAACCGGAGCGGGGCGGGGCAGGCAGCCTGCCCCGCCTTCATGCGGCTGCAATACAGGCATGCCAGCATCGCCGCGACCGCGTTGTATCCACAGGGAGAGCAGATCAGATGAGACCAGGCGAAGCAGAGCTGGTGCGGCGCATCCATAACGAGGTGGCCGACTACTACGACGAAGAGATCGAACTGGAACTGGACGACCGCGAGGCCAGCGAGGCCTTTGGCGATCCGGTGCAACTCGACGACCAGGCGGCGCAGGACAGCCGCCGGCGCTATTTCCGCGAACTGTTCCGGCTGCAGGGCGAACTGGTGCGGCTGCAGAGCTGGGTCGCGGCCACCGGGCACAAGGT
Source organism: Cupriavidus necator (assembly GCF_013141915.1). Taxonomy (GTDB): domain Bacteria; phylum Pseudomonadota; class Gammaproteobacteria; order Burkholderiales; family Burkholderiaceae; genus Cupriavidus; species Cupriavidus necator_B. The sequence continues at coordinate 16,620 of NZ_SROX01000011.1, read as the reverse complement.
CGTGATCCTGTTCGAGGGGCGCGACGCTGCCGGCAAGGGCGGCGTGATCAAGCGCATCACCCAGCGCCTGAACCCGCGGGTCTGCCGCGTCGCCGCGCTGCCCGCCCCCAATGACCGCGAACGCACCCAGTGGTATTTCCAGCGCTACGTCGCGCAACTGCCCGCCGCCGGCGAGATCGTGCTGTTCGACCGCAGCTGGTACAACCGCGCCGGCGTCGAGCGCGTGATGGGCTTCTGTTCCGACGACCAGTACGAAGAGTTCTTCCGCTCGGTGCCAGAATTCGAAAAGATGCTGGTGCGCTCCGGCATCCAGTTGATCAAGTACTGGTTCTCGATCACGCACGACGAGCAGCGCCTGCGCTTTCTCAGCCGCATCCACGATCCGCTCAAGCAGTGGAAGCTCAGCCCGATGGACCTGGAATCGCAGCGCCGCTGGGAGGACTACACCCGCGCCAAGGAAATCATGCTCGAGCGCACCCACATCGCCGAGGCGCCTTGGTGGGTGGTGCAGGCCGACGACAAGAAGCGCGCGCGGCTGAACTGCATCCATCACTTGCTGAGCCAGGTGCCGTATGCCGAAGTGGAGGCGCCCACGGTGGTGCTGCCCGGCCGCGAACGCCATGAGGACTATGTGCGCCAGCCGGTGCCGAAGGAAATGATCGTGCCGGAGGTCTATTGAGGGGTGCAGCGCGCCTAGGGTATCCCCGGGTGCGTCATCGGCCCCATGCCCAAGGCGGCTACCTATAATGAAAGCGGCCACCCGGAACAAGCGGGGGCCGTGATCGTGGAACTGCTAGCTTTCTGGGCGGCCATGCTTGCCGCCTATCTCCTGATGAAGCGTGCCGGCTGCTTCAGCCAGCCGGTGCTCTATCCCGATCCCGAACACCCCTTCCGCTACTGGTGGGCACACCGGCTGGGGCGCCAGCCGGTGGCATTGCCGCCTGCACCACCACCGCCGCCAGAACGCGCGCAACAAAAAACCCGGAGAGCGTGACGCTGTCCGGGTTTGCGGGGCTGGGCCCTGAATTCTGGTGGTGCCGAAGAGAGGAATCGAACCCCCGACCTTCTCATTACGAATGAGCTGCTCTACCGACTGAGCTACTTCGGCAACATGTTCCGGTGAACTGGAACAGCCCGCAATAGTAGCAGCGTTTTCCGGCCTTGTGAACCCCTTTTGTGTCGCGCATGCCATCCGGCACCGGCATGGAAAACGGAGCGCAGTGCGCCCCGTGCGAGTGAAGCCTGGCCGGGAATCAGGCCTTGGCCTGCGCTTCCTGGTGGTAGCGCGTGACGCGCTCCACTTCGTTCTTCGATCCCAGGATCACCGAGACCCGCTGGTGCAGCTTTTCCGGCTGCACGTCGAGGATGCGCTGGTCGCCGTTGGTGGCGGCGCCGCCGGCCTGCTCGACCAGCATCGCCATCGGGTTGGCTTCATACATCAGGCGCAGCTTGCCGGGTTTTTCCGGCTCGCGCTTGTCCCACGGGTACATGAAGATGCCGCCGCGGGTCAGGATGCGGTGTACGTCGGCGACCATCGAAGCGACCCAGCGCATATTGAAGTTCTTGCCGCGCGGGCCTTCGTCGCCGGCCAGGCATTCGTCGATGTAGCGGCGCACCGGCGGGGCCCAGTGGCGCATGTTCGACATGTTGATGGCGAATTCCTTGGTGTCTTCGGGAATCGTGACGTTGGACTGGGTCAGCACGAAGCTGCCGGCCTCGCGGTCCAGCGTGAACATGTGCACGCCGTTGCCGACCGTCAGCACCAGCGTGGTCTGCGGGCCGTACACGGCGTAGCCGGCGGCGACCTGGTGCGTGCCGGGCTGCAGGAAGTCGGCCTCGGTCACGGTCTGGCCGGGCTTGGGCATGTGCAGCACCGAGAAGATGGTGCCGATGGAGACGTTGACGTCAATGTTCGACGAGCCATCGAGCGGGTCGAACATCAGCAGGTACTCGCCCTTCGGGTAACGGTTGGGAATCTCGTAGAACGATTCCATTTCTTCCGATGCCATCGCGGCCAGGTGGCCGCCCCATTCATTGGCGTCGAGCAGCACTTCGTTGGCGATCACGTCCAGCTTCTGCTGGGTTTCGCCCTGGACGTTGCCGGTGCCGGCCGAGCCCAGCACGCCGGCGAGGGCGCCCTTGCTGACGGCGTTGGAAATGGCCTTGCAGGCACGCGCAACCACTTCGATCAAGAGCCGCAGTTCGGGCTGGATGGTGTTGTGCTGGCGCTGCTCCTCGACCAGGTAGCGGGTCAGGCTGATGCGAGTCATGGTGGGTTCTCCTTGGATGGCCGCAATTCTACATGCCCGGCCACGCCGGGCCGGGCAGCGGGGGCGCGGCGTGTGCCGCAGGTGTCGCTCAGCCGGCCAGCGCCTTGCCGACGATCTCGCGTACGTCGCGCGACAGCGTGCTGCTGGCGGCCACGCGTTCCAGCTCGGCGCGCATGCGGTCGCGCAACGCCAGTTCGTACTTCTGCCAGCGGTCCATCACGCGCGCCAGGCGTGCGGCCACCTGCGGGTTGATGGCGTCCAGCGCCAGCACCTGGTCAGCCCAGAAGCGGTAGCCCGAGCCGTCCTCGGCATGGAACTGCGCCGGATTGCCGGAGCAGAAGCTGAAGATCAGCGAGCGCGCGCGGTTGGGGTTGCGCAGGTTGAAGGCGGGATGCTCCATCAGCGCGCGCACGGTATCGATGGTGCGCTTGCCGGCGTGCGGGCCGCCTGGCTGCGGGCCGACGCTGCCACGCTGCATGCCCTGCAGCGAGAACCACTTGTCGATCACCAGCGCGTCGTCTTCGAAGCGTTCGTAGAAGTCCGCCAGCGCGTGCTCGCGGCCGGGGGCGAAGCTGTTGACCAGCGCCGACAGCGCGGCGAAGCGGTCGGTCATGTTGTCGGCGTTCTGGTATTGCTGGTCCGCCAGCGCCTGCATGTCGGCATCGCCGCTGTCGGCGAGGTAGCCGAGCGCGAGGTTGCGCAGCGCGCGCTGCGCCGCCGAGGCGGCATCGGGCGAGTACGGGCCCGGCGTGGCGTTGGCTTCGTAGGCGGCGAGCCAGTCGGCCCGCAGCGCGCGCGCCAGGTTTTCGCGCATGAACTGGCGGGCGCGGTGGATGGCGGCGGGATCGGCCACCCCCATGCGCTCGGCCAGGTAGGCCTCGGCGGGCAGCACCAGCGCCTGCTCGCGGAAGGCGGGGTTGAGCGTGGCGTCGGTCAGCACCGCGCGCATGGCGCGCACCAGCGCCGCATCGAGCTGGAGCTCGCGCCCGGCCTGTACGTCGGCCACCAGTTGCAGCAGCGCGCGCGTGGCCAGGCGCTGGCCGGCTTCCCAGCGGTTGAAGGCGTCGCTGTCGTGGGCCAGCTGGAAGGTCAGCTGCGCGTCGGTGTACTCGGCATCGACAATCACCGGCGCGGAGAAATTGCGCAGCAGCGAGGGCAGCGGCGCATCGGCGCCACGCGGCAGGTTGATGAAGCGGAAGCTCTGCTCGGCCTGGGTGAAGTCGAGCACGCGCGTGGTCGCGCCGGGCGCGCTTTCGCCTTCGAGCTGCAGCGGCAGGTCCTTGCCGTCGGCGCCCAGCAGGCCCAGCGCGAACGGGATATGGAAGGGCTGTTTCTCGGGCGTGCCGGCGCGGGTCTCGATGCCGACCTTGGGGCAGCGCTGCGACAGCGTCAGCGTCAGGCTGCCGTCGTCGCCGTTCCACGCGGTGCGGGCCGTGACCACCGGCGTGCCGGCCTGGCTGTACCAGAGGCCGAACTGGCTCAGGTCGCGGCCGTTGGCATCGGCCATGGCCGCGCGGAAGTCGTCGCAGGTCACGGCCTGCCCGTCGTGGCGCTGGAAGTACAGGTCCATGCCCTTGCGGAAGCCGTCGCGGCCGAGCAGGGTCTGGTACATGCGCACTACCTCGGCGCCTTTCTCGTACACGGTGACCGTGTAGAAGTTGTTGATCTCTTCGTAGCTGTCGGGGCGCACCGGATGCGCCATCGGCCCGGCGTCCTCGGGGAACTGCACCTGGCGCAGCACGCGCACATCCTCGATGCGCTTGACCGCGCGGCCCGATTCCGAGCCCATCATGTCGGCCGAAAACTCCTGGTCGCGAAACACCGTCAGGCCTTCCTTCAGCGACAGCTGGAACCAGTCGCGGCAGGTCACGCGGTTGCCGGTCCAGTTGTGGAAGTACTCGTGGCCGACCACCGCTTCGATATTGGCGAAGTCGGTATCGGTGGCGGTCTGCGCGTTGGCCAGCACATACTTGGTGTTGAAGATGTTCAGGCCCTTGTTCTCCATCGCGCCCATGTTGAAGTCGCCCACGGCAACGATCATGAAGCGCTCGAGGTCCAGCTCCAGCCCGAAGCGGCGCTCGTCCCAGCGGATCGAATGGATCAGCGAATCCATCGCGTGGCGGGTCTTGTCGAGGTCGCGCGGCTCGACCCATACTTGCAGCAGCTTGTCCTGGCCGGAGGCCGACTGGATCCGTTCCTCGATGCATTCCAGCTTGCCCGCGACCAGCGCGAACAGGTAGGACGGCTTGGGGAAGGGGTCTTCCCACACGGCTTCGTGGCGGCCATCGGGCAGTTCGCGCTGGCTCACCAGGTTGCCGTTGGACAGCAGCACCGGATAGGCGGCGCGGTCGGCGCGCAGCGTGACGCGGTAGGTCGCCATCACGTCGGGGCGGTCCAGGAAGTAGGTGATGCGGCGAAAGCCCTCGGCCTCGCACTGGGTGAAGAAGTTGCCGTTGGACACATAGAGGCCCGACAACGTGGTATTTGCCGCGGGCTGGCACGCGGTGGTGATCTCCAGCGTGCCCTGCGCCGGCAGGCCGGGGAGGGTCAGCGTACCGCCATCCACGGTGCCATTGGCGAAGGGCTTGCCATCCAGGCTGACGCCGATCAGTTCGAGTTCTTCGCCGGCCAGCACCAGCGGCGCGTCGGGGGCGCCGGCCACCCGCGCGAAGCGCAGCGTGCTGGTGACCACGGTGCGCTGCGGATCGAGCTCAAGCACCAGCTCGGCGTGGTCGATGGCGAAGGGTGGCGGGGTATAGTCCTTGCGATAGACGGTAACGGGCGTGTCGGTGCGCAGCATGGAGGGATCCTGTCTTCGGAAGACCGTTAGGAAAGGGGGCGGCCAGTTGCGTGAAGCAAAGCATGGCGCTGAAGTCCTCATTGTAGCCAAGGGGTCGGGGCGCGGTCTGGCGGGCGCCGCACCAAGCCGCCGCAGGGAATTTCGCACCGCTGGCGTGGTCTCAGAGACACGCAGGGTTTCCGTGGACAGAAGAGCGAGGTAGCACTATGTGGCAGCGCGCAGGCGGTGTCGGCGATGCAGGGGCAGCGGGCGGGTGGCCGGGGCTGCGCAGGAGGTGGGGCGCGCTGGCGCTGCTGGCGGCGCTGCTGCTGACGGGATGCGCCAGCACCGTGACCACCGATGTCACGGCGTTCCGCCAGCCGGGCTGGCAAAACGACGCACCGCGCACCTACAGTTTCGAGCGCAGCGCTGAGCAGGCGGCCCAGCTGGACCGGCAGACTTATGAACAGTGGCTGGCGGCGGCGCTGGCTGGCGCCGGCTTCGAGCAGGTGCCGGCCAGGCAGGCGCGCTACCTGGTCAGCATGGACTATGACGCCGCGCCGGGGCTGGTGCGCGTGGCCGAGACCGTCTACCCGGACCCGTGGTACGGCCCCTGGGGCCCGTACTGGGGACCCGGCTACTACCGTCCGTGGGGCCCCTGGGGCCCGTGGGGTCCGGGCTACTGGCCGCCGCAGACGGTGGTGTACGACGTGCCGGTGACATTCTCCAGCCTGCGGGTGTATTTCAAGGACGCGGCCAGCGGCAAGCGGGTCTACCAGGTCACGGCGCATAACCAGACCGAGAACGGCAGCCTGCCGGCCATGATGCCCTACCTGATCCGCAGCGCCTTCACCGACTTCCCGTCCGACAGCGGCCGTCCGCGCCGCGTGACGCTGGAGGTGGAAAAGAACGGCAAGTAGGCGGCCATGACCGGCGGTCCCGGGGCCGGCCGGCGCAATGCGTGCAGACGCATGCAGGAGCATGCTTCTGCGCCACCATTGCATACCCAATGGTAAAAGCTGTTTAACGCGAACAATCGGCGCAAAATGCGGCCTCCGGCCGCGCTGTGGTGGTACTTTGCGCGGGCGCGTGGGCTAGAATAACTGCTCGATTTTTCCGGCCCAGTCTGCCGGAGTCGTCAGTTTCGCTGCCAGAAGGTGTCCTTCGCTGCCGGCTTGTCGCGCGGGCCGGGCCGAACCATGGCGTGAGAGGGGCGCTTCCGGTCCGGGCCATTTTCCGGACGAGCCAATGAGCAGCAAGCACAGCGGTGATGCACCGCAACATGCCCCGAACAGTCCTGAAGCGCAGCTGCGCCTCGCCGCGCTGGAATACCACCGCAGCCCGACCAAGGGCAAGATCCAGGTCACCGCGACCAAGGCGCTGTCCAACCAGCGTGACCTGTCGCTGGCCTATTCGCCGGGCGTAGCCTACGCCTGCGAGGAAATCGCCAAGGATCCCGCCACCGCCGCCGAATACACCTCGCGCGCCAACCTGGTGGCCGTGATCACCAACGGCACCGCCGTGCTGGGCCTGGGCGACATCGGCCCGCTGGCCGGCAAGCCGGTAATGGAGGGCAAGGGCTGCCTGTTCAAGAAGTTCGCCGGCATTGACGTGTTCGACATCGAGCTCGACGCGCGCGACCCCGACCAGATCGTCGAGATTGTTGCCGCGCTGGAGCCCACGCTGGGCGGCGTCAACCTGGAAGACATCAAGGCGCCCGAGTGCTTCTACATCGAGCAGAAGCTGCGCGAGCGCATGAACATCCCCGTCTTCCATGACGACCAGCACGGCACCGCCATCATTTCGACCGCGGCGCTGCTCAATGGCCTGAAGGTCGTTGGCAAGGACGTCGCCAAGGTGAAGCTGGCCGTGTCCGGCGCCGGTGCGGCGGCGATTGCCTGCCTCGACACCATGGTCAGCCTCGGCGTCAAGCGCGAGAACATCTCGGTGGTCGATTCCAAGGGCGTGATCTATGTCGGCCGCGACGCCAACATGGAAGCCAACAAGGCGCGCTACGCGCAGGACACCTCGGCGCGCACGCTGGCCGACATCGTCAACGGCGCCGACGTGTTCCTGGGTTGCTCGACCGCCGGCGTGCTGACCGCCGAGATGGTCAAGACCATGGCCGACAAGCCGATCATCCTGGCACTGGCCAACCCCGAGCCGGAAATCCGCCCGGAAGTGGCCAAGGCCGCGCGCCCGGACTGCATCATCGCCACCGGCCGTTCGGACTACCCGAACCAGGTCAACAACGTGCTGTGCTTCCCGTATATTTTCCGCGGCGCGCTCGATTGCGGCGCGACCAAGATCACGGAAGCGATGAAGCTGGCTTGCGTGAAGGCGATCGCCGAGCTGGCTGAGGCCGAGCTCAACGATGCCGTCGCCGCCGCCTACGGTGGCCGCGAGCTGAAGTTCGGCCCGGACTACATCATCCCGACGCCGTTCGACCAGCGCCTGATCGAGAAGATCGCGCCGGCGGTGGCCAAGGCCGCCGAAGAGTCCGGCGTGGCCACGCGCCCGATCCAGGACCTGGAAGCGTATCGCCAGCAGCTCTCGACCTACGTCTACCACACCGGCCTGATCATGAAGCCGGTGTTCTCGGCCGCCAAGGCCGCGCCCAAGCGCGTGGCCTATGCCGAGGGCGAGGAAGAGCGCGTGCTGCGCGCGGTGCAGTCGGTGGTCGACGAAGGCCTGGCCCGTCCGATCCTGATCGGCCGCCCGCACGTGATCCAGATGCGCATCGACAAGGCCGGCCTGCGCCTGAAGCCGGGCGTGGACTTCGAGCTGATCAACCCCGAGGACGATCCGCGCTACCGCGCCTACCACGAGGCCTACCACGCGCTGCGTGGCCGCGACGGGGTGACCCCGGACATGGCCAAGGTGGCGCTGCGCCGCTCCAATACGCTGATCGGCACCATGCTGATGCATATGGGCGATGCCGACGCGCTGCTGTGCGGCACGGTGGGCCGCTTCGAGGCGCACCTGGAGCACGTGCGCGACGTGATCGGGCTGGCGCCGGGCGCGCATGTGTTTGCGGCGATGAACGCGCTGATGCTGGAAAAGTACACGCTGTTTATCACCGACACCTTCGTCAACGACGACCCGAGCGCGGAGCAGCTGGCGGCCATTGCCCAGCTGGCCGCGGAAGAGATCGCGCGCTTTGGCCTGCAGCCGAAGGTGGCACTGATGTCGCACTCGATGTTCGGCTCGTCGACGCGACCGTCGGCGCGCAAGATGCGCGAGGCCGCGCAGATCCTCGCGCGCGAGGCGCCGCACCTGGAAGTCGAGGGCGAAATGCAGGGCGACGCCGCGCTGGTCGAGGACGTGCGCCGCCACTTCCTGCCGTCGACCAAGCTGGCCGGCAGCGCCAACCTGCTCGTGATGCCGACGCTTGACGCCGCCAACATTGCCTTCAACCTGCTCAAGATCACCGGCGGTCAGGGCGTGACGGTGGGCCCGATCCTGCTGGGCGCGGCCAAGCCGGTGCACATCCTGAACCCGCAGGCCACCACGCGCCGCATCGTCAATATGACGGCGGTCGCCGTGGCCGAGAGCAACGCGGTGCGTTGAACCGCTGCCAGCCGTGCGCCATGCAAAAAGCCGGGTCGATGACCCGGCTTTTTGTTGGCTTGCTGCTCTGCCGCATCGACGCGGCCAGGGCGGTTTGGCCTGGTGCCTATTGCAGCACGTTGTACTGCTCGCGCATGACCACGATGATCGATTTGGCCGCGGCCAGCTGGTGGCCCAGGTTATCGACGGACTCTTGCGGGAAATCGACCTCGGCGCTCCAGTTGCATCCGGTATGGTCAGGCTGGTGCATTCGCACCGCGTGCAACTCGCATTCGCCGCACTCGGGGTTGTTGTCGAGGCACTGGTTCAGGATGGCCATCAGTTCAGACCGGGTCTTCGCGTATCGCCGCATGGATCACCTCGCTGTCATTGGTTTTTGAGGCCTGGAAAACCAATCTAGGAAGCGCGCCGGGGCCATTCCAATTGAATCCACCTATGGAGCGCCAATTTTCAATCCGTCCGGGGCCGGCCGCTGGCGTGGCGCAGCGCAGCATCGCGCGGGCGGCTCGGGGCCGCACCGCGCGCCTGGCGGGCAACAAAAAAGCCCGCCGGAATGGCGGGCTGCAGGACTACCGTGACGCGCTCAGCGCATCAGAACTTGTGGCGCACGCCCACGCCGAAGGTGTCGCCGTGCTCGATGCCGGTGATCTTGTCGTAGTAGTAGGCGGCGTACACGTCGGTGCGCTTGGACAGGTTGTAGTCGTAGGCGACGGCAAAGGTATTGCGCTTGAAGTCGCCCAGCGAGTTGTCGACCTTGCCGTAGGCATACGACGCCAGCAGGTTGCCCGCGCCGATCGGCACCGATGCGCCGAACTGCCCGTCGACGTGCTTGATGTCGCCGGACGGTGCGGTGGTGGCGCGGGTCTTGATGTACTGGCCCTGCGCGAACAGCTTGACCACCTTCAGGTCATAGGACAGGCCGATCTGGGCCGCGTCCTGTCGCGACAGGCCGATTGCCGACAGGTCGGTCGGGACGTTGTTGAAGCGGACCTGCTGGTAGGCCACGGTCGCGGCGAACGGACCGTTGAAGTACAGGACGTTGCCGCCGAACTTCTGCTTGCCCGCGGCACCCGGCTGTTCGCCGAAGCCGTAGATGAAGTTGGCGGTCAGGCCGCCGAAGTTCGGCGTGCTGTACACCACGGAGTTGTTCCAGCCCGAATCGCCGATGATGCCCGGATCGACGACGGCACCGCTGCTCGCGCCGAAATAGGTGTGGAAGATGGTCGGCGAGAACACGTACGAGTCGACCAGCGGGTTGAACAGGATGGTCGAGATAAAGTACGGCGTGGTGTTGCGGCCCAGCTTGATGGTGCCGGCCTTGTCGTTCTGCAGTCCGACATAGGCGTTGCGGCTGAACATCGAGTCGCCGTTGAAGCGGCCGCTGCTGCCGCTGTCGGTGCGGAAGAAGCCGTTCAGGTCGAAGATGGCCTTGGTGCCGCCGCCCAGGTCTTCAGTGCCCTTGATGCCCCAGTAAGACGTCTGCATGCCGCCCGAATTGGCCCCCCATGCGCGCTCGCCCGAGCCCGGGGCCTTCACGCCGCCGACGAACATGTCAGCCTGGCCGTACAGCGTGACGCTGGACTGGGCCATGGCCACGCCGGAAAAAAGGGTAGCTGCTACCGCCGCCAGCTTCAGGGCCGGCTTGTACTGCTTCTGCATTGTTAGACCTCCGTGGTTTTGATCCTGCTTGGAACGTTGTGTACTGGGTCCCTGTCGGGTTCTTTTAATGTCTTTGTGCTTTTATTCGTGCCGCCTGGCCTGGGCTCGGTGTGGTGATGCAGGGGGACCGGCGGCATCGGGGTACAGCGTTTTTTGTTATACAGGTGGCGCTTTTTTTTCTCAGGCGGATACTAAGTCGTCAAGACGGAACTGCGCAATGCGGTGGATCTGGCTGATGCAAGTTTGCAACTCTTGCTGCGGCGTGTTTTCCAGGCGGCGCGCGAACTCCGCGATGATGCCGTGGCGGTCGTAGCCACGCACCGCCAGGATGAACGGAAAGCCGAACTTCTGGTTGTACGCCGCGTTGAGCGACTGCAGGCGGTCGAATTCCTCGGGTGTGCACAGGTTCAGGCCCGCACCGCTCTGTTCGCGCGTGGATTCGGCGGTCAGCTCGCCGCGCACCGCGGCCTTGCCGGCCAGCTCCGGGTGGGCGCGCACCAGCTTGAGCTGGGCCGCTTCGCCGGCTTCGTCGACGGCCTGGCGCAGCGCCTGTGCCAGCGCGGCGGCGTCGGCAAAGGGCCGTTGCGTGGCGGCGGTCTCGGCAAACCACGGCGAATGTTCGTAGATGCCGCCCAGCACCTGCACGAATTCCGCGACCGGCATGGTGTTGAGTTGGGCAAGGGTGTAGGTCTGGCTCATGCTTGCTTCCGGGGAGTGTAGGGGTGGGTGGCGGCCCAGTGCCGGGCGATGTCGACACGGCGGCAGATCCACACCTTGTCGTGGCCCTGCACGTAGTCGAGAAAGCGCTGCAGCGCGCGGAAGCGGCCGGGCCGGCCCAGCAGGCGGCAGTGCATGCCGACCGACAGCATCTTGGGGCTGTCCTGGCCGGCCGGGTCGCCTTCGTCGTACAAGACGTCGAACGCATCCTTCAGGTACTGGAAGAACTGTTCGCCGGTATTGAAGCCCTGCGGCGTGGCAAAGCGCATGTCGTTGGAGTCGAGCGTGTACGGCACCACCAGGTGCGGCTTCTTCTCGCCGCCGGTGACTTCGACCTCGGTCCAGAACGGCAGGTCGTCGCCGTAGTAGTCGGAGTCATACAGCAAGCCGCCGTGCTCGACCACCAGGCGGCGCGTGTTGGGGCTGTCGCGGCCGGTGTACCAGCCCAGCGGCAGCTCGCCGGTGAGCTCCTGGATGATCTGCATGCCGATGCGCATGTGCTCGCGCTCGGTGGCTTCGTCGATGTTCTGGTAGTGGATCCAGCGCCAGCCGTGGCAGGCGATCTCGTGGCCGAGCTCGACGAAGGCGCGCGTCAGTTCCGGATGGCGCTGCAGCGCCATCGACACGCCGAAGATGGTCAGCGGCAGGCCGCGCTTCTCGAACTCGCGCAGGAGGCGCCAGACGCCGGCGCGCGAGCCGTATTCGTAGATGCCCTCCATGCTCATGTGGCGGTCGGGGTAGGCCGCGGCGCCGACGATCTCGGAGAGGAACTGCTCGGAGGCAGCGTCGCCGTGCAGCACGCAGTTCTCGCCGCCTTCCTCATAGTTGAGGACGAACTGCAGCGCCACGCGCGCACCGCCCGGCCAGCGGGCGTGCGGCGGGCGGGCGCCGTAACCGATCAGATCGCGTGGATAGTTATCGTTGGTCATGTGTCGTTGCTTGCTTCAGGAAAACCACCCGGCACCGCCGTCCCGCCGCAGGCGCCGAACGTCATGCAATGAGCATGCCAGTCGTGCCGGCGGCAGCGCCGGTCTGCTTCAGGGCCGGATCCTTCCAGGCCGGCCCTGCATTGCCGGTACTTCGATTACTCGGTGCCGTGCGAGTTGGCCGCGGCGGTGCGCATGGCCTCTTCGCGCGACTGGATGCCGTTGTAGAACAGGTTCAGCGCCACGGCCACGATCGTGCCGAGCACGATGCCGCTGTGGGTGAACGGGCTGGTCCACTTGGGCAGGTACTGGAAGAACGTCGGCGCCAGCGTCGGGATCATGCCGAAGCCGATCGAGATGGCGACGATGAACAGGTTGTGGCGGTTGCGGTTGAAATCGCACGAGCCCAGGATGCGGATGCCGGTGGCGGCCACCATGCCGAACATCACGATGCCGGCGCCGCCCAGCACGAACTGCGGCACCGAGGCCACCACGTGGGCCATCTTTGGGAACAGGCCGAAGGCGATCAGGATGATGCCGCCGGCCGCCGCCACATAGCGCGAACGCACGCCGGTCACCGTCACCAGGCCCACGTTCTGCGAGAAGGAGGTGTAGGGGAAGGTGTTGAAGATGCCGCCGATCACCGTGCCCAGCCCGTCGGCACGCAGGCCGCGGGTCAGGTCCTCGTTGCTCAGCTTCTTGCCGGTGATGTCCGAGAGCGCCAGGAACATGCCGGTCGACTCCACCAGCGTGATCAGCATGACGATGCACATCGACAGGATCGCGGTCACTTCGAAGGTCGGCATGCCGAAGTGCAGCGGCGTGATGACCGCGACGAAGCTGGCTTCATCGAGGCCTTCGAACGAGACCTTGCCCATTGCCATCGCCACCAGCGTGCCGGCGATAATGCCCAGCAGCACCGCGCAGTTGGCCACCAGGCCGCGGCCGTACTTGGTCAGCAGCAGGATGATGACCAGCGTCAGGCCCGCGATGCCAAGGTTGGCCAGGTCGCCATAGGCGAGGTTGGGCACTTCCTTGGCGACGCCGTCGATGACAGCGCGCGTGGTGGGCTGGCCGCCGGCCGACCAGTTGATGGCCACGCGCATCAGCGACACACCGATCAGCGTGATCACGGTGCCGGTCACCACCGGCGGGAACAAGCCGAGCATGCGGCCCATCATCGGCGAGATCAGGATGCCGAAGATCCCTGACGCAATCACCGCGCCGTAGATACCGAGCAGGCCGACATTGGGATCGGTGCCGATGGCGATCATTGGCGCCACCGAGGCGAACGTCACGCCCATCATCACCGGCAGGCGGATGCCGAACTTCCAGAAGCCGATGGCCTGGATCAGCGTGGCCAGGCCGGCGGCGAACAGGTCGGCGTTGATCAGGAATGCCAGCTGGTCCTTGGGCAGCTTGAGCGCTCCACCCACGATCAGGGGCACGGCGACCGTGCCGGCGTACATCACCAGAACGTGCTGCAACCCGAGCGCGAGCAGGCGCCCGGAAGGCAACCGCTCGTTGGTGAGGTCCGTCGGGACCGTGGTGCTTGCGGAATTCATTGGTGCGTCTCCTCTCCTTTGGTTTGATGGGAACGCCGCTGTCCTGGCCGCGGTCCTGGATCCCGGTGGGGCTCCGGACCGTTATCCGCCTGTGGTCTCAGCACTCTCGTTTGTCTGCCGGGTGCTGTTTTGCCGCCAGGTCTGGCCTTGCATGGGGGGCAGGGCGGGAACACCGTGCTAGGTGGAGCGGCCTAGTACGCTGCGAAGATCGAAGTTGCCCGGTTCGTCCGGCTGCACGCGGTCGGCGCAGGCGCCGAGGTGGTGCGCCATGCGCGACTGGGCCAGCGCGGCATTGCCCTGTTCCAGGGCATCGAGGATCTCTTCATGCTCGTCGAACGAGCAGGCGTTGTTGCCCGGCGCTTCCACGCTGGCGATCATCAGCGTGGTGCGCGACACCAGCCGGCGCATCATGTTGACCAGCAGCGCATTGCCCGACAGTTCCGCCAGCGCGGTGTGGAATTCGGCGGACAGGCGGATCCATTTGGGGCGATCGTGCGTCAGGAAGGCCTGGCGCTCGCTCGCCACCATCTGGCGCAGCGGCGCGATCACAGCCTTGACGTCAGGCATGCCGGCCAGCTTTTCCAGCACCGCGCGCTCCAGCATCTGGCGCAGCTCGAACATGTCGTGCGCTTCGTCGGTGGACGGGCTGGCGATAAAGGCGCCACGGTTCGGCTCGAGGTCGACCATGCCGTCCGCGGCCAGGTGCGACAGCACCTTGCGCACGGTGTGACGCGCGGTGGCATAGATCTCGCAAAGCGAATGCTCGGTCAGCTTGGTGCGCGGCGGCAGCCGGTGCTCCATGATCGCGTCGTAGATCTCGTGGTACATGCGCTCTTCGACCGAGCCCTTGCGCGCGGGCTTGGCGGGCTTGCCCGGGATCTCGGTCGGTTCCGCGTCGGCCTTGGTCTCGGCGTTGGCGGCAATCAGCTTCAGGCTCTTGGACATCGTGGCACCAGCAGGTCAGGCAGGGCACCGTGAATCCTGGGTATCAGGGTACGGTGATCCAAAAATTGTTGACAATTATTTGGTTACGGCCTCAATATTGTCAACAAAACCGACTCAGGTTTTCGACAACTCAGGGAAATCCCTGAATTGCCAACGGGGAAGTGCAGGCGCATTGTCGCCACGCACCCACCCAGCGCCGGGATGCGTTACCAGACGTACCGAGCGGGCACCATCCCACACATGGTGCTAGTGAAGGCAGCGGCGCCCCTCACAACCCAATCGCAAAAGGACCAATACGATGGGACGCTTGACCACCCATGTTCTCGACACCGCCGCCGGCACGCCCGGGCAGGGCATGTCGATTACTCTCCATAAAATTGTCGACAATCGTCGCGAAACCCTCAAGACCGTGGTTACCAACCACGACGGCCGCTGCGACCAGCCGCTGCTGGAAGGCGCCGACCTTGCCGCGGGCGTGTACGAGCTGGAGTTCGCCGCCGGCGATTACTTCCGCGCGCAGGGCGTGAAGCTGCCCGAGCCGGCCTTCCTGGACGTGGTGCCGCTGCGCTTCGGCATTGCCGATGTCAACGCGCACTATCACGTGCCCCTCCTGGTTTCGCCCTGGTCGTACTCGACCTACCGCGGCAGCTGAAGCGGTGGCATAGGGAAACAGGAGACAAGACATGGAAGGCTATATCCTCGACTGGGCCAATATGCTGCTGCGGTGGGTGCACGTCATCACCGCCATCGCATGGATCGGCTCTTCGTTCTATTTCGTGTGGCTGGACAACAGCCTGACCAAGCCCAGCGCGCCCGACCTGAAGGACAAGGGTGTCGACGGCGAATTGTGGGCGGTGCACGGCGGCGGCTTCTACAACCCGCAGAAGTACCTGACCGCGCCCAAGTCGCTGCCGGAAAACCTGCACTGGTTCTACTGGGAGTCGTATTCGACCTGGATGAGCGGCTTCGCGCTGCTGGTGGTGCTGTACCTGTTCAACGCCAGCACGTTCCTGATCGACAAGAACGTGTTCGACATGTCGCCTGGCGCGGCGGTCGGCTTCGCGGTGTCGTACCTGCTGATCGGCTGGATCGTCTATGACAGCATCTGCCGCCTGTTCAATAAGAACGACCGCCTGGTCGGCATCCTGGTGGCGATCTACATCGCCGCGGCGGCCTACGTTGCCTGCCATATCTTCTCGGGCCGCGCGGCGTTCCTGCTGACCGGCGCGATGATCGCGACGATCATGAGCGCCAACGTGCTGGCATGGATCATCCCCGGGCAGCGCAAGGTGGTCGCGGCACTGAAGGCCGGCCAGCCGGTGGACCCGATCCACGGCAAGCGCGGCAAGCAGCGCAGCGTGCACAACACCTACTTCACGCTGCCGGTGCTGTTCGCGATGCTGTCGAACCACTACAGCATGACGTACGCCCACAAGTACAACTGGGTAGTGCTGATCCTGATCATGCTGTCGGGCGTGCTGATCCGCCAGTTCTTCATCCTGAAGCACAAGGGCAAGATCAACGTGCTGTGGCCGGCCGCCGGCGTTGCCGCGCTGGCCGTGGTGGCGGTGATGATCGCCCCGCAGCCGCGCCCGGCGGTGGCCAAGGCAGAAGGCGCCGACGCCGCTGCCGCGACCAGCGTGAGCTTTGCCAAGGTGCAGGAAGTGATGAACGCACGCTGCGTGCAATGCCACGCCGAGCAGCCGAAGATGATGCCGACCGCGGCCAAGGGCATCAAGCTCGATACCGCCGAGGACATCAAGTCCCACGCGCAACTGATCTATCAGCAGGCCGTGCAGCAGAAGGCGATGCCGCTGGGCAATGTGACGCAGATCACCGACGACGAACGCGCGCTGCTGGGGCAGTGGTTCGAAGGCGGGGCCAAGACGACGAATTGATCGTGGTTTGAGTTGAAAAGCATTGGGGCCGGCTCTTGGTGGGTCGGCCCGCGAGATCCGAGCATCGGTGATCGACGGTCCGGAGGGTTGAGTGGTTGGCAACCGTTGGTACTGGACCGGCGAGGGTTTGAACGGGGCCTATGTGTCCCGTTTTTTTTGGGTTGGCGCTGGTGGTGACGTGGTGTGGGGGGGCGGAACCACGCGCTTCAAAGCCGGGCCTGTCAGCGTTTTTGTGTTCAGGGCAGATAAAGGCTCACCGTGGATTTGACCGGTGAGCCAGCATTATCTCAA
>NZ_SROX01000010.1 GCF_013141915.1 Cupriavidus necator | reverse complement strand
CTGAGTCCCGTGCAATACAGGACTCAGCCCTTGCAAGCCTAGTCTTCTCGAACCGTCCAACTTCTGGGGTTCAGTTCCGCAATGCCGGGCGTTTTGCCAGGGCGGCTGCGCTTACTCGCCGGCAGCGGCCGCGCGCGTCTTCTTCGCCGCGGGGGTCTTGGCGGGCGCCTTCTTTGCGGCGGCCTTCTTCGCCGGCGCCTTGGCGGCGACGGTCTTGGCCGCGGTCTTGGCGGCCGTCTTCGTCGCTGGCGCCGCTTCGGCCTCGGCCGCGCCGCGCGATGCTGCCTTGGCCGGGGCCTTGGCCGCCGTCTTGGCGCCGGCCTTGGGCTCGCGCACCTCGAACTCGAAGCCGATCTTGCCGTCCGGCTGCTTGACCAGGAAGGCCTTGAAATTGCGGCCCGTGCGCGACGACTTGAAGCCGGTCAGCAGGTCGGTCTTGCCTTCGTTGAGCAGCTTGCCGATCTGCTCGCGGCTGATTTCCTGCTGCAGGATGATCTTGCCGGTGGTGAAGTCGCAGCTCTTGGGACTGGTCGTGCTGTTTTCGCAGACATACTTCATGCCGTGCTCGAACACCGAGCCGCCGCACTTCGGGCAGGTTCCCACCGGCTGCTGGCCGCTGAAGTCAACCGGCTCGCCGTCGTTGTCGTCGTCATTCTGGCCAAAGTCGAATTCCATCTTGTAATGGCCTTCGTCGTCCTTGCCCAGCTTGAGGATGGCGGCGAACGGGCGGCCCATCTTGCTGCGGAAACCCTGCAGCGGACCGATCTCTTTCTTCAGCAGCAGTTCTTCGACCTCCTCGATCTCGAACTGGCGGCCACCGGGGATCTTGCTGATCGAGAATTCACACGCGGTGCAGGCAAAGCGGCGGTAGTTCTCCTTGACCTGTCCGCCGCACTGCGGGCACGGCGTGTCCAGCGTGGCGTAGTCGCCCGGGATGGTGTCGCTGTCGTATTCCTTGGCGCGCTTGACGATCTGCTGCGTCATCTGCGCGATCTCGCGCATGAACTCATCGCGCTTGAGGCGCCCGCGCTCAATCTGCGAAAGCTTGTGCTCCCATTCGCCGGTCAGCTCGGCCTGCGTCAGTTCCTGCACGCCCAGGCCACGCAGCAGCGTCATCAGCTGGAACGCCTTGGCGGTGGGGATCAGCTCGCGGCCTTCGCGCACCAGGTATTTCTCGGTCAGCAGCCCTTCGATGATCGCCGCACGCGTGGCCGGGGTGCCCAGGCCCTTGCCGGCCATGGCTTCGCGCAGCGCATCGTCGTCGACCAGCTTGCCGGCGCCTTCCATCGCGGACAGCAGCGTGGCTTCGTTGTAGCGGGCGGGGGGCTTGGTGGTCAGGCCAACGCCCTCGACCTTGTCGGTCTTGACCTTCTCGTCCTTCGCCACCGGCACCAGGTTGGCAGCGTCCTTGTCGCCCTGCGCCTCGCGGCCGTAGATCACCAGCCAGCCCGGATTGACCAGCACCTTGCCTTCGGTCTTGAAGTGGTGGCCGGCGACTTCCGTGATGCGAGTCGTGACCTGGAACTCGGCCGCCGGGAAGAACACCGCCAGGAAGCGGCGCACCACCAGGTCGTACAGCTTCTGCTCCGGCTCCGACAGGTTCTTGGGCGCCTGCAGCGTCGGGATGATGGCGAAGTGGTCGCTGATCTTGCTGTTGTCGAAGATCTTTTTGTTCGGCTTGACCCAGCCCTGCGCCAGGATCTTCTTGGCGTGCGGGAGGTAGTTGGGCGAGCTGTCGGCCAGCATGTCCATGGTCTGCTTGACCGTGTCCAGGTAGTCCTCGGGCAGCGCGCGCGCATCGGTACGCGGGTAGGTCAGCACCTTGTGCTTTTCATACAGGGCCTGCGCCAGGCCCAGCGTGTTCTTGGCCGAGAAGCCGAAGCGCGAGTTGGCCTCGCGCTGCAGCGTGGTCAGGTCAAACAGCGCCGGCGATTGCTGTGTCGACGGCTTGGATTCCTCGGTGACGGTACCGGGCTTGTCGCGGCAGGCGGCAACGATGCTCTTGGCCTCGGCCTCGCTCCACAGGCGCGACTCGCGCGCCTCGGGATCGAACTCGCTCTTCTTGAACTTGGGGTCGAACCAGCGGCCTTCATACAAGCCGGCGGCGGCGATGAACTCGGCGCGCACCTCCCAGTAGTCGCGCGGCACGAAGTGCTTGATCTTCTCTTCGCGCTCCACCACGATCGACAGCGTCGGGGTCTGCACGCGGCCCACGGTGGTCAGGAAGAAGCCGCCGCCCTTGCTGTTGAAGGCGGTCATGGCACGCGTGCCGTTGATGCCGACCAGCCAGTCGGCCTCGGAGCGGCAGCGCGCCGCGTCGGCCAGCGGCAGCATGTCTTCGTCTTCGCGCAGGGCCGCAAAGCCGTCGCGGATCGCCTGCGGCGTCATCGACTGCAGCCATAGCCGGCGCACCGGCTGCTTGGCCTTGGCCTGCTGCGCGATCAGGCGGAAGATCAGTTCCCCCTCGCGCCCCGCGTCGCAGGCGTTGATCAGCGCGGTAACGTCCTTGCGCTTGATCAGCCGGTTCAGCACCTTCAGGCGCGACTCGGTCTTGGGGATGGGGCGCAGGTCAAAATGCGGCGGGATCACCGGCAGGTTGGCGAAGCTCCACTTGCCGCGCTTGACCTCGTATTCGTCCGGCGCGGCGATCTCGACCAGGTGGCCGACGGCGGAGGACAGCACGTAATCGTCGCTCTCGAAATACTCGTCGTGCTTGGTAAACCCCCCGAGGGCACGGGCGATATCCGCCGCGACCGACGGTTTTTCCGCGATGATGAGGGCTTTTGACATGGGAAGGGTCCTTGCGAGCTGCTTCTTGCAACCCGCTAATTGCACTGCAAACGTAGTAATCAGAACGCCGGGGGGCTATGAGGCGCCAATAATAAGCGCGGTTTCGACGGTGGTGCAAGCAAGCCTCCTTACGGCCCCCTTGCCGTCCCGCGCACCGCCTAGGCGGCGCCGCGCCCGCCGCCAAGCAACCACTCCAGCACGTGAGGCACTTCTTCTGCGGGCGCCGGCATGGCCGCACCGCGGGCGAGCATGCGCTCGAGCACCTCGACATGCGGCAGCAGCGTGCCATAGAACCGTGGCACTCCGCCCGCTGCCGGCTGCACCAGCACAGTCGGGAAATTCTCAATATCGATATCGCCAAGCGCATCCGCATGGGTCTCGATATCGATCCAGACAAAGCAATCCTCAGGATGGCGTGCCGCCAGCGCCGTCAGCGCTGCCAGGTAATCCCGGCATGTGCCGCACCACTGCGCGCACAGGCACGCCACCAAGCGGCCCTGCGGCCGCGCCGCCAGGCACTCGGCAATGGCGCCGGCGTCACGTTCAGGAAAGTAAACGGTCATGGCATCGGAAACATGAGGAGCCCGCGACACACGGACAGCCGGCGATTGTATCGGTATTGCGCTGAGGGTCGGTCGTACCGCCTTCACGCAAGACGTCGGAACAGGTTTCCCGGTAGACGCTCGGCAAGCCCGGCCAGTTCCAGTTCCAGCAGGCGTGCCGCGGCGGCGTCGGGGGGCTGGCCGCTGCGCTCGCACAGCGCATCCAGCGTAACCGGATCGTAGCCGAGGGCGGCCAGCAGGGGGTCGGCACGGTCGGCAAATTCAGATTGCTCCGCAACTGGCTGCGAGGCCAGGGCCTGCGCCGCTGGCGGCGGCCGAAGCGGTGAGGTTGGCCCCAGGTTGATTTCCTCAAGCACGTCCTCGATGCGCTCCACCAGTTTGGCGCCCTGGCGGATCAGCAGGTGGCAACCCTGAGACAGCGGCGCGTGGATCGATCCGGGCACGGCGAACACCTCGCGGCCCAGTTCCGCGGCCAGCCGCGCGGTGATCAGCGAGCCCGATCGCGCCGCGGCCTCCACCACCAGCACGCCGTGCGCGAGCGCCGCGATGATCCGGTTGCGGCGCGGGAAATTGGCCGGCATACCCTGCATGCCAAGCGGAAATTCGGTGACCACGGCACCGCGCTCGGCGACCTCATGGGCCAGGGCCAGGTTGTCGGCGGGATAGACCCGGTCGGCCCCCGTACCCGTGACCGCGAGCGTGCCGCCACAGCCAAGCAGCCCGCCGGCGTGGGCGGCGGCGTCGATCCCCAGCGCCAGGCCGGAGATCACCGTCAGGCCCGCCTCGGACAGTTCGCGCCCGAAAGCCTGCGCATTGCGCTTGCCCTGCCCGGTGGCATTGCGTGCGCCGACGACGGCCACCGCCGGGCGGGCCAGCAACGCGGGATCGCCTTTGATATATAGCAGCGGCGGCGGGTCGTGCAGGTCGAACAGGCGGGCAGGGTAGGCGTCATCGGCCAGCGTGAGCAGGCGGTTGCCCGGCGTGCCCAGCCACGCCAGCGTGCGTTCGACCAGCGCCGGCAGCCCGGCATCGGGCCTGGCCAGTACCGCGCGGGCCAGCTTGGCCGGAACGACTGCGGACAGCGCCGTCACGCTCTGCGCCAACACTTGTGGCGGCAGCCCGAACGCAGCCAGCAGCACGCGCACCGCGACCGGGCCGATCCCAGGGGCACAGGTCAGCTGCAGCCATGCCTTCAGGTCGTCGGCATTGCGGATGGCGGCTTGCCCGCCGGCGCCGGCATGGCCCAGGGTTGCGGCGCATACCGGCGCCGCCGCAGACGTCGCCAAGGCCGGTTCAGCGCGGCGAGGTGGCCCGGTCGCCGACCGCGATTACGTTGGAAGCGTCGGTGACCAGCGCATACGACACGCCGGGGAACACGCGGAAGACAAAGGCCAGGCCGTAGCGCTCGTCCGGCAGCCGGATGGCGCGGTTGCTGTCGGTCTTGTCGGCCACGGTTTCGCCAGTGCGCGACAGGGCCAGCACGTGGCCTGGTTCCACCCCGGCCTGGCTGCCCAGGTTGAGCACCACCACCTGCCTCGCACCACCGAACTCCACCCCGCCATAGACCTTGGCGACGCGGCCGTCGAGCTGCGCATCGGGCGCGTGCGGCACGTAGCGCAAGGCTTCCCGCGCGGGCTGCGGCATCAGCAGCGTGCCAACGCCCATTTCCTGCCTGGCCTGCGTGACCTGCATGGTCGAGACGGCGTCCGGGCCCTGCGCGCCGCGCGCCAGGCGCACATTGCCTTCATATTCGGACTCGTAGCCGAGCACGGCCTGCGTCACGGGATCGCGCACCGGGGTGAGCGGGCGGTAGGCCTGCCAGTCGCTGCCCTGCGGCGCGTCCGCGGGAATGCCGCGGGCATAGCCGGTGTCGTCACGGCCGAGGATGACGCGCGATTCCGACACCGCCACGATGCGCGCGGAGGTGTCCAGCGTGTCCTGATCGACGACCAGCGGCCGTATCAGGAAGGGCTCGATATCGGCCGCAGGGATGCTCAGGATGGCGGCCGTGTCGGTGGTGCCGCTGCGCATCTGCGGCGACAGGCGCACGACGTCGCTGCCGCCGGGCGCGGTCGACAGCCAGGCCCGCCCGTCGCGCTGGATCAGGTACAGGATCTGGCCCGGGTAGATCAGGTGCGGATTGCGGATCTGCTGCCGGTTCATGCCCCATAGCTCGGGCCAGCGCCACGGCTGGCGCAGGAAGCGGCCGGAGACGCCCCACAGCGTGTCGCCGGCGCGCACCGTATATTGCGATGGCGCGTTGGCGGCAAGGTCGGCCACGGGAATGCCCTGTCGGGCGGTGCGCTGGGCTTCGGCCTGCTGGGCCGGCGTTACCGTCAGGTCCGACGCTGTGGCTGGCAGCGCGGCCGCGGCGGTGAAGGCCGCGGCACTCAATAACGGATAAGCAAATCTGGGGATGAACGCGTGCAGCCTGCGGCCCGACGCCGCCTGGTGTTCTTTGGTAAGATCGCGCATTTTCCTGGCCGGCCGGTGGTTCGGCCGGATTGACCCGGTAGAGCGTGCCTGTTGCGGCGCGCCTTGAATTTTTGTACTTGCGCCCCGATTCTGCATGTAAACATCCGCCGCCGCAACGCGGCCGGGTTGCCGGCAGCGGCCGGCGTTGCGCCCCAGCATCATGGCAAAACTCGACATCCTGACCTACCCCGATCCCCGCCTGCACACCGTTGCCAAACCCGTGGCCGCGGTGGACGACCGCATCCGCCAGCTGGTCAAGGACATGGCGGAAACCATGTACGAAGCGCCCGGCATCGGCCTGGCCGCGACCCAGGTCAACGTGCACGAGCAGGTGGTGGTGATCGACGTCTCGGAAACGCGCGACCAGCTCCAGGTCTTCATCAACCCGGAGATCGTCTGGGCCAGCGACAACCGCAAGGTGTGGGAAGAGGGCTGCCTGTCGGTGCCCGAGGTCTATGACCGGGTCGAGCGCCCCGACCGCGTGCGCGTGCGCGCGCTCAACGAGAAGGGCGAAAGCTTCGAGCTCGACGCCGACGACCTGCTGGCGGTCTGCATCCAGCATGAGATCGATCACCTGCGCGGCAAGGTCTTCGTCGAGTACCTGTCGCCGCTCAAGCTCAACCGCATCAAGAGCAAGCTGCAGAAGCGCGAACGCACCCGCATGTAAGCCGCTTCAGCGGCAATAAAGATGTAACAGCCCGCCGGAATCCGGCTACCCGCGTGCGGCTTCCGCGCGGGGTCTGTTATCTTTATGACTTCCGAAGAACCCAGATACCGGCCGCTACAGCGGCCGGTGCCGTTTCAGGCCACGGAACCTGCCATGTCCCAAGCCAGCCCCTTGCGTGTCGCCTTTGCCGGCACGCCCGAGTTTGCGCGCGTCGCGCTGGAAGCCATCCACGCCGCCGGATTTCCGGTGGTCGCCGTGCTGACCCAGCCCGATCGGCCGGCCGGCCGCGGCATGCAGCTACAGGCCAGCCCGGTGAAGCAATTCGCCGTCGCCAACGGCCTGGCGCCGGTCTTGCAGCCGCGTTCGCTGCGCCGCCAGGGCAAGTATCCGGAAGAGGCCGCCGCGGCCATCGACACGCTGGCCGGCATTGCCCCGGATGTCATGGTGGTGGCCGCCTACGGCCTGATCCTGCCGGCCGAGGCGCTGACCCTGCCGCGGCTGGGCTGCCTGAATATCCACGGCTCGCTGCTCCCGCGCTGGCGTGGCGCGGCGCCGATCCACCGCGCCATCGAAGCGGGCGACGCCGAGACCGGCATCACGCTGATGCAGATGGACGAGGGCCTGGACACCGGCGACATGCTCACGCGCGAAGCGGTGCCGATCGGGCCGGACGACACCACCGGCACGCTGCACGACACCCTGGCCGCGCTCGGCGCCCGCATGATCGTGGCCGCACTGCGCGAACTGGACGCCGGCCGGCCGCTGGCGGCCACGCCGCAACCGGCGCAAGGCGTTACCTACGCCGAGAAGATTGCCAAGGACGAAGCGCCGCTGGACCTGCGCCGCCCGGCCGCCGCGCTGGCCAACCAGGTGCGCGCCTTCAACCCGTTCCCGGGCGCGACGGTGCAGGTGGGCGACACCGTGATCAAGTGCTGGCAGGCGCTGCCGCTGGCGGCGGCCAGCAGCCTGCCGCATCCGCCCGGCACGGTGCTGGCGGCCGACGCCGCCGGCATCCTGATCGCGTGCGGCGAAGGCAGCGCGCTGCAGGTCACCGAGTTGCAGAAGCCGGGCGGGCGTCGACAGCCGGCGCAGCAGTTCCTGCAGGGCCTGCCACTGCCGCCTGGCACGCGCTGCGTGGTGCCCGGCAACGGAGCCGCCGAGGAATAACCAGGCAGCCCTTTGCCGCACATGGCAGCATAAGTGCCGGGGGCAGCGCCCGGCCGGGCCCGCCGGCCGCGCCGCTCGTTCCATTCCGTTGAACCGCCGTTGAATTTTCGGCGATTGCCCCCTATCTAACGGTCATCGCGTCCGCTTTCACGCGGGACGCGGCTCACGATTACACGGAGATCACCGCAATGTTCAACTGGGTCAAGACCTTCATGCTGATGGCGGCCATCACGGCGCTGTTCATCGTCATCGGCGGCATGATCGGCGGGCGCAGCGGCATGATGTTCGCGCTGCTGATCGCGCTGGGCATGAACTTCTTCTCCTACTGGTTCTCGGACAAGATGGTCCTGCGCATGTACAACGCGCAGGAAGTCGATGCCGGCAGCGCGCCACAGTTCTACGGCATGGTGCAGGAACTGGCGCAGCGCGCCGGCCTGCCGATGCCGCGCGTCTACCTGATCAATGAAGACGCGCCCAACGCCTTTGCCACCGGCCGCAACCCGGAACACGCGGCCGTGGCGGCCACCACCGGCATCCTGCGGGTGCTGTCCGAGCGCGAGCTGCGCGGCGTGATGGCGCATGAGCTGGCGCACGTGCGCCACCGCGACATCCTGACCTCGACCATAGCCGCCACCATGGCGGGTGCAATCTCGGCGCTGGCCAATATGGCGATGTTCTTCGGCGGGCGCGACGAGAACGGCAACCGCTCCAACCCGATCGCCAGCATTGCCGTGGCGATCCTGGCGCCGCTGGCGGCCTCGCTGATCCAGATGGCGATCTCGCGCGCGCGGGAATTCGAAGCCGACCGCGCCGGCGCCGAGATCAGCGGCGACCCGCAGGCGCTGGCCAGCGCGCTGGACAAGATCCACCGCTACGCGCAGGGCATCCCGTTCCAGGCCGCCGAGGAACACCCGGCCACGGCGCAGATGATGATCATGAACCCGCTCTCCGGCGGCGGCATCGCCAACCTGTTCTCGACCCATCCGGCCACCGAGGAACGCATCGCGCGGCTGATGCAGATGGCGCAGACCGGCACCTACCCCGCCTGAGCCGCCGGAAATCCGGGGCCCGGCCCCGGCACAAGGTAAACTGCCCGCTGTTCCGCATGGACCGGCGGGCTTTTTTTGGCCCGCGCCCCACGCCCTCCCGATTCACCGCCTTAACCGCTGCCTGATCCGCCGCCTGACCGATATGCGCCTGCCTCCCGATTCGCTTGCCTTCCAGATGCTTGGCGCCGCCGCCGCGGTGCGCGCCGTCAGCGAAGGCACGGCCTTGCCCCAGGCGATCGAGGACGCCGCCGCGCACCTGCGGCTGGACCGCGTGCGCGATGCCGCCAGCCGCGGCGCGCTGCAGGACATTGCCTACCGCACCATGCGCCAGTTCGGCACCGCGCGCGCGCTGGTGACCAAGCTGGTGACGCGCCCGCCCGGCGCGCAGGTCGATTCGCTGCTGGCGGTGGCGCTGGCATTGCTGCTGGAACACACGCCGGGGCCACGCGACAAGCACGACAGCGCCGACCCGGCGCGCCACGATGCCGACGCCGGCCGCCCCGGCTACAGCACCTTCACCGTGGTCGACCAGGCCGTCAGCGCCGCCGCCTCCGAACCCAAGACTGCGCATGCGCGCGGACTGGTCAACGCCGTGCTGCGGCGTTTCCTGCGCGAGCGCAAGGCGCTGCTGGCCGAGGTCAATCGCGACGAGCAGGCGCGCTGGAACCTGCCGCCGTGGTGGCTGCGCATGCTGCGCGAAGCCTACCCTGAGCAGTGGACGGCGCTGGCCGCCAGTGCCAACGTGCGCCCGCCGATGACGGTACGCGTCAACACCGCGCGCGTGTCCGTGCCGCAGTACCAGACCGACCTGGCCAACGCCGGGCTGGCCGGGCGCGTGGTGGGCCCGCAGGCGGTGCGCCTGGTGCGCGCGGTGCCGGTAACGCAGCTGCCGGGCTTTGCCGAAGGCGTAGTCTCGGTGCAGGACGCCGGTGCGCAACTGGCCGCGCCGCTGCTGGAGGTGGCCGACGGCATGCGCGTGCTCGATGCCTGCGCGGCGCCCGGCGGCAAGACCGGACATCTGCTGGAGCTGGCCGATATCGACGTGACCGCGGTCGAGAGCGATGCGCAGCGCGCCACCCGCATCGGCGAAAACCTGGCGCGCCTGGGCAAGTCTGCAAAGATCGTGGTCGGCGATGCCAGCCGTCCCGCCGACTGGTGGGACGGGCAACTCTTCGACCGCATTCTCGCCGACGTGCCGTGCTCGGCCTCGGGCATCGTACGGCGCCATCCCGATATCCGCTGGCTGCGCCGCGAAACCGATATCGCCCGGCTCATCACCGAGCAGCGCCGCATCGTCTCGCAGCTGTGGCCGCTGCTCAAGCCGGGCGGCATCCTGGTCTATGTCACCTGTTCTATTTTCCCAACGGAGGGCGAGGAGCAGGCGCGCTGGTTTGGTGAGCAACTGGCAGATGCGATACGATTGCAGGCGCCAGGGCAGCTGCTGCCCGGCACCCATGCAACGCTTGCCGAGGGCGCGGACGGTGACCAGGCCGCCCTTGACAGCACCGGTGGCGCCAGCCTGCCATCCGATCACGATGGCTTCTTCTACGCCCGCTTCCAGAAACGCGCCTGATCTGATCCGATGCCGAGCACGCCGCGCCTGTCAGGCTTTCGCGTTGAAGTGGCCCGCTGCGCCGACACCGGCCCAGCCTCCGTGCCCAACCCGTGCAGCCGGCTGGCGCGCTGGGCGCTCGCGCTGATACTGGCGCTGGCCGCCGCGCTGTGGCTGCCCCGCGCCGCGCAGGCGCAGGTCATCGAGGCCACCGAAGCCCGCATCGAATACCAGGACGGCGGCTTCGAGCTGGCCGCCAGCTTTGACTTCGACCTGCCGCCCGCGCTCGAGGACGCGCTGCACAAGGGCATCTCGCTCTATTTCGCGGTCGACTTCCAGCTCTCGCGCTCGCGCTGGTACTGGTTCGATGACAAGCCGGTCAACACCACCCGCAGCGTGCGCCTGTCGTACCAGCCGCTGACGCGCCAGTACCGCATCTCCACCGGCGGCCTGCAGCTGCCGTTCACGCGCCTGAAGAGCGCGCTGCAGTTTATCCAGCGCGTGCGCGGCTGGCGTGTGTTCGAGCGCAACGCGGTCAAGCCCGGCGAAACCTACAGCGCCGAAGTGCGCATGCGGCTGGACCTGTCGCAGTTGCCCAAGCCGTTCCAGATCAATGCCGTCAACACGCGCGACTGGAACCTGGCGTCAGACTGGCGGCGCTTCACCTACACCGTGCCCACCGATCTGAGCGCGCCGCCGGCGCCTCCGCCCGCACCACCGCCGGCACCACCGCCCCAGCCGCCGGCACCGCCACCGGCACCGGCATTGCCTGCGTTGCCGGCCTCGCCCCCCATGCCGGCACCGGCTGCGGCATCGGCGCCTGCCGCGGCCAATGAACGGGGCCCGGGGGAAGGGCGCGGTCTGTACCTGCAAACTGTGTCGTACGCACTGTCGCCGGCGATGCTGGCGCAGCCCGCTTCGAGCCAGCCATGAGCAACCCGTTGTGGGACAGCCGGTTCCGGCGCCTGCTGTACCGCGTCGTGGCCGGCATCATCGTGTTCCTGGCGCTGGTGCTGGTGGGCCTGCTTGCCGGCGCGTCGGCCAATACCGAATTTTTCGATCGCTATTTCACGCTGCTGTTCAAAGTGAACCTGGTGATCGGCGCGCTGCTGGTGCTGACCGTGGGCGCGCTGGCGGTGACGCTGTGGCTGCGCTATCGCCGCGGCAAGTTCGGCACGCGGCTGATGACCAAGCTCGCCGTATTCTTCGGCGTGGTCGGCGTGCTGCCCGGGGTGCTGATCTACCTGGTGTCGCTGCAGTTCGTCTCGCGCAGCATCGAGTCCTGGTTCGACGTGCGCGTGGAAACCGCGCTTGAGGCCGGTCTGAACCTGGGACGCGCCACCATCGACAGCTCGCTGGCCGACCTGCAGGTCAAGGCGCGGCTGATGTCCGAGCAGCTGGCCGGCGCCTCAGG
This sequence comes from Cupriavidus necator, assembly GCF_013141915.1. GTDB lineage: Bacteria > Pseudomonadota > Gammaproteobacteria > Burkholderiales > Burkholderiaceae > Cupriavidus > Cupriavidus necator_B. The sequence continues at coordinate 204,926 of NZ_SROX01000010.1, read as the reverse complement.
CGTGGCCACCTCGCTGCAGCTGAACCGGCTGCGCGAGCAGTATGGCGTGCAGGAAGCCGCCATCTTCACCGGCAGCGGCCGCGTGCTGGCCACCGCTTCCAGCAACTATGCCTCGCTGGTGCCGGACCTGCCTTCCGGCGTGCTGGCGGAGCAGGCGCGGCTGGCGGGCGGCTATGCCGCGGTGGAGGGCGGCACCGATCCGTCGAGCGACGTCGGCCAGGCTCCCGAGCGCGTCGACAGCAGTCACCTGTACCGCCTGCGCGTGATCATCCCGCTGGGCGCGGCGCCAGGATCGGCACAAGATACGATCAGCGCCGCCAGCGCACCCCGCGCGTTGACCCGGCCGCCGCGCTGGGCCGGCTCCGGCCTGTCGGTCGAACGCAGCCCGGAAGACTCCCCTTCGAGCGGTTTCGGCCTGGTCGGCGAGAGCGTGCGCGAAGAACGCTACCTGCAGGTGCTGCATCCCGTGCCGGCGGCGCTGGCGCGCAATGCCGACGAGGTCCAGCGCGCGTACCAGGAGTACCAGGAAAAGGCGCTGGGCCGCACCGGCCTGCGCAAGATGTATATCGGCACGCTGACGCTGACGCTGTTCCTGGCGGTCTTCATCGCGGTGATGCTGGCACTGCTGCTTGGCGGCCAGTTGGCGCGGCCGCTGCTGATGCTGCTGCAGGGAACCAAGGAAGTGGCCGAGGGCGATCTGTCGCCCAAGCGCGAGCTGAAGAGCCGCGATGAACTGGGCATGCTGACGCAGCAGTTTAACCAGATGACGCGCCAGCTGGCCGAGGCGCGGCTGGCGGTAGAAGAAAACCGCGCCGCCCTGGAGCAGTCGAAGGCCTACCTTGAAAGCGTGCTGCAGAACCTCACCGCGGGCGTGCTGGTGTTCGACCGCCGCTTCGTGCTGATCACCGCCAATCCTGGCGCCGAGCGCATCTTCCGCCAGCCGTTCGGCGCGGTGATGGGCCTGCCGATGGAACAGATCCCCGGCATGGCGTCGTTCGGCGAGATCGTGCGCCAGGCCTTCTCGGACCAGAACACCAGCGAGGTGCTGGGCGGCGCCGAGCACTGGCAGAAGCAGATCGAACTGCCGCAGGGCGAGGAGCAGCCGCTGACGCTGCTGGTGCGCGGCGCGCGCCTGCCCGGCGGCGAGCGCGACGAGCCCGGCTATGTGATCGTCTTCGACGATATTTCCGATGTGATTTCCGCTCAACGCTCGGTGGCGTGGGGCGAGGTGGCCCGGCGCCTGGCGCACGAGATCAAGAACCCGCTGACGCCGATCCAGCTGTCGGCCGAGCGCCTGCAGATGAAGCTCTCGCCCAAGCTGGAGGGCACCGATGCCGACGTGCTCAAGCGCGGCGCCGCCACCATCGTCAACCAGGTGGCCGCGATGAAGCGCATGGTCGATGATTTCCGCGACTACGCGCGCACGCCGCCCGCGGTGCTGCAATCGCTGCAGCTCAACAGCCTGGTGGCCGAGGTGCTGCACCTGTATGGCATCGACGATCCGACGGTGCATGAGCACCTCGTGATCCATCCGACGCTGGGCAGCGCGCTGCCCGAGATCAAGGGCGATCCAACGCAATTGCGCCAGGTCATCCACAACCTGTTGCAGAACGCACAGGACGCGGCCGCGGAGAACGTCGCGGCCGGTAGGGCCGCGCCCCATATCACTCTGCACACCGAGACTGTAGAATACAAAGATTCTGCCGGCGAGAACCGGCAGGCCGTCAAGCTCACCATTGCGGACAATGGTCCCGGTTTTGCACCGCGCATCCTGAGCCGTGCGTTCGAGCCTTATGTGACCACGAAAGCCAAGGGCACGGGTCTCGGGCTCGCGATGGTAAAGAAGATCATTGACGAACACGGCGCGCGCATTGAACTGCGCAATCGCACGGAAGGTGCCGAGATCATCGGTGCGCAGATCTCGATCCTGTTCGTTAAACTGGCATAGTCAACATTGGCGTCCGGTCCCGGAACGCTGCGGTGGGGTTAAGAGGGGAAGTATGGCAACCATCCTCGTAGTCGATGACGAAATGGGAATCCGCGAGCTGCTCTCGGAAATCCTCAGCGACGAAGGCCATGTGGTCGAACTCGCGGAAAACGCGCAACAGGCCCGCGATTACCGCGCGGCCGGCACGCCCGATCTCGTGCTGCTCGATATCTGGATGCCCGATACCGATGGCGTGACGCTGCTCAAGGAGTGGTCCGCGCAGGGACAGCTGACCATGCCCGTCATCATGATGTCGGGCCACGCAACCATCGACACCGCGGTCGAGGCCACCAAGATCGGCGCGCTCAATTTCCTGGAAAAGCCGATCGCGCTGCAGAAGCTGCTGTCCGCGGTGGAGCAGGGCCTGGCCCGCGGCATCGAACGCCCGCGCAGCAACGCAGCCGCCGCCGCCGCTCCGGCCACCGCGCCATCGGCGGAAACCGGCACGACCGCCGCCACGCCCGAAGCTACGGTAGAAGCCGCGCCCAACGGCAGCCCGGCGCGTGTGCCGGAGGCGGAGATGCAGTTCTCGTTCGACATGCCGCTGCGCGAAGCGCGCGACCTGTTCGAGCGCGCCTATTTCGAGTACCACCTGCTGCGCGAACACGGCAGCATGACCCGCGTGGCCGAGAAAACCGGGCTCGAGCGGACCCACCTGTACCGCAAGCTCAAGCAGCTCGGCGTCGAGCTGGGCCGCAACAAGCCGGAGCCGGCCGAACACTGACGCAGTGGCCTGGATGACGCTTGACTGGCTCCAAAAGTCCAGTTATAGTTTCGCTTCTTTGGCCCGGTAGCTCAGTCGGTAGAGCAGAGGATTGAAAATCCTTGTGTCGGCGGTTCGATTCCGTCCCAGGCCACCAGAACAGAAAAAGCCCGGCTCTTGCAGCCGGGCTTTTTGCATTGGGCGCTGGTTCCGGTACGCGTGCCATGCTCGCATCGCCGCCGGAAGGCCAACCCAAGGCCACGCTGAACCTGGGTTGCGACGGCGCCACTGACGCCCCCCGGCCGCCGTTTCGCCGGGCGTGCAACACCCAATCCAGAAGTAAATATCTTCTACTTGGCAGCCGATCCATGTCTCTCTACGATGCCCTGACGCGCTGCCGCCAGGCAGGGCGGGCCAGGCCGGCCAAGCCGCTTCCATAATGCAGGTACCCGGCCCGGGCCGCTACTTATCACCGGGGGCTTGGATGGACACATTGACCGGGACGGACAAGCGCTGGCCACCGCAAACCGCGGCCGGCGAGCGCGGCTTGTGGAAGAGCACCATGGCCGCCGCCAGCCAGGCGCTGGGCGCGGCGGGACGGATTCAGCAGGCGGTGTCGCAGACCCTGAAGCTGCAGAACAAGATCCGCGCGCTGCGCGACGAGCTGCACCAGATGGAAGCCGAGCGCGACGTCTACCGCGAGCTGCACGCGCGCACGGTGGAAGAACTGCACCAGGCCATCGACCGCAGCCCGGCCGAGATCAAGCGGCTGCGTGCCGAAACCGAGGCCATGCAGGTGCGCCATCGCGCCTACAAGCTGCTGGTCCAGCACTACATGCGAATGGGCACGCCGATCGATCCCGCCGTGTTTGCCGATCAGCGCAGCCGCGTCCAGCAGCACATCCTGTTCCAGCGCCGCAAGGGCATCCCGGTGGCGAAGATCGTGGTCGAGGATATTGCGTTCCTGTTGCGCTGAATTGCGCGGAACGACCCGATTCGAAACCCCGCGTCAGCACACAACATCGTCAGCGCACATTGACGCCCCCGCGCCGCGGCGGAACACTGTCGCGACCGCGCGCGCAGCCGCTGCGCCGCGGCGTTGCCATGCTCATGGCCACGATCTGCCACTGTTCGAGGCGTCGTCTCAGGCGACGTTGTCCATCTTGTTGCTGCGCGCTGTCCCCATCGTTTCCGCCACCGGCTCCGACACAAGTCCGCGGTCTAGCCTTGGTCCCGCCCATGCTTTGCGCCGCTGCGCCGGCGCAGCGCTGCGATGAGTACGCTGGCGCGCCGCCTGGTGGCGGAAGGGCTCGGCACCGCGCTGCTGGTGGCGATCGTGGTCGGCTCCGGCATTCGTGCGGAGCGCCTCGCCGATGGCGATACCGCGCTGGCACTGCTGGCGAATTCGCTGGCCACGGGCGCCGGGCTGGTGGCCTTGCTCGTGTCGCTAGGGCCGGTCTCGGGCGGGCATTTCAATCCGGTGGTGAGCCTGTCGGCACTGGTGCAGGGCACGCTGGCGCCGCGCGATGCGCTGCGCTATGTGCTGGTGCAGCTGGCGTGCGGCGTTTGCGGCGTGCTGGCGGCGCATGCCATGTTCGGCGAGCCGGCATTGGCGTGGTCGGCGCAGCGCCGCACCGGCGCGTCGATGTGGTGGAGCGAGTTCGTGGCAACCTTCGGCCTGGTCGGCGTGGGCATCGGCACGCTGCGCAGCCGGCCGCAGTTGGTGCCGTTTGTGGTGGCCGGCTATATCACCGCGGGCTACTGGTTCACGTCGTCGACCTCGTTCGCCAATCCCGCGCTGACGCTGGCCTGCGCGTTGACCGATACCTTCACCGGGATCCGGCCGCAAGACGTGCCGGGCTTCGTGCTGGCACAGATCGGCGGCGGGCTGGCCGCCACGCTGCTGTTCCACTGGCTGTGCCGCAAGCCCGCTGCGACAGTGCAGGCTGGCGCCGGTGCCGTGCCCCACGCCCTAGGCTCCACCATGAGCCCCGCAACAACCCGGCCAACTACCAGCGCCGATTGAGCTGCACGCCGAAGATCGAGCCGCTCGCCTGCGAGCCCCATGCGTCGGCCGGCGCGGTGTAGCCGATGCCTTCCACGTCGCTGGCACGGCTGTAGGTATAGAAGGCGCGCAGGTTGGCGTTGCCGGCCGACTTGCCCAGCGTGAGCGTAGGCGCCACGGTCAGCGCGGTGCGCTGGCCGCTGACGCCAAAGCCGGACGAGATCTGGTCGTGCGACACCTCGAAATTCAATCGGAACTGGCTGCTGGCGACGTACGCCGGACGCAGCCGCGTGGTGGTCCACTGCAACGTGCCGACCGGCGAACGGTCGAACTGCAGGCTTTGCTCCACCGCGCCGCTCAGCCCCCAGCGACTCTTCCATTCGATCGAGTCGGCCACGCGCGTGCGCGACAGCGCCGGTCCCATGCCGGTATAGCCGGTCATGGCGTTGCGCGATCCCGAGCCGAACTGCAACCCCAGCCGGTTGGTGCCGAACAGCACCCCTTTCTGCTCGTGCAGCGCCGAAGCCCACCACGCACCGCCCGGGTCCTCTACCAGCGGCTGGGCCTCCACCCGCGTGAAGCCGAGCTGGACCGAGCCCTGTTCATTGGTGGGGATGGGCGCGGTGCGCAGCGAGTGGTAGCTGGGCAAGTTCTGGCCGTTCTGGTCGGCGCGCGCGGTGTACTGGTAGTTCAGGCCGATATCGCCGATCACCTTGGCGTTGTCCACGCCGAAGCGCATCGCCGTGGAATTCGGCGGCAGCAGCCCGGACGACATCAGGAACGGCGCGTTGTCGCGCCGGCCGGCCCACATGGTGGCGCCATCCAGCACCGCCAGCCCGCTGACCGCCGTATAAAACTGCGGCACCAGGGCATAGGGGTCGATGGCCGCCGGGCGGCCATTGACAGTGGTGGCATCCGTGCCGCGCGCCTGCGCGATCAGCATCACCTGGGCGCCGCCGTCGAGGTCCAGCACTGACTCGCGAATCTTGACTTCGCCCGTGCTGCGGCAGGCCAGCCCGCTACCTATGCCGGTGGATAGCGCCCCACCGGGACAGGCGCGCATGGTAGCCGGGCGCTCCTCGACCGCAGCGCGGCCGCTGTAGCTCAGGCGCCACACGGACTCGCCCGCCGGGTCGTCGGCGGGCAGTTGCGAATGCAGTGCCGGGGGTGCGTCCGACGGCGCGCCGGCATCCGCGGCAGCGCGTTGAGCCGGCGCGGGGGGCGCCTCGGCCTGGAATTCGCCAAGCTTGGGCGGAAACAGCACCAGCGGCGGCGGCGGCGGGGCCGGGGGTTCGGGCGGACCAACGAAGTCAGGATCGACCGGCGGCAGGGTCGCGGCGACGCTGGTTGCCGCTGTGGCGGGTACGGTGACGCTTGCCGCGGGCGCTGCGGCGCCGTCGATCAACGCGGCGAGCGGGTCGTCGCCGGCGGCCGGAGCGGGCGATGCCGCCGCTTCAGCGTTCGCCGCTGCCGCGGGCGTGGCTGGCGCCGCCACGGCCGCGGTGGCCGTGGCGGGCACGCCCGGCCGTGGCGCGATGCGCGGCGGCTGCAAGGCTGTGGCGGGCGTAGCAGTGCCGCTAGCCGGATCGCCGGTCTGCGCGCACGCCACCAGTCCCCAGGCGGCCAGCACGGCAAAGCCGAGGCGGCGCAGCGGCACGCGCCGGCCCGCGCTAGCGCGGGAGCCGGACGGCATCAGGGGAAGTCGACGAACAGAAGCAGGCAATTGGTACGGCAATGGGACGGCAACGGGTACGGCAATTCCGGCGTGGCAACCATCCTGCCAGGCGGGCAGGGCTCCGGAATCGGGACTGTTTTTTATCAGCCGAGACCATTTGACCGCAAGCCGGGTTACAAAATCCATCACACTGTGCGGCGTCTCACCATGCGAAAAACGGCGGATATGACGCAATCGACTAGCGAAAACCCGCACTTGAGCGGGGCCCCGTGGCGAAAGGGCCACCGCTATAATCGGCTGGCTTGGTGCGACACGCATTCTCGTGTCCGGGTAGCTCCAACGTAAGGAGCATCGACCTTTGTCGAGACAAGGGGAGGGCCTTGGCCTGAACCGTCCAATCTCGACCATTACTTGCTTAGACGAACCCGGCCGAACAGCCAGAGGGGAGTCCGATGTGTTGTGAGGAAGCCGGAACACTGGCCGACTTGCAGCTTGCTTTTTGCTGGATGGATTTCCAGCCATTGCCCAAGGGCGGGGACGCTCGCCTTTGGGCGAGTTCTCTGTAGACATCCCCCTAACGGAGGGTGTATGCGGCCAAACAGCGGAGATTCCGTTGTATCGCCGCAACATAGCATTCAAACCGTTCTGGATAGAACGGCGCTACGTTCTTTGGGACGGCAGCCAGCGCTCGCAAGAGCGACCGATGCCGTCAGGCGCTCGCTTGCATAGGAGCACAGTGGTAGGTAAGTGAGGTCCCGGAGCGGTAGCTCTGTGCATTATGGTTCGGTCGGATATGCCCGAAAGGGTTACACGATAGAGAACCTGCTATGCGACTAGCAGTAGCCTAGGGAGACATGCGTCACTGGTAACGGTGGGGTGTGAAGCTCTCCTGACAATGTAGCCCCCGAAAGGGTGCCATCAGGTCGCGAGACAGGATGGTGGAGGCTCCGAGCAGCAACGGGGTTGAGGCGCTAGGCTGACTGGTATGGGTAACGTAAGTGAACTGCTGATAAACGTCGTAACGATTGAGATGCCAAAGCTGCTGCTAGGCATTAACCAAAAGGTGTGTGGTCGGTTGTCCTACTCAAGCCTTGGGACACGTCGCCACGATGACCACCGGCGGAAAGGCAGACCCTAACCCAGTCGTGTAATGCGCAGGGAACGTGGTAAGCCCGTATGGCTGCCGGAGCGCAGTTTGGCTCAGGCAGGCGAACCGCAAGGAACGCTGTTGGCTGTGCGGGTATGGGAGGTTGGAAAAAGCGAATGCCGGGCTGTAATGGTCCGGATAGGGGTTGAGACATCATCCCACGCGAAAGCGGGCAGACTTCCAACTGGTCAATCGTCGCAGGACGGCTGACTGATCTCGCTTGTTTAAATTTTTCTTCCCTTGAGGGGCAACACGTCCCTCAAGGGGCGTGCTGTCTCTTGATGTTGGGGGAGATCCTCAAGATTGGAGAGCAGCATGGAAGCATTGATCCGCAAGGATGAATCTGCGCTCTCCGGCGTGCCGCAAACCTGGGGCGCCATTAATTGGCGCCGCGTGGAGCGGAACGTTCGAGAAATGCAGATTCGAATTGCGAAGGCGACACAGGAAGGGGACTGGCGTAGGGTGAAAGCCCTGCAACGGTCTCTGACCCGCTCGTTCTCCGCCAAAGCACTGGCGGTACGACGAGTGACGATGAACCAAGGTAAGCGAACGGCAGGCGTCGATCGCGAAAAGTGGACAACGCCTGAAGCCCGGTGGGAAGCCATTGGGAGGTTGAAGCGCCGGGGGTACAGACCTTTGCCATTACGGAGGGTTTTCATCCCCAAGGCCAATGGGAAGGAGCGCCCTCTGGGCATTCCAACCATGTTGGACCGAGCCATGCAAGCGCTGTATTTGCTGGCACTGGAACCGGTGTCCGAAGGAACGAGCGATCCGAACTCCTATGGGTTCAGGACCAACCGATCCACCGCGGATGCCATGTCCCAGCTGTTTGTTTCCTTATCCCAGAAGGCCTCGGCTCAATGGGTGCTGGAAGCTGACATAAAAGGATGCTTTGACCATATCAGTCACGACTGGCTGGAGCGCAATGTCCCGATGGACAAAGCAATCCTTCGGAAGTGGTTGAAGGCTGGCGTGGTATTTCAGGGTCAGTTTCAGGCGACCGAAGCCGGAACACCGCAGGGAGGCATCATTTCCCCGACTCTGGCAAATGTGGCGCTGAACGGCTTGGAAACACAACTGACCAAGTTCCTCGGAACGAAGTTGGGAGCGACCAAGACGAAAAGGCTCAAAGTGAACGTTGTGCGTTACGCGGACGACTTCGTCATCACCGGTGATACGCCGGAGGTCCTAGAGAACGAAGTGAAGCCGTGGGTAGAACAGTTCCTTGCAGTACGGGGGCTGTCGCTGTCGACGGAGAAAACGCGGATCGTCAGCATCACTGACGGCTTTGACTTCCTAGGGTGGAATTTCCGGAAGTACTCGGGAACACTGCTCATAAAGCCAAGCAAGAAAAACGCGCAAGCGTTCTATCGCAAGGTAAAGGCGGTTATCAGCACCAACAAGACGGTGGAGCAGTCGGTCTTAATTCGACTGTTAAACCCGATGCTACGGGGCTGGGCGCAGTATCACAGTCCGGTGGTGGCGAAAGCGGTGTTCGCCCGTGTGGAGCATGAAATCTTTAATGCTCTACGACGGTGGGCAAAGCGGCGACATCCACATAAGTCCGTCGAATGGGTGCGTAGGAAATACTTTGCGACCGTCGGCGAACGAAACTGGGTGTTTGGAACCAAGTTCGTGAGCGGCAACGGCAGTGTAGGTTGGACGGAGTTGTACTCGCTCGCGGGTACGCCTATCCGGCGGCACAAGAAGATTCGGGGGGATTACAATCCTTTCGATCCAACGCAGGAACGGTACGGCGAGAAGCTGCGACAGGAGCGTATGTTGGAAAACATGGCGCACCGGAAGCAGTGGATCAAGCTGTATCTATCCCAGCAAGGCTTGTGCGCAGTGTGTCAGTGCAAGATAACCAAGGAAACAGGATGGGAAGATCATCACATCGAACCTCGCATACGCGGGGGCTCCGATGCGCTAGGGAATCGAGTGCTGCTGCATCCGAACTGTCACAAGCAAGTGCATCACCAAGGTAGAACTGTTGTGAAGCCGGTGTCCGAAGGGGCATTTAGTTGAGACTCGAGCCGTATGCGGGGAAACTCGCACGTACGGTTCCTAGGGGGGGACAGGTCAGTAATGACCTTCGTCCCTACCCTACTCTTTCGGGTAAGACAGCCCTCGGCCGTGCGCGCGGTGCAGCGTGGGGCCTGCAGGGCACGCCGCCGTGCCCGTTCGCCACAGGCACAGCGCTGCGCGGGCCGCCGTATCCCGGCGGCCAGTGCGTCACGGTCCGGCGCGAGGCCTCATGCAAGCCCTGCGCCCGCATCCGAATCAATATCTATAAGAGGAGAAGTGGAGATGGAACGTCGTTCCTTTCTGTTGAAAGCGTCGGCCGTGGCTGCCACCGGGGCACTGGCCGCGTGCGGCAAGGGTGAAGAAAAGGCCGCGCCTGCCGCCGCCAGCGGCCCGGCCGCGCCGGCCGTGGTGGGCAGCAACCCCGCCGTGGAATGGCGCCTGGCCTCGAGCTTCCCCAAGTCGCTCGACACCATCTTCGGCGGCGCCGAGACGCTGTCGACCCGGGTGCGTGAGCTGACCGACGGCAAGTTCAATATCAAGGTCTTTGCCGCCGGTGAAATCGTGCCGGGCCTGCAGGTGCTGGACGCGGTGCAGAACAACACCGTGCAGATCGGCCACACCGCCGGCTACTACTACTTCGGCAAGAACCCGACACTTTGCTTCGACACCACCGTGCCGTTCGGCCTGACCGCGCGCCAGCAGAACGCCTGGATGCTGCAGGGCAACGGCATGAAGCTGATGCGCGAGTTCTTCAAGGAATACAACGTCGTCAACTTCCTGGGCGGCAACACCAACGCGCAGATGGGCGGCTGGTTCCGCAAGGAAATCAAGACCGTGGCCGACCTGCAGGGCCTGAAGTACCGCATCGCCGGGTTTGCCGGCGTGGTGCTGTCGCGCCTGGGCGTGGTGCCGCAGCAAATCGCCGGCGGCGACATCTACCCCGCGCTGGAAAAAGGCACCATCGATGCGGCCGAGTGGGTGGGCCCGTACGACGACGAAAAGCTGGGCTTCTACAAGGTGGCCCCGTACTACTACTACCCGGGCTGGTGGGAAGGCAGCGCGCAGCTGTCGTTCTACGCCTCGGCCAGCGAGTTCGAGAAGCTGCCCGCGCTGTACAAGCGCGCGCTGGAAACCGCCACCATCGAGGCGCACACCACCATGATGGCCAAGTACGACACGGTCAACCCGCAGGCGCTGGCACGCCTGCTGGAAAACGGTGTCAAGCTGCGTCCGTTCTCCAAGGAGATCATGGAGGCTTGCTTCAAGGCGACCCAGGAATCCTACGCCGACGAAACCGCGAAGAACCCGTCGTTCAAGAAGATCTACGACGACTGGCGCGTGTTCCGCAACAACCAGGCGGCGTGGTTCAACGTGGCCGAGCAGGGCTTCGCCCAGTTCAGCTTCGCGCGCAAGCTGTAAGCCGCGTGGCGCCCGGGCAACCGGGCCCTCAGCAAACCCCATGGTCCCGCCGGAGCATGGGGTTTTTTTGTTGGCGGCGGGCGCGCGCGGCGCGCGCCGGCGGGGAGGGCGCGGCCCCGGTAGAATCGCCGGCATCGATCGGAAAACCCTATGCAACTCGGCATTCTCTACGCGCTGCTGGCGTACATCATCTGGGGGCTGCTCCCGCTCTACATCAAGTCGCTCCCTCACATCGCGCCGGTGGAGATCCTGCTGCACCGGATGGTGTGGTCGCTGGTATTCCTGGGGCTGATCCTGGCTTGGCGGCGCCAATGGGGGTGGCTCGGCCAAGTGGCGCGGGACCGGCGCCTGTTGCTGTCGTTTGCCGCCAGCGCGGCGCTGCTGTGCGCGAACTGGTTCCTGTATATCTGGGCGGTGTCGGCGAACCGCGTGGTCGATGCCAGCCTCGGTTATTTCATCAACCCGCTGTTCAGCGTGCTGCTGGGCGTGGTGTTCCTGCATGAGCGCCTGCGCCGGGTGCAATGGCTGGCGATCGCGGTGGCCGCGGCGGGCGTGGCCTGGCTGACGGTGGCGGCGGGGCAGTTGCCATGGATTGCGCTGGGCCTGGCCGCCAGCTTTGGCGGTTACGGGCTGCTGCGCAAGACCGGTGCGCTGGGCGCGCTGGAAGGGCTGTCGCTGGAAACGCTGCTGCTGTTCCCGCTGGCCGCCGCCGCGCTGGGCTGGCTGTTCGCCACCGGCCAGGACAGTTTTACCCACGCAGCGCCGGGTACGCAGTGGCTGCTGTTGCTGGCCGGGCCGGTGACGGCGGTGCCGCTGCTGTTCTTTGCGGCCGGCGCGCGGCGCATTCCGCTGTCACTGCTGGGTCTGCTGCAGTACACCGGGCCGACGCTGCAACTGCTGCTGGGGGTGTGGCTGTGGCATGAGCCGTTCCCAGCGCAGAAGCAGGCCGGCTACGCGCTGATCTGGCTGTCGCTGGCCTTGTATGCGGCCGAAGGGTTGTGGATGAATACGCGGCAGAAGCCCGCTGGCATCCAATCGATCAATGAAACGACCTGAAAATTGATCGTCATTATTCATCCGACGGATAACTAGACAAAGCCAATTCCGAGCCCGGTCCCCATGTCCGCCCCGCCTGATGCCAGTCCCGCGGTCCAGCGCAAGATCATCCATTGCGACTGCGACTGCTTCTACGCCTCGGTCGAGATGCGCGACGACCCGTCGCTGCGGGGCCGGCCAATGGCGGTGGGCGGCGCGCCCGACCGGCGCGGGGTAATCGCCACTTGCAACTACGAGGCGCGCGCCTTCGGCGTGCGCTCGGCGATGGCGTCGGCCCAGGCGCTCAAGCGCTGCCCCGACCTGCTGATCGTGCGCCCGGCGATGGACAAGTACCGCGAGGTCTCGCGCCGCATCTTTGCGATCTACCGCGAATACACCGCGCTGGTGGAGCCGCTGTCGCTGGACGAGGCCTACCTCGATGTCAGCCTGTGCACGCGCCATGCCGGCAGCGCCACCCGCATTGCCGAGGAGATCCGCCAGCGCGTGCGTGAAGAAGTGGGGGTGACGGTGTCGGCCGGGGTCGGTCCCAGCAAGTTCGTCGCCAAGATTGCCAGTGACTGGAACAAGCCCGACGGGCTGTTCGTGGTCAGGCCGGCGGCCGTCGACGCCTTTGTCGCCGCGCTGCCGGTGGAACGCATCCATGGCGTCGGCAAGGTCACCGCAGCCAAGCTGCGCCGGCTGGGCGCCGAGACTTGCGGTGACCTGCGGCCGTGGTCTGCCGACCGCCTGCATCGCGAGTTCGGCGTGTTCGGGGCGCGGCTGTACAAGCTGTGCCGCGGCGTGGACGAGCGCGCGGTCACGCCCGAGCGCGAGCGCAAGTCGATCAGCGTGGAAGAGACCTATGCCGACGACCTGCCCGACCTGCCGGCCTGCCTGGCCGAGCTGGAACCGCTGATCGCCATGCTCGAGGCGCGCATCGCGCGCGCCCAGGCGCATGACACCATCGACAAGCTGACGGTAAAGCTGCGCTTCTCGGACTTCCGCCAGACCACGGTCGAATGCCGCGGCCATGCCCCGGATCGCAGCGTCTATGCGCGGCTGCTGGCAGAGGGCCATGGGCGTCGAGGCTTGCCGGTGCGGCTGCTTGGAGTCGGGGTGGGCACGAGTGACCGGGATACCGCGCAGCTTGAGCTGTTCGACTGAACCCGGAATCATTCGCGCGATTTATCAGGCTAATCTCAAACATGACACACTGATAATTCGCATCAATAACAATGTCTACTGCAGTTCGTTGCGCATCACCAGCAGCCATGGCATGTGCGAGTTGGTGACACCGTCGAGCCGGCCCGAATCGCCCAGCTCGATCTCTTCCATCGATACCGATTGCTGGACGTTGCCGCCAATGGCGCGCACCACGCGCGCTGCCGGATCCACCGCGACCACGATGTCGCAATGCATCGGCGTGGTGCCGAAGCCGATTTCGGCGATGTCCTCGAGATAGCGGTCACGGCCACGGCCGGCGCAGATGATGTCGCCGGGGCGAGGCATCGCGGGAACGGGCTCGATGCGGAAGGCGGGATGGGGCAGGATGCCGTCGCGGGCATCGACCACGTACATCGAGTGCGACTGGCCGGTCAGGAACTGGCGCTCGTCCAGCCCCGCCTTGCGCAACACCCATGACACAAAGACCGCCGACCAGGCCCAGGCACCCTGCGTCACCTGCCTGCAACTGGGCGCCTCGCCGACGATGCCCCAGTAGCGGCGGGCCAGCGTGCAACCCAGCGGCGTGGCCTCCATGCCGGTGCCGTCCGGAAAAGACAGGCAGCTGGGGGCGGGCGGCGGGTTGCCGTTGGTCTTCGATTCCGTATCGGTGGTGGCCACCGCGGGCGCCCCGTTGTCCGTGGAGGATGCCAGCGGCAACTCAGGCGGAAGCTCCGGTGCCGGCACCGGGCTGTAGGTCACGCAAGCGGTGTCGTCGCGGCCCAGCCGTACCACCTGGCTGCCCCAGCGCACCCATTCCTGCGTGGCGATCTCGACGATGCGCTCGCGCGCCGTGGCGCCCGGGCGCGTCAGCGGCCGCTCGGTGTCGGGCAGTGCCCGTGCCTGCGGCCGGGCCGGCTCGCTGACCGTGGCGCAGGCACTCAGCAGCGCCAGCGCCGCGGCCGCGCAGGCGGCGCGCAACGGCGCAAGCGCCTGTGGAGAACGCTGTGGAATCGGCTGTGGAAAGCGCTGTGCATAACGCTGTGGAGATTTGTGGCGCTGCGAACGGGCAAACATGTTGGCCCCACATGGCACGGCGCCCGGCATGGCCAGTGCTGGCCAAGGCTGGACGCCTGTTGGAAGACTTCGCGCGCAATCGCTCCGGCGCTGGGCGGGTGATGCGGCGGATACTGCAGAAGAGTCAGATCACGACTGTGGATAACGTCCCCCGCATGGCGCGCGCCTGCGCCCTCGGGCGCCGGGGCGGCGGCATGGCGGGGTCAGGCAATGCCGGGCTCTGCAGTGCAGCCCGTCAGGATCACTGGTTGACAGCGTCCTTGAACTTCTGGCCAGCCTTGAACTTCACGGTCTTGGCGGCTTCGACCTTGATTTCTTCACCAGTACGCGGGTTGCGCGCCATGCGCTCGCCACGCTCGCCCTTGCTGAACGTGCCAAAGCCGATGAGGCTCAGCGTGTCACCCTTGGCCACGGCGTCCATGATGGCCGACAGGGTCACGTTCAGTGCCTGTTCCGCCTTGGCCTTGGTCAGACCGTCCACCCCGGCTGCGATAGCGTCGATCAGTTCGGTTTTCGTCATGCTTCACTCCGTATCGAGTTGATAAAACACAGGCGTCCGCATGCCGGGCGGCCAGGCTGGCACCGCTCCGGCAAAGACGCCGCGGGCCACATGATACCGTGTCGGACAAGGCGCACCGGGAACAGATTGTTACCTGGCAGTTTCCGCGAGGCCGCGCCAGCGCGGGGCTGGCGGCAAATTGGCGCCGTCGGGAAGGTGTGCTCCGTGCGCGGGATCGCGGTGTAGGCAGTGGAGAGGGGCTCGCAAACCGCTGCATGCCACTGTGCACCCCGGCTGCGTATACCCCCGCCAGAAAGCCATCAGAAGGCCGCTGGCAGCCTCAGAAGCGTTCCGAGAGGCATTGGGGCTCTGCTGCGCCCAAGCCGCCTGGAAGCCGATAGGGCTTGCCATAGGCGAACTGCACTATCGTGCATGTGGCGCTGAGGGTGACTCCGGGGCGACTGATCTCTCGTTATTCGAGGCGTGCATGGGCTGACCGCGCTCCTTACCTCAGCCTTGCTGCCTTACGCGTATACGTGCGCGCCTAGCTCCCGCCCTCGCTTATCTCGCCCGTATACCCGAACGGGCAAAACTCAAAGTCTCTCGCAAACCCGATGTTTACGCCTGCCGCCTTTTGGTTGGTGCCTCGGGCCGGGGGTTGTTCTTTCGGTTTACCTTTTTCTTTCATGTATACAGATAGTAGTAGTAGGTAAACACCCGCATCCGCTGTGGAAAACCCGGTAAACATCATTGTCTTCAACGGTTTACGTAAACGAGAAGTGGTCGCATCCAATGTTGGCCGAGGTGGAAGACTCAGCCCTATGGATGAGGTCGTCCGCTGACCTGCTCCGACTTATGCCCGAGGCATCCCCATGCGAGCCCCAGGCAGCCCACACCCAATCCGCATGCTTGTCCACAGATCGGAGCGCGGTTATCCACATGCCGGGTGGTAAACAGGAGGGGCGTATACGGCTGGGGCGCGGCTCGGCGGCGTGGGTATACGTCCTCAGGGCTTGACTCGGACTGCCTGAGCCCGGGCGAGACTGTTGCCACGTATACGTGTCGCGGCAGCCCCGGTATCATCCCCGATCGCGCCGGGAGGCCAGCACCGGCCAACCAGGCACAACAGGCGAGAGCACGGAAAGGCAAATGGCGGACAAGGCAAAGCGCAAGGCAGCGGAAGCGGGCAGCAAAAAGACGGCGAGCGACCGGATCGAGGTGCGTCAGTCAGGCGTACACGGCAAGGGCGTCTATGCCATCGCCCCGATTGCCGAGGGCGAGCGCGTGATCGAGTACAAGGGCGAGCACATTTCCTGGAAGAAGGCGCTGGAGCGCCATCCGCACGATCCCAGCGATCCCAACCACACCTTCTATTTCAGCCTGGACGACGGCAGCGTCATCGACGCCAAGTACGGCGGCAACCGCGCGCGCTGGATCAACCACGCCTGCGAGCCCAACTGCGAGGCGCGCGAGAAGAAGGGCCGCGTCTTCATCCACGCGCTGCGCGACATTGCCCAGGGCGAGGAACTGTTCTATGACTACGGCCTGGTGATCGATGCCCGTTATACCGCCAAGCTGAAGAAGGAATTCGAGTGCCGCTGCGGCAGCCCGCAATGCCGCGGCACCATGCTGGCGCCGAAGGAAAAGAAGAAGAAGGCCAAGTAAGGCCGTTGCCCGCGCGGCGGTTCAGGCTGCCGCCCCTGCCGGCTCGCAGGGAATCCGGATGACAAAGCGCATCACCGCGCGCCGCTCCGGCGGGCTGTCGGTGGACGCTGCGGGCGCGGTCCCGGGCGGAAGTGGCGGCACGTCCTCGATGCGGATCGTACCGTGGTGCAGGGTCACGATCTCATGCACGATGGCCAGACCCAGGCCGGCCCCGCCCGCCTGGACGGCGCGGCCGCCGCCCGGCTCCGGCGCGCGGTCGCCGCGGAAAAAGCGCTTGAACACTTCCTCGCGCCGCTGCGGCGGGATGCCGGGCCCGTTGTCTTCCACCATCACCACCGCCATGCCGCGGTGACCCATGGTCTCGCCGCCGGCGCGCACCGTGATGCGACCGCCGGCGGGTACGTATTTCACCGCATTGTCGATCAGGTTGGACAGCGCTTCGCGCATCAGCAGCCGGTTGCCCCGCACCACGGCCGGGGCGCCGCCGGTGAAGGTGGGGCCGGGCAGGATCTCGAAGCCCAGGTCGATGCGGCGCGCCAGCGCCTGCGGCACCCACTCGGCGCCGGTTTCAAAGGCCAGCTCGGCCAGGTCGAAGTGTTCCACCGGCCCCAGCCGTTCCAGCGACAGCCCGGGCTCGGCCCGCGCCAGCGACAGCAGCTGGTTGGACAGGCGCACCGCGCGGTCGGCCGCGGTCTGCACCTCGCGCAGCGCATGGCGGGCCACTTCCAGTGAATCGGCGGCCTGTGCCCGATCGGCATGCAGCTTGACCGCGGTCAGCGGCGTGCGCAACTGGTGCGCCGCATCGGCAATGAACTTGCGCTGCGCGTCGAGCGCGTCGCGCAGCCGCGCCAGCAACGCGTTGAGGCCGCGGATCAGCGGCGCCACTTCGGCCGGGACCTGGGTTTCATCCAGTGCGGCGAGCGAGCGCGCGGTCTGCCGGTTGAGCTTGTCGGCCAGGATCTGCAGTGGCACCAGTTCCTCCTTGAGCACGTGCGACAGGATCAGGCTGCCGACCAGCAGCAGCAGGATCAGCGGCACCGACACCGACAGCAGGATCTCGTTGGCGGCGGTCTCGCGCCGGTCCAGCAGTTCGGCCACTTCCACCACGATCGGCCCGCGCGCGGGCTTGCCGGCCTCGCTGGTGCCGAGTTCATCGACCGCGGCGCTGGGCAGCATCACCGGCAGCCGCACCGCGCGCACCTGGCGGCCGCTGAACCACGCATAAAACAGCCGCGCGTCGTGCAGCGTGGTCTGGCCGGTGCCGTAGCCCAGCCAGGTATCCATGCCGCCGATCAGCCCGTCGGGGCCGTGGATGCGCCAGTAGATGCGGTCGGTGCCCTCGGCCTCGACCAGCGTCTGCGCGATCATCGGGATGTCCTGCTCCAGCCGCGGTCCGGCGATGCGGATCTGCTGGGCGATGTTGTTGGCGACGCCATAGAGCGCGCGGTCGAACACCTGCGTGGTGTAGTGCGCCGCCAGCCAGTACGACAGCGAACCGCTGGTCAGCACCAGCGCGAACAGCGGCGTGGCCAGCGCGCGCAGCAGGTGCACGCGCAGGCTGATGTTGGAGCCGGGGCGGGAGGCCTGGCGCGTCGCCGCGGGCGCAGGGTTGACTCCCGCGGCATCAGCCGCAGCGGGAGATGGGGGCACGTTCCGCGTCGCGATGCGGGAGGCCGTGCGCCAGGAAACCCGGGAGGAGGTGCGGGAGCGAGGCCACATTGCCGGCTAGGCCAAAGGACAGGGCCGCGGGGCGGATAACCGCGGCGGCCGGAGCGGTTTCATTGTCCGGCGCGGATCTGCAGCAGGTAGCCGAAGCCGCGCACGGTGACGATCTCGACGTCGCTGTCCTCGAGCTTCTTGCGCACGCGGTGCACGTAGACCTCGATCGCGGTGTCGCCGACGGTATCGCCGCCCTCGCCGGCCGGGTGGGCGAAGGTGGCCAGGTGGTCCTGCAGCTGGGCCTTGCTGACCACGCGGCCCTGGCGCTGCAGCAGCAGCTCCAGTACCGCGAACTCGCGCGGCGACAGCTCCAGCGGGCGGGCGTCGATAAACATGCGGCGGTCGTTGCCGGACAGGCGCAGGCGGCCGAGGCGCACGTCGCGCTCGGGCGTGGCCTCGCCATGCTGGCTGCGGCGCAGCAGTACGCGCACGCGCGCTTCCAGCTCGGGCAGGGCGAAGGGTTTGATCAGGTAGTCGTCGGCGCCGGCATTCAGGCCCGAAAGCTTGTCTTCCAGCTCGTCGCGCGCGGTCAGGATGATGACCGGGGTGGTGCGGTTACGGGCGCGATAGCGCGCCAGCAGGGTCATGCCGTCGATGCCGGGCAGGCCCAGGTCGAGGATGACCAGGTCGTGCTGCTCGCGCAGCAGGTGTTCGGTGGCATAGACGCCGTCGTGGACGACGCGTACCTGGTGGCCGGCGCGGGACAGGCCGGCTTCGACGCCGCTGGCAATCTGGCGGTCGTCCTCGATCAGCAGGATACGCATGGCGGCAGCTCGGGAAGGACGTTGGGCATGGCTTGCAGGGAAAGGCCGCACGGCGCACATGGCGGTGCGGGCCTGCGCCAGATTGTACTAGGCGCCGCCCGCGGCTTCCTTACGGTTAGCCTACAGCTACCGCCCGGGCTGCCGGTCAGTTCGTCACCGCATCGGCGGCGCGCTCGATGAAGTGCGCCAGGTCGATGTCGCGCTGGGTCAGGCCGTTGGCATCGTGCGTCGACAGCGTGATGTCGACCCGGTTGTAGACGTTGAACCATTCCGGGTGGTGGTCTGCCTTCTCGGCCTGGATCGCCACGCGC
This sequence comes from Cupriavidus necator, assembly GCF_013141915.1. Taxonomy (GTDB): domain Bacteria; phylum Pseudomonadota; class Gammaproteobacteria; order Burkholderiales; family Burkholderiaceae; genus Cupriavidus; species Cupriavidus necator_B. Next base: position 185,731 of record NZ_SROX01000010.1, on the reverse strand, counting down.
GTCATGAAGCCGAAGGCGGCGTTGAAGTCGTGGAAGGTAAAGCGCTTGAAGATCGCGTCGCGGTCCGGGACGGTAGTCCAGCCGGGCAGGTCGGCGAGCAGCGTGGCACGGGCTTGCGGGGAAAGAGGGGTCATGATGGGCTCGATCTGGATCTTGGGAGAAAACGAAGGTCGCCCGATGCGGACAACGCGCATCGGGCGGACAGCCGGCCCGCCCGCGCCGGGGCGGCGGGCATGCCGGCATTGTTTCACAAAGCGGGGAGCGGGGCAGCGGCCCCGGGGTTTGGCCGGGCGGGCCGCCTCAGATGTCTTCGGTGTCGGCCCAGCCTTCGCGGGTGCCGGCGTTGATCACGTGGTCGCCCTCGGCGATGTCGCCCGCACCCAGCGTCGGCTGGGCACGCAGGGCTTCATACAGCGGCGCGAAATCCGGGCGGGTCGCGTCGAACAATTGCTCGAAGCTGTCGATCACGAAGTAGGTTTTCTGGAAGGTGTCGATGCGGTAGCGCGTGCGCATGATGCGGCGCACATCAAAGCCGATCCGGTTGGGGCTGGCCGAGTCCAGGCTGTAGATCGACTCGCCCTGGCTCGACAGGATACCGGCGCCATAGATGCGCAGCCCCTGCGGCGTTCGGATCAGGCCGAATTCCACGGTGTACCAGTACAGGCGGGACAGCATCTCCAGCGCGCCCAGCCCTGCCGCTTTCAGGCCGCCCTTGCCATAGGCTTCCATATAGTCGGCGAAGACCGGGTTGATCAGCAGCGGCACGTGGCCAAACACATCGTGGAAGCAGTCCGGCTCTTGCAGGTAGTCGAGCTGCTCGGGCTTGCGCATCCACCAGCTGGCCGGGAAGCGGCGGTTGGCCAGGTGCTCGAAGAACACCTCGTCAGGCACCAGGCCGGGCACGGCCACGATCTGCCAGCCGGTGGCGCGCATCAGGGTCTCGTTGAGCTGGTCGAAGTCCGGCACGCGGTCCTTTTCCATCCCCAGCGTGGCCAAGCCTTGCAGGAATTCATCGCTGACGCGGCCCTGCAGCATTTCGGCCTGGCGCTCGTACAGCTTGCGCCAGATGGCGTGGTCGGTGCTGGTGTAGCGGTGCACCGGCTGGGCGATGGTGAAATCCGGGCGCAGTGCCTGGCCGGACAGCAGGCCGGCGTCGAATTGTTCCTTGAGCTTGTCGGTCAGGGTGCCCTGGAAGGCGCCGGGGGCTTCGCTGGCCATGGCGATGGACATTGGCGTGTCTCCTTGAATGCGTGCTGGCTGCGTCGGCGGCAGCATGAATGCGGATTTACTGCGTAGTTTAGGCGCGTGAAGCTGCAATCTGTCCGCATAGTCCGCTTGATTACGGTGGATCCTGCATATAATGCGCATCAACGGACATTTGGATGCGGGATTCATGTATGGCAGCCCAGAGCATTTCCCTCGACGCGTATGACCTCGCCCTGCTCAGCGCGCTGCAGGCCGACGGCCGCACCACGCACCAGCAGCTGGCCGAGCGCGTGCACCTGTCGCCCAGCCAGGTCGGACGCCGGTTGGCGCGGCTGGAGGCCGACGGTGTCATCACCGGATACCGCGTTAGCCTGTCCTCGCAGGCGCTGGGGCTGGGCGTAGTGGTGTTTATCAGCGTCAAGCTGGCGCATCACGGCGACACCATCATCGAGCGCTTCCGCGAAGAGATCCTGCTGCTGGAAGAGGTGCAGGAGTGCTATTCCGTCGCTGGCGAGGCCGACTACCTGATCCGCGTGGTCGTGCCTGACCTGCCCACGCTGGCTGAATTCACCATGAAACGGCTGATGCGCGTGCCGGGCGTGGAGAGCGTACGGTCGAACATCGTGCTGACGGCAATCAAGTGCGAGGGCCCGTTGCCACTGTCGCACCTGCGCTGAAACGTCTCCCCCGCACGCGCTGCCGGTGCGCGCCGGTCTTGCGCTCCTGTGGCGTGCGTGTCACCCTCGCCGGGTGCCGCAAACGTGGCGGAAACGGAGGATGGCAGGATGAAGGGGATCGTCGCCCGAGCCGATCGGGGCCTTGGCAGTTCGCTGCAGCAATCGCAATTGGGGCGTGCTTGCGGGGTCGCGGCCGTGGCCGTGGCGGCCACGCTGGGTACGCTGGGCGGCGGCGCGCTGGCCGCGCAGGTGAGCCGTTTCTCGCCGGAAGGCACGGTGGGCCAGGTGCGGCAGGTGGCGATCCGCTTTGACGAAGCCATGGTGCCGATGGGCGATGTCCAGGCCGCGGCGCCCGCCGCGGTCTCCTGCACCGGTGCCAGCACAAGCGGCCAGGCGCGCTGGATCGATGCAAAAAATTGGGTCTATGACTTCGCCAGCGACCTGCCGCCTGGGGTGCGCTGTACCGTGCGCATGCGCGCCGGCCTGCGCAGCGAGGCCGGCAGCGCCTATGCCGGCAAGGCGGAATACCGCTTCGAGACCGGCGGCCCGACCGTGGTCTCGAGCCGGCCCTCCGGCGGCGAGATCGAGGAAGACCAGGTCTTCGCGCTGCGCTTCAACGGCGCCGCCACCGCGGCGTCGGTGCGCGAGCACGCCTGGTGCCAGGCGCAGGGGCTGGGCGAGCGCATCCCGGTGCGGCTGCTGGCCGGCAAGGAGCGCGACGCCGTGCTCGAGGCCATCCGCTGGGACCGCCTGGCCAAGCCGGTGCCCGATGCGGTGCATCTGCTCGCCTGCCAGCAGCGGCTGCCGGCCGGGGCACGGGTGCAGCTGGTGCTGGGCGCGGGCATAGCCACGGCGTCGGGCGTTGCCACGCGCGAGGAACGCCGTTTCGACTACACCGTGCGCGAGCCGTTTACCGCCAGCTTCAGCTGCGAGCGCGAACACGCGCAGTCTCCCTGCACGCCGCTGCGGCCGATGTCGGTGACGTTCTCCGCGCCGGTACCGCGCAAGCTGGCCGAAAGCGTGGTGCTGAAGACGCCATCGGGTCCGCGCGCGCCGCAGTTCGATCCCGACCTGGCGCCGGACGCCAGCGTCAGCGCGCTCACCTTTGCCGCGCCGTTCGCCGAGAAGGCGCAGTTCACCATCGAAGTGCCGCGCAAGCTGCAGGACGACAGCGGCCGCGCGCTGGCCAATGCGGACCTGTTCCCGCTCAAGGTGGCCACCGCCTCGATGCCGCCGCTGGCCAAGTTTGCCGCGGCGCCGTTCGGCGTGGTCGAGCGCTTCGGCGAACTGCCGCGCGGCAAGTCCGCCGCCGACTATCCGCCGCTGCTGCCGGTGACGCTGCGCAATGTCGAAGCGGATCTCGCCGTACGCGGCGTGCAGGCCCGCGCCGGCACCGTGATGAAGCTGCGCGTCGACGACGACGCGGCGGTGATGCAGTGGTTCGGCCTGGTGCGCCGGTTGCATGAGGCCAGCTATACGCGCGGCGAACTCGACGCCGTGCTGGCGGGCCGCGCGCCGTACCGCGTCAATAATCCGCGCAATGCGGTGTCGATCGAAACCCGCTCGGTGTCGCTGCTCGAGCGCGCCCCGGGCGTGCAGAAGCTGGCCGTGCCCAAACCTTCGGGCGATGCGCCGCGGCCGTTCGAGGTGGTCGGCATCCCGTTACCGGAGCCAGGTTTCCATGTGGTCGAGATCGCCTCGCCGATGCTGGGCGAGGCGCTGCTGGGCAAGCGCGCGCCGATGTACGTGCGCACCGCCGCGCTGGTCACCAACCTGGGCGTGCATTTCAAGCTGGGCCGCAGCACCGGCAACGAGGACGATGGCAGCCGCAGCGGGGTGGCCTGGGTCACCGCGCTGGACGATGGCAAGCCGGTCCGCGATGCCGCGGTGGCGGTGCGCGACTGCAGCGGGCGCCTGCTTGGCGAAGGCCGCACCGATGCCAGCGGCGTGGCGCGCTTTGCCAGGCTGGCCGCGGCACCGCAAGGCGCCTGCGAACAGAACGGGCTGTCGGGCTATTTTGTCTCCGCCCGCATCGCCGCCACGCACCCGCAGGCGCGCGGCAAGGCCGACATGGCCTTCGTGATGTCGGACTGGAATCGCGGCATCGAGAGCTGGCGCTTCAATGTGCCGACGGACACGAGCGCCACGCCCACCGTGCGCGCCCACACCATCTTCGACCGCACGCTGCTGCGCGCCGGCGAAACCGTGTCGATGAAGCACCTGATCCGCGCCGAGACCGCGCAGGGCTTTGCCTTGCCGCCGGCCAGCCGTCCGCTGCCCACGCGCATGACCATCCGCCACGAGGGCAGCGGCCAGCGCTACGAGCTGCCGCTGCAATGGCGCCAGACCGCGACCGGCGGGCGCAGCGCGGAAAGCACCTTCCAGGTGCCCGCGGCGGCCAAGCTGGGGGTCTATACCGTCGAGCTGGAAAGCCCCAAGGGCGATGGCGCGCAAGACGACGGCGGCGCGCGCAGCTACACCAGCGGCAGCTTCCGCGTCGAGGCGTTCCGCCTGCCGGTGCTCGCCGGCACGCTGCAAGTGGCGGGCAAGGCCGGGCCCGTGGTGGCGCCGGCCGAACTGCCGGTTGGCGTCGAGATCCACTATCTTTCCGGCGGCGGCGCCGCCGGGCTGCCGGTGCGCATGTCCGCGCTGTTGCGCGACAAATACGTCAGCTTCCCGGGCTATGAAGAATTCTCGTTCAACCCCCCGCGCGCGCAGCGCGAAAGCGGCGGCGACGAAGAGATGGACGAAGACCAGCAGGGCGATGCCAGCGCCGACGGCCAGAAGCTGGTCGCCGACAAGTTGCCGCTGACGCTGGACAAGAACGGCAATGGCAGCGTGACGCTGCGCAAGCTGCCCAAGACCGACGCGCCGCGCGACCTGGTGCTCGAAGCCGGCTTTGCCGACCCTAACGGCGAGATCCAGACGCTGCGCCAGACCGTGCCGGTATGGCCCGCGGCGGTGGTGGCCGGCATCCGTACCGATGACTGGGTCTCGGTCAGGCAGAAGCTGGCGGTGCATGGCGTGGTGCTGGACGTCAACGGCAAGCCGGTGGCGGACGCGCCGGTCAGGATCAACGCGCGCGCCCGCATCACCACCTCGGCGCGCAAGCGCGTGGTGGGCGGCTTCTACCGCTATGACAACCGTACCGAGACGCGCGATCTCGGCACCGTATGCGAGACCCGCACCGATGCGCAGGGCCGCGCGCGCTGCGAAGTAGCGCTGGAACAGGCCGGCCAGATCGAGCTGGTGGCCAGCGCGCGCGACAAGGACGGCCGCACCGCGCAGGCGGCGTCGACGGTGTGGGTGACGCGCCAGGGCGAGCTGTGGTTCGGCGGCGAGAACCATGACCGCATCGACCTGCTGCCGGAGAAAAAGTCTTATGCGCCGGGCGACACCGCGGTGTTCCAGGTGCGCATGCCATTCCGCCACGCCACCGCGCTGGTGGCGGTGGAGCGTGAGGGCATCTACCAGACCCAGGTGGTCGAGCTGCATGGCAGCGATCCGACCGTGCGCGTGCAGGTGAAGCCGGAGTGGGGCCCCAACGTCTACGTGTCGGTGCTGGCCTTGCGCGGGCGCCTGCATGAAGTGCCGTGGTATTCGTTCTTCACGTGGGGCTGGCGCCAGCCGGGCGAATGGTGGCGCGCGTTCCGCAGCGAAGGGCGCGAGTATGCGGCGCCGACCGCGCTGGTCGACCTGTCCAAGCCGGCCTTCCGGCTGGGGCTGGCCGAGATCCGCGTCGGCAATGCCGGCCACCGGCTCGACGTCGCGGTGACCCCGGACAAGACCAGCTATCCGGTGCGCGGCAAGGCGCGCGTGGCGATCCAGGTCGGGCTGCCCGACGGCAAGCCTGCCGCCAACGGCGAAGTCGCGCTCGCCGCGGTGGACCAGGCGCTGCTGGAGCTGATGCCCAACACCAGCTGGGACCTGCTCGACGCGATGCTGCAACGGCGCGGCTACGGCGTGGAAACCGCGACCGCGCAGATGGAGATCATCGGGCGCCGCCACTACGGGCGCAAGGCGGTGCCGGCGGGCGGCGGCGGCGGCAAGAGCCCCACGCGCGAGCTGTTCGACACGCTGCTGCTGTGGCACCCGCGCGTGCAGCTCGACGCCGAGGGCCGTGCCAGCGTCGAGGTGCCGCTCAACGATTCGCTGACCAGCTTCCGCATCGTCGCGGTGGCGGACCTTGGCCTGGGCCGCTTCGGCACCGGCAGCGCCACCATCGCCGCCACGCAGGACCTGCAAGTGATTTCCGGGCTGCCGCCGCTGGTGCGCGAGGATGACCGCTACCGCGCCATGTTCACGCTGCGCAATACCACCCGGCGCGCCATGACGGTGCAGGCCAGCGCGCGCGGCACGCTGCTTGGCAACGAGACCGGCCTGCCGGTGCAGACCGTGCAGATCCCCGCGGGCGAAGCGCGCGAGATCGGCTGGGACGTGACCGCGCCCGCGCTGCTGGCGTATGCGCGCACCGGCACGGTGATGTGGGAAGTGCAGGCCAGCGAGCAGGGCACGCAGGGCGCCTCCGACCGCATCAAGGTGTCGCAGCAGATCGTGCCGGCGGTGCCGGTCACGGTGCAGCAGGCCACGCTGGCGCAGGTGGCGCCGTCGCTGTCGGTGCCGGTCAAGGCGCCGCCAGGCGCGCTGGCCGACCCGGCGGGCAAGGTACGCGGCGGGCTGCAGGTCAGCTACCAGTCGTCGCTGGCGGGCGGCATGCCGGGCGTGCGCGAGTGGTTCCGCAACTACCCGTTCACCTGCCTGGAACAGCGCGCGTCGAAAGCCATCGGCCTGAACGACAGCGCCGCTTGGGATGCGCTGATGGCGCAGCTGCCGTCCTACCTCGATGCCAACGGCCTGGCCTCGTACTTCCCGCTGAACAGCGACAGCGACTACGGCAGCGAAGTGCTGACCGCCTACCTGCTGGCGGTGACCGACGAGGCGGCGCGCGCCGGGCAGGCGCTGCGTATTCCCGACGCGCAGCGCGCGCAGATGGAGCGCGGCCTGGCCGACTTCGTCGAAGGCCGCATCCGCCGCGACAGCTGGTCGCCCGCCGGCGGTACGCAGTATCTCGAGGTGCGCAAGCTGGCCGCGCTCGAGGCGCTGTCGCGCAGCGGCCACGCGCAGGCGCGCATGCTGGGTTCGATCCAGATACTGCCGGCGCAATGGCCTACCTCGGCGTTGCTGGACTGGACCCTGCTGCTGACGCGCGTGCAGGATATCCCCCAGCGCGAGCAGCGCCTGGCCGAGGCGCAGCAATTGCTGCGCTCGCGCCTGACGGTGCAGGGCACGCGCCTGGCGTTCTCCACCGAGCGCACTGACAACTGGTGGTGGATGATGGCCGGCGGCGACGTGAATGCCGCGCGCCTGCTGGCGCTGGCGTCGGAGCTGCCGGGCTGGAAGGACGACGCGCCGCAACTGGCCACGGGGCTGCTGGGACGCCAGGTGCACGGCGCCTGGGGCACCACCACCGCCAACGCCTGGGGCATGCTGGCGGTGACGCGCTTTGCGCAGGCGTTCGAAAAGACGCCGGTGGCCGGCACCACGCGCGCGAGCGTCAGCAATGCTGCCGATGCCGCGCGCAGTTTCGACTGGGCGCGCGCGCAGCGCGGCGACGGCGTGGCGCAGGGCAGCGTCGAGCTGCCCTGGCCGGCTGCCGAGGGGGGCACGCTGCAGGTGGAGCACGCCGGCGCGGGCCAGCCCTGGGCCACGGTGCGCGCCATGGCGGCGGTGCCGGTGACCGCGCCGCTGGAGGCGGGCTACCGCATCCAGCGCAGCGTGACGCCGCAGGAACAGGCGGTGCCGGGCAAGTGGTCGCGCGGCGACGTGTACCGCGTCAAGCTCGAGATCGATGCGCAGGCCGACATGACCTGGGTCGTGGTGAGCGACCCCGTACCAGCCGGCGCCACCATCCTGGGCAGCGGGCTGGGCCGCGACTCGGCCATCGCCACGCGCGGCGAGCGGCGCCAGGGCGCGGCCTGGCCGGCCTATGTCGAGCGCACGCCGCAGGCCTATCGCGAGTACTTCGGTTACCTGCCCAAGGGCAAGGTCTCGGTCGAATACACGGTAAGGCTGAACAACGCCGGCGACTTCGCGCTGCCTCCCACGCGGGTCGAGGCGATGTACGCGCCCGACGTATTCGGCGTGGCGCCCAACGCGCGCCTGGCGGTCGGGGCGCGCCCATGAGCTGGCTGGCCATGATGATGCCGGCGCGCGTGCGCGAATGGTGGCTCGCGGGCACCATGGCCGGCCTCCTCTACGGCGCGCTGCTGGTGCAGGTGGCGCTGGACCTGCCCGAGGGCGCGCCGCTGACCGGGCATATCGCCATGCAGCCGGTGTGGAAGACCGCGATGGCGCTGCTGCTGGCGCGCGCCGCGTGGTTCCACCGCGTACCCGGCGAGCGCCGCTGGCTGGTCACGGCGCTGCTGTGCTCGGCGCTGGGCGATTTCCTGCTGGCGCTGCCGGCGCTGTCGTTTTCGTTCATGGGCGGGCTTGGCGCCTTCCTGCTGGCGCATCTGGCCTACCTGCGCCTGCTGGTGCCGCTGGCGGGCGATACCCGCCCGCACCGGCTGATTGCCTGCGGCGCCATGCTCGGCGTGGCGGGTACCATGCTGGGCCGCTTCTGGCCCAACCTCGGCACGCTGACGGTGCCGGTTGCGCTATACGTGGGCGTGCTCGCCGCCATGGTGTGCGGCGCGCTGGTGGCACGCCTGCCCACGCCGCTGGCGGCGCTGGGGGCGCTGTGCTTCGCCGCGTCGGACATGATGATCGGCATTGCGCGCTTCCTGGTGCCGTTCGAATCGTTCCAGCTCGGCATCTGGTGGACCTACGCCGCCGCCCAGGTGCTGCTGGTGGCTGGGCTGGTCTCGGGACGCGCACGGCCATGAGGCAGTGCCTGTCGCTGGTCGCGCTGGCCGCAGCGCTGGCGTGGTCGGCGCCGGCGGCGGCCCTGCCCACCTTCGCGCAGGTGCGCGCCGACTGGCGCAGCGCCGACGTGGTGGTGCTGGACCGCCACGGCGAGCCGGTAGGCCGCGTGCGCGACGACTTCCACGCGCGCCGCGGCGACTGGGTGGCGCTGGCCGACACCTCGCCCGCGCTGCGCACGGCCATCGTGTTGTCGGAGGACCGGCGCTTCCATGCGCATAGCGGCGTCGACTGGCAGGGGGTTGCCGCGGCGGCGTGGGCCAACCTGTGGAACACGCGCACGCGCGGGGCTTCGACGCTGACCATGCAATTGGCCGGCCTGCTCGACGACGACCTGCGCCGCCCCGGCGCTCCGGGGCAGGGGCGCAGCTTCACGCAGAAGCTGGGGCAGGCCGCCGGCGCCGCGGCGCTGGAACGTGGCTGGAGCAAGGACCAGATCCTGGAGGCCTATCTCAACCTGGTGCCGTTCCGTGGCGAACTGGTGGGCCTGTCGGCGATGTCGCAGGTGCTGTTCGGCAAGTACCCCGAAGGGCTCGATGCGCGCGAGTCGGCGCTGGCGGTGGCGCTGGTGCGCGCGCCCAATGCGCGGGCCGCGCAGGTGGCCAGCCGGGCCTGCGGCATCCTGCGCGAGATGCGCGTGCCGCGCGAGTGCGACGGCCTGGAGGGCTTCGCGCAACTGGCGCTGCTGCGCACCGGACCGGTGGCGCAGCGCGCGGCGGCGGCCATGCCCTCAGCGGGTCCGGCCCAGCTGGCGCCGCACCTGTCGCGGCGCGTGGTCGGCGAGGCGCGCGCGCAGCTGGCGGCCGGCGCCGCCATGCCCGCGCGTATCGCCTCGACGCTCGACGCGCGCCTGCAGCGTGCTGCCGTCACCAGCCTGGACCGGCACCTGCGCGAACTGGCGGGGCGTAATGTCGAGGACGGCGCGGTGGTGGTGATCGACAACGCCAGCGGCGACGTGCTGGCCTACGTGGGCTCGTCTGGCGCGCTGTCCGGCGCGGCGCAGGTGGACCACGCGGCCGCGCTGCGCCAGGCCGGCTCGACGCTCAAGCCCTTCCTGTACGCGCAGGCGCTGGAAGAAAAGCGGCTGACGGCGGCTTCGCTGCTGGACGACCGGCCGGTGAACCTGCCGGTGGGCGGCGGCCTTTACGTGCCGCAGAACTACGACCACCGCTATGCCGGCTGGGTCAGCTTGCGCGCGTCGCTGGCGGCATCGCTGAACGTGCCGGCGGTGCGCACGCTGGTGATGGTGACCCCGCACCGTTTCCACAAGCGCCTGGTAGCGCTGGGGCTGCCGCTGACCGAGGCGGGCGACTACTACGGCTACAGCCTGGCGCTGGGCAGCGCCGACGTGTCGCTGCTGGCGCTGACCAATGCCTACCGCGCGCTCGCCAATGGCGGCAGCTACGCGCCGCCACGGCTGCGGCAAGGGGCGCCGGCCACGCCGGCAAAGACGGTGATGCAGCCCGCGGCAAGCTATGTGGTCGCCGACATCCTGTCCGACCGCCACGCCCGCGCGCGTACCTTCGGGCTCGACAGCCCGCTCACCACGCGCTTCTGGAGCGCGGTGAAGACCGGTACCAGCAAGGACATGCGCGACAACTGGTGCATCGGCTGGTCGCAGCACTACACCGTGGGCGTGTGGGTCGGCAATGCCAGCGGCGCCAGCATGCGCGACGTCTCCGGCGTGTCGGGCGCGGCGCCGGTATGGCACGACGTGATGGAAATCCTGCACCGCGCGCGCGCCAGCCAGGCGCCCGCCATGCCCGCCGGCGTGGAGCGCGTGGCGCTGAGCTTCGACGACGGGCTGGAGCCCGCGCGCGATGAAGTGTTCCTGGCGGGCACCGCGATCCGGCGCGTCAGCGTGGGCGCACCGGCCGCGCGCCCGGCTGCCCCGATAATCGCCACGCCTGCTGACGGCACGGTGTTTGCGCTGGACCCGGACATGCCGCCGGCCTCGCAGCGGGTATGGTTCCACGCGCAAGGCGTGGCCGGCCAGCCGGCGCGCGCGGTCAGCTGGCGCATAGACGGCAAGCCGCTCGGGCGCGGCGGCGAGGTGGCATGGCTGCCCTGGCCCGGCCGGCACCAGGTGGAACTGCTCGATGCCGCCGGCAAGGTGGTGGACCGCATCGGCATCGAGGTGCGCGGCGCTTCGGTGCGCGCGCCCGTGCCTGCGGCTAGGCGCTGAGGCCCGCGCGCGCTTTCAGGAAATCGACGAAAACGCGCAGCTTGGGCGGCATCAGCACGCGGCTCGGGTAATACAGATAGAGCCCGTCGAACGGCGGCAGCCAGGGGTCGAGCACGGTGACCAGCCGGCCGTTGTCGAGCGACGGCTGGATATGCACCGGGAATTCGTGGATCAGGCCGATTCCGTCGAGCGCCGCCTGGTGCAGCAGGGTCCTGTCGTTGGCGATCAGCGCGGCGCGCGTGTCCATGGTGAAGGTGCGGCCATCTTCGACGAACTCCCAGCGATAGACGCTGCCATGGGGCCCGAAGCGGTAGTGCAGGCAGAGGTGCGCGTGCAGGTCGCGCGGATGGCGCGGCGTGCCGTGGCGCGCGAGGTAATCGGGCGAGGCCGCCACCACCATGCGCAGCGGCCCTGTGACCGGGATGGCGACCATATCGCGCTGCAGGGCCTCGCCCAGGCGCAGGCCGGCGTCGAAGCCTTCGGCGACCAGGTCGGCGAAGCGGTCGTTGGTGACCACGTCGACGGTGAGACCGGGGAAGGCGCGCATGAAATCGGCCAGCAGCGGGCGCAGCACCAGCGCGCCGGCGGTGGTCGGCGTGGTCAGCCGCAGCGTGCCGGCGGGCAGGTCGCGCTGCTGGCGGATATCGTCGGTGGCGGCACCAATCTCGGCCAGCGCCGGCTCCACGCGCGCCAGCAAGGCGGCGCCGGCCTCGGTCAGGCCGACGCTGCGGGTGGTCCGCTGCAGCAGCCGCACGCCCAGGCGCGTTTCCAATTGCCGGATGGTCTGCGACACCGCCGAAGGACTGACGGCGAGCGCGGCGGCGGCGGCGGTAAAGCTCCCCAGCCGGGCCACGCGGGCGAAGGCGGCGAGCGCGGGCAGTGAATCGATATCGATTGTGAAGTCTGGCTTCATGATGCATGCAGCGTAGCACGCTGTTTCCTGGCGGGTCGAGTGCCCATACTTGCCGCATCCCATGCACCGCCGGCATGCCGCCGGCCAACCGGAGCCCTTGATGACCGCCAACGCCATTTCCACCCCATTGCGCCAGCTCGGCAAGACCGGTCCCAGCGTGTTTCCACTGGGCCTGGGCTGCATGGGCATGAGCGACTTCTATGGCGCGCATGACGACGCCGAGTCGATCCGCACCATCCACCACGCCCTGGAGCGCGGCATCAACCTGCTCGACACCGCCGATGTCTACGGCCCGCACACCAACGAGGCACTGGTGGGCCGCGCCATTGCCGGGCGGCGCGAGCAGGTGGTGCTGGCGACCAAGTTCGGACTGGTGCGCGACCCCGCCAATCCCGCCACGCGGGGCGTCAATGGCCGGCCCGACTATGTGCGTGCCAGCTGCGAGGCCAGCCTGAAGCGGCTGGGCACGGACCACATCGACCTGTATTACCTGCATCGCGTGGATCCGGCCGTGCCGGTCGAGGACACCGTCGGCGCCATGGCGGACCTGGTGCGGGCCGGCAAGGTACGCTGGCTGGGATTGTCCGAAGCCAGCGCCGCCACGCTCGAACGCGCACACCGCGTGTATCCGATCACGGCGCTGCAGAGCGAATACTCGCTGTGGACGCGCGACGCCGACGAGGACGGCGTGCTCGCAGCCTGCGCGCGCCTCGGGATCGGCTTCGTTCCGTACAGTCCGCTCGGGCGCGGCTTCCTGACTGGCGCGATCCGCAGCCCGGAAGACTTTGACGCGGATGACTTCCGCCGGACCAACCCGCGCTTTGTCGGCGAGAACTTCGCCCGCAACCTGGCGCTGGTCGACAAGGTGCGCGCGCTGGCGGCGGACAAGGGCTGCACGCCGGCGCAACTGGCGCTGGCCTGGGTGCTGGCGCGCGGGCCGCAGGTGGTGCCGATCCCGGGTACGCGCCGCATCGCCAACCTGGACGACAACCTCGGCGCGCTGACGGTGCGGCTGGATGTAAGCGACCTGGCCGATATCGACGCGGTGTTTCCGGTCGGCGCAGCGGCGGGTACGCGCTATGCGGCGCAGGTGATGACGTTGCTGGCGGGCTGAAACGCGCGCGCGGCCATGCGCAATAATGGCGCTTCGCCATGTCCTGCCGGAGCCCGCGCATGTCCTTCGTCCCCCTCGATGCCGCCACCACCGCGGCGCGCCTGCCGTATCCCGAACTGGCGCAAGCCATCGCCGACATGCTGGCCGAGCTGCGCGACGGCACCGCCATGGCGCCGCCGCGTATCGCGCTGCCGGTCGGCGACGCGCACGGCGGTGCGGGCACGCTGCTGGTAATGCCGGCGCGCAACCGCGAGCTGGTGATGACCAAGAACATCACCGTCCATCCCGGCAACCCGCAGCGCGGCCTGCCCAGCATCCTCGGCGAAGTGGTGGTGGCCGACGCGCATACGGGCGCGCGCATCGCCATGCTCGACGGTCCCACCGTGACCGGGCGGCGCACCGCGGCGGTGTCGTTGCTGGCGGCGCAGCGCTTTGCCGCGCGCCCCGATGGCGAACTGCTGATCGTCGGCGCGGGCGTGCAGGCGCTGACGCACCTGGAGGCCTTCGTCGCCGGGCTGCGCGTGCGCAAGCTGTGGCTGCATTCGCGCACGCGCGACAAGGCCGACGCGCTGGTCGCGCATGCCCGGGCGCTGGGGGTGGAAGCGCAGGTGGCGGAGTCGGTCGCGGCGGTGTTGCCGCGCGTGTCGATGGTGGTCACGGTCACGTCGAGCCGCACGGCAGTGCTGCCGGACCTGGACAGCGGCCTCTGGCGCGACCATCACTTCATCGCCGCGGTCGGCGCGTTCCGGCCCGATATGTGCGAGCTGCCGCCGGCGCTGTGCCATGCCGCCGCGGGCCACGGCCGCCTGCTGGCCGACACGCTGTTCGGCATCGAGGACGAGGCCGGCGACCTGCTGCAGGCCGGCATCGACTGGGCCAACGTGCAGCCATTCGAGACCGCGATCCTGCAGGCGGACACCATTCGCGCGCGGGCGGGCAGCCCGCTGGTGTTCAAGAGCGTGGGCTACGCGCTGTGGGACCTGGCGGCGTGCGTGCTGGCCAGCCGCGCCTGATCAAGCGCCGCGGTCGCGCTGGCGCAGCCAGTCGCCAAATAGTTCGCGCGCCGGCGCCAGGAAGGCGGCGATCGGTTCGCTGCGGTCGCTGGCATACCAGTGGCAGTAGCAGCCGTGGAGGGTCGCGATCATCAGGCGTGCCATCGGCGCGGGCAGCGGACGGCCGGGGGCCGACAGCGCCTCGACCAGGTCCCGCACGTGGCTGTCCCAGCTGCGGCGGATTTCTTCGCGCACACTGGCCGGCACGCTGCCGGAGAACAGCAGCGCCAGCACCACGCCCTTGGCCTCCGGGTTGGCGGTGAAATAGTCGGCGACCCGGTCGAACGTGTTCTCGAGCCGCCGTGCCGCGGTCCTGCCGTGGCGCGGCTCCGCGCCCAGTTCCTCGCCAATCTGCCGGAACAGGCTGCTGGCGGCCTCGGCCAGCAGCATTTCCTTGCTGCCGAAATGCCATAGCAGGCTGCTCTTGGCCACGCCGGCCTCGGCGGAAATCTGGTCAAGAGTGACCTCGGCGTAGCCGTGCGCGCTGATCAGCCCGCGTGTGACGGTGATCACGCGTTCGCGGGTTTCCAGGCCGCGCCGGTTCTTGGCGACCGGCGCGGGAGGGTTCTGTGCGGCGAGGCTGGCGGCCGGGCGGGTCGAGGGCATTGGCGGGGGCGGCAAGAAGTGGAGGAAGACGGTTGCTGGCGGCAGGGTCCGATCTGCGCCGGCAGTCTATTTGACAGTAGACGAGGTCTGCCAGCAAACTCCTGAATTGTACTGAACGTTCAGCACAATGACATAAGCGTTTGGCGGCAACCACCTACGCCCGGCGCAGCATTCCAGGAGACCATGATGCCGTACCCAACTGCCTTTGCTGCCGCCGCAGCCGCCCTGGCCGCAGCCGCCTTCACCCTTGCCGGCCCCGCCAGTGCCGCCGCCGGCCCGGCCCCGGCAGGCAACCCGGCCACCGCTGCTACCGCGCGCGCCAACGCGGCGGTGCTGCAACAACTGCCGTTCCAGGACCGGCGCGATTTCGAGGCGGCGCGCCGGGGCTTTATCGGCACGCTGGACCAGACCGAGATCCGCGACGCCAAGGGCAATGTGGTGTGGGCGCTCGAGCCCTACGATTTCCTCAAGCAAGACACGGCGCCGCCCACGGTGAACCCCAGCCTGTGGCGCCAGGCCCAGCTCAATCTGCACCACGGGCTGTTCCAGGTGACGGACCGGATCTACCAGGTGCGCGGCTTCGATATCGCCAACATGACGATCATCGAGGGCGATACCGGGCTGATCGTGATCGACCCGCTGACCGCGACGGAGACCTCGCGCGCCGGCCTGGATCTGTACTTCAAGCACCGGCCGAGGAAGCCGGTGTTGGCGGTGATCTATACCCACAGCCACGGCGACCACTTCGGCGGCGTCAAGGGCGTCGTCAGCGAAGACGACGTCAAGGCCGGGCGAGTCAAGGTGCTGGCGCCGGAGGGTTTCATGGAAGAGGCCGTCAGCGAGAATGTCTTCGCCGGCAACGCCATGAGCCGCCGCGCGCAGTACATGTATGGCTTCAACCTGCCGCGTTCGGCCACCGGGCAGGTCGATGTGGGGCTGGGCAAGGCCGTGGCGCATGGCACCCTGACGCTGATCGCGCCGACCGACCTGATCCACAAGACCGGCGACACGCGCACCATCGACGGCGTGAAGATCGAGTTCCTGATGGCGCCCGGCACCGAGGCCCCGGCCGAGATGCTGATGTATTTCCCGCAGTGGAAGGCCTTGTGCGCGGCCGAGGACGCCACCCACAACCTGCACAACCTCTACACCCTCCGCGGCGCCCAGGTGCGCGACGCCAACCAGTGGTGGCGGGCGCTCGACGAGACCATCGACCGCTTCGGCGCGCGCACCGACGTCCTGTTCGCCCAGCACCACTGGCCCACCTGGGGCCGCCAGGAGATCGTCACCTACCTGGGCAAGCAGCGCGACGGCTACAAGTACATCCACGACCAGGCGCTGCGGCTGGCCAACCTGGGCTACGTGCCGGCCGAGATCGCCGAGCGTCTCAAGCTGCCGCCGTCGCTGGCCAGCGAGTGGCACCTGCGCGACTACTACGGCACCGTCAGCCACAACGCCAAGGCGGTGTACCAGCGTTACCTGGGCTGGTACGACGCCAACCCGGCCAACCTGAACCCGCTGCCGCCGGAAGAGGCGGGCAAGCGCTATGTCGAATTCATGGGCGGGGCGGCGCGCGTGCTGGAGCAGGCGCGCGCCGCCTACGCGCGCGGCGAGTACCGCTGGGTGGCCGAGGTGGTCAAGCACGTGGTCTTTGCCGACCCGTCCAACCAGGCGGCCCGCGAGCTGGAGGCCGATGCGCTGGAGCAGCTCGGCTACCAGGCGGAATCGTCGACCTGGCGCAACGCCTACCTGAGCGGCGCCGCCGAGCTGCGCGCGGGCCCGCCCAAGACTGGCCGCCGCGCCGGCAGCCCGGACGTGCTGCGCGCGATGACCGACACCATGTTCCTGGACTACCTGGCGATCAGCCTGAACGGCGACCGTGCCGCCGGCAAGACGCTGGCGCTGAACTGGGTTCAGCCGGACACCGGCAAGCGTTTTGCGCTCACCGTGGAAAACGGCGTGTTCCGCTACAAGGCCGACGCGCAGCATGCCGCGCCGCAGGCCACGCTGATCATGCCGCGCGCGGTGCTGATGGGCGTGCTGGCCGGCCAGACCACGCTGCAGGCGGAGACCCAGGCGGGCCGCGCGCGCGTCGAGGGCGACCCGCAGGCGCTGGCGGCGTGGGCGGGGCTGATGGACAAGTCCGAACCGAACTTTGCCATCGTGACGCCCTGACGCCGTGTCGGGCGCCGGCGCGCGGCCGCTATTGCGCGCCAGGCCGCTAAAACCGCTTGCACGTGAGGGTTTTTTCCGCCCTGCGCTATAAACCGTTGCGTCGACGCTGCGGACGGTCGCCTCGGCGGGCCGCGGCCGCCGCTTTTTTTCATGGTTAACCCTCCCTTTAGGGGGCGTCCTCTACGAATCCGTGTCATTGATGAAACAACCGCGCGCAGGCTGGCCGGATAATGCACGCAGCAGTTACCGAAAGAGGAGTAAGAGGATTATGAAATCGACCTATAAGAAGATGCTGGCCGCGAGCGCCGTCCTGGCGCTGACCGGAGCCGCACACGCGCAGTCCGCGGGCAGCAATATCGTCAGCATGGGCTGGTTCCGCGTGATGCCGAACAGCTCCGCCGATCCGCTCACCGTGGACAGCATCGGCGGCCGCCCCGTCGGCATCACCCGCCCAAACACCGGCGCGAAAATCGAGTCCGCCGACACGCTGGGCCTGGCCTTTAGCCATTACTTTACCGACAACATCTCGGGCGAGATCATCGCGGGCATTCCGCCGAAGCATGATGTCAAGGGCACCGGCAATTACGCCCAGTATGGCAAGCTCGGCTCGGTCAAGCAGTGGAGCCCGGCGCTGCTGGTCAAGTACCACTTCTTCGACGCCAAGACCAGGTTCCGCCCCTATGTCGGCATCGGCGTGAATTACACCTGGTTTACCGACGAGACCATTACCAACCAGAACTTCGTCAATCGCGAGTTCGCGCCCGGCGCGCGCATGACCGCCAGCGCCAAGCCGTCGTGGAATCCCGTGTTCAATATCGGCGCCAACTACGCCATCAACGACAACTGGTTCGTCGGGCTGTCGGTGTCGTACGTGCCGCTGTCGACGCGCGCGTCGTTCACCACGCAGGCGGGCCCGGTGACGATCCAGTCGCACACCAAGATCAAGATCGATCCGGTGGTGACGTTCCTAAACGTGGGCTACCGCTTCTGAGCGCGGCACGCGCAATGCAAAAAGGGCGCCCCGGGGCGCCCTTTTTGCTTGGTGACGACGGCTTACGCCGCCGACTTGACCGGGTACCCGGCCGCCTCGATGGCCTGGCGCAACGCCTGCGCGTCAGCGCCGCTGTCGACGCGCACGGCTTGGGCCGGCACATCGGCGCTAACGCGCGCGGCGGGGTCGACCGCCTGCACGGCACGCGTGATGGCGCCGACGCAGTGGTTGCAAGTCATGCCTTCAACCTGGAACTGGATCATGTTGGAACGCTCCTGAACGGGATGGAAACGCGGTATCGAGCCGCGACAGAGATAGTTTGAACCTTGCCACCATGGGAAGCGCAAGCGGAAATTCTAGTATCGACGTGTCGCAGGCATCATCTGAAGGGGGCCTTGACCTTCCAATGATGGTAAGGTCCATGATGCTGACATCGACACTGTGGATGACTCAGAACCATGCCAGATTCCAGCGCTGTGCTCGCTTCCCAACCGGTCCGCACGGACCACCGCCCGCCCGCCGACGCCATGCCTGAATGGCGCCTGCCGGTCGAAGGCATGACCTGCGCCTCCTGCGTGGGACGCGTCGAGAAGGCCCTGGCCAAGGTGCCGGGCGTGCGCGATGTGGCCGTCAACCTGGCCACCGAGGCCGCCACGCTGCGCGCGGCCTCCGCCGCGGTGCTGCCTGCGGCCGCGCGCGCCGTGGCCGAGGCCGGCTACGCCGTGCCCCGGGACACCCTCGAACTGCATATCGCCGACATGACTTGCGCCTCGTGCGTGGCCCGGGTGGAAAAGGCGCTGCGCGCCGTGCCCGGAGTGGTCGAGGCCACCGTCAACCTGGCGACCGAGCGCGCCAGCGTAACGCTGCTGCGCGGCGCCGCGGATACCGCAGCGCTGGTGAGTGCGGTCGCGCGCGCCGGCTATGGCGCGACGCCGGTGGCGGATGCGGTGCAGCCAGCCCAGCCCGGGCAGGCCACGCGCCCGGCGTTCTGGGACGGCCCGTGGCCGGTGGCGATCTCGGCGGCGCTGTCGCTGCCCCTGGTCGCGCCGATGGTGCTGGAATGGTTCGGGGTGCACTGGATGCTGCCGGCGTGGGTGCAGTGGCTGCTGGCCACGCCGGTGCAGTTCGTGTTCGGCTGGCGCTTCTACAAGGCGGGCTGGAAGGCGGTGCGCGCCGGCGCGGGCAATATGGACCTGCTGGTGGCACTCGGCACCACGGCCGCTTACGGGCTGTCGCTGTGGCTGATGTGGCGCACGCCGGCCGATGCCATGCCGCACCTGTACTTCGAGAGCGCGGCGGTGGTGATCACGCTGGTGCGGCTGGGCAAATGGCTGGAGACGCGCGCCAAGCGCCAGACCGCCGAGGCCATCCGCGCGCTCGCGGCATTGCGCCCCGACACCGCGCGCGTGCGGCGCGGCGGGGTCGAGCAGAGCGTGCCGCTGGCGGACGTGCGCATCGGCGACGAGGTGGTGGTGCGCCCCGGCGAGCGCATCCCGGTGGATGCCGAGGTGGTCGAAGGCACCAGCCATGCCGATGAATCGATGCTGACCGGCGAAAGCCTGCCGGTGCCCAAGCAGCCCGGCGACCGCATCACCGGCGGCGCCATCAATTTCGAAGGCCTGCTGGTGGCGCGCACCGTGGCGGTGGGCGCCGAGACGGTGCTGGCGCGCATCATTCGCATGGTCGAGCACGCACAGGCGGCCAAGGCGCCGATCCAGCGCCTGGTCGACCGCGTCAGCGCGGTGTTCGTGCCGGTGGTGCTGGGCATTGCGCTGGTGACCGTGCTGGGCTGGGGCTTGTTTGCCGGCGACTGGGAAGCGGCGCTGCTCAACGCCGTGGCGGTGCTGGTGATCGCCTGCCCCTGCGCGCTGGGGCTGGCAACGCCCACCGCGATCATGGCCGGCACCGGCGCCGGGGCGCGCGCCGGCATCCTGATCAAGGACGCCGAGGCGCTGGAAGTCGCGCACCGCGTCAGCGTGGTGGCGTTCGACAAGACCGGCACGCTGACGGTCGGCAAGCCCGAAGTGGTGGCATTGCATGCGGCCGATCCCGCCGACGTCGACGGCAGCGCGTTGCTGGCGCAACTGGCCGCGCTGCAGGCCGGCAGCGAGCATCCGCTGGCGCGCGCCGTGCTGGCCGCGGCGCAGGCGCGTGGCATCGCCGTGCCGCAGGCCAGCGGGGTGCAGGCGCTGCCGGGCCGCGGCATTGCCGGCGTGGTCGATGGCGAGGCCCTGCAACTGGGCAGCGAGCGCCTGCGCGAGTCGCTGGGCGCGCCGGCGGGCATGCTGGCCGCGGTGGCCGACCAGTTGCGCGCCGAGGGCCGCACCGTGTCGTGGCTGGTGCAGGCCACACCGCCGCGCGTGGCCGGGCTGGTCGCCTTCGGCGATGCCATCAAGCCGGGCGCGCCTGCGGCGATCGCCAGGCTGCGCGCCGCGGGCGTGCGCACCGTGATGCTGACCGGCGACAACGCCGGCGCCGCGGCGCGCGTGGCGCAGGCGCTGGGGCTGGATGACGTGCAGGCCGAAGTCCTGCCCGAGGACAAGGCCGCGCGCGTGCGGGCGCTGGGCCGCAATGGCGCAGTGGTGGCGATGGTGGGCGACGGCATCAACGATGCGCCGGCACTGGCCGCGGCCGACGTGGGCATTGCCATGTCGACCGGCACCGACGTCGCCATGCACGCCGCCGGCATTACGCTGATGCGCGGCGACCCGGCGCTGGTGGCCGATGCGCTGGCGGTCTCGCACCGCACCGTGCGCAAGATCCGCCAGAACCTGTTCTGGGCCTTTATCTATAACGTGGTGGGGATTCCTCTGGCCGCGGCCGGCTTGCTCAACCCGGTGGTGGCGGGCGCGGCGATGGCGTTCTCCAGCGTCAGCGTGGTCAGCAATGCGTTGCTGCTGCGCCGCTGGCGTGCGCAGGCCGGCACCGCGCCGGGTGCGTCCGCCGCGACGCAAGGAGGCAAGTGATGAATATCGGCGAAGCGGCACAGGCCTCGGGCGTCTCGGCCAAGATGATCCGCCACTATGAATCGATCGGGCTGGTGGCGGCGCCGCCGCGCACCGAAGGCGGCTACCGCCGCTATGACGAACGCGCGGTGCATACCTTGCGCTTCGTGCGGCGTGCCCGTAATCTGGGATTCTCGCTCGACGAGATCCGCAACCTGCTGTCGCTGTGGCACGACCGCGGCCGTGCCAGCGCCGACGTCAAGGCGCTGACCTTGCGGCATGTGGCCGACCTGGAGCTGCGCATCGCCGAACTGGCGGCGATGCGCGACACGCTGCGCGAACTGGCGCAGCACTGCAATGGCGACGACCGGCCGGACTGCCCGATCCTGGCCGACATGGCGCAGCCGGACGCACCGGAACGGCCGGCCTGTCACGGCTGAGCTCACGGCTGAGTTCGGGCAAACTCTCGGCGTGGCCGGCGCGGGCCGGCAAAGCGGTATCCACAAAAATAATGACAGCCGGTGCGCGCCCGTGCCGGCAGGAGACCTGTGCAGATGGAACAGCCGATGACGGAAGATCCGGCCATGGCCGGCGTTGCCAGCGCGCTTGCCGCCACCCCGGCTGGCAGCCTTGCACCGGTGCAGAGCCGCCAGCGCATGCGCGACGGCACCGAACTGCTGCTCCGTACCTGGCAACCCGACCGGGCGAGCTTTGCTGAACCGCTCGGCTCGGTGCTGCTGGTGCACGGGCTGGCCGAACACGCCGGCCGCTACCAGCATGTCGCCGAGGTGCTGTGCGGCCTGGGGCTGCGGGTGCGGGCCTTCGACCTGCGCGGCCACGGCGCCAGCGGCGGCGCGCGCATGGTCGCGGACCATCCGGACACCTACCTGAACGACCTCGCCGAGATCTACGATGCCGCGGTGCCGGGCTGGCACGAACTGCCGATCCTGCTCGGCCACAGCATGGGCGGCCTGATCGCGGCGCGCTTTGCCACCGCGCGGGTGCGGCCGGTGCGCGCCCTGGTCTTGTCCTCGCCGGCGCTGGCGCTGCGGCTATCGCGGCCAGCGCTGGCGCTGCACCGCGTGCTGTTGATGCTGGCGCCGCGGCTGCGCGTGCCCAATCCGATCGATGCCCGGCACTTGTCGCACGATCCGGCGGTAGTCGCCGCCTATCGCGCCGATCCGCTGGTGCAGACCACCATCACCGCCGGCGTGCTGGAAGGGTTTATCCGCGGCATGGCGCAGGCCCAGGCCGACGCCGCGCTGCTGGAGGCGCCCATGCTGATGCTGGTCGGCGGCGCCGACCGCGTGGTGGACCCGGCCGGCAGCCGCGCCTTCTTCGACAATGCGCCGCCCGACCTGCGCGAACAGGTCTGGTTCGACCATGGCTACCACGAGATCTTCAATGAAGCGCAGCCGCTGCGCGGCGAAGTGTTTGCGGCGCTGACCAACTGGCTGCAGCGCCGGCTGGCCAGCCCGCAGCACTAGGTCCGGAACACGGACTCGGCCACGCCGAACACCGCCGCGACCACCGGATCGTCGCGGCGCGCGGCCAGGCAGACCAGGGTCAGCTCAGTCTGCACCGAGACGCCTTCGACGATCACCAGCCCGTGCGCATGCGATTCGCGCAGCGCGATCGCGTCGCGTACCAGAGACAGCCCGACGCCGGAACGCACCAGGTCCAGCATCGAGGCTTCCTGGTCGACATGCGCCACCTTGGGCACGGTGGCCGGATCCACGCCCGCCTGGGCGAAGTGCGCGGACAACAGCCGGTTGTGCGCCGATTCGGGCGGGGTCCAGATCCACGGCAGCGTGGCCAGCTGCGCCCATGAGCGCAGCGCGGTACGCTCCTTCCAGCCTTTGGGCGCCACCACGTAATACGAGAACGGCGTCAGCGTCAGCGCGTGGAAACCGGCTTCGGCCGGCTGCCCGAGGTAGAAGCCGACGTCGAGCGCGCCGCTGCGTATCTGTTGCAGCACCCAGCCCGACATGCCGTGGCGCAGTTCGGTGCCGATCTGCGGGTGCCGCTCGACCAGCGTGCGCAGCATCGGGCCCAGCCGCGTGAATTCCGGATCGAGGATGGTGCCGATCGCCAGCCGACCGCGCACGGTGTGATGCATGGCGCTGACGGTGTGCTGCAGGTCGCCCACGCCATCGAGGATGCGCTCGGCCAGCGGCAACAGCGCGGCGCCATCGGCGGTCAGGGTCAGGCCCGCCGCGGTGCGCTCGAACAGCTTGATGCGCCACGCCGACTGCAGCGCCTTCAGCTGCAGGCTGACCGCAGGCTGGGTCAGGTGCAGGCGCTGTGCGGCACGAGTCAGATTGCCTTCGCGCGCAACGGCGACAAAGGCGCGCAGGTGATGGAGGTCCAAGGGGCGGGGCGCAGTGGGTGTGGTGCGTCGCAATATTTTGCGCGGCTTATATTGCGATTGACGATAAATCATTGGACGGGGCCGCGCAACTGCACCAAGCTTGCGCTCAACCATGGCCCGAAGTCTTGTGCCGCACGGCATACGTGCCGGGGCCGGGGCTCGGCGCGCCGTGGCAGCGTCTTCACCAGACGCAAAGATCGACGCAGCAAATCCGGGGCCGAAGCGCCCTGGGCACCAGCATTCAGGAGCGGAAGTGGAAGACATCCTTGCAGAGGCCAGCGTAGTGCAGGCCATCATCGGCCATAGCATCGCAGGCAGGCAGACACGCGGCGCATCGCAGCGCCTGGCCGAGATCTACAACCCCGCCACCGGCGAAGTGTCCGCGCGTGTGGCGCTCGGCACCATGCAAGACGTGGCCGAGGCCGTCGCCGCCGCCAAGGCGGCTTTCCCGGCGTGGGCCGACACCCCGCCGCTGCGCCGCGCGCGCATCCTGTTCAAGTTCAAGGAACTGCTGGACCAGCACCACGACGACCTCGCCGCGCTGATCACGCGCGAGCATGGCAAGGTGTTCTCCGATGCCAGGGGCGAAGTCACGCGCGGCATCGAGGTGGTGGAGTTTGCCTGCGGCATTCCCAACCTGCTCAAGACCGATTTCACCGACAACATCGGCGGCGGCATTGACAACTGGAACCTGCGCCAGCCGCTGGGCGTGGTGGCCGGCATCACGCCGTTCAACTTCCCGGTGATGGTGCCGATGTGGATGTTCCCGGTGGCGCTGGCGTGCGGCAATACCTTCGTGCTCAAGCCGTCCGAGCGCGACCCGTCGCCGAGCCTGTTGATCGCCGATTTGCTGCGCCAGGCCGGCTTGCCGGACGGCGTGTTCAACGTGGTGCAGGGCGACAAGGAAGCGGTCGACGCGCTGCTGGCGCATCCGGACGTGCAGGCGTTGTCGTTCGTCGGCTCGACCCCGATCGCCGAGTACATCTATACGGAAAGCACGAAGCACGGCAAGCGCGTGCAGGCACTGGGCGGTGCCAAGAACCACCTGGTGGTGATGCCCGATGCGGACCTGGACCAGGCGGTCGATGCGCTGATCGGCGCCGCCTACGGTTCCGCCGGCGAGCGCTGCATGGCGATCTCGGTGGCCGTTGCCGTTGGCGAGGTCGCCGACCAGCTGGTGCCGCGCCTGGCCGAGCGGGCGCGTTCCTTGAAGATCCGCAACGGCATGGAGGCCGATGCCGAGATGGGCCCGCTGGTGACCGGCGCGCACAAGGCCAAGGTCGAAGGCTATATCGCCAAAGGCGTGGCGGAAGGCGCGACGCTGGTGACCGATGGGCGCGGGCACAAGGTCGATGGCCATGAGAACGGCTTCTATGTCGGCGGCACGCTGTTCGACCATGTGAAGCCCGACATGACCATCTACAAGGAAGAGATCTTTGGCCCGGTGCTGTCGGTGGTGCGCGTGCATGACTTTGCCGAGGCGGTGGCGCTGATCAATGCGCACGAGTACGGCAACGGCGTGTCGTGCTACACCAGCGACGGTGGCATCGCGCGCGCGTTCGCGCGGCAGATCCAGGTGGGCATGGTCGGCATCAACGTGCCGATCCCGGTGCCGATGGCGTGGCATTCGTTCGGCGGCTGGAAGCGCTCGCTGTTCGGCGACCACCATGCCTATGGCGAAGAGGGCGTGCGCTTCTACACGCGCTACAAGAGCGTGATGCAGCGCTGGCCGGACTCGATCGCCAAGGGCGCCGAGTTCACCATGCCGGTGGCGAAGTAAAACCGACGATCACGACAACGAGCGCCATGGAGACATTCGACTACATCATCGTGGGGGCCGGCTCGGCCGGCTGTGTCCTGGCGAACCGGCTGACGCAGGATCCGGACATCAACGTGCTGCTGCTGGAAGCGGGCGGCAAGGACGATTACCACTGGATCCATATTCCGGTGGGCTACCTCTACTGCATCGGCAACCCGCGCACCGACTGGCTCTATCGCACCGAAGCCGAAGCGGGGCTGAACGGGCGCTCGCTGGGCTATCCGCGCGGGCGCGTGCTGGGCGGCTGTTCGTCGATCAACGGCATGATCTATATGCGCGGCCAGCGCGAGGACTATGACGAGTGGGCGCGGCTGACCGGCGACGATGGCTGGCGCTGGGACAACGTGCTGCCGCTGTTCAAGCGCAGCGAGGATCATCACCGCGGCCCAAGCGAATTCCACGGCGCCGGCGGCGAATGGCGCGTGGAGGGACAGCGGCTGCGCTGGGACATCCTGGAGCGCTTTGCCGATGCCGCCGAAGAGGCCGGGATCCCGCGCACCGACGACTTCAACCGCGGCGACAATTTCGGCGTGGGCTATTTCGAGGTGAACCAGCGCCGCGGCATCCGCTGGAACACCGCCAAGGCGTTCCTGCGGCGAGCCTCGGAGCGGCCCAACCTGACCATCGTCACCGGCGCGCAGGTGAGCGGGCTGACTTTCGACGGGCGCCGCTGCACCGGCGTCAACTATATCGGCGGCACTCGCCCGCATACGGCGGCGGCCACGCACGAGGTGATCCTCGCCGCCGGCGCGGTCAACACGCCGCAGTTGCTGGAGCTGTCGGGGATCGGCCAGGCCGAGCGGCTCCAGGCGCTGGGCATTCCGGTGCGCCACGCGCTGCCCGGCGTGGGCGAGAACCTGCAGGACCACCTGCAGCTGCGCAGCGTGGTCAAGGTCAACGGCGTGCGCACGCTGAACACGCGCGCCGCCAGCCTGTGGGGCAAGTTCTGCATCGGCGTGCAATATGCGTTCAACCAGAGCGGCCCGATGAGCATGGCGCCATCGCAGTTGGGCGCGTTTGCGCGCTCGGACCCGTCGCAGGCGCGGCCCAACGTCGAGTACCACGTGCAGCCGTTGTCGCTGGACAAGTTTGGCGATCCGCTCCATGCCTTCAATGCCTTTACCGCCAGCGCCTGCAACCTGCGCCCGACTTCGCGCGGCAGCGTGCATGCCGGCAGCGCGGACTTCCGCCAGGCGCCGGTGATTGCGCCCAACTACCTGTCGACGGACGAGGACCGCAAGGTTGCCGCCGATTCGATCCGGCTTACGCGCCGCATCGTGGCGTCGCCGGCGCTGGCGCCGTACCGCCCTGAGGAATGGCTGCCGGGACCGGCCTTCCAGACCGACGAGCAACTGGCCGAAGCCGCAGGCAATATCGGCACCACCATCTTCCATCCGGTCGGCACCTGCAAGATGGGCCGCGCCGACGATGCGATGGCGGTGGTCGACCATCGGCTGCGCGTGCTGGGCCTCGACGGCCTGCGGGTGGTCGATGCGTCGGTGATGCCACGGATCACGTCGGGCAACACCAATTCTCCGACCATCATGATCGCGGAGCGCGCCAGCGACATGATCCGCGAGGACCGCAGGCATCGCGACTCGGCCGCGCAAGGGGCAGGTCCGGTGGAGGCGCCGCCGCACGCCTCGCCCGCGCCGGCGACGGTTGTTGCAAGCGCTTGAAACGGCACGGCGCATGGCCGCCAACGGGGTGGATGCCATGCGCCGGTTGCGCCGCTTGTGCGGCCGCAAAAAAACTGACACTTGGTTCATGTTTCATAGTGCAAACCCCGATGTTTTGCGATGCAACAGGCGCACACAATAGACGCCTCACAGGGTGCTTCGGCCGCACATCCCATGTCGCCGTCGCAGCCCTCGCGGGAGCCGCCCCGCACCGATAAAAATCCGCAGGCATGGCCGCCACCACGGCAGCCCTGACGGAACAAGCGGCAGCAAAGGGCCTACAAGGCCGGTTCGGACCATTGTCAGTGCCGGGCATCACCCCGGCAGTTCAGCAAGAGGGCGGGCAGGAGACATGAACCAGCAGGAAACCATCCTGGAGACGCGGAACCTCACCAAGGAGTTCAAGGGGTTCACGGCGGTGAGCGACGTCAACCTGCGGGTGCGCCGCGGGTCGATCCATGCGTTGATCGGCCCCAACGGCGCCGGCAAGACGACCTGCTTCAACCTCCTCACCAAGTTCCTGGAGCCGACCACCGGCACCATTCTTTTCAACGGCATCGACATCACTCGCGAAAAGCCGGCGCAGATCGCGCGGCGCGGCGTGATCCGCTCGTTCCAGATCTCGGCGGTGTTTCCGCACCTGACAGTGATGGAGAACGTGCGCATCGGGCTGCAGCGGCAACTGGGCACCGCGTACCAGTTCTGGCGCAGCGAGCGCTCGCTGGACGTGCTCAACGACCGCGCCATGGCGCTGCTTGACCAGGTGGGCCTGACCGAGTTCGCGCACACGCTCACGGTGAACCTGCCGTACGGGCGCAAGCGCGCGCTGGAGATCGCCACCACGCTGGC
Source organism: Cupriavidus necator (assembly GCF_013141915.1). Taxonomy (GTDB): domain Bacteria; phylum Pseudomonadota; class Gammaproteobacteria; order Burkholderiales; family Burkholderiaceae; genus Cupriavidus; species Cupriavidus necator_B. Next base: position 158,228 of record NZ_SROX01000010.1, on the reverse strand, counting down.
GATGGAGCCCGAGCTGATGCTGCTCGACGAGCCCACGCAGGGCATGGGCCACGAGGACGTGGACCGCGTTACGCAGCTGATCAAGCAGGTCTCGGCGGGCCGCACCATCCTGATGGTGGAGCACAACATGAGCGTGGTCTCGTCGATCGCCGACAAGATCACGGTGCTGCAGCGCGGCGCCATCCTGGCCGAAGGCCCGTATGCGGAAGTATCGAAGGACCCGCGCGTGATGGAGGCCTACATGGGCACCGCCGACGCGGAACTGCAGGGCGCGCACTGAGCGGGGACGAGACATGAGCACAGCGGATACTCCCGCCCTGGACATCAAGGGCCTGCACGCCTGGTACGGCGAATCGCACATCCTGCACGGCGTGGACCTGACCGTGAACCGCGGCGAGGTGGTCACGCTGCTGGGCCGCAACGGCGCCGGACGCACCACCACGCTGCGCGCGATCATGGGGCTGACCGGCACGCGCAAGGGCTCGATCCGGGTCGACGGCCACGAGACCATCGGCCTGCCGACGCACAAGATCGCGCACTACGGCATCGGCTATTGCCCGGAAGAGCGCGCCATCTTTTCCAGCCTCTCATGCGAAGAGAACCTGCTGCTGCCGCCGGTGCTCAAGGGCGCCGACGCCAGCCAGGGCATGAGCGAGGCCGACATCTACGAGATGTTCCCCAACCTGAAGGAGCGCCGCCAGAGCCAGGGCACGCGCCTGTCGGGCGGCGAGCAGCAGATGCTGGCGGTCGGGCGCATCCTGCGCACCGGCGCCAACCTGCTGTTGCTCGACGAGATCTCGGAAGGGCTGGCACCGGTGATCGTGCAGGCGCTGGCGCGCATGATCCGGATGCTCAAGCAGAAGGGCTACACGGTAGTGATGGTGGAGCAGAACTTCCGCTTCGCCGCGCCGCTGGCAGACCGCTTCTATGTGATGGAGCACGGCACCATCGTCGAACGCTTCGCGGCCAGCGAGCTGCAGGCCAAGATGCCGGTGCTGCATGAATTGCTCGGGGTCTGATCCGCGCAATGCGGATCGATGGTTGCTTGTTGGCAGGAACGGGTGGCGCGCATGCCGCCGCAAATCAGGAGACACGGAAATGAAAAAGACTCGGCTCGCGGCCGCGATGGCGGCCATTGCCATGGGTGCAGTGTCGTTCGGCGCTGCCGCACAGGTGTCGGGCGACACCGTCAAGATCGGCTACATCACCGACATGTCGGGCCTGTATGCCGACATCGACGGCCCTGGCGGCCTGGAAGCCATCAAGATGGCGATCGAGGACCGCGGCGGCAAGGTGCTGGGCAAGCCCATCGAGATCGTCTCGGCCGACCACCAGAACAAGGCCGACATCGCCGCCTCGAAGGCGCGCGAATGGATGGACCAGCAGGGCCTGGACATGCTGCTGGGCGGCACCAACTCGGGCACCGCGCTGGCGATGAACAAGGTGGCTTCGGAGAAGAAACGCGTCTACATCAACATCGGCGCCGGCACCGCGCGCCTGACCAACGAAGAGTGCTCGCCGTACACGGTGCACTACGCCTATGACACGGTGGCGCTGGCCAAAGGCACCGGCAGCGCGGTGGTCAAGCAGGGCGGCAAGTCGTGGTTCTTCCTGACCGCCGACTACGCCTTCGGCCACTCGCTGGAAAGCGATACCGCGGCGGTGGTCAAGGCCAACGGCGGCACGGTGGCGGGGCAGGTGCGCCATCCGCTGTCGGCCTCGGACTTCTCGTCGTTCCTGCTGCAGGCGCAGGCGTCCAAGGCACAGATCCTGGGCCTGGCCAACGCCGGCGGCGACACCATCAACTCGATCAAGGCGGCCAAGGAATTTGGCATCACCAAGACGATGAAGATCGCCGGCCTGCTGATGTTCATCAACGATGTGCACAGCCTCGGGCTGAAGAACACCGAAGGCCTGCTGATGACCGACAGCTGGTACTGGGACATGAACGACGACACCCGCAAGTTCGCCAACCGCTTCTTCGGCAAGATGAAGAAGATGCCAAGCAGCCTGCAGGCAGCGGACTACTCGGCGGCCAGCACGTACCTGAAGGCGGTGGAAGCCGCCAAGACCGACGATCCGGACAAGGTCATGGCGGAGTTGAAGAAGATGAAGATCAACGACTTCTACACCAAGGGCTATATCCGCCAGGACGGCCGTGGCATCCACGACATGTACCTGATGCAGGTGAAGACGGCGGCAGAGTCAAAGAAGCCGTGGGACTACCTGAAGGTGGTTGCGACCATCCCGGGCGAGCAGGCCTTCACCACGGTGGCCGAGTCGAAGTGCGCGATGTTGAAGAAGTAAAAAGAAAAGCCGGCTTGGGCGGTTAGCAAGCCGGCCGGTTTGCTCCCCTCTCCCGCGAGCGGGAGAGGGGCCGGGGGTGAGGGCAGGCGTTCGCAATGGTGTGGCGGCACGAACGCGCCGTGCCAGCGCAAAGTCCGGACCGCGGTCAGGCCAGGAGTCTCATGTCTGGCCAGCGCCCACCCTCACCCCCAACCCCTCTCCCGCACGGCGGGAGAGGGGAGCTCACCACAGCAACAAGTAACCACCGCGATGGACATCTTCGGAATCCCCCTGCCTGCCATGCTTTCCCAGCTCTTGCTGGGGCTGGTCAACGGCGCCTTTTACGCGATGCTGAGCCTGGGCCTGGCGGTGATCTTCGGCCTGCTCAACGTCATCAACTTTGCGCACGGCGCGCTCTTCATGCTGGGCGCGGTGCTGGCCTGGATGGGCATGGAATACGCCGGGCTCAATTACTGGGTCATGCTGCTGCTGTCGCCGCTGGTGGTCGCCGCGCTGGGCGTGGTGATCGAGAAGACCATGCTGCGCTGGATCTACAAGCTCGACCATATCTACGGCCTGCTGCTGACGCTGGGCATCACGCTGGTGATTGAAGGCATCTTCCGCTCGATCTACGGCGTCTCGGGCCTGCCCTACCAGACCCCGGACGCGCTGCAGGGCGCCACTGACCTGGGCTTCATGATCCTGCCCAATTACCGCGCCTGGGTCGTGGTGGCTTCGCTGGCGGTGTGCTTTGCCACCTGGTACGTGATCGAGAAGACAAAGCTGGGGGCGTACCTGCGCGCCGGCACTGAGAACCCCAAGATGGTCGAGGCCTTCGGCGTCAACGTGCCGCTGATGGTGACGCTGACCTACGGCTTCGGCGTGGCGCTGGCCGCGTTTGCCGGCGTGCTGGCCGCGCCGGTGATCCAGATCTCGCCGCTGATGGGGCAGAACCTGATCATCGTCGTGTTTGCGGTGGTGGTGATCGGCGGCATGGGCTCGATCATGGGCTCGATCCTGACCGGCCTCGGGCTGGGCGTGGTCGAGGGCCTGACCAAGGTGTTCTATCCGGAAGCCTCGGCGACCGTGGTGTTCTTCATCATGGTGATCGTGCTGCTGCTGCGCCCCGCCGGGCTGTTCGGCAAGGAGAAGTGATGAGCGCACCCTCGACATCATCGACGCCATCGAGCGTGGCGGCCAACTCGGGCAAGGCAGGAAAGGGACAAGGCGTGCAGAAGAAACTGTTGTACGGATTGCTGCTGCTGGCACTGCTGGCCGCACCGCTGGCCGGGGCGTACCCGGTGTTCGTGCTCAAGGTGCTGTGCTTCGCGCTGTTTGCGTGCGCCTTCAACCTGCTGATCGGCTACACCGGGCTGCTGTCGTTCGGCCATGCGGCGTTCTTCGGCGGCGCCGGTTACGCGGCCGGCCATGCGATGAAGGTGTGGGGCGTGACGCCCGAGGTCGGCCTGATCCTGGGCACCGCCACGGGCGCGCTGATCGGCTACGTGGTGGGTTCGCTGGCGATCCGGCGCCAGGGCATCTACTTCTCGATGATCACGCTGGCGCTGGCGCAGATGCTGTTCTTCATCTGCCTGCAGGCGCCGTTCACCGGCGGCGAGGACGGGCTGCAGGGCATTCCGCGCGGCAAGCTGTTCGGCGTGCTGTCGTTGTCGGATGACCTGACGCTGTACTACGTGGCGCTGGTGATCATCGTGGTGGCCTTCGCGCTGATCGTGCGCACGGTGCATTCGCCGTTCGGGCAGATCCTGAAGGCGATCAAGGAGAATGAGCCGCGCGCGGTGTCGCTGGGCTATGACGTCGACCGCTTCAAGCTGACCGCGTTCGTGCTGTCGGCGGCGCTGTCGGGGTTGGCCGGCTCGATCAAGGCGCTGGTGCTGGGCTTCGAGACGCTGACCGACGTGCACTGGTCGATGTCGGGATCGGTGATCCTGATGACGCTGGTCGGCGGCCTCGGTACGTTGTCGGGCCCGATCGTCGGCGCGTTCGTAATCGTGGCGCTCGAGAACAAGCTGGGCGACATCGGCAACTTCCTGGCATCGGTGACCGGTCTATCGTGGTTCGGCACGCTGGGCGAGTCGGTGACGATGGTGACCGGCGTGATCTTCGTGATCTGCGTGCTGACCTTCCGCCGGGGCATCATGGGCGAGCTGCTGGCGCGCTTCGGGGGCCACAGCGGGCGGCGGGAGTGACCGCTGGTCGACATGCCCGAATCTGGGGCTAGGGTTTTTTCTAGCTTGTCCTCGATGCACCGCTTCGTTACATTCCATATACGGTTTTCGCAGGTTAAATGGAGGCGGAAGCGAGGAGACGACAGGCGCGCACCCGGTGTCGGGTAGCAGCGTTATAAAATAAAGGGCGTTGCCGGGTGATCCTCGGCAACGCTTTTTTCATTTGGGCTTCGCACTTTCGTTGTGATGACTTCGCCCCAACTTGGGGCGCTTATGCTGCATCGGCATCACCTCGCGGCCTTGCGCATGCGACAATGCGGGCGCTCTTTGCTGCCCGCCCATGTCCGCCACCGTTCCCCCCGATCCGTCCCCGACCGTTGCGCACCCGAGCAGCGCCGCCGCGCCGCAGGTCCGGGTACGCCTGGGACAGGGTGCCGACGCTGCCCCGGTAGCGGACTGGCTGGACCAGCTCCAGCCCTTGCCCGTACCCGCCGCGCGCGCCCGGCAGCTGATGCTGGGCGACCTGCTGGCCCAGTCGGGGCGCGGTATCTGCCTGCTGGCCTGCGCGCCGGACCAGGATCGTCTGCTTGCCTGCTTGCCGGTGGCCTTGCTGCCCAGCCTCGAACTTGCGGGCCTTGCCGCCTGCGCCATTGAGTGGTGGGTGCTGCCGGGGCTGGAAGCGGCCACCCGCCACGTTTGTCTGGAAGCCTGCTGCGCCACGCTGGCCGACTGGGGCCGCGCGCACGGCATCCGCCACGCGCTGCTGGCGCCGGGGCTGGTGGCAGGCCACGGCGGCGCGCCGCCCGGCTTCCGCCTCCATGGCAACGGCATGTGGCACCGCAGCCTGGTGCCGGCGGCCAAGGTACTGGGTTGATTCCCCCCTGGCCGGCGGTATGCCGGAAACGCAGTCCCGGTCCTTCCTGATTTTTCCCCCCTTTTCCCATTTTCGCTTTCCTGCAATGACGGAATTCGCATTCCTGGCGGCTGCCGCCTTTCTTGCCGGCCTGATCGACGCGGTCGCCGGTGGCGGCGGGCTGGTCCAGATCCCGGCGCTGTTCTCGGCCTATCCCAACCTTGCGCCGGCCACGCTGCTGGGCACCAACAAGGTCGGTTCGATCGCGGGCACCGCCAGCGCGGCGCTGCGCTACGGCCGCAGCGTGCGCATCTACTGGGGCGCGACAGCGCCGGCGGTGGTGGCGGCTTTTGTGTTCTCGATGGCCGGCGCCTGGGCGCTGACCATGATCCCGGCCGAGCCGCTGCGCAAGGCGCTGCCCTTCGTGCTGGTGGTGCTGCTGGTGTATACCGTCGCCAAGAAAGACCTCGGCACCGAGCACGCGCCCACGCTGGCAGGCTGGCGCGAACGCGGGGCGGCGCTGCTGGCGGGCGCCGTGCTCGGCTTTTATGACGGCGTGTTCGGCCCGGGCACCGGCAGTTTTCTGATGATCGTGTTCGTGCGGGTGTTCGGCTATGACTTCCTGCATGCGGCCGCGTCGACCAAGCTGGTCAACCTGGCAACCAACCTCGCGGCACTGTTGCTGCTCGCCAGCAAGGGCCATATCTGGTGGCAGCTGGGCCTGGTGATGGCCGTGGCCAACGTCGCCGGCAGCCAGGTGGGCAGCAAGCTGGCGCTGCGACACGGCAGCGCCTTTGTGCGCAAGGTGTTTATCGTGGTGGTCAGCGCGCTGATCGTGAAGACCGCCTGGGACGCTTTCGTGCGCTGACGGCGAAGCCAGGCTGGGCGGGCGATGCGGGTTAGTCCTCGCTGTTCGCGCCAGGGTGCTGTGATAGACTCGATCCGCATTCCCGACCGAGCGGTCGGTGAATGGCCGAAGCGCCTTTCCGGGGGAGTGGCGTGGACGGGAAATTGGGGAACGGCCTGGTGCTGTTCCTGGTTGTAGCGCAGGTGCCGGCGATGTGCCTGCGTTGACCCGAGGGGTCCAAAAAATGGGCATCCGCCGGCGGACGCCGGACGGATGCCTTTTCCGTTTCAGGAACCGAAGGAGACAAGATGGATTTCAAGCGCGCCAGCCTGCTGGCAATCGCTGCGGCCAGCCTGGTTGCCGGAGTCGCCCAGGCGCAGGTCAAGGTCGGGGTAACGGTGTCGGCCACGGGTCCGGCGGCATCGCTGGGCATTCCGGAAAAGAACACCTTCACGCTGATGCCCAAGGAGATCGCGGGCAAGAAGATCGAGTACGTCGTCCTGGACGATGCCTCGGACACGACCACGGCGGTCAAGAACACGCGCAAGCTGATCAGCGAGGACAAGGTCGACGTGATGGTGGGTTCGACCGTTACGCCGAACTCGCTGGCGATGGTTGACGTGGTGGCCGAGAACGAGACCCCGATGATCACCATGGCGGCCTCGGCCCGCATCATCGAGCCCATGGACGCCAAGCGCGCATGGGTCTTCAAGACCCCGCAGAACGACTCGCACATGGCCACCGCCATTGCCGAGCACATGGGCAACAACAACGTGAAGACGGTGGCGTTCATCGGCTTTGCAGATGCCTACGGCGATAGCTGGGCGCAGGAATTCGCCAAGGTGGCCGAACTGCGCAAGATCAAGGTCGTCGCCAACGAGCGCTTTGCCCGTACCGATACCTCGGTCACCGGACAGGTGCTGAAGATGATGGGCGCGAACGCCGACGCCGTGCTGATCGCCGGGTCGGGCACGCCCGCGGCGCTGCCGGCCAAGACGCTCAAGGAGCGCGGCTACAAGGGCAAGATCTACCAGACCCACGGCGTGGCCAATGCCGACTTCCTGCGCGTATGCGGCAAGGATTGCGAAGGCACGTTCCTGCCCGCCGGCCCGCTGCTGGTGGCCGAGCAGCTGCCCGACAGCAATCCGGTGAAAAAGCCGGCGCTGACCTACAAGACCGCCTATGAGAAGGCCTTTGGCGGGCAGGTGTCGACCTTTGGCGGTCATGCCTGGGATGCGGGCCTGATCCTGCAGCATGCCATTCCCGAGGCGCTGAAGAAGGGCCAGCCGGGCACCAAGGAATTCCGCAAGGCACTGCGCGATGCGATGGAGCAGACCAGGAACCTGCCGGTATCGCATGGCATCATGAACATGAGCGCCACCGACCACCTGGGCTTCGACCAGCGCGCGCGCGTGATGGTGCAGATCGTCGACGGCAAGTGGAAGCTGCTGAAATAAGCGGCTGAACCACGCGTCTGGAGCCGGCCGGCGAGGCATGCCGGACTCGCAGTGAAGCAGGGCGCATGGCTGACCATGCGCCCTTTTTTCTGCCACGCGGGCGGAGCGCCGCCCGCGCCAACCTAGGGTTGCTCTGTATTTCCGCAATGCGCAACCCGTTTACTATTTCGTAATCCGAAGCGCACCACCCTGTCGGCCGTCGGCGCCCCCGCCGACCCCGTTCGATGCAGGCAGGCTTTCCAACGATACGGGGAGACAATGGACCTATCTATCGCCGCCATCCTGGCGCAGGACGGCATCACCTCGGGCGCGATCTACGCGTTGCTGGCACTGGCGCTGGTACTGGTGTTCTCGGTGACCCGCGTCATCTTTATCCCGCAAGGGGAGTTTGTTGCCTATGGCGCGTTGACGCTGGCGGCGATGCAGGCCGGCCATGCACCGCAGACCAGCTGGCTGCTGCTGGCGATGGGCGTGCTGACTTTTCTCTATGAGACGGTGACGGTGCTGCGCAGCGCGGAACTGCGGCGCACGCTGGGCCAGCGGCTGGCGGTGCTGGCCGGCAAGTACCTGGTGTTTCCGCTCGCGGTGCACTGGGTGACACAGCAATACGGCGCGCAGCCGCTGCCGATGCTGGCGCAAGTCGCACTGACGCTGCTGATCATCATTCCGCTGGGGCCGATGCTGTACCGGCTGGCCTACCAGCCGCTGGCCGAAGCCAGCACGCTGGTGCTGCTGATCGTCTCGGTGGGCGTGCACTTTGCACTGGTGGGGCTGGGGCTGGTGATGTTCGGCGCCGAGGGCTCGCGCACCAATGCGTTTTCGGATGCGCGCTTCGAGGTCGGCGCGCTCAGCATCTCGGGACAGAGTCTGTGGGTGGTGGCGGTGTCGGCCCTGCTGATCGGTGCGCTGTACTTTTACTTCGAGCGCACGCTGCAGGGCAAGGCGCTGCGTGCGACCGCGGTGAACCGGCTGGGCGCGCGCCTGGTCGGCATCGGCACCACGCAGGCGGGGCGCCTGTCGTTCACGCTGGCGGCGGCGATGGGAGCGCTGTGCGGCATCCTGATCGCGCCGCTGACCACGGTGTACTACGAGTCGGGTTTCCTGGTGGGCCTGAAGGGCTTTGTTGGCGCCATCGTTGGCGGCCTGGTGAGCTACCCGGTGGCGGCGCTCGGTGCGCTGCTGGTGGGCCTGCTGGAATCGTATTCGTCCTTCTGGGCCAGCGCGTTCAAGGAGGTCATCGTCTTCACACTGATCATCCCGGTACTGCTGTGGCGCTCGCTGACGAGCAAGCATGTCGAGGAGGAGGAATAAGCCATGACCATGCTGACCGACAAGCAGGCGCGCGTGGCCGGCGCCGAGGCCGGCAGCCGCGCACGGCTGAACCGCAACCGGCTGCTGGTGGTGGCCTTCATGGTGGTGCTGGCGCTGCTGCCGGTGCTGCCGACGCCGGAGTTCTGGATCACGCTGGGCAACTACATCGGGCTCTACAGCATCGTCGCGATCGGGCTGGTGCTGCTGACCGGCGTGGGCGGCATGACCTCGTTCGGGCAGGCGGCGTTCGTGGGGCTGGGCGCGTACAGCACCGCGTACCTGACCACGCAGTTCGGGCTGTCGCCGTGGTTCGGGCTGCTGGTGGGACTGGTGATCACGATGGCCTCGGCCTATGTGATCGGGCTGATCACGATGCGCATGTCGGGACACTACCTGCCGCTGGCGACCATCGCCTGGGGCCTGTCGCTGTTCTTCCTGTTCGGCAACCTGGAGTTCCTGGGCAAGTATGACGGGCTCAACGGCATCCCGGTGCTGTCGTTCTTCGGCATCGAACTGCAGTCCGGGCGTGCGATGTTCTACCTGATCTGGGCGGTGGTGCTGCTGGCGGTGCTGGCGATGCAGAACCTGCTGAACTCGCGCCCGGGGCGTGCCATCCGCGCGCTCAAGGGCGGCGGCGTGATGGCCGAGGCCATGGGCGTGAACACCGCGTGGATGAAGGTGGTGATCTTCGTGGTCGCGGCGATCCTGGCATGCGTGTCGGGCTTCCTGTACGCGCACCTGCAGCGCGCGGTTAACCCGACGCCGTTCGGCCTGAACTACGGCATCGAGTATCTGTTCATGGCGGTGGTCGGCGGAGTCGGGCACGTGTGGGGCGCAGTCTTGGGCGCGGGCATCCTGACCATCCTGAAGGACGTGCTGCAGGGCGTGCTGCCCAGGCTGCTCGGCGCCAACGGCAACTTCGAGATCATCGTCTTCGGCGTGCTGCTGGTGCTGCTGCTGCAGTATGCGCGCGATGGCATCTGGCCGTTCCTGCGCCGCCTGGTGCCGTCGGGGCCGCCGGTGCTGGCGCCGGGCCAGGCCGCGGCGCTGGCGGTGCGCCAGAAGCCCGAGGCGGGCGAGCTGATCCTGGACGTGCGCGCCGCGCGCAAGCAGTTCGGCGGGCTGGTCGCGGTAAACGATGTCAGCTTCCAGGTGCGGGCCGGAGAAATCATCGGCCTGATCGGCCCCAATGGCGCGGGCAAGTCCACCACGTTCAACCTGGTGACCGGCGTGCTGCCGGTCTCGGGCGGCGAGGTGCGCTACCGCGGTGAAGTGATCTCGGGCCTGCCGTCGCGCGAGATCGTCAAGCGTGGCATCGGCCGCACCTTCCAGCACGTGCACCTGCTGCCGACCATGACGGTGCTGGAGAACGTGGCCATCGGCGCGCACCTGCGCGGCGACTTCCGCGCGCAGGGCGGCGTCTGCGCCGCGATCCTGCGCATGAACAAGGTCGAGGAAGAGAAGCTGCTGTTTGAAGCGAAGCGGCAGCTGGAGCGCGTCGGCCTGGCCGACTGCATGTACATGGAAGCCGGCAGCCTGGCACTGGGCCAGCAGCGCATCCTGGAGATTGCGCGCGCGCTGTGCTGCGACCCGGCCCTGCTGCTGCTCGACGAGCCTGCCGCGGGGCTGCGCTACAAGGAAAAGCAGGCGCTGGCCGAGCTGTTGCGCAAGCTGCGTGGCGAAGGCATGAGCGTGCTGCTGGTCGAGCACGACATGGACTTCGTGATGAACCTCACTGACCGGCTGGTGGTGATGGAGTTCGGGTCGCGCATCGCCGAGGGCGTGCCCGAGGAAGTGCAGAAGAACCCGGCGGTGCTGGAAGCCTACCTCGGCGGCGTGGAGTAAGGACCTGACATGAGCCCGATTCTGGAAGTGAAGGACCTCCACGTGCGCTACGGCAAAGTGGAAGCGGTGCACGGCGCCAACCTGAAGGTGGAGGCCGGCCGCATCGTCACCGTAATTGGCCCGAACGGCGCCGGCAAGTCGACCATGCTCAATGCGATCATGGGTGCGCTGCCGGTAACCGGGTCGTCCAGCGGCGCGGTCAGCTATCTGGGCCACGACATGGCCGGCATCCCGGTGGAGGGGCGCGTCGCGCGCGGCATGTGCCTGGTGCCGGAAAAGCGAGAGCTGTTCGCGTCGATGACGGTCGAGGACAACCTGCAGCTCGGCGCCTTCCGCCGCAAGCGCGCCGGTGAGAAGAACTACCTGGACCAGATGGACGTGGTCTACGACCTGTTCCCGCGACTGCGCGAGCGCGCCCGCCAGGACGCCGGCACGCTCTCCGGCGGCGAGCGCCAGATGCTGGCGGTGGGCCGCGCGCTGATGGCCAAGCCGCGGTTGCTGATGCTGGACGAGCCCAGCCTTGGCCTGGCTCCGCTGATCGTCAAGGAGATCTTTCACATCATCAGCAATCTGCGCCAGACTGGCGTGGCCACGCTGCTGATCGAGCAGAACGCCCGCGCGGCGCTGCAGGTAGCGGATTACGGCTATGTGATCGAGACCGGCGACATGGCCATGGAGGGACCGGCCGGTGAGTTGGCGGCGAACCCGAAGGTGATCGAAACCTATCTTGGATTGGCAAAAAAGGCGGCGTAGATAGCCTCTCTTTCGCTGGAAGAATGAGGGTCCGTGCAGACGGGCCCTTTGTTATTGGTGGTGTGAATAACTTTGGGGATAACCTGATTTTTGGGGCCTTTGACCTGTGAGGGTACGTGGAGACACTCCCAGCGAGCTATTTATTCAGCTGACAAATGTAACTATGCAGTCATTGGCGAATTTCATCCATCTAGTGGATGACAAGAACCAAGGTAATTCGCGCGACGAATTTTTTCGCGCATGACTTAATCGGCGAATTTCATCCACTGAATAAGGTCGCGTTTTCTCTGGCCGTATCCTCAGCCGCCGTTTCCAGCAGCCACGCGCGGAAGCAATTCAGCGCGCCATGCTCGCGCCGTTCCTTCGGCGCACACAAAAAATAGCCGCGTTGCAGCGTAATCGGCAGGTCAAACGGTGCCGCCACGCGTCCGGCCGCAATTTCCTCGCGCACCAGGCAGCGCTGCAGCACCGCCACGCCCATGTCCGCGCGCACGGCCTGGATCAGGATCGAGACCTGATCGAACGCTGTGGATAAGCGGGGCGCAGCGTTGGGTACGCCGGCCGCCTGCAGCCAGTTTTGCCAGTTCGCCGGGGCGGTGGTGTGGTAGAGCAGGGGCTCGTCCAGCAGCTCCGCGGGAGACTGCCAGCGGCCGGCCTCGCGCCGGGCGCGGGCGCGGTCGGGGTGGCAGACCGGCACCATTTCGCGGCCGACCACGTAGTCCACTTGCAGGCCAGGCCACTTGCCGGCTTCGCCAGCCAGGATGGCGGCATCAGGAGAGGGACCGGACAAGTCTTCGTCGCGCTGGTAGGGGACGAAGTCGAGCCGGATTTCCGGATGGCGGCGGTGGAAATCCGGCAGCCGCGGCACTAGCCAGACGCTGGCGAGCGTGGGCACCACGGACAGGGTCAGATGGTGCCGGCGGTCTCCGGCGCGCAAGGTGGCGCTGGCGTGTTCGATGGCGGCGAGCGGTTCGGCCACGGCATCGAGCAATTCCCGGCCCACGTCGGTCAGCCCCAGCCGGTGGGCGTTGCGCTGCAGCAGCGGCTGGCCGAAATGCGCTTCCAGCCGGGCGATGGCGCGGCTGATCGCACCCTGCGTCACGCACAGTTCTTCCGCCGCGCGGGTAAAGCTGCCCAGCCGCGCCGCGGTGGCAAAGGCGTGCAACTCGGACATTGAAGGGGAATGCAGCCGCATGGAGGACGCAGGGGAGGGGCGGAAGGACGGTCATCTCCCGCAAGCCCGGCGCAAGGATGATCTTTGGTAATGCAAAAGTGCAATATAGTCGTTTGCGCACAACCGGTAAACGGCTGACACTCGCCCGATTCATGCACAACACCAACAGGAGAAGCTCCATGATTCGAGCCCGGATGTCCCGCCGCCAGCTGCTGCTAACTGGCACCGCCGCGACCGCCACGCTGGTCTTTGCCGGCAGCGCGCTGGCGCAGGCCAGCTACCCGACCCGGCCGATCCGGCTGATTGTGCCATTTGCCGCGGGCGGTTCTACCGACTTGTCGGCTCGCCTGGTGGCCGAGTTTGCTGGCCGCGAGCTGGGCCAGTCGATCGTCGTGGAAAACAAGGGCGGCGCCGGCGGTTCCCTGGGCATGGAGCAGGTCGCCAATGCCGCGCCGGATGGTTACACCATCGGCATGGCCACGGTCAGCACCCATGGCTCCAATCCGGCCGTGTACCCCAAGCTTAAGTACGACCCGATCAAGGACTTTGCCCCGGTCACCAACGTGGTGGCGATCCCCAGCGTGTTCGCGGTGCATCCAAGCGTGCCGGCCAAGACCATGCAAGAGTTCATCGCGCTTGCCAAGGCCAACCCCCGCAAGTACAGCTTCGCCTCGCCGGGTGCCGGCTCGCTGGGCCATGTCAACATCGAGAACTTCATGATGCTGGCCAAGATCGACCTGTTGCATGTGCCCTACAAGGGCGCCGGGCTGGCGCTGAACGACGCCGTGGCAGGCCAGGTAAACGCAATTACCGATAACCTGTCCTCGACGCTTCCGCACGTGAAGGCTGGCCGGCTGCGCGCGCTGGCGGTGCTGGGCGCGGCCCGTTCCGCGCAGCTGCCCAACGTGCCGACCTACGCCGAACTGGGCTTCAAGGACATGGGCGAGGGCGGCTGGTTCGGTATTGTGGCGCCCGCCAATACGCCGCCCGCCATTGTCGGCAGGCTGAACCAGGCTATTCACAAGGCCATGCAGAACCCTGAGTTCAAGCGCAAGGTGGAAGAGTCCGGCGGCACCCTGGTGCCGACCACGCCGGAACAGTTCAAGGCCCAGATCCAGCAGGCCATGGCCCGTTACGCTCGCGTGGCCAAGGCTGCCGAAATCAAGCTGGACTGAGGCATGGCGGAAACAACCAACCAGGCCGCGGCGCTGCCGCCGGTGATCGTGCGCTTGCCGGAAGGGGAGGCCCTGCCGCTGGTGTGCGATTCGCCGCACAGCGGTACCGCCTACCCGGCGGATTTTGGCGCCGCGGTTCCCGCCGCGCGGCTACGCGGCGGTGAGGATACGCACGTCGATGCGCTGTGGCAGGCCGTGCCCGCGGCGGGTGGCACGCTGCTGGCGGCGACCTTCCCGCGTGTCTATATCGACCCGAACCGGATGGCTGACGACATCGACCCGGCCCAGCTAGACGGTGCCTGGCCGACCGCGCTGGCCCCGGGGCCAAAGACGCAGCTAGGCTACGGTCTGATCTGGAGCCGGATCGATGCGTCCACGCCAATCTACGACCGCCGGCTGTCGGTCGCGGAAGTACAGGCCCGTATCGACCGCTACTATCGGCCGTACCATGCGGCGCTGGCCGACGCCGTAGAGGGGGCTTACGCCCGCTTTGGCGCGGTCTGGCACCTGAACCTGCACTCCATGCCCAACAACGCCTATGAGCGCCTGAAGATCGCCAGCACGCACCCGCTGGCCGACTTTGTGCTGGGTGATCGCGATGGCACTACCTGTGAGCCGGGGCTGGTCGACCTGGTCGAGTGTGAACTGCGGGGCATGGGTTACACCGTTGCGCGTAACGACCCGTATAAAGGCGTGCAGTTGATTGCTCAGATTGGGCGGCCGGCTGAGCGGCGCAATAGCCTGCAGATCGAGATCCGGCGACCGTTGTATATGGACGAAACGAGCCGCGAGCGCAATGCAGGCTTTGCGTCATTGCAGCGTGATCTGGGCAAGTTGACTGAGCGGCTAGGGGCTTATATCAGGTCGCAGCTCTGAGGCGCTTGTTTCACGTGGAACCTATGGCCGGGCCCTGCGCCCGGCCTTTTTGTTTCACGTGAAACATGACGTCGTTTCCAGGCGACTACTCGAGTACCGTGGAAGCCATGTTTCACGTGAAACATAGTGTCGGTCGGAAGGCGGCCGGTCGAATGCCGCTATAATTTCGCATTCCCGTATTTTCCCGCCAGCCTCCCGGAGGAGGTGTCCCATGCTTTACCCGAAAGAATTCGATGTCATCGTCGTCGGCGGTGGCCATGCCGGCACTGAAGCCGCCCTTGCCGCGGCCCGCATGGGCTGCCAGACGCTGCTGCTGACCCATAACATCGAGACGCTTGGGCAGATGAGCTGTAACCCGTCGATCGGCGGCATCGGCAAGGGACATCTGGTCAAGGAGGTGGATGCCATGGGCGGCGCCATGGCCGCGGCCACGGACGAGGCCGGCATCCAGTTCCGCATCCTGAATTCCAGCAAGGGCCCAGCCGTGCGTGCCACGCGCGCCCAGGCGGACCGAGTGTTGTACCGCAAGGCGATCCGTACCCGGCTGGAAAACCAGCCGAACCTGATGTTGTTCCAGCAAGCCGTGGACGACCTGATGGTGGAGGGCGACCGCGTCGTCGGCGCCATGACTCAGGTGGGTATCGCCTTCCGCGCGCGTGCCGTCGTGCTGACTGCTGGTACCTTCCTGGACGGAAAGATCCACGTCGGCCTGGACAACTACACCGGCGGCCGCGCCGGCGACCCCGCCGCGGTATCGCTGTCAGCACGCCTGAAGGACCTGCAGCTGCCGCAAGGCCGCCTGAAGACGGGCACGCCGCCGCGTATCGACGGCCGTACCATCGATTTCTCGGTGATGGAAGAGCAGCCTGGCGACCTCGATCCGGTGCCCGTCTTCTCTTTCCTGGGCCGGCCTGAACAGCATCCGCAGCAACTGCCGTGCTGGATCACCCATACCAACAGCCGTACCCACGACATCATCCGCGGCGGGCTGGACCGCTCGCCCATGTACACCGGCGTGATCGAAGGGGTAGGGCCGCGTTACTGTCCCAGCATCGAGGACAAAATCCACCGCTTTGCCAGCAAGGAAAGCCACCAGATCTTCCTGGAGCCGGAAGGCCTGACGACCAACGAGTTCTATCCCAATGGGATCTCGACCAGCCTGCCATTCGATGTGCAACTGGAGCTGGTGCATTCGATCCGAGGCTTGGAGAACGCCCACATCTTGCGGCCCGGGTATGCGATCGAATACGACTACTTTGATCCGCGGGGCCTCAAGGCATCGCTGGAAAGCAAGGCGATCCGTGGCCTGTTCTTTGCCGGCCAGATCAACGGCACCACCGGCTATGAAGAGGCTGGGGCGCAAGGTCTGCTGGCGGGCATCAACGCCGGTTGCTTTGTGCGTGAGCGCGACCCCTGGACGCCGCGCCGTGATCAGGCGTACCTGGGTGTGCTGGTCGACGACCTGATCACGCGGGGCGTGACCGAGCCGTACCGCATGTTCACCAGCCGTGCCGAATTCCGCCTTAGCTTGCGGGAAGATAACGCCGACATGCGGCTGACCGAGGTTGGCCGCGAACTTGGCGTGGTCGATGATGCGCGTTGGGATGCTTTCAACCGGAAGCGCGACGCTGTTTCACGTGAAACAGAGCGTCTGAAAAGCACATGGGTGAATCCGGCCATGCTGTCAGCTGAAGAGGCGGTGCCGCTGCTGGGCAAGCCAATCGAACGCGAGTACAGCCTGGCCGACCTGCTGCGTCGGCCGGAAGTCCGCTACGAAGCGCTGATGGCTCTGCAGGGCGGTCGCCATGCCCCCGCGGCACCACTGGATGCAGATTCGATGCTGGCGGAACAGATCCGCGAGCAGATCGAGATTGGTATCAAGTACCACGGCTATATCGCCCGTCAGGCAGCCGAAGTCGACAAGCTGGAAGCCAACGAATCGACGCGACTGCCGGAAGGGCTGGATTACACCGAAGTGCGCGGGCTCGGTTTCGAAGTCAGCCAAAAGCTGAACCAGCATCGTCCGGAAACGCTTGGCCAGGCTTCTCGCATCTCGGGCGTGACACCGGCCGCGGTCTCGCTGCTATTGGTACACCTCAAGAAGAAGGGGCTGGGCCGTGGCCGTACAGACTCCGGGGCGTCGTCCGGCAACGCTGAAGAGGCTGCCTGAGTGCCCGGTCCGCGACATACCATGACCGACGACGCCACGCAGCGTCGTCGCCTTGAATCGGGTCTGGCCGAGATCGGGCTGGTGTTGGCACCGGCGCAGGTCGACACGCTGTTCGCATACCTCGCCCTGCTGCGCAAATGGAATGGCGTCTACAACTTGACTGCGATCCGGCATCCAGACGAGATGCTCACGCATCACATGTTGGATTCGCTTGCTGCGGTGCCGGCGTTAGCGGAAGCCGCCCGTGCTGCCGAAGTTGAGGTGCCGGCGCGGGGCAGGGTCCTCGACGTAGGCTCCGGCGGCGGTATGCCAGGCCTGCCGCTGGCCATCGCCTGTCCCGATGTGTCGGTGCTGATGGTCGACATTGTGCAGAAGAAGACGGCCTTCCTGACGCAGTGCCGCGCGCAACTCGGGTTGTCCAACGCCGCGGCGCATTGGGGGCCGGTGGAAAAGCTGGACGATGCCAGCGGCTTTGCCGTCATCACCTCGCGCGCGTTTGCCGAACTGACCGATTTCGTGAACCTGGCGGGCCACTTGCTGGCGCCGCGCGGCAAGCTGATCGCGATGAAGGGCGTGTATCCGCAGGCCGAGCTGGACCGCATGGAAGCCGCCGGGCTGATGGCGCAATGGCAGGTCGACGCCGTGCCTCGGCTGACCGTGCCCGGCCTGAAGGCAGAGCGGCACCTGGTGGTGCTGTCGCGCCGCGCGGGCGCCCCCGCATGACCTACGCCGCGGCGCCGCGCAAGCGCGCCGCGAACTGCCAGCCGCGTGCTGGCCGGATGATTTGAAGCAGGAGCCGCAGGAGCTTATGGCCAAGGTATTCGTGATCGCAAACCAGAAGGGCGGGGTAGGCAAGACCACCACCACGGTGAACCTTGCCGCCGGCCTGGCCGCGCAGGGCCAGCGCGTGCTGCTGGTCGACCTGGACCCGCAGGGCAATGCCTCGATGGGTTCCGGCATCGACAAGCAGGCGCTGGAAACCAGCGTGTACCAGGTGCTGGTTGGCCTGGCCGGTATCCCCCAGGCGCGCCAGCGCTCCGAAACCGGAAAGTACGACGTGCTGCCGGCCAACCGCGAACTGGCCGGTGCCGAAGTGGAACTGGTCGAACTGGACCAGCGCGAGCGCCGGCTGCGCCAGGCCATCGCGGAGGTCGAAGGCGACTATGACTTCGTGCTGATCGATTGCCCGCCGTCGCTATCGCTGCTGACGCTGAACGGGTTGTGCGCGGCGCACGGCGTGATCGTGCCGATGCAATGCGAGTACTTTGCGCTGGAAGGGCTGTCGGACTTGGTCAACACCATCAAGCAGGTGCACGCCAACCTGAACCGCGACCTGCAGGTGATCGGGCTGCTGCGCGTGATGTTCGATCCGCGCGTGACGCTGCAGCAGCAAGTCTCGGCGCAACTGGAATCGCACTTCGGTGAAAAGGTCTTCAAGACCCTGATCCCGCGCAATGTGCGGCTGGCCGAGGCGCCGTCCTATGGCATGCCGGGCGTGGCATTTGATCCGTCATCGAAGGGCGCCAAGGCGTACCTGGACTTCGGCGCCGAGATGATCGCGCGGGTCCGGCAGCTGGGCTGAAGGAGAGGGCAAGAGCATGAGCACTGCAAAGAAGAAGGGCCTGGGCCGTGGCCTGGAAGCGCTGTTGGGCGGGCCTGCCGAAATCGTCGAATCGGTCAGGCAGGAGGGGGCGCCCACCGTGCTGAACCTGAACCAGCTGCAGCCTGGCAAGTACCAGCCGCGCACCCGCATGGACGAGGGCGCGCTGCAGGAGCTGGCCGCCAGCATCCGGGCCCAGGGCCTGATGCAGCCGATCCTGGTGCGCCGCGTGGCCGAGCCCGACCGCTACGAGATCATTGCCGGCGAGCGGCGCTTCCGCGCTTCCCGGCTGGCCGGGCTGGACAAGGTGCCGGTGCTGGTCAAGGACGTCGCCGACGAGGCCGCGGCGGCGATGGCGCTGATCGAGAACATCCAGCGCGAAGACCTGAATCCGCTGGAAGAAGCGCAGGGCATCATGCGGCTGATCCGCGAGTTCAGCTTCACGCACGAGCAGGCGGCCGAGTCGGTGGGGCGCTCGCGCAGCGCGGTGTCCAACCTGCTGCGGCTGCTGAACCTGGCCGCACCGGTGCAAACCATGCTGATGGCCGGTGACCTCGACATGGGCCACGCGCGCGCACTGCTGGCCGTCGACGGCGCCAACCAGATCACGCTGGCCAACCAGATCGTCAACAAGCGGCTTTCGGTGCGCGAGACCGAGAAGCTGGTGGCGTCGACGCTCAAGCCGTTCGACCTGAAGTCGCTCAAGCAGAAGGGCGGCAACAATGTGCGCGATGTGGCGCGGCTGGAAGAGGAGTTGTCGGACGCGCTGGGGCTGGCGGTGCAGATCAAGCTGGGTGCGCGCGGCAAGGGCCAGCTTACGATTCACTTCAGCAACAACGATGCGCTCGAAGGAGTGCTGACGCGGCTGCGCGAATCGCGCGAAGGCCAGCAGGCCGCCTGATTTACTGCGCGATTAACGGCCATTGCTGCGGCGACTGTTGCGCGCACGCAGCATTGGCGACGTGGATAGGCGGTATCCGTTGTGAGCAGCCGGTAATCCCCCATCATGCGCAGGGTTCGCCGCGCAATCCAATTACGTCAAACATCATTGCCGCGCAATTTTCGCGCGCCCATCATGCAATCGTGATGGCAACCGTTGTGCGCAATGCACTGCAAGGTAAATGTAAGCAGATTGACGCGAATCAGTAGTTCCCCTTAAAATCGTGCGGTTTGAATTCTGGTCGGGCCGAAAAGTTCCGGTCCGGATAAGGCAGGCAGGTGGTGGTTCGAGACCGTCAGCAACGAGGCGCCGGGTCCCGTCAGGAAGATGACTGGGACGATTGGAAAGAAGGCGCGGACCGTGAGGAAGAAGCTGTCGATCCGCTGTCGCATGCCGAAGCGGTGACGCTGTTTGGCGAGCGCGCGCTGCGTCCTTCGCGCATGACCCCGGGCAAAGTTGTCCTGGCGCAGGTGATGGTTTCCCTGCTGTCGGCACTGTGCTGGGCGCTGTTTGCGAAAGAGGCCGGGCCATATGGATGGTCGGCGTTGTTCGGCGGCATGGTGTGCTTCGTGCCGAGCGGGTTTTTCGCCTTCCGCCTGTGGCTGGCGCGCGACCGGGCTTCGGTGGGCGGGCTGGTGCTGGGCGAAGCGATCAAGGTCTTTGCCACGGTGGCGCTGCTGGTGCTGGTGGTGGTGCTGTACCGGGATCTGCGCTGGGTGCCGATGCTGGTCACGTTCCTGCTGGCGCTAAAGACATACTGGGTGGTGGCCCTGGCATTGCGCTAGGTCGGCTGCCCGAAAATGGTGCTTCCTCTAAAGGTGGTGGCACCGAAACGGAATATCAAGAGTTTTCCGTGGCGGATGCAGCGGGTTTCATGGCGCTGACTCCGGACACGGTCAAGGTTGAACCCTGCTTGCATTGCGGTGACCGGCGAATCCGCCGAAGGCAATGCAAGACGCGTACCGGGCGCTTGCCAGACTGTGGCGGCGCGCGGCCCGAAGATTTCGCAATATACCGTTCGTATCGACATGTCTGATGCTACCCAAAGCGCCGAACACGCGCTGACACCCTCCGGCTATATCGCCGAACACTTGCAGAACTTGAATTCGGTCGGCGGCACGCAAGCGTCGGTGGTCGATTTCTCCGTGCTCAACTACGACACGGTGTTCTGGTCCGTGCTGTGCGGCGCCATCGCCGTGCTGTTCCTGTACGTTGCCGCGCGCCGCGTCACCCCCGGCGTGCCGGGCCGCTTCCAGGCTTTCGTCGAGATGATCGTCGAGATGGTCGACGACCAGGCCAAGGGCATCATCCACGGCGACCGCTCGTGGATCGCCCCGCTGGCGCTGATGGTGTTCTGCTGGATCACCATGATGAACGCGATCGACCTGATCCCCGTGGACTGGGTCACCGGCCTGAACAACCTGCTGGGCATCTTCCACATCCATCTGCCGCACCACCGCGCAGTGGCCACGGCCGACCTGAACGGCACGCTGGGCATGTCGTGCTCGGTGCTGGTGCTGATGATCTACTACAGCTTCAAGATCAAGGGCGCGGGCGGCTTCATGCATGAGCTGTTCTCCGCACCGTTCGGCGCGAAGTGGTATCTGGCCCCGTTCAACCTGGTCCTGAACATCATTGAATTCCTGGCCAAGGCCGTGTCGCTGGGCATGCGGTTGTTCGGCAACATGTATGCCGGCGAACTGGTGTTCCTGCTGATCGCGCTGCTCGGCTCCATCTGGACCTTCAGCCCCGACCTGTCCGCGCTGGGTTTTGTCGGGCATGTGGTGGCCGGTACCGTATGGGCGATCTTCCACATCCTGATCGTGCTGCTCCAGGCCTTCATTTTCATGATGCTGACGCTGGTGTACATCGGCCAGGCTCACGATCACCACTGATCACTGCAGATTTCAGGTTTTTTGGTTTTTTGGTTTTTTGGTTCTAAGTCTCTCTAAATTAAAGGAGTCATCATGCAAGCATTTCTCGCCAACATCCAGGGTCTGACCGCCATCGGTATCGGCATCATCATCGGCCTGGGCGCTATCGGCGCCTGCCTGGGTATCGCTCTGATGGGCGGCAAGTACATCGAAGCCTGCGCACGTCAGCCCGAGCTGATGAACCCGCTGCAAACCAAGATGTTCCTGCTGGCTGGCCTGATCGACGCGGCATTCCTGATCGGCGTGGGCGTGGCAATGCTGTTCGCCTTCGCCAACCCGCTGCTGGCTGTCATCAAGTAATTCTTTTCGGTCTGCATGATGCTGACGGGCGGCGCGGGCCACTTAGCCTGGCCGCCCTTGCGCATTTATCTGTAGTTTGATTACCGAAAGGAACACACCATGAATCTGAACGCAACGTTTTTTGCGCAGATGGTCGTGTTCTTCATCCTGTGGTGGGTTGTTGCCAAATTCATTTGGCCGCCGCTGGTGAAGGCGCTCGACGAACGCGCAACGAAGATCGCCGATGGCCTCGCCGCTGCCGAGAAGGGCAAGGCCGAGCTCGAACTCGCCAACAAGCGTGTGGACCAGGCCATGGCCGAAGCCCGCACCGAAGGCGCTCAACGTGTCGCTGACGCCGAAAAGCGCGCTCAGCTGACGGCCGACGAGATCAAGCAGAACGCCCAGGCAGAAGCCGCACGCATCATTGCCCAGGCCAAGGCCGAAGCCGAACAGCAGGTTACCCGCGCGCGCGAAGAACTGCGCGACCAGGTTGCCGTGCTGGCCGTCAAGGGTGCCGAGCAGATCCTCAAGCGTGAAGTGAACGCGCAGGTCCACAACGACCTGCTCAATCAACTCAAGGCTGAGCTCTAATCATGGCTGAAACCGCAACCATTGCCCGTCCCTACGCTGAGGCGCTGTTCCGCGTCGCCAGTGAATCGAGCGCAGGCAACCTGGGTGCATGGTCCGAGCTGGTGTCGGAAATGGGGCAGGTTGCCGCCAATCCCGACATGAAGGCGGTCGCCGACGATCCGAACGTTCCCGGCGCAAAGCTGGCTGAACTGTTCCTGTCGGTGCTGAAGTCCCCGGTCAACGACGAGGCGCGCCGCTTCGTGCAGCTGCTGGTGGATAACGGCCGCCTGACGGTGATGCCCGACATCGCCGAACAGTTCCATGCGCTCAAGAACGCCCGCGAAGGGTCGTCCGACGTGGAAATCACCAGCGCTTTCCCGCTGGAAGATGGCCAACTGAACGACCTGGTCGCCGCACTCGAACGCAAGTTCGGCCGCAAGCTGTACGCGCAGGTGGCGGTGGACCCGTCCCTGATCGGCGGCGTGAGCGTCAAGGTTGGCGACGAAGTGCTCGACACCTCCGTGCGTGCGCGCCTGGCAGCCATGCAAACCGCGCTGACCGCCGCTTGAGCGGCCGTCCGACGGATTGAAGAATTAGGAGCATTGTGATGCAACTGAACCCCTCAGAAATCAGCGAGCTGATCAAGACCCGCATCTCGGGTCTTGGCGCCGAAGCTGAAGTGCGCAACACCGGCACGGTGATTTCCGTGACCGACGGTATCTGCCGCGTGCATGGCCTGTCTGGCGTGATGCAGGGCGAGATGCTGGAATTCCCCGGCAACACCTTCGGCCTCGCGCTGAACCTCGAGCGCGACTCGGTCGGCGCCGTGGTGCTGGGTGAGTACGAACACATTTCCGAAGGCGATACGGTCAAGTGCACCGGCCGCATTCTGGAAGTGCCGGTGGGCAAGGAACTGCTGGGCCGCGTGGTCAACACGCTGGGCCAGCCGATCGACGGCAAGGGCCCGATCAACGCCAAGGAAACGGACGTGATCGAGAAGGTGGCCCCGGGCGTGATCGCGCGTCAGTCGGTGAGCCAGCCGGTGCAGACCGGCCTGAAGTCGATCGACGCGATGGTGCCGATCGGCCGTGGCCAGCGCGAGCTGATCATCGGCGACCGCCAGACCGGCAAGACCGCCGTCGCTGTCGATGCCATCATCAACCAGAAGGGCAAGGGCGTCTTCTGCGTGTACGTGGCAATCGGCCAGAAGGCTTCGACCATCGCCAACGTGGTGCGCAAGCTGGAAGAGCATGGCGCGATGGAATACACCGTCGTCGTGGCCGCCGCCGCTTCGGATTCGGCCGCCATGCAGTACCTGGCCGCCTACGCCGGCTGCACCATGGGCGAGTACTTCCGCGACCGCGGCGAAGACGCGCTGATCGTCTATGACGACCTGACCAAGCAAGCCTGGGCCTATCGCCAGGTGTCGCTGCTGCTGCGCCGCCCGCCGGGCCGCGAAGCCTACCCGGGCGACGTGTTCTACCTGCACTCGCGCCTGCTGGAGCGTGCTGCCCGCGTGAACGCCGACTACGTCGAGAAGTTCACCAACGGCGCCGTCAAGGGCAAGACCGGTTCGCTGACCGCGCTGCCGGTGATCGAAACGCAGGCCGGCGACGTGTCCGCGTTCGTGCCGACCAATGTGATCTCGATCACGGACGGCCAGATCTTCCTGGAAACCGACCTGTTCAACGCCGGTATCCGCCCCGCCATCAACGCCGGTATCTCGGTGTCGCGCGTCGGTGGTGCTGCGCAGACCAAGGTGGTGAAGAACCTGTCCGGCGGTATCCGTACCGACCTGGCCCAGTACCGTGAACTGGCTGCGTTCGCGCAGTTCGCCTCGGACCTGGACGATGCCACCCGCAAGCAGCTCGAGCGCGGCCGCCGCGTGACCGAACTGCTCAAGCAGCCGCAATACCAGCCGCTGCAAGTGTGGCAGCTGGCCGCGTCGCTGTTCGCCGCCAACAACGGCTTCCTCGACAACGTGGAAGTGAAGGACATTCTGCCGTTCGAGAAGGGCCTGCACGACCATCTGAAGACCAAGTACGCCGACCTCATCAACCGCATCGAAGAGACCAAGCAGCTCTCGAAGGAAGATGAGCCCGCCCTGCGTGCCGCTGTCGAGGATTTCAAGAAGTCCGCCGCGTTCTAACCGCGTAATTCCACGACATCGTCGCCGCGCCTGGCTCACGCCGGCGCGGCGATGGTTCGGATGGAGAGGAAGATATGGCCGGAACGAAAGAAATTCGAACCAAGATCAAGAGCGTGCAGAACACGCGCAAGATCACCAAGGCGATGGAGATGGTCGCCGCATCCAAGATGCGCAAGGCGCAGGAGCGGATGCGCAGCGCCCGTCCTTACGCCGAGAAGGTGCGCAACATTGCGGCGCACCTGGCTACGGCCAACCCCGAGTTCAAGCACCCGTTCATGCAGGAGCGCGACGTCAAGCGCGTGGGCATGATCGTGGTCACGACCGACAAGGGGCTGTGCGGCGGCCTCAACACGAACGTGTTGCGCTCGGTGACCAATGAGCTGAAGGCCCTGCAAGGCCGTGGCGTGGAAGTGCAAGCCACCGCCATCGGTACCAAGGGCATGCAGTTCCTGGGCCGTATCGGCGCCAAGGTGGTTTCGCACGTGGTGCACCTCGGTGACACCCCGCATCTGGAAAAGCTGATCGGCGCGATCAAGGTCCAGCTCGACGCCTTCACCAATGGTGAGGTCGACGCGGTGTACGTGGCGTACACCAAGTTCATCAACACGATGAAGCAGGAACCGATGGTTGAGCAGCTGCTGCCGCTCGCCGCCGACAAGCTGTCGCAGACCGAAGAAGAGAAGCGCGCCTACTCGTGGGACTACATCTACGAGCCTGACGCCCAGACCGTGGTGGAAGAGCTGCTGGTCCGCTACGTCGAGGCGCTGGTGTACCAGGCCGTGGCCGAAAACATGGCGTCCGAGCAATCGGCGCGCATGGTGGCCATGAAGGCTGCGTCCGACAACGCCAAGAACGTGATCGGCGAACTGCAACTGGTCTACAACAAGACCCGTCAGGCCGCGATTACCAAGGAACTGTCGGAAATCGTCAGCGGTGCAGCTGCGGTCTAAGGCGTCACGAATTCAAGCTATCGGAGATACGAAATGAGTATCGGAAATATTGTGCAGTGTATTGGCGCCGTGGTGGACATCGAGTTCCCCCGCGACGCAATGCCGAAGGTGTACGACGCGCTCGTGCTGCAAGACAGCGACGAGGGCTCGTTCGCCGAGAAGGGCCTGACTTTTGAAGTCCAGCAACAGCTCGGTGACGGCGTGGTGCGTACCATTGCCCTGGGCTCGTCGGACGGCCTGCGCCGCGGCATGGCAGTGAAGGGCACCGGCGCCCCGATTTCGGTGCCGGTCGGCCACGGCACCCTGGGCCGCATCATGGACGTGCTGGGTCGCCCGATCGACGAAGCTGGCCCGATCGCCTCGGACGAACTGCGCGCGATTCACCAGAAGGCGCCGAAGTTCGACGAACTGTCGCCTTCGGTTGACCTGCTCGAAACCGGCATCAAGGTGATCGACCTGGTCTGCCCGTTCGCCAAGGGCGGCAAGGTGGGCCTGTTCGGTGGCGCCGGCGTGGGCAAGACCGTCAACATGATGGAGCTCATCAACAACATCGCCAAGCAGCACAGCGGTCTGTCGGTGTTTGCCGGCGTGGGCGAGCGTACCCGTGAAGGGAACGACTTCTACCACGAAATGAAGGACTCGAACGTGCTCGACAAGGTGGCCATGGTGTTCGGCCAGATGAACGAGCCGCCGGGCAACCGTCTGCGCGTGGCGCTGACCGGCCTGACCATGGCCGAGCGCTTCCGCGATGAAGGCCGTGACATCCTGTTCTTCGTCGACAACATCTACCGCTACACGCTGGCCGGTACCGAAGTGTCGGCACTGCTGGGCCGTATGCCTTCCGCCGTGGGCTATCAGCCGACGCTGGCTGAAGAAATGGGCAAGCTGCAGGAACGGATCACGTCGACCAAGACCGGCTCGATCACCTCGATCCAGGCCGTGTACGTGCCTGCCGATGACTTGACCGACCCGTCGCCGGCAACCACCTTCCTGCACCTGGACTCGACCGTCGTGCTGTCGCGTGACATCGCCGCGCTGGGTATCTACCCCGCCGTCGATCCGCTCGACTCGACCTCGCGCCAGCTGGATCCGCAAGTCGTCGGCACGGAACACTACGAAGTGGCCCGCCGCGTGCAGCAGACCCTGCAGCGCTACAAGGAACTGCGCGACATCATCGCGATTCTGGGCATGGACGAACTGTCGCCGGAAGACAAGCTGGCCGTGAACCGCGCCCGCAAGATCCAGCGTTTCCTGTCGCAGCCGTTCCACGTGGCCGAAGTGTTCACGGGTTCGCCGGGCAAGTACGTGCCGCTGAAGGAAACCATCCGCGGCTTCAAGATGCTGGTCGACGGCGAGTGCGATCACCTGCCCGAGCAGGCGTTCTACATGGTCGGCTCGATCGACGAAGCCTTCGAGAAGGCCAAGAAGCTCCAGTAAGCCTTGCTTGCCGTTCCCGCGCGAGCGGGAGCGAAGGCGGACCCGGTTCGGTCCGGGTCTGCCGTGTGAGCGAAGCGATTGGAGAAAGGATCAGATATGGCAACCATTCTTGTAGACGTCGTCAGCGCGGAAGCGTCGATCTTCTCCGGCCAGGCGAAGTTCGTGGCGCTGCCGGGCGAGTCGGGTGAGCTGGGCATTCTGCCCGGACACACGCCGCTGATCACGCGCATCCAGCCGGGTGCGGTGCGCATCGAGAAGGAAGACGGCAGCGAAGAGTTCGTGTTCGTTGCCGGCGGTATTCTCGAAGTGCAGCCCAAGCACGTCACCGTGCTGGCCGACACCGCAATCCGCGGTGGCGACCTGGACGAAGCCAAGGCCCAGGAAGCCAAGCGCGCCGCCGAGGAGCTGATGCAGAACCAGAGCAGCGACCTCGACCTGGCCCGTGCCCAGAGTGAACTGGCCGTGGCAGCCGCACAGCTGGCAGCCATTGCCCGTCTGCGTCGGAAAAAGTAAGTATCAGGCAGGGCTGTCGCATTGTTGTTTTTTCGATGCGACATTTAAAAAAGGCAGCCTCGTGGCTGCCTTTTTTGTGGGCGGGGGATATGCTTTTGACGCGCCTGGACAAAAAAAAGCGCGCGGGCCGGGGAGGCTCCGCGCGGACGGGAAAATCCCTTCGAGGGGTCAATTCGAAGGAACGGGTTCGGTCCAGGTCGACAAGCAAGGCGCAACGGATCTCCACGGATCCGCCTACAGGCCGCAAAGGCCACGCGCTGCAAGGCTCTTCCTGGTGCTCCGGTCCAGCTGCTTTATGCTGGATCGGAAAATCGGGTTACTGCCGGAAAACACTACAAAAAGGCTTTCTTCAGCACGCCCCTTTAGTCTGAACTGCCATTTTCATCGGGGCGCCACGCCCCGAACTGCGGGTGTGTCAATGCATTGTGGGGGAAACTCCCTGGCATGGCAGTAACAAAATGTATCGTTTTGAAAGAAGTTGAAAGCCGGAGCGCATAAAATCCGGCGGGATCGGCATATTCTCGCCCGTTGGCATCACATCATGCGTGCCGAGGTGTTGCGGGATTATCTTTTTATCGGTGGATTCCGTGTTCGTTTCCGCACCAAATCTTGCGTGACAATTGCGGTTACGATTCACTAGGCGCCGGCCTCTGTGGTTATGTCGTTGCGCCCCGCCGTCACCTTTCCTCACAACTCCACACCCCCGAGATGTCATGGCGCCTGAGATGCAGAAAGCCATACCAGCCATGCTGGCCATGAAGACCGTCGCCGTGGTCGGCCTGTCCGACCGTCCTGAGCGGCCCAGCCATGAAGTGGCCGAATTCCTGCAAGGCCACGGCTTCCGCATTGTGCCGGTCAATCCACGCCATGCCGGCGAACGCATCCTTGGCGAAACCTGCCACGCTACGCTGCGCCAGGCCGCCGATGCTGCCGCGGCGGCCGGTGCCCCGATCGAATGGGTCGATATCTTCCGCCGCGCCGAGGAAACCCCGGCTGTGGTCGATGAGGCCATTGCCATTGGCGCGCGCGGGGTCTGGCTCCAGCTTGGCATCGTCAACGACCAGGCGGTGCGCCACGCCACCCGTGCGGGGCTGCTGGCGGTGCAGGACTGTTGCAGCAAAGTCGAACTGACGCGCCAGCTTGGCGGCGGCTGATCCCCGGCGTTTTCGTTTCCTCTGCCCTCCCGATTTCCCCAAACTGCCGCTGACCATGGCCATCGATCCCCAACTGCTTGCCTATTACCGCCGCCTGGCGGAACGCTATGCCGCGGAGCCGGTGCCGGCCGATGTCCCGGCGCAGCGGGCCCGTTTCGCCGAGATCGCCGCCGCCTCGCTGCGGCCTGATCCGGACGGCGTGGTCGTGCAGCAGCTCGCTGTGGCGCTGGCCGGCCGCACGCTCGAGGCGCGGCTGTTCCGCCCGCCCGGCGTGGCCACGCCGCGGCTGGTGGTGTATTTCCACGGCGGCGGCTGGGTGGTCGGCTCGACCCGGACGCACCATACCGTCGCGGCCTTGCTTGCGGCCGATACCGGCTGCGCCGTGGCGAGCGTCGATTACCGCCTGGCACCTGAACATGTCTTCCCGGCGCCTTGCGATGATGCCGCCGAAGCCGTGCTCTGGCTGGCCGGACAGCGCCAGGCGCTGGGACTGGCGCCGGATTTCCTGGCGGTGGCCGGCGACAGCGCCGGGGGCCACCTCGCCGCGCAGGCCGCGCAGCGACTCAATGCCGGCGATGCGGTGCGGGTCGATGCCCAACTGCTGATCTATCCGGTGGCGGCGCCGGTGCTCAGCACCGAAAGCTATCGCGCCTTCGCCGACGGCCCTGGCCTCACGCGTGACGAGATGGCGTGGTTCTGGACCCAGTACATCGGCGCCGAGGCGCTGGCGCTGGGCGCTGCCCACACCGATCCGCGCGTGCACCTGATGGCCGCAGCGCCGGTGCGTCCGCCGGCCACCGTGCTGATGGTGGCCGCCCACGATGTGCTGCGCGACGACGGCCTCGCCTACGCCGACTTCCTGGTGCGCCACGACGCCCCGGTCATCACCATCGAGGCTGGCGGCATGACCCACGGCTTCGCGCGGCTGCAGCCCGAGGCCGAGCGGGCGCGGGAATGGATGCGCCGCGCCGCGTCGGCGTTCGCCGGGATGATCGACGACGTCTGAGCGGCATCCGCGCGTTGCCATCCCTTAGAATGGCGGTCTTACGAGGATGACCATGACCGCACTGCAGAACGATACCTTCCTGCGCGCGCTGCGCCGCCAGCCGACCGAATACACGCCGCTGTGGCTGATGCGCCAGGCAGGCCGCTACCTGCCCGAGTACAACGCCACGCGCGCGCGCGCCGGCAGCTTCCTCGGGCTGGCCAAGAACCCGGCCTACGCCACCGAAGTGACACTGCAGCCGCTGGACCGCTATCCGCTGGACGCGGCGATCCTGTTCTCTGACATCCTCACGGTGCCGGATGCGATGGGCCTGGGCCTGTCGTTCGCGCAGGGCGAAGGCCCGCGCTTCGCGCATCCGCTGCGCACCGAGGCCGACGTGCAGAAGCTGGCCGTGCCCGACATGGCGTCGTTGCAATACGTGTTCGACGCGGTGCGCGAGATCCGCCTCGCGCTGGTGCAGAACGGCCGCCAGCGCGTGCCGCTGATCGGCTTCTCGGGCAGCCCCTGGACCCTGGCCTGCTACATGGTCGAGGGCGGCGGCTCGGACGACTTCCGCACCGTCAAGGCGATGATGTACGGCCGCCCCGACCTGATGCACCGCATCCTCGACATCAATGCGCAGGCGGTCACTGCGTACCTGAACGCGCAGATCGAGGCGGGCGCGCAGGCGGTGATGATTTTCGACACCTGGGGTGGCGCGCTGGCCGACGGCATGTACCAGGCGTTCTCGCTGGCGTATATGCGCCGCGTGCTGGCCGGCCTGAAACGCGAGCACGCCGGGCAGCAAGTGCCGGCGATCGTCTTCACCAAGGGCGGTGGCCTGTGGCTGGAAGCGCTGGCCGACACCGGCGCCGATGCCATCGGGCTGGACTGGACCGTCAACCTGGCCGAGGCGCGCCGGCGTACCGGCGGCCGCGTGGCGCTGCAGGGCAATATCGATCCGACCGTCCTGTTTGCGCCCGAGGCCGCCATCCGCGAGCAGGTGCGTGGCGTACTGGACAGCTATGACGCCGCCGGCGGCAGCGACGGGCACGTGTTCAACCTCGGCCACGGGATTTCGCAGTACACGCCGCCCGAGGCCGTTTCCGTGCTGGTCGACGAAGTGCACCAGCACAGCCGCCAACTGCGCGCGGCAGGGAAGTGACGGCCGCGGTATGCCGGCGACCACGCCAGTGCGGCCGTGCCTCGCGCTGCAACGTTGTGACCGCGCCCGTACCCAGTGCTGCGCGAGCCGCGCGGCCGTACCCTGTCAAGTTAACTTTTTCGCCACGACTCGCCAAAATGGTGCGCGCAATTGACGGGCGGCACTTGACTTATGCACACCGATAGGTTTGCCGCACTGCATGACAGGGTTATTCCCTAACCTATCTGGGGGATGTTTGCAAGCCCTTGATTTTTAAGGCTTTGGAAGTTTTGCAAAGAGGGGGTCGATGCCAGTGGATCCCTTGTTTTTCGGGCCTTCCCGGCCAGGCCAAGCGACTTTTCAACAAAGTTATCCACAGGGGTGCTGGAATTAGTGGAAAACCAGTCATCTATCATCGACTTAGGGCCACATTTGAAGTTTTACTTTAAGTTGGTGTTGCGCTGCACACTAACTTTCCCCCGTTGCCGGACAGGACGTCTGTGGACCAGCGCCTGCTCCACGGCGATGCAATCGCAAGTTGGGCATGCCCGATAGCGGCACGCATCCTCCGCAGCCCGTGGCGCCATCGTCCGGCGCGGCGGCGTCGTCTGCGCCGCCCGTGATCCGGGTTGCACTCGACACGCCCGCCGACGACTGCTTTGACTACCTCGCCATTGCCGACGTCGCGCCAGGCGACCTCGTGGTGGTGCCGTTCGGACGCCGCAGCATGGTGGGGGTGGCGGTGGAATTCGCGCAAGGCTCGCAAGTGCCTGTGGACAAGCTGCGTCCGGTGGCCCAACGGCTTGACTGGCTGGCGCCGCTGCAGCCGGACTGGATCGAGCTGGCAGCCTTTGCCGCACGCTACTACCAGCGCCGGCTCGGTGAAGTGATGCTGCCGGCATTGCCGCCCGCCTTGCGCGAGGCGGAAAGCTGGCCGAACCTGGCGCAGCGTGCCCGCACCGATGAATACCGCGTGCTGCCGGGACAGGCTGACAACTTGCTGGCGGCCGTGCCGCCCCGCGCGCGCAGCGTGCGCGCCCTGGCCCAGGCGCTGGCCGAGCGCGCTTCCGCCGGCGCGCCGCTGTCGCTCGCGCAGGCCCGTGTCCTCTGTGCGGCGGCGCCATCGCGGCTGGCCGAATGGCAGGCCGCCGGCTGGGTCGAGGCAACGCGCACCGCACGCACATTGTTGCCGGTCGATCCCGCCCAGCTGCCAACGGCCGCGCCGCCGCTGCACGACGAGCAGCGCGCCGCGGTGCAGGCAATTGCCGAGGCCGAAGGCTATGCCCCGTTCCTGCTGCACGGCGTGACCGGCAGCGGCAAGACCGAGGTCTACCTGCATGCGATGCAGGCGGTGCTAGAGCACAACCCGCTGGCCCAGGTGCTGATGCTGGTGCCGGAAATCAACCTGACCCCGCAGCTGCAGGCGCGCATTGCCGCGCGCTTCCCGCAGCTGCCGCTCGCGGTGCTGCACAGCGGCCTGGCTGACCAGGAGCGCAGCCTGCAGTGGCTGGCGGCGCATCGTGGCGAGGCCCGCATCGTGCTGGGCACGCGCATGGCGGTGATGGCATCGCTGCCGGCGCTGGCGCTGATCGTGGTCGACGAGGAGCACGACACCTCGTACAAGCAGCAGGAAGGCTTGCGCTACTCTGCACGCGACCTGGCCGTGTGGCGCGCCAAGCAGCGCGGCATCGCGGTGGTGCTGGGCTCGGCGACGCCATCGATGGAAACCTGGTGGCGGGCCGCGCAGGGTACCTACCGCAAGCTGGTGCTGCACCAGCGCGCGCAGGCCGATGCAGCGCTGCCGGCGGTGCGGCTGGTCGACCTGAACCATGAACGCCAGCGCCAGCGTGCCCTGTTCGAGGGCTTGTCCGTGCCGCTGCTGGAGGCCATCGACGCGCGCCTGGCGCGCGGTGAGCAGAGCCTGCTGTTCCTGAATCGCCGCGGCTACGCGCCGGTGATCGCGTGCGACAGCTGCGGCTGGCTGTCGGGCTGCCCGCGCTGCTCGGCATACCTGGTGCTGCACCGGCCCGAGCGGCGCCTGCGCTGCCACCACTGCGGCCTCGAGGCACCGGTGCCGCATCACTGTCCGGACTGCGGCAATGTCGACATCGCGCCGCTTGGCCGCGGCACCCAGCGCATCGAAGAAGCGCTGGCGGCGCGCTTTCCGCAGGCCCGCATTGCCCGTATCGATGCCGACTCCACGCGCCGCAAGGGCAGCGCCCAGGCGATGTTCGACGAGGTCCACGCGGGCGAGGTCGACATCCTGGTGGGCACCCAGATGGTGGCGAAGGGGCATGACTTCCAGCGCGTGACGCTGGTCGGCATCGTCCATCCGGACGCGGCCATGTTCAGCCACGACTTCCGCGCGGCCGAGCACCTGTTTGCGTCGCTGATGCAGGTGGCGGGGCGGGCAGGCCGGGCGGGGCTGCCGGGCGAGGTGCTGATCCAGACCCGCTACCCGGATACCCCGGCATTGCAAGCGCTGACGCGCCATGACTATGATGGATTCGCGGCTAGCCAGTTGCGCGAGCGGCGCCAGGCCGGGTTGCCCCCGTTCTGCTTCCAGGTGCTGGTGACGGCCGAGCACGGGCAGCTGGAACGGGCGCTGCAGTTCCTCGAAGCCGCGCGCCGGCATGCCGAATACTGCACCCTCGCGCAGGAGGTGCAACTGCATGACCCGGTGCCCATGTCGATGGTGCGCGTATTCAATCGGGAGCGTGCGCAGATGCTGGTCGAAGCCACCGCGCGCCCGGTACTGCAAAGGTTTGTCACCGAGTGGGTACCGACTTTCGCGGAAGTAGGCACGCATGTGAAGGGCGTGCGCTGGCAGTTGGAAATCGACCCCCTGCGGATCTAGCGGGTCGATGTGCGGGATACAGGTGCAACCCACACATTAGGGTTTTCGATAGGGTTGCACCCGGTTGCACCTTGGTGATTTTCGGGAGTAAGATCGCGCCAGCTCACAGGCTGCGGCCGGTCGCGCGCCCCTGCCGGTCGGCACGGACGAGGTAGCACCGGCGGCGGCTCCAGTCTTTCGGAGAATTGCCCCAATGGCCACTACCACTCTCGGCGTCAAGCTCGACGACGCCTCGCGCGACCGCCTCAAGCGCGTTGCCCAATCCATCGACCGCACCCCGCACTGGCTGATCAAGCAGGCGATCTTCAGCTACCTAGAGCAGATCGAGCGCGGCCACCTGCCGTACGACACCGGCGCGGGCAGTGCCGAGGCGGAGGGCGCCGACGGCGCCGAGGGGGTCCATGGCGACGGCGCGCCGCAACCCTTCCTGGAGTTCGCACAGAGCATCCAGCCCCAGTCGGTGCTGCGCGCCGCCATCACCTCGGCCTATCGTCGTCCGGAAACGGATTGCGTGCCGGTGCTGCTGGAACAGGCGCGCCTGCCGCAGCAGCAGGCCGAGGCGGCCCTCAAGATGGCCAAGACGCTGGCCACGCGCCTGCGCGAGCAGAAGGTCGGCACCGGCCGGGAAGGACTGGTGCAAGGGTTGATCCAGG
Organism: Cupriavidus necator; assembly: GCF_013141915.1. Lineage (GTDB taxonomy): Bacteria > Pseudomonadota > Gammaproteobacteria > Burkholderiales > Burkholderiaceae > Cupriavidus > Cupriavidus necator_B. The sequence continues at coordinate 124,127 of NZ_SROX01000010.1, read as the reverse complement.
AATTCTCGCTGTCGTCGCAGGAGGGCGTGGCGCTGATGTGCCTGGCCGAGGCGCTGCTGCGCATTCCCGACAAGGCCACGCGCGACGCGCTGATCCGCGACAAGATCAGCGGCGCCAACTGGCAGTCGCACCTGGGCCAGAGCCCGTCGCTGTTCGTCAATGCCGCCACCTGGGGCCTGCTGCTGACCGGCAAGCTGGTCGCCACCCATACCGAATCGGGCCTGACCCGCGCGCTGACGCGCATCATCGGCAAGGGCGGCGAGCCGCTGATCCGCAAGGGCGTGGACATGGCGATGCGCCTGATGGGCGAGCAGTTCGTCACCGGCGAGACCATTTCCGAGGCGCTGGCCAACGCGCGCCGCTACGAGGCCGAAGGCTTCCGCTACTCCTACGACATGCTGGGCGAGGCGGCCATGACCGAGGCCGATGCGGCGCGCTACCTGGCGTCGTACGAGCAGGCCATCCACGCCATCGGCCAGGCCTCGCGCGGCCGCGGCATCTACGAGGGCCCGGGCATCTCGATCAAGCTGTCGGCGCTGCACCCGCGCTACAGCCGCGCGCAGCATGAGCGCGTGGTGGGCGAACTGTACGAGCGCCTCAAGTCCTTGACGCTGCTGGCGCGCCAGTACGACATCGGCATCAATATCGACGCCGAGGAAGCCGACCGCCTCGAGATCTCGCTGGACCTGCTCGAGCGCCTGTGCTTCGAGCCCGAGCTGGCCGGCTGGAACGGCATCGGCTTCGTGGTGCAGGGCTACCAGAAGCGCTGCCCGTTCGTGATCGACTACCTGATCGACCTGGCCCGCCGCAGCCGCCATCGCCTGATGATCCGCCTGGTCAAGGGCGCCTACTGGGACAGCGAGATCAAGCGCGCCCAGGTTGAAGGGCTGGAGGGCTATCCGGTCTATACGCGCAAGGTCTACACCGACGTGTCCTATATCGCCTGCGCGCGCAAGCTGCTGTCGGTGCCGGACGCGATCTACCCGCAGTTCGCCACGCACAACGCGCACACGCTGTCGGCCATCTACCAGATTGCCGGCCACAGCTACTACCCGGGCCAGTATGAGTTCCAGTGCCTGCACGGCATGGGCGAGCCGCTGTACGACCAGGTGGTGGGCCCCACCGCCGACGGCAAGTTCAACCGTCCATGCCGCATCTACGCACCGGTCGGCACGCACGAAACGCTGCTGGCCTACCTGGTGCGCCGGCTGCTGGAGAACGGTGCCAACACTTCCTTCGTCAACCGCATCGCCGATGACACCATCTCGCTGGACGAGCTGGTTGCCGACCCGGTGGCCGTGGTCGAGGCGATGCACCGCGACGAAGGCGCGCTCGGCCTCCCGCATCCCCGCATCCCGTCGCCGCGCACGCTGTATGGCAAGAGCCGGCCCAACTCCGCCGGCATCGACCTGGCCAACGAGCATCGCCTGGCGTCGCTGTCGTCGGCCTTGCTGGCAGGCACCAGCGAGCGCCAGGTCGCCGAGCCGATGCTGGGGGCCGCGCTGGTCGCCGATGCGCCGCGCGCGGCCGACGCCATCACCACGCCCGTGCTGAACCCCGCCGACCACCGCGACGTGGTGGGACAAGTCACCGAAGCCAGCCAGGCTGACGTCGACGCCGCGCTGCAGGCCGCGGTCAACGCCGCGCCGATCTGGCAGGCGACGCCGCCGGACGTGCGCGCGGCCGCGCTGGAGCGCGCCGCCGACCTGATGGAAGCCCAGATGCAGTCGCTGATGGGCATCATCATGCGCGAGGCCGGAAAGACCTTCTCCAACGCCATTGCCGAAGTGCGCGAGGCAGTCGACTTCCTGCGCTACTACGCCGCCGAGGTGCGCCGCGGCTTCGACAATGAAACCCACCGCCCGCTGGGGCCGGTGGTCTGCATCAGCCCGTGGAACTTCCCGCTGGCGATCTTCACCGGCCAGGTGGCCGCCGCGCTGGCGGCCGGCAATCCGGTGCTGGCCAAGCCCGCCGAGCAGACCCCGCTGATTGCCGCCGCCGCGGTGAAGCTGCTGCGCGAGGCCGGCGTGCCGGCCGGCGCGGTGCAATTGCTGCCGGGCCGCGGCGAGACCGTCGGCGCGGCGCTGGTGGGCGATGCCCGCGTCAAGGGCGTGATGTTCACCGGCTCGACCGAGGTCGCGCGCATCCTGCAGCGCAACGTGGCCGGGCGCCTGGACGCCGCCGGCCGCCCGATCCCGCTGATCGCCGAGACCGGCGGCCAGAACGCGATGATCGTCGACTCGTCGGCGCTGGCCGAGCAGGTGGTCGGTGACGTGGTCAGCTCCGCCTTCGACTCCGCCGGCCAGCGCTGCTCGGCGCTGCGCGTGCTGTGCCTGCAGGAAGACGTGGCCGACCGCGTGCTGGAAATGCTCAAGGGCGCGATGCAGGAACTGAACATGGGCAACCCGGACCGCCTATCGACCGACGTTGGCCCGGTGATCGACGAAGAGGCGCGTGCCGGCATCGTGCGCCATATCGATGCCATGCGCGCCAAGGGCCGCCGGGTCCACCAGGCCGACCCCAACGCCGCGCAGGGCGCAAGCTGCCGCCATGGCACCTTCGTGCCGCCGACGCTGATCGAGCTGGACAGCATCGAGGAACTCAAGCGCGAGGTCTTCGGCCCGGTGCTGCATGTGGTGCGTTTCCCGCGCACGGCGCTGGACACCATGGTCAGCCAGATCAACGGCACCGGCTATGGCCTGACGCTGGGCATCCATACCCGCATTGACGAGACCATCTCGTTTATCGTCAGCCGCGCCCAGGTGGGCAACCTGTACGTGAACCGCAATATCGTCGGCGCGGTGGTGGGCGTGCAGCCGTTCGGCGGCGAGGCGCTGTCGGGCACCGGCCCCAAGGCGGGCGGCCCGCTCTACCTGCACCGGCTGCTGTCGGTCTGCCCGCAGGACGCCGTGGCGCGCAGCGTGCGCGCGGCCGACGTCAATGCCGGCGCGGGCGGCGCCCAGACGGTGGGGCCGGACGACGAAGCCATGCGGGCCACGGAGGCCTTCCGCGACTGGGCGCGCGCCGAGCTGCCGGAGGTGGCGGCCGCGTGCGAGCGCTTCGCCGAGGCTTCCGCCTCGGGCCTGGCGGTGACGCTGGCGGGTCCCACCGGCGAGCGCAACACCTACACCCTGCTGGCGCGCGAACGCGTGCTGTGCCTGTCCGCGCAGGAGTCCGACCTGGCCCTGCAACTGGGCGCCGTGCTGACGGTGGGCGCCGAGGCGGTATGGCTGGAAAACCCTGTCAGCCGGGGGCTGTTTGCGCGCCTGCCCAAGGGCGTACAATCGCGCGTCCGCATGGTGGCCGACTGGACCGCGGCGGACACGGCAATCGATGCGGTGCTGCACCACGGCGATTCGGACCAGCTGCGCACGGTCTGCGAACAGGTGGCCGCGCGTCCTGGTCCGATCATCGGCGTGCAGGGCCTGGCGCAGGGTGAACGCAATATCGCGCTCGACCGCCTGCTGATCGAGCGCTCGCTCTCGGTCAACACCGCGGCCGCGGGCGGCAATGCCAGTTTGATGACGATCGGCTGAGGCGACCCTCGGACGGCGTCATGTCGAAGCGCGCGGCGGCGGCGGCGATCCTGCCCCGTTGCGCATATAAAGCATGGCGCGGCACTGCCAGGCCGCGCCGCGATACCACTGCCGGCAACGGCACCACATCGGCACCATTTGGGACCCAAGGAGATCTGATGAGCTCGACATTCCACAAGACGGCAATGACCGTTGCCCTGACCCTGGCTGGCCTGACCGCCGCCTCCGCCGCGTTCGCGCAGGCCCAGGAAATCAAGCTGGGCTTCGCCGGCCCGATGACCGGCGGCCAGGCGCAGTACGGCAAGGACATGCAGAACGGCATCGTCCTCGCGATCGAGGACATGAACGCCACCAAGCCCAAGATTGGCGGCAAGGAAGTCAAGTTCGTGCTGGTCTCCGAAGACGACCAGGCCGATCCCAAGACCGGCTCGGTGGTGGCGCAGAAGCTGGTGGATAACGGCATCCAGGGCATGCTGGGCCATTTCAATTCCGGCACCACGATCCCGGCGTCGATGGTCTACAACCGCGCCGGCATCCCGCAGATCGCCATGGCGACCGCGCCGGAATACACCAAGCAGGGCTTCAAGACCACGTTCCGCATGATGACTTCCGACACCCAGCAGGGTTCGGTGATCGGCGCCTTCGTGGTGAAGAAGCTGGGTGCGAAGAACATCGCCATCGTCGATGACCGCACCGCCTACGGCCAGGGCCTGGCCGACGAGTTCGAGAAGGCCGCCAAGGCCGCCGGCGGCAAGATCGTGCGCCGCGAGTTCACCAATGACAAGGCGGTGGACTTCAAGGCCGTGCTGACCAACATCAAGCGCAGCAACCCGGACATCATCTTCTACGGTGGCGCCGAGACCCAGTCCGCGCCCATGGCCAAGCAAGTCAAGGAACTGGGCATGAAGGCCCCGCTGGTATCGGGTGAAATGTCCAAGACCGACAACTTCCTGAAGCTCGCCGGCCCGGCCGCCGAGGGCACCGTGGTGTCGCTGGCCGGCCTGCCGCTGGACCAGATGCCCGGCGGCACCGCGTACGAGAAGAAGTACGAGAAGCGCTTCGGCTCGAAGGTACAGACCTACTCGCCGTACGCCTACGACGGCGCCACGGCGATGATGACGGCCATGGTCAAGGCCGGTTCGACCGATCCGGCGCGCTACCTGCCGGTACTGGCCGCGACCAATATGCAGGGCGTGACCACCAAGACGCTGGCGTATGACGCGCGTGGCGACCTGAAGGATGGCGGCATCACCGTCTATAAGGTGGTGGGCGGCAAGTGGACGGTGCTGGAGACGGTGGGCGGGAAGTAAGCCATCGGTCTGGCAGTTCTGCCTGCAGGAAAAACGCCATCCTCCCGGATGGCGTTTTTTTTGGCAGACACGGTTGATGCGAAGCACCTGACCGGGGGTCATGGGGCTGGCGTAAGCGAGCGCTTGGTCAGTTTTGCCCGGATATCCGCAACGATGCCGCTCGCCACGGCAGTATCCCCGGTCGCGGATGCAAACCGGTCTAATCGCTGAAGCGCGTCGCTCGCTATGCCGCGTTCAGTGAGGACTTGCATCACGGGTTCTGACATCGGTGAGGCCGCAACGGCTACGATGGCGCGCGGATCCGCATCCGGAAGCATGACCATCGCGGCAAGCAGGTTTGGTACCGGTTTCATTGGCATTAATTGTGCCGTTCGACCTCGCTGTGCCCAACCGAGGCAATACCGAGTTTCCGTGGCCGAATTCCTGAATTCGGGCCGAGTATTCCGAGCGTAGTGGCGAGTCTTCCGAGCGCAGTGGAAGGCACGGCGCCACGTTGGAGATCGAGAGAAACCTAACGCATCGCGATCGATGCATGACGTCCATGCGTGCCATTGGCGCATAATCCCGCACTCGCACTTTTTTAATCCATAGGAGCAGTACGTGTCCGAGCAGGAAGCCAGCTACGACCACGCCATCGGGCTAGCCAACCAGGGGCGCTTCGCCGAAGCGCTGCAGATTGCCGACCAGTTGTCGCTGGCGCGCCCCGAGGTGGTGGATTTCGTCATGCTGCGGGCGCGGCTGCACTTTGACAATGGCGACGCCGCCGCCGCGCTGGCGGTACTGGACGAGGCGCTGGCGCGGCTCGACACGCTGCCCTTGCAGCCGCCGCACCGCTGGGTCTCGCGCGGGGTGATCGCGCACCGCTACGGTGCCATGCTGATGAGCCTGGGCCGCGATGCCGAAGCCCGCCCGTGGCTGCATGAGGCCGCGCAGCGCAGCGGCCTGCTGACCGGCGAATGGGCCGCGCATTTCCACGCCGGCCTGGCCGCGCTGCGGCAGGGCGAGATGGCCGCCGCCGCGCGCTACTGGTACGACCTGATGGTGCGCAACCCGGACTTGGGCGCGGACGACATCGCGCCGCTGTTGACGGACTACATCGCCCGCACCGAGGCCGCCGGCGTGCCGGCGGAGCCGCTGATGCGCGTCTGCCTGGGCCGCGTCGCGCTGGACAACCCGCATCTGCTCGAGCTCGATGCCGAAGCGGGCGATGCCGTCGCGGCCGACCAGGCCGCGCGCGTGCTGGCCGAGCACCCCGACCACCCGGAGGCGCGCCGGCTGCGTGCGCCGTTGCGCCATGGCGTCGGTGACGTGCAGGGCGCGCTCGAAGATCTCGGCGTCTACCTGCGCCAGGTCCCCGACCCGCAGAGCCAGGTACGCGAACTGGCCTGGCGCCACCAGCTGGCGCAGCGCGGTGACGCCACCGCCACGGTCGATGCCGAGCCATGGCTGCGCTTCACGCTGACCGACCAGTCCGACGACGGCGCCGGCTACTACCGCGCCGCGATGGCGCTGGGCGAATTCATCGACGACGTGCCGGCCGCCGAGGCCGCGCTGCGCCCGCAGCTGGTCCAGGCCGGGCGCGCGGGGGTGGCGCGCTTCGACCAGTACTTTGCCACTGGCCAGGGCGATGCCGCCGGCCATGGTGGCAATGCCGACCCTCACGTCTATTCGCTGCTGTGCCGGCTGCTGGCGCGCAGCCTGCCGGCCGACGCCGCGCATGCGGACGAGCGCATTGCGCTGCACCGCCAGGGCATGGCCGCCAGCGAGTTCATCGAGCACTGGATCGACCTGCTCGATTGCCACGCCGATGCCGGCCAGCACCAGCAGGTGGCCGAGCTGGCCGGAGAGGTGCTCAACCGCTACCCGCTCGAGCGCAACCCGGCCGACGTGACCTGGGCCTTCAGCCGCATGATCGCCGCCTGGAGGGCCATGGGCGGCGCCGAGCCGAGCGAGGCGGCGCGGGCCGCGATGGCGCACATGGATGCGCGCCTGGACGCGCTGCCGGTCGAAGCCCGCAGCGAGGCCGCGCACCCGATGGCGCATGCGCGTGCGCACTACGCCGCGCTGCTGCAGGCACAGATGGCCGGCATGGACGAGCACGACCGCACCGATGCGCTGGCCGAAATCGAGGCCCAGCAGCGCCGCGCGCTGCTGGTGGAAGACGCGTGGCTGTACAACCGCTTTGGCCAGGTCTGGCGCGACTTGGGCGAGCCCGAGCGCGCGCTGCCGCTGTTCGAGCAGGCCGTGGCGCTGACCGAGGGCGATCCGCTGGACCAGTCCGGCCCGCGCGTGCAGCGGGGCCTGGTGCACAACGCCGCGCGCCGCCACGATGCCGCGCTGGCGGACTTCGTCGCCGCCTTCGCCGCGCGTGACGACTGGGACCCCGAGGTGTACCTGCGCGCGGTGCAGTCCGCACTGGGGCAGGGGCAGCGCGAAGCCGCTCTGGGCTACTTTGACAAGGCGCGTGCCCGCGGTGCCGCGCAGGGCGCCACGCGCACCCTGTATGGGCAGGTCGAGGCGGCGCTGAAGGCCACTCGCCCGGTGTGGAAGATGTGGGGCGTCTGAAACGTCTCTTGCGGCTCCGGAAACCGCTGCAGATGTAAGGAGTGTAAAAAACGCCATCGGTAGATGGCGTTTTTTACGTGCAGATAGACGAAATACGGCGCGTGTTTGGTGCGGTGTCGGACAATCACTGACAGGGATTGTGAAGTGCTTACATTACCATGTCGCCATGAATGGACTGAGCCAACTTTTTCCAAGCCTTCCGCTCGCCCCCGGCGGCCTGTTCTGGGTCGGGCTGGCCCTGGTCGGCGCCGGCCTGGCCGGCGAGGTGAGCCGGCGCTGGCTGCGCTGCCCGCGCATTGTCGGGTACGCTGCGGCGGGGCTGTGCGCGGGCATGCTGGGCCGCAGCATCGTCGACGAGAACATGATCAGCCAGACCCGTATCCTGATCGATATGGCGCTGGCATTGGCTTTGTTCGAACTCGGCCATCGCCTCTCGCTGACCTGGCTGCGCGCGAACCGCTGGCTGCTGCTGACCAGTGCCTTTGAAAGCCTGCTGACCTGGGGGCTGGTGGCGGCGGTGCTGCAGTGGATCGGCGCCTCGCCCGGCGTGGCGATCCTGGCCGGAGGGATCGCCGTCAGCACTTCGCCCACCATCGTGCTGCAGCTCAAGAACGAACTGCGCGCGGACGGGCAGGTCACCGAGCGGCTGATGGCCATGGCCGCGCTCAACAGCATCTACGCCGCCGCCATCGTGCAGGTCGCCACCGGCTGGCTGCATTCGGAATATGGCAACCTGGGTGCCGCGCTGCTGCACCCGCTGTACCTGCTGGTGGGCTCGTGCCTGCTGGCCTGGGTGGTGGGCAAGCTCGGCCACGCCATTTACGACCGCATGTCGGCCGACGACCACTACAGCTTCCTGGTGCTGGTGGGCCTGGTGCTGTTCACGCTGGCGCTGACCCGGGTACTAAAATTGTCGATGCCGCTGACGCTGATGCTGGCCGGGGTGGTGTTCAAGCACCAGGACCACCAGCCGCACGTGTGGCCGCCGCATTTCGGCAGCGCCGGCAGCCTGCTGATCATCGTGATGGTGGTGTCGCTGGGGCTGCCGCTGACGGCGCAGGACTGGGCGGTGGGCGGCGTCTACGCCATTGCGCTGGTGGTGCTGCGCCACGTCGCCAAGCTGGCCGGCGTAGTCTCGCTGGGCTCGTTCTCGGGCCTGAGCCTGCGCCAGTGCATGGCGCTGGGGCTGGCGCTGGCGCCGATGTCGGGCCTGGCCTACCTGCTGATGCACGACGTGGCGCGCCTCTACCCGGGCACCGGGCAACCGCTGGCCGCCATCATCCTGTGCGCGCTGGCCATCGAACAACTTTTCGGCCCCGTGATCGCGGCCTGGGCGCTGCGCTACGCAGGCGAAGTCCGCGTCGATAGCCGGGTCAATGGAGGAGGGCGCTGATGTCGCTCGAACCGTTCAAGCAATCCGAGGCGCTGACCTTCGGCGTCGAGCTGGAGCTGCAGCTGGTCAACCGGCATGACTATGACCTGGCCCCGTTCGCGCCCGACCTGCTGCGCGCGCTCAAGGGCGCCGAGCATGCCGGCGACATCAAGCCGGAGATCAGCCCGTCGATGATCGAGATCAGCACCGGCATCTGCCACAGCTACCAGCAGGCGCTGCAGGAACTGACCGTGATGCGCGATTTGATGGTGGCGGCGTCGCACTCGCTGAATCTGGGCATAGCCGGCGGCGGCACGCACCCGTTCCAGCAGTGGTCCGACCGCACCATCTCCGATTCGCCGCGCTACCAGTACATCTCGGAGCTGTACGGCTACCTGGCCAAGCAGTTCACCGTGTTCGGCCAGCATGTGCATATCGGCTGCCCCAGCGCCGACGAGTCGCTGTTCCTGCTGCATGCGATCGGCCGCTATGTGCCGCACTTTGTCGCGCTGGCGGCCTCGTCGCCTTATGTGCAGGGCGTCGATACCGGCTTTGCCTCGGCGCGGCTGAACTCGGTCGCGGCCTTCCCGATGAGCGGGCGCGCGCCGTTCCTGCTGACGTGGGATGCCTTTACCGCGTACTTCGAGAAGATGCGCAATACCGGCGTGATCGAAAGCATGAAGGACTTCTACTGGGATATCCGGCCCAAGCCGGAGTTCGGCACCATCGAGGTCCGCGTGATGGACACGCCGCTGACGGTGCAGCGCGCCTGCGATATCGCCGCGTATATCCAGATGCTGGCGCGCTACCTGCTGCTGTCGCGCCCCTTCATGCCCCAGGAAGACGATTACCTGGTCTACACCTTCAACCGCTTCCAGGCCTGCCGCTTCGGGCTCGAGGGCGAGTACGTGCACCCCAACGAACTGACCCGCATGCCGATCGCGGACCATATCCTGTCGATCTGCGACGCGCTGGTGCCGCATGCCGAGGCGCTCGGCTCGCTGGAGGCGCTGGCCAATATCCGCGCGCTCGCCGGGGGCCGCGACGGCGATGCCCGCTGGCTGCGCCAGGTCGACGCGGAGGCGCGCAGCCAGCGCGAGACCGTGCGCAAGGCGTGCGACCGCTGGGCCGCCTGAGCCAGTAGTAGTCAGTCTGGCCGCGGCAGCAGGAAGGCCAGCGCGTCGCGCCACCAGCCGGCGCCGACATGCCGGGTCCAGTCGTTGTGGCCGGCGCCGTCGATCACCGCCAGCCGCCGCGGTTCGCCCAGCGACGCATGGAGCGCCTCTCCGAAGCGTGCCGGCACGATGGTGTCGCGTTCGGCCACCGCCACCATCACCGGGCGGCCAAAGCCTGCCAGGTTGGCCACGCTGTCGTAGCGGTCGCGCAGAAGCCAGCCGGCCGGCAGCCAGGGATAGTGGTGCGCGGCCAGATGCGCCAGCTTGTCCCACGGTGTGATCAGCAGGACACCGGCAACGTGGTCGCGCTGGCGCGCCGCGGCGGCCGCGGCCACGCCCGCGCCCAGCGATTCGCCGATCAGCAGCAGCGGGCCATCGAACTGCCGCCGCGCCAGCGCGATCGATTGCTCCGCGTCGGCGACGAAGCTGCGTTCGCCCAGCGTGCCCGTGCGCGGCCCGTACGCCGGGTATTCGGCCAGGATCACGCGGATGCCAAGTGGCGCCAGGGCCTGGGCGTAGTAGTCGCGATGCCCCGCATGCCCGGCGTTGCCGTGAAACACCATGGCGGTGGCGCGCACCGGCCCGGGTGGCTCTGCCACCAGCCCGCGAAAATCATCCGGCCCTGGCCAGGCGCGCAAACCGGCCGAGACCATGTCGTCGACCGGCACGCGTTCGGGAAAATAGAGGAAGTGATCCTGCAGCATAGCGATCGCAGCAAGCCCCGCCAGGGCTGCGGCCAGCCACCCCCACAGGGGCGCCCGCGCGGTCCATAGCCGCGCCGGCAGGGGCAGCACGCTGGCGGGCATGGCCATGTGTTTGTGGCGGCTAGGCGCCGGCGTACACCGGTTCGCAGCGCACCTCGGTCCTGACCGAGTTGGCGATAAAGCAGGCCTCGTGCGCGGCGTGGTGCAGGGCGTTGAGCTGATCAAGCGTGGGTTCGCGCTCACCGCCAAACGTGACTTGCGGGCGCAGCGTCACCACGGTCATCGCCATCTGCCCATTGGCGTTCTTTTCCATCACACCGGTGGCCGCGTCCAGGTAGCGGTCGACGACGAAGCGCTGCTTTGCCGCCAGCGACAGGAACCACAGCATGTGGCAGCTGGACAGCGACGCGATGAACATTTCTTCCGGGTCGACCGCGCTGGCATCGGACATCGGCAGCGGCACCACGTGTGGCGACGACGAGCCCGGGACTTCGGCGCCGCCGTCGAAGCGCAGCACATGCCGGCGGCTGTAGCGGTTGCCGGCGAAATCCTGTCCGTCGCGTTGCCACAGGACTTCAGCGGTATAGGTGGACATGCCAGAACTCCTGAGATGGGGAAAGACCTGAGGCCGGAAAAGGCCTCAGGCGCCGTGCGGCACGCTTTCGCCGTCGCGCAGGCCCAGGCGCTGGTTGGCCGGCACGGCGACATCGATCAGCTTGGGGCGTGGCAGGTTCAGGTTGCGCATCATCTCGACGAACTGCTCGCGCGTGTGGCCGGCGACGCGGCTGTTGTGCGCGCGTTCATGGCCGATGGTGGAGACGGTGCGGCCCTTGTAGTCGTGCGCCGGATAGACCAGTGTGTCGTCGGGCAGCGCGAACAGCTTGCGGGTCAGGCTGTCGTACAGCGTACCGGCGTCGCCGGACTGGAAATCGGTGCGGCCGCAGCCATCGATCAGCAGCGCATCGCCGGTGAAGATCCGGCGCACGATGCCGTCGGCGCTGGCTTCTTCCCACAGGTAGCTCATGCTGCCGGCCGTGTGCCCCGGGGTATGGATGGCGCGCAGCACCTGCTTGCCGAAGGCGACCGTGTCGCCGTCGATCAGCTGCTTGTGCGCGGGCTTGATGTCGCAGCCGGACGGCGCGGCGGTATGCGCACCGGTCTGCAAGGCCAGGTGGCCGGCCGAGGTGATGTGGTCGGCATGGGCGTGGGTCTCGATCACCCACGCCAGGCGCGCTCCGGTCTGTTGCAGCAGCGCCAGGTCGCGCTCGAGCTGATGGTCGACCGGATCGATCAGCAGCGCATCCCCGGTGGCGGCGTCGATCAGCAGGTAGGTGAAGGTGGACGAGGTCTCGTCGAACAACTGGTGGAAGGTCTGCATGGCCGTGCTCTTGTTGTTTGCCCCGGGAACGCCGCCATGATACGCCGCACCTTGCCTAGCATTCCACGATATTTACCGCCAGCCCGCCGCGTGCCGTTTCCTTGTACTTGGTCTTCATGTCGGCGCCGGTCTCGCGCATGGTCTTGATCACCGAATCGAGCGATACGTAGTGCGTGCCGTCGCCGCGCAGCGCCATGCGCGCCGCATTGACCGCCTTGACCGAGGCCATCGCATTGCGCTCGATGCACGGGATCTGCACCAGCCCGCCGACCGGGTCGCAGGTCAGGCCCAGGTTGTGCTCCATGCCGATCTCGGCCGCGTTTTCCACTTGTTCCGGGCTGCCGCCCGTCACCGCGGCGAGTGCGCCGGCAGCCATCGAGCAGGCTACGCCGACTTCGCCCTGGCAGCCGACCTCGGCGCCGGAGATCGACGCGTTGAGCTTGTACAGCAGCCCGATCGCGCCGGCGGTCAGCAGGAAGTCGACCACCCCCTCTCGGCTTGCGCCGGGCACGAAGCGGTCATAGTAGTGCAGCACCGCCGGGATGATGCCGGCCGCACCATTGGTCGGCGCCGTGACCACGCGCCCGCCGGCGGCGTTCTCTTCATTGACGGCGATCGCGTACAGGTTGACCCAGTCCATCACCGAGAGCGGATCCGACAGCGTGCGCTCGGCACGCTCGGTCAGGCTGCGGTAGAGCTCGGGCGCGCGCCGCTTCACCTTGAACGGCCCCGGCAGTTCGCCGTCGGTGCGGCAGCCGCGCGCGACGCATGCCTGCATCACGTCCCAGATATGCAGCAGGCCGCTGACGACCGCTTCCTCGCTGCGCCAGGTCAGCTCGTTTTCCAGCATCAGCCGGGCGATGCTCTTGCCGCTGGCGCGGGTCATCTCCAGCAGTTCCTTGCCGCTGCGGAACGGGTGCGGCAACTGCTGCGCGGCATTGAGCACCTGCGTATTGGGCGCGCCGGCGGTAACCACGAAGCCGCCGCCGACCGACAGGTAGCGCGCCTCGCGCAGCGTGGCGCCGCCGCCATCGAAGGCGTGGAACTTCATGCCGTTGGGATGCTCGGCCATGGCCTCGCGCCGGTAGAAGGCGATGTGCTCCTTCTCGATGAAGGGGACCACGTGGCGGCCCAGCAGCGACAGCTCGCGCGTCTTGCGCAAGGCCGCCAGGCGCGTGTCGATGGCCTCCGGATCGATGGTGTCGGGCGCCTCGCCCATCAGGCCCAGGATCACGCCCTTGTCGGTGCCATGGCCCTTGCCGGTGGCGCCAAGCGAGCCGTACAGCTCCACCCGCACGCTGGCGACCTGCGGCAGCAGCCCGTCGCGCTCCAGCCCCTGCGCGAACATCAGCGCCGCGCGCATCGGGCCCACGGTGTGCGAGCTCGACGGGCCGATGCCCACCTTGAACAGATCGAAAACGCTGACTGCCACGGACGGCTCCAGGTTAGCGCCGGCAGACCGGCGGGCGCCGCCTTGCGCGGCGCCCTGAATACAGCTTAGGTTGTGGCCGGGTCGCCGGCTCAGTCCACCACGTAGTCGCTGACCGGCACGCAGGCGCAGAACAGGTTGCGGTCGCCATACACGTTGTCGGCGCGGCCGACCGGCGGCCAGTACTTCTGCGTGCGCAGCGACGCCACCGGGTAGGCGGCTTCCTCGCGCGTGTACTGGTGGGTCCACTCGTTGGCGGTCACCACCGCTGCCGTGTGGGGCGCGTGCTTGAGCGGGTTGTCGTCGCGGTCAAAGGTGCCGTCGGCGACGCGGCCGATCTCCTGCCGGATCGCGATCATGGCGTCGATGAAGCGGTCCAGCTCGTGCAGGGCCTCGCTCTCGGTCGGCTCGATCATCAGCGTGCCGGGCACCGGGAAGCTCATGGTGGGTGCGTGGAAGCCGTAGTCCATCAGGCGCTTGGCCACGTCTTCATTGCTGATGCCGGTTTCCTTCTGCAGCGGGCGCAGGTCCAGGATGCACTCGTGCGCGACCAGGTCATGCTGGCCGGTGTAGAGCACCGGGTAGTACGGCGCCAGGCGCTTGGCGACGTAGTTGGCCGCGAGGATCGCGTTCTCGGTGGCGGCGGTCAGGCCGGCCGAGCCCATCATCGCGATATACATCCACGAGATCGGCAGGATGCTGGCCGAGCCGAACGGCGCCGCCGACACGCCGCCGATGCCGCGCTCGTCGCGGCGGTAGCCGACGCTGTCCTGGTTCGGCAGGAAGTCCGCCAGGTGCGCGCCCACCCCGACCGGCCCCACGCCCGGGCCGCCGCCGCCGTGCGGGATGCAGAAGGTCTTGTGCAGGTTCAGGTGCGACACGTCGCCACCGAACTGCCCTGGCGCGGCGGTGCCGACCATCGCGTTCATGTTGGCGCCGTCGACGTACACCTGGCCGCCGTGCTGGTGCACGATCTCGCAGATCTGCTGCACGCCCTGCTCGAACACGCCGTGCGTGGACGGGTAGGTGATCATGATCGCCGCCAGGTTATTGCTGTGCTGCTCGGCCTTCTTCGCCAGGTCTTCCAGGTCGACGTTGCCATTCTCGTCGCAGGCCACCACAACCACCTTCATGCCGGCCATCTGCGCCGACGCCGGGTTGGTGCCGTGCGCCGACGACGGGATCAGGCAGATGTCACGATGGCTTTCGCCGCGGCTGGCATGGTAGGCGTGGATGATCAGCAGGCCAGCGTACTCGCCTTGCGAGCCGGCGTTGGGCTGCAGGCTGACCGCGGCGTAGCCGGTGGCCGCGCACAGCATGGCCTCGAGCTGGTCGATCATCTCGCGGTAGCCCACGGTCTGGTCCAGCGGCGCGAACGGGTGGATCTGGCTGAACTCGGGCCAGGTCACCGGAATCATCTCGCTGGTCGCGTTCAGCTTCATCGTGCACGAGCCCAGCGGGATCATGGTGCGGTCCAGCGCCAGGTCCTTGTCGGCCAGCATGCGCAGGTAGCGCAGCATTTCATGCTCGGCGTGGTGCGTGTTGAAGACCGGATGCGTCAGATAGGCACTGGTACGTGCCAGCGCGGGCGGGAAGGCATCGGACGCGGCGGCCTCGAGCTTGTCGAAGTCCACTTCCGCGGGCAGCGGCTTGCCCTGCATGAACACTTCCCACAGTGCGATCACGTCGGCGCGGGTGGCGGTCTCGTCCAGCGAGATGCCGACGCGGGTGGCACCGGCATGGCGCAGGTTGATGCCGCGCGCGGTGGCGGCGGCATGGATCGCATCGGTGTTGAAGCCGGTTTCCAGCGTCAGCGTGTCGAAGAAGCTGGCGTTGGTGCGCGCGAAGCCGAGCGCTTCCAGGCCCGCGGCCAGCGTCGCGGTCAGCCGGTGCACGCGTTGCGCGATGCGCTTCAGGCCCTGCGGGCCATGGTAGACGGCGTACATCGACGCCATCACCGCCAGGAGCACCTGCGCGGTACAGATGTTGGAGGTCGCCTTCTCGCGGCGGATATGCTGCTCGCGCGTCTGCAGCGCCAGGCGGTACGCCTGGTTGCCTTGCGCATCGATGGTCACGCCGACCAGCCGGCCGGGCATCGAGCGCTTGAACGCGTCCTTCACCGCCATGTAGCCGGCGTGCGGGCCGCCAAAGCCCAGCGGCACGCCGAAGCGCTGCGAATTGCCCACGGCCACGTCGGCACCCCATTCGCCGGGGGCGGCAATCAGGGTCAGCGCCAGCAGGTCGGCGGCGGCCACCACCAGGCCGCCGGCGGCGTGCACGGCGTCGGCAATGGCGCGGTAGTCGTTGATGTCACCGTTCACGCCCGGGTATTGCAGCAGCACGCCAAAGGCGCCCGCTGCGGCGGCATCGGCGGCGGGCCCGACCTTGACTTGGATGCCCAGCGGCAGCGCGCGCGTGCGCACCACTTCCAGCGTCTGCGGCAGCACGTCGTCGGCGACGAAGAAGGTGTTCGAGTCGTGCTTGTTCACGCGCTGCAGCAGCGTCATGGCTTCGGCCGCTGCGGTGCCTTCATCCAGCATCGACGCATTGGCGATGTCCAGACCGGTCAAATCGGTGACCATCTGCTGGAAGTTCAGCATCGCTTCCAGGCGGCCCTGCGAGATCTCGGGCTGGTAGGGCGTATAGGCGGTGTACCAGGCAGGGTTCTCGAAGATATTGCGCAGGATGACGCCAGGCGTGATGGTGTTGAAGTAGCCCTGGCCGATAAAGCTCTTCAGGACCTTGTTCTTGCCTGCCAGCGCGCGCAGCTTAGCCAGCGCAGCCTCTTCGCTCAGCGGCTCGGTGAACTCGCCCATCGGCATGCCGTCGCGGCGGCGGATGGCGGCGGGGATCACGGCGTCGATCAGCGCGACGCGGCTGTCATAGCCGAGCACCTTGAGCATGTGCTGCTGCTCGGGGGTGTCGGGGCCGATATGGCGGGCGGCGAAGGCGTCGCGCGCCTCCAGTTCGGCCAGCGTGGGCCGGGTTGCTTGGGCGGCGTTCATGGGCAGCGGGGCGTTCATGGGCAAGAACCTCGTGGGAGGGCGCAGCGGCAGGTGGTCAGCCGTGCCGCGGCGCCGCGAATGCGGTGTGCCGATCCCTGGCGCGGGACCGGCGGGCGATCAGGCGCCGACGCTGGCCTTGTAGGCGTCGGCCGACATCAGGCCGTTGACGTCGTCGCCGTTGGCCGGCTTGAGCTTGAACAGCCACGCGTCGAAGGCGTTGGCGTTGACGCTTTCCGGCGCGGCCGTGGCGGCCTCGTTGACGGCGATCACTTCGCCGGCCACCGGGGCGTAGATATCGGACGCCGCCTTCACCGATTCCACCACGGCCAGCGCGTCGCCGGCACCGACCGACTTGCCCACTTCAGGCAGTTCCAGGAAGACGATGTCGCCCAGGGCATCCTGGGCGTGGTCGGTGATGCCGATGGTGAGCGTGCCGTCGGCTTCGACGCGCACCCACTCATGCGACTCGGTGTACTTGAGGTCAGCGGGGAAATTCATGAAGGTTCTCCGGATTCAGATCTGTTTCTTGTTGGGTGATGCCTGCCCGGCGCGGATTGCAAAACGCGCCGGCAGGCGAGGGCGACCGTTGGGTGAGCGGGGCTTTCCCTTAGCTCACGAGTGCCTTGCCATGACGCACAAACGGCAGTTTAACCACAGTCGCGTTGAGTTTGCGGTCGCGGATCTCCACCTGCACGGTGTCGCCCACGTTCACGCCCTGCGGCAGGCGCGCGAAGGCGATCGATTGCGACAGCGAGGGGCTGAAGGTGCCGCTGGTGATTTCACCGTCACCGGCGGGGGTAATGACTTTCTGGTGGGCGCGCAGCACGCCGCCCGCTTTTCCTTCCGTAGGACGCAGGATCAGGCCGAGAAACTGCTGCTGTTGCCCTTTGGCGGCCAGCGCCGCCTTGCCGGTGAAGTCGCGCTCGCTCTGCAGGTCGACGGTCCACGCCAGGCCCGCGTCCAGCGGCGAGACGTTGATATCCATGTCCTGGCCATACAGGTTCATGCCCGCTTCCAGGCGCAGCGTGTCGCGCGCCCCCAGGCCGGCCGGGCGCACACCCGCGGCATTCAGTTTTTCCCAAAGGCCGGCAACGCTGGCGGCCGGGACCACCAGTTCGAAGCCGTCTTCGCCGGTGTAGCCGGTGCGCGCCACCATCACTTCGCCCAGGGCGGGGTCCTGCACCACCACGGCGTTGAAGGGCTTGAGCGCATCGGAGGGCTGGGTCGACGGGAAGGTGCTCCACACTTTGGCGCGGGCGTTAGGGCCTTGCACGGCGACGATCGCCAGCGGCTGCACGCCCGCGGGCGCGACATCTTCACGGCGCGGCGTGATGGTCACGCCGCTGCCGGTGGCGTCGTTGCGGGCACGGATCCAGTCGATATCGCCGACCGCGGTGCCGGCGTTGACCACCAGGCGGAAACGGTCCTCGGCGAAGAAATAGACGATCAGGTCGTCGATGACGCCGCCGTTCTCGTCGAGCATGCAGGAATAGAGCGCCTTGCCGGGGGTCTGCAGCTTGTCGACGTTGTTGGCCAGCAGGCCGCGCAGGAAGCTGCGGGTATTGGGGCCGGCGAGATCGACCACGCACATGTGCGAGACGTCGAACATGCCGGCATCGTTGCGCACGGCGTTGTGTTCTTCGATCTGGGAGCCGTAGTTGACCGGCATGTCCCAGCCGCCGAAGTCGACCATGCGGGCGCCGAGGGCGCGGTGAATAGCGTTGAGGGGCGTGGCCTGGAGCGTCATGGGATCCTCGGGGGCAGTCTCGGTTGGCGAAAACAAAAAAGGGTCATCCGCTGCAACGATCGCCTGGCTGTAATGCCAGGCAATCCGCTGCAGCGGATGACCCCTCTGTCCTCGATACCTGAGAGATTACGAGGCGGACCTGGTCGATCCCTCCTCGCGCGCCCCTTCGGTGGGCACGCTCGCCACGAATGGCGGGTGCCGCTCTCCAGAGTGCGGCATGCATCGTGTGCATGTTGCATGCCGATCCGACCGGTCCGTGGTGCCTGAGAGTTTTCGGGTGATACCCCTTCGGCGGCGCAAGCGATGCGCGCTCTCCCGGTTGGATGCGCGCAATGTACGGGAGGCCCCGGCCTTTGTCAAACCACGGCCGGAGCCTGCCGTACCCGCAGCTGCGTGGCAGGATTTACTTCTTCTTGTCGTCGGTGACCACGTTGCCGATGACGCCACCCACCGCGGCGCCGCCCAGCGTACCCAGCGCGCTGCCGTCCGTGAGGACGGCGCCGCCGACGGCGCCGGCACCCGCGCCAATGGCGGTATTACGTTGCTTCGGGGTCATGTCCGCGCAACCGGCAAAGGCCGCGACCGTCATGCCGATCAGGGTCACCTTGGTCAAAGCTTGCAGGGATTTCATGGTTTGGCTCCGATGTGATGATTTATGCATGCCCAAGTCCTCCGACAGGCCGAGGGACACACTTGTTAGAGCGTCGTAGTGCGCAATCGGCTCCGGTCTTTACGAAGTGTTACGCCGGTGACACAAACAGTCCTGCGCACGCGGATTACGCTGACTGACCTGCCGCCGCGTGCGTGTTAACATCGGCAGCTTTGCCGCCGGTCCTGTTGACGGGATGCGGCGCGCCCCGCCTGCCTCGCCGCCCTTTCCGATCGATTCCGTTGCCGCCCCCAAAGCGCCTTCCCGCATGACCCATGGCCTGAACCCCGCCCAATCCGAAGCCGTCCGCTACCTGGACGGGCCATGCCTGGTGCTGGCCGGCGCGGGCTCGGGCAAGACCCGGGTGATCACGCAGAAGATCGCGCATCTGATCGAGGACAAGGGCTTCGAGCCGCGCCATATCGCCGCCGTCACCTTTACCAACAAGGCGGCCAAGGAAATGCAGGAGCGCATCGCCAAGCTGATGGAGGGCAAGACCACGCGCGAGGGCAAGCGCATTCCGCTCAAGCAGCTGACGGTCTGCACCTTCCACTCGCTCGGGGTGCAGATCCTGCGCATGGAAGCCGAGCACGTCGGCCTGAAGCCCCAGTTCTCGATCATGGATTCGGACGACTGCTTCGGCCTGATCCAGGAGCAACTGGGCACCACCGACAAGAAGCTGATCCGCGGCGTGCAGAGCACGATCTCGCTGTGGAAGAACGGCATGGTCGACCCGGAAGCCGCGATCGCGCAGGCCGCGGTTTCCGGTAATGCCGACGAGCACCAGGCCGCGCTGGTCTACCGCAACTACGTGGCCACGCTGAATGCGTACCAGGCCGTGGATTTCGACGACCTGATCCGCCTGCCGGCCGAACTGTTCGCGCGCGATGAAGCGGTCCGGCTCAAGTGGCAGAACCGCCTGCGCTATTTCCTGGTCGACGAATACCAGGACACCAACGCTTGCCAGTACCAGTTGCTGAAGCTGCTGGCCGGCGGTTCGCACCTGCGCGCGCCGGCGTTCACCGCGGTCGGCGACGACGACCAGGCCATCTACGGCTGGCGTGGCGCCACGCTGGACAACCTGCGCGGGCTGCAGACCGACTTCCCGGACCTGAAGGTGATCAAGCTGGAGCAGAACTACCGCTCCACCGTGCGCATCCTGGAAGCGGCCAACGCCGTCATCGCCAACAATCCCAAGCTGTTCGACAAGAAGCTGTGGAGCGAGCACGGCATGGGCGACCCCATCGCCATCCACCCGATGAACGACGAGGAGCACGAGGCCGAGTCGGTGGTGTTCCGCCTGTCCGCGCACAAGTTCGAGCGCCGCGCGCAGTTCCGCGACTATGCCATCTTGTACCGCGGCAACCACCAGGCGCGGCTGTTCGAGCAGATCCTGCGGCGCGAGCGCATCCCGTACGTGCTGTCGGGCGGCCAGAGCTTCTTTGACAAGGCCGAGATCAAGGACATCTGCGCCTACCTGCGCCTGATCGCCAACCCCGACGACGATCCCGCCTTTATCCGCGCCATCACCACGCCGCGCCGCGGGGTTGGCAACACCACGCTGGAAGTGCTGGGCACCTTCGCCGGCCAGGCCAAGGTGTCGCTGTTCGAGGCGGCGATGATGGGCGGCATCGAGGGCAAACTGCAGCCGCGCCAGCTGGAACCGCTGCGCGTGTTCTGCGAATCGATGGTGCGGCTGGCCGACCGTGCCGCTAAGGACCCGGCCACCGAGGTGCTCGACGACCTGATGGCAGGCATCCACTACGAGGCCTACCTGTACGACAGTTTTGACGAACGGCAGGCGCAGTCGCGCTGGACCAATACCCTGGAATTCCTCGACTGGCTCAAGCGCAAGGGCACCAAGCCCGAGGGGACGGAGGGCGAGGCAGCCACCGGCTTCGATTCCGCGGACGGGTTCGGCAGCGAAGGCAAGAACCTGCTTGAACTGACGCAGACCGTGGCGCTGATGAGCATGCTCGAAGGCCGCGAGGAAGATCCCGACGCGGTGCGGCTGTCCACGCTGCATGCGTCCAAGGGGCTGGAGTATCCGCATGTGTTCCTGGTCGGCGTGGAAGAGGGCATCCTGCCCCACTGCCGCGAGGACGAGGACATGAGCGACGAGAAGATCGAGGAAGAACGGCGCCTGATGTACGTGGGCATTACGCGCGCCCAGCGCAGCCTGCATGTCAGTTGGTGCAAGAAGCGCAAGCGCGCGAGAGAAACCTATTCGTGCCAGCCGTCCCGCTTTATCGGCGAGATGAAGCTGGAAGAGGCACCCGCGCCGGTCGACGCGACCCCGGCGATGAGCCCCAAGGACCGCCTCGGCGCGCTCAAGGCCCTGCTCGGCAATGGCGGCAAGGCGGTGGCCGGCTGAGCCATTCCGGCGCGGTCGAACACTACTTCGCGCCTGACACGGCCAGCGTGACGTACTGCGAGCCGCGCTGCCCGCGCGTGAAGTCGAGCGTGAAGTCACCCACGTCGAAGCGCCCCTGCAATGCGCGCCGCAGTTCGGCCGGGCTACCCGTGCGCGCGCTCTGCAGCGCCCGCGCCAGCCAGGCGGCGCCGATATAGCCGGCCAGCGTTGCCGGCGAGGGTGGCTCGTCGAGATACTGCTTCATGCGCGCCACGTGTTCCTTCACCACCCGTAACGTGGCCTGCTGCGGGCCCGGCGCCACCTGGGTCAGCAGCAGGCCGCCGGCGTAGCCGCGGCCCAGGATCTCGCGCGCGGCATTGGCGCTGACCGAGGACAGGCCGACCAGGAACCCGTACCAGCCCTGCGCCGCCAGCTCCCGGCCCAGTTCGGCATAGGCCAGGGTGTCGCCGGCGACGATCACCGCGCCCGGACGCGTCGCCGCAATGCGCCGGGCCGCGGCTGCGCCGGTGCCTTCCAGCAGCACGGCGCGGGTGCCCGCTTGCGCCTCCAGCCGGGCCAGCGACGAGACGGCAAAATCCGGTGCCACAGCCAGCGCGAGGCGCGTCAGTCCGTAGCCACGCAACTGCTGCGCGGCGGCGTCGAGTTCAGCCTGGTAGTCGGCGCGCGTGAACCAGACATTGTCGGCGGCCAGCGCCAGCCCGGACAGCGGCGCCACGATCTGCATGCCGCGCCGGGCCAGTTCGGCGGATGACGCCAGCGCGGGCAGCAAGCGGTCGCCGGGGCCGAACAACAGCCCGGCATGCTCGGTATCGGCGAGCGACACCGCCTGTGCCAGCGCGCGGCGCGGATCCGGATCCGCATCGCGCACGACATGCAGGATGCGCACCGGGCCGCCGCCGGCGTTGACGGCATCGAACATGACCTTGGCCCCGGCCAGGTAGTCACGCGCCAGGTCGGATTGCGCGCCGTTGCGGTCGAGCAGATGCCCGACCACCACCGTGCGCGGCGCCTGTGCCAGGGCGGCAAGCGCAGGCAGGGCCAGCGCCATGCCGGTCGCGGCAAGCAGCCGGCGCCGGCCGGCGTGTGCCGGCAGTTGGCCGCGCAGCACTGGGTACGGCGCGGGCGTTGGGGATCGGCGGGAAAGTGACATGGCCAGGAAAGGGTAGGGATCGCGCGGGCGCGGTGGCGCGCAGCGTACCCGTCACCCATGACGCCAATGTGACGCACGCGCGCAGGCTCGATACGAGCGGCCGCGGCTCCCGCTTGACGGCGGTCAAGCCCCTGGCGCCGGCACGGTCCTACGATGACGTGTCACACACCCATTCCCCCGCGCCCCCATGAACCCGTCTGCCATGACTTCCCCCGCGCTCGACCGCGGCGCTCTTTCCGACTTCCGCGCGCTGGCCGGGCGCATTGACGGCAACGGTCCGCGCTATACCTCCTACCCGACCGCGGACCGGTTCCACAACGGTCCGGACCTGTCGCTGTACCACGATGCACTGGACGCCTGCCGCGCCGACGCGCCCGCGCCGTTGTCGCTGTACCTGCATATCCCGTTCTGCGAGAACATCTGCTACTACTGCGGCTGCAACAAGATCATCACGCGCGACCACGGCCGCAGCGCGCGCTACGTCACCTACCTGGGCCGCGAGATGGCGCTCGTGGCCGGGCGCCTGGGCACGCGCCGGCAGGTGCTCCAGTCGCACTGGGGCGGCGGCACGCCGACCTTCCTGAACCCGGAAGAAATGCGCCGCGTGATGGCCTTGCTGAACACGCACTTCACGCTGGCGGCCGAGGGCGAGCACTCGATCGAGATCGACCCGCGCCGCGTCGACCAGGCCCGCGTGGCGCTGCTGGCCGAACTTGGCTTCAACCGCGTCAGCCTGGGCGTGCAGGATTTCGACCCCGAGGTGCAGCAGGCCATCCACCGCATCCAGCCGTTCGAGGAGACCCGCGCCGTGGTCGATGCCGCGCGCGCGCTGGGCTTCCGCTCGGTCAGCCTGGACCTGATCTACGGCCTGCCGCACCAGACCGCGGCGCGCTTTGGCCGCACCATCGACCAGGTGCTGGCGCTGCGTCCCGACCGGCTTTCGGTCTACAGCTACGCCCACCTGCCGCATGTGTTCAAGCCCCAGCGCCGCATCGACGAAACGGCGTTGCCGCCGGCCGGCGAGAAGCTCGACATCCTGGTCTCGACCATCGAGCGGCTGACCGCCGAGGGCTATGTCTATATCGGCATGGACCACTTCGCGCTACCGGACGACGACCTCGCCGTGGCCCAGCGCGAGGGCCGGCTGCAGCGCAACTTCCAGGGCTATTCGACGCACGCCGGCTACGACCAGGTCGGGCTCGGCATCTCGGCGATCGGCGCGATCGCCGGACGCTACGTGCAGAACGCGCGCACGCTCGACGACTACTACGGCGCGCTCGACCAGGGCCGCCTGCCGCTGGCGCGCGGCGTGGCGATGACGGCCGACGACCACCTGCGGCGCGAGATGATCGGGGACCTGATGTGCCATGGCGTGCTCGACCTGGCCGGCATCGAGGCGCGGCACGGCATCGATTTCAACCTGACCTTTGCCGCGGAGCTGGCCGAGCTGGACCGCCTGGCCGCGGACGGGCTGGTGCGCTGCGAGCCCGGGCGCATCACCGTGACGCCGCTGGGCCGGCTGCTGGTGCGCCGCGTGGCGATGGTGTTCGACCGCTACCTGCGCGACGACGCCGCGCGGCCGCTCGACAACGGTGCCCGCGCCGCCAACGATGGCGCCCAGCCGATCCGCATCGTGCCGCGCTACTCGCGCGTGGTGTAACGCGCAACGATCCGCCCGGACAAGGCTGACACGGGCACAAAAAAACCGCGCCAAAAGCGCGGTTTTTTTTGCGACGGGAGCCGGCTTACTTGGCGGCGTTGGCCATGTAGTCCGAGGCGGCGATCACGTCGGCGTCCGGGCCGGCATAGCCACCCTTGGGCGGCATCACGCCCTTGCCCTTGAGTGCGAAGTTGTGGACGGCGTCCATGCCTTCCTTCAGGCGCGGGGCCCAGGCGGCCTTGTCGCCAAACTTGGGCGCACCGGCCACGCCGGCAGCGTGGCAGGCGGCGCAGACTTGCTCGTAGACCTTCTTGCCCACTTCGGCCGAGGCCGCTGCAGGCGCGGCCGGTGCGGCGGCAGTCGCTGCGGCGACCGGGGCGGCCGGAGCAGCCGGCGCGGCAGGGGCCGGCGCCGCAGCGGCAGCCGGCGCGGCGGCTTCAGAGGCTGCGGCCGTGGCCGGTGCGGCAGCGGCCGGGGCAGCCGGCTCGGGGAACTTGGCGCCACCAGCGTCGGCCATGTAGACCACGGCGCGGGACAGTTCGTAATCGGTGTAGTCGTCCGGGGTGCTGCCGGCGCGCGGCGGCATCGCGCCCTTGCCATGGAGCACGGACTTCATCAGGCCTTCGAAGCCCTGGCCGATGCGCGCGGACCAGTCGCCGGCGTTACCGTACTTCGGCGCACCCGCCGCGCCGGTGGCGTGGCAGGCGGCGCAGATTTCCTTGTAGACCTGTTCGCCGGTCTTGAACACGCGCGGCGCGTTCGGATCCTTGATTTCGAGCGAGGCGACCGGCTTGATGCGGTCGTTGACGGCTTCGGCGGTGGTAACCGCGCCGGCGCTTTCGGTCGAGCCGTGTCCGACGAAGTTGACCAGCAGGATGATCACGATGATCGGCACCAGGAACGCCGCGATCACGACTGCGATCAACTGCTTCGGGGTTTTGATGGGAGACTCGTGTTCGGGGTGTTCGTTGTGGACGTCGCTCATACAGAACTCTCAGTTTTGCAGGAAACCTTCTGGCCGCTTACGCTCGGCTTGCTTTTTCTGGCCCTGGCGTGGCCTTTCGCTGACCACTGTCCGGCCCTATCCGGACCGCCCGCGCTCTCCTGCGGCCCTTGCCTGACTTGGGTCTGTTGCCTTTGCGTGCCTCGGACTGTCTCCCGGACCGGGGCCCGATTGTCGCCCACAACCAGCCGCGCGGATTTGACCCCGGTCGACTCGCTGCGCCTGACGGCGCGACGGGCACGATTTGACGCAAATAGCTGGCGATTATAGCCCCAAAGCCCCCCTGCCAGTGCCAAAAAGCGGCGGTTGCGAGACGTTCCCTGACGCCCTCGCCAGGCCCGCATGGACGGCGCCCGGCAAAAGCGGTATCCTATGCGACTTTCCTGCGGCGGCACTCGCCCGCCGCAACCGCTGTACCCGCAAAACCGGTTGAAAAACCGTCCCGCGCGCCCGTAGCTCAATGGATAGAGTACTGCCCTCCGAAGGCAGGGGTTGCTGGTTCGATCCCAGCCGGGCGCGCCAAATTTCCTCCGATAGGTCAGGTGCTGCTGCCCGTGCGCGACAGGCAAGCTTTAACTCGCGCGCTGAAAACTTTCATCACGCGTTTGGCGATGGCGGCTTGCCGGTGCTGATAGATTTCCAGACTCCACCGAACCGGGCGCGCCGATGCCGCCGTTGCGCAGACAGCCATGGCTATTCCGACGAACCTCCTTCGCTGGCTGGCAGGACTGGCGCTCGCCAGCGCAGGGGCCGCAACCATTGCCACACCGCTCGACCTTCCCGGCTCACTGCCCAACATGGCCGGCCTGGGCATCGGGTCCACCACGGAATTTGCCGGCGGCAAGGACCGCATGGTCGGCGTGGTGCCCGGCCTGCGCTATGTCACGCCGGGCGGCCGGTTGCTGGAATGGTACGGGCCTTATGCCCAGTTCAATTTCGGCGGGCTGACCGGGTTCCAGTGGGGACCGGCGGCGGGCTTGCGGCTGGGCCGTAACGACGTGGACGATCCGGTGGTGTCGCGCCTGCACGAGATCGACACCACGGTCGAGGCCGGCGGCTTCATCGGCTACGAGTACATCCATTCGGGCTCTGTCCCGTGGCGGCTGCGCGGCGGCGTCAACGTGATGACCAACGCCGGCATCGTCTATGGCGGCGCGCGCGTCAGCGCCACCGGCTCGCTGTGGGTGCCGCTGCACCCCCGTCTCTACGCGGGCGCGGGGCTGGGTGCCACCTGGGTCAGCGGCAGCTTCAATCGCACCTATTTCGGCGTGACGCCGGCCGATGCGGCAGCCAGCGGGCTGCCGGCCTACAGCCCGGGCGGCGGTCTCGAGCAGTTCACCGGCTGGCTGGCGCTGATCTGGCAACTCGACAAGCACTGGTATGGCGGCGCGATGGTGTATGGCCAGCGCCTGACCGGCGATGCCGCCGATAGCCCCATCGTGACCCAGCGCGGCACCCGCAACCAGATCACCTACGGCGTCGGCCTGGCTTATGCCTGGCGCTAGCACCGGCGGCGCTTGCTATGATCGGACCATGACCGACGACCTCGCCATCCCCCATCACGAATACCTGATCACCGCGATCCGGGCGCAGGGGGCGGGCGGCCAGAACATCAACAAGGTGTCCAATGCCGTGCACTTGCGCTATGACGTGCGCGCGTCGTCGCTCGCCCCCGACCACAAGGAACGGCTGCTGGCGCTGCACGACCACCGCATCACGCGCGACGGCGTGGTGGTGATCAAGGCGCAGCAATTCCGCAGCCTCGACCAGAACCGCGACGAGGCGGTGCGGCGCCTGCATGAGCTGGTGCGCAGCGTGGCCACGCCGCCGCGCGTGCGCCGGCCGACGCGGCCGACGCTGGCGTCGCGCCAGCGCCGGCTGGACAGCAAGAGCCAGCGCAGCCAGGTCAAGTCAATGCGCGGCCGGGTGTTCGACTGAACCCTGGCGTCAGCGCGCCGACTGCAGCGCGGCGATGCGCTGCTCGATCGGCGGGTGGCTCGAGAACAGCGCCATCCACGACTTGCCGCCGGCGATTCCCATGGCCTGCATATTCTGCGGCAGTCCGTCCGGATCGAGCCCGCCCAGGCGGCGCAGGGCCGCCACCATCGGCGTGGGGGTGCCCATCATGCCGGCGGCGCCGGCATCGGCGCGGAACTCGCGGCGGCGCGAGAACCACGCCACGATGATGCTGGCCAGGATGCCGAACACGATCTCGCACACGATCACCGTGACCATGTAGCCGATGCCCGGGCCGCTCGACTCCTCATCGTTCTTGCGCAGCATCGAATCGACGAAGTAGCCGACCACGCGCGCCAGGAAGATCACGAAGGTGTTGACCACGCCCTGGATCAGCGTCAGCGTGACCATGTCGCCGTTGGCGACGTGCGCCACTTCGTGCGCCAGCACGGCCTCCACCTCTTCGTGCGACATCGATTGCAGCAGGCCGGTGGACACCGCCACCAGCGAGCTGTTTTTGGTCGCCCCGGTGGCGAAGGCATTGGGTTCGCCTTCGTAGATGGCCACTTCCGGCATCGGCAGGCCGGCGCGCTGCGCCAGCTTTTCGACGGTCTGCACCAGCCACAGCTCGGTGCTGGTGCTGGGATGGGTGATGACCTGCGCGCCGGTCGACCACTTGGCAATGGTCTTCGACATCAGCAGCGAGATAAAGGCGCCGCCGAAGCCCATCAGCGCGGCAAAGGCCAGCAGCATGCCAAGGTTGAGGCCGTTGGCGGTCAGGAAGCGGTTTACCCCGAGCACGCTGGCGGTGATGCTGAGGACAAGCATGACGGCGAGGTTGGTCGCCAGGAAAAGCAATACGCGTTTCATGTGAGTGGGGAGCAGTATGTGTAGCGCATGGCAGCGCAAGGATGCGGTCGGACCGCAGGCGCGTGCCGCACGCTAGGGCGCGGCACGCGAGTTCAGGCGGGCGCGGCCGGGCCGCGCCGGGAAGATCAGGAGGTGCGCGGCGGGCGCGGCAGTCGTGGCAGGTCTGGTTCGGGCAGCACGGCGCCGGCATAGCGCGGTGGCCCGGTGCGGCCGGCCGCGGCGGCCAGGCGCAAGGGCGGGGCGGGCAGCAGCTGTTCAGCCAGGTCGGCACCAGGCTGCCACTGCGGCTCGGCGGCTTCGGGGACCGGCAAGGAATCGCTGGCGGGGTGGCCCGCCGCGGCCACGTCGGCAGCGTCGTCTGCGTTAAGGGCGATGGCTGGTGCGGCCGCGACTTCGGCGGTGGTCGCCACGGCGTGCGCGAACGCCGCCGCCCAACCCGGCAGGGGCAGGGTGGCCAGCATCATGACCAGCAGGAGCAGCCGCAGGGCGCGCACGAAAGAGACGGCTTATCGATGAAAGAGGAAGGAATTCTACAGGATGCCGCATGGCCGCACTTGCCGGTCCACCGGCCGGACGTGGACGCCTGCAGGATGTCCGAGACTGGATTAAACTACCCCTAACCCTGTAGTTGTTACAGGGTATGGCGAGGATCAGCGATGCGTATCGGCGAACTCTCTCGGTCCAGCGGCTGCGATGTCGAGACCATCCGCTATTACGAGCGCGAAGGGCTGCTCGACGCGCCCCGGCGCGAGGCCAACGGCTATCGACGCTATGACGACGCCCACCTGGTGCAGCTGAATTTCGTGCGCCATTGCCGTTCGCTCGGGATGAGCCTGTCCGACGTACGGCGGCTGCGCGAGTTCGAGCGCAACCCGTCGCGCGACTGTGACGATATCAACACGTTGCTGGACCGCCAGATCGCGCAGATCCATGCCCAGCGTGTGGCGCTCGAGGCGCTGGAGGGCCAGCTGCGGGCGCTGCGCGAGACCTGCCGCCATCATCAGCCCGCCAGCGAATGCGGCATCCTGCAGAACCTGCAGCAGGCCGCCGCCGGGGCCGGGTGCGAATGCCATGCCGCCGGGCAGGATGGCGCACACGAAGGCGCCACGCAAGCCGGGCATGCCGCCAACGGGTGACGACCGCGCCCGCGCCACTATGCTACGATGCCTGTTCCCGGGTCCGCACCAGCACGGTGCACAGGCCTGACGGCAGCCAGCCTGCCGAACCCTCCGCTGCGACGGACCTGATTTTCCGCATGACCATGACTGATCGCCTGACGCCGATGCCCGATGCGCCTGTCCGCCCGATGCGGACCGGCAGCGCGCGTCCGTCCGCGATTGGCCTGGCCCCCAGCCTCCCCCAGCGCGCCAAGCGCGCGATGTCTCCCCGCCGGATCAGCGCACCGCCTGATTCCGCCCGGTTCCCAGCCTGATTCGTCTCCCATAGCGGGGCCCGGGCCGAACCGGGCCCGAGCCAGCGTTTCCGTATTTGCCGGCGATCGCCGCAACGCATTTGCCGATCCGTTGATATCCGCGCCGCTGCGCGGCAAGCCAACCCGCAAGACCTGACCGCCGCCGCCCGCCATACCGGCCGGCCGCGCCCACCCACGACTGCCGGAGGACCCGCCATGACGGCCACCAAGACCCAGACCGCCACCCTGTACCTGACCGAACTCGACGTCACCCGCCTGGAGCGCATCGCCAGCCGCGCCGGCTCCGCCCAGCTCGAGGACATGCTCGACAGCCTGCTGGCGCGCGCCACCGTCGTCGCGCCCGAGGAGATTCCGACCGATGTGGTCACCATGAACACCCGCGTGGTGTGCACGCTGCCCGGCGAGCAGGCACCGCGCCACTGGACCCTGGTGTACCCCGACGCGGCCGATTTCGACGCCGGCCGGCTCTCGGTGCTGTCGCCGGTGGGGCAGGCGCTGCTGGGCGCGCGCGCCGGGCAGACCGTCAGCTACCGCCTGCCGGATGGCCGCGAACAGCAGGTAAGCGTGACCGGGATCGCGTTCCAGCCCGAAGCCAGCGGCCAGTACACGCTCTGAACGCCGGCCCCGCGGGTGCGGCCGCCGCCACGCGCACGCGCGCGCGGCGGCGTGTCGCCGGCGATCCGCGGACACCATTCATCGGCAAGCCGGTCGTTTCACGACTCGCAACGCACCATTCGTCGCAGCGGTATTTCTGCTGGCGCGGGCTGTGACTAATCTTCAGTCCGTGCTCGCATCGCAACATTGATTGCAGGGCGGCCGGAGTCTCATCCCGGACCAATACAAGAAAGAACGACGAAATCAGTTGAAGGAGTCCCAAATGATCGCCAGACGTATCCTTGGCGGCGCGCTGGTGTTCGCGGCGGTAGCCGCGTCCGCTGCAGCGATGGCTGCCCCCGCCGCCAGCAAGGTTGGCAAGTTTGATGTGTATGCCGACGCGCTGCGGGTCGGCAAGTACGACGTGTATACGGACGGCGCCAAGCAAGGCAAGTTCGACACCTATACCGACGGCGCCCGCACCGGCCGCTTCGATCCGTACTCCGAAGGTTCGCGCCGCGATGGCAAGTTCGACAGCTTCAGCGAAGGGGCGCACAGCTTCAGCGGCGAGATCTCGAAGCAGGGCAAGTTCGATACCTTCAGCGAAGGCACGCACACGTTCACGGGTGACGTGGCCGAGCGCGCGCTCGACAACTCGCGCACCGGCGACGGCTCGCTGTACGGCTATCGCGTCTGATACCGGGTCTGCCTCAAGACCTCGCGCGGCCACTGCGGTGGCCGCAAGTTTTCTCTCCCGCCTGCCCGGCCGACCTCCTCCTCCTTCTCTCTTCGCCAGGCAGGCGTTTTTCTATTCCGTGACGCCGCTGCCGCATCGGCATCCGCCTGAAGGCGGCTATGCCGAGGGCGGCGGCATCGCCGTTGCCTCGTGTTCCGGTGGTTCCGGTGCCGGCTGCACGCGCGGCAAGCGGCGCGCGATGACCGCATATAGCAGCGGCACCGCCAGCGTGCCCAGCACCGTCGCGCCCAGCATGCCGCCCAGCACGCCGGTGCCGACCGCCTGCTGCGCACCCGCGCCGGGGCCGGTGCTGATAGCCAGCGGCACCACGCCGAGCACGAATGCCAGCGAGGTCATCACCACCGGCCGCAGCCGCTGGCGCGCCGCGCGCGTGGCCGCTTCGACCACATCCATGGCGCCCCCGGCGCCGCGCCGCAGCTGCTCGGCATATTCGACGATCAGGATCGCGTTCTTGGCCGCCAGCCCCATGATCACCACCACGCCCACCTTGAAGTAGACGTCGTTGGGCATGCCGCGCAGCCAGATCGCGGCGGCTGCGCCCATCAGGCCGGTAGGCACGATCGCGATCACCGCCAGCGGCAAGGTCCAGCTTTCATACAGCGCCACCAGGCACAGGAAGATAAACAGCAACGACAGCGCAAACAGCCACGGCGCCTGCGTGCCGGTCTGTTCCTGCTCATAGGCGCGGCCGGTCCAGCGCACGTCGTATTCGGGCCCCAGCTCGCGCACCAGTTCGGCCAGCCGCGTCATCGCCGCGCCGGTGGTGTAGCCCGGCGCCACTTCGGCATTGATGCGCACCGAGCTGAAGCCGTCGAAGCGTTCCAGCGTGACCTCGCCGCGCCCCCATTCCAGCGTCGCGAAGGCGGCCAGCGACACCATCGTCCCCTGCGCGTTGCGCACATGCACGCGCGCCAGCTGTTCGGGCTGCATGCGGAACGGGGCGTCGGCCTGCAGGATCACGCGCCGCACGCGGCCTTCGCGCGCGACCTCGTCGATATAGCGCGAGCCCAGCGTCGCCGACAGCGTGTGGTGCACGGCTTCGGCATCGACGCCGAAGGCCTCGGCCTTGCGGTAGTCGATCTTCAGGTCGAGCGCCGGCACGGGCTGGCCGGTGGTGGCCCGCACCTCGCCCAGCGCCGGGTCCTGCCTGGCGCGCTCGATCAGCTTGTCGCGCGCGGCGAAGAGCGCCTCGCGCCCCACCGGCTGGCGCGCCACGAGGCGGAGGTCCAGGCCGCCGATGCTGCCCAGTTCCGGCAGCGCCGAGCTGTTGTAGGCGAACAGTTGCGCGGCGCCACGGCCGGGCCAGCGTTCCAGCCCGGCCGAGAGCCGTTCCAGCACCGCCTGCGCGGTGTGCTCGCGCCCGCGCGCGTGCCAGTCGGCCAGGCCGATAAACAGGCTGGCGCGCTGCTCGCCGCTGCCGCCGCTGCCGCCGCTGGACCAGCCCAGCACGGCAAAGCTGGAGCGCACCGGGTAGTGCTGGTCGCGCATCCACTGTTCCAGGCTGGCGACCAGGCGGCGCGTGTCGGCCTGGGTGCTGCCGGCGGGCAGCTCGACATCGACCACAATCTCGCCGGTGTCCTCTTCCGGCAGGAAGCCGCTCGGCATCTTCCACAGTGCATAGCCGCACGCCAGCGTCAGCGCCAGGTACACCGCCAGCCAGCGCAGCCGCCGGCGCTGCAGCGCCTGGACCCAGCCGGCATAGCGTGCGGTG
This sequence comes from Cupriavidus necator, assembly GCF_013141915.1. Lineage (GTDB taxonomy): Bacteria > Pseudomonadota > Gammaproteobacteria > Burkholderiales > Burkholderiaceae > Cupriavidus > Cupriavidus necator_B. Next base: position 91,750 of record NZ_SROX01000010.1, on the reverse strand, counting down.
AATGCGGCGAAGCGGGCATCGAACCATGCCAGCGGCCCGCGCGCCGGCGCCGCGCTGTGGCGCAGCAGGCTGGCGCACATCGCCGGCGCGAGCGTCAGCGCAAAGAACAGCGAGAACGCGATCGACACTGCCAGCGTCACGGCGAAATGCCGGTAGATCACGCCCACCGCGCTGCCGAAGAACGCCATAGGTACGAACACCGCGCACAGCACCAGCGTCACCGCGACCAATGCGCCGGAGACTTCGCGCATCGAGCGCGCCGCGGCCTGCATCGCGTCCACGCCATCGGCGCGCATGATGCGCTCGACGTTTTCCACCACGACGATGGCGTCGTCGACCAGGATGCCGATCGCCAGCACCACGCCGAACAGCGTGATCACGTTCAGCGACAGGCCCAGCGCGTACAGGCACGCGACCGTGCCCAGCAGCGACACCGGCACCACGATGCACGGGATCAGCGTGGCGCGCAGGTTGCCGAGGAACAGGTACAGGATCAGGAATACCAGTACCGTAGCCTCGACCAGGGTCAGCACCACGCGGGAGATCGACGCCTTGACGAAGGTGGCGCCGTCATACGAGATCTCATAGCGCACGTCGCCCGGGAAGCCTTTGCTGGCGGCATCCAGCGCGGCGCGCACGGTGCGCGAGGTCTGCAGCACGTTGGCGCCATCGGCCAGCTTCAGGCCGATCGACGCGGCGTTGCGCGTGTTCAGCGTGGAGCCATAGCGGTAGTCGCTGGCGGCCAGCTCCACCCGCGCCACGTCGCGCAACAGCACCGCCGAGCCGTCGGTGGCGGCGCGCACCACGATGCGCCCGAACGCCTGCGCGTCGCGCATTGGCGCGGGCGGGCGCACGATCGCCTGGAACGGCTGGCCCGGCACCGCTGGCGCGCCACCCAGCTGGCCGGGCGTCACGTTGCCGTTGCGCGCGCGGATGGCGGCTTCGACCTCGGCCGTGGTCAGGTTGAAGGCGTGCAGCTTGTCGGGGTCGAACCAGATCCGCAGGGCGTACTCGGCGCCGTAGGGCTCGGCCTTGCCGATGCCGGGCAGGCGGCGCAGCAGCGGCAGCACCGAGCCCGCGGCAAAGTCGCCCAGCGCGGTCTCGTCCAGCTGGCCGCTGTCCGAGACCAGCGACACATACATGAAGGCGCTGCTGCTGGCCTGGTCGACATAGACCCCGCCGCGGCGCACTGCTTCGGGCAACAGCGGCTCGGCCTGGGCCACGCGGTTGCGCACGTTGACCTGCGCCAGTTGCGGGTCGGTGCCCTGGCGGAAGCCCAGCGTCACCGTGGCGGTGCCGCCCTCGCTGCTGGCATCGAGGTAGAGCAGGCCCGGGATGCCGTGCATCTGCTGCTCCAGCACCGCGGTGACGCGATCCTCGACCGTGCGCGCGGACGCGCCGGGGTAATCGGCATAGATGATCACCGTGGGCGGCGCCACCGCCGGGTACTGGGCGATGGGGATGCGGTTCAGGGCCACCAAGCCCGCCACTACGGTCAGGATGGCCAGCACCCAGGCGAACGCCGGGCGCTTCAGGAAAAACGACGCCATGTCAGGTCAGGGCTGGCACGGGCGCACGGCAAGTGCAGATTGGCCGCGGCTCCGGTGCGGTTGGAACGGAACGGCTTGGGTGCGGAGACGCCGCCAAGACTGCGGCAAGTGGTGCGTACCGAGGTACGGGGGTCCGGCGGGAGGGGACCCGGCGCTGCGGCGGGAAGGATCGGCAAGGATCAACGCCGGCAACCGGCCGTCATACTGCGGCCTTGCCGGCGATTATAGACAGGGAAGCGGGCCTGGACAACGCAAACGTCACATTGCCGCCCCCCACGGAGGTTGGGGAGGGTGCGGCGCCTACAGGTCGCGCGCGGCGAAGGCGTCGCACTTGCGGATGTCGCCGGACTCCAGGCCGCGGCGCAGCCAGCGCACGCGCTGCTCGCTCGAGCCATGGGTAAACGCTTCCGGCACGACATAGCCCTGCGACCGGCGCTGCAGCCGGTCGTCGCCCACGGCGGCGGCGGCCTTCAGGCCTTCCTCGATATCGCCGGGTTCCAGCAGTTGCTGGTTGGCGCGCTGCGCGGTGGCCGCCCACACGCCGGCCAGGCAGTCGGCCTGGAGTTCGACGCGCACCGACAGCTGGTTGGCCTGCGCCTCGCCCATGCGGCGGCGCGCGTTGTCTACCTTGTCCGAAACGCCCAGCAGGTTCTGCACATGGTGGCCGATCTCGTGCGCGATCACATAAGCCTGGGCAAAGTCGCCGCCGGCGCCGAAGCGCTGGCGCAATTCGTCATAGAAGGCCAGGTCGATATAGACCTTCTGGTCGCCGGGGCAGTAGAACGGGCCCATCGCCGACTGGCCGGTGCCGCACGCGGTCGGGGTGGCGCCGGAGAACAGTACCAGCGTCGGCGGCGCATAGCGGCGGTTCAGCTGGGTTTCGAAGATGTGTTGCCAGGTGCGCTCGGTATTGCCCAGCACCTTGCGCGTGAACACGGTCATCTGGTCGGTCGCGGGCGGGCGGTTGGCCTGCTGCTGTTGCTGCGGACCGGAGCCCTGCAGCACCGACGCGCCCTGCATGATCAGCATCGGGTCGATGCCGAAGAAGTACGACGCCGCCAGCGCGATGATGACCGTGCCGATGCCGATCGACTTGCCGCCGAGGCCGCCGAATCCACCGCGGCGGTCTTCAACGTGCTGGCTTTCGCCTTCGTCATCTAGGCGCATGGGGGCTCCGGGGCGTGGGGAAGTGGACAGGGAAAGATGGAATTCAGTATAGCAATCCGCGCTTCCCCGCTGGCCTCCGGGCGTCGCGCCGGGCCGGCCGCCCGCGCGCCGCTGGGGCAAAAAAAACACCGCCCACTCGCCCTGGAGACGGGCAATGCGGGCGGTGTGCGGCAATGGCAAAGAAACCGGGTTTGCACCCGGTTCCGTCATGGCATGGACGCCTCGAGCGGGAACGCGCGCGCTCAGGCCAGCGCGGCCTCGCGTGCGGCCGGCGCGGGGGCCAGCGCGCTGGCACCCACTTCGGCCACGCGCAGCAGGTTGGTGGTGCCGCCCTGTCCGAACGGCATCCCCGCGGCAATGGTGATCTGGTCACCCGGCGCGGCATAGCCTTCGGCGACGGCCGCCCGCGTGGCGGCCTCGACCATTTCGTCGACGCTCTGCACGTCCGGGCTCACGGTGGAGTGGATGCCCCACGCAATCGCCAGCCGGCGCGCGATCTCCAGGTTGGGCGTGATGCTGACGATGGGCGCGCATGGGCGCTCGCGCGCGGCGCGCAGCGCGGTGGCGCCCGACGAGGTGTAGGTCACCGTCGCCGCCGCGCCGATGATCTGCGTGACTTCGCGCAGCGCGGCGCAAATGGCATCCTGGCGCGTGTTCAGCGGGGTCTCGTGCTGCGCGTCGAGCAGGTTGCGGTACAGCGGATCGCGTTCCACCTCGGTGACGATGCGGTTCATCATCGACACCGCCGGCACCGGGTAGCGGCCGTTGGCCGACTCGGCCGACAGCATCACCGCATCGGCGCCTTCATAGATGGCGCTGGCCACGTCCGACGCCTCGGCGCGGGTCGGCACCGGCGAGTCGATCATCGATTCCAGCATCTGCGTGGCGATCACCACCGGCTTGCCCAGCTGGCGGCACACGCGCAGGATGCGCTTCTGCACGCCAGGCACGCGCTCGGGCGGCAGTTCCACGCCGAGGTCGCCACGCGCCACCATCACGGAATCGGACACGCGCACGATTTCTTCCAGCTGCTGCAGCGCGGCCGGCTTTTCGATCTTGGACAGGATGCCGGCACGGGTGCCGACGATCTCGCGCGCCTCGACGATGTCGGACGGGCGCTGCACGAACGACAGGCCGATCCAGTCAGCGCCCAGCGACAGCGCGAAGTCCAGGTCCTTGCGGTCCTTTTCGGTCAGCGCGGGGATGGGGATCACCGCGTCCGGCACGTTCACGCCCTTGCGGTCGGACAGCGTGCCGTTGTTGGCCACGCGCGTGGTGATGGTGCCGGTGGTGACCGACTCGATCGCCAGGCGCACCTTGCCGTCGTCGATCAACAGCGACTGGCCCGCCTGCGCGGCCTGGAACAGCTCCGGGTGCGGCAGGTAGACGCGGGTGCCGTCGCCCGGCGTCGGATCGCTGTCGAGCACGAACACGTCGCCGGTGCGCACCGCGACCTTGCCGGCGGCGAAGGTGCCGATGCGCAGCTTCGGGCCCTGCAGGTCGGCCAGCACGGCGATCGGGCGGCCGGTCTCGACCTCGACCTGGCGCACCGCGTCGTAGCGCGCGCGGTGGTCGTCGTGGGTGCCGTGGCTGAAGTTCAGCCGGAACACGTCCGCGCCGGCCTCGAACAGCGCGCGGATCACCGCGATGTCGGTGCTGGCGGGGCCGAGCGTGGCCACAATCTTCGCTTTGCGCTGGCGTCTCATGATGTCTCCTGTTCCATTCTCGGTAGCGGCGCGTCGGCGCCGCGAGTCAATTGGTACTACGTTGGCGGCGATCGTCAGACGATCAGGATCGCGCGGAAGTCGTTCACGTTGGTGCGGGTCGGGCCGGTGACGATCAGGTCGTCCAGGCCGGCAAAGAAACCGTAGCCGTCATTGTTTTCCAGGTGCGCACGCGCATTCAGTCCGCGCGCGCCGGCACGGGTCAGCGTGTCGGGCGACAGCATGGCGCCGGCGTTGTCTTCCGAGCCGTCGATGCCATCGGTGTCGCAGGCAATCGCATGCACGCCGGGCAGGCCGTCGAGCGCCACCGCCAGCGACAGCAGGAATTCCGCATTGCGCCCGCCACGGCCCTTGCCGCGCACGGTCACGGTGGTCTCGCCGCCGGACAGGATCACGCAGGGCTTGCTGAACGGCTGACCGCGCTGCGCGACCTGGCGCGCGATGGCGGCATGCACTTCGGCGACTTCGCGCGCTTCGCCTTCGATGCAGTCGGACAGGATATGCGCGGCGAAGCCCAGTTCGCGTGCGCGCGCCGCGGCGGCTTCCAGCGATTGCTGCGCGGTGGCCAGCGTCACGCTGCGGTGGCCGTTGAAGCGGGCGTCGCCGGGCTTGGGGGTTTCGCCGGCGCCGCTCTCCAGGTGCGCGCGCACGTTGGCCGGCACCTCGATGCCGTACTTGGCGATGACCGCCAGCGCATCGGCGCAGGTGGTCGCGTCGGGCAGCGTCGGGCCGCTGGCGATCAGGGTCGGGTCATCGCCGGGAATGTCGGAAATCAGCAGCGTCTCGACGCGCGCCGGTGCGCAATGCAGCGCCAGGCGGCCACCCTTGAGCGCCGACAGGTGCTTGCGCACGCAGTTCATCTCGCCGATGCTGGCGCCGCTCTTGAGCAGCGCCTTGTTCACGGCTTGCTTGTCGGCCAGCGTCAGGCCCGGCGCGGGCGCGGCCAGCAGCGCGGAACCGCCGCCGGAGATCAGGCACAGCACCAGGTCGTCGGCAGTCAGCCCCTGCACCAGTTCGACCATGCGCTGCGCGGCGCGCGCGCCGGCCTCGTCGGGCACGGGATGGGCGGCTTCGACCACTTCGATGCGCTGGCAATCGGCACCATGGCCGTAGCGCGTCACCACCAGTCCGGACAGCTCGCCTGGCCAGTTCGCCTCGACCGCCTGCGCCATGGCCGCGGCGGCCTTGCCGGCGCCGATCACCACGGTGCGGCCCCGGGGCGGTGCCGGCAGGTGTGGTGGCAGGCAATGGCTGGCGCTGACGGCGGCGACCGCGGTATCGAACAGGTCGCGCAGCAGCGCGCGCGGTTCAGCGTTGGCTGCCGTGCGCTGGGGCGACAGCAGGGCGGCTTGGGGTTCGGTGACGAGCATGAAGATTCCTGGGTGCTGACAGGTACGCTGGGTACTGCGGGTACGAATCGGGGACTTCAAAGCGTGTCGTCCCCGCGGGGGCGGGGACGACAGCGTTGCTACTTACTTGGCGTTGGCGATCTGGTGGTTCGACATGATCTCGATCGCGCGGCACAGGGCCGAGTGGTCCTGCTTGCCCAGGCCGTTGGCGGCGCAGGTATTGAACAGCTCCTGCGCGGTGGCGGTGTTGGGCAACGCCACGCCCAGCGCCTTGGCGCCTTGCAGCGCCAGGTTCAGGTCCTTCTGGTGCAGTTCGATGCGGAAGCCCGGATCGAAGGTGCGCTTGACCATGCGGTCGCCGTGCACTTCGAGGATGCGCGAGGCGGCGAAGCCGCCCATCAGTGCCTCGCGCACCTTGGCCGGATCGGCACCGGCCTTGGAGGCGAACAGCAGCGCCTCGGACACGGCCTGGATGTTCAGCGCGACGATGATCTGGTTGGCCACCTTGGTGGTCTGGCCGTCGCCGTTGCCGCCCACCAGCGTGATGTTCTTGCCCATCAGCTCGAACAGCGGCTTGACCTGGTCGAAGGCCTCTTGCGGACCGCCAACCATGATCGTCAGCGACGCAGCCTTGGCGCCCACTTCACCGCCCGACACCGGCGCGTCCAGGTACGAAGCGCCCAGCTTGTTGATGCGCGCGGCGAAGTCCTTGGTGGCGATCGGCGAGATCGAGCTCATGTCGACCACGATCTTGCTGTAGCTGGCTTCCTTGCCGGCGGCCTTGAACGCGGCAGCGACGCCCTTTTCGCTGAACAGCACCGCTTCCACATGCGGGGTGTCCGGCACCATGACGATGATGATGTCGGCACGCTTGGCGACTTCCTCGGCGCTGGTGCAGACGGTCACGCCTGCATCGACCAGCGCCTGCGGGGCCGGGTTGACGTCATGCACGAACAGCGTGTGGCCAGCGGCGCGCAGGTGGCCCGCCATCGGCGCGCCCATGATGCCCAGGCCGATGAAGCCGACGTTGCGAGTGGTTGCCATGTTGATGTCTCCTTAGAAAAATGAAATCGAAGCTGGTGGTTCTGAAGCCCCGGCACAGAAGGGGAGCGCGGTGTTGGGTGCTCCCAAGCCGCCCGAGCTAGCCTTGGCAAGGTGTTCTCCCTCTCCCCTCAGGGGGAGAGGGTTGGGGAGAGGGGTGGGCTAGCAAGGCGCCACATCAAGCGGGGCCTTCGGTTTTGACTCGCAGGCCTCAGCCTTTGACGCGCCTGCCCTCTCCCCGCCCCGCTCCCGCTAGCGGGAGCGGGGAGCCAACAAGCGGGAATTGAAAAGCGACGGGTAGTTACTGCACGCCGTGCGCTGCGCGCCAGCCCAAGCCCTCTTCAGTGGTGGTCTTCGGCTTGTACTCGCAGCCGATCCACCCGGTGTAGCCGATTTCATCGAGGAACTTGAACAGGTACTGGTAGTTCAGTTCGCCCGTGCCCGGTTCATTGCGGCCCGGGTTGTCGGCCAGCTGGATGTGCTTGATCTTGGGCAGGTTGGCCTTGATGGTGTTGGCGATCTCGCCTTCCATCCGCTGCATGTGATAGATGTCGTACTGCACGTACAGGTTGGGCGCGTTGACCTGGGTGATCAGGTCCAGCGCCTGCTGCGTGCGCGACAGGAAGAAACCGGGGATGTCGAAGGTGTTGATCGGCTCGATGAGCAGGTCGATCTGCTCGGCGGCCAGCGCGCCGGCGGCGAAGCGCAGGTTTTCCACCAGCGTTTCCTGCGCCTGCTCGCGCTTGACGTTCTGCGGCAGGATGCCGACCAGGCAGTTCAGCTGGCGCACGCCCAGCACCTTGGCGTACTTGATGGCTTCGCCCACGCCGTCCTGGAATTCGCCGACACGGTCAGGGTGGCAGGCAATGCCGCGCTCGCCCGCGTCCCACTTGCCGGCGGGCAGGTTGTGCAGCACCAGGTCCAGCTGGAAGCGGTTCAGGCGGTCAGCGATCTGGTCCGCATGGAACGCATAGGGAAACAGGAACTCCACGCCGCGGAAGCCCGCGCGCGCGGCGGCTTCGAAGCGGTCGAGGAAGCCCGCTTCGTTGAACAGCATGGTGAGGTTGGCCGCAAGTTTGGTCATGTTGTCATCTCCTGTGACTTGGTTTTTGTGCGCCATCCCCGCTGGCGCGGGGATGGCGATCTGGTCCTGCCAGGGGCGGGGCGCGTCTTACGCCGTTTCCACTTCTTCGTTCAGGATCGCTTCGTCGGCGTCCTCGATGTCTTCGATCGGCTCGAACTCGTTGATGTTGTCGATCTCGGTGCCCATCGCGATATTGGTCACGCGCTCCAGAATCACCTCGACCACCACCGGCACCGAGAACTCGGCCATCAGGTCGCGTGCCTCGGCGAAGGCCGGGCCGATGTCTTCCGGCTTGAACACGCGGATCGCCTTGCAGCCCAGGCCTTCGACCACCTTGACGTGGTCGACGCCATAGCCGTTCAGCTCGGGCGAGTTGACGTTCTCGAAGGCCAGCTGCACGCAGTAGTCCATCTCGAAGCCGCGCTGCGCCTGGCGGATCAGGCCGAGGTAGGAGTTGTTCACCACCACGTGGATGTACGGCACCTTGAACTGCGCGGCCACGGCCAGTTCTTCGATCATGAACTGGAAGTCGTAGTCGCCGGAGATCGCCACCACGTCGGAATCCGGCGAGGCGGTCTTCACACCGATCGCGGCCGGGATGGTCCAGCCCAGCGGGCCGGCCTGGCCGCAGTTGATCCAGTGGCGCGGCTGGTTGACCGACAGGAACTGCGCCGCTGCGATCTGCGACAGGCCGATGGTGCTGACGTAGCGCACGTCGCGCGGGAAGTACTGGTTCATCTCGCGGTAGACGCGCTGCGGCTTGACCGGCACGTTGTCGAAATCGCTCTTGCGCTGCATGGTGCGGCGGCGCTTCTGCACGTCGGCAACCCAGCTCTTGCGGCACGGCAGGCGGCCGGCCATCTTCATTTCGCGGGCGACTTCGACGAACAGCTCCAGTGCGGCCTTGGCGTCCGAGACGATGCCCAGGTCCGGGCCGAACACGCGGCCGATCTGGGTGGGCTCGATATCGACGTGCACGAACTTGCGGCCCTTGGTGTAGACGTCGACGCTGCCGGTGTGGCGGTTGGCCCAGCGGTTGCCGATGCCCATCACGAAGTCCGACGCCAGCAGCGTGGCGTTGCCGTAGCGGTGCGAGGTCTGCAGGCCAACCATGCCGGCTTGCAGCGGGTGGTCGTCGGCGAGCACGCCCCAGCCCATCAGGGTCGGCACCACCGGGACGTTGACCAGCTCGGCGAACTCGACCAGCAATTCGGATGCATCAGCGTTGATCACGCCGCCGCCGCACACGATCAGCGGGCGCTCGGCCGCGTTCAGCATGGCGATGGCCTTCTCGATCTGGGCGCGCGAGGCAGCCGGCTTGTACGGCTGCAGCGACTGGTAGGTGTCGATATCGAACTCGATCTCGGCGACCTGCACGTCGAACGGCAGGTCCACCAGCACCGGGCCCGGACGGCCCGAGCGCATGATGTGGAACGCCTGCTGGAACACCTGCGGCACCAGCGCCGGCTCGCGCACGGTGACGGCCCACTTGGTCACGGGCTTGGCGATCGACTCGATGTCGACGGCCTGGAAGTCTTCCTTGTACAGGCGCGCGCGCGGGGCCTGGCCGGTAATGCAGAGGATGGGGATCGAATCCGCCCAGGCCGAATACAGGCCGGTGATCATGTCGGTGCCGGCGGGGCCCGAGGTGCCGACGCAGACGCCGATATTGCCCGGCTCGGCACGGGTGTAGCCTTCGGCCATGTGCGAGGCGCCCTCGACGTGGCGGGCCAGCACGTGGTTGATGTTGCCCGACTTGCGCATCGCCGAGTAGAAGGGGTTGATGGCCGCGCCGGGCACGCCGAACGCGGTGGTCACGCCTTCCTTCTCCAGCACGGCGATTGCCGCGTCGATTGCTCTCATCTTTGCCATGATCTTGTCTCCGGTAATGGTGGGAAATTTCATTGGAGTTGATCCTATTCCCGCAAGCCGGTTGGGATAAACAGAAGCGCGATCAGTTGATTCGATACCTGGGGTACGCAATATCGGCTTGGAAGGCTGGCCGGACGGTCAGCGAGCGTTCGCTTGCGCGGGCAATTGGATATGTGGTGTGACGGTACGGACACGCCGCGCAGCACTGGGTACGCAGCCACGCCCGCGGGCCACCGCGGCGCTGCGGCAAAATGGCGGCATTGCCATGCCATCCGGGCCGACCATGTATTCCAGGCTGCCGTCCACCTACGAACTGCTTGAAGCGCTTGCCGCCGCGATGCCTGCGCCGGCCGCCGGCCCCCCGGCGCCGGACCGCCGGCTCGGGGGCGCGTTGTGGGTCGGCTTTATCGCCATGCTGGCCGCGACCCTCCTGAGCGGCGCCGGGCTGGCTGTCTGGCGCCTCGGGCTCGGGCAGCCGGTGCCACTCTGGACGCTGCGCGGCTTCGAAGCCCTGCTGGCGTTGGCGGCCGCCTGCTATGTCGGCGCGGGGCTGGCCCGCGCCGGCACCGTGCTGGCGCGGCTGCGCCATCCGCTGCGCTGGCAGGCGACCGAACTGGACCGCGACAGTGCCGCCGAAGACGCGTTGCTGCGCCGGCTGGCGCGCATCCCGCCGCCGCAGCTGCAGGCACGCCAGCGGCGCGTGGCGCTGCAACTGCGGCTGTGGGAGGGCGCGGCGCGTACCCTGGCGCTCCTGCTGGCACTGGCGCCTGCCGCCGCGGTAATGGCCGCGCTGCCGCGCCAGCAGGCGCTGGCCGGCACGCTGCTGTGGCTCTACGGCGTGATGGTCGTGACCGGCGCCGCCTGCTACCTGTACCTGCATCTGCAATGCAGCCGGCCGCTGCGGCGCCTGGTCCATGTGCTGGGCGAGGCCGCCGAGATGAACGCGCAAATCGGCAAGCGTACGGCTGGCGCAGGTTGACAGCAGCTGTGCGCGGGTGCTCCCGCATGCCCCTTGGCAGGTCTCGGGGCGGCCTTTATGCGCCCGCCTCGATCCGGCGCATCAGCCGCGCGGGGATGCCACAACCCGGGCGATGCCGCACAATGGCGCCCGGGAGACGAATATCCGATGGACAAACTCAAGCAAATCGAAGCCTTTATCGCCGTGGTGGAGCACGGCAGCATGGCGGCCGCGGCGCTGACGCAGAACGTCACGCCGGTGATGATCGGCCGCCGCATCAACGCCCTCGAAGCCCGCATCGGTGTCAAGCTGCTGCACCGCTCGACGCGCCGTATCGCCGTGACCGAGCAGGGCGCGGTGTTCATGGAGCAGTGCAAGAAGGCGCTGGCCGACCTGGACCGGGCCGAGATGCTGATCGCCGAAGGCAAGCACAAGGCCACCGGTCACCTGATCGTGTCGGCACCGGCGGCGTTCGGGCGCAAGCACGTGGCGCCGCACGCGCCGGCATTCCTGGCCAGCAATCCGGAGGTGCAGATCTCCTTCAACCTGACCGACCGCGTGGTCGACCTGGTGCGCGAGGGCTATGACGTCGGCATCCGCATCGGCGGCGCCATCGATCCGAACTTTGTTGCGATCAAGCTGGCATCGAACAAGCGCGTGGTCTGCGGCACGCCGGCGTACTTTGCCAAATACGGCGTGCCGCAGACGCTGGACGACCTGGCCCAGCACAACTGCCTGGCGTTCAACCTGCAGGGCGGCCAGCAGCGCGGCTGGTACTTCAGCCAGAACGGCAAGACCGTGACCGTGCGCGTCAACGGCAACCTTGACTGCAACGACGGCGAGCTGCTGCACCGCTGGACCGGCGAGGGCCTGGGCCTGGGCTGGCGTTCCACCTGGGAGATCCTGCCGCAACTGGAGAGCGGCGAGCTGATCACGGTGCTGGACGAATACGCGCTGCCGGCTTACGACATTCTCGCGGTGTACCCGCAGCAGCGCCCGGTGCCGGCCAAGATCCGCTTCTTCATCGAGCACCTGAAGGCGCAGTTCGCGCGCCCGGGCTACTGGATGGAAACGGCGGGCGGCAACTGAGGCCGCCGCCGCACCCGATGCCCATCGCCGCCTGGCTGGCCGACCTGGTGGTCATCGCGCACGGGCTGTTCATCGTGTTCGTGGTGGCGGGCGGACTGCTGGTCTTGCGCTGGCCGAGTGCCGCCTGGGTCCACCTGCCCGCGGCGGTGTGGGGCGTGCTGATCGAATGGGCTGGCTGGATCTGTCCGCTGACGCCGCTGGAGAATGCGTTGCGCCACACCGCCGGCGAGGCAGGATACAGCGGCGGCTTCGTCGAACGTTACCTGCTGCCGCTGATCTACCCGGCCGGGCTCACGCCAGCGGTGCAGCTGTGGCTGGGCCTGGCGGTGCTGGGCATCAACGTGGCGGTCTATGCGCTGGCCTGGGCACGGCGGCGCCGGCGCCACCGCTGAGCTGCCGGCTTCAGCCCGCCGGCTCGAAGCGCGGCGCGCGTTTCTGCAGGTTGGCCAGCACCGCCTCGCGCTGGTTGGGCGAGCTCACCAGCCGGTCCTGCTCGTCGGACTCGGCCTGCAGGATGGCGGCGTGGTCGCCGTGCTCGGCCACCGCCATCAGGCGCTTGGCGGCACGGATCGCGTGCGGGTTCTTCTGCGCCACCTGGCGCGCGGCCTCGAGCGCCGCGGCGCGGGGGTCATCGGCGAGGTAAGTGCCCAGGCCCAGTTGGCACGCCTCGGTACCGCTCAGCACGCGCGCGCTGTAGATCAGTTCGCGCAGCACATCGGGGCGCACCAGCCCGCGCGTCAGCACCATGCCCGCCATGTCGGGCACCAGCCCCCACTTCAGTTCCATCACGGACACCTTGGTATCCGGCGCGAGGTAGCGGACATCGGCGCCCAGCGCCACTTGCAGCCCGCCGCCAAAGGCCACGCCGTGCACCGCGGCGAACACCGGCACCGGCAGCTCGCGCCAGACCATGCAGGCGTACTGCGGGCGGTTCGAGATGCCGTGGGTGCGCTGGCCGAGCCGGCCCGCGCCGATGCTGTCCTGGTGCGACGCGCCCGCATCGTCCGACAACATGCCAGCCATGCGGCCCATGTCCAGGCCCGCGCAGAAGGCGCGGCCTTCGCCGGACAGCACCACCGCGCGCAGGTCAGGCAGGCGCGCGAGCTGTTCGCCGGTCTCGATCAGGGCGTCGAACATGGCCTGGTCGAGCGCGTTCATCTTGTCGGGGCGATTCAGGCGGACGTCGGCGACGCCGCCGTCGATCGTCACGAGGATACGTTCATTGCTGCTGGCGCTCATGCGCGGGCTCCCTGGAAGTGGCGGTGGTGCGCGGCTGCCGCGCTTAGCGGCCCTTGAACTGCGGCTTGCGCTTCTCGACGAAGGCGGCCACGCCTTCCTTGCAGTCTTCGCTGCGGCTGGCGCGCGACTGCAGCGTGGCTTCTACCTCGAGCTGCGCGGCCAGGTCGTTGCCGAGGCTCTGGTTGAGGGCCTCCTTGATCATGCCGTAGGCCAGGGTCGGCATGGTGGCCAAGTGGCGGGCCAGCTTGCCGGCCTCGTCCTGCAGCGCGGCGTCGTCATGGATCTTCCACACCAGGCCGATGCGGTGGGCTTCTTCCGCATCGATCTTCTCGGCCAGGATGGCCAGCGCGCGGGCGCGCATCTCGCCGGCATAGCGCGGCAGGAAGTAGGTGCTGCCGGCATCCGGGATCAGGCCGATCTTGGAGAACGCCTGCAGGAAGCTGGCCGAGCGCGCCGCCAGCACCACGTCGCCCGCCAGCGCCAGGCTCATGCCGGCACCGGCGGCCACGCCGTTGACCGCGGTGATGACCGGCTTGGGCATTTCGCGCAGCGCCATGATGATCGGGTGGTAGCGCTCGCGCAGCAGCGTGCCGGAATCGGACACGCCGCCGCCCTGGCGCGCGGCCAGGTCGGCGCCGGCGCAGAAGCCGCGGCCGGCACCGGTCAGCAGCACGGCGCGCACTTCGGTGTCGGCCGCCGCGCGGTCCACTGACTCGCGCAGTTCGCGCAGGATGTCGGCGTTCAGTGCATTGAGCACGTCCGGGCGGTTCAGGGTCAGCGTGGCCACGCCTTCGCTGGCTTGATAGAGGACGGATGCCGTCATGGTGGTTCTCCTGGTTTCTGGGGTCGTTGCGGGTGCAGGAATCTGGTGCGGCCGGTCTATTGAGGCTTCTTCAGCGCATCGGCCGAGGCGTCGCCCAGCTTGCTGCCGCCGTCGCAGTCGAGGATGGTGCCGGTGACGTAGCGGGCGTTGTCGCTGCTCAGGTAGATCGCGGCGTCAGCAATGTCGTCCTTGGTGCCGTAGTCGCGCAGCGCCAGGCGTGCCTTGTAGCGGGCCTCCATCTCGGGCGTCGGCGCCAGCCGCGCCATGCCTTCGGTGTCGGCGATGGGGCCGGGCGAGATGCCGTTCACGCGTACCCCCGCCGGCCCCCATTCCATCGCCAGGCACTTGATCAGCATGTTGATGCCGGCCTTGGCGGCGCACGCATGGGCCTGGAACATCATTGCGTTGACCGCCTGCGGCGCGGTGATCGCGATCAGCGACGCGCCGGGCTTGTTGAGGTGGTCGAAGCTGGCGCGGAACACATTGAAGGTGCCGAGCAGGTCGATATCGACCACGGTCTTGAAGGCATTGGCCGACATGCCGACCACGGGCGCCAGGAAATTGCCGGCGGCGCCGGAAATGACCACGTCGATCGGCCCCAGCTGGTCCTGCGCGCGGGTGAAGGCGGCCTCGACCGCGGCGTAGTCGCGCACGTCGGCGGCCATGCCGATGGCGGTGCCGCCGGCCGCGGTGATGGTGTCGGCGGCGGCCTGGATCCGCTCCGCGGTGCGGCTGATCAGCGCCAGCCGCGCGCCGGCCCGCGCAAAGCCGTGCGCGATGCCAAGGTTGATGCCGGACGAGGCGCCGGCGACGAATACGGTCTTGCCGGCAAAAGCGTCGGGGCGGAAAGCACTGGGCATGGGAAGTCCTTGTCGATCAGGGAGCAGGGCGGATGCAGGCAAGCGCTAGCGCCGGCGGCGCGGCGGCACGGCAGGTATCGCGCGATGGCGCATGGCGTCTCCCTGTGATTGTTATGGTGCGCGGCCGACCGCGCAGCGTTGCGCGCCGGTGCTGGCCTCTGGCGGGGCCTCCGGCATCCTAACCCGAAGGCGGGATTCGTTTTCACGCGTGGCGGGCACGCAAGGAAAGTGGCGACGCGCACGGCGCGGCCACGGGCGGCCGGACGCATGGCTCTGGATGTCGCAACCCGCTGTCGGGAAAGGGAAAAACCGGTGCGGACAGCGCGGGCCAAGGGCCGCGGGACGGTGCGCCATTCCGCGCCGCGGAAGCCAGTCCTCAGAAAAAAGAAAGCCCGCACACCGTTGCAGCGTGCGGGCAGCCTGCCGACGATGAGGTGCCGGCAGGCAAGTTGCTCATGAAGTGCGCCCCCGCGTCTTCATGGCGAGATGAAGTGTGCCCGCGGGCGCCCAGGGATGCTTTGACTCACGTCAAGCGGGTCGCTGCAGGCCGGGGTGGATCGGCAGGGCGGCAGCGTCGGCGTTATGCCAGCAGCGCCGTAACCAGGTCCTTGCCGCGCGCCACCGGCGCAGTTTCCTCGAAATGCAGCGCGCCTTCCACGTGGCCCAGGTGGTCCACCATCAGCGCGACGGCGCGCTCGACATCGCCGGCACGGGCGGCCTCGATGAACTCGCGGTGCTCGTCCGACGAGCAGGCGGCGTCGCGGCGCGACTGGTACAGCATGGTGATGACCGCGCTGCGCGTCGACAGCTCGCGCATCATCTCGGTCAGCACGCCGTTGCCGACCACCTCGGCCAGCACGATATGGAAGTCGCCCAGCAGCCGGGTGCGCACCTGGGCATCGTTGCCCGCCAGCGACTTGCGCTCGGCCGCCAGGTGGCGGTCGATGCGCTTGTAGTCCGCGGCGGTGGCCTTGGCGACAAACTCCCGCGCCAGCGCGGCCTCCAGGATGCGGCGCACCGCGAACACCTCGCGCGCCTCCTCGGCGCTGGGCTTGGCCACGAAGGCGCCCTTGTCCGGCACGATCTGGATGACCTTGTCCTTGGACAGCATCAGCAGCGCCGCGCGCACCTTGGTGCGGCTGACGCGGTAGACGCTGGCCAACGCCTCCTCGCGCAGCTTGGTGCCGGGCGGCAGGCGGTGCGAAACGATGGCCGCGACAATGTCTTCGGCAATCGCTTCGGCGGTCATGTCAGGATCGATATGCTCGGGCATGGCAGCGCACTTGCGCAGAGGCTGCGCGGTTGGGGAGATGCGTGATTCTAGCGCCCCGCGACGGGGCCCGGGACCGCAACCGCGGAGCCGGCGGCAGCGCCGTCCTGCGCCATGGCCGCCAGGCCCGCGTCCAGGTCCGATGCCTCGATGGTGCCGTTCAGCACGCCATGGGCCCGGGCGCGGTCGATGTCCTTCTCCCACGCGGCCACCACCACGGTAGCGACGCAGTTGCCGATCAGGTTGCCCAGCGCGCGCGCGATGCCGATGAACCAGTCCACCGACAGCACCAGCACCAGGCCGATTGCCGGGATGGCGGGGTGGGCCGACAGCGTCGCGGCCAGGATCACGATGGCCGAGCCGGGAATGCCGTGCGCGCCCTTGGAGGTGATCAGCGCCACCGCCAGGATGCCGAGCAGGTCGGGCAGCGCCAGCGGGGTGTTGGTGGCCTGCGCGATAAAGACCGCGGCCAGCGTCAGGTAGATCGAGAACGCGTCCAGGTTGAACGAGTAGCCGGTCGGAATCACCAGGCCCACCACCGACTTCTTGATGCCCATGAATTCCAGCTTCTTCATCACCTGTGGCAGCACGCTGTCCGACGAAGCCGTTCCCAGCACCACCAGCAACTCGGCGCGCAGGTAGCGGATCAGCTTGATCACCGAGAAGCCGCACACGCGCATGATCGTGCCCAGCACCACCAGCACGAACAGGGTCACCGCGCCATAGAAAAGGAACACCAGGAAGCCCAGCTGCTTGAGCGAGCCAATGCCGTACTTGCCCACGGTGAAGGCCACCGCGCCCAGCACGCCCAGCGGCGCCAGCTTGATGATGAAGCCCATCATCTTGAACAGCGTGTGCGAGAAGGTATCGATCAGGCTGACCAGCGGCCGGCCCGGTTCGCCCACCAGCGACAGCGCGCAGCCAAACAGGACCGACACCAGCAGCACCTGCAGCACGTCGCCGTTGGCAAAGGCGCCGAACACGGTATTGGGGATCAGCTTGAGCAGGAAGTCGACCGTGCCCTGGTCCTTGACCTTGGTGGCATTGTCGATAAAGCCGGCAATGGCCGAGGCGTCGAGCGAACGGGGATCGACGTTCATGCCGACCCCCGGCTGGAACACATAAGCCAGCACGATGCCCAGCGCCAGCGCGATGGTGGTGACGATCTCGAAATACACCACCGCCTTGATGCCGACGCGGCCCACCTTCTTCAGCTCGCCGGCGCCGCAGATGCCGGCCACCACCACGCAGAACACGATCGGGCCGATCAGCATCTTGATCAGCTTGATAAAGGCATCGCCGAGCGGCTTAAGCTTGGCGGCGAATTCGGGGAAGGCGAGGCCGAGTGCCGTGCCGATCACCAGTGCGATCAGCACCTGGCCGAACAGCGAGCGGGTAAAGCGGGTGTGCAGGCGTGGTGCGCCCGGGCGGTGCTGCGAGGGAACTGCGTGCTGCATGGTTGTCTCCGTGCCGGGCCGGTCCCGCGCATGTGCACGGCTGGCCCATTTCGATCCAGGAATCACCGGCGGCCCCGTACTGCTCTGACGGCTGGGTGGGCTGCCGGCCTTACGTTCTGAGGCAGGGCTCCCGGGTGGGAAGCGCGCCACCGCGCGGACTGCCCCCCTGTTGGGGCGGAATCCACGCAATCCGTTGTCCGGACCGGATTGTCCGCAGCGCATTGTCTGAACGTGGAACCGAATATAGTGCATATCATTTTTGTATGCAATTTTTGAATTCACTGTGCTACCATGAATCGCACAGAATAGAGCTTCGGCCATGGGCGTCCCGCCCGCACTGGCACCCGCCAGCCACGCCGCCGCGGCTTTCACGCACTTCCAGCAGGAGACACGCATGGCAGCAAATCCGTCGCCGTCCGCCGCAGAGACTGGCACGCGCATCATGGCCTGGGCCGACGCCCTGGCCGCCCACACCGAGCAGCCCGGCATGCTCACCCGCACCTACCTGACCGACGCCCACCACGGCGCCGCGGCGCAGCTGACCGAGTGGATGCAGCAGGCCGGCATGACGGTGCGGCGCGATGCCGCCGGCAATGTGATCGGCCGCTACGAGGGCACCACGCCCGACGCGCCGGCGCTGCTCACCGGCTCGCATTTCGACACCGTGCGCGACGCCGGCCGCTATGACGGCAACCTGGGCGTGATCCTGCCGATCGCTTGCGTGGCGGAATGGAACCGGCAGGGCAAGCGCTTTCCGTTTGCACTCGAGGTCGTCGGCTTCGCCGAGGAAGAGGGCGTGCGCTTCAAGGCCACGCTGCTGGGCAGCCGCGCCATCGCGGGCACCTTCGACAACAACGTGCTGGACAACGTCGACGACAGCGGCAAGACCATGCGCGAGGTGATGCGCGCAGCAGGCTTCGACGCCGCCGCGCTGCCCGACGCCAGGCACGACCGCAGCAAGGTGGCGGCCTTTATCGAGGTGCATATCGAACAGGGCCCGGTGCTGCTCAACGAAGGACTGCCGGTGGGCGTGGTCACGGCGATCTCCGGCGCGACCCGCTTCATCGTCGAGCTGGAAGGCCTGGCCGGCCATGCCGGCACCGTGCCGATGGACATGCGCCGCGACGCCGCCATGGCTGGCGCCGAAATCGGCCTGTATATCGAGCAGCGCTGCGGCGGCAAGCCCGGCCTGGTCGGCACCGTGGGCCAGTTCAACGTCCCCAACGGCGCCACCAACGTGGTGCCGGGCCGTGCGGTGTTCTCGATCGACATCCGCGCCGGCGACGACGCCGAGCGCGAGGCCGCCGTCAATGACGTGCTGGCCGAGATCGAGCGCGTCTGCGCGCGCCGCAACGTGCGCGTGCAGATCCGCAAGACCCACGAGGCGAAGAGCGTGCCGTGCGCCCCGTGGCTGCAAGAGCAATGGGCCGCCGCCATTGCCCGCCAGGGCGTGCCCGTGCGCCACCTGCCGTCGGGCGCCGGCCACGACGCCATGGCCATTGCCGCCATCGCCGATGTCGCCATGCTGTTCGTGCGCTGCGGTAACGGCGGCATCAGCCACCATCCCACCGAAACCATGACCGCCGAGGATGCCGCACTGTCCGCGCGCGTGTTCAGCGATTTCGTCGAGCACTTCCGGCTGCCGCAGTAACCAGCCCCCGGAAACCCCACCCGAACCTCCCTCAGAAGTTACGAGAACCAGTCATGACCGCACGAGACAATATGAACCCCATCGACACCACGCTGACGCAGTTCATCGACCAGCATCGTCCGCAACAGGAAGCCTTCCTGGCCGAACTGGTCAAGGTGCCTTCGGACAACCCGGCCGGCGATTGCGACGCGCACGGCAAGCGCGCCAAGGCACTGCTGGAGGGCCTGGGCTTCACGGTGGAGGCGCACAAGGTGCCCGACGAGCTGGTGAAGGCAGCCGGCATGATCAGCGCCACCAACCTGATCGTGCGCAAGCAGTTCGGCACGGGCGGCCCGACCATCGCCATGAACGCCCACGGCGACGTGGTGCCTCCCGGCCTGGGCTGGACCAAGGACCCGTACGGCGGCGCAGTGGCCGACAGCGAGCACGGCCCGGTCATGTACGGCCGCGGCGTGGCGGTGTCCAAGTCGGACTTCGCCACCTACACCTATGCCGTGCTGGCGCTGATGGAAGCCGAGAAGCAGGGCGCGAAGATCAACGGCGCGGTCGAGCTGCAGTTCACCTATGACGAGGAAACCGGCGGCGACATCGGCCCGAAGTTCCTGCTGGACAACAACCTGAGCAAGGCTGACTACGCCATCTCGGCGGGTTTCTCGTACGGCATCACCTCGTCGCACAACGGTTGCCTGCACGTCGAAGTGACGGTCAAGGGCAAGCAGGGCCACGCCGCCATGCCGCACACCGGCGTCGACGCCATCGAAGCCGCTACCCATATCCTGCAGGCGATCTACGGCCTGCGCGCCGAACTGGCGACGCGCAAGTCCAAGGTGCCGGGCATCGACACCGCCACGCTGAATGTCGGCCTGATCAAGGGCGGCATCAACACCAACGTGGTGCCGGACCTGGTGACCTTCCGCGTCGACCGCCGCATGATCCCCGAGGAGATCGGCTTCGACGCCGAAGGCGAGATCCGCGCCGTGGTCGAGCAGGCCGCCAAGGACCGCCCGGGCATCGAAGTGAAGGTCGAGCGCATCATCCTGGCCGAGCCGCTGTCCGAACTGCCGGGCGTGGAAAAGCTGATCGGCGCCCTGAAGAGCCGCGCCGAATCCGTCTTCGGCGTGGAGATTCCGGTGCAAGGCGTGCCGCTCTACACCGACGCCCGCCACTACACCAAGCGCGGCATCCCCACCGTGCTGTACGGCGCCGGTCCGCGCACGCTGATGGAAGCGCGCGGCCACAACTCGGACGAGAACCTGCGCCTGAACGACCTGAACCGTGCGACCAAGGTGGTGGCGCTGGCGCTGTCGGATTTGATGAAGTAAGGCTGCGCGCCGCAGGCGCCTAGCTTGGCTGGAGAGACGCCACGGAGAGATCCGTGGCGTTTTTTTGTTGGCCGATCCGATCACGTCCGCGCTTCGAGCGGCGGCCAGCAGCGCGACGTATGGACCAATGCGAGCACCAGCACCGTATCGCGCTCGACCTCGTAAATCAGGCGATAGTGTTCGTGAACCACAAATTCTCGGGTGCCTTGCACGCAGCCCGCCGGCGCCAACACGGGGAACGCGCACAAGCGCTCCGCTGCCTGGAGAAATCGTTCATCCATGCGAGCAGCGGCTTCGACGTCATCCTGGGCAATGAACTCGAAAATTAGTGTGCGATCGCGCCGGGCCAGTGCTGTCCAGACAACCCTCAAGCTCGCCGCCGGGCCGCAGTGCGCCAGGCCGCGAACTCCGCTTCGATCTGTTCTGCAGGAATGCCACCCAGGTCGCGCATCGATGCGCGGGAGGCCTCAACCTTGCTGTGCAGGAAAGCCTCGTAGTCGCGCTTCTTGCCGTTGCGATCGAGGTATTCGCGCACCAGGTCCCGGAGGATTTCCGAAGGCGTGCTTCCCCGGGCGCTGGCTTCGGCGATCAATGCGTCATGCATCTGGGCGTCCAGCGTGAACGTGAGTTCGGTTTCTTCTGACACAAGCATGTCCGGTTTCCTTGTGATGACAAAGTATAGGCATTGTCGATACAGAAGGCCCTGCATGCCTATGAGACACGTCTGAACTCGGGGAAGCCGATTCCGCCTAGGCCGGCAGCGACGTCGCACCCGCGCCGAGTATCCGCTGCATCAGCACCGTATCGATCCACTGCCCATGCTTGAACCCCACCGCCTCCAGCCGGCCGACGGTGCGGAAGCCCAGCCGCTCGTGCAAGGCCAGCGAGCCCGCGCCTTCGCCGCCGGCGGTGCACGCGATGACGGCGACCATTTGGCGCCACGGGCCGGTTTCGCAGCGTGCGATCAGTTCGGCCAGCAACGCCTGGCCAAGGCCTTCCCCGACACGCCGGTGGTCGATGTAGATCGAGTCTTCGATGGCGAAGCGATAGGCGCTACGCGCGCGATAGGCCGAGGCATAGGCGTAGCCCAGCACCGCGCCGGCGCGCTCGGCGACCAGGTAGGGCAGGCCCTTGCGGTGCACTTCGGCGAAGCGCAACTGCATCTCGTCGACGCTCGGCGGCTCCTCTTCGAACGAGGCGCGGCCATGCTGGACGTGGTAGGCATAGATGGCGTGGATGGCAGGCACGTCGGCGCGCGTGGCGTCACGCAGCGTGAAGCGGGGCTCGGTGGCGGAAACAGGGAGGGAGGTCATCGGCAATGGCGCCTGGAGCAAGAAGCCGGTGTAACGCAGGATGCGTGCCGGAGACGGGCGCGGCATGATGCTGCGCGCCGGCCGCTGTCTTGTATATAGTGCGGATTGATTTGCACCGCATTAGTGCCGCCGCCCCGCCATGGAGCGCGGCCTCGACAAGAAAGGACCTGCCATGATCACCATCTACCACAACCCACGCTGCTCCAAGTCGCGCGAGACCCTTGCCCTGGTCCAGGCCGCCGCCGGGCGGCTGGGCGAGCCGGTGGAGATCGTGGAGTACCTGAAGGATCCGCCGTCGCTGTCGACGCTGCGCCAGTTGCACACCCTGCTGGGCTTGCCGGTGCGCGAAATGCTGCGCGACAACGAAGCGCCCTATGCGGAACTGGGCCTGGCCGACCCTGGCCTGACCGATGCCGAGCTGCTGGCCGCGGTGGCCGACCACCCGATCCTGCTGCAGCGCCCGGTGGTGGTGCGCAACCGTCGCGCCGCGATCGGCCGGCCGCCCGAAAACGTCGCGCCGCTGCTCGCCTGAAATAAAACCGGCCCCCACGGTGAGTGGGGGCCGGCCGGTCTGCGAGGCAGTCTGCTTCAGGCGGGGTCGTCTAATGAACACCCAGCCAGTGCATGGCCTCCTGACCGAAAGCGATGGCCGCCAGCACCACCAGCAGTACCACCAGCGTCACGGTGCTGACGTAGAGCGTGGCCTTGGCGACTTCGGCGTCCTCGTCCGAGGAGTGGCGATGCGTGATGGGCGTGGCGTCCCGCGTGGCATGCGGCCAATGGATCCGGCCGGCCAGGTCTCTCAAGTGCAGGTCGGTAGGGAAACGCATGATGGACACCTCCTCGGCAGGCGCCGCGCGGTCCGGGCAAGATGGCTCAAGCGGCATATGGCGTGGCTGCGCAAGTGCGCCGGTTAGTCATGGCTCGTTTCGCCCGGTAACGCCATATCCGCTTCTACTATAGGCTGGCTGGCGCCAGTTGCGAGCGCCGGCCTGCAAGGGACATGCCGCCGCGCTTGACGCATCGCAGCAGGCGATCAGCCTTGCGTTTGCGGAGGTGAGGGCACGCTTGCGTCAGCTGCCGTATCCGGCGTGAACGCGGCCAGTGCGCCTTCGCGCTCGCGCAGCGTGGCCAGCATGTTGCAGAACAGCGCACCCTGTTCCATCGCATCGTCGAGCGCCACGTGGGTGTGCGGCAGCGGATCCATCCATCCCGCCGGGAACGCCGCCTTGACCGTCTTCCGGTAGGGCCGTCCGGTCAGGGCAAAGCCCAGGGTCTTGATGTCGAGCGCGGCCCAGCCGAATGGCGAACGCCCGGCAAAGCGCATCATGTACCAGAACATCCAGGTGAAATCGAAGCCCGCGGGAAAGGCAACGAAGACCGGCTTGCCGGGCAGCGCCTCGACCCATTCGACATAGCGCACCATGGCCTCTTCAGGGCGCTGCAGGTCGCGCCGGCAGGCGCTCCAGGCTTCAGGCTGGGTTTGCCACCACTGCATCTGAACCGGGTGGCCGGCGGCGCCGGGCAGCGTCTCGAGGTTGGCCGAGAAGGTGCCCAGCACGGTTTTGTCCGCCAGCATCGCCACCGAGGCGAAAGACAGCATCGAGTGCGGGCCGGGAATCGGGCCGTCGGCCTCGACGTCGGTGCTGACGTAGATCTCGGGTCGGGTGTCGGGCGCCTGTCGCTTGGCCATGGCTTCAACCCGCGTCGATCAGGTGGTCGGCGACGTACGGGTTGTGGCGGCGTTCCTCGCCGAAGGTCGAGACCGGGCCGTGTCCCGGGATAAAGGTCACATCCTCGCCCAGCGGCCACAGCCGTGTGCGGATCGAGCGGACCAGGTCGGCGTGGTTGCCGCGCGGGAAGTCGGTACGGCCGATCGACCCGGCGAACAGCACATCGCCGACCACGGCGAGCCGGTTGGGGCGCGAGAAGAACACCACATGGCCCGGGGTATGGCCGGGGCAGTGGTAGACCTCCAGGGTTTCATTGCCAAACTGCACGGTGTCACCGTTTTCGAGCCAGCGGTCAGGCTCGAAGCTCTCGGCGTGGCCGAAGCCAAAGCGGCGGGTCTGCTCGGGCAGCTGGTCGATCCAGAAGCGCTCGTCCTGATGCGGCCCCTCGATCGGGATGCCGAGTTCGCGCGACAGCGCCGCGGCGCCGGCGCAATGGTCGACGTGGCCGTGCGTCAGGAAGATCTTTTCCAGCGTGACGCCTTGCTCTTTCACCGCCCCGCGGATCCGCTCGAGGTCGCCGCCGGGATCGCAGACCGCGGCGACGCCAGTGCTTTCATCGATCAGCAGCGAACAGTTCTGCTGGAAGGGCGTGACCGGGATAAGCAGGGCTTTCATGGCAGTTTCTGGTGGCCGGGCCGCGCCGGCAAAAGCGCGTCTCGGCGGTAGTTCCGCTGGCGGGCGCAAGCGGCGCCGCGGGCTGCGGCGACCGTGCCCAGCATTGTAGCGCCGGGGCCGCCAGACACGACCTCATGGGTTCGATGTGATGAATGAGTTTCCCATCACGCATCGGCGCCGTGGCCCGGAATCCGTTGCTACATGCGGGATTTCGGCCAATTAGGCCACGATCGTGCGAAATCGCACAGATTTCGTAACAAATTGAAAGACATAGTCCGAAACAGTCAATGTTAGACTGCCGCCCATGTTCAGGATCTCCGCTCTCACCAAGCGCTGGCAACGGCTAGCCAAACTCGGCGCATGCACCGCCTGCGCCGTGGTGCTGGCCGCTTGTGCCACACCGCCAGAAAGCGACACCGCCAGCAATGACACCGGCGCCGTGCCCACGCGCGCGGCAAGGAACGCCAAGCCGGTCAAGCCCGAACGCGCCGACACCGACAAAGCCGCGCGCGCCTCGGACAGCGGCAGCTGGAACCTGTTCGGCTACGACCCGGACGAAGGCCGCAGCGGCAATTCGCTAGAAGGCTTGCGCGCCGACATCGGCACCTTCGAGCAGCGCGGCGTGGCCTCGTGGTACGGCAAGGGCTTCCACGGGCGCAAGACCGCGAACGGCGAACGCTTCGACATGCGCGCCATGACCGCGGCGCATCCGTCGCTGCCGCTGGACAGCTGGGTGCTGGTGCGCAACCTGCGCAACAACAAGGTCGCGGTGCTGCGCATCAATGACCGCGGGCCATACCACGGCAACCGCGTGCTGGACGTGTCCTTCGGCGCCGCGCGCCGCCTGGGCTTTGTCGAGCGGGGCGCCACCAACGTCGAGATCCGCCGCCTGACCCGCACTGAAGTGGCCGCGCTGGGCCCGCAGGTGGATGCCGGCGGCACCGAGGCCGGCGACGGCAGCGGCGATGACGACGTGTCCGTGCCGGAACTGGCCAATTCGCTGGCGCCCGCCAAGGCGTTCAAGGCCACCGGCAAGACCGTCAAGCGCAAGCGCCGCTGACCGCGCCAGCGCCGTCGCATGCCGCCGCGCGCTGACACCTCCACATTACATTCGCACCTGCAGGCCCATGCTTGCGCGCGGGCCGCGGCATCAATCGTCGGCGCGGCCGGCGCGTTGCGCCAGCGCCAACTGATACAGCGCGTCGGTGCCGGCGCCCGTGATGGCAGCCGCCAGCTTGGCGGCGCGCTTGGCCGGCAGCTCGGCCAGCAGCAGCGACAGCACGCGCTGCGCTTCGGCATCCGGCAGGCCACCCTCGGCGGCGGCGCTGCCGGCGCCTTCCACCACCAGCACGAATTCCCCCTTGGCCCGGTTTGGGTCGGCCGCCAGCCAGGCCGGCGCCTGCGCCACCGGCAACACGGCGATGTCTTCGAACAGCTTGGTCAGTTCGCGCCCGACCAGCAGCCGCCGCTCGCCGGGCAGGCCCGCGGCCAGCGCGGCGAGCGTGTCGGCGATGCGATGCGGCGCCTCGTAGCAGACCCAGGCGTGGTCCAGCGCCGCCAGGCGGGCGATGGCCTCTGCGCGGGCCTTGGGCTTGGGGGGCAGGAAGCCGGCAAAGGTGAAGCGGCCCGCGCCGGCATCGAGCAGGTCGCCTGCCACCGACAGCGCTGTCACCGCCGCACTGGGCCCTGGCAGCGGCACGACCGGATGGCCGGCGGCACGCACCGCCTCGACCAGCCGCGCGCCGGGGTCGGAAATACCCGGCGTGCCGGCGTCCGAGACGTAGGCGATGCGCTCGCCCGCCGCCAGGCGTTCGGCGATGCGGCCCGCGGCCTCGCGCTCGTTGTGTTCGTGCACCGCCACCAGCGGCCGCTGCAGGCCGACGCGCGACAGCAACTGGCCGGTATTGCGCGTGTCTTCGCACGCTACGGCGTCGGCCAGCCCCAGCACATGCAGTGCCCGCAGCGACAGGTCGGCGACATTGCCGATGGGCGTGGCCACGACATACAGCGTGCCGGCCGGGTACGACTGGCTTGCCGCCAGGGAGATCCAGTCACTCATGCTTGAGAACTTCCGTTGATGCGATCATTCAAATCCACGCAGGAGCCGAGCCGTCAGGCACGCGGGGCGCAGGCAGAGGACCGGGCCCTGGCCCACTTGCGGAGCCAGGGCCTGGAGCCCGTGGTGCGCAATTATCGCTGCAAAGGCGGCGAGATCGACCTGGTGATGCGCACGCCGGACGGCACGCTGGTGTTCGTCGAGGTGCGCCACCGCAGCGGGCGCGACTTCGGCGGCGCCGCGGCCAGCATCACCCCGGCCAAGCAGCGGCGCGTGCTGCTGGCCGCGGGGCACTACCTGGCCACGCTGGCCCGGGTGCCCCCTTGCCGCTTTGACGTGGTGGCGCTGGAACCCGGCCGGCTGGAGTGGTTGCAGCACGCCTTTGACGTGGATGCCGCCGGGGCTGGGTCATAATGCGCGGCAGACATAAGCGGCAGACATGAGCGGCGATCTGCGGATCGCCATGGCAACAAACCGGCCCCAGAGCCATGAGTATCGACAGTATTCAGCAACAGTTCCTAGACAGTGCCGAAGCGAAGCGAGAGGCCGCGGCGGTAATGGCTCCCTATATCGACGCCGCGGTGGAACGCATGGTTGGCGCGCTGACCAGCGGCAACAAGATTCTGGCCTGCGGCAATGGCGGCTCCGCGGCGCAGGCGCAGCATTTCGCCGCCGAACTGGTCGGGCGCTTCGAGCGCGAACGGCCCGGCCTGGCCGCGATTGCGCTGACCACCGACAGCGCGATCCTGACCGCGATCGGCAACGACTACGACTTCAGCAAGGTGTTTTCCAAGCAGGTCGAGGCGCTCGGCCAGCCCGGCGATATCCTGCTGGCGATTTCCACGTCAGGCAATTCGGACAACGTCATGGCTGCCGTGGCCGCCGCGCGCCAGCGCGAGATGGCCGTGGTGGCCCTGACCGGCAAGGGCGGCGGGGCCATCGCCGGCCTGCTCGATGAATTCGACATCCACCTGTGCGTGCCGAGCGAGCGCACCGCGCGCATCCAGGAAGTGCACCTGCTGACGCTGCACTGCCTGTGCAACGGCATTGACGAGGCCCTGCTCGGGGAAGCCTGATGCCAGGCCTCCGCCGCCCCCCTTATTTCCAACATCCAGCCACAGCAAGGACCGCATGACTCACCTGCCCACTACGCAAGCTCCCCGGAACGGCGCGGACGCGCGCCATCCTTCCCGTCCCCTGGCCAGCGCCGGACTGGGCCGCGCCGGCCTGGCCGCGGCCGCGCTGGTGTGCGCCACGCAGCTGGCCGGCTGCTTCCCGGTGATCGCAGGCGCCATGGGGACCGGCGTGGCGATGGCCACCGACCGCCGCCCGGCCGCCACCCAGACCGTCGACCGCGGCCTGCAGCTCGAGGCCGAGAACACCATCAACTCGCGCTTCAGCGGCCAGGCGCGGGTCAACGTGACCGTCTTCAACCGCAAGGTGCTGCTGACCGGCGAAGCGAAGAGCGACAGCGTCAAGCAGCAGATCGAGCAGTACGTGCGCGGCCTGCAGAATGCGCGCGTGGTGATCAATGAACTGGAGGTGGTCAACTCGCCCGGCTTCATGACCCAGAGTCAGGACGCCTACCTGACCAGCAAGGTCAAGACCCTGCTGATGACCGCCGAAGGCGTGCCGTCCAACTCGATCAAGGTCACTACGGAGAAAAGCGTGGTCTACCTGCTCGGCGTGGTCACCAGCGCCGAGGGCGACCGGGCCACCGACGTGGCGCGCAATGCCTCGGGCGTGACCAAGGTGGTCAAGGCCTTCGACTACGTCAATGACGCCGAGCGCGCGCGCCTGGATACGGCCTCGACTTCGCAGAACCCGTCGTTCGACGGCAGCGTCGGCACGCCGGCGCCGGTGCAGTCGGTGCCGGGCGTGGGCGGGCCCATCGATGCCCCGGCCAATGCCGCCCCGGGTACCGCCGGCAGCGCGGGCGCCACCACCACGGCACCGGTCGCGGCGCCGGTCTCTTCGCCGGTGGCGCTGCCACCCGGCCGCAATCTGCCCTGAAGCGCCCGTCGCTGTTGCCGCGCTGGTCAAGACGGCGTCCGCTCATGCGGGCGCCGTTTTTCGTTCTACGGTTTGCAACGCACACCGGCCCGGCCGATGTGCTACGGTTGCCACGCTGGCTGACTTGCGACAACACGGCGCCGGCCCCAGACGGAGCGAGACCATGACAACCACGATCCCCCGGCCTGCCTGGCGTGTGCCGCCGCGACTGGCGTTGCTGGCAGCAATGCTGTGCGCCCAGCCGGCGCAGTCGACCGAACCCGGCGCTGCGTCAGCCGCGGCGCCTGCTCAGGCTACCGATGCCGCGCTGCGCGCGCGCAGCCAGGCCGCCGCCTGCACCAACTGCCATGGCCCGGCCGGGCGGGCTCCGTCAGGCAGCACCATCCCGCCGCTGGCCGGCCGTCCGCAGACGGAGCTTGCCGCGCAGATGCAGGCCTTCAAGGCCGGCACGCGCCCGGCCACGGTGATGCACCAGATTGCCAAGGGTTACAGCGACGACCAGATTGCCGCGATCGCGGCCTGGTTTGCCGCCGTGCGCTGACGGGAGCGAGCCATGCACAGACGAAGCTTCCTCGGCGCCGCGGGCGCCGCAGTGCTGGGTACGGCCGGGATCCGGCAGGCGCGCGCCGCGGCCCCGGCCCGGGTGGTGGTGGTGGGCGGCGGCTATGGCGGGGCCACGGCGGCGCGCTACCTGCGCGAATGGAGCGGACAGGCCATCGAGGTCACGCTGGTCGAAGCGAATCCGGCCTTTGTCTCGTGTCCGCTGTCGAACCTGGTAATCGGCGGCAGCCGCCAGCTCGGCGACCTGACGCTGCCGTACGATGCGCTGGTGCGCCGCCACGGCGTGCGGCTCGCGCGCGACACCGCGGTCGCCATCGACCCCACCCGGCGCACCGTGCGCCTGGCGGGCGGCGGCGCGCTGCCCTACGACCGCCTGCTGCTGTCGCCCGGCGTCGAGATGATGACCGAGGCGCTGCCCGGCCTGAAACGGCCCGGCGGCGACCAGATCCTGCATGCCTGGAAGGCGGGCCCCGAGACCGTCGCGCTGCGCCGCCAGCTGGAGGCGATGCCCGATGGCGGCACCTATGCCATCAGCGTGCCGCTGGCGCCGTACCGCTGTCCGCCGGGGCCGTACGAGCGCGCCTGCCAGGTGGCGCATTATTTCAGGCAGCACAAGCCGCGCAGCAAGGTGCTGATCCTGGACGCCAACCCCGACATCACCTCGAAGGCGGCGCTGTTCCGCCAGGCCTGGGCCACGCATTACCCGGGCATGGTGGAATACCGGCCGCAGCATGAGGTGGCCGATGTCGACCCCGCCACGCGCACGCTCAAGTTCGAGGTGCAGGACGATGTGCGCGCCGACGTGCTCAACGTGCTGCCGCCGCAACGGGCCGGCGCGATCGCGGTGTCGGCCGGGCTGGCCACGGCCAATGCCAAGTGGTGCGAGGTGGACTTCCTCAGCTTCGAGTCGCGCGCCGCGGCCCATATCCACGTGATCGGCGACGCCATCCAGATCGCGCCGCTGATGCCCAAGTCCGGCCATATGGCCAACCAGCACGGCAAGGTCGCGGCGGCGGCGCTGGTGGCGCTGCTGTCGGGCCGCGCCCCGGATCCGGAGCCGCTGTACAACAACACTTGCTACAGCTTCACTTCGGACCGCGAGGCGGTGCATGTGTCGAGCGTGCATCGCTACGATGCCGCGCAGAAGACCATGGTCACGGTGCCGGGCTCGGGCGGGCTGTCGCCGGCGCCGACGGCGCTCGAGGGCGATTACGCGCTGGCCTGGGCCCGCGGGATCTGGGCGGAGATGCTGGGCTGACAGCGGTTTTGTGCGGGCGCTTCGTGCCCGCACAAAACCGCAAGAACGTACAATGCCGCGGGCACCGGCGCTGCTACCCTAGGCGTCCCGATCGACCATCCCGCGCGCTCGCGCCCGGCACTCCCAA
Source organism: Cupriavidus necator (assembly GCF_013141915.1). GTDB lineage: Bacteria > Pseudomonadota > Gammaproteobacteria > Burkholderiales > Burkholderiaceae > Cupriavidus > Cupriavidus necator_B. The sequence goes on along the minus strand of NZ_SROX01000010.1, from coordinate 61,618 downwards.
TGCAAGCCAGAGACCGTCTCCTCGCCCTCGCCATCGTCTGCGTCTGGGGCGTCAACTTCGTTGTCATCAAGGTCGGGCTGGCGGGCGTGCCGCCGATGCTGCTGGGTGCGCTGCGCTTCCTGCTGGTGGTGTTCCCGGCCATCTTCTTCGTGCCGCGCCCGCGCGTGCCGTGGCGGCTGCTGCTGGCCTACGGCGTCACCATCAGCCTTGGCCAGTTCGCTTTCCTGTTCTCCGCCATGGCGGTCGGCATGCCGGCCGGGCTGGCGTCGCTGGTGCTGCAGTCGCAGGCCTTCTTCACGCTGGCGATCGCCGCGCTGTGGCTGGGCGAGCCGGTGCGCTGGCACAACCTCGCCGGCATGGCGGTCGCCGCCGGCGGGCTGGCCCTGATCGGCGCCGGGGCCGCGGGCCTGACGGGCGACGGCATGGGCGGCATGAGCGCGGCGGGCTTTGTGCTGACCCTGTGCGCCGCGTTCTGCTGGGCCAGCGGCAATATCGTCAGCAAGAAGATCGGGCCCGTGGACTTGCTCGGGCTGGTAATCTGGGGCGCACTGGTCCCGATCGTGCCGTTCGCGCTGCTGTCGCTGTGGCTGGAGGGCCCGGCGCGCATCGCGCAAAGCGTGACGCAGGTGTCTGGCATGGCGGTGTTCGCGGTGGCGTACCTGGCGTTCGCGGCGACGGTGTTCGGCTACACCATGTGGGGCCGGCTGCTGACGCGCTATCCGGCCACCCAGGTGGCGCCGCTGACGCTGCTGGTGCCCGTGGTCGGGCTGGTGTCGGCGCACGCGCTGCTGGGCGAGGACTTGTCCGCAGCGCAGTGGCTTGGCGCGGCCGTGGTGATGGCGGGGCTGCTGCTGAATGTGTTCGGCCAGCGCCTTTGGCCAGGGCGGGCGCTGGCGCGCCGCTGAGGGCCCGCATCGCGGCGCCTTCATGCTGTGCCGCATCAATGGGTAAACACTATATGCGCATTCACGCATATACGAATATATTAGACGCCATGGAAGAGCTGGATCGCGTGTTCGAAAAGGTATCGGGATACTTCAGCCTGCTGGCGGAGCCGACGCGGCTGAAGATCCTGCACGCCTTGTGCGATGGCGAGAAGCCGGTCAGCACGGTGGTCGAGACGGTGGGTTCGTCGCAGACCAATGTGTCGCGGCATCTCAACGCGATGTACCGCTCGGGCGTGCTGTCGCGCCGCAAGGAGGCGAACCTGGTGTTCTACGCCATTGCGGACGAAAGCGTGATCGAGCTGTGCCGCACGGTCTGCGTGCAGGTGGCGAGCCGGCTGGAGGACAACGCCTTGCCCTCCGGCGTGGTCGACCGCTTCATGGCACAGCCCGCGCCGGAGGCCCCGGCGCGCAGGCGGCGCACGGCAGGCTAGACGCCACCACTCTTCCGGCAGCAGAACGGAGGCGCCGCACCGGTTGCCGCGCTCCGTACAACAGGCACGCCGACCGGTCCGACCGACCGTGGCGAGCGCGCCGGAGGAGACCGCATTGCAGGAACGGAACCGGCCCGGGCGCATCGTGCCCGCGCCCGAGCACTTCGTCAGCGCATCGCTGCAGCAGGACATCGGCCGGCACGGACTGGACGCGCCGCGCCGCGACTTCCTGCGCAAGAGCTTCCTCGGTGCCGCCGCGGGCATTGCCGCGGCCGCGACAGGCCGGCACGCGCTGGCCGCGGACGGCGATCCCGCCATCCTGCAGCCACAGCCGTGGGCCACGTCACTGGGACAGCCGGTGGCGGCACGCCCCTACGGCCAGCCCTCGGCTCATGAGAAAAACCTGGTGCGGCGCGAGTCCCCGGGCCTGACGCGGGTGTCGGCGGCCTCGGTGGCGTTCGCCCCGCTGCAAGGCTTCTTCGGCATCATCACGCCCAACGGCCTGCATTTCGAGCGCCACCACCAGGGCTGGCACGATCTCGACCCGGCCCGTCACCGCCTGATGATCAATGGCCTGGTGCGCACGCCGCGGGTCTACACCATGGACGACCTGATGCGCCTGCCGGCGGTGTCGCGCATGCACTTCATCGAATGCGGCGCCAATACCGGCATGGAGTGGGGCAACGTGGCGGTGCCGACCGTGCAGTACACCCACGGCATGCTGTCTTGCTGCGAATTCACCGGCGTGCCGCTGCGGGTGCTGCTGGACGATGCCGGCGCCGACCTGCGCCGCGGCCGCTACCTACTGGCCGAAGGCGGCGACGGCTCGTCGATGACGCGCACCATCCCGATGGAACTGGCCGACGAGATCATCGTGGCCTGGGGCATGAACGGCGAGATGCTGCGCCCGGAGAACGGCTACCCGCTGCGGCTGGTGGTGCCGGGCGTGCAGGGCGTGTCGTGGGTCAAGTGGCTGCGCCGGCTGGAGCTTGGCGACCAGCCGTGGAACGCCAAGGACGAGACCATCCACTACGTCGACATGATGCCCGACGGCAAGCTGCGCCAGTACACCTCGATCCAGGAGTGCAAGTCGGTCATCACTACCCCCTCGGGCGGGCAGCAACTGGTTGGCAAGGGCTTCTACAACATCAGTGGCCTGGCGTGGTCCGGGCGCGGCCGCATCCGGCGTGTCGATGTCTCGACCGATGGCGGGCGCAACTGGCGCACCGCGCGGCTGGAGGCGCCGGTGCTGTCCAAATGCCTGACGCGCTTCAACCTGGACTGGGTCTGGGATGGCAGCCCGGCCCTCCTGCAAAGCCGCGCCATCGACGAGACCGGCTACGTGCAGCCGAAGCTGGGGCAGCTGCGCGCGGTGCGCGGCACGCGCTCGATCTATCACAACAACGCGATCCAGAGCTGGCAGGTGGCGGCCGGCGGCGAGGTGACCAATGTCCATGTGGGTTGAGCTCAGGATCGCCGCCGCGCTGCTGCTGGCCGGCTGCGCCGCAACCGCAGCGGCCGGCACGGCCGACGCGCGTGCGGCACTTGGCCGCACCGCCACGCCGGCGGAAGTGGCGGCATGGGACATCGACGTGCGCCCGGACTTCCAGGGCCTGCCGAAGGGCAGCGGCACGGTGGCGCAGGGGCAGAAGGTCTGGGACGGCAAATGCGCGTCGTGCCACGGCGACTTCGGCGAATCCAACGAGGTGTTCACGCCGCTGGTCGGCGGCACCACCGCCGAGGATATCCGGCGCGGGCGCGTCGCCGGCATGACCGGCAACCAGCCTTACCGCACCACGCTGATGAAGGTCAGCACCGTCAGCACGCTGTGGGACTATATCCACCGCGCCATGCCGTGGAACGCGCCCAAGAGCATGAGCGTGAACGAGGTCTATGCGGTCACCGCCTACCTGCTCAACCTGGGCGAGATCGTCCCGGCCGACTTTACGCTGTCCGACGCCAATATCGCCGAGGTCCAGCGGCGCATGCCCAACCGGGCCGGCATGACCACCGACCACGGCCTGTGGCCCGGGCGCGGCCGGCCGGATACCCGCAACACCGCCTGCATGTCGCGCTGCGCGGACCAGGTAGCGATCGCCTCGTCGATGCCGGCCTATGCCCGCGACGCCCACGGCGACCTGGCGCAGCAGCAGCGGGCGTTCGGGCCGGTGCGCGGCATCGCGGCTGGTAGCGCAGCCGCCGGAAGCGTCGCATCGGTCGCCCCGGCGGCGCCGGCGCCCGGCGCGCGGCTGGCCAGCCAGTACCAGTGCGTGGCCTGCCACGCCATGGACCGCAAGCTGGTGGGGCCGTCCTTTGCCGACATCGCGGGCAAGTACAAGGGGCAGGATGCGCACGCGGCGCTGGCGCGCAAGGTCAAGGCGGGCGGGCAGGGCGCGTGGGGCGCCGTGCCGATGCCGCCGCAGCCGCAAATCCCGGATTCGGACGTCCAGGCCATGGTGGGCTGGATTCTTGAGGCAAAATAACGGACTGGCCGCCGCAGTGCCCCCGGGCGGCGGCCCGTGTGTGCCGCATGGCCATTGCAGCACGGCCCCGCGGCCTTTGCCGTCCCCACGGCTTTACAGAGCTTGGAGAGCTTAACAATGAAGCAGTTTGTCATCGCAGCGCTGATGCTCGGCGCCGCCGCATCGGCCCACGCGGTCGATGCCGCCAAGGCACAGGAGATCGCCAACAAGAACGCCTGCATGGGTTGCCACCAGGTCGACAAGAAGCTGGTTGGCCCGTCCTACAAGGATGTGGCGGCCAAGTACAAGGGCGACAAGAACGCCCTGGCTACCCTGACCAAGAAGGTCAAGAACGGTGGCTCGGGCGTGTGGGGTCCGGTGCCGATGCCGGCCAACGCTGCCCTCAGCGACGCCGACCTGAAGACCGTGGTCGAGTGGGTGCTGGCAGGCGCCCCTGCCAAGTAAGACCGACTGCCAGGGCGGGCAGTCCGCCGATGCGCCGGGCCGGACGGTGAATGCCGTGCGGCCTGGGACAACCAGCGGCCGGCGATGTACCGGCCGCATGCAACACCCCTGAAACGGTCCACGACCGACTGGAACGGAGTAGCCGGAGAGCAAGCAATGAATTCCAAACGACGAGAAGTGCTGCGGGTCACCGCTGTCCTGTCGCTGATGGCCGCCACCGGCCTGATCAGCGAAGCGCAGGCGGCCGAGTGGAACAAGAACGCCTTTGACGGCAAGAGTGTTGCCGACGTGATCAAGGCCCTCGGCGGCAGCGGCACCGAGAAAAGCACCGCCATCACCTTCACCGCCCCCGATATCGCCGAGAACGGCGCCGTGGTGCCGGTTGCGGTGACCAGCACCCTCCCGGATACCGAGCAGATCGCGATCCTGGTGGAAAAGAACCCCAATACCCTGGCCGCCGACTTCATCATCCCGGCCGGCACCGAGCCGTTCGTCTCCACGCGCGTGAAGATGGGCCAGACCTCGGTGGTGCACGCCGCGGTCAAGGCCGGCGGCAAGTGGTACGTGGCATCGAAGGAAATCAAGGTCACGCTGGGCGGCTGCGGCGGCTGACGCCGCGCCCTCGTCACCAAAATTTCCGCCAACTGCAACCGGAGAAACACATGGCAGACCCGATGCGCGTACGCGCCACCGAGAACGGCGGCGTGGTTGATGTAAAGATCCTGATGAAGCACGACATGGAGACCGGCCAGCGCAAGGATGCGTCCGGCAAGGTCATCCCGGCCTGGCATATCCAGACCGTGAGCGCCCAGTACAAGGGCAAGGAAGTGTTCCGCGCCCAGTTCGGCCCGGCGGTGTCCAAGGATCCGTTCCTGAACTTCAAGTTCAAGGGCGGTGCCAAGGGCGACAAGGTCGCCGTGACCTGGGTCGACAACAAGGGCGACAAGCGCACCGACGAGGCCACCATCGCCTGATCGCGCCCGGCACCGCCTGCTAACCGGCTGGATGCGGCCGGCACGGCAAGCCGTCCTCTGCTAAGGTTCGGGACGGATGCCGGGACTGGCCCGGCGGGAAGGAACGACATGCGGCGAGCATTTATTCGAGCAACGGCGGCGCTGGCCGCCATCGGCCTGAGCGCCAAGGCGGCAGCCCAGTCCGCGCCGGCGGCGAGCGCCGCGGGCAAGGGCGGGCGCGTGAAGGTGGTGTACCAGCTGTCGGAAGGCGTCGACCAGGCGGTACGTGCGATGGGCAACCTGCGCAACCACCTGAACGGCGCCCCCGACACCAAGATCGTGGTGGTGGCGTTCGGCTACGGCATCGATTTCCTGGTGGAAGGCGCCAAGGATGCGCGCGGCAACACCTTTGACGGACCGGTCGGCGCGCTGGCGTCGGCCGGGGTGGAATTCCGCGTGTGCCGCAATACGCTGACGGCGCGCAAGATCCCGGAATCGAGCCTGTTGATGGAAGCGAAAGTGGTGCCGGCCGGCGTGGTCGAGATCGCGCGCCTGCAGGCCGAAGAAGGCTACGCTTATATCAAGCCTTGATATAACCTGCCCTGAGCCGGGCAGCGTAGCTTCGGCAATACAAGAGAGAACGGCCCGCCCCGGGCGAGGCCGCGAGGAGAAGCCCCATGAACACCATCCCAAGCCTGGGCCGGCGCGCGGCGCTGGCCGTGGCCGCCACCGCGGCGCTGGCGGCGGCGCTCGGATCTGCGGCCGTGCATGCGCAGGGCAGCACCGCCGACGAAATCGCCAAATACCGCCAGATGCTGGCCGAAGGCAATCCCGCCGAGCTGTGGGAAGCCGCCGGCGAAGAGCTGTGGAAGAAGCCCGCCGGGCCGAAGAACGCCTCGCTCGAGCAATGCGACCTGGGCAAGGGCCCGGGCGTGACCAAGGGTGCCTACGCCGAGCTGCCGCGCTACTTCAAGGACACCAACAAGGTGATGGACCTGGAGCAGCGGCTGGCCTACTGCCGCATGTCGCTGCAAGGCCTGAGCAAGGAAGAGGCCACCAAAAACCCGTTCTCGTCGTCGGGCAAGCCGTCCGAGATCGAACGGCTGGTGGCCTACCTGACCGGCGAATCGCGCGGCGTGAAGATGAACGTGCAGCTCAGCCATCCGGAAGAGAAGCGCACCTATGCGCTCGGCGAGAAGATGTTCTTCTACCGCGGCGGCGCCTATGACTTTGCCTGCGCCACCTGCCATGCGGTGGACGGCCAGCGCATCCGCCTGCAGGACCTGCCCAACCTGCTGACCGCCAAGGGCGCGCAGGCGGCCTACACCACCTGGCCGGCCTATCGCGTGTCGCAGGGCGAGGTCCGCACCATGCAGCACCGGCTTTACGACTGCCTGCGCCAGCAGCGCTTTCCCGAACCCGCCTATGGCTCGGACGTGATTACCGCGCTGACCATGTTCCTGGCGAAGAACGCCAACGGCGGCACCTACGACGGCCCGGCGATGAAGCGCTGACCAGTACGGGAGAGACACCATGCAACAACACAAACAGGCAGTGGCCGTCGCGGCCCTGGCCGCCGTGCTGGCAACCGGCGCATACGCGCAAGACAGCGCGCAATCGCGCCCCGCCAAGGGCAAGCCCGCCGCGGTAAGCGGCGCCGACATGAAGCACCTGATCGAAGACTCGTTCGCTTCGCGCGGACCCGTCACGGTCGAGGGCGTGCTGAACCAGGACGGCATGCAGCAGGCCTGCAGCCAGTACCCGGACCGCACCAAGGTGCCGGCGAAGGTGGCGAAGAAGATCGAGGCTGCGGAACTGAAGCAGATCAAATACCCCGCCGACGACAAATGGCTGGGCGACTGGAAGGAGGGCGAGAAGGTCGCCCAGAACGGCCGCGGCATGCAGTTCACCGACCAGGTCGGCGGCACCAACGGCGGCAACTGCTACGCCTGCCACCAGATGACCAAGGCCGAGATCTCGTTCGGCAATATCGGCCCCTCGCTGTACCAGTACGGCAAGCTGCGCGGCAATTCGCAGGACGTCGTCAAGTACACCTGGGGCAAGATCTGGGATTCGAGCGCCTACGCCGCCTGCTCCAACATGCCGCGCTTCGGCCACAAGGGCATCCTGACCGAGGCCCAGATCCGCGATGTGATGGCGCTACTGCTCGACCCGGCCTCGCCGGTCAACCAGTAACGCCGATGCGCGCGCCCGCCATGCTGCTGCGCCCGCTGCTGGCCGCGGGCCTGGTCGTGGCGGCGGCCGGCGCCGCCGCGCTGGAAGTGGGCGACACCGTGCGCCTGCCCGACGTACGCACCCTCGACGGCCGCACGCTGAACGCGGCGGCGCTGGCCGGCAAGCCGCTGGTGGTCGAATACTGGGCCACCTGGTGTCCGTTCTGCGCGTTGCAGAACCCGCGCCTGCAGAAGCTGTACGACCGCACCCGCGGCACGCCGCTGCAGGTGCTGACCATCAGCATCGACAAGGACCCGCGCGAGGCCGCCGATTACATGAAGCAGCGCGGCTACACCTTCCCCGCAACCATGGATGCGCCCGCGCTGCAGGCCGTGTTCGGCAAGCGCAAGGGGCTGCCCGAGCTGTACGTGATCGACGCGCGCGGCCGCGTGGTGCAGAAGGAAGTGGGCGAAATGCTCGAAGAAGACGTGGCCGCGCTGGAGCGTTACGCGAAGCCATAGCCCTGCAATGCCGGCAGCCACGCGCCCCCCGGCAGGCACTTATCCACAGGAAGAGACATGAACCGACGCGAGTTCCTGCAGGTGCTGGCCATCGCCGGCGCCGGCGGCATGACGTTCCCCCACCCGGATGCCCACGCTGCGCAGGCCGCCGAGGCCATGTACGACGTGCCGCGCTTCGGCAACGTCCACCTGCTGCATTTCACTGACTGCCATGCGCAGCTGCGGCCGGTGTATTTTCGCGAACCCAACGTCAACCTCGGCATCGGCGACTATGCCGGCAAGCCGCCGCACCTGGTCGGCGAGGCGCTGCTGCGCCACTACGGCATCCGCCCCGGCACGCCGCAGGCGCATGCGTTCACCTATCTCGATTTCAACGAGGCGGCGCGCCGCTATGGCAAGGTCGGCGGGTTTGCGCACCTGGCCACGCTGGTGCAACGGCTCAAGGCCGGCCGCCCGGGGGCGTTGCTGCTCGACGGCGGCGATACCTGGCAGGGCTCGGCCACCGCGCTCTGGACCAAGGGCCAGGACATGGTCGATGCCGCGCTGGCGCTGGGCGTCGACGTGATGACGCCACACTGGGAGATGACGCTGGGCGCCGAGCGCGTCAGGGAGATCGTCGACAAGGACTTCAAGGGCAAGGTCGCCTTCCTGGCGCAGAACATCAAGACCAACGACTTCGGCGACCCCGTGTTCGACCCGTACGTGATCCGCGAGATCAACGGCGTGCCGGTGGCCATCATCGGCCAGGCGTTTCCGTACACCCCCATCGCCAACCCGCGCTACTTCGTGCCGGACTGGACCTTCGGCATCCAGGAAGAGAACCTGCAGCAGGTCATCGACGCGGCGCGCGGCAAAGGCGCGCAGGCGGTGGTGCTGCTTTCGCACAACGGCATGGACGTGGACCTGAAGCTGGCCTCGCGCGTGCGCGGGCTCGACGCCATCCTCGGCGGCCACACCCATGACGGCGTGCCCGCGCCAGTGCCGGTGAAGAACGCCGGCGGCACCACGCTGGTGACCAATGCCGGCTCCAACGGCAAGTTCCTCGGCGTGCTCGATTTCGACGTGAAAAATGGCAAGGTGGCCGACTTCCGCTACCGGCTGCTGCCGGTTTTCGCCAACTACCTGCCGGCCGACCCCGGCATGGACGCACTGATCCGCAAGGTCCGCGCGCCCTATGAGCAGAAGCTGGGCGAGGTGCTGGCCGTCAACCGCGGCTTGCTGTACCGGCGCGGCAACTTCAACGGCACCTTCGACCAGCTGATCCTCGACGGGCTGATGCAGGCCCAGGGTGCGCAGATCGCGTTCTCGCCGGGCTTCCGCTGGGGCACCACCTTGCTGCCGGGCCAGGCCATCACCATGGAACACCTGATGGACCAGACCGCCATCACGTATCCCTACACCACGGTGACGCAGATGAGCGGCGCGACCATCAAGACCATCCTGGAAGACGTCGCCGACAACCTGTTCAACCCGGACCCGTACTACCAGCAGGGCGGCGACATGGTGCGCGTCGGTGGCCTGCAGTACACCATCGACCCGGCCGCCGGCATGGGCAAGCGCATCACCGACATGCGCCTGGGTGGCAAGCCGCTCGACGCCGCCAAGACCTACAAAGTGGCCGGCTGGGCCCCCGTGGCCGAAGAAGCCCGCGACGCCGGCGGCCCGCCGATCTGGGACGTGATGGCGCAGTGGCTGCGCAGCACCAGGGAAGTCAGCGCCCGCCCGCTGAACCTGCCGCGCGTGCGCGGCATGGAGGGCAATGCCGGCATCGCGCGTGATGTGGCAAACACCACGCACCGACGCACCGAGGATTGAAGCGGGCCGTCCAAGTACGCTACAATCCTCCGCGACGGGCCGATAGCTCAGCTGGGAGAGCGCTGCGTTCGCAATGCAGAGGTCGGGAGTTCGATCCTCCTTCGGTCCACCAGAATTCTTTCAAGCATCCCGCAAAACATTGCATACCCCGGAGCCGTCAGGTTGCCGGGGTTTTTTGTTGGGCCTTGTAAAGGCTGGCATGAACGGTCCTAGAGAACGCGCAAAATTCTGCACCGGCCGTCCTGGCTCGATGTTCCGCGGTCACGCCCCCTCACAACGCAGCAGCGACTTGGACCGCCCGCGCTCCTAACAACTCCCTGAACCCAGCCTCATGGTGCCGCAGCGCATGCGGCGCATACCAGGCGTGCGCTGCCCGGCCGATGCGCCAGGCGGCGTCCAGGTCGGTCGTCATGGCCGGGATCGAGGGCAGGTAGTGCCCGGTTGTGATGCCATCGTGCACTCCGCCGTGGCGGGACAGCAGCACGGGGCAGACCGCGTGGGCGCAGTACGCGGCGAATACTCCGCTCTTGGCCGCATAGTCGACCGGATAGGCCAGCACGCCATAGGTCGATGCCGACAGGAGCCGCGCCGCTTCGGCGGCTTCGACGCGGCCGTGCACCACCGCACCTCGGTGAGCGACGCTGGCCGCCAGAGCGGCATCGCCGAGCGGTGGCCCGACGTCATGCAGCGTGAAACCGGCACGATTGACCCAGTCGAACAGCGCGTCACCCGCTTCCTGGTAAGTCTGGGCGCGCAGCGCCGGGCCGCCGAGCACGACCACGGCAGCCTGCCTGTCCCGAAGCGGCGCGCCACTTTCCCCTAGATTGGAAAACACCGGCAGCACGCGATGCGGCCGCGCCGGCGCGTGGGTGTCGAGCCAGCGCGCCGAGCCCTCGCGGTTGGTCACCCAGAAATCGGCCAGTGCTGCCAGTTCCGCGGCAATGTAGCGCTGCACCGGCGAGAGCCAGAACGCCGAGCGCCATGGTGCCCCGTCGGCATACAGTTCGTGGAAGTAGATGCCGAGGCGGCGCATGCGCGGGCGGGCCTCGCGCAGCCGGCGCAGCAGCCACAGCGGCGCGCCGCGCCTGGCGTAGCCGTAGCCGCAGTAATGGAGGATCACATCGGCGCCGTCCAGCGCGGTGGCGGGCAGGTCGGGCGTCGCCTCCAGAAGCTGTCCCTGCAGCAACCCGTTCAGCGTCGCGGCATAGTCCTTGACGCCACCCTCGCCGGGCGCGACCAGGCTGATGGGGGCGCCGGTGCCGCGGGCGTTCAGATCGTGGGCGGATGGACTCGGCATTGGGGCAGGCTCCTTGCGCATATGGCGAGGTTGTCATGTCCGCTGGCAGGATATCTGTGCTCCAACGCACGCGGCGTCACGGCGTTACCGGCGTCTGCCCAATGAAAAAAGCCCGCACGGCGAACCGTGCGGGCCTCGATCAAGCGCGATCAGTGGGAGAAGGTTGCCAGCATCAACCGGCGCGCTTCAGCCTGACATGGCGCTCAGGGTACATTGCTTTGGGTGAAATTGAACGGCTTGCCGGCCACTGCATACGAACCGCCGAACTCGAACTCTTCATTGCCCGACTGGCCCACGCCGATATACATCGGGGTGTTGCCACCCTGGAGGTTGATCGGCGCATAGCGATAGTTCAGCACCTGCTTTCCGGCATAGTCGGTCAGCGTGATCACGCTGGTCAGCAGCGGGCTTTGCTGGGTTTCGGACACCGAGATCGGATCGACGATGCGCGAATCCTGCAGCGTCTTTTCAACCGTCAGCGTTGCCATGTCTACCAGCTGAACCTTCTGGTCGCCGCGCGACACCACCCACAGCTTGGTGTTCGAGTTGCCGAAGCTCTCGCGGTTCACCTGGTGGATCATGCTGGTGGGGTTCTTGCCCACTTGCAGGGTGGTCACTTCCTTGATCAGTGCGGGATCGAGGTTGGTACCGGACTGCACGCCAGCCACCGAGATCGCGTGGATCACGCCGTCTTCCGTCGCCACCCAGGCCTGGCCGGGGTTGGCCAGGATCGAGACCTTCACCGCGGTCGGCTTTTCAGCCAGGCTCATGGTCTTGATGATGGTGGGGGCGTAGTTGTCCACCGCGAACGTCTGCGGCCATTGCGAGGCTTCCTGGCCCGTATTCGACAGCGCGTTCTGCAGGTCGCTGAAGCTGCCTTCGAAATAGGTGTTGTTGACCTTGTCGAACAGCGGCTTCAGGTCCAGGAACACCACCTTCTTTTCCGACTTCGAAATCACCGCGGCAACGCCGGAGCGGGAAATCAGGTTGGCATTCACGCCACCGGTGGCAAAGCTCTTCTGGTTGGCTTCGCTCAGCCCCGGGGTGGCTGCGCGCAGGCCCAGGCTGGCGCCGGCGTCTCCGACCGGATCCCGCAGCCAGCCCTGGGTGGTGTTGTCCTGCATGGTGCTGAAGTCGGTCACGGCGGAAATGTCCGTCGGGGCCTTCATATCCGGCAGGTCAACGAAGCCCAGCAGCTTCATGAAGACGAAGTTCGACATGTTGCGCAGGCCCGGATAGAGGCCGGCCCACGACATATCGCTGGAGTCATACGGGCCGCCCACCTGGCTGCCGTCGGCGAGACTGCCCAGCGCAATCACCGCTACCTGGCCCTTCAGGTTCTTGGTGTCCCAGATGGTGACCAGGGCAAATTCGGAATTCGAGGTGATCGCGATAGCCGTGGGCACCTTGCCTTCAGGAAGCTTCACCGAAGCCGAGTGCGAAGCCGTATTCGTGCCGACCGAAGCGATCAGGCCGTTCTGGAAAGCCACCAGCGACTGTGCGCAATCGTGCTCGCTGCAGCGGCCCATGGCGATCGGCTGCGTGGGCATGACGCCACCGTTGGCGGCGACGTGATTATTCAGTTGCGGATTGGTGGTGGCATTGCCAAACACCCAGGCCGTCTGCGGCTTCTCGGCGATGGTGCCGGCGCTCAGGTCAAGCGTCAGCAGCGGCGTGACGGCGGAATCGGAGGCGACGTCGGGGCGGTAAATCACGTCGCCCATATTGCTGCCGAAATCGTTACGGGTGCAGTCGATGTTACCCAGCTGGTAAATGATGTTGGTGCTGGTGTCCATCTGGGTGCCGGGATATTCCTGCTGGTAGCAGGTATTACCATGCGGATAAAAGGTCTGGTCCGCGGGCTTCCAATAGGTTTTGACTGCTGCGGCGGCCGAATTACTTGCGCCATAGCGATAAGCCATGGCTTTATCGCTGCTGTAATCGGAACCAATGGCAACATATTCGTCGGCATTCAGGTTGCCGGAGCCGTCGAAAATCGCGTCGGCAACCTGGGTCGATGCAGCCGGCGTGGTCGGGCCACGCGAAGCTCGCGAAGCTTCCGTCGACGAGCTGCTACCGGAGGTGGCATCGTCGCCACCGCCACCGCATGCGGTAAGCACCACAGCGGCACAGGCAGCGGCCAGGAAGTTCAGGCTCGGGTAAATGTAGGAATTACGCGTTCTGCGGAGGTCGGATGGGTTATCGCGAGGTAGATTTTTCCCAGTCATTGATTTTTAAGTAAATGGATAAAAGATGAAAGTGAATAAACATCACCACCCCGTTCTGGTGCCGGTCGAGGGTGTGCGCGAAGAATTGCAGTGGCATAAAAAGCGGATCGGGTTAACCCCTTGGGAAACCCGGCAGCGGCGATACTAGGGGCACGTGTCCGAGACCGTACAGGACAGTAACAATGGGTTACGTGTGATTTTCCGGCGGGGCACCTATGCACTATTGCTGGGCACGGTTGCGACGTAACGATTACTCGACTGCGGATCACATGTAAGGATTTGTTCGATTTGTGGACAGTTTTCCGTACGGGGCAATATCATCGCGCGCGATTTTCGCGGCTACAAGAACAGGAAATTGCGCTGACTTGGGCGAGGACCGGGGGGCATTTAATGCCGGCGCAACGCCAGAGCTGCGCGGGGGTTAATGCCACCTGAATTCCATATGAATGCCAGCGCGGCGGGCCGTTAAGGGCCACGCGCCACGCGGTGGGACGTGCGGCTCGCCTCGACCGGCGCCATGCGCTATCGTTGAGCCCCCTGGGCCCGGCGTGCGCGCCGGGCGCTGTTGACCCGTGCCCGCCAGGGCTGACACGTCCCATGCAAGCCACCCGGAAATCATTCGTCGGACGCATCCGCGAACAGCTGGACCACTTGTCGCCTTCCGAGCGACGGCTGGCGGAGTTCGCGCTGGATTTCCCGGGCGATCTCGCGGGCTATACGGCCTCGGAACTGGCCGGGCTGGCCAATGTGTCGAATGCCACCGTGACGCGCTTCGTGCGGCGCATGGGCTACGCCTCGTATGACGACGCGCGCAAGCAGGTGCGCTCGGAGAAAAGCGCGGGTTCGCCGCTGTTGTTGGCCGGCACTGAAAGCGCAGCCGGCGCGGCTGACACCGGATCGTTCGGGGCGCATCTCCAGCAAGGGCTGGCCAACCTCGGGGCCACATACCGGCGCCTGTCCGAGGGGCAGCTGCGGGAAATCGCCACGGCCATCCTGGGCGCGCGCAAGGTATGGATCGTCGGGTTTCGCTCCAGCCAGCCGCTGGCCATGTACCTGCGCTGGCAGCTGTTGCAGATCGTGCCGAGCGCGCAGGCCGTGCCTGGTGCCGGCGAGACCATGGGTGAACATCTCGCCGGCATGACCGAAGACGACGTGGTGATCGTGCTGGCCTTGCGCCGGCGCGTGCGCGAACTGCCGTCAGTCGTGGCGCAGGCGGCGAAGGCCTGCCCCAGGCTGCTCTACATCACGGAGCAGGGGGCGGCGGCCAAAGTGCCCGCGCGGTGGGTGGTTCGCTGCGATGTGCAGGCCCCGGGCGTGCTGGACAACCACGCCGCCGTAATCGGCCTGTGCCACCTGCTCGTCACGCTGGTGATGGAGCTGGCCGGCACCCCGGGCCGGCGCCACCTTGGCTTGGTCGAGGCCTTCCACGACGCGCTCGACGAACTCTGAGCGCCATCGCGCGCCGCGCGACTCGATGTCTTTCCGGCTTGCCGCTGCCATGCCGGCCCGCCTTCGGCGGGCCCACGTCGGTATAAACCCGTATGAAAAATTATTTTCAATTATTTATCATATGAAAAAACTAAAACATTCCGTCGGGAGCGCTTGAGCCCGGCCCGTCAAGCAAGCGCCGGCGTGCGCATGGAGGCAAAAGCATGGGTGCGGAAGTCATCGTTTCTTCGTCGCAGCCGCGGCTGCAGCAACTCGAACGGGCGCTGGACGATATCGGCGTCACCCCGTCGCACAAGAAAATCCTGGCGCTGATTTTGTTCGGCGTGCTGTTCGACGTGTTCGAGCAGAATGCCGTGGGCCTGGTGGGACCTTTGCTGCGGGAATACTGGGGCGTGTCGGCGGCGGAAATCGGTTTTCTCAACACGCTGACGTTTGGGGCGGCGGCGCTGGGCCGGCTGGGTTCCGGCTATATCGCCGACCGCTACGGGCGCCGCGCGATGCTGAGCATCAACCTGATGCTGTTCACGCTGGGTGCGCTGATCTGCGCGCTGGCGCCGAATTATGCTGTGCTCGCCGCGGGGCGTTTTATTGTCGGCTTCGGGCTGGGCGGCGAGATCTCGATCGCAGTGACCATGCTGGCCGAATTCTGCTCGTCGCGGTTCCGCGGCGTGGCGGTGGGGGCGATCAACGTGGCGGGCGGCGGCCTGGGCAATATGCTGGCGCCGGCATTCGGGCTGGCCGTGTTTGCCCTGTTCCCGGGCCCGGACAGCTGGCGCTGGCTGTTCGGCTGCCTGGTGCTGCCGGCGTTTTTCGTGTTGCTGTACCGGCGCTTCATCCCGGAGACGCCACGCTTCCTGCTGTCGAAGGGGCGGGTCGACGAAGCCAACCACGTGCTCAATATCCTCGCCTCGGGCAAGCTGTCGCGGCGAACAAAGCCGTCGACGGAGTACCTGAGTGCCGCGCGCGAGGGCGACCTCCAGCCGGAAAAAGTCCGGCTGAGTGAAGTCTTCACCGGCCGCCTGGCACGCCGCACGATTGCGGTGGGTATTGCGGTGTGCATGACCTATGGCGCGCAGATCTCGGTACTGACGCTGATGCCGACGATCCTGATGGCGCAGGGCTATACGCTGACCAGGAGTTTCGCGTTCACCATCGTGATGCAGTCCGGCAGCCTGCTCGGTGCCGTGGCGGCGTCGTACTTCGGTTTTCGCTTTCCGCGCAAGCGTGTGCTCACATTGGGGGCGCTGCTGGCGTGCGTGATCGGCCTGTGCTTCGGTTTCCTGTCAAAGTCGGCAGCACTGGTCCTGACCTTCGGCGCGGCCTTCCAGTTCTGCGTGCTGTTGCTGAACACCTCGATCTGGATCTACGCGCCGGAGCTGTATCCGACCCGGGTACGCGCCTTCGGCACCGCCTTCATCCTGGCGCTCGGCACCATGGCCGGCGCGGCCATGCCGCTGATTGCCGGCCGCGTGTTCGACCAGTACGGCATCGGCGGCATGTTCGGCATGATGGCCGGCATGTATGCCGTGTTCGCGCTGGTGCTGCAGTTTGCCCCCGAGACCTTCGGTCGGGCGCTGGATGGCGCCGACGACGAGCCGGGGAACGCGTCGCCCAATGCAGCCGGCCAGGCGCCGGGCCAGCCTGCGGCCGCCCATGCCGCGCCCGCGGCCAGCCAGCACTCCTGAATCCCGAGACTTCAATGCCCCAGATCCTGCTGATCAACCCGAATACTTCCAGCGCCACCACGCAGATGATGGTCGGCATCGCGCGCGCCTGGTTCGCGCAGCACCTGGCCGCCCCGCCGGCCGTGCTGGGCGCGACGGCTGCACGCGGTGCGGCGATGATCGTCGACGACGGCGATCTGGCGGTGGCTGGCGAGGCGGTCAATGACGCAGACATGCTGCGCCTGGCCCGCCGTGCCGGGGGCGTGATCGTGGGCGCCTTCGGTGATCCGGGCCTCGACGCGCTGCGCGCGCACCTGGCGGTGCCGGTGGTGGGTATCGGCGAGGCCGCTATGCGTGCCGCCGCGGCGGGCGAGCGGCGCTTCGGCATCGCCACCACCACGCCGCGGCTGGCGGCCTCGATTGAAGCCGGCGTGCGCCGGCACGGGCTGGAGGCGTGGTTTACCGGCGCGCGCTTCACCGATGGCGACCCGCGCGCGCTGGGCAACCTGCCGCAACAACAGGAAGAACGGCTGGCGGGCGCCGTGCAGGCGTGTGTCGACGATGGCGCGCAGGCCGTGATCATCGGTGGCGGGCCGCTTGGCGAGGCCGCGCGGGCGCTGGGGCAGCGCTTCGCGGTGCCCGTGATCGGGCCCATCCCGGCCGCATGCGAAGCGCTGGCCTGGGCCTTGCGGCTGGCCTTGCGCCAGGGACCGCCGGCATCGCCGGCAACTGCTGCGGCAGACGCGTAAGCGCAGCCTAGGCCACGCGCGTCGGGCGTCTGGCCTTCATGGCCGAGGGGCGAACCTGTTGCAGCGCGCGCAGCGACTGCAGGGCATCCTCGACCGCTTCGATGCCGTCGCGCAAGCGGCCGGTGGCATAGCCCAGGCGGCTTTGCGCATCGGCATCGGGCGTGGAAAGGTTTTCGAGCGCGTCGACTTCGGCCTGCATCTGTCCGACCAGGCGGCGTAGCTGGGATGTGCTGTGCGAGGCTAGCGAACGGATCGCCATCGTGTGAGCCCTCCTTGCAAAGACCGGGTGCGCCCGCTGGCGCTGGTCCGCACGGTTGGTGCGGTGCCCGTCTTGTGTACGGTAAGGGCGGCGCAATAAGTTAGCCAGCGCTGTTACGAAATCGGCACGATGGCGTGGCCGCACGCCCCGCGCGGTCTGTGCAGGTTCGGCTATAGTCACTCGATGGATTCGCACTTCTCCCGCATGCGCCCAAATCCGGGCGGCTTGCCCGACCACGACGCTACCCCCGCGGCGCAAGCCGAGGCGCGCCACCGCGCCGGCCGGCGCAGCACGCTGGTCAGCGTGGCGGTCAATATCGGCCTGACCGCGGTGCAGGCGGTCGCGGGCGTGATCGCCGGCTCGCAGGCGCTGCTTGCCGACGCCGCGCATTCCCTGTCCGACCTGCTTTCGGACTTTGTCGTGCTGGCAGCCGGATGGCAAAGCCGCAAGGATCCGGATGCCGACCACCAGTACGGCCACCTGCGCTTCGAGACCGCGGCATCGCTGGCCCTCGGTGTACTGCTGCTGACGGTGGCGGCGGGCATGCTGTGGGCGGCCCTGGGCAAGCTGCAGCATCCGGGCGGCGCACAGCCGGTGCAGCCGCTGGCACTTTGGGTGGCGCTGGTCGCACTGGCCGCCAAGGAAGCGCTGTTCCGCTACATGCTGGCCGTGGCGCGGCAAGTGCGTTCCAGCATGCTGGTGGCCAACGCCTGGCATGCGCGCTCGGACGCGGCTTCGTCGCTGGTGGTGGCGCTTGGCATCGGCGGCAACCTGCTTGGCTACCACATCCTGGATCCGATCGCGGCGATCGTGGTGGGTCTGATGGTGGCGCGCATGGGGTTGCGCTTTGGCTGGGACGCGCTCAACGACCTGATGGACCGCGCCGCCGACGAGGAAACCGTCAACGCCATCCGCGCCACCATGCTGGCCACGCCCGGCGTGCTCGGCCTGCATGACCTGCGCACCCGCAAGATGGGCGACCAGGTCCTGGTCGACGTGCACCTCGAGATCGACGCCAGCCTGACCGTGGCGCAGGGCCATGCCATCGCGGTGGAAGCGCGGCGCCGCACACTTGAATATCACCATGTGCTCAACGTGATGACGCATGTCGACCCGGTATACGTCGCAGTGAAGACCGCCGAGAGCTGAACGGGCCTGTGGACAGCCTGGGCCGAGGCTGGGGATAACCGGCCGGACAAGCTGTGCCGTGGCTGGGGACGCGTTGTGGGACGTATACGGATAACTGCCGCCATGGCGGCGCGGGTGTATACGCGATCGGCGGCTTGTCCCGACAAATCAGGGTTATCCCGCAGTCGTTATCTTTCCGGCAAGTCACTGACCCGAAAGGGAAAAGGTGACTTATCCACGGCCCGACGCCACGTTTACCTACTACTACTATGTTTACATACGTAAACAATATAAAGATAACAGCCAATACCTTTGCAACGCACGAAGATATTCCGGTTGGCAGCGCGCCCGTCGAGGTATACGCGGCGTCGCGTATACCGGCTAGCGCGGCACCTTGAAGGTCTTGCGCGCCGCCAGCACCTGCGCGCGCGTGGCGCAGCCCTCCTGGTGGTCATTGACCAGTCCCATCGCCTGCATCAGCGCATACATCGTGGTCGGACCGACAAAACGCCAGCCGCGTTTCTTCAGGTCCCTGGACAGGGCGGTGGACTCCGGCGAAGTGGCCATGGTGCGCAAGACCTCTGGCGTCAGCACCTTGGGCCGGCTGCGCGGGTCGGGCTCGAAGCGCCAGAAATAGGCCGCCAGCGACGATTCCGACTCCAGCAGCTCGCGCGCGCGCTGGGCGTTGTTGATCGCGGCCTCGATTTTCCCCCGATGGCGCACGATGCCGGCGTCGCCCAGCAGGCGCGCGATGTCGCGCTCGGTAAAGCGCGCCACCTTGTCGATGTCGAAATTGGCAAACGCCTTGCGGAAGGCCTCGCGCTTGCGCAGGATGGTCAGCCAGCTCAGGCCGGACTGGAACCCCTCCAGGCAAAGCTTCTCGAACAGCCGCCGGTCGTCGGCCACCGGAAAGCCCCACTCGGTATCGTGGTAGTGGCAGTAATCCTCCAGCGTGCCGCACCAGCCGCAGCGCACCGGCACCGGCAGGGCTTCCTTGTTGCTCGTCATGCGTACCTTTCAATAGGGAATGGGGGTGGCGCCGGCCGGCCCCTCGCCGGCCGGCGCATTTGCTGCGATCATGCCCGCACCTGAGAGATTGCGGAAGGCTGAAAATGGACATGCGATTGACCACCCTGGACGAGGATGGATGGGAGCTCGACGACGCCGAGCCCATCGCCGCCGCCCACCCCGATACCTTCTGGCTGCCGCCCCGCGCGGAGCGCGACGCGCTCGCGCCCGGCCAGCAGGTCAAGCTGATCTTCCGCATCCTCGTGGCGGACGAGACTGGCAACGAGGAAGTGCACGTCGAGCGGATGTGGGTCAATGTCACGGGACGCGAAGGCGCGTTCTACACCGGTGAGCTCGACAACCAGCCGTACTGCACCGATGAGATGAACCCCGGCATGCCGCTGTGTTTCGAGGCCCGGCATGTGATCCATATTTATCGGGACGGCGAAGAACACGCCTGATCGACCGCCCGCGGGCAACAAAAAAAGCCAGCCTTGCGGCTGGCTTCCGATAGCGGGGGCGCTGCGCGCTCAGGCCAGCTTCTTGCCGGTCCGGTCGTGCATGAAGACCAGCGCGACCAGGCTCACCGCGGCGGCGGCCATCACGTAGTAGGCCGGCGCCAGCTTGTTCTGTGTCGACTCGATCAGCCAAGTCACGATCAGCGGGGCAAAACCGCCAAAGATGGTCACGGCGAAGTTGTAGGCCAGCGACAGGCCGGTGGAGCGCACTTCGGTCGGGAACTGCTCGGCCAGCACCGCCGGGGCCGGTCCGGTAAAGGCCGCCAGCAGGATGCCCAGGACGATCTGCACCTGCAGCAGCGTCTGCGTGGTCGGTGCCACGTTGAGCCAGTGGAACAGCGGATAGGCCAGCACGCCGATCAGCAGCGCCACGACGCCCAGCATGCGCTTGCGGCCGATGCGGTCCGACAGCATGCCCATCAGCGGGCACAGCACCAGGATGATGGCGCCGCACAGCGCGGTCGACTGGAACGTGGCGCCCAGCGGCAGGCCCAGCTGCTGCTTGGCGTACGACGGCATGTAGAACACCAGCACGTAGGTGCAGACCGTCCACAGGATGGTCACGCCCAGGCCGGCCAGCACTTCGCGCGGGTGGTCGTGCAGCACCTGCGACAGCGGCGAAAACTTCACCTGTGCGGCCTTGCGGGCGGCCTGGCGCGCCTCGAACTCGGGCGGCTCGTGCAGGTGCGAGCGGATATACATGCCGACCGGGCCGATCAGCAGGCCGAACAGGAACGGGATGCGCCAGCCCCAGGCGTCGATCTGCTCCGGAGCCAGGCCATTGGTGACCAGCGCGCCCATGGCCGCGCCCAGCATGAACGAGATGCCCTGGCTGGCCTGCTGCCAGCTGGCGTAGGCGCCGCGCTCGGCGTCAGGCGCGTGCTCGATCAGGAAAGCGGTGGCACCGCCGACTTCGCCGCCGGCGGAAAAGCCCTGGATCAGGCGCGCCAGCACGATCAGCGCTGGCGCCCACAGGCCAATCTGGTCGTAGGTCGGGGCCAGCCCGATGATGGCCGTGCCCAGCGCCATCAGCAGGATGGTCAGCGTCAGCGCCGCCTTGCGGCCCACGCGGTCGGCGTAGACCCCGAGCACGATGGCGCCGACCGGGCGCATGAAGAAGCCCACGCCGAAGGTGGCGACGGTGAGCAGGAACGAGGTGAGGTCATTGCCGGTAGGAAAGAACAGCTTGGCAATGATGACGGCGAAGAAGCTGTAGACGGTGAAGTCGAACCACTCCAGGCCATTGCCGATGGTGGCGGCGATGATCGCCTTGCGTCGAGTGGCGTGGGTCAGTTCGGGAACGGGGGCGGTGGTCGCGGTCATGAAGCGTTGGTCATGCGGGGAAACCGCCATATTAAGCGATTCCTTAATCGCATACCGCGGCGGCGCCGACGCCGCTCAGCCGCCCAGTGCCGAGCCGGTGCCTGACGCGCCAATCGCGGCGGTCTCGGCGGCCGCCTGTGCGTCTGTGGTCGGCGCAGCCGGGGGTGCCGGGCGACGGCGCGTGAACCACAGCAGCAATGCGCTGGCGACCCAGCCAGTCACAAATACCGTGTCGCCGCCAAGGTTCAGCCAGGCGGGCGCGGCCGGCATGCCGGTCATCGACAGCAGCAGGCCGGCCGGCAGGCGCGCGAGGATCCACAGCGCTACGGCAGGCGCGCTGCCGTAGACGCCTGGCTGCCACCATTGCCCGGAAACAGGTTTGCGCGGTCCGGGCCGGCGCGGATTGCGCGGTGCCAACTGGGTCTCCTGCCATGCTGCGCGGGACGGCGCTGCGTTGTGTAAGTCCCTTCGGAGCCGCTGGATAGCGAACTCGCGGCTGCATGATAAGTCCGCCCGGTCGGCCCCGGGGCTGGCTTGGCCGGCGTAGTGTGGGCGGTGCCACGCATCGTCCCGGCGATTCAATTTTTTTGCATGAGGTGTCCGCAAACGCGCTCCGCCCCCGCCGCCGTTCTTTGCCAAACTGGAAGCCAGTACACAAATCGTTTGAAGGCGGTAATGCCATGCTTCCCTCGCTCTATATCTCCCACGGCTCGCCAATGCTGGCCATCGATCCCGGCCCCACTGGCGCCGCCTTCGATGCGCTTGGCGCCCGGCTGCGCGCGCAGCGCCCGCGCGCGGTGCTGGTGATTTCAGCGCACTGGATCTACAGCACGCTGGCCGTTACCAGCCGCGAACGCCAGGAGGCCTGGCATGATTTCGGCGGCTTCCCGCGCGAGTTGTACGCACTGCGCTACGACGCCCCGGGTTCGCCGGAACTGGGGGCGCGGGTGAAGGGGCTGGTCGAGGCGGCGGCGATTCCCGGCGCAGGGTTTGTCGGTGAAGACGACGAGCGCCCGCTGGACCACGGCGCCTGGATGCCGATGCGCCACTTCTTTCCGGATGCCGACATGCCGGTGGTGCAACTGGCGCTGAATCCGTACCTGCCGCCCGCGACGCAGATCGCAATCGGGCGCGCGCTGGCGCCGCTGCGCGACGAAGGCGTGCTGGTGCTGGCCTCGGGCAGCTTCACCCACAACCTGCAGGAAGTGTTTGGCGGCGGCCGGCGCGAACAGCACGGCCCGCAAGCCGAGCCGTACGTCGAAGCCTTCCGCAAGTGGATGGCCGAGGCGCTGGAGCAGGCGCTGGCCACCGGCGACACCAGCCGCATTGCCGATTACCGCGCGCAGGCGCCCTATGCGCGCCGCGCTCACCCGACCGACGAACACCTGCTGCCGTTCTATGTGGTGCTGGGTGCGGCGCTCGGCCCGGCGGGGGCGCGCCCTGCGATGCCAGAGCCGGCCACGGTGTCCCGGGTGGCCGACGAGGTCACCTATGGCGTGCTGGCGATGGATAGTTTCGTGTTCGAAGGCATGGGCGCCGGGACGCCGCTGCGCGCCGCGGCCTGAGGCCTTGCGCGCGGGCCTACCGGCGCGCCGGCGTGCGTGGCGGCAGGTAGCGCCGCGCCGAGCGCGCCCCGGCCAGCGCGATCCAGCCCATGGTCAGCGCCACCAGCGCCAGGCCGGCGCGCAGGGTGGCCAGGTGCGCGACGCCGCCGATCAGCACCGGGCCCAGCAGCAGTCCCACGTAGGCGAAGCGCGCCACCCGCGCAATCGCTTCGGCCGGCGCCACGCCCGGCAGCCGTGATGCGGCGACAAAAAAGATCGGCACCATGTTGGCCGCGCCCAGCCCCATCAGCGTAAAGCCCGCCAGCGCGGCCAGCGGCAGCGGCACGGCCAGGGCCAGCGCAATGCCGGCAAAGCCCAGCCAGGCACTGCCGCTCAGCGTGGCGCTGTCGCCCAGGCGCGCGCGCACGCGGTCGCCGCCGAAGCGCCCGCATGCCATGCCGCCCGAGAACGCGGCATAGCCCAGGCTGATCCAGCCGTCAGGCGCGCGCGCCACGTCGCGCATGTAGACGCTGGTCCAGTCGTACATCGCGCCTTCGCCGATCAGCCCGAGAAAGGCCAGCAGGCCAAGCAGCCATAGCGCCCGCACCGCATGGTCGCGATGGTGCGGCGCGGATGGCAGCACCGGATGGTCGGCCAGCAGCCCCGGCAGCGTTGCCACGGCCACCGCCGCGGTCACGCCGGCCATCAGTGCCGCATGCGCCAGCGGCGCCACCTCCAATGCCAGCATCAGGCCGCCAAAGCCCGCGCCCGCCATGCCGCCGAGGCTGAACATGCCGTGCAGCGCCGACATCACCGGCCGCGTGCGGCTGGCCTCGACCGTGGCGGCCTGCGCGTTCATGGCGACATCGAACGCCGCATTGGCCATGCCGAACGCCAGCAGTGCGGGCAGCAGCAGCCAGAACGACGGCATCGCCAGGATGGCTATGGTGGCCAGCGCGAACAGCAGCCCGCCGGCCATCGCGGCGCGCGCGCTGCCGGCGCGTGCCACCCAGCGCCCGATCGGGCCCATCGCCATGATGGCGCCGCCGGCCACCGCCAGCATCGCCAGCGACAGCATGGCGTCGGACAGGCCGAAGCGTGCCTTGATGGTGGGGATATGCACGCCCCAGGTGGCAAAGGTGGCGCCATTGACGAAGAACAGCGCCATGGTGCCGCGCGTGGCCCGCGCGACCTGGCCTGCAGGCAGCACG
The DNA here is from genome assembly GCF_013141915.1 of Cupriavidus necator. Classification (GTDB taxonomy): domain Bacteria; phylum Pseudomonadota; class Gammaproteobacteria; order Burkholderiales; family Burkholderiaceae; genus Cupriavidus; species Cupriavidus necator_B. The sequence continues at coordinate 37,471 of NZ_SROX01000010.1, read as the reverse complement.
GCGGCGGCGGGAGCGGGGGAGCCGGTCACGGGCGGCCCGCGTCCACGCGCAGCAGCCCGCGCCGATGCAGCGCATACCCGAACGCCAGCAGGGCGGCCAGCGCCAGCGCCAGCATCACCCACAGCATCAGCCAGTAGCCGCCGGCCGCGCGCCACAGCAACGCGCCCAGCCACGGGGCCGCCGCCTGCATCAGCAGCACCGGGGTCATCATCAGCCCGTTGAGGGTGGCGTAGTGGTGGCGCGAGATCAGTTCCGGCATGGCCATCGCACGCAGCATGGTATTGACGCCGTTGGCGCAGCCGTACAGCACCGCCGCGACCATCAGCCACGCGCCGTGCCCCAGCGCAAAGCACAGCAAGCCGGCGCTCATCAGCGCATAGACCGGCAGCGACAGCCGCACCGGGTGGCGCACCTCCGCGCGCATCATCAGCATGCGCCCCGCCACCTGGGCCGGCCCGATCAGCGCCGCGACCGCCAGTTGCTGCGCCACCGGCATGCCCTTTTCCGTCAGCATCGGGATCAGGTGCGCGCCCAGCAGCGACGCCACCACCGCGGTCGCGGTAAAGGCCAGCACCACCGCCCAGAACACCGGCTGGCGCAGCGTCGCGCGGGCGATGTCGCGGCTGCCGGACCGGCCGTCGGCGGGGCCCGCGCCGGTGTAGGAGGGATGCAGGGCGTAGCGCATGCGCGCGTGCAGCGGCGCGCAGACCAGCAGGTTGAGCAGGGCAAAGCCGACCAGTGTCGGGCGCCAGCCGAGATGGAGCACCAGCCATTGCGCCAGCGGCACGAAGATGGTGCTGGCAAAGCCGGCCATCAGAGTGACGGCCACGATCGGCTTCTGGTATTGGTCGCCATAGGCCTGGCGCAGCACGACAAAGGCGGGCTCGTACAGCGTGGTCGCCATGGCCAGCCCGATCGGCACCCACATCAGCAGGAACACCGCCTGCGATGGCGTCCACGCCCACAGCAGCAGGCCCAGCCCGGCCAGCACCGAGCCCGCGCCCATCACCTTGCGCGCCGGCGCGCGATCCAGCAGGCGTCCGACCGCGAACGAGCACAGCGCCCACACCAGCAGCCCCAGCGAATAGCCGCCGGCCAGGAAGGGCTTGGACCAGCCCAGGCTGCGGATCATGGGATCGATGAAGACGGTAAAGGCGAAGAACAGCGTGCCCCACGAGATGGTCTCGGTCAGGCCGAGGATCCACACCAGCCGGCGCGGCGGCGTGATGGGCTGCGCGGGTCCGGCGCGGGCCGGGCTGGCGTCTGGATCGGTGCTGGCGGCGTGCTCGCCTGAGCTGGCGTCTAGTGTGGTCATGGCGGGCCCGGCGGGGAATGGCCGCCCTGGAAGGCGGCGCGCCTGGGGCCAGTCGGAAATTGTAGCGAGCCTGCGCGCGCGCTGCCGGCGGCGTCGCGCGTTACTGTGCGGTCACCGGCGTCGGCGGTCCTTTCAGCTCGACCACATTGCCGTCGGGATCCTGCACATACAGCGACGGCCCCTTGCCTTCGGCGCCGAAGCGCTGCGCCGCTTCGCCCGCGTCGACGCCATGCCGTGCCAGGTGCGCGCGCAGCGCCGCGGCGTCGAACGGGTCGATGCGCAGGCAGAAATGATCGAGGTTGCGGCCTTCGGCGCCAGGCCCGGCGCCGCCCGCGCGGCCCAGCGGGCCATCCAGCGCGACCAGGTCGATCAGGCCGCTGCCGGCGCGCAGCTGGGTCAGGCCCAGGTCAGCCTGCTCGCGTTCGATGCTGCAGCCGAGCACGTCGACATAAAAGCGCCGCAGCGCGTCCACATCGGCGCTGCGCAACACCAGGTGGTCGATGCCGAGGATGCGGAACACGGCGTCAGTGGTGGAGCCCGTCATAGTCGATGACCTTCAGGCTGTCCAGGTCGACATTATCCAGGCAGCGCACATTGACCGCGGCCATCGGCTTGCCGTCCTTGTCCTGGCCGTCCGCATACGGGCCGCAGCCGCACACCGGGCAGAAGCGGTGCGCGATCTTCATGGTGTTGAAGCGGTAGGTCGAGGCGTTGCTCTCCGGCGTCTCCAGCTTGAAGGTCGCGCGCGGCACGAACCACAGCAGGTGGCCGCGCCGGCGGCAGATCGAGCAGTTGCAGCGGATCACGCTGGGGATGCTGTCGGCTTCGACCGCGAAGGCGATGTTGCCGCAATGGCAGCTTCCGTTGAAGGTCATCATTGTCTCCTTGCGATGGGTACCGTTCTACCAAGGTCCGACTGGTGCGCCGCAATATGACGGCACATTGTTTGGTTTTTGACAGTGTAGTCCGGCCCACGGGTGCCACAATGCCTGCAAGCCGTTTCACCACGATGGCGGCATGCCAAGCACGCCCACAAAAGGAGACCCGCATGAGCGACACCCACGCGCCCGCACGCGCCACCTTCAGCCATATGGAACACGGCACCCGCGAGGACTGGGCCGCCATCTCGGCCGAGTTCATGCCGTTCGCTCGGGCGCTGCCTGAGCGGGTGCTGGCGCACCTGCGCCTGCTCGACGGCGACTGCGGCGGCTTCCCCGTGGACCGGCTCACGCATTCGCTGCAGACCGCGACGCTGGCCCACCGCGACGGCCAGGACGAGGAATACGTGGTCTGCGCGCTGCTGCACGATATCGGCGACACGCTGGGCAGCTTCAACCATCCCGATATCGCCGCCGCCATCCTCAAGCCTTTCGTCAGCGCCGAAAACCTGTGGATGGTGGAAAAGCATGGCGTGTTCCAGGGCTATTATTTCTTCCATCACCTGGGGCTGGATCGCAACCTGCGCGAGCAGTACCGAGGCCAGCCGGAGCTGTTCGAACGCACCGCCGAGTTCTGCCGCAAGTACGATGCGGCGGCGTTCATGACGGACTACGACACGCTGCCGCTGTCGTTCTTCGAGCCGATGGTGCGCAGGGTGCTGTCGCAGCCGAAGAACTCGATGTATGTGAAGCCGGGAGAGACCACCCTGGCGCAGGCGTAACGCGACGACTCATGCCGACCCATGGTGTTCCCCTCTCCCCACATGGGGAGAGGGCAGGGTGAGGGGTGGTCTGGCAAGGCACCACGCATCCAGATACTCCTGCCCTCTCCCCCAGCCCCTCTCCCGCAAGCGGGAGAGGGGAGAAAACCGCGGGGCCTCGCAGAAGTCCTCGCCGTCAGGCCGCCCGCTGCGCCGTCTCCGGATGGCGGAACTGCTCCAGCAGCTTCGCCCAGCGCGCGCGCACCGCCTTCAGGTTGTTTTCCTTCACGTGGCCGAAGCCGCGGATATCGTCGGGCAGGTTGGCCAGCGCCACCGCGGTGTCGTGGTTGGCGGCATTGAGGCCCGCCACCAGTTCATCCAGCAAGGCACGGTACTCGCCGATCAGCGCGCGCTCGGTGCGGCGCTCCGCGGTCTTGCCGAAGATATCGAACATGCCACCGCGCAGCCCCTTCATCTTCGCTAGCACGCGGAACAGCTTCATCGTCGACGGGCCGAACTTGCGCTTGACCAGGTGGCCCTTGTCGTCGCGCCTGGCGTTCAGCGGCGGTGCCAGCCAGAAGTTGAGCTGGTAGTCGCGGCCGGGCTCGCCCTCGAACTGTGCGCGCAGCTTGTCGAGGAAGGCCGGATCCGTATAGAGCCGCGCCACTTCGTACTCGTCCTTGTACGCCATCAGCTTGGCCAGGTTGCGTGCCGCCGCCTCGGTCAGCGGCAGCGCCTTGCCGCTGCCCAGCAGCGTGCTTTCGGCCACGCGCACGCGGTCGACCGCTTCGCGGTAGGTCCGTGCGTAAGCGGCGTCCTGGTATGCGGTCAGGTGTGCCATGCGCCGGGCCACCAGCTTCTCCAGCATCGCGCCGGTCGAGGCGGGCAGCTTGACCACCTCAGCGCCTTCGGCGGTGTTCTTCAGCTTGCCGGTCAGCGACAGTACATGCTCGGGGTCGTGCGCCATATGGCGGCCCCAGTCGAACGCCGCCTTGTTTTTCTCGACGGCCACGCCGTTCAGCTCGATGGCGCGTTCCAGCGCCTGCAGCGTCAGCGGGATCCAGCCCTTCTGCCAGGCGTAGCCCAGCACCAGCGGGTTGGTGTAGATGGCATCGCCCAGCAGTGCCACCGCCAGGCCGGAGGCGTTGATGAAATCGCACTTCTCGCCGACGGCGTTGCGCACGTCCTGCTCGGCCGACAGGCCCGGGAACTGCCACTTCGGGTTCTTGATGAAGTCGGCGGTCGGCGTCTGCGCGGTGTTGACCACGGCCCGGGTGCGGCCGGCCTGGGTCTTGGAGATGACCTCGTCCGTGGCGGACACGATCGCATCGCAGCCGATCACCAGGTCGGCCTCGCCCATGGCGATGCGGGTCGCGTGCAGGTCGTCCGGGCGCCCGGCCAGCTGCACGTGCGACAGCACCGCGCCGCCTTTCTGCGCCAGCCCGGCCATGTCGAGCACGGTGACGCCCTTGTTCTCCAGGTGCGCGGCCATGCCGAGCAGGCCGCCGATCGTGACCACGCCGGTGCCGCCCACGCCGGTCACCAGGATCCCGTAGGCGCGGCGGATCACCGGCAGTGCCGGCTCGGGCAGCGCGGGCAGGCTGTCCATCGACACGCCGTGCTGTTCCGGCTTGCGCACCTGCGCACCCTCGGCCGTGACAAAGCTCGGGCAGAACCCGTTCACGCAAGAGAAGTCCTTGTTGCACGACGACTGGTTGATCTGCCGCTTGGTGCCGAACTCCGTTTCCAGCGGCTCGACCGACAGGCAGTTGGACTTGACCGAGCAGTCGCCGCAGCCCTCGCACACCGCGTCGTTGATAAAGGCGCGGCGCGGCGGGTCTTCCATCGTGCCGCGCTTGCGCCGGCGGCGCTTCTCGGTGGCACAGGTCTGGTCGTAGATCAGGACGGTGCAGCCCGGCACTTCGCGCAGTTCGCGCTGCACGCTGTCGAGCTGGTCGCGGTGATGGATGTCGATGCCTGGCGGCAACTGGATCGCCGCGTTGTATTTCTCGGGCTGGTCGCTGACGATGACGATCTTCTTCGCGCCCTCGCTGTGCACCTGCCAGGCGATGTCCTGCACCGATAGCTGGCCGTCCACCGGTTGGCCGCCGGTCATCGCCACCGCATCGTTGTACAGGATCTTGTAGGTGATGTTGACCCCCGCGGCGATCGACGCGCGAATCGCCAGCAGGCCGGAATGGAAGTAGGTGCCGTCGCCCAGGTTGGCAAACACATGCTTGTCGCCAGCGAACGGCGCCTGCCCGATCCACGCCACGCCTTCGCCGCCCATCTGGCTGAAGGTGCTGGTATTGCGGTCCATCCACACCGTCATGTAGTGGCAGCCAATGCCGGCCAGGGCGCGCGAGCCTTCGGGCACGTTGGTCGAGGTGTTGTGCGGGCAGCCCGAGCAGAACCACGGCTTGCGCTCGGCCTTGGGCTGGCCCACGACGCGCGGCGTCGCCAGTGCCTTTTCCTTGGCCTCGATGATCGCCAGGCGCGCCGTGATGCGCGCGCGCACGTCGACCGGCAGGTCGAACTTGTCCAGGCGCGTGGCGATGGCCTTGGCGATGATCGCCGGCGACAGCTCATAGTGCGCCGGCAGCAGCCAGTTGCTCTGCGGGATCGACCATTCGCCGCCCGCGTTGTCCTTCTCGTCGAACTTGCCGTAGACCTTGGGGCGCACGTCGTCGCGCCAGTTGTACAGTTCTTCCTTGAGCGCGTACTCCATGATCTGGCGCTTTTCCTCGACCACCAGGATCTCCTGCAGGCCTTCGGCAAACGCGCGCGCGCCATGCGCTTCGAGCGGCCACACGCAGCCGACCTTGTACAGCCGGATGCCGATCTGCGCGCAGGTGGCATCGTCCAGGCCCAGGTCGGCCAGCGCCTGGCGCGTGTCCAGGTAAGCCTTGCCGCCGGTCATGATGCCGAAGCGCGCGTGCGGCGAATCGATCTCGATGCGGTCCAGCCTGTTGGCGCGCACATAGGCCAGCCCGGCGTACCACTTGTAGTCGAGCAGCCGCGCTTCCTGCTCCAGCGGCGGATCGGGCCAGCGGATGTTCAGGCCGCCCGGCGGCATGATGAAGTCGTCCGGCAGCACGATCTGCACGCGGTGCGGATCCAGTTCCACCGAGGCCGACGATTCCACCACATCGGTCACGCACTTCATCGCCACCCATAGCCCGGAGTAGCGGCTCATGGCCCAGCCGTGCAGGCCGTAATCGAGATACTCCTGCACGTTCGACGGATACAGCACCGGCAGGCCGCAGGCCTTGAAGATGTGCTCGGACTGGTGCGCCAGCGTCGAAGACTTGGCGGAGTGGTCGTCGCCGGCCAGCACCAGCACGCCGCCGTGCTTCGACGAGCCGGCGGAGTTGGCGTGCTTGAACACGTCGCCGGTGCGGTCCACGCCCGGCCCCTTGCCGTACCACATGCCGAAGACCCCGTCGAACTTCGCATCGGGATACATGTTGACCTGCTGCGAGCCCCATACCGAGGTGGCCGCGAGGTCTTCGTTCAGGCCGGCCTGGAACACGATATTGTGCGCGGCCAGGTGTTTCTTCGCTTTCCACAGCGACTGGTCCAGCGCGCCCAGCGGCGAGCCGCGGTAGCCGGAGATAAAGCCGGCGGTATTGAGCCCGGCGGCGTGGTCGCGCTCCTGCTGCAGCATCGGCAGGCGCACCAGCGCCTGCGTGCCGCTGATATAGATGCGGCCGCGGTCGAGCGTGTATTTGTCTTCGAGGGAAACGTTGGCGAGCGCCTGGCGGATGGCGTCGCTGACCGGAGAGGTCAGGGGGGCATTCATGCGTGCTCCTCTATGGGCGTGCTGTCGGGATCGCCGACACTTACAGTTGTGGGCAGCCGTCCGGGGCCTCTTGTGAAGGCGCCGGACGGCTGTTGTCTCTGCGCGGCATGGTAGCACCGCCACAAAATCGACGGTACCTTGCAATGCAGCACAAAGCGTGCCCGTACCGGCCGTGAATTCCCGTATGGACAGGGGTTCGCGTGTACACTGCGTTGCATCGAGACGGCCCGTGCCGACGCCAGGCAGTCTCGCCTCCGTCATATCTGTGTTGCCATCCTGGTGCAACCCGGACTCTTGACCGCCCGCCCTGACGCGGGCCTACCAGCGAATATCCGAACATGACCAATTCCCCTCGCCAGGGCACCGCAACCCTGGCCGTGCTGATCGACGCCGACAACGCGGCGCCTGCCATTGTCGAAGGCCTGCTGGCCGAGGTCGCCAAGTACGGCGTGGCCGCCGTCAAGCGCATCTACGGCGACTGGACCCGACCCAACCTGGCCGGCTGGAAGGAGCGGCTGCTGTCGCACTCGATCCAGCCGATCCAGCAGTTCCGCTACACCGTCGGCAAGAACGCGACCGACAGCGCCATGATCATCGACGCCATGGACCTGCTCTACACCGGGCGCTTCGATGGCTTCTGCATCGTCTCCAGCGACAGTGACTTCACCCGGCTGGCTTCGCGCATCCGCGAGCAGGGCCTGACCGTGTACGGCTTTGGCGAGCGCAAGACGCCCAAGCCGTTCGTCACCGCGTGCGACAAGTTCATCTACTCCGACGTGCTGCGCGCCGAGGTCGACACCGAAGGCGCGGACGGCGCCGACGGCGCCGCCGCCCCCACGCGCAAGCGCAGCACCGGCGAGCTGCGCCAGGACTCGCGCCTGGTGCGCCTGCTGCAGAATGCCGCGCAGGCCGTGTCGGACGAAGACGGCTGGCTCACGCTGGGCAGCATGGGCAACCACATCGCCAAGCAGGCGCCGGAATTCGACTCCCGCAACTACGGCTACGGCAAGCTGTCGGAACTGGTGCTGGCCACCGGCCTGTTCGAAGTGGAAACCCGTAACGGCGGCAACAACAAGACGATCTGGGTGCGGCTGAAGAAACGCGCCAAGGGCGGCGGCGAACCGCAGCAGCGCGCGCCGCAGCCGCCTGCCCAGCATGCCGAACCGGCACGCCGCCAGCCCGCGCCCGCGCCGGCCGAAGCGTTGGAGCCCGCCCGCGGGGTCGAGCCGCTGCCGACGCCGGAGACGGCCGCCCCCGAACCGGAGGTTCTGGCGCCAGCCGAGCCGCCCTTTGTCGCGGCCGATGCGGTGCAGGCCGAGGCCGAGCCGCAACCGGTGCCGCCGCTGGAAGCGGCGCCGCAGCCGGACCCGGAGCCGAAAGCGGGCAACCCCACTGGCGCGCGCAAGCGCGCGGCACGCCGGCCGGAAGTGACGCTGAGCGAGACCCCGTGGCCGATCGACCAGTCGGTATTCGCGGCGCCGGGCACGACTGTGCTGACGGCAACGGTGGAAGCGGAACCGCAAGCGGCCGCCGCGGAGGCCGAGGCCGCACCGGCGCCGGCACCGGCGCGCAAGACGCGCAAGCGTCCGAGCAAGAAAGCCGAGTAAAGCGGGCCCTGGTTTTCTCCCCTCTCCCGCTTGCGGAAGAGGGGCCGGGGGAGAGGGCAGGCGTGCGGCAAGCACGATGCGCCTGACTTCGTGGGGGCTCCCGCCCTCTCCCCCAACCCCTTTCCCACTTCGCGGGAGAGGGGAGGCCCTCACCCGGGGCGTCAGGCAATGCGAGCGTTGCCCGTATGCCAGCGCCAGCGGCCTTACCGCACCAGCTGGTTGATCTCGATGATCGGCATCAGCACCGCCAGCACGATCAGCAGCACCACCACGCCCATGGTCAGGATCAGCAGCGGTTCCAGCAGGCTGGTCAGGAACAGCGTGCGGCGTTCCAGTTCCTGCGCCTCGCCCTGGGCGGCGCGTTCGAGCATGATCGGCAGGTTGCCGGTGGCTTCGCCGGAGCGGATCAGGTGCACCAGCACCGGCGGAAACTGGTTCTGCGCCGCCAGCGCGCGCGCCAGCGAGGCGCCTTCGCGCACGCGCGTGTTGGCGTCTTCCACGTTGGCGCGCAGCGCCTCATTCGTCAGGGTCTCGCCAGCGGCCTGCAGGCTGCGCAGGATCGGCACGCCCGCCGAGACCAGGATCGCCAGCGTGCCGGCAAAGCGCGCGGTGTTGTAGCCGCGCACCAGCTTGCCCAGCAGCGGCGCGGTCAGCAGCCAGCGGTGCCATTCGAGCCGCACCGCGGGCTGGCGCAGCAGCCGGCGGATGCTGAACGCGGCCACGGCGAGCACCGCCAGCGCGGCCCACCACCAGTTGCGCACAAAGTCCGACAGCCACAGCATGATGATGGTCAGCGTCGGCAGCTTCTGCTTGGTGTTGGCGAACACGCTCACCACCTGCGGCACTACATACGACAGCAGGAAGATCACGATCGCGAACGCCACCACCGTGACGATCGCCGGATAGGTGAAGGCCAGCCGGATCTTGGAGGTCAGCGTGTTGCGCGACTCGATATAGCCGGCCAGCCGCTCCAGCACCACGCCCAGGTGGCCGGAGTGCTCGCCGGCCGAGACCAGCGCGCGGTAGATCTCGGGGAAGTCGCGCGGATGCTGGGCCAGCGCCACCGACAGGGCGCTGCCGCCCATCACCTCGGCGCGGATGCCGGCCAGCAGTTCATGCACATAGGGGCGCTCGGCCTGGTCGGCCAGCGCGCCCAGCGCTTCGTCCAGCGGCAGGCCGGCCACGATCAGGCTGGCCAGCTGGCGCGTGAACAGCGCCTGCTCCTGCGTCGACAGCTTGCGCGCGAACAGCTGGCCTCCGCGGCGCGGCGCCAGGCCGGCGCCGGCGAGCGCGTCGACGGTCAGCGGCGTCAGGCCGCGCGCGCGCAACTGGCCGCGCGCCTGGCGCGCGCTGTCGGCCTCGATCACGCCGCGGTCGGTCTTGCCGGCGGCGTCGGCGGCTTCATAGCGGAAAGCTGGCATCCGGCGGCTCCGCCTTAGTCGCGCGTGACGCGCAGCACTTCCTCGAGCGAGGTCGCGCCGCTGTCGACCCAGCGCTGCGCGTCACCGCGCATGGTGTGCATGCCGTGCGCCAGCGCCACCTGCTTGATCTCCGATTCCGGTGCCTGCCGGTGGATCATGGTGCGGATTTCGTCATTGACCGTCAGCAGTTCATAGACCCCCATGCGCCCCTGGTAGCCCGACTGGCCGCACTTGTCGCAGCCGACCGGATGCCACAGCGTCTGCAGCGGCTTGCCCTGCGCGTGCAGGATCTCGGCCTCGGCCGGCGTGACCTCGATCACTTCCTCGCGCTTGCAGTGCGGACACAGGCGGCGTACCAGCCGCTGCGCCAGCACCCCCAGCAGCGACGACGACAGCAGGAACGGCTCGATCCCCATGTCGACCAGCCGCGTTACCGCCGAAGCCGAGTCGTTGGTGTGCAGCGTGGCCAGCACCAGGTGGCCGGTCAGCGAGGCCTGCACCGCGATCTGCGCGGTTTCCAGGTCGCGGATCTCGCCGATCATGACCACGTCCGGGTCCTGGCGCAGGATCGCGCGCAGGGCCTTGCCGAAAGTCATGTCGATGCGCGGGTTGACCTGGGTCTGGCCGATGCCGTCCAGGTCGTACTCGACCGGGTCTTCCACCGTCATGATGTTGGTGGTGCGCGCGTCCAGCCGCGACAGCGCGGCATACAGCGTGGTGGTCTTGCCGGAGCCGGTCGGCCCGGTCACCAGCACGATGCCGTGCGGCTGGCGGATCAGGTGGTCGAAGCCGCGCAGTGTGTCGGGCGCCATGCCCAGCTTGGCCAGGTCCAGCCGGCCCGCTTCCTTGTCGAGCAGGCGCAGCACCGCGCGCTCGCCGTGGCCGGTGGGCAGCGTCGAGACGCGTACGTCGACCGGCCTGCCACCGACGCGCAGCGTGATGCGCCCGTCCTGCGGCAGCCGTTTCTCGGCAATATCGAGCTGCGCCATGATCTTGATGCGCGAGATCAGCGCGCCGTGCAGCGCCTTCTTGGGACGCACCACGTCGCGCAGCGTGCCGTCGACGCGGAAGCGCACCACCGACGACGATTCGAACGGCTCGATATGGATGTCCGAGGCGCCTTCGCGCGCCGCCTGCGTCAGCAGCGCGTTGATCATGCGGATGATCGGCGCGTCGTCTTCGGATTCCAGCAGGTCTTCCACCGCCGGGATGTCCTGCATCAGGCGCGACAGGTCGACTTCGCCCTCGACCTCGCCCACCACCTGCGCGGCGCTGCCGTCCTGGCGGTGATAGGCGTCGGACATGGCATGCTCCAGCGCCTCGGGCTCCAGCACGCGCAGGCGCAGCGCGCCGTGCACGCGCGCCACTTCGGCCAGCGCGGTCGGCGAGGTGGCGCGGCTGACCCACACCTCCAGCCCATCGGGACGCTGGTGCGCAATCAGCAGCGGCGCCTCGCGCGCAAAGCCGTATGAGACCAGCCGCGCCGCCATCGGCGAGGGTGGCTCGAGTTCGGCCGGCGGGTTGGGGCCGGCGGGAAGGGCGGTTTGGACTTCGCTGGCCATGACGGGCCTCAGTACGGGAGTGCGGCTTCGCCGCGCTGGTTGAGCGGCTGCGGGGCGTTTGCCGGCGCTGGCGGCGCGGGTTGGGGCACCGGTTGCGGGACCGGCTGCGGTTGCGGGACGGCCTGCAGCGGCTGCGGCTGACCCGGCACGCCGGGCTGCTGCGAACCTGGCGGCAGCGTTTGCGGCAGCGGCAGCGGGCCTGCCACGGGTCCGTTGGTGCGCGGGTTGACGAACGGGGTGGAGGGCGCGTCGGCCGGCGGCAGCATCGGCGTGTTGGTGTCCCGCACCATGATGTTAGGCGATACGAAGCCCTGCTGCTGCGCGCGCATATAGTCGTAGCGGTCCGCGGTCAGGCGGTCCGCGGCGCCGGCCGTGCGCATCACATAGGGGCGCAGGAACACCAGCAGGTTGGTCTTCGAGCGGTTCTTGTTCTCGTAGCGGAACAGGCCGCCGATCAGCGGGATGTCGCCCAGCAGCGGCACCTTCTGCACGCCATCGCCGTACGAGTCTTCGATCAGGCCGCCCAGCACGATGATCTGGCCGTCGTCGACCAGCACGTTGGTTTCGATCGAACGCACGTTGGTGGTCGGGCCCTGGATCAGGTTGGCGGTGGCCTGCACCACCGACGACGACTCCTGGAAAATCTGCATCTTCACCAGCCCGCCGTCGGTGATCTGCGGCTTCACCCGCAGCGTGATGCCGACGTCCTTGCGGTCGAAGGTCTGGAACGGCGTGACCGAGGCCGCGCCGCCGGTCTGGGCGTAGGAACCCGTGGTGATCGGGATGTTCTGGCCGATCAGGATCTTGGCTTCCTCGTTCTCCAGCGTGATCAGGTTCGGCGTCGACAGCAGGTTGACGCTGCCGTTGGAGCCCAGCGCGCGCAGCAATGCGCCCAGGCCCATGGCCTTGTTGACGATGCCCAGGTTGAGGCCGCCCACGTCCTGCACCAGGCCCTGCGCCGCGGCGATGCCGGCGGTGCGGTTGCTGTCGAACAGCGCGCCAGCCAGCGACAGGTTCAGGATGTTCTGCCCGCCGGTGCCGAAATTGGTGCCGGCAAAGACGTTGTTGTTGCCGCCGGGCGAACTGATCAGGCCCTGCCACTGGATGCCGAGTTCGCTCGCCTGGGTGGCGGTCACCTCGACGATCATCGACTCGATGTAGACCTGCGCGCGGCGCGCGTCGAGGTCGTCGATCACGCCGCGCAGGTTGCGGTAGACCGGCTCGCTGGCGGTGATGATCAGCGAGTTGGTGGACGGGTCCGCCTGGATGATGCCGCCGGTGGTCGGCTGGGTGTTGGTGCCGAACGAGGCGGCGAAGGCCGAGTTGCCATAGGCGCCGCCGCTGCCGCCCCCGGCGCCGGTGCCGGTGCCGCTGCGCATGCCGGTCTGGGCGGTGGTCGCGCCGCCGGTGAACTGGCCGCCCGTCGGCGTCGAGACATTGGTCATGCCCGCCGCGCCGCCAATGCCGCCAGCCTGTCCGCCGGGCTGGGTGGCGGTGGCGAAGCTGCTGTCGGCGGCGACGATGGCGCGCAGCGTGGCGGCCAGCTTGATGGCATCGGCGTTCTTCAGCGGCACCACCCAGATGTTGCCGGGGCGCGCGTAGGGCTGGTCGAGCTTCTCGATCAGCTGGCGCGCCTGCTGCAGGCGCGCGCGGCTGGTGGCGCGGATCATCAGCGAATTGCTGCGCGGCTCGGCCACCACCGAGGTGCGCAGGCTGGCGTCGACGCCCGCCGCGCCGCCGCCGGTGGCACCTGCGGCAGCGGGATCGAGCAACCGCTGCAGCACAGCCGCGGTATCGCTGGCCAGCGCGTGCTTGAGCGGCACCAGTTCGACCTCGCCCGAGGCCGGCGCATCGACCGCGGCGATGATGCGGGCGATGCGGCGCAGGTTGTCGGCGTAGTCGGTAATGACCAGGGTGTTGTTGGCCGGATAGGCGGTGATGGTGTTGTTGGGCGCGATCATCGGCCGCAGCACCGGCACCAGGTTGTTGGCCGACTCATAGTTCAGCCGGAACACCTGGGTCACCACCTGGTCGCCGCGGCTCGGGCTGCCGCCGATCACGGTGGGCGAGCCCTGCAGCTTGGCATCGGCCTCGGGCACGACCTTGGTGAAGCCGTTGCTTTCGACCATGGCATAGCCCTGCATGCGCAGCACCGAGCCCAGCGTCTGCAGCGCCTGCGCGCGCGACACCGGCTGCTCGGTGACGAGATTGACGGTGCCTTTCACGCGCGGGTCGATCACGAAGTTCTTGCCGGTGGCCTGGCCGACCGCCTTGATCACGGAATCGAGGTCGGCGTTGACGAAGTTCAGCACCACCTGGTCGCGATTGGCGGGCGTCACGTCGGGCGGCGCCGGCGGGGTGGCCTGGGTACGCGCGGCGGGCGCGCCGGGCTGGGCCCACAGCGGCGCGGGCGCCAGCAAGGAGAGCCCGCAGAGCAATGCCACGGCGCGGGCGCAGGCGGTCTTGAAAACAGGTCGGTTGGCGTGGGTGGTCATAGTTATTTCCGTGGGCTGTGCGTTCTGCGTGGCATCAGAAACGCAGCCTAGTCACATTGTCATCTCGTCGTCCCAGCAGGCTCAGCAGGCTGGTCAGCTGCGTGGCGGCCTCCGGGTCGCCATGCGCGGTACCCTCGAAGCGCGCCTGCCGCCCGAGCGTGCCGCTGCCTTCCAGGTACAGCGGGCCCTCGATGGTGCTCAGTTGCAGCTTGCCGCCGCCTGCGCCGGTCCAGTCGATCTCGGCCCGGTAGCTGCCCAGCGGGCGCAGCCGGCTGACCGCGGCCGACACCTGCTCGATGCGCAGCGTCATATGGCCGGTCAAGCCCTTGCCGGAGAAGCCGCCCTGCAGCGCGGACCAGTCCGCCCGCATCAGGCCGTCCGGGCGCAGCGTGTTGAACGGTGCGCCCACGCCTTCCAGCAGCGAAGCGGGCAGCCGCATGGCGCCCGCTTGCGCGGTCCAGCCGCCGGGCGTCGCGGTGAGCGCGACGGGCGCGGCCATGGCCTCGGAATGCGTCAGCACCACCCGTGCGGTGCCGGTCAGCAGCGGCCAGAACGCCAGCGTCCAATGCAGCCGGCCAGGCAGTACGGTGGCGGTCTGGCTGCCCGCGCCAGCCGACAGCGCCAGGGTGGCGCTGCCGCGCCACAGCGAGCCGCTGGCATCGGCCAGCAACACGCGCCCCTGCGTCTGCGTGGCGACGCGCGCGGCGATCCATGCCGCCGGCAGCATTGCCACCGTGGTCAGCGCGGCGCTCGCCAGGGCGAGCCCGAGCCAGCGCAGGCGCCGCGCGGCGGCCGGCTGGCGCAACGCGCGCCGCGGCAGGCGCAGGGTCTCCAGCCGCACCATCAGCTGCGGCCGCCCGGACCCTGCAGGGTCGCGGTCACGTTCACCAGTGCCGTGGCGCCGACGTAGACCACGCGCGCATCGATCACCTTCATGCGCTGCTGCTGGCGCACGTCCTGCAGCCAGGTGCTGACCGCCCCGAACGGGACCTTGTCGAGCTGCACCTGCACGCTGTTGTCGGCGCCGGCGGCCAGCCGAGTGGCTTTCAGACCGTACTGGCCCAGGCTTTCCTGCAGCGCCTCGGTTAGCGCATCGCCGCGCAGCGATGGCGCCGGCGTGGCCTTCAGGCCGCGGGCTTCCTGCGCCAGCGTTTCCATCTCGGCCAGGTCGGCGCGCAGTTGGGGCAGGTTGCGCGCGGCCCGTTCGCGGCCCTCGGCGGCCGGCTCCCACAGCACCAGGTAGCCGAGCACCAGGGCCAGCACCGCGGCGCCGCCGGCCAGGATGGCCTGCTCGCGCGGGTTGCGCGCCGACCAGAAGGCGTCGAAGCGTTCCCGCCACGCCTGCGGCACCGACGGGCGCAGCCGCGCCATGCGTGTGCGCAGCGTGGCGGCACCGCTGCGGCGGGCGGCGGGCGACTGGCTGCGGGCTGAGTCTTTCAATGGGTTCATGTTGGGCATGCGCCGGTCACAGGCCGGGCTTGATGGTCCAGCGCGAGCCGGGTGTCACAGGCGTGCCTGCGCTGGTGCCGGTGCTGCCCGAGGCATTGCCGGCCTTGTCTTCTTCCATCTGCAGCCCGGCCTGGCGCGCGGCGCCGCGCAAGCCGGCTGTGTCGGTGCCGGGCTTGAGCGTCACCACCAGCATGCGGCCGCGGTACTCGAGCGCCTGCAGCGCGTCGGGCGGCAGCCGGCGTGCGGCCTGGGCAAAGCGGTCAGCCAGCGGCAGGAAATCATCCGGCGTGCTGCGTCCGCTGGCGATGCGCAGTTGCTCGACCTGCCGGCGCATCTGCAGCGGGGCGTCGAGCACCGTCGGGATCTGCGGGAACGCGCCGCGCAGCGTCTGCGCCTGCGCCGCTTCCAGCCGTTGCTGCTCGCTGCGCAGCAGCAGCCAGTGAATGTTCATGCCGACCAGCTGGACCAGCACCAGGCCTGCCAGCAGCGCCAGCGGCAGTCGCCACGCCACCAGGTTCCAGCGGTCGACGCGGCCCTGCGCAAACTCAAACTGCGCCAGGTCCAGCCCCGGCTCGCGCAGGCATTCCTGGGCACCGTCGATCCACAGCCGCCAGCCGGCGCGCCCGGCCTGGCGCAGGCCCGGGACCGGCGCCATGGCCGCGGCGTCGGCATCGGCGTACCAGGTGCCGTCGGGCGCCAGCGCCTGCCAGGCGGCCAGCGCGTCGTCGCCCAGCAGCAATCCGTAGCCGGCGTACGCACTGGTGCGCACCGTCAGTTGCCACTGGCGCGCGGTGTTGGCCGCGGTGTCCGGCAAGGCCGCGCCCAGCGCATCACCGAGCGCACCGTTTTCGGCGAGCGCGCTGGCGGCGGCTTCGACCACCAGCGTGGCCGGCTGGGCCGCTGCCGGCGCTTCGCCGGGCGGCGCCAGCGACGGCTCCGCGCCGGCTTCCTCTTCGACCGCGGCCAGCGGCACGCACAGCTGCGCGGCGAGCACGTGGCGGCGGCGATGGCGATGCTCGGCAAAGGCATCGAGCACCGTGCGCAGCCAGGCGCGGTCCGCCACCATCAATAAGCGCTGGCGCGGGCCGCGGCCGGGCGTGGCGCCGCCGAGGGCCGGGCCGATGCCGATGTGGCACGGCTGCGCGTCGGTGGCGAGGGCGTCCTCGACCAGGTTGGGCAGCGCCTGCTTCAAACGCGCGGGCGGCAGCGGCGGCACGCTGGCGGTGGTCAGCAGTACGTCGCTGGCGGCCAGGATCAGCACCAGCCGCTCCGCCGCGGGCAGGTCGGCAATGCGGGCGTGGCCTTCTCGCAACACTTCCGGCACGGCACGAGGCGATCCGCGCCGCGCAGACTCGCCCGCCGCCGTGCGCACCAGCGCAAAGGGCAGGGCGCCGAAATGCCACGGTTGCGGCTGGTCATGCGGCCGGTGCGGCATGCGCACGTACAGGGTGGTGCTCAAGGTGTCCTTGCTTTGGCTTCAGTAGAACGGCTCGATAAGGCGCATGGCCCATGGGGATGCGCCCGGGATCGCCCCGGCGCAGGAAACTTGCCGGAGGGCGGGGATGCCGGCGCGCGGCCTGGGAGGCCGATCGGCGGCGAGCGGGCTGGTGCCAGGCTCGCGCCAGCGCCGCAGCATACCTTGCCTGCGTGACAAAACCACGTCAATACCATTCTCCCCGGTTGCTCCGGCATGCCGTTTTCCTATGTGCGCCAGGCCGCCTTGCCATGGTTCAGCGCAGATCCGGCAGCCGGTCCGCATCCTGGATCCAGACCACGCGGGTGGTGTTGGCCGCACCGAGCGGTTCGCCGCGGTAGATCAGCGACACCTGCAGGCGGCTGGCGCGCTCGTGCCGCACCAGCCCGTAGACCAGGAAGTAATGCGAGCGCACGTCGAGCAGGTTGCCCAGGTTGCCGCTGCCCGCCTGCGGCGCCACCGCGGACAGCTGTGTCTGCAGGTTGCCGATGTTGTTGAAATAGGCGCGGTCGCGCTGGCGCACCAGTTCGCGCGCGCGCTCCAGCGGCAGCTTGTCGATCATCGCGGCCAGCACTTCCGCGTCGGCGGTGTTGGCATTGACCAGGGTGCGCTCGGGCAGCACGATCACAAAGGGTTCCAGCACGGCCACCATCTCGGGCGTGTAGCCGGGCAGCGCCAGCAGGCCCTGCACGCTGTCGAGCGGGCGTGGCGCCTGCCGGCCCGATGCATCGCCGCCCTGGCCACCCTGGGCGGCCTGCAGCATGTAGCGTGCGGTGGTCTCGGCCAGCGCCGGGTTCAGCCCCACGGTGCGCAGCAGGCGGCCGTAGGCGGCCTGCGCCGACTGGTCGATGTTGGCAACACGCCCGACCGGGCCGCCCTGGCCGCCGGTGGCGGACCACGTCACCAGGTTGGCCAGGTTGAAGCGCGCCTGCGCATCGAGGATGCGCCCCGACAGGAACGAGGTCTCGCCCGCAACGTCGGTGCGCAACGACGCCCCCAGGAAATCCGACAAGCGGGTCTCGGCGATCGGCACCGCCCACGGCTCGCCGAGTTCATCGACGTTGCTGCGGCGCTGGTCGTCGCGCAGGATCAGCCGCGCCCAGTCGACCGCGGCGCGCTCGATCCAGGTGGCCTGGGCCAGCAGCCGCTGGTTTTCGATAGCGCGGATCTGCACCTGCTGCCGCCACAGCATGCCCGACACCACCACCACGGCCAGCGTCACCATCAGCAGCGCGGTGACCACGGCGGCGCCGCGCGCGCCGCGGCGCACGGGCCGGAAGCGGGATCGGCGGCGGGCTTGCGTCATAGCCCGGACATGCAGATCTTCTGGAACTGCCGCGGCGTGTCGCCGTCGCCCATGCGGGCGAGGATGGTCAGTTCCACCGCGCGCACCGCGGTGTTGGGCACCGCCGCGCCGACGTCCGATGCCGCCACCGCGCTGGCTGCATTGCCGCTGAACAGTACGTTACGGATGCGGTTGCTGTCCGCCTGCCAGCCGCCGGGCTCGACCCAGGCGCGCGCGCTCAGGCCCTCCACGTCGCCCAGCACACGTCGCACCTGCGCGTTGTTGCCGCCGCCCTGGCGCAGCGCCAGCAGCGACGTCTGCAGCGCCGCGCGGTTGTCCACCGGCGGCGCGGCCACGCGCAGCAACGTGTTGCCGTCAAGCTGGTAAGACAGCGCCTGCCATGTCGGCGGCTGGCCTTCGTCGCGGCGGTCGCGCACCAGGAGCACACGGTTCTGGGCGATCTCGACCGGGCTGGCCTGCAGCAGCGTAGGGTTGGCCAGGTGCTCGCAATCGGCCTGCAGCTGGCCGTAGAGCACCTTCAGCGCATCCAGCCGGGCATCGTGATCGGTCAGCCGTTCGCGGCTGCGCGTCAGGCTGTCCAGCGCGCGCCAGCCGATCACGGCCATCACCGCCAGCAGCGTGATGGCGACCAGCATTTCCAGCAGCGTGAAGCCGCCGGCGGATTTGCGCCCGCGCCGGCGCTCAGAGCACGTTGCGGGTTTCATTGGGGACAATGGTGACGAGCCAGGCCAGCCGCACCGACTTGTCGGTGGCGGAAGGATAGACTGCGATTTCTACGCGGCGGAATACCGGATTGGGCGTGGCCGACACGGATTGTTCGCAGTACAACGGCGTGCCGCCCTGCGGGCAGGCATAGCCGCTGACACCGGGCTCGGGCCAGCTCTTGGCCAGGCGCACCGAGGCCAGGTGGTTCTCGGCGCTCCATTCAGCCAGCATGCGGGCCTGCAGCGACGCGCTGGCATCGACCATCGAGCCCATCGCGCGCATCGCCGCGGTCAGCGCCACGGCCAGGATGGTCAGCGCCACCAGCACTTCGATCAGCGTGAAGCCGGCCACGCTGCCGCGCTGGCGTCCGGCAAGGGGCGGGCGCGTCATGGCGTGCTGGCGAAATAGCGGCCGCTGCCGTCGCCGGCAACGTCCACGCGGATATCGCCGCGCACCAGCACCAGGCGCTGCGGGGCATCGATCAGCTCGCGCCCGAAGATCAGCCGCGGCGGGCTGTTGGTGCCGGTGCTGCGGCCGCCTTCGGCGACGATGACCTGGTCCAGCGCCAGGCGCCAGTTGCCAGGGGCGAACACGTCGGTGCGCATGGGGATCCAGCCGTTGGGGGTCGACTCGAGGAAGCGCCAGCCGCCGGCGTCGCCTTCCCAGGCGATCGGGCGCGCGCCCAGCTGCGCTTCTTCCTGCGCCAGCTCGAACAGCCGCGCGATGCGCTGGCCATCGTCAAGCACGCGGCCGCGCTCGTTGGGCGCGGCATTGACCGCGACCAGCGAGATCACGATGCCGGCGATCACCATGACCACCAGCAGTTCCAGCAGCGTGAAGCCGGGGTGCCGCTGCCGGGGGGCGCGGCGGCGCGGCGCCGTGGTCATGATGGAAGCGAAGCGGCAAGGGCGGGCGGCAGGGGCGCTTACTCCCAGTTGCCGATATCGGCGTCGTTGGCGTTGCCGCCGGCCTGGCCGTCGGCACCGAAGCTGAACACGTCGATTTCGCCGCGCACGCCGGGGTTCAGGTACTGGTACGGATGGCCCCACGGATCCTTAGGCAGCTTTTCCAGGTAGCCGCCGCCCTTCCAGTTGTTTGGCACCGGCTCGGTGGTAGGCTTGGCCACCAGCGCGGCCAGGCCCTGTTCGGTGGTCGGGTAGCGGCTGTTGTCGAGGCGGTACAGCTTGAGCGCCTGCATGATCGACGAGATATCCTGGCGCGCGGCCACGATGCGGGCCTCGTCCGGTCGGCTCATGATCTTGGGCACCACCAGTGCCGCCAGCACGCCCAGGATCACGATCACGACCATGATCTCGATCAGGGTAAAGCCGCGCGCGCGGCGGGCAGGGCGGGCGGGGCGGGCAAGCTGGGTAGTGGATCTGCGCATTGTTGGTAGGACCTTTTTGCTGGAATGGCGGGACCCGCGCCAGGGCGCTGGCGGGGCCGGGTTCGCCAATCAGTATAACCGGCGCCTTATGACTCTTTTATGGGCGGCCCCCACGTGGGGCCCAACCATGTCTGATGCGGATCACAAAGCGGGCCGTCGTTTCTCGACGATCCCGCACCCTAGCACGACGGCGCAAGAAATAACTTGCATCCAGGATGCATCTTTTTTAACATGACGCCACGATGCAACTGACCCGCTTCTCCGACTACGCGCTGCGCCTGTTGATGTACGTCGCCCGTGGCGACGGCAGCCGGCCGATCACGATCGCCGAGGTGGGCCAGCAGTTCGGCATCTCGCACAACCACCTGGTCAAGGTGGCGGCGCGGCTGTCGAAACTGGGCTGGATCAGCGCCACGCGCGGCCGCCATGGCGGCCTGCAACTGGGCCCCGGCGCCGAGCGCCTGACCGTCGGCGCCATCCTGCGCGAGCTGGAAGGGCACCGGCCGGTGATCGACTGCGACAACCCGCCCTGCGCGCTGAACGGCAATTGCCGGCTGAAGCGCGCCCTGGACGTGGCCGAGCAGGCTTTCTACCGCGCGCTCGACGACGTCACGCTGGCCGATGTCACCGGCAGCCAGACCGCCGAATCGATCATCCGCCTGCATCGAGATTTCCTGAACCGGCGTTCGGCCTGAGCGGATGGATCCGCGCGTGGCCGGCGAATGCCGGTTTTTTGTTGCCCAAAAACATGCATTTCGATTGCATGAATAAAACGGAGTGATTCCCGATGCTGTCCGCCGCTTCCCGCCCCTATATCGATGCAAGCGTGCCCGTGCTGCGTGAGCACGGCCTGGCCATCACCACGCATTTCTACCGCGAGATGTTCGCCGACCGGCCCGAACTGACCCAGTTGTTCAATATGGGCAACCAGGCCAATGGCAGCCAGCAGCAGTCGCTGGCATCGGCCGTGTTCGCCTACGCGGCCAACATTGATAATGCGGCGGCACTGGGACCGGTGGTCGAGCGCATCGTGCACAAGCACGCGGCTGTGGGCATTACGCCCGCGCACTATCCGATCGTCGGTCGCCACCTGCTCGGCGCGATCTCCGCGGTGCTGGGCGAAGCCGCCACGGCGCCGCTGCTGGCGGCCTGGGACGAGGCTTACTGGCTGCTGGCCGGCGAACTGATCGCCGCCGAGGCGCGCCTGTACCAGCGCACCGGCGTGGCCGCCGGCGCACTGATGCCGGTACGCGTGGTGCGCCGGGAGGCGCAGGGCGGCCAGGTCGTGGCGCTGACGCTGGCCGCTGCCGATGGCGAGCCGCTGCGCGACTTCCGCCCGGGCCAGTACATCAGCGTCGAGGCGCGCCTGGACAACGGTACGCGCCAGCTGCGCCAGTACTCGCTGTCGGCCGAGGCCGGGCTGCCGACCTGGCGCATCTCGGTCAAGCGCGAGGAGGGCGACCAGGCCACGCCGGCCGGCGCGGTCTCGAACTGGCTGCACGCCAACGCCCACGAGGGTGCCGAGCTCAAGGTGAGCGCGCCGTTCGGCGAGTTCACCCCGGCGCTGGAAAGCCGCCGCCCGCTGGTGCTGCTGTCCGGCGGCATCGGCATCACGCCGATGCTCTCGGTGCTGCGCACGCTGGCCGCGCAGGGCTCGCAACGACCGGTGCTGTTCGCCCACGCCGCCCGCGATGGCCGCCACCATGCCCATCGCGCCGACCTGCAATGGGCGCGCGAGCGGCTGCCCGGCCTGGTCACCCACATCAGCTATGAGTTTCCGCAAGCCGAAGATGTCGCGGGCCGCGATTACGACCACGCCGGCACCATGCCGCTGGCCGAGATGCTGCGCCAGGCCGACCTGCAACGCTTTGTCGATGGCCGCTTCTACCTGTGCGGACCGCTCGGCTTCATGCAGGCGCAGCGTCACGCGCTGGTAAGCGCGGGCGTACCGGTGGCGCATATCGAGCGCGAGGTGTTCGGGCCCGACCTGCTGGACGATTTGCTCTAAGCGTACCGGCCGCAACGCCGGAAGCACCGCCGGCGCGGCAGACATCGTCATGGGGCTCTGGTACGCTTGGCGCGTCTGCGCTTACGCGCCATGACCCGCCGCGGCGGGTGTCCAGGGTCCCGCTCCATGCAATTGTCCGTCCGGCCTCCGTTCCGCTTCGACGCCTCCGCGCTGTGGCTGCCGCGCCTGGCCAGCGTCGTGCTGTTTATCGCGCTGTGCGCGCTGGTCACCTACTGGGTGCTGACGTTCAGCGCGATGCGAACCATCCCGGTGCCCAAGAGCGCGCGCGTGGCGCAGACCGAGGCGGTCGAGACCGGCGCGGTTGCGACGCTGTTCGGCGGCTCGGCGCAGCGCGGGCCGAGCAACGTGCAATTGCTCGGCGTGGTGGCCGAGCTCGGCGGTGGCGCCAGCGCGGCGATCGTATCCATCGATGGCGCCCCGGCCAAGGCCGTGCGCATGGGGGCCGAACTGTCACCCCAAATCCGGCTGGTGGAAGTCCGTCAGCGCGCCGTGGTGATCGAGCGCAATGGCGTACGCCAAGAGATCGCATTACCGCTCCAGGCGGCTGCCACGCGCGCTGCGCCGCGTGGCGCCAGCCCGCTGCCGACGCCGCCTGCCGGCGCGGCGGCGCCGTTGGCAACGCCCATGCCGCCGGCGCAGGCCGCTGGCCAGCCCACACCGGCCCAGTCGCCGCGCGGCCAGCCCCCGGGGCAACCGGCCCAGCCGCAGGCGCAACCCCAGTTCCAGCCAGCGGCGCAGCAACCCCAGCCGCAGTCGGTTCAGGCAGCGCCATCGGGGCAGCCGGCCCAACCCCAACCCCAGCCCGTCGATCCGCGCCACTACCCATCGGGGATGTCGCCCGAGGCGGTCGTAGAAGGCCAGATGGCACCAAAAGGGCAGCCCTAGGCTCGCGGCGCATCGATTATTCGCCTTTGCTTGCGTTCCCTTACGCCACTCCCGGCTTTCTGTGAGGCGGGTAACATCGTATTAAAACCGCCAACTTCGCTGCATCGTCTGCGTTCTAATCCGTACATGCCAACGTGATGACAAGGAGCAAGCCATGCAACGCAATCACAAGCCGCAGATTCTGAAGCACTTCCTGGCCGCATCGGCCGCCCTGCTGGTCGCCGGCGGCGCCTTTGCCCAGGCCAGCGCGCCCGCTGCGCCGGGCGCAGCGCCAGCGCCGGCCGGCAAGCCAGGCATGGACCACCACCATCGCCACCATGGCGGCGGCATGTGGATGAAGGCAATTGACACCGACGGCGATGGCGCGATTTCCAAGGCGGAGGCCGATGCCTGGTTCAACAAGCTCGACACCAACCGCGACGGCAAGATCGACAAGGCCGAGATGGATGCGCACCGCAAGACCGCCATGGCCGAGCATCATGCGCGCATGCAGGCTGCCTTCGACGAGAAGTTCAAGGCCGCCGACAAGAACGGCGACGGCGCGATCACCAAGGCCGAGGCCAATGCCGGCCTGCCGCGCCTGGCCAAGCGCTTTGACCAGCTCGATGCCAACCGCGACGGCAAGCTGACCCGCGATGAAATCCGCGCGGGCATGGAGAAGATGCACCGCGACCATCCCCATCGGGGCGACCGGGGCGCGCGCGGCATGGCGCCAGGCAGCCAGCCGGCACCGGTCAATCCGGCGGCGCCGTCCACCAGCGGCGGCTAAGCGAGGTCCCTCGCAGCGCCGCCTGGGCGCCGCTGCCAGCGCACGTCACCAAGCGCGCGAGCCTGCCGGCCGCGCGCTTTTTTTATCGATTCAGCGGAGAACGCCGGCGCGGTCCGCCAAGAAGGCGTTGGCCCAGGCATAAACCCCCGTAGAATGCCGCTTCCCTGCTTGCCGGACCTGGGCACCACCTCGCCCGTGCGGTCAGCGGCTGCGGCCAACATCCCGGCAGCACCATGCAGGGAATGCCCGGCCCGACCGGCTGGCGCGCGAGTGACCGATAAGGCTGCCGAGCTTACGAATTCGGGCGTAGATCGGATGTAATTTCACAAAAAATTGCGTACTTGTGCACGGCTTGCTAAATTTGCGCAAAAAAATTGCCAATAAACATATTGCGGAGCAACAATATCGTGAGCAAGGTGGAGTTGGACAAGATCGACCGGAAGATCCTGGAAGTGCTGCAGACCAACGGCCGGTTGACCAACCTGGAGGTGGCCGAGCGCGTGAACCTGTCGCCAAGCCCCTGCCTGCGCCGCATCCGGCGGCTGGAAGAGATCGGCGTGATACGGCAATACGCGGCGCTGCTTGAGCCCAACAAGATCGGGCTCGGCCTGCTGGCCTATATCAATGTGCGGCTCGAAAAGCATGGCGGCGCGCCCAAGGGCAAGGCGCCGCTGGACCTGTTCCGCGCCTCGATCGCGGTCTGGCCGGAAGTGGCGGCCTGTCACGCCATGACCGGCGAGATGGACCTGCTGCTCAAGGTCTATGTCGAGGACATGGAGCACTTTGCGCGCTTCATGCAGGAACAGTTGCTGGCGCATCCTTCGGTCATCGACGTGCGCTCGAGCTTCGCGCTCGAGAGCATCAAGGACACCACCGCGCTGCCGGTGGGCGGCGCGGCCTGAGGTGGGCTGCCGAGTCTGAAAAAGCAAAACGGCGCATCGTTGCGATGCGCCGTTTTTCGTCCACGCCGTGCGGCCTGTGGGTCAGTGGGTCCGGCCGATCAGGCGGTATGCTTCTGCGGCACCATGGTGCGCCAGAAGCGCAGGCCGAAGCGGCGTGCGTCGCGCAGGTTGCGGCGCACCGCGTAGTCGAGGTCGGCGAGCTGCTCGTCCAGCGCCTCGCTCAGGCGGCTGGCGGTATCCGCCGGCGGCAGTTCCAGGTAGGCGTCGGCTTCGCCGTAGGCATACTGGACCTTCATGCCGGCCTTCTTGGCGATGTGCATCATCGCGGCATTGCGCGACAGGCAGTGCATGTACAGCGTGCGGACGCTGGTATTGCGTCCGTGGATGGCGGCCCGCTCGAACAGCGCGCTGCCGATGCCGCGGCCGCGGGCGCTGCCCGACACCGATACGCCGAATTCCGCCACGCGGCCCTGGGCGTTGTCGCGCAGGTTGGCGAAGTGGCCGACGCCGATCAGTTCGAGCTTGTCGTCGTAGACGCCGAACACGCTGTCATGGTCGAAGTCGATGCTGTCGACATAGGCTTCGATCACGTGGTCGCCCACCGACTGGCCGAAACGGAGCAGGCGATCCTCCTCGCCGAGGGCGAGGAAATGCTTCAGCAGGCGCGAGCGGTGGTGGGCCGCCAGCTCGCGCACCAGGACGGGGGCGCGCTGGGCGGCTTGGGCGGCTTCGGCTGCCTTGCGCAGATCTTCGTCGGTCAGTGCGCCGACGGCCTTGCTCAGTTCGAGCGGATTCACGTTGGTTCCTTCTGGTGCGGTCAGATAAAAATAGGCATTGCGGTGGTGTTTTTCCAGCACTTTCCCGTGGTTGATGCGGGATTCGGGGAAACACCAGCTTGATGCAACACGAAAAGTATTGTAGTGGAATTGTCAGTTTGACGTAAGCTTCCCGCGCCGCAGCAGATTCGAGTCGCGCTCGGGGAGTCAATTAAAATTAATAAAATCAATCACTTAAAAAAATGTGATGAATTGTTGCGCGCCCAATGGTGTGGATTTGGTGCAACGCGACAATTCGTCGCGGCCTCCGGATTTGTCCCGATCACCCCTCAGTCCCAGCTCCTTTCAATGACCGAGCCCCCCATCGTTGTGATCTACGCGCACCCGGCGCCCAGCCGCTCGCGCGTCAACCGGCCGTTGGCTGACGCGCTCAGCGCGCTGCCGCAAGTCCAGGTACGTGACCTTTACCGCAGCTATGTCGACTACGACATCGATGTCGTTGCCGAGCAGCGCGTGGTGTCAGTCTCGGACACCATCGTGCTGCAGTTTCCGGTGCGCTGGTACAGCGTGCCCGCGCTGCTCAAGCTGTGGCTGGATGAAGTGCTGGAACCGGGCTGGGCCTATGGCCCGGGCGGCACCGCGCTGCGCGGCAAGTCGCTGCTGGCGGTGGTCAGCACCGGCGGCTCGGCCGACGCCTACGGGCCGGAAGGCATCCATGGCCACCCAGTTGCCGAGTTCCTTCTGCCGCTGGAGCAGACCGCCTTGCTGTGCGGCATGACGTGGCTGCCGCCGGTGGTGCTGCATGACGCCCACAATGCCGATGCGCAGGCGCTGGCCGACCATATCGCCCATGTCTGCGGGCGGCTGGGCACCCATGCGGTGCCGGCAGAGGTGCAGGCATGAACCAGCATGATTTTCTGATTGCGCTGCTGGTATTCCTGGTGGCGGCGGTCGTGGCGGTGCCCCTGGCGCGGCGCAGCGGCCTGGGCGCGGTGCTGGGCTACCTGCTGGCCGGCGCGGCGATCGGGCCGTTCGCACTGCGCCTGGTGACCGATGTCGAGTCGATCCTGCACTTCTCCGAGTTCGGCGTGGTGCTGATGATGTTCGTGATCGGCCTGGAACTGGAGCCGCGCAAGCTGTGGGCGCTGCGGCGGAGCATCTTCGGCTATGGCGGCGCGCAGCTCGCCGCGTGCGCGCTGGTAATCGGCGCGGCCGCGGCGCTGGCCGGCGCGCCCTGGCAGGTGGCGCTGGTGGCGGGGCTGGGGCTGGCGCTGTCGTCCACCGCGATCGCGCTGGCGACGCTGACCGAGCGCAACCTGTTCGGCACCCCGGCGGGAGCCGCCAGCTTCGGCATCCTGCTGTTCCAGGACATCGCCGCGATCCCGATGATCGCGCTGCTGCCGCTGCTGGCCACGCAAGGCGCGGAAGGCGCTGGCGCCGGCGCAGCCGGCTGGCTCGCGGCAGGCAAGGCAGTGGCGGTGATCGGCGCGGTGGTGGCGGGCGGCCGCTACCTGGTACGCCCCGCACTGCGGTTTATCGCGCGCACCGATATGCGTGAGATGTTCACTGCCTTTGCGTTGCTGCTGGTGGTAGGCATCGCGCTGATGATGGATGCGGTGGGCCTGTCGATGGCGCTGGGAACCTTTCTCGCCGGCGTGCTGCTCGCCGATTCGGAATACCGCCACGCCCTCGAGGCCGACCTGGAGCCGTTCAAGGGCCTGCTGCTGGGGCTGTTCTTCATGGCGGTCGGCATGTCGATCGATTTTGCCGTGCTGGCACGTTCGCCCTGGCTGGTGCTGGGCTTGGTCGTCGCCTTCGTGGCGGCGAAGACAGTGGCGCTGGCACTGCTGGCGCGGTATTTCTCCATTGCCCGCGGCCAGCGCCTGCTGTTCGCGTTACTGATCTCGCAGGGCGGGGAATTCGCGTTCGTGGTGTTCGGCGTCGCTGGCGGCGCCGGACTGCTGCCGCGCGAGACCGAGGCCCTGCTGGTGCTGGTGGTGGCGCTGTCGATGGTGGCGACGCCGCTGCTGCTGCTGGCCTATGACCGGCTGGTGGCGCCGCGCATCGGCGCCGGCAAGAAGCGGCCAGACGAAGTCATCACGCCCCAGCGCAACCCGGTGCTGATCGCCGGCTTCGGGCGCTTCGGCCAGATCATCGGGCGCCTGCTGTACAGCCAGGGCGTGGGCGTGACGGTGCTGGACCACGATCCGGACCAGATCGATTTCCTGCGCCAGTACGGCTTCAAGGTGTTCTACGGCGACGCGACCCGGGTGGACCTGCTCGAGGCCGCGGGCATTGCCGACGCGCGCATCCTGGTCGTCGCCATCGACAGCATGGAAGACAGCCTGGCGCTGATCGACCGCGTGCGCGAGCGCTTCCCCGATTTGCAGATCTACGCGCGCGCGCGCCATGTCTCGCATGTCTATCAGCTCAAGGACCGCGGCGTGCAGCTGTTCGAGCGCGAGATGTTCGAGGGCTCGCTGATGCTGGGACGGCGCGTGCTGGAAGGGCTCGGCTTCGACCCGAGCGAGGCGCGCAACGTCGCGCTGCGGTTCCGGCGCCACAACATCGAGGCGATCGACCGCTTTTACCCGCATTACACCGACCAGAAGAAGCTGGTCTCGCTGGCGCGCCAGGCGCGCGACGAACTGGAAGAAATGTTCCGCCAGGACCGCGAACAGCGACGCCAGCGCGAAGAGGCCGAGTGGATGTAAGCGCGGGCGCGGCCCGGCGTGGCCAGCCTAGCGCCCGGCGGCAGTGCGCCCGGGCAGGCCGCCTTCGAGCAGGTCGACCACCATCTCGGCAAAGTCGGCATACGACAGACGCCCGCCCGGCTTGAGCCAGGTGAAGGTCCAGTTGATCATGCCGAAGATGGTCATGGTCAGCGCGGTCTGGTTGTCGCGCGTGACGCGCTCCGGGTAGGCGCGGCGCAACAGGCGCGAGAACGCCGCAACCACGTCGCGCTCGCGGCCCAGGATCAGGTCGCGCTGGGTCTCGGCCAGGAACTTGACGTCGTTGATCAGTGCGATATGGCGCGTCTGCGAGGTCTCGTACTCGGCCAGGAAGGCGCGGATCAGGTTGCCGAAAGCGGCCTTGTCGGTGCGGGCATGGCGCTCGGCGTCGGCTTCCACTTCGGTGACGAGCAGCATCAGCCGGCGCGTGTAGCGGTCCAGCAGGTCGAACAGGATCGCTTCCTTGCTCTCGTAGTAGTGATACAGCCGCGCCTTGGAGGTGCCGCAGGCGGCGGCCAGGTCGGCCATCGAAGTGCTGGGGTAGCTGCTGTTGGCGAAGGCGGCGGCGGCCAGGTCCAGGATCTGCTCGCGCTGCGCCTCGAAATCGGGTGCCTTGGTACGGGCCATATATTCTTGTTTATTCGCCTCCGCCGCCGGCATGGCGGCGCAGCTCGCAGGTGTCGAGCGAGTCGGCGTTGCCGCGCAGCACCAGCTGGCCCATCGCGATCAGCTCGCGGCAGCGCCAGAACACGAACCAGTCACTGGCCAGCAGGCCCTCGATCGCGCCCATCACGCTGGCCACCACCTGCGCCGCCGGGGTCCAGTCGGACGGGGCGCGTTCCATGATGATGTCGTCGACGGTGCGGTAGGCCGCCGGCACCAGGGTGTTGCCCTTCCACAGCCGCACGTCGGCGTTTTCCTTGACGTTCTGCTGCCACTCGTAGCCAAGCCGGCCCAGCCGCAGCACCGAGACCGGGGCGATGGTCGAGAAGCGCCGCGCCAGCCGCGCCGGCGTGTACATGCCGATCGCCGCCAGGTTGCCCTGTGCCGGCGTTTCCAGTTCGCGCAGGTCCATCGCGACCTCGTTGATCCGCTGCGGCGCCTGGTACAGGTGGAACACCACCCGGCGCAGCATCAGCTGGTCGGCTGCGCTCTGGCCGTGCCAGATTGCCACTTCCATGTCGTCCTGCCGCAGCGCCAGCAGTTGGTCCAGCGCCTGGCGCATCTCGGCGGCGAAGTCGATGTCGGTGTGCGGGGCGACGCGCTGCCAGAATCCGGAGCGGATCATGCCGGTGCTGTCGATGTCCGCCAGCGGACCGACCGCGAGATCGTCGCGCAGCACCACGACAGGGTCCGGCCGCGCAGCCTGGGCCAGCGCCTGGCGCAGGGTCGTGCCTGCTACATCACCGTTGACGACGTGGATATATTGCATGGCCGTGATTGTATATGGGTGGGGCGGTTCGCTGGCGCCGCCGCGGCGGCGGCGCGGCAACCGCCCGCCCCGCGCGCCGGATCACCCGCCTGCAAGCATCGCGCCAGCAGGGCGTCGCCTGCCGCCATTGTAGTCACGGCCCATGCTGGCCAATGTCAGCGCTTGTCTGACGACGCACACGCCGGCTTGCCCGGATCAGCGTTCGTCGTAGCTGACCACCACCCGCGGCGTGAGCGCCCGCGCCTGGCAGGTGAGCACGAAGCCCTTGTCCATCTCCCAGGGCTCCAGCGTGTAGTTCTTTTCCATCTCGACCTTGCCTTCCAGCACCTTGGCTCGGCAGGTGCAACAGACGCCGCCCTTGCAGGCGTACGGCAGGTCCAGCCCGGCGGCCAGCGCGGTGTCCAGCACGTTGGCGTCCTCAAGCGGCAGCCGCATGCTGTGCTGCTTGCCATCCAGCACCACCACCAACTCGGCCGTGCCGGCGAGGTCGGCGTGGGCTGCGACCGGCTTGGGCGTCGCCCGTGCCAGCGGCACCCCGAAACGCTCGGCGTGGATGCGGTGCGGGTCCAGCCCCGCGTCGCGCAGCGCCGCCTCGACCTCGTCGATCATCGAGGCCGGGCCGCAGACGAACGCCGCATCGATGTCGTCGACCGGGATCAGCGTCTGCAGGAAGGCGGTGACCCGCGCATGGTCGAGCCGGCCGTGCAGCAGGTCCACTTCCTGCGGCTGCCGCGACAGCACGTGGTAGAGCGTGAAGCGCGCCAGGTACTGGTTCTTCAGGTCTTCCAGCGCCTCGGAAAAGATGATGCTGTCGACATTGCGGTTGCCATAGACCAGGGTGAAGCGGCTGTGCGGCTCTGCCTGCAGCGTGGTGCGGACCAGCGACAATACCGGCGTGATGCCGCTGCCGGCGGCAAAGGCGACATAGTGGCGCGCGGCATTGGCATCGAGCGGCACATGGAAGCGCCCGTCGGGCGTCATCACGTCGATCACTTGCCCGGGGGCGATGGAATCGTGCAGATGGCTGGAAAACAACCCGTCTTCCACCAGCTTGACCGCGACGCGCAATTCGCCGTGCGCGTCATAGTCCTGCACCGCCGAACAGATCGAGTAAGAGCGCCGCAGGTCCTTGCCGTCGACCGGCGCCTTCAGCGTCAGGAACTGGCCTTGCGTGAACCGGTAGGCATCGCGCAGCGCATCCGGGACCTCGAAGGCAATCGAGATGGTGTCGGCGGTCTCGGGGCGTACCTGCGCCACGCGCAGCGGGTGGAACTGTGGAGTCATGGCAGCCTGGCTCGGCCCGGGGGCTCAGTAGGGTTTGAAATAATCGAACGGCTCGCGGCAGTCCAGGCACCGGTACAGCGCCTTGCAGGCGGTCGAGGCAAAACGCGAGATCTCTTGCGTATGGACGCTGCCGCAGCGCGGGCAGGGCACTGCATCAGGTACTGCGGCGCGCGCCGCGCGCGGCACGAAGCGCACCGGCTGTGCCTCGGCCGGCGTCCCGCACCGGCCCGGCGGGGCGATGCCGAAGGCCCGCAGGCGCTCGCGCGCGGCCGGCGTGATCCAGTCCGTGGTCCAGGCCGGCGCCAGCACGGTGCGGATGCGCCACGGCGCCAGCCCGGCGCGGTCCAGCGCCTGGCCAACGTCCTCACCGATCTGCGACATCGCCGGGCAACCGGAATAGGTGGGCGTGATGACGATTTCCAGCACCCCATCCGGCGCCGATACGACCTCGCGCAGGATGCCCAGTTCGCGGATCGACACTACCGGGATCTCCGGGTCCGGCACCGCCTCGAGCGCCGCCCACGCGCGCGCGATGCGCGCACCGGTGGCGCTTGCGTCGTGCACGTTCCGGGAAGGGAGGCGGGAGACGTTCATGTAAATCAACCCTTTGCGCTGAAGCGTGCGCTCACCATTGCGCGCCCGGATGGGCCTGCGCCAGCCCCTGCATCTCGCCCAGCAGGTAGCTCATGTGCTCTGAATGCACGCCATGCTTGCCGGCCGAGACAAAGCCGGTCGCCGGCGGCAGTGTCAGCGTGGCGGCCTGGAGTGTCTCGGCGACGGTCGTATCCCAGGCCGGGCGCAGCGTGGCGGTGACCACGCCGATGCCCTGGGCGGCAGCCTCGCTTTCGACCGGGTCTTCTGCAAAACACTCGTTCATATAAGGCAGCAAGTGCTCCAGCGCGCGCTGCATGCGCACGTGCGACGCCTCGGTGCCGTCGCCCAGCCGCACCATCCAGCCCGCGGCATGGTGCAGGTGATAGCGCGCCTCCTTGACCGCCTTGGCGGCGATCGCGGCCAGCTGTTCATCCCGGCTGGCCAGCAGGACCTGCCAGAGCTCCACCATCAGCGCGCTGTAGAGGAAGTTGCGCACGATGGTGACGGCATAATCGCGCACGGCGGCGGCGTTACCGGCCAGCGGGCCGCGATGCGGCAGTTCCAGCAGCGTCCAGTTGCGGAAATCGCGCTCGGCGCGCCAGTAGGCGTAGTCATCCTCATGGCGGGGCAGGCCGGTCAGCTCGCCCTCCAGTTCGCCGGCACGGCCATACAGCAGCCGCGCCTGGCCGATCAGATCGAGGCTGATATTGGCCAGGGCGATGTCTTCTTCCAGCACCGGCCCATGGCCGCACCATTCGGCGTTGCGCTGGCCGAGGATCAGGGCGTTGTCGGCCAGGCGCAGCACGTAGCGAAGCGCGGCGGTGCGCGCGGGCGGCAGGTGGTCGAGCGAGGCAAGCACAGCGGGCTGTGGGGACGCGGTCATCGTACGGGCCTTACATGTGGTTGACTTCGTCGGGCAACTGGTAGAACGTCGGGTGCCGGTAGATCTTGTCGGCCATCGGATCGAACAGCTCCGGCTTTTCCTCTGGCACGCTGGCGGTGATGGCGGCGGACGGCACCACCCAGATCGATACGCCTTCCTGGCGCCGCGTATAGACGTCACGCGCCATGTGCAGCGCCTGCTGTGCGTCGGCCGCATGCAGGCTGCCGCAATGCTTGTGTTCCAGGCCTTGCTTGCTGC
Source organism: Cupriavidus necator (assembly GCF_013141915.1). GTDB lineage: Bacteria > Pseudomonadota > Gammaproteobacteria > Burkholderiales > Burkholderiaceae > Cupriavidus > Cupriavidus necator_B. Next base: position 4,765 of record NZ_SROX01000010.1, on the reverse strand, counting down.
GCACGAACACTTCCCACAGCGGCCATTCCTTGCGTTGCATCGTGGTCTCCTCAGGTTGCCGATGCCCGGGATCAGGCGGCGGCGCGGCTGGCGCGGGATTCGCGCTCGGCCAGCTTGGCGGCGTGCGCCAGCGCGGCTTCGCGCACCCAGGCGCCGTCCTCGTGCGCCTTCACGCGGGTGGCCAGGCGTTCCTTGTTGCACGGGCCGTCGCCGTTGATGACACGCCAGAATTCATCCCAGTCCAGCGGGCTGTAATCGTAGTGGCCGCGCTCGGCATTCCATTGCAGGCCGGGGTCAGGCAGCGTCACGCCCAGCACCCGCGCCTGCTCGACCGTGGCATCGACAAACTTCTGGCGCAGGTCGTCATTGGAGATGCGCTTGATCCCCCAGGCCATGGTCTGCGCGCTGTTGGTCGAGGCCGCATCGGGCGGGCCGAACATCATCAGAACCGGGAACCACCAGCGGTTGACGGCGTCCTGCACCATCTCGCGCTGGGCGTCGGTGCCGCGCATCATGGCCAGCAGCGCGTCGAAGCCCTGGCGCTGGTGGAACGACTCCTCCTTGCAGATGCGGATCATGGCGCGCGCATACGGTCCATACGAACAGCGGCACAGAGGGATCTGGTTCATGATCGCGGCGCCGTCGACCAGCCAGCCGATCACCCCCACGTCGGCCCAGGTCAGGGTTGGGTAATTGAAGATCGACGAATACTTGGCCTTGCCGCTGTGCAGCGCATCGACCATGTCGTCACGCGACGCGTCCAGGGTCTCGGCCGCGGAATACAGGTAGAGGCCGTGGCCGCCTTCATCCTGCACCTTGGCCAGCAGGATGGCCTTGCGCTTGAGCGACGGCGCCCGGCTGATCCAGTTGCCCTCCGGCAGCATGCCGACGATCTCAGAGTGCGCATGCTGCGAGATCTGGCGCACCAGGGTCTTGCGGTAGGCGTGCGGCATCCAGTCCTGCGGCTCGATCTTGCCGTCGGCGGCCATGCACGCATCGAATGCCGCCTGGCGGGCGGCTTCATCGGGCGGCGCGCTAGCCTGCGCTGCATCGGCGTGCTGGCCTGGCAGGTCAAGACTCTGCGTGTACATATCGTCTCCTCTGGCGGGGCGCCACTCCCATCCGGGTCCGGCGCGGCTGGCCCTATTATATATAAGCCGACCGGTCGGTCAATTAAAGCGAGCGTACTTGCAGGGGGTTTGCGCCGGCGCGTAACGGTGGCTTCGCCCGATGTGTACTATCCAAGACAGGCGGCACGACGCCGCATCTCTTTTTCCATCGACGGAGGTACGTTATGACTAGTGCGGCCTACAGCAAGATCGTGGTGGCGGTGGACGGCAGCAGCACGTCCAATCTGGCGGTTGATGAAGCCATACGCGTAGCGTCCCCCGGCGGGGCCACCGTACTGGCGCTCTATGTCGTCGATACCGGCACCCCAATGTTCGACGCCGGATACTACGACCCAAGCCAGTTGCAGAAGGCCTTCGAGGAAAGCGGGCAGCGGGCCCTGCACGGTGCGGCGCAGCGCCTGGCCAGCGCCGGGGTCGCACATGAAACCCGCCTGGTGAGCGCGGCTGCGGTACCTGGCGACATCGGTGCTTCCATCAATGAGGCCGCGGGCCAATGGGGCGCAGACTTGCTGGTGATCGGCACGCACGGCCGACGCGGGGTGCGCCGGCTGGTGCTAGGCAGCGTTGCCGAGGCGGTGATCCGCCAGTCCACCGTGCCGGTTTTGTTAGTGCGCGGCGAAGCCAAAGCCGATTGAAGCCCGGACCCGGACAACGAGATAAAGCCCGGAAAGCGGGGCAGCAAAGGGGGCGGCTTAGCCCGCGAAGCGGAAATGGCCGCTGCGAAGCACGATTTCGCGCGCCTCGGTCAACTCGAACAGGCTTTCGGCCAGGCGCTCGATCCGTTGGCGGTTATTGGTGAAGGCCGCCACCAGGTCTTCCTCGCGCGGCGAGCGCGCACCGAAATGGGCTTCGAGCGCCTCGGCGGTGACGGAATACAGGGTGGGACTGCCGTTGACCGTCGCCGGGCAGGACAGCGTCAGGCTGGCTGCACAGTATGTCGGGAGGCTGCGAGGGAACGTGATGTCTGGCATGGCGTGCCTCGGGCTGGCGGCGGAGGTATCCAATCAATATAGGCTAACGCCGCGTTCCGTAAAGTCTTGCCGGCCGAATGGCCAATGCGGGCGATGTCGCTTTGGCCGAGGACTTCTTGTCGGGTGCCATGCCGTCGTTGTCAGCGCGTCTTGTTGCGCTGCGGAAAACCCCCAGGGCCGGGCGCCTCGCCGTTGTAGCAGCGACCGAATACAGGCGAAAAAAAACCCACGCAGGTTGTGCGTGGGTTGGAATCCACCGAGGTGGTGGAGGAGACAGACTTCACTATACATGCTTTGTTGCGACGCACCAAGTGCAAATGTGTCAATGTAGGAGGATGCGCACAATGTCGTTGTATGAGCGCAACATAACTGGGACTCAGCATAGTCATCGGAAAAGATATGCGGCGCCCACCGCACAAACGATCCCCGCCGCGTCCGCTACCAGCGCGCATCCGAGCGCGTGGCGTGTATTGCGCACATTGATGCTGCCAAAATAAACCGCGAGGACATAGAACGTCGTTTCAGTCGAGCCTTGGATAATTGCCGCCAGGCGCCCCTGAAATGAATCCACGCCGTAAGTCGTCATCACGTCGACCATCAGCCCGCGGGCCCCGGCGCCTGACAAGATTTTCATCAGCCCGACCGGAAGCGCCGGGACAAAGTCGGTGTTGACGCCTAATTTGGCGAAGCCCTGCGTGAGCCAGGCCATCAGCACATCCATGCAGCCGGCGGCGCGGAACAGGCCGATGGCGACCAGGATTGCAACCAGATAGGGAATGATCTGTACGGCTACGCCGAAGCCTTCTTTGGCGCCGTCAATAAACGCCTCATACACATTGACCCGGCGTAGCGCGCCGCAGATCAGGAAAAGGGTGATCAGGGACAGGATAAACCCGGCGCCAGCGAGCGCCGTCACGGTGCCGACCTGTTCGGGCGGCGCATGCCGCAACCAAGCGAACATCGCCCCAAGCAGCGCGATGACTAGCGCGAACGCCACCAGTACCGCGGGCCGCAGCAGGTTGATACGCTGGACCCATGCCACCGCCAGCAGCCCGGCCAGGCAGGCACCCCCGGTGGCCAGCAGCGTCGGCAAGAAGATGTCAGCGGCGTTGAAGCCAACCAGCCCCTGCTTGACCGCGATGGTCTGGCGGATAGCGATGACTGAAGTCGGGATTAGCGTCAGGCCGGCAGAGTTCAGCACGATGAACATGATCTGCGCGTCCGTGGCAACGTCCGGGCGCCGGTTCAGCGTCTGCAACTCGCGCATGGCGTTCAGTCCCAGCGGCGTGGCGGCGTTGTCCAGCCCGAGCAGGTTTGCCGATACGTTCATCATCATGGCGCCCTGTGCAGGGTGGCCCTGGGGCACCCCGGGAAAGAAGTGCCGCAACAGCGGGTTCACCAGCCGGGCGAAGGCGTCCACAACGCCAGCGCGCTCGCCGATGCGCATGATGCCAAGCCACAGACTCATCACCCCCGCCAGTCCGAGCGCGATCTCGAAGGCTGTGCGGGCGCTGTCGAACAGGCTGCCGAGCATCGCCGGGAAGACGGCGAGGTCGCCCTGGATCACGCGGACGCAGGCGGCGGAGAAGGAAATCAGGAAAAAGCCGAGCCAGACTACGTTCAGCGCCATCGGAAAAGGGGAAGCGGGAAAACATGAAAACAAAGCCGGGAGGACCCCCGGCACGTCGCGCAACTCAGCCGATCACGGCCCCGCGTTCGATGAGCAGCTCGCGCAAGACCGAGCGGTGGCAACGCGCTTCGTCTTCGCAATAGCAGCCCACCGAGAAATTGGTTTGGTGCGACAGCGCTGCCAGTAGGTCCAGCGTACGACTGGCGTCGGGCTCGGCCATTTCCTTGCGGAAATGCCGCACGAAAGCCCGCCATTGTTTATCGTCGGTCGCATGTAGTGCCTGCGCAACCAGTTCCGGCGATGGCGAAAGCGCCGGGTACCAGACATCATAGAAATCGCGGCTCGCAAACTCCGATTTGGGCACGCCGCGCGGCGGCCGGCGCACGGTACCGACGCGCAGGCCTTCGTCGGCTGCACGCGGTGCCCCAAGTCTTACGATGCTGATGGTCATGAGGTTCCGATTGAGTCTGGCCGCCCCGCAAGACCGCGGCGGCGGGGTGGCTTCTTTGCCCCAGCCCAGATCATGAATCATGGTGCTGTGGCTGACAAACTGATGCGTCTTCGGCAGGATTTACCGGCACCTTCGAATTATTTCGTGGGACCGCTTGCCAACCGCGTTGCGGTCGCTTATTATTCGCCCCCTCGCAACACCACGCGGCCCCTGCAAGGCAGGCGCAGCAAGGGATGCGGGGTTGGCCGGAAGGTCGGCGCGGCAAGGTTTGCAGCGCTGACGGCAGCAAAAAAGATTGCTGCAAACGGTTGACGAAACGAAGAAAGCTCTGCATAATCTCGTTTCTCTGCTGCAGACAACGCAGCGCGCTGAACGGCAAAGCCGGGTGGCGAAGTTCTTTAACAAACAAACAACCGATAAGTGTGGGCGCTGGGTAGCGGACGCCGCTGTCTTCGGACAGTGATGCTTCAAGTTATACAGTGCTCGCACAGCAAAACGTGACTGGGTCTTCGGATCTGGTCAGTCAGTTTTCTGAGAGTGAGCGACCGCTCGAAAGAGCGAGGACCTTCGGGTCCACACAGAG